>NZ_JASKLR010000001.1:0-252638 GCF_030124325.1 Sinorhizobium sp. 8-89
GATCTCGCCCGCATTGAGCGCCCGCATCGCCTGGTCGAGCGCAACGAGAGAACCTGGTCGAGCGCAACGAGAGAAGAGGAGCAGGCGGTGTCCACCGTCATGCTCGGGCCGCTCAACCCGAAAATGTGGGAAATGCGGTTGGAAACGATCGACAGCGTGTTGCCGGTCATGAAATAGGGACCGGCGGCGGCCGGATCTTCGACCGTCAGGTTGGCGTGGTCGAGGCTCGACGCGCCGATATAGACGCCGACATTCTCGCCATGCAGCGACGCGACGGAAATGTTGGCGTCTTCGAGGGCACGCCAGGCGAGCTGCAGCAGAACGCGCTGCTGCGGGTCCATGTACATTGCTTCCCGCTGCGACATGCCGAAGACAGCAGGATCGAAATCATAGATTTGATCGAGCACGCCGGCCGCAAAGGAATAGGTCTTGCCCTGCACGCCCATGACGGGATGCCAGAAGCGAGCCAGGTCCCAGCGGTCCGAGGGAACGCTGGACACGGTGCATTTGCCCTGACGAAGAATTTTGAACAGCGCCTCAGGCGATTTCGCTCCAGGGGCGAGGCATGCACGCCCTATGATTTCAACAGTCATGTATGATCGAACGCTCTAAACTGCCGTTAAAATTGCCTTAGCCATTGCGATACCAAATGTAAATTGCAATTGGCGAGACTACGGATTTGTTATTTTCCCCGAGTTTATTCGTCCAGCCGTCCCCGCTGTATTAGTGAGCTTTTAACTCAATGTACCTAGCTTTCAACCCCAAAGGCTCAGATACACATGTCGTGAGCCTCCATCCAGACAATTACGGCGACGGATCGTAACCAATGTCGAGGAGGTATGACCGGAAAGGCGCAGTGCCGAATATTTTGGTTGCCTGATGGTGAGGTGGCTTGTTGTGGAACGGCGATTGTGCTTTGCAGTGACCGGCGGATTCCCTGCCGGGAAAACATACGGCGCAGATCTGTGAGCAGGATTCATCGCTGCGCCGAATACGGAGTATAGTAGTGAGACGAGTGACTGCCCTTCTGCTTTGCACCGCGCTTGCGGGATGTCAGGCCGTGCCGGGAGAAGGCCCTCTGACAACCGACATCGTTGCGGATGCCGGGCAGTCCGGTGCGCAGATCGGCAGGAAGAATGCGACCGTTTTCGATATCGTCGACGTTGACGGCCAATCTGCACGGTTGGTTTCTGACTACGTCTCGACGACGCTCAGCCGTCGCTTCGGCATTGGCGGCGGCGTCGGCCAAGTCGTCATCGGTGTCGGCGACCAGCTGAAGGTGTCGATCTTCGAGGCGGGCAGCGACGGCCTGTTTTCCACCACGGAATCGAAGCAGACCAACATCGATCTGGTCGTCCAGCCTGACGGTAAGGCAGCCATTCCCTATGTCGGTCCGGTCCGTTTTGCCGGCTTGACGCTCGAGCAGGCACGCCAGGCGATTCTCGAAGCGCTGAAGCAGAAGGCCGTGGAGCCCGACGTCATCGTGACGAGCACGTCCACGGCATCGCGCATCGTCACGGTTTCCGGCGCCGTCGGTCGTCCGTCGGTCGTGCCCCTGAATCTCGTCAGCGAGTCGATAAACGAAGTCATTGCCAAGGCCGGCGGTCCGTCAGCACAGCCTTACGAGACCTACGTCACGCTCGTGCGCGGCAAGAAGACCGGTACGGTCCTCTTGAAATCGATCATTGAAAACCCGTCGGAGAACATTCACGTCAAGCCGGGCGACCAGGTGTTCGTCACCCGGGATCCGCGCACGTTCACGATCCTCGGCCAGGTCAGGGCCAACCAGCGCGTCGAGTTCGGCGCCAATGACCTGAACCTGCTCGAAGCCATGGCACTTGCGGGTGGCGGCGCCGACCGGACAGTCGATGCGAAGGGCTATTTCGTCTTCCGCTACGAAGAACCGGATATCGTCATGAGCCTGCTCGGAAGGGAGCGGTTCAACACGATGCTGAGCAAGGGCATGAAGCCCGACAGCGTCGGCCGCTATCCGATCGTCTATCGTTTCAACATGACCAATCCGGATAGCCTGATCGTCGGGCAGACCTTCCCGATCAAGAATCGGGACGTGATCTATGCATCGCGTCATCCCTCTGTCGATATTGCGAAATTCCTCGACTTCGTGGCCCGGCCGATCGGCATCGCGAATACCGGCGTCAACCTCGCGGACAACCTGGACGATCTGCAGAACTGACGAAGCTCGGCGGCAAGCGAAGCTGCTTGCTGTCGAGCAAATTCTGTGATTGATCTTCGGTTTAAATCGATTTTTCTGATGGTCGGCGCAGGCCGACCGGACGCGAGGAGAGCCAATGGCTGACGAAGCCCTGATCGTCATCGATGTGCAGAACGATTTCTGCCCCGGCGGCGCCCTTGCGGTTGGCGGCGGCGATGAGATCGTACCGGTCGTCAATCGCCTCATTCAGCAATCCGCCCATGTCATCCTCACTCAGGACTGGCACCCTGCCGGGCACTCCAGCTTCGCCTCCACCCATCCCGGCAAGGCGCCGTTCGCGACCGTGATGATGCCTTACGGCGAGCAGACGCTCTGGCCCGATCATTGCGTCCAGGGCAGCCCGGGCGCTGAATTCCATCCCGGTCTCGAATGGGCAACGGCGGAATTGGTGGTCCGCAAAGGGTTCCGTAGGGACATCGACAGCTACTCCGCCTTTTTCGAAAACGATCACCGCACGCCGACCGGCCTTGGCGGCTACTTGCGCGAGCGCGGCATCGACAAGGTCAGGCTCTGCGGCCTTGCGACCGATTTCTGCGTTGCCTTCTCGGCCCTCGATGCGGTGGCCCAGGGCTTTTCCACCTCCGTTGTGCTTGACGCCTGCCGCGGCATCGATCTGAGCGGATCACTCGCCGCGATGACCCAGCGCATGCGCGATGCGGGCGTTGCGCTGATCTAACCGCACCGGAGCCGACTTGCAAAATCGATCAGAAGGTTGCTCGGGCCGGGTCCACTACAGCTCCGTGCGTTTTCGAGAGGCACAGGTCGCTGTAGCACTTTGAATTGCCGCATGTTTTTACCCTTGAATCGGTTTCGATTTAAGGAAACATGCAGGAGTGATCCAGAAGGAGCGTAATCGCAGATGCCAAAGACCGATATCGCGCGGCGGGTCTATAACCATACCTGGAAGCTCGATCCGATCATCCGCAGTCTTTTGGATACGGATTTCTATAAGCTCCTGATGCTGCAGATGATCTGGCAGCTCTATCGGGATGTCGACGCCACGTTTTCGCTGATCAACCGCACCAAGACCGTGCGGCTCGCCGAGGAAATCGACGAACAGGAACTGCGCGACCAACTCGATCACGCGCGGACCCTGCGTTTCACCAAGAAGGAAATGATCTGGCTTGCCGGTAACACGTTCTACGGGCGCAAGCAGATCTTCTCGCCGGAATTCCTCGCCTGGCTCGCCAAGTTCCGTCTGCCCGAATACGAGCTGTCGCGCCGCGACGGTCAGTTCGAACTGATCTTTCGCGGACGCTGGGTCGAGACGACAATGTGGGAAATCCCGGCGCTGGCGATCATCAACGAGCTGCGCTCTCGCGCCGCGATGAAAGGTCTCGGTCCGTTCACGCTGGACGTGCTCTATGCGCGCGCCAAGGCGAAGATGTGGTCGAAGGTCGAACAGTTGCGGCAATATCCCGATCTGCGCATTTCCGATTTCGGCACGCGCCGGCGGCACAGTTTTCTCTGGCAGCGGTGGTGTGTCGAGGCGCTGAAGGAGGGGATCGGCGGCTCGTTCTCCGGCTCCAGTAACGTGCTGCTCGCCATGGATACGGATCTCGAGGCGCTCGGTACCAATGCGCACGAACTGCCGATGGTTGCGGCGGCTCTTGCCCGCAACGACAAGGAGCTTGCCGCCGCACCCTACAAGGTCCTGCAGGACTGGAATCAACTCTACGGCGGCAATTTGCTGATCGTGCTGCCGGATTCCTTCGGCACGGCGGCATTCCTGCGCAATGCGCCAAATTGGGTGGCGAACTGGACCGGCTTTCGGCCGGATAGCGCACCGCCGATCGAAGGCGGCGAGAAGATCATCGCCTGGTGGAAGAAGATGGGGCGCGACCCGCGGGAAAAACTGCTGATCTTCTCCGACGGCCTGGACGTCGACACGATCATCAAGACCTATCGCCACTTCGAGGGGCGGGTGCGCATGAGTTTCGGCTGGGGGACGAACCTGACCAACGATTTTGCCGGCTGCGCGCCCACGGAAATCAGCGGTCTCAACCCGATATCGATCGTGTGCAAGGTGAGCGAAGCCAATGGTCGGCCCGCGGTCAAACTTTCGGACAATCCGCGCAAGGCGACCGGAGACCCCGCCGAAGTGCAGCGCTATCTCAAATTCTTCGGAACCGAGGATTTCGTCGAGCAGACCGTCAAGGTTTGATCCTGCCCCAAAAAGAAACCGGCAAGCGCCGGTTTCAAAGAGGGGATTTAGGCATTGCGATTGTCCATCATCGCATTGTCAGATCTAGCAGTAGAATCTTAAGCTTGCGTTAAGGTCGCCGTGGCGAGCCATCAAGCGCGCCGGCGAACAAATTCGACATCGGTGTCGGCAGGGTCGACGATTTCGGTGGGCTGGTCGAAGGCCATGCGGAACTGCGAGACGAGGTCCGAGAGACCGGAGGCCTCGTTCGAAAGCCGATGCGTCATTGCGGTGCTTTCTTCGACCATCGCGTTGTTTTGTTGCGTCATGCGGTCGAGCTCGCGCACGGTTTCGTTAACGTCCTGAAGGCCGCTCACCTGGGCGCGCGCATCGGCGGCGATCTCCGATATCTGGTCGTTGATGGCGTGGATTTGTCCGGAGATCCGGCCGAGCGCGTCGCCTGCTGCCCTCACGAGCGACACGCCGTTCGCCACCTCGTCTGCGGAGGCGGTGACGATGGTTTTGATTTCACGCGCAGCGACCGCGGATTTCTGAGCAAGCTCCCGCACTTCGTGTGTGACAACCGCGAACCCCTTTCCTGCCTCTCCGGCGCGTGCGGCTTCGACGCCGGGATTCAGCGCCAAAAGATTGGTCTGGAAGGCTATGTCGTTGATCGTGCCGATGATCTGCGAAATCAAATGCGAGGCGGCTTCGATCCTGCCCATGGCGTCAACCGCATCGTTCACCACATCGCTGGACTTGTCGGAACTCTCTTTCGCGGCGGCCGCAATCTGGGTGGCGGAGGTGGCGTGTTCGGCGGTGCGCCGCACGGTAACCGTCATGGTGCCTAGCGCCGTCGCCGCTTGCTCCAGCGACAACGCCTGATGCTCCGTGCGCTTTGCAAGCTGGTCCACTGCGTCGCGCATTTCACCAGTGTCGCCGTGAATGTGGGCGATTCTTGTCTTTACATCGCGGAGCGTCAGCGCGAGGCGGTCGAGAGACATGTTGTAATCAAGCCGCAGACGATCGAGTCCTTCGACGAATGGCTGGTCGATGCAGGTGGTCAGGTCGCCGTGCGAAAGTCGTTCGAGCCCGGTCGCCAGTTCATCGACCGCTTCGCCGATGTGACGGGCCTCCTCCATCCGGGCGACATCGCGTGCCCGTCGCTCGTCCTCGAGCGATATCCGCGTGTCTTCCGCCTCCTTCTCGAGGCGTACCCGGTCAATCGCCGCATCGCGGAAGACGACGACGGAGCGAGCCATGTCGCCGATTTCGTCCTTGCGCGCCTTGCCGATGCACGCGTCGAGGGCCGTCGCCGCCATCCGCGCTTCTTCACCGCGGAAATCCGCCAGCGCGCTGCTGGCGATCTCGTCGTTTTCGGTGACTGCCGGTCGGTCCACCCGCGCTTGCAGCATGTCGTTTTCGCTCGTCCCGGCGCGGTCCGTCAGGAAGAAGCCGTTCTCGTCGAGCAGGATCGTCTCGCCCGTTTCGCCGAGGCCGGTCGTGTTGCCGACGATCTGGCCGATCATTGCGTCGGGCATTTCGAGCACGAGTGTACCGATCTTGCCGTCGAGGGACGCGATCGGAAGGGCAATGAAGGCCGACGGTCTCTCGCCGAGCGGACCGTAGGTCTCGTAGGAGGCAAAGGCAAGGTTGTTCTTGTCGGTGCCTTCGGCGGTCGCCCCGAAGATGCGCCCAAGGCCCGTGCCCTTCCACGGCGCCTGTAAGAGATTGACGGCGAAATTGCCCTTCTTGTTCAGCGTGTAGACAACGTCGCCGTTGAGATTGACGAGCAGAACCGTGTGCCTCGGCGAAACGCCGGAAAAAAGGATGGTAGCGGCCGTGTAGGTCGTCATATTTGTCCTTTTCGGCAGAGCTAAGCATTGCCCGCTTGTCCACGGCATTGGGGTCGACCGTCGCGTAGCGCCGCGTGAGTTCGGTTGCGGCATCCGCGCCGATCCCGGCCATCGCACTGCCGAGATCGCTCAACGCCTTCGCGACCGTCTTTTGCGCCTGCAGATTACGCAGGTCATTTTCGATCGTCGTCAGGTAATGGCGCAATTCGTTGCGCCGGGCGTCCGCCAGGGCTTCGAGTTTCTCGACTGCCGCTTGAGAGGATATGCTGCGGCTGACGGTGAGGCTGGCAAGGCTGGTAGCGGCGATGGAAAGGACGGCCAGACCCGCCGCTGCGAGCGGGAGCTTCACGGATAAACGCATAACAACACCGTCATGCATCCGGCGGGTTTGCCGCAGGGCGAGTTATACGGATTTGTTTTAAGGTTTGATGACGGTGGCATCCAGCAAACATCCGGACACCCCTTTAGGGCTTCGAAGCTGCGCTGCGTCACGTTCCGAGCGTGCGGCCCGAGCCGAAACGGCGTCGGAAGGCCCAGCAATGGTATGACTTATTGGGGTACCTCAGTATTTTCTTGAATTTACCCGGAAATGCCCCATGATGAGCGGATTGAGGTACCACCTTGGGAGGGGTTCGTGCGTCAAGCCTATTCACCGGATGATGTCGATGTCATGCGCGGGGCGCTGGATGTCTGGTGCGCTCTGCATAACGTCGGAAGGGACGGTGTGGAGGCCAACGAGGCCGCGCGTCGTATCCTGGACCTGATGGGCAGGAAAAAGTGCACCTGCGACCAGCTTCTGGCGCAGCTAGCCGATTTCAGGCCGGCCCCTCGTCACCGGGTTTCCTGATCAAGCCGGAAACAGTATCCCGCAGCTTCAAGAGCGGCAGGTACTCGTTCGCCAGGTGAAGGCTGAGGTGCGCAAGCCGTTCACCGTTCAGCTCCGCCGTCTGCCCGGTCTCCTTGTCGATCACCGTCCAGGAGCCGTCCGGTTCCTCTTTCAGGTCGTATCTCTGAGCGTCCATAAGAAAGAGCTTAAGCGACGGGCGGAGCGTTTGGTAGAGGATTCTCAAAGGGGAGCGCGTGAACGCAACCGGCGCTCGTGCGCCGCGGGAGCGATCGCTACATGGTGGATACCCATTCGGCGGCCGCAATCGCGGATCCGAGCAGGATCACTGGCACCAGCAGCGCCACGAAGAATTTTACGACATGGAAGCGCCGCGAGCGTCTGCCGACCCTACCGTAGACCATGTTCGTCCGCCTATTGTTGCATTAGAAAAACAGCCCCGCCGACATAGAAGCATCATCGCTTTCTCGGGAGGCATGAAGCGGCGGCGCTTGCAATTCACGGCTCGTTTTCCCTAAGCCTCTCATGAAGCGCGTGTGTCGAACGAACCCCTGATTGGTAAAGGTGAAAGATCCGGCTTGCGAGGTTCTCCGCGCGGTCGCCACGGCGCGGCCATCCACGGCGCATAAGTTCGTCGTCAAAGACCCTCCGCAGTTGCACCAGCTGAGCCGGGTAAATGGGGGATCGTGTGATTGGGATGTCAAGAGCAAGCATGGCGCCCTTCCTTATCAGGGCGAAAGCGCTACGATCTTCCGGCCATCGGTGCCCGTATCACTAAGCCGATGGTGGGAATAGTCTACGCTTATCTGACAGGAGCGCGAGTCATTAGGCGAGACCATCCGAATTCAATCGGTGATCGGCGACGGCCTGTTACCAGAAAACGCCAATGAACGTGACATAGGCGATGATCCCCAGCGAAACTGCAAGCGATGACCGGATCATGAATTCAACAAGTCTGAATTGATATCCGAAACTTCCGATATACGATTTCATGGTTTTCTCCCTTTTGTTTTCATTTTTCTGGCGGCGATAGCGGGCCCCTCTCCTTCATATGCTGAACATCTGCGGGCAACTATTTTAGTGTCTATTAAGTGTATGCAGAGCCCGCGCCGCATTCTTCTTGTTGAGACCTGTCATGGTCCATGAACCGACCTTCGCCGGTTCGCCCGTGAACACGTGATAGATCGTGTACGATCTGTCGTTTTCTACACGGCGGCCGTATTGATAGAGCCTTCCGGATCTGTTCGGCGCCCCACCTTCCGATTCCCATACGCTGATGGCGAGCGCGTGCTCTGCGTGGTTGTTTTTCATAATCGTGTCTCCGATCCGTTTCTGTGGAGAGTTGTGCTCCAATGTTTCAGAGCCGTCTGCCTCGCGGCAACGCTTCCGCAAGAGCGAAGCACGCATTGCATCCTTGCTTCACGGACGAGGCGTCATGCCCCATTCTATTGGCTCCAGATTGTCCTCTGTGCTCACTCTCTCCTGCCCGAGTTCATCATTTCGGATGCGATATTGAGGCCAGTTGTCCCTCAGTGGGAGCTTGGCGGTGATGCGATAGGTCTCAGCTGCAAGAGGTGAGAGATTCCGTCGATCTCTGAGGCGAACGGACAAGCCAATTGGGAAGCGGTGGTTGCGCATCGACTGTTGTCCTCAAGGTCTGGGTGGTGAGGCGATCGCCTGTTTGCGGCGGTCCGCTATGATGAGGCGTTCAAGTTCCTCAGGATCAATCGCTATCAGGCGCATCTGGAGTTTGTTCTCAATTGTCGCCGGCAACTTGATGAAGGTTGCCACGCGGCGGTAGGCGAGCCAGGAAATACCCTCGATCAACTCCTCGTCGTCGTCGACTTCGTAGTCGCCGGGGGGCACCATCTCGTCGAGATCGGAAATCCGAAATGGTTCATCGAAATGGACCGTTCGAGTTTTCGTTCGAGCAAACATGTTGCCTCCTTTGGCGAACGCGGTTCGCAGGGTTAACCAAACCGGGCCGGTTGGCGCTGTTGGAGCGCGAACGGCTGCCGTGATGGCCCTGGCATCCTCAAGCGGGACGGAAGCCACTACGGCTTGCTGGCCTTTGAAGAATTTTGAAGGATCGATGATCGGTGAGTTTGACGAGTGTGAAGCCTCTGCCGAAGCGACAAGCCAAGCTGGCCAAGGACGATGTTGAACCTATGTATCCAAAGATTGAGGCTTTACTGAGATGATCAAGCAAGAAACTCGAATGGCGGAAAAATATATACGAGAGGAAGTGGTGGCGAGAACCCCTGGAAATAATAATGCACCCGCTGACGTCAGATTTGTAACAAATACAAGGTGCGCCAATTAAATGAAATGTACTTTTGGTTTGGCGTTGCGAATTGTTTATTTACAATAATTATTTTAGAGCGCAGGATGAAAAATCTGGATTGTCACTGGCTCATCGTCCGAGGGGCGGGCCTGCAGCGATCCCGACAGTCAACCCAGGTTGGCGGGAATGAAATCATAATTCTTGAATGGGCAAGAGCCCTGTGCGATCGGTTTTGTCGTGGGGATCTTTGCCGCGTCAAACCAGATGGAAATCAGAGGTCGCTATGAAAAACCTTATCCCCGCTCGATTCTATACATACGATTTCACGCGCCTGTATGTCTCGCTTGCGTTTACGCTTGCGATAGCTGTGATTGTCTATTCCGCTCTGTTCGGAAGGATTTTCTAGGCGTGTGACGCGCGGGCTTGACGCTGCCCGCATGAGAACCTGCACAACAGGCTAGGGCGGATCTGTGCCGCCTGCTGTTGAAAGCAGTGCAGACTGCGATCGCAGTTATTAATTGAGAGCCTTGAAAAACTGGTGCTGCTAGAGAGATTTGAACTCTCGGCCTCTCCCTTACCAAGGGAGTGCTCTACCCCTGAGCTATAGCAGCATCCGACGGCCGGTTCGTGACAAGCCGCATCAAGCGAGGCGCCTATTGCCATAGCTTTGGGGCGAGCGCAAGCCGCATTGCGAAGTTTTTGGCCCGATCCCTCGGAAATCGCCCTGCTGCTTTCGGAGCGCCCGATTTTGCGCTAATGCATGGCCATGCAGAACGATGACGACAGGCAGCACGGGCCGAAGCCGGGAAAGGGCGCCGGACGCACCGCCGAGGCAGATGCCAAGCGGTCGCGGCTGGCAAAGAACTTGCGTGACAACCTCCAGCGCCGCAAGCAGCAGATGCGAGCGCGCCGCGCGGGCGCGGCCGACGAGACGTCGGGATTGCCTGCCGCAAAAACGGACGAATCGGACGATTAGAGAGGGACGGGGACGATCGTCGCGGTTCTTCCGGGATCCTTGGGTTGTCTCCCGTGGACCCGCAATTTCAAGGCACTTCTAATTTCATGGCATCTCCAATAAAGAGACGCCTTCAAACAACACTGAATTTTTTGGAAAGGCGGGCTTGAGCCCGTTCAAGAGGCCTCATGGATCGCATCAGGATTGTAGGCGGTAACGAACTTCGTGGGGTCATCCCCATTTCCGGCGCCAAGAATGCGGCCCTGCCGCTGATGATCGCATCGCTGCTCACCGATGATACGCTGACGCTGGAAAACGTGCCGCACCTGGCCGATGTCGAGCAGCTGATCCGCATCCTCGGCAATCATGGCGCCGATATTTCCGTCAATGGCCGGCGCGAGCGCCAGGGCGAAAGCTATGCGCGCACGATCCATTTCACGAGCCGCAACATCGTCGACACGACCGCGCCCTACGAGCTCGTGTCGAAGATGCGTGCGAGCTTCTGGGTCATCGGGCCGCTGCTTGCCCGCGAAGGCAAGGCGCGCGTGTCGCTGCCGGGCGGCTGCGCCATTGGCACCAGACCCGTCGATCTCTTCATCGAGGGGCTGACCGCGCTCGGCGCCAATATCGAGATCGACGGCGGCTACGTCAACGCGATGGCGCCAGCTGGCGGGCTCATAGGCGGGCGCTACGTGTTCCCGAAGGTTTCGGTCGGCGCAACGCATGTGTTGATGATGGCCGCGACGCTTGCCAATGGCACGACCGTGCTCGGCAACGCCGCGCGCGAGCCGGAGGTCGTCGATCTCGCCAAGTGCCTCAACGCCATGGGCGCGAAGATCAGCGGGCAGGGCACGAGCACGATCACCATCGAGGGTGTGCGCTCGCTTTCCGGCGCCCGGCATCGCGTGCTGCCTGACCGCATCGAGACCGGCACTTACGCCATGGCTGTCGCGATGACCGGCGGCGACGTCATTCTCGAGGATACCGACGCCTCGCTTCTCGAAACGGCGCTCGAGGCGATCCGCCGGGCGGGTGCGGAGATCAGCCAGACGAACAGTGGCATTCGCGTCGTTCGAAACGGTGCTGGCATCAAGCCGGTGGACATCGTGACCGACCCTTTCCCGGGCTTCCCGACCGACCTGCAGGCACAGTTCATGGGGCTGATGACCAAGTCGAGCGGTGTTTCCCACATCACCGAAACGATCTTCGAAAACCGCTTCATGCACGTGCAGGAACTGGCGCGCCTCGGCGCGAAGATCTCGCTCTCAGGGCAGACGGCGAAGATCGAAGGGGTTGGCCGGTTGAAGGGTGCGCCCGTGATGGCGACGGATCTGCGTGCCTCCGTCTCGCTGGTCATCGCCGGGCTCGCGGCCGAGGGCGAAACGATGGTTTCGCGCGTCTATCATCTTGATCGCGGCTTCGAGCGGCTGGAAGCAAAACTCACCCGTTGCGGTGCGCATGTCGAGCGCGTCAGCGACTGACCTTCGACGGGCGGTCTTATTCAGGATCGTAAGACGGGATCGATTTCAGGCAATTGGCGCGGGGCGCGGATGGAAGACCGCTTCCCGCGCTTCTTCGTCTCTACTGCACGTTTCCTCAATCGGAGCCGATTTCAGGATAAAAACGTGCAGTAATTCAAAGTACTGCAGACATCTTTGTGCGTATGAAAAGACGCACAAAGGTCTCTGTAGCACGCCTGAAACCGTTGCGGTTTCGGGCGCAACGTCTTATGTCCATTGCGATTGCAGCGCAAAATATGACGCGAAATTACAGGATGGCTCGCATGGACGCTCTGAAGCTGCTGGCACTCGACGAGGAAGACCTTGGCGTCGTTTCCGCGCATGTGCAGGACGCAGTCTTCAAGGTGGCGGGCATTTCCTATGACGCCCGCCGCGGGCAGCTCTTCCTGGTTATTAACCGGTTCGTCTGGGAGAATGCGGAAGGCAAGCGCCGCAATTTCGAGCGGCGCCGGGCCGTGCTTTCGTTCAAGCGCGTGATCGCCGTGCGTTCCATTGGTTTCGACCGAGCGGATGCGGAAGCGGTTCTCGACCTCCTGGCTCTGCGTTTCTCGGTCAAGGGCGAAGGGCCGGAAGGCACGATTGAGCTGGTGCTGGCTGGCGAGGCATCGATCATGGTCGACGTGGAATGCATCGAGGCGCAACTTGCCGACACGGGCGGGGCTTGGGAAACCGCATTCAAGCCCCGGCATCCCGAAGGCGCTTGAGCATCTTACCGGTCATCACCAAAAGGATATCTCGCATTGGCAATCAGGCTGAACTATCTCGACAGCGGCTTCGAACAGGCATTTGCCGCGTTTTTGACAACCAAGCGGGAAGTTTCGGAAGACGTCAATGCTGCCGTGCGCGCCATCATCGATGATGTTCGCGCGCGGGGCGATGCGGCGCTGGCCGAATACTCGGCTCGTTTCGATGGCGTCGATTTCGGCACGACGGCCATGGCCGTCAACGCGGCCGAGATCGATGGGGCGATCGACACGGTCGCGCCGGAGGTTCTCGGCGCCCTCAAGATTGCCGCGACTCGGATCGAGGCGCATCACCGCCGGCAATTGCCGAAGGACGATATCTACGAGGATGGGATGGGCGTCGGGCTCGGCTCGCGCTGGACGGCGATTGACGCGGTTGGGCTCTACGTACCGGGCGGCACGGCAAGCTATCCGAGTTCGGTTCTCATGAATGCGCTGCCTGCCAAGGTTGCCGGCGTGCCACGCATCGTCATGGTCGTGCCCGCAAGCGGCGGCGCGATCAACCCGGCGGTGCTTGCGGCCGCACGGCTCGCCGGCGTCGAGGAAATCTATCGCGTCGGCGGCGCCCAGGCTATCGCAGCCCTTGCCTACGGGACCGAGACGATCGCGCCGGTCGCGAAGATCGTCGGTCCGGGCAACGCCTATGTCGCGGCTGCCAAGCGGCAGGTCTTCGGCACGGTCGGCATCGACATGATCGCCGGCCCCTCGGAAGTGCTGGTGATCGCCGACGGCGGCAATGATCCCGACTGGATCGCGGCCGACCTCCTGGCGCAGGCAGAGCACGATGCCGGGGCGCAGGCAATCCTGATTACCGATGACGCGGCCTTCGGGGTTGCGGTGGAAGCCGCGGTCGAACGGCAGTTGAAGACATTGCCGCGCGCCGAAACCGCGGCCGCAAGCTGGCGTGATTTCGGCGCCATCATAGAGGTTCCGGATCTTGATAAGGCGGTGCCGCTTGCCAACCGTATCGCCGCCGAGCACCTGGAGTTGGCGATAGTGGACGCGGACGCGATGGTTCCGAAGATCCGCAACGCCGGTGCCATCTTCATCGGCCGCCACACGCCGGAGGTCATCGGCGACTATGTCGGCGGCTCCAACCATGTGCTGCCGACGGCGCGCTCGGCGCGCTTTTCTTCCGGTCTGGGCGTGCTCGACTACATGAAGCGCACCTCGATCCTGCGGCTTGGTGCGGACCAGTTGCGCGCCCTCGGCCCCGCAGCCATTGCCCTCGCGCGTTCGGAAGGGCTTGAGGCCCATGCCCGCTCCGTCGCCATCCGCCTCAATCTCGGGGGTGAGGGATGAAAGCAGATCGCAACCTGCGTCTCTGCGATGTCGTGCTGGACGAGACGATCGGCCGCTCGACGCCGGACGTGGAGCACGAGCGTGCGGTTGCGATCTTCGACCTGCTCGAGGAAAATCTCTTCGAGCCCGTCGGTCATCCTGGTGGTCCCTATCGGCTGAACCTGTCGCTGATGGATTCGAAGCTCGTCTTTGCGATTTCGACGGATGGCGGGGAGGACGTCGCCACGCATATCCTGTCGCTGACGCCGTTTCGGCGGATCGTGAAGGACTATTTCATGATTTGCGAAAGCTATTACGCAGCGATCCGCTCGGCGACGCCGAGCCAGATCGAAGCGATCGACATGGGCCGCCGCGGCATCCACAACGAAGGCTCGCAGGCGCTGATGGATCGCCTGTCCGGCAAGATCAGGCTGGATTTCGACACGGCGCGGCGACTCTTCACGTTGGTCTGTGTGCTCTATTGGCGTGGTTGACGGGGGCGATATGACCGGTACCGCCTTGCCGCAATCGAAGACGCCCCGCTCGATACTCTTCATGTGCGGCATGAATGCCATCCGCTCGCCAATGGCGGAAGCGCTCGCCAAGGCAGCGCTGCCGAAAGGGACTTATGTTGCATCCGCCGGCGTGCGGCAAGGCGAGCGGGATCCCTTCGTCGATGTGGTTCTCGCTGAAGTCGGGCTGACGATCGGTCGCCATCAGCCGCGCACACTCGATGAACTCGAGGACGATTACTTCGACATCATCGTGACGCTTGCACCGGAAGCCCATCACGTGGCGCTTGAATTGACCCGGTCCATGGCGGTCGATGTCGTTTACTGGCCGACACCGGATCCGACGGTTGCGACAGGAACGCGGGAGCAGATCGTTGCGGCATATCGTGCTGTTCGCGATCACCTGGCGATGCTGATCACCAGTCGCTTGGCTGCCGAGCAGGCGCGCCGCAAGGAAGCCTGATCCGTCCAAGGCACTGCCCGTTCGTTCCAAGCGGCGAACGCAATGATGCCGATTAGAGATGCATGGCGCACAATTGCAGAAAAAGCCGGATCTAAGCGGTTCACAAACCCTCGCCGATTGTGTAGTTTCCGGCAAATTTTCGAAGATGCGTGGCGCATCCGCGAATGAACACGAGAAAGAATAATCCTGCATGGCGAAAGAAGAAGTCCTCGAATTTCCGGGCGTGGTCACCGAATTGCTTCCTAACGCGACCTTTCGTGTGAAGCTCGAAAACGAGCACGAGATTATCGCTCATACGGCGGGCCGCATGCGCAAGAACCGCATCCGCGTTCTCGCCGGCGACAAGGTGCTCGTCGAAATGACCCCCTACGATCTGACGAAGGGCCGCATCACCTACCGCTTCAAGTAGGTCCCCGGCGACGGCAGCGCTTACAACCCCCGGGAAATAACGGCTCGCTTCGATGGCAGTGACCCAAAAACTGATTCTGGCATCCGGATCGCCGCGTCGCGTGGAGCTTCTGGCGCAGGCAGGCATCGAACCTGCGCGGCTGTTGCCGATGGACCTCGATGAGACGCCGAAGCGCGCGGAACATCCCCGCTCATTGGCGCGGCGCCTGTCAGCCGAGAAGGCGAAAGCAGCGCTGGCGGCGATCAAGGGCGAACCCGGCTGGGACGGCAGCTATATTCTCGCCGCCGACACCGTCGTCTGCGTCGGTCGACGCATTGTGCCGAAGCCGGAGCTGGTCAGCGAGGCTTCGAGCGCGCTGCATCTCCTGTCCGGGCGCAGCCATCGCGTCTATACCGGCATCTGTCTCGTCACCCCCGACCGCACCTTCCGCCAGAAGGTCATCGACACGAAGGTGCGCTTCAAGCGTCTTTCCGGCCAGGATATCGAAAGCTATCTCGCTTCCGGTCAGTGGCGCGGCAAGGCTGGCGGCTATGGTATCCAAGGTATTGCCGGCAGCTTCGTCGTCAAGCTCGTCGGTTCCTACACCAATGTGGTAGGCTTGCCGCTCTACGAAACCGTCAATCTTCTCATCGGTGAAGGATATGACGTCCACAATCGTTGGCTGGAAGGCTGAAGAGAATTGAGCGGTGAAGGCAAAAAGAGCGGTTCGAATGTCGAACCCCTGCGCGCGACGCGACCTTGCCCGGAATGCGGCCGCCCGTCCGTGCGCGAGCATTATCCGTTCTGTTCCGAGCGCTGCCGCAACGTAGACCTCAATCGTTGGCTTTCCGGTTCCTATGCGATCCCTGTCGCCGATGACGAGTCGAAGGCCGACGACGAAGATCAGTGACGCCTCCTGGCGCATCCGCACACTGGCTCGCTTTCCGCTGCATCGCGCATGTCCACACTCCAGCACCGCGCGTCTAATCAGGCGCTGTAGCACTTTGAATTGCTGCATGTTTTTTCCTTGAATCGGCTACGATTGAAGGAAACATGCAGTAGAAGCCGGACCTGCAGATTCCTGCCTGGAACGCGCCGAAATCGTTGTTGTCGCGGCGCGATCCTGCTGAATAGCCTCAACTTTTCGGCCTTTTCCACTGCGCGCTAAATTCCTTTCAAAAAAGAGTCATTTGGCGCTGGACACGGCCGAACAAGATGTTATAACCCCGCTCGCTTCCGGGGCGAACACACCGCCCCGATGGCTCCGAGAGGAGCCGCTGTCGTCACGGCAGGATGCCCGGATAGCTCAGTTGGTAGAGCAGCGGATTGAAAATCCGCGTGTCGGTGGTTCAAATCCGCCTCCGGGCACCATTCTCTAATAACAATTTCCCGTTTTGAATTTTCAGCGCGTAAGCTGTGGTGTTCCGGTGCCCTTCGCTTCCGCGCAACGGCCGTTCAGTTTTCCGATGTCCGGTCTCCTGCTGCATCGACACAAGTTTCCCCGCAAAGTGGAACCAAACCTCGTCGCCGGCGTTCTTTTCAGGGAAATCCGGGAGGGCGCAGGATGACACATGCCGATGTGAGAACGCTCGATAAGTTTCGTGCCAAGCATGTTTGGGACGTGGCGGAATATTGCAGGCGTACCGGCATACAAAAAGCCGAGGAAAAGCGCTTGATCAAAGTGCTCGGCAAGTATGCATCAAGCCACGAACTGCAGATGAACATCATCCGGCATCACAGCCGCATCCGCTGACCGGTAAATCTGGAACGCAAATAATAGCATGATTGCTTAAATCGGAACCGGTTCAAGGATTCATGCTGAAATTTCCAAATGCTACAGCGGCCCTTCGCGTCTGATCGCGATGCGCGGCGCTGTAGCGTGACGAGCAACGCCGGAGGAGACCCACGTGTGGACAGTTCTGGTCGGCGTGTTTCTGATTGTCTGCGGCTTGCTTCTCATGGTGCGTGAGGCACTCGGCCGCCGGCGCTTGAGCGGTCCGTCGCGCGCTACAGAGAGCGGAACCGGACCGACACTGGAGCCCGCGCGGCAGGGCCTAGGCTTTCTCGGCTTGGTGCGGAACTGGCCCGGTATGGCTCTGATGGCAATTGGTGCCGTCCTCTTGCTTTTCGGCTGATACAATTCCAGGAAACGCGTGTGTAACGGCGGTCCCCGCGGAGCGCAGTTTCAGAGATCAGAAGCACTCAGCGGTCAGTGGCTGGGCGCCTCGCCGATGCAAGCTGCTTGCGCGCCGCGCCAGGGGTGAGGGAAAACGCCTCCCTGAATTTCCGGATGAAGTGAGACACGTTTTCAAAGCCCGTTTCCAAGGCAATGTCGATCAAGGGCTTTTCGGTGGATGCGACCAGACGCATCGCTGCATCGAGGCGAAGCTTGAGATAGACCGAAACCGGGGTGGCCCCCAACTCGTTCTGAAACAGGCGTTCGAGTTGCCTGCGCGATATGCCGAGGGCGTTCGCCACGTCGTCTATGCCGATGATGTCCTCAAGATGCTGTTCCATCACCATCAGCGCGAGACTGATCCGTTTGTCCTGCACGGTGACCGCACCGAGCGGATTGCGCGTCTGCATTTCGGTGGCGTCTCTGCGGCGCGTGATCTGCATGATTTCGAGCGCATTGCGCTCGGCCTCCTCGCCGACATGCCTGCGGATCAGGTAGGTGGCGAGGTCGGCCACGCTGCTGCCGCCGGCGCAGGTGATCACATTGCCGTCCTCGACGAAAATGCGCTTGGACGTGACGTTGATTTCGGGGAAGCGTGATCGGAATTCATTGTGATGCAGCCAGCTGACGCAGGCGGCATGTCCATCCAGCACACCCGCCTCGGCCAGGATGAAGCTTCCCGTGCACACGCCGATGATCGGTACGCCCGCCCGTACCGCGCGGTGAAGGTAGTTGACCGTTTCGCGATCGATCGGTTCCTCCACATTGAGCCGACCGCCGACGACGGCGATATAGCTGAATTCCGTCGGCGGGCGAAGCGACGCCGTGGGCGCCACCTGTATGCCGCAACTGGACATGACGAAGTTTCTCGTGCTGCCGAGCACCTCCCAGTCGCAGTTCACGCGCCCCGACTTGTCCTCGACATCGCTTCCCAGTCTCAAGGCGTCGGCGAACAGGGAAAAGGCGCTGAGCGTAAAGCTCCGTGCAAGAATGAACCCGACGCGAAGCACCCCTTGACCGACGGCATGTCTCCTTGGGGCGGTCTTTGTTTCTGTAAGTGTCGTTTCCAATGCGATGCGATCCATTCCTGTTGGCGGCGAGGGGGCGTACGCGACCCCGCGGCGAGGTATGATACCAAGTGCCACGAGTTATAGGTAGATCACCCGCGTCCCCGAGTTGGCCGACAGCGATGTTCTCGTCAGTGCCGTCTTCACCGGAAGCGGGCTAATCCCCATTGATATGATGATTTATTAACCGTTTTGTCAGAAAATTGTCGATGTCCGATAAGCACGCCGGCTCGGCGTATCGGACTGGTCGAAAGTGTCGATCGAGTCGGGGCTGGCGCCGGACGCTTTCGTTTCGCCGGTCTACCCGGCATCACGTTCGTTCATCTGGGGGACAAGGCTGGGATGTACGAAATGACCGAACACATGATGAAAGTGTTGATGAGCATCATCGCCGCGCTTTCGCTCGGCTCGCTGATGTTCCTCATTGCCGCTCTTTAAGCTTTCGGCCCCGGGTGGACGCTCGAGCCGACCGGCGGGTGTATTTTGCGTGCCTCGTCAGGGATATTCCAAGCAGAATGGTCAGGTTGCCGAAACATCGACCCATTCCGCTCCGGTCAACTTCGCGATGCGTTCAGGGCTGATATGGACGGCGGCGTTGGTCGCGCCGGCGGCGGGAACGACGACGTCGTAGGCCTTCAGCGACTCGTCGCAATAGATATTGTGCGGCTTGGCAAGGCCGAACGGGCAGACGCCGCCAACCGGGTGGCCCGTCTCGGCTTCTACCTCGTCGAAGCCGAGCATGCGTGCCTTCGTTCCGAAGCGTGCCTTGTACTTCTTGTTGTCGAGCCGGGCGTCACCGCGAGTGACGATCAGGATCACGTCGTCCCCGACCTTGAGTGCCAATGTCTTGGCAATCTGCGCCGGTTCGACGCCGTGGCCCTTGGCGGCGAGCTCCACGGTGGCGGTGCTCTGCGCAAGTTCGATGACATCGATGTCGGGAGCGTGTTCGGAAAAGAACTGTTTGACGGAAGCAAGACTCATCGGTGCGATCTATACCGAGAAAAGGTTGTCGAGAACAAAGCTGCGCCGGCAAGGCCGGGACTGCAGCGTGGCGCCTGCAGTAGAGCAATGTTTCAATCGTCGTTCGAAGCGTCAAGGTCTTCGGGGCGGCGACCCTCCTGCTGCGGCGGCAGATAGCCGTGGCTCGCGAACCAGTTCTCGAGAATTGTCGAGATCGCCTGTTCTCGCGTCAGCGTGCCTCGATGGTCGGTGATGAAGGATTTGAGCGCCGTCTCGATCTTTGCGGCGTAGAGTTCAGTCATGGTTGCCTCCGCTTACAGCCCCGCGCGTCTTTTCAGACGCGCAAAGGTCGCTGTAGCACTTTGAATTGCTGCATGTTTTTATCCTTAAATCGGCTCCGATTTAAGGAAACATGCAGTAGTTCTTGCGAGAGGCGGTCCGCGTTTTCGGCGCGGATCGCAGATGTTTCTTCAGCGGGCTTATGCCTGTTTGACGATGCGGATCAGTACCAGAAGGATGATCGCGCCGATCGTCGAATGAATGATCGCGGAAAGAATGCCGCTGCCTAGGCTGATGCCGATTGCGGGAAAGAGAAAGCCGGCGATGAAGGCCCCGAGGATACCGACCACGATGTTGCCGATTAGGCCAAAACCGAAGCCGCTGACGATCAGACCGGCAAGCCAGCCGGCAACAGCGCCGACAATCAGGAACACCAATAGGCTTTCGATACCCATGCATCGCTCCTCTCCGTTGGATCCATAAAGGAAAAGATAGATCAGGATTTGAAATCAGATAGGGGGCAATTTTATCGCGCGACGGTTTTGCACCGATTTCGCGCGTCCGCTAGGAGCACGGTTCCACGATGGAGATCGGGAGTGGCCGCACCGGCCACTCCCCTGTTGATTAGACGATGCCGCCGCCACCGCCGGCGACCGCCGGCCGTTCGCCCGCCACCCTGGCGCGGTAGCCGCTCGCGCGGTAGGTCGGAACCGGCGCGATCGCACCACCCTGCTCGAGGCGGGCCATGGCCAGGATCGGCTCGACATCGGTCCTGAAAGCGGCTTTGAGCGTTTCCGACGCCATCAGCGCGTCGTTGCCCTGCTGGTAGTCGTTGAGCGCCTTGCGATCGACGAGAAGGGCCTGGGCATAGGCGCGGCAGACTTCCATCGCGCTCGTCATCAGGCTCTCGATCGGGTCCGTCACGTTATGGCTCTGGTCGAGCATATGCGCGGGATTGAAGCCGTCGGCACCCCGTACCTCGGCATCGACGAGTTCGTTGAAGACGAGGAACAGGCGGTAGGGATCGATCGATCCGGTATCGAGATCGTCGTCGCCATATTTGGAATCGTTGAAATGGAAGCCGCCGAGCTTCCTGAACTGGATCAGCCTGGCGACGATCATCTCGATATTGACGTTCGGCGCATGGTGGCCGAGGTCGACGAGGCAAAAGGCTTTGGGGCCGAGCTCCTGCGCGATCAGGTAATTCGTCCCCCAGTCCTGCACTACGGTCGAGTAGAAAGCCGGCTCGTACATCTTGTGTTCGGTGAAGACGCGCCAGTCGTCCGGAAGCGCCGCATAGACCGCCTTCATCGCGTCGAGATAGCGTTCGAACGCCTCGGTGAAATTGCTCTGTCCCGGAAAGTTGGAGCCGTCGCCGATCCAGACGGTCAGCGCCTTCGAGCCGAGCGCCTTGCCGATCTCGATGCATTCGAGATTGTGCTCGACCGCTTGGCGCCGCGTCGCCGCGTCGCTATGGGAGAGCGAGCCGAATTTGTAGGAATGCGCCTGCCCCGGCGCATCGGAGAAGGTGTTGGAATTCATCGCGTCGAAGCCTAGGCCCAGCGCCGCGCCCTTCTCCTTCAATGCCGTGAGATCGGAGACCTTGTCCCAGGGGATATGCAGCGAAACGGTCGGCGTCGCCCGCGTCAACGCATGGATGACGCCGCAGTCCTCGAGCTTGTCGAAGATGTTGCGCGGTTCGCCCCGGCCCGGGAAACGGGCAAAACGCGTGCCGCCGGTGCCGACCCCCCAGGAGGGAACGGCAACGCCATAGGCGGAAACCTTTTCCTTGATGGAGTCGATCGCGATGCCGCGGCGGGCAAGCCTTTCGCCGAGGCTTTCATAGTCTCGATCGAGCGCGTCCCGACGGCTCGCGTTCTCCGCCTCGACGACGGTCTTGCTGATCATCTCGGTCATGGCAGCCTCCGGGTCAGCGCGTGAACGACTGGGCATTGCCCGCGTCGACATTGACGATGTTGCCGGTCGATTTTGCCGACATGTCGGAAGCGAGGAAGTAGATCGCCTCGGCAATGTCTTCCGGGAAGACGCTGAGCTTCAGCAACGACCGTTCGCGATAATGAGCCTCCAGGTCGTCCACGTCCATCTTGTAGGCTGCCGCGCGCTGCTCCTTCCATTCGCCGGTCCAGATCTTGGAACCGCGCAGCACCGCGTCCGGATTGACGACGTTGACTCGGATCTGCGCCGACGCCCCCTCGAGCGCGAGGCAGCGGGCAAGATGGATCTCCGCCGCTTTCGCCGTGCAGTAGGCGGACGCGCCGGGCGAGGCGGCAAGGCCGTTCTTCGAGGCGACGAACACGACATTGCCGCCGGCCTTCTGGTTGCGGAAGATGCGGAAAGCTTCACGCGAGACGAGGAAATAGCCGGTTGTGAGAATGTCGATGTTCTTGTTCCAGAGGGCGAGCGTCGTATCCTCGATCGCCGCCGAGGAGGCGAGCCCGGCATTGGAGACGAGAATGTCGAGACCGCCGAAGGCAAGCAAAGTGTCACCGAAACCGACTTCGACCGCCGCTTCGCTCGTTACATTCATATTGACTGCGCGGACGAAATCCTTCCCGTAGCGTCCGGCCAGTTCGGTTTGCGCAGCCTCGAGCGCCGTTTGGTCGATATCCGCGAGAACGACGCAGGCGCCTTCCTGCATCAGCCGGTTGGCCGTCGCCTTGCCGATGCCGCCAGCGCCGCCGGTGACGAGCGCGATGCGGCCGGCGAGGCTCTTCGGCTTCGGCATGCGCTGGAGCTTGGCCTCCTCCAAGAGCCAATATTCGATGTCGAAAGCTTCCTGCTCGGGCAGGCCGACATAGGTCGACACGCCGGAGGCGCCACGCATGACATTGATGGCATTAACGTAGAATTCGCCGGAGATGCGGGCCGTCGCCTTGTCCTTGGCGAAGGTGATCATACCGACGCCCGGGACGAGATAGACGACGGCGTTCGGGTCGCGCATCGCCGGGCTGTCGGCGCGCTTGCAGCGTACGTAATAGGCGGCATAGTCGGTGCGATAAGCGGCAATCGCCTCGGAAAGCCCGGCAAGTGTCTTGTCGATGTCGGGGCTGGCCGGATTGAAATCGACGACCAGCGGGCGGATTTTCGTCCTAAGGAAGTGGTCGGGGCAACTCGTTCCGAGAGCTGCCAGCGGTTGGAGATCCTTGGACGTCACGAAATCGAGGACGGCCTGACTGTCGTCGAAGTGTCCGACCTTTTTCTCCTCCACGCTGATCAGCCCGCGGATTACCGGCATCAGTCGCTTGGCGATCGCGGCGCGCTCGGCGCTGTCCAGCGTCGGCTTTACGGCCCCGCCAAAGGCCGGTGCAGTGTTCTCTGCCTCGAACCAGGCAATCGCGCGGTTGATGATCTCGATGGTCGTTTCGTAGGCTTCCTTGGCGGTGTCGCCCCAGGTGAAAAGACCGTGGCTTTCGAGCACAACGCCGCGCGCCTTCGGGTTTTCGAGGCAGAATTTTTCGAGCCACAGGCCGAGTTCGTAGCCCGGCCGCTTCCACGGCAGCCAGCCGATGTCGTCGCCGAAGATTTTCTGCGTCAGCTCCTTGCTGTTCGAGGAAGCGGCGATCGCGATGATCGCATCCGGATGCATGTGGTCGACATGCGGCTTCGGTACGTAGGCATGGAGCGGCGTGTCGATCGAAGCGGCGCGCGGATTGAGATTGAACGTGCAATGCGGCAGGTAACCGACCATCTCGTCTTCGAACTCGACACCCCGGTAAATGCCCTTCAGGGCGCGGAGCTTGTCCATGTAAAGGGTCGCGAAGCCGTCGAGCTTGATGGTGCCGACGTCACCGCCCGATCCCTTGACCCAGAGGACCTCGACCATTTTGCCCGACAGCGGATCTTTTTCCATGACCTTGGCCGAGGTATTGCCGCCACCGTAATTGGTGATCCGCTTGTCCGATCCAAGGAGATTGGAGCGGTAGAGGAGCTTCTCCGGCTCGGTCATTCCTGCTGCCTTGCCCTCGTCCCAGAGATTGGCCAGGCGTGCGCCCTGTTGCTTGTCGAGCATGTTGAATTCCTCCCGGTCAGCTATCCGCCGGCACTGAGGCCGTGGCGACATGATTGGCATCAGATCACACGGTCGCCGCGCGAATGTCAATCAAAAACGATCAAAATCGTTCATACTGCGCTGCACAATGAAAAAATATGATTGATACTGATTGACAATGCTCGGGACTGATGGAAGCATGCAGGCATCGGAGGAGCGAATGCACGAAAAAGAAAGACATAGGATCATCCTGTCTGCGGTTCAGGAGAAACCGGTCGTAACGGTGCCCGAACTCGTTGAGCTGACCGACAGCTCCGAGGCGACGATCCGGCGCGATATCGCCGCTCTTCATGTCCAAAAACGCTTGCGCCGTGTGCGAGGTGGCGCCGAGGCGATCAATCCGCCGCAATTCGTCGGCCTCGCCGGCCGACCGTTCAGCGTCAACGAGGGCCTGCATGCCCGCGAGAAGCAGGCAATCGCCAAGGAGGCGGTGGCGCTTTGCGCGGACGGAGAGCCGATCATCATCAACGGCGGCACCACGACCTTTCAGATGGTGCATTTTCTTGCAAACCGCCGAATGCAGGTCTTCACCAATTCCTTCCCGATCGCCGAACACCTGCTCAAGCATTCGAAGAACACCGTGATGCTTTCGGGAGGCACGATCTACCGCGAACAGAACATCATATTGAGCCCCTTCGACAACGACGTGACGCGCAACTTCTATGCGCGCCGCATGTTCATGGGGGCACAGGGGCTCGGACCCCTTGGGCTGATGGAAGCGGATCCGCTTCTGATCCAGGCCGAACAGAAACTGATCGATCAGGCCGACGAATTGGTCGTGCTGGTCGATTCCTCGAAATTTCACAGGCGCTCGAGCCTCATTCTTTGCGGACTCAAGCGCATCGCTACTGTGATCACGGATTCGGGCATCGAGGACAGGCATGCCGCAATGCTCGAAGGCGCGGGCGTCAATCTGGTCATCGCCAACGCGAAGCCTGTCGTTGACGCGGAAAGTGCTTCATCGTCCGCCTGATGCGGGCGGAGGAGAGGGGAGTGGGACGTTGCGGCAATCCCGGCATGACCGGTACAGGTCGCAGATAGGGGCCGGACCGATGCATTCATACCGAATGCGCGCGGCCCAAAGGGAGGAGACAGTCATGAAGCTTATGAAATCATTGATGGTCACGGCTGCCGTTGCGGTGGCGCTCATGGCCAATGCCGCGCACGCGGAAAACAAGAAGATCGCGCTCGTCGTCAAGGCGCTCGGCATCGGCTTCTTCGAAGCCGCAAACAAGGGTGCACAGGAAGCCGCCAAGGAACTCGGCGATGTCGAGGTGATCTATACCGGCCCGACCTCGACGACTGCGGAAGGCCAGATCGAGGTGATCAATTCGCTGATCGCCCAGAAGGTGGATGCGATCGCCGTTTCCGCCAACGACACCGATGCGCTGGTGCCGGCTCTCAAGAAGGCGATGGACCGCGGCATCAAGGTCATCTCGTGGGATTCGGGCGTCGCCAAGGAAGGTCGGCTGATGCACCTTAATCCGTCCTCGAGCCCGCTCATCGGCAACATGATCATCAAGCTTGCCGCCGATAACCTGCCCGAGGGCGGCGACGTCGCGGTGCTCTCGGCCTCGGCGACGGCGACCAACCAGAACACCTGGATCGCCGAAATGAAGAAGGTCCAGGGCAACTACAAGGGCATCAACGTCGTGGCCACGGTCTATGGTGACGACCTCGCCGACAAGTCCTATCGCGAAACACAAGGCCTCATTCAGTCCTATCCGAACCTGAAGGCGATCATCGCGCCGACCTCCGTCGGCATCGTTGCGGCGGCGCAGGCGGTGACCGATGCTGGCAAGATCGGCCAGATCAACGTCACCGGTCTCGGTCTGCCATCCGAAATGGCTGGCCACGTGAAGTCCGGCGCATCGAAATCCTTCGCGATCTGGAATCCGATCGATCTCGGCTACTCGGCAACGATGATCGCCTATGGTCTCGTCAACGGCGCCGAAGCGAAGCCGGGTGCGGAACTGAAGATGGGCCGCATGGGCACGGTGAAGCTCGACGAAAACAACGAAGGCGCCATGGCCGACCCGTTCGTCTATGATGCCTCGAACGTCGAGGAATTCGCGAAGATCTTCTGATCGCGCAGGCGAGGGAATGTTTTGCCCTCATCCGGCCTGCCGGCCACCTTCTCCCCGCCCGCGGGGAGAAGGAAATACGCGGCGAATGCTCTCGTCCCTCACGAATGTTGCCGGAAACGGCGGCGGGCCAGCGAGGGATTGCCTCTCCCGCGAGCGGGGGGAGTGGCCAGGGTGAGGGGCAGCCTTATCCTTGCTCATCGCGAAGACCGCTGGACCGAACGACCGCCGCCCAATTGAAACGACTGAACTGGTGGACCCTCTTTTGTTGCAGGACACAACCACATCGCGGATGAAGCCCGCCATCGCGCTCGAGGGCATATCGAAGTCCTTTCCCGGCGTGCGCGCGCTCTCGGATGTTTCGCTCGCGCTCTATCCCGGATCGGTGACGGCGCTCGTGGGGGAGAACGGCGCGGGCAAGTCGACCCTCGTCAAGATCCTGACCGGCATCTATCAGCCGGATGCCGGCGTCATCCGTGTTGCGGAGGAGGAAACGACGTTTCCGACCGCGCTTGCCGCCGCCCGCGCCGGTGTGACCGCAATCCATCAGGAGACGGTCCTTTTCGACGAACTCTCCGTTGCCGAAAACATCTTTCTCGGCCATGCGCCGCGCAATCGCTTCGGCTTCATCGACTGGAAAAAGCTTAACGCCGATGCGCGGGCCTTGCTGCATCGCGCCGGCGCGGATTTCGATCCGACGATCCGGCTGCGGGACCTCGGCATCGCCAGGAAGCATTTGGTGGCAATCGCCCGTGCGCTCTCGGTCGATGCGCGCGTCGTCATCATGGACGAGCCGACAGCCGCCCTTTCGCACAAGGAAATCCACGAGCTCTATGCTTTGATCGAGCGGCTGAAAGCCGACGGCAAGGCCATCCTCTTCATCAGCCACAAGTTCGACGAGATCTTCAGGATCGCCGACCGTTACACGGTCTTTCGCGACGGCACGATGGTCGGCGAGGGCTTGATCGCTGACGTGAGCCAGGATGATCTCGTCAGGATGATGGTCGGCCGCGCCGTCGGCTCAGTCTATCCGAAGAAGGAGGTCAAGATAGGCGAGCCGGTGCTGACCGTTTCCGGCTATCGCCACCCGACCGAATTCGAGGACATCAACTTTGAACTAAGGCGCGGCGAAATCCTCGGCTTCTACGGCCTCGTCGGTGCCGGCCGCTCGGAATTCATGCAGTCGTTGATCGGCATCACCCGGCCATCCGCCGGCGCGGTCAAGCTGGGCGTGCAGGTGCTGGTTATCCGCAGCCCGGCCGAGGCGATCCGCGCAGGCATTGTTTATGTGCCGGAGGAGCGGGGACGGCAGGGCGCGATCATCGGCATGCCGATCTTCCAGAACGTCACCTTGCCCTCGCTGTCGCAAACATCGCGCTCCGGCTTCCTGAAGCTCGCCAACGAATTCGCGCTCGCACGCGATTACACCTCCCGGCTTGATCTCCGCGCCGTCTCTCTCGACCAGGACGTCGGCACGCTTTCCGGCGGCAACCAGCAGAAGGTCGTAATCGCCAAATGGCTCGCGACCAGGCCGAAGGTCATCATCCTCGACGAACCGACCAAGGGCATCGATATCGGCTCCAAGGCGGCCGTCCACGCATTCATGAGCGAACTTGCGGCCGAAGGCCTGAGCGTCATCATGGTATCCTCGGAAATACCCGAGATCATGGGGATGTCGGATCGCGTGATCGTCATGCGCGAGGGGCGGATCGCCGGATGCTTCGAGCGAGCCGAACTGACCGCCGAAAAGCTGGTGCGCGCGGCTGCCGGCATCGAAATGCAATCCAACGGGAGGGCCGCATGATGGCGAAGCTCCTCAAGAATCGCGAAATCCTGCTCGTCGTCGCCATCATCGCGCTCGTCGCCCTGATCGCGTTTCGCTTTCCCGCTTTCGTAACACCGGCAAGCTTTGCCCGCGTCTACAATGACACCTCAATTCTGATCATTCTGGCGCTCGGGCAGATGGCGGTGATCCTCACCCGCTGCATCGATCTATCGATGGCCGCTAACCTTGCCCTGAGCGGCATGGTCGCGGCCATGTTGAACACCGCCTTTCCCGGTCTCCCGATTCCCTTGATCATTGTAGTCGCGATGGCGCTCGGCGGGCTGCTCGGCATGATCAACGGAACGCTCGTCTGGAAACTCGACATTCCCCCGATCGTCGTCACGCTCGGAACGCTGACGATTTATCGCGGTCTGATCTTCCTCCTGACGGACGGCAAATGGATCAACGCGCACGAGATGAGCGATGCCTTCAAGGCGCTGCCGCGCCTGGGCCTTGCGGGCTTGCCGGTGCTCTCGTGGCTGTCGCTCTTGATGATCGCGCTGATGTTCCTGGTGATGAGCCGCACGCCGATCGGCCGTGCCTTCTATGCAGTCGGCGGCAATCCGCACGCGGCCGTCTATACAGGCATCGACGTCGGTCGCACGCGTTTCTTCGCCTATTGCCTCTCTGGCACTCTGGCCGGCCTTTCCGGTTATCTCTGGGTATCGCGCTATGCGGTCGCCTATGTCGACATCGCCGCGGGCTTCGAGCTCGATATCATCGCGGCCTGCGTCATCGGCGGCATTTCGATTGCCGGCGGCATCGGCTCGGTGGCGGGCGCCGTGCTCGGCGCGCTGTTCCTCGGCGTGATCAAGAATGCACTGCCGGTCATCAACATCTCGCCCTTCGCGCAGATGGCTATATCCGGAACGGTCATCATCATCGCCGTCGCCGTCAACGCCCGTGCTGAACGGCGCAAGGGCCGTGTCATTCTTAGAAAAGCGGAGGCGGTCTGATGACGGACGCTCACCTTTCTCCCCGCAACATTCCAGACCGGCTGCAGGGTCGCGGTGCGCGCATCCTGAAAAGCTGGGAAAGCCTGCTGCTTGCGGTCGCGGTCGCGATCTTTCTCGGCAATTCACTGGCGTCGCCCTATTTCCTCGATCCCTGGAATCTCTCCGACGCCACCTTCAATTTCACCGAGAAGGCGATGATCGCCTTCGCCATGGCGCTCGTCATCATCTCCGGCGAGATCGATCTTTCGGTCGCATCAATCATTGCGCTCGCCTCGACGGCAATGGGCTATGCCGTGCAATTGGGGGTGGATACGCCGGCGCTCGTCGCGATCGGTCTTGGCGTCGGGCTCATCTGCGGCACGGTCAACGGGCTGCTGATCACCGGCCTCGGCCTGCCGTCGATCGTGGTGACGATCGGTACGATGAGCCTGTTTCGCGGGCTCTCCTTCATCGTCCTCGGCGACCAGGCCTTTACCGGCTATCCCGAAAGCTTCGCCTGGTTCGGGCAGGGCTATATCTGGTGGGTCTTCTCTTTCGAGTTCACCTTGTTCGTTGTGCTCGCAGTCGTCTACGGCGTGCTCTTGCACAAGACGAATTTCGGCCGCGCTGTCTTTGCAATCGGCAACAACCAGACGGCAGCGTTGTTCTCCGGCGTCCGCGTCGCGCGTGTCAAGTTCACGCTCTTCCTGCTGACCGGCCTGATGGCAGGGCTCGCCTCCGTCTGCCTCACGTCCCGTCTCGGCTCCACCCGCCCCTCAATCGCGCTCGGCTGGGAACTCGAGGTCGTGACAATGGTGGTGCTCGGCGGCGTCAACATCCTCGGCGGCTCGGGGACCATTCCCGGCGTCGTGCTGGCGGCGCTGATCATGGGCATGGTGACATTCGGCTTCGGCCTCTTGAACGTGCCGGGCATCGTCATGTCGATCTTCATCGGCCTGCTACTGATCTCGGTCATTGCGCTCCCGATCCTCTGGCGGCGCGCTCGCCGTCGCCTTGCACACTGAGGTGCCCATGGAAAAATACGCGTTCCGCATGCGTCTCAATCCCGGCACGGCCGCCGAATACAAGGCGCGCCACGATGCGATCTGGCCCGAACTTGTCGTCCTGCTCAAGGAGGCGGGAATCTCCGACTATTCGATCCATCTCGATGAAGAGACCAACCTGCTTTTCGGCGTGCTTTGGCGGACCGACACGCACGGGATGGCGGAGCTTCCCTCGCATCCGGTCATGCGGAAGTGGTGGGCCTACATGGCTGATCTCATGGAGACGCATGCGGACAACGAGCCCGTGGCCGTGCCGCTGAAGACCGTTTTCCATCTGAGCTGACGATGAAGACGGTCGCTGTCATCGACATAGGCAAGACGAACGCCAAGGTCGCGTTGGTCGATCTCGAGCGTTTCGAGGAAATCGCCGTGCGCAAGACGGGCAACGGCGTGGTCAATGACGGTGTTTACCCGCATTTCGATATCGATCGCCTTTGGCGCTTCATTCTCGACAGCCTCGCCGCGCTCAATCGTGAGCACAGGGTGGACGCCATATCGGTTACCACACACGGGGCGACCGCCGTCCTGCTCGATGACGCCGGCGAACTCGCGCTGCCGGTTCTGGATTACGAATTCACCGGGCCGGACGCACTGGCCGAAGAGTACAACCGGGTTCGCGCGCCGTTCGCCGAGACCGGTTCGGCGCGCCTGCCGATGGGCCTGAATGTCGGCGCACAGCTCTTCTGGCAAGAGCGCATGTTCCCGGAACAATTTGCGAAGGTCGCGACGATCCTGACCTATGCGCAGTATTGGTCCTATCGGTTGACCGGCATAGGCGCGAACGAATTGACGTCGCTGGGCTGTCACACCGACCTCTGGAATCCGAAGGCCGCTACGTTTTCGTCGATGGTTGAGGCGCTCGGCTGGCGCAAACTCTTCGCGCCCGTGCGCAGGGCGAGCGACGTGCTCGGCGGATTGCGGCCGCAACTGGCGGATCAAACCGGTATGCCGCCGAACCTCCCGGTTTATTGCGGCATCCATGACTCGAATGCCTCGTTGCTTCCTCATCTGCTGACACGCAGCGCGCCGTTTTCCGTCGTTTCAACCGGAACCTGGGTCGTGATCCTCTCGGTCGGGGGCGACAGGGTGGATCTCGATGAGAAGCGCGACACGCTGATCAACGTCAACGCGCTCGGCGATCCGGTGCCGTCGGCCCGTTTCATGGGCGGTCGCGCCTTCTCGACGCTTGTCGGCGAGGACCCGCCCACCGCTTCGCTGGAGGCGGAAAGCAAGGTTCTGGCTGCGCGCCACATGCTTCTGCCATCGGTGCCTGTGGGCTCGGGGCCGTTCCCATCGATCAGTGCCCGCTGGACTGCGGAAGAAGAGGCGCTTGCTCCAGCCGAGCGGCTGGCCGTCGTTTCCTTCCATCTCGCCCTGATGACGGCGACGTGTCTCGATTTGATCGGCGCAAAAGGAGAGATCGTTGTCGAAGGACCCTTTGCCGCCAACGCCGCCTATTTGCGGATGCTGGGCGCGGCCACCGGCAGACAAATCCTTGCCGACAGCCACAGCGCCACAGGTACCAGCCTTGGTGCGGCCTGCCTGGTGGCCGGCATTCGTGTCCGGAGCGGGGCGGAGCGTTTCGTAGACACCGCCCCGGGCGACTATGCGGGATATGCCGAAGAATGGCGCGCACTGACCGCCGCGCACGTGCATTGCGTGGTCGACGCCTGACGTTTACCCGTACAGAATGTATAGGCGAAGTAGTGTCGTGGTGTTGAGATCAGAAAACGGCGTTCCGGTTCACTGATCGATTATGTTCAAGATTGATGACGATCGAAATTGCCGTCATCGTCAGGAATGCAGTGACGGCGGCGCCTATTCCAAGAACAATCATTGTTCATTTCCTGTCGGCGCACCATCATGATGTCGCCCAGCCTGCGTGAAAGTTATTGTCGGCGGTCTGCGCCTTTCCACTTTCGCTTCGATACGCGATGGCAAGTAGAAGCACAACTCTAAACTCTTGTGATTGAAAACCTGTTGTTGTTTGGATCGAATAGCGCGTGCTCGTTGCAGTGCAAAAGCGGATGTCCGCAAGTCATACGCGAATTTTAGCAATTCCAATTACGGGCCAGGAACCGTTAACTTTCAAGCAACGAATTAACCATAAACATGGTCTCACACGTCGGAATAGGGAAGTCTCGGCTACTCCTCAAGGCATGACGCCGCGCCGCCGTACCGGTTCCGGTCCGGTATCTATTCTTCACCGAAATTACTTGCGGGACGATGGCAGACGCTGCGGCGCGCTGATCGTATAGATCGTGCGTGACCACCGCTGGCCCCTGGCCGGCCCTCCCCAGGCGAGTTTCGATTGCGCACTACGGCGCCACGCGTCTGTTCAGACGCTAAGGTCGCTGTAACACTTTGAATTTCTGCATAATTTTACCTTAGATCGATCCCGATTCAAGGAATTGTGCAGTAGCGGGGATCAGTGTGAAGCAGGACGCGTCGCCAGAACAGGCAAGAAGGGGCCAAGCGGCAAGCTTGCTTGAGCGCCTGCGTTTTGCCGGGCTCGACGAAGACGGCTGCGCGCTCCTGCGCTACCATCGCGAGACCCTTTCGCCGCGCATCGACCTTGCTCTTCGGGACCTTTTTCATCGATTTCAGACTTTTCCGGATGCTGCCCGCCACTTCGACAGTGACCGCCAGCTCGATCGGCTGCACGATCTCCAATCGTCACATTGGAACGTCCTGACTGACGCGCGTTTCGACGGGCTGTATGCAGAGCGCGTGAAGGTGCTTGCCGACAGCGAAGGTCGCATGGGACTCGACCCACGCTGGCAGATCGCGAGTCATGCGGTGGTGCTGGAGCATCTGCTGACCGGTCTTATAGGGGATGCATGGCCCAAATCCCTGCTTCCCTTCGGCAAGACGCGGAAGAAGGAACTCTGCGATCTCGTGGCCGCGCTCGTGCGCACCACCTTCGTCGATACTGAAATTGCCGTGTCGCTGCGCTTCAATGCGCTCAGGCAACAGCACCAACGGCAACTCGCTGAGCAGCGCAGAGACGATGAAACGGACGTAAGCGACCTTTTCTCGAACTTTTTGCAGGCGCTCGGTCAGGGTAATCTTGCTGCACGCCTGCCGGAAAGCGGTTCGGACGCATATCAACCGATCGTCGCAAGCCTCAACGCGTCCCTGGAGCAGATCCAGGCCGCCTTGCAATCCGCTGACGAGCGGGCCGTAGCGGCAGAAGCAATGATCTTAGAGCTGCACGCCCGCGCGGCTGAATTCTCCGACAGGGCTGGAGGCGAAGCCGAGGCGCTCTCCCGCCAGGCAGCAACGCTCGGCGGCATGACCGAACGCGTGCGGGCGGGGTCGGCACGTGTCAGTGAAACCGAAGCGAAGGCGAACGAAACGCGCATTGCGGTGGAGCGGAGCGGCGAGATTGCCGGCCAGGCGATATCGGCCATGGCCGATATCGAGGCCTCTGCCGAAAAGATCGGTCAGATCATCGGTGTGGTCGACGAGATTGCCTTCCAGACCAATCTTCTGGCTCTCAATGCCGGTATCGAGGCAGCGCGCGCCGGCGACAGCGGCCGCGGCTTCGCGGTGGTCGCCCAGGAGGTGCGCGCACTCGCTCAGCGCTCCGGCGAGGCGGCGCGCGAGATCAAGCAACTTGTTAGCGGAACCAAGGCTCAGGTCGAGGCCGGCGTCGAGATGGTCGGTCGGACCCAGGATGCGATCAGCAGCATCGTCGAGCAGGTGATTTCCATTAACGCGGCCATCTCGGGCATAGCCCGCGAGGCCGAAGATCAGGTGAGCGATCTTCGTACCGCCGCCTCTGAAATCGGCGGAATCTCGCAAGCAATGCAGCAAAGCGCCGCGCTGGCGGAAAGCGCCGCGGGATCGTCGGACGACCTGCACAGCGTCATCGTGGAACTCGGCCAGTCGATCCGCAGGTTCCGCCTCGAACGGCATCAAGCGGCACGCGCCGCCGCGACCTCCACGCCGGTGCTGTCGCGCGCTTCGCAGCGGGCGGAGGCGCAAGTTGGCTACGAGGACGCGATCACACTGCTCGATGACGGTGCCGTCTCGGGGCGGCACGTTGCAGGACGGCACCACTAGTCTTGGGCGAAGCATTTTAGAGCAGGCAGGCGAGGAAATCGAAATGGCCAGCAAGAAGACCGCTCAGAAGACGCTCAGGCTCGCTCCTGTGCTCGATCTGAATGAGGCGACGGCATTGCATGAAAAGCTCCTGGCGCTGAAAGGCAGCGCGGTCGCTATCGATGCCTCCGCTGTCGAGCGGATCGGTGCGCTCTGCGTACAGGTGCTGATCGCCGGCGCAAGAAACTGGGAAGAGCAGCAGCTGTCTTTCACCTTCGCCAAGGTGTCGGACGCATTCGTTAAGACGACACAGCTCATCGGCGTGGACATCGATCCCCTGATGGCAAAGGAGATTTGAGAAATGAAGAAGAGAGTTCTGACTGTCGACGACTCCCGCACGATCCGGAACATGCTTCTCGTCACCCTCAACAATGCCGGATTCGAAACGATCCAGGCCGAGGACGGCGTCGAAGGGCTTGAGGTCCTGGAGGAAGCCAATCCGGATGTCATCGTTACCGACATCAACATGCCGCGCCTCGACGGCTTCGGTTTCATCGAGGGCGTGCGCAAGAACGACCGCTACCGCGCCGTGCCGATCCTGGTGCTGACCACGGAGAGCGATGCAGAGAAGAAGAACCGTGCACGGCAGGCGGGGGCTACCGGCTGGATCGTCAAACCGTTCGACCCGACCAAGCTGATCGATGCAATCGAGCGCGTAACGGCCTGAAATCCGAGGACAGCCTCCAATGGATATGAACGAAATCAAAGAGATTTTCTTCCAGGAATGCGAGGAGCAACTCGCGGAACTGGAGTCGGGTCTCCTGAAGCTCAACGACGGTGATCGCGATCCGGAAACGGTCAATGCCGTCTTTCGCGCGGTTCACTCCATCAAAGGGGGCGCCGGGGCGTTCGGGCTGGATGATCTCGTGTCGTTCGCGCATGTGTTCGAGACGACGCTCGATTGCGTTCGATCCAACAGGCTGGAACCCAATCAGGACGTCCTGAAGGTCATGCTGAAGTCGGCGGACGTGCTCGCTGACCTCACGAATGCTGCCCGCGACGGCGGCAGCGTCGATCAGGCCCGCAGCCGCCAACTGATCAAGGAACTCGAGGCTCTGGCGAATGGCGAGTTGCCGCAGGCGGCAGCTGCCGAGCCGGCTTTCAAGGCGGCGGCCGCAGCGGTTGCCGCGCCTCCTGTCAACGAGGAAGGCTTTCAGCCCGTTGCCTTCTCCTTCGAGGACTTCGAGGCGGACGAACCGGCCGTGATCGAGGCCCCCTGCTACGAGATCGTCTTCAGACCGAAATCCGAACTTTATGCGAAGGGCAACGATGCCACGCTGCTTCTGCGTGACCTGTCCCGCCTCGGCGAGATGAGCATTCACTGCGATATGGATGGCATCCCGCCGCTCGACCGGATGAATCCGGAGGCTGCCTATTTCTCCTGGAAGATTTCCCTGAAGACGGACAAGGGCGAAGAGGCGATCCGCTCGGTGTTCGAATTCGCGGAATGGGATTGCGACCTCGACATCGCCTTGGCCGGTGGCGGCGCGGTCGATGCGAGCGAAGATCCGCCGATGCAGCCCGTTCCCTTCGATCTCTCGATGCTGGACGAGGCATCGGCCGGTTCGGCCGAAGAGGAAGAGCAATTCGCCAGCCGCGACCGAGATGCGGCCGTTTCGGCGGCTGAGACGGCAAGCAATGTCTTGCAGATGGCTCAGTCCTCGACCCGCGCTCCTGCGGAAGCTCAGAGGAACACGACGGCCGCGGCCAACGCCGCCGCCCAGCAGGCGGCCTCGGCCGCGACCCCGACCATCCGCGTCGATCTCGATCGCGTCGATCGCCTGATCAATTTGGTCGGCGAACTCGTCATCAACCAGGCGATGCTGTCGCAGAGCGTGATCGAAAACGACACGAACGGTACGTCTTCGATCAACATGGGTCTCGAGGAGCTGCAGCAGCTCACTCGCGAGATCCAGGACAGCGTCATGGCCATCCGCGCTCAGCCGGTGAAGCCGGTCTTCCAGCGGATGTCCCGCATCGTCCGAGAAATCGCCGACATGACCGGCAAGTCCGTCCGTCTCGTCACCGAGGGCGAGAACACGGAAGTGGACAAGACGGTCATCGACAAGCTGGCCGAACCGTTGACGCATATGATCCGCAACGCCGTCGACCACGGGCTCGAAACGCCGGAAAAGCGGCTTGCTGCGGGCAAGAGCGCCGAAGGCACCGTGCGCCTGACGGCCAAGCACCGTTCGGGCCGCATCGTCATCGAGCTTGCAGACGACGGCGCGGGCATCAATCGCGAGAAGGTGCGCCAGAAGGCGATCGACAACGATCTCATCGCCGCCGACGCCAATCTCTCGGACGAGGAAGTCGACAACCTGATCTTCCATGCGGGCTTCTCGACCGCCGACAAGATCTCCGACATTTCCGGGCGCGGCGTCGGCATGGACGTCGTCAAGCGTTCCATCCAGGCACTCGGCGGCCGCATTAACATCTCGTCGAAGCCCGGACAGGGTTCGGTCTTCACGATGAGCCTGCCCCTGACACTCGCCGTCCTCGACGGCATGGTGGTGACTGTCGCCAACCAGACGCTGGTCGTGCCGTTGACCGCCATCGTCGAAACGCTTCAGCCCGAGGCCGCAGCGATCCACAGCTTCGGTGCCAGCCAGCGCCTGATCTCGATCCGCAACTCCTTCTGCCCGCTGGTCGATGTCGGCCGCATCCTGAACTTCCGCGCGACGCAGGCCAATCCGGTCGAGGGCGTGGCGCTGCTGGTCGAGTCCGAAGGCGGCGGCCAGCGCGCCCTGATGGTCGATGCGATCCAAGGGCAGCGGCAGGTGGTGATCAAGAGCCTGGAAGCGAATTATACGCATGTCCCCGGCATCGCTGCAGCCACCATCCTCGGCGACGGCCGCGTGGCGCTCATCCTCGATGTCGACGCGATCGTCGCGGCCTCGCGCGGGCAAACCCTGAAACCTGAAATGTCTCTTGCTGCAGCCGGATAATACCTATGACCTATGCCGCAAAAAATCTGACGACTGGCGGACGGGAGCTCATCGCTTTCCGCGTCGGCGATCAGGAATTCTGCGTGAATATCATGGCGGTCCGCGAGATTCGCGGCTGGACCCCGGCTACTCCGATGCCGCATGCGCCGTCCTATGTGCTCGGCGTAATCAATCTGCGCGGCGCGGTGTTGCCAATCGTCGATCTCTCGGCCCGCCTCGGCATGAGGCCCGCCGAGCCGACGGTTCGACATGTGATCATCGTCGCCCAGGTGAGGAACCAGGTGGTTGGGCTCCTCGTCGACGCCGTTTCCGACATCCTGACCGTCAGGGACGAGGACGTCCAGCCGACGCCGGACATTTCATCCGAATTCGAGAAGACAGTTGCCCGGGGCGTATTGGCGATTGAGGGCCGGATGATCTGCCTGGTCGAACTCGAAGCGGTTTTCCCCCATGAGGAAGAGGAGGCGGCATGAGAGCTCAGGCCATTCTCGAACAGAAACTGTCGCCGGACGAATGCCTTGCGAGCGGTGAATATCCACTGACGCGCCGCGATCTCAACGAGATCGCTGCGATGATCTATGCCGATGCCGGGATCTATCTCAACGAATCCAAGGCGTCGCTCGTCTATTCGCGGCTGTCGAAGCACATCCGCAATCTCGGGCTCAAGGGTTTTCGTGATTATTGTCAGCTCGTCGCCTCGCCGGCCGGCGCGGCGGCGCGACGTGACATGCTCTCGCACCTGACGACGAATTTCACCCGCTTCTTCCGCGAAAACCACCATTTCGAACACCTGAAGACGGACGTGCTGCCCAAGCTGATTGCCAGCGCGAAGAGCGGTGGACGCGTTCGCATCTGGTCGGCGGCATGCTCCGACGGTCAGGAGCCCTATTCGATTGCGCTCACGGTTCTATCGTTGCTGCCGAACGCCGCCGACTATGATTTCCGTATTCTGGCGACGGATATCGATCCGAAGATCCTGGCACTTGCGCGGGCCGGGGCCTATGACGCGACGGCGCTCGAAACGGTCAATTCGGCAATGCGCAAGCAGTGGTTCAGCGAGGTCAATGTCGGCGGCCGCGTCAAGTGGCAGATCGACGACCGCGTCAAGCGGCTGATCACCTTCAACGAGCTCAATCTCATGGCGCAATGGCCGGTAAAAGGGCCCTTCGATGTCATCTTCTGCCGCAACGTGGTGATCTATTTCGACGAGCCGACGCAGATGAAGATCTGGTCGCGCTTCGCCGGCGTGCTGAACACCGAAGGGCATCTTTATATCGGCCATTCGGAGCGTGTGTCCGGCGATGCCAAATCTGAGTTCGACAATATCGGCATCACCACCTATCGCCATACCGGCAAGTTTCATGGAGTCCGCGCATGAGTGCTCCCGCACGCGTTCTCGTTGTCGATGACTCGGCCACCATGCGCGGCCTTATCACCGCCGTGCTGAATGCGGACCCGGACGTCACCGTCGTCGGCCAGGCGGCCGATGCGATCGAGGCGCGCCAGGCGATCAAGCAGCTCGATCCCGACGTCGTCACGCTCGACATCGAGATGCCGAACATGAACGGGCTCGAATTCCTGGACAAGATCATGCGGTTGCGTCCGATGCCGGTCATCATGGTCTCGACCCTGACCCACAAGGGCGCGGAAGCATCGATCGCGGCGCTCGAAATCGGCGCCTTCGACTGTGTCGGCAAGCCGCATCCCGGCGATCCGCATCCGTTCGGCGATCTGGTCGACAAGGTGAAGGCGGCCGCACGTTCGCAGCGAAAGCTCATCATCACCGGCAACAAGGCCGCCGCACCGACCGCTGCTAACGCAAATGCGGTTTCCGATTACAGAGCGGGCCGCAAGATCATCGCCATAGGCGCATCGACCGGCGGCGTCGAAGCGCTGATCACCGTGCTGCAGAAGTTTCCGGCCAATTGCCCTCCGACGGTCATCACGCAGCACATGCCACACACTTTCACCAGAAGCTTCGCCGAGCGGCTCAATCGCCTTTGCGCGCCGACCGTCCAGGAGGCGACCGATGGCGCCCGCCTGGAGGTCGGCAAGATCTATCTGGCGCCGGGCGGTGAACGCCACCTTCAGGTGGCCAATGCCGCGGCGCCTTGCTGCCGCCTCGTCGATCGCGATCCGGTCAACGGCCATCGGCCCTCGGTCGACGTGCTGTTCGATTCGGTTGCCGAACTCGCGGGCCGCAACGCGATCGGTGTCATTCTGACCGGAATGGGCCGCGACGGCGCGTCCGGTCTCCTCAAGATGCGACATGCCGGTGCACGCACCTTCGGACAAAACGAAAAGACTTGTGTCGTCTACGGCATGCCGAGAGTTGCCTATGAATTGGGTGCTGTCGAAACGCAGCTCCCCCTCGGGTCGATCGGGGAGGAGATCCTGAAGACCGCAGCAGCCCGAAAAGAAGGAAGCGAATAATGTCCATCGCCGAAAAAATAAAAGTTCTGATCGTCGACGATCAGGTGACGAGCCGCCTGCTCCTGGGCGACGCCCTGCAGCAGCTCGGTTTCAAGCAGATCACCGCAGCCGGCGATGGGGAGCAAGGCATGAAGATCATGGCCCAGAACCCGCACCACCTCGTTATCTCGGATTTCAATATGCCGAAAATGGACGGGCTCGGACTGCTCCAGGCGGTGCGATCGAACCCGACGACGAAGAAAGCGGCCTTCATCATCCTGACGGCGCAGGGCGACCGCGCGCTGGTGCAGAAGGCAGCCGCCCTCGGCGCCAACAATGTTCTCGCCAAGCCGTTTACGATCGAAAAGATGAAGGCTGCGATCGAGGCGGTGTTCGGGGCGCTGAAATGATGACCGAGGCCGCCGGCAGGCGCGTGCATGTCATCCAGGGCGAGTTCAAGGTCGTCAACGATCCGAATATCGTTCTTTCGACCATTCTCGGGTCCTGCGTGGCCGCCTGCATGCGTGATCCGGTGATCGGCGTCGGCGGTATGAATCATTTCCTGTTGCCCGGCTCCGCAACGTCGAACTCCGGCGGGGACGCCACGCGCTATGGCGTGCACCTGATGGAACTGCTGATCAACGGCCTGTTGAAGCAGGGCGCCCGTCGCGACCGATTGGAAGCAAAGATCTTCGGCGGCGCCAAAACAATTGCGAAATTCTCGAACGTCGGCGAGCAAAATGCCGCCTTCGCGCGCCAGTTCCTGCTGGACGAAGGGATCCGCGTCGTCAGCGAAAGCACGGGCGGTGAGCACGGCCGCAAGCTGGAGTATTGGCCGTCCTCCGGGCGCGCGCGCCAATACGCGTTGACCGGGATGGAAGCGCAACGGGCGATGCAGATGGACCAGCGACCTGTGCCGCTGCCGAAGCCGGTGGAAAGCTCCATCGAATTCTTCTGATCAGGCTCGGCCGGACGAACAACGCACTTCCGAATTCCATTTCGCAGACGACGTGAGGACAGACCATGCAGATCGACTACCAGGGCCATGCGCCTCACGCCGAAGAATCCTTGCCCGCTGTACTCATGCGCATCGTCACGGAGCTCCATGACGTCGCCTACCTCATCGAACGCATCGAGCCGCAGCTCTACGGCAATCGCGGCGTGGCCTCGCCCGATGCGTCCGAGCACGTGATGGTGCTTCAGGGCATCGACCTGGCCGTGCAGAAGACGCGTGGGCTGGCCGAATTTATCGATACGATCACGGCATCCATTCCCGACACCTGGCTTGTCGACGTGACGACCGCGGTCAACCTGGTCAAGCTTGCGGATATGAAAAAGGCACTGGGCAGCGGCATGCTGCGCCATGGCCATTCGCAGCCCTTGACGAAAGCCTCAGGCGACTTCGAAGCGTTCTGACGTCGCATTTGATCGAGTAGTCGAGGCGGGATTGTCCCTGACCCCACATTGAGGGAGATTGCCCCTCACCATGCAGCGTCCTTTGAATTGCCGCCTGTTTTGTCGTCAGATCGGCTACGATTTAAGGAAACGTGCGGTAGCCCTCTCTCTGTCAGGACGGGGAGGGGACTTAAGAACCGGCCGCACCCGTCGACGGTTCTCCCTGTTCTTCGTCAAGTTCGCGCAAGTTTCGCTGCCTAGCTTCGCATCCGGGGCTGGTAGATTCGCGCGTATTGGACATCGGCTGAAGCGCAAGCCGACACCCAGCAAACCCGAACATTGGAGCTGCGCATGGCGCAGGCCGGATGACCGGCTTGGCCGTCTTGCGATACTGGGTGCGGAAACAGAATGAATCTGTTCGATCAATTCTCGACGTTCACGAAAAACCTCGGCAATCTGGGGCAAGGCAAACTGGTCGCGCTCGCCGTGGCCGGCATCGTAGCGGTCGGCTTCGTCCTCGCGGCCGGAATCTACGTCAACAGACCATCGTTTGAAACGCTCTATGTCGGCCTCGAGCGCAGCGACGTCACCCAGATCAGCATTGCGCTTGCCGAGGCAAACATCGATTTCGACGTGGGGTCGGACGGCGGCAGCATCCAGGTTCCGGTCGGCATGACCGGCAAGGCCCGCCTGTTGCTTGCCGAGCGCGGTTTGCCCAGCAGCGCCAATGCCGGTTACGAACTCTTCGATAATGTCGGCTCGCTGGGCCTCACCTCCTTCATGCAGGAAGTGACGCGCGTCCGCGCACTTGAAGGCGAAATCGCCCGCACCATCCAGCAAATCTCCGGTATCGCCGCCGCACGCGTGCACATTGTGATGCCGGAACGCGGAAGCTTCCGCAAGGCCGACCAGACGCCGACGGCGTCGGTCATGATTCGCGCGAGCGCAACGGTTGGCCGCAGTGCCGCCGCCTCGATCCGTCACCTCGTCGCTTCTTCCGTGCCGGGGCTCGATGTCGATGACGTCACGATTCTGGATTCGACAGGACAGCTTCTCGCCTCCGGCGACGACCCGGCGACCAGCGCCCTCAACCAGTCGCTTGGCGTCGTCCAGAATGTCCAGACGGATCTCGAAAAGAAGATCGACAATGCGCTCGCGCCGTTCCTCGGCATCGATAATTTCCGCACCAGCGTGACTGCCCGGCTCAACACCGATGCGCAGCAGATCCAGGAAACCGTCTTCGATCCCGAGTCGCGCGTCGAGCGCTCGACGCGCGTGACCAAGGAAGAGCAGAAGTCCAGCCAGCAGCAGCCGGACAATGCCGCCACCGTTCAGCAGAACGTGCCCCAGGCTGCACCGCGCGGCGGCGCCGGCCCACAGTCCAGCGACGAAGCGGCGAAGAAGGAAGAGCAGACCAACTACGAGATCAACAGCAAGACGATCGCCACCGTCAAGAACAGCTATTCGATCGAGCGGCTGTCGATCGCCGTCGTCGTCAACCGAGGCCGCCTTGCGGCGATGGTCGGAGAGGCGGCTGATCAGGCGAAGATCGACGCTTACCTACAGGAAATGCAGAAGATCGTTTCGTCGGCCGCCGGCGTCGATGCAAGCCGCGGCGACGTCGTCACGCTGAACGCCATGGATTTCGTCGAGACGCAATTGCTGGACCAGCCGGTGGCCGGACCGGGCGTCATGGAAATGCTGACGCGCAATCTTGGCGGCATCATCAACTCGCTTGCCTTCGTCGCCGTTGCTTTCCTGGTTGTTTGGATGGGCATGCGGCCGCTCGCCCGCCAGATGGGTTTCGGCGGCAAGGCAGGCCAGCTGGAAAGCGAAGCGGCCGGTCTCGAACTACCGGACTTCTCTCCGGTCGGCGCCGGCGCCGGTGGGGCGCTCATGGAAGGCTTCGGCTCGGACTTCGGCTTCGACAGCACCGACGACCTGCTCAACCTTGGCGAGGAGGGCGGCAGCTTCAACCGACGCGTCAAGGAAGGACCGGAACGGCGGCTTGCACGCATGGTGGAGATCAGCGAAGAGCGGGCAGCGAAGATTCTGCGCAAATGGGCCCTGGATCGGGCCGCCTGACGACCGTCGCCAAGGCAACCACCGCTTCGCAAAAGGATCCCGCCCTAGTGGCGGGATTTTTTGTGCCCTGAAGATCTGGGTGCGAATTGCGGCTCTGCGTTGAAATATTGGCGGACCTCGAAGCGTATTGGCGGCCGGACGAGGGCATAGCGTCAAGAATCCGCCGCCGCCGCCGGAGTCTCGGCCGCTGTGACCGGGACAAAGGTTAACAATAAAGTAACATTTATAGATTCGAAGCCGCGAGCGACGCCCAGATTGGTGGCGCAATCTACTGGTGGTATTGTGCCGAATGCTCAGATTTCCATAAATATAGTTTGCTCAGGCTCAAATAAAACCAGCGATAGACGCCTTCCTATTCGTTGCATTCCTGTGGACAGACTGTCCAGGTGTTGATGCATTTCGGCAACAGGTGCCGCGCTAAAGTAAATGCCACTTTTATTTCGTTAGAAGCGTTCGGGTGAAAAGGCAGGTTTGAGCGCCGCAGAAACTGCGCTTTCAACCGCGCAGATCAAGGCGCACGCTCGTCCGGATTGTCCGCCAGGAAAATGAGTCTGTACTAAAGTTATGGAATATCAATACGATAATTTGTTGATCCCGCTATTCCTGTCTTTGCCTCTTGGATTGCGAAGCATGGGCAGGCACATGATTTCGTCAGCGAGCGTCGAAGTAAATGGCCAGCGGACGCCAGTGGTTTTTCCAGAGACGCGATGTACAGTTTAGGAACTGATTCGCGTCCTGACTTGCGGATGGCGGTGAATATCGGCTCCGGCCGATCTGTCGGCAACGACAGCAAGCGCATGTCCAGGGCGTCGAATTCGGCACGGGGGCTGAAGTTATGGACATTTCGCAGGCAGAGGTCGTCTGGCCTTTGCAGACGGCCGTGCCGCATAGGTGCGGCCGGGGGATTTCGAGGGAACAATTGATCCGGCGGCTCGCCGAAACCGCCGAGCGCGGTGGTTTCGCAAACGCACTTGCGGCGCTGACGGAATATGTTGGCGCGACCCACTACCTCCTCGCTCGCCACGAGCTTTCTCAGGACAGTGGGCTCGATTGCATTGTCTGCTCCGACTGGCCGTTCGATGTTGTGCGGAGATTGGCGGCTATCGTCGTGGGCTTGAACGCCAAGACGACAGAACTGGAGAAGTGTCTTGCAGTTCTGCAGCCGTGCTTTCACGCCATGCCGGACGATGTAGACCTGCCGCGCGGCGTCAGCCGGGAATATTGCGCCGTCGCTTTCAATGTCGGACGAGCGCGGTTCTCGCTCATGCTCTTGTTCCCCGCAGATGTGATCCTGTCGCAGGAGGGCCTGCGCGATATCGCACTGCTGGCGGCCTATGTCGCAAGCCTGAAGACCAGCGTCGATGTGCGGCAGGAGCGCGAATGCGAGCTGACCGAGCGTGAAATCGAATGCCTGTTCTGGATCGCTGAAGGCAAGACGAGCGAGGAAATCGCCGTCATTCTCGGCATATCCCGCAATACGATCAACAACTACATCACCAGCGTGATGCGAAAGACCGCGACGCGAACGAGGTCGGAAGCGATCGCCCACGCCGTTCGCAACAATCTCGTCTAGGGGAGGCACCGATGGTTCATTTTGTCACTGGCAGCCGCCCCGACGACGATAGCCGGCTGGGCAGGAACGGGCGAGCGGCGCGCGCGGCGACGCTGGTGACGCGGCTGCAGGTGATGCAGCGGCACATCAACGCGAAGAACTTCGCCGTCCTGCGCGTCAATGGCAGGGGCTTGCCGACGGCGCGCAAACTCACCTGTGTCCTCCACAATTGGGGCACGGCGTGTGAGACGAATGCCCGCGATCTTGTCGCTGTCTATGGCGAAGAGCTGCTGGCGCACCTTGACCGTTCTCTGCTGCCGGTTTTGTGGGACGGCTTGGGTGAGCACCAGACCGCCGAATCCGCCGATTTCCGCCCGTTCGCGCACCGGCTGGCGGGGCGAAAACTCATCTATTCGGGGATCGCTTTTCCAGTGCGGCTCGGCGCGCAGGGCAACGGCTATGTCGTCTTTACCGGCAGCTACATCGATGCGTCCAGCGAGCAGGTCGTCGACCTCCACAGTCGCAGCTGCAACATCATGACGGATATGCTTGCGGCGGACGAAAAACGGCTGTTTCAGGCAGAAGCGCTCAGCGATCGCGAGATCGCCTGCCTGCAGATGGCCGGGGACGGCCACATCAGCGAGGAAATTGCCGACAAGATGGGCCTCTCCGTGCACACGGTGAATGCCTATCTCGGCGCCGCCACGACGAAACTCGATTCCGTCAACCGCATCCAGGCGATCGCCAAGGCCATACGTCTCGGCTACATCAGCTGAGGGACGGGAACGCTCTGGCCGGAATGCCATGGGCCTGCAAGACCGACTTCCCATCAGTCACTAGCTGGCGAGTGGAAGAGCATAGGATTTGACGAATTTCGCCTCTTCCAAGCTTTTCGCGAGGAAGGCAGTGTTTTCGTCTGCATCCGTGGAAGGATGCTGAAAGCTGATATGGCTGATCTCGACGCCGGCAGTGTCGTTGCCGAGGGTAAGCCGGGCGTAGACAGTGACGCCGCGCGGTTTCAGTTCCAGGTCGAGGACGATCTCCGGGGCGCTGTCCCAATCGAGATTGTAGTTGCCGCCGAGGCCGAAATTCACCGTGCCCGGCAGAAAATAGAGTTCCGCGGCAGACTCCACGAGGTCAGCGAGGCTCGCATGGGACTCGAACCGTAAGAGTGCGATGAAATCCGCTGCGTCGACCAGACGCAGTTCCGTCGCCACCGGACGGATTGCCTCCGCCACTATCTGTTCGCGTTTTTCGGAGAATTCGCACTTTTTCATCGAGATCACGTCACCCGTTTTTGTTGCGGCTGAACTGCATAAACCCGGTGAATGAGTTCGGCGACTGCCTTGTAAAACACCGGTGGAATCACACTATCCACCGAGACTTGTGCAAACATGGAGCGTGCAAGCGGCGGATCCTCGAAGACCGGAATGCCGTTTTTCTCGGCAAGTTCGCGGATCTTGAGTGCGACCAGATCCTGGCCCATGGCAACCACCACCGGCGCATCGTTTTCCTCGCGCACGTAACGCAGAGCGACGGCATAATGTGTCGGGTTCGCAATCACCAGTGTTGCGCGCGGGACGGAGGAAATCATGCGCTTGCGCGCGCGGTCACGCTGGATCGAGCGCAGCCGCGACTTGACGATCGGGTCGCCCTGGGACTGCTTCAGTTCCTCCTTTACCTCCTGCTTCGTCATCATCAGTTCGGTGTACCAATGGTGCCGGGTCCAGAAGAGGTCGACGATCGCAAGCACAGCCGTCGCCAGCAGGATGACGATCATGATCTGCTTGAGGTCGGACGTCATCGCCGTGAAAATCGTCACCGGGTCGGAGAACATCAGATCGAGGGCGGCGAAATAATCGTTCCACAGAACGAGAACGACGATGATCGAAACGACGATGACCTTGAACAGGGACTTGCCGAACTCAACGAGCCCCTGCACGCCGAAGATGCGCTTGAAGCCGGCCGCCGGCGATATGCGGTTCATCTTCGGCTGAATGCGATCGAGGACGGGGCGGGGGAGATTCTGGAAAATCGACGATCCGACGCCGAAGATGATGAGCAGCACGAAGATCGGGACGAGCAGCGCCGCCGATTTCAGGAGGATGTGCGAAATCAGCGCGACGACGTCGGTCGATGTATCCAGCCGCCAGGCTTCCGGCTGCTCGAAGATGTCCTTGAGAGCCTCGGCGACGCTGGCCGCACCATCCGACAGAAAAAAAACGACGAAAATGTAGATCGCCAGCGTCGAAGCGAACACTGTCACTTCGCGGGAAAACGGGACGTTACCCTTGTCGGCGGCATCGGAGAGCTTCTTCTCCGATGGCGCCTCGGTTTTGCTGTCCTTGTCCTGATCATCCGACATGAAACGCGAAGCCCCCGGCGGTTGCTACATCGAGCGATCACGCGACCTGCCGCGACGCTCTCCTCATGTCGTGAACCGGGAAGCTCTGACGTGCAAGGGTCTGGCGATCCCGGTGGGGCCGGCTCAACAGGAATTATGGAGCCGCGATCGCGACAGGCCTCAGGCGGCCTCCTTGTCCTTGTCCTTGAGCTCCAGCTGTCCGCTGGCGGCGAGGCGGATCGCTTCCTGCGTGATCGACCGCCTGGCGATCGCGATGTCGCGGGGGTTGATGCCCGCATCGCCGACGGCCAAGTCCGATTCGATCATGCGGCGCTGGCGGGCGCCGATCGACGCGAGGATCGATTCGCGCAGTTCCGGCGCCGAGCCACGAAGCGCCATCGTGATGATGTCGGTGGAGACATCGTTGAACAACTGTACGCGGCTTCTTTGCGGCATGAAGAGAATGTCGTCGAAGAGGAAGATCTTCGGCCGGACTTTCTTGGCCGAGTCCGTGTTGATCGTCTCGAGCGAGGCGAGCAGGGTGTCGACCTGCCCCTTTTCGAGTTCGTTCATGACCTCGGCGATCTTGGCCGGTCCGGGCGAGTTGCGCTCGGCTTCCATCTCGTCGATCATTTCCATCACGCGCGCTTCGATGATCGCGGCTGCCTTCGGGCTTACGTTCTTTATGTTGACGGCGCGGTTGAGGATATCGGGCCGTTGCGTTTCCGAAAGCTGCAGCAGCACCTTGGCGCCGAAGCTCGATGGCATCATCGACAGGACATAGGCAATGGTCTGCGGATGCTCCTTGGCGAGCGACTGGGCGACGAGCACCGGATCGCAGTCCTGGAGACGGTCCCAGATATTCGCTTCGTAGGATTGGAAGGTCGCCCGGCGTCCGAGCAGGCCGTCGACCTCGTCCGGGGTCAGTCCTTCTTCCAGAATGCTTTCGATCGCCCGGGCATTGTCCATCAGGCCCGCGCCTTCGGTGAAAAGGTCCTCGAACTCGTTGACGAGCGTTTCGAGTTCGTGGGGCGGGATGGCGCGCAGCGACTGCGCCGCGGCGATGATCGCCTGCAGCTCGCTCTGGGTGAAGAACTTCAAGAGCTTCCCGGCCACGGACTTGCCCATAGCGAGCAATACGGCGGCCGCTTTGTCTGTCTGGCTCAGCGGATGTGCCGGCGTCTGCGCCCCGAAACTTTCGAAATCCATCATGGATTTATCCCTCGCCCCTTCATCGGGCCTATGACTTCTTGCTTCCCTTGATCTCGATGAGCTTGACGCCGAAACGGGTCACATCGCCCTCGAGAACGGTAATTTCACCACGGCCGATCACCCGGCCATTGACCATGATTTCGACCGGCTCCCCGATCCTGCGATCGAGCGCGATCGTTGCGCCTTCGGCCAGGCCCATAAGCCCGGAAACTTGCATCCGGCTGGTGCCGAGCACGATCTGGACATCGATCGGAATGTCCATGATCAGATCGAGATTGGCCGTCATGCCGCTGCCGGGCGCGGATTCGGTCGCCGGCTCCGCGACATCGAAGCCGCCTTCGCCGAAACTGCCGCCGGCGTCGAAAGCGCCGTTCATTCCGGCACCGGCGAAGTCGCCGCCAAAGCTATCCGCGCCGAAGTCGCCGCCGAATGCCCTTGCGGTATCGGTCGCGCCGCCGAATTCTGTTGCCATGTCCAGCGCGCCGGTGGAGCCGAAGTCGGCGCCAAAATCCGCTGCCTGCTCGCCATCCTTCTTGAGAACGCCGCGCAGGTCGTCGATCGCCTGGTCGAGCTCCGTGTCTTCGACGGCGAATCCCGCCGGTTCCTGGATGGGTGCTGCTTTCTTGGGTGCCATGTGCGAATTATTCCAGTTGAAGCTTGCCTCAGGCATTCTGCCGAGAGGCGGCTGTTAACCCATGATGTGGCGGAGGATGTCCTGTTCGGAGCCATGCGTGTCCTTGATCCGGACCGTATATTTCGCCCCCGACCGTCCGAACTCGCAGACATAGAGCTCGCGCCCGTTGGCGTTTACGTCGACGCGGACGTCCTGCCCGTCATGAAACGGGATCACGTCTCCCGGCTGCAGGCGGCTGATCGTGTCGAGCGTCAGGCTTTCCAGCCGGACGCGCGCCTCTAGCGTCACAGCGGAGCGACGAACCTGTTCTTCGAGCTGCTCCGTCCATTCCGACTTTGCCTTGTCATCCTGACCGGCGCCTTTGGGCGGGACGATCTGCGTCTTGAGGAGAACGCTTTGGGGAACGATCACCGAAAAGGTTGAGAGCACCGGGCCGAGCCCGATCGTCATATCGATCGTGGCCGCGTGAATATCCTCGATCGCGGGATCCGGTTTGAGGCGAGCTTCGCTGTTGTATGGGCGGCTGACGACGGGCTCGAAGCCGCCCGGCGCGTTTATCGCCGTATGCAGCACGTCGGCGATCTTTTCGAAGATCGGTACTGCGACGTCGATCTCGATCTGCGACATCGAACGCGGCTGAGGCTCCCCGATGCTCGTGGTCTCGGCGCCGAGCAGGGCTTCGACCAGGGTGATGAGAACCGGGCTGTCGCAACCGATCTGGAAATCCTGGCACCAGTTGCGCAGCGAAACGTCGGCAAGCAGGACGCCGTCGCCGAGACCCGCGACAAGTTCGTTCCTGAGGCCGGTCTTGAAACCGGCATAGCCGATCGCAATGTCGTGCCCGATCTCAGCCCTGTAGATACCGGGAAGCAATTCGCCGAAGACCTGGCCGAGTTCGAGTGCGATCCGGCCGAGCATGTTGTTGTCGCCGAGCGCGCCGATCATGCGCGCAAGCAGCCTCTTGTCGAATGTGTGGACGTTCGATGCGGTGCCCGAGTTCATGTTACGCCGCCTTGCTTTCGCTGCCGCCGCCAGGGTTCATCATCTCCTGTTCGACGGCGTCGATCGACGGCCGCTCATAGGCGGAGATGGTCTTGCGGCCATATTCGAGCGCGACCTGCGGGACCGAGCCGTTCATGTAGGCAAGCAGCGTCTGCTTGACGATGACGTAGAGGCGGTTCTGCTTCTCGCGCACCGCCTTGATGTTTGCGACGAGCGGACCGACGATCGAATAGGAGAGGAACACACCCAGCAACGTTCCGACGAGTGCGGCGGCGATCTTGGCTCCAAGCACTTCCGGAGCTTCGTTGATCGCGCCCATCGCCTTGATGACCCCAAGAACCGCTGCGACGATGCCGATCGCCGGCAGCGCGTCGCCCATGGTTGTCAGCGAGTGGTAGCACTTCATCTTGTCGTGCGTGATTGTCTGGATTTCCTCGTCCATCAGCGCCTCGATCTCGTGCGAGCGGGCGTTGCCGATGATGATCAGCCGGACATAGTCGCAGATGAAGGCGGTCAGTTCCTTGTTCTGCAGGACTGTGGGGGCGGACTGGAAGATCGACGACTCTTCCGGGTTGTCGATGTGGCTCTCGATCTCGTTGCGGGATTTGGTTCTGAGATCGCGCATCAGGCTGTAGAGCACACCGAGCGTATCGAGGTAGTGCCGCTCCTTCGGGACCTTGTGCCGGAAGGCTTCGCCGAGCGCCCTGCCGGTGTCTTTCACCACCTTCATCGAGTTGGCCATGATGAAGCCGCCGATGCCGGCACCGCCGATGATCATCAGCTCGAAAGGCTGGTTCAGGACTTCCAGGTGGCCGCCCATCGCCAGATATCCGCCGAGGATACAGCCGAAAGTCACAAGAAGCCCGATGATGATGTTCATTGTCGATACCTGTCGCGATCGTGATTTTCCGTTGATGGAATAGGATTTCATCCTTGCGTGAGGCTGTTCGTGAGGCCCCGTTGAGAGCCGCGCGCGGAACAGGTTCGCGCAAGCCAGTCAGGTCAGGATTTGCGAGGTCGGGCCGTCGCGCCCGGCTTTTATTCCGGACAGGGCGAAGCGATCGTGACCACGACCTATACGAGCTACAAGCTGATCACCGCCGATCTGACGAAATCGCTGGAGCGCGTTTCCGAACAGCCGGACGTCGCCCGCGAGACGGAATATTACCTGTCGAAGATCGGCAGCATCAAAACCATCGACGATTTCTTCGCCGACGGCCGGCTCTACAACTACGCGATGAAGGCGCACGGTCTCGAAGACATGGCCTATGCGAAGGCCTTTATGCGCAAGGTGCTTTCCGAAGGCATCGACAGCGACGATGCCTTCGCTAACAAACTGACGGATGGCCGCTACAAGGCGCTGGTCGAATCCCTGAATTTCGCGCGCAATGGCGAGGCGGCGACCTCGTTCGATCGCGCGCAAAAGGGCGTAGCCGACAAATACGCGCGCCAGACGCTGGAACAGAACGCCGGCGAGGAAAATGCCGGAGTGCGGTTGGCGCTCTATTTCTCGCGCATGGCGCCGACTATCACCAGCGGTTACGCCATCATCGCCGACGAGGCGCTGGCACAGGTCGTGCGCACCGCTCTGCAGTTGCCCGACGAGTTCGCAGCGACCGATGTCGATCGCCAGGCCGAAGCCTACGAGGCGACGATCGATCTCAAGGACTTCCAGGATCCCGAAAAGCTGGCGGCGTTTCTCGACCGCTTCACTGCCCTTTGGGAAGTCAACAATTCCACGGACAGCTACGATCCGCTTGCGGTTTTCGGCTCATCGAGCGGCTACGGCATCTCCTCCGATCTGCTCCTGTCCATCAATAGCCTGAAACTCGGGGGACGCTGACGTGCAGACTGGTCTCTATGTGGCGATCTCATCGCAAATGGCGCTCGAAAGGCGCCTGAATACGCTCGCCGACAACATAGCAAATTCCAATACCGTCGGCTTCCGCGGCGCGGAAGTGAAGTTCAACCAGATGCTCGGCGACACCAAACCGACCAAGATTTCCTACGTTTCGGAAGGTGAGGAATACATCAACACCAATACAGGATCGCTCGCACGCACCGGCGCCTCGCTCGACTTCGCGATCAAGGGAGACGCCTGGTTTTCAATCGACACACCCGGCGGCCCGGCATTGACCCGCGATGGCCGGTTCACGCTGACGGAGACCGGCGAGCTGGTCACCATCAAGGGCTATCCGGTGCTCGACGCCGGCGGGGCACCGATCCAACTGAACGGTGGAGCGGGCGACATCACCGTCGGAGCCGACGGCTCCGTTCATCAGAACGGCAATCAGGTCGCGCTGCTTGGCCTCTACGAAGCGGACTTCAGCAACGGCTTCATGCGCTACGACAACAGCGCCGTCATGCCGACAATTCAGCCGGAGCCGGTGGTCGACCGCTTCGATGTCGGGGTGATGCAGGGCTTCCTCGAAGAGTCGAACGTTAACGCCATCCAGGAGATGTCGCAGCTTATCATGGTCACCCGCGCCTTCGACAACATCACAGCCCTGATGCGCGACAGCGAGGGATCGCTGGAAGAGGCGATCAAGACGCTGGGCGGCAGCTGATAAGTGACGACAACCATGAAACGCGAAGGCGTTGAAACCCTCGCCGCATCGATCTCGCTGGCGGCGCTCGCCGGGCTGGTCGAGCGTTACGCTAAGCCGGAGTTTTCGATCGCGCCGGGCGGTCACGTCCAGACGATCTCGCCCGGCCATTACACCGTTACCGGTCTTTCGCGCCATGTGCGGCTCGGTGATTTCGTTGCGCACAAGAGCGCCACGGGCACCCATCTCGGCGAAGTCGTCCGTGTTGAGCCCGAGCGCGTGGTCGTCTGCCCGATCGAGCCCGGCGATCCGATCGGCATCCACGATACGGTCATACGCAAAGGTGCCTTCCGGATAGCGCCGACGGAAAATTGGTGCGGCCGCACGATCAATGCGCTGGCGGAGCCGATCGATGGCCTCGGACCGCTGTTGCAAGGCGACGTTCGCCGCTCGATCTCCAACACCGCGCCGCCGTCGATGACGCGCAAGCGCGTCGAGCATGGTTTCCGGACCGGCGTGCGCGCCATCGACATTTTCTCCCCGCTCTGCCTCGGGCAGCGCCTCGGCATCTTTGCGGGCTCCGGCGTCGGCAAATCGACGCTGCTTTCGATGCTGGCGCGCGCCGACGCGTTCGACAAGGTCGTGATTGCGCTGGTCGGCGAACGCGGCCGCGAAGTTCGCGAATTCATTGAGGACACGCTCGGCGACAATCTTTCGAAATCGGTCGCCGTCGTCGCGACCAGCGACGAAAGCCCGATGCTGAGAAAGATGGCGCCGCTGACGGCCGTCACGATTGCCGAACACTACCGCGATAAGGGTGACAACGTGCTCCTCATAGTCGATAGCGTGACGCGCTTCGCCCACGCAATCCGCGAGGTGGCGACCGCAGCGGGTGAGCCGCCGATCGCGCGTGGTTATCCGGCTTCCGTTTTCACCGAGCTGCCCCGCTTGCTCGAACGCGCCGGTCCCGGCGTCGAGGGAACCGGGACGATCACCGCTATCATTTCGATCCTGGTGGATGGCGACAACCATAACGACCCGGTTGCCGACTCGACGCGCGGCATTCTGGACGGGCATATCGTGCTTGAGCGCAGCCTGGCGGAGGAGGGGCGCTATCCGCCGATCAATCCGCTCGCCTCGATCTCGCGCCTTGCACGGAAGGCCTGGACGCCGGACCAGGAAACGCTCGTGGCCCGCCTCAAGGCGCTGATCCATCGCTTTGAGGAAACGCGCGATCTGCGCCTGATCGGCGGATACCGTCCAGGCGGCGACGCCGATCTCGATATGGCGATCAAGCAGGTGCCGGTCATCTATGACGTGCTCAAGCAGACGCCCGGCGAAAGAGGCGCTTTCGACGCCTTCACCGATCTTGCGAATGCGTTGAAGGCGGCCGCCATGGGCAATCAACCTGGCGCCGCTGTGCGGGGGAGGGGGTAGGAATGACCGACTATGACGCAGACGAGATCGTCCGCCAGCGCCGGCGCGAGGCGAAGATGCCGCTGGTCGACAAGGTTCTGGGGGCGACCGGGCTGGCGATGGCTGCCTGCGCGACCTTCTTTCCTTGGTACGCAGTCTTCCACCAGGAAGAGTTTTCAATGCCGCCGCTCTGGGAGAGCGCGACGCGGGACCTGCCGGAGCGCGCGGGCCGCGCGGACGTGCCGGCTTCGCCGCTGGCAATGAAGGACATGGACGACAAGACCCTCGCCGCAGTCGACCGGCTGACGACTGCAACCGTGCCGGGGCTCGGACAGGAGCCGGCCACCGGGGAGGGCGAGCAGAGGGCCGTTCCCGCTCAGCCTCTTCCCGAAAGATCCGGGTTCAAGCTCATGCACATCGCCAACGGCCGGGCGCTCATCGAGGACCGGGGCGGCGTGTATATCGTTCGCATCGGCTCCATCCTTCCAGACAACAGCCGACTCGCGACCTTCGAGCAGCGCGACGGCCGCTGGGTACTGATCACCTCCAAGGGGGAGGTCTACGAGCCGAACTAGGCGGCGACGGAGCCGTCTTCCCGAGCGTTCCGAGATCGCCGCGACGTCTTGAAGTGCCGGCACGACCGCGGCGGACATGCGGGACGACCAAAACGTGCGTAGCGGTTTTTCGTCCGGAATTGCCGCCCATCCGTCATTTGCGTGAGCGACCCGGCTCATTCCCGTCTGATCCCGCATCCCCGACAAGTCCCACGCAAGATTACCTGCCTAGGTTCGTCATCATCAGGCAGGAGCTTTTGATGGAACCGATTCAGCTTTTCGAACTTGCGTCGCGCCAGGCCCAATGGCTGACGGTTCGTCAGAACGTCGTGGCCGGCAACATCGCCAACGCTAATACCCCACACTACAGGGCGAAAGACGTAGAACCCTTCGAAAGCGTGCTGCAGAACACCGGCATTCAGATGGCGGCGACGCACCGCGCGCATTTCACCGAAAGCCCCGATGCGGCCCAGGTCACAGAAGTCAGCATGATCGATGACGTGCAGGTGCAGCAATCGGGCAACAGCGTGGCGATCGAGCAGGAAATGATGAAGGCCGGTGAGATCAAGCGCGACTACGAGCTCAATGCCGGGCTCGTGAAAGCCTTTCACCGGATGATGCTCATGACGGTACGGAAATAAGAATCATGGATCCTTTGACTTCGGCCCTCAAGGTTTCGGCCTCCGGCCTGCAGGCGGAATCGACCCGCCTGCGCATCGTTTCAGAAAACATCGCCAACGCCCGCTCGACCGGCGACACGCCTGGTGCCGATCCGTTTCGGCGCAAGACCATCAGCTTTGCGGCGGAAGTGGACCGGACGAGCGGGGCATCGCTCGTAGAGATCCAGCGCCTTGGCACGGACGATTCGAATTTCAACATCGAGTTCGATCCCGGCAACCCGGCGGCCGACGAAAAGGGCATGGTCAAGATGCCGAACGTCAACGTCCTGATCGAAATGGCCGACATGCGCGAGGCCAACCGCGCCTATGAGGCCAACCTGCAGACCATCAAACAGTCCCGCGATCTTATCTCCCAGACAATCGACCTGTTGAGGGCTTCGCAATAATGATCGATGCAATCCAATTCGTCGGCGCGTTTTCGGCCATCAGGGAGACGGAAGGCACGAGCCTGACCGCTTCCAGCTCGCTCGTCGCGCCCGGCGCCGGCGCTTCCGTCCCGCAGTCGCAGAGCTTCGCCGAAGTCCTCGGCAATATGGCGACCGACACCATCCGTTCGATGAAGTCGGCCGAAGGGGCGTCGCTGCAGGCCGTCCGTGGCGAAGCCAATACCCGTGAAGTTATCGACGCGGTGATGAGTGCGGAACAGTCGCTGCAGACCGCACTTGCCATCCGCGACAAAGTGGTGAGCGCCTATCTCGAAATCGCGCGCATGCAGATCTGAAGGAACGAGACATGAAGGCCCTTTCCATCGCCGCCACGGGCATGAATGCCCAACAGTTGAACCTGGAAGTTATCGCGAACAACATCGCGAACATCAATACGACGGGCTACAAGCGGGCGCGCGCCGAGTTTTCCGATCTGCTCTATCAGACCGAGCGCGCCCAGGGCGTACCCAACCGCGCCAACCAGGCGATCGTCCCGGAAGGCGCGATCATCGGCCTCGGCGTGCAGACCTCCGCCGTGCGCAACCTCCATATCCAGGGCAGCCTCGTCAACACAGGAAACGACTACGATTTGGCATTGGTCGGCCGCGGCTGGTTCCAGATAGAGACGCCGGACGGAGAGACCGCCTATACCCGTTCGGGCGCCTTCAACACCAATGCCGCCGGCCAGCTCGTCACCATTGACGGCTACACCGTCGTTCCCGGCATCACGGTGCCGCAGGATGCCAGCGAAATCACCTTCACCTCTTCGGGGCAGGTGCTTGTGCGCATCGGCAACAACACGGAACTGCAGGAAATCGGCCAGCTGACGATCGCGAACTTCGTCAACGAGGCCGGGCTTGAGCCGCAGGGCGAGAATCTTTTCAAGCAGACACCGGCTTCGGGCGAGCCGATCATCGGCACGCCGGCCGATCCCGGCTTTGCCCAGATCAAGCAGAACTATCTCGAGGCATCGAACGTCGATCCGGTCAAGGAAATCACCGACCTGATCTCGGCCCAGCGCGCCTACGAGATGAATTCCAAGATCATTCAGGCCGCAGACGAGATGGCGGCAACGGTCAGCAAGAACCTCAGGTAAACGCAAAACAGGGGCAAACATGATGTTTCGCCGATCCGCCGCAAGGACAGCATCGCCAGTTCATTCCCCGTTCCGGGTGCGAATCGTCGCGTTCGTCGTGGTTGCCGCGGCCTTCCTGTCGCCGGCTGCCGTTTTGGCGGAGCGGCCGACCGCTGTCATCCCCAAGCAGACGATCTATCCCGGCGAAACCCTCGATGAGAGCCTGGTCGAGGTCGTCGACGTGACCAATCCCAATCTCATGGACGGCTATGTCCAATCTATCGAGGAGATCGAGGGCAAGGTTACGAAACGGACCCTCCTTCCAGGGCGTGTGATCCTCGCCTCGGCATTGCGCGAGCAATACGCGGTCGAGCGCGGTTCGACGGTTCGGCTCATCTTCAACAATGGTGCCCTGACGATCACGGCGGCGGGTTCGCCCTTGCAGGACGCCGCGGTCGGCGATCTGATCCGCGCGCGTAACGTCGATACCGGCGTCATCGTCTCCGGCACTGTGATGGCGGACGGCACGATCCATGTGGTGGCGAAATGAAGCGGCATGTCTGTAAGTGGTTCCTGACGCTTGCCGTGGCCTTTGCCGCGACGCTGACGCTTGCCCATGGTGCCTCCCGCATCAAGGACGTGGCAGCGCTGCAGGCGGGGCGGGATAACCAGCTGATCGGCTATGGTCTGGTGGTCGGCCTGCAGGGCACCGGCGACAGCCTGCGCTCCTCACCCTTCACCGATCAGTCGATCCGCGCCATGTTGCAGAACCTCGGTATCTCCACGCAGGGCGGCGAGTCGCGTACGCGCAACGTCGCGGCGGTGCTGGTCACGGCAACGCTGCCGCCCTTTGCAAGCCCGGGCAGCCGCGTCGACGTGACTGTCGGTTCTCTCGGCGATGCGACGTCGCTGCGCGGCGGCACGCTGGTCATGACCTCGCTTTCCGGCGCCGACGGCCAGATCTACGCGGTGGCGCAAGGTTCGGTGGTCGTGACCGGTTTCAGTGCGCAAGGGGACGCCGCCACCCTCAGTCAGGGTGTGACCACGGCCGGACGTGTGCCGAACGGTGCCATCATCGAGCGGGAACTACCGGCAAGATTCAAGGACGGCGTCAATCTCGTGCTGCAACTGCGCAATCCGGATTTTTCCACGGCCGTCGGCATGGCGGCTGCGATCAACAAATATGCCGCTGCGCAGTTCGGCGGGCGCATCGCCGAAGCCAAGGATTCGCAATCCGTGCTGGTCGAGAAGCCGAAGATGGCCGATCTCGCGCGCCTGATGGCGGACGTCGAAAATCTGGTGATCGAAACCGATGTGCCGGCGCGCGTCGTCATCAACGAAAGGACGGGCACGATCGTCATCGGCCAGGATGTGCGTGTCGCCGAGGTCGCGGTCAGCTACGGCACGCTGACGGTGCAGGTGACCGAGACGCCGACTGTCGTGCAGCCGGCGCCGTTCTCCCGCGGCGAGACCGCCATGGAGCCGAACACCACGATCGAGGCGCAATCGGATGGCGGCACGGTCGCGATCCTGAATGGATCGAGCCTTCGCTCTCTGGTCGCAGGCCTCAACAGCATCGGCGTCAAGCCTGATGGGATCATTGCGATCCTCCAGAGCATCAAAACGGCGGGAGCCCTTCAGGCGGAGCTCGTTCTGCAATGACCGGACACTTGGACAGACTTCTCGGGAAATCGCCGCGCATCCTCATGGTCGCGGCCGCCTGCGCATTGATGCTGGCGCTCCCGGGCGCTTTCGCGCAGGACGTGACGGCGCCGCCGGCGGAAAGCGGGAGCGTCAACGAAATCCAGCAATTCTGCACCAACATCGCCGATGCCGCGCGCGACCAGCGCTATCTGCTGCAACGCAAGGAACTGGAAAATCTTCAGGCCAGTGTCGACGAGCGTATCGCGACGCTGGAGAAACGCCGCGCCGAATACGAGGACTGGCTGAAGCGCCGCAACGACTTCCTGAAACAGGCGGAACTCGGTCTCGTCGACATCTACAAGACGATGAAACCGGACGCCGCCGCCGGCAAGCTCGAGATGGTACGACCGGAGATCGCCGCTGCGATCGTCATGCGGTTGCCGCCGCGCCAGTCCTCGCTGATTCTCAGCGAGATGAGCGACGACAAGGCGGCTGTGCTCACCAACATCATTTCGAGCGCGAGCGATCCCAACACCTCGAAGGAGCCATCATGAGAAAGCATTTTACGGCCGTTTTGGCCGCGGGCCTCCTTGCGGGATGTCAGAGCCAGGCGTTCAAGGAGATCGGTCAGGCGCCGTCCATGAGCCCGATCGGCAGCGGCCTGCAATATACGCAGACGCCGCAGCTCGCTGCATATCCGAAGCAGCCGCATCAGGTCACGAACGGATATTCGCTTTGGAACGACCAGCAGGCAGCGCTCTTCAAGGATGCGCGCGCGATCAATGTCGGCGACATTCTCACGGTCGATATCAGGATCGACGACAAGGCATCCTTCGACAACAAGACGGATCGCAGCCGCAAGAATTCCAGCGGCTTTAATCTCGGCGCCAGCGGGGCATCGCAGACCAGCGATTTCGAATGGTCGGGCGATCTGGAATATGGCTCCAACACCAAGACCGAGGGCGATGGCAAAACCGAGCGCTCCGAAAAGCTGCGCCTGCTCGTCGCCGCCGTCGTGACCGGGGTGCTGGAGAACGGTAACCTCCTGATCAGCGGTTCCCAGGAAGTTCGTGTCAACCATGAATTGCGCATTCTCAACGTCGCGGGGATCGTCCGGCCGCGGGATGTCGACGCCGACAACATCATCTCCTACGACCGCATCGCCGAGGCTCGCATCTCCTATGGCGGCCGTGGCCGCCTGACCGAAGTGCAGCAGCCGCCTTGGGGTCAGCAAGTCGTAGACCTGCTCTCGCCGATCTGATCGAGGGCAGATTGCAAATCAAAGTGCCACGACGTCGCCTGTCTCCTCGACGAGGCGTAGCGCCGTGGCCAACCGGCACGGAATGGCACGATGGAAGAAATCGATAGCGCGCAATCCTCCAAATCCAAAGTGATGACGATTGCCGCCCTGGCCGTGCTGACCGTCATCGCCGGCGGCGGCGGGTGGCTCGTCGGCCGCTTGCTGGCGCCGCCGCCCGCAGCGGAGAAGATCGAGGCCGTTGCCGAAGTTGCGCCGAACGCCACCGGTGCCGAGGGGGTTCCGAAAATCGCCACTGAGGCCAATGGTGTCGTGCAGCTGGAGCCGATCACGACGAACCTCGCTTACCCTTCCGAAAACTGGGTCCGCCTGGAAGTCGCGCTGCAGTTCAAGGGCATCCCGGACGTTGCCTTGGCCGAGCAGATACACCAGGACATTGCAGCCTATCTCAAGACCGTATCGCTGCAGCAGATCCAGGGGCCGCGCGGCTTTCAATATCTCCGGGATGACATTCAGGAGCGGGTTGACCTGCGCTCCGACGGACGCGTAACGAATGTGATGTTCCGAACCTTCGTCATCCAATGATTCGGCAGGGTCGGGACCTAGTAATTCATCCATTCTGTTCAGGCCCTCAATGCTCCGGATTGCTGCCTTCATAATCGCCATGATGGCGATGTCGGGAATTGCCGGGGCGCAAAGCTTTCCCGCCGATATTCTGAACACGCCGGTCGACGGTTCCGTCGCATCATGGATCATCCGCACCTTCGGACTGATCACCGTTCTGTCGGTGGCACCCGGCATTCTGATCATGGTGACGAGCTTTCCGCGCTTCGTCATCGCCTTTGCGATCCTGCGGTCGGGAATGGGGCTGGCGACCACGCCGTCCAACATGATCATGGTGTCGCTGGCACTGTTCATGACCTTCTATGTGATGGCGCCGACCTTCGACCGCGCCTGGCGGGAGGGTATCGACCCGCTCCTGAAGAATGAAATCTCGGAAACCGAGGCCATGCCGCGCATGGCGGAGCCGTTCCGCGAATTCATGCTGGCCAATACGCGCGACAAGGACCTGCAGCTCTTCATCGACATCGCCAAGGAGAAGGGCCAGACGGTCGTGGTCGACGACAAGGTCGATCTCCGCGCCGTGGTGCCGGCCTTCATGATCTCGGAGATCCGGCGCGGCTTCGAAATCGGCTTCCTGATCATGTTGCCGTTTCTGGTAATCGACCTGATCGTTGCGACGATCACTATGGCGATGGGTATGATGATGCTGCCACCAACGGCGATCTCGCTGCCCTTCAAGATACTCTTCTTCGTGCTGATCGACGGCTGGAACCTGCTCGTCGGCAGTCTGGTACGGTCCTTCACCTGAGCGGGTGAAACATTCCCTGCTGATTCTCGACAATCGATCGACGCATCGCGAGCCGCGCGTGCGGGCTGCTGCACCGCCAGGCGCGATCGTAGACGAGCGAACCTTTGCAATGAAAAAGAGGCAGTGGTTCCACTGCCTCTTCACCATTGGCCTTTCCGTGCCGCCGGCGATCTATCGTTTGAAGGACCCATCGCGCGGCGGAAGCGCCGGAACGTCGATGTGATCCGGTGCCAGTTTCTGCTTGGCGCGATCCACCATCATCTCGTAACCGCGCTCGAGATGACGGCAGAAGCGCTCCGCATCGAACAGCGGCATGCGGAAGCGGTTTTCCTCAAGCGCCTTCCTGTACTCGGCGATCTTTTCACGATTCTCATAGAGTGCGACAGCTTCTGCCACATAGGCTTCGGGATCGGCAGCCACGAGCTGCGGCAGCCCGATCGCGTTGAGAAGGCTTTCGCTTACGCGCGAGGCAAAGTTGGTGCCCTTGAACGTGAGCACCGGCAGGCCGGCCCAAAGCTGTTCCGAGGTGGTCGTGTGGCCGTTATAGGGATAGGTGTCGAGGCCGAGGTCGGCGGCGGGCAGGCGGTTGATGTGCTCTGCATAGGCCGTCTTGCTGCAGAGGATGATGCGTTTCGACGCGATACCGCCGCTCTGGAACTTACGCAGAATGTTGGCCTGCGCGTCCCGCTTGCACATGAGCCACAGAATGCTGTCGGGGGTTCGGCGCAGGATCTCGATCCAGAGATTGATGGTCTGGAGCGAGATCTTTCTGCTGGCGTTGAACGATGCGAAGATGAACGCTTCCTCCGGAAGGCCGAGGTCCTTGCGGCCGATGCCGTATGGCTGCGGGCGATGGTAGGGATCGTTCGGCTGGTAGGTTTCCGGCAGGCGGCAGAACTTTTCGTAATAGTGTTCCTGGCTTCCATCCGGCAGGACATACGGATCGCCGATGACATAGTCGACATCGACGTTTGCCGTGGTTCCGGGGAAGCCCAGCCAGGACACCTGAACGGGTGCAGCCTGATGGTTAAGTATCTTCAGCCGGTTGTCGAGCGTGTGTCCCTTCAGGTCCACCAGGATATCGATGCCTTCTGCACGAACGACGCGGGTGGCCTCCTCATCGGACATATCGTTGATGCGGATAATTCGGCCCCAATTGATGCGATTGCCCCGGTCGCGAGCCAGATTGCTTTCTTTGGTATGGCAGAAGAGCGTGACTTCAAATTTTTCCGGGTCGTGCAGCTCCAAAACAGCTTGCAGAAGCTTCATCGTTGCATGCTGGTCCCAGAAGTCCGCTGAAAGATAACCGATGCGGATTTTCTTCGCCCATTGATGCGGCATGTTGCGCCGCGCCTCGGTAATTGCGGAGGCAAAGGGCCGGTTCCGCGCACCAGCCCATCGATTGAGCTTTTCATCCCCGCACCAGGTGACGTGGTAGTAGGGGGACTCGGCGGTGAGAATTTCGTACCGGCCGGCATCCAGGGCTTTCTGGATATCCGGATAGTGTTTTTCAATCTCGGCGTAGTCGTTGGCCTCACGCGCAAAGACGAGATAGGCCGCCCGCAACACAGTGCTCTTCGGATTTTTCCGGAACAGATTCACGACCGCATCGCGGTCCTGCGCATCATCGATATCGGCCGTCAGAAGTTTGAAGGCGAGTGACTGATGTTGAATATTCGTACTCGTGGAAAGCGGTGCCTTGAACAGGCCGAGAATTTCCTTCTGGTCCCGCTTGAGGAAAATGGATGCGATGATGAACGCGATCTCCGGATCGGTCTTCGCCTTTTCCAGAAGAGGAAGGCCGATGCTGAGCGCCTCGTCCTCGTTGCCGCATGAAAAATACAGCTTCATCGCTTCGGTCAAATAATGTTCCGAACGCGAGCCCTTTTCCTCTCCTGCCAGCTGATAGGCGCGCGCGGCGTCCGTCTTGAAGCCGAGTTTCAAAAGAATCTTTGCCAGCAGGACGTATGTCTTCGCCTCCCTGCTGATGTTCATCAGGTGGTTAAGCTGGTTGAGCGCCTCGGTATACTGGCCTTTCTGATATTGCCGGGAGGCGGTCGTGAAGAGGGCATGCGCGTTCAAGTGCGGCTCCGTCGGATAGGTGACCGCGGCCGGCGTTCAGCCGCTCCGGTCCTGATTCGATCGACATGTTTCACGCAACAGTGTCGTCGTTGGACCTTGCCTCAGGCGTGACTCCGACAATGGTTGGGGAGGTCTGCGGCCGCCGCTGTCGAGGAGAGGCCGTGGAAAAAAAGCTACATGTGCTCAACCATTTAATCGTGCGTTAAGCATAAATCGAGCCATCCGGAGTGGGCACCTGCATTTAATGAATTCGCAAGCATTGGCCTCGATATTCGTCTCCACATGACGGGTTTGGTTTCTTCCAAAGGATGTTTGTTGGAACCGAGTGGCATGAAGCCGGTCCGTCATCACCGGTAGTGTACGCAGTCCGGTATGTCCCCACGGTATTCAGTAAAAAAGGGACAACTCAAATGACCAGCATCATGACGAACTCCTCGGCAATGGCCGCAATCGCGACCCTGCGCTCGATCAATTCCTCGATGGAAACGACCCAGGACCGGATTTCCTCCGGCTATCGTGTTGGTTCGGCCTCTGACAACGCCGCTTACTGGTCGATCGCGACCACCATGCGTTCCGACAACAAGGCGCTTTCGACGGTTCAGGACGCCCTCGGCCTCGGCGCCGCCAAGACCGACGTCGCCTACACGGCGATGAAGTCCTCGATCGACGTCGTCGACGAAATCAAGGCGAAGCTCGTTGCCGCCAGCGAGCCGGGCGTGGACAAGGGCAAGATCCAGAAGGAAATCAAGGAACTCCAGAACCAGCTCGTCAGCATCGCGAAGTCCGCTTCGTTCTCCGGCGAAAACTGGGTCTATAACGACAACAACAACGCCGCCGGCACCAAGTCGATCGTCGGTTCGTTCAACCGCGACGCGAGCGGCAATGTCAGCCTCACCACGCTTCAGTTCGATACGACGAAGAGCTCGCTCATCGAAGTCGACTCGGCTGGCGATTATGTCACCAACGGTTCGGGCCTGCTTTCGAGCGACCTCGAATACACCGACACGGACGGCACGACCACTGTCACGCTGAGCTATAACCTGCTCGAGATGGACATCAGCAGCATGACGACCGGCGATCTGGCCGAAGCCATCTCCGGTGTCGACGCAGCCCTGCAGACCATGACCGACGCAGCTTCCGATCTCGGCGCGCTCAACAGCCGCGTCGACATGCAGAAGGACTTCGTCGCCGACCTGATGGACTCGATCGAGAAGGGTGTCGGCAAGCTTGTCGATGCCGACATGAACGAGGAATCGACGCGCCTCAAGGCCCTGCAGACACAGCAGCAGCTCGGCATCCAGTCGCTGTCGATCGCCAACAGCAACTCGCAGAACATCCTGTCGCTGTTCCGCTAAGCGAAATTCTTCCAAGCGCGGAAGACTTCCCGCGCTTGGTCGCAAGTCGATCGAAGCCGCGTTTCGCAAGGGACGCGGCTTTCATTTTGGGTTCGACGTCCTACTGCATGATTCCTCAAATCGGAATCGATTTGAGGACAAAATCATGCAGCGATTCAAAGCGCTGCGGCGACCTTGCGCGTCTGTGCGGACGCGCGGCGCTGCGATCGAAGAAAAATCTGCGCGAGCCGTGCGCCGGCTTTAGCCTTCGTTAACTATGTTGGTGTTTGCTGTGGCCATCGAAACAGCGGGTTAACCAACAAATTTAACGCGTTAGCAGGCATGAAGCTGACCGCCGTTTCCCGGTAATCCCGGAATGTCCCTTCCATCTCAACTGTCACAAGGGGCACTCAGCCAATGACAAGCATCATGACGAACACCGCCGCAATGACGGCGCTCGCAACGCTGCGCTCGATCAACTCTTCCATGGAAACGACGCAGGACCGGGTTTCCTCCGGTTATCGCGTGGGCGCCGCTCAGGACAACGCCGCTTACTGGTCGATCGCGACCACCATGCGTTCCGACAACAAGGCGCTTTCGACGGTTCAGGACGCTCTCGGCCTCGGCGCCGCCAAGACCGACGTCGCCTATACCGCGATGGAATCCTCGATCGACGTTGTTGACGAAATCAAGGCGAAGCTCGTCGCCGCCAGCGAGCCGGGCGTCGACAAAAGCAAGATCCAGAAGGAAATCACCGAACTTCAGAACCAGCTGATCAGCATCGCGAAGTCCGCTTCGTTCTCGGGCGAAAACTGGGTTTATAACGACAACAACAACGCTGCCGGTACCAAGTCGATCGTCGGCTCGTTCAACCGCGACGCCAACGGTAATGTCAGCCTGACCACGCTTCAGTTCGACACGAACAAAAGCTCGCTTATCGAAGTCGACTCGGCTGGCGCCTATGTCACCAACGGCTCGGGCCTGCTTTCGAGCGATCTCGAATACACCGACACGGATGGCACGACCACGGTCACGCTGAGCTACAACCTGCTCGAGATGGACATCACCAGCATGACTGTTGGCGATCTGGCCCAGGCGATCTCCGGCGTCGACGCAGCGCTGCTGACCATGACCGATGCCGCTTCCGATCTCGGTGCGCTCAATAGCCGCGTCACGATGCAGAACGACTTCGTCGCCGATCTGATGGACTCGATCGAGAAGGGTGTCGGGCGCCTTGTCGATGCCGACATGAACGAGGAATCGACGCGCTTGAAAGCCCTGCAGACGCAGCAGCAGCTCGGCATCCAGTCGCTGTCGATCGCCAACACCAACTCGCAGAACATCCTGTCGCTGTTCCGCTAATAGGAACCGGTTACAGTCCAATCCGACAAGAAAGCCGCGCTGCTCGTCGAGCAGCGCGGCTTTCGGCTGTCTGCCTGCCGAGCGTTCGGTAAGCTTTTATCCATCTTTGTTTATTTTCGTTCATTTTTGTTACTCGCGCGTAACGCGCATTAACCATTTATTAACCATCAAATCGTTACATCTTCGTTAAGAGCGAAGGGCTGCCTCCCAGGGCAAAATCGGAGGCGGTTCGCATGACGCTGGTCCCGTCGCTGCCGGTGCACTCCGGAATGTTTTTTGCAAAATCACTCAGGGCAAACGATCCATGACCAGTATCATGACCAATGCCGCCGCCATGGCGGCGCTCCAGACATTGCGCTCGATCAACAGCAACATGGCCGAGGTGCAGAACCGAATTTCGTCCGGCTATCGCGTCCAGACGGCGGGCGACAACGCGGCCTACTGGTCGATCGCGACGACCATGCGCTCCGACAATGCGGCCCTTTCGACGGTTCAGGACGCACTCGGTCTCGGCGCCGCCAAGGTCGATACGGCATACGCAGCTATGGACACGTCGATCGAGGTGATCAGCGAGATCAAGGCGAAGCTCGTTGCCGCGCGCGAGCCTGGCGTGGACAAGTTGAAGATCGACAAGGAAATCAACGAGCTCAAGAACCAGCTCGTATCCGCAGCGCAGTCAGCATCGTTCTCCGGCGAGAACTGGCTCTACAATTCCAACGCCGCGGCGGTCGGAACCAAGTCGATCGTCGCGTCCTTCAACCGCAGCGGCAACGGAAATGTTTCCGTGACGACGCTCGACTTCGATACTGCGCAGTCGATGCTAATCGACACGGCGGACGCCACGCGGGGCCTGCTGACCAACAGCTATGACGCCGACCAATTGCAGGCGACGCCGTCGGGTACGGCGCGGCTCTATCACCTCATCGTCGCGCCTCCGGCAACGCCTGTCGCCGGCAGCACCGAGGTCAAGCTGACGACCGCGACGACCAGCGCGCAACTGGACGACATGATCCGCGTTGTCGACAAGATGTTGAGCAAGCTCACCGATTCCGCCTCCACGCTCGGGGCGATCACCACTCGCATCGACATGCAGGAAAGCTTTGTCGCGAACCTGATGGACGTGATCGACAAAGGTGTCGGACGCCTGGTCGATGCGGACATGAACGAGGAATCGACGCGGCTCAAGGCTCTGCAGACGCAGCAGCAGCTCGGCATCCAGGCGTTGTCGATCGCCAACACCAACTCCGAGAATATCCTGCGCCTCTTCCAGCAGTAACGCGCTGATACCATTCGGGCGACCGGGCAATTCCGTCGCTCCTACAGCGCCGCGCGTCTTATCAGACGCGCAAAGGACGCTGTAGCACTTTGAATTGCTGCATGTTTTTATCCCTAAATCGGCTACGATTTAAGGAAACATGCAGCAGCCGCTTGCATGGAAAGCAAGCGGCGTCGCCTTCCGCCGTGCCGCCGGTCATCGGCATCTGGTGGAAACCGTTGGACCGCGCTTTTTGCCCTGGCGCGGTCCAACCATTTTCGCGCAAGTTTGACCGAATAACCTCCCATCACAGTCTTGTCGGACTGTCGGCCAAGATGAGTTTTGTGCCGCCGCTTGCATCGGCTCTACCAAATCCGCGAACAGCCGTTGCGCATCGAGAATGTTGGGTCCTGCCGCTGTCTCGGGCTGTCTGGACCGAGGGAGACATTGCAAACGTGTCAGGCTCTTTGGATTTCCGGGCCGTGCGGCAGCGTGCGAGCGACAGGCAAAGCATGCCGACGCCATCCGTGCGACTGTCGGAGGGGCGTCGATGACGGCGTCGCTTTCTCGATACCTCAAGGATTTCAGCGCGCCGAAGATCGAGTTGTCGAGAATGCCGCCGAAATATTTCCCGGACATCGACACCGAGCTTCCAAACACGGATCTTCCGGGTGCGAGGCGCGCCATGCCGGAGATAGATATCGATGCCGAGCGTCGCGACGCCTTTGCCCAAGGTCGCGCAGAAGCCAGCGCCGAGCTCGTATTCGAGCATGAAAAAGAGATCGCCGAACTCAAGGCGCGGCACGCGGAGCAAATGGAAGCGTTGGCGCTACGCCTCGAAGAGGAAGTCGCAGCCAGACTGGCAGCCAAGATCGCGGAAATGACTGATCGGCTTGCTCTCGGCCTCGGCGACCAGACGGCGCGGGTGCTTGCGCCGGTCATGCAAGAGGCGCTGCTCAAGCGCGCCATCGAGGATCTGGCGCGGATGGTCCGGGAGGGTGTCGCAGCCGGTGAGGGCTGCGTGATCGCGGTCAAGGGACCGCTGTCTCTTTTCGATGCGCTGAAGCGGCATTTGCCGAACGACGCGACGCTGTTCCGTCATATCGAAACCAACGACATCGATCTCGCGGTCGAAATGGGTGACGCCGTACTGGTGACCAGAATGGCCGCCTGGTCCGATACCGTCCGGAAAGTTCTGGCATGAGTGACGAAAGCCATCATAACGGCAAGAACGAAATCATCATCGTCAAGCGTTCCTCGGAGGGGCATGGCGAGCATCACGGCGGCTCGTGGAAGATCGCCTATGCCGATTTCATGACGGCAATGATGGCCTTCTTTCTTGTGATGTGGCTGATCAATGCCGCGAACGAAGAGACGAAGGCGGCCATCGCTTCCTATTTCAACCCGGTGCAACTCACCGACCAGAAGCCCTCCGAGAAGGGATTGAAGGATCCCGCCAAAGACGCTCAGGGCGAGCAGACGCAGCAGCGGTCGAAGACCGACGGCGAACAATCGAAATCCGGTGGTACCGCCAAGAAGGGCGACCAGTTGACCGCGACCTCGGGCGAGGAAACCAAATACTCCGACGCCGATTTCTTCGAGAATCCCTATTCCGTCCTTTCCGAGATCGCCAAGGAAGTCGGTCAGCAGGCTAATATCAGCGTCAAGGGCGATGGCGGCGCGGCGGAGTCGGGGCCGGCAACCGGTGCCGAAGGTGGCGAAGCCTACCGGGATCCCTTTGACCCGGACTTCTGGACCAAGCAGGTCGAGATCAAGGAGGCCGGCAATACCGCAGCAAACGACGTGGCGGCCGTGTCGAACCCCGCGTCGGAGGGAACCGCCGAGTTGAAGCCGGCGGATGGCCGGGCGCCGGCCAACGTCGAAGACCGGACGGTGAAGAGCGTAGAGAACGCACTCGAGGCCGAAACGGACGGAAAGGACCGGCAGCACGAGGCAGATGCGCTCAAGGCCGAAATCGAAAAGGAGCTCGGCGGAAATGCCGGGCGGCTCATCGAAGGGCTGATGGTGACACCCGCCGAGGGCGGCCTCCTGGTGACGATCAGCGAGCAGACGGACGCGCCGATGTTTGCGGTCGGCTCCGCCGTGCCGCAGAAGGAACTCGTGCTCGCCATGGAAAAGATCGGGCGGCTGCTCGCGGCACGCGAGGGTGCCGTCGCGATCCGCGGCCACACGGACGGGCGGCCGTTCAAGGATGGAACCTACGACAACTGGCGCCTCTCGGCGGCGCGCGCGCAGAGTGCCTATTACATGCTCGTCCGCGGCGGCCTGAAGGAAGACCGTGTCAGCCAGATCAGCGGCTTCGCGGATCGCCGCCTGCAGGTGCCGGGCGATCCGTACGCGCCCGGCAACCGGCGCATCGAGATCCTGTTGCAATCGGGACAGGGTTGATCGGATGCTGAAGCGGCTGCACGCCATCCTCCTGACGTCGGTCCTGGCCATCCCGCTTGCGGCCGGGCTTGCGCGCGCGGACGAGACGGAAGAGCTCGCGCCTTTCAAGATGGTAAGATCGCTGCAATATGTTCAGGATTCGGTCGTCCTCGGGGATCATTCCGCAATCGAGATGCAGCGCTTCATGCTGGGAGCGATCGACAAGCGGCTAAGGGCGGCCGAACAATCGGCGTTCCGCGATCCGCGCAACGTCGATGCGGCGCTCGTCTACGTCATGAGCGGCGGCAATCCCGATACGCTCGACTACCTCGCCGACCGCGACATCGAGGGCAATTTCGATACCAGGGTGACCGAAGCGTTGCGGCAGTATCTGCGCGGCAAGGGTGCGCTGATCGTCGAAACGCTCTCCAAGGCCGCGCCGGAATACAAGAACGCCCGCATCGGCCCTTATCTTTTCCTGATCCTCGGCAATGCGAGCTCGCAGCAGAACCCTTTGGCGGCGATGAAGTATTACGACTGGGCCCGTCTGACTGCGCCGGGCACCATCATCGAGGAGGCGGCGCTGCGCCGCTCCGTCTTTCTGGCAGCGAAGGCGAACGAACCGGATAAGGGATTTCGTTATGCTTTGAGCTATGCGCGACGCTATCTGACGTCGCCTTATGCAAGCCAGTTCGCGGACGTGTTCGTCGAACTGGCCGTTGCGCATTTCAACCAGGCCGCCGAGCAAAAGGTCTCCGAAGTCCTCGCTTTCATGGATAGGCCGCGTCAGCGCGAGGTCTATCTTCGCGTGGCCCGTCGCGCGGCGATCGGCGGCAACCAGGCGCTCGCACGCCTTGCCTCGAAACGGGCTGAAGGTCTCGCTGACAGCGGCGCTTCGCAGGCGCAGGTACTCGCAAGCTTTTACGAGGGGGTTGCCGCGGTGCCTTCGGCGGACGTGTTTGCGGCCACCGAAACCATCAGTGCAATTCCTGATGAAAAACTGTCCGCGCGCGATCGGGCACTCCGCGACGCGGCCAAGGCGGTTGCGGACGCGATGGTGCGGCTACCACAGGATGAAAGCTCCGCGCAAGCGTCCGCGCCTACACCAGACAGGATCGCCTTGGAAGAAAGTCAGGCTTCGTCCGAGGAGACGGGAAGTGGGATGAGCCCATTCGACGAGGCGGCTGAGATGTCGGATCGGTCGAGCAATGGTGGCAAGCCCGGTGCAGGAACGGCCCAGCCCATGGACCCGGCACTCGATGGATTTCTCAGCAACGGGCGCTCGAAGATCGCCGAGATCGATGCTCTCCTGAAGGAGGAAGGACCATGAAGCCTCTTGACGAGAGTTTGCGCAGCCCGATTCCGGCGGCCACGGGCAAGGCCGGCTCGAGGCAGGGTGGACGGGAAGAGATCGGGGAAGCACCGCGTGCCTTCCAGGACGTCATTGCTGACACCGGCCGCCAGAAAGCACAGGGACAAGGCCCTGCCATCAGCGATGCAAACCGGCCAATCGACAATTCATCGGCGAACGGTTTGCAGGGACTCCTCGGCGATGACACGGCAACCGGCGGCCGTGACCGACGTGGCTCGATCGGACGCAACGGGATGGAAGGCACGTGGGACGCGGCGTCGTTGCAAGATCTCGGCAATAGTGTCGCGGAAGATGCAATCGCGGCGGACAAAGACCGGTCATCCGACAGCCTCTCCGTCCGCGAGCACGCGCTGAAGCGGCTCCGCCGCGTAGGCCTTGGCAAGGAACATGCGCCAGTGCGCAGTGATCCAGCCGCTGGCAGCGAGCAGCATGCGGATGCGCTACCGCAAAAGGCTGACGCCGTCGCGCGTGGGCAGGTAAGGGCAGCGGGTGGGGTGCCGGACGAGGTGCGCACAGAGGCCGGGCAAGAAGATCCTTCCGGACCGGCCGACCCGAAGGGGACCGTCGACGATCTACTCACGCTGCTCGGCGCGGCCGCCGCGGTAACCGCCGCGCTGCAGCAGCCGGAAGACGAGGCAGACCGCTCGTCGGGCGGTCGCCCGGTACCGGGCAATGCGGTCGGAATTGAAGGCGGCGAAGCCGTGACCGATATTGTTCCGGACGAAAGCTTGCATGCCGAGAAAGACGCATCCGAGTCCGATCAGCTCTTCCGCTTTGCTCGAGCCGACGGCAAGGGCCAGGCTATGTCGATGACCATTTCCGCCGATGGGGAGAAGGCCGTCGTCGACACCGGCAAGCCGGCCGCCGCATCCAAGGCGGAAAACGTCACGGTTCTGGAAGCGCGCCGTTATCTCGGTCTGGCCATGAACGCCAACGCCGCATCGGTTACCAGCGCGATCGCCGGCGACAGTGACTGGGCGCAGCTAATGCATTCGAGCGCGACCTTGGGACAACCCGAAGCCTCCGCTCAGGTCGGCAAAACGCTCAACACGCTCAAGATCCAGCTGCATCCGATCGATCTCGGTACTGTGACCGCCACCTTGCGGCTGAAGGACGACGAGTTGCAGGTGGACCTGAAGGTGGAGTCGGGCGAGGCGTTCCGCCAATTGCGCGACGACCAGGGCGAGATGGTGAAAGCGTTGCGCGCACAAGGCTTCGCGGTCGACCAGGTCAATATCGTGTTCAATGCCGGCGGCGACGCTTCAGGTGGCGGCGGTCAGCAGCAACAGGCGCAAACCGGCCCTGATCAGCAGGGGCGCGAGCACGCCGGCGAGGGGAGCGGGCAGGGGCGCCAGCGACAGAATGATGCGCAGGGTTCGGCAGCAGGAAGGTGGGCGGGCAATGATGGACTGGATGGTGCGCCGGTTGACGCTGAGCATCCTCGTGCTGGCTACGTCTACATGTAGCGCCTGGGCAAGCGCCGGTCTCTGCGAGCGCGAGATCATTTCCGCGGCTTCGAAATATGGCATCCCGACCGGAATTCTCTATTCCGTCGGTTTGACCGAGACCGGCCGCAAAGGGTCTCTCCAGCCTTATGCGATGAACATCGAGGGCAAGGCCTATTTCGGCACCAGCACGCGAGACGTCCTGGCGCGCTTCGGGACCGCCCGGGCAGAAGGGGCGAAACTCATCGATCTCGGCTGCATGCAGATCAACTATTACTTCCACGGAGAGAATTTCGGTTCGCCGGAGGAAATGCTTGATCCGCGCAAGAACGTCGAATATGCCGCCCGCTTCCTGTCCAATCTGCGCGCCAAGCACGAGAGCTGGACGATGGCTGTCGCGCGTTATCATGCCGGGCCGAACAACGATCCGGCGCAGAAGAAATACGTCTGCCGTGTGATCGCGAATCTCGTCGCGACCGGCTACGGCAAGTGGACGCCGAACGCGACGCAGTTCTGTCGGTAATCAACCTGAAGTTGTTTTCAAGGGGCAATCCCGCATTGTGGCGACAATGCGGGCAGAATGTGATCGCAAGCAGATTTGTCGCGCGCCGTTAACTTTTCCACACGATTTTAGTGTCATGACTAACGAGTACCCACTAGATATAGACCAAATCGGCACGCAATTCCTAATCAATTATTAAAATCCCCCATTAACTTCCTCTAGTTGTTCGTGAATCCCTCGATTCGTACCTCTTTATCAACGAGGCACCCATATTGATTCGGAGGCGGACGAATGATCGTGGTGGTTGACGATAGAGAGCTCGTAAAGGATGGCTACACGTCCTTGTTCGGGCGCGAAGGTATTCCCTCGACGGGCTTTGATCCCAGAGAATTCGGCGAGTGGGTAAACACGGCTGCAGACTCGGATATCGATGCGGTCGAGGCGTTCCTGATCGGGCAGGGCGACAGCGCGTTCAGCCTGCCGCGCGCGATCCGTGACCGCTCGATGGCGCCGGTCATCGCGATGAGCGACACGCCTTCGCTCGAAAACACCCTGGCGCTGTTCGACTGCGGCGTTGACGATGTCGTGCGCAAGCCGGTGCACCCGCGGGAAATCCTCGCCCGTGTTGCCGCGATCCGCCGACGCCTCAAGGCCATTACCAATTATACCGACATCGGACCGATCCGCGTTTTCGCCGACGGCCGCGATCCCGAGCTCAATGGCGAGGTTTTCGCACTGCCGCGCCGCGAACGGCGCATCCTCGAATATCTGGTCGCCAATCGTGGCCGTCGCGTATCGAAGTCCCAGATCTTCAACGCGATCTACGGCATCTTCGATGAAGACGTCGAGGAGAACGTCGTCGAAAGCCACATCAGCAAGCTGCGCAAGAAATTGCGCAAGAAGCTCGGCTTCGACCCGATCGATTCCAAGCGCTTCCTTGGCTACTGCATCGACTGGAATTGAGCGCGCGGTAGCGGGCCGGGGCCGGCTCAAGACAGGTTCACGCAAGGCCCGGCTCCTAGTGTCGCCGCAACGAGGAATTGAGGATCCGATATGAGTCTCTACGGTACCATGAGAACCGGCGTGTCCGGCATGAACGCCCAATCGAACCGGCTCAGCACAGTCGCCGAGAACATCGCGAACGCCAACACGACCGGCTACAAACGCGCCTCGACGGAATTCTCCTCGATGATCCTGCCGTCGAGCAACGGTGCTTACAACTCCGGCGGCGTGCAGACCCAGGTTCGCTACAGCATCTCCGAGCAGGGCGCGACGACTTACACCACTTCCGGCAGCGATCTTGCCATCGACGGCGGTGGCTTCTTCATCGTTGAAGGTGCCAATGGGCAGGAATACCTGACACGCGCCGGCGCCTTCGTCCCGGACAAGGAAGGCAATCTCGTCAATGCCGCCGGCTTCACGCTGATGGGCTACGAGTACCAGGCTGGCGCCGATCCGACGGTTGTCGTCAACGGCTTCGACGGTCTGACCAAGGTGAATCTCAGCTCGGAGGGCTTGGTCGCCCAGGGGTCGACGAGGGGTTCGATGGGCGCCAATCTTCCGTCGGGGGCGGCCGTGGGCGATACATCCACGACGTCGCTCGTGGTCTATGACAGCCAGGGCAACACGCGCATTCTCGATTTTGTGTACGAAAAGACCGCAGCAAACAATTGGTCGGTCGAAATCCGCGACCGTGCGACCTATACCGCCGGTCCACCAGCCACCGGCGTGCTCGGCACTGCGGCCTTGGCCTTTGATGCGAGTGGCGCGCTCACGACTTCCCCGGCAACGCTTACCACCACAGCGATAACGGGCCTACCCGGGACCGGCGCAAACCTTGCCGCAATCACGGTCGACCTGACCAAGACCACCCAGCTCGGCTACGCCTTCAACTCCGACGGAGGTACGATTGACGGCAATGCGCCGAGCAAGGTTGCCGGTTTTCAGATCGATTCCGACGGCATCGTCTACGTCAAATACGAAAACGGCAAACTCGATCCGCGCTACCGCATTGCGCTCGCCAATGTGCAGAGCCCGGACAAGCTGCTGCCGGAGTCCGGCAACGTCTATTCGCAAGGCGTCGATTCCGGCGTCATCATCACCGGCTTTGCCGGTGCCGGCAGCTTCGGCGAAATCCTTTCCGGCGCACTTGAAAGCTCGAACGTCGATATCGCCGAAGAACTGACGGCGATGATCGAATCCCAGCGCAACTACACGGCTAACTCCAAGGTCTTCCAGACCGGCGCCGAACTGCTCGACGTGCTGGTCAACCTGAAACGGTAATCGAAAAGAGAGACGGTCCGCGTCATGTCGCTGTCCACCGCAATCACGATCGCGCAATCGGCCTTCAACACCACGGCGGCCCAGACAGCCGTCGTGTCGAAGAACATCGCGAATGCGGGCAACGCCGACTATTCGCGCCGGATGGCGCTGTTGGGCTCCACCCCCAACGGAGCGCAAGTCGTCTCGATCTATCGGGCGCAGAACGAGGCGCTGCTGAAGCAGAGCATCGCCAGCATCGGTCAGTCGTCCGGCCAGAGCCGTCTCCTCTCGGGTCTGGAGCTCCTGAAATCCTCGCTCGGCGGCAACGACTACGAAACGTCGCCGGCGACATTCCTGGCGGCGTTCCGGGACAGCCTGCAGACATTCGCGTCGACACCCGGAAACCCGGCGATGGCCGCTTCCGCGGTATCGGACGCAGGCGATCTGGCCAATGCTATCAGCACGACGGCAAATGCAGTTCAAAGCCTTCGCGCCGATGCCGACAAGGAAATCGCGATCGAGGTCGAGAAGCTCAACAGCCTGCTTGCCGATTTCGAGAATGCGAACAACGCGGTCAAATCGGCGACGGCTCAGGGGCAGGACCCGAGCGAAGCCCTCGACCAACGCGACAAGATCCTGAAGCAGGTTTCGGAGATCATCGGCATCTCGACAGTCACGAGAGCCAACAACGACACCGTGATCTACACTGCGGATGGCACCGTGCTCTTCGAGACCATGCCGCGAACCGTGACGTTTGCTCCGAAAGCGGCCTATGACGCGACGATCACGGGCAACAAGATCTACGTCGATGGTGTTCCGGTGGCGGCCGGTGCCGGCGCCAACACGACGGCTGAAGGCAAGCTGGCGAGCTTGCTTCAACTGCGCGACGACGTCGCGCCGAAATTTCAGTCGCAGCTCGACGAAATCGCCCGCGGTCTGGTGACCCTCTTCCAGGAGGGCAATCCGTCCGGCGTGCCGCCGATCCCCTATGCCCCCGGGCTCTTTACCTGGTCAGGCGGTACCGTGCCGCCGGCAGGCACGGTCGTTCCCGGCCTTGCTGCAACGCTTGCCGTCAATCCTCTGGCAAAGGCCAATCCCATGCTGCTGCGTGACGGCGGCTTCAATGGTGTCGTGTCCAATCCGGGCGGGGCTGCAACGCCCGATGCGGGCTACACCGCCCTGCTTGAAGGTTTCATCGCGGCCATGGGCGAGGGCATGGCCTTCGACCCCGCAACGGGCCTCGACGGAAGCAGCTCGATCCTCGATTTCGCGACATCCTCCATTGGTTGGCTGGAGCAGTTGCGCAGCACCGCTTCGACCGCCAGCGACAACAAATCCGCGCTGCTCGCTCGCACCCAGGAAGCCCTGAGCAAAGAGACGGGCGTCAGCATCGACGAGGAATTGTCGCTGCTGCTCGACCTGGAGCAATCCTACAAAGCATCGGCCAAGCTGGTCAGTACGGTGGACGCCATGATGGCGGCCCTTCTCGAAGCCGTGAGGTAATCATGAAGACGTCCTTCGTTTCGAATCTGGCGATACAAAACGCCATGCGGCTGACGATCCAGCAGCAGCAGGCGGAAATGCTCGACCTTCAAAAGGCATTGACGACCGGCCGCCATGCCGATGTCGGCGTCACGCTCGGAGCGTCGACCTCGCGCTCGCTCAACCTGCAACGCGAACTGGCGCGCATGAATGCGCTGACAAGCACCAACTCGATCGTCAACCAGCGGCTCTCTGCCTCTCAGGAGGCGCTCGAAACGATGGCGAGCGCCGCCCAAAAGGTTCGCGACACCTTGATGACTTTCAAGGGCAACGATTCCGCCGACAAGCTTGCGATCCAGAAGACCGAAATCGACAGCGCTCTCTCGCTTTTCACGGCAGCGGCGAACACCTCGTTCAATGGCGAGTTCCTGTTCTCCGGCATCAATTCGGACGTAAAGCCGCTCGCGGATTACAATTCCGCTGCAACCTCGGCTGCCAAGACTGCGTTCAACACGGCCCTGTCGACATACATGGCCGCTCAGGTCCCGCCGCTGACGGCGATGGACCAGTTCTCCGTCACGCAGATGCAAGGTTTCATAACCACGGTCGTGGAGCCGATGTACACCGGCGCCCAATGGGACGCCGATTGGTCCGATGCGTCGAACCAGAACATGACCAGCCGCATCAGCACGTCGGAGATCATTGAAAGCTCGACGAATGTCAACACGACCGGCGTCCGGATGTTCGCGCTCGCAAGCATCATCGCGTCGGAGCTGATGGACAAGGGTGTCACGTCGGAGGTCCGCAGCGCCATCGGTGAAGCAGCCCTTGTTTACGTCGAACAGGGGATCACCGGCATCGACGCCGAACGCAGTGCCCTCGGTGTCGCCGAGGCTCGCGTGAAGAAGGCGAATGATTCACTGGCGGCGCAGATCAAACTCGTCACCACGCATGTCGGCGATATCGAGGGGATCGACGAGGAGGCGGTGTCGACACGGATAAACCTGCTGAAAACGCAACTTGAGACATCTTATACGCTCACGTCACGGATCCAGCAGTTGAGCTTGCTCAATTTCCTCTGACGAGAGGAACCGGACAAACATGAAGGATGTCTGAATGTATCAATTTTCGTATGCCGAGATCATGGAGGACGGCGTCGCCGATTCCAAGGATCGCGAACGGCAGGTACTCGATCGCTCGATCGCGCTCCTGGAGGCGGCGAAACAGCAGAAAGGGTACTCACGGGAGGCTATTGAGGCGATCTATTTTACCCGGCGCGTCTGGATCCGCTTCATCGAGGATTTGCGCACGCCGGATAACCAGCTCAACGAAGAGCTGCGCGCCAATCTGATTTCGATCGCCATCTGGGTCTTGAATGAGACGGAGAAGATCCGCAAACGCGAATCTTCCAACTTCCAGGGCATTATAGACATTACCACCATCATCAGGGATGGACTGAAATGAAGAGCACACTGCGTATCTCGCTGAAATCGGGCGAAAGAATTTTTGTAAACGGCGCGGTGCTTCGTGTTGACCGCAAGGTCGCGGTCGAGTTCCTGAACGACGTCACCTTCCTCCTGGAAAACCATGTGCTGCAGCCTGAAGATGCGACGACGCCGCTGAAGCAGCTCTACTTCATTGCCCAGATGATCCTGATCAATCCGGAAGGCGCCGAGCAGTCGACGGCGATGTTCCGCAAATCGATCGTCATGCTCCTGAACTGCTTCAAGAACGAAGAGGTTCTGGCCGAGCTGAAGCGCATCGATGGTCTCGTCACGCAGGGCCGCGCTTTCGAAGCGCTGAAGGCGATCCGGGCGCTCTATCCGATCGAAGATCGCATTCTTAATGCGCAGGAAATCACGCCGGCAACGGTCGAGCAGATTCGCAAGGAGATTGCCCCATGGCGGTAAGTGGTGTCAGCAATACCTCGAGCAGCTACACGCCGACCGTATCCGGCCTGGAGTCCGGGGCGGATCAGACCGCTGCAACGCTGAACTACGAGAGCTTCCTGAAGCTGCTCGTGGCGCAGATGAAGAACCAGGATCCGACCAGCCCGATGGACGCGACGCAGCAGATCGCCCAACTCGCGACCTTCTCGCAGGTGGAGCAGACGATCAAGACCAACAAGAACCTCGAAAGCCTGCTCCAGCGCACGTCACTCAGCGAAGCGGACGCGGTCATCGGCAAGACGGTCACCAGCGCCGACGGCAAGACGACTGGTGTCGTCAAGGAAGTGAAACTATACTCCGACGGAATCATCGCCGTCCTGGATACGGGCAAGGAGCTCGTCATTGGACCCGGCGTCAAAGTGAAGTGATGCCGTATGAACGAGGCGGACGCCCTTGATATTGTGCAGGCTGCGATCTGGACGGTGATCGTGGCCTCGGGCCCGGCCGTTCTCGCCGCGATGGTGGTCGGCGTCGTCATCGCCTTCATCCAGGCTCTGACTCAGGTGCAGGAAATGACGCTGACCTTCGTGCCGAAGATCCTGGCCGTCATGATTACCGTCGCCGTCTCCGCGCCCTTCGTCGGTGCGCAAATCTCCATCTTCACGGACATAATCTTCTCTCGGATCCAGTCCGGATTCTAGAGTGAGGTCCGATCCGAATTAGGCGCAGCGGCTTTCCCCGCGCGCTGCCTCTTCGAGCGCTCAGCGAAGCACCCCCCCTGCCCTGCCGGGCAGAGGGGGTATACCACCTTCACGCAAGCTTGGGCCTGTAGATCTCCGGCGACAGCTTGGGCAGCTTTCGCGGATCGCTGCCCGCCTCTCATGAAGAGACGGAAGAGACATGGCACAACAGGCAGCGCTGACTATCCCGAAACTCGCACCCAAGAGCCGGGACATCGGCTTTGCGCTCGGGATCGTGACGATCCTGTCGATTCTCTTCCTGCCGATTCCTCCGTTCCTGATCGACCTCGGGTTGGCGTTCTCGATCGCCTTCTCGGTGCTGATCCTGATGGTCGCGCTGTGGATCCAGCGGCCGCTGGACTTCTCGTCCTTTCCGACCATCCTGCTGATTTCGACGATGACCCGCCTGTCGCTGAATATCGCGACGACGCGCGTCATCCTTTCACATGGTCACGAGGGCCACGGCGCTGCGGGCGGCGTCATTTCCGGTTTCGCCAGCCTCGTCATGTCTGGCGATTTCGTGATCGGCCTGATCGTCTTCCTCATCCTGATCACGGTGAACTTCATCGTGATCACCAAGGGTGCGACCCGTATTGCCGAAGTCGGCGCCCGATTCACTCTCGATGCAATCCCCGGCAAGCAGATGTCGATCGATGCCGATCTTTCGGCCGGCCTGATCGACGAGAAGGAGGCACAGCGCCGCCGCCGCGAGCTGGAAGAGGAGAGTTCCTTCTACGGCGCGATGGACGGTGCCTCGAAATTCGTTCGCGGTGACGCGATCGCCGGCCTGATCATTACCGCGATCAATATCTTCGGTGGCATCATCATCGGCTATCTCCGCCACGACATGCCGATCGGCGAGGCGGCCGATGTCTTCGTCAAGCTCTCCGTCGGCGATGGTCTTGTCTCGCAGATCCCTGCGCTGATCGTCTCGCTTGCCGCCGGCCTGCTCGTCTCGCGCGGGGGGACCGCCGGCTCCACCGACCAGGCGGTTGTCGGGCAGCTCAGCGGCTACCCGCGGGCGCTGACGGTCGCCGCCGGTCTCATCATCCTGCTTTCGGTGATGCCGGGCCTGCCGTTCCTTCCCTTCGCGACTCTCGGTGGCGGCATGGCCTTCCTCGGCTGGGTCATTCCGAGGCAGCTCGCTGCTGCCGATGCGGAGAAGCGGGCACAGGAAGCGACGAAGGCCCAACAGGCGAAGGATAGCGACAAGGATTCCGTCAAATCGGTGCTGAAGACGGCGGAGATCGAACTCCTGCTCGGCAAGCAGGTCTCGACGCGGCTTCTCGGAGCCCATCAGGAACTCGCTTTCCGTGTCGGCAAGATGCGCCGCAAGTTTGCCGGCCAATACGGCCTCGTCGTTCCGGAGATCAAGGTCTCGGACGATATCTCGATTCCGGACAAGGCCTATCATATCCGCATTCATGGCACGACGATCGCCTCCAACACGGTGCGCGTCGGCGAGGTGCTGGTCGTGACCGGTGGCGGACGCCGACCGAGCGTGCCTGGCGACGAGATCAGGGAGCCCGCCTTCGGCATGCCGGCCGTCTCGATCCTGGAGACCTTCACGGAAGACCTTAAACGCGAAGGATTCCACCCGATCGACAACGTCTCGGTGGTGCTCACTCACCTCAGTGAGGTCATCCGCAACAATCTTCCGCAGCTTCTGTCCTACAAGGACGTGAAGGTGCTGATCGAACGGCTCGATCCGGAGTACCGGAAGCTCGCCGACGAGATCTGCACATCGCACATGTCCTATTCGGGGCTGCAGGCGGTGTTGAAGCTGCTGCTTGCCGAACGTGTGTCGATCCGAAACCTGCATCTCATTCTGGAAGCCGTGGCGGAGCTTGCGCCGCATGTGCGCAAGACCGAGCAGATCGTAGAGCACGTGCGCGTACGTATGTCGCAACAGCTCTGCGGCGACCTCGCCGATAACGGCATCCTCCGCGTTCTCCGGCTCGGCAACAAATGGGACATGGTCTTCCATCAGGCGCTGAAGCGCGACGCCAAGGGCGAGATCTTCGAGTTCGACATCGATCCCCGGCACCTGGAGGAATTCAGCGAACAGGCGACGAAGGTTATCCGTGAACATCTCGATCGCGGCATGCCCTTCGTGCTGGTAAGTTCCCCCGAATCCCGCTCTTATGTACGCATGATCATCGAACGCCTCTTCGCCACCCTTCCCGTGCTCTCCCATGTCGAGCTCGCCAAGGGTCTTGAGATCAAGATCATCGGCTCGATTTCATGATCTCCGATCCCGAGGGAACGGTGCTGGCGCTGTTTGCGGCCTTCTGCCGGATTGGCGCCTGCATCATGATCATGCCGGGGTTCTCCACGGCGCGCGTTCCCGTCCAGATCCGGCTGTTCCTTGCGGTTGCAATCTCCATGGCCATCTTGCCGATTATGTGGGACGACATCTACCCGCAGGTCACCGGGAAGGGTCACACCTACATTTATCTTATCGCGACCGAGACGATCGTCGGCGCCGTCATTGGTCTTGTCGCCCGTTACTATGTGCTCGGCCTGCAGTTTGCGGCCACGGCGGCGACCATGCTGATGGGGTTCAGCCCGCCGCCGTCGGCGGACGTTCTCGAAGACACGGCCGAAAACCAGGTCACTAGCTTGATCACCTTCGCCGGGCTGATGATCCTGTTCATGCTGGACTTCCACCATGTGATCATCGAGGCCGTCGCGCAATCCTACCGCGTGATGCCGATCAGCAGCGGCTTTGATCCGCAGGGCGTGTTGATCACGCTCGCCAATTCGCTGGGGCAGACCTTCATGATCATGCTGCGCCTCGCAAGCCCGTTCCTGATCTATGGCCTGCTCTTCAACGTCGCCATCGGAATGGTGAACAAGCTTGCCCCGCAGATTCCGATCTATTTCATCTCACAGCCCTATCTGATCATGGGCGGCATGTTCCTGCTCTATCTCGGGATCGCCGCAATGCTGCGACTCTTCGCCGACGGCTTCGCGCCGGTCATGCAGGGAGGCTAGGGGCGTGAAGACGCGGTCGGAAAAATTGAAGCGCCTGGTTGCCGTCCAGCGGCATCTTGAGCGGATGGCGGAAAGCGAACTTGCCGAGACCGCGCGCCAGCGCGCCGTCCTTGCAGAAACGATCGATGTGGTCGCCGATGCAATGGGTTCGGCTCACCCGATGCATCGCATTTTCTCGGGTCATTACGCCTCCCAGCTCGGGCGTCTCGCCCAGAAGGATCAGATGCTGCTCGGCATCCAGCAGGTGCACGAGGCCCGCATGCTGAGGGAGCGCGCAAAAGGCGATCGCTTCGAGGAAAACATGAAGGATGCACGCCTCGCGGAGGATCGCGAAGCGGCCGACAACTCGATCCTCGATCTGATCGACCAGCATCTCTCTACAGCGCCGCGCGTCTGATCAGACGCGCAAAGGTCGCTGTAGAACTTTGAGTTCTGCATGATTTTGTTCTTGAATCGATTCCGATTTAAGGAATCACGCAGTAGCGCTCCGCCAGCTTCCGGTAAGGTTGAAGGACGATAGTGCGCCATCGGGGCGTCCTTCCAAGGGGACAAGCCCGGTTCGGAATATTTGCGACCGCGCGCGACTGCGGGCGCTTCGAGAGGATGTGACATGGCAATTTCCCCGCCCAGCGATCTTGTGATGGACGTCGTCCGCGCGGCCGATCCGGCGGAAATCCAGGAGGCTCAGGCAAAGCTCAAGGCCAACCGCGCTGCTTTCCAGGCAACGAGCCTTGCGGAAAACGGCAATGGGTTTGCCGCGGCCGTTTCGGTTCTCAACCCGTCCGAGGGATCGACCGGACTGGGCGACATCAATAACCGTGTCGAGCAGAAGAAGATTCCCGAGACCTATCGGAAGTTCGAGGCGATGGTGCTGCAGAATTTCGTGAAGTCCATGCTGCCGAGCGAAAGCGAGAACGTCTACGGCAAGGGCACCTCCGGCGACGTCTGGAAAAGCATGATGGCGGAACAGATCGGCGACGTTCTCGCTGCGGGCGGCGGTATCGGCATTGCCGATCGCATGGTCGGGGACGACGCGACCGATCGGGTGAATGCGTCGGTCGACGGCAACAGCCACAACCTCGCGACGAGCATGGTCCAGGAGTACGAGCGCAAGGCTCTCTCCGGCTTTTTGACCAACGATGAAAAGAAAAAGCAAGCCTAGCGGATAAGCACACTCGGCGGGTTTCCGTCTGCATCGCGCTTTTGGATTATTTGGGAGTTGATTTATGGAAGCTGTGGCATCGAATGACGTACGAATTCGGAACGTTCTCGGCCGCCTGGAAATGATCATCGACAACGAGAACAGCCGTATCGGCGTGGACCCTGATTTCGATATCAGGACGTCGAACGCACACAAGAGCCGCTGCCTCTACGAACTGACGATGCTCCACCGCGATGCCGTTCCCGGCGAGATCTCGCCGGCCTTCGTTTCGCAGACGCGCCATCTGCGCAACAAGCTGCAGGTCAACTCCCAGAAGGTCGAGGCACATCTCGAAGCGGTGCGGTCCGTGGTCGATATTCTGAAGACGGCTGCCCAGGACGCGGATGCGGATGGCATCTACACCGAAGCGCAGTTCCGCTATAGCGATTTCTGATGCTGAAGCTCGTTCTCACCGGGGTCTGGGTCTGCGCCGTTACGCTCGGATCCGTCTACTTTTCGATGCAGTATGCTTCGGCGCCCGTCATATCGGAGGCCGAGGCGGATAGACGTGCATCCGAGGAATACATACCGGGAGAAATCATCACCGTCCCGGTCATCAAGGAAGGGGCGGTGCAGGGATATTTTCTTGCCAAACTGTCCTTCTCCGCAACGAAAGAAGGCATCGCGAAGCTGCACGCACCGCTCCGGCAGGTCGCGACGGATGAGCTTTACGACATGCTCGTCGGTTCGAAGTTCGTCGATCTCGCCGACACCGGGACATTCGACCTGCCGACCTTCAAGGTCGCGGTGAAGGACGGATTGAACAAGAAACTCGGCAGTGAAGTGATCACCGAGGTTCTGGTCGAACAGCTCGAATATCTCACCAAGGACGACGTCGAGCGCGTCGCCAACAGCCAGAACAGGCCATATCAAAAGCCGGTCCCTGTCGTCGACAAGAACGGCAACGTTGCTGCGGACAAGATTCCGGAAGGGGCGGTGAAGGCGAACAGCAGCGCCCATTGACCGGCTCTACAGCGCCGCGCGACCGGAGGCGCAGATTGCTGTAGCACTTTGAAAGTGCTGCATGACTTCGTCCCTTAAAATCGATTTAAGGAAACATGCAGTAGCGGCGTTTGCGAGCCGGCATTCAGGTGACGTTGTGCGTTCGGTCTTGCGCCTCTGCGGAGCCGATCTTCGCCGTCAGCCGGCCGACCGCGACATAGAGTGGATAGAGACTTGCCGCGGCGAGCCCGGTCTCTGCCCAAAGTTTGAGGCCGACCGGCAGAGAGGTGGCGATGAGCGCAAGGGATTTGCCGAGCGCTCTCAACCGACCGGAGAATGTCGGGTCGCGCTGATGCTCCAGGAGTGCCGAGATTGCGCCGTTCTCGAGACTGCGGGTACGGATCCACGACCTGGTGGTGTGATAAACAGGAACTGTTTCCGCGACCCAGGCTTCCGTTGCCCAGGCAAACGTGAACCCCTTCGCCCTGCATCGATCGAAGAAATCCGCTTCGCCGACGCCGACCACATTGAGCGCCGGATCCAGAAACGGCTGGGCCATCCCGTCGAGCGCCGCCCGGGCTATAAGGACGTTGCCTGCCGAATAGAGGATCGGTACCGGTCCGCTCTCATTGTAAGGAGGCGTGAAAACGGGGTGCCGCTTCCATTTCTGTTCGTGCGGATCCTCGAAGACGGGGAGTTGCGGCCCGCCGACGATATCCGCCCCATGGGTCTCCTGGACGGCAAGGAGGCGATCGAGCCACTCCGGAGCGGCAACTTCATCGTCATAGATGACCGCGAGCGCCCGGAGGTTGGGATAGAGATCGAGCGCTGTCGCCCATCCGGCATTGCACGCATGGGCGTGTCCGCGGCGGCGAACGACGACGATGGCGGAATCGGACGGGTGTCCGAGAAAGAAGCTTTTCGCCGGCTGGGCGCCAGCCAGCCCGTCCGCGTCGTTTTCGACGACCACAGTCGCCAAAGGAACGTCAGGCCGTTGGGAAACAATGGTTTTCAGCGTTTTGACGAGGTGATCCGGGCGGCGGAACGTCGGCACGACGACCACGAGTTCGATGTCGGCCGCATCTTCCCGTTCGGTCTGGAAATAGACGGTGATGTCCTGACCGTTCGGCGTCATCGTAAGACCTGTGCGCGCAGATAGCCGGCAAGCACTACAGCAAAATTTCCTAAACAGATGTTGAAGCCGGAAAACGGCTTTTGAATGAGAGCCTTAAACGGTGTTTTAGAGCAAGCAACTAAAGTGAGAAAAAATCGTCTCTCATCCCGTGCGGCAACATGTTTCCGATGCCCGTCTTTTTTGCGCCGATGGAAAGTCCTGCCTCGATCTTCGATACGGCGGGCCGGACCTGTCAATGGTTCGCCGCTTCGGCCGCCAGTACCGGAGGCAGGTCGCGATGAACGCCTTGTCGCGCATTGTCGCAACCGCGCCCAAGCGGATCGAATCTCGAGTGCCGAGTCGCGATTTCGGCTGGGCCGATGCTTTGGCCTTCGCCGATACAGTCGCCTCCCAGCCCACATGGCATGCGGTCGTGACCGAGCGTATGTTTCCGACCAGTCAGGATGCGGCGGCCTTCGTGCCCGCGCTGCTGACCTATATCGAGAAGCCGATGCGTGTTGCGCTGATCGGCTCGCATCATGACGTTGTGGAGCGCGCTGCCGAGAATTTCCGAAGCCACGCGCCCTGGCACGAATTCATAGCCGCCTGCGCCTTTTCCGGTCAGGGAAACGTTCTCGATGACGTACGCGCGCTCGAGCCCCACATTCTCCTCGTGGCGATCGAAAGCTCGAAACAGGAGAAATGGGTCGATCGAAACATTGCTCCCGAGCACGGCTGGCTCGTCATCGCCATCGACGACTTTGTGGTTGGAGAATTCTCCCCCACGCCCGCTCTCTTTCGTCTGCTGCGGCTCGATTGGCTCCATCGGCTCGCTGCCGAGGCAGGGCGGTGTCGCGCGTATCACGCCTTTCGGTGGAAACCGATCAAGCGCGGTCTCGATCTTGCCGGCGTTTCCGAACAGAAGCATTTCGAACCGCCGCAGGCGCACCGTGGTGCTAGCCGCATCTCGCGGGAATGATTCCGAGCGCTGCCGGTGATGTCTTGCTTGCGTCAAACACTGTCTTCGCCGGAGCAGTGGGGTGTCTCTGACACGACATTGCAAGTGGCGGACCCGGATCTTTCAGCGATGCAAGGAAATGCTGCTGACGTCGACGGAATGCTGTTCCGGTCCCGTCAGCTCTTGCATTTATGCGTTTGGAACAGCATAGGGCGCATGCAGGCAATCGCTTAATGCCGCGCGAACTAGAGTGTGCGGCGCGAAGGACAAACCGGGAGATACGCCGTGACGACTGTGATTGATGGCAAGGCCGTTGCCGCTTCGGTCATCGAAACCGTGAAATCCGCCACAAAGACGCTGGAGGCGGAAACCGGCGTCCGCGCCGGGCTCGCCGTGGTTATCGTCGGAGACGATCCGGCAAGCCACGCCTACGTATCGGCGAAGAGCAAGATGGCCAAGGAATGCGGTTTCCTTTCGGTCCAGCATACGCTGCCGCAGGAGACGTCGCAGGAGGAGCTGGCGGCGCTTGTCGCGGACCTTAACGCGGACGCCTCCATTCACGGCATTCTCGTGCAACTGCCGCTGCCGAAGCATCTTCAGTCAGAGCCGATCATCCAGTCGATCCTGCCCGAGAAAGATGTCGACGGTCTGCACGTCGTCAATGCCGGCAGGGTCGCGACCGGAGATCTCGAGAACGGGCTCATTTCCTGCACGCCTGCCGGGGCCATGGTATTCGTGCGCCGCACGCATGGGGAGGACCTTTCGGGGCTCAACGCCGTCGTCATCGGCCGCTCGAACCTCTTCGGCAAGCCGATGTCGGCGCTGCTTCTTGCCGCCAACGCAACAGTGACGACGGCACATTCCCGCACGAAGGATCTTCCCGCCGTCTGCCGCAACGCCGACATTCTGGTTGCCGCCGTCGGTCGCCCGGAAATGGTCAAGGCCGACTGGGTGAAGCCCGGCGCGACGGTCATCGACGTCGGCATCAATCGCGTGCCGGCGCCGGAACGCGGCGAGGGCAAGACGAAGCTCGTCGGCGACGTCGCTTTCGAGGAAAGCGCCAAGGTTGCAAGCGTGATCACGCCGGTTCCTGGCGGTGTCGGGCCGATGACCATTGCCATGCTGATGGCGAACACGATCATTGCAGCCTACCGCACGGCCGGTCGCAAGCCGCCGAAATTCTGACGAAGGCTCCAAAGATGTGAAATGGATGCGGGCGGAGGGCCAAACGCCTTTCCGTCCGTTTCAGCGTCCACGCGATTCCAGGCGGAAAACCGTCACACTCTTTTCCTGGAATTGATCTTTTTGGCGGACGCCGGTCCGGTCGACGCGCGAACGATCAGTTCCGCGCGCCAAAGTTCCTGATCCGGGTAGGCGCCGCGGTCCAGGATGCCGCCGATCAGCCGGCTTGCGACGCGCGCGCCGGCGGCCCTCAGCGACGAGCGCGTCGTCGTCAGCGGTACGCTGAAATTTTCCGGCTTCAGCATCGGCAAGACATCGTCATGAGCGATGATCGAGATATCCGTGCCGACCGTGAGACCGGCCTGATTGATCGCGCGCACGGCTCCGAGTGCGAGAGCCGTACTCGAGCAGAGAACGGCGGTAGGCGGATCCGGCTGCTTCAGAAAGCGCTGCATGCTGCGATAACCGTATTCATCGGTCATCACCGAGTGGTGGACCAATGTTTCGTCGAGTTCGAGGTCCCACTCCTTGAGGGCGCGCGTCACGCCCTTTTTCCGGCGAATGGCGAAGGCCAGGTGTTCCTGTCCGTTGATGAGAGCGATCCGCCGATGGCCGAGTTGGATGAGAAGCCTCGTCGCGTCGTAGAAGGCGCCCGTGTTGTCTATGTCGAGGAACGGGTAGTCTTTCGGGCCTCCGATCGATCGGCCATGCACGACAAAGGGGATAGACAGCGACTTGAGTATGGCGATGCGCGGGTCATTGGAGCGCATATGGGCAAGAAAGAGGGCGTCGACATTGCCGCTTGCCGCCAGGCGCCGGAACGTTGCTTCCTCGTCTTCGGGCGCACTTGGGTTCAGCACGAAATGAAAGTCGTGCTTGACGGCCTCTTCGGCGAGACCGGCAAGAAATTCGCCGAAATGAATGTCCGAACCGATGCCCGATGCAATCGGCATGACAAGGCCGATGGAGTAGGCCTTGCCCGTCGCCAGCCGTTGGGCGGCGCGGTTCGGCCGATAGCCGGTCTCGCGCACCGCTTTCAGGACCCGTTGCCGGGTCTTGGCGTTGACTTCCGGGTAGCCGTTGAGCGCTCGGCTGACCGTCGTCTGCGATAGGCCGAGCAACTCCGCTAGCTGCTTAAGATTGACCGGCATGGTCGGCATTCCTCCCAAAGCGCTTTGGATACCCTGTCCATTTAGGGTGTTCCGGCGAGCGCCCCCAAAATCCTGTACCACTCGCACTGCGCAGGAAAAAGCAAAAAGCCCTGTTTTCGCGCTGCAAAATGTTGATGCACGGCAATATCCACGCCAGTTTGAGACGGTCAGGAGGAAAGCGCTTGACTCTTCGTCCGCGGCGATGATTTCTTAGCAAACTCAAAGCGCTTTGAATTTTGCGCGTTGATGATCCGCCCGCGGCGCAACGTCCGGGTTCATGTTGGGAGGACAATAGCGTGAAGAGATCATTCCTGATGGGCGTGGCTGCGCTCGCCCTGGTAACGGGGGCTGCCGATGCTGCCGAGCTGAAATTCAAGCCCGGCGAGGATTCCAAATTCAATTGGGCGAGTTTCGAGGAATTCAAAAAGGGCCACGACCTCAAGGGACAAACGCTAACCATCTTCGGTCCATGGCGCGGCGAGGACGAGGCCTTGTTCAAGAGCGTTTATGCTTACTTCGTCGAAGCGACGGGCGCCGAGATCAAATATTCGTCCTCCGAAAACTATGAACAGCAGATCGTCATCGACACTCAAGCTGGCAGCCCGCCGGATGTCGCGATCTTGCCGCAGCCGGGTCTCATCGCCGATCTTGCTTCGAAGGGGTACCTGACGCCGCTTGGCGACGAAACCAAGCAATGGTTGCTCGACAACTACGCAGCCGGTCAATCCTGGGTCGATCTCTCCACTTACAACGGCAAGGACGGCGCACCGGCGCTCTACGCATTCCCTTACAAGATCGATGTGAAGTCGCTCGTCTGGTACGTGCCGGAAAACTTCGAGGACGCCGGCTACGAAGTGCCGAAGACCATGGAAGAACTGAAGGCGCTGACCGAGAAGATCGCCGCTGATGGTGAGAAGCCGTGGTGCATCGGCCTCGGTTCGGGCGGCGCGACCGGCTGGCCGGCGACGGACTGGGTCGAGGATCTGATGCTGCGCACGCAGCCGGCAGATGTCTACGACAAGTGGGTCAAGAACGAGATTCCGTTCACCGATCCGGCGATCACCGGCGCATTGGACGAATTCGGCTGGTTCGCACGTAACGACAAGTTCGTGGATGGCGGCGCCGCGGCCGTGGCCTCTGCCGACTTCCGTGACAGCCCGAAGGGTCTCTTCTCCTCGCCGCCGAAGTGCTACCTGCACCATCAGGCTTCGTTCATCCCGTCCTTCTTCCCGGAAGGCACCGTGATCGGCGAGGATGCCGATTTCTTCTACATGCCTCCCTATGAGAGCAAGAAGGATCTCGGCAATCCGGTGCTGGGTGCCGGTACGCTTGCGATGATCACCAAGGACACGCCGGCCGCACGCGCCTTCATCGAGTTTCTGAAGACGCCGATCGCGCATGAGGTCTGGATGGCCCAGACGAGTTTCCTGACGCCCTACAAGAGCGTCAACGTCGAGACCTATGGCAATCCGCCGCTGAAGAAGCAGGGCGAGATCCTGCTCAATGCGACGACCTTCCGTTTCGATGGTTCCGACCTGATGCCGGGCAAGATCGGCGCAGGCGCCTTCTGGACGGGTATGGTCGATTTCGTGGGCGGCAAGTCGTCTGCCGACGTCGCAGCCGGCGTGCAGAAGGCATGGGACTCCATCAAGTAAGACTAAAACAAAGACGGCGGACGATGCTAACCTCGTCCGCCGCTCCTTCGTTTCCGGATTGCCTTGGCAATCGGGGTAATCCCAATCAAGAGCGGTAGCCGCCATCACACGATGCGCCCGGAGCATCCTGCTTCGGAGCGCGTTTAAGGGGAGGGATGTGTCATGCAGCAGCTACTCGCTGCCATTCTGACGATGATTGCCGGTGTCCTGGCTTGTGCAGCATATTTCTGGGGCACAAATTTCATTCTCGACCGGATTTTCCCGTCGAAAGGTCTCTCCGGTAAGGCTGCGTCCCGCAACCTGCGCATCACCAACGCCATCCGGCCCTGGCTATTTCTGGCGCCCGCACTGTTCGCGCTGACGATCTACCTCATCTATCCGGTAATCGAATCCGTGTGGCTGAGCTTCCATGACCGCGGCGGCCAGAATTTCGTCGGCGCGCGCAACTACGGCTGGATGATTAACGACGGGGAATTCCGTCAGTCGATCTTCAACAATTTTCTCTGGCTGCTCGTCGTGCCTGCGCTGTCCACCTTCTTCGGCCTGGTCATTGCCGCACTCACCGATCGCATCTGGTGGGGCAACATCGCCAAGACGCTGATCTTCATGCCGATGGCGATCTCCTTCGTCGGCGCGGCCGTCATCTGGAAGTTCATCTACGATTATCGTGCGGAGGGAACAGAGCAGATCGGCCTCTTGAATGCCATCGTCGTCGCCTTCGGCGGCGTACCGCAGGCCTGGATCACGCTGCCTTTCTGGAACAATTTCTTCCTCATGGTCATCCTCATCTGGATCCAGACCGGATTTGCGATGGTCATTCTCTCCGCGGCTCTGCGCGGCATACCCGAAGAGACCATCGAGGCCGCGGTGATCGACGGCGCCAACGGCTGGCAGATCTTCTTCAAGATCATGGTGCCGCAGATCTGGGGCACGATCGCTGTCGTCTGGACCACCATCACGATCCTGGTGCTCAAGGTTTTCGACATCGTTCTGGCGATGACGAACGGGCAATGGCAGAGCCAGGTGCTCGCCAATCTCATGTTCGACTGGATGTTCCGCGGTGGCGGGGACTTCGGCCGCGGCGCGTCGATTGCCGTGGTGATCATGATTCTCGTCGTCCCGATCATGATCTGGAACATCCGCAACGCGGCCAAGGAAATGAGGAGCCACTGAGATGACCCCAGCCACGCGCTCCCCGCTGATGTGGGCCGTCCATCTCTCGGTGCTTCTCATCGTTGCGCTCTGGACGATGCCGACCGCCGGCCTGTTGATCTCGTCGCTGCGCGACAAGGATCAGCTCGCCGTTTCCGGATGGTGGACAGCGCTTGCCACTTCGTCGCGCAACGCCGTCGCGCGCGCTCCGTCGGCCGACAGCCAGGTCGAACGGAACGGCAAGTTCGTCATCTCCGGCAACGTTCTCGATGGTCAGGCCGGACAGGTTTCGGCCTTCGGCTTCTCCAGTCGTGAACCGGCGGCGTTCAAGGCCGGCGAAACCGCGGAACTGAACGACGGCGAGAAGCTGACGGTGCAGGCGGACGGCAGCTTCGAGATCGTTTCCGACACGAGGATGGAAGGCTCGCGCGGCCAGCGCATCTTTTTCACCGCCGCGGCACCGCCGCGTTTCACGCTCGACAACTATAGAGAGGTGCTGAGTGCGGAGGGCATTGGCGCGTCCTTCATCAACTCGCTGACGGTGGCCGTCCCATCGACGGTCATCCCGATTCTGATCGCGGCTTTTGCAGCCTATGCTCTGGCCTGGATGCCTTTTCCCGGGCGTGCAATCCTGATCGCCGTGGTCGTCGGCCTGCTGGTCGTGCCGCTGCAGATGTCGCTTATTCCGCTCTTGAAGCTCTATAACGGCGTCGGTGCTTTCCTCGGCGTGCCCGCCAAGACCTATATGGGCATCTGGCTCGCCCATACCGGCTTCGGCCTGCCACTCGCGATCTATCTCTTGCGCAATTACATGGCCGGTCTGCCGCGCGAGATCATGGAATCCGCACGCGTCGACGGCGCCAGCGATTTTGACATCTTCGTCAAGATCATCCTGCCATTGTCGTTCCCGGCGCTCGCCTCCTTTGCGATCTTCCAGTTCCTCTGGACCTGGAACGATCTTCTGGTCGCCATCGTCTTCCTCGGCACGGGCCAGGATCAGCTCGTCCTGACGGGGCGCCTGGTCAACCTCCTCGGCTCTCGCGGCGGCAACTGGGAAATCCTGACCGCTTCCGCCTTCATCACCATCGTCGTTCCTCTGATCGTCTTCTTCGCTCTGCAGCGCTATCTCGTGCGCGGCCTGCTCGCGGGGTCGGTCAAGGGCGGCTGACAGATTCAAGACAAGGACCTTTTACGCGAATGCACATGACAGAAACGACCGGCTCCATTCTGCAGCCCCACAAGGACTGGTGGCGTGGAGCGGTGATCTACCAGATCTATCCGCGCTCCTATCAGGATACGAACGGCGATGGCATCGGCGACCTTAAGGGAATCACCGCCCGGTTGGCGCATATTGCGGCGCTCGGCGTAGATGCTATCTGGATCTCGCCCTTTTTCACGTCGCCGATGAAGGATTTTGGCTACGACGTCTCCGACTACCGGGACGTCGATCCGATTTTCGGCAAGCTCGAGGATTTCGATGAGCTGATCACAGAGGCGCACCGGCTCGGCGTGCGGGTTATGATCGATCTCGTTCTGTCGCATACGTCCGACCAGCATCCATGGTTCGTCGAGAGCCGGTCGAGCCGTAACAACGGCAAGGCGGATTGGTATGTCTGGGCCGATTCCAAACCCGACGGAAGCCCGCCCAACAACTGGCTGTCGATCTTCGGCGGCTCGGCCTGGGCCTGGGATCCGACGCGGTTGCAGTATTATCTGCACAACTTCTTGACGTCTCAGCCGGATCTCAACCTGCACAACCCGCAAGTGCAGGAGGCACTGCTCGCCGTCGAACGCTTCTGGCTAGAGCGCGGCGTCGACGGCTTCCGTCTCGACACCATCAACTTCTATTTTCATGACAAGCAGCTGCGCGACAACCCGGCTTTGGCACCGGAGCGGCGCAATGCCTCGACGGCGCCGGCGGTCAATCCCTACAATTATCAGGAACACCTTTACGACAAGAACCAGCCGGAAAACCTCGAATTCCTCAGGCGTTTCCGAGCGGTGATGGACGAGTTTCCGGCGATCGCCGCCGTCGGCGAGGTTGGCGACAGCCAGCGCGGGCTTGAGATCGCCGGTGAATATACGTCCGGCGGTGACAAGATGCACATGTGCTATGCCTTCGAATTCCTGGCGCCGGAAGCCCTGACGCCGGACCGGGTGGCCGAAGTGCTGTTTGATTTCCAGAAGGCGGCACCAGAAGGCTGGGCCTGCTGGGCCTTTTCCAATCATGATGTCGTTCGGCACGCCAGCCGCTGGGCCGACGGCGTCAGCGACTACGGTGCGCACGCCAAGCTGCTGGCGAGCCTTTTGATGTCGCTGCGCGGTTCCGTTTGCCTGTATCAGGGCGAGGAACTGGGGCTGACGGAGGCGGAACTCGCCTATGAGGATCTGCGGGATCCCTACGGCATCCAGTTCTGGCCGGATTTCAAGGGGCGCGACGGCTGCCGCACGCCCATGGTTTGGGAGAGCATGCCGGACGGCGGATTCAGCGACGCTAAACCATGGCTGCCGGTTTCCGAGACCCACCTTGCCCACGCAGTTGCCATTCAGGAGGCCGACCCGGCCTCTATCATGCAGCATTACCGCCGCTTCCTGAGATTCAGGAAGGCGTATCCGGCATTTGCCAAGGGCGAGATCGAGTTTTTCGAGGCGCGGGCACCGCTCCTCGGCTTTCTGCGCACCTGTGGCAACGAGAAATTGCTTTGCGTGTTCAACATGAGCGAAGGACGCGCGACCGCCGAGTTGCCGAGCGAACGACTGGAACCACTCGAGGGCCACGGTTTCGTTTCGGAGATCAAGGACAACAAGGTTAATCTTCCTGCCTGGGGCGCATTCTTCGCGCGCCTCGGCTAAGCGTTTTCCGGCGAAGGACAACGGTTCGCATGAAGAGCGCCTTATGGAGAAATGGAGAGGGGAGGATGCGATGACAGGTCTGTTGCTTAAAGATATCCGCAAGTCCTATGGGGCGGTTGATGTCATTCACGGCATCAACCTCGACATCAAGCAGGGTGAGTTCATCGTCTTCGTTGGGCCGTCGGGCTGCGGGAAGTCGACGCTGCTCAGGATGATCGCCGGCCTTGAAGAGATAACCGGCGGCGACATGTTCATCGATGGCGAACGGGTCAACGACGTGCCGCCGTCCAAGCGCGGCATCGCCATGGTGTTCCAGTCCTACGCGCTCTATCCGCACATGACAGTCTATGACAACATGGCTTTCGGCATGCGGATCGCCAAGGAGCCGAAGGAGGAGATCGACCGCCGTGTACGCGCGGCGGCGGAAATCCTCCAGCTCACCAAATATCTGGACCGGCTGCCAAAGGCGCTTTCGGGGGGGCAGCGCCAGCGCGTGGCGATCGGACGCGCGATTTGCCGAGACCCAAAGGTCTTTCTCTTCGATGAGCCGCTTTCCAATCTTGATGCCGCCTTGCGCGTCGCCACCCGGATCGAGATCGCCAAGCTCAACGAGCAGATGGCCGATACGACGATGATCTATGTCACCCATGACCAAGTGGAGGCGATGACGCTCGCCGACCGCATCGTCGTGCTTTCCGCCGGTCATATCGAGCAGGTCGGTGCCCCACTCGAACTCTACGAGCGCCCGGCGAACCTTTTTGTCGCCCGCTTCATAGGCTCGCCGGCGATGAACATCATCCCGTCGACAATCTCCGCAATCGGCGCGCAGACCACCGTGACGCTCGCAGGCGGCAAGTCGGTGACGCTTGATATCTCCACGAACGCTTCCGAAAGCGGTAAGAAGGCGAGCTTCGGAGTGCGGCCGGAAGATCTGCAGGCGACGCAGAGCGAAGACTTCCTTTTCGAAGGAACGGTCTCGATCGTCGAGGCGCTTGGCGAAGTGACACTGCTCTACATCGAGGGACTCGTCGAAAACGAGCCGATCATCGCGAAGATCCCCGGCATCTCGCAGGTCAACAGGGGAGACACGGTGCGCTTTACTGCCGACAAGGCAAAGCTTCACCTTTTTGACGAAGCCGGGCGCAGCTATCGCGCCTAATGGAATTCCAGGAACAGAGTGTACCGGTTCTCCGTCCGGAATGCTCAGTTTCAAAGTGCTGCAGCGTCCTTTGCGCGTCTGATAAGGCGCGCGGCGCTGTAGTCCATGTCGCTGTGGTGCGGCGCAAGCGGAGGAACAACGCGCGCTTTCGCCTCGCATTCAGTCAGATGGATTTAACCATATCGGACTCGTCCGGCGCTGCCGCACGAGTTTTCCACACGTGCTTGGAAAGCCAAACTCTCTGTTAAATTTCATGAGTTAGCGTCGCCGCAGATAGAAATGCGAAAGGCGAATTCGATGAGCGGCGCGGCCCCCGTGGTGCACGAGCACTTCCTCAACAAGGAAGAATCCTTCATGTACGATCGGGAAACGAACTTCCCAATGGAGGAGACACGCAACGAGGCGCGCATCGAATTCACCGAGAAAGGCGTACAGAATCTTTCATCGCGTCGCTGCGAGATCATCAAGCTCTCCAAGAGCGGCGCCGTCATCGGTATCCTGACGAAGTTCAAGCTGCCGCAGAACTTCTATCTCGACATCCCGAGCGCGCGCATTCCCTTGATCGGGTGCCTGCTCAAGCGCGTCCATGCCAACAATATCATCGAGGCCCGCTTCCTGCGGCTTTTGACCGATCGCGACTTGAACCGGATTTTCGTCTACAGCACGCACCCGAACCATCGCAATCGCACGCTCGATATCTACCGCTGAAAATCGGAAGTGCGCCGTCTTGCAGCTATGCGTCTGCAGTTGTCATCTCTCTTGACGGGATTACCTTCGTCGTCGAAATTTGACCTGTAACTCAACGGCGCTGCGCGTCTTTTCTGGCGTGTCGCCCTTAATCGGCTCCGATAAGGAAGTGCAGCAGATCGACTGCGCTTGAAGCGAGAGAACCGCTATGCAGCGACCCTATCGTCTTTCCTGTCATTGCGGTGACATTTGTGTCGAGGTCGATGCTGACCTCTCAGGATTGATCGAATGCAATTGTTCGACGTGCCGGCGGTCGGGTTTCCTTCATTGGAAGGTGGATTCCGCCAGTGTCAGGCTCATCACCGAAAAGCGCCGTTTGTCGAGCTACATCTGGCGCGGCATTACCGAAGGCCATCACTTCTGCCCCACATGTGGCACCGCGATCATGCGAAGCGGCTATCCGGAGAACCGCGTTTCACTCAATGCCCGCTGCATCGAGGGAGTGGACGTGTTCACACTTGAAATCGAACATTATGATGGGCGAAACGATATGTATCCCGGGCCGCTCCCGTAGCTGGAGCGTCCCGGAACGGTGCGCCGGTGCTTCCGCCGCGTTACTGGAAAAGGACGCTTGCCCCGTGATCGGCCGTACCCGCGATCTTGCGAAACGGAGCGAAGAGCTCACGGCCCATGCCGAATTCGTTGTCGGAGAGGTCGATATGTGCCGGCACGCGCGTTCTCAGCGCAATGTCTTCGACCAGCACCTCGATCGTCCCGGCAACGGCGTCGATGCGGACGATATCGCCCTCCTGGATGCGCGCGATCGGTCCGCCATCCTTTGCTTCCGGTGTGACGTGGATTGCCGCCGGCACCTTTCCGGACGCACCCGACATGCGGCCATCGGTCAAGATCGCGACTTTCTGACCGCGGTCTTGGAGAATGCCGAGCACGGTCGTCAGCTTGTGCAGTTCCGGCATGCCATTGGCCTTCGGCCCTTGGAAGCGGACCACCGCGACGAAATCGCCTTCGAGCTTCCCCGCCTTGAATGCGGCGTTGAGTTCCGCTTGGTCGTGAAAGATCTTCGCCGGAGCCTCAATGACATGGCGCTCCGGTTTGACGGCCGAAATCTTGATCACGGCCTTGCCGAGATTGCCCGAGAGCATCTTTAGCCCGCCGGTGTGTTGGAACGGTTGGTCAATCGTCGACAGTACTTTCGGGTCGGCACTCTCTTGCGACGCCGGCTCGCGGTGGACGCCGCCGTTGGCGCCGAGCTTGACGTCGATCGCATAGGCGTCGAGGCCTTGGCCGAACACCGTCCTGACATCGTCGTGCAGCAATCCGTTCTTGAGCAGCTGGCTGATCAGGAAGCCCATGCCGCCGGCGGCGTGGAAATGGTTCACGTCCGCGAGTCCGTTCGGATAGACACGCGCGAGAAGCGGCACGATGTCGGAAAGTTCCGAGATATCCTGCCAGGTAAGCAGGATGCCCGCCGCGCGCGCCATGGCAACAAGATGCATGGTGTGGTTGGTCGAGCCGCCCGTCGCGTGCAGGCCGACGACACCGTTGACGATCGATCGTTCATCGATCATTTCGCCGGCGGGCGTGAACTCGTTGCCCATGGCGGTGATGGCGAGCGCCCGCTTCGCCGCTTCCTTCGTCAGCGCGTCACGCAGCGGCGTGCCGGGATTGATGAAGGAGGCGCCGGGCAGGTGGAAGCCCATGATTTCCATCAGCATCTGGTTGGAGTTGGCGGTGCCGTAGAAGGTGCAGGTACCCGGGCCGTGATAGGACTTGGATTCCGCCTCGAGCAGTTCGTCGCGACCGACCTTGCCTTCGGCGAAGAGCTGGCGGACGCGGGCCTTTTCGTCGTTAGGCAGACCCGACGTCATCGGTCCGGCGGGAATGAAGACCGCCGGCAAGTGGCCGAAAGTCAGCGCTGCGATGACAAGGCCCGGGACGATCTTGTCGCAGACGCCGAGATAGACCGCGGAATCGAACATGTTGTGCGACAGGCCGACGCCGGCAGCCATCGCGATCAGGTCGCGCGAGAAGAGGGAAAGCTCCATGCCGGGCTGCCCTTGGGTGACGCCGTCGCACATCGCAGGCACGCCACCGGCGACTTGCGCCACGCCGCCCGCCTCGCGAGCCGCCTCCCGGATCAGTGCCGGATAGGTCTCGAAGGGCTGATGCGCCGAGAGCATGTCGTTGTAGGAGGTGATGATGCCGAGGTTGGGGACGCGGTCACCCGCGAGCGCCGTCTTCTCGGCGGGGGAACAGACGGCAAACCCGTGCGCGAGGTTGCCGCAGCCGAGCACGCTACGGTGCGGCCCGTTTGCCGCCGCGCTACGGACGCGATCGAGATAGACTTCGCGCTGGGATTTCGAGCGCTCGACGATGCGGGCGGTGATTGTGGCAACGCGGGAATCGGCGGACATGATACATCCTGTTCCGGAGCTTGGGGCTCCTGTCTTCATCCTGTTATCGGTCTACAGCGGCCGCGCTCTTCGCATCGGCGGCTGCAACAGTTTGAATTGCTGTTGTAATTTACCCTCAATCCGATCGCGAAATAAGGACAAATCACCCAGCATGACCTTGCGCATTCGAGTGAGCGCGCAGGGAATGCTCCAGTTCGGAGCGCTTTCTATCCCCTCGGCGGATTGCCCGAACGGGTCACGCTCCGCCGTGTTACGGCGCCCAGTAGATCTGCAGCGGCGAGGCGGCCCGCCGCAACATGGCGCGGATCGGCATCTCCGCCTCGTCGCCGGGCGCCTCCGCTCGGGCAAGAACCTCCTTCTTGCCGTCGCCTTCGATATGCAGGACGAGCAGCCCGGCGTCCTGAAGACTGGAAAAGGTGAAAGTCAGGCGGATCTCGCCCGCACCTTCCGCTTCCATGGTGATCACGCCACGTGGCGTCGCAGGATCGATCGCCTCCTTGAGGCGCGTCCCACCCGGGAAGAACGACGCGGTATGCCCGTCCGTTCCCATTCCGAGAACGACCACATCGAAGGGCGTGCCGATGGCCGCCACCGATTGGCTCGCCATGGTCGCCGCCTCCTCGGCGGTCGCCGCGGCGTGATAGAGCGGCACGAAATTGGCCTCGGCCGCCTTGTTTTGCAGGAGGTTCTGAGCGACGAGGCCATGGTTGGAGCGTTCGTTTTCCTGCGGCACGAAGCGTTCGTCGACGAGGGTGACGGTCACTTTCGCCCAGTCGAGTTCGCGCTGGGACAGCACCTGGAAGAACGCTTTCGGCGTCGATCCGCCGGAGACCGCGATGCTCGCCGAGCCGCGCGCATCGATCGCCGCGGCGAGCCTGGCGCGGACGGCGTCCGCGAGCCCTTCCGCCAGTGCAGTTCCATTCTCGAATGTGTGCAGGATGGTGTTCATGAGCCGGTCCTAGATCGTATCGTTCCAGGTGCGGCCGTCGCGCTCGATCAGCGCGATCGACTGGCTCGGCCCCCAGGTGCCGGCCGTATAGCCCTGCACCTGCTGCCCGGTCGTTTCCCACGCCTTGAGGATAGGGTCGATCCATTGCCAGGCGGCTTCCACTTCGTCGCGGCGCACGAACAGCGTCTGGTTGTTGCGGACGACATCGAGCAGCAGACGCTCATAGGCGTCGGCGTTGCGCACGTCGAAGGCTTCGGCGAAGCTCATGTCCAGGGGCACGTTCCTGAGGCGCATGCCGCCCGGCCCCGGATCCTTGATCATCAGCGACTGCTTGACGCCTTCGTTCGGCTGGAGGCGGATCATCAGCTGGTTGGCCGAGATGCGTCCGGCACTGTGGTCGAAGATCGAGTGGGGGATCTGCTTGAACGTGATGACGATCTCCGACATGCGGCCGGCCATGCGCTTGCCGGTGCGGATATAGAAGGGCACGCCGGCCCAGCGCCAGTTGCTGACCTCGGCCTTGAGTGCGACGAAGGTTTCGGTGTTGGAAACGCCGCCTTCGAGTTCCTCCAGATAGCCCTTCACCGGGCCGCCCGCAGATGCGCCCGCGCGATACTGGCCGCGAACCGTCACCTGCTCGACATTGGCCGCGGTGATCGGTTTCAGCGCGCGAAGCACCTTGAGCTTTTCGTCGCGCACCGCCTCGGCGTCCATCGATGTCGGCGCTTCCATGGCGACGAAGCAGACGAGTTGCAGAATGTGGTTCTGCACCATGTCGCGGAGCGCGCCCGCCTTGTCGTAATAGCCGGCGCGATTTTCGAGGCCGACGGATTCCGAAACGGTGATCTGCACATGGTCGATGTGCGCCGAGTTCCATAGCGGCTCGTAAAGCGCATTGGCAAAGCGCAGAGCCATGAGGTTCTGCACCGTCTCCTTGCCGAGATAGTGATCGATGCGGAAGATCTGCTCTTCGCGAAACACCCGGCCGATCGTGTCGTTAAGTTCCGTCGCAGATGCGAGGTCGCGCCCGATCGGCTTTTCGACGACGATCCGGGTGTTCTTGGTGATGAGCTTATGGTCGCGAATCTTTTCCGAGATATCGCTGAAGATCGCCGGACCGACGGCCAGATAGAAGGCGCGGATGCGATCCTTTCCTTCTTCAAGGATCTTCTTCAGCGAGTCCCAGCCTTGGTCGGACTTGGCGTCGACCGAGACGTAGTAGAGCCGCGACGTGAACTTCTCCACTTCCGCTTCGTTGAATTCGCCCTGTTTCAGATGCTCTTTCAGGGCCTCGGTCGCAAATCCCCGGTATTCCTCATGGGTGAGTGCCGCGCGCGACGCACCGATGATACGTGTAGGCTCAGTGAATTGACCTTCGATCTGTCGGTGGTAGAGCGCGGGCAGAAGCTTGCGCTCCGCAAGATCGCCGGTGCCCCCGAACACGACGTAGTCAAACGGTTCGACGGGAATGATCTGGCTGCTCATGGGATATCTCGATCTCGTTCAGGTCAGGGGCACGTATAATCTAATCGATTTAAAAACGCTAGGGTGCGGCGCAACAAAATGAGGCCGCACCCGGCTTTTTTAGAACCGGTCGCGCAGGGCGTACCAGCTGAGCGCGAGGAACAGGAGCGCCGAGCGGAACCGCATTCCGCCCGGGAAAGCGGGTATTTTCAAGGCCTTGAGAAGGTCCAGTTCCGTCGTTTTACCCAAAGCCAGGTCAGCATAGAGCTTGCCGCAGTAGTTGGACAGCATGACGCCGTGACCGGAATAACCACCGATGCTTGTGACACCGGGCATGACCTCTCTGCAGAAGGGCTGGCGCGGCATGGTGATGCCGACCGACCCGCCCCAGGCGTGGGTGATCTCGATATTGGCGAGGGCCGGATAGATCTCGCTGATCTGTCGACGGATATGGCTGGAAATGTCGCGTGGGTTGTCGGCCGTATAGGCTTCGCGCCCGCCGAATAGCAGCCGTCCGTCCTTCGATTTGCGGAAATAGCGCACCACGAAACGAGAATCGTCGACGGATTCCCCGCCGGGCAGCACATTCGGATGGCCGGACAAGACCTTTGTCGCGCCGATGAACGAACGGATCGGCATGACGCGGCTGGCGGTTACCGGCTCGAGGTTGCCGATATGGGCGTTGCAGGCGATCAGGGCCCGGTCGGCTATTATCGTGCCCCGATCGGTATCGATGACGATCGCGCCCCCCTTTTTCTCGATCTTCAGTGCCTTTGTGTGTTCGTGGAGCTTGGCGCCGGCTCGCGATGCCTGCTTCGCGAGGCCGACGAGCAGCTTCATCGGGTGGATGTGCCCGGTGCCGGTGTCGCGTATGCCGAATTGATAATGATGCGACCCGAGCCGGCTTGCCGTCTCATCCCGTTCCATGAAGGAAAGATGCGGATAGCCGAACCGCTCCGCCATCGCTTCGACGTGTCTGCGGTAGTATTTCTCGAGGCTCTGCTTGTGGCTGACGGAGAGCTGGCCAGGGACGAACTCGATGTCGATTCCGTGTTCGCCGGCGAAGTCCAGCAGGTAGCGCTTGGCGTTTTCCGCCATCTCGAAAAGCAGCTTGGCGCGCTCGTAGCCGAGCGCTTCCTCCGCCTCGTCCGCCCAGGCACGCTGGCCGGTGCCGAACTGACCGCCGTTCCGGCCCGAGGCGCCGTCGCCAAAACGGCAGGCGTCGATCATCGCGACGTCGGCACCGTTCTTGGCGAGGTTGTAGGCGGCCTGAAGGCCGGTATAGCCGCCGCCGATGATCGCAACGTCAGTTTTGCACGAGCCTGCCAGCGCCGGGTAGTCCGGACGCTCCAGTACCGTCGCCTCGTACCAGGAAATTCCGGGCGAGATCGGACTTTGCCAGGACATAGAGGTGCCTTTCGGTCAGACGTTCAGAAGCAGGAACTCGCGTTCCCACGGACTGATCACCTGCATGAAGGTCTCGAATTCGCCACGCTTCACGCCGGCATAGATGGCGATGAACTCGGGCGTGAAGACGTCGGCGAGCGAGGGCGCCGATTCGAGCAGCGAAACCGCCTCGAGCAGGCCGCGCGGCAAATCGATTTCGCCTTCGTTGGCCGTGTCCTCGGTCGGTGGCGAGGGCTGCAGGTCTTCGATGATGCCGAGATAGCCGCAGCCGAGCGAGGCTGCGAGCGCCAGATAAGGGTTGGCATCCGAACTCGGCAGGCGGTTCTCGATGCGTCTCGCCGCCGCGTCCGAGACGGGGATGCGGAATGCCGTCGTTCGGTTGTCGTAACCCCAGGCGGTATTCACCGGCGCCGACATGTCGGGTGTCAGCCGACGGTAGGAGTTCACATATGGCGCCATCATCGCCAGCGTCCTCGGCACGTAATGCTGCATGCCGCCGATGAAGGAGAAGAATTCCTTCGATGGCGATCCGTCCGCATTCGAGAACAGATTGCGACCGGTATTGATCTCTACGACCGACTGGTGAATGTGCATCGCCGAGCCGGGCTGGCCCTGCATCGGCTTCGCCATGAAGGTCGCGTAGATGCCGTGCTTCAGTGCCGCCTCGCGAATCGTGCGCTTGAACAGGAAAACCTGGTCGGCAAGCTCGATAGGGTCGCCGTGCCGGAGGTTGATTTCGAGCTGAGCCGGACCCTCTTCATGAATGAGAGTGTCGATCTCGAGGCCCTGCTTTTCGGAGAAGTGGTAGATATCGTCGATCAGTTCGTCGAACTCGTTGATGCCGGCGATCGAATAGCCCTGGCCGCCGAGGATCGAGCGGCCGGAGCGCCCCTTCGGCGGACGCAGCGGATAGTCCGGATCGTCATTCTGGGCGACGAGATAGAACTCGATCTCGGGCGCGACGACCGGTTTCCATCCTTTCTGGCGATAGAGATCGACCACGCGTTTCAGGACGTTGCGCGGCGTATAGTTGATCTGCTCGCCCTGCGAGCCGACGATGTCGCAGATCACCTGCGCCGTCGGGTCGGTCTCCCAGGGAACAATAGAAAGGGTCGAAAGATCGGGCATCAGCTTGATGTCGCTGTCGCGCGAATCGTAGCGGAACTGTTCGGTTTCGTCGGGGTATTCGCCGGAAATCGTATGACGGTAGATCGCCGAAGGCAGAGCGAGCGAGGTGTTCGACGTGAACTTGGAGGTCGGCATCATCTTGCCGCGCGGTACGCCGGCAAGGTCGGGCGTGATGCACTCGATGTCTTCGATGCCGCGGATCTTGAGCCAGTCGACTGCTTCCTTCCAGGTCTTCACGCCTCGGAGCGAATGCAGGGCGACGGGTATTTTCGAACTCTTGCTGATCTTTGCTGCTTGTTGGGCGACACTTCTCTTGGAGGGCATAAATCACCGGTTTTGGCTTCGGATAGCGCATCATAGCCGGAGTTTGGCGATTGGCTAGAGCGGCTTCGGCGGTTCACGATTGACTTTTGGTTCTGCGGTCGGAAAGGAAGACGCAAACGCAAAAAAGGGTCTTCCGTGGTAGAAAAACACGATGTGGTAGTCATTGGAGCGGGCGCCGCGGGCATGATGTGCGCGATCGAAGCGGGAAAACGCGGACGCCGCGTGCTCGTGCTCGACCACGCCAAGGCGCCCGGCGAGAAGATTCGCATCTCCGGCGGCGGCCGCTGCAACTTTACCAACGTCCATGCCGGTCCGAAGAACTTCCTTTCCGATAATCCGCATTTCTGCAAGTCGGCGCTCGCGCGCTATCGGCCGCAGGACTTCGTCGCACTCGTCGAGCGGCATGGCATCGCATGGCACGAGAAGACCCTCGGCCAGCTCTTCTGCGATCACTCGGCGAAGGACATCATCCGCATGCTGCTCGCCGAAATGCAGGAGGCAGCCGTGGCACTTCGGCTTGCAACTGCGATCTCGACGGTCGAGAAGATTGCATCCGGCTTCCGCGTGATCACCAATGATGGTGCGGTCGAGGCTGCGTCACTGGTGGTGGCGAGCGGCGGTAAGTCGATCCCGAAAATGGGCGCGACGGGCTTTGCATACAGGATCGCGGAACAGTTCGGTCTGCCGATCGTCGAAACGCGGCCGGCATTGGTTCCCTTGACCCTCGATCCGGCACAGCTTGGAAAGATCGGCGAACTGGCCGGCGTCGCCGCCGATGCCGAGGCGCGCTGCGGCAAGGCCGCTTTTCGCGAAGCGGTGTTGCTCACTCACCGCGGCTTGAGCGGACCCGCCATCCTGCAGATATCGTCCTATTGGCGCGAAGGCGCGGAGATCGTCCTGCGCCTGATGCCGGACATTGACATTGCCTCCATTCTCAAGGGGATGCGTCGAACGAACGGTCGCCAGGCGACGCACACGGCCTTGGCCGACATCCTGCCGCGGCGGCTGGCCCAGTTTTTCACGGAGGAAGCAAAATTGACGGGACGGATGCTTGCCGACCTTTCCGACAAGGCCATCGATACATTGTCGGCCTCCATCCAGAGCTGGGCACTGAAGCCCGCCGGATCGGAGGGCTACAGGACCGCGGAGGTAACGCTCGGCGGCGTCGACACCCGTGCGCTGGACTCGCGGACGATGCAGGCGAGAGAGGTTCCCGGGCTTTATTTCATCGGGGAATGCGTCGACGTCACCGGGTGGCTCGGCGGCTACAATTTCCAATGGGCCTGGGCCTCCGGTTTCGCCGCCGGTCAAGAGGTGTGACCATCCGGAAAAATTGGTGATTTGCCTTTTCAGCCATTGTTAACGGAAATGGCTGAACCTGATTTTTGGCTGCACTGCCCGCGGAGGACTTGGGGGTGGTCCCTAAACGGAAACCACACTGTTTCCATTTCATGGACTTTCCTTGGCCGCAGGATGAAGGCACCATGATCAGCATGGTAGCCGGGTTGGCTGCCGGAAACTCAGACGGTTACAGCGGCCTTTGCGCGTCTGAAAGATGCGCGTCGCTGTAGGACAAGGACAGGATGCCATGACCCACTCACGCCGCCGTCCCCGCGCTGTTGCGGTTGCCCGCAGGGAGCAGAGCCACTTGCCCCATGAATTGATTGCCTTCGGTGCGGTCATCGCGCTCTTTCTCGTCGTGACCTTCACGGCATTCGCGCCCCTCTGAATCTGGGGGCGAGACAGGAAGGCGGCAAGCGCCTTCCCAGGTGAAGCCGACCAAGTGAAGGCGAGTTCGCGTTGCTTAATTTTGCGGTGCCTGTGATCCGGCCGAAGCCGATGGCCGCAAAATCGTCTCGGCCGCCACCGCCGCTCCAAAACTGCCGGCCGCTTATACAAATTTTAATCGTTCAAATCGACTATGGCGTCCAAGTGAGTTCCGTCAGGGCCTCGCTGCCTTAAGAGGTGGCGCGGGTCCCGCAATGATTGCCGGCGGACTGGCGGCGTGCGCCGCATGATTTCCCGAAAAACATCAGCCTGTTTGCGCATCGGGTGGCTTCCGGGCGTTTCTCCGCAAGTGATCACTTGGCGCGGGTACGTCCAGCCATCGGGGGAAGCGAAACGCGAGCTGCGAGCCAAGGTGTTTTCCATGTTCATTGATAGGATTCTCGCCCGCTTCAAGATTCAGACGAAGGTTCTGTTCTTCATCCTGCCGTTTGTCGTCAGCATCTCGGCTGTCGGCATCACCGGCCTCTACGCGTCGGGCCTGCTGCAGGGCCGCATGGAGATTTCAAACAGCGTCCTGCAGACGCTGAGCGGCTTCAAGGACGTCTATGCGGGCATGAACAATTTCCTGCACAAGACGACCGAGGAGAACCGCGATGCGGTTCGCGGCACGATCGCTGCGCAGAAGGATATCCTCACGCAGACCGCCGCACAGGTCGCCGGGCAGAACGGCCAGGAAGAACTGACCGCCGCGATCGCTGCGACCAGCGACATCGAAGCACGCATTGAGGGCCTTTGGACGCTGCACGTCGGCGAGAAGGAGCTGCGTGCGGCCATGACGGCCAATCTGGAGCGCCTGGTGGCCGAGCAGGCGAAGATCAACGAGGAGACGAACCGCCTGCAATACGCGGTGCGAAAGGACGAGAACGCGGCGAAGACGATGCTGAGGAACGCCGAAAAGCTCTTGCGCGCCAGCCGCTTCTTTGCGGAATTCGGCACCGAGGTCAGCAAGGCGACAACGGTCGAAGAGAAGATGAAACAGGTGCAGGACCGCTTCCCGAAGATCGGCCGCACGCAGCGCGAGATCTTCACTTTGCTGCCGAAGGGCGAAAAGTCTCTCGCCGATACCGTCAATTCCGCGGCAAGCGAGATCGGTGCCTTGATCAAGGCTCCCGTCGGACCTGAAACGCTTGCCGGCATTTCGAAATATGTCGATCGCTTCCGCACCGCGAGCTTCCGTCTGGAGGCCGCCTCCGTTGGGAAGATGCGCGAAGCCACGCAGATCTTCAGTGAACTCGATGAAAAGATCGCAAGCACCGAATCCGTGCTGACTGCGACACGCAGGCTCTCCACATCGATCACCGACATTCAGATCGCCGCGGCCGCCTTCCTGGGCAGTACGACCGAGGAAAATCGCAAGCGGCTCCTGGACAAGTTCCTTGCCGTTCAGGCCAATTTGACCACGCTGCGCGGCGTCGCCACCGGAATGAGCTTCTTCGACACGACGGCGGATGCGCTTCTGCCGATCATCAACGTGATGAAGAAGGATAGCGTGGCGCTGGTCACGAGCTCCGAGAAGCGAACGGCCGAGTTCAATGCTGCCGGTGAAACGATCAACGAAATCTGGGGAGACCTGACCCAGTTCGCCGAGCAGCAGAAGGTTGCTGCCGGTACCGAACGGGACGAAGCCAACCAGATCTCCGTCGCCGCGACCGTCGCCGGCGTCATCATCGCGCTGCTTGCCGGCATCGCGTTGACGCTGACGCTGAAGAAGCCGATAGGCCAGATCACCGCCGCGATGCGGCGGCTCGCCGACGGCGTGCTCGACACGGCGATCGACGGTGGCGCGCGGCGCGACGAGATCGGCGACATGGCGCGTGCGCTCGGCGTGTTCAAGGAAAACGCCCTTTCCAAGGTGCGCATCGAGGCCGAAAGCGAAGAGCAACGCGCTCGCGCCGAGGCTGAACGCAGCCGCAACGATGCCGAGAAGCGCGAGCTGGACCGGCAAATCGATCTTGCGGTCAGCGAGCTTGCTGCTGGCCTCGGACGCCTGGCGCAAGGCGATCTGTCGCGCCAGATCGAGGTCCCCTTCCACGGTCGGCTCGAGCAGCTGCGCACGGATTTCAACGGATCGCTCATCCGGCTTCAGGATACGCTGGCCCAGATCCGGATGAACGCCCAGGCGATCCAGCAGAGTGGCGCGGACATGCACCATTCCGCCGACTCGCTCTCCAAGCGAACGGAAGCCCAGGCGGCTTCGCTCGAGGAGACCGCGGCCGCTGTCGACCAGATCACGGCCACCGTGCGTTCCTCGGCAGAGCGTGCACATGAGGCAAACCTCGCCGTGTCGCAGACCAAGAAGAGCGCGGACAGCTCGGCGACGGTCGTCACCAATGCGATTGCCGCGATGGGGCGCATCGAAGAGGCTTCGCGCCAGATCGAACAGATCATCGAGGTCATCGACGACATCGCCTTCCAGACCAACTTGCTGGCCTTGAACGCCGGCATCGAAGCGGCACGGGCCGGAGAGGCGGGCAAGGGCTTTGCCGTGGTCGCGCAGGAGGTCCGGGAGCTGGCGCAACGGTCGGCCGAGGCGGCTCGGGAGATCAAGGGGCTCATCAACAAGTCGACCGACGAGGTCAATTCCGGCTCGCATCTCGTCAAGGAGACGGGTGCGGTGCTCGCCTCGATCAGTGCCCAGATTGTATCCGTCAGCCAGCATGTCGAGATGATCGCGACGGCAAGCCGCGACCAGGCGACGGCTCTGAACGAGGTCAACGGCTCCGTCAACCAGATGGATCAGATGACCCAACAGAATGCTTCGATGGTCGAAGAGGCGACGGCAACCAGCCGCGCGCTTGCAAACCAGGCGGATACGCTGATGATGCTCGTCGAGCAATTCCGGCTGGAGCCGGAAGTGGCGACCGGCCAAACCTATCGCGCCGCCTGAGACAACTACAGGAAACTCGACGCCGCGCGCTCAACGGAGCGCGCGGCGTCGTCTATTTGGCAGGAGGGCGAAGGCTCAGACCCTGCCACAATCTTCGCGGCATTTCTCCGGCGGCAGCTTGCGGGTGATCGTGGAAATCAGGCGGCCCATCAGGGCCCTGCGCCGCGGCTGGCGGGGTTCGAAGGACTCCTCCCAGCGGCGGTTCTTGGAAAGCATGTCGAATAGATAGGCCATTGCCATCATGTCCATGGTGATGCTCCTCGTTTTCGGGCATCAGCTTTTTTATGCATTTAAAACTGTTTTACATACAGTCGATTTCCCCATATGTTTTTCACACATGAAAAGCATGGACTGGGACATCTACCGTTGTTTCATGACCGTGGCCCGCGCCGGTGGCCTGACCGGTGCGGCTCAGGCGACCGGCTTGAGCCCGGCAACCATCGGCCGCCGGATGCTGGAGATCGAGGAGCGTACCGGGCGCTCGCTTTTCGTGCGCAGCCAGACCGGATATGTGCTCACCGCCGACGGACGCTTCCTCTTCGAGCAGTTGCAGGAGATGGAAGCGGCGGCGCGCAAGGTCGAGAGCTGGCAGAAGGAAGGCGAGGGCACGCCGGTCGTCCGCATTGCGGCCGGAACCTGGAATTCGTGGCTGATTGCGGAGAATTTCCCGGCGATCTGCACCGAGCGCGACGCCTTTGCCATATCGCTTTCGATCGGGGAGGCGCGGGCAAATCTTGCTTATCGGGAGAGCGATATTGGCATTCGCGCCTTCGAGCCGGAAGAGACCTATCTGGCCTCACGGCTGATTGGCGAAGTGGCCTATGCCGCCTATCGCCAGAAAAATGCGCCCGGCGGCGGGCCGGAGCGTTGGGTTGCGGTCGCGGAGGAGGAGGCGATCTCGGCCTATCTGCGCTGGCCGCACGATCAGGCGGCTGGGCGCATCGTTGCGATGGTCGGCCGCCCCCGGTCGTTACTCGATCTCGCGCGCGCCGGGGCGGGAAGGGCGGTTTTGCCCTGCTTCGTCGGCGATCTCGATCCGCTGCTGGAGCGGACGGGCGAGGAGATCGAGCCGCTGCGACATCGGCAATGGATCGTCATGAACAACGAGGACCGGCACAGGCGGGAAATCCGCACGGTTGTTGACCGGATGACGCGACTGCTGCGCAGCCACGTGGACCTGTTTGCCGGCAAGCGTCCACGGCGGACCTCCTCTGCATAAGACCGCAAACGATCACCGGCCGACTTGCGGTCGGCCGGTGACCTTGTTCTCTGGATGGAAGGCTATCTTTTCAGCCCCTGTCGCGAGTGACGGCCACGGGAACCCACCGTCTGCGGGACAGGGCATCGCGCCAGTACATGCCAGAGAGCGTCAGGACGAGCGCGACAGCCGCCAGCGCGAACATCACGACCGTCCTTGCGTGACGATGACCGGTATCAGAAGATCGCCCCAGTTCCCTTCGCCGCCATGATGGCGTGCCGAGCGAACGAGCTCGACGGATACGCCGGCGTCGACAGCCTTCATGACCGACTGGTTGAGGCGATGCAGGTCGTTTGCGACCATGCGAATTGCTGCTTGCTGGTCCGGGGTCATGGCCGACGACTGTTCCTCGGCCCGTTCCTTGACGCGTGTCTGTACTGTCATTGGCGTTGCTCCTTCGGAGGTTAGAGCCGGATGCGGGGGGTGTTTCGCATTCCATCCCGCTCGGTTCGAGGTTCCATGGCTTCCCGGGCGCGCGGCGGGCAGGGATGCCGCGCGCCCGGACCCTTTATTCTGCGGCCGGGCGGAACTGATCGTGCTCGGTCGATTCCTTCATGGCAGTAGTCGACGATTGGCCGCCGGTGATCGCCAGCGACACGACATCGAAGTAGCCGGTGCCGACCTCGCGCTGGTGCTTGGTCGCTGTGTAGCCATTCGCTTCGGCGGCAAATTCCGCTTCCTGCAACTCCGAATAGGCGGCCATCTGCCGGTCCTTGTAGCCGCGCGCCAGTTCGAACATGCCAAAGTTCAGCTGGTGGAAGCCGGCGAGCGTGATGAACTGGAACTTGTAGCCCATCGCACCGAGTTCACGCTGGAACTTGGCGATCGTTGCGTCGTCGAGGTTCTTCTTCCAGTTGAACGACGGCGAGCAATTATAGGCGAGCAGCTTGCCGGGATGCGCCTTGTGCACGCCTTCGGCGAATTTGCGTGCCTGCTCCAGATCCGGCTTCGAGGTCTCGCACCAGATGAGGTCGCAGTGCGGCGCATAGGCGATAGCGCGGGCGATGCAGGGCTCGAGCCCGTTCTTCACCTGATAGAAACCTTCGACGGTGCGGCCGGCATCATAGTCGACGAAGGGACGGTCGCGCTCGTCGATGTCGGAGGTCAGGAGTTTTGCTGCTTCCGCGTCGGTGCGTGCGATGACAAGGGTCGGCGTGCCCATGACATCGGCGGCAAGCCGCGCGGCATTCAGGTTGCGGATATGCGCGGCGGTCGGAATCAACACCTTGCCGCCGAGATGGCCGCATTTCTTTTCCGACGCGAGCTGATCCTCATAGTGAACGCCAGCCCCACCCGCCTCGATGAAGGCCTTCATGATCTCGAAGGCGTTGAGCGGCCCGCCGAAGCCCGCTTCGGCATCGGCAACGATCGGCGCGAACCAGGTCTCCACCGAAAGCCCCTTGCCTTCCGCGGTTTCGATCTGATCGGCGCGCTGCAGCGTGCGGTTGATGCGTTTCGCCAGCTCGGGCGCCGCATTGGCCGGATAGAGTGACTGGTCCGGATACATTGCTGAGGCCGTGTTGGCGTCGGCGGCGACTTGCCAGCCGGAAAGATAGATCGCCTTCAGCCCCGCACGAACCATCTGCATTGCCTGGTTGCCGGAAAGCGCCCCGAGCGCGTTGACGAAATCCTCCTCGTGGATGAGTTTCCACAGACGGTTGGCGCCCATTTCAGCCAGCGAATACCGGATCTCGACCGAGCCCCTGAGCCGCTTCACGTCTTCGGCGGTATACGGCCGCTCGACGCCATCGAAACGTCCCTGCGGCGCACTCGGAACGAGATTGTAAAAATCAGTCATTCTTTTCTCCTCGTCAAATCTGATCGCTCTTCGACTTTTGGTCTGTGCCAAGTTCAGGCCGTAAGATCATGTGACAGTTTTTACATTGCACCGCATAAACCCGCCACGAAAATCAAAGTTCCGACTGAATCAAAAGGGTTATCTTGTCTTGTGTTTGACAAGGCGAAGCAGTAAAGTTGTAAATGTTGTTAATACGACCCGCGGGCTTCGGTTTGTAAAGGGAGTTACAGATGGCGGAAAACAAGATCTTTGCCGGGCCGCGCGTCAGACGTATCCGCAACGGTCTTCAACTGACGCAGACGGCGATGGCAGAGGCGCTCGGCATCTCTCCGTCCTATCTCAATCTGATCGAGCGCAACCAGCGGCCGCTGACAGTACAGCTTCTTCTCAAGCTCGCCTCCGTCTACAAGGTGGACCTTGACGAGTTGCAGGGCGAAACCGGTAGCGGCCTGGCGCAGTTGCGCGAGGTTTTCGCCGATCCGCTCCTGGCCGGCGAACTGCCCGGGGATCAGGAGCTGATCGAAGTCACCGAGGCGGCGCCAAACGCCTCGGGGGGCATCGTCAAGCTCTACCGCGCCTATCGCGAGCAGGCATCGCGCCTGAAGGACCTCGCCGATCTCCTGGCGGGGCAGGGGCACATGGCGGCTCTTTCGGACACTCGACTGCCGATCGACGAGGTCCGCGAGGCATTCGAGGCCCGGCCCAACCATTTCGCTCGGATCGAGGAGGCGATGGAGGCCTTTCACGCCGCGCTCTCGCCCGGTGACGACCTTGCCGGAGCGCTGAAGGCCTGGCTCAAGAAGGAGCATGGCCTCGTCGTCAGGACACTGCCGGTGCATGCCATGCCGAACCTGCGCCGCCGTTTCGACCGACACTCGATGCGGCTCTTTATTTCCGAACGCCTGTCACCTTTCGACCAGGCGCGGGAAATCGCGATGGAAGTGGCCTCGATTGCCTGCCACGAGCCAATCGACGCCGAGTTGGAGCAATTCCGCTTCGCGACTGCCGAGGCGCGCCGTATCGGTCGCTTCGAACTCGCGCGCTATGCCGCTCATGCCGTCATGATGCCTTATCAGGCGTTCCTGGCCGCTGCGCAGCGCGCGAAATACGACATCGACGTCTTGAGATCCCGCTTTCAGGTATCATTTGAACAGGCGGCCAATCGACTGACGATGTTGCAGCGTCCCGGGGCCGCGGGCATCCCGTTTTTCCTGATGGAGATCGACAATGCCGGCCACCGGCTGCGTCGAGCGGGCGCGCTCGGCTTTCCAAATGCGCGCTTCGGCGGCGCCTGTCCGAAGCTCAACATCCATGCCGCCTTCGCCGTGCCGGGGCAGATTCTCGTCGATCGCGTCGAAATGCCGGAGGGCAGCGAATTCCTGGTCGTTTCGCGCACGCTCGACGGACCGCAGGCCGGCTTTCAGGAAAGGGTGAGGCGCACGGCGCTGCTCATCGGCTGTGACGTCGGCTTCGCGGAGGAGGTCGTCTACGGCGCTTCGAGGATGCCGGCGGTGCCGGTCGGTGCAGCCTGCCGCCTCTGCGAGCGGCAAGGCTGTCTGGCACGCGCCGAACCGCCCGTTACCCGCCCGCTTGGCCTGGACGAGATGGCGACGGGCCTCAGCGTTTTCGATTTTCAGTAACTGGCCGGGTGCTGATTGGGCAACAGCGGCGCCTCGGGCGCGAAGCATTCCGCGGGAAGCCCCGTGCTGTAGCCGCGGGTGATGTGGGCCTTGTCCGCATAGGCCTTGTTTCGCATCAGGATCGCATGCAGTTCCGGCAAATTGTAATAGGGCACGCCGGGATAGAGATGGTGCTCGAGGTGGTAGTTGATGTTGTGCGGCGCGAAAAAGAGCTTTTCCCACGCATGCGGGTAGACGGTCCGTGAGCTCGTCAACTCGTCGCTGTAGTCCATGCTGCCGAAATGTTCGGCGACGCTGCGCACGTAGAGAAAGAGGCAGAAGAACGTGAAGAATGGCACGAGCCAGTAGAGCACGAATTCGCGCCAGATACCGAGCATCGTAAAAATGGCAGCCGCCGCCAGATAGAAGCCGAGCCGCAGCGCCTTGTAGCCCCGCGTCGAACGGTCGCTTTTCGAGATCCTCTTGGCCATGTGAAGGAGGTCGCGGATCGAATTGACGGCGACGAGATAGCCGAGCAGCTGCGCGATACCGCGCGCCAGTTTTTGCGGGAAGGTGAACTGTGCCAGGTCGCGCTTTGCGGTCCAGTCCGGGTCGTCATCGGTATTGGCGTGCTGGTGGTGGGCGAGGTGGTTCTGGCGATAGCCGTCGACGGTCGCCAGTACCGGCCAGGCCAGCAGAATGTCGCTCATCCAGTCGCTAAGCTTGCGATTGCGGATGATGCGGTAATGGGCCGCCTCGTGAACCATGCAACCGAAAGCATGCATTCGCCCGGCGATCACAGCGACGGCGATCAGGTAGACGAGCATATTGTCGGCATATTCGCTGACGGCGATCGCCGCCGCGATGATGGCCCAGTCCGCGGCGATTGCCGTTAGTGATTTTCTGGGCTGCAGAACCGAGAGGCGCTTCAGTTCCCTCGGGTCGATCCTGCGGTTTCGCTCGCTCATAACGTGGTCCGGACGCTGATACACAACCGCCGGCAAAGTCGCACTTCCACTAAGGTTAATCAATCGTAAACAAAGCCGCGAATCCGCATCTTGGCACTATGGTTAACGCGCGTGAGCGTTCCGTATCGGGACGGAGGACCCCGGCGCGCTGCGCCATAAGTGCCCGTTTTTGCTTGCGCTTGCCAAAATGCGTGCAATCCGAGATGGTGCCTTTATCCGGCGCGAAAGCGCTTGAGGTTGGCAAGAAACATGCCTAACCTCGGCTGCGGACCGATCAAGACTGCGCTGGATCGCACGGATCAGCGGCTCTTGCCGAGAACCGATAATAATGAGGGAACTGATGTCCAAAATCATAATCGCAACACTGGCAGCCGCGACGCTCGCGGGATCGACCATGCTCGCGTCGGCACAGGAGCGGGTCGTCAACGTCTACAACTGGTCGGATTATATCGACAGCAGCATTCTCGAGGACTTTACCAAGGAGACCGGCATCAAGGTGGTCTACGACGTCTTCGATTCCAACGAAATTCTGGAAACGAAGCTGCTCGCCGGCGGGTCCGGCTATGACGTCGTGGTGCCGACCGCCACCTTCCTCCAGCGCCAGATCGCTGCGGGCGTCTTCCAGAAGCTCGACAAGTCGAAGCTGCCGAACCTGCCCAACATGTGGGACGTGATCATGGAGCGTACGGCGAAGTACGATCCGGGCAACGAGTATGCCGTCGATTACATGTGGGGCACCACCGGCATCGGCTACAACGTCGACAAGATGAAGGAAATCCTGGGCACGGACGAAAAGCCGAACTGGGACGTCATCTTCAAGCCCGAACTGGCCGCGAAATTCAAGGATTGCGGCATCCACCTTCTCGATTCCCCGACCGACATCGTTCCCTCGGCGCTCGCCTATCTCGGCCTCAATCCCGACAGTCACGAGCAGGCGGACCTCGAAAAAGCCGGCGAACTGCTGACGAGCATCCGCCCCTATGTCCGCAAATTCCACTCGTCGGAATACATCAATGCACTCGCAAACGGCGACATCTGCCTGGCCGTCGGCTTCTCGGGCGACGTCTTCCAGGCGCGTGACCGTGCGGCAGAGGCGAAAGCCGGTGTGACGGTCGATTATTCGATACCGGCACAAGGCGCGCAGATGTGGTTCGACATGCTGGCAATCCCGGCCGACGCGCCCCATGTTGCCGAAGCGCATGAGTTCATCAACTACATGATGAAACCGGAAGTCATTGCCAAGGCCTCGAACTATGTCTTCTACGCCAACGGCAACAAGGCCTCGCAGCAGTTCCTGGACAAGGAAGTCCTGGAAGACACGGCAATCTATCCGTCGGACGAGGTGATGCAAAAGCTGTTCACCGTCACGCCGTTTGAGGCCAAGGAGCAGCGGGTCTTGACCCGGCTCTGGACCAAGGTCGTCACCGGCCAGTAAGAGCGGAAGCGAATTGCCCGGCCTCAAAATCCGGGCAATTTTTTTGGAGCGGGGCGAGTGAAACGTGTCGTCGTTTTTCGCCCGTCTTCCGCTCGGCGTAAGATTGAATGGGCGCTACTGCATGTTTCCTTAAATCGCAGCCGATTCAAGAATAGAAACATGCAGCAATTCACGGTGCTACAGCGTCATTTGCGCGTCTGATAAGAAGCGCGGCTGTAGGGTCAGGACGACGCGCCCATCGGCTGTGTCATTCGGGGATAGATGATGAAGTCTCTCGGCAGTATCCGGCGGTCCTTCGCTCCATGGGCGGACCCGGCCTCCAAACCATTCATTTCCTTCAAAAACGTGACCAAGAAATTCGGGGACTTCACGGCGGTCGACGATCTCTCGCTGAACATCTATACCCGGGAATTCTTCGCTCTCCTGGGCGCCTCGGGCTGCGGGAAATCGACCTTGCTGCGCATGCTTGCCGGCTTCGAGCAGCCGACGTCGGGCGAGATCATTCTCGATGGCCAGAGCCTCGCCGGCATTCCGCCATATCGGCGGCCGGTCAACATGATGTTCCAATCCTATGCGCTGTTTCCGCACATGACGGTCGAAAACAACATCGCCTTCGGCCTGAAGCAGGACGGCATGCCGAAGACCGACATTGCCGAGCGCGTCGCGCAGATGCTGAAGCTCGTCAAGCTCGAGAAATTCGCCAAGCGAAAACCTCACCAGCTTTCCGGCGGCCAGCGCCAGCGCGTGGCGCTCGCCCGCTCGCTTGCCAAGCGCCCGAAGGTGCTCCTGCTCGATGAGCCGCTCGGCGCACTCGACAAGAAGCTGCGCGAGGAAACCCAGTTCGAACTGATGGACCTGCAGCAGGAACTCGGCCTGACCTTTGTCATCGTCACGCATGACCAGGAAGAGGCGATGACCATGGCCGACCGCATCGCCGTTATGAGCCACGGCAAGGTCATTCAGGTGGCGACGCCGGCGGAAATCTACGAGGCGCCGAATTCACGCTTCGTCGCGGACTTCATCGGCGATGTGAACATTTTCGATGGCACCGTCGCCGCCGCGGAAGACGGCCGCGTCCGGGTCGAGACGGCGAGTGGCGTGCCGATCCGCATGGCCTCGTCGGAGAAAGTCTCCACGGGAGCCAAGGCTGCGGTCGCCGTTCGGCCGGAAAAGATCCGGGTCAGCCGGCAGGCGCCCGCGCATGCGCCGCTCAACGCGGCCGAAGGCGAGATCTGGGACATCGGCTATCTCGGCGACATGACCGTCTTCCACATTCGCCTGAAGGACGGCAAGGTCATCAAGGCGTCGTCGCTGAATGCCGTGCGCGCGGTGGAGGATCCGCTTGGCTATGACCAGCAGGTGTGGATCTCGTTCGGTGAAGACGCTGGCGTGGTATTGAAGGATTGAAGCCATGGCAAGAATTGCGTCAGCCTTCGTCAGCCGCCTGGTCATCATCATTCCTTATGCCTGGCTGCTTTTCTTCTTTCTGATCCCCTTCTTTATCGTGTTCCGCATCTCGCTCTCGCAGACAGCGGTTGCTATGCCGCCCTACACGCCGGTCTTCGATCTTGCTGGTGGCCTTTCGGGCATCCTCGAGAAAATGCGCGAGTTCTCCGCCGACAATTATGTCTGGCTGACCGAGGACGTACTCTATTTCAATGCCTATGTTTCGAGTGTCATCATTGCGGCCGTTTCCACTTTCTTGACGCTCTTGATCGGTTATCCGATTGCCTATGGAATGGCGCAGGCGCCGCGTTCTGTCCGCCCGACGCTGTTGATGCTGGTGATCCTGCCCTTCTGGACGAGCTTCCTGATCCGTGTCTATGCCTGGATCGCCATCCTGAAACCCGAGGGCTTGCTCAATCAGCTCCTGATGTCGATTCATGTGATCGATCAGCCGCTGATCATCCTCAACACCAACTGGGCGATCTATATCGGTATCGTCTATTCCTATCTCCCTTTCATGGTGTTGCCGATCTATTCGGCGCTCGAGAAGATGGACCACACGCTGACGGAGGCTGCCCAGGACCTCGGCTGCACGCCGATCACCGCGTTCTGGCGGGTAACCTTTCCGCTATCCCTCGCGGGCGTCGTGGCCGGCTGCCTGCTGGTCTTCATTCCGGCGGTCGGCGAGTTCGTCATCCCGGATCTACTCGGCGGTTCGGAAACGCTCATGATCGGCAAGACGCTGTGGAACGAATTCAATGCCAACCGCGATTGGCCGGTGTCCTCGGCGGTGGCAACGATCCTCCTGCTAATCCTGGTGCTCCCGATCGTCTATTTCCAGAATGTGCAGGCGAAAGCCGATGGTGAGGGGAGATAGACGATGGCAAAATGGTCGCGCTTCAACATTGTCTCCGTCGTCCTCGGCTTTGGCTTCCTTTACCTGCCGATCGTGCTGCTCGTGATCTTCTCGTTCAACGAGTCGAAGCTCGTGACCGTCTGGGCCGGCTTTTCGACGCGGTGGTATGGTCAGCTCTGGCACAATCAGGGGCTGCTCGATGCGGCCTGGGTCACCATTCGCCTCGCGCTGCTGTCGGCGACCTGCGCGACGGTGCTTGGTACGCTGGCGGCGCTTGCGCTCGTACGTTACACGCGCTTTCGCGGCCGCGTGCTCTTCTCCGGCATGGTCTATGCACCGCTCGTGATGCCGGAGGTGATCACCGGCCTGTCGCTGCTGCTGCTCTTCGTTGCCATCGGGCTCGATCGCGGTTTCTGGACGATCACGCTCGCCCATATCACCTTCACCATGTGTTTCGTCGCCGTCGTGGTGCAGTCGCGTCTTCTGAGCTTCGACCAGTCGATCGAAGAGGCGGCGCTCGATCTCGGCGCGACGCCGGTCAGGACGTTCTTCGCAATTACCCTGCCGGTGATTGCGCCGGCAGTCTTTTCCGGGTGGGTGCTCGCCTTCACGCTGTCGCTCGATGATCTCGTGATTTCGAGCTTCACCACGGGGCCGGGCGCCACGACGCTGCCGCTGAAGATCTACAGCCAGGTCCGTCTCGGCGTGACGCCCGAAATCAACGCGATCTGCACGATCCTGATCGGTGTCGTTGCACTCGGCGTGCTCGTCGCGTCGATCGTGACGAAGCGGCGGGAGGTCCAACGGGAGAGAGACGAGCGCGCCGCATTTGCCGCGATAGGCTGACCCGCCGAGGGCAGGGGTTGACGCCTGCCGTCTATTGCGGCTCCACAAGCACGGAGAGCGGCGAGATAACCGCGTTTGGCCAGGTTCCACCGACGAAGAAGCGCAGCGGCTGATTGACCGTCGTCGGATTTTCGAGTGTTCCGGCGAGCGCGAGGCTGCCCGTGCGGTAAGGGATGACGCCGGTGATCGCCATGCCGCCCGACGGCCCGGTAAAATTCGCCCGGTTCAGTCGCGCCACGCCGGCGCCGAAGATCGCCTCGATATCGGCTGCCTGGAAGTCGAACGCCCCGGCGCTCGCCTCGGAAAGAGAGAAGAATTCTCCCCTTCGGACGAGGTCGATGAAGGCGTTCGCATCGAACCCGGCGAGGCTGCCATTCGCCAGCGAAAACGTCAGGCGACCTGAAAGATCGGACGCGCTGCTCGCCCAGACAGGATGGTCGGTCGCAAGATCGAGATTGAGGGTGCCCCTGCCGCTTGGTGTCGGGCCCTTCAGACCGAAACTGTCGAGTACGGCGGCAAAGTCGGCATCTTTCAGACTCATCTGAAGCTTGCCGCCATGTTCCAGCCCCTTCTCCGAGAGCACCGCGCGGCCGCTGAGAATGCCGTTTGCATAGGTGCTGTCACCGATATCGAGCGACACCCGGTTGCCATTGATCATGACGCCGGCTGCCACCTCTGTGAGATGCAGCGGACCGACGAGCACTTCCTGCGATGAAAGCCGCACGTCTGCACGCCAGGCGCCGAAGAGGGTTTCCGCCATTTGCCATTCGGGGTCGCTGGTGCCTGCGGACTTTGCATTCGGGGGAGTGATGCCGTTGAGATCGATGCGATCGAAGGCGAGCGTTCCTTCGACACGCGGCGTCTCGCCGGCCGGAAACGCGATGTCCAAGACACCAGTCGCCGTGGCGCCGCCCATCACCAGTTGCAGATCGTCGAGCTTGAGCGTCTTTTCGCCAGTTGCCACCATGGCATCGATGCTGAAAGCACCTGCAGGAAGCGTGCCCGACGAAGTGCCCCGATACCAGGCGAGAAGAGTAGACAGCGACGGCGCCGATGCCTGCAGATGACCGGAGGCAAAGGGATACATCGAAAGATTGCCGATGCCTTCGAAGGAGAAGGTCAATGGGGCCGAGGTCAGCGACGTCCTGAGCGACGCATTGCGACCGGCAAAGAGGGCGAGCGGTTCGTCGCAGATCAATGCCCAGTCAATCGCCTGCCCACCGATGGTCGTTGAAAGCTGGGCGCTCATGCGCTCAGCAAAGGATGGCCATTTGACGGTTCCGGAGATCGCCGGAAGGTCGATGTCCAGGGCGCCGTCGGCCATCCGGTCGAGGATGCGGATCCGGCCGTTTTCGATCGTTATGTCGCCGAAGGGTGTGTCCTCCCGGGTCGTCGTCTCAGGCAAGCTCAGCCAGCGCGGCCGTTTCCAGTTGACGGTTCCGTCGGCGGCGCGCTCGATGGTGACGACCGGATCGACGAAGCGGATATCGTCCAGCGCCGGTTCGCCGCGAAGCGCCGCAAGCAAGCTGAAGGATGCGGTAATGCGGCCGATATGCGCAAGCGGGCGCGGGGTTGCCTCGTCGGTTTCGATCGTCGCCGAGGACAGCGTCAGCTCAGGCTCCGGCCAGAAGTGGATTTCCGGTTCGCCGCCAATCCTGCTCTTGCCGCCCGACCAGCCGTCGAGCATCCGTTCCATCGTCGCGCGCGCATCGGTCGTGGAAATAACCAGCGGCAGCGCGGCGTTGTACGCGATGGCGAGGCCGATGCCGATCCCGGCGGACCAAACGACGTGACGCCGGCCGATCCGCGACCGAAGGCTGGAACTGAGCCATATATGCAGGAACTGTCTCGTCATTTCGGTCGGATTTTCGCTTGCTCTCGGGTCAAGCCGTCTGGATAGGCCTTCGGTTTTGATAAAGCAAATACGGCTGACAGGGAAATGTCGTCATCGCGACGCCGAACCTAGCCGCATGCTGTTTATTTTGCGTTGCAGCATGGTATAGAAACACGCAGAGGAGTGGAGGAAAGCATGCAAGCAGATCGACCTTTGTGGGTTCCTGGTGCCGAGATTCTCGAGCAAAGCCCAATGGCTCAATTCATGTCGTGGTGCGGGCAACGGTTCGGCCGGAATTTTGCCGACTATGACGCCTTCCATGCGTGGTCCGTGGCCGAGCGCGGCGACTTTTGGACCGCGGTCTGGGACTTTTGCGGGGTTGTCGGTGATCGCGGGGAGCGAGCGCTCATCAACGGCGATCGCATGCTTGATGCCCGCTTCTTTCCGGACGCCACGCTGAATTTCGCGGAAAATCTGCTGCGCAACAGCGGCGCTGGCGATGCGCTGGTCTTTCGTGGCGAGGACACGGTCAGCTATCGCCTTTCCTGGGATGATTTGCATGCCCTGGTATCGCGCCTCCAGCAGGCAATGAAAGCGCAGGGCATCGGTAAAGGCGACCGTGTCGCCGCGATGATGCCGAACATGCCCGAGACGATTGCGCTGATGCTTGCGACGGCGTCGATCGGCGCTATCTGGTCGTCCTGCTCGCCCGACTTCGGCGAGCAAGGTATTCTCGACCGCTTCGGCCAGATCGCCCCGAAACTGTTTATCGCCTGCGACGGCTATTGGTACAACGGCAAGCGGCAGGACGTCGCCGGCAAGGTGCGCGCCTCCGCATCTACCTTGGGCGCGCCGACCGTCATTGTTCCTTACGCCGGTGACAGCACCGCGCTGGCAGCGGCGATCGAAGGCGGCGTTACGCTGGCCGATTTCATCGCTCCCTTCGACGTGAAACCGCTGGCGTTCGAGCGGCTGCCATTCGGCCACCCGCTCTACATTCTGTTTTCGTCCGGTACGACCGGCGTGCCGAAATGCATCGTGCATTCTGCAGGTGGGACGTTGCTGCAGCACCTTAAGGAACACCGTTTCCACTGCGGCCTGAAGGAAGGCGAGAGGCTCTTCTATTTTACCACCTGCGGCTGGATGATGTGGAACTGGCTGGCATCGGGTCTGGCGGCAGGAGCCACGCTCTGCCTCTTCGACGGCTCGCCCTTTTATCCGGACGGTAACGTCCTCTTCGACTATGCGGCGGAGGAACGGTTCGCGATTTTCGGCACGTCGGCAAAATATATCGACGCCGTGCGCAAGGGTGGCTTCACGCCGATCAGCACGCATGACCTGTCCGCGCTTCGTCTGTTGACGTCGACCGGTTCGCCGCTTTCTCCGGAAGGTTTTTCGTTCGTCTACGAGGGCATCAAGTCGGACATCCAACTCGCCTCGATCTCCGGCGGCACCGACATCGTGTCCTGCTTCGTGCTCGGCAATCCCCTGAAGCCGGTATGGCGCGGCGAAATCCAAGGACCCGGCCTGGGGCTCGCGATGGACGTCTGGAACGACGAAGGCCAACCCGTGCGCGGCGAGAAAGGCGAACTCGTTTGCACAAAGGCGTTTCCGTCGATGCCGGTCATGTTCTGGAACGACCCCGAGGGCACCAGGTACCGCGCAGCCTATTTCGAGCGCTTCGACAATGTTTGGTGCCATGGTGATTTTGCCGAGTGGACGCCTCATGGCGGCATCATCATTCATGGCCGTTCCGATGCGACGCTCAATCCGGGCGGCGTGCGGATCGGCACGGCGGAGATCTACAATCAGGTCGAGCAGATGGAAGAGGTCGCCGAGGCCCTCTGCATCGGGCAGGACTGGGAGGATGACGTGCGGGTGATCCTCTTCGTCCGGCTGGCGCCGGGTGTCGAATTGACGGACGAACTGACGAAGGCCATCAAGAACCGAATCCGCACTGGCGCCTCGCCGCGTCACGTGCCGGCGAAGATCATTGCCGTCGCGGATATTCCGCGGACCAAATCGGGCAAGGTCGTCGAGCTTGCGGTTCGCGACGTCGTGCATGGCCGCCCGGTCAAGAATAAGGAAGCGCTGGCAAATCCCGAGGCGCTCGACCTCTTTGCGGGGCTCGACGCATTGAAAAACTGATCCTCGGAGCGGGATTGCGGCTTCTGCGCTATCCCGCTGCTTCCCGCCTGTTCCACCCCATGGATCACGTGCTCGCGCGTTAACCAGTCCGCGTCCGGCGAATTAACCAAATCGTCGGAGTTGCGCGCGATTGCTTAAGATTGTTGGGTCGAAAAGTAAGATCCTGTTTACATCTGGCGGTGCATGGTCGAACCAACTTGAGGCCGACCAGTCAAGGGCCGGTGCCGCAGCAGCGATGTTGCCGCAGACATGATGTCACCTTTTCTCGAGCATTTGTTGGTTAGCATTGACTCCAGAGGCGGCTTTCGGCTGCCTCTTTTTTTCGCGCAGCGGATTCGTACGGTCAGGGACGACGTTCAAGTGATCTCGACACCAGGATCACCGGGATCATGCCCGCGAGGACGATGATCATCGCCGCGACGGAGGCGTCCTCGACCTTGGCGCGCGAGGCATCCTCGTAGACCAGAGTGGCAAGCGTGTTGAAGTTGAAGGGCCTCAGCATGATGGTTGCCGAGAGCTCCTTCATCGTCTCGATGAAGACGAGCAGTGCCGCCGTCAGCACCGCAGGTCGCATCATCGGCAGAAGCACGGTCCGCAGCGTCTGGCCGCTCGTGCGTCCGAGCGCGCGCGCCGCCATGTCGAGATGCGGCGACAATTTCTGGAAGCCGGCCTCGAGCGTGCCTTCCGCCATGGTGAGGAAGCGGACGGCGCAGGCATAGACGATGGCAAAGCCGGTGCCGCTCATCAGGAGCCCGGTCGAAATTCCGAACAGATCTCTCGCCTGCGCATCGACGGCATTGTCGAGTGCTGCAAGCGGAAAGAGCACGCCGATCGCGAGAACCGTACCCGGCACGCCATAGCCAAAGGAGGCCAGGCGGCCGGCGGCATCCGTGATGCGGGAGCGCCCCGTCCGCGCGGCGTAGGCGAGGACAAATCCCAGAAGCACCGCGACAAGCGCGGTCAGGCCGGAAACCAGGATGCTATGCAACAGCGCATTCAGAAGGCGTGGCGCCAGAAACTGATCGAGACGTTTCAGCGCGTAGTTCCCCAGAACAAAGAAGGGAACGGCAAAGCCCGACAGCATCGGGAGCAGGCAGACGATCGTCGCCGCCCATTTTTTCCAGCCCGACAGCGTAAGCCTGGCAAGATCGTGCACGGCGGCCGTCGTCTTCTGACTGGCGAAGCGCTGCCGGCGGCGGGCGGCGCGCTCGACCATCATCAGTGCGACGACGAAGAGCAGCATGATGCAAGCGATCTGCGCGGCGCCGGCCAGGCTGCCGCGGTTGAGCCAGGTGTCGAAAATCGAGAAGGTCAATGTCTGAACGCCCAGAAACTCCACCGCTCCGATGTCGTTCAGCGTTTCCATGGCGACAAGCGTCAGGCCGATCATGATGGCCGGCCGCGCCATCGGGATCTGGATCCGGAAAAAGACCTTGAGCGGACCGGCGCCGAGGGTGCGCGCCACATCCGCGGCTGCGCGCCCCTGCATCAGGAACATCGAGCGGCAGGCGAGATAGATATAAGGATAGAGCACCGAACTCAGAACGAGCACCGCGCCGCCAAGGGAGCGTACATCCGGGAACCAGTAGTCCCGGCTCGTCTGGAAACCGAAGACCACCCGGATCAGCCCCTGGACCGGACCGGTGAAGGTGAGAAGTTCGCCGAACGCGTACGCGGCGAGATAGGCGGGTATCGCAAGCGGCAGCACTAGCGCGGCGGAAAGAAAACGGCGTAGCGGAAATTCGCAACTCGCCACCAGCCACGCAGTCAGAATGCCGATAAGGGCCGTTGTCGCACCCGTCAGCACAACGAGCAGCAGTGTTCGTCCCGTGGCGCGGGGGATGACGTTTTCGATGAGATGCGGCCAGTCCGCGCTGCCGCCGGAAACGGCAAGCCAAGCGATGGCGGTCATCGGCATCAGGACAATCGCCGAGGCGACTATGGCCCAGATCGCGAGCAGCGGGTGGCCAAGACCCGTTCCCGAGCGGGCAAAGCGTCTTCTGAGGCTCCTGGATGTGGACGGCAAGCGATCGGTTCCGAGGCGAAGCGGCAAGGTGAAGGCTGGCGGGAGCCGGCAAACTGGCTCCCGCGAGTCAACATTTCCTTACAGCATTCGTCCTCAGTTCGCCAAGACGCGTTGCGATGGGAAGGAAATTTCGACGAGCGTGCCCTCGTTCGGCGTGGAACTGATCGAGAACTGCGCACGGTTCGCCTCGGTCATGGCCTTGGTCAACGGCAGGCCGAGGCCGGTGCCGTCGCCACGCTTGCGCCCGCCTGTCGTTACCTGACGGAAGGGTTTCATCGCCTGATCGAGCTCGCTGCGCGTCATGCCGATCCCGGTGTCGCGGATCCGCAGGATCACGCTTCCATTCGCCTCATAGGATGTCGACACGACGATCTGGCCGCCGGACGGGGTGAAACGGATGGCATTCGCCAGGATATTGAGCGCGATCTGCTTGATGGATCGGCCGTCTGCTACGACCGTCGGAACAGACGCCGACAGCGACGTGCGGATGATCACGCGCTGACTGTTGGCCTGCGGCTGCACCAGCGAGACCGCCTCGGACACCGCGTCGTTGATATCCACGGCGCTGAAATCGAGGTCCATCTCACCGGCCTCGATCTTCGAGATGTCGAGCAGGTCGTTGACGATGTCGAGCACGTGCCTGCCGGATCGGCCGATATCTCCGGCATATTCGATGTAACGGGGATGGCCGACCGGGCCGAAATGCTCGCTCGCCATCATGTCGGAAAAACCGATGATGGCGTTCAGCGGCGTGCGGATCTCGTGGCTCACCCTCGCCAGGAACTCCGTCTTGTGGGCATTGGCCGTTTCGGCGGCGCGCTTCGCATTCCGCAATTCCTCCTCGGTCCGCTTCCACTGCGTGATGTCGCGGATGACGGCACAGTAGCCATTGGACGAAGAAAGCCGTCCAATGGTCATGAACAACGGGATGAAGCCTCCGTTTGCCTCGCGGCCGATGACTTCGCGGCCGTCATTGAGCACGCTTGCAACGCCATGGCCGGAGAGACCCTGCAGATAGTCGAGCACCGCCCTCTGGCTTTCATGGGCGAAGAGTGCGGCAAAGGGCTTCCCCCGGATCTCGTCTTCGTCGTAGTTGAAGAGCGCGCTCGCCGAGCGGTTCATCGTCCGCACGTCGCCTTCCTGCCCGAGGATAACGACGCCGTCGGTCGCGGTCTCCAGAATGGAACGAAGTTCCTCGATTTCCATCCGCAGGCGGCTTGCTTCGCTTGCCGCCATATCGTCGTCACGCGTTGTTTGTGCGTCTTCGCTTCCGCTCACCGGCGCCAGCGCGAGCATGAGCGCGCTTTTGCCCTCCCATCGGATCGAATGAAGATGCGCGTTGACCGATGCAAGCTGGCCGTTCCGGCGGATCAGCGTCATCGTCCCGTCGGGCTGCTTCTCCGGCTGCCCCTCCGGCTGCTTGTCGACCAAGTCGTCGGCGTGGGCGAAGAGCGCGTCGATGCCGCCCTCCCGCGACAGGCTCGCGAGGTCATCGTATCCCGTTAGTTGCAGGAATTCCGGATTGGCATGCAGCAGCTCGTCGCCATAGTGGACGAGAAGGCCGAGAGGCAGGCGGTCAAGAATCTCGCTGCTCATGCCGACGGGCATGCGCGAGGTCGAAGGCGCTTCATCGTCGGCTGAAGGCGCCGCCTCGTTCTGCTCGACGGTCGCTTCCGTCTCGTTCGCGTCGCCGGTACCGGATGCGACGACGACGGGAGAGGGCGTTTCCTTGGCCGGTGCGGATGTGGAGGCCGGTTCCTCGATTTCCCCGTTCTCTCCGTGCGCGCCGAAATGTTCGCCGAGTTGTCTCGCGATTTCGCGAAAGGCGGCCTGTTCGCCTCGCGTCAGCGTTCCGGCCGTTCCCGACCGGCGCTCATCGAGATCCACGATCTTGCTGGACGAGGGGCGCTCCGGTGCTTCGGCGACGTGCAGTGCCGGACGCTCGCCACGGAAGGGATCTTCCGGGCCGGGCGAATCCGTTGCTGCGGCGTCGGAGTCTGCCCATTTCTCATCGCGGCCGGACGGCTCGTCAGGGGCCGCGACGTCTGAACCGGATTCTGCTCCGGTCGCGACCGTCTCCTCGGCGGCCTCGCTCTCTTGGGCCGGGGCAGTCGGCCGAGGTTCGGCAGTGCGGCCGAGCGTCAACCCGCTTGCCTTGTCGTCGCTGATCGCGTCCGCGACCCTGACGATACCGAACCCGCGAAAGCCGTCGAATTCACGAGACCGCGAATAGGTGGGGAGGGCGGCAAGGTCAACGGGCACCTTGAGGCTCGTTCCCTCGATCGGCCAGAGGATCGTCTTGCCCGACCAGGTGTCGCGCCGGCGCAGGAGTTCGTTGATCCGGTTGTCGGGATCGAGATCATAGCGCGTGGCGAGGTCGGCAAACGTCTCGCCTATCACATCGGCGGCGCTCGGGCCGACGGCCGACGCAAACTCCTCCGAGATCTCGCTGAAACGTCCCTGCGCGTCTATTTTCCACACGAAGCGAACGGCTCGGCCGCCGGGTGTGAATACGAACCCGGGAGCGTCAGCCCCGCCGGCGTTGTCTTGCTTCCCGGGTACGGCGGCTGGCTCGCGCACTGCGGGAGGCTCGTCTTGATCGGCAGGCTCGGCCGACGCCGATATCGCTTCGTCGGACTCCAGGGCCAATACGCCTTGTTCACCCGAAAGGCTCGCGCCCTCGGGCGCATCTTGCTCTGCGTCCGCAGGCATCGATGCTGTGTCCGGAGCTTCCGGCAGCGATTGCTCCTGCATCGCCGGCAGATCACCGGCGTTCGGCTCGTCGACGCTTTCCATCGACGACGGCACATCGTCGTCCGCTACGTCCGGTGCCGCATCGGAGTCGATATCCTCGAGGACGGCTTCCACGGCAAACAGGAGATGCAGAGCCGGGTGGTCGGAGACCTTGCCGATGGCAGCGGGCAGTTCGCCCTTCTTTGTCGTGACCGGGCGCTTGATCAGCCGGTCCCTGTCGCGCCCGACATCGGAAACGAGTGTGCGGCGAACCTCTTCCGACAAACCCAACTCATCGAACCCGGAAGATTGCGCAAGGATCGCGCCGTCACTGTCGAGCACGGCCATGTGCGTGTCTGGCCCATCGAGCCCCGCGATCATCCGGGCGGCCCGCTCCTCCGTCGTCAGTGCCTTTCCGTTATGCGGTGTGGTGAAGAGGACCGCGTCTTCGCCCGGCCGGATGCGGATCAATTCCACGGACGCATTCAAAGGCAGGCGCCGGAATCCGGAGGACATTCGGATCAGCAGTTGCCGCCGGTCGCCGACGGCTGAGAGCTGCGTTGCCGCCGCCCGCAACTGGCGAAGCGAGAGATCGTTTTGATCGAGGGCGGCATCGATGAAATCGTAGACGGATGCCACGCCGAACAGGCTCGCACCCTGGTCATTGGCCCACAATACCCCGCCGAGATCCTTCGAAAACAGGACAGAGGCATCCCCCTTGGCAAAATGATCCCGCACCCGTGCATGCACGGCAATGTCGATGAAAGGATACTGTCTCTCGGGCATGGGCAGGCCTATTGACGGATCGCTTGCGCGTTAACACTCTATTAATACCCGGCCCATCTGCGAGGGTCCAGTTAAGGCGCGGGGTCGACAACGCCTTTCGCCGCGCAAGGTTAATAGTAGTTGGATTGTGCAATGCACAATTTTTGTTGCAATGCACAATGAACTCGATTATACGAGGGGCAGTAACAAACCGGCGCCTCTTAAGAGGGCCACACCAAGGAGCGCTTACCATGGCTACCAAGAAGACCGACGACGCATTTTCCCTTTCCTCCTTCGATCCGGCCAAGCTTACCGACAGCTTCCGCGAGTTCGCCGAAAAGGGCGCCGCGCAGTCGAAGGAAGCTTACGCCAAGATGAAGACCGCTGCCGAAGAAGCGACGAAAACCGTCGAAGCGACGTTTGAAAGCGCTCAGACCGGCACCGTCGAACTCGGTCTCAAGGCCATCGATGCGCTCCGCACCAATGCGGAAAATTCCCTTACGCACATGGAAGCGCTGCTCGGCGTGAAGTCGCTTTCGGAACTGGTCGAACTCCAGACCACCTTCATCCGCAAGCAGGCCGAGCTGGCCGTAGAGCAGGCGAAGACCATGCAGGAAGCGACCAAGAAGGTCGCGGAAAACGTTGCGAAGCCGGGCAAGGAAGCGGCCGAAAAGGCAATGTCGAGCTTCAAGAAGGCCTGATCCGGTAGATCGCCGCGCCTACGGCGCCGTGCGTCTCTTCAGACGCACAAAGCTCGCTGTCGCACTTTAGGTTGCTGCATGTTTTCATCCTTCAATCGGTTCCGATTTGAGGAAACATGCAGGAGCACCATCGGAAGACCGGATGGCTTGCCATCCGGTCTTTTTGCAGGATAATCACAAGTTAAGGCTTGCAAATCAGCGGGAGTGCCCGTATGTGAGCCGCCAAGCGACACATGTCGCATCCGCGTGCGGTTGTAGCTCAGTTGGTTAGAGCGCAGGTTTGTGGCACCTGAGGTCGGTGGTTCGAGACCACCCAACCGTACCATTCTTGCTCATCTCCATTCGTCACCCTTCAGATTGCAGGCCTTTGGCCGATCGCGAAACCGTTGAACCGCGCGAACGTCCGTCTCAGATGATAAAGAAATCGGCTGCCGTAAGCGCAAGATTGGTTCCTGTCGTCGCAAAATGAACGGATCCACCAGTTGCATTTCCGTTGCTGTCGTAGAGCAGCTTTCCGGTATCGCTCTCGTAGATGATGCGGTCGTTGGCGTCAGCGGCCAAACCCGTCGTGTTCTTGACGAACTGTGCCGCTGTCAGCGTGCCAGTGCCGAGGATTGCGGAGAAGATCGCGTTTTCCAGCCGGATTGTGTCGTCCGCGACGATAAAGCTGTTGATCGTGTCGACATTCGTCGTGGCGCTGAGCGCAGTATTGAAGAAAAACGTGTCCAGACCGGTAGAGCCCGTCAGGCTATCGTTGCCGAGGCCACCGTTGATGAGGTCGTTGCCGGCGGCGCCATTGAGACCATTGTTGCCTGAGTTCCCGCTCAAGACATTGTTCAAGCTGTTCCCGGTGCCGCTGATGTTGCTGGTGCCGAGCAGGGCGAGGTGCTCGACGCTGCCACGGACGACGGTGGCAATGCTGAGATTGAACGATATGAACGAGCGAACCGTGTCCGCGCCTGCGCCGCTATCGGCGCTTTCGTCAACGATGTCGCCGGTGCTGTCTACGAAGTAGGTGTCATTCCCTTGACCGCCTCGCATTTCATCGGAACCGCCGGCGCCGTTGATCGAGTCATTGCCAGCGCCGCCTCTGAGAAAGTTTGCAGCGGAACTGCCGACGATCGTGTCGGCGAAAATGGTGCCGCGCACGTCCTCGATACTTGTCAGCGTGTCCTGACTGCCAAAGCCGTCCTTTGCAACGCCAGTGGTGAGATTGACGTTGACGCCGGCATTTCCGCCGCGATCAACGTCTCTGTCGTATCTCACGGCGTCGATGCCGCCGCCGCCGTTGATCGTGTCTCTTCCTCCAAGGCCCATGAACTCTTCGTCCACGGCCGAGCCCGTCAAAATGTCAGCGAACTGCGTGCCGCGAAACTGTTCGAAACTCGTGAAAGTTTCGGAGAAACCGTAAGGGTCGCTCACGATCCCGGTGGTGGCGTTGAGATTGACGCCGCGAAACGCTTCTGGAGTGTAGTAGGCGTCCTGGAAGCTGAGCACGTCGAAGCCGGCGCCGCCGTTGTAAGTGTCGTCCCCTTCGCCTCCGGTAATGAAGTCGTCGCCGCCGTTGCCGTTCAGGATGTCATTGCCGTTGCGGCCTTCCATCGAGTCATCACCGGCGGATCCGTTGAAAGTATCTGCTCTGTTGAAAAGCCAATCCTCCAGGCCCCAGTTATCGAACCCGATGGCCGCATCCTGAAACAGCTCGAGAGACACGCTCAGACCGCTTATTGCCTGGACCAACGTCGTTCCATTGTTTTGAAGAATCTGGATGGAGGAGATCATGCCGCCAACAGCATGTCCGTTGGCGTCGAACGCGAATCCGGTGCCGACCAGCTTCAATTTCAAGCCGTTGCCAAGTCCGAAGACGACCTGCGTCGTGCTTGTGCTCAAGCGCGTGGCCGTACTCATGTCGACCAGCTCGCCGAACGAGGCGTTGTAGTCGATGTCGACGAGCGGCGGGTTGTATTGGTTGGGATATACTCCCCCAGGGAAGCTGTAGGTAACAGTGGCCATGTGTGCCCCCATGCCGGGGGCGATCCCCGGCTCAACGTTGAGTTTGCGGGTGAAGGATGGAATTTCTCATATGCGGGTGGTCAATTTTAGGTTGTTCTAAATAGCAGATCGGGATTGTTCTGTCACATCGCCCATTTGGGTAACGCACCCGCGTGCACCAGCTGCATCTATACGAAGATCTGGTGCTCCGCCGTCACAAGCTCCTGAAGAAAAGAAACGACCGTGCGCACGCGCACGAGATCACGCGCGCTTTCGTGATAAGTCGTCCAATAGGCGCGCCGGATGGTCGTTTCCGGCAGGATGCGTTCGAGCTCCGGCACCTGGCGGGCAATGTAGTTGTGCAGAATGCCGACGCCGGCGCTGGAGCGGACCGCCTCCGTCTGCCCCGTCGCGCTGGAAATCTCGAAAGAAGCGTCCCAGCTTCGCATGATTTCGGCGGAGAAATTGAGCGAAGGCGTGAAGATCAGGTCTTCGACATAGCCGATCCGGCGATGGTCCTTGAGGTCGTCGATCGTTCGCGGCGTGCCATGGCGAGCAAGATAATCTGCCGATGCGTAGAGCCCGAGTGTATAATCGGTCAGCTTGGATGAAACGAGACGCCCCTGTTCCGGTCGCTCGATGGTGATCGCGATGTCGGCCTCGCGCTGTGACAACGAGAAGGAACGCGGGACCGGAACGAGCTGGAGTTTCAGTTCCGAATAGCGCGCGGTCAGCGCCCCGAGGCGCGGCGCAAGAAAGGAGACGCCGAAACCGTCCGGGGCGCCGATGCGAACTGTGCCGGCGATCGCCGTATCGATCCGGCCGATCTGCGATTGCGCCGCGAGCATTTCGGTTTCCATGCGCTCGGCGGCGGCAAGGAAGACCTCCCCCTCGGCGGTCAACTCGCAGCCGTTCGGACTCCGGATGAGAAGTCTCGTCTTCAGGGTTTCCTCAAGCGCCGTCACCCGGCGGCTGAGGGTGGCGTGATTGATGCCGAGCCTCTTCGAGGCAGCGAGGATCTGGCCTGTTCGCGCCACCGCGAGAAACACTCTGACATCGTCCCAGTCCATGCTGTAGCTCCAGGGGCTTTAATTTTTGCACAACGGTTCCTGAATATCGGAAATTGAATTGTCTAAATCGTAGTGCGATCATGCAGCCACAATCAAGATCAGGAGGAGCATCCAATGTACGAAATCGGACATTTCATCGATGGCAAGCGCGTTGCCGGCAAAAGCGGCCGCACGAGCAACATCTTCAATCCTGCGACCGGTGAAGCTCAGGGGACCGTGGCGCTCGCAAGCGAGGCGGAACTCGCAGTAGCGGTGGAAAGCGCAAAGGCCGCACAGCCGAAGTGGGCGGCCACCAATCCCCAGCGCCGCGCTCGCGTTTTCATGAAATTCGTCCAGCTTCTCAACGAACATATGAACGAGCTGGCGGAGATCCTTTCGCGTGAGCACGGCAAGACGATCGAAGACGCCAAGGGCGACATCGTTCGCGGTCTTGAGGTTTGCGAATTCGTTATCGGCGTTCCGCACCTGCAGAAGAGCGAATTCACCGAAGGCGCCGGCCCGGGCATCGACATGTACTCGATCCGTCAGGCGGTCGGCGTCGGCGCCGGCATCACCCCGTTCAACTTCCCGGCCATGATCCCGATGTGGATGTTCGCCCCGGCGATCGCCTGCGGCAACGCCTTCATCCTGAAGCCGTCGGAGCGTGATCCGTCCGTGCCGATTCGTCTGGCTGAACTGATGATCGAGGCCGGTCTGCCGGCCGGTGTGCTCAATGTCGTCAACGGCGACAAGGGCGCGGTCGACGCAATCCTGACGCACCCGGATATTGCAGCCGTTTCCTTCGTAGGCTCGACGCCGATTGCCCGCTACGTCTATGGCACCGCCGCGATGAACGGTAAGCGTGCCCAGTGCTTCGGCGGCGCCAAGAACCACATGATCATCATGCCGGATGCCGATCTCGACCAGGCTGCCAATGCGCTTATCGGTGCCGGCTATGGCTCCGCCGGCGAGCGCTGCATGGCGATCTCGGTCGCCGTTCCGGTCGGCGAGGAAACCGCAAACCGGCTGATCGACAAGCTGGTTCCGATGGTCGAAAGTCTGCGAGTTGGTCCCTACACGGACGAAAAGGCCGACATGGGCCCGGTTGTCACAAAGGAAGCCGAGCAGCGCATCAGGAGCCTGATCGACAGCGGCATCGAGCAGGGCGCGAAGCTCGTCGTCGATGGACGCGACTTCAAGCTGCAGGGTTATGAGAACGGCCACTTCATTGGCGGCTGCCTGTTCGACCACGTGACGCCGGACATGGACATCTACAAAACCGAAATCTTCGGACCGGTTCTCTCGGTCGTCCGTGCGAAGAACTACGAAGAGGCGCTGTCCCTGCCGATGAAGCATGAATACGGCAACGGTGTCGCGATCTACACCCGCGACGGCGATGCGGCGCGCGACTTCGCGTCCCGCGTCAACATCGGCATGGTCGGCGTCAACGTGCCGATCCCGGTTCCGCTCGCCTATCACTCGTTCGGCGGCTGGAAGTCCTCTTCCTTCGGCGATCTTAACCAGCACGGAACGGATTCGTTCAAGTTCTGGACCAAGACCAAGACCATCACCTCCCGTTGGCCGTCCGGCATCAAGGATGGTGCCGAGTTCTCCATCCCGACGATGAAGTGAGGAAACAAGAAAGATCCTCCCGTCTGGGCCTCCTTCCGGAGGCCCTTTTTTGTTGCATCTCGCGCGGTGGTACAACTAACGTGCCAATGCGCATCGTCCGAAGATTCGCGGCTCGGGGGACTCTCGGGGGATAGTGGGTCGCTCCCGGACCTATGCATTCTGTTGTGCCAGGCGCTGCCAATGTCTCTGCGCTGGCGTTTCGAGCTTGATACGGGGGAAGATCATGGCCTTGAGCGAGCCACCAACGGCGCCGGCATTTCGTGACGGCCGCAACAATTTCGGGCGTTCGGCCGCTGGCGATTTCCAGCGCCTGTCCTTTCGCGGCAGCGCCAGCGAATATTTCGGGATCTGGATCGTCAATATCCTGCTGACGATTGTCACTCTTGGCATTTATTCGGCCTGGGCGAAGGTTCGCCGCAACCGTTATTTCTACGGCAACACCGTCCTGCTCGGCCGTGGCTTCGAGTACCACGCAAAGGGTGGCCAAATCCTCATTGGCCGCTTGATCGTGCTTGCGTATCTCGCTTTTTACAACGTGATGCTGACTGTCATGCCGCTCGCCGGCATCGTGCTCGGCCTGTTGTTCTTCCTTTTCGTGCCGTGGCTTCTAGCCCGAGGTCTGCGTTTCAGCGCCCGGGTTACGAGCTACCGCAACGTGCGCTTCGACTTCGCAGGACGGGCCGGCGGGGCGTTTGTGGCCTTCATTGTCGGGCCGGTGCTTGCGGCGCTGACGCTCGGCCTCCTTGCGCCACTAGCCAGCCGCTGGTCCTACCGGTACATCGGCAACAACCTGCGCTATGGAGGGAAAGCCTTTGCGACCGATCCGTCCGTAGGTGCGATCTACAAGACGTGGCTGCTCTCGGCGGCGATGATACTGCTGGGATTGTTGATCATCGGAGTTATCTTCGCAATCAACATTACCGCAATGGCGCCCTTGATCGACGACCCCGATTCGATTTCGGGTGAGCTTCAAGCCTCAATCGGCATGCTGGCGGTGCTCATCTACGTTTTTATGCTTGCCGTCTTCGGGACAGCGGCGCTCTTCTACCGTGCCGGGGTGCGCAATGTCGCCTGGTCCGCCACGACCTTCGATGGCAAGCATCGCTTGATGAGCGATCTCTCGCGGGTTCGCTACACTTGGATTGCGGTGTCGAACTTCGTCATCACGCTGGTAACCCTTGGGTTGATGCGGCCATGGGCCGCGGTTCGCATGGCCACCTACGTCAACGAGCACACGGCTATCCGTTTTGCGGGCGACGTCGGCGAGATTTTCTCGGCCATCCAGCAGGAGGGATCACCGGTCGGCGCGGAGTTCATGGATATAGAAGGCTTCGACTTTGGCTTCTGACAATTCGGCAATTGCGCTTGGCGAGTGGCATCCGGGCGGTTCTAGCCGTTCGGTGCCCTCAACGCTCGCCGAGACTGGGGAGCGCTTGGTCGTGCACGACGAAACAGGCGCGGCACTCAGCAGCGGCAAATCGTCGGCTGTCGAGATTTCGCCGCGGGTCGGCGCTGTCCCGCGTCGGATCATCTTCCCCGATGGATCGCTTTTCGAGACAAGCGACAACGATGCGATCGATCGGTTCCTCGCGCGGAAAGGGCGGGGCAGGGAAGGGATCATCTACCGGATGGAGCGGTTTCATCCGCGGCTGATCGCCTTCGTCGCGGCTGCCATCCTCCTTGGCGCGTTGATCTATCGTTTCGCCCTGCCCGCCCTCGTCGAAGTCGCCGTAGCCGTCACCCCGCCCGTCGTGCCTCGCATTATGTCGGCGAGCACGCTGGAGGCCCTGGACAGGACAGTGCTGAGCGACTCGGAGCTGGACGAGGCACGGCGCGGCAGGATTCTCGAGGGCTTCCGGGCTATAGCGGCGCTCTCCGGCGGAGGGGAAAAGGACTACACGCTCAACTTCCGCAAGGGTGGCGCGATCGGCGCCAACGCCTTTGCCTTGCCGGACGGTACCCTGATCCTCACGGACGAACTGGTCGAACTCGCCGAAAACGACACGGAGATGATCGTCGGTGTGCTCGCCCATGAAATCGGGCACGTCGAACTCAAGCACGGTCTCCGGCAGATTTACCGCGCCGCGGGCGTTGCCGCGCTCATCATGCTGATCGCCGGCGATATCGGCTCCGGCGCCGAGGACGTGCTCGTGCAAGGCGGCGGCCTCCTGTCACTTTCCCACTCGCGCTCAGCGGAGGCTGCGGCCGACCGGCATTCGGTCGAACTGATGATGAAGGCTGGCCGCGATCCGGCGGCGATCGCTCGTTTCTTCCAACTGCTTGAAACGAAGCTCGAAGATCACTCGGAAACCAGCATGTTTTCAACGCATCCCGGCACGCCGGAGCGGCGCGAGGCGATTCTGGATCTGATAGCCGAATTGCGGGCGCAGCCGCGATAGTCGCGCAAATGAAAACAGCGGGCGTTCAGGCCCGCTGTTGTGTCACCGTCTGCTGCGTGTTTCCTTGAATCGTGGTCGATTTAAGGAAACATGCAGCAATTCAAAGAGCTACAGCGCCGCGCGTCTGACTGACACGCGCGGCGCTGTAGAGGTTCCTCCGCTCAATCCTGCGGCCCGTCGTTGTAACCGACCTTGTCGACCAGTTCCGACGCTTTCTTGCGGTTGGCCGCGATGTCGGCGAGCGGCAGCGTATCCGGCTTGATCGTTCCGAAGGACTTGACGATTTCGGATGGCTCGGCGCCGGCGAGCACCGGGTATTCGAACACCTGCTCGGCATAGATCTTCTGCGCTTCGCCTTCGGACAGGAACTCCATCAGCTTGATGGCGTTGTCCTTGTTCGGCGAGTTCTTGGCGAGGGCCATGCCGGAGATGTTGACATGGGTGCCGCGGTTCTTGCTGTTCGGGAACAGGACCTTGATGGCCGCTGCCCATTCCTTCTGCTCCGGCTCCTTTTCGTTGGTCATCATGAGACCGACGTAGTAGCTGTTGCCGAGGGCGAGGTCGCATTCGCCCGCGAGAATGGCCTTCGCCTGGTCGCGGTCGCCGCCGTCCGGCTTCTTGGCGAGGTTGTTCCTGAGACCCGTCAGCCATTTCTCCGCTTCCGCTTCGCCGTGATGGGCGACCATCGAGGCGAAGAGGCCGACATTGTAGGAATGCTGGCCGTCTCGCGTGCAGATCTTGCCCTTCCACTTCGGATCGGCGAGTTCTTCGTAGGTGATGTCGTTCTCGGCGACGCGCTCCTTCGAGGCGTAGACGACGCGGCCGCGCGTCGTCAGGCCGAACCAGTTGCCCTCGGGATCGCGGAAATGTGCCGGAATGTCCTTGTTGATCGTCTCGTTCGTTACAGGCTGGGTGATGCCGGCGTCCTTCGCCTCGGTGAGGCGGCTGATATCGACAGTCAGGATGACGTCGGCAGGGGAGTTTGCCCCTTCCGCCTGGATGCGCTCGACAAGACCCTTGTCAAGGAAGAGCACGTTGGTGGTGATGCCGGTTTCCTTGGTGAAGGCATCCAGCAGGGGCTGGATGAGATCCGGCTGGCGATAGGAATAGATGTTGACCTCGCCGTCTGCCCAGACGGGCGCCGTCGAAGCAAATAGTGTCGCCGTTACCGACAGCGCCCCGATCATCAATCTTGACATGCGCATGTTGCCCTCCGCTTTCGCTTTGCATGTAACTTAACAAAATCGGTCATCTTTCTGACGCTGCGCGCACGGACAGTCAACAGCGAAACGGTGGCCGTCAACCAGAAGTGATTTTTTGCTGTTTTTTGGAATTGTTCCAAACTGTGATCCGTCCTATATGATGAAAAGATGAATTTCTCGATCCCGGAGTGAATTATGCGTCTGACGAAGCAAACGAACTACGCTGTTCGCATGCTGATGTACTGTGCAGCGAACGGCGAGAAGCTCAGCCGCATCCCTGAGATCGCCAAGGCCTATGGCGTCTCCGAGTTGTTCCTGTTCAAGATTTTGCAGCCCTTGACCAAAGCGGGTCTGGTGGAAACGGTGCGTGGCCGCAATGGCGGTGTACGACTGCCGAAGCCGGCATCGGAAATCAGCCTCTTCGACGTCGTCAAGGTCACCGAGGACAGCTTTGCCATGGCGGAATGCTTCGAGGCTGGTGAAATCGACTGCCCGTTGGTGGATAGTTGCGGCCTCAATTCGGCTCTGCGCAAGGCGTTGAATGCTTTTTTCGAAGTGCTTCAGGGCTATTCGATCGACGATCTGGTCAAGGCCAGACCGCAGATCAACTTCCTTCTGGGCCTTGACGAAACGGCACAGGTGCGGACCACGGCGGCCTGATTGGCGCGTCATGGCGGCCGTGCCTTGCGGCCGCGATTAGTCCGGCAAGTATTCCCTTAGAATGAACTCGATAGCCGTGGGATCGATTTCCGATTTGTCGATGCGGAAGTCCGCGCCGTATTCTTCCAGGCTCTGGAAGTAAGGGTCGCCCGGCGACGACGATATGACGCCGATCGGGCCAATGAAGCCCTGATGCCTCAGCGCGGGAACGGTCTCGCGGAAGTCGCCCCGAGGATGCACGAGATTGTTTGCTGATCAGTCCGCTGAGGATCAGGTTCGCCGCAGGGTCATCGTCAACGAGCAAGATGTGCGCTTTCATGGCCGTTCACATCCCTGATTGATCGGCTGCGCATGCGGGGAGCATGTGCGCCAGGATCTACCGGCGGCGCGCCGGCAACTTCACTGGATAATTTATTCTCGTATCGCTTTCGCGACCATTTGTGTCCGGTTGACCACGTCGAGCTTCTTGAGGATCGTCGCGGTATGGGAATTCACGGTGTGTTCCGGGACCGAGACGATCAAGGCGATTTCACTGGCCGTTTTTCCGTGGGAAATCCACTTGAGTATCTCAGTCTCGCTGGGGGTCAGGCCGATGCCAGCCTTGTTGGTGAGTGTTGCCCGATAGAAATGGTCGAAGGCCGATGCCGCGCTGTAGCATAGCTCGTAGTGCGCGGCCTGCCCGACGTCCTTGCCATCCCCAAGGAAGAGCACAGCGTAGCGCGCTCCGGTCGTTGCCGTGCTGACAGGCACGCAAAGCAAAAGCTCGAAACCGAGTTGGGCAAGCAGATTCTGGCCTGACCCGAGGACCGGATCATCGGCCCGCCATACCGACGAGATATTCGAGGCATGCAAGGCCTTGTAGACTATGGAATCGCTGAAACGGTGACGTTTGTCGTATTCCTCGGCGAGGCCGGAGGGAAGGTCGTGGAGGATCAGTCGAGCGGAAAGTATGCAGGATCGTTCTCGTTGCCGAGTTGCAGGACGCCGAAATGCCCGAAGCCGAAACGCAGCGCCAATGTATGGAAAATACGGAAGAAATCCACGCGGTTGAGAGCCCTCTCCAGCTCCTCGTGAAGATCGTATCGTCTGTGATTTTTCTCCAAGTCCGCCACGCGCCGGCTATCTCCCCATGGCCGTGCGGCAGCTTGCCAGCCAACATGACATGGACAGCAGTTCCATGTCGGCGGCGAAGCCCTCTCTACGGAATTCATCCACGCCGAATATCCCTCCGGTATCCGTGTGCATTCTATTGCACGCCGGGCGCTGCGTTTCTACCGCACTATTTTGGGGAGGCTGCACGCGATGTCGAACCGCGACAAGCGCTTGCCCGGAAGGCCGAATAGCCCGCGCCACGGTGCGTCTTTCTGGCGCGCCAGGTGCATCGTTGCCGGAAAGCGCTGTCAATTCTTGGGCACAGGCAGTAAATGCCCGCGCAAGATGCCACCGCGGGAGGGGTACCGAGGTCGTGTTCGAAAGTCGTGGACAGTCGCGCAGGCTCTGTTTGCGGAAGAATTTTTCGCATAGACAAATTTCTGCAGTGACTTATTGCATTGCGACGCCAAATGTCGTTCCATCCGCCCTTGACCGGGTGTAAAACGCACTCCGCGTCAGGCAAATACGAGAACAAAAAACAAATCTGGGAAGCAAGCTCATGAAAAAGCTCACTACTCTCTTCGCAGCGACGGCGCTTGCCACGCTGATGGCCGGCTCCGCCTGGTCGAAGACGTTCGTTTACTGCTCTGAAGGTTCACCGGAAGGCTTTGATCCCGGCCTCTACACGGCCGGTACGACATTCGATGCTGCCGCGCATACCGTTTACAACCGCCTTCTCGAATTCAAGAAGGGCACGACGGAGACCGAGCCGGGGCTTGCTGAGAGCTGGACGATTTCCGACGATGGCCTCGAATACACGTTCAAGCTGCGTCCGGGTGTCAAGTTCCAGACGACCGAGTTCTTCACTCCGAGCCGTGAACTGAACGCCGACGACGTGATCTTCTCGCTCGAGCGTCAGTGGAAGTCCGACCATCCGTGGCATGGCTACGTGACCGGCGGTTCCTGGGAATATTTCGCGGGCATGGGTCTGCCGGATGTGCTCGAGTCGATCGAGAAGGTCGACGACATGACCGTGAAGATCAAGCTGAAGCGCAAGGAGGCACCGTTCCTCGCCAACCTGGCGATGCCTTTCGCTTCGATCATGTCGAAGGAATATGCCGACAAGCTGCAGGCTGAAGGCAAGATGAACCAGCTTAACCAGATGCCGCTCGGCACCGGTCCGTTCGCCTTCGTCGGCTATCAGCAGGATGCGGTCATTCGTTACAAGGCCCATCCGGACTATTGGGGCGGAAAACAGAAGATCGACGATCTGGTATTCGCGATCACTACGGATGCAGCCGTTCGCTTCCAGAAGCTGCAGGCCGGCGAATGCCACCTGATGCCCTATCCGAACGCGGCCGATGTCGAAGCCATGAAGGCCGATCCGAACCTCAAGGTGATGGAGCAGGCCGGCCTCAACGTCGCCTATCTCGCCTACAACACGACGCAGCCCCCCTTCGACAAGGTTGAAGTCCGCAAGGCGCTGAATAAAGCGATCAATAAGCAGGCGATCGTCGACGCCGTCTTCCAGGGTCAGGCCACCCCGGCGACGAACCCGATTCCGCCGACGATGTGGTCCTATGACGACACCATCGAAGACGATACCTACGAGCCGGAAGTCGCCAAGAAGATGCTTGAGGATGCCGGCGTCAAGGATCTCTCGATGAAGGTCTGGGCGATGCCAGTTGCGCGGCCGTACATGCTGAACGCACGCCGCGCTGCGGAACTGATGCAGGCCGACTTCGCCAAGGTCGGCGTCAAGGTCGAGATCGTCTCCTATGAGTGGGCCGAATATCTCGAAAAGTCCAAGGCGAAGGATCGCGACGGTGCGGTGATTCTCGGCTGGACCGGTGACAATGGTGATCCGGACAACTTCCTCGACACCCTGCTTGGCTGCGACGCTGTGGGCGGCAACAACCGCGCTCAGTGGTGCAACAAGGAGTTCGATGACTTGGTGACCAAGGCCAAGGAAGCAACTGACGTTGCAGAGCGCACCAAGCTCTACGAACAGGCTCAGGCCGTCTTCAAGAAGGAAGCGCCCTGGGCAACGCTCGACCACTCGCTCTCCATCGTCCCGATGCGCAAGAACGTCGAAGGCTTCGTGCAGAGCCCGCTCGGCGACTTTGCTTTCGACGGCGTTGATATTGTAGAGTAATCTTACCGACTGACCCGAAGGGGGCGTTTGCCGTTGGGCGAGCGCCCCTCTTCCTTTTTGCCAGTGCCGCCGCTTAAGCGAGTCCGCGGGCACGAGTGGCATGAGGTTTGACTATGTTCCGATTCCTCCTGGGGCGCTTGGCAGTGCTGATTCCGACATTCATCGGGGTCTCTATCATCGCCTTTTCCTTCATTCGTCTGCTTCCTGGTGACCCGGTTGCGCTGCTTTCCGGCGAACGGGTGATGTCGCCGGAGCGACACGCCGAAATTTCTCACCAATTGGGCTTCGACCGCCACATCGTCGTGCAGTACCTGGATTATCTCTGGGGCGTTCTTCGCGGTGATTTCGGACTGTCGATCGTCACCAAGAAACCCGTGATCGATCAGTTCCTGGAACTCTTCCCGGCGACGGTCGAGCTATCGCTCTGCGCTATCATCTTCGCCGTCGTCGTCGGCATCCCGGCGGGTGTCATTGCGGCGATCAAGCGCGGGTCCATCTTCGACCAGATCATCATGGGCACTGCGCTCGTCGGCTTCTCGATGCCGATTTTCTGGTGGGGCCTGCTTTTGATCATCGTCGTCTCCGGCATGTTGCAGTGGACTCCGGTGTCCGGACGTATCTCGCTGATGTTCTTCTTTCCGTCGGTGACCGGCTTCATGCTGATCGATTCGCTGTTGTCGGGGCAGGAGGGAGCGTTCCAGTCGGCCTTCAATCACCTCATTCTGCCGACGATTGTGCTCGGCACCATTCCGCTCGCCGTGATCGCGCGCCAGACCCGCTCGGCGATGCTCGAGGTGCTTTCCGAGGACTATGTGCGCACGGCACGGGCCAAGGGACTTTCCACGTTCCGGGTGGTCGGCATCCACGCCTTGCGCAACGCGATGATTCCGGTGGTAACCACCATCGGCCTGCAGATCGGTGTGATGCTGGCGGGCGCGATCCTGACGGAGACGATCTTCTCCTGGCCCGGTATCGGCAAATGGATGGTCGATTCGGTGTTCCGGCGCGACTATGCCGTCATCCAGGGCGGCCTCCTGATCATCGCCGGCGTCATCATGCTGGTAAACCTTGCCGTGGATCTGCTCTACGGCCTGATCAACCCTCGTATCCGGCATTGAGGAGGGCGATATGACCGAAGTTACCGTAACAACCGCTATATCGACCGATCCGTCCCGTCGGGCGAGGCTCGCCGAATTCTGGTACTATTTTTCCGAAAACCGCGGGGCCGTCATCGGCCTAGTCTTCTTCGTGTTCCTGGTGCTGCTTGCGCTATGTGCTCCGCTAATCGCGCCGCATGATCCGACCATTCAGTACCGCGAGTCCGTCCTGCTTCCGCCCTTCTGGGAGGAGGGCGGTCGCGCTGCTTTCCTTCTCGGAACCGACGCGGTCGGCCGTGACATGCTCTCCCGTCTCATCTACGGCACGCGCTTCTCGCTGTTCGTCGGCGTTATCGTGACGACATTGTCCCTTGTCGGCGGCATCCTCGTAGGCGTCATTGCCGGCTACTTCCGCGGCTGGGTCGACACCGTGATCATGCGCATCATGGACATCATTCTGGCCTTCCCGTCCCTGCTGCTTGCGCTCGTTCTGGTGGCGGTGCTCGGGCCGGGTCTCACCAATGCGATGATAGCCATTGCCCTTGTCTTCCAGCCTCACTTCGTTCGCCTGACGCGAGCAGCCGTGATGACGGAGAAGACCCGGGATTACGTCGTGGCGGCAAAGGTCGCCGGCGCGGGCCACTTGAGACTGATGTTCAAGACCATCCTGCCGAACTGCATGGCGCCGCTCATCGTCCAGGCGACGCTCTCCTTTTCGAGCGCGATCCTCGACGCGGCGGCACTCGGCTTTCTCGGCATGGGTGCGCAGCCGCCGACGCCGGAATGGGGAACGATGCTCGCGGAAGCGCGCGAGTTCATTCTACGTGCCTGGTGGGTCGTCACGCTCCCCGGTCTCGCTATCCTCGCGACCGTGCTCGCAATCAATCTGATGGGCGATGGCCTGCGTGATGCTCTCGACCCCAAGCTGAAGAGGTCCTGACATGGCGCTTCTCGAAATTGAAAATCTCGTCGTTGAATTCCAGACGGCCACCGGGCCGTTCAGGGCCGTCGACGGCGTTTCGCTCAAGGTTCATGAGAGCGAAGTCCTGGCGATCGTCGGAGAATCGGGCTCGGGCAAATCCGTGTCCATGCTTGCCGCAATGGGGCTTCTGCCTTGGACCGCGAAGGTCACGGCGGACAAACTTGCCTTCAATGGACGGGATCTCCTGAAAATGTCGGCGGCGGACCGTCGCAGGATCGTCGGCAAGGACATTGCAATGATCTTCCAGGAGCCGATCGCCAGCCTCAATCCGTGCTTCACGGTCGGCTTCCAGATCGAGGAAGTGCTGCGCATCCATATGGGGCTCGACCGTAAGGCGCGACGCAAGCGCGCAATCGAGCTCTTCGAGGCCGTCGGTATTCCTGAGCCGGCCGAACGCCTCGGCCATTTTCCGCATCAGATGTCGGGCGGGCAGTGCCAGCGCGTGATGATCGCCATAGCCCTTGCCTGCAATCCGAAGCTTCTCATCGCGGATGAGCCGACGACCGCACTGGATGTCACGATCCAGAAGCAGATCCTCGACCTTCTGATGAGACTGCAGCAGGAATACCGCATGGGCCTCATCATGATCACCCATAACATGGGCGTGGTCGCGGAAACGGCGGATCGCGTCGTCGTTCAGTACAAGGGCCGCAAGATCGAAGAGGCAGATGTGCTGTCGCTGTTCGAATCGCCGAAGAGCAACTACACGCGTGCGCTGCTTGCTGCCCTGCCGGAGAACGCGACGGGAGACCGGTTGCCGACGATCTCGGAGCTCTTCAATGAACAGCAGATGCTGGAGGGAGCCACTCGATGACCCATGTTCTCGAAGCTCGCAACCTGGTGCGCGACTATCACATTCCCGGCAACCTGTTCCGCAAGGCGCGCACCGTTCATGCACTGAAAGGCGTAAGCTTCACGGTGGACGAAGGAAAGACGCTGGCGATCGTTGGCGAAAGCGGCTGCGGCAAGTCGACGCTTGGCCGCATCATCACGCTGATCGATCCAGCGACCGCTGGCGAATTGCTGATCGACGGAAAGAAGGTCGATATCGCCAGAGACGGCCTGACCTCGGAAATGCGCCGCAAGGTGCAGATCGTTTTCCAGAATCCGTATGGTTCTCTCAACCCCCGGCAGAAGATCGGCGACATTCTCGCGGAGCCGCTGGTCATCAACACCAAGGCGCCGGCCGACGAGCGGCGCGACCGCGCCATGACGATGCTGAAGAAGGTGGGTCTCGACGAGAAACACTACAACCGCTATCCGCACATGTTCTCGGGCGGCCAGCGTCAACGTATCGCCATTGCGCGCGCGTTGATGCTCAATCCCAGTCTCCTCGTGCTGGATGAGCCCGTCTCCGCGCTCGATCTGTCGGTCCAGGCCCAGGTGCTCAACCTGCTCGCGGATCTGCAGGACGAGTTCCATCTGACCTACGTCTTCATCAGCCATGATCTGTCGGTCGTGCGCTATATCGCCGACGACGTGATGGTGATGTATTACGGCGAGGCGGTGGAATACGGCAGTCGGGACGAGGTCTTTGCGGATCCCAAGCACAGCTATACCAAGACCCTGTTTGCAGCCACGCCGCGCGCAGATGTCGCCAGCATCCGGGCGCGTCTCGCACGGAAAGCCGCTTAGGATATTCGCCCTGTCCCTTATCCGGGGCAGGGCGCAGCCGCCCTTCAATTTTCCATCTCTCGGGTCGAGCGCGGCTCCTTGGTCTTCACTTCCCTTTCGTGTAGAGCTTCATCGCCGCCATCATCACTCACCTTCAGCGGCGGACGCCATCGGCCGGACGGTAAGGTCCGGCCCAAACTTCAGGATGACGACAATGGAAATCAAGCGCTTTGAAACCGGCCCGCGGATGAGCCAGGCCGTGGTTTACAACAACACGGTTTATCTGGCCGGTCAGGTCGGCAACGCCGGCGACGACGTCGTCACCCAGACGAAGCAGGCCCTCGCCGAAGTCGATCGTCTTCTCGCCCTCGCAGGCACAGACAAAACGCGCATCCTGTCGGCAACGATCTGGCTCTCGGACATGGCGGATTTTGCCAAGATGAACTCCGTTTGGGATGCCTGGGTTCCGCAGGGCCATACCCCCGCTCGCGCAACCGGCGAAGCCAAGCTCGCAACGCCGGAATACCTCGTCGAAGTCATCGTCACCGCGGCCGTCTAAGCTTCTTCCTTTTTTGAGCTTTTGTTGGCCACATTGAAGCGCGCCGTCGTGCCCTGTGCACGGCGGCGTTCTGCTTCGGCCTCTCGCGCTCCGGCCCGACTGCATGTTTCCTTAAAGCGGAGCCGATTTAGGGATAAAAACATGCAGCAATTCAAGGTGCTGCAGCGACCTTTGTGCGTCTGGGAAGACGCATGGCGCTTTAGGAACCAAGCACTCGCTCGGACGTTTATCGGTCGTTCCGCAGTTGGAAGGAATGACCAATGCTCTACTGGCTGCCGAGGCTTTGTGTGCTGGCGCTCGCCGGGATCCTTATCGGTTTCGGCCTCATTCCGCAGACAACGGATGAAGTGGCGCGCACGCTGCTGATGATCGTTCTGGGGCTGGGCCTGCTCTCCCTGACGCTCCACATATTTCCACCCGGGCAATATTGAGCGCACCATGGGCGGAAGGCTGGTGTGCCGAGTGCGCGGGGCGACGGTGTACGGTTCCGGATTTGCTTCACGGCAGCGGCATCGCCCGGTCGATGGCCGTGGCAATGTTGCGAACCGGTAGCGAAAGCGAAGGACGCCGATGGAGACAGCGAGGCATGTCACGACCGATCGCAAACGGAAGCGTCGCGCGGAGGAAATCGTCCTGATCGCATCGCCGACGGCCGCCGCGCCAAAGCGCAACGGCATCGAGCTGCTGGTTGCCTTGAGCACGATCGGGCTCTTCATCATCGCCTGTTCGGCCGCGGTCTATTCCATGGAAGCGATACTGATGCCGATCACGCTGGCGATTATCGTCGGCATCGTGCTCGGCAGGGCGGCCGACGAATTGGAGAGGTTCGGCCTGCCGCCGATCTTCGGCGGCCTGTTGCTGGCGCTTCTCTTCGTGCTCGGGCTGTCCTCGTTGGTGAATGCGCTTCTTGCCCCGATCACCGACGTCGCGCGTGAGGCGCCCCGGCTTGCCGAGGGCGTCGTGGAGCGCATATTGCCGTTCATCGAGCGGTTCACCTGGTTGAGGATGGCCCTGCTGCGCAACGCCGACGAGGCGGCCCTGGCCGACACTTTCGTGAAGAACGCGGGGCCGTTGCTTGGAGCCGTTGCGGCGGGCTTGACGCCGGCACTCGTCCAGACACTGATTTTTCTGGCGGCCCTTGTTCTTTTCCTTCTCGGCCGCCTTCAACTGCGCAGCACAATCATCCTTGCCTTTGCCGCCAGAGAGCATCGCTTGAGCGCGATCCGGGTCATGAATGCGACCGAGGATGCCCTCGCTCAATATTTTTCGACAGCGAGCCTCATCTATCTGGCGCTCGGCATGATGACGATGGTGATCGCGCTTGTCGGCGGATTGACCATGGCGCCTTTGTGGGGGCTCTTCGCCTTCGTATCGAGCTTCATTCCCTATCTGGGCGTGACCTTCATGACGCTGTCGCTGCTCGTTGGCGGATTGATGACGCATGACGCGCTGCTTCTGGGAATTGCGCCCGCTGCTGCCTTCTTCCTCGTGCATCTGGTCATGGAAAATCTTGTCGCTCCGGCGATCCTGGGCCGCCGGTTCGAGGTCAATCCGTTTCTGATTTTCGTCGCGATCATCTTCTGGACATGGATGTGGGGCGCCGTCGGGGCGATTCTGGCGCTGCCCCTTTCGCTTATCGCGATGACCATTTTCGAGCAGGTGCGCGAACTGCCGCCGGAGCGACAATTGCCGGATTGATTTCGGATCCGTACCCGATCACCGGTGATGGAAGCCTCGAGTTTACGAGCGTCCGGCCCGTGCCTGTTCTTCGAAGAACAGAGCCTGGCTGATCAATGCCTTCACCATTTCCGGATTGAAGGGCTTCGTTACCAGAAAAGCCGGCTCCGGCTTCTTGCCCGTCAGGAGCCGTTCGGGGAAGGCAGTAATGAAGATCACCGGAACGGCAGTTTCGGCCAGGATATCGTTGACGGCGTCAATACCGGAACTGCCGTCGGCGAGTTGGATGTCCGCAAGAACCATTTTTGGCGATGTCGTCCGATAGAGTTCGAGCGCCTCGCGATAGGTTCGGGCGATGCCGGTGACGCGATGTCCAAGGCTCGTCACCATGTCCTCGATATCCATGGCAATCAGCGGTTCGTCTTCGATGATCATGACGTCGGTCGCCACCTGCCGCGAGATCTCCTGTGACGCCGCGGCGAGGAGGTTGGCGAAGGCGCCTGTGTCGAGATTCATGATCTCGGCCGCTTCCGCTGTGGAAAAGCCTTCGACGGCGATCAGCAGGAATGCCTGGCGCGGCGCCGGTGCGATCAGCGACAGGTTGGCCGCAGCCTTGCGCTCCCAGGCGAAGGGTGACGTCAATTGCGTGCGATCGATGTCCAGCTTGTCGAACAGGGAGCAGAACAGCTTGTAGAGAGCGATCCGGTCGTGGGAGGTGGTCGGGAAGAGGCTGACGTCCTCGATCAGCGCCTCGAGAACGGCGGCCACATATGCGTCCCCCGCGGCTTGCGAGCCCGTCATGGCGCGAGCGTAGCGTCGCAGATAGGGAAGATGTGGCGCAATCCTGGTCGAAAGTGACATTTAGGTTTTCCTAAACTATTGTGCCGGTATGGTCCCGGTCTTGCGGACAATGGGCGTGCAGCAAGATACGTCAATGTTTTGAGCACGTCTTTCGGATTATGGAAAGCCTAGAGTGAGCAGATGACGGGCATATGGGACAGGAATGGCCGGAACAGGGGGAAAAGGCTTTCGGCGCGTGGAAGCGGCAAATGAATGAGCCTTCCGGACGGCGCAGGGCGCCGGGCGCTGCCTCGATGACCGATCCGAGTGCACAGATCGCATCGAAATTGAGGGCGCGTTACCAAGCTTTGGAAAACGAACCAGTTCCGCGGCAATTTATTGATTTACTCGAGCGTCTTGACGCGGCCGAGAGAGCGCAGTCGCGGCGCTGATGCCGCCCTTGGATGGGCGGCATCGCATGGGTACGTCACGATAGGCGCGGGCGTGCAGGGGCCTGCGTGGCAACCCGGTGGCATTGGTCCCTACAGCGCCGCGCGTCCAATCGCACGCGCATAAATCGCTGTAGGGCCTCGAGTTGCTGCATGATTCTGTCCTCAATCGATTCCGATTTAAGGCGTCATGCAATAGCCGGCCGGATTTTGCTCTGGGCTATCCCAATCAGCAACGCGCGGTATAGCGGCGACCGTACTGGTCGCGATAGTAGCAATAGCCGGGTTCATTCGCACGTCCGATAAGTGCGCCGGCAACACCACCGACTGCTGCACCGACGGCGGCTCCTCTGACATCGTTCGTTACGGCCCCGCCAATAATACCGCCGGAAGCGGCACCGATTGCAGTACCCCTCTCAGTTGCCGTGCAGGCTGCAAGGGGAAGGATCAGGCTTGCGACAAGAAGTATCTTTTTCATGATGGTTCCTATCCGGGTTTGAGGTCTTGTGGAACAGGGAGTTGCCTGAACATGAGTTTTGGGCAATCGCGCTTGTCCCATCAGCAACGCGCGGTGTAACGCCGCCCGTAGCGGTCACGATAGATGCAGCGCCCAGGTTCGTTTGCCCTACCGATCAGTGCGCCGGCGACGCCACCAACAGCCGCGCCGACCGCAGCACCCCCCACATCGTCGGTGATTGCTCCGCCGATGATCCCGCCGCTAACGGCGCCAATTGCCGCACCTTTTTCCGTCTGCGTACAGGCCGTCAGGGGAAGGATCAGGGCTGCTGCAACAAGTATCTTCTTCATGACACGTTTTCCCTATCCAAGGTTGGTTTACCAACAGCGGGAGATGCTAAGCGGGTCTTTTCCGATCGAAAGACGGGGGGCCGATAAGAATGCCGTTCACGAGGCGAAGTCACCCGTAGGCGATTGCTGGTGCGGCCACGATCATAGCATGTTTCTGACTTTGCTTGGCTGGTCGCTGCAGGCGCAGTTGGATCACGCATACGTCGCTCCCTTGAACCCGGCCGCCGCCTGCCGCGCTTTGTTATTGTTGCCAAAACGCTGACTGCCGCCATTTGTTCCGCGTGCTCAAGCGCCGTTGCGCCCGACAGTTGTCCCCCGTCCGCATCCTGATCGCAAAAGCCGCTGATTAATCGGGTACGTCTCCAAATCTCCTCAAGTATTCCCTAAAACAATCGTCGCGCGAGCGAGGAACCTGCGACGCGTCTGTTTCGTTTGTTTCTCGCCTCAGCGTCGAAGGAGCGCGAAAATGGAACACGTTGCCGCCATCATGGTTCTTGTCGGTTGTATGCAGAGTACGGCAGCGTGCCGCGAGGTGCCGTCGCCGGTCGTTGCATTCGAAACCGCGGAGGAATGCGAAACGTTGCTTCCTCCGGCGATGGAGGAGGTCGGCAAGGTCTTCAAGGCGGCATACGGAAAGTGCGCCGCGATCGACCCTGCGCTACTCGTCGAGAGTGCCGCAATCGAATGGACGGTCACGCCCGCGAAGAAGCTTGAAGTGACGGTCACGCCGGATGAGGAGCCTTATGAGGTTGCGGGTGGTATCCGTCCTCCGTCCGGCAAGGAGTGATTTCCGCATCACTGAGTGAAAGGAGCGTTTCATGAACTGGGACATGATTGAAGGCCGTTGGACCGAATTCAAGGGCAAGGCGCAGGTGCAGTGGGGAAAGCTCACCAAGGATGATCTTGACGTCATCAACGGCAACCGGAAGGAGCTCGCCGGGCGCATTCAGGCGCGCTACGGAATTGCCAAGGAAGAGGCGGAGCGCCAGATCGACGAATGGGCATCTCGTCATTGACGGGACGGGAAAATTCGTTGGACGCGAAGGGCGTGTATCTTGCGATGCACGCCCTTCTTTCATTGTCAGTGGGTATCGCGTTCGGCTCTTTCCAGAGCCTCAAGCAGGGTCTTGAGCCGTTTGTTGCGCTTCTCTTCCGTGTGCATGTGAAGGTCGCGAATGGTTCTGCCGATATGCAGATTGTGGTTGCGCAAGGCCGCTTTGTGCCGGGCGAGCTCGGTCACTGATTTCCATATATGTCGCGACGGGATCTTCATTGCATTCCCAAGAGCTTTCGTTACCGGGACAACGCCAAGCCCTATCGAAGGTTCCTGGCAAATTTTGTCCAGGTGTGCCGATCTTGGACTGTTTCCCGTTCTTTGGTTAATGAAAGGTTTTCTTTCGTCTCAAAAGTCTTTCGAGGTAGCGCCAACAGAAACCATCGAAATGGGAACAAAGGCGACGAGCTGGGCGTTTCAGTTTCACTAACGCAGACATGGAGATAATAGATGCTCTACTATGCTCTCGTCTTTCTGATCGTTGCCATCATCGCCGGGATTCTCGGTTTTGGTGGTATTGCCGGCGCTTCGGCGGGCATTGCCCAGGTCTTGTTCTTCCTGTTCCTCGTATTCTTGGTGATTTCGCTTATTGCCGGACTGATGCGTAGGACCTGACACAACAAGTCTGCGGGCTCGTGGGTGAGATAAGGGCGAAGCACGATGCTTCGCCCTTTCCGTTGTGCGCAATGTTCTGTCGCTTGCTCTGGCCAATGCGCTTGGCTATTCATGCGGGGTATCCGCCATTGGTCAGGAACAACACGATCCCATGAAGTCCCTGGAACTTATCGTTGAGCGCATCATTCTCTCGAGCCGCTGGCTACTGGTCGTCTTTTATCTGGGGCTGGTTGCAGCGCTTGCTCTCTACGGCGTTTCCTTCATTTACAAGTTCCTGAAGGTTGCAGGCCTGGTCTTCTCCTACGACGATGCCGAGATGATTCTCGCAATGCTCGGCCTGATCGACGCCGCGCTTGTCGCGAGCCTGATCGTCATGGTGATGATTTCCGGATATGAAAATTTCGTCAGCCGCTTCGACGAGGGGGAGGGCGAGGTCTCTTTCCTGGGCAAGCTCGATGCCGGCAGCCTGAAGATCAAGGTCGCCTCCTCCATCGTGGCGATCTCGTCGATCCATCTGCTGCAGATCTTCCTCAATGCGCAGCAGTTCACGAGCGACAAGCTGATGTGGGCGACGATCATGCATCTGGCCTTTGTCGTTTCGGCTCTGCTCCTTGGTTCCCTGGAGCAGATTATGAGCAAGTTGAAAAAGTAGCGGCGCAGATGCCGTGGCCGGCTTCCGGCGGCCGCGGCGGATTCCGAGTGAGTAAGCGGGGCATCGGCATATGAAGACTGACGTAGTGGTTCTGGGCGCCGGCATCGTCGGCATTTCCGCGGCCATCCACCTGGCGCGACGCGGGAAATCGGTGGTGCTTCTCGATCGGCGCGGCCCCGGAGAAGAGACGTCCTACGGCAACGCCGGCCTGATCCAGCGCGAAGGCGTTTTTCCCTACGGTTTTCCGCATGATTTCGGTGCGCTCTTCCGCTATGCGCTGAACAACACCATCGACGCGAGCTATCATTTCCGTGCGCTGCCGGGGCTGGTGCCTTTTCTGGCGCGCTATTGGTGGCACTCCGGCTTCACCCAGCACCAGAGGATCGCGCATCTCTATGCGCCGCTGATCGAGAATTCGATTGCCGAACACAAGGACCTGATCGACGCCTCCGGTGCCGGCGACCTCATCCGCAAGGACGGCTGGATGAAGGTGTTTCGCACGGAAAAGGAGCGCGATGCCGCCTACAAGGACGCGGAGAAGCTCTCCGCCGGTTTTGGCGTCAACCATCAGAAGCTTTCGACGAGCGAGCTCAAGACGATCGAGCCCTCCATCCGCGTCGAACTCGCCGGCGGTCTGCGCTGGACCGACCCCTGGTCGATCCGCGATCCGCATAGCCTGAACAAGGCCTATCTCGGCTATTTCCAGTCGCTCGGCGGCCGGCTCGTCTCGGGCGATGCCGCGACGTTGGAGCACATCCTCGAGGGTGCCGGCTGGCGGGTCGCCACGCCGGAAGGTCCGCTGGAGACCCGCGAGGTCGTCGTGGCGCTCGGGCCTTGGGCCGATACGGTGACGCGCAAGCTCGGCTATCATTTTCCGCTCGCGGTCAAGCGCGGCTACCATATGCATTATGGCGTCCAGGAAGGGGCGGCGCTCAACAACTGGGTGCTCGACGCCGAAAAGGGCTATTTCCTGGCGCCGATGCTGCGCGGCATTCGCTTGACGACTGGTGCCGAATTCGCGCTTCGCGATGCGCCAAAAACGCCGGTGCAGTTGACTCGGGCCGAAAGGGTTGCACGCGAGTTCTTCCCGCTGGCCGAGCGACGCGACGAGGAGCCGTGGCTGGGCGCGCGGCCCTGCACGCCGGATATGATGCCGATCATCGGCAAGGCCCCCCGGCACGAAGGTCTCTGGTTCGCCTTCGGTCATGCGCATCACGGTATGACCCTCGGCCCGGTCACCGGCCGTGCGTTGGCGGAGGCCATGACGGGCGAGAAGACTGTGATCGATATCGCGCCCTATCGGCCAGAGCGCTTTCTGGCCTAGACCCTTTCATCGTTCACCTGAAGCGGTCATAACGCTTTGAAATACGCCTTTATTGGCCTTAGCCAGCGCATACGAGGTTCGTCCCTCCTGGAGCTGTCTTTGCGCCTGGAAGCTGCGCGATGGTTTCTCCCGTCGCGGATAGCGCGCTGCCGTTTTGTCCCTTGTGGAACCAAAGACCCGCTCATGTGTTTCGCTGATGGCTGAAGGCGAGGGTTCGGTCCGCTAGCGCGTGCGGCGAAGAATGCCCGTCGCTCCGCGACCCGCCTCGAGGGAGTTTCACACCTATGAGCAAGCAGACGATAGAATTCGCAGGCGAGGCGGTCGGCGCACTGATGCCTGACAACGGGCAATTGCGTTTTGTCGCTGTTAAATACAGCGTCTGGCCGCTCGACGGCCGGGTATTCGAAACGCCTGAGGATGCTCGCAGGGCGGTCGCCATGCTGCAGGCACTTCGACAGCCGGCTGTGCGGAGGGATCCGCGTGCAGGCGCAACATCTTTCGCAGGTCGCTCTGAAGCAAGAAATTCATCAGTTGTTTCCAGCAGTTAAGGCTCTTTCGAAACGGCCGCGGCATCGTGCGGGACGGCGGCGTGTTCATTGCCGCCCTCGCTTTCGGACGGCTCCGGCGGCTTCCATTGGAGCGCGACCTCCAACCGCCAGAGGATGAAAAGCACGGCAAGGCTGGCGCAGGCGGCGAAGGCGGCGATAAACCAGAAGCCGAAGCCGACAGAAAGCCCCACCGCCCCGGCGAGCCACATGCCGGCGCCGGTCGTCAGCCCTTTGACCTCTCCCTTCGAGAACACGATCATGCCGGCGGCGAGAAAGGCGACGCCGGCGGTGACGGCCTCCACGACTCGAATCGGATCGATCCGCACTTCGGGCCCCGAAAGGCTCATCATGTGCACGCTTTCGACAGCGATCACGGCGAAAATTGATGAGGCGAGACTGACGAGAATATGCGTCCTGAGCCCTGCCGGCCGCTGCCGCTTTTCCCGCTCGATGCCGATGAGCGCACCGAACAGGATAGCGCCGCAGAACCGGGCGAAGATCACAGGATAGGGGATCTGCGTTGCGACGAGAATGTCGGCGAGAATCTGTTCCATGAGCAGCAAAGGCTAAGCGAGATTTCGCTCATCTCCCCCTTCGGTCGTCGCCGAAAAACGAGGAGAGCTGGCTCTCCCCGTATTTGCTAGCGCGCTTCGCCAAGCTTATTGCGCTGGTTGTGCCGGCGCGGTCTGCGGCTGCGGGGCCGGGGTTGCCGGTGGTGTAGCCGGGGCTGCCGGGGTTTCCGGTGCGGGTGGCGTCCCGGGGGTCGCTTCTCCGGCCGGAGGCGTTGCCTGGTCGGTCGGTGCCGGCTGCGTCGTCGACTGATCGGAGGTTGCCGGTGGCGGCGTCGCCTCCTCCGTATCTCTGGTCAATTCCGCAGGCAGCCAGGCAATCAACGCCAGCACCAGACCCGCGAGCAGAATGATCAGCAACGGCCAACTGCTGCGGCCCGACCATCTGCCGCGCGTCTCAGGTTCCCGGCTTACCTCGGGGTCCCGGGGTGTCGGCTGGCCCGTCACGGGATCGATGAGCGGCTTGTCCTTCAATTCTTCACGCTGATTCATCGCATTCACATCCTTTCTGGACGTCATCCATCGCCGGCCGGTAAGAAATTGCCGGCATATGGCTCCCTAAATCAGCGGTGACTTAAGGAGGGACTCCGTACCATCGCAAGTATAGTTGCGACCCTGCCGTGGCCGGGTGGACCGACGGTAAAATATTAAACGCTCCAGATCTTGCCAGGTTCCGTTGCGGGCCGGCCAAGCTACAATTTGTCTCGCAAAGGTGCTTTACAGATACGTATCGTAACTGCAAAAAAGCTCGTCTGGATGCGGCAAAGACGCTGCATGCATCGGGAATGGGGAAATGACTGCTGCATATGAAACGGGAACCTTCTTCGGCCGGGTTTGGTGTGCGAACATCGGCAGGCCAAATCTTGTGACCCTCGGAGAGGGACAACTCGTCGACATCACTTCGAAGGCCGTGCCGACGATGCGCGATCTCCTCGATCTCGATGATCCCGTGGCCCATCTCCGCTCCGCGCAGGGTTGGGTGATATGAACGCTATCGTCAGAACGGCTCTTGCCGGAGCGCTTCTCCTTTCCGCAACGGATCAGGTCCGGGCGGAACCACTGAATTCCGTGGAAGACCTGGGCGCAGCACTCAGCAAATGCTGGACGCCACCGGCCGGTATCAGGAATTCATTCGTCACACTGAGGTTCGGCTTCAGGGGCGACGGAACGCTGATGGGCCCCCCGCAACCGACCGCCATCAACGTCACCGGCGACGCAACCCAACGAAAGGCCTTCGTCGCCGCGGCGACCGATGCGCTGCAAGGCTGCACGCCGCTGGAGTTTTCCAAGACACTCGCCGACGAGATCGCCGGGAATGTGTTCACGCTGGAATACAGGTCTGCCGAGTAGCGGGGCTCACGTACGGCAATGCGCATTGCTGCCCCGTCGTGTGTCACCAAATGTTTGAACATTCCTTGACTTTGGGGCGCGAAGGGCTGGGGAGCCTATTTTCCGCGCCTCGCAATGTTCTCAGTCTTTCTACGGGCGCGGCCGAAGCCACGCCCGATATTAGATTATGAAGAAGTCCGCAGCGGTGAGCGCAAGATTTGTTCCTACAGTCGCGAAATGAACAGATCCTCCGGCGGCATTTCCATTGCTGTCGTAGAACAGCTTGCCGGTATCGCTTTCGTAAATAATTCGGTCGTTGATGTCGGCGGCCAGCCCGGTCGTGTTCTTGACGAACTGCGCCGCGGTCAACGTTCCTGTGCCCACAACCGCGGTGAAGACAGCGTTCTCCAGTCGGATCGTATCATTGACGACGCTGAAGTCGGTAATCGTATCGACGTTGGTAGAAGCATTCGGCGTGGAGTTGAAGAAGAACGTATCGTTTCCAAGGCCGCCCGTCAGCTTATCTTTTCCGGTGCCGCCATTCAGAATGTTGTTTGCGCTGTTGCCGACCAGCGCGTTTGCGAGGGCGTTGCCTACGGCGTTCGTGTTTCCAGTCCCAACTAGCGTCAGATTCTCGACGGCTCCCACGAGCCTTGCGCCAGAGACGAGGCTGAAAGAAATAGAAGATCGAACGGTGTCGATGCCGCTTCCTCCCTGGGCGATTTCATCGATTACATCTCCTGCTTCATTCACCACGTATGTGTCGTTGCCGCTGCCGCCGTTCATGGTGTCGGCGCCGAGGCCGCCATCAATATAGTCATTGCCGGCTTCAGCCCGGAAGAAGTTGTTGCCGGCGTTCCCGGTCAGTTTGTCGGCGAAGCTTGTGCTGTGAACTGCTTCGATGTTTGCAAACTTGTCGGTCTTTCCAAACCCATCGATGGCGACGCCGGTTGCAAGATTGACGGTGACACCGAGCGCGCCGCCATTATCGGCGTCACGATGGAAACGGATCACGTCAAAGCCGCCCCGACCGTCGATATAGTCTCGGCCTCCGATCCCGTCGAACTCTTCATCCGCGGCTGAGCCCCGCATCGTGTCCGCGAACTGTGTTCCACGGAACGATTCCATGCTCGTGAATGTCTCGGCATTCCCATAAGGGTCGGTCACGGTTCCAGCCGCTGCGTCGAGAACAATGCCCTGGAATGCGGCGGGGTCATCGCTGAAGCTCAAGTAGTCGTAACCCGTACCCCCGTTATAGGTGTCTTTTCCTTGTCCTCCGACCATATAGTCGTCGCCCGAGCCTCCGGAGAACGTGTCGTTCCCACCCCAACCAAAAATATCGTCGTCGCCGGCGGAGCCAACAAGCGTATCGCTTCGGTTCATCAGCCATTGTTCCAGCTGGTACGGGTTGTAGGTCGCCGCGTTTTCGAAGGCGATCAGCGACAAATTCAGGCTTTCGAGCCTCTGGACGAGCGTCGTTCCGTTGTTTTGGAGTAGGTCGATTCTGGCAATCGTGCCGCCCGTGGCTCCATCCGAGTCGAACGAGAAGCCCGTGCCCACGATCCGAAGTTTGAGCCCGTTGTCGAGCTCGGTGTCCCGACCAGGGTGGCGGTTTCGAGATTGATTAAGTCCGCAAACATTGGGTTGAAATCGAAGCCGTCAACGGATGGCGTGTAGTCCATCGGATATTGTCCGCCCGGAAAGAAATACGTCAGCTTGGCCATGGTCCCCTCAAGTGCGCCCCACGCGACTCGCCTATAACGAGTGCGGCTAGAAGTTGTGCACCCGGTGAATTAGACCAGATCCGGAGGCGAGTCATTCACCCAAGCGGGGTATCGCGTGGTGAAAAAGGAGTTTTCAACACGAACGCTTCTTCCTGGCGCGTGAAGACACGTTCTCGTTTCACAAAGTTGTCTAATGGATCGCCTGGAACGGATGCTTCAGGCGCGGATTCAAAGGTCAGCAGTTCGAGCCCGTTGACGCGAGGGATGGGGCTGCAGTTGCGCTTGGGACAAGGTTTGGTTGTTCAAAACCCCGCAGCCTCTGCACGACCGTGTCGCTGGAGGGAGCCGCCTGTCATTCCCGATCCGTCTGAAAGCGTGATGGCGCTACTCCCGTCCAGCGTTTGAACGCGCGTGTGAAATGCGCGGAATCGCTGTAGCCCACCTTAAAGGCGATGTCGGTCATGCTGTGAACGCCTTCGCAGATCAGCCGGATGGCCTCGTTGCGGCGCGTGTCATCAAGCAACTCCTCGAAATCAACACCGCAAAACTTCAGGCGCCGCTGCAGGGTCCGAGCCGACATGCCAAGACGTCTCGCTACGGCCTCCAATCCAAGCTCATGACCGTCGGACAGCCTTTCGCTGAGCATCTTCGCCGCCTCTGTCGCGGCAGCCAGTGCCTCCGTCACCTTCGAGGGCCGATTTCCGGGGGTTTTCAGAGGAAGGTCGAGCAACTCCCGATCGAACTCGATCACATCGTGGTCGCATCCCGTTTCGATGTTGGGCCCAAAGCACTCCTCCAGCGCCTCGCTTCCACGCGTCCTCGAAGCTGTCAGCCGAACCCTTATTGCGGAGGGCTCACCCGCCAGAAGCGGCACCTTCCGCAGTACAGCGAGGCTGCCGAAGATGAAATGCCGGGGATCGAACTCGAAACGATCAGCGAAGCGGAAGATGATGCGAGCGGTTCCGCCTTCCACCGAGAAGCGTATATCCGATCCGTGGTGGATCGATGACACATTGGCTGCCGCGAGCATACATGCATCAGCCACATTCTCTGCTGCGAGGACCGACTGTCCCCATGGGCCGAGATCACGCAGTTCGGTCAAGCGCCCGACACGCGCGCCGGCGAATGGGTCCCCCAGGAGGGCGGCCATCTCGTTGGCCATGTGGAAGCATCGGGCGCGCGGAAGCCAGCCGTCCGCGTTCTGGAACACGTTTGGCGAGATGCCGAGACGCGCGCAGAACTCGATGGCCGAAACATCGTTCTTGGCGAGGTAGGGCGCCATCGTCAGGAAGGCCCTAACCCTGATCGAGGGTGCAGAATGTAACATCCGAGCAGCAAAGTTGGCATGAAAAGGCAAGACGTAAGTTGAGTACTATAGCAGTATGCAACCGACTGGGAAGAGCTTCGCGGGAAGTTGATCGGAGCGGGCCGGAACTGTCCTCCGTCTTGGGCGGCGAGCGAAGTCAGAAAGAAACGAGTCCTCTAGGTGAGCAAATGAATCGACGCATGATGAGATGGCCTCGCGCGGCATGGCGCTCGTGCACACTGATATCGATGCTCGCAGTCGGCGCGGTTGCATGGCCCGTCTCGGCACGAGATGGGATAGACCCGGAGGCCGATCGAATCCTCGCTGCGGCAAGCGAAAATCTCAAGTCGATGCCCACCCTTAGTGTCGACTACGACGCGGATCAGGAAATCCTCACTCTGGATGGCCAGAAGATCCAGTACAGCGCATCCGGCTCCATCGCGCTCGATCGCGCGAAGGGTTTCCGGATGAAGCGTATGGGCCCCTTTGCCCGGGCGGAGGTGATATTCGACGGCAACACGATATCGCTTCACGACCAGATCACAAACGCTTACGCACAACTGCAAAGTCCTGGCCGCAGCGTTGAAGATGCGACAGAGGAGCTTCGCGCCACCACCGAACTTGATGCTCCGGGAGCGGACTTGTTGGCAAGCGACCCCTATGCCGTCCTTACCGACGGCGTCACCGAGGGAACCCTCGTCGGATCGGCCTTCGTCAATGGTGTCGAATGCGATCATCTCGCCTTCAGGACCGATGTCGTCGACTGGCAAATCTGGATCAGCAAGGGCAGCAAGCCATTGCCGCTCAAATACGTCATCACGACCAAATGGATGACCGGTGCGCCGCAATACACGCTGCGGCTGAGCAACTGGAGCTCGAAAGCGGTCGAAGCAGCGCAGTTTAAATTCACTCCGCCAGCGGACGCGAACAAAGTTGAGCACGTCCATGCCGACGTCGCCGGCGAGCTTTCAATGGAGGCGGGGCAATGAAGAGGCGCAAGGTGAAAGTCGTTTCAGTCGCCATCGCCGGTCTGGCCACACTTGCGGCAGACAATCTCGGCCCCACGCCGTTCGGCTCGTTCGTATCCGAGGCGCACGCAATCATAGGACGACCAATAACGCCGGGAAGTGTGGCCGGGGTCGCCCGCCGTACCACGCGTCGAGTGATCCGCCGCTCCACGATATATGCCGCGACGCTGCCAGCCGGCTGCGTCAGGACCAGCGTCAACGGTGCCGTGGTGTGGCGTTGCGGCGGGGTCTACTACCAACCATACGATGGACGCTACGTCGTCGTTTACATCGACTGACCTCGGTGCATTGCGTCGCAACTCAATTTTTCGCTGGAGAGATAGCATGGATATTACGCGTCGTGACTTGACGGCCGCCGGTCTTGGGGCGCTGGCAGCTGGGTCTCTCGGTACGCCGGCGATGGCCGCAGAAGGGTTAGTGGCAGATTTGCCGGAAGGGCTCGATGAGTTCGCGCTGGCTGTGGAGGCCTATATTTATGCATATCCTCTCGTGACAATGGAAATGACCAGGCGGGTGATTACCAACGTCGCCGAGGCGGAGGGAAGCCGTGGCCCCATGGGGCATCTGATCAAGTTGCGCCAGTATCCTGACGCCGAGTTCCGAGATGTGACGGCGCCCAACGCCGACACCCTCTATACGACCGCGTTCTTCGATGTGGGGGATGAACCTTGGGTGGTTAGTCTGCCCGACCTGAAAGACCGCTATGCCCTGTTTCCGATGCTGGATGGCTGGACGACGGTGTTCGACGTCCCCGGAAAACGCACCACGGGCACGGACGCCCAGACGTTCGCGGTCACCGGCCCAGGTTGGGAGGGGACGCTCCCGGAGGGCGTAACCCAATATAAGTCTCCGACGAGCATCGTTTGGCTGCTTGGACGCATCTACTGCACGGGCACCCAGGAGGACTACGCTGAAGTTCATAAGCTGCAGGATGAAGTGAAGCTCTATCCTCTGAGCGCATGGGGGAAGGACTGGACTCCACCGAAGGGCAAGGTCGATCCGGCGATCGACATGAAGACTGCCGTTCGCGAGCAGGTCAACAATATGGACGCCATCGAGTACTTCACGCTCTTTGCCGAGCTCCTGAAAAGAAATCCGCCGACCGATGCGGATGCGCCCATGGTCGCCAAGCTCGCTGAACTTGGCATCGTTCCTGGCCAGGACTTCGATAAGACCAAGTTCGATCCGGCGTTCGTAAAACGCGTGCCGCAGCTCGGTTTCGCACGCATCATGACGCATTTCAAATTCAGCGGCGGCGACGTGCAGGATATTGATGGCTGGGGCTTCACGACGAAGACCGGTATCTACGGCCCCAACTATATCCAGCGTGCCCTGATCACCGCGATCGGTCTCGGGGCAAACCGGCCGCAGGATGCGATTTACCCAACATCGCTGAAGTCCGACAGCGGAGTGATCAAGCGGGCATATAACGGGTCCGAGAAGTACGTTCTGACGTTCAAGAAAGGCCTCACGCCCCCCGTTTCGGGCTTCTGGTCATTGACCATGTATGATGCGGACTACTTCTTTGTCGACAATCCGCTGAATCGCTACTCGATCAGTGCACGGCAGCCACTCAAGGCAAATCCGGATGGCTCGATCGACCTGTTTATCCAGCACGAAACGCCGGGGGCGGACAAGGAATCGAATTGGCTCCCGGCGCCCAAAGGAAAATTCATCCTCATGATGCGTCTCTATTGGCCCAACGAGAGCAATCCGTCGATCATTGACGGTTCTTGGACGATACCGCCCGTGAAGAGGGTGAGTTGATATCTGTATTGACGCGCATGCAGCCGCGGCGGCTCTGTCCGTGGCGGCTGCAAAAGCCAACCATCCGATTTCTCACGTCTCACACGGAAGCATGGTGCGATTGAGATACAGCGATAATGATCCCTGTGCCTCAGCGGGCCTTGTGAACACCCACGCCACTCGCCTTGGAAGCTCACCGATACCATCGCTCGTTGCATTCTCGTTTGAATTGCTTATCGCCGGACGGGACTTGTTGCGGCAGATCCGAACGGGCAGAACAAGACTGACTGATCTCCCCGCTATCGAGATCGCCGAAAGTACAGCGTTTCCGGCGGCTCTCACTGGTGCCCGTCGAGACTACTTGAACAGGCCGTTTCTGCCCGTAGTTGGCATCAAATGGCAAGCGCCGCACTTGCGCTTATTGTAACGCTGTGACCAAGCGTTGTGAACGCGTTGTCGCCACGGGGCAAGGGGGAAGCGTGACCTTGGAAGCGGCTCACCGAACCGGCATTGCTGGGTGCGCGCGTGCCGGCATGATCTTCATCGAGGGCGGAACCTTCTCAATGGGGTCCGACGCACACTATCCCGAAGAGGGGCCGGTGCATCGCGTTCGTGTCGATGGCTTTCTAATCGATGAAACGCCTGTGACGAATGCCGAGTTTTCCGAGTTTGTTGAAGCGACCGGTTATCGCACCTTTTCGGAATCTCCTCCTGATCCACGGGACTACCCCGGTATTTTACCGGAGATGCTGTATGCCGGTTCATTGGTATTGCATCAGCCGAACGGGGCCGTTGACCTGCAAGACTGGACTCGATGGTGGTCCTTTCTAGAGGGAGCCTGCTGGCGTCAGCCCTACGGCCCCGGAAGCAACATCCAAGGATTGGATGACCATCCTGTCGTTCATGTTTCCTACCATGACGCGCTCGCGTACGCGCGGTGGAGGGGCAAGGATCTTCCAACGGAGGCTGAGTGGGAGTTTGCTGCCAGAGGCGGCCTCGATGGCGCCGAATATGCTTGGGGCTCGGAATTTATCCCCGCCGGACGTCATCTGGCCAATACCTGGCAGGGGGCCTTCCCGATAGCCAATGACGTTGAGGACGGTTATTCGCGCACCTCTCCGGTCAAAGCCTTCCCGCCGAACGGATACGGCCTCTACGACATGATCGGGAACGTTTGGGAGTGGACGTCCGACTGGTTTTCGCCGCGGCACGAGGCAGACCCCTCGAAGGCGTGCTGTATTCCCAGAAACCCGCGCGGCGGGCGCGAAACCGACAGCCATGATCCCTGGCAGCCCGAGATACGAATTCCGCGCAAGGTGTTGAAGGGCGGATCGCATCTATGTGCGCCCAACTACTGCCGCCGCTATCGTCCCGCAGCGCGGCATGCCGAGCCTATAGACACCTCGACATGTCACGTGGGCTTCAGATGTGTTGTCAGACCAGGAGAATCGCATGAAGTCACCTAAGCACGCGAGAACACGTTGGTTGGGAGTGAGCACGGCGCTCCTTCTTTTGAGCGCTCCCGCAATGGCTCAGGAATCACTGCCTTTTCCGCCGAAGCCTTCAGGGAGCAAAGCCGGCCCGACGATAGCTCAGTCCACCTACAGCCCGTTGCCTGCGCAGCCGCGCCTTCCCGCGAACGCCCCGAATATCGTCGTTATCATGCTCGATGACGTCGGCCCGGCGTTGCCGGACACCTTCGGCGGAGTGATCGAAACGCCGACGTTGAGCCGTCTTGCGGAAGACGGCGTGTCCTACAATCGCTTCCACAATGCCGCCATGTGCTCCCCCTCGCGGGCGGCATTGCTGACGGGGCGCAACCATCATCGCGTGGGCAATGGCCAGATCGCCGAGTTGGAAAACGATTGGGACGGATATACCGGGAGGATACCACGCACCTCCGCAACCGCCGCGAAAGTCCTTGGCTATTATGGCTACGCGACCGCAGCCTTCGGCAAATGGCACAATACCCCGGCCAATGAAACGACCGCCGTCGGGCCGTACACGGACTGGCCCGCTGGCGAAGGAATCGGGTTCGATTATTTCTACGGTTTTCTTGCCGGGGAATCCTCGCAGTGGGAACCCGCCGTTGTCGAAAACACCGTTCGCGTCGACCCGTCCCACGGGAAGGAAGGCTATCACTTCACCGAGGACATGACCGACAAGGCGGTATCGTGGGTGAAGCAGGTGCACGCGCTGACGCCGGACCGGCCCTTCTTCATGTACTGGGCGCCCGGCGCTGCGCATGGTCCGCATCACGTCTTCCAGGAGTGGGCGGACAAGTACAAAGGCAAATTCGATGACGGCCGGGATGCCATGCGAGAGCGCATCTATGCCCGCCAAAAACAACTCGGATGGATTCCGGGGGACACGGAGCTAACGCCCCGTCCTGATACGCTTGCGGGATGGAAGGACATTCCAGAAGACGAGAAGCCGTTCCAGCGCCGGCTGATGGAGGTTTTCGCAGGGTATACCGAACATGCGGACACTCAGGCCGGACGGTTGCTCGAGGCCCTCGATGAACTGGGAATTCGCGACAATACCCTCATCTTCTATGTCTGGGGCGACAACGGGTCCAGCGCGGAAGGCCAGAACGGCACGATCAGCGAGCTTCTGGCGCAGAACGGCATCGCTACGGAAATCAAGGATCACATCCGCACGATGAATGAATTGGGTGGGATGGACGTTCTCGGATCGCCCAAGGCCGACAATATGTATCATGCCGGCTGGGCCTGGGCCGGTTCCACGCCGCATCGGTCGACCAAGCTCGCCGCTGCCCATTTCGGCGGAACGCGAACGCCGCTCGTGGTCTCCTGGCCGAGCAGAATCAAGCCGGACAAGAAACCGCGCTCTCAGTTTCATCATCTCAACGACATCGTGCCCACCATCTACGACGTTCTGGACATCCAGCCGCCGAAGCTCGTGGACGGCATCACCCAGACCCCCTCGATGGTGTCAGCATGACCTATACCTTCGACTCTCCTGAGGCTGCGGGGCAGAAGAGGGAGCAGTACTTCGAGATCATGGGCAGCCGTGCCATCTATCAGGACGAGTGGATCGCATCCGTCTTCGGGCCCCGTACACCATGGACTCCCGGCTTTGATCCCGCCATCTTCAAATGGTCGCCGGACAATGACGTCTGGGAACTTCACGATCTCAGCAAGGACTACTCGCAGGCGAAGGACGTCGCGGCCGACCATCCCGAAAAAATCGAGGAACTGAAAAAGGCGTTTGGCGTGCAGGCCGAAGCCAACAAGGTGTTTCCCGTCGGGGGAGGGCTATGGTCTGCTGTCTTCCATCCGGAGGATGCGCCGTCCAATCCCGCGACCGAGTTCCAGTTCACGCAGGACGTCGTCGGTGTTCCCGAATTCACGGCGCCGAAAGTTGGAGCCCGCAGCAACCTTGTAACCATCGAGGCGGAACTGAAGCCGGACTCGGAGGGCGTGCTCTACGCATTGGGTGCCTTTTCGGGTGGCGTCGCTTTGTGGGTCGAGAACGGCAAGCTCACCTACGAGTACAATCTGTTCGAGATCGAGCGGACACGTCTTGAATCCTCCGAACCGTTGCCAAGCGGCAAGGTCAACATAGAGGTCGAAACACGCAGAGCCGGCAGCAATCGCGACGCACCGCTGGACGTCCTTATTCGCATCGATGGCAAAGAGGTGGCGAAAGGGCGTGTGCCGCGCTCCGCTCCGCTCGCTTTTACCGCCAATGACGCCTTCGACGTGGGGAGAGACAGCTACTCTCCAGTCTCCCTCGCATACTTTGACCGCAAGCCGTTCGCCTTCAACAGCAAGATCGAACGTCTGAAGGTCGAATACTTGAAGTGAGCACCGGTTTCAGTCGAAGGTGATGCTGAAGCCTTGGAGCGGCAAACTCTTCGTTTGCCGCTCCTCTTTCCGCCGGCGTGTTGAACAGGAGTCATTGAATTGACGCGGCACTTCTCCCGGAACGCCAAGGTCGGAGGACCACCATCATGGCCGCTGTTGCCGTGCGTCGTAGCCATGAGCGTCACGGTGCTCTCCGCATGTGCGGGCCGCCCGACAGGGGTCCTCGAGCCGGTAGCGGCCAATCCGTCAGCCGCTCAAGTCGAGATGCTGGTCACGACGACCCGAAGCCGGGCGGAAAAGCCGGGCGAGATGTTCAGCGGCGAGCGCGCGCTCAGCCCGACATTCGCGGAAATTACAGTGTCGATTCCGCCTGAGACCGCACGCAAGGCGGGTGAAGTCGCTTGGCCACGCAAGCTCCCGCCGGATCCGGGGACTGATTTCGCAACGCTGAAGGCCGCGGAAGTCGATCGCGGTGCGGCCGAGAAATGGCTGAACAGTCATGTGCGCAAGAGCCCGGACGGCAGCGTTCTCGTCTTTATCCATGGGTTCAACAACCACTTCGAGGATGCTGTTTTCCGCTTCGCGCAGATCGTGCACGACTCGGGGGCGCGCAGCGTGCCGGTGCTCGCGACGTGGCCGTCACGCGGGAGTCTGTTGGCCTATGGCTACGATCGCGAAAGCACCAACTACACCCGCAACGCCGTCGAACGCCTGTTCCAGTATCTGGCGCGTGATCCCGAGGTTAAGGAAGTATCGATCCTGGCGCATTCGATGGGCAATTGGCTGGCATTGGAATCCTTGCGCCAGATGGCCATTCGCAATGACGGGCTGCCGGCAAAGTTCAAGAATGTCATGCTGGCGGCGCCGGACGTAGACGTCGACGTCTTCGGTTCGCAGATCGCCGACATGGGCGAGCAACGACCGCGCTTCACCCTCTTCGTCTCGCGCGATGACCGGGCACTCGCCGTTTCTCGGCGCGTCTGGGGCAATGTCTCCCGGTTGGGAGCAATCGATCCGGAGCAGTCGCCCTACAAGGAAGAGCTGGCGGCGAATGGGATCACCGTCGTCGATCTCACCAAAATCAAGGCAGGCGACAATCTGCACCACACCAAGTTCGCGGAGTCGCCTGAAATCGTGCAACTGATTGGCAGTCGCCTGTCCAGCGGCCAAACCTTGACCGACAGTCGCTTGGGGCTTGGCGACCATATCGTGGCGGCGACCGCCGGGGCCGCGCACACCGTCGGAACCGCTGCGGGCCTGGTCGTTGCCGCCCCTACTGCCATCGTGGATCAGAACACACGGCAGAATTACGCTCACCATGTCGAGACACTCGTCGGACCATCCGGCGGAGCGAGATCAAACACGGCGGCCATTGCGTGCGGGAAGGAGAGCCAGGCGAGGTCCGGAAACTGCAACCAATAGGCTGCAGACAACGGCATCCCGAGTACACTTGATCAGCCCGGTCCTCCGCCGGGTTGAACGAAGGCCTACAACAGAGGTGGCTCGCAACAGCGATCGTCACAGGGAGATATCATGAAGATTTGCATCGTTCGCACTCTAGCGGCAATCGGAACTTGCCTCGTTGCCGGCACGGTCAAAGCCGCGGACATTTATTCGCCGATGACGCCGGAGCTTCAGCAGACGACCACCGAAAGCGGATGGACCTTTTCCTTCGCCCCTTATTTCTGGGCGGCCGGCTTGTCGGGCGACGTTGCGCAGTTCGGGCTGCCGGCGGTGGATGTCGATGCCAGGTTCAGCGACATTTTCGACCACCTCGAGTTCGGTGCGATGGCGATAGGCGAAGCCCGCAACGGTCCGTACAGCATCTTCGCTGATGTCATGTATACGAAGATTTCGGGGCAGGCGGGCACACCAAGAGGTATTCTTGCGACCGACGTCGAGCTCACATCGGAAACCTTCGCCGGGCTGCTCGGCGCGGGATACTCTGTCTTCGAGAGCGATACAGCTCGGTTGGACATCGTCGGCGGCCTCCGCGTCTGGTCCGTTGAAAGCGAGCTTTCCTTCCACGGCGGCCTTCTCGATGGGCGCTCCAGAAGTGATAGCGCAACGTGGGTAGACGGCTTGGCCGGCTTTCGCGGAACCTATTCGCTGACACCTGAAATCTACCTGACGGGGTGGGGGCTCATTGGTGCCGGGTCGGCCGATCTCGACTGGGACGTCGCCGCGGCGATCGGCTACCGGTTCAGCGACACGATTTCGGCGGTCGCCGGCTACCGCGCACTGGGGGTGGACTATAGCAACAACGGGTTCGTGTTCGACGCTGTTCAGCAGGGGCCGATTCTGGGGCTCGTACTGCGGTTTTAAGAATGCTCGTGCATCCGGGGAGAGCGTTGCCCTAACCGTGCTCGTTTGGCCGGAATTTAGATTCCCGCTCGCAAGCGCGCATGATCCGAAGTCAGCAACACAACGTACGCCAGTGTAAAGGACGCGGTAGACCAGATGACGCTGCGCGTCGATCGTATCGTGGAGAACCAAGCGCCGAAGCGGGCGACGAGGGGCGGCTAGAATATCAATGACAATATTTCACTGGATTATGTGTTAGTCATGCTTGAGACGTGCAACTGCAAATGGAAGGCTTCGGGCGCCAAAAGCGTCTGTTTGGCTGATCATGTGCTTTACAATGCGGCTAAAGGCCAGTGCGACGGCGCGCAGCTGCGGCGCTGATTGGGTTCGCGAGAGCCTGTCACAGAACTAACACAGCGCCCCAGTTGCGAGGCGCTGTGTGTGTACGATACCGGCAGACTAGACGACAAAGAAATCGGTTGCGGTCATGCTGAGATTGTTGCCTAATGTCGCAAAATGCACTGCTCCGCCTCCACCGTTGCCGTCGCTGTCGTAATACAGTTCACCGGTGTTGACGTCATAAATTATCCGGTTTTCGGCTGTCTCCGCAGTGCCGGTTGCGTTCGCGACAAACTGTACTTCGGTGAGCGTTCCTGTTCCCAGGATTGCTGTAAAGATGGAACCCTGCAACTGTATCGTATCATCGGCAACGATGAAGTCCGTGACGGTGTCTACGTTGGTCGTTTCATCGAGGGCAGTAGTAAAGCGGAACGTGTCCAGACCGACAGAGCCGGTCAAGATATCGTTGCCGAGATCTCCATTGATTAGGTCGTCGCCATCGCCGCCATTTAGACTATTGTTGCCGGAGTTTCCGGACAGCGAATTGTTCAAGCCATTTCCGGTACCGCTAACATTCCACGTGCCGGTCAAAACTAGGTTCTCGACGCTACCTTTGACTGCCGTTGCGTTTCCGAGATTGAATGATACCGTCGACCGAACCGTGTCGATCCCGGAACCGCTGTCGGCGCTCTCATCAACAATATCTCCGGTCCGGTCCACGCTGTAGGTGTCGTTACCTTTGCCGCCCCGCATGGTGTCGGACCCGGTGCCGCCATTGATCCAATCGTTGCCGGCGAAACCCCTGAGAATGTTTGCCGCCCAATTGCCAACTATCGAATCCACGAAATCGGTGCCGCGCACATGCTCGATGCTGACCAGGGTGTCTTCGCGCCCAAAACCGTCTCTTGCTGTGCCGGCCGCGAGGTCAACCTTAACTCCTAAGTTCCCGCCGAACTGAGCATCCCGGTCGTATCTGACAAGATCAGTGCCCGTCCAACCATTGAACGTATCGCGCCCACCCAGGCCCATGAAAGTCTCATTTGCCGATGACCCGATCATCGTATCCGCGAACTGGGTACCTCTGTATTCTTCGAAATTCTGGAATGTTTCCGAGAACCCGAATTGGTCGACTACCGTTCCGGTCGCGGTGTTCAGATTGATTCCGTTCGTGGCCAAGGGAGAATTGTAGGTGTCCTGGAAGCTGAGAACGTCATGCCCGGTTCCGCCATCGTAGGTGTCGTCGCCGTCTCCTCCGGTGATGAAATCGTCGCCACCATTGCCATTGAGAATATCGTTGCCTGCGTGGCCGGATAGATTGTCGTGCCCCGCAGAGCCGTTGATTGTATCGGCGCGGCTCAAAAGCCATTCCTCAAATTCAAGGTTGTCGAATCCCGCTGCGGAATTTTGAAAGTCTTCGAGAGATAGGCTGAGACCGCTTAAGGTCTGCACTAAGGTTGTTCCGTTGTTCAGGAGGACTTGGATGGAGGTGATCGTACCGCCTATAGCGTCACCACTCGGGCTGAAGCTGAACCCCGTGCCGACCAGCTTCAACTTGAGACCGTTATCCAGGCGATAAAGCACGTCTGTGCTGGTGGTAGTCGACCGGGCCGACTCGCTCATATCCACGAGTTCGCCGAAAGTCGGATTAACGCTGACGCCGCTCAGAGGCGGGTTATATTGGCTAGGATAGAGTCCGCCTGGGAAATGATACGTAACTGTAGCCATGGTTTCCTCCGGGGGCCGGGAGTCTCCGGCCAAAATGATTATTGGTATGAATAAAATAGACGCATTACGGGCAATTATACGTTGTCACAATTAGCAGAATAGCTTGTTTCCGTCGATCACCCAAATGGGTGATCACTCTTGATTAAGACGCGCTGTTGCTGTTGCTAAGGCGCTCAACTGTAGCCGTGACCAGTTCTGGCAGGGCGAAGCTACGGTGGGCGTTCCTACACAGAGCGATGATGCCATGATGGTAGCAAGGAACTTCGACAGGATACCGTCGCCAGCGCAGAGAGACGCGATCGCAAGCCTGATTGCGACGCTTGCTCGGCCATGATAGGTCTTCTTGGAAATTAACGTTGGTGGCTCGCTGATGGCAGCCGGCGGCCGAGCTGCGCTCTAAGTTCATCGCCGTCGTATATTCCTGTGAATCCATCCAATCCGCCGACGCGATCCAATGCGGCATGCAAATACGAGTCCTTTGGGGGAGCGATGTCCTTGTTGTATCCGGACAATTCGAACCGTTTATGCCAGAGATGCAGGAGCTTAGACGCGTGCACGGCTGCTTCAACGCTTTCCCGCTCGTCTGGCAATATCAGTTTCCAGAAATGAGCGGGAGGAATCGGATAATAATCGACGATTGGACTGGCAAATTCTGCCAGTCCGGCCTCATAAAATTTCGCGGTGATCAGCTGGGGGCCGATGGCACCCCAACCCTGGTCCAAGTCCACAACATCGCGCGCATGTTGAATCAAGTCCGCCAAGACAGGGTGTTCACGAGGGAGCTTTAGAACTGCTCCGTTAAGCGCGAACCGATGTTCCTTCGGGTACTGATATCCGAAAGCCATCTCATCATGTTGAAATTCAGGTGGCCTTAGACAAAGGAGATCGCAGTCGACCCAACAGCAGCCAGTTTGCTTGATTAGCAAATAACGAAACAGATTCGAGAATTTCGCGAACTCCACTTTTCCATCGGCGATATATCGCCCGATCAAGCTCGTATCTGGGCAGATTTCACGCGCATCAGCCAAATCAATTCCAGGAGGAATTTGGATTTTGTCATCGTAAGAGTATAGCCGAAGCCGGGCGCCGTGATACGGAAAAGAGGCAAGGCAACCATATGTTAGTCCGTCGATGGGACCGTGCCAAAAGGATACAAAATCCGAAGATTTCGGGCGTCGAATTATGCCGGCAAGCCGGGTGAGAAAGTTCATTTTGACGGTCCCACCCAATTTTCGCTACCAGCGATAGCGAGGATTACATTAGCAGCCTTTAGTTTCTCAGCGTCGGGAATTTGTCAAGCTCCGGCACCGCGCCTCGATGTGCACCAGCGCGGCGGCCGCACGTTAAGACTCTCTAGAAGTAGAGCATTCCCGCTCCGTGCCGCCGCTGATACCATTCATGTGGTCGGATCGACCGGGTCGAGAATGTCCGCTGTGTCGTTCTTGGGCGACCCGACCTTCCTATCAATCGGCCACATCGTCATCAGTTCGGCCGGGAAGGGCTCCATTAGGTCGTACGGATCCGGTTCTGGCGACAGCCAGCGTTCATAGTCTTCGGGGTGCAAGATGACCGGCATCCGATCATGAATCGTCGCCATCATGTGGTTCGGCGGACAGGTGATCACGCAAAAGGTACGGATATCCTCCTCGGTCGCTGGATTGCGCCAGGTTTCCCAGATGCCGGCGAGCGCGAAGGGCTCCCCCGTTCATGGCAATTGCGTAAGGCTGCTTGTTCTTGCCTGTGCCGAAGATGTCCTTCCACTCGAAAAAGCCGTCGATCGGGATCAGGCAGCGGCGGCTACGATAGGCTGCCTTGAACATGCCGTTTGTGGAGATGCCCTCTGAGCGCGCGTTGATCGGCGGTGGCCGGCCGGGTTTTGTCTGCTTCATCCAGTACGGTATCAGGCCCCATCGCGCGCTGACGAAGACGGTCCGAAGACGTCGGGATCGCGGATCACGTCGCGGATGATGATCGGGTAGTAGAGCGTCGGCGCGCCGTTATAACGGGGGAACTGGTTGGCGAGCGCCTCGGCGCCTCCCTCGCGCTGCGCGAAACCAGCGTGGCTCGTCCTTGCCGGCAGCGAAACCGAAACCGCCCCATTTGGTGCAGCCGGGATACTCGCAGTAGTGTTCGTAAAGAGCCTTGTCCTTGTGCCTGTCCGCACCCTGTTCGTCGCTCGCCATTAATCTGCGCCTGCGAATAGATGCCGGGCGTATCCTGATAGCCTTGGCCTTGCTGCGAAATCTGTGTCGCCTCGGAGATCAGCAGGCCGGCGGAGGCGCGCTGGCTGTAATACTCTGTGGCAAGATCGCCTGGGACGAACTCCCGGCCAGCGCGATTTCGCGTGAGGGGCGCCATGACGACGCGGTTGGCGAGAGTCATCGAGCCGAGAGAATAGGGCTCAAAGAGTGTTTTGCTGGTCATGTATCACCTTTTCATCTGCTTTGGTGCGGAAGCGCCTGAAACGTCCTGAGCGCCATTGATCTGCATTGCGTTCGTGGAGGTCGGCTTCGAAGTCTCTCAAAGCGCTGCCAGGTAACGCTCGGCAGCGCGACTTTGTCCGAAGCCCGGAAGCATGGCTTGTCGCGCTGCCTGATAGGCGTCCCACTGGGCAGCATCGTGAAGTGGAGGGATAGTCACGGCTTCGCGACGGTCGAAACCAGCCAGCGCCGCATCCACCAGTTCGCCCACTTCCATCATTGCGGGAATGGCATTGATATCGATGCCCGAGCGCTCCCAGATTTCGGTGCGTGTCGCAGCAGGGAGCACCGCCTGAACGTAGACGCCCTTGGGGACAAGCTCGAGGTTGAGGCCCTGAGACAGAAACAAGACGAACGCCTTGGTCGCGCCATAGACTGTCATGCCGAACTCCGGCGCAACTCCGACCACCGAGCCGATATTGATGATCGCCCCTTCGCCAGCGTCGGCGAGACGCGGCGCAACGGCGCTGGCAAGCCTGACGAGCGCGGTGGTGTTGAGAGAGACAATCCGCTCGACATCGTCGGTTGCCTGCTCGACAAAGCTTCCGCCAACGCTAGCTCCAGCGTTGTTCACCAAGATCCCGATACGGCGGTCGTCGCGCAGTCGGGCTTCCACCGTCGCGAGTTCGACGGGCCTGGTGAGGTCGGCTTGAAGCACATCGACGGCAACACCGGTCTCGTTGCGCAATCGTGCGGCATTCACTTCCAGCCGCTCCTTGTCGCGCGCGACCAGCACAAGGCTGTGTCCGCGTCGGGCGAAACGGTCGGCATACGTAGCGCCGATGCCAGAGGATGCTCCGGTGATGAGGACCGAGGGATTTTCAGCCATGATCTTGTTCTCTTTCGAAGTACTGCTATATTCATGATGACAATAATGATTGCTGTATTAACATGATTGACATCATGAAAAAGTCAACAGCCGCGATGGAGAATTTTTGAAATGAAAGTGAGCCGAGAACAGATGGCCGAGAATCGCCAAAGGATCCTGGAGGTCGCGAGTCGGCTGTTCCGGGAAAAGGGCTTCGAGGCCGTCAGTGTCGCAGAGGTCATGAAGGCTGCGGGGCTGACGCACGGCGGATTTTACGGTCACTTCGATTCCAAAGATGACTTGATCGTGCATGCTCTCGGCCACGCAATCGGTACTCGCAAGGGCGCCTCGCTCGACCTTCGCGCCTTCCTGGATGAGTATCTATCGCCGCGCCATCGGGACAACGCCGCCGGAGGCTGCCCCATTGCCGGGCTTGCGGCGGACACGCTTCGCCAGGCATCAGAGGCCCGTTCGGCAGTAACGGATGGCGTGCGTGCCCAGATAGACTGGATATTCGAGAAACTGGCTGGGTTGGACGAGACCGATCGGCGCCGCGAGGCCATCGGAAGCTGTTCTGCAATGGTCGGAGCGATGATACTCGCTCGAACGACCACAGATCCCGCCTTATCGGACGAAATTCTGAAGGAGACCCGAGCGTGGCTCGATGACGGTCTGAACCGATCCACCGCCGCGATCCCGGAAACAGCATAGGGGCGTTCCTCTGAACCTTTCCCATGCTCCGTCGATTCCTGCCCCACCGCTCCCAGCGTTTCTGGTCGCATCCGTAGGCTGCGATGCCGCGATATGGCATCGCACGTCGGATAAGGTTTATGAGATCTATTCCCCCACCACGATGACAACCTTGCCTTTCGCACGCCCGGTCTCCACATAGGCCAAGGCGTCCCCGGTCTTCTCAAACGGGAAAATCCTGTCGACCACTGGGCGGATCACGCCAGATTCGATCAGGGAGGTGATCTCGCTCAAGTGTTCACCCTGCGCACGCATGAACAGGAACGAGTAACGGATGCTAAGCCTCTTTGCCCTTCTTCGGACCCCTCGGCTCAGCAGGCGCATCACAAGCTTCAGGAACAGATTCAATCTCAGGTCCTTGGCGAACTCCGGGTCTGGCGGACCTGATATCGAAATGAGGTGGCCACCCGGCTTCAAGACACGAAGGGATTTTTCGAGCGTCTTGGTGTCCTGGCTGTTCAGGACGAGATCATAGCCTGAGAGAACCTTCTCGAAATCCTGCGTCTTGTAGTCGATAACCACGTCCGCCCCGAGGTTCTTGACCAGATCAACATTCTTCGCACTCGTCGTCGTCGCAACCGTCGCGCCGAGATGCTTGGCGAGTTGTATCGCAAAAGTCCCCACTCCACCGGAGCCGGCCTGAATGAAGACCTTCTGGCCGGGCTTCACCTTGCCCATCTCGACCAGCGCCTGCCATGCGGTCAGACCTACCAGCGGAATCGAGGCGGCCTCGTCCATGCTAAGGTTTTTAGGCTTCAGCGCTACGTCGGCTTCATTCATCGCAATGAACTCTGCGAATGTCCCGATCCGGTGGTCGCGCGGCCGCGCATAGATCTCGTCGCCCGGCTTGTATCGCCGGACCTTCGAACCGACCCGGACGATGCTCCCGGCCACGTCGTGACCGAGAACGAAGGGCGGGCGATAGGGCAGAATGAGCTTGAATTCTCCATCTCTGACCTTGGAGTCCAGCAGATTCACGCCGGAAGCATGAACGCGAACCAGAACGTCATTGTCCCGCAACTCCGGCTCCGACACGTTGGCCAGGCGCAAGGCGCCTCTCTTTTTGTATTTATCGACAACGAATGCCTTCATCGGCTCTCTCCAATGTGCAGTTTTGTGGTGACGTCAGTGCCGAGGAACGACAGAACCTTCCGCACGAAATCGGCGTGGTTCTGGAAAATCCCGCCATGCCCGGCGTCTTCGTAGATCACCAACTGCGAGCCCGAGATACGCCTGGCGAGGTCGTAGGTATTGCTGCTCGGAACCATCTTGTCCTGATCACCATTCGCAATCAGCACCGGGATCCGAATGCTTCCGAGATCTTGTGGCGCCTGCCGTCCCCATGCAGTGATCGCCTTGAGCTGTCGCAGGAAAGCGCGGGGAGTCGGCCCCTTGTCTCTGCTCGTTTTGCGTTCCTTCAACCGACTCAGGAAGGCTTCCGCGGCGCGTCGACCATTGGCCGTGGAAGTGAAAAACAGATAGGTTTTCGGGTCGCGCAGTGTCAGCAGACCTTTGATAATAAGCGGCCAGGACACCGCCCCCACCTTGTCTATGCCTTTGCCGCCCGCCGGACCAGTACCGGTAAGGATGAGTTTTCGCACGAGGTCCGGCGCTTTGAGCGCAACATCCTGCGCCGCGAACCCCCCGAGGGAAAAGCCAAGCAGATCGACCTTCTCGAATCCCAGCGCCCGGATCAGGGCAATCGCGTCGCGCGCCATGTCGTCGATGGTCACAGGCGCCGTTCCGCCCGACGCACCAATACCGCGGTAGTTGGTCGCGATAACACGATGCTTGCTCGCGAGGCCATCAACAATCCGGGGATCGAAATTGTCCAGCACTGCCCCCCAGTGGTTGAGGAGAATGAGTGGCACGCCACCCAAGGGGCCCAGGTCTCGATAGGCAAAAGCCGTTCCCCCCACCTTGATGGAGAAATTGGGCGCATCAATGTAGCGCGCAGCCGATCCGACGTTGCGCAGAGGACTTGTCATTGGTTGCTCCATCGTCCGGCTCGGGCCGGATATTGAAACAGAGAAGTGGCTTTCAGCCGCTTCAGAGGTTTGATGATGGTGATCATGTAAATTGATACATGATTACCATCATAAAAAATGTCAAGCGGAATTTTGCTGGATCGAACAGGGCGCGATCACAAGATCAAGAGCCACGACGTAGGTCGTTTCAGTAGCGAACGGAGTGGGAAAAGATGAGAGTGTCGAGAGAAAGAACGAAGGAGATCGAGGGCCGGGGACGGTAACCGAAGACCATTCTTTGCTCCAGCACACGCTCCCCTCGTTATGAGCGGGGCGATCTAATTAATAAGACTGCGCATGTTTCCGATGGACCGACTTGCCATCAGTTGCGCCGCCCGCCTGGATCATCAAGGATGCGGCGCAGTGGGCGGAAGTTCGGCTGTCTCGGCCGATGAGATCGGAATGTGCCCAACAGCGGCCATCGCGCTAATAGGCACCGGTTACATCCGCCAAGCGGCTACCTCACATTCCACCGCAGATTCCTGTGAAGAGGCTATCCGGCTGTGCCGGGCGCCACTCGTGCGGCACGTCTCCGCAAATGCTCGCGAAATAAGGTTCGAAGGTCTCGAAAGTTCTCGAAGCCGAGGAAGCCGGCGAGCCGAACGACGGTTGTCGGAGACACCGAACAGGCAAGCGCCACCGAGTTGGAACTACCAAAAGCAATTAGTTCCGGCGTGAGAAGCGCGTGGCGGATAACCCGTTCAAGCTGGTCTGGGAAGACGATCTCTCTCGAGGCAATCATCGACTTCAGCTCCGAAAGGCTGCTTGGTGGTGCGCTGTCGTGCCAATCTCGCATTGTCGCTGTTCTCCAGATGTGAGCGACACCGGCCGCCCTCTAATTCCCAAGGGTTTGACGCTCGTGTCCAAACGTACGCCGCGAAGCATGCCAGGAAACCGAGTTCGGCGAACTGCTTCACCCGTCCGAGGATGGGAGCGAACGGACACCATCTCGGCGCAGGCGACGAACGTGAACGGGAGGGGTTGGGGGGACTATGTCAGCGCTCATAACCGCATTCCTTTACTAGCGATGGCGAGGTGGATTCGGATCGCGCCGGTGCGTCGTTCGAGCGTCAGATTGCCTGCGGTTTGAAGTCGCTTGGCGCGACGGGCATCACCCCCTTGAGCAGGGCGACGGATTTCTCCAACCCTTCGAGGCTATTGAGCAGCACATCCTCATGTTCGACCGACAGCCAGCCGTCATAGTCCGCCATCTTGAGCCGATAGCAGAATTGCCGCCACCATTGCTCGCCGTGGCCGAAGCCGAGCGTGATGTAAGACCAGCTACGCGCCGGGACGTTCATCAGCGAGCCGTTTTCCAGGAGCGAGGTCGTCGCCTGGATAGGGGCGTTGAGCATCGTGTCCTTGGCATGGACGTGATAGACCGCTTCTCCAAGGGCCTCGGCGGCGACGAGCGGATCGGCCCCCATCCAGAACAGATGCGACGGATCGAGGTTGGCGCCGATCACCGGACCGATGGCGGCCCGAAGCTTCAGAAGGGACGGAACGTTGTAGACGCATTGATTGCCGTGCAGTTCCAGCGCGATGCGCTCGACGCCGCTCTCCCTGGCGAGCGCCGCGATCTCCGTCCAGAACGGCAACAGCTTCTCCTCCCATTGGTATCGGAGAATTTCCTGGGTCTCCGGCGGCCAGGAGGACACGACCCAGTTCGGCATCAGGTCGCCAGCGCGGCCGGCAGGAAGGCCCGACATGGCGCAGACCGTCTTGATGCCCATCTCGCCGGCGATACGGATCGTGTCCTTGAGGCACTCGCCCTGTTGCGGCTGGGTCGGATGCAGCGGATTGCCGTTGGCGTTGAGCGCGATGATCTCAAGCCCGCGGCTCTCAAAGGATTTCATGAAGCTGCGGCGGGCATCGGCGCTCGCCTTCATCGTCACAAGGTCGAAATGCGGTGCTGTCGACCATCCCCCGGTATTCACCTCGACACCCGAGACGCCCAGGCGAGCGGCATCGTCGAGAAGCGCATCGAGGGTCAGGCCGCCAAGACTGTCGGAAACGAAGCCAAGTTTCATGTCTCTGTCCTTTTATCGGTTGTACAGGGACGGCTTTTCCGCCCTTGCGATCATAACGCGCTCGGCCTTGCGCAGCGCCTCAACGCCGGCCTCGGCGACGACGGCGGCGCAATAACCATCCCAGGCGTCGGAGGCGATCAGCGGGAAAACGCCGGTTCGCACGAAGTTCAGAAACGCCTTGTTCTGCAGTCGGTAGGCCTCGGCAAAGCGCGGGCGCCAATCGGGCGCATAACGCTCGTAGGCCATCAGTTCGCCGTTGTGGCGCGTGTAGACAGGTGCGTTCAGGGAAATCGATCCCTTCTCGCCGATCAGTTCACCACGAACGTCGTAGCCGTAGGCGGCGTTATTATTGATCTCGATGTTGACGAGCTGTCCTTTGTCGGTTTCGAGAACCATGAAGACCGGCGCGCCGGTTTTCAATGCGTCGATGCCTGCGGGCTGGAAAACCGAGATCGCCTTGTAGTCGGCGCCGAGTACGAAACGCGCGACGTCGAATTCATGCGGTGCGGAATTGGAAATCGCCATCTGACCGGTAAAGTTCGCTGGCGCTTCGACGTTGCGGTGGAAGTTGTGCATCATGATCGCGCCGCCAAGGGAGCCGTCGTCGAGCAATGCCTTCATGTCACGGTATGACGGATCGAAGCGCCGCATGAAGCCGAGCTGGACGAACTGACGACCGCGCGACACTTCTGCGTCGATCACGTCGAGGCACTCCGTCGAGCTCTGCGACAACGGCTTTTCGCACAGCACCGGCTTGCCGGCCTCGATAGCAGCAAGGGACAGCGACGCATGGGTTTCGTCGGGGCTGGCGATCAGCACGGCATCGATGTCCCCGCGCTTGATCGTCTCGAGCGGGTCGGAGGAGACGTCAGCGGCGCCGCACTCCTCCGCAACCTTTCGGGCGCGCTCCGATGAGGCATCGCACACCACCTGAAGGGTTGCCCCTGGCAGGTCTTCGGAGACAATCCGGGCATGGTCGGCGCCCATGATACCCGCGCCGATGATCGCTATTCTGACAGACATTTAAGACCTCTATTTCCGAAGTGCCCACTGACGCAGCGACCGGTCGCCATAGGCGGCGATCACCACGATGAGGCCCAGGATCAATATGAACCATTGCGGACGAACGCCCGTGACGACGAGATAGGATTGGATCGAGGACAGCACGAAAGCGCCCATCAGTGCCCCGATCAAGGACACTCGCCCGCCGGCGAGCAGGCAGCCGCCGAGCACGCAGGAGGCAATCGCCTGCAGTTCCATCAGGCGGCCCATCGAACCGTCCGCGAAGCCGAGCTTGCCGGCCTCGAGCGTTCCGGCGAAAGCGGCAAGGACGCCGCAAAGGACGAAGGCCGACAGCTTGATCCGACTGACCCGCACGCCGCGGGAATGGGCGCTCTCGGCCGAGCCGCCGACCGCGAGCAGGCGGTTGCCGAACGGCATCGCCTTCAGCATGACCATCAGAATGACGAGCACGATAATCAGCCAGTAAAGGGCAGTGTTGAAACCGAGGAACTCGCCTCCCCCGAGCCCGAAGTAAGCCCAGCCTTTGCGCGCCGCATAGGGGACGGAAAAGGAAAATCCTTCGGTCAATGCGATCGCAATGCCGCGGAAGATCATCAACGTGCCGAGTGTGATGATCAGGGACGGCGTCCCCGTCCGTGTGACGAGCAGTCCGTTGATCAGGCCGATTGCGGCGCCGACAGCGACCGCGGCCACGGCGGCAAGCGAGGGGTCAACGTGCGCGGCGAGCCAGAGATAGGCGAGCGCACCCATGCCGAAGGTCGAGCCGACGGAAATGTCGATCTCGCCCGTGCCTATCACCAAGGCCACGCCGAGGCTCATCAGCCCGAGCGTCGCGGTCACCTGCAGGATCGTGCCGATGTTGTAGAGATTGGCCCATTTTCCGTCCGACGTTGAGGCGAATATCACGACCAGAATCGCGCCGATCAGAAAGATGCCTATTTCCGCATGACGCCGAATGAGGGGTTTGGCGATCGACAGTGTCATCAGACTGCCTCCCGCTTCTCGACAAGGCGGCCGCCTTGCCGGATGACCTCTTCGAGTTCTTCCGCCGTCATCGCGTCAGTCGAGGCATCGGCGACCTTGGCGCCGTTCTCCATGATTACGACGCGGTCGGCGAGCTTGTGCACCTGAAAGATGTCGTGGGTGATGTAGATGACGAGCAGACCTTGCTCCTTGAGCTGCACCGCAAGCTCGTTGACATGCTCGCGCTCGCGCACCGACAGGTGGTTCGTCGGCTCGTCCATGATGACGACCCGGTTCATGAACTCGACCGCGCGGCCGATCTTCACCGATTGACGCTCGCCGCCGGAAAGGCGTTCCACCTCGTCGTCGGCCGAGACGTTGTCGCGCAGGCCAAATTGCCGGATGACCCGTGTCGACTTCTCCCGCATCTTGGCAAAGTCAAGAAAGGGGATGCCGAGGATCCGCTTCACCGGCTCACGTCCAAGATAGAAATTGCGCGCGATCGACAGATTGTCGCAAAGCCCGACAGACTGCTGGATCGTCTCGATACCCTGATCGATGGCGAGCTTCGGGTGAAACTTCTCGATCTTCTTGCCGTCGAAAAAGACCTCTCCTGAACTGGGCGCGTAGATGCCGCAGAGTACGCGGATCAGCGTCGTCTTTCCGGCACCGTTGTCGCCGACCAATCCGATCAGCTCGCCGGCATGGAAGTCCACCGAGACGTTCTTGAGGGCGTGGAAGGCGCCAAAATGAAGGTCGAGGTTCTTGACCTGAATGAGGGGGTGGGTGTTCGTCATTGAGCGTCCTCCCGCGTCAAGCGCTGTGCCCGAGAAAACGGGCCAGCTTCTGGTTGAAGATGACCGCGACGATGAGCACGGCACCGATGAAGGTGATGTACCAGGACGACGGCGCGCCAAGTGCGATCAGTTCGTAGCGGAAGCTGACGACGATCAGCGCTCCGAGGATGGCGCCGAGGATCGAACCGCGCCCGCCGGTCAGCAGGCAGCCGCCGATGACTGCCGCGGCAATCGCCTCAAGCTCCATGTTTTCGCCGAGCGTCACATGGGTCTGCGGCTGATTGCAGAGAGTGAGGATGCCGGCGAAGCCAGCCAGCAATGAGCAGAGAATGAAAGCGGCGATCTTGATCCGATCGGTGCGGACGCCGCGCGATTCTGCGCTCTCGCGGCTGCCGCCGGTGGCGAGGAGCCGATTGCCGAACGGCGTCGCCCACAGCAGAAGACCGAGGATTGCTGCGACGGTGATCAGCCAGAGAATGGCGGCGTCGATGCCAAAAAGCTCGCCGCCAAGCAGGCGTGTCATTGGGTGACTGCGTGCCGCCGGCGAGAAATTGTGCACGGAACCGCCGGTCCACACATAGATGATCCCGCGCGCGGCAAAGAGGCCGCCGAGCGTGACGATCATCGACGGCAGTTCGCCCTTGACCACCGCGATCGCCTGAAGAAATCCTACAAGCGCTGCGATGGCAAGGGCCAGGACAAAAGAGCCTGGCACGCCGAGCGCCGGTTCCAGCGTGATGAAGGCGACACCCGCCAATCCATAGACCGATCCCACGGACAGGTCGATTTCCTTCGTCATGATGACCAATGCCTGGCCCATCGCCACAAAGGCAAGAATGGCGGTAAACTGGCTGACATTGGCGACGGTCTGATTAGTCCACCAGCCGGAAAAATCGATCAATGTGAAGACGACAAGCATGGCGACGACGCCGATAATCGCGCCGAAGCCTTGGCTTCGCACAAGCTGTTTCATGACATTATGCTCGCTGGTTCAGTACGCGACGTGAGTCATATCCAAACAAATGAGGGCAGCCGGCTCGTGTGGTGTCCGGCCGCCCTCCGGGAGGAACCCTTACCAGGTGTTCTGCTCGTCGTAGGCCTTGTCGCCGAAGACGCCCCGGACCAGTTCGGCCCACTTGTCGGAATTATCCTTGTCGATGATGACCGGGCCCGTCAGGATGTTTGACTGCGGTGCGTAGCCGAACTGCTTGTTCCAGTAGAGCCACTCCATCGGAGCATAGCCCTGCAGCCAGAAACCCTGGCTGTTCGTCGCCAAGACGTGCCCCGCCCGCACGCCCTCGATCGAAACCGGACCCTCGTCGACCGTCAGGACGGTTACGCCCTTGTCGTCGACATCCGGGTCAAGCTTCATGTCGTTGGCGACACCCCATGCCCAGGGCGAAGACCAGCCGGCGACCGTGAAGATGTAGTTGGTGTCCGGATTGGCCTGCAGGAAGGCTTGCAGCGCGTTGCGAGCAGTCGCCGGCTCGGCGCCGATGAACAGTTCATCGACTTTGGCGCCGGCCTTCTCCATGGCGTCCTTCATTCCGGCACACCGAGCCTTGAGGCCCTGATGGGCCGAGTCATGGCTGGCACAGACCACATGCGTGGGCTTTGGGATCTCGCCTGCTTCCGCCTTTTCAAGCGCGTACTCGCCGAGTTTCTTGCCGGTGAGATACTCGTCGCCGCCGACATAGGTGAGGTAGGGAATGCGCTCACCATCGGGGCGTCCATCGGGAATGTTGAAGGCGACGACCGGGATTCCGGCCTCGATCGCCTTGCGCAGCGGCGCTTCGAAAGCATCGGAACTGACGATCGGCACGGCAATGCCGTCCGGTTGCGTTGAAATCGCCTGCTCGAGCAGACGAACGTGCTCCTGGACCGAATAATTGTTGGTGGAGATATATTCGGTTTTTACATTAGGATATTTCTTCTCGAACTCCTCCATCGATTTCGTCAGCCAACCCATGTTCGGATCGTTCGAGCCGATATGAGAGACCATGACGAAGCGATATTGTTTCTCGCCGTCCTGCGCATTGGCTATGCCTCCGAGTGCGGTGGCGGCCATCAAGGCAGAAAGCAGAATCGAATTTCCGAATTTCATGGGTTCCTCCTCCGTTAGTTAACGATGTGATTATCAAGATTGGAATCACATCAGACAAGGAAGATGAAGCCCATTACATGATGCAAAATACATCATAAAGTCTATAGGGTCCAACATAGCGGCAAGCCGCTCAAAAAATTGACGTTGCAATGAATGATGACTTCCAAGATGATGTTTTTACCATCAACTTTAACCGGAAACTGGAGAAAGCTGTGGTCGATCACCTGCAAAATCGAACATGGAAAGGCCCCAAGGTCCAGGAAATTGCCAAGCTCGCAGGAGTCGGTCCTGCGACGGTCGACAGGGTCCTCAACAACCGCAGCGGCGTCCGAGAACGAACGAGAGCCCGCGTCCTGGGGGCGCTCGAAAAGCTGAAGAACGAAAGCGCGGACCGCGACATCCCTTTGCATATTCGTCTATTCTGTGACTCTGGCGAAACCTTCAATGCAGCAATGGCGGCCGCTGTAACGGAGGTCAACCGAACCGTTGCTGGCATCGAGATTGAGGGAGATTACGTAACCACGAGCGAAGTCGAGCCCTCATCATTCGCGCGCCGGATTGAGCAGCAAGGCAGCGCTGCGGATGGCGTCGTGGTCATCGCTCGCGAACATCCGGCGATCAACCGCGCGATACGAAAGCTGCGGACCATCGATATTCCCGTCCTCTGCCTGACGACCGATCTGCCGAGCTCCCGTCGCAGCGCCTACATAGGCAATGACCAGTACGCCGCTGGCAGCGTGGCCGCTTTGTTGATCGGCAATGCGCTTCCGAAGGAGCGTAACAATATTCTGATCGTCATGAGCGTGGCGTTCCGCTGCCAGCAGGAGCGTGAGATGGGGTTTCGGAGGGTGCTCCGTTCCGATTTTCCATATTTGAAGATTGAGGAACGTGTGATTTCGGACGACAGGCCGGAGAGCACTTGTGAGCAGTTAACCCGCTATTTCGAGGCACATGGTTACCCCACCGCGATCTACAATGTCGCCGGTGCCAACCGCGGCGTAGCAAAGGCACTGGAACACGCCGGAAAGGCCCGCGATACGGTCTTTGTCGGCCACGAATTGACCAACCACTCACGAAACCTACTGGAATCCGGCGTCATGGACTATGTTATTTCGCACGACTTCAGCGGCGAGCTGACGGCGGCCGCCAAATGGATCCGTGACAACGTCGGGGGCGTAACCGTGGAGCCTTCTTATTCGCAGATCCTAGTGCACACCCGATACAATTGCGGTCTGTGACGAAAGAGACTCCGGTAAACGGCCATTTGCCCGCAGAGAAGCTGGCGGCCAGCTAAGCGACCCTGAGACCAGCGGCTGACAGGTGGGTCACGTCACCTATGCCGCTCCCCCTCGTCCGGGCCGACGGATCCGATATCAACTGTTCTGCCGCCAACGTGCTCGCCCCGGACTGCATAATATGGGCGTCGTTTGCCAAGCTGAGTGATCGGGCGTGGAGGCCCCCTCGTACAGGAACAACGCCGAGGCAATAAGCCTTAGCACGCGATGAACGCTCCACGCCTCCCTTGCGCAGCCATGGCAGCGGTTACAGCATTTGTCCACCCGAGATATCGAAGGAGGTGCCGTTCGCCCAACCCATGTCGTCAGAGAGGATTGCGGCGACCGCGCTACCGATATCGTCTGGCTGCCCGACGCGACCCAGCGCGATACCCTGTGCGACGAACGTGTTAACAGCCTCGTTATCGCGCACCACGCCTCCTCCAAAGTCGGTCGCGATTGCACCGGGGGCAATAGCGTTCACCCGAATTCTGCGGTCGCCCAGTTCGACGGCCATGAAGCGCGTTAGTACCTCGGTCGCCGCCTTCATTGCCGCGTAAACGCTATAGCCAGGCAGAGTGAACCGTACGAAACCAGAAGAGACATTGAGGATACGACCACCGTCCTTCATCAGCGGCAAAAGCTTTTGAGTGAGAAAGATCGGACCACGCAGATGTGTCGCTACCAGCGTGTCAAACTGTTCTTCCGTGGTCTCCGTGAAATTGGCGAACACACCGATGCCAGCGTTGTTGAGGAGATAATCGAACTGCTGGCGGCCGAAGGTGTCGCCTAGCGCCGTGGCCACTGCTTCGATAAAGAGCGGAAAGCTCGACGTTTTAGTCACGTCGAGCGGGATCATAGCGGCCTTGCCGCCCTTTGCTTCGATTTCGTGCCTCAATGCATCGGCTTCGGCCGCGCCGGTGCGGTAGGTGCCGATGATGCCGACGCCACGGTCGGCGAGGTGAAGCGCCATGGCGCGGCCTAGACCGCGGCTGGCGCCGGTGATGAGAGCGATTCTGTCGGTCATATTCGGCCTTTGAGAGAGATTATTTGGCGAGCGGCAAATCGCTCACGATGAGCGCTGCCTGCCTCTGCAAGATAGCGGCAAGCCGTCACCCGAACCCGCCTGATCGGATCAACATCTTGCCCAATTGTCTCAAGTGGCTTGTCCGGTGCCGGAGGTCCTGACATAGTCCCGGAATGACCAATGTTTTCGAACCGCATCTGGAAATCGCCTTGCGCCACGCCAGGCCCGATACAGTACTCACGCCGATTCCGCGCGTCGAGCTGCTGGTCGGACATCGCCCGACCGGTGAGACGCCTTGCCTTTATCGGTCGATGGTCTGCTTCATTCTTCAGGGCTCCAAACGGGTCGCCTTCAACGACAGCGTTCTGAGCTACGACAGTTCGCAATATCTGGTCAGCGCCCTCGATCTGCCGCTGACGGGCCAAGTGTTAGATGCCGACCAGCATCGCCCTTATGTCGCCGTCTCACTGACACTCAATCCCGCCTTGCTGGCAGAACTGGCGGCTGCCATGCCGCCCAAGCGGGAGAGCGACGGCGAGCAGATCGGTCTGTCGATCAATCCGATGACGGCCCAGCTTCGCGATGCGCTGCTTCGGCTGCTTTCGCTGCTGGACAAGCCCACCGACATTTCTGTTCTCGCGCCCATGGTTGAGCGAGAATTGCTTTATCGTCTCCTGCAAGGCCCGCAGGGGCGCCTTCTCCGCCAGATTGCGCAACCGGAGGGGCCGCTGGTTCGCATCCGCCGCGCCATCGCATGGATCAGGGACAATCGCGACCGGCAATTGCGGATTGATGCCCTGTGCGAGGCAAGCGGCATGAGCCGAGCGAGCCTGCATCGGCACTTTTCGGCGATCACGGGCCTCAGCCCGCTCCAATACCAGAAGCAACTTCGCCTGCAGGAGGCACGCCGGCTGCTCCTGGGGGGCGAGTATAATGCATCGGCCGTCGCCTTCGCGGTCGGGTATGAAAGTGCATCGCAATTCAGCCGCGAATACCTCCGGCAATTCGGCGCGCCGCCCGCCCGCGACATCCGCCAGATGCGGAAACAAATCGCTGCCGCATTGGCCAACTGATCCGCCCTTAAACAGCGCTCTCCAGCAAACCTACGTCTCTGGCATTTGCATCGGGTTGGCTCCTTTAGATGAACGAACGGCAGGAACCGAGGGCGCGTGCGGGTGGTTGGATTGGCTGAGATGAGGGCGCAAACCTGCCGTTCACGCGCAACGAATTGACAGTCCGCTTTGGGTCGAATCGAGCCATGCGCCGGCCGGCCTGCTGATGACAGCTTTTGGTGCACAGCGGAAGAGTTTGCCTCTGGCAAATTGGGTCCCCAGCCAATTTTCGTGCGATCGTAGATTGCGACATCGGCGTAGCGCGAAGCGGCCCGTGCCGGCGCTGAAAAGCTAGCATGTAGCTGTAAAACCTGCAGAATTTTTGGAGGCGATCGTCAGATCAGAATGAGGCGGTACAGGTGTAAATTGTGCTTGCCTGGGGACCTTGGATCCTCACATTATTTCAATGGCTTAACGAAATCGCCTTGAAATTCCCTTTGTTTTCCCGCCGCGAGCGACCGTGGATGCCACCCTTGTGCCCTGGCTTTGGGCATCAGTCAACAGGACCGAGCGAGCGGCAATAATTTCCGCTTGCGGACCTCAGGTTTGCGGTCAGGCCGCCATAACGCGCCCGGCAGCTTCGCGCCCTCAACACAGATCTTGAGCACATGGTGCTTGCCGGACCAAAAGCGGATGTCCACTCAACCCTCCGGTTGCAAGCCAGCCTTCAGAGTCCTCAGCCCTTCGCGTCACCTCTTGGCATCGAAGTACTGTGTGCCATGGGGCCTGAGGGATGCTGCATTGGGCAGATAGTGCTTTGCGACTGGTTGCCGCCGCGCGAAGGGAGTTTAGCGAGAATTGGCTGGGGAACCTGGACAGTAATCCAACTTTCTTGAAGCCTTTGATGTGAAACAACCTATTGCAAATAAACAGCTTATTTTCTACGACTGTTCCGGTTGGCTGTTCCGGAATAGTGCTACGGATGGGCGAAATTGGCAAGAGTTACATATCTCGAACGGCGTGGCGCTACCTACTACGCGAGACTGGATGTCCCGCTTGACCTGGTAGGCCATTACGGCACCACGACTCGCAAGAAGTCCCTCCGCACCAAGGATGAGAACGAGGCGAAGAAGCGGCTCTGGCCCGTGATTGAGAGCTGGCGCGCTGAGTTCGAAGAGGTTCGGGCTCGACGCGACATCACTGCAGACGATAAGGCGGTTGCCGTGTGGCAGCACTATGAGGCCACGCTCGACAGCTACGACCGCAAGCAGCGTGCCATGCCGACCCCCGAACAGGCGGACGCAGAATTGCAGCGCCTTTATCGCCGGATCGACGTGGGCGAAATCACGTCCGAAAACTTTTTCGGCATGATCAACGCCTATACCGACTATGAGCTTATGCTTCGGGCACGCACCGACGACGCAAACCTTCGTGCCCGCCGTCTTGATGCCTTGCGGGCCGCGCTCACGTCCGGCGATGCGAACTTGATCGAACCGGCAGCGAAGGATTTTGTTGTTCGGCATCGGCTTCTTGTCGATGCAGGTTCCGACGAATACCGCGAGCTTTGCGCCCTCATGACGCGGGCGGAAATCGAGGGTTTGCAGCGCACCCTTGAACGCGACAGGGGGGACTTCACCGGAACCCCAAAAGACCCAATCGTCAAGCCCGCGACCGGCACCGCCCGCGAAGCAGCGGCACCGGGCGAAACCATCATGGAGCTGTTCGACACCTACGCGCGCGAGAACCCGAATCAAATCAAGCCCGACACGCTTGCGCAAGCTCGCCGAGACGTCGGCCTATTCGTGGAATATGTCGGCAGTACGTTTCCGGTCTATCGGATCGACAAGAAGGCTGTCCGCGAGTGGAAAGCACTCTTGCTTCGGTATCCGATCAAGGCGAGCGAGACGAAAGCATTCGATGGCATGAAGCTTGCGCAGATCGTGAAGCACAACGAGACGGTGAAGAAGCCGACGATCAGCACGACCACCGTCAACCGTTACCTTTCCGGCTTCAGCGCCTTTTGCACCTGGCTGACGAACCATGGTTATCTCACGGCGAACCCCGCCGCTGCTATGTTCCTGAAGAAGTCGAAAGAGAAGACCACGAAGCCCTTCACGGTTGACGAAATGAACGCCTTATTCAAGTCGCCACTCTTCACAGGATGCCAGAACGATGAAGCACCCCGGTTTTGGAGTAAGCCGGGCAACGTCCTTATCCGCGATCACCGCTATTGGGTGCCGCTTATTATGCTTTACTCTGGCGCACGCCCGGCAGAGATTGCACAGCTTGGCATTGACGACGTGCGCGAAGATCGCGGCCATTGGATCATGCATATTACGACCGAAGGGGAGGGCGACAAGAGCGTGAAAACGGACGGCTCTATGCGCGTCCTGCCGGTGCACCCCGAATTGGTGAACCTCGGCTTCCTCGACTATCATGCGAAGGCAAAGGAGAAGGGCGACAAGCGCCTGTTCCCGCTCGCAGAGCGCAACGAACGCGGGCAGATGATCGCCGACTTTAGCCGCGACTTCCCGCGCTACCTGACGAAGATCGGCCTAAAGGACGGTCGCGGTTTGTCGCTCTACAGCTTCCGGCATGGTGCGGCTGACGCCCTCCGTCGTGCTGGCTTCCTTGATGAGCAATTCGGCTTCATCCTAGGTCATACTTCCGGCACGATGACGCAGCGCTATGGCACCCTGCCGCAAGGGATGCTCGAGCAGCGCGTGGAACTGGTAAACTCGATCTCCTATCCGGGATTGATGGTGGATCACCTGAAGTCAGTGAGCGCGGTGGGCGAGGCAGCGTAGCCCTACTCCTCAGGCTGTATGTCATCCGCCTCCTGGTCCAGTTCATAGCCGCGTCTCCAGCTAGGAGCCGCGTCGATCGCTGCCTGATAGCCAGCGTTGTTTCGTGCGCTGCTTGACCCAACCGACCGACATCCGCTTGCCTTGGTCAAGAGCCTGCTTGATGGCCTGCTGCATTTGTGATGTCGGCTTTACCGGGGACGGTTCGAAGGCCACTTGTCTCGATCTGCTCCAGCATAAAGCGGGTTATGAGGGACGCTTCATCATCGCCCATGACAATCCCTCTATCGGAGAGACTGGTCTTAAGTGCTTTCTTGAGTATGCGCCAAGTGTCGAGGTCTACCTGTAAAGTAACCACCTCGTTTCGATCCTCGGGAAGGAGAGAATGGATGAGCGGGTCTAGGTTTGCTGCATCGGTCATGAGGGGATGTCTCTATCGTGTGAAGGTCCTTCACACCAAACAGAATCATCAGTTCTGCAACGTGGCACCGCCGTTCTTGACGCTCCGGACAGCGCGCGTGATCCACGACAGGACTGTGTCCCTCTGCCCAGAGAGATATTCCCGTTCTGGAAGGCCCTCAGACGATCTCGCGAAGGCGCGCTCAACCTCTTGGCCGAGGTCTTCCGAGGACAGGAAAGTCAGGTCTATGATCTGGTTGCGCAATCTCAGGAGTTTCGTGGCGCGTCGCATGACATCCTCCATCCGCGCTCGGCCGATCCGGTCGGCAGTGTCGAGCCAGCCGATCGCAATGGCCTTAGAGAGCTGCGCATCCGCTGCGATGGAGGCGCGCTCGAAAATCTGAACCATCGCATCCTCGCTGAGGCCCTCAAGAAGATGCCAGCGCGCCTTGCCAGCCGTCTCACCCAGATCCAGGGTGCGCCCCCGGATCCAAAGTCTCTGGAAGGTGTTCCGGACGCCCCCCGCGAAGCGGGCACTCTGTCTCGCGGAGTAACGCCACACGACGAGTTCTTGGAGCAAGATGCAGGACAGGAAAGCCCAGGTGTCGTCGCGCAGCAGTTCGGGAGACGCCAGTTGAGGATGCCCGGCGAGCCATTTCGCTGCTTCGACATCGAAGCCAGTCTTCTGCTTGTCGGATGCCCGATGCGGATAGCCGTGCTGCTTCGCGATCGCCGTCATCTCGGCGAGTATATCGGCGACCAGTTCGGGGGAGACCGAGCCACCGCTCGGCGCATACCAGATCCATGCCTCATATTCGCTACGGCGTCTCTCGATGTCCATGAACTCCGAGTTTTCGTGCGTAAGGCGCTCGAGATCTTCCATGCACCGCATCACGCCGACGTGGTTCAACCGGGGTAGAAGTCTGACATTGCTCATTCGAGATCTCCCAGCTCAGCCGCCGCATGGATGCTGGCGTGGAAGTGACCGGGAAGACTGCGCCGGATGTTCTGGACCTCGGCCAGCTCGCGCCCCGGGAAAGCGAGATCCAGCCAGGCCGTGATTTGGGCGCCGACCGAGCCCTCCTCGCATCCGTCGAGCTGTTCCACAAGATCCTCCATTTCGAGGGTTGCCCCGACCATCTGAACCATCACGTCACCGAGGATAGCCTGGAGCGTGAGCACGTCACCATTCACGACCCGTTCTGCCAATTCCTGATGATCGGAGTTGACATAGAGGCGGATCGAGCCACCGAAATCCGCGGCCAGTCCGCCCGGCCGCCATGACAAGTACCAAGGCGCGGTGACATGCCGCTGGTTGGGGAAGGTCTCAGTGAAGGAGACGACCTCGATCGGGAAACGATTGTCACCACCATCCTCGAGCTCGATCGAGGTTTCGTGCGACCAAAGGCGAGACCCGACGCAGCTCGGAGACAGGATCGAGCCGTTGACGGCGGGGGTCGCGAGCAGCACCTCGGTCCGAGCGTACAGGCGCCCTGACAGGGTATTTCCTGGAACGACTGCACGCAATTCCGTCGGCTGATCCGTTGAAGCATCGACAACCCGAGAACTCACGCGCTTTACCATTCTGGGAAAGCGGCCCCGCCCCGTGCCGATCTTGAGAACGACCGCGAGGTTGAGGTCCTCCTCGGGGATCGCGAGCATCTTGGCGGCGGCCCGCACGTCAATCGAGATGGACCCGCGGAGTTCGATGTCGGCCGCATAGTCCCATTCGTCGAGGATGAGCTTCATCGGGAAGAGCGAAGCTCCGGGCTGGCCGATCATCCAGCGTCCGAGCGTCACGGCTTCGTCCGGCAGGCAAAGAAATGGAAGGGCGAAGGTTGCGGTCATGCAGCATCTCCCTCTTCGAAACTGAAGCGAATGCCGACGGCCGCATCGTCCGGCAGGGTGACCCGGCAGGTGACCATACCTTGTGTATTCTCGATCTTGATCCCCTTCGATCCAGCGGTCTTGTCTGCGAGGGATAGGTCCAGGAGGTCGATCGTGATGTCACCGGGCAGATCGTCGACCGAGGTAAAAGAGCCGTCCAGCACCAGATGCGGGCTGGCGTGGAGAACGAGATCGGGCTGACTGCCATCGTTTACCAGTTCCGCCTCGAACTTGGCGACACGCTGACCGTTGCGGTACTCCAAGCCGACAAACCGCGGCGCGGAGATCGTGATCTTCTTCTTGCTCCCGACACCGCCGTGGGAAGTCGCCCGCCCCGGTCCCTTTCCGGAACTCCTGGACAGCATTCTGCCCAACCTGGCGGCGATTTTCGCTACGGATGGCCCACGATCCTCGCTTGTTCCCAAGGCGGCCTTCGGCTGGACGTAGGTCGCGGCCGCCAGCTTCAGTTCCCGGAGCGCCACGTTTACGTAGGTCTTGGCTCGCCCCTTCGGCAGCATGTCCGGAATCCAGTCGTCGTGGGCCGGCGGCTCGGTCACGGCGAAAGCCTCCTCTATCTCATCTTCCTCCGAACAGATGAAGACGCCGGCCCATTCGAAATGCTTGTCCACGAATGGCTCGCCGGGCAGGTATCGAACGACGAGTTCGACGGGGCGCATCAGCGCGATGGAATGCGCCTGTTCGCGCATGGGGCTTCCATCGCGCAACGCCATCAGGTTGCGAGGTGCACGCAGACCTCGGACGATCGAGAGGCGGCCGAGATCCGCGATCGGTCTGGCGCTGCGGATCGTCGTAACTTCCCCAGCACCTTCGCCGCGCACGTTCCGCAACGCCTCGGCGTAGAGGTCTAGCGGCGGATAGTGTTCGGGCGCCGGGATCGCGACCTGTTCGCCTTCGAATTCCAGCCGCACCTCGATTTTCCGTTCCGCAGGCGTGAACCCGCACATCCTTGGCCAGAAATTCCAGAGAACCGTTTCCACCAACTCGGCGCGCAGATCCTCGCCCCGATCGACATGCGGAGCCACGATCGCAATCGTCGTGCCGGTCCGGCGCTCGTCCCGCGGTGGAAGCCCGAGGAGCTCGGAGAGTTCGGCTGCTTCCGCACCCTCGAGCGGCTCGACGCCACCTTCGGCATCGTCGCGACCCCACCAGTGACGCCCGGTAAAACGGCGACGCTCCCCGTCAGTGACAGCCTCGAATGCATCGCCAAGTTGGCACCCCATGACCCGGCGGACCGGAACCCCGCCGCAGGTGGTCTGAGTGTCGACGATGATGGTGGAGGCGCGGCTCAGCGCATAGAGCGACGTCTTGCCATATCCGTAGGTTCCACCCCCGTGATGCGTGTCGCGTGCAGCGCCGATATTGCGCAGGAAATTGACGAAATCTAGCCTCTCCGCGCCCGCTGTGACATCTGCGCGGGTCGGACCGGCAAGCCCTCTTGTGTTGAAATCGGCAATCTCGAGCAGGGAAACCCGATCCTCTCGGAGGATCTCTCGCAAGTTCGCAGTCTCTTCTTCTCCCTTTGCCGCATCGGCTTCCTCCGGAGGCAGTGTCTGGAAGAACAGATCGCGCAGGTGTACAAGCTCCTCTCCTTCGACGGTCCGGAAACGCAACAAGATCTCGACCCAATTGCCCTCGGGGGCAGCATCGACCGAGTTCTGCAAGGCTTCCCGTATCACAGTCTGCAGGAGGCCGAGTGCGGGGCGTCCCATGAGGCGTCGGGAACCCTCTCCGGCGATGTTTCCAGTTCGGGCGAATTTTTCACTATGCAGATCGAGTGGGATCATGCGGCGAACTCCAGGAAGAGGACCTCCGTCTGCGCCTGGTCAAGAAGATGCGCGTGGGCCGTCGCGAGGTCGATCTCGTAGGTCAGTGCCACAACTCCCGCAGGCAGAATCCCCCCGGAAAAGGATGCAGGAGTTATGCTCGGGAAACCGGCCGCCAAGGCGTAGATGTCGATCCCCTCGAGCGCAAAACTCGTGGCGTTCCATTCCTCGGCTTGCGGATCACGACACCCGAGCTCGGCCAGTCGTTCGTCGAGGACGAGCTCGTCTGCGCCGTAATCGATGATGGCACGATGGAGCGCGGCAACAGAGAGCTCGCCGCCGTCTACGGGTTCGATCCGCACGTGCGCGAGGTGCAAGCGACCATTCGATGGAGGCAGTAATTGCTCCGGCCCATGGATGGTCACGCGAGACGCGTCGGAGCGGAGCGATGTCTTTACCTCTATGGCGATACTGCGACGCCGGAAGTCATGGCGCTGTCCGATCGGGCCGGTCCATCCGTCAAGGGCAGTGGGCAGCTTGGCTGTTAGCCTCTCGAGGATGACGAGTTCGCCGATCAGCCCGCCGAGCTTCGTGAGGGGGATTTCGCCCTCTGGAGTGCGAGCGAGAAGATTTCGGAAATCCTGGATGGTCCCGTGGACGGCGGTTTCCGGGCCGTCGCCGCTCTCCAGTCGTTTTAGGATCTCCTCGACCAGTTCCGTGAAGACACGGGTCAGCCGCGGATTGCGGAGGGTAATGTCGATAAAATGCTCGAGCTTTCCACCCGATCTAAACGAGGAACGCGCGAGGAGGAGATTGTGGCTGCCCGCAGTAGCCGAACCTCCGGCCGGACGGCCAACAGGTACCAGGAGCCGCGGCTCGCCAAGAGGGCCGATTGCGATACGGACCTGACCGTAACCAGTCGTGACCGCCGTCGCCCGGCTCGGAACCTCGAGAATTCCATCGCCTCGGCCAGAGGCGCGGATCTCGGCCCATTCCCTCTCAAGCATTCCGGTATCAGGCATCCGTGCCTTCCACTTCCTCGATCTGGTCCTGGCTCTCCTCCGTTTCCTCAAGTGCGGGGGCCTCGATATCGACGGAGAAATAGCCGCCCGACCGATCCTTCTGACCCGGAAACACGATTCCGAACCCGACGACATCCGAGACGGCATCGAGTGCAACACGGGACAGGGGCTCGTCGCCACCCGACTTTCGTTCCTGTGGCTCAGATTTTGCATCGATCAGGTATAAGAGGAGCAACGGGATTGCGGGCCTACATGACTTGTAAGCCGTCCAGTCCTCCTTGTCCGGCTTCCGGTCGGCGTCGATCAGGATGTCTGCCTTGGACATCAGGGCCTTGATGTCGGCGTATCGGGGCGATGCCTCCCGCAGCCGAGAACGTCTCATGGTCGGAACTTGGCCCAGCCCGCCGAGCGGTTTGGCGGATTTCGTACCCGATTGTGTTTTAATGATCGCGACATTCCAGAGGCTAAGAGAGCCCTCCGTCTCGTCCAGATAGCGAATGAGGTGGGGCTTCTTGAGGTCCATGTGCTCATCGGAGATTTCGGTGGCGGCCAGGAAGCGCCGCACCGCCTGCGAGGGGATTTCCTTGAACAGTAGCCCCCGGGCCTTTTGGTCGGGGACAGTCGTTGCCAGCATCGCATCAACGAGCTGAGAGGCGGCGCTCCAGTTGCCGCCTACGATCTCGGTGTCGCGATGGTCGAAGCGGATGGTCTGGACGTGTTTCCCGGAGAAACTCATGCTTGTGCGGAAGGCGTGCTTCATCTTCGTCGCCGCCGTAATCGCCATGCCTGGTATCGAACGCACCTTCACCGCGAAGTCGCGTGGAGTGAGCTTGCTTTCGCGATAGACCGCGATGTCCTGGCGGATCTCCTCCTCGATGACGGCCAGAGAGCGGAACTTGGAGGCGAGGTCATCGGTCGTCCACAGGCGGGGGAGATCCTCGTAGCCGCGACGATAGCCGAACCAGCGCCCCATCTGTAGCAGGGTGTCATACTGTTTAGACGTCCGGAGGAAGAACGAAACACAGAGCCCCTCGAGCGTGAGGCCGCGTGCGAGCACCGTTCCCCCGACCACGATGCACGTGACCGGATCACCGGTATAGTCGAGGCGAAGGGCTTCATCCGTTTCACCATTCTCGACCGGATAGCGGAGCGCATCAAGGACCGCGGGAAGGTGAGCGAGCACCACGTCGAAATCCTCGGGAATGCGATCGTGGCCAGCCGGGGCTGTGCGCTCCCGTTCACGTTCGAAGACCTCCCGCAGCCTTGCGGTGGGTTCGCCAGTCCCCGGGATCAGGTCGGATTTTCTTTGCTCCACCCAGTTCCGGATGAGTTCGGACATGTATTCATGTTGACGTACAAATGGTGAGGAATGCACCAGCATCGACATGTGCTCGCCTTCCTGACCACGGGCTCGGCGAATCGCGCAGCTGGCGAGGAACCACAGGATTGCGTCCTCGAGGCTCTGGGTCATCTCGGGACGGAAGCTCTCTTTGTCCTTCGGCGAGGTCGGTCTCAGAAGATCTGGATCGTCCTCGTGGAGGGTACGGATCATGTCGCGCTCTTCGCCATCCGCCTCCGCGCTGTCGCTTCCAAAGACCTCGCGCGCACCGAAATAGCCGATCGGTCGCTCCAGCGCGGTGATGAAATCGCGCGGATAGAGATCATCCAGATCCTCGTCGTTCCCGTAAGGATAGGGATTGATGAAGACATTGGCGAAGGGCGTCGCGGTGTAGCCGACATAGGTGACTGCGGGCAGGGCGGCCAAGACATGCCGTATCTCGGCATTGATCCGGGTCATGTCGAACTCGCCGCGTGCGGAGTTCACCGAGGCCTGATCGCATTCGTCGTCGATCAGGAGCACTTTGAGTTCCCGCAGGACCACCGCGGAGGTCTTGGATATCGTACGTCTCAACTGCTTGAGACGGCTTCCCTCCTTCTTCATGACGATCAGCTGGGCATGGCCCTCTGCCGGCATGACGAAGCCCCCGTTCGCGGGCTGAACGAAATCCCCGGCGGGATCGCTCGTCGTGTAGAGTTGCCAGAGGCTGCGATGGCGCAGCACATCCTTTTCGAAGCGATCTTGGGTCTGCTTGCGCAGCTTGTTGGTCACGCCGCCGAGGACAATGATCATGTTGTAGCCGGCATCGATGGCCTTCGCCATGACAGCGGTCATGTTGGCGGTCTTCCCGGATTGCACATATCCCACCACGAGGCCGCGACAGGCGAACTTGTCCCTTCCGGGATTGCCTAGCAGCGAGACGACCTCCGTCGAAGCCCGGTCCAAAGAGCGGATCGTGTCGAGGTCCCAGCCCTTGGTCTTGAGGTACTCGTGCAGCGCGGTCCAATGGTGGCTGTTGGCGCCAGGCCCCCGATACCAGTCCTCCGGCGCATCGACGATCGAATGTCTGCGGAGGATTTCAACGTCTTGGATCTCCGCCCTCACTATCTCCACGGCCGCCTCGAGATTCGCTACCATCTCCGGCCCGAAGGGGCCGAACATCCCTTCCATCTCGCGCCGGCAAGCCGCTGCGGTGTCCTCCAGGGTGCCATAATTTGCACGTCTCTGGCGGAGCTGGGTGGCGAAGGTGTCGATTTGAGGAGAGGCCATTGCAATCTCTTAAGTTGAAACGCGATTCGCCTCCCAACTTTAGACTAAATGATCGTCAAAAGAAGAGCTTCGTAGAAACTGCGAGACCTCAGAGGTGCTTATCGGGATTGCGTTAGAGCACTTAAAAGTAGCTTGGCGATCTGCCGTGCCAGATACGGCGGCACTGCATTTCCAACTTGGACATACTGCTGCGTCCGATTTCCCAGGAAGAGGTAGTCGTCTGGGAAGGTCTGCAGCCGCGCGGCCTCACGCACAGTCAGGCTTCGGCACTGCAACGGATCGGGATGGATGAAGTAATGTCCATCCTTGGAGATGTGGCTTGTGACCGTGGTCGATGCCTCGTCGGTCAACTGGACCCGGAAGCGGTCATTGAAGACGCCGCTGTGCCAGTTGCGGTGATCCGGGCTGAGCGCGAGAGGGAAATCAGCGGCTTTTGGGCTGTAGCGGTGCACAGCTCCGAACACCGCGGCAAACAGGTAGCGTCCGAGATCCGACGCCATGTGCCCGCGGGTCTCGTGCTGTGCAAGGGCGCGCAGTTCCGGCCGCTCGAGCCAGCGCAGAAGTTCGTCGTCTGAGGTGCCATAACCTTCCATTAGGCATGACGCTGCGCGAAGGCTCGGCGATCCGTCGTTCACTCGCTTCGCCACGGACGAGAACGCGTGACGAAGCTTACCGTCGTCCTTCCCGTTGTAGATGTCGGCCAGCAGTGCCGCTGCTTCGACAACCTCGCGCCGCCACGCCGATGCATCGTCCCGGCCGCGGCTGATGCCGCTGCGCAGGGCTGGCATTGTCCCGATGGCGTCGCTGACCGCCCGCGCTATGCCGGGGACGGCGATTTCGGCACCGGCGGCACTGCCCGCAAGGTCAGACCGGATGCCGACGATGATCACCCTGTGGCGCCGCTGCGGAACTCCGAACTCCTCCGCGCGCACTATGAAATCCGACGGCTGGATCGCCTCCTGCAGGCTGGCCCTCCCATCCTCAAGCCGGATCGCACGCAGTTCGTAGTGATGGCCGTGACCGGTGCCAAGCGAGGACAAGTCCTCCATCAGCATCTCGAAGACGAGCCGGCTTTCAACAGTGGAGGAGAGCATGCCTTTGACGTTTTCCATCACGAAAGCGGCGGGACGAAGCCTGTCGAGTACCCGGATGTATTCGCGGAACAGGTAGTGTCGCTCATCTGCCTCGGGCACATAGCCAACCTTACCCTTTACCCGGGCACGTCCCACCAGGGAATAGGCTTGACAGGGTGGGCCGCCTATCAGGATTGTGTCGTCATAGCTTCCCCGCAGCTTCGCGATGGCACAATCGATCGCCTCTGCAGCCGCTTCGGTTCCGAGTTCGAGCCCTCGGGCCTCATCTGAGGCAAGACGCCATGCTTCAGCGTCGACGGCAGACCAGTCCAGCTCAGGGCTTAGCCCTGCATGGAAATCGATGAATTGGTCGGGCAATGAGCCGTGGCGCGCCCGGTACTCACGCAGGAATGCGCGCAGGGTCAGGGTGCGGTGGGCCGATTTCTCCTTCTCGACAGAGATGCCGATCCGGAACGGAAAATGTCCTTGGTCGACGAGTGAAGCAAAGCCCTCGCCAAGTCCCCCCGGACCGGCAAACAGATCGACAACTCCAAAAGTGGCAGGCAAATCAGGCTCCACGAGAACTATTCAGTCGGTGTATACCAGGTTCCGCAGCAAAGACCAGGTGGCAAGTGGCGGACATCGTAGACAAGCAAACCCGTTCCCGAATGATGGCCGGGATCAGAGGGAAGGACACAAAACCTGAACTGACCCTTCGTCGGGCGTTACATGCACGTGGCTTTCGATTCCGGCTGCATGCGAAAAACGTTCCCGGACGGCCTGACCTAGTGTTTCCGAAACATCGGGCGGTAGTTTTTGTGCATGGTTGCTTTTGGCATCGCCATGCAAATTGTCGCTACGCGACTACTCCCTCCACGCGCCCGGACTTCTGGCAGAAGAAGTTCGAGTCGAACGTGGCACGGGACAGCGCCGTAGCGGCCACGCTTTGTGGCAGCGGATGGCGCGTGGCGACGGTGTGGGAGTGCGCACTGCGCAAGCCCGACACGATTCAAGCGGCTGCGGAAAGCATGTCGCTCTGGCTTCTATCGGACGAGAGGCAGATCGAAATCGGTGAACGCGAGACGCATTCTCCCTACGCAAATGACAGTTCCATATACTGATCAGCCGAACATCGTTCTACAAAACCGAGCGTCGTCGGCTCTAAAGCAACCTTCCCGTAGTCATGCTAATGTTCCGCACCCCGCTTGCGCATCCCGTGTCATGAATAACCCAGCGGGATCGTGACAAGTTTTTCCCGAATTATTATTCGGAAACAGGCATACTGGAGGTCGGAGAACAATGGTATAGGCTTCTTTGAGAGCGTCGAGACCTAATAACTTATTTACTTGTCTCTCTTCGCATCTGCTCTTACCTAACAGTTCTCCTAAACACCCATCTCTCCCCTCACGCTCCTCTGAAGCCCTGCCAACGCCCGCTCCACAACCCGCGTCAGCTCCTTGTAAGCAATCATTGTTCCGTACGGACCCGCACCCGTCCTTACCTTGGACGGCATCTTGCTTCCCCTTGTCCTATGCCATCGCCTGATGCGAGGCATCTGTAACGCCTGTAACTGATGTTTCGCATCCTCCCCGATCTGAAGACCAAGCACGCCGGCGTTCAAGAATCTTTCCCTTCTGAACTCCTCTACCTTGCGCTTAACCGCTGCTGAGTTTGGTCGAGCGCCTCCCGGTCGGACAATCGCGAAGGTCGGCTTCATGAACCGAAAGAAGCCTTTCTGCAGGCGCGTTGATGGTAGTATCTTGAGATCGCTGAACTTGATGAGTCCGATCTCCCGGCAGCCCACATGTCCGAGCGTCACCTCAATGCGTACCCGCTTTTTATCTTCCGGTAATTCGTCCCGGATGCCTGCAGCCTTGTTCTGCTTGTCGAAAACCTTGTTCTGAATGCGCCAGAATGTACGGGGGTCGTCTCGCTCGCCGACGTAGTAGGTGGAATCGGAGAGCGCCGGACGGTCCATTCCGGGTGTCATACGGTCTCCAATATCGAGACTACCGTCACTCTCGTTGCGGCTCACCGTGTAGCCGGTCTTGTCGACAAAGCCGGGCGTGAACCGTGGCCACTTGAGGTTGCCTGTTAGAACCCGGGTGGTTGGGTAGAAATGTCGGACGAGCACGCCATGCAGCTGCGCTCGAGCTTCCTTACTGGGCTTGGCAGGATAGAAGTCGATGCTGATTTCGATGCCACTGATTTGGGCGGGCGCAACGAATCCATACGCGCTCTCAATGTCGTTGAGCACCTTCCGGACGGCGTCGAGATTTGGCTCCTGGACGCGGAGCTTGTATCGCGTTGCCGTTTTGCCTTCGCCAAGATCCAAGGCTTCAGGATACTCTTTTCGGCTCGTCAGCTTTTCAATGCGATCGTTCAGGTGCCAGTATTGAGTTCGCCGAGACAGTTCGAAATGAATGTCGATCCAATCGACCACAGCGCGGCACTGGTAAGCTCCAAGGTCAATCTGCGGGGGAGCGTCGTTCGATTGACCAAGCGCGCCTGTGACCTTCTGAGAGTCTCCTCGGCATATTTAAGAACCACCGGGTCCTTGTTCCCTTTGCCCGATAAAGAATGACCTCGTGTATCAACGCAGTTCTCCGCACTCGTCACTGTTGTGACAGCCGCGGCGTGATTAAGCTGATTCTTCCCATGAAAACAGATCGGGGACCGAGGCGACATCATTTCCGGCTTGTTCACAGGCGTCCACTGTCGAAACTATCCAGTGTGGCTGAAAAGCCGCATATTTCGCGGCGATCGCTCAGGTCGGCCGCTATAACTGCAAGTGTTACGATGATGGAGAACTGAGCGATGAAGATGCAGCAGGCCGTAGTAGTGGCACCGATCAACGGGGCGGCATCAGCTACGAGGGAGCAGCCTTCTTCGAGCAGACAAGGCTTCCGGCATTGGGTCGGACCTTAGCACTCGGAAGGAAACCGAAATGACTGATTTTATGATTCCGAACATGAACTGCGCCAACTTCAGCCTTCCTTATCCGGAAGAGATCGTGAAGAAGACGGGCTCGACGGGTATCGTTGCGTCCATCCGCCAGTTCTACCTGAGTGCAGCTGCTGAAGCAGACGATAAGGAGCCTCAGTGGGCTGCATTCCTGCGCGAGGTCGCCGACTACTATCCTGACACCAATGGCGGCGAAATCATCGACCGTGACAGTCGCGGTAATATCGTCGTCGAGGAAGATGATTGGGACGACCTGACTGACGAGCAGAAGATCCATCGTGGCAACGTTAATGCTGCTATCGCAGTGGTGGACCGGATCCGCTATCAGCTCGAGAATGCAGCGTACTACTATGATACGGCAGATGACGTGACTCGCGTGCGGCGTGAACTCGCCGCGATCTCTCTTTGATACGCTGTGGAGCTGGCCGGCATAAAGTCGGCCAGCTCCACAAGGGAGGGTGGGTACGGAATATCCCAGCCGGACAAACGCAATTGCTGCCTCTAAGGCTCCTCTGTCTTTGCCGAATGTAAGCTAGGTGTGTTTGATACCTGGTCGCAGTCGCTCAAGCCATCATGCTTATCAACGCGAAGGAGCGGCTCGACGTCTTGCCAAGACGACCTTCGGGTCAAAGCTGTGGATATGTTTTCGAAGCGGCCTACTAAGGCTTCCGCCGGAACACGACTGTCATCTGCGGCGACTCTGGGCCTTAGTAGTGAATATATTTCGGTCAATCTAAGCAGTTCGGATTTGCAGATCTGTCGGCAAGCCTCATAAGCGAGCAAGAAGATCTATCGCGACCTTTACATTTTCCAAAAAAATTGAAAATGCGAGGTTTTTGTCAAGATAGCGGAAGGTTATGTCAAGGTTGGCGCCGGAAATATGGGCTTTCGAAGCTTCTGACCTTTACATCGGTCATTCAAAAAATAGCTATTTCGGGTCGCTTGGAGGCCCAAACCTTTACAGATGTAAAGATGTGCAAGGTTGCATGTAAAGGTAGCGCGGCACCGATGCGTTTTTGACTATACTCGAGGGACAGCCATGATGTTCGTCAGTCAAATGAAGTCCCAGCCGTCAAGCAGCAAATGCAAAGTGCGGGACGATCCCCCGGCCTTCCGATTGTCAACGTGCAAAGCTACTCGCAGCTGCACACAGCTTGATTCCGGTCTCGGTTACAATGAAGATGCGTGCTTCCATCCCACTAATTCCGGTTATGAGGCCGGCGCTCTGCTGGGTGAGTTCCCTTTCTTCCGAGTATCCTCAAGTTAAGTAAACACTTACTTATATCTAGCCACATAGCCCGATAGCCCAGAGCTTCACATGCCCCTGTCGTAGCCGGTAAAGCGCAGCAGGTCGCCAACCAACTTGAGGGTCGGCACCCAATAGTAACCAATGACGGCGCAGGCGGTAGCACCCCAGACATACATGTCGGTGTCGTAGGTCGACCACTCCTTCACGAAGCTCCAGACGCTCACGCCAAGAGCGAAGATCTGCATAGGAATGATTAGGAACAGGAAAAACCAGTGCATCAGGTCGTCCTGCCACATATCGATAGACCAGACGATATTTGCTCCGGCCCACCCAAACAGCGCTGCCTGAAAGGCAAGCTTAGTCCAATGCCAAATGTCTTCGAGCACGCAATACCTCCTTGAAGGAACACGCCTCCCACATAGAGACCGAGCGGAAGCTCGACAAGCCAGAGGAGGACAGGGCCACCATGGAATCTCCCGCCAGGTTAGGGATGTGGATCACCGGGATGGCTGGATAGCTGGCTAAGGAGGATAGGTCGCCCGGATCTCGCCAGCACTAAAGGCATCCCCATCACGTCGCATGGAATTTTCTAGGACTTCGCTGATTTCGCAACCTGGTTCTGTAGCTGTTGTAGGGGATCAAACCTGTCGTACCATCCGATCTTAGTGTGAGCGCCTTGGCGGAATCAGATTGATCTGAGGTTCTTCTGGAGTTCGTCTCCAACAACGCAGGGTCTTCGCGGATTTTGCAGCGGAATGTGATTCACGAGAAGCAACACGTTATTTGTATTTTCTGTGGATAACCCGCTTAAGCAAAAACTTACTTTCGTATCATCTCTCGGAGCGCCGGAATATGTAGATGTCCTCGTGATGCGAGGATCGAACATGGCCCGTTATTCTGTAGGCGCTGTCGAGCGACACCTACGTCGCAAACATCCGGGTTGTCCCGACTTCGCCATTGCCTATTTTGTCAACGTTATCGCCGGCAAAGACTGGCTGGATGCATCGCTGGGAAAGGCGGTCGGCATCACGATGCAGACTTTTCTTCGGCATGAGATGACTGAGTACGACACTCTCCTTCTACACGGGATGGATCGCGAAGAGGCGCGTCGGCGAGTTCAGCCCAGGATCAACGCGATGCTCCAAGTCTGGAAAAAGAAGCCCAGAGCGGCGAAACGTACACGGAATGGACAGGCTGCTGATGTCTAATATCGAAGCTCGGATTGCACTTGCAAAGCTGATCGCTGCTCGAATTGAAGAACTCGGTATCAACCGATGGGATTTCATGAAGGCGACGGGCTTTACTCAAGAGTCGACTTTCACCTGCTACTTGCGCGGCTACTCGAACCTCCCTCTGAGGGAGGTGCCTGATGTATCGAGGATCTTGCAGCTCGATGAACAGCGTATCCTACTGATGTGCCTCGCTCAGTCCTACGATGATTGGGTCATGGCTCTCTTCAACCGGCACATAGGTACGTAGACGCCGAGAAAGCGGCCGAAGCGGGAGGGTTCTCGCAAAGCCTTGGAGGGACTTCAGCTATCCCAAATCTTGCGAGCTATAAATCAACTATCGATGCAAAATGCAGGAGCAAGCAATGAACAACAGTACGTCTGTCCTGGTTGACTTCTTGAAGGCGCGGCTTTCGGAAATCGAAGTGCCGGTAGGTGAGGGTAGCATCCTATCGAGTCCGCTCTTCCAAACGATTCTGCGCGGAGATGCGAAGCTTCCTCTTGATCGTGTCGAAGAGGTTGCCACGGCTTTGGGCTACGACGACCGGCAGCAGCTCTTCCGCTTGGCTATGCGTCAGTTCTACGACGAGGAGGCAATTTGCCTCTTCGAGCGGATGCTCGGCACGCCCATGACGAATGAGGAGCAGATGTGGCTCCATGAAATTCGATCAGCCTCCGAAAAGGCTGTTCGTGAGCCGAACATCGTGGCCAAGCGTCTGGTGCGCGCCTTGGTTCAGGCCTGAGGACCAGGATAACCTCTGGGGCTCGTGACCATTCACCTGCAATGACCGAAGACCGGTGAGTGGGGATCGTTGCCCTTCCTCGCTGCCATCGAAGTGGCATCGATCGTATATCTTTGGCTTAAGGGCGCTGTGGCGCGTTTCGAGGTGCCGATTGTTGGACTTCGGGGATCGTTGAAAAAGCTCGCCGAATGGCGAGCTCAATTTATCACGTGTGGACCGAGTCTATGCGGATTGGTGCAGCTGGCTTGTCGCTTTCACCGTCATCCGCTTACGCCATTCCCTCCGAAAGCCAAAACTCGCAGCTAGCGCGTCAAGGCGCTTTTGGCGGGCACGCAGGTCACGAAGGGCTGCACCTCGACCTCGGTGGTTGGGCGTGATGCAGCCGGACCTAAACCCTTCGGTCAAACCATCAAGTTCCCGCTGAACGGAGTCGATAGCAGCGTACTGATCGACAACTGACAGTTTCGCAAATGCTGCGGCGTGGGGAACGCGGTGTTTTGTCAAGCTTGCGCCATTCTGTGCCTTCGCGGCTGAAACCATGCGCTTCAACTCCGGGGAGAGTGCCATGTCAAGCGACCTCCAGGACTGCGAGGACAAAGGTTAACCGATGCACGGAATGTATAATATTCTCCTTTTGCTTGTGACGGTGAGTAAATGTGCGCCCAGTCTATGAACCGCCCACTTTACGGGATCAGTTCACCTTTGGCGCGGCCTCACTGTAGCTGGAGTCCGGCGGCCTCTGCCGTCACGCTTGTACCCATTGCCGCGAATGCAATCAGGACCTGGCCTGACGAGCTGCGGAAATAGTGCAAACACTTTGTTGGTCTCGTCTTCGTGCACGTCTCATGCGAATTTTCGTCTGAGATTTATCCATACTACCACCTACCTTTCTGCCCACAACTTCAGCGAGGGCGTTTAGAATGATGGAGACGGGTAGCACGACGGCGATTGAGATCGAGCCGGTAACAACTCCGAAGAACGATTTGTGTGTGGGATAAATCGCTTTCGAATTTTAGCTGTCCGGGAGTTCGAATAATAAACCGTGTCACTATAACTGTATTCGTGAGGCGCCGCGCCGTGATCTGTGAATAGAATACTCGTTTTTTCTTGAAAAATACCGGCAACCAATAGACTCTGCCCGCATACTTGATTCCGTGCGTCGAGGAGCCCAGATGGACCAGTCCGCAGGTATAGCGGGATTGCCCCAGATTGTGACTGCCGCCTTGGAGCGGCCGTCCGGCGCACGCTTCTACAAGTGCGCATTGCAGGTCAATCCATATGAGTATGTGAAGCGGCATCCGAAGGGTGAGAGCTTTGCCGACGAGGATGCCTATAATGCCGCCGTGCTCGATGCGCTGCAGGACCAAGCCGTCGAAGTTATCGCCATAACCGACCACTACCGGGTGAAGTCCGGGCTTCGTCTTGCAGAAGCGGCCGAGCAACGCGGCCTGCATGTTTTCCGCGGCTTCGAAGCCTGTTCCAAGGACGGCGTGCATCTCCTGTGCCTCTTCGATCCCCGTGCTGACACCGACAAGATCGACCGGTTCATCGGCGAGTGCGGCGTTCATGATGATTCGGAGGATTCGCCCGCCGGAACCAAGGACTGCGACGAGCTGATGACGGCCTGCACCCGGCGGTGGGGCGGGATACCTGTGGCCGCTCATGTCTGTTCCGCGGGCGGGTTGCTCGCAACGCTGCGCGGGCAGCCGGCAATCAAAGCCTGGCGGCACGAGCATCTGCACGCCTGCTGTCTTCCGGGGCCCGTAGATCAGGCGCCCGAGAACCATCGCCCGATTATCCAGAACCGCAACGCCGACTACATGCGCGAGCGTGCGATCGCCGTCGTCAACGCGCAGGACGTGAGCTCTCCAGCGCAGGCTGCGGCGCCGGGTGCGAGCTGCTGGATCAAGATGACGTCGGTGTCCATTGAAGGTTTGAAGCAAGCCTTCCTCGATCCGGTATCGCGCATTCGCCTTGTCTCCGACGATGAGCCGGAGGACCACAGCGAATTGCTGGCAATTGCGTGGGAGGGAGGCTTTCTCGACGGAATCGGCATTCACTTCAACGACAATTTGAACGTGATGATCGGCGGCCGCGGAACCGGGAAGTCCACCATCATCGAGAGTGTTCGCTTCGTGCTTGACATCCCGCCGCTCGGCGATGAAGCCGCGAAGCTGCACAGATCCTTCGTGAGCCAGGTTCTCGGCGCGGGAACGAAGGTGTCGCTGCTCCTGCGCTCGCATACCCCGTCGCCGCGGGAATACCTGATCGAGCGCACGGTCGGAAACCGCCCGACCGTAAAGGATGCGTCAGGAGAGCTGACAGAGCTTTTGACCCGCGACGTGTCCACCGGGATCGAGATATTCGGGCAGCACGAGATATCCGAGCTTGCCCGCAGCCCCGAGCGCCTGACTGGGCTTCTTGACCGTTTTGTCGATTCTAACGCGGGCGATACGGCAAAGCGCAGTGAAATCCGCAATCGTCTCGGCGATACGAGGACGGAGATCGCTGGGATCGAGACGCAACTGAAACGGATCGACGAGGAGCTTGCCGCGCTTCCCGGCCTGCGGGAAACCCTGCAGCGCTACAAGGATCTCGGTCTTGAGGAAAAGCTGAAAGACAAGAAGCAACTCGTCACAGAAGACGGCGTCCTGAAAAGCGTCGATTCCATCATCGACGATGCACAGGAGATGCGGGACGCCTTCGGTGACAAATACGCTCCCGATGTTTCCCGTCTCGACGAAGAGATCCTGAAAGAGCTCGGCGGCGCCGATATCCTTCGCAAAGCCAAGCCGCACATCGAGACGTTCAAGACCGAAACCGCCGCGGCGCTTGCCGCCCTCGACGCTGCGATAGCAAAGGCGCGAGCCGGCCTGCAGGACGTTCGCACGGAATGGGACGGCCGCAGTGCACAGGTCGAGGAAGCGCACCAAAAGACGCTGAGGGAACTCGCCAAGGACGGTATAGACGGGAGCGAATACACATCCGTGCTGCAGCGGATCGAGCAGCTTGAGCCGAAAAAGACCCGACAGGCCAAGCTCGCGGATGATCTGAAGGAGGCGAATAAGAAGCGTCGCAAGGCACTGGAAGAATGGGAGGACACGAAATCTGCACAGTTCCGCGCGCTCGAACGCGCGGCGAAGAAGGTCAGCCGCAAACTCGGCGACCGGGTTCAGGTCAGCGTTACAGCGACAGGCGACCGGGCCGCACTCGAGCAGCATCTGCGCACGCTTGGCGGCCGCGTCTCCGACATGGTGCAAGCGCTGCATAAGAAGCAGCCGCTTTCGGTGCGTTCCCTTGCGCAGGCCTGCCGCGAAGGCAAGGAAGCGATACTGGAGGCGTTTCCCATGCCGTCCGCACAGGCGGAAAAGCTTGCAGCCGCCGGCTCGTCCTTCATCATGGAACTGGAAGAGATCGACCTCCCGGCGACCACCACCGTGCAGCTCAATGTCGCGCGCGAAGGCGCTCCGGCCGTGTGGCGGAAACTGGATGAGCTATCCACCGGGCAGAAAGCCACGGCCGTTCTCCTGGTTCTTCTGCTGGAATCGCCGGGGCCGCTGCTGATCGACCAGCCCGAGGACGACCTGGACAACCGGTTCATTACCGATGGGATCGTTCCGCAAATCAAGCAGGAGAAGCGGCGGCGCCAGTTTATCTTTGCGACCCACAATGCGAACATTCCTGTCCTTGGCGACGCTGAACTCATTGCGGCGCTGGAGCCCGCCGAATCTGCGGACGGATCAGAAGTGCACCTGCCGGACAGGAACCTCGGTTCGATCGACTCGGATTATGTGCGGGAACTGGTCGGGGAAACCCTCGAAGGCGGCAAAGCCGCTTTCGAGATGCGGCGCCTGAAATACGGTTTCTGATGCAATGGCGAAGAGAGGCCGCCTCGGAAGGACTAAGACCGAAAAGAAGAAGAAGCCCTATTCCAAGGCTTCGGATGATGAGAAGGTTGCGCGCAACTGGAACAAAGCGCTCGGACTTTATGAGCGCGAAGAATGGTCGGTTGCGGTGCTGCGCTGCGCGACCTGCCTTGAGCTGATGGTCAATTTTGCGATCCGGCAGGAGCTTGTGATGGAGAAGAAGCTGCCCCTGCAGTTCGTCGACAAGCTTCTCCAGAACGCGAACGGGATTCACAACAAGTACCAGAATCTCTTCCTGCCGATCATGGCGCAGTATGAGGAGCATGACGATTTAAAGCGCCTCTGGAATGAGCGCATCGTGAAGGTGAATGCCGAGCGCAACAAGGTCGCGCACCAAGGCGAGTTCCGCAGCCGCAAGGCTGCGAAGAAGATCATGGAAGATACGGCATTCGCCATGCAGCAGGTGATGGGGCTGTATGGGCACGGTGCCGAACTAATGCCTTTCTCCGATCCAGACGATAGCGCATAATGTAGATTGAGCCGAATCGAAAGGTTCAATCATCCTGCTGGCTCTCGGAGCTTCTGTCCGCACCGCAGTCACAGCGGTAATCTCCGTCCCATGAGAATGAGGATACCGCGCGGAATTTCGGCTGCTCTCGCAGGCATTTTTCTGTTCATCCGATGTCAGGGAAAACGCTGACCCACCCTACCGGCGGTGTGTCTCCTCCTTCGGTGCAGCAGGATCGCGTTCGCTTCAGGGCAGTGTCTGCTTTCGGTGGAAGGTTCCGTGTCCAAATGACCGAGATGGAGGCGCCTATCCGACTACAGGTTCTTGCCGGGAGTGGCTTGATAGGTATCTAAGTTCGGTGAAAGGCGGCTCAGAGCAGCAGGTCTGACTTGGTGTTGGAGTTTCCAGCAGCATCAGGGCTGACATTATCAGTTCGTAAAGCATACCTGGTTGGTCGCTGGAGCTTCTCGAGAACGCCCTCGTCGAGTGCACGGTCGAGCCAGCGCCTGGATTGCGCTAGTTCAAGCTCAAATCGATCTGCAATCGCAGTGTCGAGCTGCGGTCCGTGCGCCAACCAAGAAGTGAGTCCATCCAGAAAGTAAGCGTACAGCGACTTTCCTGCGCGGAACGTCGGAGGCGCAATCGGCTGGGGCTTTTCTTGCAACAGATCAGGCTGCAACGGGCCGTCATCTTTGCTCGAGAACAGAAACGCCCTCAGATTTGGGAGCGGATCTTGTGGAACAATCGGCCGAAGACCCAAGTCAGCCAAGCGCTGGTTGCCCACCGGGGCATCGGCAGCCACTCGCACAAATGCGGGTGTCCACTGCTGTTTCTCATTCTCGACAGCACCCGTCCAAGTCCCGCCCTTTGTATCGCTATCGACGACCACTGCTGCCGAACCCAGCGCGTACATGTACTTGTTTCGGTCCATCGCCTTGGACACAGTAAAGCCGCCTTCGGGATCGTACGGTGTTATAAGCGCTAGTTTTCCCGCTAAGATGGCTTCCCTGTTCCGCTTCGACAAAACCGCTTTTGTGAGTGCATCCACGAGGACGGCTATGACGTTGCCACCTTTATCAAGAGCGCCGTCCATCGCTGCGCGATCAACGCCTCGTGCGTCGCCAGAAACCACGGCGAGACCTTCAGTTGCGCATCGCTTTCCTAGTTCGGTTGCGAATTCTAAGCCAGCGTCCGACACGTTGCGAGATCCAACGATGCACACTGCTACAGCGTTCATCAGCTCAGCATTCCCTGCGCAATAGAGAATAGGCGCGGCTGCCCCCCGAAGCTTCCTCTTTAGGAGTTTGGGATACGCCTCATCCGCACGGCCAATCACCCATATCCCGAGCCGCGTCCACCGTTCGATAGCGAGTGCGAGCGACGTTCCACGTGACAGCAGGGTCGTAAGCCGCGCGGTGTCCGCAACGAGCCCCTTCGGAATTTCCCGTACGAGGTCCGCTGGCCGCAGTTCGAGCTCGTGTAGCTGCTTCGCCAGCCGGTTGTACTCGACCGTTGTGAGCGGCTTAACCTCAGACGATTTGGAAAAACGCCCGACAAGCAATAAAGTTGTCTGCGTATCCGGCGTCAACGCTTCAAGCATCTGCTTCAATCTCCTGCTGCCGATGCTGAAGCCAGCACCAGCGGGAAGACCGGTCCTGCTCCAACTTCTCGAAGCAGCGCTCCTATCACTGTGAGTGACCAGCGGGAATCGACAACGTCATCAACGAGCAGCACTGACCCGTCTTGAACCAGATCGGTGTCGATCTCGAATGCTCCGTCCAAATTACTCGATTGTTGCCAGCTGTTCATCATATTTCTCTGGCGCTGCGTCTCCTTAACCTTTGACACAGCATCAATGAATGGGATCCCTAGCCGAACGGCCAAGCGTTCCGCAAAGTCGGGGACGAGGGCTTCACTGCGTAGAGACGGAACACAGGTTACCCAGCTCGGAGCAGGCCGCGGGTGCCACCGCTCCTCGATCATTTCTGCGCACGCCTCGACAAGCTCATCACTGAACCGTCCGGTCTCCTTCTCATCGTCGACTCGCGTCCCCCAGCCGGCGTCCCTCCACACAGAAAGCGCCCGTCCTTCCTCGCAACGGAGCTCGAGGGGAATATTACCGGCCCAACCATAGGTGGCGAACGCTCCAGTCTCCCATCTCTTCCTCGGCTTGATCGCGACGTCGCTTCGCTTGATGAAGCGGCTGGCCTCGGCAATGGCTTCGTCGCTAATCTTGACATTTACCACCGGGTAACCAAGACAGTTAGAGCAGCGCCCGCAATCGTCGGCATCCGGGTCGTCCAAGGCCTCCCTTAAGAAGCGCATGAGGCATTCGTCAGTCTCGAGATACGCCTGGACTTGATCCCATTCGTCTTGTCGCTGGCCGGTGAGCCGCTCAACCCGATTTCGGTCGGACTGGTATGGGTTCACCGTCCGGTACCAACGATATCCCTCCTTTGCCACGAGTCCGCTGCTCGCGACCGACAGCATCTTGAGGACCTTCTCGATCTGCGACTTTCGAAGATTTACTGCTTGGATGAGCCCTACGACTGATATGCCATCATCCGCCTGCGCTAGTGCGTCGAGGATGCTCTCAACCTGCCTTTCCGGAGGAAAAGACTGCCCTATGAAGTAGCTATTGATCTCGTCATCTTCGGCTCCGCCGAGGAGCACACCGTAGGCATCATCGATGCCGCGCCCAGCCCGGCCCACCTGTTGATAGTAATGCACAATAGATTGCGGCGCCTGGAAGTGCACAACGAAGCTCAAATCCGGCTTGTCGAAGCCCATCCCGAGCGCGTTGGTGGCAACCAGCGCTTTGACCTCGTTTCGAAGCAGCATGCCCTCGAGTTCTTCCCGGCTATTGACCTGCTCGCCGTCCTCGTCCTCCCCGCCAACGCCGCTGTGGTAGGCGCGAGCATCAATACCCTGCGATAGGAGCCACTCTGTAATCCGGTTCACATCTCGCTTTGTAAGTGCGTACACGATGCCGCTGCCGGGCAGCTGGCGCACTGCCTCTGCCAGCCAAGCAAATCTCGCAGCGCGGTCAGGCAACAGTACCGTCTGCAAGCTGAGGCTCGGTCGAGCCAACGGCCCGCGCTGCAACAGCGTGCCCGTTCCGAGCTGCGCCATCACATCGGCGACCACGCGGTCGTTGGCAGTGGCTGTCGTCGCAAGCACCGCCACATTCGGCGGCAGCTGAGCAAGAATGCGATCGATCCGCTGATAGTCAGGACGAAAGTCGTGTCCCCAATCAGAGATGCAATGCGCCTCGTCCACGACCAAGAATTGTATCCGGTCCGCAATGGGCAGAAGACAGCTGTCGAGAAATTCTTGATTAGCCAGCCGCTCAGGTGACACTAATAGAAGGTCCACCTCATCGGCACGGACGCGAGCCATGATGGCATCCCAATCGTCCCGATTTGTCGTGTTGATAGTTACGGCCTGAATGCCGAGCCTCTCCGCCGCCTCAAGCTGATTACGCATCAGAGCCAGCAATGGGGAGATGATGAGTGTGGGTCCTGCGCCAGTGTCGCGCATCATTCGGGTGGCCAGAAAATAGACCATGCTCTTGCCCCAGCCCGTGCGCTGGACGAGTAAAACGCGCTGTCGGTGGTTCGCTATGGCATTGATTGCAGCCCATTGACCGTCTTTGAACTCTGAGGCGGCACCGCTGGTTGCTCTATGCAGTAATTCCCGCGCTTCGTCATGCTCCACGACCTACCCCCTGTTCCCATCTTGATTATCAACACTTAGCCCAGCCTTGGAGGTTGGGTAAAGCGCTTGAGGGCTGACTATTGTAGAGGGCGAGCTCTAGGGGGCAGTGTCTGCCTGATCAGCGCACTAGCGTCTCGGCGCCGTCGTAACATGCCTGAATGTACGGCAGCTTGTGGGATCCTGCTTCCTCTTCGGAACGACTGAGATGAGGGCGCAAAGCGCCCGATCACGACTCCGCCTTTGAGAGTCTGCTTCGGGGTCGAGATCGGCAAGCGCCCCCCGACAAAGCTGTCCACGTGCAAGATCCTGCAGGTGAATCGCCGTCGGAGGAGATCGTGACTATCTTGGCTCTGAGCTGACACAAGGAGATCGTATGGCCCGACGTGATCTGTCCCGCGAGGAATTGTTTGCTTTGGTTTGGGAGAAGCCGACCCAAGAAGTGGCTAAGGAGCTTGGCGTGTCGGATGTTGCGATCGGTAAGCTATGCGCGCGCCTGCAGGTTCCGAAGCCACCGCGCGGATACTGGGCCAAAGCGGAGGCAGGCCAAATCTTACGTCGTCCACCGCTGGGCGCTTTTCGTGAGGAAATAGAGCGTAGCCGTCGGGAGGTGGCTCGCGCCAGATCAGCGAAATTATTGTCGAAACTTCAGCAACAGTTCTTTCGAGCGGCGCTCTCCGACTTACAGGGTCGCGGCGTCGAGGTGAGCGGAGCCGAGCTAAGAGGAGGCCGGCTCCCCGAGGTTAGTCCTGATGTCGCCGCCCAGGTCCTGCTTGCCATTCAAGACCGTGGGCATGAGTGGGTTAAGGCAGGGAAAGTCGCCGCGACTTGGGCGCACCCGGCACAGAATAGCCTGGCAGGTCTGGTCGGCAGGCTGCTGCCACTAGCCCGGCCACAGCTACTGGTGTTTGAGACCGCATACAAGAAGAGCTGGTCCACTGCAGATGGTCCAGTCGTCTTCGTGCGCCTGACATCAAATCTCCAGGAGCGGATCGCCTCTCTTGCCCGCTTCGTCCGCGAGCAAATGCTGCAGCATGTGGTCATGCCGCTGATTGCGACCGATCATGCCTGGTCAGTTCGTCACGTCTTCACGCCCGAGTCGCGTCTCTTTTTGGACAGCACTCTATGCGTTTCGGCAGCCGAGCTGTGGGTGGAATACACCCGTAAAGCCTGGCGTGACGAAGATCCGCCTGAGCGGTACGTGACGGGGAGGTTGGCACTGAAGGAGATAATGCCGATTGACCATATGCCTGCGCGCGAGGTGTCGATTTCACCAACTATCACGAAAGCCTCGGTAGCGCCCTATCTTGAGCGCCTTCTTGCCTTGCTAGAGGCGGAGCGAGTGAACGAGATGATGTTTAACGCCGCCTACGCGATTGAACGTGAAGTTCCGAGCGAAATGCTGGCCATCGCGGATCGGCTATGGTTCGGGGAAAGGCGCCCGTTCTCATCGGCGCGTGAAGCGTGGCGCCAGATCGAGGAGGAATTGGAGCGCTGGGAAGGAGAGCTCGAAAGCGAACGCTCGCTGTTAGCGCAGGCGATCCTGGGGATCGAAGTGGGAGATATCGTGACAAGCGAACACCGCGGCCGGCTTCTGCGCCTCTCCGTAACAGGAACGACTCTCTATGCCAGCGACGAATATGTGACCTTTGTCGTAAACGGCACGCGATTTCGAAAGGATGGCACGGTTGGCAAACTGCAGGACTCGATCAGCTTGCAATTCGAACGCGATGCCTTGAACAAGCGCAAGTAGCTGATTCAAGCGTGACGGACGCGATCTGGCCGCCTCAGGTATCGCAGAAGGGTCAAATCTTGGCGTCCGCAAGGAGCCTGTTCAGCGTCGTGGTTCAGCTCGCGCGGCATCCAGTAGTTCCTATCAACTCAGCGCGAGCCTTAAACGCGACGACCACCTGCTTCTATCGACATACTCCGCTTGCCGGTCGGTTGGCGTCGATCCCGATACCCTTGCGAGTATGTCGCATGTAAAGTGCGGAACATAACCGCCCTGCCGTATTTGGGTGACTGCGCAGGAAGATCTCTGAGCAACAGTCACATGCCGCGCTCGATCTAGGGCCGAACAGTGGTCGAGAACTCTGGTGCCACCTGGGAATAGAACGAACGCCTGGTTCCCACAGTCGGCAGGGGAGTGGCTCAGAACCGGCCGAAGTTTGGGTGATGCTGGTAGTCCTCGAGCGTGGAGTTCTTTAAGGCTTCGAGTGCCGCCCTGTGGGGCCTACGGAGCGCGGCTGCAGTCCAAGTTTCGCCGCGGCTGGTCTTCATGCCCAGAGCATTGAGTGCGCCTACCAGGGCCGGCACAGAGAGATCCTGCCAGCCGTTCCTCCGGACCGCCTCGGCGATCTCGTTGACCTTTTCCTCGGAACGGCGCTTGTTCGCGTCTGCACCGAGCCTCTGGGCCTCAGGCAAGTTCGTGCGATTTCCAAGCAAAGCGCCGGAAGCCTTCTTCTCGCTGAGCGCGCGCCTGGTCCTCTCGGCGATCTTATCCCCTTCAAGTTCTGCACGCGCCGCACGACTGACAAGAACAAGAGGATCCGTAGTGCGTCCATCAGCGACAGAGATCACCATAATCTTCCTTTCGCGAATGATGTGCTCGATGGTCCTCATATCACGGGACAGCCGGTCGAGCCCATCGACAAGCAGGTCGACATCGTTTGCCTGCGCAAATTCGAGTGCCCTTTGGAGACCATCCCGGAGTTCGAGGTTCTTCTCGCCGCGGCCGCTAGCGACATCCTGGAACCACTCAATGATCTCAACGCCGGCTGCATCAGCATAGGCTCGAATGGCCGCACGCTGCGCTTCAAGTCCGATGCCGACCTCGCCCTGCTTGTCGGTGGATACGCGGATGTAGGCGATTGCGTGCTTGGACGTGCGGTAGGTGCTCATGTGTATGGTAGTGCTCAGGTAGGGAGGTCGCTAAAGGGGATGCTATGTAAGCAACACTATACGATCCCGTTTAGAGATGATCAAGTCTTTAGTGGGTGAGCAACTCTAAAGGACGTTCAGCGACTTGGTAACCTACCGCTCTACCTGGAGATCAGCAGGTCGATCCCTAGGATCGCTGCCATTCCCCGGAATTCTCGCATTCCTAGCTCGACCAGAGGCTCCTAATCAGCGATTGTCACGAACTGGTCCTGGTTTGAACCAGTGAGCCTTCACTTCATATTTTACAGCCGTCTATCTGCCGCGCCCGTGGGGCGAGGATGGGCACGGCGTGGCCTCTGCTGCTTCGAGGCTTCGTCCTCTGGGATGCCTACGGCGCATGAGCCCTAGAGCGAATGACAAGTATTCTCCCCAGGAAGGGGAAACGGGAATGGTAGATGGAGTCTGTTAGTGAAGATCATCTGAGCCGCACTATCGCGCAAGTCTGACGGTGACGGTGAAGGCGGGCCGGCTGCAGATGATGATCGGTTGGTGGTCGAGCATGACGACCGTCGCCACGGCAAACATCACCTCTCTACGGTCGATACCCATTCGGAGCAGCTCCCGTTTGAGGTCGCGAAGGGTGCCTCTCTTCTCCCTACTGGCGTGTTGGCCCGGTAGCGTGATCTGGTAGCGGATGGCGGGCATCAGTGTCTGGTCATGCCGATCGAGACGATAGATGCTTCTCCCTTGAGGTTCTGGCCGCCTCTCCTGAAAACCATGTGTTTTTCTACTTCACGACTGAGAGGCCGGTCTGTCCAGCTTTTAGCGCTCGCCGGTGGTTTACCAGCTCGACCGCATCGACTGTGACGTTGCCGACTGCCCTGCTGAACTCTTCGGTGCCTGGGCCAACCTTGCTCCAAGCTTCGAGGAGCTTGTTATTGACGCCATGCGTGCCGCAGATGATGCCTTCGCTGTCCGGCGCGATGACGTAGATGTTCCACTTGCGCTGCATGTCGGAATAGCGCCAGACAACGGAGACACGCTCCGGCAGGTCGATCTGCTCAATGGTATAGCTTCTGCGGCGCATCGAATTTTGGTCTCTCTCTCTCGCTGTTGATGATCTCTTGTCGCACGTCAGCACTTGGAAGTGAATCTGGCTGCTCGAGGCGCTACTTGGTGAGAACCACGTATGGCACGTCGCCGTCGACCGGACCTGCCTCCGATATATCCGCTGGGAGGCACATAATCACCGGGGAGTTACCCTTGGGCGCCTCGACGTTCGCCGACAAGGCTTCCCGGCACGCCTTGGCGACGGTAATGGCGCTTGCCGGGGTGTCGTCAGTGATCTCGATCGCCATGGCCGGTGCGGCAGGGAGGATCAGGAGGGCGGCTGTGATGATGTGCTTCATGTGAACCTCGGATTGCAGTCGAATCTGCAATAGATGCCGAGGGTAGGGCGTGCAAGCGGCAATCCATGGGATCGGCCGGCCAGAAAGGCGCTCGAGGAGCGCCTGACCGTCTAGTGTTTCCTAGCCGCGATCAAGCTTGCGGGCGACGCTCGTCTCTCCGATACAGTTATCCGCGTTGAAGCCGACCGAAACGTTCCAGGTGAAGAGGGGCATATGCGCGGAAATGAACCGATCCGGACGAGTGTCATCGTAATCGAGACTCACAGAAGGCGGCAACGAGAAGCATTTAAAGAGAATGAGACGGACTCGATCATACTCGTCACGCCAATTCTGGCGTGATCCGGAAATATGATGCGGAAAACTGTTCCGGTTGCCTCAGGGCTCGGTCGCGTAAGTGGTTGAAAAGTAAGGGAAAATTGGAGGTGGCTGGGGAACCTGGATTCGAACCAGGACTAACGGAGTCAGAGTCCGCTGGTCTACCGTTAACCTATTCCCCAAGGTTCGCTGGCTGCGTGTGGCCGCCGCGTCGGTGTGGCGGGCTTATAAACAAAAGAACGCCCGATGCAAATACCTTTTGGCAAAAAAATGCGACTGGCCTGTGGCCAGCCATCGATTTCCGCGCGACAGGGGCGGGCGGGACGTAGAAAGGCGGGCGCATGGGTGTGATCACGCGCGCGTAAGCATCGGTGGGGGTTCGGTTTTATCGGTCTTGCTGCAGCGTCAAAAAAGGTTTGGCGAAAAGGGGCGGCGCTGGTACAGTCGCCGCAACGTAAAATCGAGAGAGCGCCTTGAGCGGCCGAAAGGTCTTCGCCCGGCGCGATGGTAGAGACAAGTGAGAGACCCCGATCACGGCGCAAGGCCGTCTGAGAACGGGGCGTCGGCAGCAGACCGTGGCGAGGGGCACAAGCATGTGCCGCGCGGCGGAAAAGGCAAGCGGAGACGGCGCAGGCCGTCGGGCTCGCCGTCTGCAGTTGCCAGCCAATCCGGCCAGGCCGGAGAAGCAGGGCGTCCCGCAGGACTGGAAGTGGCGGAGCCGGCGCGCAAGCGCAAACGGCGCCGGCGCTCGAAAGCAGCAAGACCGCAGGGCCAGACAGCGACCGCCGGTTCCGGCGGAAGCGTCGAGCTTCTCGATGCGGCGGTTACCGACAAGAAGGGCCACAAGCGCAGCAAGAAGGCGCGGCATCGGCGCGGGCTTCAGGGGCGGCCGCTGGCGTCGAACGGCAAAGCGCATATCACCGAGCGACCGGGCGATCAGCGCGGTGCTGAGACCGCCGCGGCTTCGCAGTCGACACAGGGATCCCGACCGGAAAATCTCCGAGCCCCCTTTGTTACGGCGGGCGAACCACCGACACCGCTTTACGCGGCTCTCGATCTCGGCACCAACAATTGCCGCCTCCTTGTCGCACAGCCAACCCGGCCGGGCCAGTTCAGGGTCGTCGACGCGTTCTCCCGTATCGTTCGGCTCGGCGAGGGGCTCGGGGCGAGCGGGCGCCTTTCGGACGACGCAATGGAGCGATCCGTCGAGGCACTCAAGATTTGTGCCGCGAAACTCAATGCCCGTTCGATCCGCCGTCGTCGGCTGATCGCGACGGAAGCTGCGCGCTCGGCCGCCAATGGCGAAACCTTCTTGAAGCGCGTAGCTGAGGAAACCGGGCTCGAGCTGGAGATCATCGATCGCGAGACGGAAGCGCGGCTGGCGGTTTCCGGCTGCTCGTCGCTGGTCGATCGCGAGACGAGGTCCGTCGTCCTCTTTGATATCGGCGGCGGCTCGTCGGAGATCGCCATCATCCGTATCGGCGACAACCGGTCGAGCAGGCTTGCCAATCACATCACCCATTGGACTTCGCTTCCCGTCGGCGTGGTGACCCTTTCCGAACGCCATGGCGGCGAGCATGTGACGCCGCAGAGCTTCGAGGAGATGGTGCGCGAGGTCGAGGGCATGCTCGCCCGCTTCGACAGCCCTCCGGTAGAGGCTTTGGCTAACGGCGCATCGGGCAACGGCTTTCATCTGATCGGAACGTCGGGAACGGTGACGACCCTTGCAGGCGTTCATCTCGATCTGCCGCGGTACGACCGGCGCAAGGTGGATGGGCTGTGGCTCTCTGACGACGAGGTTTCGGCGATGCAGTCCCGGCTGCTCTCGTGGAATTTCGAGGCTCGCGCTGCAAATCCCTGCATCGGGCCCGACCGCGCCGATCTGGTGCTCGCCGGCTGCGCGATCCTCGAGGCAATCCGCCGCCGCTGGCCTTCGACGCGCATGCGCGTGGCCGATCGCGGTCTACGCGAAGGCCTGCTGACGGACATGATGGCTGACGACGGCGCCTGGCGCCGCGCGCGTCCGCGTCGGCACCGTAGCTTCAATGGCGGAACGGCGAACCAGGAAGGAAGCAAAGCGCACGACGGGAACAAGGCCCATGAGGGGAACAAGGTATGACGAAATCGCCGATCGGCGGTAACCGCAGCGGCCGTAAGCTCGGTCAGAAGGTGAAGAAGGGGAAGCTCAAGGCTTCCTCGCGCCGCTGGATCGAGCGCCATATCAACGATCCCTACGTCCAGCGGGCGCAGCTCGAAGGTTATCGCGCCCGCGCGGCGTTCAAGCTTCTCGAAATCGACGAAAAGCACAAGATTCTTGCCGGCGCCCGGCGCATCATTGATCTCGGCGCCGCGCCCGGCAGCTGGTCGCAGATCGCCGCCAAGGTGACCAATTCGACCGATGCCGATCCACGTGTGGCAGCGATCGACTTCCTCGAAATGGACCCGATCCCCGGCGTGCGCTTCCTGCAGATGGATTTTCTCGATCCGGAGGCTCCCGACAGGCTGAAGGAAGCGGTCGGCGGAACGCCCGACCTCGTCATCTCCGACATGGCGGCGCCGACGACCGGCCACCGCCAGACCGACCACCTGCGCACGATGCATCTTTGCGAGGTCGCCGCCCATTTTGCCGTCGATGTGCTCGCCCCGGGCGGCCACTTCCTGGCAAAAACGTTCCAGGGCGGCACCGAACGCGATCTTTTGAACATGCTGAAGCAGAATTTCCGTCAGGTCATTCATGTCAAGCCGGCCTCGTCTCGCGCCGAATCGGTCGAGATGTTCCTGCTCGCCAAGGGCTTCAAGGGTCGGCGCGCGGAAGAACCCAGAGAACCGGCGGAAGACGCTGCGACGGAGTAGAACATGCTGCTTTATGTGACGCTCGGCACGAACGACCTCGATCGGGCGGGCGTGTTTTATGACAAGACGCTCGAAACACTTGGCCTGAAGCGCCGGAAGCAGGACGAAGTCGAAATCGGCTACGGCGCCGAAAGCGATATCCGCTGCCGCCTCTGGGTGGTGACGCCGTTCAACCGCAAGGCGGCGACGATCGGCAACGGTTCCATGGTCGCGCTCGAGGCGGAAAACCGCGCCGCCGTCGACGCTTTCTACGCGGCGGCACTTGCGAATGGCGGCACGGACGAGGGCGCGCCTGGCTTGAGGCCCTTCCATCCGAATTTCTATGCGGCCTACGTCCGCGATCCGGATGGCAACAAGCTGTCGGCGGTCTTCGAGCGGCCGGAATAGAGAGGGCGAGACAAGTGTGAGCGGTTTTCCGTCCGCGCCCCGATCCAAACGGAAATAACGAATAAGCTGCCCTATTTGCCGGCCGTCGTCTCGACTTCGCGCAGCTGAAGGCGGTGTCCGGAGATGGAAGCGCCGGCGTTCTTCGCCATCCGCAGGAAGGGAATTGCCGCCAGCAGGTTGGCGGCGGCGATGATCATGAAGGCGATCTGGAAGTCTTCGAGACCCAGCGGGCGACCGCTCACCGCCGTTTCGATCTCAAGGATCGCGCCTGCGACGGCAACCCCCAGCGCAAGGCTGATCTGCTGCAGCACGGCGCTCATCGACGTCGCCTTGCTGGCATCCTCGTCCTCGATTTCGGCGAAGGAGAGGGCATTGACGCTCGTGAAGAAGAACGAACGGGCGAAGCCGGCAACCAGCAGAATGAAGAGCATGACCAGATAGGGCGTTGCCGGTGTGAAGAAGCCGTTGGCGAAAGTCATCAGGGTGGCGATGATCGCGGCAATAATCAGCGTGGTGCGGAAGCCGGCAAAGGCCAGAACGCGGCGGGCGAGGAACTTGGTGGTGATGGCCCCGACGGCACCGATGAAGGTGATCAGGCCCGACTGGAACGGGCTGAGGCCGAAGCCGATCTGCAGCATCAGCGGCATCAGGAAGGGAACGGCGCCGACCGAGATGCGGAAGACCGTGCCGCCGATCGTAGCCGCCCGAAACGCACTGTCCCTGAAGAGCTTCAGATCGAGCACCGGCGCCGGATGCCGGCGGGCATGGACGATGTAGAGGAACGTGGCCGCGATGCCGGCCGAGACGGATGCGAAGCCGATCGCCGGCGGCAGCGCCGGCAGGCTGATGACCGAAAGGCCGAAGACGATGCCCGAGGCGGCGATGCCGCCGAGCAGGAAGCCGAGAATGTCGACCGGCGGCGGGTTTCGCCGCTCCATCTCAGGCAGGTAGAGGCCGGAAAGCACGTAGCCGGCAATACCGACCGGCACGTTGATCAGGAAGATCCAGTGCCAGGAAAAATAAGTGGTGATGAAGCCGCCGAGCGGCGGCCCGGCGAGCGGTCCGACGAGTGCCGGAATCGTCAGCAGCGCCATGGCCGAGACCAGCTCGCTGCGCGGGGCGCTGCGGACCAGAACGAGGCGCGCGACCGGCGTCATCATTGCGCCGCCGATGCCCTGCAGGAAGCGCGAGAGGACGAAGCCGATGAGACTGTTCGAGATGGCGCAGAGCACCGAGCCGACGATGAAGACGAGAATCGCCGCCCGAAAAATGCGCTTGGCACCGAAGCGGTCCGCCATCCAGCCGCTCAAGGGTATGAAGATCGCGAGCGCCACCATGTAGGACGTCAGCGCCAGCTTCAGTGTGATCGGCCCGACACCAATGTCGTGCGCGATCGCCGGCAGTGACGTCGAAATCACCGTTGAATCCATCTGCTCCATGAAGAGAGCCACGGCGAGGATCAACGGGACGACACGATTCATACGGAAATGCCTTGGGCTTAGTGGCGCGGGGCGGCGCGACGATGATCGGGTACAGCATAATTCCCGGAAGCGGAATCGATTTCAGGAAATTACGCTCGGTCAAAGCGGTACCGCGACCCTACAGCGCCGCGCGTCTTATCGGACGCGCAAAGGACGCTGTAGCACTTTTGAGTTGCTGCATGTTTTTGTTCTTAAATCGACTACGATTTAAGGAAACATGCAGTAGGCGTCTAAAAACACGAAACCCGTCGAAGCGCAAACAAAACCAGCGATTGCAGATCAAAAGCCCGTGATGCCGCCTGTGCTTTTTCTTTGGAGCCCTACTTCCTGCCTGCCACGGCACGTGGCGGCAATGGGCTCACTTGCAGGATGGAGGGAAGAAAATGACATTTTCGCTGACGCGCCGAACGCTGTTCGGAACGGGAGCAGTGGGCGCACTGGCGGCCCCGACCTTGTTGACGCAGTTCGCCAGGGCTCAAGACAGGATGGAAACCCGGCGACGACGGGCGGCACCGCCTTCAAGACACTCAAGCTCGGCGCAGCCAAGATCACGGTAATCAGCGACGGCACCCGCATGTCGGGAAAGCCGCACGAGACCTATGGTCTCAAGCAGCGGCTGACGCGGTTTCCGCCCTGCTGACGGAAAATTTCCTGCCCGCCGATGGCTTCGTCAACGGCTTTTCACCAGCGCTCGTCGATACCGGAACCGATGTCGTGCTTTTCGATACCGGCTTTGGTGAAGCCGGCCGGGAAATAGGAACCGGCAAGCTTGTCGATGGGCTGAAAGCCGCTGGCTACACGCCCGACCAGGTCTCGGTGGTGGTGATCTCATGACCGACGACAAACCGACTTTTCCGAACGCGCGCTACGTTACCGGGCAGGTCGAGTACGATTTCTGGAGGGACGAGGCGCGTGCCGGCACGCCGGCCGAAACCGGCCACAAGGCCGTGCTCGAAAAGGTCGTGCCGCTTGCGGGGAAGACCACGTTCATTGCCGATGGTGCCGAAGTGGTGCCCGGCATCACCGCGCTCGCCGCTTTCGGCCACTCTCCGGGACACATGGTGTTCCGGCTCGATTCCGACAACAAGGCGCTCATCCTCACGGCGGACACGGCCAATCATTATGTCCTGTCGCTGCAACGGCCCGATTGGGAGGTTCGCTTCGACATGGACAAGGCGGCTGCGGCCGCTGCACGGCGCAAGGTCTTCGACATGATCCCCACGGACCGTCTGCCCTTCATCGGCTATCACATGCCGTTCCCGGCGGTAGGCTTCGTCGAGCGGAGCGACCTCGGCTACCGATTCGTGCCGGCGACCTATCAATTCGATATTTGAGCGGCAGAGAAATGTTGCCCTGCAACAACAATTTCCGAGGCCCGGGAGATTTCCGGGCCTTGACTATTTTCATTCTGACATATCCGTGTTACGAGCCCTCGCCAACTTCCAAGACAAGCTTTGAAGTCACCCGGTGGACAAATCGCTGACCGTCCCCGGGGATTTTCGTTTATTGAAGAGGAACTGGCCATGGCGCGTATCATCGAAACGGCAACCGGTCTGGAGGCCCTGACCTTCGACGACGTTCTGCTTCAGCCGGGACATTCCGAGGTCATGCCGGGCCAGACGAACATCTCGACCCGCATTGCGCAGGACATCGACCTCAACCTCCCGATTTTGTCTTCCGCGATGGATACCGTCACCGAAGGCCGCCTGGCGATCGCCATGGCGCAGGCCGGCGGCATCGGCGTCATTCACCGCAATCTGACCCCCGCCGAACAGGCGGAAGAGGTTCGGCAGGTGAAGAAGTTCGAGAGCGGCATGGTCGTCAACCCGGTCACCATCGGTCCGGATGCGACGCTTGCAGACGCGCTGAGCCTGATGAAGGTGCATGGCATTTCCGGTATTCCGGTCGTTGAAAACGGCGGCAGTGGCGGACAGAAGCAGGGTCGCCTCGTCGGCATTCTCACCAATCGCGACGTGCGCTTCGCCTCCGATCCGGCTCAGAAGATCTACGAACTGATGACCCGGGAAAACCTGATCACGGTCAAGGAAAACGTCGACCAGCAGGAGGCCAAGCGGCTCCTCCACAAGCATCGGATCGAGAAGCTTCTGGTGGTGGATCCGGACGGCCGTTGCGTCGGTCTGATCACGGTCAAGGATATCGAGAAGTCGCAGCTGAACCCCAATGCGTCGAAGGACGCGCAGGGCCGGCTTCGCGCCGCCGCCGCCGTCAGCGTCGGTGACGACGGTTTCGAGCGCGCCGAGCGGCTGATCGACGCCGGCGTCGATCTGATCGTCGTCGACACCGCGCACGGTCATTCGCAGCGCGTGCTCGATGCTGTCGGCCGGATCAAGAAGCTGACGAACTCCGTACGCATCATGGCGGGCAACGTCGCGACGGCTGATGGAACCAAGGCGCTGATCGATGCCGGTGCCGACGCCGTCAAGGTCGGTATCGGTCCCGGCTCCATCTGCACTACGCGCATTGTTGCAGGCGTGGGCGTGCCGCAGCTTGCGGCGATCATGGCGGCCGTCGAGGCGGCGCAGACATTCGGTATCCCGGTGATCGCCGACGGAGGCATCAAGTTCTCCGGCGACCTCGCCAAGGCGATTGCGGCGGGTGCCTCCGCGGTCATGATCGGTTCGCTGCTTGCCGGAACCGACGAAAGCCCGGGCGAGGTCTTCCTCTACCAGGGTCGTTCCTTCAAGGCCTATCGCGGCATGGGGTCCGTCGGCGCCATGGCGCGGGGTTCGGCCGACCGCTACTTCCAGGCCGAGGTTCGCGACACACTGAAGCTCGTGCCGGAAGGCATCGAGGGTCAGGTCCCCTACAAGGGGCCGGTCGCGGGCGTGTTGCATCAGCTCGCCGGTGGCCTCAAGGCCTCCATGGGCTATGTTGGTGGCGCGACGATCAAGGACTATCAGGAGCGCGCGACCTTCGTGCGTATCTCCGGTGCCGGTCTTCGCGAAAGCCATGCGCATGATGTGACCATCACCCGCGAGAGCCCGAACTATCCGGGCGCGGTCTGATATCTTCCACGGGACGCCGTCCGGCGTCCCGCTCCACCCGATACTTTGACGCGGAACACCGATGACAGGCTTCGAGATCTTCTGGCCGATGGTCGCGCATGCTGCGCTGGTTTTCGCGCTCTATGCGCTGCTCTCGGCGCGCCGCGCTTCGCTTGTTCGAACGGGCAAGGTCGAGGCGTCGCAGTTCCGCGAAAACCGCCACGAGCCGGCCGAGAGCCTTGTCGTCCGCAACAGCATCGCCAACCAATTCGAGTTGCCGGTGCTCTTCCATGTCTGCTGCGTGCTGCTCTACATCACCGAAGCCGACAACCTTGTCTCGCTCGGTCTCGCCTGGCTCTTCGTCGCTCTACGCTGCGTCCATGCCGCCGTTCATGTGACCAGCAACCGTCTCCGTTATCGCCGCCCGCTGTTCATCACCGGTTTCGTGGCACTCCTCGCGATGTGGGGTTGGCTCTGCGTCCGGATGGCGACCAGCTGATTGCTGTTTGCCGGCGCGACTGTTTCAGATCTGCGACGAATTCCCCGCCGAATGCCCGCTCCTTGATGCGCGTCAAGGAACCGCGGTTTTTTCTGCCGCTAAGCTTCCCTCCGTCAGCGCGCCCCGCAGAGAAGCATGTGCGCGATGCCGGCCGCGCCGGCGCCAACGTCGAGCATCGGAGGAGATTGATATGACCATGAAAGCCGCTGTGGTACGCGAGTTCGGCAAGCCGCTTGTCATCGAGGAAGTGCCTGTACCGAGGCCCGGGCCCGGCCAGGTCCTCATTAAATACGAGGCGACGGGCGTCTGCCACACCGACCTGCATGCTGCAAAGGGTGATTGGCCGGTGAAGCCGAACCCGCCGTTCATTCCCGGCCATGAAGGGGTGGGCTATATCGCCAAGCTCGGCGCGGGCGTCACGGGGCTGAGGGAAGGCGACCGCGTCGGGGTTCCATGGCTGCACACCGCCTGCGGCTGCTGCACACCCTGCCGCACCGGCTGGGAAACGCTTTGCGGCAGCCAGCAGAATACCGGCTATTCGGTCGACGGCACCTTCGCGCAATATGGGCTGGCCGATCCGGATTTCGTCGGACGGCTGCCTGCCAAGCTGGAGTTTGGCCCGGCGGCGCCGGTGCTTTGCGCCGGGGTCACGGTCTACAAGGGACTGAAGGAGACGGAAGTGAGGCCCGGTGAATGGGTACTCGTCTCCGGCATCGGCGGCCTCGGTCATATGGCCGTGCAATATGCCAAGGCCATGGGCATGCACGTCGCCGCCGCCGATATCTTCCCCGACAAGCTCGCGCTTGCCGAGAGGCTCGGGGCCGACCTCGTCATCGATGCAAGATTGCGCGACGCGGCGGAGGAGGTAAAGAAGCGAACCGGAGGGGTCCACGGAGCGCTGGTGACGGCGGTCTCACCAAAGGCGATGGAGCAGGCCTACAACATGCTGCGTTCCAAGGGCACGATGGCGCTCGTCGGCCTGCCGCCGGGCCAGATCTGCCTGCCGATCTTCGATACGGTCCTGAAGCGCATCACCGTGCGTGGCTCGATCGTCGGCACTCGTCAGGATCTGGAGGAGGCTCTGGAATTTGCGGGGGAGGGCAAGGTCGCGGCCCACTTTTCCTGGGACAGGCTCGAGAACATCAACACCATCTTCGAGTGCATGGAGGAGGGCAGGATCGATGGCCGCATCGTCCTCGATCTCAACGGCTAGTGCATGATTCCTTAAATCGGAATCGATTTAAGGACAAAATCATGCAGCCATTCAAAGTGCTACAGCGACCTTTGGGCGTCCGATTGGGCGCGCGGCGCTGTAGGCAGTGAAACGGGACGGGGCGGTTCTTCGCCCCGCTTCGCCCGATCCAGTGCTGCCGGTAACGCAGTTTTGTACGCCATGCGCGCGCGGGTTGACTTATCTTGTCGCCGGGCGGCTTTCCTTCCGGTACCGCCCGCCTACGGAGAGGATAGCCGAAGGAGGGCGCTATGAACGAACCCGTCATCACCCAAGCGATGATCGATGCCTATGACGAATATACGCACCTGACACTGGACCGCCGCCGTTTCATGGAGACACTGACGGCGTTGGCCGGTTCCGCTGCGGCCGCTGCGGCGATTGCTCCGATGCTGGCTGCAAACAGCGCCAAGGCTGAGATGATCGCCGAGACCGATCAGCGCATTGAGGGCGAGGACATCACCTATCCGGGCGGTGATGGTGAGATGAAAGGTTACCTCGTCCGTCCGGCCAATGCCTCCGGCAAGCTGCCGGCGGTGATTGTCATCCACGAAAACCGCGGCCTCAATCCGCATATCCGCGACGTTGCCCGCCGCATGGCGCTGGAAGGTTTTGTCGCGCTTGCGCCCGACTTCCTTTCTCCCGACGGTGGAACGCCAAACGACGAGGACAAGGCACGCGAGATGATCGGCGCGCTTGACGCCGCCGCAACCAACGAGAACGCGGTTGCAACCGTCACCTTCCTGCAGGGGCACGAAGCGAGCACGGGGAACGTCGGTGCCATCGGTTTTTGCTGGGGCGGCGGTGTCGTCAACCGCCTGGCCGTCAATTCGCCCGATCTCAAGGCCGGGGTCGCCTATTACGGGGCTCAGCCGAAGGCCGAGGATGTTCCGAGGATCAAGGCCGCAATGCTGCTGCACTATGCCGGGCTCGATGAACGCATCAATGCCGGCATCGAAGACTATCGCAAGGCGCTGACGGCGAACGGCAAGGACGCCACGATCCACGTCTATGACGGCGTCAACCACGCCTTCAACAATGACACCTCTGCCGCCCGCTACAACAAGGCCGCAGCCGATCTCGCCTGGAGCCGGACGGTCGAATTCCTCAAGGCAAAACTCGCCTGAGACTTTCTACAGCGGCCTGCGCTTCGTGGTCGCGGCTCCGCAAATACCGCCGAATAAAAATATCGAAGAAGAAAGCCACGCCGCGGTCCCGGGGGCGTGGCTTTCACTTTGGACGCACTTTTTTACCAGCCGGGCAGCATATGGCTCTGCCTGAGGCGCGGATAACGCGGATAGCTCTTCAAGTCGCCGTCAAGGTCGTCATTGACCGTGATTGGCGTGATGTTGTCGAGGCAGGCGGTGATGTGGTTGGTGATTGCGTTGGAGAGTGACGGCGATAGGCCGGGGCGCTTCATAATGCCGATCTGCACCGGCGCCAGCGCCGGGAAGCCATCGGCCAGCGTCAACACCTTCATGCCGGGCCGCAGTGCCGATTCCGGCAGCACCGAAACCGCCATGCCGGCGAGCACGGCGGCGGCGACGACAGTCGACGACCAGCTCGTGAACAGGATCTGATATTCCTTGCCCGTGGCGTCGAGCGCCGCGCAGGCGGCTTGCCGCCACTGACAGTCGCGCCGGCCGACGGCAAGCGGGATCGGCGCGTTTTCCGGCAGCGGATGATTGATGGAGCTCACCCAGCAAAGCGGTTCCGTCCGCACCACGTCGGAAGCCCTCGCCCTCGGGTTATGGGTGACGAGCGCAATGTCGAGATCGCCCTTTGCCATTTTTTCGGCGAGGTCGACCGAGGGTTCGCAGACGATGTAGAGCTCGACGTTCGGATGCGTCTTGGCGAAACGGACGATGATCTCCGGCATGTAGCGATCGGCATAGTCGTCCGGCGTACCGATCCTGAGCGTGCCCTCGAGACGGTTGTCGTCGAAGGAGGCAATCGCCTCGTTGTTGAGGCGGATCATCCGGCGAGCGAAATTCAGGAGTCTATCGCCTTCGACGGTCAGCCGGTTGCCGCGCCCGTCCTTCATGAAAAGCGCCTTGCCGATCCGCTCTTCCAGACGCCGCATCTGCATCGACACAGCCGATTGCGTCTTGAACACACGATCGGCAGCCTTGGTGAAGCTACCCGTATCTGCAATGGCAACGAAGGTTTGCAACTGGTCGATATCGAGCGGTGCTGACATGGCCGTATACCCATAAGATTGTTTGATGAATATCATTAAAAACATTCGTTGGACTGATCAATAAGGATTTGCGACTAATAGCGTGCAAATCACATCAAGTCCTGTCCGCGAAATTCGTCGCTGACCCTAAAACTTCCGGCCTGCCCCTGCGTATGACCTCCCCGCAGGGGGTGGGCTTCTTCGTGCCTGAAAAAGGAGTACCGCCATGAGCACGACCCAACACGCCTTCAATCTCGACCTCGTTGCAGGAAAGCAGCCGCTTACATCCCGCACCGCAGGCGTGACCGGCGTGCTGACGACTGTCTGGCGCCTGTTCCGAAACCGTTGCCAGATCGCACGTCTGCAAGATCTTGATGACCGGCAGTTGCTCGACATGGGATTGAAACGCGAAGACCTGCAGGAGGCTTTGACCTCCTCCTTCTTCGACAATCCGGGAAGCTACCTGACGCGCGCGTCCCGAAACCGGGCTAACCTCTTCTACCGGGGGGTGCGCCACGATTGACCGTCCTGCTGCACGTTTCCTCAAATCCGTGCCGATTTGAACATGCAGCAAGTCAAAGTATTGCAGCGGCCGTAATGCGTCTGAAGAGACGCCGGGCGCTGTAGGCGCATCCCGCCGCCTTGGATGCGCCAATACGGCATGGTCCGCCAGAGGTTGCCGCCTTCGCGGATCATGCCGTGAGATTCCGGTTTGCGGTGCGTCGACCGCACCGAACGTTCCCCGCAGGGTATGAGCCAATAGACCCTGCCGCTTGCCCGGTACATGACCAAGACATGTACCGGGCTTTTTTGCACGATTCTGCGAGGACTGCAGTCATCGGAGGAAGCAAAGCTTGGACCCTGCTTCTCGCCCGTGAACGATCTGGCGGTTTGAACTGCGCAATCCCCAGGGAAAACTATTTTTGCGGAATCAGGCCTTGTCGCCCGAACTTTTCTTATAGCTCTCGAACAGAGCGTCGATGTTCTTCTGGTATTCCTTCTGCATTTCGAGCCCGCTGTCGAACATCGTGTTCATCATTTCGGAGAATTGCGCGAAGGCCGGATTTTCCGCAGGAGCTTTTTCAGGCGCGCCCGCGCCGTTCTGCATCATGTCCTGAAATGCCTTGACGAAAGGGTTGCCGGCGAAGATATCGGGCGTTTTCTGTTTATCTTCCGTCTTTGCCGTGCCGAAGAAACCCTGCATCGCCTGAATGAAGGGATTGTCGAAGGCGGTTTGGGCAGGTTCTGGCTTCTTGGCCAGCCCCGTTGCCTCCATCCATTGCCGCATCATCACCATCATTGGATTGTTTGCAAAGGCATCTCCGGACGTGCCGGTCGTTTGTCTGAAGAGGCCGCCCATTAATGTGCTCGCCATTACCGGCAGCATCTGCTTGTAGATCTCCTGGCCGATGCCGGTCATCTGCGCCGCTTGCGCGGCGATCGCGCGTGACATCTCCTTGGAGCCGAAGAGCTGGCCGAGGATGCCGTTGCCATCCGCCATGCCCTGTGGCGTGAATGCCTGGCTCATGTCCTCGAAGTACTTTGCGTAATTGCCGGTCGAAAGCGCACCCAGCAACGCACCGAAATCATAGGGATTGGCCGTGTTGCGCTTGAAGGCCGTGGAGAAAGCGGGCAGAAGCGCCGCCGTCGCCTTCATCATTTGTTCCTGGGCGAGGCCGAACTGCTTCGCCATCATTTCGATGGCCTTGCCGTTCTGCGCCTGTGCGAACATGTCAAAAAGCGGTGCCATCCCATTTCCTTCCCGGCCGAACGACGCATGTCGCTGCACTATAACGGGAATTGGTGGACTTCAAACCGCTTTTTAAACGGCGTGGGCAGCACCGGGCCGGAGCGAAGGCAGCTTCTAGGCCTTTGAACCTGCGCGATTGCGGACGGAAACCGTTACATACTTTTCCAGGAATTGCTCAATACTGGTATTCGGCGAAGACCGGTTCGACAGAGCCGTTCCAACGGCCGTTGTAAAGGGCCAGCAGGTCCTCGGCGAGCGTCGCTTTTTTCGCCAGCACTTCGTCGAGCGGCGCCAGGAATTGGCTTTCGTCTATTCCGTCGCCGTTGAGCCGATTGCGCCGCTTCAGGCCGTCGCGCGAAATCGTCAAAACTTCACGCGCGATATCGAAGAGGGAGGTTGTGCCGAGCTTTGCCGAAAGCGCTTGGCCAGGTACGGCGTCCCGCAACGCCTGCACATCGTCGTAACTCCAGCCGCGCGTCAGCGTCTCGGCGTCCGCGAGCGCCTCGTCGTCATAGAGCAGGCCGACCCAGAAGGCCGGCAGCGCGCAGATCCGGCGCCAGGGGCCGCCGTCGGCGCCGCGCATCTCGAGGAAGCGCTTCAGCCGGACATCGGGGAAGAGCGTCGAAAGGTGATTGGCCCAGTCGCCCATATTGGGCTGCCACTCGGCAACCTCGCCCTTGAGCGCACCCGCCATGAACTGGCGGAACGTTACATCGGTACAGTCATGATAATGCCCGTCGCGAACGACGAAATACATCGGCACGTCGAGCGCCCATTCGACATAGTCGGCAAAGCCGAATTCCGGTTTGAAGGCAGCCGGCAACAGGCCGGCGCGCTGATTGTCCGTATCGCGCCAGATGTCGCCCCGCCAGGAAAGGAGGCCGTTCGGCTTGCCGTCGGTGAAAGGCGAGCTTGCGAAGAGAGCGGTTGCAAGAGGCTGCAGCTTCATCGAAACCTGCATCTTGCGCCGCATATCCTCCTCGGAGGAGAAGTCGAGGTTCACCTGGATCGTGCAGGTGCGATACATCATGTCGAGGCCCTTGGTGCCGACCTTCGGCATGTAGCGCGTCATGATATCGTATCGCGACTTCGGCATGCGCGGCGTTTCGGCAAATGTCCACTTCGGGCTGCCGCCAATGCCGAGGAAGCGTATCCCGAGCGGTTCGGCAATTTCCCGAAGAACTGCCAGGTGTTGGTTGGATTCCTTGCAGGTCTGATGCAGGTTTTCGAGCGGCGCGCCGGAGAGTTCGAACTGTCCGCCCGGCTCCAGCGAGATCGCGCCGTTGCCTGAATGCTCGGCAAGCCCGATGATGTTGCCCTCGTCGACGATCGGCTCCCAACCGCTCCTTTCGGCCATGCCGTTCAAAAGCGCCTGAATGCTGGCTTCGCCTAAATAGGGTACAGGGCTGTTGTCCGCCTTGAAGAAGGCGAATTTCTCGTGTTCCGTCCCGATCCGAAACTTCTCTTTCGGCTTGGATCCCGACGCCAGATAGGCGGTCAGTTCAGCGACAGAGGTAACCGGCGTCTGGTCGGTGGTGTCTCGGGCCATAAGCGTCTTCTTTGTTTGAGCGGCTCTGCCGGGCAGCAGGAGCGATGGTGGGTGCTTGAACCGTAATCAGGTGCGGTGCAAGTGAATTTCTTTCAAGATCTCCTCAAAAAAACTTCCCACCGCCGGATTTCTTAAACCAGAGCCGATTCAAGGGCAAATCATGCAGCAATTCAAAGCGCTACAGCAATCTTTGCGCGTCTGATGAGACATGCGGCCCTGTAGGGTGGCCAAGAGGGCGGCGATCATCGCCAGTCGCCGACCGCCGCCTGGATGACCGCCATCGCCGCAACCGCTGCCGTATCCGCGCGCAGGATTCGCGGCCCGAGCGGTATCGCCGTTACAAAGTCGAGGCTATACAGCAATGTCCGCTCGGCTTCGGAAAAGCCACCTTCAGGGCCGATCAGCAGGGCGAGTTGACGCTCGCCGATTGCCTGCAGGATCGGCAGCGGATTCTGGCTCTCTTTGCCCTCGTCGCAGAAGATGATGCGGCGATCTCGCGGCCAGGTCGCAAGGAGGTCTTCGAGTTTTCTCGGGTTGTCGACCTGGGGAATGCCGAGGACGCCGCATTGTTCGGCTGCTTCGATCACATTCGCGCGAACCCGGTCGAGGCTGCCGATTTTGCCTTGAACGTGCTGTGTCATCACCGGCTGCAGACGACCGGCACCCATCTCGACGGCCTTCTGGACGAGGTAGTCGAGCCGGCCGACCTTGAGCGGCGCAAACAGGTAGACGAGGTCGCAAGGTGCGGGCTGCGGACGCGTCTGTTCGACCGCGGTGAGAAGGAGGCGCTTCCTGGACGGCAGCGACAGTTCCGCCCGCCACTCGCCGTCGCGGCCGTTGAAGACCAGCACGGACGCGCCCTCGTCGAAGCGCAGCACGTTGATGAGATAGTTGTACTGTTCCTTGGTGGCCTCATGTGCCGAGCCGGCGTGAAGCGGGCTTTCGACGAACAGGCGCTGCATACGGAAATTGGCACGCAATTCGGTCACCTTCAGAGGAAAAGGCCGGACAGGATGAGGTAGACGACTGCGGAGAGCAGGGCGGACGCCGGCACGGTAATGACCCAGGCCGCAATGATCGTCAGGAAATGGGAGCGGCGCACCAGCCGACGGCGACGCACTTCGGCGAAATTGGTCTCCGCCGAGCCCATGAAATCCGCCTGTCCGGTCTTTTGGCGAACATATTCCAGCCGCCGTCTGGAGTGGCGCGTATACCATTCGCGGAAGAAGCCGACGCCGAAGACTGCGCCGACTGCCGTGTGGGTGGAACTGATCGGCAGCCCGAGAGCAGATGCGAGCAACACGGTAACGGCGGTGGCAAGCGCGACACAAAAGGCGCGCATGGGATTGAGGCGCGTGATCTCTTCGCCGACGACGCGGATCAGAAGCGGCCCGTAGAGCAAGAGGCCGAGCGAAATGCCGAGCGCACCGATGAGCAGCACCCAGAACGGCGCCCTCGCGCCTTCTGTCGATACGGCGCCACTGGCGGCAGAAACGATCGCCGACAGCGGCCCAATGGCGTTGGAGACGTCATTCGCGCCATGCGCAAAGGAAAGCAGTGCCGCGGAGAATATCAACGGCATGCGAAACAGCTTGCGTAGCGACTGGTTGCGGTTGTCGAGTCCTACCGACTGGCGGTGGATCCAGGGCTTGCTCGATACATAACAGAACATGCCTGTGAGCAGGCCGATCAGAAGACCGCTCGAGAGCGAAATGACGGCCACATGAACGAGTGCGAAAACGGCCACATAGGCGGTGAAGGCGCCCGCCGTCACACCCAGGACGACCGGCATCCAGCGCCGCGCGGCCCCGATCTTGTCCTCGCGATAGATGATGAATTCCTTGAGGAAGGCGAGGAAAATCGCCGCGATGACGCCGCCAAACAGTGGCGATATCGACCAGCTTGCCGTGATACCGGCGAGCGCCCACCAGTTGACGCTGGAAAGACCGGCGGCGGTCATGCCGGCGCCGACGATGCCGCCGATGATCGAGTGAGTGGTTGACACAGGCGCGCGCGAATAGGTGGCGATGTTAATCCAGGCTGCGGACGAGATAAGCGCGGCCATCATCACCCAGACGAGCGCCGAAGGATCGACGAGCCCGCCATCGACGATGCCGGCCTCGATCGTAAGCGTGACTTTCCGCCCCGCGATCAGGGCACCCGCGACTTCGAAGACGGCGGCGATGCCCAAGGCCGTTGCCATCGTTATCGCTTTCGCGCCGACGGCGGCGCCGACGTTGTTCGTCACGTCGTTGGCGCCGATGTTCATCGCCATGTAACCGGCAATCGCCGCCGCCGCGACGACGATGGCGGCACCGGACGAGCCGGTCACATAGGTTGCCGCGAATGCCATGCTGAGAAGAAGGAAGAGCAGCGCGAGGCCGGGGGCAGCCAACCTGCGCATCACGTGATGCGATGCTTCCTCGGCAAGGCTGAGCTTGTCGAGGTCCTTGTCGAGGGTCAGCTTTTCCAGGCGCGGACGCGGCTTGGCCACAGTCGATCTCCATTCACTTAATCGCCAGTAGCGCTACAGGTCAGCGTGTTCAAGCGGAATTGGCGGGAGAATGGCGGCTATGGCCAACGGGCGCTTTTTTCACACGGGCCGGGCACCGCCCACCCAAATCCGGCCGTCAGCCGTTGGCGCTCTTGGGCACGGGCGCGGGAAGCGCTGACATCCGTTCGCCGAAGTTCAGGATGAGGCTTTTCAGTGAGGGTTCGGCGACGCGGTTTGCCGCCTCCTGGTAAGTGACCCACTCAAGTCGCCGTGCACCCTTCTCAGGGAAATTCTTGCAGAAGTCATCGACTTCAAGCGCGTGCACCTGAACCTTGCAGGAGATCTTCAGGCCATGATTCATGCGCTTCTGGTAGACATAGGCGCCGATTGCGGTCTTGTGCACCTTGCCTTTCACGCCGGCCTCTTCATAGGCTTCGCGCTCCGCGACCTCGTGTGCCCGTTTGCCCTGCATTGGCCAGCCTTTTGGAATGACCCAGCGGCCGGTGTCGCGACTGGTGATGAGGAGGATTTCCAGCGCCCGCGTCTTCTTGCGGAGACGGTAGCAGAGCGCGGCATATTGCATGCGCGCCGGGCGGCGCAACATCAGATGCACATCAGCAGCTAGCCGGTTCAAGAAGTTCAAGGGCGCAATTACTCCTGCGAATCAATGGACATCAATTACTGGACAAGTATGACGCGCCTATCTTGCCTGTAAATGACGTCGGTCCAGCGGTTAACTGGCGAGACGGCGTCGCGGTTCCGACAGCCTCGCTACTCCAGCACTAAATATATGTACGCGCTTTCATTTCGCCAAAAAAACAGTCCCGCCAGGCCTTCGGGCTGCATTCCGCTGAATTTCATGGGGAACGCAAGGCGGATAAGCTTCAGGATACTAGGATCCCGCACGATCCCGCTGCTGAAGCCGCAGCCGCGCGATACGTGCCCACTCGCCGGTGCGCTCGGCTTCGTATGCCGCTGCGGCGACAAAGTCGATGTGGCTTTGCGCCGCCGTCTTGGCGGCCTGCGGGTCACGGGCCATGATAGCGGCGTAGATCGCTTCATGCTGGGCGAGAAGCCGATCGCGTGCGCCCGGAGCGCCGAACACCGATGTTCGGTGAAAGAATATTCCCTGGGTCAAAAGCCTGTAGCAGGCGCGCAGCGTATGCAGCAGAATGATGTTGTGGGCGCTCTCGCCGATCGCGTTGTGCAACTCGACGTCAGCCTCCAGTTCCTCGTCGAAGTCGCCGTTGCGATGGGCCGCCCGCATCCGCTCGATGATGCGGGTGAGAATGTCGCGATCGAAATCCGTTGCGCGGCTCGCCGCCAGCTCCGCCGTCAGCCCCTCGAGCTCCCGCCGGTACTCCAGGTAGTCCTGCGTCGCCTTGTGGTGGCGCCCGATGAGCTCGATCAACGGTTTCGAGAAGATCTGGCCGACAACGTCGGCGACGAACGTGCCGCCGCCATGCCGGCTTTCCACAAGTCCGCGCGCCTCCAACTCCTTGAGGGCTTCGCGCAGGATCGGTCTCGACACGTCGAAACGCTTCGACAGTTCCCGCTCACCCGGCAAGCGGTCGCCGTCGCGCAACACGCCTTCGAGGATCAGAAGCTCGATCTGCTGCACGACCTCGTGCGCGGTCCGGCTGTGGCTGATGCGGGAGTAGAGGTCGATTTGCTCTTCGGTCACAGCGAAACTCTCCTTGGCGAGGCAATCTAGGCAGGCGCGCCCAACTGGTCAAATTGATTGTCCACTTCTCGGCGACGCGGACTGATAAAAGTCAAACTGCGTCAATGCGTCCTGTTCATTTTGCGCACTTGGTTGATAAGAGAGTGAAGATGAACGCGTGAGGGGGATGAAGCGCTTCATGGCAAAGGGCAGTTTCGCATTTCCGTCCGCGCCGCTGCGTGCGCAGGTTCTTGGCGAAGTTCACTCGCGGCCCTACGCCCTGGTGACGACGCCCCGCGTCATTTTTCAGCTTGCCTTCATGACCGAAGGCGGCTCGGTCGTTGACCACGCCGCATTGTCCGAGCTGTCGCGTTCGCGCGGTATCGCGCCGCCCGGCCGCGACGCCAACCACCACGCCATGCCTTGGGGGCAGGGCACGTTGCGCTGGGAACGGCACACAGAATTCTCGACCTATTTCTGGGACGCACCGGCACCGGAACGGTTCGGCGGCGAGGTGCCCATCCATCCGTTCGGCGACGGGTTTTCGCCGCCGGGAACGCTGATTTCCGGCATACGTCTCGAAATCCGCCCGGACACGCCCGAGGCACGCGAGGCGATCAAGGCCTTCGATCCGACCAGTCTCTGTTACAGTGAAACCAAGAACGGCCAGGCCGTGCTCGTGACGGATTTTCGCCAGAACGGCGATGGGCTCACCCAGATTCTCGTCATTGATTGCGGCCTGACCGAAGCGGGCACGGGCGCGCTGGTGCAGCGCCTGCTCGATATCGAGACCTATCGCACGCTCGCCATGCTCGGCCTGCCGCTGGCGCAGTCGTTGTCGCCGGAAATCCGCCGGACGGAGGACGGCCTGACCGCAATTACGCAGCGAATGAAGGAGAACGTCCGCGAAGAGGCCGACGAGATGCTCGCCGAAATCACACGGCTTGCCGCCGACGTCGAGGCCGGTGCCGCCCTCAGCCTCTATCGCTTCGGCGCCAGCCGCGCCTACTACGGCATCGTACAGGAGCGCATCCGCACGCTGTCCGAGACGGCCGTGCCCGGTTACGAGACGATCGGCACCTTTCTCGAACGCAGATTGGCACCGGCTATGCGTACCTGTCAGTCGGTCGAGGAACGCCAGGCGAACCTGTCGCGCAAGCTCTCGCGCGCCACGGCGCTGCTTCGCAGTTGGGTGGACGTGGAGCTCGAAAGGCAGAACAGTGCCCTGCTAAACTCGATGGACCGTCGGGCCAAGCTGCAGTTGCGCTTGCAGCAGACCGTCGAAGGCCTGTCGGTCGCCGCCATTTCCTACTACGTCGTTGGCCTCTTCGGCTATCTTGCCAAGGCGGTAAGCTACGAGCTGCCGGTCGATCCAAACCTGCTGACCGGTTTAGCGGTTCCCTGTGCCGTCATCGGCGTCTGGCTCGTGGTTCGGCGTATTCGCCGCCACCACGAGGAAAGCGCGCAGAAATAGAGCAATTCCAGGAAAGTGTGACGGTTTGGCGCCCGGAATGCGCTCGATCCGCCACGCGCCCCTATTGCTCCCAGTAGGGCACCGGTCCGTAGAGGGCCGCCAGGTAGTCGATAAATAGACGGACCTTGGCGGGCAGGAATTGCCGGCTTGGGTAGACGGCAGAGAGCGTCAGGTTATGGGATCCTTCCCATTGCGGCAGCACCTGGACCAGCTGTCCCGCGCGCAGTTCCTTGCCGATGTCCCAGGTGGAGCGCAGCGCGATGCCGGCGCCGGCGATCACCGCCTCGCGGATGATCTCCGACGAATTGGTGACGAGCGGCCCCTCCGGGCGATAGCTCAGGCTGCCGGCGGGGCCTTCGAGCTTCCAGTTGTCGTTGTTGTGCGCCGGCAGGCAGACATGGTTTGCGAGATCGCCGATTTCATGCGGAAGACCGTGGCGGGCGACATAGCTCGGTGCCGCACAGAGGAGACGACGGACTGGCGCGAGCTTGCGCGCGACGAGGCTTGAATCGGTGAGTTCGCCGATCCGCACGGCGAGATCGAAGCCTTCCGCGACGATGTCCGCAAAATCGTCGCTGAGAACGATGTGGAGTTTGAGGTCCGGATGATCCTTCATGAAGCCGGTCAGATGCGGCGCGATGTGCATGCGGCCAAAGGATGTTGGGGCAGTGATTCTGAGCGTACCCTGCGCCTGCGACGAGCGGCCGGAAGCGTAGGCTTCCGCATCCTCGATGCCGGCGAGGATGCCGAGGACGCGGTCATAAAAACCCTGTCCCGCCTCCGTCAGCGAAATTTGCCGTGTCGTGCGCTGCAGGAGCCGCGTGCCGAGCCTGTCCTCCAGGCGTTTGACGCGCTTGGAGATCACCGCGGGAGAAAGGCTGAGCGCGCGCCCCGCAGCGGACATGCTGCCGGTGGAGACGACCCGCGTGAAGATCTCGAGATCGCCGAGATTTGTCATCAATCTTGACCATTATTGCCGAAAACGAAAAGCTCATTAGCATTTGCCGGCTGTCGATCCTACTGCATGTTTTCTCAAATCGGAGCCCACGTGAGGAAACAGCGGTTCAAAGTGCTGCCGAGAGCTTTGCGCGTCTGATGCGACGCGTGGCGATCTCGTACATCCCGCTTTCACAAAACGGATAAGATGCTCTAGATTCAAATTGCCAACGCGCCCTTTGCGCGTTCATTTGAATGCGTGGCGATCTAGTGGTAAACAAAAAATACCACTCTGTGGCAGTTTTGTTTGGGAGTATCTCATGCCGGAGACGATCGGGTTTCTGAAACCGAAACAAGCCGTCCTGGATCGCCGGCAGGAAATCGTCGCCGACCTCAAGGATCTTTTGCCCAAAGGCTGTCTGATCAGCGAGGAGCGCGAGCTGAAGCCCTTCGAGACTGATGCTTTCCTCGCCTATCGGCGCTTGCCGCTTGCCGTCGCTCTGCCGGAAACGACGGAACAGGTGGCCGCCGTACTCAAATATTGCAGCCGTTACGGCATTCCCGTCGTGCCGCGCGGCGCCGGTACATCGCTCTCGGGCGGCGCCATCCCGCAGGAGGATGCCGTCGTTATCGGTCTTTCGAAGATGTCGCGCATTCTCGATATCGATCTCTTCAACAGAACGGCAACGGTTCAGGCGGGCGTCACCAACCTCAATATATCCGAGGCGGTCTCCGGCGATGGCTTCTTCTATGCGCCCGATCCGAGTTCACAGCTCGCGTGCACCATCGGCGGCAATATCGGCATGAATTCCGGCGGCGCCCATTGCTTGAAATATGGCGTCACCACCAACAATCTGTTGGGCGTGAAGATGGTGCTTTTCGACGGCACCGTCATCGAAGTCGGCGGCAAGGCGCTGGACGCGGCCGGATATGACCTGCTTGGCCTCGTCTGCGGTTCGGAAGGCCAGCTCGGCATCGTCACGGAAGCAACGGTGCGTTTGATCGCCAAGCCGGAAGGCGCGCGGCCGGTGCTCTTCGGTTTTGCTTCGTCCGAGGCGGCCGGTGCCTGCGTTGCCGATGTCATCGGAGCGGGCATCATTCCTGTCGCGATCGAATTCATGGACAAGCCGGCGATCGAGATCTGCGAAGCCTTCGCGCATGCCGGCTATCCGCTCGATGTCGAGGCTCTGCTGATCGTGGAAGTCGAGGGATCCGAGGCGGAGATGGACACGATGCTTCAAAGCATCATCGAGGTCGCTCGCCATCATGGCGTCACCACGATCCGGGAGTGCCAATCGGCGCTCGAGGCGGCGCTGATCTGGAAAGGCCGGAAATCGGCTTTCGGCGCAACCGGCCGCATCGCTGATTATATCTGCATGGATGGTACGGTGCCGCTCAGCCAGCTCTCGCATGTGTTGCGCAAGACCGGCGAGATCGTCGCCGGCTATGGCCTGCGTGTCGCGAACGTCTTCCACGCCGGGGACGGCAACATGCATCCGCTGATCCTCTACAACATCAACGATCCGGAGGATGCCGCCAGCGCCGAGGCGGCAGGCAACGACATCCTTAAGCTCTGTGTTGATGCCGGCGGCTGCCTGACGGGCGAGCACGGGGTCGGCATCGAGAAGCGTGAGCTGATGCTGCATCAATACAGTCGGGCCGATCTCGACCAGCAGATGGCGGCACGCGCGGCCTTTGATCCCGAATGGCTCCTCAACCCGTCGAAAGTCTTTCCGCTCGAAGGACGGCCTGCAGCATGATCGTCCACTTCGAACCGGCCAGCGAGGAGGGGATCGCCTCGATTGTGCGCTCCGCAGCGGCAGAGCGCGTCACTCTGGCGATCGTCGGCGGTGGCACGCGCTCGGGGCTTGGCAATCCGGTGCGGACGGACCGAACACTCTCGACCCGCCGCCTCTCCGGCATCGTCAGCTACAATCCGGCGGAAATGACGATGAGCGCGCTCTCCGGAACGCCGCTTGCCGAGGTCGAAGCCGCGCTTCGCGCCAACGGCCAGATGCTTTCCTTCGAACCGGTGGATCATCGGCCGATCTTCGCCACGTCGGGCGAGCCGACAATCGGTGGCGTGTTCGCGGCGAATGTTTCCGGTCCACGGCGCTATGTCTCCGGTGCCGCCCGCGACAGCCTGCTCGGCGTGCGATTCGTCAATGGAGCCGGCGACGTGATCAAGGCTGGCGGCCGGGTCATGAAGAACGTTACCGGGCTCGACCTCGTCAAGCTCATGGCAGGTTCCTACGGCACGCTCGGAATCTTGACGGAAGTCACTTTCAAGGTGCTGCCGCTGCCGCCAACGGCCGCGACGGTGGTCGTCTCGGGTCTCAATGATGCCGAAGCTGCGGCGGCCATGGCCGAGACGATGGCGCTGCCGGTGGAGGCCTCCGGCGCGGCACATCTGCCGGAGAGCGTGCGCGGACGCTTCCTGGACGGCACGCTTCCCGAAGGCGCGGCCACTGTTCTGAGGCTGGAGGGCTTGGCCGAATCTGTGGACATACGTGCTGAGAAACTCACTGCGGCTCTTTCCCGGTTCGGACCGGTCGCTCGACTCGATGCGGCGGCAACCGGTGCATTGTGGGCGGAAATCCGCGACGTGAAGCCCTATGCCGATGGCACCAGGCGACCCTTGTGGCGGGTCTCGGTCGCGCCGTCCGCCGGCCATCAGCTGGTTGCCGCGCTGCGCCTGCAAACCGGTGTCGATGCGTTTTATGACTGGCAGGGCGGGCTCGTCTGGCTGCGGATGGAAGCGGACGCTGAGGCGGCGCTCGTGCGCCGCTATGTCGGCGCGCTCGGCGGCGGCCATGCGAGCCTGGTGAGGGCCGGCGACGATGTGCGCGCCAGCGTTCCGGCCTTCGAACCGCAGGCGCCCGCCGTCGCTCAATTGACGGAGCGCATCCGTGTCAGGTTCGATCCGTCGCGGATTTTCAACCCGGGGCGGATGGCAATAGGCGCCTAGGCAGGAGTAGGAGTGAGTGAAAGAGCTTCTTCTGCCGCCGATCTCGCCGACAGGCGCGATCCGTTCGAAACGTGCCATGGGAGAACTCGATGAGCGATACCGGTCCCCGGACCCCGCTTTCCCGCCAGACGGATCGCTGGTTGGAACCGGGCAAGGTCAACATTCAGATCATCTATGTGCTTTATCTCGTCAGCTTTGCCATCGGTATAACCGCGCTCGTCGGGATCGTGCTGGCTTATCTCAACCGCGAAAAGGCGGAGCCATGGGCAAGGACCCACTATACCTGGGCGATCCGCACCTTCTGGATCGCCTTGCTTTTCTGCATAATTTCGGCGCTGCTTACCGTTATGGTCGTTGGCGTTCTAGGCTTTGTGGCCACAGCGGTGTGGATCGTCGTCAGATGCGTTGTCGGCTTGCAGAAAGCGGCACGGGAGGAACCGATCACCAATCCCGAGAGCTGGCTGGTCTAGACTCGGGACTGCAGGGTGGAATGCGGCGGGGCGCAAGTCTTCGCCCGGATTCCGCCCCAACTTGATAAGAATGGTCCGACGATCCCGGATCGCCTTAATCCGGGACCGTCGCGGTCCGGAGGCCGCAAGGCCCGCTAATTGGAGTATTCGGTTGCAGACCAATTTCTCACCCGCGCAACTCGCAGATCCCCGTGTCGCCGAATCCGAAAAGATCCTGCGCAAGTGTGTCCACTGCGGTTTCTGCACGGCAACCTGTCCGACCTATGTCGTCCTCGGCGACGAACTCGACAGTCCCCGCGGGCGGATCTACCTGATCAAGGAAATGCTCGAAAACGGCCGGGCGGCCGACCGCGAGACCGTTACGCATATCGACCGCTGCCTTTCCTGTCTCTCGTGTCTTACCACCTGTCCGTCGGGCGTCGACTACATGCACCTGGTTGACCATGCCCGCATCCACATCGAAAGGACCTACAAACGGCCGTTCAAGGATCGCTTCGCGCGCGCAGTTCTCGCCGCGGTGCTGCCCTATCCACGGCGGTTTAGGTTCGCGCTACGGGCGGCTGGTGTTACCCGCCCATTGGCGGGGCTGGTGAAGCGAATTCCCTGGATGAAAACCTTTGGCGTCATGCTCGACCTTGCTCCGAAAACAGTGCCGCCGGCGTCTGCAGGGACCAGGCCCGCTACTTATGCGGCGAAGGGCGAGCGCCGTGGCCGGGTCGCGATCCTGACCGGCTGTGCGCAGCCAGTCTTGAAGCCTGAGATCAACGAAGCGGCGATCCGGCTGCTCACGGGACAGGGCATCGAGGTTGTCGTCTCCGCCGGCGAGGGCTGCTGCGGAGCGCTGGTGCACCACATGGGGCGGGAGGAGCAGGCGCTCGAGGCCGCTCGCCGCAACGTCGATATCTGGTTGAAGGCGGCGGACGACGACGGTCTCGATGCCGTCATCATTACCGCCTCGGGCTGCGGCACCACGATCAAGGATTATGGTCACATGCTCCGGCTGGATCCGGGATATGCGGAAAAGGCCGCGAAAGTGTCCGCATTGGCAAAGGACATCACCGAATACCTGGCCGGTCTCGAATTGCCGCAGCGGGAGAAGCGGGGGATGACAGTTGCCTATCATTCTGCCTGCTCGATGCAGCATGGCCAGAAGATCACGACGGCGCCCAAGGAGCTGTTGAAGCGGGCCGGCTTCACCGTTCGCGAGCCGGCCGAGGGCCACCTCTGTTGCGGGTCCGCGGGTACCTACAACATCCTGCAATCCGAGATATCGGAGAAGCTCAAGGAGCGCAAAGTGCGCAACATCGAAGCGACGAAACCGGATGTGATTGCGACCGGCAATATCGGTTGCATCACGCAGATCGCGACCGGAACGGCGCTTCCGATCTTGCACACGGTCGAACTCCTGGACTGGGCTTATGGCGGGCCAAGACCCGCAGGTCTCTGACGTCAAAAAATACGAATGCCGGCATCGGTGCCGGCATTCGTCACGTTGCTGCGTTGATAAACTCAGCCGCCGAAGATCTGGCGGAAAATGTCCACGCCGCGATCGTCGTAATTGACATCGCCGTGCTTGCTGCCCGGGCCGATGACGATCACTTTCGTACCGATGCCGGCGCGCTCGTAAAGGTGCTCGACGTCCTCGTTCATCATCCGGATGCATCCCGACGACATGTTCTGGCCAATGGTCCAGGGCTGGTTCGTGCCGTGAATGCGGAAGATCGTGTCGCGGCCGCCCTTGTAGAGATAAAGCGCGCGGGCGCCGAGGGGATTGTCGATGCCGCCTTGCTGGGTGATCGGCAGGATGCGGCCCTTCGCGGCTTCTCGCACGCGCATTTCCGCCGGAGGCGTCCAGCTTGGCCACTCGGCTTTGCGGCCGACCTTGACGACACCGGACCAGCCGAAGCCTTCGCGACCGACGCCGATGCCGTAACGCGTCGCGCGGTTCGGGCCGTCGATGTAGTAGAGATACTTGTTGTTCGTATCGACGATAATGGTGCCGGGAGCTTCATTCGTCCGGAAACGGACCTTGGTGCGCCAGTATCTTTGCGGCGGCCGCTTCTGATACGCGGCCAACAGAATGTCGGAATGCTTGGCGGTGGCCTCCGGTGCATTCGCCGGAGTGAACGCCGATGCATTCGTCGCACCAAACAGCGCCGTGGCCGCGACAGCGAGCGCAACCACCTTCTTGGCATGAAATTTCATTAACGATTCCCTCTCAACCCTAATCGCGTGCAGGTTCGGCAAATTACCTGCAAGCTCAAGCCTGCGCCATATCCGATAGAGCATGGGCACTGGCGTAACTAGTATCTCTGGGAACAGCTGTTGCGTTTGGAGCACTGTTGTCACGGTGAACGCAATCTTTACGCGGGTTATTCAGGTGAAGAGCAGTTTTATATCACGATAACCTTGGTGCCTACGTTTACGCGTTCATAGAGATCAACGACATCTTCGTTGCGCATGCGGATGCAGCCGGACGAGACGCCATAGCCGATCGTCCAGGGCGCGTTGGTGCCGTGAATGCGGTAGAGCGTGGAGCCGAGATACATAGCCCGGGCGCCAAGCGGGTTTCCGGGGCCGCCTTCCATGCGGGCCGGCAGATAATGCCCCTTCGCGGCTTCCCGCGCGATCATTTCCTGTGGTGGCGTCCAGGTCGGCCACTCCGCTTTCCGTGTAATCTTATGCGCGCCGGCCCATTCGAAGCCCGGTTTGCCAACACCGACGCCATAGCGGCGGGCTTCGCCTTTGCCTGTGACGAGATAGAGGAAGCGGTTGTTGGTGTCGATCACGATCGTGCCCGGTTTCTCCGGACCATCATAGGCTACGGTTTGCGGCAGGAACTGCGGATCGAACTTCGTCTTCGCCGGCTTTTGGGCGCGCACGGCCGCAACCGGCTGGACCAAGGCCGGCGCGGCCCGGCGCTTTGCCTGACGTCGGTCGAACTGCTTTCGGGTGGCCGTCGGCATCTGCGGACGGTAGGCGACCGGACGCGCCTGCTGCCCGCCAAGCTGCATCAACCAGGGGGCGGTGAGATCCGGGCTGACAATAACAGGCGGGCGATTGTGATACCGGTCGCGCGCGCCGGCCTCGCCGGCAACGACACAGAGGAGGGACATGGCAAGAAAAAGGGATTTTTTCATCATGGGCGTACTCGCTACATTGCGCCGAAAATCTTCAAAGGAAGGCTCCGTGGCTGGGAAAGCGACGCTTTCGCCGGCCAGGCGCGCTTGGCAATGGCCAGATCGTGGCACTGCGTTGCCACCGAAAGGTAAACGGCCGTTCATTAAAAGGCCGGCGCGCGAATAAAGCTCCGGGTAGGGTTATCGGCCACTTTATGAAAGTGGTTTGCGAGTGGTAAACAGAACAAAAGAGCAACCGAGAGAGAATGAAACAATGGCCGCGAAAGGCTTGATGACCGGAGATGATGGACTTGATCGCTGCGCCTGGCACGGCAATCTCGAGGACTACCGGCGCTACCATGACGAGGAATGGGGCAGGCCTGTTACAGACGATCACCGACTGTTCGAGAAGATCTGCCTGGAAGGCTTTCAGTCGGGCCTGTCGTGGCTGACGATCTTGCGGAAGCGCGAAGCGTTTCGCGCCGCGTTCGCCGGATTCGATTTCGACCGCGTCGCCGAATTCGGCGAGGCCGACATCGAGCGTTGCCTCGCGGACACCGGAATCGTCCGCCATCGCGGCAAGATTGTCTCGACCATCAACAATGCGCGGCGGGCCAAGGAACTGCGCGCGGAGTTCGGCTCGCTCGCCTCCTATTTCTGGTCCTACGAGCCGGATCAGAGCGAGCGTCCAAAGATGGTGAACTATGAAACCCTGATCGCCAATCCGACGACATCGACGTCGACGCGGATTTCGAAGGATCTGAAGAAACGCGGCTGGACCTTTGTCGGACCGACGACGATCTACGCCTTCATGCAGGCCATGGGCCTCGTCAACGATCATCTCGAAGGCTGTTTTTGCCGCGGAGGCATCGAGGATATGCGGCAGCAATTCAAAAGGCCGGCGCGCCGGTCCGCGTGAACCGACGGCGCCAGCCGGAAAACCTCTCCCGTCGGGCCTCGTGCTTTGTTCAAGAGCAGAATGCCTCGACGGGAGAGAAGGTCTTGTTCATTAGCCACCGTTCTTGGCGAGCCATTCCTTCATCATCTTGATCTCGCCTTCCTGGGCCTTGATGATGTCCTCCGCCAGCTTGCGGATCTCGTCATCCTTGCCGTGTTCCAGCTCGACCTTCGCCATATCGATCGCCCCCTGGTGGTGGGCGATCATGCCGCGCACGAAGTCGACGTCGGCCTTGCCGGTAAAGACGATGTCCATGTCTTTGTGCATCTTGGCGTTTGCTGCGGCAAAGGCCTTGCTGGACGGCGAAACATCGCCGGCCGGATTTGCCGCCTCCGTCGAGCCGTGCATGGTTCCGTGGCCGCTTTCCTGCGCAAGGGAAGGGGCGGTGGCAAGTACAGCCAGCATGAGGGCGGCGGCGATCGTTTTCAGGGACATGATATTTTCCTTTCGAGATCCTATCCGACATTCGCGGGCGCTTGTCCGCGATATGCGGGATCGTTCCGCTTCCGGGCGGTTCGCCGAAAAACAGAGAGATGCTTCATTTTCAAACTTTCGGAACATTCCTCGCGGAGCGACCGTGTGGTTCCCTAGATCGAAAGGAAGGGCTTGGGCGGCGGAACCTGCGGCCTCACACTCTCGCCGAGAGGTTTCGCGTAATGCCGCGAGGAAAGGCGGGTGGACGGGGTTTCGGGCAGCGTCAATTTGGACTGAGCGGGGCTGATTGCCAGGCACGCCGCGCAGAGCGCGGGATGCAGAGGCTTCGTGGGAAGATCGCAGCGCTCTGTCGCCTCGCAGCGCGCATCATGATTTGCTGAAGCGTGATGATCGGCATCAACGGCTGCCAAGTGATAATGGCCCATGCCCGTGGCGGCAACATCCCGCGCCTGTGTCGCGGCCGACAGGGCGCCGACGAGGGGCGCGGACAGAAACAGCAGAACGAGGGCGAGGCGACGCAGCATGCATGTAAGATAAGATAAATTTCCGCCGGTGAAAGAGGGGACAGGTCGCCGCAATCACCTGCTCAACAGTTCCCGGTGTCGGGGAAAGCAAATATGCCTTCCAGCATGCCGTCTCCGACTTCACCGGCAAGCGTCGAGTTTCCGACGCAACAAAGCGGCGAGGCTTGTCCGAATCGACTGCGCACGCGCGTGGAAAAACAGAAGGAAGACGGTGTCCCGGTCGCCTGCTCCAGAATGTTCAGAATTATTGACCTGTCGTCTCCGTCGTGGACGCGCAGCAGGTCGATGATACCGCACGGGTTCTGTCGTGCGCCGAGAAGCGCAAGCGTCCGAGGCCCCAGAAGAAAGGTACCGTTGGCAAGATTGCACTGCCACGCCTCGACGAGATAATCCCCTTGCGCCAGATCGCGCGGCCAGCCCTCATGGGCTTCCAGATGGGCGGGCTTGATTGCGCCGCGACCGGCTTTCACAAATTTCAGCATGCCGCCAAAATCTCCGCTGAAGCCCTTGCGTCGTTCGCGCGCTCTTCGCATCGCGCCGACCTTTGTTCCGGCTTTAAGCAGAATATCGCCCGACTGCCAGCGGCAAAGCCTTGTGTGACTTCTGCCGCCGGATCGCATCGGGCTGCCGGACAACCCAATCGACCAGCACTTAACCTATAGGAGAATATCGCCATAAGTACAATCACGGCTTTGTTACATCCGATTGGCGCCTGTTGTGGAAGCGACGGAGCTCTCGAAAGAAAGCTGAAGCGTGCGTCGAGGAGTTTTCTCGCGTCCGGCACGGGCGCCCTTTATTCCGGCTGCCCTTGCCGCCCTTGACGTGATCCGGTAGGGAAGGCACCGATCAAATTTGACAGTCCGGAAATACTTTCAATGAACGAGAAACCGAAGAAACCGCAGAAGCTCAAGGCTCGGCTGCCGCGCGGCTTTGTCGATCGTTCGGCCGCGGATATCCGCGCCGTCAGCGAGATGATCGCCAAGATCCAGGAAGTCTACGAGCGCTATGGTTTCGATCCGGTGGAAACGCCGCTGTTCGAATATACCGACGCTCTAGGAAAGTTCCTTCCCGACAGCGACCGGCCGAACGAAGGCGTATTCTCGCTGACCGATGACGATGATCAATGGATGAGCCTGCGCTACGATCTGACGGCGCCGCTTGCGCGGCACGTGGCGGAGAATTTCAACGAGATCCAGCTTCCCTACCGGACCTATCGGGCCGGCTACGTCTTCCGCAACGAGAAGCCCGGCCCGGGACGCTTCCGCCAATTCATGCAGTTCGATGCCGACACCGTCGGCGCGGCGGGTGTCCAGGCCGATGCCGAGATGTGCATGATGATGGCCGACACCATGGAAGCGCTCGGCATTGCACGCGGCGACTACGTCATCCGCGTCAACAATCGCAAGGTCCTCGACGGCGTGCTCGAGGCGATCGGTCTCGGCGGCAATGACCAGGCGACTGCGCGGCTGACGGTCTTGCGTGCCATCGACAAGCTCGACAAGTTCGGTCCGGAGGGCGTGCGACTGCTGCTTGGCGAGGGTCGTAAGGATGAAAGCGGCGACTTCACCAAGGGCGCTGGCCTCAACGAGGAGCAGATCCGCAAGATCCTGTTCTTCATCGGCATCAGCGACTATGCGAAGAGCGCCGATGAACTCGCCGATCTCGTGGCCGGAACCGCCAGGGGCGGGGAGGGCGCCGAGGAACTCAATACGATCCGCAGCCTCGTACTCAGCGCGGGCTATGAAGCGGACCGCATCAAGATCGACCCCTCGGTTGTGCGCGGCCTTGAATATTACACCGGCCCCGTCTTCGAGGCCGAGTTGCAGTTTGCGGTCACGAACGAGAAGGGCGAGAAGGTCGTTTTCGGCTCGGTCGGCGGCGGCGGCCGCTATGATGGCCTCGTCTCGCGCTTCATGGGGCAGCCTGTGCCGGCAACGGGCTTCTCGATCGGCGTGTCGCGGCTGATGACGGCGCTGAAGAATCTCGGCAAGCTTGGGATCGACGACCTCATCGCGCCGGTGGTCGTCTGCGTCATGGACCGTGACATCGAAAGCATGGGCCGCTACCAGCGCTTCGTCCAAGAGCTGCGCCATTCCGGCATCCGTGCTGAGATGTACCAGGGCAACAAGAAGAATTTCGGCGACCAGCTCAAATACGCCGATCGCCGCGGTTCGCCGCTGGCCATCATCCAGGGCGGCGATGAGCGCGCCTCGGGCGTCGTGCAGCTCAAGGACCTGATCGAGGGCAAGCGGCTCTCGGGCGAAATCCAGGACAATGTCGCCTGGCGCGAGGCGCGCGTGGCGCAGATCTCCGTGCCAGAAACTGATCTGGTCGAGAAGGTGCGCGAGATGCTGGCGGCACAGGCCGAGGACCGAACAAGGGCGAACTGACCGCGATGCCTCTGATCAATCTCCCCGCCTTTGCTGGCGACCTGCTTGCCGATTTTGAGCGGATGGAGACGGTGCGTGTCGACACACCGGTGATCCAGCCGGCCGAGCCCTTTCTCGACATGGCCGGGGAAGACCTGCGGCGGCGTATTTTCATGACGCAGAGCGAGACGGGCGAGAGCCTTTGTCTTCGTCCGGAATTCACGATCCCGGTCTGCATTCGCCATATCGAGACGGCGACCGGCACGCCGCAGCGCTATGCCTACCTCGGCGAAGTGTTCCGCCAACGGCGTGAGGGATCGGGCGAGTTCTATCAGGCCGGCATCGAGGATTTAGGTGAACCGGACACAGCGCGGGCGGACGCGAGAGCCGTCGGCGACGCGATGCAGGTTCTTGCCAACAGATTGCCGGGACGGCGGCTGAAGGTGACGCTGGGCGACCAATCCGTCTTCGAAGCAGTGATTGCCGCCTGCGGTCTCCCGGCCGGTTGGCAGAAGCGGCTGATCCATGCCTTTGGCGATCCGAAGCAGCTGCAGAAACTTCTGGCAGAGCTCGCCGATCCGAAATCCGCGGGCGTCTTCGGCCATGAGGTCGAGCGGCTCGCGATCATGGGCATGCTCGAGGACGAGGAGCGGCTGGTCGCCTATATAGCTCAGACCATGGAAGCCACCGGCTACTCGACCAATACCAGCCGGTCGCCCCGCGACATCGCTCGCCGCCTCAAGGAGAAATTGGAGCTGGCGAACACGCGGCTGGACAAGACCACGCTCGCGGTCATGCGCGAATTCCTGACGCTGGACTTACCGCTCGCCGACGCCCCGGCTGCGCTTTTCGGCTTCGCCGCGAAGTCTGGGTTGAAAATCGAAGCCGCGCTGTCGCTCTTCGACGCGCGTGTTGCGGCCCTTTCGCGTGCGGGCGCCGACATCGATCTCATCCGCTATCGGGCCGCCTTCGGCCGTCCGCTCGACTACTATACCGGCCTCGTCTTCGAGATCGAGATCGAAGGAACGGCGGCTGTTCTCGCCGGTGGCGGACGCTTCGATCGCCTGCTGACGCTTCTCGGGGCCCGCGAACATATTCCGGCGGTCGGCTTCTCCCTCTGGCTTGACCGGATCGAGCATGCGGTTGCTACCGCGGGGGGCGCGAAATGACGATCACGATTGCACTGCCTTCGAAGGGCCGGATGAAGGACGAGGCTTCGGCGATCTTCGAGCGCGCCGGAATGAAGATCGTCGCCGTCGGCAACGACCGCTCCTATCGCGGCCGCGTCGAGGGCTGGGACGACGTCGAGATCGCATTCCTCTCGGCCTCGGAAATTTCCCGCGAAATCGGCAGCGGCGCGGTCGATTTCGGCGTCACCGGCGAGGATCTCGTTCGCGAGGGCCTGGCCGATGCCGATGCACGCGTGGAGTTCTGCGCCCGGCTCGGCTTCGGCCATGCCGACGTCGTCGTGGCCGTGCCGGAAATCTGGTATGACGTCGATACCATGGCGGATCTCGGCGATGTTGCTGCCGACTTTCGGGCGCGTCACGGGCGCAGGCTTGCGATCGCCACCAAATACTGGCGACTGACTCAGCAATTTTTCTCCGGAAGCCATGGCATCCAGCTCTATCGCATCGTCGAGAGCCTGGGTGCCACGGAAGGCGCGCCGGCTTCCGGCTCGGCCGACATCATCGTAGACATCACCTCGACCGGCTCGACGCTTAAGGCAAACCACCTCAAAATCCTTTCGGATGGCGTAATTCTACGGTCGGAAGCCTGCTTCGTCAGGGCTCGGAAGGCTGTCCATGCGGAAGACCCTCTTGTCGACCGGATCATCGCATCCATCCGCGCTGCGCTCTAACACCGTTCTTCGAAAGAAATGATGGAGCGATGCAATCGCTCGCGGAATTTTGCCTAACAAATGGAATTATGACGACCTATGTAGGGGCGGCACGTCCACCTCAGCATCCCACCTCGAGGCATCCTTATGGCTGATCTTTCCTCTTTCCCGATCACGACCCGCTGGCCGGCGACCAACCCGGACATTATCCAGCTCTATTCGCTGCCGACCCCGAACGGCGTGAAAATCTCTATTGCCCTGGAAGAACTGGGCCTGCCCTACGAGCCGCATCGAATTGCGTTCGACGCCAACGAACAGAAATCGCCCGAATTCCTGTCGCTCAACCCGAACGGCCGCATCCCGGCGATCATCGACCCGAACGGACCCGGCGGAAAGCCGATCGGTCTTTTCGAATCCGGTGCGATCCTGGTTTATCTGGCAGAAAAGACGGGAAAACTCATCCCCGCGGATGCCGCCGGCCGTTACGAGACCCTTTGTTGGGTGATGTTCCAGAAGGGCGGCGTTGGCCCGATGCTCGGTCAGTTCGGGCATTTCTTCAAGTTCGCGGCCGAGAAGGTCGCCAACAACTCCTATCCCGTGGAGCGCTACCGCGATGAATCGAAGCGCCTCCTCGGCGTTCTCGAAGCGCGGCTGAAAGGCCGGCAATGGCTGATGGGCGACGAATACACCATCGCCGATATCGCCACCTATCCGTGGGTAGAGGGAGCTCGCAGGTTCTATGGCGGTGCGGAAGTGCTCGACTATGAGAGCTTCCCGAATGTCATGGCCTGGGTCGATCGCGGTCTCGCCCGACCGGCTGCGCAAAAGGGAATGGAAATCCCGCGGAAGCCCTGATCCTGCAGGCGGTCTTGCCGTTCCGCCCGAGTTGACGAAGCTCGGGCGGAGAGGGTACGGCTGGCGGAACGCGAGCATCAAGAGACGGGTGGAACAGGTGTCGGGAAGACTTGTTGTTGTCGGCGGCGGCCAAGCCGCCTTTGCCTTGGTTGCCAAACTTCGCGCTTTGAAGGACGAGCGGCCGGTGACGATCGTCGCCTCGGAGGCAAGCCTTCCTTACCAGCGGCCGCCGCTTTCCAAGAAATATCTGCTCCGCGAAATGACTCTCGATCGGCTGCTCTATCGGCCGGAGACCTGGTATTCGGAGCACGACATCGATATTCGCCTGTCGACGACGGTCACACGCATCGACCGCGGGCAAAAACACGTAACGTTGAGCGACGGATCGGTGCTCGGCTATGAGACGCTCGCCTTCGCAACGGGGGCGACGCCGCGCCGGTTGCCCGCCTCGATCGGTGGCGATCTTGCCGGCGTCTACGTCGTGCGCGATTTCAAGGATGCCGACCTGCTGGCCGAGGAGATGCAGCCCGGGCGCCGCGCGCTGGTGGTCGGCGGAGGCTATATTGGTCTCGAGGCTGCGGCGATCGCCCGGACCTGCGGCATGGACGTGACCGTCATCGAAATGGCGGACCGCATCCTCCAGCGCGTCGCCTCCGCTGCCACCTCCGCGATCGTTCGCGGGGTTCACCGCTCCCGCGGCGTCGATATCCGTGAAGGCATGGGGCTCCACCGCCTGATCGGCGACAACGGGCGCGTCACCGCCGCCGAGCTTGCTGACGGCTCGACGATTGCAGTCGACGTCGTGATCGTCGGCATCGGCATTATCGCGAACGACGCGCTGGCGCATGAGGCGGGCCTGGAGACCGCCAATGGTATCATCGTCGACAGCTACGGGCGAACCTCCGATCCGGCGATCTTTGCCATGGGCGACTGCGCTGTCCTGCCGTGGCAGGGCATGCGGATCCGCCTGGAATCGGTTCAGAACGCCGTTGACCAGGCGGAGGCCATTGCTGCCGTCCTCGCCGGCAGCTCCGAGCCCTACGATCCGAAGCCCTGGTTCTGGTCGGACCAGTACGACGTGAAGCTCCAGATCGCCGGCTTCGGGCTCGGTCACGATGAAACGCTTGTTCGACCGGGCCAGCGTGAAGGCAGCGTATCGGTCTGGTACTTCCGACAAGGCAAATTCATCGCCGTCGATGCCATCAACGATGCCAAGGCCTACGTGACGGGAAAGAAGCTGCTCGAAGCGGGAATAACGCCGGATCGAGCGAAACTTGCCGACCCTGACACCGACCTCAAGTCGCTGCTCGCATAGGCGGCGACATCGCTCGGATTTCGGGATCCGTTAACGAAGAAAGCACTGTTCCGTTTCAGAGCGGTGGCCTACGACGGATCTTCACGCTTCCTTAAACGGCCAAACGCCAACAGATACGACGAGCGGCGCGGGCGATCTGCGTCCGCGTACTGCTTTGTTTAGGCGATCCGTGATGTTCAAGATCCTGACATGCCTCGCGGTGGAACACGATCCGCGACTGGTTGTGCTGGCGGCGTTGATTTGCTTCCTGTCGAGTTTCGGCGCGGTCACTTTGCTTCAGCATGCGCGCGCTGCGACCGGCAGACCACGCGCGGTCTGGGTCGCCGCCGCCGGTATCGCCAGCGGCTTCGGGATATGGGCGACCCATTTCATCGCCATGCTTGCCTACGATCCGGGTCTCGTGGTCGGCTATCAGGTCGACCTCACGACGCTGTCGCTGGCGGTGGCGATTGTCCTGACCACATCGGCGCTGGGCATCGCGACCTATGTGGCGGGGCGCGGCGGCTGGCTGTTCGGCGGTCTGGTGCTTGGCGCCGGCGTCGCCTCGATGCACTTTCTCGGCATGACGGCGCTTGAAGTGAACGGCTCCATCCGCTGGGACGCGACGCTCGTCATCGTTTCGATCCTTGCCGGATCGCTGTTCGACGCGGCAGCGCTCTTCGCGGTCGCCCACGCTAATCAACGGCTGAGGGCCAAGCTGCTTGCCACGGCGGCAATGACGCTTGGCATTGTGGCACTGCATTTCACGGCGATGGGCGCGGTGACGATCGAGGCTGGTCCGGCGGCCGAGGCGAGCCGAGGCATGATACAGCCGCATCTCCTGGCCTTCGTCATTGCCGGAACGGTTTTCTTCCTGCTGTCGATCGTTCTGATTGCCGCCGGTTTTGCCCGTCAGGCGGAGATCCTGGCGGCGATCTCGGAGAAGGAGTTTTCCC
>NZ_JASKLR010000001.1:252648-292416 GCF_030124325.1 Sinorhizobium sp. 8-89
GTCAAGGACTATGCGATCTGCATGCTCGACGCCGAGGGCCATGTGGCCAGCTGGAATGCGGGCGCCGAGGCGAACAAGGGTTACACTGCCGAGGAGATCATCGGCAGGAACTTCGCCTGCTTCTACGCACCCGAAGAAAGAGAGGCGAAGCTGCCGCAACAGGCACTGCACCTCGCCCTTTTCAACGGGAAATATGAGGCGGAAGGCTGGCGCTTCCGCAAGGATGGCACGCGCTTCTGGGCGCATGTGGTTATCGAACCGATCATCGATGAAGGCGGACGGCACGCCGGCTTCATCAAGATCGCCAAGGACATCACCAAGGAAAAGGCGAACGCCGACCGCATCGCCGAGGTCAGCAAGAATCTCGACATTGCGCTGGAGAACATGACGCAGGGCATATGCCTGTTCGACAGTGCCGACCGCCTGCTGGTTTCGAACGGGCGTTGCCTCGAAATCTTCAGCCTCCCCGAATCGCTCGCCGGAAGGGGGCTGACATTCCGGGAAATTCTCGATCGGGCATTTGCCCGGGCCTATCCCGATCCTGCGGTGGCAAAGGCCAAGGCGGAGGAAGCCTATCAGAAACATCGCGTCGACATCGTCGGCAAGGGCGGAGCCGATCTTGTCGAGAAACTGCCGAACGGGCGTTCGATCCTGACGAAGCACCGCATGCTGCCGGATGGCGGGTGGGTCTCCACCTACGAAGACATCACTGAGCGACTGGACTCTGAGGAACAGATTTCGTTCCTCGCCCGACACGACAGCCTGACGGGGCTACCCAACCGGTTGCAGTTCAACAGCTACCTCGAGGAGGAACTCGACGCCGCTGCCTGGTTCTCGCGCAGGGTGGCCGTCATCGGCATTGACCTGAACAAGTTCAAGGAGGTCAACGATCTGCATGGCCACGCGGCGGGCGACTTCGTGCTGGTCACGCTCGCGCAACGGATGAAGGCGCTGCTTCAGGATGGCGAGTTCGTTGCGCGTTTCGGGGGCGACGAATTCGCGGCGGTAAAGCGTTTCGAGGAGCTTGCCGAGCTCAATGATTTCCTGCGGCGTATCGAAAACTGCCTGCATGAGGAAATGCGCTTCGGCGATTTCGAGCTGAAATCCGGCGGCAGCATGGGCGTCGCGATCTATCCGCAGGACGCGGAAACCGCCGACACATTGATCAACAATGCCGATCTCGCCATGTATCGCGCCAAGGCGGCGTTGAACCAGGCTGTCTGCTTCTACGAGGTTTCGATGGACGAGGCGGCCCGCAAGCGCCGGGCGCTCGCCAACGACCTCTGGGACGCCGTCGAAAAGAAGCAACTGGCGCTTCACTATCAGGTGCAGAAATCGGTGATGACGGGAGATGTCACCGGCTATGAGGTGCTGTTGCGCTGGCACCATCCCGAGCGCGGCATGGTGCCGCCGAACGAATTCATCCCGTTGGCCGAGGAGTGCGGCGCGATCCTGCCGATCGGCGAATGGGTCCTGCGCGAGGCCTGCCGCGAGGCCGTCGGCTGGGACAGCCAACACAAGATTGCCGTCAATCTTTCGCCGGTGCAGCTGGCCAATGGCGACATCGTCAGCCTCGTCCAGCAGGTGCTCGCGGAAACCGGGCTCAGCCCGAAGCGGCTCGAACTGGAGATCACAGAGTCCACATCATCGACGACAAGGAACGCGCGCTGCTGACGCTGCGCCAGATCAAGGAGCTTGGGGTCACCATCGCCATCGATGACTTTGGCACCGGCTATTCGTCGCTCGAGACGTTGCGGTCGTTCCCCTTCGACAAGATCAAGCTCGACAAGAGTTTCATGTGGGAGGTCGAGGGCAGTCCTCAGGCGAAAGCGATTGTCCGCGCCATTCTCGCCCTTGGACAAAGTCTCTCCGTTCCGGTCCTCGCCGAGGGCGTCGAAACGCAGAGCCAGCTAGAGATCCTTCAAGCGGAGGGTTGCGACGAGGCGCAGGGCTATCTGCTCGGGCGACCCGCGCCAATCAGCGCCGTCGTAGGTACTCGGGTGCAAGCCGCTGTCGCTTGATGCGACCAGGTCATTTCACTGTTTCGATGAAACAAGGAGATGATCTATTGCCTCAGCACGACCTGCGCGCCTTCCACCACAAAACGCGGGAAGAAGAAGACCCCTGCCATCGAGCCTGAATAGCGCTCTTCGAGACCGGACGACTCACCGATGCAGAAGAGCGGCTGCTTTTGCCCTGTTTCTAGGACGACCGTCGTGGAAAAGCAGAAGGTCGAGCAGGACGTTGCCGCCTGCTCGAAAAGTTCGAGCACGTGATTACGATCGGGCGGATCGTAACAGCGGACGAAGTTGCGCAATCCGCATTCGTTGTCGCGCAGACCGTGAATGGCCGCAGCCTTGTCCCCGAGGATGAAGAGACCCGTGGTGAGATCGCCCGACCAGCCTTCGGAAACGCAGAATTGCGCAAGCATTTCCTGGTGCGGGAGCCCGTGAACGCCTGAGGAGAGGGAATTTGTTCTTGCGATTTTAAACACGGCTTGCCCCAGAATGTGTCTCAGCGAACCATCCGTGTCCAAGCCCGGACAGACGCATCCCGAAAGACCGCCATGCCTGCCCCCGGGGGCGAACGCGCTCCTGGCCATGCTGATTCCTTCGTCGATAGTTTCGGCGCAGAACTGACAGCCCGCCAAGCGAAGTCATTTCGCAAGAAGGTCGGCTATGTTGCGATCAAATATCCAATAGGCTTGGTGATGGTGTTTTCTGCGAGAAACGGGTGCACAAAAGCCGGCATCAAAAAAACGCGCACATGCGCGCTCAGTTGTGTCAGCCCTCCGGTCTCGCGTGAATCTGGCGTTCACTTGGGCGCTCTTAATAGTTCGTTTTTTGCCTGTTTCAACGGTTTGCTCTGGTTCGGGCGGGGTCTTTTTACTGCGCGCCCTGTTCGAGATCAGCGGCGTGGTCTGACAAAAGACAAAAGGGCGGCTCGAAAGCCGCCCTCTCAGTTCCGGTACCGGAATGGATCACGCGATGCTCTTTGAAACATCACCGTGACAAGGCTCGCGCCCTTATCACATCATGTCGATGCCGCCCCTTTTAGCGCGCTTGACGCGCTGAACCGCTTTTAACTGCGTGGGCGAAGCTTGTGGACCTGCTGTGCTAAGGCTCGCGCCCTTATCACATCATGTCCATGCCGCCCATGCCGCCCATGCCGCCAGGCATTGCCGGAGCGTCCTTCTTCGGCAGCTCGGCGATCATGGCTTCGGTGGTGACGAGGAGGCCAGCAACCGAGGCTGCGTCCTGCAGGGCGGTGCGAACGACCTTGACCGGGTCGATGATGCCCATGGCGATCATGTCGCCATATTCACCGGTCTGTGCGTTGTAGCCGAAGTCGTCGGTGTTCTTCTCGAGGATCTTGCCGACAACGATGGAGGCTTCATCACCAGCATTTTCAGCGATCTGGCGGGCCGGAGCCTGCAGAGCGCGGCGAACGATGTTGATGCCGGCTTCCTGGTCGTCGTTTTCACCCTTGACGGTGATCTTGACGGAAGAGCGCAGCAGGGCAACGCCGCCGCCCGGTACGATACCTTCCTGAACGGCAGCGCGCGTCGCGTTGAGAGCGTCGTCGATGCGGTCCTTCTTTTCCTTCACTTCGACTTCCGTCGAACCGCCGACGCGGATGACGGCAACACCACCGGCGAGCTTTGCAAGGCGTTCCTGCAGCTTCTCGCGATCATAGTCGGAGGTGGTTTCTTCGATCTGGGCCTTGATCTGGGCAACGCGGCCTTCGATGTCCGACTTCTGGCCGGCACCGTCGACGATCGTCGTGTTTTCCTTGGAGATCGAGACCTTCTTCGCACGGCCGAGCATGTCGAGCGTGACGTTTTCGAGCTTGATGCCGAGGTCTTCGGAGATCACCGTGCCGCCCGTGAGGATGGCGATGTCTTCGAGCATGGCCTTGCGGCGGTCGCCGAAGCCCGGAGCCTTGACAGCGGCGATCTTCAGGCCGCCACGCAGCTTGTTGACGACGAGCGTTGCGAGCGCTTCGCCTTCGACGTCTTCAGCGATGATGAGGAGCGGCTTGCCGTTCTGGACGACGGCTTCGAGAACCGGGAGCATGGCCTGGAGGTTCGAGAGCTTCTTCTCGTGCAGGAGAACGAAGACATCGTCGAGGTCGGCGATCATCTTTTCCGGGTTGGTGACGAAGTAGGGCGACAGGTAGCCGCGGTCGAACTGCATGCCTTCGACGACTTCGAGTTCGGTCTCGGCGGTCTTGGCTTCTTCAACCGTGATGACACCTTCGTTGCCGACCTTTTGCATCGCTTCTGCGATGTCAAGGCCGATCTGCTTTTCACCGTTGGCCGAAATCGTGCCGACCTGGGCAACTTCTTCCGAGGTGTTGATCTTCTTGGCCTTGGCCTGGAGATCCTTGACGACTTCCGTGACGGCGAGATCGATGCCGCGCTTCAGGTCCATCGGGTTCATGCCGGCAGCAACGGCCTTGGCGCCTTCGCGAACGATCGCCTGGGCGAGAACCGTTGCGGTCGTGGTGCCGTCGCCGGCGATGTCGTTGGTCTTCGAAGCAACTTCGCGGACCATCTGGGCGCCCATGTTCTCGAACTTGTCTTCGAGTTCGATTTCCTTGGCGACCGAAACGCCATCCTTGGTGATGCGCGGCGCGCCGAAGGACTTGTCGATGATGACATTGCGGCCCTTCGGGCCGAGCGTTACCTTGACGGCATCAGCGAGGATGTCGACGCCGCGAAGCATCTTTTCGCGCGCAGTACGGCCAAATTTGATCTCTTTAGCAGCCATGTGAGAAAACTCCCGGGCTCATTGCCCATTGGTTGTCATGAATGTGGGAAGTGGGTCGGCCGGTCAGCCGATGATGCCCATGATGTCGGCTTCCTTCATGATCAGAAGGTCTTCGCCGTTGATCTTGACTTCGGTGCCGGACCACTTGCCGAACAGGACGCGGTCGCCAGCCTTGACATCGAGCGGAACAACCTTGCCGCTTTCGTCACGGGCGCCCGAACCGACAGCCACGATTTCGCCTTCTTGCGGCTTTTCCTTTGCGGTGTCCGGAATGATGATGCCGCCCTTGGTCTTTTCCTCAGACTCGACGCGGCGGACGACGACGCGGTCGTGCAGCGGACGGAAGTTGGTGCTTGCCATTGTCTAATCCCTCGATCAAATGACATTGCGGATCGTTCATCGACCCGGTGGATGGGTGTTAGCACTCATATCTCACGAGTGCTAGCGTCGCCGAGATAGGACCGTGCGCCAAATGAGTCAAGGATCGAACGTGAGATTTTTTGCTGCCCATGATCGTTGACACGCCGCGGGGTTTTTTGGTTTAACCATCACATGGGGTAAGCGAATGCCCCACGAGGCGCCATGCCGGAATTTCGCGTCCAATAGCAACCATCTAAAGGACGTAAACGATGGCATCGTTCAGCTCCATTTCTTCCGACAAATTGGTCAGGCTTCTCGGGACCGCGAAAGCACCGGTCCTCATCGACGTGCGCGATGACGACGACTTCGCCGCCGATCCCTATCTCGTACCCGGCTCCTTCCATCGCGCTCATGCGGGTGCCCAGCAATGGACGGAGCGCTACCGTGGGCAAAACGTCGTCGCGCTCTGTCGGCACGGTGGCAAGCTCAGCGAGGGTGTCGCAGCCTGGCTCCGGCACGCGGGCGCAACCGCGGAGATTTTGGAAGGCGGTATCGAGGCATGGCGCGAGGCAGGGCTGCCGCTCGTGCCGGTCGCGAGCCTGCCGAACGCCGATCCGTCGGGTGGCTCCGTGTGGGTCACCCGGTCCCGGCCGAAGATCGATCGCATTGCCTGCCCATGGCTAATTCGCCGTTTCGTCGATCCGCGTGCGACCTTCCTCTACGTCACGGCGTCGGAGGTCTCGGCCGTCGGCGAGCGTTTTGGCGCGACACCTTTCGATATAGAAGGCGTCTTCTGGAGCCATCGCGGCGAGGACTGCACATTCGATACGATGGTCAAGGAATTCGGTCTTTCCTTCCCAGCCCTTGAACATGTCGCGCGGATCGTGCGTGGAGCGGACACCGACAGGCACGATCTCGAACCGGAAGCGGCCGGCCTTCTGGCCGTCTCGCTGGGGCTTTCCCGGATCTACTCCGACGACCTGGAGCAGCTTGAAGCGGGAATGACGCTTTATGATGCGCTTTACCGTTGGGCACGTGATGCCACCCAGGAAAAGCATGATTGGGTCTCGCACGGTGGCAAGGCGAAGCGGACGTGAACAAGGCGAAGCGGACGTGAAAGAGAAAATACCGGCGGGCCCCATGCCCGCCCTTTCTTTGCCGAGGCGGCGAAGGTCTTTCTGAGTTGCCGGCAACATTGTGCAGCTGAATTCTTGGGAAGCGCCGCGTTTTTCTGAATGCGAGACTTGTATTCTTTGCCCTTCCTTGCGATGTGAGCCGAGAAGCCGAGTTTGCGGGAAGCCGATATGGCCGTAAGGATCAACAGTTTTCGGGAAATCACCAGCCGATACGATGTGGTGCTCTGCGATGTCTGGGGCGTTCTTCACAATGGCGTCCAGGCCTTCGCCTCGGCTTGCGAAGCACTTGCAGAGGCGCGGGCACGAGGCCTGACCGTCGTCCTGATTACCAATTCGCCACGGCCGCATCCGGGCGTCAAGGTGCAGATTCGTGGCCTTGGGGTTCCCGACGAGGCCTATGACCGTATCGTTACCTCCGGCGACGTCACCCGCGCGTTAATCTCGGCCGCGGCGAAACGGATCTTCTTCATCGGAGCCGATCGCGATCTTCCGCTACTCGAAGGTCTCGGCACAGAGATCGTTGCGGCGGAGGATGCCGAGACAATCGTCTGCGCCGGCTTTTATGACGATGAAACCGAAACGCCGGAACATTATCGTGCCACATTGACGGGGCTCGCCACACGGAAGGTCCCGTTCATCTGCGCGAATCCCGACCTCGTCGTCGAGCGCGGGCATCGGCTGATCCCCTGCGCCGGTGCCATTGCCAAGCTCTACGAGGAGCTCGGTGGCGAGGCCCGCATTGCCGGCAAGCCCTATATCGCGATCTACCGCGCCGCCTTGGCGGAAGCTAAGGCCGCGCGCGGCGCATTCGACCTGTCCCGCGTCATCGCGATCGGCGATGGAATGCCGACCGACGTGAAGGGCGCGCAGGATGCGGGTTTCGACCTGCTTTACATCAGCGCAGGCATTCATGCGCAGGAATACATGCATGAGAGCCGCACCGACGAGGCGAAACTCGCCGCCTTCCTGAAAAGGGAAGGGGCTGCGCCGAAGTGGTGGATGCCGCGGCTCGGCTGACGGGAAGACGGACATGACGGTTTTTCATCGCAACGAAACCCGTGATCCGCTTCCGGAGCGCCTGCGCGGCGGCGTCATCGCGATCGGCAATTTCGATGGCGTTCATCGCGGCCATCAGTCGGTGTTGAACCGGGCGCTGAATGAGGCGGCGAAACGCGGCGTTCCCGCGCTCGTCCTGACTTTCGAGCCGCATCCACGCACGGTCTTCAGGCCGGACACGCCGGTCTTCCGCCTGACGCCGGCGCCGCTCAAGGCCCGCATCCTCGAAGGCATGGGCTTTGGCGCCGTCATCGAATATCCTTTCGACCGGACGTTTTCCGAGCTTTCTGCGTCCGATTTCATCCATCGGATCCTGCGGGAATGGCTGCATGCGTCCCATGTCGTCACCGGCTTTGACTTCCATTTCGGCAAGGGGCGCGAAGGCGGCCCGGCCTTCCTGATGGCCGCCGGCGAACGGGAGGGTTTTGGGGTCACGCTCGTCGATGCCTTCCGTGACGAAAACGCTTCCGTCATCTCGTCGAGCTTCATTCGTTCCTTGCTCGCGGAAGGGGAGGTCTCGCATGCGGCGGGGCTCCTCGGTTACCGTTATCTCGTCGAAGCGGAAGTGATCGGCGGCAAGCGGCTCGGGCGCACGCTCGGCTATCCGACCGCCAATATGAGACTGCAGCCGGAAGCGGAGCTTAAGAATGGAATCTACGCCGTGCGATTCCGCCGGGCGGACAGCTCTCCCTATGACGGCGTCGCAAGCTTCGGCCGCCGCCCGACCGTCGACAGCGACGGGGAACCTCTGCTGGAGACCTTCGTTTTCGATTTCTCCGATGACATCTATGGCGAAGTCTGCAGCGTTTCCTTCTTCGGTTATCTCCGCGACGAACTCAAGTTCGATGGACTGGAGCCGCTGATGGAACAGATCAGGCGCGATGCGGAGGAAGCGCGAGGCCTTCTTGCCGGCGTTTCGCCCCTAAGCGAGATCGACCAAAGACTCAATTTCTCCTGAGTGCCCCGGGAGAGCTGCCTTTCCGCTGTCAAAGAATTCGGTCGCGCGACGTTGGCGGACCTTTTCAAAAGGCCGAAAACGCCTTAAAGAACCCGCCACTATGATCCGGCACCATCGAGCGATCATCGATCTGCGAATTATTGGCCCGGCTTTCCGCGCGCACTAGGCAGCGCCGGAAGGTCCGGGATTTCGGCGTTTTCAACGCCCCCATCATCTTCGAAAGACCGAACCCTTCCGCATGCGTGACGGATCCGCGCGGAAAAGACGATTGCGAAAACCATGACCGAGACCGCTGAAAAGATCGACTATTCTTCCACTCTCTATCTGCCGCAGACGGAGTTTCCGATGCGCGCCGGTCTGCCGCAGAAGGAGCCGGAAACGGTTGCCCGTTGGCAGAAGATGGGCCTCTACAAGAAACTCCGGGCATCGGCTGCCGGGCGCGAGAAGTTCGTGCTGCACGACGGCCCGCCCTACGCCAACGGCAACATCCATATCGGCCACGCGTTGAACAAGATCCTCAAGGACGTGATCAACCGCTCGTTCCAGATGCGTGGTTTCGACGCCAATTACGTCCCCGGTTGGGATTGCCACGGCCTTCCGATCGAATGGAAGATCGAGGAAAAGTACCGCGAGAAGGGCAAGAACAAGGACGAGGTGCCGGTCAACGAGTTCCGCAAGGAGTGCCGCGACTTCGCCGGTGGCTGGATCGAGGTTCAGACCGAGGAGTTCAAGCGTCTCGGCATCGAAGGTGATTTCGAGCGCCCCTACACGACGATGAACTTCCATGCGGAAGCCCGCATCGCCGGCGAATTGATGAAAATGGCCAAGGCCGGCCAGCTCTATCGCGGTTCGAAGCCGGTCATGTGGTCGGTCGTCGAGCGCACGGCGCTTGCCGAGGCCGAGGTCGAATATGCCGATGTCGAAAGCGACATGATCTGGGTGAAGTTTCCCGTCATCGAAGGTCCGGATGCGCTCGCCGGCGCCTTCGTCGTCATCTGGACCACCACGCCCTGGACGATCCCCGGCAACCGGGCGATCGCCTATTCGTCCCGTTATTCCTATGGTCTCTATGAAGTCGCGACGGCCGAAAACGACTACGGCCCGCAGCCGGGCGAAAGGCTGATCTTCGCCAAGCGTCTTGCTGACGAATCGGCCGCCAAGGCGAAGGTGACGTTTAATTTCGTCCGCGATATCGAGGCGGACGAGCTCGGGGCAGTCACTTGCGCCCACCCGCTGCACGGTCTCGGCGGCGGCTATGCCTTCCATGTGCCGCTGCTCGATGGCGATCACGTGACCGACGATGCCGGCACCGGCTTCGTTCATACAGCGCCCGGCCACGGCCGCGAAGACTTTGATGCCTGGATGGACAGCGCCCGGGCCCTCGAGGCGCGCGGCATCTCCTCTGCGATCCCGTTCACGGTCGACGATGCCGGCTATTTCACCGCCGATGCACCGGGCTTCGGGCCGGACGCGGAAGGCGGCGCAGGTCGCGTTATCGACGACAAGGGCAAGAAGGGCGACGCCAATGATCGCGTGATCAAGGCGCTGATTGCCCGCCACGCGCTCTTTGCTCGTGGTCGCTTGAAGCACTCCTATCCGCATTCCTGGCGCTCGAAGAAGCCGGTCATCTTCCGCAACACGCCGCAGTGGTTTGTCTACATGGACGAGGACTTCGGTGATGGCACGACCTTGCGCTCGCGCGCCTTGAAGGCGATCGACGGCACCCGTTTCGTGCCCGGTGCCGGCCAGAACCGCTTGCGTGCGATGATCGAGCAGCGGCCCGACTGGGTGCTTTCGCGCCAGCGCGCCTGGGGCGTGCCGATCGCGATCTTTGCCGACGAACAGGGCGAAATCCTCATTGATGACGCGGTCAACGCGCGCATCCTCGAAGCCTTCGAAAAGGAGGGCGCCGACGCCTGGTTTGCCGAAGGTGCCAAGGAGCGGTTCCTGGGCAACGATCATGACCATGCCAAGTGGCATCAGGTTATGGACATTCTCGACGTCTGGTTCGATTCCGGTTCGACCCACACCTTCACGCTGGAGGATCGGCCCGACCTGAAATGGCCGGCCGACGTCTACCTCGAGGGTTCCGACCAGCACCGCGGCTGGTTCCACTCGTCGTTGCTCGAAAGCTGCGCGACGCGGGGCCGCGCGCCCTACAACGCCGTCGTCACCCATGGCTTCACCATGGATGAGAAGGGCGAGAAGATGTCAAAGTCGAAGGGCAACACCGTCACGCCGCAGGAGGTGATGAAGGATGCCGGTGCCGACATCCTGCGCCTCTGGGTGATGACGACGGACTACTGGGAAGACCAGCGTCTCGGCAAGACCATCATCCAGACCAACATCGACGCCTACCGCAAGCTCAGGAACACTATCCGCTGGATGCTCGGCACGCTCGCGCATGATAAGGGCGAGGTGGTCGCGCTGTCTGACATGCCGGAACTCGAACAGTTGATGCTGCACCGCTTGGCCGAACTCGACCGGTTGGTGCGCGAAGGCTACGACACCTTCGACTTCAAGCGGATCGCCCGTGCGCTCATCGATTTCTCGAATGTCGAGCTGTCGGCTTTCTATTTCGATATCCGCAAGGACGCGCTCTACTGCGACGCACCGTCCTCCATCCGTCGTCGCGCCGCGCTGCATGTCATCCGCACGCTCTTCGATTGCCTGGTGACCTGGCTTGCGCCGATGCTGCCCTTCACCGCCGAGGAAGCTTGGCTTTCGCGCAATCCGGAAGCCGTGTCGGTGCATCTCGAGCAGTTCCCGGCCGTGCCGGCGGAGTGGCGCAACGATGCGCTCGCCGAGAAGTGGCGCAAGATCCGCGAGGTCCGCAAGGTCGTGACCGGTGCACTGGAAATCGAACGCAAGGACAAGCGCATCGGCTCGTCGCTGGAGGCGGCGCCTGTCGTCCATGTGGCGGACGCCAATTTGCGCCAGGCGCTCGAGGGTCAGGACTTTGCCGAGATCTGCATCACGTCGGCGATCGAGATCGTCGGCTCCGAAGGGCCGACCGATGCCTTCGCCTTGCCCGAGGTTGCCAGGGTCTGTGTTGTGCCGAGACTGGCCGAGGGCCAGAAATGCGCCCGCTCCTGGCGAATCACTAGGGATGTCGGGTCCGACCCGCTCTATCCGGACGTTTCCGCCCGCGATGCAGCTGCCCTGAGGGAACTCGGTTTCAAGCCTTAACGTATCGTTCTACCGGATGAATTGCGCTTGCCGCGTTCATCCGGTACAACCCTGCCCGAAATTTGGCGGATTTTTCGGCCAAGGGGGCGCTGAGTGGCCGTGGCATGTGATGTGCGGCTGGCTGGAAGGAAATTCATGGAAATGACGCGAGAGTTGCGAGTTGTTGCCAGCATTGCCGCCATCGTGGCGGGCGGCCTGGTGCTGTCGGGCTGCATCGGCGGTCCAACCTACGGTACGGACAAGACCGCCGGCGAACATCTGCTCGACGATCTCGGCAGCGCCGTGAGCCTCGCCCCGCCGAAGCGCGATCCGGTCAAATATCAACCCCGCCCGGCTCTCGTGCTGCCGCCGCAAGGACAGCAGACTGCTTTGATCGAGCCGCAGAAGTCGCTGGCAAGCCGCGAAACCAATCCGGAGTGGGTCGAGTCGCCAGAGGAGGTCCGCCAGCGCCTGCGTGACGAGGCTGAGGCCAACAAGAACGATCCCAACTATGTCTCGCCGCTGGCAAAGGCGAGCGCCAATGGCCGGCGTCTTTCGGCAAAGGAGCAGCAGGAGGCCTATCGGGAGGCCCGCAAGCTTGAGATGGGGGCGTATTCGGACAAGCGCCGTTTCTTGAGCGATCCACCGATCGAATATCGCCGTCTTCCGGAAGGCGCCGAAGCGGATCTCGGCGAGCCGGAAAAAGTGAAGGAGCGCCGCCGCAAGAAGGAGGCGCAGATCGCCAACAGCGGCAGCAAATGGTGGTGGCCGTTCTAAGCCATGGCAACGAGCATTCGCAACGCGGTCCCGGAAGATGCGGAAACGATTCTGCGCTTCATCACGGAACTCGCGATCTATGAAAAGGCGGAGCATGAGGTCGAGGCGACCGTCGAACGCTTGCAAGCTTCGCTTTTCGGTCCGGACGCCATTACCCGTGCGGTCATCTGCGAAGTCGACGGAATACCTGCCGGTTTCGCCATTTGGTTCTACAACTACTCCACATGGCAGGCGCGCAAGGGTCTCTATCTCGAAGACCTCTATGTCACGCCTGAATACCGCGGGTCTGGTGCTGGAAAGCTGCTTCTGAAGCATCTGGCGCGTACCGCCATCGCCGAAGGCTGCGGTCGCTTCGAATGGAGCGTTCTCGATTGGAACGAGCCGGCTATCCGGGTCTATGAGGCGATCGGCGCGGAGCCCATGTCGGAATGGAAGCGTTACCGGCTTGCGGGGGCGGCGCTGAAGGCATTTGCCGAGAATTGATCGCTGCGGCGATTAAAGCAGTTCCAGGAAAGTGTCTAATGGTTTTCCGTCCGGAATTGTGTAGTTTCAAAGGGTTAGTTCATTGCATTGCTTCACGGAACAATGAAATGATCTAACGCTTGCCAGCAAAGAAATCGCGAAGGATATCGGCGGCTTCCCGCTCGGCGAGGCCGGAATAGACATCCGGGACATGATGGCAGGTGGGCGACGCATAGAATCTCACGCCGCTGTCGACCCCGCCACCCTTCGGGTCCTCCGCACCGTAGTAAAGGCGGCGTATTCGGGCGAAGGAGATCGCCGCCGCGCACATGGTGCAGGGTTCCAGCGTGACGTAGAGATCTGCTCCCGTCAGCCGTTCGGTGCCGACGCTGGCGGCAGCCTGACGGATCGCTTCGATCTCGGCATGAGCGGTGATGTCGTTGAGTTCGCGGGTTCGGTTTCCGGCAGCGGCGACGATCCGGCCGTCGAGCACGACGACGGCGCCGATCGGCACTTCTCCGCGTGCCGCCGCTTTCCTGGCCTCTTCGAGGGCCGAATCCATGAAGCGCGTCGTATCCGTCATCGCTCGATCAATAATTTCTCTTAACCCACGGCGCTTGACCTGATAGGACAGCCGCAAAAGGCAGGCAACACAAATGACATCCAAAGACAAGTTCACGCGGCCCGGCGGCAAGACCAACGGCCGGGAAAAGAAACCTCGTTCCGGTGACAAGAAGGCTGGCGCCAGCGGGGCCGCCAAGGCTCGGCCGGCTGCAAGCGCGCCGCCCGGTGCGGATGAGCCGCAGCGCATCTCGAAAATCCTCTCGCGCGCCGGCGTTGCCTCCCGCCGCGACGTCGAGCGGATGATCATGGAAGGACGCGTCAAGCTCAACGGCGTCGTGCTCGACACGCCTGTCGTAAACGCCACGCTTGCCGACAGCATAGAGGTAGACGGTCATCCGATCCGCGGCATCGAACGCACGAGGCTCTGGCTTTATCATAAGCCGGCCGGACTGGTGACGACCAATGCCGATCCGGAAGGCCGGCCGACGGTTTTCGAGAGACTGCCGGAAGGATTGCCGCGCGTGCTCTCGATCGGCCGCCTCGATATCAATACCGAGGGCCTGCTGCTGCTGACGAACGACGGTGGTCTGGCTCGCGTGCTCGAACTGCCCTCGACCGGCTGGCTGCGTCGATACCGCGTCCGCGCCCATGGCGAGATCGACCAGGAAGCGCTCGACCGGTTGAAGGAGGGCATCGCCGTCGATGGCGTCCTCTATGGGGCGATCGAGGCTACGCTCGACAGGGTCCAGGGATCGAATGTCTGGATCACCATGGGCCTGCGCGAAGGCAAGAACCGAGAGATCAAGAACGTGCTCGGCGCGCTTGGCCTTGATGTGAATCGACTGATCCGCATTTCCTATGGCCCCTTCCAGTTGGGCGACCTGCCGGAAGGCCATGTTCAGGAAATTCGCGGCCGCACGCTTAGGGATCAGCTCGGTCCGCGCCTCATTGAGGACGCGAAAGCGAATTTCGACGCGCCTCTCTACAATGACCAGCCCGCGGCCGAGAAGGATCATCACGATGAGGTCGCCGGGGATGCCGATAAGACGGAACGCGCCGGACGGCGAGAAAAGCCGGAGGACAAGCGCGAGCGTGCGCTTGCCCGCCTTGATACGCGGCGCGATGAAGGCCGCTCCCGCGATCGAGGCGAGCGTTCCGCCGGCAGGTCCGCAGACCGTCCCGCCCGGGCCCCGGCGAAACGCAGCCGCACCGCCAATGTCTGGATGGCGCCGGGCGCGCGACCGATAGCCGAAAAGAAGCCGAAATCGGCGGAAGAAGAAGCTTCCGCGAAGCCGGCTCGTCGCGAGCGTCCGGAAGGCGCGCCGAAGACAAAACGCTATGGCCGCTCCAAGGACGGCTTGGCGACGAAGACATCGGGAAAGTTCGACCCCGACCGCAAAGGCGGCGCAGCGAAGGGAGCTGCCCGCCCGGAGCGCGGTCCGCGGCCGTCCGTCAGGCGCGGGGGTGAAGATGGGGACTGGATCAGCGCCAGCGAACCGGTCGGCCGCAAGGACGACGCGCGCGAAGGCGGCTTCGAGCGGCGCCGACCCTTCGATGCTGCGGAACGGAAATCACGGGACCACGGCGATCGCCCGCCCCGTCGGGAAAGCAGCGAGCGTCCGGCGCGCGCCGAAGGCGACAGTCGTGCAGTTTCCGGAAAGCCACGGACAAAGCGCAGCGAGGGAGATCGGCCCCAAGGCCGTGAAGGTGGAGACCGCTCCTTTGGCGATCGGCCTCGTGGGAAGCCGGCCGGCGGAAAGCCCTTCGGTCAGCGCTCCAGTGGTCCCCGCGGCGGCAAGCCCGGTGGCGGTAAGCCGGGTGGCGGAAAACCAGGCGGCCGCCCTGGCGGCGGCAAGCCCCGCGGCAAGGGAAAGTGACCGAGCGTGCGCATCGTCGGCGGAGAGTTTCGTGGCCGCACACTGGCCGCGCCCAAGTCCAACGATATTCGTCCGACAACTGACCGGACGCGCGAAAGCCTGTTCAATATTCTGAGCCACGCCTATCCGGAGGCGCTCGACGGCACCCGGATGCTCGATCTTTTTGCCGGTACCGGCGCTGTCGGGCTCGAGGCCCTGTCGCGTGGCTGCCGGCAGGCGCTCTTCGTCGAGCAGGGCGTCGAGGGCAGGGGCCTGCTACGGGTCAATATCGAGACGCTCGGCCTTCAGGGACGCGCAAAGATTTTTCGTCGCGATGCGACCGACCTCGGGCCGGTCGGGACGATGGAGCCGTTTCATCTGGTTTTCGCAGATCCGCCCTATGCCAAGGGACTCGGTGAGCGCGCGCTTGCGGCGGCCGCGGCGGGCAGGTGGCTCGTCCCAGGGGCCTTGGCTATTCTGGAGGAACGCGCTGACGTGCAGCCTCAGCCGCCCGCGCAATTCGAACCGCTTGATGTGCGCGCCTTTGGCGATACGCGGATGCACTTCTACCGCCTCCGCGGCGATTGACTCGCTTGCCTATGGGTGGCGGGTCGAGCGGTCGGCGGATGAACGGAGACCAGGTTGATGAAACAGGAAGCCCTGTCTGACACGATGCCAGCCGCGACCGGGCGTCGACCGACGATCGCACTGGCTCTGGGCGGCGGCGGTGCACGCGGCCTGGCGCACATTCACATCATCGAGGCCCTCGACGAGATGGGTATCCGGCCCGTGGCGATCGCCGGTTCGTCGATCGGCGCGCTCATGGGCGCGGGAATGGCGGCCGGCATGAGCGGCGAGGAAATCCGGCAGCACGTCCTCTCGACCGTCGGTCACCGCGGTGAAGTGCTCAACCGCCTCTGGCGCTTGAGGCCGGCCAGCCTGTCCGAGGCGATGTCGACTGGTTTCCGCTTCGGCCAGTTCAACATCGAACGAGTCTTGAAGGCCTTCCTGCCCGAAGCGGTCCCCAACCGTTTTTCCGATCTGCTCATCCCGCTGAAAATCATGGCGACGGACTATTACGGCCAGACGGAACACGTCTGTGAAAACGGCGATCTGCACCAGGCACTTGCGGCTTCCTGCGCCCTGCCGGCCGTTTTCATGCCGGTGAAGATCGATGGCCGCGTCATGATCGACGGCGGCATCTACAATCCCATCCCTTTCGATCATCTGCGTGGCTTGGCCGACATCGTACTCGCCATCGATGTCGTCGGCGGACCTGATGGTGACGGCAGGACGATCCCGAGCCGCATCGACAGTCTGTTCGGAGCGAGCCAGCTCATGATGCAATCCATCATCGCGATGAAAATGAAGGCGGGCGCACCCGACATTCTGCTGCGCCCCGATGTTGGTCGGTTCCGCGTCCTCGATTTCTTCCGTGCTCATGAGATACTGGCGGCCACCACCGGCACGAGGGAACAGGTCAAGCGTGCACTCTCCGAACGGATCGAGAGCTGGAGGAATATCGGCTGAGGCTTCTCAGTCCGTCCCCGCCAGCGTCTCGTCCCGCCGTTGCCGATCCTCCGCGGGAAGGGTCGGCAGGATCCGCTCCTCGGTGTCGGCCGAGTGGTTCACTTCACGCTTCGGCTTGACCAGCGGCTCCGGTCGGACCGGTCGCGAGTGCAGCATGTCGCGGCCCGCGGTAATGCCCTCGGCCTCCTGCAGAACGAGCCGCGCTTCGTCGCGGCGGCGGATATCGTCCATAATGGAGATTGCTTCTTCGTTGCCCACACCCAGCGCTTCCAGCGTCTTGCGACCGAAGAGCAGGCCGGATTCGAAGGTCTCGCGCAACTCATAGTCGACACCCCTGGCGCGCAGTTCAAGCGTGTGCAGCCGGTCGTAGGAGCGGGCGAAGATGCGCGCGTTCGGGTATTCCGCTTGGACGAGGCCGATGATCCTGTCCGTCGTTTCCTTCTTTTGCGTGCAGACCGCGACGAGCTTCGCACGCTCGATACCGGCGGCCCGCAGCACATCCAACCGCGTGCCGTCGCCGAAATAGATGCGAAAGCCGAAGGTTGCCGCCTGGCGCACGCGCGCGGCGGAGTGGTCGATGATCGTCACGTCGCGCCCTCCGGCGAGCAGGATCTGCGCCGCGATCTGGGCGAAACGCGAGAAGCCGATCATCAGCACGTCGGCGCCGGCGCCCTCGAAATCCTCATCCATCTCGTCGGCCATTTCGTCCTGTTCGTGCATCAGCCGCTTCGAGAGCGTTGCCGCGACAGGTGTCAGCGCCATCGAAAGCGTTACGATGGCGACGAGCAGGGACGAGGTTCCTTGCGAAAACACCCCTGCCGCAGCCGCCGCGGTGAAGAGCACGAAGCCGAATTCGCCGCCTTGTGGCAGAAGAAGGCCGATGCGGAGCGCGTCATTGTGGCGCGAGCCGGTGATGCGGCAAAGCCAGTAGAGCACGGCGCTCTTCACCAGCATCAGCAACGGCACTGCCACTATGATCAGGAGATAGTTCTCGACGATGACGTTGAGTTGCAGCGAGAGGCCGACGGCCATGAAGAACAAGGCCTGAAGGATGCCGCGAAAGGGTTCGATGTCGGCCTCGAGTTCATGGCGATAGGACGACTCCGCCAAAAGCACGCCGGCAAGAAAGGCGCCCATAGCCATGGAAAGACCGGCGAGTTGCATCAATGTTGCCGCACCCATGACGACGAGAAGGGCTGCCGCGATCATGACGTCGCGCGCTCCGGTGCGGGCGATCACCTGGAAGAGCGGATTGAGCAGATAACGACCCGCGAAGAAGAGGACTGCGACGGCGCTGACCGCGATCGCGAAGTCCTGAAAAGGCGTCGTCGCGTCTTCCGGTGCCTGCGCTGCCATCAAGGGGATCAGGGCGAGCAGCGGAACGATCGCCAGATCCTGCAGCAGCAGGATGGAAAAGGCGCGCTGGCCGTAGCGCGTATTGGTATCGTTGCTCTCGTCGAGGATCTGCATTGCAAAGGCCGTCGACGACAGGGCAAGCCCGAAACCGGCAATGATGCTTCCCCTCCATTCGAGAAGACCGGCGAACGCGATCAGGAGGGACAAAGCGAGGCCGGTCACGACAACCTGTGCTGCACCCAGCCCGAAGATATCGCGCCGCATTTGCCACAGGCGCGATGGCTTCAATTCAAGACCGATGACGAAGAGTAGGAACACGACTCCGAGTTCCGAAACGTGCAGAATCTCCTCTCCCTCGGTAATTGTTTGCGCGACCGGGCCGATCAGGATGCCGGCTGCGAGATAGCCGAGAATCGTGCCGAGCCCCAGGCGCTTGAAGATCGGTGCCGCAAGCACGGCACCGCCGAGCAGCATTAGTGCTTGGGTATAGAGAAACGATGTCGTTTGCATGCTCGATGTTCTCGTTGTGACGGCTTCAGGGATCCCACACGCGGGGCTTTTTGCCGAATATCATTTGGATGCTGGGACGGGAATCAAGACGATGCCCTTGATGCATGGTTCAGTGCACAATAAATGGGACAGGAATGAAAGGCCAAATCATGTCTGAGATGATCGATTCCGCTGCGTTGGAAAAGCAAGCCGCCGAGCTCGTCGAACTCGCACGCGGGGCTGGTGCAGACGACGCGGACGCGGTCGTCGTGCGCGGCCGCTCCCGTTCCGTTTCGGTCCGGCTTGGCAAGGTCGAAGCGACGGAAGCCTCGGAAAGCGATGACTTTTCGCTGCGGGTGTTCGTCGGGCGCCGTGTCGCAAGCGTCTCCGCCAATCCCGGTTTCGATCTGAAGCTGCTTGCGGAGCGGGCGGTCGCGATGGCCAAGGCTTCGCCCGAAGACCCATACGCGTCCCTGGCGGACTCCGACCGACTCGCGAAATCCTATCCGGACCTCGATCTCTTCGATGCCAGCGCCGTGTCGACCGAAGCATTGACCGAGGCCGCGCTTGCCGCGGAGGACGCAGCGCTTGCCGTGTCCGGCGTCACCAATTCAAGCGGTGCCGGTGCTTCTGCCGGCATGGGCGGGCTCGTTCTGGTCACGTCGCATGGTTTCTCGGGCTCCTATATGGCGACCCGCTTTGGCCGCTCCGTCAGCGCGATCGCGGGCGAGGGCACGAAGATGGAGCGTGACTACGATTTCGACAGTCGCCTCTACTACGATGATTTGCGTACGGCCGACGACATTGGCCGCGTCGCCGGCGAGCGGGCGGTCGCGCGCCTCAACCCGCGCCAAGTGCCGACTGCAAAGAACGTCACGGTCGTCTTCGATCCGCGCATTGCGCGCGGTTTCGTCGGTCATCTCGCGGGCGCGATCAACGGCGCGTCGGTGGCGCGCAAGACAAGCTTTCTGCGCGACATGATGGGCAGGCAGATCATGAAGGCGGGGATTGCGGTCACCGATGACCCGCTGATCGTTCGCGGCGCCTCCTCGCGGCCCTTCGATGGCGAGGGGGTCAGCGGTTCGAAGCTGTCGATGGTCGAGGACGGTGTGCTGCAGCATTGGTTCCTGTCGACCTCGGCGGCCAAGGAACTCGGTCTTGAAACCAATGGACGCGGCGTTCGCGGCGGCCCCACGGTCAATCCCGCCTCGACCAATCTCGCCCTCGAGCCCGGATCGATTTCGCGCGACGATCTGATAAAGAGCGTCGGAACGGGTTTCTACGTCACCGAGCTCATCGGCCAGGGCGTGAATATGGTGACGGGAGAATATAGCCGCGGCGCGTCCGGTTTTTGGATCGAGAACGGCGAAATTACATTTCCGGTGTCCGAGGTAACGATCGCTTCCAATCTCAAGCAGATGTTCATGGCCTTGACGCCTGCCGACGACATCGACAGGAAATTCGGCATTGCCGCGCCGACACTTGCCATTGAAGGCATGACGCTCGCCGGAACCTGATCGCGAGTGCCGTGTTCCTCTAACATTGAGGCGCGCGATGCCGGTCTTGCGCGTATGGAGTTGAATGTCAGAAACAGCCCGACCGCTCGCCTCCGTCTGGAGCGAGGACCTTGAGCTGATCCTCGCCGCGGCGATCGCCGCAGGCGACACGGCGCTCGGATATTTTCGCAAGACCTTTGACGTCCGCTGGAAGAACGAGGGCCGTTCGCCGGTGAGCGGGGCTGATCTCGCCGCCAATGATATCCTCAAGGGAAGACTGCTTGGTGCACGCCCCGATTATGGTTGGCTTTCCGAGGAGACGGATGACGACGAGAGCCGCCTTTCACGTGAAAGCGTCTTCGTGGTCGATCCCATAGACGGAACGCGCGCCTTCATCTCCGGCCGCGATCTCTGGTGTGTGAGCGTCGCTCTCGTCCATCGGGGGCAGCCCGTTGCGGCCGTGCTCTATGCGCCGGCGCTTGGTGAGGTTTTTCAGGCGACCCGCGACGGCGAGGCACTAAAGAACGGCGCTGCGATCGCTGTGCGCACGCTCGAACCTCAAGGGACGCTGAAGGTCGCGATGGCCGAGGATCTGGTCGGCAAGTTGGCTCCGGCCTATCGCAAAAAAGTCGTGCGCGTGCCGCATGTGCCGTCGCTTGCCTATCGGCTGGCGATGATCGCGGATGGACGGATCGACGGGACCATCGTCAAGAAGAACTCGCATGACTGGGATCTGGCCGCTGCCGACCTCATTCTTGCGCGGGCTGGCGGCGTGCTCTGCGGGCTCGACGGCGTGCCTTTGTCCTATAATCGCCCCATTGTCACGCACGGCTTTCTTGGAGCAGCCTCTAGGCCGGCGCTCCCGGCTTTGCTGGCCGCCTCGCGCTTGCTGGAGCCCCATTGACCTTTGGGGGCGAATGCCGCAAATCAACGCCACGCTTCAAAAAAAATGGACCCCCGATGGCTCAAGAATCCGTGAAAAAACAACGTTTGCACCTCGTCTTCGGCGGTGAGCTGACGACGCTCACGAACGTCCAGTTCCGCGATCTGGACAAGCTCGACATCGTCGGCATCTTTCCCGATTACGAAAGCGCTCTTGCCGCCTGGAAGGCCAAGGCGCAGATGACGGTCGACAACGCCCATATGCGCTATTTCATTGTTCATATGCATCGTCTGCTCGATCCGGAAAATGATTGATGTCGGTGTCGTTGGGACGCATGCGGCGTGCCTGCGCCCGGGCTGTGTGTACCACCCGCGTGAAGCTGCGCATGAATGAGGGCGCGTTTTCATGAGCGGCCTTCGTGCACGGCTTGCGCTCTCCAGCTATCGCTGGATCGGGACAGCAATCTATCCTCTGGTCTGGTCCTATCTCGCCATACGCGCAGCGAAGGGCAAGGAGGACCCGGCGCGCCGCCGCGAGCGTTACGGTTATGCGAGCGCGCCGCGCCCACAGGGGCCGCTTGTCTGGTTTCATGCAGCGAGCGTCGGGGAAACGGCAGCCGTCACACCGCTGATCAAGGAAATCCGCCGTCGCGGCATTGCGGTGGTACTGACCACCGGCACGACGACGTCGGCCCGAGTGGCCGCAGAACGGCTGGGCTCCAGCGTCGTCCACCAATATGTGCCGCTCGATTTCAAGCCGGCGGTGAGCCGCTTTCTCGACTATTGGGAACCGGATCTGGCGATCATCGCGGAATCGGAAATCTGGCCGATGACCATCATCGAACTCGGCAAGCGGCACATTCCGCAGGTTCTGGTGAATGGTCGTCTTTCGGACCGGACCTTCGCGCGCTGGAAAAAGCGGCCGTCGCTGGCAGATGCACTCTTCGAAAACCTGGCGCTCGTCATCGCGCAGTCCGACGTGGATGCTGACCGGTTTCGCACGCTGGGCGCCCTCCCGGTCATGGTCTCCGGCAACCTTAAGGTCGATACCGACGCCCCGCCGCATGATCCGAAGGCGCTCAAGGAATATCGCCAGCAGATCGGCACCCGCAAGACCTGGGCGGCGATCTCCACCTTCGAGGGCGAGGAGAATGCCGCGGCCATCGTTCATGGTGCATTGAAGGACAGGACGGGTCTCTTGACGATCATCGTGCCGCGTCATCCTGAGCGATGCGACGCGATCGAGGCGGCGCTGGTCGCCAAGGGCTTGAAGGTCGCGCGGCGGACGCGCAACGACCCGCTGACACCGGATGTCGACATTTTCCTTGGTGACACGATTGGCGAAATGGGTCTCTATCTGCGGCTGACCGAAGTCGCCTTCGTCGGACGTTCGCTCTTCGCCGAAGGCGGACAGAACCCGCTGGAGCCGGCTATGCTCGGCTGCGCGGTGCTTTCCGGCGGCAACGTCCAGAATTTTCGCGAGACCTACCAGATGCTTGCCAAGAACGGCAGCGCCAAGATCGTGCGCGATGTCGAAATGCTGGCCAAAGGCGTCAACTATCTGCTCGGCAACGACGACATGCGTCGCTCGATGATCGACGCCGGTCTCGAAAGCGTGCAACAGATGCGTGGCGCGCTGACGGCAACGGTCAAGGGACTCGAGCCCTATATCAACCCGCTGGTCGTGAAGGCGCGGCTGGAGCCGCGTGTCGAAGGCTGAAGCACCGATTGCGGATGGATCATGGTCGCCTCGAAAACAATCGCCGGCATTTTGTTCGACAAGGACGGCACGCTTCTTGACTACGTGAAGAGTTGGGTACCCGTGAACTACGAACTGGCGCGCATTGCGGCCAAGGGCGACGAGCAGCTGGCGAGAGTGCTGCTTCAGGCTGGCGGAATGGACCCGGACAGCGGGTATGTTGCACCGGATAGCCTCCTTGCCGCCGGCAACACGGTGGAAATCGCGACGGGCATGGTTTGTGCCGGTGCGCCCTTCACCATCGAGGAATTGACGACGCTTTTCGACGGCCTCTTTGCACAGTCCGCAGACTATGCCGTTCCGGTAACCGATCTCGGAGCCTTCTTCGCCGGCCTGCATTCAAAGGGCTATCGTCTGGGCGTCGCCTCGAGCGACAATGAACGATCGATCCGGGAAACCGCCAGACGCTTCGGTTTCGACGGCTACCTGCATTACGTCGCCGGCTATGACAGCGGTCATGGCGTCAAGCCGGAACCGGGCATGGTGCTCGGCTTCTGTGCGGCGACGGGGCTCGAGCCACATCAGGTGGCGGTCGTCGGCGACAACAATCACGACATGCACATGGGTCGCAATGCCGGCGTCGGCCTGACGGTCGCCGTCCTGACCGGAACAGGCTCGCGCCAGTCCCTTGCCGCGGCCTCGGATCATTGCCTCACCGACATAACCGAACTGGAAGCGGTGCTTTAGCTCTGGGGCACCGTCCGGCTTGCCTTTTTTCCCGTTCTGACGTTTTTTGTCCGTCGCGTCGTTCAGTCCAGCGCGGCTGCGGCGGAGCTACCGCATGTTTCCTTAAATCGGAGCCGATTTGAGGATAAGAACTTCAAGTGCTACAGCGACTTTCGCGTGTCTTACCAGACACACGGCGCTGTAGGGGGCGCTTTCCTGGCCGGTTTGGGGGCAGGGCAGGTCGTGGAGGCAGATTAGACAGAATGGTTTCCGAAGCGCCACCGTTCTGGTGGACCAAGGCTGATTGGCGCGCCTATGCGCTCTGGCCGTTTTCCTGGGTGTACGGCCGCGTCGCCGGCATGCGCATGGATCGAGCCCGCCGCGCCTCGGCGCCGGTGCCGCTCATCTGTGTCGGCAACTTCACCGTCGGCGGGGCTGGAAAGACGCCGACCGCCATCGCGCTTGCGCGAGCGGCCAAGGCGAAGGGGTTGAAGCCGGGCTTCTTAAGCCGCGGCTACGGCGGCTCGCTGGACGTCACGACGATCGTCGACCCGCATCACCACCGTGCCCGCGACGTCGGCGACGAGCCGCTGCTGCTTGCCCGTGAAGCGTTGACCGTCGTCTGCCGCCGCCGTGTCGAGGGCGCGCGCAAGCTCGCCGCCGAAGGCGCCGACATCATCATCATGGACGATGGCTTTCAGAGCGCGCGGCTTGCATTCGACTTCGCCTTGCTTGTGGTCGATTCCGGGCGGGGCATCGGCAATGGACACCTCGTGCCCTCGGGACCGGTTCGCGCACCCATCGGCGACCAGTTGCGGCACGCAACGGCGCTTCTGAAGATCGGCAACGGATCTGCGGCCGACCCTCTGGTCCGCCGCGCGGCCCGGGCAGGCAAGCCCGTCTATGCGGCGGAAACCATCCGGATCGACGACGGGCAGCTTGCAGGCGTCAAGGTTCTTGCCTGGGCCGGTATCGCCGATCCGGAGAAGTTTTTCCGGACCGTGCGCGAGACGGGTGCGATCATCAAGGAGACGCGGAGCTTTCCGGATCATCATCACTTCTCCGACGATGAAATCGGCGACCTGCTCGATCGCGCCGCGAGCCAGGGCTACACGCTGGTGACCACATCGAAGGACATGGTCCGTCTCGAACCCGGACATGGAAGGGCGGGAGAGCTGGCGCGCAGGAGCAAGGTGATCGAAATCGACGTGCGCTTCGACGACCCGTCAATCCCCGGCAAAGTCATCGACCGGACGCTTGCCGCCGCGCGGACGCGCAAGCTCCGGGAGGGGAAAGCAGTTACTCTCTGACGGGGCTAACGAAACCGGCTTCTTCAGCGCCGCTGGTTGGGGAGCGCGCCGGCACGTTTTTCCGCTTCTAGGGAGGCTGCGGCGTCCACATAGGGCTCCTGCCGGGCGACGCTCCAGTAGCGCAACTCGTCCACTGGGATCGCCTTGCCCGTCATGGCACAGACGACGTGCGATCCGGCAAGCACGATCTGGACGTCGCCATCGAGATAGCGGATCTTCGCCTCGCGCGAAGAACTTCCTTCAAAGCGGTTCATCATTGCCTGCGTCTGCCTTCTCACTTTCGATCGCTTCCCTGATCTATCCCAGTGCCCGGAAAAACACCAGTGCGCGCGGCGCGCAACTCGCGGGCTGTCGATCGCTCGTCAGCTGCGGCCGAAGAGCCGTTCGATATCCGAGAGCTTCAGCTCGATATAGGTCGGCCGGCCGTGATTGCACTGGCCAGAGCCCGGTGTCGCTTCCATCTGGCGAAGCAGCGCGTTCATCTCCTCCGGCCGCATGCGGCGGCCAGAGCGGACCGAACCGTGACAAGCCATCGTCGCCGCGAGATATTCGAGCCGCCCTGCAAGGCCCGTTGCCGTATCCCATTCCGCAAGCTCGTCGGCGAGTTGCCGCACCAGGCCCGCCGCATCCACTTCGCCCAGCATGGCAGGCGTTTCGCGCACGGCGATCGCCCCCGGCCCAAAGCGTTCTATCACGAGGCCGAGACGGGCGAATTCATCGGCATGCGTCATCAGTCGGTCGCAATCGTCCTCGGGAAGATCGACGATCTCGGGGATGAGCAGCGTCTGTGCGGGTACCGGGCGGGAATGGAGCGCGGTCCGCATGGTCTCGAAGACGAGGCGCTCATGCGCGGCGTGCTGGTCGACGATGACGAGGCCATCGTCCGTCTGCGCGACGATGTAATTTTCATGGAGCTGCGCACGCGCAGCGCCAAGCGGAAAGGATGGAGCAGTTGCGTCAGAAACACGTGTTTCGTCCGCTGGAGCGGTGGACCGTGCCGACGGCTGCGAGAATTCCGCAAAGGCTCGCTGCGTTGTCTCTGCGAAGCCGTTCGCTGTTTGGTCGAAATGCATCGGCCGATAGGGCGACGCCGCCGGCGTCCAGGGCTGCGGCGGCCTCTGCATCTCCAGCCGGAAGGCGCGCATCATTCCGCTTGCGCCGGTGGTCGCGGCACGGTCCCCATCGCGTGCGAGCGCCTCGCGGATCGCGCCGATGAGCAATCCACGGATCAGGCCCGGATCGCGAAACCGGACGTCCGACTTCGCCGGATGGACATTGACATCGACGAGCGCCGGGTCGAGCTCGATCGACAGCACGGCAACCGGGTAGCGGCCTTGTGGAATGGTTTCGGCATACGCGGCGCGGATGGCGGACAGGATGAGCTTGTCCTGCACCGGCCGACCGTTGACAAAGACATATTGTTGAAGCGAGTTGCCGCGGTTGAAGGTCGGCACGCCGGCGAACCCCGTAAGCCGGGTGTCCTCCCGTTCGGCTTCGATCTCTATTGCATTGTCGCGGAAATCCTTGCCGAGTACCTGCGCCATCCGAGTCAGGCGGTCTTCGCCGGTGGCGGGGAACTCCAAGGTCGTGCGGTCGGAGCCCGAGAGCACGAAGCGCACCTTCGGGAAGGCGATCGCCATGCGGCGGACGACCTCGGAAATCGCGGCGGCCTCCGCCTTTTCCGATTTCATGAATTTGAGTCGGGCAGGGGTTGCGAAGAAAAGGTCGCGCACCTCGACGACGGTGCCCACATTGGCAGGTGACGGGCGAACGGTTTCGGTCCTGCCGCCGGCGATAGTAATCGCTGCGCCCTCATTCGCGCCGGCCGTTCGCGTCGTGATCGACAGGCGCGCGACCGATCCGATCGAGGGCAGGGCCTCGCCGCGAAAGCCGAGAGTCCGGATATCGGTTAGGCTGTCACTGATCTTGGAAGTGCAATGGCGCTGAACCGCCAGAGCGAGATCGCCCGGCGACATGCCACTGCCGTTGTCGGTCACCCTGAGCAGTGTCTTGCCACCGCCCGCAGTTGCGATCTCGATTCTGGTCGCGCCTGCGTCGAGCGCATTCTCGATCAGCTCCTTTGCGGCGCTGGCGGGCCGCTCGATGACCTCACCGGCGGCGATCTGGTTGATGAGTGTTTCTGAAAGCTGTTTGATGATCATGACCCATTTTCCCGGATTCGGCGCGCGAGGGAAAGGGCCTTGTGCGGCGGTGCCGTCGCAGACGGCGCGATCACGAGGCGATCGGTCTGGAAAATGCGGCCATGATTTAATCCCGCTTTAACGTTCTGCTGCGATTTTCCACAACAACCTGAATGAGAACGGGTTTTGTCTTTGGAGCTCCGCGGCGTTGCTGGACGCCGCGCCCCGCATTCCGCCCGAAGAGACGCCTTCCGAGGCCAACCAGCATGTCCCGGAATGAAACCGCCGCCACAGCGCCGAGTGTCTTTTCAGACGCCCAAAGGCCGCTGTAAACTTTGGATTGCTGCATCGTTTTGTCCTAAATCGTTTCCGATTTAAGGAACCATGCAGAGGGCGAAATGAGGACAGCGCGATGAACGATGTGGCGTCGGGCGGCGCAGACATCAACAGGGTCATTCTCGAGTCGAATTGCGACGCGCTTGGCCTTGCTTTGCTTGTCTGCGGTCGAGACGACACGATCCTGTTCGCCAGCCCCTCGATGCTGCAGTTCTTTCCGGTTCCAGCCCGCCTTTTGGCGCCCGGCACTCGGCTTCGCGATTTTCTCGGTGCCGTCTATGACACCGGTGTGCGCCCGGGAACATTGCCTGAGAACAGCCGCCGCCGGACAAACAGGGAAGATTGGATCGCCGAGCATATGGCGCTGCATTGGCGCGAGCGCTACGAGAATGTTGAGCGGGCGGGCCGTACCCGCTGGGTCTCTCTGCGCAAGCGCCGGTTGTCGAGCGGTATCGGCATCTTGTCCGTCACCGATGTTTCCGAACAGAAGAAGCGCGACGAACAGGTTCAGACCGATCTAGAACGCGTGGAGCTGACGGAAGAGATTCTCGACGCGCAGCCGAATCCGATCTGCGTCAAAGACCGAAACCTCAACTACATCGCCGTCAATAAGGCGTTCTGCACAATTCATGATCTGACGCAGGAGACGGTCCTCGGGCGCTCCGCCTGGGATCTCGTAGATGCCGAATTGGCGGAGCGGTTCGAACAGTCGGATCGACTGGTGCTCGAAACCGGCAAGCCATATTCGGAAGCGGAACATATCGTGCGCGCCGATGGGAGCGATCTCTGGGTCGTGACGCGCAAATATCGCATCGGCATGCCCGGCCGCCATTTCGTCGTGACCTGCATGAACGATGTCACCGATATTGCGGCCTGGTATCACGGCACGGGTGAGAACAAGGGCGGCAGCGGTCTGCAGATTCTGGACTACAGCATCTTTACACCGGCACAGAATTTCTACGATCCCTTCCGTGCATTGAATGTTCAGCAACTGGTCGAGGCGGGATCGATGATCGAGACCCTGCCCGCGCGTGGACTGCGCGTGCTGCTGGCGACCGGCGACCGAAGCGTGGAGGAACGGCTCGTTGCGCGTCTGCGCGGTTCCGGTCTCGATGCCTGTGCTGTGCGCAACATCGACGAACTCGAGACTTTCGCATCGGCTGCCGAACGTTTCGGGGTAAAGCTCGATATCCTGGTGCTCGATGGCGCCTTCTCGGAGTTCGCGCGTGTCCTTGCCGGCTGGCATGCAAGCCCTGTCCTCAAGATCTCCGGCGACATCGATGCCGGCCACCTGCTCGCGGAGATCTTTCGCGCTTGCGCCGAGCGTCCACAGGCGCGGGCGTCGCTTTCGCAGGCGGACTGGGAAATCTCCTTTGAAAGCGATGTTGCGCCCGGAACGCACGCGCCGGACATTGAAGTGCTGGTCGCCGAGGACAATCAGATCAACCAGTTCGTCTTCGCCCAGATACTCGAGGGACTTGGGGTTTCCCATCGGATCGCCGCGAATGGCAGGGAGGCGGTAGAGCTCTGGCACGAACTTCAGCCGGCATTGGTCCTCATGGACGTCTCGATGCCGGTCATGAACGGCTTCGATGCCGCAGCGGCCATCCGCGATGCCGAAAAGGGGACTGGTCGACGGACACCGATCATTGCGGTAACCGCGCAGGCGCTCGATATCGACCTTCGGCAATGTGAAGCGGTCGGGATGGACGACCACATCATGAAACCGGTCAGCCCGGACATGATCGAAGCGATCCTCAGAAAATACATGCCCACGGGGAACATGCGTGCCGTCGGCTGAGGCTTCAATCCTGTCAATTCTTCAGAATTAGGGATGCCGACGGAAGATTTGATAGCGAGGCGATATGGGATTGTTAACCCCCGATTGTCATCGTCTGCATCGAACTGCCAGAAAGTGTAGAGCCTCGCAGCAATGAATGCGTTTCGTCCAGCCGCCCAGCCACTGCTTTCGCCGATGCGGGAGATCCATGTCCGTCGGCGAGGATCGCTGCGCCGCGGCCGTTTCGCAGCGCCTGCGCCAGTCCGCTGCGAGAGCTTGCGGCCATGATGTGGAGGCAGGCCGCAGGTCATGAGATTGTCGAGGTGCCGCCTCCCGTGCCGCTCATCGATCAACTGACCGGCTTGGGTAATGGCCGGCATTTGCGGCAAAAGGTCTGCGAGCTTGCCGCGGAACGCGCGAGCGACCCGGCGCCGTTCACCATAGGCCTTGCCAATCTCGATGGCTTCAAGCCGATCAATGACCTGTTCGGGCCGGAAGCTGGCGATCAGATCCTCTGCCAGGTCGCACACCGCCTGAAAGCCTGCGTTCCGGAAGGTGCGACCGTGACACGCACTTCGGATGACGAGTTCGCATTCGTCCTGCCGCTGATCTTCGAGCGCAAGGGCGCCGAAAAGCTTGGCCGCGTGCTGAAGGAAGTGCTGTCGGCGCCCTTCGATCTCGGCGACCGCAACGTCCGCCTGTCGGCGTCCTTCGGCTTCGCGGTCTATCCTTTCGCCGGCAATAGCTTTGAAGACCTGCTGAAGAGCGCCGACACAGCGCTCTATCGGTCGAAACGGCGCGGTCGTGGCCAGATCACCGTCTATTCGCAGGAGATAGCCCAGGAGATGAAGCGCGCCACGCAGCTCGAACAGGCGCTGCGCAACGCGATCATAGCCGATCAGGTCGACGTGCATTTTCAGCCCATCGTCGACCTTCGCAGCGACACGGTCGTCGGCTTCGAAGCGTTGGCAAGATGGTGCGACGCGGATCTCGGCTACGTTTCGCCATCCGTGTTCGTGCCACTTGCCGAAGAGCGCGGTTTTATCGAGTCGCTGGCGGAAACGCTTTTGCGCAAGGCAGCACAGGCCGCGCTGTCGTGGCCGAAGGAGCTTTTCCTTTCCTTCAATCTCTCCTCTGCGCAGCTGATGGATACCGCGACCAGCGCGCGTCTGCTGTCGATCATCAACCAGGTCGGGCTCGACCCACGCCGGCTGGAGCTTGAAATCACCGAGACAGCGGTGATGGCGGATGCGGACGTGGCGCAGAAGATCGTTTCCGAGTTGCGGGCGGCGGGCGTGCGCGTCTCGCTCGATGATTTCGGGACGGGACAATCGAGCCTCGGCCGGCTGCGGGATTTTTCCTTCGACAAGGTGAAGATCGATCGCGCCTTCGTCTCCCGGATCTCCGCCGATCGCGCGTCGGAACATATCATCAAGGCCATCGTCTCGATGTGCGAAGGGCTGGAGCTTGAGGTCGTCGCCGAAGGCATCGAGGATTTTTCCGAAGCGCTGAAGTTGAAGGCGCTCGGCTGCGGCATGGGGCAGGGCTATTTCTACGGCAAGCCGGCGGACGCCGTTGCGACGATGCGTTATCTTTCGGATCGCTATCGCGACGTTGCTGCGGCATCGCGTTGACGGCCGCCTTCATCGGCACCGACCGCGGAACGATCATGCAATCCCTCGTCGAGTAGCCAGTCCCTGATGCGCCGTGCTTGCGTGTTGAGTTCGCGCGACCGCGGCCAGACGACATAGAATGCATGTCCGGTCTTCAACACGTGCCCGCCCACCGGAACAAGTGCGCCGGAGCGGACCTGCCGCTCGATCAGGTGTTCCCAGCCGAGCGCGATTCCTTCCCCGGCAAGCACTGCCTGGATGACCAGCACGTAGTCGTTTATCGTAAGCCGTCGCCCCTGCGCAGGATCGGCAAGACCCGCACTCGCGAACCACTCCGTCCAGTCGCAGGCCCGCCGCACGGGCTCTTCGAGATGGATGAGATTGTGTCGCATCAGGTCGGCCGGCGTCTCCGGCAGGCCATGCGCCTCGATATAGGCGGGCGTCGCGACCGCGTTGACCACTTCCTCGGCCAGCAGAGCCGCATGATATCGTGGCCAATGGCTGGGATCTCCGCCTCGAACGCCTAAGGGAATGGGTTCTTCGTCGAGATCGAGGTCGCGCACGCTGGTCTGGATGCGAAGATCGATCTCCGGCAGGTCTTCGCGCAGCCGCGTCAGCCGCGGAAGCATCCACATCGAGGCAAAGGCGGTCGAAGCGGCGAGCGTGACATTCGTCTCGCGACCTTTCGCACGAATATCCTCGGCCGATTTCTGGATCCGCGACAGGCCAACGGACACGTCCGCATGGAATTTTTCGCCTGCCTCCGTCAATTCAACCGCGCGGTGCACGCGGTGAAACAGCGGCACGCCGAGTTGGTCCTCGAGACCTCGGATGGCGTAAGATACGGCCGCTTGCGTCATTCCGAGCTCATTTGCGGCGCGGGTGAAATTCTGATGCCGGCCGGCCGCCTCGAAAACGATGAGGCTGGCGGCGGAAGGAAGCAGGCGGCGCAGATTTCCCATAAATGCAGCTTATAGAATGCGTCAAATTTTTCCAGCGTTACAATCACGTTGATGGTCACTAGCATCATGAGAAATGATGGGAGGTTGGCAAATGGAAGCATCGTCGGCAGCAACGGGAGAGGCGTCTCGGCGAACCCGAGGTGCGAGATCGCAGCGACGGGAAGCCGGCAGGAATCTCGGCATTCCCTTTATCGTCCGCAACATACCGACCTACGATGTTCTCGGCGAGGAAAGCCTGCAGCGGATCGAGCGGACCGCGGATCGCATCCTCGCCGAAGTCGGGATCGAGTTTCGCGACGATGCCGTGGCACTTGATCACTGGAAGCGAGCCGGCGCGAAAGTCGATGGGGTCCGGGTCACCTTCGAACCCGGCATGCTGAAGGAGATCGTCCGTTCCGCACCGCCGCAGTTCACCCAGCACGCCCGCAATCCTGCCCGCAGCATCGAGATCGGCGGCCGCAACGTCGTCTTTTCCCCGGCCTATGGTTCTCCCTTCGTCATGGATCTCGACAAAGGCAGGCGCTACGGCACGATCGAGGACTTCCGCAATCTTGTGAAGCTCGCCCAGTCGAGTCCGTGGCTGCACCATTCCGGCGGAACGATCTGCGAGCCGGTCGACGTGCCCGTCAATAAGCGCCACCTCGATATGGTCTACAGCCACATCAAATATTCCGATCGCGCCTTCATGGGCTCGATTACGGCCGAGGAGCGTGCAGAGGATTCGATCGAAATGGCGCGGATCCTCTTCGGCGCCGATTTCGTGGACAAGAACTGCGTCATTCTCGGCAACGTCAACGTCAATTCGCCGCTCGTCTGGGACGGAACGATGACCAGGTCGTTGCGCGCCTATGCGCGCGCCAACCAGGCGGCGGTCATCGTGCCCTTCATCCTGGGCGGAGCGATGGGGCCTGTGACCAATGCCGGCGCCATCGCCCAGTCCTATGCCGAAACGCTTGCCGGCTGCGCGCTGACGCAGCTCGAACGAAAGGGAGCGCCGGTGATCTTCGGCAACTTTCTTTCCTCGATGTCGCTTCGCTCGGGCTCGCCCACTTTCGGGACGCCGGAGCCGGCGATCGGCAGCATGGTCGTCGGGCAGCTCGCCCGCCGGTTGGGCCTGCCGCTGCGCTGCGCCGGCAATTTTTCCAATTCGAAGCTGCCGGACGCCCAGGCGATGCAGGAGGGCGTCATGTCGATGCTGTCGGCAGTCCATTGCGGCGCCAACTTCATCCTGCATTCGGCGGGTTTCGTCGATGGTCTGCTCGCGATGTCCTACGAGAAGTTCGTGATGGATACCGATTTCTGCGGAGCGCTCCACTCCTATCTCGCCGGCGTGGTCGTCGACGACAATGCGCTTGCGATGGATGCCTTTCTGGAGGTTGGACCGGGCAGCCATTTTCTCGGCTGCGATCATACGATGCGCAACTATCAGACCGCTTTCTGGGACAGCGCGCTGTCGGACAACGAACCGTTCGAGAAGTGGGTCGAGCAGGGCGAGACGGACATGGCGACGCGCGCCAACCGAAGCTGGAAGAAGACGCTGGCCGAATATGAAGCGCCGCCTCTGGATGTAGCAATCGACGAGGCTCTGATGGACTATGTCACCAGACGCAAGAACAGCATGCCCGACGCCTGGTACTGACCGGCACGACAGCCCAAGGACCGTTGAATGACCCTCTCGAAAGACCCGCTGCTCCAGCCTTACCGTCTAAAGCATTTGACTCTCAAGAACAGGATCATGTCCACGGCCCATGAGCCGGCCTATTCGGAAGACGGCATGCCGAAGGACCGCTATCGGCTCTACCATCTGGAAAAGGCCAAAGGGGGGATCGCGCTGACGATGACGGCCGGCTCGGCGATCGTTTCCGAGGACTCGCCGCCGGCCTTCGGCAATCTCTACGCCTACGCGGATGAAATCGTGCCATGGCTGAAGAAGATCGCCGACGACTGTCATGAGCACGGCACCGCCGTCATGATCCAGTTGACACATCTTGGCCGTCGCACGAGCTGGAACAAGGGCGACTGGCTACCGGTGCTGAGCGCCTCTCCGATCCGCGAGCCCGCGCATCGGTCCTTTCCGAAGGAAATCGAGGAGTGGGACATCGAGCGGATCGTCAGCGATTATGCAGCGGCCGCCAGCCGCATGCAGGCCGCCGGCCTCGACGGCATCGAGATCGAGGCCTACGGCCATCTGATCGACAGCTTCTGGTCGCCGGCCACCAATCATCGCGATGACGAATATGGCGGCTCGCTCGACAATCGCCTGCGCTTTATGAATCTGGTGCTCGACGCCGTGCGCAGGACGGTCGGTCCTGATTTCATCGTCGGGACGCGCATGGTTGCGGACGAAGACTGGGACCAGGGCCTGTCGAAGGAAGAAGGCGTCGAGATCGCGAGGCGGCTCGCCGATTCCGGCAAGCTCGACTTCCTGAATATCATTCGCGGCCATATCGACCACGACGCGCCGCTCACCAAGGTTATCCCTATCCAGGGCATGGCCGCCTCGCCGCATCTCGACTTCGCCGGAGAAGTTCGGGCGGCGACAAAATTTCCGGTCTTTCATGCCGCCCGCATCGCCGACGTCGCAACGGCGCGCCACGCGATCGCCGAAGGCAAGCTCGACATGGTCGGCATGACCCGCGCCCATATCGCCGATCCGCATATCGTCAGGAAGATCGAGCAGGGACGCGAGGCCGAGATCCGGCCCTGCGTCGGCGCAACCTATTGTCTCGACCGCATCTATGAGGGCGGAGGCGCCCTCTGTATCCACAACGCGGCCACCGGGCGCGAGGCGATCGTGCCGCACGTCATTTCGAAGAGCGACGGACCTCGCCGGCGGGCGGTTGTCGTCGGAGCGGGACCCGCCGGCCTCGAGGCCGCGCGCGTGCTCGCCGAGCGCGGCCACTCGGTCGAGCTGCTGGAGGCGACCGGCGAAGCTGGCGGCCAGATCCTACTTGCGGCGCGAAACCCCCGCCGCAGGGAAATGATCGGCATTGTCGACTGGCGGCTTTCCGAACTCGAACGGCTGGGTGTTCCGATCCATTACAATGTTTTTGCCGGCGTGGAGGACGTGCTAGAGCGTGAACCGGATCTCGTTGTCGTCGCGACCGGCGGCATCGCCCAGAATCCCACGCTCGGGGCAGGCGACGACCTCGTCGTTTCGAGCTGGGATATCATCGCCGGCACGGTGAAGGCCGAGGGGCCGGTGCTGCTCTATGACGACAACGGCGCGCACAGCGGCATGACCGCTGCGGAACTGATAGCCAGAGCCGGCATCGAGCTCGAAATCGTCTCGCCCGAGCGCATGTTCGCGCCCGAGGTGGGCGGCATGAACCATGTTCCCTATGCGAAGGCCTTCGCCGAGAAGAATGTGCGGGTAACGATCAACACCCGGCTGAAATCGGTGAGACGCGACGGCAACTCGCTTGTTGCGACGCTGGGTTCCGATTTTTCCGAGACCGCTTCCGTTGAGCGGCGGGTCGCGCAAGTGGTCGTCGAGCATGGAACGGTGCCGATGGCCGAACTCTACGTGGAACTCAAGCCGCTGTCCCGCAATCTGGGCGCGGTCGACTACAAGGCTCTTATCCGTCGCGAAAACCCGATTGCCGTTCGCAATCCCGAAGGGACGTTCGACTTGTTCCGGATCGGCGATGCGGTGGCGAGCCGCAATATCCATGCGGGCATCTACGACGCGCTGAGATACGGCGTTCTGTTCTAGGGAAATTCCGGAAAGCCTAAAGGTTTCCGTTCGGAATTGCGTAGTTTTCGGAGAGTTAGATCATGTTTCAATGAAATGATCTGACCCGCAAAAAAAGCGGCGCATAGCGCGCCGCTTTTTCGGGCGTTAGGAGCGGGAGGTCCGCTCGGTGCCAACTTACTGCTGAGGTGCCGGCTGCGTCGGCGTTGCCGGCGTCGTACCCGTCGACGATGTCGTCGATGTGTCGACTGGCTGCGCGGACTGGCGCTCGGCCATTAGCTGCGCCTTCGTCTTGAACTCAGGTGCGGCCTTCAGCGTGTCAGCCGTTTCGGTCGTCGTCAGTTTCAACGCTGCCGTGTCGGCCTGCTCGGCGATCTCGATCCGGTCGAACGGGACCGCGACGTTCTTCTCGCCGATACCGAGGAAGCCGCCGACACCGATCACTGCCGCTTCGACACCGCCGTCCTTCTTGATGATCAGATCGTTGATTTCGCCGATGCTTTCATCGGCGGCATTGTAGACCGATTGGCCCACATAGGTGCTAGTGGCGATCTGGTCGTCCTTCTGCTCGGTCAGATAGTCCGCTTCAGCGGTCGTATCAGCAGGCGCTTCAGTACCAGCCGGAGGAGGCTTCTGGGCCTGATCGGCTGCCGGAGGCTCTGTCGCGGGCGGAGTTGTGCCGCCCGGCTGCATCTCCGTGGGTGCCGGTTCGGCCGGAGGCGGGGGAGTTGTGGTCTGCTGTGCGAAACTTGTCGGGGCAAAGGTAACGCCCACGAGAAGCGCGCCAGCCGCAACGGAAGATACAAGTTTCTTTGTCATATCAGACTGCCTTTCGTTGACGTTGTCGATCACCCCCGCGGCGTTGGCAAACGGCCTCCCCACCGCGCTGGTGATACTCAAGCAACGTCCGGCAGCGAAATCTGTTCCGTAAAAAATGCAAGTGTCTGACCGGGCCAATGGCGACGATTCTACCTTTGGATGCTTTGTCTTGGCAGGATCAAGCGGTTGGTCGCCGTGTCACGCAAAGTCGGCTAACGAAATCGTTTCTTTGTTTAGGCGTAGCTAAATCTAGGCCGGCAGACAAGTCTTCTCGGATCGCTCCAGGCGAATACTTTGAGAGAGCGACGAAATTCGCAGTGAAGGTCCCCGATCTTAATGATCCGGGACCTTCCTGTTCAATGATCAGTGGGTTTACATGGAGCGTCGATGACGTCCCTGAGCAAGTCCAGGAGCAGCGTCTTCCGTCCCAAATTGCGTTGTTTCAAAGGGTTGGACATCTCAATGTTTCAATGGAACAACGAAATGATCCTGAAGCGCCGTGCGTTCAAATGAACGCACAAAGGACGCTCCAGCACTTTGATTCTCGTGCATCTTATCCGCTTTCGGTGATTCCACCTGAAAGCGGGATGCTCTAATGGCTTTCGCGTTGCACGTCGCTGCCGCTCTTGCCGACGAGGAAATCGAGGTCGGCACCCTTGTCGGCCTGCAGTACGGTCTCGTGATAGAGCTTATAGTAGCCGCGGTGCCATTTTTGCTCCGGCGGCTGCCAAGCGGCCATGCGCGTTTGGAACTCCTCCTCGCTGATCAGAAGGTTCAACTCGCCCTTCAGGGCATCGAGGCGGATACGATCGCCGGTCTTGACGATCGCAAGCGGACCGCCAGCGTTGGCTTCCGGGCTGACATGCAGGACCACGGTGCCGAAGGCGGTGCCGGACATCCGCGCATCCGAAATGCGCACCATGTCGCGAACACCCTTTTCGACAAGCTGGCGCGGGATCGGCATGTTGCCGACTTCCGCCATGCCGGGATAGCCCTTCGGGCCGCAGCCTTTGAGAACGAGGATCGTATCCTCGGTCACCGGCAGATCCGGATCGTCGATCTTGGCCTTGAGGTCCTCGATCGTCTCGAAGACATAGGCAGGGCCTTCGTGCGCGAGCAGATGCTCGCTCGCAGCCGATGGCTTTATGACAGCGCCGTTGGGAGCGAGATTGCCTTTCAGCACGCGGATGCCGGCCGCCGCACGCAGCGGATTGTCGAGTGGCCGGATCACGTCGTCGTTATAGACTTCCGCGCCCTCCCAATATTTGCTGATCGGAACACCGAAAACGGTCGGCGCGTCCGGATGAAGCAGATGCTGAATGCGGTTCATCACGGCGGGAAGACCGCCGGCATAGGCGAGATCCTCGATGAGATACTTGCCCGACGGCATGCAATTGACGATGCAGGGAACCTGACCCCCGACCCGATCGAAGTCTTCAAGACAGATGTCGACCCCGGCCCGGCCGGCAATCGCGAGCATGTGGACGACGGCATTGGTCGACCCGCCGACGGCGGCGTTGGCGATGATGCCGTTCTCGAAGTTTTCCTTCGTCAGGATCTTGGACAGCCTGAGGTCCTCGTGCACCATCTCGACGATCCGTTTGCCGGTCATGTGCGCTAGCGCCATGCGGCGGGCGTCGACGGCAGGAAGTGCCGCGTTGGTCGGGAGCGAAAGGCCCATGGCTTCCACCACGGAGGCCATCGTCGTTGCGGTGCCCATCGTCATACAGACGCCGGGCGAGCGCGACATGCCGCTTTCTGCGGCCATGAATTCCTGCAGGCTCATTTCACCGGCCCGCACGGCTTCCGAGAATTTCCAGACATCCGTGCCCGAACCGATGTCCTTGCCTTTCCATTTGCCGTTCAGCATCGGTCCGGAGGAAACGACGATCGTCGGCAGGTCGACGGAGGCAGCGCCCATCAATTGGCCCGGTGTCGTCTTGTCGCAGCCGCCGAGCAGCACCACGCCGTCGATCCCGTGGGCGCGGATCGCCTCTTCGACGTCCATCGCCAGGAGGTTGCGGAAGAGCATGGCGGTCGGGCGCATCTGCGTTTCGCCGAGCGAGGAAACCGGGAACTCGACGGGAAAGCCGCCGGCTTCCCAGACGCCGCGTTTGACGCCTTCGGCCAGAACGCGCAGGTGGCTGTTGCAGGGCGTGAGCTCGGACCAGGTGTTACAGATGCCGATGATCGGTCGTCCGTCGAAAACATGGTCAGGGAAGCCCTGGTTTTTCATCCAGGACCGATGGATGAAGCCGTCCTTGTGAGTTCCGCCATACCAGTGGCGGCTTCTCAGTTCCTTTTTCTTTTCGCTCATCCGAATCCCTCCCATGACGATTCATCGCATGGTGCAATTGTATGACTTTTTGGCGATCCGACGCCAGCCTTTGTTGTGATCAGAGCAGGAATGCGGGCTCGAACCGACCTTTGACCTCGATGCCAAGGTCGAAAGTCTTGCCGGCATCTGGATCGGCCGCCCGTGCGGCCCCGTCCATCCCCTGCCAGGCTGACGTCACCAGCAGCCGGTCGGCCTTCGCTCCAAAGAAGGCGGGGCAGCTGGGCTGCGTCGCGGGCACGGCGTAGCGGGCGATCTTTTGGCCGTCCGGCTTATAGACGTCGACGGAACTTGCGCCCCAGCGCGCGTTCCAGATCAGCCCGTCGGCATCGCAAACCGCGCCGTCGAGACCGCCGGGTGACGAACTCTCGTCGGCAAGAACGACGGCGTCGCCGGTCGGAAGTGCGGTAGCGGGATCAATATCGACGCGCATCAGCTGGTTGACGTCCGTATCGGCGAAATACGCCGTGGCTCCATCGGGCGAGAAGCAAATTGCGTTCGGAATGCTGATGTTGCCGTAGAGCTTCGTCACACGGTTGCCGGCGACGTGGTAGATGGAGCCCGAATGTTTTTCCGCGCCGCGCCCCATCGTACCGATCCAGAGAGCGCCGGAAGGATGGACGCGACCATCGTTGGAGCGGTTGGCAGGCTCGTCCTCGAGCAGGGCGAAAGGGGAGAACTTGCCGCTTTCCGTATCGCGAAGGAAGAGACCCTGGTCCGACGCAATCAGCTGGCGTGCGGGATCAATGACGGCAAGCACGCTCCCGAGAAAGGGCAGGGGGTGAACCGTCTTTCGGCCGCTTTCGATATGCAGCTCGTGCAGTTCCTGGCCGGTGATGTTGAACCACCAGGCGGTGCCGCTGCCGGGGTCGAAGGTTGGGCCTTCGCCGAGCGCGGAGTCGAGATTGCAAAGAATGCGGCCAGAGAAGGGAACGGGATCGATCATCATTGCCCCCCATAAACGGTGTCGTATGCTTCGAGCGTCGCCTTCGCTCGCTCTCCGACCTCCGCGGCGGTCATACCGGGCTTGTAGAGACTCGAACCGAGGCCGAAGCTGCGAACGCCGATCTTGGCGTAGTCGGCGAAGTTGCTCTCCGACACGCCGCCGACGGCTGCGATCTCGATATCGCTTGGAAGAACGGTGCGGATCGCCGCAATGCCCGAGGGGCCGAGTACGCTCGCCGGAAAGAACTTGAGACCGGTCGCGCCCGCGCTGGCGGCGGCAAGAGCCTCGGTCGGCGTGAAGACGCCCGGCATCGTCACCATGCCTTTCGTCGCGGCAAGCTTGATCACTGACGGTTCGACATTGGGGCTCACCATCAGCCGTCCGCCGACGTCGGCGAGTTGTTCCACTTGCGCGGTCGTCAACACGGTTCCCGCGCCGATCAGGCAGTCGGCAGGCGCCATCTTCAGGGCGATTTCGATGGAGCGAAACGGATCGGGCGAGTTCAGCGGGATTTCGATTGCGGTGAAGCCCGTTTCTATCAGGGC
>NZ_JASKLR010000001.1:292426-460189 GCF_030124325.1 Sinorhizobium sp. 8-89
TTCTGCGGGCTTCAGCCCGCGCAGGATGGCGATCAGCGGATATTTCATCGGCGGCAAGGGGATGCGGTTCATCTTCATTCTTTCTGTCAAAGGGGCCAAATCGCGCAGGCGGCGGTGGAAAGGCCCGCCCGTACCGCATCGTCGGCGTCAACATGCTGAATTTTAAGGCCCTGGCTTTCCAGGGCTGCACGGTAGAGTGCGCCAAGCGGGCCTGAAGCGACGAGGCAAATTCCGTCGATCGATCCGGCTGTGGCAAGGGCGCCGGCGATCTCGATGCCGATCAGCGTGCCGGAGAGCCGTGCCTTGGCGTCGGTCGAGCTGATCCCGTTGAGAAGCTGTCCCGCGCGGACGGAGAAAAGCAGATTCGTGGCAAGTGCCGGCTTCCTCGTCGCTTCTGACACGGCCTCGACGAACGCCGGCTCTCTGCCGGTAAAGGCGCCTCCATCCGACACGGCATGACTGAGGATTGAATGACGTGAGACGACATCGAACAATTCGCCGGTCATGAAGGTGGAAAAACCGTCGACCGTCTCGCCGCTGAGGCGGACCCATTTGCTGTGGGTGCCCGGCATGCAGACGAGGTGCCGCCCGCCGCCAAGCGTGCTGGCGGCGCCGAGAAGCTGCGTTTCTTCACCACGCATCACGTCGGGGTGCTGCAGGCCGCGTTGGGCGAGGCCCGGAAGTATCCGGATATCGCGATCGACGTCCGGGATGGAGATAGCACTTCCTGCAATTGCAGTGAGTGCGGCCGGTGTATCGAGGTAACCTGCCTCCCTCCAGCCCTGACGGGCACCGGCCATGCCGCAAATGATGATCGGGAGGTGGCCGGGAGCGTCTGTCGCGGCGAGATGCGCGTCGAGAACCGAATGAAAGCCGACCTTTGCCGCCGTCGTCATGCCTTCCGCGCTGCGGCGCTCCGCAAGAACGGCTCCATCTTCCCCTATGATCCACAACCGGAAGCTCGTGGTTCCCCAGTCGACCGCGGCATAATAGGCTGCCGTCATCAAAATACGCCTCCATCGATGATCATTGTCTGGGCCGTCATTGCATCTGAGCAGTCGGAAGCCAGGTAGAGGCAGGGCCCCACGAGGTCATCGGCGATCAACATGCGTTTCAGACACTGCCTCTCTTGCATCCGCGTGATCGCGTCGTCATTCAGCCACAGCCGCCTCTGCCGTTCGGTGACGATCATGCCCGGAAGGATCGCGTTGACGCGAATATTGTCCGGCCCGAGTTTCCCGGCGAGCGACTTGGTGAGCCCGACGATGCCGGCCTTCGCCGTTGCATAGGCAGGAACGTCCGGCATGTTGAGCATGAAGGCGATCGACGAGAAATTGATGATCGATCCGCCTCCGTTGCGGCGCATGTAGGGCACTACTGCCTGGCTCATGAAAAAGAAGTGCCTGAGATTGATGGACAGGCTTTCGTCCCAGCTTTCTTCCGTCACCGCTTCGAATTGCTGCCGGTCGTCACGAGCGGCATTGTTGACGAGCACGCGGATCGAGCCGAGGGTGCTGGCAGCGGTGTCGACCGCCGATTTCAAGGTCGAGGTCTGCCTGAGATCGGCAGGAATGAATTGCGGCCTTCTTCCAGTTTCGGCGGCCAGCTTTTCGCAAAGTGCAAGGCTCTCTTCCTCTGCGATGTCGATGAAGGCCACTCGCGCGCCTTGCCGCAAAAAGCCTTCCACCAGTGCGGCGCCGATGCCGGACCCGCCGCCGGTCACGAGCACCCCGTTGTTTTGCAGGTCGGGAAACTGACCGCTCGGCAATGGCATGGCATCTCCCTGCTTCTGGGTCTGGGACGGATGGAAGTTCCATTATGTGGATCTATGTTTTATTATCTGGAATTATCGCGCCATTGCTTTTATTCTGTCAAGGTACGATGCCGCTGATCGAAGCTGGGTGAGATGGACGAGATCAAGACGACCGATGCAGAGGTTGAAATCGCCGGTACCGGCACGCTCGGCAAAGCCATGGCGGTTCTTGAGGCCGTGGTGACGGCAGGCAGTCCCCAGCGGTTCACCGATATCGTTCAGTCCATCGGCCAGCCGCGCGGGACGGTGCACCGGCTGCTCAGCCACCTCGTCGAGGAAGGCCTGCTCGTGCAGGGCCGTGACCTGTCTTACGAGCCCGGCCTTCGCTTGCTGAAGCTCGCCTATCGTTCGTGGTCGGGTAACCGGTTTCGGGACATCGCCGAACCGCATCTTTTGCGTCTGCACGAGCTGACCGGCGAGACGGTTCACCTCGGCGTCCTGCGGGAGACGGAGATCATTTATGTCGACAAGGTCGAGAGTCGACAGACAGTGCGCATGAGCTCACAGATCGGCAAGGCGTCGCCAGCCTATTGCACAGGCATAGGCAAGGCGGCGCTGTCGTCGCTTCCTCAGCCGGAACTGGATCGCATAGCCGCAAAGATGACGTTCCACCCATTCACCGCCCATACGCATCGCTCGGCAGCGGCCCTGCTTGCCGAAATCGATGAAATTCGCCGTGAGGGACACGCTTTCGACCGGGAGGAACATGAGGCGGAAATCTGCTGCGTCGCCGCGCCGATCGCCATCCCGGAACACGATCTGGTTGCGGGCGTGTCCGTCACCGGCCCCGCCTATCGCGTCAACATGGCGCAACTGGCGGCTTGGGCCGACGTCGTGCGCGGGGCGGCGGGAAAGATCGAGGAGGAGGTCCGAATGCGCCTTGGCCCCGGGCGCAATGGACGTTAACTCCGCTTTACGGTAAATTAGGAACTTCGACTGGACGAGGTGTTCCAAGAACGTTAGCTTGCGATATATCAGGCCCGCCGCTACGGCCGGTTGCAAGGGCCCAAAGCGGAATTTGCTTTCTGGCGAAAGCATTGACGCAATTTTATGATGGCGAGAGCGGCCTCGCTCGATCGGGCGCGGGATGTGGGAGACGAGCGGGTGGTAGATTTCAGCGCAGGCATATCGTCATTGATTCTCCCTGGCGGGCGGTCTATCGCCGAAGCGCTAGGCAGCGAAGACGATATCAGGCGGGTTCTCGGTCAGATATCGGATGCCTACGGCTTTCGCGGATTCCTGGTTCTGTCCATCCCGGAGACCGGATGCCACAGTCTTTCCACGCAGGCGCTGATTACGACCTGGCCGTCGGAGTTCCTGAGACGCTACGACAGTGCCGGCCTGATCGACGGCAGCCCCGTCGTCCAACGGTTGCGGCGCAGCACAATTCCCTTCACCTACGATGCCCACCAGCTTGCGCGCAGGCGGCTTGACGGCAAGGGTGATGCCGCGGTTAGCGTCTTTGAAACGGCCGGGCTGCCGAGAGGCGTCTATCTGCCGGTTCACGACGCTTCGGGACGCCGCGCGGCCATAGCCTTTGGCGGGAGCAGGGAGCTTGTATCCAATGATGAGATGCAAGCGCTCAATCTTTGGGCGGGTCTTCTCTACAGCCGGCTGAGCGAAGTGCGGGTGCGTGACAGGCGAGGACCCGGTAGCCTTTCGCGTCGTGAGATCGAGTGCCTGCGCTGGGCGGCTGCCGGCAAGACGACCATGGAGATGGCGAGGATCATGGCGCTGTCCGAATACACGGTGAACCATTACCTTAATCGCGCAACGCGCAAATTGGATTCGGTCAATCGTGTTCAGACCGTTGCAAAAGCCATACGCGCCGGTCTGATCAACTGAATTCTAGCCTTTTCGGAGAGGCAGACCGAATATGCAGCCCGCTAACCGGGGGAAATACACAGTCTTTTGCGCATGAATAGCGCCGAACGTCGATCACCTGTTGGCATTGGTCGACCGCTCGGGCTATTTGATAATTGATGAATGCCATGGAACGCGCGAATGCAAGATACGATGACGGCCGGGATGACTGACACCGATCTGCCCCGGGGCGGTGATTTCGCGTCTGAAATCGCAAAGCTTGAGACCCAGTTCGATATCATCCGCTACATGCGGCGGGTCACGCAGATCTTTGGCTTCAAGGCATTCCTCATCTGCTCGATTCCGGCGATCGAAGTGGAGAGACTGGCGGCGACCACCGTTATCTCCAACATGCCGGCCGAGCTCCTCAGCAAGTACGACAGCCTGTCAATGCTGCGTTTCAGCACCGGGGTACGTCGACTGAGGGAGACGACGACGCCGTTCCAGATCATGCTCGACGACTGGGAGAAGGAGGGTGGCAAGCCGGCCACGGCCGCGGATTACATCGCCATGCTGCGCGAAAACGGCATCTTCCAGGCAAATTATTTCCCGGTTCACGACGCCGAGGGCGGACGGGGCGCGGTGATCCTCATGGGTCCGGAAGCCGATTTGCCGATGACGGCCGCCATGGAATTGCAGATGATCGCGATCCACGTCTACAACCGGTTGGCGGAGATCGGTTCCGTATGGAAGAGCACCAACACCGCGCTGTCCGAGCGGGAAATCCAGTGCCTGAGCTGGACGGCGGCTGGCAAGACCAGCGCCGAAATCGCCGGGATCCTCGGTCTCTCCGAGCACACGGTCAATCACTACCTCAATCACGTCACCAAGAAGCTCGACGCCGTAAACCGCACGCAAGCGGTCGTGAAGGCGATGAAGAAGGGCTACATCAGCTGATCGCCGGCGCCAGCGAAAAACACTGAGGCGGCATTCCGATCCTGCTCCGCCCATATCCTTCCTGCGTGGAAGGATTACCGTCGGCGCCGCACCTTCTGTACGCAAATAGTACGTTTGCCCAGAAATAGTGCAGCCATCTTCATCGGCAACGTTAATGCGCGGCGGCTTCATCATCTTGAAATTAATGAATATTCCAGAATGGTCTGAGTCTGGCACGCCTTGTGCATATGCATTGTCGTGTCCAGAGGGGACCACAATAAGACAGCGCCCAAGAAGGTTGCGAGGGCAGGGCCGCCGCCGATCGTTCGTGATCCCGGATGTACGGACACAACGATCGGCTGGCGGCCCTGTTTTTTCCTATCTGTCGCATTGGCGAACCGCTCCGCCTCAATTATCACTGCATAATTCCTTAAATCGGGTCTGATTTGAGGATAAATTATCCACTGCATGTTTCCTTAAATCGTAGGCGATTTAAGGATAAAAACATGCAGCAATTCAAAGTGCTACAGCGTCCTTTGCGCGTCTGAAGAGGCGCGCGGCGCTGTAGTGGTTCAAAGCGTTACCGCCTGCGATCGTCCGAAAGGCGCCAGGCGCGGTGGCACGAACAGACAGATGAAGAGGGCGATATGCCGGACGTAACCAGGGAAACGGTTCTTGAAAAGCTGCGCAGCGTGCGCGGTCCGGATATGGAAGGCAATATCGTTGACCTCGGTCTCGTTTCCGATGTCTTCATTTCCGACGGCAAGGCTTATTTTTCGATCACGGTGCCGGCCGACCGGGCGAAGGAGCTTGAGCCGATGCGTGCGGCAGCGGAAAGGGTCGTGCGCGAAATACCCGGCGTCAAGGCGGCGATGGTCGCGCTGACGGCCGACCGCAGGGCGGCACCGCAGGCGGCGCCGGTGGAAAGACCGCGGCAGGTTCCGCCCACGACACACGGGCACGCTCAGCGTCCGACCGGCGGCTCTCCGGCAAAGGCAGGTATCCCGGGCGTCGGCGCCATCATCGCGGTTGCCTCCGGCAAGGGTGGTGTCGGCAAATCGACGACATCGGTGAACCTTGCGCTCGCGCTGCAGGCGAACGGTCTTAAGGTCGGTCTGCTTGACGCCGATATTTACGGACCCTCCATGCCGCGCCTCTTGAAAATCAGCGGCCGGCCGCAACAGATCGAAGGGCGGCTTATTCGCCCCATGGAGAACTACGGGCTTAGGGTCATGTCGATGGGATTCCTCGTCGATGAGGAGGTCGCCATGATCTGGCGCGGTCCGATGATCCAGTCGGCTCTGCTGCAGATGCTACGCGAGGTGGCCTGGGGCGATCTCGACGTTCTCGTCGTGGACATGCCGCCGGGCACGGGCGATGCCCAACTGACGATGGCTCAGCAGGTGCCGCTGGCCGGCGCCGTCATCGTCTCGACGCCGCAGGATCTCGCGCTCGTCGATGCACGCAAAGGTCTTGCGATGTTCCGGAAGGTGGAAGTCCCTGTTCTCGGCATTGTCGAGAACATGAGCTATTTCGTGGCACCCGATACCGGCAAACGCTACGATATCTTCGGTCACGGCGGCGCACGCAAGGAAGCCGAGCGCATCGGGGTGCCGTTCCTCGGCGAGGTGCCTTTGACCATGGGCATTCGCGAAACCTCCGATGCGGGAACTCCGTTGGTGGTTTCGGAACCCGGCGGTGAGGTCGCGCGTATCTACCGGGATATCGCAGCGAAGGTTTGGGAGCAGGTCTCCGCGGCTCGCCAGAACAAGAGCAGGGCGATGCCCGATATCGTCTTCGAATAGATTTGCTTCACTCGCGCGCGCAGGCTAGGTTGCGCCGAAAATGAAATCCTGTGGGGACAGGCATGCGCCAAGGTGCATTGATTTTGCGTGGCCGTTGCGCCATATGCCTTGCCGCACTCGTGCACGATGATCGGCGCTGTGCCTCTCACCGGAGACATGGCCTCCGGAGACAAACGATTGAGGATTTGTCGTGCCGGGCGGAAGCTTCATCTGATGAATCTGCATTGTGGAATTCGTGTGGCGGTTGATCGCTCCGGAGCCTCGTGGGTTGCCGTCGCTGGCCGCATAAAAAGGGCAGCGGCATGATCATGGGCTATTGTGCCAATGGCGAGGCCGTCGCCTTGTCAGCGGCAGAGCCGCCAGCGTCCTTGCGGCCTGATGTCGTCTGGATCGATCTTCTCGACCCGAGCAAGGCCGAAGACCTGATGATGGAGAAATTGCTGGGAATTTCCATTCCGACGCGGGAAGACCTGAAGGATATCGAGCCGTCAAGCCGTCTTTATACCGAGAACGACGCCGTGTTCATGACGGCATCGCTGGTCTACCGCAGCGACACGGATATTCCCGGATTGACCGATGTCGGCTTCATTCTTTCGCGCGGACGGCTGGTGACGATCCGTTATGCTGAACCCAGGGCTTTCGGGCTGTTCAAGGCGGGCATGCATCGGATTCCCGGCGGCTGCCGCAACGGCGCAGTGCTTCTGACCCGGTTGCTTGAGACGATTGCCGACCGGACAGCGGAAATTCTGGAGCAGGCCGTGGACAAGATTGATGGCCTGTCGATCGAGGTTTTTGGTGATAAGGCTGCAGCCAGACGCCGCCCGCCGCAATTGCTCGAGGCTCGCCTGCGCGATGTGGCGGGTCACCACAGGCTGGTTGCGAAAACGCGCGACAGCCTCGCTTCGCTTTCGAGGCTCCTGACCTTCGTCTACACTGTTCCGGACGTGCAGGAGGACAAGGACAGCCGCGAACTCTGCCGCTCGATCTCCCGGGACATACAGTCGCTCTCCGAGCACGCGGCGTTTATCTCGGGAAACATCACCTTTCTGTTGGATGCGTCTCTTGGCCTTATCAATGTCGAGCAGAATGCGATCATCAAGATCTTCTCGATAGCATCCGTGGTCCTCTTGCCGCCGACCCTCGTCGCTTCCATCTACGGCATGAATTTCCGCGTGATGCCTGAGCTCGAATGGCAGCTCGGCTATCCGTGGGCACTTGCGGCTATGGTGATTTCGGCCGTGATCCCCTTCCTCTTCTTCCGCTGGAAAGGCTGGCTTTAAGAGCCTGTTGGACACTCATGTCTCAATTGTCTGCCCCCGCCATACCCGGGTCCGAAAATTTGCGCCGCCTGCTGGTCCTGGGCCTAGGATCGATCGGCGTCGTGTATGGCGATATCGGCACAAGCCCGCTCTACGCTTTCCGTGAGGCGCTGCGGCCCGTTTCGGATGACGGCGTCACGGACGCCGAGATCATCGGCTTGATTTCGTTGATGATCTGGGCGCTGACGATCATCGTCACCATCAAATACGTGTTGTTTCTCTTGCGGGCCGACAACCAGGGGGAGGGCGGGACGCTTTCCCTGCTTGCCCTTTTGATGAAGACCGCCAACGGCCACACGTCGATCCTTTTCTTCATGGGGATAGCCGGGGCGGCTCTGTTCATCGGCGACGCGATGATAACGCCGGCCCTGTCGGTTCTTTCGGCCGTGGAGGGACTGAAGCTGGTGACGCCTGCCCTTACGGATTACGTCGTCCCGATTGCCGTTGTCATTCTGCTGCTGCTCTTCGCTGTACAGTCGAAAGGTACGGCTGCCGTTTCCAATTTCTTCGGACCGATCACCCTTGTCTGGTTTTTGGTGATGGGCGCGGTCGGTCTGATGCACATCGCTGATGATCTGTCGATCTTCGCGGCGTTCAATCCACTTTACGCCGCCACGTTCATGATTAACGAAGGCTTCGTCGGTATCGTCGTGCTCGGTGCGGTCTTTCTGACCGTCACCGGCGCGGAGGCGCTCTATGCAGACCTCGGCCATTTCGGTCGGCGACCGATCCAATGGGCGTGGTTCACTGTCGTCTTTCCGGCGCTCACCTTGAACTATCTCGGTCAGGGCGCGTTCGTGCTCAAGAACCCGGACGCGATGTCCGATCCGTTCTTCCTCATGTTTCCGAAATGGGCGCTGCTTCCCGCCGTCATTCTTGCGACCGCGGCGACGATCATCGCCAGCCAGGCGGTGATTACCGGCGCCTTTTCCCTGACGCGCCAGGCAATCCATCTCGGCTTCCTGCCGCGCATGGCGATATTCCACACATCCGAGACCCATACCGGCCAGATCTATTTGCCGAACGTCAACACGCTGCTGATGTTCGGTGTCATGGCTCTGGTCTTCGTGTTCGGCTCCTCCGAGGCGCTGGCAACTGCCTATGGCATCTCCGTCACCGGTGCCATGGTCGTGACCACGATTCTCGCGTTCGAGTTCCTGCGTGTCCGTTGGAACTGGTCGGTCTGGTGGGCGACCGGCGCGCTGCTGCCGCTGTTTGCGCTGGAATTCGTCTTTCTCGGCGCCAACATGCTGAAGATCCATGATGGCGGCTATGTGCCGATACTGATCGCCGCGACCTTCATCGTGATCATGTGGACCTGGAAGCGCGGCACGGAACTGCTGCATGCCAAGACGCGGCATATCGACATTCCGCTGGCGAGCTTCATCAAGTCGATCGAACGCAAGAGCGAGCATGCGCCGGTGGCCGTACCCGGCACGGCGATCTTCCTGACAAGCGATCCCGAGTCGACACCTGCCGCCCTGCTCCACAACATCAAGCACAATCACGTCCTGCACATGCAGAACTTCGTCCTGACGATCCGCACGGCCAATACACCGAAAGTGCGGAAGGAAGAGCGGGTCAGCGTGAAACCGCTGTCCGAGCGCTTCACGCTGCTCGAGATGAAATTCGGCTTCATGGAAACCCAGAACGTCTCGCAGGCGCTGGGACTTTTCCGCAAGTCGGGACTCAAGTTCGACATTATGTCGACGTCGTTCTATCTCGGTCGCCGCAAACTTGTGCCCGACGCCCAGTCCGGCATGCCGCACTGGCAGGATCGTCTGTTCATCGCGCTCGCCAGTGCGGCGATCGATCCATCGGACTATTTCCGTCTGCCGACCAACAGGGTGGTCGAACTCGGCTCGCACGTGATCATCTGAACGGTCTGCGAAGAAGTACCGCCTCCGACGCAAGCATCGCCGGCTCTACCGCATGTTTTTGTCCCCAAATCGGAGCCGGCACGGCACTGCAGTGGTGCCGCATTAACCAAACATCAAGGTTAATGCTTCATTTTCTAGGCTCGAACGAAGCGGTTCCGGTGCGCCGTCCGACCGCTTCCAAATCTTAGCTTCCTGCACGGAATCTTGCCGCTGGCCCTCTGCCGGCTTGCGAGAACGCGTGCCCGAGTAAGAGTTGCGTGGAGCCGGTTGGTGCGTAAGAGCCAGAAGTTGCGTAGCAAGTCTCGTATGTCGTTGCCGGCCTGGGCTGCGCCCGCGATCATCGGCATTGCCATTTTCATGAGCTTCCCTTCCACGGTCGCCTATTCCGACCTCGCGACCTTTCTGTCAGGCATTAATCATGGCGGCGAGCGCTGGCGGATGTATCTGACGCAATCGCCCGCCGGTTCGCTCCACGAGGTCGAGATGGTGTTCGCCGATCCGATCACCACCGGTGCCTTGGATGGCGGCGCCGGTGTCACCTTGCCCGACGGCAGCCACGTGGCCCTGACCGCGGAAACCAAGCACAAGGGTGGGACGTCTGACGAAGACCGTGTAACGCGCAAGCTGAAGAAGGGTCGGATCGTCGCCGTGAGCCCGGTGACGCCGCCGAAGGACTTTACCGCCGGTTCGATCCTCCAGCGCACGAGTTCGCTGACCGAGCCGGACTTCGACGGCGCCGAGAAGATGGTTTTCGCCAAACCGCGCATTAAGGGCAAGGAGATCGAGATCGCCACGGCCTTCTACAGAAAGAAACCGCCGAAGGCTGAACCCGGCGTCTCGCCGATGCTCGCCAAGCTCATCACCAACGACAAGGCCGATGTTCTTGCGACCGCCTATGTCCGGCCCGAGCCGGACTATGCGCGTGAGTCGCCCTTCGATTCCATCCTCAGGGAAGACAGGAATGCGGGGCGGTTCATTCCGGAGATCGCGCCCGACGACCATGCCTGGGCGGCAACAGCTTTGCCAGCGACGGTCTTCACCAAGGAGGAGCAGACCTGCCTTGCCGAAGGGATCTATTTCGAGGCCCGCAGCGAGTCTGTAAAGGGTCAGGCAGCCGTGGCCCAGGTCATCCTCAATCGCGTTCGCAACCCCACTTACCCGAAGACGATCTGCGGCGTCGTCTACCAGAACAAGGCGTGGCGCAACCGTTGTCAGTTCTCGTTCGCCTGCGACATGATCCGCGACCTGATCTACTCGCGCTCGCACTGGAAGACCGCCAAGGAAGTCGCGATGGCCGTGACTGCCGGCAAGATCTGGCTGCCGGAAGTGGGGTCGGCAACGCATTATCACGCGACCTACGTCAAGCCGGCCTGGGCAAAAACCATGAAGCGCGTCGGCAAGATCGGATTGCACATCTTCTACCGCACCTACGGCGGCGGCTGGAGTTGATCGACGAGCTCGATTCCGATGGATGACGGGATGCCGAACAGCAGGCGAACCTCGTTCAGCTGGCGCCGATTCCCGTTGCCGCTTTGCCGCAGCTGGCCGAAATTACAGCTAACCTTATGATATTAAACGTAAATATTGTCCACGCCCAACGTGCTCCCATGCCTTGACTATGAGGGTCCCTAAAACTATGTTGCGCGCGACTTCAAATGGGGGCCGAAGCGTGGCTTGAACACCGGCCGTTTGTATGACCGAAATCGCGTTTAAGATCGCGTGGGGCAGCAAAGGGGAGCCATGTGACGGAGAAACCGGAAGAAAGTCTGGAAGCGCGGCTGAAGCGCCTTGGCGACGACATCGCGTCCAAGCGGACGGACAAGTCGGACGATGCCGAGATGCGCGCGGCGGAAAGCCGGCAAGGCTACGCAGCGGCGATGAAGCTCTCGAGCGAGTTCATCGCCGGGATCCTTGTCGGGGCGTTTCTAGGCTATCTTTTGGATCACTTTGCGGGTACAGGGCCGTGGGGCATGATCGTCTTGCTGCTCCTCGGGTTCTGTGCCGGCGTCTTGAACGTGCTGCGGTCGGCCGGAATGGTGGCGACACCGGAATCGGCCAAACGCGGCCCTGGAAATGAAAAGAAGGACGGGGATGGCGCCTGAGGCGCCGCCTGAAAGAACACGGTTTCCGCTTGCGGGCGGGCAAAATGAAAGAGAAGCGCGGTGTCAAACGATCCGACCCACCAGTTCCTGGTCAACAAGATTGTCCCGATCGAAATTGGCGGAATTGACTTTTCCTTCACCAATGCGTCGCTGTTCATGGTCGCGACCGTCGGCGTGGCCGCCGGCTTTCTTTATCTGACCACGTCGCAGCGCGGGCTGATCCCCACTCGCCTGCAGTCGGTTTCGGAAATGTCCTATGAATTCATCGCCTCGATGCTTCGCGAAGGGGCGGGCAACCACGGCATGAAATTCTTCCCGATGGTTTTCTCGCTGTTCATGTTCATCCTGACGGCGAATCTGCTCGGCATGTTTCCGTACTTCTTCACGGTAACCAGCCAGATCATCGTCACCTTCGCCCTGGCGGTGTTCGTCATCGGTACCGTAATTCTCTATGGTTTCTACAAGCACGGCCTTGGCTTCCTGAAGCTTTTCGTGCCGCACGGCGTACCGGGGGTACTGTTGCCGCTGGTCGTTGCGATCGAAATCATTTCCTTCCTTTCCCGTCCCATCAGCCTTTCGGTCCGTCTGTTCGCCAACATGCTCGCAGGCCACATCACGCTGAAGGTTTTCGCGGGCTTCGTCACCTCGTTGAGCGCCCTCGGCGCGCTCGGCATCGGCGGTGCGATCCTGCCTCTCATCATGACCGTCGCCATTACCGGTCTTGAGTTCCTCGTCTGCTTCCTTCAGGCCTACGTCTTTGCGGTGCTGACCTGCATGTACCTCAACGACGCTGTCCATCCGGGAAGCCACTAAGGAATCACAGTCGCTGGCTTCCGCCCGGGTCCTCCGGTGGAAGCACAAATCCTAGCCGCAACACCATTTCGAAGGAGTTCAATCATGGAAGCGGAAGCAGCAAAGTTCATCGGCGCAGGTCTTGCATGCCTTGGTATGGCCGGCACGGCTCTCGGCCTCGGCAACATCTTCGGCAGCTACCTGTCCGGCGCGCTGCGCAACCCGTCGGCTGCTGACGGCCAGTTCGGCCGCCTCGTATTCGGCTTCGCCGTTACGGAAGCTCTGGGCATCTTCTCGCTGCTCGTAGCCCTGCTCCTCCTCTTCGCCGTCTAATACGGACCGAAGTTTTGGCCGCGGCCTCGTTCAGGGGTCGCGGCCGCGCATATTCTTGAGTGCACCTGGAGGTGAGCATGTTTGTGACCGCGGCTTATGCCCAGTCAACCACCACTGAAGGCGAAGCACACGATCCCGCTGCGGCCGGCGAGGTGCACACCGAAACGGGTGTGGCCCACGAAGGCGAACACGGCACGGGCGTGTTCCCGCCTTTCGATTCGACCCATTTCGCATCGCAGTTGCTCTGGCTCGCGATCACGTTCGGCCTCTTCTATCTGCTGATGTCGAAGGTCATCATTCCGCGCATTGGCGGCATTCTCGAAACCCGTCACGACCGGATCGCGCAGGATCTGGACGAAGCGTCGCGCCTGAAGGGTGAAGCCGACGCCGCCATCGCTTCCTACGAGCAGGAACTGGCAAGCGCCAGGGCCAAGGGCCATTCTATCGCCGATACCGCACGTGAGGCTGCCAAGGCAAAGGCGACGGCTGACCGGACCGCCGTCGAGGCCGATCTGACGAAGAAGATCACCGCCGCGGAAGCGCGCATTGCCGAGATCAAGTCCAAGGCGCTCGCCGATGTCGGCGCTATTGCCGAGGAGACGGCAACCGCCGTCGTCAAGCAACTGATCGGTGGAACCGTTACCAAGGCCGAGATCGCTGCAGCGGTCAAGGCATCTGCAGGCAACTGAGGAGCAATGAACGATGGCTCTTGATGCGACTTTCTACGCCCTCGTCGGCCTGATTCTCTTCTTTGCCCTCGTCGCCTATCTCAAGGTTCCGGGCATGATCGGCAAGGCACTCGACGCACGTGCCGACAAGATCGGCAATGAGTTGGCGGAAGCCAAGCGCCTGCGGGAAGAAGCCCAGAGCTTGGTCGCTGAGTACCAGCGCAAGCGCAAGGACGCCGAAGCGGAAGCCGCCAGCATTGTTGCCGCCGCGCAACGGGAAGCCGAAATGCTGACGGCGGAAGCCAGGCAAAAGACCGAAGACTATGTCGCGCGCCGCACGGCACTTTCCGAACAGAAGATCAAACAGGCCGAAAACGATGCGATCAACGCCGTCCGCTCGGCTGCTGTCGATCTAGCGATCAGCGCTGCCGAGAAGGTCTTGACCGCCAAGACCGATGCCGGTGCGCAGGAAGCGCTCTTCAAGCAGGCGCTCGGTGAGGTCAAGTCGCGGCTCAACTGAGACGACGACTGGTTCTGGGAAATCGAAAAAGGCCCCGCGGGGCCTTTTTTGTTGTCTATGCGGCGGTCCCCGGGGCGGCGATGGGATGGACGCGGGCCGGATACTTCGCACGGTCATCGGGCATGTGCGGACGCTGTCGAGGCGGGGGGCTGTTCGCGGGCCGAATGCTCGGGATTAAATCTGGCGAAAGGGACGGAAGCTCATCCGATGCAGCGAACAAGGACCGTGACTGTCGATGGCGTCGCGATGCCTTACCGTGGCATAGCCCGCATGAACGGCGAAGCCATAGTCCGGAAAGGTGATGTCGGCGCGCGCCATCATTCGATCGCGGGTGACCTTCGCGACGATCGACGCGGCGGCGATCGACATCGATCGGGAATCGCCTTTTACGATCGCCTTAGCGTGGCAGGAAAGCCCCGGAGGAACATCACGGCCATCTACGAGCACAAAACGCGCGGACGTTGAAAGGCCATCGACGGCCCGTCGCATCGCATCGAGGCTCGCCTTGAGAATATCGGTCGTGTCGATGCGTGTCGCCGAAGACGAGGCGATCGAGACCGTTGCCGTCGCGAGAATTTGCTCGAAAAGCGCCTCGCGCTGTTCCGCACTCAACAGCTTGCTGTCGTTGAGGCCGGCCGGAATGGAGTCCGGGTCGAGAATGACGGCAGCTGCGACGACCGGACCAGCAAGCGGACCACGACCGGCCTCGTCGGCGCCGGCGACGGGCCAAAGGCCATCTCTGCGGGCGGCAAGCTCGAAGCCGAAATCCGGAACTGGGAGTTCGACGGGAAAGAGTGGGGAATCGGGCGATTTGCGACGTGACATGCGGGGACCCTCGCATATTCGCCCGATTCCCTTCAAGCCCCCCGGTACGAGTGCGGCGGTGACCGGAGGAAAACCAGCGCCATCCTGAGGCGGGGGAGGGCGCCGGAACCGAAATTTTGCGTGAAGAATGCTATCGAGTTCCTGTCGTGGAGAGAGATCGGCTCCTATTGTCGAGGAATCTCAAGGGGTCGGCGATCCTAAAGGAGTGACAACTGCACTCCCATTCCGAGCGGGGGCACGAAGATGTCATTCCGCAATTGTCGGCGCGTCAGATTGAGGCCTAGCCGCTTGGCGGCAAGTTCGAAACGCCGGCCGATCTGCCAGGCGTAAGGACCGGCGCCTTTCATGCGCTTGCCGAACTCGGCGTCATAATCCTTGCCGCCACGCATGGAGCGGATCAACGACATGACGTGGCGATAGCGATTCGGATAATTCCGCAGGAGCCAATCGCGAAAGAGCGGACTCACTTCCAGCGGCAGCCGCAACAGCACATAGCTTGCTTCCGATGCGCCCGCCGCCTTCGCCGAATCGAGCACGCGTTCGATCTCGTGGTCGTTCAGCGCCGGAATGATCGGCGCAACCAGCACACCGGCCGGAATGCCCGCTTCCGAAATGGCGCGCATCGCCTCCAGCCGCTTAGTCGGCGTCGATGCCCGCGGCTCCATCGTACGCGCCAGTTTCCTATCAAGCGTGGTCACCGAAATTCCGACGCGCGCGAGACCCTTCTCCGCCATCGGGGCAAGCAGATCGATGTCGCGGGTCACCATTGCCGATTTGGTGACGATCATCACCGGGTGGTTTGCCGCCTTCAACACCTCGAGAATCTGGCGCATGATGCGCCATTCCTTCTCGATCGGCTGATAGGGATCAGTGTTTGTGCCGATCGCGATCGGTCGAACTTTGTAGTCTGGCCTTGCAAGTTCGCGTTCCAGCAAACGCGGCGCATCCGGCTTGGAGAAAAGTTTGGACTCGAAATCGAGGCCTGCGGAGAGTCCCATATAGGCATGGGTCGGTCGCGCAAAACAGTAGATGCAGCCATGCTCGCAACCGCGATAGGGATTGATGGAACGGTCGAAGGAAATATCCGGGGACTCGTTTCGCGTGATGACCGCCCGCGGCTTTTCGACCTGGACTTCCGTCTTGAACGGCGGCAATTCCTCGATGCTCTCCCAGCCGTCGTCGAAGACCTCGCGCGTTGTCGGTTCAAAGCGTCCGGACATGTTGAGTCCGGCGCCGCGGCCACGCCGCCGATCGACCTCGATCCTCAGCCCCGTCCCCTTGATCATTGCTTCGGCCATATCCGCGGTGTTGGCAGGCGCAAAGGCACCCTGCCTCAGTTGAGACAGCTCGGTCATCGATATCTCCTCGGAACAGACGGTGCTCCGTTTCGTCCTGATTATTTTCCTATCGCAGAAAAAAGAACAAAGCAAGAACAAAACTCGGGAATATGAGCGAACCGGCAGTGGCATCGAGAGCGCCGAAGGGGCAACGCCCGATGGGTAGCATTTCGCAGTGCTATGCGGTAGGAACGGCTATGCTGACGATAATCATGGAAACGCAGGACAACGAGGCCGAACTCGTGCAGACGCTGTCTGTGCTTGTTGCTGGCGCCGTGGAGGGCCTCGTCAGCGACGTCATCATTCTCGATCACGGTTCGAAAGACGGTTCGCTGCGTGTAGCGGATGCTGCCGGATGCCGCTTCTGTGTCGATTGGGACTTGGGCGAAATCGTCCGTTCGGCCCGAGGGGAGTGGCTGATGTTCCTGGAGCCTGGCGCACGGCCAACGGGGAGATGGGTGGACGAACTTCTCGAATATGTGTCGCTCAACAAAAAACCGGCGCGGTTTTCTCCTTCGCGAATCCATCGTCGCTCGCTGTTAAGCCGCCTGTCTCGCAGAGCCAGGCCGCTCGAGACAGGGTTTTTGATGCAAAAGCGTGATGCGATCGCCGTTGCCCGCGCGAACATGCGGCTGAGCGATATGGTGAATGTTCGTGCAGTGCGCAAACTGGCGACGGAGCTTGTTCCCGCATGGGTGGCGGCCGCCAACAGACCGGCTGCGGAGTAGCGGGCAGACCATCGGCCGCGAGAATGGGGTGCCTGTCTTGTCAGCGGCACCCCCCGAAGCGGCTCTCAAATGACCTTGCTAGCGCAATGAATTGCCATGCAATCCAATGGACGGCATGTCGTATGCCTCCTGCTCTTCCCGCCGGCGTCGCCGGAAAGATCTGTCTTCGCAGCGCTTGAGATGGATGATCAGTGTGCCCTTTGACCATCTCGCGCTAGCTGACGGGAAAAAATTTACCGAGTCCGTTTGAGGCCCGCTGTTTCGAAGGGAACAACAGCAGGGCTGGACGACAAAAATCTCAAGGCGGGTCCGGCGAGCGCGTCAGCCGCGCTGCAGGTGCTCGTCCAAGCGCGGCATGATTTCAACGAAATTGCAGGGCATGTGCCGATAGTCGAGTTGCTGCTTCAGGATGCTATCCCAGGCATCCTTGCAGGCGCCCGGCGATCCGGGCAGAACGAAGACGAACGTCGCATTGGCGACGCCGCCGGTAGCCCGCGACTGAATCGTCGACGTGCCGATCTTCTCGTAGGAGATCCGGTGGAACACTTCGGAAAAACCGTCCATGCGCTTTTCGAAGAGCGGCTCCAGCGCCTCCGGCGTCACGTCGCGGCCGGTAAAGCCGGTGCCTCCGGTGGTAATGACCACGTCGATCGCATCGTCCAGCGTCCAAGCCTTCACTTGATCGTAGATCGTCAGCCGATCGTCCGGGACGATCGCTCGCGCTTCAAGCCGATGGCCGGCCTCGCGTATGCGTGCCTCGAGCGCATCTCCCGACTTGTCGTTCGCGCGTGTGCGCGTGTCGGATACCGTGAGCACGGCAATGCCGACGGGAATGAACGGGCGGCTTTCATCGATGCCAGGCATTGGGTGTTATCCTCTTTCTCCCGTGGTTCGAGCGGCGCAAACGTACCACTCCGTTTGGCTGGCGGAAATGCGGTCAGCGGCCTGCTGCGCTCTTTCGTCGCTCTCGAACAGCCCGAAGCATGTGGCGCCAGAGCCGGACATGCGCACAAGCGTGGCGCCCGCCGCGCTCAGCGCACCCGACACGTCATCGATCACCGGAGCGAGCCTCCGCGCAGGCGCCTCCAGATCGTTGCGCATGCCGGCCATGGCCGACAACCAGTCCGCAGCCGTGGCTATTCCTTGCGGTAGGATGAGCCGTGGATTCGTCTTGTTGACCAGTGTCCGGAAGATCACCGGCGTCGGAACGGCGACCAGCGGATTGACGAGGACGATCGCGAAGGACGGCAGATCGGGAAGGGGGCTAATCTCTTCGCCGATTCCCTTGGCAAGAAGCGGCCCGCCGTCGAGGCACATCGGCACATCCGCGCCGAGTTCGAGGGCAATGGCATCGAGCGTTAGCGGCTCGATCGACGCTCCCCACAGCAACAGCAGCCCCGAAAGAGTGGCTGCCGCATCTGCCGAGCCGCCGCCGATACCGGAGGCGACGGGCAGGTTTTTTTCGAGATGGAGATGAACCGGGCCGGCGGCGATGCTGCGCGACGCGAACTCCCGTCGCAACAGGTCGCGCGCCCGCAGCACCAGATTGCCGTCCTTGCCTTCCCCCGAAAGCGGCAGACCGCCCGAGAAGCGCCCCGACACGGTGAAACGGTCGGCGTCACCCGCCGCAAGGCCGATCCGGTCGCCGCAATCCGCGAAAGTAACCAGGCTTTCCAGAAGATGGTGGCCGTCGGCACGCTGGCCAATTACATGCAGCGCCAGATTGATCTTGGCAGGCGCCGCGCATGTCAGCGCGAAACCCGGAATGCCGTCCAACCGCATATCCTCAGGATTTCTTGTCCGGTGTCGCGGTCCCGGGACCCGTCCTCTTCGGCAATGTTTCCTTGGCGTCGGCTGCGGCCGGAACCCGCGCCTTGAGCGGCGGCAAGCCGTTTTCGATCTTCGCCTTGATCTTCGGAATTTCCGATTCTTCGGGTTTCAGCTCAAGTGCCTGGTTCCACTGGAACACCGCTTCGAGCTTGCGCCCGACCCGCCAGTAAGCATCGCCGAGGTGGTCGTTGATCGTGGCGTCGCCGGCCATCAGTTCGGCCGCGCGCTCGAGTTCGGTCACGGCATCATCGAACCGGTTCATGCGGAAATACGCCCAACCGAGCGAATCGACGATGTAGCCGTCATCGGGCTTGAGCTCGACCGCCTTCCGGATCATGTCGAGGCCCTCTTCGAGGTTTATGTTCATGTCGACCCAGGAGTAGCCGAGATAATTCAGGACCTGCGGCTGATCCGGATTGAGCTCCAGTGCCTTGCGGAAATTCGGTTCCGCCTTCTCCCAGATCTTCTGCCGCTCGTAGGCGATGCCGCGCTGGAAGAAGACGGTCCAGTCGCCGCGCTTCGGCACAGGGCCGATGGCCGCGACGGCTCGGTCGTAAAGTTCGCCCATCTCCTTGTAGTCCTTGGCGTCCGACAGAACGCTGCCATAGGCGAGATAGCTGCGGATATTCTTGGGATCGACGTCGATCAGCGCCCTCAGGTGCTTCTTGGCCTCTTCGACCTTGCCGATGCTGGCAAGGCTAAGTCCGAGTTGAAGCTCGGAGAGGCGGCGCATCGGCGAGCCTTCCGGCACGCTCTTGTAAAGCGCGATCGCCTCTTCCTCCTTCTTCAGGTTTTCGGCAATCCCGCCGAGCATGACGAGGATGTCGGCACTTTCCGGATCGAGCTGGCGTGCGGTCTGCAAATAGAGCGAAACGACGTCTTCAGCGCCTTCGCGGTTGAGCGCGCCTCCGATCGAAAAGAGCACCGCTGCGGCGCCTTGCACGGCGTTGCGAACCTGCTGCTCCTGGGGCTTGCCTTCCTCGATACTCTTTCTCAGCGCCTCGAGCGGGGTGTAGTTGTTGACCATGCCTTCGCCGACAGCAATCGTATCCAGGGCCTTTTGCTTGTTGCCCTCACGAGCCTCGAAACGGGCGAGCGCCTCTACCGCACGCATGAACGTGTCCGGGGCGGCGCTGCCGCCTTCGCGGTCGAGAATGGCGTCGTTGAGGCGTGCGCGGGCCGCTGCCTTGTCGCCGGCGGCAAGCGCGATCGCACCGGCGTGATAATTCTTGAAAACGCGGAACCATTCAGGGCCGTCAAGCGCCTTGATCTGCGCCAACGCCTCCTTCGGCCGACCTTGACCGAACTTCGCCCATGAGGACAGAAGCGTATTCATCAGCCGGTCGAGATCGTTCGGGCCGTCATAGGCCAGCAGCTTCTGGGCGCTGCGGTATTCGCGCTTGCGGATCGCTTCGATCGCGCGGACGACCGTCGTGATGCGTTCGACAGCCGGGTCGGACTTCAGATCCTCGGCGATCTTGACGCCATCGTCAAGCTTGCCTGCCATGAGCAGCGTGATCATCAGCCGCTGCTTGACGTCGCTGTTGTTCGGTTCGAACTGCAGAGCGATCTTGTAAAGTTCGGTTGCTGAGGCGAAGTCGCGATCCACGTCGGCCGTGCGGGCGGCAAGAAAGGCGCCGGAAAAGGTGTCGACAGATTTGATGTCGAAAGGCTTCGCGTCTTCGACCGCCGCCTTTTCCTCGGCGAAGGCCAGATAGCTGCCGGTCACCGATGCAAGGGCCAGCAGTGCCGCGCCGCCAAGAAGGCGAAGGAGTGTATTTTGCCGCATATCAAACCTTTCATTGCCGACGGTGCGTTTGCCACACCATCGCTGGGTGTTCCGGAAATCGATCGGAAATTGCCGGAAGCAAGTTTTGAGGAACAGAATGGCTTTTTTGGCGCAATGCGGCAAGAAATTCCTAAAGTAAATTGCCTGCCGGTCTAGCTTACCCGATCGATGCAGAAATCGATCACTTCGACCAGTGCTGACTTCCAGGGGGACGCCGGCAACGGTGCAAGGGCGTCACGCGCGATCGTGCCATAATGCTGCGCACGCGCAATCGTGTCGGTAAGCCCGCCATAGCGCCGGATGAGGCCTAGCGCTTTTTCCAGATTTGGGCCGTCGTTGTTGCCGCCTTCGATGGCTTCCCGCCAGAAGGCGCGATCCTCCGGCGTGCCGCGCCGATAGGAAAGAATGACCGGCAGCGTGATCTTTCCTTCGCGGAAATCATCGCCGACGTTCTTGCCGAGATCGATCGAGGAGCCGCCGTAGTCGAGAACGTCGTCGACCAATTGAAAGGCGAGACCAAGGTTCATGCCGTAGGACTTCAGCGCGTTGCGGTCAGCCTTGCTGGTTGCTGCAACGATCGGTCCGACTTCCGCTGCCGCGGCGAAGAGTGCCGCCGTCTTAGCGCGGATGACCTGCAGGTAGTCGTCTTCGGTCGTCTCCATGTTCTTGGCGACCGAAAGCTGCAGGACTTCGCCCTCGGCAATGACCGAGGCTGCCGTTGAAAGCACGTCGAGCGCCTCGAGTGAGCCCACATCGACCATCATGCGGAACGCTTGACCAAGCAGGTAGTCGCCGACGAGCACGCTTGCCTGGTTGCCCCAGATCGTGCGTGCCGTCGATTTTCCACGCCGGAGATCGCTTTCGTCGACGACATCGTCGTGCAACAGCGTTGCCGTGTGCATGAATTCGACGCTGGTCGCGAGCTTGATGTGGGCGTCGCCCTCGTAACCGAACATCGAGGCGGCGGCGAGCGTCAGCATGGGGCGCAGGCGTTTGCCGCCGGACGAAATCAGGTGGTTGGCGACCTCCGGTATCATCTGGACATCGGAGCCGGCCTTGGACAGGATGAGCTGGTTGACCCGTTCCATGTCGGACATGGTCAGGTCGACGAGCGGCTTCACAGACGCCTGTTTGTTTTTCTTGTCTTCCAGCGGTATCACTACGCCCAACGCCCGGACTCCTGTTTCGTTGTCGATTTCGACAATAGAAAGAGGGCTTTCAGGCGGCAAGAGGCGAATTGCCCCGCTTGCTTGAAATAAGACAGGAAAACCGAGCCGGATGAAAGAACTGATCCGCACGAACGACGCCGTACTTCTCTCCTTTGCCGAAAGCCTGATGAAGGACGCCGGCATTGGCTGCTTTATTGCCGATCAGGGCATGAGCATCCTGGAGGGTTCGCTGGGACTTTTGCCGCGCCGTTTCCTGGTTGCGGAGGATGACGCCGACAGGGCGCGGCGGATCCTGATCGATGCAGGCCTGGAGAGGGAATTGCGGCAGTGACTTCGGCCTTCCTGCTAACCGCTCGCGACCTTCCCTTTGGAAGGGCAGGGCAATGACGACGATGCCGGAAACGGTGGATGCGTTCCACAGGGGTAGGTTTCACCTGATCCAGCCGCTGGGCCAGGGCCATCGCGCCGGCATGGATGCGATGCTGCTCTCCTCCCTCGTGGCCTGCCGCGACCGTTGCCGCGTGGCAGACCTCGGCGCCGGTGCGGGCGCCGCCGGCATGGCGGTCGCCTCGCGGCTCGACGATGCTGAAGTGCTGCTGGTGGAGCGTTCGGCCATCATGGCCGGCTTTGCCCGTCGCAGCCTCGCATTGCCAGAGAATGCACACTTCGCATCAAGAGTCGCGGTGCTCGAGGCCGACGTGTCGCTGAGCGGCAAGGCACGCGCCGCCGCCGGTCTGCCGGATGACGTCTTCGATCATGTGATCATGAACCCGCCGTTCAACGACGCCGCGGACCGGCAGACGCCGGACAGTCTCAAGGCAGAGGCTCACGCGATGACCGACGATCTTTTCGAGGCGTGGATCAAGACCGCCGGGGCGATCATGAAGCCGGGCGGACAGCTGTCTCTCATTGCCCGGCCGGAATCGATCGCCGAGATCATCGCGGCATGCGGTCGGCGCTTCGGCGGCATAGAGATCACGCCGCTTCTTCCACGTGCGGGCGAGAATGCCGTGCGCATCCTCGTGACAGCGATCAAGCAGAGCCGTAAGCGACTGGCTCTGCGCGCGCCGCTCGTGATGCATGACGAGGGAACACACCGCTTTTCTCAGGAAGTGGATGACCTCAACAACGGGCGCGCTGCCTATCGCCGCCGGTAATAAGACGCAAGGTGCGAAAACGGGCATTGCGTTTGTGACGGCAGTGCATACATGCAGATCAGGTTTGTGACTGGCAGGAGTTGAAATGGCCGGATTCTTTAAAAGGCTGATGCCGAGGCGGTTTCGCAGGGATGGGGTGACGATTCCGGCGATCCGGCTTCACGGCGCGATCATGGCCGGCGGCGGCCAGTTTCGCCCGGTCCTCAATCTCGCGACCGTCGCCCCGCTTTTGGAAAAGGCCTTCTCACTCAAAGACGCCCCGGCCGTTGCCATCTCCATCAATTCGCCTGGTGGCTCGCCGGTTCAGTCGCGCCTGATTTACCAGCGCATCCGCGACCTCGCCGAAGAAAAGAAAAAACGCGTTCTGATCTTCGTCGAGGACGTGGCCGCGTCCGGCGGCTACATGATCGCGCTTGCCGGCGACGAGATCATCGCCGATCCGACTTCGATCGTCGGCTCGATCGGTGTCGTCTCCGGCGGCTTCGGCTTCCCGGAACTCCTGAAGAAGATCGGCGTCGAACGGCGTGTCTACACAGCCGGCGAAAACAAGGTCGTGCTTGATCCGTTCCAGCCGGAAAAGGAGCGTGACGTCGAGTTCCTCAAGAGCTTGCAGATCGAGATCCATGACACGTTCATCCAGATGGTGAAGACCCGCCGGGGAACCCTTCTCGCCGATCATCCCGATATTTTTTCCGGCCTTTTCTGGACAGGCCGGCGGGGGCAGGAACTCGGCCTCGTCGACGCTCTCGGCGACATGCGCGGAGAGGTGAAGCGACGTTATGGAGCAAAAGCACGGCTCGAATTGATCCAGCCGGCACGCAGTCTCTTCGGCCGCCGCCAACCGGGTGCGGCCGTTGCCGGCGCAATCGCGGCGCCCCTGGCCGCGTCGGCCGCCGCCGGCCTCGCCGACGCACTCGAAGAAAGGGCGCTGTGGGCGCGATACGGGCTTTAGATCCGGCTCCTCCACCCTCGCATCTGGTCAGGCGTACAGGGTCGCTGTTACACTTTGAAAGGCTGCATTGCTTCGCCGGCACCGCGTTCGATCGGATGAAGCGTGCAGAGGAGGAACGATGCCGCAGATTATCCTGCTCCTGATTATCGGTATTATCGCCTGGATCGGATATCGGAAATTCATTGCCGACGCCGAGAAGCTGGCGCGGCAGCGCGAGCGGCTGCGCCGCGAGCAACAGACCGGCGCCAATGGAACCCTTGTCAAGGACCCGAAGACCGGAGAATACCGCCTGAAGCGCGACGACGAGTGAAGGTTCACGCCTTATCCCTGACCTGGATCAGGACACGGGATCGGGCAAGACGCTTGACCCCTGCCGTGCGGCATGGCACCTGTCCGGCAAATTTCGAAGAATTCGGACGATCCCATGACCACCGCCTCCCTTCCGGACCACATGAACCCGAAGCGCTCCTTTCAGGCCCTGATCCTGACGTTGCACAACTATTGGGCCGACAAGGGTTGCGCCGTGCTGCAGCCTTACGACATGGAGGTTGGCGCCGGCACATTTCATCCGGCGACGACGCTGCGCGCGCTCGGGCCGAAGCCGTGGCGTGCGGCCTACGTCCAGCCGTCACGCCGCCCGACCGATGGACGCTACGGCGAGAACCCGAACCGGCTTCAGCACTACTACCAGTATCAGGTGCTTCTGAAGCCGAATCCATCCAACCTGCAGGAACTCTATCTCGGCTCGCTCGAGGCGATCGGCCTCGACCCTCTGCTGCACGACATCCGCTTCGTCGAGGATGACTGGGAGAGCCCGACGCTCGGCGCCTGGGGCCTCGGCTGGGAATGCTGGTGCGACGGCATGGAAGTGTCGCAGTTCACCTATTTCCAGCAGGTCTGCGGCATCGAATGCTCGCCCGTTGCCGGCGAGCTGACCTATGGTCTGGAGCGCCTGGCCATGTATGTCCAAGGTGTCGATAATGTTTACGACCTGAATTTCAACGGCCGCGAGGGTGCCGAAAAGATCAGCTATGGCGACGTTTTCCTGCAGGCCGAGCAGGAATATTCGCGGCACAACTTCGAATATGCCAACACGACGATGCTCCACCAGCATTTCATCGACGCCGAAAAGGAATGTCTGGCTCTGCTTGCCGCCGGGGCGCCGGGCGACAGCAGCAACAACCGCCTGCATAAATGCGTTTTCCCGGCCTATGACCAGTGCATCAAGGCGAGCCACGTCTTCAACCTGCTGGATGCGCGGGGCGTGATCTCCGTCACGGAGCGCCAGAGCTATATCTTGCGCGTTCGCACGCTGGCAAAGGCCTGCGGTGAGGCGTTCCTGCTGACTGACGCCGGCGGTGCGAACTGGAGCAGGGAAGCAGCATAGTCGGCGGGCTGCCAGCTTTCGTCCATCTCGTTCGTTCGTGCGGCCAGCTCCGGGCATTCGGGCGGGCGATCAGATCGCTCGCAAGGGCGCGAATCCGACCACAGAAAACCTGTTGCCGGAAATTCACCGGATGATCCTTGTCCGGCGTAGGTCTGTAGCGCCCGACGCACGCCGCTCGGCCTGTCGCTATGGCTTCCGCCCTCGTACGCAACGAAGAGGGCTGTGAAGGCGATCGCGTTGATGAGAGTAGAGAGCGTATTCATGGCCGTGGGCTTTGCGTCTTGAGTTCTTCGATAAGACGACTTTCGCCGATCGCCGGTTTCGCCGCCGTTCCCGGCGGAACAGCCTCATTTCTGCCGGCCGCGAATATTCCGATCGCCGGGTTTTGCACTCAGCGTCGAGCCGACGGGCCGCTTCCCAAGTTCGCGCTCACCCATTGCTTTGATTGCAAAAATGCCTTTCAAGCTGGAAAGCCGGCGGCTAATCTCTGGCGGATTCTCAAGGAGGGGCTTTCATGATCGGGCTGGCAATCGGCGTCGCGGTGATCCTGTATCTGGTTTTTGTCTATAACGGCCTCGTGAAGGCGCGGCAGGTCGCTGAAGAGGCCTGGTCCGGCATCGATGTCCAATTGAAGCGGCGCGCCGATCTGATCCCCAACCTGATCGAGACTGTGAAGGGGTATGCGGCGCATGAAAAGTCGACGCTCGAGGAGATCGTCGCATTGCGCAATCGAGCGCAGACGGTGCCGCAGGGCGATGTCACCGCCCGTGCGGCGGTGGAGGGGGCGCTTTCGCAGGCGCTCGGCAAGCTGTTTGCGCTCGCCGAAGCCTATCCGGATCTCAAGGCAAACGAGAATTTCGCGGAACTCCAGCGCTCGCTGGAGACGATCGAGGGCGAGATCCAGATGTCGCGGCGCTATTACAACGGCGCAGCCCGTGACCTCAACGTCAAGGTCGAAAGTTTCCCGTCCAATCTGATCGCCAACTCCTTCCGCTTTGCCAAGGCCAGCTATTTCGAGATCAACAACGAAGCGGATCGGGCAGTGCCATCGGTCAAATTCTGACGGTGCGGAAAAGGAAATTGCGATGAAGCGGTTTTCCGCAGCGCTTGCACTTGTTCTTCTCGTGTTTGCTTGGCCGCTGGCCGCATCCGCGGAAGAGATTATCTCGTCCTACCATTCGGTCATCGAGGTCGCGAGGGACGGCACGCTCACCGTGACCGAGACGATCACGGCCAATGTCGAGGGCAACCAGATAAAGCGCGGCATCTATCGGGATTTCCCGCTGACCTTCGTCGACGCGGACGGCCGCCGCAGCAAGGTGGATTTCGACCTCGTCTCGGTCGAGCGCGACGGCGAGGAAGAAGCCTACCGCACTGAGGCGATCAGCGGCGGCATCCGTATTTACACGGGCAAGGCCGACGTGTTTCTGCCACGTGGTGAACACACGTTCCAGATTACCTACGAGACCGGCCGGCAAATCCGATTCTTCGACGATCACGACGAACTCTATTGGAATGTGACGGGAACCGAGTGGGCCTTCCCGATCGAGGAGGCAACGGCCACTGTGACGTTGCCGCAAGGCGTGAAGTCGCAAGCGCTCGACGTCTTCACTGGCGGTTACGGCGCCACAGGAAAGGATGCTCGGGCGGTGGAGGAGGGCAACGAAATCTTCTTCGCCACCACGCGCCGGCTGCGCCCGCAGGAGGGCCTGACGATCGCGGTCAAGCTGCCGAGGGGCAGCATCGACCGGCCAAGCGCCTCTCGGGAAAACATCTGGTGGCTGCGTGATCACCTGGCCCTGATCATTGCCGGTGCAGGCCTGGTCCTCGTCACCCTCTACTATGGGCGCGCCTGGGTGCGTGTCGGTCGGGATCCGGCGCGCGGCGTGATGGTGCCGCGCTGGGATGCGCCGGACGGAATTTCGCCGGCGCTGGTAAATTACGTCGACAACAAGGGCTTCTCCGGAGAGGGGTGGACGGCGCTGTCGGCCGCCGCGCTCAACCTGGCGGTCAAGGGACACGTCGTTCTCGAGGACCTGAAGAAGGCTATCGTCATCACCGCTACGGGCAAGGCGGGAGCGGAAAAGCTGCCGACCGGCGAGGCGACGCTGATGAGGGCGATCGGGGCGGCCGGTGGCAAGCTCACGATCGATCGGGCTAACGGGACGAAAGTCGAGGCGGCGGGATCCGCCTTCCGCAGTTCGATCGAGCGGGAACATCGCGGCAAGTACTACCGTTCCAACACCGTTTATGTCGTCGGTGGTGTCTTTCTTTCACTCATTGCCCTAGCGGCGCTCGTCATCTTCGGCGATCTCAGCGAAGAAAGCATTCCGCTGATCATCGTGCCGGTTTTCATCGCCTTTTTCGTCTCGATTTTCGCCGTGTCGTTCGGCAAGTCGTTCCGGCGCGGATCGAGCCTGACGCGCCGCATCATGTCGATCGTGGTGCTGGCCTTCATCGGGTTCGTGCTTTTCACGGTTTTTTCGAGCGTCCTTGTCGTCATTTTCTCCGTCACCGCGCCGGACGAACTGCCGCTGCTCTTTGCCGTCGGCGGCATCGTGCTCGTCAATGTGCTCTTCTTCTTCCTTATGGGGGCGCCGACGCCACTCGGCACGCGGATGATGGACGGCATCGACGGGCTGCGGCAATACATGACGCTCGCCGAGAAGGACCGGATGAACCTCCAGGGCGCGCCGGAAATGTCGCCCCGCCATTTCGAGACGCTGCTACCCTATGCCGTGGCGCTCGGCGTGGAAAAACCGTGGACGGAGACGTTCGACCGCTGGCTGCTTGCCGCGTCGGCAGGCGCCGCCGCTGCCGCTGCATATCAGCCGAACTGGTATCACAGCGATTCCTTTGGCCCCGGTTCATTTGGCGACAGGATCGGCGGGTTTGCCGGTTCGATGGCGGATACCATGACGTCGTCCTTGCCGCCGCCGCCCAAGAGCTCGTCCTCGGGCTTTTCCTCCGGCGGAGGATTTTCCGGTGGCGGCGGCGGCGGTGGTGGCGGTGGCGGCTGGTAATGCTGAGGAGCGGCCAATTTCCTTGCCGGGCTTGGTGACTTTTTCATCGGAGCTTGCTAAGTCCGCCGCAACCGTCCGGAACAGAACAAAGTCCAGAGTCCCATGCCCGATCTTCTTATCGAACTGCGCTCCGAAGAAATCCCCGCCCGCATGCAGCGCAAGGCGGCCGGCGACCTGAAGAAGCTTGTGACGGACGCGCTGGTCGAGGCAGGTCTGACCTATGAAGGCGCGCGCGAACACTGGACGCCGCGCCGGCTGACGCTCGACATCCGCGGCATGAATGCGCGCTCTGCCGATATTCGCGAGGAGCGCAAGGGCCCGCGCACCGACGCGAACGAAAAGGCGATCGAAGGCTTCCTGCGTGGCGCCGGCCTTTCCTCCATCAGCGAGGCCCATGTCCATAGCGACCCGAAGAAGGGCGATTTTTACGTCGCTCATATCCTCAAGCCGGGCCGGCCGGCCGAGGAGATCATCGCCGAGGCGATGCCGCCGATCATCCGCAATTTCCCATGGCCGAAATCGATGCGCTCCGGTGCTGCCTCCGCGAGACCTGGAAGCCTGCGCTGGGTTCGCCCGCTCCAGTCGATCGTCTGCACCTTTGGTTCCGAGACGGAGGAAACCACGGTAATTCCGTTCGAGGTCGACGGCATCGTCGCCTCCAACGTGACCTATGGCCATCGCTTCCATGCGCCGGAGGCGATCACAGTTCGCCGATTTGCCGATTATGCCGAGAAGCTCGAGAAGGCGAAAGTCGTGCTCGATGCCGAGCGCCGCAAGGAGATCATTGCCGCCGACGCTCACAACGTCGCCTTCGCCAGCGGTCTTGAGCTCGTCGAGGACGATGGCCTGCTCGAGGAAGTGTCGGGCCTCGTCGAATGGCCGCAGGTGCTGATGGGAAGCTTCGAGGAGAGCTATCTCGAAATCCCGTCGGAGATCATTCGCCTGACGATCAAAACCAATCAGAAGTGCTTCGTCACGCGCGAGCCGGGCGCTGAAACGCTGTCGAACAAGTTCATACTCGTGTCGAATATCGAGGCCAAGGATGGCGGCAAGGAAATCGTCCACGGCAACGGCAAGGTCGTGCGCGCGCGCCTTTCGGATGCGGCGCATTTCTGGAAGCGGGACCAGGGCAACCTGCCGGATCTCGACACGCTCACGCTGTCCGCGGTGAAATTCGGGCTCGACCTCAAGAAGCCGCTCGACCAGCGCATGGCGAAGCTCGATGCGTTGAATGTCACCTTCCACGCCAAGCTCGGAACGCAAGGCGAACGCGTTGCCCGCATCCGTGCGCTGGCCGCAGAACTTGCCAGTGTCACCGGTGCTGATGTGGCCCAGGTCGACCGCGCCGCCGTGCTCGCCAAGGCGGATCTGCGCACCGAGGCAGTCGGGGAATTCCCCGAACTCCAGGGCATCATGGGTCATAAATATGCGGTGCTGCAGGGCGAAACGCCCGTCGTCGCCAATGCGATCGAGGATCATTACAAGCCGCAAGGTCCCTCCGACCGCGTGCCGACCGACCCCGTTGCGGTGACGGTCGCTCTTGCCGACAAGCTCGACACCCTCGTCGGCTTCTGGGCGATCGACGAAAAGCCGACGGGCTCGAAGGATCCCTATGCATTGCGCCGAGCCGCACTCGGCGTGATCCGTCTCATCCTGGAAGGTAAAACGAGGCTGTCGCTTCGGCCGGCTTTCGATGTTGCGCTCGCAGGGCTCAAGGCACAGAGGCCGGAGGTCGCCGGCGATGTTTCTGCCGACCTTCTCGCCTTCTTCCACGACCGATTGAAAGTCTACCTGCGCGATCTCGGTGCCCGCTACGATCTGATCGACGCGGTGTTGACATCGGACGCCGACGATCTGCTGCTGATCGCGCGGCGCGTCGAGGCCCTGACGGCCTTCATCACGGCCGAAGAGGGAAAGAACCTGCTGGCTGGCACCAAGCGTGCAACGCAGATTCTGGCGGCGGAGGAGAAAAAGGGGACGGAGGTCGCCGCTTCCGTCGACGAACGGCTGTTCAAACTCGACGCCGAAAGAACTCTTCACGCATCGATCAAGATCGCAACCGGCGATGCCCGTGACGCGATCGTGAAAGAGGATTTCCGCTCGGCGATGGCGGCGTTGTCGAAACTGCGTGAGCCGGTCGATCAATTCTTCGATGATGTCCTGGTGAATGACGAGGATGTGGAGATCCGGGCCAATCGCCTGGCATTGCTGGGGCTCATCCGCTCTGCTACCGGGGCGGTCGCCGATTTCTCGAAGATCGCGGGATAGCAAGTATAGCCGTCCTCACGGTCGCCGCTACCCGCCTGACGCGCGCGGGGGCCGCATTGCATCGACAATCTACAGCAATTGCCCTATCTCGTAGGGCATGACGAGCGGCCAACCGAGCGCAGGCGCAGGCATCATCGAACCGCCGACCCTTGGGCGGCGAGGCGACTGGATTGCCGTTGCCGAAGACGCGGTGCCGTTCGAGCGCATCGAGGCTTTCTTCGCCGGGCACGCCTACGAGCCGCACCGGCACGATACCTACGCTATCGGACAGACGCTTTCAGGCGTCCAGAGCTTCCGCTATCGCGGCGCCGACCGCTTCAGCCTTGCCGGCAGAACGATGGTGCTTCATCCCGACGAAGTGCACGATGGCCATGCGGGCAGCGACGACGGTTTCCGCTATCGCATGATCTACATCGAGCCGGCGGCTATCCAGAGTGTTCTGGGTGGCCGTCCGCTGCCCTTCATCAAGGGCGGCATTTCCCCCGATCCGCGGCTCTTTGCGGCCGTTCGCGCGCTGCTTCCGGCGACGGACGCCCGCATCGAAGCGCTGGAATTCGGCGACGGCCTTTTCGAACTTGCTCATGCGCTCGAAGCGGCAGCCGGCGCTTCGATCAGTGGCAGCCGCGCGTGATCGCCGAAATCAACGACTACCAGGTCAAGATCGTTCGCATCGAAGGCGATTTCGTCTGGCACGATCATCCGGAAACGGACGAGGCGTTCATCGTGCTGGACGGCGCGCTTCGGATCGATTTCCGCGACGGTTCTGTGACCGTCAGCCCGGGCGAGATGTACGTCGTGCCGAAGGGAGTCGAACACAAACCCTTTGCGGCAGGCGAAGTGAAGATGTTGCTCATCGAGCCGCGCGGCGTTCTGAACACTGGCCACGAGGGCGGCGAGCGCACGGCTCGCAACGATGTCTGGATTTGATATTGGCGGCGCGACAATGGCCGGCGATCTCGCTCTCCTGGTCCTTGCGGCGTTGCCGCTGATGGGCAGTCCCGGTCCGGCGACGCTTAGTCTCGCCGGCATGGGGGCAGCCCACGGCATACGCCGAAGCGCGCGTTACGCCGCGGGTGTCAACATCGGTACAATTGCTGTTGTCCTCGCGATCGCTGCGGGCGTAACCGCCCTGATCCTCGAGGTGCCGGGGATGAAGACGGCGCTCACGGTTCTCGCCGGCGCATATATGATCTATCTCGCGTGGCATATCGCCACTGCGCCGCCGGTTGCCGCTCATGAAGAGGGCTCAGGCGCTCCTTCGTTCCTCAGCGGATTTGTGCTCGCGATCGCCAATCCCAAAGCCTATGCGGCGATCGGCGCTGTTTACTCCGGCAGCACAAGCGACCTGGATCAGGGCGTCGACGGCGCAATCGCGAAGGTTCTCGCGCTCACTCTCATTGCGGTTGCCGTCAACACGACGTGGCTCTCCTTTGGAGCGGCTATCGCAACGGTCCTGCGCGACCCATGGAAGGCACGCATCGCCAACCTGGTCTTTGCCGTCCTTTTGCTCGCCTCCGTGGCCTTGCCATTGCTCGCCCCTTGAAAGGACCTGCGGCAACCGTCTATGAAGCGGTATGACTGCCAAGATCCTCGTCAGCGCCTGTCTAATGGGCCATGCGGTGCGCTACGACGGCGCATCGAAACCGCTTTCTCATCCGGCGATCGATCGCTGGCGTGAGGAGGGCAGGCTTGTCACGATCTGTCCCGAGATGTCGGCCGGCATGCCGGTTCCGCGCCCGCCGGCGGAGATCGAGCATGCGCAGGTAGGTGCCGACGTGCTTTCGGGGAACGCCCGGGTGGTTGAAAGAACTGGCCGGGATGTGACAGACGAATTTGTCCAGGCGGCCGAGAACGCCTTGGCGCTGGCGCTCGACACTGGCTGTCGATTTGCACTGTTGATCGACGGCAGTCCGTCTTGCGGTTCAGGCTTTATCTATGATGGCAGCTTCAGCGGCGCGCGGCACCCGGGCATGGGTGTTACCGCCGCGCTGCTGCGGCAGAACGGCATCGAGGTTTATTCCGACAGCGAGATAGAGCTTCTGGCCGCCAAAGCTGGGTGAGGCATGGGCAAGGTGAGGCATGGGCTGGATGAGGCGACGGCAGGATGAGGAATGCGTCTGGCGTATATCCCCAAAAGATTGCGCCCCTGCTTCTCTCAGGGGCGCAATCTCTCGCCATTGCAGCGAATACCCGTCAGCCGTGAAGTCAGGGGTCAGCTGGACGGGGCAGGGAACTGTATTTATATGGTTTTAGTCTAGCCGAAGTTCGAATGCGGCTGGATCAAATTCCTGTGAGTTGTCCTTGGCCATCGATGCTGCAACGGGTTCTGCATGCGAGATCGCATGAACGGCGGCGGTTTTTGCCGTCTCGTCGATTTGCGGGGAGATGGTGCCACCCGTCGCGGGTTGGCGCAGGTCGATGCCCATCGAGGCGCTCGCAGTCGCCGACCCGCCAGTCTTCGTCGCCGCGGCTCTCACGACCTCCTCGGGTGCCTTGCTGACGAAGACGACCGGGGATCCGCCGAGCCAGGCTTCGGTGCGCACCAGCTTCACCTCGCCACCGATTTCCTTGAGCTCGATCTTGTCGGTGCCCGGAGTGATCTCGGGGACGACATAGGAGGATTTCTTCTTCGGCTGCAGCGGCGGGCAGTCCGCGCAGGAAACCGCAGCGACGCTGGAGTTGACAGCCTTGCCGGAGACGACGTCCTCGATTGAAGATGCAGCGGCCGTGCCGGCGAGAAGCGCGAAGGCACCGGAGATGAGCAGGGAACGCATTGGATTCTCCTCGAAACTGTCGAGGACGACAATATGGCTTTTCCCTTACCTTCCCGTCAGGAGGATCGCTAAAAATTGACCGATGCAGGCTTTTCGCTTACAGCGCCGCGCATGTTTTATCCTTATATCGGCTACGATTTTAGGAACGTGCAGTAGAGCGGGGCGAGGAAAACTGTGCATGGTTTTCCGCTCCGCATCCCGCTCTAACTCATTAGAATCGATCGCGTTTGTGACGTCGGGTCGACTCGACCCAAAATCATCGTGATCTAGGCGGTTTCCCGCGCGACCGCGCGCCAGCCGATGTCGCGACGATAGAATCCGTTTTCCCATGAGACACCGCGCAGCACCGTATAGGCCGCGTCCTTGGCGCTGCTGACGCTGTCGCCCATAGCTGTGACGTTCAGCACGCGGCCGCCGGTTGCAACCAACTGATCGTCCCTTATCGCCGTGCCGGCATGAAACACCTTGGTGGTTGCGGATTCGTCTGGCAGGGCAGTGATCGGCGTGTTCTTCTCGTAGGCGCCGGGATATCCCCGCGAGGCCATGACGACAGTCAGCGCCGCCTCGTCGCGCCAATCAACGCTCATTTCGCCAAGCGTTCCGGTCGCAGCCGCGTAGAGCAGCGGCAACAGATCGCTCTTCATGCGCATCATCAGCACCTGGCATTCGGGGTCGCCGAAGCGGACGTTGTATTCGATGAGTTCCGGGCCGTTTTTGGTGATCATCAGCCCCGCGAAGAACACGCCGGTAAACGGGTAACCGCTTTCGGCCATGCCGCGCATCGTCGGCTCGATGATCTCCTTCATCGTGCGCTCGACCATTTCGGCAGTCATCACCGGTGCTGGCGAATAGGCGCCCATGCCGCCGGTGTTGGGCCCCGTGTCACCGTCGCCGACGCGCTTGTGATCCTGGGCCGAAGCAAGCGGCAGGACGTTCTTGCCGTCGCAGAGGCAGAAGAAGCTTGCTTCCTCGCCATCGAGATAGGCCTCGACGACGACTTCGGCACCAGCGGACCCGAAGGCGCCGGCAAAGCACTCATCGACAGCGGCGAGGGCTTCATCGAGCGTCATCGCGACGGTCACGCCCTTGCCGGCGGCAAGTCCGTCGGCCTTGATGACGATCGGTGCGCCTTGTTCCCGCACATAGGCCTTCGCCGGTTCCGCTTCAGTGAAGCGTTTGTAGGCGCCGGTCGGAATTCCGTATTTCGCGCAGAGATCCTTGGTGAAGCCCTTGGAGCCTTCGAGCTGGGCAGCGGCAGCAGACGGGCCGAAGACCGCAATGCCCGCGGCGCGGAGCGTGTCTGCGAGCCCCGCAACGAGCGGCGCCTCCGGACCGACCACGACGAAATCGATCGCCGTTCTTCGGCAGAAATCGACCACGGCCTGTTGATTGTCGACGTCGAGTGCGACGATCGCCGCTTCTTCGGCGATGCCCGGGTTGCCCGGCGCGGCATAGAGCGCGGTCAGTTTCGGCGATTGTGCGATTTTCCATGCAAGCGCGTGTTCGCGTCCGCCCGATCCGATCAGAAGAACCTTCATTGCCACCCTCGCCATCAGCTGCTGCATGATTCCTTAAATCGAGATCGATTTAAGAACAAAATCGTGCAGAAACTCAAAGTTCTACAGCGTCCTTTGCGCATCTGATTACACGCGCGGCGCTGTAATTGCTGCGCTGCGGTTAGGACGGCAAGCGGGGTAAGGTCAAGGAAAAAGCGGCAGCCGCGGTGGATTCAAGGGAATCTAGCGGGCGACCGTCCGCCGGTCTTCGGCAGCGCCTTCGGCCGCTTCGGCATCAGGTCGCGCCATTCGGGTCAGCGCCCAGATTCCGAGATCGTCGAGCGAAAGCGGTTTGCTGATCAGATAGCCCTGGAACCGGTCGCATCCGGCTGCGGTCAGCATCGCAAGCTTTTCCGGCGTATCTACGCCTTCGCCGACCACCGCCATGTCCTTCGCATGGCACAGGGCGACGACGGCCTTGAGGACCGGCAGGGATTGCGATGCGGTCAGGTTTGAAACGAGTGCTCGGTCGAGTTTGATCGTATCCGCGGCATAGTCGATGATCTGCTGAACCGACGTGTAGCCGGCGCCAAAATCATCGATCGAAAGCCGAAAACCCTTCTGGCGCAGGTCCTCGATGTTCCGCCGCAACTGGTCGCTGACCTGGACCGCGAACGTCTCCGTCAGCTCGACGTCGATCGACTGCGGCTGAAGTCCATGGCGTTCAACGCAGTCCGAGAAATAGTCGCTGATCGACCGCGAGTGCAATTCAGCGGAGGAAATATTGATCGCCAGCACGGTCTCGGGGCCGAAAAGCGCTTTCAGCTGGCGGCAATCGGACATTGCCTTGTTGATGACCCACCAGTCGATCTTGGAAAACAGACCCGAGCTTTCCGCAATCGGGACGAATTCGTCCGGGGTGACGTTGCCGAGAACGGGGGAGTGCCAGCGCAGCAAGGCCTCGCAGCCGGTGACGCGGCCTCTCGTATCGACGATCGGCATGTAGACCAGGTGAAACTGCTCGTCCGGGTCGAGTGACCGCAATTCCTCCTGGATCTGGCGCAATCGGGTGCGTTTGTCGTTGAGAGCGCGGGAGAACCGGCTTGAGCGGTTCTTGCCCGCGCTCTTGGCCTGATACATGGCGGCGTCGGCATTGGAGATCAGTTCGGCGACATTGCTCGCGTCGTCCGGACAGATCGCCGCGCCGATGCTTGCCGTCACCGGATAGCGCTTGCCGGTAACCTCGAAACCATCGTTGAACAGCGCGAGAATTGCGCCAGCGATTTCCCTGACGGTGCCGTCGCCCGGTCTTGAGCGCACCAGGACGGCAAATTCGTCGCCTGACAGGCGGGCGAGGATTGCAGGCCTTTGTCCCCGTCTTTGGGTGATGGCATCGACATGGTCTGCAAGTCGGGCGGCAAGCGTCTTCAGGAGCTCATCGCCGACTTCGTGACCATGCTTGTCGTTGACGAATTTGAAGTTGTCGATGTCGATGAATAGCAAGCTGCATTTTTCGCCGGATGCAATGGCTTCCTGAACAACGCCGGCGGCAAGCGTATTGAAGTGACCCCGATTGCTGATGCCGGTTAGTGTATCCGTCCAGGAGCTTCGCTGGACGAGTTCCAGCGAATGCACCGACTGGCGATGCAATTCGCGGATGTTGCGGGTGAGGCGCCCGATTTCGCCTGCTTCGTCCCGATCCGCTATCTCGGCGCGCGCGCCGACCATGACCGCCATGACATTGGCGTCGAGCGTTGCGATCGGCTCGGTAATGAAGCGCCGGATAAGGACGACGATCAGCCAGATGGAGAAAAGGCCCATGGCCACGGCGCCAAGTGCAAGCAGCACTTTCTGGCGCAGCATCTGCCTCTCGAAATGCGAGTCCGAAATCGTAAGCGTCGCGTGAAGTGCCGGCCCGAGAGGGGCACTAGCCGAAAGATCGTCGGTAACGGCGAGCGGCCATGGCTGGAGAACGATGTCGGCGCCATACTCTTTCTTCAGCGCGGTCTGCATTTCGAGGAACCGATCGGGCTGCACGGCAACTTGCATCAAAAGTGCGTTCGCCTTGTTGCTGGGCAAAGGGCGGCTGAGAGTGATCGGGTCGATGAACTGGGAGTAGACGATTCTTGGGCTTCCGCCGCTATCGTGAAGATAGGTCCAATCCGTAAGCTTGGTGCCCCTGATGAGTTTCCTTGCCAGTTCGATCTGTGCGTCATCGACGTCCGCAAAAGGATCCCAACTGTTTTCGAAGTAATATTCCGTTTCCAGCTTGGAGGTCAGAATGATCAATGAGACGAAGCCCATCGGATCGTCCGAGAGCGACTTTACACTCTCCTGCAGGCGCACGCCGAGCGCGTTGGCGCGATAGGTCCTGTCTGTTTCGGACACGAACTGACGCAGCGCATTGCCGTTCAGCAAAGCGTTGAGAAAGCTCCTGCTCCGCCGGATCTCGCTTTGAAACACCGCGGCTGCATGTTCGAGTCTTTGCGACAGCTTGGCGTGTTCGAGCGCCCGGATCGATCGGCTCTGGGTGATGTGGACCGAAAAGGCCGCGAGCAGGTAACCCGCAAGCACCACAGGGAAGATGAGGAAAAGTGCGCGCTTGCCGAGTGTCACTGGAAATTCGCCAACGTGCTGATGATGCGCCGGCGTGCTTGCACCGACTGGATGGAAAGTTCTTGCTGATATTGGCTCTTCGCCAATATTTCCGGAGGAGGATAGACCGCCGGGTCGGAGCGCATCGCTTCGGGCAGGAGTTTGAGTGCCGCGCTGCTTGCCGTCGGCATGGTCAATGTCATCGCGTTTGCGGCAGCGCTTTCCGCGGAACCGATGTAATCGAGGAATTCCAGCGCCCGCCGCTTGTTCGGCGAGCCCGACGTCGCTGCCATGCAGTCGAGCCAGGAGAGCGTTCCTTCTTCGGGGACCGAATAGCGCCAGAGACCCCTTACGCCTGCCTTGCCGTTGAGCACATGCTGGTCACCGCTGTAGCCGAGCGCCATGTGAATGTTTTCGCCGATCGCCGGGTTCTGGATGGATGTGATCACATAGTCGTAGGTCAGCACCGACGGAGCCTGTTCCTTCATGAGGTCGAAGGCGGCCTTCAGCGTTTCGTTGTCGTTGGCATTGATGGAGGCGCCAAGCAGCACTAACGGCGCGACGAAGGCCTCGTTGTGGTCGTCGAACATGGCGACATGCTTCTTCAGCGCCGGTGCCGGGCGCATCAGATCCTGCCAGGAGGTCGGGCGCTCCGTCACGATATCGGAGCGGTAGAGAATGCCCATGGTGCCCCAAAGATAGGGCAGGCCGTGTCCGGCGCAGCGCTTGCGCCATTCGGGCGCATAATCCTTGAGCGAGGGTAAATTGGCCTCGGTGAGCGGTTCGAGCACACCCCTCCTGCCGAACAGCGCCGCACCGTTTTCGCCGACGACGACCACATCTATGTTGCTGCCGGGATCCGCAAGGATCTCGTCGCGAGCATCGCCGCTGTCATAGTTGACCTGATGGATCGCGACTCCTGTCTTTTCCGTCCAGCGGTCGATGATCTCCTGGTCGATGTAGGATTCCCAGATGAGCAGATTGAGCGTTTCGGCGCGAGCAGCGGACGCGTGTACCAGCGTCGCCAGGAAGCCGGAAATAACTGCGCGCCCTCTCATTTTCTGCCTCTGCCCAAGCCCCCATCCGGTGACCGTAACCTGCAATAATTTATGAATGATTACAGAGGGCCGCGCCGGCAGAAGCAGATTTCGGCGCGGCCGGCAACGAGACGGGACGGCGCTCCCGGGTGGCCCGCCGGGGGCCCCCCAGGATGGCACATCCTATCTCGCCGGGATCTTCGGTAGCAGCACCGTAAGAATGCCCAGCAACGGCAGGTAGGAGCAGATGTTGTAGACGAACGCGATGCCCTCCCGGTCGGCGAAGATGCCGAGAACCGCGGCGCCCATGCCGCCGAAGCCGAAGGCAAAGCCGAAGAAGACGCCAGCGATCAATCCCACGCGACCAGGAACGAGCTCCTGCGCGAAGACGACGATGGCCGAGAAGGCAGACGAAAAGATGAGACCGATGAGAACGCTCAGCACGCACGTCCAGAAAAGGTTTGCATAGGGCAGCATGAGCGCGAACGGGATGACGCCGAGGATGGAAAACCAGATGACGAAGCGCGCGCCATATCGGTCACCGATCGGTCCGCCGAGGAAGGTTCCGGCGGCCGCCGAGCCGAGGAACAGGAACAGCATCAACTGGGCCTGTTGCACGCTCGTGCCGAACTTCTCGATGACGAAAAAGGTGAAATAGCTGGATATGCTGGCGAGATAGACGTTCTTCGTGGCGGTCAGCAAAACAAGGATGGCGATTGCCCAGAGGACGCGAGCTTTCGGCAAGGGAAGCGCGCGGTTCGGTGCCGGCCGGTTCATGGTCATGCGGCGGTGCCGTACGTACCACGTGCTGACCCAGGAAAGGACAAAGAAGCCGGTGATCGCAACGATCGAGAACCAGGCAAGACTGCCCTGGCCGAACGGAATGACGATGAAGGCCGCAAGCAGCGGCCCCAGCGCGCTCCCGGCATTGCCCCCCACCTGGAACAGCGATTGTGCCAGTCCGTGGCGGCCGCCAGATGCAAGCCGGGCGACGCGGGAAGATTCAGGATGAAAGATCGCGGAACCGACACCGATCAGGCTCGCCGCCACGAGAAGCATCCAGAAGTCACCGGCGCTCGCGAGGAGGATCAGCCCGGAGCAGGTTGAAAGCATGGCCACGGGCAGTGAATAGGGCAGGCCCCACCGGTCGGTAACAATCCCGACCGCCGGCTGCAGCATCGATGCGGTCAATTGAAATGTGAAGGTCAAGAGGCCTATCTGGACGAAGTCGAGCGCGTAGTTCGCCTTCAGCAGCGGGTACAGTGCGGTCAGCAGCGACTGCATGACATCGTTCAGCATGTGGCAGAAGCTGACTGCGAGAATGACGGAGAAGGCGGTCTTTTCGGGATTGAGGCTGCCCGTCGACGTAACCGAAGCCATGAGATATTTCCTTACGAACGGCTCGTTCCTGAAGTCTTTGGGTCATCTCTAGACGGCTTGTCGCTGGCCTGCTTTTGTGATTTGGTCCAATTCTTTCGCGAGTGGGCCAAATGCCGGAATCGAGAAGAAATCACCTGTCGCAAATGCCGGATGCAGACCATTTCAGAAGCTTGGAGCGGATCGAGAAAGCGAACGCCCCCGTTCTAGCGATCGGCAAGGACTATGGTTCCGGGCTGAAGGTTCCTCTGCACAGCCACAGCCGAACGCAGTTGTGGTGGGCGCGTCACGGCGTCGTCCTCGTGCATACGCCGGGCGGGCGCTGGATGATTCCTCCTGGGCACGCCTTGCTTATTCCCGCCGGCACGGAACACTCGGCCGAGATGGTGAGCGATGTCCGGATGCATTCGATCTACATTTCCGCGGACGCCAGCCCCGCGGACCGGCCGCTGGTGCTGGAGATCACCGCGCTCGCCGCCAGTCTCATTGACGCGCTCGTCGGTGCTGAAAGCGAAGAATCATCGGAGCGAAGGGAGCAATTGATCATGGATCTCTTGCTGGCGGAGATCCCGCGTCTTGCAGAGCGGCCGTTGGGCTTGCCTTTCCCGCAGAACCAGCGGCTTGCCTCGCTGTGCCGGCAGTTCCTGAAGGCACCGTCAGCGACTGCCACCATAGATCAGTGGGCCGATCGGATGGGCATCAGCCGCCGCTCCTTCACGCGCCTTTTTCGACAAGAGACCGGCATCAGCTTCGTCACCTGGCGACAGCAGGCTTGCATCTTCGGCTCGCTGCCGCGCATCGCTGACGGCGAGCCGATCATCGTCGTGGCGCTGGATGCCGGCTATGAGAATGTCGCGGCGTTCACGACCATGTTTCGCCGAATGCTTGGGGCGCCGCCAAGCCTCTATCTGCGGGCCAATCGGGTTGACAAGATGCCATGGGAAACGAAAGCTGAATTGACCTAGTTAACGGAATCGTAGGAACACACCGCCGATAAAGCGGCAGTGTGTCACATCCGACCTTTCCCCCGCGCTCGTGCCCCGGTACGATCCACCCGCTTGGCGAATGATTCACCCGGAGTTGTTCATTGCGTATCCGTATCGCTTTTCTTTCTGGTGCTTTTTTCTTGCTGGCCGGCACGGTTTCGGCGGGAGACGGCCGCTATATGTGGTCGGGTGACTGGTATCTGAAGGTCGGTGCGGCGGGCTTCATCGGTCCGAAATATGAAGGCGCTTCGGACCGGATGTTTCAGGCGGCTCCCTTGGTCTCGCTCGGCAAGGCCGGCAGCAGCGTGCGCTTCTCCTCGCGCAACGACAACATGTCGTACGGGTTTCTCGATCAGGGCGGGATCCGGGCAGGCGTCGTGGGCAAACTGATCTTCGAACGTGACGAGGATAGATCTAGCGATCTGGAGGGCCTCGATCCCGTCAAGTTCGGCGGCGAAATCGGTGGCTTCGCCGAGGTCTATCCGACCGACTGGATGCGTCTGCGCGCCGAGGTTCGCCAAGGTATCCGCAGCCATCATGGTGTCGTCGCAGACGTGGCGGCGGATGCCTTCGTCGATGTCAGCAGCACGGTACGGGTTTCCGGCGGTCCTCGCCTGACCGCTGCGACAAGCGATTATTTCGACGCCTATTACGGTGTGAACAATAGGGAGTCGGCCGCATCCGGCCTAAGCACCTATGACCCCGGCGGCGGCATCCACTCCGCCGGCCTCGGTACCGCGATCACCTGGCAGGCGACTGAGAAGCTGGAGACCAGTGCCTATGCCGAATACCGGCGATTGATGGGGCCAGCCGCGGATTCGAGCCTGGTGCGCGAACATGGCAGCCGCAACCAGCTTCTGGTCGGGGTTTCCGCGACTTATCGCTTCGACTTTACTCTTCCCTGACTGTCAGCGGCTGTGAAACGGAGCGCCGCCGCTTGACCACCCGTCCTCGGGGAGCCAAACAAGAGTCATGAACACTTCCTCTCTGGATTCCGGGCGCGTCCATGACGCACCGTCCAACAACTGGGTCTATCGCGTCTTGCCGCGCGCATCCTGGCCCTATGCGCAGCTTGCGCGCTGGGACAGGCCGATCGGGTGGCAGCTTCTGTTGTGGCCCTGCCTCTGGTCGGCCGCCTTGGCTGCCGCGACGGCGGCAAGCCTCGGCAGCTTCTCGCCAGGCCGTTTCCTGTTCCACGTTGTTCTGTTCACGGTCGGCGCGATCGCGATGCGCGGCGCCGGCTGCACCTACAACGACATCGTCGACCACGATATCGATATGGAAGTGGCGCGCACGCGCTCGCGTCCCCTGCCTTCCGGGCGCGTCACGCGCTTCCAGGCGAAGGCGTTCATGGTGCTGCAGGCCCTGGTGGGCCTTCTCGTCCTGCTGCAGTTCAATGGCTTCACTGTTTTCCTAGGTGTCGTCTCGCTTGCGCTGGTGGCGATCTATCCCTTTGCCAAGCGCTTCACGGACTGGCCGCAATTCTTCCTCGGCCTTGCTTTCTCCTGGGGCGCGATAATGGGTTGGTCGGCGGAGTTCGGCGAACTGTCGCTCGCCGCCGTTGTGCTCTACGGCGCCGCGATCGCCTGGACCATCGGCTACGACACCATCTACGCCTACCAGGACAGGGAGGACGACGAATTGATCGGCGTCCGTTCGACCGCCCGCCGGTTCGGTGACAATCCTCGGCCGTGGCTGATCGGGCTCTACGGATTAGCCGTCCTGCTGATGTTGCTGGCCTTCGTCGCGGCGGGAGCGGGCTTCTTCGCTTACGCAGGTCTTCTGGTGGCAGCCGTCATGCTTGGCTACCAGATCCTGGTGCTGAATATCCATGACCCGCTGCAATGTCTTGCATTATTCAAGTTCAACAGCGTCGTCGGCCTCATTGTTTTCGCCGGACTGGTCCTGACGCTGCTCGTACGGCTGATATGAAAAATCCTCCGGTTGGGTCCGGAGGATGTGTGGGCTTCGGTTCGACCGAGCATCTTGGTCAGGATCGGCCGTTCGGTCGTGATGCCTCTTTACGCCCAGCTCGGGTCGCTCTCCGCCGTGCGCGACTTGACGACAGCGCGTGCGCGGAAAACGGCCCGAATTGCGATGAGGACGGCGAGCAGGTGCTTGCGCATGCGGTATCTCCTTCATTCGTGCCTCTCGCTATGGAGCGCATATGGCATGAAGAAGGCGAAACCACTGTTTCTACGGTAACATTTCCCGCGGCGTGCGGATAAATCTCCACCACGAATCGTCCTTCGGACGAGACCTGTATGGGACCGCTTGCAGCGCCGCGCGTCTTATCAGACGCGCAAAGGACGCTGTAGCACTTTGAATTGCTGCATGTTTTTATCCTTAAATCGACTACGATTTAAGGAAACATGCAGTTAAATGACGAAGACCGGCCGCAGGGTCGGCCGGTCTTCGCCCTGGAGATCGATCGAGGTCAGGACCGGGCGATGATCTCGCGCCCGTTGATTTTCATGTGAACGCCGAGTTCTCCGGTCGAGCGGCGCACGAGAAAGCGCGGCCGGCGTTCGGCAAAAAAGGAGTGGCGGCGGCGTGGCTTCACCGGCGCGGTGCGGACATCGCCGAGGTGTTCCTCCAGCGGACGGGCGACACCGTCGGCTTCGACCATCAGCATCGGGATGCGATAAGCCTCCGCCCAGGCCCGCCAGTCGGCGGCAATGTCGGAAAGGTCGTGGGCGACGAGCAGCGGGATGCAAAGATCCGGATCGTCGTGATGGAGTTCTAGTGTCACTGTAACCTCCCCGTCGCCATGGTCGATGGCCCGCGCTGCAACACCCCGGAACGCGCGTGCGGGCAAGGCGATCGAAAGCGGCAGGCCGCTCGATGGTAGCACCTTGCGCAAAACAGCGCCACGCTCGTCGAGGCTGATGGTGACATTGCCGTCATGGCCGCGCAAGGCGTAGGTCGCCTGCTGCGGAAAACGCTTCGGATCGAGCCTCAGTTTATTTTCAACCCAAGCCGGTTGAGAAAGTGTGTTGCGCATTTCAAATCGCCCTTGTTTTCCTTGAGAGCCGGTTCCCGGTCTTCTCGTCGGGACTTTTCGTCCTCTATGGGCGGGAGAATAGGCAGCCGCTCTTCCGGACGGCTTAAAAATTGCGGTTAAAAAAACTTTGCGTGGCCCGATGGTTAGCAAAAGCCGACCCGTCAAGGTTTCTTCTTCGTCAACGTAATTGCCGCGATTCTTCCAACCGCGAACGAACTCCGGAAAAGCCACACACAAGTCTCCTGTGAGATGATGTGGCGTCAGAATTCTGTTTTGGTGGGATGCGTCCCGCCGGCAATCGACAAGGCGACGGGCATGGTTTCGACCTATATCGACTACAATCTCATCACCCGCGACATGAGGGCCAGTCTCAATCGCGTGTCGATCCAGCAGCTGGTTGCGCGCGAAGCCGAATATTACAGAGCGAATATCGGCAAGGTGACTTCGGTCGACGAATTTCTCGACGATTACCGTCTTTATTCCTATGCGATGAAGGCCCACGGTCTCGAGGACATGACTTATGCTGTCGCTTTCATGCGCAAGGTCCTCGAGAGCGATTTGAAGGACGACAACAGCTTTGCCAACCGCCTGACGGACGAGCGATATCGCAACTTCGCCGAAGCATTCAGTTTCGGTTCCTCGACCGCGGTCGCGCAGACCGACGCCCAGACCGATGCGCTGATCGGCCTCTACAGCGAGACGATTGCCAACGAGTCGAATGTGCTCAATGCAGAGACGAGCTATTACAACGCGGTGATCGATACCGTGACAGATGTCGACCAGTTCCTGGGCAACGAGCGCCTCCGGACCTATGCGATGAAGGCCCTCGGCTTCGATCCCAAATACACGTCCTATTCTCATTTGAGACAGATTCTGACCAGCGACGTCAACGATCCGAACAGCTACGTTAACAAGCTCGGCAGCAGCACGGCGCTGGATTTCGCGAAGGCGTTCAATTTCCAGACCGACGGGAGCCTGCCGACGAGCACGCTGGCGCAGAGTGCGGCGCAAAAGAGCGCCATCAACGAGAACTACATCCTGAACGCCAGCGACCGCGTGACCTCCGCGGAGGCTCTGCTCAACAAGAGCTATTACGAGGCGACGATCGGCAGCATCACGACGGTCGCCGAATTGAAATCCAATACCCGCTTGCTGAACTACGTGGTGACCGCTTTTGGATTGCCGCCGAGCACTCTGACGACGACGGTCGAGAACATCCTCACCAGCGATCTCGACGACCCCAACAGCTACGCCAACACGATGGGCGGCGCGTACAATGCCGCCTACAAGGCGATGGCCGCCGCCTTCAATTTCCAGACGGACGGCACCCTCGCCAACAGCGATCCCGCGCAAACGGCGGCGCAGATCGCGACGACATCTGACGGTTACATGGTCCATTACAACGATAAGGACGATGCTGCCGACGAGGCGCTGATTTCACGCTTCAAGATGCTGGTTAACACGCTGACAAGCGTCGATAACCTGCTCAACGATTCCAGCATGATGACGCTAGCGCTGCGCGCCTTCGGCCTTGAGGAGGAGGGCGACAGCTTGCGTAAACTGAGAAAGGTTCTGACCAGCGATCTCAGCGACCCCGACAGCTACGCCAACTCTCTCAGGGACGAGCGCTACGTGAAGCTCGCCAAGGCATTCAATTTTGAGCCCGATGGCACGCTCGGCGCACCGAAGCTGGCACAGTCGGAGGCCGAGATCCTCAACACGTCCAAGGCATACGTTATCGAAAAGAGCCGTTTCGGAACCGATGAGGACAAGGCCAAGGCGACGGAAGAGGCGAAGTACTACAGTGCCGAGATCGAGAAGATCGAAACGCTTGACGATTTTCTAGGTAACCGGCGTCTGGTCGATTTCGTCCTTGTCGCCGCCGGCATCGATCCTGAAACCGTCGAGACGAGCTATCTCAGAGAGATGTTTGCCTCCGATCTCGACGATGCGGAGAGCTTTATCAACACGGAGAGCGACACGCGCTACCGCGAGATCGTCGCCTCATTCAATTTCGACATCGACGGAAAGCTTGCTCGCGGAGCCGCAGGCGAAATCCAGACCCGGCGCGGCATCATTGCCACGATGGATCTCTATCTTAACCAGACTCTGGAAGAGAATGCCGGCGCGGACAATGCCGGTGTCCGCCTGGCGCTCTATTTCAAGCGCATGGCTTCCGACGTCAACACGGCTTACGACCTTCTTGCCGACAGCGCCTTGATGCAGGTCGTCAGAACCGCTTTCAGCATCCCGCAGGAGATGGCAAGCAGCGACATCGATGTTCAGGCCGAATATATCAAGCGCGTGCTGGATATCGCCGACCTTCATGATCCGGAGAAGCTCGAGAAACTTCTGCAGCGTTTCACCGCTCTCTATGATGTCGAAAACAACACCGATGTGTCGCCCGCCGCCATCGTCCTGTCGGGCAGCGGCGGTTTCGGCATCAGTGCCGACACGCTGATGCAACTGACGCAACTGAGGATGGGCGGTTAGAGCAATTCGAAGAAAGGTGTAGCGGCTTCCCGCTCCAGCTTTTGGCATCGGTCACGTTGAGCTCGAGCGCAGCACTTTGTCGGGATTCATGATGCCTGCCGGGTCGAAGGCATGCTTGATCCGTTGCATCAGCTCGATCTCGATCGCCGGGCGGATTTCCGCAAGCTCGTCGCGTTTCAGCTGGCCGATGCCGTGCTCGGCGGAGATCGATCCGCGATATCTCAGCACGATGCCGTGGACGATGGCGTTTATCTCGCGCCAACGGTCCAGGAACGCCTGCTTGTCGGCGCCGACCGGCTGGGAAATGTTGTAGTGGATGTTGCCGTCGCCCATGTGGCCGAAGGAGCATATGCGCACCCCGGGTATGGCTTTCATGACGGCGGCATCGGCCTCCGCAATGAAGGCGGGGATGCTCGATACCGGCACCGAAACATCGTGCTTGATGGAGCCGCCCTCCGGCTTCTGTGCCGGCGACATGCTCTCGCGCATATGCCACAGCGCCTTGCGCTGTGCCTCGCTTGTCGCGATGACGGCGTTTTCGACGAGACCATCGTTGGCGCCCGCTTCGAGCACGCCCTGCACCAAACGCTCCGCGCTTTCGGCGGAATCCGAAGTCGAGATATCGATCAACGCGTACCAGGGGTGGACCGTCGGCATCGGGTCGCGCACGCCCGGAATGTGTCTCGTGGTGAACTCTATGCCTATCCTCGGCATCAGCTCAAAGCCCGTCAGCGCCGGGCCGCAGAGGCTCGATGCCCGGTCGAAAAGACGAAGTGCATCCTCAACGCTGCTGAGACCAGCGAAAGCGACTTGATGGCCAAGCGGCTTTGGGAACAGCTTCAGCACGGCGCCGGTGATGACGCCAAGCGTTCCTTCGGCGCCGATGAAGAGGTCGCGAAGATCGTAGCCGGTATTGTCCTTCTTCAGCCGCCGCAACCCGTCCCAGATCTCGCCGGTCGGGAGCACGACTTCCAGCCCCAGGCAAAGCTGGCGCATGTTGCCATAGGCAAGCACGGCGGTGCCGCCGGCATTGGTCGAGAGATTGCCGCCGATGCGGGCCGAGCCTTCGGAACCGAGCGACAGCGGGAAAAGGCGCGCGTGGTCGTCAGCCGCTTTCTGGATGTCCGCCAGGATGCAGCCCGCATCGGCTACGATGACATTGCCGACCGGATCGACGTCGCGGATGCGGTTCAGCCGCTCGAGCGAGAGGACCATGTCGGCCTTCCCTTCGCGCGGGATCTGGCCGGCTACATGTCCGGTATTGCCTCCCTGCGGGACGATGGCCGTGCGGGTCTGGCTGGCGAGGCGCATGATGCGCGAGACGTCCTCGACGGAACCGGGCCTGAGGACGAGTGGGGTTGTGCCGTGATAGAGCCCGCGCGATTCGACGAGGTAAGGTGCGGTTTCCGCCGGGCTGCTCAGCGCATTGGCGCTGCCGACGATGTCGATGAAAGAGGCGATCAATTCGGGAGAAAGAAGTGTGCTCGTCATGATCGTGTTCTCATTTTTTTTCAGCGAATTGTTCAACCTCTAGAGCGGGATGAGGAAAAGTGTGACGGGTTTCCGCCCGCATCCCGCTCGTATTGGAATCGATCACGTTTATGATTTTGGGTCGATTGGACCCAAAATCATCATGATCGAGGGGCTGCTGCCCGCTGGAGGCGATCGATGATCGCCTCCCCGAGGTCTTCCTCCGGAACTGGGCCGAAGGCTATCGTTCGAGCGCCGCTCGCATCCGCTTGCTTCATGTAATCGAAAAGGTTGGCGGCCGCCTCGCGAAGATTGCCGCCGGGGCTCAGGTCCAGCACGATCGTCGCTTCGCCCTCGCCGGGAAGTGGCCTGCCGCCGAAGCGGATCAATGCCTCGCCGGCACGAACGTCCTCGGCATTCAGCCTTACCGCTGCGCTCGGCGCGTAATGCGAAGCAAGCATGCCCGGCGCCTCGATCGTCGAGCCGGCGCTTTCGGGCCGCAGGACCTCGCGCCCCGTCAGTTTTTCTATCTCCGCGGCGTCCAGACCACCGGGCCTCAGCAGCCGCAGTGCCCCGTCTTCAACCTTGATGATCGTCGACTCGAGGCCGATTTCAGCCGGGCCAGCATCGAGGATGAGTTTCAGCTTGGAGCCTAAGTCGGCGTCGACATGGGCTGCGCTGGTCGGGCTAATCTTGCCGGAAGTGTTGGCACTCGGCGCCGCAAGCGGGCGTCCGAAGCGAGCGATCACCTGCCGCGAAAAGCCATCTGGCATGCGGATGCCGAGCGTATCGAGGCCGGCCGAAGCGAGTGCATGGACGGTACTGTCCGGCCGTTGCGGCAGGATAAGCGTCAGGGGACCTGGCCAGAACGCCTCCGCAAGTCGGCGCGAAATCGGGTCGAACGTCACGTGAGCTTCGGCCATCGCCATATCCGAGACATGGCAGATCAGCGGGTTGAAACGCGGCCGGCCTTTCATCTCGTAGATCCGGCTGATCGCGTCGGGGTTGCTGGCATCCGCCGCAAGGCCATAGACCGTCTCCGTCGGGATCGCGACAGGCCCGCCCTCGGAAAGAATGGCGCAGGCTCTCTCTATCGCCCGGTCCGGTTCTGTGCGTGTATCGATGATTTCGGCCATGGCAGTTCCGTTTGCCCTTTCCGTCGCTTCCTTAAAGGAGGTGCGGAGAAAACAGAACGATTTTCTTCGTCAATGCATGTCGCCCAAAAGTGCGCAGCGGTTTTGGGATGACGACATGCATGGAAACAAGAGAGCGCATGTCGTCCAAAAGTGCGCAGCGGTTTTGGGATGACGACATGCATGGAAACAAGGGAGCGCATGTCGCCCAAAAAGTGCGCAGCGGTTTTGGGATGACGACATGCATGGAAACAAGGGAGCGCATGTCGCCCAAAAGTGCGCAGCGGTTTTGGGGCAACGACATGCATGAAGACAAGGACCGGCTGCGCGTCAGAGACTGCGAATGATCTGGCGCAGCGCATCGTCCCGCGCGCCCAGCGTCAAGACGTTCTTGAGCGCGATCTTCGGGTCCTGCGTCCGGAAGATCAGGCCGTTGCCGCGGACATCGCGGTTGATGACCATCCGGCCTTCCTCGCCGCCAGGCTCGATGGCCACGGCGAAATACATCCGCGAATAGCCTGTCTGTATCCGATCGAAGAAATGCGTCTCGTTACCGAGATCGGAAAAGAAGTTCGCAAAATAGAAAGCCCAGGTCAGGTCGCGCGACTGGGGAAGGTGCGTTTTTGCGGCGGTCACGTGGCAGTAGCCGAGATGCGGACTGTTTGGCAGCGTGCGGTGGAAGATCATCTTCGGAAACTGGATCGATGCATGGAAGGCGTTGATCCGCTCGTGGGTGGTATCCCCGGCCGCCGCCAGTTTCCGCCTCGTGCGCTCGGCGACTTCCTCATGCGTCAGGTAGCGCCGCTGCTCGGCTGCCCAGTGCCGTCGGCGGTCGATCCGCCCGGTTCGGAGGAACTCCGCATGTGGTGTTGTCTTGGGCGCTGGCAGCGAGGCTCTCGGGGCGGCGTCATAATATCTGAGTTTTGCCATCGGCGTGGGCGCCATCCTGTCCGCGAATTGATCCATTGCGGAATGCTAACCTTTCAGGGTTAACAGATGATTTTTCAACGCATTCGTCGATGGCGTTCGCGCGGGACGAATGTCGCAAAATGGCCAGTCCGCTTCGTGCCGGAGATGACGCTGCCGAAAAAATCGCCAGTTGCTTAAATTTTCTGCTATCGCATTGTTTATAATGGACAATGTTTATGGATGATTCGCAGTTGAACACGAGAATGTCGTGTCGCCTTTCCGGAACAGGATGTCGTCAATCGGCAGATGCGGAACCGCTGCGCGCGCTTAGATATGAACACTCAAGGTGCCGCTCCAGGGAGGGCGGAGAATTGGGAAGCCGGTCAGATCCCGGCGCTGCCCCCGCAACGGTGGTGGAGCGAAAGCCACGGCAAAAAGCCACTGGACGGTGCGTCCGGGAAGGCGCCGGGCGGGTCCCTCCAGGGGCCGCTCCAGAGCCCGGAAACCAGCCTTGGGGATGAAAAATCGACCGTAACTGGTTGCGGCGGGCAGCCGGATCGGAGCCGTTGATGCGCCGGTATCTTTATCGGTGCCGGTTCCTGTCCTGCCTCTCCGAACTGATGAACGAGGATAGGACATGGACGTTCAGAACGATATGCTGCGCCGGCTGAAAACCCGCCGTGAGGGCTATAGCCTCGACCGGGCGTTCTACACCGACCCGGATTATTACCGGCAAGACCTCGAGCACATCTGGTACAAGGACTGGCTCTTCATCGGCCACGACTGTGAAGTTCCGAGAGCCGGTAACTACTTCACCGTTCAGGTCGGCGACTATCCGATCGTCATCGTCCGCGACCGGCAGGGAACGATCCGAGCGCTCCACAATTCCTGCCGCCACCGCGGCTCGCGCGTCTGCACGCAACACAAGGGCTCTTCAGCCAAGCTTGTCTGTCCCTATCACCAGTGGACGTACGAACTCGACGGCAAGCTGCTCTTCGCCCGGCAAATGCCCGAAGGTTTCCACCCGGCTGAGCACAGCCTGAAGCCGGTTCATTGCGAAACCGTAGGCGGTTACATCTTCATCAGCCTCGCCGACAAGCCGATGGATTTCCAGCCGTTCCGCGACATGGTCGCAGGCTATCTCGCACCGCATCGTCTCGGCGAAACCAAGGTCGCCTATGAGAGCACCATCGTCGAGAAAGGCAACTGGAAGCTTGTCTGGGAGAACAACCGCGAGTGCTATCATTGCGCCGCCAATCATCCGGAGCTTTGCCGCACCTACCCCGAAGCCCCGACGGTGACAGGCGTCCAGGGAGCGATGAACGACCCGGAGATCGGCGCCCATTGGGAAAAGTGCGAGGCGGCGGGCCTTCCGAGCACCTTCAGGATTGCGCCGACCGGCCAGTTCCGGATGACGAGGATGCCGCTGATCAACGGGGCAGAGAGCTACACCATGTCCGGACAGGCAGCCGTCCGCAAACAGCTTTCGGCGGGCGTCAACACGCGCGGGATCGGCACGCTGCTGCTCTTCCACTACCCGACGACGTGGAACCATGTGCTCGGCGATCACGCGATCACCTTCCGCGTGCTGCCGCTTGGCCCGGAATTGACGCAGGTGACCACCAAATGGCTGGTCAGCAAGGACGCGGTCGAGGGCGTCGACTACACGATCGAGGACTTGACCCATGTCTGGACGGAGACCAACGACCAGGACCGCCAGATCGTCGAAGAAAATGCCTTCGGCATCCGCTCGCCGGCCTATGAGCCAGGCCCCTATTCGGCCGAGCACGAGGGCGGCGTGATGCAGTTCGTCGAATGGTACTGCAATTTCATGCAGAACCGTCTGCAGGGCGACGCCGCTCCTCTCTCGCGGGTGGCATGACCATGGAAATGCCCCTGTCCTTCCGCCACTTCGATGAACTGCACCCGTGGATCGATCGGCAGCACCTGCTTGAGTGCATTTCGGCCGTCGTCGAGACCGCGGATGTGATGACCTTCACCTTCCGCTCGGACAAGCCTTCCTGGTTTCGCTATCTGCCGGGGCAGTTCGTCACGCTCGAACTGCCGGTCGGCGAAGAGCCGGCGATGCGCACCTACACGCTGTCGTCTTCGCCATCACGTCCGCTCTCTGTCGCCGTCACCGTCAAGGCGCAGCCGGACAGTATCGGCACCCGCTGGATGTTCGACAATCTGAAGCCAGGCATGAGGCTGAAGGCGCTCGGGCCGCTCGGCGATTTCAGCTTCGTTCGCCATCCGGGTGAGAAGTATCTATTTATCTCGGCCGGTTCCGGGGTGACGCCGATGATGTCGATGACGCGGTGGATGGCGGACTGCGCGCCCGACACGGACGTCACCTTCATTTCCTGCGCCCGCCGGCCGGAGGATCTCCTGTTCCGCTCCGAGCTTGAGGTTCTCGCCCGCCAGATGCCGCGGCTCAATCTCGGCTTCCTCGTCGAGGGCCACGAGGCGCGCCACGGCTGGCACGGGCTGCGCGGTCGCATCGATGCGACCAAGTTGCCTCTGCTCGCGTCGGACTTCCTGGAGAGGACGGTCTTCTGTTGCGGGCCTGAACCCTTCATGCGCGGCGTCAGGGAGATGCTGAAGGGCGCCGGCTTCGATATGGCGCGCTATCACGAGGAGAGCTTCCAGCCGGCAGCCGCGCCGGCGGCCGAGGAACTTGCCGTGCGCGCCGGACCCGCTGCGGGCGCTCCGGCCGAGGCGGTGCGGGTAAGCTTTACCATGAGCGGCAAGGACGTGACGGGCGTGCCGGGCCAGACGATTCTGCAGACCGCGCGCGCCAATGGTGTCAGGATTGGTGCGGCCTGCGAGGGCGGCATCTGCGGTACATGCCGGGTGATGAAGGTCGCCGGCGATGTCGAGATGAATCACAATGGCGGCATTCTCGATGACGAGATCGAGGAAGGCTACATCCTTGCCTGTTGCTCGCGGCCGCTCGGCGACGTGCAGATCGAGGCGTAGAAGCCGCGGCTTCGTTCGGAAGGGTGGCCTTAGCGCCGCTCCGCCCGGTGGGGCAGGTGTGCTTCGGCCGCTTTGACGGCAATCGAGCCGGTAACGGTCATGTCTACCCCGCTGCCCGACTTGCTCGCGGCCGTTGCCCGGCTTACGAGCAATGAGGGCCGCTCGAACGAGACGGCGGCCGTGGCGCTGGCTGCTGGCGCCGTGCCGCGCGTCGCCGCGGCGACAACGGTCAAAACCGGCGCCTTCTCCGGCAGCAGGGCGCCTTGCGCCCAGACGGCCTTCAGCGCGGAGGCCGGCATGGCGGCGACGTTCACGTCGATATCGTTAAGCGTGCCAGGCACCCGGTATGGGCAGCGCCGCTTGCCGCAATTGTGCGACGACGAGAATTGCCAGAGCGCGTAGCTGTCCCAGTTTCCCATCGGAAACACCTTGCGGATGTCAGGCTTGTAGCGGGCGTACCAGAGCGGAAGGCGCGACAGCAGCCGGTGCTTGAAGCGGTTGGCGGCGATGTGCTTCGCGGTGATGTGATTGGTGTAGAGGATCGGGTAGCGGCCGGTGCGGGCCTTGATATGCCCGGCGAAAATGGCGGCGTCCTCCAGCGACATGAATTTTTCCGGATCGATCCCCTCGATATCGAGAACCATCACCTCGTCATCGCGGGGATCGGCATAGTCGAGGAAATGGTTGGCCTGATCGACAGGATTGCCGGGCCGAGCGAGATGGTAGGCGCCCCAGAGCAGGCTGTGCGAGCGGGCGATCATACGGCGCGTCTGGTAGAGTTCGCGGCTGACGGCATATTTGCGCCACATCGTTTTGCAGTGGGCTACCGTGTCGCCGCCATGGTCCCCGGTACAGGAGAAGCTTTCGGGCAGGCCATCGGAGGCCTTTGCGATGAACCCGGCGATACGCTTGTCCTTCAGCATCACTTCCCAGTCGATGCTGTTCATCTCATAGGCATCAACGATGATGGCGTTCTGCCGCTGCTTCCAGGGTTCGAGGTCGCGCGCGTGCGCATCCGCCGCCGCGAAGGTCAGACCCAGAAGGGCCACCAGGCGCAAGATCGTCCCCGAGATCGAGAGTCCCCGCTTTTCCATTCACTGAGATTGCCGACATTAGCGTTAAAAGGTCGTAAATCTCAGCCCCGTGTCGATCCTGCGCGAGACGATCGCTCCTGTACACAGACCTCCAGCAGAAGCGTCGTACGCAAGTTCGGCTCTGGATTGTAGCGTTTGCAATAAAGGGAGGGCGCAGGCTTGCCGGCCTTTTCGCACTTCTGGGCCAGCCGCGCGTGACTCTTACGTGGTCTACAGAATGCCAATGCGGCGCAGAATAAGCCAGGCAAGGCCCATGGAACAGGCGATGATCAACGCAGCGTAGAGCGTCCCGCCGCCGTCGGCGAAGGGCAGGGCTCCTGTGTTCATGCCGAAGAAACCGGTCACCAATGTCGGCGGCAAAAGGAACGCGGTCATCAGCGACAGAATGTAGAGATGTCGGTTGGTCTCCGAGGAAATCTTGCTGTCGATTTCCTCGTGGAGAAGCCTTGCGCGCTCCTGAAGTGCGAACACATCCCGGTCAACCGCCTCCAACCGGTCGGAAAGCCGCTCCGCCGCGCCGATGAAACCCGGCGGCACCTCGTCCTCCTCCGACGCTCCGGCCCGGCGCAGCAGAGCGAGAATGGTTCTCAGATGCCGGTGCAGCCGCACCACGGTCCTGCGCAGCGGCGCGAGCCCTGGCTGCTGCCTGTGCCCGATCTCTCCGTAGACATGATCCTCGATGACGTTCAGTTCTTCGGTGAGCTCCAGCACGAGCGTGATCAACATGCGCTGGAACTCGACGACCAACATTTCGAAGAGGTCGATCGGCCGGCTGCATCTGGCGCTTTTCTCGACTGCCGCCTTCACCCGATCGATGCTGCGCAGTGGATGCAGCCGCGTCGTAATGATGATCTTGTCGTTGACGGCAAAATGCAGCCAGCCGATCGTTTTCGTGACCGCGTCGAAAGTGCGCTCGAAATCCACCAGCGTTCCATGGACGGCATCGTCGGAAACGGTGATCGCGGCCTGGGTATCGTGACTGGTGAGTGTAGCAATCGCCGCCTGCGGAAGGTTGCTGATGCGCTCGATCAGCGCGGGCGTGCGCGCATCGCTGAGCGCGAGATGCAGCCAGACCCAGCCGTCACCGTCAAAAAGGGTGTCGATCGACGAGTCGGTGGCGATGCGTTGGCATCGGCTTTCTCCCGGTATGAAGCGGTAGGCCCAGACAAGGCCCGGTATCTCGGGAGAAATCAGGTTCATCGCAGCGCCTTGGCTGGAGCGGGATCATGGAAGAGTGTGAGCGGTTTTCTGCCTGCATCCCGCTCTAACGACTCGGCTTCTAATCGCCCTCGATGACAGTTTTGTTACAATTCTTCGCAGCCCGAACCGACAGTGATTGACGTTGACGTTTACGTAAAAATCAATAGTGTTCGGTTCGAAGAAGGACGCGCAGCGCTGTTCGACGATGGTTTCGGCTGCACGGGGAGGATGAGCATGTACAAGGCACCGGTCGACGAGATCGCATTCACATTGAAGCACGTGGCGGGCATGGCCGAGGCCCTGGACGCCGGTGCTGTCGGTGAGCTCGGTGAGGATCTGGTCGATGCGATCCTTGCGGAAGCCGGGCGCTTTGCGACGGAAGAGGTGGCTCCGCTCGGCGATGTCGGTGACCGGCAAGGCGCACGACTCGTCGATGGCGCCGTCAAGACGCCGGAAGGATGGCGTGATCTCTATCACAGATGGATCGGTGGCGGCTGGAACGGTTTGACGGCTCCAGAGGCCTTCGGTGGGCAAAATCTGCCGCACATGCTGCACGTCGCCGCGATGGAGATGTGGAATGCCGGTTCGATGGCTTTCGCGCTTGGCCCGACGCTGACCATGGGCGCCATCGAAGCCCTGGAGAGATACGGCTCCGACGCGCTGAAGGCAACGTACCTCGCCAAGATGGTTTCGGGTGAGTGGACAGCCACGATGAACCTGACGGAGCCGCACGCCGGTTCCGACCTGGGGGTGCTCAAGACCCGGGCCGAACGTCGCGACGACGGCAGTTATCGCATCTTCGGCCAGAAGATTTTCATCACCTGGGGCGAGCACGATCTTACTGATAACATCGTCCATCTCGTGCTGGCGCGGTTGCCGGACGCGCCCGCCGGCACGAAGGGCATTTCGCTGTTTCTCGTGCCGAAGTTCCTTGTCAACGCCGACGGCTCGCTCGGTGCCCGGAACGACCTTTTCTGCCACTCGCTCGAGCACAAGCTCGGTATCCACGGCTCGCCCACCTGCACGATGATCTATGGTGACGGCAAGTTCGGCGATGAAAAAGGTGCGATCGGTTATCTTGTCGGCGAGGAAAACCGCGGCCTCGCCTGCATGTTTACAATGATGAACAATGCCCGGCTTGCCGTCGGCATGCAGGGTGTCGCGATCGCCGATGCGGCCACCCAAAAGGCGATCGCCTATGCGAAGGAGCGTACGCAGGGCAGGGCGCCGGGATGGAGCGGCGAGGGCATGAGCCCGATCATCGAGCATCCGGACGTCGCCCGGATGCTTTTGACGATGAAGGCGCTGACTCAAGGGTCCCGGGCGATCGCCTATGCCTGCGCCCACGCAGTCGACATGGCGCATGCCAGCGAGGGCGAGAAAGCCCGTCATTGGCAGGAGCGTTCCAGCCTGCTGACGCCGATCGCAAAGTCCTTTGCAACCGATGTCGGCGTCGAGGTCGCCTCGCTGGGCATTCAGGTGCACGGCGGCATGGGCTTCATCGAGGAGGCAGGGGCCGCCCGCTACCTCCGCGACGCGCGCATAGCGCCGATCTATGAAGGCACCAACGGGATACAGGCGATCGATCTCGTTACTCGCAAACTGCCTTTGTCCGACGGCGCCCATGTGCGCGGCTTCATTGCCGAACTGGGTGAGATCGCCGCCGCCGTCAGGGCCACGGACAGGAAGGGCTTCGGCGAAACGGCGGCGCGGCTCGACGCTGCGATCGCCGATCTCTCCGACGCGACCGAATGGCTGCTGGCTGCTCTCGATGGCCGAGAGCTCACCAATGCGCTCTCGGGCGCAACCGCCTATCAGCGTCTTTTCGGGCTGGCGCTGACGGGCGCGTATCTCGCCAAGGGTGGCATGGCGGAAACCGGCGACGGAAAAGAGGACGCCCGCATCGCGCTTTGCCGTTTCGCGGCGGAAAACCTGCTCGCCGAAACAGCCGCGCTCAAGGATCGCGTCGTCAATGGGGCGGAGAGCCTTGCGGCCGCGCGGGCCGTTCTCGTTTGAGGGGGAACTTATGACTGATCACGTGCTCGTAGAACGCCCGGAGGCCTATCCCGGCGTCCAGGTCATCCGCTTCAACCGGCCGGAAAAGAAGAACGCCATCACGCGCGAGATGTACGCCAAGATGACGAATGCACTGGCGGTGGCGGGAGCCGATCCGGCCGTCCGGGTTACTGCCTTCCTCGGCACCGAAGGATGCTTCTCCGCCGGAAACGACATGGCCGACTTTCTCGCCTTTGCCATGGGCGGGACGATGGGGAACGAGGTACTCGATTTCCTGCGGACGCTTGCAGGCGCGAAGAAGCCGGTTGTCTCCGGCGTCGACGGTCTGGCGATCGGCATTGGCACGACCATCCATCTCCATTGCGACCTGACGCTTGCTTCCGCGCGCTCGGTTTTCAAGACGCCCTTCGTCGATCTCGCGCTCGTGCCTGAAGCCGCATCCAGCCTGATCGCGCCGCGAATTATGGGGCACCAGCGCGCCTTCGCGCTTCTCGCCGCCGGCGAACCGCTGGAAGCCGCCGACGCCTTGCAGGCCGGGTTGATCTGGAAGGTCGTCGATGCGGTCGAGGCGGAGACGCTTTCGCTCGCGGCGCGCCTCGCGAAGAAACCACCGGAGGCGTTGCGCATCGCCCGTGACCTTGTTCGCGGAGACCGCAGCGATGTGCTTGCGCGGATCGACGAGGAGGCTGCGCATTTCGCGGCGCAGTTGAAGAGCGCCGAAGCGCGTGCGGCCTTCGAAGCCTTCATGCGTCGCTAAATCCGCGGGAGAGTCGGCTGCGCGTTCCGGAGGATAGCGTTGCGGGCGGATATCCTGAACTTGCATATGTCAATTTTAATCGGTTCTTAAATAGCGGTCGTTAGCGTGCGGCCGCAGTAGGCCTTCCCTGGATTATCCTGCTTTCAGAGTGGAAACATGGAAAAAGCGGTAAGGATGTTCCGGAACCAGAGCGCCGAGCGTCCTTTGCGCGTTCATCAGAACAGGCAGGCGCTTGTCGTGCGGGCGGCCCCGGCCGCATGAGGCATGGCCGGTCTTGCCTTCGCGGCATGTCCATCATTTCCCCGCAGTTTCGTTTGTTGCGTGCCGCGACCGATCCGCCATGCGCGGGGAATCTCACGAGCTCATGTCCGGCGAAGGATGCCGGCTACTCCAGGGGAGTCCTCTCTTGTCCAAACGATCGAATCTCATGACGCGCATTCTCGTTGCCGCGTCCTGTGTTGTCGTCGGCGCCTTTGCAGGCTTTTCCGTCTACATCGACAGCCTTCAGCGCTCAACGACGACGAAGGCAGTCGAGGAGGACATTGCCTCGTCCGGCAATCAGGCGGCCCAGAGCGTCGCCAATTGGCTGAACGGCCGCGTGACGCTGACCGCCATGGTCGCCGACGCTGTCGGTCGCGTTGGTGACGACGCCGGTGTCCAGCCGGTTCTGAAGAACGATGTTCTCACCGCCGAGTTCATCTCCACCTATGTCGGCAACGAAAGCGGCAAGTTCATCACCTGGCCCGAAACACCAATGCCCGAAGGCTACGATCCGCGGCAGCGTCCGTGGTATCAGCAGGCGGTAAAGGCCGACGCCCGCGTGCTCACCGAACCCTACATCGACGCCTCCAGCGGCGATCTGATCATCAGCGCGGCGGTGCCGGTCAAGCATCAGGGCAAGCTCTATGGCGTCGCCGGCAGCGACTTCTCGCTGAAGACCCTGGTTTCCATGGTCAATGCGATCGACGTCGGTGGCGAAGGCTTCGCGTTCCTCGCCAACAAGGACGGCCAGATCCTTGTCCATCCGAATGCCAAGCTGGTAACGAAGACGCTTGTCGATGCTTTTCCCGTCGACACGCCGAAGATCGGCAGCGGCATCATGAACACCGAACTCGACGGCAAGCCGATGCTGGTCAGCTTCGTTCCGGTCAAGGGGCTCCCTTCGGTCGACTGGTATGTCGGCTTCGTCGTGGACGCGGACGTCGCCTACTCGGCAATCAGCCAGTTCCGCGTCGCCGCCACCGTCGCGACGATCCTCGCCGTTGGCGTCATGATCGCTTTCCTTGCGACGCTGCTCAGCCGCCTGGTCATCCGGCCGATCACGGAAATGACCGGCACCATGGAAAAGCTTGCCGCCGGCAATATCGACGTCGAAATCCCCTGCGAGGGGCGCCCTGACCAGATCGGCTCGATGGCTGCGGCCGTTGCCGTCTTCCGCACAAATGCCGTCGAGCGGGCGCGGCTCGAAGATGAAGCGGACGCCACGCGGTCGCTCACCGAGCGCGAGCGTCTGGACCGCGAGGCCCAGACGGCACGCGATGCGGCGGAAGTACAGCACGCGGTCGACGCGCTTGCGACCGGCCTCGACCGGCTCGCCAACGGCGATCTCGCCTTCCGCATCGACAGCCCCTTTGCCGATCGTCTCGATCGCCTGAGAGCCGATTTCAACAATTCGGTCGCCAAGCTGCACGACACGCTCCGCGCGGTTGGCGTCAACGCCCGAGCGATTGATGCCGGCGCCAGCGAGATCCGCTCGGCTGCCGACGATCTTGCCCGCCGCACCGAGCAGCAGGCAGCGTCCGTCGAAGAGACGGCCGCTGCGCTCGAGGAGATCACTACGACCGTCAAGGATTCCGCTCACCGCGCTGAAGAGGTCGGCGCGCTCGTCGCCCGCACTCGCGCCGGCGCCGAGAAGTCCGGCGAAGTCGTGCAGAACGCCGTGCAGGCGATGCATGCGATCGAGAAGTCGTCCGGCGAAATCTCCAACATCATCGGGGTCATCGACGACATTGCCTTCCAGACCAATCTCCTGGCGCTCAACGCCGGCGTCGAGGCGGCCCGTGCGGGCGAGGCCGGCAAGGGCTTTGCCGTCGTCGCCCAGGAAGTGCGCGAACTTGCCCAGCGTTCGGCCAACGCCGCGAAGGAAATCAAGGCGCTGATCACGACCTCCGGCGACCAGGTACGCTCCGGCGTGACGCTGGTCGGCGACACTGGCCGGGCACTGGAAGCGATCGTTGCCGAGGTGCAGGAGATCAACAAGCATGTAAGCGCGATCGTGACCGCGACGCGCGAGCAGTCGACGGGTCTTCAGGAAATCAACACGGCCGTCAACACCATGGATCAGGGCACGCAACAGAACGCGGCGATGGTCGAGGAACAGACGGCGGCAAGCCACGGTCTCGCCCAGGAGGCTGCCGCGCTCAACGCATTGCTCGCCCAGTTCAATCTCGGTGAGACGCAGGCGGCCCATTCGAGCGCCGCAAGCTACCGGCGCCGCGCAGCCTGATCAGGCTAGACATGAACCAAAAGGAGGCCCGGCATCTGCCGGGCCTCCGTCATTTCTGGGGTTTTTCGAGGGTCGCGACCGCTTCCACATGCGCCGACCAGAGAAACTGATCGATCGGCGTCACGGACGTGATCCGATAGCCCGCAGCGGTGAGAATTGCGAGATCGCGGGCAAGCGTCACGGGATTGCACGAAACGGCCGCAATCTTCTTGACGCCCGAGCGGGCGAGTTCACGGCATTGAGCTTCGGCGCCGGCGCGCGGCGGGTCGAACACGACCGCATCATAGGCCTTCAATTCCTGTGCCATCATGGGCCGGCGGAATAGGTCGCGCTTCTCGATCGTCACCGGCTTCAGGCCTTGCGTGTTGCGCGCGGCAAAATCTAGCGCTTTCAACGCCTTGTCGTCGCCCTCGACGGCATGCACGCGCGCCCTCTGCGCGATCCTCAGGGCGAAGGTGCCGATGCCGGAGAAAAGATCGGCGACGTGTTTGGCCTTACCGACATGCTCGAGCACCAGCCTTGCCATCGCTTCTTCGGCAGGCCGCGTCGCCTGGGTAAAACTTCCCGGCGGCGGTGACACGGCAACGCTGCCAAAGTTTATCACCGGCTTTATGGGCTCGACGATGATCTCGCCATTGAGACTGACGCGCGCAATGCCCCGCTCGGCCAACACAGCCTCGACCGTCAGGCGACGCTCTCTGTCGCCGAGCTTGACGCCCTCAAAGGCGAGATCGAGGCCGGAATTGGTTTCAAGCACCGTGATGCGGAACGGCTCGGCGCTTGACGCCATCGCGGCCGCGATCTTGCGAACGGTCGCGAGCCGGGAGACGATGCCCGGGCTCGTGATCGGACATTCGCTGATCGCCACGATGTGATGGCTTTCCGCCTGGTTGAAGCCGAGCAGCAATTCTTTTTCGGTTTGCCGCACAGTGAAGACGACGCGCCGGCGCTCGCCTGGACGGGCAATGACCAGCGGCGCCACCTCCGGCGTTAACCCCTTCGACTTCAGGGCATCGATAACGAGATTGCGCTTGAAGGCGTGATAAAGGTCGTCAGATGCGTGCTGGAGCGTACAGCCGCCGCAGGTGCCGTTGATGCCGTCAGGGCCGAAGTGACGACACTTCGGCTCGGCCCGGTCGGGGGAGGCCTCCTTCACCGAGATCAGCGTGCCGTGCGCCTTGTTGACGGCGAGCGCTATGGTCTCGCCGGGTAGCGTGAACGGCGCATAGATCGCCCCGGCTTCGGTCTGCGCGATGCCGTCGCCCTGTGCGCCGAGACGGGTGATCGTGACCGTTTGCGTGCTCATGGCTTCACCCCGGCAAGAAGGAATTCCGCGTTCCCGTCGCCACCGGCGATGGGGGAGGGGATGAGGCCGAGGCTCTGCCAGCCCATGTCCTCCACAAGCCAGCGCTCCAACTCCTTAGCCACCGCCGGGGCGCTCTCGGGATCCTTGAGTAGCCCGGCCTTGCTGATCGCCTCGCGCCCGGCCTCGAATTGCGGCTTGACGAGCAGAACGCAGTGCGCGCCGGGTTCGGCCATGCGGAGCGCGGGCGGGAGTGCCAGTTTCAACGAGATGAAGGAGACGTCGGAAACGACGAAGGTGATCGCATGATCCCCGATGTCGGCCACGGTCATCGCCCGGGCGTTCAGCCCTTCGATATTGGTAACGCGCGGATCTGCCGCAATGCGCGGATGCATCTGTCCATGGCCGACGTCGACGGCGATGACATGGCCGGCACCACGCGTGAGCAGAACCTCGGTGAAGCCGCCGGTCGAGGCGCCGATATCGATGCAGGTCTGCCCCAACGGGTCGAGGCCGAAATGGTCGAGGGCGGCGACGAGCTTCAGCGCCGCTCGGGAAACATAGGCCTGCGCCGGATCATCTATGGTAATCGCGACGCCTTCGACGAAGGTGGCGGCGGGCTTGGTGACGGTGCGGCCATCGACCTTGACGGTACCGCGCTGGATGGCATCGCGCGCACGGGCGCGGCTGGCAACGAGGCCGCTGTTGAGCAGCAACTGGTCAAGGCGGAGGGATATCTTGGCTTCATCGGACATGCTGTCTCATCGCGCCTTGGCGTCGTCTCTTCGTTGAGGCGTGTGACCGAGAAGGTCTCAGCCAGCCGCCCCGAGGTCGACCGCATGCTTCTGGCCGAGGGCCTTGAAGACGGTCGAGACGATGCCGGCCCGGTCGAGTCCGGCCGCGGCATACATAGCTTCGGGTTTCGCCTGTTCCATCCAGATATCCGGCATCACCATCGGCCGCACCTTGAGTCCGCCATCGAGCAGCCCGTCCAGGGCAAGGAACTGCAGCACGTGACTCGCAAAGCCGCCGATGGCGCCCTCTTCGATGGTGATCAGCACTTCATGATGACGCGCAAGCTGGCGGATGAGATCGTAGTCGAGGGGCTTTGCGAAGCGGGCATCGGCAACTGTCGTCGAGAGACCGGCAGCGTCCAAGTCCTCGGCCGCCACCAGACAGTCGGCAAGCCGCGTACCGAACGAAAGCAGGGCAATCTTCGATCCTTGCTTGACGATGCGGCCCTTGCCGATCTGCAGGATCTCGCCGCGTTCCGGGAGTTCGACGCCGACGCCTTCGCCGCGGGGGTAGCGGAAGGAAATCGGGCCTTCGTCATAGGAGGCAGCGGTGCGCACCATATGTTTCAGTTCCGCCTCGTCGGCGGCCGCCATCACCACGAAGCCCGGAAGAGTGGCGAGGTAGGTCGTATCGAAGGAGCCGGCGTGCGTCGGTCCATCGGCGCCGACAAAGCCGGCGCGATCGATCGGGAAGCGGACGGGCAGTCCCTGGATTGCCACGTCATGGACGACCTGGTCGTAGGCGCGCTGAAGGAACGTGGAATAGAGCGCCGCGAAAGGCTTGTAGCCTTCCGCCGCAAGCCCCGCCGCGAAGGTCACGGCGTGCTGCTCGGCGATGCCCACATCGAAGCAACGCGACGGGTGCACGGCCATGAACTTGTCGAGACCGGTGCCGGACGGCATCGCCGCGGTGATGGCGACGATCTTGTCGTCAAGGCTCGCTTCCTGGATAAGCGCTTCCGCAAACACGGAGGTGTAGGCCGGCGCATTCGGTTTCGCCTTCGCCTGCGCACCGGTAATCACGTCGAACTTGTTGACGCCGTGATATTTGTCGGCCGCAGCTTCTGCCGGCGGATAGCCCTTGCCCTTCTGCGTGACCACATGGATCAGCACCGGTCCCTTGGCATTATCCCGGACATTGCGCAGGACGGGCAGCAGATGGTCGAAGGAATGACCGTCGATCGGGCCGATATGGTAGAAACCCATCTCCTCGAAGAGAGTGCCTCCGGTTACATAGCCGCGAGCATGCTCGACGGCGCGGGTGAGCGCCCGGTCGACCGACTTGCCGAGATAGGCCGTCAGCTTCTTGCCGACCTCGCGGATGCCCATATAGGTGCGCCCCGAGGCAAGCCGCGCGAGATAGGCGCTCATGGCGCCGGTCGGTGGCGCGATCGACATGTCGTTGTCGTTGAGGATGACGATGAGGCGTGCATCCAGCGCGCCGGCATTGTTCAGCGCTTCGTAAGCCATGCCGGCGGAGAGCGCGCCGTCGCCGATCACGGCGATCACGTTGCGGCTCTTGCCGTCGAGATCGGCGGCGACCGCCATGCCAAGCCCCGCGGAGATCGACGTCGAGGAATGCGCCGCGCCGAAGGGGTCGTACTCGCTTTCGGCGCGCCGCGTGAAGCCGGAAAGGCCGCCTTCCTGGCGTAGCGTGCGGATGCGGTCGCGCCGTCCAGTCAGGATCTTGTGCGGATAGCACTGATGGCCGACGTCGAAGATCAGCCGATCATGCGGCGTGTCGAAAATCTTGTGAATCGCGATCGTCAGTTCGACGACACCGAGGCCGGCGCCGAGATGGCCCCCGGTACGCGACACCGCATCGATCATTTCCGCGCGCAATTCGCTTGCCAGTTGCGGCAGATCCTTCTCGTCGATCTTCTTGAGATCGTCGGGGAACTTAACCTGATCAAGCAAGGGCGTCGCCGGCATAGGATTGGTTGGCAGTTGTGTCACGCTGCATGCCTCATGCGCGCCGGAGGGGCGCGCGAATTGTTGATGGTGTTCTTCGGAACGGATCTTTAGACGCAATCGCCGTTGAATGCAAAATTAGGCTTTCCTGCGACTTCAACCAAGAGCTTAACGAAAATTAGCTTTCGGGCAAAGGTATGAACTCTTCCTCATCCCCCGGCACTATGTCGAACCGCCCGGTGCGCCATTCTTCCTTCGCCTTGTCGATCCGTTCCTTCGACGAGGAAACGAAATTCCACCAGATGTGGCGCGGCGAGCCGAGAGCAGCGCCGCCGAACAGCATGATATGACAGCCCGCGGGACCGGCGGTTACCGTGATTTCATCGCCGGGGCGGAAGACGAGCAGCTGGTTGTCGGCAAAGTGATCGCCGGCGATGATCGCTTCGCCGGAGAGGATGTAGAGCGCACGCTCTTCCCAATTGGCCGCGAAGGGGGCGCTTTTGCCCGCTTCGATCGCGAGATCCACATAGATCGTGTCGGTGAAAGTGGAGACGGGTGACGCCGCGCCCTCGAAACGGCCGAGGACCACGCGTGCGCGTACGCCGCCGTCGGCAAGGTGCGGCAGCAAGCGTTCTTCGGTGTGCGTGAAGATCGGGTCGATTTCCTCCCTGTCGTCGGGGAGTGCCAGCCAGGTTTGCAGCCCGGACAGCGAACGTTCAAGGCCGCGCTGGTTCTCCGGGGAGCGTTCGGAATGCACGATGCCGCGGCCAGCGGTCATCAGGTTCACGTCTCCGGGGCGGATCACCATTTCGGTACCGAGGCTGTCGCGATGCTTGATCTCGCCGTCGAAGAGGTAGGTCACGGTCGAAAGGCCGATATGCGGATGCGGGCGCACGTCGATTGCCTGACCGGCCCGAAGCAGTGCCGGCCCCATCCGGTCAAAGAAAATGAACGGACCCACGAGGCGGCGCCTTGCGGTCGGCAGCGCCCGACGAACCTGAAGACCTCCGATGTCGCTGGTGCGCGGAATGATGAGATGCTCGATGGCGTCGCAGGCCGGCTTGTCGCCGGCGAGCGGATCTGGACCAGGAAAGAAGGACATGGCGATCACTCCGGTTGGTGGCGTACAGGTCGAGACTATCCTCAATGCTGCCGGTCCGGTAGCAACAATCGGGAGACGCAGCGTTTCGCGATCCTGTGGCGTTTCTCACAGGTCGAAACGCCACAGGAGCAGCTTAGCCCGCTTGCGAGGGAGAAGGTGGCCGGCTGGCCGGACGAGGGCAGCAAACCGGCAACGTCTCGTTGTTCACTATTCGGCGTCGAGCGGTTCCACGCCCTGCGGCTTGCCGGCGCGGTCGAGGCGGATTTTCTCGATGCGGTCCTCGGCGGCCTTCAAGAGCATCTCGCAATGCTTCTTCAGCGCCTCGCCGCGTTCATAGATCTCGATCGACTTGTCGAGCGCGACGTCGCCGCGTTCAAGCGCCGAGACGATACGCTCCAGCTCTTCGACGGCCTGCTCGAAGGAGAGGGTGGAAACGTCCTGTTGCGCGGTGGTGGTCATCAATTACCCTCTCATCAATCTCAGAGTATGCATACCCGCCGATTCGGCGAGCCCCTGCAGGTCATAGCCGCCCTCGAGCAGGCTGACGACACGGTTGCCGGCGCTTCTGCCGGCGATTTCCATGAGGCGACCGGTTGCCCAGTCGAAATCCTCCGCCACAAGGTTGATCTGAGCCAGCGGATCTCGGTGATGGGCATCGAAGCCGGCGGAAATCAGCACGAAGTCGGGACGGAAATCATCAAGTGCATTCAGTACCCGTGTCCGGAACGCGTCGCGGAAATGCTCGCTGCCGCTGTTCGGCGAGAGTGGGGCGTTGACGATGTTGTGCTTTATGCCCGTCTCGTCCTTCGCGCCGGTGCCGGGATAGAGCGGCATCTGATGGGTCGAGCAGAAGAGCACCGACGGGTCGTCCCAGAAAATGTCCTGCGTACCATTGCCGTGGTGGACGTCCCAATCGACGATCGCGATGCGCTCGGCCCCATGTGCCTTCTGCGCATGACGGGCGGCGATCGCGACCGTGTTGAAGAAGCAGAAACCCATCGCCTTGTTCTTCTCCGCGTGGTGTCCCGGCGGGCGCGCGGCGACGAAGGCGTTGTCCGCCTCGCCGGCGAAAACGGCATCGACCGCCGCGACGGCACCGCCAATAGCGGTCAGCGCCGCGACAAGGCTCTGCGGGCTCGCGTATGTGTCAGCCTCGAGCTGGTTTATGTCCTCCTCGGGAATCTCCCTGACGATCGACCTCAGGTGCTGTTCCGGATGGGCGAGCAGGACGAGGTCCTCGCTGCCCTTGGACGCCTCGACCCGTTTAAGTTCGGCAAAATTCGGATGGTCGAGCGCAAGGTTCAGCGCCCTCAGCCGGTCCGGCCGCTCGGGATGCCCCTCGGGAACCTTGTGCTCCAGAAAGACCGGGTTTTCGTAGAGAAACGTGGTCATGCCGGAAAACTAGTGCGTGAACTGCCAGAGGTCCATGGTGCAGATCGTGAAAGTGCCGATTTTCAACAACGCGGATCCAGCAGGATCTTGCCGGCGCGGAGCGGGTTCGCTTGGTACGCCAGCGCTTCGGCGAGACGGCTCAGGGGATAGGTGGCGGCGATCGGGCTCGCAAATAACCCGTCGCGCAAACCCGCAAAGCTTCGCGCAAAGGCCGCTTCGAGTGCATCGCGGCCGACCGAATGCACCCAGGTTCTAAGCCACAGGAAGGCGAAACGGACGTCGGGGCGGCCACTGATTGCCGATTGCGGCACCGGCACGCCGCCTAGAGCGCCGTACTGCAGGAAGATCCCGCCGGATTGGACGGAACGCGTGATCAGTTCGCCCGCCAAGGTCCCGCCGACGGCATCGAGCACGGCGTCGAAAGCGAGCCGTGGCGGAAGGCTGTTGCCGTCTGCGACAACGATCCGGTGCACATCGCCGAGGCGGCTCACGCTCTTTTCGCTTCGGACGATGGCGGTTGTCGTCAGGTCTTCGAGAGCGAGCAGACGCAGCAGCATTCCGCCAATCGCGGAGCCCGCCGCGGTGACACCGACGCTGCGGCCCTTGAGAGAGCCGAAATGTTCCTGCAACTGCTCGACGAGCCGCAATGCCGTAAGCGGGTTGACGTAGCTTGTGGCAGCCTGTGCGTCGTCGATGTCGTCCGGGACGGAAAAGCACCATTCGGCCGGGCGGACGAGAAACTGCTGCCACAGACCGCTTGCGCCGATGGGGATGACCCGATCTCCCGGTTGCAGACCTTGTGCGCCAGCCCCGACGCGGCTGATTACCCCGACGCCCTCGAAACCGGGAACGAAGGGCAGGACCGTGCGTGCGCTGTAGGCGCCGGTGACGGGGATCAGGTCCGAGGGGTTGATGGCCGAAAGCGACACGGCGATCTCGACTTCCCCGGTTCCCGGCGTGGCACGATCGACATCTACGAGCGCGATGACTTGTCCGGGATCGCCAAACTGTCTAACCAAGGAAGAACGCATCGTGAGGGCCTCGCATGGACGGCACGCAACGGGAAAATGTTACGGAAATCCGCATTCCGTTTCGCGATATAGACATGCACGGCCATATGCACAATGCGGCCTATTACGCGCATGCCGAGGCCGCCTTGTCCGGCCTCTGGCGCCATCGGCCGACCGTCAGGAACGAGCCCGCCTATCTCGTGCGCCGATCGGCCTGCCTCTTTCATCGTGGCCTGCGCTATGACGAACCCGCCCGTTTCATCGTCAACGTCTCGAAGATCGGCGGCAGTTCAGTGAGTTTTGCGGTACGTGTCGAGGCTGGCGGCCAGCTCGTCGCCGAGGTCGAGATCGTCTGGGTGGCGGTTGATCCCGCTCGCCATGCGCCTGTGCCCCTGCCTGCCGCCACACGCGAATGGCTGACCGGCTATCTCGTCTGATCCAGCCGAAGGCTACGGAAGTGAGCAACGACGCCCATGCCGCCGCCGATCCCCATCATTGCCAGGCCCTCGGCTTCGGAGGGGGCCGCAAGCATCTGCGAAAACAGCCGGACGATGAGGATTGCCCCCGACGCGCCGTAGGGATGTCCGAGCGCAATCGCGCCGCCGTCGCGATTGACGCGGGCCGGCGCGATATCGAGCTGGTCGAGACTGCCCAGAACCTGTGAGGCGAAAGCCTCGTTGAATTCGATGAACTCGATGTCGTCGAGGTCGAGCGCCGGGTTGCGCGCACGAAGCTTCGCCATCGCCGGGACGGGTCCGAGCCCGAGCAGGCCAGGATGCACGCCCGCCGCCGTCGCGTCGACGAATTCCAGGGCAAATGGAACCCCAAGCCGGCGTGCCTCGGCGAGGTTCGTCAGCAGTACCATGGCAGCTCCGTCATTGATCGGGCAGGCATTGCCGGCGGTCACGGTGCCGTCTTTGACGAAAACCGGCTTCAGCCGGGCAAGCGTCTCGGCGGCTGCGTTTGCCCGGGGGCATTCATCGCTGGAGACGAGACCCGTCGGCGTTGACACCGGCACGATCTCGCGCTGGAACCTGCCGGCCGCCGCGGCCGCGACGGCGCGTCGGTGGCTTTCCAGCGCGAACCGGTCCTGCCTTTCGCGGGAGATGCCGCAGGCGGTGGCGACATTCTCGGCAGCGACGCCCATATCCGGGTCGCCGATGGAATCGGGCGCCATCCGCGCGCGCTTCACTGGCTGCAGCTCCTCGTCGGGTACAAGCGGCGGGCGAAGGCGGATATGGGCGCGGCTGGCGCTTTCGCTGCCGCCGGCAAGATAGAACCGTCCTGCGCCGGCCTGAATTTGCCGCGCTGCGAGTGTAACGGCTTCCAGCCCCGAGCCGCATTGCCGGTCGACCGTCACGCCCGGAATGGCGACGGGCAGGCCGGCTTCGAGCGCGGCAAGTCGCGCGAGGTTGCCGGCGCTGTTGGCGGCATTGCCAATGAGCACGTCGTCTATTTCATCGCCGTCGATGCCCATGTCCGTGATGATCCGGGCAATCAGCGGCGCGGCAAGCGTGGCCGGCTCAATTTTGCCCAGACTGCCGTTCACGCGGCCGATCGGCGTCCGCAGGGCGGCGATGATGACGGGTATGCGTGCCGGATCAGACGAGGCGTTCAAGGGCACCGTTCCCCTCCGCGATCCATTGCCGGAGCTCCTTGGTGGCAATCTTGCCGGAGGCCGTCATCGGCATGTCACGGCAGAGCCAGATCTTGCGCGGATGCTTGTAGCGCGGCAGGGCGGCATCAAGATGGCGCTGCAGCGCCCTATGGTCGAATGCATCTCCGCGCGGCTGGACGACCGCCGCGAGCTCGGCGCCGAGGTCGGGGTGATCGAGACCCAGGACCGAGACGGCGCGGACTTCGCCGGCAGCCATGATCGCGGCCTCGACCTCGGACGGATAAATGTTGTTACCACCGGAAAGCACCATGCCGCCGGCGCGGCCGATGAGGTGCAGCGTGCCGTCGGGATCAAGGAAGCCGAGATCGCCGACCGTTGCGAGATTGCCGTTCCGGGAAAAGCCCACGCCGTCGCCGCCAGCAATATAGCCATCGGAGATGAGCGCGCTTTCGACGAAGATCGTACCGATCTCTCCCGCGGGAAGATCGTTTCCCGTCTCATCAAGGATCGCGAGACGAACGCCGGGGAACGCCTTGCCGACCGCAGTCGGGGCGAGACTGTCTGACGCATCGGCGACGCTGATGAAGCCCAGTTCGGAAGCGCCGTAATATTCGATCATCCGTGACTCGGGAAAGGCAAGGCTCGCCGCCTTCCGGTCCGCAGGCGTGAGCTTGGCTCCGGCAACGGTGATCGCTTCGACGGAGGGCAGTGTGGTGCCCTCTGCCTGTTCGCAGAGCCGTCGCAGCATTGTCGGCACCAGCACGAGCCGCTTGACCTTCCCGGCTGAGATGGTCGCCATTGCGTGCCGTGGGTCGAAATGCCGGGCACCGACGAATTCCGCGCCTGCCTTCAGAGTTTCCGCAAGCGCGTAAAGCGTCAGTCCATGCGCGAGCGGACCGGGCGCATAGGTCGTCGTCTCCGCTCCGACGTCAAAAAAGTATCGCCCTGTTTCGAGGCTGAGACGCCAGGAGCGGCGATCGCGGATGATCGCCTTCGGCTCTCCCGTGGTGCCGGACGTGAAAACGATGAGGAAAGGTTCGCCGTCTTTGCCAACAGGAATGGGGCGGAAGCCCTCGGTCGCAGTCTCGAAGAGCGCGGTTTCGCCAGTCGCCGGCCGTTCGAGCCGCAGCGCATCGCCCTCCGTATGAATGACGATATCGGGCCGCAATTGCTCTACCATTCGCCGGCGCGTGGCCGTTGGCAGATGCGGATCGATGAGCGCGGCGCAATTGCCGCCTGCGGTCGCGGCGACGAAGGCGGCGGGAAAGAGCGGGTGGTTGCCGCTTTGAATTGCGATCAGTCGCGCCCGATCTGACAGAATACTTCCACCCGCCCTGGCGGGCACCCATTGTTCAATCAAGCCGAGAATGCTGCTTGCGTCGGCGGCAAGTTGTCCGAAAGTAAAAATCCGGCCTTCGATGCGGAAGGCGGGATCGTGCGGGCGGCTCACCGCATGACGCATGATTGCTTCGGCGAGCGGCATCGCTTCAGGCGCGGGCCGGCAGCAGCGGATAGCCGGCGTAGACGGCGCGGGCGGCGAGCGTGGCGATCGCGGCTTTCAGCAGATCGCCCGGGATAAAGATGAGCGAGCCTGTCGCCGCGGTAAGAAGCGGTGTTCCAGAAACGGCAGACAGCCACGGCACGCCGATCGCGTAGAGGACGACAATGCCGCCGATGACCGAAGCGAGGAAGAACCCGACGAACTGGCGGATTTCCCGCTGGCCTTCATGAACGAAACGTTCGGCGACGAGGCCGGTGACAAACGCCGCGACCGCCCAGCCGAGGATGAAGCCGCCAGAGGGGCCGGCCAGAACAGCCAGGCCGCCGCGCCCGCCGGAAAGCACAGGCAGGCCAATGGCGACGAGGAGGACGAACAGCAGGAAGGCGAGCGCACCGCGCTTCGCGCCGATGATGCAGCCGGCAAGCATCACGCCCATCGATTGCGCCGTGATTGGAACAGGGATGAAGCCGAGCGTGATCGGCGGAATGAGGCCGAGTACCACAACGATCGCGGCAAAGAGCGCGATGAGGACGAGATCTCTGGTGTTCATACGGTCTTACCCTTTTATTAGAAAGCGCGAATTCATTGCCGGCGAAATCCGCGAGCGTCAATGGCTGCGGCAATCGTATCCGCATCTTTGAGCGTCAGGATGATGAGCGGCCCGATAATCGTCAGTGGCCGTATCGGCAGCCCGCGCGCGCGATGCGCCTCGCGGATTGCCTCGTATCGGGCGAAGATATCAGGAACGAAACGCAGTACGAGGCCGAGCGCAAGGCTGACGTCGGCAGCACGCAGTAGGCCAAGGCGCTCGAACGGCTTCACGAGGAAAGTGACCTCGTCCATGAAGGCGCCGATTGTCGTCGTCGCGGTAACCGCGGCGGCGAAAAGCACGAGCGCCATCAGCCGCAGCAGCAGCGCGGCGACCTCGGCGACAGGAAGAAGGAAAAGGTTGATAGCGGCCAGGACGAGTATGGTGAAGAAAAGGAAACCGATTCGCGCGAGAGCCTGGCGGAACGTCAGGCCGAGCGAGAAGTAGAGCCACCCGCAGAGCAGGAAGGCGGGTGCAAGCAGATAGAGCGATTGCGTCGCGAAGAGCGCGAGGCTGAGAACCAGAAGAGCAAGAAGCTTCGCCCGCACCGGCAGGCGGTGAAACCAGCTTCTGCCCTCCACATAGAGGCTTGTCAGCATCCCGCCACCTCGTGATAGCGCTTGATCGTTTCGGCGGGCGGCCCGTCGGCAAGCAGCCGTCCCTCGTGGAAGAGCAACAGCCTCTCGACGCCTTCGACGAGCTCGAGGTCATGGGTGATGACGACCGTGTCCTCGTCGAGTGCGTCGATCGTGTTGGCGACCATGCGGCGGTTGCGGAGGTCGAGCTGGTTGGTTGGTTCGTCGAGGATCAGGATCTTCGGACCGGTGACGACGACGCTGGCCATGGCGACGAGCTGCGTTTCCCCGCCCGAAAGCTCATGTACACGGCGCCTCGCAAGGTGGGTCACTCCGAACCGCGTCAGCGCCGCCTCGGTCCGCGCGGCGATCTCCTGTGCAGGCAGGCCGCGATTCTTCAACCCGAATGCGATATCGTCCGAGACGATCGGCATGATCAACTGGTGCTGCGGATTCTGGAAGATGAAGCCTGCCTCGGCGAGGACGGCCCTGTCGTCCTTGACCGTATCGAGCCCGTTGACCGTTACCCGGCCTTTGCTCGGCTTGACGAGCCCGTTGATCAGCCGCGCGAAGGTGGTCTTGCCGGAGCCGTTGAGGCCGATAATGCCGATCCGTCGTTCGTCGAGAGCGAGTGTCAGAGGATGAAGCGCGACCCGTTCGCCGAAGCTGACCGAGCAATCGGTAAAGCGAATATCCAAGCCTTGTCCCTCGCAGTTTGCGTGGTGGCTCTATAGGGCAAGTCGATCGGGAAGGGCAATGCAGCCGGCCATTCGCACAACCGTATTTGAAAAATGGGAATAAAAGCCTACTCTCCTGCTATGACGATTCGCCTCTCCAATCGCGATGCCCGGCGCATCTTCCTCGCGAAACAGGGCCTCACCGCCGCGCCGCATCGCGCGCTCGGCAAGGACGGGCTGCTGAAACTCATTAGCGATCTCGGCTTCGTCCAGGTTGACAGCATCGCAACGGTCGAGCGGGCCCATCACCAGATTCTCTTTTCGCGCAACCAGACCTACCGCCGCGAACATCTGACCGAGTTGCTGGAGAAGGATGGCGAGCTTTTCGAGCACTGGACTCATGATGCCTCGATCATTCCGAGCACCTTTTTTGTCTACTGGAAACATCGCTTCAAATGGGAGAGCGAAACGCTGCGCGAGCGCTGGCGCAAATGGCGGGGCGAGGGGTTCGACGACGGCTGCGACGAGACTTACGAACGGATCGTCAACAACGGTGCGGTGATGGCCCGCGATCTCAAGGCGGACAGTCACGAATCCGGCGGCTGGTGGAACTGGCACCCGTCGAAGACGGCGCTCGAGGTGCTCTGGCGCCAAGGCAAGCTGGCGATTGCCCGGCGGGAGAACTTCCAGAAAGTTTACGACCTCACGGAACGCGTCATTCCCCCGCATCACTATCAGGGGGAGGTGAGCCACGAGGAATTCGTCGACTGGGCTTGCCGCAGCGCTCTCGACCGGCTGGGCTTCGCGACCCATGGAGAAATCGCCGCCTTCTGGGACCTGGTGTCGCCGGATGAGGCGAAAGCCTGGGTTGCCGCACATCGGGACGAGCTTTGCGACGTTCTGGTCGAATCCGCCAATGGCGGTAAGCCGCGCCCGTCCTATGCCTTCTCCGGCTTCCCCGACGACTTCGGCGACATCACCGAGCCGCCGGCACGCATCCGCGTTCTCAGCCCTTTCGATCCCTTGCTGCGTGATCGCAATCGAACGGAGCGACTTTTCGGCTTCTTTTATCGAATCGAAGTTTTTGTGCCGGAGGCGAAGCGCGAATACGGCTACTACGTCTTTCCGTTAATTGAAGGTGATCGGCTGATCGGCCGCATCGATATGAAAGCAGACCGAAAGCTTGGACGACTCGATGTCCGCCGCCTCTGGCTGGAGCCGGGCGTCAGGGCCTCTTCGGGCCGCATGGAAAAGCTTGCTGCCGAGCTTGACCGCATCGCTCGCTTTACCGGCGTCGAAGAGGTCAAGCTTCTCGACGGCTGGAATGCTTCCGTTTCCTGAAAATTTCCTTGGCTTGCGGCCCTGTGCTTCCTAAATGGAGGCTCAGGACCTTGAACCAGCGGGAGCGGACGACCATGAACACCGATCTGATAAGCCTCTTCGATGCGGACGAGGCGACGGTCCGTAAGGTTCTGTCCGAGACGCTTGCTGGCGCCGACGACGGCGAGCTCTTTCTCGAGCATGCGCAAGCCGAGGTCCTTTCGTTCGACAACGGCCGCCTCAAGGGTGGCAGCTTCAACACCGACCAGGGCTTCGGCCTGCGCGCCGTGGCGGGTGAATCGGTCGGCTACGCGCATGCCGGCGAACTGTCGCTTGCTGCCCTGCGCAGGGCCGCCGACGCCGTCGGTCAGGTGACGCGCGGCTATGCCGGTTCCTATGCCGCAGCCCCCCAGCGCACCAACAAGAAGCTCTACGGCGACGAGAACCCGATCGGCGAACCGACCTTCGAGGCCAAGGTTGCCTTGCTGCAGGAGGTCGACGCCTATCTGCGCGCCAGGGATCCCAAGGTGCGGCAGGTGACCGCCTCGATCTCCGCCAGTTGGCAGGTGGTCAATATCCTGCGTTCCGACGGTCACCGCGTCCATGACGTGAGACCGATGACCCGCATCAACATCTCGGTCGTCGTCGGCGATGGCGACCGGCAGGAAACCGGATCGTTCGGCATCGGCGGACGGCGCGGGTTCGGCGACTTCGTCACGGAAGAGAACTGGAAGCGCGGCGCCGACGAAGCGTTGCGGCAGGCGCTCGTCAACCTCGAAGCCATCGATGCTCCGGCGGGCACGATGGACGTCGTGCTCGCCTCCGGCTGGCCCGGCGTGATGCTGCATGAAGCGGTCGGTCACGGGCTCGAGGGCGATTTCAACCGCAAGAAGACGTCAGCTTTCGCGGGCCTCCTCGGCGAGCAGGTGGCCGCAAAGGGGGTCACCGTTGTCGATGACGGCACGATCGAGGCGCGGCGCGGTTCTATTTCAGTCGACGATGAGGGCACTCCGTCCGGCTACAACGTCCTGATCGAGGACGGGAAATTGGTCGGCTATATGCAGGACCGGCAGAATGCACGGCTGATGGGCATGGAGCCCACCGGAAATGGCCGCCGGCAGGGCTACGCACATGTCCCGATGCCCCGCATGACCAACACTTACATGCTTTCCGGCGATCGCACGCCAGAGGAGATCATCGCTTCGGTTAAGAAGGGCGTCTACGCCGTCTCCTTTGGCGGCGGCCAGGTGGACATCACCTCCGGCAAGTTCGTGTTCGGCTGCACCGAAGCCTATCTGATCGAGAACGGCAAGGTCGGTGCGCCCGTCAAGGGGGCGATGCTGATCGGCAATGGACCGGACGCGATGAAGCGGGTGACGATGGTCGGCAACGACAGCAAGCTCGATACCGGCATCGGCAATTGCGGCAAGGCCGGCCAGTGGGTGCCGGTCGGTGTTGGCCAACCGCATCTCAGAATGGATCAGATCACCGTCGGCGGCACGCAGGCATAAGGCCCACGACCGACTGAGCGGAGCCGAGGTCCGTGGAGGGAAGGGTGCCATGACGGGAGCGGTGGAAATCCGGCGCTTTGCAACGGCGGATGAGCAGGGTGTCATCGACGTCATTTTGCCGATCCAGCGCGAGGAATTCGGCATTGCCATCACCATCGACGATCAACCGGATCTTCGCTCGATCGCCGACTTCTATCAAAGCGGGAACGGAGATTTCGGGGTTACCACCATCGGCGACCGGATCGTCGGTACCCTTGGTCTCAGGGATATCGGCGGTTCTCAAGCGGCGCTCCGCAAGATGTTCGTCGCTCCCGATTTCCGTGGCCGCGGTCATGGCGTGGCAGCGCGGCTGCTCGAGAGACAGCTTGCCCATGCCGAGCAGCGGAAAATCGCGGCTGTCTTTCTCGGCACGAGCGACAAGTTCCTTGCCGCGCATCGTTTCTACGAGAAGAACGGGTTTGCCGAGATCAGCAAGGATGACCTGTCGATTGGCTTTCCGGTCATGGGCGTCGACACCAGATTCTATGTTCGACGGCTTGCGCCCGCCGTGTAGCTTGCGGCGCGGGAAAATCTCCTTGCTGCATGTTTCCTTGAATCGTAATCGATTGGCCAAAGGAAAAACATGCAGCAAATTCAAAGTGCTACAGCGTTCCTTGTGCGGCTGACAAGACGCGCGGCGCTGTAGAAGCACGCGGGACAAACTAACCCCGGTCGGGAAGCAGCCTGCAATCGTAGGATCGCTTCTTGAGAATCGTGCAGGCCGAAGTGGCCGCCTCGCGGCTGGCGAAGCCGATAAAGCGCGCGCGATAGCGCCTGGCGCTGCCGTCGCCCGAAACTTCCGTATGAGGCGAGGCGCCGAGCAGCGCCGCGCCGCCGGCGGACTGTGCTTCGACCAGGATCTTCCTGGCGCCTTCCGCGGTTGTGGCCGTGGAAATCTGAATCTGCCAATATCCGCTGTCGCTTAGTGTTGCTACGCCGCCATCGACGGCAGCAGGGCGATCGGACGGCATCGCCGTTTCGGTGGATGCCGCAACGATCGGCGCGGGAGCGGTTTCGCGCGTTCGCACCGTATCGGCGTAGGACAGCCGGACACCGGGCAACCCCGCTATGTCGAAGATGCCGCGCGAAGTGGTTGCGGCGATCAAACGGCCGCCGGGGGATCCCGTCCTGCCCAAATGCTGATCGAGCAGGGAAGCCATCTTGTCGTCCCGGCCTCTCGCCGACCGCCCGCCGAGCACCACGCCGACGATGCGGCGATTGCCATCTCTTACGGCGCTCACGATGTTGTAGCCGGACGCATTGGTGTAGCCGGTCTTGATCCCGTCCATGCCCGAGTAGCGATACATCAGATTGTTGTGGCCGCGGACTGTGCGGCCGCGAAAGGTGAACCCCTGGGCCGCGAACATTCGATACTCCCCCGGGAAATCTCTCATGAGTGCGATGGCGAGCCGCGCCATGTCGCGCGCTGTCGTGACTTGCTCGCGTGCCGGCAGACCGGAGGCGTTGACGAAATACGTGCGGGTCATGCCCAGGCGACGCGCTTTTGCGTTCATCATCTGCGCAAAGCCGGCCTCCGACCCGCCGAGCGCTTCGGCGACCGCCGCCGCCGCATCGTTGGCCGAGCGGACGATCATGCCGTTGACGGCCTCCTGAACGGTGATCGTGTCGCCGGCCCTGACGCCGAGCTTCGTCGGCGGTTTGCGCGCGGCCGTTGGCGACATCACCAACCTGGTGTTCCAGCCGATCTGACCCCGATGCAACGCCTCGAAGGTCAAATAGAGCGTCATCATCTTCGTTAACGACGCGGGATGGTTGAGCGTGTCGGCATTCTCGGCAGCAAGAATTCTGCCTGTCCGCGCGTCAAGAACGAGGGACGCGCTACCCGCCACCGCTTGCGCGGTGCTGAGCACAAAAGCGGCGACCGCCGCCAGGGCAAATCGGAAGCTCTTCATCGGATCCCCCCTCACCAAAAGCACGATCGTTAGCAATGTTGTTCCGCTTTGTGACAGGGTAGCGGCTTCGTTGCAACATCGAGGCCGATAATCGCTGTCCAAAACCGGAAATTGCTGGCCGTAAACTCGCGCGCAGGCTGACCGGATTCAGCAAGGTTTAACCGGCCGCCGCTAGTTTCCCGTCGCAGGGCAGGGTGACGAAACCGGATGAAGCAGGGCATCGCGCGGGTGGTCAGAAACCGAGTGAGGCGCGTCGCGATCGGCGGCGGGCTCGAGATCGCGCAACTCATCGCGCGCTCGGGATTGATGAACGGCGCGCGCGGATACGGCGCGATCTTCACCCTGCATCACGTTCGCCCCAGGCTTCAGCGAGCCTTCGATCCCAACGCCCACCTGGAAATTACGCCGACGTTTCTAGAGGAAGCGATCCTTGCGCTGAAGCGCGACGGTTATCGCTTCGTCGCGTTGGAAGATCTGCCGGGACACCTGGCTCTTCACGATGCGCAACCTGTCGCCTGCTTCACGCTTGATGACGGCTATCGCAACAATCTCGACCACGCGCTGCCGGTTTTCGAGCAGCACGGCGTGCCGTTCACCGTCTTCGTCACAGGCGGCTACGTCGATCGCACCCACACGCTCTGGTGGGAAACGCTTGCCGACATGCTTTCGGCCGTAAGCGACTTCCGCTTTGACTTCGGCTCCGGCATGGAGATCATGAAGGCCGCAAGCACTGCCGAAAAGCAGGTCGTCTTCGACCGCGTCGCCACCCATGTTCGAGGGCGCGACGAGGCAGATTCCATTGGCAAACTGAATGCGCTGGCGCGGATTCAGGGCATTGATCCGCTTGCGATTACCGCGCGCCTGACGCTCGATGCGACGGGGCTGCGTTCATTGCTCGAAAGCCCCCTTGCAAGCCTCGGCGCACATACGATCAGTCATCGTGCACTCGCGCGCCTGAGCGATGCCGAGGCGCAGCGGGAGATGTCGGAATCTGCCGCACGCGTCGAGGCCATCGCCGGCCGCTGGCCGGGAAGCTTTGCGTATCCCTATGGGGACGAACCCGCCGTTTCAGAGCGCGACCACCGCCTGGCCGAGCGGCTCGGCTTCACGGTGGCGGTGACGACACGACCCGCCATCCTTTCGGCCGACGCCGTTTCAAACCCTCAGGCCCTGCCGAGAATCTCGCTGAACGGCCATTTCCAGAACGCCCGCCACGTTTCGACGCTTGCTTCCGGCGTGCCGTTCCGGTTGATGGAGCGATAGCCTGCAGGCTGATCAGGGATACATGCGAACCTTTGCCCAGCCACCCTCCGGCTTCTGGCGACGGAACTCCAAGCGGTCATGCAGCCGGAACGGCCGGTCGTGCCAGAATTCGATCGAAGTGGGGAGAATGCGGAAACCGGACCAGTATTCCGGGCGGGGAATCTCGCCGATGGCGTGGCGCGCCGTGTATTCGGCGACCGCCTTTTCCAGAGCGAAGCGGCTTTCCAGCGGACGCGATTGCTTGGAGGCCCAGGCACCGATCCGGCTGCCGCGCGGGCGGCTCTTGAAATATTCGTCCGCTTCTTCATCGGAGACGACTTCGACCGGACCTCGGATTCGCACCTGCCGGCGTAGCGATTTCCAGTGGAAGCACATGGCGGCTTTTCGCGACGCGAGAATTTCACGGCCTTTCTGACTTTCGAAATTCGTGTAGAACACAAAACCGCGTTCATCGAATCCCTTGAGCAGCACCATGCGCACATTGGGCAATCCATCCGGATCGACGGTCGCAAGCGCCACGGCGTTCGGGTCGTTGATCTCGTTCTCTTCGGCGTCCTTCAACCATGTGCCGAAAAGGGAAAATGGCTCATTTGCTTCGGTGAAGTCACCGGTTATTAACTCATTCGCGGTCATAATGCCTTCCAATGCCGTGATATCTGGCGCGGGAACGCTTCGGGATGAGCCCGATCCGTGTTTCCGCATCGAAAAATGTCAGAGCCTGCCTGTGGACTTCCTCGGAAAACGTGCAGCTCTAGCGAGTCTGACAGGATTGCCGTGCAAGACATAGCAAAGTGGATCGATGGCAAGAAGGGTTTTTCCTTCGCATTGCTGCGCAGCGGAGTGTTCTGCCTGGCAATTCTCGCCCTGCCGGGGTGCATGGGCGCGGGTCTCGATCTTTTTGGCGGCCCTAGCGTCGACCGGGTGTCGACGGGAACCGTACCGGTCGCGAAGACCTCGGACGGCCTCTCCGACGCGGTCGCAGTGCGCAACGCCGTTTCCTCCGCCGATATCAGCCAGGGTGGCGACAACCCTATCCCGTGGGCAAACGCGAGGTCCGGCAGTGCAGGCGTCATCAGTGCCATCCAGGAAGACCGTGCAAGCGGCATGCTCTGCCGGCGCTTCACGACGACACGCCACTCCTATGAAGGCATAGCCAAATTCGACGGCAGCGCCTGCCAGCTGGGCAACGGCGAATGGTACCTGACGAGTTTCGGCCCGCAGGACTGAAAATCCTCGATTAACCACGTTGCTTCAAAGCCGCGGAAAAACAACTGCGACCAGTCCGCTCGCGCCAATCCTGCACCCGCCGACTAACCGATATTTAGCAACTTCTCCAGATCATCGCCGGGAGAAGAAAGCCGCAAGCCCGGCCTTCGCCCCGGGGACGAGCTACGAGGCGAACACCGGGAGAGGCTGCCGGTCGGAGAAGATGGTGACAAATCATGCGTGATCCCTATGCAATTCTCGGCGTGCGCCGCAATGCCGGGCAGGATGAGATCAAGGCCGCTTGGCGATCCGTAGCCAAGGCCGTCCATCCCGACCACAACCAGGACGATCCCCTGGCGACGCAGCACTTTGCCGAGGCGGGCAAGGCTTACGAGCTCCTGCGCGATCCGGTTCTGAGAAGCCGTTACGATCGCGTTCGCCGCGAGGCCGAGCTGCGCCGTATGGAAGCGATGAAGCAGAAGATGCGTGGACCGGAGTCTGCTGAGGAGCCAGTGGACGCGGAAACGGCGGAAGAAGCGATTTCGCGTATCTTCGGCGTTGAACCGCAGGCTGCCTCCGCTTCCTCGAAGCCGAAGCCGGCGTCCGCGCGCCCAGCCGAAAAGGGCGAACCGCCGGCGGATATCAGGCCGGAGGCGGCCGCTGAACCGAAGCGGGAGGAATTATCGAGGTTTGACCCGTTGGTCGTCCGGCGCTCCGCCGCACCTGCGGCGGACCTGGTTGCCGCGATCGTGCGGCGAATTCGTGGCCGCGTCGCAAAGACCGCCGAGAAGGTTCCGGACCTGGCGATCGACGTCAATGTCAGCATCGAGCAGATCATCAATCGCGCCCGGGTGTCGGTCGAGCTTCCGGATGGCGAGACCGCGAAGCTTTCCATTCCGTCGGGTGCGATCGACGGCCAGAGCATCCGGCTGAAGGAACAGGGTTACCGCGTGACGGGCATGGCGCGCGGCGATGTCGTGGCGACATTACGGGTCAACCAGGAAGGGGCGTTTCGAACGCAAGGTCTCAACCTCGTGACCACCTTGCCACTCGACCTTCAAGATGCCGTATTGGGCTGTGAAACTGCCATCGAAACGCCTAACGGGCCGGTGGCGGTCACCGTTCCCGCCTGGTCGGGGTCGGACAAGTTGATCCGGATTGCCGGCGCGGGTTTGCGCGGTGCGGATGGAGAGGCCGGAGATCTGCTTGTCGAACTGCGGCTGATGCTTCGCGAAAAGCCGGACGACAAGGTAACGGATTTGATGCGGTCGTTGCGCCACGGCCTTTATCTGTGACGGTTTTCTGACAAGCTGAACCAATATTACGGGGACTAACAGTTCCTGATCTGCACTGCGCTTGAACCGCTGTGACGGCTATGCCATAGGCAATGCTCGACAATTTGCCGCACCGCACAGGCGCTGGTGCGGCGTCGTTGAGATTCATGAACTCTCGCACCGGCGGCGGCCGGTGCAGGCAGACAGTATTGGGGACATTCCATGGCTCAGGCATCGGGTCTGATGAATGGCAAGCGCGGCGTCATCATGGGCGTCGCAAACAATCGCTCGATTGCATGGGGCATCGCGAAGGCTTGCTCGGAAGCGGGTGCTGAAATCGCACTGACCTGGCAGGGCGACGCGCTCAAGAAGCGTGTCGAACCTCTGGCACAGGAACTTGGTGCCTTCATGGCTGGCCACTGCGATGTGACCGACCTTGCAACGATCGATGCCGTTTTCTCGGCGCTCGAAGAGAAGTGGGGCAAGATCGACTTCGTCGTGCATGCCATCGCCTTCTCCGACAAGGATGAGCTGACGGGGCGGTACCTTGATACGAGCCGCGACAACTTCGCCCGTACGATGGATATTTCCGTCTACTCCTTCACGGCCGTCGCCGCACGCGCCGAGCGCATCATGAACGACGGCGGCTCGATGTTGACGCTCACCTATTACGGCGCCGAAAAGGTCATGCCGCATTACAATGTCATGGGCGTTGCCAAGGCAGCGCTCGAGGCGAGCGTGCGGTATCTTGCAGTGGATGTCGGCAATCGGGGGATACGCGTCAACGCGATCTCGGCCGGCCCGATCAAGACGCTTGCCGCCTCCGGCATCGGCGACTTCCGCTACATCCTCAAGTGGAACGAGTACAATGCGCCCCTGAAGCGCACGGTCTCGATAGAGGAAGTCGGCAATTCGGCCCTCTATCTGCTCTCCGATCTGTCGAGCGGCGTCACCGGCGAAGTGCACCACGTCGATTCCGGCTATCATACGGTCGGCATGAAGGCTGTCGATGCACCGGACATTTCCGTTCTCAAGGACTGATTTCCTTTGTTGATGTGACGGCGGTGGTGACAGCTCGCCCGGAGTGAACGCTGTGCTCATCTACATGGTTCGGCATGGGCAAACGGATTGGAATGCCGAAAGCCGCCTGCAGGGACAAAAGGACATTCCCCTCAACGAAACCGGTCGCCGGCAGGCGACCGAGAACGGCTTGGTTCTGAGGGAGATTCTCGGACCTGAAGCCAATGGTTTCGATTTCGTCGCCAGCCCGCTCGGCCGCACACGCGAGACCATGGAACGCCTCAGATACGCCATGGGGCTTGATCCGGCTTCCTATCGCATCGACGATAGGCTGAGGGAAGTCTCCTTCGGTGACTGGGAAGGCTACACCCTGCCCGAATTGAAGCGCCAGGTACCCCAGCGGATCGCTGAAAGGCGCGTCGCCAAATGGGATTTTATCCCGCCCGGCCAATATGCCGAAAGCTACGAGATCCTGTCATGGCGCGTGGGCGCCTGGTTGAACGACGTGACGCAGCCGACCGTCTGCGTCAGCCATGGTGGCGTCATTCGCGCGTTGTTCAAGCTTCTTGGGGAAATGAGTGCCGATGAAGCCGCAACTTCCGCCATTCCGCAGGACCGTCTGCTGAGGATAGCCGACGGGGCGATCGGCTGGGTCTAAACCAATTCCGGAAAAGGGGTGCAACGGTTTTTCCGCGCGGAATTGCCTTTCAAAAACTTGAATCGGCACCGCGCCTCAAAGGCGACGCCAGGCGTGCCTCCGAAAGGCCCGCGCTTGTGCGGGCCGGGTTGCGACTCACTGGACGATTTCCAGATCGTTGATGACGCGTTTGCCGTCAATCTCGGTGTAGAAGACGAGCACCTTTACGCCTGCCTCGAGACCTTCGAAGTTGAACTCCTCGGGCGCCTGGTAGCTCTTGCCATCATCCAGCGAGAGGCTAAGGCGATCGGTGTCAACACTGGTGATCACCGCCTCCACGTCGGCGCTTTCGGCATGCACGGAAAGCGGCGAAAGCAAGCCTGCAGTGGCCATGAGCGCGGCAATGACAAATCGCATTCTTCCTGCCCTCCTCAATGATTCCGCGAATATTTTTGTCATCACCATTTGATCCCCGATTGTGGCAAAAGTTGCCTTGTACCGTAGCTTTAGCGCGCATGTCGGCTGGTGGTGAACTGCGCGGCCGCCGAACGAAGAGTGGACGCCGGAGCGGACAATTTCAAGCCGGCGGAGCCGATTGGCCGCCCGGCCGACTGTCGTCTCGGCCACGTTTTCCAAGGAAATTTTTGCGAAAGCCAATCTTAAGATTCCAAGGCTACCGTGCACCGGGGATTGGGGAAAACAATTGAAGATTATCGTCGCTCTGCGCCGCCGCATCCGTGCGATTGCCAACTTTGCGAAGCCATCGCTCGTTCCGGCAGTGATCGCGGGTGCTGTCGTCTTCATCGGCGGCAATATCTATGAGCGGCAGAACCGCGAGAACTTTCGCGAAGACCTGAAGATCGACGTCGAAAACGAATTGAATCTGATCGCCGGCCGTTTCCGCGCGGAGTTCAGCGCCAATATCGCCGCGCTCAATGGGCTGGCCAACGGGCTCGCCGTCCAGCCGGAGACGACGTCGAGCGATTTCAGCAAACTGGCGGCGAAGCTGCTCTTGCAAAACCCGCAGCTGGTTCGCGTTTCCGCGGCGCCGGCGGGCGTCGTCACAATGACCTTTTCGCAGGATCGCCAACAATCGTTCGTCGGCACGGATCTTGGCCGATTCCGAGCGATGCGCGTGGCACTCGATCGTGCGTCCTCGACTGCAAAACCCGTGGTCGTCGGACCGGTCAGGCTGCCGAACGGTCGAACCGGCTTCGATGTCTTCGTGCCCGTCTTCTCGAACATCGGCGGACGAGCCTCGTTCTGGGGCTTCGTCGAGGCTGTCCTCGACGAAGAGGCGCTTTATCGATCGGCGCGCCTGCATGAGGAAGGCGCGGAAATGCCGGAGGCAGTCGGCGACCATAAGCGCGTTCCTGTTGATCTTGCCATTCGCGATATCTCGGTCAGCGACAATGTGATGGAACCGTTCCTCGACGAAACCGGGGTTTTCCTGAGGTCTCCGGTCGTCCGCGAGCTGCACCTGCCCGGCGGCGTGTGGGAGCTGGCCGCGGCTCCCGCGACCGGCTGGGCCCAGGAACCGGAGAACAGCGGCGAAATCAGGCTTGCGACGATTGCCGCGGTCATGGTCGTCGTTGTGCCCATTCTTGTCACCGGCGGCCTCGTCAACGAGCGTCAGCGCAACATAGCCAAGCTGAAGGCGCGCGAAAGCGAAGTGATGGCCCTGTCGCATCGTCTCAACCTGGCCTTGGATGCGTCGAAGATCGGGATCTGGGAAATCGACATTGCCACGCAGGAACGAACCTGGGACGACCGGATGTTCCACCTGCATGGACTGACCGGTGGCGATCCCACTCATGAGAAATGGCGTGCGACCGTGCATCCTGACGACATCGCCGCCGTCTCCGCCGCCTTGTTCCGCAGCCTGGACGAAGGGCTTGAATATCGCTCGCAATACCGAGTCGTGATGACGGATGGCTCCATCCGCCACCTCCGCCATGTGGGCTCGGGCCATGAGGGGGCTGATGGCCGGGCGAAAATCACCGGTATTAGCTGGGACGTCACCGACGATGTGCTGATGACCGAGCAGCTTAGGGCGGCCAAGACGGTGGCCGATATGAAGAATGCCGAACTCGCCCACGCGAAGGACCGCATCGAGCACAATGCCCTGCATGATCCGCTGACGGGGCTCGGCAATCGGCGAATGCTCGACGAGACGCTGGAGCAACTCTTCGCGGCAAGCGTCGAAAAGTCCGAACGCGTCGCCATCCTCCATATCGATCTCGACCGTTTCAAGCAGATCAACGACACGCTTGGCCACGCGGCGGGCGACGCCATGCTTGTTCATGCCTCCGAGATCCTGCGCTTGAACATCTCGGCAGGTGACATCGTGGCGCGCATCGGCGGAGACGAATTCGTCGTGGTGATTTCCGAAGCGCCGGACGATGCCGCGCTGGCCGCGCTATGCGACGGCATCATTGCCCAGATGCGCCAACCGGTCGATTACGACGGTTTCCCCTGTCGCTTCGGCGTCAGCATCGGCGTTGCCGTGGCGCGTCGCTCCACGGCCGATGCGCGCAAGTTGCTCGTGAACGCCGACATCGCCCTTTACCGAGCCAAGGAAAGCGGTCGCAACCGCTACCAGTTCTTTACGCAGGCGCTGCAGGCCGAAGTGGTGACCAACAAGCGGACCGCCGACGAAATACTGGAAGGGATCGAACGCGACGAGTTCGTGCCATGGTACCAGCCGCAGTTCGACGCCGCGACGCTCGCGCTATCCGGCGTCGAGGCGCTGATCCGTTGGGAGCATCCGCGCGAGGGGATCCTGACGCCGGACCGGTTCCTGAGGATCGCCGAAGAGCTGAACGTGACCGCCACGCTCGATCGTCTGGTCCTACAAAAAGCCCTTGCCAACCGGATGCGCTGGGCCGCGGCCGGTCTCCGGGTGCCGAAGATTTCCGTCAACGTCTCGGCCAAGCGCCTGCAGGAAAAGGATCTGCTCGCTTCGCTCGAGGGGCTAAGCATCACGCCCGGCCAGATCTCGTTCGAACTGGTGGAGTCGATCTTCCTGGACGAAAGCGACGACATCGTCACGGCCAATATCGAGGGGATCAAGAAACTCGGTATCGATATCGAGATCGACGATTTCGGCACTGGCCACACCTCGATCGTTAGTCTGCTGAAAATCAAGCCGAAGCGGCTGAAGATCGATCGCCAGCTGGTCGCCCCTGTGCTTGGCGCCCGAACCGAGCAGGCACTCGTGCGCTCGATCATCGACATCGGCCGCTCTCTTGGCATCGAGACCGTCGCCGAAGGCGTGGAAACCATGGCGCATGCGGAAATGCTCGGCATTCTCGGTTGCGACCTTCTGCAGGGTTACGCCTTTTCGAAGCCGTTGAGCAGCGAAAGCTTCGTCGCCTTCGCGATGGAGCGCGGGTCCCGCCTCGCTTCGTGATCGTACAGCGACAAAAAGCACGCCTGCGCTGTAGTGGAAGTCCTTTCCCTTCGGCGGCCTTCCGCTAGCGCCATGGCCCTTTTTCAGACGCACAAAAGATCGCTGTAGCACTTTGATTTGCTGCATGTTCTTATTCTTAAATCGGTTCCGATTTAACGAAACATGCAGTAAGAGAGGGCGCGCGCGTCTGTTTTCCCGCGTGTGGTTGTCAGCATTCGGTTCTCGTCATGTCGCACAATAGCTTCGGTCACCTCTTCCGCGTCACCACCTGGGGCGAAAGCCACGGGCCGGCGCTCGGCTGCGTCGTCGACGGATGCCCGCCCGGCATTCGCTTCACCCTAGACGAAATCCAGGCTTGGCTCGACAAGCGCAAGCCCGGGCAATCCCGGTTCGTGACCCAGCGCCGCGAGGACGACCTAGTGAAGATTCTGTCCGGGGTGATGTTGGACGGGGACGGCGAGACGATGATCTCGACCGGCACGCCGATTTCGATGATGATCGAGAACACCGACCAGCGTTCCAAGGACTATTCCGATATCGCCAAGCGTTACCGTCCGGGCCACGCCGATTATACATATGACGTCAAATACGGTATTCGCGACTATCGCGGCGGCGGTCGCTCTTCCGCGCGCGAAACGGCGGCTCGCGTTGCGGCCGGCGGCATCGCCCGCAAAGTGGTGCCCGGCCTGGTCGTGCGCGGGGCGCTCGTCCAGATCGGCAAGCACAGGATTAATCGGGCCAACTGGGACTGGGCCGAGGTGAACAACAACCCGTTCTTCGCCCCGGACCCGGCGATCGTTCCCGTCTGGGAAGAATATCTCGACGGCATCCGCAAGGCCGGTTCGTCGATCGGCGCGGTCGTCGAAGTGGTTGCCGAGGGCGTGCCTGCGGGTATCGGCGCACCGATCTACGGCAAGCTCGATCAGGACATCGCCTCGAACCTGATGTCGATCAACGCGGTCAAGGGCGTGGAGATCGGTAACGGTTTCGGCGCGGCGGAGATCAGCGGCGAGGAGAACGCCGACGAGATGCGCATCGGACCCGGCGGCGAGCCGGTTTTCCTGTCCAACAATGCCGGCGGCATCCTGGGAGGCATCGCAACGGGTCAGCCGATCGTTGCACGCTTCGCGATCAAGCCGACGTCATCGATCCTGACCGAACGTCGCTCGATTGATAGCGACGGCAATGAAGTGGATGTCCGCACCAAGGGCCGCCACGATCCTTGCGTCGGCATCCGCGCCGTGCCGATCGGTGAGGCAATGCTCGCCTGCACGATTGCCGACCATTATCTGCGCGATCGGGGTCAGACCGGACGGCTGAAGTAGTTTGCGGGGAGTATCTTGATGTCCTATGACCAGAAGCGCGTCGTTGACGCCATTCGCGCCTTCGAGGCCGGCGAGATCGTCGTCGTCACCGATGACGGCGGCCGTGAGAACGAGGGCGACCTGATCGTCGCAGCCGTGCATTGCACGCCCGAGAAGATGGCCTTCATCGTCCGCCATACCTCCGGTATCGTCTGTGCGCCGATGCCGCGCGAGGAGGCAAAGCGCCTCAATCTGAATGCGATGGTGGCGGAGAACGACTCCGCCCATACGACCGCGTTCACCGTTTCGGTGGATTTCAGGCACGGAACCACCACCGGCATCTCGGCCGATGACCGGACGCTGACCGTGCGGAATCTGGCCAATCCGAATATCGGACCAGCAGATTTCGTTCGTCCGGGCCATATCTTTCCGCTGGTGGCCCGCGAGGGCGGCGTGCTGATGCGTTCAGGTCACACGGAGGCGGCCGTGGACCTCTGCAAGCTCGCGAGCCTCCCCCCGGTCGGCGTCATCTGCGAGCTCGTCAATGACGACGGCACCGTGATGCGCGGCCCGCAGGTCGAAAGCTTCGCCGAAACACATGGTCTCAAGCAGGTGTCGGTCGCGGATCTGATCGCCTACCGCCAGCGCAAGGAGACGCTGATCGAGCAGGGCAATTGCTTCGAGATCGACACGCCTTACGGCAAGGCGAAGGGCCACACATATTCGCTGCCCTGGGATCCGATGCAGCACCTCGCCGTTGTCTTCGGCGACATTCGCGACGGCGTCGACATCCCCGTTCGTTTGCATCTCGAGAATGTGGGTGCGGATGTTTTCGGCAGGGACCGTCAGGTCGATGCGATCATGAAGCGCATCGCCGGGGAGGGCAGGGGCGTCATCGTCTATCTGCGTGAAGGTTCCGTCGGCGTCGGCATTTCGCAAACGGCGCGGAAGGGCAAGCACGATCGCGAGGATCACTCGGAAGCCCAGGCGCGCGAAAGCGAATGGCTGGAAATCGGTCTCGGCGCACAGATCCTCAAGGATCTCGGCATTACCTCGATCCGTCTCATCTCCTCGCGCGAGCGCCATTATGTCGGCCTTGAAGGTTTCGGCATCAAGATTGCCGCAACCGATATTCTGTAACGAACAGTCGTTATACCGCCGCAAAAAAGCCGCGCTCGAAGCGCGGCTTTTTAGTCTTCGATGCCGCCCCGATCAGGGCAGGGCGTCGTAACCCTCGCCAAAACCCTTGAGGTCGACCGGGATCCCGATACCTTCCTCCGGCGACTGGAAAACGATGAAGGTTGCAGTCGCGCCGGCGCGGAAGGTCTTCAGGAGTTCGTCCTCGAGCACCACTTCAGCGTAGCAGCCGTCGGAGAAGCAGCGCACGAAATAGGCGCGACCGATATCCTTGCCATCGACATTGAGACCAAGACCGTTCGGTAGAAGCACGCCGAGCGGCGCGAGAACGCGAAGGATCTTCGCCTTGCGGTCGGCGGTTTTCAGAACGACAACTGAAAGGCCGACTTCCGGCCTGTCCTCGGCGATAACGTTCTGCATAAGCGCGCATTGCTCAGCAGAGGCTCCAGCCGGCTGATCGCAGACGATCGACCAGGCGCCGTGGTTTGACTTCACTGTTCCAGGCGTTCCGCCGGATTGCTGGGCCAGGCTTACGGTAGGGAACATGAAGGTGGCAATTCCGAGCGCGGCCAGAACCGGCAGCCGGGAGAAGAGGGACAGGCCCATGTAAACCTCAAAACGTCGAATCATCAGGGCTATTCTTGATGCGCGCGAAGATAAATGAAAAGCCCTGCTGGCTACATTCCAGCGCCGTATGGCGGAAATGGGGCCTCCGCCCGGGGGAAGCTCCGGATCGCACGTCGGCGGACTGGCGGTTCCACGAGCCGCGACAGGCCTAACCCAATTTGGCAGCGGGCGCGAGGGGCGCCCATGTGAAAAGCTGCCTTTGTGCAAAAATGCCGCACGGGGTTGGTTGGACAGATGTTGCGGCGCTGGTCAAACTGTGGTTTGAAGCGCTGCAGTATCGCAGGGATTCTGCGTTTCGGTTTGATCCTGATCAAGCGCATTGGGGAGACACATTGTGAAAAACAAGGCTTATGCAGTTCTGGCAGCGCTTGCCTGTCTGCTTTTTGCTTCGAGCGCCTTTGCTGACAAGCCTGTCGAATGGCAGACGAGTCTTCAGACGGCCGCGACCGGCATCATGGAAGAAATAACGTGGTTTGAACGTTACACACTGTGGTTCATCATCCCGATCACGCTCTTCGTTCTCCTCCTGCTGATTGTCGTTGTGGTCAAATTCCGCGAAGGCGCCAATCCGGTTCCTTCCAGGACCAGCCACAACACCGCGATCGAAGTTCTCTGGACCGTCGGTCCGGTTATCGTTCTGCTTTTCCTCGCTATTCCGTCCTTCCAGCTTCTGACCGCGCAGCTGACGCCGCCGCAGAACCCGGATCTGACGGTCAAGGCGACCGGCAACCAGTGGTATTGGTCGTACGAATATGAGGTCGGTGAAAATCCGCTTTCCTTCGACAGTCTGCTGATGAAGGAAGAGGATCGCGCGAGCCTCGGCAAGGAAGACAAGGCCCAGTATCCGCGCCTTCTCGCCGTCGACAACGAAGTGGTCGTGCCCGTCGGCAAGACAGTCCGCATGCTCGTGACGGCTGCCGACGTTATCCATGCCTTTGCCATGCCGGCTTTCGGTGTGAAGATCGACGCCGTCCCTGGTCGCCTCAACGAAACCTGGTTCAAGGCTGACCGCGAAGGCCTTTATTATGGTCAGTGTTCCGAGCTCTGCGGCAAGGATCACGCCTACATGCCGATCGCCATTCGCGTTGTCGCGCAGGATAAATACGACGCCTGGCTCGCTGCCGCTGCAAGCAATCTCGGCGAAGCGAACAAGGCGCTCATGGCGTCCATCGACGGCACGGCCAAGACCGTTGACGTCGCCGCAAACGCCGCACAGTAATCGGAAGGGGAGCTTGACCCATGGCTGGAACAGCCGTTCATCACGATCACCGGCATGATCATTCCGATCATGCACATGCAGACCATGCGCATAAGCCTCTGAGCTTCTTCCAGCGCTGGTTCCTGTCGACCAACCACAAGGACATCGGTACGCTCTACCTGCTGTTCGCGATCGTCGCCGGCATTATCGGCGGCACGTTGTCGATCTTCATGCGCGCCGAGCTGCAGGAGCCGGGCATCCAGATTTTCCACGGCCTGGCCCAGATGGTCTACGGCTTCGAGGGCGATGCTGCCATTGACGGCGGCAAGCACATGTTCAACGTGTTCACGACCGCGCATGCGCTGATCATGATCTTCTTCATGGTCATGCCGGCGCTGATCGGCGGCTTCGCCAACTGGATGGTGCCGATCATGATCGGCGCGCCGGATATGGCCTTCCCGCGCATGAATAACATCTCGTTCTGGCTGATCGTGCCGGCGTTCCTGCTCGTCCTGCTTTCGATGTTCGTGGAGGGGCCGGCCGGTGCCTACGGTGCCGGCGGTGGCTGGACGATCTATCCGCCGTTCTCGACCTCCGGCATGCCTGGGCCAGCGATGGACCTCGCGATCCTCGGCCTCCATATCGCCGGCGCGTCGTCGATCCTCGGTGCGATCAACTTCATCACCACCATCCTTAACATGCGCGCTCCGGGCATGACGCTGCACAAGATGCCGCTCTTCGCCTGGTCGGTCCTGATCACCGCCTTCCTGCTCCTGCTCTCGCTGCCGGTTCTGGCAGGTGGCATCACCATGCTGCTCACCGACCGTAACTTCGGCACGGCATTCTTCGCGCCGGAAGGCGGCGGTGACCCGATCCTGTTCCAGCACCTGTTCTGGTTCTTCGGTCATCCGGAAGTGTACATCCTGATTCTGCCGGGCTTCGGCATCGTCAGCCACATCGTCTCGACCTTCTCGCGCAAGCCGATCTTCGGCTATCTCGGCATGGCCTACGCCATGGTCGCGATCGGCGCCGTCGGCTTCATCGTGTGGGCGCACCACATGTATACGGTCGGCATGTCGCTCGACACCCAGCGTTACTTCGTCTTCGCGACGATGGTCATCGCGGTCCCGACGGGCGTGAAGATCTTCTCCTGGATCGCGACGATGTGGGGCGGTTCGATCCGCTTCACGACGCCGATGGTCTGGGCGATCGGCTTCATCTTTCTCTTTACCGTCGGCGGCGTCACGGGCGTTCAGCTCGCCAATGCCGGTCTCGATCGTGCGCTGCATGACACCTACTACGTGGTCGCTCACTTCCACTACGTTCTGTCGCTCGGCGCCGTATTCGCGATCTTCGCTGCCTGGTACTATTGGTTCCCGAAGATGACCGGCTACATGTACTCGGAGTTCGTCGGCAAGCTGCATTTCTGGGTCATGTTCATTGGCGTGAACCTGGTCTTCTTCCCGCAGCACTTCCTCGGTCTCGCAGGCATGCCGCGCCGCTACATCGACTATCCGGATGCTTACGCCGGCTGGAACATGGTGTCGTCCTACGGCTCCTACATCGCTGCCGTCGGCGTGCTCATCTTCCTCTTCGGAGTCTTCGAAGCCTTCGCGCGCAAGCGCGTTGCCGGCGACAATCCGTGGGGCGAGGGCGCGAACACGCTCGAATGGCAGCTCTCGTCGCCGCCGCCGTTCCACCAGTGGGAACAACTCCCGCGGATCAAGTGACGGGGAACGAACAGAAGCCGCCGGTTCCGGCGGCTTCACACCGCCGGCCCGCCGGCAGAATGCGGCTGTCGCCGCCGCAGCAGTTTCAAGGACGAGACATGACGCTCATGGACAATCACGAAGCAGTCGGCATGGAAGGCGCACCGCGCCTGTCCGAGGCCTCTGCGCGCGATTATTTCGAGCTTCTGAAACCGCGCGTCATGTCTCTCGTCGTCTTTACAGCCTTTGCCGGGCTCGTCCTTGCGCCAGGACAAATTAATCCGTTCATCGGCTTCATCGCCATCCTGTGCATCGCCGTCGGCGCCGGCGCCTCCGGTGCGCTGAACATGTGGTACGACGCCGATATCGATGCCGTCATGAGCCGCACGGCCAAGCGTCCCATTCCCGCCGGCAAGATCCTGCCTGAGGAGGCGCTCGCCTTCGGCCTGACGCTATCAGCATTTTCCGTGATCATCCTCGGGCTCGCCGTCAATTGGCTCGCAGCCGGGTTGCTCGCCTTTACGATTTTCTTCTATGCCGTCATCTACACAATGTGGCTGAAGCGCTCGACGCCGCAGAACATCGTTATCGGCGGTGCTGCCGGAGCCTTCCCGCCGATGATCGGCTGGGCCTGCGTGACGGGCGGCGTATCGATCGAAAGCATCGTGCTTTTCCTCATCACCTTTCTCTGGACGCCGGCCCATTTCTGGGCGCTGGCCTTGTTCAAGATGCGTGACTACGGTGCTGTCGGCGTGCCGATGATGCCCAACGTCTGTGGTGAGGCGACGACGAAGAAGCAGATCGTCATCTACGCCGTCTTGACCGCTCTTATCGGTATCTGTCCCACCTTCCTCGACTTTGCGAGCCTTGGCTATGGGGCGTTCGCCACTGTCATGGGCCTGGGGTTCGTCTGGTACTCAATCGCCGTCCTGCGCATGCCCGAAGGAGATGAGAGAATGGTCCCGGCCAAGAAACTCTTCGCCTTTTCGATTGCCTATCTCTTTGCGATCTTCTCGGCCCTGGTGGTCGATCACATGATCGCCCAGATCTGGCTCAACGCCGGAGGTATCGCCTGATGGAAACCGTCAAACTCAGCGAAGCGCAGCGCAAGTCGCGGCGCGGCCGCAACATCGCTCTTGGTCTGGTGCTCGCCTCTCTCGTCGCGCTTTTCTACGTCGTTACGCTGATCAAGTTCGGCAACGGCATGGTTCATTAAGAAGGCCGCGCATGACCAACGCCCCGCAACCGACCCGGAAAGAGCGCGCAAACGGCGTGATCGTCGGCACATGCATCGCCTTCGTGGCGGGCATGGTGGGCATGGCCTATGCCGCGGTGCCGCTCTACGACATGTTCTGCCGGGTGACGGGCTATAACGGCACGACGCAGCGGGTCGAGCAGGCTTCGGACGTCATCCTCGACGAGAAGGTCAAGGTTACTTTCGACGCCAACACGTCGTCGGGCCTGCCCTGGGAATTCAAGCCCGTCCAGCGCGACATCGACGTCAGGATCGGGGAGACCGTGCAGGTCACCTATCGGGCGAAAAATCTATCGTCCAAGCCGACGACCGGTCAGGCGACCTTCAACGTGACGCCGATGGCGGCCGGCGCCTATTTCAACAAGGTGCAATGCTTCTGCTTCACCGAAACGACCCTGCAACCCGGTGAAGAGATGGAGATGCCAGTCGTCTTCTTCGTGGACCCGGAGATCGTCAAGGCGGTTGAGACCAAGGGCATCAAGACACTTACGCTGTCCTACGCCTTCTACCCGCGCGAACCGTCAAAGCCGCTTGCCGGAGTGAAGGCTAAGACAGGTGCAGCTGAGAACAAACTTTGACAGAGGGCCTGTTTCGGCTATGCCGGGCGGGCGACAAGAGAAAGACCTATCGGGGATTACTGACATGGCCGATGCGCATCAGAAGAATCACGACTATCACATCATCGACCCGAGCCCGTGGCCGCTGCTCGCCTCCATCGGCGCCTTCGTCATGGCTGTCGGCGGCGTAGGCTTCATGCGCTACGCCTCCGGTGGCTCGTTCAAGCTGTTCGGTGCGGAACTTGCCAATCCCTGGGTCTTCTTCATCGGCCTGGCGCTCGTGCTCTATACCATGTTCGGCTGGTGGTCGGACACGATCAAGGAAGCAAATGAAGGACATCATACCCGCGTCGTGTCGTTGCACCTGCGCTACGGTATGATCATGTTCATCGCTTCGGAGGTGATGTTCTTCGTGGCCTGGTTCTGGGCCTTCTTCGATGCGAGCCTCTTTGCAGGCGAAGCGATCCAGGCGGCGCGCACGACCTACACCGGCGGCGTCTGGCCGCCGAAGGGCATCGAGGTCCTCGATCCGTGGCACCTGCCGCTCTACAACACCGTCATCCTGCTTTTGTCCGGCACGACCGTGACCTGGGCACACCATGCGCTGCTTCACAATGACCGCAAGGGTCTGGTCTACGGCCTGACGCTGACGGTTCTGCTCGGCGTCCTGTTCTCCTTCGTCCAGGGCTATGAATATGCGCATGCGCCGTTCGCCTTCCGGGACTCCATCTACGGCGCAACCTTCTTCATGGCCACCGGCTTCCACGGTTTCCACGTGCTCGTCGGAACGATCTTCCTGCTGGTCTGCCTGTTGCGGGCAATGCGTGGCGACTTCACTCCGAAGCAGCATTTTGGCTTCGAAGCGGCCGCCTGGTACTGGCACTTCGTTGACGTAGTCTGGCTGTTCCTCTTCTTCTCCATCTACATCTGGGGCAGCTGGGGTGCGCCGGTCGCCCACGGCTAAGGGGCCGGCGAAGGTGCATTGAGTTCGGGGGCGGCCTGCGGAAAATGCGGCCGCCCCTTGCATTTGGAGATTGAACAATGACTGACGACAAGGCGCTCTATCCGCCGGTCGATCCGATCATGACCGGCATCAAGGGGCACTGCCCGCGCTGCGGCCAAGGTCAGCTCTTCGATGGTTTCCTCAAACTGCGCCCGGCCTGCAGCAATTGCGAACTCGACTATCGTTTCGCCGATTCCGGCGACGGGCCCGTCGTCTTCGTGATTCTGATCGTCGGCTTCATCGTCGTCGGAGCGGCGCTGTGGATGGAGGTCAACATCAACCCGCCGCTTTGGTTGCACTTCCTGCTCTGGATACCGCTCGCGACGGTGCTTAGCCTTGGGTTGACCCGGATACTGAAGGGCGTGCTGATCAACCTGCAATACCGCAACAGCGCGCGTCCGGGTGAAATTGACCGTGGTTGAAGAACGCAAGCCGGTGCCTCGCGGCCGCGTCGTCGGGATTGCCGGCCTTCTCCTCGTGGTCGCGGCCCTCGGCGTGCTTGTGTCCCTCGGCACATGGCAGATGCAGCGGCTTCAATGGAAGGAAGCGTTGCTGACCGCGATCGCCGAGCGGCGCACTGCGCCCCCGGTCTCGCTCAAGGAAATCGAGACGATGGCCGCCGCCGGCGACGATATCGACTATCGCACGGTGCGCGTTTCGGGAGTCTACGACCACGGCAAGGAGCGTCACTTCTTTGCGACCCACGAAGGCCGCACCGGCTATTATGTCTTCACTCCGCTGATACTCGACGACAGCCGTGCCCTGTTCGTCAATCGCGGTTTCGTGCCGTTCGAGAAGAAGGACGCATCGACACGTCCTCAGGGGCAGGTTGCCGGAACGGTAACGGTGAATGGACTCGCCCGCCCGAGACTTCTCGAGAAGCCTTCCTCGCTCGTTCCCGACAACGACGTCGCCAAGAACATCTTCTACTGGAAAGATCTCGATGCCATGGCGGACGCGGCGGGCATTGCGACCGAGCAGATCGTCCCCTTTTTCGTGGACGCGGATGCCTCCGCAAATCCCGGCGGCCTGCCGATCGGCGGCGTCACGCAATTCGATCTGCCGAACAACCACCTGCAGTATGCCCTTACCTGGTACGGCCTCGCGGCCGCGCTCGTGGCGGTGAGCGGCGCCTACCTCTATCGGCGCAGACGGCAGCCCGCCCGGGAAAACGCTGCTCCGCACGTCTGAGCCGAGGCATCACAGGCGCATGCAAGCTTTCACGTGACCCTATCCGAAGATACGGCACGACACTCTCAAGGTCCGCCTCTGCCGGGCGCGCCATTTGCTTGGCTAGAAGTGTTCTTCCTTGTGTGTGTGGTCGTTGCCGCTATATATGGCCCATGGTTGGTCGAGCCCCGCATGTTTTGAGGCGAGGGTTGCCCGGCGATATTCGCGCTCCTGTTTGTCCTACCGATTCGTGACTCATGGCCTCATCCGCGGCAGAAAAATCTCCGATTACCATTCGCCTCTGCGGTCCGCGCGGCTTCTGCGCCGGCGTTGATAGGGCGATCCAGATCGTCGTGCTGGCGTTGAAGGAGTTCGGCGCGCCGGTCTACGTCCGCCACGAGATCGTGCACAACCGCTATGTCGTCGAAGGGCTCGAAGCCAAGGGTGCGATCTTCGTCGAGGAGCTCGACGAGATTCCGCCCGAGCATCGCAAGCAGCCGGTCGTCTTTTCGGCCCATGGCGTTCCGAAGTCGGTGCCGGCGGATGCGGACGCGCGCAATCTCTTCTATCTCGACGCCACCTGCCCGCTTGTCTCGAAGGTGCACAAGCAGGCGATGCGTCACCATCGGCTGGGACGCCATGTCGTGCTCATCGGCCATGCCGGGCACCCGGAGGTTATCGGCACGATGGGCCAGTTGCCCGAGGGCGCGGTGTCGCTCGTCGAGACGGTCGAGGACGCGGAGGTCTATATGCCTCCGGATCCCGATAATCTCGGATTCGTGACCCAGACGACCCTGTCGGTGGACGATACCGCCGGCGTGATCAAGCGGCTCCACGAGCGCTTCCCCAATCTGACGGCGCCGGCTGCCGATTCGATCTGCTACGCGACCACGAACCGTCAGGAAGCGGTCAAGCAGGCGGCGCCCGGCTGCGACCTGTTCCTGATCGTCGGCGCGCCGAATTCATCCAATTCCAAGCGTCTCGTCGAAGTGGCGCTCAGGGCCGGGGCAAAAAAATCGGCGCTGGTCCAGCGCGCGTCGGAAATCGACTGGGAAGCGATCGGGAATATCTCTACAGTCGGCCTGTCCGCCGGCGCGTCTGCGCCGGAAGTCATCGTCAACGAAATCATCGAGGCGTTCCGCGAGCGTTATGACGCGAGGGTGGAGCTTGCCGATACGGTCGAGGAAAACGAGAACTTCCTCGTCAACCGCGAGCTGCGTCACGTCGAACTGACCGCCGCCGACATGGCTTTCGTCAACGGCGAATAAACCGGATCATGAAGGTGTGCGGTCGCGCGCCGCAGCCCGCTGCATCCTACCCGACTTGCGTTTCTGAAAGTGGCGAGCCTTGGCAGTTTATACCGACATCACGGAAGACGATCTGATCCGTTTTCTGGCGGCCTATGACGTGGGAGCACTGACCTCTTACAAGGGCATTGCGGAAGGCGTCGAAAATTCGAACTTCCTCCTCCACACGACCAAGGGCTCCTATATCCTGACGCTATATGAAAAGCGCGTGAACGCGGACGACCTGCCGTTCTTCCTGGGCCTGATGCATCATCTGGCCGAAAGGGGCCTGTCCTGCCCGCTGCCGCTGCCGCGCGCGGATGGCAAGCTTCTGGGAGAACTGTCCGGCCGCCCGGCTGCGGTGATTTCCTTCCTCGAAGGCATGTGGCTGAGAAAGCCAGAGGCGCGGCATTGCCGCGAGGTCGGCCGCGCGCTCGCCGCCATGCATGTTGCTGGCCAGGATTTTCCCTTGAAGCGCGGCAACGCGCTTTCGGTCGGTGGCTGGCGTCCGCTCTGGCAGAATTCGGAGGCCCGTGCCGATGAGGTGCAGGCCGGCTTGAAGGACGAGATCGCGGCGGAGTTGAGCTATCTGGAGGCTCATTGGCCGAAGGACCTGCCGGAAGGCGTCATTCATGCGGATCTCTTCCCGGACAATGTCTTCTTCCTTGGCGATCGTCTGTCGGGTCTCATCGACTTTTATTTCGCCTGCAACGATTTTCTCGCCTATGACGTCGCCGTCTGCCTGAACTCCTGGTGCTTCGAGAAGAACGGCTCCTACAACATCACCAAGGGCATGGCGCTGCTGGCGGGCTACCAGAGCGTACGAAGGCTGACGGCGGAAGAAGTGGCCGCCCTGCCGTTGCTTGCGCGCGGGTCGGCCTTACGCTTCTTCCTGACGCGTCTCTATGATTGGCTGATGACGCCACCCGGCGCGCTCGTGGTGAAGAAGGACCCGCTCGAATATCTGACCAAGATCCGCTTCCATCGCGCCATCCTGTCGAGCGCCGAATACGGTCTCACGCGCGAAGGGGCATCGGCATGAAGCACGTCGATATCTTTACCGACGGTGCCTGTTCGGGAAATCCCGGCCCGGGCGGCTGGGGTGCCGTGCTTCGCTATGGCGACGTCGAGAAGGAAATGTCCGGCGGAGAGGCCGATACGACGAACAACCGCATGGAGTTGCTGGCCGCGATTTCGGCGCTGAACGCGCTGAAGCAACCCTGCGAGGTCGACCTTCACACCGACAGCAAATACGTCATGGACGGCATTTCCAAATGGATTCATGGCTGGAAGCGCAACGGTTGGAAGACCGGAGACAGGAAGCCGGTGAAGAATGGCGAACTTTGGCAGGCTCTGGATGAGGCGAGGGGCCGCCACAAGGTGACCTGGCACTGGGTCAAGGGCCATGCGGGACACCCGGAGAACGAACGTGCGGACGAACTCGCGCGCAAGGGCATGGAACCGTTCAAGAAGTCGCGCCGCCCGGATGCAGTGCAGTAGAAACGGGCTGTGCTGGCAGGAAATTTCTCCTCACCCTAGCCTTCTCCCCACACGCGGGGAGAGGGGACTGGGTGCCGCTTGCCCCTTCGCCCCGCTTGCGGGGAGCAGGTGCCGGCAGGCGGATGAGGGGGTCTTTTGGACGCGCTGTGCTTCAGTTCAAAGCTGTTCCAGCATCGTGGCGGCGCCCGAAACCGTCGCCTGGCCGGGGGTTTCCTCGACGTTCAGCGCCTTTACCACGCCGTCTTCGACGAGCATCGAATAGCGCTTGGAGCGGATGCCGAGCGTCCCGGCCGACAGGTCGATATCCATGCCGAGCGCCTTCGTGAAGGCGGCGTCCCAGTCCGAAAGGAAATGGATTTTGCCCATGCCACCGGACGAGGTTGCCCAAGCGCCCATGACATGCAGGTCGTTGACCGCGACCACGGCAATATCGTCCACGCCGCGGGCAAGGATTGCATCGCGGTTTTCGAGATAGCCGGGAAGGTGATTGAGCGAACAGGTCGGCGTGAAGGCACCCGGCACGGCAAAAAGAACGACGCGCTTGCCTTTGAACAACTCGTCCGTCGTCACCTCGACCGGGCCGTCGGCAGTCTTTTCCTTGAAGGTTGTGGTGGGCAGCTTGTCTCCGACGGAAATAGTCACGGTTCTCTCCTGATATAAGCGAGGTTCGGTGCGATGGGGAGCGACCGAACGCGTGAGGGACTATAGGTCGCCATCAATCAAAGGCAAGGGTCGTTTCCATGCTCCGGCTGCCGGCGCGCACCGTGAGGGCGATCGGCTTTCCCTTGATGCTCTTGTCCTTGCCGGAGAGCTTTACCGGAATATCCGCCGTGCGGTGAGCGCCCGTTTCGCCGCCGAAAACCAGCTCGCCGAAGCTCACGCCGGAGGGGCCGGCAAGAAAGAAATCCGGCCGGTCCGCGCTTGCCTCCGGAGGCAATTGAAGGCGGAGCCGGATTGCTCCAGCCTCTGTGTCAAAGCGCGCCGCCGTGACCTTGAAATCGGCTGATGGGGCTTGCGGCAAAGCGGCGACCGCATCGGCGATGCGTGCTCCATCGAGCGGATTGTCGAACTCGCCTTTCTTCAACACGAGGTCCAGTTCGCCCTGGACCGGGATGCAGATGTCCTCGCAGATGCCCAGGAACACGGAGGCCCGGATGGCGAGGTCGCCATCGTCGCGCGTCCTCTTCAGCACCAGCGGGAAGGCGACCGGCGTGTCATAACCGACATAGCGTGCCGGCCCTTCACCGAACGTCTGCGGTGCGGGGAAGCGGATTGCCTCGAGAACGACGCCGGAAGAGGGGTCTATCGCAATCTGCGGCGGTATGCCGCTTGCTCCCGGATTCCGCCAATACGTCTTCCAGCCGGGCTTGAGCCTGACCTCGAGGATCGCCGGAATTGTGCCGTCCGCTTTGGGCTGAGCGGCGACGAGACGGATCGTGCCGCCGGCCGATGTTACCCAGTCGCTGGCGGCCGCATAGGTTTTGGCTGGAAGAAAAAATAAGAGCAGCAGGCTTGCCGTGGCGATGCGTTGGGCCATCTTCTCTAGTGCAGGGCGCTTGGTCATGGGCTTAGCATTATAGTTCTTCGACCCATGTCGCCAGTCGCCCGCGCGTATGCCGACGATCATAATCGCTTGATCGGCACGCTTGAGCGTCGTGCGTGCAAATTTTCGCAGCCGCCACGTAGAGGCGCTTTTCATTTCGCGGCGAATTGGTAGGCTATCTCCATTATGGCGACAACGGTGCTGCATAAGACACGCGAACGTGGGTTCCTTGACGGTCAATTCCTGATCGCCATGCCCAGTATGTTCGATTCCAATTTTGCCCGCACCGTCATCTTTGTCTGCGCCCATTCCGAGGATGGAGCTATGGGCTTCGTCCTCAACCGGCCCCAGCAGCTGACCTTCCCGGATGTCCTCTTGCACCTGCAGATTCTCGATGAGGAGGAGGCGATCCGTCTGCCCCCAATGACACGGGACTTTCAGATACAGGCAGGCGGTCCCGTCGAGACCGGACGAGGCTTCGTGCTGCATTCCGACGATTATCTGAGCGACTCCAGCATTCCCGTCAGCGACGACATCTGCCTGACGGCGACGCTCGATATCGTCAGGGCCATTTCGCGCGGCGAAGGACCGCTCAAGGCGACGATGCTGCTCGGTTATGCGGGATGGGGTCCCGGTCAACTCGAAAGCGAAATCGCTCAGAACGGCTGGCTGACTTGCCCTGCGCGCGAGGAGCTCATCTTCGACCGCGCGTTGGACGAGAAGTATGACCGGGCACTTGAGCTGATGGGCGTCAGCTCCGCCATGCTTTCCACGGATGCCGGCCACGCTTGACCGTGAAGCTGGTCGCATTTGCCGGCCTCGGGGAACCGCTACAGCCTTGTTTCGTTATCGAGTGCAGCTTTCGCTTATGGCGCAAGCTTTGGCAACCGTGCAGCCGGTGTCTCAATGAAGCTCTTTCAGTGTAGCAATTGTGGCCAGCCGGTCTATTTCGACAACCGTGTCTGTGTCGCCTGTGGTGGTCAACTCGGCTTTCTCCCCGAAAAGAGCGCAATGTACACTGTGGCGCCGGCGGACGGCGGACTCTGGCAAAGTGCTGTGCTGCCGAGCAGAAGCCTGCGTTTCTGTGCCAATGCGGCAACCGATGTTTGCAATTGGATGCTGACCGACGCGGAGGCAGGCCCCTATTGCTCAGCATGTCGTCACAACCGGATCGTGCCCGTGACCGACAAGCCCGAAGGGCTGCGGCGATGGCAGCGCATAGGGCAGGCGCAGCGGCACCTGTTCTATTCGCTGATCCGGTTGAACTTGCCGCATCCGGATCGCAGTGAGGATCCGGAAGCGGGTCTCGTTTTCGATTTTCTCGCCGACGAGCTTGATGGCGCCGGAAACATCGTCCCGGCGATGACCGGCTACGAGGGCGGTGTGATCAGGTTGCGCGCCGCTGAGGCCGATGACGAGACACGTGAAAGTATCCGGGTGTCCATGAACGAGCCCTACCGGACCTTGCTTGGGCACTTCCGCCACGAGATCGGACATTTCTACTGGGCTCAGCGTGTTCGCGGCGACCAGGCGCTGCTGGAGGAGGCGCGAGCACTGTTCGGCGACGAGCGCCAGGACTATGCGGAGGCGCTGCGGCGAAACTATGAGCACGGTCCGCCCCCGGACTGGCAGGACCGCTTCATTTCCACCTATGCAAGCTGCCATCCAGCCGAAGATTTCGCGGAATGCTGGGCGCATTATTTCCACATCGTGGATACACTGGAAACGGCACGGGCCTTTGGTCTCTCGACCGATCCGCACCATCGAGGGATGGCAGCCGAAGTGGACTTCGACCCTTATGCAGCGCAGGACGCGCAGGCGCTCGTCGATGCTTGGATACCGCTCAGCGTTGCGCTGAACAGCATTCAACGCAGCATGGGGCAGCCGGACAGCTATCCTTTCGTGCTGTCGCCGCCGGTGATCGAAAAGCTCGGTTTCATCGGGGAGTTGATACACACAAGGTGACGCGCCTAGCCATGTTCGGTGTCGACACCTTCGCCGGGGTCAAGCCCGCTTCATCAGCGGAAATCGCTCCTTCAGCAGGCGCAGGATCGATTCCGATCCGACCGGCGGCCCAAAGAGGAAGCTCTGGCCATAGTCGCAACCCATCTGTGCGAGCTGGATTGCATCCTCTTCCGATTCGATGCCTTCGGCGACCACCCGCATATCGAGTTCGCGGGCCATCGTAATCACGGAACGCAGGAGGATGCCGCGTTTGTCGCTCGGGTCGCGAACCAGTGCCTTGTCGATCTTGATGGTATCGAAGGGAAAGCGCGTCAAGTAGGACAGCGACGAGTGGCCGGTACCGAAATCGTCGAGCGCCAGCCGCAGACCCGCTTCCTTGAGTTTTTCGAGGACGAGCCGCGCCTGTTCGGGATTTTCCATCACCAGCGATTCCGTCAGCTCCATCTTGACCTTCGCCGGGTCGCAGCGGTTTTTGCTGAGAACCGCCCGGATATCGTCATAGAGTTCGTTGTTCAGAAGCTGTGCACTCGAAAGATTGATCGCCACGAAGATCGGCAGGTCGCCCGTCTGTATCTGCCAATCGGTGAGATCGCTGGTCGCCTTGTCGAAGGCGAACATGCCAAGCTGATTGATGAGATCGGAATTCTCGGCGATCGGGATGAACTCCGTCGGAGAGACGTTGCCGCGCTTCGGATGATCCCAGCGCATCAGCGCCTCGAAGCCGGCGATTTCGGCATCGTTGAGCCGAACGATCGGCTGGTAGACCAGTGAAAGTTCCTTGCGCTCGATCGCCCGCTTCAGGTCCGCTTCGAGCTGCAGCCGGTCCGATCCCGATGTCCGGAAAGCAGGCCGGAACGGCTCGACGCGGTTGCCGCCCGCCTTCTTGGCGCGGAACATCGCAAGCTCCGCGTCGTCGAGCAAGCCGGCTGCGCTCTGCTCCTGGTCGAGCCAGGAAACGAGGCCGATCGAGGCGGTGAGATTGATCTCGCGATTGCCGTAGTTGAGCGGGACCATGATCGCCTTGCTGACTGCATCGGCGAAATCGGCGATTTTCGCCGGGTCGCGCTCTGACAGAAGGATCAGGCCGAACTGATCACCGCCGAGGCGCGCCAGAGTGTCCTGGGGACGCAGCAGACGGCGCAGGCGGCGCGTCAAGGCGATGAGAATATTGTCGCCGGCCGCGATGCCGAGCATGTCGTTGACCTGCTTGTAGCGATCGACGTCGATCGCAAGAACCGTCGGCCGCACGGAACCGGATCCGTCGGCCATCAGCAGGATCGCCTGCAAGCGATCGAGGAATACCTGCCTGTTCGGAAGGCCGGTCAAATTATCGTGGAGCGCGTTGTGCAGCAGCCGCTCGACCGAATTGCGCTGCTCGGTGATGTCGACGATGGTGCCGACGCAGCGGATGATTTCGCCGTTCGCGCCGAGCACCGGGCGGGCGCGGATCGACAGCCAATGATAGTGGCCGTCCTCGGCGCGCACGCGAAACTCATGGTTCAACCGGCCGCGCCTATGTTCGAGGAGCACGTCGAGCGTTGCGCGGAAGCGGTCGCGATCGTCCGGGTGGAGGCGCGGCACCCAATTTCGGACGGGGCCGTTCATCGTTCCAAGCGAAAGTCCGAGCTGGTGCGAGATGTCGGGGATGGTCACGACGCGATCGCGCGCCACGTCCCAGTCCCAGACCGTATCGCCCGATCCGGTAAGCGCGAGGGACTGCCGCTCCAGGTCGGAGAAAAGGCCCTGCTGGTAGGCGCCGCCAGCAAAGGCATGCTGCATCACGGTGAAGCCGATCAGGAGCACGATAAGCACGAGCCCGCCGCCGAGCGCCGGCTGAACGATATCGTTGGCGAGCTGGCCGGTAACCGCGAGCCATGCGCCGAAAAGCCAGACAAGGATCAGAAGCCAGGCCGGAACAAGAAGGATCGCGCGGTCGTAGCGGTTGAAGCCGAGATAGGCGATCAGCACGATGCCGACGGTTGCCGTCAGTGCGAAGGAGAGGCGGGCAATGCCCGACGCGATCGCCGGATCATAGACCGCGACGCCGAAGAGCAGCGCCAGGCCGAGAATCCAGGCGAGCGTCGCATAGCCGAGATGCTGATGCCAGCGATTGAGGTTGAGATAGGTGAAAAGAAAAACGACCAGTCCCGCCGCGAGGAAAACTTCGGTGCCCGCTCGCCATACTCGCTCGTCGCTCGCGGTAACGCTGATCAGTTTCGACAGGAAACCGAAATCGACGCAGATATACGCAAGCACCGCCCAGGCAAGCGCGGCCGTCGCCGGCAGCATCGAGGTTCCCTTGACGACGAAGAGGATGGTGAGGAACACCGCCAGGAGACCGGCAATCCCGAGCACGATTCCACGGTAGAGCGTGAACGCATTGACCGTGTCCTTGTAGGCGTCGGGCTGCCAAAGGTAGATTTGCGGCAGGTCCGGCGTGGCAAGCTCGGCGACGAAGGTAATGACAGCGCCGGGATTGAGGGTGATGCGGAAGACGTCGGCTTCGTCGCTCGGCTGCCGGTCAAGGGCAAAGCCTTCGCTCGGCGTGATTGACAGGATGCGCTGTGAACCGAGATCCGGCCAGAACAGCTTGGAATTGACCAGCCGGAAATGCGGCGCGACGATCACGCGCTCGAGTTGCTCCTCCGAGACATTCGCCAGCGCGAAGACCGCCCAGTCGCCCTGGTGGTTTTCGGTGCTCGATCGCACCTCGATGCGCCGCACGATGCCGTCGGTGCCGGGAGCCGTCGAAACCTGGAACGCCTCGCCCCTTCCACTGTAGATCTCCGTGGTGGCCGTCAGGTCGAGCGCCGTGTCCTCGCGCGAGATCTTCACCGGTTCGAGCGCGTGCGCGACGCCGCCGGCAAAGCCGATGGCGAACACGACGAATGCGACCAGAAACGCCGCCAGCTTTGCGGCTGGTCGCGCGAACGGCTTAGAGGTCAGGGGCATCAAAGGGGCATATTCCTGTTCGGTACGGCGTCTGCGGACAGGAGGGAAAACATCAGATGGTCCCGCCACTGTCCGTTTATCTTCAAGTACTGTCTCAAATAGCCTTCACGCTCAAAGCCGGCCTTTTCAAGGAGCCGGATGCTCCGCGCGTTCTCTGGAATACAGGCTGCTTCAATACGGTGCAACTCAAGGGTCGAAAAGATGTAGGGGATCGTCAGCTTCAGCGCCTCGTACATATGACTCTGGCCGGCATATTTCTGTCCCATCCAGTAGCCGATCATGCAGTTCTGGGCCGCGCCTCGTCGGATGTGTCCGATGGTAAGGCCGCCAAGGAGTATTTCGTCCGGCTTGTGGAAAAGAAACAAGGGAACGGCCTGACCGGAGGCATATTCCTGTTCGTTGCGAATGACGCGGCTGCGAAACGCGCTCTCGGTCATTTCGTCGGCGCGCCAGGTGGGTTCCCACGGCTCCAGGAAAGCGCGGCTCTCGCTGCGCAACTGATACCATTGACGATAATCGGCATAACGGGGGAGGCGAAGCAGATAGTTCCGGTTGGCGATCTCGATCGACTCGGGCTGCCGCGACAGAAACCGAAAAACCGATCGTGCCATATATACCTCCGGGCCAGGGTCGCGGGCGGGGGCGAAAGCCGTCTGGGGCTTCCTCGCCGTCCCAGCCACTATGCTTGACGGAAGGAATTATCTCCCGTCAACGGCGCCGCCGCTCGAACCTTCCGGTGGCGCCGCCACACAGTGAACGTTGCACAACTTCGCGCCCGAATCGAATCCGATTTTCAGAAATTGTTCAAGAAAAACACTCCGGTTCCGCTGCGTTGAGCTCTGCGGCAGACCCGGTCAGATCGCCATGGCGTGCGCCTCAGCGGCCTTCATGTTCAGAGACGACAGAATGTCGCTCATGGGAGCAAGCTGTTCAAGTGGGCCGATCGCCGACAGCGTCGGGACCGTATCGAAGAACAGGCGGCCGGCGAGGTCGGTCAGGCGCTCTATGGTGATGCCCGACAGCCGTTCCATCAGTTCGTCATTGGGAATGGGGCGGCCATAGAGCATCATCTGGCGGGCGATCTGTCCGGCCCGCGCAGCAGGGCTTTCCTGTCCCATGAGTAACTGCGCGCGGATCTGCGCGCGGGCACGCTCGATTTCCTGCTGCTCAATGCTCATCGATGATTTGCGCAGTTCGTCGATGATCACCGGCATCAGTTCCGGCAGGTTTTCCCCGCCGGTGGCAGCATGGACGCCGAAGATACCGGTGTCGGAGAAGCCCCAGTGGAAGGCATAGACGGAATAACAGAGGCCCCGGTGCTCGCGCACTTCCTGGAAGAGGCGCGAAGACATGCCTCCGCCGAGAATATTGGCGAGGATCTGTGAACAGTAGAAGTCGCGCGCGTGATAGGCTTTCCCCTCGAAGCCGAGCAGGATCTGCGCATCCATAAGATCACGGCTCTCGCGGCTGTCGCCGCCGGTGTAGAGCGCCGTATCGAGAACGGGAGAGGAATGCGGCTGGCGCGGCAGCGTGGAAAAGCGTCTTTCCACCTCGCGCACGAAGGAATCGTGCTCCACCGCACCGGCCGCCACGATGAAGATTCGGTCGGTCGTATAGTTGCGGCCGAGGTAGTGGCGAATTTGGTCCGCCGAGAAGGACATGACGGTTTCCGGCGTGCCGAGGATCGGGCGGCCAACCGTCTGGTCGCGGTAGGCAGTCTCGGCGAAACGGTCGAAGACGACGTCGTCCGGGGTGTCGTCCGCCGCGCCGATTTCCTGCAGGATGACGTGTTTCTCGCGCCTGAGTTCCTCGTCTTCGAAGGTCGATTCCGTCAGGATATCGGCGAGGATGTCGACAGCCAGCGGCACATGGTCCTTGAGCACGCGAGCGTAGTACGAGGTCGTTTCGGTGGAGGTGGCGGCGTTGAGTTCGCCGCCGACATTCTCGATCTCCTCGGCGATCTGGCGGGCGCTGCGCCGCCGGGTCCCCTTGAAAGCCATGTGCTCCAGCAGGTGCGCTATGCCGTGTTCATCCACGGTTTCGTTGCGCGAACCGGACTTGATCCAGACGCCGAGCGCCACGCTTTCGAGATGCGGCATCCGCTCGGTCACCACCGTCAGCCCGGATGGTAGCCGGGTGCACTCAACTTTCATCATACGTTTCTTCTCGTTCTAATCCCGAACGCGGGTACGCTCGCCGATGAAGGTTTCGACGTTCTTAAGCTCCGGATCCAGGATATCGAAACGCTCCGCCCTATTCATGAGATCAGCAAGCCACGTTGGAAGCGCGGGGTCAATACCACTTGCCGATTTTACTGCGTCGGGGAATTTTGCCGGATGGGCTGTCGCAAGTGTGACCATCGGCGCCGAAGATTTCTCGTTTTTGCCCGCCACGAATACGCCGATTGCTGTATGCGGATCAAGGAGATAGCCGCTTTCTTCGAAGGTCCTGCGGATCGTCTTCGCCACCTCTTTTTCCGAGGCGCGGCCCGCGCGGAATTCCTTGCGGATTTTTTTCGCGGCACTGTCGCCGATCGCGAAGGAACCGGATTGCTTGAGGCCTGCCATCGCCGCACGGACCTTGGCCGGGTCGCGATCGTAAGCCTCAAACAACAGTCTTTCGAAGTTGGAAGAGATCTGGATGTCCATCGAGGGCGACGTCGTCGCCTTGACCTCGCGCATTTCGTAGCGACCGGTTTTCAGCGTGCGCGCGAGAATGTCATTCTCGTTGGTCGCGATGATCAGCTTGTCAATCGGCAAGCCCATGCGCTTAGCCACGTATCCTGCGAAGATATCGCCGAAATTGCCGGTCGGGACGGTGAAGGAAATCTTGCGGTCGGGACCGCCGAGCGAGATCGCGGCGGTGAAATAGTAGACGATCTGGGCCATGATGCGGGCCCAGTTGATCGAGTTGACGCCCGAGAGCTTGACGCCGTCGCGGAAGCTCTCATCGTTGAACATCGCTTTGACCAGGTTCTGGCAATCGTCGAAATTTCCCTTGACCGCGATCGCATGCACGTTCGAGGCCGTGGACGTCGTCATCTGCCTTTGCTGCACCGGCGACACCTTGCCGTGCGGGAAGAGAATGAAGATGTCGGTTCTCTCCCTGCCGGCGAAGGCGTCGATCGCCGCGCCACCGGTGTCGCCCGAAGTCGCGCCGACGATGGTCGCGCGTTCGCCGCGTTCTGCGAGCACGTGGTCCATCAGGCGGGCGAGCAACTGCATCGCCACATCCTTGAAGGCCAGCGTCGAGCCGTGGAAAAGCTCCAGCACGAAGGCATTCGGTCCGGTCTGGACGAGCGGCACGACCGCCGGATGCCTGAAGGTGGCATAGGCCTCGTCGATCATCTCGCGAAACTTGGCGGCCGGGATTTCGCCGTTGGTGAAGGGCTCGAGCACGGCAAAAGCGATCTCCTGATAGGACTTGCCGCGCAGCGCCCGTATTTCCTTCTTCGAGAGCGTCGGCCATTCCTTCGGGAGATAGAGCCCGCCGTCGCGCGCGAGCCCTGCGAGAAGGGCGTCGCAAAAACCGAGAGGCGCCGCTTCTCCCCGTGTCGAAATATACTTCACCATCTTCTTCCCTTCATCATCGTTCCGCGAGAGTGCGACCGTATGAAAGGTCCGCCCAACCCGGCCGCCTTTTTGCGTCAATCCCCGGCAAAACACCTAGTCAATCTTGTCACCATGGCAATTTCCGGCTGGTCGTGCTCCCCGGAATTTTCTGCGCGGGACGGCTGACTGGATCGATTTTTCAAAACGCCGCTGCTATAGACGATGCCCGTGGGCCATGAAAGGCCTTCGGCCGATCCTTTTCGGTCTACAGCGCCGCGCGTCTTACCAGACGCGTAAACGACGCTGTAGCACTTTGAATTGCTGCATGTTTTCATCCTTGAAACAGCTACGATTCAAGGAAACATGCAGGAGGGCGTGGTGGGGCAAGGATTTCATGCGATTTTCCTCTCCCGTCCCGCTCTAACCTATTGGAATCGATCACGATGATTTTGGATTGATTCAGTCCAAAATCATCGTGATCTGGTGTTTAACCGGGTTCAGCAGAGGTTGTGCAACGTGTTTGGCAAAGTATCTCGCCGTCTTCTCGCCGTGTCTCTTCTTGCGGCGCTCGCCGGCTGCAACAAGACGCAAACGGGCGGCGCCATCGAATCTGGCGGCAGTGCGGCCGCCGCGACGCCGGCGGTAATACAGGCCGCTTGTCCTCAGGTTACTCTTCGGGACGGGACCTCCAGCTACCGCACCTATGCGAAGGGCGCGAAAGACGATCCGACCAAGGTCGTCTATCAAGCGTCACTTGCCGACACGACGCGCCAATGCGTGCAGAGTGCAGATGCGCTCAAGGTGACGGTGGTGGTGCAGGGGCGTGTCGCGGCAGGTCCCGCCGGCGGACCCGGCAAGCTGACCATGCCGATCCGCGTTGCGGCGACGGATGGCGAAAAGACGCTCTATTCCGAACTCACCCAACATCCGGTCGAGATTCCGCAGGGAAGTGCCTCGACCCAGTTCGTTTTCACCAAGGCCGACGTCACGCTTCCCGCTGGTGCCGGCGCCGAAACCAAGATTTTCGTCGGCTTCGACGAGGGGCCGCCCCGGACGCAGTGAGGCCGGCGGACGGGTTATCCCGCAACACGCAAAAAACGCCGGGGCATGCCCCGGCGTTTCCTTTCGTCCGTCGCCGTCCGCTTATTCTGCGGCGACGCTCTGGCCGGCTTGCCATTTGTACAGCGAGAAGCTCGGCGAAGTGAGATCGCCGGTTTCGCCATAGGTCAGCTTGCCGATCGTGGTGTCGATCGCCTCGCCTGACTTGATCGCAGTTGCAACGGCAGTCGCGTCCTCGGCGGAACCGGCCTTCTCGATGCCCGCCTTGAGGACCTGCACAGCCGCATAGGCATTGAGCGTGAAGGCTTCGGCCGGGATGTTCTTGGCATTGAGAGCCTCGATGATCGGGGCTGCGGCCGGGTGGCGGGTTGCGTCGCTGGCATTGGTGTAGAGCGTGCCCTCGGCAGCGTCTCCGCCGATCGCCCAGAACTCGGTATTGGAGAGGCCGTCGCCGCCGATGAGTTGCGCCTTGACGCCCTGGTCGTGCATCTGGCGCACGAGCAGGCCGCCTTCGGCATGGTAGCCGCCGAAATAGACGACATCGACATTTTCGGCCTTGAGGCGCGTGACGACGGCTCCGAAGTCCTTTTCGCCGGGGGTCAGACCCTCGTAGACGACTTCGGTGATGCCGCCCGCGTTGATCGCAGCTTTGAATCCATCGGCAAGGCCCTTGCCGTAGGCGGCCTTGTCGTGCAGCACGGCGACGCGCTTGTCCTTCAAGTTCTTGACGACATAGTCGGCGGCGACGACCGCCTGCTGGTCATCTCGCCCGCAGGTGCGCAGCACGTTCCACAGCCCGCGGGTCGTGAGGTCCGGCGTGGTCGCCGTCGGCGTAACCATCAGAATCCCGTTTTCCGCGAGCACGTCGGATGCCGGCATCGCGGTGCCGGAGGTTACCGGACCGACGACATAGCGCAGACCTTCGCCGGCAAGCTGGTTGGCAACGGATACGGCTTGCTTGGGTTCACCGGCGTCATCGACGATCTTGATGATGATCTTTTCGCCATTGATGCCGCCGGCATTGTTGATGGCCTCGACCGCCGCTTGGGCGCCGTTCTTGACCTGCTCGCCGAAGGCGGCGACCGGGCCCGTGAGCGGAGTGATCACGCCAATCGTGATATCGGCATGGGCGAGCGGTGCGAAAGCGACACCGGCCGCCAACGTCAAACCGGTCAATATCGAAAGACGCATAATGTCTCCTCCTTGGAAGTAACGCTTGTGGACTGCTTGATATAGCCCCTGGGCGCAGTGCGAAAGCCATGATTTTCGAAGGAAGGTCACGCGCAATCAATGCGGCATGGCGTCCTCGCGCGCCAAATGAGCGCGCCCCCATCGCAACCCGCGGGATTTTTCCGTCCCGGTAGCCGGGCGAAAAAGAGATCTGGCCCGCTGTAGGTTCCCTTAAATCGCAGCCGATTTAAAGGATAAAACATGCAGCGATTCAAAGTGCTACAGCGTCCTTTGCGCGTCTATTAAAGCACGCAGCGCTGTAGTCACACGACCGTCAGGCCGTCATGGACTCCGACCATTCGGCGAGCGCTGCGATCACGCCGGGCAAGACCGCCATGCGGGAAATCACCGTCTCGGCGCCGGCTTCCGTCAACTTATCCGCATGCGACGGATAGGTATGGGCGCCGCCGGTGAAGCCGACGACGCGCATCCCTGCGGCGCGGGCGCCATGGATGCCGTGCACCGAATCCTCGATGACGAGGACGCGCGAAGGGTCGATTCCGAATTGGGCGGCGCCATGCAGGAAGATGTCCGGCTTCGGCTTGACGCGGTCTGGGCCGAGATCACGCGCCGAGTAGATATGCTTGCCGAAATGGTCCCTGATGCCGACCTTGCCGAGCATTATGGCAAGGCGCTCGGAGGTGGAGTTGGAGCAGACGCAATGCGGCAGCGTCAGTTGCGTCAGCGCCAGCTTGACGCCGTCGATGATCTTGACGTCGCGGGCAAGCCGCTTGTCGAGAATCGCGTCGACCTTGTCGATCAGCGATGCCGACAGGGGAATGCTCGCTTCCTTCTCGATTGCGAGCAGGGTGTTGCGCCAGGTCATGCCGGCGAAGCGCTCGGCCATTTCCTCGACGCTGATCGGGTAACCCGCTTCCGTCAGCAATCCGGCCTCGACTTCCGAGGCGATGATTTCCGAGTCGACGAGAACACCGTCGCAGTCGAAGATAATGAGATCGATACCGGTCATTTGGGAGTCAGTTCCTTGGGAGAAAAGGCGCCACTGGCAGGGGAGGAGTCTGGATCGCCACGAGCGCGACAGCAGGCGGAGCTTTATACGATGGCGGCCCAAAGCTCAACCTTTGGAAATCGCCGGAAGAGTACCCGGGCTTCCTCGACAGCGTCGGGATGCGCCTCTATCTGTAGCGCATGAACAGGGAACGCGACGACACGCTTGCGAGCCGCATCAGCCGCGTGCTTGCCGAAAGGATCATCTCCGGAGTGCTGCCGCCGGGCGAGCGGCTGCGGCAGGATCACGTTGCCGAGGAGTTCGGCGCCAGTCACGTTCCTGTGCGCGAGGCCTTTCGCCGGCTTGAAGCGCAGGGGCTTGCGGTCAGCGAACCGCGCCGTGGCGTGCGCGTCGCCGCTTTCGACCTCAAGGAGGTGCGCGAGGTGGCAGAGATGCGGGCCGTCCTGGAGGTTTTGGCACTGCGCCACGCCGTGCCGCACCTGACGCCGGCGATCCTCGATCGGGCCGAGGCGGCAACGGTTGCGGCCGACCGTTCACGGGACGTGCGCTCCTGGGAGGCGGCGAACCGCGCCTTCCACCGGATAATTCTCGAGCCTTGTGGCATGCCGCGCTTGCTCGCGGCGATCGACGATCTTCATGCAGCAAGTGCCCGGTTTCTTTTCTCGGCTTGGCGTTCGAGCTGGGAAGCCCGCACCGATCACGATCATCGCGCCATCCTGGCGGCTCTCCGTCAAGGGAAGGGCGAGGAGGCGGCAGCCATTCTCGAGCGTCACGTGGGCTGGATCGGCAAGACTCCGGTGAAGACCGCAGCCGGTGAGGTCCACGACGCCTTCTCTATCGTCGGCTAGAGGCCGTCGCTGCGACGATTCAAAATTATCTATAATTTCTCCAGCCGGAGGCGCGTGGATGCGTCGCTCCAGAGCTTCCATTCGGTTGCGAGCGCCAGTTCGCAGCCTCATGACTATTGATCGCGTCTCGGCTTACGGCTATTGGATAATTATAGATAGTTCCAGAAATTATCTATAATTCTGAATTCCAACTTGAGAGAACCAATGTCCGATCTTGTTTCTGCGCATTCGCCCGTTTTCGATCCGCTGCGTCTCGACGGAAAAGCGTGGCCACTCAAGGCGCTGTTCGTGCTGGCAGGCACAGGCTTCCTTGCAATCTCCTCGCAGATCAGCGTGCCGATGGTGCCGGTGCCGATCACCATGCAGACCTTCGCAATCACCATGATCGGCGTCATCTACGGCTGGCGTCTGGGTGTGGTCACCATCCTGGCATGGCTGACGGAGGCCTTGGTCGGGCTGCCGGTGCTTGCCAATGGCGCGGGCGGCATCGTCCACTTTGCCGGTCCGACGGCCGGTTACCTCGCCTCGTTTCCGCTGATCGGCGGCCTCGCCGGTTGGCTCGCCGCGCGCGGCTGGACGGGTGATCGGGTGGTGCTGAGCTTCCTGGCGCACTTCTCCGCCAATATCCTCTGCCTCGTCATCGGTGTGGCGTGGCTTGCCACGCTGATCGGCCTCGAAGAGGCGATCATGTTGGGCGCCGCTCCATTCCTGCTCGGTGCGGTCCTGAAATCAGCGTTAGCGGCGGCGGTTCTCAAGGCAATCCAGCGCTCCATTCGCAAGCCGGCAGGCCTGTTTTGATGGTTCGCCTGCGCGGGCATCATCTTCTGTGTCTGCTGACCTTCGTGGGCGAGGGCTATACGCCCTCGTTCACCCGCAACTATCGCCAGATTGCCGGTCGCCTTTCGGCCGGCGAGCCGATCGAGATTGTCGACGGGCCGGACGATATCTGCGCGCCGATGCGGGATGTGCCCGAGGCGCATTGCCGTAACGAAAATATCCGCTGTCGCGACAACCGGGCTTTGGCTGCGGTATCCAACCTGCTCGGGCTGCCGCTTGGTCCCGGCTCGGTTCTCATTCTCGATGATGGCCGCCTTCAGGACCTGCGCGGCGCCTTTACGCGTGGCTCTGTTCGCGCCGCCTGCGACGAATGCGAATGGTCCACGCTTTGTACACGCGTCGCGACCGATGGCTTTGATGGCGTGCTCGTTTGAGGAGTGCCGGCGTCGGCTGCCGTATCCCTATTGCGGAAAGAGCTCTGAGAAGGCTTTTTCGCCAGTGGCGGTAAAGCGGATGGCACGGCTGTTCTGCTCGCGCTTCGCCCAGCCCTTGTCGATGAAGAGGGTCAGGAGCGCCTCACCGAGCGAGCCGGCGAGATGCGAACGGCGCTCGCTCCAGTCGAGGCAGGTCCGACAGATCGGTCGGCGTGATTTCTTGAGCGCGGCGTAGTCGATGCCCAGCGCCTCGACGCGGGCGCGACCGCCATCGGTCAGCGCAAGGTCTTCGCCTGTCACTGCGATCTGCCGTGCGGCCACCAGGCTGTCGAGCATGCGTACGCCGTAATCGCCGGCCAGATGATTGTAGCAGACGCGCGCCTTTCTCAGCGCCGGGTCCTTCGGCCCCGGTTGATGGCGCGTCAGGCCGCGGCTCGCTGCAAAACCCATGATGCTTTCGAGCATCAGCCCGACCTCATCCTCGCTCAAGGCATAATAGCGGTGGCGGCCCTGCTTGCGCTGCGTCAACAGGCCGCCAGCCTCGAGCTTGGCGAGGTGTGAACTCGCGGTCTGCAATGTGATTCCGGCATGTGCCGCAAGCTCCGTCGGCGTCAATGCCCGACCGCCCATCAGCGCGGTCAGCATATTGGCGCGCGCAGGATCGCCGATGAGCGAGCCGATCAAGGCAATGTCCGGACCTTCCTTCATACTTCGATCTTAATCGAAGCATTCGCGCCGGACAAGGAGGCATAATTGTTCCCAAGCCAGAAGGAGAAAACCATGATCACCTGCTTCATCCGTTACGAGATCGATCCGTTTCGCAAGGACGACTTTGCGACCTACGCCCGCAATTGGGGCCAAGCCATCCCTCGCTGCGGCGCCGATCTCATCGGCTATTTCGGCCCGCACGAAGGTTCGGCGACGACCGCCTACGGCGTCTACAACATCGAAAGCCTCGCCGCCTACGAAGCCTATCGCGCCACACTCGCCGCCGACCCGCTTGGGCGCGAGAACTACGAGTTCGCGCGGAGGGAACGCTTCATCTTGAAGGAGGAACGCATCTTTTTGAGGAATGTCTCTCTGCCGCATGGAAAGGAGTGACGCGATGATTGCTGTGATATTCGAAGTTGTGCCGGCCGCAGGGAGGCGTGACACCTATCTCGGCCTTGCCGCCGATCTGCGGCCCCTTCTGGACAGCATCGATGGCTTCATTTCCATCGAGCGTTTCCAGAGCCTCACCGATCCGAATAAGCTGCTGTCGCTCTCCTTCTGGCGCGATGAAACGGCGGTGCAGGCGTGGCGCATCGGCGCCGAGCATCGCACCGCGCAGGAGGCGGGCCGGCGTGGAGTCTTTGCCGACTACCGGCTGAGGATCGCGGCAGTCGTCCGGGACTACGGTCTCAACGATCGCGATCAGGCGCCGGCCGACAGCCGCCAGTGGCATGATCGGGACGAGACGACTTGAGGAAAGCGCTGCACAGGTGAACCACTGATCGCGGATTGGTCGGCATAAGCATGGACGCGAATTTTTCTGGAGCGGCTTCAGCCTTTGGTAACCATCTTCGGTAACCATAAGCGTATAGTCAGTCCGAGTAAGCGTATTTGCGAGTTGTCCAATGTCTTCAGTTGTTTCGCTTGCCGAAATCTCCCGTGCCGCCCGTCCGTTGAGCTGGCTCGACAGCATCATCAAGGGAGATTGCGTGGCAGCGCTGAACGCGCTTCCCGATAATTCCGTCGATGTTGTTTTTGCCGATCCGCCGTACAATCTTCAGCTCGGCGGCATGCTGCATCGCCCGGATCAATCGCTGGTCGACGCCGTCGACGACGACTGGGACCAGTTCGCCTCCTTCGAGGCTTACGATGCCTTCACCCGCGCCTGGCTGCTCGCCTGCCGCCGCGTCCTCAAACCGACCGGTACGCTTTGGGTGATCGGCTCCTATCACAATATTTTCCGGGTCGGCGCAATTCTGCAGGACCTGCATTTCTGGATCTTGAACGACATCATTTGGCGCAAGACCAATCCGATGCCGAACTTCAAGGGCCGACGTTTTCAGAACGCGCATGAAACGCTGATCTGGGCGACGCCGAACGCGAAGGCCAAGGGCTACACCTTCAACTACGAAGCCATGAAGGCGGCAAACGACGACGTTCAGATGCGCTCCGACTGGCTGTTCCCGATCTGCTCGGGCAATGAGCGCCTGAAGGGTGACGACGGCAAGAAGGTGCATCCGACGCAGAAGCCGGAGGCGCTTCTCGCCCGTATCCTGATGGCCTCGACCAAGCCCGGCGACGTCGTGCTCGATCCCTTCTTCGGCTCCGGCACCACCGGCGCTGTTTCCAAGCGCCTCGGTCGCCATTTCGTCGGCATCGAGCGCGAACAGGACTACATCGACGCCGCCGCCGAACGCATCGCCGCCGTCGAGCCGCTCGGTAAGGCGACGCTTTCCGTGATGACCGGCAAGAAGGCGGAACCGCGCGTTGCCTTCAACACGCTCATCGAAAGCGGGCTGATCAAGCCCGGCACGGTCCTAACCGATGCAAAGCGCCGCTACAGCGCTATCGTGCGTGCGGATGGTACGCTCGCCTCGGGCGGCGAGGCGGGCTCCATCCATCGCCTTGGCGCGAAAGTTCAGGGGCTCGATGCCTGCAACGGTTGGACATTCTGGCACTTCGAAGAGGGGAGCAGCCTGAAGCCGATCGACGAACTCCGATCCGTCATTCGAAATGACCTGGCAAAACTGAACTGATCAACCAGTTCCGCTCGGGTCTTCGAAAGGCGCTCCGTCCGGTTTTTGTACCTTCAGTCCCGGAGGGAGAGCTTTAAACGCCCGGAATCCGCAAGGATTCCGGGCGTTTGTAATCAATGTCGGAAAAGGAAACCCGCCGCGGCAGGTCTTCCATCGAGAGATGCAGCGTATCAGAGAAAGAAGTCGTCGAACCGCAAGCTGGAGACGCCATTGACCTTGATCTGGAAATCGGCGTAGCCGTCGCCATTGACGTCACCGGAGACGACCCCGTAGCGGAAATTGAGCTCGCCCGCCTCTCCGGAGAAGGTGCTGCTGCCGATGAAGGTGAAGCTCTGATTGCCGCTCCAGGTCGTGTCGGCGTCGATCGTCGAAAGGTCGATCACGTCGTATTCGGAACGATGGAAATCGGTGATCACATCGCGGCTGCTGCCGACCGCCGTTTCGCTGATCGAATTGAAGTCGAAGTCGTCGGCGCCAGTACCGCCGACCAGATAATCGAACCCTGTCCCGCCGCGCAGGATGTCTGCGCCGGAGCCGCCATAGAGATCGTCGGCACCGCTGCCGCCGTCGAGAAAGTCGTTGCCGCCGAGGCCGTCAAGAATGTCGTTGCCACCGAGCCCGCGCAGGACATTGGCGACCGAGCTGCCGGTAATATCGTCGTGGCCGTAATTCGTGCCCGTCGCATTCTCGATACTGATCAGGTCTTCCCGACGACCCGTGCCGGTGGTCGCATATTTATAGCCGAGGTCGATCGTCACCCCTCTGCCGCGCTCCGAGCTGAAGCTGTCCTGCAGTTGATAGCTGATCGTATCGACTCCGGTTCCGCCGTTGAAATAGTTCTTGAAACCGACGGAGAGGAAGGTGTCGTTGCCGCTATCGCCATAATAGTCGCTGGCGTAGGTCTCAATCTCAAACCGGTCGTTGCCGGTGCCGCCGGAAACTACGTCATAGGAGCTTGCGTCGCGGACACGTGCGTCGGCGATGTAAAGGTCGTCGCCGGCACCCATGAAGATATCGTTGCCACCCTCGAAGTAATTCACGACCATGTCGTTGCCGTAGCCGGCATCGACGAAGTTGTATCCGCCGTAGGCGTCAGTCCTGTTCAGGTAAATCTGGTCGTTGCCATCAAGTGCATAGATCTCAACCGAGATGTAACCGTTCTGAACGATCTTATCGCTGTAGTTCGTTCCGTAGATACGCGTGGCCATGGAGAAGAACCTTTCGGGGTGGGCGTCGAATTCTGGCCGTGATCATTAAGGGTGAGACCTGAATGACGGCTGAACCGATTGTGGCGCTTTGGTGATTTCACAGCCACCACGGACATTAAAAAATCGTGCGACTCAAAGAGTTGGATCATTTCACCGTTTCAATGGAAACAGTGAAATGATCTAGTGATGAATGCCATACGCCGCGAGGTCGACCTTCAGCTTCTCGGGGTCGGTGAAGCGAACCGCATGCCAGCCCGCAGCGCGCGCGCCTTCGACATTGGCGATGCTGTCGTCGATGAAGAGCGTGGCGGCGGGATCGAGGTCAAAGGCCTCGGCATGGGCCTCGTAGATTGCGACGTCCGGCTTGATCAGCCCGACGTCACCGGAGACCGTCACGCCGCGCGGCAGCGTCAGGAACGGAAAGAGCTTCTGCGCCTCCCGGAACGTATCGGACGCAAAATTGGTGAGCATGGTGACGTCGCGTCCTTCGGCGATCAGTCCCTCCATCAGGGAGACGGTCTCGACATAGGCATGCGGTACCATCTCCTGCCAGCATCGGCGAAATGCGCGAATCTGTTCCTCGCGGTCCGGGTGTTCCCGTATCAAGATTTCCTCCGCCTCTTTCCATGAGCGTCCGCGATCCTGCTCGACGTTCCAGTCGTGCGTGCAGACCTTGGCGAAGAACCAGTTGCGCTCGGTCTCGTCGGGAATGATGCGGCAGTAGGGAAGATGTGGGTCGTAGTGGATCAACACCTTGCCGATGTCAAAGACGATGTGGCGGATGTTGGCGCTGCTCATCGGCAATCCTTGGTTGTCCAACAGGTTCTGTGCGGGGGAGATTGACGAAAAACGCTTCATGCCTTGGCTCTATCTAGTTTCGCTCGGCCTTGAAGGCGTTTGGTATAGCCTGGGCGATTGCCTTTTTCATGACGGTTGGCAGCGCCTGCGCCTTGAGTGACGCGATCGGTTCCCACCATCCGTTCGCGCCCGTCTCGGCGCGCTGGACATTGGCGCGGTAGACCGAAAGGTGCAACTCGAAATGCGTGAAAATATGCGTGATCGCTCCGCAGGGCGCCCAGGGCGCGGCGAAGGGCTGGGCATCGATCGTGGTCTCGCCGTCGCGGCGGGCCGTCCATCCTGTGCCGGGAACCTCGGTCATGCCCCCGAGAAGGCCCGTGTCGGCGCGCTTCTGCAGGTAGACGGCGTTCGAGTTGTCGATCGCCACGAAAGCTGCGCCGAGACGTAGCGGCTTTTGCTTCTTTTCCGCCTTGCGCGGGAAGGTTTCGGGGTCGGCCGTCGCAAGTGCCAGACAGCTTGAACGGAAAGGACAGAGCGAACAGGCTGGCCGCTTCGGGGTGCAGATCGTCGCGCCGAGATCCATCATCGCCTGCGCAAAATCCCCCGGGCGATCCACCGGCGTCAGGGCAAGGACACGCGCCCGCATTTCGGGCTTGGCGGCCGGCAGCGGCGTTTCGATGGCATGGAGTCGCGAAATCACGCGCTCGACATTGCCGTCGAGAACGGCGCTTCGGCGGTTGAAGGCAATCGCGGCGATCGCCGCCGCCGTGTAGTCGCCGATGCCTGGAAGTGCTTTCAGCCCCTCCTCGGTGTTCGGAAAGTGCCCGCCGTGCTCACCCGCCACCGCTTCGGCGCATTTTTTCAGGTTGCGCGCGCGGGCGTAATAACCGAGCCCGGCCCAGGCCTTCATCACGTCTTCCGTATCTGCAGCGGCAAGATCACCGACCGTCGGCCAAAGCTTCAGGAACTTGTTGAAATAGGCCCTGACCGCCTGGACGGTGGTCTGCTGCAGCATGACCTCGGACAGCCAGACATGGTAGGAGTCGGCGACCGCGCCCTTTCGCGCCATAGGCGGCGAGACCCGCCATGGCAGGTCGCGATGGTGGCGATCATACCAGTCGAGGAGAAGAAAGGTGGCTTCCGCCGCCTTCGGGGTGTCGTGCATCATTTGCCGGGGAATCCTTTTCCGGCCTATAGTTGGATGACGTCAGCCTACAGCGCCACGCGTCTTATCAGACGCGCAAAGGACGCTGTAGCATTTTGAATGGCTGCATGTGTTTATCCTTAAATCGGCGATGATTTAAGGAAACATGCAGTAGGCCGCAAGGCGCAATCGGAGTTGCAAACAGAAAGTCGTGCCGGTGAATCAAGAGAAGGCCCGCAAGGGCGTCGTCCAGATCAGCGAGGTCGCGAACGGCCTTATCGATCCGGTGCTCGCCAAGCGCGCGGGCATCAACACCATGCTGCTGGGGTCCTGGGACGAGATCGCCGGGCCCGAGTTTGCCGACTGTACGCGGCCGGAAAAAATCGCCTGGCCGCGGCGCGCCTCCGAAATGGGCGGCGAGGGCGGCCATCAACCGGGTGTTCTGACCGTCGCCTGCGAGGGCGCGAGAGCACTTTTCCTGACTCACGCCCAGGGCGAGCTTATCCAGCGCATCAACGGCTTCTTCGGTTTCCATGCGATCGGGCAAGTGCGCATCGTGCAGAAGCCGGTTGCGGCGCCTAGGCCGTTCCGTCGTTCGCGTCCGCTCGTCGGCGAGCCCGCGCGAAAACTCGAAGCCATGGTGGAAGGCGTGGAAAACGAGGCGCTGAAGGCAGCGCTCCGGCGCCTTGGGACCGCCGTGTTTTCGTCGCGTCCGAAGAGAAGCTGATCTTCAAGCGGTCACATTTCTTTGAATTCAGTTGAGACGCCGCCCCTTGTCGCCTCCAGCAAGGCAAGTTATCGAATTCGCAATTCAATTTTCCCTCATAGAACACGGGTCAAATTCATGTCCGCTTCCGAAAAGAGCCTTTCGAAACGCCTTCTGGGCGGTGCTGCCGTCGCCGCGCTCGCCCTGGTGCTCGCCGCCTGCAGCGAGGAGAAGAAGGAGGCGGCTTCGACTGCGCCGGCCGAAACCAGCGCGACCGCGGAGGCGACGACCACTGCGTCCACCCCGGCAGCACCGGCCGCCACCAGCGAGGCAAAGCCTGCTGAAACCGAAGTTGCCCAGGCATCCCCATCCACTGCCGCCAAGGTTGAGCTGCCGCAGCCGGAAGGCACTGTCGATGTGAAGAAGCTGCTCGAACCGGGCGCGCTGCCGGAAATGGCGCTCGGCGAAGCCAATGCGCCGGTGACGATCGTCGAGTACATGTCTATGACCTGCCCGCACTGCGCGAACTTCCACAACAAGACCTTCGACGCCATCAAGGCGAAATATGTCGACAGCGGCAAGGTGCGCTTCATCATTCGCGAGTTCCCGTTCGATCCGCGTGCGGCTGCGGCCTTCATGCTGGCGCGCTGCGCGCCGGAAGGACAGTATTTCCCGATGATCTCCATGCTGTTCAAGCAGCAGGAGCAATGGGCCGCAGCGCAGAATGGCCGTGATGCGCTCTTGCAAATGTCCAAACTCGCCGGTTTTACACAGGAGAGCTTCGAGGCCTGCTTGACGAACCAAAAACTTCTGGATGATGTGAATGCAGTGATGCAGAGGGGCGCCAAGGATTTCGGCGTCAAGTCGACGCCGACCTTCTTCGTCAATGGTGAGCACTATTCGGGGGACATGTCGGTTGACGTTATGTCGGCCCTCATCGACAGCAAGCTCTGATCCTTCGCTTTTCCTGAAAACGGGCGACGGCGGCAGCCGTGCGCCCGTTTTTTCGTTCTATCCGCCTCGTCCTGATGGCGAATGGCTCGGCGGCCGCCAGCCGAGGTGCGGCTGATGAAGTTCAACAAGCTTCGTCTGCTCGGTTTTAAATCCTTCGTCGAACCGACCGAATTCGTCATCGAGCGAGGCCTGACCGGCGTTGTCGGGCCGAACGGCTGCGGCAAGTCGAATCTTGTCGAAGCGCTCCGCTGGGTGATGGGCGAGAACTCCTACAAAAACATGCGCGCCTCCGGCATGGACGATGTGATCTTTTCCGGATCGGGCAACCGGCCGGCGCGCAACACGGCTGAAGTCGGCCTCTATCTTGACAACGCCGATCGCACGGCGCCCGCCGCCTTCAACGACAGCGACGAGATCCAGGTGACCCGCCGCATCGAGCGCGAGCAGGGATCGGTTTACCGCATCAATGGCAAGGAAGCGCGCGCCAAGGATGTGCAGCTGCTTTTTGCCGATGCGTCAACCGGCGCGCGTTCGCCGTCGATGGTTGGCCAGGGCCGGATCGGCGAACTAATTGCCGCCAAACCCCAGGCCCGGCGCCAGCTTCTTGAAGAGGCGGCCGGCATTTCCGGCCTGCATTCGCGCCGCCATGAGGCCGAATTGCGCCTGCGAGCGGCCGAGACCAACCTCGAGCGGCTCGACGACGTGACGTCCCAGCTCGAAAGCCAGATCGAGAGCCTGAAACGCCAGGCCCGCCAGGCCAACCGCTTCAAGATGCTGTCGGCCGATATCCGCCGGCACGAGGCGATCCTTTTCCATATCCGTTGGGTACAGGCCAAGGAAGCTGAGGCCGAGGCGACAAGCCAGCTGAACCAGATCACCGCATTGGTCGCCGAGAAGGCGCAGATCCAGATGGAGGCAGCGAAAGCCCAGGCGATCGCCAGCCTCAAGCTGCCGGAACTGCGCGAGAACGAGGCGAAGCTCGCGGCGGCACTGCAGCGCTTGCAGATCGCCCGCGCGCAACTGGAGGAGGATGCAGGCCGGATCCTCAGGCGCCGCGATGAATTGCAGCGCCGGCTGGCGCAGCTCGCCGAGGATGTCGCGCGCGAGGAGCGGCTGGTTGCGGACAATGCCGGCATTCTCGCTCGCCTCGACGAGGAGGAGGCGGAGCTCCAGGACGTCCTGGCGGAGGCGGATGACCGCGCCGGCGAAGCGCGCGAACGGCTGGAGGCGGCCGACGGGACCCTGTCGATCAGCGAGGCCGAACTTCAACGGCTGACGGCTGAGCGTGCCGAGGCTCAGGCTGCCCGCAATCAGATCGAGAGAACGCTTCGCGATCTCTCCGAGCGGCAGGCGCGTCTCGCCCGTCAGCTTTCCGACCAGACGCGCGATCTCGATGATCTCGATCGCCAAATGTCGGCACTTCCCGATCCGCATGAAAAGCAGGGGCAGGTGGAGGTCGCGGAAGCTGCACTCGAAGAAGCCGAAGCCGCTGTCATCGCCATCGAAGAGGCACTTTCCGACGCTCGCGCCGATGAAGCTGCCGCGCGCCCGCCGGTCGATCAGGCGCGTGCAACGTTGAATGGCATCGAAGCCGAGGCACGCACGATCCGCCGGATGCTGGAGGCGGTCGGTGGTGCGGCCTATCCGGCGATCGTCGAGGAGGTGAAGGTCGAGCGCGGTTTCGAGACGGCGCTTGGTGCGGCGCTCGGCGACGATCTCGATTCGCCTTTGGATCAGGCGGCGCCCGCCCATTGGCGCATGCCCGGCGACCATTCTGCCGATCCATCCTTGCCGGCTGGTGCCGTGCCGCTGGACGGCTATGTGCGCGGGCCGGAGGCGCTCAAGCGGGTGCTTGGCCAGATCGGGATCGTCGAAAGCGAAGCGGAGGCGGAGCGCCTGCTGCCGTTGTTGAAGACTGGCCAGCGCCTGGTGACGAAGGAAGGCGCGGTCTGGCGCTGGGACGGTCACGTGACGGGATCGGAGGCGCCGAGCGCCGCAGCCTTGCGGCTCGCGCAGAAGAACCGGCTTGTCGAGCTCGAGAGCGAGACCGAGGATGCGACCGAGGCGTTGCGGCGGGCCGAGGCCGATCTCACCGCGGCCAGTGCACGCATCCGTGCCGAGGATGAACGGCTGCGGCTTGCGCGCGATGCCCAGCGCATGATCGCCCGTCAACTCGGCGAAGCGCGGGAAGCCTTGGCCACGGCCGAGCGTGCCTCGGGCGATCTCGCCCGCCGTCGTGCCGTGCTTACCGAAACGAAGCTTCAGGTGGAGGGACAGGTCGACGAGGCGGCGGAACAGATCGAGGCGGCCAATGACGCGCTTGCCGCAGCACCCGATCTTTCCGAACTCGAGCTTGGCCTCCGCAACCAGACGGCCTTGGTCGCCGCCGATCGCGCAGCGGTCGCCGAAGCCCGTGCCGCACATGACGGCCTTGCCCGCGAAAACGAAGTGCGGCTGCGCCGGCTTTCGGCGATCGTCGCGGAGCGCGAGACGTGGCGAGCGAGGGCCGCGAGCGCGGAGGAACATATCGGCACGCTGCGCGATCGCGAGGCGGAAGCGCGGGAAGAGGTCGAGGAACTGATCGATGCGCCCGACGAGTTTGAGGACAAGCGCCGCGCGCTGATGAGTGAATTGCAGAAAGCGGAGGCGTCGCGCCGTGAAGCGGCCGATATTCTCGCCGAAGCGGAAGGCCGCCAGCGGGAGACCGATCGGGTGGCCGCGGCTGCGCTTTCGGACCTCGCGGAGGCCCGTGAAAAGCGTGGTCGCGCGGAGGAGCGCCTGGTCTCGGCCCGCGAGCGGCGCGTCGAGATCGAGGCGCGCATTCAAGAAGGGCTCGCTTGCGCGCCGCATGAGGTAATGCGCCTGACGGGACTCGCTGCCGACGAGGCGCTGCCCGGCATGCATGGCGTCGAGCGCGAACTTGAGCGGCTGAAGATCGAGCGGGAACGGCTCGGAGCCGTCAATCTTCGCGCCGAGGAAGAGCAGAAGGAGCTCTCCGAACGCCTTGCGGCGATCCTCAAGGAGCGCGACGACGTGATCGAGGCAATCCGCAAGCTCCGCAGTGCCATCCAGAACCTCAATCGCGAGGGGCGCGAGCGGCTGATCGCCGCGTTCGACGTGGTCAACGGGCAGTTCCAGCGGCTGTTCACCCATCTCTTCGGCGGCGGCACGGCCGAACTGCAACTGATCGAGAGCGATGATCCGCTCGAGGCCGGCCTCGAGATCCTCGCGCGTCCGCCCGGCAAGAAGCCGCAGACGATGACGCTACTATCGGGCGGCGAGCAGGCGCTGACGGCGATGGCGCTGATCTTTGCCGTCTTCCTCACCAATCCGGCGCCGATCTGCGTGCTCGACGAAGTCGATGCCCCGCTCGACGACCACAATGTCGAGCGCTACTGCAACCTGATGGACGAAATGGCGGACTCGACAGAGACCCGCTTCATCATCATCACTCACAACCCGATCACCATGGCCCGGATGAACCGTCTCTTCGGCGTCACAATGGCCGAACAGGGTGTCTCGCAACTCGTTTCCGTCGATCTGCAGACGGCAGAGCGTATGCGGGAAGTGGTCTGATCGGTCCTCCCTGGGCATTTCCAGCGGCTTCGAACAGGCAGAACCGGCCGTCGCCGCACGGTGCGCCAGCTTCAGGTTTCAATTTTGGTGCACTGCAGCAAAATTCTTCGCTGAGTGCATTTTCACGCCGAAGCATATACTGTAGATCGTCATAAAAGGCTGTTTCGGGTGGAGAGCAGGCATGGCGAAATGGGTATACACCTTCGGCGGAGGCAAGGCCGAAGGGCATGCGGGGGATCGCGACAGGCTTGGCGGCAAGGGTGCAAACCTCGCCGAGATGTGCAATCTCGGCCTGCCGGTGCCGCCGGGGCTGACGATCGTCACGGATGCCTGCAACAGCTATTTCGAGAACGATAGAGCCATGCCCGACGGCCTGCGCGAGCAGGTGCGGGAAGGTATTCGGCGGATGGAGGAGATTACCGGCCGGACATTCGGCGATACGACCCGTCCGCTTCTGCTGTCCGTTCGCTCCGGCGCGCGCGCGTCGATGCCCGGCATGATGGACACCGTTCTCAACCTTGGCCTCAACGACCAGTCTGTGCACGCCCTCGGCCACGACGCCGGCGATGCGCGCTTCGCCTGGGATAGCTACCGGCGCTTCATCCAGATGTATGGCGATGTCGTCATGGGCGTCGACCACGAAGTCTTCGAGGAAATCCTTGAGGACGAGAAGGGGCGGCTCGGCCACGAGCAGGATACCGAACTTTCTGCCGTCGAATGGCAGCACGTCATATCGCGCTACAAGGAAGCGATCGAGGAGGTGCTTGGCACGCCGTTTCCGCAGGATCCGGAGGTTCAGCTCTGGGGAGCGATCGGCGCCGTCTTTTCGAGCTGGATGAACCCGCGTGCGATAACCTACCGCCATCTTCACGGAATTCCGGCCGGCTGGGGCACGGCGGTCAATGTTCAGGCGATGGTCTTCGGCAATCTCGGAAATTCGTCGGCCACCGGCGTCGCCTTCACGCGCAATCCTTCGACCGGCGAAAACGAACTCTATGGCGAGTTTCTGGTGAACGCTCAGGGCGAAGACGTCGTCGCCGGCATTCGCACGCCGCAGAACATCACCGAGGCCGCGCGTATCGCGTCGGGTTCGGACAAACCCTCCCTAGAAAAGCTGATGCCCGAGGCGTTCGCCGAATTCGAGGCGATCTGCAACAAGCTGGAGCGGCATTACCGCGACATGCAAGACCTGGAGTTCACGATCGAGCGCGGCAAGCTGTGGATGCTGCAGACCCGGTCCGGCAAGCGCACCGCCAAGGCGGCCCTGAAGATCGCGGTCGACATGGCCGAACAGGGGCTCATCTCCAAGGAAGAGGCGGTGGCGCGCATCGACCCGGCTTCGCTCGACCAGCTGCTGCATCCGACGATCGATCCCCATGCGCGGCGGGACATTATCGGTTCCGGCCTGCCGGCTTCGCCCGGGGCGGCAACCGGAGAGATTGTCTTTACGTCCGAGGAGGCCGTGCACGCGGTCAAGGAAGGCCGCAAGGTCATTCTGGTCCGCGTGGAGACGAGCCCCGAGGACATTCACGGCATGCATGCGGCGCAGGGCATCCTGACGACCCGCGGCGGCATGACGAGCCACGCGGCAGTCGTTGCCCGCGGTATGGGCACGCCTTGCGTTTCCGGTGCCGGCAATATCCGCGTCGATCCGCGCAACGAACTGCTGATTGCCGCGAGCGTAACCTTGAAGAAGGGTGATGTCATTACCATCGACGGGTCTTCCGGCCAGGTGCTGAAGGGCGAAATCCCGATGCTTCAGCCCGAACTTTCAGGCGATTTCGGCAGGATCATGGAATGGGCCGATCAGAGCCGCCGGATGACCGTCCGTACCAACGCCGAAACGCCGGCGGATGCGCGTGCCGCCCGCTCGTTCGGGGCCGAAGGCATTGGTCTCTGCCGCACCGAGCACATGTTCTTCGAGGACGACCGCATCAATGTGATGCGCGAAATGATTCTCGCTGAAGACGAGGCGGGCCGGCGCACGGCGCTTGCCAAGCTTCTGCCGATGCAACGCTCGGATTTCATCGAGCTTTTCTCGATCATGCACGGCCTGCCGGTCACGATCCGCCTTCTCGACCCGCCGCTGCATGAGTTCCTGCCGAAGACGGACGAGGAGATTGCCGACGTCGCCGCGGTCCTTTCGATCGATCCTTCGGAACTGCGCCAGCGGGTAGATGCCCTCCACGAGTTCAACCCGATGCTCGGCCACCGCGGTTGCCGCCTGGCGATTTCCTATCCGGAAATTGCCGAAATGCAGGCTCGCGCCATCTTCGAGGCGGCAGTCGAGGCGGCGCATGAGACCGGTGCGGCTGTGGTCCCGGAGATCATGGTGCCGCTCGTCGGCCTTCGCTCTGAGCTCGACTACGTCAAGGAACGGATCGAGACCGTTGCCAAGGAAGTGATCGGGGAAGCGGGAATTGGTATCGACTATCTCGTCGGCACGATGATCGAGCTGCCGCGGGCAGCCTTGCGCGCCGGCGTCATCGCCGAGGCGGCCGACTTCTTCTCCTTCGGCACCAACGACCTGACGCAGACCACCTTTGGCATCTCGCGTGACGATGCGGCCCCGTTCCTCGCCACCTATCAGCAGAAGGGCATCATCGAGCAGGATCCGTTCGTCTCGCTCGATTTCGAGGGTGTCGGAGAGCTAATCATGATTGCGGCGGAGCGCGGGCGCCGGACCAAGAACGGTCTGAAGCTCGGCATATGCGGCGAACATGGCGGTGATCCCGCATCGATCCGCTTCTGCGAGGAGGCGGGTCTCGACTATGTCTCCTGTTCGCCCTTCCGCGTGCCGATCGCCCGTTTGGCGGCGGCGCAAGCGGCGATCAACGGCAGCGGCAAGACGGAGGCGCTGGCGGCAAGTTGACTGCTGTCCACGCCCGCCGTCCGCGACGGCGCACCGGTTCGCGTCAATACCAATAATACGGCCTGCGTATCAGGAAGTCGTTGTCGTAGCGGAAGGCGCGTGCCTCGGCGCGACGGTCGAGTTCTATGCGCTGCAGGCAGGTGGCAAACGCATCCGTGCCGCGGCGAAAGCCATAGGAGGCGCAGGTCGTTTCGTCCCTTGCGCGCCGCTCCTGCGGCGTCATCGTCTGGCACCCGGCAAGCATCAATCCTGCCGCAGCCAGGGTCAGCAGTCTCAAAGGTTTCATCATTGCCTCCTGATCGGCACCGGTGGCACGGGACGATTCCGCAGAGATCACACGAGCACAACAGATGTTGCTTAGCGCCGATCTCGGTGAGGGCCGCCGGTGCCGGTGGGTTGGGAACAGAGGTCGGCCGAAAGGCGGGGCGTCATGTCCACGGCGGAGCGAGGCAAAAGGTTCAACGCGCTTCGTTCTCTGGATGAAGAGGTTGCAAGCATGCACGGGTGACGCATAACGCAAGGTCCGCAGGCGCGATTCAATTAGACCGCGATATCATGCGCCCGCCGCAGGCGACCGGTCAACCGCCGGCCGCTGTTCAGATCCGCTCGAGCACGCCGACAAAGGCCTCGGCAAAGCTCTTCAGATCCGCGGTTCTCTCGCTCGGCTGCTCGACGCGGATCGCGCTTCCGTCTCCGCCAAGGCAGACGAACAGGATTGTCGGCATTTTGCCGGCATCGCTGTAGCGAATGGCAGCGATCGTGAGACAATCTTCGATGAGACCGGATGCCGGCAGGGTGAAAAGCAGTTCGCCGCCGATATCGGCGGCCACCGTACGCACAAAGGCGGCAAATTCTTCCTTGCTCCCGGAAAATCCATCGAGAGAAAGTTCCAGCTCAAGCAGGGCCATCGGGATGGCCGCGTCGCCTGACTGAGGCAGGAGCGTGGGGGCAGGCTTCGTCACGGTTGTTTCCGATGCGACCATGATGTCCTCTCCGTTGTTGCCGTGCGCTCGTTCCATTCGCCGACGCCGGCTGATGCTTCCAGTTGAACTCCTTCCACCACGGAACGTTTGGCGGGAATTTGAAATAGGTGGTTAACGAGAATGGCGAATTTGCGGCAAAGCTTCAAGTGCGGCATTGTCGGAGAGATGGGCGAGCATTCCCTGTTCCCACGTCCGCAGCCATGGTCTAAGAAGGCCATGGTCTGTTCCGCTTGGGGGATTGATTCCGTTAGATGATTGTCCGCTACGAGCGTCCCTATTCGCACGCCTCCCACTGGGCACGCCGGCTTGCCCGCATTGCATTCGCGATCTTCGCGTTGTCGCTGCTGGCGCATCGTTTCGGTCCGTTGACCACACCGCATTTTCTGGCGCTGGCATTGCTGTCGGGCGCCTTTGCGCTTGTCGGTGTGCTGCTCGCGACGATCGGGCTTGCGCGCTTGTGGCAAGTGGCGGCCGTCGGCGGCATCGCCTCGCTGTCCGCGCTGGTCTATGCCGCTGCTCCGCTTGGTTTTCTCGGCTTCGGTGCCGTGCAATATCTGAGGCGGCCGACGATTTACGACGTCACCACCGACACGGTGACGCCGCCGCCATGGATCAGGGTTCCGGCGGCTGAAAGAAGCTGGCTTGCGCGCAACCCGACAGTCACGCCGCAGGATCGGGAGGCGCAAATCGTCGCTTATCCAGGACTGACGGGACGGCGCTACGACGGCGCGCTCGACCGCGTGTTCCAGGGCGTGCGTAAGGTCGTTGGCGAAACGCGCATCGCCACCACGGCGGAGCTCGGGGTCGAGAACGCCCGCGCGGACTTTGAGGATCTGGCCGTGCGCCCCGGTGCCGGAGTGGACACGAACGGTGAGCCGGGCGTCATTCCGGTTCCGGCCGCACGTCCCGCGCCCGATCCCGATATAGACGGGACGCTTCCCGGACGGCGCTCCAGCGACATCGTTCTGCAGGGCGAATGGCGTACGCTGATTGTCGGCTTTCGCTTCGATGTGCTGATCAGGCTGCGGGAAGAGGCGGAAACGACCTTTGTCGACCTGCGCGTGGCATCGCGCTACGGTGCGCACGAACTCGGCATGGGCGCCGCCTTTGCCGAAGAGTTCCTGCGAGCGCTTGACGCCGAACTCCTGGGTATCGCCGGCGGTTGACGCGGCGCCAACGGGTTACCCAGCGCCGCCGGGGACCAGCCGATAGTCGCCGAAGAGCGATGGCGGACCATCGGTTTCGACGCGACCCTGTTCGACCAGGTCTTCGAGGTGCGCCAGGACCGAAAGTGCCGCTGCACCATGGAGCCGCGGATCGGTAGAGGCATAGATCACCTTGACCATTTCCGGTATCTTCCGGTCGCCGCTGCGGATACGTTCAAGCACCGAGCGCTCGCGCATCTTGCGATGTGCCCGAAGCGCCCGGAGGAACGAACCAGGATCGCTAACCGGACCGCCATGGCCGGGCAGATAGAGCCGGTCGCCTCGCTGTAATAGTTTTTCCAGCGAGGCCATGTAGTCGGCCATGGCGCCGTCCGGCGGCGCGACGATGCTCGTTGCCCAAGCCATCACATGATCGGCGGAAAAGAGAATGCCGGTGCCGTCAAGCGCGAAAACGGCATGATTTGCTGTGTGGCCAGGCGTCATCACGGCGGTCAGGCTCCAGCCGTCGCCGTCGATCCGTCCGCCCTCGGGAAGCGCGATGTCAGGCGCGAAATCCATGTCCGAGCTTTCGGCGAACGGATTGGTTTCGCCGGCGTGCAAGGGGCGCGCTGCCCGGTGCGGGCCTTCGCCAACGATTATGGCGCCGGTCGCAGCCTTCAGCCGTCGGGCGAGGGGGGAATGGTCGCGATGCGTATGACTAACGGCGATGTGCGTCACTTCGCGACCATCGAGCGCCGCCACAAGGGCGCGGAAATGCGCGTCGTCCTCCGGCCCCGGATCGATTACCGCGACAGAGCGCCTGCCGACGATATAGGTGTTCGTTCCGTGGAAAGTGAACGGGCCGGGGTTGTTGACAGTGATGCGCTGCACGCCCTCGGCAACCGATACCGCTTCACCATGGGCCGGGTTGAAGTCGAGGTCGAAATCCGGTCCCTGCATGCGTCTCTTCCTAGCTTTCACTTGTACCCGATCCCGGCAACGGCCATCGCCTTTGCGCCTGCCTTCGCCATCTTGCGCGCTTGCGCCGGCGCGTGGCGACAATAGGCCAAAGGGTTATAGGAGGAAACTGCTTCCCACTCCGGAATTTTTAAACACGGCGGTCGCTGTTCGCATTGAACCGTTCTATTGTCGGCGAAATAAATCTGCGTGCGAAGCGAAGTTAAGCATTGTGACGGCGCACGAGCTTTGCTAATCAGGCGCACGATTTGGCGAGGTAACCTCGCCGCCTTAAGTTGGGGCGTAGCCAAGCGGTAAGGCAGCGGTTTTTGGTACCGCCATTCCCTGGTTCGAATCCAGGCGCCCCAGCCAAGTCTCCCTTTTCAGGCTCAAAACGCGATTTTCCGGCACTTCTTCCCGTGCTCCAGCATCTCCCCCAATGACCGCGGGTGGCGACGAATTCGCCACCCGGCGGTTTGGGTTTAGCTGAGTTCTGGAAGTCCATTGATCAACTTGTCGAGCGTGATCGGATAGTCGCGAACCCTCACGCCGGTCGCGTTGTAGATGGCATTCGCCACCGCCGCTGCGACGCCACAAAGGCCGAGCTCGGCGATCCCCTTGGCCTTCATCGGCGACGACATCGGGTCGGTCTCGTCGAGGAAAATTACTTCCTGGTGGGGGATGTCGGCATGCACCGGCACCTCATAGGCAGCCAGATCGTGGTTGACGAAGAAGCCGCGCGCCTTGTCGACGACGAGGTCCTCGGAGAGGGCCGCGCCGACGCCCATCGTCATGGCACCGATCACCTGGCTGCGTGCCGTGATCGGATTGAGGATCCGACCGGCAGCGCAGACGGCCAGCATCCGCCTTAGCCGCGTCTCGCCGGTCGCCACATCCACCCCGACTTCCACGAAATGCGCACCGAAGGTGGACTGTTGATGGGTCTCGGTGAGCTTGCCGAATTCGATGCGATCCTCGGCTACGAGTCCTTCATCGCCGGCGGCTTCAGCAAGCGTTATTCTGCGGTCGCCGGACCGGACTTCGCCATCTGCGAAGATCACATCGTCGGCGTTGTTGAAGCCGAGCTTTTGGGCCACGGCCTCGCGCAGTTTGACGCAAGCGGCATAAACCCCCGCGGTGGAGCTGTTTCCTCCGAACTGTCCACCGGAGCCCGAGGACACCGGAAAACGGGAATCGCCGAGACTGACCGCAACCTTGTCTACGGGAACACCGAGCATCTCCGCGGCGGTCTGGGCGATGATCGTGTAACTGCCCGTGCCAATATCGGTCATGTCGGTCTCGACGGTGACGACACCTCCCCGGTCGAGGCGGACACGCGCTCCAGAGGGTACTACAAGATTGTTGCGGAAGGCCGAGCCCACCCCCATGCCGACGAGCCAGTCACCGTCCCGGCGGCTTCCCGGCCGCTTGCTGCGATCCTTCCAGCCAAACCGTTGCGCCCCGGTGCGCAGGCAGCCGACGAGGTCGCGGTGCGAGAATGGTCGCTCGGGCTTCTCCGGATCGACCTGCGTATCGTTGATGGTCCGGAACTCGACGGGGTCGAGCCCCAGCCTTTCGGCCATCTCGTCGATCGCGATCTCCAGAGCCATCATGCCCGGCGCTTCGCCCGGTGCCCGCATGGCGTTGCCTTCAGGCAGGTCGAGCGTCGCAAGGCGCATCGCTGTCATCCGGTTCTCGCCAGCATAAAGCAGGCGCGTTTGCTGAACGGCCACTTCGGGGCCGCCGCCCGGAAGATCGCCGGACCAGCTCTCATGGGCAATCGCCGTGATCCTGCCGTGGCGCCCGGCGCCGATGCGGATCCTCTGGATCGTAGCAGGGCGGTGCGTGGTGTTGTTCATCAGGAAGGGGCGGGGGAGGGCTACCTTTACGGGACGCTTCGCTTCGCGCGCAGCAAGGGCCGCAAGAACCGCGTCTGCACGAAGGAACAGCTTGACGCCGAACCCGCCGCCGATGAACGGCGACATGATGTGCACCTTCTCCTTGTCGATCCCGAGGGTGGTCGCCAGATCGGTCCGCCACCAGTCGATCATCTGGCTCGACGTCCAGACAGTCAGTTCATCGCCACTCCATGCGGCGATGGAGGCGTGCGGCTCCATCATGGCGTGCGACTGGTCCGGCGTGGTGTAGGTCTGGTCGAGCTTGACCGGTGCTGTCTCGAACGCGGCATTGAAATCGCCTGCGGCGGAGTCCGGTTCGCCATCGTCTGGCTTGACGGCGGTGTCCCTGGCGGCCGCGAGATCGAAGACACCTTTCTCCTCCGCATAGTGGACCTTGACGAGCGAAGCGGCAGCGCGGGCTTCTTCGAAGGTTTCCGCGGCCACGACGGCAATTGCCTGGTGGTAATGCTGGACCTCCGTGCCACCGAAGAGCTTGGCAGTATTGTATTTGCCCTTCTTCAACTCCCCCACGCCGTCGGTGGTGACGACCGCGAGCACTCCAGGGGCGTTCTTTGCCGCGGTGACGTCGATGGACCGGATCCGGCCCTTGGCGATCGCCGAGCCAACGATATAGCCGTAGGCATAGGGCGTGTTCGGATCATGCCATTCGTAGGCATAGACCGCCTTGCCCGCGGTCTTGAGCGGGCCGTCAATGCGGTGGATGGGCTGACCGACGATCTTGAGCTGGTCGATCGGGTTCGTCGTTGCTGGTGTGTCAAATCTCATTTTCTCATCCCCTCGCTTCGGCAAGAACCGCGCTCAGCATGCGTTCGACGAGCGTAATCTTGAAAGCGTTCTGTTCGGTCGGTCGGGCGTCTGCGAGAAGCCTGGTGCTGGCCGCCTTAGCTCCCCTTGGAAGCTCTTTTTCGGCAGCTTCGTCGCGCCAAGGCTTGGGTGCAATGCCGCCAACGGCGATGCGCCCCGTTCCGTCCGGCTGCACGATGGCGCCGACAGAGACCAGCGCGAAGGCGTAGGACGCGCGGTCACGGACCTTCCGGTAGATATGTTTGCCGCCCATCGGCTTCGGCAGGACGACCGCGGTGATCAGTTCGCCGCGCTCGAGTACATGCTCGATATCTGGCGTCTTGCCCGGAAGGCGATGGAAATCCGCGATCGGAATGCTGCGCGTGGTGCCGTCCGCTCGGATGGTTTCGATGACGGCGTCGAGCGCCCGCATCGCGACTGCCATGTCGCCCGGGTGCGTCGCGATGCAGGCGTCGCTCACTCCGACCACGCCAAGCTGGCGGCTGAAGCCGGCGATCGCTGCACAGCCGCTGCCAGGCTGTCGCTTGTTGCAGGGCTGATTGGTGTCGTAGAAATACGGACAACGCGTCCGCTGAAGCAGGTTGCCGGCCGTCGTCGCCCTGTTGCGCAACTGTCCTGACGCCCCGGCGAGCAGGGCGCGTGACAGAAGTCCATAGTCGCGGCGAATCCGTTCGTCGGCCGCAAGATCGGTATTGCGGACGAGGGCACCGATTCTGAGGCCGCCTTCCGGCGTCGGCTCGATCCTGTCCAGCCCAAGGCCGTTGACGTCGATGAGATGGGTGGGCGTCTCGATCTCAAGCTTCATCAAATCCAGCAGATTGGTGCCGCCGGCGATGAATTTTGCGCCGTCGGTGCTCGCCGCGGCCTTTGCTGCCGTCTCGATCGAAGAGGCGCACTCGTAGCTGAAAGCTCTCATGTCTTCCTCCCCGCAACTTCGGTAATGGCTTCGACGATGTTTGAATAAGCGCCGCAGCGACAGATGTTACCGCTCATGCGTTCCCGGATTTCGGCCGCCGTGATCTCGGCCGGCGCCATCAGATCATCCGTCACATGGCTCGGAATATTGGCGCTGATCTCCTCCAGCATGGCGACGGAGGAGCAGATCTGGCCGGGGGTGCAATAGCCGCATTGGAAACCATCGTGCTCGACAAACGCAGCCTGCATCGGATGGAGATTGCCGGGCTGTCCCAATCCTTCGATCGTGGTGATGCTGCCGCCTTCGTGCATGACGGCGAGGGTCAGACAGGCATTGATACGGCGTCCGTCGACGAGGACGGTGCATGCGCCGCACTGACCATGGTCGCATCCCTTCTTGGTGCCTGTCAGATAGAGGTGCTCGCGCAGCGCGTCGAGAAGCGTCGTCCGGTTGTCGAGTTCGAGCTCGAGGCGTTCACCGTTCACGGTGAACGAGACGTTCGTGCCTGTCGATGCTTCCGGGGTGTTCGTCTGAGAATGAGCGAGTGAGGGGGCGCCCGCCACTGTAACGGTGGCGGCGGAGGCGACCAGCAGGTCGCGCCGCGAGATTTCGAGTGCGCCGGGACTTTGCATATCCAGCTCCATGTCTTGATGATGAAAGGTCTAGGACGGCGTGAAGTTGTCCGATGAGCCGCCACGGCGAAACAACGCAAACGGCGGAACGATCCCGTTCATGCGTTCACAAGTAAGTTAGCGCGCCGGCAGACGCGGAATAGTGCCTCAAAATTGATAAGGCCTATTAGCCGTGTTCATGAATGTCCGGCCCAACCGCACGGGCGAAGCCAATTGCTTGCGAACAAAACGCACGCCTGCGCGTTGGGTGACATGCAGCAAGGAGATCGAGATGCCTTCGAAAAAGCAAAACACGTCGCTGCCGCGCGAGGAAGACTACCGGGATTTCGAGGAGCGGAACATCCGCGACGGCTGGCCGTATTCGGACCAACCCGATGCTGCCTCCAGCAAGCCAAAGAACCGAGCCTACGGTGAACCTGAGGCTAACTTCGACAGGGAGCAAAAGTCCGGCTTCAGCATCGAGGGAAAAGAGGAGGTGGGCACCGATAGCCAGCTTACATCTCGAAATCCCGACAGCGTCGATCATGACCTGAGGGCGAAACCGCTTTGGCCGGCCACGCGGGTCCCTGCATGATCGAGACTGCCGGCTGGGCTTGGCTTTCATCCTGGATAGCGCAAGGTGGGGCGGCGCCTGTCTCAAAAGCGCGCAAGAGGCTGAATAGTCGGAACAAGGCATTTCCTCCGGAGTTGCTAATGCACGCTCTCGTCTAGCAGCGGATGCCGATCCAATGGGTGCGAAAGAAGCCGATATTGCCGAAAGGCTGGCGGCCACGGAGCCGGGACGGGGACGGGACGCCGTCACGCCGGGAGACATACCTGCGAAGGGGATGCGGGACGTATTCTGGCGAGTCGTATCGGAGATCGCGGAGGAGCGGATCGTCCTGATCGCGGCCGGGGTGAGCTTTTATCTTCTGCTGGCGCTGTTTCCTGCGCTGGCTGCCCTCGTTTCAATCTACGGACTCGTCTCGGACCCATCCGCGATCGGCACACACATGGGCATCCTGGCAGCGGTGTTGCCACCTGGATCCTACGATCTCATCATGGATCAGTTGCAGAACCTGACGACGCAGAAGACGACCACGCTCGGCATCGGCTTCCTTGTGAGCCTGCTCGTCTCGTTGTGGAGCGCTGCCAATGGCATTGCGGCGCTCTTTGATGCGATGAATGTTGCCTATGGTGAGCAGGAAAAGAGAGGCTTCCTGTCGAGAACCCTCTTGTGTCTTGCGTTCACCTTCGCAGCCCTGTTGTTCGCGGTCGCGCTGATCGTGGCGATTGGCGTGGTGCCGGCGGTACTCGCCTATTTGTGGCTCGATCGGTGGGTGGAGGTCTTGACCAAGGTGGCGAGGTGGCCGGCCATTCTGCTTCTTGCCACCATCGGTACCGTCCTCATCTATCGTTTTGGGCCAAGCCGGGAACGGGCGAAGCTCAGATGGCTGAACTGGGGCGCGGTATTCAGCACATTGCTCTGGCTCGCTGCCTCATGGATCTTTTCCTTCTATCTGGAACACTTCGCCAACTACAACGCCACATATGGCGCTCTCGGCGCACTTGCTGGCCTCATGATGTGGGTCTGGATCTCGGTAATCATTCTTATCGTTGGGGCGCTCCTTAATGCCGAACTCGAGCACCAGACAGCTACGGACTCCACAACAGGCGAGCCACTGCCAATGGGCGAACGCGGTGCTTACGTGGCCGATACGGTGGGGAAAGCGGCCGATTGACGGGCGAACTCATGGGAGCGGAAACCAACGCCGGGCCGCGACACGAATGGCCCCGCGAGACGGGGTCGCTTGCCCTTACCCGTGAACGGCAAGCCCCGTGAACGGCAAGGCGTCTGAAACACCGACAATAATTACGGAATCGGCCTTGGCAGGGAACAAGGCTTCAAGTGGCTCGTTTGATTGCACACGGGAATCGATCCCGTTACGCGATGGGAGGAGCCGAAAATGAACAATGAACCAAATGACCGCGGCGACCCATTGGGAGCGCCTGCGATGGCCCCGCAAAGTGTCGACGATATCCATGGCGCGCAAACCAGCGGAACTGGCATGACAGATCGCAACTTGCAGCAGGCAGTGCAGGAGGATCTGAAAGACGTCAGAGAGTTCGCCGACGAGCAGGCGGAGCGCACCCGGGAAGCCGCAAGCCGCGCCGCCGAGCACGAGAAGAACGTCGTGGCGCGCCAGTTGAGCGGCGTCGCAATGGCCGTTGAGAAAGTCGGCTCCGAACTCCAACAGTCGGATCAACAGGCTCTCGGCCGCTACGCCCAGCAGATCGGGACGTCGCTCGGGAACTTCGCGCGCGACGTCGAGGGGCGCGACTTCGGTGAAATTGCGGGAATGGCGGAAGACTTCGGCCGAAAGCAGCCGCTCGCCTTTCTCGGAATGGCGGCGATCGCGGGCCTGGCCGCCAGTCGGTTTCTGACCGCCTCGGCTCAGCGTCGCACTCGCCGGAATGTTTCCCGGACGTCCTCCGCGTCGCCGTCGGCAAGTGGCCGATCAAGTGAAGGCGGGTGGAATTTTGAGGAGGATCAGCGCAATGGCTAACCATCGGGACGACCGCCCCTTATCGGAACTCATGACCGGTTTGGTGGCGGATATATCCGGGCTTTTCCGCAAGGAAATCGACCTGGCAAAGACCGAGGCATCCGAGACATTGAACCGGGCGGTAGGCAGCCTCGAGACGCTTCTAGTCGGCTTGATCTTCGCAATCGGCGCCATCGGTGTGCTCTTGGCTGCGGTCGTCCAGGGACTGGCCGCGTTTCTGGTGACCCGGGGCATAACCGAACCGAATGCCGAAGCATTATCAGCGGCTATTGTCGGTGTCGTCGTGGGGTTGCTCGCCTGGGCGATGATTTCGCGGAGCCTGTCGACACTGAAGGGCAGCAGTCTCAAGCTCGATAGAACAGCAACCTCGCTGCAGCGCGATCTGGACGTGGTGAAGGAGAGAGTACGATGAACGATTCTTCCCACACGCATTCGGCTGCGGAGTTGCAGCAAGAGATCGAGGCCGATCGCCAACGGATCGAAGAAAAGCTCCACGCTATCCAGGAGCGGATGTCGCCAGGACAGCTGATGGACGAACTGCTCGAATATGCCAAGACGAGCGGGGGAGCCGAATATCTCAGCAATCTTGGTGTCGCACTTAAGGCAAATCCGATCCCTGTCGCATTAATGGGGGTAAGTCTGGCTTGGTTGCTCGCCAATCCGGGGTCGCGCGCTCCAGGATTAAGGGAAGACGACGACGCGGATGAATATCCGCTCGCGACCGTGAAAGGTTCCGTAAGGCGCATCGGACCGGTGGAGGCGAGCTTCGGCGAGCGGTATAGCCACTTCACGGATGAAAGCGGCAATCGCTTCAGGGCCCTGACGGATCCAGAAGGTCGCCGGGCCGGCCACTTCGTCGACCCAAGCGGCAGCGTTTATCGCGGTTTTGCCGACGCGGTCGGAAAGCAGATCGAAGATATACGCGACGAGACCGGTGCCTTGTTCGACGAGGCCTCCGGTTGGGCATCCAGAACATGGCGCGAGGTGGGTGCCACGGCAAGCCGCGTTACCGGCTCCATTGCTGACGCCGGCAAGTCTCTCGCGAGCCGTGCACAGGACGCGAGCCGATCGCTGCAGGATGAGGGTGCGCAGCTCAATGCGGCTATCCTCAAGCATTTCCGCGACCAGCCCCTGGTCGGCGGCGCGCTCGCCTTCGCTGTCGGCGCAGCGATAGGCGCCGCGTTGCCGCATACCGAGACCGAGGATGAGGCCATGGGCGAGGCGGCCGACCAGGTGCGTGGCAACCTGGCGGCGAGAACGAATGCTGCGGTTGGCGAGGCGCTGGAAACGGGGCAGGAGATCCTGGACAAGGCGGGTGATGCCGCGCTTAAAGCTCACGACGCCGCCAAGGAGCGAGTGCGCGAATCGGTCCGCGAATGAAACCGCGCTGGCGGGTGTACGTCGAAACCCAAGCGATCGATCATCGCGGTCGAGGGGTTTTAGGCGGATAGAAGCCGTGGTCAGTTTTATGGGGGATTGCCGGACGGCAGGACCCGGGTTCATGGAGTCAACGCTTCGCCGATCGCTCTGCCGCATCTGGAGCGTGCCGAAATTCGATGAACGCCGAGCATGACCAGTGTTCGCGTGGGAAGGTCAGCTCCCGTCGCCCAAGCATCATGTCCACTCGCGAGTCCGCCTCCCCGCCTCGCTACCACTCAATGGCCGGTCGGGTGATCATTAGCCAGAAAATCGCGAGAACGGCACCAAACGCCGGAAAGCCGAAGGCGAACCACAGACGGAAGAGCTGATGGTAGCGTTTTGGCAGCGGCTCGACGCCTTTGCACGCCACTTCCGCGAGCCTGCACATTTCCACCTGCATCCAGACAACCGGGAGCCAAAACGCTCCCGTAACAGCGTACAGAAGCAGTGAAAGAAGTATCCAGCCTTCCATCAACGAGTAGCCGACGTGCCAAGCAAGGGCGATCCCGGTGACGGGCTGCAAGATGACGGCGGTTGCGGTGAAAAGGAAGTCGGCCAGGACGACGATACGGGCCACGGCAGCAATCGTATCTGAACGACCGGTGCGGTGGGCGAGCAACATGAAGAACGCGATTCCGGCTCCCGTGCCCAGCAGGACTGAAGCGCCGATAAGATGCAGGTACTTGAGCACGAAATAAAGCATCACCGCTCCTTGAGAATCGCCAGCGCGGCGAGGTGTAACGCCAAAATCGGCCAGATTTTCATGAGAGGCCCCAGCGGTTCGCTCCATAGCTCCGGGAGCAGGACCGTTCCCGCGAGTGCATAGAAGAGCGACAGACAGATTGCCGCGTAGAGTCCGATGCGGCTGGTTCGACGGACTGCGATCGCGAACCCGACAAGAATGTCTGCAAGTGCTCCGGCGACGACGCTGGGTCCTGCGAGAATATCGGCTCCGGCTCGTTGCATCAGATCGACGCCTATGCCGTATCCGGACGTAAGCGAGACAATGCCCGTACTGATCCAAAACAGCGACAGAATGATGAAGATGACTGGCTTCAGGAGATAGAGCCTGGCGAACCAGCGTTCCTGGACGGTGGCCGGCGTTCTGGCGAGCGCCTCGGACAACGCCATTGGTTGGATCCGCGTGGTCTCGACCCACGCCCGGATATCGCCAACCGCGCCGCGTGCGATCTCTTTTTGCGCCGTGCTTCGTGTCGGCGGGCGCCAGCCCAGTACTCCGGCAAGATCGCTTAGCCTGTAGATGAGATCGGCCGAAAGAGGAGGCATCCTGATCACTCGAGCAGCCCGCCAGCCAAGCCAGCGACGGTAGGTGGCAACAACGTCTTCAAAAGACAGAACCTCCGGCCCGGCGATCTCCAGCACGAGCCGTTCGGGAGCATCCGGGCTGACGAATATCTCGACTGTGCGCACCACATCTTCGAGGCGAACGACCTGGAGCGAGCCAGTCTTCGGCATGAGCGGCAGGACCGGCAAAGCCGCCAACCCCCTGAAGAGGGCACTGGCTCCAAAGGCTCCAGGACCGAGCACGACTGAGGGGCGGAGAATGACCCAATCGAGATCTCGAGCCATCAAAGCCTTGTCGCCCTCAAGTTTCGTTTGCGAAAAAGACGAAGGCTGCTCCTTTTCAACGCCCATCGCAGAGAAATGGACAACCCGGCGCACGCCGGCCTGCTCACAAGCTCTAAACAGTGCCGACGGGCCACGCGAATGAACGCCGGACGTACTTTCGCCGGGACTGTCTTGAAGTGTGCCTGCGCAGTTCACGACAGCGGCAACACCCGATAAATGAGGCAGCCAGTCTGCGGGTTCGACTGCCGGCGCGAGATCGATTTCGACGACTTCGCCGCCTCCTCCAGAGGCCAATGTCGAGCCTGGCCGAACCACGCGCACGACTGTCATGCCGCGCTCGGAAAGCTTCGCGCATACTGCTGAGCCGATCAGGCCGGAGGCGCCTACCACAAGCACTCTCATAGTCCATCCTTGCGAATGTTGGGCGCTGTCGCGGCACTTCGCCCGAATGAAGTTCTGGTGGTTCTCGCAGCTCCAGATCTGGGGACAGTCTTATGGGCTCGATGCTCTACATACGCGCGTTAGGTCTTCGCGCTTGAATTCGGATTGTGCTTGTCGCTTTCGCTGACGGAACCTTTCGAGGCCTTGGAACCCCCACCCCACTGTTGCGCTTTACGCGCATGGTCGCCTCCGACGTGACCCGGTTGATTTTTCTTGGCAGTACCGCTTTCTCCCTTGTTCTTGGGACGGTCTGATTTGTTTGCCATCTCATGCTCCATAGGTTTTGGGTGCCGGCTCCGCACCTGGATCAGCACATGCGGGAAGCCTTTGTCCGCAGGCCACTGCATCCGACCGGAGTTCATCGGGCCGTGGTCCGCCGCCAACCGGTTGAATACCGATCCGAACAATCGAGGAACTGATCGGTTCCAAACTCGTTCCAAGGCGCGGTTTGACGGATGAAGTCGAGCGGTCCGCCGTACGGAAGGCAGGCTCTCCCACCTCCATGTTGTCGCCAACCGCGGTCGAGCTAAGGGGAGCCACTCGCGTATTTCCTATTGCCTGCGCCTCGATCAAAACGATCAACGCGGGAACATCGGTTCGTCCCGCGGGTTCGACCATTATCGAGAATGGTCGGTGCTGCTAGCTAACATGTCGACGGAGAATCCAAATGGCGTTGTTCGAGATACTGGCTGACCAAAAAATCTGTGAGGAACTCGACGTTGCGCTTGTGATGCTGACCAGCAACGAAGACAGCGGCGGGCCGCGCAAGGGAATTATACTTACGCACGAACTCGTCGAGGATGCCTTTGATGGTGACCGCGCCCGAGCGGCTGAAGCGGTCCGGTCCGGAGTAGTCGATCATGAGGCGATGCGCAGGATCGGCAGCCCGGACAAACTCGTCTACCAACCTCAAAACGCAGATGGGGCAAATGCCGCCCGTTGGACCTTGGCTGTGTTCAGCCGGGACGATCTGGGCCTGTTCGAGGGACCGGTACGCACCGAGATGAAGGCGGGCTCGCCTGTCGGCGGCACTCGCACGTAGCTGCCATGTGGCGAAACGGTTTGGCTCGGCGGTCATTATGCCACGGGAAGACCTTTGAGCCGTCTCTCCGTTCGGTATCTCCCTTCAACCCGCAAACCTGACGCCACTTAGGAGATATCGATGTCAGGCAGAGTAGTGTTTGCGAGTGGAGCGTGCGCCGGCCTGGCCACGGTCTTGGTGCTGATGGCATCGGCCAGTCGTCGAGGGCGAAGTCACTGGCGACTGATCAACGCGACGAGCCACTGGGTGCACGGCCAAGCCGCTGGCTCCGTATCCCGCTTCGACCTCTCTCACACGCTCACCGGTTTCGCGACGCACATGCTTGGCTCGCTCTGGTGGGCGCTGCCGTTTTCGGCCTTGCTGGGGAGAAATACGGCGAGCTCGCCGCGGGTGGTGGCGGCAGCCGCAGGCACAACCTTACTCGCGGCCCTCGTTGACTACGGTCTGGTGCCGAGACGCCTTGCTCCGGGCTGGGAACTGGCCTTACGGAAAACCGACATCGCGAAGGCCTATGTCGCCATGGCTCTGGCCCTGGCATTGGGGACCTTCTGCATTACCGAGCGCGGACGCGTTGATTGATCTGGATCGCATGTCGAGCCTCATAGCTGCGGCGATGGGGACGACCCTCAAATGTGACATCCTGGGAACAACACCCGATCTGACTTGTTGGAAATCGAGGCCAGCGTGCGTTGGCGAAAAATCGAAACACACTTCGGGAGACTTTATATGAGCAGTCGCGCACCCCCAATTCCTCCGGAAAATCGCAGCGGAAAGGGAACTGGAGAACCCGCAACGAACGCATCTGTTGAATCCAAGAAGCCAGAGACACCCTCGGATCCCAGAGAAGAAGGGGCAGCAAGGCAATACGAAGATCAATACCACCCATCAGGGCTACCAACAGGATCGATGAGGAGCATCATGTCCACTTCCAAGAAGACGCCGGCAAGCATCCGCCAAGGCGGCCCAGGTGCCTCGCATGAAAATGCCAAAGCTCCATTGGATATCCCGAAGCCACCCGCCGAACCTGACAAGCGTACCCGCAGCAAGGTTTCCGGCGGCGGAGGCGAGCACGACAGACACCACAGCCACGATCCCGGGCGGAAGGGCGGTCAAGGTTAGATCATTTCACTTTGACCGACACATGGTCGACGCCTGTCGTAGCTCCTCCCACGGCAGGCTCTTTTTTTGACGCTGGTGGTTAAATCGGCCAAACGGTGCGTTGGGGCGACTGTGGAATGCCGGCCTGTTGTTGTTCCCTGATCGCCCTGTCACGCTGCCCGCAGCGCTCAAGAGGCGCAGCAGGTTGTGCTCAACGGTCATGTTGTAATGTCTGCCGGATCGCTCCCGGCGTGTTGGCCGGATCTGGCCGACACGGGATCTGCACATAAATATCATCTCGTGCTGCGCCGCCTGCGCTAGCCATGCCGGAAGAATGGGAGACGGAGAATGTCGGACCACCACCATCACCACGACCATGATCGTGAGGACAAGCACGGCGAGGACCGGTGGAAACACAACGGTGTCCGCGTCATCAAAGGTGATCAATTGGACGGCAACACGGCCCAGACGCCCGGCATGTATCGGCAGGCAGCCATCAATCATGCGCGTGTCGGCGCCCAGAAGATCTGGGCCGGAACCGTCGCGATCGAGCCCAATGCCAAGACCGGCGTGCATCACCACGGGCCGCTCGAAAGCGTGATCTTCGTCGTCCGCGGCAAGGCGCGCATGCGCTGGGGCGACAGGCTCGAATATGTCGCGGAGGCAGGCCCGGGGGACTTCATCTACGTGCCGCCATACGTGCCCCACCAGGAAATCAATGCGGATCCTGAACATCCGCTCGAATGCGTGCTGGTGCGGTCCGATAACGAGGCCGTCGTCGTTAACATCGCCGACATCGATCCGGTCGAGAAGCCGGAGGAGATCTACTGGGTCGATCCGATCCACAAGCATCCGGGCTGACTGTTTGCTAGAACCGAGGCATCTTGCTTGGATATTATGGATCGCTGCAGCCCACACGAAAAACCCGCCTGCTCTCGCGGACGTTATGCGGCGGTGACGGCTCTCACTCCCCCTTCACCCCACCCAGAAATTCCTCGCACCAGCTCGGTCCATTGGCGCGCTTGCGGTCGCCGACGAGGCGGATCGAGCGGATGACGTAGTCGGAAGACACGGTGAGTTGGACGGAACAGCTCAGATATTCGGTGCGGGCGGCGGAGATGCGCTTGCCACGTTTGCCGTCGGCGGCCTTTTCATACTCGGCCGGGATCTTGCGGGTCTTGTAGCCGCCCTTCCAGCTGTAGACGGTGTCGTCACCGGTTTCGACGTCGGCAATCGGCGGGCCGAACTGGGCGAAGAAGGTGCCAGCGGGCTTGCCCAGCCACCGGGTCTCGACGGCATTTCTTGCCACCACTGAAGTCGTCGTGCAGCCGGCAAGGGCCAGCACAAGGCCGGCGACCGTCATCATGCGGAAGTTCATGTTTTTGTCCCTTTGAGTCTCGTTCTGAAATCTGCGGCGCGGAAGCCCGTATCCCCCGGTTTCCTAGCTTTCCGCTGAGCCTCTAGCGCCAAAAGACGCGAAAGAAAATCCGCCCTGGCCGCCGGGATTCAGGAAAATATAAAGCGTTGCAGAAACGCCCTATTGCCGTTCCAGGCGAGGGGCGCCAACGGGTTTCCACCGATCGAATTTTTTGTGTCAGGTTGCATTCTTTTCGAGATAGGCGCTTGTGAAATCGAAAATGCTGTTCTATAGAGGCGCCGCTGGTCACGGAGTGTAGCGCAGTCTGGTAGCGCACCACGTTCGGGACGTGGGGGTCGCGTGTTCGAATCACGCCACTCCGACCAGCCAAATCAATCACTTATCGAGCTATTTTGTCGCCGACGAGCCGAGCGAACGACGGATCGCACCTTCTCGGGCGGCGCGGCTGACGACGCCCTGCCGGGGCGGACTGTCTCACGGCGTTCGGAAACGGTGAAACAGTCCTATCGATCGTCATGATCGACACGCCACCTTACGGTTAGACGATTGAAATTGAAGCCCTGAGTTCTCAGGGGCGAGACGGGACTGATCGCATCTTGGCTTTGCGCGATCTTGGCGTGGGCAGGTTTGGCTGCTTCCTTGGCAGGCTTGAATCGAGGCGCCTAGCTTCTTTCGTTGTTCACTTTGAAATAGTCTGTTAACCATATGCCGTCTTTGCAGGGTGAACGATCGCCGCCATTATCCTTTCAACAAACGCAATCCGGTGAGGCCGTGATGTTGAAGGAACCAATTTTCACACTGCGCGAAATCATTATCTGGTCCGCGATTCTCGGCAGCGTCGTCGGCTACCAGCTCTGGCGCAACGGTGATCCGCCGCCGCTGACGATGCAACTTGCGCCGATCGAGCGGCACGCTTGACGGTCTGCGGGCGCAGACCGCTCCCTTACTCCTCAGGAAGTCCATTGCGTCTTGCGGCTCTCAGCAGGTCCACTTCCGGTGCGGCAGGGCCGAATTCCTCTTCGAGGCGGTTGGCTTCGTCCTCGTCCAGGCGGTATTTCCGCGCAAATGCTTCGATCGTCATAGTGCGGCCGTCGAAGCCTCCGTCGGGCGTTTCCTTTCCATTGTCGCTAAGCATGGCTGCGTCTCCCTGCTATGCCTGGCGAAAAGCTAGGGCGGGAGAGGCGGTTTGGAAGAGTGAAGCGAAGCGAGACGACCACCGCCGGCCCGAATGGCATGGACCAATGAAAAAGGGGCCGAGCAGCCCCTTTTCCAGCTTCGACAAGTCGCCGATCAGCCGTCGATCGAATCGATGATTTCCGCCGCCTTGCCGGCATTGACGCGGCGGATTTCCGCGTCTTCGCGCCGGCTGGCAAAGAGTTCCGTTGCCATCAGCTGGTCGGCGAGGTCTGCCGGCAGCGACAGGATGACCCGGCTTTCCTCCGCATGGATACCCCCGAGTGCCGCGCGTTTGGCAGTGATCATGCCGCCGGCGACTGTGTTGTTGGTGTCCGGGTCGATCAGGATGAAGGCGCCGGTCGTGCGGTTCTGTTCGTAAGCGTCGAAGATCGCCCGTTCATCGAAGACGAGATGAACCTTGCCGATGGCGTTCATCGGCAGCGCGTCCGCATGGTTCCACTTGCCGGTCTTGAGATCGAGCTGGCTTGCGGGCTGAACCTGCACGCGCTGACGGCGGCTGCCGGATTTCAGCCAGTAGCGCTTGCCGGGCTGGATACCCTCCGGCTGAAGGGCAACGAGTTGAGCGTCGAAGGCGAGCCCGGTCATCGGCTGGCTGTCGATCGACGCGATCACGTCGCCGCGGGAGACGTCCACCTGACGGTCGAGCACGAGCGTGATCGCGTCGCCAGCAACGGCGGCATTGCGCACGAGGTCGAAGGTGACGATCTTCGTGACGTTGGCAACCATGCCGGACGGCAGAATGACGACGGAATCGCCGGGCTTCACCGAGCCACCGGCGACGGTACCCTGATAGCCGCGGAAGCTCTCGCCCGGGCGCGAGACTCGCTGCACCGGCAGGCGGAAGCCGACCGTCTGTGCAGAGCGTGTCGTCGCGAGTTCGAGTATCTCGATCAGCGTCGGGCCATCGTACCAGGGCATGGAGGCGCGGCCGTCATAGACGACGTTCTCGCCCTTGAGCGCCGAAACCGGGATCGCGGTGACCTGCCGCACGCCGAGCGACAAGGCGAGTTCCTTGAACTCGTGCGAGATCTGCTCGAAGCGGCTGCGGTCGTAATCGGTGAGGTCTATCTTGTTGACGGCGAGCACGAACTGGCGGATGCCCATCAGCGTCGCGATCGTTGCGTGACGCCGGGTCTGTTCCAGGAGGCCGACGCGGGCGTCGACCAGGAGCACGGCGAGATCGGCAGTCGAAGCGCCGGTCGCCATGTTGCGCGTATATTGCTCGTGACCGGGCGTGTCGGCGACGATGAAGGAACGCTTGTCGGTCGAGAAGTAGCGATAGGCGACGTCGATGGTGATGCCCTGTTCACGCTCGGCCTGCAGACCATCCAAAAGCAGCGCGAAATCGGGCAGGCCGAGATCGTTCTGCTTGCCGCTGGAATCGCGCTCGAGCGTGGCGGCCTGGTCTTCCTTGACCGCCTTCGTGTCCCAAAGCAGCCGGCCGATCAGCGTCGATTTGCCGTCGTCAACGCTGCCGCAGGTGATAAGGCGAAGCGGACGGGAATCGCGCGTGGCGCGCACCGGCTCCTGCGCCGGAAAGGCTGCGACGGTGGTTGCTTCGTCCAGCGCGGCGTTCGCGATTGCGGGTGCGGTCATCAGAAGTATCCCTCGCGTTTTTTCTTTTCCATCGAGCCGGACTGGTCCCGGTCGATGGCGCGGCCCTGCCGTTCGGAGACGGTCGCGGTTTCAAGTTCCGAAATGATGTCGTCGAGCGTGGTGGCACCGGAGCGGATGGCGCCCGTCAGCGGAAAACAGCCGAGCGTGCGGAAGCGGATCATTTCCTCGCGTTTCAATTCGCCCGGAAGAAGTTCGAGACGCGGATCTTCGGCAAGGATCATCATGCCGTCACGCTCGACGATCGGACGCTTCTTGGCAAAATAGAGCGGCACGATCGGGATCTCTTCCGCCTGGATGTAGCGCCAGATGTCGACCTCGGTCCAGTTGGAGAGCGGGAAGGCGCGCACGCTCTCGCCCTTGCGGATCATGCCGTTATAGATGTTCCAGAGCTCGGGACGCTGGTTGCGCGGATCCCAGCGGTGGTCCGGTGTGCGGAAGGAATAGATGCGCTCCTTGGCGCGGCTCGCTTCCTCGTCGCGGCGAGCGCCGCCAAAGGCGGCGTCATACTGGCCGGCATCAAGCGCCTGACGCAGCGCCTCGGTCTTCATGATGTCGGTGTAGAGCGCCGAGCCATGCGAGAAGGGGGTCACGCTTTCTGCCGCCCCGCGCGGGTTGGTATGGACGACCAGGTCGAGATCGTATTTTTCGACCATCTCGTCGCGAAACGCGATCATCTCCCGGAACTTCCAGCCGGTGTCGACATGGAGCAGCGGAAAGGGGACGCGGCCGGGATAGAAGGCCTTGCGTGCCAGATGCAGGAGTACGGACGAATCCTTGCCGATCGAATAGAGCATCACCGGGCGCTCGAATTCGGCGGCGACCTCACGGAAGATGTGGATCGCTTCGTTTTCAAGCGCCTTCAGATGCGGGTCGAGCGGCGGCTTCGCGCTCTGCGGGTTATGCAGTTCCGTTTCCGGATGGTTATGGGGCATTTCGAACTCCGGGGAGGGTACGTGTCTCTCGGTGCGCCGGCCGCTTTCAGGCAGCATTGCTGGCGTTGGGAATGATGGAGGAGGCCGCTTCCGGCACATGCAGGCCGCATTCGCGCTTCTCGTCGTTCTCCCACCACCAGCGTCCGGCGCGCTCGGGCTCACCGGGCTTTATCGCGCGGGTGCAGGGCTCGCAACCGATCGACGGATAGCCGCGGGCATGGAGCGGGTTGACGGGAATGGCATTGGCCGCGACGTGGTCGCGGATCGTCTCGATGTCCCAGTCCGCCAGCGGATTGATCTTGATGAGGCCGCGTTCGAGGTCCGCTTCGGCAAAGGGCGTTGTAGCGCGATTGCCCGACTGGCCGCGGCGCAGGCCGGTGATCCAGTAGCTTGCCCCCTCGAGCGCACGCGCAAGCGGCTTCAGCTTGCGTACGCCGCAACAGGCATGTCTTGCTTCCACGCTTTCGTAGAAGCCGTTCATGCCGTACTCAGCCACATAGGCGTCGATGTCGCCCTTTTCGGGGTAGAAACGCTTGATAAGGATTCCGTAGGTTTCCTCGGTCTTGTCGATAAGCGCGACGGTCTCGTTGAAGAGGCGGCCGGTCTTCAGTGTCGCAACATCGATATCGAGCTGATCCGTGCCGATCGCGGCCGTGATGACCTGATCCTCGATGCCGAGCGACGTGGTGAAGACGGCTCTGCCTTCAAGACCGGCGATGAGCGCCAGGCGTCCGGCAAGATCCAGGCCTGCAAGCGCTTCGCTCAGGGCTTTCGCTTCGGCTTCGAGGGTCTGCGTGGTCATGGCTAAATCCCGTTGCAATTTGCACGGAATATCGCAGCCGTTTGTGATAAATGACAGAAAAACGGATTTCTATTGCTCAAGGATCAGAGCAAATATCTCTCTGATCCATAAAGTTCTAAGAAAACCTAGTAATTTGATGGACTATTTCTGCCCCCGGCAAGCGTGCATGCCCTTTCGTTTGCTGCAGGCGGTCCAAGCCCTCCGCCACCGACAACGGGGCATCACCTTTCAACAATTGTTGAATGCCCTGTCCTTTCACTTCAGGTGCTCCACGTTCACCTTGATCGTTTACGCGCATCGAAGGAGACAGGAGATGGCAGAAATAACAAGGTCCTTTTCCGCTCGCATGCTCGGTGGAGGTGTCCTCGGATTGCTTCTTGTCACCGGCGCATACGCGCATCATGGCTGGTCCTGGGCGGAGGCCGATCAGATCGAACTATCCGGAACGATCCGCGAGATTTCAATGGCGCCGCCGCACCCGACACTGGACGTGGAGACGGAGAATGACGGCGTTTGGCGCGTGGAACTGGCCAATCCGCGCCAGACGGAACGCTCGGGATTTGTAGAGGGCGTGGCAAAGGTCGGTGATCCGGTCGTCGCGCTCGGCAATCGCTCTCTCGATCGCAGCGAGAAGAGAATGAAGGCCGTCCGCATCACCGTGGCTGGAAAAGCCTATGCCCTCTATCCGGAGCGCATACGGACGAATTGATGGACGGCGTTGAGGTGTTGGAGTGGATCGGCGCCCTATCTTTTGCGGTGGCAATACGACGCTCGGCGCTCCTATACCTCTTTGTGAACGCGGCCCATATCCTGTCGATCGGAATAATCGTCGGCGCGATCCTGCCGCTCGACCTGCGCCTGATCGGGTTCTTCGGCAGGGTGCCGGTCCCGGCGATCGGACCGTACCTTTCGCGCGCCGCCGCAACCGGCGTCATCCTCGCCATCATCACCGGCTTCTGCCTCTTCAGCGTCCGCCCGCTTGAATATGCCGGCAACGCTGCGTTCCTGACAAAGATCACGCTGCTCGCACTCGGCATCGTCAATGCGGTTCTGTTGCATCTGACACCGCAATGGCGCGCCGCCGTTAACGGCGGGCCGCTCTCCTGGGGAGTCCGCCTTTCGGCGCTGCTTTCCATGGCGATCTGGACCGGAGCGGTTCTTGCCGGCCGCTGGATCGGGTTCCTATCGTAGAGCGAGACCGGACTTGATTGGGTCGCCGCGACCGCCGGTGGCGCGCGATGTCGCATCTCCGAGCTATCGAGGGCGGTATCCACACTCGCTTTTCCGCCGCGGCAATCTGATCCGCCCTACCGATCGCTGATCGCCCAGCGCGGGTTGATCCACGGCTCCTGGTTTGAGCGGGCGAGGGGCTGCTTGCCGAGGATGTGATCGGCCGCCTTCTCGCCGGTCATGATCGAGGGACCATTGAGATTGCCGTAGGTGACGTGCGGGAAGATCGAGGAGTCGGCGACGCGCAAACCCTCGACGCCGATCACTCGCGTCTCCGGATCCACCACCGCCATCGGATCGTCCTTGGCACCCATCTTGCAGGTGCCGCAGGGATGGTAGGCGCTTTCGAGATGCTCGCGCAGGAAGGCGTCGATCTCGTCGTCCGTCTGGACCTTGTCGCCCGGCTGGATTTCCGGTCCGCGATACTGGTCGAAAGCCTTCTGGCCGAAGATCTCGCGCGTCAACCGCACGCAATGGCGGAATTTCTCCCAATCCTCCGGGTGGCTCATATAGTTGAAGCGGATCACCGGATCGGCCTTCGGATCGGACGAGCGAAGGGTGACGCTGCCGCGCGACTTGGACAGGTTGTAGCCGACATGCACCTGGAAGCCGTGCGTGTTCGCCGCCGCCTTGCCGTCGTAGCTGATCGCCACCGGCAGGAAGTGATACTGGATATCGGGCTGTTTGACCCCCGGGGCCGAACGCAGGAAGGCGCAGGCCTCGAACTGGTTGGAGACGCCAAGGCCTCGCTTGAAGAGCAGCCACTGCGCGCCCGCGACCCCCTGCCAGAACCATGGCAGCCAGGAATAGAGCGACACCGGCTTTGTGCTCACCTGCTGGAAGTAGAACTCCATGTGATCCTGGAGGTTCTGGCCGACGCCCGGCCGGTCGGCCTTCACCTCGATGCCTAGCTCCTTCAGATGCGCCGCCGGGCCGATGCCGGAGAGCATCAACAGCTTCGGCGAGTTGAAGGATGATGCCGAGACGATCACCTCGTGATTGGCCTTCACAACCTCGGTCCGGCCGTTGCGCTCGATCTCGACGCCGGTCGCGCGGCCGTTCTCGATCACGATCTTGTGGGCGAGGCAGCGGATCAGTTGCACATTTGCGCGCTTCAGCGCCGGCTTCAGATAGGCGGAAGCCGCCGACCAGCGCCGACCTCGCCAGGTCGTCTGCTCCATGAGGCCGAAGCCTTCCTGCTTGGAGCCGTTATAGTCGTCGGTGAGTTCGAACCCTGCCTGGTTTCCCGCCTGGATGAAGGCGTGAAAGAGCGGGTTCCTGAGGCTGCCGCGCTGGATATGCAGCGGCCCCTGTGTGCCGCGCCAGCCGTCTTCGCCGCCATGCGAATGTTCCATCCGCTTGAAATAGGGCAGCACGTCCGCATAGGCCCAGCCCTGGGCGCCTAGCTCCTCCCAGCGATTGTAATCCTCCGCGTGGCCGCGCACATAGACCATGCCGTTGATCGAGGAGGAACCGCCGATCACCTTGCCGCGCGGCGCGGTGATGCGCCGGTTGTTGAGGTTCGGCTCGGGCTCGGAAAGATAGCCCCAATTGTAGCGGTTCATGCTCATCGGCCAGGCAAGCGCCGCCGGCATCTGGATGAACGGGCCGACATCCGAGCCGCCGAATTCCAGCACGATGACCGAATGCTTGCCGTCTTCCGAGAGGCGATAGGCAAGCGCCGAGCCCGCCGAGCCGGAACCGATGATGACGAAATCTGCCTGCATGCGAGTGTCTTTCTTATAGATGCCGCTCCATGTGCCCCTCATCCGGCTGCCGCCACCTTCTCCCCGCTTGCGGGGAGAAGGGACAAGCGGCACCCGTTTGCTTCTCTCCCGCTTGGGAGCAAAAAGGGGCTCGCCGCCCCCTCCAGTCCCCTCTCCCCGCGGGCGGGGAGAGGGCTAGGGTGAGGGGCAAATTCAAATCGTCAGTACGGCGCCTCTACCTTCCCCATACCGACATAGACGGTCTTGAGCTCGGTATAGTGGTTCAACGCCGCGACCGAATTCTCGCGACCGAAGCCCGATTGCTTCGAGCCGCCGAAGGGGATCTCGACAGGGCAGAGATTGTAGGTGTTGATCCAGAGCGTGCCGGCCTCAAGCTGGTCGACCACGCGGTGCGCCCGGGTGATGTCGGCCGTGAAGACACCGGCGGAAAGGCCGAATTCGGTGGCGTTCGCGCGGGCGACGACCTCCGCTTCGTCGTCGAAATCGAGCACGCACATAACCGGCCCGAAGATTTCCTCGCGCGCGATCCTCATCTCGTCGGTGACGTCGGCAAATACGGTCGGCTGTATATAGGTGCCCTCGGTGTTGACGGCGTTTGGAATGCCGCCGCCGGTCACGAGCCGCGCGCCTTCCGCCTTGCCCTTCTCGATGTAGGAGAAGACCTTGTCGCGCTGCGCCTTCGAAACCATGGGGCCAAGCTGCGTCGCCTCGTCCATGGGGTCGCCGATGACGATCGCCTCGGTGCGCTCCTTGAGCCGCGCCAGAAAGGCGTCCTTGACCTTCCGCTGCACGAACACGCGGGTGCCGTTGGAGCAGACCTGCCCGGTCGAATAGAAATTGCCGAGCATGGCGCCGCCGATAGCGCTTTCGAGATCGGCATCGTCGAAGACGATCAACGGCGACTTGCCGCCGAGTTCCATCGTTACATGGCGAAGCCCGGCTGCGGCTGCCTCATAGACCTTGCGGCCGGTCGGCACCGAGCCGGTGAGAGAAACCTTGGCGATGTCGGGATGGTTGACGAGCAGTGGACCGGTCGATCGGTCGCCCTGGATGACATTATAGAGGCCCTTCGGCAGGCCCGCCTCGATCAGGATCTCGGCGATCTTCAGCGCCCCGAGTGGAGTGTTTTCCGACGGTTTGAAGACCATGGCGTTACCGGCGGCAAGTGCCGGCGCGCCCTTCCAGCAGGCAATCTGCTGCGGATAGTTCCAGGCGCCGATGCCGACGCAGACGCCGAGCGGCACTCGCTTGGTATAGGCGAAATCGCCGCCAAGCGGGATGTAGTCGCCGTTGAGCGCCGCCGCCGCGACGCCGCCGAAGAACTCAAAGCTGTCGGCGCCGGAAGTCGGGTCGGCGACGATCGTTTCCTGGATCGGCTTGCCGGTGTCGAGCGTTTCCAGTTCGGAAAGCTCGCGGTTGCGCTCGCGCATGATTTCCGCGGCGCGTTTCAGGATGCGGCCGCGCGCCGTCGGGCTCTTCGCCGCCCATTCCGGCTGCGCCCGTTTCGCGGCGGCGATCGCCTTTTCAACGATCGCGGGCGTCGCGGCATGAAGCCGGGCGATCACCTCGCCGTTCGCCGGATAGATGCTCTCGATCACGGTGCCGGCGGTGTCCTCGACATATTCGCCGTCGATGAAGTGCGAGGCTTTCGGTTGGGCTCTCATGTCATTCTCCCCGCGGATAGCGCTTGGATTCCTCGAGGTTGTCGAGGTTCATGTGGTTGCGCATGTAGCGCTCGGATGCCTTCTGCAGCGGCTGGTGGTCCCAGGGATAATAGGCGCCATTGCGGAGCGCCTCATAGACCACCCAGCGCCGGGCCTGGCTTTCGCGTACGGCCGCGTCGAAGGCCTCCATGTCCCAGTGGGCGGCGCGCATGTCGCGGAAGGCGGCGAGCGTTGCCGCATCGACAGAGTTGCGCGGATTTTCCGCGAGGTTGGTGAGTTCCAGTGGGTCGCTTTCGAGGTCGTAAAGCTGGTCCGGATCGAGGGTGCAGTGGATATATTTCCACTTTCCTTCACGAATGCAGACGAGCGGCGCGTAGGAGGCTTCCGCCGCATATTCCATCAGCACCGCCTCGGTGCGCTCCGTGCCGCCCACCATCGGCATAAGGCTGATGCCGTCCGTCCAGGGCTTTACCTCCTCCAGCGAGATGCCCGCGAGTTCGGCAAGCGTCGGCGTCACGTCGAGGTTCGAAGTGGGCGCCAGATGCAGGCCGGGTGTAACCCCCGGTCCGGCGATCATCAGCGGCACGCGCGCGGAACCTTCGAAGAAGTTCATCTTGAACCACAGACCGCGTTCACCGAGCATGTCGCCGTGGTCGGAACAGAAGAGGATGACGGTATCGTCGAGCATTCTCGTCCGCGACAGCGTATCGATGAGCTCTCCCACTTTTTCGTCGAGGTAGGAGATATTGGCGAAATAGGCGCGGCGTGACCGGCGGACATTCTCCTCGGTAAGCGCGAAGTTTTCGTAGTCGCAGGAGTGCATGATGCGCTGCGAATGCGGGTCCTGCCGATCGAAGGGAAGCGCGCCGATCTCCGGCAGCAGGTGCTCGCAATTCTCGTAAAGATCCCAGAATTTGCGCCGTGCGACATAGGGGTCGTGGGGATGGGTAAAGGAGACGGTGAGGCACCAGGGGCGGCGGCTTTCGTCGTCGTTCTCGCGGGAGAGCTGATAGAGCTTCTGGTTCGCCAGAAACGCCACCTCGTCGTCATATTCCATCTGGTTGGTGATCTCCGCCACCCCGGCGCCGGTGACGGAACCGAGATTGTGGTACCACCAGTCGATCCGCTCGCCGGGCTTGCGATAGTCCGGCGTCCAGCCGAAATCGGCCGGATAGATATCCGTGGTCAAGCGCTCTTCGAAGCCGTGCAACTGATCCGGCCCGACGAAATGCATCTTGCCGGAAAGGGCGGTGTAGTAGCCGGCCCGGCGCAGATGATGGGCATAGGTCGGGATCGAAGACTGGTATTCGGCAGCGTTGTCAAAGACGCGGGTGCGGCTCGGCAGCTGCCCGGCCATGAACGAGGCGCGCGCCGGCGCGCAGAGCGGCGACGAAGTGTAGTTGTTGCGGAATCGGGCGGAGCGCTTGGCCAGTGCCTTCAGGTTTGGCGCGTGCAGGAAGTCGGCGGGGCCGTGCGGAAAGAGCTTCCCGTTCAGCTGGTCGACCATGATGATCAAGATATTCGGCTTTCCGGCAGTCACGTCGTCGGTTCCTCGAAGGTTTGAATTGCAGTTCGTTTCGGAGATCGCCTCATCCGGCGCCGCCATCTTCTCCCTGCTCGCGGGGAGAAGATATGTCGCGCCCAAGTCTCCTCCCCCCGCGTTCGGGGAGAGAGCTAGGGTGAGGCGTAGTTTTCACCATCACCCACCCGCAAGTGCGCATTCACGTAGTCTTCCGTGAGCGCGATCGAAGCTTCGATGCTGATCGGCGCCGATTTAAGACTTTGCCGGATGTAAAGCCCATCGATCATCGCAGCCGCGCCCTCGGCGATGCGCTCCGCGTCATCGGCTGTAGAGAGCGGCCTGAGGCTGGCCAACAGATTAGAGCGCAGCCGGCGCGCATAGATGACGAGGAGGCGGCGGACATCCTCGGACCGTTGCGCCTCCGAATAGAAGGCAAGCCAGGCGGCGACCGTCTCGGGGGCGAACTGGGCGGCGCGAAAGCTCACGCGGATCAGCGCACTCAGCTTTTCGCGCGGCGTCGTCGCCGCCTTCAGTGCGGTGACCGCGTCGTCGCGCAGTTGCCCCAGAAGGCTGCGGATCGTTGCGATCAGCAATTGTTCCTTGCTGCCGAAATAGTGGTGCGCGAGCGCCGGCGAGACGCCGGCGGTCCTGGCGATGTCCGACATGGTGACAGAGAGCGTGCCCTGATCTCCGATCACGCGCAGCGCTGCGTCCACCAGCGCCTTTCGGCGCACAGGCTCCATTCCGATTTTCGGCATCAGATACTCCCTCGGACACCTATTTTATTTTTGATTGACGCATCAATCAAGAAAAACCTTTCGCTTTTTTCTCTTTCTTTTTGCTGAGAAATCCGGCCCAATCGCTAGGTGGCGCTCAGGCTCGCCAACAGGACTGGAGGTTGAAAAATGGTCCACACCTTCGACCCCGCCGGCAAGGAGGCCGTCGCCGGAAAATGGGCGTGGTTCGTCGCACTTGGCGTGCTGTTGATCATGTGTGGCGGCATCGCTTTCGGCAATCTGTTCATGGCGACGGTCGGCTCGGTCTACTACATCGGCGCCATCATGCTCGTCGGCGGTCTGCTCAACCTCGCGCACGCGTTCCAGGTCAGAGGCTGGGAAAGCATCGTCTATTGGGTCTTGAGTGGCGCCTGCTATGCGGCGGCTGGCCTCTTTGCTTTCATCAACCCCGTGCTTGCCTCCTCGGTCCTGACCTTCCTGATGGCCGTAGCATTGATCGTTGCCGGCTGCTCCCGCCTGTGGGTCGGCTTCAAGCTCAGGCCGCTCGCTGGCTGGGGTTGGATCGTCATAGGCGGGCTCGTCACCTTGGTTGCCGGCCTCGTCATTGCTGGCGGGTGGCCGGTCAACAGCCTGTGGATTCTGGGGCTGTTCCTCGCAGTCGATCTGGTGATGCAGGGCCTTGCGTTGATCGCTTTCGGCGTTCTCGCCAAGGGTTAGGAATCCATCGCATTTTCAATGCGCTGCGGCCTTGAGGCGTGCGCGACGACGGCCGCCGCTCTTGTTATGCAAGCTTCATGAAACCTTCACATTCGTGAAAGGTTTCGTTGACGCTTGCCCTTGATGCTGGCGCGGCCTTTGTTCGTGTATGTTCCTGGAGCCGGCATGTCCGTCGCCCCCGCCGAAATCCTTTCGCTTCGCCGCTTCGGCGACGACCAGATTGTCACGCTTGCCAAACTTGTCATCGAGAACGCCTTCCAGCCGATCGTCGAGGCGACGACTGGTGCCGTTTTCGGCTATGAATCGCTGATGCGCGGGTTCCAGCGCCTGGGCTTTGCCTCGCCGCTCGAATTGCTGGACAAGGCGGAGGAGGGGGGCCAGCTTCTGGCGCTCGAACATCTTATCAACAGCCGCGCCGTGGCCGCCTTCGCGACGATCCCCGACTCTTCGGCACGGACCCTTTTCCTGAATTTCGATTCGAGGCTGGTCGGTGGCGAGGACGATATCGTCGAGCGCCTCGTCAATCACCTGAAGCGCGCCAACATTGCCCCGTCTTCGCTCTGCTTCGAGCTTTCGGAGCGCTTTGACGGTGGGAAGATGCCCGATTTTTCCGCGCTGGTGCGGCAATTGCGGCTTGCCGGCTTCAAGCTCGCGATCGACGATTTCGGCGCAGGCTTCAACGGGCTGAAATTGCTCTGCGACCAGCCCGTCGACTACGTGAAGATCGATCGGCATTTCATCTCCGGCATCGAGCGGGACCCGCGCAAACGTCATCTCGTTCGCCATACGGTCAATACGGCCCACGTGCTCGGAACGCGGGTGATTGCGGAGGGCGTGGAGACGGAGGCCGAGTTCCTCGCCTGTCGCGATCTCGGATGCGATCTGGTGCAGGGCTATTTCATTGCTCGGCCGACCACCCATCTCAGCGAGCTTCAGCCGGCTTACCCTCATCTGGAATTGAGCGGTGCCGCGCGGCGCTCCTCCGCGACGCTCGACAGCATTCTCATCAGGAAACAGATCGAACAGCTTCCGGCCGTGAGGGAGAGCGACGAACTCGAATCCGCCTTTGATCTTTTTCGGGTCAATCCGCGCCAGCCTTTTTTTCCGGTGTTGAACGCCAACGGCGAGCCGCGCGGCATCCTGCACGAGTATCACGTCAAGGAGATGATCTATCATCCCTTCGGCCGTGACCTGCTGAAGAACCGCATCTACCAGCGCCGCATTTCGCATTTCGTCAGCCCGGCGCCGATCGCCGATCTCGATACGCCTGCCGACGAGATGCTGAAAATCTTCGCCGGCATGGACGGCAGCGACCGTGTGATCCTGACCGAAAACATGCGCTACGCCGGCATTCTTTCCGCTTCGTCGCTGTTGAAGATCATCAACGAGAAGCAGTTGAAGATGGCGCAGGAGCAGAACCCGCTGACGGGCCTGCCGGGCAACCGCGCGATCCGCGACTACGTGCAGGACGCGATCCTCGACGGCGACGAAACGCGCTACTTCTGCTATTGCGACTTCGACGACTTCAAACCGTTCAACGACACCTACGGTTTTCAGAAGGGCGATCTGGCGATCACGCTGTTTGCCGCCCTGCTCAGGCGTCATTTCATCGGAGAGGAGAAGTTTCTGGGGCATGTGGGCGGCGATGATTTCTTCGTCGGCGTCAGCGGCTGGACCGATCAGGAAATCCACTCCGTCCTTACGCGCCTCGCCGAGGATTTCCGCTCGGATGTCCGGCAGCTCTATTCCGCGGAACACCAGGCCGAGGGGCGGATCAGCGGATATGGCCGCGACGGAGTAAGCAAGAACTTTCCCCTGATGCGTTGTTCGATCGCCGTTCTCGTGCTTCCGCAGGGCTTCATTTTATCGGACACCCAGACAGTCAGCGCGCGGATTGCTGAAATCAAAGCACGCGCTAAGGAAAGCGAAAGTGGCCTCGTTTTTGAGTTGCTCCACGGTGACTGATTATTCGCCTGCCGATATCGGGGTTTCCGGAACTGTGAGCGGGCGATAGGTTTAGGCGCAATCACCTTTGCGAGGACGCCTCCATGACCATTCCGACCGAAATGACCTACGTGGACCTACCGGCCCCGGGTGGACCGGAAAATATGGTCCTGGCACGCGGACCGCTGCCGGACGTCAAAGCCAGCGATATCCTGATCCGCGTCGAGGCGTCCGGCATCAACCGGCCCGACGTGCTGCAGCGCAAGGGCGACTATCCGCCGCCGCCGGGCGCCAGCCCGGTCCTCGGTCTCGAGGTGGCCGGCGAGGTGGTGGCTCTCGGCGAGGGGGCAACCGGTTTCTCGATCGGCGACAAGGTCTGCGCGCTCACCAATGGCGGCGGCTATGCGGAATATTGCGCGGTACCGGCGACGCAGGCGCTCCATTGGCCGAAGGGCTATGATGCGACGAAGGCCGCCGCCCTGCCGGAGACTTTCTTCACCGTCTGGGCCAATGTCTTCGACATGGCCGGCCTCAAGGTCGGTGAAACGATCCTCGTCCATGGCGGGTCGAGCGGTATCGGCACCACCGCAATACAGCTCGCCAGGGCCCTCGGCGCCGAAGTTTTCGTGACCGCTGGCAGCGCGGAGAAATGCAGGGCCTGCGAGGCGCTCGGGGCCAAGCGGGCGATCAACTATCGCGAGGAAGACTTTAAGGCCGTCGTGCTCGAAGAGACCGGCGGGCGAGGGGTCGACGTCATTCTCGACATGGTCGGTGGGCGCTATTTCGACCGCAATATCGGCTCGCTCGCGAAGGACGGCCGTCTGTCGATCATCGCGTTTCTGGGTGGCGCGCGCGCGGAAAGCGCCAATATCGCACCCATCCTGACGAAGCGGTTGCATGTCATGGGATCGGCGCTTCGCCCGCGCACATCAGCGGAAAAACGGGCGATCCGCGACGGGCTTGCGGCAAAGGTCTGGCCATTGCTGGAAGGGGGCGCGGTGGCACCGGTCATCCACGCGGTCTTACCCTTAGAAAGGATCGCCGACGGTCACCGCCTGATGGAAGAAGGCGATCATATCGGCAAGATCGTGATGACGATGGGCCGATCCTAGGAGTGCCAAAGCAGGTGATCTCACCGGTGCTTTCGCTCCCTAAGACGATAGTTGGTCTTGTATTCGGATGGGAATCACCTACCTTGGAGCCATCGTCAACGAACAGAAAGGAAGGTGATCCAATGTCTAATGAGATTTCGAACCTCGTGACAGGCATGGGAGAGGTGAAGGAGTCGAGGCAGCCCTCGGCTTGATTGCCGCCTTCCTTGGGCCTGTGAGGCCCGGCCGTCATTAGGCCAGAACTCATGGAAGGGTCGCCTCGGGCGGCCCTTTTCCTTTTCTGCAAGGGTTCTCGCGAAGCGTTCTCAAGCAATTCAGGAAAGTGTGTAATTCCGTCCGGAATTGCGCAGTTCCAAAGAGCTAGATCACTGTTTCAATGAAACAATCAAATGATCTAACTCCCGAAGCGGCCGAGCGCGGGGATTTTTACCCCCGCGGGTGCAATATCAACGCCCGCCACTAATCCCATGAAGTGCAGCTCCAGCCCGCTTCGCCAGCCGGCCGAAATGCCGGCCAGCCCGTAGAGGGTTGCGTGCAGGTCGCGGCCGTCGCTATCGATGTGGAAAAGCTTGCCCTCCGGCAAGTAGTCGCGGCCGACGGCGCTCGGCGGTAGCACCGCGCCAATCTCGGGCACCGAACGAAGCACGTGCGCGACGAAGGTGTTCGAGTTCGGTCCGGGCCATAGTCTGTAGGTGCCGGGCGAGGCGTAGGGGTATTTGGCAATCGCCCGCTCGACCTTCGGAATCAGGCGTTGCGCCTTCTCTCCCGTGATCATGACGACGATGTGCGGCTCGTTCGAATACCACCGGCCATCGGCCTGATAGGCATTCTTGCGGACCGGCTTGCCCCAGCCGACCTTTTCGTATCGGGTATAGGCCGGGGCCCCTTCATCCTTGGTGACGATCCACGCGTGGCTGGCGACGGCCCCCTTCATGCCGCCGGTGGTTGCCGAGAGGATATAGACTGCCGCCTCCGGGCTTTCTGCCGGTTTGGGGAGAAGGCCGGCGGATGACCAGTCCGCCTCCCGCCAGCTTTGCGGCCTGTCCTTAATGTACCATAAGCCGGCCGAGGCAAGCGCCGGAAGCAGGTAGATGAGCAGGAAGGCGACAAGCAGCCTACGGACGAATTTCATCGTATACCCCGGTTTCCAGCAGTCGGATTCCTGATAAATGCAAAGGCGAAAAAGGAAATTTGAGGGCAAGCATGTCTAATCCCGTCCTGGTCGAGGTAACGCGCGGAAATCTCGTCGAAAGCCGCCATCGCGGTATGGTCATCGCCGTCGATGGGGACGGCGACACCGTGTTTTCATTGGGCGATATTGATGGCGCCATCTTCCCGCGTTCGGCCTGCAAGGCCATGCAGGCGCTGCCGCTGGTCGAAAGCGGAGCGGCGGATGCCTACGGGTTCGGCGCCAAGGCGCTGGCGCTCGCCTGTGCCTCGCATTCCGGCGAGCCGGAGCATGTGGCGCTCGCGGCGGAGATGCTGGCGGCGGCCGGCCGTGACGTCGATGCGCTGGAATGCGGCGCCCACTGGTCCTTCGACCAGAAGGCGTTGATCGCGCAGGCGCGTTCGATCGAAGCGCCGAGCGCCCTGCACAACAATTGCTCCGGCAAGCACGCCGGCTTCGTCTGCGCCTGCTGCCATTCGGGCACGGAAGTCCGTGGCTATGTCGGCTACGACCATCCGATCCAGCAGGAAATCCGCGGTGTCATGGAAAGTCTTACGGGGGCGATCCTTGCGCGCGACAATTGCGGGGTCGATGGCTGCTCGATCCCCACCTATGCCGTACCCCTGAAGGGGCTCGCCCATGGCTTCGCCAAAATGGCCACAGGGGCGGGGCTTGCGGCGGAGCGGTCCCGCGCGTCCAGGCGTCTGGTCGAGGCTTGCATGGCCGAACCCTTCTACGTTGCCGGCACCAAGCGTGCCTGCACGCGGCTGATGAAGATCGCGCCGGGCCGCATCTTTGCCAAGACCGGTGCCGAAGGCGTCTTCTGCGCGGCAATCCCCGACAAGGGGATCGGCATTGCGCTCAAATGCGAGGACGGCACGACCCGCGCCGCCGAGGCGATGGTTGCCGCGACGCTTGCGCGGTTCTTCGCCGATGAACCGCAGATCCACACGGCGCTGATGGCGCAAGCCAACCATCCGATGCGCAACTGGAACGGCGTGCATGTCGGCGACGTGCGCGTGACGGAGGCGTTTGGGGCGTGACCCTCTACGCCATGATCAGTGCGGTGGAGCCGTCGCGATAGGGTGACAGGGCTTCGGCTGCCATGTCCGCCGGCACGACGAGGCCGGTAAGTTCGCTGACGCTCATGATGCGGTGAGGGGAGGCTGCGCCGAATTTCTCCGGTGTCGCGAGCACATAGGTTTCTGCGGACTGCCGGGCGATTGCCCGTTTTATCGCCGCTTCTTCGTAGTCTCCGGTCGAAAGCCCATGCGCCGGATGAATGGCAGTGACCCCGAGGAAGAAGATGTCGACGCGGATCTGTTCGATTGCGGCGACCACCGCCGTCCCCGTCGCCACCATAGAATGTTTATAGAGCCTGCCGCCGATCAGGATCACCTCGGCGTCGTGTTTTTCGAGCTCGGCGGCGATCGTCGGACTGTGCGTGACGATGGTCGACCGTAAGTCGCGCGGCAAGGCGCGAGCAAATTCCGCATTGGTCGTGCCGCCGTCGAGAAAGACGGTTTGCCCGGGCTTGACGAGGTCCGCCGCCCGTCGTCCGAGCCGGCACTTGAGGTCGCTGGCGATCGCTTGGCGGGCGGCGAAATCCGGAAGCGGCGGCGTCAGCGGCAGCGCGCCGCCGTGAACCCGCTTCAACAGGCCTTCGGCCGCCATTTCCCTGAGGTCGCGACGGATCGTGTCTTCCGAAAGCCCGAGTTCGTCGGCGAGCGCCTTGGCAACGATTTGCCCGTCGCGGGCAAGCCTTGTCGAAATCATCGCTCGTCTGTGTGTCGTCAGCATCGATTGCCTCTTGATTAGTCACGATATTGCATGAATATTCATGACAATTCCAGAATTATCTGGAAGTTTCGTGCAAAAACCATGGAGAAAGTCATGCTAATTCTGATTGCCGGCCCCTACCGCTCCGGAACGGGGGACGATCCATCGAAAATGGCGGAAAACTTGAAGCGTCTGGAGGAGCCGTCCTATGCGCTCTTCAAGGCTGGGCATGTGCCGATGATCGGGGAGTGGGTGGCCTTGCCCGTGTGGCATGCGGCCGGCGGAAACCGGGTGGGCGACGATCTTTATGAGGAGATCTTTCATCCCGTTGCCGGCCGGTTGCTTGCGCTCTGCGACGCCGTCCTGCGCTTGCCGGGCGAGTCGAAAGGCGCAGATAATGATGTGCGCATCGCCCGCGAGCGCGGCATTCCGGTCTACGGCCGCCTTGAAGACGTGCCGGGCTGTGCAGGGACGATAGCCGCGTGACCGAAGGCCCGGCGGATCATAGACGCCGGGCCGCTTCGGGACCTTGTAAACCGCGGCAATTTCATTTCTTCTGCTGGCGAATTTGCGGGTGCCGAACCGCCGCGACATTATGGGAGGCAGAATGATGCTGAAACTGTTTTATGCCCCGGGAACCTGCTCGCTCGCTTCGCATATCGCGCTCGAGGAAGCGGGCGCCTCCTACGAGGCGCGACGCGTCGATTTCGCCAAGGCCGAACAAACCACGCCGGAATATCTTGCCGTCAACCCAAAAGGCCGGGTTCCGGCTTTGGTGACCGACCACGGCGTGCTCACCGAAACCCCGGCCATCCTGGCCTATATCGCCCAGAGCTTTCCAGACCGCCGTCTTGCGCCGCTTGACGATCCGTTTGAGTTCGCACGGCTGCAATCCTTCCTGAGCTATCTCTGCTCCACCGTGCACGTGGCCCACGCGCATGCGCGACGCGGTGCCAGATGGGCAGACGATCCGGCGGCGCATGAGGCGATGAAGGCGAAGGTGGCATCAAACATGGGCGACTGCTTCGCGCTCATCGAACGCGACATGTTCGCCGGCCCTTTCGTCATGGGAGAGGATTATACGATCGCAGATCCTTATCTCTTCACGATCGCCAACTGGCTGGAGGCGGATGGCGTCGATCCGGGGCGTTTCCCGAGGGTTCTCGACCACCGCAACCGCATGGTCGCACGACCGGCCGTCGCCAAGGTGCTGGCTGCGGTCCAGGCATAGGGCAATTCCAGGAAAGGCGTGTAGTGTTTTTCCGTCCGCATTTGCGTTGTTTCAAGGGAGTTTAAGCGTTTCAACGATCCGGGGAGCCGAGGCGACGTGCGAGGCGTTCCGGCGCTTTTTCGCGCCAGGCCGCGATCAGGCGTTGCGTCAGTGTTTCGTCGTCAATTGCGGCGAGCCTCACCAGCATTGCGGGCCAGCCTTTGTAGTGGTCGGTCTCGAAGAACAGGGATGGATCGAGTTCCATCAGCATCTCCTTCTCGTCGAGCGCGCACATCACCACCAGTGTCTCTGCGTCCTTCATCCGCGCGAAACTCTTGCCTTTGACGAGGAGGGCCGGCGTCCCGTAGGACGTGCCGACCGCCGTTTCCGGCAGGCCAGCCGCCTCCGCCAGCCGCCGTACACGCTCGAAAGAACGTCCGAGATCATCGCTCATGCATCACCATCGCTTGCGCGAAGCGCATCGAAGTCGCGTCCCATAGTCTATCCTCAGGTCAGAAGCAATCGCAATGATCGGGCGCGGCCCGCGGCCAGGGCCATCCCGGAAACGGCAGGTCGGCAAGTTCGCGCTCTTCCATGCGAGCGAGATCCGGGTGCTGCAACGGATCGCGTTGCCAGGCGAGCGGTGTCTCGGCACGATCGCCGTGGGTCAATGAGGCACGCTTGAGCATCGTTAGAATCTTCAGCATGACGGATCACCCTTTCGATAGGACCCAGCATCCGCTCGTCACGGCAGGATTTCAATTGAGATTGCCGGCCGTTCGTTTTAGAAAAACTATATGAAGGAACTGAACACAGTCCACCTTAACGGCCTGCGTGCCGTCGAAGCCGCTGGCCGCCTCGGCTCGCTCGCAGGCGCTGCGGCAGAACTCGGCGTCACGGCCGGCGCCGTCAGCCAGCAGATTGCCAAGACGGAAGCGCAACTTGGCCGCATGCTTTTCGAGCGTACCGCCCGCGGGCTCGTCGCAACGGATTTCGGGCGCCTGTTCCTTGTGCGGCTCTCGAGTGCCTTCGGAGAGCTTTCCGAGGCGGTGGTATCGGCGCGGCGCCGCGATGAATCGGTGCTGACGATCTCCGTTGCCCCGGTCTTCGCGGCCCGGTGGCTGGTTTATCGGTTGAACCGCTTTGCCGAGCGGCATCCGGATATCCGGCTGAGGATCGACGCGACGACGACGCTCGTCAATCTGGATACTTCCGACGTCGATGTTGGCATCCGCGTCGGCGCCGGTGACTGGCCAGGTGTCCATGCCGAACTCCTGCTGGAGCAGGAGATCTTCCCCGTCTGTTCGCCGAGCTTGGCCGCGGATCTGCGTGTGCCTGCAGATATTCTAAAGCTGCTGGCGGTGATCGACGGCCACTCGATGTTCACATGGGAAGTGTGGTTCAAGGAGGCTGGCCTTTCGGGTTCGCAGATGACGGTGCGCCACACCTTCAACGAAGCCTCGCTCGTGCTTGACGCGGCAATTGCCGGGCAGGGGGTCATGCTCGCCTGGCAGACGCTCGCAGGCTTTGCCGTAACCGAAGGCAGTCTGGTTGCGCCGTTCGACATCCGGGCAAAAACCGGCTTCGGCCACTATTTCGTGCGCTCGCCATCCCGGCGCGAGAGCAAGGCCGCCCTGGCTTTCAAGCGCTGGGTGCGCGATGAGGTCGAAGAGGGAATGCGCCTGCTTGACGCCAAGATCGCCGGCTATTCCGGCAAGTGATGCCGCCCGTCGCTCTTATTCCGGCTCTTTCAGCCGCTCCTCCATCATCGCCTTGAAGCAAGGACGCGCCTGGCAACGCGCAAGCCACGCCTTGACGTGCGGATGCCTGTCGAACAACGCCGTCTGGCTCATAGTGTAGCGAAAGACCTCGGCGAGGTTGAGATCGGCGACCGTGAAGCGGTTGCCGACGACATAGTCGCGGCCTTTGAGATGCGTTTCGAGAACACGGAAGGCTTTCTCGAGTGATTGGGCACAAGCGGCGATGCGTGCCTGACCTTCGGGCGTATTTTCGATGCCATTGTCATAGGCGAGAATGATCTTGACCGCATGCGGCTCCACCTCGGTTGCCGCCCACATCGTCCAATTGCCCATCTGCCCTTCCTCGCCGAGATCGGCCGGTGCGAGAGGACCGCCATATTTGCGGGCGAGATAGAGATTGTTGGCGAGCGATTCCGTGAGGATCAGGCCGTCATCGTCGATCGCCGGAATGAGACCCATAGGATTGATGGCAAGGAAGTCCGGCGACTTGGTGTTGAGCGGTGCATCCGCGGCCAGCGGATTGGCGACGCGGCGCGCCTGGATCACCGGAACAGATGTGAAGGGAATGCCAAGCTCGCGCGCCATCCAGTAGTTGCGCGACGCGCGCGAACGATAAACTCCGTAGATTGTCAGCATCCCGGCTCCCCTCCGTCTGTTCGATGCGCCACTTCATATGCGATCGCAGGCGGCGACAGAAGCGTGCCCCTTTGATGTTGCTCATGAAATGTTTTGATGAAACGCAACCAACGTGCTCGCTCTGGTCGCGGCAACATCCAGTGTCGCGATCCACTCTGCAACCTTTAGACGATTTTTTCCGGCGACATTTAGAGAAGTATAACCTCTATTGGCTAGAGCTGAGACTGGAACGACCAACGGATATTTGCGCTGCTCTTCCGGAGGCTTTGCTTGGCAAGGAAAACGTCTCGCAATACTCGCTATGCCGCCCTCAATGCTGGCGACAACGCGGAGACGCGTCGGCTGATCGAGGCCAGCAACCGGCTGGCGGATGAGGTGGCCCGCATTTTCCCGTCCGAGCCGGACATCGCCGATCGTCATTATTGGCTGGAGACGATGATCAATCATGTCCCGGACTACATCTATGCCAAGGACACGAAAGGCCGCTTTCTTATTGCCAATGAGGTGACGGTGGCCGACAACGGGCTCGAAAGCCTGCACGATCTCGTGGGCAAGACCGATTTTGACCTGCACCCGACGAAGTTCGCCCAGGCTTTCGCCGACGTGGAACAGCGAGTGATCGAGACTGGCGAGCCGATCTTCGGCATCGAAGAGCGGGCCATGGTTACCAAGGGGCGCGATCGCTGGTTGATGACGTCCAAGGTGCCGCTACGCAACAAGGGCGGCAAGA
>NZ_JASKLR010000001.1:460199-898518 GCF_030124325.1 Sinorhizobium sp. 8-89
CGTCGGCATTTCGCGCGATATCACCGACCGAAAAGCGGCAGAACGTTTGCTCGAAGGGCAGGCGCGACTGCTGGAGATGATAGCGAAGAGCGAGCCGCTCGATCAGTTCTTCACCGATCTCATCCTGCTGATCGAGTTGCTGTTGCCTGGCGTCAAGGGTTCCATCCTGCTCCTCTCCGAGGACGGTCGGCATCTTATGCATGGCGCTGCCCCAAGCCTGGACGAGGTATTTTGCGCCACGATCGACGGCGTCGAAATCGGTCCAGCAGTCGGTTCGTGCGGAACGGCGGCGTGGCGCGGTGAACAGGTCATCGTCTCGGACGTGTATTCTGATTCCTTGTGGGCGGGCTATGCAGATCTCGTGAAGCCTCATGGCTTTCGTTCCTGCTGGTCGACGCCGATTCATTCTCACGAAAGCAGGGTGCTTGGGACGTTCGCGCTCTACTCGCAGGAGGTCGGCGTTCCGAGCGAGCAGCAGAAGGAACTGATCGCCATGGCGACGCATCTCGCCGGGATCGCGATCGAACGCAAGCGAGCCGAAGACAGAATAAGCTTCATGGCGCACCACGATGCGCTGACGGGCCTTCCCAATCGCGTTCTGTTCGAGGCGCAGGTGGCGGGTGTGCTCGAGGCAATTCGCGGCCGCGATCAGTGGGCCGTGCTGGCCTTTCTGGATCTCGACAATTTCAAGCTCATCAATGACAGTCTCGGGCATACGGCCGGCGACGACCTGCTGAAGGCTGTTGCCGAACGTATGCGCGCCGCAGTGCGCAAGTCGGACATGGTCGTGCGCGTCGGCGGCGACGAGTTCATTCTTCTCTTGAACGGCCTTCCGACCGAGCGGGACATCGTCTTGTCCCGTCTAGAGGACATCCGGGCGGCCATTGCCGCGCCGGTTCAGCTCAACGGCCGCAGCCTGCAGGTGACCTGCAGCATGGGTGTCGCCTGCTTTCCCAATCAGGGCCGAACAGTCAGCGAATTGCTTGCAAATGCCGACGCGGCGATGTACCGCGCAAAGGAACTCGGTCGCAACAACCTCCAGGTCTTTACCGAAGAGATGGCCGCCAAGGCCCACGAGAAGCTCTTGCGGCACGAGGAACTGCGCGAAGCGATCGCCCGCAGTGAATTCCTCCTGCTTTTTCAGCCGCAGATGAACCTTGTGACCGGTCGTGTCTTCGCCGCAGAGGCGTTGTTGCGCTGGCAGCACCCGGTGCACGGTGTGATGTCGCCCGGTGCCTTCATCCCGCTGGCGGAGGAGACCGGCCTGATCGTGCCGATTGGCGATTGGGTGCTGAAAGCCGCATGCCGTCAGTGCAAGGCCTGGCAGGAAGCCGGTCTGCCGCCGTTGATTGTCAGTGTCAATGTTTCCGCTCGGCAGTTCCTCGAACGCAACTGGGCGGCCCGCGTGGCGGCCGTGCTCGCCGAAACCGGATTGGAGGCAGGTTACCTTGAACTCGAACTGACCGAGAGCCTGATCATGCAGGACGTGCCGGGCGCAATAGCGACAATGCGTGAACTGGAGGCGATCGGCGTACATCTCGCGATCGACGACTTCGGAACCGGCTATTCGAGCCTCAGCGCGCTTAAACGATTCCCCGTGCAACGGCTGAAGATCGACCGCTCCTTTGTCGAGGACATTCCTTCCGATGTCGATGACAAGGCGATCACGTCGGCGATCATCTCGCTTGCGCAGAATCTCGGACTTCGCGTCATCGCCGAAGGCGTTGAAACGGAGGCGCAGGTCGATTTCCTGCGGCAGAGCGGTTGCGATGAGATTCAGGGCTATTTCTTCAGTCCGCCACTGGTCGCCAAGGATTTCGAGGCGCTGCTCCGCCAGTCCGGGCTCCACGCTGAGGGCATCTGAGCTGTGTACCGGTGGTTGCAGAGCGCCGGTGCCATGATTGTGATAGGAAGTTTGCTGACATCAGCTTCGTTCCAGCCGTAGATGCATAGCCCGCCACTCGAGAGGGCGAGGACAAGCATTAACACCGTTCAGTTCGCAACCCGACTTGAGAACCGATCACGATGATTTTGGATTGATTTAATGCGAAATCATCGTGATCTTCCTGACCAGAGCGGAGAGGCGCGAATCGCCGATTGAGGTCGCGCCATCCCCTTCCGCTTGCTGCACTCAAACCCGTTAGAGTTCGATGCCAACGCTGTCCAATTTTTCCCGCCGCCAGTTTCTCCGCACATCCGGACTAGCAGTCGTCTCCGCCGGGCTTGCGAGTTGCACGTCGTCAATGAACACGGACCGCTTTCGGCAACAAACCGCGCCGGTTTTCCGCAATCCCGCGCTGGAGGGACGCTGGATCGATCCACGTACCGGAGCGTTCTTGGAAGGGCCTGTTGACGAGGGGTCGCTGCCGACCGGCCTGCCGCCGCAAGACCCCTACTACTCGGCAATTTACGCTGCGGTAGACGATGGCGGCTACCAGGTTCCGGCGGTGCCTTATCAGGAGATCGACGCTCGATTTTATCGCCAGGAAGTCGATGATCCATTTGGCGAGCAGCCGGGCACGATCGTGGTCGACACCGCCGATCGCTTTCTCTATCTGGTTCAGCCGGGCGGAAGGGCCATGCGTTACGGCGTAGGGCTCGGCCGTGAAGGCTTTGCCTGGTCGGGACGCGGGGTCATTCAGTGGAAGCAGAGGTGGCCGAAATGGACGCCGCCGGGTACGATGATCGAACGCCAGCCAGAGCTCGCGCGCTATTCGGAAAGCGCCGGTGGCATGCCGCCTGGCTTGAACAACCCGCTCGGCTCACGCGCGCTCTATATCTTCCAGAACGGCCAGGACACCTTGTACCGCGTACACGGTACGCCGGAGTGGCAATCTATCGGCAAGGCTGTTTCTTCCGGCTGCGTGCGCATGCTCAACCAGGACGTGATGGACCTCTACGATCGCGTCCGCGGCAAGGCCCCGATCCTCGTCATCTAGGCGCCGGAGCGTCGTCATTCGGTTGAGAGGCGGGCGCGAGCCCGATCAGCTTTCCTGATGGCTACTGCCCAGTCGTTGGGTCAAGCGATGCAGCGCCTCGCGCAACTCGCGGACTTCCTCCAAAGTGCATCCGCTTGCCTTGCCGATCTCGGCGAGGATGCCAAAGGCTTCGGCCTTCAGATCCTGGCCCTTTTCGGTGAGACTGACGATTACCTGTCGCTCGTCGCCGGGATCGCGCAATCGACTTACATAACCCGCCGCCTCCAATCGCTTTAACAAGGGCGAAAGCGTGCCGGAATCGAGCCCCATTTCCTCGCCGATCCGTTTCACCGTCATGCGATCCTGCTGCCATAGAGCGAGCAGGACGAGATACTGCGGATAGGTGAGGCCAAAACGGTCAAGCAGCGGCTTGTAGGTGCGGTTGAAAGCGTGCCCCGCCGAATAGACTGCGAAGCAGAGCTGCTGGCCAAGCGTCAGCGCCTCATCGGGTATTGCCTCAAATTTTGCCGCCTTGGTAGTCATGATTGCATTGTCGCAAATTCAAGGCGGTAATGCAATTTGCAAAATTAATTTGCGCGCAATTTAATTTTACGATATGCAATGACCATCAGCAACGACCACACGAAGGAGACTGCCATGCCTATCCTCTATCGCACCACCGCCTCGGCAACCGGCGGCCGCGCCGGCCAGGCCAAGAGCGCCGACGGTATCCTTGACGTTACTCTCACTGTCCCGAAGGAGCTTGGCGGCGACGGCGCCCGTGGCACCAACCCGGAACAGCTCTTTGCAGCCGGCTATTCCGCCTGCTTCCTCGGCGCGTTGAAATTCGTTGCCGGCAAGGAAAAGGTAAAGCTTCCGGAAGACACGAAAGTGACGGGTACGGTCGGAATCGGCCCGCGTGAAGACGGCACGGGTTTCGGCATTGATGCAGCGCTCGAAATTTCTTCGCCCGGCGTCGACAAGGCCGTGCTCGAGGATCTGGTCCAGAAGGCGCACGTGGTCTGCCCTTACAGCCATGCGACCAAGGGAAATATCGATGTAAAGCTGACGGTGGCTTGAAACGAAACGCGCTTGCAGTTTTCGTCTTGAAGCCCGGGGAGATACTCCGGGCTTCAGATGTAAGACGGCGGGTCGCCTCAAGCCTTCTTGAGGAATTCGGTGCGCAGCACCAGTCCCTTTATCTTTTCGACCCGGCATTCCACTTCGTCCGGATCGCCGGTCAGGCGGATGCCCTTCACCAGCGTGCCACGTTTCAGCGTGGTGGAGGTTCCTTTCACCTTCAGATCCTTGATCAGCGTGACATTGTCGCCGTCCTTGAGGATGGCGCCGTTCGAATCCTTGGCTTCCACAGTCAATCCTTTCTGGGCCGCAGGATGCGGTCTGGGCAATGCGTTGGGAAATCGCGAGCCGGGGGCGCTCGCATCGTTGGCGTGCCGCTCTATCGCTTTAGGCTGCCGAGAATGCCACGCACCAGGGCGCGGCCGACCTGTGTCGCGACCGTGCGGGCAACGGATTTCATCGCCGCCTCGACGATCGTTTCGCGCTGATAGCCGGAGGAGCGCGGCCGTGCCTGCTTGCCGGAGGGCTCCTTTGGCTCGTCGTCGCCGAAACCGGGCAGGGTCCAGCGTCCGCCGCCGGACGTCTCTTCCGCAGACCGTTCCTCCGCTTGCCGCGCGGCTTCGGCCTGCTCGGCGGCTTTCGCCGCGCGTTTAGCTAGCAGCTCGTAAGCCGATTCCCGATCGAAATTCTCGTCATAGAGTCCGCGCACCGGGCTGACATCGATCACCTTTTGCCGTTCGGCCTCCGTCAGCGGACCGAGTCGCGATGCCGGCGGGCGAATCAGGGTCCTTTCGACCATGGACGGCGAGCCCTTGCCTTCGAGCGTCGAAATGAGCGCTTCGCCGGTGCCGAGATTGGTGATCACCTCGGCGCAGTTGAACTCCGGATTGGGGCGGAAGGTATCTGCGGCGGTCTTCACCGCCTTCTGTTCGCGCGGTGAATAGGCGCGCAACGCATGCTGGACACGATTGCCGAGCTGCGCCAGCACCGTTTCCGGAACATCGAGTGGGTTCTGCGTCACGAAGTATACGCCGACGCCCTTGGAACGGATCAGGCGCACCACCTGTTCGACGCGCTCGACGAGCACCTTCGGTGCGTCGTTGAAGAGCAGATGCGCTTCGTCGAAGAAGAACACCAGCTTCGGCTTGTCCGGATCGCCGACTTCCGGCAGTTCCTCGAAAAGTTCGGAGAGGAGCCAAAGCAGGAAGGTCGCGTAGAGCCTCGGGTTCATCATCAGTTTGTCGGCGGCAAGCACCGAGATCGCACCGCGCCCGTCATTGGTGGTCCGCATGATGTCGGTGATCTTCAGCGCCGGTTCGCCGAAGAAATGCTCCGCGCCCTGCTGCTCGAGAATCAGTAGCTCGCGCTGGATCGAACCGACCGACGACTTGGAAATGAAGCCGAACTGGTTGGAAAGCTCGCTTGCATTCTCGCCCATGTAGTTGAGCAGGGCCTGGAGGTCCTTGAGGTCAAGGAGCGGCAGCCCCCCCTCGTCGGCGATCTTGAAGGCGATGTTCAGCACACCTTCCTGAGCGTCGCTGGCGTTCATCAAGCGAGACAGGAGCAGCGGTCCCATCTCGGAGATGGTCGTGCGTACCCTGTGACCCTTCTCGCCGTAGAGGTCCCAGAAGATCACCGGAAATTCCTGGAAGTCGTAAGGTGAAAGGCCAATCTGCTCGGCGCGCTTGACAAGGAAATCCTTCGGTTCGCCCATCGCGCCGATGCCGGAAAGATCGCCCTTGACGTCGGCGCAGAAGACCGGGACGCCGGCACTGGAAAATCCTTCCGCCAGGATCTGCAGCGTCACGGTCTTGCCGGTGCCGGTCGCACCGGTGATCAGCCCGTGGCGGTTGCCGAATTTCAGCTCCAGATATTCGCCCTTGTTGATCGAATCGTCCGGCTTGCGGCTGGTTCCGATATAGAGCTTGCCGTCTTGCAGCATGTGGGCCTGATCTCCGTTTTGCCTATGAAAGCGGGCATTTCGTTGCGCTGCGTCGTCACTGAAATAGCGCTCATTTCTGTTATAGGCGGTGCAATCAGGCGCGGCAACCGTTGCTCGATCGAGTGCGTTGCCAAGGGCGACGGTCCGTGAAACGATACGCTTGGGTGCGCGCCTCCTCTCGACTAGGGTGATGGCCGCAGCCTCGTCATGAGTTGTTCATCGTCGCTTGTTATTTCGGAGGCGATCATTTACCTTGACGTCAACGTCAAAAAAACAATCGAGGAGATTTCCATGAGTGAGCTGGTCACCCGCGTGGCGGAGAATGTCGGTATCGAGCCTGCAACGGCCGAGAAGGCAGTTGGTATGATTCTCGGCTTCCTGCAGCGCGAGGCGGCGGAAGGTCCGGTTGCCAAGATGATCGAAGCGATCCCGGGCGCGCCGGAACTGGTCGCCCAATACAACGGTGAAGGCAGCAACGGCGGCGGTCTGCTCGGTGGTCTGATGTCGGCGATCGGTGGCGGCGGTGTCATGGCGCTCGGCCAGCAGTTGATGAGCCAGGGCCTCGGCATGGGCGAAATCACCTCGCTCGCCAAGGAAACGATCGCTTTCGCCAAGGAAAAGGCCGGCGACGAGGTTGTCGATGAGGTCGTCGCCTCGGTTCCGGGTCTCAGCCAGTTCGTCTGATCGATTCGGCCCCCATAAAACAGCCAGCACCCGCCGGAGTGACCCGACGGGTGCTTTTTATTGTCTGGTCGTAAGCCTCACCGATGCCGTCACCTAGGCCGCTTTGTCCCATTCGGGGGCCAAGCCCGCGGGGCTGACGATCCGGCCGTCGGGACGCGCAAGCTTGCGGATCTCAGCCATTTCCTCCGGTGTCAGTGCGAAATCGAAGATCGCGAAATTTTCCTTGAGCCGGGCCTCCGTCGCCGTCTTCGACAGCGCGACCACATCCTTCTGCTGCACGAGCCAGCGCAAGGCCACTTGTGCCGCCGTCTTGCCGTGGCGCGCGCCGATGTCCCTGAGGAGCGGATCGGAGGGTATCTTGCCGTTGGCCATGGCATAGTAGGCGGTCAGTGACATGCCTAGCCGGCGCGCGGCTTGCAGGACCTTCGTCTGGTCGAGATAGGGGTGATATTCCACCTGATTCGTTGCGATCGGCGCATCGCTCAACAGGACGGCTTCCTCCATCTGGGCGATGTTGAAGTTGCTGACGCCGATATGGCGTACCTTGCCGGCCTTCTGCACTTCGTTGAGCGCGCCGATGCGCTCGGCCATTGGCACGTCGCTGCCCGGCCAGTGGAGGAGGAGAAGATCCACGTAGTCTGTCTTCAGCTTTTTCAGGCTCTCGTCCACGGAGGCGAGGAACGCGTCGTGGCGATAATTGTCGACCCACACCTTCGTCGTCAGAAAAATATCCGCGCGCCGAACGCCCGATTGGTGGATGGCCTCGCCGACTTCGGCCTCGTTGCCGTAGATCTGCGCCGTGTCGACATGGTGGAAGCCGAGCTTGAGCGCTCCCGGCAGGATGCGGAGGACATCGGCGCCTGGCATGCGGAAGGTACCGAAACCGAGGGCGGGAATATTGGCGCCGTTGGAATTGACTGCATGCATGGAAAAGCTCCTTGGTTTGGAGAGGCCCGGCAAGATGCCGGGCGAATTCGACATTCTATACTTGTGGTGGCAGAACGAAGGTTCAAGCCGGCTGCCCGACTGGAACCGCGCGCCGGTCGAGCACGCCGCTCCACAACGTCAGGATCAGGGCGGCGACAACCAGGATCGCTCCGACGAACGGCGTCGAAGCGAGGCCCAGCGGCGAGGAGACCACAAGGCCACCGAGCCAGGCGCCAACCGCAATGCCGAGGTTGAACGCGGCGATGTTGAGGGCCGAGGCGACGTCGACGGCGCCGGGACGGTACTGCTTGGCAAGCTGGACGACGTAGAGCTGCAGTCCGGGCACATTGGCGAAGGAAAGGAAACCGAGCGCCGCCAGCGTGACCAGCGTCAGTGCCGGAGAGGGGGCCGTGAAGGCGAAGAGCACGAGCACGGCTGCCTGGGCGACAAAGAGCCCGATCAGCGCCTTTACCGGATCGCGGTTGGCGATCTTTCCCCCGATAACATTACCGATCGCGATGGCGATGCCATAAAGCACCAGGATGAGGCTGACGCTGCCTTCGGAGAAACCGGTGATTTCCTGCAGGATTGGCGCCAGGAACGTGAAGGCGACGAAGGTGCCGCCATAGCCGAGCGCCGTCATGGCAAAGACGATCAGCAAGCGGCCGGATCCAAGCACACGAACCTGATCGACGAGACGTGCCGCGGCGGCCTTGCTCAGCGTATTCGGCAGCAAGGCTGCGATGCCGATGAAGGCGATGGCGCCGAGCGCGGTGACCGCCCAGAAAGTGGCCCGCCAACCGAAGGTCTGGCCGATATAGGTACCGAGCGGCACGCCGGTGACGATTGCGACCGTCAGCCCCATGAACATCATGGCAATCGCCGAGGCGCGGCGATCTTCGGGCACGAGATCGGCGGCAATTGTCGAGCCGACGGAGAAAAAGACCCCGTGCGCGAACGCCGACAGGACCCGTGCGACGAGCAGTAACTCGTAGGTTGGCGAAAGCGCCGCGGCGGCATTGCCGATGATGAAGAGAGCCATCAGGCCGAGGAGCAGGGGCTTGCGCTCGATCCCACCGGTAAGCGCCGTCAGCACCGGCGCGCCGAAAGTGACGCCGAGGGCATAAACGCTGACGATGAGGCCGGCGAGCGGCAGGGAGATGTGAAGGTCGGAGGCGACCGTCGGAAGGAGGCCGACGATCACGAATTCCGTTGTTCCGATCGCATAGGCCGCGATCGTCAAGGCAAGAGAGCGATGGGCATAAGTAGACCTTCCCGCCCGCACGCGATGCGGGCTGAGTTTTGCGGCCGTGCCGCGGTTTGCTTGATTGATGACCGGGAATATGGATCGATCGGGCTTGCGCGATAATCCGGAGGAATGGATAAATGCCTGTGAACTGAATTCAAAGGTTAAGGCAAATGGACAACCGCGCCGGCGAAATGGAAGTCTTTGTTGCAGCGGCCGAACTGCGCAGCTTTTCCGCCGCCGGTCGGCGGCTCAAACTGTCGCCCTCCGCCGTCAGCAAGCTTGTCTCGCGTATCGAGGACAGGCTCGGGACACGGCTCGTCATGCGCTCCACCCGCATGCTGCAACTGACGCCGGAGGGAGAAATCTACCTTCAGCGCGCGCAGCGCATCCTGGCGGCGATTGCCGAAACGGAACAGGTGGTCGCCGGCGGCGGTCGGGCGCTGCCGCGTGGCCCGCTACGGGTGAACGCGTCTGTCGGCTTCGGCGAGCGCTACATTCTGCCGCTTGCTGCCGAATTCCTCGCGCGTTATCCCGACGTGCAGCTGGATCTCTCCTTGAACGACGGTATCATTGATCTGATCGAGGAACGGACCGACGTCGCCATCCGGTCCGGTCCGATGCGCGATTCCAGCCTGAAGGCACGCAAGTTGCTCGATAGCCGGCAGGTGATTGTTGCCGCACCGCGCTATCTTGAGGCTCATGGCGTACCGCGGACGCCGGATGACCTCGCCCAACACAATTGCTTCACCTTCAATTTCCGCCGGAGCCTCGACGGCTGGCCGTTCCGCGATCCGGGCTCGTCAAATGTGTATGTGCGCCCGGTCACCGGTAATATGCAGGCAAACAGCGGCGCAATCGTTCGCAATCTCTGCCTTTCGGGTCTCGGCCTCGGCCGCGTCGGGCAGTTCCACGTACAGCCGGATATCGATGCGGATCGGTTGGTGCCGGTGCTGGAAGACTACAATCCGGAAGACATGGAACGGGTGCACGCAGTCTACGCCGGGCATGAGCACCTTGCCGCCCGCATCCGCGCTTTCATCGATTTCCTGGTCGAAAATATTTAGGACAGAAAGCGATGTCGCTTGCATTGCGCGAGCGGCGCCAGCGTCATCTACCGGTCCTTGGTTGCGATGATGAAGAAGCGCGGGAAACGCAGAAGAACCCGGCCGTCGGCCATCGGCGGATAGGCCGTTCGGATCTTTTCCGCGTAGGCGGCGAGGTAGTCTGCGCGCCGATCCTCTGGCAGAGCGTCGAGATAAGGCCGCAAGCCGGTGCCCTTCACCCATTCGACGATCGCCTCGGCGCTGGCGAGCTGATGATGATAGATCGTGTGCCAGGCATCGACGCGCACCGCTTTCGCTGCGAGCCGTTCGACATAGGTCGACGGCGGCGGTGGCGGCGCCCGCCGAAGCTTGCGGCCGCCATATGCTTGCGCAAAGAGCGGGGCCTCCGCCGTCTCCTGCATCAGCCTGTGCGTCGGCTCGTCGAGATTATCCGGCATCTGCACGGCAAGCGTTCCGCCGGGCGCAAGCGCCTCGATCAGCCGATCGAAGATCTCGATGTGCTCCGGCAGCCACTGGAACACCGCGTTAGCGAAGAAGAGCGTGGTTTCCGCCGGCGGCACCCAGGTCGCAAGATCGGCCTTCTCGAAGCGCAGAGCCGGAAGCCGCTTGCGCGCGGCGGCCAGCATGTCCTCGTCGCTATCAACGCCGACGACAGCGGAATTCGGAAATCGCTCGAGGATCAACTCGGTCGAGTTGCCCGGCCCGCAGCCGAGGTCGAAGGCCGGACCGGCGGGGAGATCCGGCACCTGCGCCAGGAGGTCGCGCGCAGGCCGTGTCCGCTCGTCCTCGAATTTCACATACTGCGCTGCCGACCAGGCCATGAGGCGACTTTCTTCAGATGCCGAACTGCAGGCTCTCGAGCGAGGGGAGGATGAGTGCAGGACCATAGTCCCTGTATTCGTCCGGCATGTCGGAGCGGTTGATCCAGACGGTGCGGAAGCCGAATTTTGTCGCTCCCGCAATATCCCAGCGGTTCGACGACTGGAAGGAAACCGCGTGCGGATAGAGCCGGTACTGCGTCGTCACCAGGTCATAGACGGCGGGCGCCGTCTTGAACGCCTTGACCGCATCGACCGAGAACACGTCGTCGATCACGATGTCGAGCGCGGCGTTTTTCACCGCCGATGCGAGCATGGCCGGGGACCCGTTGGAAAGAATAGCGATGCGGGCGCCGCGCTCCTTCAGTCCTCTCAGCACGGCCGGCACCTCGGGATAGCAGTCGAGCGTCCAATAGGCGTCGAGCAGCCGTTTCTTGAGTTTCGGATCGGCCGAGGGGAAGCGCTGAAAGGCGTAATCGAGCGATTGCTCGGTCAGCTGCCAGAAGTCGACATAGGCGCCCATCAGCGAGCGCACCCAGGAATATTCAAGCTGTTTGGCCCGCCAGAGTTCGGAAAAGGCCTGGCCATCAGGACCGATTGCTTCGGCATGGCGCCGCACGGCCGCATGCACATCGAAAAGCGTGCCATAGGCATCAAAGACATAGGCCGCCAGAGACATCGAACCCTCCCGTCATGACCATTCAGCGGCGCACAAAGGTCGCTTTATCTCTTTGAATTCACGCAACGTGCTCGCTGAAAATCGGTTCCGATTTCGGGCCCGGTGCGGTAGGCGCAACGCTTCGTCAGTTCTTCCCGGGGATCATGTCAAAACTTTGTGCGGCGCACAATGCCACCATGCATAGCAATAGGAATTTAATTAAGCTTTCCAGACTTTTGCCGGAAAACGCAGCGCCTGTTTCGCAAGTTTCCCCTTGAGCCCGAGAACGGCATCACAGAGCCCGACGACGTGGCGGTTCGGTTTGGCTTCGGGGCGAAGTGCGTGAAGGGCCGCGGCCGCCTCCTCGGGCGCCATGTAGCGGGCTAGAATGCCGAGCGTCAGCGCGGTCGACCTGCCGATGCCCCTAAGGCAGTGGACCAGCAGATGCGCATCCTCGGGCAGCCTGTCAATAAAGGCAAAGGTCGCCTCGACCGCCTCCGCCCGTGCGGCATCCGGTGCGTTCGGATCGGTGGCATCGCCAAAGTAAAGCTCCAGATGCCGCTCGGGCGGCAGTTCGATCATGGAGAGCAGGCGGCTTGCAGGCGCGCGGATCGAGACGAGATGCGTCGGCGCCCAAAGGTGGCGGTTGTGGCGCGCCTCGGTCTGCGAACTGACGATCACGCGGATATGCCAGCCGTTGGGATGCCGGGAATTGCTGCCGAGAACAGGCCGGTAAAGCTCACCTTCGGTGGTTTGAGCCGCAAGCGCCATGACGGGACCCCTCGTTGATTCGTCTTGCTTGCGAAAACCATAACAGCGCGCGGCGACGATCGGAATCCCTGATCAGAACCGCGTAATCACGCTGATGCCGAGATCGGTGGCGCGGTCCATCGTCACCAGCGCCGGCACGGCTTCTTCCAGCGAGATCTCGCGGCCGATCAGTTGCTTTGGGTTCAGTTTGCCGGCGGTGATCATCGAAAGCATCGCGTCATAGCGCCAGGCCTGCATGCCGTGGCTGCCGTAGATTTCAAGCTCGTGGCCGATCACCTGTGCCATCGGGATCTGTGGGGTTGCATGCTCCGCGAGCATCAGGCCGACCTGCACATGCCGCCCGCGCCGGCGCAGGTTCTTGATGGAATTGAAGCAGGTGACCGGCGAACCGAGAGCATCGATCGAGACATGGGCGCCGCCCTTTGTGATTTCCCTTACGGCCTCGGCAACGTCTCCCGTTTCTTTGCCGTTGATTGCTGCCACGGCGCCAAGTTTGCGGGCAAAGGCGAGCTTCTCCTCGGAAATATCGATCGCGATCGGGTTGGCGCCGAGCGCCGTGGCGATCATGATCGCCGAAAGGCCGACGCCGCCGCAGCCGTGCACCGCCACCCACTCACCGCCCCGGACGCGGGCCTGGTCGGCGATCGCCCGGAAGGATGTGGCGAAGCGGCAGCCGAGGCTTGCGGCAGTCGCGAAATCCATGCTCTCCGGCAGGTGCACAAGGTTCTGGTCGGCAAAGTCGATCGCGACGTATTCGGCAAACGAGCCCCAATGGGTAAAGCCCGGCTGGAACTGCGCCTCGCAAACCTGTTGGTTGCCCGAGCGGCATTCCGCGCAACGGCCGCAGCCGGAAACGAACGGAACGGTCACGCGGTCCCCGACCTTGTAGCGCAGGACACCGCGTCCGGCGGCCGCAATGGTTCCCGCGAGCTCGTGGCCGGGCACATGCGGCAGGCGAATGTCCGCGTCGTGTCCCATCCAGCCATGCCAGTCGCTGCGGCAAAGGCCGGTCGCCTCGACGTTGATGACGACGCCGTTTTCAGTCGGCTTCGGATCCGGCAATGCTCTGATCTCCGGCATCTTTTCGAACGCGTCGTAATACATCGCTTTCATGACTGGTCTGGCTCCTTGCTCGTTAGGCTATTTTGGCATGGCGGTTCGGCTCGTTCCACAATGGACGCGATGACATTTTTTGATGTACCCATTCACCCTGATACTGCCTTTTTCGGCTAGAGCTAAATGAGGAAAAAGTGTCCGCTTTTCCGGCCGCGCTTCGCTCTGATCAGCAGGGCCGACCAATATGGCGGTTGGATTGATCCAGCCGAGTAAGTTGCGTGGTCAAACGGACAATAACGAGAGGAGACGCCGATGGCCGTCGATACATCCCCCCGCTCAACCACCTGGACCTATGTCGACGGTGAATGGCTTTCCGGCAATCCTCCGCTGATCGGGCCGACCTCGCACGCGATGTGGCTCGGATCCACGGTTTTCGACGGTGCACGCTGGTTCGACGGCATCGCGCCGGACCTTGATCTGCATTGCCAGCGCGTCAACCGTTCGGCCACATCGCTGGGGCTGAAACCCACGATGTCCGCCGAAGAGATCGAGGCGCTGACCTGGGAGGGCGTGAAGAAGTTCGACGGCAAGACGGCGATCTACGTGAAGCCGATGTATTGGGGCGAGCACGGTTCCTGGAGCGTCGTGGCGGTGGATCCGGAATCGACACGTTTCGCGCTCTGCCTGTTCGAGGCACCGATGGGCAACGCGCATGGCGGCTCATCGTTGACCTTGTCGCCCTTCCGACGGCCGACAATCGAGTGCATGCCGACGGATGCCAAGGCCGGTTGCCTATATCCCAACAATGCCCGCATCCTCAACGAAGCACGCTCGCGCGGCTTCGATAACGCGCTTGTGCGCGACATGCTTGGCAATATCGCCGAGACCGGATCATCCAACATCTTCATGGTGAGGGACGGTGTCGTCTTCACGCCGGCCGCCAACAAGACCTTCCTTGCCGGCATCACCCGCTTCCGCGTGATGGGCCTCTTGCGCGAGGCCGGCTTCGAGGTGGTCGAGATCACGATGACCATCGCCGATTTCGAAGCGGCGGACGAGATATTCACGACCGGTAATTATTCGAAAGTACTGCCGGTTACTCGCCTTGACGACCGCGACCTGCAGGCCGGCCCGGTCGCCGCCAAGGCGCGCGACCTTTACATGGACTGGGCGCATTCGAGCCGCGACGTCTGACGGCACGGCCACCCCCGTATCACCGAGCTCGCAGGGGCGGCATGGGCGGTCTCCGCTCGATAGCGGTGTGGCTATTTCTCGTCGCCCCGATCGCGATAGGGCATGCGCATATAGGCGTCTCCGGCCTGAAGTTCGGCAAGCATCTGGGCGATGCGCTTCTCGCGGGTTTCGCTGCGCTTGGCGCGGGCGATCCAGCCGAGATAGTCGTTGCGCTGATAGGCGGGACGCGCGGCATAGGCAGCCTCGAGCCCGCTGTCACGCAGCCGCGTGGAGATATCATCCGGCATCGGCTGGATCGCGCGTCTGAGGTTCTCCGTACCGGCCGTCACGTATCGGTGCCCAGCGGACGGATGACGACATCGGCGGACGAGCGCGTTGTCGGTCCATGATAGACCGCCTCGATGTTGTTGCCGTCGGGATCGAGGAGAAAGGCTGCGAAATAGCCGGGATGGTAGGGTCGCTCGCCCGGCTCGCCATTGTCTTTCCCGCCGTTCGCAAGACCGGCCTCGTAGAAGCGACGAACCGCATCCAGATCGATCGCCTGGAAGCCGATGTGAACATGGCTGCGATAGCTTTCGGCCTGATCGATGTAGAGTTCGTCGAATGCAATCGCCTGCTCGGTCTCGAAGGTCGGCTGACGGCCGAGAGCGGCGAGAACAGCACGATAGAAACGTTTGCTGGCGGCGAGGTCTCTTGCGCGAAGATGCACATGGTCGAGTAACCGCCCCTGATGGAATTCCATAACGTCCTCCGCTTGCGTGTTCTGTGCATGGACACTGGAAGACATAGGACCCTTGTGCAGGATGTCGATGCGGCTGCCGGCCGGGCGGAAACAAATGCAGCTTCGGGGACGGCTTTCCCCGCGCTTGCACATGCGCAGCCCCAACATCACGAACCCGCCTGCCAATGCCATGTGCGGCGAAAGCGCGGGCCCACACTGTCGGCTTCTGGACTACGGCCTCAATATCGGTTTCACCTGGGCACCGATCTCGCCACCGAGTTCCACGGCCTTGGTCTGCTTGTCGTAGACGCAAATCTGCGTGACAAAGCCATCGCCGGCTTTAGGCTTGCCGGAGATGAGCGCCAGTCCGTAGCTTTCGGTACCAAAAGGATCAACGACCGCGCTGATGTCTTCTAGCGATTCGGCGGCGGCAATGCATTTGGCCGATACGTCTGCGCGGAATTCCTCCCATGCGTCCCCCGAAGATGCATGTGCCGCACCCGCTGCAAGGCTTGCAGCGGCAAAGAGGCTCAGGATTGAGATGGGGTGTATCGGCATCTTGGTTCCTTACACATTTTCCTGGAATGCGCGGGTAGGTAGCACGCCGATCTTGACGAGAATTTGCCAAGGAAAGGGGTTCGCTGGAAACGCAACGAAAGTATTTTGCGTGTGGCAGAGAAATTTTGGCACCGCATCGGTTGCCTCGGTCTATGCCGGTGCCTATGTTCCCGCTCACAGATTTCCTTGACGAAATCCATACCAAGAGGAGATGCCACAATGGCTTTCGAATTGCCGAACCTTCCCTATGACTACGATGCGCTCGCCCCCTATATGTCGCGCGAAACGCTCGAATATCATCACGACAAGCATCACCTCGCTTACGTGACGAACGGCAACAAGCTCGCCGAGGAAGCCGGTCTTTCCGGTCTTTCGCTCGAGGAAGTCGTCAAGAAGTCCTACGGGACCAACCAGCCGCTGTTCAACAATGCCGGCCAGCACTACAACCACATCCATTTCTGGAAGTGGATGAAGAAGGGCGGCGGCGGCACCAGCCTGCCGGGCAAGCTCGACGCGGCCATCAAGTCCGACCTTGGCGGCTACGACAAGTTCCGCGCCGACTTCATCGCCGCCGGCACCGGCCAGTTCGGCTCCGGCTGGGCATGGCTCTCGGTCAAGAACGGCAAGCTCGAAATCTCGAAGACCCCGAACGGCGAAAACCCGCTCGTTCACGGCGCGTCGCCGATCCTCGGTGTCGATGTCTGGGAGCACTCCTACTACATCGATTATCGCAACGCCCGCCCGAAGTATCTGGAGGCGTTCGTCGACAATCTCATCAACTGGGATTACGTGCTCGAAATGTACGAAGCTGCGGCGAAGTAAGCGGCTGTCATTCGTCTCGACAGGCAATTCGGCCCGGCGCTTGCGCCGGGCCTTTTCGTTGCAGACGTTGTGGCCAGCGCCGGCGAGGCTCGGCGATTTGCTCAACCCTAATCTTCTCCGGCATGCGAGGAGGGGCACAGTAGCGGCGGTGCATATTTCCTGACCCCGTGGAAGAAAGTGCCGGCAGGCGGAATGGGGCGCGTCGTCTACGCGTCCTCCGCCTCGAGCGGCCGAGCGGCGTTCGTCTTCCAGCCGGCGATCCACATCTGCCTCAGCCGGTTGCCCTCGTCGTGGAAGAAATCGTCCACCGGTTCGCAGTGCTCCACCCGGTCGGCGCGGAAGTTGCGGATGTCGTGGCGCAGTTCGCACCAGGCGACCATCATCGCGTGCTCCGAATAATAGATCAGCGCCAGCGGGCGGACAGTGCGTTCCGTCGCTCGCCCGAGCTCATCGCGATAATCCAGCGCAAGCTTCTGCTCGTCACGGATCGCGCGGCGAACCATGGCGAGATCAATGGCGGGCGGTGGCGGTGCTATGCTACCCCAGGCGTGCAGTGCCTGAGACTGGAATGCTCGGCGGAGCGGCTCGGGAACGGCGCCCGTGATCTTCTGGTTCACGCGCCGCGCGGCGGCCTTCAGCTCCTCGTCGCCCGTGCGTGCCAGCAGCGCAAGCGCGAGTACGATCGCCTCCGTCTCTTCGATGGAGAACATCAAAGGAGGCAGATCGAAGCCTGGTCTCAAGATATAGCCGATGCCGCGTTCGCCCTCGATCGGCACCCGTATTGCCTGGAGGGCCGCGATATCGCGGTAGATCGAGCGTGGCGTAACCTCCAGCGCTTCGGCAATTTCCGCGGCCGTCACCGGCTTCCTGGCGAGCCGCAGAATCTGGATGATTTCAAAAAGGCGCGATGCCTTACGCACGAAAAAACCTCCGTCGCCGCAAAGGCTCCTGACAATTCCCTGTCAGTTGTAGGGCGGTATAACACGTGTCAACGGATTGAAGAATCTACAATCCGCCCACCCGTCACATGGAAATCTCACGGACAACTGACATGAGCTACACGGAAAACCTCTGGCTTTTCTTCACCCTTCTCTTCGGCATCATCATCGTGCCCGGCATGGACATGGTCTTCGTCCTGGCCAATTCGTTGACCGGCGGACGGGCGTCCGGCCTGTCGGCAACGGCCGGCATCATGGCCGGCGGCGTGCTGCATACGCTCTATGCCGCGCTCGGCGTCAGCGTCGTCCTGCATCTGGTGCCGCAGCTCTTCAACGTGCTGCTTGTCGCCGGTGCCCTTTACATCGCCTGGATCGGTTTCTCGCTTTTACGCAGTTCGATCACGATCGGCGGCATCGAAAAGGCTGTGCACCTGTCGCGCTGGGCGAGCTTTCGCCAGGGCGCGCTAACAAGCCTGATGAACCCCAAGGCCTATCTTTTCATGCTGGCTGTCTATCCGCAGTTCCTGAAGCCGCAATTCGGTCCGGTCTGGTCGCAAGCGGCCGTCATGGCGCTGATGATCGCGTTGACGCAGCTTGCCGTCTATGGCGGGCTGGCCCTTGCCGCCGGGCGCGGCCGTGACCTGCTTGTCGGCAGTCCGGGCGCAACGGTGGCAATCGGACGGGCTGCCGGCGTCGTGCTGGTCATAGTTGCGGTCTTGACCGTATGGCAGGGTTGGGCCGGTGCCCGGTAGGCCGCCGGCGGCAGATCGCTCCCAAGTATTAAAACATGGCTGTCGTGTTCACGCTGTTTTCCGGCACGCGACAGACGGCGGTAATGCGGTTGTTGGAGCCAAATTATGTTGGAATGACAAGGACATCAAAAAAATGTTACTTCCGTCGAAAGACCAAAATGCCATCATGCCCCGCGCCTCAACAGGAAGCCGCAGATGCGGGTTCGAATGACCGGGAGATCATGATGAAGATACGAGCATTTATGCTTGCTGCGGCCCTCGCAGGATTGGGTGTGACTGCCGTCACTGCGGCGGACGAGCCGCAGGCGGTGCGCCAGCAGCTGATGAAGAAGGTAGGGCAGGCTGCCGGTGCGTTGAACGGTATCGCCAAAGGTGAAAAACCCTACGATGCGGAAATCGTAAAGGCATCGCTGACGACGATCAGCGAGACGGTGAAGGTCTTCCCGAATCATTTCCCGGCGGGCTCGGAAACCGGCCTGGAAACCGAAGCCAGCCCGAAGATCTGGGAAAACATGGATGACTTCAAGGCCAAGGCCGCCAAGCTTGGAACCGACGCGAGCACGCTGCTTGCCCAGCTTCCTTCCGACCAGGCCGGTGTTGGCGCCGCCCTCGGCATTCTCGGCAAGGACTGTTCCAGCTGTCATGAGACCTACCGGCTGAAAAAGGACTGAGACGCCGTTCCTTCATTCTGATCGGTTCCGATGCGCCGGCTCTGCCGGCGCATCTGTCTGTCTTTCCAGCATCAGGGAGGCCTGATGGGCCGTCGAACAGCGAAACTGCTATTTGGTCTGGTCGTGCTGGCGCTTGCCGGCGCCGGCGGTTTTTGGTGGCTGACGAAACCGGCGCCGTGGGATGAAGCCCATTGGCAAGGACTTGGCGAACCGGATCTCGCCAATGGCGAGCAGGTCTTCTGGGCCGGCGGCTGCGTCAGTTGCCACGCGGCGCCGGGAGCGAAGGATGACGCCCGGCTCGTGCTTGCTGGCGGTCGGGCGCTGAAGAGTCCCTTCGGTACCTTCAATATTCCGAACATTTCGCCCGATGAAAGCGCCGGCATCGGTGACTGGACGCTTGCGGAGTTCGGCAACGCCATGACGCGCGGCGTCGGAAAAAATGGCGAGCACCTTTATCCATCTTTCCCTTACGGTTCGTATGCGCGCATGACCGCCAAGGATATCAACGATCTCTGGGGATATCTGCAGACGCTGCCGAAAAGCAGCAACGTGGCGCCGCCGCATGACTTGCCGTTCCCTTATAATATCCGCATGGCGCTCGGCGCCTGGAAGCTGCTGTTCTTAACAGACGAGCCGCGCGCCGAGGTGAATACGGCTGACGCGAAGCTCGCCCGCGGGCAGTATCTCGTCGAAGGCCCCGGTCACTGCGGCGAGTGCCACACGCCACGCAACGCGCTCGGCGGGTTCGTGCCGGATAGATGGTTGGCCGGCGCGCCGAATCCCGAAGGGGAAGGTCGTATCCCCGACATCACGCCGGGCTCGAGGAGCGTCGGCAGTTGGAGTGCATCCGACATCGCCTCCTATCTGGAGACCGGTTTCACGCCGGAATTCGACTCGGTCGGCGGTTCGATGGTCGAGGTGCAGCAGAACCTGGCGAAGCTTTCGCCCTCCGACCGCGAGGCTATTGCCGCCTACCTGAAGGCCATCCCGGCGCTTTGAAGGTTCTGGAACGGCACTATCGTGCGGCTTGAACGGCCGCGTGCTCCTTGCCGTAGAGGGAGAGATAGTGGTCAAGCGCTTCGGAGCCGACACCGAGCGCGTGGAAAATCTCGGCAGTAAAGCTGACCGGAGCAGTGCCCGCAGCCGTTACCAGTCGGCCGCTTCGAAGAGCCTGCGGCTGCTCGCGATAGTGCTCGTGGCCGTGATAGCCGGCCACCGCCAAAAGGCTTTCCGCCGAGTTGCCCGTATGGTCCGCCTCGTTGAGAATGCCGCTGGCGGCAAGCGCAAGCGTCGCACCGCAAATCCCCGCGACGACGCGGTCTTCCGCATGGAAGGCGCGGATCGTCGCGGTGAGATTTGGGGCGGCGGCGGTTTCCCAGGTTGAGCCGCCGCAGAGCACAAGCGCGTCGAACTCCGCCGGCGCCAGCGTTTTCGTCGGCAGGTGCGGTGTGATGTGAAGGCCGCCCATCGACGTCACCACGGTGCCGCCGGGCGTGGCGATCAGCACGTCGAGCCCGAGTTCGGTGCGCGCCGTGGCCATCAGCAGCGCGCATTCCCAGTCGGCAAAACCTTCCGTCAGGACGATTGCGAGGCGCATGTGCCCTCCCGTTCAGCCAAGTTTCTGCATATAGCGCATGCCGGTAACAGGTCGAGGTACGAAGCGTTCGGATTCGTAGAATCGATGCGCCTGGAAATTGCCGGTGGCGGCGCTGACCGAAAGATAGTCGCAGCCGGCCATGCGCGCCTTTTCGCGCGCCTTGGCAACGAGGTGGCGGCCGATGCCAGTGCCACGATGACCGGGACGAACGAAAAGGTGATGCAGTTCCATGCCGCGCACGCCTTCGGCTGCTCGATAGGTCGGCACAAGGATGGCGTAGCCGATCAACTGGTTGCCGGCTTCGGCGACAAGCGCGGTGATCCAGGGGGTGCGGCTGAAGAGGTCGCGTTCAAGCCGTTCCAGTGTGAGCGGTGCGGCGTCGCCGTGATGCGCGGCGAGCTCGACGATCATCTCGTGCAGCTCGGGAAGATCGCGCGGTTTGGTACAGCGGATCGTCACCACCGGTGGACGCGCCGATGGCACTGGATGAAGGGAAGGGGTGGCGGTCTGCAACATTCTCGGCTCCTATGGTTCTGCCGCCATCAGGTGCCGTGAAAAACAAAAGCCGCCTGATGGCGGCCTTGTTGAATATGATCAGCAGGCCGCTCCTATCGGAACAGCCAAAAATACACGCGGGAAATGGGTGCGTTCTTGATCATGCGCGTAGATTCGCCATTTCCGCGATTTTGTCAACGTGATTTCTCGCGCCTCCGGATCGGATCTCAGTGGTCGGTCCCGCACATTGAATGGTCGGCCAGCGCCCGGATCACGTAGCAGTCGCCAATCGTATGGTCACCATGGCAGGCGACGATGCGCTCCAGTTCACTTTCCAGCTTCCGTAGTCTGGCGATCTTTTCGCGTACCGAGGCAAGGTGTTCGGTGGCGATGCGGTCCGCCTCGCCGCAAGGGCGTTCCGGATGCCGGCTGAGTGCCAGAAGATCGCGGATCGCCTCGATCGAGAGTCCCAGGTCGCGCGCATGACGGATGAATGCGAGCCGTTCGAGTTCGCGTTTTTCATAACGCCGCTGGTTGCCTTCCGAGCGCTCGGGTGCCTCGAGCAATCCCATCTGTTCATAATAGCGAATGGTCGGGATCTTGACGCCGGTGCGGCGTGAGAGGTCGCCGATCGAATACATGCTGTCGCCTCATATCTATAGTCGCTGGAGTATTTAGATAGGGCGGCGGCATTCTCCCAGCAATAGAGCGGACCTCCCTGCTTCTCAACGTCGCAAAAGAAACTCGAGAAGTGCGTCGTCGAAAGCCGCACTCTCCTCCAGTTGCGGCGTGTGACCGCTCTTTTCGAAAAGACGGATGGTTAGATCGGAGACATCCGCGCGGTATTCGTCCCAAGTGCTCGCGGGTGCAACGAGAAAGTCGAAGCGGCCGAGTGCAAGCATGATCGGCATTTTCAGCCGATCGAGCCCCTGCCTTATGTCGATATCGCGGAAGACCTCGCCCCAGAGATGATCGATGACGAGATTGTTGACCGTGACGTCTTCGCCAGAGCGTCGGGCGTCGAAAGCCGCATCGTCGCTAGCGGATGAGGCGCACGGATCTCGTCCTTCAATTTCAACGCCTTCGCCATAACATTTTCCATGGACGGCCCGCAACCGGATGGCGGAACGATGAAGGCAGTCCCGACAGCTGGGCGAGCACAAGGCCGCCATATTTGCCGCTTAGCGACTTGCTTCGCAACGGCCGCTTGTCGTGGCCGGCTCGGCGGGAATACATATTCACTATCAATAATTTAGAAACGTGCGTGGCGAATGCCGCACGCTCAATACGGAGGAAGAACGTGCCCTTTTTCATCAATCGACGCACCATGCTGGTCGGCTCTGCGATGCTCTATCCGGCGCTCGTTCTGGCGAGCACAGCGCGCGCCGTTGCCGGAACGAACGACGATGTCTCTAAGCAGCTTGGCGAACTCGAAAAGCGTACCGGCGGTCGCCTCGGCGTTGCGGTGCTCGACACGGAAACGAACATCTCCTTCGGCCAGAGAGAAAGCGAGCGCTTTGCCATGTGCTCGACCTTCAAGGCGTTGGCCGCGGCCTGTGTGTTGGCCCGTGTGGATCGAGGGGAAGAAAAGCTCGACCGGCGAATCAAGTTCGGCAAGGACGCACTGGTCCCCTATTCGCCGGTAACGGAGAAGCACGTGGGAGGAGATGGCATGACGGTCGCCGCGCTCTGCGAGGCGGCGATTACGATCAGCGACAACGCCGCAGGCAACCTGCTGCTCGAAAGTTTCGGTGGACCGGCAGGGTTGACGACGTGGCTGCGATCGATCAACGATCAGAAGACGCGGCTTGATCGTACCGAACCCGAACTCAACGAGGCGAAGCGGGGAGACCCACGCGACACGACGACGCCGGCTGCCATGCTTGAAACCCTCGGCGGTCTGACGCTCGGCCCGGTTTTGTCGGAGACCTCCCGCATGCAGTTCATCGACTGGATGGTCGCCAATAAGACCGGCGACGCCCGGCTCCGTGCCGGCATGCCGAAGGATTGGCGTATCGGCGACAAGACCGGGACGAGCGCGACCGGCGCGGCGTCGGACATCGCCGTTGTCTGGCCAAAGGATCGCGGGCCGATCCTGATAACGGCCTACATTGCCGAGGCGAAGGCGCCAGTGAAGGAACTGAATCCCGTCTTCGCCGAAGTCGGAAAGATTGTTGCGGGAATGGTTTGAGCTAACCCTTTGAAGCTACGCAATTCCAGGAAAACCGTTGCACACTTCTCCTGGAATTGCTCTGGCCGACGGCATCCGGGAAAGTCAAGCTTCGGTAGCGTTTTCGACGATGTCCGATGCAGTGTCGCTCGTCTGTTCCTCCATGCCGAGGCTTTCCGCGACGGCCTTGCGGATTTCTTCCTCGATTGCTTCACGCCCCTCGGGCGGCATGGCCCGCAGGCTTTCCTCCGTCAGCCCATGTGCCTCGAGGTACTGCGCCCGGATTTTTTCCGCAAACGACATCTTGGACCATTCAAGGAACTCGTCGGCAACGCTCGAGCCGAACGGCGACTTGCCCTCGGTGATCGAGGAAGCGGCCGTTTCGTCCTCGGCGAGTGACTGCCAGAGTGCGCTTGAAAGCGAGACGGAGGGCGAGGCGGGTGCAATGGTGGGCGGAGAACGACGCTGCGCTCGATCACCGCCGGCTTCGTCGAGCGAGGGAAGGTTGCTTGCGACGGAGCGGCGCTGCGAAAGATAGTAGTTGGAAAGGCTGCTTTCGATTTTCATGGAAATCCCCGGATGTAAAGTTCCGGGGGAGCCTGTCTATGGCGGCTTGCGCGAGCCTTTCGATGCAACCACCCGGCGAGTTCAGGGGAGAGTGTAGGCAATGATGTAGTCGCCCGGTTTGGTGCCGACCGAACCGTGGCCGCCGGCGACCATCAGCACGTATTGTTTATCGCCGACGGTGTAGGTCATTGGCGTCGACTGCCCGCCTGCCGGCAGCCGTGTCTCCCAGAGCTGGCTTCCGGTGGTGACGTCGTAGGCCCTCAGATAATTGTCGACCGCAGCACCCAGGAAGGCGACGCCGCCCTTGGTGATGATCGGTCCGCCGATGCCCGGCACACCTAATTTGAAGGGGATCGGCAGCGGTGTCATGTCATAGACGGTGCCGTTCTTGTGCTTATAGGCGATCTTGCCGGTTCTAAGATCGGCGCCCGCGACATAGCCCCAGGGAGGGGCCTGGCAGGGGATCTGCAGCGGACCGAGGAACGGGCCCATATAGACACCATAGGGCGCACCTTCATTGCGGTTCAGACCCTGCTCGCTGCCCGTTTCGCCCTCCTGCTTCGGCGGGATCTGGTCGCGCGGTACCAGCCGGGACGTGAAGGCGAGGTAGGTCGGCATGCCGAACAGGATCTGCCGCTCCGGGTCGACCGCGACCGAACCCCAGTTGAAGGTGCCGAAATTGCCGGGATAGACCAGCGTTCCTTCAAGCGAAGGCGGTGTATAGCGGCCCTCGTATTTAAGCGACCTGAAGGCTATCCGGCAGGCGAGCTGGTCAAGCATGGTGATGCCCCACATGTCGCGCTCGTCGAGCGGAGCGGGCATGAAGGTAAGGTCGGATACCGGCTGCGTTGGCGCGGTGAAGTCCTCCGGAATTGCGCCGCCAGGTGCGGCGACTTCCTCGACCGGAATGATAGGCTCGCCGCTTCGCCGGTCGAGCACATAGAGGTCGCCCTGCTTGGTCGGCCCGACGAGCGCCGGCACGACCGTCCCATCCTCCTTGGTGATGTCGATGAGCGACGGTTGCGCAGGCACGTCCATGTCCCATAGGTCATGGTGCACCGTCTGGCGTACCCAGCGCATCGCACCGGTGTTGATGTCGAGGGCGACGATCGAGGAGGAATATTTCTCCACGTGCTCGCTTCGCCCCATGCCGAGCTGGTCCGGCACCTGGTTGCCAAGCGGCACATAAATCAGCCCAAGACCTTCGTCGACCGAGGAAACCGACCAGCTGTTCGGCGAATTCGTGGTGTAGAACCGACCGGCTGGCAGGGGCGCCGTCTGGTCGGGGTTGCCGCTGTCCCAGTTCCACAGCAGCGCGCCGCTGTTGATGTCGAAGGCGCGGATGACGCCGGATTGCTCCTGCGTCGAGTAGTTGTCGTTGACGGCACCGCCGACGATAATCTTGCCGGCGACCGCCACCGGCGGCGATGTCGAGTAGTAGTAGCCAGCCGGATTGAACCGCATCCCCTGTTCCAGATGCAGGACGCCATTATCGGCAAAGCTGGTGCAGACCTCGCCGTTTGCGGCGTCGAGCGCAATCAGCCGCGCATCGGAGGTCGGCAGGTAGACGCGCTCGGCGCAGGGGCTGCCGGGAGCGGCCGCCGGATTGGCCCAATAGGTGACACCGCGGCAGGTCTGGTGCTGGCGGTCGGGGTTCATGCCGGAGTTGGAATCGTACTTCCACTTTTCCTGTCCGGTCGCCGCGTCGAGCGCGATCGCCCAGTTGTGCGGCGTGCAGAGGTAGAGCGTGTCCTTCACCTTGAGCGGCGTTACCTGATAGGTGGTCTCGCCGACGTCATCCGGTCGCTTCACGTCGCCCGTCTGGTATTGCCATGCGACTCCGAGATTGGCGACATTTTCCGCGTTGATCTGGTCGAGCGGCGAGTATCGCTGGCCAAAGGGCGTGCGGCCGTACTGGTGCCACTCGCCCGGAGGCACATTTCCGCCGAGATTGGCGTTGGCCACGACCGTGTCGCTCGGCAACTCGCCGCGGATATCGTGCGGATCCCGCGTCATCGCGAATACGGCGACGCCGATGGAAACAAGGCTGGCGACGGCGAGCGGCCACGCCGTAGCGCTGTAGTGCTCGCCTGAGGGACTGACGAAGCCGAGGGGGCGTCGGATCCAGGGAGTAAGCAGCCAGAGGCCCAGCAGGATAATAATGCCGCCGCGAGGGCCGAGTTGCCACCAGTCGAAGCCGACCTCCCAGACGGCCCAGGCGAGAGAACCTACGACGACGAGCGCATAGACCCAGAGAGCAGCGGCCTGCCGGCGGAAAAGCAGAAATGCGGTCAGCAGGAAAGCCAGGCCCGTAAGCAGGTAGTAGGGGCTGCCGCCCAGCATCAGCAGCCTGATTCCTCCGGCACCGATTGCAAGACCGATCAGGGCGAAGAGAACGGCCGTCAGCACGAAGAGCATGTGTTCAAACCCCCGAGTTGAAGTATGGTGCCGAGCGGCACGGCGGGTCTTGCGAGCAGGCCCGGCCGGACCTGGACGACGGCGTTCCCGTGTCCGTGCGCCTGACGCAGTCAACCGTCATCGGACGAACGCCATCTGAAAAGCTAACGCATGGGGCGTGCCTTTCAATGGCTGCACTCCGTGGGGTTGCAAAATACGGACGTCGCAAGGGTTTACTTAACTGCTGCCGGCAAGATCATTTTCGTGTTTCATCGAACCGGTGAAATGATCTGACTCCTTGAAATATCCGGTTCCGAACAGAAAGCCGCTACAGGCCGGATTGCTCGACTGCATGTTCCTCTAGCTCGAAGCAAATCAAAGCGTTGCGGCGATCTTTGCGCGTCTAAAGGGAGACAAGGCGCTGTAGCGTGGCGCTCAGGTACCGCAGAAGGTCTGCAGCACTTCCTCGCCAGCCCGCGGCGGTGCGGCGTAGGCTTCGTGCTCGGGTTGGTCCTCATAGGGTCTGGACGTGACATCGAGCAGTGCTTCGAACAGCGAGAAATCTGCATCCCGTGTGGCCGCGTCTATCGCCTGTTCCACGCGGTGATTGCGAGGAATGAAAGCCGGATTTGCGGCCCGCATCGCAGCGGCGCGCGCGCCGGTGTCGAGTGTTTCGCGGGCCACGCGCCCGCGCCAGTCGTGAAGCCAGGCCGAAACTGCGCCTGGCTTCTCGAAAAGTTCGACGAGCGCCGGATCGGAGCCGTTATCTCCGGCGGATGCCACTAGGCGTCGGAAGACAAGCGAAAAATCGGCATTGCCCTCGTGCATCAGTGTCAGGAGCGATTGAATCAGCTCGATATCGCCATCCTCGTCGGTCGCGAGTCCGATCTTGCGTCGCATGCCGTCGAGCCAATGTTTCTGGAAGATCGAGCCGTATTCGGTAAGCGCATCGTTGGCGAGATTGACCGCCGTGTCGGCGACCGGGTCGAACAACGGCACCAGCGTTTCTGCGAGCCGCGCGAGATTCCACTGGCCGATGCCCGGCTGGTTGGCATAGGCATAGCGGCCAAACTGGTCGATCGAGCTGAACACCTTCTTCGGGTCATAGGCATCCATGAAGGCGCAAGGGCCGAAATCGATCGTCTCGCCGGACACCGTCATGTTGTCGGTGTTCATCACGCCGTGGATGAAACCGACGTGGAGCCAGCGCGCAATCAATGCCGCCTGGCGCGCGGCGACTGCCTTGAACAGGGAGAAATAGGGTTTTTCGCTGTCCTTCAACTCGGGATAATGGCGTTCGATCACGTAGTCGGCCAACGTTTTGACCGATTCCATGTCGCCGCGGGCGGCGAAGAATTGAAACGTCCCCACACGGATATGGCTGGCGGCGACGCGGGTGAAGACAGCACCGGGGAGGATTTGCTCGCGATAAACCGGCTGGCCGGTGATGGTGGCGGCGAGCGCGCGCGTCGTCGGTATGCCGAGCGCGTGCATCGCCTCGCTGATGATATATTCCCGCAGCACCGGACCGAGTGCCGCCCGCCCGTCGCCGCGGCGGGAATAGGGCGTCTGCCCGGATCCCTTGAGCTGGATGTCGCGTCGCTTTCCGCCGCGGTCGATTACTTCGCCAAGCATTATGGCGCGACCGTCGCCGAGTTGCGGGACGAATGTGCCGAACTGGTGTCCGGCATAGGCCATGGCAAGCGGCTCCGCGCCCGGGGGGATCTTGTTGCCCGAAAAGATCGCCGCGCCGTCGCGTTCGAGCGCTTCCGCCTCGAGGCCAAGTTCTTCGGCGAGCTTTCGGTTGAACTTGATCAGCCACGGCTCCGCAACCGGCGTCGGCTCGACACGGGCGTAGAAGTTCGCGGGCAACCGCGCATAGCTGTTGTCGAAGGGGAAGGGGGCCGTCTCGGAGGCCGGTTGCGAGGGCACGTAATTCATCATTCTCTGTCCCGTTGCGCGCGCCGGGCAGTGCCGACGGGTCACTGCTATCGGGACAAGTCTACACGAGCGCCGATAGTTCCGCGAGGCCGAGACTTTATCCACCTGCCCTCCGGTAGGTACCGCCGGAGCGCAGGAACGACGGTTGTCTTCGTCAGGCGCTGAGCGCTGCGCGAGGAAGGCACGCTTCGCATATCGCGGCGATGTGGCGGTGGTCGGTGCCGCAGCAGCCGCCGAGCACACGCAGATGCGGCATGCGGCCGGTCAGCGACCGATAGCGCCGGGCGAGATCTGCCGGATCGCCCGCATCGAGTGTCTCGCTCTCGTCGAGTTCGGCATGGCTCATCATCGAGGCGTTGGCGCGAATGCCGCCGATCCGCTTGACCCAGGACTGGCCCTGCTCGAGCGCGCCATCGAAATGGCTCGGATGCGCGCAGTTGACCATGTAGTAGTGCGGGTAACCGTCGGTCTCCGTGTCCACCGTCTCGATCGCATCCTGGAGCGACTGGCCGGTCACCAGCCGGCCATCGGTTTCGACCGTGAAGGAGATAGCGCAGGGCATGCCATGCCTCCTGGCCGCGCGAGCAATACCAATACCCTCGTCGACATTGTTCAATGTAACGCCTGATACCATATCGGCTTCGCTTGCGGCGAAGGTGGCAATCTGGGCCGCATGGTAGCCTTCCGCCTCGTCGGCGTTCATCCTGCCTGCTTTATAGCCATCGCCGCGCGGTCCGATCACGCCATTGAGGACAATGGGCGCTTGCGGCCGCTCGTATTCGGTGCGCAACCCGGTCAGCAGATCGACGGCATCGCGGTTGGCCGTTGCCAGCGCATCCGCATCGTAGCCGAGCTTCTCTCCCCAGTCGGCACTGGCTCGCCACGTCGCGGTGTCGAGGACGAAGCCGGTATCATGACGTCGGGCAACGTCGAGATATTGCGCGTAATATTGCAGAAGCTTCTGCCGGCCCTCGGCCGACGACAAAAGTACGAAGGAAGCGAAATGTGGAAGCTCGACGCCATCGTGAAAAATCAGCGTCGTCTCCATGCCGCCATCGCTGAGGAATGTGCCTCCGTTTAGCAGCGGCAAGTCGTATCTGTACTTGGCCATGTGTTGCTCCACCCTTTTCCACCCGGTTTCCACGGGGTGTCCCGCGTCGGGGATCGGATGAATTTCTGCCGTTTTATCATCTGCTAAACTAGAGGAGTTGCGGTATACTACTTGCGGAATATCCTGATATCGATGTGAAAACAAATGCTTGCCGTGTTGTTTCGGTTGCGGCGGAGGATGTGATGGGCGTGTTCAGCGCTGAAAACCGTACCGGCGGTACAGGAGCGGATAATGCGGAAGGGTGAGGAAACGCGAACGAGGATCCTCGATATCGCCGAAGCCGCGGTGCTGGCGAAAGGTTTCGGGGCCACTTCGATCGATGAACTGATTGCCGAAGCCGGCATCACCAAGAGCGGTTTCTTCTATCATTTCCGCGACAAGAACGAACTCGCCAAGGCCCTCCTGGAACGCTACATCGAGAACGACGAACGGATCTACGACGAGATCTTCGGTCGGGCGCACGATCTCGCGGACGACCCGCTGCAGGCTTTCCTGCTCGGCCTGAAGCTGCTGTCGGAATTGCTCTCGGACCTGCCGAACGGCCATCCCGGCTGTCTGGTCGCGACCATGTGCACGCAGGAGCGTGCCTTCGACCGCGAGATCCAGGAGATCAACCGGCAGGCGGCGCTGATGTGGCGTCGGCGCTTCGGCGCGATGTTCCGCGATATCATGCGCCACTATCGCCCGCGCGAGGCGCTCGACGCCGACCAGCTGGCCGACATGGTCTCGACTGTGCTGGAAGGCGGCATCGTGCTTTCGAAGGCGTTGAAGGAACCGAGGAGCCTGCCCGACCAGTTGCTGGTCTTCCGCACCTTCGTGCGGCTGCTGTTCCAGCCGATCGCGCAGGCCTGATGGCGTTCAGGCCCGACTATCTTCGAGCTCGGCCGCGAGTTCGGCGAGTTTCCGCACGGTATTGAGATTGCGGGCCGTACCCGGTTTGAGGGCGGGCAATTTGAGCTTTGACTTTCCCGAGCCGTTGGGAAAATGGATATAGATCTCCCTCCCGCTGATCTGTACCTCTTCGCCGTCCGGCGCGACGAGCTTGTCAAGCGCATCGGCCGGCGGCTGCTCAGGCAGGAACGTCACCAGCAGAAAATTCGGCTTGGCGTCCGCGAACGGAGCTTGGTCGACAACCTTTCGCAGTTCGCTGCGGCTGCGCAAGATGACGCCCGGCGCGTTGCCCATTCGTTTCGCCAGAGCATCCTCAAGTCTTTTTTGCACCTCCGTCTCGGAAAGCGCGGAACGAAAGAGCACATTGCCACTCTGCGTATAGGTCTTCACATCGGTAAAGCCGAGGCCCTCGCAGACGACCTTCAGGTCCGCCATCGGAAGCTTGCCGGTCCCGCCGACATTGATCGCCCGCAGCAATGCGACATAGACCGGCATGTTTTTTCCTCCCGGCCGTTACATCTTGGCGGCGACCTTGATGGCGAAGGCGTATTCGAAGGCGATTTCCTCCAGCCGCTGGAAACGCCCGGATGCGCCGGCATGGCCGGCATCCATATTGGTCTTCATCAGGATCGGCGCGGCGCCGGTGGTCTTCTCCCGGAGCTTCGCCACCCACTTTGCCGGCTCCCAATAGGTCACGCGAGGGTCGGTCAGGCCGCCGAGCGCCAGGATCGCCGGATAGGATTTCGCATCCACGTTGTCGTAGGGCGAGTAGCTGGCGATGATGTTGTAGAATTCGGCGCTCTCGATCGGATTGCCCCATTCCGGCCATTCCGGCGGAGTGAGTGGCAGCGTGTCGTCGAGCATGGTGTTCAGAACGTCGACGAAGGGAACGGCGGCAATGATGCCCTTGAACTTCTCCGGCGCCATATTGGCGACCGCTCCCGTCAGCATGCCGCCCGCCGAACCGCCCTCGGCGATGATGTTCGCATAGGACGTGAACTTCTCCTGATTCAAATAGTCAGCGGCAGCGATGAAGTCTTTGAAGGTATTGGTCTTCTTCGCCATCTTGCCGTCTTCGTACCATTGAAAGCCCTTGTCCTTGCCGCCGCGGATATGCGCGATGGCATAAACGAAGCCGCGGTCGACGAGCGAGAGGCAGTTGGTGTTGAAGCCAGCCGGAATGGTGATGCCGTAGGCGCCGTAACCGTAGAGCAGGCAAGGGGCGGAACCGTCGAGCGGCGTATCCTTGCGATAGAGCAGCGTGATCGGTACCTCGACACCATCCCATGATGGCGCGAAGACGCGACGGGTGACGTAATCGTCCGGATTGTGGCCGGAGGGCACTTCCTGGGTCTTCAAGAGCGTGCGTCGACGCGTTGCCATGTCGTAGTCGAAGAGCTGCGACGGTGTCGTCATCGACGAGTAGGAAAAGCGGATGACGTCGGTGTCGTATTCGGCAGCACCGGAGAGCCCCAAGGAATAGGCTTCCTCGGCAAAGGCGATCGCATGCTCCTCGCCGGTCTTGCGGTCGCGGATGACGATTTCCGGTAATCCGTCGCGCCGCTGCAGCCAGACCAGATGGCGGGCATAGGCCATGTGATTGAGGATCAGCGTGCCCGGCCGGTACGGGACGACCTCGCGCCAATTTTGCTTCTGCGGCGCTTCCACGGGCGCTTCCATGATCTTGAAATCCTTGGCGCCGTCGGCGTTGGTGAGAATGTAGAAAACAGCACCGCCTTCCGTCATCGAGTACTCGAGACCGGTTACGCGCTCCGCCACGAGCTGCGGCTCTGCCGTCAGGTCCTTGGTCGTGAGCAGTCGGTACTCGCTGGTCTCGTGGTCATGAATATCGATGTAGATGAAGTCGTCGAGCAGCGACCCGCCGACCGACATGAAGAAGCCGGGGTCCTTTTCCTCATAGACGAGCCGGTCGTCCTTCTGGGGTGTGCCGATGACGTGGTGAAAGATCTTCGACGGCCGATGGTTCTCGTCGAGCACGGTGTAGAAGAAGCTCTTGCCGTCCGGTGCCCATGCGCCGCCGCCGCCCGTATTCTCGATCACATCGGGCAGATCCTCGCCGGTCGAAAGATCGCGCACTTTCAGCGTGAAATATTCCGACCCCTTGTCGTCATAGCCCCAGACGCCGCGGGAATGGTCGCTTGAATGGTCGATGCCGGCGAGGCGGAAATAGGCGTTGCCTTCGGCTTCCTTGTCGCCGTCGAGCAGCACGTGGCGGATCGTCTCGTCCCTGGTGTTGCCGTCGCGCGGGATGCGGAAATAACGCGGCTGTTCGCCGCCGGTCACGTAAAAGGTACCGTAAGCGAAAGCGCCGTCCTTCATCGGAACGGAAGAATCGTCCTCCTTGATGCGGCCGCGCATCTCGGCAAACAGGGTTTTCTGCAATTCCTTGGTGTCCGCCATGGCGGCGCTCATGTAGGCGTTTTCCGCCTCGAGATGTCTGCGGATCTCCGGATCGAGGATCGAAGGGTCCCTGAACATGGCCTGCCAATTGTCCGCGCGGAGCCAGGCATAGTCATCGGTCCGGGTAATGCCGTGACGTGTATCGGTAACCGGTTTCTTCGGAGCGACAGGGGCAGCGGGCAGATTGTTGAAAGCGGACAAGGCGTGTCTCCGATTTGTTCGGTGGGAGATCATGAGATAGAGAGCGCCATCGCACCGATCAAGCGGAAAGACCGGAGCCCGTTTGTTCAATCAATGCTTCTCTGGCGGCGGATGCGAGCTGACGAGATGGTGTTGTGCCTTGCGGATTTCACGCCGTCAGCGCTGTGATATTGTCCTTTGCATAAGTCTCGAGCGAACGCGGCGCCTTGCCGGTCAGGGTCTCGACGCCATTGCTGAGCGCGGCCATCCGCCCCTCGCGCACCGGCCGGAATAGTTCGGCAAGGAGATGGGCGTAGGTCGCGGAAATGCCTGCTTCGGTTAGCAGACCGATGAAGATCGCGTCATCGACCGGTGTGTACGCGATGGTCCTGCCGATGGCGCGAGAAAGTATCGCCGCCGCTTCCGCATAGCTCAAGGCCTCGGGACCGGTGAGATCGAAGGCCTGTCCGTTGAACGCATCGCTCGTGAGCGTGCATGCAATGCTCTCGGCGATGTCGCGCGTGTCGATGAAACTCGTCTTCCCGTCTGCCGCCGGCACCGCAATCACGCCGCGGCGGATGCCGGCGAGCCAGTAGCTGTGGAAGTTGTCGGCGAACCAATTGGGCCGGACGATGACGAATGGCGCGCAGGTCTCTTCGAGGAACAGCTCCACCGTCCGGTAGGAATTGCTGCCGCCGGTGTCGACGCCGAGCATGGTCATCAGCACGATCTTGATACCGCGCGCGGCCGCCGCTTGGATGATCGGCGTCAGCAGCCTGACGGGGTCGAGACACCCGGTCGGCGTGATAACGAAGATGCGATCGACCCCCTTGAGCGCGCAGCCATAGGTCGAAGCATCGAGATAGTCGAAAGCAACTGCGTCGACACCCGGTATCGAAACTGATTTGCGGCATGCAGCCTTGGTGCGCTCGCCCCTGGCGATAAGCGTCCGTATCACTTTGCTGCCAACGGTGCCGGTGGCGCCAAGAACCAGAATTTTCCCCGGCATTCTCGCCTCCGTTCCCTGAGATCAGGTTTATTACGGAAACCAAATAGAAGGCGGAATGTTGCCAAATAGGAGAACTTTCCTGCTCGAACGCGCCGGTTCGCCGCCAGGAAGGCACGCTGGCGCGACCGCTGCAGGGCTCGGCGACTGCTTGTCAGGTGGAGAGTTTGAGGCCGATGCCCCACGGATCGACGAGACTGTGGACGTCGCCTTGCCTGGTTACCGTCATTTCCAGCTCGTCCAGCTTGGTCAGCGCCGTTGCGAGCTTCGCGGCATCGCTGAAGCGGATCGTATAATCCGCCAGGCCCGTCATGTTGTGCTGGCGTTTGGAAGCGCCTCGAGAATTCCAGATGTTGGCCGCAACATGATGATGATACTTGCCCGAAGCAAAGAAGCTCGCTCCCGGGTAGCGCGCCATCAGATCCAGTCCGAGCGCGTCCCGAAAAAACGCGTCCGCCTGGGGAATGTCGGAAACCTGCAGATGGATATGGCCGATCGTCGTCCCTTCGGCGAGACTGTTCCAATCGCCTTTCGGCGCCTCGTCGTAAAGGGCCTGCAGGTCAAGCGGCAGCGTGCTCATCGCTACCATGCCGTCCGGCTGGTAGTTCCATTCGCTGCGGGAGCGGTCACGGTAGATCTCGATGCCGTTGCCTTCCGGGTCGGCGAGATAGATCGCCTCGCTGACCAGGTGGTCGGATGCACCCTGTGGGCGGATGTTGTTGCGCGCCGCATGAGCAAGCCAGTGGCCGAGTTCGCGCCGATCGGGAACGAGAAAAGCTGTGTGGAACAGGCCCGGCGCGTTGCGCGGTGCTCTTGCCGCGTCCCCTTCGGTCGTCAGCGTCAGCAGAGGCCGGCCGGCGACGCCAAGCGTCTCGCCCTTGGCACCGGTTTCGATCGGCGTCAGGCCCATAATCCTCTGGTACCAAGCGGATACCATCGGCAGATCCTGCACGACGAGATGGGACTGGTCGACATAGGCCGGCATCGCGACGGCATGGTCCGCGGGCATGCTCTGTGTCGAGCGCGAACGGGTTGAATCTTGCATTGCAATAGCCTTTCAGGCCGAACCGGCGCCCCGTTGGCCGCCGATCGCAGTTTCTTGAAACTTGCCGTTAATATGGGCTCGTGACCGCGTTCAGGAAAGCTATTATATTACTTGATGTTGTGTTCGATGAGCGTTGACAGCCATGACCACCGCGCTACCTGATCTTTCAGTGATGCTAATACGACGGTGGCGGCCGATTTGATTTCAATCAATGCTGGAACATCGCCTCCGCGCAATTTCATGTTGGCGCGGGACGGGGGAAGTGAAGACCGGTTTTACCCTCGACCCGTGCTTGCTGCGTGTTCCTCGATCGGAGCTCGATTCAAGGACAAAAGCATGCAGCTATTCAAGGTGCTACGGCGATCTTTGCGCGTCTAATGAGACGCGCGACGCTGTAGGGGCTGGCCTCGCCGCACGGCGACCGGGGAACGCAAGAGAAGGAGTGCAGCATGTACAAGAAAATCATCGTTCCGATCGCCATGGATCAGCTGGAGCACGGCGAATCCGTCCTCGGCATCGCAGAGAAGCTGATCGACGACGAGGGGGAAATCGTCCTGCTCAACGTCGTAGAGGACCTGAATGCCTATGCACAAGGATATATGATCGTCGATTTTCCGCTCGAGATGATCGAGGAATCGCGCAGGCATGCGGTCAAGACATTGGAAGCATTGAAGGCCAAGCACGGGATCAAGGGGCGCATCGAAATCCGCACCGGCGGAGCGGCCGGCACGATCAACGCTCTTGCGAAGGAAGAGAACGCGGACCTCGTGATTATTGCTTCGCACCGGCCGGGTTTGATTGACTACTTTATCGGCTCGACCGCCAGTCGTGTCGTTAGCCATTGCCCATGCGCGGTTCTCGTCGACCGCTAAAAATGAACAAGAAGGCGGCGTTATCGAACCACGCCGCGACCAAGGAGCCCTGCAATGGATCAGTACGCGCTTGAAGACTTTCGCGAACAGCTTCTCCGCCGCAAACGCGAACTTTATGGTCGGCTGGTGAAGATCGAGGAGGACCTCGATCAACCAATGAATGCCGACGTGCCCGATCGTGTCACCGAACGAGAAGGCGACGAGGTATTGGAGGGCCTCGGCCTCGCGGGCCAGGGTGAAATTCGCGCCATCGACGCTGCCCTGGACCGAATTGAGTCCGGAACGTACGGCACCTGTGTGCGCTGTGGCGAACAGATTTCACCGGAACGATTGCACGCGGTGCCGCACGCACCGCTCTGCCAGACCTGCGCCGCGGAAGTAGCACGCGCAAGGTAAGCTGGATCAATGCATTTTCGTCGGCGCGGCGGCTCTCGGTATCCTTGACCCCTGAAGCGTTCGACCGTCGATGGCCAGCGTTGCTGTCCATACGGCGTAGTCACGGTGATGGGTCGCGATCATAACGATCGAGATTGGGCACTCCGCGGGCTGCCTTCAATTGCTTGCTTCGAGGAGCACCCCGGGCTGCAGCAACCACGTCCGTTTTGCAGGACGTTAGCCGGCTGTTGTAATAGGTTGCAAAAATTGATCCTTTCGCAGTCCCGGCGGCTCTTTTCGGCGGCCGTTTGCTGTGGCACGTTAAACGGGTAAAACACGTGCCTGCGCGGACCGAACACCAGCCGCCGATGGGGAAATCGGGATTGATTTCCGGTTGGTGCGCGGACCTGTTGCATGTTTCCTGAGTCGGAGCCGATTCAAGGGCGAAAACATGCAGCAATTCAAAGTGCTACAGCGACCTTTGCGCGTCTGATGAGACGCACGGCGCCGTAGGAACGAGCGGGCCCTTTGTGCGTCGAAGGATGCAGCGTCGAGGGGAGGGATCGCGTGGAGATCAACGGCGTCAAGTGGACCTATGACCGGTCCGAGTTGATTGCGGATGGCATCGTTCACGGCATCGGTCTTGCTGCAGCGCTCTGCGGTGTCACGGCGCTGATTTTCTATGCAACGCTTTGGAGTACGTCCGGTCAGCTCGCGGCAGCCTGGATTTACGGCATCGGGCTGGTTACCACCCTCTCGGTTTCCTTTCTTTACAATCTCTTCCCGATTTGCCGGATGAAATGGCTTCTGCGTCGGTTCGATCATTCCTCGATCTTCGTCTTGATCGCGGCAACCTATACGCCGTTTCTCCAGCGCGGCTGGGACAACCCGTTCCTTTTCAAGATGCTGATCGGCATCTGGGCTATTGCCATCCTGGGGGTGGTGATGAAGTGCCTCTTCGCCGGACGCTTCGACCGGCTTGCAATCCTGCTCTACCTTGCGATGGGCTGGAGCGGCGTGCTTGCCGCGCGGTCGCTTCAGTCCATGCTGACGGCGACAACGCTGGTGTTGATCCTGATCGGCGGCATCATCTACTCGGCGGGAGTTATCTTCCACGTCTGGGAACGCCTGCGATTCCAGAACGCAATATGGCACGGCTTCGTCGTCGCTGGCTCGGCAGTGCACTATTCGGCGGTCGTAACCTGTTTCAACGGCACCACGATATCCTGATTTCTCTCGTGCCGAGGAACTGTATGTTTCCTTGAATCGGAACCGATTTGAGGATAAAAACAGCAGTATTCAAAGTGCTGCAGCGGCCATTGTGCGTCTCAAGAGACACGGTGCTTTACTCATTCCGGCGCAAGCTGACAGCCGTCGGACGGCCTGAGTGCCTCGGCCATGCGCGAGATGATGCCATCGAAACTCGTCAGCGGATTCTTGCGATATTGCAGCCGGAAATACGCGGCACTGCCGTCGCATAGGGCGATCGCGCGGGCATAGAAGACTTCGCCGTTGCGGGCACCGGAGAAGCTGGCCCAGGCGGGCGTAACGCGTGAGAACAGCATTCTCCAGTCGTTCTGCGTCTCAAGGCTGATGTGGTCGGCAACATCGGTCTCGAAATCACCGTCCGGCGGATGACTTCCGAAGACGGCAAGCGTCGCTCCATTGTCGTCCGCGTGGAAGCTTGCGCCGTCTCCATCATCGGCAGCTCCTTGGCGCATCTCGAAACCCGGCGGGATGTCGACCGTATAGCCGAAGCGAGGATTGGCATAGGGATGCCAATCGTCCTCCGCGGCTGCAGGGAGCGCGAGCCCCGAAAGGAGGGCGAAGGCGAAGAAAGCACGGCGCATGCGGGCATCCTTTCGGCTTGCTTCGATCTGCCGCTCCTCGTAGCCCGGCCCCCGAAGCCCTTGCTGTTTCTGCTGGAACAGCCGGAGCGCCGCGCGTTCAACACAACGCGAAAAGCAAGCGCTCACGCTTATGGCACCGCTTCCGCCTCGCGCTGTCAATCCTCTTCGAAAGTCATCGCCGTGCCATTGAGACAATAACGCAGGCCTGTCGGCGGAGGGCCGTCGGGGAAGACATGGCCGAGATGGGCATCGCACTGCGCGCAGCGGATTTCAGTTCGCACCATGAAATGCGATCGATCGACATATTCTCTAATCGCCTGGTCGTCGATCGGCGCGAAATAGCTCGGCCAGCCGCAGCCGGAGTCGAACTTCGTATCCGACCGGAAAAGCGGGCGGCCGCAACAGACGCATTTATACGTGCCGATCTTCTTGTTCGTGAGAAAGGTAAAGGGGCGTTCGGTGCCGTGTTCGCGGGTGATGCGATACTGTTCCGGCGTCAATAGTGCCCGCCATTCCTCTTTTGTCCTCTTCACTTCGCAGAAGCGGCATCGGCCGTCGATCTCCATTCGGTCGCGGCGATTATATAGGATTCCGACGGCGCGCCCGCAAACAGCGTTTGCCTGGATGGCGGTAGGCCGGCACACTCGATTGGCCAAGATTTGCCTGCACTTTGCATTGTATTACTGTCGCGCAACTACGATTCGTGCCGATTCACTCTTGAGGCGGAACAGGCCTTCTTTTATGTCCGGCGACAGTTTGAACGGATGGTCAAAACGACAAAGGAGCTTGCCAAGACGATGGATGTCGCGGCCCTGACATTTCTGGCCCTCAGTCTCCCCTTCGTCGCGGCGCTCGTGGCGCCGGTCCTGACCCGATTTTTGGGGCACAATGCCGCCTGGCTCCTGGCTCTCGTACCTGTTGCGACCTTCGTGCACTTCCTCGGCTTCGCTCCGGAAATCGCCGCCGGCGAAGTAGTCACTGGCGGCTATGCCTGGATCCCTTCCTTCAATGTCAGCTTCTCGTGGCTGATCGATGGCCTGTCGCTCACGTTCGCACTTTTGATTTCCGGCATCGGCACGCTGATCGTGCTCTATTCGGGCGGTTATCTCAAAGGTCATCCGCATCAGGGTCGGTTCCTTTCGTTCATCCTGATGTTCATGGGCTCCATGCAGGGTCTCGTCCTTTCGGACAGCTTCCTGATGCTCTTCGTCTTCTGGGAACTGACGTCGATTACGTCCTTCCTGCTGATCGGCTTCGATCATGGCCGCGAGGCCGCACGCCGTGCGGCGCTGCAGGCGTTGGTCGTCACGGGGGGAGGCGGCCTGTCGCTGCTCGCCGGCCTTCTCATCCTGTGGAACGTGAGTGGCATCACCCAGTTCTCGTTGCTTCTTTCCTTCGGTACGGAGTTGAGGGAGAGCCCGTTCTATCTGGCGGCACTTCTTCTCGTGCTGGGCGGAGCCTTCACCAAGTCTGCGCAGTTTCCGTTCCATTTCTGGCTGCCAAATGCCATGGAGGCGCCGACGCCGGTTTCTGCCTACCTTCATTCGGCGACGATGGTTAAGGCGGGCGTCTACCTGCTGATGCGGCTCAATCCGGTGCTCGGGGATACGCCTGAATGGCAGTTCCTGCTGCCACTGTTTGGGGCTGCGACGCTCGTGAGCGGTGCAGCGCTGGCAGTGCGCCAAACGGACCTCAAGCTGATGCTTGCCTATACGACGATGGCCTCGCTCGGACTTCTGGTTTTGCTGACGGGCCTCGGTTCGCCGCACGCGGTCGAAGCGGCCGCGCTCTATCTCGTAGCGCACGCGCTGTTCAAGGGCGCCTTGTTCATGGTTGCGGGCATCATCGACCACGAGACGGGCTCGCGCGATCTGACAAGGCTTGGCGGCCTGCGCTCGGCGATGCCGCTGACCTTCGCGGTCGCCCTTGCCGCCGCGCTTTCGATGGGCGGCTTGCCGCCCTTTTTCGGCTTCATCGCAAAGGAGGAAATCTACGAAGCCCTATCGAGTTTCGATCGGCGCTCGATGGTTTTTGCGGGGCTTACTGTTCTCGGCAACGCCCTGATGTTTGCGGTTGCCTTCGCGATAGCCTTGAAACCGTTCCTCGGGCCAAAGGTGGAGACGCCGAGGCATGCTCACGAGGCGCCGGTCCTCCTCTGGCTCGGTCCGGCGATCCTGGCACTGAAGGGTCTGTCGTTTGCGCTGATGTCCGGCCTCGCCCATCGGGTGATTTCTTCGCCGATGTCTTCCGCCATTGCCGGCGAACCGCGAACGGTGGTGGTCTCGCTTGTGCCGCATATCGGCGTGCCGCTGATCCTTTCGGCTGTCACGCTGCTCATCGGTATCGTCTTCTATCTCAATCTCGATCGTCTCCGCGCGGTCATGGCGCTCATCCTCGCGGACATCGGCTGGGGACCCGATCGGGGTTTCGACCAGTTCATCCGCGGGCTTTTGCGGTTCGCCGTCGCCATCACTCGCCGGCTGCAGAGCGGCAGGCTCGATGTCTACATGACCGTCGTCTTCCTGCTGATCGCGGTCGTCCTTCTCGCAACTCCCGTCCGCTATGGCGAACTGCCGCGCGCGCCGTTCTTTGCCGCGGACGTTCCAGCCCATGAGCTTGCGATCATGGCCATTGCTGTCGCGGGCCTCTTTGCCGTGGTGCTGGCGGCCGATCGACTGACGGCGATCGTCTCGCTCGGCATTCAGGGTTTTGCGGTCGCCGTTATCTTCTTGCTCTATGGGGCGCCGGACCTTTCCTTCACCCAGTTCATGATCGAGACACTGTCGGTGGTAGTGCTGGCGCTGGTGATGACCCGGCTCAGGCTTTCGCCTTCGGATCATCGACCACTGCGCCAGAAGCTTCCCGATTCGATGATAGCGCTCGCCTGTGGGCTCGGTTTTGGCCTTTTCCTGCTTCGGGCCACGGGGGCGCCTTTTGATGCGACGCTGACCGATTTCTACAATCTCTATTCGAAATCGATCGCGCATGGGGCCAATGTCGTCAACGTCATCATCGTCGATTTCCGCGGCACAGACACGCTCGGTGAAATTGCCGTAGTGATGATCACCGGCCTTGCCATCCTCTCGCTGGTAAGGCTGAGGGCGGGCTCGCTCAAGCGTGGCGCCGATCGATCGGCTGCGGAGGAGCGCGTATGAAATCGGTTATTTTCCGCACGGTGGCGCCGTTCCTGACCAGCCTGATGATGCTGTTCTCGATTTTTGTCCTGTTGCGGGGCCACAACGAACCGGGCGGCGGGTTCATCGGCGGATTGATCGCCGTCTCGGCGCTCGCGATCTACGGCATCGCCCACGGCGTCGAGACCGTAAGACGGGCGATCTATTTCCATCCGATGGCGATCGCCGGCGCGGGGCTCTTTGCCGCGACTGTCGCCGGCCTGATTTCGATCATTGCGCGCGTACCCTTCATGACCGGCCTGTGGATCTATCCGTCCCTCTTTGGTGTCGAGATCCCGCTCTCGACCGTCATGCTGTTCGATACCGGCGTTTATCTCGTAGTGGTCGGGGCGATCAGCTCGGTCGCGCTCTCGCTTGAAGAACGGGGAGGCGAGTGATGGAAGCCTGGTTTGCCTTGCTCGTCGGGATCTTTTTCACCGTCGCGGTGTACCTGATGCTGTCGAAGTTCATCATCCGCGTGCTCCTTGGCGTGGCGGTCCTCGGCAACGCCGTCAACCTGCTGATCTTCACCGGTGGCCGGCTGACGCGCGATGTCCCGCCGGTCATTACTGCCGGTGCCGATGCGCTTGGCGGCCCTGCGGCCAATGCGTTGCCGCAGGCGCTGATCCTGACCGCGATCGTCATTTCCTTTTCCTTCTTCGCCTTCCTGCTGGTTCTCGCCTGGCGCGCCTATGAGGATCTCTCGACCGACAACACGGACGAGATGCGTGTGGCGGAACCGGTGAAGGAACCGATGCCGCCGCTTGGATATTGATCGATCTCATGGCTGTCCCGACCTCATCATCCGTCGATCTTTCCGCCGCACTCGTTCTCGGACCGGCGACTGTCGCCGATTGGCTGGTGATCCTGCCGGTTGCCTGGTGCTTCGCCGTCGGTGCGTTGCTGGTCATGCTGCGCCGCGCGCTCAACCTCCACCCGATCATCGCGATCGCCGGGCTTGCGGGACTTGTGCTGATCGATGGCCTCCTGCTTGGGCATGTGGCGACGGCCGGGCCGGTGACCATGGTGATGGGCCGATGGTTGCCGCCCTTCGGCATCGCCTTCACGGTCGATCTGACGGGAGCGCTCTTCGCTCTGGTCGCCGCGATCGTCGCGCTCGCCGGCGGAATCTTCTCGCTCGCCGATATCAACGACAGTGGTCGGCGTTATGGCTTCTATCCATTTTTGATGTTGCTGATGGCGGGGGTTTCCGGCGCCTTCCTGACAGGGGACGTGTTCAATCTCTACGTCTGGTTCGAGGTTCTGCTGATCTCGTCCTTCGGTCTTCTGGTTCTCGGTTCGGAGCCCGAGCAGATCGATGGCACGGTGAAGTATGGCTTCCTGAATCTCGTGGCAACGACGCTGTTCCTGGTTGCGACGGGATATCTTTATGCCGTGTTCGGGACGCTGAACATGGCCGACATCGCGCGCAAGGCGCAAGGACTCCGAGGCAGCGCGCCGCTGATGACGCTGACGGCGCTCTATGTGCTGGCCTTCGGCATGAAAGCCGCGGCTTTTCCCGTGAATTTCTGGTTGCCTGCCTCCTACCATACGCCGCGTGTCGTCGTGTCGGCGCTTTTTGCCGGCCTGCTCACCAAGGTCGGTATTTACGCGCTGATCCGTGTGATGGTCATGCTTTTCCCGGTGGAAAGAGAAGAGTTGAGCTTCGTCATGGCGCTTGCCGGAGCATTGACGATGATCGTCGGCGTAATCGGCGCTCTGGCGCAGACCGACTTCCGCCGCATCCTCGGCTATCTCGTCGTATCAGGAATCGGATCGATGCTGGCGGGGATCGCCATTGGTGGCCCTGGCGGCATCGGCGGCGCGATCTTCTACGCACTGCATTCGATGCTGGTGATGACGGGCCTCTACTTCGCCGCCGGGATCGCCGCGCGGCTCGGCGGGGGCTCTTCCATAGCGACCCTGTCGGGCCTCTATCGCAAGAACGTGGGATTTGCCGCGCTGACCTTGATGTTGTGCTTCGCCGTTTCCGGGCTGCCACCCTTTTCCGGCTTCTGGCCGAAGGTCATGCTCGTCAAGGCGGCGCTTGACATCGGTGCCTGGTGGCTTGCAGCGGTGCTCCTTCTCGCCGGTTTCTGCACGCTGATTGCGACCGGCCGGCTGTTCCTGCTCGCCTACTGGCGTGACGAAGCCGGTCCGGTTGTCGACGCTGTGCGGCTGCCCTCGACCTTGTTAGCGCCGCTTGCCGCACTCTCCCTTCTCACGCTCGGGATCGGCCTCTATCCGGAGCCGCTGCTGGCGACGATCCAGAGTGCCGCCGCCGGGCTTGCGGAGCCCTCGGCCTATCTGAATTCGGTCTTTCCCGCGGGAGGCCTGCAATGAAGTTTCTTGCGATCAACCTGATCTTTACCATCGTTTGGGGCGCCATCAGCTCGAGCTTCACCCCCGCAAATCTCATACTCGGCTTTCTGGCCGGCGCGCTGTCGCTCGCGCTCATCCGCCGTGAGTTGCAGCCTGTCACCTATCCGATAAGACCTCTGCGGGTGCTGCTCCTCATGCTGCTCTTCTTCAAGGAGCTTGCCGTTTCCGCTACCAAGGTCGCCATTCTCGTCATGCAGCGGAAGATGGCGCTGAAGCCCGGCATCTTCGCCTATCCGCTGATGCTAAAAAGCGATTTCGAGATCACCCTGCTCGCCAATCTCATCACTCTGACGCCGGGAACCCTTTCGGTCGATGTTTCCGACGATCGCAAGACCCTTTACGTCCACGCGCTTGATTGCGCCGACCCCGGCGCTCTTCGGCAGGACATCGCGCGTGGCTTCGAGCGCCGTATCCGGGAGGCCTTCGGATGGTGACGCCCGATGCTGTGCTTTCCGTAGCGATCGACTTCGCGCTGGTGCTCCTGTCCATCGCGCTGCTGATGACGGTGTTGCGCATCGTTCGGGGGCCCACCTTGCCGGACCGCGTTCTCGGGCTCGATATGCTCGTGGCGATCGCGATCGGCTTCATCGCAGTGATCGCCATCAAGACTGGCTTCAGCCTCTACATCGACATCGCCATCGCCTTGGGTCTGGTCGGCTTTCTCGCGACCGTCGCCTTTGCCCGCTTCGTTCTGGCGCGCGGACTCGCGCCGGAACAGGCCGCCGAGGACGCGTCGGCCAAGAAGGGACCCGCGAAGCGCGGCAAGGCCGTCCAGGCGCCGCGCCGCAAACGCCGAGGAGCACGTTGATGGAAGCGCAAGTCAATGCCGCAGTCGCTCTCGTCGTCGCGCTGATCGTCGTCGTCGGTGCCGCCTTCTCTCTGCTGGCGGCATTGGGGATCGTTCGGTTTCCTGATCTCTACACGCGCATGCATGCGGCGTCGAAGGCGGGCACCATCGGTTCCGGCCTGCTGCTCCTTGCCGCTGGGTTGCATTCTCTTGACGGCGCGATTTTCGTGCGTGCGCTTGCGGGCTTTGTGTTCTTCATCCTGACGGCGCCGATCTCCGCCCATCTCTTGGCCAAAGCCGCGCACCAGGCGGGTTACAGACTGACGAAACTGTCGGTAATAGATCAGCTTCCGCAAAAGGAAGAGGCGCGGCGGCTTTGATCGGCGTCGTTGCTGTGTCTGTATTTCAGAACAATACCACGCGCGGTGACAATTTTAGCAGTTCGGAATAAAGTTGCTGCGGTACCATAAAATTATGTTTGGACTTTTCGACGATCAGTGTTAATGCAGTAAATGCAAAGTGTCGTCGTGGAAAATACTTTGAACTGAAATTCCAGCTTGAGTTGTGAATATTATCCGTTGCTTTGAGGTGTCGGTTGTCTGGATGCCTTGGTGACGGGTTTCGCTATCTCAATTCGAGCCTTGATGTTGCGGCAGAACATTGGTCCTCGCCGTGCAGTTATCGGTCAATTCCAAGGCAGCCGGCGCTGTTCGGCGGCATTTTCGCGAATTCCTCCCTCTGAAACATTGTTTCAGATTTGTTGCTGGATTCCGATAGGAGAAAAAAATGATAGAAACCACGCCCGGCGCGAGCCATGAACTCCTGGTTGAGTTGACGGCGGAAATCGTTGCCGCCTATGTAAGCAATCACGTGGTTCCGGTTGCCGAGCTTCCGACGCTCATAGCCGATGTTCATTCGGCGCTCAACAACACGACGGCTCCTGCTCCGGTGGTGGTTCCGGTCGAGAAGCCGAAGCCTGCCGTTTCTGTGCGCAAGTCGGTTCAGGATGATCAGATCACCTGCCTCGAATGCGGCGGCACGTTCAAGTCGCTGAAGCGCCATCTGATGACCCATCACAATCTTTCGCCGGAAGAGTATCGCGAAAAATGGGATCTGCCCGCGGACTACCCGATGGTTGCACCCGCCTATGCGGAAGCCCGTTCGCGCCTCGCGAAGGAGATGGGCCTCGGACAGCGTCGCAAGCGCCGCGGCAAGTGAATCCCTGTTACAGCGCCGCGCGCCGAATTGGACACGCAAAGGTCGCTGTAGCATTTTGAATTGCTGCATGATTTTTAAGGAATCATGCCGTGGAACAATTCCAGGAAGCGTAATCGTTTTCCGTCCGGAATTGCGCATTGACGAGCGTGCTGGATTTCATCTCGGGGAAAGGGTCGGGCTGCACGAGCCCGGCCTTTTTCGTTACGGGCTCTGACTGAGTGACACCGAGCGGTCTCAGGCTGCGAGCCGGACTTCCGCCTCGCTCTTGATTCGCCGGACCATCGAACGCAGGCCATTGGCGCGCTGCGCCGACAGATGTTCGATAAGGCCGATCTTGCCGAAGACCTCGAGGGCGTCGAGCTTGGCGATTTCGGAGGCACGTTTGCCAGAGTAGATGGCGAGAGCGATCGCCACGAGACCTCGGACGATATGGGCGTCGGATTCCCCTTCAAAGGTGAGGACGGGGTTCCCCGGATCACCGGCCGTGTGCGTCACAAGCCACACCTGGCTCGCACAGCCCTGCACCTTGTTCTCGCTCGTCCGCAGCGCCTCCGGCATCTCCGGCAGGCTCTTGCCCAGCTCGATTACGTAGCGGTAGCGGTCCTCCCACTCGTCGAGGAAGGAAAAGTCGTCGATGATCTGGTCAAGTGAAGTCATGGTCCGTCCGATTCTCGGCACCTTTTCGCGGCCGGCTGTCGCCGCGCGAGAGTCGCGCCTTGCTTGATCCCGTGCCCTCCGGGTCATCGGGGTCTCTTTCACCCCTTCATATAGGAGATGCAGGGGGCAAAGAGAACATCCAATAGCATTTCGGGCGTGAACATCGCCATTTGCAGCGATGGGAAGCGCAGCGCTGATAAGCGGCCGGGACGGCGCGCCGCACGACGTCGGGACTCACGACTTCGTCCCATTCCGTTCATAAAGAAACGCCGCGAAGGATGAACCCCTCGCGGCGGCCGAAACGGGACGGCTAATCAGGCAGTTGGAACTTCACGGTATACGGCTGTCGAAGCGCTGTTACTGGGCTCGGGCGGCGTCGGGATCGAGACGCTTCTCCGGAACCGGCGTGCGCTTGAAGGTCGGCGCACCCTCGATCGCTTCTTCATGCAAATTGTCCGCGGGGGCGACCGTTCCCGTCATGATCTTGGCGTCGGGCGCGCCGGAACCGGTCTCCGCGAACTGTGTGTCGAGGAATTCGTAGGCGATTCGCGCGCCCTCACGGGCACGGTGGCCGAGCGCAACGAAAGTCTCGGCGCCTTTCTCGCAGACGTCGGGCTTCTGGACGCAGATGGCGCTGATATATTGGAACGCCTGGTTGGCCGCGGAGAAGGTGTCGCCGATCTCCACCTTCGGTCCGTGCTGCAGCTTCTCCGTGCTCGAGGGATCGAGGAACGGCAGGAGGACGAGAACCAGAGAAAACCAGAATGCTGCCTTGACGAGAAACCACATGTTCTGCCCATCCTTTGTTCGGCTGCCGCAGTTTCCGGTCTTTTAGCCGGTTTGGCTTGTCGGCAGTCCCGGACGCAAAGTATCTACACGCGCCCGCTTGCATCTGCTCACGTTCGGAACCATCACGCGTCCGGCTCCTCCGTGTGTTGACACAGACTTTAGAGTGGGAATCACAAGGGCGCTTTTCCAAAATTAGTGGAATTTGTCTCGAATTTTAATGAAATGCGCGATTCCGGTACCGAAGACTGCATTTACATCAAATTTTAGCGAATGCCGTTAAGGTCCGTGGCAAGGCTCGCGGCATCGACCGCCCGTGGCGCGGGCGATGGGCCTTCGATGCTCCGCCCAAATTGTTAACAGGAACCGGAAAATCTACGGAAATCCGTCGCTTACGCCTCGTTAACCACAAGGAACGAAGCTCACCGGAATTGCTCCAAAACAGGATTTTTCGCTCTTTTGGCGACCGCTCGCCGGTGGCCGGTTTATTCTTTCATTAAGTCGGGGATGCGAGATTCGGACCATCACGAGACAGCCCGGCCAAACCTCCTGCGAAAGCGTAACAGGCGTTCCGGATCGGCTCGAAAGAAACAACAAAGGTGGCAGGGCAAAGCGTGAGTGTATTGCGTGACATGGCTGGCAGATGGGCATCCCGCGTGGATGAAGCTGCCGCCGCGTGGCTGCCGCACCGTGACTTCAGGCGTCTACGTGCGGTCGCGGCCGTCTCTCTGACGGCTCTGCCGGTCGTGCCGCTGGCGCTGATGGTTGTGCTGCCGGTTTCCGCCGCCTTGCCGGTGGGAACCGCGCTCTGGGCTTCGGCATCGCTGTTGGCCTCGGCCGCTGCCATTGCGGGGGACCCCTCGTTGGAGTCATATGCTGGTGGACAGCCCAAGATCACCATGGCGCCTGCCGATCTTTCAGCGGCTTACGATCTCTTCTCCGGTCTCGTCACGGTTCATGACCTGCGCGGCAACGTCCTCTCCGTTCACGGTCGCGATGCTGCTGAGTATCTGACTCTGATGCGCGATCCTTGCGGTCGCGGGTTCATCGAGCAGATCCACGTCTCCGATCGGATTACCTTTCTGCGCGCAATCGATGCGCTGCGCCAGAATGGCGAGAGGTCGGCGGTCGATATCCGCCTTGAGAGGCTGTCGGCGCCCGCCGAGGGAGCACAGTTTGTGCACATGCGTTGTGAGATGACACCGGCTCGGGACGCCGAGGACCGGCTGACGGCTATCGTCGTCCAATCCCGGGACGTCTCCGAGGAGGCCCGGCTACGGGAGGAGGCGGCCGCCAAGGCAGCGTATGCCGAGTCGGCAAATGATGCGAAGACTCGTTTTCTCGCGGCTGTCAGCCACGAGTTACGCACTCCGCTCAACGCCATCCTCGGCTTTTCGGATGTTCTCGCCGGCGAATATTTCGGGAAGCTGGAGAACGACAGGCAGCGCGAATATGTCTCGCTAATCCACAAGTCCGGCGCCCACCTCCTGTCCGTCGTCAACACGATGCTTGACATGAGCAAGATAGAGGCCGGCCGCTACGAGCTTATTCCGGAGCCCTTCCGCGTGGCCGATGCCGTTGCCGCTTGCGAGGCGATGCTTTCCCATCAGGCGCGCGAAAAGGGCGTAAGGCTAGCAAGCCGCGTCACCCGTGCGGTTGGCGAAATCAATGCCGATCAACGCGCGTTTCAGCAGATATTGATCAACCTCGTCGGCAACGCGATTAAGTTTACCGATCAGGGGGGACTGGTCACCATCGACGCCGAAAGCGAGGGTGCCATGCTGAAGCTCACCGTGAGCGACACGGGGATAGGCATTGCCGAAGACAAACTGCAGATGCTCGGCCAACCTTTCGTCCAGATTCAGAACGACTATACGCGCCGTTATGAGGGTACTGGGCTCGGATTGTCTTTGGTGAAGGGATTAGTCACACTGCACGGGGGCAATGTTTCGATCCGCAGTTCCGAAGGCGAGGGGACGGTCATCGTCATTTCGATCCCGCGTGACGGATCCGGCATTGCGAACGGCGAACAGGAGCAAACGAGCATTCCCGTCACGGTGGAATTCCCGCCGCGGCTTAAAGAGCGCGGCGAAGGGACGACGCGTGTGCGGGATATCGGTCTTCAAGGCGAGGGAATGAACAAGGACCGGGGACATGGCTCCGCGCAAGCGCAAACAGCCTGAGCGGAAAAGGGCGGCGCACACTCGACCGGGTCTCGCGTTGCGCGGCCTGGCCGCTGGTGCTCGCGGGCTTGCGTTTGCCGGCAGAATGATGGCGCGCCACCCTGTTGGCGCTGGCGGATCGGCTGCCTTCATCGTCGTCTTCAGCTTCGTTGCGGCGAACGCCATGTGGTATCAGCATGGCGCGCACCCGTCGCCGCTCCTGCGCACCCGCGTCCCGCTGGTCGGCCCTGAAGTTGCCGAGCGTCTGGCGGCTGCCAATGGTGAGCCGGTCGAGCCGCGCAACGTAACGACCTTCGTCATCGAACGTGAAGGCGCGGCAGCTGCTCAGGGCGAACCGACCGAACGGCAGCGCGGGCAGGTGGAAACGGCGTCGCCCGCGCATGCGTCCGCCTCGACCCTTACCGCAGACATTCAGAGAGAGTTGGCGCGCCTCGGTCTTTATGAGGGAGCGCCGGATGGGCGGAGCGGCCCGAAGACGTCAGCCGCGATCCTTCGCTTTGAAAAGCAGGCCGGGCGCATGCAAACCGGCGAAGCGAGCAGCGATCTACTGCAGGCGCTGCGTGCGGCGGACAATTCGGGGCGCGCTGTCGTCACTCCTGCCGATCGTCCTTATTCGGATCCCAAGACCGCGCCCGCCGAGGTCGATCCCGTCGCTGTGGCGATCCGTACCGCCGAAGAGGACAAGACGCTCCTTCCTCGGGCCGAGATTCCTGTCTCGAGCGAACTGGTGGTGAACATTCAGAAGGGGCTCAGCAATCTTGCCTATGCCGACATCGTGGTCGATGGCGTTGCTGGCGACCAAACGCGCGCTGCCATCCGGCATTTCGAGAAGCACTATCGCCTGCCGCAGACGGGTGAACCCAATGCGAAGGTTCTCAAGAAGCTCAAGGAAATCGGCGCCCTTTGAACCGCACCGACGTCTAAACTGGTGACTTTTATCGGCTGGCGGCGATTTGCCGGCCAATTGCATGCGGGTGATCTCGCGTGTATCAGCCTTGAATGCGCCTGAAATCCGATATCTTCGTATCCTCCCTGCTGCGCCGCGTCTTTGCGCTCGGTGGCTATGCCGCCGTGCTGCGCAAGGGCGCGCAAGAGGCGGGTGCAATCTTTATCCGTCAGCGCTCGCGGCTTGGGCTGGAGAGCCTCTACGCGCCCGCGCCGCAGAACTTCTTCGAGGAGGAAGCCAATCCGGGCCGCAAGTTCGAAATGCGGCTGCAGAATACCGATGCGGAACGCGTCGACAGTGCGCTTTCCTCGGAGATCCGCTTCGATCCTGATTGCTGGATTGTAGAGATCGAACTGGACGATTGCGATGGGCTGTTCGAGATCGTGGCCAACGACGTCGATCCCCGGCGATAACGCCGCCGCCTGTCAGTAGAGTTCCATGACTTACCCTATGCCGAAGCCTCTCACGGGCTGGGCCGTGCTGCGATGGCCGATGGCCGGGCGAGCGTCCTGCTGACGAGGATCGGAGACACGGTTGTCGGCGAGATGGGCCTCATGGCGCACCCGCTCGGCGCCGCCATGACCATCCGCACGCAGCCAGGACTCCACCCGTTCGATGCTGGCTTTCCTCGCAACGGTCCCAATCAAGGCTGTAGCGCGAGTGCCGCCACCGAGCCTGTCGGAAAGATCGGGATAGAGCGCCTCGAGGAGAGCACCCATTTCACCGGCGGGGAAGTCGAGCGCAGAAAGCGCTGCGGCGAGCTGCTGGCCGGAAACGTCCAAGAGGATCCGCTCGGCAAGCGCGCGGCTCGACTGCAGTGCGTCGGCGAGAGCATTCGCGAAGAGAACCGCTTCGCCGTTGCGGGCAAATCGCGTGAGCAACGCCTGATGGAGTTCGTCGATCGGGCGAATGAGCGACGTGCCCTCCCGCGGTTCAGCCCGCACCAATGCCTTGATTTCCTCGCGCAGCTTGTCTTCGCGGGCGATGCGATCGGAGGGGGAGCTCTCCTCGGCCGGCGCCGATGCAACTGCGGCGTTTGTTTCCGACTGATTCGCTCCCGTGCCGGACTGGGCGCTCGGATGCCCGGCCTGATGATGCTCGACCAGGGCATCGACTACCGAGGGCGAGAGACTTTCCCGGCGCGCGATTGCGCCGGCATGGGCCGGTCCTTGCCGGCGGATGATGGAAATCAGCACCCGATCGGAAATTGCCTTGGACCGGGTCAGGAAGGTAGCCGCGATGGAAATCGGCATGCTGCCGATCAGCAGGGCGACAGGCTCGGGCACATGCGCACACTGTGAAAGCGCGGCGGCCGCCTGACGACGGGCCTCGTTGCTGGAGGCAAGGAACAACGGTTCGAACAACTCGGCAAACTGCTTCATGTCCGACTTGCGCGGGATGCGAAGGCTCTCGAAGCCGGTGACGGTCGCCATCAGCACGACGTCCTTCAGTCGCCCCGTCTGCGGCCTTTCCAACTCACGAAACCGGTTCGTCACAATTGATCCTTGCACGCAAAACACGATCGCCATCGCCGATGGCCCGGAACGGCACACGTCATTCAAAATAGATCTAAAACGTTAGCGTAGCATTAACTATGGACGTTGGGGCTTTATTCAGGCTTGCGGCGCTGTGGTGGCGACGCGGAATTTTGCTCGATCCACAGAGGTGGCATTCCGGGGCCGCGTTCAGCCTTAAAAACTCCACATGCTCTTCTATTTGATCCGCAGATCGGTGAAGGGCTGGTGCCCGCCGAAGGGGCCGAAGGTTGGCCTCGTATGGGAGATAGATCTGTGAAAAATGCGTTTTTTCGGGCGGCGGCTGTTTGTGCGCTCTTCCTCGTCCCCGCGGTTGCCCAAGCTGCGGGAGGCTTTGCCACCGCCAACGTCAACATGCGATCCGGGCCGAGCACACGCTATCCGGCCGTGACCGTCATCCCCGCCGGCGAATCGGTGGAAATCCACGGCTGCCTGGCGGACCTACCCTGGTGCGATGTTTCGTTCTACGGCGGGCGTGGGTGGGTTGCCGGCCGATATGTGCAGGCCGTCTACCGCAGCAACAGGGTTTATCTGGAGCCGGAATACTATCGTCCCCTCGGGATCCCTACGGTCGTCTTTCAATTCGATCGCTATTGGGATCGCAATTACCGGGGCCGCGACTTCTATCGTGACCGTGATCGCTGGCGCCGTGGTGCCGATTGGACCGAGGAAAGGGACCGGCGAGACTGGCAGCGGCAGCGTGCGTGGGATCGTCGCGAGTGGGAACGCGGGCAGGTGAGCGAGGAGCGCCGGGAATGGGACCGTGATCGCGACGATGCGCAATGGGACGACGGGTTCGATGCGAATTATCGAGGCGTCCGCAGGCGCGAGGGCGAGCGCCAACTGCGCGACGCCGGACGCGATGAAATCAGAAGGGTTCCGGAGTGTGAGTTCAACGACGTCTCGTGTGAGAACGACTGAGGTGCGCAGCCCTCCTGGCGATCGCGGGCGCGGCCGGAGGTCGGAGCGCGACATGCTGATAGAGAGAAGGTCTGACACGATTTGAAGGGGCGGGGCGGAAATTGCCGCCCCGCCCTTTTTGTTCGCTCTATTTGCGTTGCCCCGGGCGGGAACCAAATCCAGTTTCGGCGCGTTGACATCGCGCGAAGATAAGGAGCGACGAAATGGCGGAGAAGAAGTTGGCAGCCGTCGGGGCGGAAGCGGATGCTGAAGCGCGCACTGCGGTTGCGCAGGCGGAATTGGAGGCGCAGATCGCAGACCTCAGAACCGAGATTGCTCGGCTGTCGGAGTCGGTTTCGGCAATCGGCACCGGTGCCAGGGCGGTCGTGCAGGGAGAAGCAGAGTTGATGACGGAGCGCGTGCGGGAACGCGTCCGCGAGGAACCGATCTCGACCCTGCTGACGGTCGCGGGCGTTGCCTTCCTGTTCGGAGTGCTCGCAAGGCGCTGACCACAATTCCCAGACATACCTGTATGCAAGTCGACTATCGGCACGGGCACGTGTGCCGTCACAGGAATAGAGCACCGAAAAGGGGCGGAGCACGATGAGTTTAAGATAGTGTTAACTAGGCTATGGCTCAATCGGGATGGACCGGCTATCATCGGTTTGGCATCTGATATGAACCGAAACAACGTCCGGGTAACCGGAAGAAGGAGCAGATGAGAAGGGCGCGTCTGTCCAGGGAACTCAGCCTTTGGAAAATGCGTCAGCCCCACGGCGGGCAGGGTGAAATCGGTACGGTAGTTCATCCGTCTCATGGAAATACGGAGACGAGCATGGCAGACGTAATCAGAATGCAGGATCGCAAGGTCCAAAGGCCGCGAAGGCCGCCTGTGAAGTCGGGCAGCGCCACTGTGCTGTTGTTTACAGGTATCCGCTACGAGCGTCTCGACGGTCGCGGACCACAGCCTAACGCACCGGCAGGACGGCGGATCAAGAAGCAGTAGTTCATTGCGGCGTGCGGCATTGCCGCCCGCGCGGGTGCAGCCGCGTGAGCAAAGTCGTCACCTCAAAACCCGGTATGCCGGGCACCTCCACCAAACTTTGAGACCAGACCGCGATCCGAAAAGCCTCGGGTCGAGGCCGGACGCTCTGGCTTTGCGGAGCTCGTTTGCTTTCATTGAACAGTGAGATGACCTAACGCATTGAAAATACGTAATTGTGGACAGAAAACCGTTACATACTTTTCCTGGCCCTAGCGCCGGAACGGCTCGCAGCTCGACTCTGTCAGAAAATTGTGTACCTGTTCCTCGAAGCTCTCGAGCGGGGCCAGGGCTCGCAGAACAGCATAGCCTTCGTCGTCCTTCATCTCGATCATGATAGATTGAGCCAGCGTCTCCGGCGGCGACTTGCGCAATTCGACAAGCTGGATAGGTGTGGCGACGACCAGATCGAGACTGCCGTTGACAGCGGTATGATCGTTCATGCTGAACACCTCGTTCGAGCTGCTGTCGAAGACCGAGAGCGACCAGAACGGCACCGCGCCGCGGGCGATGAAACGCGCCGGCGCCTCCGCAATCGAAAAGCTGCAGACGGCAGTCCGCAGATAGGGATCACTGTTGTCGAGCCCGGTTACCCCCGGCTCCGCCGTCAGTGGAAAGAAACTGTCCATCTCGAGGAGGCCGAGCACGCGCGTATAGGCGTCCCGGCCGGTGAATTGCGGCAGGGCGAGCACGATCACGATATGCAGCAGCGCCGCACCAAACAGCCCGACGAGAACGGCGAACAGCGTGCTACGCATTTTCACATCCCGTCTTGACGATCTTCGGCATCGCAAGATCGATCAACCCGGACGAGCCGGCCGTCGGTGTATCGAGCAGCGTCAACACGAGTTTAAAACTGCCGCGGTGGCGGATCGCGAGCCAATTTCCCGGGTGAGCGACCGGCGAAGCGTGAACGACGAAACTGCTGTCTTCAGCGCGCAGCACAGTCCAGGAGTTTACTGCCGAAGGCAGATCCGGGCCGGGTTGCAAGGTTGCCCCTTCGGACGTCGTCGCATAGAGGCTCCAGAAACGGGCAGGCGGCGTGATGCCCGAGATATCGTAAGAGCAGTTGGCCGACAGGCGGGCGCCGCTGTCGTCGGTTGCAGCAGTGAAGATAAGCCCTTCTGCGCCGCCAAAGAGCAGCTCGCCGGCCCGGGCGCGGTGCGCCTTTGCGTAGGGGTCCGCCGAGGCGGTCTGCGCCTCGGGGAATGCGACCCAGGGACCGATTGCAATCGAACCGAAGCCGACGGTCGCCTTCAGCGCCCAGACAGCCGAGGTGATCCCGCCGCCAAAGGCGACGATCAGAGCAAGAGCGACAAGGAGGGGGATGCGAAACAAGGAGCGGCTCTATTCTCGTTTGCCTGGCAATTTGCGAAAGCATGATCTTCATTCGTCAAGGAACGAATTTGTAGCCGCAAAGTCAATGGTTTGTGGCATTCGTCGTGATGCGGTTCGGAGGATTGTCCATTGGCGTCTCAAGGACTGCGACCCTGCGGGAGCTCTTCTCGGGCGCTTTGAGCGGGGAGGCTTTTTCGAACGTCGCGCCGATCGCTTTCAATAGCCTGGTCACCTCGGCGGAGAGAGAGCGAGGGCGAACAAGCGGCGGAAGTGCATTTTCATCGGGCTTGGCATCCGCCACCGCTTCCGGCTCCTTGGCCGCGTCGGGAAGCGGGTTGTCGATGCCGGGTATCGCGCGATGCTCGATGCCCTGTTCGGCATAATCCATCAGCCGTTTGAAGGTCATGGCCGGCAGGGAGCCGCCTGTCATCTCGTTGGTCGACGTATAGTCGTCATTGCCGAACCAGACAGCGGTCGTGTAGTCGCCGGTGAAACCGATGAACCAGGCATCGCGATAGGCCTGCGTGGTCCCGGTTTTTCCGCCGGTGACGATGCCGTTGTCGAGGGCCGCCCGCCGTGCGGTGCCCATCACTGGAATCTGGGTGAGAATACGATTCATCGACGAGATCGCTTGCTCGCTCAAGACCCGTCGCGCCGGCGGTGCATCACGGCCGAAATCATAAAGAATGTCGCCGTCATAGTTGAGAATCTGGCTGATGCCGTGACGTCGCGACTGCAGGCCGCCCGCAGGAAAGACAGCGTAGGCGGTCGCCTGGTCGAGCACGGTCACTTCCGAGGTGCCGAGCGGCATCGTCTTGTCGGTGCGGATAGGTGTTTCGACACCCATCCTCTTCGCGGTGGCGGCGATGATCTCGGTGCCGAGCTTGTCCTTGGCCAGGCGGACAGGCACGGTGTTGATTGATCTCGCGAGCGCGTTCATCAAGGTGATCCGGCCGGCATACTTGCGGGCGTAGTTCTGCGGCGACCAGCCGCGCCACGTGATTGGCGCGTCGACGACCACCGTCTCCGGCGTCATCCCCTTTTCCATCGCCGCGGCGTAGGTATAGACCTTGAAGGAGGAGCCCGGCTGCCGCAGTGCCCGGGTTGCGCGATTGAACTGGCTTTCGCCATAGTCGCGGCCGCCGACCATGGCACGTACGGCACCGCCGTTTTCCACCATGACGAGGGCGCCCTGCTTCACATTGTAGCTTTCGCCATACTGCCGAAGACTCGACTCGACCGAATCCTCGGCTGCGTGTTGCAGACCCATGTCGATCGTCGTGCGCACGATAAGCGAGTGCTGCGCGAATGGCGCGGCAATACGCTGCACTTCGTCAAAAGCCCAGTCGAGGAAGAAGTCGGGAGCCTTCACCTGGGCGCGGTCGACCACCGTTGCAGGCGTGAGGCGGGCGGCAATCACCTGGCCCTCGGTCATCAGGCCGCCCTGGACCATGTTGGTGAGAACCTCGTTGGCGCGGCCGCGTGCTGCCGGCAGGTTCACATGCGGCGCATAGCGGGCCGGCGCCTTGAAGAGACCGGCAAGCATCGCGGATTCGGCGAGATTGACATCGGTGATTGCCTTGCCGAAATAGAACTGCGCGGCCGCCGCTGCTCCGAAAGTGCCGCCGCCCATATAGGCGCGGTCGAGGTAGAGGCGCAGAATTTCCTTCTTTGAAAGGTTGCATTCCAGCCAGACGGCGAGGAAGGCCTCCTTGATCTTGCGCTCGATCGTGCGTTCGTTCGACAGGAACAGGTTCTTGGCAAGCTGCTGGGTAAGTGTCGAGCCGCCCTGGACCACGCCGCCTGCCCGGGCGTTCTCGGTCATGGCTCGTGCCAGGCCGAGAAAATCGATGCCCCAATGATCGAAGAAACGCCGATCCTCGGTGGCGAGAACGGCCTTGATAAGATGATCCGGCAGTTCGTCGATCGGAACAGAGTCCTCATGGATGATGCCGCGGTGGCCGATCTCACTGCCGTAGCGGTCGAGGAAGGTAACGGCAAAGTCGCTTTGGGCGCGCCAATTGCCTTTGGTTTCCTCGAAAGCCGGCAAGGCCAAGGCCAGCATCAGCACGGAACCCGCCGTCCCCCACGTCGCCGTTTCGCCGAGCACTTCGAAAAGTGCCCTTTTCCAGCCGCGCATGCGAAAGCGCCGGAAGAAGATGGTCGTTTCTTCCCACCATTCGGCCAGCCGGAATCCGGCATTCCACACCGTCGAGTCGATCCAGGAATCGATTCTGAGAAAGATGTGTCGCCTCTTCGGCCGGTTGTCCTCTTTCCTCGGTTCCTGCACGGCGTTCTTGTCCCGAAGGTTGACTGCCCCACAACGATATTTGCACGGGGCGAATTTCCAATCTACTTGCATATCGCGCTGCCGGCCTTAAAAAACCGGCAATTTTCTGTAAATGTTCCATGTCGGCATGGGAACAGACGAAAGTGTGACATGATGGGCGAAATGCCTTTCTGGAAAACCAAAAGCCTTGAAGAAATGAGCAATGCCGAGTGGGAAAGCCTCTGCGACGGCTGTGGGCTCTGTTGTCTGAACAAGCTCGAGGATTGGGATACGGGCGAGATCGCCTGGACGTCGATTCGGTGTACGCTGCTCGACGGGGGAAGCTGTCGTTGCAAGGATTACGACAACCGGCAGGCGACCGTACCGGATTGCATCCAGCTGACACCGAAGGTTGTGCATGAGATCTCATGGCTGCCGCCGACCTGCGCCTATCGACTGATCGGCGAGGGGAGGGATCTCTACTGGTGGCATCCGCTCGTTTCCGGCGACCCGGAAACCGTACATGCGGCAGGAATATCCGTACGCGGGCGCACTGTCGCGGAAGACGGCATCGATGTTGAAGATTACGAAGACTACCTGGTTACATGGCCGCTGGAAGTGGGACTGGAAACCGCCCGCTGAAGAAACTCGCGATGACGGTGTTCCGTCCGGAATTGATTAGTTTCAAAGAGTTGGCGCCAAGAGTTGTTACTCAGGCGGAGGCGGCGCAGAATGCGGTCCTATCAAATGCCGCCGTTTTTCTTCACGAGGCTCTTCGGTGCGACGTTGCGCCACGCGGTTTCCATGGACTGCCGGATAAGCTCCTCGTCAGCGTCGACGAAATAGAACGACGTCCACCCGCGCTCTCCCCAGCCGCCCGGGACCGCGGCGCAAACTCCGGGCTCCATTTCCAATAACATGCGCTGCTGATCGGGCGTGAACTTGAAGACCGCGCGACCCGCCTCCGGCAGGGACATGAAAATCCGCTTGCCCACGCGAAAATCCCGCGTTCCGAAATGGGCATTCTCTTGCGTTCCCGGCAGACTGAGCGCCAGCTTTTCGATCTCTTCGGTCAGCATGGTGGAAGAGTAGCATGGAATTGCGGATTGACAAAAAGGCCGCGACGGCTCTGTTGTCGATGCCAGGAAGCGTTCGGCCGCCGTTTTTCAAAGGTGGCACCGCTGGACGAACGGCATTCGCCTCAGCGGTGCAGGGCATCATTCTGCAGGCGGAACGGGCTTTGGTGCAGGTTCGCCAACCGTGCGCATCTCGCGCCACTCGTTCTCGAAGCGATCGAGAAGCGATTGCGGAATCCTGGATTGCGGTGGTGCGGGCTGTTTGTTCGCGAACGTCTGCATCCGTTTCTCCTGGTTCGTGACGGTTCAAGGATGCAAAACCATTTCACATCATAAATGCGATGTAAATCAGTGGTTTAAATCATTTAAACGATTGAAAAATCTTTAAATCGATTAATCTCCGGCTGATCCACAAATTTGTCCTGGCAGCCTTCGGTGAAGAATCGCCGCGTTAAAGCTGGCGTGGGCACGGGAAAATGACGTTTTTCAGGTCCACGACCATGACGCGGATTCACGTTCGCATTCGCTGACGCAACTTCTGAAAGATTGGACTCAATTCGTGAAAAAACTTTCGTAAGCGACTCAGAAGAATCGCGAATCCACGACTGCTAAAGCGCAGTGTTCCTGCCCTTTCGAATGAGGGGGGCACGGTTCAGTCGCGATTCATGTTGCTGCCGTGTGCTTTGCGCGTCCGACAGGACGCGCGGCGCTGTAACATTCGCCCGGCAGGCCTTAAAAAACACTGAGTGCGACAATCGGCGAAAGCGGCCCCGGTCACGCCGGGCAATCTTTCGTGGCCGGAGGAATCGCTGCAATCTATGGTCGTTTTTCTGGTGTATGCTGCACGGCCTCAGCATCCGACATTCATTTGCCATTCAGCCTGTATCGGTTAATGATTTTGCCATGATGCTTCCCAAGTCGAAAGTGCGTTCATGTCTTCACCAGTGATCATAGCCGCGCTTGCCGCAGGTCTCGCGGGCTTCTCGCCGCCCGTCATCAACATGCCTTCGGCTGTTGTCCGCGCGGCTGGCGATTGCAGCGCTGCCGCCGCGCAAGTGGTTGCCGAGACGGGTGGAGAGCTGCTCTCCGCCCAGCCGACATCCGACGGTCAGTGCGTGATCACGGTGCTCATCCCGGGTAACGGTGGGCGGCCGAAGAAGGTAACGGTGAAAGTGCCGATGTAGGCTGCTTGCGGGTGACCTACGAGCAAGGGAAATGAACGCAGATGCGCATTCTGATAGTCGAGGACGACGCCAACCTGAACAGGCAGCTGGCCGACGCATTGAAAGAAGCCGGCTACGTCGTCGATCAGGCCTTCGACGGTGAAGAGGGCCACTATCTTGGCGATGCAGAACCTTATGATGCGGTGATCCTCGATATCGGTCTGCCGGAAATGGACGGCATCACTGTCCTCGAAAAATGGCGCGGCGACGGCAAGACCATGCCGGTCCTGATCCTGACTGCTCGCGACCGCTGGAGCGACAAGGTGGCCGGTATCGACGCCGGCGCCGATGACTATGTCGCCAAGCCCTTCCATGTGGAGGAAGTTCTTGCCCGCATCCGGGCATTGATCCGTCGTGCCGCGGGACATGCGAGTTCCGAGATCGTCTGCGGGCCGGTGAGGCTCGATACCAAGGGCTCCAAGGCGACCGTCCGTGGCGTGCCGCTGAAGCTCACGTCGCACGAATTCCGTCTGCTTTCGTACCTGATGCACCACATGGGGCAGGTGGTATCGCGCACGGAGCTGGTCGAGCACATGTACGATCAGGATTTCGACCGGGATTCCAACACGATCGAAGTGTTCATCGGGCGATTGCGCAAGAAGATCGGCAACGACCTGATCGAAACGGTTCGCGGTCTCGGATATCGCATGCAAGCGCCCGGCAATGGCAATTAGATCGCTCACGGCCCGCGTTCTGGCGGTTTCGACCGTTTGGGCCGTTGTCGCCCTCGTTGTGATCGGAGTGGTTATCTCCGCCCTGTACAGACAGGGGTCGGAGCGCGGTTTTCAGGATCTGTTGCGCGCGCAACTTTACAACGTCATCAACTCGATTTCCGTCAACGAGAAGGCCGTTCTGGCCGGAAGTCCGCAACTCGGCGACCTGCGTTTCTCCCAGCCGCAAACAGGGTGGTACTGGATTGTCGAGCCGATCGGCGAATTTGACACGCCGCCGCTCTTGTCGACGTCACTCGGCTCCGCCAAACTGCCGATCGCCAGTGTCGACGAGGTTCCCTTCGATATCCGCTACGAGCGCTTCTATACAACCAAGGATCCGTTCGGAAACGAGGTCGAGGTGGCCGAAACCGAAGTCGTGCTCGACATTCAGGGGCATGCCGCCCGCTTCCGCGTCGCGGGCAATCGCGACGTGCTGGAAGCGGATATCGATCGCTTCACCCGCAACCTCACCATCGCGCTGTCGATCTTCGGTCTCGGCGGCCTTGGCGTCAACGCGCTGACCATTCTGTTCGGCCTCAAGCCTCTCGACCAGGTGCGCCGGTCGCTCGAAAAGATCCGGGCGGGCGAGAGCGAGCGCCTGGACGGCGCGTTCCCGCGCGAGATCCAGCCGCTTGCCAACGAGGTTAACGCTCTGATCGACAGCAATCGCCGCATCATCGAGCGGGCGCGCATGCAGGTTGGCAACCTTGCCCATTCCCTTAAGACGCCGATCGCCGTGCTGCTCAACGAAGCGCGCGTGCTGGAGGTGCCTCATGGGGATCTGGTGAAGACGCAGGTGGATGCAATGCAGACCCAGGTGCAAACCTACCTCAGCCGCGCGCGCATCGCCGCGCAACGGGGCTCGATCCTCGCACGGACAGAGGCCCAGCCCGCGCTTGAACGGCTTGTCCGGGTGATGCGACGGCTCAATCCGGAAAAGCAGTTCAGCCTGTCGATCAGTCCGCAGGGATTGATTTTGGCGATGGAGCAGCAGGACGTCGAGGAAACCGTCGGCAATCTGCTCGAAAACGCCGCGCGGCATGCACGCGATCAGGTCTGGTTGAGCGTCCACCCCGCTCCCGAGGACGTACGCGGCAAGGATCAGGGCCGGCACTGGATCGTGCTCGACGTCGATGACGATGGTCCCGGGCTCGACCCGGACCAGATCGCTTTGGCAATGAAGCGTGGCAAGAGGCTTGATGAAAGCAAGCCAGGCACGGGGCTTGGACTTTCGATCGTCAGCGAGATTGTCGGGGAATATCAGGGCACGATCGAACTTTCGCGACGCGCCGAAGGCGGCTTGCGCGCCCAGCTCGTTTTGCCGGCTGCGGTTTAGTGGCCACACCGGGGCTGAAAATGCCGATGCCTTTAGAGGGTATGGTTGCCTGATGCGCCGGGGAGTGCAAAAAGAAAATCGACGAGGGTGCCACCTGTCCGTCGCCGGATGTTCGGACGGCGGAAAGGGCGTTGAGTTGAGTTGTCGGGGGATCATGAGGAACCACGCAGTAATGACACGAACCTTTGTCGCCAGCGGTAGGATCGCCGTCATCGCGTCGGCCGTCGCACTGGCCGGTTGCGGCACTGCGTCTAATGGCCAGCGTGGCGCCGTCTCGGGCCTTGCTGCGACAGCAACGCGAGGTGCGTCGTCGACGTCCTATATCGCCGCTCTGCAGGGTGGCGTCATCGCGCGCCTCGATGGTATCGACCTCGGCAAATCCGATCGGCAGAGGGCGCTAGAGGCCGAGTACCGAGCGCTGGAGGCCGCACCGGGCGGCCAGCCCGTCGTCTGGGAAGGACGCGGCGTCAGCGGTTCCGTCGTTGCCGCGGCACCCTATCAGGTCGGTTCACAGAATTGCCGCCAATACAGCCACACCGTGACTGTCAAGGGGCAGCAGACGACGGCACGCGGCGCGGCATGCCGTAATCCTAATGGCAGCTGGACGCCGCTGACCTGAGCCAGCGGTGTCATCCGGGCAGGATCGCGGCGTCTTCGACCTGCCAAATCAGTCAAATACGCGAGGGCACCTTGCGGCGAAACGCCTCAAATCTCCGTCATTGCCCGTTTTCGAGTTGGAATGACACGGGGCTCATAGTATTTCCCCTGCATGTTGTTCTGGATCCTCGTCGCTATTGTGACAGCGGCAGTCGCTGTCGTGCTCGTTCTCCCCTTGATGCGGGCAACGGCGCCGCTTTCGTCTCCCCACAGCCATGACATCGAGGTCTATCGCGATCAACTCGAGGAAGTGACGCGAGATCAGAAGTCTGGCCTGATCACCAGTGAGAACGCAGAACTCGCCAGGGCCGAGATCGCGCGCCGGCTGCTTGCCGCCAGCGCCGCCGATGCTCCCACCCAGGAGAGCGGCCCTAAACGTCTGCACTCGAACCGCCTTGCGCATCTGTTCGTTCTTCTCTGTCTTCCCGCCGTTGGGCTTTGTCTCTATCTCGTGACCGGCAGCCCGGGCGTGCCGGCGCAGCCGCTTGCGGCCAGGCTTGCCAATCCCGGTGATGACATCAACATCCTGATTGCAAGGGCCGAGAACCATCTCGCGGTCAACCCGGACGATGGCAAGGGCTGGGACCTGCTGGCGCCGATCTACATGCGCAGCAGCCGGGTCGATGACGCCGTTGCCGCCTACGATCACGCGATCCGCCTGCTCGGACCGACTCCCGCCAGACTCGGCGGCTATGCGGAGGCGTTGATCGTGCAGTCCGGTGGCCTGGTGACGGCCGATGCGCAGGAGGCCCTGAAGAAGTCGCTTGCCCTCGATCCGAATGACCCGCGCTCGGAATTTTACTTGGCTCTCGGCCTCAAGCAGGAAGGTAAGCAGCAGGATGCGCTCGCCGCATTCCGCAAGCTTGCCGGCAATTCTCCCGTCGATGCGCCCTGGTTGCCGCTGGTGAACCAGCATATCGCGGAGCTGTCCGCCGGTCAGGCACCTGCCGGCAACACGATGCCTGCAAACCCGACGTCAGAGGATATGGCGGCGGCCGCGCAAATGGACGCCGGCGATCGCCAGGCCATGATCCGCAGCATGGTGGACAGCCTGGCGAGCAAACTGAAGGAAAATCCCGCAAACTTCGAAGGATGGATGCGCCTGATCCGTTCCCACGTTGTGCTTGATCAAAGAGACAAGGCACGCGACGCTCTACAGCAAGGGCTGAAGGCCTTCCCGGCGACTGGTGAACAGGGGAGGCAATTGCTGGCTCTCGGCCGCGAACTCCAAATCGACGCGGGCGGAGAAGAGAAATGACACGCAAGCAGAAACGACTGGCGATCATCGGCGGTGGCGTCAGCTTCTTGATTGCCGCCGCATTCCTGGTCATGTTCGCCTTCAGCCAGACGGTCGCCTACTTCTATGTTCCGGGCGATCTCGAAAAGGCGAGCCTTGCGCCTGGGACGCGTATCCGTCTGGGAGGTCTCGTTGAAACCGGATCGCTCAAGCGTGGCGAGGGTAAGACGGTCACCTTCAATGTGACCGACACGCTGGGAACGGTGCCGGTAACCTATACTGGCATCCTGCCGGACCTTTTCCGCGAGGGACAGGGCGTCGTGGCCGAAGGCGCTTTCGTTGCAGATAGCCCGATCTTTGTCGCGGATACGGTGCTCGCCAAGCACGATGAGACGTATATGCCGAAGGATGTTGCAGACCGCCTGAAGGCCCAGGGCGTCGCGCTCAGCGGCAAGGAAAACATTCAATGATCATCGAACTCGGACATTATGCACTGGTGCTGGCGCTCGCGACCGCGCTCATCCAGGCAATGCTGCCGATCGTTGGAGCGCGGCGTGGCGACCGAGCGCTGATGGAACTCGCATCGAGTGCTGCACTCGTCTGCGCCTTGCTCGTTGCCTTTTCTTTCGCGGTGCTGACTTTCGCCTACGTGACCTCCGATTTCTCGGTGCGGAACGTCTGGGAGAATTCGCATTCCCTGAAGCCCTTGATCTACAAGATCTCCGGCGTGTGGGGCAACCACGAGGGGTCGATGCTGCTCTGGCTGCTGATCCTCGTCTTCTTTTCAGCCCTCGTGGCGGTTTTCGGCCGCAACCTGCCGGAAACGTTGAAGGCGACCGTGCTCGCCGTACAGGCCTGGATCGCGGCGGCCTTTGCGCTCTTCGTCCTGCTGACGTCCAACCCCTTCGCCCGCCTCATTCCGGCGCCGGGAGAGGGTAAGGACCTGAATCCGGTACTTCAGGACGTCGGCCTCGCCATACATCCGCCCTTGCTCTATCTCGGCTATGTCGGCTTTTCCGTCTGTTTTTCCTTTGCGATCGCGGCGCTGATCGAAGGTCGCATCGATGCGGCATGGGCGCGCTGGGTACGGCCATGGACCCTTGCCGCCTGGACCTTCCTCACCGCCGGCATCGCCATGGGCTCCTACTGGGCCTACTACGAGCTCGGCTGGGGCGGTTGGTGGTTCTGGGACCCGGTTGAAAACGCTTCCTTCATGCCGTGGCTTGCGGGCACGGCGCTCTTGCATTCGGCACTGGTGATGGAGAAGCGTGAGGCGCTGAAGATCTGGACCGTTCTGCTGGCGATCATGACCTTTTCGCTGTCGCTGCTCGGTACCTTCCTCGTCCGCTCGGGTGTGCTCACGTCGGTCCATGCCTTCGCGACCGACCCGACGCGCGGAATATTCATTCTCGCCATTCTCGTCCTCTTTATCGGCGGCGCATTTTCGCTCTTTGCATTCCGGGCATCCCGCCTCAAATCCGGTGGACTCTTTGCGCCGATCTCGCGCGAAGGTGCACTCGTTCTCAACAACCTCATCCTGACGACGGCGACCGCGACTGTGCTCACCGGCACGCTCTATCCCCTGGTGCTCGAGGCGCTGACGGGAGACAAGATCTCGGTGGGTGCACCGTTCTTCAACATGACCTTCGGTCTGTTGATGCTGCCGCTGCTCTTTGCAGTTCCCTTCGGCCCGTTGCTTGCCTGGAAACGCGGTGATCTCACGGGTGTCGCGCAGCGTTTGTTCGTTGCTGCTGCGGTGGGAATTCTTGCCGGCGCGGCCTATTATTACGCCATGAACGGCGGCCCTGTACTCGCCCTCTTCGGCATCGCGCTCGGCGCTTATCTGATCGTTGGCGCGCTTACTGATCTGATCCTGCGTTCGGGTATCGGCAAAGTGGCGGCCAACGTTGCCTGGAAGCGGCTTTCGGGCCTGCCGCGCTCTGCTTTCGGGACCGCGCTTGCCCATGCGGGGCTCGGCGTCACGCTGATCGGCATCGTCGCCGTCACCGCCTTCGAGACCGAGACAGTCGTCGAGATGAAGCCGGGAATGATGGTGGACGCCGGCGGCTACGCCCTGCGGTTTGACGGCATGCGCCAGGGTCGCGGACCGAACTACACCGAGGAAACCGGCCATTTCACGGTCAGCCGGGGTGGTGTCGTGGTCACCGAAATCTGGTCGTCGAAGCGGCTTTATACGGCACGCCGGATGCCGACGACGGAGGCGGGAATTCGGACCTTCGGCCTCAGCCAGCTCTATGTTTCCCTCGGCGATCCGATGACCGGTGGCGGGATCGTCGTGCGCATCTGGTGGAAACCGTTGATTCTGTGCATATGGGGCGGGGCGCTGATCATGATGGCTGGCGGCATCGTTTCCTTAAGCGACCGACGCTTGCGGGTCGGCGCGCCGGCGCGCGCCAGGAGGGCCCCGCGGATTGCATTGGGAGCCGCCGAATGATCCGTCTGCTTCTCGCGCTCTGTCTTTGCCTCTCTTCCTTGGCGCCCACCTTCGCGGTCAATCCGGACGAAGTGCTTGCCGACCCGGCGCTCGAGGCGCGCGCACGGGCAATCTCGGCGAAGCTCCGCTGCATGGTCTGCCAGAACCAGTCGATCGACGACTCCAATGCCGAACTCGCCAAGGATCTGCGGGTGCTGGTGCGCGAGCGGCTGGCGAATGGCGACACGGACGAAGCCGTGATTGCCTATGTCGTTTCCCGCTACGGCGATTTCGTCCTGTTGAAGCCGCGTTTCGAGGCGAAAACCCTGATCCTCTGGGGCATGCCGGTCATCCTGCTTCTTTGCGGAGGCGCTGCCCTTGTCGTGGCTGCGCGCCGCCGCAGCGCCACGACGCCCGGCGCGCCGCTTTCCGACGAGGAAAAGGAAAAGCTGGACAAGCTCCTGAGATCCTAGAATCTCGGATCCATGTCGACGTAGCGCGGTAATTTCAAGACGTTAACGGATGTGCATGGGCTGATCAGTCGTCCTTCCGCTTCCGCGTGAACATTACCAAAAATTCATCTGCCGGACAGAACTCAGTAAGGTCCCATCCGTTACACCTTTCATCATCGGCTGTTGCTCCAGTCACAGCCAGACGAGCGGTTCCAGACGCCGATACGTTCGGAACGAGCTCGTGGTCAAGGTTTCGAAGCCTTCCGCCGATTGGCGGGGCTTCATGGTAGAGAGAAGGCAAAACGAATGTCCAAGATCAAAACTCTGCGTCCATCCCTGAAGACGGTCCTGAAGACCTCCACGGTCGCCGGTCTCGCGGCGGTCCTGCTGACCAGCGGTCTGCCGGCTGAGATTTCGCAGACCTTCGCCGAAGCTGTGAAGACGGAAGCTCCAGCGGTCCCGAGCTTCGCTAACGTCGTCGATGCGGTTTCGCCGGCGGTCGTTTCCGTGCGCGTCCAGTCGCGCGCGAACACTTCCGACGACGAGGCCGGCAACTTCAGCTTCGACTTCGGCGGTCGCGGCTTCGAGGATCTGCCCGACGATCATCCGCTGAAGCGATTCTTCCGTGAATTCGGCGGCCCGCGTGGCGATGGCGGCGATGACCGTGCAGACCGTCGTCGCGGTCCGCGCGCCGAGGGTCGCCTCCGTCCGCGCGCCCAAGGCTCCGGCTTCTTCATCACCGAAGATGGCTATCTCGTCACGAACAACCACGTCGTTTCCGATGGCTCCGCCTTCACGGTCATCCTGAATGACGGCACGGAGCTCGATGCCAAGCTGGTCGGTAAGGACAGCCGCACCGATCTCGCGGTGCTCAAGGTCGACGACCAGCGGAAGTTCACCTATGTGACCTTTGCGGACGACAGCAGGGTGCGTGTAGGCGATTGGGTCGTCGCCGTCGGTAACCCCTTCGGCCTCGGTGGAACGGTGACGGCCGGCATCGTCTCGGCTCGCGGCCGCGACATCGGCTCGGGTCCCTATGACGACTACCTGCAGGTCGATGCAGCCGTGAACCGCGGCAACTCCGGTGGTCCGACGTTCAATCTTTCGGGTGAGGTCGTCGGCATCAACACCGCGATCCTGGCCCCGGCAGGCGGCAATGTCGGCATCGCCTTCGCGATCCCCGCATCGGTTGCCAAGGACGTCGTCGACGATCTCATGAGGGACGGCACCGTCTCACGCGGTTGGCTGGGCGTACAGATCCAGCCGGTAAACAAGGATATCGCTGATTCCCTTGGCCTTTCCGAGGCAAGTGGCGCTCTGGTCGTAGAACCGCAGGCCGGTTCTCCGGGAGAAAAGGCCGGGATCAAGAAGGGCGATGTGGTGACGGCACTGAACGGCGAGCCGATCAAGGATCCGCGCGATCTGGCCCGCAAGGTTGCGGCGCTGCGTCCGGGCTCTTCTGCCGAGCTGACTTTGTGGCGCGATGGCAAGTCGCAAAGCGTCAAGCTCGAAATCGGCAACCTGCCGAGCGACACCAGCGACGCCACGCAGCCGAAGGACGAGCAGTCCGAGCAGCAGGGACCGACCGCAAGCGATGAAGCGCTTGCCGCTCTCGGTGTGACGGTGACGCCTTCCGAGGACGGCACGGGCGTGACGATCGCTTCGGTTGATCCGGATTCGGACGCTGGCGACCGTGGCCTCAAGGAAGGTGAGAAGATCGTCTCGGTCAACAATCAGGACGTGAAGTCGGCGGACGACATCCTCAAGGTGATCAACAACGCCAAGAAGGATGGGCGGACCAAGGCGCTGTTCCAGATCGAGACCCAGGAAGGCAGCCGGTTCGTCGCGCTTCCGATCGACCAGGGCTGAGGCCGCGGCCATTGAAAGATTGAAGCGGGACGACCGGAAAGTGGGACGCGGTTTCCATGGGGCGTCCGCTTCGATTCATTCCGATTGAGACGGTGATTTGATCGGCACAGCCTAAAATCACCATGATCCGAAGGCGCCGCGACATTCAAGTGATTTCGCGGCGCCTGTCGTTCCGGACCAAGGCGATGGTGTTACGGTGCTGCTGCATGATTCCTCGAATCCGACGTATGGACAAAATCATGCAGCAATTCAAAGCACTGCAGCAATTGTTGCGCGTCGGATCGGACGCCCGGCGCTTTAGGTTCTGGAACTGAAACCGGTTGAGACAGACAGGGATCCGGGACTATGGTCACGCGCATGAAGATTCTGATCGTTGAAGATGACCTTGAGGCCGCTGCCTATCTGGCAAAGGCGTTTCGCGAGGCCGGCATCGTTTCCGACCATGCCAGCGATGGCGAAAGCGGTCTGTTCATGGCAAGCGAGAATGCTTATGACGTGCTCGTGGTTGATCGGATGCTGCCGCGCCGCGACGGCTTGTCGTTGATCAGCGAATTGAGGCGCCGTGATATCCATACGCCCGTGCTCATTCTCTCGGCGCTCGGCCAAGTGGACGATCGCGTCACTGGCCTGCGCGCCGGCGGCGACGACTATCTCCCAAAGCCCTACGCCTTCAACGAGCTTCTGGCGCGTGTCGAGGTGCTCGGCCGCCGCAAGGGGGCGCCCGAACAGGATATGGTCTATCGCGTCGGCGACCTCGAACTCGACCGGCTCGCCCATTCGGTTCGGCGGCAGGGCAAGGAAATCCCGTTGCAACCGCGCGAATTCCGACTGCTCGAATACCTCATGAAGAATGCGGGTCAGGTCGTGACCAGGACGATGCTGCTTGAAAACGTGTGGGATTACCATTTCGACCCGCAAACCAACGTCATTGACGTGCATGTCTCGCGCCTGCGCTCGAAAATCGAAAAGGACTTCGACACGCCGTTGCTACGGACGGTGCGTGGTGCCGGCTACATGATCAAGGACGACCGGACCGAGACATGAGCAAGCTCAGGGTTCTGTTAAGGACGACAGCGGTCCGGCTCTCCGCACTTTATCTTGTTCTCTTTTCCCTCTGTGCGATCTTTCTCGTCTTTTACGTGACAGGCATGTCTGAACGCCTGCTGCAGCAGCAGACGCGCGCCGCCATTACGACCGAAGTGAGCCAGATCGAAGCCGTCTACGAGCGCGCCGGCATGAGCGGCCTGCTTCGCTCGCTCGAACGGCGGGCGCGTCAGCCGGGTGCCAATCTCTATGTCATCGCCGGTCCGAGCGGGGAAATCCTCGCGGGCAACGTCGCCGGCCTACAGCCGGGCCTGCTTGACGACGAAGGCTGGAAATCTGAGCCGTTCCGCTACCGTCGTTTCACCGACGAAAGCCGCGAGGAAACTCACGTGGCGCTCGCCCAGGTTCTGCTGCTCGACAATGGCTTGAGGATTCTCGTCGGTCACGACCTCCAGGAACCGGAAAAGTTCCGTATGCTCGTGCGCCAGGCGTTGGTGGTCGCGCTTGGGGTGATGGGGCTCGGCGCGCTCATCATATGGTTCGTCATCGGTCGCAACGCCTTGAAGCGCATCGATCGCATGTCCGAGGCCAGCACGAAGATCATGGCGGGCGACCTTTCGCAGCGGCTACCGACGAGCGGGTCGGGAGACGAATTCGACCGGCTTTCGGAATCGCTCAACGCGATGCTCGGGCGGATCGAGAAGCTCGACGAGGGGCTGAGACAGGTTTCCGACAACATCGCCCACGACCTGAAGACGCCGTTGACGCGTCTGCGCAACAAGGCCGAAGCGGCACTCTCCGGCAAGGAGGACGGAAGCCAAACGGGCGCTCTGGAGGAAATCATTGCCGAGTCGGATCAGTTGATCCGCACGTTCAATGCACTGCTGATGATTTCCCGTGTCGAGGCGGGTTCCGCCGCCGCCGAAATGAGCGACGTCGATCTGTCCCGGATCGTTGCCGATTGCGTCGAGCTTTACGAACCGGCGGCCGAGGACAAGGCATTGAAGGTCGAGGCGGATATCCTCCCGGGCGTCGTGATCTCTGGAAATCGCGAACTGATCGGCCAGGCACTCGGAAACCTGATGGACAATGCGATCAAATATGCCGAGGGATCGACCAATCCGTTGATCCGGGTGGCAATGACGAAGAGCGGAAACGAGGCGGTGGTGACCGTCGCCGATCATGGGCCCGGCATCCCGGAAGACATGTACCGCGAGGTGCTGAAGCGTTTTGTCCGCCTGGATGAAAGCCGCTCGAAACCGGGGACGGGCCTCGGCCTGTCCCTTGTCGAGGCAGTGATGGAGATGCATCGCGGATCGCTCACGCTTACTGCGACCGAACCGGACCACAAAGATGGCAAGGGACTGACTGTCCGCATGGTTTTCCCGGCTCGTGCGACCTGATAGACCGAGATTGGGAGGAAGTGTCGATGCTGAAAGCAGATGAGCGGCGTCTGTCGGATATCGAGGTGGTTTCAATCCGTCCGACGAGCCAGGCGGATGCGAAGGCCGCTCTGTCCGTTTTGAAGGACGTGGCCAAAGGGCACGCTCGCATCGCGGATCTGCTGGCCTCGAGCACACCGACCAAGGACTTTGTCGTCTCGGCCCTCGCGCTCTCGCCATTTCTGAGGGATACGACAGGCAGCAATCCAGCAATCCTCGAGAATCTGCTCACCACGCCTTTGTGCGAGTTTCTCAAGCGCCGGATCGAGGCGGCCCGGTCCGCATGGCGGCCCAAGTTGGAAGCGGCCGCACTGCCCGACGCGGAGGTGATGTCCAGGCTGCGAAAGGCAAAAAGGGAAATTGCCTTTGCCGTCGCCTTGGCGGATCTATCCCGGCTCTTCGACGGCCGGGAAACGACGCTTTGGCTGAGCGATTTCGCCGCTGCCGCGGTCGCGGCCGCGGTCGATCACCTGCTCCTTGGCGCGCATGAAGGCGGCAAGCTCAGGTTGAAGGATCCGTCGGCGCCGAGCATCGGTTCCGGGGTCGTCGCTCTCGGGATGGGCAAACTCGGTGCTTGCGAACTCAACTATTCCTCCGACATCGACCTCGTCATCTTCTACGATCCGCAGTCCGGCATCATCATCGACCGCGACGACGCGTCCGATGTTTTCGCGCGTCTGCTCAGGCGTCTGATCCGTATCCTGCAGGAACGGACCGGCGACGGTTATGTCTTTCGCACGGACCTGCGTCTGCGCCCCGATCCGGGTTCGACTCCGCTTGCGATCCCGATCGAGGCAGCGATGCTCTATTACGAGAGCAGGGGACAGAACTGGGAGCGCGCCGCCTTCATCAAGGCGCGGCCGGTGGCTGGCGACCTGGAGGCTGGCGAGCGTTTCCTGAAGGAGCTGACGCCCTTCGTTTTCCGCAAGTACCTCGACTACGCGGCAATCGCCGACATTCATTCGATCAAACGGCAGATCCACGCGCACAAGGGACATGGCGAAATCGCCGTGAAGGGACACAATATCAAGCTCGGTCGCGGCGGCATCCGCGAGATCGAGTTTTTCGTCCAGACGCAGCAACTGATCGCCGGCGGTCGCATGCCAGAGCTTAGGCTGCGCGCAACGGAGCCGATGTTGCGCGCGCTCGTGAAGGCAGGATGGATCGATCAGTCGACCGCCGACGAGCTTATCGATGCCTACTGGTTCCTGCGCGACGTCGAGCACCGGATCCAGATGGTGCGCGATGAACAGACGCACGTCCTGCCGGAGGCGGAGGCAGAGCTTAAGCGGATCGCCTACATGCTCGGCTTCGAGGAGACCACCTCCTTTTCTGCGGAGCTTTCCCGCGTGCTGCGCACGGTCGAGCGGCGCTATGCGCAGCTTTTCGAGCAGGAAGCAAAGCTCTCGACCGAGACCGGAAATCTGGTCTTCACCGGACAACGGGACGATCCCGACACGCTCGAGACCTTGAAGAAGCTTGGCTTTCAACGCCCGTCCGATATAGCCCGGACAATTCGCACCTGGCACTACGGGCGCTATCGAGCGACGCAGTCGGTTGAGGCGCGCGAGCGTCTGACCGAGCTGACGCCAGAACTGTTGCGGGTATTCGGCGAGAGCCGTCGCGCGGACGAAGCGCTGCTTCGCTTTGACCATTTCATCTCGGGACTGCCCGCCGGCATCCAGCTCTTCTCGTTGCTTGGCAACAATCCGAGACTCCTGTCGCTGATCGTCAACATCATGTCATCGGCGCCGCGGCTGGCGGACATCATCGCCGCCAGACCCCATGTTTTCGACGGCATGCTGGACCCGGGCCTGCTCGCAGAACTGCCGACACGGGAATATCTGGCACCGAGGATCGCAAATTTCGTTGCCGGTGGCCGTCATTACGAGGACGTGTTGGACCGGCTGCGTATCATCGCTGCCGAACAGCGTTTTCTGATCGGCATTAGGCTTTTGACCGGCGCCATTTCCGGCATCCAGGCGGGGCGCGCCTTCACCGATCTTGCTGACCTCATCATCGCTGCGGCGCTCGACGCGGTGCTGGAGGAAGTTCGCTCGGCGCATGGACGCTTTCCGGGCGGTCGAGTCGCTATCGTTGGCATGGGCAAGCTCGGCAGCCACGAACTGACGGCGGGCTCCGATGTCGATCTCATCTTGCTCTATGACTACGATGACGACGCGGCGCAGTCCGATGGCCCCAAGCCGTTAGACCCCGTGCGCTATTTCACCCGGGTCACGCAGCGGCTGATCGCGGCGCTCTCGGCGCCGACTGCCGAAGGTATTCTCTACGATGTCGACATGCGACTGCGACCGTCCGGCAACAAGGGGCCCGTCGCGACGCGCATCACCGCCTTTGCCAAATATCAGCGCGCGGAAGCGTGGACCTGGGAACATCTGGCGCTCACACGCGCGCGATGCATCTGCGGTGATGAAAGTCTGATCGGCGAGGCGGAAGCGATTTTCCGAGAGGTCCTTTCTGAGAAGCGCAAAATCGAGAAGGTCCGCAAGGACGTCGAGGAGATGCGCGACCTGATCGACAAGGAGAAGCCGCCGAACGCCATCTGGGATTTCAAGCTCATCCCCGGCGGTCTGGTCGATATCGAGTTCATCGCGCAATATCTTGCCCTGATTGCTCCGGCAAAGGGAGTGACGCCGCCACCGGCAGGAACGCATACCCTTGAGGCGTTGAAGAGCCTGGGCGCGTCCATGATGAATGCCAACGATCTGGACGTGGCCGTCGACGCGCTGACGCTTTTTACCGAAGTCTCGCAGATCGTGCGCCTGTGCATCGACGGGGACTTCGATCCGAAAGATGCTCCCGCTGGCCTGGTCGATCTCGTTTGCGGGGCGGGGGACTACCCGGATCTAAAGCATCTCGAGGCGGATATTCGAAGCCTCTCCAAGGCGGTCCGCGGGATCTTCCAAGCCATTGTTACCGAGTGACCTGCGAGGTCGGCGGTCGCGCGATTGAGGCCTGGGCAATTTCCCGGAGGGTTGCTTAGCCGCCGACGCGGTCGGGGATGCGGACGGATATGATCGTGCCGACATTTTCGGTGGAGTGGATCTTCATCGTGCCGCCGTGAAGGCGCGTCAGCGAGCGCGAAATTGCGAGACCGAGACCAGAACCGCCCTTGCTTTTGGCATATTGGCTCTGCACCTGCTCGAATGGCTGGCCGATCTTCTGCAGCGCGTCCTTCGGGATGCCTATACCCGAATCGGCGATCGTCAGGGTCACGGCCCCGGTGACCTTGCGCGCCCTGAGCGAGATGCGGCCTCCTTCATTGGTGAATTTGACCGCGTTCGACAGGAGGTTCAGCAGCACCTGCTTCATCGCGCGGCGATCGGCGACCATGGTGAGACCCGAGGAAATCTGCTGGACGACGCGGATATTCTTCTGCTCGGCTGGAATGGTGGTGAAGCGGAGCGTCTCTTCGATCAGCGGCGCGAGGTCGATCTTCTCCCGCGTGATGCGCATGTGCCCGGCTTCGATCTTCGACATGTCGAGAATGTCGTTGATGACGTTGAGCAGATGTTTGCCGCTTTCATGGATATCGCGCGAATACTCGTGGTATTTCTCGGACCCGAGCGGACCGAACATCTGGTTCTGCAGGATCTCCGAAAACCCGAGGATAGCGTTCAGCGGCGTGCGCAGTTCGTGCGACATGTTCGCCAGAAACTCGGACTTGGCGCGGTTTGCGGCTTCTGCGCGCTCCTTCTCCGCCTGATAGTTGGAATTGGCGACGGACAGTTCGGCTTTCTGCTGCTCCAGCGTGATGCGTGATGCCGAAAGGTCGCCGATCGTCGCCATGAGCCGACGCTCGGATTCGCGCAGGCGCACCTGGTGGCGCTTGAGCAGCGTGATGTCGGTGCCGACCGAAACCAGACCGCCATCGCGGGTGCGGCGCTCGTTGATCTGGAGCCATCGCTCGTCGGCGAGTTGCACTTCGCTCGTCTGCGAATGGTTGCTGCGATCCGGATCGGCGACCCGGCGCTCGACGACCGGCCGTGCCGCCGCGGCGTGCACAACTGTCCGCTCCGTGCCGGGCACGAGCACATGGTCCGGCAATTGATAGGCCTGCTGGTAGTGGGTGTTGCACATGACCAGGCGGTCGTGCTTGTCCCAGAGCACGAAAGCCTCCGACGTACACTCGATGGCGTCGGCGAGACGCTGGTCCGCTTCCGCATAGCGCTGCGCAAGCCGGTGTTGCTCGGTGACATCCATGGCGATGCCGATCAGGTGCGTACGGCCGGAGACTGTGCGAATGACTTGCGCGCGCGCGCGGAGCCATACGTAATGGCCGTCGGCATGGCGCATGCGGAATACCTGGTCGATCTGGCGTGCGTTGTCCCGGGCGATCGCTCGCGCCACGCTGTAAATGCCCCGGTCCTCCGGATGCATCAGCCGCGCGGCATCGCCGAAGGACAGCACACTGCTGTCCCCCGGCATCCCCAGCATTTCGTACATCGACCGCGACCAGAACAGGCGCCGGTTGGCGAGATCGAAATCCCACAGGCCGCAGCGACCGCGCGAGAGCGCCGTTTCGACACGCAGGTTCGACTCCGCGAAAACAGCGTCAGCATCGCGCGCTCGCTTTGCCTGAATGTAGTAGGCATAGAGGACGACGAGCAGTATGGCCGATATGCCTGCAAACAGGGTGACGTTGAGCGAGACGTCGTCGCGCCAGGCCGTTTCGAGCTGTGCAATCGGCCTCGCCGCCAGAATGACGCCGGCGGCGTCCGGGAGCTGCACCAAGGCGACAAGATGATCGACGTCGCCGACCGGCGTCTTCACCACGCTTGATCCTTCCCCGTAATACTGCAGCGTCGCGAGGTCCGGAGCGATCGAGGCCAGCGTGCGCCCGATGAAGTGAACGCCGTCCGCCGTGCTTGCGAATATCCGGCCGTCCTTGCGAACCGTCAGCAGAAACATGCCACTGTCGAGAGTGCCTGCCGGAAGATATTCGCCAAGCCGCTGTTCGGCTTCCCACCGCAGACCGCCGTCGAACACCGTCGCGCCGTCGGCTTGGAAGGCTGCAGCGGCCGCGGCCGCTGCGAGACTGACGGCCTGGCGGGAACTGCCCTCCATACGGGCATGCTCGCCCATGATGCCCGACATGCGGGAAATGGCCACGATGACAAGGAAAGCAATGATCAGGACGGGAATGGAGCGCTTGAGAATAGGTTCGGCGCTCGCGAGCCGCTGAGATGCGGGCTCGGCAAACAGCTTTGCCTGCTCGATGAACTCCCGCTCCAGGCTGGAAAGGCCCGGAAACTTGAGTCGCAACCGCCCGTCGGCTGCGCTTCCCCGTCGCGCGTCCGCCATCTTTCCCAATCTTGTCATCCTCGAAAGCGCCTCGCATTCGCAATGAATGTGCCGAAGACGCCTGATCGTCTAAATCTGAGACATGAGCCGCTCCAACATTCGGCTGGAGAATGGTTGTCTCAGTGATTCGGTGCGCCGCTCGCCCGAATCTGACTCAATGAATCACAGGGCGATTCGCCTTGTCCAGAGGGGACGGTAAAGATTTCTTAACCAATTCTCATCGTTGGGAAATCATAGGCCGGATGGCGCCTTCATGTGTCCTTAAATCGGAGCCGGTTTAAGGACAAAAACATGCAGCAATTCAAAGTGCTACATCGACCTTTTGTGCGTCTGAGAAGACGCGCGGCGCCGTAGGTGCGACGGCCCCTCCAAGCGAGATGCGCTTCAATTATTGGAATCGTTCACTGCGGCCTTGGCGTGATTCGAGCCGAAGCCGCAGCGATTCGCGATGGCGGGAGGCCTGTCAGGCCTTCAGCATGCGGTCGACGATATCGCTAACGTCCGCGGAAAGGTTTGATGCGCCGGCGATCTCGTTCAGCGCGTTGCGGGCATGATCGGCCCGGACATTTTCCAGCGAGCGCCATGAACGCATCGAGGTCAGAATGCGCGCCGCGAGCTGCGGATTGCGCGGATCGATGTCGAGAATTTGCCGGGCGAGGAAGCGATAGCCTTCACCGTCGGCCCGATTGAACCCCGTGGGGTTGGAGAAGGCGAAGGTTCCGACGAGCGAGCGCACACGGTTCGGATTATTTCCGTTGAAAAGCGGGTCGGACATCAGCGTCTTGACGCGATCGAGGGTCTCGGGGCCGGGAATCGTCGCCTGGATTGCGAACCATTTGTCGATGACGAGGGCGTTGTCCGCAAAGCGTTGCTTGAAGCTGGTGAGTGCTTCGGTCGTTTCCTTCGTGTCCGGGAAGCGATGCGCAAGCAACGTCAGCGCGACGCTGAGGTCGGTCATGTTGTTGGCGCCACGGAACGCCTCCGCCGCCTTCTCCGGTCCCTTGTCACCATAGACGAGGAAGGTAAGGGCGCTGTTGCGCAGCGCCCGCCGACCGGCACTGGTGGCATCCGGGCTGAATGGGCCGGGCGACGCCATTTCGTCCGTCAGTCGGATAAACGTATCCCGCCCGGCTGCGGCGACACTGGCGAGGATCTGCTGACGGCCGGCGTGAATGGCATCCGGATCGTTGTTGCTGCCGATTTCCCGGGCGATATCGGATTCGCTCGGCAGCGCGAGCGCCTGCGAGCGGAACGCCGGTTCCAGCCGATCATCCGCGGCCGCGGCAATCAGACCATCCAGGAGAGCGCCGTCGCAGGTGACCGGTTGACCGCTGCGTGCCTGCGCCGTTGCCGCAACCAGATTGTCGAGCGCGATGGCATTCAGTGCCTGCCAGCGGGCGAAAAGGTCGATCTCGTGGCGCGCGATCAGCGCGCGGTCCTCTGCGCTTTGTTCCATGTGGAGGTTGATCGGCGCCGAAAAACCGCGGTTCAAGGACGGGACGGGGCGGGAAGGAATGCCGGAGAAGACAACTGTCTGCCTGCGTTCGGTCAGGTGGACGACATCGTCCGTGATGTCGGCGCCGGAAACCTTTGCAGCTTTCGCTTCGTTGCCATCCTCCAGCAAGAGCCCGAGCCGCAGCGGAATATGCATCGGCTCCTTGGTGCTCTGCCCCGGAGTGGGAGGCACGGTCTGCTCCAGCGAAAGCGAAAAGGTCTGCTTTTCCGCATCGTAGGAACCCGAAGCGGTGACCAGCGGTGTCCCCGCCTGATGATACCAGAGCGAGAATTGCGTGAGGTCGCGTCCACTGGCGTCCTCGAAGCAGGCGATGAAATCCTCGATCGTCACCGCTTGGCCGTCATGGCGGTCGAAGTAGACGTCCATCCCCTTCTTGAACAGATCGCGCCCGAGGATGGTGGCGATCATCCGCGTCACCTCGGAGCCCTTCTCATAGACGGTCGTGGTATAGAAGTTGTTGATTTCACGATACGTCGTCGGGCGTACCGGATGGGCGAGCGGACCGGCATCCTCGGGGAATTGCTCCGACTTCAGGTGGCGCACCTCGGCGATGCGCTTGACGGCGCGGGAACGCATGTCCGCGGAAAATTCGTGGTCACGGTAGACGGTCAGACCTTCCTTGAGGCAGAGCTGGAACCAGTCGCGGCAGGTGATGCGGTTGCCCGTCCAGTTATGGAAATACTCGTGCGCGATGATCGCTTCGATGTTGGCGTAGTCCGCGTCCGTTGCTGTCTCCGGGTCCGCGAGTACGTACTTGTCGTTGAAGACGTTGAGTCCCTTGTTCTCCATGGCGCCCATGTTGAAGTCGGAGACCGCGACGATCATGAAGATGTCGAGATCGTATTCGCGGCCGAAAACCTCCTCATCCCACTTCATCGAGCGCTTGAGCGCGTCCATGGCGTAGGAAGCGCGGGCTTCCTTGCCATGCTCGACATAGATCCTGAGCGCGACAGTGCGGCCCGAGACGGTCGTGAACGTGTCTTCCACGACACCGAGGTCGCCGGCGACCAGCGCGAAAAGATAGCTCGGCTTCGGGTGTGGATCGTACCAGGCAGCAAAATGACGACCGTCGCCTATTTCCGCGCCGCCGAGATAGTTGCCGTTCGACAGCAGAAGCGGTGATGTTGCCTTGTCGGCGATGATGTTGACCGTATAAACGGCAAGCACATCCGGGCGGTCCGGGAAGTAAGTGATGCGGCGGAACCCCTCCGCCTCGCACTGGGTGCAATAGACGTTGTTGGTGCGGTAGAGGCCCATCAGCTTGGTGTTGGTCTCAGGCGAGAGCAAAGTCGTTACCGTGATCTCGAAGGGGGCCGTTTCCGGGAGACCGCGGATCGTCAGCGTATCGTCGGTGGCCTCGTAGAGCGCTGGCGGTATGTCCACCTGGTCGAGCAGCAGGCCGGTCATGCGCAGTTCGTCGCCGTCCAGGACCAGAGGCGCCGCCGGGCTTACCCCTTCGCGCCGGTGGAAAATGAGGCGCGCTTCGACCTTCGTTTCCTTGGGGTCGAGCTCGAAAGTCAGGTCCACTCTCTCAAGGACGAACTCGGTCGGCCGGTAGTCTTCCAGACGAATGGTCTGGCCAGTATTTGTCCGCATGATCAGTCTCGCTTGCGCCTTCCTTGTACATTCGATTTGTAGAGGGCGCCTGTGATGGTGAAAAGCCCAAGGGGCGAAAAGCAAAGCCTTGCCACATGATTGTGATGCCGGTGGCCGCACTCCGGCGGAAAAGACCTTGCTTCCGGTATTCTTCCCGCTCCCCTATCGATCAGTGATTTACAGAAGCGTCACTAACAAGAACTAAATCGGCAAGGATTTTTTCGCGCTTGCTAAAAATCTCGGCATGCTGCGGATTCGATAGCGAATGCATCAAGAAAAAATGCTTTCCATCAAGAAATTTGATCCTTATTCCGATACGGCGCCGCTAGAGTAAGCGCGACCTTCCTGCGGCTTTTCCGCCGCGTCTTTCTCGGCTGACATCCTTCCTGCATTGGCCGGCAGCGTTTGAAAAGTGCGTTCGATGGATGCGGACATCCTAAGCCCGATGAAGGGAATCCTGCTCAAGGTTCTTTCGGTCGTCATCTTCGTTTGTATGTCCACTTGCATCAAGGCTGCGGGCAGCGACATCGCCACCGGCCAAATCACCTTCTACCGTTCCGCCTTTGCGATGGTGCCCATCCTGGGCTTCTTGGCGCTTCGCGGCCAGTTGCGCGATGCGTTCAGAACCAAGGACATCACCGGACATTTAGCGCGCGGCTTCGTCGGCATTCTCTCGATGAGTTGCGGGTTCTACGGGCTCGTTCATCTGCCGCTGCCGGAGGCGATTGCGATCGGCTACGCCATGCCGCTGCTCGCTGTGATCTTCGCAGCCGTCTTTCTCCGGGAGACCGTGCGGCTTTACCGGTGGTCCGCGGTCGTGATCGGGCTCATGGGCGTGCTGATCATCACCTGGCCGCGGCTGACGCTGCTGCGCAATGGAGAATTCGGCTCATCCGAGGCGCTTGGTGCGGTCGGCGTATTACTTTCTGCGACGCTTGGGGCGATCGCGATGGTGCTCGTGCGCAAACTGGTAAAGACCGAGCGAACGCACACGATCGTGCTTTATTTCTCCCTCTCGGCCTCGGTGTTTTCGCTTGCGACGTTGCCCTTCGGCTGGGCAGCAATGTCCTGGGCGTCTTTCCTGCTGCTGATGGTCGCTGGCTTCTGCGGAGGCGTCGCGCAGATCCTGCTGACGCAGAGCTACCGTCATGCCGACATGTCGACGATCGCCCCGTTCGAGTACACATCGATCGTGCTGGGCATTGCCATCGGCTATTTTTTCTTCGGCGATATACCGACGGAAACCATGTTGGCGGGCACGGCGATCGTTGTCAGCGCGGGCATCTTCATCATCTTTCGCGAGCACCAGTTGGGATTGGAGCGCAGAGGCGCCCGCAAGCATGTGACGCCGCAAGGCTGACGATCGCTCGCCAGACCCTTATTCCGGGCGCCTCTCCCACAAAGGAACGGTATCGTCGCTGATGAGCGCATCGGCATCTGCCTGCTGGGCGATCGGGCTCGTCACGTCTGGACCGGGCGTCGGCATAACGGTGGTCGCCTGGAAATCGGTCTTGGCGACGAGCCCCTGGTGTTGCTCGCGCCTCAGAATGCGCCAGGCCGCGTAGCCACCGTAGAGCGCGAAGTAGACGGCAAGGACGATGAACAACGCTGCAGGACCGAAGCGGTCCATCACGGGACCGACCATTAGCGGTCCAACGATGGTGCCGATGCCGTAGGTGATCATCAGGCCCGACGAGATCTCGACATATTCGTTCGGGCGGGCGAGATCGTTGGCATGCGCGACATTGAGCGCATAGATCGGGAAGAGCACGCTGCCGATGCAGGCGGCCATGAGATAGAGCATCGCCGGGCTGCTGCCGATCGAAACCGACATGGCGAGGCAGGAGATGACGCCGACAATGCCGCAGGCGACCATGACGACGCGGCGGTCCATTCGGTCCGAAGCGCGGCCGATCGGTATCTGCATGATCGCGCTTCCGGCGAGCAGTGATGCAAGGAGGGTCGCGCCCTCCGCCGTAGAAAGCCCGATCCTCTGGGTGAAAACGCCGCCAAGATTAAGCCAGGCACCGGAAAGCGCGCCGGCGAGAACGCCACCGACGACGGCGACCGGCGAGCGGCGGAATAGACCTGGAATGTTGAACGTCGCTTGCGCCGGCGGCGCCGGCATGGGTGAGGAGGAAAGTGCGGTCGGCAGCAGCGCCAGCGAAAACAGCACGCCGCAGAGAATAAACAGCGAGGTGTTGGTCGGGTCGCCGAGGGGCACCAGGTATTGGCCGCCGATGGTGCCGACCATGGTCGTGATGAGGTAGAGCGAGAAGAGCAGGCCGCGGTTTTCGTTCGTCACACGCTCGTTGAGCCAACTCTCGATGACGAGATAGCTTCCGGAAATGGCAAAGCCGGAGATCGCCCGGAAGAAGATCCAGGCGCGCCAGTCGACGAAAAGCCCGCACATCAGGATGGCAATGGAGAGCAGCGTGATCAGCGCGGTAAAGACGCGGACATGTCCGACGCGCAGCACGAATTTCGGTGTGACGATGCAGGAGAGCGTGAAGCCGAGCGTATAGCCGGTGGCAAAGATCGAAACAGTGAGGGTGGACCAGCTTTCTGCCACGGAGCGCACGGGAATGACATAGCTTTGCAGCCCGAAGGCCACCATCATCAGCAAGGTGGACAGCATAAGGCTGAAAACGGAAGAGAGGCTGGCCAGCATCGGCGCTCCTGGACGTTGCCGGTGTCGTCTTCAGCCTTGGCGGAGACTCGTCCGGGATACGGGGAAGGAGCAGTAGATCGAGTCCTCGTCAGCTCACTCCGCGGATCGGAATGAGAGTGGCTCTATCGAAATTTCTGGACGCTGTCGATTGCGACAGTCTTTGGCGAAAAGGCGCAGAAAGCCGGATTAGTTCGGCAGCAGCGGGCTGACGGCGACCCTGTGAGCACGCCGTGGATCTTTGATCGTGCTCAGACGGCTGTATTCGCGCGAGGCGCGCACGGCGGTGCCGATATCGGAGATCGTGTCGAGCAGGCCCCGAATGCTGTCGAGCGGCGTGGACATGATCTTATACCTTTCCGAACATTATGGCGGGGCTGCTTGTTTTCTTTGAAGCGTAGCCGATTCAAGGATGAAACACGCAGCAAAGTGCTACGGCGACCTCTGCGCGTCCGATAAGACGCGCGGCGCTGTAGTGTGCTCCCGCGCAGCCATCAGCGCTGGATGAATTCGGCGAAGATTTGTGCCGGGCGCGTGGTGCGGGAAAGGCCGATTGCGGTCATCTGCTCGTTGGCTGCCGTGCCGAAATTATTGAACGGCGTCCGCAGCGCCGCGCCGGCATGGCGGAGCGTCTCAAAGCTGCTGTGGATCGGACGAAAGCGGGCAGTCATGGTTCATTTCCTTTTCCATTCCTCCCGTTCGCTCATATTGCGATGCAGCATCGATTTTGCAATGCATTAAAATGCGGCGCTGGCATGCGCAATTCGCATGGCTTTTTTCACGATCTGTTCATGAATTGAGCGCTGAGTCTGCTTAGCCGCTCAATCTGGCCCTGAAGGCCAGCAGATCCTGCCAGGCAAACCGCTTGTTGACTGGCGCCGTCACGAGATCCTGGGGATGCAGCGTAGCCAGCGACGGGACGCGGTGGCCACCGGCGGAAACTTCGCGCCATTCCCCCCGCAACTGATGGATCGTATCGCCGCCGCCGAAGAAGAAGCGAGCGGTGAAGTTCCCGAGAAGCAACAACTGCCTGGGTTCCGCAAGCGCAATCTGCCGCTCGATGAAGGGGCGGCAGATGTCTGCCTCCCGCGCGGTCGGCACGCGATTCCCGGGCGGCCGCCACGGTACGACATTTGTCAGCAGCACATCTTGCTTCGCGAGACCGATCCCGGAAAGCATGAGCTCGAGCATTTCGCCGAGCTTGCCGGCGAATGGTTGGCCATCCCGGTCGTCGTCCGGATAGGGCATCGGTCCGACGATCATGATGCCGGAAGCGGGGTTGCCTTCGGCGAAGACGAGATTGCGGGCGCTGTTCTTCAGGTTGCAGTAATTGAAGGACTCAACAGCCGTCCGCAGTTCGGGCAGCGAGCGCGCGGATTCCGCGGCGAACCTGGCCTCCTTGACGGCCTGCTCGTCGGGGACTGCGACAGGCGGAGGGGAGGCTGCCGGCGCGGCCGGTGCAGCATTGCGGGACTGAGTGGGTGTCGCTGGTTGTGGTCCTGCACTTTGTTTTTGCCCGGTGCCTGTCGGAGCGAGTTGAGGTGCGCCACGCGCCTCCGCGCGCCTCGCCTTCATCGCCTCGAATTCGGCGAACCGGTCGACGGCTTCGTCTTCCAGCAACCATTCGACGCCCGCGTCCGCATGGAAGGCGAGAAGGGCGGCAAGCTCCGAAGGGGAAAGGTCGTTGGCCGGGATCATGGCGCGAATGTAGCAGATCGGCGGAAGCGGTCCAGCGGCATCAGGCAGCTTCTGCCGTCCAGGTCTCAATGTCCTGCCGTTCGCCGATCAACGCAAGCCCGTGCGCGATCGAGAGGAGTTCGCCGCCGCTTTCGATCTTTGACCGGTCGAAGCGGTTGTCGAATATCCGTCTTACCGCCGGTACGAAGGACGTGCCGCCGGTCAGGAATACCTTGTCGATCGCTGCCGGTGCTGTCGCCGTTTTTTGAAGTACGTCGCCGAGCGCCTGTTCGATGCGGGAAAGATCGGGCGCGATCCAGGTCTCGAAGTCGGTGCGCCGAACCGTCCTACGCGCCCGCTCGCCGAGCGGCGCAAAGAAGAACTCTGTTTCCTCCTCCTGCGACAACCGCATTTTGGTGGCTGAAACCGCCTGGTAGAGCGGATAGCCCTCATCATGTTCGATCAGGTCCACAAAGGCCTCGAGCTTTTCCGGTTCAAGGCTCGCCCGGACAAGCTTCTTGAGTTCGGAAAAGTCCTTCAGCGTCTTGAAGATCGAGAGCTGGTTCCAGCGGCCGAAATTGGCATAGTAGCTCGACGGCACTTCAAGCAGCTTGTCGAAGCTTTTGAACAGACTCCCCTTTCCGATGAGCGGCGAGACGATATTGTCGATGATGCGGAAGTCGAAATGATCGCCGGCGATACCGACGCCGCCATGCCCGACCGGCGTTGCCGTCAGCCGCCCGCCCTCGCTCTCGAAGCGGATGATCGAGTAGTCGGTCGTTCCGCCGCCGAAATCGGCTACCAGCACCGTCGCATCCCTGTCGAGGGTTCGCGCAAAATAGAAGGCAGCCGCGACCGGTTCGTAGACATAGTGGATTTCCGGAAAGTCGAAGCGTGCGAGGGCACGATTGTAACGCTCGAGAGCCAGTTTTTCGTCGGGATTGGCGCCGGCAAACTGCACCGGGCGCCCGACGACGATGCGCTTCAACTCGCCGCTCCAGTCGCTGCTCCAGTCGCTGCCCGCATAATCCCTCAACCGCGCGAGGAACGCGTACATGAGGTCTTCGAAGTCGTGCCGTTTGGCGAAGACCATCGTCCCTTGGAAGAGCGAACTCGCTGCGAACGTCTTTATCGACTGGAGGAATCGGCATTCGCCGGGGTTGTCGATGAACTCGCGGATTGCCGCCTGTCCCGCTTCGATTTGTAAGCGTCCGCGGTCTGCGCCCTTGAGGAACGAAAGTGCCGTTCGCGTGGTGTCGGATCTGCCCGCCGGACTGTCGACGACGACGGAGCGTGTCGAGGCGTCCTGTGAAAGTGCCAGCACGGAATTGGTCGTGCCGAAATCGAGGCCGAGGGCCGATGCCATGACGTTCTCCGTATTTAAACCAATTCCAGGAAGATGGGTGCAACGGTTATCCGTCCGGAATTGCGTCACTCTCAGGGAAGGGCGGGCCTCCTCGCATGCGGAGGTCATAAAAGCAAGCTGTATCGATCACCGGAATTGCGCCGCATGTTTACGTTTACGTACAAGTAATATAAGGCACGTGTGGTAAACTCATGAAGTTATGCGCAAATGCGGAGATAGTCTGTCGCATCTCGGCTCGACAATCCTGACCGCATTTGCCATGACGGGATGATTTGGCTGGGAACAGAGAACCGGCGCAAGACCGGCGAGACTGGAGAGCAAAAGAATGACCGAGCGACAGGAACTGCCGGAACGCGAGAGCATGGAATTCGACGTGGTGATCGTCGGCGCCGGTCCGGCCGGGCTAGCCGCGGCGATCCGGCTGAAGCAGGTCAATCCGGAGCTCTCGGTCGTGGTGCTGGAAAAGGGCGCCGAGGTCGGCGCGCATATCCTTTCCGGCGCGGTCGTCGATCCTGTTGGTATCGACCGGCTGCTGCCCGGCTGGCGCGACGAGCCAGATCATCCGTTCAAGACCGAGGTCACCGACGATCATTTCCTGTTCCTCGGTCCCGCCGGCTCGGTCCGCCTGCCGAATTTTCTGATGCCGCCGCTGATGAACAATCATGGCAACTATGTCGTCTCGCTCGGCAATGTCTGTCGCTGGCTGGCGACGCATGCGGAGGCGCTTGGCGTCGAGATCTATCCGGGCTTTGCCGCAACCGAGGTGCTCTACAACGACGAGGGCGCGGTGATCGGAGTTGCCACCGGCGACATGGGCATCGAACGCTCCGGCGCGCCGGGCCCGAACTTTGCCCGCGGCATGGCGCTGCTTGGCAAATACACGCTGATCGGCGAGGGCGTGCGCGGCTCGCTGGCCAAGCAGCTGATCGCCAAATACAGGCTCGACGAAGGCCGCGACGTGCCGAAATTCGGCATCGGCTTGAAAGAACTCTGGGAGGTCAAGCCGGAAAACCATAAACCCGGCCTGGTGCAGCACTCCTTCGGCTGGCCGCTCGACATGAAGACCGGCGGCGGCTCCTTCCTCTATCACCTCGAGGACAACCTCGTCGCCGTCGGCTTCGTCGTCCACCTCAATTACAAGAACCCCTATCTGCATCCGTTCGAGGAGTTCCAGCGCTTCAAGACCCATCCGGCGATCCGCGGCACCTTCGAGGGCGGCAAACGCCTCTCCTACGGCGCCCGCGCCATCACCGAGGGCGGCTACCAGTCGGTGCCGAAGCTCTCCTTCCCCGGCGGCGCGCTGATCGGCTGTTCGGCCGGCTTCGTCAACGTGCCGCGCATCAAGGGCAGCCACAATGCGGTGCTGTCGGGCATACTGGCGGCGGAGAAACTCGCCGAGGCGATCGCCATCGGCCGCGCCAATGACGAGCCTGTCGAGATCGAACGCGGCTGGCGCGACAGCGCCATCGGCCAGGACCTGAAGCGGGTGCGGAACGTCAAGCCGCTGTGGTCGAAGTTCGGCACCGCGATCGGCGTCGCGCTCGGCGGCCTCGACATGTGGACCAACCAGCTGCTCGGCGTCTCCTTCTTCGGCACGTTGAAACATGGCAAGAGCGATGCGCAATCGCTGGAGCCGGCCGCCCGGCACCGGAATATCGACTATCCGAAGCCGGACGGCGTCTTGACCTTCGATCGCCTCTCCTCGGTGTTCCTGTCGAACACCAATCACGAGGAGGACCAGCCGATCCATCTTCAGGTCAAGGACCCCGAACTGCAGAAGCGCTCGGAATACGACGTCTTTGCCGGCCCGTCGGCGCGCTACTGTCCGGCCGCCGTCTACGAATGGGTGGAGAAGGACGGCCAGCCGACCTTCGTCATCAACGCCCAGAACTGCGTCCACTGCAAGACATGCGACATCAAGGACCCGAACCAGAACATCAACTGGGTGCCGCCGCAGGGCGGCGAAGGCCCGGTCTATCCGAACATGTAACGTTCGAGAGGCGAGCCGCGCGAAACCCCGTCGGGCAAGACCGGCAGCCAGTCTTTCGACATGTGAGATAGCGCCGGCCGGTAGCGCCGGCATTCGCCGGTTCAGATGGCCTGGCGCTGAGACGTCCAGGCCGACGTCGCCTCCGCAGTTGATTCTTGCCTTTTGATAGAGGCGGCACGATTGCGGTTGCCGGGGCTCGAAACCCATCAATTTTTTGTGTGTCCGGGAAGTGAGTCAGCGCACTGGCTGACGCAAATGGAAAAGCGTTTGCCGGAAAGACTGAGTAGCAATGATGGGGGCGTCGATCCGAATAGGCATTGACGGCCGTCGTAAGCTGTTGCTTCCAATCCTCTCGGATTGGGGCAGGGGCCTTGTTCCGTTCGCTGCCGGCCGTTGCGGTGAGGTTGGCAGTTCGCCCTGGGTACACCGCCAAACAGAGGGAACTGAAAATGAAAAAATTCCTTGCAACGACATGTCTTGCTGCCGGCCTTCTCGGTCTTGGCAGCGCGGCGTCGGCGGCAGAATGCGGCGACGTGACGATCGCCAATATGAACTGGCAGAGCGCCGAAGTGCTGGCGAACGTGGACAAGTTCATCCTGACCGAGGGCTATGGCTGCAGCGCCGATCTCGTGGTCGGTGACACGGTGCCGACGATTACCTCGATGATCGAGAAGGGTGAGCCGGATGTTGCGCCCGAAGGCTGGGTCGACCTGCTGCCGGATGTCGTCAATCGTGGCCTTCAGGAAGGTAAGCTCGTCGGCGCGGCGGTTGCGCTTTCCGATGGCGGCGTCCAAGGCTGGTGGATCCCCAAATACATCGTCGACGCTCATCCGGACATCAAGACGATTGACGATGTCCTGAAGCACAAGGAGCTCTTCCCCGATCCCGAGGATCCGAGCAAGGGCGCAGTTTTCAACGGCCCACAAGGCTGGGGCGGCACCGTGGTGACGACACAGCTTTACAAGGCGTATGGCGCCGAGGCTGCCGGTTTCACGCTGGTCGACCCGGGCTCCGCAGCGGGTCTCGATGGCTCGATTGCCAAGGCTTACGAACGCAAGGAAGGTTGGGTCGGCTATTACTGGGCACCGACGGCGCTTCTCGGCAAATATGAAATGGTCAAGCTCGACCATGGCGTTCCGGCGGATCCGGCCGAGTGGAAGCGCTGCAACACGGTTGCCGATTGCCCGGATCCGAAGAAGAACGATTGGCCGAAGGACAAGGTCCAGACGCTGGTGACCAAGGCCTTCGCCGATCGCGCTGGCCCGGCAATGGACTATCTCAAGACCCGCGCCTGGCCGAACGATACCGTCAACAAGCTGATGGCCTGGATGACGGACAACCAGGCGAGCGGCGAAGAAGGCGCGAAGCATTTCCTCGAGGAGAACCCGGACATCTGGACCAAGTGGGTTTCTCCGGAAGTTGCCGAGAAGGTCAAGGCTGCCCTCTGATCGACTCCCTTGAACGAACGGCGCGCGCAAGGCGCGCCGTTTTTCGTTTCAGGATGCGCATGATTTCGTTCACCGCATGTCGGTTTGAGAATAAGATCGTGCGGCCTCATTGGTTACAGCGCATTGTGCGTAAGGTCGGCGGCGCCCAAGAAAAATAACGATGTGCCGCCCTAACGGTTGCGAAGGGGAATGAAGATGGAATGGCTGACCAAATTTCCGACTATGAATGACGATAGCCTTCGGGAACTGAAGAAGGTGATCGATGAAGGCTTCCGCGCATTCACGCGCACCTATGGCGATGCCATCGAGTCCTTTTTCGATCCGCTGCAGTTCTTCCTGATCTATGCCGAGCGTTTCATGACGCGAACGCCCTGGCCGATCATCCTGATCCTGGTCGCGCTGATCGCCTGGCTCGCCAGCCGCAATTGGAAGATCGTGGCCGGTTGCGTGGGCACGCTTCTTGCCATCGGCTATTTCGACATGTGGGACGACACGATGAAGACGATCTCGATGATCTTCGTCTGTACCGTCCTGTCGATTGCGGTCGGCATACCGATCGGCATCATAATGTCGCGCTCGGATCGCTTTCAGAACATCGTCAATCCGGTGCTTGACGTCATGCAGACGATGCCAAGCTTCGTCTATCTCATCCCCGTGGTTATGCTGCTCGGCATCGGCAAGGTTCCGGGCCTGATAGCCGTCGTCATTTACGCCATCCCGCCGATGATCCGTCTTACCAATCTCGGTATAAGGCTTGTCGACAAGGATGTGCTTGAGGCGGCGGACGCCTTCGGTTCGTCGAGCTGGCAGAAGCTCAAGAACGTACAGATGCCGCTTGCCTTGCCGACGATCATGGCCGGAATCAATCAGACGATCATGATGGCGCTCGCCATGGTCGTGATTGCCTCGATGATCGGCGTTCAAGGGCTGGGCCAGCCGGTGTTGAAGGCGATCGCAAACCAGTATTTCACGCTCGGTATCTTCAACGGTCTCGCTATTGTCGGCATCGCAATCATCTTCGATCGCGTCAGCCAGGCCTATGGCCATCGCCTGCAGAGACATCGCGAGATCGTTCACGGCTGACAGAGAACGGCCCGGACCCAAAACTTCCGGGCCGTTCTATGCAATCTCAAGCCTGCCTATGGGAGAGAATGCCGGTCGAGAGTGCAACGCCACCCGAGGTGATGACCGCGGCCACGGCCTCGAACGAACCGATCGATTCGCCAAGCAATGCTGCACCGCCGAACATGGCAAGCACGGGCGTCAAGGCGGTGAAGGCGGCCGCTTGCGTGCCGCCCAGACGACGGACCGCAAAGCCATAGGCAACAGTTGCCGCGAGGCCCGAAAGAATCCCCTGACTCAAGACCTGGAGGCCGATCTCGCCGAGCGGAACGTGCGTAAGCGTGCTGCCGAAGACCGATGCCAAGGCGAGATGGATCAGAAACGACCAGACGGCAATCAGGGCGCTGCCTTCGACGGCGCTAAGACCCGAGCGCCGGAACGCGTGGGTATAGATTGCCCAAAGCGTCGCGGCGGCGGGCAGCAGCACATAGCCCGTCCAGGCGGATGGATCCGATCCGCCGAGACTGCGGCCAAGCAGGATTGCGACGCCGACGACGATCGCAGAAAAGCCGATTATGCGCATGCGGTCGGGGCGTTCCTGGAAAAACAAGATGCCGATCAACGCCGCGGCGAGCGGCATCGAGCCGCCGAGCAGAATGCCGACGGATGAAGCAGGCGTTGCGTGGATGGCGAAGGCGGCCACCTGGAAAAACACGGCGCCCGAACCCGCGACCATCAGAACGAGAAGGGAAAGCGGCAACGCTTTGGGCAAGAGCCCCGTCTTCAGCCAGACCGGGGCGAGTACAAGCGCCGGTATTCCGTAGCGAATGAGCCCGAGGTCGATCGTCCCGATTGCCGTCGCGGCGGTGTGCCGCGTGGCCAGAATCCAGGTCGCCCAAATCATCACGGTGATGAATGCGCCGGCATAGCCGGCGGCGGGTGCGGCGGAGCCGCGATCGAGAGTGAGCGCAACCATTTTCATGTTCCTTCCCGAAGGGTTTGCGAAAGAGGATCGGGAAAAAACTAGCGCCGAGTGCGGGGGTATGTCCTTGCTATCTGTGCCTCACAACCCGTATGATCGGCAACAATCTGCCAATCCACCGTCATTGTGTTCATGAGTATGCCAAAACTGGATAAATTCGACATCGCCATCCTGAAGATTCTCCAGGAGGATGCGCGAGCGACCAATGTCGAGATTGCGGAACGGGTCAACCTGTCGCCGTCACCCTGTCTGAGGCGCATTCGCAATCTCGAAAAATCCGGTGTCCTGCGCGGTTATCGCGCCGACATCGATCGCAAGGAGGTCGGCCTTGGCCTTACGGTTTTCGTCGAGATCAAGGTTGGCCATCACAGCCAGGAGAACGCACGCCGCCAGCAGGAATCGCTGCTCGCCATTCCCGAGGTGGTCTCGTGCTTTCTGATTTCCGGCAATGCCGATTTCCTGGCGGAGGTCGTGGTCGAGGATCTCTCGGCCTATGAGAAGCTCTTGACTGAAACCTTGCTGGCATTGCCGGGCGTGACAGATATCCGATCGAATTTCGCTATCCGCTCCATCAAGACGGGCGGTCCGCTGAAGCTGCCGTCGTTGTAGCGAAGGATTTCCCGCGGCACTCACTGCCGCGGGAAGGCTGCGCGCCCCTTTCGAAACGTCTGCTTAAAACCCTTCCAGAACGAGCTTGCCGCGCGTGCGGCCGGTCTCGATCGCTTGATGCGCCTTCCTGAGCGTGGCCGCGTTGATGGGACCCAGCGTTTCCGTCAAGGTCGTGCGGATCTTGCCGCCGTCGACCAGTTCTGCGACGCGGTTGAGCAGTTTGTGCTGCTCGATCATGTCTGGCGTTTTGAACATCGGACGGGCAAACATCATCTCCCAGTGCGTCGATACCGCTTTGCGCTTGAACGGCATGACATCGAGCGCAGGAAGATCATCGATCAGGGCGAAGCGGCCCTGCGGTGCAATCAGCTTGGCGATCTCGCTGATATGCTTGTCGGTGTTGGTGGTCGAGAAGACGAAGGCAGGCGCGCCAAGCGCCAACTGCTCGATCTCGGCGGCAAGCGGGCGACCGTGGTCGAGTACCTGATGGGCGCCGAGCTTCAACACCCAATCGCGGGTTTCGGGTCGAGAGGCGGTTGCGATCACGGTGAGGTTCGTCAACGCGCGCAACAATTGGATGGCAATCGATCCGACGCCGCCGGCGCCGCCGATTATCAGCACGGCATTGGCAGCCCCCGGCACCGGATCACTGACCTTCAAACGATCGAACAGCGTTTCCCAGGCCGTGATCGCGGTCAGCGGCAGCGCGGCGGCCTCGGCAAAGCCGAGCGACTTCGGCTTTCGGCCGACGATGCGCTCGTCCACCAGATGAAACTCGGCATTGGTGCCTGGCCGGTCGAGTGCGCCGGCGTAGAATACTTCGTCGCCCACTTGGAACAGTGTGACTTTCGGGCCGACGGCCTTGACCACGCCGGCGGCGTCCCAACCGAGAACCTTCGGTTGGTTCGACTCCGGCTGAACGCCGGCGCGCACTTTCGTGTCGACGGGATTGACGGAGACCGCCTTGATCTCGACCAGAAGATCGCGATCTTCCGGTGAGGGCACAGGCAGATCGACGTCGATCAGGGCGGTTTCGGCGGTGATGGCTTGCGGTATCCTGTAGGCGACGGCACGCATCGAATGCTCCTTTGCAGAATTGAACAGGAGCTACATGAGCATTATAGTCGCTGAGCACAAGAATGCACAAATTTGGCCCATAGTGTCGAAAAGGATACTGTTATGTCCAGGCCGCGCGCAAAACTGACGAACACATTCCCGGGTTGCCCGGTGGAGTCGACGCTGAGCTTCATCGATGGCAAATGGAAAGGGGTCATCCTCTATCATCTGATGCTCGAGGGCACGTTGCGCTTCAACGAGTTGCGGCGGAGATTGCCAAGCGTGACGCAGCGGATGCTGACAAAGCAGTTGCGCGAACTGGAGGAGGCGGGACTTCTGTCACGCACTGTTTTTCCGGTCGTCCCCCCGCGCGTCGACTACGCCTTGACGCCCAGGGGAGAAAGCTTGAGGCCCGTTATCATGGCGCTGAAAGCCTGGGGCGATGAAAATGTTTCTTGCGACGGCGATCGTATGACACTGAAACCGCTCGAGAACCGGTCGGCTTCACGAGCCAAATTCGAGGACGCCTGACTGGGCCCTCTGGAAACCCTCCTCATCGCGCTTATCTGTGACCTACATGTTTGATCGAGGCCCGGGAGAAAACGACGTTTCATGAAAGTCAAAGCCATCTTCAATCGAGATGGGGGAACATTCCGCACGACGGATATGGAGGCCTACGGACGGCGGGTGGAAGAGGTCTTTCGCGGTGCCGGACATCAGATCGAAGTCGTCGCCGTCGGGGCCGGTGACATGCGCGATATGCTGGAAAGAACCTGCCGCCGCGACGATCTCGATGCGATTGTCGCCGGCGGCGGAGACGGTACGATTTCGGCGGCTGCCGGCGTCGCGTGGAAAAACCGCATGCCGCTCGGTGTCATCCCGGCTGGGACGATGAACCTTTTCGCGCGCTCGTTGAAACTGCCGCTCGATATCTGGAAGGCGCCGGAGGTCCTTGCTCATGGCAGGATCATCGATGGCGACATCGGCAGCGCGGACGGCCGCGCCTTCGTTCATCAGTTTTCGATGGGCTTGCATGCCCGTCTGGTACGCTTTCGCGAATCCTACCGTTTCGCCTCAAGGCTCGGAAAGATCGGCGCAAGCACACGCGCGGCGATCGGCGTGATCTTCAACCCCCCGGATTTTGAGATCGAGTTCGATGCCGACGGTCACCGGGAGCGCCGGCATGTTTCGGCCATTTCGGTCTCGAACAATCACTTCGGCCATGCCACATTGATGTACGCGGATGACGTGACGAGCGGGCATCTAGGCTTCTACACGGCGCCGCCGCTGAAACCGGCCGGGGTGGCGAAACTTGCCTTCGATATCCTGCGCGGAAAGTTCCGCGCGAGCCCCTTGATCACCGAGATGAGCGCCATCGCTGTCGATCTGCACTTCCCGAAGGTGGACAGAAAGATCAATTGCGTCATTGACGGCGAGCTTCTGCCGATGGGACGTGACGTGGCGCTGCGCATCCATCCCGGCGAACTGAAGCTGCTGGTCGGCAATCAGTAGACGCAGCCGCCTTGAAAGGACGCAGTTTCGGACGGAAAGCCGTTGCATACTTTCCTGGAGTTGCTCCGGCAGGGTTATTGACCGGCGACGGTGCCTTGTTCCCCGATCCAGATGTAGCTGAAACCGTATCGCTGCGAATCGCGACCGTAGAGATAGGGTAGGGTTACCGAACGTGGTGTCATTCCTGTCTCCGGGACGTTGAAAGCCTTCAAGGCCACTTTCAGAAGCTCCGGAACCGGCTGTGCCTGGGCCTCGCCGTCGCGCCAGACCACCAGAATTGGTCGTTTGGCCATATCGGCTGCAGGCACATTCGAAAGATGGGGAATGGCAACCAGCGCATCGCGCAATTGTGTGCGGATGTTGCCTGCCAGCTGCTTGTCGCCCGTCAGAACGAGCGTTGGCTCTTTGCCTTCGCTCTGCGCGATGGCTTCGACAAATGCTCCGTAAGGAATGTTCAGCCTCGAATAATCTCCGTACCAAGGCCGCACGATGACCCGGGCCGAGACGACCGCGAGCGCGCCGACGGCGATGATCCCGACCAGCAGGAAGAATCGGCCGAGATGGCCCGACAAATCGATCTTCGCCGCCTCGATCTTGAGACAGAGATAGAGCGGAAGCAGGACGAGAAAAAGGACAAGCCATTTCTCGCGAACATGCGTCGCCGCTACACCTAGAACGATCAGCAGAACGGCAAAGAGGCACAGCAAAATCATGCGTCCGACGACCCGGGTCCACTGGCTTTCGGCCCGCCAGATCAGCCGGATCTTGGCGCGAAAGACAAGTCCAAAGAGGAGCAGCGTGACGATGCTGCCGCCGATGATCGCCGAGCCGAGAGCCAGGACACCGTGGGCCGCCTGCAGGAGCCGCCCCTCAACCTCGCGTTCCTTCATCTCGTTCAACGTACCGCTCGATGCGGAATCGAGATTCTGAAGCACCCAGTAGCCATGCGGCAGGACGATGAGACAGGCAACCACAATGGCCGCCAGCGTCCGCCATTCGAAGATGCGGGCGCGCAGTTCGCGCTCGGGGAGCACGGCAATGATCGCGGCGACCGGCACCAGGACGAAATTATACTTCGAGATCACGCCGATGCCGACGGCGGCCCCGGTGAGCAGATAGGAAAGGAGGCTCGGTCGCGTGAGTGTCCGCAGGAAGCCGTAAAGGAACAGCGATACGGCGAAAAGCGCGGCGACCGTGTGCGAAAGATCACGCTGCGCCAGCAAGAAAACCGGCGGCAACGTCAGCACACCGAGCATCGCGATCGCTGAAAGCCGCCGATCGGCAAGAACAAGGCGTGCTGCGAGGCCATAAAAGAGGCAGCAAAGGAACAGCAGCCCGTTCTTGAGGATCGTCATGGTCGCAAGCGACGTGCCGAGCAGTTGGCCCAAGCCGTATTGCAGCCAGTTGTAGAATGGAGGCTGCGGTCCGTAACCCAGTTGCAGGAACTGCGACACAAACGCCTGTTCCGCCTCATCGATCTCAAGGGAGTTGGAAACGGCAAGGCGCAGTAGAACGCACAGCAGGAAATAACCCGAAACGGCAAAGAAGACCGCGTCCGAGCGTCGATTGACGGTGTCAAGCATCGGCTTGTTCCTGCTCGAAGACCTGGCGCACGATGTAGCTTGTCGTCTCGTCGTCGCGGAAATAGGCGCGGGCCATCATCTCCGACAGTATGCCCGTGGTGATGAGCTGGATCGACGACAGGAACAGCATCACACCAACCATCAGCATCGGGCGTGTGCCGATGTCGTTGCCGAGGATGAATTTGTCGACGGCCAGATAAAAGAGGATAAGTGCGCTCAAACCGCCGGTCGCAAGCCCGATGGATCCGAAAAAATGGCCGGGGCGCGCCTTGTAGCGCATGAAGAAGAGCACGGCCAAAAGGTCGAGGATGACGCGGAAAGTGCGTGAGATGCCGTATTTCGATGCGCCGAAATGGCGGGCATGATGGGTGACTGGCATCTCGCCGATCCGACTGCTGGGCACGACGCCGGCGACCCATGCAGGGATGAAGCGGTGCATCTCGCCCATCAGCTTGACTTGCTTGATGATCGAGGCGCGATAGACCTTCAGGCTGCACCCGTAGTCGTGGAGCTTGACGCCGGTGATCTTGCCGATCAGCCGGTTGGCGCACCAAGAGGGAATTTTCCTGAGCAGCAGGCCGTCCCGGCGGTTCTTTCTCCACCCGACGAGCAGGTCCAGTTGGCGTTCCTCGATCGCCACGACCATGTACGGAATGTCTGCGGGATCATTCTGCAGGTCGCCGTCGAGTGTCGCGATCAATCGTCCCGAGGCCGCATCGATACCGGCCTGCATGGCGGCAGTCTGACCGAAATTCTTCTGCAGTTCTATGATCTTCAGCCTCAGGTCCGGGCGGAAGAGTTCGGCGCGGGCATTCCGAAGCGTGCGGTCGGTGCTGCCGTCATCCACAAGGATCAGTTCCCACGGCTTGCTGAAGCCGGCCATTGCGTTGTGAATGCGTGTGACGAGCGGCCCGACGCTGTCCTCTTCGTTGAACACGGGGACGACGACGGACAGCTCGATGGCCTCCAATTTATCGGCAAGAGCCGCCATGGGTTCTTCAGTGTGGTTCAAGGATGATCTCCGGCGTACTGTCGCAGGTTTTCTTGCACAGTTAACGGTGATAACCAACGTCGAATTGCGTGGTTCAGCACAGGAAATCGGCATCGAATGAATTCGGACTGGCAGTTCAGTCAGCGATCGTGGCTCGCACGCAACCGCATGGTGCTGATTTCCGTAGTCGCGATCGCGGCCTACGCGATCTTCGTTGAATGGGTCTGGGGCTGGTCGACCCTGATGCGCCAGTGGGCCGAGATTGGCATCGGGGCCGTGCTTGCCGCGCTCGTCCTACTGATCTCCACCTATTTCATCCGCTGCTACCGCATCTATGATTATTTCCAGGGGCATACCGCAGGCCGGTTCCTGCCTTTGTTTCGCGTTACACAGGTCCACAACCTGCTCAACATCATGTTGCCGTTTCGAGCAGGCGAAACGAGCTTTCCTCTGCTGATGCGCTCCGAATTCGGCGTGCCACTCGTGCACGGCACATCGGCGCTGCTCGTCATGCGGCTGCTCGATCTGCATGCGTTGCTGACGGTTGCCACCATCGGCCTCGTGATCGAGAGGAGCGATGCGTCGATCGGCTGGCTCGTCTGGATGCTCGCATTCTTTTCGCCGCTCGCATTCTTTCTGCTGAAGGGAAGGGTTCTTGCGCTTGCGCGGCGTTTGGCGCGGGGGAAGTTTGCGATCGTGCTGGATGAAGTGGAGGCAGGCCTCCCGGACAACATGCCAGGATTTCTGCGTGCATGGACGATGACCATTCTGAACTGGGCCGTCAAGGTCGTGGTTCTCGCCTGGGTGCTTGCCATCATGGGCGTGGCGCCGCTTGCTGCCAGCTTCGGCGGTGCTCTTGGCGGCGAGCTCTCCTCCGTGCTGCCGGTTCATGCGCCGGCGGGTGTTGGAACCTACCCGGCGGCGATTGCGGCCGGAGCGATTTCCTTCGGAGCGCCTGGCGGTCGCGGCTCACTTGAACTGCTCGGCCGAGCCAGCGTCAATGCACATCTGCTCGTCATCGTCTCGGCAGTCGCCGGCACGATGCTGTCGCTCCTGCTGCGGCGGAAAGCGTGATCTACTGGAACGAGGTCTCGTAGAAGCTTCGGAGCTTGCGCGAATGCAGTTTCTCCGGCGGCATGGCCGCGAGCTTCTGCAAGGCTAGGATGCCGATCTTCAGATGCTGGCTGATCTGCGTCCGGTAAAACGCGCTCGCCATGCCGGGCAGCTTCAATTCGCCGTGCAGCGGCTTGTCCGACACGCAAAGCAGCGTGCCGTAAGGCACGCGGAAGCGGAAGCCGTTGGCCGCGATCGTTGCCGACTCCATGTCGAGCGCGATTGCGCGCGCCTGAGAGAGGCGCTTGACGGGGCCGCGCTGGTCGCGCAGTTCCCAGTTTCGGTTGTCAATCGTCGCGACCGTGCCCGTGCGCATGATCTGCTTGAGATCATAACCCTTGTAGCCGGTCATCTCGGCAACGGCGTCCTGCAACGCAACCTGCACTTCCGCGAGCGCCGGCAGCGGGATCCAGACCGGCAGATCGTCATCGAGCACGTGATCCTCGCGCATATAGGCATGTGCCAGCACATAGTCGCCGAGGCGCTGGCTGTTTCTGAGGCCGGCGCAATGACCGAGCATCAGCCAGACATGCGGGCGCAGCACCGCGATGTGGTCCGTGATCGTCTTGGCGTTGGACGGGCCGACGCCGATGTTGACCAAGCTGATGCCGCCATGGCCCTTTTTTTTCAGATGATAAGCCGGCATCTGCGGCAGACGTCCGAGGGTATAGTCGGCATCCGGCTTGTCGGCACCCGCCGGGGTTACGATATTGCCGGGCTCGACGAAGGCGGTGTACCCATTGCCGCCTTCTGCCATCTGCTGCCGGGCCCAGGCGCAGAACTCGTCGACATAAAACTGGTAGTTCGTGAAGAGCACGAAATTCTGGAAATGCGCGGGACTGGTCGCCGTGTAGTGGCTGAGCCGGGCCAGCGAATAATCGATGCGCTGCGCCGTGAACGGAGCAAGCGGCGACGGTTCGCCGGGGCCCGGCTCGTAGGAACCATTGGCGATCTCGTCGTCGGTCGTCGTGAGGTCCGGCGCGTCGAACAGATCGCGTAGCGGGATGTCAATGGTCTCGGCGGCCGAGGCCTCGACATGAGCGGCCTCGCCGAAGGCGAAATGCAACGGTATCGGTGTCGCCGATTCGGATACGGTGACACCCACACCATGATTGCGCATCAGGTGCCCGAGCTGTTCCTTCAGGTAGTGGCGGAAGAGTTTGGGTCGGGTGATCGTCGTCGTGTAGACCCCGGGCGCACTGACGTAGCCGAAGGAAAGCCTGGAATCGACGTGGCCGAAGCTGCTCGTCTCGATGCTGACTTGCGGATAGCAGGCACGGAAACGCGTGAGCGGCGCATCGCTCTTTCCAAGCCCTTCGAACGCCTCGCGGAGGAAGCGGGTGTTGCGTTCGTAGAGAGCCTCCAGGCAATCGACGGCCTCGGCCGGATGCTCGAAGAGTTGCGGCTCGATTGGTTCAGGGGTTGCGATGGAGAGAACGGAGTTTGAAGAGATTCGTTTGTTCATGTCGCATTATAGGCTGCGGCTCCTGACAAGCAAACGACAAGATTGCAGGGCAATGCGGAAAAACATGCGCGATTTCCCTTGGCCTCCCTCCAACTATCTGGAATCAAAGGCGCTCGGAGCGGCCCAACTCTGCCTTTCGCATCTTTCGCTTGCACGCTCAGCGCGGGCCTGCGAGGATGATCGCGCTGCCGGCGACCGCTAGCGCGACGCCGGTCACGTCCCAGCGATCCGGGCGCACACCCTCGGCCAGCCAGAGCCAGGCGAGCGAAGCGGCGATATAGACGCCGCCATAGGCGGCATAGGCGCGGCCCGCGGCAGCCGCATCGATCATCGTCAAGAGCCAGGCAAAAGGCGCGAGCGACCCCATGCCGGGCATAAGCCACCAGATGGATTTGCCGAGCTTGAGCCACGCCCAGAAGGCAAAGCATCCGGCGATTTTGGCAAGTGCCGCCGCGAGATAGATTGCGAATGATGGCGTGGTTTTCCGAAGCCGTTCATCGGGAAGGGATCGGAATTTCAGTCCAGGTGCAAGAGGGAGCGGTCGCGAGCTTGCTGTCAGCTCATGGCTTGACGCTGGAGCGTCACGAAAAGGACGAGGCCGGCACCGTTTCCGATGCCGAGGCCTGCGGCCTTGGTGTAAGCGACCGCCCCGATCGGCGCCATCAGCAGGCTCGTGAGCAACAGGACCCGGAGCGAGAGAATAGCGGAAGTGGCGAGAGCAGCCATTTTCGGTTCCTTTGGAGCAATTTCACGAAAAGTGAATAGCGGTTTTCCGCCCGGAATTGCGTGAGCTTCAGGGGTCTAGAGCTTGGCCTGGCAATATTGTGCCGTGTGGGCGGTGCAGTCGGTCAGCGAGCCGAGATAGGTGCTTTGACGGCGGCGCTGCGTATCGGCACTGACCGCGGCAGCGAGCGTCATCGCGAAGACAACCATCAGCAGACTGATGATGGTGAGGCGCCGAGCGAGAATATCCATGGTTCTGTCCGTTGGCTGGAGGCACGTTGAAATCGATAATGGCCTTTTTGCACAACCAAACTGAATTTATGCTGAGATGTCCGTTCATCTCCGGTTCATCTTCGCAAGCTGCCCTAATGCATATCTCCTCAGATCGCAGTGAATTTAGCGAGACATGCAGCACTTCAGACATGCCACAGCGACCTTTGCGCGTCTGAAAAGACGCACGGCGCTGTAGTCTTGCCGGCGGCAGCAGGCATGCCTACCTCTCTACTCTTGCAACCTCAGGAGAAACAGGATGACTGCTCCGATCGAGCTTTATTACTGGCCGACCCCAAACGGCTGGAAGATCACGATCATGCTGGAGGAACTCGGCGTTCCTTACGTGGTTAAATACGTCAATATCGGGCGAGGCGAGCAGTTCGCTCCGGATTTCCTGAAGATCGCACCCAACAATCGAATGCCGGCGATCATCGATCCCGATGGTCCGGGCGGCCAGCCGATATCGGTGTTCGAGTCGGGGGCGATCCTGCAATATCTCGGGCGCAAATACGGCAAGTTTTATCCTGCCGACGAACGGGCCCGCGTCGAAGTCGATCAATGGCTCTTCTGGCAGATGGGCGGCCTAGGCCCCATGGCGGGACAGACCCATCATTTCCGCCAATATGCTCCGGAGAAGATCGAATACGCTATCAACCGCTATACCAACGAGGCAAACCGTCTCTATGGCGTGATGAACAAGCGTCTTGCCGATAGGCCGTTCCTCGCCGGCGATTATTCCATCGCGGACATGGCCTGCATCGGCTGGGTGATCCCGCACGAGAACCAGGGGCAGGACTTGAATGATTTCCCGAATCTGAAGCGCTGGTTCGAGGCGGTGCTTGCGCGGCCGGCTGTCCAGAAGGCGATCGAAGTGGGCAAGGAGGAGCGCGCCCGCCAGCAGAGCCTGGCCGAGGATCAGGAAGCGCAGAAGATCTTGTTTGGGCAGCGCGCCCGTTGAGATGAAGAGGGGCAACCACGATGAGCGGTGCCCCTCATGATCTCGACGTTGTTACAGACGCGTCCAGGTCTGCGATTTGCAAAGCACCTTCAGCACACAGCCTTTCATCTTCAGCGAATTGCCGTTGACTGCACCCGAGCCGCTATAGGTCTTGTCATTTTCCGGATCGGTGATTTCGCCGCTATAGCTGCCGTCGGTTCCGGTGAGATTGCCGATGCGTTTGCCCGCGTGCTTTCCGGTTTTCAAGGTAACGCAATATGCGCCGCCGCACGGTACGATTTCGGCGGTGGCGCCGCTTGCAGTCTTCCAGTTGCCGACGATCGGTTCTGCGGCAATGGCCGAGCAGGCGGTGCCGAAGGCAACGGCCGCTGCGATGAGCAATGTGCGAATCATTCAATTCCTCCGATAAGAAAAGCGGCCGGTATTGTAGCGTGTACCGGCCCAACCTGAACGCCTCATAACGAGCGGTCTCCCACCGCCGGGCGAAACGTAGCTTACGCGTACGTAAAGGTAAATATCCGCAGCGTCGCTGGAATTGTATTTTGTCGCGTGCCGGAGAGCCGCGGAAAATCGGCGAAGGTCGCTGGTTCGGATGGTTGATGCTGTTTTTGTGGTTAGCGTTTGGTTGAAATCCGCAGTTGAATATTTCGTAAATTTTGAAGCAAATCCACGCTGTTCCAGGCGATCCGATGCTTAATGAAAGCTCAAGTTTACCAACCGTTTGAACTTTGTTTGCGTCAAATTAAGCATGCATTTTAAGCGAGCTTTGAAGGCCGTGCGGCATACTTCAATCCATAAGACGAGCGGAGAAAACAACCCGCCGAACCGCCGAAAGCGACACTGCAAAAGACGGTGCGTTTTTCGGAAGGCCCGCAAAGAGGCACGACTGAACAGGGACAAAACAAGTGCTGATTTGGAGCAAGGTCCGCCCCAAGGGCGGGCCGCTTCAGCCGGATCAATCAGGCAAGACATCAATCAGGCAAGACAGGGACAAGACAATGGCACGCTTTGACATGCAGCTCGCTTCGGATGCCGCAATGGGTGGTGAAAACCAAGCGGACGTATTTTGTGAAATGGGCCTGGCCTATGCGACGGGCCGTGGACGGCCGGTCGATCTCGTTGCCGCCCACAAGTGGCTGAACATTGCCGCCATCAAGGGCTCGGACCGCGCCGCGGACCTGCGCGCCGACCTGGCGGCAACGATGAGCAAAACCGATTTAGCCTACGCATTGCGTGCGGCTCGCGAATGGATGACGGTACATTGATGAACGCGCAGGCCGCGCTTCTTTCCCGGCCGCGCAGAGACTTTGCGGGGACAACCGGTTGGCCTCCTTGCTCGATCAGTTGAGCGCTAGGTGCTCGCTGCCAGGCTCCCGAGAACGTCGGGCAGGGCAGCCTCGAGCAGGTTCATTTCAGCTTCGGGTCCGGTGCTGACCCGGATGCAGCGATTGAGCGGGGCAACACCCGGCATGCGGATGAAAACACCGTGATCACTCATCAGGCGGTCGACGATCGCTCGCGCATGGGTCGCGTCGCGTCCGCAATCGATGGCCACGAAATTGGTGGCCGATGGCAATGGTGTAAGCCCGTTGTCGCGCGCTATGGCAGAGATTCGATCGCGTGACGCCGTTATTCTCGCAATGACTTGCCTGAGGTAGTGCTGGTCGGCGAGGGCAGCAATCGCTGCGGCGACGCCGACACGATTCATTCCGAAATGATTGCGGATCTTGTCGAATGCCGCGGCCGTGCCGGGCGTCGCAAGCGCGTAGCCGACGCGCGATCCAGCAAGGCCATAGGCCTTGGAAAAGGTGCGCGTGCGTACGACGTTTGGCTTGTCGATCAAGCTGCCGATCGTCGGTATCGATTCCGGCGGCGCCGTTTCGCTATAGGCCTCGTCGAGGATGAGCAGCGTCGTTTCCGGCAGGGCACTTGCGAATTCGACGATTCGATCGGCCGGCCACCAGCTCCCCATCGGGTTGTCCGGGTTGGCGAAGTAGACGAGCGGTGCGTTCTCGCGCTTCACGGCGGCGAGCAAGCCGTCGAGATCCTCCCTATCGTCGACATAAGGAACTGTGACCAGACGCCCGCCGTGCCCGGCGACATGATAATTGAATGTCGGATAGGCTCCGAACGACGTCACCACCGGCATGCCGGGTTCGATGACAAGGCGGACGATCTGGCCGAGCAGTCCGTCTATGCCTTCGCCGATCGCAATGTTGGCGGGAGAGGTTCCCAGGTGGCCGGCGAGTGCCTGCTTCAAATCGTAGTTCTCAGGGTCGGCATATTTCCAGGTCTCGCCGGCCGCTTGCTGCATGGCGAGCAGCACCGAATTTGCCGGACCGAATCCACTTTCATTGGCCCCGATGCGTGCCGCGATCGTCCGGCCGCGCTGACGTTCGATCGCTTCGGGCCCAACGAAGGGAATGGTTGCTGGCAAAGACTGGATAAGCGGCGTGAGGCGTGAGAATGCGGACATGCGAGAAGCTGAACCCCGTTCGAACAAAACGCCGCGGAACTTACCGCATATGTGCGGGAATCGGAATCGATTTTGCGGAAAAGATCGTTCTGCCTGCACCTCGGGCTTGGGGGTCACTCGACGAAGCCCCAGTTGACGGATGCAGGACGACGGGAAACCGACGCCAGGTCGGATTGAGTATTTCTGTTCTGACCGGTGAAAAACTCGCCGCGCACGATTTCGTGCAGGAATGCCTCGTCGATCGCCTTGATGAATTGCACGCCGATGCGCTCTCCCTTGCGGTAGACTTCGGCGCATCCGATGCGAAATTTCGTCCCGACAATATGGAGATAATAGTGCTGCGATAGCCCGATCGTCGTGCTCACGGAAAAGCTCGCTCCGCCGCGCGAGATGTCGATCATTTTGCAGGCGCGTATGGAGACGCCGCCGAGCGCCGGCCGCACCGACATCAGCGTGCCGGCCTGGCCGATCGAAAAGCGCTCGTATCGACGCTCGTAGAGCAGCGAGGGCGCGAGCGAATACATGGTCGACTGCAGCATGCGTCATACTCCGGAAGCCCCGCATGAAGCGGCGATTGCGTTTCCACGAAGCCCGGACAAGTCATTTGCCGGTGCCTCCCACTGCCTGCAGAAGGCAGGAAGGCTTCTCAACAGTTTCCAGCGGGAAACTTGCAATCCCTTGAAGGCAATCGATAAGAATCTAATGAGCTTGCTTATTTGAGTGTCGCCGCGAGTTCCCGACGGGAACGTCGCGTGGCGCTTAGAGGCCGCCGCTGGAAAATTGCAAGCGGATCAGCCGGCGCAGAAAGTCTTGGGCAAGCAGCATATTGAAGCGCACGCCAAGCTCCGTGCCGCTGCGATGGACCTCGGCGCAGCCGATCTCCTCTTTGAAGCCGTCGATTTCCAGGAAGAAGTGCTTCGGCAGCATGATTGCTGCATTGAAGTCGAGCATCGCACCACCAATCGAGATATGCCGAAGCAGGCATTGATATTTGGTCTTCGCCTTCAGTTGCTTGCCGATGACGAGGATGCGGCATGGACGCTCGATGAAATAATGCTGGTACACCGCCGCGGCTTGACCGGGCTTTGCCAGCGCGACATGCATGATCATCGACATCGCAGCCTCCGAAAATGCCGATTCTTCCATCCACCACGCGATTGCGGTCGGCCTCCGCCGGAATAACCGCTCGAGAGCGTGGCGGCTATTTTCCGCGGACGGCCTTGCTTCGGCCTTGCGAAGGCGGCGCTATTTGCGAGAGCTTCGGACTTTCGCGAAGCCGGACGTTGTCTCACCGGCAAAAGTAATGTTTCCCGCAGGAGCTACGACCCGCGATAGCCGGCGCCCGGATCTTCCGAACACGGATGCACGCGCCAGTATATGAGATCGGTCGCTGCCTCGAAGGTGTTGGGGCCTGTTCCCGAGGCGCAGCCCGACGAAGCTGCCCACGGCGCGTGTTCATGCGTCCTGACAAAGCGTCGACCAATGCGCTGCCAAGGATGAAAATCGTGTGATTTCCTGAAATCTGACAAAAAAATCTTGCAATGATGACGCGGTGACACTAGTCAGGCGCTAACGGAGAGGTGGCCGAGTGGTCGAAGGCGCTCCCCTGCTAAGGGAGTATACCGGAAACGGTATCGAGGGTTCGAATCCCTTCTTCTCCGCCATCTTATCGTCCGCCTATAGCGGCTCGCGGATTTTTCATCTCGACAAGGACTCTTTGCAAGGCGCTTAGTCTGCGCGCACGCAAACGCTCCGCCCTTCCAGTCTTTCTTTTCATCGTTCACCTGTCGCGGCAAGCCGTCCGGTTCCCTGAAGAATCGGCGAGGTCCTTAGGCTCAATAGATTCGCGAATCTAGCTTGTTGATTCTCCTGTGAATCGGCGAAAAAGCTCTCGCAGGCATTTCGCGTAGCGGCTCTTGGGCGACATCTTGTTTGTGAGAAGACCGGGAGGCGGAACCGCTGATGCCCGGTTTTGCCCCCCTTTTTGGCTATTTTCTGCCCCTTTCTGAGACAGACGGCTCGCTCCGCCTTCATGGTAACCCCCTGTGGCAAAAGGATTTTCTTAACACTTTGTTAATTCTCTCGGGTCGTCTGAGGCGATTTTGTGTCGTTTCAGCAACAGGGATCAGGGAAGGGCAGCGCAAAGGAGGTGATCTGGTAAGTTGGTCGTTGCGTGCCCCACCCGGTTTTGTATTTTCAACTCCGGAAGCAAGGGCGGTTGATCGTCCGACTTCTTGAACGTTGGGGATGGGGCAGGGAACGCTGTCCTTCAGCAAAGAAACCCAGACCCGTTTGAAACTTTTGACTGGAGGTCAGAAATGAACATCAAGAGCCTTCTTCTCGGCTCCGCTGCTGCTCTCGCAGCAGTATCCGGCGCGCAGGCAGCCGACGCTATCGTCGCCGCCGAGCCGGAGCCCATGGAATACGTTCGCGTCTGCGACGCTTTCGGCACGGGCTACTTCTACATCCCGGGCACGGAAACCTGCCTCAAGATCGGCGGCTTCATCCGCGTTCAGGGCTCGTTCGGTCGTGACGAGGTAACCAGCCGTTTTAATGCTAACGAAGACGGCGACCCCGCTACCCGGGCTACCTCGGACTGGGATGTCTTCTCCCGTGCTTACATCTCGTTCGATGCCAAGAGCGACACCGAGTACGGCACGCTCACCGGCTTCTTCGCTGCTGAGTTCAACGCCGATAACGACACCGACTCTGGCGACAGCGACTTCATCGACGTCGATGAAGCCTACATCCAGCTCGGCGGCTTCAAGGCCGGCTTCTTCTACAGCTGGTGGGATAAGGGCCTGAACGGTGAAACCGATACGCTCGGCAACTTCACCGAATTCAACTCGCTCGCCTATCTCTATGATGGCGGCACGTTCCAGGCCGGTATCTCGGTCGATGAACTCGAAGGCACGAGCACCAAGGACAACGGCGTTGGCGTTGCCGGCATCGTTTCCGCCACGCTCGGCGGCGTAAGCTTCGACCTGCTCGGCGGCTTCGACACCGAACTCGAAGAAGGTGCGATCCGCGCTCTGCTTTCCGCAGATCTCGGCCCGGGCGTCTTCCAGCTCGCTGGTATCTGGGCATCCGACCCGAACGCATACTGGGCTGAATCCGAGTGGACGGTTGCTGCTTCGTATCGCTTCAATGCAACCGACAAGTTCGCAATCACCCCCGGCGCCCAGTACTTTGGTAGCCTGAATGACGGTAATTTCGGCTTCGGTGACGACGATGCATGGCGCGTTGGTGTAACGGCTGACTATCAGGTCACCGAAGGCCTCGCTACCCGTCTGTCGGTTCAGTACCAGGATGAAGACAACGGCGACGACGAAGTATTCGGCTTCCTCCGCCTGCAGCGTGACTTCTAATCTGGCCTGACCTCGGTCAGTTAGGGAAAGCCCGGCTCCCGAGCCGGGCTTTTCCATTTTTAAGGGCCTGTTGCGGGGAGAGTGTTTCCGCTCTGCCGTCCGCGAGCTGGTCTACCGTCGAACAAAAGCCGCTATAGCCTGTCTCGGGCCATCGAGATGCAGAAGCGGTGCATGGCCCTGTCCCATCGCTGTCACTGTCACCAAGTCTGGATGACGATGCTTCATTTCCTCGACTGTGACCTCTGACAGCAGGCTGGAGTGCTCGCCACGAACGACCATCATCGGCAATCCGGCGAGCGCATCGAATTGCGGCCAAAGTTCCGGCAATGACGTGTCGGCTGTGAGCGCCTGCAGTTGCGCCGCGATCGCCGGATCGAAGTCGGCGATCGGGAGGCCGCCTTCGTCGCGATAGATCGCCTTCGCCATCCCGTGCCAATCGTCCTCACGAAGGATCGGGAAATCTGCCCCATGTATGGATTGCAGATAGCGAGGTGCCGCAAGCCAGCTTGCCGGCCCGTTCGCTGCGTTGAGGTAGTCCCGGATTCGAAGCAGTCCCTCGATTTCAATGACCGGGCCGATGTCGTTGAGAATGACGGCTGCGATCAAGGTAGGGGCCAGGCCAACGAGGTGATGCAGGATCAGGCCACCGCGCGATGTGCCGATGAAAATTGCCTTCTCGACACCGAAATGCGCGCAGGCGGCGATGAGATCCAAGGTTTCTATGGCGACAGTGTAACGGCGTTTGTCGTCGTCGCGCTCCGAACGACCGCGCCCACGGGAATCAAGAGAGATGACGAAATGTCCGCCTCCCGGCGGGGAGGCGAGAAAGCCCGCGAGCTCGTGGAAGTCGCGGCTGTTGCGTGTCAGACCGGGCAAACAGACGACGGGAACCTTTGTACCACCTGACGATGCTGCGAGGCCGTAGGACCTGGCATAAAGCTGCAAGCCATCCTGTCCTCGAAAGAGATGTTCCCGAAATTCACTCCGGTCCATGATGGACTCCATTCGGTCGCGGGGAGTGAATCGTAGCTTCTATATGTGCGACGGCAAGCCGGCAAAGGGACTTTATCAAACCGGAAGATTGTCACTTTAGGGCCGGATCGTCCCGCGCAGCTGCGCGTCACTTCCCGCGCAATTACATGCTGCCGGAGAACCCGGAATTGGCACAATTCGTGCAGAGGTGTGTAACGGTTTTCCGCACGGAGCTGCGCAGTTTCAAAGAGTTAGATCATTCACCGCTTCAATGAAACAGTGAAATGACCTGTTGCTGCGGTGAGGTGCCTAGCTGTAGGGCGAATAGCACTGGCGACGGGGACCGCCATACGGCTGATAGGTGTTATCCCAGGACCGATAGGACCGATAGCGCGCATAGCACCACTCAGTATGGGCACTGCCGCCGGAATATCTCGGCCGCTGGCTCAGCACGCCACCGACGATCGCGCCGGTCGCCAAGCCCCCAATGAACGCGCCGAAATCATTGTCATCGTCGCGATAGTAGCGGCGGTAGCGGTCACGATAGCGATCGCGATAGAAACTGCGGCGGTAGTCACGATAGCCGCGCCGAGACTCACGATAATCGCGCCGGCACGAAGGCAAGCGGCACACACCCTTAGCATGCTCGCCGCGCTCGTAAGAGAACTGCACCTGCTGGATGTCCGTGGCTTGCGGCTTTGCCGCCGGAACGATTGGAAATGCCTCTGCGGGGGGAACGCTGCTTATCGCCGTCGCCAGCGACAGGGCGACAATTGCTAACGTCTTCATTGGCTTTACCATTTCCTTTCAGACAAACGCATCCCTTCTGGAAGAAAATGGTTGGGACCGCATTTTGTGCCATGTTCCGGCGGCGGATCACGACCATTTGATCGCGCCTCCGCCGGGGACCAGACTGGGATCGAGCAAGGGTGCCGAAGTCGATTGAACTTAAGGCAATTTCCGTCCCATTCTCAAATCCGTGACGATGTCGGCGGCCTCTCGCAACCGGGACTTGTAGACCTGATAGTTCTCCATGACCCGCTGGACATAGTTACGCGTTTCCTGGAAGGGAATGCGTTCGATCCAGTCCACCACATCATCGATTGGCTTACCGCGGGGGTCGCCATAACGGTCGAGCCATTCCGGCACACGGCGCGGGCCGGCATTATAGGCGATGAACGTCAGAATGTAGGAACCGCCAAAACTGTTGATTTGCTCGCCGAGATAGTGCGCCCCAAGGGTGGCATTGTAGCCTGCATCGGTCGTCAGGCGGTCCTTGGAATAGGCAAGGCCGAATCGGCTTGCGACGCCCTTGGCGGTACCCGGCAGAAGCTGCAGCAGTCCGAGGGCATTGGCGGCCGAGACGGCGGCCGGATTGAAAGCGCTTTCCTGGCGGGCAATCGCATAGGCAAGCGCCTTGCCGGTACCGGTGATATCGGCGCTGGACGGGATCACTCCGATCGGAAAGGCAAGTGCGGCGACATCGACGCCTCGGGCGAAAGCAATCTTGCCGACTTGCAGCGACAGCTGGTGATTGCCTGTTTCTTCCGCCCGCGCAGCAAGCATCGCGAGTTCGCCGGGGCTGGTCAGTTCCTCGGCCAGCGACCGGTAAAGGCTGTCCGCACGCCAGCCGTGGCCGGCCGCTTCCAGGCGCGAGATGGCCCTGACGGCCTCGCGACGTTCGAACCGGACGCGATCCTCCGGCGTGGGCGAGGGGTAGCTTACGTCAAGCATCGAGCGGCCGAGCCGCGCGGCCGCGAGTTGGCCATAGAATGTGCCGTGATAGCGCGCCGCTTTGGCAAAATGCTCCTTCGGATCGCCAGGGCCGCCCGCTTCGGCGGCGCGTCCGAGCCAGTACCAGGCACGCGAGGCTGAGATCGGCCGGGTCGATGTTTCCAGAATCTTCCGGAAATGGCCTGCCGCAGTTGCCGGGTCCTCCAGGCCGCGAAGCGCGTACCAGCCGGCGTGAAACTCCGCGTCGACGATGTCCGTCGCTTCGGTTGCCGCATGGTTGGCGGCAACGCGGTAAGCGCCATGGAAATCACCTTCGTCGAGCAGGCCGCGGCTGACAATGCGCTGCTCCGTCCACCATTCGCCCGGGTCGACGAGGGCTTCGCTGTCCTTCGGCATTTGCGCCAGAAGCCCGGCTGCTTCCTGGTATTTATCCTGCTTGCGCAGATGCTCGATGCGCACAAACAGAAAGGCGGGGCTATCGCGCCACGACGGGTCGACCGCCTTGATCAGCGCCGCCGCGTTCTCGCTGCCGCGGATAACCGCGGTCCAGGCGCGATAAAGCGATTGCGCCTTGCCGAGGTCGCTGAAACGCCCCGCCTGCTCGACGCGAGCGCGATAGAGCAGCAGTTCCATGCGCCGCCTGTGGTCGGCGGTGGTCAGGAGATCGGAGAATTCCGAGAGGATTTTTGTTTCCGCGTCCTTGTCGAGCGCGTCTTTCAGCCAGATAGCGCGCAGATGATTGGCCGCCGCCGCGTTTTGCCCTTGAGCCACGAGCGCCCGGGCAAGAATGATTGTCCCCTCCGCCGTTTCCGGCCGGGTCGCGCCGAAGGCAGCCATCACATCCGCGGCAGGCGGGTTTTCGCGATAGAGCGCCCGTTCCGAATGCGCCCGCAGCGATTTCAAGCCGGGCCAGCCTTGAAGTTCCCGTTGTGCTTCGGCGATCTCGTAGGATGGAACGCCCTTCTGACCTGAAACGGCGATGGCCCAGGTGAGGATGTGGCGCTCGAGCGTTCCCGAGGGCATGCCGTCGCGAACCGCGATTGCTTTGGCGGGCTCGCGATTGGAAAGCGCGTCGAGGCCTTTCTTTAAATCTGCGCCGATCGGCGCTACGGCCGCGGATATTGCGGCCGTAATATCCACAACGCGTCCCGTCTTGCTGGGGGAATCAGACCTGTTTGCCGGTACCGCTGTCCGGCGGGTCTCGTTGGCGGGAGCCGAAGAAGCGAGCACCGCGGCGCCGACCATGACGGCGACAGGCAGAAAGAGTGGTCTGCGCATCAAGAGCCCCCGTGTTCCCCTTCGTTCTCCGCCGGACCGCCTGCCGAAAAGTTAGCGGCATTTGCCGATGACCGCAAATCGTAGGTGCGGTGTTTTCATGAGGCCCGCTCGGGTATTGGCTCCGACCGCCGCAGTGCCTTAGAGCTATCGTTTGAGTGAAAACCGACATGAAATGCGTCTTCACGACGCTTGCCGCGACCACTTCACATGATTATGGTGCGGCAGTTTTTTAACCGTCGATTGCGGCCAAAGCGTGAGAGTTGGTGCTCCTTGCGGCCGCCAGGAGTTGTGCATGTTCAAGGGTTCCATTCCCGCACTCGTAACACCGTTCACCGCCACCGGATCGGTGGATGCGGATAGTTTCGTCGCGCATGTGGAATGGCAGATAAAAGAAGGCAGCCATGGGCTGGTGCCGGTGGGCACGACCGGGGAATCGCCGACCTTGTCCCATGACGAGCACAAGAAGGTTGTCGAACTCTGCGTGGAATCAGCGGCGAGGCGCGTGCCCGTGATTGCCGGTGCCGGCTCGAACAACACGACCGAAGCAATCGAGCTTGCGCAGCATGCCGAAAAGGCCGGCGCCGACGCCATTCTGGTCGTGACACCCTATTACAACAAGCCGACGCAGAAGGGCCTCTTTGCCCACTACGCTGCGATCGCCGAAAGCGTGAAGCTGCCGATCGTAATCTACAATATTCCCGGTCGCTCGGTCGTCGACATGAGCGTCGAGACCATGGCTGCGCTGGCAAGGGCTTATCCGACGATTGTCGGCGTCAAGGATGCGACCGGCAAGATCGAGCGCGTCTCCGAGCAACGCATGACCTGCGGCAAGGAGTTCGTGCAGCTTTCGGGTGAGGACGCGACCGCCCTTGGCTTCAACGCGCATGGCGGGGTCGGCTGCATTTCCGTCACCGCCAATGTCGCGCCGCGCCTTTGCGCCGAATTCCAGGAAGCGACACTTGCCGGTGAATTCGCAAAGGCGCTGGAGTATCAGGACAAATTGATGCCGCTCCATAAGGCTATCTTCATGGAGCCCGGCCTTTGCGGCGCCAAATATGCGCTTCATCGTCTCGGGCGGATGAGCCGCGCCGTTCGTTCGCCGCTGCTGGCGACACTCGAGCCGGGCACGGAGGAAGCGATCGATGCGGCGCTCCGGCATGCGGGATTGTTGAACTGATGGCCCCCAAAGGCAGCGAGCGCACGGTCAAGAAAGTCGTGGCGGAGAACCGCAAGGCCCGCTTCAACTACGAGATCATCGATACCTACGAGGCCGGTCTTGTGCTGACCGGGACGGAGGTAAAGTCGTTGCGCGAAGGAAAGGCCAATATCTCGGAATCCTACGCGACCGACGAAGGCGGCGAAATCTGGCTGATCAATTCCTATCTACCGGAATATTTGCAGGCGAACCGTTTCAACCACGAAACCCGTCGGCGTCGCAAACTGCTGTTGTCGAAGCGGGAGGTGAACCGGCTGCAGGGCGCCGTCAACCGTGAAGGCATGTCACTGATTCCCTTGCGGATCTATTTCAACGACCGCGGTCGGGCGAAGCTGGAGCTTGCCCTGGGCAAGGGCAAAAAGCTGCACGACAAGCGTGAGACCTCCAAGGAACGCGACTGGAATCGGCAGAAGAACCGCTTGCTCAAGGAGCGCGGCTGATTAAAGAGCGCGTCTGATCTGGAACTGCGGCTGATCCGGCCGGGTGAGGGGCGCTCGCGTGGCCCCTGCATGGGCTCCAATTCTTAAAGTTCGACGTCGTCTGCGACGGGCTCGACCGGACGCGGTGTGCGTTCCGAGGGCTCACGGCCGATCTCGCCTCTGAGTGTAACGAGATCGATGAAGTGATCCGCCTGGCGTCGCAGATCGTCGGCTATCATCGGCGGTTGGGTCGACATGGTCGAGACCACGGAAACCTTGCGGCCCTTGCGCTGCAGCGCTTCGACCAGCGTGGTGAAGTCGCCGTCACCCGAGAAGATGACGAGATGATCGACCGTCTCGGACTGCTCCATAGCATCGATCGCCAGCTCGATATCCATGTTGCCCTTGATCTTGCGTCGCCCGAGCGAGTCGGTGAATTCCTTGGCCGGCTTGGTGATGACCTTGTAGCCGTTGTAGTCCAGCCAATCGATCAGAGGACGGATCGACGAATATTCCTGATCTTCGATAAGCGCGGTGTAATAGTAGGCCCTGAGCAGGTATCCGCGTTTCTGGAAAGCTTTCAGCAGCTTGCGATAGTCGATGTCGAAGCCGAGGCTTTTCGACGCGGCGTAGAGATTGGCGCCGTCAATGAAAAGTGCGATTTTCTCGCGGGGATCGAACATCGTAATTTCCTTTTCCATGCCGGCGCATCTTGAACCTTCCGACCGAAGGGTGCGCAGAAAATAGGTGGATTACATTAACAATTGCTGATATTGCAAATAATGTAGGTTATACCACGCATTAATCCAACCAGCGCACGACGCATATAGCTAGTTTTAGCAGTTGCTGCAGTTGGTCCACACCTCAATTTGCGATTGCCGCTGCAAATTCGATTAGCGCATTGCGCAATGCAATCAGCATATATGGCCAACACTTGCGGCGCGCAGGCGTCATATTCTACCATGTGTCATTGGGTGATGTGAGCACCGAATGCAGGAAAAACTTGAACTTATGCTGTTTTGATTGTATCCGGGCGGATAATTCCAGAAATCGGAGCTGATGAAGTCGTCAATCGACGGCTGTTCCGGTCTCGTGTCGTTTAATCTGTGCAGCGGCAACGCCGCCGCGCTTTGAGTCGCAAAGGACAGGCTATGGCCCGCGTCACCGTCGAAGACTGCATTGACAAAGTCGACAACCGTTTCGAACTCGTTCTGCTCGCCAGCCATCGCGCACGTCTGATTTCGCAGGGTGCTGCTATCACCGTTGATCGCGACAACGACAAGAACCCCGTCGTTGCATTGCGCGAGATCGCTGACGAGACCCTTTCGCCCGGCGATCTGAAGGAGGACCTGATCCACTCGCTGCAGAAGCATGTCGAGGTGGACGAACCCGAGCCGGATCCGGCTTCGCTGACCCAGCCGGAAGCCGCCGCCGCTTTCGCGGATGCGGCGGAAGAGGAAGATCAGCCGGAAGCGCTGACCTTCGACCGCATGTCCGAGGAGGAACTGCTTGCAGGTATCGAAGGACTTGTGCCTCCGGAAAAGAGCGACGACTACTAAGATCCGTTCCGGAACGCGTGTTCCGGCGTGTTTTCAAAGCAGTGCGCCACTCCTATGATTGGCGCACTTTTTTATTTGTCTTTTCCACGGAGCCGCCAGCGGATGATGCGCCAATACGAGCTCGTTGAGCGCGTGCAAAAATACAAGCCCGACGTCAATGAAGCCCTGCTGAACAAGGCTTACGTCTACGCCATGCAGAAGCACGGCCAACAGAAACGGGCAAGCGGCGATCCCTATATCTCCCACCCCCTCGAAGTGGCGGCCATTCTTACCGAAATGCATCTGGACGAGTCCACGATCGCCGTTGCCCTGCTGCACGATACGATCGAGGACACGACGGCGACGCGGCAAGAAATCGACGATCTCTTCGGCGAGGATATCGGTGCCCTGGTCGAGGGACTGACGAAGATCAAGAAACTCGATCTCGTCACCAAGAAGGCCAAGCAGGCGGAAAACCTGCGTAAGCTGTTGCTTGCCATTTCGGACGACGTCCGCGTTCTCCTCGTCAAGCTTGCCGATCGCCTGCACAACATGCGCACACTCGACCACATGTCGCCGGAGAAGCGCGCGCGCATTTCCGAGGAGACGATGGACATCTATGCGCCGCTGGCCGGGCGCATGGGCATGCAGGACATGCGCGAGGAACTCGAAAATCTCGCCTTCCGCCATATCAACCCGGAGGCCTACGAAACAGTCACCAGACGGCTCCAAGAACTCTCCGAGCGCAACGAGGGCCTGATCAAGAAGATCGAGGAGGAGCTGAGCGAACTGCTGCAGGCCGAGGGCCTGACGGAGGCGCTGGTCAACGGACGTCAGAAGAAGCCCTATTCGGTCTTCCGCAAGATGCAGTCAAAATCGCTTTCCTTCGAGCAGCTGTCGGATGTCTGGGGCTTCCGCATCATCGTCGAAGACATGCCCTCGTGCTACCGTGCGCTCGGCATCGTGCACACACGCTGGCGCGTCGTGCCGGGGCGCTTCAAGGATTATATCTCGACGCCGAAGCAGAACGATTACCAATCGCTCCACACGACGATCATTGGCCCGTCGCGCCAGCGCATCGAGCTGCAGATCCGCACGAAACGCATGCACGACATTGCGGAATATGGTATTGCGGCGCATGCCCTTTACAAGGATCGTGACGCCGTGGCGACGGATGCGCCGCGATCGCCCACATCTAACGCCTATTCCTGGCTTCGCCGCACGATCGAATCGCTGGCCGAAGGCGACAATCCCGAGGAGTTCCTGGAACACACGAAACTCGAGCTGTTTCAGGATCAGGTATTCTGTTTCACGCCCAAGGGGCAGCTGATCGCGCTTCCGCGCGGCGCCACGCCGATCGACTTCGCCTATGCCGTGCATACGAATATTGGCGATACCTGCGTCGGCGCGAAGATCAACGGCCGCATCATGCCATTGGTCACGCGTCTCAACAACGGTGACGAGGTGGAGATCATCCGTTCCGGCATTCAGGTGCCGCCGCCCGCCTGGGAGGAAATCGTCGTTACCGGCAAGGCGCGTGCCGCTATCCGTCGCGCGACGCGTGCGGCCGTCCGCAAGCAGTATGCCGGTCTCGGCTACCGCATTCTTGAGCGCACCTTCGAACGGGCCGGCAAGAGTTTTTCGCGCGAGGCGCTGAAGCCCGCTCTGCACAGACTCGGGCAAAAAGAGGTCGAGGACGCGATCGCCGCGGTCGGGCGGGGTGAGCTGTCCTCGCTGGACGTCCTGCGCGCCGTATTCCCCGATCATCAGGACGAGCGCGTCACGGTGAAGCCCAGCGCAGACGACGGCTGGTTCAACATGCGCAGCGCAGCAGGCATGGTCTTCAAGCTTCCCGGCCGTGCGAAAGAGACGGTCGAAGCGCAACAGGCCGAAGGCCCCGAAGCTTTGCCGATCCGTGGCCTTTCCGGCAACGCCGAGGTGCACTTCAGTCCGGCCGGCGCCGTTCCGGGCGACCGCATCGTTGGCATCATGGACAGCGACAAGGGTATCACCATCTATCCGATCCAGTCGCCTATCCTGCAAAAGTTCGATGACGAACCGGAGCGCTGGATCGATGTGCGGTGGGACCTCGATGAAGCGAACAGCAGCCGGTTCATCGCAAGGATCGCGGTCAGCGCGCTGAATGAGCCCGGCACACTGGCGGAGATCGCTCAGGCGATCGCGACGACCGATGTCAACATCCGCACGCTCTCCATGGGGCGAGTCGCGGCGGATTTCAGCGAGCTGCAATTCGACTTGGAAGTCTGGGATCTGCGTCAGTTGAATCATCTGATCGCACAGCTCAAAGAGTTGCCGAGCATTTCCATGGTCAAGCGGCAGTTCGAATAGGCGCGTCAAAAAGCTGCAAGAGGCCTCGCCAGCACTGCGATTTCTCGGCGGGGATGGCCCGTTCGTGCGATCGAGTCGCGCGTCGTTCAAGCCGCGTGCATGGATGACAGTTGTTCCGACGGATACGTTCTCCATGCATTTGCCTATGGAATAGGCACGACGCGGGAGGGAAAGGCCGCTGTCATGCGTTAGTTGCATGGCTGCCGCCTTATCCTGACGCTGGTAGAGCAGCGGTCGCTAAACTATCTTTCGCTCGGGAGGTAAACGAAGAGGTTTGCCATGTTCAAGCAGTTGAAGAAACTCACCCGTGCCCTGCACGTCCCGACCGTTGAAGAGCGCGAGATCGCCTATCTGAACGGTTCCGTCGATCGCATTGATCTTGAATACCGTCAGCGCCAGATCGACCGTGGCCTGTTCCGCAGCAGCTTCTGATTTTATCGCGTGGCCTTCGAACGCGCGCGATGGCTGACCCTACAGCCCAACGTGTCTTTTCAGGTGCGAAAAGGTCGCTGTAGCACTCTGAATTGCTGCATGTTTTATCCTTGACCGGCCCGATTTAAGGACGCATGCAGCAGTGGTTGGCGGCTCGCTAAAGCCATGCATCAGACGAATAGCTCCGTTGCAAATTTCTGCGGTGCCGCGCCTGACTTGTCTGCGATGGACATGACGCCTATCTTGCGGCCCACAACGAGGCGGAAGCGCTTTCTCGCGCCCATGGGCCGCTTCGAGATGCGATCATGACGGCATAATGTTATTCAGGCGCAGAAAACCGGTCACGACTTCCGAGAGGCTCCGCGCCTTGTTATGGCCACGCAAGGGCATCTCGCGCGGGCTGCGATACATTGCCTTGCGCGTCCTGCGTCTGTCGTCTTCGCCGCATTCGATCGCGGTCGGCGTTGCGGCCGGCGCCGCATCGTCGTTCACGCCGTTTTTCGGCCTTCACATCTTCCTGGCAGTCGCCCTCGCGTCGATTTTTTCCGGCAATCTACTGGCGGCCGCTATCACGACGGCGCTTGCCAATCCGGTCACCATTCCGGTCATCCTGACGGCCTCTTATGAAATCGGCACCGTCCTGACGGGGCCGCAGGATGGCACGGCTGTCAGCGGCGCCGAGATCGGTGATATGCTCGAGCGCCTGGAACTTGCGGAACTCTGGGGCCCGGTATTCAAGCCGATGCTCATCGGTTCACTTCCGCTCGCCGTCGCTGGCGCGCTTGTCTTCTATCCGCTCGCCTACCAAGCGGCCCGGCTTTTCCAGCGGCGGCGCAGGCGAGCACGTTCCCAACAGGTCGGACACTCATCATGATCATTGGCATCGGCAGCGATCTCATCGATATCCGCCGGATCGAGAATTCACTCGAACGCTTCGGCGAACGCTTCGTCAATCGGTGCTTCACCGACATCGAGATCGCCAAATCGGACGGCCGCAAGAATCGTGCCGCATCCTATGCCAAGCGCTTTGCCGCCAAGGAGGCCTGCTCGAAGGCACTGGGCACCGGCTTGGCGCAGGGGGTTTTCTGGAAGGACATGGGTGTCGTCAATATGCCGGGCGGAAAGCCGACGATGCAGTTGACCGGCGGCGCGGCCGAGCGGCTCCAGAAAATGTTACCCGTGGGTCACCGTGCTGCCATCCACCTGACGATCACGGACGACTTCCCATTGGCACAAGCCTTCGTGATTATCGAGGCGCTGCCCGTTGCCCCGGTGGAGGGAACGGTTTAGAGCATTCTGCTGGAAACACGGACCGGTGGTCGCTTGAAGCGCAAAGTTCCGGCAACATATAGGATCGAATTGCGCGGCGGCGCGCAGTACGGAGCCCGAGCGCAAGTGTCGGGAATCCGAAGCGGATGACAAAGGAAGACAGCAGCGTGGAAGAAAAGACAGAAACGAAGCAGAGCGGTCTCTGGGAGAATGTAAAGGTTATCATCCAGGCGCTGCTTTTGGCCGTCGTCATCCGAACAGTCTTCTTCCAGCCCTTTACGATTCCGTCAGGCTCCATGATGCCGACCCTGCTTGTCGGCGACTATATTTTCGTGAACAAGTTCGCCTACGGCTATTCGAAGTACTCGCTGCCTTTCTCGCCTGATCTTTTTAGCGGCCGGATTTTCGCAAGCGAGCCAGAACGCGGCGATATCGTGGTCTTCCGCTTCCCGCCGAATCCGGACATCGACTACATCAAGCGTCTTGTTGGCCTTCCCGGCGACCGGATTCAGGTGAGAAACAGCATTCTCTACGTCAACGACAAGGCCGTCGATCGCGTCCCGGATGGCGCATTCCGCGCTGACGACCAGTACGATACCGGCGGCGATGTCCCGGTCTACCGCGAGACGATGGACAGCGGCGTTTCCTATGACACGCTCGACCAGTTTCCGGATTCGCGCGGAGACAACACGCGTGAGTTCATCGTTCCCGACGGCCACTATTTCATGATGGGCGACAACCGCGACAATTCCGCCGACAGCCGCTTCGACGTCGGCTTCGTGCCAGCGGAAAATCTGGTGGGCCGCGCCAGCCTGATCTTCTTCTCGCTCGGCAACGACACGTCGTTCCGCGAGGTCTGGAAATGGCCGGCAAACCTGCGTTACGACCGCCTGTTCAAGGTCGTCGAATGATGAAGGGGCGACCGCTGAGCGCGGAGGATCGGGCAAGACTCGAGACCGTGATCGGTTATCAGTTCGTCGAGAAGGAACGCCTGGACCGGGCGCTGACGCATTCGAGCGCTCGCAACGCCAAGGGCAGCAATTATCAGCGTCTCGAATTCCTGGGTGACCGTGTGCTGGGCCTGTGCGTGGCCGAGCTACTGTTCCAGACGTTTCGCGACGCGAACGAGGGTGAGCTTTCCGTCCGACTGAACCAACTGGTCAGCGCGGAAAGCTGCGCCAAGGTCGCGGACGACCTGTCACTGCACGAGTTCATCCGCACCGGTTCGGATGTGAAGAAGATCACCGGCAAGCACATGATGAATGTGCGCGCCGATGTGGTAGAGTCGCTGATCGCGGCGATTTACCTCGATGGCGGTCTGGAGGCGGCGCGGCGCTTCGTGCTGCTCCACTGGACGGCTCGGGCGGCCAGTGCCGACGGCGCCCGCCGCGACGCGAAGACAGAATTGCAGGAATGGGCGCACGCCAGATTCGGCGTTGCACCGAAATACAGGACGGATGATCGCTCCGGCCCCGACCACGACCCGCGTTTCACGGTGACGGTCGAGGTTATGGGGGTTGCACCGGAGACGGGAACCGACCGCTCCAAACGCGGCGCCGAACAGGTCGCCGCGACACGATTGCTGGAGCGTGAAGGCGTTTGGCAGCAGAAGCCTGCCGGAAATTGACGGAAGCTATGACGGATATGGAACATGATACGGCCGCCACCGGCGCGCCGACCCGCTCGGGTTTCGTGGCGCTGATCGGCGCAACGAATGCCGGTAAATCGACGCTCGTCAACCGCCTCGTCGGTGCGAAAGTCTCGATCGTCAGTCACAAGGTGCAGACGACGCGCGCGATCGTGCGTGGCATCGCGATCCATGACAATGCCCAGATTGTCTTCATGGACACGCCGGGCATTTTCAAACCGCGGCGCAGGCTTGACCGCGCGATGGTGACGACCGCCTGGGGCGGCGCCAAGGATGCCGATCTGATCATGCTGCTGATCGACAGCGAACGCGGATTGAAGGGCGACGCGGAAGCGATCCTCGAGGGTCTGAAGGAAGTGCATCAGCCGAAGATTCTGGTGCTCAACAAAATCGATCAGGTTCGCCCGGAAGATTTGCTGAAGCTTGCGGCCGCGGCAAACGAAACGGTCAAATTCGAGCGCACGTTCATGATCTCGGCACTTTCCGGCTCCGGATGCGATGATGTCATGGATTATCTTGCGAAGGCGCTGCCGGAAGGCCCCTGGTACTATCCCGAGGATCAAATCTCTGATCTTCCGATGCGCCAGCTCGCAGCCGAGATCACCCGCGAAAAACTGTTCCTCCGGCTGCACCAGGAACTTCCCTATGCGTCTCACGTCGAGACCGAGAAATGGGAGGAGCGCAAGGACGGGTCCGTGCGCATCGAGCAGGTGATCTATGTCGAACGCGACAGTCAGAAGAAGATCGCGCTTGGCAAGGGCGGGGAGGCGATCAAGGCGATCTCGACCGCGGCCCGCAAGGAAATCTCGGAGATCCTGGAGCAGCCCGTGCACCTTTTTCTGTTTGTGAAGGTGCGCGAGAACTGGGGCGACGATCCGGAGCGCTTCCGTGAAATGGGGCTCGAATTCCCGCGATAACGGGGTTGTCGGCGCGGCAAACGTCTTGGCCTATTCGCGGTTGGCTTGGCTGTTCGTTGCCGCCATCCTTTTCACGAGAAGCGGACTGATTGTCTCCGCGCGGTTGGTCCAGACATAGCCCGCGAAATTCTTGGGCACGAGCGTCAGGTCATCTGCGCTGTCGATGCCGGAGGTAAAATCGCCGCCGCCGTAGCGCCCGAGAAGTATCACCTCGCTGCCTACATCCTTCATGCGGGCCGCAAAGCGGTCTGGCCAGCCCCAAAGAAACGGCGCGTAGTTGGCGGGTACGACGACGAGCGTGTTATGGCAGGCCTCAGGCACAATGCTTGTCCAGCCATAGGCGACGTAGCGGCCAAGACAGGCGAGAGTGGACTGTCTGTCATAGCCCCTCAGCCCAGGCACCAGCCGCAGGGTTTCCTGCGTCGGAGCACTGCCGCCATAGACGCCGAAAACCGATTTTCGCCATTCAGGGTGCGCGCGCAACAGGACCGCAAGCGTCGCTCCTTCCTCCCGCCGCTCGCTCTTGAAGTTGATGAGGAAGCGGCCGTGGGGCAGGGCGGTGAATACCTCCGTCAGCGTCGGCATTTGGCCTTGCGCGCGGCCGCGGAAGGGGAAGGTCTTGCCTCCGTCGGCGGTGTAGCCGTAGCCGATATCGAGCGTCTTCAGCTTCGTCATCGGCGTTTGCTCGGTGACGCCCTTTCCGTCCGTGCGGCAATCGAGCGTCCAGTCGTGGAACACGGCAAACTGACGGTCCGGCGTAAGGTGAACGTCGAGTTCCACGACCTCCGCGCCACTGTCCATTGCCGCTTGCATCGAGGCTATCGTGTTTTCGAGATAGGTGTGACGCGGCGGCTCGATGCGCTGGGCGGTGCAGGTGTCGTTTTCGACGCCTTCCTGTTGGAAAACCTGATGAATGCCACGGTGCGCGAGAATTTTGGCCGTGTCTGACGGTGGCGTCACCAGCAGGGAGGTATTGAGAAGCCAGAGGGCGGCAACGACGGCAAACACAACAACGATGAGCGTCTTCATCGTGACTTCTCCTCTGGCGCCCGCTTCACCGGCAATATGGGCGAAGATGATGCGAGCGCCGGGCGCGCGGTTTGCGAACGATCTGTCACCCCGCGCGCAATTGACCGGAAATCAACCCTGTGGAACGTAAGCCATCGATACCGGTTTAGGCAACGCCTGCAGGAGAACTCGCATGCCGCAGCTCGTCGATGGAAAATGGGTCAAGAGTGATGTCGCCGCAAGCGAGATGAAGGACGGTGCCTTCCATCGCGAGCCGACTCGGTTCCACAACTGGATCACTCCCGACGGGCGGGCCGGTCCGGACGGCCAACCGGCATTGATGGCTGAAGCAGGGCGTTACCGGCTTTTCGTCTCTTATCTGTGTCCCTGGGCCTCCCGTACCATCGCGATGCGCAACCTCAAGGGCCTTGAAGCCGTTGTCGGCTTGACAGCCTCCAACCCCATTCTGGGTGAAGATGGCTGGACCTACGACCAGCCTGCCGATGCCGGCGCCCGCGTGGGCGAGATTCGCTATCATCATCAGCTCTACACGGCGAGCGACGCGCACTACACCGGCAAGGTCTCGGTACCGGTGCTATGGGACATGAAAGAGGGGCGCATCGTCAACAACGAATCAGCCGACATTATTCGCATCCTCAATTCGGCGTTCGACCATCTGACCGGCAATCGCCTGGATTTCTACCCAGCCGCATTGCGCGCGGAAATCGATCGTTGGAACGAGCCGATCTATGCACGCGTGAACAACGGCGTCTACCGCGCCGGCTTCGCAAAGACGCAGGCGGCCTATGACGAGGCGGTCTCCGGACTGTTCGACATGCTCGATGAACTCGAGCGGCATCTTGAGGCGCATCGATATCTTGCCGGCGCCTATCTCACCGAGGCCGACATCCGGCTGTTCGTCACCCTGATCCGTTTCGATGCCGCCTATCACGGCGTCTTCAAGTGCAACATCCGCCGGATCGAGGACTATCCATCGCTGTCTAACTATATGCGCGAAATTTACCAATGGCCGGGTATCCGCGAGTCCGTGCGCATCGATCACATCAAGCGCGGCTATTACGGCATCCGGCATGTCAATCCGACCGGGATCGTTGCGGCGGGACCGGACCTCGATCTCGATCGCCCGCATGATCGCCACAGCCTTCGCGGGCTTGGCGTGTTCGGCAGCTAGGGTGGAAGGAAAAGCCTCGGAATGTCCGGTTCATCCCGCGGCCGATCCCTTGGCCACACCTGGCCGACGGGCCGCCGCCGGCCGCTCCAATCGCATTTCTTCGAATTTACTAAGGAAGCAGATCAATGAGGGGCCACAAAGAAGCCCATTGATAAACCGTGGAACACCGCTAAGTTAATGGAAGTTCTGATGGATAGGAGCCCGGTGGGCCAGCCTGACGAAATTCCCGGTGCGCGGCGACCTTGCGGCGCCGCTACCTGACGGAAGCCGTGGGCTTAGCCAAGTCGGTTCTCGCTTTCAGGATGCGTCCGGCGTCGTTTTCCCAAGCGCATGCCTGCGCGCATATCCTCCGAAAGCTGATCGAACCGCTCGCAGCGTCTCCTGTGCGGAGGAACGATATGTCCGTTTAGGTCTGATGCTGAGGTAGGATATGAGTGCGGCATTGTCGAATCTGCTTCGCCGTCTTGTTCAGAAGGGCAAACTGACGGTCGTTTTCTCATCGGGTGAAAAGGAAGTCTTCGGTGATGGTACCGGCCAGCCGGCGGCCATACGGATAGCCGATGCCGCGGCCGAAAAGGCCATTGTGCGGGACCCCGGGCTAAAGTTTGGTGAAATGTATATGGATGGTCGCGTTCTCGTTGAGGAAGGCGACATCTTTGACGTGCTATCCATTATCAAGAGCAATGATCTGGCAAACGTTGCGACCTTCGCCAATTCCATCGTGGCGTTGGGGCATGTGTTGCGCCAGCAGGTGAAGAGCAGGCTGCCGGTCAACCGCAATCGCTACAATGTCGCCCACCACTATGATCTCGACGGGAAGCTCTTCAACCTCTTCCTCGATGAGGATTGGCAATATTCCTGCGCCTATTTCCATCCGCCGGGAATTTCGCTCGACGAGGCGCAGCGCGCCAAGAAGCGGCACATCGCGGCGAAGCTCTTGCTCGAGCCCGGGCAAAAGGTGCTTGAAGTCGGTTCCGGCTGGGGCGGGATGGCGATGTATCTTGCCGAAGCATCCGACGTCGAAGTCACCGGAATCACGCTCAGCGAGGAGCAACTGAAGGTCTCGCGCGAACGAGCGGAGCGGCGCGGGCTCGCCGATCGCGTGCGCTTCGAGCTGCAGGATTACCGCACGATGCAGGGGCGGCAGTTCGACCGGATCGTCTCGGTCGGCATGTTCGAGCACGTGGGCATCGGCAACTACGGCAATTTTTTCCGCAGGATGAAAGAGCTGCTGACACCCGAAGGGGTGATGCTCCTTCACTCCATCGGCCAGATCTACAAGCCTTGGGCCACCAACCCGTGGATCGAGAAGTACATCTTCCCCGGCGGTTACATCCCGGCCCTCTCGGAAGTGCTGCCGTCGGTCGAGAGCACACGGCTGCTCGTCAAGGACATCGAAATCCTGCCGATGCACTACGCCTGGACACTGCGGGCCTGGCGCGAGCGCTTCGTGGCGCGCCGGGAGGAGGCGGTCAGGCTCTACGACGAACGGTTCTTCCGGATGTGGGAATTCTATCTCGCGGCCTCGGAAACCGCCTTTCTCTATGACAAGCACTTCGTCTTCCAACTTCAGCTCTCGCCATCGCTGAGGTCAGTACCGGTCTCGCGGGATTATATCGCTCAAAAGGAGCGCGAATTGCTTGAATTCGAGAGAACCCGCCGGCGCCTGGAACTCGTCGCGGTCTAACGCAGCATAGTACCGGTCATCCGGCGAGCGTCTGCCCCTCATTCCATGTGGGTGAGGGGTGCCGTGAGTATTTCCGCAATCGACCATCTTCTGTGGAGTGCGGTCGGGCGACCATCCGCCCTCACTTGGCCTTGATGGTCTGCGCCAGTATGGTCCGCTCGGAAACAGAATACGGAATGCAGAATGACCGCAAAGCCCATTGCCGCCCTCATCGCAAGCGAGATCAAGGCAACCACCGCGCAGGTTGCCGCCGCCGTCGACCTGCTCGACGCAGGAGCGACGGTGCCTTTCATCGCTCGCTATCGCAAGGAGGTAACCGGCGGTCTCGACGATACGCAACTGCGCGTGCTTTCGGAACGGCTCACCTATCTGCGTGAACTCGAGGCGCGCCGGTCGTCGATCCTCGATTCGATCCGCGGCCAGGGCAAGCTCACCGACGAGCTCGAAGGCAAGATCGCCGCTGCGGCCACCAAGGCGGAGCTTGAGGACATCTATCTGCCCTATAAGCCGAAACGGCGCACCAAAGCAGAGATCGCCCGGGAGCGTGGGCTGGGACCGCTGGCGGAGGCTATACTTGCCGACCGCTCGATCGCACCGGCCGATCGCGCCGGTGCATATCTGACGGCCGATGTCACGGACGTCAAGATGGCGCTCGAGGGTGCGCGCGACATCATCGCCGAAGGCATGACCGAGAACGCCGATCTTTTGGGGCGCCTGCGCAATTACATGAAAGACGCCGCGTTCCTGCGTGCCAGAGTGGTCGACGGCAAGCAGGAAGTCGGTGCGAAGTTCTCGGATTATTTCGATCATTCCGAACGCTGGGCGACGGCGCCCGGCCACCGCGCGCTTGCGATGTTGCGCGGCTGGAACGAGGAGATCCTCTCGGTCGATATCGTCGTCGACCAGGACGACAGGTCACCGATGAAATCGGTCGAGCGCATGATTGCGGCCGCCTATAATGTCGGCCCGCACCTGCCCGGCGACAAATGGCTCCTGGACGTGATCGGATGGACCTGGCGGGTCAAGCTCTCCATGTCGCTCTCGCTGGATCTGATGCGTGAGTTGCGCGAGCGGGCGGAAGAGGAAGCAATCCGCGTCTTCGCCCGCAATCTCAAGGATCTGCTGCTCGCCGCGCCCGCCGGCTCGCGCGCAACCATGGGCCTTGATCCGGGCATCCGCACCGGAGTGAAGGTCGCGGTCGTCGACGGCACGGGCAAATTGCTTGATACGACAACGGTCTATCCCTTTCCGCCGAAGAACGATGTCCGCGGCACTCAGGCGGAACTTGCGTCGCTCATCCGCAAGCACAAGGTCGAACTGATTGCCATTGGCAATGGCACGGGCAGCCGCGAGACCGAGAAGCTTGTGACCGACATGCTTGCGCAGCTGCCGGCGCCGAAGCCCACCAAGGTCATCGTCTCGGAGGCGGGGGCTTCGGTATATTCCGCGTCCGAAACGGCGGCAGCCGAATTTCCCACTCTCGACGTCTCGCTGCGCGGCGCCGTATCGATCGCCCGAAGATTGCAGGATCCGCTTGCCGAACTCGTGAAGATCGAGCCGAAGTCGATCGGCGTCGGCCAATATCAGCACGATGTCGATCAATCGAAGCTCAGCCGCTCACTGGACGCGGTCGTCGAAGATGCGGTGAACGCCGTCGGCGTCGATCTCAACACCGCCTCGGCATCGCTGCTGGCGCGCGTCTCCGGCCTCGGCAAATCGTCGGCGGAAGCGATCGTCGCGCACCGCGACGCGACGGGGGCTTTCACCAGCCGTCAGGAACTCCTGAAGGTTCCGCGTCTTGGCGCCCGGACCTTCGAGCAATGCGCCGGCTTTCTGCGGATCCCGAACGGCACCGAGCCGCTCGATGCGTCCTCGGTGCACCCGGAGGCGTATGGAGTGGCGAAAAAAATTGTCGCCGCTTGCGGTCGCGACCTCCGCTCCCTTATGGGTGACAGCGTCGCCCTGAAAAAGCTCGACCCGCGCGCCTTTGTCGACGAGCGTTTCGGCCTGCCGACCATCAAGGATATTCTTGCAGAGCTGGAAAAGCCAGGCCGCGATCCGCGCCCGAGCTTCAAGACTGCAGCCTTCGCCGACGGCGTCGATGACATCAAGGATCTGAAAGTCGGGATGCAACTCGAGGGTACGGTGACGAATGTCGCCGCGTTCGGTGCGTTCGTAGATATCGGTGTGCACCAGGACGGCCTCGTCCACGTGTCGCAACTGGCCGACCGCTTCGTCAAGGATCCGCATGAGGTCGTGAAGGCGGGCGATGTCGTGCAGGTGCGCGTCACCGAAGTCGATGTTGCGCGCAAGCGCATTGGCCTCACGATGCGCAAGGATGGTGGCGCGGAAAAAGGGGGGCGCCAGCCGCGAGTATCCGCATCGAATGGCACCGGCGCGCGCAACGCAGCCGACCGTCAGCCGCGGCCGCAAGCGCCTGCCCAGGGTGCGCTTGGCGCGGCACTGATGGCGGCAATGAAACAAAAATGACCAGCAAAGTGGAACGGCCGGCGCCAACGATCGTTTCCCCCTCATCGACTGTTGGCATGACGGTTTCAGGTGAGTGATCTGTAAATTAGTTAATTGAAATATACCGTGCTTTCCGTCATACTCCTCTCGTGGCGACACCGGCTTCGTGTCGCGAGCAGGTGTCGACCATAGGATGCCGGTCTACGGCGGAACAGGTCAGCGGAAATCCTCTTCCGCCGGGGCTCCCGGCGAAAGGAGGAGCGTCATGGTACGCAATGTGATCCGCGGCCTCACAAGAGCCATCATATTGGCTGTATTGGTGTCGGCACATCCCTATCCGGCAGGTTCGCAGACGGTCGCGAATTGCGCCGAACGATCCCAGGTGATCGAGTTCCTTGCGCAAAAATATGACGAGAAGCCCGCGGCAATCGGATTGATCAACCCGCAGGCCGTCATGGAGGTTTTTGCCGCCGACAACGGCAGCTGGACCCTGATCGTCACGGATGTCTCGGGCCGAAGCTGTGTCATTCTCGCCGGAAAGAGCTGGGACCCGATGCCGCAGATAGGGCCGAAGGCATGAACGCGAAAGATCACGCGTGACCGTTCATTGCGAACGATCACGTGACGGCACAATTAATCTGCCGTCACGTCAAAAAGCTTCCGCACTTTCATCCCGTGTCTCGGAACGTCTGGTCAGTCCGGCCTGCCGATGCTGGCATAGCCGAAACCGTGCCTTGCCACTTCGTCCCTACGGTAGATGTTGCGCAAGTCGACGAGCAGCGGCGTCTTCATCACGGTCTTGAGCCGCGCAAAATCCAGCGCCCGGAATTCGTTCCACTCGGTGACGATGACCAGTGCATCGGCGTCCGCTGCCGCAACGTAGGGGTCGGCCGCGTAATCCAGCCCTTCAATCAGCTTGCGGGCATTCTCGACACCCTCCGGATCGTAGCCGGTTACCTTGGCGCCGGCATCCTGCAGGGTCTGCACGATTGCGATCGCCGGGCTGTCGCGCATGTCGTCGGTATTCGGCTTGAAAGTGAGGCCGAGGACGGCGATCTTGCGCCCGCGCACATCACCGCCCGCGGCGGTGATCACCTTGCGACCCATCGCCCGTTTGCGATTGTCGTTGATCGCAACGGTCGTTTCGACGAGGCGAACCGGACTGTCGTAATCCTGAGCGGTTTTGACGAGTGCCAGTGTATCTTTGGGAAAGCACGAACCGCCGTAACCCGGCCCGGCATGCAGGAACTTCGAGCCGATGCGGCCGTCAAGGCCAATGCCGCGGGCGACATCCTGAACATCGGCGCCGACCTTTTCGCAGAGATCGGCCATTTCGTTGATGAAGGTGATCTTCATCGCCAGGAAGGCGTTGCCGGCATATTTGATCAGTTCGGAGGTGCGGCGCGTGGTAAACACAAGCGGCGACTGGTTGAGGTAGAGCGGGCGATAGACCTCGGTCATGACTTCACGTGCCCGCTGGTCGTTGCCGTTGAGGCCGACGACAATACGATCCGGCCGCTTGAAATCCTCGATTGCGGCGCCTTCGCGCAGGAACTCCGGATTGGAGACGACGGCGACGTCGGCTTCGGGATTGGTTTCGCGGATGATGCGCTCGACCTCGTCACCGGTTCCGACAGGAACGGTCGACTTCGTGACGACGACGGTGAAGCCGGTGAGATTGCTGGCGATCTCCCGGGAGGCTGCATAGACGTAGGAGAGATCGGCATGCCCGTCGCCGCGCCGCGATGGCGTGCCGACGGCGATGAAGATCACGTCGCTTTCGGCGACGGCCGACTTGAGGTCTGTCGTGAAACTCAGGCGTCCCGACGCGACATTGCTGAGGACAAGATGGTCAAGGCCGGGCTCAAAGATCGGGATTTGCCCCTGCTTGAGCGCCTCGATCTTGCGCTCGTCCTTATCGAGGCAGATCACGTCGTGACCAAAATCCGCAAAACAGACGCCCGAAACAAGGCCGACGTAGCCGGCGCCGATCATCGTGATTTTCATCGGTTCTTCCTTTGTTGTTGGGTTTTCTTGGATATCGGTTAGATAAATCCGTGTATTAAAAGCGAAATAGACCTATTTGCGACCATTTTGAGCCGGATCTGAGATTTTGCCGCAGCTTCGTGGCAAATAATACGTTATGCGATCTGGCCGGTTTTACAATAATATTGCTCATACCATTCCACAAAGCGGGCAACGCCCTCCTTGACCGAAATCGACGGCTTGAAATCAGTTAACGCTTCGAGCAGGTCCGGCGACGCGTAGGTGCGGGGAACGTCACCCTGTTGCATCGGAAGCATGTTGCGGATGGCGGGCCTGCCGACTGCCTTCTCGACCGTTTCGACGAAGGTCATCAGTTCGACGGGCTGGCCGCCGCCGACATTAACGATGCGAAACGGTGCCTGAGAGGAAAGCGTGTCCTTGGCCTTTTCCGCCGGAACGCGGTTTTCCTCTGCCGGTGCAACATGCGAGAGCCTGAGGATGCCTTCGACGAGATCGTCGATATAGGTAAAGTCCCGGCTCATCCGGCCCTCGCCGTAGATGTCGATCGGCCGATCGTTGTGAATCGCATCCACAAATTTGAACAGCGCCATGTCGGGGCGTCCCCAAGGGCCGTAGACGGTGAAGAAGCGGAAGGCGGTCGTCGGCACCTTGTAGAGATGGGCGTAGCTGTGCGCCATCAATTCCATCGATTTCTTCGTCGCCGCGTAGAGCGTCAGGGGCTCGTCGGCCCGGTCCGTCTCGGAAAAGGGGATCTTCTCGTTGGCGCCATAGATCGAGGACGTCGACGCGAGCATCAGGTGCTTGGGACCAATTGCGCGCGCAAGTTCCAGCATGTTCCACGTGCCGACGAGGTTCGAGTCGACATAGGCCTTGGGATTTTCGAGGCTGTATCGAACGCCCGCCTGTGCGGCGAGATGAATGATCACCTCGGGCTCGGCAAGCTCTGCAGCGTGGTCGAGTGCCGCCCGATCCTCGAGCATCGCCGTCACCGCCTTGAAGCCATTGGAGCGCTTCAGGATCGCATGGCGACGCTCCTTGAGCGTCACGTCGTAATAGGGCGTCATGCCGTCGAAGCCCACCACGAAATGGCCCTCGTCGATAAGCCGCTTGGCGACATGGAAACCGATGAAGCCTGCTGTGCCGGTGATGAGGTAGCGCACGACGGTATCCCCAAATTTGCATAGTCGGACAGTTCATACGAAGAAAGCTGAGCAATGGAAAGCCGAATCCATCACTTGGGCGGGCTTTCGAGCCCCCGGTGCAGGGCCGTCAGTACCGACATGGCGTGGTCCGCATATTGGCTGATCCAGCGATCGTGAATGGCCTGGATCGGCAATGCATTCAGATAGTTCCATCGCTCGCGCCCCTGTCGTTGGACAAGGATCAGGTTTGCGTCCTCCAGCACCTTCAGGTGTTGCATCACGGTGCAGCGGTCGAGTTGCGAGAATTGTTCGCAGAGCATGCCGGTCGTCTGCGGTGCGGCCTTCAGAGCGTCGAGGATCTGCCGGCGCAGGCCGTTGGCCAGTGCCCTGAAGACGGCGTCGTCTTTCGAATCGGTTGACATGTTATATTTTTATAACATATCATCGTGTCACACAATGGCGAGGAGGAAGACATGACCTTGGAATTTCGTGTGAATGGCCGGATCGCCCGGCCTGTCGATGAGGTGTTCGACGCTGTCGTCAACCCGGATCAGCTCAGCCGCTACTTCGTGACCCTCGGCGGCGTCAGCGCGCCCCTAGTCGCTGGTACGACAGTTACCTGGTGGGGGGAGGTGCCGGTGGAGGTGGAAACCGTCGAGCCCAATCAGCGAATCGTATTCCGGTGGGACGCCAAGGTGGGCGAGGGCGAGGCCCCGTACCGGACGAAGGTAGAGATGCGCTTCCAGTCCCTTGATGACGGCGCAACCATGGTCACCATTGCCGAAACCGGCTGGCGGGAAAACGAACAGGGACAGAAAAGCTCCTATATGAACTGCGAAGGCTGGTCCCAGATGCTCGCCTGCATGAAGGCCTGGCTCGAATATGGCATCAACTTGCGCGAGGGCTATTACGTGAGCGAACTCTCGGGCAATCCTGCACTCGAGCCGCAAGCATAGGAGGGCGTGCGATGCCGACGGAGATCAAGGGCGGGTTCAACATCGCCATGAAGGTTCCTAGCCATCAGTACGAAGCCGTGATTGCCTTCTACCGCGACGTCGTCGGGCTTCCGCCCTTCGATGAGAAGGCGCCGGCGATGGGGTTCGTTCTCGGCCCAAATCGCCTCTGGATAGATGAGGCGCCAAACTACAGCCAGGCGGAAATCTGGCTGGAGCTTTTCACCGGCGATCATGAGAGGGCGCTCGAGCATCTCGCGGCGAACGGAGCTGTCCGCTGCGACGCGGTCGAGGATCTGGGTGGAGGCTTTCGCGGGGGCTGGATCATGAACCCCGCGAACATTGTGCACCTGGTGCGGGAGCCGGGTGCCTGGTAGGCACCTGGGTGTCAAAATGCATCACATGGGCCAGTCGTCACATGGAAAGCGGCTGACCCTCATCGGCGGCGGCCGCCATTGGCTCACCGAGCGGTCCACCCATCGGTGGTTCGGATTGAAGCACGACGACGCGCGTATCCGTCGGCACGCGGCTATAAAGGTCGATGATATCAGGATTGAAAAGCCGGATGCAGCCGCTCGAAACGGCCTTTCCAATGGACCAGGCCTCGGTGGTACCGTGAATGCGAAACAGCGTGTCGCGGTTGCCCTGGAAGAGATAGAGCGCGCGCGGGCCAAGGGGATTGCGAAGCCCCGGCTCCATGCCGCCGGCAAGCGGCCCGTAGCGTTCCGGCTCGCGTGCGACCATGTCGGACGTCGGCGTCCAACGCGGCCACTCGGCCTTGCGTCCGACACGGGCCTCACCCTGGAATTCCAGCCCCGCCTTGCCGACGCCGATCCCATAGCGCAACGCCATACCGCCGTCCTGCACGAGATAAAGGAAGCGATTCTGGGTGTCGACGACGATCGTGCCCGGCGGTTCAGAAGTGGGATAGGCGACCTGCTGGCGCAGATAGCGGGGCTCGACCTTGCTGATGTCGATTGCGGGTAGCGGGAACTTTTCCTCCGGCTTCGCCCCATACATGGCGAGGTAGTATGGATCCGGTCCTTTCGGCTTGGCGCTTTGGCCGCTGGTCGCGCAGCTGGCGAGAACTGACGAAACGAGGAGAAGGGCGAAGAGCCGCGCCAGGCGGCCGGCACTGTTCCGGGACACACACATAGTTGATCCTGCTGACTGCAATAATTCCTGGACTCGGAAGCGTTCCAGCGAGTGGCCCGGCTTGAGGCCCAAAAGTGTCCGCGGGGAGGCGGCGCTAAGGCAGAAATGTGGCCGGCAGGCGGTGTAGCGAAAAGGCGACAGTTTCGTCGAGAACCGTTCTCGCCGCCCCATCCGAAGCCGACACATCTGTGCTTGATCCGCTTTCAAACCCGGGTGTATGCCTGTTCCATGCAGTGGAGCGATCAAGCTATCATACTCGGCATCCGGCGGCATGGCGAAAGCTCTGTCATCGCGGAAGTCATGACCGCCGCGCATGGGCGGCATCTTGGCCTCGTGCGCTCCGGCCGATCGCGTACGATGCAGCCCGTGCTGCAGCCCGGAAACTCTGTCGAAGTGACCTGGCGGGCGCGGCTTGACGAACATCTCGGCGAATTTCGGGTGGAGCCGCTTCAACTGCGTGCCGCAAGGCTGATGGAGGCGGCAACATCCGTCTATGGCATCCAGGCCCTGGGCGCGCTGCTGCGGCTGCTGCCGGAGCGTGATCCGCACCCGCATCTCTACGAGGCGCTTGCCGTCATCGTCGACCATCTTCAGGACCCTGCGGATGCCGGGGAACTGTTCGTGCGCTTCGAACTCGCCGTCTTGAACGACCTCGGCTTCGGTCTGGATCTGTCGGAATGTGCCGCGACCGGCGCGCGCCAGGGCCTCGTCTATGTCTCGCCCAAATCCGGCCGCGCCGTCAGTCGGGAGGCCGGCGCGCGCTATGCCAACCGCATGCTCGCCCTTCCGGATTTCCTGTCTCCCGGTGGGCACCAGGCGGCCGATCACGACAGCCTCGCCGCCGCGTTTCGCCTGACCGCCTATTTCCTCAACCGCCACGTCTATGAGCCGCGCGGTCTCGACGCCTCCTCCGTGCGTGACGCTTTTGTTCACGCCGCGCTGAAGGCGTTGAAATCTTCTCCACCGTCTGCGGCCTGATAGAGGCCTACTGGCAACCTCCGACGATGAAGCCGGACGCCGCGTCGGCGACGCGGCGTCCGTTGTAATGCTACTGCATGTTTCCTTAAATCGCAGCCGATTTAAGGATAAAAACATGCGGCAATTCAAAGTGCTACAGCGTCCTTTGCGCGTCTGATAAGACGCGCGGCGCTGTAGGTCAGCCGATTCGGCCGCCGCCGCGCTTGGTGACGGCCACCACAGCCGGGCGCACTGGCATGTCGTCCTTGAAGTCGGGCCAGCGCGTTGCCGGCTTCTCGTAGGTGGCAAGGCCTGCGTCGCCCGGGTGCTGCACGGCGAGGAAGAAAGTGTCGGACGTCGGATTGAAGCAAGGTCCGCACATTTCGGCCCCGACGGGAACGCGGAAGAACAACTTCGAGGTACCGCGCGCGCCGCCTTCGGTGTCGATCGCCCAGACGCCATCGGTGCGGCCGGTTTCCTTTTCGTTGTTGCCGTCCGTCGAAACCCAAAGCCTGCCGTCCGCGTCGATCGCGCAGTTATCCGGCATGCCGAACCAGCCGTTCTTGGTCGTGGCCGTCGAGAACGACGCGCCGACTTCGGCAACGCTTGGATCGCCACATTTCAGAAGCACGTCCCAGCGGCTGCTGAGCGAGGCGAAATCGCCATCCGTTTCGGTGATTTCGATGATGTGACCGAAGGCATTCTTGGCACGCGGATTGGCAGCATTGATTTCTTCCGCCGTGCGCTTGGTGTTGTTGGTCAGCATCACGTAGACCTTGCCGGTCTTCGGATTGGGCTGGACGTCCTCTGGACGGTCCATCTTGGTGGCGCCGAGCGCGTCGGAAGCAAGCCGGGTGTCGATCAGCACGTCGGCCTGCGAGGCAAAACCGTTCTCGGCGGTCAACGGTCCCTCGCCATGAACGAGCGGCATCCAGGTGACTGTGCCGTCTTCATCGAACTTTGCCACATAGAGCGTGCCTTCGTCGAAGAGGTCCATGTTGGCGGCCCGATCGTTCGGGTTGTAGGTGCCCTTGGTCACGAATTTGTAGACATAATCATAGCGCTCGTCGTCGCCGGTATAGAGCACGACGCGCCCGTCCTTGTTGACGATGGATTCGCAGCCTTCGTGTTTGAACCGGCCAAGCGCCGTGCGCTTCTTCGGGATGGACGTCGGGTCGAGGGCATCGACTTCTACGATCCAGCCGAACCGATTGGCCTCGGTCGGTTCCTTCGACACGTCGAAGCGATCGTAGAACTTGGACCATTCATATTGTCCGCCAGGCGCCCCAAGACGCTTCAGCTGCTTGAATTCCGCATGGTCCTCGGCGATTTCGCCGCCGAAGTAGCCGTTGAAGTTCTCCTCGGCCATCATGTAAGTGCCCCAGGCGGTGACGCCGCCGGCGCAATTGTTGACCGTGCCAAAAACCTTCTTGCCCGTCGGGTCGGACGGCGTTCTCACGCGGTCATGACCAGCGACCGGTCCCGAAAGCTGCATCTCGGTGTTGAGCGTGATGCGGCGGTTGTATTTGCCGTCGAGCACAGGCTGCCACTTGCCCTCCACCCTGCGGATTTCGATGATCGTGCCGCCGTGTGCGGCCATTTCGATGTCGACGAGGTCCTTGGTGTATTCGCCAAGGGTAACCTTTTCCTCTTCGACTTCCTTGCCGTCCTTGGTCACCTTCTCCTTCACGATCGAAGCGAAGACCGGGAACATCAGTTCCGCATTGGTGTATTCATGGTTGACGACCAGCAGACCGTGGTCCGGATTGTCCTCGAGCGGGATGAAGCCGACATAGTCATTGTTATAGCCGAAGAGCTTCTCCTGGCCCGCGGCCGTCTGGTTCTTCGGGTCGAAGTCCGGGCTGTCGGCAAAAACCTTGTCGCCCCAGCGCAAGAGGATATCGGCATCATAGCCGTCGGCAACGTGATGGTTCTCGTCGATACCGGCTTCGACTTCGGTGAAGTCGAAACGCGAGGCGTCGTCGGCGCGCGCTTCATCGGCCGTCAAAAGCGCGAGCGGGCTGACCGTCGTGGAAATAGCGGCAACGGCCAAGGAGCCGCCGATGAATGAGCGGCGCGAGAAACGGCGATTGATGATGTCGCCCATGGTCGGGTTGGCGGAACAGTTCTGACCGATGTCCTCCAATTCCTCCCTGCGTTCCGTCAGCGTCTTGAATTCGGTTTCTTCCGTTGAGGCGAGATGCTTGTCCATTGCCTGGTTCTCCACGTTGAACGATAGAGCCGCCGCGCATCATGCGACGTCCATCCGTCGCTGTAGCAGCAAGCTCATGACAGTTCCGCGACAGTTCGGTGAAGAGATTGCTGCGCCCGATTGTCAATGCATTTGGCGCTTGAATGAAAACCTGTATGGTCGCAGCAGCCTGCGAAGATTGCCGCCACTGCATGATTCCTTAAATCGGAATCGATTTAATGACAGAATCATGCAGCAATTCAAAGTGCTACAGCGATCTTTGCGCGTCCGATTGGACGCGCGGCGCTGTAGGGGGAAAGATGCTGGAAGTCATTGCCTTTGTTGCCTTTGCCATGGCACTTGCCGCTTTTCTCGGTGGCCGCAAGACTGCGGAGCGGCTGGAAGCCGAGATCGCTTCTCTGAGGGCCGAGATCGCTCGCTTGGGCGAACGACAGACCGTGGCCGAACCTGCTCCCTCCCGGACCATTGAGGCACAGGCTCCCGATACGATCGAAGTTGAAGACGAAGGCAAGGAAGGCCCCTGGTCGCGGGCGCGAGAAGGCGCACGGATCGCCAGCGGGGATGCGGGAGCACAGGAGCAGGCCGAGGACGGGGGCGGCGACGGTCAGATTGCTGCTGCAGCCATCGCGGAGGCTCCTACACCCTCGGCAGAAAGCCTCGAAAGCCGAATTGGCGGCCAATGGCCCGTTTGGGTCGGCGGTCTGGCGCTGGCGCTCGGCGGTTACTTCCTGGTGCAATATTCTATCGATGCGGGACTGCTGAGCCCGACCGTCAGACTGACACTGGCGGCGGCTTTCGGTCTTGCGCTTGGGATCGCTGGCGAAGTGATCCGCCGGCGTGCGATGCCGACGATTGCCGACAGGTTCCGTCATGCCATGATCCCGGGCGTGCTGACGGCGGCGGGTGCCGCCACGCTTTTTGGTGTCGTATATGCTGCCCACGGCATCTACGGCTTCATAGGCACTGCGGCGGCGTTCGTACTGCTGGCATTGATTTCGCTGGCGACGGTGGCACTGTCGTTGTTGCATGGCCAGGCCTTCGCCGGGCTTGGGCTCCTCGCGTCGCTGCTCACGCCCTTGTTCGTATCAAGCGAAGCGCCCCGACCATGGGTGCTTTTCGGCTTCCTGTCGATTGCCTGGCTCGCGACGCTCTTCGCCTCGCGCCTCCGCCAGTGGACTGTCGTTCCGACGCTCGCCAATGCCGGGCTTGCTCTCTGGGGGCTCGCCTATGTCGTGGGCGTGACACCCTTCGAGGCGTTGCCGGTCACCTTTGCGCTGCTGGTGATGATTGCGGGCGTCGGATTGATCTGGCCAGGCGACGGCGAACGCGCAGAAAGTGCGCCGGGGGCGGGTCGCGCTGACGCCGCCGCGGCCGGCCCGTGGGAAAGACTGTTCGCACCCCCCTATGCGGCAGTCACCGTCTCGGCCGCGATCGCAGCAACCGTTCTCGCGCTCCTTTTCATCAGCCCGGCAGTCACCGCAGAGCGTTTCCCGGTCCAGGAATTTGTCGTGGTGATCGCAGCGCTCGCCCTGGTCGGCGCATTGAGGGCATCGGCGGTCTACCCGGCGCTGTTTGCCGCCTTCGGCGCAATCGCCGGCACGTGGAGCCTGACCGCGCTCAGCGATGTTCTTGCCTATCTCGACCCTGCGCTCCCGCAACTTTCACCGGAAGTCGTCGTTCCCGGCAGCACGGCGATGCTGGCCGCGATGACGCTGGCCGCGCTCTTCGTTCTGCTCCCTTCCTTCGTGCTCGACCGGCGGCTTGGGACGCACTCGCAGTTTGCCATTCTGTGGGCAGGTATCGCCGGCGTCGTGCCGAATGCCGTCCTGGCCATGTCCTTCCTCATGACGGGAAAATTCGCCTTCGATCTGCCGCACGGGCTCGCCGCCTTTATCGGCGGCTTGTTTCTTCTCGCTTTCGTCGAGTGGCTTTACCACCGGAGCGCAGAGACAAGAGACATGAATACAAGGGACATGGATATCGCTAGCGGACTGCTGGTGGCGGGCTCCTTCGGTCTCTTCGTCATCGGCCTGCATGCCTGGACGGATGGTCTCACCACGACCCTTGCCGTTGCGCTGCTGGGCGCGGGATATACCTTCGCAACGCGGGCGCGCTCCTGGCCCGTTCTTCCCTGGATAACCGTCGGATCAGCCATCGCGGTTCTGGCACGGATCGCCTGGGAGCCGACGATCGTCGGTGCCGGAAATCTCTCGACGACACCAGTCTTTAATGCGCTTTTGCCAGGCTACGGCATTCCGGCATTGCTGCTGGTGGCATCCGCCTATCTGCTTCGCGCCTCATCGGCGACGCGCGTGCGCAACCTGCTGCAGGCGCTCGCAAGCCTTTTCGTGCTGCTGACGCTCGCGATCCTTGTTCGCCACGCGATGAATGGCGGCGTTCTGGACAGTTCCGTTCCGACGCTTGCGGAGCAATCGATCTACACGCTTCTTGCAATCGGCGCGTCCGGCATATTCATGACCCTGGACACGAAATCGCCAAGTCCGGTATTCCGCTACGGCGGGATGGCGCTCGGCGCGCTTTCGATGCTTTCGGTGCTTTCGGCGCACCTTGCCGGTCTCAATCCCTATTTCAGCGGCGAACTGCTCGGCAGGATCCCTGTATTCGACCTGCTCTTTATCGGTTATCTGCTGCCCGGCGTCGCTTACGCCGGCCTCGCCTGGTATGCGCGCGACAAGCGCCCTTGGCCTTATGTGGCCGCACTTGCGGTAAGTGGTGCAATCCTCGCCTTCGCCTGGGCAAGCCTCAGCGTTCGCCGCTTCTGGCAGGGAGAGAACGTCGCAGACTGGAAGGGCTTCCTCCAGGGGGAAACATATACCTATTCGGTCGTCTGGCTGGTGCTTGGTGTGTCGCTCCTTGTCGCCGGCTCGCGCTTCGATGCGAAGAGCATCCGTATTGCCTCGGCCGTGCTCGTCTTCATTGCCGTGCTCAAAGTCTTTCTCATCGACATGTCGAACCTGGAAGGGTTCCTGCGCGCCCTGTCCTTCATCGGTCTCGGTGGCGTACTGATCGGTATCGGCCTTTTCTACCAAAAGATATTGTCCAACACGGGGAATGGCGGCCGGGCCGACGCTAGGGCAGCCACAATTGGACCAGACGAGGGGACTAGCCGCGCATGACACGCCTTCCGGAACTGGCAGCCGCTTTCGCGCCTTATGACGAACTCGCAAGAAAGCTCTTGCCGCATGCCTTTGCCGAGGACGACGGCTCCCACGATGCGTCGCACCTCATTCGCGTCTGGAAAAATGCAGCGCGCATACAGGCCGAGGAGGGCGGCGACACCCACATTCTCGTGGCCGCCGTGCTGCTTCATGATTGCGTTTCGGTCGAGAAGAACTCGCCGCAGCGTGCCGAGGCTTCCCGGCTTGCGGCCGAGAAGGCCTGGCAAATCCTCGACGCTCTCGCCTGGCGCACGGCGGACATTTCGCCTGTCGCGCATGCCATCCTGACGCACAGCTTCTCCGCCAACCTGCCGCCTGAAACGCTGGAGGCGAAAATCCTGCAGGACGCCGACAGATTGGACGCGATCGGCATGGTCGGCGCGGCGCGCTGCTTCTATATCGCCGGACGCATGGGCAGTGGGCTCTACGATCCGGTCGATCCTCTGGCAGAGGATCGACCGCTCGACGACAAGGCCTTCGCGATCGATCATTTCGAGACGAAGCTCTTTCGCCTTGCGGATGGATTCCAGACCGCGGCGGGGCGTCGGCATGCGAAGGAGCGGCAAGCCCGTTTGCGCAGCATACTTGCCATGCTGCTCGATGAAATCTAGAGCAGAAGAGAAAGGTGCGAAGCGGGTCTCCGCCCCGCATTCCGCTCCTCATGAAAATCGATCGCAGCCATTCCCGATTGTCTCAATCAAAAATGATGTGATCTTTCAATCGATTGGTGCCGCTCGCCGAATCGGATTGCGAGCCGCCTGAATCAACTTCTGAATTCGGAAAGATCGACATGAAAGTGACCGGCCTCAATATCCATCCGCTGAAGAGCGGTCGCGCCATTCCGCAAGTCGCCGTGGCGGTCAAAATTGATGGGCTCGTCGGCGATCGGCGCTTCATGGTGGTCGAACCGGATGGCCACTTCGTTACCCAGCGCGAGTTGCAGGCGTTGGCACAGGTCGAGGCGGCGCACATCAACGGCGGCGTGCGCTTGAAGATGAACGGCAACGAATTGTCCGCGCGCTTCGATCCAGGCCGCCGGCTCGATGTCCGCGTCTGGTCGAGCGACGTCGACGCGGCGGTCGCCGACGATGCCGCCAATGACGTGCTTTCCCGCTGGTTCGGGCGTGCTGTGAAACTGGTCCACATGGACGAACAAGCAGAACGCTTCGTCGGCGCCGAATGGGCGGGCGCGGCAGCGCCAGTTGGCTTTGCCGACGGCTTTCCGATCCTCATTACCACGACCGGATCGCTTGCGGACCTCAACCGCACGCTGATCGCGAAGGGGCAGCAGCCAGTCGGCATGGAGCGCTTCCGCACCAATATCCTGATCGATTGCGATGAACCCTGGGAAGAAGATTGGTGGGAAAGCCTGGAGATCGCCGGCATCACCTTCGATCTCGTCAAGCCCTGCGCCCGATGCATCATGACCACGCAGGATCAGACCACCGGTGAGCGGACCGGCGGCAATCCGATCCAGGGTCTGTCGGAAAAGCGCATGTCCGCGAACCGGCGCGTCGCGGGCGTTCTTTTCGGCTGGAATGCCGTGCCGCGAGGCGAGGGGACCGTCAAGCTCGGGGACGACGCCAAGGTCGTTCGCCGGCGCGGTGAGCGCTGGCCTATGAAGGTGCGCAACGCGAATTGAAGCGCCTTACGCTTCGGAATGGCGGTTGCCGGCAGGCGCTATCAATTCCTGTGATCACATCGTCAAATTAATTGGCTTTCCTCAATATGAGCCCCGCCATAGGATGCGCCCTCACAAATCGGAGCTATCCTATGTCCGCGATTTCCTCAGCCGCCGCACGTCCAGCCGATAACAACCTGCCGTGGCTGATCATCACCGCCGGTTCCATAATTGCGATGCTCACCTTCGGTCCGCGCTCCGCCATGGGCTTCTTCCAGTTGCCGATGCTCGCCGATACGGGGTGGGACCGAACGACCTTCGGCCTCGCTATGGCGCTCCAGAATCTCTGCTGGGGGCTTGGCCAGCCGTTCTTCGGGGCAATAGCCGACAAGTTCGGTACCTGGCGCGTGCTGGCGTTGTCCGGCCTTGTTTACGCGGCGGGTCTGTTCATCATGGCCTTTGCCAATGCACCGATCTGGCTGCATATCGGCGGCGGCGTGCTCGTTGGCCTCGGGGTTGCGTCCGGTTCCTTCGGCATCGTGCTTTCGGCCTTCGCGCGCAATGTCGCGCCCGAGCAGCGCTCGCTCGCCTTCGGCATCGGCACGGCTGCCGGTTCGGCCGGCATGTTCCTGTTCGCGCCGCTGAGCCAAGGGCTGATTTCCGCCTATGGCTGGTCCGACAGCCTTGTCTATCTCGGCGTGCTGATGCTGCTGGTCCCACTCGTCGCAATCCCCTTGCGCGGCAACGCTTCTTCCGGTCGCCAGTCGGAAATGCAGTACAAGCAGACAGTCGGCGAGGCCCTGAGGGAAGCATTCGGGCATAGAAGCTATCTGCTGCTGGTTTCGGGCTTCTTCGTCTGCGGCTATCAGGTCGCCTTCATCACCGCGCATTTCCCCGCCTATATCGGCGACATCGGCATCGATGCGCGTTATGCGGTGATTGCCCTCGCTCTGATCGGCTTCTTCAACATCATAGGTTCGTTCTCAGCCGGCATCATCGGTCAGCGCTATTCGAAGCCCTATTTCCTGGCGCTGATCTATCTTGCCCGCTCGATCGCCGTTACAGCTTTCCTGCTGCTGCCGCAGTCGCCGACCTCGGTCATAATTTTCGCAATCGTTATGGGCTTGCTCTGGCTGTCGACCGTGCCGCCGACCAACGGGCTGGTGGCGATCATGTTCGGAACGAGACATCTCGGCCTACTTGGCGGCATTGTCTTCCTTTCCCACCAGATCGGTTCCTTCCTCGGCGTCTGGATGGGCGGCTATCTCTACGACCGCTTCGGTTCCTATGATCCAGTATGGTGGCTGGGCGTCGCACTCGGCGTGTTTGCTGCCATCGTCCATTGGCCAATCGAGGAGCGTGGCGTCGCTAGACCGGCGATGGCCTGACCGAAGACGACAATATTGATGCGCCCGAAAAGGGGCGCATCCTCCTTGAAATCTGTCACAAAACTTTCTAAATCAGTCGCCGCGGCTTCGCCGCTTTTGTTTTGATCTAATTATGCTCAAGATGAGCATAATTAGAAACTGCCGGAAGCGGCGGGAGAGGAGAGACGATGACCAATCTTGACCTTCGCGCGGACGCAGCGCCAGCCCCGGCATTCGTCACCGCGGCTGCGCGCTTCGGTGTCATCGAAAAACCCGACCTCACCTACACGCCGGCGATGGCGCGCGAAACCGCGCATCTCTACGAGAAGGTCAAGGATTTCATCCCGGCCATCGAGTGGCCCGCTTACGCGCCTTATGTTCACGCGATCAATCGTCTGAAGAAGGAGCGCAACGCCGTCATCCTGGCGCATAACTACCAAACGCCTGATATTTTCCATTGCGTCGCCGACATCGTCGGGGACTCGCTGCAGCTCGCGCGCGACGCCACCAAGGTCGACGCCGAAATCATCGTCCAATGCGGCGTGCATTTCATGGCTGAGACCTCGAAGTTGCTCAATCCCGAAAAGACCGTGCTGATCCCCGATGCCAAGGCGGGCTGCTCACTGTCGGAATCGATCACGGGCGCGGATGTACGTTTGCTCAAGCAGCGTTATCCCGGTGTTCCGGTCGTTACATACGTCAACACCTCGGCCGAAGTGAAGGCGGAGACCGACATTTGCTGCACCTCGTCCAACGTGCTGGCGATCGTCGAAAGCCTCGCGTCCGATACAGTCCTCTGCATTCCCGACGAATATCTCGCGATGAACGTCGCGCGCCAGACCAACAAGAAGATTCTCACCTGGAAGGGCCACTGCGAGGTCCATGAACGTTTCACCGCGGCAGAACTCCTCGCCTACAAGGAAGCCAATCCGGGCATTGAGATCATCGGTCATCCGGAATGCCACCCGGATGTCATTGCCGTCTGCGATTTTGCCGGCTCCACCTCGGGCATGATCAACTATGTCAAGGATAAGCGGCCGCCCAAGGTGCTTCTCGTCACCGAATGCTCCATGGCCTCCAATATCCAAGCGGAAGTCGAGGGTGTCGATTTCGTCAAGCCGTGCAATCTCTGTCCGCACATGAAGCGCATCACGCTGCCGAAGATTCTCGACAGCCTGCTCAACATGATGGAAGAGGTTCTGGTCGATCCGGCGATCGCCGGTCGCGCGCGGCTTGCGGTCGAGCGCATGGTGAACCTCAAGCAGTAGTCGATGCCCGGGCCCACAGCCCCGCACTCATGCCATGCGTTGGAGGAGCTACCGAGCCATGCTGAAAGACCATTTTCGCCCGCAATCTTTCAACGGCATCGATGATATCGTCATCGTTGGCGGCGGGCTCGCGGGGCTTTTCTGCGCCCTGAAGCTGGCGCCGCGTCCTGTGACCATCCTTGCCGCTGCGCCTATCGGGCACGGCGCCTCGTCCGCCTGGGCGCAAGGCGGGATTGCTGCCGCCATGAGCCCCGGCGACACTTTCGAAAAGCACGTCGCCGATACGGTCACCGCCGGTGCGGGCATCGTCGATGAGAAAATGACGCGGATGATGGTCGCCGAGGGACCGGCGCGGATTCACGATCTGCTCGAATATGGGGTACCCTTCGACCGGGACCTCGAGGGCAAGCTTCTGCTTTCACGCGAGGCGGCGCATTCCGAACGGCGTATCGTTCGCGTCAGAGGCGACATGGCCGGCAAGGCGATCATGGAAGCGTTGATTGCAGCCGTGCGCAGGACCCCGTCGATCCGCATCATCGAAGGCTATGTGGTCGAGGAACTGGTGCGCGAAGGGCGCTTCATCTCCGGCGTCATCGCGAGGCCGGACGCCGGCCAGTCGAAGACCCGCGTTTCCTTCCCTGCGCGCGCCGTCGTCCTCTGCTCCGGCGGTATTGGGCATCTGTACGCCGTCACCACCAATCCGTGGGAGGCTTGTGGCCAGGGTGTCGGCATGGCGGCGCGGGCGGGCGCCATCATCGCAGATCCCGAATTCGTCCAGTTCCATCCGACCGCGATCGATATCGGCAAGGATCCGGCGCCCTTGGCCACCGAGGCGCTGCGTGGCGATGGCGCCGTGCTTGTCAATTCCGCGGGTCATCGTTTCATGCTCGACATTCACCCCGACGGTGAGCTCGCGCCGCGGGATATCGTCTCACGCGGCGTTTTCGCCGAAGTGCAGGGCGGACGCGGCGCCTTCCTCGATTGCACCAAGGCGGTAGGCAAACATTTCTCCGAAATGTTCCCGACCGTTTATGCCTCCTGCCTCGCGGCCGGCATCGATCCGGTGACGCAACCGATCCCGGTTGTTCCTGCGGTTCACTATCACATGGGCGGCGTGCTGACGGACGGGCAGGGCCGCACCTCGATCGATGGTCTCTGGGCGGCAGGCGAGGTGACATCGACCGGTGTTCACGGCGCCAATCGTCTCGCTTCCAACTCGCTGCTCGAAGCCGTGGTCTTCGCTGCGCGCATCGCGGAAAGCATCAAGGGCACCTTGCCGGCGCCGAAGCTCACCGAATGGGGCGATAATGCCGGCGAGAACGACGATCCGGTGACGGTGGAGGACAGCCCGCCGTTCAAGATCCTGCGTAGCCTGATGAGCGACTGCGTCGGCGTTGTCCGTACGCGCGAGAGCCTGACACGGGCGATCCGCGAGATTGCCGCGCTGGAGCGTTCCAATAGCCGCCTGCGCTTCGCCAACATCATCACCGCTGCAAAACTCATCGCTGTCGCCGCGCTTCAGCGCACCGAGAGCCGCGGCGGCCATTTCCGCGCGGACTGCCCGGCCGAGCGCCCCGAATGGCAGCGCCGCACGTATCTCACGCTGGCGCAGGCCGAACGCCTGGCCGCGGAGGTGGCGGAAACCGAGCCGGCGTGACAGCCGGCCGGATATCTCCAAGCGTTATCGACATCCAGACAGATGCAGGAACCAAGCCCATGACTGCCGCGCTACGCCCGGAACTGCCTCCCCTCATGGTCGAAGAACAGGTGAGGGCTGCCCTCCTGGAGGATCTCGGCCGCGCCGGTGATATCACGACGCTCTCGACCATAGGTCCGGACATGGCGGCGCTGGCCGAAATGCGCGTCCGTGATGCGGGCGTCATCGCCGGGCTGGATTTGGCACGGACGGCATTTCGGCTGATCGACCCGTCACTCCGCTTCGACGCGTTGGCTGCAGACGGCGATCGTGTCGCGCCCGGTATCGCCATTGCCCGGATATCGGGTCGCGCAAGGGGGCTGCTATCTGCCGAACGTGTCGCCCTCAATTTCCTCATGCATCTCTCCGGGATCGCCACCTACACGGCAAAATTCGCCGATGAGATCGCGCATACGGCCGCCAAGGTTTGCTGCACCCGCAAGACCATTCCCGGCCTGCGTGCCCTGGAGAAATACGCCGTCCGTCTCGGCGGAGGCTCCAACCATCGTTACGGCCTCGACGATGCCGTGCTGATCAAAGACAACCATATTGCCGTTTCCGGCGGTGTTGCCGATGCCATTCGCGCTGCGCGCGCCTATTGCGGCCATCTCGTCAAGGTGGAGGTGGAAGTCGACGGGCTTGCGCAGATGCGCGAGGCGCTGACCGCTGCGCCGGACGTGATCCTGCTCGACAATATGGGACCGGATTTGCTGCGCGAGGCCGTCGCCGTCAATGCAGGACATTGGCGGCTGAACCCGGCCGACTATGCCGCCGACCCGCGCCGCACGCGGCTCGAGGCGTCCGGAAACGTGAAGATCGGTACGATCCGGGCAATCGCCGAGACCGGCGTCGATTACATCTCCACATCGAAGATCACAATGGCGGCGCCGACGCTCGACATCGGACTCGACGTGACTATCTAGATGTGAGCGGCTCCAGGAAAAGTGTAACGGTGTTTCCGTCCGGAATTGCGCAATGTCAAAGAGCGCGCCGCGGAGCAAGCCTCGAAATCACCGACCACAACTCTTCCGCGCTCCTATGGAACGACATCACCACCCGCGCGTTGGTCTTTCTATCCCGCGAGCGAGGAAGGATTTGGTGATGATCAGAATCTTAGCTGTAGTTGCGCTGGCAATGGGCGCGGCAACCGCTGTATCTGCGCAAGAGTCATCGCAGACTGCCGTCGCTAATTTCATCGGCAAGGATGGCAAGGAGGCGGGCCGCGCGATGTTGACGGCGGCTGGGAAAGGCGTGCTGATCGAGATGGAGGTCACCAGCCTGCCAAAGGGCACTTGGGTCGCCTTCCATGTTCACGAAGTCGGGAGCTGCGACGCTGCAGGCGGCTATGAGTCTGCCGGCAAGCATTTTGCTGGCGAGGACGAGAGTGCCGAACATGGGTTCCTGGCGGCCAAAGGTCCGCATGCCGGCGACATGCCGAACCAATATGTCGGCGCGGACGGGACGCTGCACGCCCAGGTGTTCAACAGCTTCGTTTCTCTCGACGACAAGAGCACCGCCATTCGCGGACGGGCCTTGATGATCCATGCAGGTTCCGATGACAACCGCAGCCAACCGGCGGGCGACGCGGGTGACCGCCTCGCCTGTGCTGTCATCGAATAGGTAAAGCGATCTAGAGCAATTTCAGGAAAAGCGTGTAACGGGTTTTCCGTCCGGAATTGCGTGGTTTCACAGCATTAGGTCATTTCAATGTTTCACTGGAACAGTGAAATGATCTAACGCCCGCCGACCTTCAGCCCCGGAGCTGGCCGCTCGTCGAGTATCTGGCGGCGGAAGCGGAAAAGCGCGGCCGGTCGGCCGCCGGTAGAGGCAAGCGTACCGCCTGTCGGCTCGACGAGCTCGGCCCCCTCGACCAGACGTCGAAAGTTCTGCTTGTGCAGGTGACGGCCAGAGATCGCCTCCACGGTCGCCTGCAAATCGGTAAGCGTGAATTCCGGCGGCATCAGTTCGAAGACCACGGGCCGGTATTTGATCTTCCCCCGCAATCTGGCGACAGCCGTCGCGGCGATGCGGCGGTGGTCGTGTCGCATCGTCAAGCCGACGGTGGGATTGCCGAGGTTGCGGCTATGCCCGTCGATCACGGCCTCGCGCACAAGGCCGGCCTCGTAAAGCAGTTCGTAGCGCTCCAGTACCCGCTCTTCGTCCCAGGGGAAATCGTCAAGGCCGAAGGCCAGGCGAACACGGGAGCGGCGTTGGAAGGCGGAGGCTGATCGTTCATCTTCCGGCGGGCTGTTTTCCCAGCGAGCGAGCGCCGGCAGGATTACCTGGTCCAGCAGGGCGGGGCGTCCGTGCCGCCAATCCTCCCACGGCAGATAGCCATACCAGTCCCGCCAGTGAGCGCCGGCCTCTGCCAATCGCTCATTGTTCTCGGCGTCGGTGCGGGTCAGCGCCAGGTAGCCGACGGAGACCATGTGCTTGCCTTCCTCGCCGGGCAGCCGCTGGCGGCCACGATCGCCGAAGGTGTAGAGCTGTTCGATATATCCAAGCTTGAGAGCGGTGCGTTTTTCGACGCGATCGCGCAGGCCCGTCTCGAAGGTGCGGTGACGCGCCGGATCGAAAGGACCGAAGGGCAAGCTGTCACGCATGTCGCCATCCGCCTCGCTGACGGCGAGAATATGCGGGCTGCGGTTGACGACGGCGACGATCGCCGCATTTAGCCCGATCTCGACCGCAATTGCCGGCACGTCATTCGGCATGCTGCGTGCTCTCGGGTCGGGTGGGGAGCATGAAGGGTGCATTGCCGTTGGCGTCGGCCCCGCGGCCGATGGATCGCACGGCGGCAACGAGCCTTCCCTGTCGCGACAGCGCCTCGTCGCCGATCTCGACGAGCCTCAGGTTAGGTGTCGCGAAGGGCGACACGCGCCGCAGTCGCGCCGCCAGGGCATCATCGTCCTGGTCCGGCTCGACCGCAAGGGCTGCGATCAGCGCGGCTGCCGGCGAGCGGGAGACGCCCATCCAGCAATGGATGAGGAGCGGGCGGGTACGGTCCCAGTCGCGGGCGAAATCGATGATCCGCCGGACGTGTTCCTCCTGCGGAGCAATCAGGTCGCCCGTTCCGGCGAAGCTGATGTCGTTGACGCCGATCTTCAGATGTTTCTCCCGATCGATCACGGCAGGGCGGTGAAAATCCTGCCCCTTGGCAAGCAGGCTCAGCATTTCGCGGCAACCGTGGCGAACGGCCATTTCCGCGATGCGCGCGAGCGGCGAGACGACAATGCCGGTCATTTCAGGCTTCCGCCCTTGCCATGGTCCGCTCCCCTTCGAGCGTGTTGAACCGTTCGGCGAAGCGCCGTTGTGCCTCGACCGCCGGCAGCGGATCGATCAGCAGGGTTTCCCGCGTAATACCGCGCGGTTGACCGAAGAACCTCCGGGCCTCCTCCGCCGAAAAACCGGCAAGCTCGGTCGCTTCGAAATAGGCGGCGACGCGATCGGCCTTCTTGATCCGCTCCTTGAGTTCCTTGGGCGTATGAGGCGGCAGGCCGAAGCGCAGGTGCACGGCGCTTTCGAGCCGCTTTTCCACGGTCTTGTAACCACCGCCGACAACAGCCTTGAACGGCGAAATCATATCGCCGATCACGTATTCGGGGGCGTCGTGCAGCAGTGCCATCAGGCATTCATCCGCGTTGCAACGGTTGGTCCTACGAAAGATATCCTCGACGATAAGGCTGTGCTGGGCGACGGAAAAGGCGTGATCGCCCGAGGTCTGGCCGTTCCAGCGTGCCACGCGGGCGAGCCCATGGGCGATGTCGGAAAGCTCGACGTCGAGCGGCGAGGGGTCGAGCAGATCGAGCCGCCGGCCGGAAAGCATACGCTGCCAGGCACGCGCATTCGTCATGCGCTTGCCTCATCGGCCTCGGTCGGGAACGAGAGGCCGGTCCAGCCGGGCAAGGTCAATGTCACCGGCACGTCGCCTGCGAGAATGGTATCCCCCTTGGTGATCGCCTCACCGGCCTTGTCGATGCGAACGATGGCAAGGGCGGCCTTGTGCCGTACGGTGCCGAGGGAGCCGATCGATCGGCCATTGACGGTAATGCTTGCACCTGTCGAAGGCAGCGGCGCTTCGCTAGCAACAATGACGACGCGGCGGCGTGCCGTGGCGCGGTGCTGCATGCGGGAAACGACCTCCTGACCGACATAGCAGCCCTTGCGGAACGAGAGCCCCCCATTGAGATCCATCAGCACATCGTGCGGAAAGGCATCCTGCAAGGCAAAGTCCGGCCCGGAAACGGCAACGCCGCTCGCGATCCTCAGCCGCTCGAGTTCGGTGACGTCTGCCTCCGGGTTCCCCATGTCCTGATAGAGACGGAAAACCGATTTTCCGGCCTTCTCGAATCGATGATCGCGATAGCTCCCGGCGGGCTGCTCTTCCTCGAACACGACGGTGACCGGCGCCGGCGACTGGAGCGAGAGTTCGACCGCGGAGCGCAATTTATACATGGTCAGCCGCTTCAGGAGCGGCTCGGCCTGATCACTCGTCGTCTCCAGCCTGAGTGCTTCGCCATCGCGGGAGATCAGAAAGTCGAACAGAATCTTGCCCTGTGGCGTCAGCAAGGCGCCCGGGCGCGCTTCGTCGGAACCAAGCGCACCGATATCGGTGGTGATCAGGTTTTGCAGAAGATCTTCAGCATCCCTACCGGAAACGCTGATGATCGCGCGGTCATCGAGGGAAACCTTCGGCATCGTTCGAATCCTGTTCTCTTTGTCGAAGAGGTAGGATGTTCGCCGCTCATCGGCAAGCATGCCGCCGGAGCGGGAACAGGAAAAGTGCCAGGCTGCTATCCGTTCACGTCCGCTCTACGGCGCCGTGCGTCTTTCCAGACGCACAAAGGTCGTTGCCGCACATCGCTACTCAGTCGCCAGCGACGAAAAATTTCCAACGACCGTCGGGCGTGATGCCGACGCGGTAAAAGTTATAGCTGCCGAATTCTTCCATTTCGGCGAAGTCACCGGCGGTGACGAGGCGGAACAGGTCCACCTTTTCCGGCGCTGTGAGCGAAGACAATGGCTTTTCGGCAAAATAGGGCCAGACGTAGGCTTCTTCCGGCGTGCCCTTGTCGGCGAGAACAAAGCCGGTCGACAGAACGTCGAGAAGGATGGCCAGGATTTCGACGCCGTCCTGATCGCCGGAAAGGTCCTTGAGCGTTGTGACCGGGTCCTCGTCGCTATTGACACCCGTCACCTGTGTTTGCGTTGGTCCCTTGCCGAGCAGTGGCCGCAGCCTTTCGATGTCGCCGGAGGCAGCGGCTTCGACGATCAGTTCACGCATGCGTGCAACAGGTGCTGGAATCGTGGAAACATCCGTCAGCACCTCGACAGGCTCAACGACTTGCGGCGGCTCGATTTCATCATCTTTGCTCGCGGCCTTGTCGACGAGCGGATTGGGCATTGGAATTTCGAGAGGGGCTCTCTCCTCCGGCTCGACCTCTTCGGGCTGACCGGCCGGCGCCGTGCTCTGGTCGCTGGCAATAGGTCCAGGAACCCTCTGAAACTCGCTGAGGGCAAGCGCGGGGGATGCGATGATCGGTGTGTACGCGGTTATGCCGGCCAGCAGCAGCGTAGCGAGGCGAACCGGGGAAACCCGGTTTGCAAGGTTCCGTCTCATTGAGGCAGTCCCGATATTACTGGATTGTTCGCTGTGGCGAGAATTCTCCGGCCAGCATCCGCTCGCGAAGCGAATTCAACATCGCTTCGGCGCCTTCTTCGCCATGAAGCCGAATGGTTTCCCGCATGGCCAGCGCGATCGCCGCATCGGCGATGATCTCCGGCTCGATGCCGTCCGCCATGCCGTCCGCCCAGGCTTCATTCTGATGTTCGAGGGCCGCCTGCATTTTCTCGTGGACGATCATGTCGTCGATGTCGGTCAGGCTTGGTTCCATCATTCGTTCCATGCGACTTCCAATACGTGCACTTGGCTCAATCTAACGCTGCTCCGCTGAACCGCAACTGAACGGGGCGGATGGGCCGGTCACTTCTTACCACTCTCTTAACAAACTTAGCAGCCTTTTCCCGAAACGACACGGGGTCCCGGGAAAAGAGGTTAATTTATCCCTAATTTCCAAAGCGGGCGACGATTTCTGACGCAAGTGTTGCACCTTCGGCACGGTATCGCTGCTCGGCGAGAGTGGCCGGCTCGGTGCACGTCGTGTAGACCGACGCGAAGGTTCGATATCCACGGTTGAACGCAGCCGTCAGACGCTCGCGCCGCTTCGGTTCGTCGCCCGTCTCCTTATCGAGCAATTCCTGCGTCGAGCGTCGCCACGTGTCTTCTTCCGCCTTGAGGCAGAGATTGCGCAGATAGTGGACAGATCCGAGAATTTCGGCGAGGCGAATCAGCCGCTGATCGTACGGCGTCGACTTTTCCTCCGTCGCCGCTTCAGGCGCCTTGTCCTGTTGGGACGGTGCCTCTTCTTGAGCGGCGGCGCCCGCGGCGAAGGCGAGAACGGCGCCAATCAGGGCAAGTCGAAGAAGGGGAAGGGCGCTGGTCATGGTCCCATCAAATCCGAATCAACGTCGGTTTTATGGCAGGTATCAGCCTCGATGTGCCCTGGCGAGAGGCCCGACAGTTTTTCGACGCACTGACGAACGCTCTCCGGAATCGGCAGTTCGAAGATTTCCGGCGGCGTGAACCAGCCGACGCCTGCGGCGTCGTCGCTGGCGATCGCGACAGAATTGGTATCCGCACGGACCATGAAAACTGAGAGCAGGAAATGCCGCCCTTCCGATTCCTTTCCCGGCAGATCGTAGGTTTCGAAGAGCACCGGGTCACGGCCACTGATGCCGGTCTCCTCCGCAAGCTCACGCAGTGCCGTCTCTGCCGGCGTCTCGCCCGGCTCTGCCCGGCCACCGGGAAAGGCATACATGTCGGCCGACGGCGGATTGGCGCGTCGGACGAGGAGATAACGCCCATCCCGTTCGAGGATGGCGGAGGAGGCGAGTTCGGGCTGCTTTTGCATCGCAGAATCAAAATGGCGTTGGATCGTTGACCCATCCTACGTGAAGTGCCACATCCATGTCATGTGCGGACGTTTTGCGCTCACGGCGACGCCGGAAGAATTGTTGGAGCTGTTTGGTCTGCTGGAGGCGGAAGACTTTCCGGCGCGCTACAACATCGCGCCGACGCAGCCGATCATCGTGGTCGTTGGCTCGGATCGGGCGAAACCTGGCAGCAACCTGCCGGAACGCAAGGCGCTGCTCGTCCGCTGGGGCTTCACGCCCGGTTGGGTGAAGGATCCACGCAAGTTCCCGTTGCTCATCAACGCCCGTTCGGAATCGGCGGTCGGAAAGGCAGCCTTTCGCGCAGCGATGCGACATCGCCGCATTCTGGTGCCGGCCTCGGGCTTCTATGAGTGGCACCGCCCGGCAAAGGGCAGTGGCGACGCTTCGCAGGCCTACTGGGTCCGCCCGAAGCGGGGCGGGATCGTCGCCTTTGCAGGCCTCATGGAGACCTGGTCTTCAGCCGACGGCTCGGAGGTCGACACCGCAGCGATCCTCACCACCGGCGCAAACACGGTGATCCGGCATATCCATGATCGCATGCCGGTCGTGATCCAGCCGGAAGACTTTGCCCGCTGGCTGGACTGCAGAACCCAGGAGCCGCGCGAAGTCGCCGATCTCATGACGCCGGTCCCGGACGACTATTTCGAGGCGATCCCCGTGTCGGACAAGGTCAACAAGGTCACCAATACCGGACCCGAGCTTCAGGATGAGGTCGTTCCTGCAAAGTCGCCGGAAACGGCGCGCCGGAAACGCGCTGACGACCGTAACGACGACAACGAGCAGATGTCCTTGTTCTAGCGGGGTGCCCCTTGGTGGGGTCTACTTGCATGGTCCCCTAAATCGTAGCCGATTTGAAGAACATGCAGCAATTCAAAGCGCTGCAGCGTCTTTTGCGCGTCTGACGGGACGCGCGGCGCTGTAGATCACGCCGGGCGTTTGACGAGTTTGCCTGACGGCTTGACCTTGATCTGCAGTGCGGCGGCGAGCACGGCCTTGAGGCCGAGCGGCCGGTACAGCGCTACCAGATCGGCGGCGGGTGGTTTGGTTTCGGTGGTCTTGGCGGCCTTCACTTCTATTCTCTCCATGGTGCTTTCCCTGACCGGGAACACTTTGTTTTCCCGTTATGCGCGAAAACAAAGCTCCTCCTTGTTCCTCCGGAAACAGGGATCGGATGCAGGGCCAATCTGCAATCGCGAATCTCCTTCCCGTTGCGGCGATCCAGATAAGCCAATGATGACAAAACCATGGCCGCTATCATTCGATGATGCCGGTCGTTGCTTGCCCGTGGTTGACCTCTTGACCGGCGTGATGTGAAGCGCGATAAGTGTCGCCATGAAAACGGTTATCTGCATTATTTGCCGGAAGATTATTCGCTAGCGATCCGCTGGCCTGGCCGTTTTCGTCTCCTAAAATCCAAGATGACAAACGTGCGGGCCGCCCGGACGCTGTATATTCCGACGGTTGCACGCAGGCTTGGAGATTTGGGATGGGCGCTATGCCGACTTTGAAGCTGTACAACACACTGACGCGGGAGAAGGCCGATTTCCGGCCCATCGACCCGGAGAACGTCCGTATGTACGTCTGCGGCCCCACGGTCTACGACTATGCCCATATCGGCAACGCGCGTCCGAACATCGTCTTCGACGTTCTCTTTCGATTGCTGCGCCATGTCTACGGCGCGAATCATGTCACCTACGCTCGCAACATCACCGACGTGGACGATAAGATCAACGCGCGGGCGCTGCGCGACTATCCGGGGCTGCCGCTGAACGAGGCGATCCGGCGCGTGACCGAGAAAACCGAGACGCAGTTTCTCGAAGATGCGAAGGCGCTCGGCTGCCTTGATCCGGACGTGCAGCCGCGCGCCACCGAAAATATCGCCCAGATGATCGAGATCATCGAGACGCTGATCGCCAAGGGGCATGCCTACCAGGCCGCCGGCGAAGTGCTGTTCGATACGAAGTCGATGGCCGATTATGGCCAGCTCTCGAAACGCAACCTCGACGAACAGCAGGCCGGCGCCCGTGTCGCCGTCGATGCCCACAAGAAAAATCCCGGCGATTTCGTGCTCTGGAAGCTTTCCGAGGACGACGAGCCCGGTTGGGAGAGCCCTTGGGGACGTGGTCGCCCCGGCTGGCACATCGAATGCTCGGCGATGAGCAGGCGCTATCTCGGCGAAGTGTTCGACATTCACGGCGGCGGACTGGATCTGATCTTCCCGCATCATGAAAACGAGATCGCTCGGTCGCGCAGCGCCCACGAGACCGACGTGATGGCGAACGTGTGGATGCACAACGGTTTCCTGCAGGTCGAAGGCCGGAAGATGTCGAAGTCCGAAGGCAATTTCGTCACCATCTACGAACTCCTCCACACGGAGAAGTTCGGTGGCCGCAAATGGCCGGGCGAGGTGTTGCGGCTTGCCATGCTGATGACGCACTATCGCGAGCCGATCGACTTCTCCATCAAGCGGCTGGAGGAGGCCGAGCACCTGCTGTCCAAATGGCCCGTACCCGGGGAGACGGCCGACGAGCCGGATCCCGCGATCGTCGCGGCACTGGCGGATGACCTCAACACCGTCGCGGCAATTCAGGCGTTGCATGCGCTTGCCCAGAAGGCATCGGTCGATTCGCGCCAGGCCGGCGTTTTCGCCGCAAGTGCAGCTTTGCTTGGCGTCGAGCCGAAGGAGATCGAGCTCGACGAGGCAGTCGTACACGAGATCGACGCACGGGTGCGTGCCCGTCTCGAACTCATCAAGGAGAAGAACTTTGCCGAAGCGGACAGCATTCGCAACGATCTTCAGGCCCTGGGCATCCAGCTCAAGGACGGCAAGGACCCGGAAACCGGCGAACGAGTGACGACATGGGAGGTAAAGCGGTCGCAGGCGTGACCGTTTAAGGCGACAAATCACAGCAGAGGAAAGGAGCGTGACATGACGGACGAGATCCATACTGGCGGGTGCCAATGTGGCGCGATCCGCTTTCGCGTCGAGGGAACGCTCGGCGACGCCTCCGTTTGCCATTGTCGAATGTGCCAGAAGGCGAGCGGGAACTTCTATCTGCCGCTCGTTTCCGTGCGCGGCGCAACGATCACCTGGACGCGCGGCGAGCGCCGGCGCTTTCAGTCGTCGAACGCCGTCTGGCGCGGTTTCTGCGGTGATTGCGGCACACCGCTGACCTACGAGGCGCCGGATGGCATGGCGCTGGCAATCGCAGCCTTCGACAAGCCCCAAGGTATCATGCCGACGGTCCAGTGGGGTATCGAGGCGAAGCTGCCCTATGTCGACCATGTGCCCGACCTTCCGGGCGAAGAGACCATGACGGATGTGGCGGCGGGCTCGTTCCTCGCCGATCTCGTTTCCTATCAACACCCCGATCACGACACCGAAATCTGGCCACCGGAGGCAAAGCGATGACCGATGCTGTACGAACAGGAGGATGCCAGTGCGGAGCCGTGCGCTTCCGCATCCACGGAAAGCTCGGACGCCCGTCCATATGCCATTGCCGCATGTGCCAGAAGCAGTTCGGGTCGTTCTTTTCGGCGCTCGTCACGGCTCCGAAGGATGGGGTCGAGTGGACGCGCGACGAGCCGAGCTACTTTCAGTCCTCGGTCAATATCGACCGCGGCTTCTGCCCGAAATGCGGAACGCCGCTGACTTACCGGCATCCGGGCGGACTCGAAATCGCGATCGGCGCCTTCGATGACCGCTCCGACCTCGCGCCGCAAATCCAGGTCAATTACGCCGCGCGGCTGCCGTGGGTCGAAACGATCTTCGAGCAGCCGGTGCACGACGATCCGGATTATTATGCCCGGCAGGAACAGATCATCTCCTTCCAGCACCCCGATCACGAGACGGATCAGTGGCCGGTGTCGGGGGCCTGGTCGTGATGATCAGACGAATCTTTACTGGCGGCTGCCAATGCGGCGCGGTGCGCTACCGCGCCGAGGGCACGCTCGACGACCCGCATCTTTGCCATTGCCGCATGTGCCAGAAGGCGGCAGGCAACTATTTCCTGCCGCTCGCCAACATCAAGCGGGAAGATTTTCTTATCACTCGCGGGGAGCCGTCCTGGTTCCAGTCGTCGGATGTCGTCAGGCGCGGCTTCTGCCGCGACTGCGGTACGCCGCTCTTCTACGACATGCCGGGCGAAGGTTTCCTGAACATCGCACTCGGCTCGCTGGACGACCCGGACGACGTACAGCCCGTCTATCAGTCCGGCATCGAGTCGCGCGTGTTGTGGTTTTCTCATCTGCCGCGCCTTCCTGAAAGGGAGACCGATGACGGCAGCGAAGAATCTGCGGCGCGTCATTTGCGCGTGCTGGAATCCAACCGCCAGCATCCCGACTACGAAACCGTGCATTGGCCACCCAAGGAAGACCTGTTGTGAGCGTCACATTGCGAACCCTTTATCCGGAAATCGAACCCTATGCCTCCGGCCATCTCCATGTCGGCGACGGCCATGTGATTTATTGGGAACGCGTGGGTACCCCCGGCGCAAAGCCGGCGGTTTTCCTGCATGGCGGACCGGGCGGCACGATCTCGCCGAACCACCGCCGCCTCTTCGATCCGGTACTTTACGATGTGACGCTGTTCGACCAGCGCGGCTGCGGCAAGTCCACGCCGCATGCGGAGATCGAGGCGAATACGACATGGCATCTCGTCGCCGATATCGAGCGGCTGCGTGAACTGGCCGGCGCCGACAGATGGCTGGTTTTTGGCGGCTCCTGGGGCTCGACGCTGGCGCTTGCCTATGCGGAGACTCATCCCGATCGTGTTTGCGAACTCGTCGTCAGGGGCATCTACACGCTGACGAGAGCCGAGCTTCACTGGTACTATCAGTTCGGCGTCTCGGAAATGTTTCCGGACAAGTGGGAACGCTTCGTCGCTCCGATACCACCGGAGGAACGCCATGAGATGATGCTGGCCTATCATCGCCGGCTGACGAGCGAAGACCGCGCAACGCGGCTTGCCGCCGCCAAAGCCTGGAGCATCTGGGAAGGCGAGACGATCACGCTGCTGCCGGAGCCGGCAACGAGCACGCGCTTCGAGGACGAGGAGTATGCTGACGCCTTTGCCCGCATCGAGAACCATTTCTTCGTCAATGCCGGCTGGCTGGAGGACGGGCAGTTGCTGCGTGACGCGCATAAGCTCCACGGCATTCCGGGCGTGATCGTGCACGGCCGCTACGACATGCCGTGCCCGGCCAAATATGCCTGGCAGTTGCACAAGGCCTGGCCGCAGGCGGAATTCCACCTTATCGAGGGGGCGGGGCACGCCTATTCGGAGCCGGGCATTCTCGACCGCCTGATCCGGGCGACGGACAAGTTTGCAGGCAAGACCGAATAGAGCGGCAGGTGTCCGCGGTTTTCGCCGGCATCCCGCGCTGACCCATTAGCATCGTACGTTGGAACTGAGCCATGACCAGGGAACGCATCTATCTCTTCGACACTACGCTTCGGGACGGACAGCAGACGCCCGGCATCGATTTCTCCGTCGAGGACAAGATTGCGATTGCGACCATGCTCGATGATTTCGGCATGGACTATGTCGAAGGCGGCTATCCGGGTGCCAACCCGACGGACACCGAGTTCTTCAAGCAGACGCGCACACAGAAGGCTTCCTTCGTGGCGTTCGGCATGACCAAGCGCGCTGGCGTCTCCGCCTCCAACGATCCGGGCCTGCGCGCGTTGCTCGATGCCAGGAGCGATGCGATCTGTCTCGTTGCCAAGAGCTGGGACTATCATGTCGAGGTGGCACTCGGCTGTTCGAATGAGGAGAACCTCGACAACATCCGCGCGTCGGTCGAGGCGGTTGTCGCCTCCGGTCGCGAGGCCATGGTCGATTGCGAGCATTTCTTCGACGGCTACAAGGCAAACCCGGGCTATGCACTTGCCTGTGCGCGAACGGCACTTGAGGCAGGAGCACGTTGGGTCGTGCTGTGCGACACCAACGGCGGCACGCAACCGCCGGAGGTGCGCGAAATCGTTGCCGCCGTGATCGCCGGAGGCGTCCCCGGCGCCAACCTCGGCATTCACGCCCATAATGACACCGGCCAGGCCGTGGCGAATTCGCTTGCCGCCGTCGAGGCCGGCGTGCGCCAGATCCAGGGAACGCTGAACGGCATCGGCGAACGCTGCGGCAATGCCAATCTAGTGACGCTGATCGCGACTCTGGCGCTGAAGGAAGCCTATTCCAGCCGCTTCGAAACCGGAGCGGATTCCGAGAAACTGCAGGAACTGACTACGCTTGCGCATGCGTTCGACGAGCTTCTGAACCGCTCGCCGGATCCGCAGGCGCCCTATGTCGGCGCGTCCGCCTTTGCCACCAAGGCCGGGATCCATGCGTCGGCGCTGTTGAAGGACCCGAGAACCTACGAGCATGTCGCGCCCGAAAGCGTCGGCAATCTGCGCAGGGTCATGGTCTCGGACCAGGGCGGCAAGGCCAATTTCATAAATGCGCTCAAGCGGCGCGGCATCAGCGTCGCCAAGGACGACCCGAGGCTCGACAAGTTGATCGCCCTCGTCAAGGAGCGCGAAGCCACGGGCTACGCTTACGAGGGTGCGGATGCGAGTTTTGCCCTGCTCGCGAGTCGCACGCTTGGAACCGTCCCCGATTTCTTCCACGTCGAGAGCTTCCGCGTGATGGTCGAGCGGCGCTTCGATGCGAACGGGAACTTGAAGACGGTCTCGGAGGCCGTGGTGAAAGTCGTCGTCGACGGGGAAGTCATGATGTCCGTTGCCGAAGGCCATGGCCCGGTCAACGCGCTCGACCTTGCCTTGCGCAAGGACCTCGGCAAATACCAGTCGGAAATCGTCGATCTCGAGCTTGCAGACTACAAGGTGCGTATCCTCAATGGCGGTACCGAGGCGATCACGCGCGTGCTGATCGAATCGACTGATCGCACCGGCGCGCGCTGGTGGACGGTTGGTGTTTCCGACAACATCATCGATGCGTCCTTCCAGGCTCTCATGGACAGTATCGTCTACAAGCTCCTCAAGAACCGCGATCAGATCGGATTGATAGCGGCCGAATGAGGTTCGGGTGCGCTTTGCTTCACCGTTCGATCAGAGAGTTTCACTCTTCGTTCACGGAAATGAATTGGTGCATTACCGCTCGTTGGAGTAGGACGCCTCCAATGAGGAGGCATTGGTCCGTTGACCAGGCCGTCGATAAGGACCGGACCGCCAGTTCCGCTGTGTCCGAGATGTCAGGAACGAACCATGGCCGAGCCCAACGCGAAGATGCCCGCTGAAAACACTGATTCCGCCAAGGGTTTTGCCTTCGCGCTTTCCGCCTATCTGCTCTGGGGTTTCCTGCCGTTTTTCATGAAGGCCGTAGCACACATCCCCGCGGCGGAAGTCGTCGCCCACCGCATTGTCTGGTCCGTGCCGCTCGCGGGTCTCGTGCTGTTGTGGCTCGGTCGCACACACGAGGTGAAGGCGGCGCTCAGGTCCCCGAGCATGCTGAGAATGGCGGCAGTGACCGCTGTGCTCGTTACGATCAACTGGGGCATCTATGTCTGGGCGATCGGTGCCGGCCGCGCCATCGAGACGGCGCTCGGCTATTATATCAATCCGCTATTTTCGATCTTTCTCGGAGCCGTTCTGCTCAAGGAAAGGCCGAACACGGCGCAGATGGTGGCGATCGCCTTGGCCGCGATCGCCGTCGCTGTGCTCGCGTTCGATGCCGGCGGCCTGCCATGGGTCTCGATCGGGCTCTGCATCTCCTGGGGCTTCTACGCGTTCTTCCGCAAGACGCTGCCGATCGGGCCGAACCAGGGCTTCTTCCTCGAGGTGCTGCTGCTCAGCATCCCATCGATCGGCTACATCATCTGGCTTGAAGCCACCGGCCAGGGTCATTTCGGAGACACCGGTGTCGCCGATGTCCTATGGCTGCTCTCCTGCGGCATCGTCACGGCCGTGCCGTTGATGATCTATGCCAACGGCGCGAAGCTGTTGCGGCTCTCGACCATCGGCATCATGCAGTACATCGCTCCGACGATGATCTTCGTGATTGCGGTTTTCGTCTTTCACGAACCCTTCGGGACAGCGAAACTCATCGCCTTTGCATTGATCTGGGCCGCGCTCGTCGTCTACTCGAGCGCGATGCTCGTCGAAAGTAGAGCTCGCCGCGCCGCGCCGCCCGCTCCCGCTGAGTAGATCCATCACGGAGCGCGTCTCAGACGCGGAAGCCATAGAGGCGCTGTCTAGCCCTTTGAAATTACGCGATTTCCCGGAATTTCTTTAAAGCCTGGAAATGATATCTGCCTCGCCGCCGCGCCCCTTGGCGCCGGCTGACGCGAGGATCGCAGGGACGATGCCTTCGGCGCTGTCGATCACCAACGGCTGGACGAGGTGGGCCGTGTGGACGAAGCCCTGATCGCGCATATGCTGGAACAGTTCCAGCATCGGGTTCCAGAAGCCGTTGATGTTACCGAAGATCATCGGTTTCCTGTGGCGACCGAGCTGCGCCCAGGTCATGATCTCGACGATTTCCTCAAGCGTGCCGATACCGCCAGGAAGCGCGACGAACGCGTCGGCACGCTCGAACATCTTGTGCTTGCGCTCATGCATGTCGGCAGTGACGACAAGCTCGCTGAGCTGCCCCAGTGAATGGCGCGTCGCTTCCTTGTCCATGAGGAATTCCGGGATGATGCCCGTGACCTCGCCACCGGCGGAAAGCACACCGCTTGCCACCGCACCCATGATGCCGCGCGTACCACCGCCATAGACGAGGCGCAGACCATGATCGGCGATCGATTTTCCAAGTGCGCGACCGGCCTGTATATGGGCTGCATCTCGTCCAGGCTGAGAACCGCAATAGACGCAGATCGATCGAATCGGGGCAATTTGCTTGGTCATGGAGCCAAAAGACATTGCAGCGCAGCATCGGTCAAGAAAAATGAGGGAAAAAGCTGCGGCAATGAGCCCCGCATAAGATGCGGGAGCTTGTATGAAACTATAGGAAACGTTAGCAATTTCAGTAATACGTTGAAGAATTCGGACGTGCAGGCCGTTGTTGCGCTATAATGGCGAAAAAGGCCCGCGCCGCAGGGCGATAAAAAAGGGCATGCGCGGGGCGTTGTATTGCTCCGCTCCGTGTGGAGAGTAGCATGATGAAGAACAAAGCCGGCTGGGTGGCGCTGAGTGTTTTGGCAGCCGCGACCGCATTGATGGTTTTCGTGGTCCAGCCAAATCTGCGTGACGACGGCAAGGAACAGACAGCACAGCCAACCGCCAGTGGCGGTCAACCGGCCGAGACCAAGCCATCGGCCAAGGTCGAAACCACCCCGGCCGCGCCGGAAGGACAGGCGGCGGCGAATGTCGCGGGCAACAAGGCTGCCGATGCGTCCGATCCGGCGAACTGGACTGTCCCGGGCTTCGACATTCTTCGCGTCGAACCCGATGGGTCGACCGTCGTTGCGGGACGTGCCCAACCCGGGACCAAACTCGAAATTCTCAACGGCAATACGGTTATCGGCACGACCGACGTCGGCGCCGCCGGGGACTTCGCTGCCGTCTTCGACAAGCCGCTTGTTGCCGGCGACCACCAGCTGACCCTGCGCAGCGTCGGTGCAGGCGGCGCGACCAAGACGTCCGAGGAAGTGGCGACAGTGTCCGTACCGAAGGACGCAAGCGGCCAGTTGCTGGCGATGGTATCCAAACCTGGTGAAGCGAGCCGCCTGATCACGACGCCGAAGATCGATGCAAAGCCGGCGGAGGTCGCCGTTCAGTCGAATGCGCAGCAAACGGACAAGCCTGCAGGCACGCTCGGGACGCCGGCCAAACCCGGTAGCGTTGCGGGTCTTCAGGTCACCGCTGTCGAGATTGAGGGCGGAACGATGTTTGTTGCCGGCAACGCCAAGCCCGGCGCGTTGGTGCGCATTTATGCCGATGACAAGTTCGTCGGCGAGATGAAGGCCGACGAGAAGGGTAAATTCGTCGTTGATGGCTCGATCGACCTGGCGGTCGGCAGCCACATCATCCGGGCCGACATGCTGAACGAGGACGGCGTTAAGGTTGCGATGCGCGCTTCCGTGCCCTTCGACAGGCCGGCGGGGACGCAGGTTTCTGCCGTCGCTGGCCCGCAGGCTGCGGCGGCGAGCGACGGGCTCGACCGCTTGAAGGCTGAGGCGGGCAAGGCGCTTGCCTTGCTGAAGGGACTTTTCGCCGATGGCAAACGGCCCACTGCCGAGCAGCTTGCGGCGGCCCGCTCGGCGACGGAATTCGCCCTGCAGTCGCTCGCGGACTTCAAGCCGGCGGACAATGAGAACCGGGCGCTGGCGACGGCCGCCGCGGAGGCTTCCAAGGCGGCCGCCGATGCGCTGACGGTACTCAAGTCTTCCCAGCGAGACCCGGCCAGCGTCGCTGCAGCCTTGGCAAAGGTCGAGGGCACGGTCGGCCCCGCGCTGACGCGGCAGAGTGCTGTTGCCGAGGCGGTTGTCAGGCCTGAGGCCGAGACGGCTACGGACGCCGCCAAGCCGTCGGAGCCGTCGATGGCCGAAGGTGCCGGCAGCGCTGCGGCAGCGCCCGCGACCGACGAGGCTGCGGCCGCAGCATCCGTCGAGGCGGCTGGGCAACCCACGACGATCGAGCAGGCTCCGCTCAAGGAGAGCAAGACTTCGGTCATCATCCGCCGCGGCGACACGCTCTGGCAGATTTCTCGCCGGGCCTATGGGGCAGGGGTTCGCTACACGACGATCTATCTTGCCAATCGGGAGCAGATTGAAAATCCCGACTTGATCCGTCCGGGTCAGGTTTTCGGTGTTCCCGACGAGGCGATGTCCGAGGACGAATCGCGGGAAATGCACCGCAAGCATGTGAAGCACGAATAATAGCCTGCCTTTTTGGCCGCAATTCCATTGCGGCGAGGAGCATGCGAGCCTATCTGATTTGTCAGCAAACGCGGCGTCTCCAAAAAGGCGCCGCTTTTCATTGACGATCTGCAGCGCCGCGCTTCGTTTCAGACGCACAAAGGACGCGGCAGAACTTTGAATTGCTGCATGTTTTATCCTTAAATCGCCTCCGATTTAAGGAAACATGCAGCAGAACTGGAAACGGAACGAGACGTGGCATCCCAAAACCAGAAAAAGACGGTTTCTGCCAGCACGAGCAATCCGTTAGAGACCATTGTGAACCTCTGGCCATACATGTGGCCGGCAGATCGCGCGGATCTGAAGTTGCGCGTCGTCTGGGCGACGGTGATCCTCGTGATCGCGAAGGTTGTCCTTATTCTCGTTCCTTACTTTTTCAAGTGGGCAACCGATGCCCTCAACAGCAGGCCGGACGCGCTGGCCTCTCTGCCGCAATTTTTGACCGGCGCGGTCATGCTGGTGCTCGCCTATAATCTTGCGCGTCTGCTGCAGGCGGGCCTGAACCAGTTGCGTGACGCATTGTTTGCGAGCGTGGGTCAGCACGCCGTGCGGCAACTCGCCTACAGAACCTTCGTCCACATGCATCAGCTTTCGCTCCGCTTTCATCTCGAGCGGCGCACGGGCGGGCTTTCGCGCATCATCGAGCGCGGAACCAAGGGCATCGAAACGATCGTCCGTTTTACGATCCTGAACAGCGTGCCGACGCTCATCGAGTTTCTGCTGACGGCGGTGATCTTCTGGTGGGGTTACGGCTTCAGCTATCTCCTCGTGACGGCCGTGACGGTCTGGCTCTACATCTGGTTCACAGTGCGCGCCAGCGACTGGCGCATTGCCATCCGCCGTTCGATGAACGACAGCGACACCGATGCGAACACCAAGGCGATCGACTCGCTTCTCAACTTCGAAACCGTCAAGTATTTCGGCAACGAAGAGATGGAAGCAAAGCGGTTCGACAGGTCGATGGAACGCTACGAACGCGCCGCGACCCAGGTCTGGACGTCGCTCGGCTGGCTGAACTTCGGCCAGGCGCTGATCTTCGGCGCGGGCACCGCGGTCATGATGACGATATCGGCGCTCGCCGTACAGCGCGGCGACCAGACGATCGGTGATTTCGTCTTCGTCAACGCGATGCTGATCCAGCTTGCCATCCCGCTGAATTTCATCGGCTTCGTCTATCGCGAAATCCGGCAAGGCCTGACCGACATCGAGCACATGTTCGATCTGCTCGATGTTCAGGCGGAGGTCGTCGATAAGCCGGACGCGAAGGAGTTGATGATCGACAGGGGCGCGATCTCCTTCAGGGATGTGCATTTCGCCTACGATCCTGCCCGCCCCATCCTCAAGGGAATTTCCATTGACGTTCCCGCCGGCAAGACGGTGGCGGTCGTTGGACCGTCCGGAGCGGGCAAGTCTACATTGTCGCGGCTGCTTTACCGCTTCTACGATGTTCAGGGGGGATCGATCACCGTTGACGGACAGGACGTTCGGGACGTGACGCAGAAAAGCCTGCGCGCGGTGATCGGCATGGTCCCGCAGGATACCGTGCTCTTCAACGATACGATCGCCTACAATATTCGCTACGGTCGCGTCGAGGCCTCCGACTCCGAGGTCGAGGCGGCTGCCGAGGCGGCGCAGATCGCAGGTTTCATCCGCAGCCTTCCGGAAGGGTTCCGGGCCATGGTCGGCGAACGCGGGCTGAAACTTTCAGGAGGCGAAAAGCAGCGCGTGGCGATCGCGCGCACGATCCTTAAGGCGCCGCCGATTTTGATCCTCGATGAGGCGACATCCGCGCTCGATACCAAGACTGAGCAGGAAATTCAGGCGGCATTGGACGTCGTGTCCCGCAACCGCACGACGCTCGTCATCGCCCACCGTCTGTCGACGGTCATTCACGCCGATGAGATCATCGTCCTCAAGGACGGTGTCATCGCGGAGCGTGGCACGCATGGGGAACTGATCGACCGCGACGGCCTTTACGCTTCCATGTGGAGCCGTCAGCGCGAGGCTACACAGGCGGAAGAGCAGTTGAAGCGGGTGCGCGAGCGCGACGACCTCGGTATCGTCGACCGAGGTCAGCCGGCTGCTTGACCATGACAGGTGAGTGCGCGACGCCATTTGTTTGCGGCTTCTACGTTGCCGGACTCCTGGATTCGCGCTACTGCATGTTTCCCTAAATCGGGACCGATTTTGAGGATAAAACATGCAGCAATTCAAAGTGCTAAAGCGACCTTTGTGCGTCTGAAAAACGCACGTCGCTGTAAGTCACCTTCCACGTCAAATCTGGAGTAGAGTTCATGAGCTTGGTCAACACGGTGCGTAACACGCTCGTTCCGGTGCACAAGGAAGGTTATCGCTTCATCGCGATTTTCTTCGTTGTGTCGCTGGTGCTTGGCTTGCTGTGGGAGCCGCTGATGTGGATCGGCTTCCTGTTGACCGCTTGGTGCGCCTATTTCTTCCGCGATCCCGAGCGCATGACACCGATCGACGACGATCTTGTCATCAGCCCGGCCGACGGTCGCGTCTCCTCGATTGCGGTCGTCACACCGCCGGATGAATTGGGCTTGGGATCGACGCCGATGCTCCGCATTTCGGTTTTCATGAACGTCTTCAACTGCCATGTGAACCGCGCGCCGATGAGCGGGTCCGTGCGCCGCATCGCCTATCGAGCCGGCAAGTTCGTGAACGCAGAACTCGACAAGGCAAGCCACGAGAACGAACGCAATGGCCTTGTCATCGAGACGAAGCACGGCGAAATTGGTGTAGTCCAGATTGCCGGGCTGGTGGCGCGGCGCATTCTCTGCTGGACGGCGGAAAACGCGCCGCTTGAAGCGGGCGAGCGTTTCGGTCTCATCCGATTCGGCTCCCGGCTCGACGTATTTCTGCCGGAAGGGGCCGAGCCGCGCGTCAGCCTCGGCCAGACAGCAGTCGCCGGCGAAACGGTGCTTGCTGAATTCGGCTCCGCGAAGGGGCCGGTCATCAGCCGCCGGGCATAAGGAGCGATCATGGAAGAGCCTCAGCAGGAAAAGCCGACAGAAGCAGTGCAACCGGCCGCGGAGGGTGAGGGATCGAACGACAAGGCGCGCGGGCCGCGTCTGCGCGAAATTCCGCTGCGTCTGATGATCCCCAACATGATCACTGTGCTGGCGATCTGCGCCGGCCTTTCCGGCATCCGGCTTGCCTTCGAGAACCGCGTCGAGCTTGCCGTCGCCATGGTGCTGTTCGCAGCGTTCCTCGACGGTATCGACGGACGGGTCGCCCGCCTGCTCAAGGCGACGTCGAGCTTCGGCGGCCAGATGGATTCGCTTGCGGACATCATCAATTTCGGCGTCGCTCCGGCACTGGTTCTTTACGTTTTCGTGCTTGACCAGGCGCGGTCGATCGGCTGGATCGCCGCCTTGATCTACGCGATCGCCACAGGGTTGCGGCTGGCGCGCTTCAACGTCATGGCCGAGCGCCAGGTCAAGGCATCCTGGCAGTCTGAATACTTCGTCGGCGTTCCGGCGCCGGCGGGGGCCATGTTGGTGCTGTTGCCGGTCTATCTCGGTCTGCTCGGCCTTGCGCCGGAGCGGCTGTTCGCGCTCATCGCGGCCGCCTATACGGTGCTCATAGCCTTCCTTCTCGTCAGCCGCTTGCCGGTCTGGTCCGGCAAGTCGGAGAACAGCCGTCTGCGCCGCGATCTCGTCCTGCCGGCCATTCTCGTTGTTGTCTTTTACGTCGCGACGCTGATGACCTATACTTGGGAAACGATGGTGGTGACGGCGCTCGCCTATCTGATCAGCCTGCCCTTCGGCGCGCGCTCCTGGCAGCGCAAATATGGCGACTGGCCGGCCCATCCGGCGCAGGGAGGCGATGGGCTGCCCGGCGACAACGATTAAAGACAAGCCTCGCCATGAAAGAAGAAAGCCACCGCGGATCACCGTGGTGGCTTGATTTTTGGCTTCGGTTGCCGGAGCGTTTCAAAACATTGAAACGCCATAACGCTTCAAGACCCGGATTCCGGATTACTCCGGCATCCGGTAATCGACGACCTTGTTCTCGCGGACGACGAAAAGTTTGCCGGTTTCGGTCTGGTCAGGCCCGAGAAGCGGCATCAGCGCGGCCGCGACTTCGGATGGATGTGGCACGGTTGCCGGATCTTCACCGGGCATCGCCTGTGCCCGCATTGCGGTGCGCGTCGCTCCGGGATCGACGCTGAGAATTCGGAGCGGCAGTCGCTGTGTTTCGTGCGCCCAGGTGCGTGCCAGTGCCTCCACGGCCGCCTTGGACGCAGAGTAGGGGCCCCAGAAGGGCCTGCATTTGTGCGCGGCGCCGGAGGTGAGGATGAGCGCGCGGCCCGCATCGGATTTGACGAGCAACGGCTCGACCGACCGGATCAGCCGCCAGGTCGCGGTGACGTTGATCGTCATCACCTTTTCGAACACCTTGGCTTCGACATGACCGATGGGCGAAATCGTGCCGAGCACACCGGCATTGGCAACGAGGATATCGAGCTTGCCCCAACGCTCGTTGATCGCGCCTCCAAGCTTGTCGATCGCTGCCATATCCGCGAGGTCGAAGGGGACGAGCGTGGCCGACCCGCCAATCGCCTTGATGGCATCGTCCAGTTCTTCGAGACCGCCGACCGTGCGTGCGCAGGCGATGACGTGAGCGCCAGCCTTGGCAACTTCGAGGGCGGTGAAATAGCCGATACCGCGCGATGCACCGGTAACCAGGGCGACCCGGTCTTTCAGATTGGGCGTCATTTTGTTGTCTTTATCCGTTGCTGGCGAGAACCGAGAGTTTGCGGACGTTGCTTGCGCCTTCCTGGTCGAGCAAGCGGGTCGGGTAGTCACCGGTGAAGTAATGATCGGTGAATTGCGGTGCCTTGGGATCGCGCGCAACACCGCCCACGGCTTGATAAAGCCCGTCGATCGACAGGAATTCAAGCGAGTCGGCGCCGATAAATCGGCACATGGAGGCGAGGTCGGCGTGTTGGTTGGCGAGCAACTTGTCGCGGTCCGGCGTATCGATTCCGTAGAAGTCCGGGTGGAAGATCATCGGGCTTGCCACGCGGATATGCACTTCGCGTGCACCGGCGTCGCGGATCATCTGCACGATCTTGACCGACGTCGTCCCGCGCACGATGGAGTCATCGACGAGGACTACGCGCTTGTCCTTGATCATGGCGCGGTTGGCCGAATGCTTCAGCTTGACCCCGAACGCACGGATCTGCTGCGTCGGCTCGATGAAAGTCCGCCCGACATAATGGTTGCGGATGATGCCGTATTCGAACGGAATGCCGCTCTGCTGTGCATAACCGAGCGCGGCAGGAGTGCCGCCGTCGGGCACGGGAACGACCACGTCCGCTTCGACGGGCGATTCCTTGGCGAGATTGACGCCCATGTTCTTGCGCGCCACATAGACGCTGCGGCCGCCGACGACCGAATCCGGGCGGGCGAAGTAGACATATTCAAAGAGGCAGAGTTTTTCAGGCTGCGTTGATTCCGGCTTGCATGCGTCGATCGAGATCGAGCCGTCCGGCTGGATTTCGCAAATGACCACTTCGCCGTTCTCGACATCACGGATGTACTTGGCGCCGATGATGTCGAGCGCGCAGGTTTCCGAACAGAAGATCGGCTTGCCGTCGAGTTCGCCCATGACGAGGGGGCGGATACCGATCGGGTCGCGTGCGGCAATCAGCTTGGTGCGCGTCATCGCCAGCATCGAATAGCCGCCTTCCATCTGGCGGATGGCGTCGATGAAGCGATCGGAGGAGGAGGTCTGCTTGGAGCGGGCGATGAGGTGAAGGACGACTTCGGTGTCCGACGTCGACTGACATATCGCGCCGTCTGCAATCAATTGGCGGCGGAGCGTCAGCCCATTGGTGAAGTTGCCGTTATGGGCGATGGCGATGCCGCCGACTTCAAGCTCGGCAAAGAGCGGCTGGACGTTGCGCAGCGCCACCTCGCCGGTCGTCGAGTAGCGCGTATGCCCGATGGAAATATAGCCCGGCAGCTTGGCCAGTGTTGCGGGGTCCGTATAGTGGTCTCCGACGAGACCCATGCGCTTTTCGGTATAGAACTGCTTGCCGTCGAAGGTGACGATACCGGCCGCTTCCTGGCCGCGATGCTGGAGCGCGTGCAAGCCAAGTGCCGTCAGGGTGGCCGCATCCGGATGCCCGAGAATACCGAAGACCCCGCACTCTTCGTGCAGAGTGTCGCCATCGAGTTCGTCGTGGATTTCACTGGATCTGAGATCGGTCATCACAAGTTCGCCTTTGCTCCATGCCGGTGCGCATATCGTGATCAGGCTGCCCGTCTTCAAGCAATCTTAGCCGAAAACACTAGCAAGCGTTATTCCAAATGGACAAAGCCCGCGCAGCGGGCCTTGTCGCTAACTGATGTCTGTCTCAGCCGTTCGTCGGCGCATCCTCGACGGGGGGCTGTTCTGTCGTGCCCGGAGGGGTTTCGGGTTCGCCTTCGCCCGTCGCATCCTTGCCGCGAAGTCGGTCGAGGATTGTGGCGTCGGCCTCTTCCGGCAAAAGCGCGATCAGCCTGTTGCCGAGATTGTCGAGCAGCGGCTTCGACTTCGCCTGGGTTACCCAGATCGGCTGCTGCTGCGGCGCGACCAGCCAGTTGAAGAACAGCATGGCGACGACGACAAGCAGGATGCCACGGGCGGCACCGAAGAGAAAGCCGAGCGTCCGGTCGAGCGCGCCGATGCGGCTGTCGATGATGAAATCGGCGATCCGCATCGTAATGAAGGAAATGATGATCAGCGCGACCAGGAAGACAACGGCGGCCGAACCGATCATCGCGACCGTGTCGCTGCTCGTGTATTGCGAGGCATAGGGCAGCAGGTACGGATAGAGGAAATAGGCCGCTGCCGCCGCGCCGACCCAACTCGCGACCGACAGAACCTCGCGCGAGAATCCGCGGACCATGGCGAGGATGGCCGAAAACAGCGCGACGCCGAGAACGATACCATCGAGAATTGTAATGGGCATGTTGTCCTTACTCCGACCCCGTCTTGATCCGGGCCACACCAAGCTTAGCTGCCGTCGGTCCTGTCCGCACGCACTCTGAACATCTTTCCACGGCCAATCGTCGCCGAGGTCATTCGTCTTCGCCTTCCGCCTGCCTTAGGGCGCTCCGCGATCCGGCGATGCGCGCCACGAGATCCGGCAGGCTCTCCATCTCGCTCCACCGGCCGGCGCCGTTCTTCGGCAGTTCGGTCGATGCAGACGGCAATACGGCCTGGGAGAAACCGAGCTTCTCGGCTTCCTTAAGACGTTGGGCGGTATGCGCAACCGGCCGGATGGCGCCCGACAAGCTGACTTCGCCGAAATAGACGCAATCGGCCGGAAGGGCAAGCCCGGCCAGCGACGAAACCAGCGCGGAAGCAACTGCAAGGTCGGCCGCAGGTTCGGAAATACGAAAACCGCCGGCAATATTGAGATAAACGTCATGTTGGCCGAGGCGGACGCCGCAATGGGCTTCAAGCACCGCGAGGATCATTGAGAGACGCGCGGAGTCCCAGCCGACGACCGCACGGCGCGGTGTTCCGAGCGACGTCGGCGCGACGAGCGCCTGCACCTCCACCAGCACCGGCCGAGTTCCTTCCATGCCGGCAAACACGGCTGCTCCCGGCGACTTCTCGTTGCGTTCGCCGAGAAACAGCTCCGACGGATTGGCGACTTCGCGCAAGCCCTTGTCCGACATCTCGAACACGCCAATCTCGTCGGTCGGGCCAAAGCGGTTCTTGACCGTTCTGAGAATGCGGTAGTGATGTCCGCGATCCCCTTCGAAATAGAGCACGGCGTCAACCATGTGTTCGACCACGCGTGGGCCGGCGATCTGGCCTTCCTTCGTCACGTGGCCGACGAGCACGACCGCCGCGCCGGTCTGTTTGGCAAAGCGGATCATCGCCTGCACGCCGGTGCGCACCTGGGTCACTGTTCCGGGTGCCGAATCGACGATGTCGCTCCAGAGCGTCTGGATCGAATCGATGATGACGAGATCGGGGCGCTTGCCGTCGGCAAGCGTCGCCAGAATGTCCTCGACATTGGTTTCTGCGGCAAGAAGCACGTCGCTGTCGGCTGCCCCAAGCCGTTGGGCGCGCAAACGCACCTGGGCGACGGCCTCCTCGCCCGAGACATAAATGACGCGATGCTTGCGGCGGGAAAGGGCCGCGGCCGCCTGCATCAGCACGGTCGACTTGCCGATACCAGGGTCGCCGCCGACGAGCAATGCCGAGCCGCGCACGAAGCCGCCGCCGGTGACGCGGTCGAGTTCGGATATCCCCGTCTGGATACGCGGCGCGTCCTCGATCTCGCCGGAAAGCGTGGTGAGCGCGACCGGTCGTCCCTTCTTCGGCGCGCGCGAAGGGCCGCCGCCGATGCCCGCTGTCGGATCTTCCTCGATGATCGTGTTCCACTCGCCGCAGCCTTCGCACTTGCCCGCCCAGCGGGAGTGAACGGTGCCGCAATTCTGACAGATGAACTGGGTGCGGGCTTTCGCCATCGAGACTAGCTTTCGGATATTCCGGGAGACTGCGAACGACGGTGGTTCCGAGAATCACCACCAGCGATCACATAATGCCGCGAAATTCGGCTTGAAAGTGTGTTTTTCGGCGACTGTCCGTCGACGCAGCGACGCTCCGCGCTCAGGCACCGCCGATATAGGTTCGATGATAGCGATGCCCAAGGCTCGTCAGCAACTCGTAGCCGATCGTTCCGCCGGCGCGCGCGACGTCGTCTATCGCGATGTTGCGGCCGAAGAGCTCGATATAGTCGCCGGCGCGGACGGCCTTTTCCGGCAGGTCGGTAACGTCGAACAGGCTGAGGTCCATGGTTACCCGGCCGACATGCGGCACCCGCCTGCCGTGAAGAAAACCAAAGGCGCCCGACGGCATGGATTGCCTGAGCGTCACACCGCCGCCGGAAACCGAACGATGATATCCGTCGGCGTAGCCGATCGCGACCGTTGCGATGCGGCTGTCACGGGTGAAGCGCGCCGATGCGCCGTAGCTTGCCGTCGCGCCGGAGGGAACCGTGCGCACCTGGATGATGCGTGCTTCGGCCGTCACCACCGCCTTCATCGGGTTCACCGCTCCGTTCACTGCTTCGCCGCCATAGACGGCGATGCCCGGGCGAGTAAGATCGAAGTGGTAGTCCTTGCCGAGAAACACGCCGCCGGAATTGGCCAAGCTCGCGGGGATGCCCTCGAAGGCGGCCGCCGTCTCGCGAAAGCGGTCGAGCTGATAGACGTTCATCGGATGCTTCGGATCGTCGCCGCAGGCAAGATGGCTCATGATCAGCACCGGCGAGAAACTTGCCGGCCGCGCCGGGTCGTTGGCGAGCGCGACGGCTTCCTCGACCGACAGTCCAAGCCGGTTCATGCCGGTGTCGACGTGAAGCACGCACGGATGGTCGCCGCGCTCGGAAAGCGCCGCCATGAAGACGGCGAGTTGCTCCTCCGAGTTGATGATCGGCACGAGGTCATTCTCGAAAAATAGCTTCTCGTTGCCTGGCCACATGCCGGCCAGAATGTAGATGCGCCCGTCAGGGACTAGCGGGCGAAGCTCCACTCCTTCCTCCGCACTGGCAACGAAGAAGTCGCGTGCACCGGCGGCGTAAAGGGCGGGCGCTGCCTGCGCGATGCCGAGTCCGTAGGCGTTCGCCTTTAGCACGGCGGCCGCGCGAGCCTTGCCGGAGCGCTCGTTCATGGCGCGCCAGTTGTCGGCCAGCGCTGCGAAGTCGATGGTGAGCCTGCTGGAGGCGGAGAGGAATTCTGGACTGTGCATACCGGACGCTCTGTGTGGTCGATGTTGCAGCAATACATCCTGGCGCCGAAGGTCGCAAACGGTCCCTCATCCGGCCGGGGACAAGAGCTCGAGCACTTTTGTGCAAGACGCGCAGCTCCGCTGCGGCTAACGTTGCTCGATGCAGACGATCTCGCAGGAACAGGCTATCGAGGCCATGCCGCTCAAGGGTGCCGAGCACACGCGCTTCTGGCGTGACGCGCGGTTCAAAGGCATGGAATGCCTGAGCGCGACCTTCATCACACATGAGTTTGCCCCGCATGCCCATGACACGTTCAGCATCGGCGCAATCGAGGCGGGCTCGCAGATCAGCACGATCAAGGGCGAGCGATCGCAGACAGGCCCCGGCGATCTCTACCTCATCAATCCGGACGAGATCCACGACGGGCATCCGGGCCTCGATGGTTACCGCTATCGAATGATCTATCCGTCCGTCGAACTGCTGGTCGACGTCCTCGAGGATGTCACCGGTCGAGCCTTCAGAGGAACGCCCTGCTTCTCGCGACTGCTGCTTCGTGATCCTGAGCTGGCCGTCGCCTTTCATCGCGCCCATCGGGCGCTCGAGGGAAATGCGGGCGCCTTGGAGGCGGACGAAGGAATGTTCAGCTTCCTGGACAAACTGTTCCGGCGGCACGGAAGCGCGATCATCCTTCCCGTGGAGACGCGCGAACCTTCTGCCGTGCATCGCGCTCGGGATTATCTCATCGCCAATTATTCCCACGACATCGGCCTCGACGAGCTTGCCAAGGTGGCCGGGCTTAGCCGGGCGCACCTGATCCGCGCTTTCCGCAAGGAATTCCACATCACGCCTCACGCCTTCCTGACCGACAAGCGGGTCCGCGAAGCAAAGACACTGCTGCGGCAGGGCTGGTCGGCCGTCGACACCGCCTATCATTGCGGCTTCGCCGATCAGGCGCACTTCAGCCGGCATTTCAAGGCAAGAACCGGCGTCACCCCTGGTGCATTCCGAGCCGGCTGATCACTTTCGTTCAAGACGCGCCGGCTTCCCCGCAGCTATTGCGTTGATGCAATTGAAATGCGGAGTGACGGGCGTGAACACGAAGGATGTTTTTCGAGAGTTTGCTGGCGGGGTCAGGGCCATGGCGCCGCTCATCGTTGCCGTCATGCCGATCGGCCTTGTCTTCGGCGCGGTCGCGGCAAGCAAGGGTCTTTCCAGTCTCGAAGTGACGCTGATGAGTGCCGTGGTCTTCGCCGGCGGTTCGCAGTTCGTCGCCATGGATATCTGGACCCATCCGGCATCCTGGGGTGCGCTCGGTTTTTCGGCGCTGCTCGTCAACATCCGCCACGTGCTGATGAGTGCCTCGATCGGCGCGAAGATGCCGGCCTTCTCGGGTCCCGCGAAATATGCCGCGATGCTGCTGCTGGCCGATGAAATCTGGGCCATGGCCGAGTCTCGGGCGACGTACGCGCGCCTGTCCGCCGCCTGGTATGCCGGCCTCGCGGTGCCTTTTTATTTCGTCTGGGTTTTGACAAGCCTCGCCGGCTCGATTGTCGGCGCCTTCCTGGGAGACCCGAAGGCAATGGGCCTCGATTTTGCCTTTCCCGCCGTCTTTGTGGTTCTGGTGATGGGTTTTTGGAAAGGACGGGAGACCGGTGTCGTGCTTGCGGCAAGTGCAGCCGCAGCGGTGCTGACACACCAATTGCTGCCCGGCGTCTGGTATATCGCGGCAGGTGCCGCAGCCGGCGTCGTTGCGGCGCTCGTCACCGATCAGCGCCAAGAGGCCCGCGCATGACGCTCGATCCGAATGCTGCTCTCGCGATTCTTGCCATGGCCGCAGCGACGGTACTGACACGCATCGGCGGGTTGGTGCTCATTCGTTTCGTGGCGATCGGACCGCAACAGAGACGCGCGCTGGAAGCCATCCCGCCGGCAGTGTTGATGGCCGTCATCGCCCCGACCGCGCTCGTGACCGGGCCGGCGGAAACGCTTGCGGCGCTCGCAACCGCGCTTGCCGCAACGCGGCTGCCGCTGCTCGCGGCCGTAGCCGCCGGGGTTTTCGTTGTGGCCGTTGCGAGAGCGGTGATCGGCGCGTGAATCGTCCCTCGATCTAGTGTTCGTACTGCGTGAAGGACGAATCCGCCAAGTCCGAGAAGCGCGTGAATTCGGACTGGAAGGCGAGCTTCACCGTTCCGGTCGGTCCGTGGCGCTGCTTGGCGATGATGACGTCGGCCGTACCCTTGACCTTTTCCATCTGCATCTTCCACTCTTCGTATTTCGGATCGAATTCGTCGCGTGGTTCCATGTTTTTCACGTAGTATTCCTCGCGGAACACGAAGAGGACCACGTCGGCATCCTGCTCGATCGATCCCGATTCACGCAGGTCCGAGAGCTGCGGGCGCTTGTCCTCGCGGCTTTCCACGGCGCGCGAGAGCTGCGACAAGGCAATGATCGGCACGTTCAGTTCCTTGCCGAGTGCCTTCAGGCCTGTGGTGATTTCCGTGATTTCCTGCACCCGGTTCTCGCCCGATTTCTTGGAACCGGTCATCAGCTGGACGTAGTCGACCACCAGTACGTCAAGGCCGCGTTGGCGCTTGAGACGACGGGCGCGCGCCGCGAGCTGGGCGATCGAGATACCGCCGGTCTGGTCGATATAGAGCGGCACCTTCTGCATCATCATCGAGCAGGCGACGAGCTTCTCGAAATCAGCTTCCGAAATATCGCCGCGGCGGATCTTCGAGGACGAAACCTCGGTCTGTTCGGAGATGATGCGCGTTGCAAGCTGCTCGGACGACATTTCGAGCGAATAGAAGCCGACGACACCGCCGTTCCTCGCCTTGAAGGAGCCGTCCGGTTGCACCTCGGGCTCGTAAGCCGCAGCGATATTGTAGGCGATGTTGGTCGCGAGTGATGTCTTGCCCATGCCGGGGCGACCGGCGAGGATGATCAGGTCCGAACGCTGCAGGCCGCCCATCTTTCCATCGAGCGAATGGATGCCGGTCGAAATGCCGGAGAGGTGGCCGTCCCTATCCTTCGCCGTCGCAGCCATGTCTATCGCGAGTGTTACAGCGTCGCTGAATGACTGGAAGCCGCCGTCATAGCGTCCTGTTTCGGCAAGCTCGAAAAGGCGCCGCTCCGCATCCTCGATCTGGCTCTGCGGCGGCATGTCGAGCGGCGCGTCATAGGCGATGTTGACCATGTCCTCGCCGATCGTGATCAGCGAACGACGCAGCGCCAGATCATAGATGGCGCGGCCGTAGTCCTCGGCATTGATGATCGAAACGGCCTCGGCCGCAAGGCGCGCGAGGTATTGGGCAACGGTCAGGTCGCCGACTTTTTCGTCCGCCTTGAGGAAGGTCTTGATCGTGACCGGGTTGGCGGTCTTGCCCATGCGGATGATATCGCCGGCCACCTCGAAGATGCGGCGGTGCAGTGGCTCGAAAAGATGTACCGGCTTGAGGAAGTCGGATACCCGGTAGAACGCGTCGTTGTTGACCAGGATGGCGCCGAGCAGCGCCTGCTCGGCCTCCAGATTGTTCGGCGCTTCGCGATAGTGCTGATCCGCCTGATCCTTGGCCAAGGGGGCGAGCTTGCGCGCTGCGTCGTTCATCGATCGTTCCATTTCCGCGTGTGGTTCGTGTGAGCTATCCGATTTGCTGCCTGCCGTTCTGTGGGTCAAGTGCTGCTGCGCAACAGTCGTGAACCATACAACCGTGCTCGCGGTCTTTGCCCGTTGTTCGACTGTTCCACAGGCGAGCGTCACAAATGGCGAAAAAATGATGACGGCGATTGACGCCGCGACCCGAGCGAAAGGTACCTGATTCGCGTTCAAACGTCTTTTATGAACCGCCGGTCGAGAGCCTGGTGCGGAACGACGCAGCGCGATGCGCAAATGAAAAGGCCCGGATCGATGGATCCGGGCCCTTCAATTCAGGTATGCCGCGAAGCTTATTCTTCTTCGGTTTCGAACTCAGCTTCCGGGTTGAAGAAGTCTTCCGGCTTCAGGGCGTCTTCGTCGACGCCGTAGATGGCATCAGCGGACGTCAGGCTTTCGCCCTTGGCCTGGCGCTCGGCTTCTTCGGTCGAACGAGCGACATTGATTTCCACGGCGATTTCGACTTCCGCGTGCAGGTGCAGCGTTACCTTGTGCACACCGATCGCCTTGATCGGATGGTTGAGGTCGACCTGGTTGCGGTTGATGTTGAAGCCGTCGGCGGCCAGCGCCTCGACGACGTCACGGGCAGCAACCGAGCCGTAGAGCTGGCCGGTTTCGCCGGCGGAGCGGACGATGATGAAGGACTTGCCGTCCAGCTTGTCCGCAATCTTCTGAGCTTCCGACTTGCGCTCGAGGTTGCGGGCTTCGAGGGTTGCGCGCTCGGATTCGAAGCGGGTCTTGTTGGCGGCGTTGGCGCGCAGCGCCTTGCCGAGCGGCAGCAGGTAGTTGCGGGCAAAGCCGTCGCGAACCTTTACGGTTTCGCCCATCTGGCCGAGCTTGGCGATGCGTTCGAGGAGAATGACTTCCATCTTTTGATTCCTTTCAGTTCAGTGTTGTTTCATTGGTCAGCTTTTTCCGGTCGGCGTAACCGCGATGGTGCGTCGCGTATCGGTCAAGCCAGACAGGAGGAAGAACACGGCCGGGATCGTGAAGACGAAAACCGACAGGTAGGCGATCCACAGCACCGGAAGCCGCCAGGACTTGCCACGCGTGCGGAAATGGAACGAGGCAAAGCCCGAGAGCAGGAAGCCTGCGCCGAACGTGCCGCAAATGAGGGCGCCGATCGCCGCCGGCGCTCCGCCGAGAAAGGCGAGGATCAGGCCGGCGAGAAAGACGAAAATGGCGTTGCGGTGCATCCTCAACGCCGACGGAATGTCTTCGCGCGGACGCAGCGACCCTCCGGACAACTGGACGATCCGTGTTGCGAGATAGTAGGCGGCAAAGAGCATCAGCACCCAGATCGCGCCCTGGACGAGCGGCAGGGCGAGCGTGAACATCGCCTTGATCTGTGCGATTGCCGCGGCGTCCGGATTGTAGAGCGGCTCCTGCGCCTTTACCGCCTCGATCACCATGTCGATCATGCGGTCCGAGACGCCGGAATCGTAACCCACGATGTAGCCGACGATGATCATGCCGACGGTGACGAGCCCGGCGAGATGGCCGAGAATGTCGGACAGCGGATACCAGGCAAGCGCGCCTTCGGGGCCGCCGAGTTCGGAGGCTGGGCGCGCAAGATTTGCGAGGTGACTGAGCCAGCCGGCGGGAACAAGCGTGACGAGCAGGACCAGCAGCGCGAAATAGGAGGAAACGAGCGCGGCGGCAGTCGCGCCGGCAACCACGATCGCGATGATCGCGGCCGCGTTGCCCCATCCGAGGCCGGCAATCAGGATCGGTAGTGCGGAGGCAGCGTAGAGAACGATCGCAAAGGACGACTGCGTGTTCGCGCCCATCGACAGAAGGGCGGCGGTAATGCCGGCGAGAGCGCCGGTGATCAGCGATGTCCTGTTCCAGATATTCACGTTCGCTGTCCTGCTTGAAACGCAGTTAGGGGTCGCCGTCGAGCTTTGGCCCCAACATGGGATTTTGGCGCATGCGCCGGTTCCGACCCGCGCCCACCGCGGGAGGGAGAGAGGCAAGGCATTCACGTTACGGAAATGCCTTGCCTCGGAACGAGTTTCCGTCGAGTCAATTGACTGACGGAGAGTCAGCCCGTCTTACGAAACGACGTAAGGCAGCAGGCCGAGGAAGCGTGCACGCTTGATCGCCTGGGCGAGTTCGCGCTGCTTCTTCTGGGAAACGGCCGTGATGCGGGACGGAACGATCTTGCCGCGCTCGGAAATGTAGCGCTGCAGGAGGCGGACGTCCTTGTAGTCGATCCGCGGAGCATTTGCACCCGAGAAGGGGCAGGTCTTGCGGCGACGGTGGAACGGACGGCGTACCGGAGCGGAAGAAACTTCAGCCATTGTCTTTATCTCCTAAGCTTCGGGTTACGCGCGGTCTTCACGCGGACGGCGTGGACGGTCTTCACGGTCGCCACGGTCCGGACGCGGGCCACGGTCGAAACCGCCTTCACGCGGGCCACGGCCTTCGCCGCGCGGACGATCGTCGCGATCGCGCTTCTGCATCATCGCGGACGGGCCTTCCTCGTGCTTCTCGACAGCGATCGTCATGTAGCGCAGGACGTCTTCGTTGATGCGCATCTGGCGCTCTACCTCGTGGACAGCCGGTGCCGGAGCATCGATGTCCATCAGGACGTAGTGAGCCTTGCGGTTCTTCTTGATGCGGTAGGTGAGGGACTTCAGGCCCCAGTTCTCGACGCGACCGACCTTGCCGCCGTTCGCTTCGATGACGCCCTTGTATTGCTCGACGAGAGCATCGACCTGCTGCGGCGTGATATCCTGCCGGGCAAGGAATACGTGTTCATAAAGAGCCATTGTGGCTTGCCTTTCTTGCGTTAATCAGCCCGGACCTCGGCGGCTAAGCCTCAACGACTGTTCTTATGGCCGCAGTGCAGCCGGCAAGAAAGTGTTGTATCGAGACGGTCGAGAGCGGAGACACGGGAGGCCGGAATGTCTTGCATTCCTGGCGGCTTCCAAAGCGGAAACCGGCCCTCCGTTCAGCCACCAGCCAGAAGACCGGGTGTTTCGAACAGCGCGCTTATACGGATTTTCCGCTGAAATGCAAGCCGTGATCCGAACTTGGGTGTTCGTGGCGGCGCCGAGGTGTTCGCACGGAACAATCGCACGGCATTGCTGTTGGATAGCCGCAACCCAAAGGAGCGGGAAACGACGATGACCCATGTCGATCCAAGAATGCAACCGTGCATCGACAATTGTCTGGACTGTTATTCCGCGTGTCTGTCGACCGCGATGAACCATTGCCTTCAAGTCGGCGGCAAACATACCGAGCCGTCTCATTTCAGGCTGATGATGGCGTGCACCGAGATCTGCCGGACCACGGCGCATTTCATGCTGATCGGAAGCCCTCACCACGTTCATCTGTGCCGCGAATGCGCGGAGATCTGCGACGAATGCGCCGAGGATTGTGAGCGCATCGGCGACATGGACGAATGTGTTGAAGCCTGCAGGCGCTGCGCCGAGAGCTGCCGCCAGATGGCGGCTTGAGGCTCTTGCGTCCGCGACTGTATGTTTTTTCCTTAAATCGGATCCGATTTAAGGAAGCATGAGCCGATCAAATCGGCGCCGGGTAGAGCCGATGGAGGCGCCGGATGCCGTTCATCACGTCGTGCGAGAGCGTTATACCGGCGGCGCCGATATCGGTCTTCAATTGTTCCATCGACGTCGCGCCGATGATAGCCGAAGCCGTGAAGGGACGTCTGAGGCAGAAGGCGAGCGCCATCTGCGCCGGGTCGAGGCCATGCTCCCGAGCGAGCGCCACATAGGCGGCGACGGCTGGCTCCTGGTGCGGCGTGAAGCGGCCGCCGAGGTCGCCGTTGATCGAGAGGCGCGATCCTGCCGGCTTCGCCCCTCCGAGATACTTTCCGCTCAGGAGACCGGCTGCGAGCGGCGAATAGGCGAGCAGACCGATATCCTCGTGATGAGACAGTTCCGCGAGATCGAGATCGTAGGCGCGATAGAGAAGGTTGTATTCGTTCTGGATCGTCGCAACACGCGGCAGGTCGCATCTGTTCGACAAGTCGAGCATCTTCATCGCGCCCCAGGCGGTGTCGTTCGAAAGCCCGATGGCGCGGATCTTGCCGGCCTTTACGAGGTCGCCAAGCTTGTCGAGGATCGCTTTCAGGTCTGCGGCGACATGCTCCCTGTCTTGCCCCGACGGGTCGTAGGACCAGGAATTGCGGAAGTGATAGTGGCCGCGATTCGGCCAATGCAGTTGGTAAAGGTCTACATACTCGGTCCTCAGCCGCTTCAGGCTGGCGTGCAAAGCTTCTTCGATGCCCTCGGGCGTCGTCGGTTCGCCATTGCGGATATAAGGACGGCCGGGGCCGGCCACCTTGGTCGCGATCACCACATCGTCGCGGCGGCCGCGCATCGCCAGCCAGTTCCCGATGATGCGCTCGGTGTTGCCGTAGGTTTCGGCCGAAAGCGGCGTCGTCGGGTAGAGTTCGGCCGTATCGATGAAGTTCACGCCACGGTCGAAGGCGTAGTCGAGTTGTCCATAGGCTTCGGTCTGCGTGTTCTGGGAGCCCCAGGTCATCGTGCCCAGGCAGATTTCCGAAATCTTGATGTCGGTGCGGCCTAGCATGTTGTAGCGCATGAAGTATTGTTCCTCGCGAGGGGCGGTTCCGCGCCGGCGGGAGGGAAAGGCGCGCCGCCAATGATTGGCTTGTGCCGCGGAACATGGCTTATCAGCGGGAGCGGCGGCGATGCGCGGCAAACTTACGCCTTGATTGACGAAGATCAAGGGCAAAAGCCCGCTGGCAAGGGTGAAGCTCGGCCTCTGCGCTTGACTCCCTGTTCAGGAATGTGAATGGAGAGGAAAAACAGGGCGGATGGGGAATGTGAGGCAGCTTTCGCCGGCATCCGCCCTAATCATATGAGAAACGATCGCGAGAAGCTTGGCTCGCTCCGGTCGTTTCGTCATCAAGGGAAGGGCAGCCCCATGAGCATTGCATTCACGTTTCCCGGGCAGGGCAGTCAGGCTGTCGGCATGGGCAAGGATCTGGCGGAGGCCTTTCCGGAGGCCGCCGCCGTCTTCGCCGAGGTCGATGAAGCGTTGGGCGAAAAGCTTTCCGACGTTATGTGGAGCGGGCCGGAGGAAACGCTGACGCTGACGGCAAACGCGCAGCCCGCGCTGATGGCCGTTTCCATGGCCGTGATCCGCGTGCTCGAGGCCAGGGGGCTCGATCTCAAGAACAAGGTCGCCTTCGTTGCCGGCCATTCGCTCGGCGAGTATTCCGCGCTCTGCGCCGCCGGGACGTTTTCGATCGCCGACACGGCTCGCCTCCTGCGCATTCGGGGTAACGCCATGCAGGCGGCTGTCCCCGTCGGCAAAGGCGCGATGGCTGCCATCATCGGCCTGGAACATGCGGACGTTGACATGGTTTGTCGTCAAGCGTCCGCGCTCGGGTCGTGCCAGATCGCCAACGACAATGGCGGCGGACAACTGGTGATCTCGGGAGAGAAGCAGGCGGTAGAGAAGGCTGCCGCGCTCGCCTCCGAAAAAGGTGCCAAGCGCGCGCTGATGCTCCCTGTATCCGCGCCTTTCCACTCATCGCTGATGGCGCCTGCTGCCGATGCCATGCGCGATGCACTCGTCAAGGTGGAGAAGCGCGACCCGTCCGTTCCGCTTGTGGCGAATGTTCTGGCCGCTCCGGTAAGTGACGCCGGCGAGATCGCCCGGTTGCTCGTCGAGCAAGTGACCGGCCAGGTGCGCTGGCGCGAGACGGTAGAATGGTTCGCGGCCAACAATGTCACGACGCTTTATGAAATCGGCTCGGGCAAGGTGCTGACGGGACTTGCTCGACGGATCGACAAGACCGTCAATGGTATTGCCGTCAATACGCCCGCCGACATCGATACGGCGCTCGCCGCACTTCAGTCCTGAGCGCTCCAGTTACAAGGAACATGCCCATGTTTGATCTCTCCGGCCGCAAGGCTCTCGTCACCGGCGCATCCGGTGGCATTGGCGAGGAAATCGCCCGCATCCTGCACGCACAGGGCGCCATTGTCGGCCTGCACGGCACGCGCGTCGAGAAGCTCGAAGCACTTGCCAACACGCTTGGCGAGCGCGTCCAGATCTTTCCCGCCAATCTTTCCGACCGCGCCGAAGTCAAGGCGCTTGGCGAGAAGGCGGAGGCTGAGCTCGGCGGCGTCGACATCCTCGTCAACAATGCCGGCATCACCAAGGATGGGCTCTTCGTCCGCATGAGCGATGAAGATTGGGACAGCGTCATCGAGGTCAATCTCACGGCGGTCTTCCGCCTGACCCGTGAACTGACACACCCGATGATGCGCCGCCGTTTCGGCCGCATCGTCAACATCACCTCCGTTGTCGGCGTTACCGGCAATCCTGGGCAGGCCAACTATTGCGCTTCGAAGGCGGGCATGATCGGGTTCTCCAAGTCGCTCGCGCAGGAAATCGCCACCCGTAACGTTACCGTCAACTGCGTTGCCCCTGGATTCATCGAAAGTGCGATGACCGGCAAGCTCAACGACAAGCAGAAGGAAAGCATCATGGGTGCGATCCCGATGCGGCGGATGGGTACGGGTGCGGAGGTCGCATCCGCCGTTGCGTATCTTGCTTCGAACGAAGCGGGTTACCTCACCGGGCAGACCATTCACGTCAATGGCGGCATGGCGATGATCTGATCCGGCACCGGGTAAGGCGGACGGCGCGTATTTCAACCCGTCGGCGCTACGCGGTTCGGTACCTTCATTGGTCGATGCCAAATGCCTGAAATTCAATGTTGACCAAGCGAATGTCGGGCATTTTCGCACTTTGCGGCAGGCTTAAACCATGTTAATCGGGCCATGACTGTGCGCAGTCGACCGGTCCGGCCAGGTGTCCGGCAGCCCTCGCTGCCTTGGGTTTTCCGCGGGTTCGGTTGGATGGATTGCCCGCTGGACTATCTTGGTCTATCAGGCTTGATTGAAAATGACGGCGCCAAGAATGGCGCCGCAAAGAAACGAAGGTCGAGGAACTCCGACATGAGCGATATCGCAGAACGCGTGAAGAAAATTGTTATTGATCATCTTGGCGTCGACGCCGAAAAGGTCAGCGAAGGCGCAAGCTTCATCGATGACCTCGGCGCGGACTCGCTCGACACCGTCGAACTGGTCATGGCATTCGAAGAAGAATTCGGTGTCGAGATCCCGGACGACGCGGCAGATTCGATCCTGACCGTCGGCGACGCCGTCAAGTTCATCGAGAAGGCTCAGGCCTGATCTTTACGGTTTAGGCGTTGACGGGCCGCCTGTTGCGGCCCGTACCAGCCCAGGGGAAGTGGGCTGGCCTGCGTCGACCGCGGGTTTCGATCAGCAAAGCGTTCCCGCCTTTCCCTCTGATCGTCACGTGAGAAATTTACAATGGATGCACGGATCGGGGTCGTCACGCGTGGTCCGGTCCGGCTCTAGAACTGAACAGTCAGGGTGGGTCACGGGTTATGAGACGTGTCGTTATCACCGGTACCGGCATGGTATCTCCTTTGGGTTGCGGAACCGAGGTCAGCTGGTCGCGTCTTATCGCGGGCCAGAATGCTGCACGCAAGGTCACCGAATTCGAAGTTGAGGATCTTCCTGCCAAGATCGCCTGCCGTATTCCTTTTGGCGACGGCTCGGACGGCACCTTCAATCCCGACGACTGGATGGAACCGAAGGAACAGCGCAAGGTCGATCCCTTCATCGTTTATGCGATGGCTGCCGCCGACATGGCGCTGGCCGACGCCGGCTGGAAGCCGGAAAACGATGAGGACCAGATTGCGACTGGCGTGCTGATCGGCTCCGGCATCGGCGGTCTCGAGGGCATCGTCGATGCAGGCTATACGCTGCGCGACAAGGGCCCGCGTCGTATTTCTCCCTTCTTTATTCCTGGCCGCCTGATCAACCTCGCGTCGGGCCAGGTTTCGATTCGCCACAAGCTTCGTGGCCCGAACCACTCGGTCGTGACGGCTTGCTCTACGGGCGCGCATGCGATCGGCGATGCGAGTCGGTTGATCGCGCTCGGCGATGCCGACGTGATGGTGGCGGGTGGCACGGAATCGCCGATCTGCCGCATTTCGCTCGCAGGCTTCGCCGCCTGCAAGGCGCTCTCGACCCAGCACAACGATAACCCGGAAAAGGCATCGCGCCCCTATGACGCCGATCGCGACGGTTTCGTCATGGGCGAAGGCGCCGGCGTCGTCATTCTCGAAGAACTGGAGCATGCGAAGGCACGCGGCGCCAAGATCTATGCCGAAGTCGTTGGCTACGGCCTCTCCGGTGACGCCTTCCATATCACCGCTCCATCCGAGGACGGCGATGGCGCGTACCGCTGCATGCAAATGGCGTTGAAGCGAGCCGGTCTGATGGCCGCCGACATCGACTACATCAACGCCCACGGAACGTCGACGATGGCCGATACGATCGAGCTCGGCGCGGTCGAGCGGCTGGTCGGCAACAGCGCTTCGAAGATATCCATGTCTTCGACCAAGTCGGCAATCGGACACCTGCTGGGCGCCGCCGGTGCGATCGAGGCAATCTTCTCGGCCCTCGCGATTCGCGACAATATCGCTCCGCCCACCCTCAACCTCGACAATCCCTCCGTCGAGACGAAGATCGACCTGGTGCCGCATGTCGCGCGCAAGCGGGAGATCGACATCGCGCTGTCGAACTCCTTCGGTTTCGGCGGCACGAATGCTTCGCTGGTTCTGCGTCGCTACAACGGCAACTAAGATCGCCGACGCGACAGGATCGACGATGATGATTCTCCACGACGATTCTCGGTTAGGTTGACCGAGGATCGTCGTGATGTCGGAAAACCGCTTCCGGCGTCCCGGTCCCGTTCAAACACCGGTTGGTGATCCTGCTTTTTGCCGCATTGCTCGCTACAAGCTGTAACTGGAGGAGTCGCCGCCGCGCGGCGCCGCCGACTATGTTCGCGCAAGGCACTTCTGACAATTTGTAGAATATCCATTGCTCTGACACATTCAGCTTGCCGCCGGTCTAAGCCGAAATTCGCATCGGTGGCAGCTTGATTGAGATTGCGAATTTCGGATTCGGGATAATCGTGAGCGACTCAAACGATAACGGCGCGGCACAGTTCGGCCGCAATGAAACCGGGAGCAACGGGCCGATCATCCCGAAATCGGCAAACGAGGCCCTGCGCCCGGAAAAGGTTCCGCAACCGCCGAAGCGGTCCCGCAAGGCGCGCAGCCAGGTTGTCATCTTTCTGAATTTTCTGATGACGGTCATCGTCTTCGTTGCGCTCGCAGCCGCCGGCGCGGTCTACTATGCGATGCACGAATACGAAAAGCCCGGCCCGCTGGAGGCGAACAAGAATTTCATCGTTCGCAGTGGCGCGGGCATCAGCGAAATTGCCGGCGGGTTGGAGCGAAACAACATCATCACGGACAGCCGTGTGTTCCGTTTCGTGTCCGAGGCCTATCTCGACAACGAGACCTTGAAGGCAGGTGAATACGAGATCAAGGCCGGATCTTCGATGCAGGAAATCATGCAACTGCTGAAGTCCGGCAAGTCGATCCTATACTCCGTTTCTCTCCCGGAGGGACTGACGGTCAAGCAGATGTTCCGAAAGCTCGCCGATGATCCGGTGCTCGTCGGCGATTTGCCGTCGGATCTGCCGTCGGAGGGTTCGCTGAAGCCGGACACTTACAAATTCACCCGCGGCACCAAGCGTGCCGAGATCGTCCTGCAGATGGTCGCAGCGCAAAAAGCCTTGGTCGATCAGATCTGGGAAAAGCGCGATCCCGATCTTCCGGTCTCGTCTGTCGAGGAGTTCGTGACGCTGGCCTCGATCGTCGAAAAGGAAACGGGCCGCGCGGACGAGCGGCCACGCGTGGCGTCTGTCTTCATCAACCGCCTGGAAAAAGGCATGCGGCTGCAGTCCGACCCGACGATTATCTATGGCATCTTCGGTGGGGAGGGGAAGCCGGCGGACCGGGCGATCCTGAAGTCGGATCTCGATAAGGAAACTCCCTACAACACCTATATCATCAAGGGGCTGCCGCCCACGCCGATCGCCAATCCGGGCCGTGCGGCACTCGAAGCCGTCGCCAATCCTTCCCGCACGCCGGAACTTTATTTCGTGGCGGACGGAACGGGCGGCCATGTCTTTGCGGCGACCTTGGACGAGCACAACGCCAACGTGAGGCGTTGGCGAAAGCTCGAAGCCGAGAAGGCCGCAGAGGCGGCCAAGGCGGCGGAGGCGGCCAAGACCGCCGAGCCGACGGTGACACCGGCCGAGGCGCAGTAACAGGCCTTATTGTGGACGGATGGAGCGCGGCGCGGATATCCCTTGCGGGATCCCGCGCCGCCGACCTATTGCTTCTGCGACTACAGCGCCGCGTTCAGACGCACAAAGGTCGCTGCAGCACTTTGGATCGCTGCATGTTTCCTCAATCAGCTCTGATTTCGAGGAGAGATGCAGCAGCGAACGGAGGTAATGATGCCACTCCAATCGATGACTGGCTTTGCGAGGAGAGAGGGCAGCAGCGGCCGGCATCGCTGGGCCTGGGAATTGCGGTCCGTCAACGGCAAGGGGCTCGACATTCGCCTCCGCCTGCCGCAGGGGCTCGAGCGCTTCGAGCCCGACTGTCGGCGCCTTGCTTCGGAACATTTTGCCCGCGGCAATCTGCAAATCGGCCTCACCGTCAGCGGCGGCGAGGCCGCCGTGGAGGCCGTCGTCAACCAGGGTGCGTTGTCGGCAGTATTGAAGCTTCGCGAGCAGCTCGGTGATCTCGTCGATCCCGCGCCGCTGAAGTTCGACACGCTGCTCTCCATCCGCGGCATCATCGACTTCCGGGAACCGGAAGAAAGCGAGAGCGAGCGCGCTGCGCGCGACGCCGACATCCTTGCCGGCCTGGCGCGTGCCCTCGATGACTTGCGGTCCATGCGTGAAGAGGAGGGAAGCGCGCTTGGCCAGATCCTGCTTGCGCAGGTGGATCGCATCGCGCAACTGACGGCCACGGTGGAGGGCGACCCGTCCCGCAGCCCTTCGGCGATTGCCGAAAGGCTGGCGCAGCAGGTGGCGCTGATGATGGAGGGCGCATCCTCGCTCGACCGCGACAGGCTGTATGCGGAGGTCGCGCTGCTTGCCACGAAGGCGGACCTCAGGGAAGAGATCGACCGTCTCGGTTCGCATGTCGCCGCTGCCCGCGATCTTCTTGCGAAGGGCGGTCCTATTGGCCGCAAGCTCGACTTCCTGGCACAGGAATTTAACCGCGAATCGAATACGATCTGTTCGAAGTCGAACGCCGCTGCCGTCTCGGCCGCCGGAATCGAGTTGAAGGTCGTGATCGATCAGTTTCGCGAACAGGTTCAGAATCTGGAGTAAGACATGAAATCGGCGACCGCTTCGCCCATCAAGATCGCCCGCCGCGGGCTGATGCTCGTGATTTCGTCGCCGTCGGGTGCCGGTAAGTCGACGATCGCCCGCAACCTGCTCGAGGCCGATCCGGAACTCAGCATCTCCGTGAGCGTGACGACGCGCGCGCGGCGACCGAGCGAAATAGAGGGACGGCATTATTTTTTCAAATCGATCCGTGAATTCGAGGCCCTGCGTGCGACGGATTCGTTGCTCGAATGGGCGGAGGTGCACGGCAACTTCTATGGAACCCCGCGCGATCCCGTCGAAGCCGCGATGGCCGAAGGTCGTGATATGCTCTTCGACATCGATTGGCAGGGCGCCCAGCAATTGCAGGAAAAGATGGGAGGCGATGTCGTCTCGATTTTCATCCTGCCGCCGTCGATGGCCGAGTTGCAGTCGCGGCTGCACCGGCGCGCCGAAGACAGCGAAGAGGTCATCGCGACCCGGCTGGCCAATTCGCGCGCCGAGATCGAGCATTGGCGCGAGTACGACTACATCGTCGTCAACGACGATCTCGACCGGGCGTTCTCTGCCGTCCAGGCGATTGTGGAGGCCGAACGCCTGCGCCGCGACCGCCGCCCCGGCCTGTTCGAGTTCGTCAACGGGCTGCTGACGGAAAACCCCTTTTAATCCAAGCGGGGCGGAGGCATCTCTGACTTGGCTGACAAGATCATTTCATTGTTTCATTGAAACAGTGAATGATGATCTCTTTGAACTTGCGCAATTCCGGACGGAAAAACCGCTACACACTCTTCCCGGAATGGCTTTAACCACCGAGACAGTTCGCCAAGCGGCAAAATTCCTCGACCGTTAGCGTTTCGGCGCGCCTTTGGGGATCGATGTCGGCCCTCGCCAGCAGCGCCTCGCCACCCAGGCCTTTGAGGCTCTGACGCAGCATTTTTCGGCGTTGGCCGAAGGCGGCCTGCGTCACTTTTTCGAGGGCGGAGGCAGAGCAGGGGATCGGGTCGGCGATCGGCTCCAGATGGACGACTGACGAAGTGACCTTGGGCGGCGGCGTGAAGGCTTGCGGCGAGACGTCGAAAGCCATGCGCGCCTTTGTTCGCCAGCCACAGAGAACGCCGAGACGGCCGTAGTGGTCGTCGTCGGCACCTGCAACGATCCGCAGACCAACCTCGCGCTGAAACATCAGCGTCATCGACTGCCAGAACGGCGGCCATTGCTCCGGCAGCAGCCAGTTGACGAGAAGCTGCGTGCCGACGTTGTAGGGCAGGTTGGCGATGATGCGCACCGGACCATTGGCGAGCGTTTCGAAAGGGACCTTCAGCGCGTCCGCCTCGATTACGTCCAGCCGGCCCGGGTAATGAGCGGCGATTTCGGCCAAGGCCGGCAGGCATCGGGCGTCGCGCTCGATCGCCACGACCTTCTTGGCACCCAGCGCCAGGATCGCCCGCGTGAGGCCCCCGGGCCCAGGGCCGACTTCGATGACGGTCACATCATCGAGCGGAGCGGCCGTGCGCGCGATCTTTTGGGTGAGGTTGAGGTCGAGCAGAAAATTCTGACCAAGCGCCTTCCTTGCGTCGAGGCCATGACGCTGGATCACGTCTCTGAGTGGCGGCAGGCCGTCGAGCGCCGCCATCAGCGATGCGTCCCATCCGCATTGGCAGCGAGCTCCGCAGCCAGGCGTAGTGCCGCCAGCAGGCTATCCTCGCGCGCAATCCCTTTTCCGGCGATGCCGAATGCAGTGCCGTGGTCCGGCGACGTCCTGATGAAGGGCAGGCCGAGCGTAGCGTTGACACTATCGTCGAAGCCAAGCGCCTTGGCGGGTATCAATGCCTGGTCATGATACATGCATATAGCGACGTCGTAGGTCTCCCTTGCGCGGTCGTGAAACATGGTATCTGCCGGAAGCGGGCCGACGACATCCAGTCCCTCGGCGCGGAGCCGGTCGATGACGGGGCGGATGAGCGCGTCGTCCTCGAGGCCGAGTGCACCGCCTTCGCCCGCATGCGGGTTGAGACCGGCGACGGCAAGGCGTGGTGCCGCCAAACCGAAGCGGCTTTGGAGATCGGCGGCCGTTACCATGCAGGTCCGGTAGATCAGTTCCGACGTCAGTGCGCCGGGAACATCTTTGAGCGGAATATGGATCGTCACGGGAACCGCCCGCAGCTTCGGCCCGGCCAGCATCATGACCGGCAGGACGGGTGCCTCGGTCGCCTTCTCCGCGAGGTGCGCGAGGTATTCGGTGTGGCCGGGAAAGCGGAAGCCGGCTTCGTACAGCACCGCTTTCGCAATGGGGTTGGTGGCCACGGCCGACGCGTCGCCGGCCATGACGAGCCGCACGGCGGCATCGATGGCGCCGGTGACTGCGGAGGCGTTGGCGGCATTGGGTTCGCCGGCGACGACCGGAGCGGTGCAGCGGATCGGCAATACGGGCAGGGCCCCCGCGAAGACGGAGGATGCCTGGAGGCAATCGGTCTCCGTTATCGGCACGATCTGGCCGAGTGCCTTTGCCCGGTCCGAAAGCACCGAAGGATCGCCAATCAAAAGGAAGGGCGGCGTCGCCCGCGTCTCGCGCCTTGCCCACACGGCCAGGCTGATATCCGGGCCAATACCGGCCGGATCGCCCATCGTCAGGGCGATCGGTCTGCCGCTCGTCTTGTTCATGATAGCCCGTGTTACTTGTTGATGATCCGCGCCTTCTCACGCAGTTCTTCGAGGTACTTCGCGCTGTTCGGGTCTTCGCCGCCGGACTTCTTCTTGCCGAGATCCTCGGCACGGAAGACGATTTCGGCGGCAGTGTCGTCGTTGACCTGACGCTTCTTGCAGATGGCAAGATATTCGACACCCTTTTCGGTGACGCGTGTGCCGGTCGTCATGCCGTCGCCAGCTTTTTCGACGAGCGGCTTCCAATCTTCCGGCAATTGCTGGGCAAGCACCCGGCCAAGGCTGCGAATCGAGACGTCGCGATAATTGGCTGCGAAGGCCTTGGACGTTTCGCAACCGGGGAATTGCGAGCGCGAAGCGTTGGCTTCAGCCTGTCGTTTTGCGGTAATCGCGCCGCGCTTCGATTCCGGAATGACGAAGATGACCTGCTGCAGGAAATATTCCGTCGTCACCGGCTTGTTGCCGCCGCCTTCCATCATGCGCTTCACAAGATCGCCTCCGGACAGGCGGTTGGCATTGCCATAGCGGAAGTTAACGACGCGCGGCCAACTCATCTGGACGGCGATATACTGCTTGAAATGATCGACGCCGACACCGGACTGATCGAGGATCTTGCCGAGTTGCTCGGGCGACAGCTTGTTTCCAGATGCAAAACGCGCAAAAGCCGCGTCAACGTCCTGCGTACTAACCGATTGCTGGACGCGCGCGATCTCGGAGCGCTTCAGCACTTCGTCGATAAGTTGCTGCTTCGCTTCCTCTGCGCCGCCACGCTGCCGTTGAAGGCGAATGAAGGCCACGCGTTTCGCGATGTCGCCCGAAGTGATCACGACATTGTTGACGATCACCTTGACCGCGCTCGCGGCCTGTGCCGTCGCGCACACAGCGACGCTCAGCGTGCCGGCAAGCACCAGCGCCGACAGCGCCCTCAGGATAGATTTCCCGCCCATAGTCTTTCCTTGTCCGTCCCGCGCCCCATTTGCCTGCGGCCTTCTTTGGACCGCAAGCCTGCGCCTTCCCTACGTCAGTTGGAGGAAATGCATAATACATGCGGCCAAACGATGACAAGACCACATGGGCAAACCTTGAGCGTTGCACGTCTTCGCGACGTTCAACATCGCTACAGCCGATAGAGCAAAGCAAAGGCTACGGCGCCCAGGCCCAGAACTCAGTAGTAGTCCAGTTCCTCGAATGTCGTATCGCCAACGTCGATGTCGCCGAGCGTGCGGAAGCTGATACGAGCGCCGATCGACCAGTCGTTCGCCACTGAACTGTCGGTATCGCGCTCCTGCTGGTAGACGATCGAGAACAACGTATCCTGATCATCGTAGGTAATGCCGAAGCCGTTGCGTGATATCACATCGTTGTTGATGTCATAGGTCAATGCTCCGAACACCGACCAATAATCGTGGAACCTGAAGGCGGCGGCCGTCTGGATTTCATCCTGGTCGGAGGGCGATCCGTAAATCGGCTGCGCTTCGATGCGCGTGTAGGTCAGAGCCGCCTGCCACGTCAGGCCGAGATAGCCGACCGTCGCATCGGCACGGCGCAGATCGAAGTCGCTTTCGTCCAGTCGCCCGGAGAGACTTGCCATCAGACCGGAAGGCGCGTCGATGCCGAACATCGCGACATAGTCGGAACTCTTGGTCTCCAGTCCCGAATCCGCGCCGACCTTGACGAGATCGTCGGTTGCGAAGGAATTGAGCCCGCCAAGGTGGAACGATTGGCCGGCGATCGCGCGCAAACCGTAACCGTTGTCGAAATTTCCTGTGTAGCGGATGCCGAGATTCGCGCGCGTTCCGCCTTCGATACGATCGAAACCGGAAAATTTGTCACGATCGAAAAGGTTGGTTGCATCGAAGACGAAGCTCTGTGCGTCTTCGTTGGGGAGGCCACCGGCATGCTGTTCGTCCGGGCGGGCATAGATCTGCCCGATTGGCTCCAGCACGTGGCTGCTGTTCTCACCGGCAAAGAGAATCGGATAGCGCGCCTCGAGACCGGCGGTCAGCATGCGCCGCGTTGCCGCGTCGCTGTCGATGTAGTTACCCGTGTAGTCAGGGCCCGGGTCGTCCATGCTGAGGCCCAGGGCATCGCCGCGTGCAGCGAGCAATGGCGTCAGGACGAGACCGCCCGGAGCAATGAATGTCCGTTTCCATTCGAGCTCCGCTGTCAGGCGGTGCGAAGTGCCCTCGAGGCCGCGGAAGCGCTCGACGCCAAGGACGTTGATGTTGTCCAGCCGGTTGCGCTTGATGTTCGTGAGATTGACGTCTGCATTGAGTTCGCCGCCCAAAACCGGTTGCGGCGCGGTGTAGGAATAGTCGAGGACCTGCGCCGCCGGCTGCTGATTCTCCTCGAGGCTGTTCGGGTCGGCGTCCTGGATGTCGAAATAGAAGGCGCGCAAGTCGAAGTAGTTGCGCTTGCCGAGACCGGTCAGATGGGCCTGATTGACATAGGTCGTGCCGTCGAAGCTCTCCAGATCGTAGGTCTTGGCAAAGTTGGCGTCGGACTGGACGAGCACGTTCCAGCCAAAGGTCCAGCGCGGATTGATCTCGAATTCGCCCTTGGAAGCCACCATGCCGCGGTTGGTTTCCTCGGCATCGACCGTTCCGGGCGTGAACTGATCCTTGTCGAGCTGACTGATGCCAGCCACGTTCAGCGTGTGCAAGCCGTTATGGAACGATTGGCGGAACTCGCCCTCGAGCAAAAAGCCTTGCCGGGTCAATCCTGTCGCGGTGAGGGTTGCGTCCATATAGGGCGAGATCGCCCAGTAGTAGGGCACGCCCACACCGGCGCCCAGCTTTTGCGCATACCGGAACTTCGGAAACAGAAAACCGCTCTTGCGCTTGACCGTGTGGTCCGGGATTTCCATCACCGGAATATAGGCGATCGGTTTGCCGAAGAGCTCGAAATGGGCGTTCTCAAGCCGAATCGTGCGCGTCCTGCCGTTGTGGATCACACGCTCCGCCTTGATGTGCCACAGGGAACGGTGTTCCGGCTTGATATTGCAGGGCGTGCAGGCAGTGTAGACGGCCTTGTTGAGAATGAACTCCTCGCCGTTGCGACGTTCACCGCTTTCCGCCGCCAGCCGCGTCAGATCGGTCGTTTCGATCCGCAGGGCCTGGACGAAACCGTTGCCGAAATCGTCGGTGACATCCATCTTGTCGGCGTAGACGATGTTACCATCCGGTTCGATCAACTGGATCTCGCCGCTTGCCATGATACGCCCCGACTTCTGGTCGTAGACGACTTGACGGGCGACCATCTTGTAGCCGCCGTATTCGATCTGAACGTTGCCGCGCACGGTCACGGTTTCCGCGTCGCGATTGTAGACGAGCTCATTCGCGGACAGCAGCAGCTTTTCGTCAGCCGGAATGTTCGGCTGCAGCGAATCGATTCGTGCCGATGTGTCTTGCGCCAGGGCAGGCGCATTGATTCCCATGGCAAGTGTATGCAACGCCACGCCCGCGAGCAGGGTAGCATTGATCAGCTTCATGCGTTTGCGGTTGCCTACCGCCACTAGCCATCCTCCTGATGAAGTAGAATCGTCGAGCCCAGCGCCATCGCTACAACAACTGGCAACCAGGCTGCAACGAACGGAGGCACGATACCGCTGGTCCCGAATGCTTTGACAAGCACGGTGACGACATAAAGCACGAAGCCCGAGAGGATTCCACCGAGAATTACGGAGCGCGATTGGTTGAACCGGCTAAATTTTAAAGAGACGCATGCAGCGATCAAAGTCATCGCCACGAGCAATAGCGGCAGAGACAGCAGGGAGTGGAACTGCGTTTCCATGCCGTTGGTCGAAAAGCCGAAGGATCGGGCCACTTCGATCTTGCGCGGAAGGTCAAAAAACTGAATGGAATCAGCCTTTGCCAGACGCTCCTGCACGAATTCCGCCTTCAGATTTGTGGGCAGCTGTGCCGTTTCCTGACGACGGGGGAGCTTGCCGTTGCCCGTTTCGGTAACCCCGTTAAGAAGCCAGTAACCATCTTCGAGTTTCGCCGACCTCGCATCCTGTCTCAGGACGATCGTTCCCTGTGGATCGAAGTGGATGACGGTGACATTGATCAGCTCCGTTCCGCCCTTCTGAACCGAGCGCGCTCCGATGATCGTATCGGTGCCATTGTAGATCTGGCGCAGCCAGGGAATCGAATTCGTTTCGGCGGAACGGGACGAGCCCCACTCGGCTTCGAGCGCCTCAGCCCTCTTCGTGCCCCAGGCGGCAAGCGGGTTGAGGATGGCGACGGCGAGCAAGCCGAAAAGAAACGCACCGAGGACGAAGGGTCGAAGGAATTGCCAGACGGAAATGCCGGCCGCCCGTGTGACGACCAATTCGTAGCGGCGGTTCAGCGAGATCAATGCGGCCATCGCGGCAAAGAGCGCGATGAAGGGGACCGTCTGCTGCATGATCGTCGGGATGCGAAACGTCGTCATCAGCAGCGCGCCGCTCACCGAATAGTGGGGCAACGCCGACATGCGGCTGGCAAGCTCACTGAAATCGATGATGAAGATCAGCGCGAAGATACCGACGAGAAACCAGAACGTCGTGATCGTGTAGCGCTTGAAGAAATAACGTCCGAGGGTGTCGAGGATCATGATGCCTGCTCCCCGTCAGCACCCGCCGGCCGCATGAAGCGCAGCCGGACGAGGAGTTCGGACAGCTTTTCCCGCCATGTCGTCGGTATGTCGAGGCGGCGATTGCTGACAAGCTGATGAATCGCGAATGCCCCGGTCGCCAGTGGAATGAAATACATGAGCGGAACGAACCAGAAGGAGTCCTCGGCACTGTTTCCCGCATAGAACGTCATCCATCGAATGACAAGCGCTGCTCCGAGTGCACTGATCATCGGATGTACGCGCGCCTCTCGGTGGGAGCGCGCATCACTGCTGACCACCAGCGCGATGAGGCCGAACAGCAACGGGAAAGTCCACTCGGTGAGGCGGCGATTGAGTTCCGCTGTGAACGTCAACGGCGATCTTTTGAAGGCCGGATCGTTCGGATCGGGGTTGAGCAGGTAGAAAAGGTCGCGATCCTTGGCCCGGATATTCGCCTCGCCAGCCATCCTGGTCATATCCGTCAGGTCGAAAGCATAGGAGTCGAACTTGATGACGGAGACGCCGCCATCCGGCAGCTTGCGGTGGACCTCTCCGTCTTTCATCACCAGGGCCGAGCTCTCCTCGTCGACGGCACCCTCACGAGCGTAATAGACGAGCTCGAAATTCGGATTGCGCGAATCGGCAACGAAGATGCCTTGCAGGACGCCGCCGCTGCGGCGGGCGCCGACCTGCACATAAAGCCCGTCGGTGATCTTTCGGAAGGAGTTCTCCTGCACGACGGCGGAGAGCAAGTCGGCATGCGCCGTCGCTATCATCCGGCGCACCGCGACGCGAGAGTACGGCTCGACGAAGTTGTCGATGGCAAAGGACAGCACGCTCAATCCGGCCGCAAGATAGATGACGGGCCGGATAATCGACATGCGGGAACTGCCGGCCGCGTTCAGCACGGTCAGTTCCGAATCGGTGTTCATCGCGCTCAGCGTCTGTGTCACACCGATGATAAGCGCGAACGGGAGAATGATCGGAACGACAGACGGGAGAATCAGTGTCGCGAGTTTCAGGAAAGCGAAGATCGACTGACCGCTGTCGGTGACCAGGTTCACGTTCGTGAGCGCTTGTGTCGTCCACACGATTCCCATCAGCGGCAGAAGCGTTGCGAGGAACATGGTCGCGGCGCGTCGGAAGATGTAGCGTTCGATCAGCTTCATGTCCGTATCCGGTCCAAAATCCTGCTCAAGTTTCCGTGCCCCTCCGCCGTCACGACCCCGTTCAGTGGCTCGCTTTGCGCCCGGACCGGCTCTCCGCCGGCTGCTCCGCTCGAATCCGATTCTCGAACGGCAGGGCTAATATAAGGCGAACAACTGCAGTTAACCGCATGTAAACACGTGTGAGCATCTTGCCAAGCGGTTCAAAAGCGAGAAGGGTGCGCGCCACCACTTTGACGGTGGCCGGCGTTGCGAATGTTTGCCACTGTAACCGTCCGGTAACAGAGCGGGCGGGCCTAAATCAGAACTGCCCGGAGTGTTATATGCCGATGAAATTCGAGTTCGCTTTCAGTAAGTCCCATCGCCCGGCCGGCGGCGTCGCCGTCCTTCTTCAGGTCGCCGGTAGCAAGGAAGCGGCCGGTGCGACAGTCGTCGATCCGGAAGGCGTTTTGCCGAAGGCCGCGAAGATCGGCAAGTTCACCGGCAAGGCGCTTTCGACACTCGATATCGTCGCTCCTCACGGATCGCCGGCCGACCGAATTCTCCTTTTCGGGGTCGGCGACGCGGCGGTACTGACGGATCACGACTGGTTGAAGGCGGGCGGCGCGGTTGCCGCGAAGCTACGTTCCGCTGAAAAGGTCACGGTCTTTCTCGATGCGCCGGGTGTCGACGTCACGGGCAAGGCTGTGGCGGATTTCGCCCTCGGCATGGAGATGAACGCCTATTCCTTCGACAGCTACAAGACCAAGAAATCCGACGACGACTCGAAGCCCCATCAAAAGCCGATCAAAGTCACCATCGTTAGCGGCATGGTGATCGCCGCGAAGAAGGCGTTCGTTACCGCTCAGGCGATCGGCGAAGGCGTGTTCCTGGCGCGCGATCTCGTTAACGAGCCGGCCAACGTGCTTGGGCCAGTCGAGTTCGCGGCCAAGGCGAAGGAACTGGAAAAGCTCGGCGTCGACGTCGAAATCCTGACCGAGCGGGAGATGAAGAAACTCGGAATGGGCGCGTTGCTCGGCGTCGCCCAGGGATCTTCCAGGCCGCCGCGCCTCGTCATCATGCAGTGGAAAGGCGGGAAGGCGAAAGAGAAGCCTATCGCCTTCATCGGCAAGGGCGTCGTTTTCGATACCGGCGGCATTTCGATCAAGCCTGCTTCGGGCATGGAGGAGATGAAGGGCGACATGGGGGGCGCCGCCGCGGTTACCGGCCTCATGCATGTGCTCGCCGCGCGGCAGGCAAACGTTAACGCAGTCGGCATCATCGGGCTCGTCGAGAACATGCCGGACGGCAGTGCCCAGAGGCCGGGCGACATCGTGACGTCGATGTCCGGCCAGACGATCGAGGTGATCAATACGGATGCCGAAGGCAGGCTCGTCCTCTGCGATGCGCTCTGGTATTGCAACGATCGCTTCAAGCCGCAGGCGATGATCGATCTGGCGACGCTCACCGGCGCAATAATGGTGGCGCTCAGCAGCCACTATGCCGGGCTGTTCTCGAATGACGACCGCCTTGCCGAACGGCTGCTTGCAGCCGGCTCCACGACGCAGGAGCGCCTCTGGCGGATGCCGCTCGGCAAAGAATACGACAAGATGATCGACAGCAAGTTCGCCGACATGAAGAATACGGGCGGTCGCCACGGCGGCTCGGTGACGGCGGCGCAATTCCTTAAGCGCTTCGTAAGGGATACGCCGTGGGCGCATCTCGACATCGCCGGAACGGCGATGGGTTCGCCGACCGATGAGATCAACCAGTCCTGGGGCTCCGGTTTCGGCGTGCGCCTCCTCGACGAACTGGTCCGCGCGAGCTACGAGTCCTGATCGTTAGCGCGGCAGGTGTCCGGGAGAGGGCGGTATGACCGAGATTCTTTTCTATCACCTGACGGAATCGAAGCTGGAGGATGCGCTGCCGCCGTTGCTCGACAAGAGCATCGAGCGCGGGTGGCGGGTGGCAGTGCAGACGGTCGATGCCGAGCGGCGCGACGCGCTGGATACGCACCTTTGGGTCTATCGGGACGACAGCTTTCTGCCGCATGGTACGGATGCCGGTGACTTTGCGGCGGACCAACCGATCCTAATCGTCGCCGATCACGGCAATCAGAATGCTGCGACTGTGCGCTTCCTTGTGGATGGCGCGGAGCCGCCGCCGGTGACTGACTACGAGCGCGTGGTCTTCATGTTCGACGGCTACGATCAGAAGCAGCTCGACGCCGCGCGTGCCCAATGGAAGCGGCTCAAAGGGGAGGGGCACAACCTCACCTATTGGCAGCAGAACAGAGACGGGCGCTGGGAAAAGAAGGCCTGAGCGACCCTCTCGTCAAGCGGAAAGGCTGCCCCTCATCCGGCCCACCTTCTCCCCGCAAGCGGGGCGAAGGCGACTCGCCGCAACCTCTCAGTACTCTCTCCCCGCGCGCGGCGAGAGAGTCAGGCTGAGAGGGTCAGTCAGCGATGGCAGCGAGGAATAAACGACATTCTCAGTCGTGGAACGCCTCGACGAACTTTCGCCGGCCGAGCATGAAGGCGTCGGCTACGTGGCGCAAAGGTGCCAAGTCGACATCAGACTTGCCGGTCTTGATGAGCTCGGCAAAGCGCCGATAAAGCATCGGATATTCCTGCTCCGGCTCTTCATGCACCAGCTTGCCATCGACGGCCAGCTTGGCGCCGCCTTCTGACAGAACCATCTCGCCGGCGTCTGTTTCGGCGACGATGTCCCAGCTCTGCTTGCCGGTCTGGCGCCAGTCGAATTCCGCCGAAACGCTGAGTTTGTCGGCATCGCTGAAAGCGATTGTTGCAGCGATCGGCGCATCGCGATTCTCCGGAAACTCGAGCGTCGCCGACGTGATGAAGATCGGGCGGGGCAGGATATGCGTCACGATCGAGAGGGCATTGATGCCCGGGTCGAAGACGCCGAGTCCGCCGGCCGCCCAGATCCACTCCTGATTCGGGTGCCAGTGGCGGACATCCTCCTTCCAGATGATCTTGACGCTGCGGATCGTCGTCGACGCAAGAAACGCCTTGGCGGCTTCGACCGCCGGCGCATAGCGCGAATGCCAGCTGGCAAAGAGCGAAACACCCTTGGCCGCCGCCACTGCTTCAAGGTCGGCAACCTCGCTCAAGGTCGCGCCCGGCGGCTTCTCGAGGAAGACGTGCTTGCCGGCCTCGAGCGCCACATGCGCGGCTTCGTAACGGTATTGCGGCGGCATGCACAGCGAGACGGCGTTAATCGCCGGTACCGTCTCCAGCATCGCCTCGATGGACTTGAAATTGTCGATGCCGTCGACAGTTCCGTGGCGGCTCGCCGCCGCAATCAGCCGGTAGTCTGCATTCTTTGAAATAGCCGGCAGGTGCTGGTCGCGCACGATCTTGCCGACGCCGACAATCGCAATTTGAATGGGGGTCATGGTGTTTCGCTCGGATTAGTATGATTTATTCTCGATCCTTGTAGCAGATTGGAGGCAGCGGGCAAGCGCGGTTCCGGCGCTCCTCACGTCGTCACCCTGGTCACACAAGATGTCGGCGCCCCTTTGCCGTCGGAGCGAAAAAATGGTTTCGCTTGCCGACGATATCAGTACCGTAAAGCGAGTTGTTGAGGATTTGCAATGACACAACCCATTCGTCATGCGACGCGCGCCGAACTCGACACGATCATCGACTGGGCTGCGCAAGAAGGATGGAACCCCGGATTGGAGGACGCCAACGCGTTCTGGGCGGCCGATCCTGAAGGATATTGGGTCTCCACCGAGGACGACACGCTCGCAGCCGCGATCTCGCTCGTACGCTACGGTAGCGATTACGCCTTCCTTGGCTTTTACGTCGCTCGCCCCGCCTACCGCGGCCGGGGCATCGGCCTCGCGCTATGGAAGCGAGCGATCGCCGAGGCAGGTGACCGAACCGTTGGGCTCGATGGCGTCGTGGCGCAACAGGAGAACTATCGAAAGTCGGGCTTCGTCCGGTCGCATGCGAATATTCGCTACGGCGGCGTTGTCGACGTGAAGGAGCCGCCCGGCACAAACCTGATCGACGTAGCGCCCGTCCATGCGCCTGCCTTGATCGCGTACGATCGCGGTTTCAACCCGGCAAGCCGCGATGCTTTTCTGCGCGAGTGGACGAAACAATTGAAGACGCGCCGAAGCGTCGTGCTGCTGCGCGATGGGACGATCACCGGTTACGGAACGCTGCGTGCCTGCCACGAGGGGTACAAGATCGGGCCGCTCTTCGCCGACACGGAGACAGGCGCCGATCTTATCTTCCGGAAGCTCGCGGCCGAGGTGAAAGGTGGTCCGGTCTATCTCGACATTCCCGAACCGAACGTGTCAGCCCGAGCGCTTTGCGAACGCCACAACATGAAGCCGGTCTTCGAAACCGCGCGGATGTATCGGGGTCCGGCACCGGACCTTCCGCTGGGACGGATTTACGGCATCACGACATTCGAGCTTGGATGATCAGCTGATCATCGCCTCTTCGTATTCGGTTGACAGCTCCAACCACTGCTCTTCCGCCTCGGCCAGCTTCGCGGCTGCTTCCGAGCGTTCCTTGGCTTTCTGCGCGGCCTTTGCCGGGGCTTTCTCGTAAAGACCGGGATCTGCAAGCTCGGCATCAAGAGCTTGAATCAGTTTCTCCAATTTTCCGGTCAACGATTCGATCTCGTTGATCTTTTTCCTGAGAGGCGCCAGCGATGCGCGCCTGTCGGCATTGGCCTTGCGCTGATCCGCCTTCGAGAGGGCCTCGTCCGATCCGTTCACCTTCGCCTTGTCGTCCCTGGGCTTAGGGCCGCCAACGATCAGGCTGCGGTAGTCCTCAAGATCGCCGTCGTAGCTGGCAACGGTTCCATCACGCACGAGCCACAACCGGTCGGCGGTAGCCTCGATCAGATGCCGGTCGTGCGAGATGAGAATGACCGCACCGGAATAGTCGTTGAGCGCGGTGATCAACGCGTTGCGGCTGTCGATATCGAGATGGTTGGTCGGCTCGTCGAGGATCAGCAGGTTCGGCGCGTCGAAGGCGGCGAGCCCCATCAGGAGCCGCGCCTTCTCGCCGCCGGAAAGATCCTTCGCGGCCGTATCCATCTTTTCCGTTGCGAGGCCCATTTGCGCCACCCGCGAACGAACCTTTGCTTCCGGAGCATCGGGCATGCGCCGGCGAACGTGCTCCACCGCGCTCTGCGTCGGTACCAGATCGTCGAGCTGATGCTGGGCGAAGAAACCGATCTTCAGTCCCGGTGCGATCCGCACATCTCCGGCTTCCGCCTGAAGGCGACCGGAGATGAATTTCGCGAAGGTCGATTTGCCGTTACCGTTGGAACCGAGCAAGGCGATGCGATCGTCTGCATCGATGCGGAGATTGAGGCGCTTGAGAATGGGCTTGTTCGGTTCGTAACCAACCGCGCCGCCCTGAATAGCGACGATTGGCGACGCCACCTGCTTTTCCGGATCGGGAAAGGAAAAACCCTGGACGTGATTCTCGATCACGGCCGCTACGGTGCCCATGCGCTCCAGCGCCTTGACGCGGCTTTGCGCCTGGCGGGCCTTCGAGGCCTTGGCCTTGAAGCGGTCAATGAAACTCTGCAGATGCTTGCGTGCCGCTTCGTTCTTGGCTTTCGCCTTCATCTGCAATTCGTCGGCTTCCGCCTTCTGCCGCTCGAACTGGTCGTAGGAACCGCGATAGAAAGTGAGTTTCTTCTGGTCGAGGTGAACGATCGCGTTGACGGCCGTGTTCAGGAGGTCGCGATCGTGGCTGATGATGATGACCGTGTGCGGATAGCGGCGGATATAGTCCTCAAGCCACAGCGTACCTTCGAGGTCGAGGTAGTTGGTGGGCTCGTCGAGAAGAAGCAGGTCGGGCTCGGAAAAGAGCACGGCTGCCAGCGCCACGCGCATGCGCCAGCCGCCGGAGAAGGAGGAAGCCGGGCGCTGTTGCGCGTCGTGGTCGAAACCTAGGCCGGCAAGAATACTCGCCGCGCGCGCTTCCGCCGAGTGGGCGCCGATGTCGGCAAGTCGCGTCTGGATCTCGGCGATCCGGTGCGGATCGATCGCGGTCTCGGCTTCGGCGATGAGCGCGGTGCGCTCCTTGTCCGCCTTGAGCACGATCTCGATCAGCGGCTCCTCGGTGCCGGGTGCTTCCTGGGCAACCTGGCCAATGCGCGCATTTTTCGGCAACGAGACGCTGCCGGCTTCTGCCGAAAGCTCGCCGGTAATGACGCGGAAGAGCGTCGATTTGCCTGCCCCATTACGTCCGACGAGACCTGCCTTCGTGCCCGCCGGAAGCGTCACGGAAGCATTTTCGATGAGAAGGCGGCCCGCGATGCGGGCGGAGAGACCGGCGACCTGGATCATGCGGGCCTTTTGCCCGGACTTTTCCTCGAAGGCAAGGGGTGCTGCGGAGGCGAGAGCCGGGCTGTTCCCTGTGCGTCCCGGTTGCTGTTTTCAAGAGGGGATTGTTATCGAATCGTGGACAAGGTGTTCCGATAATCAATACTTCCCATCATCATCATGAGGGACCACATCTATCCGCGAAGAGCACTCCCATGCTCTTCCGATTACCCGGACCGGGTCGAACGCCATCGGCGAGGCCACCGCGTTCGAAGGAACACCGGTCCGGCCAGAGGTAGTCTTTACGAAATCGTCGTTCAAGCAACGACCGCTCAGGAGTGATGATCATGAGAAATGCAATTCATACTGCGCTTGCTGCAGCCCTGGTTGCCACTGCCGTTCTCGGCGGCGCATCCGCCGCCTTCGCCGGTGGCAGCTACTATGAAGGTGTCAGCGACAAGCCGCTTTTTACCGACCGCGCACCCAAGGCGCGCAGTGAAGCCTCGGCCGTCCGTGGCGGCTACAACGGCTCACTCGACCGCACCTCCACTGGCGCTGTGTCGAACTACGGTTCGAGGCCGGCCGTCATTCCGGGCGGTGAAGGTGAATATTACCAGGGCATCAGCCGCTAAGGCGGGCCGCCTCCCAAGAGCGGGCACGGTGTGAGAGCGCCGCGCCCGCATTTTTTTTCAGCAAGGAACAATACTATGAACAAATCCATCGCAGCCCTTCTCGTTGCCGCCGCCGTGGCTGGCGGCGCCTCCACTGCGAGCGCCGGCGGCAGCTATTACGAGGGCGTCAGCTCGACGCCGCTTTTCACGGGGCGCGCGGCCGCCTCCGCCGGCACCGGCGTTTCGGCGAGCACTGCCGACAACGGTGATTTTTATGCCGGTGTGGATAACAAGTCCGTCGATGCAGCGTCGACCGGCGCTATTGCCAATGGCCGCGCGGTTGTGAACGTCTCCGGTGAAACCGACCAGGACAACCGCTAATCCACGCCAAGAGGCGAGCCGAGCGACCCGGTCCCGCTGCGCGCGGAGCCGGGTCGTTTCATGTTTTGGCAAGGCCTGTGAGATGAGTCCATGACAAGGAAAATCGAGGTAGTGGTTGCTGCATGATTGAAGCGGCCCCGTCAGGCCGCATCCGCCACACAGGCCTTGCCGTGGGTTCTGTTGATGTCTGCCGAGAAGACCTGAATGCCTCTCTGCGTCCGCGCCGCGGCCAAAGCAAGTTCAGCCTGGCCCAGCAACTCGGCAGCACTTGCTGCGGCCGAGGTGAGTGCAATGCCGGCGGAAAGGGAGAGTGTTTCGCTCGTGAAAGCCCGGCCCGGCGGCGTGATCGCCATATCGGTGACACTTTGATGGATGCGCCGGGCGATCGTCTCTGCATGTTCGGCCGTGACGTCATTGCAGACGAACGCGAATTCCTGTGGGCCAACGCGCGCGACGAAATCGTTTTTCTTGATCGTCTTGCGGAAGGAGGTGGCGAGCTTGCTCAATACCTTTTGAGCGAGCGCGCTGCCATGCTGCTCGCCAAGATCTCGCAATCCTTCAACAGTTACCAGAACAAGTGCGGCGGACTGACCCGACGGCAGAACGTCAAACAGGGCTGCAAGTTTTTTTGAAAGGGCCGCCTGGTTCGGCAGGCCGGTCAGTCGATCCCGGTTAAGACCCATGCGGCTTTCTTCCAGATCGCCTTCCAGCTCGGCCAAGCGTTGCCTATGCGTCTCCAGCGCCGTGCGAAGCGCGTTTTCCTCATTCATCAGCAGCCCCGCGGCATCACGCAGCAGTGCCGCTTCGTCGGCGAACTCCGACATGGTTGCGACCGGATCGGAGGCAAGCCGGGAGACGAATCGCTTCATCTGATCGCTGAAGGCGTACTTTCGTGCCGATGCATCGCGGAACATCGCCGTCAACTCACCGAGCACAGCCTGCGCCTCCGCACGCGCGCGGTCTGCCGCAAGCGCGCTGTGGCCGGTCAATTTGTGCTTGATGCCAAGGTAATCCAGAGCTTCTTGCGTCGGCTCCGGACCAAGCGTTGCGAGATCGTGCGACAGTTGCGGCATGTGGCCGGACAGAGCTTCATAAATCAGCTCGTAGTTGCGGGGGAGGGCAGCCACGCCGAGCCGCATCATCGAATGCGCCAGTTTTTGGATGATCGCCGCGTTTCGTGCCTGCGATCGGCCGTGCGCTGGTGGAGAATGCTGGGTCATTGCGGTACCTACCGATGTCGAACTCGCCTCGCACTATGCCGGCGCGAATTTAAGAGATCCTGAATACTCCCGAGCAGCGGAGCGGAAATGCACGATATGGTTGCTGAAACATGATCTCTGCAGAGAGGCGGTCTTGTGCTGCTGTTTGTCGCACCGATTGTCACGGGAGTAGCCGCTTTCGGTTGCGCTCTTATACTTGACTGCTTAAGTCAGCAATTATATGCCGCCTTGCTGAAATAGGAGGCGGTCTTGAGCGCAGGCGATTTGTCGAAATTCCCATTGTTCGCTGCGAACCTGGCTGCCTGGGAAGAGCGGCCGGCGCTGTTGTTTCCCGGAGAGCGGAGAATAACCTATCGCGAACTGGCCGCGCGCGTCGATCGCCAGGCATCGTCCTGGCGCGGCGAGCGAGGACTGGTCATGCTGGAGGCCGACCTTTCGGAGCACGCAATCATCGCTTATCTCGCGGCGCTCAGCGCCGGACACGCGATTGCCATCCAGAGCCCCGGAACCCCCGACGGAGAAATTCTCGAGCCTGAATACTGCTATCGGCGTTGTGATGGCCGATGGCGGACAGAACGTCTGCCGGGGAGCAATTTGCAGCTCCATCCGGATCTCGCGGTCCTGCTCTCGACATCCGGCAGCACCGGCCACGGAAAATGCGTGAGACTGTCCGCCGCGAACATTCAGTCGAACGCCCGTTCGATCGCCGATTATCTCGGCCTCACCGCCTTGGATCGAGCCTGCCTCATTCTGCCGTTCCACTATTCCTATGGCCTCTCCGTGCTGAATGCCCACCTATCGGTCGGTGCAAGCCTCTATGTCCCGGGTGGCTCCATTCTGGATGACGGCTTTCTCGATGGACTTGCGGAAAGCGGCAGTACCAATCTTTCAGGCGTTCCCTATTCCTATGAACTTCTGGAAAAGGTGGGATTCCGCGAGCGGAAATTCCCCGACCTGCGCTTCATGACCGTCGCTGGAGGGAGATTGGCGCCCGAGAAGGTCCGCCTTTACAACGAGCACCTCACGGCACGCGGCGCTTCCTTTTTCGTCATGTACGGCCAGACGGAGGCGACCGCCCGGATGGCCTACGTTCCTCCTGATCGCCTCAGGGGCAGGGAAGATCGGATCGGCATCGCCATCCCGGGCGGTAGCCTGACGATCGAGGGTGACGAGGGGCAATTGATCGCGGGCACCGATACGCCCGGTGAACTCGTTTATCGCGGGCCGAACGTGATGATGGGCTATGCCTCGTCGCGCGCCGATCTCGCACGCGGCTGCGACCTTTCAGAATTGCGCACCGGCGATCTGGCGACGAGGGACGTCGACGGATATTTCCGGATTGTTGGGCGGACGAAGCGCATATCGAAGATCGCCGGCCTGCGCATCGGGCACGACGGTCTGGAGGCCGCCCTCGAACGACACGGCATCGCAGCCGCTGTCGTCGGCGACGATACGAGCGTTCATGCCTTCTATGTGGGAGAGCGCGATCGCGACGACATCCGCCGCATCCTGGCCACCGCGAGTGGTTTGACCGTCTTGCAAGTGAAGGCTTCGCACGTCAACGCGCTGCCGAGGCTTGCCTCCGGCAAGATCGATTATCAGGCTCTCCGCAATGCGACGAAGAGGGACACCGGTTCCGTCGCGAACGAAGACGGAATCGCGGCGCTCTTCAATCAAATCTTCTGCCCGAAAAAGGTTCGGTCCGACGACAGCTTCCTTTCGCTTGGCGGCGACTCGCTCCGTTTCGTCCAGCTTTCGATCGGCCTGGAAAAGCTTCTCGGCGAAATACCAGAGGCTTGGGAAAAGATGTCGGTCGCTGAACTCGCGGCATTGGGAAAGCGCGAAACCAAAGGCAGACGGATCGGCACAGACCTCCTCATTCGGGCACTGGCGATCCTGCTCGTCGTCCTGCACCACGAGATCTTGTGGCCCATCCCCGGCGGATCGGCGGCGATGGTCATCCTTGCCGGTTTCGGCCTTGCGCGCTTCCAACGCGGCGCCTTGCTATCGGGCGTGGTGCTGCGCCTGCTGCGGCCCCTCACGCAGATCCTGATGCCTTATTATCTGATCGTGGTGGGCTACACCCTTGCCTGGGGGGAGATACCTTGGGCGTCGGTTTTCCTCCTTGGCAATCTAGGTCTTGCCGATCCCGAACGCCACAGCATGGTGCCTTACCTCTACTGGTTCATCGAGGCCTATTGCCAGATGCTTGTCGCCTTTGCGGCATTGTTCGCTGTGCCATCGGTCCGACGTGCGGCTGCCTCGAAGCCCTTCATGCTCGGAATGGCGTTGCTCGCGGCAGCTCTCGTCGCCCGGCTGGCATTGCCGTTGGTGGTCGATATGGGCAACCGCCAGATTTTCACGCTCCCGTGGATATTCCACCTGGCGGTCATCGGTTGGTGCGCTGCTGTTGCCGAGACGAGACTTGAGCGCGGCGTGCTGATGCTGGTCGGAACGGCCATCTTCCTGTTCTTCGGGCTTTACGAGGGCGTGTGGATCGGGACGAAGATCAAATATCTGCTGCAGATTCCGGTTCTGGCCGCCTTGCTTTTCCTGCCGCAGATCAGGATGCCGCAATGGATTGCGAGGTTGATCCTGCCGATCTCGGCCGCCGGTTTTCACATCTATATTCTGCACCGTTTCGTGCCGGAGCTCCTGCTGCCTCCGCTGCAGTCATTGATGTCGCCGGCTGCCTATTCGCTGTGCGCGATCGTCGGCGGGACAGCGCTCGGCATGGCGGCATGGCTGGCCCAGCGCTATCTCATGAAACTCTGGGCGCAGACCAGGCACGGCGGCGGTCTCATAGATTGGCAGAACCGGATCGTCGGGCGGGTTCCGTCAATCCGCCCACTTCTCGCCATCGGACCGCAGGAAGAAAACCAGATCCAGCGTCAATGACGGGCGCCCGAGCGCGGTTAGCGTTGCATGCGCCTGGCCGCGGTGATGGGTCTGGTGGTTGAAGAAATGGGCGAGCGTCGGCCCGAGTTTCTGGATGATTTCGCCCGGCGCACTAAGTGGCGTATAGGTGATCTTCGTTGCCAGGCGAGCTTCGTCGAGGCTGTCGATCCAGGCGATGATGCGTTCGTCTTCCGCCACGCGCGCTGGCGTCAGCGCCGCGAGATCATCGTGCAGGATCGCGTCGAGGGCGGAGGGGGCTTCGCCCTCCTTGGTGAAGCGTCTCATCCAGATGCGATCGGCTGCCAGGAGGTGATTGAGCGTCCCATGGAGCGAGCCGAAGAACGCGCCTTTGTGCTGGCGGTACTCCGTGTCCGAGAGCTCAGCCGCCGTGGCGTAAAGCCGCCGGTTGGCCCAACGGTTGTAATCGGCAAACATACGGTAATGGTCGAGCATCGGCGATCTCCCCTATAGCCGCCCGAGCCTAGCGCAAATCGCCATCCGGGTGTCGAATGTCACCAATGAAATTTGTTGATTGATCTGCGGCTGCCCTGCCGATGAGACCCTGGCTTGAGCCTCATGACTGTTTGGAACGCTCCGTGACAGCGGTATGAAACTCTCGCCGGCCGGGTCGAAACATCGCCGCGCCCCCTTGTTTTGCACGGAATTGGCGGCTAATGAACCGCCACTTTCCAAGAAACAAGGGAATTGAGCCAATGGCGATTGAACGTACTTTTTCGATGATCAAGCCGGACGCGACGAAGCGCAACCTGACCGGTGCCATCACCAAGATGCTCGAAGACGCCGGCCTGCGCGTCGTCGCTTCGAAGCGCGTCTGGATGAGCCGCCGCGAAGCCGAAGGCTTCTACGCTGTCCACAAGGACCGCCCGTTCTTCGGCGAACTGGTTGAATTCATGTCCTCTGGCCCGACCGTTGTTCAGGTTCTCGAAGGCGAGAACGCTATCGCCAAGAACCGCGAAGTCATGGGCGCCACCAATCCGGCAAACGCCGCTGAAGGTACGATCCGCAAGGTCCATGCGCTGTCGATCGGCGAAAACTCGGTTCACGGTTCGGACGCTCCGGAAACGGCCGCTGAGGAAATCGCCTACTGGTTCTCCGGCACCGAGATCGTCGGCTGATTCACGTTCTTCGTTTCCGCCCGCAAGGGCTTGTAACGACTCTTCGAAACCGGGGCGGCAACGCCCTGGTTTTTTACTGCATAATTCCTAAATCGGAATCGATTTAGGGACAAATCATGCAGAAATTCAAGGTCTACAGCGACTTATGCGCGTGTAACTGGACGCGCGGCCCTGCAATGCATGTCGTCCGAAAGTGTGAAGCGGTTTTGGGTAACGACATTTATGACGCGCCCCTTACGTCGGGCAGGCCGCCGTTTCGAAGCGCTCCGGCGCCCTGCCGCCCACGAAGACCTCCGGGTTCTTGTCGTAGGCCGGCCCTTCGACGAGGGGCTTTGCCGGCAGGACATCCTGATCGACGTCGGACGTCACCGTGGTTTCCAATTTCTGCAGCGTAGCACCGTCCGGTCCCTTGACCTCGATCGTCACCGCGTAGGGCCTCTCCTTCTTGACGCAGCTTATCTCCGGGCTTTCCAGCGTCACTTTATCAAGTTTCGGAAAGAGCTTGCGCGTCAGCGTCAGCGGTTCGCCGCCGGCCGGGTTCTCGAAGCTGGCGACGACGACGCTGCCGTCCGGCACCGGCTCGGTCTTATTGAGCGTGATCATGTAGGCGGCATAGGCGAGCCGGTAGTTGAAGACGAACATCTTGCCGGTCAGCTTCAGCGGGTCCGGCCCGGTTTCGCGCTGGCAGCCGACAAGTACCGCCGCGGCAAAGAGAGCGGATATGATGACTCGTTTCATTGCTGAACTCCCTGCCTGTTGCGGCGATAATGCCGTCTCGCTTTCGTGCGGTTGCCGCAAACCGCCATGTCGCACCAGGTGCGGCTTCTGTTGCGGCTGCGGTCGAGAAACAGCCAGCAGCAATTGGGACATATTTTCAGGCGATCCGGTTCGGGGTTGGCAATGAGACTGAGTGCCGAGTGTGCGGTCGCCACATCGAGTGATGTGCCTTGGCTGTTGCCCGCCGGCTGACGCAAGACGGCGGCAATCGCCTCCAGCAGGTCTGCCAGCAGATCGGGCCGGTTTTCGGCCTCGACTTGCGCCCGAAAATGGCGGTCCGTCGCCTCGCGCAATCCGATGAGGGATTTCCGGTTCTCGGGCGGCGCCGGAACAAGCGTGCCGAAACGCTCTCTTTCGGCGCTGTAGAGACTAGCGGCCCCGGCAAAGGAGTCCATCGCGGCGGCATCGGCGAAGCGATCGACCCGGCGTTCCGGATCGAAGCGCAGGACCACCGAGTTCGCGACATCCAAGGCCAGTACGCCGCCGGAAAATCTATGTTCGGTCCAGGTGAAGGTCATGCCAAATTCCTAACTGGTAAAACTGATTTTACCAGTTATATTGCTTCTGTCACCTCATGGATGTGCAATGGCCTATTTTCTTCAGCAGATTGCCAATGCCGTGCCCGTCGCGGCGCTCTACGCGGCGCTTGCTTTCGGCTATGCCCTCGCCTTTGCCGTGACGCGGAGGGCGGACCTCACCTACGGCGCGCTCTTCGCTTTCGCCGGTCAGACGTTCGTGCTTTTCGCGGATGTCGGCTGGAACCGGCTCTGGCTGGTCCTGCCGGCTGCGCTTGGCCTCGGGGCCGCGGCGGCGCTGACATTTGGACTTGGCGCCGGGCTCGTCGCAGGGCGCTACGTGATGCGACCGCTGGCGTTTTCCTCGGCCAATGCCGTTGTCGTCGCCTCGCTTGGTACTCTTCTGGTGCTGATGGAAACGGCGCGTCTTGCCTCGGACACCCGAAGTCTGTGGATGCCGCCGTTCCTCAACAGTGTCATCGTGTTCTGGCCCGATCCGCAGTTCCCGGTGACGCTGACGACCATCCAACTGCTGAACACAGCGCTGATGGCGGCACTGGTCGCGGGCGGACATTTGCTGTTGACCCACTCCTTTATCGGGCGCTACTGGCGCGCCGTGTCCGAAGACCGCGAGGCCGCGGCGCTATGCGGCGTCGATCCCGCAACCGTCTACATCGTTGCCTATGGCACTGCGTCGCTGATCGCAGCGTTCTGCGGAATCCTTGCAGCTTCCTATTATGGCAACATGGATTTCGGCACGGGCCTGACCTTCGGCGTCAAGGTTCTGTTCATCGCCGCAATCGGTGGGCAAACGGCGCCGCTGCTTGCCGCTCTGGGTGCCGCCGGCGTCGGTCTCCTTGAAACGCTTTGGTCCGCTTACGGCCCGATTCTCTGGCGGGATTTCGCGATCTTCGGCTTTCTCGTCATCGTGCTGGTCGTGACACGCCGGGAAAAGGTCATTCCCTGATCAGCCCTTTGGAGACCAGCGGTCCCGCGCCGTGTCGTCGGCATCCTTGGCGCTGACCCAGCCGCCGGTGCTGCCATCGGCACGATGTTCCTTCTTCCAGAAGGGAGCCGAGGTCTTCAGGAAATCCATGATGAAATTGGCGCCGTCGAAGGCCGCTTGCCGGTGCGGCGAGGCCGTCACCACAAGCACGATGTTTTCGCCCGGCATGATCTTGCCGTAGCGATGAATGGCAGTTGTCGCCTGCAATCCGAAACGCTTCACGGCCTCGTGGCAGATGCGTTCGATTTCGGCTTCCGCCATGCCGGGATAATGTTCCAGTTCAAGCGCGCCAAGCACACCCGCCTCGTCGCGGCAAAGCCCCGAAAACGTCACGACCGCGCCAATGTCCCCGCGGCCTCGGGAGAGCGAGGCGACTTCGGCGGCGAGGTCGAAGTCTTCGCGCTGGACGCGCACAGTGACGGGGGCATTCATGTCTTCAGCCGCCCGTCATCGGCGGAAAGAGGGCGATCTCGCGGGCCCCGGCGATCGGTTCGCCGTGATCGACATGTTCCTGGTTGATCGCCGCACGAATGACGTTCTGGTGTTCGAGCGCCGCCTCGTATTGCTCGCCGAGCGTTTTCAGATGCGCAAGCAGATCGGCAACCGTGACGACATTCGCCGGAAGCTCCAGCGTTTCCTCACCCCTGCCGATGCGCTCCCGCACCCAGGAAAAATAGACGAGACTGACCGTGCTCATTCATTGACCACATGTTTCAAACCGGCGCGGAAATAATCATAGCCCGTATAGAGCGTGATTGCAGCCGCGATCCACAGAAGCACGATGCCGGCTTCGGTGATATAGGGAACGATCTTGTCGCCGGCCGGACCCGCCAGCAGAAAGGCGATCGCCACCATCTGGATGGTCGTTTTCCATTTCGCGATGCGCGTCACCGGCACGCTGACCTTGAGCGCGGCAAGATATTCGCGCAGGCCGGACACGAGGATCTCTCGGCAGAGAATGATGATCGCAGCCCAGATCGACCAGCCCGCGATCGTGCCGTCGGCGGCAACGAGGAGCAGGATCGAAGCGACGAGCAGCTTGTCGGCAATCGGATCCAGCATCCGGCCGATGTTCGACGTCTGCTTCCAGATGCGGGCGAGATAGCCGTCGAAGAAATCCGTGATCGACGCCGTGACGAACAGGACAAGCGCGGTCCACCGCGCGAAGTCCGAGCTGTACAGCCGGCCCTCGATGAAGAAGCAAAGCACGATCAGCGGCACGATCAGGATGCGGAAATAGGTGAGCAGGTTCGGGACACTATAGGCAATGGGCGTTGACATGAACTCGGTTTCTCTGGACGACTGCAGAGCAGCACGCGAAAGGAGCGGCGGCCACCTTTCCCATCCCCTCTGGGTTTCATGTGTACAGAATGACTTTGCGACCATAAGGTCAACAGGGCATTGCACAACGGTTGTCATATTTGGCGGATTTCATCTGAACGCAGCCTGAATTTGCGCCGCCACTGGATCGGTTTGAGGACAAAATCCCGCAGCAGTTCAAAGCGGTACAGCGGCCTTTGCGTGTCTGATCAGGCGCGCGGCTCCTGTGGGCAGTTATTTCACGCTGTCCTCGTGAAAATGCTCGTAGACGAGTCGGGCGACGGCCTCCGAGATGCCATTGACGGCCATCAGGTCGTTAATGCCGGCCCGGGAGACCGCCTTGGCCGTACCGAAATGGGTAAGCAGAGCGCGCTTGCGCGTCGGCCCGATACCCGCGATTTCGTCGAGCGGGTTCTTGACCATCTCCTTTTTCCGCCGGGCGCGGTGCGAGCCGATGGCGAAACGGTGTGCTTCGTCGCGCAGTCTCTGAATGAAATAGAGAACCGGATCGCGCGGCGGCAGCGCAAAGCTTTCGCGCCCCTCGGCGAAAAAGCGCTCGCGGCCGGCGTCGCGATCGACACCCTTGGCGACGCCGATCGCGGTCACGCAATCCTCAACGTCCAGTTCCTTGAGAATTGCGCGGACCGCGGTCATCTGGCCCTGGCCGCCGTCGATCAGGATGACGTCCGGCCAGGCCGGGAATGCGCCGTCATCGCCTGGTTCGGCGTTGCGGTCGGGCTTGCCTTCCTCTTTCAGCAGGCGCGAGAAGCGCCGCGTCATGACCTCGCGCATCATGCCGAAGTCATCGCCCGGCGTGATGTCGGTCGATCTGATGTTGAACTTGCGATACTGGCCTTTGACGAAACCTTCGGGACCGGCGACGACCATGCCGCCGACGGCGTTTGTCCCCATGATGTGCGAATTGTCGTAGATCTCGATGCGGCGTGGCACCTGTTCCAGCTGGAAAGTCTTGGCAAAACCTTCGAGCAGCCGCGATTGCGACGCGGTCTCGGCAAGCTTGCGGCCATGGGCCTCGCGCGCATTTGCGAGCGCGTGATCGACGAGATCCTTCTTCTCGCCGCGCTGCGGAACCAGGATCGATACCTTGTAGCCGGATTTCTCGCTAAGCGCCTGGCCGAGCAGTTCCTGCTCCTCGACGGCCTCGCAGAGCAGGATCTGCCGGGGGCAGGGCTTGTCGTCGTAGAACTGGGCGAGAAAGGCGCTGAGCACCTCCGACGAAGGAAGCGACGGGTCGGCTTTCGGGAAATAGGCGCGGTTGCCCCAGTTCTGTCCAGTGCGGAAGAAGAAAACCTGGATGCAGGAAATCCCCCCTTCGTGATGGATCGCGAAGACGTCCGCCTCCTCAACGCCCGCCGGATTGATGCCCTGGTGGCTCTGCACATGGCTGAGCGCCGCCAAGCGGTCGCGGTAGAGTGCGGCACGCTCGAAATCGAGGTTCTCCGAGGCTTCGCTCATGGCGGCAGCGATTGTTGCCTTCACGGCCTGGCTTTTGCCGGAGAGAAAGTCCTTTGCCTCACGAACGAGCTCGGCATAGTCGGCATCGCTGATTTCGCCGGTGCAAGGCGCCGAACAGCGCTTGATCTGGTAGAGCAGGCAAGGGCGTGTGCGCGTCTCGAAGACGCTGTCCGTGCAGGTCCTCAGAAGAAAGGCGCGCTGCAGCGAGTTGATCGTTCGTCCGACGGCGCCGGCCGATGCGAAGGGGCCGAAGTAATCTCCCTTGCGGCTGCGTGCCCCGCGATGCTTGAAGAGCGCCGGCGCCCTGCTGTCGCCGGTGACGACGATATAGGGAAACGACTTGTCGTCGCGCAACAGCACGTTGAAGCGCGGACGCAGCCGCTTGATGAGGTTGGCTTCGAGCAGCAGCGCCTCGATCTCGGTCCGTGTCGTCACGAACTCCATGTTCGCAGTCTCGCGAACCATCCGCGCGATGCGGTTGGAGTGGCCGCGGCCCTGGGCGTAGTTGCTCACCCGTTTCTTGAGACTGCGGGCCTTGCCGACGTAGAGCACGTCGCCGGCGTCGTTGAACATGCGGTAGACGCCCGGGCCGTTCGGCAAAAGCTTGACGAAGGCCTGAATGAGGTCCGCGCCCTTGAGGCCCTGCGTCTCGGCGCGGTTCTCCGCCCAGTCGATCGCTGGCGCCGGCCGCTCACCTTCCGTCACCTCGAGCAGATCGTCGTCTTCATCGGTCTCGCTGCCGTCGTAAAGGATGCCGCCATTGGTGGGCGTCTGCCCGTTCATTCCACTATCTCCCGAATATCCGGCGTCTCCCAGGCAAGATGCTGGCCGCCGTCAAGCGCGATCATCTGTCCGGTAACCGACGGCGTGTCGAAAAGGAAGCGGATCGCGCGTCCAAACTCGTCGAGCGCCGGACCGCGCTTGAGGATCAGTGCGTCGACCTGCGCCTGAAAGTCGCTCTGTTTCTGCCGTTCGTTCGGCAGTGTCGGCCCCGGTCCGATGCCGTTGACGCGAATGTGCGGGGCAAGCGCCTGTGCCATAGTCTGGGTCGCCGTCCACAGCGCCGACTTGGAAAGCATATAGGAATAAAAGCGCGGATTTGGAGACCAGACGCGCTGGTCTATGACATTGATGATAAGGCCGGAAACATCGTCCGGACGCTGCCGGGCAAAGTCGCGCGCAAGCAGAGAAGGAGCCTTGACGTGCAGCGCGAAGTGGCGCTCCCAGACCTCTTCGTCGAACGCATCCAGACTGTCCTTCTTGAAGACCGAGGCGTTGTTGACGAGCAGGTCGAGCGGACCAAGCAAGGCAGTCGCCTCAGCGATGACCCGGGACGCGGCGGCGGAATCGGTGAGTTCCGCCTTCAGAGCGACAGCTTTGACCGCATTCGCGGCGAGACTCTTCGCCAGCGCTTCTGCTTCGGCGAATGAGCCGTTCGCATGGATGGCGACTGCGAAGCCGTGCGCGGCCAGATCCTCGACTATTGCCTTGCCTATGCGTCGGGCGCCGCCGGTTACGAGCGCCGCCTTGAGTGTTCTCGTCAACTTTTTCCCGTCCCTCGAATCCTGTTCTGGCTGGACGAAGATATAGGCAAGAATGGCCGGCCTGAAACTCTCCCCGTGGAATCATTTCAGAAAAATTAATTCAAAGCGGATAAATTGTATTATTTCGAAGTGTCATAGTATAGATTTCGTTAATCTAAAACTATGGTTAACAAATACCCTGTGTCGTGAAGGCAACATCCAATTTCGGCCGTGTTCGTGCCGCTAAAATTTCACAATTTAGCTCTTGAGATTCCGCATTTTCTGGCCAATTTCCGGTCAACCGGGCGGGTTAATCACAGAATGTCTGGTGTTCCGCAGAGATACAATTGCGTCGGAGCATCGGTTGAAAAGGAGAATAGTATGCGTACGCTGACCACCACCCTCATGGCTTCGGCCATGGCTTTCGTTGCCTTGCAGGCCGCCCACGCCGCAGACGTCGTCGACGAAGTACCGGCTGCTCCGGCCGCCGAATACACCGAACCGGCGACCAAGGACTGGTCGGGCGCCTATGTCGGCGGCACGGCCGACTGGCACCATGGCGAGGCTGACGCCACGGGCAGCAACACCTCCGCTGGTTTCGGCGGCGGTCTTTACGGCGGTTACAACGTGCAGAGCGGCCAGATCGTATACGGCGGTGAAGCCGATATCGGCTATGCCGGCAACGATTCTCACTCCAGCGGCCGTCGCGTCGAGCAGGGTGTCAACGGCTCGATCCGTGGCCGTGTGGGCGTCGATGTGAACCCGGTTCTCCTCTATGGTACGGCCGGTCTCGCCGTCGGCAAGGCCAAGCTTTCGACCCCGGACGGTTCCGACAAGAATACGATGGTTGGCTGGACGGCCGGTGCCGGCGCGGAAACCTTTGTCACTGACAACATCACCGCGCGCGTTGAATATCGTTACACCGACTTTGCCTCCAAGGACTTTAATGTTGGCGGCAGCACCGTTACGTCTGGTTATGACGAGCACAGCGTCCGCGTTGGTATGGGCGTCAAGTTCTGATCGGCTGACATAGCATCAGCGAAAAGGCCGGGGTGACCCGGCCTTTTTTTATGCCTTGAAATTGGAATAATCCGGAAAGTGCTTCTCGAACTTCGCCGGCCAATTCTTGAGCTTCGGCCGCCCTCGCTGCCACTCGCCGGCGAAACGCAATTCGATGTAGCGCAACAGGGCTGCCAGCGCGAAATGTCCCGCATTGAGCTTGCCGCCGGTCTTGGGCAGGTTGGCGTTCAAGTAATCCAGCCCACGCTCGACCTTTTCCCATTGCCGATCGATCCAGGGTTGATGCACCTTCTCCGGCGGGTGAAAGCGCTTCTCGTAGACGATCGCCAGCAGGCTGTCGCAAACACCGTCGCAAAGCGCCTCGAAGATTTCCACTTCGGTACGTTTGCCCGCGTTTTTCGGATAGAGCTTGCCCTTGGTTTCGCGGTCGAGGAAATGCATGATTGCCCGGCTGTCGTAGATCGCCTTGCCGTCCGCAGTAATCAGGGTCGGAATCTTGCCGAGCGGATTGTTGCCGATCAATTCCGGTGGGTTGGCGTTCGTGTCCGTCAACACGCTTTCTGCGTCGAGGCCGAGATGATGCGCGGCCATGCGGACCTTGTTCGAGTAGGGGGAGGCAGGCGAATAGAGTATCTTCATTCGACATCTTTCCGTTGTCATGGGGCAGGGGGAAGGGAAACCGCGCCCCTTCTGCAGGCTTGGCGATCCACTTCGGGGCACGCCATGAAATTCAGCGTCTTGTCGAAGCAGATTCGGATTTCTTCGAGAAGCCTGGCTTCGCAGGTAACAGCGATCATCTCTGGCGTCATGCCGGGATTTTTCCCGATCAGCGCCGCTTCGATCGTTGATACCGGGAGATCTCGCGATCCTTCCGTCGATGCAAGTTCCGGCGGGATCGTGAGCCGTTCGCGCGCGGCGCGCGCCACAGCGAAATAGTCTGCCTGGCTGAGGCCCGAGCAGGTGCCGTGCTTGCGCCACTGATGGCCAATCAGTCCCATTGAGGGAATGAGGTCTAGATATTGCCGGCCGAGCGATTCCGGTACGCGGTCCGATTGCCGGGTCGGGCAATATTCCGGATAGCCCTTCTCATTCTGTGGCCAGAGCCCGTGCACGATGAGGCCGCGACGACTGCCGGCCTCGCATTGATCAGATTTTCCGGACGGATCGTTGCTGCCGCACCAGGTGGGCGACCAGGACAGGGAAAGGACGTAAAAGTCGAAGCCTCTGCCGACGGGAACCGGAGCTGCCGCAACAGTCTTCGTCCCGCCGGTTCCGGAGTTCGGGGCGGCTTTCTCTGCACCTTCATCGCTGCAGGCGGCGATCGTCAGAACGCCGACGAGCGCCGACAGCAGCCTTTTCACCGCTCTCAACGAAGCGAAGCGCAGTGGGCGCCGTAGACATACCAGGGATCGAGGCCGCCGACGCAGAACTCGATACTCCTGCCGACACCGGCAAAGCCCCACGGCCGCTCGATCAGATACCAGAGGGGACGCCGTACGCCATCGGTCATCACGGCAGTCGCATAGCAATATTCACGCTCGACGAGGTGCGTGTAGTCACGCGGCTCGAAGCGATTTTGGCCCATGTCGCGAATCTCGGCGATGGCGAGATTGGCATGAAGGTAGTTCGCGGCCTTGTAGTCGAAGCGTCGGGTAATGAAACCCAAAACTGAGGCGTTGCTGCAGGCGCCGGTAGCATAGGCTGCATGGGGTGCAGGCTCCCCGATATAGTCGGCGGCGGCAGCAGCGGTGGTGAGGGAAAGCGAGAGCAGAAGCGATGCGGCAAGCGTACGAGTCATGGCCATCTCCCTGAATCCTTTCAGGAGATTGACGCCTTCGCCATGGATCCGTCAAGGCCCCGGGTTGAGAGACGCTTCGCCGCGCAGCCAGAAGCAGCGGGCCGACGCGAAGCGATCCTGAGCCAGATGTGTTTTCAGAAAGGGCAGCAGGACATCGAGTTCACTCTTCAACGTGAAGGGCGGGTTGACGATGACCAGACCCGACCCCGTAAGCCCCGTGGTGTCGCGATCGCTGCGTACCGCGAGCTCCACGCAGAGCATTTTCGGAATCTCCAGCGCTTTCAACGCCGCGTGGAAATCCTTTATCGGTGCGCCTTTCTTCAGAGGATACCAGAGGCAGAAGATGCCGCTGGCGAAGCGGCGGTAGCCTTTCGCGAGTCCCTCGGCAAGCCGCTCGTATTCGGCCTCCATCTCGAACGGAGGATCGACGAGAATGAGGCCGCGCTTTTCCTTCGGTGGCAGGTGAGCGCCAAGCGCCAGCCAGCCGTCGAGCTTCGTGATGCGGCTCTGGAAGTCGCCATCGAACAGGCGGTGCAGCGTCTCGTAGTCGTCCGGATGCAGTTCCATCGCCGAAAGCCGGTCCTGAGGGCGGAACAGCATGCGGACGAGCTTCGGTGACCCGGGATAGTAAGTGAGGCCGCCGCCGGGATTGAGATCGCGAACGGCCGCGAGATAGGGTTCAAGGATTGCGGCGATCGGAGCAGGGAGTTCCGCGTCGAGCAATCGGCCGATGCCGTCCCGCCATTCTCCAGTCTTCTGCGCCTCTTCGCTCGAAAGGTCATAGAGCCCAATGCCCGCATGCGTGTCGAGCACCCGGAAGGCCTTGTCCTTTTGCTTGAGATACGTGACGAGCCGCGCCAGCACCGCATGTTTCAGGACGTCGGCGAAATTGCCTGCGTGATAGATGTGCCGGTAGTTCATGAGCGCCGCCGATGGCTATGATCAATTGTTTCGATGGATGGCGAATGGGGCTTTTTGCCCTCTAGCGGATGCCATATAGAAAAGCCATGAACGTTGCGACCCCCATCAAAGCAGAAAAATCGATCGGCTATTCGGTCTGTCCGCACGATTGTCCATCAGCCTGTGCGCTTGAAATCGACCTGACGGCCGAAGGCCAGATCGGCCGCCTTCGCGGCGCGGCTGGAAACAGCTACACCGCCGGCGTCATCTGCGCGAAGGTCGCGCGCTACGCCGAGCGCATCTACCACCCCGGCCGGCTGATGGTGCCGCAGCGCCGCACCGGCGCCAAGGGCGACGGGAGCTGGCAGGAGATTTCCTGGGAAGCGGCGCTCGATGAGATCGCCGATCAGTTCGTCAAGGCCGAGCAGAAGCACGGTCCCGAGGCGATCTGGCCCTATTTCTACGCAGGCACGATGGGACAGGTCCAGCGCGACTCCATCGAGCGGCTGCGCCATGCTAAGCGCTATTCCGGCTTCTTCGGCTCGATCTGTACGAACATGGCCTGGACCGGCTTCACGATGGCGACCGGAGTCTTGCGCGGCCCCGACCCGCGCGAGATGGCAAAGGCCGACTGCGTCGTGATCTGGGGCACCAATGCGGTCGCGACGCAGGTCAACGTCATGACCCATGCGGTCAAGGCGCGCAAGGACCGCGGCGCCAAGATCGTCGTCATCGACGTCTACGAGAACCCGACCGTCAAGCAAGCCGATATGGGGCTCGTGCTGAAACCGGGCACGGATGCCGCGCTCGCCTGCGCGGTTATGCACATCGCCTTCCGTGACGGCTATGCCGATCGCGCCTACATGGCGAAGTTCGCTGACGATCCCGCGGGCCTCGAAGCGCATCTCAAGACACGTGGCCCGGACTGGGCTTCGGCCATCACCGGCCTGCCGGTGGAGGAAATCGAAGCCTTCGCCAAGCTCGTGGGGACGACGCCCAAGACCTATTTCCGTCTGGGCTACGGCTTCACCCGCCAGCGCAACGGCTCCGTCGCCATCCATGCGGCGGCTTCGGTCGCCACCGTGCTCGGGTCCTGGAAGCATGAAGGCGGCGGCGCGTTCCATTCGAACAACGACATCTTCAAGCTGGACAAGCGCGAACTCCTCGGTTCCGCGTTCCACGATCCCGACGTGCGGATGCTCGACCAGTCGCAGATCGGCCGTGTGCTGATCGGCGATGCCGAGGCGCTGCGTCGTCGCGGGCCCGTGACCGCGCTTCTCATCCAGAACACCAACCCCGTCAACGTCGCGCCCGAGCAGCGGCTGGTGAAGCAGGGCTTCCTGCGCAATGACCTCTTCGTTGCCGTGCATGAGCAGTTCATGACCGACACCGCGCGGCTCGCGGACATCGTGCTGCCCGCCACCATGTTCCTGGAGCACGACGATCTTTATCGCGGTGGGGGTCACCAGCATATTCTGATCGGACCGAAGGTCGTCGAACCGCCGCCGACAGTGCGCACCAATCTCTTCGTCATCGAGGAGCTGGCAAAGCGCCTCGGCGTTTCCGACCGCCCAGGCTTTGGGCTCACCGAACGGCAGCATATCGATCAACTGCTGTCCAATTACGGCATCGGTTACGAGCGGATGAAAGAGGAGAGGTGGCTGGATTGCCAGCCGGCTTTCGAGGAGGCGCATTTTCTCAACGGCTTCAGCCATCCGGACGGCAAGTTCCGTTTCAAGGCCGATTGGACCGGCACGCCGGCGCCCAACCGGCCACCGAAATCGATGGGGCCGCAAGGCCCGCACGGCAGGCTGCCGGAATTTCCTGATCATGTCGATGTGATCGAAGTGGCCGACGAACGCCATCCATACAGACTGGCGACGTCGCCGGCGCGGTCGTTCCTGAACTCGACGTTCGCCGAAACGTCGTCGTCCATTCAGAAGGAGGGGCGGCCGGAAGTCATGATCCACGCGGAAGACGCAGCCGCGCTCGGCATTGCCGACGGCGACGTCGTCAGGCTCGGCAATGATCGCGGCGAGATCCGGTTGCACGCCAGGATCGGCGGCGGGGCACGCCGTGGTGTCGTCATCGCCGAAGGGCTTTGGCCGAACGGAGCCCATCTGGACGGCGAGGGGATCAATGTCCTGACCGGCGCCGATGCAGTCGCGCCCTACGGCGGCGCAGCCTTCCACGACAATCGGGTCTGGGTGCGTCGGGCCTGAAGATTGGTCGAGCGGCTACGGCTCGTCAGATTCTGCAACCGAATTCCTCGTCCAACAAGGATCTCTCATGGCGAAGCATGCCGACCCGCGCGTCCGGATCATCGATCGCAAGGCCCTCTGGAAAGGCTTCATCAGCCTCGAAGAAGTCACGCTTGAACAGGAAATGTCCAACGGTCAAACAGCCCGGCTGGTCCGCGAGATCCATGATCATGGTCGCGCCGCAACGATCCTGCTCTTCGATCCGGAACGGCAGCTGGTCGTCCTTGTCCGTCAGCTTCGCATTCCGGTATTCCTGCAGGGCGAGCCGGGATATTTGATCGAAGCGCCGGCCGGCCTCCTCGACGGCGAGCAGCCGGTAGTGGCGATCTGCCGCGAAGCGATGGAAGAGACCGGCTACCGCATCGAAAGCGCCACCCATCTCTTCGACGCCTATATGAGCCCCGGCTCACTGACGGAACGAACGAGCTTTTTCGTCGGACTTATCGACGCGTCGAAGAAAGTGGCCGCAGGCGGCGGGCTGGTCCACGAGGGCGAAGACATCGAAGTTCTCGAAATTGCCTTCGAGGACGCGGTGGCAATGATCGGCACAGGCGAGATCTGCGACGCGAAAACCATCATGCTGCTGCAATGGGCGATGCTCAACCGAGCTTCTATTTCACGATAGATTATCGTTTTCTCAGATTGCGGGGGAAATGAGCATTCCCGATGCCTCGCCGACCGCGTGGCTCGCGGCGCGCCCGCCTTTCATCTCGACCTTGCCCTCGGCGACGAGCCTCAGCGCCATCGGATAGGTCTTGTGCTCGACGGTCAGGACCCGTGCGGCAAGCGTTTCAGCCGTGTCGCCGGCGAGGATCGGGACCGCGGCCTGCGCGATGATTGGGCCGTCGTCCATGCCTTCGGTCACGAAATGAACAGTGCAGCCGGCAAGCCTCATGCCGGCGTCGATCGCCCGCTGATGCGTGTGGAGCCCGGGAAACAGCGGCAGAAGCGATGGATGAATATTGAGGATGCGGCCTTCGTGACGCTGTATGAACGTTGCCGAAAGCAGCCGCATGTAACCGGCGAGGCAGATGATGTCCGGGTGAAGCCGATCAAGCTCGTTGAGGATCGCGGCTTCGTGCGCTTCCTTGCTGACGAAGTCTTTTCGGGCGAATGAAAATGTCGGGATGCTGAGGGCCTCCGCCTTGGCCAGGCCGCCAGCTTCGGCCTTGTCGGCGATCACCGCAATGATTTCGGCCGGAAAGTCCGGCTCCGCCGCTGCCTTTGCCAGCGAAAGCATGTTCGAGCCGCCGCCGGAAATGAAGACGACGACCCGTTTCTTAGCCGTCGTCGTGCTCATAGAGAGAGGCTGCCCTTGTAGATGGTGCCCGCGGTGCCCTCGGCACGCGCGACCATGCGGCCGAGCGTGAAGACCGTCTCGCCTTCACCGGTAAGTACCGCCGCGACCTTTTTTGCTTCCGCCGCCGGAACGACGGCAATCATGCCGACGCCGCAGTTGAAGGTCCGCAACATCTCGTTGGCGGCAACGCCGCCGGTCGTGGCAAGCCAGGAGAAGACGGCCGGCGATCTGATCGCGTCAAGGTCGATCTCTGCGGCGAGGTGCTTCGGCAGAACGCGCGGAATGTTTTCGGGGAACCCGCCGCCGGTGATGTGCGCGAGTGCCTTGATGGCGCCGGTCTCGCGGATCGCCTTCAGGAGCGGCTTCACGTAGATGCGGGTCGGCGTCAGCAGGAGATCGGCAAGCGTGCCTTCTCCGAAGGGGGCGGGCGCGTCCCAGGCCAGACCCGAAAGCGCAACGATCTTGCGCACCAGCGAATAGCCGTTCGAGTGCACGCCGGAGGAGGCGAGGCCGAGGATGACATCCCCTTCGGCAATGTCGCCCGCCGGCAGCAGCTGACCGCGTTCCGCCGCGCCGACGGCGAAGCCGGCGAGGTCGTAGTCACCGCCGGAATACATGCCCGGCATCTCGGCCGTCTCGCCGCCGATCAGCGCGCAGCCCGCATCGCGGCAGCCAGCGGCAATGCCGGCGACGATCGCGGCGCCCTGGTCAGGATCGAGCCTGCCGGTCGCGAAATAGTCGAGGAAGAACAGTGGCTCCGCGCCCTGTACGACAAGATCGTTGACGCACATGGCGACGAGATCGATGCCGACGGTGTCGTGCTTGTTGGCATCGATCGCGATCTTGAGCTTGGTGCCGACGCCGTCGTTCGCGGCCACCAGAACCGGATCGGTGAAGCCCGCAGCCTTGAGATCGAAGAGACCGCCGAAACCGCCGATCTCGCCATCGGCGCCCGGGCGCCGCGTGGAGCGCACATGGGGTTTGATCTTCTCCACCATCAGGTTGCCGGCATCGATATCGACGCCTGCGTCGCTATAGGTGAGGCCGTTCTTGCCCGACTGGCTCATGCTCATTCTCCAAGGCTCGTCGCATATTGCGGATGCGATTGGCACGGCGGGACAAGGAGTGCAAGCCAACAGCCGGTGCTTGCCGCCTTTTTTTGCCGTTTTGCCCCGCATCCCCACCGCGTTTCGACCGGCGAGGGGCGATTTCCCCTGTTTGCATGGCGCCGGGGTTGACCTGCGCGCGCGCCGCGCCCTATCTCGTCCACATGGATGGAACGCGAGGCGCACTTGCGCCCGACGCGGTACGGGGAGCGCCATGGGCAGTCAGGTCAGCAGTGTGAGTCTCAAGCGCCAGGTCGTCTTCTGGCTGCTGGTGCTCGCCGGCTTCATCGCCTTCCTGACGCTCTTCAGCTCGATCCTGCTGCCGTTCCTCGCCGGCATGGCGCTCGCCTATTTCCTCGATCCGGTCGCCGACCGGCTGCAGCGTCTTGGCCTCAGCCGGTTGATGGCGACGATCGTCATTCTTGTCGCTTTTGTTGTCGTCCTGGCGCTGTCGCTGATGATCGTCATCCCGTTGATCTTCACGCAAGCGGCCGACTTCATTCAGAAGATGCCCGACTACATCGCCAGGCTTCAGGCCTTCATCACGGATAGCCAATCGACTCTGCTTCCGGACTGGCTTGCGGGTCAGATGACGGAGATCAAGCAGAATTCGGCCAAGCTGCTTGAACAGGGTGCAAGCTTCCTCGGCACGCTGTTCCAGCAATTGTGGAACTCCGGCATGGCGCTGCTGGACATCCTTTCGCTCTTCGTGATCACTCCGGTGGTGGCGTTCTATCTGCTGCTCGACTGGGATCGCATGGTCGACAAGGTCGACAGCTGGGTGCCGCGCGACTATGTCGACGTCGTCCGCCAGATCGCCCGCGACATGAACACGACCATTGCCGGCTTCGTCCGCGGCCAAGGTTCGCTGTGCATCATCCTCGGTCTCTACTATGCCATCGGCCTTTCGCTCGTCGGCCTCAATTTCGGGCTGTTGATCGGCTTTTTCGCCGGCATGATAAGCTTCATCCCCTATGTCGGTTCGATGGTGGGGCTCGTGCTGGCTGTCGGCGTAGCGCTCGTCCAGTTCTGGCCGGACTATATTATGATCCTGCTGGTCCTGGTTATCTTCTTCAGCGGACAGTTCCTCGAAGGCAACATCCTGCAGCCGAAACTGGTCGGCAAGAGTGTCGGTCTTCACCCTGTCTGGCTGATGTTCGCTCTGCTTGCCTTCGGCGCCCTGTTCGGCTTCGTCGGCCTTCTCGTCGCCGTGCCGGCCGCCGCCGCTATCGGGGTCCTTGTTCGCTTCGGCATACAGCGGTACCTTGATAGTGATCTCTATCACGGGCATAGGACAGCCGCGAAGAAGCAGCCGGAAGGCCATGAACCCGGCTGAGTCACGCCATTGTCCAGAGTACAGCATGACAAGACGTCCGTTCGAACAATTGCCGCTCACCTTCGGCCATGATCCGGCAACCGGCCGCGAGGATCTGCTCGTTTCCGACCGGCTGAGTGCGGCCATCGCCATCGTCGACCATTGGCCCGATTGGCCGTCGCCGGTGGTCATCATCGCCGGGCCGGTCGGCTCCGGAAAGTCGCACCTCGCGAGCATCTGGCGGGAAAAGGCGGGAGCCGAGGCGATTCATCCTGTCGCCGGCTCTGATGCGGCCGATATCGCGGCCAGCAAGGCGGTTCTCTTCGAGGATGCCGATCGCCAGGGATTTGACGATACAGCACTCTTCCATGTCATCAACAGCGTGCGCGAGCACGGCACCGCGTTGCTGATGACATCACGCCTGTGGCCCATGTCGTGGCCGGTGACGCTTCCTGATCTCCGCTCGCGCCTGAAGGCTGCGACGGTCGTCGAAATCGGCGAGCCGGACGACGAGCTGTTGACGCAGGTGCTCGTCAAGCTTTTCGCCGACCGTCAGCTTTTCGTCGATGAGCGCCTCGTCGGTTATATCGTGGCGCGCATGGAGCGCTCGCTGGAATCCGCCCAGACGATCGTCGAGCGACTGGATCACCTGGCGCTGGCCCGTGGCACACGGCTGACACGCAGCCTGGCGGCGGAAGTGCTGGCGGAGCTTGGAAATCCCCGCCTGTCCGATTGACTGTCACAGTTCCGTCGTCAAAGTGGGGTAGCTCGTGCGGTTTGAGTAATGGGGTCTGATGGGCATGGATAACGCGACGTCTGCAATCACCGAACTCGAGGCGCCTGCGGAGCAGATAGACCTCCTGACGAGCCCCGAGCGGTTCATCAATCGCGAATTCTCCTGGCTTCAATTCAACCGTCGTGTCCTCGAGGAAACGCTGAACACGGCGCACCCCTTGTTGGAGCGTGTGCGCTTCCTGTCGATTTCGGCCGCCAACCTCGACGAGTTCTTCATGGTTCGCGTCGCCGGTATCGAAGGCCAGGTGCGTCAGGGAATTGTCCTTCGCAGCCCCGACGGCAAGACGCCCGCCGAGCAGCTCGACGATATCCTCAAGGAAATCGACAATCTTCAGATGGAGCAGCAGGCGTCGCTCGCCGTACTGCAGCAATATCTCGCGAAGGAAGACATCCTTATCGTCCGCCCCGCTTCGTTGTCCGCCCAGGATCGCAGCTGGCTCGCCAACGAATTCGACCAGTCGATCTTCCCCGTGCTCACGCCGCTGTCGATAGATCCTGCGCATCCCTTCCCGTTCATCCCCAATCTCGGCTTTTCGATCGGGCTCCAGCTCGTCAGCAAGACGGGCCGCGAGCCGATGACCGCCCTGTTGCGCCTTCCGGTGGCGCTCGACCGCTTTGTCCGACTGCCGGACGTGAAGAACGTCATCCGCTACATCACGCTCGAGGACGTGGTCAGCCAGTTTATCGACCGCCTGTTCCCGGGCTACGAGGTGCAGGGTTCGGGCACGTTCCGCATCATTCGTGACAGCGATATCGAAGTGGAGGAAGAAGCAGAAGACCTTGTTCGATTCTTCGAGACGGCGCTCAAGCGCCGGCGTCGTGGTTCTGTGATCCGCATCGAGACGGACTCCGAGATGCCCGCGTCGTTGCGCCAGTTCGTGGTGCAGGAACTCGGGGTCCCTGAAAACCGTATCGCGGTTCTGCCCGGACTCCTTGCGCTCAACACGCTCTCGGAAATCACCAAGGCGCCCCGCGAAGATCTGCGCTTCGAGCCCTACAATCCGCGCTTTCCGGAACGTGTGCGCGAACATGCGGGCGATTGCCTGGCAGCGATCCGGGAAAAGGACATGGTCGTCCATCACCCCTACGAATCGTTCGATGTCGTGGTGCAGTTCCTGCTGCAGGCAGCGCGCGATCCGGACGTGCTCGCAATCAAGCAGACCCTTTACCGCACATCGAACGACAGCCCGATCGTGCGTGCGTTGATCGACGCCGCGGAAGCCGGAAAGTCCGTGACGGCGCTTGTTGAGCTCAAGGCGCGATTCGATGAAGAGGCGAACATCCGCTGGGCGCGCGACCTGGAGCGTGCCGGCGTTCAGGTCGTCTTCGGTTTCATCGAACTGAAAACGCATGCCAAGATGTCGATGGTCGTGCGCCGTGAAGAGGGCAAGCTCAGGACCTATTGCCACCTCGGCACCGGCAACTACCACCCGGTCACCGCAAAGATCTACACCGACCTGTCGTTTTTCACCTGCAATCCCGTAATCGCCCACGACATGGCGAACATCTTCAATTTCATCACCGGCTATGGCGAGCCGGAAGCGGGTATGAAGCTGGCGGTCTCGCCGCACACGCTGCGCCCGCGCATCCTCAAGCATATCGAGGAAGAGATCGGGCATGCAAAGGCGGGCCGTCCTGCTGCGATCTGGATGAAGATGAATTCGCTTGTCGATCCGGAAATCATCGATTCGCTTTACGAGGCCAGTCGCGCCGGTGTCGAAATCGATCTCGTCGTGCGTGGCATCTGCTGCCTGCGTCCGCAGGTGCCCGGCCTGTCCGACAACATCCGTGTCAAGTCGATCGTCGGCCGCTTCCTTGAGCATTCGCGCATATTCTGCTTCGGCAATGGTCATGGCCTTCCGTCCGAAAATGCACTTGTCTATATCGGCTCGGCGGATATGATGCCGCGCAATCTGGACCGGCGGGTCGAGACGCTTGTGCCTCTCATCAACCGGACTGTGCATGAACAGGTTCTTTCGCAGATCATGCTGGGCAATCTCATCGACAACCAGCAGAGCTACGAGATCCTTCCGGACGGCACGTCGCGTCGCATGGAAGTCGGCAAGGATGCGGAGCCGTTCAATGCGCAGCATTATTTCATGACCAACCCCAGCCTCTCGGGTCGGGGTGAGGCTCTGAAATCCAGTGCACCAAAGCTGATTGCCGGCTGGAAAAGCGGTTGGCGCAAGTAAACTGGAATTGCATGGTAGAATCTGAAGCGCAGGGGCGTTTGCCCGGCATCCGCCCGGTCTCCGTTGTGGATATCGGTTCCAACTCTATTCGCCTTGTCATTTACGAGGGGCTAAGCCGCTCGCCCGCGGTTCTTTTCAACGAAAAGGTGATGTGCGGCCTCGGCAAGGGCATCGATGCGACCGGCCGGATGGCGGAGGAGAACGTCGAGCGGGCTCTAAGGGCGTTGCACCGTTTTCGCGCGCTGTCCGATCAGGCGCGCGCCACCACGATGTACGCGCTGGCGACGGCCGCCGCGCGCGAAGCCTCCAACGGCCCGTCTTTCATCGAAAAGGCCGAGGCCATCCTCGCATGCAAGGTTCGCATCCTCAGCGGCGAAGAGGAGGCCTATTTCTCTGCCATGGGCATCGTCAGCGGCTATCACGATCCCGACGGGATCGTCGGCGACCTCGGCGGCGGATCGCTCGAGCTCGTCGATGTGAATGGCAAGCGCATCGGCAAAGGCATCACCTTGCCGCTCGGCGGCATCCGTCTCTTTGAACACAGCAATGGTTCGCTGGCGAAGGCGCGGACATGGGTGCGCAAGTTCATGAAAGACGCGGCCGTACTGAAGGGCGGCGCGGGACGCACGTTCTATGCCGTTGGCGGTACATGGCGATCCATCGCCAAGCTTCATATGGAAGCGCGCGACTACCCGCTGCATATGATGCAGGGTTACGAGATTTCCTACGACGAGGCGATGTCTCTCCTTCTGGAGGTGATCGAGCCGAAGAACATCAAGCCTGCCGCCTACGCGACGATCTCGAAGAGCCGCCGCAGCCTGCTGCCCTTCGGCGCCGTGACGATGCACGAAGCGCTCTCGATCATGAAGCCGGAGCGAATCTCCTTCTCCGCGCTTGGCGTCCGCGAGGGTTATCTTTTCTCACTGCTTTCCGAAGCCGAGCGTACGCAGGATCCCTTGTTGACGGCCGCCGACGAGATCGCGATCCTGCGTGCCCGCTCGCCGGAACATGCGCGCGAACTTGCGGAATGGACCGGGCGCATGGTGCCGCATTTCGGTGTGGAGGAGACGGAAGAGGAAAGCCGATACCGCCAAGCCGCCTGCCTGCTCGCGGACATCAGTTGGCGGGCCCATCCGGACTATCGCGGCCTGCAGGCACTGAACATCATTGCGCATTCGTCCTTTTCCGGCATTACGCATGCCGGCCGGGCCTATATCGCCCTTGCGAACTATTACCGTTTCGAAGGCCTCAACGATGACGGCGCCACCGAGCCCCTCGCGGGAATCACGACGCCGCGGCTGCTGGAACTCGCCAAGCTGCTGGGCGGGCTCCTGCGCGTCGCCTATCTTTTCTCGGCATCGATGCCGGGCGTAACGCGCCATCTTGGCTTGCGGCGATCGCCGCGCCCGGATGCCGACCTCGAATTCGTCGTCCCGGCGGCCTATTCCGACTTCGAGGGCGAACGGCTGGATGGCCGTCTCCAGCAGCTCAGCAAGCTGACGGGAAAGAAGCTCGCCTTCCATTTCGATCACTGACCAGCCAAGGCAGCAGCCTGTGAAAAGGCGGCTGCGCTTGATCGCGCAGCCGCCTGCATATCATTCGGCTTTCAGGAACTCGCCGACTTCGAGCAGCACGAACTCGTTGTCGTCCGCCTTGTCGATGGCACGGCCGGCGGAGAAGGGCAGGTTGTTGTCGTTGCCGACGATGACATGCGCGTCATCAACGCGGTCGACATTCTCGATGGTGACGAAAGGCATGTCGTAGTAGCCGTCGCCGCCGCCCTGACGCTTCCGGTTTTCCGGATCGGCGATTTTGAGGAGATCGATGTAACCGATCTTGCGCACGGCCTTGCCGGCGTTTTCGTCGGTCATCTCGATCTTGTAGATGCGCTTGAGCTTGGAGCCGACCGCGAAGCAGTCGGGCTTCGGATCCTTCGGGTCTGCGCATGCCTTGTCGACAGTGCCGGCCCCGTTGTCACGCTCGATCACCAGTGCGGTCGTCTCGTCGAGCATGTTGAAGTCGCCGATCGCCTCGCCGCCCCCGGCGAGCGGATAGAGCCAGCTGCGCCCGGTCCAGGCCTTGCTCGCAACATCGAGTTCTATGATTCTGAGCGCCGGCCTGCCTTCTGCCTGCTTGACCGATTCATTGTCGGTCCAGATCGGCCCTTCGAGCAGGCCGTAAAGCTTGCTGCCGTCCTTGGACATCGCCAAGCCCTCATAGCCGCCGGAGCGCTTCAGGTTGAAGGCAGGCATTTTCTTGGAGGGGTCCGCCTGCAGCGTCAGTGTGGGATTGTCAGGAGACATGACCGACTTGCCATCGACAACGGCCGGGACGACATCGGTCAGTTTGCCGGCCGTGTCGAATTTCAGGATGTAGGGACCGAACTCTTCACCGACCCAGAAGCCGTCGGGGACCGGCTGGATCGATTCCACATCGAAATCGGCGCCGGTCAGATAGCGGTTGGCCGAGCCTTCCATGACGATCGGGAAGGGAGACTTGCGGTCGGGGTCGGACAGGAAGACGGTTTGCAGCGCTTCGACCTTGCCGGCGTCCCAGTCGATCTTCACTTGGTGAAGCATCAGCATGGCGTCGGTCGAGTTCAGCTTGTTGCCGAAACCATTATCGGAAAGGCTCCAGAAGGTACCGTCCGGCATCGTCTTTATGCCGGAAAAGCCCTGCATCGGCTGACCGTTGAAAGGCAGCGACAATCCGGTCGGGCGAACGCCGTCCTTGCCGGGCACGCTGCCGAGCTCCACGGCACGCTTGCGGTCGGCGGTGGTGAATTTCCCCGAGGTCTTGAGATAATCCGCCGCGCCAGCCGGCGCTGCAATGATCGTGTTGGCCGGAAGGACGGCATGCGCCTTCAGCGTCGCCGGAAAGGCTTTCTCCTCGGCGTGCGCCGTCGTTGCCATCACGAGAATCAGCGCCGCGGAGGCGAAAAGTACTTTCGTCATGAAGTTCACCATGGGTTGGAGGTCTGGGACCGGTCCCCGATAGGCGCCTTTGATGACGGCTGGTTGATGCTTGTCTGACAGCCCCATGAAGCTTTGATGACATTGGCATCCTGCTCGAACGTTCAAGACCGGCAGCCGCTTCGGGCATTAGCATTGTCGAAAAGAATCTAGAGATGAGTGGTCACAATGTTCGAGACGAAATTTGCAATCATCCTGCGGGAGGACCTCGCCCTGTGGCAGAAGCTGAACGTCACAGCCTTTCTCGCGACGGGCATTGTCGGGCAGAAGCCGGAAGTTATCGGCGAGGCATATCGCGATGCTGCCGGCAATGTCTACAACGCGCTCAGCATCCAACCGATCATCGTGCTGTCGGCAGACGGGGTCACGCTTGGCAATATTCAGCGACGCGCGTTGGAAAGGGAGGTTCGCACGTCGCTCTATGTCGACGAAATGTTCTCGACCGGGCACGACGCGGCCAACCGGGAAGTCTTTTCGAGATCAGCGCCCGATAACGCCAAGGTGGCGGGCATCGCGATCCACGCAGAGAAGAAGCTCGTCGACAAGGTCACGAAGGGGGCAAAGCTACACGGTTAGCTTCGGCGGAATACTTCACCCCGCCGTGGGTTAGGCCGCCAACGCGAAGAGCGAAAACGCCGAGTTTCTGGCCGCGGCCTTTGATCTCCTGTTCGCCGAGGTTTTCGCTGCGCACGAAGCCCGGCAGCCGCATCCGTCTGAGAAGGTCGGAAGAAATCAGAACCTGGCGATCGAAGGTCCGGCAAAAGCCTTCGAGGCGCGCAGTGGTGTTCACCGTGTCGCCGAAATAGGTGATCTTGTGCTTGTCGACGCCGATCTCGGCGGCAACGATCGTTCCGCCATGCAATGCGGCGCGAAGGCTTGGAACCTCGCCGTATTCCTTGCGCCACCGGTGAGCATCCGCGTCAATCTGGTCAAGAATGTCGAACACGCAACGAATACAGGCCGCGTCGGCAATGGCGCGGTCGAACGGCCAGGTGATCACCGCCGCATCGCCGATATAGTCGTCGATCGATCCGCCAAAGCGCAGTACCGGATCGGCCATGGTGGCAAAGAGCCTTCCCAGATATTCCTGCGTCTTGAGATCGCCGAACCGCTCCGCGAAGGACGTGGAGCCAGCGAGGTCGACGAAAAGGAACACGCGCTCTTCCTGAATCGGCTTGCGGTAGCGTCCGGTGAGCAGGTTCAGGAAGACGTCGCGGCCAAGCAGTTCCCGCACCCGCAAGACGAAGATGATCGGACCGGAGATTGCCAGTGCGACGAGGAGCACGTTCAGCGATGGGATCATATCCCCCGGATGGCCCGCCAGTCGCAGCAGCAAGCCTGCGGCCGCAAAGCCAACGTTGACGAGCGCGAAATAGACGGCAATGGAAGAGAGAAGAAAGCCCGGCGTCGCAAGGCCGTGGACCTTCCTGTAGAGGCGCCGGAAAATGATGCGCCGTTCGAAGGCGAGGATCGGCATGCAACTGAATAGCGCATAGGTTGCGCCGATCAGGCCGCCGTCGCCGTAAACGACCCAGGCATAGGCCACACCGCTGCTGGCGACGACAAGGAGCAGCAGGATCAACTCGAGCGTGGAGAACCGCCAGCGCATTTACGGAGGCCTCGGAATCGGAAAATACACAGGACAATCGCGGATCGGACGCCGCTCCGCAATGCATTGAGACACCTGATCTTGGGATCAGCCTGGCGTTTTGTCTTCGCCGGTGCCGGATTGAAGCGGAAAGCCTGCCCAGAGGCAGCATCCGTTTGCAGAGTCATTTCCACCCCTCATCCGCTGCCGCGACTTCTCCGCGTTTTGACGGGAGAAGGGGAATGTCGCGCTGCCCAAGTCCCCTCTCTCTGACGGCAGGAGAGGGCTAGGGTGAGGGGGCAACAACTGCGACGGGCGATCGGGCTCGCTCTCAGCCGCCGATTTCCATCGCTTCGATCTTCTTGTCGACGAAGCGGAGGGCCACCTCGCCATTGATGAGCTTCAGCGCCGTTTCGCCGAAGAGCTCGCGCCGCCAGCCCTTCAGCGCCGCGACGTCGGCCTTTTCGCCTTCGGCTGCGATCCGGTCGAGGTCCTCGCTGTTAGCGATGATCTTGGCGGCGACGCCTTCCCTTTCGGCGATGAGCTTCAACAGTACCTTCAGCATCTCGCCCGCTGCCGCAGCGCCCTCGGGCGCATGGTTCTGGCGCGGCAGCCGCGGCAGTTCCGCTTTCGGAATCGCAAGTGCCTCGTTCACGGCCTCGACGACGGCCGTGCCTGCGCTGGAGCGTTCCCATCCCTTGGGGACGGTTCTGAGCCGTCCCAGCGCCTCGGCGTCCTTGGGCTGCTGCTGCGCGATCTCATAGATCGCATCGTCCTTGAGTATCCGTCCTCGCGGGACGTTGCGCGTGCGTGCCTCGCGTTCTCGCCAGGCCGCCACCTTCTGCAGCACCGCCAGTTCGATCGGCTTCTTGACGCGCATCTTCAGCCGCTGCCACGCATTGTCCGGGTGGAGGTCATAGGTTTCCCGGCTCTCCAGGATCGCCATCTCCTCGGCCAGCCACGACGAGCGGCCCTCGCGCGCGAGCTCTGCTGTCAGATATTGGTAGATATCCCTCAGATGCGTGACGTCGGCGAGTGCGTAGTCGACCTGCTTGTCCGTGAGGGGTCGGCGGCTCCAATCGGTAAAGCGCGACGACTTGTCGATCTGCTCGTTCTTGATGCGGTTGACCAACTGGTCGTAGGAGACGCTGTCGCCGAAGCCGCAGACCATTGCCGCCACCTGGGTGTCGAAGAGCGGATGTGGAATAAGGTTGCCGAGATGATGAATGATCTCGATGTCCTGGCGGGCTGCGTGAAAGACCTTGACGACGTCCGAATTGCCCATGAGTTCGAAGAACGGCGAGAGGTCGATTCCAGGCGCCATCGGGTCCACGATGACGGCGAGGTCTGGGCTCGCCATCTGGATAAGGCAGAGCTCCGGCCAGAACGTTGTTTCGCGCAGGAATTCAGTGTCGATCGTAATATAGCTTGACTGGGCCAACTGTTTGCAGGCGGCCTCTAAATCTACTGTCGTTTGAATCATCGGGTTTTTAATCACTGTGGCGGAAATGCGGCTTACCCTCTCGTGTATCGTTTCGCGGCTGCTGTCACAATCGAAATTGTCAGACCACCTTGAAATATCCGGTCATGCCGGTCTTCTGATGTTCGATGATGTGGCAGTGGATCACCCAATCGCCGGGGTTGTCCGCAACCAGCGCCACTTCCGCCTGTTCGTCCGGAAGGAGCAGGATAGTGTCCGTCGGCGGCGGCAGGAAGCTCCGCTTGTTGGAGGCGAGAATGCGGAAGCTCAGGCCGTGCAGATGGATCGGATGCGCGTGCGGCGTGCGATTGGAAATCTGCAGCACGTAGCTCCTGCCGAGCTTCAGTTCCTCGATCGGTGCGATCGGATCCGGCGTGTCTCCCGGCCACGGAACCTTGTTGATTGCCCAGAAGGTATAGCCGAGCGAGCCGCAGATCGAGGCTGTCGCCTTGTGTTCGGCCGTCGCCGTCAGGTCGATCGGTATCCGTTTCGCCGTCGAAAGGTCGGCTTCCGCGATCGGATTGGCGGGCAGGGGAGCGATGTCGCGCAGGTCGCGCTTCAGCGAGGTTCCGGCCGCCCGGAACATTGCGATGGTCCAGGGCTGCGACCCGCGGAAATTGCCAAGCGTTGCTCCTTGGCCCTCGCCCTCCGGCATTCGGACGGCGAGATCGACGCGCTGCCCTGGTCCGATATCGATGCGATCGAGCGGGAAGGGATCTTCGACCGGATTGCCGTCTAGGGCGATTACCTTCGCCCCCGCGCCTTCGAGCGCCAGCGTGTAGATGCGCGTGACGTCGGTGGCGGCAATCCTCACCCGGACGAGACCGCCGGCGGGCGCCTCGACGACCGGTTCGCGGTGCCAGTTCGTCGTCCTCACCGTGCCATAGGTGCCACCCCGCGCCGCATCGCGGGGCTTGAACGGATCGATGAACTTGCCGCCCGCGCCGAGCCGCCAGTCACGGAGATTAAGGACAATTTCGGCGTCGAAGGCAGGGTCCTCGGGGTTCTCGACCACGACAACGCCCGCTAGCCCCCGTCCAATCTGTGTGAGCGTGTTGCAATGCGGGTGGTACCAGAACGTGCCCGCATCGGGCGGCGTGAAGACATAGTCGAAAGTGTCACCGGGATAGACGTAGGGCTGGGTTATCTCCGGCACGCCGTCCATCGCATTGGCGATCCTCAAGCCGTGCCAATGGACCGTGGTCGGTTCGTCGAGATGGTTCACCAGTCTCGCCGCGTAGGCTTCTCCCTTGCGCATTCTTAAGACTGGAGGCATGCCTCCGTGGGAGGTATCATCGAGGCCATAGGTCATGATTTTCGGCGTCACGCCATCGGCTGAGATCCTCACATCAGCGAATTGCGCCCTCAGGATTTGCGGATCGGGTGAGGCGACGGCGCGTGCGGCAACGCCGGCACCCAAGGCGAAAGCGCCTCCGAGCGCGGCCGAGCCCTGGAGAAACGTTCGGCGGCTGAACATCGGTATCATGACGTCCCGTGGTGCGGATAAGCGATCGGAGCGTTTCTAAACCTGATTTTCATAATCAGCAATTCGTCCAAAAGGTCATCTTGCCGCAGCTGTCGCTACGGCGCGTCCTCTCGCTGCTGACCGCCGGCAAGCTTGTTGAAGAAGGACGACGTGCGCAGGAGATTGCGAAACGGCAGCGCGCGCTCTTCTGCCGGGACCGGCCCGCGTGCCGTCATGCGCCGGAGCGTGTAGAGCATAAAAAGGGCGAGGATTGCGGCGGTATAGGTGAAGAGCGCCTGCGGTCCGAAGAGGTCGAGCATGAAGGAGGCGAAGAGTGGGCCGATGATCGCGCCGAGCGACCAGAAGAAGAGCATGCCTGCGGAGACCAGCGCATGCTGTCCCTCCGCCGCATGGTCGTTGGCATGCGCCGAACAGAGCGAGTAGAGCGGCATCGCGAAAGCGCCAAAGGCGAAGATGCCGGCAAAATTCAGCCACTCGTCGCTGCCCGCGCCGAAGGCGAGAAAAAGTCCGGCCAGAAGCGAGCCAAGCGTGGCGATCAGGATGATCAGGCGCCGGTCGACCTGGTCTGAATAGTGCCCGAGCGGATATTGCAGCACCACGCCGCCGATGATGCCCGCGCTCATGAAGGTCGCGATCGCGGTGACGGAGAGGCCGATGCCCTGGGCATAGATCGGCCCCAGCGAGCGGAAGGCCGCGTTCGTAAGGCCGACGACGATACAGCCGACCGTCGCGAGCGGCGAGATGTTCCACAGCGCCCTGACATCGAATCGGATCGCTTCGGGGGGCACGGGACTTGACCGGTCGGCAAAGGATATCGGCACGAGCGAGAGTGTCAGCGCCATCGAGATGATTGCGAAAAGCTCGAACCCGCCGATACCAACACCCGGAATCACATACTGTGCGGCGGTGACGGAGCCGAGGTCGACGAGCCGGTAAACGGAAAGCGTGCGTGCCCGGTTGGCGTTGGTGACGCTGGCGTTCAGCCAACTTTCAACGGTCGCAAAAAGGCTCGCGAAACAGATCCCGGCAAGAAGCCGCATCAGGAACCAGAACCACGGATCGATGAGCAGCACCATCGAGATCGCCGTCGCGGACGCGATTGCGGCCATCGCCGAGAACGTGCGGATATGGCCGATTGCTCGAAGGATGCGGCTGACATAGATGCAGCCGATGGCAAAGCCGATATTGTAGCCGGCGCCGACAAGGCCGATCAGCGAGGTCGAGAATCCCTCATGGAGCGCGCGCAGCGAAATGAAAGTCCCCTGCAAACCGTTACCGCCGATGAGAATGCCTGCGGTGACGAGAAGCGGGATGAGCGGGCGGATCTGGGACATTGGGGGCTGGAAGCATCCGGATGGCGGCCGCGACTTAAAGGGAAATACCGGCTTGCTCCTTGTTTAGCGGCGGTTTGCAGCCAGGGACAGTAGCAATTTGTGGCCTTTTGCCTTCTTTTTGCGCCACATGGCTCGCAAAGCTCACTACAACAGGGGAGCGGCCGTTCATGACTGTTGTCGCCGCAACACACGTCGCGGCCTTGACAAAACCGGCGCATCATGCGCTTTTCCGCCCGATTTTGACCATGCCGCGCGCCGTAAGCGAGCCTGCGTGGTTTTCTGCAATTCCAGGATTAGACGATGCACCGTTACCGCAGCCACACCTGTGCCGCTCTCCGCAAGTCGGATGTCGACTCCACCGTTCGCCTCTCCGGCTGGGTTCACCGCGTCCGCGATCATGGCGGCGTGCTGTTCATCGACCTGCGCGATCACTATGGCATGACCCAGGTCGTCGCCGACCCGGATTCTCCGGCCTTCAAGACGGCCGAAACCGTGCGTGGCGAATGGGTTATTCGCATCGACGGAACGGTGAAGGCCCGCACCGACGAAACCGTCAACAAGAACATGCCTACTGGCGAAATCGAGCTCTATGCCCGCGAGATCGAGGTTCTGTCTGCGGCCAAGGAACTGCCGCTGCCGGTCTTCGGCGAGCCGGATTATCCGGAAGATGTGCGCCTGAAATATCGCTTCCTGGACCTCCGCCGCGAGACGCTGCATCGCAACATCGTCAAGCGCACCGAGATCATTTCGGCCATGCGCCGGGGCATGAGCGAGATCGGCTTCACCGAGTATACGACGCCGATCCTGACGGCGTCGTCGCCGGAAGGCGCGCGTGACTTCCTGGTGCCGAGCCGCATTCATCCGGGGAACTTTTACGCGCTGCCGCAGGCGCCGCAGCAGTATAAGCAGCTTCTGATGGTCGCAGGCTTCGACCGTTATTTCCAGATCGCTCCCTGCTTCCGCGACGAGGATCCGCGCGCCGACCGGCTGCCGGGCGAGTTCTACCAGCTCGACATCGAAATGAGCTTCGTCGAGCAGGAAGACGTATGGGACACGATGGAGCCGATGATCCGAGCCATCTTCACGGATTTCGCCGGCGGTAAGCCTGTGACCGAAAAGTTCCCGCGCATTCCCTATGACACGGCGATCCGCAAGTATGGTTCCGACAAGCCGGACCTCAGGAACCCGATCGAGATGCAGAGCGTGACCGAGCACTTCGCCGGTTCGGGCTTCAAGGTTTTCGCCAACATGATCGCGTCCAACCCGCGGGTCGAGGTCTGGGCGATCCCCGCCAAGACCGGTGGTTCGAGGGCGTTCTGCGACCGCATGAACGCCTGGGCCCAGAGCCAGGGCCAGCCGGGCCTCGGATATATCTTCTGGCGCAAGGAGGGCGAAAGGCTCGAAGGCGCCGGTCCGCTTGCCAAGAACGTCGGCGAGGAACGCACCGAGGCGATCCGGACGCAGCTTGGTCTCGAGGACGGTGATGCCTGCTTCTTCGTCGCCGGCGAGCCCGCCAAGTTCTACAAGTTTGCCGGCGAAGCCCGGACGAAGGCCGGCGAGGAACTGAATCTCGTCGACCGCGACCGCTTCGAGCTGTGTTGGATTGTCGACTTCCCGTTCTACGAATGGTTGGAAGAAGAGAAGAAGATCGATTTCGCTCACAACCCCTTCTCGATGCCGCAGGGTGGTCTGGAGGCATTGAACGGCGACGATCCGCTCTCCATCAAGGCCTACCAGTACGACATGGTCTGCAACGGCTTCGAGATTGCGTCCGGATCGATCCGTAACCAATTGCCAGAACTGATGGTCAAGGCCTTCGAGTTGACGGGCAAATCCCAGCAGGAAGTCGAGGAGCAGTTCGGCGGTCTCTACCGTGCCTTCCAGTACGGTGCTCCGCCACACGGCGGTATGGCGTTCGGCATCGACCGCATCGTCATGCTCCTGGTCGGCGCCAAGAACCTGCGCGAGATCTCGCTCTTCCCGATGAACCAGCAGGCCGTCGACCTCCTGATGGGTGCGCCGTCGCCGGCGACAGCCGCGCAACTGCGTGAACTGGCGATCCGTCCGATCCCGCAGAAGAAAGATTGAGGTTTTCAAGGGATGAAAATAACCCGGCGGTCTCTATCGCCGGTTTTTTATGGTGGAGCAAACATCCATTGATGCTTGCACCAGCTTCCTGCAGTCAGCTGCACGGTCCCGTTGCCGCCTTGACAGGATTTCCTTCAAGGCGTTTCCTTTCTCCGCTGCCCTGTCGCAGCGTATTGGATGGAGGGGACGATGGCGAAGAACGTCAAGGACCTGCTCGCGGAAGCAAATAGCGCGGTCCAAAAATTATCTCCCACCGAGGCCGCCGAGAAGATGCGCTCTGGTGATGTGCTCATTGTGGACGTCCGCGATCCGACGGAAGTCCAGCAAACCGGCAAGATCAAGGGTGCGGTGAACGTGTCGCGGGGAATGCTGGAATTTCGCGCAGACCCGGAGAGCCAATACCACAACCCCGCCTTCCAAAAGGACAAGACGGTCCTTCTCCATTGTGCATCCGGCGGCCGTTCGGCCCTAGCGGGCAAAACGCTTCAGGACATGGGCTATACGGCCGTATTCAACATCGGCGGCTTCAAGGAACTGGTCGAGGCGGGTATCGACACGGAGCCCGCTTGAGGCGCGTCAACCGATAAACAGCACAGATTGAGGCTCCGTCGGGAGCGCTGCACCTCGGTACTGACGGCGCTGGGACGCGGCTGCGCCCCAGCGCTTCTGAGCGGCGGGGCGGCGTCTCAGAAATCCATGCCCGGGGCGCCGGGCATCGGTGCCGGTGCTTCCTTCTTCGGCTTCTCGGCAATCATCGCTTCCGTCGTCACCAACAGGCCGGCCACGGACGCCGCATCCTGCAGCGCCGCCCGTACGACCTTGGCGGGATCGATGACACCCATCTCGTAGAGGTCTCCGAATTCTCCGGTCTGGGCGTTCCAGCCGTAGGCGAAATCCGGTTTCTCGCGCAGTTTCCCGACGATGATCGACCCTTCGGCACCCGCGTTCTCGGCGATCTGACGCACGGGAGCCTCGATCGCCCGACGAACAATCTCGACGCCGACGCGCTGGTCGTCATTGGCGGTCGATATGTTGTCTAGCGTCTTTACGACACGCAGCAATGCGACGCCGCCGCCCGGAAGGGTGCCTTCCTCGACCGCCGCCCGCGTCGCATGCAGGGCGTCGTCGACGCGGTCCTTCTTTTCCTTGACCTCGACTTCGGTCGAACCGCCGACGCGGATGACCGCGACGCCGCCAGCAAGTTTGGCAAGTCGCTCCTGCAATTTTTCGCGGTCGTAGTCCGACGTGGTTTCCTCGATTTGCGCTTTGATCTGGCTGATGCGCCCGCCGATGTCGGTCTTCTCCCCGGCGCCGTCGACAATCGTTGTCGTCTCCTTTTCGACGATCACGCGTTTCGCCCGCCCGAGCGTATCCATCGTCACGTTCTCGAGCTTGATGCCGAGGTCCTCGGAAACCACGGTGCCGCCCGTAAGGATTGCTATGTCTTCGAGCATGGCCTTGCGGCGGTCGCCGAAGCCAGGCGCCTTGACCGCAACGATCTTCAGACCGCCGCGCAGCTTGTTGACGACGAGCGTCGCCAGTGCCTCACCCTCGACGTCTTCGGCGATGATCAAGAGCGGTTTTCCGGACTGGATCACCGATTCCAGGATCGGAATCATAGCCTGCAGATTGGAGAGCTTCTTTTCGTGGATCAGGATGTAGGCATCCTCGAACTCGACCCGCATCTTCTCCTGGTTGGTAATGAAATAGGGAGAGAGATAGCCCCTGTCGAACTGCATCCCTTCAACGACTTCGAGCTCGATCTCGGCGGTTTTAGCCTCCTCGACGGTGATCACGCCCTCGTTGCCGACCTTCTCCATCGCCTCGGCAAGATAGCGTCCGATCTCGGCATCGCCATTGGCTGAGATCGTGCCGACCTGGGCGATTTCGGCATTCTTGGAGACTTTTCGGGCGTGGGTCTTGAGCTCCTTGACGATCGCCTCGACCGCAAGGTCGATGCCGCGCTTCAGATCCATCGGATTCATTCCGGAGGCGACGGCCTTGGCGCCTTCCTTGACGATCGCCTGGGCAAGCACTGTCGCCGTGGTGGTGCCATCGCCGGCAACGTCGCTCGTGCGCGAAGCCACTTCGCGCAGCATTTGCGCGCCCATGTTCTCGAATTTGTCCTCGAGCTCGATTTCCTTGGCAACCGACACACCATCCTTGGTGATGCGCGGCGCTCCAAAGGATCGATCGATGACCACGTTCCTGCCCTTGGGGCCCAAGGTGACCCGAACGGCATTGGCCATGATGTCGACGCCGCGTAGCATGCGGTCGCGGGCATCGGTGTTGAATTTGACTTCCTTGGCAGCCATGTGCTCCTCCCTCTGTGAGGTGATCGCCGATCGCCTCCGCAACAGGCTACGGGATCACCGTTGTCATCAAATCTTCGACGTCCTTGCCTCTTTTCAGACGCCCAAAATGTCGTTGCAGCGCTTTCAGTTGCTGCATGTTTTTGTGCCTAAATCGGCTCCGATTCAGGGAAACATGCAGCAGGGAGCATGCCGCTCCCTGCAAGGGCCGGTCTGTCGTTTCACTCTTCTTCGTCTTCTTCAGGTGTCAGAATGTCGATCAAGGCTGCGACGCGGCCGGCCGGAAGATGACGGCCTTCGCCGATCAGAGCCTCATCATTGTTGACCCAAGCAATTGCCTCGGCGAGTTCGCTCGCTGTTGCGCCGGTGGCAAGAAGCTCGGCCATTAGCGTTTCGTCGACGGGGCCGAGGATGGCGGTGATATCCGAATGCTTCAGTCCCATAGCGTCCTCCTTCCGCTCATCGGTCGGGAATGCGCAATTGTCGGCAACCATTAGATAGGCGACCGGCTCCGAGCATCAAGCAGTGGATCATATCACTAATCAAACGGGATAGAAAAAGCCCGGAGGTGGACCGCCGGGCTCCATGCGATTTGAGGTTCCCGCTGGCGAACGTCCTGCCGCTCAGTCGTTCGCCGTCACTTTCACCCCTAGGACCGAAGGAATCGTGTTCGGCGCGCCCATGGCCGCTCCCATGATCATCGGGAAGGGAACGGGCTTTTCGGGCTGGGCGCTGATCGTCAGACTCTTCGGTCCGTCGAGATAGGCGTTGACGGCGGCGGAAACCTGATTCTGCAGCTCCGGCACGTTGAGCTGCGCCATCATGATCGGCACCAGGCCCTTGAGCGACTGTGCCAATTGATCGCCGCTGACGCCCTGCTGGCTGCCGGCGTAGTCGAGCGCCTTCTTGGTGATCGAAGCATCGTCGAAACGGATCGAGGCGCTGTTGAACGTGAGCTGCTGCATGAGGCCCATCATTGCGAGTCCCATCGCCTGGTTGGCCTCTTCCTTGTTCGGGTTGGCCTCCATGGCTTTTGTCGCTTCCTGCAGCGACCTCATGAACTGCAGCGTATACCCGGAAAAGTCCATGGCAATGTTCAGCCGGCCGACATTCTTGAAGTCAAAGGCGTATTCATCGAGGGCGACGTTGCCGCTCTGCAGTTCCCAACTGCCCTTCATGGTGACTTCGCCGTCGAGCGTGGTCAGCCCGAGCTTTTCGATCGCCTCTTTTGCCTTGGCGTCGTCGACGTCCGAGAGATCGGCTTTAAGCCCGGCCAGCGTTGCGTCGAAGTCGAAGCCGGCATCATTTTCCTGCCGCGTCAGATTGGCTTCCGTGCTTTCGGCCGTGAAGACGTCCTTGCCTTTGACATTGACCACGATCGGTCCTGTTCCCGCCGTTTCGTAAAGCAGAATGTCGTTGATCGTGTCGCCGGCCGGATTGCCGGGGATCGACAGACCGCCGATCGACAGGTCCTTGGCGGAGAAGCTTGAGCCCTCGGCGCTGACATCGATATCGGGGAAGGTGACGGTTTCGGAGTAATAGCCTCCATTCTCGTTTTCCTCGACGCCTTCGAAGGTGACATCGCCGATGACGACCGTTTCTCCGGGGTTTGCAGCCGTCTGCAGTTTGACACCGGTCACCGTCACCACGTCGCCGTTCACATCCGCCTTGTCGAAGAGGATCGAGGAGCCGTTGGTAGACAGAGCCGCATCAAGCTTCTTCATCATGTCGGCGCCGTCGAGCGCGAAGGCCGGGCCGGCGAGTGTGAGAAAGGCTGCGCCCGCCATCATCAGGCGGATCTTGCGCGTATGCGTCATCGTCGAGTTCCTTGTTTAAAAATGTTTGATTGCGAAGCTGTTTCTGGGATCGGTTATCGCTAATCTGAGTGATCTCTGCGGCATCCGTCAACTCGCTCGCCCCGGACGGAGGCTGACGACCCCGCGACGGTCGGCCTGCCGCTTGCGGTCAGCCTATGTCTCGAACGCGGACACCCTCACTCGAATCCTCAATTTCAAATCGGCCAAATCAGCACATCCCGAAGCTAATACGAAACAGGGCAAATTTATATTCGTTGGGCTGCTTGGCAGGTGTTCCCAGCGGATCATGCTTTCCGGAAACTTACCGGCATTTGTTCTCGTTTGCACGACTCGCCTCATAGGCGCGTTCTCCACAGCGCAATGCCCTGAAATTCTTGCCGTTGGCGGCTGGTTGCGGTAGCAAGAGGTCATGGGACAAAGCCTTTTGCCGCCGTCGGGCGGGGACGACAACATTCAGCCGGTTGATCTTAAAGCGGCGCTGGAAGAGCGTTATCTCGCCTATGCCCTTTCAACCATCATGCATCGCGCGCTACCGGATGTCCGCGACGGTCTGAAGCCCGTCCACCGCCGGATCATTCACGCGATGAGCGAGATGGGGCTGAGACCCAATTCCTCGTTCAAGAAATGCGCCCGCATCGTCGGAGATGTCATCGGTAAGTTCCATCCGCATGGCGACCAGTCCGTCTATGACGCGCTGGTGCGTCTGGCGCAGGACTTCTCGCAGCGTTACCCGGTCGTCGATGGGCAAGGCAATTTCGGCAACATCGACGGCGACAATGCCGCCGCCTACCGCTACACCGAAGCGAAGATGACGGAGGTTGCGGCCCTTCTTCTCGAAGGCATCGATCAGGACGCCGTCGATTTCCGCCCGACCTACAACGAGGAGGACCAGGAGCCGGTCGTCCTTCCGGGCGCATTTCCCAACCTTCTCGCCAACGGCGCTTCCGGTATCGCCGTCGGCATGGCCACCTCCATTCCGCCGCACAACGCACATGAACTTTGCGACGCGGCGCTCTATCTCATCCGCCATCCGGATGCGACGGTGGAGGACCTGCTGTACGATCCCGCCAATCCCCAGAAGGGGGGCATCGAGGGGCCGGACCTGCCCACAGGCGGCGTGATCGTCGAAAGCCGGGCAAGCATGATCGAATCCTACCGGACGGGCCGCGGCGGTTTCCGCGTCCGCGCGCGCTGGGTTTCGGAGGATCTTGGCCGCGGCGGCTATCAGATCGTCGTTACGGAAATACCCTATCAGGTACAGAAATCGCGCCTGATCGAGAAGATCGCCGAGCTGCTCCTCGCCCGCAAGCTGCCGCTGCTCGAGGATGTTCGCGACGAATCGGCGGAAGACGTGCGCATCGTGCTCGTGCCGAAGAGCCGCTCGGTCGACGCCGGCATCCTGATGGAATCACTGTTCAAGCTGACCGAGCTCGAAAGCCGCATCCCACTCAACATGAACGTGCTCTCCATGGGCCGCGTGCCGCGTGTCATGGCGCTGAACGAGGTCTTGAGCGAGTGGCTGGCCCATCGCCGCGATGTGCTGCAGCGCCGCTCACGCCACCGGCTCGCCACGATCGATCGCCGGCTGGAGATCCTGGGCGGCTATCTCGTTGCTTATCTCAACATCGACGAGGTGATCCGTATCATCCGCGAGGAGGACGAGCCGAAGGCGGTGATGATCGAGCGCTTCACGCTCACTGATCTGCAGGCCGAATCGATCCTCAATATGCGCCTGCGCTCCTTGCGCAAGCTCGAGGAGTTTGAGATCCGCACCGAATTCGATGCGCTGTCGAAGGAAAAGGCGGAGATCGAGGCGCTGCTCGCCTCGGATGAGAAGCAATGGCAGGCCGTTGCCTGGGAAATCGGCGAGGTCAAGAAGAAATTCGCCAAGGCGACCGAACTTGGCAAGCGCCGCAGCACTTTCGCCGATGCGCCGGAGGCCGATGTCGAGGCCATCCAGCAGGCGATGATCGAAAAGGAACCGATCACCGTAGTTATCTCGGAAAAAGGCTGGATCCGCGCCCTCAAGGGACACATCTCCGACACGTCGTCGCTCCAGTTCAAGGAGGGTGACGCGCTGAAAGTGGCGTTCCCGGCGCAGACGACGGACAAGATCCTGGTCTTCACGACCGGCGGCAAGGTCTACACGCTTGGCGGCGACAAGCTGCCGGGCGGGCGCGGCCATGGCGAGCCCCTGCGCATCATGGTCGATATGGAGAATGACCAGGACGTGCTGACGGCCCTCGTTCATGATCCGGCTCGTAAGCTCATCATGTCGTCCGCCGCAGGAAACGGCTTCGTCGTTACCGAAAGCGATATCGTCGCCAATACCCGCAAGGGAAAACAGGTGATGAATGTCGGCATGCCCGACGAGGCGAAGCTCGTTGTTCCCGTCAAGGGCGATCATGTTGCCGTCGTCGGCGAAAACCGCAAGATGCTTGTCTTCCCATTGGAGCAGATCCCCGAAATGGCGCGTGGCAAGGGCGTCCGGCTGCAGCGCTACAAGGACGGCGGCATTTCCGACATCAGGTGCTTTACAATGGCGGACGGCCTGACCTGGGAAGACAGCGCCGGTCGCGTCTTTACCAAAATGAAGGACGAACTGATCGAGTGGCTTGGCGACCGCGCTGCCGCAGGTCGGAACGTGCCGAAGGGCTTCCCGCGAAGCGGCAAGTTCAGCGGCTGATCTACAGCGTGTGCGCCCCCAGGCGTGGAAAGGTCGCTGTAGCAGTTTGAATTGCTGTATGTTTTGCCCTTAAATCGACTTCGATTTTAAGGAAACATGCAGTGGAAGGTATCGCTGGTGCGATTGCCCTCGTGGTTCAATGGTCCTCTCCAGAGGGGTGAATGTCATGGCCTCTGCTCTTGACGAGACCTTGCTGGCTATCGCCGATCCGATGCGTCGCCGCATATTCGAGGTCCTGTTTGCGGGCGCGACACGTGTCGGGGAGATCGCTGCTGCCCTCGGTGTCGACGGGGATGCGCTTTCAAAGCATCTTGCCGTCATGGAATGCGCCGGGCTGATCGTTCGGCAACGGGGGGAAGACGGGGAAATTGTCACCGCCAATCCGGCGCCTCTCGAGATTGCTGCAAAGTGGATCAATACCAACCGCGAACTCTGGACGATGCGCTCGCAGATGCAGGATTCTTCGCACGAACCCGGACCGGTCGAGAGGCCGTAACTGGACGGAAAGCCGTTCCGCACTTTTCCTGCAATTGCTCTGACCGGCGCCTATCCCAGCTCCGGACAAGGCGTCTGCGCCTCCATCGCCTTGTGACGCATCTGCCAGAACGAATGGCCGATCAACGCAAGGATGAGGATGGCTCCTCCAACGAGCGTCTGCGTCGTCGGCGTTTCCGAAAAGACGATCCATACCCAGATCGGGGCGAGGATCGTCTCCAGCAGATAGAACATGCCGACCTCCGGCGCGGAAAGATAGCGCGGGCCCGTCGCCAGACAGAAGAAGGCTAGGGGGATCATTATTAGGCCGTTGAAGAGAATGTAGCCGGGTTCCGCGATCGAGATGCCGCTCGTCGGTAAAAGCGCGAAGGCGGCGATGGCCGGGAAGATCGCGGTCGTCAGCGGCACCAGCGCCATGTCCCGACCGCTCTTGCGGCTGATGGTGATCGCGCTCGCCAGCAGGAAAGCCGAGCACCCGGCCATCGCGTCGCCGAAGAGATGTCCGCTTTCGAGCCCGTCCTGCACGATCACCCCAACCCCGAAAACCATGATCGCCATGGTCAACAGCGTGGCATTCGAGGGCCGTTCCTTCAGGAAGATCCAGGAGAGGATCGCCGCGAACATCGACGTGAAGGCCAGCACGAAGACGACGTTCGCCGTCGATGTGTTGAACACCGCGAGCAGGAAGGTGAAGGAGTTGATGCCGTAGAAAAGACCGGCGATCAGGCCGGCCTTCCCGGGGATCAAGGAAACGCGGCGACCGAGCACGCGATTGAGCACGAACCAGGCGGCAAGGGCGACGAGGAAGGTTGAAAGGCTGCGTACGGCGAGAATCGACCAGACCTCGCCGTTCGCCGAACGGATGAGCGGAATGTCGAATGAAAGGGCGAGGCCGCCGAGGCCGGTGATGGCAAGGCCGCGCCGGTGCCGGGCGGCGTCAGGGGAAGGGGTCAATTCTCAATCCGTTTCGGTGGATGCGTCGTCACCAGAATAGCGCTCCCACCCACGAGCCATAAGGTGCTCCTGCGGCAAAAACTTTGTTTTATACCCCATTTTGCGCGATCCCTTGACCCAGTAGCCCAGATAGACATGGGGCAGGCCCCGTTCCTTCGCCCGGCGAATATGATCGAGTATCATGAAGGTGCCGAGCGAGCGCTCGGAGAGGGCCGGATCGAAGAAGGAGTAGACCATCGACAGCCCGTCGCTCATTCGGTCGGTCAGAGCCGTGGCGATCAACGGTCCCTTGGCCTTTTCGTTGATGCCGTCGCCTTCAGTCCGCAAGCGGTATTCGATGATTTTCGTATGCACATGGGTGTCCTCGACCATCATGGCGTAGTCGAGCACCGACATGTCGGACATGCCGCCCTTCTGGTGTCGACGATCGAGATAGCGGCGAAAGAGGTTGTATTGTTCGCTCGAGGGTTCGGCGGGGTATTCGGTCGAAATAACGTCCCGATTGGCGGCGAGCACGCGCCGCATCGAGCGCGTCGGCGCGAACTCGTTCGCAAGGATGCGCACCGAGATGCAGGCGCGGCAGGTTTCGCAGGCCGGCCGGTAGGCGATGTTCTGGGAGCGTCGGAAGCCACCCTGCGTCAGCAGATCGTTCAGTTCAGGGGCCCGTTCGCCCACCATGTGGGTGAAGACCTTTCGCTCCATCTCGTTCGGCAGATACGGGCAGGGTGCCGGCGCAGTCAGGTAGAATTGTGGAGACGGTGCGGTCTGCGTGTTCATCGAATGTGGGGGCCACTCTTCGTGCAGTTACTCATCACAATAGCATGGCCTAAGAATGGAAAACGTCAACTCACTCGTTTAGGCATTCCTTACGGAATTGACGCTTGCCGCCCGCAGACGCGGAGATGGCCCGCAGGGATTAATACGCGTCGCTGCGAACCGTGACGGTACCGATCAGAAGGTCGTGCAAGAGCCGGCCGCGGTCGGTAAAGAGACCGATGAGGAGGATGAGCGGCGTCAACAGGGCGTTGGCGATCCAGAAGATCACGAGATGGACGATCGCTGTCAGAAAATCCATCGGCCGTCCGTCTGTGCGGGCGATCGCCACGCCCATGATTCTCATGCCTGGCGAGGCTTGATCGCGGCCGCCGACCGTCAGCCCGAAATAGAGCATAGCCACAAGCGCGAAGAGCACGGGATAGAGGAAGAATCCGAGGCCGAGCGTGATAATGCCAAGGAAAAACACGACAACCGCCGCCGGAATCCAGAGCAGTGCGATGATCACATAGTCGATGATGAAGGCAAAGACCCTGCGCGACAGCACGCCCTGATAGGCGCGCCAGTCATTGCTCGGGATTCTCAGTTGTTCGTTGTGCATGCTCATCAGCGTGCCTCACATTGTTGCCGATCAGATATGGGGAATGAATTTCGACAAAACAATGCGTGGCTGAACACGGTCTGCCACTCAGCCTTTTGCCAGGATGCGCGCCACGTCGACGGCGAAATAGCTCAGAATCCCGTCGCAGCCCGCCCGCTTGAAGGCAAGCAGCGTTTCGAGCATGACGCGTTCGCCGTCGATCCAGCCATTGGCCGCAGCCGCCTTCACTTGCGAATACTCCCCGGAAACCTGATAGGCGAAAACCGGCAGCCCGAAGGCCTCCTTTATGCGCCAGCAGATGTCGAGATAGGGAAGGCCGGGCTTGACCATGAGCATATCGGCACCTTCTTCGACGTCGAGCGCGGCGTCGCGGATTGCCTCGGTGCCGTTGGCGGGATCGATGTAGTAGGTCTTCTTGTCGCCCTTGAGCAGGCCGCCGGTGCCGATCGCCTCGCGGTAGGGGCCGTAGAAGGCTGAGGCGAATTTCGTCGCGTAGGACATGATGCCGACATTCTGGTGGCCGGCGGCGTCGAGCGCCTCCCGGATCGCGCCGATGCGCCCGTCCATCATTTCGGACGGCGCAATGATGTCCGAGCCGGCATCGGCCTGGATCACCGCTGCCCTCGCGACTGCCGCAACCGTCTCGTCGTTGACGATCTCGCCGTCGCGCAGGATGCCGTCATGGCCGTGGCTGGTAAAGGGGTCGAGCGCGACGTCGGTGATGACGCCGATGTTTGGCACCGCCCTCTTGATCGCCCGTGTCGCCTCGTTGATCAGGTTGTCGGCGGCCAGGCTGTTGGAGCCGGTCTCGTCGCGGAGCGCCATGTCGATGTTCGGAAATGTGGCGATCGCCGGGATACCGAGGTCGGCTGCTTCTTTCACCGCCTCGACCGCCTTGTCGACGCTCATGCGGTTCACGCCTGGCATTGCGTCGATCGGCTGGACGATGCCGCTTCCGGGCACGATGAAGATCGGCCAGATCAGGTCGTCGACGGTCAAGCGGTTCTCCTGCACTAGCCGCCGCGTCCAGTCCGCTTTGCGGTTGCGGCGCATGCGGCGGTGTCCGGTTATCCTGTCCACAAGATTCGTCTTGTCGTTCATCGCGCCGCTTCCTTCTTCCAAGCTTATCGGACAAGCGGTTTATCATGCGCCTCCATGGGTTGAAAACCGCGTTTCAGAGCACCCCGCTGCGGCATTTCTTCCCGTGCATCGTGGCGTTTCTCGGCTTTCCCGCCGTTCGTGCTGGTGGATTACCGGCACCCAGCCTATGTTGCCGCGCATGCTTCACGATTCTGCTCATGTGCCGAAGCCGTCGCTGACCGAAGTGCTCTTCGGCTGGTTCCTGCGCCTCGTTTCCGCGTCCTGCTTCTGGTTCGCGTTGAACTACTGGGCGATGCTCATCGGCTTCTCCCATGGCGGCGCCGGCCGCTTCGATCTCTTGCCGCCGGAGTGGCGCGCCGCGGCGACAGCGCTCGCCGTCGTCTATCCCGTCGCCGCGATCGGTCTCTGGCTTCTGGTCTCCTGGGGGCCCGTCGTCTGGGTCGTCGCCGCGGCGATCGAGATCGCCGTGTACGAGTTCTACCCCGGCATCTTCGGCGCGCGGCCGCTGCTTTTCGTGCTGCATGGGGCTATCGCCGTGACCTTCGTTCTCTTCCGTGCCGCGCTCTTCTATCAGCGGCTGCGCCAGGCAAGGAAGGTAAGGGTTCATTCACCCTGAGACAGGCTCGCTGGGTGGTAAGTTCATGTTAAGGCTGCGGTTTAAGTAGAATTTTATACGTATTCGATAGGGTCTCACTCAAGGCGGGAAGACAAACAGACACCGCCAAACAAAACAGTGAGGCAGTCAAATGAACACGAAAATGAAGCCCCAGGCAGTTGCGCCCCGAGACCCGCAGGAAGAAACCATCCGTGGTCTCTACATGGAATCCCTTCACCTCGTCGAGCGTCTGCATCGCCGTCTGCTCGATGTCATCAAGGACGAGTTCGACCGTCAGGGTCGCAGCGACGTCAACGCAGTCCAGGCGCTGTTGCTCTTCAACATCGGCAACTCCGAACTGACCGCCGGCGAGCTCCGCTCGCGTGGCTATTATCTCGGCTCGAACGTTTCCTACAACGTCAAGAAGCTGGTGGATCTCGGTCTCATCAACCACCAGCGCTCCCGCGTCGATCGCCGCTCGGTCCGCATCAGCCTGACCGAAGAAGGCCAGGAAATCGCCGAAACCGTCGCCAAGCTCTACGAGCGTCACATCGGCTCGATCCAGAAGGTCGGCGGCATTGGCTCCGACGAATTCACTCAGATGAACAAGCTCCTGCAGCGTCTCGATCGCTTCTGGAACGATCAGATTCTCTATCGCCTCTGATCGGATAGCAAGCTCCAGTTCAAGGGTCGGGCGCAATTCCTGCGTGTCCGACCTTTGCTGCATTCGGTCTTCCTGGTTGCCACCGAAAACACTGCCACCAGACGCGAGCTGGCCGCGGTCGACGATCGTCTGAAAAATCGCGAGACACGAATTGGCCATATTGCTGTGGGAGCGACGCTTTGTTGTTGCAGGTGTGCTCTCGCATTTACGACGGGGATTCGTTTCGCGTTCCGCCTGCCGGCTAGATGCTTCGCTCGTACTGCTGCGTGATTCCTTAATCGGAATCGATTTAAGGACCAAATTATGCAGCAGTTCAAAGTGCTACGGCGATTTTCGCGTCCGATTGGACGCGCGGCGCTGTAATGTGCGGGGTGGCACGGGGGTTAACCTTTGTTAACCACGTTTGTGCTACTGCATGTTTCCTTGGATCCTAGCCGATTTAAGGATGAAAACATGCAGCAGTTCAAAGTGCTACAGCGTCCTTAAAGCGTCTGATGAGACGCTCGGCGCTGTAGGGCTCGGGCAGCGCGCCTATCGGCGCATTGAGATGGTAGGGACTATGTCGAAAAAGAACGGAATTGATGCTTTCTCGCGCCGTGCATTTCTGCGTTCGGCCGCAACGCTCAGTGCTGCCGCATGGGCGGGTGCCGCGAGGGCCCAAGATGCTCTGAACGAGATCATCAATTCACCGCGCCGTGGCTCCTGGGACGACCAGTTCGACGCCAAGGCATCGCGTACGGCGACTGCGGTTCTTTCCAACACGCCGGTCTTCGGGCCCGAAACGATCAGCCATCTCCAGCAGGCGATCTACGACTATCAACAGATCGTAGCCTCCGGCGGTTGGCCGATAGTCACGACCTCGGTGAAGCTGGAGCTGGGTGTCACCGATCCCTCCGTTCAGCAATTGCGCCAGCGCCTGATGGTTTCCGGCGACCTGCCGCAGTCGGCCGGCATTTCCTCTTCCTTCGACTCCTATGTCGACGGTGCGGTGAAGCGCTTCCAGGCGCGTCACGGCCTGCCGGCCGATGGCGTCATCGGCGAATATACGCTGAAGGCGCTGAACGTCGACGCCACGACACGCCTCGGCCAACTTGAAACCAATCTTGTCCGCCTCCAGTCGATGTCCGGCGATCTCGGCCGCCGCTACGTGATGGTTAACATTCCGGCCGCCTACATCGAGGCGGTTGAGAACGGCCGCGTCGTGCTGCGCCATACGGCAATCGTCGGCAAGATCGACCGCCAGTCGCCGATCCTCAATTCGAAGATCTACGAGGTCATCCTCAATCCGTACTGGACCGCACCGCGCTCGATCGTCCAGAAGGACATTATGCCGCTGATGCGCAAGGATCCGACCTATCTCGAGCGCAATGCGATCCGTCTCTTCGACGGCAGCGGCAATGAGGTTTCGCCAGAGACAGTGGACTGGAACGCCGAGAAGGCGCCGAACCTGATGTTCCGGCAGGATCCGGGCAAGATCAACGCGATGTCCTCGACGAAGATCAACTTCCACAACGAGCACGCGGTCTACATGCACGACACGCCGCAGCAGGGCCTGTTCAACAAGCTGATGCGTTTCGAGTCATCGGGCTGCGTGCGCGTCCAGAACGTGCGCGACCTCTCGACCTGGCTGCTGAAGGAAACGCCGGGCTGGTCCCGTCAGCAGATGGAGGCGACGATCAAGTCGGGCGTCAATACGCCGATCACGCTTGCGGAAGAGGTCCCCGTTTACTTCACCTATGTCACCGCCTGGTCGGCAAAGGACCGTGTCGTTCAATTCCGCGACGACATTTATCAGCGCGACGGTGCTGCCGAGCTCGCGCTGCAGACCACGACGGGAATCGAACAGCCGGCAGGCTCCATCGAACAGGACGCCTTGCCGCAATAAGCAAACTCCCGATTTCATAGATCAAGGCCGCGCATCCGAACGGAGTGCGGCCTTTTTCTTGGCATCCGCGCTTGGTTCTTCGGCGCGGCGGATCGTGGAAATGGCGCAAACCGCACAGCGGATATTGCTCTCCGCGTGCGAGGAAGTTAAAGAACGACCACCTTTGAGAGGAGCCTCGAGCCGATGCTTGCACAAACCAATGATGCCTTCTTCACCCGTTCTCTCGCGGAAAGCGATCCGGAGATCTTCGGTGCGATCGAGAAGGAGCTGGGGCGCCAGCGCCACGAGATCGAGCTGATCGCGTCCGAGAACATCGTTTCGCGGGCAGTGCTCGAAGCCCAAGGCTCGATCATGACGAACAAATATGCCGAGGGCTATCCGGGCAAGCGCTACTACGGCGGCTGCCAGTTCGTCGACATCGCCGAAGAACTGGCAATCGAACGTGCAAAGAAGCTCTTCGGCGTCAACTTTGCCAACGTCCAGCCGAACTCCGGCTCGCAGATGAACCAGGCGGTTTTCCTGGCGCTGCTGCAGCCGGGCGACACCTTCATGGGCCTTGACCTCAATTCCGGTGGTCACCTGACCCACGGCTCGCCGGTGAACATGTCCGGCAAGTGGTTCAACGTCATTTCCTACGGGGTGCGGGCGGACGATCACCTGCTTGATATGGATGACGTCGCCGAGAAGGCCCGCAAGCACAAGCCGAAGCTCATCATCGCCGGCGGCACCGCCTATTCGCGCATCTGGGACTGGAAGCGCTTCCGCGAGATCGCCGATGAAGTCGGCGCCTGGCTGATGGTCGACATGGCCCATATCGCCGGCCTCGTTGCCGGTGGCCAGCATCCCTCTCCGTTCCCGCATTGCCATGTAGCGACGACGACGACGCACAAGTCGCTGCGCGGTCCACGCGGCGGCATGGTGCTGACGAACGACGAGGAGATCGCGAAGAAGATCAACTCCGCCGTCTTCCCGGGGCTCCAGGGCGGCCCGTTGATGCACGTGATCGCGGCCAAGGCCGTTGCTCTCGGCGAAGCGCTGCAGCCCTCCTTCAAGGAATATACGGCCCAGATCGTCAAGAATGCCCGCACTCTCGCCGAAACGCTGAAGGCCAACGGCCTCGATATCGTTTCGGGCGGTACGGACAATCACCTGATGCTTGTCGACCTGCGCAAGAAGAACGCCACCGGCAAACGAGCCGAGGCCGCTCTTGGCCGCGCCTATATCACCTGCAACAAGAACGGCATTCCCTTCGATCCAGAAAAGCCTTTCGTCACCTCGGGCGTCCGCCTCGGTGCACCGGCTGGCACGACTCGCGGCTTCAAGGAGGCGGAATTCAAGGAGATCGGCGAATTGATCGTCGAGGTGCTTGACGGCCTCAAGGTCGCCAACTCCGACGAAGGCAACGCTGCCGTCGAAGCGGGCGTCCGCGAGAAGGTGATGAAGCTCACGGATCGGTTCCCGATGTATGGCTACATGTGATCGGACGGCTGCATGCGCTGCCCCTATTGTGGTTCCGAAGACAGCCAGGTGAAGGATTCCCGTCCGGCAGAGGACGGGAATGCCATTCGCCGTCGCCGCATCTGCCCGGATTGTGGCGGCCGCTTCACGACCTTCGAGCGGGTGCAGCTGCGTGAGCTGATGATCATCAAGAAAACCGGTCGGAAGGTGCCTTTCGACCGGGACAAGCTGCTGCGTTCGTTCGAGATCGCGCTGCGTAAGCGTCCGGTCGACCGCGATCGCATCGAGCGGGCGGTGTCGGGCATCGTCCGCCGGCTCGAGAGCTCGGGCGAAACGGAAATCCCTTCGGAAGAAATCGGCCTCCAGGTACTCGAGGCCCTGAAGAGCCTCGACGATGTCGCCTTCGTTCGCTACGCATCGGTCTATCGCGATTTCTCGCACGCCGAAGATTTCGAGAAAGTCATCGCGGAGATCAGCGCCAAGATCGCGCGCGATCCCGGCGAATAGGCTCAAGCGGAGCGAAGCATGACGGCGCCGACGCGCGAGGACGAAAGGTTCATGGCGGCGGGGCTGCGCCTCGCCCGGCACAATCTCGGCCAGACATCGACGAATCCGTCGGTCGCCTGCATCGTCGTCAAGGACGGAACGATCGTAGGGCGCGCCGTAACGGCGCCTGGGGGACGCCCGCATGCCGAGACGCAGGCGCTTGCCGAAGCCGGAGAAAGGGCGAGGGGAGCAACCGCCTATGTCACGCTCGAGCCCTGTTCGCATCACGGCAAGACGCCCCCCTGCGCCGATGCCTTGATCGCCTCCGGTGTTGCCCGCGTCGTCATTTCGATTCTCGACCCGGACGAGCGTGTCGCCGGACGCGGCGTTGTCATGCTGCGCGACGCCGGCATCGCCGTCGACATCGGTACGCTCCATCGCGATGGCGAGCGGGCGCTTGACGCCTATCTGATGCGTCAGCGCAGCAAACGGCCGTATGTTACTCTGAAGCTTGCGGTTTCCCAGGATGGAATGATCGGCCGCGCGGGAGAGGGCCAGGTTCGAATTACCGGGCCGATTTCTCGTGCGCAGGTACAGGTGCTTCGCGCAGAGACGGACGCGATATTGGTCGGCATCGGCACGGCGACAGCCGATGATCCGGAATTGACCGTGCGCTTGCGGGGACTGGAGGACCGGTCTCCGGTTCGCATCGTTCTCGATCGCCGTCTCGATCTGCCGGTCGGCTCGAAACTCGTCCGTTCGGCGCAAGAGGTTCCAGTGATCGCTGTGGCAGACGCAAGGCTCGATTCGGCCGCCAACAGCCGCCGCGCGGCGCTCGAAGCCGCTGGCGTCGAAGTGCTGAACACCGACAATATCCCCGATCTTTTAACGGCGCTTGCCTCGCGTGGCATCTCCTCGCTGCTGGTGGAGGGTGGTGCGCGCACGGCTCGGGCGTTTCTTGAGGCCAACTTTATCGATCGGATCATGCTTTTCACTGGTCCGATCAGCATTGGCAAAGGCGGCATCCGATCCCCATTTGATCGGGAGTCCATTCCGACCGGATTCACGCTTCGACGGACGGCGCGCTACGGCGACGATATTTTCGAGGATTACGAGAGAGACATCTGATGTTCACAGGGATTGTTACCGATATCGGCACCGTTGAAGCGGTCACGCCACTGAAGGAAGGCATCAAGCTCCGCGTTGCCACCAACTATGATCCGAAGACGATCGATTTAGGCGCCTCCATCGCCCATTCGGGCGTATGCCTCACGGTTACCGCGTTGCCAGAGGCAGGCAGCAACGAGCGCTGGTTCGAGGTCGAGGCATGGGAAGAGGCGCTTCGGCTGACGACGATCGCCGGATGGCAAGAGGGCACGCGCATCAATTTGGAGCGCTCCTTAAAGATCGGCGACGAACTCGGTGGTCATCTTGTGTCCGGCCATGTGGACGACAAGGCCGAAATCCTCTCCGTGGAGCCGGAAGGCGATGCGGTGCGCTTCCGGCTCCGCGCGCCGGAACATCTTGCCAGGTTCGTGGCGCCCAAGGGTTCGGTTGCCCTCGACGGAACCTCGCTCACGGTCAACAAGGTGGATGGCGCCGAGTTCGACGTGCTCCTGATCCGCCATTCGCTCGAAGTCACCACCTGGGGCGAGCGGCGCGCGGGCGATCTCGTCAACTTTGAGGTCGATACGATGGCGCGTTATGCCGCGCGGCTCGCAGAGTCTCCCGCGCCCAAGGCGGAATAACGGCAGCAGAAATGGATCCGCCCCCAAGCGGGGGCGGACGCAGTTGTTAGGGTAAGGTTTCAACGCACATAGAGCGTGAGACTACCGTCGGTTGCCTGCGCTGCGCCTGCGATGTTGTTCATCTCGACATCGCGTGCCTTCAGCTTAGCGGCGAGCGCCCTGTTGGCACTGACGGCGGCATGGAGGGCTTGCAATTGCTGCGGCGTTTCCGCGTCGATCCGGGCGCGGATCGCGTTCATACGGTTCAGCGTGTCGACGTCGACGATGCTGAAATTATCGCCCTTGAAGTTTCGTACTGTCTGGTCGATCTCGCTCGGCCAGTTCATTTCAACGCCGGCCGCGTGGGAGATGCCGCCGAAACTCAAGGCGGAGAGGGTGGCGATGACGGAAATTTTCGCAAAGCGATTCATTGTCATGCTCCTTTGGTGCCCGTGGGGCTGCGGCGCGCGTTCGACGAGCCGAGGTGCCCCGGGGATGGCCAGCACCGATCCTTTGCGGGTGAGGCCACCCGCAGCGAAAAGGCACTGAATTGTTTCGACTAGTTGAGGCGGCGCTCCCGTCGCGCGACCGGGCCGTGCGTCGTTTCAACAGTGAAAAATTGGGCCGGAATCTGGTCCTTTCAAAGGCGTAACAGACTGAAAAATAATTAAAATTTGTTCATGTTCCCGGGGCAGCGTAAACGCCCCCTATGCCGCTGACTTCTGGTGCCGTTCGAACAGGATGACATGATTGCCGTGATAGGTGGTGCGCCAGAATTCAGTAAAGCCGTGCTTGGCCGCTACGCGGATTGATGCCTGGTTGCCGATGTCGATGATGCAGGTCTTCTTCAATGCCGGAAATTGTCGGTCGGCCCAGGCAAGGGCGGCGGTCACGGCTTCCGTCGCCAGGCCCCGGCCATGGGTTCTGGGGGAAAGCGCCCAGCCCATTTCCATTGTGCCTTCGAGCGAGGGCGTGATCGTCCGATGCGCGTCGTGGAAGCCGGCTTCGCCGATGAAAGCCCGGGTTTCCTTGTCCTGGATCGCAAAGAAGCCGAAGCCGAAATAGTGCCACATGCCGACCTGGCGCAGGAAGCGCGTCCAGGACTGCTCGCGCGAGTAGGGGACGCCGCCGATGAAGCGCGTAACCTCTTCGTCAGCGAACAGAGCGGTGTAGGCGGAAAAGTCGTCGCGCCGGTAGGGGCGCAGCAGAAGTCGTTCGGTTTCGATGGTGGGAACGCTGTGCATTTCGATCCAGATTGTCCTTGTTGGGGAGTGAAAATCAGGCGCCCGGTTCGCCATCCCAGTAGTCGGTTGCGGATGCGGGGCGACCGATGAACCGGAATGAAGCCTTTGGCGAGCCCGGTCGCCGCGTCTTTGCCAGGAACTTGCCGGAATCGGGATATTCGCAGATCTCCGTGGCGGCCATCGTCGAGATGGAGAGATATTTGAGCGTCGTCGTCCCGGTATTGATCAGATGATGCGCCGTCTCAGGCCCACCGGCGGGCGCGCCGAGCACGTCGCCCGGACCGACTTCGTGTCGTTCGTTGCCGAAGCGGTATGTTCCCTCACCCTCCAGGATGATGAACAGCTCCTCCTCGACATGATGGTTGTGAAACGGGCAGCCGGATTTGCCGGGCGGAACTTCGCCATAGCCGATGCCGAGATCCGTGAGCCCGAGAAGAGCGCCGAAGGAAACGTCGCTCGACTCGAAGAACGAGCCCTGCTGCCAGTGCTCGAGTTCGAGCTTCTTAAGGTTGACGATCGGCTTTTGCGCTTCCGTCATCGCGTTCCTCCCAATCTTCGCGACGCTCCTGGCGTCACCATCACCGTCGGATAAAGCGGGGACAGCTCCGCCTTGCAGAACCGACGCTACTGCACCTAAGGTTTAGGCGCAATGAGAGCTGTTGCAAGCAAATACAGCCTGCGGACCTGTGTTTGTAGCAGGTCCGCACCCGGCTACAACGGCGTCGGGTTCGACAGCCTCCTTGTTGCATCCGGGCAGGGAAGGGCCGACGCGTCCCGCGCCGGAAGGGAGCGTCGGCGCGGCAAATGGCCTCCGGCTGGCGGAATTTGCTTGCCAATCCGCGTCCGGCATGATTTGACCGCCGCCTGCGCCGGTCAGTCCGGCCCCAAGTTTTCAAGACAGGTGATCCATGGCGAAGACCAAGTCCGCCCACATTCTGATTGTGGAAGCGCGCTTCTATGATGATATGGCCGACGCATTGCTTGACGGTGCGAAGCACGCGCTCGATGCAGCCGGCGCGACTTATGATATTGTGACGGTCCCGGGGGCTTTGGAAATTCCCGCAGCGATCGCGATGGCGCTCGACGGCGCCGATGAGGGCGGCACCGAATATGACGGCTTCGTCGCGCTCGGCATGGTTATCCGCGGCGAGACCTACCATTTCGACATCGTCGCGAACGAATCCTCGCGCGCCCTTATGGACCTCGCCGTCAGCGAAAGCCTTGCGCTCGGCAACGGCATTCTGACCGTCGAGAACGATGACCAGGCATGGGCGCGCGCCCGCCGGTCGGAAGGTGACAAGGGTGGCTTCGCCGCGCGCGCGGCGCTGACCATGATCGAACTGAAGAAGAAACTGGGCGTAGAAAAGTGACGAAGACTCCCTCGGATCAGCCGCTGAAGCAGGTCAACCAGCGGGGTGCCGCGCGCCTCGCAGCCGTCCAGGCGCTTTATCAGATGGATATCGGCGGCACCGGTGTGCTGGAGATCGTCGCCGAGTACGAAGCGCATCGGCTGGGGCAGGAACTGGACGGCGAGACCTACCTGAAGGCGGATGCCTCGTGGTTTCGTTCGATCGTTTCGGGCGTCGTGCGCGACCAGCGCATGCTTGACCCGCTGATCGGCGCCGCCCTTCAGGACGACTGGGCACTGTCCAGGCTCGATTCCACGGTGCGCGCGATCCTGCGCGCCGGCACCTTCGAGATGCTCGAGCGCAAGGACGTTCCGGTTCCGGTGATCGTCACCGAGTATGTCGAGATCGCCAAGGCGTTCTTCGAGGACGAGGAGCCCAAGCTCGTCAACGCGGTTCTCGACCGGATCGCCAAGCAGGTCCGCGGACAGCGGAAATAGCAAAAATGGTGGCAGCGACTGCGGACGACATAGGAGCGGTTCTCCGTGAGGCACGTCGCAACGTCTTCTTGCTGACCCTTGCGCAAGCGCTGCTCGGTGTTGTCGGACCGATCAGCTTCGCGGTCGGCGGCGTCGCTGGTCACCAACTTCTTGGCGAAGACAAGTCGCTCGCGACCGCGCCGCTTACCGGCTTCAACGTGGGCTTGGCGCTTGGCGTCGTCCTCGCAGCGACGCTGTCTCGGCTGATCGGCAGACGCTTCGCCTTCATCGCCGGCGCCGCCATCGCCGCGCTCGGCGGGTTGATTGCAGCGGCGGCGCTTTTTCGCGACAGCTTCTGGCTGTTCACGTTCGCTTTGGCCGTTCTCGGCTCCTCCAGCGGCTTCACGCAAAAACTCCGCTTTGCTGCAGCCGATGCGTCACCCACCTTCTACAAGCCCAAAGCGATTTCCTGGATATTGGGTGGGGGCGTCATCTCCGCGGTACTCGGTCCGCAGATCGTCATCTTCGCGGGCGACTACTTCGCGCCCGTATGGTTTGCCGGCGCCTTCGTCGCATTGCTGCCGGTTTGCCTTGCGGCCATTGTTTTTTTTGTGCCCCTTCGCCTGCCGGATCTCAGGGGCGTTTCGGATGCGCACGCCGCCTTGCCGGTTCGGCCGCTTCGCGAGATCGTCGGCAGTCAGCGATTCCTGACCGGTATGATCTGCGGCATTTCCGCCTATACCCTGATGACTTTCATGATGACGGGCGCCCCGGTCGCCATGGTTGTCGGTTGCGGCTTCTCGACCGATCTTGCGACCCTCGGAATACAATGGCATGTGCTGGCGATGTTCGGTCCGAGCTTTGCGACGGGTTGGCTCATCAGCCGCTTCGGCGCCGAGCGTATCGTGGCCTGCGGCTTCCTGCTGCTTCTGGCTTGCGCGGCAGTCGCGCATCTTGGAGTGGCGCTCTGGAACTTCTGGGGCGCGCTGGTCCTTCTCGGATTCGGCTGGAATTTCGGGTTCATCGGCTCGACAGCGATCATTGCGCAGAGCTATCGGCCGCAAGAGGCGGACAAGGTTCAGGGCTTCCACGACATCGTGCTGTTTTCGACCGTCGCCGGCGCGTCCTTCGCCTCCGGCAAAGTGCTTTCCGTCTATGGATGGGACATGCTCAACGCCGTTGTCTGGCCGGTCGCTGGCACCTGCCTGTTCCTCCTTCTCCTGCTGATGCGCACGACTACAGCGTCGCGCGTCTCATCAGACGCGCAAAAGACGCTGTAGGACTTTCAATGGCCGCATGTCTTTATCCTCAAATCGGCGACGATTTAAGGAAAACATGCGTCAGGCGCGTTGCCGCCTGACGTCCTGCTCCGGCGGCTTTGCGAAATCAGCCAACTCCTTCCAGACGCCATCACGCCGGTAATTTCAGGGGCTTGACGATCCCTATCCGCGCCCGCACTCTGGCCGCGCCGTGAGGGGTGCTGCTTGAGGAGGCGGTGCGCGATTCGCGGTTTTGAGGGGCCTGCGGGAGGGAGTGAGCCTGCGGGTGAAACGGAGGATAGTGCGAAATGACCTTGCTTTTAGGTGTTATCGCATGCGGGTTGCTCGCGGTGGCCTATGCCATCTGGGCGACGCAGTCGGTGCTTGCCGCCGACCAGGGGAATGCCCGCATGCAGGAGATCGCAGGCTTTATCAGAGAGGGGGCGCAGGCCTACCTCACACGTCAATATAGGACCATTGCCATCGTCGGTGTCGTTGTCTTCATCGCCGCGTGGTTTCTTCTCTCCGGTGCAGCCGCGATCGGCTTCCTGATCGGTGCGGTGTTGTCGGGCGCGGCCGGGTTCATCGGCATGCATGTTTCTGTCAGGGCCAACGTCCGAACGGCCCAGGCCGCATCGGTCAGCCTTGCCTCCGGTCTCGATATCGCCTTCAAATCGGGCGCGATCACCGGCCTGCTCGTAGCCGGCTTGGCCCTGCTCGGCGTCTCCGTATACTACCTCATCCTGACCGCGGGCTTCGGACATGACGCCGCCTCGCGCGAGGTTATCGATGCGCTCGTGGCGCTCGGCTTCGGGGCGTCGCTGATTTCGATCTTCGCCCGTCTCGGCGGTGGCATCTTCACGAAGGGGGCCGATGTCGGCGGCGACCTCGTCGGCAAAGTGGAGGCCGGCATTCCCGAGGACGATCCGCGCAACCCCGCGACCATTGCGGACAATGTCGGCGACAATGTCGGCGACTGCGCAGGGATGGCGGCGGACCTGTTCGAGACCTACGCCGTTTCAGTCGTCGCGACCATGGTGCTTGCATCGATCTTCTTCGCGGGTACGCCGCTGCTCGCCACCGTGATGGTCTATCCGCTGGCGATCTGCGCCGCCTGTATCATCACCTCGATCATCGGCACCTTCTTCGTCAAGCTCGGCACCAACGGCTCTATCATGGGCGCGCTTTATCGCGGCCTGATCGTCACCGGTGCGCTGTCGATCATCGGCCTTGGCGCCGCGACGTCGCTGACGATCGGCTGGGGTTCGATCGGGGCCGTCGCGGGCAAGGATGTCACCGGCTGGGGCCTGTTCATCTGCGGTATCCTGGGCCTTGTGGTCACGGCGCTGATCGTCGTCATCACGGAATACTATACCGGCACCAACAAGCGGCCGGTGAACTCGATTGCTCAGGCCTCCGTCACCGGCCACGGCACCAACGTGATCCAGGGGCTCGCCGTCTCGCTCGAGTCGACGGCGCTGCCGGCGATCGTCATCGTCGGCGGCATCATCGCCACCTACCAGCTTGCCGGCCTCTTCGGTACCGCCATCGCGGTTACCGCCATGCTCGGCCTCGCCGGCATGATCGTGGCGCTCGACGCCTTCGGCCCGGTCACGGACAATGCCGGCGGTATTGCCGAGATGTCGCATCTGCCGCCGGAAGTGCGCAAATCGACCGACGCACTCGATGCTGTCGGAAACACGACCAAGGCCGTAACCAAGGGCTATGCGATCGGCTCTGCGGGTCTTGGTGCCCTTGTGCTCTTCGCGGCCTATTCGAATGACCTCACCTACTTCGCCGCCAATGGCGACAAGCATCCCTATTTCGCCGATGTGGGCGTGATCTCGTTTGATCTGTCCAACCCTTATGTCGTCGCCGGCCTGATCTTCGGTGGCCTCATCCCCTATCTTTTCGGCGGGATTGCCATGACGGCCGTCGGCCGCGCCGGCGGCGCTGTCGTCGAGGAGGTGCGCCGGCAGTTCAAGGAAAAGCCGGGTATCATGGAAGGCAAGGACAGGCCCGACTATGGTCGCGCCGTCGACATGCTGACCAAGGCGGCGATCCGCGAGATGATTATTCCGTCGCTGCTGCCGGTGCTGGCACCGATCGTCGTCTATTTCGGTGTACTGCTGCTTTCCGGATCGAAGGCCTCGGCCTTCGCGGCACTCGGAGCGTCGCTCCTCGGCGTCATCGTCAACGGCCTTTTCGTAGCCATATCGATGACCTCCGGGGGCGGGGCATGGGACAATGCGAAGAAGAGCTTCGAGGACGGTTTCGTCGATAAGAACGGCACTCGCCACATGAAGGGTTCCGAGGCTCACAAGGCATCGGTCACCGGCGATACGGTTGGCGATCCCTACAAGGATACGGCCGGTCCGGCGGTCAATCCGGCGATCAAGATCACCAATATCGTGGCGCTGCTCTTGCTGGCTGTTCTAGCCTGATCGCGTCTCTTTGAAAACGAAGGCCCGCGAACCTGGTTCGCGGGCCTTTTTGCGTGTTACGGCTGACTAAGATCATTTCCTGGAATTGCTTTAGTTCTTGCCGAAGTCCCTGAAAAGGTTTCGCGCCGCAGCCTGTCCAGCGCCGGGGCCGGACAGGAGTTGGCCAAGGAAGCTCGTTTCCTTGCCGCCGGTCGGCGTGGTGCGCGACAGCATGTCGACGACCTTGCCGTCCTGAAGCGTGTAGTGTGCGAGTTGGCTGACGACGCCTTCCTTGTCGAAATAGACGGCGAGGATCGACTGGTCGATGATCTTCGGCTTCATGAAGGCGACGGGCCGCTTGCGCGTCTGCGAGATGTAATAGAAGACCTCGTTGTCGAAAGTCGCGGTCGTCGACGGCGTGCCCAGAGAGAGCAGCACCTGCTCGCGGCTCGATCCGACTGGAACGAGGTTCAGCGTTTCCTGGTCAACGACGTAGCCCTGATGCAGGACCTCGCCGACATTCGCCGTCGTGCAGGCGGCAAGCGTGGTTGCGCAAAGGGAAGCCACGAGCACGGCACGGCCCAGAACATTCAGGTTTGATATTATATACCGCTTCGTCAAGGACTGTTCCCCTGGAGTAACGATGGCAGATCCGCCATTGCAATTCGTGCCTGCTTCGGTAAACCAGCTTCGGCTATCATGCAATAACGTCGTGGGCGCCGCCCACATTTCGAGAAAGCCAGAGCTGGGCTTTGTGATGATTTTGGGACTGTTCAAGAGAAAAAGCGGCAATATTGCGATTGTGGAGCGTCAGTATGCGTTGCTGACCGCAGCCGCGCGCCAGCCGTTTCTGTACACCGACCTCGCTGTGCCCGACACGGTCATGGGCCGCTTCGAGATGTTGTCGGCTATCCTGATTCTGTATTTTCGGCGGACACGTGCCTCCGCGCGGACGGGTCAGGAGATCGCTCAGGAAATCGTCGATGCCTTTTTCGAAGACGTCGATCACTCGATCCGCGAACTCGGTGTCGGTGATGCGGGTGTCCCGAAGAAGATGAAGAAGCTCGCTGGCATGTTCTATGGCCGGCTCGAGTCCTATGCCGCCGCGCTTGAGCAGGGGGATGGCCGCGCCTTGGCCGACGCGCTTCTGCGCAACTTCCACCCCGATGCCGGGGAAACGCCATCGATGGACGGACTGGCGGCTTACCTTCTGGCGGTCGAAGCGGCTTTGTCCGCTACGCCGGAGGAGGTGGTCGAAACGGGCCAGTTGCGCATACCGCCGGCTGGGGCGTAATAGACCGGTATTGATGCCGCCCGACGCTGGGCGGCTGCATCCGCGGCTTGGGCGTTCCGATGCCCGCGAGGAAGGATCCTGTCATGAGAGACGATAGCAAACCGGCGTTCTCCTACCCGGTGAAGGTAGGGCATATCTCGGCAAATGCGGTCAGCGTCCATCTTTCGGCCAACGAGGCCGAGCGCCGTGCGCTCGCCAACCTCTGGAATGTCGACGAGGTACTTTCGCTCGATGCCGACCTCCAGATCGCGCGCTGGAAGAAGGACGGAGTGAAGATCAAGGGTGACGTCGCTGCTCGCATTGTCCAGTCCTGCGTCGTGACGCTCGAACCCGTCGAGGCGGACATAAACGAGCCGGTCGAGGCGATTTTTGTACCGGAAGGATCGCGGCTTGCGCGCCAGGCACAAAATGATGGTGGCGAGATGGTGCTCAATCCGGACGGTCCGGACATTCCCGAAACCTTTTCCGGTGACACGATCGATGCCGGCGTCGTCGTCAGCGAACATGTCGCCCTCGCAATAGACCCCTATCCGCGCAAGGAAGGCGTCGTCTTCGGCGAGCGTATCGAAAGCTCTGCAGCGGATGACAAGCGACCGAACCCGTTTGCAGCGCTGAGGGACTGGAAAAAGGATTGAAACGGCGAAAGCCGGGTCTACAATTCGGTTGTCACGCAGACGAAAAGCAGTATTTTGGCCCCGACTCCAGCCGATGGGGCCGATGCGCCGAGACGTCGCATGTTGGCTCAAGCGTCAGAAGGAACAGGAATCGCCCCGCGTGAAACGGATACGCAGGGGCGAGGCGCGTTGTGTGGCAGGAAAAAAGGATAAGACACGCGTGGTCAGAATTTCACTTGACGTGATGGGGGGCGACTATGGTCCTGAAGTCGTTATCCCGGGCGCAGCAAGGGCGCTCGAACGTCACCCGGACATTCGATTCGTCTTGTTCGGCCAGGAAGCGCAATGCGTCGAGCTTCTGGCCAAATATCCCAAGCTGAAGGCAGCGAGCACGTTCAACGATTGCGAAATCGCCGTTGGCATGGACGAGAAGCCCAGCCAGGCGCTCCGGCGCGGACGCGGCAAGTCGAGCATGTGGAAGGCGATCGACGCGATCAACGCCGGCGAGGCGGACGTGGTCGTTTCCGCAGGCAATACCGGCGCGCTGATGGCGATGTCCGTCTTCTGTCTCAGAACCATGCAGGGGATCCAGCGCCCTGCGATCGCCGCGATCTGGCCGACGCTCAAGGGGGAAAGCATCGTCCTCGACGTGGGCGCGACGATTGGCGCGGACGCGCAGCAGCTCATGGATTTCGCCTTGATGGGCGGCGCGATGGCGCGTGCGTTGTTCGAAGTCGAACATCCTTCGGTCGGCCTCCTCAACGTCGGCGTTGAAGAAATCAAGGGCCAGGAAGAGGTCAAGGAGGCCGGGCGGCTCATCCGCGAGGCCAATATCGAGGGCATTGATTACTACGGTTTTGTCGAAGGCGACGATATCGGCCGGGGAACCGTCGATGTCGTCGTCACCGAGGGCTTCTCGGGCAACATCGCCCTGAAGGCGGCCGAAGGAACGGCTCGCCAGATTGCCGAATATCTGCGCGCGGCCATGTCGCGCACACTGCTCGCGAAGATTGGTTACGTATTCGCCAAGGGCGCTTTCGACCGGCTGCGTGAAAAGATGGACCCGCGGAAGGTCAACGGCGGCGTGTTTCTCGGCCTCAATGGCGTTGTCATCAAGAGCCATGGTGGCACGGACGCCGAGGGCTTCGCGGCCGCAATCGATGTCGGCTACGACATGGTAAAGAACGGCCTCAAGGCCAAAATTGAGAGCGACCTGGCGAAATATCACGGCGCGCAGCCGTCCGAAGCCTTCCCGCCGGCATGAATGATGAGGTTTGAGTAAATGATCCGTTCCGTCGTTCGCGGCTTCGGGGCAGCGCTGCCGAAGCGAGTGATGACCAACAAGGAAATGGAAACGAAGGTCGACACATCCGACGAATGGATCGTGCAGCGGACCGGGATTCACCAGCGTTATATCGCGGGCGAGGGGGAAACGACGGCATCGCTCGGAGAAAGCGCTGCGCGTGCCGCGCTTGCGAGGGCCGATCTGACGCCCGACGATCTGGACCTGATCATCGTCGCGACGTCGACGCCGGACAACACGTTTCCGGCAACGGCGGTGAACATCCAGAATCGCCTTGGCATGCGGCATGGCGCGGCGTTCGACATGCAGGCGGTCTGTTCCGGCTTCGTCTATGCGGTCGCGACGGCGGATGCCTATATCCGCGGCGGCCTCGCCAAGCGTGCGCTGGTAATCGGGGCCGAGACGTTCTCGCGCATCCTCGACTGGTCCGATCGAACGACCTGCGTGCTCTTCGGCGACGGTGCCGGCGCGATCATCCTCGAAGCGCAGGAAGGCTCAGGCACGAATGCTGACCGCGGCGTGCTGACGGCGCAATTGCGCTCCGACGGCATTCACGGCGACAAGCTCTACGTCGACGGCGGCCCGTCGACAACGGGCACGGTGGGCCATCTCAGGATGGAAGGGCGCGAGGTGTTCAAGCATGCCGTCGGCATGATTACGGATGTGATCGAGGCGGCATTCAAGGCAACCGGGACGACGGCGGACGACGTCGACTGGCTGGTTCCGCACCAGGCAAATCGCCGTATCATTGACGGCTCGGCAAAGAAGCTGGGTATCCCGCTCGACAAGGTTGTGGTGACCGTCGACGTGCATGGCAATACCTCGGCCGCCTCTATTCCGCTCGCGCTTGATACCGCGGCCGCCGACGGGCGGATTAAAAAAGGCGACCTCGTGATGCTCGAGGCGATGGGCGGTGGCTTCACCTGGGGTTCCGTTCTCATCCGGTGGTAAAGAAAATAATGAAGCACCGCAGGCGCTTGACCGCAAAAGGCAAGGGCAATAGTCTTCGAGCGCTGATCGGCATGCCAGACATCGGTGGGGGAAGATGAGCGGAAAAACAGTAACTCGGGCGGACTTGGCTGAGTCGGTCTTTCGCAAGGTGGGCCTGTCTCGCACAGAGTCGGCCGAACTCGTGGAAACAGTCATTGACGAGATATGCAACGCAATCGTGCGTGGCGAGAGCGTGAAACTGTCTTCCTTTGCAACGTTTCAGGTGCGCGACAAGAACGAGCGCATCGGTCGCAATCCGAAAACCGGCGAGGAAGTTCCGATTTCACCGCGCCGGGTGATGACCTTCAAGGCGTCGAACGTGTTGAAGCAGCGCGTGCTGAAGGCGCATTTGACCCGCAAGGCCAAGCAGAAGCCGGCCTCTCCGGCATCCTGACCTCTTGCTCGAAACCACAAATGTGGTTGAAAACCTGTCCATAACCCATTGAAATGGGCGCGACTCGTGCGATCATCGAGCGGTGACCCGTCCATTGCGGCGCTGACATGCCGCGTGATCTGTAAATGGGGATGATATGGACAAAAGCCCGGACGCCTTCCGCACAATCAGCGAGGTCGCAGACGAGCTCGATCTGCCTCAGCATGTCCTGCGGTTCTGGGAGACGCGGTTCCAGCAGATCAAGCCGATGAAGCGCGGCGGCGGACGGCGGTACTATCGCCCGGAGGATGTCGATCTCCTCAAGGGCATTCGCCACCTCCTTTATGATCATGGCTACACGATCAAGGGCGTGCAAAAGCTGCTCAAGGCCAACGGCAACAAGTTCGTCGCGGCGATTGCAAGCGGCGATCTCGCGACCGTCGAGGCACTTGCCGCTTCCAGCAATGAAGAGCCGCAGCCGCCGAAGGTCGGCGTCGCGGACGAAGACCAGATCGTTGGCCGCGCGAAGGCGCCGGCAGGCCGGCGGTTCTTCGCCTTCGGCGGCGGTGGCGACGACGCCGCGGAGATATCGATCGGCAAGACTTCCGTAAGCAAGGAAGACCGCGCGCTTTTGCAGGAAGCGCTTTACGATCTTTTGGAATGCAAGCGGTTGCTCGATCAGGTTCGATAATATTTGACCCGGCGAGGCTCAATGAGCCTGGGGGCCGCCGGCCGCAGGGGTTAGCCTATTTTGGTTCGTGCCGCTTGGAGGCGCCATTAACTTGCTGGTCCGGAACGGACACGAAGGTGGGGAAATGAATATGTTCGAGGATCGCAAGACCCTTTTCCCCGCCCCCAGTCTTTGCTGCCGGCGCGATTTGCATTGTGGCGGAGAGATCCTCAAGATATTCCAGCGCCTCATGGATCGCCAGTAACGTTGACATCCTGCCATCGGCCTCGCCTGCCTGCTGCAGGTCGTGCCTTGTATTCTCCACCATCTCTCTGACGAAGCCTCGCGGGTCATCACTCTGGGAAGCGGCCCACTGGAGGAGACGGCGCATCATGGATTCATTTACACGCAAGGCGGCCACGGTTTGGCCCAGGAGGAGCGTCAGTTTCTGAAGCTTGTCTGCGTCTATTTTCCGGGACATCTGGATATCTTTCCGCCCTTTGGTTTCCTCTTCCGGAGCTTAGCCCAAGGTCGGTGAAATGCTCGGCGGCTCTGCACCGACAGAGGCCGAACGGCCCGGTGCAGGTTTTGTTCCCGGTGTGCTTGGTCGCGTGCTGTGATCCATTTCCAGGCAGTCGTTTCCTTTTTCCTGTCGATACCCAAATTCGGGCTTGCGCTCCAAGCGTTGAGAATATAGGGGTTTCCTCGGTTCGGAGCGTAGCGCAGCCCGGTAGCGCACTTGACTGGGGGTCAAGGGGTCGTGGGTTCGAATCCCGCCGCTCCGACCATTTTACACATTCGGCAAAACGCACTTCATGATCTCTGTTCGCTTGCGTCGCCGCCGAAGAAATCCCCACCACCCGATAAGTTAAATCCGAAGCATTGTGCCATTGGCCACGCGTCGTGGCGCCGCGTGGGAATTCTGGCGCGTCCGGCGGTCAAGTGAACAGGTTTGTGATTTGGACGAGGCCACTGCGGCGGATAGACTACGCGTGCAACAACAAGGAGAAGCCGTATGAAGAGCATCCTCGTATTTGCAGCCGCCTTCGCTTTGTCGGCACCGGTGGCTTACGCAGAGTGCATCGGGCACTCGAAAACCACTGCCTCTGTAGATGAAGAGATGACCACGGCGAGCGTCACCAAGACTGAACAGTCGACGCCGGCCGATGAGATCCTCCTGCAGCAAAAACGGCAGCAGGAAGAACGAGAGGCGGACGAATAGGTCCAACAACGTCGGATGCCGGGCTTGCCCCGGTTATTGGGCATGGCATCCAGCATCCGACGCCTCTCACGAAGAACAGCTCTCAACTCCCGTATCGCACGACGTTTTGCGCAGCGATGGCCTGTCTTGCAGGCAGGTGGTCGCTCACGGTTCGGCGCGCCGCTGAACGGCGGTAAAGTTCCTCCGTCCGGTCAAGCATTACGTCGAGGGTGAAGCGCTCCTTGCGCGCTTCGGCCGCTTTGAGGAGTGAAGGGGAGCTTCCGAGGTTGCGGCGGCGACCATCGTTTTCGCAAGCTGCGAAACGTCGTCGCTATTGGGAATGATGAAACCGTTCTCGCCGTTGTTGATGACGGTTTTCGCGCCGCCGACATCGGAGATGATGATCGGTCTTCCGGCGGCGGCGGCTTCCAGCATGACATAGGACATCGCTTCGTAGCGGCTCGGCATGACCACGAGATCAAAGGCGGCCACAGTCTTAGGGCCGGTAAAGGCCGAGGTCAGGTGAATACGGCCTTGCAACCCGCTTGCCGCTATCGCGCGGCGAAGCTCGTCTTCCATTTCGCCGGACCCGACCATCACGACCGACGCCGACGCGTTCCTGAAGGCATCTACGAGCCGCTCCGGCGCCTTCTGGCTGGAAAGGCGACCGATGAAGCCGAAGACAAAGGCGTCGGCGGGAATCCCGAAGCTCGCGCGAACGGTCTGCGCCATGTCGGGCGCAGGCGCCGAAACCCCGTTGACGATCACGGATATCCGCGCCTCGGGCATGCCAAGCGACAATGCATGCGCGTTCGTCATCGGAAACGACGATGAGGTGATCGGTGAAAAACCATGCAAGGGCCCACTCGATGGCGCCATAGATCAGCCGGCCGCCGCCACCAAGCGCGGGATCCATCGTCCGGAAGGCATGGGGCGTGTAGACGCGCGGAACATGGCGTCCGGGCAGTCGCAGAGGGGTGAGGGCACTCGCCTTGGAGCTGTGGCCGTGCACGATGTCGAACGGTCCGCTGCTGCAGCCGATGCGGCGAATGGCGCGAAAGGCCGAGAGGTCCGACGGCCCCGGCGCGCGCTCCATGTCGACTGCATGAACCGCGGCCAAGCCGATTGCCTTGACCTCACGGACGAAGCCGTCTCACGCTCGCACCGGCGAGTAGATCGCCTCGACATGATGGCCGCGCGCATGCATGCCGCGGCAAAGATCGAGAAAATGGCGGCCGGAGCCGCCGCCGCTTGGCTCCAGCACTTCGAGGAGGCGCAGCGCAAGGGCTGTCGATCCGGCCGCTGCCGGTTCGCTCATGGTCATGCGTGCCTTCCGGCGCGGACCTGCCTTTGAAAGCGATATTCGAGCGCAGCGCATCCCCAGACGATGCCGAGCAGCATGTAGAAATGGCGCCAATGGTCTGTATCGATGACGTTGCCGACGCCGACATGGCCGATCAGCGTGACCCACGCAATCATCAGGTACGGCTGCCAGGGCCGATCGAGCAGAAGGAAGCGGAAGCCCAGCGAAAGCGTCCAGGCGATCAGCGCCACGTAGGCGACGAAGCCGATCCAGCCGTAGGACGTCAGGCATTTCAGCCAGATGTTGTGTTCGTCCTCGGGGAAAATGGTACTGAAGACCAGCGGGCCGATGCCGAGCGGTCTTTCCATCGACATGAGAAAACCGATCCTGTGCCGGTCGAACCTGCCGAGATGCCCGCCGTCATACTCCTGGACAAGCTGGGAGCGGCTCGAGAAGAGCGTCGCGACCTGCTCGGACTGCAGGGCGGCCGCCAATGCGGCGACGATGAACAGGGCGCCGCACAGGGCCATGACGAGGATACGCAGGCGAAAGAGGCCGCTCCGCTCCTTCAGCAGCATGACGAAGACGAAGGCGACCACGCAAAAGAGATTGAGCGCCCAGGCCGCTCGCGAGAACGAGAGGAAGACGCCGAGCGCCAGGACGAGAAGGCCGACGATCTTCGGCGGAGCTCGGCTGATCGGTTGGGTAAGCAGACCGCGGAGGAGATAGAGCACGGGCGCGGCGAGGAATGGTCCGAAAACGTTCGGGTCCTGGAACGCTCCCTTCGCACGGTCATAGAGCGTGAAGTTGGCGCTGCCCGGTATTGCGCCGAAATAACCGAGAATACCGAGAAGCGCTGTAATGACTGCGGCAGCAACCCAGGCATTGAAGATCAGGCCCAGTCTTTGATGCCGATCTTCGATGATCGCCGCGAAGAAGACAGCGGAGAGTGCGAGGAAGCCGGAGACGGCCATATACATCGGCCCGGTGCCGAGGTCCGCCATCACGGTCAGCGACAGGATTCCGCCAATCATGAACACGACAAGGAGCGAGAGCAACGGCGCCACATAGCGGGAAATCTTCAGCCCGAAGAGTGTCCACAGGCCGATGAGGCACGCCATGAAAATCTCGTAGGGTGCCGGCTCCGCGATGACGAAACCGGAGAGAAACACCGCGACCCCCACCAGGCCCGAAGCGAGGAGCGAAATCGCGGCAAGCTGGGGACGAAGGACGATTGGCTGGGTTGCGCTCGCGGAGATCAATATGCGTTTTCCGTATTGAACAAACGGAACGGTGTCAGGAAAAGGATCTTCAGATCGAAGAGCAGTGACCAGTTTTCGATGTAGTGGAGATCGAAAGCAGTGCGGAAGCGGATTTTCTCGTCATTGTCGATCTCGCCGCGCCAACCGTTGATTTGTGCCCAGCCGGTCACCCCCGGTTTGACGCGATGGCGAGCGAAATAACCTTCCACGACATCGGAAAAGGTTCGGTCCCGGGTCTGCGCCAGAACGGCGTGTGGGCGCGGGCCGACCAGAGAGAGCTCGCCCTTCAAGACGTTGAAGATCTGTGGCAGCTCGTCGATTGAAGACTTGCGCAGGAAGCGGCCGACGGGGGTCACGCGCGGGTCTCCCTTGGACACGGCGCTGCGAGCGGTTGGGTCGCTCATATGCGTGTACATCGAGCGGAACTTGTAGACCTCGATCGTCTCGTTGTTGAAGCCGTGCCGGGCCTGCTTGAAGATGATCGAACCGGGTGACGTGACCTTGACTGCGACTGCGGCGGTAAGCATCACCGGCCAGAGCAGAAGGAGTGCCACGACGCTGAAAAAGATATCGAAGCAGCGCTTCGCCACGGAGTCCCAATCGGCGATCGGCTTGTCGAAGATGTCGAGCATCGGAACCTGTCCGACATGGGAATAGCTGCGCGGTCGGAAGCGCAGGTTGTTGGCGTGCGCCGCCAGCCGGATGTCGACCGGCAGAATCCACAGCTTCCTCAACAGTTCGAGTATGCGTTTTTCCGCAGTCAGCGGCAGCGAGATGATCAGCATGTCGATCCTCGCAAGTCGGGCGAACTCGACGAGTTCGTCGACCGTCCCCAGTTTGGGATAGCCGGCGAGCATGTTCGGTGATCGCCGCTCGTCGCGGTCATCGAAGATGCCGCAGATGCGGATATCATTGTCCGGCTGATGTTCGATCGTGCGGATCAGATCCTTCGCCGGCGGACCACCACCGACAATGACGGCGCGACGTTCCATCGTCCCGTTTCGCGACCAGTGCCTGATCGAATAGGCGATGAACGCCCGTTGGGCGACGAGGAAGAGCGCGCCGCCCATGAACCATCCGGCGATCCAGACGCGGGAATACTGATGGCCGGATTTCAGGAAGAAAAGCGCAAGCGCGATGGCGCCAAAGGCGGCAACCCAGGCACCAAGAATGCGCGGGGTCATTCGCAGCCAGGCTCGCAGCGCCGGCACCTGATAGCCATCGGCGATCTGGATGGCCGCAACGGCAAGTGCCGAGCCGCCGGCGAGAATTGCAAGATAGACCGGAAGTTGTTCGAGATCCGGCTGAACATAGTAGGCGTTGATGCCATAGCCGATGGCAAAGAGAACTGAGAAATCGAGCAGCCGGATCAGACCGGTGATCATCGCAGGTGAATAGGTGTCGGCGCGAAACTGGAGCGCGATCTGTCGGGCAAGCGGATTGAGCTCCGTCGCGCCTTTTTCCTCAATTGTCTCTCTGGGGGCAACGGTCCTGATCTCGGAGATCTTCTTGCGAAGCGCTTCCGGATCGAATGTTTCAGGCCTCTCGTAGTGGTTCATGGTCTTTTCCCGGCGCTGGAGTCCCTCCGTCCGGATAGCAGAAAGCCACTAAGAAACGCTTACGTTGTAAGGAGCCGTCCCCCCTTCACCAGTCGCATTGCCCACCAGTTCGCGATATAGCCGCATTACACCTTTCGTCATGACCGATGACGCGAAGCGGGACTTGAACGCTTCGGGATCCGGCATCATCCTTGCGGCCCAGTCCTGCTCGACAATCGCGGCAGCCATGATCGTGGCGAGCGACTCCACGCTGGGTTCGGCAAGTGCGCCGCTATCGGCGCCGAGGACCTCCGGGATCCCGCCAACCCGCGTTGCGATGAGCGGTTTGCCGGCGGCGAGTGCCTCGAGGACGATGTAAGGCATCGATTCCGCCCGCGACGGGATGACGACCGTGCGTGCGAGTGCGAAGGCTTCCCTCGCCTTCATCGCCGGAAGCATATTGATGCGCCGCCCCAGCCCCTTGCGCAGTCTCATCTCTGCGTATTGCTGCTGTTGCGGCCCGTCGCCGATCATCAAGGCGGAGAGGGGGCGGCCGGCGATCCGCTCGGCCGCCGCAAAACTCTCCACAAAAAGATCGGGACCCTTGAGGTCCCGCATCATGCCGATATAGAGGAAATCCACCGCGCCGGGCGTGACCGCTACGGGCTCGAATTCGCGGTCGTCGATGCCGTTATAAATCAGTTCGTTGTGACCGGGCGGCCGGCCGACCTTCGTGAAATAGGTCTGGCGCTCGTAATCGCAGACGAAGACGAGCGCGTCGGTGAGGCGCTCCTGCAGCCGTTCGAGCCGGAAAATCGCTCGACCTTTCAACGATCTTGAATCGTAATGGAGGCTGCCGCCATGGGGCGAGTAGAGGCGGGCTACGCGATACTTGTTGACCCGCAAGGCTGAACCGATGGTGCGCGCAAGGACGCCGCCCTTGGCGCCGTGCCCGTGCAGCACATCCGGTTGCAAACTTCTGATTTCCTTGTAGCTGCGCCAGAGCGCGACAATATCGGACGGTCCGATGGCGCGATGAATGGGCAGGCGAACGACGCCGAGCGCCAGGTAGGGGCGGATCGCATCGAACAGGGCGTCCTCGTAGGCGCCGCCCGTCGTGCTGTCGCACAGAATCCCGACCTCGTGTCCGGCATTCGCGTGGGCTTCGGCAAGATCGCGCACGTGGCGGAAGATGCCGCCGACCGGCGACCTGAAGCAATGAAGGATGCGCAGTGGACGTTCGCTGTGCATGGATGTCAGAACAGCCGTTCGCGGACGTAGATCGTGTCGCCGGCCAGGACCGGATCGGAAATCGGCACGCGGCCGGTAACGATGCGGCCGTTGATCTTGCGGGTGATGTCGGCGTTCGACTGATTCGCGCGCGGCGAGAAGCCGCCGGCGACCGCGATCGCATTCTGGACCGTCATGCCGGGGACGTAGCTATATTGGCCCGCCTGGCCCACTTCACCCATGATGAACACCGAACGATAGCGGTCCACCTCAATGGTGACGTCCGGATCCCGGAGATAGCCTTCGCGCAGCTTTGCGGCGATCATGCCTTCCAGTTCCGGCAGTGTATGGCCGCGCGACGGCACAGCACCGATCAGCGGGAAGGCGACATAGCCGGCCTGGTCGACGGTATAGGTGCCGCTGAGGCCGGCCTGTTCGAACACGTTGATGCGAAGGCGGTCGCCGCTGTCCAGCCGGTAGGGCTGGATGGTGGCCTCGCTGAAAGCTTTGGGAGCCGGCTGGTAGCTCGTGCAACCGCCGACCAGTGCCGACAATATCGCCAACGCGATAGCGCGTGCTGTCTTTTTGCCTGCGGTCGACATGCGGGTCTCGGGCTCCGGAAACGATCACCTCTGGCGACGTTATCGATCCGTTAGGGTTAATAGCCGGTAAACTCGCCCGAGAATTTTGAAGGGACGTTCGGCAAGGCGCACCACCTTATGGTTGCGCCGGGAATTAACTCTTGCGTTACCATGTTCCTTTACTTTCCGGCCGGATGAGGAACCTTCGGAGTTGAGGCATGTCGGGCATCGGCGGCGGGCAGCAGGATGTGGATATCGATCTCGGTGGGCTCTTCCGCGCCGTTTGGGAACGGCGTACGCGGCTGTTGCTCGCGACGGTTTGTGTCGCGGCCGCCGCTTTCGTAACCGCGAAGATGATCGCTCCGCAGTACCAGAGCGAGACGCGACTGCTGATCGAGTCGCGTGAACCGGAGTTCAGCGGCTCGAACCAGCTTGCGCAGACGGGATCCGACCGGGTTTTCGATGAATCCGGCATTTCAAGCCAGGTCCAGGTGCTGCGTTCCGCCGATTTGATCAAACAGGTCGCGCGCAACATGAAGCTGCATGAACGCAGGGAGTTCGATCCTTCTGCCGAACCTTCGGCCCTTTCCGATCTTCTGGTAATGCTCGGCGTGAGGAAAAATCCACTCGACTTGCCGCCCGAGGAACGGGTGCTGAAGGAGTTCGACTCCAAGCTGCAGGTCTATCAGGTTGAGAAGTCACGCGTGATTGCCATTGCTTTCACTTCGGAGGATCCCAAGCTTGCGGCCGCCATCCCCGATGAGATGGCGAAGGTCTATTTTTCCCTGCAGAGTGGCGCCAAACTCGATTCCAATTCGGAGGCGAGCCGTTGGCTGGAACCGGAAATTGCGAATCTTCGCGAGAAGGTGCGCGAGGCCGAGGCGAAAGTTGCAGCCTACCGTTCCTCCTCCGGCCTGTTGCCGACCGGCCAGACGGAAAACTTTGCCACGCGCGAGCTCACCGATATTTCGAGCGAGCTCGCCCGCGTGCGCGGAGAGCGGGCAAATGCCGAAGCGCGTGCGAAGGGTGTGCGCACGGCGCTTGCCGACGGCCGCGCGCCGGACACGCTGACCGAGGTCGCCGGCTCGCAGATGATCCAGCGGTTGAAGGAAAGCGAAGCCGCTGTCCGGGCGCAGATTGCGGACCTGTCGACGACATTGCTCGACGGCCACCCGCGTCTCAAGGGCTTGAAATCCCAGCTTGAAGGCATCAACCAGCAAATCCGCGCCGAGACCCGCAAGGTCCTCGTCAGCCTGGAGAATGAAGCCAGGGTTGGGCAGCTGCGCGAAGAGCAGTTGCTGCAGCGGCTCAACACGCTCAAGGCGCAATCCGCGCAGGCGGGGGAGGAAGAGGTTGGCTTGCGGGCACTGGAGCGCGAAGCGACCGCGCAACGGCAGCTTCTCGAAACTTATCTCGCCCGCTACAGGGAGGCGACCTCGCGTACGGTTGCGAATGCAACGCCGGCGGATGCGCGCGTGATTTCGAATGCGGTCGTTCCGAGCAACCCGGACTTCCCGAAAGCAGTGCCGATCACGGTAGTCGCGGCGCTTGCCACCTTCCTCGTCGGTTGCGTCGTCATCATGCTCGGCGAACTGTTCAGCGGACGGGCGCTGAAGCCGGTTTCCAGCGCGGAACCGGAAGATTTCGGACAATTGACACCCGTCTTGGCGGAACCCGAGCCGGCGGAGCCGATGCTGGTGCTCGCCGACGCGGCGGAACAGGACCTTGAACCAGAGAAGGATACACAACCAGCGGAAAGCGACTTCACGATCGAGTTCGTTGCCGCTCACCTCCTCGATCGGAACGTCCGGATCGCCGTTTCCGTTTCGCCCGGCGGCGACGAGGGATCGACGGCGACCGTCATGCTGGCGCGGCTCCTGGCGGAGGAAGGGCAGAAGGTCGTTCTCGTTGATCTTACCGGCTCGGCTTGTCCGACGCGGCTCATGGCGCAGTCGTCCTCGCTGCCCGGTATAACCAACCTGCTTGCCGGCGAAGTCGCATTCACCGAATCGATACATGCGGACCGGTTCTCCGAAGCGCACATCATTCCCCATGGAAGTGCCGACGCGCGGACAGCAATGCGCGGGATCGAACGGTTGCAGATGATTGTCGATGCGCTCACCAATGCCTATGATCTGGTTCTGGTCGAGTGCGGCCCGGCCGACGCCACCGCCGTGTCCAGGGTTGCCCGGCGGGAGGTAACCGAGATCATATTGTCAGCCTCGTCCGTCAGCGATGAACGGATTGTGGAACTCTTGACCGACCTTGGCGAGGCCGGCTTCCGCAACATCGTGCTGATGACCCGACAGCGCGAGAGCGACCCGGACTTTCCCAATCGCCGCGCGGCATGAACACAGAGAATACGTCCTCGGGGTATCCCCGCGCGGTTCGGATGCTCAGTCCTCGTCCATTGCATCCGCAGGCTTCAGCGTTGATTGACGCCGCTGGCGCAACCGCTGCACGAACGCGTAGGATGCCTTGTTGGCTTTGATCACGCGCTTGGCAAGAATCGCGCCGCGATGGATGTAGGCCGCGAGATATCCGCGGAGCGTCACGGGCAAGACGATGTCCCGCAAGGGCGTTTCAATCGTGCACCACGACCGTTTGTAGGGCTGATCGCCGATCCCAAAATCGAAAAGCGTGACGTCTTCCGAACACAGCCGTTCGATGATCCGGTAAAACAACAATTCTCCCGGACTGCTGTCGGCGGCGATCCCTTCGTCAATCGAGCCGAACTGGCAGATGACATGGTCGCCTTTGCGCGAAAGGCCGGCGATCGCAATGATCCGACCCTCGTGCTCGCCCTTGAGGCGAATGGCGTTGAGCTCGAGCAATTGCCCATCCGCCGCTTGACCAGGTTCAGCGAGCGCATGGAAGAATGCGCGGGTATCGGCATCACGAAACACATCCGGCAGGCCGTGCGCCTCGAAACGCGCCGCCTTCTGCTGGAAGAAGGTTTCCAGCAGAAGGCGCGCTTCCGATGCCTCCAGGGCAACCACGTAGTCGTAGCCGCCGAGGGCGGCGAGACGCCGCTCCGATATGCGCATCTTCTTGCGCCGCCGCTTTGCGTTGAGCTGCGCCAGCGTCCGTTCGATATTCCCCAGCAGCGGCAGTTGGAATGAGGCGTCGGCGTTCTGTAAGGCGGGCAGGTCGGCGAGCGGATGAGCTTTCCCGCGCCACCTCGCTGGTGTCTTGTCGAGCGTGACGATATCCGCGAACACTCGCAGTTGGCGTTTGATCGCGACGGTCAGCGCGCGCATCAGTTCTGGAGGTGGCGTTGCATCCTCTTCGGCAAACAGGCCGGTGTTCAGATTGCTGTGATCGGATCCGATCAACCGGGCCGTGCGGAAGAAGCGTCCGCTGTCGATCTCGAGCGGCAGGAGAAACAGCAATTGTCGGCCGCGCGCAACGCGAACGAACAACGTTCGGCTCGCATGCGTTTTCCGCCATGCGGCGCACCAGTCGAAACTCTGGTGCAGCGAATTCTGGCTGTTCTCGTCCAAAACGCGCCATTCCGTCTCGAGCGCGGCCATGTCCTCGTGGAGGGAGACGGTGATAGTCCCGGTGTCTTGCGTTTCCGAACAATGGGTCGAGGCGCGATCGCTCGGCTGCGGATCGTTCAACGAGGTTAAAGTGAAACAGGCATTCGTCATCTCATCCACCGTTCGGAAGCCGGATCGTGCGTCCATTGAAACGCAGACGTCGCTACATTCAGCTTAATTTCGAGCGAGGTCGCGGGCTCCTTTTCGGGCGACAGCAGAATGCAGTTAGCAAAGCATGAAGGGCACCGAGCGAAGTCGTATTCCGCACGCGGTTGGAAACTCTCGCCTGCTGCGCTAACTTCACGCCGAACGATGGAGGGATTGATGCGCCACTAAAGAAGGTCCGGACATCAGCGGAGTGCCGTGCGGCCGGACCGCAGCGAATCCACACGCTTTGACGACCTTTCTTTCGAGGAGCATCTCTTGCCAGTCACGCCGTCCGCGCCGAACCCCGGCGACAAATTTCCCGTCGCGGAGTTTCGACGCATTGGTTTTCTCAAGGATATCGTGCGTTCATCCCTCATTGATGTCGGGGATTACAGTTACTACGACGATCCCGACGGACCTGAGCGCTTCGAAGAAAAGTGTGTTCTTTACCACTACGACTTCATCGGCGACCGCTTGGTGATCGGGCGATATTGCGCAATCGCCACCGGTGCGCAGTTCATCATGAACGGAGCCAATCACGCTCTCGGAGGCTTCTCGACCTTTCCCTTCGGCATCTTTCCCGGCGGTTGGCGGGACGGCTCTGATCCTGCCGCCTTTGCCAGCGGCTATCGCTGCAACACGGTCGTCGGCAATGACGTCTGGATCGGCATGGATGCGACGGTCCTGCCAGGGATCACGGTTGGCAACGGCGCCATCGTCGGCATGAAGTCGGTGGCTTCGAAGGACGTACCGCCCTATGCGGTGGTGGCGGGCAATCCTGTACGCGTCGTCAGGATGCGATTTCCGGCGGACACGATCGACGGATTGCAGGCGATTGCCTGGTGGGACTGGCCAGTCGACACGGTGACGCGAAACATTGCCGCAATCACCGGCGCAGACCTCCACGCGCTCGAACGCGCGCAATAGAGGTCAATCGAGAAAACCAGTTGCGAGAGCCTTTGCCCATTCGGGGCGATTGCGACGCGCGGCAAGGCGCGACATCGCCATGTGGTCATAGCGCACGCAACGGAACGTGACATTCCAGTCGCCGGCAATGTGCTCCACGATGGCATAGCGCGCATCCGGCGAACCGGTTTCGACCTTGTGGAGAACAGGCTCATCATCGTCGTAAGCGGGGCAGCCGACGCTGCCGGGATTGACGACGAGTCGGCCGTCCGCGAGCCGCACGGTCCGCGGAATGTGCGTATGGCCGCAGAGGATCACAGGATAGCGGATGCCGGCGGCGAAGCTCTCGATCATGTCGCGCCCCGCCATGTGAACCACGCCATCGGCCGTCAGCTTTTCCAGCCAGTAAGTCTCGTCGCTCCGCGGCGTGCCGTGACAAAGAAAGAGCGCATCGCGGTAGACCAGGGTTTCAGGCAAGGCGGCAAGCCACGCAAGGTGATGCGGTTCAAGCTCGTCGTGCGCGGTACGGTCAGAAGGTCCCATGCGCGCGGGATCGAGCGTCAGGAGATAGCGATCGTGGTTGCCGCGGATCGCGGGCATATTGTGTTTCGTCAAGATGTCCGCGGTAAGTGCGGCGTTGAGCGGGCCGCTCAGATGATCGCCGAGATTGACGATCTCGCCGATACCCTGTGCTGCGACGTCGGCAAGCACCGCCTCGAGCGCGAGGTCGTTGCCGTGAACATCGGAAATCACCGCGATTCTCATCTTATGCCTCGGCAATCAGCGGTTCCTGGCGGGCTTTTCCATCCACTTGATGATCAGCATCGCGGGAAGGATCCACAGCAGGCCCGTGAGGAAGAAGTAGAGCAGATGCACCCACCAGGGCGATGCGCCGAGCAGCAGCGAAGCGAAGGTAACCGCCGCCAGCGCGTAAACGACGACAAGGATGATGATGAGGATCGTGCCGATCAGTTTTCTGAGGCGTACGGGCATTTCATTTCTTTCGGATGGCTGCGCTTCACTACAGCGTCCGCGCGTCTCTGGAAACACGCAAGGGATGCTGTAGCACTTTGAATTGCTGCATGTTTTTGTCCTTAAATCGACTACGATCTGAGGAAACATGCAGTAGCCGCGACGGCATGCCGCAAAGGCTTTGGCCTTGTTTTGCACGGCGCTCTGGTGCAAATCAACGGCTTTCCGGGGCGGCCGAGCGAGAACCTTGCCGCAGGCATGGCCGCGTCCCGGCAGGAAGTGAGGAAAAGCCATGGCCCACGCCGAGTTGGCAACAGAACAGACGCTCCTGAAGGAGATGGGCAGGACAGAGCGTAACCGCCGGCAGATTCGCGGTTGGCTCGCGGTCGTTCTCTTCGCCCTGTTTGCCTTGGTGCTCGTCGGCGGTGCGACACGGCTCACCGAGTCCGGTCTTTCCATCACCGAGTGGAAACCCATTCACGGGGTCATACCGCCCCTTACCGCCGAGGAATGGGAAGAGGAGTTCCGGCTCTACCAGCGCATTCCGCAGTATGAACAGCTGAACAAGGGCATGACCGTCGAGGAGTTCAAGACGATCTTCTGGTGGGAGTGGGCACACCGGCTGCTGGCACGCACCATCGGCGTGATCTTCGCCTTGCCACTGTTCTTCTTCTGGGTAACGGGTCGCATCGAGCGACGCCTTAGATGGCCTCTTCTAGGCATTCTGGCGCTCGGCGGGTTCCAGGGCTTCATCGGCTGGTGGATGGTTTCCTCCGGCCTCGTCGAACGCACCGAGGTCAGCCAGTACCGGCTTGCCACGCACCTCGTCATCGCATGCCTGATCTTTGCCGGCTGCATGTGGATCCTGCGCGGCCTTTGTCCGCACTCCGGCGATGCGGCGCCGACGAAGAAATCGCGATCTATGGCGGCCTTGCTCGCTGTCATGAGCCTGTTCCAGATCTATCTGGGCGCGCTGGTGGCGGGTCTGGATGCGGGTTTCACCTACAACACCTGGCCGCTGATGGACGGCTCGATCGTCCCGCAAGGGCTGTTCGTGCAGCAGCCGGCCTGGATCAATCTCTTCGAGAATCCCAAGACCGTTCAATTCTTGCATCGTGCCGGCGCCTATTTGCTGTTCGCACTGGCACTGATGCACATGATTGCTTCGTTGCGGGCGGCGCCGGAAACGACGCATGCGCGCCGCTCGGTCGTTCTCTTCGCCTTGATGACGATCCAGGCGGTGATCGGCATCACCACCCTCGTGCTGCAGGTGCCGATCGGCTGGGGTGTGCTGCATCAGGCGGGTGCACTGGTCGTGCTCGGTTTCGCAATCGCGCATTGGCGAGGTTTCGTCGGCGAATATCCGAAATCGACGGCGATCGAACTCCGCGCCTGATGGGCCCTGAATGGTCAAAGAAAAACCCCCGGGCTGGAAAGTGCCGGGAGTTCTGTTTTTCTATCCTGTCAGGCTGAAAGCATCAGGTCCATGTTCTGGACCGCTGCGCCCGAGGCGCCCTTGCCGAGATTGTCGAGCACGGCGACGAGATTGACGTGCGTGCCGCCGCTCGTGCCGAAGACGAAGAGCTTCATCGTGTCCTTGCCGGCAAGCTCCGTCGCGTCGATACGCGCGAGTTGCGCGCTTTCGGCAAGTGGAGCGACCTCGACGATCGACTGACCGGCATAGTGCTCGACGAGCGCCGCATGAATGCTTTCAAGCGTCGCGCCGGCGGCGAGATCATCGAGATACAGCGGCACCTGCACGATCATGCCCTGCGGGAATTTACCAACCGACGGCGAGAAGATCGGAGCGCGTTCGAGCAGGCCATGCATCTTCATTTCCGGCACGTGCTTGTGCTTGAGCGTCAGCCCGTAGAGGAAATGCGGCGCGCTGATGTGGTCCGGGTTCTTCTCGTCCTCCATCTGCGCAATCATCTGCTTGCCGCCGCCGGTATAGCCGGAGACCGCATTGACGGTAACCGGGTAGCCGTCCGGCAGGATGCCGGCCTGGCGCAGCGGCCGGATCAGGCCGATGGCGCCGGTCGGATAGCAGCCTGGGTTGGCGACATGGCGCGCTTCGCGGATCTTGGCGGGCTGCGCCTTGTCCATTTCGGCGAAACCATAGGCCCAGTCGGGCGCGACACGATGCGCTGTCGACGTGTCGATGATACGTACCCGGTTGTTGCCGGCGACCATCGACACTGCCTCGCGCGAGGCGTCGTCAGGCAGGCACAGAATGGCGATGTCGGCATCGTTGAGCAGGTCTTCGCGCATCGCGGCGTTGCGGCGCTCCGCTTCCGGGATCGACAGCAGTTCGACATCCGTACGGCCGGCCATGCGGGTGCGGATCTGCAGCCCGGTGGTGCCGTGTTCGCCATCGATGAAGATCTTCGGTTTCATGATTTACCTGTTCCTGCAGACGGTTACGGAAATTTCCGGAATCAGTCTGACATAGAATTGAATCAGTTTCTTGCTGCATGTTTCCTTAAATCGTATCCCATTTTAAGGATAAAAACATGCAGCGATCAAAGTGCTACAGCGTCCTTTGCGCGTCTGATCAGACACGCGGCGCTGTAGCGGTCGCTGCGAATCAGCCGCGCCTTTCCGCGAGCCATTCGGCACGCAGGCCCAGCATATACATGGCGATGGTCGAGCCAGCAATGGCGGTCATGTCGGCGTGGTCATAGGCGGGCGCCACTTCGACTACGTCGCTCCCGGCGATGTAGAGAGCGCCGAGCTTCCGCAACACCGAGAGGATTTTCGCGCTGGACGGACCGCCGGCGACCGGTGTACCGGTGCCGGGCGCGTAGGCTGGGTCAAGGCAATCGATATCGAAGGTCAGGTAGGCGGCCTGGCTGCCGACATGCCGGACGATCGTATCGGCGATCTCCTCGGCGCGCATTTCCTCGATCTCGTAGCCATAGACGATTCTGATTCCGCAATCCTCGGGGGCGTGCGTCCTGATGCCGATCTGGATCGAACGCTCCACGTCGATTAAACCCTCTCGTGCGGCGCGGCCGACAAAGGAGCCATGGTCGAGGCGGCCTTTCTCGTCCGGCCAGGTATCCTGATGGGCATCGAACTGAACGAGGGCAAGGGGACCATGCAGGGCAGCGTGGGCCTTGAGGATGGGATAGGTGACGAAATGGTCGCCACCGAGCGTCAGCAGATAGGCGCCGGATTTCAGGATCTTCGCCGTCTCGCGCTCGATCGTCGCGGGCGTCTTGGCGTGGTTCCCGTAGTCGAGCAGGCAATCGCCATAGTCGATCGTCGCCATGTCGGCAAAGAGATCGCGCTCGAACGGATATTGCGGATCGTTGTCGAAGATGGCGGAGGCTCGGCGGATCGCTTGCGGCCCGAAGCGGGCACCGGGACGGTTGGAGGTCGCTGCGTCGAAGGGAATGCCCCAGACGACGGTGTCTACGCCTTTCAGTTGCTTGGTGTATTTCCGCCGCATGAAGGAAAGCATGCCGGCATGGGTCGGATCGGACGCCGCTGCCGTCAGTGATCTTGCCGTGATCGCGTGGTCGATTGTCTTGTTTGCCATGCCCGTCGCTCGCCAGATTGACGGGACGTTGGACAATCGATGCCGGCAAGGCAATAGCTTGCCGGCAAAATCATGTGCATTCTACAGCGCCGCTCGTCTTTAGACGCCCAAAGGACGCTGTAGCATTTTGAGTTGCTGCATGTTTTTGTCCATAACTCGGGTACGATTTAGGAAACATGCAGTAGGGTAGATCCTCAGGATGCCTTGGCCTCGAAGGTCGGCGCAAAATCACCAAGCCTCTTGGCTTCATTGATCCGAGCCGTGATGTCCTCCTCGATAATCGCTTCGAGCTGGGCGAAGCTGTCGATGACATAGTAGATCGGCTGGACGATATCGATGCGGTAGGGCGTGCGCAGAACACTCATCAGATCGAAGGGGCGGAATTCGCAGTCCATCGTCTCCATCGCATGGCGCGTCTCGCTCGTTGACGAGACGATCCCCGCGCCGTAGCAGCGCCGGCCCTTCGGTGTGTTGATCAGGCCGAACTCCACCGTGAACCAGAAGAAGCGGAACAGGTGCCACGAATAGTCCTTGCCGAGCTTGACCGCCTTTTGGCCGAAGCGTCGGACGAAGTTGGCGTAGCTCCGGTTGGTCAGCAGCGGGCAATGGCCGAAGACTTCGTGGAAGAGGTCCGGTTCCTCGATATAGTCGATGTGCTCCCGCCGGCGCATGAAAGTCGCAAGCGGGAACTTGCCCTGCGACAGGAGTTCGTAGAAGCGTGAAGGCGGAATGAGCGCTGGCACGCCCTCGACGCCGAAGCCCGTGGTTTCGGCGAGCCGCCGGTTGACGTCCTTGAGCTGTGGGACATGGTCCGGATTGAGGCCGAGAGTCCGCACGCCTTCGAGATATTCGTCGCATGCCTTATCGGCAAGCAGCTTCATTTGCCGCCGATAGAGTTCGCCCCAGACCGCATCCTCCTCCGGTGTGTAGAGATAGGTGCCGTCCGGTTCGGGCAGCTTCGCGGTGTAGGTGCTTTGCTTGGTCATGACGGCTCCTCATTCGTCAGAACAGATTGCTGTTGCAATTGTATCCCCAACGGGCTGAGTATTTGTTTCACAGTTGCCGGTTGCCGGCTTCCTGACGGGAGGAAATTTCGAAATGCCGTCAGATTTGAAGGAAACGTTCCAACCGTTGCGCCGATTGCTTCGCTTGATCCAGGCTGACGGCGGCCAGTCGCTCGCGGAGCTGGCGGAAAAGGCCGGGATGTCGCAAAGCTCGGCCTGGCGCCGGCTGCAGGAACTCGAGGCAGACGGCGTGATTCGCAAGCGTGTCGCGCTCCTCGATCCGGCAAAGCTGGACCTGAAGCTGTGCATCATCGCCCATGTGACGCTCGAGGATCACCATGACGAGGCGATCGCCTCTTTCTCGGCCGTGGTCAGGGACAGGCCGGAAATCATGGAATGCTACGCGCTCTCCGGCACGTTCGACTACATGCTGAAGATCCGCGCCGCCGACGTCGAGAGCTACGACGCATTCATGACGCGCTACCTGATGCGCAACCCGCATGTGCGAACGGTGGTGTCGAGCTTCGTGCTGAGGGAGCTCAAGTCGACCACGGAACTGCCGATCTGACTCTTTGAAATCAAGCAACGAAAAAGGCCGGGACATGCCCGGCCTTTGGATGTGCAGTAACTGCCAGCGATTAACGCTTAGAGAACTGGAACGAACGGCGTGCCTTTGCACGGCCGTACTTCTTGCGCTCGACCACGCGGCTGTCGCGGGTGAGAAAGCCACCGCGCTTCAGAACGGAGCGCAGGCCCGGTTCGAAGTAGGTGAGGGCCTTGGCGATGCCGTGGCGAACGGCACCGGCCTGGCCGGAGAGACCACCACCGGCAACGGTCGCGTCGATGTCGAACTGGCCGTCACGGGCAGCGGCGACGATCGGCTGCTGCAGGATCATCTGCAGAACCGGACGGGCGAAGTAAGCCACATAGGGCTTGCCGTTGATGGTGATCTTGCCGGAGCCAGGCTTGACCCAAACGCGGGCAACGGCATCCTTGCGCTTGCCGGTCGCGTAGGAGCGGCCCTGCGCGTCGACCTTCTTGACGTGAACCGGAGCAGCCGGTTCCGCGGTCGTGGCGATATCCTTGAGAGCGGAAAGGTCAGCCATTATCAGGCGCTCCTTGTGTTCTTGCTGTTCAGCTTGGCGACATCGAGGACGGTCGGCTGCTGTGCTTCATGCGGGTGGTTGGAGCCGGCGTAGACACGCAGGTTCTTCATCTGACGACGGCCGAGCGGGCCGCGCGGAACCATGCGCTCAACGGCCTTCTCGATGACGCGCTCCGGGAAGCGGCCTTCGATGATCTGGCGCGCGGTGCGCTCCTTGATCCCGCCGGGATAGCCGGTGTGCCAATAGTACTTCTTGTCGGTGTACTTCTTGCCGGTGAGGACGGCCTTCTCGGCATTGATCACGATGACGTTGTCGCCATCGTCAACATGCGGCGTGAAGGTGGCTTTGTGCTTGCCGCGCAGGCGGTTTGCGATGATGGAAGCGAGGCGACCGACAACGAGGCCTTCGGCGTCGATGATGATCCACTTCTTCTCCACCTCTGCAGGCTTCTGAACGAAGGTTGCCATATCTAAACTCTTTCGTTGGACCCGGAAGCGTAGCGCCGGGCTTTTCTTGTTGCTTGGTTTGACCCGCCGGGGCGGGCCAAAAAAGAAGGCGGCCCGAAAGGGACCGCGATCTGCGCGCAGCTTATACGGAAGTGTGAAAAAACCGTCAAGGGTGTCTTCTTGCGAGACTTAAAAGAATGTGCAGAAAAATCAAGTGGTTATGTGTGTGGTGTGAAAATACCACAATTTAACGCGGCGGAATCGAGTAAGTCGCGGTCGCGTGGGCAACCAGTTCCTCCCCACCGACGGGCGTTATGGAAGCGTCGAGGACGGCAAGCCGTTTGCCGAGTTTCAGGATCCGGCAGGTGCATTCGAGCGGCTCCGGCTCCGGTTTTCTCAGGAAGTTGATGTTGAGGTTCGTGGTGACGGCAAGAGCAATCGGGCCGATATGTGCAATCAATGCGATATAGGCGGATACGTCGGCAAGAGCGAACAACGTCGGCCCGGACACCGTGCCGCCGGGACGAATATGGCGTTCGTTCGGATCGAGCCGCATCGTTGCAAAACCCGGCCCGGTAGCGGTCACGGCGAAAACCTTTCCGTCCGTATGGACCTGCGGAAAGTCGGTATCGAGGAAGCTGTTTAACTCTTCGACTGTCATGATAGGCTGCAGCTTCATCGCTATCCTCCTCTTTCATGCCCTCGTTACAGGATCTTCGTGCCGATCGCGCAAGCCGGAAAATGGTCTTAGGGTTGAAAGAGCGGCCACGGCGGCGTACCACGCGTCACCCACGGATACCATTCGGAGAAGGTCATGGCGGACGTCGTCTCATTCAGGAAGGAAGAACCGAACGGCTTGCTGCTGCGCGAGGCAAACGGCCCGGTCCTGCGGCTGACGCTCAACAATCAGCCGGCGAATGTCCTTTCGATCGCCCTGATGGAAGCGCTTCTGGCCGAGCTCGAGGCGGCCGCCTCCTCAAAGGACATCAAGGTGATCGTGATTGCGGCCGCGGGCAAGCTCTTCTCTGCCGGCCATGATCTCAAGGAAATGACGTTGCATCGCGCCGACGAAGATCGCGGCCAGGCCTTTTTCGAGCGCACGATCCGGCTTGCTGCAGACCTCATGCTGAAGATCACCCGGCTACCGCAGGCGGTGATCGCCGAGATCGACGGTTTGGCGACGGCTGCCGGCTGCCAGCTGGTGGCAAGCTGCGATCTGGCGATCTGCACCGACAGCTCGACGTTCTGCACGCCCGGCGTGAATATCGGTCTGTTCTGTTCGACGCCGATGGTGGCGCTCTCGCGCGCGGTGCACCGCAAGCAGGCGATGGAGATGCTGTTGACGGGCGAGACGATCGATGCCGCCACGGCCAAGGATTTCGGGCTCGTCAATCGCATCGTGCCGCAGCAGTATCTGCGCCAGGTAGTCGACAAATACGCCGCCATCATCGCCTCCAAGTCGCCGCAGGCACTGAAAATCGGCAAGGAAGCTTTCTATCGGCAAGCCGAAATGCCGTTGGCCGACGCCTATGATTATGCGGTCGGCGTGATGGTCGAGAACATGCTTGCCGGCGATGCGGAGGAGGGCATCGGAGCCTTTCTCGGCAAGCGCATGCCGGAATGGAAAGAGGACTGATCGTCAAGCAAGTCTAAGGAGCAGGGCGCCGAGCGCTATGACGGAAGCGGCGGCGATCCGCCAGACGCTGACCCGCTCCTTGAGGAAGACGACAGAGATCACGACCGCGAAGAGGATCGACGTTTCCCGCAGGGCCGCGACCGTTGCAACCGGCGCCTTGGTCATCGCCCAGAGCGCGAGGCCGTAGGCGCCGAGCGATCCAGCCCCGCCGATCAGCCCGCGCCACCAGTGCTGGCGGACATGCCGCAAGACCGGTTTCACCCCGCGCCGGATGAACGCCCAGGTGAAGAGAAGCACGGGCGGCAGCAACGCCATCCACAGCGTGTAGGAAATCGCATTGCCGGAAATCCGCGCCCCGATGCCGTCGACATAGGTGTAGCACGCAATCACGCAGGCATTGGCGAGCGCCAACAGCATCGCGTGCTTGCCGCCCTTGCGGGATTCGAGGGCGAGCGTCAGCACACCGACGGAGATCGTCATGATGCCGGCGACAGCCCCGCTGCTCAGTTCCTCGCCGACAACAATGCTGCTCGTCGAGGCGACGATGAGCGGTGCGACGCCCCGCATCAGTGGATAGACGAGACCGATGTCGCCGGCACGATAGGATGCCGCAACCAACTGAAAATAGACGAACTGGAAGACTGCCGAGGCCAGAATAAAAGGCCACGCCCCGGCATGCGGCAACGGTAGCAGGGGGAGAAACGGAACTGCCACGGCGGCCGCGCCAAGCGCCACCATCGCGGCATCCAGCGACTTTTCCGAGCCCGCCTTGACGAGTGCGTTCCAGGTTGCGTGCAGAAGCGCCCCGAAAAGGACAAGCACGATAACGTCAAGTGGCAAGGTGAACCTCGGCGGGACGATGTGGAACGCTTGGGGGTTGTGGAGCGGTGCCGGACGAAATGCAATGGGATTCCATCAACCGACGGTGAAATGTCGGGACCATTGTTGAAATGGCTACCGATCCTGCCCGCTTCGGTTGACTTGTCGGCGTGCGAGGCCAAGTATCCACGCGTGTGAATGACCCTTGGATGTGCCAGCATGAATCACGATGCCTATCCGGACTATTATCTCGCCGACATCCTGCGCACGACGAAGACCGTCGCGCTGGTCGGCGCCTCGCCGAAGGCCGAGCGGCCGAGTCACCGCGTGATGGCCTTCCTGCTGCGCAAGGGGTACCGGGTGATCCCGGTCAATCCGGGCCAAGCCGGCAGGACGATCCTTGACCAGCCGGTCGTGGCGAGGCTCGCCGATATAAAGGAGCCGATCGACATGGTCGACGTCTTCCGCGCCGCCCACGCGCTGCCAGCGCTCGTCGACGAAATCCTCGAGCTCCCCTCCCTGCCGAAGGTGATCTGGGGACAACTATCCGTTCGCGACGACAAGGCCGCGGCCAAGGCGGAGGGCGCGGGGATCAAGGTCGTCATGGACCGCTGTCCCGCGATCGAATATCCGCGCCTTATCGGCTAACTGGTGGTTCAGGAGGAATGAATGACGAAGGCGGGACCGGGTTTCAGCACGCTTGCAATTCACGCCGGGGCGCAACCCGACCCGACAACGGGCGCGCGCGTCACGCCGATCTACCAGACGACGAGCTTCGTTTTCGACGATACCGACCACGCTGCCGCACTCTTCGGCCTGCAGCAGTTCGGTAACATCTACACCCGCATCATGAACCCGACGCAAGCGGTGCTGGAGGAACGCATCGCAGCGCTCGAAGGGGGCACGGCGGCACTTGCGGTCGCTTCCGGACATGCGGCGCAGCTTCTGGTCTTCCACACGATCATGCGGCCGGGCGACAACTTCGTCGCCGCAACGCAGCTCTATGGCGGCTCCGTCAATCAGTTCGGCCAGGCCTTCAAATCGTTCGACTGGCAGGTTCGCTGGGCGGACTGCGCGGATCCTGCAAGTTTCGATGCCAAGATCGATGAGCGGACCAAGGGAATATTCATCGAAAGCCTCGCCAATCCCGGGGGTACCTTCGTCGATATCGCGGCGATCGCCGAGGTCGCGCGCAGACGCGGTTTGCCGCTGATCGTCGACAACACGATGGCGACGCCTTACCTGCTTCGACCGCTGGAGCATGGCGCAGACATCGTCGTTCACTCGCTCACCAAGTTCATCGGCGGCCACGGCAATTCGATGGGCGGGATCATCGTCGATGGCGGCACCTTCGACTGGTCGATATCGGGCAAGTATCCGCTTCTTTCCGAGGCGCGCCCGGAATATGCCGGTGTCGTGCTGCATGAGGTCTTCGGTAACTTCGCCTTCGCGATCGCGGCGCGTGTGCTCGGCCTGCGTGACTTCGGGCCGGCGATCTCGCCCTTCAATGCCTTCATGATCCTGACCGGCATCGAGACATTGCCGCTCAGGATGCAACGCCATTGCGACAATGCGCTGGCCGCAGCGAAATGGCTGAGGGCGCACGACAAGGTGTCCTGGGTTCGCTATTCCGGTCTGGATGATGATCCGAACAACCCGCTCCAGAAACGCTATTCACCGAAGGGAGCGGGCGCTGTCTTTACCTTCGGCCTCAAGGGCGGCTACGAGGCTGGAAAACGCTTCGTCGAGGGGCTCGAATTGTTCTCGCACCTCGCCAATATCGGCGATACGCGGTCGCTCGTCATTCACCCTGCGTCAACCACCCATCGCCAGCTCACGCCCGAGCAGCAGGTGGCGGCCGGTGCCGGGCCCGACGTCATCCGCCTCTCGATCGGCATCGAGGACATCGCCGACATCGTCGCCGACCTTGAACAGTCCCTGGCAAAGATCTGAAAAAGGCACGGCACGGCGTTCAGGCGCGTTTGCCAGATAGGTGCATCATGAGCAGTTTCTTGAAGTTCGATCTGTCTTCTGCCGAAGCGGAAATTGGAGCGCCGACGCCTGACCGGCTGATTTCCGGAAACCCGCAGTTTCGCACCTGGAACTTGGAGGAGGCGGATGGCCTCTACGCGGGTATCTGGGAGGCGACGCCCGGAAAGTGGCGGATCGTTTATGAAGAATGGGAATATTTCCACGTTCTGTCCGGCCATTCGATCGTAACCGAGGAGGGGCAGGAGTCCGTCCATCTCGGAGCTGGCGACAGCATGATACTCAGGCCCGGTTTCAAAGGAACCTGGGAAGTGGTTGAAACGACTCGCAAGGACTATGTTATCCGGCTGTAATCTTGCCGCGCCGCCCGGTCTGTCTCAGGCGTTTCGAAAGGCATCGGCAAAGCTGCTCCCCGCGATGATGTTCAGGCTCTTGCGGAGCGCGTCGGATTGAGCCTTGCCGTAGCTCTTCTCAAATCGTGTCTGCGCTTCCGTCCACAACGCAAGCGCTTCCTCCTGTTTCCGTGCTCCTAGAGGGGTGAGCTCCACGCGCTTCACACGGCGGTCATTGCGATCTGGCACGAGCTCGACATAGCCGTCGCGAATGAGCGGCTTCAACGTGTGGCCGAGTGCCGAGAGGTCCATGACCATGAGATCGGCGAGCGTCTTAAGCGACGCGTCGCCGCTTCGCCAGATCTGGCTCAGCAGGGAGAATTGCGTGATTTTGAGGCCGCTTGGCGCAAGAACATCGTCATAAAGCTGGCTCAGCTGGCGCGAAGCGCGTCTCAACGCACTGTTGGTGCAGACATCCCACACACCGATATCCTGTTTCGTCACCGATCGCCTCCTGTCGCTTGCACTTTCGTAGCGCCCGACTTGTCGAGCGTCCAGTTGTCGGCTATTTAGTGGTATATGCCAGTAAATTGAAGGGCGAGCGGAGCGAACAATGAGTGCAGCAGTCAACGTCAACAAAGGAACGGCGCTGGTCACCGGCGCTTCTTCAGGTATCGGGGCCACCTATGCTGACCGTCTGGCGCGGCGCGGGCACAACCTCGTGCTGGTCGCGCGCGACGAACAACGCCTGCGCGAACTCGCCGCCCGCCTTGGCGCGCAGTACGGCGTCAAAGTCGATGTCGTCAGGGCGGATCTGACGTCGAAGGAAGATGTGCGCACGGTGGAAGGGACGGTTGCGCGAGGATGAAGCGATCGAGCTTCTCGTTAACAATGCCGGCGTCGGGCCGAGGGGGCCGTTGTTGGACGACGATCCTGATTATCTCGACGCGATGATCGACCTTAATGTCGTCGCGGTAAATCGTCTGGCAGTCGCTGCCGCCCAGACCTTTGCCGAACGGGGCAGGGGAGCAATCATCAATATTGCCTCGGTCGTCGCGCTCATTCCTGAACGCTTCAACGGCACCTATAGTGCCAGCAAGGCATTTGTGCTCAACCTCACTCAGGCGATCGATGCGGAAGTTTCCGGCAAGGGCGTTCAGGTTCAAGCCGTCCTGCCGGGCCTCACCCGCACGGAAATCTTCGAACGCGCGGGCGTGTCCTCGGCCCGCTTCGATCCGTCGATGGTCATGGATGTGACCGATATGGTCGATGCGGCCCTTGCCGGCTTCGACCGGGGCGAGGCGATAACGATCCCCTCATTGCCCGATGCGGGCGATTGGCAGGCGTTCTTTCGGGCGCGCATCGTACTCGCGCCCAATCTCTCCCGCGATCGACCGGCAGAACGCTACGGGGTGCAGCGCGCCGAGGCCGTCTGAGCCGTCTACCAGACGAGATCCAGGCGCTCCAGACCGTGGAAATGGAAGGCGTCCTTGACCTGCGGCTCGTGCTTGAGCCGCATCCCCTGCAGACGCTTGAAAAGGATCGGCAGGGAAAGCCTGAGTTCGAGGCGTGCCAACGGCGCGCCGATGCAGAAGTGCAGACCCGCACCGAACGAAACATTGGGGCCTTCGTCCCGGTCGGGTTTGAACGTATCGGGCGCCGAGAACTTCAGCGGGTCTACATTGGCTGCGCCCAGCATCAGTCCTATTTTGTCGCCCTTCTTGAGGGTGATGCCATCCTCGAGCTCGATATCTGCAAGCGCATAGCGCTGGAAGATATGCAGCGGTGCCGCGAAGCGGAGGCATTCTTCGATGGTCCGTTCGGTCGTTCCCTCGCTTGCGAAGAGTTCAGACGGCGAAAGACCAGATTGAAGGATCGTCCGCACCGCATTGCCGATCTGGTGGACCGTCGCCTCATGGCCGGCATTCAAGAGCAGGACCGCCGTCGAGGTCAGCTCGGCGTCCGACAGTCGTTCCCCGTCCTTTTCGGACGTGATCATATGCGTCAACAGGTCGTCGGCCGGATTGGCGCGCTTTTCAGCGATGATGTCTGTCAGATAGCCGGCGAATTCCGCCGACGCTCGATTGGCGTCGAGCTCGGTTTCGAAGGTCGGATTGAACACGTACATCCGGACCATGCGATGAGACCAGTCGAGAAGGCGAGGGGCCGCTTCCACCGGAATACCAAGCATGCGCGCGATGATCGTCACCGGGATCGTCTCGGCGTAGGTCTTCAGCAATTCCACCTCGCCGTTCTTCTCGAAACCATCGATGACGGCATGCGAGAGCGCCTCGATCTCCGGTCTCAGCTGCTCGATCTGCCGCGACACGAAAGCGCGGTTGACGAGCGTCCTCAGCCGCGTGTGCGCCGGCGGCTCCAGTTCCAGCAGCGAATGCGCCTCCAGTGCATCGAAATCCTTCAGATGCGGTTTCGGCTCGGGCATCCCGAGTTCGTCGCGCATCGCGACATGCAGGATCTGGCGGCCGAAACGGCGGTCGCGCAGAAGGCCGTTCACCTGGTCGTAGCCCGCAAAATACCATTGCTGCGGCTCTTCCCAGAAGAAGGCGGGACATTGCGCATGCAGCGCTGCATAGGCGGGGAGCGGATTGCGGAAGAAATCCGGATTGCGAACGTCAAGAGAAACGCGCCGGGTGGAAATGTCGATGGAGATACCGGGAGTTACGGGCATGACTCAACTCTTCACATAAGGATAGGGTCGCTGCTTCATCTGCATCTCTATTGCGCCGGATGCAGGTACCGCAAGCGTAATCAGCTGGCGAACGTGCGTGCGGCTCCCGACGGGAGCCCGCGATCCGGAGGGAAGGAACAACATGCAGGATCCGGACTTTTTCAGTGGCACGGGGCGACTTATTTGAGCATGATGCGGCAGCAAGCAGGGAGCGGCATGGCAAAAGTACAGAACAGTTTATCCGCGGGCATTCTTGCGGCGATCCGCAAACGACGGCCCACGGTTATTGGACGCGATGCGGCGGTGGAACGCGGAGACATCGTCATAGCCTCCTACAATATCCATAAATGTGTCGGCACCGACGGCCGATTTGATCCGGCGCGCACGGCCCAGGTCATCAGCGAGATCGGTGCGGATATCGTCGCCCTGCAGGAAGCGGATCAACGTTTCGGCGAACGCGCCGGGCTCCTCGACCTTGAGCACCTGCGGCGCGAGGCCCATCTGGTTTCCGTGCCGATCTCACCGTTTTCAGCCAAGGGGCACGGCTGGCACGGCAACGTCCTCTTGCTGAGAGAAGGGGCGGTTTCCGATCTCCGCCAGTTGAAGCTGCCCGGTGTCGAGCCGCGCGGCGCCCTGGTCGTCGACCTCGACCTCAAGGCCGGGCCGCTGCGGGTGATCGCCGCTCACCTCGGCCTCTTGCGCCACTCCCGGGCGCGGCAGGCCGAAGCCATTCTGCGTGCCGCAGCCGACGGGGTCGGGGGGCCGACGCTGCTTATCGGCGATCTCAACGAATGGCGCATGGGCAAGCGTTCTTCGCTCAGTTTTCTGAGCCCGATCTTCGATCCTTCCCATGCGGCCGTCGCCAGTTTTCCGTCGCGTTTTCCGCTGCTGCCGCTCGATCGGGTGCTTGGCAATCCGCATCATCTGGTGACGTCCGTGGCGGTCCATGACACACCCCTGGCGCGCGTTGCCTCGGACCATCTGCCGGTCAAGGCCTCGATCGACCTGAAGGCGGCTCACAAAAGCGATAACGATCCGGTTCGCGCCGAGCTGATCGGGACCGGCTCGGCGTAGCAGGCTGAGGCGGCGTGCGATGGTCTCCTGGTTTGCGGTCTCTCTTGCCGTTCTGATCGCCCTCGTCGGCGCGATGATCCTCTATGTCTACGGACGGCTCGGACGCCGTCCCCAGGCACAGCCGTCCTTTGCACTGCCGGTCGCCGAGAACGAAACCGCGATCGACCTGGATATCGGCCAGATCCTGCTCGACCATCCCCATCAAAGCGGCGTCGCGCTGATATCCGACAGCATAGAGGCCTTTGTCGCGAGAGCGCACTCCGCGCGGCGAGCCGGGCGCAGCCTAGACCTGCAATATTATTACTGGAAGGACGATCTGACCGGTTTTCTGCTGACGCGCGAACTCGTCATGGCCGCCGACCGCGGCGTGCGCATTCGATTGCTGCTCGATGATATCAACGCAGGGATCCATGACCGCCTGTGCATCTCGCTTGACGCGCACCCGAATATAGACGTGCGCCTGTTCAATCCGAGCCGCGCGCGAAGGGACCGCTTTCGGCGGGGCTTCGAGATGGCCATCCGCGCTTTCAGCGCGACACGCCGCATGCACAATAAGCTTTGGATAGCGGACGGCCGACTCGCGATCGCCGGCGGGCGCAATATTGGCGATGCCTATTTCGACGCTGCCGAACTCTCGAACTTTCGTGATCTGGACGTCTGGATGATAGGGCGGGTCGTCGATCAGGCGACGGAGATGTTCGATCGCTATTGGAACAGCGCCTCCGTCCTGCCGATCGCGGCTCTGCGCACGCCGCGCAAGCAATATCTGCCTGCGCTGCGTGAAACGCTCGATGCGCTCGCCCGAACCGCCGCCGCGCGTTTCTATCTGGAACAGGTAGGCAAGGCCGTCGCTGAGAAGGGTTGCTTTCGGGGCAGCCGTCCGCTCCACCGGAGCGCCGATGTCCGCATCGCTTTCGATCCGCCTGAAAAGGCGCTGATGCAGAAGCGCCAGAATTGGCTGCTGCGTGAACTCTTTCCGCTGATCAACGCCGCCAAGCGCGAGCTGCGCATCATCTCGCCATATTTCATACCGGGCGCCGAAGGAACGCGCGAACTGACGGCCCTCGCCAGGAAGGGGGTGAAGGTGGCCGTGCTGACGAATTCGCTCGCGGCGACGGACGTCGCTGCCGTGCATGGCGGCTATATGAAGTATCGCAAAGGGCTGCTGCGCGGCGGGATCGATCTTTTCGAACTCAAGGAACGCGGAGATTTCATTGACCGCCACCGCATGTCGTTGTTCGGCGCCCGCAACGCGAGCCTGCACACCAAGGCCTTCGTTATCGATGGGATGATCGGATATGTGGGCTCGATGAATTTCGATCCGCGCTCCGCCTCGCTCAACACCGAGATGGGTGTCGTGTTCTCGGATGAGGCGCTGGCCGCAGAGCTGCAATCGATATTCGACGACGAGACCTTGCCGGAGACGAGCTACCGCCTGGCATTGGAGAACGGCAGACCGGTCTGGCGCGATCGCGCGAACGGAACGGAAAGATTGCTGCGGCGCGAGCCGGATGCCGGCATCCTTCGGCGGTTGATTGCCGGCGCAATCCGCTTCTTGCCGCTGGAATCCCAACTTTGAAGCGCGCGCTCTTCATGCGCGGGCGCGATTTACCGATTGTTTACTGACGCATTGGGAATGCCTGTGAGCAATCCTGCAAGGAGGGCGTGTGCAGGAGAGCGGACCTTGAGGCGGATAGCCCGCGACCATTATGCCTATCGAATGTTCGCGACTTGAAGTGAAGGGCATTGACACTCTATGTAAGGGTAGAGGCTTATCCGATGATTCCCGGCCCGCGAAGGGATTGCGGGCCCGATTGATGAAGGTTCGATATGAGAAATCCAGTTGATACGGCCATGGCGTTGGTGCCGATGGTTGTTGAGCAGACCAACCGCGGCGAACGTTCCTACGATATCTATTCGCGTCTGCTCAAGGAGCGGATCATCTTCCTGACGGGCCCGGTCGAAGATCATATGGCAACGCTCGTCTGCGCCCAGCTGCTTTTCCTCGAGGCCGAAAACCCGAAGAAGGAAATCGCGCTCTACATCAACTCGCCGGGCGGCGTCGTTACGGCCGGCATGGCGATCTACGATACGATGCAATTCATCAAGCCGGCGGTCTCGACACTCTGCATCGGACAGGCGGCATCCATGGGTTCGCTGCTGTTGGCGGCAGGCCACAAGGACATGCGTTTTGCGACGCCGAATTCCCGCATTATGGTGCATCAGCCCTCCGGCGGCTTCCAAGGGCAGGCATCCGACATCGAGCGGCATGCAAAAGACATTCTGAAGATGAAGCGCCGGCTGAACGAGGTCTATGTCAAACACTGCGGACGGACCTACGAAGAGGTCGAACAGACGCTCGATCGCGACCATTTCATGAGTTCTGACGAGGCTCTGGACTGGGGGCTGATCGACAAGGTGATCACGTCGCGCGAGGCCGCTGAAGGCGTCGAACCGGCTTGACATCAAGCGTTTGTGTCGCCACCGATGCAATTGTGACACATTTGTAATTGCTAAGGGGCTTTATCGGCAGGGTAAAGCCGTTAATATGAACCAAAGCGCTGTGTTTGAGTTTGGGAACATAGTGTTCGGGTTTCGGCGGGAGAGTCGTTGCGGCCGAAATTCAGGCGATTGCCTGTACGGTGAGTACTCCCAAGAACCTTGCGAAGAGCGATGAGCCGCGCGTAAGGCGAATTGAGTGGTCCGGGATATCTTTCCGAAGGTGTCCGGCGTGCTGGAAGGAAGTGGAAATGAGCAAGGTCAGCGGTAGCAACGGCGGTGACTCGAAAAATACCCTTTATTGTTCGTTTTGCGGCAAGAGCCAGCATGAGGTTCGCAAGCTGATCGCAGGGCCGACCGTATTCATCTGCGATGAATGCGTGGAACTTTGCATGGACATCATCCGCGAAGAGAACAAGACCTCGATGGTCAAGTCGCGCGATGGCGTTCCGACTCCGCAGGAAATCATCAAGGTTCTCGACGAATACGTCATCGGTCAGCAACAGGCCAAGCGCATCCTGTCGGTCGCCGTGCACAACCACTACAAGCGCCTCGCGCATGCCGCCAAAAGCAGCGACGTGGAACTGGCGAAGTCGAACATCATGCTTGTTGGCCCGACCGGCTGCGGCAAGACCTATCTGGCCCAGACGCTGGCCCGGATCATCGACGTTCCCTTCACCATGGCCGATGCCACGACCTTGACGGAAGCGGGCTACGTCGGTGAGGACGTCGAGAATATCATCCTGAAGCTGCTGCAAGCGGCCGACTACAATGTCGAGCGCGCGCAGCGCGGCATCGTCTATATCGACGAGGTCGACAAGATTTCGCGCAAGTCGGACAATCCTTCGATCACCCGCGATGTGTCGGGTGAAGGCGTGCAGCAGGCGCTCTTGAAGATCATGGAAGGAACCGTGGCGTCCGTACCGCCGCAGGGCGGCCGCAAGCATCCGCAGCAGGAGTTCCTGCAGGTAGACACGACCAACATCCTCTTTATCTGCGGTGGCGCGTTTGCGGGCCTCGACAAGATCATCTCGGCCCGCGGTGAAAAGACGTCGATCGGCTTCGGCGCGACCGTCCGCGCTCCGGAAGATCGCCGCGTCGGCGAGGTATTGCGCGAGCTTGAGCCGGAAGATCTCGTCAAGTTTGGCCTTATCCCCGAGTTCATCGGGCGTCTGCCGGTTCTGGCGACGCTCGAGGATCTCGATGAGGACGCATTGATCCAGATTCTTTCGGAGCCGAAGAACGCTCTGGTCAAGCAGTATCAGCGCCTGTTCGAAATGGAGGACGTCGAACTGACGTTCCACGAGGACGCTCTGCGCGAAATCGCTCGACGCGCCATCGTGCGCAAGACCGGCGCTCGCGGGTTGCGTTCGATCATGGAAAAGATCCTGCTCGACACGATGTTCGAGCTGCCGACGCTGGAAGGCGTTCGCGAGGTTGTGATTTCCGATGAAGTGGTCAAGGGAACCGCGCGGCCCCTCTACATCTATTCGGAGCGGTCCGAAGAGAAGACCAACGTTTCGGCCTAACGGCGCCATCACGATTGTTTGAAAAAGCCCGCCGCGTGCGGGCTTTTTCATATTGTACAATAGCTGTTGAGATACGGGCGCGGCCCGTTCGATTTAATGAAACGGTTGTTGCTAAAGTGCGGCAACAACGCGATGATGCGACGATTCAGTGAAGGCTCGTTTGCTGCCTGTCGTTGATGTTTCAGCGTCCCACCGCAAGGTCCGCAACAGCGTCCGGGCATAGGGATCGGAAACTATCCGTGAAGGAGGAGGCTGCGCCGTACCTTGAAAAGGCCGCTCTTGCTCTCCACTTTCATGTAGAAAATATGACAGCCGGGAGTGCCGTAGGGCTCCCGGGAACGGGCCCGAATTCGGGACGGAAAGGAAATGATATGACGAACAAAACGTCCTCGGCGACTGAAAGCGCGACCTATCCGGTTCTGCCGCTGCGTGACATTGTGGTCTTCCCGCACATGATCGTGCCGCTCTTCGTCGGGCGGGAGAAGTCGATCCGCGCGCTGGAAGAAGTTATGGGCACCGACAAGCAGATCATGCTTGCCACCCAGATCAACGCCACCGACGACGATCCGGAACCTTCCGCCATCTATCACGTCGGAACCATCGCCAACGTATTGCAGCTGCTGAAGCTTCCCGATGGAACCGTCAAGGTCCTCGTCGAAGGGCGCGCGCGTGCGGAGATCGATCGTTATACGCAGCGCGAAGAATTTTATGAAGCGCAGGCCCATATGCTCCTCGAACCGGAAGAAGATCCGGTCGAGATCGAAGCGTTGAGCCGCTCGGTGGTGTCCGAGTTCGAGAGCTACGTAAAGCTCAACAAGAAGATTTCTCCCGAGGTCGTCGGCGTCGCAAGCCAGATCGAAGATTATTCGAAACTTGCCGACACGGTCGCATCGCACCTCTCCATCAAGATCGTCGAAAAGCAGGAAATGCTGGAGACGACCAGCGTGAAGATGCGCCTCGAAAAGGCCCTCGGCTTCATGGAAGGCGAGATTTCGGTCCTCCAGGTCGAAAAGCGTATCCGTTCGCGCGTCAAGCGCCAGATGGAGAAGACCCAGCGCGAGTACTACCTCAACGAGCAGATGAAGGCGATCCAGAAGGAGCTTGGCGACAGCGAGGACGGCCGCGACGAGATGGCCGAAATCGAAGAGCGCATTGCCAAGACCAAGCTCTCCAAGGAAGCACGCGAGAAGGCTGATGCGGAGCTGAAGAAGCTGCGCCAGATGAGCCCGATGTCGGCGGAAGCCACGGTCGTGCGCAACTATCTGGACTGGCTGCTCGGCATGCCCTGGGGTAAGAAGTCGAAGATCAAGACCGACCTTAACCACGCAGAGAAGGTTCTCGACACCGATCACTTCGGCTTGGACAAGGTCAAGGAACGCATCGTCGAGTACCTTGCAGTACAGGCGCGCTCCTCGAAGATCAAAGGCCCGATCCTGTGCCTCGTCGGCCCGCCCGGCGTCGGCAAGACCTCGCTCGCCAAGTCGATCGCGAAGGCAACGGGCCGCGAATATATCCGCATGGCACTCGGTGGCGTTCGCGACGAGGCCGAGATCCGCGGGCACCGTCGGACCTATATCGGCTCGATGCCCGGCAAGGTCGTTCAGTCGATGAAGAAGGCGAAGAAGTCCAACCCGCTCTTCTTGCTCGACGAGATCGACAAAATGGGCCAGGACTTCCGCGGCGATCCGTCCTCGGCGCTTCTGGAAGTGCTCGATCCGGAACAGAACTCGACCTTCATGGATCACTACCTGGAAGTCGAATATGACCTCTCGAACGTGATGTTCATCACCACCGCGAATACGCTGAATATTCCGGCGCCGCTGATGGACCGCATGGAGGTGATCCGGATCGCCGGTTACACCGAAGAGGAAAAGCTGGAGATCGCGAAGCGGCACCTGTTGCCGAAGGCGATACGCGACCACGCGCTGCAGCCGAAGGAATTCTCGGTGACCGACGATGCCCTGATGGCCGTCATCCAGACCTATACGCGTGAAGCCGGCGTCCGCAACTTCGAGCGCGAACTGATGAAGCTCGCCCGAAAAGCTGTGACGGAGATCCTCAAGGGCAAGACCAAGAAGGTCGAAGTGACGGCGGCGAACATCAACGACTATCTCGGCGTGCCGCGGTTCCGCCACGGCGAGGCCGAGCGCGACGATCAAGTCGGCGTTGTCACCGGACTGGCTTGGACCGAGGTCGGCGGCGAACTGCTGACGATCGAGGGCGTCATGATGCCCGGCAAGGGCCGCATGACGGTCACCGGCAACCTGCGCGACGTCATGAAGGAATCGATTTCGGCAGCGGCATCCTACGTCCGTTCGCGTGCGATCGATTTCGGCATCGAGCCGCCGCTTTTCGACCGGCGTGACATCCACGTGCACGTGCCCGAAGGTGCGACACCGAAGGACGGACCGTCGGCCGGCGTCGCCATGGCGACCGCCATCGTCTCGGTGATGACCGGCATACCGATCTCCAAGGATGTCGCCATGACCGGCGAGATCACCTTGCGCGGTCGTGTGCTGCCGATCGGCGGCCTGAAGGAAAAGCTGTTGGCGGCTCTGCGCGGCGGCATCAAGAAGGTGCTGATTCCCGAGGAGAACGCCAAGGATCTGGCCGAGATCCCGGACAATGTGAAGAACAGCCTCGAAATCATCCCGGTTTCGCGGATGGGCGAGGTGCTAGAACATGCCCTGATGCGTCGCCCCGAACCGATCGAATGGGATCCGGCGAACCAGCCTTCGCCGGTCGCAGCGGTCGATTCGCAGGACGAAGCGGGCGCTTCGATCGCGCACTGATCAAGCGCCGGAAGGGGCGCGGGACTGTGTCCCACTTGCGCCCCTGGCCAGAAAAACAAGGAAGACCGGCCTTTTGCCGGTCTTTTTTGTTGTAAAAGCCTTCCGCAAGCCTTGCATTCCAAGGGATTAGGCGCAATTGGGAATGGCAAGACGTGGGCGATGCGCAAGCCGCCCCGGCTTAAGAAGACAGTCGTTTCGAACCATATGAAAGGGGTGGAAACATGAACAAAAATGAGCTCGTGTCTGCCGTTGCTGAGAAGGCCGGACTTTCCAAGACCGATGCATCTTCTGCAGTTGATGCAGTTTTCGAGACCATCCAGGCTGAGCTGAAGAACGGTGGCGATATCCGCCTCGTCGGTTTCGGCAATTTCTCCGTGACCCGCCGCGAAGCCTCGAAGGGCCGCAACCCGTCCACGGGCGCGGAAGTTGACATCCCGGCCCGCAACGTGCCGAAGTTCACGGCCGGCAAGGGCCTGAAGGACGCTGTCAACTAATCTGGTGTTCGCGGGTTCGAGAACCCAAGGAACATCGCACTCTGTCTTGCCCGTTTCCCTCGTGAGAACATAGGCAGCAGAGAGGTTCATGTTTCATCTGCCGCGGAGCCGCTTGATGGCGGAAGCACGCAAGCAGATCAATTGAGGCCCGGTCCGCCCGGGCCTCTTTTCGTTTCTATCTCCTGTCATTGAGCTGTTACAGGACGGTTGCAAAAGCCTCCCATCCGGCGCGTGAAACGATCGAGCGATTCCGGATGCCAACAGCGGCGCATGCGCGAGGGATATTTGCCCATGTGTCGCGACACGGAGGGACACATGAAGACATTTTCAATCACCGCAGCATTGGCGGCAGCACTCGCCGCGTCGACGGCGTCAGCCGTGCAGGCAGAACAGGTTTTCAACCGCATCGCATCCTTTGCCGTCGCCGACAATCTTCCGGAAGGCGCGGACCGCAAGGCCGCGACCTCTGCCGAAATCATAACGGCAAGCGAAGATGGCAACACGCTCATCTACTCTGACAGCCCCGGCAAGCGCATCGGCTTCATCGACATCACCGATGCCAAGGCACCGAAATCGGGCGGCATCGTCTCTTTTGACGGCGAACCGACATCGGTTGCTGTCGCCGGCGCGAAGGCCCTCGTTGCCGTCAACACGCGCGAAAGCTTCACCAAGCCCTCCGGTCTTGTCGCCGTCGTCGATCTCGCGACGAAGAAGATCGATGCGAGTTGCGACCTCGGCGGCCAGCCGGATTCGGTTGCGATCAACAAGGACAAGACGCTTGCCGCAATTGCGATCGAAAACGAGCGCGACGAAGAGGTGAACGACGGGGAGATTCCGCAGATGCCGGCGGGCGATCTCGTCATTCTTTCCTTGAAGGACGGTGTTGCCGATTGCGCGAGCATCAAGCATGTGGCGCTGACCGGTCTCGCCGATGTGGCCGGCGAAGACCCGGAGCCGGAATTCGTTGCCTTCAACGGCAAGGACGAAATCGCCCTGACGCTGCAGGAAAACAACCACATCGTCATCATCGACGGCAAGTCTGCGAGGGTGAAGACGCATTTCTCCGCTGGCACCGTCGACCTCAAGGGTATTGATACCAAGCGTGACGGCGCCATGTCCTTCGACGGCGAACAGGCCGGCGTCAAGCGGGAGCCGGATGCCGTGAAGTGGCTCGACGACAACCGACTGGTTGTTGCCAACGAGGGCGACTACGAAGGCGGAGCGCGAGGCTTCACGATCTTTGATACGACCGGCAAAGTGCTTTTCGAGTCCGGCGCGGGCTTCGAGCATGCGATTGCGGCGATCGGCCACTATCCGGACAAGAGATCATCCGCGAAAGGCGTTGAGCCGGAGGGTCTCGAAGCGGCGCGTTTTGGTGACGACAATCTCTTCTTCGTTCTCTCGGAGCGCGCCTCGATCGTCGGCGTCTACAAGGATACCGGCGCCGAACCCGAACTGCTTCAGCTTCTCCCCTCCGGAGTATCGCCCGAAGGCGCAGTCGCGATTCCGGGTCGGGACCTGTTTGCGACGGCGAACGAGGTCGATCTCGTCGAGGACGGCGGCGCGCGCGCCCATGTCATGATCTATGAACGCGCGGAAGGTGAAGCCGCCTATCCGCAGATCCGCTCCTCGGCGAAGGACGGACTGCCTATCGGCTTCGGCGCTCTTTCGGGGCTCGCTGCGGTCGAAGACAAGCCGGGCTTCCTGCGCGCCGTCAACGATTCGGTCCTCGCGTCTCAGCCGACGATTTTCACGATCGACGCCTCGCAGAAGCCGGCCGTGATCATCGAAACTCTGCGGATCACCCGTGACGGTGTGCCGGCTCAGAAGCTCGACGTCGAAGGCATCGCCAATGATGGCGAAGGCGGCTTCTGGCTCGCCTCGGAAGGCAACTCGGACAAGCTTTACAGCCACGCGATTTTCCATGTGAACAAGAAGGGCGAGATCAAGGAAGAGATCGCACTGCCAGAAGCGCTGCGCGCGAACGAGATCCGCTATGGCTTCGAAGGCATCGCGACGGTCGGCGAGGGCGACGGTCAGGTTCTCTGGATGGCGGTTCAGCGCGAATGTAAGGATGACGAGAAGGGCTTCGTCAAGCTCGTCTCCTACAATCCGGCGACCAAGGAATGGGGTGGCGTGCGGTATCCGCTCGACAAGTCCGAAGATGGCTGGGTTGGCCTTTCGGAAATCTCCGTCCACGGCAGCTACGCCTACATCATCGAGCGCGACAATCTGATCGGTGAGGCGGCTGGGCTCAAGAAGCTTTATCGCGTTGCACTTGCTGATCTGAAGCCGGTTGCACTCGGCGGCGAGCTGCCGGTCGTCAAGAAGGAAGAGGTGCGTGACCTCATTCCGGAATTGAAAGCGCTGAACGGCTATGTCGTCGATAAGGTCGAGGGCTTCACCGTCGATGCGGCTGGCAACGGTTATGTGGTCACGGACAACGACGGCGTCGACGATTCCTCCGGCGAAACCCTGTTCTTCTCCATCGGCGCCATCGACGCAATGTAAGCGCAACGCCTGGAGAAAATGAAAGAGGCCGGGACATGATGTTCCGGCCTCTTTCTGATTTCTGAGAACTTCGTGGATGGTGGGCGGTCTAGCGCGCGACGGCCACCTCAGCCTCGTCGGCTTCTTCCTTGCGTTTGCGAATTTCGTCGGTCTTCTCCACGAGTTTGCTGACGATGTCGTAAAGCTGGTCCAGTTGCTCGTCGTCGAGTGCCGAGAAGATTTCCTCGATAAGCTGCTTGCGCGGATGTTCGGCCGCTTCGAGCACTACTCGGCCGGTCTCGGTGATGGAGACGATTTTGGCGCGACGGTCCTCGGGATCAGGCTTCCTCATCACCAGACGGTCGCGCTCCAGCCCGTCGATCGCCTCGGTGACCGTGCGTGGCGCGAAGTTGAGTGCGCAGGCGATATCGGTGGATCGGCAAGGGCCGAGCTTGCTTAGAAAGAACAGGAACTTGCTTCGGGCAAGCGATACGCCTTCCTCCGTCATCGACTCGTTCACCAATCGATGAACGCGATGATAAAGTTCGAACAGCTTCTCGGAAACTTCGATTGTCTTCTTCATGACCGTCATAGATATATGTTGAGGTGCCATGTCAAATGGCAGTAACACTATTGATAGTTACAATTGGCACATTTGTCGACAAAAACCTCCTAATTCTTAAGGTGCGCTTGTTCAGCAAAAGGAAACGGCCCGCGTTGTAGAGGGCCGTCTATGTTGTGAGGCGAAGAATTGCTGTTTGCGGTTGTACAGGTCGACGCAATCGGCTGCGCGATCCCTTGAAAGAAGAGCGATCTTGTTGATGAGGCCCAACGACGTTGGGGATGGTGACCGGATCGCCTGTGGTCGAGTGATTGGCGCCATTGACGGGTGAGGCAACGCCGGGCCATGGTCCGGCCATGCCCTTCCGCTTCGTCCACACCGCAGACCTCCACCTCGATTCACCCTTGCGAAGCCTGGCCCTCAGGAATGCGGAGCTCTCCGATCTCGTGCGCGGCGCCACCCGAGGCGCATTGGCAAGCATCGTCGACCTGTGTATCGCCGAAAGCGTCGACGCCCTGTTGATCGCCGGCGACCTCTATGACGGCAGCCAGACCTCCATGAACACGGCGCTTTTCCTCGCCGGCGAGCTGCGTCGCCTGGACGAAGCCGGCATCAGGACGTTTCTCATTCGCGGCAACCACGACGCCCAGTCCCAGGTAACGCGCGAGCTGACGCTGCCACCTTCGGTTCACGTCTTCCAGGGGCGGAGCAAGCCGACGCTTGCCAAGACACTGGCGAACGGGAGGACGGTTCATGTTCACGGGGTGAGCTTCGCCAATCCGCACGCACCGGAGAGCCTGCTGCCGTCCTTCCATCCGCCGGTCGCCCAAGCGATCAACATCGGCATTCTGCACACGAGCCTTTCCGGTTCGGAAGGGCATGATCGCTATGCGCCTTGCAGTGTCGCCGATCTCCAACGGCATGGCTTCGACTATTGGGCGCTCGGCCATGTTCACCAGCGCCAGGTGCACAGCGCGCAGCCCTTTGTCGTCATGCCGGGCATGCCGCAGGGTCGCGACATCAACGAAGCGGGTGCAAAGGGCGTAACCGTCGTCACGATCGACGATCACGGGCGCGTCGAGATCGAGGAGCGTCCTATCGGCGCGGCCGTGTTTGAGCGGCTTTCTGTGGATATCACCGGCGCCGTGGAATGGCGCGACGCATTGGATCTGGTGACGCGTGGACTCGCCCGACTCCGGCACCAGATATCGGCGGAGAACCTCATTCTGCGTTTGTCGCTGACGGGCGCTTCTCCGCTTGCCTGGCGCCTGAGAAGAGACGCGGATCTTTTGGAAACAGAGCTCACGAACATTGCTGCTGGGCTCGGTGGATGTTGGGTAGAGAAAATTGAGCTTCACTGCCAGGAGCCGCGAGATGCATGCCATCGGCCTTCGCGAGAGCCGGTGGAGGAACTTGCCGCCCTTGTCGAGAACGAGGTCCTACCGGGCTTCGGCTTTCGGAAGGAAATAAGAGCTGTCGCCGAAGAGCTCTTGCAGCAGCTGCCGCTTGAGCTGCGACAGACGCTGGCGCCCGATGAAAGCGCGTTCGAAAAACTGGTGATGGGTGCCGGGCTGATGGGGAGCGCGGATGTGCTGGCACATCTCCACGGCGCCGCCAAGGTTGGCGATTGATGCGGCTCCAGCAACTCGACCTTGTGCGCTACGGCAAGTTCACCGGGCGGAGCCTCGATTTCGGCGATGCCAAATCCGGGCAACCGGACTTTCACCTTGTCTACGGTCCGAATGAGGCCGGCAAGTCGACGTTGTTTGCCGGTTTTCTCGATCTGCTTTTCGGGATCGAGCGCCTCAGCCCCTATGGCTTTTTGCACCCATACCAGACGATGCGTGTCGGTGGCATCGTCGAAACCGGCGGTCGGCGACATCACGGCTACCGCATCAAACGAAACGCAAACAGCCTGATCGGTCCCGATGAACAGCCGCTGCCGGAAAATCTCTTTTCGGCCGCCCTCGGCTCTATCGATCGCGCGACCTATCGAATGATGTTCTCGCTGGACGATGACAGCATTGAACAGGGCGGCGAAAGCATTCTGAAGAGCGAAGGCGAGCTTGGTTCGCTCCTCTTCTCGGCGAGTTCCGGCCTGCCGGATAGCAGTGCCGTGTTGGCGAACTTGCGGACCGAGGCGGATGCCTTCTACAGGCCGCAAGGGCGAAAGCACGGACTCGCCGAATTGAGGGGCGAGCTCGATGCGCTGAAGGTCGAGCGCAACGCAGTCGACATCAACGCGCGCGAATATGCGTCGCTTCGCAAGACGCTGGCAAGCGCCCGCGAGCGCCATGACAGGGCGTCCGCGCAGCGCACGGAACTGCGCGTTGGCCGGGACCGGGTGCGCGCACAGCTCGACTGTCTGCCGCTTCTCGGGCGGCTGCGCGCGGCGCAGGAAGAACTCGCGCGACAGGAAGCTCTGCCGCTGCCGCCTTCGGAATGGTGGAGCGAACTGCCGGCGCTTCGTAAAACGGAAGCGGAAATTGCCGCCCGGCTTTTACAACTGAATGAGGAATTGCACCTCCGGCGCGAAGCGCTGGAAGACCTGCCGCTGGACGATCTGGCACTGACGCTCGCGGACCGCTTCAAGGTGCTTCGCGAAACCGCGCTCGACGCCCGCTATCTGACGGCCGCGCGGGATATGCCGTCTCGCCTTGACGAGCTTGCCGTCACGTCAACCGGGATCGAGGCCTGTCTCGTCCGTCTCGGTGAGGCAGGCAATCCCGATCCCATCGCACTCCTCTTGCCCGCCGCAGTCGGCGCCCGGCTGCAGGATCTCGTCCGGCGACATGCGATGCTCGCCGAAAGGCTGTCATCCGCGCGCGAGGAGACAGGGAAAGCGAAGCGGCAGTGGCAGGAGGCCGACCGCAATCTTTCCGGGCTGGGGGGAGGCGGGAAGGACCTCAGCCATCTCGCCGAACGTCTGCAGCTGGCGCGCCATAACGATTGCCTGCTTCGTCAACACGCAGCAAGACGCGAGGTCGACCGACTCGAGGCGGAACTCTCCGACAAGCTCGACGCGCTGCGGCCGTTTGACGGAAATGCCGACGAGCTTGCGGCGGTTTGCGTTCCGGCGCCTGGCATGGTCGAGGCCTGGCGGGCGGAGGCAGCGCTGCAGGCGGACCGGCGGTTGCGCCTCGACGCGAGGATTGCAGATGAAAGCGAGCGTCAGGCCGGAGATGAAGCGCGTCTTGCGGCGTTCAACTCTTTCGGCGGTGCTGTGGACGACACGGCCGCGGGCGAGTTGCGCCAGCGGCGCGATCTGGCGTGGCAGGCGCACCGCCTTCGGCTGGATGACGTCACGGCCAGCGCCTTCGAGACGCTGCTGAAGGAGGATGATCGAGTCACCACCTTCCGTTTGAGGCAGGCGGAACGGCTCGCAGAGATACGCGGCCTGACATGTGCGGTTGCCGAACGGCGCGCCCGCTTGCAGGAACTTGAAGAGCAAAGAAGAGCAGCGGTTAGGGCGCGCGGGGAGTTGGATGCGGCGGTGGGTGAGGCCGCGAGCGCCTGCGGTTTACCTAACGTCATGCTGTTGCCGCAACTGGACGCCTGGTTGGCGACGCGTGCCGCCGCCTTGGAAATACGGGTGGCTTTGCGTGCGGCGCGCCAGCAGCACGAGCGGGCGGCCCGCGAAGAAGCGACAGCCGTCAGCACGCTTCAGGACGAACTTGCTGGGGTTGGAGTGACAGAGAACGTGCCAGGACGTTTGGACGGCCTGCTGGCGGTCACCGAGCGTGTCGTCTCCGAGGCGCAGACGGCCGCCGCCGCGCATCGTGCTGCTGTTGAGCAGCATCGCTGGGCTTCGGAATCGCTGGAAGGCCGGGAGGCGGCGCTTGCAATCGTCGAGGCCGAGATGGCCGCGTGGCAGCGGGAATGGGACGAGGCGCTCGCAGCGACCTGGCTTGCTGGCCGGATCGAGCGGCCTGTACCACAAGAGATTGGGCCTGTGCTCGCCGTCTTGCAGGATTTCGACAAGCTGATGCAACGCAAGGCTGATCTCGACCATCGAATCGCCGGCATGCGCAAGGATAAGGTTGCGTTCTGCGACGCGGTTTCAAATCTGTCCGAAGCATTCGGGATGAAGCAGACCGCAAGCGATCCGCTGGTCCTCTTCGCATCCTTGCGCGACCGAATCAGTGCTGCTCATCAGCAGCAAGAGCGCCGCGGGGTGGTTCTTGCCAGCATAGAGCGAATGGAGGAGAACCTAACAGCGCTGCGCGCGGAGGAGCGACTCCATCTCTGCGCAAAACAGGTCATTCTCGATTTCTTTGGATGCACAACGCTTGACGACGCCGGCGCTTGCCTTGACGCAGTGCGCGAGCAGGAGAGATTGCGGCAAAGGCTCGCCGAGCTCGAGAATGATCTTGTCACACGGCTTTGCGTGGCCACATGCGAAGAGGCCGAGACAATCCTCGCAGCGGTCGACGAGACGCAATTGCGCCACGACCTCGCCAGGTTGGAGGAGGCGATTGACGCTGCCGATCGCGATGTCAGCGAACTGCATGCGGAGGTGCGGAGCGCCGAAAAGGCGATTGCCGGCGTCGAAGGCGGGGACGGGGTCGCCGAATTGGAGCAGCGGCGCCGGACGTTGCTTCTCGACATCGAAAACAGGGCGATCGGTTATTTGCGACTGAGGGCCGGCGTGGTTGCCGCCGAGCAGGCGCTACGGCTGTTTCGCGAGCGCCATCGCAGCGCCATGATGCAACGCGCTTCCCGAATGTTCATGCAGATCAGCGGCGGCGAATATTCCGGCCTCTCCACGCATGCGGACAAGGGGCAGGAATACCTGATCGCGAACGTCGCCTCGGGTGGGTCGAAGCTCGCCGGCGATCTTTCGAAAGGCACGCGGTTTCAGCTCTATCTCGCTCTCAGGATTGCCGGCTACCACGAGGTTGCTGCCGCCAGGGAGGCGCTACCGTTTATCGCCGACGACATCATGGAAACATTCGACGACGATCGCGCCGGCCGCGCCTTCGAGCTGATGGCGGACATGGCGCGAGTCGGGCAGGTGATCTATCTTACCCACCACGAACATTTGTGCGATGTCGCGCGGGACGCGTGCCCGTCAGTAACCATTCACAGGCTTTAACCGAAGCGCGCCCGCTTCACGCTGTCTTGGATATTGGATCGACAACACGGAGGACTCCCCGATGGAAATCATGGAATGCGGATCGCGGCCTTCTGTGCGCGGGGCGACGGAGTACTTCACTGGATCGGTGCGGCAGGATCCCGTGATGGAGGCACCTGAGCCGGCGCGCGTTCGCGCCGTCACCGTGACGTTCGAGCCCGGCGCACGCACGGCCTGGCATACGCATCCGCTCGGCCAGACCTTGATCGTGACAGCTGGCCGTGGACTCGCACAAAGCTGGGGCGGGGCGCTGCGTGAGATTCGCGCGGGCGACGTCGTGTGGTTTCCGCCGGGCGAAAAACACTGGCACGGTGCCGGGCCGAACACGGCCATGACCCATATCGCGATCCAGGAAGCACTCGACGGCAAGGTCGTGGATTGGCTCGAACACGTGACGGTTGAGCAGTATAGCGGAACGTGACGAGGAGATGTTCTTAGAGAGGCAGTGCCGTTGCGCTCAAATCGTCGACGATACTGGGATGAAATGGTGGGCGATGAGAGACTCGAACTCCCGACATCCTCGGTGTAAACGAGGCGCTCTACCAACTGAGCTAATCGCCCTTTCGCGTTTCGAACACGTGTCCGCCGCGTCGGTGGGCGTGATCTATGCGCAACCGGGAAAAACCGCAAGAGCATTTGCGAGGTTTTTTCGATTTTTTTTATGAACACCGTTTTCGCGCGCCGGAGCGCATCCCCGCCGCCTGTGGACAACCTCCCGCGCGTGTGGCGGTGTCGTCAGACAAGGCACGGCTATCTCGTTGAGGTATCCGGCGGCGGGCGCAGCCGTCGGCGAAGAAAGTGTGCGGAGGCGACAGGTCACCCATTGGCGTCTCGTTCAGTATCTGATTTCGTGTCGCGAAGTCGGCTGTGGATCAAAATTCGCTCCGTCACGGATTTGTCTTCAAACACGCTTGACACCCAAATGCGAACCGCTTAGTTAGCCGCTCATCGAACGGCAGGGCCGCTTTGATGCGGGGCGTACGAAAGTCGCTCCGGCCTAGTCAAGATAATGCGGGTGTAGCTCAGTCGGTTAGAGTGCCGGCCTGTCACGCCGGAGGTCGCGGGTTCGAGCCCCGTCACTCGCGCCACTCTTGAAAGGCAAACCAGCGGCATTCTCAAAATGTGCCGATGATGTAATAATGACCACGCGTGGTCATGATGCGCGGGTGTAGCTCAGTCGGTTAGAGTGCCGGCCTGTCACGCCGGAGGTCGCGGGTTCGAGCCCCGTCACTCGCGCCACTTCTCCTGTCCTTCGATCGGTTCTGATGGTCCGGACTTTGGCATTTTTTGCATTGCGGCAATCTGTCTCGGTGCGCCATTGTCTACGGCAAGGTTCGTCGATTCCCGCAAATGCGCGTTTTGTCGTTGCTGCGCCGAATAATGCCGCTTCATCCGGTGTCGCGAAGCGGTTTAAATGCCCCTTCAAGGCTTGCGCGCGGGCGCGGGCTGCGCTAACCACTCTGGCGTTGCAACATATTTTTCGGCCTGCGAGATTTGTTGTTCAAGTGCCTCTCCGGCGCTCTCCCGCAGGCAGGGACGGATAACAATGACTGAACTTCTCGGTTCCTATGTTCCGATCGCGATTTTCATTGGAATCGCTCTTGTGATCGGCCTCGCACTCTTGGTCGCCCCTTTTGCAGTCGCCTTCAAGGCGCCCGATTCGGAAAAGCTCTCGGCCTACGAATGCGGCTTCAACGCGTTCGACGACGCCCGCATGAAGTTCGACATCCGTTTCTATCTCGTGTCGATCCTCTTCATCATCTTCGACCTGGAAGTGGCGTTCCTCTTCCCCTGGGCTGTTTCGTTCAGGGAAATGGGCTGGTTCGGCTTCTGGTCGATGATGGTCTTCCTCCTGGTGCTGACGGTCGGCTTTATCTATGAATGGAAGAAGGGAGCGCTGGAATGGAACTAACATCCGGCACCACGCTCGTTGCGCCACAGCCGAAGGGGATCATCGATCCCTCGACCGGCAAGCCGATCGGCAGCAATGATGCCTTCTTCGGCGAGATCAACAATGAGCTCGCCGATAAGGGTTTTCTCGTTACCTCGACCGATGAGCTGATCAACTGGGCGCGCACCGGTTCGCTGATGTGGATGACCTTCGGCCTTGCCTGTTGCGCCGTCGAAATGATGCAGATGTCGATGCCGCGCTATGACGCCGAACGTTTCGGCTTCGCGCCGCGTGCCTCGCCGCGCCAATCCGACGTCATGATCGTCGCCGGTACGCTGACCAACAAGATGGCGCCCGCGCTTCGCAAGGTCTACGACCAGATGCCGGAGCCGCGCTATGTCATCTCGATGGGCTCCTGCGCCAACGGTGGTGGCTACTATCACTATTCCTATTCGGTCGTACGCGGTTGCGACCGTGTCGTGCCCGTCGACATCTACGTGCCAGGCTGTCCTCCCACAGCAGAAGCGCTGCTCTATGGCGTGCTTCTGCTGCAGAAGAAGATCCGCCGGACCGGCACGATCGAGCGCTAAGGGCAGGGGGTTCTTTGACATGAGTGAAGCCCTGAACGAGCTTGCCTCCTATCTTCGCGAGACGCGCGGCGCGCTGATCGTCGACGCAGCCATCAGCTTCGGCGAACTGACGGTGACGACCAAGGCGGAAAACGTCGTGGCGCTGCTGACGTTCCTGCGCGATGACGTGCAGTGCGCCTTTATCAACCTGGTCGACGTCTGCGGCGTCGACTGGCCGCAGCGGCCCGATCGTTTCGACGTCGTCTATCACCTGCTCTCGCCGCGGCAGAACCTGCGCATCCGCGTGAAGGTCAAGACTGCGGAAGGCGAGCCTGTGCCGTCTGCGACGGCTGTTTACCCGGGCGCAGACTGGTTCGAGCGGGAAGCCTACGACCTTTACGGCATTCTCTTCACCGGCCATCCGGACCTGCGGCGCATCCTGACGGATTACGGCTTCGAGGGCCATCCGCTGCGCAAGGACTTCCCGGTCACCGGCTTCGTCGAAGTTCGTTACGACGACGAGGTCAAACGCGTCGTCTATGAGCCCGTCGAATTGAAGCAGGAATTCCGCAACTTCGACTTCCTCTCGCCATGGGAAGGGACCGAATACGTCCTGCCCGGCGATGAAAAGGCGAAGGCACGCTGAGTTAAGTCGGCCCGTGACGATCCGCCGAGGATGTCATCCGGCCTGGAGCAATCGGTATGACCGAACACAACGTCCGCAACTTCAACATCAACTTCGGTCCGCAGCACCCGGCGGCGCACGGCGTTCTACGCCTCGTGCTGGAGCTCGACGGCGAGATCGTCGAGCGCGTCGATCCGCATATCGGCCTCCTGCATCGGGGCACCGAGAAGCTGATCGAGACCAAGACCTACCTGCAGGCGATACCTTATTTCGACCGGCTCGACTACGTCGCGCCGATGAACCAGGAGCACGCCTTCGCGTTGGCCGTTGAAAGGTTGACAGGCACGCAAGTGCCGATCCGGGGCCAGCTTATCCGCGTCCTCTATTCGGAAATCGGCCGTATCCTTTCGCATCTTCTCAACGTGACGACGCAGGCGATGGACGTCGGCGCGTTGACGCCGCCGCTCTGGGGCTTCGAAGAGCGCGAGAAGCTGATGGTCTTCTACGAACGCGCCTGCGGCGCCCGCATGCACTCGGCCTATGTCCGTCCGGGCGGCGTGCATCAGGACCTGCCGCACCAGTTGGTCGAGGATATCGGCAAGTGGATCGACCCGTTCCTGAAGACTGTTGACGATATCGACGAGCTCCTCACCGGAAACCGCATCTTCAAGCAACGCAACGTCGATATTGGCGTCGTCAAGCTGGAGGATGCATGGGCCTGGGGCTTCTCCGGCGTCATGGTGCGTGGCTCGGGTGCCGCCTGGGATCTCCGCCGTGCGCAGCCCTATGAATGCTATTCCGATCTCGAATTCGACATCCCGGTCGGCAAGAACGGCGACTGCTACGACCGCTATCTGATCCGCATGATCGAGATGCGCGAGGCGGCAAAAATCATGCGCCAGTGCGTGAACCGTCTGCTCGGCGACGCGAAGGCGGGGCCGGTCTCGTCGATGGACGGCAAGATCGTGCCTCCGAAGCGCGGCGAGATGAAGCGCTCTATGGAGGCGTTGATCCACCATTTCAAGCTCTACACCGAGGGCTACCATGTACCGGCCGGCGAAGTTTACGCCGCGGTCGAAGCGCCGAAGGGCGAGTTCGGCGTCTATCTGGTCTCCGACGGCTCCAACAAGCCGTACCGGTGCAAGATCCGCGCCCCGGGCTACGCGCATCTGCAGGCTATGGACTTCCTCTGTCGCGGACACCAGCTTGCCGACGTCTCGGCTGTGCTGGGCTCTCTGGACATCGTTTTTGGCGAGGTAGACCGCTGATGCGTCTGGCGCCGCTTGCCGTTCTCGGGCTTCTTGCGTTCACTTCTGCGGCATCGGCCCAGGAGGAAGTGGACAGCGCGTCGTCCCAGGCCCTGCGCGGCGGCTCCATGTCCGCACTCCTTTCGAAGGGCTATGAGATCAAGGCCGCGGTCGCCAACGGCACGCGCTACATCGTATTTTTGCAGAAAGACCAGTCAGCCTATGCCTGCGAATTCGTCTCGGTGGCGAAATCGCGGTGTGGTTCGATTAACTGATAAGGTGTCCACTAGAATGTCCGTTCGTCGACTAGCCGAAGACACTGTCCAGCCAGCGAGCTTTGCATTTAACAAAGAGAATGCGGCCTGGGCCAAGGCAACGATCAAGAAATATCCGAAGGGCCGCGAGCAGTCGGCAGTCATTCCCCTGCTGATGCGCGCTCAAGAGCAGGACGGGTGGGTGACGAAGGCGGCGATCGAGTCGATCGCAGACATGCTTGGCATGCCCTATATCCGCGTTCTCGAAGTTGCGACTTTCTACACGCAGTTCCAGCTGAAACCCGTCGGCACGCGCGCGCATGTGCAGGTTTGCGGAACGACGCCGTGCATGCTGCGGGGCGCCGAGGATCTGATCAAGGTCTGCAAGAGCAAGATCGCTTCGGAACCCTTTGCTCTGAACGAGAGTGGGACGCTGTCGTGGGAAGAAGTCGAATGTCAGGGCGCCTGCGTGAACGCTCCGATGGTGATGATCTTCAAGGATACTTTCGAAGACCTGACGCCTGAGCGGCTGGAACAGATCGTCGACGCTTTCGAAGCAGGCAAGGGCGCGGAGATCAAGCCCGGCCCCCAGATCGATCGCTTCTATTCCGCGCCCGTTGGCGGTCCGACGACATTGCTCACGGCGGATCCGCCGATTAAGAACAGCCCCGCTCGGGCAAAGAAGGCGTCGAGCGAGCCGGCCGTCAGCGTGCCGCCGGCGAACGCGGGAAGGCCGAAGACCGCAAGCGCCGTCACCAACCCGACATTGAAGACTCCGGCGACCGCGAGAAAAGAAGCGGCCGCAATCGCCAAGGCCGAGGGCGAGACGGTTGACAAGTCCAAGCCGGCGAAGCCTGCGGTCACGGGCCGGCCCTCTCTCGAGGACAAGGACCGCCCTGCAGGCATTGAGAAGCCGCCTGTCGTCGACGACCTCAAGCTGATCTCGGGCGTCGGTCCGAAGGTCGAAGGCATCCTGAACGAGCTTGGCATTTACACCTTCGCCCAGGTCGCTTCCTGGAAAAAGGCCGAGCGCGAATGGGTCGACGGGTATCTGAATTTCAGGGGCCGCATTGAGCGCGACGATTGGGTCAAGCAGGCCAAGGCGCTCGCCAAGGGCGGCGAAGCCGAACACATCAAGGTTTTCGGCAAGAAGCCGCGGTAAAGAGGTGAACCATGCTAAAAGATGAAGATCGCATCTTTACCAATCTCTACGGCCTAAAGGACAAGTCCCTGAGCGGTGCCATGGCGCGCGGTCATTGGGACGGCACCAAGCAGATCCTTGAAAAGGGCCGCGACTGGATCATCAACGAGATGAAGGCTTCCGGCCTTCGCGGCCGTGGCGGCGCAGGCTTCCCGACAGGCCTGAAGTGGTCCTTCATGCCGAAGGAAAGTGACGGCAGGCCGCACTATCTGGTCGTCAATGCCGACGAGTCGGAGCCGGGGACCTGCAAAGACCGAGACATCATGCGCCACGATCCGCACACGCTGATCGAAGGCTGCGTGATTGCGAGCTTCGCCATGGGTGCCCACACTGCCTACATCTATGTGCGCGGCGAATATATACGAGAGCGCGAGGCGCTGCAGGCTGCGATCGACGAGTGCTATGACGCGGGCCTGCTCGGGAAGAACAACAAGCACGGCTGGGACATGGACATCTACGTCCATCACGGCGCCGGTGCCTATATCTGCGGTGAGGAGACCGCGCTGCTCGAAAGCCTCGAGGGCAAGAAGGGTCAACCGCGCCTGAAGCCGCCATTCCCGGCGAACATGGGTCTCTACGGCTGCCCGACGACCGTCAATAACGTCGAGTCGATCGCGGTTGCCCCGACGATCCTGCGCCGCGGCGCCGGCTGGTTCTCTTCGATCGGTCGGCCGAACAACGTCGGCACGAAGCTGTTCATGATTTCCGGCCACGTCAACAAGCCGTGCACGGTCGAAGAGGCGATGGGCATCACGTTCCGCGAGCTGATCGAAAAGCACGCCGGCGGCATCCGCGGTGGCTGGGATAACCTCCTGGCCGTCATCCCGGGAGGTGCGTCGTGCCCGGTGGTCAAGGCCGAAGACATCATCGACTGCCCGATGGACTTCGACGGCCTGCGCGAGGTGAAGTCGTCCTTCGGCACCGCTGCCGCGATCGTCATGGACCGGTCGACCGACATCATCAAGGCGATCGCCCGCATCTCGGCATTCTTCAAGCACGAGAGCTGCGGTCAGTGCACGCCGTGCCGGGAGGGCACGGGGTGGATGTGGCGCGTGATGGAGCGCATGGTGCAGGGCCGCGCGCAGAAGCGCGAGATCGACATGCTTTTCGACGTGACGAAGCAGATCGAGGGGCACACCATCTGTGCGCTCGGCGATGCGGCCGCCTGGCCGGTTCAGGGCCTCATCCGCAACTTCCGTCCGGAGATCGAAAAGCGCATCGACGAATACACACGCAACGCGACGTCGCACGGCGCGGTGCTCGAAGCAGCGGAGTAACGATCGATGGCCGGGATACGCAAAGACGGACAGAGCAGCGAAAAGGTCGGCGTAGCCATTCCATTCGCGGCGCCCCTCGACGTCGACCCGGCCGATCCGTTCGGCATGGCCGAATGGATGAAAAACATGCCGAATCTCTCGTCGTACCCGCTAATGGCGCATCCGGCGGCGGCAGTTGCCGCAGCAACGGCGCTTGGTTTCGGCCTGTCCAGTCATATCGCCGGCATCATGTTCGGCGCCATGCAGGGCGCTGTCGGTGCCATGCAGAAAGGCATCCCGGCGCCGGTCGAGCCGGTGCCAACGGCTGCACCGGCCAGACAGGCGGTGCAGCAAGCGCCAGAAGCTTCGTCACCCCCCGTTGTTGCGCGGTCTTCCAAGGTATCCAGGCCGAAGGCGAAAGCGAAGGCGCCCGCCAAGGCGTCGAGGCAGGTTGCGGCCGATGACCTCAAGCGGATTTCCGGCATCGGCCCGAAGCTTGAGCAGGTCTTGAACGCCAGGGGCATTCGCCGCTTTGCGGACATCGCCGGCTGGAGCGAGGCGGATGTGGCGCGGCTGGATAAGGAACTCGGCTTCGACGGCCGCATCCTGCGTGACGACTGGGTGGGGCAGGCGAAGGCGCTCAAGGGCGCGTGATGAGAGATGAGGCGATGACCCTCAGCGGCCATCGCCAGCAAGCGGCATCGCTATAAAGGAATTGTCTGCCGCCGAGAGGCAGGCGGACGGAAGACAGGATTGAGTGCGAAGATGGCAAAGCTGAAAGTCGACGGAAAAGAGATCGAGGTCCCGGATCATTTCACGCTGCTTCAGGCGTGTGAAGAAGCCGGCGCCGAGGTTCCGCGCTTCTGTTTCCATGAGCGGCTTTCGGTTGCCGGCAACTGCCGCATGTGTCTGATTGAGGTGAAGGGCGGGCCGCCGAAACCGGCCGCTTCCTGCGCCATGGGCGTGCGCGATCTGCGCCCCGGCCCGAACGGCGAAGTGCCGGAAGTCTTCACGACCACGCCGATGGTCAAGAAGGCACGCGAAGGCGTCATGGAATTCCTGCTGATCAACCATCCGCTCGACTGCCCGATCTGCGATCAGGGCGGTGAGTGCGACCTGCAGGACCAGGCCATGGCCTTCGGCATCGACAGCTCGCGCTATCAGGAGAACAAGCGCGCGGTCGAGGACAAGTATATCGGCCCGCTGGTGAAGACGGTAATGAACCGCTGCATCCACTGCACGCGTTGCGTCCGCTTCACGACTGAAGTCGCCGGCATTGCCGAACTCGGTCTCATAGGTCGCGGCGAGGACGCCGAGATCACCACCTATCTCGAGCAGGCGATGACGTCCGAGTTGCAGGGCAATGTCGTCGACCTCTGCCCGGTCGGCGCCCTGACCTCCAAGCCATTCGCCTTCACGGCACGCCCGTGGGAACTGAACAAGACCGAATCGATCGACGTCATGGACGCGCTCGGCTCGGCGATCCGCGTCGACACGCGCGGCCGCGAAGTCATGCGCATCATGCCGCGCGTCAACGAGGACATCAACGAGGAATGGATCTCCGACAAGACCCGTTTCATCTGGGATGGCCTGAAGACACAGCGCCTTGACCGCCCCTACGTCAAGAAGGACGGCCGCCTTCAGCCCGCAAGCTGGAGCGAGGCGTTCCAGGCGATCAAGGCTGCCGTTGCGAAGACCTCGGGCGACAAGATCGGCGCGATCGCCGGCGATCTCGCTTCTGTCGAGGAAATGTACGCGCTGAAGGAACTCGTTTCGTCGCTCGGCTCGCAGAATATCGACTGCCGGCAGGATGGTGCAGCGCTCGACCCGTCGCTCGGCCGTGCGAGCTACATCTTCAATCCGACGATCCAGGGCGTCGAAAGCGCTGATGCGCTGCTTATCATCGGCTCCAATCCGCGTTTCGAAGCGTCCGTGCTCAATGCACGCATCCGCAAGCGCTACCGCATGGGCAACTTCCCGATCGCCGTGATCGGCGAGCAGGGCGAACTGCGTTACGAATACGAATATCTCGGTGCCGGCAGCGAGACGCTGGCCGAACTTCTTTCCGGCAAGGCCAAGTTCTTCGCGACCCTGAAGAAAGCGCAGCGCCCGCTGATCATCGTCGGCCAGGGCGCGCTGGCAGGGGAGAGCGGTGCGGCCGTTCTCGCAAACGCCGCGAAGCTCGCGGTCGCTGTCGTCGCGGTCGGCACAGACTGGAACGGTTTTGCCGTTCTTCATACGGCTGCCTCCCGCGTCGGCGCGCTCGATCTTGGCTTTGTCCCCGGCGAGGGCGGCAAGTCGGCAGGCGATATGGTCGGCAGCGCGGAAGTGCTGTTCCTGCTCGGCGCGGACGAGCTCGACCTTTCGGCGCGCAAAGGCGGCTTCACCATCTATATCGGTTCGCATGGCGACAACGGCGCACATGCAGCCGATGTCATCCTTCCGGGCGCGACCTACACCGAAAAGTCCGGGATCTGGGTGAACACCGAAGGGCGGGTACAGATGGGCAACCGCGCCGGCTTCGCCCCTGGCGATGCGCGCGAAGACTGGGCCATCATCCGGGCGCTTTCCGATGTGCTCGGCCGAAAGCTGCCCTTTGATTCGCTTGGTGAATTGCGCGCGAAGCTCTATGCGGCTCATCCGCATTTCGCGGAGAATGACGCGATTGCAGCGGGCAGCAGCGATGAAATTGCCGCACTCGCACAAAAAGCCGGTGAGATGGCGAAATCCGTGTTTGCGTCTCCGGTCAAAGACTTCTATTTGACGAACCCGATAGCGCGCGCATCCGCCGTGATGGCCGAATGCTCGGCTTTGGCACGCAACAATTTCAAAGCTGCGGCGGAATGAGCGCGAGGGAATAGAGTATCATGGACGCTTTCGTTTCGACCTATCTCTGGCCTGCGATCATCATGGTCGCCCAGTCGCTACTGCTGCTGGTCGCGCTGCTGCTCTTCATCGCCTACATTCTGCTCGCCGACCGAAAGATCTGGGCGGCCGTGCAGCTTCGCCGCGGCCCGAATGTCGTCGGTCCCTGGGGATTGTTCCAGTCCTTCGCCGACCTCCTGAAATTCGTCTTCAAGGAGCCGGTCATTCCGGCCGGCGCCAACAAGACGATCTTCCTGCTTGCGCCGCTGGTCTCGGTGACGCTTGCTCTCGCCGCCTGGGCGGTCATTCCGCTCAACGCGAACTGGGTGATCGCGAACATCAACGTCGGTATCCTGTTCGTCTTCGCCATATCTTCTCTCGAAGTTTATGGCATCATCATGGGCGGTTGGGCGTCGAACTCGAAGTATCCCTTCCTTGGCGCGTTGCGTTCCGCCGCGCAGATGGTGTCCTACGAAGTCTCGATCGGCTTCGTCATCGTCACGGTTCTTCTTTGCGTCGGCTCGCTCAACCTAACGGACATCGTCATTGCCCAGACCGACGGCATCGGAACGATGATTGGCCTGCCAGCCTCCTTCCTCGACTGGCACTGGCTGTCGCTCTTCCCGATGTTCATCGTGTTCTTCATCTCGGCCCTTGCCGAGACGAACCGTCCGCCCTTCGACCTGCCCGAAGCCGAATCCGAACTCGTCGCCGGCTTCATGGTCGAATACGGCTCCACCCCGTACATGATGTTCATGCTCGGCGAATATGCGGCGATCTGCCTGATGTGCGCGCTGACGACGATCCTGTTCCTCGGTGGCTGGCTGCCCCCGGTTGACATCTGGCTGCTGAACTGGGTCCCAGGAATCGTCTGGTTCGTGCTCAAGGCCTCGTTCGTCTTCTTCATGTTCGCGATGGTCAAGGCGTTCGTGCCGCGCTACCGCTACGATCAGCTGATGCGCCTCGGCTGGAAGGTCTTCCTTCCGCTGTCGCTCGCCATGGTCGTGATCGTCGCATTCGTTCTGAAGCTGATGGGATGGGCTTGATGTCCGCTCAAGCTTCGCTGAATACCGCCGGTGTCTTCGATGCCGGCAAGTTTGGAGGTAAATGATGGCCGGTCTTTCGCAAGCCGTCAACTCGCTGTTTCTCAAGGAATTCGTCGGCGCATTCTTCCTGTCGATGCGCTATTTCTTCAGGCCGAAGGCAACCGTGAACTACCCCTTCGAAAAGGGCCCGGTCAGTCCGCGGTTCCGCGGCGAACATGCGCTTCGCCGCTATCCGAATGGGGAAGAGCGCTGCATCGCCTGCAAGCTGTGCGAGGCGATCTGTCCTGCCCAGGCAATCACCATCGAAGCCGGCCCGCGCCGCAACGACGGCACGCGTCGCACGGTGCGCTACGACATCGACATGGTGAAGTGCATCTATTGCGGCTTTTGCCAGGAGGCCTGTCCGGTCGACGCCATCGTCGAGGGGCCGAACTTCGAATTCGCCACCGAAACGCGTGAAGAGCTTTACTACGACAAGGAGAAGCTGCTCGCTAACGGCGACCGGTGGGAACGCGAAATCGCGCGTAACATCGCGATGGACTCGCCCTACCGCTGAGGCTATCCGCGTAACGCTGCATCGCGCCGCTTCCGAGCGGTGCATGTGAAACAGGTATTGGGCATTTGGCCGGACCGTGTCCGGCATTGCCCGTGGAGTGGGGGCAGGCGCCTTCACGCCGAGCAAGACGAAAAAGGCACCGATCATGGGTCTGCAGGTTCTTTTTTTCTATCTCTTTGCCTTCATTGCGGTGGCATCGGCATTCATGGTCATTGCGGCTAAGAATCCGGTTTACTCCGTTCTGTTCCTGATCCTGACCTTCTTTAACTCGGCAGGGCTCTTCCTGCTGACGGGGGCCGAGTTCCTCGCGATGATCCTGCTCGTCGTCTATGTCGGCGCGGTGGCTGTTCTGTTCCTGTTCGTCGTCATGATGCTCGACATCGATTTCGCGGAACTGCGTGCGGGTGTTCTTGAATATGCGCCGATCGGCGCGCTGATCGGCTTGATCCTTGCGGCCGAGCTCATCATCGTCGTCGGCGGCACCACGTTCTCGCCGGAAATCGCCAAGGGCATCTCGATGCCGATCCCGCCGGCAACCGAGCGGACGAATACCGCCGCACTCGGCGACGTTCTCTACACCCACTACATCTACTTCTTCCAGATCGCGGGGCTCGTGCTGCTCGTCGCCATGATCGGCGCCATCGTGCTGACGCTCCGTCACCGCCAGAACATCAAGCGCCAGAGCATTCCGCGCCAGGTTGCCCGCACACCGGAGACGGCCGTCGAGGTGGTCACGGTCAAGCCCGGGCAGGGCATCTAATCCGGACGCGAGGTCGAGGAACTACAACATGGAAATCGGAATTTCCCACTATCTGACCGTCAGCGCCATCCTGTTCACGCTCGGCGTCTTTGGCATCTTTCTCAATCGGAAGAACGTCATCGTCATCCTGATGTCGGTGGAACTCATCCTGCTCGCGGTCAATATCAACATGGTGGCCTTCTCGGCCTTCCTCAACGACATCACCGGTCAGGTCTTCGCGCTGTTCATCCTGACCGTGGCGGCCGCCGAGGCGGCCATCGGGCTTGCAATTCTCGTCGTCTTCTATCGCAACCGCGGCTCGATTGCCGTCGAAGACGTCAACATGATGAAGGGCTGATCGGGCTATGGACACCATTATCAAGGCTATCGTCTTTTTGCCTCTGATCGGCTTTCTCATTGCGGGTCTTCTCGGCACGCAGATCGGTGCGAAGGCATCCGAATACGTGACAAGCGGATTGATGATCATCGCGGTCGCGCTGTCCTGGTTCGTTTTCTTCGACGTCGCGCTTGGCGAAGAGGAAATGATCAAGATCTCGGTGTTGCGCTGGATCCAGTCCGGCAGCTTCGATGTCGAATGGGCCTTCCGTGTCGACACCCTGACCGCGGTCATGTTCGTGGTGGTCAACACGGTTTCGACGCTCGTGCACGTCTATTCGATCGGATACATGCATCATGATCCGCATCGGCCGCGCTTCTTCGCCTATCTGTCGCTCTTCACCTTTGCGATGCTGATGCTGATCACGTCGGACAACCTCTTGCAGATGTTCTTCGGCTGGGAAGGCGTGGGCCTGGCGTCCTATCTCTTGATCGGCTTCTGGTACAAGAAGCCTTCCGCCAATGCGGCGGCGATCAAGGCCTTCATCGTCAACCGTGTCGGCGACTTTGGTTTCTCGCTCGGAATCTTCTGCGTCTTCGTGCTCTTCGGTTCGATCAACCTCGAAACCATCTTTGCCGCCGCACAAAGCTACCTGCCGGCAGAAGGCGCCGAGGCAGGGGAACCCGTCATCACGCTGTTCGGTATGCAGCTCGACAAGGCGCATGCCTTGACCGCCACCTGCCTGCTGCTCTTCATGGGCGCAATGGGCAAGTCGGCGCAGTTCCTGCTGCACACTTGGCTGCCGGACGCGATGGAGGGACCGACGCCAGTGTCGGCCCTCATCCATGCCGCAACCATGGTCACCGCCGGTGTCTTCCTCGTTGCCCGCATGTCGCCGCTGTTCGAGCTCTCGCCCGATGCGCTGACGGTCGTTACCCTGGTCGGTGCCATCACGGCATTCTTTGCCGCAACCGTCGGCCTCGTGCAGAACGATATCAAGCGCGTCATCGCCTACTCGACCTGCTCGCAGCTCGGTTACATGTTCGTGGCACTCGGCGTCGGCGCCTATGGTGCCGCTATCTTCCACCTCTTCACGCACGCCTTCTTCAAGGCGCTCCTGTTCCTCGGCGCCGGTTCGGTGATCCACGCCGTCGATGGAGAGCAGGACATGCGTTACATGGGCGGATTGCGCACGCACATCCCGGTCACCTACTGGATGATGTTCATCGGTACGATCGCGCTGACCGGCGTCGGCATTCCGGGGACCGTCATCGGCACGGCCGGCTTTTTCTCGAAGGATGCGATCATCGAATCCACCTTCGCCTCGCATGGTGCCGTTTCCGGCGTCGCATTCATCCTTCTCGTGATCGCCGCTCTGTTCACGAGCTTCTATTCGTGGCGTCTGACCTTCATGACGTTCCACGGCAGGCCGCGGGCTTCTTCGGACGTCATGCATCACGTCCATGAGTCACCGCAGGTGATGCTGGTGCCGCTCTATATCCTCGGCGCCGGCGCGCTCTTCGCGGGCTTCCTGTTCCATGATTATTTCTTCGGCCATCACTATGTCGAGTTCTGGCAGGGCTCTCTCTTCACACTGCCTGAAAACGAAATTCTCGAGGAATACCACCACGTTCCGCTTTGGGTGAAATGGAGCCCGTTCGTGGCCATGGCGCTTGGTCTCTACACCGCCTGGTACATGTACATCCGCTCGCCGGAAACACCGAAGTATCTCGCACAGCAACACCGTGGTCTCTACCAGTTCCTGCTCAACAAGTGGTATTTCGACGAACTGTACGATTTCCTCTTCGTCCGCACCGCAAAGCGTCTCGGTACCTTCCTCTGGAAGGAGGGTGACGGCCGGGTCATCGACGGCGTCGGACCGAATGGTGTTGCGGCACGCGTTCTCGACGTGACCGACCGCGTCGTCCGGTTGCAGACCGGTTACCTCTATCACTACGCGTTCGCCATGCTGATCGGCATCGCTGCGCTCGTTACATGGATGATGCTCGGGAGTTCCTTCTGATGACCGATTGGCCCGTACTTTCCGCGGTCACCTTCATGCCGCTCGTCGGCGTTCTGCTTCTCTTGCTGACAAGGGAAGACAGCGTCTACGGCCGCCGCAACATCCTGAACGTGTCGCTGCTGACGACGATCTTCACCTTCGCCGTATCGCTCTACATCTGGTATCAGTTCGATGCCTCGAACCCCGGCTTCCAGATGGTCGAGAAGCGCGAATGGCTCGGCGCCGGCATCTCCTATCATCTCGGCATTGACGGCATTTCCGTTCTGTTCGTGCCTCTGACGGCACTCTTGATGCCATTCTGCGTGCTCGCAAGCTGGTTCACGATCGAGAAGCGCCTGAAGGAATACATGATTGCGTTTCTGATACTGGAAACGCTTATGCTGGGCGTCTTCGTCTCGCTCGATATCGTGCTCTTCTACGTGTTCTTCGAAGCGGGCCTCATTCCGATGTTCATCATCATCGGCGTCTGGGGCGGCAAGGATCGCGTTTATGCGAGTTACAAGTTCTTCCTTTACACGTTGCTTGGCTCGGTGCTGATGCTGCTTGCCATCATGGCGATGTACTGGCAGGCTGGCACGACCGACATCACGGAACTGCTCGCCTACAAGTTCCCACGCGGGATGCAGACCTGGCTATGGCTTGCCTTCTTCGCCTCCTTCGCGGTGAAGATGCCGATGTGGCCGGTTCACACCTGGCTTCCGGACGCGCACGTCCAGGCTCCGACAGCGGGTTCCGTGATCCTGGCCGGCATCCTGCTGAAGCTCGGCGGCTACGGCTTCCTGCGCTTCTCGCTGCCGATGTTCCCGCTCGCGTCGGACTATTTCGCGCCGTTCGTCTTCACGCTCTCGATCATCGCGATCATCTACACCTCGCTGGTGGCGATGATGCAGACCGACATCAAGAAGCTGATCGCCTATTCCTCGGTGGCGCACATGGGCTATGTGACCATGGGCACGTTCGCCGCCAACACGCAGGGCGTTCAGGGTGCCATCTTCCAGATGTTGTCGCACGGCGTCGTCTCCGGCGCGCTCTTCCTTTGCGTCGGCGTCGTCTATGATCGGCTGCACACCCGCGAGATCGCTGCCTATGGCGGCCTCGTCAACAACATGCCGAAATATGCGGTCGCCTTCATGGTCTTCACCATGGCGAACGTCGGCCTTCCCGGCACCTCCGGTTTCGTCGGCGAAGTGCTGACGCTGGTTGGCGCCTTCCGCGCCAATACCTGGGTCGCCTTCTTCGCGACGACCGGCGTCATTCTGTCGGCCGCCTATGCGCTCTGGCTCTACCGTCGGGTGATCTTCGGTGCGCTTGAGAAGGAGAGCCTGAAGGCGTTGCTCGATCTGTCGGCGCGCGAGAAGCTTATTCTTTACCCGCTGGTGATCCTGACGATCTTCTTCGGTGTCTATCCGGCACCGGTCTTCGATGCGACGGCGGCTTCCGTGGATCTGCTCGTCAACAACTACTCCGCAGCCCTGCAGGCAGCGCAAGACGTTGCGCTTTCGGTGCAATGACCACAGGACGTGACTGGACATGACTGCTGAAACCCTCTTTGCAAGCCTGCAACTCTCGGTCCCTGAACTGATCCTCGCGGTCGGCGCGATGGTACTGTTGATGATCGGCGTCTTTTCGAGCGAACGGTCCACACCGACGGTAACCGGGCTTGCGGTCGCACTGCTGATCATCGCGGGGCTGTGGCTAGTCCTGAAGACCGGCGAGGGCGCGGCCTATGGCGGCGCCTTCCTCTCCGATCCCTTCGCCAAGTTCATGAAGGTCCTGGCGCTGATCGGCTCCATTACTGCGATGGTGATGACCGTCGGTCACGCCCGCTCGGCCCAGATCGACCGTTTCGAGTTTCCGGTGCTCCTGGTTCTGGCGACCCTCGGCATGCTGCTGATGATCTCCGCCAACGACCTGATCTCGCTCTACCTGTCGCTGGAACTGCAGTCGCTCGCCCTCTACGTCGTAGCGGCGATCAATCGTGACAGCATCCGTTCGACGGAAGCCGGGTTGAAATATTTCGTTCTGGGTGCCCTGTCGTCGGGCATGATGCTTTACGGCATGTCGCTTGTTTACGGTTTCACCGGCCATACCGGCTTCGACGAGATCGCTGCGGCGCTGACGGCGGAAGGCCGGTCGCTCGGGCTGGTCTTCGGCCTGGTATTCATCCTCGCCGGCCTCGCTTTCAAGATTTCCGCGGTTCCGTTCCACATGTGGACGCCGGACGTTTACGAGGGCGCGCCGACCCCGGTCACGGCCTTCTTCGCCGCCGCTCCGAAGGTCGCGGCGATGTCGATCCTCGTTCGCATCGTCATCAACGCCTTCGAACCGGTGGTGGCCGACTGGCAGCAGATCATCGTCTTCATCTCGATCGCTTCCATGCTGCTCGGTGCCTTCGCGGCAATCGGCCAGAGGAACATCAAACGGCTGATGGCCTATTCTTCGATCGGCCACATGGGCTATGCCCTGGTCGGCCTTGCGGCCGGCTCGATGGCCGGAGTGCGCGGCGTGATCCTCTACATGCTGATCTACATGATCATGACGCTCGGTACCTTTGCCTGCATTCTCGCCATGCGCCGCAAGGAAGGCGAGCACGTCGAGAACATCGATGATCTTGCCGGCCTCTCGCAGACCAATCCGTTCATGGCAACGGTGCTGACGATCCTGATGTTTTCGCTGGCCGGCATTCCGCCGCTCGCAGGTTTCTTCGCGAAGTATTTCGTGTTCGTCGCCGCAATCGAGGCGCATCTCTACGCGCTCGCGATCATAGGCGTGCTCGCGTCCGTCGTCGGCGCCTATTATTACCTCCGTGTGATCAAGGTCATGTGGTTCGATGAAGCCAAGGGTGAATTTGCCCGCACTGCCGGCGAACTGCGTCTTGTCTTCGGCCTTTCCGGTCTGTTCGTTCTCGGTTACGTGCTGATCGGCGGCCCGCTCGGAAGCGCCGCGGAAGTTGCGGCCCGGACCTTCTTTTGACCGGCGGAAAGGGCGGCGGCCGGATTTCGCTTGACGACTTCCGGCACGTCGCGCTTGCCGAGACCGTCTCGACCAACAGCGAGTGCCTGGCGAGGGCGCGCGAAGGCGATCCAGGTAATCTCTGGATCACCGCCCGGCGCCAGACGGGCGGTCGCGGCCGTCGCGGCCGCGCCTGGTTTTCCGAGCCTGGCAATCTCTACGCATCGCTGCTTCTCATCGATCCGGCACCGGTCGCGCGACTGCATTCCCTGCCTCTTGCAGTCGCGGTGGCGGCGCACCGCGCGATCCGGATGGTGATGCCGCCGGCGGCAGCGCCCGTTGAGATCAAATGGCCAAACGACATCCTCATCGACGGAAAGAAGGCATGCGGCATTCTTCTCGAAGGGGAGGAGCTTGCCGATGATCGGCGGGCGCTGGTCATCGGCTTCGGAGTGAATGTCGGTGTCGCGCCGGAGGGGGCGCTCTATCCTGCGACATCGCTTCGTCGCGAAGGGGCGTCGGCGTCGCCCGAGGAACTGTTCGCACATCTTTTTCTCGCCGTGGCCGAGATGCTCGCGCTCTGGGATCGCGGCACGGGTATCGGCAAGATCACAGAACTTTGGCGTTCGGCGGCGCGCGGCATTGGCGAGACGATCACTGTCAACCTGCCGGATCGATCGCTTTCGGGCCGTTTTGTCGGTATTGACCACGACGGCAGGTTGTTGCTCGATACCGGCGCCGGCACGCAGCAGGCGATCGCCGCCGGTGATGTATTTTTTGGATGATTGAAGAATAGGGGCGCGCAAAGATATGGCGCAGGAAGAAGAACTGGTGTTCTTGCCGCTCGGCGGCGTCGGCGAAATCGGCATGAACCTCGGCCTTTATGGCTACGGTCGGCCGGGCAACCGCCAGTGGATCATGGTTGACTGCGGCGTGACCTTTCCGGGCCCGGAACTGCCCGGCGTCGAGCTCGTCTTGCCGGATATCGCCTTCCTCGCGGAGGAGCGCCGCAATCTGAAGGCGATCATCATCACGCATGCGCACGAGGACCACTATGGTGCCTTGAACGATCTTTGGCCCGGCCTGAACGTGCCGGTCTATGCCTCGCCCTTCACCGCCGGCATGCTTGAGGCGAAGCGCGATTTCGAAAAGAGCCGCGGCGAAATTCCGATCACGATCTTCAAGCAGGGTGACCGGATCAATGTCGGCCCCTTCAGCATCGAGGCGGTCGGCGTCAATCATTCGATCCCGGAACCGATGTCGCTCGTCATCCGCACGCCGCTTGGCACAGTCGTACACACGGGCGACTGGAAGATCGATCTCGAGCCGTCGCTCGGCCCAATCACGGATGAGGCGCGCTTCCGCCAGGTTGGCGAAGAAGGCGTGCTGGCGCTCGTCTGCGACTCCACCAACGCACTTCGCGATGGGGTTTCGCCTTCCGAACAGCAGGTTTCCGAAAGTCTGGCGAAGATCATCACCAACGCTGAAGGTCGTGTCGGCATCACCACGTTCTCCTCGAACGTCGGCCGCATTCGCTCCGTCGCGGAAGCGGCTGAGGCAGCGGGCAGGGAGGTCCTGCTGCTAGGCAGTTCGATGAAACGGGTCGTGGACGTAGCGAAGGACCTGGGCCTTATGGAAGGGCTGAAGCCGTTCCTGGCGGAGGACGAGTTCGGTTACATTCCTCGCGATAAGGTCGTCGTGATCCTGACCGGCAGCCAGGGCGAGCCCCGGGCAGCGCTTGCCAAGATTGCCCGGGACGAGATGCGCAATGTGGCGTTTTCTGCCGGCGACACGATCGTCTTCTCGTCGCGAACGATCCCCGGCAACGAGAAGGCCATCAACGATATCAAGAACGGTTTGATCGAACAGGGCATTCACATCATCACCGACAGTGAGGCGCTGGTGCATGTTTCGGGTCACCCGCGGCGCAACGAACTGCAGCAGATGTACCAGTGGGTCAAGCCGCAGATCGTCGTGCCGGTCCACGGCGAGGCAGCCCACCTGACGGCGCATGCCGAACTGGCGCTGCATTCCGGGGTCGCCAGTGTACCGCGGCTGCGCAATGGCCAAGTCTTGCGCCTGGCTCCGGGCCCGGCGGAAGTGATCGACGAGGCGCCACACGGCCGCATCTACAAGGATGGAATCCTGATCGGCGATTTCGACGAGATGGGCATCGGCGAGCGGCGCAAGCTTTCCTTCGCCGGCCACGTCTCCGTCAATGTCGTGCTCGACAACCGCTATGATTTCCTCGGTGATCCCGTTGTCGTGCCGATCGGACTTCCGGAGTTCGATGATGAGGGCGAGGACATGAATGACACGCTCTATGACGCGGTGCTGGGGGCAGTGGAAAGCATTCCTCGGGCAAAGCGGAAGGACTTGGCCATGTTGCAGGAAGCGGTTCGCCGCGCCGTGCGCAGCACCGCCAATCAGGTCTGGGGCAAGAAGCCGGTGGTCACGGTCTTTGTCACCAAAGTCTGATTTCCTCGCCACCAAGGTACGATGTAAACGGACACGCAGCCATCGGCTTTGGTCTTCGAGCGAAGGGAGCATTCGATGTTGGGAAGGGTAAACCACGTGGCGATCGCCGTGCCGGATCTGTCTTCGGCCGCTGAAAGCTATCGTTCGACGCTCGGTGCAAACGTCACCGAGCCACAGGCGCTTCCCGAACACGGTGTCACGGTCGTGTTCGTGACACTCCCGAACACGAAGGTGGAACTGCTGGAACCGCTGGGCGAGGCATCTCCGATTGCCGCTTTCCTTGCGAAGAACCCGGCGGGCGGCATGCACCACATTTGTTATGAGGTAACGGATATCATCGCGGCGCGCGACCGGTTGAAGCAGGCCGGCGCGCGGGTGCTCGGCGATGGAACGCCGAAAATCGGCGCCCATGGCAAACCGGTCCTGTTCCTCCATCCCAAGGATTTTCAGGGTACTCTGATAGAGCTGGAACAGGTGTGACAGTCGGGCGCGGCCCACTTATTTGCCGGCTGGGCTGAGGGACGCTATAAGGCGGACGCGATAGCCTTGGCGGCAGTTCCGGCGGAAACGCCGGCGCTCGGCCTGTCCAGCGATTTGAATTGAGACCCGCAATGTCCGCTTTTTCGACCCTTGCCATCTACTTCATCATTTGGTGGCTGACGCTGTTTGCCGTTCTGCCGCTGGGAGTCCGGACGCAGGCCGAGGAAAACGATATCGTGCCCGGCAGTGTCGAAAGCGCTCCGGCGCGGTTTCGTGCACTCCGTGTCGTTTTGCTGACCACTGTCATCGCTGCGGCCATTCACCTCGGTTGGTACGTCGTTTCTGTCAAACTCGGATACGGGATCGATTCCATCCCGCGGTTCGCGCCGGAATTTTACTGAACGGTCGCCGGCCTGCCGAGTTCATGCCAAAAACATGCCAAGGTCAGAAGCCCACAGCCGTGTCGCCCATTCTGCCACGACATCTCGTGACGGCTCTACAGGCCCGCGCGTCTCATCAGACGCGCCAAAAGGAGCGTGTAGCACTTTGAATTGCTGCATGTTTTTATCTTAATCGATTAACATACAGTGGGATTCGAGGAAACTTGCAGCAGGAGGTGCGGGTAGCATTCCTGCCAGCCCTCGGTGCCGACGGGGAATTCGCGGGCTTGACAACCGAAGAATTGACATTTTTTAAAAAGTGCTTCGGTTCTGGGTTATCGTGAAAAAGCAAAAAAAAACAAGGCGTAAAGCCTTGTTTTTAAGTTTCGCGTGATCTTTAAGCCGTTTCCGGCGGCAGCGAACGAGCGCGCCTAAGATCTTATCCTCCCAAGACTTGACCGCGAATTTCGGCAAGAATTTGGTCTTCTTGCCTGTTTTGTGAGCCGAAATTAGCTCAAACATTGGGCGCTGTCATCTGCTTTTTTTGCATTTTTGCTACAGTCTGACAAAATTTTCCCGTTGACAGGAGCCGTCATTGTCCTGTTACTACCGTGCTCTTTTGACGCAGGCGAGCTCGGCGCATTTCCTGGCAAATCCCATCTGTTATGTGGCTTTCTTCCCGCCGCGGCAGGGTTTTCTTCCGCTCGCGAAGCGGTTATGAACGCTGAGCTCGAATGCTTTCCACACCGGCGGTGCCGGAGGAGAAATTCAAGAGTACGATCGCAGTAAGGCAAAGCCGCTTCTCCCAGCTTGCAGGTGAACGGCGGCCGAAGCACAACGTCATTTCGCCCGAATCCGCCGATAGTGCGAAGTCCACCAAGTTCTGGAACCCGTCATGCGCCTGTCCCGCTATTTCATGCCCATCTTGAAGGAAAATCCGAAGGAAGCGGAAATCGTTTCCCACCGCCTGATGCTGCGGACGGGCATGATCCGCCAGCAGTCTGCCGGCATCTACACCTGGTTGCCGCTCGGCAAGCGCGTGCTCGACAAGGTCAACGCGATCATTCGCGAAGAGCAGAATCGCTCCGGCGCGATCGAGCTGCTGATGCCGACGCTGCAGTCGGCAGAGTTGTGGCAGGAGAGCGGGCGCTACGATGCCTATGGCAAGGAAATGCTGCGCATCAAGGACCGGCAGGACCGGCCGATGCTCTATGGTCCGACGAACGAGGAGATGATCACGGACGTGTTCCGCTCCTATGTGAGGTCCTACCGCGACCTGCCGCTGAACCTCTATCATATTCAGCTGAAGTTCCGCGACGAGATCCGTCCGCGCTTCGGCACGATGCGTTCGCGCGAGTTCCTGATGAAGGATGCCTATTCCTTCGATCTTAACCGCGAAGGGGCGGAACATGCCTATAACAGGATGTTCGCCGCCTATTTGCGTACTTTTGCCCGCATGGGCCTGCGCGCCATTCCGATGCGCGCCGATACCGGCCCCATCGGCGGCAATCTCAGCCACGAGTTTATCATTCTCGCCGACACCGGTGAGTCCGAAGTGTTCTGCCACAAGGACTTCCTCGGTTTCGATATTCCGGGTGAGGATACCAATTTCGATGACGTCGCCGGCCTGAAGACGATCTTCGAAAAGTGGACATCGCGCTATGCGGCGACGTCGGAAATGCATGACGAGCCGGCTTTCAACGCGATCCCCGAGGGGGAGCGTCTTTCCGCGCGCGGCATCGAGGTTGGCCACATCTTCTATTTCGGTACAAAATACTCCGAAGCGATGGGCGCGAAGGTGCTTGGGCCGGACGGCAAGGAGCACGTCGTGCATATGGGCTCCTACGGCATCGGTCCGACGCGTCTCGTGCCGGCGATCATCGAAGCGTCGCACGACGAAAACGGCATCATCTGGCCGAAGTCGGTCGCCCCGTTCGATGTGGTGGTGATCAACATGAAAGCGGGTGATGCCGCTTGCGATGCAGCCTGCGGCACGCTCTACTCGGATCTCGGCAAGGCTCGATTCGACGTGCTTCTGGACGATACCGATGATCGCGCCGGCGCGAAATTCGCGACCGCCGATCTCATTGGCGTTCCGGTTCAGATCATCGTCGGCCCGCGTTCGGTCGCGAATGGCGAGATCGAGGTCAAGGACCGCAAGACCGGCGAACGCGAGACGATGACGATCGAAGCCGCGATCAACAAGCTGGTTGCGACCAGATAGAGACGAAGGAAGCGAGATGACCGCGGCGACGGAAGACCAGGTGCAGGCTGCCGCTCCGTCTGGGGCGCCTTCCAGTCGTCCCTTTTCTGCGTTCGAGCGCATGGTGGCCTGGCGCTATCTGCGCTCGCGACGGAAGGAAGCCTTTATCTCGGTCATCGCCGGCTTTTCCTTCATCGGCATCATGCTGGGCGTGGGGACGCTGATCATCGTCATGGCGGTGATGAACGGATTCCGCACCGAGCTTATTTCGCGCATCCTCGGCATGAACGGCCATATCATCGTTCAGCCGCTCGATGGTCCGCTCACCAACTATGCCGATCTCGCCACCAAGTTTTCCGCGGTCCCCGGCGTCACCATGGCGATCCCTATGGTCGAAGGGCAGGTTCTCGCCCAAGGGCTGGGTGACGCGTCAACAGGAGCCCTCGTGCGAGGTGTCCGTGCCGACGACCTCTCGAAGATGAAATCCATCTCGGACCACATTCAGTCGGGCGATCTTGTCGGTTTTGCGTCGGGCAGCGGCGTCGCCATTGGTTCGCGCATGGCCGAACAACTGGGCATCCGTGTCGGTGGCACGATCACGCTGACCTCGCCGAATGGTGATGTGACGCCCATGGGCATGAATCCGCGCGTCAAGGCCTATACGGTCTCGGCGATCTTCGAGATCGGAATGTCGGAATACGACGCAACGATCGTCTTCATGCCGCTTGAGGAGGCGCAGCTTTATTTCAATGCGGAAGGTCTCGTCCAATCGATCGAGATTTTCGCCGAGCATCCGGACGCCGTGGACGCCTTGCGCAAGCCCCTTGAAGACGCGGCCGGCCGGCAAATCTTCATCAGCGACTGGCGCGACCGCAACAAGACCTTCTTCTCCGCGCTCGAGGTCGAGCGGAACGTCATGTTCATGATCCTGACGCTGATCGTGCTGGTGGCGGCCCTGAACATTATTTCCGGCCTCATCATGCTGGTGAAGGACAAGGGCAGCGACATCGCGATTCTCAGAACGATGGGTGCGACATCCGGGTCGGTGATGCGCATCTTCTTCATGACCGGGGCTGCCATCGGCGTCGCCGGCACCATCGCCGGGGTGCTCCTTGGCGTCGTTGTCTGTCTCAATATCGAGTCGATCCGTCAGTTCTTCTCCTGGATTTCGGGAACGACGCTCTTCAATCCGGAACTTTATTTCCTGAGCCAGCTTCCCGCGGATATGAATGCCGACGAGACCGTCGCCGTCGTCATCATGGCGATTGCCCTTTCCTTCCTTGCCACGATCTTTCCAGCCTGGCGCGCCTCGCGCCTCGATCCGGTGCAGGCCCTGCGATACGAATAACAAGGACAATAACGCAAATGAATGCGCGTGTGGCACTGCAGCTCTCCGGCATCGAGCGGCACTATGGCGAGGGCGACACCTACCTCCCGATTCTCAAGGGCGTCGATCTCACGCTGCGGGCTGGCGAGACGGTCGCGCTCGTGGCACCCTCCGGAACCGGAAAATCGACGCTCCTGCATATAGCCGGCCTGCTTGAGCACCCGGATGCGGGTGAAGTCGTCGTGAGCGGGTTGGCCTGTAACGGGCTCAGCGATGACCGGCGCACAGCGATCCGCCGCAAGGAGATCGGCTTCGTCTACCAGTTCCATCACCTTCTGCCTGAATTTTCGGCGCTGGAAAACATCATGATGCCGCAACTGATCGCCGGTCTTTCCAAGGCGGAAGCGGCGGAGAGAGCGACGGCGTTGCTCGATTACATGCGCATCGGGCACCGGGCCAGTCATCGGCCGACCGAACTTTCCGGCGGCGAGCAGCAGCGTGTCGCGATCGCCCGCGCCATGGCCAATGCGCCGCTCGTTCTCCTGGCCGATGAGCCGACCGGCAATCTCGATCCCGAGACCGCAGGCTATGTGTTCGAGGCGCTGGAGGCCTTGGCACGACAGTCGGGGCTCGCCGCACTGATCGCGACGCATAACCACGAACTCGCCTCGCTGATGGATCGCCGCGTAACGATCGAGGATGGCAAGGTCGTCGAACTGAAGTAGCCATACGGCAATTCAATGCGTTACGGCGACTTTTGCGTGTCCGAGGAGACGCGTAGCGTTGTCGCGTCAGGGAACGATGAGCCCGCCGCGATATTCAAGCTCATAGGCTTCTTCGCCATCGACGAAAATCACTTCGCGGCCGGAAAAGTGATCTGTCGCGCCGCGGCTGCTATCGACATAGCAACCATAGGCGTGCTGATACTCCATGCCGCCGAGGAAATGGCGCTTCTCGCGATACATCGTCTGCAGCGCGGCCTTGATAACCGCGCCGGCTCGTTCAGCATCGATCAGGTCCGGACGAACGATGCGGCCGAAGTAATTCATGGCCCAGCGCGGATTGCCATCATGCCAGACCGCCTCCTGGCCGGCAAAATCCGTTCCGCCAAAATAGCTGTCGAGATAGCTCCACGCGCCGCGCTGATGTCCGATATCGCGAGAGCCGGGTCTGCAGGCGGGAAGCTCGGCACCGTTGCCGACATAGGTCTTCGATTTCGCCTCGACGATGAAGTCGGTGAGTTCCTGTATGCTGAACATGAGCGTGCTCCCAATTCGGCCACAGAGGATGCCGGAACATTGCCGGCATGTAAAGAACAAAACAGGAACATGTGTTCTGAATCGCGTAGCTACGAGTTGCCTGTCTCGGAGTCGACCCTTGAGGGAAGCCGTGAGTCCTTGATGCGCTTGGTTTGCCTCCCTTGGCCGAATCCGCAGCGGCATAGTCGCGGCGCCACGCTGGCTACGCTGGCGCATTAACCATGAAAGCTGAATAGCGGGATCTTTTATGCAGCCTTGCTTGACTATGGAACAAAAAAGGAACAAAAGAAAAACAATAGCGGAAAAGGAGCCATGTTATGACTGATTTCGTTCGTGATCTCGCCGCCTTCGCCTCGATGAGCCTCTTCATCGCCAGCATTTCCGTGATTGCGCTCGGGTTGTAACCCTCCTGCTTCGGTGTGGTCTCGCAGGATAGAACCGCGCCGGGTCTGCGCTTCCTCGGATGCAGTGTTGAAAAAGACGGCGGTTCCGGTCGTTGCGCTGGACATGAGGGGCCGGAAACGGGATATCCTCTGCTCCTACCTAGAGCGCTGCGCGTCTGCCAGACGCGTAAAAGGACGCTGCAGCACTTTGAATTACTGCATGTTTTTGTCCCTGAATCGGCTACGATTGAGCAAACAGGCGGTAGCGCGAATCGGAGTACGACGATGGCGAATGACGAAAGCGTTGGGCAGCGGGCAACTGCGACGGATCCGCAGTTTGTTCACTTGCGGGTGCATTCGGCCTTTTCGCTGTTGGAGGGTGCGCTGCCGTTGAAGAAAATCATCGGCAAGGCTGTCGCGGATGAGCAACCGGCCATAGGCATTTCCGACACCAACAATCTCTTCGCGGCCCTCGAATTTTCACAGAAGGCAGCGGATGACGGCTTGCAGCCGATCATCGGCTGTCAATTGTCGATCGACATGGAGGACGAGGCAGAAGGGGAGCGGCGCGGCCACCATCACCAGCTTGCGAAGCTGCCGTCGCTCGTGCTGATTGCCGCAACCGATGACGGCTATGTCCGGCTCGTCGACCTCGTCAGCCGCGCTTATCTGGATGGCGAGGGCAGCCAGGCCGCGCGAATTACACGGTCATGGCTGGCTGAGGGCGGGACCGATGGTCTGATCGCGCTGACGGGCGCGGCCAGCGGCCCGATTGACATGGCGCTGAAGGCGGGTTCGTCGGCTCTGGCGGAGACGCGTCTGAAGGCGTTGATCGAGCTCTTCGGCGACCGGCTCTACCTGGAACTGCAGCGGCACGGCAACTATGACCGGCGCCATGAGAGCCGCCTGGTTGAACTCGCCTATCGGTTCGATGTGCCGCTGGTGGCGACCAACGAGGCGTTCTTTCCCTCGCCGGCTGACTATGACGCGCACGACGCACTGATGGCGGTCGCGCACAACGCGATGGTTTCGGATGACAGCCGTTTCCGGCTGACGCCGGATCATTATCTGAAGAGCCGCAAGGAAATGGCCGCGCTCTTCGCCGATCTCCCCGAAGCGTTGCAGAACACGATCGAAATCGCCCGGCGCTGCTCCTTCATGCTGAAGACCCGCGGGCCGATCCTGCCGCGATTCACCGGCGCTTCGGATGATCCGGAGGAGGCCGAGCGCGCGGAGGCGGCGGAGCTTCGCCGGCAGGCGGAGGAGGGGCTTGAGGACCGTCTGGCGAAGCTCGGTATGGCGCCGGGCTACAAGGAAGAGGATTACCGCGAGCGGTTGGCGTTCGAACTCGGCGTCATCGAGCGGATGAAGTTTCCGGGCTACTTCCTTATCGTTTCGGACTTCATCAAGTGGGCCAAACAGCATGGCATTCCCGTCGGACCGGGCCGCGGCTCGGGTGCCGGGTCGCTCGTTGCCTATGCGCTCACGATCACCGACGTCGATCCGATGCGTTTCTCGCTGCTGTTCGAACGCTTCCTCAACCCTGAGCGCGTGTCGATGCCCGACTTTGATATCGACTTCTGCCAGGACCGGCGTGAAGAGGTCATCCGTTACGTCCAGGGCAAATACGGCCGCGAGCAGGTGGCGCAGATTATCACCTTCGGATCGCTGCAGGCGCGTGCGGCTTTGCGCGACGTCGGCCGCGTGCTCGAAATGCCCTATGGCCAGGTCGACAAGATCTGCAAGCTCGTGCCGAACAACCCGGCCAATCCGACTCCGCTTTCGAAAGCGATCGAGGAGGAGCCGCGGTTGCAGGAGGAGGCGGAAAAGGAGCCGGTCGTGGCTCGCCTTCTCGATATCGCCCAGAAGATCGAGGGCCTCTACCGCCATGCCTCGACGCACGCCGCCGGCATCGTCATCGGCGACCGGCCCCTCTCGAAGCTGGTGCCGATGTACCGCGATCCGCGCTCGGATATGCCGGTCACCCAGTTCAACATGAAATGGGTGGAGCAGGCCGGTCTGGTCAAGTTCGACTTCCTCGGCCTGAAAACGCTGACGGTACTGAAGACCGCGGTCGATTTCGTCGCCAAGCGCGGCGTTGACATCGATCTTGCGAGCATTCCGCTGGACGACACGAAGACTTACGAGATGCTTTCCCGCGGCGAGACGGTCGGCGTGTTCCAGGTGGAAAGCGCCGGCATGCGCAAGGCGCTGATCGGCATGCGGCCGGACTGCATCGAGGACATCATCGCGCTTGTCGCGCTCTACCGTCCCGGCCCGATGGAAAACATCCCGGTCTATAACGCCCGCAAACATGGTGAGGAAGAGATCGAGTCGATCCATCCGAAGATCGACTATCTGCTAAAGGAGACGCAGGGCGTCATCGTCTACCAGGAGCAGGTGATGCAGATCGCCCAGGTTCTGTCGGGCTATTCGCTCGGCGAGGCCGATCTGTTGCGCCGCGCCATGGGTAAGAAGATCAAGGAGGAGATGGACAAGCAGCGCGCCCGCTTCGTCGAAGGCGCCGTCAAGAACGACGTGTCGAAGCCGCAGGCGGACCTGATCTTCGACCTGCTCGCAAAGTTCGCCAACTACGGCTTCAACAAGTCGCATGCGGCCGCTTACGCCATCGTCTCCTACCAGACCGCCTATATGAAGGCGCATCATCCGGTCGAGTTCCTCGCGGCATCGATGACGCTCGATATGTCGAACACGGAAAAGATCAACGATTTTCGCCAAGACGCCATGCGCCTTGGCATTGAGGTGATCGCTCCGTCGGTGCAAACGTCCTTCCGCCATTTCGAGACCGGCGACAACCGCATTTATTATTCGCTTGCCGCCATCAAAGGCGTCGGCGACTCGGCCGTCGAGCATATCGTTGCCGTTCGCGGCGACCGCCCATTTGCGAGCCTCGAGGATTTCTGCCTCCGGATCGATCCTAAACTTCTGAACAGGCGCGTCTTCGAAAGCCTGATTGCTGCTGGCGCATTTGATTGCTTCGGCTACGACCGGGCCGAACTTATTGGCGGGCTTGACCGGATCCTGGGCTTCGCCCAGCGCGCGCAGGAAAACAAAGTGAGCGGCCAGAGCGATATGTTCGGCGCCGGGGCAGCGACCGGACCGGAACGGATCGCGCTGCCAGCCTACACGCCCTGGCTTGCCTCCGAGAAGCTGCACCGGGAGTTCCAGGTCCTCGGCTTCTATCTTTCTGCCCATCCGCTCGATACCTACAACAAGCTGCTGGCGAAGATGCGCGTCCAGACATTTGCGGATTTCGCGGCGGCGGTGAAGCAGGGGGCGACCGCCGGCCGGCTGGCCGGAACGGTGACCTCGAAGCAGGAGCGCAAGACGCGTACCGGCAACAAGATGGGGATCGTCGCTTTCTCCGATGCATCGGGTCAGTTCGAGGCCGTTCTCTTCTCGGAGATGTTGAACCAATACCGCGATCTCCTGGAGCCGGGCAAATCGCTGGTCATGACGGTCGCCGCCGAGGAGCGACCGGAAGGAATCGGCCTTCGCATCCAGACTTTGCGCTCTCTCGAAGAGGAGTCGCTGCAGATGCAGAAGGCGCTGCGCGTCTTTGTGCGCGACGCCGGCCCGCTGCGCTCCATCGCCTCCCATCTCAACACGAAGGGCGACGGTCTCGTTTCCTTCGTCGTCATCAAGGAAAACGGCCAGCGGGAGATCGAGGTCGAACTCAACGAGAAATACCGGATTTCGCCGGAGATCGCGGCTGCCCTTCGCTCGGCCCCAGGGGTCGTCGATGTCGAACTCGTCTAAAAGTGTTTCCAGGAACGTGTGTGGCTGTTGTCCGGTTGGAATTGCATAATTCCCAGAGGCTTAGAGGCGGACAGTCGTCAGCGCGGGGCAGAGCGCGTGATGGTGATGAAGTCCGTTCCCTCGCCAGTTTCCTGGCCGCTCTCCGCGTCGGATATCGACAAGGACGATCCGTTGACGAGAAGACCTGCGATCCGTGTACGCACATCAGGGGGTACCGTGAGCCGATCCAGCGTTCCTTGAAGCGTGTTGGAAGCAAGCGGATCGGCGTCGATGGAAATGCCGAGTCGTTTTTTCATCGACGCGGGAAGATGATTTTCAAGGGAAACGCCAAACCATTTGCCGCTGCCGCTTGCCGCATCGAGATCCTGGAACTGCAGGAAGTGCGTTCCCAAGGCGACCTCCGGCTGCTCGATGTGGATGTCGGCCGAGAAGAGCGGCTGGAACTGTTGACGCACGAGCAAGATGCCGTTCGACGGTTTCTCGCGACCGGCCTTGCGGAACACCGCATCAATCAGTTCCGGCGTTATTTTGCCGTCAGCTTGAAGACCTTGAGCCGACTGGAAAGCGCTGACCGCGTCAAACGTGGCGGACCCGGCCCAGCCATCCGGGACGCCGGCATCAAAACCGAGGCTGCTCAGCAGCGTCTGCAACTCGCGAACGACGTCACGGGTGCTGCGTCGGGTGATCAGAATGCGAATCGGTCGTTGGGATTGGCCGGAGGCGGCAGGCACGGAAGCCGTCTTTATCATTGCCACTTCGAGTGCGTCGGTCTCTTTCTCACTAAGCGCCGGACGTAAAGGGACGTCGGGAAGCGGGGCCGGCTCTTCCTCAAGCGCTTGGTTCGGCTGGAAAAGCGTGGCGTTCGAAACCTCGGCGGGGATCACCGGACGATCCGATATCAGAACGTGCATTCCGTGCTTGGTCATCTTGAACAGTTTCGCCGCAAATTTGCTGGGCAACCGCACGCAACCGTGAGAGGCCGGGTATTTCGGTACATGGCTGGAGCCATGCAGGGCAATTCCCGACCAGGTCAGTCGCTGCATGAACGGCATCGGCGCGTTCGAATAGATGTTGGACTTGTGGTGACGGCGTTTCTCGATGATCGAGAAGATGCCCGTGGGCGTCGAGTGACCGGCCTTCCCGGTCGATGCCTTTGACTTGGCTACGACGGCATTGCCGTCATAGACGGTGATCGATTGCTGCTGCGTCGAGACGATCACCTGCAGCGGTCCATCGCTGGATGCAAACACGGACGAGGCCGACGCCAGCAGGAGGGCAAACCCGCCTCCGAGAGTGAAACGCAAAACCATCCGCTCATTCCAACGCGAGAACTGTCGAATGAGCGTATCCGCCAATATTTAAGGAATTCGATCACAGCGGCCGTCCCCGCGCGAGAGCATTATTGATCGCGACGCCGATGGCCGAAGGTGTAGCCCGTCTCGACGGTTGTTTTGCCGAACTTGTCACGCAGCTTGTTGATCGCATCTTCGGCAGCCGCGCGTCTCGTCGCCGCCGGGTCCACCAGATCCGGCGGATCGGCAAGACCGGGATCGGAGAGGTCGCTGACGCCGATGCCGATCAGCCTGTATCGGGTGCCGTCGGCTTCTTTTTCCAGAAGCTGAAGGCCGGTGCGGAAGATACGATCCGCCAGGCGCGTCGGGCTGTCGAGCCGCCGGTTACGCGTGCGGGTCTTGAAGTCGGCGGTCTTTAGCTTGAGCACCACGGTTTGCCCGGCAAGCTCTGCCTTGCGCAGCCGCAGCGCCACCTGTTCGCTGAGCCTCCTCAGATGAGGGATCAGTTCTTCCGGACGCGAGAGGTCGTCGTTGAATGTGGTTTCCGACGACACGCTTTTCGCTTCCCCGTCCGTTTCCACGATCCGCTCGTCCTGACCGCGCGAGAGGCGGTAGAGCCTTTGGCCCATCGTGCCGTAGCGGCGCATCAGGTCGGCCTCCTCCATCATCTGCAACTGGCCGATCATGCGAATGCCATCCCGCTCGAGCGTCGCGGCAAAGGCCTTGCCGACTCCCCAGATCAGCGTGACGGGACGCTCCTTGAGGAAGTCGACGGCCTCGGCCTGTCCGATGACGGAAAAACCTCGCGGCTTCTGCAGGTCGGAAGCGACCTTGGCGAGGAACTTGCAATAGGACAGGCCGACCGAGACGGTGATGCCGATTTCCTGCTCCACCCGCTTGGCGAACCGGGCGAGCGTTCGGGCCGGAGGATCATGGTGGAGCCGCTCGGTGCCGCTGAGATCGAGAAAAGCTTCGTCTATCGAAAGCGGCTGCACAAGCGGCGTCAATTCCAGCATCAGCGACCGCACTTCGCGCCCGACGCGGGAATATTTCTCCATGTTCGGCTTGATCACGACCGCCTCCGGGCAGGCTTCCAGCGCCTTGAACATCGGCATGGCGGAGCGCACCCCGTGAATGCGGGCGATATAACACGCGGTGGAGACGACGCCGCGTTTACCGCCTCCGATGATCACCGGCTTGTCGGCGAGTTCCGGATCGTCGCGCTTTTCAATCGAGGCATAGAATGCGTCGCAGTCGATATGCGCCAAGGTCAGCTTGTAGAGTTCGGAATGGCGAAGAAGTCGCGGGCTGCCGCAGGAAAGGCACCGCCGCGCCACGACGGTTTGTTCCCTGAAGCAGTCTCGGCAGAAGCCAGGAATCGATGCAGCGCTGTCGGGCATATCCGGAACAAAAGTTGAACGCGGCGACTTTACGCTCTACGCTACTGAGTCTCAAGGCGGAGATCGGAGGGGAGTTTGGATATCGCCCTGGAATTTCAACCGGTCACGGCGGAGCGCTGGCAGGATTTCGAACAGCTCTTCGGCCGGCAAGGCGCCTTCTGCGGCTGCTGGTGCGTTGCCCTCCGACTGCCGCACGCGATCCGCACCCGCATGTCGGCCGATGAGCGCAAGGGCTTCATCAAGGATCGGATTACCGCCGGACCGCCACCCGGCATCCTCGGATATTGCGAGGGCGCGCCGGTTGCCTGGGTGCAGGTCGGTCCGCGTCATGACGTCCCCCAGTTCAATTCGCCACGCACGGTCTCGCGACCGCTTCACGATTTCGAGGCCGACGACCGAACGGTTTGGGCGCTGAGTTGTCTGTTTCTTCTGCCGCACCTGCGCGGCAACGGGTTGAGCCATCGCCTGCTTGCTGCGGCGATCGACTACGCAAGGGCAGGGCGCGCCCGCTTTCTCGACGCATGCCCGATCGACCACGCCAAGCAGTCGAAATCGGCGACCCTCTGCATCGGCTCCACGGCGATCTTTGACCTCGCCGGTTTCGAGACGGTTGCGCGACGCAAGGACGGCAGACCGCTGATGCGGCTGGATTTGAGTCAATGAGTGCAACAGCGGGCATCACCTGGGCATTGGATTCGGCGGGCGTGGCCCTCCGCCGCAAGACGGCGCGCCGACAGGGCTGCTCAAGGCGCGGCGCTGACTCAGCGGCTTGCCGTCGAACGTCCGAAGTGAGCGCGGATCAGGCGCGCTGCATCGGCCCAATCCGCAGCGGTATGGATGCCTATATCCGGGACCGGGGCGAGGGCGCGAAATTCGGCGTTTGCCATCAGGTTTATGAGGAGGCAGGAAGGTGCGTAAGCCCTTACCGAGTGGAGATTGCGCAGGATGTCGTCGATAAAGACGACGGGGAGCTCCCGGGCGCCGTGCAGTCGCTCGACCAGCGGACCTTTGGGCTCTTCGGAGGCGAGCAGCGGATAGGAGAGATCGAGGGCGTCGAGCAGCGCACGCCGCACGGCGGCGTGGCGCGGTGGCATAGCGGTCAGAAACACGATGTCCGCCTCGGCGGAGAGCTCCGCGAGCGTCTTGACCACCAGCGCGGCCGGTGTCTGCCACTGCTCCTGCGCGGCGTAGAAGGCATCAAGCAGCGCCTTCACAGCGGCTTCGCTTGCCGCCTCACCGTTTTGCAGGTCGACTATGTTGCCTGCCAGGCGGAAGGAACGAGGCAGCAGCCTGTGCCGACGACTTTCGAGGAAGAGCTTGAAGGGCGTCAGAAATTCCAGGACGACTTCATCGACATCGCTGACGATCAGAGGCCTGTGCCCGAGAACGACGTCATCGCGTCGGTCGGTGGCCACGCTCAGCTATCCTCGAAATCCGACGCACCGGAGAGAAGCTGGTGCGCCCGCACGACGTCTTCCGGGGTTGTTTGCGTTGCTGCGCAAAAAGCCATCAGGGTCGGTTCGTGGTCCATCAGGAAAGCAACCAAACCGCCCATGAAACCCGGCTCGCCGATTGCCGCGCGCAGCGAGCCGGGATCGGTTCCGGTCAGGGCGAGGAAACGCGACAGAAGTTCCGGTTCGTCAGCGAGCCAGGCGAGGATGGCGATAGCCGTTTCGTCAGCACTCTTCATGGTGTCGAACCTCTCGTCATCTTGCGCCCGGAATTACCTATTTTTCAACCAAATAGCGCTAGCCTGGCGACTGAGGAAATGGGCCGAGTCGTTGATTGTGCAACTTATATGTCTAGAGCGGGATGAGGAAAAGTGTTTGCGGTTTTCCGCTCGCATCCCGCTCGCACTTATTAGGATCGATCACAACGTGATCTCATGGACTTGCAAGGCGGCGGCGGACAGCAAGGTATCGACATGCCCAAACAGGTGATGATTGTTGAGGACAACGAGCTGAACATGAAGCTCTTCCGCGACCTGATTGAGGCTTCTGGCTATCAGACGATCCAGACGCGCAACGGCATGGAGGCGCTCGAGCTTGCGCGCAAGCACCGGCCCGATCTGATCCTGATGGACATCCAGTTGCCCGAGGTTTCCGGCCTCGAGGTTACGAAATGGCTCAAGGAAGACGATGAACTCCATGTCATTCCGGTCATCGCGGTGACCGCCTTCGCCATGAAGGGCGATGAGGAACGTATTCGTCAGGGCGGTTGCGAAGCCTATGTCTCCAAGCCGATTTCGGTTCCGAAATTCATCGAAACGATCAAGACCTATTTGGGCGATTGCTGAGCGTCGGGGAAGATTGAGATGACAGCGCGTATCCTCGTCGTCGATGACGTACCAGCCAATGTGAAGCTCCTGGAGGCGCGTCTGGTAGCTGAGTATTTCGACGTTTTAACGGCCGGGGATGGGCAATCGGCATTGGCGATCTGCGAAAGGACGCCGGTGGACCTGGTGCTGCTCGATATCATGATGCCGGGCATGGACGGGTTCGAGGTTTGTGAGAGGTTGAAGGCAAACAGCCGTACCTCGCATATTCCGGTGGTCATGGTGACTGCGCTCGATCAACCGTCCGACCGCGTGCGCGGGCTGAAGGCGGGGGCGGACGACTTCCTCACAAAACCGGTCAACGATTTGCAACTGATGTCGCGCGTGAAAAGCCTGGTGCGGCTGAAGAATGTCAGCGATGAATTGCGTCTGCGGGCGCAAACGGCACAAACGATCGGCCTTCAGGAACTTGCGCGGCCGGATCGTCCGGACGAGCCGGGCAACATCCTCCTGGTGGACGCACGCGCCTCATCCCAGGAACGCCTTGTGCGCGCGCTGAAACCGATCGCCGACGTTTCGGTCATAACGGATCCCCAGGCGGCCTTGTTCGAGGCGGCCGAAAGCAGTTTCGACCTCGTCATCGTCAACGCAAACTTCGATGACTACGATCCGTTGCGCTTGTGCTCGCAGCTGCGTTCGCTGGAGCGCACACGCTTCATACCGATCCTGCTCGTCACCGAGCAGGGGCGCGACGAGATGGTCGTTCGGGCGCTCGAACTTGGCGTGACGGACTATGTCATGCGCCCGGTCGATCCCAATGAGCTTGTGGCTCGTTCACTGACGCAGATTCGTCGCAAGCATTGCAATGACCGGCTGCGGGCCAGCGTCCAGCAGACGATCGAATTGGCGATCACCGACGATCTCACTGGTCTGCACAATCGCCGTTATCTGGACAATCACCTGAAACTATTGATGGACCGCGCCGCTGCCCGCGGTCGGCCGCTTTCCATCTGCATCACCGATATCGATCGCTTCAAATACGTCAACGATACCTATGGCCATGACGCAGGCGACGAGGTGTTGCGCGAGTTTGCTAACCGCGTGCGCGCGACGGTCCGTGGTGCCGATCTCGCGTGTCGGTTTGGCGGCGAGGAATTCGTGATCGTCATGCCGGACACCACGCCAGAAATGGCGGCAATCGTCGCCGAGCGCCTTCGTCTGGCGGTTGAGAGCGGTGCATTCCCCATTTCGCGGACTGATACGCTTCATTCCGTCACGGCCTCTCTTGGCATCTCCAGCCTGAGAGCAGACGGCGACACGCCGGAAGCGTTGTTGAAGCGAGCCGATATGGCGCTGTATCAAGCAAAAAACAACGGCCGCAACAGGGTAGTGGCGGCAGCCGCCTGACCTTGATGCAGCAAGTAACACGGCCGCCCGACCGCGATTAGAATGCCTTTTTCGGGCTCTTGTTAAGTTTCTTTAAAGTTGTATTCTCCGCTCGACCGCTGGTGCTGGGGCAAAGCATTTCCATAAGCGGCAGATTCGGCGTTGTCCGAATATGAGACAGAATTAACCAAACGCCGAGCAACCTTGTTTCGGCGATTAAGAATTCGTTGATTTTTTTTTATTTTCAGGCAATGCTGATACGTATGGAAGCATGCCTTCCGTCACCAATCGGTTACCCCATGATGCTCAGGTCCGCCGCATCTCCTGGGTCGTGGGGTCGGTCGGCTGGCTCTGATGTTCGCGGATTCCTCGTGCCGCAGTCGGAAGTCAGCCGGCCCCCTTTCAAAACGCCGCTTCGCAAGAGGCGGCGTTTTTCGTTTCGGTTCAGCTAGATAGAGCTGTCCAGCGTCGGGAACGGCGCACCATTGAGGCCGTCGTCGAAGACAACAAGATCAAAGAAAAAGCGCCGACCTTGCGGCCGGCGCTTTAAAACAGACTGGAACGCTGATCTTACTTGATCTTCGTTTCCTTGAACTCGACATGCTTCTTCGCAATCGGGTCGTACTTGGTCTTCGTCATCTTTTCCGTCATCGTACGGCTGTTCTTGGTCGTGACGTAGAAGAAACCCGTGTCCGCTGTCGACAGAAGCTTGATCTTGATGGTGGTAGCTTTCGCCATGGTCGTCCTGCCTTTATAAAGATGAAAGCCGTGGACAACCGGTTGCGGGCCACGGTCAAGGTTGGCGCGAAACTACAAATCGCGACCGAAAAGTCAAGGCCGTTTTGGATTCAAAACGATCCGGACCACTGAAAGCGCAACATAAAGCCCGAAGAACGCCGCGATCGCCCAGGCAAAACCGCTGTTGCCGGTGACGTCCATCGCCGCTCCGATCACCTGCGGGCCGGCGACGGTGCCGACCGCGTAGGAGAAAACGAAGGCCGCATTCGCTGCGGCGAGGTCAGCGCCCTGGAGCCGGGAACCCAGATGGCTGAGGCCGACTGTGTAGAGACCTGAAACGCAACCGCCCCAGAACAACAGCACAAGGGCCATCAGAATCCAGCTTTCGATCAGCATCGGCAGGCACAGGGCGCCGATCAGGCCGATCACCGTCATCGCGGAAAGGAGCGTGCGGCGATCCTTGACTCGGTCGGACAGCATGCCGAGCGGAATCTGGAAGATGAAGTTTCCGATGCCCATCACCGTCAACAGCAGCGCTGCCTGCGATTCGGTGAAGCCGGCCCGCGTCCCGAAAATCGGGAACAGCGAGAGTCCCCCCGATTCGACGGCGCCGAAAATGAATACCGCGGCGGTTGCCGTGGGCACGAGGAAGACATAGCGCATGAAATGGCGCTCGGGCTTCTCGTCGAGCACGGGACTTTCATTGCGCGCCAGAAAGATCGGTATGGCCGCAAGCAGAATCACGCCGGCGCCAACGGCGAAGGGTAATATCCCGTCGCTACCGAGAATCGAGAAGAGCAGGGGACCGCTCGCGAAACCGAGCGAAAGCACGGTGCCGTAGATGCCGAGCACGAACCCCCGCCGGTTAGGGGGCGCCGTCGCATTGATCCAGAATTCAGAGAGGATGAAAAGGACGGTGATCGCGCCGTGGAAGACGACGCGCAAGGGGAACCAGAGCCAGAAATTGGTGATGTAGTAAAAGCCGAGCGCGCTCGCGGCGGCAAACAATATCGCCAGGAGCATTGTCGGCGCGACGCCATGGCGGTGCGCGAACTTCGTCGTGAACGGGGCGGCTGCCATGGAGGCGAGGCCGGCCATTGCCGAGTTGAACCCGATCAGCGTCGACGGAATTCCGCGCTTCTCCATGATGATGCTGAGCAACGGCAGCCCCAGGCCGATGGCAATGCCGACCGCGGTGATTGCGGCGACGGCGGCAATCAGCGAAAGCCAGTGAATTTCGTCAACCGGTGCAGGCGTACCGGACGGCGGCTTTGACATTCGAAAAGAACCCTTAGAGGAGCGTGCGGACAAAGCGCCCACGGCGCGTGAAGTAAAACGGCACTGACCTCTCACGAGGAAGGGAGGGATCGGATTCGAGGCTGCTCCTCAGGTCCGCAAGGATTAGGGCGGTGATCTCCGGTATTTGGAGGGGCGGAAATTCGTTCACATCGATCCACTGCAAGTCCTGAAGCTCCCGGCTTTCCAGAATCAGCGAAGCATCGATGTCAGCCTCATCCGCGAAAACCGCGAAGAAACGCGTGTCGAACCGCCTCGGGTATCCCGGAGGAGTGATGGCCCGAGCCATATAGCGCAAGTTTGCAAGATCGGGAAGGAAGGGAAGCTCGGCGTTTGGTTCAAGCCTCGGCTTGCCGACACGGACGCCGGCCTCCTCGTAGAGTTCTCTTAGGGCCGCCAGCGCCAGCGCCCGCGCGCGTGCATCGGTCACCGCTCGCCCGTCGACCGACCTCAGCGACCGCAGAACGGCCGGATGGAGATCACCCGCAAAGGCCAGCCGGTGGTCGGAGGGATCGCGCCTGCCGCCGGGAAAAACATAGAGGTCTGGCATGAACGCATGGGCGCTGTGCCGCCTGCCCATCAGCACGCGCACGCGCGCGTCGGAGCGGTCGAGGAGCATGATGGAAGCGGCGTCTCGCGGCCTCGCGAGCCGGCTTTTTGTTGCCTCCGATTGCGGCGAAGGTGCCCTGCCGCTGATGCACTCCGACGTCATGCCGAAGGGTCTCGCGCCGGAAGAACGTCCTCCGGGGCATCCTCCTTGCCGCCGAAACCGTGCATCTTCATGGCCCATTGTAGCCCGATGACGGCACCCTTGACCGGCTGCAGCAGTGCCAAAGAACTGGCGACCGTGACCGGCGCCCAGATCGCCAGATGCTGCCAGGTTGAAAGGGGGAAGACGAGGTCGGTCATCATGTAGCCCCCGAGCACCAGGTGGCCGATGATCGTGACGACGATATAAGGGGGGAAATCATCGGCGCGATGATGATCCATGCGCTCGCCGCAGACGGCACAGGCGTCGACCGACCTGATGAAGGCGCGGAAAAGACGCGCTTCGCCGCAGGCGGGGCACCGGCTGAGAAAGCCGCGCTTGATCGAGCGCATCACGGGACGTTCGCCATCCTGCATTCCCCCGAGCTGTAGCTCTTCCGTGGCCGTTGCCTTCATAGCGATATCCTTCATGTCCGACCGCATTCCTGTCGGCCGCTATCGTCTGCCTCGCGGTGCTCGCGTTCCCGGTCGTTTGCCCGCGCCAGGTCGCTCGCGGCGACCGGCCTTGTGAAAGGAGCGTGTTGCGGTCGGCATCTTTCGCCCTTCGCTCAACATCTCGAAGCGGAGCGCGCCGGCAAGCGGCACGGCCTCTTCCAGTTTGACGCGCACCGGATCACCGAGGCGATAGCCAAGTCCGGATTTTTCACCGGACAGGGCCTGATGGGCCTCATCATAGATGTAATAGTCGCGACCGAGCGTAGATATAGGGACAAAGCCGTCGGCGCCATAGGCGGGGAGGGTGACAAAAAGTCCCGCCCTCGTGACTCCGGAGACGCGCCCGTCGAATTCCTCACCGACGCGTCCGTTCAGGTGATGCGCGATCAACCGATCGATCGTGTCGCGTTCGGCCGCCATTGCGCGCCGCTCGAACGTCGAAATCTCGGCGGCGACGTCGTCAAGCGTACCTTCCTCCTGCGGTGTCGTCCCACCCGCGCCGAGGCCGAGCGCGGTGATCAGGGCGCGATGCACGACCAGATCCGCATAGCGCCGGATGGGAGAGGTGAAGTGGGCATACTTCATCAGGTTCAAGCCGAAATGGCCGATATTCTCCGGGCTGTAGATCGCCTGGCTTTGTGAGCGCAGCACCATTTCGTTGACCATGGTCTCGTAGGGTTTGCCCTCGGCCTTCGAGAGCACGCCGTTGAAATGGTTCGAACGCATGTTACCGCCCTTGACGAGCGAGATGTCGAGCGTCGCCAGGAACTCGCGAAGCGTCTCCTGCTTGGCGAGCGACGGCTGATCGTGAACACGGTAGATAAGTGCCTGCTGCTTCTGCTCCAGCGTCTCTGCCGCCGCGACATTGGCCTGGATCATCATTTCCTCGATCAGCTTGTGCGCGTCGAGTCGTTCCGGCACGAAGACACGGTCGACGGTGCCGTCCGGTTTCAGGATGATCTTGCGCTCTGGCATGTTGAGCTCGAGCGGCTGGCGACGATCGCGCCCGCGCGTCAGTATTCGATAGGCTTCCCAGAGTGGCTTCAGGATCGTTTCCAGGATCGGCCCGGTCTTCTCGTCCGGCGCCCCGTCGATTGCGGCCTGAGCCTGGTTGTAGGAAAGCTTGGCTGCGCTGCGCATCATGATGCGGTGGAACGTGTGTCCGGCCTTGCGACCCTCTTTCGAAAAGCGCATCCGAACAGCGATTGCGGGGCGGTCGACGCCTTCCTTCAGTGAGCAAAGATCGTTTGAAATGCGCTCGGGCAGCATCGGTACGACACGGTCGGGAAAATAGACCGAATTCCCGCGCTTCAATGCTTCCAGATCGAGCGCAGACTTCGGCTGCACATACCAGGAGACGTCGGCAATCGCGACGGTGACGATCACGCCGCCCGGATTGTCGAGTGAGGGATCCGGCTCGGCGTAAACGGCGTCGTCGTGGTCCTTGGCATCGGCGGGATCGATCGTGATCAGCGGCAGCGACCGCCAGTCCTCGCGGTGTTCCATCGTCGCCGGGCGCGCTGCCTCGGCCTCCTTCAGCACGCGCTCGGAAAAGACGTAGGGTATCCCATGTGCATGGATGGCGATCATCGAGATCGCCTTCTCCGACGCCACGGAACCGATGACGTTCTGCACCTGGGCGCGCGGCAGCCCGTAGCGTCCGAGGCGGGCAAGGTGCACCTCCACGAGATCGCCGTCCTGAGCGTCGCCGGTGAAGTCCGGGTCGACCAAAATCTCTTCACCGCGTTTGTCGATCGGCATCAGCCGTCCGCCACCGCCGGGCGTGGCTCGAAAGACACCGAGCACGGCATCTTTGCGCTTGTCGAGAATCTTGATGATGCGAGCCGTAAAGGCGGGGCCGCCGCGGTCCTTTGAGGGGAATATCTTTGCCAGCACCCGGTCGCCGAGGCCGCCGATCGGCGCCTTGCCCTTTGCCTTGCCGACAGCGGATTGCTTGATAAGAACCGCGGGCGCAACGCCGTCGTCATCCAGCCACTCCGCCGGCCGGCCGATCAATTCGCCATCGATGTCGCGTATCGTGATGTCGAGCACTGTGACAGGCGGCAGGGCACCCGGACGGACGAGCGATTTGCGCTTCTTTTCGACCAGCCCGTCTTCCTCGAGCGAGCGCAGCAGCGCCTTCAGCTCGACGCGTGCCTCCCCCTTCAAGCCGAAGGCCTTCGCGATTTCCCGCTTCGACGCCTGCTGCGGGTTCTCGGCGATGAAACGCATCAGCACATCGCGAGGCGGAACCGCGCCGTGAATGATCGTTTCCTTTTCGGCGGCAGGTGCCGTCTCGGCCGCGCTGCCGTTCTTCTTGCCTGCGCCCTTTACGGGCCGTTGGGTCGGGTCGCGCGGGATTCTGGTCAACGTCAGTCCTTCTTGGCCTTCGCGGCCGTTTTCGATTTGGCCTTCGCGGCGGTCTTCGGCTTGGCGGCCTTTGCCGCGCCGTTCGAGGCAGACTTGGTGGCCCTTGCCGCCGTTGATTTCGCTTTGGACGCCTTGCCTTTTGTTGGACCGCCCCTGGCCGCGCGTTCGGCAATGAGCGTCAGTGCCTCTTCCACGGTCACGGATTGCGGATCCTTGCCCTTCGGCAACGTCGCATTGACCTTGCCCCAGTTAACATAGGGGCCAAACCGCCCGTCGCGCACGGTGATCGGGCCGCCGTCTGGGTGCTCTCCAAGTTCCTTGAGCGCGGCCGCGGTAGTGCGTCCGCGGGAGCCGTTGGCGCCCTTCGACTCCTTGTCTGCGAGCACCGAAACCGCGCGGTTGAGCCCGATCGCGAAAACATCCTCGATCGAATCCAGGTTGGCGTAGGTACCGTTGTGAAGGACGAAGGGTCCATAGCGGCCGAGCCCGGTGGAGATCATCTTGCCGGTTTCCGGATGCGCGCCGATATCGCGCGGCAGCGACAGCAGCGCGATGGCCTTTTCATGGTCGATCGATGCCGGCGTCCAGCCCTTCGGCAGGCTGGAGCGCTTTGCTTCCTTGCCGTCACCGCGCTGGACGTAGGGTCCGAAGCGGCCGCTGCGGAGCGTGATTTCCTCGCCGGTATGCGGATCCTTGCCGAGGTTCAGCGGCTCGTTCGACACCGAGGCTTCCGCGTCGCCGTTGGTTTCGGAGGAAAGCTGGCGTGTGTAGTTGCACTCCGGATAGTTGGAGCAGCCGACGAACGCACCGTATTTGCCGAGCTTCAGCGAAAGTTTTCCCGTTCCGCAGACCTGGCAGATGCGCGGGTCGCTGCCATCTTCCCGTTTCGGGAAGACGAGTGGCGCCAGTTCCTCGTTGAGGGCGTCGAGCACGTTGGTGACGCGCAGTTCCTTGGTGTCTTCGACCTGCGAGAAGAAGTCTTTCCAGAACTCGCGCAGGACGTCCTTCCAGTTGAGGTCGCCAGCGGAAATCTGATCGAGCTTTTCCTCCAGCGACGCGGTGAAATCATATTCCACATAGCGCGTGAAGAAGCTCTCCAGAAACGCTGTCACGAGACGGCCCTTGGCCTGGGGCACAAGCTTGCGCTTGTCCGTCGTCACATAGTCCCGGTCAATGAGCGTCGTGACCGTTGCGGCATAGGTCGAAGGGCGGCCGATGCCGAGTTCTTCCATCTTCTTGATCAGTGTCGCTTCCGAGTAGCGCGGCGGCGGCTCGGTGAAGTGCTGGGTGGCATTGATCTTCTGCTTGGCGAGATTTTCTCGCGCGTTGATCTCCGGCAGCCGACCTCCCTCGTCGCCATCGTCGGGCTGCTCGCCGTCTTCCTTCATATCGGTGTAAGCGGCAATGAAGCCGTCGAAACGGATGACCGAACCGGTAGCTCTGAGACCAGCTTTCTTGCCGCCGTTGTCAGCGGTGATCTCGGCGGTCGTCCGCTCGATTTCGGCTGAAGCCATCTGGCTCGCGATGCCGCGCTTCCAGACGAGATCGTAAAGTTTGAGCATATCGCCGTCGAGGAAACGGCGCACCTGGTCGGGCACGCGGTTGAAATCCGTCGGGCGGATGGCCTCGTGCGCTTCCTGGGCGTTCTTCGCCTTGGTGGAATAGAAGCGGGGCTTCTCCGGCAGATACCGTTCACCGAACTGGGTGCCGATCGCCAGGCGCGCAGCCTCGATCGCTTCGGGCGCCATCTGTACGCCATCGGTACGCATATAGGTGATGAGACCGACGGTCTCGCCGCCGATGTCGACGCCTTCGTAGAGTTTCTGCGCCACCTGCATCGTGCGCGAGGCCGAGAAGCCGAGCTTGGAAGAGGCGGCCTGCTGCAGCGTCGAGGTGGTGAAGGGCGGCGCCGGATTGCGCTTGACCGGCTTCGCGTCGACGCTGTCGACGACATAGGTCGCGCCATCGAGCAGCGTTTTCAGCCGGTTGGCCTCCTCGCCGTTGCCGATCGCCTTCGGCTGCAGCCGCTTGCCGTCGGCGGAAACGAGGCGCGCCTCGAATTCATCGCCGCGCGGCGTCTTCAGGAGCGCCGAGAGGTTCCAGTATTCCTCGGTGACGAAGCGTTCGATTTCGGCTTCGCGATCGCAGACGAGACGCAGCGCTACCGATTGCACCCGGCCGGCCGAGCGCGCGCCCGGCAACTTGCGCCAGAGGACGGGGGAGAGATTGAAACCGACGAGATAGTCGAGCGCCCGTCTGGCGAGATAGGCGTCGACCAGCGAGATATCGATATCACGAGGGTCGGCCATGGCATCGAGCACGGCCTTTTTCGTGATCGCGTTGAAGACAACACGCTTGACCGGCTTGTCACCGATGACCTTCTTCTTCTTGAGAAGGTCCAGCACGTGCCAGGAGATTGCCTCGCCCTCGCGATCCGGGTCAGTCGCGAGGATCAGTCCATCGGACGATTTCACGGCGTCGGCGATATCCTTCATGCGTTTCGCCGAGGCGCCGTCGACCTCCCAGGACATCTCGAAATCTTCATCCGGGCGGACGGACCCATCCTTGGCAGGCAGGTCCCGCACGTGGCCGAACGAGGCAAGCACCTTGTAGCCGGGGCCTAGGTACTTGTTGATCGTCTTGGCCTTGGAAGGCGATTCCACCACTACAACATTCATCGTCATTCTCTGAGACAATCTCTTTTGGCAAAGCGCAAATGCTGCGCGCCGGATGTTGACGCCACGAAATGGACAGGGATTCGGGCGCGGTCAAGGGGTTTCATTGAAAATAGCAACATCGCCATGGACTGCAACCAAGCGGCAATATCCGAAATTCCGCAACCGAAGGTCGTTTCGTCCTGCGAGTTTGCATGTGCCCCAATGGCGCGTGGCCTTGCCTTTTCTGGCACGTCACTCCTTGGGATTAAGAGACACCAGGCCGGCGCCGTGCCGGCAAAGCTGGCCTGCGAGATCCAGTTCCAGAAGCACGAGGTGGACCTGGGAGGCGGAGAGCGCGGTATGGCGGATGATGTCGTCGATTTCGACCGGCGTTGGCCCAAGCGCTTCGACGATGCGGTTGCGCTCGCCGTCATCGGGCGCCGCAGGTGCCGTGCGCGTGTTCTCGATCGCCGGTTCCTTGATGTCGAGGCGCGTAAGGAGGTCGTTGCGCGTGAGCGGCGCGAGCGCTTCCAGAACGTCCGCCGAAGAGGTCGTGACGGTCGCGCCCTGTTTCAAGAGGTCGTTCGTACCGTGGCAGCGCGGATCGAGTGGCGATCCGGGAACCGCGAAGACCAGCCTGCCGAAGTCGGCCGCGTAACGGGCGGTGATTAGTGAACCGGAGCGGTTGGCCGCCTCGACGATGGTAACGCCAAGGCTGACGCCGGCGATGAGCCGGTTTCGCCGCGGAAAATCACGCGCGCGGGGTTCCCAGCCGAATGGCATTTCGCTGATCGCCAGTCCTTCGCCGGATGTCATCTCCTGCAACAGCCCGATATTCTCCGGCGGATAAGGCTGGTCGAGGCCGCCGGCAAGCGCTGCGATCGTGCCGGTCTGGAGACTTGCGCGGTGGGCGGCCGTATCGATGCCACGGGCAAGCCCCGAGGTGATGACATAGCCTGCAGCCCCCGCATCGCGCGCGACCATGGCGGCGAATTTCGCGCCGCTCACGGAGGCATTGCGCGAACCGACGATGCCGAGGGAGGGGCGCGTTGCCGCCTGGATATGACCCTTCATGGCAAGTAGCGGCGGAGCGCCGTCGATCTCTCTCAATGCCGGCGGATAGTCCGGCTCGCCGATCCCGACAAAAACGGCGCCGAACCGGTGCGCCGCCTCGAGCTCGCGTTCCGCATCTACCGCCGTCGCAATGCGAAATGCACGCTCCGAGCCGCCGCGCCGGGAAAGCTCCGGCAGTGCTTCAAGAGCGGCCTCTGCCGTGCCGAAGTGATTGATCAGGTCTCGGAAGGTGGCAGGTCCGACATTGTCGCTGCGAATGAGCCTCAGCCAGGCGATTTTCTGCCGTTCCGTCAGCGCGATTCCTCTTTGTTGGGCGCTGACGTTCAGCATCATCCCTTTTCTCCGATCCGGCTTTCCGTGCCGCTGAGCAACCGCTGGATGTTCGCACGGTGTTTGATCCAGGTGATGACGGTCATGATTGCGAACAGCAGCGCTACTTTCCCATATCCGGTGGCATAAAGCACCAGCGGCACGATAGCGGTCGCAGTGAGGGCGCTGAGCGACGAGTAGCGCGTGACCTTGGCCATGGTGAGCCAGATTGCGCCGAAGACGAGCACCATGACCGGTGCAAGGCCCAGCAACACGCCGATGTAGGTTGCGACGCCCTTGCCGCCCTTGAACGAAAGCCAGACTGGATAAAGATGTCCGAGGAAAGCGGCGAGGCCGGCGGCAATACCGGCCTCAATACCCCAAAGAGAGGCGACGACGGCGGCGGCTGTGCCTTTGAGGGCATCGAGGAGCAGCGTTGCCGCAGCAAGCTTCTTGTTGCCGGTTCGAAGCACGTTCGTTGCGCCGATGTTACCCGAGCCGATCTTGCGAACATCGCCGAGGCCTCCCATGCGGGTGAGAACGAGTCCGAAGGGGATCGATCCCAGAAGATAGCCGAAGACGAGACATACGAACGTCGCGGGCAGCCCGAGCTGCCAGGATAATAACTCCACCGGTTCCTCCCCGCCTGACAGCTCCGGCCTTACGCTGAATGCACCAGCTTGCCTGCAACATAAGTTTGGACGACCCGTCCGGTAAAGCGGGCATTTTCAAAAGGTGTGTTCTTCGAGCGGGAAACCAGCGCCTTTTCGTAGAGGACCCAAGGCTCTTCCAGATCGAGAACTGTGATGTCCGCTTTCGCGCCTGGTTTCAGCGTGCCTGCATCGAGGCCGAAGATCGCGGCCGGGCGCGTCGACATCGCATCGATCAGGCGCATCAGCGGTACTTGGCCGCTGTGGTAGAGCCGAAGGGCTGCCGCCGCGAGGGTTTCGAGGCCGATCGCACCGTCGGCCGCGTCGGAGAAGGGCAGGCGCTTGGTGTCGACATCCTGCGGATCGTGCGACGATACGATGATGTCGATGGTCCCGTTGGCAAGCGCCTCTGTCATTGCGACGCGGTCGTCTTCGCCGCGCAACGGAGGCGACAATTTGAAGAAGGTCCGATATTCGCCGATGTCGTTCTCGTTCAACGTCAGATGATTGATCGAGATGCCGCAGGTGACATTGGTCCCGCGCTCTCGCGCGGCGCGCACGGCATCGGCCGATTCCGGTACGGAAATCTCCGCGGCGTGGTAAGCGACCCTGGTCAATCCGGCGATGCGAAGGTCGCGTTCGAGTGGAATGATCTCCGCTTCGCGCGGCACGCCCGCGAGGCCGAGCCAGCTTGCGAGCAGGCCTTCGTTCATGACGCCGTTGGCGCCAAGGTATTTGTCGCGGGTCTCAAGAGCGATAACCGCTCCGAATTCGCGCGCATACGTCATCGCGCGGCGCAACACGAGCGTGTCGTGAACCGGTTGCCGGCCGTTGGTGAAGCAGACAGCGCCCGCGTCGCGAAGTAGTCCGATTTCGGTCATTTCTTCGCCGAGCAGTCCCTTGGTGAGGGCTGCAGCAGGGTGGACATTGACGAGCGCCTTGTCGCGCGCCGTCTTCTGTACGAATTCCACGAGGGCAATTTCGTCGATGACGGGATCGGTGTCCGGCATGGCGATGAACGACGTGACGCCACCCGTCGCTGCAGCCCGCGCAGCCGATTCGATCGTCTCACGATGCTCGCTTCCGGGCTCGCCGACGAAGACACGTGCATCGACGAGGCCCGGGACAGCCGCAAGGCCCCCGCAATCCTTCACGAAGGCACCATCCGGTGCGCCCTGGTTCTGGGCGTCGCTACCGGCTGCAAGGATGCGGCCGTCGCTGCCGACGATGATCGAGCCCGTTTCGTCGAGATTGCGCGAAGGATCGACAATGCGCAGGTTTTTCAGAACGAGTGGTCTGGTCATAGGCGCGGCCCCTGGTTCTGCGAAAGGAGAAGCGTTTCCATCACCGCCATGCGCACGGCAACACCCATCTCGACCTGTTGCTCGATGACGCTCTGCGGACCGTCGGCGACTTCGGAAGCGATCTCGACGCCGCGATTCATCGGGCCCGGGTGCATCACCAGCGCATCGTCCTTGGCTGCCTTCAGCTTTTCAGCGTCGAGGCCGTAATAGTGGAAATATTCGCGCACCGAGGGCACGAAAGAGCCGGTCATGCGCTCGCGCTGGAGCCGCAGCATCATCACTACGTCCGCGTCCTTCAAGCCTTCCGCCATGGAATGATAGACCTCGACACCCATCTGCGCGATGCCGGCGGGCAGCAGCGTCGCCGGTGCGACGACGCGCACGCGCGCTCCCATCTCGTTGAGCAGCAGAATGTTGGACCGGGCGACACGCGAATGCAGCACATCGCCACAGATTGCGACGATGATCCGCGAGAGCTTGCCCTTGGCGCGGCGGATCGTCAGCGCGTCGAGGAGCGCTTGGGTCGGATGTTCGTGCTGACCGTCGCCGGCATTGACGACCGAGCAGGAGACCTTCTGGGCGAGCAGAGCCGCCGCGCCCGCCGAGGAGTGGCGCACGACCAGCACGTCGGGATGCATTGCGTTCAGCGTCATCGCCGTGTCGATCAGCGTTTCGCCCTTCTTCACCGAGGAATTGCCGACGGACATGTTCATGACGTCGGCGCCGAGGCGCTTGCCCGCCAGTTCGAAGGAGGATTGCGTCCGGGTCGAGGCTTCGAAGAAAAGATTGATCTGCGTCAGCCCGCGCAGCGAGGAGGTTTTCTTCTCCCTCTGCCGGGAGATCTTGACGGCTTCGTCGGCGCGATCGAGCAGGAGGGTGATGTCCTGTTCCGTGAGGCCCTTGATGCCGAGCAGGTGGCGATGCGGGAAAGTGATCATGAGCCGCCCTTGCACTCTATAATTTGGCTCGCTCTATAAAGCGTGGTCAGGGGCCGGGCAAGCGGCGCGCCACCCCTTCCGCAGAAAACTTGCGTGGGCCTCAGGGCGCGCCTGTTTCGCGCCTGCGAAACTTGCGCTAGAACCGGCCCATGAATCAGATGAACCGGACTGAACAGAAACTCGCCGAGCTGAACCAGCCAAAACCCTGGTCCGGTGTCAACGCCTATCGCTCCGATCCTCTCGTCGTCGATATCACGTCGAGCATGCCGAAGACGTTGCGCGACGAATTTGACGTGCTCGGACGGTACGTCACGTCGCCGGAAGCGCAGGAACTGGCGCGCATGGCCAATGAGGGCGTGCCAAAGTTGAAGACCCACGGACCTCGCGGCGAGCGCCTCGATGTCGTCGACTTCCATCCGGCCTGGCATGCGCTGATGCGCCGGTCGATGACGACGGGTCTGCATTCGTCCGCCTGGGAGAACCTGGCGGATGAAAGAGGCCGCTCGCACAAGGCGAGGGCGATCCGCTTCTATCTGACAGCCCAGCTGGAATGCGGTCATCTCTGCCCGCTGACGATGACGAGTGCGTCGGTTGCCGCTATCACGGCGTCTCCGGCAGTCCAGAAAGAATGGGCGCCGAAGATCCTCTCGCGCAAATATGACTCCTCCAACCGCCCCTGGATGCAGAAGACCGCCGTCACCATCGGCATGGGCATGACGGAGAAGCAGGGCGGCACCGATGTGCGGGCCAACACCTCGACTGCAGAGCGCGTGGGGGAGGGTATCTACCGTCTGAACGGCCACAAGTGGTTCATGTCGGCGCCGATGAGCGATGCTTTCGTGATGCTCGCGCAGACGCGCGACGGGCTCGGCTGCTTCCTAGTGCCGAGGCTGCTCGAGGATGGTTCCGCCAACGGACTGCGCTTTCAGCGCCTGAAGGACAAGCTCGGCAATCGCTCCAATGCTTCGTCGGAGGTGGAGTTTTCCGACACGTTCGGCTTCGTTCTTGGAACTCCCGACGCCGGCATCCGCACCATCCTCGACATGGTGACATTGACGCGGCTCGACTGTGCGCTTGCTTCGGCGGGCATGATGCGGGCTTCGCTCGCCGAAGCCGTGCACCACACCCGCGGCCGCAAGGTCTTTGGAAAGGCGCTGGTCAGCCAGCCGATGATGACGCGTGTTTTGGCCGACATGGCGCTCGACGTCGCCGCGGCGAGCGCACTGTCGTTCCGTCTTGCCGATGCCTTCGACAAGGCCCACGGCAGCGCCGAGGAAGCCGCCTATGCCCGCATCATGACGCCGGTCGCAAAATATTGGTGCTGCAAGATCGCGCCCGCCTTGATCTACGAGGCGATGGAATGTCTCGGTGGCAACGGCTACGTCGAGGAGCGGGCACTCGCCCGACACTATCGCGAGGCGCCGGTCAATGCCATTTGGGAGGGATCCGGCAACGTCATGGCGCTTGACGTTCTGCGCGTGCTCGGGCGCCGCAAGGAATTGTTCGAACAGCTTTTCGGTGTCTTCAGCCGTGATCTCGGCCCCGCCGGCCGAAAGACGATCGATGTCCTTCGCGCCGCCATGTCGCTCTGCGAGCGCGACGAAGGTGCCGCCCGCATGCTGGTCGAACAGCTTGCGCTTGCCGCTGCTGCTGCTGAACTTTATCGGCTCGGGGCCGGGCGCATCGCCGACGCCTTCCTCGAGTCGCGTCTCGCGGCGGGTTGGCGCTCCACTTACGGCATGCTCGATTCGCGCTTCGATTCGGGCTATGTGCTCGATCTGCTCTACCCGGCCGCGACGTAACCGGTGGCGGAAAGGACGAGCGGTATCGTAAAGAAGGATAACGCCGTCTGAACCGTCGCGACCGCGGCATAGAGTTCTGCATCTCCCCCCATCTGCTTGGCGAGAAGATAGCCGTTCATGGCTGTCGGAACGGCCGCTCCCAGCGCTATCACCAGCAGCGCATCGCCGCGGATGCCGAGCAGCGCACTGGCTCCGACCATAAAAGCCGGCATGACGATTAGCTTGAGCGTGACCGCCAGAATCGCGGCGCTGCTCGGCCTCAAGGCGTCTGCGATCTTGAGACCGGCACCAACCATGATCAGGCCGAGGCTAAGTGAGGCCGTCGCCAGCATGTCGATTGCCGTCATCACCGGTGCATAGAGCTCGATGCCGGTGATGTTGAACAATATCCCAAGCGCCGACGAAATGATCAAAGGATTGGTGATGATCTTCAGGAAGAAGAACCCGAGACCGCGACCGCCGCCGCCGAACCAGACGAGCACGGCGACATTGTAGAAATTGATCGGGATGATGATCAGCGTCATCACCAGCGCGGTCAGGCTGAGACCGATCGCGCCGTAGAGCTTTTGCGCAACGGCCAGCGCGATGAAGGCGTTCCAACGCGTCGCGGTCTGAAAGATCGAGGTGAAGGCAGCGCCGGAGATCTGGCGGCCGCGCAGGAGCGGCCAGCTCAGAAGGAGTGCGGTCGACATAGCTGTAACGCTGCCGATGGTCGCGATCGCCGTTGCGTCGGCCTTCATTCCGGTGAAGTCCGCCTCGGCCAAGGTCGAGAAAAGCAGCGCGGGGAAAAGAAGATAGTACCCGAACTGCTCGAGCCCCATCCACAGCCCCTGATCGATGAGCTTCGACCGTCGAAGCCAGACCCCAAGAAGCACGAGCAGGAAGATAGGCAGAATGCTCTCGAAGATGACAGTCATGACGGGTCCATGCACAGGGAGGCTTACGCATAGTTCGCACCACGGCCAGTCGCAAGCCGAACTTCGCTTGTAAATGTTAACCTTAACAAATGGTTTACGTTGCAGGCGCGTGCCCAAGGGTGGAGATTGGGGCAGGAAATCGAGAACGGAGCGGTTCGATGAGAACTGGTTTGTTGATCATCATGATGATTTTTTTTGCCGGCCTGGCACTCGACATCGGGGTGCTTGCGGCCGCTCTTCTGGCGTTTGTGCTGGTCGAGAGAGCGCTCTATCCGCTGCTCCGCCGGCGGATCTCGGAAAGGGCGAGCGTATGAAGTGGCTCCTGATCTTTTGGGGCGCCCCGGTTACCCTGCTGACCGGCTGGTATGGTCTTTCCTATTACGACATGAGCTTCGGCGTCTTCATGTTGACGCGTCAGGCGCATGACCTGGTTTTCGCGATCTATGGCCACGTGCTCGGAATTCCGCCCGAAACCATTCCGCCGCTCGTCGCGCGGGCAATGGTGGTGGATAGCGCCATCGTATTTGCGCTGGTCGCGGTCAGGAAACGCCGGGAGATCCTTGCCTGGTACCGACGTCGTTTCGGCAGGCGCGGCACCGCTCAATCGCGGGAGGCGTTTGCGAGCGACGCCAACCTGTCTAGCGCTCCCTGAAGAATGAAGGAAGCGGCGGCGGAGTCGATGCGCTCGGCTCGCTTCTTCCGAGATACGTCCATCTCGATCAGCACCCGCTCCGCGGCGACCGTCGAAAGCCGCTCGTCCCAGAGGACAAAGGGGATATCGGTTTTCTCTCCCATATTTCTGACGAAGGCGCGTGTCGCCTGGCAGCGCGGCCCCTCGGTCCCGTCCATATTGACGGGCAGGCCGATGATAAAGGCTGCGACCTTTTCTTTCTCCGCCACGGAGAGAAGCGCCTGCGCATCGACGCCGAACTTGACGCGCCGGATCACGTCGCGCGGTGTCGCGAAGCGCCGTCCGAGATCGGAGACCGACAGCCCGATCGTCCTCGTGCCGAGGTCGAGCCCGGCAATCGCCTGGTTGGGCGGCAAACGCGCTGCCAGTTCTTCGATCGTAAGAATTGCCATGGGATTTCCCGATTCGATCTTTCCACTTGTGTCGTCTGATCCATATGCTGGTCCAACACATAAATCATCAGCGCGGTTCGCCCTAACTCTTTAAGAACGACAACGCCCTCAGGTTCGGTTGCCCGGGTTGCTCGCTCAAACTTACCCTGGTCCAAGGAGAACATCATGAAGATCAAATGGCTCGGCCATTCCGCCTTCCACATCGAGACGGCGAAAGCCAAAATCCTGATCGATCCCTTCTTCACCGGAAACCCGGCGTTCCGTGAAAGCGATCGCAAGGCGGCCACCGCGGGGCTCACGCATATCCTGCTCACGCATGGCCATGGCGATCATGTCGGCGACACCGTCGCGATTGCCAAGGAAACGGGGGCCACGGTGCTTGGCAACTTCGACCTTTGCATGTGGCTTGGGCGGCAGGGCGTGTCGAAGATGGAACCGGGCAATACCGGCGGCACGATTCAGCTTGACGGCTTTTCCGCAACATTCGTCAATGCGGTTCATTCCTCGGCGCAGATCACCGAAGATGGCGTTTCCCATTCGCTCGGCAGCGCCGGCGGCCTCGTGCTCCACTTCGAGGACGAACCGACGCTCTATCATATGGGCGACACGGATATTTTCTCGGATATGGCCCTGATCCACGAACTGCACGAACCGGACATCGGCATCGTGCCGATCGGCGACCGCTTCACCATGGGCGGCGCCGTGGCCGCTCTCGCCTGTCAGCGCTATTTCAGATTCAACACTGCCATCCCCTGCCACTATGGTTCGTTTCCGATCGTCGATCAGACGCCCCAGACCTTCGTCGCCGGCATGGATGGCGCCTCGACGCTGGTGGCAACGCCGGAAGTCGGTGGGATTGTCACTCTTTAAAGAGCAATGGTTGCCGGCGCGAAGCCTGCCGGTGACATTCGCCCGTTGCACGTTGTGCAACTCGTCTTTATAGCGGGGGAAACTTTGAGATACCGGAGACGATCATGTCCGTAGACCTTGCCACCGTGAAGCGCGTCGCGCGCCTTGCCCGCATCGCCGTCAGCGAAGAGGAAGCCGCGCGGATGATGGGCGAGCTCAATGGCATCCTCGGCTTCGTCGAGCAACTGTCCGAAGTGAATGTCGACGGCGTCGAGCCGATGACTTCGGTAACGCCGATGAACATGAAGAAGCGCGCAGACATCGTCGCCGACGGCGGCAAGGCGGCTGACGTTGTCGCCAATGCGCCGAATTCGGACCGCAACTTCTTCGTCGTCCCGAAAGTGGTCGAGTAAGAAACCGCCTCCCGCCCCGACGTTTCCGATTGCGAAAGCCCGAATACATCATGACCGAACTTACAAGCCTCACGATTGCCGAAGCCCGCGCGAAGCTTTCCGCCAAGGAAATCACGGCGGTCGAATTGACGGATGCCTACATCGCCGCGATCGAGGCGGCCAACGACACGATCAACGCTTATGTCGCCGTGACGCCGGAAAAGGCCCGCGAGATGGCGAAGACTTCCGATGCCCGTATCGCGGCCGGCAAAGCCGGTGCCCTGGAAGGCATTCCGCTCGGCATCAAGGATCTCTTCGGTACCGAGGGCGTTCACACGCAGGCCTGTAGTCATATTCTTGATGGTTTCGAGCCGCGCTACGAATCGACGGTTACCCAGAACCTCTGGAACGACGGTGCCGTGATGCTCGGCAAGCTCAACATGGACGAGTTCGCCATGGGCTCTTCCAACGAGACGTCCTACTACGGACCGGTCAAGAACCCGTGGCGCGCCAAGGGCTCCAACCTTGACCTCGTGCCGGGCGGTTCTTCCGGCGGTTCTGCGGCCGCGGTCGCGGCCCATCTCTGCGCCGGTGCGACGGCGACGGATACCGGCGGCTCGATCCGCCAGCCGGCCGCCTTCACCGGTACTGTCGGCATCAAGCCGACCTATGGCCGTTGCTCGCGCTGGGGCGTCGTCGCCTTTGCCTCCTCGCTCGACCAGGCCGGCCCGATCGCGCGAGACGTGCGCGATGCGGCGATCCTCTTGAAGTCGATGGCCAGCATCGATCCGAAGGATACGACCTCCGTCGACTTGCCCGTGCCCGATTATGAGGCGTCGATCGGCCAGTCGATCAAGGGCATGAGGATCGGCATCCCGAAGGAATACCGCGTTGACGGCATGCCGGAGGAGATCGAGGCGCTCTGGCAGCAGGGCATTGCCTGGCTGAGGGACGCCGGTGCCGAGATCGTCGACATCTCGCTGCCGCACACGAAATACGCGTTGCCGGCCTATTATATCGTCGCGCCCGCCGAGGCGTCGTCGAACCTCGCGCGCTACGACGGTGTCCGTTACGGCCTGCGCGTCGACGGCAAGGATATCATTGACATGTATGAGAAGACGCGGGCTGCCGGCTTCGGCCAGGAGGTCAAGCGCCGCATCATGATCGGCACCTACGTGCTCTCCGCCGGCTACTACGACGCCTATTATCTGCGCGCGCAGAAGGTCCGGACGCTGATCAAACGCGACTTTGAGGTCGTTTTCGATGCAGGTATCGACGCGATCCTGACGCCGGCGACGCCGTCCTCTGCCTTCGGCATTGCCGACGAGGATCTCGCAGCCGATCCGGTGAAGATGTACTTGAACGACATCTTCACCGTTACCGTCAACATGGCCGGGCTGCCGGGCATTGCGGTGCCGGGTGGGCTCGATCGCAAGGGCCTTCCGCTTGGCCTACAGCTCATCGGCAAGCCGTTCGAGGAAGAAACGCTCTTCAAGACGGCGCATGTTATCGAACAGTCGGCTGGCCGCTTCACACCGTCCAAATGGTGGTAACAGGCCCAGCCGATCGCTGGCCACGCAGCGGAAGAAATGATGTAGTGGAGCGGAAAGGGACCGCTCCATGTTCATTGTCCGCCATGCCCGTCAAAGCGAAATTCGGCTTCTCGCCGATCTGGTTATCGCGTGAATTGGCTATCGACGGCCTATTCGCAGAAGCTCGATCGTGACGTCCAATTCATCGGGCTAAGCAAACCGCTCATCTCAGACTCGACCGACGAGTTTCCTCAGAACTAATTTCAGCAAGTTGATGCCGGGATCTCGCGACCACGGCGCTGACGATGATTGTCTGCCTCTTGACTTAGATGACGGTTGCCTCTGGCGCCTTGCGCCTTGGGGTGAGCGGCGTTGCCGAAGCGACGCTGACATCGACCCGGCTTGGGATAACGCTGCTTGCCCTCGGGCTTTTGACGGTGTCGAGCATCGACATGGCGCGCCGCAGCCTGATCGCCCGCCTTTCACATGCGGTCAACTACGACTCTCTTACCCACTGTCTGGCGCGCGCGAGCGCCTTGATTGCGCGGCTGGAGAAGAGCAACGAAAGCGCCTTCGCGATGATGCTCGACATCGACCATTTCAAGGCCATCAACGATACTCACGGGCATGCCGTCGGCGACCGTGTGTTGCAGGTCGTGGCACGAACCATGTCCGGCACCCTGCGGGCAGATGATCTCCTGGGCCGGCTCGACGGCGAAGAGTTCGCGATCGTGCTCGCGCGCCAGTCCCTGCAAGACGCAAGCGACGCGGCAGAGCGCGTCGTGCACGGCGTGCGTTCTGCGACCGTCGATCTCGAACACGGCGGTAAGTTGAGTGTCACGGCAAGCGTCGGCGTCACAATGCTGGCATCGCCGAAGCTGGGGCTCTCATACCTGCTGTCGCAAGCCGATATCGCCCTCTACGGCGCCAAGGCGGCGGGGGCGGGACCGCGTCGTTGGACCGGTCCCCGCCGAAAGGGCGATACCGGCGTAAGCGATCGTTCAAACGTGAGGCCGATCCAGACGGATCCCGTCAACGCCCCGGAGATCGCAACATCTCCGGGGATGATCGGAGTTGGAGCACTCAGCGGTTGTTGAGTTCCGATCTGACGAGATAGAGACCGCGCTCCGTGATGCGGTAGGGCTTTCCGCCCGAGGACTTGATCGCCTTTTTTTGTTTCAGCTTGCGAAAAAGCTCGAGATCGACGCCGGGATAGACCCAGCCGTCTCGTGTGAAACAACGGATTTCGGCGATAGCCTTGCCTTCGCGGGTAATTTCAATGCGGCCGCCTTGGGCCAAATGATGAAGAATGCGCTGTTCCGCGCGCGAGATGTCCATGGTTTGAGTATTCCGGAATGGCGCTCGTGAGAACGCAAGAAAACGTTCCGCAAATCCTGGGATGAGCGGGGTTCACGTTTCCGGCCCGTGCGCGCAGGTCGTGGTGACCGCGGGCAGGGCCCTTACCGGGACTCAGACTGAAAGAACATCAAGACTCCATTCGGACGGTGATTCTTCTAAGAAATGGCCGCCCAGGCGTCAAGAAGTGACGGCAGTTCTGGATCTGTAAGAGCAATGGCGACAACCAGGCCGATGTGGAACGCGACGATGGCGAGAAGCAAGGTCCGGAATGGTTCTTTGCGTGTCTTGTGTCGATGCACATGACACGCGACGAGCGCACCGAGTGAGCCGCCGGCAGCGGCAAACGTCAGCAGCATGCGCTCCGACACGCGCCAAGCGGTCCGTTGCGCCGCCCGTTTGTCCAGCCAATACAAACAGTAGGTGGCAAGGTTGATACTTGCGACAGTGATGAGGGTCATCGTTGGCGACATGGGTGATAGTAGGCACGAGGTGCCCAAAGCTTCGTTAATCGCGGCCGCCGGTCTCGGCGGCCCGTCTTCCCCGGCCTCACAAGCCTTGCGCCAGCGGTCCAATTGCTCTACCGAGAAACCTCGAAATTCAGGCTTCAAAGAAGAGCATGACATGAGCATTGTCGACGTCCGCACTCCCGATCCGAAACGCTTCATTCCCGGTGCAACCGGCGACTGGGAAGTGGTCATCGGCATGGAAGTCCATGCCCAGGTGCTCAGCAACTCGAAACTGTTCTCGGGTGCGTCGACGGAATTCGGCAATGCGCCCAATGCCAATGTCTCGCTGGTCGATGCCGCTATGCCGGGCATGCTGCCTGTCATCAACGAGGAGTGCGTCAAGCAGGCGGTTCGCACCGGTCTCGGCCTCAAGGCCAAGATCAACAATCGCTCGATCTTTGACCGGAAGAATTACTTCTATCCGGACCTGCCGCAGGGCTATCAGATCTCGCAGTACAAGGATCCGGTCGTCGGCGAAGGCAAGATCATCATTTCGATCGGGCCGGACCGCCAGGGACAGTTCGAGGATGTCGAGATCGGCATCGAGCGTCTGCATCTGGAGCAGGATGCCGGAAAGTCCATGCACGATCAGCATCCGTCCATGTCCTATGTCGATCTCAATCGCTCGGGCGTCGCATTGATGGAAATCGTTTCGAAGCCGGACTTGCGGTCGTCGGACGAGGCGAAGGCGTATCTCACCAAGCTGCGCTCGATCGTGCGTTATCTCGGCACCTGCGACGGCAACATGGACGAAGGCTCGATGCGGGCAGACGTCAACGTTTCCGTCCGCCGCCCCGGCGAGCCTTTCGGCACGCGCTGCGAAATCAAGAACGTCAACTCGATCCGCTTCGTCGGCCAGGCGATCGAATACGAGGCGCGCCGTCAGATCGCGATCCTCGAGGATGGCGGCGTCGTCGATCAGGAAACGCGGCTCTTCGACGCGAACAAGGGCGAGACGCGTTCCATGCGCTCGAAGGAAGAGGCGCATGACTATCGTTACTTCCCAGATCCGGACCTGCTGCCGCTCGAATTCGACGACGCGTTCGTCGAGGCCTTGAAGGCCGATCTTCCGGAACTGCCGGACGACAAGAAGGAGCGCTTCGTCCGCGACATGGGCCTTTCGATCTACGACGCCTCGGTTCTCGTGTCGGAGAAAGCGATTGCCGACTATTTCGAGGCGGTGGCCGCCGGACGCGACGGCAAGATGGCAGCCAACTGGGTCATCAACGACCTGCTGGGCGCCTTGAACAAAGCCGGCAAAACCATTGAAGAGACTCCGGTTTCTGCCGCTCAGCTCGGCGGTATCATCGACCTCATCAAGGCCGAAACCATCTCCGGCAAGATCGCCAAGGACGTCTTCGAGATCATCTGGAACGAGGGCGGCGACCCGGCTGAGATCGTCGAGACACGCGGCATGAAGCAGGTCACCGATACCGGTGCAATCGAGAAGGCCGTCGATGAAATCATTGCCGCCAATCCGGACCAGGTGGAGAAGGCCAAGGCAAAGCCTTCGCTCGCCGGCTGGTTCGTCGGCCAGGTCATGAAGGCAACGGGCGGCAAGGCGAACCCGCAGGCTGTCCAGGCGCTGGTCAAGGCCAAGCTCGGCATCGAGGAATGACCATGTTTTTCGTCCGCACGGCCAGCGAGCGCGACCTCGAAAAGGTCCGCGCCTTGCTGGCCGAGACGTGGCATGCGACCTACGACACGCTTTACGGAGCCGACAAAGTCGACGAACTCACCGCCAGATGGCATTCGATCGACGCCTTGAGAAAGCGCCTGCAGCGAAAGAATGCCGAATTCGTCGTTGCTGACAACGGCAGAGAGCTCGCCGGCATGGGCTATGCGGCGATGTCGGACTCGCTTGCGAAAACCGCCGTCCTCCATCAACTCTACGTTCTTCCGAAATATCAAGGACAGGGCATCGGCCGCGACATGTTTGCCGAACTCGAAACCTGTTTTCCGGATGCTGAGCGCATGCGCTTGGAAGTCGAGCCACAAAACCTTCACGCATTGGCATTCTATCGGGCGCATGGCTTTTCCGAAGTCGGAAGGACGGAGAATTGCGGAGACGAACAGTCGGGCGTGCCGGCGCTTATCCTGGAGAAGCGCCTTCCCTAGCCCTCGCGGTCAGTTTCGATGCGAATACGCTCCGGTTGTCATGAAATTGTAGCCTCCTGGTGATTGATGCGCCGCAGCGTTGATGGCACGGGAAAAACGGGAAATGACGATCGACCTCGAAATCCGCCAAGCCGAGCGCGGGGACTTGCCCGCGATCATTGCCCTTTTTGCCAACGATCGGCTCGGCGGGCACGGCGATACGACTGAACCGGAAGCTTTCGGCGACTATCTCTCGGCGTTCGAAGAGATCAGCGGGTCGCCCCACCAGACCCTGTATGTAGCTAGTCTCCGCGGCGAGGTGGTAGGCACGTTCCAGACGGCGCTTCTGACATCGCTTCCCGGGCGAGGCAGTTCGAGCCTCGTGATCGAGGCCGTACAGACACGCGAAGACATGCGGGGTCTCGGCATCGGCGAGAGCATGGTTCGTCATGCGATCGCCGAGGCTCGGGAGAAGGGAGCTTCGAAGGTCCAACTGACCTCCAACGTCGTGCGAGCCGATGCGCATCGATTTTACGAGCGTCTTGGTTTTGAGCGCAGTCATATCGGCTTCAAGATGCGGCTGAAATGACTGGCGGAAAAGCAGAATCACTGGACAAGGCATGAGTGGCGGGGCATAAGCGGGAGCATGATATTGATGTCCGGCTGCTTTCCCAACAGCCGGTGAAGGAAGACACCCATGAAGCTTCTGCTGCAGATTTTCACCTGGTGGAACCAACAGACGATAGGTACGCGTTTTCATACCTGGCGCTTTGGCAAGCGCGTGGGGGAAGACGAGTTCGGCAACGTCTACTATCAGGGTGGCACGGATTCCGAAGGTCGTACGCGGCGCTGGGTGATCTACAGTGGGCCTGCAGAGGCTTCGGCGATCCCGCCGGGCTGGCACGGCTGGATGCATCACCGTACGGACATTTCCCCCGCCGACGAGAAATACGTAGCCCGCGAGTGGCAGAAGCCGCATCGTTCGAACCAGACGGGCACGCCGAACGCCTATCGCCCGAAAGGGTCGATCGCGGGCGCGGGCGAGCGCCCGCGCGTTACCGGCGACTACGACGCCTGGACGCCACGCTCCTGAGCCCGGTTCATCTGTACAAGATATGAGCGAACCCCTCGATCATGGCGCAGCCACATTTCGGGTTTAGCGCCTGAAGGCCGGAGCAGTTCCAGGTGACGCGGAAATCGGTTGCCGTCCGGAAATGCGGCAAACAGAAGTTGGAGTTGGTGCATGGTTCAACTGGAACGAACCACTCCCGGCACGAATAGGAAAGCGCGGGGGAGACTGGCGTAAATGGCAGGTTTCTGTCTGCAGAATTGGATCGGCCGGGCGGCTCGTCGAGCGAGCCTTGCGCTGCTGATGGCGCTGCCGTTGATGTCCTCCACCGATATCGCGCGTGCAACGCGTCTTTCCAATCCCGTCGCGGTTTTTTCCGGTATCGACAAGATCACCGGCCGCATCACAACGTTCGACGTCTATATCGGCGAGACCGTGCAATTCGGCGCGCTGCAGGTAACGCCGCGCGTCTGCTACAGCCGCGACGACACCGAGGCGCCGAAGACCACGACCTTCGTGGAAGTCGAAGAGATCACGCTCGATCGCAAGATCCGGCGCATCTTCACCGGCTGGATGTTCGCTGACAGCCCGGGCCTGAATGCCGTTGAACACCCCGTCTATGACGTCTGGCTGCAATCCTGCAAGACGACGTCCGACCTACCGCCGCCGGACACTGCAGCGAAGCAGTAGATTCCTGGCAACCGTCGCTGCGACATATCTTTCAGCGCCGCCCGTCTTGTCACACGCGCAAAGACTTCGAATTGCTGCATGGCTGACCTTGAACCGGCAAGCAATGATGCAGTAGCCGAAGCCGATTTAACGACAAGGTTTATTTGAAGCGCAAAAACGCTGTGGTGCGGCGCCTATCGATGACAGGCCGCCGCGTCCTGGGCAAGCGCGCAGCTAAAACGGCAAGTCCGACGAGGCCATCGCTCTCGCCAGCAGAACCTCGTACTCGGCTTTGGGCACATCGATCGCGCCGAACGATTTCAGGTGCTCGGTCGTGAACTGGGTATCGAGGAGCTGAAATCCCTTCGCCCGCAGGCGCTCGACGAGGTGGACGAGGCAGATCTTGGAGGCATCGCTGCGCAGCGAGAACATGCTCTCGCCGAAAAAGGCGGCCCCGAGCGAGACTCCATAGAGACCGCCCACAAGCGCGTTATCCTGCCAGGCTTCGACGCTGTGGGCATAACCCATCCGGTGAAGGGCCGCATAGAGCGAGCGGATTTTGTCGTTGATCCAGGTCGTGGGCCGGTCCGGCGCTGGTTTTGCGCATCCTTCGATCACCGCGTCGAAAGCGGTGTTGTAGCGTATCTCGAACGGACGCCGGCGAATTGTCTTCGCCAGGCTGCGCGAGATATGGAAGGCGTCAAGCGGAATGATGCCGCGTATTTCCGGCTCGACCCAGAAGAGTTCCGGATCATCGGCCGAGTCGGCCATTGGGAAGAGGCCGATCGAATAGGCGCGCAGCAACATGTCCGGCGTTATGTCCGGTTGTTTGCTGCGCGTCCCTTTCAACTCTTTGTCCTATGCGGATGTTGTGGCCAGATGGTGCTCCAGCCAATGGATGTCATAGTCGCCGTTGGCGATGTCCTGATTGTTGATCAGTTCCTGGAACAGAGGCAAGGTCGTCTTGATGCCATCGATGACGAATTCATCGAGTACGCGGCGAAGCCGCATCATGCACTCGACGCGCGTCCGGCCGTGGACGATCAACTTGCCGATCAGGCTGTCGTAATAGGGCGGAATGCGGTAGCCCTGATAGGCGCCGCTGTCGACACGGACCCCGAGACCGCCCGGCGCGTGGAAATGCGTGATCGTACCCGGCGAGGGCACGAAGGTGCGTGGGTCTTCCGCATTGATGCGGCATTCGATGGCGTGGCCCGAGAAAACGATATCTTCCTGCTTGACCGAGAGACCGGCGCCCGATGCCACGCGGATCTGTTCGTGCACCAGGTCGATGCCGGTGATTGCCTCGGTAATCGGGTGCTCCACCTGCAGGCGCGTATTCATTTCGATGAAATAGAACTCGCCGTCCTCATAGAGGAACTCGATCGTCCCGGCGCCGCGATACTTCATCTTCTTCATCGCATCGGCACAGATCTGGCCGATCTTCATGCGCTGATCGACGTTGAGGGCAGGCGAGTTGGCTTCTTCCCAGACCTTCTGGTGGCGGCGCTGCAGCGAGCAGTCGCGTTCACCGAGATGGATGGCATTGCCTTCGCCGTCGCCGACGATCTGGACTTCGATATGGCGCGGCCTGCCGAGAAACTTTTCCATATAGACGGCTTCGTTGCCGAAAGCCGCTGCCGCTTCGGCACGCGCCGTCGCGACGGCATGCTCAAGATCGTCTTCGGTTCTCGCGACTTTCATACCGCGGCCACCGCCGCCGGCCGTCGCCTTGATCAGCACCGGGAAGCCGATCTTGCGGGCGACTTCAAGCGCATTCTCGGGCTTCACCTCGCCTTCGGAACCAGGCACGACCGGAATGCCAAGCGCTTCCGCTGTCTTCTTGGCAGTGATCTTGTCGCCCATGAGGCGAATATGTTCGGCCGTCGGACCAATGAAGGTTATGTCATGCGCGTCGAGGATGTCCGCGAACTTGGCGTTTTCCGAGAGGAAGCCGTAGCCCGGATGCACGGCATCCGCACCGGTGATTTCACAGGCGGCGACGATCTGATGGATATTCAGATAGCTCTCGCGTGAAGGCGGCGGTCCAATGCAGACGCTTTCGTCCGCCAGCCGAACATGCATCGCGTCGCTATCGGCCGTCGAATGCACAGCAACAGTTGCGATGCCGAGCTCCTTGCAGGCGCGCAGCACCCGCAGAGCGATTTCGCCGCGATTGGCAATGAGGATTTTCGAGATCATCGCCATCGTGCCTTACTCGATCACGATCAGGGGTTCGCCATATTCTACAGGGGCCGCGTCCTGAACGAGAATCTCGGTGACCTTGCCGGCGCGCGGTGCCGGAATCTGGTTCATCGTCTTCATAGCCTCGATGATCAGGATCGTCTGGCCTTCCTTGACCAGCGCGCCGACTTCGATGAACGGGCGGGCGCCCGGCGCAGGAGACAGATAGGCGGTACCGACCATCGGTGCCGTTACGGCATTCTTGGAATTGCGGCCGCCTTCGGCAACCGGCTGAGGAGCGGCGGCGGGCTGGGCCGCGGCGACCGGGGGCGGCGCCTGATAGGTGGGCATTGCCGGCATCGACATCGCGACAGGCGTGCCATTGCGCGAAACGCGGATGCGCAGATCGTCCTGCTCCACCTCGATCTCGGTCAGATCGGTATCATTGAGGATATTGGCGAGATCGCGGATCAGCGCCTGATCGATACCCGGTTTCTTTTCAGCCATGGGAGTATGAGCCTCGTGTTCTTTTTATTTCGATTTGTCCGTCAGGATCTTTAGCGCATGCAGCGCCAGAATGTAACTCTGCGCGCCGAACCCGCAGATCACGCCCTTGACGGCCGGTGCGATCATCGACTTGTGGCGGAATTCCTCGCGCGCATGGATGTTGGAAAGATGCAGTTCCACGACGGGAACAGCAATCGCACGAATGGCATCATGCATGGCAATCGAGGTGTGGCCGTAGGCGGCCGGGTTGATGGCGACGCCTGCGGCCTTTTCGCCGGCTTCGTGCAGCCAGTCGACCAGAGTGCCTTCGTGGTTCGACTGCCGGAAGTCGACATCGAAGCCGAGCAACTTTCCCTCCGACTTGCACATCGCCTCGATGTCGGCCAACGTCTGGCCGCCATAAATACCTGGCTCGCGCTTGCCGAGCGCATTCAGGTTAGGGCCATTCAGCACAAAAATCGTCGAGGGCATAAGGGATTCCGGTCCGATGATGGAGGGTTACCTATAGACTGATGGTTCCGCGAGGAAAAGCCCCTTAGGTCCGCCCCGGATTTGTCCACAAGTGATGGTGATTGGGGGGGACGCGACCTGGGGAAGGCCGCTGACATCTTCGTGGTGTCCCTCGGTTCAGCAGACGGTCTTGCCGCAGCTGCGCATGTTCGCCACCTTCGTCACGATCTCGTCGGCGCCAACGGCGCCGAAGACCGCTTCGTTGCCGATCACATAGGATGGTGTGCCGGTGATGCCGAGCTCGTTTGCGAGCGAATAAGCCTCGCGCACGGCGGAATCATGCGGTTCTTTTTCCATCTTCTCCCGCAGTTGTTCCTCGGTTACGCCGAGTTTCGCCGCGACGGCAATTGCCGTTTCCTCAGTCGCCCGCTCCTCGCCTCCAAGCAGAGCCCGGTGGAAGTCGCCATATTTCTCCGGAGCGATCAGGCGGAAGGCAGCGCTGACCTTGTGCGCAGCAAGGGAGTCAGGCCCGAGGATCGGCAGTTCCTTCAGCACGAAACGGACGTTCTTGTCCGTCGTGATGATCTCATCCATGTCGGAGAGTGCCCGTTTGCAATAGCCGCAATTGTAATCATAGAACTCGACGATCGTCACGTCGCCGTCAGGATTGCCGAGGGTGACATCATGATCGGATTGGAAGATCGCCTTCTTATTGTTGGCGATCGCCGCCTCGGCCGCTTCCTGCTGCTTGGCGCGCTGCTTGGCTGCAAGGGCTTCCTGCACCTCGAGCATGACTTCGGGATTGGCGAGCAGATATTCCTTGATGAAGGCGCCGAACTCTTCCTTCTGTTTTGCATCGAGCGCGGCGGCCGTCTGCGGCAAGGCTACGCCCGCAACAAGCGCGAGCAGCGTCGCAGCGGCAATCATCTTCTTGAAGGTCATTCTTTCCTCGTTGTCTTTCCGTATTCTGTCTGTCGTTCATTTCGCACGGCTGCGTCAATGTGCGTATTTGAAAGACAACAATTATCCAAGGTTCGTACCCTTTTATGCGAGCATAGGGTGGGCCGCGGGGAAACGAAACGGCAAAATCGGCGGAAATGCGGCACTCTCGCACTTGTGAAGCGCGAGATGATCAGGCAAAGGGGCACAAACTAGCCGTTTCCACAGCGCCGCGCGTCGTGTCAGGCGCGTAAATGACGCTGTAGCACTTTGAATTGCTGCATTTTTTTATCTTTCGATTTTATGGACATGCAGCAGAGGATTTACATTGACACAGATGTCGAAACGCAGTGCCGTCGAGCCCTTTCATGCCATGGATGTGCTGGCGGAAGCCACACGGCGGCGCGATGCTGGCCATCCGGTCATTTCGATGGCAGTGGGTCAGCCGGTCCATCCGGCCCCGAAGGCGGCGCTTGAAGCAGCAAGGTGTGCCCTTGAGCACGGCCGCCTCGGCTACACTGACGCGCTTGGCACGCTGTCCTTGAAGACCGCGATTGCCCGCCACTATCACAGCCGCCATGGCATCACCCTCGATCCGCAGCGAATTGCAGTCACGACAGGCTCGTCGGCCGGTTTCAATCTGGCGTTCCTCGCGCTCTTCGATCCGGGTGATTGCGTCGCCATCGCCCGCCCGGGATATCCAGCTTACCGCAACATCTTGCAGGCGTTGGGTCTGACCGTCGTCGAGGTCGAGGCGGGCAGGGAGACCGGCTTCACCTTGACGCCGGAAAGCCTCGCACGCGCGGCCGAGCGCATCGGCAAGCCGCTCAAGGGCGTGCTGCTTGCAAGCCCCGCCAACCCCACCGGAACGGTGACAGGGCGAGCCCGTCTCAAGGCGCTCGCGGATTATTGCCGCGCCGAGCGCATCACTTTCATTTCCGACGAGATCTATCACGGTCTGACATTCGTTGGCGAAGAAGCCACGGCGCTTGAAGTGACCGACGATGTAGTCGTGATCAACTCCTTCTCGAAATACTATTGCATGACCGGTTGGCGGATCGGCTGGATGGTGCTGCCGGAGGTGCAGGTGCGCAGCTTCGAGCGCCTGGCGCAGAGCCTCTATATTTCGCCGCCGGAGCTTTCTCAGATCGCCGCCGAGGCGGCGCTCGACGCACATGAAGAGTTGGACGGGTACAAGGCAGCCTATGCAGCCAACCGCGAACTCTTGATGAAGCGCTTGCCGCAGATCGGCCTCGCGATCGCCTCGCCGATGGACGGGGCCTTCTACGCCTATGTCGACGTCAGCCGGTTTGCCAATGACAGCATGGCCTTTGCGCGCCGGATGCTGGCCGAGATCAATGTGGCGGCGACGCCCGGTTTCGACTTCGACCCTGTGGAAGGGCACCGCACAATGCGGTTCTCCTACGCTGGATCCGCAGCGGAGATGTCGGAGGCCATGGATCGCGTCGCCAGCTGGCTGGCCTAATTGACACGTCGTTTCCGGTGGTTATGGCAATTGTTGGAATCTTCGCCGCAAGCGCGCAATGTACTGTCGGTCGCGATCGCTCGCCTAGGATAAACCACCTGCGGCAGCCGTAGCGGGCAGGCACAAAAAAGCCCGGAGCGAATCCGGGCTTCTTGTTCAGTCATTCTATCTCTGGCTCAGAAGAAACCGCGACGTTGCCACCAACCGCCCTTTTTCGGCTTCGGAGGCTCCTCGTCGTTGGTCTCCTTCTTGTTTGAGACATTCGAGGTGATGACGGGTTCGGACGCGATCGTCGCGAGGTCGCGATTAGCCCTCGTGGGCTTTGCCCCTTCGAGATCGGCGCCGGCTTCCTCGACGGCTTCTGCCGCCGGATCTACGGCCTCCGACTGCGCTTCGACTGCCGTCTGGGCTGCCTCGTCAACGTCGGCGTCGACTTTCACCGCCTTCTTGCGAGTACGCTTCGGCTTGGCCGGCTTCGTTTCTTCCGACACCGTTTCCACGGATGCGGCCTCGGCCAAAACAGGCGCTTCGGCTACAGGCTCCACCGCTTCCGCTACAGCATCTTCGGCTGCAGCATCTTCGTCGGCGGCTTCAACAGCAACATCGCCAGCGGTCTCGCCTTCTGCCGATTCCAGCTTGTTGCGGCGGCCGCCACGCTTGCCGCGGCGTCGACGCTTGCGCTTCTGCTCGGCATCGTCCTCTGCTGCTGCTCCGGCCTCCTGAGCGTCTTCTTCGTCCTCGGCCTCTTCAGCTTCGTCGGCCACACCTTCCAGCGTCTCGCCAGCTTCAGCGGCTACTGCTTCCGTCGCCGGACCGCCGCCCTTGCCGCGCCGACGACGACGGCGCTTGCGCTTGCGGCCACCCTGTTCGTCGGACTGCTGTGCCTTTGCGGGCTCCGGACGCTCGGCCGCGGCTTCTGCGGCTTCTTCCTCGTCCAGATCTTCTTCGATCACGACGTCGTCTTCTTCCGGTTCCGGCTCGAAGTGCAGAAGCTGTTCGATCTTGACCGGGTTCTCGACCGGCTCTCCGCGATCTATTGCGAAATGCTGCGCGCCGACGTGGGCGTCGGCCTCAATGATGATCGAGACTCCGAAGCGCTGTTCGTAATCCATGATCGTACCGCGCTTCTGGTTGAGCAGGTAAAGCGCGATTTCGGGGGTCGTGCGCACGGTGATGTCGTGCGTCGTGTTCTTGAGCAGATACTCCTCGATACCGCGCAGCACATGCAGCGCGACCGAGGACTGCGAACGGACATGACCGGTGCCGTTGCAGTGCGGGCAGGTCTGCATCGTGCTTTCAAGAACCGAGGCACGGATGCGCTGGCGCGACATTTCGAGCAGGCCGAAATGCGAGATGCGGCCGACCTGAATGCGTGCTCTGTCGTTCTTCAGGCAGTCCTTGAGTTTCTTCTCGACCGCGCGGTTGTTGCGCTTCTCCTCCATGTCGATGAAGTCGATCACCACCAAGCCGGCAAGGTCACGCAGGCGCAATTGCCGCGCCACTTCCTCGGCAGCCTCCAAGTTGGTCTGGAGGGCGGTGTCCTCAATCGAGTGCTCGCGGGTCGAGCGGCCGGAGTTAACGTCGATCGAAACAAGCGCTTCGGTCTGGTTGATGATGATGTAGCCGCCCGACTTGAGCGTCACCTGCGGCTGCAGCATGCGATCGAGCTGCGCCTCGATACCGGAACGCGAGAAGATCGGATGCACGTCGCGATAGGGCTGCACGACCTTGGCGTGGCTCGGCATCAGCATCTTCATGAAGCCCTTGGCTTCCTTGTAGCCTTCCTCGCCGGAAACGATGATCTCGCTGATGTCCTTGTTGTAGAGATCGCGAATCGAACGCTTGATCAGGCTGCCTTCCTCGTAGACGAGGCAAGGCGCGGTCGAGTTCAACGTCAGCGTACGGACGTTTTCCCAAAGGCGCATCAGGTATTCGAAATCGCGCTTGACCTCGACTTTGGTGCGGTTGGCGCCGGCCGTGCGCAGGATCACGCCCATGCCTTGCGGCACTTCGAGTCCGCGAGCGATTTCCTTCAGGCGCTTGCGATCTTGGAGGTTGGTGATCTTGCGCGAAATGCCGCCGCCGCGCGCAGTGTTCGGCATCAGAACCGAGTAGCGACCCGCGAGCGAGAGATAGGTGGTGAGTGCGGCACCCTTGTTGCCGCGCTCTTCCTTGGCAACCTGGACCAGCAGGATCTGCCGGCGCTTGATTACTTCCTGAATACGGTACTGCTTGCGGGGCCTGCGAACCTGGCGGTCCGGAACCTCTTCCATCGCGTCTTCGGCGCCGACGGATTCGATGACTTCCTTCTCGCCGTCGTGGGCGTCGTCGTCGTCATCATCGTCGTCGCGGCGCCGCCGCGTATCGATGTCCTCGGAAATCGAATCGGTTTCGACCATGGCGGCCATCTCGCCGCTGCCGGTCTCTTCGCCGCCGTCCTGGCTCTCCGTCGTCTCGGAAGCTTCTTCGGCGACCTTCGCCTTCGTCCGGCGAGTGCGCTTCGGCTTTGCCTTCGGCTTCTCCGCGACGGCTTCGACTTCCGCGGGCTCCTCGACGGCCGCTTCGACCGCTTCGGCGAGCTCGGCCACGGTTTCCGCTTCGGCTTCGACCGGGGAGGGCTTCTGCTCGCTCGCCGTCTCGACCGGTTCAATGTCGTCGTCGCGGCGGGCCTCTTCGGCCTCCGCTTTCAAAAGCGCCTGACGATCGGCGAGGGGGATCTGATAATAGTCCGGATGGATTTCGGCGAAAGCCAGGAACCCATGGCGATTGCCGCCGTAGTCAACGAAGGCGGCCTGGAGCGAAGGCTCCACCCTGGTCACCTTGGCCAGGTAAATATTGCCGCGGATCTGCTTCTTGTGTTCGGATTCGAAGTCGAATTCTTCTATGCGGTTCCCGCGTACGACAACGACGCGCGTCTCCTCTGCGTGAGACGCATCGATAAGCATTTTCTCTGCCATCTAAGTTGTGCTCCTCGGCGCGAGGGTGCAACGGCAGACAGACCTGCTTCCTTGGGAAGGCCGTCAGACACGTCGAACACTGCGCCGGATGTGAAAGGTCCTGTTTGGTGCAGGTGAAGGTGCAGCAGCCAGACGGCAGCCGGAACGTTCACGTCCCGGGGCCTCTTTACTTCTGACCGATACTGCTGAGTCACATCAAAGACCAAACAAGAATGCCAATGTCCTGGGCCTCGAAGGCGAGGCCCGATGAATGCGCCCGCTTGCGGGCATCTGGTGAAATCACCATCAATAACTCCGGCCACCGCCGGAAATTTGCGATCCAGTATACGGGGAGGAAATGCAGCGACGGCGGATGAACACCTGCGGCCGCGTAAGGCATGATACGGTTGTAACCGGCATTTCCGGCTCGATCATTCCTGGCGCCAAGCTCTGGAAAAGCTCCGGCTGCCCGGCCGACGATTCTATCCCGTCAACACTTTCTCCTTGTGACGCTTTTATGGTTTCTATGTCACATTGGCAAGGGAAAAGCCTTTGCCGCCACAATATTGATCGATTCGCTTGCCCCGGTGAAATTGATCGGTAAGAAGCCGTTCGCGCCAGCGTGTCGCGTTGCCATGCCGCCATCATGAGGATTATCAAGGTTTGGTTAACCATGAGGGTTCATTGGTTGAGGGGCTAGTGGTCTCGCCGGAGGGCGGGCCGCCGATAACAGTATTTGTGGGGAGCCCAGGGTGATGCCTTCGGCGAAACGTTTGCGTTCTTTGCGATCTGTGACGTCGTGGTGTCGTTCTCTGCGAGTGATCGCCTTTGCGTTTGCTGCGATGACCATGGTGCAGGACGCGGCCGATGTGCGGGCCGCGGAGCCGGTCCCCTTGCTTGCCTTCGGTGCTCGAATCGCCGGCGACGATGCCCGCACGCGCATCGTCGTCGAATTCGACCGCAAGCCGGAATTTTCCATCCATTACGTGGCAAACCCCGTCCGCATCATCGTCGATTTGCCGCAGACGTCCTTCGGCCTGAAGCCGGAGAGCCTGGAGCCGCGCGGGCTGTTCGACGCCATCCGCTATGGCGGGATGGGGGTCGGTACCTCGCGGCTCGTTCTGTCCGCCAAGGGACCGGTGGAGGTCAGCCATGCGGAAGTGAAGGCCGAAGAGGACGGCAAGAGCTTCCGGCTTGTCCTTGATGCCGAAAAGATCGACCAGGCCCGCTTCGATGAGCTTCTCGGCGACCAGCAGTGGACGGGAACGGTGCGTGCGGCGAAGACTGATCGGCCGGTCGCCGCTGCAGTGAAGAACCCTAGTGCCTTCGTGATTGCTGTCGACGCCGGCCATGGCGGCATCGACACGGGCGCGATCGGCACCGTCACCAAGACCGAGGAAAAGCACGTTACTCTCGCTTTCGCCGAGGAACTGGTCGCGACGCTCAAGCGCGAAGCCGGCGTCGAGGCGTTCCTGACCCGCGATCGGGACGAGTTCCTGTCGCTGCCGCAGCGTGTCCAGATCGCACGGCAGAAAGGCGCCAACCTGTTCATCTCCGTTCATGCCGACACGCTGAAACAGAAGGATATTCGCGGGGCCACGGTCTACACCATTTCCGACAAGGCATCCGATCACCTCGCCGCCAATTTGGCCGAGCGCGAAAACCTGTCCGACGAGATCGCCGGCGTGCCCTTGGAAAGCGAACCGGCAGAGGTGGCGGACATCCTGATCGATCTCACGCGGCGTGAAACCCAGGCCTTCTCGGTGAATCTCGCGCGCACGGTCGTTTCCTCCTTTGAGGGGCAGATCAAACTGATCAACAATCCCCATCGCCATGCCGGTTTCCGCGTGCTGCAGGCGCCGGATGTGCCCTCGATCCTGCTCGAACTCGGCTTTCTTTCGAACAAGGACGACGAGAAGCAGTTGCTCGACCCGGAATGGCGCAAGAAGGTGTCGGGTCTGCTCGCCGTGGCCGTTCGACGCTATCGCGAGACGGCCGTTGCAAACGGCGGTTAGTCAAATCCAAGTTCGACGGGGAACCGCCGCGTGTGGGAAGTGATTTGTGTCGCTCGGGTAACAGCGATATGCTTTTCAACAGATGCGCACGGGATAATCACGGGATAATCAGAGACAAGCCCTATTTTACTCACAATCCGGGCACCTAGGAACAAGGCGCCCGGATTTGGTTGGGAAACAATGTTGATGCGTGGGCTCCCTCGCCATAAGAGGGAGCGGCAGAAACGTGCAGCTGTAATACCAGACGATTTCTGACGGAAGAGTTTGGCGAGGTCGACTTCGTTGGCGAGAACAGGAGCCTTCGAGCTTTCGCGTTATGCGGCGGCGACCTGGCAATGGGACGATAATTAGGTACCGGTATCTGACTGATGATCAGACTGATTGGATATTTTTTCGGCGTTGGTGCGTTTCTGCTGCTTGGCGTCGCTGCGGCCGTTGCGATCTACCTTGGTGCCATCACCAAGGACCTGCCGGATTATGAGGTGCTGGCCAACTATGCGCCGCCGGTAACCACGCGCTTCCATGCCGGCAATGGCGCCCTGATGGCCGAATATGCCCGCGAGCGGCGCCTCTATCTGCCGATCCAGGCGATCCCCGACCGCGTCAAGGCGGCTTTCATTTCCGCCGAAGACAAGAATTTCTACCAGCATCCCGGCGTCGACATCACCGGTCTTGTGCGCGCGATTGCCGTCAACGTGCAGAACTTCGGCTCCGGCCGTCGCCCGGTCGGCGCTTCGACGATCACCCAGCAGGTCGCGAAAAACTTCCTGCTGACCTCCGACCAGACGATTGATCGCAAGATCAAGGAAGCAATTCTCTCTTTCCGCATCGAGCAGGCCTACAGCAAGGACCGCATTCTTGAGCTTTACCTCAACGAGATCTTTTTCGGCCTGAACTCCTACGGGATTGCGGGCGCCGCGCTGACCTATTTCGACAAGTCGGTGACCGAACTGACCGTTGCCGAAACCGCCTACCTCGCCGCGCTGCCGAAGGGACCGGCCAACTATCATCCCTTCCGCAAGACGGAAGCCGCGATCGAGCGCCGCAACTGGGTGATCGACCGGATGGTGGAAAACGGCTACGTGACCAAGGCCGACGGCGAAGATGAGAAGAAGCAGCCACTCGGCGTGACGCCGCGTCGCGGTGGCGCTCACCTTTTTGCCTCGGACTTCTTTGCCGAGGAGGTGCGCCGGCAAATTATCCAGAAATACGGCGACAACGCTCTCTACGAAGGCGGCCTTTCGGTGCGTACGTCGCTTGATCCGCAGCTGCAGATCGTAGCGCGCAAGGCGCTGCAGGACGGGCTTTTGAGCTATGACGAGCGCCGTGGGTTTCACGGTCCGATCAAGACGATCGAGATCGGCGGTGACTGGGGCGAACCGCTCGGCAAGATCGCGTCCCTCAGCGATGTGCCTGAATGGAAGCTGGCGGTCGTTCTGTCCGTCGATGCGGAAGGGGCGGAGATCGGTATCCAACCGGAGAAGGAAGCATCCGGCAAGATCGTTCCGGAACGCGTGACAGGACACATCTCGGCAAAGAACATGCAGTGGGCTTACCGTTCCGCCGGTGGCCAACGCAAGACCGCCAAGTCGCCGGAAGGTGTCCTTGGCCCGGGTGATGTCGTCTATGTCGAACCGACGGGCGAAGAGGGCGAATATCGACTGCGCCAGCCGCCGAAGGTGCAGGGTGGGCTGGTTGCGATGGATCCGCATACCGGCCGCGTGCTGGCGATGGTCGGCGGCTTCTCCTACGCCCAGTCGGAGTTCAACCGCGCGACGCAGGCGATGCGCCAGCCCGGCTCGTCCTTCAAGCCCTTCGTCTACGCGGCGGCGCTCGACAATGGCTACACGCCGGCCTCTGTCATCCTCGACGCGCCGATCGAGATCGTTGCCGGCGGCCAGGTCTGGCGTCCCGAGAATTACGGGGGCGGTTCGGCCGGTCCTTCCACCCTGCGTCTTGGCATCGAGAAGTCGCGTAACCTGATGACGGTGCGCCTTGCGAACGACATGGGCATGAACATCGTTGCCGAATATGCCGAGCGTTTCGGAATCTACGACAAGATGCCGCCGCTACTTTCGATGTCGCTCGGCTCGGGCGAAACCACGGTGCTGCGCATGGTCTCGGCTTATGCCGTTATCGCCAATGGGGGCAAGCAGATCAAGCCGTCGCTGATCGACCGGATTCAGGACCGCTACGGCAAGACGATTTTCCGGCACGAGGATCGCACCTGCGACAACTGCAATGCCGGCGACTGGGAAAAGCAGGAAGAGCCTGTACTGACGGACAATCGCGAACAGGTCCTCGACCCGATGACCTCCTATCAGATCACCTCCATGATGGAAGGTGTCATCGCGCGTGGCACGGCGGCCGGCAAGATCCAACTCGATCGTCCGATTGCCGGCAAAACCGGAACGACTAACGATGAGAAGGATGCCTGGTTCGTCGGCTATACGCCCGATCTCGTAGCAGGCCTCTATCTCGGCTTCGATGATCCGGCGCCGCTCGGCCGTGGGGCGACCGGCGGCAGCCTTTCGGCGCCGATCTTCAACGCCTTTATCCAGGAGGCGGTCAAGGGCACGCGTCCCGGCAAGTTCGTGGTGCCGGAAGGCATGAGCCTCATTCCGGTCAACCGAAAGACAGGCATGGCGGCTGTCGAAGGCGAGCCGGACACGATCATCGAAGCCTTCAAGCCGGGCACGGGCCCTGCCGATAGCTTCTCCGTTATCGGTGGCCTCGACCAATATGTGCCGCCGGAAGAGATCCTGAGGAACTCCCCGCAGGCCAACCAGGCGGTAACCTCCGGCTCGAACGGCCTGTTCTAACCCTTTATATCCGATGCGCCGCGCGTCGCCTTTACATCGGCGGCGGGCGCCGCTATTTGAGCCTCACGTTTTTTACGGGTTCACAAGAAGCAGGATCATGCGTAGCGAAATCGAGAACATTGTCGACGAAATCAAGCAGGCCATAAGCCTGCTGAGGAGGCATCTTTGACTGGGACCAGGCCGTAAGACGACTGGACTGGTTGAACAACAAGGCGGAGGACCCGTCGCTCTGGAACGATGCCGCTGAGGCGCAAAAGCTGATGCGCGAGCGCCAACAGCTCGACGACGGCATAAACGGTCTGCGCCGGTTCGAGCAGCAGCTCAATGACAATATCGAACTCATCGAACTCGGCGAGGAAGAAGGCGACGCAGCAATCGTTGCGGACGCCGAGGAGGCCTTGAGACAGCTGCGCAACGAGGCCGCGAAGAAGCAGGTCGAGGCTATGCTTTCCGGCGAGGCGGATCAGAACGACACCTATCTCGAAGTCCATTCGGGCGCCGGCGGCACCGAAAGCCAGGACTGGGCGAACATGCTGCTGCGCATGTACACCCGCTGGGCCGAGCGCCAGGGCTATAAGGTGGAGCTTATGGAAATCCAGGACGGGGAAGAAGCCGGCATCAAGTCGGCAACGCTTCTCGTCAAGGGCCATAACGCCTACGGCTGGCTGAAGACCGAGTCGGGCGTGCATCGGCTTGTTCGTATTTCGCCCTATGACAGCAATGCCCGGCGGCATACGTCGTTCTCCTCCATCTGGGTCTACCCGGTCGTCGACGATTCGATTCAGATCGATATCAACGAAAGCGACTGCCGCATCGATACCTACCGTTCCTCGGGTGCCGGTGGCCAGCATGTCAACACGACCGATTCCGCCGTGCGCATCACGCACATGCCGAGCGGCATCGTCGTGCAGTGCCAGCAGGAGCGCTCGCAGCACAAGAACCGGGCCAAGGCGTGGGACATGTTGCGCGCGCGCCTCTATGAAGCCGAGCTCAAGAAGCGCGAGGAGGCAGCGAACGCCGAGGCGGCTTCCAAGACCGATATCGGATGGGGTCACCAGATCCGTTCCTATGTTCTCCAGCCCTACCAATTGGTGAAGGACCTTCGGACGGGCGTCGAAAGCACGAGCCCCGGCGATGTGCTCGACGGCGAGTTGAACGACTTTATGGAAGCGGCCCTTGCCCACCGTGTACAGGGTGGCGCGGATGCCGTGGTCGACGATCTAAGCTAGAGCAATTCCGGGTAACGGTTTCGTCCGGAGCTGCGTAGTACTATGTAGTACTATAAGGCCGGGTCTCGCCCGGCCTTATATATTGGCTGATCTCAGTTCGTTGCGCGCTCGATCTTGATGTCGCCGAGATCGTCGATCAGCACGGTCCACGATTCCGGTTCCTTGGCAGACGGATCGGTCTTGAGGTAGACGGTCGCGAACATGCCCGGCTGCGTGGTGATGCCGGTCGACGTTTCGGGACGAATGTCCGTGATATACGGCTTCAATGCGGTGAATTCTTCCAGTTCGGCGGAGGAAACCACTTCAGGGCCTGTCGGTGCCGACGCAATCTGCTGAAGGTGCACCTGCGCGGTGCCATCGCTCTGGCGGACGGCAATGAGCTTGTAGTAGCCGCGCTTCCCGTCAGGCGGACTTCCCTGCGCCCCTTGCGAACCGGGCGTTGCGCCCCCCGCCTTTTCCTCCGCATTACCCGAAAGCGCGCCGCTCTCCTCCCAGAAACCGGTGCTTGTCACGAAGATGACGTTCGAAGGAAGGATGGTGGATTCCTGCGCCAGCAACTTGCTCGGTGGCAGGGCGAGGCACAGCGCAAGAAGCAGGACTTTGTACATCGGTCGGCGCATCCTCCTGATATGCGTAATTGACGGCCAGCGCCTATCGTTTTGAACTATATCACATCCGTCTTGCAACGCGTGATTTCAATGGGAGAATTGCTCGGCAAGAATGCGGTCGGACCAGGAGTGGTCCGGGTCGGAGAGGATGCGGGCGGTCAATTTTTCGGATTCGGCGATGCGCACCTTGACGACCGACTTGACCTCCTGGTGATCGGCAACTGCGTTGACCGGCCGCTTGTCCGCTTCAAGGATCTCTATCTCCACCGTGACGTGGTTGGGCAACAGCGCGCCGCGCCAGCGCCGCGGGCGGAACGGGCTGACGGGGGTGAGCGCCAGCAGTGGTGCTTCCAACGGCAGGATTGGGCCGTGCGCGGAAAGATTGTATGCCGTCGAGCCCGCCGGTGTCGCCAGCAGAAGTCCGTCGCAGGTCAGTTCCTCGAGCCTCGTCTTGCCATCGATGATGACCTTGAGCTTGGCGGCCTGGTAGGATTGGCGGAACAGATAGACTTCATTGATCGCCAGCGCCGTAAATATGTTGCCGTTGACGTCGGTTGTCTGCATCTCCAGCGGATGGAAGGCGTTCTCGACCGCCTTCTCGATGCGCTGATGCAGGTTTTCCGTGCTGTAGCGGTTCATCAGGAAGCCGACCGAACCGCGGTTCATGCCATAGACGAGTTTGCCGGTATTCATCGTCTTGTGCAGTGTGTGCAACATGAAGCCGTCACCGCCGAGCGCGACGATCACATCGGCCTCGTCCGCTTCGTGGTCGCCATAGATCGCCCTGAGGTCTTTCGCCGCTTTTTGCGCCTCTTCCGCCGAGGAGGCGAGGAAGGCGAGTGAATTGAACTTGCGGGCCATGAAACTCAGTCCGTTCGTCGTGAGAGGGCAGGGCGATTGGCTTGCTGGACCCATTTTCTGGCACGGCCTTGCCGTGAACGCATCCGAAAAATTCGGAGAAGTCGCATTTTTGCTTTACACGGAATCAGAATATGATAACTCCCAGCGCGGAAAGTGCCCTTATAGCTCAGTTGGTAGAGCGGCTGATTTGTAATCAGTAGGTCGGGAGTTCGAGTCTCTCTGGGGGCACCATTTTTTCAAAGACTTAACTGAATTTGAGCTTGGCAGGACTGTCTCGGTCAATGATGGACACGCGTCCGTCCCATGCCGTCATCCGCACCTGATCATATGTCGAACGATGCGGGCTTCGGGTCGACCTCTCGGCAGCGTTCCAAGGCATTGAGCAGGTTCTCGGCCAGGTAGTCGATCAGTGCCCGCGTCGCCGGCAGCATGCCATGGCGCGACGGGAAAACAAGGTGGACGACGACGTCGCCTGAGGTCCACTCCGGCAGGACGGGAGCGAGGACGCCGGTACGGAAGGCGCGCTCGCAAATATGGTCTGGCAGCAGCGCTACCCCCATGCCTTCGATCGCTGCGCGCTCCAGGATGAGAAAATCGCTGCAACCTATGATCGGACGGTGTGCAATTTCGATTGTGCTTCCGTCCGCGTGCAGCAGCCGCCAGGTGTCGGTTGGATGCTGCTCGTTCATCGAAAGTGTCGGCAACTGGGCCAGATTATCGATCGTGATGCTACCGAGACGGGCGAGAAGCGTCGGGCTTGCGGCAAGGCGCTGGCGTACTTCGCCGAACCTGCGCACGATCAGTTGATTGTCGGTGTCAAGTTGGTCGCGGGCACGCAGCGCGACATCGATTCGTTCCTCGATCAGGTCGATCCGCCTGTTGGTCGTCATGATGAGCAGGCGCACGCCTGGATAGCGGCGGTGAAACGCCGGCAGAATATCGGCAAGCATCGGGGTGAAGCCCAGGGGACAGCCGAGTCGCACGATACCTGTCGGCTCCGCGCGCACCGCCGCGATCTCGGCTTCCGCCGCTGCCACGCCATTCAGCAACCCTTGGCAGTGTTCATAGAAAACGCGCCCGATTTCGGTCATGCGCAGCTTGCGCGTCGAACGCTCAAGAAGGCGGACGCCCAGTTGCCCTTCCAGGCGCGCGACGTGCTTGCTGAGCTTTGACTTGGGCATATTCAGGTCTCGCGCGGCCGCGCTGAAACCATTGTTTCTTACAACGGCTGCAAAGAGCGCGATATCATTGAGATCCTGCATTCCTGTCTCCCCTGGGGCCGTTCATCTGAAATAAATTGTTTCCGTCAGGAAACAGAATGTCAAATATCTGCGCACTTATCCGGCGATTGTTTTCGGATCATATGAGGAGCACCGCAACGCAACACAAAGGTGCTCCCATGAAAGTCCTTCATATCGACTCCGGCATTCTCGGAGAACATTCGGTTTCCCGCCGCCTGACAGCGGCAGTCGTCTCGCAGATCAAGGCCGACCGGCCCGACGCCAAGATCACCTATCGCGACCTGGTCGCCAACGGTGTACAGCACTTGACCGGTTCGCAGATCATGGCGCCGGCCGATCTCGGTGGCGTCGACCCGGCTCTCGCCGCCGACGTTCAGAGCGGTCGCCAGATGCTGGAAGAGTTCCTGGCAGCAGATACGGTCGTCGTTGGCGCGCCGATGTACAACTTTTCCATTCCGAGCCAGCTGAAGGCCTGGATCGACCGTCTCGCCGTCGCCGGTAAGACCTTCCGTTACACCGAAGCCGGACCGGAAGGACTTGCAAAGGGTAAGAAGGTCATCATTGCTTCGACCCGCGGCGGACATTATTCCGCTGGCCCGGCTGCCGTTATGGACCATCAGGAAAGCTACCTGAGGACCGTATTCGGCTTCTTCGGCATCACCGACGTCGAATTCGTCCGCGCTGAAGGCCTCAACCTCGGTGACGATTCGAAGCAGTTCGCGATTGCCGAGGCCGAGAAGACGATTGCCCAGGGCAACGTTCTTCGTCTGGCAAGCTAAGACTTTCATATGGACCGTGAAACATCGGTTCGTTGCGGAGAATGCCGGCTGTGAAAGCAGCCGGCATTCTCCGTTTTTGTTGGTCGCCATTTCGCGTTAATATGCGCTTATGAAACGTGTGCGCGCGATGCCGATTGCAATGCTGTCGCTGGCGGCGATCATGGCCGCCGGAAGCGTTCTTGCTGCGCCCCCTGATAGGCGCTGCACCTGTCGCAATCGCGACGGATCGAAATACGAGCTCGGCCAAACCGCCTGCATCAGGGTTGGGGGCATTTCCTATCTCGCGCGCTGCGAAATGAATCTCAACGTGACGACGTGGAAGAAACTCCGTGACGGCTGCCCGACGGCTCAAATCAGTACGGCGGACATTCGCCTCAATTGAAGGCCGCGTGGCCGCCTAGCCGGCTAGATCTTCAGGAACTGCCGTGCCGCGTACATTGCGATCGCCGCAGCGTTGGAGACGTTCAGCGACTTGATCGCGCCCGGCATGTCGAGCCGGGCGAGCGCCTTCACCGTCTGACGCGTCTTTTGCCGCAATCCCTTGCCCTCCGACCCCAATACCAAGGCGATCCTGTTGCCGGCAAAAGTGCCTTCCAGCGGTTCCGGCCCTTCAGAATCGAGACCGATCGTCAGAAAACCGAGCTTGTGCAGCTCGTCTATCGCATCGGCGAGATTGGTGATCTGGATATAAGGGATCAGTTCCAGCGCGCCGGAGGCGGATTTCGCCAGCACGCCAGATTCGGTCGGGCTGTGGCGCATGGTGGTGATGAGCGCGCCGGCATCGAACGCCACCGCCGAGCGCATGATCGCGCCGACATTGTGAGGATCGGTCACCTGGTCGAGTACCAGTATCAACGGGCAGTCGCGCAGCGCTTCGAGCCTGCGGTGCGGCAACGGCCGCGTCTCCAGCATCACGCCCTGATGGATCGCGTCCGGCCCGAGAATCCTGTCGAGGTCCTGCGGCGTCACGATCTCGGTCGGAAAGGGGAGTGCTGAGAGGTCGCCGAGGTCCAGCCGTGCAGCCGCGTTCTGGGTTACAGAGAGCCGAACGATTTTTCGTTCCGGATTGTCGAGGGCGGCGCGAACCGTGTGCAGGCCGTGGAGAAGCACCTGCTCCGGCGCCAGCGCCTGTGGTTTCCAGTCCGCGGGCATCTTCTTGCGCTTGTCCTGCCGCGGCGTGGGAATCTCGCCGCGTTCGCGCCGGGCGTCGCGGTGGGCGCGCCGGAGATTGGCATAGTGGGTGTCCTTGGCGCTCTTGTCGCCGCTCTTGTCCTTGGTCATGCGCGTCTTATAGTGGCGTTCGATCAACGTGGGAAACGGTTTCGGTGATCTTCGCCCGGGGCGGCTGTGGAGAATTTCTGAAATTTTGCGTTTCGCCGTGTTGACAGGACGAAGGAGGGCGGTCATATACCCGGCGCAGATCGCGAGGCGGTAACAAACGTCGCCGCTTCCTTTACGATCTCAAATGCTTGGTCGATTGATCCCGACAGAATAATGGAGGGATGCCCGAGTGGTTAAAGGGGACGGACTGTAAATCCGTTGGCTCAGCCTACGTTGGTTCAAATCCAACTCCCTCCACCATTCTGCCTCAGGATCGAAGACCCGCGGGTATAGCTCAATGGTAGAGCAGCAGCCTTCCAAGCTGAATACGCGGGTTCGATTCCCGCTACCCGCTCCAGTTCACTTCCCGCATTGCAAAGACAGCTCAGACTGCGCTTGAAATAAACACCGCATGTCGATGATTGCGTTGATATTCGCGCGTCCGCCAGGTGGCGGTGCTGGTGTTCGGCAAGTCGTTTGATACTGAAGGGCCGGACGGCCGTGCGGCCCAGCCCCGTGCACGCAATTAAGTCTTGCGCAAATCCCGCGAAACCCTTAAACGGCTCGACAAACCGGCCCAGCCGGCTGATCCATCTTATTTGACCACAGGAAACGTACCCATGGCAAAGAGCAAATTTGAGCGCAACAAGCCGCACGTTAACATTGGCACGATTGGCCACGTTGACCATGGCAAGACGTCGCTGACGGCAGCGATCACGAAGTATTTCGGCGAGTTCAAGGCGTATGACCAGATCGACGCTGCGCCGGAAGAAAAGGCCCGTGGTATCACCATTTCGACGGCGCACGTCGAGTATGAGACGCCGAACCGTCACTATGCGCACGTCGACTGCCCCGGCCACGCCGACTACGTCAAGAACATGATCACCGGCGCGGCGCAGATGGACGGTGCGATCCTGGTTGTTTCGGCTGCCGACGGCCCGATGCCGCAGACCCGCGAGCACATCCTGCTCGCCCGCCAGGTCGGCGTTCCGGCAATCGTCGTGTTCCTGAACAAGGTCGACCAGGTCGACGACGCCGAGCTGCTCGAGCTCGTCGAGCTGGAAGTGCGTGAACTGCTGTCGTCCTACGAATTCCCGGGCGACGACATCCCGATCGTCAAGGGCTCGGCGCTCGCCGCGCTTGAAGATTCGGACAAGAAGATCGGCGAAGACGCGATCCGCGAGCTGATGGCAGCGGTTGACGCCTACATCCCGACGCCGGAGCGTCCGATCGACCTGCCGTTCCTGATGCCGATCGAAGACGTGTTCTCGATCTCGGGCCGCGGTACGGTTGTGACCGGTCGCGTCGAGCGCGGCATCGTCAAGGTCGGTGAGGAAGTCGAGATCGTCGGCATCCGTCCGACGACGAAGACGACCTGCACGGGCGTTGAAATGTTCCGCAAGCTGCTCGACCAAGGCCAGGCCGGCGACAACATCGGTGCGCTCTTGCGCGGTGTCGACCGCACCGGCGTCGAGCGTGGCCAGATCCTGTGCAAGCCGGGTTCGGTCAAGCCGCACAAGAAGTTCAAGGCGGAAGCCTACATCCTGACGAAGGAAGAGGGTGGCCGTCATACGCCGTTCTTCACCAACTACCGTCCGCAGTTCTACTTCCGCACGACCGACGTGACCGGCATCGTGACGCTGCCGGAAGGCACGGAAATGGTGATGCCGGGCGACAACGTCACGGTTGACGTCGAGCTGATCGTGCCGATCGCGATGGAAGAAAAGCTGCGCTTCGCCATCCGCGAAGGCGGCCGCACCGTCGGCGCAGGCATCGTCGCCTCGATCATCGAGTAATTTCCGGCACATCCGGACTTCCAGCCCCGCAGGCAACTGCGGGGCTTTTTCGTTGCAACTCGCAGGGCCTGCGTTTTCCAGATGCACGAAGTCGCTGTAGCCCTTTGAATTGCTACATGTTTAGGGTCCATAAATCGGCTCCGATTCAAGGAGATATGCAGTGGGAGGCGGGTGTCATTTCGAAATTGTTCGCGTGTGATGTTTGCAACAGTCCTCTCGCAGTTCGGTGCGTTGCGGCCGATTAACATAAGGTCATCGCCTCCGATCTGTGCTATTTTCCGAGGCCTGACGATTTTGCCGGAACGGCAACGGTTGCGACCGAGGATCGGAATCCCAAATGAAAAGAAGTATCGCTACGCGCCTCGCGGCGATTGGCATCGCTTTTGTTTGTGCCGGGTTTGTTTGTGCCGGGCCTTTTCCGCAAACGGCATCGGCCGCCGACGACGGCCCGCTTATCTGGGCGCCTGCAAAGACCGGAGCCAACGCCTACAGGCTGCGGCTCGGCATGCGTTTCCCGGGGCAATGGGATACAACCGCCGGGGCCGAATTCTCGATGGGCGCGGAGTCGTCGGGCAAGATCAAGCCGCCCACCGCCCCCGTACGCCTCTGGGGCGCGCTTTCGCGCAAGAGCAAGGGACGGGCGACCACGCGCTCCTCGTTATTCAACATGGACTTCAACGCCTTGACCGGCACCAGCAATGTGGGCGCCGGTACCGCACGAACATGGATTGTGACGCCGACACTCGATGCGGAAGTCCACCGCAGCATCGCCCTTCAGTGCAACGCCTATGAGAACAGTTGCGCCAAACCGAGGCTGACGCAATCAGCCCGGCTCGCATCTCCAGCGACCCGGACGTCACTTGTCGCTCAGGGTGAGCTTTCCAGCGACGGCATCAGCGGCTTGAGCCGCATTGGCTTCGAGCAGAAGTTCGGCAATTTACAGCTCGGGGCCGCCGTCGCCGACCCGTTGTTGGCGCCCCGCAGCGTGTTCGATATTCGCTACAGCCTGCGATGGTGATAAACGGCATGCGACGTACGCGCATCTTGTGCAAACGAACAAAGCGGCTAACAATCGCTTCGCTTTCTGTAGGCCGTGCGTCTTTGAGGGGAGCAAGTCGCTGTAGCACTTTGAATTGCTGCATGTTTCCCTAACTTGGCTTGGATTTAAGGAAACCTGCAGCAGGGGAGGCGTCATGAAAAAGCGAATTCTTTTTACCGGCGGCGCAGGCAAGGCCGGCCGGCATGCCGTACCTTATCTTGTTGAGGCGGGTTACGAGGTGCACAATGTCGACCTCGTTCCGCTCGAAAGCCCCGGCGTCACGAACCTCATCGCCGACATCACCGATAGTGGCCAGATGTTCAATGCGCTCTCGATGCATCGGGACTTTCCCGATCTCGATCAGGGGCAGCAGTCCTTCGATGCCGTCGTGCACTTTGCCGCCATTCCGCGCATTCTCATCAAGCCGGATAACGAGACCTTCCGGGTCAATGTCATGGGCACCTACAACGTGATCGAGGCGGCGGTGAAGCTCGGTATCCGCAAGATCATCATTGCTTCTAGCGAGACGACCTACGGCGTCTGCTTTGCGGAGGGTCATCGCGATTTCCACCAATTCCCGCTGGAGGAGGACTACGACGTCAATCCGATGGACTCCTACGGGCTCTCCAAGGTGGTGAACGAGAAGACGGCGCGCGCCTTTGCCGAGCGCTCGGGGTTCGACATTTATGCATTGCGCATCGGCAACGTGATCGAGCCGCATGAATATGCGAATTTCCCGCATTATTTCGCCAACCCCGAAATCCGCAAAAGAATTGCCTGGAGCTACATCGATGCGCGCGATCTCGGCCAGATCGTCAAGCTCTGCATAGAGAAGGACGGCCTCGGCTTTACGATATTCAACGCCGCGAACGACACGGTCTCGGCCAACACGCCTTCGCGTGAACTTGCCAGGCGGTTTTATCCGAATGTTTCCTTCAAAAGAGAGATCGGCGAGTTCGAAGGTCTGCTCTCGAACAGGAAGATTCGCGAGGTTCTCGGGTTCAAGGAGGAACATGACTGGCGGAAATACGTCCAGTTGGAGAATTGAAGCGCCGCGAGCGCTTGCAGCGTCGACTGCGGCCGCGAAATTTTCTTGGAACTTTTTTCCCATTTGGCGCAAATGCGCTTGAAAGCGTCCGGCAAACTGAATATGAAGCCGCTGACCTGAGACGCGTGCGGGCCATTTGGCCGGTCGGCGTTTCGGTCTAGGGGTATAGCTCAGTTGGTAGAGCGGCGGTCTCCAAAACCGCAGGTCGGGGGTTCGAGCCCCTCTGCCCCTGCCAGTTTCGTCATTCTTGCCTCATCGTCTGAATTCGGCCAGAATGAAAAAAGGGTAGGGCGGCGCGGCCGTCTTTTTATATTCACAGAAAGACTGATTGGCTCTTGTGGTTTTCGGAATCGGTCTTTATGTAGGGTCCAAACAGACACGCGGTGCGTGGGGCTGAATCATCGGCTTTACGCGCCGTAATGGCGTGAGCATTTTATGGCATCCAAAACGAATCCGTTCACGTTTCTGCAGCAAGTTCGCTCCGAAACGTCAAAAGTGACTTGGCCCTCACGGCGCGAGACGATGATCTCGACGCTGATGGTCTTTGTCATGGTCTCTTTTGCCGCCGCCTTTTTCTTTGGTGCGGACCAGTTGATGGGCTGGCTGATGAGCCTCGTCCTCAACGTTGGCGCTTGATTGGGTGGAGAGTAGCATGGCTGCGCGCTGGTATATCGTTCACGCCTATTCGAATTTCGAAAAGAAGGTCGCCGAGTCGATCGAGGAAAAGGCCAAGCAGAAAGGTCTGGATCACCTTTTCGAAAAGATTCTCGTTCCGACGGAAAAGGTCGTCGAGATCCGTCGCGGCCGCAAGGTCGACGCGGAACGCAAGTTTTTTCCGGGCTACGTGCTTGTTCGCGCCAATCTGACCGATGAGGCCTATCACCTCATCAAGAATACGCCGAAGGTCACGGGTTTCCTCGGGACCGATAGCAAGCCCGTTCCGATTCCGGATCATGAGGCCGAGCGGATCCTTGGTCAGGTCCAGGACGGTGTCGATCGTCCGAAGCCGTCAGTTTCTTTCGAGATCGGCGAGCAGGTCCGGGTATCGGATGGTCCGTTCGCATCCTTCAACGGCATCGTCCAGGATGTCGATGAAGAGCGGTCGCGCCTGAAGGTCGAGGTTTCCATCTTTGGTCGCGCGACCCCCGTCGAGCTGGAATATGGCCAGGTCGAAAAGGTCTGAAAACCATAGGTTTTAAAAGGGATGGGCGGGCCGACTGGCCTGTTCCGGCGGAGTGATCCGCATGCGCGTGGGAGGTGTCCGGTCTTAGCCGGGTCGGATTGTCCGCACCACGCAACCGCAGCCGCCGGTCGAGAGACCGGTAAATGGCCGGGCGACCGGCTCAACAGTTCCTCTTCCGGTCTGATCGTGAAGGGGCATTCAGAGGCAGAGAGAAATGGCTAAGAAAGTTGCAGGCCAGCTCAAGCTGCAGGTGAAGGCCGGCTCGGCGAATCCGTCGCCGCCGATCGGTCCTGCGCTTGGTCAGCGTGGCATTAACATCATGGAATTCTGCAAGGCGTTCAATGCCGCCACGCAGGAAATGGAAAAGGGTATGCCGATTCCGGTCGTCATCACCTATTACCAGGACAAGTCCTTCACTTTCGTCATGAAGCAGCCGCCGGTCAGCTACTTCCTGAAGCGTGAAGCAAAGATCCAGTCGGGCTCGAAGACCCCGGGCAAGGCCAGGGCCGGCTCGATCTCCAAGGCTCAGATCCGTACGATCGCAGAGGCCAAGATGAAGGACCTCAACGCGGCCGATATCGAAGGCGCAATGGCAATGGTCGAGGGCTCTGCCCGCTCCATGGGCCTGGAAGTGACGGGCTAAGACCATGGCGAAGATTGCAAAGCGTGTACAGAAGTCCCGCGAGGGCATCGATCCGGCAAAGATCTACGGCCTCGGTGAAGCCGTAACGCTGGTCAAGGAGCGTGCGACGGCAAAGTTCGATGAAACCATCGAAGTCGCCATGAACCTCGGCGTCGATCCGCGCCACGCCGACCAGATGGTCCGCGGCGTTGTCAACCTGCCGAACGGCACCGGCCGCTCGGTTCGCGTTGCCGTTTTCGCGCGCGGCGCGAAGGCTGACGAAGCCAAGGCTGCCGGTGCTGACGTCGTCGGTGCCGAAGACCTCGTCGAGATCGTCCAGGGCGGCAAGATCGACTTCGATCGCTGCATCGCCACCCCGGACATGATGCCGCTCGTCGGCCGTCTCGGTAAGGTACTCGGCCCGCGTGGCATGATGCCGAACCCGAAGGTCGGCACGGTCACCATGGACGTAGCCGCTGCCGTCAAGGCCTCCAAGGGTGGTGCGGTCGAGTTCCGCGTCGAAAAGGCCGGTATCGTTCACGCCGGCGTCGGCAAGGCGTCCTTCGATGCCAAGGCGCTGGAAGAAAACATCCGCGCCTTCGCTGATGCCGTGATCAAGGCCAAGCCGGCTGGCGCCAAGGGCAACTACGTCAAGCGCGTAGCGATCTCCTCGACCATGGGTCCGGGCCTCAAGATCGACCCGGCAACGCTCAGCGTTGCCTGACAAATTCCGGGCTTCGGCCCGAAACTGAATTTCCGGCCTTTCGAGGCCGGAAATAACCGGACTTCGGTCCGGAACTCCTGTCCGAGATTGCGGGTGGTTTTACCTTAATCACCATTGCCCGCATGAGACGGGTAAGATCTGAATTTTGAACAACGCCTTCGGCGTCGAAATTCGGTTCGAACCTCGCTTGCCTTGTGTCAGACCCGGCTCTTCCGGGAACGCCAAGGGACAGGATCCTTAAGCGTTGCTTGGGATCGAGCATGATCCCGGGTGACAAAGGCAAACCCGGCAGGGCTGCGTGAAGCAACCCTGTCAACTGGAGACAGACAGTGGAAAGAGCGGAAAAACGCGAATTCGTCACGGAGCTGAACGAAGTCTTCAAGGCTTCCGGTTCGGTTGTCGTGGCCCACTATGCTGGTGTCACAGTCGCGCAGATGAACGACTTCCGTTCGAAGATGCGCGCTGCTGGCGGCACCGTCAGAGTCGCGAAAAACCGCCTGGCCAAGATCGCTCTTCAGGGCACGGAGTCTGAAGGGATGACCGATCTCTTCAAGGGGCAGACGCTGATTGCATACAGCACTGACCCTGTAACGGCTCCGAAGGTCGTCGTGGATTTCGCCAAGACCAACGACAAGCTCGTTGTGCTCGGCGGCGCCATGGGGACAACCACGCTCAACGCCGAAGGTGTCAAGTCGCTTGCGACCCTGCCTTCGCTCGACGAGCTGCGCGCGAAGCTGCTGGGCCTTCTCAATGCCCCGGCAACCCGCGTCGCGACGGTTGTCGCAGCACCGGCAAGTCAGCTTGCTCGCGTGTTCTCGGCCTATGCCAAGAAGGACGAAGCCGCCTGAGGCGGAATTTCGCTGTTGTATTTAAAACCAGTTCGAACCGAACAAAGGAAAAGTAAAATGGCTGATCTCGCAAAGATCGTTGAAGACCTCTCCTCGCTGACCGTTCTGGAAGCTGCAGAACTTTCGAAGCTTCTCGAAGAAAAGTGGGGCGTTTCTGCCGCTGCTCCGGTAGCTGTTGCTGCCGCTGGCGGTGCTGCTGGTGCGGCTGCCCCGGCTGAAGAAGAGAAGACCGAGTTCGACGTCATCCTGACGGATGCCGGCGCGAACAAGATCAACGTCATCAAGGAAGTCCGCGCCATCACCGGCCTCGGCCTCAAGGAAGCCAAGGATCTCGTCGAAGGCGCTCCGAAGGCTGTCAAGGAAGCTGTTTCCAAGGCTGAAGCTGCGGACCTCAAGAAGAAGCTCGAAGACGCTGGCGCCAAGGTTGACGTCAAGTAATTCGACGAAATGCAAAGGAGGGGTGGCCGTTTGGCCGCCTCTCTTTGACCGTTTTTAGAACATATTACCCAAAAGCCTGTCGAAAACGGCTTTTGGGTAATGGGTTCTTCAAGAGGATGGTCTCAACGGAAGACAGCACAGCAATCCGCGCTGGGCGTTTTCCGGAAGTTGGACGAGATTGAACTACCCATTGATTGACGGGGTCGACTGGCCATCGGTTCCCGTCCGTTGCAGGCCCGGATGCAAGATTGACAAGGAGCGACGATGGCTCAGACCCTTTCGTTTAACGGTCGCAGGCGCGTACGCAAGTTTTTTGGTAAGATTCCAGAAGTCGCGGAGATGCCGAACCTGATCGAGGTTCAAAAGGCATCTTACGACCAGTTCCTCATGGTGGACGAGCCCCGCGGGGGGCGCCCCGACGAGGGACTTCAAGCAGTTTTCAAGTCGGTATTTCCGATCAAGGATTTCTCGGGCGCTTCCATGCTCGAATTCGTCTCCTATGAATTCGAGCCGCCGAAGTTCGACGTCGAAGAATGCCGCCAGCGTGACCTGACCTATGCGGCGCCGCTGAAGGTGACGCTGCGCCTGATCGTGTTCGATATTGACGAAGATACGGGCGCGAAGTCGATCAAGGACATCAAGGAACAGAACGTCTACATGGGCGACATGCCGCTCATGACGGACAACGGTACCTTCATCGTCAACGGCACCGAGCGCGTCATCGTCTCGCAGATGCACCGGTCCCCAGGCGTGTTCTTCGATCACGACAAGGGCAAGAGCCACTCGTCCGGCAAGCTGCTCTTCGCAGCGCGCGTCATTCCGTATCGCGGTTCGTGGCTCGACATCGAATTCGACGCCAAGGACATCGTGCACGCCCGCATCGACCGGCGCCGCAAGATTCCGGTGACGTCGCTGTTGATGGCGCTCGGCATGGACGGCGAAGAGATCCTCGACACCTTCTACACGAAGTCGCTCTACCAGCGCGACGGCGAAGGCTGGCGCGTGCCGTTCCAGCCGGACGCCCTCAAGGGTCAGAAGGCGATCACCGACATGGTCGACGCCGATACCGGTGAAGTCGTTGTCGAAGCCGGCAAGAAGCTCACCCCGCGTCTGTTGCGTCAGTTGCAGGACAAGGGCCTGAAGGCACTCAAGGCGACCGACGACGATCTCTACGGCAATTATCTTGCCGAAGACGTCGTCAACTACGGAACCGGTGAAATCTACCTGGAAGCCGGCGACGAGATCGACGAGAAGACGCTTCCCGTCATTCTCTCGGCCGGTTTCGAAGAGATCCCGGTTCTCGACATCGACCACATCAACGTCGGCGCCTATATCCGCAACACGCTTGCCGCCGACAAGAACGAAAACCGCCAGGACGCGCTGTTCGACATCTACCGTGTCATGCGCCCGGGCGAACCGCCGACCATGGATTCTGCCGAAGCCATGTTCAACACGCTGTTCTTCGACGCCGAGCGCTACGATCTCTCGGCCGTTGGTCGCGTGAAGATGAACATGCGTCTCGACCTGGACGTTCCGGATACCGTTCGCACGCTCCGCAAGGAAGACATCCTCGCTGTCGTCAAGATGCTCGTCGAGCTGCGTGACGGCAAGGGCGAGATCGACGACATCGACAACCTCGGCAACCGCCGTGTGCGGTCGGTCGGCGAACTCATGGAGAACCAGTATCGGCTGGGTCTCTTGCGCATGGAGCGTGCGATCAAGGAACGTATGTCCTCGATCGAAATCGACACGGTCATGCCGCAGGATCTGATCAACGCGAAGCCGGCCGCAGCCGCCGTTCGCGAGTTCTTCGGTTCCTCGCAGCTGTCGCAGTTCATGGACCAGGTGAACCCGCTTTCGGAAATCACCCACAAGCGCCGTCTTTCGGCTCTTGGCCCGGGTGGTCTGACCCGCGAGCGTGCGGGCTTCGAAGTCCGCGACGTTCATCCGACCCACTACGGCCGTATCTGCCCGATCGAGACGCCGGAAGGTCCGAACATCGGTCTGATCAACTCGCTCGCAACCTTCGCCCGCGTCAACAAGTACGGCTTCATCGAGAGCCCGTACCGCAAGATCGTCGACGGCAAGGTCACGAGCGACGTGGTCTATCTGTCGGCGATGGAAGAAGCGAAGTACCACGTCGCGCAGGCGAACTCGGTACTGAACGACGACGGCTCCTTCGCGGAGGAATTCGTCGTTTGCCGTCACTCCGGTGAAGTCATGCTGGCGCCGCGCGACAACATCAACCTGATGGACGTTTCGCCGAAGCAGCTTGTCTCCGTCGCCGCGGCGCTCATTCCGTTCCTCGAGAACGACGACGCCAACCGCGCGCTGATGGGCTCGAACATGCAGCGTCAGGCCGTGCCGCTGCTGCGTGCGGAAGCCCCGTTCGTCGGCACCGGCATGGAGCCGGTGGTCGCCCGCGACTCCGGTGCTGCGATCGCTGCCCGCCGCGGCGGTGTCGTCGACCAGGTCGATGCGACACGTATCGTTATCCGCGCCACGGAAGACCTCGATCCTTCGAAGTCCGGCGTCGATATCTATCGCCTGCAGAAGTTCCAGCGTTCGAACCAGAACACCTGCGTCAACCAGCGCCCGCTGGTCACCGTCGGTGACGTTCTCAACAAGGGCGACATCATCGCGGACGGTCCTTCGACCGACCTCGGCGATCTGGCTCTCGGCCGCAACGCGCTCGTCGCGTTCATGCCCTGGAACGGCTACAACTACGAAGACTCGATCCTGCTTTCCGAACGGATCGTGCGCGACGACGTGTTCACCTCCATCCACATCGAAGAATTCGAAGTGATGGCGCGCGACACCAAGCTTGGTCCGGAAGAAATCACCCGCGATATTCCCAACGTTTCGGAAGAAGCGCTGAAGAATCTCGACGAAGCCGGTATCGTCTACATTGGTGCCGAAGTTCAGCCGGGCGATATCCTCGTCGGCAAGATCACGCCGAAGGGCGAAAGCCCGATGACGCCAGAAGAAAAGCTTCTGCGCGCGATCTTCGGTGAGAAGGCCTCGGATGTCCGTGACACGTCCATGCGCATGCCTCCGGGCACCTTCGGCACGGTTGTCGAAGTGCGCGTCTTCAACCGCCACGGCGTGGAGAAGGACGAGCGCGCGATGGCGATCGAGCGCGAGGAAATCGAACGGCTCGCCAAGGACCGCGACGACGAACAGGCGATCCTCGATCGTAACGTCTATGCGCGTCTGGTCGATATGCTGCGCGGTCACGTCGCGGTGGCCGGTCCGAAGGGCTTCAAGAAGGGCACCGAGCTTTCAAACGCCGTCGTCAGCGAATATCCGCGCTCGCAGTGGTGGATGTTCGCCATCGAGGACGAGAAGGCTCAGGGCGAAATCGAAGCGCTCCGCGGCCAGTACGACGAATCCAAGTCGCGCCTTGAACAGCGCTTCATGGACAAAGTCGAGAAGGTCCAGCGCGGCGACGAAATGCCTCCGGGCGTCATGAAGATGGTCAAGGTCTTCGTCGCTGTGAAGCGCAAGATCCAGCCGGGCGACAAGATGGCCGGCCGTCACGGCAACAAGGGTGTCGTGTCGCGCATCGTGCCGATCGAAGACATGCCGTTCCTCGAGGACGGTACGCATGTCGACGTGGTGCTGAACCCGCTCGGCGTGCCGTCGCGCATGAACGTCGGTCAGATCCTCGAAACCCATCTCGGCTGGGCTTGCGCCGGCATGGGCAAGAAGATCGGCGCGATGCTCGATGCATACCGTGATAACGGTGACATCAAGCCGCTGCGTGCAACGATTGACGACGTGATTGGATCCGGTCCGAAGGGCGAGCCGATCAAGCAGTACGACGACGAGTCGGTGGTTCGGTTGGCCGAGCAGACCCGCCGTGGCGTTTCGATCGCGACGCCGGTCTTCGACGGCGCTGTTGAGGCCGACGTGAACGAGATGCTGAATAAGGCAGGTCTCAAGGTGACCGGTCAGTCGACCCTCTTCGACGGCCGCACCGGCGAACCGTTCGACCGTCAGGTGACCGTGGGCTACATCTACATGCTGAAGCTCAACCACCTGGTCGACGACAAGATCCACGCCCGTTCGATCGGTCCTTACTCGCTCGTTACCCAGCAGCCGTTGGGCGGCAAGGCGCAGTTCGGCGGTCAGCGTTTCGGGGAAATGGAGGTCTGGGCGCTGGAAGCTTACGGCGCGGCCTACACGCTCCAGGAAATGCTGACGGTCAAGTCGGACGACGTTGCTGGCCGTACCAAGGTCTACGAGGCGATCGTCCGGGGCGACGACACGTTCGAGGCGGGCATTCCCGAGAGCTTCAACGTTCTCGTCAAGGAAATGCGCTCGCTGGGCCTCAGCGTCGAGCTCGAAAACTCGAAGGTCGACGACCTCGGCGCCACGGCACAACTGCCGGACGCAGCAGAGTAAGACGACATCAGGTGCGTGCCGTATCGCGGCACGCACCGTTTCCGCCGCAGGGCAGCGTGTTGTCCGCGGTAGGAACAGGGCCGCACCCGATGCGGTTTTAGCTGTTTATAGGGCAGGGGCCGGCGCCCGGGATTTGCCGGCACCCCCGCCAAGCTCAGGGCGTAATGCCCGCAAAGGAGACAGGCATGAACCAAGAGGTCATGAATCTTTTCAATCCGCAGGTGCCTGCACAGACTTTCGATTCCATCCGGATTTCGATCGCCTCGCCGGAGAAGATTCTTTCCTGGTCTTACGGTGAGATCAAGAAACCGGAGACGATCAATTACCGTACTTTCAAGCCGGAACGCGACGGCCTGTTCTGCGCCCGCATCTTCGGTCCGATCAAGGATTACGAATGCTTGTGCGGCAAGTACAAGCGCATGAAGTACAAGGGCATCATCTGCGAAAAGTGCGGCGTCGAAGTCACGTTGTCGCGCGTTCGTCGCGAGCGCATGGGCCACATCGAGCTCGCCGCGCCCGTTGCCCATATCTGGTTCCTGAAGTCGTTGCCGAGCCGTATCGCCACGCTGCTCGACATGACGCTGAAGGATATCGAGCGCGTTCTCTATTTCGAAAACTACATCGTCACCGAACCGGGCCTGACTTCGCTCAAGGAGAACCAACTCCTCAGCGAAGAAGAATACATGCTCGCCGTTGACGAGTTCGGCGAAGACCAGTTCACGGCGATGATCGGCGCAGAGGCGATCTACGAGATGCTCGCTTCGATGAATCTCGAGAAGATCGCTGGCGATCTGCGCTCGGAAATGGCCGAGACGACCTCGGATCTGAAGCAGAAGAAGCTGATGAAGCGGCTGAAGATCGTCGAGAACTTCATGGAATCCGGCAACCGTCCGGAATGGATGATCATGAAGGTCGTTCCGGTGATCCCGCCGGATCTGCGCCCGCTCGTTCCGCTCGACGGCGGCCGTTTCGCGACGTCTGACCTAAACGATCTCTATCGCCGCGTGATCAACCGTAACAACCGTCTGAAGCGGCTGATCGAGCTGCGCGCGCCGGGCATCATCATCCGCAACGAAAAGCGCATGCTGCAGGAATCCGTCGATGCGCTGTTCGACAACGGCCGCCGCGGCCGCGTCATCACCGGCGCCAACAAGCGTCCGCTGAAGTCGCTCTCCGACATGCTGAAGGGCAAGCAGGGCCGGTTCCGTCAGAACCTGCTCGGCAAGCGCGTCGACTATTCCGGCCGCTCGGTCATCGTGACCGGTCCGGAACTCAAGCTGCATCAGTGCGGCCTGCCGAAAAAGATGGCGCTCGAGCTCTTCAAGCCGTTCATCTACGCCCGCCTCGACGCCAAGGGTTACTCCTCGACCGTCAAGCAGGCCAAGAAGCTGGTCGAAAAGGAAAAGCCGGAAGTCTGGGATATCCTCGACGAGGTCATCCGCGAGCATCCGGTTCTCCTGAACCGCGCGCCGACGCTGCACCGCCTGGGCATCCAGGCCTTCGAACCGATTCTGGTCGAAGGCAAGGCGATCCAGTTGCATCCGCTCGTCTGCACCGCCTTCAACGCCGACTTCGACGGCGACCAGATGGCCGTTCACGTGCCGCTGTCGCTCGAAGCTCAGCTTGAAGCACGCGTTCTGATGATGTCGACGAACAACATCCTGCATCCGGCAAACGGTGCGCCGATCATCGTTCCGTCGCAGGACATGGTTCTCGGCCTTTACTACCTGTCGATCATGAACCAGAACGAGCCGGGCGAAGGCATGGCTTTCTCCGACATGGGCGAACTGCACCATGCTCTGGAAACCAAGGCCGTAACGCTGCATGCCAAGATCCGCGGTCGCTACAAGACCGTCGATGCCGAGGGCAACCCGGTTTCGAAGATCTATGAAACGACACCCGGTCGTATGATCATCGGCGAACTCCTGCCGAAGAATCCGAACATTCCTTTCGATATCTGCAACCAGGAGATGACCAAGAAGAACATCTCGAAGATGATCGACACGGTTTACCGCCACTGCGGTCAGAAGGACACGGTGATCTTCTGCGACCGGATCATGCAGCTCGGTTTCTCGCATGCCTGCCGCGCCGGCATTTCGTTCGGCAAGGACGACATGGTGATCCCGGATACCAAGGTGAAGATCGTCGGCGATACCGAAGCGCTCGTGAAGGAATACGAGCAGCAGTACAATGACGGCCTCATTACCCAGGGCGAGAAGTACAACAAGGTTGTCGACGCCTGGGGGAAGGCGACGGAAAAGGTCGCCGAAGAAATGATGGCGCGCATCAAGGCGGTCGAGTTCGACGACAACGGTCGCCAGAAGCCGATGAACTCGATCTACATGATGTCTCACTCGGGCGCCCGCGGTTCGCCGAACCAGATGCGCCAGCTGGGCGGTATGCGCGGCCTCATGGCGAAGCCGTCGGGCGAGATCATCGAAACGCCGATCATCTCGAACTTCAAGGAAGGCCTGACCGTGAACGAGTACTTCAACTCGACGCACGGTGCCCGTAAGGGTCTGGCGGATACCGCCTTGAAGACTGCGAACTCCGGTTACCTGACCCGTCGTCTCGTCGACGTGGCGCAGGACTGCATCGTCACGCACACGGATTGCGGCACCGACAAGGGCCTCACCATGACGGCGATCGTTGACGCCGGTCAGGTCGTTGCTTCGCTCGGCCAGCGCATCCTTGGTCGTACCGCGCTCGACAACATCGACAACCCGGTCACCGGTGAGCGTATCGTCGACGCCGGCAAGATGATCCTGGAAGCCGATGTGGTCGAGATCGAGAAGGCCGGTATCCAGTCGGTCCGCATCCGCTCGGCGCTGACCTGCGAGATCCAGACCGGCGTCTGCGGCGTCTGCTACGGTCGCGACCTTGCTCGCGGTACGCCCGTCAACATGGGCGAGGCCGTCGGCGTCATCGCGGCGCAGTCGATCGGCGAGCCGGGCACGCAGTTGACCATGCGTACGTTCCACCTGGGTGGCACGGCAACCGTGGTCGACCAGTCGTTCCTCGAAGCGTCCTATGAGGGCACGGTTCAGATCAAGAACCGCAACATGCTGCGCAACTCCGAAGGCACACTCGTTGCCATGGGCCGCAACATGGCGATCCAGATCCTGGACGAGCGCGGCGTCGAGCGGTCCTCGCAGCGCGTCGCCTATGGTTCGAAGATCTTCGTTGACGACGGTGACAAAGTGAAGCGCGGCCAGCGTCTCGCCGAATGGGACCCTTACACCCGTCCGATGATGACGGAAGTGGAAGGTACCGTTCACTTCGAGGACGTGGTCGACGGCATCTCGGTGCTCGAAGCGACGGACGAGTCAACCGGCATCACCAAGCGCCAGGTTATCGACTGGCGTTCGACGCCGCGCGGGACCGACCTCAAGCCGGCGATCGTCATCAAGGACAAGAACGGCGCCATCGCCAAGCTGTCGCGTGGTGGTGAAGCTCGCTTCATGCTGTCGGTTGATGCGATCCTCTCGGTCGAGCCGGGACAGAAGGTCAGCCAGGGCGACGTGCTTGCGCGTTCGCCGCTCGAGAGCGCCAAGACCAAGGACATCACCGGTGGTCTGCCGCGCGTTGCCGAGCTGTTCGAGGCTCGTCGTCCGAAGGACCACGCCATCATTGCAGAGATCGATGGTACGGTTCGTTTCGGCCGCGACTACAAGAACAAGCGTCGCGTGCTGATTGAGCCGGCGGAAGACGGTGTCGAGCCGGTCGAATACCTGATCCCGAAGGGCAAGCCCTTCCATCTTCAGGATGGCGACTACATCGAGAAGGGCGACTATATCCTCGATGGCAACCCGGCGCCGCACGACATTCTGGCGATCAAGGGCGTGGAAGCGCTTGCTTCCTATCTCGTGAACGAGATCCAGGAAGTCTATCGTCTGCAGGGCGTTGTCATCAACGACAAGCACATCGAAGTCATCGTTCGGCAGATGCTGCAGAAGGTTGAAATCACCGACGCCGGTGACTCGACCTATATCGTCGGCGACAACGTCGACCGCATCGAGCTCGAGGATGTCAACGATGCGCTGCTCGCGGAAGGCAAGAAGCCGGCCGTTGGCGATCCGGTTCTGCTCGGCATCACCAAGGCATCGCTGCAGACGCCGTCCTTCATCTCGGCCGCTTCGTTCCAGGAAACCACCAAGGTCCTGACCGAGGCCGCTGTTGCGGGCAAGATGGACGGTCTGCAGGGTCTCAAGGAAAACGTCATTGTCGGCCGCCTCATCCCGGCCGGTACCGGCGGTACCATGACGCAGATCCGCCGCATCGCAACCGCGCGCGACGAGATGATCCTCGAGGAGCGCCGCAAGGGCACCGGGGCGGATGCTGCGACTCCGATGCTCGCCGACATGGCGAACGAGAACGCCGCGGCCGAATGATCGCAAGGGGAGGGCGACCAGCGCCCGTTCCTCCAGAGAATAAAGAAGCCGCCCGGAGCGATCCGGGCGGCTTTGTCATTCCGTCTGTGCAGACAATACGAGCCGCGCAGTGCCGTTATGCGAAGCGGATGATCGCTACCTCACCCTCCAGTGCGCCCTGGTAGGCAGAGGCGTGCGGCTCTTCATCCGGGATATCCGTCAAGGTTCCGATCTGATCGAGATCCGCCTGGAGGAAGCCTTCCTCGGCCAGCGCATTGAGTGCCTCGCGCACGGCGGTATCGTCGTCGGGCGCCCGCAGCATCACATGGATGTCGATACCCTCGTCGTCGCCGTCGGCTTCGTAGGCCTTGCCGATGATGATGAAAACCAGCGGTTCGTCTGGCACATTGTCGTTGTCCGGCGTAACGGGCATGGGATGTCCTTTCGAGTTTTGCTGAGATCTTAGCGCGCTTTTCGACAGCACGCGAAAAAAATAGGGAAAATAGAAATGGCCGTGAGAATCAGTCGACCGGCGTCGCCGACGCATGATCGTGGAAAAGATTCAGAAAGAAGTTGCTGATTCCTTAATTGCGAAGGACAATACCGGCGTTAAGGCGCTACCTTTGCGACCGCCACCGGACCGAACTGCCGCCAAAGCCTTGTTTTCCAGGCAGGGCAGGGCTGCGCAAGCCAGAATATTTCTTAATTGCCCTTGACGGATGGCCCCGAAATCAGTACACCCCGCCGCATCGGAGCCCATGTGAGGCTGGCTGGTTCGGAACGTCGCGTTCTGGAGTTCGCCTCAAACAAGGTTCGAAACGCACGCTGAAGACAAAAATGCTGCACGCAAGACGCGCGAGATAGTGCGTCCTCTGCTTTTGGTGGGGCCATCTGCGGAAAAGCGGATCGGCCCTCCTTTTGCGCATTTCATAGGCGTTCGAGACCGCCGGCGACGGCAACGATCCGCCCGAAAGGGTAACGAGACAAGATTTTGCAAGGGATGGTTACATGCCTACCGTAAACCAGCTGATCCGCAAGCCGCGTCAGGCACAGGTAAAGCGCAACAAGGTTCCTGCTCTGCAGGAAAACCCGCAGAAGCGCGGCGTTTGCACCCGCGTCTACACGACGACCCCGAAGAAGCCGAACTCGGCTCTGCGTAAGGTTGCAAAGATCCGCCTGACGAACGGCTTCGAAGTTATCGGCTACATTCCGGGCGAAGGTCACAACCTGCAGGAGCACTCCGTGGTTATGATCCGCGGCGGCCGCGTAAGGGACCTTCCCGGTGTTCGTTACCACATCATCCGTGGCGTTCTCGATACGCAGGGTGTGAAGAACCGCAAGCAGCGCCGCTCCAAGTACGGCGCGAAGCGTCCGAAATAACATCGCAACCGGCGCCATTTCGCTGGTCAAGTTTTTAAAAGTTGAGAGACGAGAAGTATGTCCCGACGTCACAGAGCAGAAAAGCGTGAGATCAACCCGGATCCGAAGTTCGGTGATCTGGTCGTCACGAAGTTCATGAACGCAATCATGCTGCACGGCAAAAAGTCCGTTGCCGAAAGCATCGTCTATGGTGCTTTCGATGCGGTCCAGTCGAAGCTGAAGCAGGAGCCGATCGCCGTGTTCCATTCCGCGCTCGACAACATTGCTCCGCATGTCGAAGTGCGTTCGCGCCGCGTCGGTGGTGCTACCTATCAGGTTCCGGTCGATGTCCGTCCGGAGCGTCGCCAGGCCCTCGCCATCCGCTGGCTGATCGCGGCCGCACGCAAGCGCAATGAAACGACCATGGTTGATCGCCTCTGCGGCGAACTCATGGATGCAGCGAACAACCGTGGTAGCGCCGTGAAGAAGCGCGAAGACACGCACAAGATGGCGGATGCCAACCGTGCGTTCTCGCACTATCGCTGGTAACCCGAACACGTCTCGAAAGGCAGTCTCTCATGGCTCGCGAATATAAAATCGAAGACTACCGCAATTTCGGTATCATGGCGCATATCGATGCGGGTAAGACGACGACGACCGAACGCATCCTTTACTACACCGGCAAGTCCCACAAGATCGGCGAAGTCCATGACGGCGCCGCAACGATGGACTGGATGGAGCAGGAGCAGGAGCGCGGGATCACGATCACGTCTGCTGCCACCACGACCTTCTGGAAGGGCCGTGACGGCAAGACGCGCCGCTTCAACATCATCGACACCCCCGGCCACGTTGACTTCACCATCGAAGTCGAGCGTTCGCTGCGCGTTCTCGACGGCGCCATCGCGCTGCTCGATGCCAACGCCGGTGTCGAGCCGCAGACCGAAACCGTCTGGCGTCAGGCCGAGAAGTATCATGTTCCGCGCATGATCTTCTGCAACAAGATGGACAAGACCGGCGCGGACTTCTACCGCTCCGTCGAGATGATCAAGACCCGTCTCGGTGCAACGGCCGTCGTCATGCAACTCCCGATCGGCGCCGAAAGCGACTTCAAGGGCGTTGTCGACCTGATCGAGATGAACGCTCTTGTCTGGCGCGATGAGTCGCTCGGCGCCCAGTGGGACGTCGTCGAGATTCCGGCCGACATGAAGGAAAAGGCTGAAGAATACCGCGAAAAGCTGATCGAGACCGTTGTCGAGATCGACGAAGCGGCTATGGAAGCCTACCTGGAAGGTACCTATCCGGAAAACGACAAGATCCGTGAGCTGGTTCGTCGCGGCACGATCGACGTGAAGTTCCACCCGATGTTCTGCGGCACGGCCTTCAAGAACAAGGGCGTTCAGCCGCTGCTCGATGCCGTCGTCGACTACCTGCCGTCCCCGGTCGATATCCCGGCGATCAAGGGCATCGACGTCAAGACCGAGGGTGAAATCACCCGTAAGGCCGACGACAACGAGCCGCTCTCGATGCTGGCGTTCAAGATCATGAACGACCCCTTCGTCGGTTCGCTGACCTTCGCCCGCATCTATTCCGGCAAGCTCGAAAAGGGCACGTCGGTCATGAACACGGTCAAGGAAAAGCGCGAGCGCGTCGGCCGCATGCTGCAGATGCACTCGAACTCCCGTGAAGACATCGAAGAAGCCTTCGCTGGCGACATCGTCGCTCTGGCTGGCCTCAAGGAGACCACCACCGGCGATACGCTCTGCGATCCGCTGAAGCCGGTTATCCTCGAGCGCATGGAATTCCCCGAGCCGGTCATCCAGATCGCGATCGAGCCGAAGACCAAGGGCGACCAGGAAAAGATGGGCCTCGCGCTCAACCGCCTGGCAGCAGAAGATCCGTCCTTCCGCGTCAAGACCGACGAGGAATCCGGCCAGACGATCATCGCCGGCATGGGCGAACTTCATCTCGACATCATCGTCGACCGCATGCGTCGCGAGTTCAAGGTCGAAGCTTCGGTTGGTGCTCCGCAGGTTGCTTACCGTGAAACCATCACGCGTCAGCACGAAGAAGACTACACGCACAAGAAGCAGTCCGGTGGTACCGGTCAGTTCGCGCGCGTCAAGATCGTCTTCGAACCGAACCCGGAAGGCGAAGATTTCGTGTTCGAATCCAAGATCGTCGGCGGTGCTGTTCCGAAGGAATACATCCCAGGCGTTCAGAAGGGTATCGAAAGCGTTCTGTCCTCGGGTCCGCTCGCTGGCTTCCCGATGCTGGGCGTCAAGGCGACGCTCATCGACGGTGCCTTCCACGACGTCGACTCGTCGGTGCTGGCGTTCGAAATCGCGTCGCGTGCCTGCTTCCGTGAAGCTGCAAAGAAGGCCGGTGCTCAGCTCCTCGAGCCGATCATGAAGGTCGAGGTCGTCACGCCGGAAGATTACGTCGGTGACGTGATCGGTGACCTGAACTCTCGCCGTGGCCAGATCCAGGGCCAGGAAGCGCGCGGCGTGGCCGTGGTGATCAATGCCCACGTGCCGCTCGCGAATATGTTCAAGTACGTGGATAACCTGCGCTCGATGTCGCAGGGCCGCGCTCAGTACACGATGCTGTTCGATCACTACGCGCCGGTTCCGTCGAACGTCGCGCAAGAAATCCAGGCGAAGTATTCCGGTCAGAAGTGACCGGAATAGCCTCGCGCTGAAACAGAATGAAAAGATTTCCCCTCTAGGGGGCAGAAAACGGAGAGCCGGAAATGGCAAAGAGCAAATTTGAGCGCAACAAGCCGCACGTTAACATTGGCACGATTGGCCACGTTGACCATGGCAAGACGTCGCTGACGGCAGCGATCACGAAGTATTTCGGCGAGTTCAAGGCGTATGACCAGATCGACGCTGCGCCGGAAGAAAAGGCCCGTGGTATCACCATTTCGACGGCGCACGTCGAGTATGAGACGCCGAACCGTCACTATGCGCACGTCGACTGCCCCGGCCACGCCGACTACGTCAAGAACATGATCACCGGCGCGGCGCAGATGGACGGTGCGATCCTGGTTGTTTCGGCTGCCGACGGCCCGATGCCGCAGACCCGCGAGCACATCCTGCTCGCCCGCCAGGTCGGCGTTCCGGCAATCGTCGTGTTCCTGAACAAGGTCGACCAGGTCGACGACGCCGAGCTGCTCGAGCTCGTCGAGCTGGAAGTGCGTGAACTGCTGTCGTCCTACGAATTCCCGGGCGACGACATCCCGATCGTCAAGGGCTCGGCGCTCGCCGCGCTTGAAGATTCGGACAAGAAGATCGGCGAAGACGCGATCCGCGAGCTGATGGCAGCGGTTGACGCCTACATCCCGACGCCGGAGCGTCCGATCGACCTGCCGTTCCTGATGCCGATCGAAGACGTGTTCTCGATCTCGGGCCGCGGTACGGTTGTGACCGGTCGCGTCGAGCGCGGCATCGTCAAGGTCGGTGAGGAAGTCGAGATCGTCGGCATCCGTCCGACGACGAAGACGACCTGCACGGGCGTTGAAATGTTCCGCAAGCTGCTCGACCAAGGCCAGGCCGGCGACAACATCGGTGCGCTCTTGCGCGGTGTCGACCGCACCGGCGTCGAGCGTGGCCAGATCCTGTGCAAGCCGGGTTCGGTCAAGCCGCACAAGAAGTTCAAGGCGGAAGCCTACATCCTGACGAAGGAAGAGGGTGGCCGTCATACGCCGTTCTTCACCAACTACCGTCCGCAGTTCTACTTCCGCACGACCGACGTGACCGGCATCGTGACGCTGCCGGAAGGCACGGAAATGGTGATGCCGGGCGACAACGTCACGGTTGACGTCGAGCTGATCGTGCCGATCGCGATGGAAGAAAAGCTGCGCTTCGCCATCCGCGAAGGCGGCCGCACCGTCGGCGCAGGCATCGTCGCCTCGATCATCGAGTAACAAGAAAACGGCTTTGCCGTTTCGGCAGGGACATGGTCGCCCATGTCCCTGCGATTTTTGAAAGAAGCGGCAGAGCGTAACGAATTCAGAAGTTTAAGTGTGTGCCTTAAGAGGCATACCGGAAACACGAGCAAGGACAAGTCGAATGAACGGCCAGAATATCCGCATCCGCCTTAAGGCGTTTGATCACCGGATCCTCGATGCCTCCACGCGCGAAATCGTGTCGACGGCCAAGCGCACCGGTGCGAGTGTGCGCGGGCCCGTGCCGCTTCCGACCCGGATTGAAAAATTCACGGTCAACCGGTCGCCGCACGTCGACAAGAAGAGCCGCGAACAGTTTGAGATGCGCACGCACAAGCGCCTTCTCGATATCGTTGATCCGACCCCGCAGACGGTTGATGCGCTGATGAAGCTCGATCTGGCCGCTGGTGTCGACGTCGAGATCAAGCTCTAAGGTCCGGCGCAAGCCGAAATAACAAGGAAGGTACGTGGAGTTTTCCAACGGCTTCCAGGAACAGGAAACCGGAAGGTGCAAGAGGCACCGGACGGGAACCCTAAACAAGAGGCGTGAACCGATGCGTTCAGGTGTGATTGCACAGAAGGTGGGAATGACCCGCGTCTACAACGACGCCGGCGAGCATATCCCGGTAACAGTATTGCGGCTGGAGAACTGCCAGGTAGTGGCCCACCGCACGGAAGAGAAGAACGGCTATACCGCAGTTCAGCTGGGTGCCGGCCGTTCCAAGGTCAAGAATACGCCGAAGGCGATGCGCGGCCATTTTGCCGCTGCAAACGTTGAGCCGAAGGCAAAGCTCGTGGAGTTCCGCGTTTCCGCGGACAACATGATCGACGTCGGCTCCGAGCTGACGGCCAGCCACTTCGTCGCGGGCCAGCTCGTCGACGTGACCGGGACGACGATCGGTAAGGGTTTTGCCGGCGCCATCAAGCGCCATAACTTCGGCGGTCTGCGCGCCACCCACGGCGTTTCTGTGTCGCACCGCTCGCATGGTTCTACCGGTTCCAACCAGGATCCGGGCCGTGTTTGGAAGGGCAAGCGCATGGCCGGCCACATGGGCCAGACCCGCGTTACCACCCAGAACCTGGAAGTCGTATCGACGGACGAAGACCGTGGCCTGATCCTGGTCAAGGGTGCAGTCCCCGGCTCCAAGGGTGCCTGGATCGTCGTTCGCGACGCAATCAAGTCAGGCATTCCGGAAAGCGCTCCGCGCCCCGCCGGCGTGCGCGCCGAAGCATCGAAGTAAGGGAGCCGAATTATGGATCTCACCGTCAAAACCCTCGAGGGCAAGGACGCGGGAAAGGTTTCCCTTTCTGACGCCATTTTCGGCCTCGAACCCCGTGAAGACATCATCGCCCGCGTCGTTCGCTGGCAGCTCGCCAAGAAGCAGCAGGGCACGCACAAGGCAAAGGGCCGCGCAGAAGTTTCGCGCACCGGCGCCAAGATGTACAAGCAGAAGGGTACGGGCCGCGCCCGCCACCACTCCGCTCGTGCTCCGCAGTTCCGCGGCGGCGGCAAGGCTCATGGCCCGGTTGTCCGCAGCCACGCCCATGACCTTCCGAAGAAGGTCCGTGCGCTCGGCCTGCGCCATGCGCTATCGGCCAAGCTGAAGGCTGAAGAGATCATCGTCGTCGACGATCTCGTCGCCAAGGAAGCAAAGACGAAGGCTCTCGCCGGCGTATTCGCGTCGCTCGGCCTCACCAATGCTCTGATCATCGGCGGCGCCGAAATCGAGAGCAACTTCAAGCTCGCCGCCCAGAACATCCCCAACGTGGACGTTCTGCCGGTTCAGGGCATCAACGTTTACGACATTCTGCGCCGCGGCAAGCTCGTGCTTTCCAAGGCTGCCGTAGAAGCTCTGGAGGAGCGGTTCAAATGACGGATCTTCGCCACTACGACGTGATCGTGTCTCCCTCGATCACTGAAAAGTCGACGCTGGTTTCCGAACAGAACCAAGTCGTCTTCAACGTCGCCAAGGGTGCTTCGAAGCCTGAAATCAAGGCCGCTGTCGAAGCGCTGTTCGGCGTCAAGGTCACGGCCGTGAACACGCTCCTCCGCAAGGGTAAGCTGAAGCGTTTCCGCGGTTTTGCCGGGAAGCAGAAGGACGTGAAGAAGGCGATCGTTACGCTCGCCGAAGGTCAGTCCATCGACGTCTCCACCGGTCTCTAACGGATAGGCCCATTAGGGTAAAAACCCAAAAGGGAACAAGAAAATGGCATTGAAAAGTTTCAATCCGACGACCCCGAGCCAGCGTCAGCTGGTCATCGTAGATCGGTCCGGCCTCTACAAGGGCAAGCCGGTCAAGGCGTTGACCGAGGGCCTGTCCTCCAAGGGCGGTCGCAACAACCTGGGCCGCATCACCGTCCGCTTCCAGGGCGGCGGTCACAAGCGGTCCTACCGTCTGGTCGACTTCAAGCGTCGCAAGTTCGACGTTGAAGGCACGGTCGAGCGTCTGGAATATGACCCGAACCGCACCGCCTTCATCGCGCTTGTCAACTATGCTGACGGCGAACAGGCCTACATCCTCGCTCCGCAGCGCCTTGCCGCCGGGGACAAGGTCATCGCTTCGGAGAAGGCCGTTGACGTCAAGCCCGGCAACACGATGCCGCTGCAGTTCATTCCGGTTGGTTCCATCATCCACAACGTGGAGATGAAGCCGGGCAAGGGCGGCCAGATGGCCCGCTCCGCCGGAACCTACGCGCAGCTCGTCGGCCGCGACCAGGGCATGGCGATCCTTCGCCTCAACTCGGGCGAGCAGCGCTTGGTGCACGGCTCTTGCCTTGCTTCGATCGGCGCTGTATCGAACCCCGATCACGGCAACATCAATGACGGCAAGGCTGGTCGTTCGCGCTGGCGCGGTAAGAAGCCGCACGTTCGCGGCGTCGTCATGAACCCGGTTGACCACCCGCACGGCGGTGGTGAAGGCCGCACCTCCGGTGGCCGTCACCCGGTTACCCCGTGGGGTAAGCCGACGAAGGGTAAGCGCACGCGCTCCAACAAGTCGACCGACAAGTTCATCATGCGCTCGCGTCACCAGAAGAAGAAGTAAGAGAGGAAGTCTCGAATGACTCGTTCAGTATGGAAAGGTCCGTTCGTTGACGGTTATCTTCTCAAGAAGGCTGAGAAGGTCCGGGAAGGCGGTCGTAACGAAGTGATCAAGATTTGGAGCCGGCGCTCCACGATCCTTCCGCAGTTTGTCGGCCTCACCTTCGGCGTCTACAACGGCAGCAAGCACGTCCCGGTCAGCGTCAACGAAGACATGGTCGGACATAAGTTTGGTGAATTCTCTCCGACCCGGACCTACTACGGTCATGGCGCGGACAAGAAGGCAAAGAGGAAGTAACAATGGGCAAGGCAAAAGCCGAACGCCGGCTGAAGGATAATGAGGCGCAGGCAATTGCGCGCACGATCCGCGTCAGCCCCCAGAAGCTCAACCTCGTTGCTGCGATGATCCGCGGCAAGAAGGTTGACCGCGCTCTGGCCGAACTCGAGTTCTCGCGCAAGCGCATAGCAGATACCGTTAAAAAGACGCTTGAATCTGCGATCGCAAACGCTGAGAACAACCACGATCTCGACGTTGATTCGCTCATCGTCGCAGAAGCTTACGTTGGCAAGTCGATCGTGATGAAGCGCTTCCACGCCCGTGGTCGCGGCCGTGCATCGCGTATCGAAAAGCCGTTCGCTCACTTGACGATCGTTGTTCGTGAAGTGGAAGCCAAAGGGGAGGCCGCATAATGGGCCAGAAGATTAATCCGATCGGTTTCCGACTCGGCATCAACCGGACCTGGGATAGCCGTTGGTTCGCGGACAACGCGGAATACGGTCAGCTGCTTCACGAAGACCTGAAGATCCGTGCATACCTGATGGAAGAGCTGAAGGCTGCCGGTATCGCCAAGGTCGTGATCGAGCGCCCTCACAAGAAGTGCCGCGTCACGATCCACTCGGCTCGTCCGGGCCTGATCATCGGCAAGAAGGGCGCCGACATCGAAAAGCTGCGCAGGAAGCTTTCCGAGATGACCAACTCCGAAACGCACCTCAACATCGTTGAAGTTCGCAAGCCGGAAGTTGACGCAACCCTCGTTGCCCAGTCGATCGCTCAGCAGCTCGAGCGCCGTGTGGCTTTCCGCCGTGCGATGAAGCGTGCTGTTCAGTCGGCCATGCGGCTTGGCGCCGAAGGCATCAAGATCACCTGCGCCGGTCGTCTCGGCGGTGCGGAAATCGCACGTACCGAATGGTACCGCGAAGGCCGCGTTCCGCTGCACACTCTGCGTGCGGACATCGACTATGGCACGGCCGAAGCGGAAACCGCTTTCGGTATCTGCGGAATCAAGGTCTGGATCTTCAAGGGCGAAATCCTTGAGCACGATCCGATGGCTTCCGAGCGTCGCGCGACCGAGAGTGACAACCAGGGCCCTGGCAGCCGTGATCGCGACCGCGATCGTGACCGCCGTCGTGAAAACGCGTAACATTCGCGTTTGGCAGCCAATATCGGAGAAGTAAAAAAATGTTGCAGCCAAAGCGTACGAAGTATCGCAAGCAGTTCAAGGGCCGCATCAAGGGCGTAGCCAAGGGCGGTTCTGATCTCGCCTTCGGCGAATTCGGCCTGAAGGCTCAGGAACCGAACCGCGTCAACGCCCGTGAGATCGAAGCGGCCCGCCGCGCGATCACCCGCCACATGAAGCGCGCCGGCCGCGTTTGGATACGTGTGTTCCCGGATGTTCCGGTCACCGCCAAGCCGACCGAAGTCCGCATGGGTAAGGGTAAGGGTTCGGTCGAATACTGGGCATGCAAGGTCAAGCCCGGCCGTATGATGTTCGAGATCGATGGTGTCAGCGAAGAACTCGCCCGTGAGGCACTTCGTCTTGGCGCTGCCAAGCTCTCTGTCAAGACGCGCTTCGTGCAGCGTATCGCAGAGTAAGGAGTGAAGCTCATGAAAGCCGCAGATGTTCGCGCTCTGAGCGCCGATCAACTCAATGAAGAGCTTGCCAAGCTGAAGAAGGAGCAGTTCAACCTGCGCTTCCAGAAGGCAACCGGCCAGCTCGAGAAGTCTTCGCGTGTCAACGAAGTCCGCAAGGACATCGCACGCATCAAAACAATTGCCCGCCAGAAGGCGGCAGAAGCCAAGGCCTAAGGACCACAAAATATGCCGAAACGCATTCTGCAGGGCACCGTCGTAAGCGACAAGAACGACAAGACCATCGTCGTCAGGGTCGAGCGCCGCTTTGCGCACCCGATCCTCCAGAAGACCGTCCGTCGTTCCAAGAAGTACAAGGCCCACGACGAGAACAACCAGTACAAGGTCGGCGATGTCGTTTCCATCGAGGAATGCGCGCCGATCTCGAAGGATAAGCGCTGGACGGTCGTTTCCGCCCAGGCTTGATTTCTGCAGGTTTTGTCCCCGAGACCCTTGCGTCTCGGGCAAATATCTGTATGAAGCACGCAATTGAAGCAGAGGAACGCTCGAGTCCGGGCGTTCTTTTTGCTTTGAGATGAGCACAATAAGCCGGGCGAGGGGGTTTCGACCCAACCGGCCTGGTAACAACAAGAAGGCGACCTGACATGATTCAGATGCAAACAAACCTCGACGTGGCGGATAATTCCGGCGCACGTCGTGTCATGTGCATCAAGGTGCTGGGCGGCTCCAAGCGCAAGTATGCGTCGATCGGCGACATCATTGTCGTTTCGATCAAGGAAGCCATTCCGCGCGGCCGCGTGAAGAAGGGTGACGTCATGAAGGCTGTTGTCGTTCGCACTGCGAAGGACATCCGCCGTCCGGATGGCAGTGTCATCCGCTTCGACACCAACGCAGCCGTTCTTATCGATAACAAGAAAGAGCCGATCGGCACCCGTATCTTCGGACCGGTTCCGCGCGAACTCCGCGCCAAGAACCACATGAAGATCATCTCGCTGGCTCCGGAAGTACTCTAAGGGAGCGTTGAGAGATGCAAAAGATTCGCAAAGGCGACAAGGTCGTCGTTCTCACCGGTAAGGACAAGGGCCGTACCGGCGAAGTAATTCAGGTCATGCCGAAGGAAGACCGGGCTGTCGTGCGTGGCGTCAACATGGTGAAGCGTCACCAGCGCCAGACCCAGAGCCAGGAAGCCGGCATCATCAACAAGGAAGCCCCGATTCACCTTTCGAACATCGCGGTCGCCGATCCGAAGGACGGCAAGCCGACCCGCGTCGGTTTCAAGATCGATGGTGACAAGAAGGTCCGCGTGGCCAAGCGTTCGGGAGAAGTGATCGATGGCTAAGACCGCTTATGAGCCGCGGCTCAAGAAGGAATACGTAGAGCGCATCCGCAAGGCGATGCAGGAGAAGTTCTCCTACGCCAACGAAATGCAGATCCCGCGTCTCGACAAGATCGTCATCAACATGGGTGTTGGCGAAGCAACGGGCGACTCGAAGAAGCCGTCCGTAGCAGCTGCCGACCTCGCCGCGATTGCTGGCCAGAAGCCGGTGATCACCCGCGCTCGCAACTCCATCGCCGGCTTCAAGCTGCGCGAAGGCATGCCGATTGGCGCCAAGGTTACCCTGCGCGGCGTTCGGATGTACGAGTTCCTGGATCGTCTCGTGAACATCGCTCTTCCGCGTGTTCGCGACTTCCGCGGCCTCAATCCGAAGTCCTTCGATGGTCGTGGCAACTTTGCCATGGGCGTCAAGGAGCACATTGTGTTCCCTGAGATCAACTACGACAAGGTTGATCAGATGTGGGGCATGGACATCATCGTTTGCACGACGGCAACTAACGACGACGAAGCACGCGCTCTGCTTACAGAGTTCAACTTCCCGTTCCGTCAGTAATCCGTAACGACAAGCGTAAAGAAGGATAACTGTTATGGCGAAAACGAGCGCAGTTGAAAAGAACAAGCGCCGCCGCAAACTGGTTGCCGGGCAGGCCTCCAAGCGTGCCGCTCTCAAGGCAATCATCATGAACCAGTCTCTGCCGATCGAAGAGCGGTTCAAGGCAACCCTCAAGCTGGCAGAACTGCCACGTGATGGCTCCAAGACCCGCATCCGCAACCGCTGCGAAGTGACCGGCCGCCCGCGTGCCTATTATCGCAAACTTCGTATGTCGCGTATTGCGCTTCGCGAACTGGGCAATCTCGGCAAGGTGCCGGGCATCGTCAAGTCGAGCTGGTAAGGAGACGGGCACATGGCAATGACTGATCCCTTGGGCGATATGCTCACCCGTATCCGTAACGGCGCTGCTCGCCGCAAGTCCAGCGTTTCGACGCCGGCTTCCAAGCTTCGCGCACGCGTTCTGGATGTTCTTCAGGCTGAAGGCTACATCCGCGGATACTCCGAAGTCGAATTCGGCAACGGCAAGTCCGAGCTGAACATCGAACTGAAATACTACGAAGGCTCGTCCGTGATCCGCGAGATCGCACGCGTCTCCAAGCCGGGCCGCCGGGTGTATGTCTCGGTCAAGTCCATTCCGCAGGTCGCGAACGGCCTCGGCATCACCATCCTTTCGACCCCGAAGGGCGTGATGGCCGATCATCAGGCACGCGAACAGAATGTTGGTGGCGAGGTTCTTTGCTCGGTCTTCTAAGGCCGAGCAGGATCTCCATAGCGAACAGACAGGTATAAAAATGTCTCGTATCGGTAAGAAACCCGTTCAAGTTCCGGCAGGCGTCACGGCTAGCGTTGATGGCCAGAAGGTAACGGCGAAGGGTCCGAAGGGCGAACTGTTCTTCGTCGCAAACGACGAAGTTTCGGTGAAGCTCGAAAACAATGCGGTTCTCGTTCAGCCGCTCAATGAGAGCAAGGATGCTCGTTCGAAGTGGGGCATGTCCCGCACGATGATCGAGAACATCTTCAAGGGCGTGAAGGACGGTTACGAGCGGAAGCTCGAGATCAACGGCGTCGGTTACCGCGCGTCCATGCAGGGCAAGAACCTGCAGCTGGCGCTCGGTTTCAGCCACGACGTGGTCTACCAGACGCCGGAAGGCATCACGATCGCTGTTCCGAAGCCGACGGAAATCGTCGTCTCCGGCATCAACAAGCAGCAGGTCGGCCAGGTAGCTGCGGAAATCCGCGAATACCGTGGCCCCGAGCCCTACAAGGGCAAGGGTGTCAAGTATGCCGAAGAGCGGATTGTCCGCAAAGAAGGCAAGAAGAAGTAAGGATCACGCGAAATGGCTAGCAGGAAAGATACTCTTGTGCGTCGCGCCAGCCGCGTGCGCCGTCAAATCAAGGCGGTCGCCAACGGCCGTCCGCGCCTGTCGGTTCATCGCTCGTCGAAGAACATCTACGCGCAGATCATCGATGATGTTGCCGGCAAGACCATTGCCTCCGCATCGACCCTCGACACGGATCTGCGGTCTTCGCTGAAGACCGGCGCTGATACTGCGGCAGCTACGGCTGTCGGCAAGCTCCTTGCGGAGCGCGCATCCGAGGCGGGCGTCAAGGACGTTGTCTTTGACCGCGGCGCCTTCATCTACCACGGCCGCATCAAGGCGCTGGCCGAGGCAGCTCGCGAAGGCGGCCTGAACTTCTAAGGTTCATCGCCCGGGCAGTCATGTCCGGGCGAAGACCCGGCTTCGCAAATCTACCAGCCGCTTCGATTTCCAAGGAAGTGAGGCGGCTTTCGTCAATCTGCCGATTGCACCCGGAAAAGAAAAAGGAAGAGGACAATGGCACAAGAAAAAAGAGGTTCTCGCGAAGATCGCCAGAGCCGCGAAGAGCGCGACAGCGAATTTGTCGATAAGCTCGTCGCAATCAACCGCGTCGCCAAGGTGGTGAAGGGCGGTCGTCGTTTCGGTTTCGCAGCCCTCGTCGTCGTTGGCGACCAGAAGGGCCGTGTTGGCTTCGGTCATGGCAAGGCGCGTGAAGTGCCGGAAGCCATCCGCAAGGCGACGGAAGCTGCAAAGCGCGACCTGATCTTCGTGCCCCTTCGTGGTGGCCGCACCCTGCATCACGACGTCCATGGCCGTCACGGCGCCGGCAAGGTGCTTCTGCGGTCGGCCAAGGCCGGTACCGGTATCATCGCCGGTGGCCCGATGCGCGCCGTCTTTGAAACGCTCGGCGTTCACGACGTCGTCGCCAAGTCGACCGGTTCGTCGAACCCCTACAACATGGTTCGCGCGACTTTCGACGCGCTCAAGAACCAGATGCACCCGAAGGACATCGCGGCGCAGCGCGGCATGAAGTACGCCACGCTCCAGTCTCGTCGCGTTGCCGCCGGCGCTGCTTCCGAAGAATAAGGGAGCTGACAGATGGCTAAGAAAGAAGTTGCCAAGAAGACGATTACCGTCGAACAGATCGGTAGCCCCATTCGCCGCCCGGCCGTACAGCGTCAGACGCTCATCGGCCTGGGCCTCAACAAGATGCACCGGGTTCGCACGCTGGAAGACACTCCGGCCGTTCGCGGCATGATCCGGGCCGTCCAGCACCTCGTTCGCGTCGTCGACGAGAAGTGAGGGGGATCCAGAAATGAAACTGAATGAAATCAAGGACAACGAAGGCTCGACAAAGAACCGCAAGCGTCTTGGTCGCGGTATCGGTTCCGGCTCAGGCAAGACCGGCGGCCGTGGTGTGAAGGGTCAGAAGGCTCGCTCGGGCGTTGCCATCAACGGCTTCGAAGGCGGCCAGATGCCCATCTACCGTCGTCTGCCGAAGCGCGGCTTCAACAACATCTTCGCTTCGGAGTTCGTTGTTGTGTCGCTCGGTCGCATCCAGGCAGCCGTCGACGCCAAGAAGCTCGACGCGTCGAAGACGGTCGATGCGGCTGCGCTCAAGGCTGCCGGCGTTATCCGTCGTGCCAAGGACGGCGTCCGCGTTCTCGCCGACGGTGAACTGAAGGCCAAGGTCTCGCTCGAAGTTGCCGGCGCTTCCAAGTCGGCGATGGAGAAAATCGAGAAGGCCGGTGGTTCGATCAAGCTGCTCGCAGCAGCCGCGGAATAATATGACTGATGAACCGCCCGGGGTGCTTCACTCCGGGCGGTTTTGCTCCCATATGTGAGCCTCACGTTCGAAGCGGCGAATCGCTCGCCGCGGCGGGCATAGCGGAAACCACGGTGAGGCATCCGATTGCAGCGACAATCGCCTCGCGTCCGGTTTTCCAAGACGAAAACTTACTCTTTCCGGAACTGACCGGGTTTTCCCGCTGATTCCGAAATTTGGTACGCGGAGAATCGCATGGCTTCTGCAGCGGAACAGCTCGCCTCGAACCTGAATTTTTCGACTTTCGCCAAAGCGGAAGATCTGAAAAAGCGCCTCTGGTTCACGCTTGGTGCCCTTCTGGTTTACCGTCTCGGCACCTATATCCCGCTGCCCGGCCTCAACCCGGAAGCGTTTGCGCAGGCCTTCCAGGGGCAGAGCGGCGGCATTCTGGGGCTCTTCAACATGTTCTCGGGCGGTGCAGTAGAGCGCATGGCGATCTTCGCGCTCGGCATCATGCCCTACATTTCCGCCTCGATCATCGTACAGCTGATGACGTCGGTAGTTCCGGCGCTCGAGCAATTGAAGAAAGAAGGCGAGCAGGGCCGCAAGATCATCAACCAGTACACCCGCTACGGCACGGTGCTTCTTGGCGCGATGCAGGCGTATGGCATTGCCATCGGCCTCGAGAGCGGCAGTGGCCTAGTGGGCGATCCGGGTTGGTTTTTCCGGATCTCCACCGTGATTTCGCTTCTCGGCGGTACGATGTTCCTGATGTGGCTCGGTGAGCAGATCACTTCGCGCGGCATCGGCAACGGCATCTCGCTTATCATCTTTGCCGGTATCGTTGCGGCGCTTCCGTCGGCGCTGGCCGGTACGCTCGAACTTGGCCGCACAGGCGCACTCTCGACCCCGCTCATTCTCGCGATCATCGTCATGGTCGTGGCTGTGATCGCGCTGATCGTGTTCGTCGAGCGCGCGCAGCGTCGCCTGCTGATCCAGTATCCGAAGCGCCAGGTCGGCAACCGGATGTTCCAGGGCGATACGTCGCACCTGCCGCTGAAGCTCAACACCTCGGGCGTCATCCCGGCGATCTTTGCTTCCTCGCTGCTGCTTCTGCCGGCGACGCTGGCTGGTTTTGCCAACACGGCAACGCTGCCCGGCTGGGCGACGGCGATCGTCACTGCGCTTGGTCACGGCCAGCCGCTCTATATGCTGCTCTACGGCGCAATGATTGCCTTCTTCGCCTTCTTCTACACCGCGATCGTGTTCAATCCGAAGGACACGGCGGACAATCTGAAGAAGCATGGCGGCTTCATTCCGGGCATTCGCCCGGGTGAGCGCACGGCCGAATACATCGATTTTGTGTTGACGCGCATCACGGTCATCGGCGCGATCTATCTGATCTTCGTATGCATCCTGCCCGAAATCCTCATCTCGCAGACCGGCGTGCCGTTCTACCTTGGTGGTACGTCGCTTTTGATTGTTGTCAGCGTGACCCTTGATACGGTAGCACAGATCCAGGGTCACCTTATTGCTCAGCAATATGAGGGGCTGATCAAGAAGTCGAAGCTGCGCGGAGGAAAGAGGGGACGATGAGACTGATTTTTTTGGGACCGCCGGGTGCTGGCAAAGGAACACAGGCCAAGCTTCTGACGGAGAGATACGGCATTCCGCAGCTTTCCACAGGCGACATGCTGCGGGCGGCCGTGGCTCAGGCGACTGAAGTGGGCAAGCGGGCAAAGGCGGTCATGGATGCCGGCCAGCTCGTTTCCGACGAAATCGTCAATGAAATCGTCTCTGATCGTATCGATGCGCCGGACTGCGCCAAGGGGTTCATCCTCGACGGTTATCCGCGCACCGTGCCGCAGGCCGTGGCGCTGGACCTGATGCTTGAAAGCAAGGGCCTGAAACTCGATGCCGTCATCGAGCTGAAAGTCGATGAGGCAGCTCTTGTGCGGCGGATGGAGAATCGCGTAGCGGAAACTGTCGCGGCGGGCGGAACCGTTCGCTCCGACGACAATCCGGAAGCCTTCAAGCGCCGCCTGACGGAATACCGCGAAAAGACGGCTCCGCTGTCGGAATACTATGCCGGTACAGGCCAGTTGAAGACTGTGGACGGCATGGCGGACGTGAATACGGTAACCGCCGAAATCGAGAAGATTCTGGCTTAGACATTTGTCTTTGCCAAAATGGAACCACCGGGGGAGTTGACTTTTCCGGCCGATTCCTCCAAAGACAGCGTCAACTCGCGACATGAGAAGCGATCGGCGCGGTCTTCAAAGCAATGAAGTCCGGGTACGGTCGTTTTTGACGTGTCTCGAACCTCAATTAACGTGCGGCTCTTCGAGGTCGCGTAACGAAGCACCTATTGCCGGATGGCAACTGGAACGCAAGGAGAATAGACGTGGCACGTATCGCTGGCGTCAACATCCCGACCGCAAAGCGCGTCGTCATCGCGCTGACGTATATTCACGGGATCGGCACGAAATTCGCACAGGAAATCATCGAGAAGGTCGGTATTCCGGCTGATCGCCGCGTGCATCAGTTGACGGATGCTGAGGTCCTTCAGATCCGTGAAACGATCGACCGTGACTACCAGGTCGAGGGCGATCTGCGTCGCGAAACCTCGATGAACATCAAGCGCCTGATGGATCTCGGCTGCTACCGTGGCCTTCGCCATCGTCGCGGTCTGCCGGTGCGCGGTCAGCGCACGCACACCAACGCCCGCACCCGCAAGGGTCCGGCAAAGGCGATCGCCGGCAAGAAGAAGTAATTTCCCGAAAAGGGAAGGCGGGAGGCTGGCGTCGTGCGCCGGCCTCCTTTTGCAGTTTGGGAGGGCGATCTGCCCGACCGTCGCGGGCCGGTATCGGCGTCGCGAAAAATCCGTCGAGCCGGCGCGCCGGTTCGGCAAGAAGTGAAGATGCAGGGCAGGGGACGAACAATCCTTTTCCCGGTGGAGCCGCTGGAATTACGGCGGTGCAGAGATCTAAGAAAGGGATCCAATGGCCAAGGAAGCCACCCGCGTTCGCCGCCGCGAGCGCAAGAACATCACGTCTGGCGTCGCACACGTCAATTCGTCGTTCAACAACACGATGATCACCATCACCGACGCACAGGGCAATGCAATTGCCTGGTCGTCCGCCGGTGCAAAGGGTTTCAAGGGTTCGCGTAAGTCGACCCCGTTTGCCGCTCAGATCGCGGCTGAAGACTGCGCCAAGAAGGCTCAGGAGCACGGCATGAAGTCGCTGGAAGTGGAAGTTTGCGGTCCGGGTTCGGGTCGTGAGTCCGCACTTCGCGCGCTCCAGGCTGCGGGCTTCATGATCACGTCGATCCGCGATGTGACCCCGATCCCGCACAACGGCTGCCGCCCGCGCAAGAAGCGCCGCGTCTGATCATATGCATTCAACATCCCGGTGAGGGCGTTCAGGCGCTCTCCCGGACTTCGGGGCTCGGTTGTCACGATTGGATGGTGGCAACGAACGGAAGGCAGAAAACATGATCCAGAAAAATTGGCAGGAATTGATCAAGCCGAACAAGGTGGAGTTCGCCTCCTCCGGCCGCACCAAGGCAACGTTGGTCGCGGAGCCGCTTGAGCGCGGCTTTGGCCTGACGCTTGGTAACGCGCTTCGCCGCGTGCTTCTGTCGTCGCTGCGCGGTGCTGCTGTTACCGCGGTGCAGATCGACGGCGTGCTGCACGAGTTCTCCTCGATCCCGGGCGTCCGGGAAGACGTGACCGACATCGTGCTCAATATCAAGGAAATCGCCATCAAGATGGATGGCGACGACGCAAAGCGCATGGTCGTGCGCAAGCAGGGCCCGGGCGTCGTTACGGCCGGTGACATTCAGACGGTTGGCGACATCGAGATCCTCAACCCGAACCATGTGATCTGCACCCTCGACGAGGGCGCGGAAATCCGCATGGAGTTCACCGTAAACAACGGCAAGGGCTATGTGCCGGCTGACCGCAACCGCTCGGAAGATGCGCCGATTGGCCTCATTCCGGTCGACAGCCTGTACTCTCCGGTCAAGAAGGTCTCTTACAAGGTGGAAAACACCCGTGAAGGCCAGGTTCTCGACTATGACAAGCTGACGATGTCCATCGAAACCGATGGCTCTGTCACCGGTGAAGATGCGATCGCCTTTGCGGCGCGCATCCTTCAGGACCAGCTGTCGGTCTTCGTCAACTTCGAAGAGCCGCACAAGGAAGCAGAGGAAGAGGCAGTCACCGAACTCGCCTTCAACCCGGCGCTTCTCAAGAAGGTCGACGAACTGGAACTCTCCGTCCGTTCGGCCAACTGCCTGAAGAACGACAACATCGTCTATATCGGCGACCTCATTCAGAAGACCGAAGCAGAAATGCTCCGCACACCGAATTTTGGTCGCAAGTCGCTGAACGAAATCAAAGAAGTTCTCGCTTCCATGGGCCTGCACCTCGGCATGGAAGTGCCGTCCTGGCCGCCTGAGAACATCGAAGATCTCGCCAAGCGTTACGAAGACCAGTACTAAGGCCGCACGCGTTCGAGAGAACGCGTGAAGCTGGCCTTAGAGAGTTTAACTGCGTATTTATCGCTTCAAGCCTTCGGCTCTCAGCGGGATATACGCGCCGTTTTAGACTGCGGGCGGATGCCTGCAAGTAAAGGAGAATAGCCATGCGCCACGGTAAAGCCGGCCGCAAGCTGAATAGAACCGCCAGCCACCGCAAGGCGATGTTTGCCAACATGGCAGCTTCGCTGATCGAACACGAACAGATCGTCACGACCCTGCCGAAGGCAAAGGAAATCCGTCCGATCGTCGAAAAGCTTGTCACGCTCGGCAAGCGCGGCGACCTGCATGCCCGCCGTCAGGCGATCTCGCAGATCCGCGACGCCGCCGTCGTCTCGAAGCTGTTCGACACGATCGCATCGCGTTACGCCACCCGCAACGGCGGCTACCTGCGCATCATGAAGGCAGGCTTCCGTCATGGCGACAACGCCGCTCTCGCCGTCATCGAATTCGTTGACCGCGATGTCGATGCCAAGGGTGCGAAGGACCGTGCTCGCGTTGCAGCCGAAGCCGAGGCGGCCGAAGCAGCCTGATCGCTACCGCATGTTCCTTAGATCGGAGCCGATAAAAGGATAAAAACATGCAGCAATTCAAAATGCTACAGAACCTTTTGCGCGCCCGGTAAGACGCGTGGCGCTGCAGGAAGCGATCGAAGAAACTGAGCGGCCGGGTGATTGTCACCCGGCCGCTTTTTCCATTGCGGAACGAGTTGGGACTGCCTGCTGACGCTTCCAGCGAAGGAAACGCGTTCGCACCGCCCGCCACCCAAGGAGCAGGGTGACGAGGGCGAGATAAAGCACCTGCTCCGGCCCCACCACCTTCACAGCCATGGCGAAATGAAGAGCGCCGGCAGCCGCTATCACATAGGCCAGTCGATGAAGCTTGTTCCATCGTGGTCCGAGCCTGCGGATCGACCAATTGTTCGACGTGAGCGCAAGGGGAAGCAACATCGCGAGCGCAGCCATGCCTATGGTTATGAAAGGCCGGCGAGCTATATCGGCGATGATCGGCTGAATTCGCAGCGTCTGGTCCAGCACCATATAGGCCAGAAAGTGCATCAGAGCATAGTAGAAGGCGAGCAGGCCGAGCGCGCGACGGTATCGCAGCCAGTTTATGCCGAAAAGATCACGGATCGGCGTGATCGTCAGCGTCGCGACCAGGAAGCGAAGCGCCCAAAGGCCCAGCAGATGCTCGAACTCCTTGACGGCGTTGCCGGGCAGCTGTCCTGTTGCGCCAAGATAGAAGGCCGATATCGCCGGACCGAAGCCGAGCGCGTAGAGCACCCAGACGGACGGACCATGGAAGCGCTTCGGCAGGGCGGGGAGGATGGCCATCGTCAGAAATTCGCTCCTAGATCCATACCGGAATAGAGGCTGGCGACTTCCTCTCCATACCCGTTGAAGGGGAGCGTGTCGCGCCGATTGGCGCCGAAGAAGCCGCCTTCGCCGATGCGATTCTCCGTTGCCTGGCTCCAGCGCGGGTGATCGACGGCAGGGTTCACATTGGCGTAGAAGCCGTACTCGGTCGGAGCGCTGAGATTCCACGTGCAGGGCGGCGCCGTCTCGGTCAGTGAGATTCGAACGATCGACTTGATCCCCTTGAAGCCGTACTTCCACGGCACCACCAGCCGGATCGGCGCGCCATTCTGGTTCGGCAGGGTCTTGCCATAAAGTCCGACCGAAAGGATCGTCAGCGGGTGTCGTGCCTCGTCCAGCCGCAGGCCTTCGCGATAGGGCCATTCCAGCGGCTGGAAATAGCCGGCCTGGCCGGGCATTTCCTCAGGCCTTACGACGGTCTCGAAGGCGACGTATTTGGCGCTCCCGAGCGGTTCGACCTTGTCGAGAAGTGCCGCCAGCGGAAAGCCGATCCACGGGATGACCATCGACCAGGCCTCGACACAGCGCATGCGATAGATCCGCTCTTCAAGGGGGAAGGCCAGAAGCTCCTCAAGCCCGAATTCCTTCGGCTTGCCAACCAGGCCGTCGACTTTCACCGCCCAGGGCGACGGCTTGAACGCCCCGGCATTGGCGGCTGGATCACCTTTGCCAGTGCCGAATTCGTAGTAGTTGTTGTAGCTCGTTACGTCTTCCTCAGGCGTCATGGCCTCATCGATCTTGTACGGGCTCGCCGAGGCCTTGAGCGCGGCCGCACCCGCGGCCGTCGCCCCACCCAGGACCAACCCGCCGGCTGCGGCCGTAAGAAATGTCCTTCGATTGAGGAAGAAGCGTTCGGGCGTTATCTCTGACGCAGCGATACACGGCGGGCGGTAGGCAGGCATGGTACTTCCTCGATAACGATGGCTGACATAAGATATTAGGTCCTGAACCCAGATGATCAGAGTTTCAATCACTGGAAAAGGTCCGCGGGACCACGTTTTCGTGCGTTGGCCGTGAGTGTTACCCCGTTCAGCCGTTTGCCTTTTTTCTCACGAAATCCTATCTGAACGTAGCGGCAACGAAAGGGAGAAGTGCTACATGATCTTTGGCCGTCGAGCATTGGTTCCGCTTGTCCTTGCGGTTGGACTGTCCGTTCCGGCGGTGGCGCAGGACGCGAAGGTCGTGCCCGAATCCCGCGCCGAGATGCAGCTTTCCTTTGCGCCTCTGGTCAAGCAGACGGCGAATGCCGTGGTGAACGTCTATGCCGAACGGGTCGTCGAGCGGCGGTCGGTTTTTGCCGGTGATCCCTTCTTCGAAGAGTTCTTCGGCCAACGCATGCCGAACAGGACCGAAAAACAGTCGTCGCTCGGGTCGGGCGTGATCGTCGGTCGGAACGGCGTCGTCGTCACGAACAACCACGTTATCGAGGGCGCTGACGACATCAAGGTCGCGCTTGCCGACGGTCGTGAATTTCCCTGCAAGATCATGCTCAAGGATGACCGGCTGGACCTGGCCGTTCTGAAGATCCAGTCGGACGGGCCGTTCGACATCATTCCCATCGGCGATTCCGACGCCGTCGAGGTGGGCGATCTGGTTCTCGCGATGGGCAATCCGTTCGGCGTCGGCCAGACGGTCACGAGCGGCATCGTATCGGCGCTCGCCCGTAACCAGATTACCTCCGGTGACTTCGGCTTCTTTATTCAGACGGACGCCGCCATCAATCCAGGCAATTCCGGCGGTGGTCTGATCGACATGAACGGGCAACTGATCGGCATCAATACGGCGATCTTTTCGAGGGGCGGTGGCTCCAACGGCGTCGGCTTCGCTATTCCCGCCAATCTGGTCAAGGTCTTTGTCGCGTCCGCGGAGGGCGGCGGCGGCTCCTTCATCCGTCCCTTCCTCGGCGCGACCTTTGAACCTGTCACGTCCGAGGTGGCCGAGGCGCTCGGGCTCGACCGGGCACGCGGCGCACTGGTCACTGCCGTCGCCGCGGACGGTCCGGCCGCAGCCGCTGGCATCGAGTCCGGGCAAGTGGTTACCGCGGTCAACGGCATTGCCGTCGAGCACCCCGACGCGCTCGGTTATCGCCTGACGACCGTCGGCATCGGTCACGAAGCGCGCGTGACGATTTCCGACAACGGAGACACGCGCGACGTCGTCCTGAAGCTCGAGCAGGCACCGGAGACCTCGCCGCGTGATGAGCGCTTGATCGAGGGGCGCAATCCTTTCGCTGGTGCAGTGGTGGCAAATCTCTCACCCCGGCTGGCGGAAGAGTTGCGCATGCCGACTTCCCTACAAGGTGTCGTCGTAACCGAGATCAACCGTGGCTCACCGGCGGCCCGTATTGGCCTCGAACCGAAGGACATCGTCCGCTCGGTCAACGGAACGGTCATCGACAGTTCGGAGACGCTGGAGACCGTGATGGCTGAGGACGCATCCGTCTGGCGCGTCGAAATTGAGCGCGACGGCCAGATCATCCGACAGTTCTTCCGATGAGCGACCTGTTTTCTCCAGTTGAACCACCGGAAATGGCGTCGGCGAGGCCGCTCGCCGATCGGCTGCGGCCGCGGACGCTTGCCGAAGTCACGGGGCAGGAGCACCTGACCGGCGAAGATGGTACCCTTACGCGCATGATAGCATCCGGTTCGCTGGGCTCTATGATCTTTTGGGGGCCGCCAGGCACTGGCAAGACGACGGTCGCCCGCCTGCTCTCCGGGGAGGCTGGCCTTGCCTTCGAGCAGATTTCAGCGATCTTCTCCGGCGTCGCTGACCTCAAGAAAGTGTTCGACTCTGCGCGCGCCAGACGGATGTCGGGCCGGCAGACCCTGCTGTTCGTAGACGAGATCCACCGCTTCAACCGGGCCCAGCAGGATAGCTTTCTGCCTGTGATGGAAGACGGAACGGTGATCCTCGTCGGCGCGACGACGGAGAACCCGTCCTTCGAGCTCAATGCAGCACTCCTGTCACGGGCGCGTGTCTTGACTTTCAAGCCGCATGACGCAGCGAGCCTGGAGGAACTCTTGCGGCGCGCCGAGCAGGCGGAGGGCAAGCCGCTGCCGCTCGACGAGGATGCCCGCGCCAGCCTCTTGCGGATGGCGGACGGCGATGGGCGCGCCGCGCTGACGCTCGCCGAAGAAGTCTGGCGGGCGGCGCGTCGGGATGAAATCTTCGATGCCAATGCTCTGCAGAACATCGTCCAGCGTCGTGCCCCTGTCTACGACAAGGGCCAGGATGGGCATTACAATCTGATCTCGGCGCTCCACAAGTCCGTTCGTGGCTCCGATCCCGATGCTGCGCTCTATTATCTCTGCCGCATGTTCGACGCCGGCGAGGACCCGCTTTATCTCGGCAGGCGGCTGGTCCGCATGGCCGTCGAAGACATCGGTCTCGCGGATCCTCAGGCGCTCGTCATCTGCAACGCCGCCAAGGATGCCTATGATTATCTCGGCTCGCCAGAAGGCGAGCTTGCGCTGGCCGAGGCCTGTGTCTATCTCGCGACGGCACCGAAGTCGAACGCGGTCTACACGGCCTACAAGGCGGCAATGCGTGCGGCGAAGGAAAACGGTTCGCTGCTTCCGCCGAAACATATTCTGAATGCTCCGACGAAGCTGATGAAGGGCGAGGGCTACGGCGAGGGATATCGTTACGACCACGACGAGCCGGACGCATTTTCGGGGCAGGACTATTTTCCGGAGAAGATGGGGCGCAAGACCTTCTACGACCCGCCTGAGCGCGGCTTCGAGCGCGAGCTTCGCAAGCGACTGGAGTGGTGGCAAAAACTTCGGCGCGAGCGAAATTCTTAGAACAGCCCAGGAAAAGCGCGTAGCGGTTTTCGTCCAGAATTACGTAATCTCAAGGAGTTAGATCATCTCACTATTTCATTGAAACAATGAAACGATCTAAGGCGACATCTGCCCCGCGCGCAGGGCAGGCTTGCCGGCAGGTGCCTTGCTCCCCGCAAGTCGCCGTGGCATAGAGCGCCTATGCAGACGGCTGCACGGGTTCGATATGTATCGTCCCGAACATCCGCGGGGACGGCCTCGCTCCAGACAAGGGAGTTTGAAATGGCCTGGTTCACCCTTCTGCTTGCCGGCATTCTCGAAATCGGCTGGGCGATCGGTCTTAAATATACCGACGGTTTTACAAGGGTTACGCCCACGGTGCTGACAGTCGGATCGATGATCCTGAGTGTCGCGCTCCTTGGGATTGCTGTTCGTTCACTGCCGCTTGGCACCGCCTATGCCGTATGGACCGGCATTGGGACTGTCGGCACCGTCGTGTTGGGCATCTTCCTGTTTGCCGAGCCGGCGACGTTCATTCGTCTCGGCTGCATAGGCCTGATTGTCGCCGGTATCGCCGGTCTCAAATTTTTCGCCTAGCTTTCTGCATGTTTCCGTAAATCGGAGCCGATTTACGGATAAAACATGCAGCAATTCAAAGTGCTACAGCGTCTTTGGCGCATCTGACAAGACACGCGGGCGCTGTAGGGTGAGTTGTCTGTCGTAACGGCAGGCGACGCCGTGCTCGAGGCTATTTCAAGGCGTCGAGCGCCGTCGCGGCCGCCTGCATCTCCTGCCAGCGGTTCTCGCGGCGCCGGAAGGCCTCATCATCGGTTCCCCAATGTTCGATCTGCCAGTCCTCGTCGACATGGGCGGCGGTCCAGGCTTCCTCCGCTGTCAGCCGCCCCATGGCAAAGGCGAGCGCGAGCAGCGCTGATCCGGTGAGTGTCGTCAGCGTATGCAGGCAAGCGAGTCCGAGCGGCGTCGCAAACGCACGCAGGCCTTCGGCATAGGCCGAGATTGCTTCTGGAGGCTGTTCCTGGTGGATCACGCCCTCGATCAGAATGAAACGGGCGCCGAGCGATTGCGCTGCCCAGTCGAGGACTGGATTCCAGAGATCGTTCTGTCGTGCGACGAGCCCTTCCGGACTGTCGGCGCGATAGCAGAGAAGATCGCTGCCGGCGAAGCGCAGAATGTCGTCGAACACGGCGCGATGATCGACCGCGACGCCGTCGATCGCCGTGTTGACGATGCGCGTGATCGGCATTGCCGCCGGGTCGATGACCTCGGCTTGCGCATCCCACTCGGCCGCCAACAGGTCAGCAAGCTTGCGTGTCGGAACCGCAAGAGGGTGTCTTGCCGGCGTGCGCACCGTGCGGCCGTCAAGAAGCACGGCATGAGCGCCGTCGTCCGCGGGACCGATGCTCACGTCATTGTAGAAGCGCTTCGCTAGCGGCTTTTGCATCTGGATTTGTGCACGCCGCACCGGGTCTTCATGGCTCAGCGCGCCGCTCAACTCGTCGCGTATATCAGGCATGGTTGCGCTCCATCCATTCGATTATGTCTCCCGGTACGTGGGCAATGTGGTCGGCGCCAGCTTCGATCAGGTTCGGCACGGTTGCATAGCCCCAGGCGACCCCGAGAGCATCCGCGCCGGCCGCCTTCGCCATCTGCATATCGAAGATAGCGTCACCGATGACGATCGTGTCTTTCGCATCTATGCCCGCCTCCGCACAGCATTCCACGACCATGGCGGGGTGCGGTTTCGACGGGCAATCGTCTGCGGTCCGGGAAACGAAGAAGATCTTGTCTAGCCCATGGGTGGCCGAGATGTGTGTCAGGCCCCGGCGCGATTTTCCCGTTACGGCGCCGATCAGCAATTCATTACGCGTGGCGAGCGTCTGCAACATTTCGGCAATGCCGGGAAACAGCTGCTCCTGAAAGCCCGCTTCACCCCGCACCGAAGCAAAGATCTCCTTGTAATGTGCCGTCATTATGGTCGCTTGATCGTCGACGTGTTGCCGGCCCAACAGCCGGGCGATCGCTATGTCGAGCGTCAGGCCGATGATCGCCTTGGTCGCTTCGGTCGTCGGCCGCGGATGGTCAAAGGCTTCGAAGGTGCGGGCCATCACTTCGTGGATCAACCCGACGCTGTCGACCAGCGTCCCATCGCAATCGAACAGGACGAGTTTCATCAGTCTTCCCCGTCGGCCGTGTTTTCGTCGAAGCCGAGCAGGTTCCAGCTCTGCACCATGTGCGGGGGCAGGGGAGCAGTGACCTTCAGGCGCCCGCCATTCGGATGCGGAATATCGATATGCCGGGCGTGCAAATGCAGCCGATTCTGCATCCCGCCTGGGAAGGTCCAGTTGATGTCCGCCTCGAAGTATTTCGGATCCCCGATGATCGGATGGCCGATGTGCGCGGCATGGACGCGGAGCTGGTGCGTGCGGCCCGTATAGGGTTCCATTTCGAGCCAGGCGAGGTTCTGCCCGGCTTGCTCGACGATACGGTAATAGGAAATCGCATGATCGGCGCCTTCGTCGCCGTGTTTGGCAATCCGCATGCGGTCCCCGTCCGGCGTCTGCTCCTTGACGAGCCAGCTCGAAATACGGTCCTCGCGCTTGCGCGGCACACCTTTGACCAAGGCCCAATAGGTCTTCTTGGTGTCACGCTCGCGGAAGGCGGCGGTCAATTGCTGTGCTGCGCCGCGCGTACGGGCGACGACGAGGACGCCCGACGTGTCGCGGTCGAGACGATGCACCAGTCGCGGCTTTTCACCCTTCTGGCTCGTCCACGCTTCAAGCATCTTATCGACATGGCGGCTGACGCCGGAACCGCCCTGCACGGCAAGCCCGGCGGGCTTATTGAGCACGATCACCTTGGCGTCTTCGTGGAGCACCATGCGCGACAGCAACTCGCCATCGGGTGAGTGGCGCAGGTCACGACCGCCGATCGGACCCGTCTTGGTGTCCTTCGCATCAACACCGAGAGGCGGAATGCGTATCGTCTGGCCCGGCTGAACGCGCGTGTCGGATTTCGCGCGGGCGCCGTCCACACGGATCTGACCGGAGCGCAGCAGCTTCTGCAGCGGTCCGAAGCCGAGTCCGGGAAAATGCACCTTGAACCAGCGGTCGAGGCGCATTCCCGCCTCGTCGCCGTCCACCTGCCTGTGTTCTATGCCTGCCATCTGCAAAAATCCTGTTCTTCTACGGCACCGCGCGTCTTATCAGACGCGCAAAGGACGCTGTAGCACTTTGAATTGCTGGCTTTAGACCATTGCGCGCATCAGGGCCAGTCCGGCGAAGACGGCAAGGATGGAAAGAGTGACACTTGCGATGATATAGGCGACACCGAGCGTCTGCTGGCCGTGTTCCAGCAGCGTTATCGCATCCAGCGAGAAGGCGGAGAAGGTGGTGTAACCCCCAAGCACGCCGGTGATCAGGAACACGCGCATCTCCGCAGACGCCCCCATCTTGCGCATGATGAACTCCGTCAGGAAGCCGATCAGGAACGAGCCACTGACGTTTACGCACAAGGTGCCCAAGGGGAAGGCGGGACCGAACCGATGGAGCGTCCAGAGGCCGACGAGATAGCGTAGCACGGAGCCCAGCGCGCCACCGGCGCCGACGAGCAGGATATGGAACATGGAGCCGATTTCCGGGGCTGAGATGTGGACGACGATCGCTGGGCAAGAGCGCCCCGCGGCGGGGTGCAAAACCATTCGTTAAGTGGCACTGGCTAGCATTGTGAGAAATTTCTCATGCAGGTTTCCGGTCCAGGTTGGCGATGACAAAACGAGCAGTGAACTATACGCACTACGACCTCAAGGAACAAAGGGCCGGCACAACGATCGAAGTGACGCTGTCCGCCGTCGCCAACGTGCGGCTAATGACCGACGATAACTTCACGCGGTACCGGGAGACGTTGAAGCATCAGTTTCTTGGCGGCGTCGCGCGAAAATCGCCGCTGCGCATGACCATCCCTGAGGCCGCCCATTGGCACCTCGTCATCGACATGGAAGGTCACCACGGTCTTGCCGAGTCAAGTGTCCGCCTGGTCGAAACGGCTGGCCAGCCACGCTTTCAATCCATGTCGTGACTACAGCGCCGCGCGACTTATCAGACGCGCAAAGGACGCTGTAGCACTTAGAATTGCTGCACGTTTTCATCCTTAAATCGGCTACGATTTAAGGAAACATGCAGAAGCGCTGCCGTGGGCGTTGACGCCCACGGGATCGCATGGCCGTTCCTCAGCCGAGCCGCTCGGCGTGCCATTTCAGATGATCGTCCATGAAGGTCGAAATGAAGTAATAGGAATGGTCGTAACGCTCATGCATCCGCAGCGTCAGCCCTGTTCCGGTTCCCTTTATCGCCTCCTCAAACAACCAGGGTCGCAAGCCGTTCTCGAGAAATCCGTCCGCCTTACCCTGGTCGATCAGGAACTCCGGGAAGCGTGCCCCGTCCCTGACCAATGCGCAGGCATCGTACTGGCGCCAGGTCGTCTTGTCCGAGCCGAGATACTTTTCGAAAGCACCGATCGACCAATCGGCGGTCGAGGGTTCCACGATCGGCGCAAAGGCCGAACAGCTCCTGAAACGCTGAGGATTCTTGAGGGCGATGGTCATTGCGCCGTGCCCACCCATCGAATGGCCGAAAATGCCCTGTCGGCTCATGTCCATGCGAAAATGCTGGCTGACGAAGGCGGGCAGTTCCTCCGTGATGTACGTGTACATCTGATAATGCTCGGCCCAGGGCATTTCCGTCGCGTCGAGATAGAAGCCGGCGCCCTTGCCCATCTGCCAGTTGGTCACTTCGTCCGGCACATCGTTGCCGCGCGGACTGGTGTCCGGGCAGACGATGATGAGGCCAAGCTCCGAGGCCATGCGCCGATACTCGCCCTTTTCCATCACGTTCGCGTGGGTACAGGTAAGCCCGGACAGATACCAGAGGACTGGGCGCGGCTCGCTGATCGCCTGCGGCGGCACATAGACGGCAAAGGTCATTTCGCCCTTGCAGGCGGCCGAATCATGGGAAAAGACGCCCTGCATGCCGCCAAAGGCAGTATTTTGCGAGATGATTTTCATGACATACTCCTTGAAGTAGGACAGGCGTCAGCCGGCCAGCTGGACAGCGGCGTTGACCGCCGCGGCGACCAGCACGGTGTTGAAGAAGAACGAAACCACGGCATGCGCCAGATTGATGCGGCGCATCGCCGTTGTCGTGATCGCCACGTCCGATGTTTGCGCAGTCATGCCGATGACGAAGGCGAAATAGAGAAAGTCATAGCCGCCGGGCATGTCCGTTTCCGGAAACATAAGTCCGCGTGCCGGCTCGATCGGATCACGGCTCTCATCGTCCACCCAATAGACGTGCGCGTAGTGCATTGCCGCCATGGTGTGGATCGTCGCCCAGCCGAGTCCCACGGAAGCAAAGGCGAGGGGCAGTTCGAAGCCATAGCCCTGATCTTGCCGATTGAGCGCCGGGAAAAGTGACAGCAGCGAGACGGCAGCCGCAGCAAGCGTAACCAGAAAAATGACCGCTTCAGGTTCGTCGGTGCTATGCGCATGGTGTTCGAGATAACTTCCGGTCAAGCGCCTGAGCCGCACGGCCGCCTTGATGAGATAAACGCAGAAGAATGTGATGGCGGTGATCTCCAGCGCAAAGCGTGGAGCAAGGACCAGGGAGATCGGTAGGCTCAGCAAGGCGCAGCCAAGCGCGGCATAGAATGGCCAGTGTCGCAGCCTTGTCGTCCGTTTCATCGTGCGGCCCAGCGTCCTTCCGCGTTCATCTTTTGGCTTGGCGGCACAGCCGGTCAAGTGTCTCCAGGAAGGCTGAGCGGTCCCTTGCCGTGAAGGCTGCATTGTAGCCTTTGCTTTCGCCGGTTTCCCTTAAGTGCGCGCCGAGGTCGCGCATTGCGGAGGCCATGCCTATGTTGCTTTTGTCGAAGAGCCGACCGGACGGTCCGGTGACGAGCGCGCCAGCGGCGACACAGCGTGCGGCGAGCGGGACGTCCGCCGTAACCACGATGTCGCCTTCTCCTGCGCGTTCGGCGATCCAGTCGTCGGCTGCATCGAAGCCCGCCGATACGATGACGTTGTGCACCATCGGGTCTCGTGACGGACGCAGGCCGGAATTGGCGACCAAAGTCACCTTGAAACCGTGACGCTCCGCCACCTTCAGGATTTCCGCCTTCACGGGACAGGCGTCGGCATCGACATAGATCATGTTTGAACGCACTTCCGAACAGTCAAGAAGCGCCGGAATTCAATCGATTCCGGCGCTCTGTGATTCAGTTTGACAACTTAGTAGAGGACGACGCTGCGGATGCTTTCGCCGGAATGCATCAGTTCGAAGCCCTTGTTGATGTCGTCGAGCGGCATGGTGTGGGTGATCATCGGATCGATCTCGATCTTGCCCTCCATGTACCAGTCGACGATCTTCGGCACGTCGGTGCGCCCGCGCGCGCCGCCGAAGGCGGTG
>NZ_JASKLR010000002.1:0-48012 GCF_030124325.1 Sinorhizobium sp. 8-89
GGTCGCCGGTGTCCACTGGTTCCTGTTCAGTAGCCGCACGGGGCTGAAGCTGCGCGCCGTGGGCGATAGTCACGCCTCGGCCCATGCGCTCGGCGTAGATGTCATAAGAACACGCTATCTGGCGGTCTTGTTTGGCGGCGCCTGCACCGGTCTCGCCGGTGCGCAGCTATCGCTAGTCTATACACCTCAATGGGTGGAGAACATGTCGGCGGGACGCGGCTGGATTGCTCTTGCCCTGGTGGTCTTCGCATCCTGGCGCCCCTGGCGCGTCGTTGCCGGCGGATATCTCTTCGGGGCGGTTTCGATAAGCCAGCTTCACGCGCAGGCTTTCGGTATAGGCATTCCCTCGCAATTTCTTTCTTCGCTTCCCTATATCGCGACAATCGTCGTACTTATTCTTATCTCACACAACCGGCGCATGACCCTGATCAACACGCCGGCGTCGCTCGGCAAACCGTTTGTGCCGGACCGATGAACAAAAACAAGCCAGACGGACAACCGACAGAGGTCAAAATGAAAAAACTACTGCTCGCCCTCGCAACCACAACTGCCGTGCTCGGCTTCGCGTCCGCGGCAAGTGCTCAGGAAAAGGCCAAGATCTGCTTCGTCTACGTTGGCTCCAAGACCGACGGCGGCTGGACGCAAGCACACGACGTCGGCCGCCAACAGCTCGAAAAGGAACTTGGCGACAAGATCGAGACTCAGTTTCTCGAAAACGTGCCGGAAGGTCCAGACGCGGAGCGCGCAATTGAACGCCTGGCGCGTTCGGGTTGCGGGCTGATCTTCACGACGTCGTTCGGCTTCATGGACGCGACGATCAAGATCGCGCAGAAATTCCCCGACGTGAAGTTCGAACACGCAACCGGCTACAAGACCGCCCCGAACGTCGCGACCTACAACAGCCGCTTCTACGAAGGTCGATACATCCAGGGCCAGATCGCTGCCAAGCTTTCGCAGAAGGGTGTTGCCGGCTACATCGCTTCGTTCCCGATTCCGGAAGTCGTAATGGGTATCAACGCCTTCGTGATCGGCGCCCGCTCCGTCAATCCGGACTTCAAGATCAAGGTCGTGTGGGCGAATACCTGGTTCGACCCCGGCAAGGAGGCCGATGCCGCCAAGGCGCTGGTCGACCAGGGTGTCGATATCCTGACGCAGCACACCGACACGACCGCTCCAATGCAGGTTGCTGCCGAGCGCGGCATCAAGGCATTCGGCCAAGCATCCGATATGATCGCGGCAGGTCCGCAGACGCAGTTGACGGCGATCGTCGATACATGGGGCGCCTACTATGTGAAGCGCACCCAGGCATTCCTCGATGGAAAGTGGACAACGACATCGAGCTGGGATGGCTTGAAAGACGGCATCCTGACCATGGCGCCCTACACGAACATGCCTGATGATGTGAAAGCGATGGCCGAAGCAACCGAGGCCAAGATCAAATCGGGAGAATTGAAGCCGTTTACCGGCCCGCTAAACAAGCAGGACGGCAGCGCCTGGCTGAAGGCGGGCGAAAGCGCCGATGATGGCACGCTGCTCGGCATGAACTTCTACGTTGAAGGCGTTGACGACAAGCTGCCGCAATAAGCCGGCTAGACCTGCTAAACCAGCCACGTCGTTTAATTCGACAGCCGGCAAACCCCGCGTCAACACGCGGGGTTTGCCGATTTTTGGGCGGTCGACTATCAGGTGCGACAAACCGACCCCCGCCGTGGCTTCGGAGCGGCTTTGAGGAATCGCATATTCGAACTAAAGTTGAATTCCCTTCGCGCTGGGGCATGAAGATGGCGGTTGAAACGCCACCAACGACAGACGAGTGCGCGGCCTCCGCGGAGGTATTCTTGGGAGGGGGGAACGGGTTTGAGCAAGAGCCTGTTTGAGACAGTGATATCCGGCGCACCGAAACGCACGAGCCATGCGCAAGTGGTGGATCAACTCGGAAAGGCGATCGTTTCAGGGGAATTTCCGGTCGGCAGCATCCTGCCTGGCGACCCGGAACTGGCGGTGCGTTTCAGGGTTTCAAGAACCGTCCTGCGCGAAGCGATGAAGACCTTGGCGGCCAAGGGACTCGTGGTGCCACGCGCCCGCATCGGCACGCGTGTGAGGCCCAAGAACGACTGGAACCTCTTCGACAGCGACATCCTGACCTGGCACTTCGCATCCGGTGTCGACGACGAATTCCTTTACCATCTCAGTGAGGTGCGGCTTGCGTTCGAGCCGCATGCCGCGGCGTTGGCGGCCCGAAACGCGACTGATGCGGAAATCAGCGGCATGATGCGTCTCGCCGTCGCGATGGGTGACGCGAACCACACCGCTGAAAGCCTCGCCGTCGCCGACCTCAAGTTCCATCTTTCCGTTCTGGACGCTTCCGGGAACCCCTTCCTGCGCACGGTTGGCAGCCTGATCGAGGCGGCACTTGTTGGTGTGTTCAAGTTGAGCTCGCCCACCGCCGAAAAGAGCGGCATCGACGAGGTCGCCCGCAATCACATGCGAATCGTCGAAGAAATCGGCAGAAGGGATGAGGCGGCGGCCCGTTCGGCGATGGAACATGTCATCAGGGTTGGTCGCGATCGTGTTCGACAGGCGCTGCACGCGGGTACCGCATAGAGGCGGCGCGGCCACCTTTCGCCACGAAGTTGAAGCCTGACCTTGCCCGAGCTTCGCCCGTAGCCTATCTGGGAGACGGTCGTTCCGTGCAGTGCGGCCTTCCATCAACGGTGACCTGGAGACCATGGCCGAGCTTATTGTCATTTTTGTCTTGCTCCTGATAAACGCCTTCTTCGCGCTCTCGGAAATGGCGATCGTCTCGGCAAGCAAACCACTGCTTCGCCAAATGGTAAAACAGGGAAATCCACGGGCGGAGGCCGCGCTAAGGCTGGCCGAGGACCCCGGAAAGTTCCTGTCCACGGTGCAGGTCGGCATAACCCTCGTCGGCATCCTGGCGGGCGCCTATGGCGGTGCAACGATCGCGGCCAAGATAGCTCCGTTCTTCGACGGGGTGGCTTGGATCAGCCCCTATGGACACACTGTCGCTGTCGGGTTGGTGGTCACACTCATCACCTTCCTCTCTGTCGTTATCGGCGAACTCATTCCGAAGCAGCTCGCGCTCAGGAATTCGGAGGGACTGGCGCTGTTCGTCGCGAGGCCGATGACTTTGCTCTCCCGTATCACCGCACCCGTCGTCTATCTTTTCGAGATGTCGGCTGCAGGGGTAATACGCCTGTTCGGCATGCGTCCGGACGATCCGGATCATGTGACGGAAGAGGAGGTTCAGGCGATCATGGCGGAAGGCGTCGAAAGCGGCGCGATCGAAAAGACCGAGCATGAAATGCTTCGCCGGATCATTCGGCTTGGTGATCGCAACGTAAAGTCGATCATGACGCACCGCACGGAGATGCGCTTCATCGACGTCAACGACGAGCTTGAGGTGATCCGGCGCAAGGTCCGGGAGTTCGGCCACTCCCGTTATCCCGTCGTAGATGGCCCCACAGGCGATGTTCTCGGCGCGATCCTGGCGAAGGAGGTTCTGAACATCCCCGCAACTGCATCGTTCAACCTGCGTGCGCACCTCCGCGAGATCCTGACGCTGCCGGAGACGGCCTCATGCCTGAAGGCGCTCGATGCCTTCAAGACGTCGAGCATCGACATGGCGATGATCGTCGACGAGTACGGCAGCACGGAAGGCATCATCACGACGGCTGACATCCTGGAGGCCATCGTCGGCGTACTGCCGTCGAACTACGATGACATCGAGCACGCGCATATCCGTTTGCGCGAGGACGGCAGCTATATTGTCGACGGACGCACGCCGATCGACGAAATTCATCTGGCGATCGGCATCGAAGGCATCGAGGCGGACGGCAATTTCGAAACGATCGCGGGTTTTCTCGTTCAGCAATTGCGGAAGACGCCGGAGGAGGGCGATATCGCCGAGGCCCATGGTTACCGCTTCGAGGTCATCGACATGGACGGACGCCGGATTGACAAGATTCTCGTCGCCCGCGGCGTCGACGACGAAGCCTGACGCTCGTGGCGCAGACACATTGCTAAAAAGCAAAAGGCCGGGGCGAACCCGACCTTTCCTCAAACTGCCCTGGCGCCTGCTAGTCCATCCGTAGTCAGCCGCCGGAACAGATGATTGAGTGATTTCCTAGCTATACGCTTTCCATGTCTGTCGTATGACAGGCGGCTGATAAGTAGAAAGTCGCAGCGGGCGCGCTTTTGCTTAGGTTGAGCGGGTCAGCGCAGCCGCAATATGTTGCATGGATCGCCGCTCGAAGCTGCTGCGGCATGTGGAGCGCGAACGATGAGCCCGTCGGATTGCGCGAAGATGTTCATCATCGAGGAATCCTGGCGCGCGAACGGATGGGCGATGAGCGATCCGTCAGGTTCGACGGTCAGTCGCGAGCGGATATAGTCCTGCCGGCGATCATTGACGGGCAGCGGGGCCGCCAGCTTTGCCGTTGTCATCCGCGACCGAGGCGGCAGATGCGCCAAGTGCCGAGCCAGCGGTTCGAGAAAGAGCACGGCGCATACGAGGCTCGAAACGGGATTGCCCGGCAAGCCGAGCACCGCCATGCCGGCGAGTTCGCCCACCATGAGCGGCTTGCCGGGGCGCATGGCGATGCGCCAGAAATCCAGCACCATGCCGCGCGAAAGCAGAGTCGACTGAACAAGATCATGATCGCCGACGGAGGCCCCGCCGAGCGTTACGAGGACGTCCGCTCCAGCCGTCTGGGCCTTGGCAACGGCGGCGGAAATTGCCTCCTGGTCATCCGGTACGATGCCTAGGTCGAGGGTTTCGGCGCCGTTCTCGCGCGCAATTGCGGCGACGCCGTAAGTATTCGACGCGATGATCTGGTCCGCACCAGGGGAACTTCCCGGCGGCAATAACTCGTCGCCGGTGGCGATGATAGCAACCCTCGGTCTCTCGAACACCGGCAGGCTTTCATGGCTCATGCCCGCAGCGAGCGTCAGTCGCCCGGCATCGAGCACGCTGCCGGCGACAAGCGCAATGTCGCCCTCCACGAAATCCTGTCCCGCAAGCCGGATGTGACGGCCCTTTGCGGGGGCGAACAACGTGCGGATCTTCCCGCCCGAAAGCTTTTCAGTATCCTCCTGGATGATCACGGTGTCGGCGCCGGCGGGGAGGGGCGCGCCGGTGAAGATGCGCACGGCTTCACCGGCATGCACCTCTCCTCGGAATCCATGGCCCGCGGCGGACTGACCGATGACGACAAGCTGCGCGCCGATGTCAGCGATATCCTCGTGGCGAACCGCGTAGCCGTCCATCGCGGAATTGTCGAAGGCGGGATGCGTGACCCGTGCGGCAATATCCTGGGCGAGCACCCTGCCGAGACAATCGTGCAGTGGGAGTGTTTCTGTCCGACGGTGCGGCCGAGCCTTGCCAATCACCCTGGCGAGTGCGTCCTCAACCGAAAGTAGTGACATTAGCGCGTCTCTCCTTGGCGCCGATAATCGCCTGAGCGCCCACCCGATTTGCTGACCAGCCGAACACCGCCGATCTCCATCTCGCGGTCGGCGGCCTTTGCCATGTCGTATATCGTAAGGCAGGCAACGCTGACGGCGGTCAGGGCCTCCATCTCGACGCCAGTCCGCCCCGTCAGCTTTGCCATTGCCTCGACACGCAGGCCGGGCAGGGCGTCATCAGGCACGATATTCACCGCGACCTTCGTCAGCATAAGCGGGTGGCAGAGCGGAATGAGATTGGACGTCTGTTTCGCAGCCATGATGCCGGCAAGCCGCGCCGTGCCGATGACATCGCCCTTCTTGGCATTGCCTTCAAGGATCAACGCGAGAGTCTCGCTGCGCATTTTTACGTGGCCTTCGGCGACGGCGAGACGCACGGTCTCGGCCTTGTCGCCGACATCGACCATATTCGCCTCGCCGGCGCTGTCGATGTGGGTGAGGGAGGAACCGCTCATCACTCGGCCGCCAGTACGCTTCCGGAGCCTGTCAGCAACGCCCGCGTCGCCGCCTCGACATCATCCTTCCTCATCAGGCTCTCGCCGACGAGAAACGTGGTGACGCCGCTCTTTTCCAGGCGCCGGCAATCCTCATGGGTAAAGATGCCGCTTTCGCCGACAAGGAGCCGTTCGTGCGGAATCATCGCCGCCAGTTGCTCAGAGACGGCGAGGTCGACATCGAATGTTCTTAGGTTGCGATTGTTGATGCCAACGAGCGGGGAGGTCAAGGTTAGCGCCCGTTCCATCTCCCGGGCGTCATGTACTTCGATAAGGACATCCATGCCGAGCGCAAAGGCCGAGTCCTCGAGGCGGCGCGCATCGTCGTCGCTCAGGGACGCCATGATCAGCAGGATGCAGTCGGCGCCCCAGGCTCGCGCTTCGAACACCTGATAGGGATCGAACATGAAGTCCTTGCGCAACGCCGGAAGGGTACAGGCGGCGCGCGCTGCCGTCAGGAACTCCGGCGCGCCCTGAAAGCTCGGTCCATCAGTCAAGACGGAAAGGCAGGCTGCGCCGCCGGCGGCATAGGCCCGGGCCAGTGCCGGGGGATCGAAGTCGGGACGGATCAATCCTTTCGAAGGGCTTGCCTTCTTGATCTCGGCGATCAGGCCGAATTCGCCTTCCTTGCGGCGCGAAGCGAGGGCGGCGTGGAAGCCCCGCGGCGATGTTTGATCCGCGACCCTTGCCTTCAGTTCCTCAAGAGGAACGCGCGATTTCGCCGAGGCGATCTCGTCGCGCTTATAGGTTTCGATCTTGCGCAGGATATCCGTCATGGAGCTACTCTCCTCAAGCGGCATTGGAGACGCTGATCAGCCGCTGCAGGGCAGTCTTCGCCGCACCGCTCGAGAGCGACTGCCTGGCGAGCGCCATGCCTTCGGTAAGATCATTGGCGCGTCCCGCTATCATCAATGAAGCGGCGGCGTTCGCAAGCGAAATGTCCCGATAGGCGTTCTGCGCGCCGTCGAGAACGGCCTGCAGCGCGACGGCGTTGTGTGCCCCGTCTCCGCCTCTTAGCGCCTCAAGCGTGACCGTGGGAAGGCCGAAATCGGCCGGTGTCAACTCGAAGTTCGTGATCTTGCCGTCCTGCAGCGCGGCAACTTTGGTCACGCCGGTCGTCGTGATTTCGTCGAGTCCTTCGCCATGGACCACCCAGACGTTTTCCGAACCGAGGTCGCGCAACACTTCGGCAAGCGGGTCTACCCATTGCGACGCATAGACCCCGACGAGCTGCCGCTTGACGCCGGCCGGATTCGAGAGCGGACCGAGCAGATTGAAGATCGTTCGCGTACCGAGCTCGACCCGCGTCGGGCCGACGTGGCGCATGGCGGAGTGATGCTGCTGCGCGAACATGAAACCGACGCCGGCCTCGCTTATGCAGCGGGCAATCGCCTCGGGTCCGATGTCGAGCTTGACGCCGAGGCAGGAGAGCGCATCGGCTGTGCCGGATTTCGAACTCAGCGCACGATTGCCATGTTTGGCGACCGGCACTCCGGCGCCCGCGACAATCAGGGAAGCGAGCGTCGAGATGTTGTAGGTGCCGGCGCCGTCGCCACCGGTGCCGACGATGTCGATAGCGTCTTCCGGGGCCGCGACCGGCAGCATGCGCGCGCGCATCGCGCCAACGGCCCCGACGATTTCGTCGACGGTTTCGCCGCGCACCCGAAGTGCCATCAGGAAACCGCCGATTTGCGAAGGCGTTGCCGCTCCGGACATGATGATCTCAAAAGCCGCCCGCGCGTCCTCACGATTCAGTGCCTCGCGAGCTGCCACTTTCGCGACGAACGGCTTCAAATCACTCATCAGTTCGTTTCCTTGTCGGTCAGCATTGTCCGTCAGCGTTGCGCCAATGCGGTTTCGGCGAGCGTCTGATTGATCGCCACCCCGTAAACCGCCTGCAGGGTGGAGACCATCTGGTCAAGGATGTCGTCGCCGCTAGCGCGAGCGATGGCTTCGATTTGACGGTCGTCATTTTCGAGGGCGTCGGCCGGGGCGCTGTCGTCGACGGCCGTTACCTGAATGAGGATTTGCCCTTCGCCGTCAATGCCCGGCGCGTTGGCAACGTGTCCGTTCGGACCGCCAAAGGCTGCCGCAACAGCGGCTGGGCTCAGTGCAGCATCTTCGGTCGAGCGGGTGAGGCCAGCTTTCGTCTCGACGACAAGGCCAAGCTCTGTTGCTATGTCCGCAAGCTTCGCGCCTTTCTCGACGCGCTGCTTGAGTTCTGCTGCCTTCCTGGCCAGCGCCATTCGCTGTTGTTCCGCTGTCCAATCCGCAGCCACTTCGTCGCGAACCTCGTCCAGCGTACGATCGCGGGCCGGGATGACCTCTTCAAGATCGAACCAGGCAGAGCCGTCGCGGCCGATGTTGACCGAAAGCGTGTCGAGCCCCACTTCCGCCTTGAAGACTTCCTGGAGAAGCGTGCGCGCCTCCGGAATTCCGGGGACTTCATCGCCATTTTGATCCTTGCCCGTGGCGTCGATCGCATCGATGGTCACGAGCTTCAGCTTCATCTGGTCGGCAACCTGCTTGACCGTGGCGCCGGCGGCACGTTCATCCTCGATCCTGTCGTGAAGACTGATGACCTCTTCGCGCGCGGCAGAAAGGGCGATTTCCCTCCGCAGTTCTTCCTTCACCTCATCGAAGCTACGTGTGCTTTCCGGTTTGATGTTGGTTACGCGCAGGATAACCGGCCCGAACGCGCCTTCCACGACCGGCGTAACACCACCTTCTGCCGGAACCGCAAAGGCAGCCTCCGCGATCTTCGCGTCGGGCATGCGATCCTTGGTGAACTCGCCGAGAAGAACATCCGCCGCACTCTTGCCTTCGGCCTTGACCAGATCGTCGAACGTCGTGCCGGCGGAGAGCTTGGCTGCCGCAGCGTCTGCCGCCTCACGCGAAGGGAAGGCGAGCTGTTCGACGGTTCTCGTTGCTGCCGAGCGGAAGCTTTCCTTGCGCTTCTCGTAGTCGGCGCGCAGTTCCTCGTCGGATACGGTTTCAGTAGCAATCAGGTCTTCCGGTTCCAGCTTGATGTAGCTGAACTTGCGGTATTCCGGAGCGCGATAGTTCGCCTTGTGGCTTTCGAACCAGGGTGCAAGCACGTCGTCGGCCGGCGCCTTGACCGCATCGATGTTCGCGTTCGAGAGCATCAGGTAGTCGATCGAGCGCTTTTCGTGGCGATATTTGCCAACGGCGTCTGTCAGCACCTTGGGAGCGGTGTATCCATCGGACAACGAATCGACGATCTGCGACCGGACCGCCACCTGGCTGCGGTTGTTGATGTAATCCTGTTCGGTAAGGCCCGCGTTGCGCAGCACGCTTGAGAAAGTCAGACGATCGAATTGGCCGTTGACACTGTGGAAGGCCGGGTCCTCGCCAATGAGCTTCGCAAGGCGATCCTCGGAAAGGCCGAGATTCATATCCTGGGCAAGTTGATCGAGCGCTGCGCCGGCGACGAGTTGAGAATAGACCTGTGCCTCAATGCCGAAGGCACGGGCCTGCTGGCGCGTCAGCGGCGTGCCGAGCTGCCTCGAAAGCAGGCTCAGTTGGCGCTCGTAAGCCAGGCGGAAATCACTGGCCGAGACCTTGACGTCGCCGACTGTCACCACCGCATTGGGAACACTCGCCACCATCAGCGTCTGACCGCCCCATACCATGAAGGACAGGACGAGAATGGCCATCAGGCCTTTGACGATCCATGTCTGGGAAGCTTTTCTGAGCGATTCGAGCATAGGGGCAGAAACCTTGTTGTAATGCGGTGGCTTTACGCCAAACGAATTCGTTCCTTAGAACAAACCAGACAGGAATTGAAGGGCGCTCAGCGGCAAATTGCGGCCCGTTGGTCGGACGATTGGATTTCATTCCGTGCAACTCGGGATGTTCAAAAAAATGCGGGTTCCGACGAGATCGGACGCGAACAAGAAAGTCGATGTCGGATTCGTTAGCCGGCAACCGAAACTGATCTGCGAAATTCCCGATTTCCAGCGCATGTCTCATAGCGAGGAAATGGGAATTGTGTGCTCGATAATGGGAATTGTGTGCTCGATAATGGAGTAAACTACTCCGATTCCAGCGGCCGTTACGGGAATTTATGCCATGCAGTCAACGATCGTGATGGTCAATCTTTTCGGAGCGGTGGCCCTACTTTTGTTCGGCCTGTCGCTCGTCAAGGATGGCGTCACCCGTGCATTCGGATCGAGGCTGCGCACCGGCCTCGCGCAGGGGACGAGCGGCGCTGTTCGCTCGTTTGTGACAGGTCTCATCGCCACCCTTGCATTGCAGAGCTCGACCGCCACAGCCTTGATGACGGCTTCCTTCGTCGAGAAGGGGCTGGTGCGCGCACAGATGGCGCAGATCGTTCTGCTGGGCGCCAATGTCGGCACGGCGATGACCGCCTGGATCGTCGCCACCGGGATCGAGTGGCTCTCGCCGGTCATTATTCTCGCTGGCGTTGTCATGCACCGGATGAGCCGGTCGAGTGCGCGTCAGGGCGCCGGCTTCGCGCTTGTCGGCATTGGTTTGATGCTGCTGTCGCTTGATCTGCTCTCGGTCGCGACGGAACCGATGCGCGAATCCCGTGCGCTCGCCGCGTTTCTCGGCATGCTCGACAGCGCCTGGCCCGTTGCGCTGATCATCTCGGCGGGCCTGGCTTTCGCGTCGTCGTCCAGCCTGGCGATCGTCATGCTCGTTCTTTCCCTGTCGTCTGCTGGTGTGCTGTCCGCGGGGCTGACCGTCGCAATGGTGCTTGGCGCCAATATCGGAGGAGCCGTCCCGCCGGTTATCGCCACGCTCGGTTCAGCGCCGCCTGCGCGCCGCGTGACGCTGGGAAACCTCGTGGTGCGCGGTATCGGCTGCCTCATTGCCCTTCCGATTGCAGGGATCAATGCCGAATGGCTGCAGCATCTGCCGCTGCCGCGACAGAACCTGCCGGTCGACGTCCATCTTGTCTTCAATCTCGTCGTCGCGATTATTGCCTGGCCGTTCGCAGGATTGCTGGCGCGGTTGATGGGCCGGTTCGTTCCCGACGAAGAGTCTGGCGAGACGGGGCCCCGTTATCTCGACGAAACGACGCTCGATACGCCGGTGATGGCGCTTTCCGGGGCGACACGTGAAGTGTTGCGGGTCGGGGATCTGGTCGAGGCAATGCTGACACGCGCCTCGAATGCCTTCAACAACAACGACCTCGGTGAGCTGCGTGACATCGGAAAAATGGAAAAGCAGGTGGACCTGCTCCAGCAGGAGGTGAAGATATTCCTGTCGCGTCTGGGCCGCGACGGGCTCAGCGCCGAGGACGGTCGCCGCTCGATCGTCATCATCGACTATGCGATCAATCTCGAGCACATGGGCGATATCATCGAGAAGGGAATCTGCGAGCAAATCGGCAAGAAAGTCACCAACGGGTTGAAGTTTTCCGAGGATGGCTATCAGGAGCTGAAAAGCCTGTTCAACCTGACCATCGACAACCTGCGCATCGCTCAGACGATCTTCGTCAGCCGCAATGCGGACCTCGCTCGCCACCTGATCGAGGTCAAGGTCGACGTCCGCCATATGGAGAAACGCTCGGCGGAGCGGCACCTCGAACGGCTTCGTGACGGCCTGCTGCAAAGCCTGCAGACGAGTTCGCTGCATCTCGACATGTTGAGAGACCTGAAGCGCGTCAACGCGCACATTGCTTCCGTCGCCTATCCCATTCTCGAAGAAAGCGGTCTCCTGACGGACAGCAGACTGCGTCCGCAGGCTTGATCTCAGCGCCGGAAAATCTTCGTGGTGGTTTTAACCGCGGGTAACGCGACGTGATTGTGAGAATTATGTTTCTCGCAATATCTTGCTAATAAGAACACGGTCGAGTCAGGCGATAGGGCGTTCCGCCTGCGATTAATGCCAAGGAGAAGATGAGAATGGAACGGACTTGCCTGGCGATCATCCTGGCGGCTGGCGAAAGCACGCGGATGAAATCGTCCCTATCGAAGGTGCTGCATCCGGTGGCGGGCAGACCGATGATCACCCATGTCGTCGACGCCCTCGCCAGCGCCTCGATCTCGGACGCGGCGCTCGTCGTCGGCCGTGATGCCGAATCCGTTTCCGCTGCCGCCCAAACTTCCGGCATTACCGTGACCTCGTTCCTTCAAAAGGAGCGGCTTGGCACGGGGCATGCGGTGCTCGCGGCGCGCGACGCGATCGCAAGAGGTTATGACGACCTTCTGGTCGTCTTCGGCGACACCCCACTTATCACGGCAGGGCCGCTCAAGGCGGCGCGCGACGGGTTGGCCGAAGGCAATGACGTGGTCGTCATCGGATTCGAAGCCGCCGATCCGACCGGTTACGGACGCCTCATCATCGAAGACGGAGTGCTGGTCGCAATTCGCGAACACAAGGATGCTTCCGAGGCGGAGCGCGGCATCACCTATTGCAACGGCGGGCTGATGGCCATTAACGGCCACAAGGCCCTCGATCTTCTCGGGCGTATAGGCAATGCCAATGTCAAGGGCGAGTACTATCTAACCGATCTCGTTGAAATCGTTCGGACCGCCGGAGGCAGGGCAATTGCGGTCGAGGCCCCCGAGGAGGAACTGACCGGCTGCAACACACGGGCGGAACTCGCCTATATCGAGCGTCTCTGGCAAGAGCGCCGGCGGCACGAACTGATGCTGACAGGCGTGTCGATGATCGCGCCCGAAACGGTTTTCCTTTCCTGGGACACCGAGCTTGCCCAGGACGTTCTTGTAGAGCCGAACGTGGTCTTCGGCCCTGGCGTCAGGGTCGAAAGCGGAGCGATCATTCACGCGTTTTCGCATCTTGAAGGGGCGCTTGTTCGTGCAGACGCGACAGTAGGACCGTTTGCACGCCTTCGCCCCGGCGCCGATCTCGGCCCCAAATCGAAGGTCGGCAATTTCTGCGAGGTCAAGAAGGCTGAAATCGGTGCCGGCGCCAAGGTCAACCATCTGACCTATATCGGCGATGCGTTCGTCGGCGCCGGATCGAACATCGGGGCGGGAACCATCACCTGCAACTATGATGGGGTGAACAAGCATGTGACCCGCATCGGAGAAAATGCCTTTGTCGGTTCAAACTCGTCGCTCGTCGCGCCCGTGGCGATCGGCGATGGCGCGCTTGTTGCATCCGGCAGCGTCATTACCGAGGATGTTCCCGCGGACGCAGTCGCCTTCGGACGCGCGCGTCAGGAAATCAAGCCGGGCAGGGCGAGGATCCTGCGGGAGCGTTACGAAGCGGAGAAGGCTGCCAAGAAGAAGGCAAAGGCTGCCGAGTAGATCTCGTTAAATACTGAAACTGAAAGTGAAATCGAGGTGGATTGCCTCGTGCGCCAATTTCGTTACCAAGGCCCAAAGGCGGCGAGAGTCGCTTCGGAGAGTTGCCACGCGGTCATCGGCGTGAAGGGGATGCGGAGAGGGATATGTGCGGTATTGTTGGTATCGTCGGCAGTCAGCCGGTGTCGGAGCGGTTGGTCGATGCCCTGAAGCGGCTGGAATACCGGGGCTATGATTCGGCCGGCGTCGCGACCATCGACGGAGGCAGGCTGAAGCGCCGCCGTGCCGAGGGCAAGCTGATCAATCTCGAAACGAGGCTCAAAGAGGAACCTCTGGCCGGTAGCATCGGCATTGCACATACGCGTTGGGCGACGCATGGCGCCCCGACGGAACGCAATGCGCATCCCCATTTCACCGATGGCGTTGCCGTGGTCCATAACGGCATCATCGAGAACTTCGCCGAATTGAAGGACGAACTCACCGCATCGGGCGCCGAGTTCCGGACCGACACCGACACGGAAGTCGTGGCGCATCTCCTGGCGAAATACCATCGTGACGGCATGGGACGGCGCGAAGCCATGCATGCGATGTTGAAGCGCGTTACCGGGGCCTATGCGCTTGCGGTGCTCTTCGAAGATGATCCGTCGACGATCATGGCGGCGCGAAACGGGCCGCCGCTCGCGATCGGCCATGGCGACGGCGAAATGTTCCTGGGGTCGGACGCGATCGCCTTGGCGCCCTTCACCAATGAAATCACCTATCTGATTGATGGCGACTGGGCCGTTATCGGCAAGGCCGGTGCGCACATCTTCGATATCGACGGCAATGTCGTAACGCGTCCGCGTCAGATTTCGATGGTCGCGGCCTATATGGTCGACAAGGGCAATCATCGCCATTTCATGGAGAAGGAAATCTACGAGCAGCCGGAGGTCATCTCCCACGCGCTGGGCCACTACATCAACTTCATTGAAAACCGAGTGACGGCCGTTTCAGACGCGATCGATTTCGCGAAAGTGCCGAGCCTTGCGCTTTCCGCCTGCGGCACCGCCTATCTCGCGGGACTGATCGGCAAGTATTGGTTCGAGCGTTATGCGCGTCTTCCGGTCGAAATCGATGTCGCCTCAGAGTTCCGCTATCGCGAGATCCCGCTCTCGCCGCAATCGGCCGCTCTCTTCATTTCGCAGTCTGGCGAAACGGCCGATACGCTGGCGTCGCTCCGGTACTGCAAGGAACACGGCCTGAAGATCGGAGCCGTCGTCAATACCCGCGAATCGACGATCGCGCGGGAGTCAGACGCGGTCTTCCCGATCCTCGCCGGTCCCGAGATCGGCGTGGCTTCGACCAAGGCCTTCACCTGCCAGCTTGCCGTGCTAGCCGCGCTTGCCGTCGGCGCCGGCCGGGCGCGAGGCACGGTCAGCGAGCAGGAAGAACAGGCGCTGGTGAGAAGTCTTGCCGAGATGCCGCGCATCATGGGCCAGGTGTTGAACAGCGTCCAACCGAAGATCGAGCTGCTATCGCGCGAACTGTCGAAGTGCCGTGACGTGCTCTACCTCGGCCGCGGTACCAGCTTCCCGCTTGCGATGGAAGGCGCGTTGAAGCTCAAGGAGATTTCCTACATCCATGCGGAAGGTTATGCGGCCGGTGAACTGAAGCATGGTCCGATCGCGTTGATCGACGAGAACATGCCTGTGATCGTCATCGCGCCGCACGACCGGTTCTTCGACAAGACGGTCTCGAACATGCAGGAAGTTGCCGCTCGTGGCGGGCGCATCATTCTTATTACGGACGAGACGGGAGCTGCCGCGTCGAAGCTCGACACGATGCATACGATCGTGTTGCCGAACGTCGACGAGATCATCGCGCCGATGATCTTCGCGTTGCCGATCCAGCTTCTTGCCTATCACACGGCCGTCTTCATGGGCACCGATGTCGATCAGCCACGTAACCTCGCCAAGTCGGTAACGGTCGAATGATCATCCGACCGGAGCGGAGCGATGATCGCGAGGCGATCCGCGATGTGACCGCGGCCGCCTTTGCCGGTCATCCGCACAGCGATCAGACGGAGCCGCTCATCATCGAGCGCCTGCGTGCCGACGGCGCGCTTGCGCTCTCGCTTGTTGCTGATGACGCCGGCGAGGTGATCGGTCACGTGGCATTTTCGCCCGTGACGATCACCCCCTTCGCTGCCGGATGGTATGGACTTGGTCCCGTTTCGGTGCGACCAGACAGGCAGGGGCGCGGCGTGGGCAGCGCGCTCATTCGCCAAGGCCTTGATATGCTACGGAAATCCGGCGCTTCCGGCTGCGTCGTTGTCGGCGAGCCGGAGTTCTACCGGAACTTCGGATTTCGCAATGAATCCACGCTTGTCTTTCCGGGTTGTGCACCGCAATATTTCATGGTTTTGGCCTTGTCGGGAACGACGGTTTCCGGCAATGTCGCGTATCATCCGGCCTTTGGGCCGACGTGACGAATTGATGGCAACAACGGCATGACGGAAGGTTCCAAACGCGGCATCATCGCAACCCGGTTGCGCAATTATTTCCTGACCGGGCTTATCATCTGTGCACCCCTGGCGATCACCGTCTGGCTGGTTCGTTCCTTCATCGAATGGGCGGACGGGTGGGTGAAACCTTACCTGCCGAACTTTTACAATCCGGACACCTATTCGCCGGTCGCCATACCCGGTTTTGGCCTCCTCGTTGCCGTGATTGTCATTACGCTCGTCGGCTTCTTGACGGCCAATCTCGTCGGTCGGTCGATCGTCTCTTTCGGCGAGTCGCTCGTCAACAGGACGCCACTCGTCCGCACGATCTACAAATCGCTGAAGCAGATCTTCCAGACGGTTCTTCAGGAGCAGTCCTCGTCGTTCAAAAAGGCGGGGCTGATCGAGTATCCGAGCCCGGGCCTCTGGTCGCTGGTCTTCATCGCGACAGACGTGAAGGGTGAGATCGCCGCGAAGTTCGATGAGCGGGGCATGGACATGGTCACAGTGTTCCTCCCGCCGACGCCGATTCCGACGGCCGGCTTCCTGCTGTTTGTGCCGCGGGAGAAAATCATACCGCTCCAGATGAGCGCCGAGGACGCAGCCAAGCTCCTCATTTCCGGCGGCCTTGTCGCGCCCGACCATAAGCCGCTTGCCAACGCCCCGCCGCGGCCGATCACCCACCAGAAGACGGCTTAGTTACCGAACACCCGCCTAACCGGCGCGCAGGAACCGGATCGCTTCGTCGCGTCGGTAAAGGTAGAGAAGCGTCCGCAAGGCTTCGCCTCGCACCGACGTGAGATCCGGATCGCGTTCGATGACATAAGCGGCATCCCTGCGGGCGATCTCGAGAAGATCTCCGTGCGCCTCCAGACTCGCGATGCGGAAACCGGGTGTGCCGGACTGGCGCGTTCCGAGAAGCTCGCCTTCTCCGCGCAATTTCAAGTCTTCCTCGGCAATGACGAAGCCGTCCTCGGTCTCGCGCAGAACGGAGAGACGTGCGCGGCCGGCCTCGCTGAGCGGGCTCCTGTATAGGAGGATGCAGGTCGAGGCCTCGTCACCACGGCCGACGCGACCCCGCAACTGATGAAGTTGCGCCAGCCCGAAGCGCTCGGCATGCTCGATCACCATGATCGTCGCGTCGGGAACGTCGACCCCGACCTCAACCACGGTCGTTGCTACAAGCAGGCGAACCTCGCCGTGCTTGAAGGCGAGCATCACGGCGTCCTTATCCGGACCGGACATGCGGCCATGGACAAGGCCGACATCATTTCCGAAGCGCCGGACGAGGCTTTGATAGCGTTCATCGGCGGACATCACGTCGCTCTCCTCCGACTCCTCGACGAGCGGACAGATCCAGTAGGCTTTCTTGCCTTGCCCGAGGGCCGCATCGAGCCTGTCGATGATCTCATCCGTCCGCTCGGTGGGGATCGTCACCGTCTGTATCGGTTTTCGCCCGGCCGGCTTCTCTGTCAGCTTGGAGACATCCATGTCGCCGAAGGCGGCAAGCACGAGCGTGCGCGGAATAGGCGTCGCCGTCATCACGAGCATGTGCGGGGAAATGCCCTTGGCAGTAAGCCTCAGCCGTTGGTGAACGCCGAAACGATGTTGTTCGTCGACGATCGCGAGCACGAGTTGATGGTAGTTCACGGCCTCCTGGAAAAGAGCGTGTGTTCCGATCACCATCTGCGTTTCGCCGGAGGCGATCCGCTCCAGGATCGCGTCGCGTTCCTTGCCTTTCGTGCGGCCGGTCAGAACATCGATCGTGATATCGGCCGGCGCGGCCATTTTCGAGAGCGTCGCATGATGTTGCCGGGCAAGGATCTCGGTCGGCGCCATCAGCACCGCCTGGCCGCCGGATTCGATCGCTGCGAGCATGGACATCAGCGCCACGGCCGTCTTGCCGGATCCGACGTCGCCTTGCAGCAGGCGCAGCATGCGATCGCTGCCGGACATGTCGGCAAGTATGTCGCCGATCGCGGCGGCCTGGCTCGCCGTGAGAGAGAAGGGCAGCGCTCGGAGGACAGGCTCGCTCAATTTGCCGGTCGGATGAACGGGCGTGCCCGCGACCTTGCGCAGCCGCTGGCGTACGAGCGAAAGCGACAATTGCCCCGCAAGAAATTCGTCGTAGGCGAGTCGGCGTCGCGCCGGGGCCTGTGCGTCGATATCGGTTTCATCCCGCGGCTCGTGCAGGCGCTGGAAACTTTCCCTTGCGCTTTGAAACCCATGCTGACGGAGCAGCGGCTCATCGAGCCACTCCGGCAGATCCGGCATGCGCGCCACCGCCGCCTCGATCGAGCGCCGCAGCGTTCGCGGCGAGAGGCCGGCGGTCAGGCCATAGACAGGTTCGACGAGCGGCAGATTTTCCGCTTCGGCGACCCTTACCATGTAGTCGGGATGCACCATAGACGCCCGGCCGTTGAACCAATCCACCTTGCCGCTGACGACAACGGCTTCGTCGACAGGCAACGCCTTTTCCAGCCAATTTCCCTTGACGCGGAAAAACGTAAGCGCCAGTTCGCCGGTATCGTCGTGCAGGAAGACTCGGTAGGGTACGTTCGGCCTGCCGCGAGGCGATGGCTGATGCCGGTCGACGCGGCCGGTGATGGTGACGATCGATCCCTGCGGCGCATAGGCAATGCCCGGTTGCTGGCGTCGGTCAACCATCGAGTGGGGGGCGTGGAAGACAAGATCAATCACCCGGCAATCGTCGATCGTTTCGCGGCCGAGCAGCCGCGCATAGAGTTCCCCGGTTTTCGGACCGATGCCGGGCAGCGTGTCGAGAGGCGAAAACACCGGGTCGAGGAGGGCAGGGCGCATGGTGATGAAATTGCGATGATAATTCCGGCTTTGGCAAGGCTGACAACCTGCCTTCCAGCGTTTATAGAGCCCAATGACAAAAAAGCCCGCCCTTGGCTGCGGACGGCAGGAAGGATTTTCCATGACCGGCATCACGCGTACCAGCGCCGATCTCGACCAGCGTCGGCGCAGGATCCTCTTTCGCTCATGGCATCGCGGCATTCGCGAGATGGACTTGATTCTTGGACAATTCGCCGAAGCGGAGTTGGCGACCCTGTCAGATGCGGAACTCGATGAACTCGAGACGATCATGCGCGAGGAAGACAACGATCTCGTCCGGTGGATAACCGGCGAGCAGCCTCTGCCGGAACGCTATGCGACGCCGTTGTTCGGCCGGATCGCAGCTTATCGCCCCGATTTCGACAATGTTCGCCAGGAAACGAAATAGACGCACCCATGATATCTGGCCTTCATCCGAAGAAGATCCTTTCCGCGACAAAGGAAGTGACGATCGGCCCGGTGCCGTCCGGCGCCGAGGCATTGATTCTTGCCGAGTTGGCGCGAGCAGGAAGCCCCGTCGCCTATATCCTTTCCGACGGTCAGCGGATCGCCGACCTTGAGCAGATTCTTGGCTTCGTGGCCCCGGACATTCCGGTTCTCACCCTGCCGGGCTGGGACTGCTTGCCCTACGACCGCGTTTCCCCGAGTGCTGACACATCCGCGCGGAGGCTTGCTGCCTTGAGTGCGTTGATAGCGCACCGGACGAAGCCGCATCCGGCGATCGTGCTCGTCACCGTTAACGCGGCGCTCCAGAAGATTTCTCCGCAGGATGTGATCGAAAGCCTCGCCTTTTCAGCAAGGCCGGGCAACCAGGTCCGCATGGACGATATTGCCGCGCGGCTGGAGCGAAACGGTTTCGAGCGCGTGCCGACGGTGCGCGAGGTCGGCGAGTTCGCCGTCCGAGGCGGCATTCTCGACGTGTATGTGCCCGGCAGCGGCGAACCATTGCGCCTGGATTTCTTCGGCGACACGCTTGAGACGATCCGCTCCTTCGATCCGGCGAGCCAGCGCACGACCGGCCAAGTGCGCTCGCTCGATCTCAATCCGATGAGCGAAGTGTCGCTGACGCCAGAGACCATCAGTCATTTCCGCAAGCAATATTTGTCACTCTTCGGTGCCGCGACTCGGGACGATGCGCTTTATCAGGCGGTATCGGAAGGGCGCCGCTACGCCGGCATGGAGCATTGGCTGCCGCTATTCTACGACGGCCTGGAGACAGTCTTCGATTACCTCGAGGGTTTCCGCATCGTCACGGACCATCTGGTGCGCGAAGCAGCGGCGGAGCGGTCGAAGCTCATCCTCGACTATTATGATGCGCGCCTTGCCTCCGCATCGCCGGTAAAAGGCCAGATGTCGCAGGGTACGCCCTACAAACCCGTGCCGCCGGAACTGCTTTACCTCGGAGCCGAGGGCTTCGGAGCGATGCTCAACGAACGCAACGCGGTCCGCCTGTCGCCATTCAATGAACATGAGGGGGAAGCGCGTCAGGTGGTCGCCATCGATGCGCGGCAGGGGCTGCGCTGGGCAAAAGCGGCAGGCGAGGTAGAAAGCGACGGCGAGCGTGCGAACGTCTTCGATCAAGCCGTGAAGCACATCGCCGAAAGGCGAGCGAAAGGTGCAAGGGTCGTCATTTCAGGCTGGTCGGAAGGATCGCTCGATCGGCTTCTGCAGGTTCTCGCGGAGCACGGGCTTGCCAATATTCGTCCGATTAAGGCTCTGTCCGATGTGCGCTCGCTGAAGCCGGGCGAGGCGGCTTCCACGGTCCTCAGTCTCGAAGCCGGCTTCGAGACCGGCGATCTCGTGGTCATCGGCGAGCAGGACATTCTTGGCGACCGGATGGTGCGCCGTTCGAAGCGTCGCAAACGTGGCGCCGACTTCATCGCAGAGGTGACCGGCCTCGACGAAGGCAGCTATGTCGTCCATGCCGAACACGGCATCGGCCGTTTCGTTGGCTTGCGTACGATCGAGGCAGCCGGCGCGCCGCATGACTGTCTCGAACTTGTCTATGCGGAGAATGCCAAGCTCTTTCTGCCGGTCGAGAACATCGAGCTTCTGTCGCGCTACGGTTCCGAGGGCACCGACGCGATGCTCGACAAGCTCGGCGGCGTCGCATGGCAGGCGCGCAAGGCCAAGCTCAAGAAGCGGCTGCTCGACATGGCCGGCGGCCTTATCCGCATCGCTGCCGAGCGACATACCCGCCACGCGCCTGTTCTGGCTGCCCACGACGGGGTCTATGACGAGTTCGCCGCGCGCTTCCCTTACGATGAAACCGAAGACCAGATGAACTCGATCGATGCTGTCCGCGACGATCTCGGAAGCGGACGGCCGATGGACCGGTTGGTTTGCGGCGATGTCGGCTTCGGCAAGACCGAGGTGGCGTTGCGCGCTGCCTTCATTGCCGCGATGAACGGCGTTCAGGTGGCGGTCGTCGTTCCGACGACATTGCTTGCCCGCCAGCATTTCAGGACGTTCGCCGAGCGATTCCGTGGCCTGCCGATCCGCATTCAGCAGGCCTCGCGGCTCGTTGGATCGAAGGAACTCGCGTTGACGAAGAAGGAAGTGGCCGACGGCAAGACCGACATCGTCGTCGGCACCCACGCGCTGCTCGGCTCTACGGTCAAGTTCGCCAATCTCGGGCTGCTGATCATCGATGAAGAGCAGCACTTCGGCGTCAAGCACAAGGAACGGCTCAAGGAACTCAAATCGGACGTGCATGTTCTTACCCTGTCGGCAACGCCTATTCCGCGAACGCTGCAGCTTGCCTTGACCGGCGTTCGCGAATTGTCGCTGATCACGACGCCACCGGTCGACCGCATGGCGGTGCGCACGTTCATCTCGCCCTTCGACGCGCTGGTGATCCGCGAGACACTGATGCGTGAGCATTATCGCGGCGGCCAAAGCTTCTATGTCTGCCCGCGCTTGAGCGATCTTTCGGATATCCACGACTTCCTGAATTCCGATGTTCCGGAACTGAAGGTCGCGGTCGCCCATGGCCAGATGCCGGCTACCGAACTCGAAGACATCATGAACGCCTTTTACGAAGGGCGATATGATGTGCTCCTTTCGACGACGATCGTCGAATCGGGTCTGGACGTGCCGACCGCCAATACCTTGATTGTGCACCGCGCCGACATGTTCGGTCTAGCCCAGCTTTATCAGCTCCGCGGTCGGGTGGGCCGGTCCAAGGTTCGCGCCTTTGCGCTCTTCACCCTGCCGGTCAACAAGACCTTGACGGGGCCAGCGGAGCGCCGGCTGAAGGTGCTGCAGTCGCTCGACACGCTGGGTGCCGGCTTCCAGCTCGCGAGCCACGATCTCGATATCCGCGGCGCCGGCAACCTGCTTGGCGAGGAGCAGTCCGGCCACATTAAGGAAGTCGGCTTCGAGCTCTACCAGCAGATGCTGGAGGAGGCTGTCGCCGAGCTCAAGGGCGAGGAGGAAATCCACGATACCGGCTGGTCGCCGCAGATATCGGTCGGGACGCCGGTGATGATCCCGGAGGAGTATGTGCCGGATCTGAACCTGAGGCTCGGACTTTACCGTCGTCTCGGCGAACTGACGGATCTGAAGGAGATCGATGGCTTCGGCGCGGAGCTGATCGATCGCTTTGGGCCGCTGCCGACGGAGGTTCAGCACCTCCTGAAGATCGTTTACATCAAGTCGCTCTGCCGCACGGCCAACGTCGAAAAACTCGATGCGGGGCCGAAAGGCGTGGTTGTTCAATTCCGCAACAAGGAATTTCCGAGCCCCGCCGCGCTCGTCGGTTACATCGCCAAACAGGGAACGCTCGCGAAGATCCGCCCGGACCAAAGCATCTTCTTCCAGCGCGAACTCGCGACACCGGACAAGAGGCTGTCCGGCGCTGCAATGGTCATGACGCAGCTCGCCGAACTTGCAAAGGTGGCCTGAAACAAAAATGCCGCCCCGGTTTGCCGGGCGGCATTTCGGTTTCCAGCAGGCGGTTCAGTGAGCAGTGCTTGCTTTCATCTGCGCGATCTCGCGCAATGCGTTCGTCAGCACATCGACCGATTGCGCGCCCATCACAGCATATTGCTGCTCGATGATGAAGCATGGGACGCCGCTGACGCCCATCTCGCGAGCCACTTCGATCTCCTGCTTGACCGCGTCCTTGTCCGCGTCGGAGGTGAGAAGGGCGGCGATGACCGGACCGTCGAGTCCAGCCTGCTCGGCAATCTCCAGAAGGACAGCGTGATCGCCGACGTTTCTCCCTTCCTCGAAATTTGCCTCGAACAGCAGGCGCACGACCTCGGCCTGGGCTTCCTCGCCATTGGTTGCTGCCCAGCGGATCAGCCGGTGGGCGTCAAGGGTGTTAGGGCTGATCTTCACGGCATCGAAGTTGAAGTCGATACCGTCTTCCTGGCCAAGTCCTTCAAGCATCTTGTGGGCCTGATCGACAGCCTCCTGACCGCCGAGCTTTGCGGCAAGGTGCCGCTTGTGGTCGACGCCCTCCGGCGGCAGATCGGGATTGAGCTGGTATGGCCGCCACTGGATCATCACATGGATGTCGCCGGCGACGTTGGCGATCGCCTGGTCGAGGCGGCTCTTTCCGAGATAGCACCACGGACAGACAACATCCGAGACGATATCGATTTTGACCGTTTCCATAGTGCCAGCCTTTCTTTCTTCGTGAACCTGCGAGATAGGCCGCTATGGCGATGCTTTCAATGCGTTACCAAATGGGAACCTGCTGCATGTGTCCTGAAATCGAAGCCGATTTAAGAACGAAGCCATGCAGCGATTCAAAGATCTACAGCGACCTTTGTGCATCTGAAAGACGCACGGCGCGGTCGTTACTGCGCGCGCTCGTCCCACCAGGTCGGTAGCTGGTAGCCGTAGAGCGGCACAGTGGCGGGGCGCCCGATGTGTTTCCACCGTGCGATCCATTGCGCGTCGAGATGGTAGAGCGGCACGACATAGGCGTTGGAAACCAGCAGCCGGTCATGAGCGCGGACTGCGGCGGTGAAGTCTTCGGTGGTCCGTGCCTGCAGGATATTGTTGATCAGTTTGTCGACGTCCTTGTCGGCGACACCGGCAAAGTTATCGCTGCCCTGCCTGTCCCGCGATTGCGAACCCCAGCGCCCGAGTTGCTCGACGCCCGGGGAAAGCGAAGAGGGGAAGGACTTTATGATCACGTCGTAGTCGAAGGATTGGCTGCGTTGCTGGTACTGGGAATCGTCGACGGTGCGCACGGTCGCGACGATCCCGAGCGGCGCGAGAAACCGCTGGTAGGCGAGCGCGATCTTTTCCTGCCCTGCGTTCTGGCTCATGATCTCGAAGGCGAGCGGCGTGCCTTTAGCGTCGACCATCCTGCCGTCCTTGATGGCGTAGCCGGCTTCGCGAAGCAGCGTCACCGCCTCGCGCAGCACGTTGCGATCGCGACCGGACGCATCGGTGACAGGAAGGCGGTAGGTTCCATCGAGAATGGTCGGATTGATCTTCTCTCTGACGTCGCCCATGAGCCCCAGTTCACGATCGTCTGCCGCGACACCGAGGAAGGAAAGCGACGAATTCTGCCAATAGCTCTGGGTTCGGGTGTAGGCACCGTCGAAAAGATTCTTGTTCACCCATTCGAAGTCGAAAACGAGCGCGAGGCCTTGGCGCAGCTTGATGTTGTCGAACATCGGCCTGCGCGTATTGAAGACGAAGCCGAGCATGCCGGAGGGCGTCTTCGGCGTGAAGCTGTCCTTGATCACGTCGCCCGAGCGCGCCGCCGGAAAATCGTAACCGCGTGCCCATTTCGTCGCGCTACCTTCCGGATAGACATCGACCTCGCCCTTCTTGAAGGCCTCGAAGAGAGAGTTCTCCTGAAGGAAATACTCGACCGAAATCTCGTCGTAATTGTCGAGGCCGATCTTGGAAGGCAGATCCTTGCCCCAGTAGTCCGGATTCCGGCGGTAGATGATGCGCTCGCCCGCCTTCACTTCGGCGACGCGATAGGGTCCGGAGCCAAGCGGCGGCTCGAGTGTCGTCCTGTCGAAGGTATCGACGTTGATCGCGTGTCTCGGCAATACCGGTGAAAGCGCGAGCAGAAGCGGGAATTCGCGATCGACATCCTCGTTGAAAGTGAAGCGGACACTGCGTTCGCCGACCTTCTCCATCTTGGCGACCTTGGAAAGGCGATTGCTGAAGGGCGCGCGTCCCTTGTCGCGCATCAACTCGAAACTGAACATAACATCTTCGGCCGTCACGGGCTGGCCGTCTGCCCAGCGTGCCTTGGGGTTCAGATTGAACTGGATGAAGGTGCGATCGTCGTCCCACTCGACGGTTTCCGCAAGCAGCCCATACATTGTGAACGGCTCATCCTGGGAGCGCTGCATCAGCGATTCGTAGACGAGATTGCCAAAGCCCGGATCCCACATGCCTCGGGCGGTTGTCCGCATACTCTTCAGAATGAAGGGATTGAGGCTGTCGAAAGTGCCGACGACGCCATAGGAAATCTTGCCCCCCTTCTTCACGTTGGGGTTGACGTAAGGGAAGTTCTTGAAGTCGGCGGGCAGTCCGGGCTCACCATGCATGGAAATGGCATGCACAGGCGCGGCCACGGCTTCCTTGCCAAATGTGCTGGCGGCCAAAAGCATGACAAGGCCGGAAAGAACTGCGCGCAACTTCACCTCCCGAGGGATTTCTACAGGCCGATTCCCGCCACGTTACCAATGCGAGCCCACATTTCCAACCTTCACCAGAGCGGTTTCCGGTCTGGTGTCCAGGAATCGACCACCGCGATTCTTGATGGGTTCGATCCTGGAAGATCGTGGAATCCGGGCATTTCGAGCTTCACGGGTTGCAAAAAATGCAACGAAACACTGGATAAACACCACGAGCCAATGTAACAGGTGTTTCCGGAAACGGGGCCATTCAAATGCCTCAATTGGCCAACAGGACAACGGCGGCTGACGATATTCACCAGCGGAACAGTTTGTTCCGGAACCGGATTTCAGGAGACGGAATCACAATGATCTTCAAGTCGAACTTCACCAATCGCGCGGCAATGGCAGCGCTGGCGCTCTCTGTTGCAGCCGCCGGTGCGCCCAGCGTTGCTTTCGCGCAGGCAGGCAAGCCGCCGCAGGGTTGGTTCAAGGTTTGCACCAAGCAGGAAGACAACGACGTCTGCATCGTTCAGAACCTGCTCACCGCCAACAATGGTCAGCTCATCACCGCCGTCGGCCTCATCACCGTCTCCGGCAAGATCAACCGCAAGGTTATGCAGGTTTCCGTACCTTCTGCCCGCATGATTCCGCCGGGCGTTCAGATGCAGATCGATGGTGGCAAGGGCGTCAAGCTCGACTACGCCATCTGCATGCCTGACAAGTGCGTTGCTGAAGCGCCGCTTTCCGACGCGCTGATCGCCAATCTGAAGAAGGGCAACGAAGTCGTCTTCACGTCGGTCAATTTCCAGCGCGCTCCGAACCCGATCAAGATGTCGCTGGAAGGTTTCACCGGCGTGTTCGATGGCGAGCCGATCGAACAGTCGCAGTTGGAAGAACGCCAGCGTCTGCTGCAGGAAGAGATGCAGAAGAAGGCGGAAGACGCCCGCAAGAAGCTGGAAGAGGCCCAGAAGGCCGCCAAGCAGCAATAACCATTCTCGGTTTCTGAAGTCGAAACGCCCGGGCGTTGGTCCGGGCGTTTTTTTTGCCGTGCGGCGTGATTATCCGATCTCTTCAGGCGGCCTAAGCACAAAACGCTGGGACCGTAGTGCCGGAGCGTCAGGCAACCATCAAACTGACAATGCCCTAGTGTCGATAGGTTGCCTTGGGTTTGTAATGTCCGGCGTCCGCCTTGTCGAACAGGGCGTCCACCTGCGGGTGGCGAATCGGGCTATCGCTGTCATCGGACACGAGGTTCTGTTCGGAAACATATGCGACATATTCGGTGTCGTCGTTCTCGGCGAAGAGATGATAGAAGGGCTGGTCCTTGCTTGGCCGAATTTCCGGCGGGATGGCATTCCACCATTCCTCGGTGTTGGCATATTCCGGATCGACGTCAAAAATGACGCCGCGGAACGGGAAGACCCGGTGGCGAACCACCTGTCCGATCTCAAATTTCGCGTTTCTTTGTTTCATGACGCAACACATCCTTTCAGACAATAATCTGGGTTGCCGCGTGCGGAACATCAATAGGTCTGCGGTGAACCGTTCTTTAGGGGCATTGCAAATGAAAAGGCGGGCTTCAAGTGAGGCCCGCCTTTTCCATTGTCGTAAGCGGACCGGGCATGCCTGCTGACCGGTCCATATTCGTCAGACCGAGTAGTACATGTCGTATTCGACGGGATGGGGCGTCATTTCGAAGCGCATGACTTCCTGCATCTTCAGTTCGATGAACGAGTCGATCTGGTCGTCGTCGAAGACGCCGCCGGCTGTCAGGAACTTGCGATCCTTGTCGAGGCTTTCGAGCGCTTCGCGCAAGCTGCCGCAAACGGTCGGGATCTTCTTCAGTTCCTTCGGCGGCAGGTCATAGAGGTCCTTGTCCATCGCCTTGCCGGGATGAAGCTTGTTCTTGATGCCGTCGAGGCCGGCCATCAGCATGGCGGCGAAGGCGAGGTAGGGGTTTGCGCTCGGATCCGGGAAGCGGACTTCGACGCGCTTGGCCTTCGGGTTGCTGCCGAACGGGATACGGCACGAAGCCGAGCGGTTGCGGGCCGAATAGGCGAGCAGAACCGGCGCTTCATAGCCCGGGACGAGACGCTTGTAGGAGTTCGTCGACGGGTTGGTGAAGGCGTTGAGGGCCTTGGCGTGCTTGATGATGCCGCCGATGAAGTAGAGGCAGGTCTCCGAAAGCCCGGCATATTCGTCGCCGGCAAAGGTCGGCTTGCCGTCCTTCCAGATCGACAGGTGGACGTGCATGCCGGAACCGTTGTCGCCGAAGACGGGCTTCGGCATGAAGGTTGCGGTCTTGCCGTAGGCATTGGCAACCTGGTGCACGACGTATTTGTAGATCTGCATCTTGTCGGCGTTGCGAACGAGCGCATCGAACTTGACGCCAAGCTCGTGCTGGGCGGCGGCCACTTCGTGGTGATGCTTTTCAACCGTGACGCCCATTTCGGCAAGCACGGTCAGCATTTCAGAGCGCATGTCCTGGCAGCTGTCGATCGGCGGTACCGGGAAGTAGCCGCCCTTGATGCGCGGACGATGGCCGAGGTTGCCGGTCTCGTATTCGGTGTCGTCGTTGGACGGCAGTTCGGACGAATCGAGCTTGAAGCCGGTGTTGTACGGGTCGGCCTTGTACTTCACGTCGTCGAACACGAAGAATTCTGCTTCCGGACCAACGAAGACCGTATCGCCGATGCCGGAGGCCTTGAGATAGGCTTCCGCCTTCTTCGCCGTGCCGCGCGGATCGCGGTTGTAGGATTCGCCGGAAACCGGATCGAGAATATCGCAGAGAATGACCATGGTCGACTGAGCGAAGAATGGGTCCATGTGAGCCGTTTCCGGATCGGGCATCAGCACCATGTCGGACTCGTTGATGGCCTTCCAACCGGAGATCGAGGAGCCGTCGAACATGACGCCGTCGGCGAACATGTCTTCGTCGACGCAGACGACGTCCATCGTCACGTGCTGCAGCTTGCCCTTCGGGTCCGTAAAGCGCAGGTCGACGAACTTGACGTCGTTGTCCTTGATTTGCTTCAGAACTTCACTCGCAGTCGTCATTTGTTGTAAATCCCTGTTTTGAGATGACGAGGTTTTGAAAAATCGGGGCCGGACGGCCCCCCAGGATCTGATGGCGTGATTAGATGGCGTCGAGGCCGGTTTCGCCGGTGCGGATTCGAATGACTTCTTCCACATTGGACACGAAAATCTTTCCATCACCGATGCGGCCGGTCTGCGCGGCATTGCGAATGGCCTCGATGACGGCCTCTGCGTTTTCGTCCGCCAGCACCACTTCGACCTTTACCTTCGGCAGGAAGTCCACCACATATTCGGCGCCCCTGTAGAGCTCCGTGTGTCCCTTCTGTCGTCCGAAGCCCTTGGCTTCCGTGACGGTTATCCCCTGCAGGCCGACTTCCTGAAGGGCTTCCTTCACTTCGTCGAGCTTGAAGGGTTTTATGATCGCTTCGATCTTTTTCATGAGAAAATGTCTCTCCGCTTCTCCCTTTAAAGCAGGTTCATGCCCGCTCGCCCTCCAATATGCACGTAGCGTGCCAGTTTTGTCGCAGAATAAAACCCCGGATAGTGAATTTTCACAGCTTGATCGGGGGCGGGCGGGATTGCGCCATGCCTTTCCGGTCATTCTGCCTATTTTTTATGAAGTTTCGAGGTTTGGTGCCGGTAATCGTGCTGCGCCAGACGCCACAAGCACGTTATTTGAGCACCAATAATGTGCAAATGCATAAAAAATACTCAACTCGTTTATTCTAGCGCCTTCTTGCTTTGGGCGCCTCGGCGCGGTTAGATCTGCTTCATGCTTGAGGCGCTCCAAGACGTTCTGGTGACACCCGCCGAAATGATGGCGATCGACAAAGCGGCCGCCGATTCGGGCATCGATAGCTTCACTCTGATGCGTTCAGCCGGAATGGCGGTGTCGGCGGCGGCCTTGCGGCTCTTTCCGGAAGCACTTCGCTTCGTCGTGCTTTGCGGACCTGGCAACAATGGCGGCGATGGCTATGTTGCCGCGTCTGCGCTCGCGGACAGCGGCGCCGATGTGGCCGTGTTTGCGCTTGGCAAGCCGGAGGCATTGAAAGGGGACGCGGCGCGAGCGCAGCGCGCCTGTTCACTCGCGGTGCAGCCGCTCATCGCTTACGAGCCGCAACCTGGTGACGTTGTCATCGATGCCTTGTTCGGGGCAGGGCTTGCCCGCGATCTGCCGGAAGAGGCGTATAAGACTATCGAGCGGGTGAGCGAGAGCCGAATACCGGTAGTCGCGGTTGATCTGCCCTCGGGCGTGGACGGGCGCACGGGAGAGGTGCGCGGTACGAGCTTCACTGCCGCACATACGGTCACGTTCATAGCCAGGAAACCCGGCCATCTTCTCATGCCCGGGCGCGTCCGTTGCGGCGCCCTGGAGGTATTCGACATCGGTATTCCGGCGCGGCTGGTCAGCGAGCGGGCCGGCGACCTGCGGCTCAATACACCAGCCGCGTGGGGGTCGCACGCCAGCGCTCTTGATCCGGCCACGCACAAGTACCGACGGGGCCATCTGGGTGTGCTTTCGGGCGGTTCGCTCTCGACTGGCGCAGCACGCCTGTCGGCCGCCGCCGGCCTCGCAGCGGGTGCCGGCCTGGTGACGCTTGCATCGCCGGCGGAAGCGCTTGCCGCCAATGCGTCCCACCTTACGGCGGTGATGCTCCGGGAAATTCGGAACACGGAAGACCTTGCCGCATGGCTCAAGGACAAGCGGGTGAACGCATTCGTGCTCGGACCGGGCTTTGGTGTCGGCAAGAAGACGAGGGACTTTGCCCTGACGCTTTGCGATCGGGCCCTGGTTCTCGATGCCGACGGGATGACGTCTTTCGAGAAGGCAAGGGCCGAACTCTTCGAACGAGCAGCCAACAGCGGGGGGCGACTGGTGATGACGCCGCACGAGGGCGAGTTCGCACGGTTGTTCCCCGAGATCGCCGCGGATGCTGCGCGGTCCAAGATTGAAAAGGCGCAAGCGGCTGCGCGACTGAGCCACGCGGTCATCGTCTACAAGGGACCCGACACGGTTGTCGCCGCTCCATCAGGGCGTGCTGTCGTCAATGCCAATGCTCCGCCATCACTCGCCACCGCAGGATCGGGTGATGTCCTTGCCGGTATGGTCGGCGCTCATCTGGCACAGGGCATGCCGGCCTTCGAGGCTGCCGCCGCCGCTGTCTGGCGCCACGGAGAGGCCGGCACGCGCGCAGGTCGCGGCATGACGGCGGAGACACTCATCAAGAACATCCCGCCGCTTCCGTAACTTACACTCTACGCAGCATCAGCCGCGCGTGCCCTTGGCGATCGGCTCCTGGTAGGTGAAGCCCATGTCCCACGGGAAATAGATCCAGGTATCCTGGCTCACCTCGGTCACGAAGGTGTCGACGAGCGGGCGTCCCTTCGGCTTGGCATAGACGGCGGCGAAATGGGCTTTAGGCAGCATTGCGCGCACTTCGGCGGCGGTCTTGCCGGTGTCCGTCAGATCGTCGACGATCAGCACGCCTTCGCCGCCGTCCCTGGCGATTTCCGGGGATATACCCTTGAGGACCTTCATCTGTCCCTGCGTGTCATAGTCGTGATAGGAGGCGATGCAGACGGTCTCGATCATGCGGATGTTGAGTTCGCGGGAGACGATTGCCGCCGGAACGAGGCCCCCGCGGGTGATGCAGACCATCGCACGCCATTCCTGTCGGTTGTCGGCCAGCCGCCACGCGAGCGCGCGGGCGTCGCGGTGGAACTGGTCCCAGGTTACTGGAAAGGCTTTATCTGGAAGAGACATGTGCGGGCTCCGGCTTCTCGTCGAACACAGGTTGCGAAGTGCGGCGGCAGACCATGGGATCGCAGAGCGCGCTTCGTTACGATTTGAGTATGCAATACTGAAAATGAAGCCCGGAGCGCAAGGGCCGGACAGGCTTGTCCGGAAATCCCTTCCGCCGCTCGTTGGCTTTGTCGAACGCTGGACAACGGATGCCCGCTAGCGGGCGCCGGTGATTGTCTCGATCATCGCGATGACATCGGCTTCGGCGGCGGCGAGCACGTCAGCATCGCGAGCACGGATGACGATATCGGTCGAGAAGCTCTTGCCATCGAATTTGGGGTAGGAACCGATGCTCGTTTCCGGATGCCGTTTTTGAACTTCCGTCAAAGGTCCGCCGATATCACCTTCGCCATAGGGCGAGCGGACCGTGCGTGACAGCACCGGCGTGCCCGTCTGGAGGCTGGGCAGCAAGCTGTCGAGCATCGCCTGAAAGACCTGCGGCACGCCGGCCATGACGTAAACATTGTCGATCCTGAAGCCGGGCGCCGTCGAAACCGGATTGGAGATATGGACGGCGCCGACCGGCATGCGCGCCATGCGCCTACGCGCATCGGTAAACTCCATGCCGCGTCGTTCATACATGGCGCCAAGCAGCGACATTGCTTCCGGGTCGTAGACGCACTCGACTCCGAACGCCCTAGAGATGGCGTCGGCGGTGATGTCATCGTGCGTCGGCCCGATGCCGCCGGATGTGAAGACATGGTCATAACGCCCACGCAAGGCGTTGACCGCGCCCACAATTGCCGCCTCGTCATCCGCGACGATGCGAACCTCCCGCAGGTCGATACCGATCATGCTCAGCATCTCCGCCAGATGGCAGATATTCTTGTCCTTCGTCCGGCCGGAGAGGAGTTCATCGCCAATGGCGAGCATGGCGGCGGTGACGATCCTTGCAGTGGTCATTGGGGCTCCCGCGTTGTTGGTGATCGTCCAGTGCGATCTCGTCACTGTTTGAAGATAGCTTGACAGTCTGTCGACCGCCGACGTTCTGGCGACGACATGCGTTTTGATAAATCCTGCCTGCGGCCACGATCAAGCTGAATTGTCTGACATCGAAGGAGTAACAGTCAACGATACTAGGTCTGATCCCGACGTTGATGCATCTCGGCATGATCGTCGTCGGTCTTCCCTATGCATTCGAGGGCCAGATGGGGCTGGACGAAATCAAGGGCGGATCTCCCTATGGCGCCTCGACGATCACCGGTGGCGACGGTTCGCGCCAGCCGTCGGCAGTCGAACTCGAAGCCGCCCGTTATCAAGGCGCGCACGTCGCGAAGATCGCTGCGAAACTTGCGTCCTGACAGGTCTGGTTCGAAAACTGCTGGCGCGGTCCGGCGGGACCGCGCCTTGAAGTTCTATCAAGGCTTCAAAAGGCGGCCAAAATCATCGCAAAAGTGGCCTAGCGGCGTTTTTTTGTGCTAACATTCTACCCGTTCGGCATGCAAATGCCATTGATGAGGAGGAAGAAGGAGGACCGTGCGGCAACGGTCCGCCGGGGGCAGACACTGTCCCAGGAAATCCAGGGGAGTGAAGAATGGCGCGGATCACTTATTCGATCGTTCCACACGACGGAGGCTGGGCCTATAAGGCAGCCGACGCGTATTCAGAATCCTTTCCCAGTCGCGAGATGGCACTGGCGGCCGCAAAGGTCGCAGCGGCCGAACAGCAAGTCGGCGGCGACGACGAGGAAATCAGCTTCCAGGATGAAAAGGGAAATTGGCATTTCGAACACGCTGATGGGGGAGATCGACCTGAAGCAACCGTCGAGGATGGCTGATGATGCTTGAAGGGGCAGTTGGGTCTGAGCGTATTCGCCCCTGACGACGCCGTCCCCGTACGCGATGACTACGCGACGGAGGATTTTCAATGCATTATAACGTTCAGATCTTCACCTGGACCGCACGCTTGGGCGTTCATCAGGTCGGATCGGTCATCGAAGTCGACGCGCCCAATCCGAAAGCAGCGGCGGTTTCGCTGCTTGGGTTGCGGCTGGACGATACCGGAAAATCGTCGAAACTAGCGGTTAGAGTCTGGCGCAGAGAAGACGGCTACAAAGCCGATTGCGATTGTTTTTACTATCACTGACCCTGAATCTCGTCTCGAGATTTCGTGAGGTCGCGTAAGCCTGCCGCCTCCCGCCATTCGTACCGAGCGAATGACCGGGCATTTTGCACGCGCCTGCGGCGCACCGGGTTAACTTTCCGCAGGATTCTGAAAGAACGAGATCGGGCTCAGCATCGTCGTCTCCTTTTCCGACGGCAGGATTATAGGAGCCGCTGCTGTCAGTTTCTGTCAGCATTCTGTGGCCAAGGCAAAACGATCCAGGCGAACTGCTCGCCCATGAAGCCTCTTATCTCGCTTGCGAGAATAATCGCGCAACATATTGATGAAGCGAAATATTAGTCTTTGAAAGCGGTATCGATCCCGGCTGACGATTTGCGATTTGTTGCCGAGAACAGGGTCTTCCAGATCGTGCGCCGGCCAAGCGTTTGTTGATGATGCAATTCCGCCTGGCGTGCCGCGATGGCGCTTGCAAAGGCTTCCTTCACCGCATCGATGCGACGGCGCTTTTCGTCCCATTCGTCGCGGTTGTGCCGGGTTTCCGCCATCACACGGTTCTCCTGGCCTCGCGGGATCTCACGAACGAGCGGCCGGCCATGAGAAGATGGAGCTCATTTGTGGTTCCAGCCTGATAGGCTTCGATCAGCATCCTGCCGTATCTTTGCGCGAAGGCACTGTCGCGCGGCCATCGATGCTCGTTGCAGAGGCGGTCGAACACACGCTGAAGCGTATCCAGGTCTTCTGGAAGCAAAGGCACGTCAGATGACGCTTGCAGTGGACGCACGCCGTTACCCTCTGTCTGCGATGCAAGGACAAATTTTCGAGGCACCTTAGCTTGCCAGCAATGAGCGCCGATTGAACCCCTGGCGAATCAGGGGTTCGCACAATTTTTCGCTTGAGATGATCAGGAGGTATTCGCCCGGGCGTCGGCGAGCGGCGTCAACGACTCGCACAGAGGAGTGTCTGCAGAACCGACGGGCCACTGCGCTGAAAAACATTTCCTTGACTGAATCCCCTAAGTGTTTGATCTAGGCCGCAGGCGGACGTGGCGAAACTGGTAGACGCAAGGGACTTAAAATCCCTCGGTTAACACCGTACGGGTTCGATTCCCGTCGTCCGCACCAAGCTTCCCCCCGCGACCGAGCCGCCATCAGCCTGCAATTGTGCGCAGTACCGTCTCAAGCTGACCAAGCTCTGCGATTTCGTGAAAACGCGGATGGTCTTCCGGTTTCTCGTAATGTTCGAACGACCAGGTGAGGGCGTGCGGGACGTAGACGCCCCAGCTGCCGGCTGCGAGGGCAGGGACGATGTCGGACTTTAGTGAATTACCGACCATGAGGCTCCGTGACGGGCCGTCGCCGTGTTGGGAGAATATCCGCTCATAGGTCGACATCGTCTTGTCGCTGACGATCTCGATGGCGGCGAAGAAGTCGCCGAGGCCGGAGGCGGCAAGCTTTCGTTCCTGATCGAAGAGGTCGCCCTTGGTAATCATGATCAGGCGAAAGCGTCCGGCGAGAGCTTCGAGTGTCTCCTGGACATTTGGCAGCGGTTCGACAGGATGGCCAAGCATTTCCCGTCCGGCGGCCAGGATTTCGGCAATGACGGACGGCGGCAGGTTGCCGCCGGTTACCTCGAGCGCCGTCTCGATCATCGACAGGGTGAAACCCTTGATGCCGAAGCCGTAGAGACCGAGATTGCGCTTTTCGGCTGCGAGCAATCTCGCAGGCAGCTCCTCGGGGTCGGTGTGGTCCCGCAGCAATTCGGCGAAGCGCGCTTCTGTCAGGCGGTAGAACTGTTCGTTCTGCCACAGCGTATCGTCGGCATCGAAACCGATTGTCGTAATTCTGTTCGGCATGGGCCTATTGTGCGGCGATCTTGAAGGGCTGGTCGACAGTTGCGCTCTTGCCGCTGTTGATATCATTGAAATGGAAGCGCAGGACGTAGTCGCCGGCGGGGGCGCCAGTCACGTCGATCGTCAGGGTCGAGTATATTTCCTGGTTGCGCAGGTAGCCCGTGAAGGTGAAATCGCCGAATGCCTTCTGGCTGGCGAGGATCTCGCCCTTTGGATTGAGGATGTCAAAATCCACCGTGAAACGCGTCTGGATCTTGCCCTTGGCGCTCGCTTCCTTCCAGGTGAGCCCAACCGGCTCGACGTAGGATACGATTGCTTCTCCGGCCTTGAAGGTCGGATCGGCTTTGGGCTCGTACATGGCGTAGCCCGCTGGCTCGGCCGTGACGAAGACCGCCTTGCCGATCGCGAACGGAAGCGTCTGGGAAAAATCGCTCACTGCCTGCCGGAGGGTCTCCCGGGCACCTGCCGCGTCTCCCGAGGTCGCCTGCTGTTCCGCTTTCGTGGCGGCATCAGAAAGTGGACCGGCCAGGACTGCCCTGTCGGTCGTCGCAACGATCGCGGCAGCCACTGTTGCAAGCAAGAGCAGGTGTTTCGGCATCGAGTTCCTCCCCTGTGCCCATTGCCTCAAGACTTTCGGTATTTGCCACGCCAAGTCAAGGCATTGCCAAGTCGATGCTAATCAAGGCACTCAGTGCTTCCAGAACACCGGGGTCAGGATGACGAGAACGGTCAGCACCTCGAGGCGTCCGAGCAGCATCATCAGCGATAAAAGGTAGAGTTCGGGATCCTCGAGCGTCGAGAAGTTGCCAGCGGGACCGATAATGCTGCCGAGGCCGGGACCTACATTGGAGAGGCAGGTGATGACGGCGGAGACCGCCGTGATCAGATCATAGCCGAGCGCCCCCATCACCAGACTGCCGAAAACCCAAAGCAGAATATAGGTTATGAAGAACAGTAAGATGGCGCGCTGCGTATCCGCATCCACGGTGTTATTACCGTAGCGTACCGCATAGATCGCATTGGGATAGACGAGCTTGTTCAACCCGGAGCGGATCGCGTTGAAGAGCACGACAAAACGATAGGCCTTGATGCCGCCGGCAGTCGAGCCGGAACAACCACCCATGAAGGTGGCGATAAACGCGGTCATGACGACGAACGGCCCCCAAAGACTATAGTCTTCGCTCGCATAGCCGCTGGTCGAAAGGATCGACGTGACATTGAAGAAGGAGTGTGCCAGCGCCAGATGAAATTCGACGCCGTTTGCAAGCCGATGATAGACGGCGACGGCCACCGAAAACGCGGTGAGATAGCCGAGGAAAACGCTGATTTGCGGGTCGCGGAGCGCGTCAAGGCGCCCACGGACGACAAGCACGATCAGGATGGAGAAGGGCAGGCTGCAGAGCGTCATGAAGAAGGTGCTGGTCCATAGCAGTGGAATGCTGCCGAAATAGCCAAATGATGCATCATGGGTTGAAAAGCCACCGGTGGCGACGGTCGACATTGCGTGATTGATCGCATCGAAGCGGTTCATGCCGGTCACGCTGTAGCCGATCGCGCAGAGCAGCGTGATCGTCACATAGATCGCGAGAAAGGCGCGGCTGAAGCTTGCGATGCGGGCGAATGGCTTGTCGCCCGTGTCGGAGGACTCCATCTTGAAGAAGGACATGCCGCCGACGCGCAAGTAGGGAATGATGAAGAGGCCGAGAACGACGATCCCGATGCCGCCGAGCCAGCAAAGAAGCGAGCGCCAGAGCAGCAGGCCAGGTGGTGCATTGTCGAGCCCGACAATGACGGTCGAGCCGGTGGTCGTAACCGCGGAAACGGATTCGAAGAGCGCTTGAGCGAAATCAAGGTCGAGCGAGGAGAGCCAGAGCGGGATTGCACCGACGACGGAGAAAACGAGCCAGAGCAGGTTGACCAGAAGAAAGCCGAATTTCTTCGAGAACGGCGGAGGTCCGGCACGGGTCGCCATGAAAGTCGCCGCTGACAGGCCGCCGGTCAGGAAGGCCGTTACGGCGAAGATCTGCCAGTCCGCATGTCCGAAATAGAGGTCGACCATGGCCGGGACCAGCATCGCGGCGGAAAGATAGAGGCCGAGGATCGCCGCAATGTGGACAGCGTGCCGGAACAGGGTTGCATTCAAGCTTCGATTTCCCGGAAACAATTGTCGGAACGACCGCATGTTCGGCCAGTGCCGCGGCCATAGTGGCTTGCTCGATCGATTCGTGTCAAATCGATGGCCTCGCGCCATGCAATGTGCCATAGCGTCAGGCATCGGCAAACGCAACGGATAAAGCCTACGTGATGAAGCAGGATGTTGAAAGTGCAGCGCTCGCGCTCCGTGAGATCTTTCCGGCGACGCCGCTACAACTCAACGATCACCTCAGTGCCCGCTACGGCGCGACCGTCTTCCTGAAGCGCGAGGACCTCTCGCCCGTGCGCTCCTACAAGATCCGCGGCGCCTTCAATTTCTTTCGTAAGGCGCTTGCCGCAGGAGCGGCCGGGAAGACCTTCGTCTGCGCCTCCGCGGGAAATCATGCGCAGGGCTTTGCTTTTGTCTGCCGTCATTTCAGCGTTCCAGGCGTCGTCTTCATGCCGGTGACCACACCACAGCAGAAGATAGACAAAACCCGCATGTTTGGTGGCGAGTTCATCACGATCCGTCTCGTGGGCGACATTTTCGATCATTGCTATAAGGCCGCGCGCGACCACGTCGACGCGATCGGCGGCGTTATGGTGCCTCCATTCGACCATGCGGATATCATCGAAGGGCAGGCGACTGTTGCCGCTGAAATTGCCGAGCAACTGCCAGGGGGCGTCGTTCCCGATCTCGTCGCCTTGCCGGTCGGCGGCGGCGGGCTATCCGCCGGCGTCACGGGCTATTTCGCTGACACGCTTTCTGCTGATCGTTTCGTATTTTGCGAGCCGGCGGGAGCGCCGAGTCTGAGGCGGAGCCTGGAGACCGGTGGCGTGGTCACGCTCGACCAGGTGGATAACTTCGTCGATGGCGCGGCTGTCGCGCGCGTTGGCGATCTAAACTTCGCCGCGCTGCACGCTTTTGCGCCTGAGCAAGTGATGTTGCTGCCAGAGAACGCGATCTGCCTGACGATCATAGATATGTTGAACGTCGAGGGGGTGGTTCTGGAGCCGGCCGGCGCGCTTTCCATCACGGCGCTGGAGACTCTCGGGCGCGAGCGGCTGGAAGGCAAGACGGTGGTTGCCGTCGTATCCGGAGGCAATTTCGACTTCGAGCGTCTTCCCGATGTCAAGGAGCGGGCGATGCGGCATGCCGGGCTCAAGAAATATTTCATCCTGCGCATGGCCCAGCGCCCCGGTGCGCTGCGCGATTTCCTCAATTTGCTTGGCGACGAGGATGATATCGCGCGGTTCGAGTATTTGAAGAAGTCGGCGCGCAACTTCGGTTCGGTCCTCATAGGAATAGAGACCAGGCACGCAGAGAACTTCCCGGCCCTAAAGGCGCGGTTCGATGCGGCTGGTCTGCGCTACCAGGACATTACCGAGAATGAGATTCTTGCAAATCTCGTCATTTGATCTGCGCGTCGAGCAGGTGGACGGCATCGCCGCGCACTTAGCCTTTGACAGCGCCAGCGGCCACGGCTAACTGTGGAGCATGGCATCGTTTTTCTCGAAATTGTTCGGCTTCTCCGGTAGCTCCGAAAAGCAGGCGGAACAGGCCGCCGGCAAGACGGAATCCTACGGGGATTGCTTGATCCGCGCAACTCCCATGCGGGAGGGGCCTCAGTTTCGCTTGGCAGGCAGCATCGAACGTGCAATGCCTGATGCCGGCGTGAAGGTGCGCACCTTCATTCGCGCCGATCTCTTCGCCTCCGAACAGGATGCTATCGATGCGGCCCTGCGAAAGGGAAGGCAGATCATCGACGAGCAACGCGCCTTGCTTTTCAACGACGACTCGCCATCCAGGCCGGTGTAACGCCAAGCCGCAAAATCTCACTCATCGGTGAATATCCGCCCCTAGCGTCGGCTTAGAGCGCTTTTCTCAGAGTTTGGATTAGCTTCCGCCTCCGGCGACAAGACATGGCGCACGAGATAGGCCGGCTTCCTCGCGATAAAGAGCGTGTCCGATCCGCCTCCACGTTCAGCGTCTCAAAGCCTGATGCGGAATCGGGCGAACCCCTCAGTGCCTTCGCCGGCTTCTTCGATCGTCACGGCTTTCACCTGCGAAAGGAACTGTCTTGCCTTGGGGCCGCTGTCGAAAACCACGCTCGTGTCGTTGAGCGGCGCAAAGCTCCAGTTCGCGTCTGCCGAAGGGTTGATCGTTCCCTGCTCGACAATATAGCGGACGATGACGTCGCGGTTGGTGTCGGGCGCGACAAAGATCACTTTGTCGGAGGCGATATCCGGGAAGTTGCCGCCACCGCCGGCACGATAGTTGTTGGTCACCACGACGAATTTCTGCGCGGGATCGATCGGCTTGCCGTCGAATTGCAGGTTCTGGATGCGGCTTGCCGAGGCATCTGCAAGCTTGCCGTCCTTATCGAACTTTGCCGGCTGCGAGAGGTCGATCTGATAAGTGACGCCGTCGATCACGTCGAAGTTGTAGGACGGGAAGCCCGCGTTCATCAGTTCTGCGTCTACCGATCCGAATGCAACCTGATTGAAGACACCGGCCGACATTTCAAGCCAATTGCGCACTTGCTCGCCATTGATGACGACCGCTTGAACCGTATTTGGATAGAGGTAGAGATCGGCGACGTTTTTGATGGCGATGTCGCCCGCCGGCACATCGGTATAGTAGTCGGCACCACCGCGACCACCTGCCTTGAAGGGAGCCGCCGCCGACAATACCGGCAGATCCTTGTGCTCCGTGTCCTTGAGCATGCCGCGGATGTACCAGGTCTGCGCCTGACTGACGATCTGGACCGACGGGTCGTCGGCGACAAGAGCGAAGTAGGAATAGAGCGGGGCCGAGGTCTTGCCGACCGGCGTACGGACATAGGCGAGCGTCGCCTCATGGTCTTTTTGGGCCGCCGCCAGAACCTCTGCCTTGTCACCGACTTGGGCGATTACCTTTTTCTCTTCCCTCCGATAGATCGGACGTGCCTCGCTGGTCGAACTGATCACGCGCCAGCGGCCGCCGTCGCGCTCGATGAGCAGGTCGATCAGGCCGAGATGCGAGCCCCAGAAGCCGCCCATGACACCCGGCTTGCCGGAAATCAACCCTTTCGCGTTGTCGACACCGGCAAAGCCCTCGAATTTCGGCCCGGGAAAGTCGAGGTGGCTGTGACCGGTCACGATCGCGTCGACACCGTCGATCGCAGCCAGCGGCACCGATGCATTTTCAAGGTTTTCGGCATAGTTCTGCTGACCGATTCCGGAGTGAGAAAGCGCGACGACGATGTCGGCGCCTTCCTCGCGCATCTGCGGAATCCACGCCTCCGCCGCCTTGACGATGTCGCGTGTGTTCGCCTTGCCTTCAAGGTTCTTCGCATCCCAGGTCATGATCTGCGGTGGGACGAACCCGACCAGGCCGATACGAATTGCGTGTTCCTGGCCGGCACCATCCTTCACCTTGCGGTCGAGAATGACATAGGGCTTGAGGAAGAGCGCATCCTGACGGGCGTTCGCCGCAAGCGCGCCCTTGGTCAGGTTGGCACAGACGATCGGAAAATTGGCGCCGTTCAGCACGTTGAACATGAAGTCCAGGCCGTAGTTGAACTCGTGGTTGCCAAGCGTGCCGCAATCGTAGCCGAGCACGTTCATCGCGGCGATGATCGGATGCATGTCGCCTTCCTTCATGCCGCGCTTGTAGGCGATGTAATCGCCCATCGGATTCCCCTGAAGGAAGTCGCCGTTGTCGACGAGAATGGCGTTTGTTGCCTCGGCGCGGATCGTATCGATGATGGAGGCGGTGCGTGCAAGGCCCACAGTGTCGTTCGGCTTGTCGCCGTAATAGTCGTAGGGAAAGACGTGCACGTGCAGGTCGGTCGTTTCCATGATGCGCAGATGTGCCTGGTTGGCTTTGGCCTGGGCGGAAAACGGATGAAGCATCGCGAGAGCGGACGAGGCAGCGAGCCCGCCGAGCAGGGAACGGCGCGAAATTGGGTGAAGAGCGGTCATCGATGGCATCGCGGTCTCCATGTTGAAAGAGTTCTCCGAGTGCGCAGTGGCAACCTCCGGCAACGTCCTGGTTTGCAGGCGACTATGGCGGAAGGTGCCCGCAAGGCAAAGCGGCGGATTCTTGCATATTGGCCACGGTGTTGGCGGGCATGAGTAAAGTTTTCTTCAAAGTTTCTTCCTAAGAGACTGGCGAGCGAAAACGGAAATCTCGTGCGCATGCCAAACGCCAATCTCATTCTCTTTGTCGGCGAGGCGCTGGTCTATGTAGCGGCAATGATCTGGCTGCTGCATTTGCGCGGGCGCCTGGGGCTTGGTGTTTTCGTGGCGGCGCTCGGCGTCATGCATTTCATCGAGACCTATCTCGCCGCCGTTTTCTATGTTCAACTTCCGTTCGGAGTGATCTCCCCCGGCTCCGCCGTGTTCTTTTCCGGCAAGCTCATGATGATCCTGCTCCTCTATGTGAAGGAGGATGCAGCGACGGTTCGTCAGCCTATCTACGGATTGCTCGCCGGTAACTTTCTGACGGTGGCATTAAGCTTGCTGCTCAGGCTGCATGACACTGTTGCCATCGTGCCCAATCGCGTCGCCGACATCGCTTTCATCGACGAGATGGGATGGCTGATGGTATGGGGCACGACGCTTCTCTATTTCGACTCCTTGGTCATCATCCTGCTTTACGAGAGGCTCGGGCGCTGGCTTCGTCGGTTTGTCACGGCAAGGTTCCTGATCTGCGGCGTCGTGGTCCTGACGCTCGATCAACTGGGATTTTATGCGGCGCTGCATTGGGTGAACGATGCGCCGGCGGACGTGTTCTGGGGCGGCTGGATGGCGAAGATGTTGGCCGCGCCGTTTTATGCGATTGCCATCGGGCTTTATCTCAATGCATCGCGCCACCCGTTTTTGGCGATCTCCGATCGGCCGCTTGGCGATGTCTTCAATGATCTGACCTTCCGGGAACGCTACGAGGATCTGCTGTCGCGCTCCGGCCAGGACACGTTGACCGGTGCACTCGATCGAAGCCGCTTCGAGGCCGAGGGGCAGCAGATGCTGCGCGATGCTGCCGCGAAGAACACGCCGGTCAGTCTGATGATCATCGATGTCGATCACTTCAAGAGCGTCAATGATCGCTTCGGGCACATCGAGGGCGATCATGTCCTGCAGAATCTGGTCGCAACGGTAAAGGCGACAATCAGGCCGACCGACCGCCTGTTCCGCTACGGTGGCGAAGAATTCGTCGTCCTGTGCTCGGGGCTCGCCTATCCGGACGCGCTTTCGCGCGCCGAGGAGATACGGCTCGCGGTTTCCGGCCGCGTGACGACGCCGAATGGGGCTCCGGTGACCGCCAGCATCGGCCTGTCATCGGCATTCGGAGATGGAAACGGCATTCGCGAGTTGTTGTCGCAGGCGGACTTGCGTCTCTATGCCGCCAAGAGTGGTGGCCGCAACCGAGTGGTCGGACGATAATCGGGGCCAGCGAGCCACGCCGAGGACGCTCAAATGCCGACATTCGGCCGGTCGATAACCTCGCGAAGCGAGAAGCTGGAATTGATCTTCACTACATGCGGCAGGGCCGACAGCCAGTCGCGGTGGATCCGCTCGTAATCCTCGAGGTCTTTTGCCGCGACGCGCAGGATGTAGTCGTATTCTCCCGACATCAAATAACAGACCAGCACATTGGGGCAGAGTTTTACCGCCGCCTCGAATTCGGCAAGCGTCTTGGCGAACTGGCCCGAAAGCGAGATGTGCACGATGACCATGATCTTGTAGTCGAGAGCCTTGTGCGCGATCCGGGCGTGATAGCCGCTGATCGTGCCCGATTTCTCGAGAATATCGACCCGGCGGGAGCAGGCAGAGGGGGAAAGGCCGACCTTCGCGGCGAGATCCGCATTGGATATCCTGCCGTTCTGCTGGAGGATACGCAGAATCGCATGATCAATGGTGTCGAGCGCGCTCATTCGAGATTTCCCTCACGATGGCATTCAATTACGCAATAATATTCGAAAGCAATGCGTTACCGGGCCTCTCTTTGCAAGGACATTCGCCGTCCCATCTGTTTTGCTGAGCTTGTCATCAATGCGGCGGAAAGCCCACAGACAGGAGAGGAACGCGAAGATGCGTGTCGGTTGCCCGAAGGAAATCAAAAACCATGAATACCGTGTAGGTCTGACGCCCGGATCGGTGCGGGAATATGTCGCCCATGGTCACGAGGTGATCGTCGAAACCAAGGCCGGGGCAGGGATCGGGGCAGACGACGACACCTACCGCGCCGCGGGCGCGCGGATCGTTTCGACGGCGAAGGAGGTGTTCGAAAAGGCGGACATGGTCGTCAAGGTCAAGGAACCGCAGCCTTCCGAATGGGCCCAGCTGCGCGAGGGCCAAATTCTCTACACATATTTGCATCTGGCGCCGGATCCCGAGCAGACCAAAGGCTTGCTCAACTCGGGCGTTACCGCAGTCGCCTACGAGACCGTGACCGATGAGCGCGGCGGATTGCCGCTGCTTGCGCCGATGTCGGAGGTGGCTGGACGGCTTGCCATCCAGGCCGGCGCGACCTCGCTTCAAAAGGCGAACGGCGGCCGTGGTATTCTCCTCGGCGGTGTGCCTGGCGTGCTCCCGGCCAAGGTCTCGATCATCGGCGGTGGTGTTGTCGGCCTGCACGCCGCAAAGATGGCCGTTGGTCTCGGTGCAGATGTCTCGATCCTCGATCGCTCCATCCCGCGCCTCCGTCAGCTCGACGACATCTTCAACGGCCGCATTCACACCCGGTTCTCAACGATCGATGCTCTTGAAGAGGAAGTCTTTTCCGCTGATCTGGTCATCGGCGCCGTACTCATCCCCGGTGCTGCCGCCCCCAAGCTCGTCACACGCGAAATGCTTTCCGGTATGAAGAAGGGCGCGGTTATCGTCGATGTCGCCATCGATCAGGGCGGTTGCTTCGAGACGTCGCATGCGACGACGCATTCCGATCCGACCTATGAGGTGGATGGCGTCGTGCATTATTGCGTCGCGAACATGCCGGGCGCGGTGCCGGTGACCTCGGCACAGGCCTTGAACAATGCCACGCTTTACTACGGATTACAGCTCGCCGACCGTGGTCTCAAGGCAATCGCCGAAGACCGCCACCTGCGTGCCGGTCTCAACGTCCACAAGGGCCGCGTGACGAACAGGCCAGTAGCAGAGGCGCTCGGCTACGATGCCCACGCGCCCGAGGCCGTTCTCAACGTCGCCTGACGCGATCACTTTGCAGGCCCGGCGTCCAAGGCGCCGGGCCCCATTGCATGTTTCCTCAAGTCACGGCCGCTTTAAGTTACTGCAACATCCTTTGCACGTCTGATAGACGCGCGGCGCCGTAGGCTCAGGCGATCTCGACACGGCATTGATAACAGTTGTACTTGGCGGAACGCACATGCACGTAGGCAACTTCCGCCCGGGCCAGCAAGTCTTCGGCGCGCTCTGCCAGCCTCTCCACCGCAACGAGGCCGCCGGTGCCATAGACGATGCGGTCGTCGCTCCCATATCCCCGCAGCAAATAGTCCTTGCTGGATGCGAGGATCGGCGGCAGCGAGTTTCCGTCATGTGCCTGGCATTCGTCGGCATGCAGAAAGATCGGCCCGGTTTCCGCGTAAGCTTGCACTGACGGGAAGGGTCGATACGCCAGAACAAGGTAGGGCTGGCCGCGATCGACGTTACGCAGACAATGCCGGCAGGGAACGCCAGTCCCATCCGAAATGCGTCGCTCGGGCGGGTTGCCGTAGGCGTCTGGGCCGTTGCCGCGCAGTCGTTCGGCATCGTCGTCAGGCATCGGGATGTAGCGCAGGGCCATGGCGGTTCTCCTCGTCGAAAACAATCGTGGAGGAACGGAATGCGCTGTTTCGCGTCGTTTCGACACCCGAAACTTGCCCGTTGCTGTTCTCTTGAAGCGGCTCGCTTCAAGAGAAGAAACATGCCGCAATTCACCTGCAAAGACGCGCGGCGCCGTTAGAGCTTTCTTGCCAAGGCAAGCAGTTCGGCGTCAGTCAACGGTTCGACAGTTGCCTCCCGCGTCGCGACCGGAGAAAAACCGAACTGCTGATAGAGCTGGAGGGCGCGCGGATGATCGAGATTGTTCGTCGTCACCTTGACCTTGCGCGGGTTCATCGCCCAGGCCGCCAGCAACGTCTGCAGCAGGAACCATTTGCCGAGGCCGAGGCCGAGCGCGTGTTCCATGAGGCCGAAATGCGTGAGTTCGATAACCTCGTCTGCGCGTTCGTGCAGCTCGAAGAAGCCGGCCGGTGCACCGTCGACGTAGAGTACCGTGAGCGTTGTTGCCTTGTTGTGGAGCAAACCCGCCAGTTCCTCGTCGCTCATCCGCAGGCGTTCGGTCCAGTGCCAGCGTTTGCCGACGCGAAGGTAGAGGAAGCGGTAGTAGGCGAGCGGGATTTCCGATACGCGCAACATGGCCGTGTGTATGTTGACCGGCATCGGCAGGCTTTGTTTCGGCGGTGACGTCATTTCGAGTTCGGTCACATGCGCCGTGATGGCTGCAGGTTTCGATCCTTGCATGGCACTTACTCTCTGCCGGTCGCTACGGGCGTGTCGGGCCGTCCGCCCCATTCCGACCAGGAGCCATCATAGAGCGTATTGTCCGTATGCCCCAGCGATTGAAGGGCGAGTGTTATGATCGCAGCCGTGACGCCGGAGCCGCAAGTGGTGACGACGGGCTTCGTCAGGTCGACGCCGGCATCCGCAAAGGTCTGGCGCAAGGCATCAAGGTCCTTGAACTTGCCTCCCTCGGAAAAGACGCCGGACGGCAGGCTCTTAGCTCCGGGCATATGTCCCGAACGCAGGCCGGCGCGCGGCTCCGGCTCCTCGCCCGTGAAGCGGCCTGCGCCGCGCGCATCGGCAATCTGCGCGAGCCGCGTCTCCACGACTGCCTTCATACTCTCGAAGGAGGTGACGGCGGCCGCGTTGAACGTGGCGTTGAAAACGCGTGGCGTCGGGTTGGGGATCTCCCTGGTCGTCGGCCGTCCCTCTGCCTTCCAGCCGTCCATGCCGCCATCGAGAACGAAGACGTGCTTTGCGCCCATGATCCGGAACATCCACCAGACACGCGGCGCGGTGAGGATGCCCGGCCCGTCGTAAACGACGATCGTGTCGTTCTCACCAATGCCCATGGCACCGACAGCTTGCGCGAAAACTTGCGGCGAGGGGAGGGTATGCGGCAGTCCGCTCGACTGATCGGCGATCGCGTCTTGGTCGAAGAATATGGCGCCAGGAATGTGCGCCGCTTCGTATTCTGCCTTCGGGTCTCGGTTCTGCGCCGGCAGGTACCAGGCTGCGTCGAGGACTTTCACCGATGGGTCGCCGAGACGCTGTTGGAGCCAGTCGGCGGAAACGACAAAAGCACTCTTGTTCTCGTTGTTGTTCATTGTCGTCACTCCAGAGATTCAAACAGCCGCACGATCTTCGGGCGTTCCGAAGCGTATCCGAAAACGCCGATTCTCCTTACCCTTCTTTTCGATCTTGGCGATGTGAATCGCTCCTATTTCCTGGGTCTCGGACACGTGCGTGCCGCCGCAGGGCTGGCTGTCGACGGCGGAATCCTTGCCAATGCAGACGAGGCTCACTCGTCCGAGGCCCATCGGCGGACGGACGTTTTTCGATTTGACGATGCCCGGATTGGCGGCGAGCTCCTCGTCCGTGATCCATTGCACGTAAACGCGATGGTTCTCCTCGACCAGCTTCATGAGCGCAGCCGTCACCTGATTCTTGTCGATCGTTTCGCTCATGTCGAAGTCGACGCGGCTTTCGTCCTCGCCGACGGCGGCGCCCGTAATCGGGAACGGGCAGACGACGGACAGCAGGTGGCAGGCAGTATGCATGCGCATCAATCGGTACCGCCGCGGCCAGTCGATATGCAGGACAAGCTTTTCCCCGATCGCCGGCGAAGGCTGGCCCTCCGCCGGGACATGGACGATCACGTCCTTGGTGGCGCCGTGCCGGGTGCCCGCAATCGCGATTCGGCTTCCGTCGTTACGCTCGAGAAAGCCGGTATCGCCCGGCTGTCCGCCGGAGGTGGCGTAGAAGCAGGTCTGGTCAAGCTCGATCCCGCCGTCCTCGAGAATTCCGGTCACGCTTGCTTCGCAGGTCGAGAGGTAGAAATCTTCACGGAAGAGGGCGGTAACGAACTTGGTCATCGCGAATCTTATCCAACTGGCTCGTATGGCACGGTGATGTTCGAAGCGGTCTTCAGCCAGGTTGGGACCGGCAGTCCCTTGGAAGTCAGAAAGTCCGGGTTGAAGAGCTTGGACTGATAGCGGTTACCATAGTCGCAAAGAATCGTCACGATCGTGTGGCCGGGACCGAGCTCCTTGGCGAGCCGGACCGCGCCAGCAATGTTGATGCCGGTCGAACCGCCGACACAGATCCCCTCCTTTTCGATCAGGTCGAAGACATAGGGCACGGCTTCCGAATCGGGAATCTGATAGGCGAAGTCCGGCGTGAATCCTTCCAGGTTGGCGGTGATGCGGCCCTGGCCGATGCCCTCGGTGATCGAGCTCCCGCTCGCCTTGAGCTCGCCATGCGCATAGTAATTGTAAAGTGCGGCCCCTTCCGGATCGGCAATACCGATCTTGATCGCGGGATTTTTGGCACGCAGCCCTTGAGCCACGCCGGCGAGCGTGCCTCCGGAGCCCACTGCGCAGATGAAACCGTCGACCTTGCCGTCTGTGTCACGCCAGATCTCCGGCGCAGTCGTTTCCACATGCGCGTCACGGTTCGCGACGTTGTCGAACTGGTTCGCCCAGATCGCGCCGTTCGGTTCCGTCTTGGCAAGTTCGGCGGCCAGCCGGCCCGAAATCTTCACGTAGTTGTTTGGATTTTTGTACGGCACCGCAGGAACTTCGACCAGCTCGGCACCCATCAGTCGCAACGCGTCCTTCTTTTCCTGGCTCTGCGTTTCGGGAATGACGATGACCGTGCGGTATCCGAGCG
>NZ_JASKLR010000002.1:48022-213069 GCF_030124325.1 Sinorhizobium sp. 8-89
ACCGCAAGACCAATCCCGGTGTTGCCGGCCGTGCCTTCGACGATGACGCCACCGGGCTTCAATTGCCCGGCCTTTTCCGCCTGGCGGATAATCCACAGGGCAGCGCGGTCCTTCACCGATTGGCCCGGATTGAGAAATTCCGCTTTGCCGAGGATGGTGCAGCCGGTGGCTTCGGAAACGGCCTTGAGCCGGATCAACGGCGTGTTGCCGATCGCTTCGAGCACGGACGGAAGAACGGTCATTTTGAGAACCTCACGCTGGACGGAACGGACGCCAGGCCTGAGCCAGGCATTACCTCTGATGGACGGCGATCCGATAAACATTTGGTTTACAGGCAAGATCGCCGAAATATTGGCGTGTTTTCGGCTCAGCCTGTGCACTAGGCAAGAAATAGCGTTTCGCAGCTTACCTGTCCCGGGCAAAATTCGTCTCGGCCGTCAAAACGCCGAGGAAAGTGAAAAGTTCGGGGCAAGCGTTGCCGTTGGAGAGGTACTAGGCCCGGGAAGGGGGAGACAGCCACGGGCCTCGGAAGGGGAGGCCCTTCCCGGTCAACGCGAGGACGACATGACGACCGTATTTACAGCCCGACCAGAGCATGGATTGGTGTGGATAACCGGCGCGAGTGCGGGCATCGGACGCGCTGTGGCGCTCAGGCTGGTCGAGGAAGGTTATTCGGTCGTCGTGACGGCGCGCAGCCACGAGAAGCTGGTGGCGCTTCAGCATGAGGCATCCGGCCCCGGGCGGATCGTCGTTCTCGATGGCGATGTCACCGATCAGCGTGACATGGAGCGATTGCTCGCGGCCATTGAATACGAACACGGTCGGGTCAGTTTGGCCATTCTCAATGCGGGGGTGGTTATTCCGGTGCGCGGCGATGATCTCAGCAGGGAAGCCTTTGACAAGAGCTTTGCCGTCAACGTTCACGGCGTTGTCAATTGCCTTGTGCCTGTTATCGAGCACATGAAGGCGAACGGACATGGCCAGATCGCCATCATGTCGTCCGTGGCCGGCTACAGCGGGCTACCCATGAGTGCCGCTTACGGGGCGACCAAGGCCGCTCTCATCAACATGGCAGAAAGCCTGAAATTCGACCTTGATCGCATCGGGATACGCCTGCAACTGATCTGCCCGGGCTTCATCGATACGGCCAGTTCGACCAGAAGCAAGTTTCCGCGACCGGCCCTGGTGAGCGTGGACGAGGCGGCGGAACGCATATGTCTCGGGCTGAAATCCGGACGCTTCGAGATCACGTTTCCCAGGCGCTTCACCTATACGGTCAAATTGCTGCGTTTCCTGCCGTACGGCGCCTACTTCGCGCTTCTCGACTGGCTTGTGCCCGGGCGCGCGGCCGCGACAGCTGCCAAAAAGGACCAAGCCGGTTCAAAAGGTCGGCCGCGTCAGGCGGTGTGAAGTACCAGAACTGCGCCGAAAACCAGCGAGAGGCCGAGCCAGCCGACGGGATTGAGCTTCTGACCGAAGAAAAGGCGCCCGCAGACAGCGGTGCCGAAGATGCCGGTGGCGCCCAGAACCGCATAGGCGACGGCAAGTTCCATGCCCTTGACAGCTTCCGCAAGCAGCGCGAAGGCGGCAAGTACCAGGAGGATCGACAAAACGCCCCAGCCGCGCCGCGCAAAGCCGTTCGACTTCGTGGAGGCGAGGTTCGCAGCGACGTCGAGGACGCCGGCCATGACCGCGAAAGCGAAATAGAAGCCATCAGCGCTCATTGGGCTGCTTCTCCGGTCACTTCCTTGTCCTGTGCCTCGCCGGCATTGACAAGCAGCATCCCGGCAACGGCCATCGACAAGCCCAGCATCTCGCGACCGCTCAGCACATGGCCAAAGAAGAACACGGAGACGAGCGTAATGAGAGCGACACCGGAGCCTTCCCAGATGGCATAGGCAACGCCGACGGAAATCGTCTTCACGGCTTTGGCAAGGAACACATAAGAAAGTGCGATCGATACATACATGATTGCATGCCCGGCATAGGAGCCGGAGGCGGAGACAGCCTTCATCACGGTGAGGCCGGCGACCTCGGTTGTGATCGCAAGAGCCAGGAAAAGCCATGCAAGACGCATCAGGAACCTTCAGAGGTCTTATACCGACAAACGAAAAGAGCCATTCGGGCGTTTGCCGCGAATGGCTCTTCGAAACTGGCTCCCCGGGCCGGATTCGAACCGGCGACCTATCGATTAACAGTCGAGTGCTCTACCGCTGAGCTACCAGGGATCATCTGCGCCGCAGAAGTGAGGCTGCTAATACAAATGCTTTTTCGATTTGCCAAGCTGTTTTTCAAAAAAAATGACGACGCCGGTTGCGAGGCTGTGGAGAAGGCCCCAATTTTGGGAGACGAGCATGAAAGACGGATAATGACGAACGGCAAGAAAGAACGGCATTTCGGTATCGATCCACGAACGCGCGAGATCGTTCTCGGAAAATGGCGTATCGGCTTGCCCGACTCGCCGGTGTTGCGGATTCTGGTTGGCACGCTCCTTATCGTAGGCGGTGTGTTGGGTTTTCTGCCGGTCCTGGGGTTCTGGATGATCCCGCTGGGGCTGCTCGTGCTTTCTCACGACATACCGGCGATCCGCCGCCGCCGCCGCAAGTTGGCGGTCTGGTGGGCGCGCTGGCGCGGCACGCAAAATTCTGGCAAATCCTGAAGCGGCGGACTTGCGGAACGCGATTGCCTGAGGATGTGCAACACTGAACGCTCGCGTGCGACGGCCTGCGTTTGGTTCCACGCGACGCGTTGTCGGTGGGCCGTCGCTGCCCGATAACACTGTAGACATGCAAAACCGTCTTCAAAGCCGAAATCGCTCCGGGCGAGACCGCGGTTGGAGGCCGCTGGGGAGAACGTGGACGACCTCGCGTCGTCCCGCCTTTTTCGAACCATTCCCCCTTGCACTCCTCATAGATTCGTTCTAAACGCCGGCCATCGCTTGATCGATCGAGCGTGAGAGGCCTCGTGGCGGAGTGGTGACGCAGAGGACTGCAAATCCTTGTACCCCGGTTCAATTCCGGGCGAGGCCTCCAAAGTCACATCATCCACGTGATTGCACAAATTTCCGTGCGAAATCGCGTCATCTGCCACTTGCAGGCACGGGTGCCAGTCTGTTTCCGCTTCCGCCATTGCTCAATGTCAACAACTTGCTGCCGGTGTCGTCCTAATCGATGCGGGCGATGGCTGTCTTACGAGGCGCGCTTTGGGGAGAGAGGCGGACGGGAAGGAATTCTTCCGCGTCGCTGGTGAGCATGGCTCGAAGGCATCCCGAAACGACCGGTGGCAAAGATCACATGCCGGCGCCGCGACGTTCGTGATCGTAGGATAAGCCATCCACCATATCTGCCGCGATCCGTCGCCTGCCGCTGGAGGCGTGCAAGGGCGATGGCCTCGTTTACATGATCTTGAGCAACCGGCTGGAGCCATCGGGAACCGGTGAAGCTGTGCGAGTTGTTCGACGAAATCAGGACCGACAGCCCGGCGCTGAGACGAAAGGGTGCGATCTTGATGCGGCCCGCGCCTGTCGCCGAAGTCGGACGCCGCACGCGAACGGATGGTTGAAAGCGCCGGTATGCTTCGTTCAAGTGCATTAAGAAGTGGGCGGTTGAGGCAGGCATATTTGAGTTTGCTATTTCGCCCGCTTAGGCGGTGATGCGCCTCGCATGCCTTCGCCGGTGATCATTGGTTGTCCCAGGGAACAGTTTCGAGCATCCATGGTTTGGGCGGGAATCGCGTGAGCATCCGGGAGGAATATGTCAATGAGCGAACCTGTCGCCGTTCATCACGCCCGTGAGACCGATTACGTCTCCGATCTTTCGGCGAGCGCCGCCGTCAACCAAATTTCTTGGGGAGCGGTATTTGCCGGCGTGGCGCTCGCGCTTGCGGTGCAGTTTCTGTTGAACCTCTTGGGCGTTGGAATTGGAGCCGCGGTAATTGATCCGGCAACCGCCGACAACCCGAACGCAAGTACGTTTTCGATTGCAGGAGGTCTCTGGTTCGTTATCTCAGGCATTGTCGCAGCCTTCGTCGGCGGATATGTCGCAAGCAGGGTTTCAGGCCGTCCCAGCAGGGCGACAGGAAGTTACCATGGGCTGACCAGTTGGGCCGTCACGACACTGGTCATTCTCTATCTGCTGACGACCTCGGTCGGCGTTGTGGTTGGTGGCGCCTTCAGTGGTTTGAGTAGCATTGTTGGGGGTGTCGGAAGGACTGCCGCCATAGCCACGACTGCCGCGGCACCGGCGGTCGCGACATCCGTCGATCCAATGGCCGATATCGAACGGCAGATCAGAAGCGCGACCGGGGGCAATGATCCCGCAGCTCTTCGCGATGCTGCAGTTGCCGCCGTGCGTGCGGTCGTCACGGGCGACGAAGCGACCGCGGAAGAAGCCCGAAACCGCGCTGCCGACGCCATCGCGAGAGCGCAAAACATCCCGGTGGACCAGGCGCGCACCCAGGTTCAAGAGTACGAGGAAAGCTACAGGGCTTCGGTGGAACGCGCCAAGCAGCAGGCGACCGAAGCCGCTGACACGGCCGCCACCGTCGTTTCCAGTGGAGCGCTCCTGGGCTTCCTGTCGCTTGTTGTAGGCGCCCTCGCTGCCTGGTTCGGTGGCGCAGCCGGAACGACACGAACCGTAGCGACGACGGACTCCACCCGTCGAGTCGGCTAGTTAGTCGCCAATGCCGCGCATTGGGCTTGATGCCGCAGGCAGAGCGCTAGCCAAGTGCCGGGTCGTCCTCAACTAGTGATAACGGCGAATAAGCCCGACGAGCTTGCCTTGGATCTTGACGCGGTCCGGCCCGAATATCCGCGTCTCATAGGCTGGGTTGGCGGCCTCGAGCGCAATCGATGCGCCCTTTCGGCGGAACCGCTTGAGCGTTGCCTCTTCATCGTCAACGAGTGCCACGATGATGTCGCCCGGATTGGCCGTGCTTGTGTTGCGAATGATCACGGTGTCGCCGTCGAAGATACCCGCTTCGATCATGGAGTCGCCCTTGATCTCAAGCGCGTAATGTTCGCCGTTGCCGATCATCTCGACCGGCACCGAAATATCATGCGTGTTGTTCTGGATCGCGGAAATCGGGACACCGGCTGCGATTCGTCCCATGACCGGCACCGACACCGTTGCAGAATCACTCGGTGGCGCCGACTTTGCGGTGGCCGCAGGCGTCGCGGGTGGCTTGCCCAGGCTGCCTTCGATCACGCTTGGCGAGAAGCCCCGCCGAGGTTGCGCACTCGTCGCATAGGCTTCGGGGAGCTTGATGACTTCGAGTGCTCGAGCCCGGTTGGGAAGACGGCGAATAAAGCCGCGTTCTTCAAGGGCAGTGATTAACCGGTGGATGCCTGACTTGGAGGCGAGGTCCAGTGCGTCTTTCATCTCGTCGAAGGACGGCGGCACCCCGGATTCCTTCATTCGTTCGTGAATGAATAGAAGCAATTCCTGTTGCTTGCGGGTTAGCATGGCGCGTCACTCCAAAGTCGCGAAACAAATCAAGAACAGACACTATCTGTTCCATATGTGTTCCGCAAGTACCTAAAATTCCGTGAATTTTCGCGACTTTGCTCCAGGGACGTCGAATGTTGCAGATCATCAACGTCTGCAGGACTATGATGGTACGTGGTGGTAATAGGTGAATCTCATGAAGGCACGTATCAAATGGGTTGAAGGCCGGACGTTCCTTGGCGAGTCCGGGAGTGGGCACAAGGTTGTGCTTGGGACAGCATTCGGGACAGAGGGAAAAACACCTGGCCCGAGCCCCATGGAGATGGTGCTGATCGGCACTGGGGGTTGCTCGGCTTACGATGTCGTTCACATCCTCGAAAAGGGCCGCGAGGCGATCGAGGACTGCGTCGTCGAGATCGACGCAGAGCGTGCTGCTCAGGACCCGAAAGTGTTCACTCGCATTCATCTCCACTTCGTGGTCAAGGGGCGCAGCCTGGCCGCGAACAAGGTCGAGCGGGCCATTGCACTGTCCATCGAGAAATATTGCTCGGCGTCGGCGATGCTCGCCAGGACGGCCACGATCACCCATGACTTTGAGATCGTCGACACTGCCACGACGACCGTCGCTCAGCCGTAACGACCGGAGCCCTTTGGATCGCCAGGGGCCGGGACATCGCAAGTGGATGCCGTGCTTTATCTCCATGAGCCTGGTGAGAGCCCCGGAACTCGCGCGCGCGGCTCCTTATTTCCTGGATCAGGGCTTGGCTCGCTAATGGCAATCGACACGTCGGAGCGGAAGATCAGTCCCACTTTGGCGGCGGCACGAGCTCATGGATATCAAGTTGGCCGGTATCGATCTCGACGAGCGACCCTGTCTCGAGCTCGACGCGCACGGCGTCCTGCCATCAAATCGACAACGCGGCGCGCAGTTTGCGCCTGACTTCACTTTCTGCATCACACTGCTCGTACTATCGTGAAGGGCTTAGGATGGAGATTTAGCAGCATGGCAAAGCTTGTCTTCGGAATGAACCAGTCCCTGGACGGTTACGTCGACCACCTGGAAATGCGGACAGGTCCCGCGCTCTTTCGTCACTGGATGGAGCACGTGCGCGACCTGACCGGCAGTGTGTACGGCCGCCGCATGTACGAGACCATGCGTTATTGGGACGAAGACCGTCCTGAGTGGAGCGAGGAGCAACACGAGTTCGCGGCGGCGTGGCGGCGCCAACCGAAGTGGGTCGTATCGCGCTCGTTGAAGTCAGTCGGCCCCAACGCCACACTTGTCGAGGATAACATCGAGGCGGTGATACGTGGTTTGAAGGCTCGGCTCGTTGGGGAGATTGCAGTTTCCGGACCGGACCTGGCACGAAGCCTAACCGACCTTGGTCTTATCGATGAGTACCGACTCTACTTCCAACCCATCGTGCTTGGCCGCGGTAAGCCATTCTTTGCCGGCCCACGGCCGCCGCTTCGTCTTGTTTCCACCGATCGCGTTGGCGAGGACACGGTTAGGCTGACATACGTTCCTGCTTAATCGCACGACTCGCCCAACGGACTGCGCCGACAGGTCAGATCCGTTTTGGGTCGTAAGCTCTCCGATTGCGCTGAACTGGTCTCCAAGACATACCGCGCTATAGCTTAGAATCGGCGGTTCGCTATACCGCTTGGTAGAATGCGGCAATCGGCGGCAATATCGACCATAGAGGGCAATCGGGGAGAGATGGCGGAGGAGGTGTCTGTGCTACTGAATAATATATCTCTTTGAAAACACTTATTGTTTAAATTGTGATTGTCGCATAGTACCCCCGAAACTACCCCAACTCAAATCATCTCTGCCAGAACGACGACATGGACTTCGCCGTCATGCTCGGTTGGCCATTGAGCGACTCGTCCCTGTCCATCTGCCCGGAGTATAACCATGTTGCCGGCGGCTGGGGTGATTTTCGGGTTTATCCAGAGAATGCGCCCGTCAACACGCAGAGCATAACAGTCCTCTATCTCCGGCTTCGCGTAGCCGATCGGAAATTTATCCAGAGTCACTGAATCTGCTGTGCCGCGACCAAGTAGTGGGGCCCCGAGATATGGCAGCTTTGTAGTGTCATTGCTTTCCACCGCCTCCTTGGCCAGCATTTCGACGTCATCAATATTGACCTGCAGGAACTTGGCAATTCGTGCGTAAAATTGCTGGCGCGGCACTGAACCTTTCAGCCAGGTATTGAAGGCTTGCTGAGACCAGCCGAACTCGCGAGCGAGCTCTCGTTCGCTCTTTTCTCGCCGCTTCAGTTCAGACGCCAACATTTGCGAAAGGCGCGACATAGGGCATTCTCCCGAGTGACCATCTTGACAAATTTGTCAAAGTGTACTATATGGGAAAACACGTGGCAAGGACTGGCAAGCAAAAGGAGGACCGATGAGCTCTGCGAGCTACAGCAGTATATTAGCAAGCAACGACAACCTACCGGAACGATTACTAAAACTGCGCGACGTCAGGACAATGACGTCACTTGGAACCTCAACCATCTATCGCCGTATGGCGGCAGGAACATTTCCGCGTCCGCGCCAACTAAGCGAAGCCTGTGTCCGCTGGCGCGAGTCTGAAATCCTAAACTGGATCCGGTCTCTTCCCGCCGCCGCCTGATCATTGACGATCGGGGCGGCAAGCCAGTTATTTATCAACAATCATCCCAATCACATCCACAAAACAGCCGACCGGCGCCATCGCCCGGCGAGAGGAGAACGTATGTCCGATTTTTCGGTAAGCCAGCTTTGGGAAGATGACTACTTTCTGCACTGGGAGGCCGTCGAAGAGCGTTATCGCGAGCCACTCGAAGAAACCAAGTCGAAATACGAAGCGGCTGACGGCATCAATGAAGCGACGGCCTGGTTGCGCGACAATGACATCGAACCGGATGCATTGCCGTTTCAATGCAAGCTGGTTCACGCTACCTGCTCATATGACTACGAGATGCCCGTCAAGGACCCTTGCGGCCGCTACATCTACACCTTCGACGGCGAAGGTGAGCGGGACGCCCTCATTTTTCCGATCGTGGACAATGGACAGATTCTGGACGTTGGCATGCTCTTTATCGACGGATTGGAGTTCGCCACTATCCGTCAGAAGGCCATTTGGCTGGGTGGCGACAAAATTAGCGGCGATTCCGTTCGACTGCACACCTCGGCGTTGGAATGGCTCGAAGCAGGAGCGACCGGCTGCGTCTATGTCGACCCGCAACGGCGCACGCCGCTTAAGCGCCTGCAGACTGTCGATAAAATCCATTGCAACAATGTCGCCTGGGCCTTGGAGGTGTGGGATTGGGCGTTCGGCGCTGATGACGCGGCTCTGGAGCGGTTCGAGATTGACGACGATGCCGATAACATCCGCGAATACTTCGTCGCGCAGGCTCAGCGCCAGGTTATCTCACAGTCGTTGAACGCCAAGCACCCGGGCCGGTTCAACTTGGTGATGGCATGACGTCACTCGCTGCCATCTGGCGCGATGGCAACGAACTGGTGGAGAGGGAGGCTGCGCGTCTCCTTCAGGAATGTGCGGCTGTACCTGAGCCCGACAGGCCCTCAAAAGCAGCCGCCACCACTCCAGCCGTTCCGCTATCCGCCAACGACAACAAGCCCGCTATCGCGGAGAAGCCAGAACACCGTGCGCGTCTGGAGGCAATCCAACGCGAGCACGGCGGGACATTACGCATAGGGGCGACAGGTCTCACCCTCTTTGGCGCAACGATCGATGGAAAGGCTGGACAGGCGTACATCGATGAGCGGGGGGCTTGCTGGCTCCTGACGTCGCGTGGCTCGCTTCCTGTTGACGAAACACCTCGCCGTGGCCTCAAGGCGACGCCGTTCCAGCTACGCGACACATCGCTGATTCCGCAGCGGGAGTGGCTGTTCGCCAAACACTACCAGCGCAGGTACTTGACAGTGACAGTAGCGCCCGGCGGCGTCGGTAAGACAGCACACGGCATTACAGAAAGTCTCTGCATGGTGACTGGCAGGCCGCTTTTTGAACCCCAAACTGGCCTCGGGCAAAAGTTGAAGGTCTGGTATCTGAATCTCGAGGATCCCGCTGACGAAATCGAGCGGGGCTTTGCTGCCGCAGCGAAACACTTCAGCATCACCGCAGATCAAATCGATGATCGACTATTCACCGATTCCGGCCGGGACCAGGAGTTCGTCATCGTTCGTCAGGAGGCGAGGGACTTCAAAGTCTGCGAGCCCATGATCGACGATATGCTGGCCGTGATCCGAGAGAACGCAATAGACGTGGTGATTGTCGATCCATTCGTCAGCAGCCACGAAGTCCCAGAGAACGACAATACCCTTGTGCAGCGCGTCGCGAAGCAGTGGCGCAGGATTGCCGACGAGGCGAATTGCGCAATTGAACTGATCCACCACGCGACCAAGGGGAATGGGGAAATTACCGCCGACTCAACTCGAGGCGGCGGTGCGCTCAAGGATGCCGCTCGATCGGTCAGGGTCATCAACGCCATGACGAAGGAAGAGGCGGAGAAGGCCGGGCTTCCCGACGAGAGGGGTTATTTCAGAATTGATTTCGGTAAAGCCAACAAGGTGCCGAAGTCAGGATCGTCGCAATGGCGCCATTTTGTCTCGGTGCCGCTTGGAAACGGCAAGGGGCTTATGAAACGTGGCGACGAGGTTGGCGTGGTCGAAGGGTGGCGGTGGCCGAGCGAAAACAGTGCTGTGGCTGATGTGCCGCCTGAAGCTCTCGAGGCGATCAAGGCCCGGTTGGGTGCAGGAGACTACCGGGAGAACGAGCAATCGGCACAATGGGCAGGGTATCGCATTGCGGAAGTCCTGGGCATGGATCCGACGGATGCCGTGGAGAAACGCCGCATCAAACTCATGATCAAAGCATGGAAGGCCGAAGGTCATCTGCGCGTCGAGATGCGATCGGATCACAAAGGAACAGAGCGTCCGCACCTCGTGCCTGGCTTCCCCACCACCGAATGAGTGCGGTGTGGAGAGGTGGGGAAGGTGGGGAGAAAACACCCATCTCACCACCCCCACCACCACCTATAGGGTGGGGTGGAGGGTGGGAGTGTTGTGGGAAGAGTAAAAGTGGTGGTGGGGAAAAATTGAGAAGGAGAACAGCTTGATCCGTATACGAATCCAAAACATCGGTGGCAGCTTCCCCGGTCGCGGGGCTGCGCCGGAGATGACCCGCGATTTTCATCTTCCACGTGGTGAGCGTACCGCAATCGACCGCCTCGGCGACCGGGCGGCATTCCGCGCTAAGGTCAGCCAAGACGCCGGGTCCCTCGTGGCCGCGAATGACAACACCCGAAACGCCAAAAAGGAGGATGCCGCGTGAGCCACACCGCAGAGAAGCAGCGCCATCGCGATCTGTCGAAATTGTCCGAGCTCTTAGCGGAGCACAGTCGTCCTGCCGCCGCCAACGACAACACCCCTATGCGCAAGCCTCGCCAGCCGCGCTACCGCGGCACGCTCCCAGCTCTGCGGTGGCTGTTCGACAATCACCCTGATCTCGCGCAAGCATTAGCGGCCGCGATGCCCAAACCGGCCGCCAACTGGCACGCCGATGCGGAGGACAACAAGCAAGAGATCCGTCCTACTGTCGGCGAGTTAATGAAGGCGGCAGAGGGCTTGACGCCGGTCATAGAGGCGGACGAGGATGGCGAACGTATCACCCTCGGCTCGCTGAAATTTCGTGACGGCCGGCTTGTGGAGTGGGGATCGACGAAAAAGGGGCACAAACTTAAGCCCATTGACCGCGTCAAGGCTGGTGGAGGCACCGCCAAGACGTCGCGACGAAATCCCGACCGATATCTCAACAAAACCAAGGCGACCACCCCGTCGCCGATGCATGCGACCCCGTTACCGAGGAACGTGTCCAATAGGCCGGTTTTGCCGCCCATGTACGATCCGCAGGCCGGCGTCGAAGAAAGTCGCGAGTTGCTGCGAAGCTGGGGCCTCGACGGCTCCGTTCCTATAGATCAACTGCCGTTTCCGGCGACAAAGTGCGAAACCGCCGTCGCTAAAGGCGCAGGATTTCTGGGCGGGGTCTCACGTCCAAGCGGGAATGCGTCGAGCGGAGCGCAGGCGTGGGAAGCCCCAGAGGTCAGGAAGGGCGAAGTCGTCGAAGTTGTCGAAGAGGTCGCGGCCAGGGGCACGCTTAAGTCAATCGGCATTCGGCTCGGTTATAGCGAGGGCTATGCAGACCGGGCAGGGAAGGCGGCGCTTGTCGAGACAGCTCGAGTGCTTGCTGCGGCGAACGACAACAAAAAAGTTTCACAGAACGTGCCCGTTCGTGGCGCAGTGTGACGTATCTAGTTGAAAGATAACTGTTACGACCCGGCCAAAGCGCCGGGTCTTCTCTCTTCGGTGCGCAGCTTGATTTGCGACCGACCTCTCGCGAGCGATCAGCGAGAGGTATTCATTTGCGCAGTCCTTCTCAGTACCGCCAACGCGGCGGTCGTTTGGCATTGTGCAGCAGCTCTGAGGCCGTGGCGAACCGACCGAATAGCCGACGAAGACGGCTCTCTTCTTTCTCACCTAATTGATGTTGTTGGCAAAATTCGCGGACGTTCCATACTTTGGCAACGGTGTTCTTCGAAAGCTTTTCGGCTTCGACATGCTCCATCTTGCTCCTCCCAGGCAGTGGAGGCCAGACTATTGTACCAAAGTCTAATAAAGCAAGAATAAAAGTAAGTATTACTTATTGCTTTAAGTATTACTTATTGCTTGGCGCTGCCTCCTCCAGCGACGGGCAACGGTGCGGCAGGTAGAGCGGCGGCACTACAGCGCCACGCTCCCTGCCGCCCTTGTTTTCATCGTTTGATCGCTCGGCCAATTGCGATGAGAATGCAGGCGCCAATGAAACCGGCGATTAGGTATCCGATCCAGCCACCGAGATTCACGCCGATTAGGCTAAGTAAAAAGTTGGCCACGAACGCGCCAACGATACCAAGGACGATGTTCATAATGAGTCCCATTTCGGACTTCATGAACATCTCAGCGAGCCAACCAGCGACCCCACCGATGATGATTGCGGCAATCCAGCCCACACCTGCGCCTTCCATTTGAGCCTCCTATGGCGAGACCCTTGATGGTAGAGGAAGCTATGAGCCCGTCAACTACAGCGCTCCGCGTTGCGGCGTCAGCCATCATTTCGAGAGTGCCGGCGTCACTGCTTAGTAAACATGCCGGATCGATCGTGGGATTGAGCGGGCGCTTCTTGTTTATGCTGGAAAAGAAAAGCCCGGCGCCGATGCATCAGCGACAGGCTAGAGCGGTACGCGATACCTGGCGATGCGCTTGGGAGGAGAATCCGCATCGCATGGCTGACGTATAATACAAGAGTGCACAAAAACAAAGCAAAATCGAAAGTGCCTAAACAGGGGGCAACTGAGCCGTCGTGCTATTGCAGCTCGATAATCTTGCGGATGATCTGGTCACCTAAATGCCGAGTGTTTTTCGGCGAACCGCTGCTGTTGAGTGGATCAATCTGCAGTTCAGCTGCGAATTCCCGCAAGATCGGCAATGCCGGCTGCTGCACAACGTTATCCATCTCTACATGAACAGTTCCGTTTTCGTATTGCTTGATCGTGTACCCTTTGTAGTTCGCCTGTTTGGTGACCAGCAGATCGACGACAGACACGACATCAGCTTGAGCGGCCGACCGATAGATCGGGAAGATCAGCTTCCCTGCCTTGTCTTCTCTCATGATGGCCCGCGCTTCGCTCGCAGGTTTGTCTAAAAGGATCTCAATCGCCATGTCCTCGGTATTTATGCGCAGAACGACTACACGGTCGACGTGCTCGAAGGTGTTGTGATTGAAGCCGACTTGGTTGCTAGATGTCACCGTCTTTACGGAAATGCGTTCACCGGCGGCACTGACGACATCATAACCGCGTTGGTTCACCTCCGTTGCCATCTGTCCGTATGTGAACATGGCTGTGTAGAGCTCTCCGATACGACCTGTAAGGTGACTGAGCTCTGCGGCGGGAACGCCCCACGAGAGCTCCCGCTCAAACCACGAAAGCGCCTCGCCAAGAGACTTGATGATCTGGAACTGGTTTAGAGACATTTTGCCCGCCTGTTGATGTGCGGGCGACGTTACAGTGAGTCGTTGTATGCGTGTACTTTGATGCCAACACGACCACCGCGTTTCAAACCAGCACATCAACGCACGACAAGCGAGCGCAAACGAGATGCAGACCGCAGGCGATACGATACGCCCTGGCGCGCTTGGTACGGCACCAAGCGTTGGCGATCGATCCGCGAGGCGCAGCTAAGTGCGCATCCTCTTTGCGTCATGTGCCTCGAAGATGAGGTCGTTGAGCCTGCAACCGTTTGCGACCACGTGACGCCGCACCGAGGCGACGAGGAACTCTTCTGGTCCGGTCCATTTCAGTCACTCTGCGCCCATCATCATAACAGTGCAAAGCAGCGCGAGGAGCGCAAAGGGGAGGGGCGTGGAACATCCCTCAGCCCGTTCAGCCGCGAACCGGCGGCCTAAGCAAAAATTCACATCCGCAAAATTCGAAATCGGAGTTTGGTGCCATGGCAAGGCCGAGGAAGCCGACGGCTGCCCTCGAATTGAAGGGCTCCTTCAAGAAAGATCCGCAGCGCAAGAGCGCGCGACAGAACGAACCGAGGCCCAGTGCCCCGGTGGGCGCGGCCCCTAAACTTTTCGACGCTGATGAGCGGAAGCTTTGGGATGAACTCGCCGGCTACGGCTTTTGGCTCACCGACGCGGACCGGCTGATGCTCGAAATCGCGGTCAAGCTAATGGTGCTGTTTCGCAAGAGCGCGCTCGATGGTGGCGGCATTTCCAAACTGATTGGAGCGTTGGCGAAGTTGGGCTTCAGCCCGACCGATCGGAGCAAGGTTCAGGCGCCTGGGGCGAAGGAGCCTGAGGCTGATCCGTTCGCAGACTTCAAGTGAGATCATGGAATATGTCGTCGATGCTGAGAAGTTTCCGCATGTTGCGGCCGGCTACCGCTATGCTGCTGACGTGGTTGGAGGTCGCATTCCAGCGTGCGAGTTCGTACAGCAGGCGTGCCAACGGCAGCTGGATGATATTGCCAGCTCGGTGAGCGCCGAAGGGTGGTTGTATTACTTCGACCACGACGCTGCGGAGCGTGTTTGCAAGTTCACTTGTTTCCTCCCGCACATCAAAGGGCCGCTCGCCGGCCAGAACCTTACACTCGAGCCGTGGCAGTCGTTCATTCTAACAACCGCTTTCGGTTGGCTGCGACACGACAACGGCAAACGACGCTACCGACGCGCTTATATTGAAGTGCCCCGCGGCAACGGAAAGACGACGCTGTCTGACGGGCCGGCGCTATACTGCGGTTTTGGCGAGAAAGAGGGCGGCGCCGAGGTCTACTCTGCGGCGCGCACAAGAGATCAAGCCAAGGTCGCGTTTTCGGCTGCGCAGGCGATGCTTCGTCGCGCTACCGCGTTGCGGACGGCACTCGGCATCGATGTTGAGGCGCACCGCATCATCCAGATGCGGTCGAATAGCTACTTCGAAGCACTTTCCGCAGACGCTGACTCGCTCGACGGCAAGAACGTGCACTTCGCGCTAATCGACGAGTTGCACGCCCACCGCGACCGCAGCGTTTACGACGCCATCGAAACGGGCGCTGGAAAGCGCAATCAGTCGATGGTTTGGGCGATCACGACGGCTGGTGCCGACAAGACCGGCATCTGCTACGAGCATCGCGCCTATACGCGCAACATTCTGAAGGGCACGGCTCTCGACGATACCTACTTCGGCATCATCTACACGATCGATAACGATGATGACTGGACCGAAGAAGCGACGTGGCAGAAGGCAAACCCGAACTATGGAATCTCGGTAGAGCCGGAGCACGTAGCCGCGCTTTGCCGCAAGGCGATGTCATCGCCCGCATCTCAGGCCAACTTTTTGACGAAGCACCTGAACGTCTGGATCCAGACGAACGAGGCGCTTTACGACATGCGCGCCTGGGATCGGTGCTTTGACGAAGATCTAGACATTGAGGACTTCGCTGGTGAGCCCTGCCGTATCGCGGTTGACCTGGCCTCCAAGGTCGACATTGCAGCCGTTGTCGCGCTGTTCGAGCGGGCCGGTAAGGTGTACCCGTTCGCTCGCTTCTACGTGCCGGAGCAAGCCATCGTTGACAGCCGCAACGATTCGTACCGTGGGTGGGAGGCCGAAGGCAAGCTGATCGCCACGCCAGGGGATGTGATCGACATCGATCGTATCGAGGCAGACATTCTTGACTTGTCTGGTCGCTTTCACGTGCTGGAGGTGGCTTACGATCCGTGGCAGGCGCAACAGATGGCTAACCACTTGGCCGAGCAGGGCGCCAACGTCGTTGAGTATCGGCAGACGGTTCAGAATTTCTCGGAGCCTACGAAAGAACTCGATGCTCTTATGCGCTCTGGGAAGCTCGGCCACAATTCTGGACCGCGTGACCCGTTGTCTTGGATGATCGGCAATGTCGTCGGGCACTACGACGCGAAAGAGAACGTTTACCCGCGAAAAGAGCGGCCAGAAAACAAGATAGATGGCGCGATCGCACTAATCATGGCTTTGGGCCTGCACCTTCGTGCATTCGGTGGCGCGCACGCTCCCTCCCCATGGGAAGATCCTAACTTCAAGATAGCGGTGGTTTGATGTGGCCATTTAGAAAAACCGCCGCGGAAACGCGAGCGAGCCTGGAAAACCCGAGCGTTCCGCTCTCCGACGTCAACGCCTGGCGCACGCTGATGGGCGAATGGCATGGCGTCGCCGGAGTTGTCGTGACGCACGAGACGGCGCTCGAGGTGCCGGCCGTGTGGTGCGCGGTCAACTTCATCGCAAATACGATTGCCAGCCTTCCTCTGCAAGTGTTCCGAAAGTCGGAGAATGGACGCGACACGGTCGAATCCGACCCGCTTTACGGCATCCTGCACGATGCTCCGAACGACGAATTGACCTCGTTTGCGTGGCGCAAAGGCATGATGATCAACACGCTGCTGCGTGGCCGCGGTGTTTCGTTCATCGAGCGAAACAAAGCCGGCAGGGTGATGAACATCTGGCCCCTCGACACCGATAAGCTGACGATTGAGCGTAAGAGCGGCCGCAAGCTTTACCACTACGATGACGGCGGGCGGAAAGTCACCTATGCAGCCAACGAAGTCCTCGACCTGACTTTTATGCTGAAACCAGACGGCGTCTCGCACGTCGATCCGGTTACGAAGTTGAGGGGTGCTGTCGGACTTTCGCTTGCACTCGACGAGTATGCTCGCAAATTCTTTGCGAACGGCGGGGTCCCTCCGCTGGCACTCTATGGCCCGATGCCTTCACCCGCAGCCGCAACGAGAGCATCGCAGGACGTCGAGAAGGCCGTTCGAGACGCCAACGCCGAGCGTCGAAACGTAATGATCATGCCGACAGGGCATGAATTGAAGGCCGTAGGCGTCGATCCGGATAAATCGCAGATGGTGGAGTCTCGCCGGATGCAGATCGAGGAGATCGCACGTATTTACGGCCTCCCGCCGGTCTTCTTGCAGGACCTGACACACGGCACGTTCAGCAACACGGAACAGCAAGACCTCGCATTGACCAAGCACCTGATTTCCCAGTGGGTTAAGGCGTGGGAGCAGGAATTAAACCTTAAGCTGTTCTCGGCGCGTAACCGCACCAAATTCTGCGAATTTAATATCGACGGATTGCTTCGCGGTGAATTTCGCACCCGCATGGAAGGCTACGCCAAGGGCATCCAGAACGCCATCTACACACCCGATGAGGTGCGCGCGATGGAGAACTGGCCGAAGCATGGCGGCGAAGCGGAAAAGCTTCACATCCAAGGCGCCACTGTCCCTCTGGGCATGCAAAGCATGGTCGCGAAGCAGCCAGCCAACGACAACAAACAAGACGAGGCGGAAGAAGCCGCATGACGGACATTGAAAAACGTGGCGGGCTTCACGGCGTTGAGGCCCGCGCCGACGATGAGAAGCGCACGCTGGTCGGCTACGCCGCCGTATTCAACAGCGACACCGACATTGGCGGATGGTGGACGGAGCGAGTTGCGCCAGGTGCCTTTGCCAATGCGATCGGCGGAGACGTCCGCGCACTCGTCGACCATGACATGGGGCGCGTTATCGGCCGCACCAAGAGCGGCACGCTGCGTTTGAAGGAAGACGAGCGCGGTCTGCACGTTGAAATTGACGTGCCAGACACGTCCGACGGGCGAGACCTTTGGACACTCATCGAGCGCGGCGACATCAGCGGCATGTCATTTGGCTTCCGCGTCACGCATGACGAATGGGATGAGAGCGGCGACATTCCGAAGCGCACCATTCACAAGGTCGAACTGTTCGAAGTCAGCGCTGTTGCCTTCCCGGCGTACGACGACAGGAGCATCGGCAAGCGCTCTCTGCAGGAGTGGCGCGACGTGCGCTCGGCGCCAAAAATTACAGATCCGGCGGCAGCGCCGGTAAAAAGGGCGGCAATCACAAAGACCCGCCTAAGAATGGACCTTGATCTCAAGGTCCGCAGCACGCGCTGACCAGCGCTGTCACCCACCAAAAATGATCCACTGAGCTCGCTTCGGCGGGCTCTTTTGTATGGAGACTCCATGTCCAAAATTATTGAACTGCGCGAAAAGCAGCAGAAACTTGTCGCTGACGCCCGCGCACTCCTGGCAGACATCAAGGACGACACCGCAGAAGCACGTGTCGCCGAACTTGAAGCTCAGCATGACTCGGCCATGGCCGAATATGACCGCCTCGAAGCGCGCATCAAGCGCGAGGAGGTCCTGGAGGCGCGCGAGCGCGACCTGAACGCCGCTGACGATCGCCGCCCGACGGGTGAAGATCGATCGGTGCAAGGGGGCCGGCAGGAGAACGCCGACGAAGCCCGCGCTGCTGCGTTCCGCAGTTACCTGCGTCACGGCCTGGAAGACATGCCCGCGGAGCAGCGAAAGATCGTGCGTGAAATGCGAGCTCAGGCGGTCGGGACCGATTCCAAGGGCGGATATCTCGTGCCGGAAGGGTTCATGGCCGAACTGGTCAAGTCGCTCAAGGCTTGGGGTCCGATGCTGGATCCGGGCGTTACGCGGGTGCTGACCACGACCGCCGGCAATTCGATCCCGTGGCCGACGATGGACGACACCTCTAACGAGGGCTCGCTCATCGGCGAAAATACGCAGGTCACCGAGAGCGAAGTGGCGTTCGGCACAAAGACGCTCGAGGCGTACAAGTACACCTCCGGTGTCGTGCTGGTCTCCGCCGAGCTTCTGCAGGACTCCGCGATCGACGTCGAAGGGACCGTTCGTTCGGCAATGGCTGAACGCATCGGCCGTATCGGCAACCGCCATTTGACCGTCGGCGATGGTTCGGCAAAGCCGAACGGCATCGTTACTGCGGCAACCGCTGTTACCGGCGTTGCCGCTGCCGCTGCGGTCACCTTCGACAACCTGATCGACCTCTTTCACGCCGTTGACCCAGCTTACCGTGACGACCCGTCCGCTCGCTGGATGTTCAACGACGGAACGCTGAAAGCGCTTCGAAAGATCAAGGATGCGGAAGATCGATATGTGTGGCAGCCGGCCGATGTGAGGACGGGCGCACCCGCGACCATTCTCGAGAAGCCGTATAGCATCAACCAAGCGGTGGCCGCGATCGGTGCCTCGAACAAGTCGGTCCTGTTCGGAGCTTTCAACCGCTACGTCGTGCGCATGGTCCGCGAATTCGCCATCCGTCGCCTCGTTGAGCGTTACGCTGACTACGATCAGACGGGCTTCATCGGCTTCACCCGTCTTGACGGGGAATTGCTCGACGCGGCCGCGGTCAAGTCGCTTCAACACGCCGCGTCCTAACAAGAGGAGGGAGGCTTGGGCCTCCCTATTCCCATGAAGATCAAAGTTTTGTCGAGCCTAGCCGGCGATACATTTTCGTATCGCCGCGGCCAACTCGTTGATGTCGACCTCTTCAAGGAACAGGTGGGCGCTGGTTGGGAGGCTCTAGTTGAGTTCGTTGAAGGTGCGGAGCCGACGGCAACTGTATCACCAAAGGCACGTCGAAAATGAACGAATGGACACGGCTGGTACGAATGATTGCGCCGGCAGGACCGGCCGTGACACTCGCGGAGGCCAAGCGCCATCTGCGAGTCCTGCACGATGATGATGACGCCGACATTGCGGCGATGGTCGCCGCCGCGGAGGCGTCGATCGAAGGGCCGAACGGTATCGGAATTGCGCTGCTACCGCAGACATGGCGGATGTCACTGGACCACTTCCCTTGTGAGATTGTTGTTCCGCTAGGGCCGGTCACGTCGATTTGTAGCATTACCTACACCGATACAGACGGAAATTCCGCTAGCGTTTCCAGTTGGCGCACCGATTTTGACGTGCAGCCACTTCGAATCTGGCCAGCGCGAGATATGGTTTGGCCTTCGTCGGTATGCGAGCCGGGTGCGGTGAAGGTGACTTTCGTCTGCGGGTATGCGGAGACGCCGGCTGATTTGAAGGCCGCACTTAAGCTGCTCATCGGGCATTTTTACGAAAACCGTGAGGCGGTGGCAGACGGTGGCCTGTCCGAGTTGCCGCTGGGCGTCGCTGCGATCCTCGAGCGGTATCGAGTTGGAAGGGTCGCCTGATGACCGCCGGCCGCATGCAATCGATTTTCCGCTTCGACAATCGCAGCGAAGTCGAGGACGGATTCGGCAATACCGTTGGTAATTGGATCGAGGTGTTCCGCGGTGCTGCAGAAGTCACGTATCTGCGCGGCTCTGAGACTGTGATGGCGGCGCGTCTCACGGGCAAGCAGCCCGCGATCTTGAAGATCCGCTCTAGTGAAAAGAGTCGTTCGCTAACCACCGATTACCGAGCCGTAGACGCCCGCTCCGGAACCGAGTTCGCGATCCGTGCCGTCACCCCGACCTCTGACCGGCTGTACCTCGAAATTCTCGTCGAAAGCGGCGCTCCAGCCGCCTAACTAATAGGAGGCCGACTTGGCCGATTTGAGCATTCAAGATCTGTCCGATGAGGACGGCGGCGCCGTGACATTCGCGGCAGCTGCCTCTGGCGGCGATAAGTTCGTGTGGGAAAGCCAGGCCTTTCTCGTGGTCAAGAACGACGACGCGTCTTCGAAGACGGTCACCTTCACGCCGGCGTTCAGCACGATCAATGACGAGCGGTATGGCGAACTCACGCGCTCCAGTATCGTTGTGACCGTGGCGGCTGGTACCGTTGCTCTTGTTCCGCCGCTACCGATCGCGTTTCGAAATCCGTCGGACAACAACAAAGTTGCGATCACGTATTCCGCCGTGACATCGCTCGGCATAGCCGTCGTGAGGACTGCATAATGGTGCACGGCATCGCGGCGCTTGAGAAGAAGCTGGCCGCGATGCCCAAGAGGGTGGAGCACGCGACCAGAAAGGCCATGGAAAAGGGGGCTGAGGAACTCTGTCAAATGATGCGCCGATTGGTGCCGGTTGACAGCGGCGACCTCAAGGCCTCGATTTCGTGGACGTGGGGAGAGGCGCCGAAGGGCGCGCTTGTTCTTGCGGAGAGCGAACCAACCGAACGCGGTCTCAAGATCACAGTCTATACGACAGACTGGAAAGCTCGCTGGGTAGAATTCGGTACAGTGAAAATGAGCGCGCAGCCGTTCTTTTTTCCCAGTTGGCGGTCGCTCAGAAAGCGCATCAAATCGAGGATCGTGCGCGAGCAGAGAAAAGCCATCAGGTTCGTTGGCCCAGTTACACAGAGTGAAGCATGAGCGCGTCGGCCGAACTTCAAAAATTGCTTTTTGACACGCTCAAGGCCGACGCTGCGGTCATGGCCCTTGCGGCCGGCGTTTACGATCGCGTTCCCGCAGACCCTTTTGGCGACAAGACGGCATATGTCAGTTTCGGGCCGGCGGACGTCGTCGACGACAGCGCCGAGTGTGTCATCGCAGGAGAGCACACGATTCAGTTGGATGCTTGGTCCAAGGCGGTTGGCCAGGTCGAGTGTAAGCGGTTGGTGGATCTGATCTACAAGGCGCTGCACGAGCAGTCGCTCGAGTTGGCCGAAAACGCGCTTGCCGAGATCCGCGTCGACTTTCGGCGTGTGTTTCTCGATCCAGATCCCCTCATCACTCACGGTGTCGTCACGATTACAGCCCGCATTGAGGAATTGTGATGACCTGGGCGATTTTTCACGCCGAAACTAACTGGAGCCGGCCCAATTGCCGATTCTCCTTCAACGCGCAGCCAAAGCCTGAGCCCCAGCAGTTCCCGCATGACTTCGTTGAATACGCCGTCTCGATAGGACGAGCGACGAACGTGCCGCCACCGAGGCGGAAAACAAAAACGGGCGCGTAGCCCACACCCAAACGGCCGCCGATGAGCGGCCTTTTTATTGGAGAGTAATATGGTTGCGCCCACTACAGGCAAATTTCAGCACATGGTCGTTGAAATCGAAACGACTCCCGGCTCAGGCGTCTATTCGAAGATCTGCGGCCTAACTTCCCGCGGTATCAATCGTCAGTCCAATATGAGCACGTCTGAAGTGCCCGGCGACTGCGATAACGAGGCCGCCCCATCGAGTGTCCAGAGAGATGTTCAGTCGCAGGAAGTTACCATCAACGGTTCTGGTGTTTGGGCTGCCCAGTCTCACGAGATGATGCTGGATTACTGGTACAGCGGCCAGCCGAAGAACATTCGCGTTCAACACGTCAACGCGGCCGTCGGTGATACGGAGTACGAAAGTGGGTCGGCCTATTTGACTCAGCTTAACAACGCCGTCGAGAAGGGCCAAAGCATCACCGCCGAGGTCAACTTCGAATTCGACGGCGTCCCGACGCGCACTGCTAAGGTCGCCTAATGCGCGGTGCAGAGGAGATCGTATGGGCGGGAGGCGAAAGCGCCTTCCGCCTCGGCATAGGTGAGCTTCGCGCCATCGAAAGCAAGTGCGACGCCGGTTGCGCCGTCGTTCTTATGCGCTTGCTCTCGTCGAGTTGGAAAATCGACGACGTATTGCAGCCGATCAGACTGGGGCTCGTCGGCGCCGGGATGCCCGAGCGAGACGCCAAGAGAAAACTCGATCGAGCGCTCACGCTGGCAAGCCCATACGCGCTCGCGGTCACATCTGCCGAAATACTTAGGCGCTTTGTGATGTGGGAGACGCCAGACCAGCCGGGGGAGCCGGAGGCGGGGATAGCGGCGGAAAGCAACTAGACCCGCTGCCAAACGGCCTGACGCGCTGGTCGACTTATTACGGTGCTGGTGCGGTTATGGGTTTTAGCCCGCGAGACATCGATGACATGACTCTCTGGGAGTTTGCGGCGTGCTCTGAGGGCTACCGCAAGGCTCATCAGACGGAAGAGCAAGCCCCGCCGCCGATGGCCGACGATCAGTTGGCCGAGCTCGGCATTCAGGGTTTCTAAAGGAGCGCGCATATGGCCGCCAACGACGATCAAGCTCGCCTGCTGGTGAGCATAGAAGCGACACAGGCCAAATTTGAAAAGCAGTTGGCGGCCATTGCTAAGCGAGCCGGTGATACGGCAGGCGGAATCGAGCGGAACTTCAAGCGCGCCAACGACAACGCGGCGAGCAGTTTTTCATCGTCTGGAGCCAAGATCACTCAATCGCTTGGCGCGCAGAAGGCCGCCGCTCAGCAGCTTTCGTTTCAGCTAAACGACATCGCGACGCAGCTTGGCTCTGGAACGTCCCCGTTTCGAGTTCTTGCACAGCAGGGCGGCCAGGTCGTCCAAGCGTTGAATCAGGCAGGCGGCGCCGCTGGCGCGGTGCGGGCAATAGGCTCTGCATTCGGGCAGATACTTAACCCTATCGGCATTGCAACGATTGCTATCGGTACGCTCGCCGCTGCCGCTTATGAATACTTCTCGGCAACAGAGGACGACGGCGAGAAGGCCAACAAGACGCTTGAGGAGCATCGGGGTAAGATTAAGGCGGCGCTTGAGGCGTGGGGCACGTCCGCTCCGCAGGCGCTGGTTGACTACAACGCTGAACTGGACCGAATCGCAGAATTCAACGCGAAGCAGGCAGGTCTTAAGGATGCGCTTGATCAGGTAACGCAGCCTCTGAAGGACGCGCTGTCTGACATCGAATTCGGCGTTACAGACGTTCAGCAGTCGCTGATCGACCTTGGCAAGCTGGATGCAGCTAGGGGTATTCAGGACGATTTTGATGCCCTGAAAAAGGCGATCGAAAGCAACGAGGACGCTACTGAGGAAGCAGCGAGACTGCTGAATTCGCTCGGTACGGCTGCCGAGGCGTCCGGGGGAGTGCTTGCGCGCAACCTGACTGCCGCGCTGGAATCCCTCAGCAAAAAAATGGCCGAGGTTAGCGAGCGCGCAGGTGCGCTTCGCGGAAACCTTCAAAGCTTGCAAGATCCTGCGCGCAACGCAGTCAACGCGATTCCTCTTCCTTCGATCGGCGGATCGGTCACGTCTGGCGCTGGCGTTTTCAACCCCTCCCAGACTCAGATTGAGATGGCCGAGGAGGCGAAGAGGGCGGCGGAACAGGCCGCCAGAGAGGCCGAACGCGAAGCTACGCAGGCGGCCAGAGAGGCGGCCAGAGAGGCGACCCGAGCGGCCAAGGAAGCCGCCGACAAGCTCACCCGCGCCATCACAACTCAGTCCGCGGTCGCGGTAGATGCTGCAGCCACACTTCTTGGCCAGAACGAAACAGCAAACAGAGGGAACATCAATGCCTTCTTGAAGGCTGGTGGCGTTGACCTTGATGCTGCGACAACCGCTTGGTGCGCTGCCTTCGTCAATTCCGCATTGGCGCAGGTCGGGGTTGCCGGCACTGGAAGCAATGTCGCCACTAGTTTTGCAAACTGGGGCGTGAGTGTCGACCCGTCGCAGGTTATGCGCGGCGACGTTCTCTTGGATTCCAACGGCGCTGCCGCTGGACAGACTGGCGGCCACGTTGGCCTTGCGACTGGCATGGTGCGCTTTCAGGAGGGCATTCTGCAGTTGCAGATGCTTTCCGGTAACGCATCCAACAGCGTGCAGGAAGATTGGATTAACGCCAGCGATGTTATTGCGAGGCGCGCATCCGAGGCCATGCAGCTACCTGCCGGTGCCCTTGACCACATCGGCCAGTCAAGCGACCAGGCAAAAGCTCGCGTCCAGGAACTAGGACAGCAATATGAGCAGTTCGGCCAGATCGCCTCAACGGCTCTAAACGGGATCGCAACGGCTCTTGCGGACGGGAAACTTGAGGGCAAAGAGCTTCTTCAGATACTTATGCAAGTCGTGCAGCAGCTTCTCACGATGCCATCGGCCGGAGGCGGTCTGTTCGGCGGGCTCGGCGGGGGCGGGGGCGGCTTTGGCGGTATTCTGTCGGGGATTCTCGGGTCGATTTTCCACGACGGCGGTGTAGCTGGTGGACCCGCGCCGCAGCGTATGGTCTCGCCTTCTACGTTCTCTGGCGCCAAGCGCTACCACACAGGCGGTGTGGCTGGCCTTATGCCTGGAGAAGTGCCTGCGATTCTGCAACGCGGTGAGGTTGTCTTGCCGCGTGGCACGAAGATGGGCGGGCAGCAAGGCGTTCAGGTTTCTGTCGGCGTTAGCGTCGACGACGACGGCAAGTTGCAGGCTTACGTAAAAGAGGTGAGCCAGCAGGAGGTGAGTGCTGCGGCGCCGAAAATTGTATCGGCGGCCAACCAGCAGGCACCTGCTGCGGTCGCGGCGCATCAGCGGACCAAGGGCGGAGCGGAGTGGCGTTAAATGGCTGAAATCATTCAATGGCCCATCTGCGTTCTTCGCCCGCAACAGGCCAGCGCGAACCTTGTTCCGTTCTCGCGTAGCGGCGGAAGAACGCTCGGCGGTGTGGAGCCATCGACCAGAACAGATCTCGGCTACTGGGCGATCGACTATGGCAACATCGTCGTATCGAACAAAAACCGCGACCAGTGGCAAGCCTGGCAAGCCATTCGGCAAAAACTCGGCGGCCGCTCCGGTCTGATAGCGGTTCGCGTTCGCTCCAGCCTGTCAGCCCCGTACGTCTCCGGCAAATTCGAGCCTGTCATTGATACGGAACACAGCGACGATTCGCCGTTCGACGACGAGACGCCATACGTTCAGGGCGCCATTTCGGTCGTCACCGACGGCGTGACGGCGGTGGGCGCAACGTCGATCCGACTGCGCATCATCAACGCCGACGCCAACCTTGTGGGCGTGCGGTTTTCGTATAACCACGCTCTTTACGAGACTGGACCCGTCACCAGCGTGGATGGGGACATCTGGACCGTGCCGATCTCGCCTTCGGTGCGTGAGCTTATTCCTGCCGGCGCCGATCTCGAGTTCGACCAGCCGACATGCCTCTGCCACCTGGCGGAGGATCGCGGCATGGACATCGACCAGAACGCGGTGGGCAAGTTTTCGCTGCCTTCGGTGAGTTTCGTAGAGGCGGTGGATTACTGGTCGAATTTGTAGCCGCCAGTAGCAGTCTGTAGCAATCTGTAGAGGCAACATGGCAATTAAATCGTTGCGCATCCTCTGCGACATTGAGTTGCCAGAGGAGACAATCCGCGTTTGGGATGGCTCGGGCGGCCCGTTCATTGACCTTGACGGCAACAGGTATCGGCCAGCGCAGTTCACAGAGGACGCGCTGCAGTCGATCGAGGCGGCCATCAACGGCGAGGCATACACGCTGGCGCTATCGCTCATTTCGGTGACGCAATCCGCCGCGGATAGCATCTGGGATTACGACGAAACGACGAGCGTGCAGGGCTCTCCGTTCGTTCTCAAACTGCAGTTCATGGACGACACCGAGCAGCCCGATGGCGACCCAATCGTCGTGTTTACCGGAGAAATCGACAACCTCGACGTTGCCGACGAATCCAGCGCCGATGGCATTAAGTCGGTCGTCAACCTTGAAGTCACGAACCTCTTCACACTGCGCACCGTAACGAATGGCGCCGTTCTGTCGGACGTCGACCAGCGGGCACGATCAGCGGTTCTAAACCCGTCGGCGGCAGACGATCAGTTCTGCAAGCGCGTGCCGCTGATGCGTGACGCCACCATCAAGTGGCCCAATTGGTAGCTGGCGCTAACGCTCTTGCTGCTTTCCTCGCCGACAACAACACTCGCCCTTGGCAGCCCGGCCACGTCGACTGCTGCATGGTTCTCGCTGACTGGGCTATTTGGCTCGGCCACGCGGATCCAGCTACCCACCTGCGCGGCACGTACGACAGCGACGAAGGCTTCCGCGCCATCATAGCGGCCCACCAGGGCGCCGTTCCGCTGGTGGCAGCCTGCGTAGCCAACATCAAAGGCAAGCTCGTCCAGCGGCCCGCACGCGGCGCCCTCGGCGTCATCGGCAGCACATCTAACATTCATCGGCAGTTCGGCGCGATCCACGACGGCGAAGGCTGGCTCGTCCGCATGCACGGCGGATTCGGTCGCATGACGGCGCGAACGCTAGCGGCTTGGACAATCTGACAGGGGGCAAGCTTGCCTGGCATTATCGACAGCATTGCGCTGATCGTGTCGTCTTTGGCGACTACGACCTTCGCCGCGAACGCTCTTTATCTCGGCACGTACGCGGCAATTACGGCGGGCTTGACGCTGGGTGCCTCCTTCATTCAGGGTGCCTTCGCCTCAAAGCCGGAAGTGCCGAAGCCCGACGACGGCAGCTATAACCTCAAGCAGAGCGTGCCGTCGCTCCCGTATGTGCTCGGCCGTGTGAAGAAGGGCAGCGACTACGTTTTTCTAGAGGAAACGTCGGGAACCGCCCACCACATCATGGTCTGGGCGGGACATCGGATTCACCAATTTGTGCAGCATTACCTGCACGACGACAAGGTAACGCTCAATGTTGATGGCGGCGTCACCGATCCCGGCCACTACGATAAGGACGGCGTCAGCTTCGTTCACATAAAGACGAAACTCGGCCTGAATGCCGAGACTGCCTATTCGGAAGTCGTCACGGCATTCCCGACGATTTGGAATAACAACTGCCGCGGCGACGGGCTCGCGTCCGTCTACATGCGGGTGAGCACTGTTGATCAGAAAGACTTCCTCGACGTCTTCCCCAACCAAATGCCGGAGCATTCGGCGGTCGGCGACGGCGCGCTACTCTACGACCCGCGCAAGGATAGCACGCAAGGCGGCTCCGGGGCGCATCGCTATACCAACCCGAACACTTGGGAGTTCTCCAAGAATCTGGCGCTGATGCGGCTTTGGCACCTTTGCCATCCAGTCGGCGGCAAGATGTCCTATGAGAACATGTATCTGCCGGATTGGCAGAACGCGGCCGACGTCTGCGACGAAAACGTGACGAACCGCACTGGCGGCACTGAGAAGCGCTATCACGGCGGCTTCTGGTTCCGCGCCAGCAACGATCCGATCGAAGTCGGGCGCATCATGGACGAGGCGGCTGAGCTTGTCGTCTACGAGCGCGCCGACGGCAAGATTGGAGTGCATGCCGGCGAGTTCGTGACGCCGGATGTGCGTTTGACTGCCGAGGCGATTTACAGCATCCGCGTCGACAAGAACAAGCGGCGCGCCAACACGGTGCTCGGCGTGCGAGGCCGGTACGTCAACACGGCGAAGGACTACATCACCGAGGACGCCGCGATCTACGGCGACCCTTATGCCGTGGTCGACGACAATACGGAGCGCACGCGGACTTTCGAGAACGCGGCAATCCAGAGCCACAACCACTGCCAGCGCAAGCAGAAACTCACCTTCGTCAGGGCGAACGCGCGCAAGGTGTCGGTGGTCGCCGACTCTACAGCCGACGGCGCTCGAGACATTCCTTACCGGCGTTTCGTGACGGTTCATTACCCCAGCCGGGGATTGGCGGAAGCGACGATCGAGATCACGTCCAGCGTGACGATCGACCTGCGCAACATGCGCATTTCGTTCTCGGGCATTCTGGTGAACTCGAGCCTCTACGACTTCAACGCCGCCACGGAAGAAGGCGAGCCAGGCGAATCCGTTGAGCCATTACCCGATTCTGGCGTGCCTGTGCCGGTCGACTTTGCTGCGACGATCCAAACGGAAGTCGTTTCGGGCGGCGCTACGGCGGCATTCATCAACGCGACGTGGGACTTCGTCGACGACACTCTGACTTACGAGCTCGAATACGACCGCACCAGTGGCTCGACGGGCGTGCAGTCGGTGTTCTCGCAGGCTGGCGACACGCAAGTGCGCTCCGGCTATCTGGTCGATGGCGAAGAATACAAGGTTCGCCTGCGCGCGTGGGGTGGCGGCACCAAGTCAGAGTGGACGGACTACATCTTCCTGACCGCTACGGCGGATCCGGTTGCGCCGGGTGCAGTTGTATCTGTCTCGGTGACGCCGGCAGCAGGGCAAGCAACGTTTCAATGGACCGCGCCGAACAGCGCTAACTACTACGCCTGCCGAATCTACATCAACACCACGAACGACTTGGGAACAGCCACGCTCGCAGCGACCGAATACGGGCCGCCGAGCGCGACTGACTTACGTGTCGTCACGTCACTCGCGGCCGGCACCTACTACGGCTGGCTGCGGTCGATCAATCCGTCTGGCGTGCCGGGTACGGCGGTCGCGACTGGATCGTTCGTCGTGACGTAACGGCCTGACGTAACGTCCTGAAATAGCAACAACAATCGAGTTTTCAGCCCTGGCTAGCGCCGGGGCTTTTCTTTTTTCACGGAGAAAGCATGGCCATCACCGCAGCAGAGGTTTGGCGCGACTACGAAACCGATGGCGTGCCGTCTTCGGGGTCGCACAAAGTTAAGAAGAGCGATACCCGCTCTTGGGGCGCTTGGGTTGAGGGGATTATCACGGCCTTCACCGCCAATGGCGGCCTGATCTATTCCAGCAAGGCGGCGATGGACGCCGACTTGGCGCACGGTGCCAACTCTTCGGCCTGGGTTATCGGAGACGCCACAGTCGCCAACAACGGCATCTATCGGAAGATCGGCGCTTCTGGCGCAGGCTCGTGGACGCGGGTCGCTGACTTACCATTCTCCTTTATCATCGCGTCTGATGCCGGCGCTGGCACCGCGAACGCGATTCAGGCGACGACTTCGATTCCGGTTTCGGGATCTGCGCTTGTCTGGATGAACATCTTTGAGGCGAACACGGCCTCTCCGGTCACGGTTTCGTTCAACGGTGGCGCGGCACTCACGATCAAGACGAATAGCGGAAGCGACGTTGCAGCGGGCGGGCTGACTGCCGGCATGATCGTCATGGGCATCGTTTCTGGCAGCACGTTCCGGCTTGTCAGCGATCAGGCTTCCGCGGCTGTTGTCGCAGCTGCTGAGGCGGCCAAGACTGTCGCTGAAGCGTCGCGTCTGTGGGCGAATATGTGGGCCGAGCAGTCGACTGGCTCTGCCGTCTCGTCAAATCTCTATCTGCGCTCGCAGGAGATCGACAACGCATCGTGGACAAAGACTAACGCGACTGTCACCGCAAACGCTGTTGCCGCTCCGGATGGCACAACGACGGCTGATAAGCTTGTCGAGACCACTACGGCTAGTGTCGAACATTCCATTCGTCAGACGGCGGCCATCAGCGTGTCGGCTAGCACGCAATACACCAGAAGTGGGTGGTTTAAGGCGGCAGAGCGGAACTTAGTCCGTCTTCGATTCGCAACGAATATCGGGTTTGTCACAGACGCATATTTCGACGTCGCCACAGGCGTTATTCGTGACACAGCAGGCGTGTCGCTAGGCGCGGAAGTTGTGGAAGCGAGTCGTCGCGCCAAAATTACCTATTGGGGCAACGGGTGGTATCGCTGTGAATTGACGGCGACGACTCAGGCCGGTGCAACCATCATGTCTGGTGGTGAATTCTACCCCCTGCAAGGAACCACGGTAGGCGTAGTCTCCTATACCGGCGACGGTGTTTCCGGCGTCTATGCGTGGGGTCTGCAGTTCGAGCAAGCGCCGTTCGCGAGTGTTTACACGCCGACGACGTCCGCCGCTGTCAGCATGTATTCCGCGAAGCACTACGCAGCAGCCGCAGAAGGCGTGGGCGTAGCGGTCGCCGTCTGGCCGAGCGGCACGCTCCGCACGATGAAGGCTCGGGCCACGGATACGTACTGCATCCTTGACGCCCCTGGCTCTGCCGATCCCACTGGCGTGAACGACAGCACCTCAGCTTTCGAGGCGATGATCGCCGGTGGCGTCAAATGCGAGGTCACCGCCGGCTCATTTCTGCTGACACGGAAGTTGGTCGTTCCAGACGGCGTGGAGCTTGTCGGGCAAGGCAGAGGCTATGAATTTGCCCACAAGACCAAGCTGCTTTTTGCCGGAACTGGCACGAAAGAGCATGCCATCGCGGGCGCGACGGCGACCACTGTCGCCAACCCTGACGCAGGAGCTCCGTATCTCGCAGACAGCGGAACGCGCGGTAATAATTACTCAACGCTGGATCTGACTCCGAACTTTAGCGCCGCGGTCATCCTCGGCAAGGCTTCCGGCCTCAAGGGGCTTGGAATTTACCCTAACTTCAATGGTGTCGCGGGCTACAGCGGATCTGACGGCGCTCTATCCGATAATTGGGACGTTGGCGTGTGGGCGCGTAATGCCGATTGGTGGAACATCGAGGACTGCAACGTCATCGGCCACTGGCGAAAGGCGGCGCTTCTTATATCGGCGCACGAAATCGGCGATGGCAAGGTGCCGTCTTGCGAGCTTGGCCACGCTATCCGTTCGCACTTCCAAGGCTTCCGAGGCGTCGCCATCCGCACCGCTGAGACGGTGGTGGGCGACAACTACGGCTTCGCCGGAACTGACTTTGTCAACTGCCTCATCAAGAGCCTTTGGCATCAGTCGAAGCATCTTGCGACATCGAGTTTCTTGTCGACGCCGTTCTCGTCGCCATCCGGTTGCATGGAAATAGCCGGCGATATTATGCGCGGCGTTCAGTTCCTAAACTGTACGTTCATGGGTCGTGACGACATCGCGATATTCTTCGGTAAGTGCTCGGAAATCAAATTTGAGGGCTGCTATGAAGAGGGCAAGTCGATCAATGTGAATGGAGCGTGGCTAGCCAATAGTGACGCCATGCGCATGGTCGCTATCAGTGATGCCGGAGCTATTGATTTCGGGTTGAATAACTCGAAATACGTTGTCGATTTCGCTCCGGCGCAGACCCGCGACTCATCGTTGGCCGGAAAGCGGTACACGGCGGCAGGGGCGTTCAATCCTGCCCACCATTTTGACGGTGATTACAGTCGACGCATCTTCGCCAGCTACATCGGCTACAGGATGCGCAAGAGTACCGACCAGTATCGATTCGAGGATGAGAATGGCGTGGGGCAAGTCGCCATCGATGCTGCCGGAAAGGTTCAGGCGAACCTACTGTTCGCCGGGACAATCACCATTGCCGACGATGCGGCGGTCAGTATCACGACGCCAAAGAACGGCGGTCAGTGCGTCATCACGTGCTGCGGATCGACAGAGAACGGCAATTTTCCGGACCCTCTGCGCTCAGGTACCGTCTTCTACGACGTAGGGACGGCGACACTCAGTGCCACCAAGTTCAGCGCTGCCGGCACGAACTTTCTCGCCGTGAATACGGATGTAACCGGAACAACTGGTACGGATGGCAACGTCACTGTCGGGGTGGTTGCCGGAAATATTCGCATTGAGAACAGGGCGGGATCATCTCAGGTGTTCCGTTATGCATTCCTCGGTTGATCTCTTGCCAACAGGCCGCGGTTTATGGCCGCGCGCCCTTCCTTCATGGCAACCACAATGGTCTACCTTCAGCGCGTGCGAGATCGACCAAAGGAGGCGCGATGTTCCCTACGTTTCTTCCGCTTCGGACTTTTCGGTCTTGCGCTCGGCACTGGGCCCGCCTCGGGGAGCTCTATTTCTGTACCTCCATTAACAGCTTTCTCCGGGGCATTACCGAGGGGGGTATCCAGCGGAACCTGCTCCTTCTTTCCAACATCGCGCTGCTTTTTGTCGTTTGGCATCTCCATCAGGAAGCGGCAACGAGCGGCCTCGCCAAACGTCTCCAGGCAGATCGTCTCGATCTGTGCATTGCGGGAAGATGTTACGCCTTCGCCGACGAGGGCGTGAATCGGTGCGAGGTGCGATGGAAAGATCATGAACCAGAAAGCCAGCAGCCCGGTCGCCGCGGCACCATAATTGATGGCGCCGGCGAAAATGCGCCCCAGCTTCCTGTTGACTTTTTTGAGGCGATCTGCCGTCTCGGGCGCTGACGCTTTGCCCTCGATAAAATCAGCCGCAATTGTCGACAACGCCGCCAGCATTGCATACGTCAACGGCTCGCCCTGGAGAACCTCTATCGTCTCCTTGGCCAGGACAAAAAGGCCGTTGGCAAGCTTCGCATTCTCGCAACCGCATGAAGGGCAGACTTCCTCGTTGTCGAACCCATAAAAACGCGAGCTGCCGATGTTGTAGTTCTTGGACGGGAAGACGGAGTGACACCTCGGACACATTGCTGGGAGCGGCGGACCGTTCGGGCGCTCATAACCGACTTGGCTCTTTCCTCTGCTTGGCGGCAACGGGTCAATTATGCGGGAGCCGGTGACGCGGGTGGATCCCGCGCTTTGAATGTTCATGGCTTGGCGGGTACCAGCGAACACTGGTCGCTCAAGACTGAGATCGACATTGCCTCGGGCATACAGACCGATATCCCCGCCGAAGGTGCAGTTTCTAAAGTCAATTTTTAAGGGCGAACCGACAACCTCCACGGCCGCCCCGAAGCCGGAAATATCGTCTGGATCACTGCTCATCGCGTTTTCCTTGTTCGCCCCACGATACGCAACTTGAGCGATTCGCAAAACGATCCGATTCACAACCTCGCACACTCAGGAGGTGACATGGCGCGGGGAAAACTCTTCCCATCGCGATCGAACTCCGTTTCGCGTCGCCCATCCACGCCACTAAAGGACTCCACGGGAATCCCAATGACCATCACGACCACGTCACCGCGTGGGCGCGCCTTCATGCGTGGCCGGTCGCTCCGCCACTAACCACCACCACATCGCAGGAGACACTATGGACCGCGCGAAATTCTTCGCGGCGGTGCGCTCCCCCCTGTTCGCCGGCAAGCTATCCGACGCGCAGGTGAGGGGCACTGACGCAATTCTCGACGAGGCTGAGCGCCGCGGCACTCCTCTAAGGCACCTGGCCTACATGCTCGCAACCGTCTTTCTCGAGACGGCCAGAACGATGCAGCCGATTGCCGAGTACGGCAAAGGCGCTGGCCGCAAGTACGGCGTTAAAGGCAAGTACGGGCAGGTTCCCTATGGGCGCGGCTATGTCCAGCTAACGTGGGACTCGAACTATGAGCGCGCCGATAAGGAGCTTGGCCTGAATGGCGCGCTCCTACGCGACTTTAATCTCGCCGTGCGGCAGGACATCGCGGCCAAAATCATGTTCGAGGGCATGACCGACGGCTGGTTCACAGGCAAGCGGCTGGCGGATTATTTCGCCGACGGCAAGGCCGATTACATCGGCGCGCGCAGGATCATCAACGGCACGGATAAAGCCAAGACGATCGCCGGCCACGCTGCCGTGTTCGAAGCGGCGCTGAAAGCTGGCGGGTATGGCTCCGTTGCTGCGCCGGCCTCTGGCGGCTTCTGGGCAGCACTCGGCCGCTTCCTGCTCGCGATCATCAAAGGAGGCAAGAAATGACCGTCTGGATTCGCATTGCGATCTACATGACCGCGGGCTGGCTTTACGGCTCCGGCTACATCGGCGAGGAAGTCAGGGCCATGATTACCGAGGATCCCGCCATCGCAGCCTCCATCGAGGCGGGCATTATTGCCGCGATCGGCGCAGTTCCCGTCGCGTGGTGGCAGTGGGCCAAGAAGATGGGGCGGCCGACGTGATCTTAATGGCGGCAATCTGGTCCCGTTTTTCTGGCTGGCTAACAACTGCCAGCGTTGCGCTCGCGATCGTCGCGGGCGCTTTCTTTTACGGACGCTCCAGCGGCAAGGCTGATGCCAAGGCGGAGCAGGCTAATGCAAACGCGAAAGCCATAAAACAGGCGAGGGGCGTCGAAGATGAAGTTCAAAACATGGGGGTGGCGACGTTGATCGCGCTATCTCTAAGTGGCTGCGTGACGCAGGGTAACTACTGCGACATTGCGCGCGCCGTTCGGCCGTCCGTCGAAGACAAGATGACGGAAGGAACCAAGCGCCAGATCCTGGCGGAGAACTCCAAGCTGGAGAAGCTTTGCGGGGTGAAGCCGTGACCGGCGCCGAGATTATGTATGCCGTCGGTTTCTTCGTCGGCGTGTTCGGGGCGATCTTCGGCGTATGGAAATACGTTGACGGAAAGATAGGAGCGGTACGCGATGAGCTATCTGCACATCGTTTGCATGTCGCCGAATCCTACGTCACGAAGGCCGGCATGCAGGAGCAAACCGCGCAAATTATGCGCGCGATCGAAAGTGTCGGCAATCGAATTGACGCCTTCGGGGAGCGACTGAATCGCGTTTTCGAGCAGCGCACGTCGGGCCGAAGAACATCAAACTAGAGCCGCTTACGCGAACGACGAGTTGCCCTCTCCATCGCTGAAGGGACTTTTTTCTTTTTGATAGGGCCGCTCGACGGGCCTTTAGTTCTCAACTCTGACATATGGTTCAAGCACGACCGGCTGGTCGACTTTTGAACACTCTTCCTCAGTTATCTTCGTCGCAATGTTCTTGGTTCGGCCTTCGTAAACATCCGTGCTAGTCACAAACCCTGCGAATTCAAACGTTCGATCGGCAGGCTGCGGGAGGGCTTGAACAAGTGTTTTTATTTTCGCGGCATTTGGCTGCAATGTGCCGTCAACTTGAACCGTTCCAGTATAGTGAATGTCAACAGCCTTTTGGGCAAATTCGTGAGTATACGTAAGAAGATGCATGCCAGGAACGTTAACCTTCTCTGTGTAAGAGAAAGTCTCGTCTCGAATCTCTGATGCTTCTTCTGTCGATCCAATTGATATCTCTCGTGAAAATTTAGCAGCGACATTTCCCTTGACTATGAACTCGAAACCGACTGACGCGCTTATTTCTTGCCCTGATTTTATAGTTTTCGTTTTAGTAAGCTTTGTCCCAATAGATAGCTTATTAGTCTGAGTAAATGTGAATTCCTGATTTAACGGATTGCAATTGTAGTATGAAGCCTTCAAGCCAAAATATGAAATAGGGATGTCATCCCAATTTGGCTCCTTAACGTTGACTGTCGGTTCAGTTTCTTTGCTAAATACTCCGGTGGATGTCAGGCTTCCCATGACTGGCGTACACACGTCGCGGTACAATGGGCGGCAAATTTCCTCGTAGCACCACAACGGCTGTTGATCTGACGAAGTTGTCATCTCTCTTGGTGCCCCACCGCAGGGGACTTTACGGGGGCGGCAACTCTGCCCATCCTCAACTTTATGACATTTATCCCTGAGATGGACAGGCGGGAGCGTCGCTAATTTGGCATTCACCACCGCAAGCAAGTCAGTCTCGGCTAATGACATCGGGAGAGCGGAAGATATCGGTCCTGAGGGTCGGACAAAGTCTAGATGAAAATCCGGAGTTCCCGAGCACTCACATATTGGAGTCCCCCCGCCGGTAGCATTGGAACATTGAGCTGACTGACCATCTGGACAATCAATCGAACAGTTGTCTCCTTGATCATTCTGAGCCGAGCAGCTTGCCGCCTGGCTTGCATGAGGAAAGCCCACGACGCAGAGCAGACACATCGTAAAAATCGTGCGCACCATTTCCCCCTCCGTGACTTCGCTGTGCCACTCCGGCGACAATATGAATGATCAGTTCCGAGGTTATCCCTCACTAATTGCTGCTGCATTGAGCGGGAGAGTCCGAGCTGCAGTCGAGATAACAGCTTTCGTCGTCGTCACACGTCCACGAACCAGACCATCTATCCCCGCAGCTTCCACTGCAACTGATGGAAGTGGGCTTGATGGGGGTAAACTGGGCGACAAAGCCATCGTTTGAGGCACCAACCCGGCTCGAAAGCTTCCCTATGCCCTCAATTTTTATTTCCGGTGAGTTCGACAGGTTTTGCGCATCTCCCGCAACTGCGGCGAAGGTCATCGTGAGAGGCAGCCCTGTGATAAGCAAAATGCGGTAAAGCATGATCTCATCCCCCCGTGCAGCTTTAACGAGAATATTACCACTTGCCTTTATTAGCGGCAACTACTATTCGCCTCTGAGTGGTGCGACTCTGGTGGAGTGTGGATTGGGCGCGTCGTGAAGGCAGTGGCAAACGGGCGCAGATTGCGGTCATCACCTCGCCGCACCTCAACAAGCCGCCTCACGCTTCGCACGCTCCGCTCGCGCTTGCAAGGCAAGTCGAACTTGCCGCACCGGATGCCGGCTCCATGCGGTCGTCGCGTCTTGAGGGGCAGGCTGCCGCCGCCATCGTCGTCACCTGGCCACCAACAATGCGGCTTGTTCTGCCGCGAAAGACTCCAGCCGCTTGAACGCCGTCACAACTTCGCGAGAACGTCGACCTGCGGAACCGGTGTCGGCCCTTCGCTGCGATGCAGCTGAAGCAGGTTTACCTCAACGTGCAGACCCCGGTACGCTGCCTCGCGAATGGCATGGTTGAAGATCCGCATTGACTCGCGCAGATTGTGGGCGGCTTCACGTTGTTCTTCTGTGATTGTTACGGTCATAGCTCGGTTATTCCGCGCGCCATCCGCGCCGTCAATGACGCCTGGGTGGTAGGGCCGATTTTCCACTCGGGCCGATGCTCAGAGCAGAACCAGTTCGGCTCGCCGCGTCCTACTGCGAAACCGAAGCTGCCCCATTTCTTGTAGCCAGGGTGTTCGCACGAGTGTTCATGGAGTGCGGTTTCCTTGCGCGTGCGCGTGCCTGCTTCGTCGCTCATTTCGGTGAGCGTGCGATCTTGTGTGAACTTTCTCATGCACACCGAGAGTCAATGGAGGTCAAGGTCAAGCCATGGCGGGCCGCCGCCAGCAGGAATCGTCAGCGCAGTGCACTAGCGTTGCCCGGTCCTCTGTAGACTCTTCTTCGATAATCCGTTAAATTTTGCACGTTATTGTTGACCCTTATCGTATCGCATCTAGGGTCTGGGGCTTTATTTCCATAGCTTAAACTTTTTTCGGCTCCGGTCGTCGATCACCGTTGGATGACGCACAGGGAGGCTCTCCCAATGAGGACCGCTCCACTTTTTGCATCATTGTCAGCAGTTTTCCTGTTGTGCTTCGAATTTTCCGTAGCACAAGAAAGGCGTACCGAATGGAACTATAGGGACGGGGCAGAGATCATCGTCGTAGTGCCACGTCCAGAGCGTCCAGAAAGGCCTGACCGTGACCGTGAGCGTATGGAGCCTTCACGAACTCCAGCTGCCCGACCTCCTTCCGCGGCCGCGCCGCCACCTAAGCCGCCGATATCGGCGAGCGAAGCACAGCGGCAGCGGGCAATGCGGATGGCTCGTGCAGCCGCTAGGCGACAGCAACTGGCGCACAACGAAAAAAAATGCGCCTTATGATGACTGCCATAGTCGCGGCTATCTTTCCTCAATATGCGGGCAGTATTGCCGTAACTTCCCAAATGATTGACTTCTTCAGGTCACAGGACTCTTCAAAAAGTCGTGATTGGTGGAATGATACGTTTGAACGCTCGGGAGTATGCCCAGGATGCAGTCTTGAACAGAAATTTGGCGTGGTGAGAGATCGGGTCAGGAAAGCGAACGAATTAATTAAACTTGGGGTAAACGAGACTATTCTTGAAAGCACACTGCCGGAACTGGCAGAGGCTATTGGTGCGCGGGTTGGATTTTTCTACTTTAGAAACAAGTGCGGCTATCCGTTCTCTCTCGCTGTTCGAGTGCAAAAGCTTGGTGGAGAGTGGGCAACAATCAGTTGGTACCATGTAGAGCCAGGGAGTAACGCCCAGCTCTTCGATCCGGCGGGCTCTCCGTTGGCCAGTACAAACCGCATAATCTACGTATATGGAACCGCTCCGACACCGGGAGGAGGATGGAGGGGAAGGGACGATAATCCTGAGGACAGAACCTACGATTTGGATGGTAAACGCGTTCGGTTCTTGCGGATAGAAGCGCCCAGAACTCCCGATAACGATTTCCTCGTTGCCCCCTGTGGCTAACGCTCGCCTAAAACGCTGGCCCAAGTGGCGGCAACTGCGCCGGCGTTTGCTGGAATTTCGGCGATCGCTGACCTGCTTCAATTGCCAGCGCGTGTTTTCCGCGAGCGTGAGACAAATGGTCTTGGTCAGCGTTAACACCCGCATGGCTAGATCACCCTCAAAGAAACCGCCCGACGCGCCCCCGCCAGACCCGATGCCAGCGCGCGTCGACCCCTGCCTCGCGGACCCTTATCGACAAGCCGCCGAAGGGTCCGGACTGGGCCTAGGAAGTGAAATAGGACACACATCGAACCAGGGAGGGTGAAGGTCATAACCCGCGGTGGTTACGACTGGACCGAGCGCTTTCGTACGGAGGTCTCGGAGCGCAGTTTGCTATTGAGGAGTACACTATAGGATGTTAAATTAGAGTACATGCAAGTATGGGGACGATCGACTTTATTTTTGGTGCACACTGTTCGATGTTCTTGGAGGCGGCCAGCGTCAGGGATCGTCGATCCGTACCTTTTTAGCGATAGCACACCACCATTATCGCCCGTCCTTGGCGGCAGTCCTACGTAAATTCGTGATTGTTAAATGCAAGCTCAGGGTGCCGGTTGAGCCGAACCCATTATGGTCAAGGCAGGTGAGGCATAGATCGCGGGTCGCCTGCTTGCCACGGAAAAGCTGTGCATGAAACCGATAGCTCGGAGGGCCTTTAAGTGAATTTACTTGGGCTAACTCTCACTTCCATTGCGGTATTTGGCTCTTTAGCAATCTCGCATGCGCAATCACCGGCTGGCGAGGAGCAGCAGGCTCTTCCTGTAACCAGCGAAGAGCGCATATCCAAGTCTAGACAGCTGGTAATGTCAATAAATCCTCATGGTCTATTTGGAAATATTCTAAACATTTACAAAGTGTCCGGCGAGGAAAACCTGTACAATTTTTTGCCGTACGTGATTCCTGAGTGGAATTCATTTAAAACACACTATGAAAAACAGTGTCAAGATCAGCAATCAGTCGATGACACAAAGAAGACAATTCGGATTCCTTTATCATTTTATAGCAACGATCTTCTTGATGAGATTAAACGTCTGATAGTTCTCAATAGTGGAAAAGCAGGTACAAACATCAGCTTAGGAATTCCGCCGTCAGTTGGGATCGTCGCGTATGCATTCGATCATGAGAATCTGCCATACGAGATTATCAATACCATTCCTCTTACTGACTTGCTTAAAGGTGTTCCTCTGACCGATGTTTCTTCAGGATTTCCTAAGCAATTAGAGGGTCGCGTAAGAGCCACTTGCTTCGAGTTAGCCGAAATCGCGGACTCGCAAAGACTGACTGCTCTTATGTTCATCGTCGGCGCGACAGCTAAGGTAAACAAACTTGCCGCGGCTGCATCAACTCTGGTCCAGTCCGACCTTGGCGCGCAACTGAGAAATAATGAAACAGAGGTAAATCGGACAACACTCACCAATAAAGGGAAGGGCGCCGGCATTGGCGTAAAATTAGGGGGCATCTCAATTGGTGGAGGTAGTCAGCAAAGCCAATCCACCGCTGATACGCAGCATTACAGAATAATTAATCGAACATGGCTGGATTCCAACATAGAGCGCGCTACGACTGGTGTTTTGATTGACCAAATTTGTGATTCTGAGGTCTGCAAGAGCGACATTGTAGACCAGTTATTTAACCACTTCTTCGGTCACCTGGAAAAGGAGCGGGTTATCATTCAAGAGCAATCCGCGGACGCGTGGACTGCTAAGTACAAGATGGGTGGCTTATCTATACAAAAGATCACTGTTAGCGAAGAGCTAGCGAATACATTGAAGCAGGCCGCAGAGATGAACGATAAGGCCTCTGGCGAATACAGCGGGATCAAGTTTACGAAGGAAGATGCAGATAACTTGACTGCCGAATCGGGAGTTACGTTTAAGAGAAGTGGCGATCGCTGGGTTCCGACGAGCGTGGATGCTTATGTAGTCAGCTTGGCCGATCTAGAGCGAAGCATTGAGCTCAATTTTAATCAGATGATCTTAGGGGAGAGTGAGAACGTAGCGATCCAGCTTACCCCGCTTGTGCGGCCAAGCGAGCCCTCCGATTCATCGGAGGCCGCGGCACTGCGCAAGTCAATGGAAGAAGCATGGTCAATGTGGAACGAAACGCAGCAAAAAAATGTTCCACCCCCGATACCTGAATATTTCCAACTGGGGCAACGAAACGCCGGCGCTGTGTATCGGAACGACAAAACTGATTCAATTCTGGTTATTATTGATGCTAAGGGTAAGAAATCCTGCGCGCTCTCATTATATGTCAACAACGTTTTGGCGAACTCACACTCAATTCAGTCACTCAGCGACACAGGTGTTGTTGCTGACTGTACGGTCGAGGCTTTCGTTCCGCCGGGTGCCACGTATCAGCTTGTACACCGCCCACCTTCAAAAATCTCCCGTTGGAGAGAATACACTCCTTGATCCACTCAGCCATTCTGCGAGTAGGGTGCTCGGAAAGAACGGGGACTAAGGTCATGCGGTTAACATCCTGGGATGTATCAAGGCCATCGCGCCGAGCCATCTCACTTGGAATTGTTTTTATTGCTTCGTTCGACACAGGTTATGCTGCCTCGCCAACAGATCGCGGCTGCTGCGTTATCTGGCAAAATCAAAATAGAGGTCTTGTGAGACAGTCCATCGACCACACGCGCGCTCAATGCGCTGCCGAGGCGAAGGATATTGTTGAGGAAGAACGGTTCTGGGATTTTTTTGCCGACCGGCATTGCGACCAAGCCGAACGTTGCCAGGATGCCGCGTGTTCGAATCTATCCGAGGAGGGGAGAATGCCACCTCCGGAGGAATCAAATTGATAGTGCATTGCCAGGCTACGGCACGCCTCGTTCAAGGGTATCCGGGAGCGGGCGGATGATGCGGGGGTGTTTCTAATAACGTGACGCGAATGGCCTAGTGCCCGTGGGGCAACGCATTCCCCCTCGTTTCGCTGCCCTCGTCCAACTCTCGGAACGGCAGAAAACCATACTGCTCCAGCCATTCGCGCATGATCAGGCGGATCATCTCTTGTCGCGTTATCTCAAGCTCTTCGCAGGCGGCAGCGAGCGCCAGCTCAACGTCATTGTCAAAGGTCATCTTCGACCTCCCTAACGCAGTACAACCAAGAGGGTCTCACAACGCGGGTTGCAGTCAAGGATTAGAGGCGCCGCCCAAAGTGGGTACTGCTCTACCAGCGACCTGATCACATCAGCGTCGTTGAGCCCACGGACCCTATATATCTCTTACGTGCAGGGGGATACGAGGACCAGACCAGGACTATGTCTTTATGAGGCGGACCACCTTCGTAACCAGCGCGGACAACCAGGACATGTCAGGTCCAGCAATTGCTGCGAACTCCCTGAGCAGACCGGCATTATTCGAAATGAAGTTCCACGCACCGTTAGCCACCGCCGTAACCGATTCTGTCAAAATGGCGCCGGGAATACTTGCGGTAAAGCCATCACCCACCGCGGCCGAGATCCCGGTAGAATAAGCTATTGCCGCGAAGCCAGCGACCTTGATGAGCAGATTTCTATAACCGGTGTGCGCCACGTGATTCGAGCGCTGCGGCGAGGGGCCAGATCCCATGTCGCCGGTAGCCTCGGACAATATGTCAAGCGCGGCAGGCTCGACTAGGTCTGGAGCTTTCTTTAATTCATTAAGAAGCTCTTGCCCCTTGACCTGATATTCAATGGTGTTGAACCGATCCGCGGAATAGGTCCTAGCATGGTCAGCCAATTGCCGACCCCGCTTAGTTGAGAGAACGAGCGGGCCTTGAAGAGCGAGAACGGATTCCAGCGCCTCATTTGAGCCATACGGAAGTTCCGGTGCGTCACCGTGCGCAGCGGCGGCTCTGAGCGCACTACGCGAATTTTCCAGGCGCACGCCTAAGGCGTATATCTTGTCGATCGAGAGCTTTTCCTCCCGCAGAGCCGCACGGTATTGTTGAGCCACCGCCAGAAGTGATGGAAAAGCATTCGTCCCGATTAGAGAGGCTGCCAGATCTTCGACGGCGGCTAGGGTTATACTGGCGAGATCAACGAGGTCGCGAAGTTCATCTGCATCGGGAATGCCAGATGAAATAATGTCCAACCGGCCGCGCTCATTCAGATCAAAGCTCAAACCGGGCTCTTGGACAGGAATTTCCGCAATTGAGCTAGCATCCGGTTGATCGGCGGGATCGTCCTCGGCAAGATCATCGAGGTCATAGTGGTCAGCGTCCCGCACAGGCGCCCAGTCGGTAATGCCGTCCGCCTCGATCGCCTCTACAGCGGCGTCGAGCACATCTTCGGGAAGGTTGGGATACTCGTCACTGATAACTTCGCGCGCATCGTAGGGTCCGCCTGATATCCATTGATATCCTCCCTCCGCGCTTATGTACGGCAGACTGTGGGCCGGATCTTCGTAGTTCTGAGAGAACCACTCAACAATCGAATTTACTTGATCTGCCCGTTCCGCCGCTTCAGCCTCTAAATCCGGCTCACTCTCGAGCCAATATCGCAGATCTTCAACAATCTCGTGACCGTTCGAGTCTGTAAAAGCATTGTTCTGAGCTCCGGCTGGGTATTCCCATAAACTCCAACTGAGCTCGCCTAACTCCGGATGATCAACGGTCGCCCGATGATGCAGTTCATCCCCCATCTGCCGTTCCGAGGCGTCAACCACCTCCCATTCTAGGTCATCAGCATCTACAGAGAATAGCTCGCCAGAAACTGAGTGCCGTATAAGTGCCTCGCCTTCACACCGCGCTCGCAACTTCTTCCCCCTTGGACACGTTTTGCCTGGCCGCACCCCCAGCCACAATCCCGTACCGCGTGCCGCTGCCTACTGACAGCCCTTCGCCTTAATCGATGATTCGATTGCGTTGACCTTGCCCTTCGACACGGCGACCTGGCCTTCCTTGTCTCCGCCGAACGTGCTGGAAGCAGGTACTCCGACTAGGAACACGCCGATTGCATCGCCTGTGGCGGCCTGGTTCTGCTGCTTCGAAAGGCTGGCGAGATTGGCCTGCTCCTTCATCAGTTCCTGAGCCAACCCTTCGCAGCCCTGATTGCTGTACGCAGCCATCGGGATATCGACCGGCACGATTGCGTCAGGACGCTTTGCGCAGGAAGCCACAGCCAGCGTGGTCGCCAGCACAACCAGACGGAATTTCATTTAATGCCCCTCAAAGAAGAAATTTAGCCCAACACGCAACTAAGCATGGTTGCACGGTGCGGGGAAGGGCAGATCAAATGGTATTCCACAGGTGTTGGCGGGAGCGCGGCTGCACGTGGTGATTCACGGCGTCAGCGATTTCCACTTCTGCAGGCGGCGCAGTTCCGCGCGACCCTCTTCCGTGACAGCATACCGGAGAGCATGGCCGTCAGTACCGACAAGACGAACAGCGCTTTTCTCGACTAGCCATTCGATTGTCACCGGACCTGCATGCGGAATCATGTCGATCGTGTCGCAATCCGGGTGATCTGCCATGAACCGCAGAATCCGCTCCAGCTTGGCGTCTAGTCCCAATTGTGGCCGATATTTCTCCCGGCGCTTAAGCTTCTTGGCTTTCCAATCAGCGTAGTCGCTTGTGGGTCGCTGCGCCTCGCCATGCTCCCTCGTCCATTTGTCGTAGGCTTCCTCGGGCTCAGCTGGAGTAAGGCCACTGATCTCATCCAGTTTCGCGTCTATGGCCTTGCGATCCCATTTACGCGTGCCTGGAACAGGTGGGGGCATTTTGTGGGTTGAGACCCAGAGGGAGAAGGTGCCTGGCGCAATGCCGAGGTAGGCAGCGGCTTCCTTCCGGCCGACAAGGCGAGGAGCGTCAGTCATCACTCCAAGCGGTCTAGCCGAGCGTGCGCCAAGACATGCTTGAGCCGTTTATCGGGGAGGTTAACCTCGCTGTATGAAACGTACATATCGAGACCGACATCGTCCGCCTCTGCTAGCGCTTTTGCGAGTTCTTTCGCCAATCGCACGACCTTCATTGCAGCTTCTGTTTTGACGTCATCGTCCATTCAAAACCCCCAGGTTGCATCGAGATTGCCGCGCGTTAGGAATGCCGTCAAGTTCGGTCATGGCTGCCGATCAGGCGCGTGGCGTTCTCGTCATTGCCCATGCTTTTCATCACCTAAATGCGCACTGCCGATTGCCTGATAGAGCTCAAAGAGCGCATCCTGTGCCGCTGACGCGAGCCGGTACCATTCTGGATTAAGCAGCACCGCGGGATGGTTGCAGAGCCTCTCGTCGACGAAATCCCCGAGCATGCTCGCGACGTGCAGTGCCTCGTGGCAGCCATGCGTGCCGGGTGCGAACTTCTCCCTCATCTCAACGAGAGGATAGTCGCGGCGGTCGGTAATCGCCTTGATGCGTCGCTGGCGTTCTTGCTCGAGATTCTGCGTTGTCATCTGCGCCTCCTGTGCAGCTTTCAATACCGTGGCGAGCGCACGAACTTTCCGTTCCGCCAATCGTCTATCCGCTTGATCTCTCGACGCCCCTCATCAGTCACGACCCACTGTCGCGCGCCCTGGAAATTGATGCCGGTCTCTTTCAGCGCGCCAAGCTTCGTTAGCTGCTCCATCGTGTACTCCCCGGCGTTCGGAATGACGTCCGGTGTGGTGCAGTCTGTATTATCAACCATAAAGCGGATGACCTTCTCGTGGTTACCGCTGAGGCCCAGGCGTGGTTTTTGCTTTTCTCGGCGAATCTTCAACCACACGTCTAAATTTTCTTTTCCGTCGGGCGCGGCGGCTGCAAAGCCAGCGGTGAGGCCAAGGTATCCGTCGTAGAATTTTCGCACGAGCGGCACTGGTCGGCCATCGTGCAGCGGATCGATTCGTGGAAAGCCCTTCCGCTCCAGTTGCGGAATGACTGTCTTCACCCACATCGTCGCGCGATCCCTGCCAACGATAGCGACGGCCAGTTGCTGGTCGGTGGCGAATAAGGGAAGCTGCGAGAGGAGATCTGAGCTCATTGGCCGCGCCGTTTCTTCTGGCTCAGTGAGAGCAAGGATCGCTGAAGCTGCAGATCAGACAGAAACCCCCTCACGTTGACCGCGCGTCCTTGAGAGCTCGTCGGCATTGCGCGCTGCGCTTGCCAAATGTCGACGAGATCGCGCTCGCTGAAAAAATACTCGCGACCAATCAGCGAGCAGGAGCCAAGATCTCGACCGAGCTTGATCATTGTCCGCCGCGTGACGCGGAGGCGCTCGGCGGCTTCATCCGTGGTGTAGATCGTATCGAGCGGAACGGTTGGCACCGTAGCCACCTCCATAAACGAGAAAACACATTGCCGTCGGCACGGATGCCGACCGCCTTGTCGTCGTCTCTTCTTGTGGTGGTGTCGCCGCTAGAGCGCTGCGGTTTGGTGGGCCGCGATTTGGAAACTATTGGTGCGAAATGACGCGGTCAAGCGTCAATGCAACCTTTGCACCGGCTGATCTGAGAAAGTGTGGATACCGTTCCGCCGGACAGTCGCGAGAAATTCTTCAAACGCCTCCCGATCGGTGACGAAGGTATCATTCCAGACAGTTGTGTTCCCTTCCTCGTCAAGCACTTCCAGTGTCCAGTCGAGATAGGTGCCGGCTGACCGGTAGATGCGCAGAATAACCGTCACATCGTCATCGACGAACTCGCCGGAGAATTCTGAAAACTCGTACTGCTTATCTGCTTGGGTCATTGACCTTTTATAGCACGTGGAGGAGCGGCAGCGAACTTGTGTCGCTGTCACTGCATCACTCCTGAGTGCACACAGGTGTATTTGTCGGGATCCCAACTCCCGTCTTGGCACGGTATATCGGCAATGCCAGAGACTAGCAGGAATAGTAGCAGGACTGCGATCGCCGTAGCTCCCGTCACGAGCCATTTCATGCGCGATCGGCAGAACGCAGCCGCACGCCCGGGCCGCCTGGCGTGGTTGCGCCGTCGTCAAGGAAGATGACGTCCTTCTCTAGTACCGCGCGCAGTGCATCCAAAGTGGATTGCTTTGCATCGGCGCCGTTCTCGATGCGCGTGATCGTGTTCGCTGTAACGCCGGCCAATTCGGCAAGCTCGCGAACGCCCAAGCCGACCGCAGCACGTGCCATTTTGAGTTGAATAGGCTTCATGTTGGTACCCTGTACAAATGCATGTTGACACAGCATCATAATCGGCTATTGTGTCGGTACAGTGTACAAACACACTGCGACAAACGCAACACGAGGAGCCTACGATGGACCAGCAATACTTCATCTCCCCCGCCACTCGCGAAAGACTGGAAGCCCTGCCTAGGCGTCTTCTGCCGAGAAGAGATCCGAAGCTCGCCTATGCCAGATGGAAGTTTAAGGTCGGCGACCTGGTGAAGTTCCATGGCCTCGTGGCGGTGGTCAAAGAGCGCCACAAGAGCAGGGTGGGCCATCAGCACTACGAAATTGAGGTAATCCGCGGCAACTGTGGCGATAGACCGTATCGCGTTGCCAGGGCTGAATTCCTGAAGGCTGCTCACGATGAAGACCAGGGACAAGCGCGCGTACACCCTGCTGCTATTCCACTTGCAGAACGGCCGGTGCTGCTACTGCGGCCAGCACATGACAATCAGCTACAACTGGCGTGATCGCCAGCGGCGGGACGCCGCCACCCTCGAGCACCTGCGTCGACGCGCTGACGGAGGGAAGAATAACCCAGACAACTTGGCTGTAGCCTGTAAGGCTTGCAATGATGGCCGTGGCGCCATCGACTGGCTGAGCTATGCGTCCTGGCGACGCAACGAGTTTTAGAGTCACCAATGGCCGGCGCGGCCACCACCTGCGCCCACACCAGCAGCGCGCCGGCCGGTTGCCAACTAACCCAATTGTGCAGCTTTCGCTAATGCATGCTCTCAATTACTATCTCCGCGCGAAACCTGGCGGAGAGGGGGCATGGGTTACCGCCAATACGGATATCGTCCGCAGAAGCGATCGGTCCTGTCGTATCCGGGGCTGGTAATAGCTGCGCTCGCTCTAGGCGCGGCCGGCGGCATGACGGCAACCGACCTCATTGCCTCATTCAACGGCGGCACAGGCGGATCCTGCAACATCAAAGGCAATGTCAGCATCGACACGGGCGAGCGGATCTTCCACGTGCCGGGGCAGAGATATTACTCGCAGACGAAGATTAGCCCCCAATACGGAGAGCGTTGGTTTTGCTCGGAATTTGAGGCTTGGGCGGCTGGTTGGCGGAAGTCGAAGGTGTGAGGCGCCGTCAGGCCTCCTCGGCACGTCGTTTGTCCCGTTCCTCTATCTGCTGCAGTTTTTCAGGTGGCAATTGCCCATACATCTCCTCAATATGCTTCGGCTCGGAGATCATCTTTTCAACAATCAAATTGAAAAGGCGAAATAGCCCTTCAGCCGTTTCAAGGCTGTCACGGAGATCAATTTGCCCGGGATGAACAGCGTCATTGCCTATTACCCGCAACACATCTAGCGCTTTTTGGATTCTTCTATCCAACCCGCCGCTTACGAGGGAGCCTATGTCGCTGTTAATGTTCCTTCCGGGTTGCCCCAGCTCTTTGCACAGCTTTTGGATAGCGAGGCGTAGCAATGCAGCCGCGCCCCTTGGGGATGTGGCAAGGATACTGCTTGCCTCGTTGTAGTCAGCTTTGATGTCGTCGGGTGTATCCACATTTACAGGAGGCGCAGTCCCTGTGGCGGGATAGACAAGCTTGTCAGCTATCCATACGGCGATACGCGTACATTCATAGCACTTACTAAAATGTAAGTTAGTGACGTCTAAGTTTCGGTACTCGGAATGAGATTCAAACATCGGCTTGCCGGTCGCCACTTTGTCCACCCACTCGCCTAGCCGCTTCCGCTGTTCGGTATCCTTTATGTCATCAAAGCGGTATTCCTCGCGATTATCAGGCCCGACGACGAATGGAAGGTTATCCTTTTCCAGTCTGTGTGCGTGTGCGGAGTACCAGAATTGGGTGGTAAGAACGTGGCAATGCGGGCAGTTGAATGCGGTTTTGCGAACGGATGGTGTCACATATTTCACGACGTCACCTGAGAAACTGTTTCTTACCAAATCTAGCTCAACCGGAACCCGCTTGAGAATCGCTGTTTGTTCACATCCCCAACTGAAAAAACAGATACGATCGCGTGAGCGAGCGAGGGCCGCATGTGCCGTGTTTCAGTCAGGCGCCATCCCGGGCTGGCGGAAGTCGAGGGTGTGGTCGAGCGATGTAGATGCGTCCTAACATTATTGCAGATCGGACAATCTACTGGTGATCGTGAATTTTAGTCCAGTGCTCGGGTCAAATTTTACATTCTCAACTGCAAAGACCGCGATGTAATTCTGGCGGGTGAACCCTTTGACCATGCCTTGTGGATCACAGAGGACAGCGTCGTTGGTAAGAACCACCTGCTTCTCCCGTTGAATTGCTTGCACATATTCATGAATTTTGGCCGGGCTCGGTCCATTTACCAGGGGCTTGAATGGGTCATGATAGGCGAGACCCTTTAGCCAATGCTTGTGCACGCACGGTAATTCTTTCCCATCGACATTTGCGAACCATGACCCTCGTTGGCCAATAGCTTTCTTCGCCGTCATTTGACCCTCTCCGTTATTGGCTCAAAATTACTTACCGCCGCGGCCCTTCCAGAAGAGCAACCGCGGGAGGCATTCCCTCCAACAACATGTCGGCCCAGATCTGAGCCAGTTCTTTTCTCCGGACCAAGTGCAGCGCGCGGTTATAGGCGCCTTCCACTTTGTCCTTCGGAATGTGCGCAAGCATCAGGTCGACCACCGGTTTGTCTGCGGGATCACGCTCGTTCATCAACGTCGAGAAGGTTGATCGCCATCCATGCGGGACGTGCTTGTGGTGATAGCCAACTCGATTAAGCAGATAGCCGATCGCGTTCTCGCTCATGGGCTTGTGCGAATGCCTTGTATTCGGAAAGGCGAGGGGGCCACGTCCGGTAATCGTCCTCAACGCTTCAATAACCTCCCGCGCTTGCCACGAGAGTGGCACCAAATGATCCCTGGCGCTCTCCGCTTTGTGCTTGCGCTTGAGTTTCATTCGCGCGGCCGGCACTTGCCACACATCGTCGATAACGCCGTTGAACTCCAGCCAGGGCGTTGCGATCAGCGTGCCAGGTCGGAGCGCAGTTAGAGCAAGTAGACGGTGCGCTAGCTTGGTTGCCGGGTGCGCAGGTTCATTCTCTACCTTGCGGATGATCTCCTGCGCCTCGGCGAGCGTCGTGATTGCCGGCTGCCGACCCTTCACCAATGGAGCCAAAGCACCCTTGACGACCGCGGCAGGATCCGCGGCGGCTCGGCCAGACGCAATCGCGTAGACGAAAACGGCAGAAACTCGTTGCCTTACGCGACGTGCGGTTTCATGCGCCTGTCGGTTCTCAATGAGCCGCAGGACGCCCATTATTTCAGGCACATCCAACTCTCTAATGGGAGAGTTGCCAATGTGTGGAAATACCTCTTTCTCGAAGCTGTCGAGCACGTCTTGCGCGTGCTTCTCGACCCACTGCGACTTCTGCAATGCGTGCCATTCACGCGCGATCGCCTCGAAAGTTTCAGCGCTGCGTTTCTCTCCCGCCAGCTTTTGGAGTTTCTTGGCGATGGCGGGATCCTTGCCAGCCCTAAGAAGGGCCTTTGCGTCGTCCTTTGCCTGGCGCGCGTCAGCCAACGAAACCGACGGGTAGGGGCCGATCGAAAGGAGTTTTTCGCTGCCGTTGAACCGATACTTCAGGCGCCAAAGCTTGCTGCCGGCCTTCGTGATGAAGAGAAACAGACCTTCACCATCCGACAGCTTCCTCGGCTTCGATTCCGCCTTCGCTTTCCTTATTTGTGCGTCGGTAAGCATCGGTTCTCCAGCATACCCCCAAATTCGTGACTCGATACCCCAAAAAGCACCCCCAGAAGCGGGGGTATGGGTGGCATCGCGTGGCAAAACGTGGGAACGCTGCAGCAGCCGCAACGCCGGAAAATCAGGGCTTACGGCACTATATGGATATGAATGGGAAAGACAACTGGCGGAGGAGGTGGGATTCGAACCCACGGTACGCTTTCACGCACCCCGGTTTTCAAGACCGGTGCCTTAAACCGCTCGGCCACTCCTCCAGTCGATCGAAAGTCCAACAATTGTTGGTTCCTGAAAACGGCAACTGCTACCGCTTGCTACCCAATCACTCGACGGCTGGCTTTTTAGCAGCTTTGATCGCCGCGTCAACGTGCTCGGCGGCGTTCGCTTGCATGCCCTGCATTACGTGCCGATGAGTTTCGCGGAGGCGAGCAGGCAAGTCACATGTGCGATCATTGGAAGAGGCCATAATAAAGTTAAAAGTTGTTCGGTTTGCCATAAATTCTACGCAAGGACAGGCGAGCAGCGCTCTGATATTTTGGCGCATCTGGGGGGTGTGCCATGCCAAATCCCAATGCGATTGTTTCGACCCGCATTGATTTCGATCCTCCACTTGACCGGCCCACTGCCGAGCTGCTGCGCGAGGGGCTTTGGGTTGAGCTCGAAGGCGGGCGCCGCGCCCGGCTTGACCCGAGTGATGCCCGATCGAGCGGCTTCGTCCAAGTCCTTGACGGGCTCGCGAGGCGCAAGGCGCCGGTCTATCTGGAGATCGATCCTAACAGCGCGGCGATCACACGGCTGCTGATCCCGCACGTGACGCGCCCGATGAGCATGCTTCCGAACGACCAGGGCTATGAGGTCATGCTCGAAAGGTCGCACGCCCGCCACGCCCTGAGGCGCGACAATCCCGATTTCGCGACGCTCGAGCCGTTGCTGCGCGCCGCGCTCGATTCGGGGCAACTGCTTATCATCACCGAGGATGATGCGCACAATATCATTGATATTCGCGCCTACACGCCCGGCCCCGATGACGCGCCGCTGCCGCCTTTGCCCAAACCCGATACGCTGCCGTTCGAGCGGCCGTGGTGGAAGCGTCTGCTAGACTGGATCTGGCGCTGGCCGTTCTGGCCCTGGTGGTGGTTTCGCTGCGTTTCGAAAGCAACCGCCCAGCAGATATTTGATGCGATCAGCGCGAAGTCTTGCCCGCCGCTCACGGTGCCAGCGCCGTGCATCCCTTTTCTCTATCCCGATGACGGCTGCTGGGGCCGCGCGCACGAGATGTGCCGGCTGATGATCAATATGGGACGCAAGCCGCGCAAAGTGTGGATACAGGGGAGCTTGCACGTCGTCACCAAAGACAATCCCAATTGCTTCGTGAACTGGGGTTGGCATGTCGCGCCGACGCTATGCGTGCGCCAGGGCTGGTTCTGGACACAGCAGATGGTGATCGATCCCTCGCTCTTCGCCACGCCCGTGACGCAGGCAACTTGGAAGGGGGTTCAGGGCGATCCGAGCGCCACGCTGACGCCGAGCGACGCGTCGATCTTCTATATCTGGGGCAACGTGACCGACCCCACCTATGTCGAGACCAACAAGGTGCTCGCCGATTATCGTCTCCAGCTTCAGAACCGCGCGATCCAGCACGGCCCGCCGCCCTATGCGAATTGCCCGTAGCGGAGCCACGAATATGAAAAGAGGCTGCAGGGCAATTCGGCCGGCACCGGAAGTCGCAGCCACTCGCCTTCCACAGCCGACGAGACAGTACACCGGCCTTGACGCTGGGTTGAACGGCAAATCTCGCAGTTTTTGCAAGTCTTAACGTGTCCGGCGCTCGGGAAAATTTCTGGTCTCCCGGGAAGGGGCCAAGGCTGCGCGAGAGAGGCTCGCGCATGGGTTTATACGATTTGTAAACCATAGCGGAAGATTTTTGCCGCGCTTCAGGCTCCCTGTTCGCAATTTTGCCGTCTTGCTGACATGATTAATCGACTGTCTCTTTTCGAGACGCCGAGCTTTCCGCGGGGGCTAGAGCGGAATGTTTTCGAAATACGGCTTTGCGAACGATATTGGGGACAGATGATTTTTAGAAGAAATGCGGCACTTCTTTCGAGGGGATTACGTGTTGCTGCGGTTCCGTTGCTTTGCGCGACGCTTGCCGCCTGCGGATCGGCTTCGAGCGTCAAGACAAGCAAGGCGCGGAGCAAGGAATACTTTGCCGAGTCGGTCTATGGCGTCAAAGCTAGCCCGCGGGTCGCGACCGGGACAAACATCCCGAAGGGTGGCGGGCGTTACCAGGTCGGAAAGGCCTATCAGGTCAAGGGCAAGTGGTATAAGCCGAAGGAGGATTTCGGCTACAACAAGGTGGGCGTCGCGTCCTGGTACGGCTCCGCCTTTCACGGGCGACTGACGGCGAACGGCGAAGTCTACGACAAGTATCACCTGTCCGCCGCCCACCCGACTTTCCCCTTGCCCAGCTATGCACGCGTCACCAATCTGGAAAATGGTACATCGGTTATCGTTCGCGTGAACGACCGCGGTCCCTACGAGTACGGCCGGATTATCGATGTTTCCTCGAAAACCGCCGATATGCTGGACATCAAGGGCAAGGGCAGTGCCAAGGTGCGCGTGCAATATGTCGGGCGCGCGCCGCTCGAGGGCAACGATATGCCCTATCTGATGGCCTCCTACGTCAAGAAGGGTGACCGCAGTCCCGGCGTGATGCCGGAAGGACAGATCGCGACAGGTGTCATGGTTGCGTCGAACGAGCCGTTCCGCAACCAGGTGCCGGACCTCGCCAGGGTGCCGGTCCCTGGCAACGCGACGCTGGATACGGGCGTTCCGATGACCGCGCTCGCCGAGCCGGCGCCGCAAGTCGCGATGCCGCAATCTCTCGGCGAATTTGTCACGCTCCCGGAGATCGGACCGATCCCCACCGTGCGGCCAGAACTGATCCCGATGCCTGACGGAAACATGGCTTATGCCGCCGCCTATGTCGAAGTGCGCGTCAGCGACAAGGCGTCGCCCTTCGAGGCAATTATGGTTGATTCGAACGCGCTGACGGCCAATTCCATCATCGCCTACGCAAAGCGCCGGAACAGGGACGGAGTTTAGCGCCAGCCTCGGTTGAACAGCTTTGTTCGCGCTGCTATGCCCATGAAGAAGCCGGAGTTTCTCATGCGCATAAAGTTGCTCACGGTCGTCGCCCTTCTTGCGGCGACCGTTTCGACAAATGCGGTCGCCCAGGCGCCCGCGTTCGACACCAAGGCGAAGCAAATCTATCTCGTCGATGGCGAGACCGGCACAGTGCTCTTCGCTCGCGGCGAAGACGAGCCCGTGCCCCCGGCATCGCTTGCCAAGCTGATGGCGATGGAGGTGGTTTTCGAGGCGTTGGACAAGGGCGAACTGAGCCCTGAGACGACCTACGAGGTCTCCGAGCACGCCTGGCGGACCGGAGGCGCACCGTCCGGCACCTCGACGATGTTTGCCGCAATCAAGTCGAAAATCCGCGTTGCGGACCTTATTCAAGGCGCAGTCGTGCAACTCGCGAACGATGCCTGCATCATCCTCGCGGAAGGCATGACCGGCAGCGAAGCTGCTTTTGCGGAGCGTATGACGGCGCGGGCGCGCGAACTCGGCATGCCCGTCGCGGTTTTCAACAACGCCACCGGTCTTCCTCATCCTGCGAACAAGGTGACGATGCGGGAGCTGGTGACGCTGGCGCGGCATCTGCGCGAGGCTCACCGAGATTTCTATCGCCTCTATTCCCAGGCCGAATTCGAGTGGAACAAGATCCGCCAGCGCAATCGCAATCCGCTGATTGCGGCCAATGTCGGCGTCGATGGGCTGGCCACGGGATTCGCGGAAGGTTTCGGCTTTTCGCTTGCCGCGTCGATGCAGCGCGGCGACCGCCGCGTCTATCTTGCCATGAGTGGGCTCGAAAGCGACAAGGAGCGCACGGACGAAAGCCGCAGGGTGCTCGATTGGGCGATGACCGCCTTCGAGAAACGGCGCATCTTCGCCGACGGGGAGACCATCGGCGAAGCAAGCGTCTATGGTGGCGCCACATCGCGCGTCTCCCTTGTCGCGGGCGGGCCGATCGATGTCCTGCTCCCGGTCAACAATCCTGAACGGCTAACCGCGCGCATCGTTTACAAATGGCCGCTGACGGCACCGGTCGCGGCCGGTCAGGAGGTCGGCGTCGTCAAGCTCTGGAACGGCGAGCGATTGTTGCGGGAAGTGCCGGTGAGGACCGGCAGCGGGGTCGAGGTAGGTACGCTTACAAGCCGCGCGCTCGATGCGCTCCAGGAGCTTCTCTTCTTCTGGCTGTAACAAATGCGCACGCGACCGTTTCTTCTGGCGAACCAATCGGCTAAACAGGGCCGATAGCTACAGCGCCACGCGTCTTGTCAGACGCGCAAGGAGCGCTGTAGCACTTTGAATTGCTGCATGTTTTATCCTGGCTACGATTTAAGGAAACATGCAGTCGGCCGATTTGGGAACGCATGTCGCTGACGAAGGGTTTGTTTGTAACGTTTGAGGGCGGGGAAGGGGCCGGCAAGTCGACCCAGATGCGCCTGCTGGCCGATTCGCTACGTGCCCGTGGCTACGATGTGCTCACCACGCGAGAGCCTGGCGGCTCAGTCGGTGCGGAGGCAGTTCGCCACGTGCTGCTGTCGGGGGCGGCGGAATCCTTCGGCGTTCGCATGGAGGCGATGCTCTTTGCGGCCGCGCGCAGCGACCACGTCGAAGAAGTGATTCGGCCGGCGCTTCAGAAGGGTACCATCGTCCTCTGCGACCGTTTCATGGATTCCTCGCGCGTTTACCAGGGCATCACCGGCAACCTCGAACCGGCCTTCGTGGAGACACTCGAACGGGTGGCCGTCAACGGGGTCATTCCGGACCGAACGATCATCTTCGACCTGCCTGCCGCGCTTGGGCTTGAACGCGCGCGCCATCGCGCCGCCGATGGCAATCCCGACCGTTTCGAGAAGGAACAGCTGGAAACGCACGAGAAACGGCGCGAAGCCTTCCTGGATATCGCGGAAGCCGACCCTCGGCGTTGTCGTGTCGTCGATGCAGCACGGCCGCCGGACGCCGTCGCCGCCGAGGTCAGGGAGATCATGGATGCATTGCTACCGGACGGTGACGAGCCGCAGCCGTCAAGTGCGGAAGCTGCATCATGACGATAGAGCGTCCTGGCGTGTTGGAGGGGGCTGTGGCCCCGGCGGAAAACGCGAAGCTCTTTGGCCATCTTCAGGCTGAAGCTTTTCTCGCCCAGAGCTACAAGTCCGGCAAAGCGCACCATGCGATCCTCATCGAAGGACCGGAAGGCATCGGCAAGGCGACGCTTGCCTTCCGCTTCGCGAACCATATCTTGAATCACCCAGAGCCGACGACGGCACCCGATCAGCTCGCCGATCCGGATCCCGCCTCCATCGTCACACGGCAGCTCGCATCCGGGGCATCGCATAACCTGCTTCATCTCACCCGCCCGGTGGACGAGAAAACGGGCAGGGCCAAAGGGGCAATCACCGTGGACGAGGTGAGGCGCGCCGGAAAATTCTTCGGCCAGACATCCGGCACGGGGAACTGGCGCATCGTCATCATCGACCCGGCGGATGATCTCAACCGCAATGCGGCCAATGCCATCCTCAAGATACTCGAGGAACCGCCGCGTCGGTCGCTTTTTCTCGTGCTCACCCACGCGCCCGGAAAACTGCTGCCGACCATCCGCTCGCGCTGCCTTCCGTTGCGGCTGAAGCCGCTGGACGACGAGTCCATGCGCCAGGCGCTTGCCCAACTCGGCTTCGATCTGACGGGACCGAACGTCGAGCGGATTCTCAGCGCGGCGAACGGCAGTGTCTCCGAGGCGCTGAAGCTCATCAATTACGGCGGTGTCGATATCGCCGCCGCCTTCGACGATATTTTGGCGGGGCAGGGACCAACTGTCCGAAGGCAGATGCACAAGCTCGCGGATATTCTGTCGGCAAGGGATAGTGAAACGATCTACGATTTCTTCTCGTCTCTGTTGACCGGACGCGTCATGCAGCAGGCGCGGGAGGCGGCGCTCGCCGGCGATATCAGCAGGGCCGAGCGCCTTGCGAGGCTCTCCAGCACTTTCGCCGAGCGGCTGACGGTGAGCGACGCCTATAATCTCGATCGCAAGCAGACGATCCTGTCGCTACTCGAAGATCTGAAAGACGCTTTATAGGTCGGGCTTAAACTTCCATTTCCGCTCGATCGACGAGGCGAGGTCGATATCGTTGCGATAGGCGAAAAGCAGAACATGGCCGAGGAGGTCCGCTGTTTCGTCGGCAAGAGATTGGCGCAATTCACCCAGTGTCTTCCCGCCGTTACGTCCCCGTCCGCTGAGCTTATTCCACGCCTGCGTCAGTTCACCCATTTCTTCCTGCAGTTTCAGAACGTACCAGTCCGGATCGCGCAAGACGGAATGTTCGGCGGCATAGGCGGCCGAGGCTTCCTCGAATTTTCGCTTAAGCTCGTCGAACATCGCACTTCCTTCGTTTGTTTTCGTTTTGTTCTAATTTGTGGCGTGTGTCAACCGGCTGCCTGCTTTATGGCGCCGCGCTTGGCGTCAAATGGGCTTTTTCTAGGCGCAGCGGTTCCCTACCTGAAGGCGATGCGCTAATAGCTGCCACTAGTTCCTGATCCGAGATATATCGAAGCCCATCATGAGAGATACCTCCCCCTTCTACATCACCACCGCGATTTCCTATCCGAACGGCAGGCCGCATATCGGCCACGCCTACGAGTTGATCGCGACGGATGCGATGGCGCGCTATCAGCGACTGGACGGGCGCGAGGTTTTCTTCCTGACCGGGACGGACGAGCACGGCCAGAAGATGCAGCAGACGGCGAAGAAGGAAGGCATTTCCGCGCAGGAGCTTGCCGACCGCAACTCGGCCGAATTCCAGAAGATGGCCGTGCTTCTCAACGCCTCCAACGACGATTTCATCCGCACGACCGAGAAACGTCACCACGAGGCCTCGCAGGAAATCTGGACCCGCATGGGAGAGGCGGGTGATCTCTACAAGGATTCCTACGCCGGATGGTATTCCGTCCGCGATGAGGCCTATTATCAGGAAAACGAGACGGAGCTGCGCGACGACGGCGTGCGCTATGGGCCTCAGGGTACCCCCGTCGAGTGGGTGGAGGAGGAGAGCTATTTCTTCCGCCTCTCCGCCTATCAGCAGAAACTTCTCAAGCACTACGAAGAGAACCCCGAATTCATCGGCCCGGCCGAGCGGCGAAACGAGGTTATTTCGTTCGTCAAGTCGGGGCTGAAGGATCTCTCTGTTTCGCGCACGACCTTCGACTGGGGCATCAAAGTCCCGAACGATCCGGCCCACGTCATGTATGTCTGGGTGGACGCGTTGACGAACTATATCACCGCGACGGGCTATCTGACCGATCCGACCGGGCCGCGTGCAAAATTCTGGCCGGCGAATATCCATGTCATCGGCAAGGACATCATCCGCTTTCACGCCGTCTACTGGCCGGCCTTCCTGATGTCCGCCGGCCTGCCGCTCCCGAAGCGGGTCTTCGCTCATGGCTTTCTGCTCAACAAGGGCGAGAAGATGTCGAAGTCGCTCGGCAACGTCGTGGATCCGTTCAATCTGGTGGAACACTTCGGCCTCGACCAGATTCGCTACTTCTTTCTGCGCGAAGTCTCTTTCGGCCAGGACGGCAGCTATAGCGAGGAGGGGATAGCGACACGCATCAACTCCGATCTCGCCAACGGCATCGGCAATCTCGCCAGCCGTTCGCTGTCGATGATCGTGAAGAACTGCGACGGCCAGGTTCCGGTTTGCGGGCCGCTCTCTGACGAGGACAAGGCCATGTTGGCCTCTGCCGATGCCCTGCTCGAAACGACGCGTGATGATATGGGCAAGCAGCTTATCCATCGCGCGCTCGCCGCGATCATTGCCGTCGTTTCCGAAACCGATCGCTATTTCGCGGGCCAGGAGCCTTGGGCGCTGAAGAAGACGGATCCGGAGCGGATGGCGACGGTGCTTTACGTCACCGCCGAAGTCGTGCGGCAGATTGCGATCCTGCTGCAGCCCTTCATGCCAGAATCGGCAGGCAAGCTTCTCGACCTCGTGGCCGTACCGGCTGACAAGCGTGATTTCGCGCATCTCGGCGAGGCCGGACGCCTCGTCTCCGGAACGCCGCTCGAGGCACCGAAGCCGGTCTTCCCACGCTACGTGGCGCCGGAAGCGTAAGCGAGTGCAAACGAATGCTGATCGACACCCATTGCCATCTGGACTTCCCGGACTTCGAGACTGAGCGCGACGCGATCATCGAGCGCGCAAATGCGGCCGGCGTGACGCAAATGGTGACGATTTCGACGCGCGTGAAGCGGTTCGATACGATCCTCGCGATCGCCGAAGCCTATCCGAACGTCTTTTGCTCCGTCGGGACCCATCCGCACAACGCCGACGAGGAGCTCGACATCACTACGGAAGATCTCGTTCGGCTCTCCGCGCATCCAAAAGTGGTTGCGATCGGAGAGGCGGGGCTCGACTATTTCTACGACAATGCGCCGCGCGACGCCCAGGCTGAAGGGCTGCGCCGGCACATTGCGGCAGCGCGCGAAACCGGGCTGCCGCTGGTGATCCACAGCCGCTCGGCTGACGAAGACATGGCCGAGATACTGACCGAGGAGAGCGGGAAGGGGGCCTTCCCTTTCCTACTCCATTGCTTCTCGTCGGGTCCGGAGCTTGCGCGAGTCGGCGTTGAGCTTGGCGGATACGTGTCCTTTTCCGGCATCCTGACCTTTCCGAAGTCGCAGGAGATCAGGGATATCGCAAAGACGATCCCGCACGACCGGATGATCGTCGAGACGGATGCACCTTACCTCGCGCCAAAACCGTTCCGCGGCAAGCGCAACGAGCCGGCCTTTGTCGCGCATACGGCGGAGGTCCTGGCGGAAACGATCGGCGTTTCGACGGAGGAGATTGCGCAAATTACGACGGAGAACGCTTTGCGCATCTTCTCAAAAATGCCGAGGCTCTGACGTGGCGTTTCGGCGGGTTTTCACCATCCTCGGATGCGGTTCCTCGCCAGGGGTACCGCGTATCACCGGCGATTGGGGGGGCTGCGATCCGGCAAATCCGCGCAACCGCCGCCTGCGAGCGGCGCTGCTTGTCGAGCAGTTCGCGCCAGACGGTGGCAAGACGACCGTGGTTGTCGATACCGGTCCGGACTTCCGCGCCCAGATGATTGCCGCCGATGTTCGCCATATCGACGCCGTCCTCTACAGCCACGCTCATGCCGATCATCTGCACGGGATCGACGACCTGCGCGGTTTCGTGATCGAAAACCGCAGGTGCGTACCGATTTGGGCGGACGCTCTCACGATGAGCGCAATTCGCGAGAGGTTTCGTTATTGCGTGGAATCGCCGCCGGGAAGCGGCTATCCGCCAATTGTCGAGCCGCATCTCTTCACCGAAGATCTTTCGCCGGTTACCGTTCACGGCGCCGGCGGGCCGATTTCGTTCACGCCGTTGATGCAGTTTCACGGCAATACCCATTCGCTCGGTTTTCGGATTGGCGATTTTGCCTATTGCAGCGATGTGAGCGATTTTCCGCCGGAAACTGTTGGCAAGCTGCTGGGCCTCGATCTGCTGGTCATCGACACGCTGCAATACAAATTCCATCCGAGCCATCTATCGTTGGTGCAGTCGCTGGGCTGGATCGCGAGGCTTCAGCCGAAGCGTGCCGTACTGACGCACATGCACGTGCCGTTGGACTATGAAACGGTGCTGAACGAGACGCCGGACCACGTAGAGCCAGCCTATGACATGATGCGTCTAGAGTTCGACATCGCAATGCCGTCCGCAGAAGAAGCTTAGAGCCAGATATTAGAGCACGGCTTCAAGGCGCTGTTTTCGTGAGGATCGGCGCATGTGAGGATCGCGCGCGCAAGTTCCATAATCTATCTTATGCGATAACGATATGTAGGGGGGTACATTCTATTCCCAAGTGCGACATGCCAATAAAAACAATGGCTTGGCCCTTGGAGATTTTTGCATGTTGCGTCGCTGTTCGCAGCTCACCCTTCCCGATCGTCGACGCTTGCACCAAATCATAGAACGCAAGCATCCGGTTGCTGAGATCGCGCGGCAACTCGACCGTCACCGATCGACGATCTATCGTGAGTTGAAGCGCAATGCCTTTCATTATGCCGAGTTTCCGGAATGCGGCGGCTATTACGCGGCATCGCCGACGACAAGCAAGGAGCGTCGTCGGCGGCTGCGTAGGCTCAGATAATGACTATCGCCAATATGGAAGAACGAGGCGTCCCCGCCTGCAGGGGGGCAATTGCGATGACAGTCCTGTTCGTCGTAAACATTCCGTCCACTTGATTTAGAGGAGACGCAGCATGGACCGATTCACGGGCGGTTGCCTCTGCGGCAATGTCCGAATTGTGGCGTCGGGCCGCCCAAACCGGGTTGGTCTTTGTCACTGTCTCGACTGCCGCAAGCATCATGGGGCGCTTTTTCACGCTTCCGCGATATTCCCTCAGGATGCAGTGACGATCGATGGCGAAACACGCGACTACGCCGGGCGGTTTTTCTGTCCTCGCTGCGGCTCGTCCGTTTTCGGACGCACCGCAGACGAAATCGAAGTAAACTTGGGATCCCTGGATGCCCCTGACCAGTTGGTGCCAACCTATGAACTCTGGACTGTCCGTCGCGAGTCCTGGTTGCCGCCGTTTCCGCTCAAAAGACGATACGAGCGCGATCGCGACCCCACGAGTCGCTTTGAGGAATAGGTCGCACGAATGGTGCGACGGGCGCCGTTACAAGGTGCCAGAGATGCACGCCTTGATCGGCATCTCGAACCAGATGCCCCCGAGGGGAAGGCGAAATCCGCGGCGAGGCGGTCACTCCGGAAGACCGGCCTTGCGGAAGCCATCAACGAAATGCTCAAGCGTCGCAGCGTCGCGGAACGGCTCCGTCGTGGCCCAGTGGCGCGTTGTGAAATGCGGATTGCCGACGAGGAACAGTTCGACCTCTGCACGCGCCTCGTCGAGCCGGCCGAGTTGCGCAAGGCTTGCCGCCAGGAACCGGCGTGAGCTTGTACGGTAAGTCTCGTCCCTGCGCAGCGTCTCGACAGCGGCTTCGTACTCGCCGGCCGCATATTGCGCCTGGCCGAGCGTCAGAAAGTACCAGCTTGCCGGAAACGGGTTCAGCCGGAACGCCTTGCGAATGTGCTCCATGCCCTCCTCCACACGCCCGGCCAAGACCGCGATGTCGGATAATGTCGCCCAAGTGTCGGCCTCGTTCGGATCGAGCTCGATCGCCTTGGCGAATTCCGCATCCGCCTCGGCGAAGTTGCGCTCATATGCAAGCAGGTTAGCCAGGACCCAGCGGCAGCCAGCATCGTTCGGATCGATCGCTACGGCTTTGCGCGCCAGTTGCAAAGCAACGCTGCGGTTACTTTCAATTGGTTCGCCCCAATGAACCCATCGCATCCAGTGGTTCATGGCAAGCCAGCGAAAGGCCTCGGCATATCCCGGATCGAGCGAAATCGCGCGCGTAAGCATCAGATGCGCTTCCCGCGCCGTCTGTGGCGAATCGTCGATCAGCTTGCGCGCCCTTACACAGAGATCGTAGGCCTCGAGATTTTTGGGCCGATTGCGCGGCGGCGGTGCGCGCAGCCGGCCAAGCAACGCTTCGACGATTTTGCTGGTGACTTCGTCCTGAACGGCAAAAATATCTTCCAGGCTGCGATCGAAGCGCTCCGCCCATAGATGCTCGCCGCTTACGGCGTCGACCAGCTGGGCGTTGATGCGCACGCGCCCCGCGGCGCGTCTTGCGCTGCCCTCCAGCAGGTAGCGCACGCCAAGGTCCTGGGCGATCCCGCGCACGTCCATCGCCTTGCCCTTGTAGGCAAAGGCGGAATTGCGCGCGATGACGAACAGGCCGGAGGTCCTCGACAGGTCGGTAATCAGGTCTTCGGTCAACCCATCCGCGAAGGATTCCTGCTCGGGGTCATTGCTGAAATTGACGAAGGGCAGCACAGCTATCGACGGTTTGCTGGGCAACGGCAAAGGTTTTCGTTTCGCGCTGCCGAGCTGTTCGATGGCGCCCGTGAAGCGGTAGCCGACGCGCGGAACCGTGGAGATCCATTCACCGCCGTCGGCGGACGGACCAAGCAGCTTCCTGAGCTGCGCGATCTGGACCGTGAGGTTGCCTTCCTCGACGGCCGTTCCCGGCCACGCCGCGTCCATCAACTCGGCCTTGCTCAGGATTTCGCCGGGCCGTCCGACGAGCGCCTCAAGAAGCTTCAGCCCGCGATAGCCAACGGCAACGGGATCATCGTTCCGAAGGAGCGTTCCCGCACCGGGATCAAGCACGAACGGACCAAAGGCAAAGCGCGATCCCTGCATACGGGGATCTATAGCCCTTTTGGAAGTTTTTGAGAACTTTTTGGGAGAGCTTAATTACGACGCTGTTCGTGTCCTGCAGAATTCATCCTCTTTCACGTCGAGGCCTTCGGCCCCTCAAACCATATGGAGGTTGCCATGAACGATACTCCGACCCTTGCGTTGGCCTCGCATAAGGCAGCGCGGCCGGGAACGCCCCAAGGGCGAGCGGAAATGCCGCGTCGGCACTACAGCCTGGCCACCCTGCGAAGCATTATCGCGACCTGGAGCGAGCGGATACGCTTTCGCTGGGAACTTGAGCAAAAGTTGAAGGACGACCCCCATTTGATCGACGATATCGGTCTGACAAGACAGCAGGTCGAGGCGGAGATCGCCAAGCCCTTCTGGCAAGTATCAAACCCTTTATAAGGCGAATGCTCCAATGACACCGGATCGCCAGTTTCCGCGTGCGGCAGTGGTTCGCCGGCGCCTGCACAGCACGACATCGCCGCGGGAGGGCCGGATCCCTTGGAGCGCGATGGCGGGCATCATCGCGACCGTCACGGTGTTCGCCGTGGCACAGGGACTGACCTATCCGCTGCTCAGCTTCATCCTGGAGCGGCAGGAGACGACGCCCGGCCTGATCGGCTTGTCGGCGGCGATGACGCCGCTGGGTTTCGTTGTATCCGCGCCCTTCATTCCGGCGCTCGTGCGGCGCGCGGGCGGCGCGCGGCTTGCAATCCTGTGTTCGATCCTGGCTGCGCTCACCCTGGTCGCGATTGCCTGGAGGCAGGAAGTCTGGACCTGGATGCCGCTGCGTTTCCTGCTCGGCTTCTTCGCCAATCCGCTTTACGTGATCAGCGAAACCTGGCTGATCTCGATCACGCCCGCGCCGCGGCGGGGCCGCATCATGGGCCTCTATTCATCGATCGTGTCGGGTGGCTTCGCCATCGGCCCGCTGTCGCTCGGCCTGGTCGGCACGCAGGGTTGGCCGCCCTTCATGGTCGGCATTGTGGCCTTCCTTCTCTGCGGCTTGATCGTGCTTGGGGTCGTGCCGCGCCTGCCGAAGATGCCGCATGAAGGCGAGGCAACATCGGTCGGCGGCTTCTTCGCACTGGCGCCGCTTCTGTTGTTTGCGGTTTTCACCGCTGCCGCCTTCGAGCAGATCCTGCTTTCCTTGCTCACGGTCTATGGCGCCGCGCTCGGTAGCGCCGAGGAGCGCATCGCTTCGCTCATCACGTGTTTCATCGCCGGCAATGCCGTGCTGCAGATCTTGCTCGGACGCGTGGCCGAACGGTTTGGCTCGACGCGGACCATGTTATCCTGTGCGCTCGCGTCGCTGGCCGGCTGCCTGCTGCTGCCGTCGCTGTTCAACTTGTGGCTCATCTGGCCGGTCGTTTTCCTCTGGGGCGGCGTCTCGTTCGGGATCTACACCATGTCGCTGATCCAACTCGGCGAGCGTTTCACCGGTCAAGCCTTGATCGCCGGAAACGCGGCCTTCGCGTTCGTATGGGGCATCGGCGGCATCGTGGGTTCGCCCGCGGCAGGGCTGGCGATGCAACTGACCGGGCATCAGGGGCTGCCATCGTCCCTTGCCCTGCTGTGCTGCATATTGTGGGCGTTTCTGGTCGCAGAGAGACGGCGGGTCTGATCAACGCGCTTCGTGTGGCATCACGAAGTTATGATATCTACTATCGTGGTTTAAGACAATGTTTTATTCACTTGAAATCATGTATGTATTTACATATTAGCGAAGAATAATTCGGCGATTTCACAACCGTACGCCCTTACCGGCGTGAGCATGAGGCCTATCCTTGGTTTGGCGACCAAGGGCGGATGGAGGCCTGTGATGGTCAGGATCGTTTTTGTTGCACTCTGTCTTACGTTCTCGATCTGTTTGGGTGCGGTCTTCGCCGATGAACCTGTAGATACAGTGCAATCCGTTATACGCGCTCAGATCAAGGCATTCCTGGAAGATGATGCCGATACGGCCTACTCCTTCGCCTCGCCGGCCATCCGGACAAAATTCCCGGACAAAATCGTCTTCTTCGAGATGGTCAAGCGCAGCTATCAGCATCTCTACCGCCCGGGCAACTTCGCCTTCGGCCGCTCGAAGGTGCTTGGCGACGAGGTGTTCCAGGAGGTGCTGATCTCGGGATCGGACGGAAAGGACTGGACGGCGATCTACGATCTCGTCGAGCAGCCGGATGGCAGCTACAAGATCAATGGCGTCATGATGCTGCAGACCGCGTCGGGCCCCCAACTCTGATATGGCGACCGCCGAGGATCAGACGGGCGGCAAGTCGCCACGTTTCCAGCCTTCCTGGGTCTCCGACATAAAGTCGGCGTAACGCCCCTCCTCGACCGCTTGGCGGATGCCCACCATCAGTTCCTGGTAATAGGCCAGGTTGTTCCAGCTGAGCAGCATGCCGCCGAGCGATTCATTCGCGCGGATCAGATGGTGCAGGTAGGCGCGCGAATAGTCGCGCGCTGCCGGACAGGACGATTGCTCGTCGAGCGGGCGCGTATCTTCGGCGTGCCGCGCGTTTCTCAGGTTGATGCGGCCGTAGCGGGTGAAGGCCAGGCCATGGCGTCCGGAACGGGTCGGCATGACGCAGTCGAACATGTCGATGCCATGCGCGACGGATTTCAGGATATCGTCCGGCGTGCCGACGCCCATCAGGTAACGCGGCTTCTCGGCGGGCAGTGCCGGGCATGTGACGTCGAGCATGTCGAGCATGACGTCCTGGGGCTCGCCCACGGCCAGGCCGCCGACGGCGTAGCCTTTGAGGTCAAGGTCCTTCAGTGCAAGAGCCGAGCGCTCGCGCAGTTTCGGAACGTCCCCGCCCTGCACGATGCCGAACATCGCCTTGCCCGGCTGATCTCCGAACGCCACTTTGCACCGCTCGGCCCAGCGCAGCGACATTTCCATCGCCCGCTCGATTTCGTTGGGTTCAGCGGGCAGCGCCACGCACTCGTCGAGCTGCATCTGGATATCGCTGTCGAGCAGCCCCTGGATCTCGATCGAGCGCTCCGGCGACATGTGATAGAGCGCGCCGTCCACATGGCTCTTGAAGGTCACGCCCTTCTCGTCGAGCTTGCGCAGGCTGGAGAGCGACATGACCTGAAAGCCGCCGCTGTCCGTCAGGATCGGCCGTTCCCAGCGGATGAAGTTGTGCAGTCCGCCGAGCCGCGCAACGCGCTCGGCGCCGGGACGCAGCATCAAATGATAGGTGTTGCCGAGGATGATGTCGGCACCGAGTTCGCGCACCTGGTCGAGATACATGGCCTTGACCGTGCCAACGGTTCCGACTGGCATGAATGCAGGCGTGCGGATCGTTCCGCGCGGCATCGAAACCTCGCCTCGGCGCGCCTTGCCATCGGTTGCCAGCAGCTTGAATTGGAACGTCTCGGTCATCTAGTCTTTCCGGAAAAGCAGGCTTGAATCGCCATAGGAATAGAAGCGGTAGCCGGTGGCGATCGCATGCGCGTAAGCGGCGCGCATCGTATCGAGCCCGGCGAAGGCCGAAACGAGCATGAAGAGCGTCGATTTCGGCAGGTGGAAATTGGTCATCAGCATGTCGACCGCGCGAAAGCGATAGCCCGGGGTAATGAAGATGCCCGTCGGACCCGACCAGGGACGGATTTCGCCTTCTTTCGTTGCCGCGCTCTCGATCAGTCGAAGCGATGTCGTGCCGACGCAGACGATGCGCCCGCCCCTCGCCCGCACCGCATTGAGGCTTCTCGCAGCCGCCGCACTCACATGACCGATTTCCTCATGCATCACGTGATCGTCGGTGTCGTCCGTCTTGACCGGCAGGAAGGTCCCCGCACCCACATGCAGAGTTACGAAGTGGCGCTCGACGCCAACCTCGTCGAGCTTTGCAAAAAGGCGTTCGGTAAAATGCAGTCCTGCAGTCGGGGCGGCTACTGCCCCTTCTTCCCGCGCATAGACGGTCTGATAGTCGGTTCGATCCCTCGCATCGTCAGGGCGCTTGGAAGCGATATAGGGTGGCAGCGGGATGTGTCCCACGGCCATGATCGCCTCATCGAGCGCCGGCCCCGAAAGGTCGAAGCGAAGCGTGACCTCCCCGGCATCGGCCTTTTCCTCGACCGTCGCGTCAAGCGCCCCGAGCAGGCAGCTGTTTCCGCCGTGGCCGAAGGAGATCCGATCACCGGGTTTCAGTCGGCGTGCCGGTCGCGCGAAAGCCTTCCAACGGTCGGGTGCGACCCGCATATGCAGCGTCAGCGAGACCTGTGTCACGATCTCTTCGCCGCGTCTGCGGATGCCTTCGAGCTGCGCCGGTATCACTTTGGTGTCGTTGAAGACCAAAGCATCACCCGGCTGAAGGAATGACGGCAGGTCGAGAACGCCGCGATCGCTGAGGACCGGCTCGCCTTCCGGCCGCACGACAAGCATGCGGGCGCTGTCGCGCGGGTTTGCGGGCCGCAGCGCGATGGAAGTTTCCGGCAGGTCGAAATCAAATAGGTCTACGCGCATCGATCGTGTCAGACAAAAGCAAACCCGCCCCGGCGCCTTTTGACGCGACGGGGCGGGTCTGTGCATTAGCGCAAATCAGGCGTCGGCGGCAACCCGCATCGACACGATCGTATCGGGATCACGCACCGGCTCGCCGCGCTTGATCTTGTCGACGTTCTCCATGCCTTCGATCACCTGGCCCCAGATCGAGTACTGTTTGTTGAGCCAGGGAGCATCGGTGAAGCAGATGAAGAACTGGGAGTTTGCCGAGTTCGGCATCTGGCTGCGGGCCATCGAGCATGTGCCGCGCACATGGCTCTTGTCGGAGAACTCGGCCTTCAGGTCGGGCTTGGAAGAGCCGCCCATGCCTGCGCGGCCCGGATTGAAGTGTTCGCCGCCGGTCTTGCCGTACTGCACATCGCCGGTCTGCGCCATGAAGTCCTCGATCACGCGATGGAACACGACCCCATCATAGGCGCCCTCGCGCGTCAGCTCCTTGATACGAGCGACATGACCCGGAGCGACGTCCGGCAGAAGCTCGATCACGACCCTGCCCTTCGTGGTCTCCATGATGATCGTGTTTTCCGGATCCTTGATCTCGGCCATGGTTCTTCTCCTTCTGTTTGACTTTACTTGCCGACCTTGACGCTGATCATACGGTCTGGATCGGCGACGGCGCCGTTGTTGGCATCATCCCCGAGTTTGATCTTGTCGACATTCTCCATGCCTTCGACCACCTTGCCGACGACCGTATATTGGCCGTTGAGGAAGTCGCCCGGCGCGAACATGATAAAGAACTGCGAGTTGGCGCTATTCGGATCCTGCGAGCGCGCCATGCCGACTGTACCACGTTCGAAGGGTACATCGGAGAACTCGGCTGGCAGGTCGGACTTGGACGATCCGCCCGTTCCCGCGAGTTCGGCCTGGTAGCCCTGCTCCATATCGCCATACTGCACGTCGCCCGTCTGCGCCATAAAGCCCTTGATCACGCGATGAAAGGCAACGTTGTCGTATTCGCCTGCGGCAGCGAGCGCTTTGATCTGTTCGACGTGCTTCGGTGCGATGTCCGGGCGCAACTCAACCACGACCGGGCCGTCCTTGAGCTGAATTGTAATCACATTGTCGCCGGACTGCGCAAAGGCAACCCCCGTCAACGTGGCGAGCGCCAGGGCGCCGGCAAAAGCGAATTGGAGGATTTTCATGGGTTCTCCCTGAGTGGTGTGAGCTGTCCGCGCGTTCAGGCCTTGCGCTTCGCCTGCAGCGCCTCATGAACCGCATTGGGCACGAAAGCACTGACATCGCCGCCCATCGACGCGATCTGGCGGACCAATGTGGCTGTAATGGGCCGCGATGCGGTCCCCGCCGGTAAAAACAGTGTCTGGATGTCCGGAGCCATCTGCCGGTTCATGCCCGCCATCTGCATCTCGTAATCAAGGTCCGTGCCATCGCGAAGGCCGCGCACGAGCAGGGTCGCGCCGTGACGGCGGGCCGCATCGACTACCAGATTATCGAACGAAACAATGGCGATATCACCTGCCCTTTCAGGCAGAGATTCGTTCAGCGAGCGACGGATGAGGTCGGCCCGCTCTTCGAAGGAAAAGAGCGGCGTCTTTCCCGGATGAATGCCGATCGCCACGATGACCTTTGCCGCAACGTTCAGCGCTTGCACAAGCACATCAAGATGCCCGTTCGTCATCGGATCGAAGGAGCCGGGATAGAAAGCCGTGGTCATCTTACCTGTTCCATTTGGTGAAGCCTTTTGTCACGGACGGCGGCTAACCGCAAGGGTGACGCAACCCGCCTTTTCGCCTGTTCCCTCGGAAACAGGATGGAGCAAAGAATGAATGCTAGATGAATGCAGTGTTCAAGATGGTTTCACACCGGAAGTTGTACCGTGAGGCAAGAATGAACGGAACTTTTTTCGGAGACATGCCGTTTCTACGAAACTGAAAGGAGTGCGGCCATGGGACTTGCTCTGTTTTCGATGACGATGTTTTTCGCGATGTCTGTCGCTGCGATCCAGGCGCTTCGCAACGAGGCCCATGACCGGCGCAAGCAAGAGAGCGGCTTTTAACCTGCAAATGCCTCCAGGAACTTCCTTCGGGAAGTTCAAAGATAAGCGGCCTCATATCTTCCCCTGATGAGGTCGCTCTTGTAAGCCGGACGGCCTCCCCTGCCCGTCCGGCTTTTTCTTGTCATCGTGCGGCCGGAGGTCTCAAGCCGAGACATCCACCGGCTCGTGACGGCAGCACGATCAGGGCGCCAGCGGCATAAAGGGCAGGAACATAGCCGGCCTTATCGGAGGCCAGCACGGCGAAATAGCGCCCCCATCTCAGGATCGAAACGCCCGGCGGCAGCCCGTTCGGCGAGAGACCATGGTTCGGGAGCAGGACAATCGCCGCCTTGCCCTCTTCACGAACGGCAAAGAGGACGGCAGATGCCGCATACCATGACAACAGGATGGCAGCGGCGGTCAGAAGGAACGCCCTGGCTCTAGTAATCGAAAACATGTTCGAGGCCCGGGTCGTCGGTCGGCGTCTGCCGGAGGAGGTCAGCGAGTTGCTCGACCTTCAGGCCGAGCAGGAGCCGCTCCGTCGCGAAACCGCCCCGCTTGACCCGGGCGATCGCCTCCCCGATTGCGAAGGCCGGTGTCTCTCCGGCGGGAACCGTCACTGAGACCATGATATCGTCATTGCCGGCGATTTCGCGGATCGTTCCACCCCCTTGCGCAATGTCCGTCAGAATCTTCGTGAAGAGCGCATAGCGCGGCGTCTCGATCTCCACGCCATCGTCGCTTTCACGGACGACCTTGACCCATGGAATGTCCGACAGTCTGTCGGCAGGCAGTCCGGATATGATGCTGCGGATCTCCAGCTTCGCCGGGGCCGTCGCCGCTACCGCGCTTTCGATCATTTTGGCGTAGGCGACCTTCGCGCGCCATTCCCCGCCGAGCGCCAGGCGTCGTTCCCAGCCCCGAACCGGATCGGTAATCGGTGCATCCCAGAGTTTGCCGATCTCACGATCGAAGGAATAGCGATACCACGGCGTCTGCCGCAGGAACGCTGCGTAGTCGGCCGCCATGCCGGCGGCGACCTGATCCTGCGGCGTTTTCTTTTCACCTCGAAGCAAAGCCGTTACGCGGCCGATTGTCTCCTCGTAAGCGGCTTTCAACGCCATTTCGAGATTGAAGCTGATGCCGATCGTGTAGATCATCATGCGCGTCTGGCTGTCTGCGCCGCCGTGTTCGTCGGCGATCCGCGTGAGCGCGCAAGTCGATGTCCAAAAGCCCTTGACGCTCGAAAAATAGTCGAAGGCATGTTCGTCGCCGGTCTTCAACGCTTCCGCGAGGCCGTCATAGGCATAGACGATATGCCATTCCGGATAGGTCAGATATGTGTTGGCTTCGTGCCGCCGGAAGGCGGGGTCGTTGATCAATGGCGTATACGCGTCCTCCACCGGCTCGCCGTGACAGAAGCCCTCGATATAGGCCACGGGGCTTGCGATCAGGATCACAAGCAGCAACAGCGCGACGATGCTCCATTTAAGGCTCTTCCAGACGATCCTCATCACCGCGCCTCGTGCGCAAAGGCGAAACTGTAGGCGACGGCAAACCCACCAAGTGCGATATGCGGAAGATTCGCGAGTATCTTGAAGGAGAACGGCAGGTCCTGGATGCCGTAAGTCAGAATGCCGAGATCCAGATAGCCGGATCCGGTCAGAAGCCCGAGCAGGCCGTCCGAGAGATAGAGGACGCCGAAATAAAGCAGAAAGTTGCGTGCTGCATGCTTTGAAAGGAAGCCGGCAATGCCCGCCCAGGCTGCGGAGGCGATGTGCAACAGATCATCATAGATATCGAGAGCGAATATGCCGAAGGCCCGCCCTTGGCTGTCGGTAAGGCCGGGAACGTAATTGAGCGATGCGGCAGCGAGCAGCGCGACCGTGTAGCCCAAGGCGATCCAGCGAAGCTTACCCATCATGATCCTTTCAGAGCTCTGCGAAATACTGGTCCCAGAGGTTGTTGCGGAAGACGCAATCTGCGTCAAATTCCCGTTTTCTGGCCGCGAATGCGCCCGCCCTCGGATAGGCGCGCAACAGCTGGTCGACCGAGGCATGCGGCCGGTAGGGCAGATAATAGCTGCCGCCGATCGCGATGACGCGCTCGATCAAGTCGCGCGTCATGCGCGCCATATCGGCCTCGGCCCGCGCGGTTTTCTCCTGGGAGAAGAGCATCACGGCGGCGATCCGCGGCTCGCTCGCATAGGCAAGCACGCTATCGCGATCCGTGTCGACGAAGCGCAGCGTGATGTTGAGGAGCTGCTGATAGGAGGCGGGAATTATCTCCCGGCATGCCGCGACGAATTCCGCGAAGCGCGCCGGCGAAACGAAATATTCGTGCAGGATATCGGTGCGTGCCGGATCGCGGTCGTCGAGCGTTATCACCGGTTCGTTCATCAGGCTGTTTCGTGTCGCCGTTGCAGCAATCCACGGATTAATGCTGGCCTCGGTCCACCAACGCAGATGCTTGATGCGGTCGGAACCGACCTGGGCGCGGAAGATTTCGCGCGAGACATGGCTGATGAAGCCGGAGCCGGCGGCTATGGGGATGTCGCTCTGATTCGTGGTCGGACGATAGCTGATCAGCAACCCCTCGTCGAAAAAACGGTCGAGCGAGACGTCCATACGGCCGTAGGCCATCTGCACAGTCGCATCCGATCTCAGCAAGGCGGCGAAGCGGGTTCCGATTTCGCTCGCCGGCATCCGCTCGAATGTCGGTTCGAGCAGCACATTCGGGACCATGTCGAGTTCGACTTCCGTGATCACGCCGAAGAGGCCATAGCCACCCATGGCATGGTTGAAGAGGTCGGCATTCTCGATGCGCGAGCAGTGGACATCACTGCCGTCGGCCAACAGCATTTTGAAAGAGCGCACGGTGCTGCCGCAGCCGCTGAAGGGCACGGGCCAGCCGTGCGCGTTGACCGAAAACGTGCTGGCGACGCCGAAGTCATTGTTCGACTGCATGACAGCGGGTGAAAAGCCGAGAGCGTCCAGTTTGGCGATGACTGTCGACCATCGCGTCCCAGCGGCCACACGGTATGTCTTCGCTGCCGTGTCTGCCTCCAGCCAGTGCTGGTCGAGCGTCAGCGCCGTGCCATCTCTCGCGAGGCTTTGTCCACCCATGGAATGACGCGCAGTGCTTGCGACAACCGCCCTGCCCTCGTTGCGTGCCTCGGCGATCAGTCCTCTGATCCGCGCCACGACAGCGGCTTTCGGGTCGTCATCGACTACAATGTGGCGGGCCACGGCGGTTGGCGACAATTCGCTGGCGTCGTTGAGTACCACGGCGCCTCCGGGGGATTCGGTCCCGTTGGGCGGATAGGCCGGTCCGGCGTGGCTAGACGACCGCCATAGCTGGTGGCTTGCGACCGCGCCAGCGCCGGCTGAGGCGCCGATCAGCAGGCTGCGACGTGTGAGTCTCCGCATCCAGAATCCCCGAATCTGCTACTGCGGCGAAAGAATCAGCCGCACCCGTCACGCCGACGGTGCTGCAGGATTCCCGCCTTTCAGCGCAAAGACAACCACTGGTTTACGCGAACCTTTTCTGCATCGAACGAAGCAGATGGAAGAAGCGCCAATTGAGGGACACGGCTGCCGCCGCCAGCCCGAGTACAAAACCGAACCAGACGCCGACGCCGCCGAAGTTCAACGGGAAAGCGAATGCCCAGGCGCAGAGGAAGCCGATCGCCCAATAGGAGATCATCGCGAGGATCATCGGTATCGTCGTATCCTTGAGACCACGCAGCATGCCCGCGGCAATCGCCTGCAACCCGTCGACCAACTGGAATGCGCCGGCAATGACGATCAACGGACCGGCGAAGGCGAGAACCTCCGCCGCATCCGCCCGGCTCGTATCGAGATAAAGCGCGGCGAGCTGATGGGGAAAAAGAGCAAAGATCGTGCTGCCGACGGCCGCAAAGGCGCAGCCGAGGACAAGTACGGCGATGGCAGCCCGCTTGACGCCCAGCATGTCGCCGGCTCCGTAGGCCAGGCCCACGCGCACTGTGCCAGCCTGCGCAAGGCCGAGCGGAATCATGAACGCGATCGAGGCGAACTGGAGCGCGATGCCGTGAGCGGCCAACTCCTTCGTGCCGATGTTGCCCATGAGCAGCGATGCGGCCGTAAACAGGCTCACTTCGGCAAGGATCGTCAAGGCAATCGGAATGCCGAGATAGATGACCTCGCGGAAAGCCGGCCAGTCCGGTCGCCAGAAGCGCACGAAGAGTTCGTATTGGTTCAGCTCCGGGCGGCTGCGGATATAAGCGATCGTGAGTGCGGCCCCGAGTAACGCGACTCCGAGGGCTGCAAGTGCGGCGCCGAAGATGCCGAGCGCCGGAAAGCCGAAATGCCCGTAGATCAGCACGTAGCAAAGCAGCGCATTGAGAACGAGTGTCACAAGCGTCACGTAGAGGATTATTCCTGCCCGCTCCAAACCGCTCAGGAACGCCCTCAGCACCATGAAGATGAGGCTCGGAAAAATAGCCCATTGCGCGATATGCAGGTATTCCCCGGCGAGCTTCGCGACTTCGGGCTTTTGGCCGGCAAAGAGAAGAATAGGTTCGGCGATCCAGAGGAGCGGCGCTGTGAGGGCGCCGTAGAGCAGCACGACCCACATGCCCATCCTCACCGAGCGGCGGACGGAAACCTTGTCGCCGCGGCCCTGCGCCTGCGCGGCCATCGGTACCACGGCGTTGGCAAAGCCGCTGCCAAAGATGAAGACCGTGAAGAAGGTCTGGGTCGCAAGGATGATCGCGGCGAGTTCGGTAGCGCCCAGCTTTCCCACCATCAGCACATCGGTCGTATTGATCGCCAGTTGCGCAAGCTGCGCGCCGATGAAGGGCACGCCAAGGTAGAAGCTCGCACGATAGTGGTTGCTCCACGAATTGTCGTTCTGCAGCTGCATTTGGCTCGTGTTCGTGGTCAGCATGGGAAAACCTGGCTCCAGATCACGTTCATGACCTTGGACGCATCCAAAATCACAAATGTCATCGATTTCAAAAAGTTAGAGCGGGATGCGGGCGGAAGACCGCTCACATTCTTTCCTCATCCCGTTCTGTTGCGGCAGATCGGCTGCAAACTCGGTGGAAGAACTACCCGAGATAGAGCAGCACCGACGAAAGTGCCAGCGGGAAAGGCCTGACTGCTCAATTTTTCATCGAACGATCAAGAAATTTGATCAATTTGAAGGCGTTGCTCTCTCGCCGTCAGCCCGCAGGGTCTAGGCCTGCGTTGGTTTCGGCACTCCCTCCTGGAACGCCCTGTGAGGAACAGCCCGCACCCGCAGCAGGAAGACCGTAAGGCCCGCGACAATGAGGCAGCCCGCCAAGGCGTAGGGCGCGCCGGAAAACGAGTACATCGCTGTCGGGCTCGTGAAATATCCGAAGATCTGCGTAAAGATCAGCGGCCCGACGATTGTCGTGATGCTGGAAATGCTGGTGAGCGCCCCCTGCAATTCGCCCTGGGCCGACGGCGGGACATGCGCCGATGCGATACTGCGCAACGGCGGATCCGCCAGGCTTTCAAGTGCAGTCGCGACGATGACGGCATACACCATCCATCCCTCCCACGCGGCCGCATAACCGGCCATTCCGAGCGCGGTGAAGACGAGACCGAGCGCGGCCGTTCGTCGTTCTCCGAACCTCGTTACGACGCGCGGCAGGACAACGGCCATGACCACCGCTCCGCCCACGCCGAAGATTCCGAGCGACAATCCGATCTGCCCCTCACTCCACCCATAACGATAGGAAGAGACGAACGACCAGACGGCGGGGTAAACCGCATGGGCCAGCCAGTAGAGAAAAAAGACAAGACCAATCCAGCCGATGCCGGGATAGTTGCGCATCTGTTTGAGCGCGCCAAGCGGGTTGGCGCGCCACCACTCGAAGCGCCGCCTGTTTGCGCGGTCGAGGGTCTCGGGCAGAAGGAACAGGCCGACAATGAAATTGAGGAACGAAAGAGCGGCAGCGCCGTAGAACGGCACTCTTGGGCCCAACTCGCCAAGGAAGCCGCCGATGACGGGGCCGAGCGCAAAGCCGGTGCCGAAGGCGATGCCGATCAATCCGAAATTTTTTGCTCGATTGCTGTCGTCGCTGATGTCGGCGATGTAGGCCGACGCCGTTCCGAAGCTGGCACCGCTAATCCCGGCGAGGACGCGCCCGATGAAAAGCATCCAATAGCTCGTTGCAAGCGCACAGATCAGGTTGTCGATCGCGAAAGTGAGGACGGAAGCCAGCAAGATCGGTCGCCGACCGAAGCGATCGCTCAAGTTGCCGATCAGCGGCGCGAAGAGAAACTGCATCGCCGAATAGACGAGCAGAAGCCAGCCGCCGTCGATAGCCGCTTCGCCGACGTTGGCGCCGGTCAGTTCCTCGAGATAGGTCGGCAGCACCGGCACGATGATGGCGATGCCCATGATGTCGAGAAAGAGGATGAGAAAGACGAGAAATAATCCGCGCCGCACGAATTTCCTGTCGAGCATGAAGCCCCTCCCCGCTGTCCATCGCCAGTGTGGAGACAGAACGTGAACGACGTCACCAAATAAGGTGTATCGCATTGTCAAAATCGAAACAATGCGTGAACATTTCAAAGTTTATGATCGAAACGATCGCGTCCGCTGATGCCTTGCGGGGGGCGTGCTACTGCATGATTCCTTAAATCGGAACCGAGTTAAGAACAAAAATCATACAGATTCAAAGTTCTAAAGCGACCTCTGCGCGTCTGATTGGACGCGCGGCGCTGTAGCGACGTTTTCCGAACGCCGCTGTTCCGCCTTCAGGAAATCGACAAAGGCTCTGAGCGGTGCCGGCATATGGCGACGGCTGGCATAGTACAGGAATGGGCCGGGGAAACTGGTTGTCCACTCGTCGAGAATTGCCACGAGCCGCCCTGCTTTGATCTCCGGTGCCAGAAATTCCTCGAATGTTCGAATCACTCCGAGACCGTCAACCGCTGCGCCCACTTCGAGATCGATTGCGTTGGCCAGAATGACCGCCGGCGGTGCGATGGTCAGGGCGGCATCGCCCTCTCCAAACTCCCACGTCAAGGCAACGCCGCTTGGGAAACGGTGACGGATAGCGGCGTGTTCGAGAAGGTCGCGCGGGTGTTGTGGCGTGCCACGCCGGGCAAGATAATCCGGGGCAGCGGCGGTGACGTAATGCTGCACGCGCGGGCCGATCGGGATGGCGATCATGTCTCGCTCAAGCCGTTCCTCGTAGCGCACGCCGGCATCGAATCCGGCGGCGAGAACATCGATGAAGCCATCCTCTGCCGTCACCTCCAGCGTAATTGCCGGATTGGCCTTCAGGAAGCGACCGACAAGTGGCGGCAGGATCTCGCGGGCGACGATTGTCGGCACATTCAGCCTGAGCGTGCCCGCAGGGCTGTCACGCAGGCTGCCCACCTGATCGAGCGCTCCGGCGATCTCTCCAAGCGCCGGCGACAGGCGTTCAAGCAGCCGCATCCCCGCCTCCGTCGGCGTGACGCTGCGGGTCGTGCGATTGAGCAGTCTCACGCCGAGCCGCCCCTCCAGCCGCCGCAGCGCTTCGCTGAGCGCAGAGGCCGACACGCCGCGCTTGCGGGCAGCGGTACGGAAACTGCGCTCCCGCGCGACCGCGGCAAAGGCATCGAGATCCGCAAGCGGAAGATCATTCATTGTACAAAATTTCGGACAAGCTGTTTTGTGTGTCGTCGATTATCGCACAGTGTGACCTGAAGTAAACATGGCGGCGAACGAAACAGCCGACAAAGGCTTTCATCGAAGGAGCGTGAGATGCATACGGTTTCGCTTGGAAAATCCGGTCCCATGGTTTCGGCAATCGGGCTTGGCTGCATGGGTATGTCGGGCATGTACGGTCCGTCCGACCGTGCGGAAAGCATCGCCACCATTCATGCCGCGCTCGATGCGGGTGTCACCTTGCTCGACACCGGCGATTTCTACGGCATGGGTCACAATGAGATGCTGATCGGCGAAGCGCTCAAGGGGCGCAATCGCGATCAGGTGCAGTTGAGCGTGAAGTTCGGCGCGTTGCGAGACGCTACCGGCGCGTGGATCGGTTACGACGCGCGGCCGAAGGCAGTGCGTAACTTCCTTTCCTATACGCTGCAGCGCCTCGGCGTCGATTACATCGACATCTACCGGCCGGCCCGCCTCGATCCCGATGTGCCGATCGAGGATACCATCGGCGCCATCGCCGATATGGTGAAGGCTGGCTATGTTCGTCATATCGGCCTTTCGGAAGTCGGCCCGGAGACGATCCGGCGTGCGGCGACCGTGCATGCGATCGTCGATCTCCAGATCGAGTATTCGTTGATCTCTCGCGGGATCGAGAAGGAAATCCTTCCGACATGCCGCGAGCTTGGTCTCGGCGTCACGGCCTATGGCGTTCTCTCGCGCGGCCTGATCAGTGGCCATTGGCGGAAGGATGCAGCAAAGCCCGGTGATTACCGCGCCGTCAGCCCCCGTTTCCAGGAAGGCAACGTCGATCGGAACCTGGCACTCGTTGAAGCACTGCGCCGCGTCGCCGGCGCAAAAGGTGTTACCGTCGCGCAGATAGCCATCGCCTGGGTGGTCGCGCAAGGTGCCGATATCGTGCCGCTTGTGGGTGCGCGGAGCCGGGACCGGCTTGCCGAAGCGCTCGGCTCGCAGGCCGTTCGCCTCGATGCGGACGACCTGGCGGCGATCGAGCGTGCCGTACCGAAAGATGCTGCGGCTGGTGCCCGCTATCCGGAGGCGCACCTTGCACACCTCGATAGCGAGCGACACGGCTGAACGGAAGTACCCGGACCGGTCCTAGCGGCTGGTCCGGGCACTTCGCTCAGACGGATCCGGAGAAAGTGTCGCAAACGGACATCTGGCCGCTGTCGAAGCCGCGCTGGAACCATTTCATCCGCTGCTCCGAGGTGCCGTGGTTGAAGCTTTCCGGGACCACATAGCCCTGCATACGCTTTTGCAGCGTGTCGTCGCCGATCTGTGTGGCGGCGTTCAGTGCCTCTTCCAGATCGCCCCGTTCCAACAGGCCCTTCTGCTCGGTGTATTTGCCCCAGATTCCGGCAAAACAATCGGCCTGCAGTTCGACGCGGATCGACATTTGGTTTGCCTCGACCTCGCTCATGCGCTGTCGCATCTGGTTGAATTTCGGCAAGACGCCGATCAGGTTTTGCACGTGATGGCCGACTTCGTGAGCCAGCACATAGGCCTGGGCGAAATCGCCGGTGGCCTCGAACTTCTGAGCGAGTTCGTCGAAGAAGCTCATGTCGAGATAGACCTTGCGGTCGCCCGGGCAATAGAACGGGCCTGAGGCGGCCGACGCAAAGCCGCAGGCCGAACGGACGGAGCCATCGAACAGCACTAGCTTCGGTTCCTGATACTGCTCGCCGCTCGCCTGGAAGATACCGTTCCAGGTGTCTTCCGTTTCGGCGAGCACCGTCGCCATGAAGGCTTTCATCTCTTCTTCCTCGGCCGAGCCCTGGGGTACCTGCGAGCCGTCGCTCTGCTCGAAGCCGGGCATGTTCATCTGGCCGCCGCCCTCAAGGACCTGGAGCATGTCGATGCCCATGGCCCGGAGCACGAAATAGAGAATGACGAGAAAGATGATCGTGCCGAAACTTAATCCCCCGCCGGCGCGACGCATGCCACCTCCGCCGCCGGGCAAGCGGAACCCGCCGCCGCGGCCGAACGGACTGCCTCCGAGACCGCCTCCGCGGCCCGCTCCACGCTGGTCTTCAACGTTTCCGGATTGGCGGCGGCCCTTCCATTCCATGATCTTTCCTCCAAGCGTCGCATCGGCGCTTAATGCGTTGAATGATTCTATATGCCCGAGCGACGATTCTTGTAAAACGCTATCGCGGCGGTCTCGTTTCATCCGGTTGGCCTTTTTTCCCCTGGCGACCGATCGCGGTGGCGTGAAGCCGGGTCCAGCCGTGCCGGGAATCCGCTTGCATTTCCAATCTCCATGGTCATCCCACGGTATGCAGACGGCTATCGCAAATATGTTCGCTTTATTGTCGATTCAGAAATTTTCGGGGTTCCGCTTGCAGAAACATTTGCCTATAAGCCGCTTCTAGCCTGAAAAGACCATAAATGCGCGCCCCGGCCGGTGACCTCCCACCCTGGCCGGTTTTTCGCGCAGCTAGAAACGGATGAGAGCCCATGCCGAAGCGCCAAGATATCAAATCGATCCTCATCATCGGCGCGGGGCCGATCGTCATCGGCCAGGCATGTGAATTCGACTACTCCGGTACCCAGGCCTGCAAGGCGCTGAAGGAGGAAGGCTACCGGGTCATCCTGGTCAACTCCAACCCGGCCACGATCATGACCGACCCGGGGCTGGCGGACGCCACCTATGTAGAACCGATCACGCCGGAAGTGGTCGCCAAAATCATTGCCAAGGAACGCCCGGATGCGCTCCTGCCGACGATGGGCGGGCAGACGGCGCTCAACACGGCGCTTTCGCTGCGCCGCATGGGCGTGCTCGACCGCTACAATGTTGAGATGATCGGCGCCAAGCCGGAAGCGATCGACAAGGCGGAGGACCGCGCCCTTTTCCGCGAAGCGATGGCGAAGATCGGTCTCGAGACGCCGAAGTCTCGGCTTGCGAACGCAACCGACATCAAGGACCAGGATCGAAAGGCGCACGAGGCGCAGCGCGCGGCGCTGAAAGCGCGGCTCGCCGGTTCGGAACTCGACACCGCGCTCGACGAACTGGAGAACCAGTGGAACCTCGGCGAAGGCGACCGCAAGCAGCGTTATCTCAACCACGCCATGGCGATTGCCGCGCAGGCGCTCGACGATGTCGGTCTGCCGGCGATCATCCGCCCCTCCTTCACGCTCGGCGGCACCGGCGGCGGCATAGCCTACAACCGTTCGGAATTCTTTGAGATCGTCGGCCTCGATGCATCGCCGACGACGGAAGTCCTGATCGAGGAGTCGGTTCTCGGCTGGAAGGAATATGAAATGGAAGTCGTCCGCGACAAGGTGGACAACTGCATCATCATCTGCTCGATCGAGAACATCGACCCGATGGGCGTGCATACGGGCGACTCGATCACGGTTGCGCCGGCGCTGACCTTGACCGACAAGGAATACCAGATCATGCGCAACGCCTCGATCGCGGTGCTGCGCGAGATCGGAGTCGAGACCGGCGGATCGAACGTCCAGTTCGCCGTCAACCCGGAAAACGGCCGACTTGTGGTCATCGAGATGAACCCACGCGTGTCGCGCTCCTCTGCGCTGGCTTCCAAGGCAACCGGCTTCCCGATCGCCAAGATCGCCGCCAAGCTGGCGATCGGCTACACGCTGGACGAATTGGAGAACGACATCACCGGTGGCGCGACGCCGGCGTCCTTCGAACCGTCGATCGACTATGTTGTCACGAAAATACCGCGTTTTGCCTTCGAAAAATTTCCGGGCGCCGAGCCGACCCTGACGACCGCGATGAAGTCGGTCGGCGAGGTTATGGCGATCGGGCGCACTTTCGCCGAATCGCTGCAGAAGGCGCTGCGCGGTCTCGAAACGGGGCTCACCGGTCTCGACGAGATCGACATTCCGGACTTCGACGAGAACGGCGACGGCCGCAACGCGATCCGCGCGGCGATCGGCACGCCGACGCCGGACCGGCTGCGCATGGTCGCCCAGGCGCTCCGCCTCGGCATGAGTGAGGCGGAGGTGCACGAAGCCTGCAAGATCGATCCGTGGTTCATCGCCCAGTTCAAGGCGATCGTCGACATGGAGGCGCGCATTCGCGAGCACGGTCTGCCGCAGGATGCCGAAAACCTGCGCATGCTGAAGGCCATGGGCTTCTCGGACGCCCGCCTCGCGACGCTCACGGGCAAGCGCCCGAAGGAGGTGGCGGAACGTCGCAATGCGCTGAACGTCCGCCCGGTCTACAAGCGCATCGATACCTGCGCGGCGGAGTTCGCGTCTCCGACTGCCTACATGTACTCGACTTACGAAACGCCCTTCGTCGGCACCGCGCGCTCTGAAGCCCAGGTTTCCGAGCGCAAGAAGGTCGTCATTCTCGGCGGCGGGCCGAACCGCATCGGCCAGGGTATCGAGTTCGACTATTGCTGCTGCCACGCCGCCTTCGCGCTGAAGGACGCCGGCTATGAAGCGATCATGGTCAACTGCAATCCGGAAACGGTCTCGACCGATTACGACACCTCCGACCGGCTCTACTTCGAGCCTCTGACGGCGGAGGACGTTATCGAGATCATGCGCGCCGAACAGGAAAACGGCACGTTGCACGGGGTCATCGTGCAGTTCGGCGGTCAGACGCCGCTGAAGCTGGCAGAGGCCTTGGAAAAGAACGGCATTCCGATCCTTGGCACGGCTCCTGACGCGATCGACCTTGCCGAAGACCGTGACCGGTTCCAGAAGCTCTTGATGAAGCTCGATCTCAACCAGCCGAACAATGGCATTGCCTACTCCGTCGAGCAGGCCCGCCTCGTCGCCGCGGAAATCGGCTTTCCGCTCGTCGTGCGTCCGTCCTATGTTCTCGGCGGCCGCGCCATGCAGATCATCCATTCGGAGAGCATGCTGCAGACCTACCTGCTCGACATCGTGCCGGGGCTCGTGCCGGAGGACATCAAGCAGCGTTATCCCAACGACAAGACCGGTCAGATCAACACGCTGCTCGGCAAGAACCCGCTGCTTTTCGACAGCTATCTGACGAATGCAACCGAAGTGGACGTCGACTGCCTCTGTGACGGTAGCGAGGTCTTCGTCTCGGGCATCATGGAGCATATCGAGGAAGCTGGCATTCACTCCGGCGACTCCGCCTGCTCGCTGCCAGTTCACACACTCGACAGTGAGCTTGTCGACGAACTCGAACGTCAGACGACCGCGCTTGCCAAGGCGCTCAATGTCGGCGGCCTTATGAACGTGCAGTTCGCCATCAAGGACGGCACGATCTACGTGCTCGAGGTGAACCCGCGCGCGTCGCGCACGGTTCCGTTCGTGGCAAAGACCATCGGCGCGCCGATCGCGAAGATCGCCGCACGTGTAATGGCGGGCGAAGCGCTGGAGACGGCGATTGCTGCCTATGGCCAAAAGCCTGATCCGCGCAATCTGAAGCACATCGCCGTCAAGGAGGCGGTTTTCCCCTTCGCTCGCTTCCCCGGCGTCGACACGCTGCTCGGACCGGAAATGCGTTCGACCGGCGAAGTCATCGGTCTCGACACGGACTACGCGCTCGCTTTCGCCAAGTCGCAGCTCGGCGCGGGTGTCGATCTGCCGCGCGATGGAACGGTCTTCGTGTCCGTTCGCGATGAAGACAAGGTGCGCGTGCTGCCGGCAATCCGCGTTCTCGCCGACATCGGCTTCAAGGTCATGGCGACCGGCGGCACGGCGCGCTTCCTCGGCGAGCACGGCATTGCCGCGACCAAGATCAACAAGGTTCTCGAAGGCCGGCCGCATGTCGAGGACGCAATCCGCAACCGGCAGGTCCAACTCGTCATCAACACGACGGATGGCAACAAGGCGATCTCCGACTCGAAATCGCTTCGCCGTGCGACCCTGATGCAGAAGGTGCCCTACTACACCACGATGGCCGGCGCTGAAGCAGCAGCACTTGCGATCAAGGCGCTGAAGGCAGGAAATCTCGAGGTCCGTCCGCTGCAGAGCTATTTCTGATCCCGACCTGAATATGCGCGCCCACAAAAAGGGGCGCGCATATTCAGACTTCAGGCGGGCTGGCGCGCCATCTCTTCATTCGCTCGAACGGTTTGCATGATCAGGCGCTGGGTTCTGATTCCGAAGTAGAACGACAGCACGGCGATTGCACATCCAACCGCGAAAACTGCAAGCATGGCGTCGCTGATCGCGGCGTCCCTTGCGTTTTCGCCGAAGCCACGAGCGTTTGCAACCAGTCCGAAGAATGCCGCTCCGATCGCATAGCCTGCGGATTGGAGCGTCGGCAGGAGTGCAGACGTCTTGTCCCGTTCGTCGGGCGGCGACACCTCCATCAACAATTGGCTCAATGTTCCCCAGCAAAGTCCGAAGCCGGCGCCGATTGCGACCTGGCTCGGAAAGACCACCCAGAAGTAACCGCCGCCGACCGAGAGCGTCAGCAAGGCAAGCCCGATGCTGAGCAACAAAGGGCCTGTCCAGGTCAGCGCGTCGCGCAACTCTCGTGCCCGCAGACTGGCGACGAAAACGGCGGTCAGACTCCAGGACATGGCCATGACGGCGTTGGCGAAACCTGCCGCGGTGGGTCCAAGATCCCAGAGATGTTGTAGGGCGTAGACCAGGTAGACCGAACCGCATGCCTGTGCCAGCGGCATCAACAACACCAGCCAAAGTCCGGTTCCAAGAGCGCTGTTCGTGGCGAACGCGTCCGACGGCAGCAAGGCGTGATCGGATCGCCGGTCGATCTGGACGGTGGCGTAGAGGATGATCGTTGCTGACAGAAGCAGGCCGGCCATTGCGAGTTCGTTTTCCACTGTGTTCGAGATCGAGATCAGCAGGATTCCGGCGCCAACTGCCACCACGCGCCTGATGGGGATGCCCGTCGTGTTCGAAGCGGACTTCTCGCTCGGCGGCACGATCGCCAAAGCAAGGGCGATGAATATCGCCGCCGCTGGCACATTGACGAAGAAGGCCGCCCTCCAGCTCCAATATTCTGTCAGCGCTCCGGCGATCAGCGGTCCGGCGAAAGCGGCCGCAGCCCAGACGATGGCTTCGGCGCCGAATACCTTCGGGACAAGGCGCGGCGGGAAAAGCTCCGGTATCAGCGCGTAGCAGACCGCAGCGATGATCCCCTCGCCCAACCCTTGAAACAGCCGCCCGACGAGGACGGTCTGCATGTTGCTTGCAAACGTCGCAATGAGAGTCCCGGCGACGAAGGCGAATGCGGCGGCCACGAGGACGTTTCGTGCTCCGAACCGCGACTTCAAATCGGCTGCGAGGGTACCGCCGAGGATCGCGAAAACGAGGTAGAGCGTAAAGGCCCAGGAGAGCAGCGCGGCACCGCCGAACTCCGCGACGGCCGTCGGCAGTGATGTCGAAACGAAGAATCCGTTGAATGCAAAAAGCGCCACACCGAGGCAGAGTGTTGTCGTGGCCGTCAGGTGTCCGGGCCCCAGCAACTCGCGCCAGCCCGATGTATCTTGCCGTGATAAACCGCCCCCGGACGTTTCCTTGTCTTCGATTGAGGTCATTTTCTTTTGCACTTCCTATGCAGAACATTGGGAAGCGGAACTGTTACAACCTCAACCGCGGTTGAGGTAAAGTCGCTTTTTGTAGCCGCGTTGCTTTGTCTTTGGCAGCCCCGCAGCACGCAGGGCGCGGGGCGAAAAATCTGGCAATGGCAATTGGCTTTCTGCTATAAGTGCGGTTCGGATGTTTTGGACGGTTCCGACGCTTGCGCGCCGGCGACCGTTTTCTTTTGCGTTGGCGCTGCCGAAAGGTGGCGCCGCGTGCGCTTGATGAAGGATGATGAAATGGTCGACAAAGTGCCGATGACACAGGGTGGGTTCGCCAATCTGCAGGAAGAGCTGCGCTGGCGCCAGCAGGGAGAACGCCCGCGAATCATCGAAGCGATCGCCGAGGCTCGCGCCCACGGTGACTTGTCGGAAAACGCTGAGTATCACGCTGCCAAGGAAGCGCAGAGCCACAACGAGGGCCGGATCACCGAACTCGAGGATCTGATTGCGCGCGCCGAGGTCATCGATCTCTCGAAGATGTCCGGGTCGAAGATCAAGTTTGGCGCCAAGGTCAAGCTCGTCGACGAGGACACCGAAGAGGAGAAGACCTATCAGATCGTTGGCGACCAGGAAGCCGACGTCAAAGCAGGTCGCATCTCGATTTCCTCTCCGATCGCCCGTGCGCTGATCGGCAAGGAAGTCGGCGACTCGATCGAGGTCAATGCGCCCGGCGGCTCCAAGGCCTACGAAATCCTCGCCATTCACTGGGGCTGACGAGCTCCGCGAGCACGATGACTTTGGGTTGAGCCGACTACCCAACGTGATCGATGCTCGCAAGCCTCGGCGGGCTGCTCTTATCCCGCTCAAAGGGCGTGAGGCTCGCTCTGTCCCTTCCCGTTATAAAAGATGATTGTCGTATGCGCGAGGAGAGCGCTCAAGTGGCCGATATCCGGGACATCGAGATCATTGCGCCCAATTTCAAGCAACGCCTCTCCGGCGTCACGTCGACGATCATTCAGCTCGTTCCGATCCAGCGTGCGCTCGGCCAGAAGATCGCGGTTCTTGGCCCCGGGCTTCCCTCTACATTGCCATCGATCCGATTTCGCGATCTGGTACATCTGTGGGAGGCTCCTGCGGGGCGGCGATGCCGTGTCTGGCATGCGCGCCGCAATGTCGAAATGCTGCCGGCCATCATCCTGCGCGATCTTCTGCGCATGAAAATCAGGATCGTTTTCACCTCCGCCTCGCAACGCCGGCATACGCGGTGGAGCAAGTTCCTTATTGGCCGGATGGATGCGGTGATTGCCACCAGCGGCAAGACGGCCGCCTATCTGCACGTGCCGAATACCGTGGTTTTGCACGGCATCGATACCAAGCGCTTCCGGCCGGCGACCGACAAGGCCGAGGCAAAACGAGTGCTCGGACTGGATCCGACCAAGAAATTCGCCGGCTGTTTCGGGCGCGTGCGCCGCCAGAAGGGCACAGATCTCTTCGTCGACAGCATGATTTCCCTGCTCCCCAGCCGGCCCGAGTGGTGCGCCGTCGTTGCCGGACGCGCGACCGGACAGCATCTCGCCTTCGAGGCGGAATTGAAGCAGCGGGTTGCGAAGGCGGGCCTTGCGGATCGAATACTCTTTGTCGGAGAACACACCAACATTCCCGATTGGTACCGGGCGCTCGACCTTTTCGTAGCGCCGCAACGCTGGGAGGGCTTCGGGTTGACACCTTTGGAGGCCATGGCAAGCGGCGTTCCGGTGGTGGCAACCGATGTCGGCGCTTTCGCGGAGTTGATTGCCGACGGTGCCGAGGAAACAGGCATCGTCATTCCGCCCGGCGATTTGAACGCCATGGTCGACGGCGCCGCCGCCTTCATGGACGATCTGCCGCGACTTGCAGCCGCTGGCGCCAATGGCCCGTTGCGGACCTCAAAGAGTTTCGCCATCGAAGGCGAAGCGCGCGCAATAGGCACCATCTATGAAAGCCTGATGCACTGACGCAATGGCTGTCGGGGACGGCTACCGCTTCGAGGCAAAGAGCTTCAGGTAGGCGTCGGTAATCGCTTGCTTGGAGAACTGTGTCATCAGCGTCTCATGCCCTCGCTTGGCAAGGCTTGTCCGCAATGCCTGGTCGTTGGCGATCCGCTCCACCGCACGCGCGAAACCATCCGCGTCGCCGATGTCGACCATCAGACCGTTTTCGTCATTACGCATGAACCATTGCGGCCCCTCGGAGCGGCTCGAGACGACCGGCGTTCCCTGCGCCCAGGCCTCCAGGATGACATTGCCAAGCGGCTCGTGACTTGACGCCATCACGAAAATATCGGCCGCCGCGAGAAACGGCCTTGTATCCTTTTGCCAGCCGGCGAAACGCACCCGGCCGGCGACGCCGAGATCGGTTGCGAGCTTGTGGAGGTTGGCCCGTTCCTCGCCATCGCCGAGCAGCCAAAGGTAAGTGCCGGGTACTTTGGCGATCGCCGCGATCAACGTGTGGAAACCCTTGCGCTCCACAAAGCGCCCCATCGACATGACGACAGGGGCTCCCTCCGGGGTGTCGAGCGTCGCCCGACTGACCGGTTCGACGCGCTCGGTATTGGTAAAATTCGAGATGATCTCGACGTCGTGCTTCCAGCCGAGATTGCGAACATGTTCGGCGATGCCCGGCGTGTTGCAGACGAGGCAGTCCGTGTTGCGAAAATAGTCAAGGCGTGGCGGATAGTCGCCGAGGCGCGAAATCCTGATGCATCCCTTGTAAGGTGGCATCAATTCGCTGGCGCGGGGCGCCCAAGCCATCAGGGCGTCCGGCCTGTCCCGCCGCGCCATGTGCATCACCTTGCGCGGCAGCAGCAGGCGATCCAGCGACAGGTTCCGGAAGTGGCTTTCTATTATCCTGGTCGCGCCTTCGATTTCGGAGCGCCAAAGACGGCGGGGTCGGATGACCGACGTCTGCTCCACGCCGCGTTCGGCGAGCGCGTTGACGAGATGGACGAAGAAACGCTCGGCGCCGCCATCCTTGCCGAAATGGAAGTGCATGACCTTCATCGCTGCGCCGCACCCTTGGAGAAGAGTTCAATGTAGGCATCACTGATCGCCTGTTCGGAAAAGCGCGTACGTAGCGTTTCGCGGCCGCCGGCACTCAATCTTTCCCGAAGCTCAGGATCGTCGCGCAGCCGACGGATCGCGTTCGCTAGGCGTGCGCCCGCACCGCAATACACGATCCGGCCATCAACTTCGTCGGTCATCACCCAGGATGGCCCCTCCGCGCGCGAGGAGATCGTTGCTTTGCCCGCGCCCCAGCCTTCGAAACAGACGTTGCCGAGCGGTTCATGCGAGGAATTGATGGCGAATGCGTCCCCTGCCGCCAGATAGCCGTAGGCGTTGGTCTGCCAACCTGCGAAACGCACGCGATCGTCGACGCCGAGTTCATTTGTCAGCTGTTCGAGCCGCTCGCGCTCCGGCCCGTCGCCGACGAGCCAAAGATAGGCGCCGTCGACCTTCTTGATCGCGCGGATCAGCCCGTCGAAGCCCTTGCGTTTGACAAATCGGCCCATGCCGACGACCACGAACGCGTCCGCGGGTGTCTGCATCTCCTTGCGCGCAATGGGAGCGACCGGTGTCGCGCGGGTGAAATTCGCAATCACCTCCACGCCACGCTTCCACCCGAGTTCGCGAACCTTCGCGGCCATGTCCGGCGTGATGCAAACCAGCGTCTCGACATTGGTGTAGTAGCCGAGATGTTCGGGGTAATCGCCGAGCCGAGAGATACGCATGGCGTCCTTGTATGCCGGCATGAAGCGGCTTGCCCGCAATTGCCAAGCCATGATGACGTCAGGCCGGAAATCGCGAAGAATGCGCCGCATTCTCCATTGCAGAAGAAACCGCGAAAGCGAGACCCTGCGGAAGATGCCTTCGTAGATCGTCGCGCAGCCTTCGATGTCCTTGCGCCAACTGCGATCGGGCCGGATGAGCACACGCTGTTCGACGCCCCTGTCATGCAGGGCATTGACGAGGTTGACGAAGAATCGTTCTGCCCCGCCTTCCTTGCCGAAGTGAATATGCATGACCTTCATGGGTTACCTTTCGAGGCTTGGATCACGTCTCCCGGAATTGACCTAGTGGGAAAGCGCGTCGTCGGTATTCGACCGTGCCTTGAGAGCGTGCCTTTGATAGATTTTGGCCGCTGTCAGAAAAGCATAGACGGCGCCGGTCATGGCCTCGATGAAGCCTGGCAGACCGCAGCGCCAAAGGCCGTTGCGAAAATAGAGGCGAAAGAAATAAAGCGGTGGACCGAAGACGAGTTTGTAGGACCTGGGCGGCTTGCCCGCTTCAAACTGTTGGTCGGCTTTCAGGCTTGAGTACTTGTTTTCCTTGAGGATCTGCTCGTCCATCAACAGCGGCCGGAAATGAAGAAGGCTGCCGGAGAGGGCGTTCTCGACCTTGCCGTCGGGCATGATGCCTTCATGGACCTTTTGGGTCAGATCGTATCGACCCCTGCCCCGGCGGATCAGGCGCAGGTTCCGCCGTTCATGCACCTGTTCCGGTGTGTAGCCGTAGCCAATCAGATAGGGGCGACGCGCGACGCGCCAGCCAACCGTCTCGGCGGGGGCCTGGAGAAGATTCGGCAGCAGCTTGCGCAACGGCGCATCCAGCCGTTCGTCGGCATCGATGTTGAAGCACCAGGGCTGGCTGCACTGCTCGAGCGCGAACTGCTTCTGCCCGGCATAGCCGCGCCATGGCTCATACATGAAGCGGATCGGCCAGCCCTTGTCGATATAGGACTGTACCAGGTTCGCCGTGCCGTCCGTCGAGCCGGAATCGACGATGACGATCTCGGCGCATTGATCGAGGCTTTCGATGCAATTGCCCAGATAGCCTTCTTCATTGAGGCAGATGATGAAAACGGAAAGCGGAAGCTTGGAGGTCACGCCGACGCCTTTTCAAACCGTTTTTGAAGTGAGGCGGCCCGGCCTGCGAAACATTCCGGTACTTTTCCCGAGCGGGAGCATGATTTCACGAGCACTTTCCTACAGGGACCGCAGGCCGGATGCGATGACCGCGGGGCCGCGGCTAGATTTCCACCTGGCACGCGTCCTTCACCTGACGGATCGTCAGCATCGTGCGCACCGTGTCGACATTGTCGGTTGCCGTTAGTTCCTCAATAACGAAATCCTGAAAGCTCGCAAGGTTCTCGGCCACGCACTGCAGCAGAAAGTCGGATTCGCCCGAGACCATCCAGGCCTCGCGGACGAGCGGCCAGGTAGCGGTGCGGGCGGCGAATGCTTTCAGGTTCGCATCGGACTGATGCTTGAGGCCGACCATGCAGAAGGCGACGAGGTCGTAACCGAGCGCGGATGCGTTCAGGAGTGCGCGGTAGCCGCGAATGACACCCGCCTCCTCCAGCTTGCGGACGCGGCGCAGACAAGGGGGCGCCGAAATGCCCACACGCTCAGCGAGCTCGACATTCGTCATCCGGCCGTTGCTCTGCAGTTCGCGCAGTATTTTCATATCGATGGCATCGAGCTCGACGCGTATGACCATTGCCTAGCATCCCCTTTTTCATCGGCCTTTGCGAAGGAGGCCTTATATGCCCGTCAGCAGGATTACGCCAATCGCCGCCCAAATCTGCGAGAGAACGATAGCGCTGTGGCCGCGAATGCGACAGGCCCGCCATTCCCGCAAGCGGCCAATTTCACTCCTGTGCCTAGCATGCAACCTGACGGCAGAACGAGAGTACTCGCTGCCGCATGCACAGGAACCTTCGGGTAGACATTTGTGAAAACCAACGCAAAGCACCACGGCTTCGGCACGCATCCCCGCAACTGATGCACCGGATCGGTCTTCCGGCACGAAAGCACTATGAAACAAAGCGGGTCGCCATTGCGGCGGAATCGCGCGCCGGGGTCGAGCGAGACATTGAAAACGATGCAAAAATGCCCGATCTGGTGCCAAAACGCTGCCCATAGCCCAAGCACTTGTGTGTATAGGCGGCCACACCCTTGAAAGTACAAGCGGTGAATACCTAAAGTAAGGCGATATTTGCCAGTAACCAACGGAACCGGATGATGCTGCCCAGGCTCTCCGACCTATCAAGGACACGTTCATGACCGCCCGCCATACCAAAGTGCTGATCATCGGCTCCGGCCCTGCTGGCTACACTGCGGCCATCTACACGGCGCGCGCCATGCTTTCGCCGGTGCTGATCGCGGGAATGGAACAGGGCGGCCAATTGATGATCACCACCGATGTGGAGAACTATCCTGGCTACGCCGATCCGGTCCAGGGCCCCTGGATGATGGAACAGATGCTGAAGCAGGCCACGCATGTCGGTGCGGAAATCGTCAATGATCTTGTGACGGATGTCGATCTTTCCGTCCGCCCCTTCCGCATCAAGACCGACAGCGGCAACGACTGGACGACGGACGCGTTGATCATCGCCACCGGCGCCAAGGCCAAGTGGCTCGGCATCGAGACCGAGCCGACCTTCATGGGCTTCGGGGTTTCGGCATGCGCCACCTGCGACGGCTTCTTCTATCGCAACAAGGACGTCGTCGTCGTCGGCGGCGGCAATTCCGCCGTGGAGGAAGCGCTCTATCTCTCAAATCTGGCGAAGACGGTCACCGTCGTTCACCGTCGCGACACATTCCGGGCAGAGAAGATTCTTCAGGAGCGCCTTTTCGCCAAGCCGAACGTGAAGGTCATCTGGGATCACGAGGTCGTCGAATATCTCGGCACGCCGGCAAAGCCGCCGATGCCCGCTTCGGTCAACGGCGTGAAGCTTCGCAATACCAAGACCGGCGAAACCACGGACATGGTGACCGATGGCGTATTCGTCGCGATTGGTCACGCACCGGCGGTGGAGCTGTTCAAGGGCAAGCTTCGCCAGAAGCCGAACGGCTATCTCTGGACGGCGCCGGATTCGACCGCGACCGATGTCGCGGGTGTCTTCGCTGCCGGCGATGTCACGGACGACGTTTACCGCCAGGCAGTCACGGCCGCGGGCATGGGCTGCATGGCGGCGCTCGAGGCGGAGAAATATTTGGCGGGTCATATGCCCGTCGCAATTGCAGCCGAATAGAAGCTGCGAATCGGGGCGCGCGCTGTAAGGCGCCGCGTCCCGCGTGGGAACAGATGCATCAGGCCACAACCGGAGGACGATTATTCAGTTCCCCGGGGTGGTGGTATATGGGGGCTTTCATGTCGCTAGACTGGGATAAACTGCGCATATTTCATGCGGCGGCCGAGGCCGGCTCGTTCACGCATGCGGCAGACAAACTCCATCTCTCGCAATCGGCCATCAGCCGGCAGGTCAGTTCGCTCGAACAGGACGTCGGCATCAAGCTGTTTCATCGCCACGCCCGTGGCCTGATCCTCACCGAACAGGGCGAGATCCTCTACCGCACCGCGCATGAAGTGCTGATGAAGCTCGAAAGCGTCAAGGTGCAACTCACCGAAACGACCGACAAACCAACCGGGAAGTTGCGCATCACCACCACGGTAGGGCTTGGCCAGGGCTGGTTGACGGACAAGATACAGGAATTCATGTCCCTGCACCCGGACGTGCAGGTCCAACTCATCCTGGACAATGAAGAGCTCGACGTGAACATGCGGCACGCGGACTGCGCTATCCGGCTGCGTCAGCCGCAGCAGTCGGACCTGATCCAGCGCAAGCTCTTCACGGTGCACATGCATATCTATGCCGCGCCCTCCTACATCAACAAACACGGCGAGCCCCAGTCCGTCGAGGATCTGGACAATCACCGGATCATCACTTTCGGCGAGCCGGCGCCCAATTACCTGCTTGATGTGAACTGGCTGGAGATCGCCGGACGGGACCACGACAATCCGCGAATCTCGCATCTGCAGATCAACAGCCAGACCTCGATCAAGCGAGCCTGCCTGCTAGGCATCGGCATCGCCATGCTTCCCGACTACATCGTCGGCCGCGATCCCGGGCTCATTCAGCTCCCGATCAGCGCAGACATTCCATCTTTCGATACCTATTTCTGCTACCCGGACGAAATGAAGAACGCGGCGAAACTGAAAGTCTTCCGTGACTATATCGTTGCCAAGGCGCGTAACTGGAATTTTTGACGCCTGCTTCAGTTGCTTGAATTCTGGGCAATTGCTCACTGTAATTAAAAGATGCTGTTTTATAAGGATATTTTCTAACGCAAAGGAAGTTCCCTTTAGAGGGGGCGCTTTGTGCGCCGCATAAATGTGCAGGGATGCGCACACGACATGGCTGTCATGCATATTAAATGATTGCTGCGCGCCCAAAAAAACAGCATACCAAACCCAGCTGATGCATCTTTGGTGGCTTCTCCTCCCAGTGCCACCGCAGCAGCTGTTCCCCTCTGGAGGTTCTTATTACCTTCACAACTACAAGGGCCCAAGTTTTCTTGTGGCCCTCTTTTTTTGCCTGCCGCTCCCCCAAAGCCTTCACTCGAGAAAATGGCAAGGCCAGCTATTGAAAGCCGCCTTTGCACTCCCCACATGTTTTTTGGCTGATGCATATGGCGGCATTCTCCTCCCAGCCGCCGCAGCAGCTGTTCCCCTCTGGAGGTTTGAGACCTTCACAACTGTAAGGGCCCAAGTTTTCTTGTGGCCCTTTTTTTTGCCGATGAAAGAGCATGATTTCGGGTCGATTCCGGCGTGTTGGCGCTGGATCAGGATGGGCTGCTTGGCGTCTGCGTTCCGCTTTGTCTGAGATCACAGGCATGTGATTTGTATATCGGCATTTATCGATACATATATCGATGTAACTAGATACGGCGATTTTGCAATGGATAAAGATGAAATCCTGAAGGCGTTGGCGCATCCGGCTCGGATGGACATTCTTACATGGTTGAAGGAGCCGGAGGCACATTTCTCCGGCCAGGAGCATCCACTCGATATGGGTGTCTGCGCCGGACAGTTCGAACGTTGCGGTCTATCGCAGTCGACCGTGTCGTCGCACCTCGCCGTCCTGCAGCGCGCCGGTCTGGTGACAACCCGGCGCGTCGGCCAGTGGGTTTTCTACAAGCGCAACGAGGAAACGATCGCCGAATTCCTGAAGGCCATCGGTAACCTCTGACACCTTTCTTCCTCCCAAGTCTCAGCTGCAACGGAAAGGACATTTCATGGCTTCACTTTTTGACCCGATCACGATCGGCGAAATCACGCTCCAGAATCGCGTCGTGATGGCTCCGCTCACCCGCAACCGCTCACCGAAAGCGGTCCCCAACACGCTGAACGTCACCTATTACGAGCAGCGCGCTTCCGCCGGCTTGCTGATCACTGAGGGGACGGCGATCACGCATCAGGGGCAAGGCTATGCCGACGTTCCGGGTCTCTATAAGCCCGAGGCACTCGAAGGATGGCGCAAGGTGACGGATGCCGTTCACAGCGCCGGCGGCAAGATCGTCGTCCAGATGTGGCATGTAGGCCGTATCTCGCACACGTCTCTCCAGCCAAACGGCGGCCAGCCCGTCGGCCCCTCGGCGATCCGGGCAAAGTCGAAGACCTATCTCGTCAACGAGGATGGAACCGGCGGGTTCGCAGAAACGTCCGAACCCCGCGCGCTGGAACTGGAAGAAATTGCTGGCATTGTCGAAGATTACCGCAGGGCGGCGCGCGCCGCGATCAATGCCGGGTTCGATGGCATCGAGATCCATGCCGCGAACGGGTACCTGATCGACCAATTTTTGCGTTCCGGCTCCAACCAGCGCACCGACGCCTATGGCGGTTCGATCGAGAATCGCGCGCGCTTCATCTTCGAGGTTGTCGACGTGATCACGAAGGAGATCGGTGCAGGCCGGGTCGGCATCCGTATTTCGCCGGTCACTCCGGCCAATGATGCCTTTGACCCGGAGCCACAGGCGCTCTTCACTTATGTCGTGGAGAAACTTGCCCGCTATCCGCTTGCCTATATTCACGTCATCGAGGGCGCGACGGGCGGCGCGCGTGATCACCAGCAGGGCGATCACCCGTTCGACTATATCGGCCTCCGCGCTGCCTACACCGCGGCCGGCGGCAAGGCTGCCTGGATGACGAATAACGGATACGACCGAGACCTCGCCGTCAGAACGGTCGAAACTGGGGAGGCCGATCTCGTTGCTTTCGGCAAGCCCTTCATCGCCAACCCCGACCTTGTCCACAGGCTGAAGGACAACGCACCGCTCAACGCTCCCGACCAGGCAACGTTCTACGGTGGCGGCGCCAAGGGATACACCGATTATCCGCTGCTCGAGCAGGTTGCTTGAGGCCTTGGCCAAAACGAAGGGCCTCGCGCAATGCGGGGCCCTTTCCCATCACGAATCTACTATCCTGCCCTGATGTTTGCTTCCTGGATTGAGAGATGGTCGCTGGTGCCCGATGGCGAGGCGATCACCACCCGTTCGAGCCGCCTGCTGCCGGTGCGCTGGCGCGGCCTGCCGGCAATGCTCAAGGTTGCGCAGGAAGCGGAGGAAAAATTCGGCGGTTTGCTGATGCGCTGGTGGGATGGTCATGGCGCGGCTCGCGTCTATGCCGAGAGCGGTGAAGCCATCCTCATGGAGCGTGCGGAAAGCCGGCGCTCGCTCTTTCACATGGCGATGACGGGCAGTGACGATGCCGCGACGCGGATCATCTGCCGCACGATCGCCTCGCTGCATACTACGCGCTCGATGCCACTCCCGGAGCTCGTACCGCTCGAAAGATGGTTCGAAGCGCTCGAACCAACGGCGCATGCCCAAGCCGGTCTGTTCGAGATTTGTGCTGGTGCGGCAAGGGTGCTTTTCGCCGATCCTCATCCGCCGACCGTGCTGCACGGCGACATCCACCATGGAAACATCCTTGACTTTGGTGAACGGGGCTGGCTCGCGATCGATCCGAAGCGTCTCCATGGCGAGCGGGGCTTCGACTATGCAAACCTCTTTTGTAATCCTGAATTGCCGATCGTCACAGCGCCTGGGCGACTCGAGAAACAACTCGCGATCGTAGCGCAGGAGGCGCAGCTCGAGCCACGGCGGATTCTTTGCTGGTGCCTTGCCTATGCCGGCCTGTCGGCAGCCTGGTTCCTGCAGGACGGCGAAAGTGCTGAAAACCCGCTTGCAGTGGCTGAGATTGCCGCGGCTGCACTGAACCGCTAAAGCTCACGGCGTTCTCGATGGAGAACGGTCACGGGAGAGCAATATGCAAATCAGGGATGCGGTCGACGCCGACATCGAGGCCATTCGCGACATCTACAATGACGCGGTGGCGAACACGACGGCGATCTGGAACGAAACGGTCGTCGATGTCGCCAATCGCGCAGCCTGGCTCAAAGCGCGGAAGACGGCAGGTTTTCCTGTTCTCGTTGCACAGTCCGAAACCGGCGAAGTCATCGGCTATGCCTCCTTCGGCGAATGGCGTGCTTTCGACGGCTATCGCCACACGGTCGAGCATTCGGTCTATGTGCGCAGCGACCGGCGCGGCGGCGGTATCGGCCGGGCGTTGATGGTCGCGCTCATCGAGCGCGCCGAGGCACTCGGCAAGCATGTGATGGTCGCCGGAATTGAATCGAGCAACCTCCCCTCGATCCGTTTGCACGAGCAACTGGGCTTCAAACAAACCGGCCACATGAAGGAAGTCGGGACGAAATTCGGTCGCTGGCTTGATTTGACCTTTATGCAACTGGTTCTGCGCACAGGCTCGCCGAACTGAGATTGCCTTCGCCTGTTTTTCGCCGCCTACGAAGATGCTATGTATGCTCACTCGTTGTCGCTGAGGAGCCGCATGGGCGAACAGAGCAGAGCGGGCAGATGCCACATCTGGGGCAACCGAATGGGACGTCTGGCGCGCGCTGCAGGAGCCGCGTTGTGGGTCTCCGGCTGGCTTGCCGGTGCGGTCTCCGGTGTTGCAGAGGCCCGCACCGATGCGCCGGTCGCGCCGCGAAAGTGCCTCTATTCGGGTGTGTCCGCGGCAAACCCCTCCGTCCGCCTCTGCATCAGCCCCGATAATTTTGCCCGAGATGTCTGCGGCATCATTGAGCACTATGCCTTGGTGAACGATCTGCCGGCTCCCTTCTTTGCCCGGCTGATCTGGCGCGAAAGTCTTTTCCAGCCAGACGCTATCAGTCCGAAGGGCGCGGAGGGAATTGCCCAGTTCATGCCCGCAACGGCAAAGCTGCGCGGCTTGTCGAACAGTTTCGATGCTGTGGCGGCTCTTGGCAAATCGGCCGAGTATTTAAGCGAGCTCAAGTCGCGCTATGGCAATCTCGGTTTTGCGGCAGCGGCCTACAATGCTGGCGAGGCGGGCCTTGAGCGCTTCCTCGAAAACGACCGGCTACCATACGAGACGCGCGACTATGTCTTGGCGATTACAGCCTATCCCGTCGAAGACTGGCGGGATAATCCACCGAAGTCGCTCAATCTCGAACTCGACAAGGGCAAGAGCTTCCTGGATGGCTGCGTCGCGCTGGCCAATACCCGGCGGCTGCGCGAGCTGGTCATAGCCGATGAGGCCGTCTGGGCGCCGTGGGGTGTCCAACTGTCGGCGCATTACCAGAAATCCGTTGCGCAACGGCTGTTCTTGCATGCGGTGAAAAGACTGCCGGCGCCAATCAACACCGAAAAGGCAGTCCTCGTAAGGGAGCGCAACGGCGCCTTCGGAGCGAGAAGACGATACGCGGCCCGCATTGGTAGGCAGACGCGCGCCGAGGCAAACGAGCTTTGCGCCGCCATACGCAAGAGCGGCGGCGCCTGTATCGTTTTCAAGAACTGAGGCCCAGGCGTCCCGGCACGGTCGTCAACTGCGTTCCGCGGGATTACGGAAGGCAGCCGAGCGAGACGAGAGTTGCCATAACCGCGTCATCGATCGGCGTTTGCGGCTCCTCACCGAGCGTGGCGATCAGCCGATCATTCCGCATATCGAGCGGCTCGCGCCAAAGATAGCGCATTTCCTTGAGCTCCTTGAAAAATGGCACGAAGGGCGACGCAAGGGTCACGAGCCACCAGGGAAACCTTTTGACCTCGAGATCAGGCTTCCCGACAGCGCGCCGGATGGCCGTAATCATCTTGGTGCCGTCGTCGTCGAAGAAACCGCGCATGTGGTAGACAGCAAATGGTGGAAGGCTCTCCGCGCGTTCGATCAACCGGATCATCGTCTCTGCGACATCCGGCAAATAGGCCCATTGGTGGGCCGTTCCCTTCTTCCCCGGATAGCTGATCGCAACAAGCGGCTTCCCCGGCTTCACCAACCCTTGGGAGAACCAGTTGTTCGCGGCGCTCGGGCCAAAGAAGTCCCCTGCCCGCAGAATGATAACACCGACACCGGCTTCCGACGCTGCCAATAATCTTGCTTCCATTTCCTTGCGGATGGCGCCTTTTTCCGTTCGTGGGTTCTGCGGCGCATCTTCGTTGAGCACCCGGAAGACATCGGGTCCAAAATTATAGATCGTACCGGGCAAGACGATGCGCGCACCGACCGCCTTGGCCGCAGCGATCGTGTTATCGAGCATCGGCAGCACGAGTTTGCCCCAGTTCCGATAACCGGGCGGATTGACCGCGTGTACGATTACGCTCGCTCCCTCCGCCGCGGCTCGCACATCCGTGGCGTTCATCGCGTCGCCCTGCATCCATTCGAAGGCCGACATGTTTCTGGATGCCTTCGCCGCATCCCGGTTCAATGCCCGGATCGTCCACCCGCGGAGGTGAAGGCCGCGGGCCACCGCTCCCCCTATTCCCCCAGTTGCGCCCAGCACCAGAACTGTTCCTGAATTGCCCTGCGTTTCCGTCATTTCTCTCTCCATCGCTTCGATGGATTGAGGATCGCCGGTGTTCGTGCCAAACGGAATTGTCTAAATAACTATGGCAGCTATACTTAAATTTATGAACAAGGCTGAACCGAGCTGGGATTTTTACCGCACCTTTCTGATGGTCCTGAGCGAAGGATCGTTGTCGGCGGCGGCGCGCGAACTTGGGCTGACCCAGCCGACGGTCGGTCGTCATGTCGACGCGCTGGAAGAAGTCCTCGGTTTTCCGCTGTTTACTCGCTCGCCGCAGGGCCTGTTGCCGACCGACGCAGCCCTGGAACTGAAGCCCTATGCCGAAGCCCTGGCGGCCACCTCCTCCGCTTTGCTTCGCGCCGCCTCCGGCCAGCATGGTGCGGTTGGCGGAACCGTCCGCATCAGCGCCAGCGAGGTGATCGGCATAGAGGTCTTGCCGCCGATCCTTGCAGAACTTAACCGGGAATATCCGGACCTCACCATCGAGCTTTCCGCATCGGACGCGGTCGAGGATCTTTTGCACCAGGAGGCTGACATCGCCGTGCGCATGGTCAGACCGGCGCAGGATGCCTTGGTTGCCCTTCATATCGGCGCAGTGCCGCTCGGCTTCCATGCGCATCGGTCCTATCTCGACCGTCGCGGCGTTCCTGAAACCATCGATGACCTCTCCCGCCACACCCTGATAGGTTTCGATCGGGAAACTGCTGCGATCCGGAGCATCATGGCGCGCACGCCGGATCTGCCGGCGGTGCGTTTTGCGCTGAAGACCGACAGCAATGTCGCGCAGCTCGCGGCCATACGAGCCGGCTTCGGCATCGGCATCTGCCAGAACGCGCTTGCCGCCCGCGATCCTCAGTTTGTCCATGTGCTTTCCGACACCTTTGAGATGAAACTCGAAACCTGGCTCGTGATGCACGAAAACCTGCGCGCGAGCCCGCGCTGCCGTGTCACCTTTGATGCTTTGGCCAAGGGGCTCAAGGGCTATGTCCGGCAATAGCGCCAGGGTGTGCGCGGCCAACAAAAAGCCCGCCGGCAAGGGCGGGCTTTTCAGTTCTAGCATGTAAGTACGATCAGTCTTCAGAAACTTCAGGTGACTCCGGCGCGATACCTTCGCCAAGCGCAGCTTCCACAATCTCGTCCTCGCCGTCCGGCTCGCTGATCCGCTCGACAGACACGACCTTCTCGTCCTTGGCGGTCGAGAAGATCGTAACGCCCTTCGTCGCACGGCTGGCCAGACGGATGCCGCTGACGGGCACGCGAATGAGCTGACCACCATCGGAGACGAGCATGATCTGGTCGTTGAATTCGACCGGGAAGGCGGCGACCAGCTCGCCGATCTCGGCCGTCTTCGAGGTGTCGGTGGCGCGGATGCCTTTGCCGCCGCGGCCTGACGTGCGGAAGTCGTAGGAGGACGAACGCTTGCCGAAGCCTTTTTCGGAGACCGTCAGCACGAATTGCTCGCGTGCCTTCAGTTCCTCGTAGCGCTCGTTGGAAAGCTCGCCGCCGTCGGTGACTTCTTCGCCGACCAGAGCGATTTCCTCTTCTTCGCCGTTCGTGCGCCGCTCGGCGGCTGCTCGCTTCAGATAGGCCGCACGCTCCCACGGCTCCGCATCGACATGGCCAACGATCGCCATAGAGATGATCCGGTCACTATCGCCAAGCGAGATGCCGCGCACGCCGATCGAATTGCGGCCCGCAAAGACACGCACGTCCGAGACCGGGAAGCGAATGCATTGGCCGAGCGCCGTCGTCAGCAGCACGTCGTCCAGCTCGGTACAGGTGTCGACAGAGAGGATTTCGTCGCCCTCTTCGTCGAGCTTCATCGCGATCTTACCGTTGCGGTTGACCTGGACGAAATCCGAGAGCTTGTTGCGGCGGACCGTGCCGCGGGTGGTCGAGAACATCACGTCCAGGTTTTCCCAGGTCGTTTCGTCTTCGGGCAGCGGCATGATCGTGGTGATGCGTTCACCGGGTTCGAGCGGCAGCATGTTGATCAGGGCCTTGCCGCGCGATTGAGGCGTACCGATCGGAAGTCGCCAGACCTTTTCCTTGTAGACGATGCCGCGCGACGAGAAGAACAGTACCGGCGTATGAGTGTTGGCAACGAATAGCCGGGTAACGAAATCCTCGTCCCGCGTCGCCATGCCGGATCGGCCCTTACCGCCGCGGCGCTGCGCCCTGTAGGTGGTCAGCGGCACGCGCTTGATATAGCCGAGATGAGAAACCGTCACGACCATATCTTCCTGGGCGATCAGGTCTTCGTCGTCCATATCGGGGCCGCCTTCGGCGATCTCGGTCCGCCGTGGCGTTCCGAATTCGTCGCGGACAGCTTCCATTTCCTGCTTAACGATCGACATGATCCGCAGGCGCGAGGAGAGGATATCGAGGTAGTCCTTGATTTCCTCGCCGATCTTGTTGAGTTCGTCGCCGATTTCGTCACGACCGAGCGCTGTCAGGCGTTGCAGGCGCAGGTCGAGGATGGCGCGGGCCTGCTCTTCCGAGAGATGGTAGGTGCCGTCATCGTTGATGCGGTGACGCGGATCGTCGATCAGACGAATGAGCGCATCTACGTCATGCGCCGGCCAGCGGCGCTCCATCAACTGCTCGCGCGCCGTCTGCGGATCGGGCGCCTGGCGGATCAGCTTGATGATTTCGTCGATATTGGCGACGGCGATGGCGAGACCGACCAACACATGCGCGCGCTCGCGCGCCTTGCGAAGCAGGAATTTTGTTCTCCGGCTAACGACTTCTTCGCGGAAGGAGACGAAGGCGCGCAGCATGTCGAGCAGCGTCATCTGCTCCGGCTTGCCGCCGTTGAGCGCCACCATGTTGCAGCCGAACGAGGTCTGCAGCGGCGTGTAGCGGTAGAGCTGGTTGAGGATGACCTCGGCGTTGGCGTCGCGCTTCAGCTCGATGACGACGCGATAGCCCTGGCGGTCGGATTCGTCGCGAAGGTCCGAGATGCCTTCGATGCGCTTGTCGCGCACCAGCTCGGCCATCTTCTCGATCATCGTCGCCTTGTTCACCTGATAGGGGATCTCGGTGATGATGATCTGCTCGCGATCGCCGCGCATCGGCTCGACATGGGCACGTCCGCGCATGATCACGGAGCCGCGGCCTGTCTCATAGGCCTGGCGGATGCCGGAACGGCCGAGAATCAATGCGCCGGTCGGAAAATCCGGCCCCGGAATGATCTCCATCAGCTCCGGCAGTTCGATCGCCGGATTGTCGATCAGCGCGATGCAGCCGTTGATGACTTCGCCGAGATTGTGTGGCGGGATGTTTGTCGCCATGCCGACGGCAATACCGCCTGCACCGTTCACCAGCAGGTTCGGGAATTTCGCCGGTACGACGACCGGCTCATGCAGCGTGCCATCGTAGTTGTCACGGAAATCGACCGTTTCCTTGTCGAGATCGTCGAGCAGCGAATGGGCCGCCTTCTGCAGCCGGCATTCGGTATAGCGTTCGGCCGCAGGCGGGTCGCCGTCGACCGAACCGAAGTTGCCCTGACCGTCGATCAACGGCAATCGCAGCGACCAGTCCTGCGCCATACGTGCCAGCGCATCGTAAATCGCCATGTTGCCGTGCGGGTGGTATTTACCCATCACGTCACCAGTGACGCGGGCGCACTTGACGTATTTCTTGTTCCAGTCGATGCCGAGCTCGCTCATCCCGTAGAGGATGCGCCGGTGAACGGGTTTCAGGCCGTCGCGCACGTCGGGAAGCGCGCGGGAAACGATCACGCTCATCGCGTAATCGAGATAGGACCGCTGCATTTCCTCGATGATGGAAATCGGCTCGATGCCTGGCGGAGTTTTTCCGCCGCCGGGAGTGCTTTGTTCAGTCAATGTTGATCACGATCTTTGTTCAGAATCAGTCGGTTTTTTATAGCCGAATGCGGCTCTAAGCGCCAATTTTTGCAGTTGGTTGTGAACAGTCTTTTGCCGCAGGAACAGGCTTTTCTAGGGCATTCGTCCGGAAATCGGAACGAGATTTGCGAGGCGCCGAGCATGCGCGCCGCGCATCTCTGACGATCAGGGCCGCGAGGCATGTCCCAAGTCGGTTTAAGCCATTGATCGGCCGTTGGCTAGCCGCCCCTTTCCAAGCTCGCCGCGCTTGCCTAACAATGCGCGCAAGCCACCGGGAAAACCCGGCGTAGCAATCCGGAAGGGGAAACGGATGTTCGATGTCGATCTCTTGATCAACGCACTGACGACACTGCTTGTTACGCTCGATCCGCCCGGTCTCGCGCCGATCTTTCTAAGTCTTACTGTGGGTCTGAGCCGCCAGGAACGTTTCCAGGTCGCCACCCGCGGGTCGATGATCGCATTTTTCATCCTCGCCGCATTCGCCCTCTTCGGTGACGGCATTCTCGGCTTGCTCGGGATATCGATCGGCGCGTTCCGCATCGCGGGCGGTCTGCTGCTTTTCTGGATCTCGTTCGAAATGATCTTCGAAAGGCGCCAGGAACGGAAGGAGAAAACCGGCGAAGTCGCGGTGACCAAGGACCACATTCACGACATCGCGGTATTCCCCCTCGCCCTGCCCCTGATCGCCGGTCCGGGTGCGATTTCGGCCACCATCCTGCTTGGCAGTTCGTTTCCCTCGGTTACCGATCGTGTCCAGCTTCTCGTTGTCATCGCAGCGTCGATGGTGCTCTTGTTTCTGGCACTCGTGATCTCCGAACGCATTGACCGTTTTCTCGGGGTCACGGGACGGGCGATCCTCACGCGCCTCCTTGGTGTCATACTGGCGGCACTGGCAGTGCAGTTCGTCCTCGACGGCGTGCGCTCGGCCTTCCTGGCGTAGCCCATCTCGCCGGAAGAACCGGAGATCAACAGCGCAATGGATCGCGTCACCGCCAACGGCGCTCGTCCGTCGCATCGGGGCGCCTTTACTGCATATTTCCTTAAGTCGCAGTCGATTTAAGGATAGGACACGCAGCAATTCAAAGGATTACAGCGTTCTTTGCGCGTCTGATAAGACGCGCGGCGCTAAAGGTCCGATCGTGGGACAGCCGAAGCGCGAAAAGCCGGTCCCCTTGCGACCGGCCTTTCCAATTCTCGTCGTTTTCGCGGAGCCGTTCTCGCGAGCGGCGACACATCAGAACGGAATGTCGTCGTCGAGGTCGCGCGAGAAGTTGCCGCCGCTCTGGCCGCCCTGGCCACCTTGGCCGCCAGAGCGCCCACCGGAAGACTGGCGCGACTGATCGTAGTCCTCGTAGCCGCCGCCGAAGTCGCCGCCGCCACGGCTGACACCGGAGCCGCCGCCCTCGCCGCGGCCGTCCAGCATCGTCAACGTCGAGTTGAAGCCTTGCAGCACGACCTCGGTCGTGTAGCGGTCGTTGCCGTTCTGGTCCTGCCACTTGCGGGTCTGCAACTGGCCCTCGATGTAAAGCTTGGCGCCCTTCTTCACATATTGCTCGACAACCTTGCAGAGGCCTTCGTTGAAAACGACGACATTGTGCCATTCCGTCTTCTCGCGACGCTCTCCGCTGTTGCGGTCGCGCCAGGTCTCCGAGGTGGCTATGCGCAGGTTGGCGATCGGACGGCCATCCTGCGTGCGCCGGATTTCCGGGTCGGCCCCGACATTTCCGATCAAGATCACCTTGTTGACGCTACCAGCCATATCGCTTTTCCCGTGCTTTCCGCCGAACCGCCGCCCGGCTCTCCAATTTCAAGAAGCGCATCTTAACGGCCTGTAGCCACCGATACGCCCCGCATCGTACATAATCCACAACTGATTTGCCGAGATTATAGCTGACATTTGTTCTTTTTTTGTTCTATTATTTCCCTATTATCCTGTCAACCGAATCGCAATTGAGCCGCCTCTTTGCCGATTGCGCCTCGACACGGGCGTCGTCGTCATTAAATAGGAGGCTTTCAACGACATGCAAAGCTGGCTTCCGATGAGCGAACTCAAGACCATCTCCATTCGTGGTGCGCGCGAGCACAATCTCAAGGGTATCGACCTTGATCTGCCGCGCAATAAGCTGATCGTGATGACCGGGCTTTCCGGATCCGGCAAATCCTCGCTCGCATTCGATACAATATATGCGGAGGGTCAGCGCCGCTATGTCGAGAGCCTTTCGGCCTACGCACGCCAGTTCCTTGAAATGATGCAGAAGCCGGACGTCGACCAGATCGACGGCCTGTCTCCGGCGATCTCGATCGAGCAGAAGACGACCTCGCGCAACCCCCGCTCGACGGTCGGCACGGTTACCGAGATCTATGACTATATGCGCCTTCTCTTCGCGCGCGTCGGCGTGCCCTATTCGCCGGCGACCGGCCTGCCGATCGAAAGCCAGACGGTTAGCCAGATGGTCGATCGCGTGCTGGAATTCGGCGAGGGAACGCGGCTCTACATCCTCGCGCCGCTCGTGCGCGGCCGCAAGGGCGAGTACAAGAAGGAACTCGCCGAGCTGATGAAGAAGGGCTTCCAGCGCGTCAAGGTCGATGGCCAGTTCTATGAAATTGCCGACGTGCCCGCGCTCGACAAGAAATACAAGCACGACATCGACGTCGTCGTCGACCGCGTCGTGGTGCGGCCCGATCTCTCCACACGTCTCGCCGACAGCCTCGAGACCTGCCTGACGCTCGCCGATGGCCTGGCGATCGCCGAATTCGCCGACAAGCCGCTGCCGCCGCAGGAAACTGCCGCCGGCGGTTCCGCAAACAAGTCGTTGAACGAGACGCACGAGCGAGTGCTGTTCTCGGAGAAATTCGCTTGCCCAGTCTCCGGGTTCACGATTCCGGAGATCGAGCCGCGGCTCTTTTCCTTCAACAATCCCTTCGGCGCCTGCCCGACTTGCGACGGGCTTGGCAGCCAGCAGAAGATCGACGAAGCGTTGATCGTCCCGGAACCGAACCGGACCTTGCGAGATGGTGCGATCGCGCCGTGGGCGAAATCGTCTTCGCCTTATTACAATCAAACGCTGGAGGCGTTGGGGAAGGTCTTCGATTTCAAGCTCGGCAGCCGCTGGAACGAGCTCTCCGAGGAAGCGCAGCGGGCCATCCTGCACGGCACGGAGGAGAAGATCGTCTTCCATTATGTAGACGGCGCGCGTTCCTACAACACCACGAAGACCTTCGAAGGCATCGTGCCCAATCTCGAGCGCCGCTGGAAGGAGACGGACAGCGCCTGGGCGCGCGAGGAGATCGAGCGTTTCATGTCGGCCGCCCCCTGCCCGGCATGCGCCGGTTATCGGCTGAAGCCGGAGGCGCTTGCGGTCAAGATCAACAAGCTGCACATCGGCGAAGTCACGGACATGTCGATCCGCCTCGCCCGCGACTGGTTCGAGACCTTGCCCGAGCACCTTAACGCGAAGCAGAACGAGATTGCCGTGCGCATCCTCAAGGAGATCCGCGAACGGCTCCGCTTCCTCAACGACGTCGGGCTTGAATATCTCAGCCTCTCGCGCAATTCCGGCACCCTTTCCGGCGGCGAGAGCCAGCGTATCCGGCTGGCTTCGCAGATCGGCTCGGGGCTGACTGGCGTGCTCTACGTACTGGACGAGCCTTCGATCGGCCTGCATCAGCGGGATAATGCCCGCCTTCTCGACACGCTCCGGCATCTGCGTGACATCGGCAACACGGTCATCGTCGTGGAGCATGACGAAGACGCGATCCTGACCGCGGACTACGTCGTCGATATCGGCCCGGCGGCCGGCATCCACGGCGGCGAGATCGTCGCGGAAGGCACGCCGTCCGACATCATGGCAAATCCGAAGTCGCTCACCGGAAAGTACCTCTCCGGCGAACTCGCGGTGGCCGTGCCGAGCGAGCGACGCAAACCGAAAAAGAAAAAGGAAATCACGGTCGTGGGGGCGCGAGCCAACAATCTGAAGGATGTGACGGCCTCGATCCCGCTTGGTGTCTTCACCGCCGTTACCGGCGTTTCGGGCGGCGGCAAGTCGACTTTCCTCATCGAAACGCTCTACAAGGCGGCCGCACGCCGCATCATGGGCGCGCGCGAAAATCCGGCAGAACATGATCGGATCGACGGTTTCGAGCACATCGACAAGGTGATCGACATCGACCAGTCGCCGATCGGCCGCACGCCGCGGTCGAACCCGGCGACCTATACCGGCGCCTTTACGCCGATTCGCGACTGGTTCGCTGGGCTTCCGGAGGCGAAGGCCCGTGGCTACCAGCCGGGGCGCTTCTCCTTCAACGTCAAAGGCGGCCGCTGCGAAGCATGTCAAGGCGATGGCGTCATCAAGATCGAGATGCACTTCCTGCCGGACGTCTATGTCACCTGCGACGTCTGCCACGGCAAACGTTACAACCGCGAAACGCTCGACGTGCATTTCAAGGGCAAGTCGATTGCCGACGTGCTCGACATGACGGTGGAGGAAGGCGTCGAATTCTTTTCGGCTGTGCCTTCCGTGCGCGACAAGCTCGTGACGCTGAACCAAGTGGGGCTAGGCTATATCAAGGTCGGCCAGCAGGCGAACACGCTTTCGGGCGGCGAGGCGCAGCGGGTGAAGCTTGCCAAGGAACTGTCCAAACGCTCGACCGGCCGCACGCTCTACATCCTCGACGAGCCGACAACGGGCTTGCATTTCCACGATGTAGCCAAACTTCTTGAAGTTCTGCATGAGCTCGTCAACCAGGGAAACTCGGTGGTGGTCATCGAGCATAATCTCGAAGTCATCAAGACTGCGGACTGGATCATCGACTTCGGTCCCGAAGGCGGCGACGGCGGCGGCGAAGTGATCGCCAAGGGCACGCCGGAAGAGGTTGTGAAGGAGCCCCGCTCCTACACTGGGCAATTCCTGAAAGAGCTGCTGGAGCGCCGGTCGGTGAAGAAGGTCGAGGCGGCGGAGTGACCGTTCGCGGCGATCCGCATCTCGGACAGTTGCCTGCTGCATCTATCCTTAAATCGTACCCGATTTAAGGATAGCTGCGGCAATTCAAAGTGCTACAGCGACCTTTGTGCGTCCCGACGGACGCACGGCGCTGTAGAGCGCGGAACGCGACGCTCCTTTAGGACCCATGTTCGCCCGGAAACGGGTGGTCGTGCTGACCGGGACCGGCGACGCTGATTGCGCGGAGTCGTCGAGCGGCTTGGCGGCAAGCGAGATAAATCGCCCGAAAGGGCCTTGAGGAGGAGACGATGACACAATCCGGTAAAATCCGCGTCGGCATCGGCGGCTGGACCTTCGAGCCCTGGGAGGGCACGTTCTATCCTTCCGATCTTCCGAAGAAGCGGCAGCTCGAATTCGCCGGCAAGGAGTTGCGCACGATCGAGATCAACGGCACCTATTACAGTTCACAGAAGCCGGAGACCTTTGCCCGTTGGGCGGCCGACGTTCCGGACGATTTTATCTTCTCGCTGAAGGCCAGCCGATTCGTGACGAATCGCAAGGTTCTTGCCGAAGCCGGTGAATCGATGGAGAGATTCCTGACCCAGGGACTGACGGAACTGGGCGATCACCTCGGCCCCATTCTCTGGCAGTTCGCGCCAACCAAGAAATTCGAGCCGGATGATTTTGAAGGCTTTCTGAAGCTCCTCCCGGAAAAGCAGGACGGCCTGAGACTTCGTCATGTGGTCGAGGTTCGCAACCCGTCGTTCCAGGCACCCGATTTCATCGAGCTGCTGAACAAATACAAGGTGGCGGTCGTGCTCGCCGAACATGCGGACTATCCGATGGTCGCCGACGTCACCGCAGACTTCGTCTATGCAAGGCTGCAGAAAGGCAGTGATGACGTAAAGACCTGCTATCCGCCCGAGGGGCTGGATCTATGGGCTGAGCGGCTGAAGACCTTTGCGGCGGGCGGTGAGCCGGAAGGACTCGAAAAGAGCGCGCCGGATCGCAAGGCAGAGAAGAAGCCCCGCGACGTTTTTGCCTTCTTCATCACCTCGGGCAAGGTCAACGCGCCGAACGGCGCCAGAGAACTGCAGAAGCGCGTGGGGTAAAGCAATTCCAGGAAAGTGTGCAACGTTTTCCGTACGGAATTGCCTAGTTTCAAATGACTAGCCGCAGTGGCGCCGAAGAGAGCCCGGCATTGGTTGATTCGTTGCGGCCATGATTGCTGCTGCATTGATATCTGCTGCATTGATATCTGCTGCATTGATATCTGTGCGTCTGAAAGGCCACTCGGCGCTGTAGGGCAATACCAGATGTTGCGGCGGCGTCCAAAACCGAAACGGAGCCGCCGCCTTCAATGTCATTGCGGGACCGAATCACCGAGTGCGCGTCACATCCACGCCGCTTTTGCAATCGCGGGTAGCGCTACGGTATGTCCCTCATCTGCTTTTTCATCCTTGAAAATTTTGATTTTCCGTCTGCCGCTACGGCATTGTCGCAGGCAACCAGCGGAAGTCCCTGATTTTCAACGGCTTGATCGATGTCCCCGTTTTCCACAGTCGATCCACACAACATATAGCGCTCAAACTTCCGTCACAAACCACCCCTTGACGCCCTGAGCCGATTCACGGTTAATGGATTTCACGTTGCGACGGCGGCGGACCGGGAAGTTAAGCGGCCGGTTCATCCCCCCAAATCGTCGGTTCTGGCATGCGACCCACGGGCGTGACCTCGTGTGATCGCGGCAGGGAATTTTTGCGCGATTTTCGGGCCGCCGGGACAATATTCAGGCTGGCATAAATGACTTGTTAATACTATATTTAGTGTTTGCAGCCAGCATCATCACAAGATACAGGGTGACCCAGGGCATGGGTTTCCTTCAAAGACGGAAGCTGGAGCTGGCTGCGGACACCTCGCGGCCAGGCGGGTTAATTGCGCCTTGGCGCATGGCAACAAAGGACACGGGACAATGCAGATCGAACGTCGTTTCACGAAGGCCGGGCAATCCGCCTATGCCGAGATCGATTTCCGCAAGGCGACGAGTGAGATCAAGAACCCGGATGGGTCGATCGTCTTCCGTCTTGAGAACATCGACGTTCCCGCGCAGTTCTCTCAGGTCGCCGCCGACATCCTGGCGCAGAAGTACTTCCGCAAGGCGGGCGTGCCGGCCAAGCTGAAGCGGGTCGAGGAAAACAACGTGCCTTCCTTCCTGTGGCGCTCGGTGCCCGACACGGATGCGCTGAAGGCGCTGCCGAAGGATGAGCAGTACGGCTCCGAAACCGATGCGCGCCAGGTTTTCGATCGCCTGGCCGGCACCTGGACCTATTGGGGCTGGAAGGGCGGCTATTTTGATACGGAAGAGGACGCAGCCGCTTTCTGCGACGAGCTTGCCTATATGCTCGCCACCCAGCGTGTCGCACCGAACTCCCCGCAATGGTTCAACACCGGCCTGCACTGGGCCTACGGCATCGACGGCCCCGGCCAGGGCCACTTCTATGTCGATCCCTTCACCGGCAAGCTGACGAAGTCGAAATCCGCTTACGAGCACCCGCAGCCGCATGCCTGCTTCATTCAGTCGGTTGCTGACGACCTCGTCAACGAGGGCGGCATCATGGACCTTTGGGTGCGCGAGGCGCGCCTTTTCAAATACGGCTCCGGCACCGGTTCCAACTTCTCTCATCTGCGCGGTGAAGGTGAAAGGCTTTCGGGCGGCGGCAAGTCCTCCGGCCTCATGAGCTTCCTGAAGATCGGCGACCGTGCCGCCGGCGCCATCAAGTCGGGCGGCACGACGCGGCGCGCCGCCAAGATGGTCGTCGTCGACATCGACCATCCGGATATCGAGGAATACATCAACTGGAAGGTCAAGGAAGAGCAGAAGGTCGCCGCCCTCGTCACCGGCTCCAAGATCGTCGCGAAGCACCTGAAGGCGATCATGAAGGCTTGCGTCAACTGCGACGGCAGCGACGACGCCTGCTTCGACCCGAAGCAGAACCCGGCGCTGAAGCGCGAGATCCGCGCCGCCAAGCAGGCGCTGGTGCCGGAAAACTACGTCAAGCGCGTCATCCAGTTCGCGCGCCAGGGCTACAAGGACATCGAGTTCAAGACCTATGACACGGACTGGGATTCGGAAGCCTATCTGACCGTCTCCGGCCAGAACTCCAATAACTCCGTTTCGATCAAGGACGACTTCCTGCGCGCCGTCGAGGCCGATGGCGAATGGAATCTCACCGCCCGCAAGGACGGCCGCATCCTGAAGACGTTGAAAGCCCGCGACCTCTGGGAATCGATCTCCTACGCTGCCTGGGCGTCGGCCGATCCGGGCCTGCACTTCAATACGACGATGAACGACTGGCACACCTGCCCGGCGGCCGGCCCGATCCGCGCGTCGAACCCGTGCTCGGAATACATGTTCCTTGACGACACGGCCTGCAATCTCGCCTCGCTGAACCTGATGCAGTTCAAGGATGCCGCCACCAAGCGGATCAACATCGGCGACTACGAGCATGCCGTCCGCCTCTGGACGATCGTGCTCGAAGTCTCGGTGATGATGGCGCAGTTCCCGTCCCGCGAGATCGCCGAACTCTCCTACGAGTACCGCACGCTCGGCCTCGGCTACGCCAATATCGGCGGCCTTCTGATGTCGTCCGGCATTCCCTACGACTCGGCCGAAGGTCGCGCCATCGCCGGTGCCCTGACCGCCATCATGACCGGCATCGCCTATGCCACTTCGGCCGAGATCTCGGCCAAGCTAGGCCCCTTTCCGGGCTTCGCACCGAACCGCGACAACATGCTGCGCGTCATGCGCAACCACCGCCGCGCGGCCTATGGCGAGACCACGGGCTATGAGAGCCTGTCGGTCAATCCGGTGGCGCTCGTCCACGGTGATTGCCCTGACCAGGAGCTGATCGCACACGCCAAGAGCGCTTGGGACAAGGCCGTCGAGCTCGGCGAGAAGCACGGCTATCGCAATGCCCAGGCAACTGTGATCGCGCCGACCGGCACGATCGGCCTCGTCATGGATTGTGACACCACCGGCATCGAACCCGATTTCGCACTGGTCAAGTTCAAGAAGCTCGCCGGCGGCGGCTACTTCAAGATCATCAACCGAGCCGTGCCGGAAGCGCTGCGCACGCTCGGCTACTCGGAAAGCCAGATCGCCGAGATCGAGACCTATGCCGTCGGCCATGGCAACCTCAACCAGGCGCCGGCAATCAACCCGACGACGCTCAAGGCCAAGGGCTTCACCGATGAGAAAATCGAGGCCGTCAACGCTGCGCTGAAGGCCGCCTTCGACATCAAGTTCGTCTTCAACCAGTGGACGCTCGGCGCCGATTTCCTCAAGGGCACGCTGAAAGTCACCGATGAGCAGCTTGCCTCCATCGACTTCAACCTGCTTGAGCACCTGGGTTTCTCTAGGAAGGATATCGAAGCCGCCAATATCCATGTCTGCGGCGCGATGACGCTGGAAGGCGCGCCGTTCCTCAAGGCCGAGCACCTGCCGGTGTTCGATTGCGCCAACCCATGCGGCAAGATCGGCAAGCGCTACCTCTCGGTCGAAAGCCATATCCGCATGATGGCGGCCGCCCAGCCCTTTATCTCGGGTGCGATCTCCAAGACGATCAACATGCCGAACGAAGCGACCGTCGAGGATTGCAAGAACGCCTACATGCTCTCCTGGAAGCTCGCGCTGAAGGCGAATGCGCTTTACCGCGACGGTTCCAAGCTGTCGCAGCCGCTTAACGCCTCGCTGATCGAGGACGACGAGGAAGAGGAAGCGATCGAAGAGCTGATGCAGGCGCCGGCCGCTGCCCAGGCAGTCGCCGTCACCGAGAAGATCGTCGAGCGCGTCATCGAGAAAGTCATCCGCGCCCGTGAAAAACTGCCGAACCGCCGCCAGGGCTATACCCAGAAGGCGATCGTCGGCGGCCACAAGGTCTATCTGCGCACCGGCGAATTCGGCGACGGCCGCTTGGGCGAGATCTTCATCGACATGCATAAGGAAGGCGCCGCCTTCCGCGCGATGATGAACAACTTCGCCATCGCCATCTCGCTCGGCCTGCAATATGGCGTGCCGCTCGAAGAATATGTGGAGGCCTTCACCTTCACCAAGTTTGAGCCGGCTGGCATGGTTCAGGGCAATGACGCGATCAAGAACGCGACGTCGATCCTCGACTACGTGTTCCGTGAACTTGCCGTCTCCTATCTCGGCCGCCACGATCTTGCTCATGTCGACACGTCCGACTTCGGCAACACCGCGCTCGGCCGCGGCATCCAGGAAGGCAAGACCAACCTCGTCTCGACCGGTTGGACCCGCGGCTACAAGCCGACCATCGTCGGCGGCACGGCCGATCGCCAGCTCTCCGAGCCTAAGGGTGCCTCGACCGCCGCACCGGCGCGCGCCTCCGGCGGCGCCACGGTCACCTCGATCGCCGGCAACGCCGTCCGCAAGCTGGAACCGGCGGTAGCGGCTGCTACATCGGAAGTCCTGGCCTTCAAGCGCGACTATGAAGAGCGCGCCGCGGAACTCGCCGAGGAGATTGCCGAAGAAGTCGAACAGGAGGTAACTGCCCTCTTCTCCGACAAGGCCGCCGCGGAAGCCGCATCCGCCAAGGCCGATGCCAAGAAAGTCGAGGCGGAACGCCGCGCCCGCTCGATCATGCAGGGCTATACCGGCAACATGTGCTCCGAGTGCCAGAACTTCACGATGGTCCGTAACGGCACCTGCGAGAAGTGCGACACATGCGGTGCAACGAGCGGGTGCAGCTGAGGCGAGTAGCGCCTCAATCAAGTCGCCGCCCGCCGAGGCAAAAACGATCCCTTCCGGGCGCTTCGGCGCCCGGAATGCTTTGCAGAAGAACAACGGGATTGTCATCACAGAGGACGGGCGCGAGGATACAAGCAGAATCAATCCGGAACTGGCGACCGTCGTCCGGAAAATCGATTGGCGATGTGGTCATGACCTAATGACCACCACTTCCAGAACACGGTCGTCCGTTCAGATTTAATGCCTTGACGTGCGGTCACGAAGACACTGGCGCGTCCCGCCGAATTCTCTTATACACTTGAAATGCTGGGGTCGTAGCTCAGTTGGGAGAGCGCCGCAATCGCACTGCGGAGGTCGAGGGTTCGACTCCCTTCGACTCCACCAAGGCTTTCATTGTCCAGCCCGAAGACATAGGGGACGTACCTAAGACATAGGTGACGACCTCGTGCCAAGGCGCGCGGCTATCTCGGCGAGGTTCTGGCGGAAGGATGACGCAGGGACCGGCCCGGCGGCTGACGGGCCGTGCCGTCAATTGCCGCTTTCCTTGGAAAAGGACGCAAGAATGCTGACGCGCAAAATCCGACCATCGGAGTTGCTCGCGATCCGCAATCTCTATTGATCTAATTACGAGGAGTATGTGCTTCGAGCGCCCGGACCAGTCGCCTTCAACGGCAGGTGCCGGTTAGAGGAGGCCTCCTGCAATTAGCGCGGCGGGACGATACCCTGGTAATACTCCCCTTCGCCTCCGACGTGGACGGTCTTCGTGCACGCCGCGAGAGTCACGACTGCGAGCAACAACAGGATCTTGCGCATAGGCCTCGTACCTTTGCTAACGGATTGACGATCATTGATATTCCGGCCTTGGCGCGGGATCAATTCCCTGCCGGTGACCACGAGCCATTCTTTCACATGCTCAGCGACCGGCGCAGCCATAACGGTGGTGGGAGACGTATCGCTCCACCGTCTGCAGGCATCCTCTCGTGCGGCAGGAGTGAGCGTGCACGTCCATTCAATCGACGCAGCAAAGCGGCGCAGGAAGACCGCTCATGAGCCTTCCTGCGGCCACTCTACTTTCCCTAGGGTTCGGGAAATATTTCTAGAATGGAGTCGGCGGAACGATTCCCGGATAATAGTCCCCCTCCCCGCGTTCGTACCGGTCGATGGTGGTGGACCTTCCGGTTTGCGAGCACGCGCACAGTACAGAGAGCGCTAGCAATAACACGATCACGCGCATTGACCCTTCGTCCTTTCCTGCTGAGTGACGTCCCCCGATGCTCTTGCATTTGCGCAGGATCTGGCGTCCCCCTTTTTTATTGCGACTGTGATTGTACTATGTTGCTCAACCGAAGGTATAGAAAAAGATTTGCTCCCGAACGAGGCAGCACATCGCAGCGGGCGGCCTGGATGTGGTCGCCTGCTTTCCCTCGGCCTCTTCCGCCTCCTTCTTTGAGCTGCTCTCGCCGTCGAGGAAGGACAGGGCCCAAGAGGTTAGGTGACACGAAGATGCCGTAGTGCGTGAGACCGGGCAGGATCGCCAGCCGGTTCTTCGACATGTTCTCGCGCATGTGGCGTCACGTGATTTTTTCGCGAGCCGCGCCGAAAGCCGCAAACGTTACGATTTGCGTAAAATTCCCCCGCCCGATTTCACCGGCTCGCAAGCGAAATCTGGCACAGAAGAAGGATCGTTGAGGTCTGAAGGAAAGGGCGCATTGAGCGCTGGCGAGGCGGAACATCTTGACCCAGGTCGTTACCATCTCCGCGACAACGGCGGCCTACGCGGCGGAAGCCGTCAAGCCTTCCGCTCGCGTGCGCGGTGACGGCCCGACCGACGAGGTGATCACGTTGCTTTCGGCGCGTCGGCAGGAACAGAGCGCGCCGGAACTGGTCGCGAAGGTGAAGGGCGCCCTGCCTCTCGGCCTGATGCTGATCAGCGCCGGCGGCCGACCGCCGCAGCAGACACAGGCCGAAGCGCTGCGCTGCTATCTCGAATACAGGCAGAGCGAAGAGCGCGACGGTAAACGGGGAAGCCGGCAGGACGAACCCGCCGGCGACGAAAAGGAAAGCGGCGATGAGATCGCCGCCATCCTCGATCAGTTCATTCAGCGCGCTTGACGGTCGAGCCGGATCCTATTTGTGCTTGTGGCGGCCCGTGGCAGCGCCGACCGGCAGCACGTAGTCGACCTTGCCCGCCTTTTCGAAGGTGAGCGTCACCGGAACAGTGTCGCCCTCGGCAAACGGCTTCTTCACCTCCATGAACATCAGGTGCAGGCTGCCGCTTGTGAGTTCGACCGTCGCTCCGGCCGGAATGGCGATGCCGTCCTCGAGCTTGCGCATCTTCATGACCTCGTTTTCCATCGTCATTTCGTGCAGCTCGACCCGCCCCGCGGCCGGACTTTCGACCGCGACGAGCCGATCGTCGGAGCTGCCGGTGTTCTTGACGACAAGGCCGCCACCGCCGACCTTTGCGCCGGGCAGCATCGCCTTGACGGCGCCGCCGGAGATTTCGAGGTCACCGGACTCGATCGGACCGCCGGCCATCTGATGCTTGCCATGCCCACCGTGGGCATGTTGGCCGCCTGCGAGCGTCACGGTTATGGTCGGCGCCGGGCTCTTGAGTTCATGAGCGTTCTGACCTTCGGCCGCCACCTGATCCCAAACCACTTTGCCCTCGGTGCCGCAAAGCTGCGTTGTCGGAAAGGCGAGAACCGTCTCCTTGTCGAAGCCGGACAGTTTGCCCCGGACGGTGAAGGTGTCGTAGAACTCGTCGGGCAGATTGCCGCCCTTCCAACGAATTTCCACCGGTCCGGACGAAACCTCGGTTCCGTGATTGTCATAGGTCTTCTGGTAGTCGCCCTTGACGATTTCCAGTTCCCAGCCGGGCTTCGGTTGCGGTTTGGCGAAGACAAAGCCTTCCGGCAGCTTCACTTGCACTTCCGTCGTCGCCTTGCCGTCGCAGCCGTGCGGGACCTGGAGAACAGCCTTGAAGGTCGTTTCGACGGGCGCACGGTTGTTTTCGAAGGTAGCGTGCGCATGCGCCATGCCTGCGGCGGCAAGCGAGAGGCTGGCGGCAAGCAGGATGAATTTGGTCTTGGTCATGTCGTAATCTCCAAACCACGCGGCCTCTAACCTCGGGCCTTCGTGGTCAATGCCGCCTCGGCGGCCGAATGAAAAATGGAATGCGTCAGGAGAAGGTTACGACGGATGTTGGGGGCCCGCGTGACGGCGGCAGCAGCCGCAGGGGAGTAAGCGCCACTTCGGCCTTGCGGATAGGCGCCTTGGCAAACCAGTTGCCGTTTTCGGCGGGCGCGCCTTGTTCGGGCGGCGCCGGCAACAGCACCGATCCGGCCAGCCTGCAGGCTTCGCAAATGGGCGCGATCCCGGACGAGCTGTCCTGTCCGGTATCATGATCGACGCCTTCCGCGCCGAAGCAGATATCCGCGAATGTGCCGTCGGGCAGCAGATAGTCGACGGCAACCGCCGGGTTTGGTGCTTTGGAGAGAGCCGGCTTGTGGGCGAAAGACAGGAAAACGAGCGCAAAGGCGGCGAGCACCCGCACCGCAATCCGCCATTTATCCACGCGCCTTGCCATAGTCCCCTCTTGGTTACCCCCAACCGGGAGGAATTGCAAAGGCCGAATTGCCGCAGGTCGCTATCGCCAATGATGAAGCCACGGCGACAAAAATGTGTTTGGTCGCGACATAGGCTCTTGCCAAAATCCGGGCTTCGCCGTTATCTGGGAACGATCTTGTTGGGAGAAGCCGGTTTAGTCCGGTGCCGAAGGAGCAACCGCCCCGGAAACTCTCAGGCCAAAGGACCAGCAAGGTGCCGGTAGGACTCTGGAGAGAAGCGTTTACGCTCGCCGAAGGGATAACAATCTCAGGCAAAGGGACAGAGGGGGCTCAAAATTGTCGGCGTTCGACGCCGGTAGTGTGAGCCGGCGCGAGATGCGCCAGACCTGGAGGCCGGATTTGGAAGAGATCTCCCATTTGAAGCACACGCCGCTGCACGCGTTGCACCTTTCGCTCGGTGCGCGCATGGTGCCCTTTGCCGGCTACGACATGCCGGTGCAATATCTGGAAGGCGTGCTCAAGGAACACCTGCACACCCGTGCGGCAGCGGGCCTCTTCGATGTGTCGCACATGGGCCAGATCATCGTGCGGCCGAAATCCGGCCGTATCGAGGACGCGGCGCTGGCGCTCGAAAAACTGGTGCCAGTCGATGTCCTCGGCCTGGCAGAGGGCCGCCAACGCTATGGCCTTTTCACAAACAATGAAGGCGGCATTCTCGATGATCTGATGATAACCAATCGCGGCGACCATCTCTTTCTCATTGTCAACGCCGCCTGCAAGGATGCGGATTTCGACCATCTGAAGAAGGGGCTCGGCGATACCTGCGACGTCACAATGCTCGATGATCGCGCGCTTGTAGCACTGCAGGGGCCGCGCGCGGAAGCCGTGCTCTGCGAGCTCTGGGCCGATGTCGCCGCCATGCGTTTCATGGACGTGGCGGAAGCCGATCTACACGACGTGGCCTGCATCATCTCCCGCTCCGGCTACACCGGCGAGGACGGTTTTGAAATCTCCATTCCCGTCGACTCGGCCGTCGATGTGACGCAGCGACTGCTCGAACATCCGGACGTCATGCCGATCGGCCTCGGTGCCCGCGATTCGCTTCGCCTCGAGGCGGGCCTTTGCCTTTACGGCAACGACATCGACACTGGCACGACGCCGGTGGAGGCGGCGCTCGAATGGGCGATTCAGAAGAGCCGCCGCGCGGGCGGTGATCGCGCCGGTGGTTTCCCCGGCGCTGAGCGCATCCTAGCTGAATTTGCCAACGGAGCCAAGCGCCGCCGCGTCGGGTTGAAGCCCGAAGGTCGCGCACCCGTTCGCGGCGGGGCCAAGGTTTTTGCGGATGCCGAGGGCAATATGACGGTGGGTACCGTCACCTCCGGCGGGTTCGGCCCCAGCGTCGATGGCCCAATTGCGATGGGTTACGTCGATGCGGCCCACGCCGGCAACGGCACGAAACTATTTGCGGAGGTGCGGGGCAAATATCTGCCGCTTGCCGTCGCCGCCCTGCCCTTTGTCAAACAAACCTACAAACGCTGATCAGGAGAGCGCGCTAATGCTGAAATTTACGGAAGAACACGAATGGCTGAAGATCGAAGGTGACGTCGCGACCGTCGGCATCACCGAGCATGCCGCCGGTCAGCTCGGCGATCTCGTCTTCGTGGAACTGCCGGAAGCGGGCGCCTCCTTCGCCAAAGGCGATTCGGCTGCGACGGTCGAATCCGTGAAGGCGGCCTCCGACGTTTATTGTCCGCTCGACGGGGAGATCATCGAGGTCAACCAGGCGATCGTCGACGACCCGTCGCTCGTCAATAGCGATCCGCAGGGTGCGGCGTGGTTCTTCAAGCTGAAACTCGCCGATCCGAGTGCGGCCAACGCCCTTCTCGATGAAGCGGCCTACAAGGAGCTCGTCGCCTGATGAGCATGCCGAAAGACTTCACCTTTACCGACTACAAGCCTTACGATTTCGCCAATCGGCGTCACATCGGCCCCTCGCCCGCGGAAATGGAAGAGATGCTGAAGGTCGTCGGCTATCCGAGCCTTGACGCCCTCATCGACGATACGGTTCCCCCGGCGATCCGGCAAAAGACGCCGCTCGTCTGGGGCACGCCGATGACCGAACGCGAGGCGCTCGACAAGCTGCGCGAAACGGCGAACCGCAACCAGAAACTGGTCTCGCTGATCGGCCAGGGCTATTACGGCACGATTACGCCGCCGGTCATCCAGCGCAACATTTTGGAAAACCCGGCCTGGTACACGGCCTATACGCCTTATCAGCCCGAGATCAGCCAAGGCCGGCTCGAGGCCCTGCTCAACTATCAGACGATGGTCTGCGATCTGACGGGCCTCGATGTCGCGAACGCTTCGCTGCTCGACGAGGCGACGGCCGCCGCCGAAGCCATGGCGATGGCCGAGCGCGTCGCGAAGTCCAAGGCAAAAACTTTTTTCGTCGACGAGAATTGCCATCCCCAGACGATCGCCCTTCTGAAGACCCGCGCCGCACCGCTCGGCTGGCAAGTGGTCGTAGGCGACCCCTTCGCAGATCTCGATGTTGCCAATGTCTTTGGCGCGATCTTCCAGTATCCGGGCACCTACGGTCACGTCCGCGATTTCACGGCGCTGATCTCCAAGCTGCACGAGCAAGGCGCGATCGCAGCTGTTGCCGCCGATCCGTTGGCGCTGGCGTTGCTAAAGTCCCCCGGCGAAATGGGCGCCGATATCGCTGTCGGCTCGACGCAGCGTTTCGGCGTCCCTGTCGGCTATGGCGGTCCGCACGCGGCCTATATGGCCGTCAAGGACGCCTACAAGCGTTCTATGCCCGGCCGCCTCGTTGGCGTTTCGATCGATTCGCGCGGCAACCGCGCCTACCGTCTGTCGCTGCAGACGCGCGAACAGCACATTCGCCGCGAAAAGGCGACGTCCAACATTTGCACGGCGCAGGTACTGCTTGCGGTGATGGCGTCGATGTATGCCGTCTTCCACGGCCCGAAGGGCATCAAGGCGATTGCGCAGAGCGTCCACCAGAAGACGGTGCGTCTCGCGATGGGACTGGAAAAGCTTGGCTACACCGTCGAGCCGGATGTCTTCTTCGACACGATCACCGTCGAGGTCGGAAAGCTGCAGGGCATCATCCTGAAGACGGCGGTCGCCGAGGAAGTGAACCTTCGCAAGATTGGCAACACGAAGATCGGGATAAGCCTCGACGAACGCTCGCGGCCCGTGACGCTTGAGGCCGTCTGGCGTGCCTTCGGCGGCGATTTCAAGGTGGAAGAGTTCGAGCCGGGCTATCGCCTGCCGCAGCCGCTGCTGCGCACCAGCGAGTATCTCACCCATCCGATCTTCCACATGAACCGCGCCGAAAGCGAGATGACGCGCTACATCCGCCGCCTCGCGGACCGGGACCTCGCGCTCGACCGGGCGATGATCCCGCTCGGCTCCTGCACGATGAAGCTCAACGCCACGGCTGAGATGCTGCCGATCAGTTGGCCGGAGTTTTCCGAAATTCATCCCTTCGCTCCGGCGGACCAGGCGCTCGGCTATCGCCACATGATCGAGGATCTGTCGCAAAAGCTTTGCGCCGTCACCGGATATGACGCGATTTCGATGCAGCCGAATTCGGGAGCGCAAGGTGAATATGCCGGCCTTTTGACGATCCGCGCCTATCATATCGCCAACGGCAACGGCCATCGCGACGTCTGCCTCATCCCGACCTCGGCGCACGGCACCAATCCTGCGTCCGCGCAGATGGCCGGCATGAAGGTGGTGGTCGTCAAGGTTAGCGACATCGGCGAAATCGACATGGACGATTTCCGCGCCAAAGCCGAGCAATATGCGGACAATCTCTCCTGCTGCATGATCACGTACCCGTCCACGCATGGCGTGTTCGAGGAGAACGTCCGCGAGGTCTGCGAGATCGTTCACAAGCATGGCGGCCAAGTCTATATGGACGGCGCCAACATGAATGCCATGGTCGGTCTTGCCCGGCCGGGCGACATCGGCTCGGACGTCAGCCACCTGAATCTGCACAAGACCTTCTGCATTCCGCACGGGGGCGGCGGCCCGGGCATGGGGCCGATCGGGGTAAAGGCGCATCTCGCTCCCTTCCTCCCCGGTCATCCGGAAACGGACGGGCATGAGGGGGCAGTATCGGCGGCTCCTTTCGGTTCGGCCTCGATCCTGCCGATCTCCTGGAGCTACTGCCTGATGATGGGTGGCGAAGGCCTGACCCAAGCGACCAAGGTGGCGATTCTTAACGCCAACTACATCGCCGCGCGACTGAAGGGTGCTTACGATGTGCTCTACAAGTCGGCAAAGGGTCGCGTTGCGCATGAATGCATCATCGACACGCGTCCGCTCGCCGACAGCGCGGGCGTTACGGTCGACGACGTCGCCAAGCGATTGATCGACTGCGGCTTCCACGCGCCGACCATGAGCTGGCCGGTCGCCGGCACGCTGATGATCGAGCCGACAGAGTCGGAAACCAAAGCGGAACTCGACCGCTTCTGCGATGCGATGCTGGCGATCCGCGAGGAAGCCCGCGCCATCGAGGAAGGCCGGATGGACAAAGTCAACAATCCGCTGAAGAACGCGCCTCACACGGTCGAAGACCTCGTCGGCGATTGGGACAGACCCTATTCTCGCGAACAGGCCTGCTTCCCGCCGGGCGCCTTCCGGGTCGACAAGTACTGGTCGCCGGTCAACCGCGTCGACAACGTTTATGGCGACCGCCACCTCGTCTGCACCTGCCCGCCGATCGAGAGCTACGCCGAAGCGGCGGAATGAAATGACGCGGCGGAGTGTGCCTTCGCACACCCCGCCCTTCAGAGACGAAGTTATCGAGCAAGGACGGCTTCGAACAGCAACGAAAAAGCCCGGCAAGAAGCCGGGCTTTCAATCCACCGGTTACGTGAACTCTCAGTTCGCGCGAACCACGGCATCGCCCTTGGCCGCAAGCACCGCCAGATCCGCCGGCTTCAGTTCGACGGACTCGCCGCAGCCGCAGGCGGACGTCTGGTTCGGGTTGTTGAAGGTGAAACCGGAGCGCAACGGCGTCACTTCGAAATCCATCTGAGTGCCGAGCAGGTAAAGCACGGCCTCGGGCGCGACCCAGACCTTCGCATCCAGATGTTCGACCAAGTCGTCCTTGCTGTTTGGCTCGGTCACGAGATCGACGGCATATTCCATGCCGGCGCAACCGCCCTTCTTGATGCTGACGCGGATGCCCTTGGCATCGCCTCCAGCATTCTCAACGATCGACCGCACGCGGCCCGCGGCGGCATCGGTCAAGCTCATTATGGCAAAGCCCATCGGCTTCTTCTCCTTCACGTCGCCGGGGTAAAGGCCCGGCGCCTTCCAGAATCTAATGTAATGCCCGCGTCTTAACGGATCAATATGAGGCTCAGTACCAGCCGAGCGCGACCTGCGCCTCTTCCGACATGCGGTCCGGCGTCCATGGCGGATCGAACGTCATAGTCACTTCGACGCCTGAGACACCCTCGACAGCGCCGACAGCGTTCTCGACCCAACCCGGCATTTCTCCGGCAACGGGGCAACCGGGCGCCGTCAGCGTCATCTCGATTTTCACCATCCGGTCGTCTTCGATGTCGATCTTGTAGATGAGTCCGAGTTCGAAGATGTCGGCCGGGATTTCCGGATCGTAGACCGTCTTCAAAGCGGCGATGATGTCATCGCTGAGGCGCGCCAGTTCTTCGGCGGGCATGGCCGAATGCACGATGCCCTCGCGGACATCGATCTTTTCTTCCGTTGCGTCCAGGCTCATATCGGCCTCCTTAGATCACCACGATTTTGGATCGATTTGACCGAAAATCATGAACGATCGATTTTAACAAGTCAGAGCGGGATGCGGGCGGAAAACCGCACATATTTTCCGCGTCCCGCCCTACGCGAAAAACTTCCGCGCATGATCCAGCGCATCGGCCAGCGCATCGACTTCGGCCCGCGTATTGTAGAGGCCGAAAGACGCACGGCATGTGGAGGTGACTCCGAAGCGTTTCAAGAGCGGCTGCGCACAATGTGTCCCCGCTCTGACAGCAACGCCGGCACGGTCGATCACCATCGAAATGTCATGCGAGTGAATGCCAGCGATTTCGAATGAAAAAATGCTTCCCTTGCCGGGCGCATCGCCAAAGACCCTGAGCGAGTTGACTGCCGACAGCCGCTCACGCGCATAGGCGGTGAGATCCGCCTCATGCGCCCTGATCGCGTCGCGGCCGATCATTTCCATGTAGTCGAGCGCGTAGCCGAGGCCGATCGCTTGGACGATCGGTGGCGTACCGGCTTCGAAGCGATGTGGCGGATCGTTGTAGGTAACCCGGTCCTCGGTTACTTCCTCGATCATCTCGCCGCCGCCCATGAAAGGCCGCATCTCCTTCAGGCGATCCATCTTGCCGTAGAGCACGCCGACGCCGGACGGACCGTAGAGTTTGTGGCCGGTCATCACGTACCAGTCGCAATCAATGTCCTGAACATCGACCGGCATATGCACCGCACCCTGGCTGCCGTCGACGAGCACCGGAATGCCGCGCTCACGGGCGATGCGGCAGATTTCCTTCACCGGCACAACCGTACCGAGAGCGTTCGACATATGGGTGATGGCGATGAGCTTTGTCCGTTCCGTCAGGCATTTGACGAAGTCATCGATGTGAAACGCGCCGTCCTCGTCGACGGGCGCCCAGACGAGCTTCGCGCCTTGCCTTTCGCGGATGAAGTGCCAGGGAACGATGTTGGAGTGATGCTCCATGATCGAGATGACGATCTCGTCCCCCTCTCCGAGCTTCGGCATGCCGTAGCCGTAGGCAACCGTATTGATCGCCTCGGTCGAGGACTTCGTAAAGATGATGTTGTCAGCCGATGGCGCGTTCAGAAAGCGGCGAACCTTCTCGCGCGCCGCCTCGTAGGCTTCCGTCGCGGCATTGGAGAGGAAATGCAGGCCGCGATGGACGTTGGCATATTCATTGGAATAGGCATGAGCCACGGCGTCGATGACGAGCTGGGGCTTCTGCGCCGATGCACCGTTGTCGAGATAGACAAGCGGCTTGCCATAGACCATCCGCGAAAGGATCGGGAAATCCTTTCTGATCGTCTCGACGTCGTAGGCCGGCACCGGCACCGTGTGTTCCATGTCTTTGTCCAATCAGGCGTGTTTTTCGAGCCAGGCTGAGATTATGCCTTCGAGCGCCTCGACCAGCTCTTCGTCATCTTCCAGCTCTTCAACGATCTCGGCCACGAAAGCGTTGACGAGCATCGCGCGGGCCTTGTTCTCCGGAATACCGCGGGCGAGCATATAGAAGAGTTGCGTGTGATCGATATCGATCACCGTTGCGCCGTGACCGCACTGCACGTCATCGGCGAAGATTTCGAGCTCCGGCTTCGCCGAGAAATCCGCGTCGTCGGACAAGAGCAACGTGTTGCACGACATCTTCGCATCGGTCTTCTGCGCGTCCTTGGCGACCAGGATCTTACCCTGGAATACGCCTTTTGCCCGGTCGAAGACGACGTTGCGGATGATCTCGCTCGAGGTCGTATGCGGCACGTCGTGGCTGAGCGTGAAGGTCACGTCCGTGTGGCTCTCGCCGCCAAGCAGGTTGATGCCGCGCAACGTCAAATCGGCGCCCTCGCCGCTCGCCTTGCCGTGGATTTCCTGGCGCACCAGCTTGCCGCCGGCATTGATGACGAAGAGGTGCAGCTTGGCGTCCTTGCCGAGGTCGAAGCGGATCTGTCCAAGATGCGTGTCCGCCAGGCCCTGCTGCTGCAGAATGATCCAGATCACATCGGCGCGTTCGGCGAGCGTCACATCGCTCACCGTGGAAACGAAGCTTGCTTCCGCGTTCGTCGACAGGTGCCGCTCGATCACCGTCGCCTTGGCGCCGGCACCGAAGAACACCGGAAAACGCGTGTGCGCCTGACCGTGGCTCTGGACGACCTGAATCTCGAGCGGCGCTTCCAGCTCGACATTTTCGGCAACCGCGATTTCGAGACCGCCGCGAACGAGCCCGCCATTGATCCGGCCGATTGCGTCGTCCGCGCCGAGCACGGTGAGACCGACTACCGCCGAACCATCAAGCAGGCTTTCGGTATAGGATCGTGCCGTCACACCCTTGGGAAGGCTCTTGAGGTCGGCCTGGCCGCTGCGAACGGCAAGCACGGACGAACCCGGAACGACGGCCTCGACCCTGTCGGCGAAGGCGGACGGATCGGCCGCGGGCACCGCGCGCAGCAACGTGCGCAGGTCCGTATAGTGCCAGGACTCGATGCGTCGCGTCGGCAATCCGGCAGTCCGCAGCTCATGAACGAGCGTGTCGCGGAGCGACAGCACGGCCCCATCGCCCGGCAGATCGCCGATCTGAGCGGTATAGGCATCGACGAGCGCCGTTTCGGCGGCCGTCATCTTGATAGCCTGTTGCATATTCATTCGAACACTCCTTCAACAGGCGTCAGGCTGCCGCCTCGATGAGATCCGCATAGCCCTTGGCTTCGAGTTCATGCGCCAGCGTCTTGTCGCCCGACTTGATGACCTGACCCTTGTAGAGGACGTGGACGGTATCCGGAACGATATAGTCGAGCAGGCGCTGGTAGTGTGTGATGACGATAACGGCGCGATCCGGCGAACGCAGCGCATTGACGCCATCGGCCACCACCTTGAGCGCGTCGATGTCGAGACCGGAGTCGGTTTCGTCGAGCACACACAGTTTCGGCTCCAGCAGCGCCATCTGCAGGATTTCCGCGCGCTTCTTCTCACCACCGGAGAAGCCGACGTTCAGAGGCCGGCGCAGCATTTCCGGAGCGATCTTGAGCTCGGCAGCGGCTTCCTTGACGCGGCGCATGAATTCCGGCGTCGTCAGTTCGTCCTCGCCGCGATACTTGCGCTGCTCGTTCATTGCCACCTTCAGGAACTGCATGGTGGCGACGCCGGGGATTTCGACCGGGTACTGGAAGGCGAGGAAGATGCCCTTCGCCGCACGCTCGGAAGCATCGAGCTCCAGGATGCTTTCCCCGTTATAAAGGATATCGCCCTCGGTCACTTCATAGTCTTCGCGTCCGGAAAGAATGTAAGACAGCGTCGACTTGCCCGAGCCGTTCGGTCCCATGATGGCGGCGACTTCACCCGCCTTCACGGTCAGGTTCAGCCCGCGGATGATCTCGGTGCCGTCTTCGGCGATGCGTGCGTGCAGGTTCTTGATTTCAAGCATTTTCAATCGTCCTCTTCGGAAGCGAATAGTTTTTTGCGCGCAAGTCCCGTGCGCGTTTTTTCGATAGGTGGTCGAGGCCTTAGCCCACGGAGCCTTCCAGCGAGATGCCGATCAGCTTCTGCGCCTCGACGGCAAATTCCATCGGCAGTTCCTGAATGACTTCCTTGACGAAGCCGTTGACGATCAGCGCGATCGCCGCTTCTTCCGGAATGCCGCGCTGCAGGCAGTAGAACAGCTGGTCCTCGGAAATCTTGGACGTCGTCGCCTCGTGTTCGAACTGTGCGGTCGAATTCTTCGCCTCGATATAGGGCACCGTATGCGCACCGCACTTGTCGCCGATCAGGAGCGAGTCGCACTGGGTGAAGTTGCGGGCGTTCTCCGCCTTGCGGTGGGCCGAAACCTGACCGCGATAGGTGTTGTCCGAAACGCCAGCGGCGATGCCCTTCGAAATGATGCGGCTCGACGTGTTCTTGCCGAGGTGGATCATCTTGGTGCCCGAGTCAACCTGCTGGTGACCGTTGGACACGGCGATCGAATAGAACTCGCCGCGCGAGCCGTCGCCGCGCAGAATGCAGGACGGATATTTCCAGGTGATCGCCGAGCCGGTTTCGACCTGCGTCCAGGAGATCTTGGAGTTCTTGCCGCGGCAATCGCCACGCTTGGTGACGAAATTGTAGATGCCGCCCTTGCCCTCCTTGTCGCCCGGATACCAGTTCTGCACCGTCGAATATTTGATCTCGGCCTCGTCGAGCGCGATCAATTCAACGACAGCGGCATGAAGCTGGTTCTCGTCGCGCTGCGGCGCCGTGCAGCCTTCGAGATAGGAGACATAGGCGCCTTCGTCGGCGATGATCAGCGTACGCTCGAACTGGCCCGTGTTCTTCTCGTTGATGCGGAAATAGGTCGAAAGCTCCATCGGGCACCGCACGCCCTTCGGCACGTAGACGAAGGAACCGTCGGTGAATACGGCTGAGTTCAACGTCGCATAGAAGTTGTCCGTCGGCGGAACGACCGAGCCGAGGTACTTCCTGACCAGATCCGGATGCTCGCGGATCGCTTCCGAGATCGACATGAAGATCACGCCGGCCTTCTTCAGCTCTTCCTTGAAGGTGGTCACGACCGAGACGGAGTCGAACACTGCATCGACGGCAATCCTCGACTTCTGCACGCCGGCAAGGACTTCCTGCTCCTTGAGCGGGATGCCGAGCTTTTCGTAGACCTTGAGCAGTTCCGGATCGACCTCTTCGAGGGATCTCGGCCCCGTCGTGCCCTTCGGCGCGGCGTAGTAGTGAATTTCGTTGAAGTCGATCTTCGGGTAACGGACACGCGCCCAGCTCGGCTCATCCATTGTGAGCCAACGGCGATAGGCGTCGAGACGCCATTCAAGCATCCATTCCGGTTCGTTCTTTTTGGCCGAAATGAAGCGAATGATGTCCTCGGACAGGCCCTTCGGCGCCTTGTCCATCTCGATATGCGTTTCGAAGCCGTATTTGTACTGGTCCACGTCGATCTGACGGACCTGGTCAATGGTTTCCTGCACGGCAGGCATGTCGTTCTCCAATCTTGCCGGATCCAAGGTCCGACAGCTTGTCAACACGATGCGAACTTTGCGCACCGCTTATGTAATGGCTAAAAGGCGCTTTTCACCCCGTTTGCCAAGCGGAAAATTGCTTTTCCGCAATTTCGTTCAATCGTCTTGCGTCACGCCGCCTGCCCGGTCGAGCGACGGCGGGCCGCCACTTTCGCGAACACCGTCGCACAACGCTCGATTTCAGCCTCCGTCGTCGCCTCGCCGATCGAAATACGCAGCGCTCCCTGGCGGGGGTCGTAGCCCATCGCCGTCAGCACATGGCTCTGCCCGACCTTGCCGGAGGAGCAGGCCGATCCCGCCGAAAGCGCTACGCCTTCGAGGTCGAAAGCGATCTGGCCAGTTTCGGCCTTGAGACCCGGAAGCGTGAAAAAGCTCGTGTTGCCGATACGCGAAACATCGCGCCCGTGGATTATCACATCCGGCGCCGACAACTGCATTTCGGCTTCGAGCCGATCGCGCAAGGCGGCAATGGCGGCCATACGCTCTTCTATATTGTTGGCGGCAGCACGGGCAGCCGCTCCAAAGCCAACAAGCGCCGGTGCATTTTCCGTACCGGAACGATGGCCTTTTTCCTGTCCGCCACCACGGATCAACGGCGAAGGCATCATGACTTCGCCACGCGCCACGAGCGCGCCCGCACCTTTTGGCCCGCCGATCTTATGCGATGAAACGATGAGGAAATCCGCGTCTAGCGCCTCGATCGACAACGGCAAGCGACCGGCCGCCTGCACCACATCGACAACCAGGAGGCCACCATGGGCGCGAACGATGGCCGCGACCTCGGAGATGGGCTGGACGATGCCCGTCTCGTTATTGGCGAGCATCACGGTGACCATCGGCAGCCCAGCTTGACGATCATGGGAAGCAAGCAGCGCTTCCAGCGCAGCGCAATCGATCACGCCGGCGGCCGTCACCGGCACCTCGCAAACATCTTCGCGCGCGAAACGCCCGCCCTCGCGTACTGCCGGATGTTCGATAGCCGAAGCGTAGAGCCTGGCGATCCGGAGCGGCGTCCGCCCCATGCGGAAATCCGGGGTCAGCACCATGTTGGCGGCCTCGGTGGCGCCGCTGGTGAAGGTGACTGAGGCGGCTTGCGCGCCACAAAGCGCAGCGACGTCACGCCGCGCGCTTTCGACAAGCGCCCGCAGCGCCCTGCCCTCGCCGTGAACAGACGACGGATTGCCGATGCGGTCGACCACGGACAGGAAAGCCTCGCGCGCTTCGGCCAAAAGCGGCGCTGTGGCGTTCCAATCCATATAAATGCGCGGTCCCGACATCGTTTCCTTCGCTAGAACAAATGGCTTGGCCGTTACAATCGGCGCCGTTGCATTTTCCTTGAATTTTCCGCGCCGCTTGCCTTATGAGACGAAGCACATGGCGGAATGCCCGCACCGAAGTTTTGAACGGTTCTAAACTGGGTTTTAGAAAACCTGACTGCTTTCGTCAAGACAGATCGGCACTGAAACCGCGATTTGAACCAGAAACATTCCCGGAGAGCCAATGCCCGAGATTATCTTCAACGGACCAGCCGGTCGCCTGGAAGGCCGTTATCAGCCTTCGAAACAGAAGAGCGCCCCGATCGCCATCATTCTGCACCCGCATCCCCAGTTCGGCGGCACGATGAACAACCAGATCGTCTATCAGCTTTTCTACATGTTCCAGAAGCGCGGCTTCACGACGCTCCGGTTCAACTTCCGCGGCATCGGGCGCAGCCAGGGTGAGTTCGATCACGGCGCGGGCGAACTCTCCGACGCCGCCTCCGCACTCGATTGGGTCCAGAGCCTGCATCCCGATTCCAAGAGCTGCTGGGTTGCCGGCTATTCCTTCGGAGCCTGGATCGGCATGCAACTGCTGATGCGCCGCCCGGAAATCGAGGGTTTCATGGCCGTCGCGCCGCAGCCGAACATCTACGACTTCTCGTTCCTCGCCCCTTGCCCCTCGTCCGGCCTGATCATCAACGGTGACTCCGACAAGGTAGCCCCCGAGAAGGACGTCAACGGCCTCGTCGACAAGCTCAAGGCTCAGAAGGGCATCCTGATTACGCACAAGACCGTGCCCGGTGCCAACCATTTCTTCAATGGCCAGATCGAGAACCTGATGGCCGAGTGCGAGGATTATCTCGATCGCCGTCTCAACGGCGAATTGACGCCGGAACCGGCAGCCAAGCGCATCCGTTGACAGATCGACAGTAATGAAGCGGTCCTTGCACGCAATACGGCGGGCGAGGACCGCCGAGAATGCGTAGCGCCTAGCTCCGGCCAACCCAGTGCGGGACCGCAGGCGACACGACATGTGCCGGCGTTTCGGCGCACTCCACCCTGTTCCGTCCTGCGGCCTTGGCGGCATAGAGAGCCTTGTCCGCCCGTTGCATGGCCAATTCGAGCGGCTCGCCTGCGGCAACCGCCGTGACCCCGAAACTGGCAGAGACCGTCACCGTTTCAGCCAGGCCGTCGATCCGCATCGATGCAGTCGCCGCGCGGATTCCGTGGGCAAGGACGCGCGCATCCGATAGGCCCGTCAGCGGAAGAAACACTGCAAACTCTTCGCCTCCGAGACGCCCGGCAACGGCGCGGCTTGGCATCAGATCGAGAAGCAGGCGGGAAAATCGACGGATCACCTCATCTCCGGTGTGGTGGCCGTATGTATCATTCACCCGCTTGAAATGGTCGAGGTCGGTAAGGATGAGCGCGCCGGGATGGCCCGCGCCGCGCCTTTCCAGCATGGGACCGAGACGCTCCCTGAAGCCCCGGCGATTGTAGAGGCCGGAGAGGGCATCGACTTCGGAGCTGGCCCGAGCGTCGTCGATGATGTCCTTGACCATGACGCCAAGCATCGCGAGACCGGTTCCGACGATCAGCATGGCGCCGAGAGCCTGCGAGATCAGCGCGAACGGGCTGGTGAGATAATCGGCTGCCGTTCTTCCGGCGCCTGCCGCAATCGCCGCGTAGATCTTCGCGAGATAGTAGGCTGCGCTCAAAGCCAGGAGCCCGAGCAGGATCCGGTCTGCATAGGTTCGCCGCCGCGAGCGGACGATCGCCGAGGCGGACCACGCCTGAATGAAGAAGAAAGGCATCTGGTAGAAAAAGGCGTGCTGCAAGGTGCCGCGCGGAAGGTCATAAATCAGAAGATCGACGATGACCGAAGCGATGAAGAAAGCAGCCAGCGCCGCAGGCCTGACCGGCACCTGATAAAACAGGCCGAGTCCGACGCGAAGCAGGCAGAAGCCGCCGAGGACGCTGGCGAAAGCGCCGATCGCGAGTATGCGGGGAAACGGGCTGAAGGGCAGAACGGCTTCAAACACCGCCGACAAGGAGGCGATAGCGAAACAGGCGGCTATCCAGATCGCCGGTCGGCCCGAGCGGCTCTTTGCCGCAATGATGAGAAATGCGACCACGAATATCTGGGCGACGATGAAATTCACCGCCAGAAGGGAAATCGCACCACCCATTCGATAGCTTCCGAACAGTTCCGATTGCGAATCACGGATCCGCACAAATCTCACACACCAAAGGTATCCTACTGGCGGTGTACGAAGAAATAATTAGAGCAGGACAAGGAAAGGTGTGAAGCCGCCGTTGTGGCCGTTCGATGTGCCTTCATCCTTGTTCTGCTTCGGCATCTATCACCTTTGATGCCAATCGACCACCACTCACGGGGCGACCGACGCCGGTCGTTCCGGGATAGGTCAACGGCAAGCCGCGCAATGATCTCACCGCCAGATAAGCCCAAGCCTCGGCCTCCATCGAATCGCCGTTCAGTTCCAGCGCTTCAGCGGCAAGCACCCGGGCATGCGCCGCATCGGCAAGCTTCGTCAGATCCTTCATGATGATCGGGTTGAGGCGGCCGCCGCCACAGATCACATAGGTCGCCGGCGCCGCCGGAAGATGTGCTGCCGATCTGAGAATGGCTGCGGCGGTCACGTAGGCGAGTGTGCGAGCCCCGTCTTCCAGGCTTGCGTCCGCGCCTGAGGGCGGCGCAAAGTCGTTTCGATCGAGCGAGCGGCGTTTCTGTGCCGTGAAAAAGGGATGGGAAAGATAACGCTCGGCAAGTTCGCCGAGCACGGCACCTTCGCTCGCGATCATGCCGCCCTGATCATAGGGGATGCCCGCATGGGCCTCCACCCACTGGTCGATCAGCGTGTTGCCGGGGCCGCTGTCATAGGCGACGATTCGGCCATCGGCACCGATGAAAGTGATGTTGGAGATACCGCCGATATTGACGAAGACGACGGGCGCGCCGACCTCTTGCCGCTCCGACAAGCCGTGCGCCAGTGCGGCGTGATAGGCCGGAATGAGCGGCGCCCCCTGGCCGCCATGCACCATGTCATTAGCCCGCATGTCGTAGACGACGTCGATTTGTGTTTCGCGCGCCAGCAAGTCTCCATCGCCGATCTGCACCGTCAACCCTTCGTCGGGGCGGTGCAGGACCGTTTGGCCGTGGAAACCGATTACATCAATATCGTCCGGCAAAAGGTTGTTTTCATGCAGGAATATTCTGACCGCCTCCGCATGGCGCAGTGTCAGGTCGCGTTCTAACTGCGCGAGCGTTGCCGGCCTTTCATTCCGCACGATGATAGACTTGGCGTCGTCGAGCCCTTGTTTCACACGCTCCCGAAAACGCGCATCGTAGGCGTATCCGGCGGAGGGGCCTCTCTCCACGACGCCCTCGCCGTCGGTCCGCAGCAATGCGACGTCGATGCCGTCCATACTCGTGCCGCTCATCAGGCCGATTGCCGTCAAGAGCTTGCTCATTGTGTTCCTCCGCACGGTTTTGCCTCGATCGGGGCGGGCGGAAACCACAGTCAATTTTCCTCGTCCCGCCTACAGCGCCGCGCGTCTTGCCAGACGCGCGAGGGACGCTGTAGCACTTTGAATCGCTGTATGTTTTTATCCTTAAAAGGCTAGGATTTAAGGAAACATGCAGTAGCGTTCATAACAAAACGCCGGCCAAGCAAAAACGTGCACTTTCGATAAAACAATGATAAACGCCGGCCGCAGACGTCCTATCCACTCGAAAGAAACAGGTCATGTCCGAGTTCAAGTCCGATTTCCTCCATATGCTCAGCGAGCGCGGTTTCATCCATCAGACCTCCGATGATGCCGGGCTCGACCAACTGTTCCGTACGGAAACCGTGACTGCCTATATCGGCTTCGATCCCACAGCGCCGAGCCTTCACGCCGGCGGTCTGATCCAGATCATGATGCTTCATTGGCTACAGGCAACCGGGCACCGGCCGATCTCGCTGATGGGCGGCGGCACCGGCATGGTCGGTGATCCGTCCTTCAAGGACGAGGCGCGGCAACTGATGACGCCCGAGACGATTGCGGCCAACATCGCCAGCATCAAGACGGTCTTCTCCAATTACCTGAAATACGGTGATGGTCCGAAGGACGCGTTGATGATCAACAATGCGGACTGGCTGCTTGGCATCAACTATCTCGAATTCCTGCGTGATGTCGGACGCCACTTCTCGGTGAATCGCATGCTTTCGTTCGACAGCGTCAAGATGCGCCTTGATCGCGAACAGTCGCTGTCGTTCCTCGAATTCAACTACATGATCCTGCAGGCCTATGATTTCGTGGAGCTTCACAAGCGGACGGGATGCCGACTGCAGATGGGCGGCTCGGACCAATGGGGCAACATCGTCAACGGCATCGATCTCGGCCACCGCATGGGCACGCCCCAGCTCTACGCCCTCACCTCGCCGCTTCTGACAACCGCATCCGGCGCCAAAATGGGTAAGTCGATCAGCGGCGCCGTCTGGCTTAACCCCGATATGCTCGGCGCTTACGATTTCTGGCAATACTGGCGCAATACCGAGGATGCGGACGTCGTGCGCTTCATGAAGCTCTACACAACCTTGCCGATGACGGAGATCGGTCGTCTGGCAAAACTCGGCGGTTCCGAGGTCAACGAGGTCAAGAAGATTCTCGCGACGGAAATCACCGCCATGCTGCATGGGCGGGCGGCTGCCGAGCAGGCAGCCGAAACGGCGCGCAAGACCTTCGAGGAAGGCGCCCTTGCCGAGAACCTGCCGTCGATCGAAGTCCCCGCCCCCGAACTCGAAGCCGGCGTCGGATTGCTGACGCTCATCGTGCGCGCCGGTCTTGCGGGCTCGAACGGCGAAGCCCGGCGCCACGTCCAGGGCGGTGCCGTGAAAATCAACGACGAAGCGATCAGTGACGAACGTCGAGTCATTGCTCACAGCGATATCGCCGACGGCGTCATCAAGCTGTCGCTCGGCAAGAAAAAGCATATCCTCGTGCGGCCGGCTTGAGCCGCATCGGGGTGACGCCAAACCTCGGGATGGGAAGCGCCGCTTCCCATCCCACTCGCGTTTTGCCTATTGGATGCTTCGGATCGCTTCGGGCAAGAGTACCGGGATCCTGGCCGGCTTTCTCACTGAAACTCGAAGATGTTGCGGAAGACGCCGGGCGCGATGATCGACAACGGATTGATCGTAAGCTGCGGTTGTGTGAATTGCCCGGTCAGCTTGAAGGTGATGCCGAGCAGGCCGCGATCGCGGCCGTTGCCGAGCAGGACGCCGATCAGCGGCAGTTCGCCGAATAGCCGGTTCAGCCCGTAGGCGGGCATGAATGTACCCGTCATGTCCATCCGGTCCCGCGCATCGCGGACAGTTCCCTGGAATGTCGCACCGACGTCGACGCCGCGCAGGACACCACTTTCGACGTGGATTGTGCCCTGATCCAGGAAGAGTTGAGCGAAGCCGCGCTCGAACCGCGCCGTGCTCACGTCGATATCGCGCCGAACTGCCTGACTGAGGCTGCGGCCATCCTGTCCCGCCGGCGTCGAGACCATGGATTGCAGCCGCTGTTCGCCGACAAGCGAGAATTTCCGCACATCGACAGCGCCGCGCCAGGAACGCGCGCCGCGGTCGCGCAACCTCAGATTCATCAGGCCACCGCGCATGTTGCGATAGATATCGGCAAAGCGCGCCAGCGCGCCCGCGTCGCCGGTTGTCAGTTCCAGTATATTGTCGGCGCCTGATTTGGCGGTCTTGGCCACCACCGCCTGCCCGCTCCCGGTCAAAGCCGACAAGTCGATGTCTTCGATCTGTTGCCCGCGGGTCGAATAGACGAAATTCACATTGGACAAGACTTCGCCGTTGAAGCCCATAACCCGGTCAAGCCGGGCCTTGACCTTGATATTGCCGCTGTCGGCAGAACCGGATCCCGCCTTGGCTCGGAGCAGCGCCGGCCTGATATCCGCGGCTGCACCGGTCAGGCCAATGGTGTAACCGCCCTTGCTCCGATCGATGGTGACGGCGAAATCGTCTCCGTTGGCAAGGCGCACACCGTTCAGCTCGGCCGATGCGAGGCCCGCGTCATCGACACGCAGGCGACCTGCGGCGCCGAACCCGTCGCCGGCGATGTCGAAATCGCCGATCTCGGTCACGCCATCGGTTGCCTTGACGGTGAATTGTGTCTTTGCGGGGATGCCGGCTCCCTTGCTCCAGCCGATCCACGGGAGCGACAGCGAAGCCTTGCCGAGGTCCGCCTTGACGGATTGACTGCCGTCTTCCGCCAGCGAAACGTCGACACCGACCGGCCCGCTGACGATGCCGGACAGGGCCGGAGCGATCTTCCGCCGGGCGGCGTCGTCGAGCGTTCCGGAGATTTCGCGGGTCCGCTTCACGTTGGCCTTGCTGTCTACCGGTTCGGTCAGGGCGATCCGCATCTTGGAACCGTCGATCAAGGCATCCGCCTGAAGCACCGCCTGAGCGTTGTCGATCCGCATCGTTCCCGCCAGATTGGCGATGGACCGACCGGAGACGGGTCGGTTGATCGTCACGTCCTGAAGCTGCATCTCGGCCTGCCAAAGCGGCGATGGCGGCTTCTGATCCGATATCAGACCGAACCGTGCGCCGACCAAGGCCGTCATCGGCCCGGTGAAATCCTCCGGCACGAATGGAGTCTTCTGAAGCGCGCGGATCGGTTTATAGGCGACGAGCTCGGCAATCGCATCGGCCTGTCCGCCGACCTCGATTTTCATTTCCGCCATCAGCGGCTTCGCGTAGACGTCGGGAATGCTGAAGTCGCCGCCATTCAAGGCGACCGAGCGACCGGACGGAAAATAGGCGGCGCCCTGCTTGACGTCCACGACTACGCGCTCGCCGCTGAGCGTGAAATGCCCCGAAGTGTCGCGAAGCGGCGGGATGTCGCCGGCTATGTTGATACGCGAGTCGTCGATTGCGAAGTTGATGTTGAGCTCATCCTCGTTGAGCCTTAGATCGCCCTTGCTGTTGGCGATCCTCCCCTCCGCTATCGAAACCTCGATGCGTGCGTCGGTCACCGTGCCGCCGAAGAGATTCCCGAGTGCCCATCGTCTTGCTCCCTTTGCGAGCCACCAGGGCCACAGCTGCTTGACGGCGGTGGAATGCATCTGATCGGTGAGTGCGACGAAGCTGATTTGCGGCGACGTCTTGCCGAAGGCGAGGGAAAGCGAACCCGCCATGGAGCCGAGCGGGCTCGAAATCGCCAGTTGGTCGAAAATCAGCCGGTGGCTGCCAGCCTCGAACCGCCCGCTTGCCTTGGCGTCGAAGGCGAGGGGGTGCTCCTGGATGTCTTCGGGGTCCGTACTCGCATTTCTCAAGAGAAGGTCGACGGCGAACCCCTTCTGGCTGGCCTCGCCAACCTTGTCGAGATCGATCAGGGCACCGGTGAAAGGAAAGCTCGAGCGTCCGATCTTGACGACGGACGGCAATATTTCGACCGAGGCGCGGTCAAAGTCATAGGAGACATTCAGTTCGGACGGATTGAGAACGGAAACAAGGCCACCGGCATGGAACGAACCTTGCGATGTCCTGACGCCGACTTCCAACTCCGGCTTCTGACCATCAGCCGCACGCGTGGCTTTCAGGCTGACATCCGCCGACGCCTCGATGCCGAAGGCCTCTTCGCTCGCAGATCTGCCGTGATGGAGAAAGGGAGAGAGCGGCAAAGCGCTGACGGTCCCCTCGAAGCCGCCGATGCGACCATTCGATCCGAGCGCCTTGGCGGTCAATTGGGCATTTACTCCGTCGATCGCGACAGTTCCATCAACGCGCATGGAACTGTCGGGGTCGTGGGTGAACTCCAATGTTTTCACCTCGACGGGAACGACGCGACCACGCGCTCCCGTGACCGACAGGCTGAAATCGGAGAGCAGCACGGTTTGTGTCGCCCTGCCCGCGGTCAATCGCGACATGCGGTCGACCTGCGCGAACAACTCCTCTAGTGCATCGCCGACATCGGCGATCCGGATCGTCGTGAGATCAATCGGTTCGCCGCGCGGCAACAGGCCCGTATCGAGCTGGCCTTCTTCCGCTTCGAGGCGCGACACCGCGATGCGTCCGGTCATCAGCGCGAAGGGATCGAGCGCTATCGAGATTGCGCCCAGTCTGGCGAGGTGGCGGCCCGACCCGCTTTCCTTGAGCGTGACCCCACGCGCCTTCAAGGCGAGCGCGCCGCCACTCGTCATGCGGATAACGGTGCTCTCGACGTCGGCATTGTAGTTCTCGCCGAGGGCAGCATTCAACGCGGCGCGCGCCCGCGCGTTGAGCGGCCCGTCGACCAGGCCGCTTTCGATGACGGCGATGAGCGACGCCACGACGACAAAAGTGAGAAGCGAGCAGCACAGTATGATCTTGCCGAGAAGACGCAAGGCACCGCCCGGTTGAGGCGCATGCACGATGACCGGTTCATGGGCTTGCGCCGAGGGCAGCTCGTGCAGCGCGATGATGTCTTCCTTGCGAAAGCAAACCCTTTCGCCGCGGATCTCGCTCATCGGTGCAGGCGCCCTCCACCTAAGTGCGGCATTTTATTTTTCCCTGTAAGGTCAATCGCCGCGCCCAAGGGCCGGACCTCTTCTTCGCCCATGTAGATCACAATTCGCGGAGCCAAGTCACCACGCGCCCGCGCCGATGCTGTGGAAAGGCCCGCCTATCGCCCCAGTTAACACGACGGAACACCGGCTACCTCGTAGCCACGAAGCCCGTCCGGCACCTGTCAAATCTATCACAAATCCGCTGGACGGCCGTCGTCGATTTTCGATATGCCCTACCTGCCGAATGTCCACAAAACTTGGCGTAAGAAAGGTTAAATCATGGCACGATTGGGACCAGGTGATGTCGCCCCGGACTTTGAGCTTCCTCGCGACGGCGGCGGTTCGATCTCGCTCTCGTCTCTTCGCGGCAAGCCGGTGGTGCTCTTTTTCTATCCCAAGGACGACACCAAGGCCTGTACCGAGGAAGCGATTTCTTTCTCCGGTCTCGCGAACGAATTCGCGGCGGCGGGTGTCGCTCTGATCGGGCTCTCGCCCGATTCGGTCAAGCAGCACGATCGCTTCGCGAAGAAACACAATCTGACCGTCACGTTGGCGGCGGACGAAGAAAGGAACGTCGTCAATGCCTATGGCGTCTGGGTGGAGAAGAGCCTCTACGGGCGCAAATACATGGGCGTCGAGCGTACCACGTTCCTGATAAATCCGGACGGGACGATCAACCGGGTCTGGGAAAAGGTCAGGGTAGCAGGTCATGCGAGCGAGGTTCTCGCTGCCGCAAAAGCACTTTGAACTACAGCGCCGCGCGTCTTTTCAGACGCGCGAAATTCGCTGTGGCACTTTGAATTGCTGCATGTTTTATCCTTAAGTCCGCTCCGATTTAAGGAACATGAGTATGAGGGGCGAAGGATGACCGACCTTCCGCAATTCCATAGTCTGCGGGGCGCTGCCGTCGAGGCGATTCGCGCGTCAGACCTCGGTCTCAAGACCGAGCTTGCGCAGCAGGCGGCTCGACGTTGGCAGGCGAGAAAGCTGTCGTTGCGCTCGCCGCGAGATCGCCCTGTTCCCGAGCGGCCCGGACGTCCGGATAGGCCGGTGCTCACGCCGCCGACCCAGGTCAAGCGGCGCTCGCTCGGTTCGTTGAAGGGGCGCATCGCCCTGCTGCATGCCATCGCCCATATTGAATTGAACGCCGTCGATCTGGCGCTCGATATCGTCGCCCGCTTTGCTTCGGAACCTGTGCCCAATTCCTTCTTCGACGGATGGATGCAGGTCGCTTTCGAGGAGGCGAAACATTTTCGCATGGTGCGGCAGCGGCTGAACGACCTTGGTGCGGACTATGGTGATCTCCCCGCGCATGACGGCCTGTGGCAGGCCGCGCACGATACGCGCAACGACCTGACCGCGCGCCTTGCGGTCGTGCCGCTCATACTCGAGGCTCGCGGTCTCGACGTCACGCCGGCTTTACAGGCGAAAATGCGGGAAACCGGCGATCACGAGAGTGCTGCCGTTCTTGATGTTATCTACGAGGATGAGAAGGGTCACGTTGCTGTCGGCGCCAAATGGTTCCGCTTTCTTTGCGCCCGGCAAAGGAAGGATCCCGCCGCAACGTTCCAGGCACTCGTGCGTGCGAACTTTCGCGGCCCGCTGAAGGCTCCGTTCAACGATATCGCCCGCGCAGAGGCCGGTCTGACGCCGTCCTTCTACCGGTCGATGACGTCGTCTACGAACATCTGATGCAGATGCTTTGCTCAATGGTTTATTAACCCTAATAAAGTGTAATCGCCATCAAGCAATGCGAGGCAATTCGCACCTGGCGGGGGTGATGTGGTGTCTGTTCGTCCGGCAAATCGTGCCTTCGGAAAAAGCACGCGAAGCCACGTGCTGATTCTGGCGAGCGGCGACAAGGTGCGGCATATGACCGTTCGCCCCTGGATGGCGGCGCTTGTCACATCCGTTGTCGGGGTTTTCGGTATCGGATACATGGCGGCCACAACCTATCTGGTTCTGCGCGACGACCTGATCGGCGGCACGATCGCTCGTCAGGCGCGTATGCAGCACGAATACGAAGACCGAATCACGGCGCTGCGGGCGCAGGTGGACCGCGTGACGAGTCGGCAGTTGCTGGACCAGCAGGTCGTCGAGGAAAAAGTCGAGAAACTCCTGCAACAACAGTCGGTCCTTTGGTCGCGCAGAGACAGGCTCGGTGCTCTGGCGGGAACCGCCGATGCTTCCGAAGATCTCGGCGCTGACGTGCCCCCGGCGGTTGAACCCCTCGCCTACGAGAAGCCTGCAGACGCGCATGGCGGCGTCGAGGCAATCGAGGAAATCCTGGGGATGAGCGGTGAGGCCAACGCAACGCCGATGCGCCTCGCTGCCCTCGCCTATACGCCTACCCTGCCTGGAAGCCGAGACAAGGAAACAATCTCGGACCGAGCGGACCGGATCTTTTCCAAGGTCACGCTTTCGCTGAAAGATGTCGAACGCGATCACATGGTGCGCATGGAGCGCCTGAGGAGCAACGCGGCCCGGGCGTCCGAAGCGATCAGGACGATCGTCGAGCGCACCGGTGTCGCGCTTCCGGCCGGCACGACGGCAGCTTCCGCGAGCGGGATCGATCGAACCGCGATCGGCGGGCCGTTCGTCGAACCCAACGGTGATGATCTGTTCGGGAAATCGCTTGCCGCACTCGATAGCGCCCTTCTGGAACTGGAGAGGACCCGCGAAGCCGCCAGGAAGCTGCCGCTCGCAAATCCGGCGCCCGCCAGCGATATCACCAGCAATTTCGGCAATCGGCTCGATCCCTTTCTCGGGCGGCTGGCGCTTCACGCCGGCATCGATTTTCGGGCATCGATCGGGACGCGCATCCGCACTGCCGCCGCTGGGACCGTCACCGTCGCTGGCCCGACGGGCGGATATGGGAACATGGTCGAGATCGACCACGGCAACGGCGTCGTCACCCGCTATGCCCACCTGTCGGTGATCCTGGTCGACGTCGGCGACCATGTGCGTGCGGATGACGTCATTGCCAAGTCCGGAAGCACCGGACGGTCGACCGGTCCGCATCTGCATTACGAAGTCCGGTTGAACGGTCACGCCGTCGATCCAATGCGTTTTCTCAGTGCCGGCACGAAGCTTGCTGGCTATATGAATTGATGCTAGCAAGGACCGGCATTGTCTCCTCCCGCTTGACAAGAAACGCGCAGATTCGCGCCCGTTTACCTTTCGCTACTTCAACGTGCTGGATTTCTTGACTTTCGGCGCCTTTCGGCTTAAGAGCGCCGCCACGTGATGGCGCATTTTCCATCGATCGATTAGTGTTCTATTGAACCGGAACGGAAACAGTTTCCCCTTTGACCAATTTTGCTGACCTTGGCCTGAGCCAAAAAGTTCTCTCCGCAGTTACCGATGCGGGCTACACAATTCCGACACCGATCCAGGCTGGCGCCATCCCTCCAGCGCTGCAGCGTCGCGACATTCTGGGCATCGCACAGACCGGAACCGGCAAGACGGCTTCTTTTGTTCTGCCGATGCTGACGCTTCTGGAAAAGGGTCGCGCCCGCGCCCGGATGCCGCGCACGCTGATCCTAGAACCGACGCGTGAACTCGCCGCGCAGGTCGCAGAAAACTTCGATAAATACGGCAAGAACCACAAGCTCAACATCGCGCTTTTGATCGGCGGCGTTTCCTTTGACGAACAGGACCGCAAGCTCGAGCGCGGTGCCGATGTTCTGATCTGCACCCCCGGCCGTCTGCTCGACCATTTCGAGCGTGGCAAGCTTTTGATGTCAGGTGTCGAGATCCTCGTCATCGACGAGGCGGACCGGATGCTCGACATGGGCTTCATTCCGGACATCGAGCGCATCGCGAAGCTTATTCCCTTTACCCGCCAGACGCTGTTCTTCTCGGCGACGATGCCGCCGGAAATCCAGAAGCTTGCAGATCGCTTCCTGCAGAACCCGGAGCGTGTGGAAGTGGCTCGCCGCTCCTCGACTGCGACCACCGTTGCCCAGCGGTTCGTCGCCGCGCACGCCAAGGACTATGAAAAGCGCGCGGTGTTGCGCGACCTGATCCGGGCCCAGGACGAATTGAAGAACGCGATCATCTTCTGCAACCGCAAGAAGGATGTTGCCGATCTCTTCCGTTCGCTCGACCGCCATGGCTTCTCCGTCGGCGCGCTGCACGGCGATATGGATCAGCGCTCGCGCATGGCGATGCTCGCCAATTTCAAGGACGGCAACATCAAGCTGCTTGTCGCTTCGGATGTGGCGGCTCGCGGGCTGGATATTCCGGACGTCAGCCATGTGTTCAATTTCGACGTCCCGATTCACGCGGAAGACTATGTTCACCGCATCGGCCGCACCGGCCGGGCGGGTCGTTCCGGGGCCTCCTTCACGCTCGTCACGAAACGCGACACGAAGTTCGCCGACGCCATCGAGAAGCTGATCGGTCAGAACGTCGAGTGGCTGAACGGCGACCTTTCCGAGCTTCCGGAACCGATGGAAAGCCACGATACCGGCCGCAAGGATCGCGGCCGTGATCGCCACAAGGATCGCAAAAAAGATGTGGAACGTTCCGGCAGGGGCCGTTCCGATCATAGATCCGATACCGCCCATGCCGATAGTGCGGCTGAACTCGAACCAGTTGCAGAAAGGGCGGAAGCAGTGAAACCGGAACGCAATGCAGATAACGGGCGCGGTCACAACGGTCACAATGGCCGCAACGATCGGCCGGGGCGCGCACAGAATGCCGCCAACGACGACAATCGCGACCGCCGCAACCGGCATCGTCGCGATCACGACGACGGCCCGACGCCGATCGGTTTTGGCGACGATATCCCGGCCTTCATGCTGATTGCCGGTAAGGCCTGACCTTCGGCCTCATGGCTCTTCCCGGTGTCGATTTCCCCGGTGTTGGCTGCGGTCTCGCCATTCTACGCGAAGGCAAGATCCTGCTTTGCCGGCGCCTCAAGGCGCCCGAGGCCGGCCACTGGAACATCGTCGGTGGCAAGGTCGATCATATGGAGCGCGCCGAAAATGCGGCGCGACGGGAGGCTGAGGAGGAAAGCGGCCTTTCGATCCACTCGACCCGCTTTCTCTGCATCAGCGAGCAGGTGATTGAAGCGGACCGGCAGCACTGGGTTTCGCTCATCTACGTGACTGAGGATTTTTCCGGCGAGCCACGTCTCACCGAACCGGACAAGCTCTCCGATATCGGCTGGTTCGATCTGTCCGCCCTGCCCCGGCCGCTGTCGCGCTTCGCCACCGATGCTGTTCGGGCCCTCGGCTAGAGTTATTCCAGGAAAAGTGTATAACGTTTTCCCGTCCGGAATTGCGTGGTTTCAAAGAGTTGGATCATTTCATTAGTTCAATAAATGAAATGATCTCTGTTGCCCGCTTCATCTGCTATTTCTTCGACCTGAGTCCCGCCGCGTAAGCGATTCTCACCCAGCGGGCCATCTCGTCCGGATCATCCAGCGCCGCATCTGGAATGCTCCAATAGGGCATCTTCACCGTTTTCCCCTTGCCGTCGTAAGCCCATTGGCGGCTGCCTGCCTGCTCGAATTCCGGCGCCGATTCGGCGTCCCCCTTGAGAAGGATCTCGCCGTCGACTTCGAGCGCGAAGATCACACCTTCGAAATAGATGCCCTTCCCACCGAACATGCGGCGGATCGTGACCGGCCCCAATGTTTCGAACATCTCCTCGATCGCCGCGTTATCCATCCTTCACTCCTTCAGTACCCCACCCGCGGCGATAATCGCTTCCGGTGTGTCGAGATCAATGCGCGCCGCTTCGCCGAGTTCGACATCGACGACCGGAAGCCCGCACCGCTCGACGATATGCCGCGCTCCGACGTCGCCGACGAGTTGCCTGACTGCGGCGAACGTCTCTCTCGGCAAAATAACCGGATTGCCGCGCTGGCCTTCAGAGACGGCACGCACGACCGCTTGCCTCCCTTCGTTGTCGAAGACTTCGATCATCTTGCGCAGATGATCGGGAGTAACCCCCGGCATGTCCGCTAGCATCACGAGAACGCCGCCGGCCTCTGTCCCAAGCGCAGTCACGCCGGCCACCAGCGACGAGGCCATACCGGCGGCGTAGTCCGGATTGGAGACAAGCGTAACGGACAGGCCGTCGAGTGCGGCGCGAATATCCGATTCGCGGTATCCGGTCACGACGACGACCTTCCCGGCATCGGCCGCCATCGCCGTTTCCACGGAGCGCCGAACCAGTGGAACACCGTCGAATTCGGCAAGAAGCTTGTGTCCGCCGCCGGCACCCATCCTGCTTGCCCTACCCGCAGCCAGAACCACGATCCGTGCCGGATCGCGCGGTGGGCTGACGCTTAGCTCCCGAGGCTGCGGCCGCGTCGGAATCTCCTTCAGCAAGCCGCCGACACCGAGGCCGGTTATTTCCTGCGAGTTCGGCCATTCGCCGGCAAGCAGCCGGTCGAGAATCCAGTCGAAGCCGTTCTCCTTCGGACTGCGTGCGCAACCCGGCGCTCCGACGATGGGAATTTCGCCGATTCCGCCCAGAACGAGAAGGTTGCCAGGATCGACCGGCATTCCGACATGTTCGACGACGCCACCTGCTTCGCGAATCGCTGACGGAATCACGTCGTCCGGGTCGGCGACTGCAGACGCGCCGAAAACGATGATCAGATCATGAGTCGACTTCAGATCGGCTATGGCAGCGCCAACCGCGCCTTCCGAATGCGCCACACGACGTTCCGTAACGAGATGGCTCCCGGAGCGCGAGAGCCGGGCGGCGAGGACGGCATGGGTCTTCTCCATGACCTGGTGCTTGAGTGACGGCAACTCGGTAGCAATCAGAGCCGCGCGACGCGGTGCGAAGGGTTTAACCTCGAAGGCCGGTTCGGCCCGCAGCATGTCCTCGGCTTGCGCGACGAAGTTCTCCGGCACCGCCAGCGGAATGATCTTGATCGTCGCCACCATGTCGCCCGATGTGACCGCCGTGTGATCGGCGAGGCAGGCGAGCGTGATCGCCGGATCGATCCGGTTCAGCCGGTCGACGACGGCGCGATTTGCCACGAAAAGACCGGAGACGGTGGCATAAATATTCACCCGGCCCGTCGCCGCTTGCGAAAAGCGCAGGTGGTCGGGAGCGATCGCTGCGGCGATCCGCGCAGCCGCCTCGTCTTCGAGCAGGTCGTGCGCATCGAGCCGGGCAACAATGACCTCTTTCACATCGGCTTCGGCAAGCGCCGCGATGTCCGCTTGGCCCAGGCGATGGCCTTTCGACAGCCTCAGCGTTCCGGTTTTCATCGCATGCGCAAGAACAGCGCCCTCGGCATCGGCGAGCCGCACGGGACCGAACCTCATCTTGCACCTCCTGCCCGGCCCGCCGGATCACGGCGGCGCAAGGCTTCGATGATCTCGGCCAGGACAGCGACAGCGATTTCGGCAGGGCTCGCCGCGCGGATATCAAGGCCGATCGGGGCTTTGATACGACTAATGGCTTCCGCCGGCACGCCTGCTTGCGTCAATCTTTCGACGCGCGTTGCGTGGGTCTTGCGGCTGCCGAGCGCTCCCACATAGAAGCAGCCCGCTTCCAAGGCCGCCCGGATGGGATAATCGTCGATCTTCGGATCATGGGTGAGCGCGGCGAGCGCCGTATAGCGGTCGAGTGGCCTTGAGGACAGAACGTCTTCGGGCCACTCGGCCAGGAGTCCGACATTACCGAAGCGCTCCGTCGTCGCGAACGCCGTGCGAGGATCTATGATCGTCATGTCGAATCCGGCAACTGCAGCCAGACCGGCAAGTGCTTGAGAGATATGAACGGCGCCGATGGCAACGATGCGCGGCGGCGGCAGATGAACATTGATAAACAGCGATCGTCCTTCCACCGCCGTAACGCCGGCGCGCCCCGAACGCAACGCTTCCACGATCACGCTGTCCCATTCCGGCGGAAATTTCGCTCCTTCCGGAAAGACCTGACTGGCGCCGTCCGCAAGATCGGTAACGACGACCGCGGCTCGTCGCGCGGCCCGCGCCGCATTGATTGCCTGAAGGGTGGAGCGTTCCATCGTCAGCCGTCAATTCTTTCGACATAGACCCGGATGCGGCCGCCGCAGGAAAGGCCGACACGCCATGCAGTCTCATCGGCAACGCCGAATTCGAGGATTCTGGATGTGCCGGAGGCGATGATGTCCATCGCCTCCGCTATGACCGCACCTTCGACGCATCCGCCGGAGACGGATCCCTGAAAGTTCCCTTCCTCATCGATGACGAGATGACTGCCGACCGGTCGCGGTGCCGAGCCCCAGGTCTCGATGACAGTGGCAAGCGCCACTTTGCGCCCGTCACTGCACCAAGTTTCGGCGATCTCCAGCGGATCGAGGACGTTAGGCTCTGTCGACATGTTCCGGTTCTCCAAGCATGCAGTACGATCGTTTGCGAGGGCAACTGTTCATGCCATTCTCGCACCCAGGAAGCGCCGCGGATCGGCGTCTTGCACACCTTGTCCTGACAGCGATTTCACCAGCTCGGCCACGGACTCAAGATTGTGCACCGCCCGGAATTCGTCAACATGCGGCAGCATGGCTCGCACACCCCGGGCGCGCGCCTCAAATCCGTCGAAGCGCAGCAGCGGGTTGAGCCAGATAAGGCGTCGGCAAGAGCGATGCAGACGATCGATTTCGATTTCCAGCTCCGCTGTATTATCGCGCTCGAGGCCGTCGGTGATCAGGAGGACGATGGCGCCCTGCCCGAGCACCCGGCGCGACCAACGCCGGTTGAACTCATGAAGCGTTTCGCCGATACGCGTGCCGCCGGACCAATCCTTGACCGCAGCCACGCATTCGTCCAGCGCTTCGTCGGGATCGCGGTTGCGCATTTGGCGCGTGACATTGGTGAGCCGCGTCCCGAAGAGGAACGTCTGAACACGATGCCGCTGCTCCGTCAGCGCATGCAGGAAATTCAGGAAAATCCGCGTGTATTGGCTCATCGAACCGGAAATATCGGCAAGCACGACGAGCGGCGGCTGGACAAGGCGCGGCTCTCGAAAGCGCGGGAGGATCAATTCGCCACCGAAGCGCATCGCGTCGCGCATGGTGGCGCGCGGGTCGATGCGTACCGGCCGGCGGGCGGGGCGAAAGCGGCGGGTCCGCACACGATTCAGCGGCAATATCAGCGACGACAGGGCCTTCCTGGCCTCGGCGATCTCGGCTGCGGTCATCTGCGCGAAATCCGCCTTGCGGAAAAGCTCGCGACCGGAGACCGTGTAGCGGGCATCGACTTCAATCTCCGGTTCGTCGCGCGGCGAACGGGCATCGTCTCTTCCTGCGAGGAGTGCCTCGCGGAGTCGCTCCTCGCCGGCGCGCCTGGTCCGATGTTCGCCCTGCCGCTCCGGTGCCACCGGCGAGAGGAGCGCAATCATCTTCTGGACGAGATCGCGTGAGCGCCAGAACAGCCGGAATGCCTCGTCGAACAGGGCCTGATCTTCATGGCGCTTGACGAAGGTGCATTGCAGGGCGGCGTAGAATTCGTTGCGGGAGCCAATCCCGATCAAACTCACGGCATTGATGGCGTCGGCAATGGCGGCGGGACCTATTCTCATTCCCGCCCTTCGCAACGCACGGGCAAAGAAGACGATATTGTCGGCGAGTTTGCCGTCGCCCAACGTTATCGGCGAAACTGCTGTGCGATCGACGTGATTGCCCGCCATGACGGTCAGCCCTGCGCCAGGAGTTCGGCCTTGACCTCGGCGAGCAGCTTGCGCCCCTCGGTGCCCTCGATTCGGGCGATATCGTCCTGGTATTTGAGCAACGTGCCGAGCGTGTCGGCGATCGTTTCCGGATCGAGCGCCAGCCGGTCAAGTTCGGTGAGTGCCGTCGCCCAATCGATCGTCTCCGCCACGCCGGGGTTCTTGAAGAGATCGATCGCCCGCAATCTTTGGACATAGGCGACGATTTCCCGCGACAAAGCGGCGTTGCAGCCGGGCACCTTGCGCCGGATGATCTCCAGTTCCTGCGCCGCCTTCGGATAGTCGACCCAGTGATAGAGGCAGCGTCGCTTCAAGGCGTCATGAATCTCGCGGGTGCGGTTGGTCGTGATGATAACGATCGGCGGCTCGTCCGCCCTGATCGTTCCAAGCTCCGGGATGGTGACCTGGAAATCGGAAAGCGCTTCGAGCAGGAAGGCCTCGAAGGCCTCGTCGGTGCGGTCGAGTTCGTCGATCAGGAATACGGGGGCCCGCCCCGTTCCGGCGGATATCGCCTGCAGCACCGGGCGGCGGATGAGGAACCTTTCGGAGAAGATATCGCCTTCGATCCTCTGGCGGTCGACCATGCCGGCCGCCTCCGAAAGGCGAATCTCCAGCATCTGCGCCGGGTAGTTCCATTCATAGACGGCCGACGAGACGTCGAGCCCTTCGTAGCATTGCAGCCGGATCAGCGGCCGATCGAGGGAACGGGCAAGGACCTTGGCGATCTCGGTTTTGCCGACCCCTGCCTCGCCTTCGAGAAACAGCGGTCGCCTCATTTTCAGTGCCAGGAAAAGCACCGTCGCAAGCGCGGTTCCGGCGAGGTAGTCCTGCGCCTCCAGCATCGCCATCGTCTCATCGATGGATCGCGGCAGCTTTCCCGTCTCGTGTTTCGCCATGTTTCCTCCGCGGTCGGGGAAAAACTTATAGCGTGTGGTATCCACGGTCCACATAAATGAGCGGTGGGTGCTTCTGTCCGAGACGCATGTCGACGACTTCGCCGAAGAGGATGAGATGGGTCGCCATGATCTTGGCCTCGATGAGGCGGCAATCGAAGGCGACGACGGCATCACCAAGAATCGGCGCGCCGGTGGTGAGCTGCGTCCATTGGCCGAGCGCGAAGCGCCGCTCCATGTCGAGCTGATCACGGCCAGAGAAAGCATGGGCCAGGGTCCTGTGCGGTGCACCCAGGAGGTTCAGCGCGAAAGCACCGGAACGCGCAAAGATATCGTTGCGCGGATTTGCGGCGTTGAGGCAGGCGAGAATCGTCGGCGGTTCGTCGGACACCGAGCAGGACGCAGTGATCGTGACACCGCGCCGCGCGCCCCCGTCGGCCGCAGTGATGAGCTGCACATGAGCGGACATGCGGCTCATCGCATTGCGGTACGTTATGGGGTCCAGCCGTGTCTTCTCCAACACATCTCTCTCCGGATCGATGTCTTGCACATACATAGACTCTCACGGAAAATATGAAACCCGGCCGCACGAGATTCTTGCGGATCAGCGGCATGACCATAGCGTGATCGGAACAATAAGCTCTTGCTGCAGCAATCTTTGCGCGTCTGATTGGACGCGCGGCGCTGTGGCGTGCGATCTTTTCCTTTGACGGAAAGAAACACATCCTTAAAACATGGCGTCGTTGCGGGAAAAATACATGTTTCGATCGATTGTCACGAGCCTCGTCGCCGCCGGATTGTTGTCGGCTTCCCCTGCCCTTACGGCGGGCTTAAAGGTTGCCGTCGTCGCTCCCGCAGAAGGGCCTTTCGCCATGCTCGGAAAGCAGATGACTGACGGCGCTGCCTTTCAGGCAGGCGACCGTGAAAGCCAGATTATCCCGATCAACGAAAGCTGTGATCCCGCCGGCGGCGAGGCGCTGACGAAGGCGCTGCTGGAGAGCGGCGCCGAGGCCGCGATCGGCTTTCTCTGCACGGAGAGCCTTGAAGCCGCCCTGCCCGCACTGGCCGAAGCCGGTATTCCGGCCATCACCCTTAGTGTCCGCTCCGACATCCTGATGGAGGACGCTCTCAAGAAAAAGTGGCCGTTCTATCGCCTGGCGCCGAGCGGAAAGGCCGAAGCGGCGGCGGTCACCGACGTCATCGTCGCAAACTGGAAGGGCCAGCCGCTCGCGCTCATCGACGACGGCACGATCCATAGCCGGGAACTCGTCGAAAGCGTTCGCAGCGCACTTGCCGAGATCGGGGTGACGCCCGTGTTCACCGACACCTATCGGCCGGCTCAGGAGCAACAGGTCGGCCTCGTCCGCCGACTGGCGAAGAGTGGCGCCACCCACGTCTTTACCGGAGGCGACCGCTACGACACTGCCGTGATCGCGCGTGACGCGAAGGCTGAGAACATCCCGATAACCCTGCTCGGCGGCGATGTACTGAACGCCGCCGACCTCGACGTGCCGCTCGAGAACGGGGTGCTTGCCGTCACTGTTCCGGATGCGTCCCGGTCGACCGAAGCCGGCGCCGTCGTCAAGGCGATGCGTGCGAGCGGAACCGAACCCGAGGGCTATGTCCTGCCGGCCTTTGCCGCCATGTCGCTCCTTGAACAGGCAAAGGACCAGGCTGCCAAGGATAGCAGCGCGCTTCCCGAGGCGCTTCTGAAGGGGCCTTACGCAACGATCCTCGGGCCGATAAAATTCAACGACAGCCACGAGAGGACCGAGACGCCTTACAGGCTGATGGAGTGGCGGGACGGCCGCTTCGTCGCTGCCACGGGCGCAGGCGGCGCGGACTGATGCGCAAGGGACCGAACAACCTGATTACGGATGTCGCCGGCCTGCTGGTCGGCAATGCCGAGGACCACCGGCTGAAGTCCGGTGTCACCGTCGTGCTTTGCGAGCAGCCGGCAACGGCCGCGGTCCAGGTCCTGGGCGGTGCTCCGGGAACACGGGAGACGGACCTTCTTGCGCCGGAAAACACTGTTCAGACGGTGGACGCCGTCGTGCTTTCGGGCGGTTCGGCCTTCGGTCTGGACGCCGCCTCCGGCGTACAGGCCGCCCTTCGGGAGATGGGACGCGGCTTCGAGGTCGGTCCCCATCGCATTCCGATCGTACCGGCGGCAATTCTCTTTGATCTCATCAACGGCTGCGACAAGGATTGGGGACGCTTTTCGCCCTATCGCGACCTCGGCTACGACGCCGCGCGGGCTGCCGGTGTAGCATTTCTGACCGGGACGGCCGGTGCCGGCACGGGCGCACGCACGGCCACCTTCAAAGGCGGCCTCGGCTCGGCATCGACGCTGCTGGCCAATGGCATCACGATCGGCGCACTCGTCGCCGTCAATGCGCTCGGCTCGGCGACAATCGGCAATACGCGCCATTTCTGGGCGGCCCCCTTCGAACTGGATGACGAGTTCGGCGGTCTTGGTTACCCCACTCCTCTGCCGGAGGATGCGGCCCTTGCACGCTTCAAGTTCCGTGAAAGGCAATCGGCCGCTGCGAACACCACGATCGCCGTCATTGCCACCGATGCGATCCTCAGCAAGGCGGAGGCGAAACGGCTGGCTATCGCCGCCCATGACGGTTTTTCCCGCGCGTTATGGCCGGCCCACACACCGCTTGATGGCGACCTGGTCTTCGCGCTCGCGACTGGCGCAAGCGGCAAGGCGCCCCTGCTTGAGGATTTCATCGATCTCAGCGCGGCCGCCGCCTCGACGATGGCGCGTGCGATCGCACGCGGTGTCCACGATGCGGTTGCGGCCGAGAACGACCTGATGCCGTCCTGGGCGCAATAGAGCGGGAATGAGGAAAAGTGTGCGCGGTTTTCCGCCCGCGACCCAAAATCATCGCGATCTAGGCGCCGAGTCGCAAGGCTTCGTGTGAGATGTTGTTTGCGCACCGCCGGGATGCTATGGCGCGGGAAACATCGGAGCCTGTCATGACCCATCCCATTCGCATAGCCCCGTCGATCCTGGCATCCAACTTCTCGAAGCTCGGCCAGGAGGTTCGCGACGTCGTCGATGCCGGCGCCGACTGGATTCATCTCGACGTCATGGACGGCCATTTCGTGCCGAACATCACCTTCGGCCCGGACGTGATCAAGTCACTGCGTCCCCATACGGATGCGACGTTCGATTGTCATCTGATGATTTCACCTGCCGACCCTTATCTCGAAGCCTTCGCCAAGGCCGGTTGCGATATTCTGACGGTTCACGCGGAGGCTGGGCCCCACCTGCACCGCTCGCTGCAGGCGGTGAAGTCGCTCGGCAAAAAGGCCGGCGTTTCGCTCAATCCGGCGACCCCGGAAAGCGCCATCGAATATGTGCTGGATACGGTCGATCTGATTCTGGTGATGACGGTCAATCCAGGATTCGGTGGACAGAAATTCATCCACGCCACCGAAGAGAAAATCCGCCGGATCAAGGCAATGGTCGGCAAGCGGCCGATCGAGATCGAGGTTGATGGCGGCATCACGCCGGAGACCGCTGCGCTGCCTGTCAAGGCCGGTGCCAACGCGCTGGTTGCCGGCTCGGCCGTCTTCAAGGGCGATTCCGTCGAAACCTATCGCGCCGCCATCGAGGCGATCCGCAAATCAGCGGAGCAGGCACTCGGATGAGCACGCGGGCGGTAATCCTCGGTACGCTTCTGGCAACCGCGACGATTGCCGGCGCTGACGCGCGCGCTGGCGACTATGCTGCCTTGCAGCCGATCGGATTTTCATCCGACGGCAATGTCTTCGCCTTCGAGGAATACGGCGTACAGGACGGTTCCGGCTTTCCCTATTCGACGATCTACGTGCTCGATACGCGCAACGACACCTTTCTCCCCGGTGCACCTGTCCGCGCCGTGATCGAGAAAGACGGTGGCGCCCTGCATGAAGCGCGCCGCGAGGCCCATCACCGTGCGGCACCGCTGATAGACGCTTACCGTCTGGCCGATGCCCCAGGGATCTTCGCCGCTTACAATCCTGTAACCGAAGGAAGCAGCGCGGCGCATACGCTGAACTACGATGCCTTCCCAGCCGACGAGCCATTCCGCAAGACCTATACGTTGAAGCTCGAGGAGAAGAGCTTCGAACCGCAAGGTGTGTGCAGCAGCTTCTTGAAGGAGGTCAAAGGCTTTCGCCTGACGATGACGGAGAAGGCCGGGAAACCTGCAACGGACGTCTTGCAGGAGGACGCACGCATCCCGGAAAGTCGCCGCTGCCCGACGGGTTATCGCATCGGTGGCGTCGTGACCCGCGTCAACGATGACGGATCCGAAGTCCACGTGGTGATGGTCCTGGTCAAATCGCTCGGTTTCGAGGGGTCGACCGATGGCCGCTGGATTGCGTTGCCGGTCCGGCTTCCCAAATGACGAGCGAGGAGCGAGCCGCCCGATCGCCAGCGCTCTTTTCGGATGTCGTACTGTCGAAAGGATCGCGATTCGTGCGCTCCCTTCCCAAACCGCGGGAAGTGTTGATCGGTGCTCCGGGGTGGGCCTTGGCAATGGCGATGTCTGCGTGGTTGGCGCTTTGGCTGCGCGGAACCGAGGCGGCCTTCCACCTCATGGACATCCTCTCGCTTTATGCGCTCGGCGGCTTGCTGGCTTGGCCGCTTTCGCTGTTTGCGGCACGTTTCTCGGCACACGGGCGGGCGGTCGAGACCCGTTTTGCGGCCTTTCTTCTGTGCCTTATCGCGGGCACGGTTGGCACGACGGCGTGCCTCTTCGCATTCGACTATCGGATATTCTACGCGCAGTGGCATGCGGACACTGGAACGCGCATCTGGCTCTTTCAGTTCCTGTTCACGTCGCTTGCCGCTCTCTACCAGTTTCTGGTCCTGGGTGTTCGGCTCTACCTGCCGCTCGGTATTGTCGCTCTTGTTGCTGCCAGCCCTTGGCTTGCGCGATCGGATGTGCGCCAACGGCGTTGAGCTTGATCGCCATCTTTGATAGAGGCACAGCCATCCTCCACTGTCGAACGAAAGCTTGAAGCCCATGATCCCCCGTTACTCCCGGCCGGAAATGGTGGCCATCTGGTCGCCGGAAACGAAATTCCGCATCTGGTTCGAGATCGAGGCGCATGCCTGCGATGCGCTCGCCGAAATCGGCGTCATCCCCAAGGATGCGGCGAAGACGATCTGGGAAAAGGGCGGCGCGGCAACTTTCGATGTTGCCCGTATCGATGAGATCGAGGCGGTCACGAAGCATGACGTCATCGCTTTTCTCACCCATCTTGCGGAATTCGTCGGGCCGGATAGCCGCTTCGTCCACCAGGGCATGACCTCGTCAGACGTTCTCGACACCTGCTTCAACGTGCAGCTCGTTCGCGCGACGGACCTCCTGCTCGCTGACCTCGACAAGCTGCTCGAAGCCCTGAAGCGCCGTGCTTTCGAGCACAAGGATACGATCACCATCGGCCGTTCGCACGGGATCCACGCCGAGCCCACCACCTTCGGCATCAAGCTGGCGCTTGCCTATGCGGAATTCGATCGCTGCAAGCAGCGCCTTCTTGCCGCACGCGAAGAAGTTGCGACCGGCGCCATCTCCGGTGCTGTGGGCACCTTTGCCAATATCGATCCACGGGTCGAGGAGCATGTCGCAAAGGCGCTCGGCCTGAAGCCGGAACCGGTCTCGACGCAGGTGATCCCGCGCGACCGCCACGCCATGTATTTCGCGACGCTCGGCGTCATCGCCTCCTCGATCGAGCGTCTTGCGACGGAAATCCGCCATCTCCAGCGCACCGAGGTGCTGGAAGCCGAGGAATATTTCTCCCCGGGCCAGAAGGGCTCCTCGGCCATGCCGCACAAGCGCAATCCGGTGCTGACGGAAAACCTCACCGGTCTCGCCCGCATGGTCCGCGCCTTCGTGGTGCCGGCCATGGAAAACGTGGCGCTCTGGCATGAACGCGATATCTCGCACTCCTCGGTCGAACGCATGATCGGGCCGGACGCAACCGTCACGCTCGATTTCGCCTTGGCGAGGCTGACCAGCGTGATCGACAAGTTGCTCGTCTATCCCGAGAACATGATGAAGAACTTGAACAAGTTCCGCGGCCTTGTTCACTCGCAGCGCGTGCTGCTCGCGCTTACCCAGGCCGGCGTTTCGCGCGAGGATGCCTATCGGCTCGTTCAGCGCAATGCCATGAAGGTCTGGGAACAGGGCAAGGACTTCCTCGAGGAGTTGCTGGCCGATTCGGAAGTCCGTGCCGCGCTTTCCGAAGAGGCAATCCGCGAGAAATTCGACCTCGGTTACCATACCAAGCACGTCGACACGATCTTTAAACGCGTCTTTGGCTGATGCGGCGACAGCGCCGCGCGTCTTATCAGGCGCGCAAAGGACGCTGTAGCACTTTGAACTGCTGCATGTCTTATCATGCAGCAGCAGCTTGGCCCGTCGTACACACGGTGACGTTGCCACGTGAAAAATAACGCCCGCATGTGATGCATTTTGTTCGAGTGCGGGCGATATTTTAGCAAGTTGTTCAGAAGTAGTGTGCAAGCCTCGACACCTGTCTAATCAGGTTTTCGAGGAAGCCATGACTTACAGGGACAGTGTTCAGCGCACATCACCGCGCACACAGACGAAAATAACCGGCAAAGTTACCTGCAAATTCGGGTCGAGCAACGGGATCGTCAGAGATCTTTCCGACGAGGGTATCTGCTTCCAGCTCCTCTTCGACATCGGCGCGCAAACCGGGCAGGAAGTCACGATCCAGAGTGAGGAGCTTGGCTTTCTCACCGGCATAGTTCGCTGGTATCGCGGCGACAAGATCGGCATCAAACTCAAGCTCTCGTCGAACACCGCGGCGCAGATCTCGTCCTACTATAAATTCTTCCGTCAATAACAGCCGCCGTTTCGGGCCGGCGCTCGATGAACTCACGCAACGACAATCGCGGTGATCTTGGATCGATGCAAGATCACCGCGTTGTTGGCGATCGTGCCGTTCAGGCTTGGCGGCCGGTCGTGTCCGGTTCCACCAGTTTCCGATAGAGATGCCACGTGGCGTGGCCGAAAATCGGCATGATGACCGCCAAGCCGACGAAGACAGGGATCGAGCCGATCACCAGGCCGGCTGCAATGATGAGACCCCAGCAGGCGATCGGTAGCGGATTGGTGAGCGTCGCCCGGATCGAGGTCTCGACGGCGGCGACGGCGCCGACGTCGCGGTCAAGCAGCAAGGGGAATGAAACCACGCTGATCGAGAGCACGACGACGGCGAAGACGAAGCCGACGGCGTTGCCGATAAGAATGAGGTTCCAGCCCTCTTCCGTGCCGATAATGCTGTTCCAGAAGGCGGAAATCGAAGCTGGCGGCACGGTTCCGAAAATCATCTCATAAAGCGCCTGAGCGACCAGAAGCCAGGCAATGAAGATCACGAACAGCACGGCGGCGACCGCCAGAATCGAAGGCAGCGCCGGCGACCGGTGCAGCCGCAAAGCATGCGGCCATGAGGAGTCCATGCCCAATTCGCGGCGCCGGCTGATCTCGTAGAGGCCGATTGCCGCGACAGGACCGATGAGGGCGAAGCCGGAAGCAAGCGGATAGAGCAGCGGCAGCATGTTTGCGCCCGCGCTCCAGGTTATCAGTACTGCACCGGCGATCGGGTATATCAAGCACAAGAAAACATAATGCGACGGCTTCTCGCGAAAATCATTCAGGCCGAGACGCAACGCATCGAACACATCCGCAATGCCAATCTTTCGTATACTGGGATGCGAGACGCTCGCATTCGCCCCCGACAGGACATGGAAGGTTGTCATGGCTCACACTCCTCAACGAACCAGAGCGGCCACGGACCCGCAACAACGGCGAAACTAGCCGCTGTCAACCGCGACCGACATTTCGATTATACAGAAAATGAAGCCTCTGTCGCCTGCGCCTTGACTTCGGCGCTTTTCACCTCCAAATCGCGGCAATTATGAAGGTTTCAGAAGCTGACATCCTGATCGTTCCGGGCTACACCAACTCCGGCCCCACCCATTGGCAAAGCCGCTGGGAGCGAAAGCTTTCGACGGCGCGCCGCGTGGAGCAGGCGGAGTGGTCGAAGCCTGTGCGCGAGGACTGGGTGGCGCGGATGGTCGAGGCAGTCAATGCCACAAAAAAGCCGGTGGTCATCGTCGCGCACTCCCTAGGCATCGCCACGGCGATCCACGCCCTGCCGCATTGCGCGAAGAAGATCGCGGGCGCCTTCCTGGTCGCGCCGCCGGACGTCGCCAATCCCAAGATCCGCCCGAAGCATCTGATGACTTTCGGTCCCTACCCGCGCGACCCGCTGCCCTTCCCGTCGCTGATGGTGGCAAGCCGCAACGATCCCTTCGGGTCCTATGAACACGCCGGAGACATCGCCAACGCCTGGGGCTCGCTCCTGCTCGATGCCGGCGAAGCCGGGCATATCAATGCCGAATCCGGCCACGGCCCGTGGCCCGAGGGCACGATGGTCTTTGCCCAGTTCCTTAGCCGGCTGCAGCCATAAGCGGCATGGGCACCGCGCGCAGCATTAATCCGAATTTCATTGCTGCGCATCATTATCGGCTGGCAACTCTCAGGATCCGGGATAAGTGACCGAACCGCGGGAACCAATCGATACCGGCAGTGGGCCGACGACACACGACAGCTTGGCACCGGTCGCAATAGATCAATTGCCGGCGGGCGTCATTCTTGTTGATAGGGGCGATGTGATACGCGCCGCCAATGCAGCCGCGCTCCGGATGCTTGGGCGGACCGCCGAAGAACTTGCCGGCGCACCAGTTGCCGCGTTTGTTCATGGCGAAGATCTTCCAGCCGTCGTGCACGTGGAGGAGACGCAGCAATCGAAAGATCCGGCGGTCGTCCGGTTTCTCGGTGCGCCCGGCACGCTTTCCATGCTCGTCTCACGGGCCCCTCTGCCTGCCGCGCGAGGAGCCGACGCCAAGACGTTGCTGGCGATGCTCCCGGTTGACAGCCTGGTTTCGGAAATCGCCAGTCTGCGCAAAGACGAAACGCGCTGGAAATATGCCCTCGACAGCGCATTGGAAGGTGTCTGGGATCACGACTTCCAAACCGGCAATCTGTTCTATTCTTCGACCTGGCGACGTCTGCGGGGTTTGACGGATGACGCGGAGGTCGATGGCACGCTGGAAAAATGGATTGAAAACGTCCATCCGGATGACCGTGCGCACGTTCTAGCCTGCATCGAACGCCAGGATTCGGGTGAGGCCCGGTTCAACACATTCCAGTATCGCGAGCGCCACGCGGACGGGCGCTGGATCTGGATCGAAAGCCGGGGCGCGTCGGTCGCTTACGACTCCGACGGCAAGCCGTGCCGCATCATCGGCACCGATACCGATATTACGGCGCGCAAGGAGGCGGAGGCCCGCCTCGAGGAAGTTTCGCGTCGCCTGCAACTGGCGCTCGATATTTCGAGGATCGGCGTCTTCGAGCACAATCTGGATACCGGCGTTTCGCACTGGGACGAAGCCATGCTCAGCATGTATGGCCTTGAGCCCACCGGCGAAGCGCCCTCGTCTGCCGGTTGGGAGAGCTTTCTGCATCCGGAGGACAAGGCCGCCGCAATCGAGCGCGTCAATGACGCGATTGCCAGCGGTACGCCTTTCACCAACGCATTCCGCATCATGAGGCCCGACGGAGTCGTTCGGCACATCCGCTCAAACGCCGCTTTCCACACCGACCTGGATGGCGCGAGGAGGCTCGTCGGCGCCAATTGGGACGTTACCGACGACATCGCCCTGCAGGAGGAGCTGAGGCGCGCAAAATCCTTCGCCGAGGCGCGCAATTGCGAACTGGAAGCTGCCCGCGTCAGCATCGAGTACAACGCGCTTCACGATCATCTGACGGACTTGCCGAACCGCCGCTATCTCGATCGGATCCTGACGGAAGCGCGCGTCGTCAACGCCATTCTTCATATCGACCTGGATCGCTTCAAGCAAATCAACGATACACTCGGTCATCAGGCCGGCGACGCAATGCTCGTTCATGCAGCAACCTTGCTGAGGTCACATGCCGAGAAAGACGATTTCATCGCGCGTATCGGTGGCGACGAATTCGTCATCGTGTGTCGCAGCGGCCGGGATACAACACAGCTCGCAGAGCTTGCCGGGCGCATCATCCAGGCTTTCCGCCGTCCCGTCCCTTACGCCGGTCAATTGTGCCGCCTTGGCGCAAGCATCGGCGTCTCACTGGACGAAGCCAGGCTGACCGACCCCAGGCAGCTCCTGATGGACGCCGACATCGCGCTTTATCGCGCCAAGAGCCTTGGTCGAGACCGGTTCGAGCTCTTTTCCGACGAGATGCAGAACCAGATCCTGACTGCAAAGCGGATCGGAGACGAGCTCCGCGAAGCCCTCGAAAAAAAGCAGTTCGTTCCCTACTACCAACCCCAGTTCGACGCCCGCACTCTGGAGATCACGGGCGTCGAAACCCTGGTGCGCTGGGACCATCCGGAACGCGGGCTCTTGGCGCCCGTGCAATTCCTGAAGGTCGCGGAAGATATCAATCTTCTCGCCGCAATAGACCGGATGGTCGTCGAAATGGCCTATGCCGACTTCCGCGCCTGGCAGCGGCAGGGGCTCGCCGTTCCCAAGATTTCGGTCAATATTTCCTCGCGCCGCTTGCGCGACCCTCAGCTCGTGTCCGACCTGCGGGAGATGAACATCCCCCGTGGCGTCATGTCGGTCGAATTGCTCGAATCGATCTTTCTCGACGAGTTCGAGGATGAAGTTGCAGAAACGATCGCCGCTCTCAATGACCTCGGCATAGATATCGAGATCGATGATTTTGGTACCGGCCATGCTTCGATCATCGGGCTTCTCAAGCTCAACCCGGCGCGTCTGAAGATCGACCGTGCCCTGGTGGGGCCGATCCCGGAAAGCAGCAAACAGCAAAAGCTGGTGCGCGCCATTATCGACATCGGCCATTCATTGAATATCAAAGTCGTCGCCGAAGGCGTCGAAACCTGGGCCCACGCCGCGCTTCTCGCCGATCTCGGCTGCGATTTCCTGCAAGGCTATGTGCTGGCGAAGCCAATGAGCCGGCACGATTTCGAGACGTTTGCCAGAGGTGGTTTTAACATGCCGCGCGGCTTTTCAGATTCGCGCAGGATGCGGTGACGCAGTACTTTGAAGTACTGTATGTACAGGCCGTAGCATAAAAAATGCCGCCCGATTTTGATCTCGGGCGGCGTCGGGGCTCTTTCGCGGACGGCGAGATCAGTCGTTCTGGATCTGCTCCATCGCCTGACCGAGAAACTCGAGCATCCGCAAGCGGATTTCGTCTTCCGACTGTGCGATGCCGGCGGCATCGAAATCTGCCTTGATCTTGCGCACCACGTCCTCGTGGCCGCGTTCTGCGAGGTCGGCGGTGATGACTTCCCTTGCATAGGCGTCCGGGTCGGCCCTGTTCAAAAGACCAGCCGCCCAAAGACCGAGCAGCTTGTTGCGTCGCGCCACTGCCTTGAACCTCAGCTCTTCGTCCAGCGCAAACTTAGCCTCGAAGCCCTTCTCGCGATCCTGCATCGTGGTCATAAACTAATCTCCCTCAGAATTCCTTGCCGGAAACAGTTATCGCCATAAACCAAAACACCGCTGAAAGTGCAATGCGAAGTTTTCGTCTTTGGTGACTTTCATGATACCCTAATCTAAATCGGGGGATGGGAAGATACGCCGATTGTGAAATGCGTTCTTTTCAGATATGGACCCGCTGAGAAAATTCCAATTGCGCGACCCAAGAGCGCCACCAACCAACAGAGATAAGATCCATGAATCGTCGCCGCCGTATCTACGAGGGCAAGGCCAAGATCCTATACGAGGGTCCGGAACCGGGCACGCTGATCCAGTTTTTCAAGGATGACGCGACCGCTTTCAACAAGAAGAAGCATGATGTCATCGACGGCAAGGGTGTGCTCAACAACCGGATTTCGGAGTACATCTTCACCCATCTGAACAAGATCGGCATTCCGACGCATTTCATCCGCCGCCTGAACATGCGCGAGCAGTTGATCAAGGAAGTGGAGATCATCCCGCTCGAGATCGTCGTGCGCAACGTCGCCGCCGGTTCGCTCGCCAAGCGCCTCGGTATCGAAGAGGGCACCGTGCTGCCGCGTTCGATCATCGAGTTCTACTACAAGGCCGATGCGCTCGACGACCCGATGGTGTCCGAAGAGCACATCACGGCCTTCGGCTGGGCGAGCCCGCAGGAACTCGACGACGTCATGGCGCTTGCCATCCGCATCAACGATTTCCTTTCCGGCCTCTTCCTGGGCGTCGGCATCCAGCTCGTTGATTTCAAGATCGAATGCGGACGCCTGTTTGAAGGCGACATGATGCGGATCGTCCTTGCCGACGAGATCTCTCCCGATAGCTGCCGTCTCTGGGATATTGAAACCAAGGAAAAGATGGACAAGGACCGGTTCCGCCGCGACATGGGCGGTCTCGTCGAAGCCTATCAGGAAGTGGCGCGCCGCCTCGGCATCATCAACGAGAACGAGCCGCCGCGCGGTTCCGGCCCGGTGTTGGTCAAGTAATTTCGGGGATAAGCAAAGTGATCAAAGCACGTGTAACCGTGACGCTCAAGAACGGCGTTCTCGACCCTCAGGGCAAGGCAATCGAGGGTGCGCTCGGTGCGCTGGGGTTTGACGGCATCGGCCAGGTTCGTCAGGGCAAGGTCTTCGATCTGCAGATCGAAACGGCGGACAAGGCCAAAGCGGAATCCGACCTCAAGGCCATGTGCGAGAAGCTGCTGGCTAACACCGTGATTGAAAACTACACCATCTCCCTCGCCTGACGGCGGGGGAATGGCTTCGCTGGTGATCGGCTGGTCGCCTCCTCAAGTCCTTTTAAGCGGCTCCAGCCGGATTGACAGCCAGCGTTTCCACTGCGCATTGAAACCACCTCGGAGTGCTTAGGCGCCGAGGCCAAGGCAAGGTATGTACGTCCCATGAAGTCTGCCGTCGTCCAACTCCCCGGTCTCAACCGCGATCGCGACATGATCGCGGCGCTCACCAAGATCTCCGGCCACAAGCCGGTGACCGTTTGGCAGACGGAAACGGAAATTCCGGACGTCGACCTGATCGTCATACCGGGCGGTTTTTCGTATGGCGACTACCTGCGCTGCGGTGCGATTGCCGCGCGGATGCCGGTGATGCAGGCGATCAAGGCGAAGGCCGATCAGGGGGTGAAGGTCCTTGGCGTTTGCAATGGCTTCCAGATCCTAGTTGAAGCAGGCCTCCTGCCCGGCGCCCTGATGCGCAATGCTTCGCTGAAATTCGTCTGCCGCGAGGTCAAGCTCGAAGTTGCCAACGCCGACACGGATTTCACGCGCGCCTATTCGAAGGGACAGGTCATCCGCAGCCCCGTTGCCCACCACGACGGCAATTATTTCGCCGACGCCGAAACGCTCAAAGCGATCGAGGGCAGCGGTCAGGTGGTGTTCCGTTACGCCGAAGGCACCAACCCGAATGGATCGATCAACGACATTGCCGGCGTCATGAATGCGAAGGGCAACGTGCTTGGGATGATGCCGCATCCGGAAAACCTGATTGAAGCGGCACACGGCGGTTCGGACGGACGCGGGATTTTCGCCTCCGCCCTTGATGTAATCGCTGCTTAACCTTCGCCCTGATAAAAGACGGCCTCCCGCCACCGACCGACGATCGAGACCGCCGATGCCTTCATACTCCTTCGCACGCTTTTCCGCGCTTGCCTGCGCCGTCGCCAGCCTTGCGCTTGTTGCAGGCTGCCAGTCGAGAACGCCAGCTGCGCCAGCTGCCAGCACCGCGGCTCTCCCGACGATGGAGCGCGTGGCGCTCGGTGCCAACAGCTGCTGGTTCAAGTCGGGCGATCCTGCCTTCAAGGCCTATCGCCTCGCACCGGAGCTCAATTCCTTCTCGGGCCGTCCGCGTATCCTTCTGGTACCGAGGAAGTCGCCGGAGGCGCGTCCGCTTGCCGTCGTCCAGGCCGAAGGCCATCCCGCCCGCCTGCAAGCCTTCGGTCCGCTGTTGAGCGAGCCTGTCGGTTCTCGCATCGCCACCGACGTCCGGCGCTGGGCCGCCGGCGGGCAAGGCTGCAGCTAACAGAGAGCGCTGCCGCCGCATGCAGCAATTCAAAGCGCGGCCGTGAGTTTAGTTGCCTGAAAAGACGCGCGGCGCTGCAGGAGGTGCTTTAGCGCCAGAAAGGCATGGCTCCTTCCCTGCGCGCTTCCTCTTCGCTGACGCCGATGTCCTTCAGTTGATATGCGCTCAATTCTTCCAGCGCGATCCGGCTTCGCCGCTTCGCTGCCAGGGAGCAATAGAGATACCATAGCTTGGCAAGCAGGCCCTCTCCCACCGATGCCGCGATACTGAAGGTCCTCTCATCGCCGCTGCTGAGAACATCGCCCCCTCGATCGTGTAGAGATTCAATTGTATCAATTGCACTCATTGTAGATGCCTTTGTCTGGATTGATCTCATTGTCTTGAGATAATTGACACGGCGTTTGAGGCAATATAGATAATTGTCACTATGACAACTTGGCTGCCCGATATACAGCAGGGCCAAGGCCCCCTCTACGCCCGGATCGCCGATCAGATCGAACAGGCGATCGGCAGCGGCGCCCTGCCCGTGGGGACGAAGCTGCCGCCGCAGCGCAATCTTGCCTTTGACATCGGCGTGACGATCGGCACGATCGGCCGGGCCTACAACATCGTCCGCGAACGAGGGCTCGTCAGTGGTGAGGTCGGCCGCGGCACCTATGTCCTCGATCGCCCGGAGAGCCGTCCGCCCGAACAGGCCGATCCTTTGACGACGTCCTTGGCTGGAACGCGCCCGATCAATGCGCCGGCGGGTAAGTTGCGTTTCGACAGCACCGCTGCGCCGGACGTTGGCCAGGGTGACATTCTGGCCAAATTGCTGGGCGACATCAGCCGCGAGCACCATGGGGACATTGCGAGTTATGCCCGCAATTTTCCGGACGATTGGTTCGAGGCTGGCAGTCAATGGCTCGCACGCGGCAATTTCCGCCCTGTGCCCGAAAGCATTGTGCCGACGCTCGGCGCTCATGCCGCAGTCATCGCCGTGATCTCGGCCGTCACCTCCCCCGGTGACCGGATCGCTTTCGAGACTTTGACCTATTCACAGGTCAGCCGCAGTGCGGGCCTGATCGGCCGGCGGACAGCACTGGTGGAGAGCGACGAATTCGGCCTCCTTCCGGACGATTTCGAGCGCGTCTGCGCCCAGCAACATCCGAAGCTCGCCTTTCTCATGCCGAGCGCCCAGAACCCGACGGTCGCCGTCATGCCGTTGGACAGGCGCCTTGCAGTCGCGGAGATCGCGCGAAAATACGGCGTCTGGCTGGTCGAGGATGAGGTCTATGGTTCGATGACCGGCGATCGGTTGCCCTTGATGGCGGAGCTGGCGCCGGAGCGGACCTTCCTCGTCGGAGGCCTGTCGAAATCCGTGGCTGCCGGCGTGCGTGGCGGCTGGGTTGCCTGCCCACCGCATTTCAGCCAGCGGATCCGCATTGCGCATAAGATGATAAGCGGTGGTCTTCCCTTCATTCTCGCCGAGCTTTGCGCTCGGCTGGTCCTGTCAGGCGCCGCGTCCGCCTTGCGCAACCGCGCCGTTGAGGAAATTACGGCGCGCGAAGCGATGGCACGCGAAGTCTTCTCCGGTTTCGAGTTCAATTCCCACCAGAGGGTACCCTTCCTCTGGCTGAAGCTGCCTGATCCTTGGCTCTCGGGAACCTTCAAACAGGCGGCTCTGCAGGAAGGAGTCCTCATCGACGACGAGGATGAGTTCAAGGCGGGGCGTGCCGACCGCGTCTTCCACCGCATCCGCGTCGGCTTCTCCTCATCGCCTGAGCGGGCCGACGTGGAGAGAGGCTTTCAAATCCTCAGGCGACTGCTCGATAGCGGCCGCACCGGTTACGACAGTTTCGATTAAATCACTTTTTGCAGATGACATTCGCGCAAGCCACGGCAATCTACTGTCGTTCGGTGTGCTGCGTAAGATTGATTCGGCTTGAAGGATTTCTGCATGACGCATCCACGCTCGTTCGGCGGTCGGGGCAGGCTCTACCAGTTCGCCGTCGCCTTGATCTTTTCGACCGGGCTCGCGGCTGGGGCATCGCAAACGGAGGCGGCAGAAGGCATTTTCGATGAGCTGCGTTTCGGTGCGACGACGTCGATTGGCGACGGCGACAATCACGAAAGCGGCGTCTTTCCGTCCTTCACGATCTTCTTTGATCCCTTCGCAACCGACAGCGCCACCGGTATTGTTGAAACGATCCTGAGGCCGCGCGTACATGCCGGCGCGTCGATCGCAACCTCGTCGAGCGGCGTGAACGAGGTCTACGGCGGCCTTAATTGGAATGCCGATCTCACCGAACGGTTCTTCGTCGAAGTCGGCCTCGGCGCCACCGTTCATGACGGTGACTTGAACGATGACGGCACGAGCGGACCGAAGCTCGGCTGCCGTCTGCTGTTTCGCGAATATGCGGCCGCCGGCTACCGCTTCGACGACCACTGGAATCTCTCGGCCACCATTGAACATGCCTCGAATGCGGATCTTTGCAACGGCCCCAATGATGGCCTGACACGTGCGGGCCTGATGCTCGGCTACAAGTTTTGACGGCACGAATTTTCCCGCCGGCGGCTCCGGATGGCCTTTCCGGCGCACTGTTGATCGAGCTTATTTTTCTGTCGCGCCGCGCCGCAGCATAGGCTAAAGAAGCCGCAAAGCGCCCCCTGCAGCGCCGCGCGTCTTATCAGACGTGCAAAGGTCGCTGTAGCACTTTGAGTTGCTGCATGTTTCGTCCTTGAATCGCTGCGAGATGAGGACACATGCAGTTGTGTCTGTTGCGGTTCACACGCGCCGTGTCCCTTTTTTGAAGGGTTGCGCGCCGCCCGAAGGATTGACGGTCGACGATGACGATTTCCAACACCCGCCCCATCACCCCGGATCTTATCGCCTCCCACGGGCTGAAGCCTGATGAGTACGAGCGCATCCTGAGCCTGATCGGGCGCGAGCCGACCTTCACCGAACTCGGCATTTTCTCGGCGATGTGGAATGAGCACTGCTCCTACAAGTCTTCGAAGAAATGGCTGCGGACGCTTCCGACCAAGGGGCCGCGCGTCATTCAGGGACCGGGCGAAAACGCCGGCGTTGTCGACATCGATGACGGCGACTGCGTCGTCTTCAAGATGGAGAGCCACAACCATCCTTCCTATATCGAACCCTACCAGGGAGCAGCGACCGGCGTCGGCGGCATTCTGCGCGACGTCTTCACCATGGGCGCACGCCCGATCGCCGCAATGAACGCGCTGCGCTTCGGCTCGCCGGACCACCCGAAGACGCGCCATCTGGTCTCCGGCGTCGTCGCCGGCGTTGGTGGCTACGGCAACTCCTTCGGCGTTCCGACGGTCGGCGGCGAGGTCGAGTTCGACGCACGCTATAATGGCAACATTCTCGTCAACGCCTTTGCCGCCGGCCTCGCGAAAAGCGATGCCATCTTCTATTCGAAGGCGGAAGGCGTCGGCCTGCCCGTCGTCTATCTCGGCGCCAAGACTGGACGCGACGGCGTCGGCGGCGCGACGATGGC
>NZ_JASKLR010000002.1:213079-213411 GCF_030124325.1 Sinorhizobium sp. 8-89
TCGCGCCAGTCTCGGGGGCGCGCTGATGTGTATCTGAGACAGCTGCCAGGCAGGACCGACCGGCGTCGGCGGCGCGACGATGGCGTCGGCCGAATTCGACGAATCGATCGAGGAGAAGCGCCCGACTGTGCAGGTCGGCGATCCCTTCACCGAGAAATGCCTGCTCGAAGCCTGCCTTGAACTGATGCAGACAGGCGCCGTGATCGCGATCCAGGACATGGGGGCGGCGGGGCTTACCTGTTCGGCGGTCGAGATGGGCGCCAAGGGTGATCTTGGTATCGAACTCGATCTCGACAAGGTACCGGTGCGGGAAGAGCGCATGACGGCATACG
>NZ_JASKLR010000002.1:213421-436517 GCF_030124325.1 Sinorhizobium sp. 8-89
TACGAGATGATGCTTTCCGAAAGCCAGGAGCGCATGCTGATGGTGCTGCGCCCGGACAAGGAAGAGGAAGCCAAGGCGATCTTCGTCAAGTGGGGCCTCGATTTCGCGATAGTCGGCAAGACCACCGACGACTTGCGCTTCCGCATCCTGCATCAGGGCGATGAAGTCGCAAACCTTCCGATCAAGGAACTCGGCGACCAAGCACCCGAATACGATCGTCCCTGGATGCCGGCAACGGCTCCCTCGCCGCTCGCCACCAACGACATCCCGCAGGCGGACGTCGCCGAAGCGCTTCTCAAGCTTGTCGGCTCCGCCAACAACTCGTCGCGCCGCTGGGTGTACGAGCAATACGACACGCTGATCCAGGGCAATTCGCTGCAATTGCCGGGCGGCGATGCCGGCGTCGTCCGCGTCGAAGGTCATGAGACGAAGGCGCTGGCCTTCTCCTCGGACGTCACGCCGCGCTATGTCGAGGCGGACCCGTTCGAAGGCGGCAAGCAGGCTGTCGCGGAGTGCTGGCGCAATCTCACGGCAACCGGTGCGCTGCCTCTTGCCGCGACCGATAACCTGAACTTCGGCAATCCAGAGCGTCCGGAGATCATGAGCCAGTTCGTCCATGCGATCAAAGGCATCGGCGAAGCGTGCCGCGTGCTCGAGTTCCCGATCGTTTCGGGCAACGTTTCGCTCTACAACGAGACCAACGGCCAGGCGATCCTGCCGACCCCGACCATCGGCGGCGTCGGCCTTATCAAGGACTGGTCGAAGATGGCGCGCATCCGCTTTGCCGCCGCAGACGAGACGATCCTGCTTGCCGGGGCGCCGGAAAGCTGGGGCAGCCACATCGCGCAGTCGGTTTACATGCGCGACATCCATGGCCGCACCGATGGTCCGGCACCGCATGTCGATCTTCCGCATGAGCGCAAGGCTGGCGATTTCGTTCGGGGCGTGATCGAAGTCGGCCTTGTGACGGCGGTGCATGATTGCTCCTCCGGCGGCCTCGCCCTCGCGGTGGCGGAAATGGCGATGGCGTCCGCAATTGGGGCAACGGTCGACGCTCCGGCGGGGCATGACCCCATTCCGGTTTTCTACGGCGAAGACCAGGGTCGTTATGTGGTGACTGCTACCGCCGGCAATCTCGATGCGGTGCTGGAACGGGCGAAGGCTGCGGGCGTTTCGCTGGCGGTCATCGGCAAGACTGGCGGCGACGCCGTCAAGCTTGGTGATGCAAAAGCGGTCGCGATCAAGGACCTGCGCTCGGTGCACGAATCCTGGTTCCCCGATTACATGGGCGGTGATCTCGCGCCGGACAACTGATGCATGTCGCGCAAGGTGTGCAGCGGTTTTGCGATAACGATATGCACGAAGACAATGACCTAAGCCTGTGCGTGAATTCTTTTTCACGCGACAGGGTTTAGGCGCGAAGACTTCCTGAACGGGCCGATTCAGCATTTGCTTTCCGCACCTGAATCGTGGTTCCCTGAGAACATGAAAGGCGCCGGCAGTGCTGCCGGCGCAGAAAATAAAAGGGAGTTGGCGTATCATGCCCATGACACCAGGCGATATCGAAGACATGATCAAGGCCGGGATTCCCGGTGCAAAGGTCACGATCCGCGATTTGGCCGGTGACGGCGACCACTATGCCGCCGAAGTCGTGGCCGAAGCGTTTCGCGGCAAGACCCGCGTGCAACAGCACCAGATGGTCTATAACGCATTGAAGGGCAATATGGGTGGCGTGCTCCACGCACTCGCCCTCCAGACCAGCGCGCCGGAGTGAGTTGCAATGGCGGACCTGATCAAGGAGCTTGTCAGCGGTGTCGTTGACAGCGCGCTGAAGGAGATCTTGAAGAAGACCGGCGCAAGGCGTAGCGCGACAAAGCGGACGAAGCGCCGGACCAGGAAAGCCGCATCGGGCGGCCTGCTCGCGGAGATCATCGAAGCCGCGGTGCGCAAACCGGCGAAAAAACAGGTGAGCCGTCGCCGCACGGCGGCTGCCAGGAACAAGCTGCGCCGCCGGTCCGCCTAGGCCGGGGGTATCGGAGCCACATTTTGAGGGGCCATCAATATTTGTTGTGATTGGGTGGTGAAAATCACCCGCACGCATGCTATCTAAGCCCCAATCGACATCCGGTCCTTGAAGCCGGCGCAGGAAGGAAGACAAAATGAGCGGAATTCACGATTTCATCGACAACGAAGTCAAGACGAACGACGTCGTTCTCTTCATGAAGGGAACGCCGCAGTTTCCGCAGTGTGGCTTCTCTGGCCAGGTTGTCCAGATCCTCGATTACATCGGTGTCGACTACAAGGGCATAAATGTGCTTGCCGATGCGGATCTTCGCCAGGGCATCAAGGACTATTCCAACTGGCCGACCATTCCGCAGCTTTACGTGAAGGGCGAATTCGTCGGCGGCTGTGACATCGTACGGGAGATGTTCCAGGCCGGAGAATTGCAGTCGCATCTTCAGGGACAGGGTATTTCCGTGAAGGGTGCCGCCTGACCCGAGCGGCGTCTTCTGAAATATATCGGGAAAGGCGGGCGACCGCCTTTTTTGATTCTGGCGCTCCATTTCGATTGTCTAATTTCTAATGTGCTTCTTGAGCGGGCGGGCAAATTTCCGGTCGCCAGTAGCGTTCTGGATAGCCCGACATCAGTTGCCCGCGACGTGCATGGTTCCATCCAAGGGCCACAGGAGCGGGTGCCGCTCGCCCGGACCTCCGCTCGCCGCTCGTTTTGACGTGGAAGTGCGTCCCACCACCAATATGCCGGCCGGCGCCACGCTGGCCGTCCGTCGTCGGCCAGTTCCGGAGGCGTGATCCGGAAAGCATCGATCGCATCGCTCGGGTCAATCTCTGCTCTATCCGAATAGTGCGAAAATTCAAGGCGTTGCGCTCTCGTGTTCGGAGGGCAAGTTTCAAATTCCGATTGCCCGCCCGCGGCCATCAGCAGGACATGTGACATGACCAGGCCCATTGATCAGACCGCGACCCTCTCGGGACTGACGAAGTTCCAGTTCATTGCGCTGATGGCAATGCTGATGTCGATCAACGCGATCTCGATCGACATCATGCTGCCGGGATTGCAGGAAATAGGCGCCAGCCTCGGGGTCGCCGATGAAAACCACCGGCAGTATGTCATCACCGCCTACCTCATCGGCATGGGCTTTGCGCAATTGTTCTTCGGCCCGCTATCCGACCGCTTGGGCCGGAAGGGGCCGCTATTGGGCGGGCTTGCGCTCTACGGCCTCTGCGCGCTTGCGATCGTGTTCGTGCCCACCTTCACGGCGCTCCTGTTCCTTCGTTTTGTGCAGGGCGTGGGCGCGGCCGCAACTCGCGTCATCACTGTCTCCATCGTCCGTGACGTCTATGGCGGCCGTCAGATGGCGGAGATCATGTCTCTGGTCATGATGGTGTTCATGATCGTTCCCGTGATCGCGCCGAGCATCGGTCAGTTGATCATGCTCTTCTCCGAATGGCACATGATCTTCGTCGTCATCGCGCTGTTCGCAGCGACGATCTCCGTCCCGGTAGCCCTCAGCCTTCGCGAAACGCTGGCGCCGGCCAACCGGCGCGACTTCACGGCCTCAGTGATACTGGACGGCTTCCGCATCGTGCTGACGAACCGGCTGGCACTTTTCTACACGCTGGCGACGTCCGCTCTCCTCGGCGGGCTCTTCGGCTTCGTCAACTCGGCGCAACAGATCCTTGTCGGCATCTACGGTCTCGGGATCTGGTTCCCGGCGGTTTTCGCAGCCTTCGCCGGCATGATGGCGATCGCCTCCTTCACCAATTCGCGTCTCGTTCAGCGATTTGGCATGCGGGCGCTCTCGCACGCAGCACTTCTGGGCTTCACACTGGCAAGCTTCGTCTGGCTGTCGGTGTCGCTGATGGGGCCGCTGCCGTTGCCGCTCTTCATCATCCTGCATGCAGCGACCATGTTCCAGTTCGGGCTGATCGCCGCGAACTTCAACGCCATGGCAATGGAGCCGCTCGGCCATGTGGCCGGAACCGCGTCCTCCGTGCTGGGCTTCACGCAGACGATCGGCGGCGGGATCATCGGCGCGTTCATCGGCCAGGCCTTCGACGGCACTGTGACGCCGCTTGCCGCAGGGTTTTTCACAGTAGCAATTTTCGCCGTCGCATTCGTGCTAATCGCCGAGGGCGGCCTGCTTTTCAGACCGCATAACCCGGCGGGTTAGCCCGAAACGCGGTGTGGGGGCGTCAGCCGCCCCTCCACCCCGCCGGTCCGATTTCTCCTCTCAAGCTCTTCTTACGGATATTCAACAATGTCCTCCGTTTCAGAAAAATCTTCCATTCCCCAACAGTCCGCGCGTGTCGACGGTGCCTCGGGCGCGGGGCGCATCCATATGGGCCTCGCCGAGTTCATCGTGACGATCGCCCTCATGACCGCCAGCGTCGCGCTTGCGATCGACAGCATGCTGCCCGCCCTTCAGAGCATCGGTCAGTCGCTCGACGTCGCAAATGCGAACGACGCACAACTCGTCATTGGCATCTTCCTGCTCGGATTCGGCCTCTCGCAGATATTCTTCGGCAGCCTTTCCGACACCTTCGGCCGGCGCATCGTGTTGCTCGGCGGCTTGGCCTTCTTCACGCTCACCTCGTTCACGGCCTCGCAGGCCTCGAGTTTCGAAGCGCTGCTCGTGATGCGCTTCGTCCAGGGTATCGGTGCCGCCGCCATCCGCATCACGACGATGGCAATCGTCCGCGACTGTTTCGGCGGCCGTGATATGGCACGAGTCATGTCGTACGTGATGATTGTCTTCATGATCATTCCGATCATCGCTCCTTCTCTCGGACAACTTGTGATCGCCTCCGCGAGCTGGCACTGGATCTTCATCCTGATTGGCGGCATTGGTGCAGTCCTCTTCATCTGGGCACTGACCCGGATGAAGGAGTCCCTGCCGCAGGAGGAGCGGCTGCCGCTTTCGGTCGGTGCTGTCCTCTCCGGCTTCCGCACCGTGCTGACGAACCGCATAACCTGCGGCTATATGATCGGGCTTACGCTCTTCTCCGCCGTTATCTGTGCCTATATCGTCAGCGTTCAGCAGGTCTTCGGAGAAGTCTACGGTCTCGGCGATTGGCTGCCGATCGCCTTTGCCGGAACCGCGGGCGGCATTGCAGTTGCCAATTTCGCCAACGGCTTCTTCGTCCGCAGTTTCGGCATGCGCCGCATCTCGCATGCTGCCATGATCTTCTTCACTCTGCTTTCAACTATCGGCTACGTCATGTCGCTCGTCGGCACGCCGGCCTTCGCAATCAGCTACCTGCTTTTCTCGATCCTGCTGATGTTCTTCGCCGTCATCGCCACGAACTTCACCGCCATCAGCCTCGAGCCCATGGGGCACCTTGCAGGGACGGCAACCGCGATCACTGGCTTCGTCTCGACGACGGGCGGGACGCTACTCGGCGCCGCCGTCGGGCAGCTCTTCAATGGCACGCTGCAGCCCCTGTTCGGTGGCTTCGCGCTGTTCGGCCTATTCACCATTTTCGCCACGCTCTGGGCGGAGAAGGGCAAGCTGTTCACGCATCCCGGCGACAAGGACATGGCGCATGATCACGGCGGCCATATCTAGAGCTGTCGTCAACCGCGCGCTGGAAACAAGCGTCCTGGCCGGTTTGTACATCGCCACGCTCTCAGTTCACATCCAGGGGTGGCCCGGTGAACCGCAGGTTGTGCCGGCCTGCGGCTTCTGCAATCGCCGGCATATCGTCGGGAATGGAGAACTGGCCCGCCGCCATTTCCGCGAAGAACTCCTCGAAGCCGCCGGGCGTCAGGATCACGAGATGGCGGCAGGAAATATCTCCGATGACCTGGAAGGTGTGCTCCGATCCGCGGGGGATAAACACTGCCTCTCCCGGTCCTCGCATGAACTCTTCGCCTTCAAGCCAGAATTTGCACCGGCCCGTGAGGATCACGAAGATCTCGTCTTCGGCCTCGTGGATGTGTCGCGGAGGTCCACTTCCAATCGGGGATAGGCTGTCGACGATCGACAGTTTGCCGTCGGTCGCCATGGTGGGCAGAATAGTCTTATATTTGACGCCATTCCAATCGATGGCATCGGCGTAAAAGATCCCGTTGTGCATGCGTAGCTCCGTCAAAGTGTTCCGATTGACTTGAGGTTATGCTGCGGGGCACTATCGGTCCAACCGATTGTACAGATACAAGCTATCGTGAAGATCAATTTCGCAACGTTCGACCTCAACCTGATGCGCGTGCTCGACGCCATCCTGCGCGAGGGTTCGACAGTTCAGGCGGGCAAGCGGCTGAACATGTCCCAATCGGCAGTGTCGGGCGCGCTGGCCAGGCTGCGGCACGCGCTGAAAGATGAGCTGTTCGTGCGCCAAGGCAACCGTCTGGTCCCGACCGACTATGCAAGGTCTATCGAATTGCCGCTCAGGGAGGAACTGGACCGACTTGCAGTCCTCTTTGCGCCGCCGAGCACGTTCGATCCCACAACGGCGGAGGGAACCTTTCGGATTACGGCGAGCGATTTCTTCGCCGAGATGCTGATGCCGGCGCTTGCGGACCTGCTGCGCAAGCAGGCGCCCAATATCAGGGCGCAGCTCGTCGATCTTGTTCCGAACAGCTATATCGACAGCCTTGAGAAGTATCATGCCGATTTGGCCTTGATCCCGAACCAGCCTGTTCCAGACTGGGCCAGCAGCCAACCGCTCTTTTATTCGACCTTCGTCGTGATCACGCGACGCAGCCATCCCCAATTGACAGCTGCGGGGTTAAGACCAAGCGAAATCGTTCCGATGGACCTGTTCTGCGAGATTGGACACGTGCTTTTCTCGCCTGAGGGAAATTTCTCGGCCATGGGCGACGCTGCGCTGGCCAGGGTGGGTCGCCGCCGAAAGGTCATGATGACCTTGCCGGTATTCTCCGGCGTTTGCCGCGCAGTTGCGGAAAGCGACCTGATCGCATTGGTGCCGCGTCAGCTGGCCGAGCGGGTCGCCCCGCAGATCGGCCTGGACATCTACCATCCCCCGATGTCGATTGTTCCGCCCTTGATCATCGGGGTCTGGCACCGACGCTCGGCGGCCAGCCCGCTGCACAGATGGATGAGGGAGAAGATCATCGGGTTGATGCGCCCCCTCAATGAAGGCGAACGGACGGCCATGGCCTAGATGTCAGACGGTGAAAACCTCTCGCCGCAACGCGTCCCAGCTCTCCTTGTCGGTTGCCAGAAGCAGGCCGCCGTTCGTATGGGCGGGGAGATAGCGCGAGCCATCGAAACGCGCTGCATAAGCGCCCGCCTCTTCGGCGATCAACGTACCGGCCAGATGGTCCCACGGCATCAGCTTCTGGTACATCAGGAAATGCAGATGGCCGCCGGCAAAGATGCGATACTCATGAGCCGCACAACGGTAGCTGGTGGCGATCCTGACCCTGGCCAAATTGCCCATGACGATCCGGCGGTCTTCTTCCTTGTAGAAGGCCGTCGAAGCACCGCCGACCATGGCATCCAGCGGCACGCCCGCAGTCACCGCCAATTTCTCCTGCGATCCGTCGGACCGGCACAGCCAGGCGCCAGCCCCCTTCTCCGCAATGACCCAGTCGTTTCCGAGCGGATCATAAATAATGCCGGCAACGGTCTCGCCTTTGGCGACCACGCTTGCCATCACGCCAAAGAGCGGCAGGCCTGCCGCGAAATTGAACGTTCCATCGATCGGATCGACGACGATTGCGAGATCGGCATCGGCGAGCTTGTCGAGCAGTGCCGGGTCAGCGGCAACGGACTCCTCGCCAATGAAAACAGCGCCCGGCGCGATCGCATCGATCTTGGCCTTGATGAGCCTTTCCGCTGCTTCGTCGCCTTCTGTGACGAGATCGATCGCCTCCGACTTCATGCGCACATCGCCGGCGCCAAGATTGCGGAACCGCGGCAGGATTTCCTTGATCGCCGCCTCCTGCAGAAGGTTGGCAAGTGCGGCGATGTCGACGGATTGGCTCATTCTTTGGGCTCCGGGGAAAGGGATTGGAAATCGAAAAGCTTTGGATCAAGCAGGTGCGACGGGTTCACGTGGCCGAGCGCGCGCAGCATCGTGTCCTTGCGGCCGGGCATGCGCCGTTCGATGTCGGCAAGCATCGCCTTCATCGCATTGCGTTCGAGACCGTCCTGCGAGCCGCAGAGGTCGCAAGGAATGATCGGAAATTCCATGGCCGCCGCGAACTTCGCGAGATCGTCTTCCGCTGCATAGGCAAGCGGCCGCAGCACCATGAGATCGCCCTCGTCGTTGAGAAGCTTGGCCGGCATCGATGCGAGCCGCCCGCCATGGAAGAGGTTCATGAAGAAGGTTTCGAGAATGTCCTCGCGATGGTGGCCGAGGACGAGAGCATCACACCCCTCTTCCCGCGCGATGCGATAGAGATTGCCGCGTCTCAGCCGCGAACAGAGCGAGCAGTAGGTCGCGCCGGTCGGCACCTTTTCCTTCACGACGGAATAGGTGTCGCGGTATTCGATCCGATGTTTGACGCCGATCGAGGTCAGATAGTCCGGCAGGATATGTTTCGGAAAGTTCGGCTGACCCTGATCGAGGTTGCAGGCGATGAGCTCGACCGGCAGCAGACCGCGCCATTGCAGATCCATCAACAGAGCCAGCAGACTGTAGCTGTCCTTGCCGCCGGAAAGGCCGACGAGCCAGCGTCTGGCGCCGTTCAACATGTCGAAATCGTCGAGCGCCTGACGGGTTTGCCGCAGCAGGCGCTTGCGGAGCTTATTGAAGGAAACCGAGGACGGCATCCGCGCGAAAAGCGGATGAGCGTCAAACCCGGTCTCTTCTTCGTCCACGGCAATGTTCACCGTGTCGTGCTGGGGCGATGCTGAAAGTTCCATGGCAATGGTCTCGGAATATGCAGGCAAAGCGCCCGGAAGCCTAGACCAGCACTTGCCCTGTCCGGTCCCGAAGATCAAGGGAAAATGGTTCGGGGGAGATTATCAGGGGCCGAATACGGACCAGCCGGTGCGCGCGGCAAGCATTTCGAGCGCCAGCGAACCCAGCAGCGAATTACCATTCTCGTTGAGTCCAGGTGACCAGACTGCGACGGAAGCCTTGCCTGGCGCGACGGCCAGAATGCCTCCGCCGACGCCGCTCTTGCCGGGCAGGCCGACGCGATAGGCGAAGTCGCCGGAGCCGTCATAGTGACCGCAGGTCAACATCAGCGCATTGATGCGGCGTGCGCGTTGGCGCGAAACGACGGAATGCCCCGTCAATGGATTGGTGCCGCCGGCTGCTAGGAACAGGCCGGCCTTGGCGAGCTGCGCGCAGGTCATGGCCAATGCGCAATGATGGAAATAGACGCCGAGTACATGCTCGACCGGATGATCGAGCCTGCCATAGGAGCGCATGAAATTGGCAAGGGCGATATTGCGGAAGCCTGTTGCCGTCTCCGAACGCGCCACCTCATGATCGATCACGATATTGTCGTCATCGGCGAGGTAGCGGACGAACTGGACAATCTCGCCGATCAGTTCCTTCGGCGTGTGGCCGGCGAGGATGAGATCGCTGACAGTGATCGCCCCCGCATTGATGAAGGGATTGCGTGGCTTGCCGCCTTCGTGTTCAAGCTGAATGATCGAATTGAAGGCCGAGCCCGACGGTTCGCGCCCGACGCGGTGCCAGATATTCTCGCCGTGCTTGCCAAGCGCCAGCGTCAGCGTAAACACCTTGGAGATGCTTTGGATCGAAAACGGCATCTCCGCATCACCGACCCGATATATCTCACCGCCGGTGGTCACGATTGCCATGCCGAAACGGCTGGAATCGACGCGTGCGAGCTGCGGAATATAGTCGGCCACTTTGCCCTCGCCGAGGCGCGGCGTCAGTTCGCGGTAAATGTCATCGATGATCGCCTGCAGGTCTTGCGGCGCTTTCTGCTCCGGCATGCGGCATCCCTCGATACTGATTGGTCGGCATCTTCGTACAAAAAAACCGCCCGTCTCCGGGCGGTTTTCGGAAGCTCACAAGGCAAAAAGCCCCGGATTAACGCGAATAGAATTCGACGACCAGGTGCGGTTCCATGACGACCGGGTACGGAACGTCGGTGAGAACCGGAACGCGGACATAGGTCGCGACCATCTTGTTGTGGTCGGCATCGATGTAGTCCGGAACGTCGCGCTCAGCGAGCTGTACGGATTCGAGAACCGAAACGAGCTGCTTGGACTTTTCCTTGACTTCGATGACGTCGCCCGGCTTGCAACGGTAGGAACCGATGTTGACGCGGACGCCGTTGACCTTGACGTGGCCATGGTTGACGAACTGGCGCGCAGCGAAGACGGTCGGAACGAACTTGGCGCGGTAGACGATGGCGTCGAGGCGCGATTCGAGCAGGCCGATCAGGTTTTCAGGGGTGTCACCCTTGCGGCGCGAAGCTTCGGCGAAGATCGCACGGAACTGCTTTTCACGGATGTCGCCGTAGTAGCCCTTCAGCTTCTGCTTGGCGCGCAGCTGCACGCCGAAGTCGGAAAGCTTGGACTTGCGGCGCTGGCCATGCTGGCCCGGGCCGTATTCACGACGGTTGACCGGGGACTTCGGACGGCCCCAGATGTTTTCGCCCATGCGGCGGTCAATTTTATACTTGGACGATTCGCGCTTGCTCATCGCATTTCCTTTCAATCAGTTACACCGGCTTGTTGCCAAGCCGGATCAAGGAAACACGCCCTCCTCTGAACCCAGTTTGGGAGTTCTGACAGGCCTCTCACGATCACGCTGCCGGAGAAGCCACGGGACATGTCAAATGAAACACCGGGCATCGCTGCCCGGCGTTGGGCGGGTCTTTACGCATCGGTCGCTGATTTGTCAACGGAATATGACAGAAACATAGCGATTTTCGATACACTGCCTCTCACTCGGCCGCCGCCCGTTCCCCGTCGCCGATATCCGAGCCGTTTGCATCGCCCGGCGCGGTTTCGCTCCCGAGATCGGGGAAAGCAACGATGCGCTTGCCGGAGAAATCCGCGTGCACGACGACGAGCCCGTGCTCCTCGAAATAGCCGAGCAGCCGGCGTGCGCGGCGGGCGGAATGGGTTCCATAGGCCCGCGCGATCATCGCGTCGGAAGGACACGGCAGTCCGCGCACGGCCGCCTGCGCCATCATCAGAAACACCGCTTGCAGGTCCTCGGTTACGCGGTCGGCAAGCCGGAGCGCCGATGCCCATGTCTCGGTAGCAGCCGTCTCGGCGTCGACGCCGGACCGGGCGACGGCCATCTTGCGCCGGAAGGCGCTCAAAGAAAGTGCAGGCCCCGGTACGCGGCGGATACGGCACCGAACCAGAAAGTCCTGGAAGAGTTCGGCGTCCGGCCGGAACGCCGCGTCCGGGTTGGCCAGGATCTCGGCAAACAGGCTGTCGAGCAGCGCCCCGCGCTCCTCCGGCGACATCTCCGGCGGGGCTGGCTTGGTCTCCACCGACGCCAAAGGCTCGGGGCGAGGCCGTGACAGCTCGGCGAGAATGTCGGTCGCCGGACGTGGCTGCGGAGCCGGGCGGCGCATGACAGGCCGCGTCAACTCTTCGGGATCCGGCGTGAAGATCAGATCCTCGACGTCCTGCGGTGCTTCCGGCAGCGGCATCAGCTTCGGACTGGTGGAGCGGGCGGAGGTCTCGACGGAGCCGATCGTCACCTTCAGCGGCCGACGCGACAGCGCGGGCCCGAGCGCGACGAAAGAGCCGCGTTTCAGGTCCCGGAACATCTCGGCGGTGCGGCGGTCCATACCCAGGAGATCGGCGGCGCGCAGCATATCGATATCGAGAAAGGTGCGCCCCATCAGGAAATTCGAGGCTTCGGCCGCGACGTTCTTCGCGAGCTTCGCCAGGCGCTGCGTAGCGATAACGCCGGCGAGCCCCCTCTTTCGGCCGCGGCACATGAGATTGGTCATCGCACCAAGCGACACCTTGCGGACATCCTCCGAGACATCGCCGCCGACCGATGGCGCAAACATCTGTGCCTCGTCGACGACAACGAGAACGGGATACCAATATTCACGATCGGCATCGAACATCGCATTCAGGAAGACGCCGGCGCTGCGCATCTGCTGCTCGATATCGAGACCTTCGAGCGAAAGGACGCAGGAGACGCGGTGCTGGCGGATGCGCGTCGCGATGCCAATGAGCTCCGCATCGGTGCGCTCGCCTTCGATGACCACATGGCCGAACTTGTCGGCGAGGGTGACGAAATCGCCTTCCGGATCGATGATGCATTGCTGCACCCATGGTGCGGACTGCTCGAGCAGACGGCGCAAGAGATGCGACTTTCCGGAGCCGGAATTACCCTGCACCAGCAGGCGCGTTGCCAGAAGCTCCTCGATATCGAGCGAGGCCGAAGTCCCTTCGGACGTCGTTCCCATGTCGATGCCGACTTTCATCCATACCTCGTTCATCACAGATTGATTCGCGATCCGTCGGGATCGTCAAACGGGCGACACGTAGCACGGTTTATCCCACGACCATCGCGCAGATTCCGACAACCCACAGGGAATACTTCGTTGCCCGCCGCCCTGAGGGGAAACTCACGGCTTCCCCTTCATTGCAAGGGAAAGTTGAATATTAGGGTCGCAGCATCTTTCTAAGGTCCGCGATCGTCCACATATGAGTATGGTCCGTCACAGCTTGCTAGAGACAGCGATGCACCAGAACGAAACCAAACAACAATTCGAGATGTACAAGCTCGATGAACGCATGCGCGAAGCGCACGAAGACGCCCATCGGGTCATATCCAAGAAGGAAGCGGCGAAAATGAAGATTGCCAACGCGATTGTCGCAGGCGTCTTGGCTGTCCTTGTCGGCGGACTTTTGTTCTTGCTGGACGTTTTCTAAACAATAGCTTGGCTGGGTTTCGCCCGCTCGTCGGGCACGGTGTTTGCAATCACCGTCAATCCAAAGCCCTGCATCAACCGCCGCGTGGCGAAATCGGGTCTGCGGGAAGTGAAAATGGCCGGATCGAAGCCGTTCAATGGCTCGAACCCATTCGGCAGTGGCACCAGCGAGCGGGCGCGCCGAGCAATCGCCTCTGCTGGATCGAGCCAATCGACCGGCCACGGCGCGAGGCGCCGGAAAACGTTCGACATGAAGGGATAATGCGTGCAGGCGAGCACTACGATATCGGTCTTTTTCCCATCCCTTTCGACGAAACATGGCGCGATCTCGGCCAGGATTGCCTCGTCATCGAGTTTCTCACCGCGGATATACGACTCCGCCATGCGCGCCAGGTTTTCCGAGCCGACGAGCCGTACATGACATTGAGATGCAAAGGACTGGATGAGATCGCGCGTATAGGCGCGTTTGACCGTGCCGGGTGTTGCGAGAACCGAGACCAGTCCCGAACGCGTCCGCTCCGCCGCCGGTTTGATCGCCGGAACCGTGCCGACGAAGGTCATCTGCGGATAGATGGCGCGCAGGTCAGCGCCGACGAGTGTGAAGGCGGTGTTGCAGGCGATGATGCAGATTTCCGGGTCGTGCGCGGCGACCAGTTCGCCGAAGAGCGTGATGACGCGCTCTTTCAACGCCCCCTCCTCCCAACCGCCATAGGGAAAGCCAGCATCGTCGGCAACGTAAATAAAATGCCGCTCCGGCATCAGCACGCGCGCCTCGCGCAGCACCGTCAGCCCACCGATCCCGCTGTCGAAGACGAGTATGGGTTTCAGTTCACTCGTTGTCACCGCCGCCTTGCACTTTCCTGTTGCGCCCCGCTGGCGCGCCGGAGCCGCGCGGATTTTCGCGGGTGAACCGGTCGAGCGAAGAGATGACGCCGCGCAGCACCTGGATTTCGGATTCGGTAAAGGATGGTCTTGTCAGAACAGCCCGGAGATTTTCGACCAATTTCGGCTTTTTGTCGGCGGAGCGGAAGTAATTGCGTGCCTCCAGCGCCTCTTCCAGATGATCGAAGAGACCTTGCAGATGTTCCTTGGTCGCCGGACGTTGCCCGATCGCCTGGAAGGACGTTTCGTCTTCCGATTCCATTCCGGTCTTCATCCACTCATACGACATGAGCAGCACGGCCTGCGCGAGGTTCAGCGAGGCGAAAGCCGGGTTGACCGGAAAGGTCACGATCTCGTCGGCCAACGCCACTTCCTCGTTGGTGAGGCCAGTGCGTTCGCGGCCGAAAATGATGCCGACCGCCTCCCCGCTCTTGAAACGCTGACGCAGCGTGCGTGCGGCGATGATCGGCGAGCGCACGGGCTTATAGCCGTCGCGGTCACGGGCCGTGGTAGCGTAGACGAAGTTCAAGTCCGCGATCGCCTCCTCAAGTGAGCCGTAGAGCTTGGCGCCATCGATGACATGATCGGCGCGGCTTGCTGCGGAACGCGCCTTTTCGCTCGGCCAGCCGTCGCGCGGGTTGACGAGGCGCAGTTCCGACAGCCCGAAATTCGCCATGGCACGCGCCACCATGCCGATGTTCTCGCCGAGTTGCGGATAAGCGAGAATGATCGCGGGACCTTCCGTCAAGAGTTCGCGCTCGCTGTTGGTACCTGCCATTGCCCTAAGCCTTCGCCTTCTGTTCGGCGCTTCCCTCGCACAATCGATCAAGAATTTAAAGTCCGCCGTTCATCGGCTCGCAGCACGGCTATCAATAATGTGAGCCTCTCCCGCGGTATGGAAATCAACTCCGGGCCGAGTTTAGCGTCCTTAGCCAACGGATCCCCACGGCCCGAAACACTGATCCCTCCTCCATCCAAAGTTTCAGCCGAGCATGCTTTGCCTTGCCGGTTCACAATGCTATAGGGCTCTGGATTTCTCCCACCGGGGGGCATCGCGTCCGGTGCTCCGCAAAGCTACGAGGCATACCCATGGCAAAGATCAAGGTGGCCAATCCGGTCGTCGAACTCGACGGCGACGAGATGACCCGCATCATCTGGCAGTTCATCAAGGACAAGCTGATCCACCCCTATCTCGACCTCGATCTCGAATATTATGACCTCAGCGTCGAGAATCGCGACGCGACCGAAGACCAGGTGACCGTCGACGCCGCCAACGCCATCAAGAAGCATGGCGTCGGCGTCAAGTGCGCAACGATCACGCCCGACGAAGCCCGCGTCGAGGAGTTCAAGCTGAAGAAGATGTGGAAGTCGCCGAACGGCACGATCCGCAACATCCTCGGCGGCGTGATCTTCCGCGAGCCGATCATCTGCAAGAACGTGCCGCGCCTCGTTCCCGGCTGGACGAAGCCGATCATCGTCGGCCGCCATGCTTTCGGCGACCAATACCGCGCGACCGACTTCAAGTTCCCGGGCAAGGGCAAGCTTTCGATCAAGTTCGTCGGTGAGGACGGCCAGACGATCGAACACGACGTCTATGATGCACCCGGCGCCGGCGTCGCGATGGCCATGTACAACCTCGACGAATCGATCACCGATTTCGCCCGTGCTTCGTTCAACTACGGTCTGCAGCGCAAGGTCCCGGTCTACCTCTCGACCAAGAACACGATCCTCAAGGCCTATGACGGTCGCTTCAAGGATATATTCCAGAAGGTGTTCGACGAGGAGTTCGCCGAACAGTTCAAGGCGGAAAAGCTCTGGTACGAACACCGCCTGATCGACGACATGGTCGCCTCGGCGCTTAAGTGGTCCGGCGGTTACGTCTGGGCCTGCAAGAACTATGACGGCGACGTCCAGTCCGATATCGTTGCGCAGGGCTTCGGTTCGCTCGGTCTGATGACCTCGGTGCTGATGACGCCGGATGGCAAGACGGTCGAGGCGGAAGCAGCGCACGGAACGGTTACGCGCCACTACCGCCAGCACCAGAAGGGCGAGGAAACCTCGACCAACTCGATCGCGTCGATCTTCGCCTGGACCCGCGGCCTTGCTCATCGTGCCAAGCTCGATGGCAACGCCGAACTCGCGAAGTTCTCCGAAACGCTCGAACGCGTCTGCATCGAGACGGTCGAAGCCGGTTTCATGACCAAGGATCTTGCGCTCTTGATCGGTCCGGACCAGCCGTGGCTATCGACCACCGGCTTCCTCGACAAGATCGACGATAACCTCAAGAAGGCGATGGCTGCCTAAGGGCGCTTCACCGATTTCGCTTCATGAACCCGGCCTCGCGCCGGGTTTTTGCGTTCCGGGCTGTCATGCTAAAATCAGACAGAACGAACGATGGAACAGATGCGACAAAAGCGCGTGAAGCTGCTGGCGTCGGATATCGACGGCACGCTGCTCGGCGATGCCGCAGCGGCTGAGCGGTTTCGCGCCGCGTGGTGGGCTCTTGGCCCTGCTGACCGGCCGCTTCTCGTCTACAACAGCGGGCGAATGGTCGATGATATTGCCGCGCTCGTCGACGCGAAGGATCTGCCGCCACCAGACTACATGATAGGCGGCGTCGGCACGACAATAGCGGATGGCCTCGTGCGTCGCGAACTGCGCGCCTTCACAGAGCAGCTGGGACCGCCCCTCGATCCGGGCACCGTCGCGGCAATCATGCAGGCGGTCGAGGGGGCAAGGCGTCAGGCAGATGCGGACCAATCCAGGTACAAGGCCAGTTGGAACCTGCCCGATGCCGGAGAAGATCGGCTCCGGGACATTGCAGGACAATTGGCGAGCGCCGGCCTGGACGTGAAACTGATCTATTCCAGCAACCGGGACCTCGACATATTGCCCCGCGCCGGCGGCAAAGGCGGCGCGCTCGCCTGGATATGCCGGGAACTTTCACTGAGCTTCGACGAGGTGGTCGTTGCCGGGGACACCGGCAACGACTGCGAGATGTTCGACTTGCCGCAAGTTCGCGGCGTGGTGGTCGCGAATGCCCTCCCCGAGCTGCGGCAGGCGGTTGCGCATCAGCGTCGGCATCTTCTCGCCCGCGGCTCCCATGCCGACGGCGTACTCGAAGGCCTGCGACGCTGGGGCGTCATTCGCGAAAGCAACTGAGCATCGATCGATTTGACAAATCCTGCGGATATCAGGCGCTCGATCGTGTCCGCTTGTCGGGCGTAACGACTCAGATAGTCTGATCGTGCCCAGCACGTTTGGCCCGCCATAATGAGATCCGGAAACGTCTCGTCGATGCCTGATTCTCTCGTCCCCAAAACGGTAAGCGTCTTCAAAGAGGGGTACGGTCGCGCTCGCTTGAAGGCGGACGCCTTTGCCGGGCTGACCGTCGCGATCGTCGCGCTGCCGCTGTCCATGGCCATTGCCATCGCGTCCGGCGTGACGCCCGATCGCGGTCTCTACACGGCGATTGTCGGCGGCTTTCTGGTTTCGCTCCTCGGCGGCAGCCGCGTCCAGATCGGCGGCCCTGCCGGCGCTTTCATCGTGCTAGTGGCTGCAACCGGCGCCAGGCACGGTCTCGACGGCCTGCTGCTTGCAACGGCGATGTCGGGCATCATGCTCGTTGTCGCGGGTTACCTGCGGCTTGGCAAGTACATCAAGTTCATTCCCTATCCGGTGACCGTGGGCTTCACCGCCGGGATCGCGGTGATCATCTTCGCCAGCCAATTGCGCGATCTCTTCGGCCTCACTCTGAACGGCCGCGAGCCCGGGCCCATCATCGAGAAGCTTGCGACGCTTGGACTTGCCGCCGGTACGGTCAACTGGGCAGCAGTTCTGACGGCGGCGTTGACGATCGGCATCATTCTCGCGCTGCGAAAGCTGCGGCCGCATTGGCCCGGCATGCTGATCGCCGTCGCTGCCGCTTCTGCCTTCGTCGCTCTGCTGCAATTGCCGGCGGAAACGATCGGAACGCGCTTCGGCGGCATTCCGCATGGCCTGCCTTTGCCGGCGCTGCCGCCTTTATCGCTAGAGAAGGCAGCCGCCGTCTTTCCGGATGCCGTCTCGTTTGCACTGCTCGGCGCGATCGAGTCATTGCTGTCGGCCGTCGTCGCCGACGGCATGACCGGCCGGCGACATCGCTCGAGCATGGAACTGATCGCGCAAGGGATCGCGAATGTCTGCTCGGCGCTCTTTGGCGGCATCTGCGTCACCGGGACGATCGCCCGTACGGCGACCAATGTGCGTGCCGGCGGAACAAGCCCGGTTTCTGGCATGCTGCATTCGGCCTTTCTCCTTCTGTTCATGCTTCTCGCCGCCCCGCTTGCGAGCTACATCCCGCTTGCGTCGCTGGCCGGCGTGCTTGCCATCGTTGCCTGGAACATGATCGAGAAGCCGGCATTCACGGCGCTCCTTCGATCCTCTTACGGCGACGCGGTCGTCCTTCTCGCCACCTTCATCATTGTCGTTTTCCGCGAACTCACGGAAGGCATCGTTATCGGCTTCGCCCTCGGCGCCGTTCTCTTCATCGACCGCATGGCAAGGAGCATCTCGGTCGGAGAAACAAAACCGCTGGAGGCCATGAAGCAGGAAAATGGCGAGGTGGAACATCCTACCATTGCGGATGACCCTGATACGGTGATCTATCGGATTTCGGGCATCTTCTTCTTCGGTTCGGCGGCGACCGTCGGCACCGTCCTCGACCGGATCGCCGATCAGCGCCGGAACTTCATTCTCGATTGCTCGGAGGTGCCCTTCATGGATTCGACCGCCGCCAATGTGATCGAGGGGACGCTGCGGAAGGCCGAGCGGACGGGCGTACGTTTCATCATCACCGGTGCGAGGTCGCAGGTCCGCCGCACGCTCCGCCAGCACGACGTTCGTCCGCCGCGCGTTATCATGCGCGCTTCGGTCCAGGCGGCGCTCGCGAGCATTCGCAGCGAAAAGACCGCATGAAAAAGGGCGCCGCAGCGCCCTTTCTTCCGTTCATTCGGGATCCGTTCAGCCGGCGAGCGCCACGGCGACCGCTTCGATCGCCTCGGCTGCACGGTTGCCGTCCGGACCGCCGGCCTGGGCCATGTCCGGGCGTCCGCCGCCGCCCTTGCCGCCAAGTGCGGCGGATGCGACGCGCACCAGGTCGACGGCGCTGACCTTCGAAGTGAGGTCGTCAGTCACAGCCACCACCGCACTCGCCTTGCCGTCGCCGGAAACACCGACGAAGGCGACAACGCCGGAACCGAGCGTTTTCTTGCCGTCATCGGCAAGGCTCTTCAGGTCCTTCGGCTCGACGCCGGAAACGACCTTGCCAAGGAATCGGACGCCTGCGATATCGCGGGCGGCGTCGGCCGAGCCATTCTGCCCATCGCCGGCGAGCGCAAGCTTCTTCTTCGCCTCTGTCAATTCCCGCTCCAGCTTGCGCCGTTCATCAAGCAGTGCCTCGATCCGCCCGAGAACGTCCGCCGGCTGAACCTTGAGCGTGGACGCCAGCGTTTTGACGCGCTCATCCTGTTCGTTGAGATAGGCGCGAGCCGACTCGCCGGTCAGAGCCTCGATTCGGCGCACACCGGCACCGACCGCACTTTCCGAAACGATCCGCACAACGCCGATATCGCCGGTGGCAGACACATGCGTGCCACCGCAGAGTTCCACCGAGTACGGTTTCCCCGCCTTCGAGCCGCGAACGCCTTGCCCCATCGAAACGACACGGACCTCATCGCCGTATTTCTCGCCGAAGAGTGCCATAGCGCCTTCAGCAATCGCATCGTCGACGGTCATCAGCCGCGTCGTCACCGGCGAATTCTGGACGATGATCTCGTTCGCCATCTCCTCGACGACCTTCAGTTCCTCCGCAGTCATCGGCTTGGGATGCGACACGTCGAAGCGCAGCCGGTCCGGTGCCACAAGCGAGCCCTTCTGTGCCACATGCGTGCCGAGCACCTCGCGCAGCGCCTCGTGCAGCAGGTGGGTCGCGGAGTGATTGGAGCGAAGCCGGGTGCGACGCGCATGATCGACGGTCAGCGCCGCGGCCTCGCCGGTTTTCACGCTGCCTTCGGCGACAACGCAATAGTGGACGAAAAGCCCCTCGCCCCGCTTCTGGGTATCCGTGACCATCAGCTTGCCGGTCTCGGTCGTAATGACGCCGGTGTCGCCCATCTGGCCGCCGGATTCGCCATAGAAGGGCGTCTGGTTGAGGATCACCTGGATGCTCTCGCCCTTGGCGGCGGACTCGACCGCCGCGGCATCGCGGACGATCGCCTGAATCACACCCTCGGCGGATTCGGTGTCATAGCCGAGGAATTCGGTCGCGCCGTGCTTCTCCTTGAGTTCGAACCAGATCGTCTCGGTCGCGGCCTCGCCCGACCCAGCCCAGTTGGCTCGCGCTTCGGCCTTCTGCCGTTCCATGGCTGCCGAGAAAGCGTCGGTGTCGACGGTGATGCCCTTGGCGCGCAGCGCGTCCTGCGTCAGGTCGAGCGGGAAGCCATAGGTGTCGTAGAGCTTGAAGGCAGTCTCGCCGTTGAACTGGTCGCCCTCGGAAAGATCTGCCGAGGCTTCGGAAAGAAGGTTCAGACCGCGCTCGAGCGTCTTGCGGAAGCGCTTCTCTTCCAGCTTCAGCGTTTCGGAAATCAGCGCTTCGGCGCGGGCGAGCTCCGGATAGGCGCGGCCCATCTGCTCGACGAGCGCCGGCAGGAGCTTCCACATCAACGGCTCCTGCGCGCCGAGCAACTGTGCGTGGCGCATGGCGCGACGCATGATGCGGCGCAGCACATAACCGCGGCCTTCATTCGAGGGCAGCACACCGTCGGCGATCAGGAAGGCGGAGGAACGCAGATGATCGGCGATGACGCGGTGACTTGCGCGGCGATCGCCTTCCGCCCTTACGCCGGTTGCCTCTTCGGAAGCAGCGATCAATGCGCGGAACAGGTCGATGTCATAATTGTCGTGTTGGCCCTGAAGGACGGCGGCGACGCGTTCCAGTCCCATGCCGGTATCGATCGACGGGCGCGGCAGGTCGACGCGCTCTTCCTTGGTGATCTGCTCGTACTGCATGAAAACGAGGTTCCAGATCTCGATGAAGCGGTCGCCATCCTCGTCGGCCGATCCGGGCGGTCCGCCCCAGATATGCTCGCCGTGATCGTAGAAGATCTCCGAGCACGGGCCGCAGGGTCCGGTATCGCCCATCGCCCAGAAATTATCGCTGGTCGGAATGCGGATGATCCGGTCGTCGCTGAAGCCGGCGATCTTTTTCCAGAGGCCGAAGGCTTCATCGTCTGTGTGGTAGACAGTCACCAGCAGACGCTTGGCATCGAGCCCGTATTCCTTGGTGATGAGGTTCCAGGCAAGCTCGATGGCGCGTTCCTTGAAATAGTCGCCGAACGAGAAGTTGCCGAGCATCTCGAAAAAGGTGTGGTGCCGGGCGGTATAGCCGACATTGTCGAGATCGTTGTGCTTGCCGCCGGCGCGCACGCACTTCTGAGCGGTCGCGGCCGTCGAATAGGGGCGCTGCTCCAGGCCGGTGAAGACGTTCTTGAACTGCACCATGCCCGCATTGGTGAACATCAATGTCGGGTCGTTGCGCGGCACAAGTGGGCTCGACGGCACGATCTCGTGGCCGTTCTTCCGGAAATAGTCGAGAAACATCGACCGAATTTCATTCACGCCGCTCATTTTGCGTCCTATCTGTGCATCATTCCCGGTTGCGACCGCACCTTTCGGGCCGCGCACCGCCATCTCAACCCCGCGTCTGTCCGTGACAGTCGCGCCCACCAACGCCCTCAGCCGCCGGAACCACAGGCTTTTATCTTTCGTCTATCACGCTGTCCAGACGGCAGCAAAAAACCGGCCGTCCGAAGGAACGACCGGCTCTATTTAGAACTTGCCGCCTCAGATCTTACATTTCGGCCGCTGCGTCGCCGTCGTCATCGCTCTCGGGTCCACCGTTCTCCAGAAACTTGTCGGCGATCAGCCCGGCATTCTGCCGCAGAGCCATCTCGATCTCGCGCAGAAGATCGGGATTGTCACGCAAGAAAAGTTTCGCGTTCTCCCGACCCTGGCCGAGGCGCTGGCTGTTGTAGGAAAACCAGGCGCCGGACTTCTCGACGATGCCGGCCTTGACGCCAAGATCGATGAGCTCGCCGGTCTTGGAGACGCCCTCGCCATACATGATATCGAACTCCACCTGTTTGAAGGGGGGCGCCATCTTGTTCTTGACGACCTTGACGCGGGTCTGGTTTCCGACGACTTCCTCACGCTCCTTGACCGAACCGATGCGGCGGATATCGAGGCGCACCGATGCATAGAACTTCAGCGCGTTGCCGCCCGTCGTCGTTTCCGGCGAACCGAACATGACGCCGATCTTCATGCGGATCTGGTTGATGAAGATCACCATGCAGTTGGACTTGGAGATCGAAGCGGTCAGCTTGCGCAGCGCCTGACTCATCAGGCGGGCCTGCATGCCCGGCAGGCTGTCGCCCATTTCGCCTTCGATTTCAGCGCGCGGCACAAGGGCTGCAACCGAATCGACGACGAGCACGTCGATCGCGCCGGAACGGACCAGCGTGTCGGTGATTTCGAGCGCCTGTTCACCGGTGTCCGGCTGCGAGATCAGGAGGTTTTCGAGATCGACGCCGAGCTTGCGCGCATAGACCGGATCGAGCGCATGTTCGGCATCGACGAAGCCGCAGATGCCGCCCTTCTTCTGCGCTTCCGCAATGGTCTGCAGCGCCAGCGTCGTCTTGCCCGAGCTTTCCGGGCCATAGATTTCAACGATGCGCCCTTTCGGCAGGCCGCCGATGCCGAGCGCGATATCGAGGCCGAGCGAACCGGTCGAAACAGTTTCGATCTCGATTACGCTGTCCTTCGCGCCGAGCTTCATGATCGATCCCTTGCCGAACGACCGTTCGATCTGGGAGAGAGCCGCCTCAAGTGCCTTGCTTTTATCCACCGATTTGTCCTCTACGAGCCGCAAAGAGTTTTGTGCCATTTGGTCCCACCTTTAGGTTATTGGAGCTATCGAGGCAATGAAGCCGCCGCAGGAGTTTTTGTACATGTTTTGTTCCGCTTTGGCAACAGAGTGGCAACCAATTGAATGGTAAGGGTTATTTTCGTTGCGTTCGATTCTTGTTCACGGACATTGTACCACATTTCCACAGGCCATGCCGGACCGCGGCCAGGTTTGGCGATACCGGCGCGATTCGCGACCGTGCCCCGTCTGTGATTTCGGATTGAAGCAATCCAAAGAGGAGCTTTTATGAAACAACGGGAAATCGCCGTATTCGGCGGCGCCCACATCGATCGTCGCGGCCGTATCCGCGGCGTCACTGCTCCCGGCGCGAGCAATCCCGGCTCGTGGTTCGAGGAAGCGGGCGGCGGCGGCTTCAATGCGGCGAGAAACCTTGCCCGCCTTGGTCACCGCGTGCGGATGATCAGCCCGCGTGGCGGCGACGCCGCGGGCGAAATGGTGGCGGCGGCCGCGGCCGCGGCGGGTGTAATCGATTGCGCCTTCACCTTTCTCGACCGGAAGACGCCGAGCTATACCGCGATCCTCGAAAACGACGGCAATCTCGTCATCGCGCTTGCTGACATGGATCTCTACCAGCTGTTTTCGCCGCGCCGGCTGCAACAGCGCGCGATGCGCGAAATATTGGCGGCGAGCGACCTGGTGCTGATGGATGCGAATCTGCCTAAAGAAATACTTGCCGCACTGGTCAGCCTGGCCTCCGGTGACGGCCGGCTTGTTGCCGGCATCGCGGTGTCGCCGGCAAAGGTGACCCGCTTCAGGAAATGCCTGACAGGGCTGAACTTTCTGTTCATGAATGAGGCCGAAGCACGTGCCCTGACCGAAACTGACGCCGGCCGACCCGAAAACTGGCCACTGTTGTTGCGGGAGGCCGGCCTCGCAGGCGGCGTCGTGACGCGTGGCGGCGGCGCTGCTGTCGCCTTCGACCGGGAAGAGGCCTGCCTCGTCGTACCGCCCGCCCTTCCGGCACTTGCGGACGTCACCGGAGCCGGCGACGCATTGGCGTCGGGCTTCCTGGCAGCGCGGCTTTCGGGTCTCGATCTCGGCAGATGCCTACGCCACGGCATTGCCGCCGCCAACATAACGCTTCGTTCGCCGTCCGCCGTCTCGGACGAGATGTCCGCGAGCAATCTCGAACAGGCGCTGGCCCTTGTGCCGGCTCCGCAAATGCTGTCATGAGAAATGACAGACGAGCTCCAAGCGAGGAAAGGTCTGAGCGGTTTGCCAGCCCCATCTCGTTCCAACTTTGTTAGAAGCGATCGCGATTCCAGTTGATTCAGCCCGACACTTCGCGATTAAAGGGAAAGACCATGACAAAGCCCTCCTCCCCGTCCCTGCCGATGGAATATTCCGATGAAGTCGCGGCCGCCAAGGCGCGCGGAGCGCCGATCGTCGCGCTGGAATCGACGATCATCACGCATGGAATGCCCTACCCCGGCAATCTCAACATGGCCCGCAGCGTCGAGGCGATCATCCGCGAACAGGGTGCGGTGCCCGCAACGATTGCGGTCATTCACGGTGTCCTGCACATTGGCCTCGATGACGCGAAGCTGGAGGCGCTTTCGAAGACGGAGGGCGCCATGAAGCTGTCGCGCGCCGATCTCGCCTTCGCCATCGCCGAACGCCGCACCGGTGCCACGACCGTCGCCGCGACGATGATCGCCGCCGCGCGCGCCGGCATCAGCGTCTTCGCCACCGGCGGCATCGGCGGCGTTCACCGCGGCGCGGAGCAGAGCTTCGATGTTTCCGCCGATCTCGATGAACTCGCCCGCACCGGCGTCATCGTCGTCTGCGCCGGCGCCAAGGCCATTCTCGACATTCCGAAAACGCTCGAGGTGTTGGAGACCCGGGGTGTTCCGGTCGTCACCTATGATAGCGAGACCTTCCCGGCCTTCTGGTCGCGCGATTCCGGCATCAAGAGCCCGCTGATGCTGAACAGCCCCGCGGCGATCGCCAATTTCCAGAAGATGCGCGACCTGCTCGGCATCGATGGCGGCATGCTCGTTGCCAATCCGGTTCCCGAAGAGAGCGAAATTCCGCGGGAGGAGATGGAAATCTACATCACCCGTGCGCTCGACAATGCCGCGAGCGACGAGGTCTCCGGCAAGGCGGTGACCCCCTACCTGCTCGACAACCTCTTTCACATGACCGAGGGCCGCAGTCTTGAAACCAATATTGCGCTCGTCGAAAACAATGCGCGTTTGGCGGCCGAAATCGCCGTTGCGCTGACGGCGAAGTGATCTCAGTTGGCTGGCAAGGAGGCCCGGCGCTGAACCGGGCCTTTTTCATGAAGCCGCTAGATCGTATGTTGCATCGAAACAGTGACGTCATCCAACTCTTTGAACCGACGCAATTCCCGACGGGAAACCGTTGAAGGACTTTCCTGGATCGCGCCGCTTATCAGCGCCCGCTCAGGAATCCAGCATCTCGCGTACGGCGACAGCCAGTTGTTTCAGCGAAAATGGCTTCGGCAGGAAACCGAATTTCGCATCGGCCGGGAGGTTGCGCGCGAAAGCGTCTTCCGCGTAGCCTGACACGAAGATGAACTTCAGATCCGGGTATTTCTTGCGCAGTTCGCGCAGCAGCGTCGGTCCGTCCATCTCCGGCATCACCACGTCCGAGACGACGATATCGACCGCGCCGTTGAGCTCATCCATGATGTCGAGCGCCTCGACGCCCGATCCGGCCTCGTGAACCGTGTAACCGCGCGTTTCGAGCATGCGCTTGCCACCGCGACGCACCGCCTCCTCGTCCTCGACCAGCAGCACAACGGCGGAATCGCCGGTGAGATCTGTCGGTTCCTGTTCGGCTTTGGGCGCTGGCGCCAGGACCAGGTCGCTGACTGCCGGCATCGGCGTTTCGGTTGCCGGCGAATCCCCTTCCTCGCGGATTTCCTCCACATGGCGCGGCAGCAGAATGCGGAAGGTGGTGCCCTTCCCGACTTCCGACTCCGGATAGATGTAGCCGCCCGACTGCTTGACGATGCCGTAGACCATAGAAAGCCCAAGGCCGGTGCCCTTGCCGACTTCCTTCGTCGTGAAGAAGGGTTCGAAGATCTTGTCCATGATCTCCTGGGGAATGCCGGTGCCTTGGTCGGAAACTTCGACCATGACGAAGTCGTCCTCCGGCAGCTCCCGTCGTCCGAGTGCCGCAATCTCGCTTGCCGGTAGATTTCGTGTCCGGAGCGTGATCGTTCCGCCCTTGGGCATGGCGTCGCGCGCGTTGACCGCGAGGTTGAGCAGCACCTGCTCGAACTGGCCGAGATCGGTCTTCACCGGCCAGAGGTCGCGGCCGTAGTCGACCTCAACCTTGACGTTGGTGCCGGTCATCCGGTCCACCAGCATACGCAGGTCGCCGATGACATCGGTGAGGTTGAGCACTGTCGGGCGCATCGTCTGCTTGCGCGAGAAGGCGAGCAGTTGCCGCACGAGCACGGCGGCGCGATTGGCGTTGCGCTTGATTTCCATCAGATCGGCAAAAGTCGCATCCGCGGGCCGGGCCGAAAGCAGGAGGTGGTCGGAGGAAAGCAGGATCGCGGTCAGCACGTTGTTGAAATCGTGCGCTATGCCGCCTGCAAGCGTGCCCACGGCATTCATCTTCTGCGTCTGCGCCATCTGGTTCTCGAGCGCCTTCTGCTCGGTAATCTCCAGCGCATAGATGATGGCGGCTTCCTCTGGCGCCTGATCGCTCTGGTCGATCACGGCGTTGACGTAGAAGCGGAAATGTCGCCCCTCGTCCTTCGGGTGCAAGGCGTCGATCGGCGCGATATCGCCCTGCCGGTCCTTTGCCGCCGCAAGCGCGTCCTGAAGGCGGTTTCTTTCGGACTCGTGCACGACTGTTTCGATCAGTGCGCCGCGCTCGACGTCGTCCTGCGAAACGACACCTGCAAACAGCTTCAGGAACGGAGCATTGGTCCTCAGGATCCGTCCGTCGCCATCGACGGAGGCGATCGCCATCGGCGTATTGTTGAAGAAGCGCGTGAAGCGCATGGCGGCATTCGAAGCCGACTGATCGCCGTCATCGTCTTCACGGGACATGACAATCGTCCGGCTCTCGCCGGGCGCGCCGTCGCGGGTCGACGAGACGCGGTGGATCAGGCGCACCGGCAGGCTCTGCCCGTTGGCCTTGCGGAGATCAAGGTCAAGCACTTTCGTTTTCTTGAGGCCCGGTTCCGCCTGGACCGATTGAACGAGCGCGAGGCCCTCGCCCGCGACGACATCGGCAATGCTGACCGATCCCGGTTGAAACTTCGTGAGATCGATGCCGAGCCAATCGGCAAGGGTGGCATTGATATAGAAGATCTCGCCCTTGCGCCCGGCCGAGAAGAAACCGGCCGGGGCATGGTCGAGATAGTCGATCGCGTTCTGCAGTTCCTTGAAGAACCGCTCCTGGTCGTCGCGCTCGGCCGTGATGTCGGCGATCTGCCAGAGATAGAGCGGGTTCCTTTCGCTGTCCTCCAGGGGCAGCACCCGCGCCTTCAGGCGAAACCAATGGGCGCCTGAACCGATCGATGCACCATTTGCGAGAGGCTTCAGCAGCCGGAATTCCTCATGCCCCTTCTTGCCTTCATGGAGTCCATTGGTGAGCCGATAGATCGCTTCGGTCGCTTCGCGGTTTCTGGAGAGGATGGTCTCGAGCGACTGAATGCCGCCGGCGCTCTTTGCACCGGTCAGAGCGCCATAGGCGGCATTGGCGTAGATGATGCGCCCCCTGCGGTCGGTGACGATCGTGCCGTCTTCGTGGGCATCGAGAAAGGCGCGCGCCAGCTCGTCGGGACGCGTCTGCGGCATCACCTCGATGAAACCGATCACCGACGATACCAGGAAAAATATGCCGACCATCGCCAGCACGCCGAGAATGCCAAGGACGATCTCGTTCTCGAGCTGGTTCTTGAAGACGACGAAGGCGGCCGCCGACGCGGTGAGGACGATCGCCAGCAGGATGATCCGCAAGACGGTGCCCGGCCGGACGCCGCGGTCAACAACCGGCATCTGGTAGTCACCTGACTGCCGCAATTTCGTCATCGGGTCCTCACCTGCCGCTGCGGCCGCGCGCGACCACCCTGTACATCTACAACAGCGCCGCGCTTCTTGTTCAGGCGCGCAAAGCTCGCTGCAATCCTCTGAATGGCTGCATAATCTATCCCCAAAATCGATTCCGGTTTAAGGAATCATGCAGTCGCCGGCGTCCGACCCAAGTTTCGCGAAATCGGCAAATGCCTTTGCCGCGTTCGGATCATCGAACTGGAATCATCTTTAACAATCAGAGATAACAGCAAAAAGCGTCTCTGCGGAAGCATCCTGGTCAATTCACAGAGAATGTCGGACACAAGCTTGTACCGGCCCGAAAAAAGCCGTCAAATATTGACATGCGGGAACGGCAGAAGGAGTTCAGCCTATGATGGAAACCTTTGTCGGGGACAACGGCAGCCGATTCATCATCGCCGCCGCAGCCGTTGCCGCCGGGCTCTTGTGCCTTGCCGCCGTGCTTTGGATCATGCGCCAGAGACCCTCCTCCCCATTTGTGCGCGGCGGTAAGAACAGACAGCCCAGGCTTGCCGTCCTCGACGCAGCCGCCGTCGACGCGCGCCGCCGGCTCGTGCTCGTACGCCGCGACGACGTCGAACACCTCATCATGATCGGCGGCCCCACCGACATCGTCATCGAAAGTCGGATTGCACCGGAGCTATCGCCGGCACAGGCGAGCGCCGGCGCGGCCGCGGAGCAGAAGGCCACGGATGTGCCGAAGGCGACACCCCGACCTGAGCCGAGGCCCGTTTCGGCGCCCACGCCGATGCCGGTGGAAGCCGCCGCTACCGTGCCGGAGCGGCAAGTCGCGCGCGCGGATGACGCGGATGAGCAGCCGCAAGCCGCTCCCAGGGCGGAGCCTGCGCCGCCGATTCGTCTCGCCGCAGAGCAAAGACCGGCGACGGCCGGGCAACCACTCCAACAACAGCCGCCTGCCAGGGTTTCGCCCCCCGTGCCCGCGAGTCCCGCCGTCTCCGCCATAGAACGTGCCGAGGACATTTTCGACGTGGCCCGCGAGCGGGTCCTTCCAGCGGCACCGCGTCGGGAGCCGACGCCAGTGCAACGGGGCGCTACGCAAACGGCTTCCGCGCCAGTGACGCAGACACAGGTGATGCCGGTCCAACCGGCCGCACCGGACAGGGTTTCGGATTTCGAGCGGATTCTCGACGCGGAAATCAGCGGCGATCTGCAGCGGCTAGCGCCTTCGGTCGGGCTGCAAGCCGGGAGCCGACCGACTGCGGGCGGCCGCCAGGAACCCCTGCTCGGTACCCCGGACAATATCCGCAAGGAGCCGACGATCGAAGAGGAAATGCATCGGATGCTCGCCGACATTTCCGCCGGGCGTAAACCATGAGAACGGCCGGGCAAGGAAACGCATGAGGCGTTTCCCGTTTGCCACCGCGCGATCGGGACGATCGGATCTACTCAAGACTATCCTGGCCCGGGCAACGCGACAAAGTAAAACGGCGCGGATAACCGCGCCGTTTTTTTCAGATCAGGAAGATCCTGGATCCGTCATTCGTCTCTGTAGACCTTCTCGCGACGTTCATGGCGCTCCTGCGCCTCGATCGAGAGGGTTGCAATCGGCCGGGCGTCCAGACGCTTCAAACCGATCGGTTCGCCGGTTTCCTCGCAGTAACCGTAGGTGCCTTCGTCAAGCCGCTGCAACGCAGCATCGATCTTGGCGATCAGTTTCCTTTGCCGGTCCCGGGCACGCAATTCGATTGCCCGGTCTGTTTCGGAAGAAGCTCGGTCCGCAAGATCCGGATGATTGGCGCTCTCCTCTGCCAAGTGGTCCAGTGTCTCGCGGGCTTCGCGAAGGATATCATTTTTCCAGGCATTCAGCTTTGCACGAAAGTACGCCCGGTGGTTGGCATTCATGAATTCCTCGTCCTCGGAGAGAACAAAGGTACTAAGATCGATCTTCTCACTCAACGCGATTCTCCTGAAGAACATCTCATTGCGGCGGTGTATAGACCTATGGAAGCTACGATTCAAGCCTTGTGCCAGACACTCGACCGCATTTTAACAATGCTTGCATTTCAGGCTAACTGGCGAATATTTCATCAAAATTACACACGAAATCTTGATCGCGGATTACGTCCGGCCGATCTGCCCGCGAACCGTCGACCGATGCCCGCGACATTTCAGATTGCGACATCTGGTGCGCCTCGGGCGTCAGTTCAAGAGGGCTGCGATCCGCGAAAAACCTAGGCCTACGGCTTGATCTTTGCCGCGACAGCGGGACAAGGTACCCGTCTCGCCGGACTCGCGTCTGGACCCGGCCGAAAGATGCTTCCAACCTCGGGCGCCCAGGCCGCCCCCGGATGATATATGCAAGATCGCGTCGCCCCGGCATTTCGCCTCTTTCTTCTCCGCCACGCCCGCTCGGGCTGGGCGCTGCCGGGTCAGCGGGATTTCGACCGCACGCTTGACGATATCGGCTATGCCGAGGCGGAGCTGATCGCCCAGAGCGCTGCCGATCAAGACATCCGACCGGATCTGATCCTGTGCTCGACCGCAGTGCGGTGTCGTCAAACCGCCGAACCGTTCCGTCGCACGCTCGGCGAAGACATCGATCTTCGTTACATCGATGCGCTCTATACGGGATCGATGAACGTCTACGCCGAGCTTCTCGAAGCAAATTCCAGCCTGTCCTCGCTGATGCTCATTGGTCACAATCCGATGATCGAGGAGCTGTTTCGTCGCCTGCTCGGCGACGAGGCTGCGGACAGGGTTCTTGCGGTCGGCTATCCGCCGGCGGCATTGGCGGTTATCGACTTTTCAGCACCTCCGAGTGCCGGCGCCAGATGGCTGGCGACGCTTTCGACACTGTTGCTGGCCGCGCCGGAGGAATCGGGTAGAACGTGACCAAAGCTCCCGCCCGAGCCGAAGGACGATTGCCGAAATCGGTCTTACGGGTTGTGTTGGCGGAAAGATTTCCTATATCGCGACGGCGGCTGGCACATATAGGCGGCGCTCTTTGATGGTTGCCGGCAAGCTGAATGACGGATCAGTCCCGAGGAACGGATAGAATTGGCGCCCCTTCTGAGCAGCTTTAAAGATGATGCCCTGATTGCGCTGGACAATCTCGCCGATCGGGCATCGGGACTGGTCAATCCTGCGGTCCGCCTCGGCGTCACGGGCCTCTCGCGTGCCGGCAAGACCGTCTTCATTTCGTCGCTCGTCCACAACTTGTTGAACGGCGGTCGCCTGCCGGTGTTCGAGCCCATCCGATCCGGGCGGGTCTCGAAGGTGCGGCTGGAGCCGCAGCCCGACGATGCGGTCCCGCGTTTCCAGTATGAAGACCATATCGCTGCCCTCGTCCGGGATCGGGTTTGGCCGGATTCGACGAGGGCGATTTCGCAGTTGCGCATCACGCTCGATTATGAAAGCGCCAGCGGCTGGAACCGGATGTTTTCGCCCGGGCGGCTGTCGATCGACATCGTCGACTATCCGGGGGAATGGCTGCTTGACCTGCCCCTGCTTGCGCAGGATTTTCGGCAGTTCAGCGAGAACACGGTGCGACGCGCGCGCACCGGCATACGCGCGAGTCTTTCGCGCGAATGGCTGGCGCTTGCATCGGTGAGCGGTGCCACTGCGGCAGCCGATGAAGGCAGCGCCCGGCGGCTTGCCGAAAGCTTCACCGCCTATCTCCAAGCCTGCAAGGCCGACGACCGATCCCTCTCGACGCTGCCGCCCGGCCGTTTCTTGATGCCCGGAGATCTCGAGGGGTCGCCGGCGCTGACCTTCTCGCCGCTTCCGGATCTGCCCGCGGGCCACGCGCCAAAAGGATCGCTCTGGGCGATGATGGAGCGCCGGTACGAGGCCTACAAGACCCACGTCGTAAGCCCCTTCTTCCGCGAGCACTTCGCCCGTCTCGACCGCCAGATCGTGCTCGTCGATGCGTTGCAGGCGATCAATCGCAGACAGGAGGCGCTGAACGACCTGGAACAGGCGCTCGCCGACGTTCTCGCCTGCTTCCGGCCCGGCACCACTTCCTGGCTTTCGTCCCTGTTTACGCGCAGGATCGATCGGGTCCTCATCGCCGCTACCAAGGCCGACCATCTGCACCACGAAAGCCACGACCGGCTCGAACGCATCACCGCCCGCCTCGTCAGCCGCGCCGCGGAACGCATCGGTATGAGCGGCGCAGGGCTTGAAGTGATGGCGCTTGCATCCGTCCGCGCGACCCGCGAGGCGACGGTGAACCATGATGGCCACGCGTTACCGGTCATCGTCGGCACGCCGATCGCGGGCGAGAGGATCAATGGCGAAATGTTCGATGGAGAAAGAAAGACAGCAATATTTCCTGGAGACTTACCGCAAGATCCTGAAGTTCTTTTTGAGGCGAAGGATGGTCGTTCTCAAGCTTCGAAATCTGCGGAGGCGGAGCCCGCGATGCCTGAGCTGAATTTCGTGCGCTTCCGCCCACCACATCTGGAAGAGACGCGCGGCGGATTGAAACTTTCGGTGCCGCATATTCGGCTCGACCGTGCGATGCAGTTCCTGCTCGGAGATCGCCTGGCATGAGTGACGATTTCAAGAACCGGGGGCGCAAGCCTGCCGCCTTTTCCGTCGACCCTGACGCGCAGACCGAACGCGGGGAGCGACAGCAGCAGCAACGGCGCGCGCCGGCTAGCTTCAGCGACAAAATCGTCATGACGCCTGAAGCCGAAGACCCGTTCATCGAGACGACTGCGGCGATCGAAGCGCTCAACCTGCCGGAAGCAAGCCCGCGCCGCCGTCGGCTCTCCTTCGGCAAGGTGGCGATGGGCGCGCTGGGCATCCTGCTTTCGCTTGCCCTGGGACTTTGGGTCGATCGTCTGCTCCGCGATCTTTTTTCCCGCGCGGATTGGCTCGGCTACGGCGCAATCGCCGTCGTCGCAATCGGCGCCTTCGCCTTCCTGGTCGTCATCGTGCGCGAACTGTACGGGATGATGCAGCTCACGGCGATACAGCAGTTGAAAAAAGATGTTGGCGAAGCCCCGGCCAGCACCAAGACCGCACGCGCCGCGACGGCGAGGCTTGTCCACCTGCTGGCCGCCAATCCCCGCACGGCGAAAGGTCGGGCGCGACTCGCCGAAACCGAAGGCGAGATCATCGACGGTCCTCATCTCATTGAATTGGCCGAGCGGGAATTGCTGACACCGCTCGACCGCGAGGCGCGCCGGCTTATTCTGGCGGCGTCGAAGCGCGTGTCGATCGTAACCGCCGTGAGCCCGCGCGCACTTGTCGATCTCGGTTACGTCCTCTACGAATCGGCCCGGATGATCCGCGCGATGGCGGAGCTCTACGGTGGTCGGCCGGGCACGCTCGGCATGCTGCGGCTCATGCGCGACGTCATTGCACATCTTGCCGTCACCGGCTCCATTGCTGCCGGCGACAGCCTTATCCAGCAGGTCCTGGGCCACGGCCTCGCATCCAAACTCTCCGCGCGCCTTGGCGAGGGGGTCATCAACGGTCTGATGACCGCGCGTATCGGCATAGCGGCGATGGACCTCTGCCGGCCCATGCCGTTTCGCGCGCTGAAGCGACCGGGAATTGGTGATTTCCTTTCCGATCTTGCGCCTGGCGCGTCACGATTGGAGAGCTGATCGCGGGAATTGGCGACAGACGGTTGCTGCCTCTATTCGGCGCTATATGCCTGCGTACCAGTCGTAGCCGAGGTCCTCCCACAAACCGCCGTTGCCCTGGCCGTAGGCCGCGAGGTCGGAGGCGAGTTCGATCGAGCGAAGGTATTTCGCCATCTTGTATCCGAGCTGGCGCTCCACGCGCAGGCGCAGAGGTGCGCCATTCGCGACCGGGAGCGGCCCACCATTCAATCCATAGGCAAGGATCGTCTGCGGATGGCGCGCATCGAGCATATCGATGGACTCATAGTAGGCGCTCTCCCCGGAGAGGCCGAGATTCATCGTATCGAAGCATCGAAACACAACGTAGCGTGCCTCCGGCCTCACTCTCGCTTCATCCAGGACGGCGGCGAGAGGAACACCTGTCCACTTGGCGATGCAACTCCAGCCCTCGACGCAGTCATGCCGGGTGATTTGCGTGCGTGACGGCATGTTGCGTAACTGGTCGAGGGAAAGGCTCAGCGGCCGGTCGACAAGGCCGGCGATCTCCAGTCGGTAGTCGGCGAAAGCCGCGTTTCGAAGGGCGACGTAGGTGGCGTCCGTCGGATCGGTCGAGCCGTTCGGCCGTTGCCCCTGTCGGATCTCGCTCTCTGAAAATTCCTCGGCGAGACTGTGGGCGCCGATCAGGAAGCGCTGGACGCGATAGGTCAGATCATTCGCTTTGGCCATTGCTTCGCGTACGGTCGCGCCGTCCGACAGCATGCCGTCCAGCGCGTCGCACCCAACCAGGGGGATCGTCGAGACGACGACACCTGCGCCGGTCAAAAACCGCCTGCGGTTGATGATCATCCGGCTCATCGTTCGGGTCCTCCTTCTGTCGCTTCCAGGTCGATGCGAAACCGTCCGGTCACCATCGAGCGCATTTCGTTGATCGGCCCGGCCGCAAGGACCATGAAGATGTGGATCGCAAAGAAGCCGATGAGCAGCAGCATGAGGAGGAAATGGATGGTGCGTGCAGTCTGCCGACCGCCGAATATTTCCGTCAGCCAGGGTGCGCCGGCGTTCATTGCCGGCGACATCGTCAGCCCCGTCAGGATCATCAGAGGGAAAAAGATCAGAAGAACAACGGCATAGGAGATTTTCTGAAGACCATTGTAAGAGCGGCGATGACGAAAACGGAAACGCAGATGCTCGGCGAAGCTGCGCGGCAAGCCGCGAATGTCCGAGAAGGTCGGCAGGATATCACGCAGCAGATGCCCATTGATGAGGCTCGCGACCAACCACGACAGGAACGTGGCGGCGAACAGCCAGGCGAAGAAGAAGTGAACGACCCTGCCGGTCGCAAGATCCTGATAAGAGGGCACCGTCAACCAAGCCGGAAAAGCTCGGTAGGCACGGCTATCCTCCGGTCCGCTGACGCCGAGAAAACCCGTGGTGTCCATGCGCCGACCAAAGGCGGTCGTCACGCCCTGCACTTCGCCGTCGGCTCCCCTGACGGCGCGGATCGACAGCACGCTGTTGTCAAATGCGAAACCAGATTGCTCGCCGATATAAAGCGACGGGTGGGCGTTGAAGATCTGCAAGCCGCTGAGCAGCAGGAAATATAACGCGATCGCCCATGTCCAGTGGGTGATCCGCGTCGCGAGGCCATGCCGGCGGATCGTCCGTCGGTCGGCGCCATCATGCTGCTTGTCTATCGCTGTCGCCATGTTCGGGACCCTCCCGCGATATGACAATGACGTAACAGGCGGCAATGGAGTTTCAAGAATACGGCTGCGCGGTGATGGCGCAATTTCCGGTGAGACACGCGTGAGCCGCAAACAGACTTTTCTATGTGGCGCGGCCCCGGAAAACTGGCATGTAAATGAGCCGCGAAGAAACCTTCCGTTAACCATTTCAGCGCAAATGTGGTTACCAGTTTCGGACGTTGACCCATCGAGGATCGATTATGTTCTCGCGCCCTTCTTTGATCGTTCGCGGCGTTGCCGCTTTCGCGCTTGCTGCCACTGTCGGCCTTGCGACGCCGGCGTCTTCCGGCGCCCGCGACAAGGCCTTTTTCGAGAAGGTAGCCGGCCAGTGGAAAGGTCCCGGCGAGATCGTGGCCGGCAAGTACAAGGGCACGAAATTCACCTGCGACCTCACCGGCGAACCGGCATCGGGCAAAGATGTCGGGATCAAGCTTGACGGTTTCTGCCGGGTCGGCGTCTTCAAGCAGCCGATGTCTGCGATGATCACGCAGAAGGGCAACGGCTATACCGGCAAGTTTCTCGACGGCGCCGACGGCAAGGGACTCGACGTGGTGTCCGGCAACGTTGCGAAGGACAAAGTCGTGGTCGGGATCAACCGCAAGCAGCTCAATGGCGCGATGATCGCCCGGCTGCAGGACGCGGAAACCATGAACATCACGATTTCCGTCAAGGTCGAGGAGACGATGGTCCCGGTCATCGGCGTGAGCCTGAACCGTCAGATGGACAACATCGCGGTCGGCTCGATCAAGTAGCAACGACGAAATGAATTGCATAAAGCCCGGCTTTCACGCCGGGCTTTTTTCTTTCGCCAGAGATTCAGCTCTGTTTGCGCCACCAATTGGCGTCGTCATCAGCCACTTCAATTCCGGTGACATCGGCATTGCCCAGCCATTCGCGAACCGTTCGCCCTTCTATCAAAAGGTCGGCCGCGAAGTCGGCAAGCGGCATCAGCACGAAACCGCGCATCGTCATGCGCGGATGCGGCAATTCCAGCTTTTCGCTCGCTGAACTCACGCTATCGAAGGTCAGCACGTCGATGTCGATCGTGCGTGGCCCCCAGCGCTCCTTGCGGACCCGCTTCATCGCCCGTTCGATATCAAGGCAGGTGTCGAGCAGTGCCTCGGGATCGAGCACCGTCTCGACCTCGGCGCAGGCATTGAAGAACCAGGCCTGATCGATCTTGCCCCATGGCGGTGTTCGGTAGAGCCGGGACACCGCGGTGATCCTGCAGTCCCGTCTCGCGTCGAGCGCGCGCAATGCTTCCGCCATCGCCTGTGGCGGATCACCGAGATTGCCGCCAAGACCGAGCGTCGCATGCCGCCAGGGGTTATTCCGTGACATGCTCGACCGTGACTTCCACGTAGTCCAGAACGCCCGGGACCGGCGCGTTCGGCTTGCGAATGGAAACCTTCGCCCGCCGGATCTGGCGGAAACGCGCGCAAAGCGTCTTTGCGACCTCGAGCGCGAGCGCTTCGATCAGGTAACGCCGGCGGCCGGTGACGATTCTCTCGATTTCCGCGAAAGCGATGCCGTAGTGCACGGTGTCGTCGATGCAGTCCTCCGCGAGAGCCGTGCCCTGCTCCACTTCGAGCTCAGCATCGACGAAGAAGCGCTGTCCGAGAAACTCCTCCTCGTCGAGCACGCCATGGCGGGCGAAGAAAGCGCAGTTCTTCAAAGTGATGATGTAGGTCGCAGTCATGGCTTCATGTCCCGTCAGCTGTTCTTTGCGGCCAGCATAGCATCCGCCATCACCAGTGCATCCCTGTTGATTGCGACATCATGCACCCGAAAAATCGCAGCGCCCGCTGCCCTGAGCAGCGCTGTCGTCGCCGCCGTTCCGATGTCACGCTCCGGCGCATCCCGTCCCGTGACCGCACCGATGAAGCGCTTGCGCGACGTTCCGACCAGGATCGGCAGGCCGAAACGATGCAACTCGGGGAAACGCGCCATCAGTTCGAGATTTTCATTCGTGTCCTTGGCAAACCCGAAACCAGGATCGAGTACGATCCTTTCCCGCGCGACCCCGGCCTCCGACGCGATCTGCAGCGATCGATCCAGAAAATGAAACTGATCGTCGACGACATCGTCGCGCTTCTGCCGGTCGCGGCCCGTGTGCATGATGCAGAGCCCTGCCCCCGTCGCCGCTGCAACATCCGCGATCGCCGGTTCGCGCTGCAGCCCGTGGACGTCGTTGACGATGTGGGCGCCCGCTTCGACGGCCAAGCGCGCCGTTTCGGCGCGGTAGGTGTCGACGGAAATGATCGCCTTCGTTTCGCGAGCGAGCCCAGCGATCACCGGAAGGATGCGCGCCTGCTCCTCCTCGGCAGTTACCGGTTCTGCGTCCGGACGGGTGGATTCGCCGCCGATATCGAGAATTTCCGCGCCCTGTTCGACCGAGCGCAGCCCGGCGGCGACGGCCGCGGCGGGGTCGACAAAACGCCCGCCGTCGGAGAACGAATCCGGCGTGATGTTGATGATCGCCATCAAAACGCCACGCGGTCCTAGTTCGAGGCTGCGTCCATGCGCCAATTGCCAACGAGACATCTGATATGGATTGTTCGTCATGTTCCCATGATCCTGCGATGCGGAGAAGCGCGCCATATTCATTGGCTTCACCAAGAATAGTTCAGCCTGTTCAATATCAAAGAGTTGTGAAGCTTTCTTCACGTAACTCCGAGCGCTCCGAACGCCATCTCCGGTCGATTTGTGTTGCGCTAACGCTGGCTATGCCCCAAGCTTGAACCAAGTTCAACCAAAGAGAACCACGCATCGATGTACCGAGTACGCGCTCCGCTGAAAGCCGCGCTTGTCGCATTCTTCGTCGGCCTTCCGCTAGGCAGCGCCGCGGGAGAGACTGTGTTCAGCAAGACCTTCACCTATTTCTCGATTGGTGGCCGCACGGCCGCCGAACTCGACAAGGCACTTGCTACGGCCGGCCCCGTGATGACAAGCACGGGCGCGCGCCACCCGGGAGCCACACGGATCAAGTTTGGCGGCACGATCACCTATGTCAGCCGCGGCGGACGCTGCGCCATCGGGACCGCGCGCGTAACGCTCAGCACGCGCATCATCCTGCCGCGTTGGAAATATCGCAAGCAGGCGGGGCGCGACCTCGCTTTGGTTTGGGACACGCTGGCAAGCGACATAAAGCGCCACGAGGAGCGGCATGCGGAGATCGCCCGTAATCACGCGCGCCAGATGGAAAAGGCGTTTATGGCGCTGAAGCCGGAAGCGGATTGCGAGCGCATGCAGGCCAAAGTGGCTCGAACAAGTGCAGCCGAAGTCGAAAACCACGACAAGGATCAGGCACGCTTCGACCGGACGGAGGCCGCAAACTTCGATCGCCGCATGATCCGGCTGCTGCAATACCGGCTGGAAAGCATCAAAGAACGGCGCTAAGGCCGTTCCCACGCCGCGCTCACAAGCGCGACTGCCGCCTTGTTCAAGAAGCAAAAACTCGCCCCCAAGAACAGGGTGGCTATAATCTGGAGGTGCGCAAGGCGGCCGCGCAAAACCCACGGTATTTTATTGGCGAATTCTAGCGATGGCAGTGGGGCGCCGACTCAGCTATATTCATACCATGAAGTGAGCGGTAGAATTAAAGTTCAACCTCTCGACGAGACGGGCGTTTAGCTATGGATCGATAGTAAGACGTTGTGCTCGTATGCGATCTTATTCGAGTTTCGCGTCGTTGCTAAGGCGTTCTTCATATAACGCGAAGCAATGAAGCAAAAACAGGTTCTCCTGGCGTGTCCTGGTGCAACAGATGTTCCCTCCCTCATCTGCTTGCGATACGCCCTCCTTGCCTCGCTTGTCGATGCGACCAGCGAGGCATTTTTTTGTGCGGTTTCGCGCGTTGAACGGAAGTGGCTACTGCAAAAAGCTCGGGGTCAGGCCTGGCGCTCCGGAACATGGACCACCAGCCCGTCCAGAGCTTCACTCATCTTGATCTGGCAGGAAAGCCGTGATGTCGGGCGCACATCATAGGCGAAATCAAGCATGTCTTCTTCCATTGCCTCCGGCGCGCCGACGGCAGCCGCCCACGCGTCGTCGACATAGACATGACAGGTCGCACAGGCGCAGGCGCCACCGCATTCGGCTTCGACACCCGGCACAGAATTGCGAACCGCATTCTCCATGACCGTGGAGCCGTTCTCGACATCGAGTTCGTGGCGCGTGCCGTCAAAGGCTACGATCGTAAGTTTTGTCATTTCTCTTTCCGGAATGGATTGGCAGGACTGGCCGCCAACGCAAGTTCCTGCAGCGACAGGCGGGCGACGGCGCAAATTCAGGGCACGTTCTTCCAACAAATTGGCCAGCCAGTCAACAACAGCCGGTCGTGCCTTCGTGGCATATGCTCGTCGGCACTGCCACGAATGGCGTCAAATACACGGAAGTCCTACAAAGACGGACTTAAGTCAGCGGCAAAGCTTCAGAATGAAGAGCTCGGCCTCGAGCACGGCAGCGCCGAGTGCGCCGGCAGTGGTGGCGTCCGCTGGTTTCCGCTCGATCGCGGCAGCAGCCTCAGCGACATCCGCGGCGCCGACAGCAAGTGCCGCACCCTTCAGCCGGTGCGCAGCCTGGATCCGCCGATCGGCGTCGCCGCCGGCGATCTCGCTCACCGCTTGCCGCGCCTGGCGGGCGAAAAGCTGCAGAACTTCGATCTCCAGTTCCTTGTCCCCCATTGTCTGCCTGCCGAGTTGGGCGAAGTCGATGGGTTTTCTGCAGGAGGAGGAAGAGCTTCCCGGATTTTCCGGTGTCTCGAAGGCTATCTTGAGTGCCGCCATGGGCCAGTTTCCTGTTATTGGGTGCCGCTTTCGCCGGTGCGTGTTGCGCGGCTTCGAGCACACGTGGATCATCGGCCGGCGGCGCTGCCATCGGCTTAAGCCGCGACGCAATAGATGCAGGAATCTGAGGAAATGGTTAACGCTCGCTAAACCAGCTGATTTCCTTGGCTTTTTCAACAGTTGGGCTGCCGTCTCGTTAAGAAATCATTAGGATTTTAATGAATGCCGATTGCGCTTAATTGTAAGAACCTGGCTAATGTGTCACTACGATACGGTCAGGAACGTGTTTGCGTACGAAAGTGGCAACTGTTCCGGTGGATAAGCTCTGTGCTCGGTGCCGCGAGGCCTTAGTTCCGGCTATCCATCGAGGCAATGGAATGGGTGATAAGACAGGGTCTTGCGCAGGTGTGACGCGCATATCCTGCCGTCACCGCCCTGTTTTCGGATGTCTTCGGGACTGCCTATGTGGCGCCGCGGAGATGGCCATCGGCGGGCAATAGTAGTGAGGCGTATCCCTATGGCGACGAAAAAGAGCAGTGAGTCGATCGATGAGAAGGCGTTCCAGGCACTGGAAGCGGCTCTGAAAATCGACTTTGACGACCTTAAGTCGGCTCTGAATGACAAGACTTCCTTGGATGAACCGGAGGAAAGTGTGTCCGAGCCCAGCAAGCAGGCGGCCGCATCGTCCGAGCAGGCGCAAGCTCCAAAGGCGCAGCAGGAAGTGCCGAAGGCGGTGCGCAGCCTCGCGCCCGAACCCGCTCCGAAGCAACCGCCGCTTTCGCCGGCAAATGACGATACGCGCCGGTCGCCAGCCGCGATGCTGCGTTCCCTCGAGGTTCGCACCAGCCGCGCGGCAATCCGTACCGCCGCGCTGGTGTCGCTGCTTTGGGCCTTCGCCGGCGTCGCCGTCGCCCATCTCCTCTATGCACCGCAGATCTGGCAGATCCGTTCGCTCGCCGATCTCGCCGCCACACCGGGCGTAATCGCTATTGTTATCGGCATCGCCCTTCCCGTGATGCTGTTCTTCTCCTTTGCCATCATGATCGCGAGAGCGCAGGACCTGCGCAACGCTGCGCGCTCGATGGCAGAAGTCGCCCTGCGTCTGGCCGAACCGGAAACGACGGCCGCGGATCGCGTGATGACGGTCGGCCAGGCTGTCCGTCGCGAAGTCTCGGCCATGAACGAGGGCATCGAACGGACCATCGCACGCGCGACGGAACTCGAAACTCTCGTGCATTCCGAGGTCAATGCGCTCGAACGCAGCTACAGCGAAAACGAGCTTCGCGTTCGCACCCTCGTGCAGGAACTGGGGCTCGAGCGGGAAGCGATCATCGGACATGCCGACCGGATACGCACGTCGATCGCCGGTGCGCACACCAAGCTGAAGGACGATCTGGAACTGGCGAGCGAGGACATCGCCTCGCGCATTGCCGTTTCCGGCGAGGCGTTCGCCTCGCTGATCGATACGCGTGCCGCCACCCTGAGCGAAAGATCAGAAAACGCGCTGCAGACCATCAGCACGATGCTGTCTACCCGCACCGACGCGCTCCTTTCGGGACTGACGACTGCGGGTGTCGCGCTCAGCAATGAATTCGATGCCCGGCTCGATGCGCTTAGCGAGACGCTCGAGAAACGGGGCGAGCATCTGCTCAGCCAGTTCGAAACGCGCGCTTCGACGCTGGACGCCAATACCGAGAAGCTGAATGCCGCACTCAATGAGCGCGCGCGCCAGCTCAATGAAACGCTGATCGCACGGACCCGCGACCTCAACGAGAGCCTGAGTGTCGGCCAGCAGGCAATCTCCGGCGGGCTCGACGACATGCTCGCCTCGCTCAATTCCGCCCTCGACGAAAAGGGCGCAAGCTTCAGGCAGAGCCTGAAGTCGAGCGCAGACGATGCAATCATGGACCTCGATCTTCGCGGCGGTTTCTTCGAGGAGAAGCTGCAGACCACCGTGGGCCATTTGGCGACAGCGTTCGACGAGCGCTTCCATGAGTTCGCAAGCGCTTTCGACAAGCGGGCGAGCCTGCTCGACACCAAGCTGATGGAAAGCCTGCACCGCATCAACGAGACCGTCAGCGGCGGTTCCGAGGCAATTGGCAGCGCCTTGGACAGCAGCGTGGAGAAGCTAGGTTCCGCCCTGTCCGATCAGTCGCTGACGCTCGCGACCGCGCTCGGTGCGACGCAGGACTTCATCGAGGAGACGATCGGCAACCGCACGTCCGAACTCAGCAATCTCCTCGGCAACGCCCATAGCCGCATTGACGGCGTGCTTTCTGAAAAGACCGGAACGCTCATGGGCGCCCTGACCGAGGCGCAGGAGCGCATTGAGAACGGCTTTGGCCAACGCGCCGATGCGCTTGCGAATGCCCTGACGACGAGCGAACAGCGCCTGACCGAGGGCCTCGATTCGCGCACATCGGCCTTCATCGATGGTTTGCAATCCGCTCACGCCCGTATCGAACAGACGCTGACCGGGTCGACCGACGAGATCACGAGCGCGATCGCGGCAAGCCAGCATCGTCTCGACAACACGCTTTCGGAACGCACCGCCGTCCTGTCATCGGCGCTCGCCTCTGGCCTCGACGTCATCGAAGGTGCTGTCGGCGGCACTGCCGATCGGCTGGAGCATCTCCTTTCCGATCGCGGCAAAGCGATTGCCGAAACGCTCGGCAGCCAGACGACGGCGCTTGATGGCGTGCTGTCGCGGCACAGCCAGGCAATCACGGAAACGGTCAGCAGTCAGACGACGGCGCTTGACGGCGCGTTGTCGCGGCACAGCCAGCTAATCACGGAAACGCTCGGCGGTCAGACGACGGCGCTCGACGGCGTGCTGTCGCGGCACAGCCAGGCAATTACCGAAACGCTCGGTAGCCAGACCGCAGCACTCGACAGCGTGCTCTCGGAACGGGCGACTGAAATCAGCTCGACCATGTCGGCGCGTGCCAACGAAATGGCCGACTCGCTCAGCCGTCACGTCGAGGACGTCGCCGACAACCTGACGTTCCGCGCAATGGCTGTTGCCGAAACAATGACCGACCGTGTCGGCGACATTGAAAACAAACTTTCGCAGAGCGTGTCCGAAATCGCCGAGAACCTTGGAGGCCGCGTCAGCCAGATCGCCCATACCCTGACCGACACAAGCGCGCGCATTGCCGAAGATCTGAGCGGGCGCGTCGGCAAGATCTCGGAAGCACTGGCGGGTACCAGCGCCGAAATCGCGGAAGCGCTTACGGCCCGCACGTCAGAGGCGACCGCCTCGCTCGCCGGCAAGGCCGCCGAAATCGAACAGGCGCTTTCCGGCAAGACCGAGCATCTGCGCGACACGCTCACGACGACGCATGATCAGATCCGCGCGACGCTCGACGATCGCATCCACGCGATCAACCTTGCCGTCGGCCAGGGCCGCGAACAGCTTGAGGATCTGCTGTCCGATCAGTCCCTGGCGATGGCGACGACGCTGGCGACCAGCGCCAGCATGCTTGAAATGTCGCTCGAGGAGCGCCAGACGTCGATTGCCGGCGTCATCGACCGCAGCGCCGAGTCGCTTGACGCGCGCATGCGCTCCACCACCGGCAACATCGCAGAGCGCCTTGCCGAGACGGCCGACCAGATCAGCATTGCGGCCGACACGCTCACCAATCGCGTCGACATTTCAGTCAACAGCATCAACAATCGTCTCGACGATACGGGCGCCCGCATCGAATCTGGCCTCGGCTCGCTCGAAGAGCGCGTTCGCGGCAGCGTCGGCAGCGTCAACGCTTTCGTGGACGAAACCGGAGCACGCATCGAGACGAGCCTTGGTTCGCTCGAGGAGCGCATTCGCGGCACTGTGGGCACCGTCAGCGGCATCGTCGACGATACGGGTGTCCGCATCGAGAACCGGCTCGGCGCCGTCGAAGAGCGCATTCGCGGCAGCGTCGGCAACGTCAACGCGATCGTCGACGACACCGGGGCTCGCATCGAAACGAGCCTCGGCTCGCTCGAAGAGCGAATTCGCGACAGTGTCGGCAGTGTCAACGCCATTGTCGACAATGCCGGACAGCGGATCGCCGAGAGCCTTGGCGAGCGCGCAGGCGAGATCGATCGGATCAGCGAGACTGCGGCGGTCCGCATCTCCACGGCGATCGAGGCGGGTACCGGCCGCATCGAAGAGCGGCTCGGCACGATGGACCGTGCTCTCAACATCGGCCTCGAGAACGTCAGTCGGACGATCGAAGGCAAGGCAGCCGCCCTCGTCACCAGCTTGCGCGGTGCGGTAAGCAATGCGGCGCAGGAACTCGACGCGGAAGCGGCGCGTTCGGCCGACCTCTTGTCCAAGGCCGGCGCTGATTTCGCCGACGCGCTTGCCGCTCGCAACGCCGAATTCGCGACCTCGATCGAGCAGACCGCATCGGCTACCGCGGCCCGCCATGCCGATCTCGTCCGCTCGGTCACCGACGCAGCGGACACGGCAACGGCACGCCTTGCCTCCACCCATAACCAGGTTGCGAACCACGCCCAGGGCATCCAGCAGAGCCTTTCCGATGCGGAGAAGGCGCTCGATGCCCGCGGCCAGGCCATCCGCAGCACGCTTGACGAACGCACCCGCGAACTCAATTCGATGCTCGCCGGCCGCTCGCAAGAGTTGACTCGCCTCCTCGATGAACAGGCACGTCCCGTCATCGAGCAATATGCGGCAACCGGCAAGGAGGCCGCCGAGCGGATCGCAGCCCTCACCCAGGAAAGCGCGGATCGCCTGCGCGCTGAAAACGCAGCGCTCATCAATGCGATCACCGAGCGTACGGACGAAACGCTCAACGCCATCACGTTGCGCGCGGAAGAAACGGCGAAGGCCATGAAGATGGTCGAGAACCGTCTCCAATCGACGGCGATGGGCCTCATCGACCAGCTCGCCGCCAACAACTCGGCGATCGCGACCGTTATCGACCAGGCAAGCAGCAATCTCGGCGACATGGATCAGCGCCTCGAGGCGACGGCATCGAAGTTCTCGGAAACGACGCGGCAGGCATCCGACATGCTGTCCAGTTCCACGCGCCTCATCGAAGGCCGGGTCGACAAGCTGTCCGACATCGCCGGCTCGACGCTCTCGCAGATCGGCGGGATCGTCGGCCGCTTCGAGGATCATTCGAAGGTTCTCGGCCAGGCGTCCGATCTGCTGGCGGCTGCCCAGTCGAATCTGGTCAGCACGCTTGAAGAGCGTCAGGATGCGCTGCGGACGCTTTCCGTCGGCCTGGTGCAACGCTCGGAGGAAATCGAGCGTACGATGCGGGCACTGGAAGGTTTCGTCGATGGCGCCTTCCAGCGTGCCGAAGAGCGCTCCGGCCAGGTCGCTGGCAATCTTCGCAACGGCATCCAGTCGTCCTTCTCGGACGTCGGCCGGTTGCTTTCGAGCACCGAACAGCGCGCGAACGAGGCTGCCGAAGCGATGCGCAACGCTTTGGCGCAGGCCGGCGAGGAAGCCGGCGCCTCGGTGGAAGGTGTCGTCGCACGCGCCGAGGAACGGACCCGACAGATTGCCGAGACCTTGCGCTCCGGCGTCGAGACGTCGTTCGCCGACGTCAGCAACACCCTGTCGCAGGTCGAGGGCCGCGCGCTCAGCGCTTCGGAAGCACTTCGCCGCGCCATCGCCAAGGCTGGCGAGGACGCCGGTCACTCGATCGAAGGCGCCTTCGCAAATGCCGAGGAACGTTCGAAGGAAGTGGCATCGCGCCTGCGCGGCAGCGTCGGTGCATCGGTGTCCGATATCGAGCGCATGCTGGCCGAAAGCGGCAAGAAGTCCGACGGTGTCGCCACCCAATTGCGCGAAGCTGTCCGTCAGGCGATCGACGAGGCGATCAACCGCTTCAGCGGCGCAACCGACGATATCCGACGCTCCGCCAACGAGATCCGCAAGGAACTCGATATGACCCGCGAGGAGCTGAAGCGCGGCGCCTTCGACCTGCCCGAAGAGGCAAAGGAGAACGCCTCGATGATGCGGCGCGCCGTTTCCGAGCAGATCAAGGCGCTTCAGGAGCTTTCCGAAATCATCGGCAAGTCCTCCACGCAGCTCGAGGTCGCGCAGCCGGTTCGCCAGCAGGCCGTCTCGAATGCTCCGGCCCCTGCCGCCACGCGCCCCGCCGTGCAGCAACCCGTTGCGGAGGAGCGGCGCGAGCCGCCGGCTCCAGCTCCAGCTCCGGCCCCCGCCCCGGCTCCGGCTCCCGCTTTGCGTGGAAGCCTTGGACTGGAACAGGCAACGCGGCCGCAACCGCCGGCGCGCCAGGACGTTGCGGAAGACCGCACCGAGGAAGGTGGCGGCTGGATGCGTGATCTGCTTCGCGCAGCCTCACGTGAGGAAGCCCCGTCCACCGCACGCCAGCGGCCGGCGGAAAGCCAACCTGCGGTGCGCGCCGGGGACACCCGCAATCCGCGTCATGTGGTCGAGTCGTTGAACTCGCTCTCGGTCGACATTGCCCGGGCCATCGACCACGATGCATCGGTGGATCTGTGGCGGCGTTATCAGCGCGGCGAACGCGATGTCTTCACCCGCCGGCTCTACACCCTCAAGGGACAGCAGACATTTGACGAGATCAAGCGCAAGTACGACCGCGAGCCGGAGTTCCGGACGGCGGTAGACCGCTACATCGCCGATTTCGAGAAGCTGCTGGCCGATGTCGCGCGGAACGATCCGGACAAGCGCATCACGCAGACCTATCTGACGTCCGACACGGGCAAGGTCTATACGATGCTCGCCCACGCGGCCGGTCGCTTCAACTGATCCGGCCGAAAGATCCTGAAGAGAACGGCTCCGTCGAAAGACGGGGCCGTTTTCCTATCCGTGATATCGCAAGCGACCACTGAGGTGCGAGAACGCGCGGACCGATGCGGTGTCATGGAGTTGACCATGCCCGTGCAATTCAGATGGGATCGCCTCTCCTTCAGCGCCAGAATGTTGCCATGGCATTTGTCCGAGCCCAATCGCCTCGTCGCGTACGCGCCACGCGACGTTCTTTGGCCGGCATCAGGTGAGACAGGCAGCGCGCCATTGCCATGGCGCATCGAAGCGTATGCGCGACCGGCGCAAGCGGACGGCCCCTTCCCCGAAGCTTTTTGCACGATCCCTTAAATCGGATCCGATTCAGGGATAAACTGATGCTGGAATTCAGGTGCTACATGGGCGGCCTTGCGCGTCCGACTAGAACTGTTCAGCACTTTGTTGAAGCGATGAACGCCCTAACTCATTGAAGAGGCAATTCCTCGCGGAACCGTTAACCACGCTCCTGGAATTGCTCTGGACGCGCGGCGTTGCAGGAGGCGGACATGAAACCGCGGATCAAAGTCCTTACCCTCGGCGTGAGCGATCTCGAAAGGTCTCTTGCCTTCTATCGTGACGGAATGGGATTGCCGACGGAGGGTGTTGTCGGGCAGCAATTCGAAGATGGTGCGGTGGTCTTCTTCCACATGGGCGAAGACCTGATCCTCGCACTGTTTCCGACAGCTTCGCTTGCCAAGGACGCGAAGATAACCGCGACGCCAACACGGCTCGGTGCGGTGTCGATCGGGCACATCGTCAAATCGAAGGACGAGGTCGATGCGATCATGAAACAGGCTGAGCATGCCGGCGCGGTCATCACCAATCCGGCGCAAGAACGCTTCTGGGGCGGATATTCGGGCTATTTCCACGACCCGGACGGCCACCTCTGGGAGATCGCCTGGAACCCGCAATGGACAGTACCCGATTGAACGCCGTACGCTCGAGCAATTCCAGGAAAAGTGTGTAACGGTTTTCCGTCCGGACTTGCGTCATTTCGAGGGGTTAGGTCGCTGTAACACTTGGATTGCTGCAAGATTTATCCTTAAATCGATACCGATTTAAGGAACCATGCAGTAGGTCCGGCCACCGCCGCACGCCGAGGCTTGGCGGCCGGGTGGTGGGAATGCGCCCGAACGGTGAGAGCCTGGCAATGTCGGGACGTCGTGCAACCAAAAGAAAAGCCCCGGATCAATGAACCGGGGCGTTCTAAGTTTCGCGGATGATCGAACCGGCGTTTGCCGGGTTCGGATCAATGCTCCTTGTTTGCGTAGACCGACTTCTTCGTCAGGTAGATGAGGCCGGTGAAGATCAGCAGGAACACCATGACCATGAAGCCCGTGCGCTTGCGATCCTCGAGGTGCGGCTCGGCGGTCCACATCAGGAATGCCGAGACGTCGCGGGCGTATTGATCGACGGTCTGCGGCGCGCCGTCGTCATAGGTGACTTGGCCGTCGGAAAGCGGCTGGGCCATAGCGAGCGCTGCCGCGTTGGCGAAGTACGGATTGTAATGCGTACCTTCGGCGACCTCGACGCCTTCCGGCGGCTCTTGATAGCCGGTCAGGAGCGCGTGGATGTAGTCCGGTCCGCCTTCCTGATAGGGCCAGAACATGTCGAAGACGAACTGCGGGAAACCGCGTTCGATGCCGCGTGCCTTCGCGATCAGCGAAAAGTCCGGCGGAGCGGCCCCGTTGTTGGCGGCGGCCGCTGCTTCCTTGTTCGGGAAGGGCGCCGGGAAGTAATCCGACGGAACGGCCTTGCGGCTGAACATCTCGCCGTCCGCGTTCGGGCCGTCCTGGACCTCGTAGTTTGCCGCAAAAGCCTTCACCTGGGCGTCGGAATAGCCCAGATCTTGCAGCGTACGGAATGCCACCAGCTCCATCGAATGGCAGGCAGAACAGACTTCGGTGTAGACCTTGAGGCCGCGTTGCAGCTGGCCCTTGTCGTAGTGGCCGAGGAGGCCGGCAAAGGTCCAGTCCTGCTGTTCCGGCTTGTGGATCGGATAGTGAGGCGTGCCGCTGGTGGCATGCTCCTCCCCGCCTGCCGGTTCCTGGGCGATGGCGCCCCCCAGGCCGAGACCGGCGACCACAGCGAGTGACAGAATGCCTGTAACAAGCTTTTTCATTGTTGTGGGTTCCTTATCAATCACTGTTCTGATCAGGCGCGCACGGTTGCCGGCTGCGCCTTTGCATTCTGCTTTTCCAGCACCGCTTCGGTGATGGAGTTCGGAATGCGCTTCGGCGTTTCGATCAGGCCGAGAACCGGCATGATGACGAGGAAGAAGGCGAAGTAGTACAGCGTGCCGAGCTGCGACATCACGACGTAGAGGCCTTCTGCGGGGCGCGAGCCCAGCCAGCCGAGCATGATGGCGTTAGCGACGAAGATCCAGAAGAACAGCTTGTACCACGGACGATAGACGGCCGAACGGACCTTGGACGTGTCGAGCCAAGGCAGGAAGAACAGCACGATGATCGAGCCGAACATCACCAGGACGCCGCCGAGCTTGGAGTCGATCGGGCCGATGTTGAAGGTGATGGCGCGCAGCATCGCGTAGAACGGCAGGTAATACCATTCCGGAACGATGTGTGCCGGGGTCTTCAGGGCGTCAGCCGGGATATAGTTGTCCGGGTGGCCGAGGAAGTTCGGCATGTAGAAGACGAACCAAGCGTAGACGATCAGGAACACCGATACGCCGAGCGCATCCTTCAGCGTCGCATAGGGCGTGAAGGCGACGGTGTCGGTCCTCGACTTCACTTCGACGCCGGTAGGGTTGGTCTGGCCGACTACATGCAGGGCCCAGATGTGCAGGACGACGACGCCGGCGATCATGAAGGGCAGCAGGTAGTGCAGCGAGAAGAAGCGGTTCAGCGTCGGCTGGTCGACGGCGAAGCCGCCAAGCAGGAACTGCTGGATCCACTCGCCGACCAGCGGGAAGGCCGAGAAGAAGCCGGTGATAACAGTCGCGCCCCAGAACGACATCTGCCCCCAGGGCAGAACGTAGCCCATGAAGCCGGTTGCCATCATCAGGAGATAGATGACCACGCCGAGGATCCAGAGGATTTCACGGGGCGCCTTGTAGGAGCCGTAGTAGAGCCCGCGGGCAATGTGGAGGTAGACCGCGATGAAGAAGAACGACGCGCCGTTGGCGTGCAGGTAACGCAACAGCCAGCCGTGGTTGACGTCGCGCATGATCTTTTCGACCGACTCGAAGGCGACGGAGGTTTCGGCCGCGTAGTGCATGGCAAGCACGATGCCAGTCAGGATCTGGACGATCAGCATCACCGACAGCATGGCGCCGAAGGTGTAGGCGTAGTTCAGGTTGCGCGGAACCGGATAGGAGACGAACGAGTCGTGAACGAGGCGCGGCAGCGGAAGACGGGAGTCAACCCACTTCTCGATGCCCGTCGTTGGCGTGTAGGTTGAATGATCAGCACTCATTATCAGTAGTCCCCTCAACCGATCTTGATAACTGTGTCGGAAACGAACGAAAAGGTCGGCACGGGGAGGTTTTCCGGTGCCGGGCCTTTGCGGATGCGGCCGGCCGTATCGTAGTGCGAGCCGTGGCAGGGACAGAACCAGCCACCGAAGTCACCCGCCTGACCGAGCGGAACGCAGCCGAGATGGGTACAGGAGCCGATCATCACGATCCAGTTTTCCTTGCCCTCCCCGGCGGAGCGATCAAGATCGCTGGCCGCGGCGTCGGCAGCAAGATTGGCATTGCGCGCAACCGGATCCTTCAGCTCTTCCAGAGGAACGGCCTTGGCGTCCTCCACTTCCTTGTCCGTGCGGTTGCGGATGAAGACCGGCTTGCCGCGCCATTTCGCCGTCAGCGACATGCCGGGCTGCAGGCTTGAAACGTCGACCTCGATCGAAGCGAGCGCAAGTGTGGATGCGTCCGGACGCATCTGGTCGATAAACGGCCAGGCGGCCGCGCCGGCGCCGACGACGCCAGCCATGCCGGTGGCCAGGTAAAGGAAGTCGCGGCGAGTGGGCTCGCCCAAGGTCTCGCTTGAAGTGTCGTGTTCGCTCACGGCTAAACCATCCTCTCACGCAATGTTGCGGAAACCGCATCCGCCCCGGCGAGATTCCTGTTCAGGCCTTCGCCCGAGCCGAGGAACCACGCCCTAGCAACTCGCTGGCGCCCTACCCGGCTTGCCGAGACAAGCATAGACCGAACACCAGAACCCGGAAAATTCTGCGCATGCACTGCACGCAGATTCCCCGTCAATCGGGCGCGTTCTATGCTTGATCGCAAATTATGTCCAGCCTTGACAAGGGGATGTGGGCAGATTGTCGCGGGGAAAGGCGCGACCAATTGGCACAAGGACTTGACGGGGTCGCAGGTGGTTTCCGGCAAGGTGTCGCAGACGGCGGACGAGCGGCGTTTGGCCGCCCTATTCTGCCGCTTCTTCCCGCGCCAGAAAACCGCCGGACTGACGCGACCAGAGGTCCGCATAGAGCCCGCCGCGGGCGATCAGTTCCGCATGGGTGCCGTCCTCGACGATGCGTCCCCTGTCCATAACCACGAGCCGGTCGAGCGCGGCGATCGTCGACAGCCGATGGGCGATCGCGAGCACCGTCTTACCCTCCATCAGGCGCTCCAGATTCGACTGGATGGCCGCCTCCACTTCGGAGTCGAGTGCCGAGGTCGCCTCGTCGAGAACCAGAATCGGCGCATCCTTCAGCATGACGCGGGCGATCGCTATTCGCTGTCGCTGCCCGCCGGAGAGTTTCACGCCGCGCTCGCCGACATGTGCGTCGAAGGCCGTTCGGCCACGCTGGTCCTGCAGATTAACGATGAAATCGTAGGCTTCCGCCTTGCGCGCTGCTTCGATCAATTGCGCCTCGGCCGCGCCAGGCCGGCCGAAGAGAATGTTGTCGCGGATCGACCGGTGCAGAAGCGAGGTGTCCTGGCTGACCATGCCGACATGGGCACGCAACGATTCCTGACGGACCGCGGCGATGTCCTGGCCGTCGATCAGAATGCGTCCGCCCTCGAGGTCGTAGAAGCGCAGCAAGAGGTTGACGAGCGTTGACTTGCCGGCGCCCGAACGGCCGACGATGCCCACCTTCTCGCCCGGCTGAATCACCAGCGAGAAATCGTCGATGACGCCGCTGCCTTTGCCATAGTGAAACGTGACATGTTGAAAGCGGATCTCCGGCTGACTCACCATGAGCTTCGGCGCGCCCGGCCGATCGACGAGGCCGATCGGCCTCGATACGAGTTCGGCCGAATTCTGGATCGTGCCGATGTTGCGCATGATCGCATTGAACTGCGACATCATGCGGCCGAGCAGCATATTGAGGCGCAGCACCAACGCCAGCGTGAACGCAACCGCGCCGGAACTGACGGAGCCGGCGAGCCACAGATGAATCGAGTAGACGGCAATGGCCGTGATCATCAGACCGGACAGCAGTGCCAACGATGACCGCACGGCCGTCAGCAACCGCGTGAAGGGGATCACCGCTCCCTGGAACCGATCGAAGCCTGCGCGAATGTAGCGGTCGTTCTCCTCGTCACTGCCGAAGAGCTTCAGCGTCTGGATATTCGAATAGGCGTCGACCATGCGACCGTTGAGCATCGACGCCATCTCGGCCGTCTCGCGGGCATGCTTGCGCACCCGGGGGACGAAATAACGGGCGAGCGCAAGGAAGATCCCAACCCAGAACGCCACCATTGCCGCGAGCCGCCAGTCGAGCTGGGCGATCAGCGCCATGGTCGAGGCCGTGTAGATGACTATGAACCAGACGACCTGCAGCAGCGAGACGATGAGGTCGCTCGTGGCTTGCGCGCCGGACCAGACCTTGGTGACGATGCGGCCGGAAAAGTCGTTCTGGAAGAAGGTCAGCGACTGGCGCGCGACATGGACGTAGGATTGCCAGCGGACAAGGTTGAGAAAACCGGTGATGATCGCCTGTTCCTCGACGAGCGCGGCGAGCGCAACCGCGAGAAAGCGGAACACCAGCACCGTCAACAGCATGAAGAGCAGTTCCGGACCGTTGGCGGAAATCAGCCCACTCCACCCGGCCTCCGGCTGAACAGTGTCGAGCACGTCGACCAGCCGGCCGACGAAATAGAAAAGCCCGGCTTCCAGCATCGCCACCAGACTCCCGAGCACCGCCATGGCGAGGAATGGTCCCTTCGCCTGGCTTGCGTAGAACCAGGCGAACCCCCACAGCGATTCTGGCGGCTGCAGGCTCTCCCGCGGCGCGAAGGGCTTGATCCAGTTCTCGAAGGTGGTGACGATGGCCCGCAGCATGTTTTCCGATATAGGTGGTTGTGAAACGGCGGCAAACGATTTCCGGTGCAGGCTACATTACAAATACGTGAATTCGCACGGCTATTCGCCCGAACGGACGACTGCATGTTTCCTTAAATCGTAGCGATCTAAGGATAAAAAGATGCAGCAATTCAAAGTGCTACGGCGTCCTTTGCGCGTCTGAGACGCGCGGCGCTGTCGAGAAAACCGCTTTAACCGTTTGTTGCCAATGCGCCAATGGAAGCGGCGGATCACTCCGCCGCCTCTTCCTTCTCCAGTTCGTCGGCAATGAAGCCGCCGGACTGGCGCGACCAGAGATCGGCATAAAGCCCGCCCTTGGCGACGAGTTCGCCATGCGAGCCCGTTTCGACGATACGACCGGCCTCCAGGATCACCAGGCGATCCATCTCGGTCAATGTCGACAGCCTGTGTGCAATCGCAATCACCGTCTTTCCGGCCATCAGCGCGAACAGGTTTTCCTGGATCGCCGCTTCGACTTCCGAATCGAGCGCCGATGTCGCCTCGTCGAGGATCAGGATCGGCGCGTCCTTGAGGAAGACACGAGCGATCGCGATGCGCTGCCGCTGGCCGCCGGAGAGCTTGACGCCGCGCTCGCCAACCTGCGCATCGAGACCTCGCCGGCCAAGGTTGTCCTCCAGCGCCTGGATGAAGTCCCAGGCGTTTGCCTTCTTCGCCGCAGCAATGATGTCTGCATCGGTCGCTTCCGGATGCCCATAGGCGATGTTATCGCGTATGGAGCGATGCAACAGCGAGGTGTCCTGCGTAACGACGCCGATCTGCGAGCGCAGGCTATCCTGGGTAACGGTGGAGATATCCTTGCCGTCGATCCGGATCGAGCCCGCCTCCAGGTCGTAGAAGCGCAGTAGCAGGTTCATCAGCGTCGTCTTGCCGGCGCCAGACCGTCCGACGAGGCCGATCTTCTCGCCGGGGCGGATGTCGAGCGACAGCCGGTCGATGACGCCTTTCGCCTTGCCGTAGTGGAAGCGAACATTGTCGAAGCTGATCGCGCCCTTGTCGGCCTTCAGCATGGTTGCATTCGGCTGATCGACGATGTCATGCGCCTTGGTCATCATGCCCATGCCGTCATAGACCGTGCCGATGTTCTCGAACAGCGCCGACACCTCCCACATGATCCACTGCGACATGCCGTTGATGCGCATCGCAAGGCCGATCGCGATGGCGATTGCCCCAACCGAGATCGCACTCGTCAGCCACAGGTGGATACCAAGCGCGCTGATCGCGAAAAGCGCCAGGCTGTTGTTCGTGTAGACGAACACATGAAAAAGCGTGACCTTCCGCATCTGCCGGTGAACGGTGTCGAGGAACTCGTCCATCGCTGCGCGAGCGTAGGTTTCCTCGCGCCCCGCATGTGAGAACAGCTTGACCGTCCCGATGTTGGTGTAGCTGTCGACGATACGGCCCGTCATCATCGAGCGGGCGTCGGCCTGCTCCTTCGAGATCTTCTGCAACCGAGGCACGAAGTAGGTGACGATGGAGATGTAGACCACGAGCCAGACGGCGAGCGGCGTCACCAGCCGCCAATCGGCTGCCGCCACGACGATCAGCATCGTCGCGAAATAGCTCACGACATAGACGAAGACGTCGAGGATCTTCATCACCGTCTCGCGCACGGCGAGCGACGTCTGCATCACCTTCGTGGCCACACGCCCTGCGAACTCGTTGGCAAAGAAGGTCATGCTCTGGCGCAGCAGGTAACGGTGCATCTGCCAGCGGGCGATCATCGGATAGTTGCCGAGCAGCACCTGATGCATGACGAATGAATCGATCGCGACCAGAGCCGGCAGACCGATGAGGATCAGCGCCGCCATCCAGAAGAGCTTGCCGCCTTCGGCGGCCAGGAAGGTTTCACGGTTGGCACTGGAGAGCCAATCGACCATGTTGCCGAGGAACTGGAACAGCGCCACCTCGCCGATTGCGATCAGCATGGTGCAGACCGACATGATCGCGAGCCAGGGAGCAGCCGGCTTCGTGTAGTGCCAGCAGAAGGCAAAAAGGCCCTTTGGCGGAAGCGTCGGCGCTTCCGCCGGATAGGGATTGAGGCGGGATTCAAACCAGCCAAACATTCTCGAGCTCCTTCATAGTATTTTGAAGGAAGGCGGGTCGCCCCGCATTCTTATCTTGAAAAATCGAAACCGGAAATGGGGCCCACAGAGCGAGCTACGACCTCCGGAGAACCGGAGCGCGCGTCAATCGATCGATAGAAAGAAAGGGCGCGGAACCGGTCAGACCAGGAAGGACCCGGCCCAGAGGCGTGTCATCATCGGAATATGCATGCATGCCTCCATCGGTTCGCGTTGAAGATGAGCGAGCTGTAAACCTATTCGCGCCCCCGCGCCAGATTGTCGCGGGTATTTTCTTGCTCATTTTATGATCGCCGTATCGGCTGTTGCCGATACGGCACAGATTAGCGAGCGCAAAAGCAGCGATGCAGAATGTATCGTTCAACCGCAAAGCCATGGGTGGATCGTGGGGCAATTCACTGTCATACAAGCCGTCGCTTTTCTGCGCCCCATCACGTTCCGGTGAAAGCCCATGAACAATCTCCGCATCGCGCTCTACCAGCCGGATATTCCGGGAAATACCGGCACGATCCTGCGGCTTGCGGCCTGTCTCGGCCTTGCGGTCGACATCATCGAACCGGCCGGCTTCGATCTTTCGGACCGCAACCTCAAGCGCGCCGGCATGGACTATATCGCGGCCGTCACCCTCACCCGCCACGTCAACTGGGAGCGCTTCGAAGCTTGGAGGGCGACCACCGGCAGGCGCCTCGTGCTGGCTTCGACCAAGGCGGCGGAGCCTTATACGCGCTTCAGCTTCCGCCCGGACGATCTCCTGCTGTTCGGGCGCGAAAGCGCCGGCGTGCCGGATCACGTCCACGAGCGCGCCGACGGGCGGGTTGTCATCCCGATGGCGCCAGGCCAGCGTTCGCTCAATATCGCCATCTCGGCCGCCATGATCGTCGGCGAAGCCATCCGCCAAACCGAGCCAGGCTGACCGGACCGCGAAAAGCATCATGCCCTATCCTCTTGTTGTCGCGGCCGGACGACGACCAGCATCCGGCTTGCCAGGCAGACCAAGGCGAGCGCGCCGAGCAATATGCCGGCGCCCGTAAAGGCAGCCGCATAGCCCCAGCTGCGCACAAGCGGCTGGCTTGCGAGCGGCGATATGAATTGGCCGGCAAAGATGCTGGCGATCAGGGCTCCCGAAAGTCGGCCGCGCAGCGCCGGCGGCGCGATCGCCAGCAACGAGGCTGAAAGGTTCGGCGTCATCAACCCCATGCTGATCCCGGTTATCGCCGTGGCGGCAAGAATGCCCGCATAGGACTGGGCGCTTCCCAATCCAACATAGCCGGCGCCGAGCGCCGCGAAACCGAGGGCAAAGACGCCCATCCGGCCGATCCGGCCTCTCACCCGCGAAAAGGAAAGCGCCGCGGCGACACCGACCACCTGCCCTGCTCCGATCGCGATGCCGGCACGACTCGGCTGGGCGATGCCAAGGCTTTTCAGATAAAAGGGCAGTTGCGTCGGCAGCATGTAGAAGATCGCAAAGTGCAGGCCCGCCGCCAGCAGCACCAGGGCAAGCGGCAATGCGAAGCCGTAACCTGGTCCCGGTTTGACGTCTGCCACGCGGGAAGCATCGGCCCTGGCCGGTTCCGGAATGAGCGACAGGACTGCCGGCAACAGCGCGAAAGCCAGGCAATAGATCGCGAAAGGTCCGCGCCAATGCAGGTCGGCGAGCAGTCCGCCTCCCGACAGGAAGAAGGCGCCGCCAATGCCGACGAAGGCGGCCTGAAATCCCATGTAACGATCACGTGCAGCGCCCTCGAAGAAATCACCGACCAGCGCAGTCGCCGTCGTCATGATGCCCGCGACGGAAATGCCGAGCACCGCACGACCGACGAGCAAGGCCGGAAGGCTGTCAAGAACGAGACCGGACGATCCGGCCAGCGCGAAGATGACGAGCGAAAGAAGCAGCAGGCGCTTCCGACCGAACCGGTCGGCAATGACGCCGGCAACGGGCGCGAGCCCGGCGATAAAGATCGCCGGGAGCGTCAGCATCAGCCGACTGAGGAGCGCAGCGCCCTCGATTTCCGCGAAGCGGGCTTCGATGCCGGGCAAGGATGCGGAGATCGTGGCGCCCGACATGATCGTCAATGCGCTTACGCAGAGAAGCGTCAGATTGCGGGCCCTGGTTGCGGCGGAAAGCACCCCCTGCGCGGCGGGGGCTGCGTGGAAGGTTGGACCGCTCATGCCGCGATCTCGCTGTACGGCGTCGTCTTGCGTGCGTTTTTCAGCGTGCGGGCCCACCAGGTCAGCCGGTCCATCATCAGGAAGAGCGGCGCGCGCATTTCCTCGGGCTTATAAAGATGTCCGGCCGCATCGAATTTCGACCACGCTTTCGAAAAGCTTATGCCGTCGCGCATGGTAACCGTATGAAGTTCGCCGAAGACCTGGCGGAGCTGCTCGACGGCCCTGATGCCGCCGGATGCGCCGCCGTAGGAAACGAAGGCAACCGGCTTTGCGTGCCACGGTTCGTAGACCGAATCGATCAGTTCCTTCAGGGCGGCCGGATAGCCGTGATTGTATTCGGGCGTGACGACGATGAAGGCATCCGCCTCGGCGACCTTTCGCTCCATCCATTCGGCCGGATCGACCGCCTTTTCGGCACCGCGGGAGGTTCTCAGTCTCACTGGATCGATGATCGTCAGGCTGAAGACGCTGGATGTCGAAATTTCTCGGATGAGCCAACTGGCGACCGTATCGCAGAATCGGCCCTGCCGCGCACTGCCGTAGATCACGGCAAGGGTCATCTTCTCTGTCATGTTGGTATCAGCTCCTTGTTGTCGCAATCAGGGAGCTCATGCTATAGAACCTCAACCATAGTTGAGGTCAATAGTATCCCATGGAAAAAGGCAGGACCGGTGATTTCGCGCGGGAACTGACCGTCGGCGAGGTTGCCGAACGCAGCGGTCTTCCGGTGTCGACGCTCCATTTTTACGAGACCAAGGGGCTGATCAGAAGCAACCGCAGCCGCGGCAATCAGCGGCGCTATCCGCGCGCCGTGCTCAGGCGCGTGGCCGTGATCAAGGTCGCCCAGCGCACCGGCATTCCGCTGGCCGAGATCCAATCGGCGCTTTCCGTCTTGCCCCACGACCGGCCGTTGACCGTCGAGGACTGGGCGAAACTTTCGATGACCTGGCGGCATCAATTGGACGAGCGCATCGCGAAGCTGACGGCGCTTCGCGACCATCTGACGGGATGCATCGGCTGCGGCTGCCTTTCGATGCGCGAGTGTCCCCTACGCAACCCTTACGATATGCTCGGCGGTGAAGGAGCAGGCCCGCGTCTGATCGATCCGATGGATGGAACGGATTAACGCCGAGACGGTCTCATGCGGTCAAGCGCGACCATGCTTGCCAGCGTGCCTAAGGAGCAGAAGAGCGCAATTGCAAGCGCCCACCGGTTTCCGGCTTCGCCCAGAACGAACGAGAAGAAGGGCGGGGCTGCCGCGAAGGCGAGATTGAGGGGAAGACCGAGGCGCGCCATTACCGAGGCATAGTGTCCTGACGTGAAGAATACGAGCGGCATCGTCGCCCGGCTGACCGACATGGCGCCGCTCGACAGGCCATAGAGCGCGAGAAACAGGATGATTGACCACTCGGCTCCATTGCCGAGAATCAATACCAACAGCGCGAGCGGCATGACGGCCGCCGCGACCAGGCCGGTCGTCAGGCCGTCCCAGCGATTTCCGCCGAGGAAATCGAAAAGCCGTGCCGACAGCTGGACAAAACCGATCGCCGAACCGAAGCCTACGGCGAGATAATCCGGCACGGCGAAGCTGCGGAAAAGGTCGATCACCACCAGTTGGAAGCCCCAGGTGACGAAGCCGTTCAGCGCGACGGCGGCTGTAATCAGCGCGGTGACGAGCCGGTTGTGTCTTGTTTGATGCCGGCTGGAAGCCTCTGGCGACCGGGTTTTGAGCGCGCCGGCACGTGCCGCAGTCTTCGGCAGGGCGAAGAAATGCAACGGCGCGCAGACAAGCAGCATCACCGCGCCATAAAGCACGAAGGTGCCGCGCCAACCGAACAGAACCTCCAGATAGACGGTGGCCGGCCAGGCGAGGCTTGGCGCGAGTGCCATGGCGACCATTTGCGCACCGATAGCGCGCCGGGCATCCTCACCCGCTATCTCGTTGAGAAAGACATGGGCGGAGGTTGTCAAGGTCGCAGCACCTGCCATGCCAAGCATCATCCAGGCGGCAAAGTAGGAGAACGGCCCCTGCGCTCCCGCAAGCAGCCAAAGCCCGGGGGCCGCAAAAATCGAGCCGAGGGCCAACACCCGCCGCGCTCCGTGCCGCGCATAGATTGAGGCAAGCGGCGGCGAACACAACGCCATCGCCACCAGCATGACGGTTGGACCGAGATAGACGCTCGACTGGTTCAGGCCGAGATCGCCGGCCATGTCGGCGGCCGTCACCGAAATGGCCATGAACATGGCGCCCCAGGCAATGATTTGCGTTGCCGACAGAACGACGACCGAACGAAAGACGAGCATGGAATCAACGGGTATTGAATGAGGACGGGGCGGCTCGGACGAGACGCCCCCCACTTGTAGCGCGAAGGTCGCGCTGTGGCGACCATGTTTCCCGCGCGCCCCTTATTTTCGCGAGGGCATAGCGATCGTCACATGCAAGCGAAAACCGTCGGAGGCGTCGTAAATGCCAAGCGAAGTTGGTGGCGATCAGTCGGCGCTCGGCAGCCGGCGCATGGTGAACTCGATCTCATCGCCGTCGAGCTGGCGCCAGCTTTCCACCTCGGTCCAATAGGCCGCCTTTGGCCAAGTCTCGAACCATTCGCGCGCCTTGGCGCGGGCGGCGCTTCGCTCGAGCCGAAACGTCTCCCGCACGAAGAGCCTGTCGCTCCGCGTGGGGTTCTCCCGGCGGTGCCGGGCAATCTGACGCCGCAAACCTTCAAGCGGCGGTCCTGCGGGTATCTTTGCCATGGGCCATACCTCTATGAGGAAGATAGGATGACTGCCGCGCGATTGCCAGCCCTCGTCGGAACCCGTCCTGCGCCGCGGGCGACCCGGATTGGCGAGATCATTTCTAATCTCGGCCCATTCCTGCGCTAGTCTGTTGGTAAGGTCGCGCCGTTGCCATCCGGGCAAAAATATGAACTGTGGCGAAACCACTCGAATCGGCGGCTTTCCCGCGCGAAAGGCCGCGAATGGAAGCTGAATTCCCATGGAAAGACCGCAATTGCCGCAGGGCCTGCCTGCTGACATCGAAGACAAGAAGGCCGAGGCGAAAGCCTGGTTCGAAAGCCTGCGCAACACGATCTGCGCGGCCTTCGAGACGCTCGAGGATGACCTGACCGGACCGCTTTCCGACCAGCCGCCGGGCCGCTTCGTCGGCAAGGACTGGCTGCGCGAGGACGGAGCCGGCGGTGGCGGCCGCATGTCGATGATGGAGGGTCGCGTCTTCGAGAAGGTCGGCGTCCACACATCAACCGTCTATGGCGAGTTTTCGCCGGAGTTTCGCGAACAGATCCCCGGCGCCAGCGAGGATCCGCGCTTCTGGGCGTCCGGCATTTCGCTGATTGCCCACCCGGTGAACCCCAATGTCCCCGCCGTGCACATGAACACCCGCATGGTCGTGACGACGAGCCACTGGTTCGGCGGCGGCGCCGACCTCACGCCCGTTCTCGATCGTCGGCGCGTCATGACCGACCCGGACACGCTACTCTTCCACCGGGCAATGGAAATCACCTGCAATCGCCATACGGTCGCCGATTACGCGAAATTCAAGGCATGGTGCGACGAGTACTTCTTCCTCAAACACAGGAACGAACCGCGCGGCACCGGCGGCATCTTCTACGATTGGCTGCATTCGCCGGATGAACTGGGCGGCTGGCAGGCGGACTTCACCTTTACACGCGATGTCGGCAAGGCCTTCGCTCTCGTTTATCCGAAAATCGTCCGGGCAAATTTCAATACCCCGTGGACGGAAGAGGATCGTGACGAGCAGCTGGTTCGCCGCGGGCGCTACGTCGAATTCAATCTGCTCTACGACCGCGGCACGATTTTCGGCCTCAAGACCGGCGGGAACGTCGAATCGATCCTCTCTTCCCTGCCCCCGGTGGTGCGCTGGCCGTGACGCGAACAGCAGCGTCGCGGGCGTCGAACAAGGCCGAGCGAACAAAACCCCGCGGCCGGCGTTCTTTCCGCAAGAGAGAAGGATCGGCGCATGATTTTCAAGAAACGGACATTCTTCGGCAACGAGCCGGAGAGACAACCGGCGGAGCATCCTGCTGAACTCGAACGCCGTGTCGCGCACTGTCTCGCGGTCTCGCCTGGACTAGACGCCATTGATGTTACGGTCACCGTCACGGGCAACACGGCCGTGCTCGGCGGAACGGTGGCGACCAGGGAGGAAATGGTCCGCGCAGAGGAAGCGGCAAAGGCGGTCGAGGGCGTTGAAGAAGTAATCAACCACATCGAGCTTTCGAAAGGCGGCACGGGCTAAGCGCCGCCCACGGATCGAGCCATCATCTAACCGCCGGGAGGCGAAGACGTGGACTGGAGTTCAGGAATAACTGGACTGGAGTTCAGATGGACGCGAGCGTCCAGCTGACGATCTCCGCAGCGACCTGGGCAAAGGCCGCGTCGAGGGCGGCGACGAAGGCTGGGCTGTTCGCGCCCCGCACGGGCACGCCGGCACGGAAAGCGCGCTGCGTCCGGACAGTGCCGTCGCGATCGTTGAGCAGCTTGGCGAAGATCTCGACGACCGCCGTGTCCGCCCCTTCTGTGGAGATCTCGAAGGATCGGATTTCCGTGAGGAGCTGGTAGTCGATTGCAAGGCCCTGGCCCGGCTTGCCGACGCCCCCCACCTTCCCGGTGTTGTCGAAGGTCTGGACGAGCTTGTCCTGCACCATCCTCGGGAGCCGGTCGCCCCATTGCGCCCTGGCGAGATATTGCAGTTCCGATCTGGATAGCCGGATGACGATCTGATTGTTGTTGAGGGTCTGGAGCGCGGTCGGCTCGGGCACGAGAATCTGTCTGCTGGTCGATGCCTGTCCCCGGACGATTGGCGAAGATGCAAGACTGAACGTGTCGTTGACGGCTGCGCGCGTGCCGCAACCCGCGAGTGCCATCGCCAATGAGAAGATTACGGCGGACCGGGTCGCCTTCCCCCTACGCACAACTACCAGCCCCCGAAAATTCATACAGCCAATATCCCCATCCACTCCGGCGCAATTTCCAGCCTAACCCGTCGGGTGCATGCCGCTTGCAACGTTCGATCAACGCGCGAATCACCGTCGCGTGCGGCCATCATACTGCTTTACCGTTTCGCCCCCGAAAAGCAGTCTTTGCGGGTTTTTGTCGAAGGTTGAAATCGTATTCTCCAGGCTCTGCACCGTGCGGCGCGTATCGGTGACGAGTGCCTCCACGTCCCGCAGCCCCGAATTCGAGAAGCGCCTCAGGTTTTCTGTAATGGGACCAATCTGTGCGTTGAGGCTGTCGGCCATCTTGCGGAAGGCCTCAAGCGTGGAACGCGCCTGGGCGGAAAGCGACGGCGCGTCCGCATCGCCGAGGAAGCCATCGATTTTGACCAAAATGCCGTCGACGCGTTTCGACGCCGCGTTCAGCTTGTTCGACATCTCCGTGAAATCGGTAATCGTCTGGTCGATATCCTCCTGCCGTGCGGAAATCTTCTCCGCAAAATCGGATATCCGGGCGACGGTCTTGCGAGCATCGGCGCTCGCGGCCGAAATGTCGTTGACGACCAGTTCGACCTTCTGGGTATCGACCGATGCGACCAGCGTATCGACGCGCTTCAACGTCTGCTGGGCGCTCCTGCCGACCTCCTGATAGCTTTCCACGGTTCGCCTGAAGGTGGCGATCGTCTCCGAAACGCCGCCGGAGGCGGCCTTGAGGTCGTTGCTCACCTGCTCGACATTGCTGACGATGCGATCGATTTTCTTCGGGTCCACCGATTTGATCAACGCGTCGGCGCTGGCAAGCGTCGTGTCGAGCTTCTTGGACGCGGCGCTGACCGTCGTCGAGAGCTCCCCGACGCTCTTCAGGAAGTCGTCGATCGCGCCGGAATTGTCGGCAAGCGCCTTGGAAAAGCGTTCGGCATTGCCGATCGTCGTGGTAAGCGGACCGCGTACTTCCGTGACGAAGCCCTGTATGTCGCCAATGGCGTTGTTCGCCCGGTCGAGGATCTGGTCCGCGGTCGCCAGCAGGCTCGTAACGCTCGACTGGTCGGCGAGGATGTGTGCCTGCGTCCCTTTTTCGATGGCGGTCTTCAGGATGTTCTCGTCGCCCTTGTTGCCGCCGCTGAGTTCGATATAGGCGGCACCGGTCAGCCCCTGCACTTCGAGCGTAGCCTTGGTGGACTTGAGCACGGGCGCGTCCGTCGAAACCTCGGTGATGGCAATCGAAAAGCGTGGATCATTCGCGTCGATCGCGAGGTTGCGAACGGTACCGACATTGATGCCGTTGAAACGCACCGGTGAGCCAACGGACAGGCCGTTGGCCGAACCCGGTATATTGACCACGAGCTCGACCATCTCACCGCTTCGGCCGTACTGCGACATCCAGTAGACGAATCCGAATGCGGCCGCGATGACGAACACCGTGAAGAAGCCGACAATGGCATAGTTCGCTTTGGTTTCCATTGGCTCCGACTACCTTCGCGACAACCAGCCGCTCATTCATACTGCTTCGACAAACGGGCTTGTCCGAAGCTTGTCACCACCATGCGCCGTGCGCGCATCACTCATGCTCGCGAACGATCGACCTCGCCCGCTTGCCACGGAAATAGGATTTCACCCATGGCTCCTCACAGGCGAGCATATCCTCAACCGTGCCGGAAACCAGAACGCGTTTCTTCCCGAGAACCGCGATCCGGTCGCAAACCGAGAACAGGCTGTCCAGATCGTGCGTCACCATATACACCGTCAATCCCAGCGTGTCGCGCAGCTTGGCAATCAACTCGTCGAACTCCGCCGCACCGATCGGATCGAGACCCGAGGTCGGCTCGTCGAGAAAGACGAGATCCGGATCGAGCGCAAGAGCACGCGCAAGTGCCGCGCGCTTGATCATGCCGCCGGAGAGCTCAGACGGATATTTTTCCGCCGCCTCCGGCGCGAGGCCCACCAGCTCGATCTTCAGCCGCGCAAGCTCGTCCATAAGATCCTGCGGCAGATCGAGATACTCGCGCATCGGCACCTGAATATTTTCGCGCACCGTCAGCGCGGAGAAAAGCGCACCGTGCTGAAACAGCACGCCAAGGCGCATGTCGAGCGCGATGCGGTCGGCCTCGCTCATCTTCTCGTATTCGGCGCCCAGGATCTCGATCGTACCGGACCGCTTGGGCAAGAGCCTGAGCACCGTGCGCATCAGTACCGATTTGCCCGTACCGGAAGCCCCGACGAAGCCGAGGATCTCTCCGCGCAACACCTCGAGATTGAGTTTGTCGAGAACGATATTATCGCCGAAACCGACCGTCAGGTCACGAACGGAAAGCACGGCTTCGCGCCGCTCCGCCGCTTCGTCCGATTTTTCCATTACCGCTTCAATCATGCCGCATGCCTCAGAAGTCGATTGCCGCGTAGAACATGGCGAACAACCCGTCGATAAGAATGACGACGAAGATCGATTTAACGACCGACGAGGTCACACGCCGCCCAAGCGACTCCGCGCTGCCGCCGACCTTGAGGCCCTCGACAGCCGCCACCACACCGATGATCAGCGCCATGAAGGGGGCCTTGATCATACCCGCGGCTACCGACGAGAAATCGACAGCTTCCTGCAGCCGCGCCAGGAACGTCGGGAACGTAATGCCTGAATAGCTCCAGGCAACGAGCGCCGCCCCGGTCAGCGCCGCGAAGTTCGCGATGATCGTCAGGAGCGGCAGCGCGATCGTGAGCGCCACGAGGCGCGGAAAAACCAGAACGCCGACGGGGCTGAGGCCCATGACCTTCAGCGCGTCGACCTCCTCGCGCATCTTCATCGAGCCGATTTCAGCGGTGATCGCACTGCCCGACCGGCCGGCGATCATGATCGCGGTGAGCAGCACGCCGATTTCCCGCAGTTGCAGGATGCCGACAAGATCGACGACGAAGATCTCGGCGCCGAAGGACCTGAGCTGGAAGGCGCCCTGCTGGGCGATGATGGCGCCGATCAGAAACGACATGAGCGTGATGATCGGCACCGCCATGACGCCCATGCGGTCAATCTGGTGCACGATCGCGGCGGGCGAGACGCCCGCATGACGCCCGAGCTTCAACTGAGCGCCGCGGACGGCGGAGCCGAGGATGAACATCGCCGCGACCGTGTCGGTCCATATAGACACGGTTACCTCGCCGATCGGCGCAAACAGCCGCTGGAAAAGCGGAAGTCTCGTGGTGTCGCGTTCCGGGGGGCGCAACTTTTCCGGCAGCGCCTGCACGAGCTCGACATAACGCTGGCCGCCGCTCGCGAAATGCACTTCCGCGCCGGCCTCGCCCGCAATGCCGTTCATGAACCGGCGGATGATCCAGGCGCCGGCCGTATCCATCGCCGTAATGCCGGAAAAATCGAACTCATATCGCCCGCCGGAAGGACGCCCAAGCTTCTTCAGCTTCGCGGCCATCGCCTCGGCTGTCTCGTGCCGCCAGTTGCCGCTAAAGACGTAGCGCTTGCCTTGCTCTCTCGCGCTCTCGTCGAGCGTGACATCTGCAGCGATCTTGGATGAGGAACGCGTCACGTGATCCTGGTCTTCCCGGTTGGCCTTTGCACAATTCCTTAAACCAGATTCGATTTAAGGACAAAATCGTGCAGAAATTCAAAGTCGTACAGCGACCTTTGTGCGGCTGAAAAGATACACTGTCCAATGCGCTTCTAAAACGCAGAACGTCATAGCGGGTGATGGCGGTGATGTCATCCATAAGGCCCGGCGGAGAGGATCCTATGCCACATTTCCTGACGACGACCGTCCAACACTTTCCGATCGCCGGTGTTTTCACGATTTCTCGCGGCTCGAAGACCACAGCGAGCGTCATCACCTGCCAAATCAGCGACGGCGAGGTCGCCGGCTGGGGGGAGTGCGTGCCTTATGCCCGCTATGGCGAATCGCTCGAATCGGTTCTGGCGGCGATCGAGGCGGTTCGTCCGTCGATCGAGAGCGGAGTGACGCGCGCTGAGCTGCAGAAGGACATGCGCCCCGGCGCCGCCCGGAACGCGGTCGACTGCGCCCTCTGGGACCTGGAGGCGAAACAACGCGGCATGCCCGCCTATGCGCTGGCCGGCATCGCCGCTCCCGTCCCGCTGACGACCGCCTACACCCTCTCCCTCGGCGAACCGGAGGAGATGATGGCGCAGGCGCAAAAATACGCGCATCGCGCCCTGTTGAAGGTGAAGGTCGGCACAGCGGACGACACGTCGCGCATCCGCGCCGTCCGTCAGGGGGCGCCGGAGAGCCGGATCATCCTCGATGCGAACGAGGGCTGGACGGAGCACAATCTCGCCGCCCATTTCGCAGCTTGCGCGGAAAACGGCATCGCTCTCGTCGAGCAGCCGCTGCCGGCAGGCCGTGATCGGGCGCTCGCTTCGATCACGCGCACGGTTCCGGTCTGCGCCGACGAAAGCGTGCATGGGACCGATGACCTCAAAAACCTTACCGGACGCTACGATGCGGTCAACATCAAGCTCGACAAAACCGGCGGATTGACCGAAGCGCTTCGCATGCGCGCCGCGGCCGAGGCGCTCGGGCTCAAGATCATGGTGGGCTGCATGGTCGGCAGCTCGCTTGCCATGGCGCCGGCAATGCTCGTCGCTCAGGGCGCCGATTTCGTCGATCTCGACGGTCCGCTCCTGCTTGCGGAAGATCGCAAGCCTGGCCTGCGCTACGAGGCTTCTCTCGTCTTTCCGCCTGAGGCCAACCTCTGGGGCTGAAGATACCAGCCGGCAAAGGCGAAACAGCAGCCGATGAAGGCGACCGCCGACATCAAATAGAAGCCGTCGACGCCGAACCAGGCATAGAAATAGCCGGACAGGAACGTGAAAATCGCCGTGAAGAAGCCGGTGTAGAAGAAGTAGAGGCCCTGGGCCGAAGCCTCCTGCTCTTCCGCGACCCTCTCCACCAGCTTGTGCTGCATGCCCGTATGCATGATCGCATAGGTGAAGGCGTGGAAACACTGCAGGACGAAATAGCCGGAGAAGCCGAGGTCCATCGGGAAGATCAGCCAGCGCACGACGGCAAGTCCGCAGCCGGAGAAGATCATCGCCCAGACGCTGAAGCGTCGGATGATGGCCTTGGCGAAAACGAACATCAGCACCTCGGCTGCCACGCCGGCGCTCCAGAGCGCTCCGATCTGCGTGCCGCTGTAGCCGATATGCTGCCAGTAGATGGCCGAGAAGGCGAAGAGCATCGCATGGCTGCTGTTCACCATCGTGACGCCTATCAGGAGCAGTTGCAGGTCGGGCTGGCGCAGCGATTGCGGCGGTGGCTCGGTCAGTGCCGTGATCGGCGACGGACGCCGCGGCCGGCCGACCCGCGGCGCCAAGAGGGCCATCAGCACCATAAGTCCGAAGCCCACGGCCATTGCCGGCAGCACCATTGGACCGCCAAATCTGCCGATCATCCAGCCGCCAAGCATGGTCGCACCGATGAAGGCCACCGATCCCCAGACGCGCATGTGAGCATAATCGAAGCCCCAGCGCCTCACGCCTGAAAGCGCGATCGCCTCGACGATCGGGACATAGGGCGAATAGACCGCCGATTGCAGCGCATAGATGATGAGCACGGGCCAGAAGCTCTGCGCATAGAAAAGAACGAAGGCCGTCGCGAGCGACAGGACGGCTGACCAGATCAGCACGATCACCCGTTCGCCGATCCTATCCGCAAGCAAGCCCGCGAGCGGTGCCGTGATGACGCGAATGAACATCGGCACGGCGAGAACGACGCCGATCTCGAAATCGCTCATCGACAGCGTGCTGAGCCAGACCGGAAAATACGGCATGGCAAAGCCGTTGACGATCAATGGCGCACAAAAAAGCAGCGCTATGCGGAGCGCGAACTTGCGCGGCGGAGGCCCCACGTTCGAGGGCGCGGATGAGGGAATCATGGAGTGACCTGATGGCTGTGGGCCATCTCTAGCACAACCGCGTCGCCGCCCACCATAAGCTAGTTTTCGCCACAGGTGCGTCTCGGGAAAAAGAGCGAGGGAAAACTTGCCCTTGCATTCGGCCCCGCACCCCTAAAGGGTCAGGCGGCCTGTGGCGAGAGGACCTGTGCCAGCATCTTTTCGGCCTCGCTCGAGCTTTCCACCTCGGCCAGGCCGCCACCCATCCGGTGCCAGGTGATAAGCTCCATCCTGCCGTCGTAATGCTCGGCGATCGCCGTGCAGCTTTCGACCCAGTCGCCGGTGTTGATGTAGCGGACGTCATCGATCTCTTCGATCACCGCGTGATGAATATGGCCGCAGATGACGCCCTGTGCGTCGTGACGGCGCGCCTCCTCCGCAACGACCTTCTGGAACTCGCCGATAAAATTCACCGCATGCTTGACCTGCAGCTTTGCCCAGGAGGAGAACGACCAATAGGGCATGCCAAGGCGACGGCGGATCGCCGCCAGCCCGATGTTGATGGCGATCGCCATGTCGTAGGCCCAGTCGCCGAGATACGCGAGCACGCGCGCATTGCGCACCACGACGTCGAATTCGTCGCCGTGCAGGACGAGATAGTTGCGCCCGTCGGCGCCTTTATGCATGTGACGCTGCGCCACCTCGATGCCGCCGAAATGCACGCCCGGAAAATCCCGCATGAATTCGTCATGGTTGCCGGGAATGTAGATGATGCGGGAGCCCTTGCGAGCCTTGCGCAACAGCTTCTGGACAACGTCGTTGCAGGATTGCGGCCAGTACCAGCTACGCTTCAGGCGCCAACCGTCGACGATATCCCCGACGAGGATGATCGTTTCCGCCTCGTGATGACGCAGGAAATCGAGCAGGTAGTCGGTCTTGGCTGCCTTGGAGCCCAGGTGGACGTCGGAGATGAAAAGCGTCCGCAGTTTCCGAACCGAGTTCTGTTGGGATACCGATGCCGCGGTCATGCGAGCCTCGTCTTGGTTGAGCCTTTTGAACCCGTCAAAATCAGACTCGTGTTTCAGGAAGATGACACGGGGTGCGCATGCGACAATCCGGGCGTCGCAAAAGAACCGCGGCGAAACTGTACGCCGCTCGCAATTCGTGCCAAAAGGCCTCGACCAAGAAAGAGGAATGCAAGGCATGAATACGGGCGAAAAAGCGAAATCCCAATCGGTTCCGGCGAGCGGAGATATCGACCAGCAGGCACTTTTCTTCCACCGCTACCCTCGCCCGGGCAAGCTTGAAATCCAGCCGACCAAGCCGCTCGGCAACCAGCGCGATCTGGCGCTGGCCTATTCGCCAGGCGTCGCTGCGCCCTGCCTCGCCATCAAGGACAATCCCGAAACAGCCGCCGATTTCACGGCGCGCGCCAACCTCGTCGCGGTGATTTCCAATGGCACGGCCGTTCTCGGCCTCGGCAACATCGGCCCGCTCGCCTCCAAGCCGGTCATGGAAGGCAAGGCCGTGCTCTTCAAGAAGTTCGCCGGCATCGATGTTTTCGACATCGAGATCGATGCGCCGAGCGTCGAGCGCATGGTCGATGTCGTTTCGGCGTTGGAGCCGACCTTCGGCGGCATCAATCTCGAGGACATCAAGGCGCCGGAGTGCTTCGAGGTGGAGCGGCGCCTGCGCGAGAAGATGGAGATACCAGTCTTCCATGACGACCAGCATGGAACCGCGATCATCGTCGCCGCCGCCGTTCTGAACGGCCTCGAACTCGCGGGCAAGGACATTGCCGAAGCGAAGATCGTCGCCTCCGGTGCGGGCGCCGCGGCGCTCGCCTGCCTCAACCTGCTCGTCACGCTCGGCGCCAGGCGGGAGAATATCTGGGTCCACGACATCGAAGGCCTTGTCTACAAGGGTCGCGAAGCGCTGATGGACGAGTGGAAGGCCGTCTACGCACAGGAGAGCGACAACCGCGTGCTCGCCGACAGCATCGGTGGGGCTGACGTCTTCCTGGGTCTCTCGGCGGCCGGCGTCCTCAAGCCCGAACTGCTCGCCCAGATGGCCGAGAAGCCGCTGATCATGGCGCTTGCCAACCCGACGCCCGAGATCATGCCGGAAGTTGCGCGCGCGGCGCGCCCGGACGCGATGATCTGCACCGGTCGCTCGGACTTCCCGAATCAGGTCAACAACGTTCTCTGCTTTCCGCACATCTTCCGCGGGGCTCTCGATTGCGGTGCGCGCACGATCAATGAAGAGATGAAGATGGCGGCCGTTCGCGCAATCGCCGGACTGGCGCGCGAGGAGCCTTCCGACGTCGCCGCGCGCGCCTATACGGGCGAAACGCCGATCTTCGGACCCGACTACCTCATCCCCTCGCCGTTCGATCAACGGCTGATCCTGCGCATCGCCCCGGCTGTTGCGAAGGCGGCGGCCGAAAGCGGTGTCGCGAGCCGCCCCATCCAGGATTTCGACGCCTATCTCGACAAGCTGAACCGCTTCGTCTTCCGCTCCGGATTCATCATGAAGCCGGTCTTCGCGGCGGCCAAGAATGCTACGAAGAACCGCGTCATCTTCGCGGAGGGTGAGGATGAACGGGTGCTGCGTGCCGCCCAGGTCCTGCTTGAGGAAGGCACCGCCAAGCCCATCCTGATCGGCCGTCCGCAGATCATCGAGACGCGTCTTCGCCGCTACGGCCTGCGAATCCGTCCGGATGTCGATTTCGAGGTGGTCAATCCCGAGGGCGATCCGCGTTATCGCGACTATGTCGACGATTATTTCGCCCTCGTCGGCCGCCGCGGCGTCATCCCGGAAGCGGCCCGTACGATCGTGCGCACGAACACGACGGTGATCGGCGCCCTTGCGGTCAAGCGCGGCGAAGCGGATGCGCTGATCTGCGGCGTCGAAGGACGCTACAGCAAACACCTGCGCGACGTTTCACAGATCATAGGCAAGCGGCCGGGGGTTCTCGATTTCTCGGCGTTGAGCCTGCTCATCTCGCAGCGCGGCGCAACCTTCTTCACCGACACCTATGTGAGCTACAACCCGAGCGCCGAGCAGATCGCGCAGACGACGGCAATGGCGGCCGGAGAAATCCGCCGCTTCGGCATTACCCCGCGTGCAGCGCTCGTGTCACATTCGAACTTCGGTTCGCGCGATTCCGAGAGCGCTGCGAAAATGCGTGAGGCGTTGCACCTCGTGCGTGAACTCGCCCCCGATCTCGAAGTCGACGGCGAGATGCATGGGGACTCGGCGATCTCCGAGATCCTCCGCCAACGGGTGATGCCGGACAGCACGCTGAACGGCGAAGCCAACCTGCTCGTCTTCCCAAATCTGGACGCCGCGAACATTACGCTCGGCGTGGTCAAGACCATGACGGACAGCCTGCATGTCGGGCCAATCCTGCTCGGCTCGGCGCTGCCGGCACACGTTCTTTCGCCGTCCGTGACGTCACGCGGCGTGGTCAATATGGCCGCACTTGCGGTCGTGGAGGCAAGCCATCCGGTATAGCGGACCGATACTCCGCCGGGCCGTCAACCGGGGGGGGCCGGCGTTTACTCCAGTCGAAATTCAACCTTGGATTGAGGAGGGGGTAGCAGTTGCAGCGTTTGCGAAATATTACACTAGACAAAGCATGCCCCCCTTACCATGCTTGTTGTAGGACAAGATTCGGTGTTGCGGCATGACTGATCAACAGGCTGTCCTCGATCTACTGGACATCGTGGAGTACGGGGGCTGCGCCGAACCGGAGCAATTCTTCGCGTTGATGCGCCGCACCTTCAAGATCGCGCATCTGTTATACCTTGAAGCGGAGCCGCTTGCCGACGGCCTGAAGGTCTGCCGACTGCACCACACTTTCGGCGCCTATGCCGCGGAGATCTATCTCTCGAAGGGCCTCTACCGGATCGACCCCATCCTGCGGCTTGCGCTTGGCGGCGTGAGACCTGTCGAATGGGCGACCGCTCGGCGGCGCTTTCCCGAATGCGAGCCGCTCTTTCACGCTGCCGAGGAAATCGGGCTTTCGACCGAAGGCGTCGCGCTGCCGCTACCGTCACCCGCAGGACGCATGGCGCTCCTCGCCATCAACGCCAATATGTCGCCGGCGGAATGGTCCGCCTACCGGCGCTGCCATTTGCGCGACTTCCAGTTGGCCGCCAACCTCTTCCATGCGTCGATGCTGGAACATGCCGCCATGGCAGGCGCGATCGATGAGCGCGACATGCGCCTAACAGGCCGCGAGACTGAAGTGCTGACCTGGTCGGCTGCCGGCAAGAGTTACTGGGAAATCGCCACGATCCTCGGCATTTCCGAGCGTACAGTCCGCTTCTTCATGACCAATGCGCGCCGCAAATTGAACGTCGTCTCCAATACACAGGCCGTGGCGCAGGCGGTTCGCCACGCGCTGATCCCCACCATCTGACGGGTTCGGTCACACGGTTACCCGTCAGACCTCGGCCCAAACCCCCGCAAATTTAGTGGGAAAAAATCCGCTTTTGAACTGTCACTATAGACAGTTACATGTGTCACTTGAGCCTGACAGCATCTGCCCATCGCGCAAAAACGATGGAGCGAAAGATGATCAGGATTCTGAACGGCAACGCTCGCGGACAGCACCCGCGGGCCATCGACGAAATGTTCCGGCTGCGCAAGCGCGTGTTCCATGACTTCTTGAAGTGGGACGTGAAGACCGACGGCGAGTGGGAAATCGACCACTACGACAAGGCGAACCCTCTCTATGTCATGTCGTACTCACCGGAAACCGGAAAATTACGCGGATCGCTGCGGCTGCTGCCGACGCTTGGGCCGAATATGCTGGATGATACATTTCCAATCCTGCTCGGCGACAATCCCGAAATCCGCAGCGCCTCCGTCTGGGAATCGAGCCGCTTCTGCATCGATCCGGATATTTCGCAGGACCGCTCGTCGAACCAGGTGACGATCGCCGCCGCGGAACTCATGTGCGGCGTCGGTGAACTCGGCCTTGCCTCCGGCATCAGCCACATTGTCACGGTCACCGATGTCTTCCTGGAAAGGATGTTCCGGCGCATGGGGTGCCCGGGAGAACGCATTGCCGAGCCGCACCGGATCGGCTCCGTCTATGCCGTGGCCGTGGCGTGGGAAGTGACCCGAGAGCTGCTCGATACGATGAAGCATGTCGCCGCGATCGACGGAACCGTGCTTGAGCGCCCGATGTCGCTCGAAACCGCACGGGCCGCCTGACGAGCCTACGGCGCCGCGCGTCGTATCAGACGCGCAAAAAATATGTCGTAGTACTTTGAATTGCCGCATGTTTTCGTCCTTAGGTCGGCTACAATCTAAGGACACATGCAGTAGCCGGGCCGCTCCGCGGTCCGGACCTCTTCTCTTTGCTGCGGTTCTCATTAACGCAAACTCCGCCTTGACGTTGCGCTGTCACGGCAGCCCTTTATGATATGGAAAACCGGAGTTGCCGTCGCCGTCCTTGAAAAAAAGGATCGCGCCGGATTGCAGGAAGAGACGAGAGCCAGTGTCCCGGAGTATCGTGTCCCGGAACTTCAAGCGCGTGGCGGTGGCCCTGCTTCCGGCGCTGCTGGCGATGGCCGACGGCGCGGCGGCCTCGACCGTTTGTGAACGCCTGAACGCTCGACTGGCCGATCTTTCGACGATCGTTACCCCGGCAGCCAACCTGCGCGATTTCACCGGCGCCGTCTCCCGCCAGAACATTGAGCTCCGTCGGGCAAAAAATGAGCGCCGTCGCATGGAGTGCAGCACCGGCAGTGTCGTCGTGATCGACGGCGATAATGGCGAGGCATGTGCCGCGCTCGATGAGACGATCGCCCGCATGGAGGACAATCTTCAAAGGCTCAAGGCGCACCGCCGCTCGTTGATCTCGGGCGACACGGGCGACGCGCGCCGGCGTATTCTCGCAGCGCTGGAGTTGAACAGTTGCCAGGGTGAGGCGGGCGCGGAGCCGATCGAAGGGCAGGACGAGTTCGCCAGCGCCGACGCCGATCTCCCCCGCAACATCCTCAGGGATCTCCCACCTGACAGTGAAGATTACCCACTGCTGAATGACGATGCCGGAATGCAGGATTTTCAGTTCCTCAGCGAAGAGCCGGCCGGCAGTCTCAGGACCATGTGCGTGCGCACCTGCGACGGAGCCTTCTTCCCGATCTCCTCAAATGCAACGCCGGCAGATTTTGCGCGCGATGCCGAACTTTGCCGGGCACGCTGCCCCGGTGCGGAGACGGAACTCTACTACCACGCCCTCGCGACGGAAGAGAGCGACCAGATGGTCTCGGCCTCGACCGGCAGGCCCTATACCGAGCTGCCGACCGCATTTGCCTACCGCGCGCGTGGCGTCGGTGCACCGGGGGTCTGCGGCTGCCGGATCCCAAAAAGTCCGGCTACGGATCTCGGCAAAGCGACGATGGGCAGCGAACCGTCGGTCATCACCATCAACGGCGACCGGAAGCCGGCCGAGGGTTCGGCGCAAGCAAAGCCCGTGAAGGAACGGCCCTACGACCCGAAGAACAGCAAGGTCCGTGTCGTAGGCCCGGCATTCCTGCCGCAGGAGGAAAGCGCTATCGATCTCAAAAACCCGCTCGGTCCCGGTTACCAGCCGATCCAGGGCAATTGAATTGTTCTGCCGCAGATCCTGTGTTCGAGCGCCCGCGGACACTGCACTGCCTACTCCCACAACGGTGCAGATATTGCGTTTTTCCCATGGAATCTACACGCGGTTTCGCCCTTGGATGCCCCACCCTTCCTCGAAGACCAGATCCTCGACCGGCAGGCGCTGACGCCATCCTTTCACCGCGAGTTCCGGCTGTTGATAGAGCCGATCGACGAATCCAAGGCAAAGCCAGGCGACGATTTCGATATGCTCGGGTATGCCGAGGATCGACTTGATCTCCGGCTCGTGGAAGATACTGACCCAGCCGACGCCGACACCTTCCGCACGTGCGGCGAGCCAGAGGTTCTGGACCGCACAGACGGTCGAATAGACGTCCATTTGCGGATTGTGCGTTCGTCCAAGCACAACCGCACCACCGCGTGTTCGATCGCAGGTGACGCAGATGCTGAGCGGCGCCTGGCGAATACCTTCGAGTTTCAGCGAGCGGTATTTCGTCTGCGCCTCGCCGGAGAACATAAGGGCTGCTTCCTCATTGGCGCGCTCGAATGCCTTCCAGACCCTCTCGCGCGTCTCTTTCTGGCGGACGAGAACGAAGTTCCAGGGCTGCATGAAGCCGACCGAAGGCGCGCTGTGGGCGGCACCAAGCAGACGGGCAACGAGCTCGTCCGGCAGCGGATCGGAAAGGAACTCGTCGCGCACGTCGCGGCGTGTCTCGATGGCGCGGTAGACGGCGGCACGCTCGTCCGGCGAAAAGGCTCCGGCCGCCGCAAGGCAGCCAATCGGGTCAGGTCGCATCGTTCGATCCCCAACAATGCACAACCTCCCGCCGTCCGCGCGGGGCCGGTCTATCTCGCCAGGCCGGTCTTCTGACTTTGGATCATCCAGCCGCGCCGCCTTCCCAAATCGCATCAAGATTCAGTGGCAAAGCCCTGCAACAAGAACAGAACTTTATTTCGGCGCGGCCGTCCCCATCACAGCGTTGGGCACGTTCCGGACTTGCACCGGCTTCCCGATTCTCCCGCCGCGGCGGGCACCTGACGGCCGCATATGGACACAGGCGTCGGCGAAAGGCAAGACGAGCGAAACACCTCGCCTGTGCGACCCTTCGCTTGTCAAACGCAGAGCGGCCTGATTTCAGAGCGGCGCCGACGGATGCGGCGAGCCGTCATAGGCCCCCCAGATCGATTGGTCGAAGCAGATCACCGAACCGGTCATGAGGCCCGATTCCGCCGAGGAGAGATAGGCGCAGGCGCGCGCGACCTCGGCCGGATCGACAAGCCTGCCGAAAGGCTGGTTCGCCGCCGCCTTCTCCAGCCAGTCCGCCGGTGCGTCATGATATTCGCGCTGGATGCGATCCTCCCCCTCCGACGCCATCCAGCCAATGTTGAGCCCATTGACGCGAATACGGTTGCGGAGAAGCGCGTAAGCCGTGTTCTTGGTCAGCGTCTCCAGGGCGCCTTTCGACGCGCAATAGGCGGCGATGAAGGGCTGACCCGCCTTGGCCGACATCGAGCCGATATTGACGATGGTGCCCTCGATCTTCTCGCGCCGCATCACCTTCACGGTTTCCTGCATCAGGAAGAAGGGCGCTCGCACATTGATCGCGAACATGCGGTCGAAGAGTTCCGGCGTCGTGTCGAGGATCGTGCCGCGATCGGTGATCGCGGCGGCGTTGACCAGCGCGTCCACTCGGCCGAACTCGCTGTCGCAAGTGGCGACCACCTCGCGGGCATCCTCCACCCGTTCGAGATCGGCCGGGACATAGACCACCTTGGTGCCGGTCGCCTTGCTGATTTCGGCCGCTTTCGCCTCGCCTTTCGCGGCATTGCGCCCGCAGATGACGATACCGGTCGCGCCCCGTTCGGCAAAGAGCGCGGCGATCATCGCGCCGAGCCCTTGCGTGCCACCGGTAACGATGGCGATCTTGCCATCGAGACGACCATAATCCGTGCTCATGAACTCCTCCTTGGGACAGATTGCAGTTCCAGGCTCCGCACGCGGCGGCCGACGCCTAACTCGGGCCTTGCTCAGCTTTTTTTCTTCGCTGCCTGCGCCGCGAGTGCTTCCACGAAGGTCTCGGTATCCCAACCAGCCGCGAGTGCTTCATGCATCAGCTGCGCCTGCGTCTTCGGCGCCAGGCCGCCGAGCGGCGGATCGCGATCGAGATTGGTCGGGAACGAATAACCCTCGGCGCAGGAGGCAATCGCATTGGCGATTTCGGCCGCCGAGAGCTTCCCGTCGGCAGCGAGCGCCTTCAGGGCGGGATAGAGCACGCCGCACATTCGCTCGCGATCGACTGTTTCCATCGCGCGTCCGAAGGCGGAGGAGACCTGGAGGAGATTTGCGACACGCTTGATGTCGGCCGAGCGGTTGGTGCCGGCGGCATGAAAGAGCGCCGGGTTGAAGAACACTGCATCGCCCTTCTCAAGCGAAAGCTGGACGTGGTTCTCGTCGAAGTAGGCTCTGAATTCCGGTCGCTTCAGCGCGAGATAGCCGGGCACATAGGTCTGGCTGTAGGGCAGGAACAAGGTTGGCCCGCTTTCGAGCGGCATGTCGCAATGGGCAACGGCGCCTTGCAGCGTCAGCACCGGCGAGAGCTTGTGCACGTGCGCTGGATATCGCTCGATGAGCGCCGACGTCTGGAAGCCGAGATGATAGTCTCGATGCGCCGATTGCGCCGCCCCGCCCGGATTGACGCGATTGACCTGCGCCGTCATCTGGTAGTTCGGCCCAAGCCAGGCCTCGCTGACGAGCGCGATGACCGCGTTGCCATAGTAGGCCGCGAAATTTTCGGGAGCGCAGAGGCAATGCTTCTCCAGCGAATTCCAGATCCGGTCGTTGGCGCCCGGTTTGGCGAAATGGTCGCCGCCGCCACTGTTTGTGCGGTGTTGCTCCTCGATGATCTCGTCGAAGATGCGGCTCGCCTCGTCGATAACGCTCGTGTCCGCGAAGGCGCGCTTGAACACGGCAACGCCCGGCCCTTCTGCAAGGACCTCGCAAATCTCCGCCAAGGCCGCGCGCCGGCCATCGTCGGTCGCGCAATCGGCAATAAGGCTGGCGCTGTCATAGATCAGAACGTTCTTCTGGCAATCCGCCGCATGCGGATAGTCTGCCGGGTTGGTGCGGCGCTCGACCTCGACGCGAAACGCCTCGATGCTGCAGGAATCCTCCGTCAGCCATACGCGTTCGACGCGCATCCTCGCCGTGTTGTCGGTCTTCATCGGGCATTCTCCCTCGCAAACCACTTTACCGACTATACGGGTCGCCCAATTCTGAGATAGAGCAGAAATCCATCAAAAAACCATCAGGAGCCCTGGGGTGGCGCACCCGTTTCTTGTCAAGGATATCGCATTCCAGGCAGGCGTGAGCACCGCCACGGTCGACCGGGTGCTCAATGATCGCGCGGGTGTTCGCCCGCAGACGAAAGCCCGCGTCAAGGCGGCGATCCGCGATCTTGAGAAACAACAGGCCGGCATGGAGGTCCAGGGGCGGAAATACGCAATCGACGTGGTCATGGAAGCGCCGGAACGGTTTACCGACGCCGTGCGACGCGCTTTCGAAAACGAAGCGACGACCTTCATGCCGACGAACTTCCGCTGGCGCAGATATCGCGCGGAAACGATGCGAGCGCATGAGATCGCGCAATTGCTCGACCGAATCCGCCTGCGCGGCACCGATGGCATCGTCCTCAAGGCACCGGATGTGCCCGAGGTGACCGCTGCCGTGGCACGGCTCGAAAGCGCAAGGATTGCGGTTGTGACGCTTGTCACCGACCTTCCCCACTCCGCCAGAACGGCCTATGCCGGCGCCGACAACCGCGCAGCCGGCGAGACCGCCGCCTATCTGATCGGCGAGCGCTTTGCCCATCAGGCAGCGACCGTATTGGTCACGATCTCGAGCAACCGTTTCCGCGGGGAGGAGGAACGGGAGATTGGGTTCCGCCGGATATTGCGCGCACGCTACCCCTCGATCGGCATCGTCGAGATCAGCGAGGGTTACGGCAAGAACGAGGAAACCGGCGTCCTCGCGCTTGAGGCGCTAATGCGCCATCCCGAGATCAACGCCGTCTATTCGATCGGTGGAGGAAACCGGGCCGTGCTCGCCGCTTTCCGTCAGCTCGACCGCACTTGCTCAATCTTCATCGCTCATGACCTCGATCAGGATAATCTGGAACTCCTGAGGGACGGACGCGTGCATTTCGTCCTGCATCACAACCTGAGGACGGACGCGCGAACAGCATTTCGCGCCATCACGAGGAGAAGAGCCGCTCTGCCCGGCTCCGGAAGCCAACGCCTTTCCGCGATCGAGGTGATCACACCTTACAATCTGCCGGTTGCCTGAGGCGGCATCCACGCTGCGAGGGAGTCACTCCGGCTGATACCGCACGAACGCAAATGCCTCGCCCGACGGCGACCAGTTCGGAACGTTCATCGTCCCCTGCCCGCCGAAGAGCTCGAACAGGACCCGCGCATTGCCGCCTTCCGGGTCCATAAGGCGAAGCCTGACGTCAAGGTCGCGTGGGTGATCGAAGACATCGCCGTCATAGGAAAGCACCAGCAGGTGCCGGCCATCGGGCGAAGGATGAGGGAACCAGTCGCCATAAGGGCTGTCGGTAATGCGTTGCACGTCGCTGCCATCCGGGCGAATGCGCCATATCTGCATGCGACCGGTGCGGCTCGAATTGAAATAGATCCAGCTCCCGTCCGGCGACCAGTCCGGTCCGTCGTTGCGGCCCTCGCCCGTTGTCAACCGACGCTCGTCGCCGCCTTCGACCGGGATCGTGTAGATGTCGAAGATCTGGTCACGGATGCCGCAGTAGGCAAGCGTCTTTCCGTCCGGCGACCAGCCGTGCCAGTAGGACGGCAGGTTCGGCGTCACCAATCGGGGCGAACCGCCTTCGATCGGCAGGACGTAGATCGCCGACTTGCCGAATTCGGTCTTGTCGCTGATGACGAGCGTTTGGCCATCAGGGGAAATACCATGGTCGTTGTTGCACTCCCGGGCAAAGCCCGTGTCGATCTCCACCGGCTCGGAGCCGTCGAGCGCAAGCCGATAAAGCCGGCCATCGCCATTGATGATTAGATAGCGTCCATCCGCCGACCAGTTCGGCGCCTCGACCAGCCGCTCGGTCTGCCAGACGACGCGCGCCTCGCCGCTGCTGAGATCGAAGATTTCCACCGAACTGCGCATGGACTAACCCCGGTCGCGGAAGCGATTGGTAATCGGATAGCGCCGGTCGCGACCGAAGTTCTTCTTGGTGATCTTCACGCCAGGAGCCGACTGGCGGCGCTTGTATTCGGCGATGTAAAGCAGGTGCTCGATGCGATGGACCGTCGGCTCGTCATGGCCACGCGCGACGATTTCCTCGGTGCTCATCTCCTTCTCCACGAGGCATTCGAGGATGTCGTCGAGCACCGGATAAGGCGGCAACGAATCCTGGTCGGTCTGGTTCGGCCGAAGTTCGGCCGACGGCGCCTTGTCGATGATGTTCCGCGGGATGACTTCACCCGTGGGCCCGAGCGCCCCCGGCGGCACGGCGCCGTTGCGCCAGCGCGAAAGCGCATAGACCTGCATCTTGTAGAGATCCTTGATCGGGTTGAAGCCGCCGTTCATGTCGCCATAGAGCGTGGCGTAGCCGACCGACATCTCGGACTTGTTGCCGGTCGTGACGACCATCGAGCCGAACTTGTTGGAGATCGCCATCAGGATCGTCCCGCGCGTGCGGCTCTGGAGGTTCTCCTCCGTGATCCCGGATTCGGTGCCCTCGAATGCATCCGAGAGCGCGCTGAGGAAGCCCTCGACCGGCTCCTCGATGGCAACGATATCGTAGCGGCAGCCGAGCGCCTTGGCGCAGGCCTCGGCGTCCTTCAGCGATTCTTGCGACGTATATCGGTAAGGCAGCATCACCGTGCGCACCCGCTCCTCACCAAGCGCATCAACCGCTAGCGCCGTGCAGATCGCCGAGTCGATGCCGCCCGACAGGCCGAGCACGACATTCTTGAAGCCATTCTTGTTGACATAGTCCCTGAGGCCCAGCATGCAGGCGCGGTAATCCGCCTCTTCGCTTTCCGGGATGCGTGAATTGAGCCCGTTGGATGAAGCCCAACCGTCCTCGCCCCGCCTCCATTCCGAGATTGCGACCGCTTCCTCGAACTGGCTCATCTGGAAGGCCAGCGACTTGTTCGCATTGAAGCCGAAGCTCGCACCGTCGAAGACCAGTTCGTCCTGTCCGCCGAGCTGGTTGGCATAGATCATCGGCAGGCCGGTCTCGATGACCTGTTTCAGGACAACCTGATGGCGGACATCGACCTTGCCGCGATAATAGGGCGAACCGTTGGGGGAAAGCAGGATTTCGGCGCCGCTTTCCTTGAGGGTCTCGCAGACGCCGAGATCGCCCCAGATATCTTCGCAGATCGGTATGCCGATGCGCACGCCGCGGAAGTTGACGGGACCCGGCATCTGGCCGGCGTCGAACACACGCTTTTCGTCGAACTCCCCGTAATTCGGGAGGTCCACCTTGTCGCGGACCGCGATGATCTTGCCTCCGTCCAGGACGGCGATCGAATTATGGCGGAGCGCTCCGGCCTGACGGGGAAACCCGATGACGACGCCCGGCCCGCCATCAGCCGTTTCAGCGGCGAACTTCTCGACCGCCTGCAAGCAGGCCGTCAGAAACGCAGGTTTCAGCACGAGGTCTTCGGGCGGGTAGCCAGAGATAAAGAGTTCGGTGAACACCAGCAAATCGGCATCCTGGCGCGCCGCGTCCGCGCGCGCCTCGCGTGCCTTCGCCAGATTGCCGGCGATGTCGCCGACCGTTGGATTGAGCTGGGCCACGGCGATCCGTAGCGTCGAGGGAACGGCATTCTGTGCAGTCATGAGCGGCCCTGTCGGTCTTTTCTCAGCGAATACATTCTGACGTACGGCATGTTCTATCGCATACCGCGACAAAAAACCCACAGCCAATCGCAATCAACTCAAAAATTCCGAAAAATTCTGCGTTTCCGGCCCTTTACGCGGGGAGACGACGATCTTTTGCCGCGCGCGGAACTTGCAACCAACCGCGCTGGTTTACCCATTCATCCCCCGTTCAAGATGACAGTCGTATGACAGTTAGACGAAGGATTTATGAAATTGGAGAAGCTCTTGGCCAGTATCGATTCCGCCGCCGCGAGACGCTCCCAGGCCTATATCGACAGGTCTGGCTCCTCCGTCAGAAACGCCAAGACACTGGCCGGCACGCGCAGCGCGTTCTTCTCTCTTTTCATTGCTGCAGCGCTTGTGTTCGCGATCGAGCTGATCGTCCGCCAATCCTTTGCCGATACCGTCGCCTATTTTATCGACCCGATGCGCCCCGCCTGGACGACGGTTGCGGCATTCTTCCTCGTTCTGCTTGCAATCGACGCGCTGTTCGGCCGCGAGCACAAGGCGGGCCTGTTGGTCGTGCCGCTCGCCGTTCTTCCGGCCTTTGTCTGCCAACAGAAGCAAGTCTTCCTCTCCGATCCACTTTATCCGACCGATTTTCTCTTCGGCCGGCAAATCATGGAGCTGATGCCGGTTCTCGTTAAAGACCGGCCGGGGACCGCCATTGGCGTCGTCGTGGGGCTGATCGCCATGGTCGCCGTTATCGGCCTGCTCCTGCGCTATGCGTGGCGGAACTTCCCCAAGCTGACGCGCAAGGAGCGTATCGTTCGCGCCGCCTTCGCCCTGCCCCTGCTCGTCGCCTTCTGGCACATCATGGATTACAACCAGTTCTCGTGGATCCGCGACCGGCTGAGGGTCGTTCCCATCATGTGGGACCAGACCGAGAATTATCGTCACAACGGCTTTGCGCTTGCCTTCGCGATCAACCTGCCGATGGCCAATGTCAACGCGCCTGCGGGCTATATGGCCGACGCGATCGACCGCATTCCGGTCAAGCCGACGCCTGCCGGAACGACGCATCGCGGCAAGCCCGACGTGATCGTGCTGATGAGCGAATCCTTCTGGGATCCGACCCGTCTTCCAAATGTGAAGCTTTCGCCCGATCCGATGCCAACGGTCCGCGAAATGCAGGTGGGCAACGTCTTCTCGCCGGAGTTCGGCGGCATGACCGCCAATGTCGAATTCGAGGCGCTGACCGGGTTCTCAAACGCGTTCCTGCCCTATGGCAGCATTCCTTACCAGCAATATATCCGCAACCCGATCCCCTCGCTGGCGACCTTCTTCCGCAGCGAAGGCTATGTCTCGCGCGCCATCCACCCCTTCCAGGGCTGGTTCTGGAACCGCACCGCCGTCTACAAGGCCTTCGGCTTCGACACGTTTCGCTCGGAAGAGAACCTGCCGGTGATGCAGAAGCGCGGCATCTTCGCTTCGGATGAAGCGCTGACGAAGGAAATCATTCGCCAGGCGGATGCCATGGAGGACCCCTTCTTCTTCTTTACGGTGACCCTGCAGGGCCATGGCCCCTATGAGCCGAACCGCTATGCGAAGAACACGATCAAGGTCGAAGGCAATCTCCCCGAAAGTGACCGCCAGGTGCTCGCTACCTATGCTCAGGGCATCAAGGAAGCGGACGACAGCCTGAAAATGCTGATGGACTGGGCGAAGAACCGCGACCGCGAGACGATCATCGTGCTCTTCGGCGATCATCTGCCGCCGCTCAACACCGTCTACACCAATACCGGTTACATGAATGACGTGACGGCGTCGCGTAAGGGTTCGAAGGAGCAAATGAAGGCGCAGCATGAAACGCCGCTCGTCGTCTGGTCGAACAAGACCGGCCCGAAGAAGAACATCGGAACGATCAGCCCAGCCTTCCTTTCCTATCAGATCCTCAAGCAGGCCGGTTACGAGCACCCCTATTACACCGGCTTCCTCGGCAAGGTTTACGACCAGTACCGCATCCTCGACCGCTATATGGTGGTTCGCAAGAATGGCAAGGACATTGCGGAATGGTCGCGGCAGCCGAAGATACCTGCGTCCCTGCGCGATTACCGCTTCCTCCAGCACGACATGATGTTCGGCAAGCGGTACAGCACCGAACGTTTCTTCAAGTCCCACGCCGAACTCTTCCCCGTGGGCTCCTGAGATCTCGACGGGCGGGGCGCAATCTGCCTCGGCCGCTGACAAAGCCTCTCACGCTTTTGCCGGTCGGCCATTCTCACGACGTCGAATGATCGCACGTGACCACAAGTCAGTGCCGCACCGCGTTCCGCCGACGCGGTCCCGGCCGACGCGGTCCGGGTCACTCTCGAAAAGAAGGGAGACCTCTACCTCGCCGCGATGTTCAGCGGCCCGCCGGACCTGAGCGTCACGGGTACCGCTGCCAGCTCCAAGGTCGCGGCCTCTTCCGTGGGGTCCCGCCTTGCCAGCCTCAATGGTGGCTTGCTGAACGCCGTTCTCGGACAGATGCTTGGCACCACCGTCTCGCTCAAGGTGATGGACTACGAAGCTCTGATCGATGCCGATATCGACGTCCAGCCTTTCCTGAAGACAATCGCCACCCGCCTGAACCTGACCGCTGCATCCTACGAGGACGTGCTGACGGCCGATTTGACGATGCCGCAGTTGCTCGCGTCGATGAGACTTGTGCAGGGTCTGTCCGGCACCGTTACCTCCGCTCTGAAAACGATCGAACTCGCCGCCGCCGGCAACAAACAGACCTTCACGCTGGCCCAGGTCCTCAATATCGACCCGAAGAAGAGCCTGAGCGTCAACGCCGGATCGGATTGGGCGATGAAGGTCAGCGCCTTGCAGCTCGTTTCCGCGGCGGCAGCGATCGCCAATGGCGACCGACAGATTGCCCTGGATGCCGTTGCCGGTCTTCCGGGTATCGCGTCGACGCAGTGCCCGGCATCGCCTTAATCGCCATCGGCGACGTCGACCCCACTATCCTCGCGAGCTTCTCTGCCGATGCGAGGGTGACGCCCGCGCGCCTCGTCGATGCGACCGCCCTCAAGATCGACGCCATCGCCCAAGTCGAATCCAAGAACCTTCAGGCGTCGCGCCTGAGCTTCAGCCCGAACCAAGTCGCGTCGCGGACGATCAAAAGCGTATCGACGAAGGATATTCTCACCTCGACCACCAAAACCCTGCTCAACAACCTGAACGCCGAGATCCATGTGGGGCCTCTGTCCCTCGGAACGCCGACATTGCTGCAGCAGGCACTGGCGCAGACGCTGGGCTCCGTCACCGCACCCGTCGATGAGCTGCTTTACAACCTGCTGCTATTGGTCGGCGTCCGCATCGGCGAGGCCGACGTGCGCGTCACCGGCGTCAAGTGCCAGCCGCCGGTTTTGGTCCAATGACAAGCATTGGCAGCGACCGGCCGCGATGACATCGCTGGCGGGAACAGTGACGCGTTCTCATCCAATTGATCGGCAAACTGCCGCCACTACGGGCGTGGCGTGCGGAAACTTCGTCTGAACGAAACAACGGACTTGCACGTTCGGCACAAGGTAGGAATGCTAGAGAACGACCAGAGCGAGTTGTGTGTTGCCCCGGAACACGCGTCGATTGCCATGTTCCGATGCAGCGCCCTTGAGGACATGCGTGCAGATGCAGCGGGTTGCGGGGAAGGAAAGCGTCGAGCAAAAGAGCCCACCCGGTTTCACGGTGGAGGCATTGCTGCAGAACCCGGAATTTCGGTCGGTCCTGCAGATCGGTGCACGCAACCTGATAGCGGTGAATGACCTCTTCCCCCGCGTCGCACGCATGGTGGCGGCCCACCAGAAGTGGATGCTGACCCACGCGGCCTATGCGCTCCACCTCGAACGCGACCGCAACAATCCCGACTCTGGCGTCACCGCGGCACGCTTGCTGAAGCTGATGCGCGATACCGGCGGTGCGAGCCGCAACACCGCGACAGCGTTTCTTGCCGAATTGGTCGCCTATAAACTGCTCCGCCCGACCAACGGCGGGCGGACGAGGAGGACACGCCCGCTTGAGCCGACGGAGATCAGCCAGCATGCGATGCAGCTCTGGTTCAAGAGCCAGATGACGACGCTCGACCTGCTGGACGGCGGAACCAGGGTCGAACGCATAGAGGCCGATATCGCCATCTTTGAACGTGCTCAGCCGCTTGCGGCCCGGCGCCTCCTCGCTGACAGGAAATGGACGCAGCCTCCACAAGGGGTCGCCGTCTTCGTCTGGTCGGAGTCTGGCGGCATACTGCTCGATGACCTGATGGCGCGCCCCTCGAGCCTTGTTCCCGTCGACGGAAAAGTTTGGATCAACGTCAATCTGGCGACGCTCGCAGAGCATTACCTGATATCGAACACCCATGTCCGCCGGCTGTTTTCAAACGCAGAAAAGTCCGGCTTTATCGGCAGGCCGGATGACGGCACGCGGGGCCGGTTCTGGCTGAGCGAACAATTGATCGATGAGTATGTCTTCTGGCAGGCCGTCAAGTTCGAAGCGTTGGCGAGCGCTTTCGAGCGGGCGGCCACGGAACCGGCTCCATAGGCGAGCCCTGTCAGCCGCGCCCTTGGGCAAACTGCGGCAAGCGGTCGTCGATTTCGTAATAATCGCCCTTGTCCGCGCAGTAAATATGATAGCCGGGTTCGAGCCGCGTCGGCGCCTCGAATGTGCCTGCAAGGATCGACGTATAGTCGAGTCCCTCGGCTTTCCAGAAAAGCGCCGATCCGCAGAACCGGCAAAAGCCGCGCTGCGCCTCCGGGCTCGAACGATACCAGGTGACATTGTCCGCCCCTTCGACGTCGATGTCGCTGTTCTGCACATTCGTGGCGGCGTAATAGAGGCCTGTCTGTTTCCTGCACTGCGAGCAATGGCAGAAGATGATCTCTCTGAGCTTCCCGCGCGTCTTGAACCGCACAGCGCCGCAAAGGCAGGCGCCTTCATGAGTCTCCATTCCGTCCCCGTCCCCCATTTTCCAAGTCAAACAAAAGCCGGGCCAGCTTTATCGGCTGGCCCGGCTCTGTCAAATTCAGATGACGCGCTGGTCGTTCAGAAATTTTGAACCAGCACTACACTCTTCCGGTCAGCCGTTGACGACCATTTTCTTCTCGTCGCGGCCACCCTTCATGCGCTCGGCGAGCAGGAAGGCAAGTTCGAGAGCCTGATCCGCATTCAGGCGCGGATCGCAATGGGTGTGGTAGCGATCGGCAAGATCGTCGCCGGAAAGCGCACGTGCGCCGCCGGTGCATTCGGTGACGTCGTTGCCGGTCATCTCGATGTGGATGCCGCCCGGATGCGTGCCTTCCGCACGGTGAATCTGGAAGAAGCTTTCGACTTCCGACAGGATCCGCTCGAAGGGCCGGGTCTTGTAGTTGTTGAGCGTGATCGTGTTGCCGTGCATCGGATCGCAGGACCACACGACCTTCTTGCCCTCGCGCTCGACGGCGCGGATGAGGCGCGGCAGATGCTCGGCCACCTTGTCGTGACCGAAACGGCAGATCAGCGTCAAGCGGCCTGCCTCGTTTGCCGGATTGAGCAGGTCGATCAGTTCCAGCAGGCCGTCGGCGCTAAGCGACGGGCCACATTTGAGACCGAGCGGGTTCTTGATGCCACGGCAGTATTCGACATGCGCATGGTCGGGCTGACGCGTGCGGTCGCCGATCCAGATCATATGGCCGGAGGTCGCATACCAGTCGCCGGACGTCGAGTCGACGCGGGTAAGCGCCTGCTCGTAGCCAAGCAGCAGCGCCTCGTGGCTGGTGAAGAAATCGGTCTCGCGCAGGCTCGGATGGTTTTCCGAGGTGATGCCGATCGCCTTCATGAAATCCATCGTCTCGGAGATCCGGTCGGCGAGCTTGCGGTAGCGCTCGGCCTGCGGGCTGTCCTTGACGAAGCCCAGCATCCATTGATGCACGTTTTCGAGGTTGGCGTAGCCGCCCATTGCGAAGGCGCGGAGCAGGTTCAGCGTTGCGGCGGACTGGCGGTAAGCCATGACCTGCCGCTCCGGATTGGGCACGCGGGCCTCTTCCGTGAACTCGATGCCGTTGATGATGTCGCCGCGGTAGCTCGGCAGCGTCACGTCACCCTGCTTCTCGACGCCCGAGGAGCGCGGCTTGGCGAACTGGCCGGCGATGCGGCCGACCTTGACCACCGGCTGCTGTGCGCCGAAGGTCAGGACAACGGCCATCTGCAGGAAGGCGCGGAAGAAGTCGCGGATGGTGTCGGCGCCGTGCTCGGCAAAGCTTTCCGCGCAGTCGCCGCCTTGCAGCAGGAAACCGCGGCCCTCGGCAACATTGGCAAGAGCAGACTTCAGACGCCGCGCCTCGCCGGCAAAGACCAGCGGCGGATATTTCGCCAGGCGTGCTTCCACTGCCTCGAGCGCTGCGAGTTCCGGATAATCCGGCACCTGCTGAATGGGTTTCTGCCGCCAGCTGTTCGGAGTCCAAGTCTGTGCCATTTCCATCACCTGTTATCTGACGCGGGGGCCCGCGCACGTCGCGCCGGCGGTGTTCAAACCGCCCGGTATTCGGATTTCCATGATCCAAGCCGCCGCGCCCGCCCCGAGCCGATGACTTCGCGGATGCGGCTTATAAACGTTAACATGGGGCTTGGAAAGCCATTCTACCAGAAAACATCGGCGGCCGCTTTGCCGACTCCAAGTGGCTCAAGCGACCCTTTCGCCCTTTCTGACCCTGTGGGACGGCTGATACATGGTCACCAGTTCTTCGGACGCCGTCGGGTGGACGGCCATCGTGCGGTCGAAGTCGTCCTTGGTGCACCCGGCCTTCAACGAAATTCCGAGCAATTGCGCCATTTCGCCCGCATCGTGCCCGAGGATGTGCGCGCCCACCACCTTGCGGTCGGCGGCATTGACCACAAGCTTCATGATCATCTTTTCCTTGCGCCCCGAAAGCGTGGCTTTCATCGGGCGGAACTCGGCGCGGTAGACTTCGAGCTCATCGAATTTCCGCGCGGCATCTTCTTCCGTCATGCCGACCGTGCCGATCTCCGGCTGCGAGAAGACGGCCGTCGCGATGAGGTCGTGATCGGGCGAAGCCGGATTGTTCTTGTATTCCGTTTCGATGAAGCACATCGCCTCATGGATCGCCACCGGCGTCAGCTGTACGCGGTCGGTCACATCGCCGAGCGCGTAGATACCCGGCGCGCTCGTGCGCGAGAAGGCATCGACGATGATTGCGCCGCGCTCATTGACCTTGACGCCCGCATTCTCGAGACCAAGGCTCGCGGTGTTCGGCACGCGGCCGAGAGCGAGCATCACCTGGTCGACGACAAGCTCGCCGTGCTTCATCGTCTGGGCGACGCGTCGGCCGTGCGCGTCGTTCGATACAGACTGGATGATATCCTCGCAAAGGATGCGAATGCCCTTCTCTTCCATCGCCGCATGCAAGCCGCGCCTGAGGTCCTGATCGAAGCGCGAGAGAATTTCCTTGCCGCGATAGATCAGCGTCGTCTCAACGCCCAATCCGTGGAAGATGTTGGCGAACTCGATGGCTATATAGCCGCCGCCGGCAATGAGGATCGATTTCGGCAGCTCGGCGAGATCGAAAGCCTCGTTGGAGCTGATGCAGAGCTCGTGCCCAGGAAGCGCTTCGTGCGGGCTCGGATGGCCGCCGACGGCGATCACGATTCGCTCGGCCGTCACCGTCTTGCCGCTCGCCAGGAGCCGCACCGCGTTGGGCCCCGCGAGTTCGGCGCGGGTATCAAGCATTTCGGCGCCGGCATTGGCGAGCCCCTTGCGGTAGAGGCCCTCCAGACGGGTGATTTCCTGCTCCTTGGCGGCAACCAGCTTCGCCCAGTCGAAGCGGCTTTCGCCAACGGTCCAGCCGAAGCCCGCCGCATCCTCGAAATGTTCCGAATATTGCGAAGCGTAGACATAGAGCTTCTTCGGTACGCAACCGCGGATCACGCAAGTGCCGCCGTAACGGAACTCCTCCGCGATCGCCACCTTCTTGCCGAGCGCCGCTGCCAGCCGCCCGCTTCTGACGCCACCCGAACCACCGCCGATCACGAAGAGGTCATAGTCGAAAGCGGTCATGGGAGAACTCCTGGCGCGGTGTTGCGGTCGAAAGCATTTGGGTTGGAAAGGCGAGGCACGGAACCGGGCCTGCCCTTGTCTTTGATATAGTATTGGGACGCGAGAAAAGAAAAGCCCGGATCGCTCCGGGCTTTATGCACAAGCTGTCGGCCTGCTGCATGTTTCCTTAAAATCGTGTCCGACTTAAGGATAAAACACGTAGCAATTCAAAGTGCTACAGCGACCTTTCCGCGTCTGATAAGACGCGCGGCGCCGTAGCCGCAGCTTATTGCTGCGCCGGAGCCTGCGTGCCGGCGTCGGCCGCAGGCGCGCTGCCGATGGTCGCATCGAGCGACTTGGTGGCGTCGTTGGTCAGGTCGCGCGAAACGCCGGCGGCCCAGATATCCGCGGCCTTCAGCAACTCGCGGGAAGCGATCGGACCATCGTTCAGCAGCTTCTTGCCGGCGGGCGAGGCATAGAAATCGGTGATCGCGTTCAGTTCTTCGACCGAGAAGGTCTTGGCGTAAATGGCAGCGGCCTCGCGCTCCAGGTCCGCACGCCGGGAGGCAAGAGCGAGCGCCTTCTCGTCGACCGTCGCAGTGATCAGTTCCTGGTGGTTGGGCGAGGACTGAATAAGCGTATTCTTCAGGCGTTCGGCGAGACGCGGCAGAATGTTGTCGAAAGTGTTGGTCACGCCAAGCGCAGCGATGGTCGCGCGGGCTGCCTTGATCTGATCTTCCGACACGTCCTGGGCGCGAACTGCCGGAACCGCAACCGAAACGAGGACGGCAGCAGCTGCGAAAGTGCGGGCAAGACCTGTGAGTTTGTTCATTTTTATCCATGCTCCTGTGTTGGCACATGTCGCCCGGCCGATTGCCGCCGCCAGGCAGATATGTGCGGAAACCTATTTTCTGCGCCGTCCGCAACGCCTCATCGAAGCGTCGGATCGGCTCAGGACGCCGTCAGGGTACGCGCTCCCTCCGGACCGGCGATGATCGCCAATGACGCAATCCCGATGAAAAGCCCGTGCTCGACCACCCCGGGGATGGCATTGAGCTCTGCCGCGAGCGCATCTGCATCAGGAATACGGCCAAAAGATGCATCGAGAATGAGGTGTCCTCCGTCGGTCATGAAGGGGCCGTCGCCCGAGGCACGAACGACGATATCGCCAGTCAATCCCAGCCGGGATGCCACCTTCTCGATCGCCAGCCGCGTCGCGACCTGCCCGAACGGATTTACCTCGATCGGCAGCTTGAAGGCGCCGAGCACGTCGACAATCTTCGATTCGTCGGCAATGACGACCATCCGCGCAGAGGCACTGGCGACGATTTTCTCGCGCAGCAGCGCCCCGCCCCCGCCTTTGATCAAGCGAAGCTTTCCATCCACCTCGTCGGCGCCGTCGATCGTGAGATCCAGTTCCGGCACCTCGTCGAGCGACTTCAACGGCACACCGAGCTCGAGGCAGAGCCTGGCCGTGCGCTCGGACGTCGGCACTCCGACGATCTGAAAGCCCGACGCAACCTTTTCGCCCAATAACCGGACGAACTCTTCGGCGGTCGAACCAGTACCGATTCCAAGCCGCATGCCATTTTCGACATATTCAAGCGCCGCAGCGGCGGCCCTGATCTTCATTTGGCGGGCGTCCATGCGCCACTCGCTCCCTCATGATCGCGCAGATGACAGGGCCGATGCAGGCCAGCCACTGTCCAATTTCCGCTGAGACACTTACACGCCCGTCGCCGCAAACAAAAGTCAAAATAAGAGAGCTTTGCCGGATTCCCGAAGCCGGCTGCGCTGATCCGCGCCATTGCTTTTCTTGCGGACTTCGCCTACCCGAACATTACGATTTCCGCCAACGCGAGGTTCCCAGTGTCTCCTCCCCTTGTCGTCTTTGATCTCGACGGTACACTTGTCGACACCGCTCCGGACCTCGTCGCCAGCCTCAATCACGCCGTCACGCAGGCCGGCGTCGAGCCCGTCACCTATGCCGACCTGACCCATCTCGTCGGTCATGGCGCCCGTGCAATGATCGAGCGCACGTTTGCGCTGCGCGGCAAGGCACTCAGCGAAGAGAATCTTGTCTGGCAGATGAAGGAATTCGTGGACTTCTATCACGGCTCGATGCCGGGGACATCCGTTCCCTATCCGGGGCTCGTCGCCGCACTCGACCGCCTGCAGGATGCCGGCCTTAAGCTCGCCGTCTGCACCAACAAGCCTGAGATGCTGGCACGCCGCCTGCTTGACGGGCTCGGTCTGCTCGACCGGTTTGCGGCCGTCTCGGGCGGCGACACCTTCACCGTGCGCAAGCCGCATGCCGAGCACCTCCTCTCGACGGTCGCCAATGCCGGCGGCCTCGCGGAACGAGCGGTGATGGTCGGCGACAGCCTCAACGATATCCTTGTCGCCCGCAACGCTTCCGTTCCGTCGATCGCCGTGCCGTTCGGCTATTCCGACGTGCCGATCGAAAGCCTCTCGCCCGATCGTATCATCCAGCATTTCGATGAACTGACGCCACATCTGGTCGAGACGGTAATCGGCCGGAAGCCCAAATGAAAAGGGCCGCTTGCGCGGCCCTTCCTTTCCTAACCTTCGGCGCGTCGCGTGCTGCGCGTCGCCTCCAATGCCCGGTTCATGTACATGTCCCGGTCATAGACGTCGTTGAAATACTCGACCTTGCCGTCCTTGTTCGGCCATGCCGTGAAATAGGAAACATAGACCGGCACTTTCTGAGGCACCGGCAAAGCCCGGTTGTGCCCCGCGGCAATCTCCTTGCCGACTTCGTCCATGCTGACGCCGAGGACCGCTGCCGCCATTCGGCGGGGATCGGCGAGGCGAACGCAGCCGTGGCTGAGCGCCCGCTGGTCGCGCTTGAAGAAGCTCTTCGACGGCGTGTCGTGCATGTAGATTGCGTGGGCGTTCGGGAAGAGAATCTTGAGTTCGCCAAGCGCGTTGTCGCTGCTCGGCGGCTGGCGCACTGCGATCGAGGAGGTCGATGCATACCAATTGACGGCGGACGACGAGACGACGCGGCCACCCACTTCGACCTGATAGCCCATGCGGTCGAGATAGCCGGGATCGCTGCGCAGCTTCGGCAGCATCTCGTTGACGATGATCGACTGCGGCACGCCCCAGTAGGGATTGACTTCCACTGTCTGGATCTCGTCCTGGAAGAAGTAGGTCTGGTTCGTCTTAGAGCCGACCACGACACGCATGGAGAACTGCTCCACGCCCTGGTCCGTATAGGACGCCGTGAAGGCCGGCTGGTTGATGAAGACGTAGCGGCTGCCCAATCCGTCAGGCAGCCAGCGCGCCTGCTCCATCGCGATCTCGAGCTTGTTGATCTTGCTGGCGGTCGTGTCGCCGCCCGTCAGCACTCGGATCGAGGCCTGGCCGACGACGCCGTCGGCCTTCAGCCCGTGCTCCTTCTGGAAGGCTTCGACGACGGATACCAACTCGGGCGTATAGTCCGGTGTCCCGTTATAGCTGGCGAGCACGACGGCGTGTTCGGCCTTCAGCGTTTCCGACGCCTTGAGCTTGATGCCGGCGATGACATTGGCGAGTTCCGGGTTGCTTTGGCCGGGTTTCAGGAGCGTACCGGCAGCGATTTCCACGCGCGGCGTCGCATCGGTCTGCGCGCGCAGACGTTCCAAGTCCGCCTTCAACGCCAGGAACTGTGTGCTCTTGGGATTCTGGCTTTCGAGCAACGCCGCGACATCATCGCTTCCCGCCAGCTTGTCCAGGAAGGCGAAGAGATCGACGCTCTTGCGTTTGAAGTCGTGATAGCCGGAGATCTTGTTCGGATCGATGCGCCCGCGCACCGTGTCCTGGACATAGGTCAGGGTCGCAACGGACATCGCTATTTCGAACTGCACCAGCGCCTTTTCGCGAGCGATCATGTCGCCGCGATCGAAGGTGTCGGACGGCACGTCAACCGCATAGTCCTGGGGATCAAGGCCCACTTTCGCGGCCTGCGCGAGTACGGAAAGTGCCGATTTGGCGCGCGCGCTGACGCCGGTGCCATCGATCCACACGAAGTCCGTCCGTGCGCCATAGTAGTTCTCGACCGCCTTCGCGACATCGGCCGTGGCGCGGACGTTGATTTCGGGAAGAAACTGCCGCGCATCGGAAAGCGGCTGGCGCAGCATCGGGGGCAAGGCGCCGTTCTGCACCGAACCGGTGACAACTGGATCAAGCAATCGGTCCGTGGCGATCCGGCGGAGCGGTTCGGGCTTATAGGTATAATACCGCGGCCCGGTGACGCGCGGCGGTTTTGCAGCTGTTCGCGGGTCGATCTGCTGCGGCACCATCATGCCTGCGCCCGGCAGCGGCTGGCCAGGCTGGACGCGCTCCGGCGACGTTCTTTTCTTGCCGCCGCGAATGAAGTCCATCAGGGTGATCGCCGACGCCGGCTGCACATCGATGGTTGCGACCGCACACCCGGCCATGAGCGCCACAATCGCTGCCGATTTGATTATTTTCATAAGAACAAAGATCCCCGTATCGCGTTGCCGCCGAATTCGGCCGCTGCCAGATTCTCGCCACGCCCTCGTGCTCTCCGACTTATAGAAAAGGATGGTGAATGAAAAGGAAACGCCCGGCCCCCGCGCGGCCGAAACCTGCCAAAACCTGTCCCAAAACACATCCCTCGGAAGATGCGTGAAGCGTCATAAAAATTTGATTCGCATTTCATTTTCCCCTCCTCGCGCGCGTCTCGATGTTTCCCCGGACACAGTCGCCCCTGCAAAAGGAAAACGCGCAATGTGACGGAAAGGTCACAACCTCCGCGACCGCAATCCCTCGGATCAGCCGGCGCAGCCGGGAAACAGAGCAATCGCCGCAGTGCAACAATTCAAACGATTGTAGGCCCTGCGATGCACTTGCCGCCCCTTTACAAGCTTGTGTGACCGGGGCAGAGAGATGCCCGGCACCGGGGTGGAACGACCGGCTGAGACACGTTTCTCGCCTCGGCTTCATGAACCGCAGACGAAGGCAGGTATCACGATGACATCGACCCGCACCGAAACAGATACGTTCGGCCCCATCGAAGTGGCGAACGACCGCTACTGGGGCGCTCAGGCGCAACGCTCGCTCGGGAACTTCAAAATCGGCTGGGAAAAGCAACCCGTCGCGATTGTAAGGGCGCTCGGCATCGTCAAGCAGGCAGCGGCACGTGCCAACATGGCGCTCGGCCGCCTCGACCCGGCAATCGGCGATTCGATCGTCAATGCCGCGCAGGAAGTCATCGACGGCAAGCTCAATGATCATTTCCCGCTGGTCGTCTGGCAGACCGGTTCCGGCACGCAGTCGAACATGAATGCAAACGAGGTCATTTCCAACCGGGCGATCGAACTGCTCGGCGGCGTGATGGGTTCGAAGAAGCCCGTTCACCCGAACGACCACGTGAACATGAGCCAGTCCTCGAACGACACCTATCCGACGGCCATGCACATCGCCTGTGCGGAACGCGTCATCCACGACCTGCTGCCGGCGCTGAAGCACCTGCACAAGGCGCTTGAAGAAAAGGTGAAGGCGTTCGACCACATCATCAAGATCGGCCGCACCCACACGCAGGACGCGACGCCGCTGACGCTTGGTCAGGAGTTTTCCGGCTATGCGGCGCAGGTCGCCTCATCGATCAAGCGCATCGAGATGACCCTGCCCGGCCTCTGCGAACTCGCCCAGGGCGGCACTGCCGTCGGCACCGGTCTCAACGCGCCGGTCGGCTTCGCCGAGAAGGTGGCGCAAGAGATCGCTGCTATCACCGGCATCGCCTTCACATCCGCGCCGAACAAGTTCGAAGCGCTCGCGGCCCACGATTCGATGGTCTTCAGCCACGGCGCCATCAACGCCACCGCCTCCGCACTCTTCAAGATCGCCAATGACATCCGCTTCCTCGGCTCCGGTCCGCGTTCCGGCCTCGGCGAACTCGCGCTGCCGGAAAACGAACCCGGCTCCTCGATCATGCCGGGCAAGGTCAATCCGACGCAGTGCGAGGCGCTGACGCAGGTCTGCGTCCAGGTGTTCGGCAACCATGCGTCCCTGACCTTCGCCGGCAGCCAGGGCCATTTCGAACTCAACGTCTACAATCCGCTCATGGCCTACAACTTCCTTCAGTCGGTACAGCTTCTCGCTGACGCCGCGATCTCCTTCACCGACAACTGCGTCGTCGGCATCGAGGCTCGCGAAGACAACATCAAGGCGGCGCTCGACCGCTCGCTGATGCTCGTCACCGCGCTGGCGCCGAAGATCGGATACGACAATGCCGCGAAGATCGCCAAGACTGCGCATAAGAACGGCACGACCCTTCGCGAGGAGGCCGTCGGCGGCGGTTATGTGACGAACGAAGAGTTCGATGCGATCGTCCGTCCGGAAACGATGATCAGCCCTGCCTGATTGATCAGATTGCCGCGGCCCCTGTTTCCGGCGCCGCGGCAATATCCGCCGCCAGTATATCGCGGCTCGGCGCATCAGCCCGAAATTGGTCGAATTGTCCCGATGCGCTCAAGCAATTGTTAAGACTTCACAAATCATTTCCCCCTAAAAATCACCGGAATTTAGAATTGGATAAATTAAGGAGGCTTGCATATGCAAACGGCAACCTCAAGCAAGACGCCGACGCCCGATATCGCAGCGCAGGTCACCCACGCGATGCGGATGATGGGGGTGGCGCCGATACCGCGCAACTACGAGCTTTATTACGAGGCTTATCTTGGCTCGAACCCGCAACTGTCCAAGGAGCTTGCGGCGCTTGGCAGCCGGGCGACGCAGGAAGAACTGGACGCGATCGGCGCACAATACTTCAGCCATATTCACCATCCGAACGGCATCGAGCGGGCGCATAACACGCTTGCCGCCAAGCTGGCCGAGCTCGTCAACCTCTTGAAGGACGAGCAATATGCGCTCGAGAACTACAACAAGGTTCTCGACGAAGCCTATCTCAACATGACCAGCAAGAGCGCCGCGAGCGCCGACATTCTGCGCCACGCCATCGGCATCCTCACCGAAGCGACCGTCGACACGATGAACCAGGGCAAGGAGCGCGTTCAGACCGTCGTCCAGAAATCCTTCGAGATGGAGGTCATCCGGCAGGAGCTCGATGAATACAAGCGCATCGCCAACACCGATTCGCTGACGCGTCTTGCCAATCGGCGGGCCTTCGACGACACCCTGGCTGCCGTCTACAACAGCGAACATGTGCGTAACTTCAGCGGCCTGCTCGTCGCCGATATCGATCATTTCAAGAAGGTCAACGACACGTTCGGTCATCCGGTCGGCGACAAGATCCTTGCCACGGTCGGCAATGTCATCCGCGCCAACTTGCGGCGGGAGGCGTTCGTCGCGCGCACCGGCGGCGAGGAATTCGCCATCATTCTCAGCGATTGCACCCAGGAAGAATGCCTGCAGGCGGCCGACCGAATCCGCACCGTGCTTGCCGGCACGCCCTTCAAGAATTCCAGGACCGGCGTTAATTATGGCCCGATCACCCTCTCCGTCGGCGTCTGCATGGCGACCGAAGCGGACGACCCGGTCGATCTCTACAACAAGGCCGATATTGCTCTTTATTCGGCCAAGAATGCCGGACGAAACCGGACGGTTCTCTTCGAGGAAGGAATGCGCAAGGATTCCGGCCGCAACTGGCTGATCTATCGCCGCTAGGCGCCGCAGCCATGCAAGCAGCGTTCTGCCTCCGTCATCGAATGATCGACGGCGCTTACCACATCGTCTTGGCGGCGCGTCCGGCCCATTCCCGGTCGTAAGTTTCGTTGTCGAAATCGGCCCTTGCGGCTTTCAGCAGCGTGCCGGGCGTCGGCAGCGATGCCGGATCGACGAAGCGATCCGAATTCCAGAGCTGCGAACGGATGAGCGCCCGCGCGCATTGGAAATAAACCTCCCCGATCGTGATCACGATGACGCTGCGGGGATGCTTGCCGTCGACCTCGAAGGAACTGGTCAGCGCCGGATCAACGCTGACGACGGCCGTGCCGTTGATGCGCATCGTCGTATTCGACCCGGGAACGAGAAACATCAGCGCCACTCTCGGATCGCGGACAATATTGAGAAGCGAATCGACGCGGTTGTTGCCGCGCCAATCGGGCATCAGCACGGTCTTCTCGTCGGCGACCCGGACGACACATCGGCCGTCGCCGCGCGGCGAGCAATCGGGCCCCTCCGGTCCGACGGTCGCAAGCGCGGCAAAGGGCGAGGCCTCGATCATCTGCCGGTATTCGGCCGTCAGCGTCTTCGTCACCTTGACCACCGATGCTTCGCTCGTGTCGCCGTAAAGTGCCTTCAGTTCCTCGACCGTGCTGATGATCGTCATTTCATCCTCCGTGACGCTTGCTCTTGCACGCGCTTTCGATGGATAGCATGACGCCCTGATGACAGCATCACGCGATTCTTCTCAGGTGAGCACCTTTTCTACTATCGTTGAGGAAGGCCTTGATCCTGTCGATGACCGGGTCCGCGGAAACGATGCGGCGATGACCGAAGCCGTTCGCCCAGTACAATTCGACATTCGGTCCGGCCGCGCCGTAGCGGCGGGCATGGGTGGCGGAAACCTCCTTGTCGTCCTCCGCGTGAACGACGAGCACCGGCTTCCTCAGCATGCCGAGAATGCGGGCCGCATCAAAGGCATCGACCCGGCGTCCCGAGAGGCGTTCGACCATGCCTTCGAAAGCTGCCTGGGCCGCCGGCGCAAGGGCCATCATCTTGCCGAAACCGTTGAAGAGCCAGGTCATTTCGCTAGGCGCGCCGATCAGCACCATTTTTGCCGGCACACGCGCGGGCACGTCGCACACGACCGCGCCTGCCGCGCAGGCGAGGCTCGCGCCGCCGAAGGAATGGCCGATCGCCACGTCGAAGCCGTCGAAGTGGCGCCAGGCCGCGTCGATCGCCCTCACCGCCTGAGGCATGGTCAGCGACCGTCCCGGCGACGCACCGTGGCCCGGCCAGTCGAGTGCGACCACCTCCGCCCCGGTTGCGAGCAGGCCATCGATCAAGGCCCCGAGATAGTCGCTGCGCGATCCCCAGCCGTGCGCGAGCAGGATCCGCGGCCCGTCCGAATCGACGCGCCGCGCGAAGTGATGGGCAACGACCCAACCGCCGGCGAAGGACAGTGTGACCTTCCGCGAGTGCTCCATGATCGGCACTGCCGCTTTCAACAAGGCCGCCTCCTTGCCGCTTTTCGGCTTGCGGCCCGGCGTGAGACAGAAGATTCTGAAGGCCAGCCTACCGGCAGCCTCGGGAGAGACGGCGGATACGGCCTTCAGTCCGGTACGGATGACCTTGATCCCGAAGGATGTCATAGTGAGACTCTCTTCGAATGTTCACTTTTGAACATGATTGTACAACGATGAACAAAAAGCAAGTGACAACAGAACATCATCACTTCCCCTGGGATCATCCGCGATTTCGAAGCTGGATCGCCGTTGCCCGTGCCTGCCAATTGATGCAGCAGACGTTGACGCGGGAGCTCGTCCACCTCGACATCAAGCCGCCGCATCTCGATATCCTGATCAATCTCTATCGCTTCGACGGCATCACGCAGCAGGAACTCGCCCGCAAGATGCTCGTTGGCCGCTCCAACATGAGCATGCTGCTACCGCAGCTGGAGAAGCGCGGCCTGATAAAACGGCGGGGAGACGAGCGTGACAAGCGCGTGCTGCGGCTCTCGCTGACGCCGGCCGGCCGTACGCTCACCGAGGAGGCAATGGAGATCCAGACCGCGCTGATCGAGAAGTCGCTGACCGGTTCACCGATCGAGGACTGCATGACGGTCGCGCAGTCGATGGAGCGCATCATCGCCGTCTTGCTGAAGGAAGACGCCGATTGAGCGCATCGACGCCGCTCAGCGCGGCTTTTCCGACTTGTCGCGCGACATGCCCTTCTCGGCCAGCTCCTGCTCATAGGCGGCGAAGAGTTCCTGACCCTTCTCTCCCAATTCGCGCAGATAGCTCCAGGTGAAGATGCCGGTGTCGTGGAAATCATCGAAACCGATGCGCACGGCATAGTTGCCGGTCGGCTGTACCGAAATGATCTGGACATTGCGCTTGCCGGGTACGGTGACCCCCTGGCCCGGCCCGTGTCCCTGCACCTCGGCCGAAGGCGAAAGCACGCGCAGAAGCTCCGCCGACAGGTCGAAGGAAGCGCCGTCGTCGAATGCGACAGTCAGGCGGTGGCGGTCTTTCGATACGCGCAGCTCGGTCGGCCAGAATTCACTCATGATACTCACTCCGCATTCATCCGCTGAGCACTACCCCAGTTCGGGCCCTGGAACTACCAGATTCGTGCACCCGGCAGACCAGATCTTCACCTCCGAAAAGGAGAAAACATCCCGGAAAAGCCGAAACATTTTCAAATCTTTCCAGCCCTTTCGGGCGCAAATACGCTTCATCCGCCCAGATTCAGGAGATAACGCTGGGACCGAATGCCGCTTCACCGAAATTTGCGACAGTATGCGCCTTGACGCGAGGGTTTTTGCCCCCGACATTGGAAGCGCTCGGAGAAAAATCTTGAACACTGCCGCCATAGACAGAACCGGCGCACAGCCGCTCGACAGCTCGAAGACGCCCATGATCGATCCTTTCGGCCGGGCGATCAGTTACTTGCGCGTTTCGGTCACCGACCGCTGCGACTTCCGCTGCACCTATTGCATGGCGGAACACATGACCTTCCTGCCGAAGAAGGATCTGCTGACGCTCGAGGAGCTGCACCGGCTCTGTTCCGCCTTCATTGCGAAGGGCGTGCGCAAGCTCCGGCTCACCGGCGGCGAGCCGCTGGTGCGCAAGAACATCATGTTCCTCGTGCGCGAACTCGGCAAAGAGATACACGCTGGCCGCCTGGACGAGCTGACGCTGACGACGAACGGCTCGCAGCTGTCGAAATTCGCGGCCGAACTGGCTGATTGCGGCGTGCGGCGGATCAACGTTTCGCTCGATACCCGCGATCACGACAAGTTCCGCCAGATCACCCGCTGGGGCGACCTCTCGAAGGTACTTGAGGGGATCGACGCGGCTCAGGCAGCCGGCCTCAAGGTAAAAATCAATACGGTCGCCCTCAAGGGCTTCAACGCTGCCGAGATTCCCGAACTGATGCGCTGGGCGCACGGACGCGGCATGGACCTGACGCTGATCGAGACCATGCCGATGGGGGAAGTGGACGAGGACCGGACTGACCACTACCTGCCGCTGTCCGAGATGCGCGAGCGTCTCGAAACCCAGTTCACGCTGAAGGATATCGCCTACAAGACCGGCGGACCTGCCCGCTACGTCGAGGTGGTGGAGACCGGTGGACGCCTCGGGCTCATCACGCCGATGACGCACAATTTCTGCGAAAGCTGCAACCGTGTCCGGCTCACCTGCACCGGCACCCTCTATATGTGCCTCGGCCAAAACGACGCCGCCGACCTGCGCGCGGCGCTGCGCACCACCGACGACGATGCCTATCTCTCCCGCGTTATCGATGAGGCGATCTCCCGCAAGCCGAAGGGCCACGACTTCATCATCGATCGCGAACACAACCGCCCGGCCGTCGCACGCCACATGAGCGTAACCGGCGGCTGACGTTTTCCCAGAACCAGAAAAACCAGAAGGCCCCGCAGTCGTCGGCGACCGCGGGGCCTTCTGCTTTCAATATAGTTCAGGCAGCGTAAGTTGAGCCGTAACGAAGCTGCCTGTGGTCGCTCAGCCCGCCAGTGCCGGTCTTGAAACGCTCGATCTTCTCGTTGAGCGCTTCGACCTGCCGGCGCAGGCCGTGGATTTCCGCCGTGTTCTCCTCGACCATCGCAGCGTTCTGCTGCGTGATCAGCTCGACCTCGTGAACAGCTGAATTGACTTCGCTGAGACCGGTATACTGTTCCGCTGCGGAAGCCTCGATATTGCTGACGAGCTGGTGAATGGTCGCGATGTGGTCGTTGATCACCGCCAGCGCGTCGCCTGTCTCCTGCACCAACGCGACGCCGCTGCGCACCTGGGCGGAGCTTGCCGAGATGAGCCCCTTGATCTCGCGTGCCGCTCCCGCGCAACGCTGCGCCAGCTCGCGCACCTCCTGGGCGACGACGGCGAAGCCACGACCCGCCTCGCCGGCGCGGGCCGCCTCGACCCCGGCGTTCAGCGCCAGCAGGTTGGTCTGGAAGGCGATCTCGTCGATCACGCCGATGATCGTGCCGATCTTCTCGGACGAACGATTGATTTCCGCCATGGCATCGATCGCCTTGGCGACGACCTGGCCGGAATGCCGGGCATAGTTGTTCGTCTCATCGACCGATATGGTCGTGCTGCGCGCGCTTTCGGCGGTCGAGCGGACGAGTTCGGTGAGTTGACGGAGCGCGCGCGAGCTTTCCTCGAGCGCCGCCGCCTGCTGCTCTGTACGCCGGGCAAGATCGTCGGCCGAGGCCGAGAGATTGCCGGTACCGCCGGTGATCTCCTCCGTGACGAGCCGTACATCCGTCAGCGTCGCACGCAGCGCTTCGACGGCGTTGTTGTAGGTGCGAGCCATGATCACGTAGTCCGCAGGCAGATCCTCCGCCATGCCTTCCTCGAGGTTGCCGGCGGCAAGCTGGGCAAGGACGTCGGAAAGAGCATTGAGCGCCTGCATCTGCTCGGCTTCGATGCGCGCGCGTTCCTGCGAGCGGCGGGCCTCCTCCGCGGCCGACAGGGTCCGCGCTGCTTCCGCCTCGCGTTCCAGCCGCACGTTTTCCAATGCGTTGTCGCGGAAGACGGCAACCGAGCGCACCATGTCGCCGATTTCGTCGCCGCGATTGCGGCCTTCGATCGCCACTTCGAGGTCGCCGTTGGCGAGCCGAGTCATGGTTTCTGTCACGCGTTTCAGCGGGCCGCGCAGTGTCTCGACCAGCATCAGGCCACCGATGATGGAAAGCAGCGTTCCGGCGACCATGGCGATGATCGACACCGTCGCCGAGCGCTGGCTGTCCTGCTTCCCGGCTTCCTGCGCGCTGCTGACAAAGCTTTCAAGCGTGCGGCTTGCATCGGCGACAAGCGTCGCGGCCTCGCTCTTGGCGGCCTGCCAGCGGCCGCCGACATCGATCAATGCGGCAGTGCCCTTATCGATACTGTCGAGCGAGGGGCCAAGCTTCGCCGGCAGGTCGCGGAGCGCTGCATTCTTGCCGCCGAGCTCGGAAAGCTTGTGGGCGGTTTCGCGCACACCGTTGATATCGGCAATCACGAGGTCGCGGCTTGCCGCGTCGCGCGAACGGTGCAACTCGCTGATATGAAACCGGGTATTGTCGAGACCCTTGAAGGTATCGCTCATCAAAGCGATCAACGTCTTGAGTGTCGAAATTTCTTCGTCCATGCCGACGAAGCGCTTGGCTGCGGTGTCGGAATTCTTGACCGCTTCCTTGGCAAAATCGGCCTCGTACTTCGAGAGCTTGCTGAGGATCGGCACGAGTGCGGTCTTCTTCGCTTCGTTTTCCTCGGCACTTGCGAGGATCGCCTGGATCTTCAGCGCCTGTTCCTTGAGTTCGCCAATCGGTTTCTGGACCTTTTCGGAGGCGATCTTCTCGGCTTCACCGATCTGCTTCAGCAGATGCGGCAGCAGCTTGTTTGCCTGCTCTATCTTGGCATCGGGATTGACGGCCATGGTCACCGGCAGGCGGAATTTCTTGATCCGCTCGGCAACGCCCTGGTAAGCAGCCGCATCGAAGAGCAGCGCCTTGGCGAAGGCTTCCTTGTCTCCCGATTCCTTCCGGATGATATCGATCTGCTTGTAGGCGCCGTTGCCCTTCTCGGTCATGTCGGCGAGCGCCGCTTCAAGGGACGTCGTCACCGTGTCCTGCTCGGTCTTTACCGCCCAGAGCTTGTCGGTCTGGCTGCGCATCTGAGAGCCAAGGGCGACGACAGAGGCGATTTGCGCCCTGTCCGCCTCGCGTGCCAACAGCCCCTCCAGGGTCCTGACGCCCTGCTCCTGCTCATCGATCTGCTTCACAAGGGCATCGCGCGCCTCCTCGCTCGGACTGTCGGCGAAGGCCTGCAACGCGCTGCGCAGCGCCTGAAAATCCGAGAGATTGTTGATGGTCTCGCGGGTCACGGTCATATGCCCGTTGAGCGTGCGGGCGGTGAAGAAACCGACGAGACCGATCCCGGCGATCAGGGCCACGAGCGGAACCACGAAGAGGAGGACTTTTGTGACGATACGCAGGCGCTGTAAAAGGCGATCGATCATAGACATTGCGGACCCCGGGTTCTTTTTTATGAGGAACATGCCCGCACGGTGGCTTCTCTTGACGGAAGCGGCGATGAAATGCCGGCGGGAGCACCTCCCAGGCTCCAGCGGGAACTTCGCGGATGAACGGCGCAAAAAAGATCTGACGGCCGTCTCCACCGATCGCTTCATGCGATTGGACTGCGGAATCATCGGGACGATAGGCAGCGAAACTTAAGATTCAGCGAATGTTCCTCGGAAGCAGCGGCACGGTGGCGCGCTGCCAGAAATCCCGCGCCGGTGCGGCTCACCTTTCCGTGGAGGGCGTTTTCGCACAAACGATGCTTGAGTTTGCGCGAAAGGACGGTCAATGCTTGGCCACTGGGCGCGCATCTCGCCAGACGGATTCGCCTCCTCCCGCCAAGCACGGCATTGGCCCCGGCCGGGGCCACCAGGAAAGACGAATGCATTCATCTGCCAATTTCCGCGGCATCGTTTTCATGTGCCTTGCCATGGTCAGTTTTGCCTGCAACGACGCGCTCGTCAAGTCCGTGACCGGCGCCATGAATACCGGCCAGATCATGTTCGTGCGCGGCCTGCTGACCACGGTGATGGTGCTGGTCATCGCCGTCCACTTCCGTGCGTTTCGCCCGATCCGAACGATCCTGCGGCCAGCGATCATCCTGCGCATTGCTATGGAGGCGCTAGCGTCTATCACCTATATTTCGGCGCTCGGCCAGCTACCACTAGCAAACGCCTCGGCAATCATGCAGGCGTTGCCGCTGGCGGTGACGCTCGGCGCGGCGCTCTTCCTGCGAGAGCCCGTCGGCTGGCGCCGCTGGGCGGCAATCGCCATCGGCTTCGTCGGCGTGCTGATCGTGCTGAGACCCGGACCGGAAGGCTTTACCACGGCAGCATTGACCGTCGTCGCCTGCGTCTTCTGCACCGCGACGCGTGATCTCTGCACCCGCCGCATCGGCAGCGACGTGCCGTCGCTCTTCATCACCGTCACGACGGCCCTGATTACGACGCTCGTCGGCGCCGTGCTGATCGTGCCGTTCGGGGGGTGGCAGCCAATGTCGGCGACGTCGCTCACCAACATTACCGCTGCCAGCGTTCTCCTGATGTTCGGCTATCAGACGATCGTGCTCGCGATGCGCGACGGCGACATTTCCGTGATCGCGCCATTCCGCTACACAAGCCTGCTCTGGTCGGTCGCGATCGGCATTTTTTTCTTTTCGGAAACACCGGATCGCTGGATGCTGGCGGGGGTCGCCATCATCGTCGGTTCCGGCCTCTACACCTTCTATCGCGAGAGCCGGCGCGGCAGGAAGGCCGTTGCCCAACGCTCCCTTGCCGGCCCTCTCGAATAGAGGAACGCGTCGATGGCTATGAACGTCCCAGAACCACTGCCGCGCCCGCCCGCCGTCATTCTCGCCGGCGGCCGGTCCTCGCGCATGGGCAGGGCGAAGGTGGGCCTCGTGCTCGATGGCCGAACGATGCTCGATCGCATCGTCGAGCGTCTCGCCCCGCAAGCGGATGTTATTGCGCTCAATCTCAATGCCGATCCCGGCATCGGCTTGCCCCCCGATCTTGCCGTGATTGCCGACACGGTGCCGGGTTATTTCGGCCCTCTCGCCGGCGTTCTAACCGCCATGCGCCACGCTGCGCAGGTCGCACCGCATGCCGCCCACGTGCTGACAGTGCCGGCCGACACACCGTTTTTCCCCGATGACCTCGTCGCCCGGCTTTCCGCCGCGCCCGACATGGAGGGAAGAATTGTCGTCGCCTGTTCCGACGGGGAAATGCATCCGCTGTTCGCGCTGTGGCCAATCGCGATCGCCGATGATCTGGAAGCCTGGATCCGCACCGACACCAAATTGCGCGTACGCGCTTTCGTTGGGCGCCATCCTTCGTTAGCGGTAGACTTTCCGATGATCGCCACGAAGGCTGGTCCGCTCGACCCCTTTTTCAATATCAATACGCCGGAAGAGCTTCGAGAGGCCGAAGCATGGCTGCAACGCCTCAAGGAACACAAACAATGACCCAACCCGGGATATTCGGCATTGCCGGCTGGAAGAATTCGGGCAAGACCGGCCTTATGGTCCGCCTCGTCAGTGAAATGACACGGCGCGGCTATGTCGTCTCTACGATCAAGCATGCTCACCACGACTTCGACATCGACAAGGTCGGCGCCGATAGTTACCGCCACCGCGAGGCCGGCGCGCATGAGGTGACGATCGTCTCCTCGACGCGCTTCGCGATCATGCATGAATTGCGTGGTGCGCCGGAACCGTCCTTCGAAGAGATCCTGGCGCGGCTTGCACCTTGCGATCTCGTCCTGATCGAAGGTTACAAGCGCGAGCCGATCCCGAAGATCGAAGCACGCCGCGTGGAATCAGCCAACCGCCAGCCGCTGGCGCCGACCGACCCGCATATCGTCGCCATCGCCGCTGATCATCCAGTAGTCGACACGGACCTTTCGGTTTTCGATCTCGACGACACGGCCGCAATCGCCGACTTCGTCGAAAAGGTTACGGGACTGCGCGGCTGAACCTCCGGACCGAACTCATCTCTCAAGGCTTCCTGCGCCATACATAAGGACGGGGCCGGTCTCCCGGCCCCGTTTTATCAAGCAGTGGCAGCAGGCTGTCGTCAGCGCTGAGCAACCGGCCGCACGAGCGGGGTCACGCGGCGGATGGTCACGCGGCGATTCTCCTGCTCATCTTCTTGCGTGCGCACCTTAAGGAAGCGCTCGCCGTAGCCCTGGGTCACGAGGTTTTCCGCGGGGACGCCATAGACTTCGCTGAGGAGTACCGCGACCGATTCCGCACGCTGGTCGGAAAGAACCAGGTTCGAGCGGTCCGAGCCGACGGCATCCGTGTGGCCCTCGATGAAGAAGGTTTCACCCGGATCCTTCTCGAGGATTTTCGACATGCCCTCCGCGACGCCGCGCAGCGTCTTGGCCTGCGACATCGACACCTCGGCACTACCCGTCTCGAAGTGGATCGTGTCGAGGTCGATGCGGCGAACCTTGTCGCGCAGGCGGGCGGAGTTGCGCACCTCATCGATCGTGTAGACGCGCTCGACCTGCTCTACCGGCGGCTCGGAAAGGAATTCGTAATAATCCCGATCCGGATCATCGGCGTAATCGACGATATATTCCTCCACCGGTATGGTCAGGCGCATCGGCGGCAGTTCGTAACCGACGTCGACGATCGCCGGACGGTCCCGATCCTCGTCGTACTCGGGCGCGTAGATCATCAGATATTCATTGCCGTCGCTGTCAATGCGCGAGCGCTGCACAATGTCGCCGTAGCGGTTGTAGATCGTGACGATTCGATAACCATCGGGGCGGACGATCGTCTCGCGAACGCGGTCGCGCGGCAGTTGGTCGTAGAAGGATTCCTGTGAGTCGCGCCGCAGCCGCGGCCGGTCGTCGCCGCGGACGAAAATGCGATCGCCGACGCCGAGGATCACGCGGTCATCGACCTCCTCGACCACTTCCACCTCGGTGACATTGTTCGTCGTGGTGTTGTTGATCACGGTGTTGTTGACGATCGTGTTGTTGACGATGTTGGTCGTCTCAGGCACGGCGAAGACCGGCGCTTCTTCGATACGCTGTCCTTCCTCGTTCAGGTTCGCCTCGATCCTCTGTGGAATCTGTTCCCGGACCTCGGTCGATATTTTCGCCTGGGCCGCGGCATCGTCGGTCGGAGGCGCTACGCTTTCTTCCTTGGCGCGCAATTCCTCACGCTGCTTGCGCCGAGCCTCGCGCGCACGGTTGCCGCCGACATTGTCGGCATCCTTGTCGCTGTCGAGTACGGCTGCACCGTTTTCGACCGGAAGCACAACTGTGTCATCGGTCGCCGCCGGATCCTTGGCGATCTTGACCTTCTCATCCTCCGTGCGCTCGTCGACCACTTCCGGAGCGCGCTGGCCACGCGGCGGTTCTCCGGTGCCCTGCTCTGCCGTTGCGGGTGCTTCCGCGCCAGGAGCGGGCTGTTCGCCTTCACCAATCTGTTCGGCTGGCTGATCCGTCTGGCGCTGTTCTTCAGCCTGCTGCTGGCGCTTCCTGCGGGCAGGAGCCTGTTGCTCCTCAGCCTGCTGCGGAGCGCCCTCCTCGGCGGCGGGTTGGCCTTCCTCAGCCTGCTGTTGCTGCTGGCGCTTCTTGCGTGCCGGAGCCTGCTGCTCCTCAGCTTGCTGTGGAGCACCCTCTTCGGCGGCGGGCTGCTGTTCTTCAGCCTGCTGCTGACGCTTCTTGCGCGCTGGAGCCTGTTGTTCCTCGGCCTGCTGCGGAGCTTCCTCAGCCGCGGGCTGCTGTTCCTCAGCCTGCTGCTGGCGCTTCTTGCGCCTCGGCGTCTGCTGCTCCTCGGCCTGCTGCGGAGCGCCCTCCTCGGCGGCGGGCTGCTGTTCCTCAGCCTGCTGCTGGCGCTTCTTGCGCCTTGGCGCCTGCTGCTCGTCGGCCTGCTGCGGAGCGGCCTCCTCAGCGGCAGGCTGCTGTTCCTCGGCCTGTTGCTGACGCTTCTTGCGCCTCGGAGCCTGTTGCTCCTCGGCCTGCTGCGGGGCGCTTTCCTCGGCGGCCGGCTGCTGTTCCTCGGCCTGCTGCTGGCGCTTCTTGCGTCTTGGAGCCGGCTGCTCTTCGGCCTGCTGCGGGGCGCTTTCCTCAGCGGCCGGTTGCTGTTCCTCGGCCTGCTGCTGGCGCTTCTTGCGCCTTGGGGCCTGCTGCTCTTCGGCCTGCGGTTGCTGCTCTTCAGCCTGTCCCTGGGATTCCTCGGCTTGCTTTCTGCGCTTCTTGAGCAGCAGCAAATCCTCGGGCGACGGCTGCTCCGCGCCTTCCTGAGCAACTTCGAACGGCGCCATCAGGCTCTCGGCGAGCGCGGGCTGTACGGCGAAGGTTGCCGCGAATACCGGCAAGGCCACCGTTGCGAAAAGTCTGGATCGAATCGACATTGTCTTCCTTCCTCTTATTGGGAGGCTCGGCTCGCTGCGCGTCCTGTCCTTGAACGGTCACACCTGCATGCCTGCACCCACAGGGCCATGACCCGCGGTTTCCGACTTTTTTGTGGTCGGTCACATTCGTAATCGCAACGCTGCAGTCGCGGATCGGTTCCGCTTCAAGGCCTATCGGAGGCTACATTAACCTCCGCTGAACGGGCCGTTCATCTTCCCTCGCAGGGGCGGACGGCGCGTGATCCGCGGTTCGCGGTGGGCGATGGCGCTTTCCAGTTGATTTTTGCAGGAGAAGTACGAATATCCCGCCAACCGCGGCGTACGCCCCGGCCCTAATTGGCATCCGCGAAAAAGAAAAAACGGGTGTCAGCCAACAGAGAGGATAATCATGCGTATTTCCAGACGGCTGGCAGCCGCCGCATCGGCTGCAGTTTTCGTGCTCATGGCCACTACCGCCATGGCAGAGGGCGAAAAGGTCGTTATCGGCACGGAAGGCGCCTACCCGCCCTTCAATGTTCTTGAGCCGGACGGCTCGTTGACAGGTTTCGACGTCGATATCGCAAAGGCGCTTTGCGAGGAAATGAAAGCCGAGTGCACCTTTGTGACGCAGGATTGGGAGGGCATCATTCCGGCGCTGATCGCCAAGAAGTTCGATGCGATCATCGCTTCCATGTCGATCACAGACGAACGCAAGCAGCAGGTCGACTTCACCAACAAGTACTACAACACGCCGCCGGCGATCGTCGTTCCGAAAGACTCTCCGATCACCGAGGCGACCGAAGCCGCACTCGCAGGCAAGACGCTCGGGGCGCAGGGTTCCACGACCCACTCCAACTATGCCGAAGCGCATATGAAGGAGTCTGAGCTGAAACTCTACCCGACCGCCGACGAATACAAGCTCGACATCGCCAATGGCCGCGTCGACGCCGTCATCGACGACGTCGTCGTGCTTTCCGAGTGGCTGAAGACCGAGGACGGCGCCTGCTGCAAGCTGCTCGGCACGCTGCCGATCGACCCGGTCATCAACGGCGAAGGCGCCGGCATCGCTGTCCGCAAGGGCGACGACGCGCTGCGCGAAAAGCTCAACAAGGCGATCGAAGCCATCCGCGCAAACGGCAAGTACAAGGAAATCAACGAAAAGTACTTCCCGTTCGACGTCTACGGCAGCTGATCGGCGCCACTACAGCGCCGTGCGCCTCTTAGACGGACAAAGGTCGCTGTAGCACTTTGAATCGCTGCATGTTTTTATCCTTAAATCGGCTCCGATTTAAGGATACATGCAGTAGGCTCGATTTTCGCGCCGATCATGCCGGGGAAATCTCGGTTGATGCAAAAAATGCAACGGCGGATGGCTTGCCCTTCCGCCGTTTTTGTTTGACAAGAACCTTCGAAAATAAGCGTCATTGACGCCAAAAAGAACGCTGCAAGGGGAATTTATTGGCATGAGCGGACTGTTCGCCGCCCTTTTCTCCGTTTTCGGCTGGATCGGATCGATCATCGATCCGCTCTGTGGTCCGGTCGGAGTGTTTCGTTGGTTCGGCTCCGGCACGCTTCTGGCGTGCGGCGACGTTGGATGGGGCGACGAGATCGCCTACGGATTTCTTGTCACGGCAAGCCTTGCGATCGCCACCCTGCCCGTCGGGCTGGTCGTCGGCTTCTTCATCGCGCTTGCCAAGCAATCGAACGAGAAGTCGCTGCGCCTTACGGCCAACATTTATACGACGATCTTTCGCGGCCTGCCCGAGTTGTTGACGCTCTTCATCGTTTATTACGGCATGCAGATCCTCGTGCAGCAATTCCTTGCGACCCTCGGCTACGAGGGCCCGGTGGAGATCAACGCCTTCGTTGCGGGCATGATTGCGCTCGGGGTCGTTTTCTCCGCCTACTGCTCGGAAGTGCTGCTCTCCGCGTTCAAGGCCATTCCACACGGGCAGTATGAGGCCGGCGATGCGCTCGGCTTCCATCGCGGCAAGACGATGCGATTGATCATCCTGCCGCAGCTCGTGCGCATCGCGCTTCCAGGCCTCGGCAACCTCTGGATGGCGCTGCTCAAGGATACCGCCCTCGTTTCGGTCGTCGGGCTGCCCGACATTCTCCGCCAGACAGGCGTCGCCGCTCGCGTCACCAAGCACGCGTTCGAGTTCTTCGGCATCGCCTGTATCCTCTTCCTCATCCTGGCGATGGTTTCATCCATCGTCTTCTCGGCGCTCGAACGCTGGACCAAACGAGCGGAGATGAGCCGATGAGCATTGCCGAAACCATGATCCCGCCGCAGGCACCGCCACCGGCTCCGCCAAGGCCCTATACGCTTTCGCGCTTCATCGGCAGCGTTACGCTCGGCATCTGGCTTGCGCTTGCCGTCGGCATCTTCCTCACCGTCGTCAACGGCTGGGACCCGGAGAAGTTCTCGCGATACGGGCCGAGTTTCCTGTCCGGTCTCGGCGTGACGCTGACGCTCGTGATCTCCTCGATCATCATGGGGGCCATCCTGTCGCTGCCGGTGGCGCTCGGGCGCATGTCGAAGAACAAGATCTGGTCCTGGCTTTCCTATGCCTATGTCTATTTCTTCCGCGGCACGCCGCTGATCACCCAGCTCTTCCTCGTCTATTACGGCCTCGGCAGCTTCCGTCCGCAGCTCGAAGCGGTGGGGCTCTGGTGGTTCTTCCGGGATGCCTGGAACTGCGCGCTCTTTACGTTCACGCTGAACACGGCCGCCTACCAGGCCGAAATCCTGCGCGGCGCTATTCAGAGCGTACCACGCGGCCAGCACGAAGGCGCCGCGGCCCTTGGGCTGCCGCAGCGCGTCGCGTTCTTCAAGATCATTCTGCCGCAGGCGATGATCGTCGCGCTGCGCCCCTACGGCAACGAGATCATCCTGATGATCAAGGGCTCGGCGATCGTTGCGATCGTCACCGTCCTGGACCTGATGGGAGAGACGCGCCGCGCCTTCTCCCGCACCTTCGACTACCAGATGTATCTCTGGGCAGCGGTTCTCTACCTGCTGATGGTCGAATTGCTGCGCAACATCTGGGCCTGGTTCGAGGCACGGCTGACGCGGCATCTGAAGCGATAGCGGAACGGCGACACGGTAGCTGTCTCTCGGCTGCCTTCGGCGAGGCCGGTGTGAAGCAGGAATAACCGCTCCTTCGAAGGCTTGGCAGCACTGATCAGCGAGTGCTGACAAGCCTTTGTTATTCCGCAAGAAATCTCATTCCGACACGAATATTAGGACTTGATTAATAGATCAAGCGTTTCATCATAGAGACCACCTTTGCGAGAAGTGAGGTCCTGATGACGAGTGAGATGGAACTGCAGCTCAAGGGTTATGGCCTGACAACGGCCCAGATTCTCTACCGGATGCCTGACCATCCGACCTTCCTCCAGACCTATATCTGGCAACATTACGACATCGCGCCGGAGTTTCCGGAGATGCGCCACTTCCTGAAGTTCTGGCAGGAGAAACTGGACGGCCCGTTGCATTCAGTGCGCTATGTGCATCGCAGGCTGGTATCCGCCAGCGAATGGCGGGCGCTCAAGGGAGAGTTCATTCTCCACTGAGCGCGGGCATTGTTCCTGCCAGCGTCACACGGAACGCGTGATTCCGCCGTCGATACGGATGTTCTGGCCGGTGATATAGGCGCCGCGATCGGTCGCGAGCAACGCGATCAATTCAGCGACTTCCTCCGACGTGCCGTAGCGTCCCATTGGAATGCGGTTACGCCTCTCTTCCGTCTCCGGCAGGCTGTCGATGAAGCCAGGCAGAACATTGTTCATACGGACGTTGTCGGCGGCATAGCGGTCGGCAAAGAGCTTCGTGAATGCGGCGAGACCGGAACGGAAGACGCCCGACGTCGGAAACAAGGGATCTGGTTCGAACGCCGCATAGGTCGAGATGTTGACGATGCTGCCGGATTTCTGCTCGACCATGATCGGTGTTACCAGCCGGGTCGGCCGCACGGCGTTGAGGAAGTAGACCTCCATTCCCTTGTGCCAGTCCTCGTCGGTCAACTCCAATACGGGTGCACGCGGCCCATGGCCGGCCGAATTGATCAGCGCATCGATCCTGCCCCAGGCATCATAGGCCGAATCGACCAGGCGCTTCAGGTCGTCGTTCGACTGGTTCGAGCCGGTGACGCCGATGCCGCCGAGTTCGTGCGCCAGCGCTTCCCCCTTGCCGGATGAGGAGAGGATCGCGACGCGATAGCCCTCCGCCGCCATTCTTCGCGCTGCAACCGCGCCCATGCCCGAGCCGCCGGCGGTGATGATCGCTACCTTCTCTCCACTCATTTTCTCGTCCCCTTATTGCAAGTTTCCTCAAATCGCAGCCGGCTTAAGGAAACATGCAGCAATTCAAAGTGCCATTAGCGTCCTCGGTGCGTCCGACAAGATGCGCGGCGCTGTAGTCGCCGGCATACGCCGAAGGCGCAAAAGTCGCGTTGATTTCAAACCAAGCATGCTTCTCCCTGGCCGAAGCCGCCCCGAGAGCGGATGCAGTTGAAGCAGTCATTTTCGCTGACCGCAAACGACAATTTCTGATGACAGCAACAAATGCACACATCATCGATGCGCGATGCGCAACGTCAGACATGCACCTCGCCGTGGGCGAGTTCGCCCTCGTGATGTTCCTTGTGCAGCGACGCGTAAAGAACAAGGACGTAGAAGAGCGCGACCCCGATCATCACCGCCCAGCCCGGGAGCGGCCCGAGCGCGGCATTTTCAGTCACGTCGGCCCAGGAACGAACGTGACCGAAGGGTTCGCCGTTGGTGGAAATCTTCGGCGACGAGATCTTCAGCGCCCAGGCCAAAAGCAAGATCAGGTACATCCAGCAATAGTTGCGCTGGAGCCTCCGATAGACGGCTTCGCGGTAACTCATCAGGAAGGCGGGCTTGCGCAGGCTTTTTGCGATCGACGCCGACCATTTGAGGCTCGGCACCCCCTCCGGCGCAAGAATTTGCGCGAAATAACCACGCTCGAGTTGGCGTACACGCGCGCGATAGACGTCGAAGAAGCGATAACGTCGCGCTTCGATCAACAGCAGCAAACTTATCAGCAGAATCGCGAACAGCAGGACACCATGATGCGAGGACGGCGTCGACAGAGATACGGAAAGCATCGCCGCAACAACGGTGATCGCCCAGTTCGACGTGCGGTCGATGCGGTCCCGCCATCCGGCCATTCGCCCCATTTCGCCGCGATAATAGTGCACGATCGTGTTGATCGTCTCTTGGGACGTCTGCGGCAACGGCGGCCCCTGCCGCTCCGGCAATTGGGTTTCCGTTTCCAATGTCAGCGGGCTCAGTTCAGCGGACATCGGCATTTCCTCCCGGTCTTCGTTGTTGAATGGATGATGACTCCTTTCCAGCCGGGGATAAATCCCGTCGAGCCTGAGCATTGTCATTTTTTACCGAACGCTAAATATTCGTTTTTTGTTTCAGGCACGCCATTCGATGAATGAGTCGCCCTCCCGGGGCGCACGGCGAAAGGCGGATTGCCAAAGCCTGTGGACGGTCGTAAGAAGCGCCCATGACGCAACAGAGCAAGAAAATCGACGAGGAAGCCTTGGCGGAGGCGTACAACCGCGCGCTTACGCTGGAGAAGTCCGGCAATCTCGATGCGGCCGCAGCGGCTTACGCGGAAGTCCTGGAACTCGACCCGGAGGATCACGGCGGCGCTGCCGTTCGCCTCGCATCGATTGGTCGCGGCGAAACGCCGTTGAAGGCACCCGACGCCTATGTCGCGACGCTCTTCGACCAGCACGCCGACGTCTTCGAGGACGTCCTCGTCGATCAGCTCGATTATTGCGTGCCGCTGCTCGTTCGCCAGCGCCTGCAGGCACTGAAACTCGGACCCTTCCAGCGCGTTCTCGATCTCGGCTGCGGCACGGGCCTCACCGGCGGCGCGCTGCGCGACATGGCGGAAGACATCACTGGCATCGACCTGTCCGAAAACATGGTCGAGATCGCCCACGAAAAGGATCTCTACGAGACGCTCTACGTCGCCGAAGCGGCCGATTTCCTGGACGATAACGACGAAGCCCCCTTTGACCTGATCGTCGCCACCGATGTGCTGCCCTATATGGGCGCGCTCGAAGCGTTGTTCTTCGGTGCCGTCGACAATCTCGTTCCAGGTGGTCTGCTGATCTTCTCCAGCGAAACGCTTCCCACGGAAGCGTTCGCCGGCCGCGACTACAAGGTTGGTCCGCATCAGCGCTTCGCCCATTCGGAAGCCTACCTGCGCGATCGCCTGACGGCGACCGGGTTCGAAATCATCGAGATCGGTGATATCACGGTGCGCATGGAGGAAGGCGAGCCGATCGCCGGGCAGTTGGTGGTCGCCCGCTTCAAGCCCTGAGACGAGGGGCGTGAAACCAGCGGATGCGACGGCGAACGCATCCCGGCTCTTTTATGCACGCCGGCCATCGGTTACACCTGCTCCGAAGCAAATGGGAGTCTGCAGGAAATGGCCAAAGTCGCATTCATCGGTCTCGGCGTCATGGGTTACCCCATGGCCGGTCACCTCAAGGTTCGAGGCGGGCACGAACTGACCGTCTATAACCGCACCGCAGAGAAGGCGCAAAAGTGGGCGACCGAGTTTGGTGGCCGCACGGCTGCGACGCCGGCCGACGCAGCGGACGGCCAGGATTTCGTGTTCTCCTGCGTCGGCAACGACGATGATCTTCGCTCCGTGACCACCGGCAAGGACGGCGCCTTCGAAACAATCAAGCCGGGCGCAGTCTTCATCGACAATACAACGGCTTCCGCCGAGGTCGCCCGCGAGCTCTATGCGGCGGCCCGCGCGAAGAATGCGCATTTTATCGACGCGCCGGTTTCCGGCGGACAGGCTGGCGCCGAAAACGGCGCCCTGACCGTGATGTGCGGTGGCGACGAGGACGCCTTCGACAAAGCCAAGCCCGTGATAGCAGTCTATGCCCGCATGGTCGGCCTGATGGGGCCGGTCGGCGCCGGCCAACTCACCAAAATGATCAACCAGATCTGCATTGCCGGCCTTGTGCAGGGGCTCGCCGAGGGCATCCACTTCGGCAAGAAGGCGGGCCTCGATATCGAGAAGGTCATCGACGTCATATCCAAGGGTGCCGCGGGGTCCTGGCAAATGGAGAACCGCCACAAGACGATGAATGCCGGCAAATACGATTTTGGCTTCGCCGTCGACTGGATGCGCAAGGATCTCGACATCGTGCTGGCCGAAGCGCGCCGCAACGGCGCCAAGCTCCCGGTGACTGCGCTCGTCGATCAGTTCTACGCCGACATTCAGGCGCTCGGCGGCAATCGCTGGGATACCTCGTCCTTGCTGGCCCGTCTCGAAAAATGACGATTTCGCCCGCGTCGACAGCTGGCGAAATCATCGAATACATGCGGGCGCTCGGCTCGAGGGAAAACGTGGCCGGCATGGCACGGTTCGGCATCGTCACGCAAACCGCGCTCGGCCTCTCCAATGTCGAGCTGCATCGCATCGCCCGGCAAGTGAAGGTCGATCACGGCCGGGCAAAGGAGCTTTGGCAATCGGACATCCGCGAAGCGCGTCTCCTCGCGGTCTTCACGGCCGACCCGAATGCGCTCGCCTTGCAAGAGGCGCGGGACTGGGCGGCTGACTGCAACTCCTGGGAGCTTGCCGATAGCCTCGCCGACCTCTTTGTCGCCGGCCGCCTCGAGCGGACGCTCGTTCCGGAATTCGCCGCCGACGAGCGGGAATTCGTCCGCCGTATCGCTTTCGCAACGATCGCGACCGCGGCGGTTCACCTGAAGCAGGAGCCGGATTCCGCGCTTGTTGCCTGGCTGCCGCTGATCGAGGCGCATGCTGGCGACGAACGCAATTTCGTGAAGAAGGCGGTCAATTGGGCGCTGCGGCAGATCGGCAAACGCAGCGCCGCCTGCCATGGACCGGCGGTCGCGCTGGCGGAAAAGCTCGCCGCAAACAACAGCCGTGCGGCAAGATGGACCGGGAAGAACGCCGTGCGCGAACTTGAAAGCGATCGCGTGCATGCGCGGCTCGGCATTCAGGCCTGACGCGGGCGGTCTATTCCTCGCTCGACTTTGCCTGGTCGATAACCATGTAATCGAGCGGCAGTTCGGTCGTGTACTTGATCTGCTCCATGGCGAAGGCCGAGGACACGTCACGGATCTCGATCTTGGCGATCAGTCGCTTATAGAACGCATCGTAGGCGCCAATGTCGGGAACGACGACGCGAAGCAGGTAATCCACGTCGCCGCTCATGCGGTAGAATTCGACCACTTCTGGAAAGTCGGCGACCACTTCGGAGAAACGGCGCAGCCATTCCATCGAATGCGAGTTGGTGCGGATCGAAACGAACACCGTCACCTTGGTGTTGATCTTCACCGGATCGAGCAGAGCGACCCGGCGGCGGATCACGCCATCCTCTTCCATTTTCTGGATACGCCGCCAGCAAGGCGTGGTCGAAAGTCCGACCTTCTTGGCGAGGTCGGCAACGGCCAGAGTCGAGTCTTCCTGCAGAAGGCGCAGGATCTTGCGGTCTAGGCGATCCATGAAAGGTCCTCTCGAATATTTTTCCCTTCATACCGTGGATTTTGTGAAAATAAAGAAAATTGTTTCAAGCAATCAACAGAGCGACTCGGGCACGCAGAAACGGCAGCAGGTCCGTCTCGAACCAGGGATTTCGCCGCAGCCAGCCGGTGTTGCGCCAGCTCGGGTGCGGCAGTGGCAAGACGGCCGGGCCGCTGTTGCGCATGACATATCGCTGCCAGTTTTGCACCGTTTCGGTCATCGACGCTGGACAATCCGGTCCGAGATGCCACCGCTGCGCATAATGGCCGATCGCCAGCACCAGCTCGATCTGAGGCATCGCGTCCATCACCCGTTGCCGCCAGAGCGGTGCACATTCGCGCCGCGGCGGGAGATCGCTGCCGTGTCGGTCATATCCCGGGAAGCAGAATCCCATGGGGACGATCGCGAATTTCTTCGGGTCGTAGAATGTCGGCCGGTCGACGGCGAGCCACTGCCGCAGCCGATCGCCCGAAGCATCGTTGAAGGGCAGACCGCTCTCATGCACCCGCAGTCCCGGTGCCTGGCCGGCGATCAATATCCGCGCCGAATCCGAAATGACCGCCACGGGCCGCGGGTCGTGCGGCAGCCGGTGTTCATCACCACGCGCCGGACTGTCGCGACAGATGCGGCATGCGGCAATCGCTGCGCGCAGTTCTTCGAGGTGACGCGCGCCGCTATCCGCCATCGACAATCCTCCTGAAAATCTCCCGGGCCTGCTCCTCGAGCCATTGAAAAGCGAGATCCAGCCAATCGCTCGCTTCATGCGGCGTCTCCTCCGCGCCACCATGCGACTGGCGCCACGCCTGCGGCCGAACGAAATCACCGGCCCAGAGACCGACGCGGCCCTCTCGCGCCACCTCTTCATCGTCCCGGTACCGGCCATAGCTGACCGCGTAGCCGGAGAGAACCATCTCGCGGCCGAGATCGCGCTGCCCCGCCTCGCAGACGCCGAGATCGCGGCCATAGCGGTCGCGCCCCTGCAGGCGGCAGACGGTCGCAAGACCGCTGGTGAGTGCCCTCAGGCGCTGACGCGCTTCGGCGCCGCAGTCCCATGTAACGTCACCGCGCCGGCAGGTCTGGCCGATCTCGGGCGCGTCGATGCCTTCAAGCCGCACGCGCCGCCCGTCGAGCCTCAGGCTGTCGCCGTCGCTTGCCGAGGCTGCGCCCTGCAGCTCGCCGGTCACCGTCCGTTCCGGCGGCGGCAGTTTCGCGGCGACATAGGCGCCGATGCTGAGCAGAAGGAGGAAGATCCAGCCACCGATCATTCCGCCCCGCCCATCGGCGCGCTTTCTCGGCGAGGCACCCGCTGGCCGGCCAAATCCGAACCGCCGTCCCGGCGCAGGGGGCTTTGCTCCCGTGCCGTTGATGATCCGGAACTTCCGGTTCCCTGGTCTCACGCACGCAACTCGAAACTCGACAGCGCCAACTTCATTCCGCCTCCCGAAAAACGCAATCGCGCCACAATGGTTTTCGATTCCTTCATGCCGGGCAGCAACTTCTTAAGGATTGCATCCTAGACTGCAAGCTGCACACAATCCCTCGATCAAGAGCATGAGTATCGCCGTCAGCACATCGACAGATAAGATCATTGTCGACAAGTCGCGCAGTCATCGAAACAAGGCCGTTTCGAAGACCGTCCGGGCGACGCGCGCGCGGCTGCAAACAGGCTCGTCCGCTCCGTCCGGCTTCGAGCGGGAAATGCTTCTCCTCCACATCGACTCCGTTCTGCATGGCGCGATCGCCCTGCCCTTGCTTGTCGCGCTGATTGCGGCCACCGGCGTCTATCTTACCGGTGACTTGGGCATTCTCGCCTGGGCATTGATGGCGCTGTCGGCCCATGCGGTTATGGTATTCCTCGCCCGCAAGGCGAAGCGGGAGGATATCGGCGCCGACAAGGTCGTCGTCTGGCGCCGCCGCTTCCTGATCGGCCAGGTGCTGATGGGGCTCTGCTGGGCGACTTTCGCCATACAGGACTGCGCCTCCTGCGGCGACATCCGCTTCGGCTTCTTCGAAGGCACCACCCTGCTGGTTGCGCTCGCGGCAACCGCCATGGGAACCTTCCTGTTGCGCAACGCGCTGCTCTACACGTTCCTGCCGGTTGTCGGCGCGCTCGCCTTCTCGTCGGTGACGGTCGGCAACCCTGTCGACATTGGCCTCACCGGCATCCTCTCGCTTTCGCTCGTGTTCCTCGTCTTCATGACCGGCCGGATGAACCGCGCCAACGTTCATATTCTTTCCGTCCAGTCGGAAAAGGACGACCTCATCGCGGAACTCGAAGTCGCGAAATCCATGTCGGACGAAGCCCGCCGCCGCGCCGAGGAAGCCAACCTCGCAAAATCCCGTTTCCTCGCTTCGATGTCGCATGAGCTGCGCACGCCGCTGAATGCCATTCTCGGCTTTTCCGAGGTCATGTCGACCGAAGTGCTCGGGCCGCTCAGCAACCCGACCTATAAGGAATATACGTCCGACATTCACCGGTCCGGCGAGCACCTGCTCAACCTCATCAACGAGATCCTCGACCTCTCGCGCATCGAGGCCGGCAAATACGACCTCAACGAGGAGGCGGTAAATCTCGTCGACATCGCGGAGGATTGCATCGGGATGGTGCAGCTTCGCGCCCGGTCGAAGAACATCACGATCGGTGAGCAATTCGAGCTGGGCATGCCTGCCGTGTGGATCGACGAGAAAGCAATACGCCAGGTGACGCTCAATCTGCTTTCGAACGCGGTCAAGTTTACTCCGTCGGGCGGCGAGGTCACCGTCAAGGTGGGCTGGACCGCCGGCGGCGGACAATATCTCTCGATCAAGGACAACGGTCCGGGGATCCCGGAAGAGGAAATCCCGATCGTGCTTTCCGCCTTCGGTCAGGGCTCGATCGCGATCAAGAGCGCCGAACAGGGCACCGGCCTCGGCCTGCCGATCGTTCAGGCGATCCTCGCCAAGCACAACGGCCAGTTCATCCTGCGTTCGAAGCTCCGTGAAGGCACCGAAGCGATCGCCATCCTGCCGCCACGTCGCGTGCTCGAGAGCCTCCCGCCAGTCGAGGATGTCCCCGCCCCTGCGCGGCGCCGCAAGAGCTTCGCCTGATCGGTTATGCACTCTGCGCCTGCTTCAGTTCATGAATCCGGCCAGGAACACCACATAAAAGGCATAGGCCGCATTGGCCAGGATCAGGCAGAGACAGGCGAAGGATCCGAGATCCTTGGCGTTCTTGCCCATTTCCGAGATTTCCGGCGAGACGCGATCGACGATCTCCTCGATCGCCGTGTTGATCGCCTCGAAAGCCATCATCAGCAGGAAGAGAATCGCCATCGCGACGTATTGAAACAGCGTCGCGTCTGCGACGGCGAAGGCGACCATGGCAATCGCAAAGGCGATGAGCTCGTGCCGGAACGCCGCTTCCCCGATCAGCCGCTTCGCACCGCCCAGCGAATAGCTGGCGGCAGCAAAGAGATGCCGGATACCGGTGTGCTTGCCGACAGGTCCGGGCTTGCCGTTACGGGGGGTGGTGTTGTTGACGTCCATTTTATCTCGACAGCTCAAAACTGCGGCAGCTACGACATTGCGATTGAGGCGAATGCAAGGCAGCCCAGGTTAAGGCCTATCGCCGATCGCATGCCCCTTGGATAGGAGAGCGGCCCGCTCGCATCAAGCCCTCCAGGATGGAGCGTTCCGGGCCTGACGGCCAATCGACAGCAACGGTGGCACGTGGTCGCGCCAAGAACAAGGCTGCCGCAGGGTTCCACCAATTCGGGATCGATTTGCCGCAGCCTTGCCGCCGAGGAGCGGCCGCGGACCACTCACTCCTTGTTGCTGACGCCGGCCTGGGCGAAGGTCGCCATGCCGCTGTGGCAGGCGGCCGCCGCCTTCACTATGCCCGCTGCAAGCGCGGCGCCCGTGCCTTCGCCAAGCCGCATGCCGAGCGCCAGGAGCGGCGTCTTGCCGAGCTTCTCGATCGCCCGCATATGTCCAGGCTCGCCGGAAACATGGCCGATCAGGCAATGGTCGAGTGCCGACGGGTTGGCAGCCTTGAGAATCGCCGCCGCCGCCGTCGCGACGTAACCGTCGATGATCACGGGAACCTTCTGCACGCGCGCAGCGAGAATCGCGCCGGCCATGGCGGCGATCTCGCGGCCACCGAGACGTCGCATCAATTCGAGCGGATCGGAGAAGTGGTCGCGATGGAGCGCCACAGCCTTCTCGACTGCGGCAATCTTGCGCTTCAGTACCTCGCCTTCCGAACCTGTTCCCGGTCCGACCCACTCCTCCGCAGTGCCGCCATAGAGGCCGAGATTGATCGCAGCCGCAATCGTCGTGTTACCGATCCCCATCTCGCCGATGCAGAGGAGATCGGTTCCACCGGCGATCGCCTCCATGCCGAAGGCCATGGTCGCCGCGCAGTCGCGCTCGGAAAGGGCAGCCTCCTCCGTGATGTCGCCGGTCGGATAGTCAAGCGCGAGATCGAACACCTTGAGGCCAAGATCATGGCTGATGCAAATCTGGTTGATCGCCGCGCCGCCGGCTGCAAAATTCTCCACCATCTGCGCCGTCACCGACGGTGGAAAGGGCGTTACACCCTGGCGGGTCACACCGTGATTGCCGGCGAAGATCGCGACCAGCGGCCGGGTGACTGCCGGCGCGCGGCCGGTCCAGGCGGCGAGCCAGAAAGCGATTTCCTCGAGACGTCCAAGCGCGCCCGGCGGCTTCGTCAATTGCGCATCCCGCTCGCGCGCGGCCACGAGCGCCGCCGAATCCGGGCCCGGCAGGTTTCGCAACAATTCGCGGAAATCATCGAACGGAAGGCCGCTGGCACTCATGGAGAATCCTTGCAGGTAAGAAGCGTCGGTTTGGCGCACGTCATAGAGCCTGGGACCGCGTCCGGCAACGACATTTGCGCCAGACGCTGTCGCCGGAGCATGATCGGGCGAAGCGCGACGATTCGGCCTGCTGCATGTTTCCTTAAATCGTAGTCGATTAAAGGATAAGAACATGCAGCGATTCAAAGCACTACAGCGTCCTTTGCGCGCCGCGCGGCGCTACAGAGGGGCCGCGGGAGGGGCAATGACATATATCGGCGATCTCTGGGACGACGTGGCGCGGGCGGTCGCCTTCCTCAGCCGCATCCCTATGCCGCAGCGCCATTTCGTCGATCATGACGGGCGGCTCGAACGTGCGGTGCGCGCCTTTCCCTTCGCCGGCATGCTGATCGCCCTGCCCGCCGCCCTTCTGGCGGCAACTCTGATTGCGCTTCACATGAGTTCGCTCTTCACGGCATTTCTCGTCGTTACCGTGCAGGCGCTCGTGACCGGAGCCTTGCACGAGGACGGCCTCGGCGACACCGCCGATGGCTTTGGCGGCGGCCGCGACCGCGAAAGCGCGCTTGCGATCATGAAGGACAGCCGCGTCGGGACCTATGGCGCATTGGCGCTCATCCTTTCCGTCGGTCTGCGCGTCTCGGCGCTCGCGTCCTTCCTGCCGCTGCTCGGAGCGGTCGACGCGGGGCTCGCGCTCCTCGCCGTGAGCGCCCTGACCCGCGGCGCCATGGTCTGGCACTGGTCGCGCCTGCCGGCTGCGCGCCGCGACGGAGTGGCCGCATCGGCCGGTACGCCCGATCCGCGCGCGACGTCTGCAGCGCTCGGATCTGCCGTTCTTTTCTCGCTACTCCTGTTCTATGCGGCCGGCGTTCCCGCCATCGCGGTGCTGCTCGCGCTTGCCGCCTTCGCGCTCACCGTAAAGGCTTTTGGAAAGATCGCGTCCCGTAAGCTCGGCGGCCATACTGGCGATACGATCGGCGCGACGCAGCAGTTGACCGAGATCGCCATTCTCGGCGCCCTTGCGCTGGCGATCTGAAACGCCAATATTGTTTTAGAGCCGCGTCTTGATTAGACGCGCAAAGGACAGCACTTTGAATTGCTGCATGTTTTTATCCTTAAATCGATTTAAGGAAACGTGCAGCAGGTCCGAGTGAAAACGGGATACTGGCAGCGAACCACTTCGGCACAAAACAGAGTAAGCCCTGGACCATGGAATCCCCCTGCATTCTCGTTTGTTCGATCGACGAAAGAACCGGCTACTGTTTCGGCTGCGGCCGCACGCGTGAAGAGATCGGTGCCTGGACGCTCTATACCGATGCGGAACGGCACAGCATCATGGTGGCGCTGCCCGCGCGGCTCGACACGGTGGAGCGCAAGCCGCGGCGCGAGACGCGCCGGTCGCGCATGGCGCGGGAACGAAGCGGCGCATGAATCGTCTGATACTCTTGCTGGCAATCCTCGCGGTCGGCCTTGCGCTTCTGATCATCAACCATGAGAGCGGCCAAACCTTCGGCATCAACAATGATGATTTCGGGCGCCTTGTTGCGCTCGGCGCCCTCGCCACGCTTTTGAGCGCCGGCATCCTGCGCAGCCGGGGACGCCTGGGCGAAGGCTTGCGCCAGATCTTCATCTGGTTCCTGATCGCCCTCGCGCTGGTCTCCGTCTATGTCTACCGTTTCGAACTGCGATTGGTCGGCGACAGGCTGCTGGCGGGCCTGATGCCCGGACGGGCGATGGTGATTACCGACAGCGAGGGACAGCAGGAGGTGGTGCTGCAGCGCCGTCTCGACGGCCAATTCGCCGCCGACGCCAGGATCAACGGCCACAACATCAGCATGCTGGTCGATACCGGCGCGAGCAGCGTCGCGCTCACCTACGAGGACGCCGAAAGGATCGGTCTCGATCCGGCGAACCTCAGCTACACCGTGACGGTCATGACGGCGAATGGCCGGGCGCTCGCCGCTCCAGTCACCCTGTCGGACATTGCCATCGGTCCGATCGAGCGCCGGAATATCCAAGCAATGGTCGCGGCGGAAGGAAGACTCGACCGCAGCCTCCTCGGCATGAGCTTCATTTCGACCCTCGATTTCCTCCAGATGCGCGCGGACGAGCTCAGGCTGCGCGACTAGTCCAACCGTCAGTTGCGAAGTTTGTAGCCGGTCCGGAAGATCCAGGTCAGCACCGCCATGCAGAGCGTCAGGAAGACGAGGATGATGACGGCGCTCGCGACCGGATTGACGTCGGAAATCTCGAAGAAACTCCAGCGGAAGCCGCTGATCAGATAGAGCACCGGATTGAAATGGCTGACCGCGCGCCAGAACGGCGGCAGCATGTCGATGGAATAGAAGCTGCCGCCGAGAAAGACGAGCGGCGGAACGACCAGCATCGGGATCAGGTTAAGCTGTTCGAAATCCTTGGCCCAGATGCCGATGATGAAGCCGAACAGGCTGAACGTCACCGCCGTCAGCACGAAGAAGAACAGCATGACGAAGGGATGGGCGATCGAAAGATCGACGAAGAGCGAGGCAGTCGCCAGGATGATCGTGCCGATCATGAGCCCCTTGGTTGCCGCCGCGCCGACATAGCCAAGCACGATCTCCACCATCGATATCGGCGACGACAACACTTCATAGATCGTGCCGGTGAACTTCGGGAAATAGATGCCGAAGGAACCGTTGCCGATGCATTGCGTCAAAAGCGTCAGCATCATCAGGCCGGGGGTGATGAAGGCGCCATAGGAGATGCCGTCGATCTCCTGAATACGTGCGCCGATCGCCGCGCCGAAAACGATGAAATAAAGCGAGGTGGATATGACCGGCGACACGACGCTCTGCAGCAGGGTGCGGCGCGTACGCGCCATCTCGAAGAAATAGATCGACTTGACTGCCTCGATGTTCATCGCTCTGCCCCCACGATCTCGACGAAAATGTCCTCCAGCGAACTTTGTCGCGTGGAAATGTCCTTGAGCCGGATACCCGCTTCGGCAAGCGCGGCGAGCAGCGAGGTGATACCGGTCCGCTCGGCGCTCGTGTCGTAGTCATAGATCAGACAGTTGCCGTCGCCCTCGAGCGTCAGGTTGTAGGAGGATAGCGTATCGGGCAGGCGGTCCAGCGGCTGGGCGAGATCGACGCGCAACTGCTTGCGGCCGAGCTTCGTCATCAGCGCGGCCTTGTCCTCGACCAGCAGTATTTCCCCGCCGTTGATAACAGCGATCCGGTCTGCGATCTCTTCCGCTTCTTCGATGTAATGCGTGGTCAGAATGATCGTCACCCCGGAAGCGCGAAGCCGCCTGACGACGTCCCACATGCTCTTGCGCAGATTGACGTCCACGCCGGCCGTTGGCTCGTCCAGGAAGAGCACCCGCGGTTCATGCGAGAGCGCCTTGGCGATCAGCACGCGCCGCTTCATGCCGCCCGAGAGCTCGCGCAACATGTTGTCCTTCTTGTCCCAGAGCGACAGATCCTTCAACACCTTCTCGATATGGGCGGGATCCGGCTTCTTGCCGTGCAGCCCGCGCGAGAAGGAGACGGTATTCCACACAGTCTCGAAAGCGTCGGTGGTAAGTTCCTGCGGCACAAGGCCGATCATTGCCCGCGTCTGGCGGAAGTCGCGCACGACGTCGTGGCCGCCGACGGTGACTTCGCCTTCGCTTGGATTGACGATGCCGCAGATGATCGAAATCATCGTCGTCTTGCCTGCGCCGTTCGGCCCGAGCAATGCAAGGATTTCACCTTGCTCGATATCGAGATCGACGCCCCTCAGCGCCTTGAAGCCCGATGCATAGGTCTTCGAGAGATTGGAAACGGAAACGATGGGCGCCATGCGAAGGGATCCGGGAATGGTGCAGGAGTGGCAGGATGCCGCTCTATATGGGCCAATTCACGGGGAATTGCAGCCCATGCAGGGCAAAATTCCCTGCGACACACCGTAAACCGATCGCATTCGCGGCGATTGTCGCAGACGCGGACGGCACTTTCGACAAAGTGGTTCAGCGAACCGCTACGTCACCTGGGGCCGCATCGCGCCAGGAAGTTTGCGGCAATGAGGGCGCAACATATCGCCATCCGCGAATATCGCGGCGAGCGTTCGCCCGCATCAGCGCCGCCCCGAAAGGGCGGATCGGCATCCGCCTGCAAGCGCATTCCAATACTCAACGCTTCCCGCTCTCGCGGCAGAAGATCTCGTAAAGCGCCATCACCAGCCGCGAGGCCTTTTCCTCGGCGAGACGATAGAAGATCTGCTTGGCGTCGCGCCGCGTCGCCACGACGCCGGCCTCCCGCAGCACGGTCAGTTGCTGCGACAAGGTCGGCTGGTGGATGCCAAGCATCTCCGCCAACTGGCCGACCGAGTGTTCTCCTTCGACAAGCGTGCAGACGATCATCAGTCGGTTCTGGTTGGCGAGCGTCTTCAGCAGCATCGCCGCCTCACCGGCCCGCACGCTCATGTCCGGGCGCACGTTTCGCAATTTCATCACGGTACCCATCGTCATTCTCCCGTTAGTTCCACGTCGCGCCCAGCAGCGCATTCAGCGGAAACTTCAGGTAGCGCGCACCGTTCGACTCCGGCTCCGGTAGTCGACCGCCGCAAATATTGACCTGCAACGCATGCAGGATCAGCTTCGGCATCGGCAGCGACTTGTCGCGCGCTTGGCGCAGTTGAACAAAGTCGTCCTCCGTCAGGCCGACCACATGCGCATTGCAGCGCTTTTCTTCGCCGACCGTGCTTTCCCAGCGTGCTTCGCGGCCATCCGGCCGGTAGTCATGGCCGGTAAAGACGCGGGTCTCGTCCGGCAGGGCAAGGATCGCATTGATCGAGCGCCACAACTGACGCGCATCGCCGCCCGGAAAATCGGCCCGGGCAGTGCCGCTGTCCGGCATGAAGATCGTGTCATGCACGAAGGCCGCGTCGCCGATGACATAGGTCACGGACGCCAGCGTGTGTCCCGGTGAATGGATGACATAGGCTTCGATGGAACCGACGGAAAAGCGCTCGCTATCGGCGAAGAGATGATCCCACTGCGAGCCGTCCGCTGCCAGCTCCGGCCAGTTGTAGATTTTCTTCCAGAGACATTGCACCTGGCGGATCTCGGCGCCAATCGCGATCGGCGCGCCGGTCTTTCCCTTCAAATAGGCTGCGGCGGAAAAATGGTCCGCGTGCGGATGGGTGTCCAGGATCCAATCGACGGTCAGATCGTTGCCGGTGACGTAGTCGAGGATCAGGTCCGCCTGCTCCGTCGCCGTCGCTCCCGATTTCTCGTCGAAATCAAGCACGGGGTCGATGATCACGCAGCGCTTCGTCGCCGGATCGGAAACAACATACTGGATGCTTCCCGTCCGGCACTCGTAGAAGCCTTTGACCTCCGGTTTTGCAATGAGGTTTGCAGGCATGATCGCCTCCATAAAGTCATATAATATATGATTAAGTACATTATATATTGTGGGCCTGAGCAAACAAACCGCCACCGGCGGCGTGACGGTGGCCAAGTGCACAACGCATCGAAGGCGTGACGTTTCGTTCCGGTCAGCCGTAGAGGCTGTAGAAGAACCGGATGGCGACGAGCACCATGAAAATCCCGAATCCCGCCTCGAGCTGTCGTCTGCCCATGGCATGGGCAAGCCGCACCCCGAGCGGCGCGACGAGCAAGGTTATGGGGATGATCAGCGCCACCGCGATCCAGTTGATGAAGCCGGTCGAAAGCGGCGGAAGGCCCGCCTCGCCCCACCCCGCCCAGACATAGCCGAACAGGCCTGGAATCGAGATCAGCACGCCGACGCCGGCGGACGTGGCGACCGCCTGATGAATCGACCGGTTGTACAGCGTCATGAAGGTGTTGTTGAGCACGCCGCCGCCGATCCCCATGAGACCGGAAAGAATGCCGATCCCGACTCCGACCAGCCATTTGATCGGGTTCTTCGGCAGATCCGTGCCGATGTGCCAGCTCGCACGGTTGAAGATCATCCGGAATGCCAGGGCGAGCGCGATCACTGCGAAGATCAGACGCAATGTCTCGCTGCCGACATGGGCTGCGATCACCGAGGCCAGGATCGCGCCGAGCGGTACCGCCACGATCCAGTTGCGCAACAGATCCATATCGACCACGCCGCGACGGTAGTGCGACAAAAACGACCGGACCGAAGTCGGAACGATGATCGCAAGCGACGTGCCGACGGAAAGATGCATCCTGACCGCGTCATCGATGCCGAGCAGGCCGAAAACCTGGTAGAAGACCGGCACGAGGATCGCCCCGCCACCGATGCCGAAGAGGCCGGCGAGCACGCCGGCAACGACGCCGGCCGCCGCCAGCGCCAGTGCAAACATCACCAATTCCGAGACAGGCGGCATGAAGAAACTCGATTTTGCTGGAATCCGGCAACGAGGAATCCGGATCAGGGCTGCTTGTCCATCACTGTCATGAAACGGTGATGCTTTTCAATCACTTTCACCCTGCGCGGAGCCCCTCGCTCCCCGTGATTTGCACTCCGGAGTCTCCCCCTATTCTCCGGGTTTGGCCGGCTTCCCCGCCGGCCTCTTTTTTTCGCCTGCAATCGTCGATAGAGCTGGCCTTGTGCGCTCGCTTGAACGCGCGGCCTTTTAGTCGCAATGCCGATAGCCGGATTTGCGCGTCCTCAGGTCGAAGTGGAAATGGTCCTTGTGGAACGGGTCGCTGCCGGGGCCAAGCACGGTGTTGAAATATTTGCAACTGTCGGAACGCACGGCCTTGAGGAGGCCACGTTCGCGGAAGGCGAAGAAGCCCTTCCTGCGGACGTCGATCTCCTTGCCGTTCTTCAGAACGAACTTACCGACATCGATGGCATTGCCGCGCGCATGTTCGGACATCGGATTGCCGCGACGCGAGTTCATCGTACGGCAGGAGTAGCCGCCGAGCGGCTTGATCGTCTTGACGCCGGACCAGTAGCGGTAGCGCGAAGACGGTGCGAGTTCGTATTTGACCCATTTGGCGAAGGCTTCGGTCACGTGGCAGTTGAGCTTCACCGCCGGCTTCACGCCGATACCGCCGGAAAGGCCACTCAACTCGATCGGATAATCGATGCCGCAGGACGGCCCGTTGCTGATGCGCGGAACATCGCGGAAGACGACGCCGAGCTTCTTCAGGCGCTGGCGACAGGCAATTTCCGAGCGAGGCATCTCGCCGGTGAATTCCGGCTCGGACATCGGATTGCGCACACGCGGCAGGAACGCGACCTGCTGCGGTTCCTGCGTGGGCTGAACAGTCCGTCGCCGCTCGATGTAACGCGGCCTTTTCGCCTCCTCCGCCGAGATCTGCTCCGGCGCCAGCGGCGGCAGGTCGGGGTCGTAGCCGAGGTTCGGCTCGGATGCGGGCGGTCGCCCCGCGGATCCGCCGAGTTGGTGCAGGTTGTCCTCGCCGATGCCGGCGACCACCGGCTGGCTGGCGTTGCCCTCGGCAATCTCGTTGCTCTGCTCTTCGGCAAGCCCGACGACGGGCTCAACTCCGAGCATCGCGTCCATATTGACGCCTGCGGGGGGTATCGTCATTGGCGCGGCGCTTGCCGTCTGCGTCTCCGCTGTGGGCACCGGTTCGCTGTCGATCATCGGCAGGTCGCGGTTCGCCTGTGCGCTGGGATTGGCGGGAACGACATTCCCGCTGGAGGCCGCGACCGGTTCGCCTGACGGATATGCGGCGGCCATCTCCTGTCGCGGGCGGTTGTCGGCACGCATGGGCTCTATGGCGCTGACACGGGCGCCGCTGTCGACCCTGGCCGACGGCGCGAGCACGTCGGTGGTGCAGGCGACCAGGGAAGCGGACAGCGCCAGCGCGGTCAACGGTCGATGGAGAAGAGAAACATACGCCATACTCACTGTCGCCTTCATCCACGACAAAACCGAAGCCTTGTCGATGCGCCGCCGTCCCTAAACCGTCGCTGCCGCCTGTGTCGTCAAACGGGCGCACGGCTGAAAAAATCGGATCTCGGTCGGACTTTATGCAAACAGGGTAAATGAAGCCTTTCCGGCGCCATATCAGATCCGGCGGTCAATGCCGCGAGTTGATATAAAATGGCCCGCATCCATTTGAACGCGGGCCATAAAATGCCAGATCGACACCGGACGGGCAGTCAGCGGCATTCTCCGCGATGGATGATACTGAACCCGCCAACGCCGGCCTCGCAAGCATTTGGGAAGGTGCGCATGCGTCCGCCACGCACGCCGCAGACGGGGGCAAACTCCATCGTGCAGGCCTGTGGCGCAGTAGCAAGACCACCACCGCGGCATTCACCCGACGCGATTATCCTGAATCCTTCCGCACGTGCCGTGCAGGCATTCGGGAAGGTCTGCCTTCGCGGACCGCGCTGACCGCAAACCGGCGCAAATTCACGTGTGCAGGCCTGCTGCACCGGAGGGCGACTAGCGGGACGGCATTGACCGCGATGGATCACCCGGAAGCCGTCGGCCCGCGCCTGGCACGCATTTGGGAAGGTCCTCAGGCGATTGCCGCGTTCACCACATACCGGGTCGAATTCCATTGTGCAGATTGGCCCTGGGCGGATGGGCCTCGGGCCGGGGCGCGGTTCGTCAACGACGACCGTACAGGCTGATAGAAAGCCGATCCCCATAAGGATGACAGAGCACGACCTCGGGATGAAAAGCTTGAGAAGCGACACAGGTATACTCCTCCAGATCTAACGCTCGGCAACAACACGATTCCCCTGGGGAACCGTTACGCTTTTCCTGGCATTGCTTTGGCCCCAAGCGACCGGCCTGCCACGGCCAGTCCCCTCCCTCACGCCATCTGACGCCGCCAATGACGATACGTCAAGTCCCGCGAGTTCCGCGCCCTCACATACAACCGTCGATAGGATGGTGATCGCATGAAAAAGCCCGCGTCCGTTTGAACGCGGGCTAGTCTTTGCAGAAAGTCTTCTTCTCAGTTAGGCCGCCCTGCCGTAGGCCGCACGACGATTCTCCTGCAGGCAGAACTTCTCGAGCAGCACCTTCAGCTCGCGGCTCTCCTGCGCCAGCGTCTGGCTTGCGGCGGTAGTTTCCTCGACCATCGCGGCATTCTGCTGCGTCATCTGGTCCATGCTGTTGACGGCGGTGTTCACCTCCTGAAGGCCCGTCGCCTGCTCCCGCGAGGCCGTCGCGATCGATGCGACCTGCTCGTTTACGCGATTGACCAGGGTTTCGATCTCCTTCAGAGCATCGCCGGTCGAGCGCACCAGTTCCACTCCGGCGCCCACTTCCTTGACCGAGGCGCCGATCAAATCCTTGATCTCCTTGGCGGCCCCGGCCGAGCGCTGGGCAAGCTCGCGCACTTCCTGGGCGACAACGGCGAAGCCGCGGCCCGCCTCGCCCGCCCGCGCCGCCTCGACTCCGGCATTGAGCGCAAGCAGGTTTGTCTGGAAGGCGATTTCGTCGATCACGCCGATGATCTGGCTGATCCGGCTGGAGGATGCTTCGATCCGCCCCATGGCGTCGATCGCATTGCGAACGATGCCGCCGGATTTCGCCGCGCTCGCCTTCGTCTCGTTGACCATGTCGCGCGCCTCGTGGGCGCGGTCGGAAGCATGGCGCACGGTAGAGGTGATCTCGTCGAGCGCTGCCGCTGTCTCTTCGAGGGCAGCCGCCTGCTGCTCGGTGCGGCGGGACAGGTTGTTGGCCGCCTCGGAAATATCCCCAGCGCTGCCGTGGACGACCTCGGTCGACTGCGAGATGGCACCGATGACATCGCGAAGCGCCGCGACAGCGGTGTTGAAGTCTTTCTGCAGCTTGGCGTATTCCGGAGCTATCTGCTCGACTTCGGCAGTCAGGTCGCCGCTCGCCAGCCGCTCCAGCGCCGCGCCGATCGTGTCCATCGCATCCGCCTGCGCCTCGGCGGTGGCACGCTGGCGTTCCTCGTTGCTGCTCCGTTCCGCATTCAGCCTGTGCTGCTGCTCCTCCTCTCGCGAGCGCAATTCGAGCCGCTCCCTGACCGAATCGCGAAGTACGACCAGAACCTTCGCCATCTGGCCGATTTCGTCGCCGCGATCGGTTTCCGGCACATCGGAGGACAAATCCTCGTCGGCAATCGCCTGCATCGAGACTTTCAGCTTCTCGACCGGGCGCACGACGCTGCGCACGATCGCCAGCGCCGCCATCAGGATCGCCAATGCCGCTGCAGCGAGAATGCCGGCCATCTGCCAGGCGCGCTCGCGGAACATCGCGGCGAGATCGTCGGCATAGACGCCCGTGCCGACCACCCAGCCCCAGGGCTCGAAGCCGGCGACATGGGAATATTTCAGCACCGGCTCCTCGGCACCCGGCTTCGGCCAGTAGTAGTCGACGAAACCCTTGCCGTGGGCCTTTACCGTCTTCACGAACTCGACGAAGAGATACTTGCCGTTCGGGTCCTTGTTGGCCGTCAGGTCCGCCCCGTCAAGCTCCGGTTTGATCGGATGCATGACCATGGTCGGATGCATGTCATTGACCCAGAAATAGCCGCTGCCCTGATAGCGCATCGCCTTGACGGCTTCGAGGGCTCGCTTCTGCGCCTCTTCGCGCGAAAGCGTTCCGGCCTGCTCCTGCTTGTAATAGGCGTCGAACACCGTGACGGCGTTCTCGTTCATTGCGGAAAGCATTGCCTTGCGCTCCGCGACCAGCTTGTCCTGCGCCTGAACCAGACTAAACGTCAATGCCGCCGCCATTGTCAGCAGCGCGAACCCAACCAGCGCGTAGAGACGCGCCGAAATCCGAAATTTTCTCATCCCCAGCCTCCACTTTGAGACTGCAGGATAAGAGCATGTCTTTGCAAAGCCCCTAACAAAGGATCACTAATTTTCGCGGTGCTCAATTAACGACTTGAAAACCGTTGGAGGCCTCCCGAGCGCGCGCGTCCTCGCGGAATTGTCGGTGAGTGCTCTTTCCTTGCCCGCCGGCCATGCGGTAGATCTTGTTCGACAACAGGAGACAGGCGGATGACCGAAGCGATGAAGCCGAACGGCGAGCTTACCTTGCGCACACTCGCCATGCCGGCCGACGCCAACGCCGCCGGCGATATCTTCGGCGGCTGGGTCATGGCCCAGATGGACCTCTCCTGCGGCATCCGCGCCGCCGAACGCGCCAGGGGCCGCGTGGTAACGGCGGCGGTCAAGGAAATGGCCTTCGCCATGCCCGTGAAGATCGGCGACACGCTGTGCATCTATACCGACATCGTCAAGGTCGGACGCACGTCGATGACCTTGAAGGTAGAGGCCTGGGCACAGCGTTACCTCTCCCATGTCATGGAGAAGGTCACGGACGCGATCTTCGTGATGGTGGCGCTCGATTCCGCCGGCAAGCCGACGCCGGTACCTGAAGAATAGGCAGCCGGATGGACGCGCCCGCGCCGGATCCGGCGATCTTCTCCCATATTCGCGTCGTCATGGGCATGATCATCAGCCTCAGCCTGGCCCGACTCCTGAGCGGCGTGGCACTTTTCGTCCAGCACCCCGGCAAGACCAAGGTCTACTGGATCCATCTTGGCTGGGCGCTGTTCATGTTCGTATTCCTGCTGCATTTCTGGTGGTGGGAATACTATCTGCACTCGCTCGCAGTGATCGATTTCAGCGTCTATCTCTTTGTCGTCCTCTACGCCTGCATCTACTTCTTTCTCTGCGTGCTGCTCTTTCCGACCTCGCTGGACGAGTATGCCGGCTACGAGGAATATTTCCTGTCGCGGCGGGCGTGGTTCTTCGGCTTCCTCGCGCTCGCCTTCGCGGTCGACCTCCTCGATACGGCTCTCAAGGGCAAAGCCCACTTCCAAAGCTACGGCTTCGAATATCCGCTGCGCAACGCCACCTATATCATCTTGTGCGTCGCCGCCGCCTGGACGCCGAACAGGCGTTTTCACGCGATCTTCCTCGTCGGTGGCCTGCTCTACCAACTGACCTGGATCTATCGCGCCTTCGACCTGCTTAGCTGATCGCGCCGAGGATGAGCGGCAAATTGCGAACCGCCCTCACCCCTTGAAAATGAACGAGGCGCCGGCGGCGATCAGCGCGAAGCCGATGACATGATTCCAACCGATCGATTCCTTCAGCCAGAAGATCGAGAAGATGACGAAGATGGTGAGGGTGATCACCTCCTGCATCGTCTTCAGCTGCGCCGCCGAATAGACCGAATGGCCGATGCGATTGGCCGGCACGGCCAACCAGTATTCGAAGAAGGCGATGCCCCAGCTTGCGACGATGACGATGTAGAGCGGTGAGGACGTGAACTTCAGGTGACCATACCAGGCAAAGGTCATGAAGACGTTGGAGAGAAGCAGAAGCAGCACCGGCCAGACATAGGCGGGATTGATGGCGAAGGGCATGAAGACCTCGGGAGAGCGCGAATCATTTGCCCGAGGATGAGCCGATCGAGATCGCCACCGCAAGCGGCTCACCGTGCTCAATCCGCGCTTTCCAGGGTCTCCCCGGGTAAAAGCCCCTCCCAACCAATCTGGCCTGCGAGTTTCGCAGTCGCGAGCAGTACGAGAAGTTCGCGGATCATTCGCAGTGGATGCTGCTCACAGTCGATCTCCTCTCCGATGTCAGGCAATTCGAAGAAGTCGTGTTTCGTCGGAATAAGCAGGAAGCAATCATTGTTCGCGAGGCCCAGGCGGACGGTACCGGCCGGCCACGTCTCGGAAAGGTACTGCAGCGCCTTCAGCAGGGACCCGCGCAGCACCGCTTCGGCCGCCGCCGGGTTGTCGGAGCGAAACTCATGCGCGCCGTCGCGCTCGGGGCTGCCGGTCGGAACAACGGTCCAATGATCAAGCGTAAAGATCCGAACGAAACGCTCCGGCAGGCTTGGACGCTCGATTCCGATCAGCCGGCCGGGAAAGGTCTTGCGCAAACGCACGTGCAGCAGGACACCACGGAAAACGGGCGTCTTGCCGTGGCGGAGGTTCAACTCGGCAACGGCAAAATTCGTACCCTCGTAGACGCCGGTGATCATGTCGCCGTAATCATCGCTGTCGTAAAGCGCGAGCTTCAGCCTGTCGAAGGCATGTGAAAACGGCGGCCTTACACCGTGGCTATACTCGACGGCGCCCACAAACCCGAAGATCTGCGGCAGAATTCGATCGCGCAAGGCCTGCCTTGCCCTTCTCACCGGATGCTGCGCCCAACCCAAAACGCCAAATCCCCCGATCACCGCCGTTACGCAGATCAAATCAAAGTATTGCGTCGTGATCTGCTCATCGAGAGAAAAGAACGTCGTCGCGCAGGCCACCGCGTAGAGACCGAGCATCCCCCATTTCCGCCGGCGCGCTTTCTCCTGGTACAGCACCCTCGCGGCATTGTATTCTTCCACCGCTGCGCGGACATTCGCCAGGATTTCGCCGCTCGGCGCCAGGGCGATTTCGTCGAAAGCAGTTCTGGCCGTGTTTTGTTGCGTCGCTTCCACCCTTGCCTCCGGAAACCGATCCCGAACGATCTTGCACAGCCCATGTGGCGGCGCAATCGCCGCGTGCATGCGTCGGCCACTAAAGCCACCGGAAAAACACCAGCTTCGTTTCCCTTTTGTACTCATTCCCCCTTTTCTTTCGACCTGACTCTGTCCATATTCCGGCCATGGCAAATTCCCCGAAAGATCCCCGAAAGAAGCCGTCGGCACCCAGCGGTTTCGAAGAAGCCCCGCAGGCGCCGCTTTCCGGCACGCCGCTGTCCGGCAATGTTTCCGACTGGGTGAAGCAGCTCGAGGCGGAGGCGGAGGCCAGCGCCTTCGAGAGCCAGCGCGAGGTCGCCTCCAAGGCGGGCAAGCATCGCAAGAAGGTAGAGATCGCTGCATCCAAGAAGGCAGCCAAGGAAAAGCCGGCCGACGCAGCACGCGGCGGCAAGGGCAAGGCGGAGATCGTCGGCGGAAAGACCGCCCGCGGCACTTCCATGGGCGGCTCGACCGACCCGAAGACGCGCGCCGCCGCCGGGCTTAATCCGGTCGCTGGCCTCGATGTCGCACTGGAGGATGCCGACAAACTGAACGCAGGCTCCGGCGTCACTGCCACCGTCGAGGCGCTCTCCAGGCTGATCGAGAGCGGCAATCCGCTGTTCAAGGACGGCAAGCTCTGGACGCCGCACCGCCCGCCCCGGCCGGAAAAATCGGAAGGCGGCATTTCGCTGAAGATGGTGACCGAGTACCAGCCCTCCGGCGACCAGCCGACGGCGATTGCCGATCTCGTGGACGGGCTTGCGACAGGCGAGCGCAACCAGGTGCTGCTCGGTGTCACCGGCTCGGGCAAGACCTTCACCATGGCCAAGGTGATCGAGGCCACACAGCGGCCGGCCGTCATTCTCGCGCCGAACAAGACGCTCGCGGCCCAGCTCTATTCGGAGTTCAAGAACTTCTTCCCGGACAACGCGGTCGAGTATTTCGTCTCCTACTACGACTACTACCAGCCGGAAGCCTATGTCCCGCGCTCGGACACCTATATCGAGAAGGAATCCTCGATCAACGAGCAGATCGACCGCATGCGCCACTCGGCGACGCGCTCGCTGCTCGAGCGCGACGACGTCGTGATCGTCGCCTCGGTCTCCTGCATCTACGGTATCGGCTCGGTCGAGACCTATACGGCGATGACCTTCCAGATGAGTGTCGGCGACCGGCTCGACCAGCGGCAATTGCTGGCCGACCTCGTGGCGCAGCAATACAAGCGTCGCGACATGGATTTCCAGCGCGGCTCCTTCCGCGTGCGCGGCGACACCATCGAGATCTTCCCCGCCCACCTGGAGGATGCCGCCTGGCGCATCTCCATGTTCGGCGACGAGATCGACTCGATCACCGAGTTCGATCCGCTGACCGGCCAGAAGACCGGCGACCTGAAATCGGTAAAAATCTACGCCAACTCGCACTATGTGACGCCGCGCCCGACGCTGAATGCCGCCATCAAGGCGATCAAGGACGAACTGATCTTCCGCCTCGCCGAGTTGGAACGCGCCGGCCGGCTGCTCGAGGCGCAGCGGCTGGAGCAGCGCACCCGCTACGACCTCGAAATGCTCGAAGCCACCGGCTCCTGCCAGGGCATCGAGAACTATTCGCGCTACCTGACCGGCCGCAAGCCGGGCGAGCCGCCGCCGACGCTGTTCGAATATATTCCGGACAACGCGCTGATCTTCATCGACGAAAGCCACGTCACCATTCCGCAGATCGGCGGCATGTATCGCGGCGACTTCCGTCGCAAGGCGACGCTGGCCGAATACGGCTTTCGCCTGCCCTCCTGCATGGACAACCGGCCGCTGCGCTTCGAGGAATGGGACGCGATGCGCCCCGACACGATCGCGGTTTCGGCCACCCCCGGCGGCTGGGAGATGGAACAGTCCGGCGGCGTCTTCGCCGAACAGGTGATCCGCCCGACCGGCCTCATCGACCCGCCGGTCGAAGTGCGCTCGGCCAAGACGCAGGTCGACGACGTGCTCGGAGAAATCCGCGAGACGGCCGCCGCCGGCTATCGCACCCTCGTTACCGTGCTCACCAAGCGCATGGCCGAGGACCTCACCGAGTACCTGCATGAACAGGGCGTGCGGGTGCGCTACATGCACTCCGACATCGACACCTTGGAGCGCATCGAGATCATCCGCGACCTCCGCCTCGGCGCCTTCGACGTGCTGGTCGGCATCAACCTCCTGCGCGAGGGCTTGGACATCCCCGAATGCGGCTTCGTCGCCATTCTCGACGCCGACAAGGAAGGTTTCCTGCGCTCGGAAACCTCGCTCATCCAGACGATCGGCCGCGCCGCCCGTAACGTCGACGGCAAGGTCATCCTCTATGCCGACACCATCACCGGCTCCATGAGCCGTGCGATGGAGGAAACCGCCCGCCGCCGCGAAAAGCAGATGGCCTACAACCTCGAACACGGCATCACGCCGGAATCGGTGAAGGCGAAGATCTCCGACATCCTCGATTCGGTCTACGAACGCGACCACGTCCGCGCCGACATCTCCGGCATCTCCGGCAAGGGCTTCGCCGACGGCGGCCACCTCGTCGGCAACAATCTGCAGGCGCATCTCAACGCGCTGGAAAAACAGATGCGCGACGCCGCCGCCGACCTCGACTTCGAAACCGCCGCGCGCCTCCGCGACGAGATCAAGCGCCTCAAGGCGGCGGAACTTGCCGCGCTGGACGATCCGATGGCGCGCGAAGAGGCGAGGAGCGCCGAAGGCGCGACAGGGAAACGAAGAGAAGAGGCGCGGAGTGCAGAAGCTGGGAAGCGAGGCAGCAAGGTTGCCCCCAGCCCAATCTCCCCCCCTGCGGGGGAGATGTCCGGCAGGACAGAGGGGGATAAGCCGGGGAGCTACTTCGCCAAGCCTTCGCTCGACAACATGGGCCCGGGTACCGACACCGAACGCCCGCTCTTCCGCAAGCCCGACCTCGACGAAATGGGCCGCGACGTGGCCGTGCCTGCCGGCAAATCGGCTCGCGAGCAATCGCTGTTCCGCAAGAACACGCTCGACGAGATGACCGTCGGCCGGACGGAAAAGCCGGTGGCCGGGAAGGTTCCGGAGAAGCCGCTAGTGCGGGCGAAGCCGGGTGCTGGGTCTTACGAGGATCCGGCGGAGGAGAAGCGACGCAAGGGCCGGACGAAAGGCAAGACGGGGCGGCCGGGACGGTGAGATTGCTTGTTGGTTACAGCGCTCTACTGCACAGTGCGAAATTCGTCCAAATGCTCAAGCAATGAGTATAAATCTGAGCACGTCGGTCTCCGGCCGCTGGCCGAAGCGGTCGAGGTGTTTGCGGACGCGTCAGCGGTGGCGTTCGAGCTCGAGGATGTGGAAGCGGTTCTTGACGACATCGTCCGGAGAGTTTTCGCCGCGACGGGATCGAAGGTGCCGGGGTCGCGCTCGTCGAGGATGAAGTCGTTGACCAGCGTTTCGAGCATCATCAGGCCCCTGAGATTTTTGGGGTCGGCGAGCCGCGATTATAGCCGGCGGCCGGCGTAAACCCTGCGCTGCCGAGCGCCTCCTCTACCCTATCAGGGCACCTCCCGCTGAAAGAGGGAGAACATCCGTAACTTACTTCCAGAAACACTTGCCCCGGCACAGTTCCGCACCGAAGGCCCGGTGTTGTGCCTGCAACACGGCCGATCTCGATTCGACGAGCACATCGCGGTTCATGGGTGAGAAACGCACGATCATGCGCGCTCGCGATCTTCTCACAGCCCTCTGAAAACCTCCGGTACTGCCGCGCAGCATGGGATTCCAAAAACCCCTGATTTTTTAGGGAACATTCCCGCGAGTTGCGAATTTAAGTGCTCACTAAATTAGGGAGAGAAACATGAAAACCCGAGATGTACTTTTAAAGAGCACCGGCCTGGCCCTGATGTCGGTCGGTTTTTTAACACCGGCAGCGGTTCCCGCACGCGCCCAGGCCCTTGAGGGCCCGATACTCACGGCTGAACAGTGCAGCCCCCTGACAGAGGCGAACTACGAGGCCTGCTGCGTGGCTCGGAACAGAGCCGATATCCTGACAACCGACCAAATCAACCAATGTCCGCCGCTATCTACGGCGGCTATTGGGAACCCCTTCTCCACGACCTCCACCGAAGGCTTCGGTAGCGATGGTGGCGGCGGTGGCGGCAGCCCAGGCGGCGGTGGTGGTGGCCCCGGCGGCGGCGGTGGCAATCCGGGCGGCGGCGGTGGCAATCCCGGCGGCGGCGGTGGCAATCCCGGCGGCGGTGGCGGTAATCCCGGCGGCGGTGGTGGCGATCCCGGCGGCGGCGGCGATGGTCCCGGCGACGACGACGATGATCCCGACAACGGCGGCGAAGATCCCGGCAACGGCGACGATGATCCCGACAACGGCGACGATGATCCCGACAACGGCGGCGATGACCCCGGCGACGGCGACGCTGACCCCGGCGACGGCGACGATGATCCGGACAACGGTGACCGTGATCCCGGCGATGGCGGCGGTGACGGCGACGCCGACGATCAGGATTAGGGAGATCGACGCCCACGCCAGATGAACGGGCAAGTCGCGCCGGCCGATCACGGCTGGCGCGAATTGCTCATCACTGTTCCCAAAATGCAGCGGAGGGAGCGGGTCTCGACGTTGACGCCGGGCTTGGTCCGCTAATCACCCGGCTGTCCGTCTTGAAACATACCCTCCAGCGCGCATCGCATTTCCATCAAAGAAAGGCCGCCTTGAAGCGGCGGGCCATGGCGAACGACGCAACGACCGCGCGAGACACAGGACGGAGCGGCCCGTCGGAGCCATGCTCCTGCGGCCAGGCGGACGAGTTTATCGCGTTTACATCGAAACGACCCTGCCCCTACTCCGCCGCCTTCACCTCGATCGCCTCCAGCTCATACGAATACCCCTCCAGCATCTGATACGCCTGCTCGATCGCCTCGATCTGCGCCTCGGCGTTCTTGATCGCCTCGGCGATCGACTGGCTGCGGGCGCGGAGCATCGAGCCGAGCACGTCGGTCTCCGGCCGCCGGCCGAGGCGGTCGACATGCTTGCGCACACGCGAGCGGTGGCGCTCGAGTTCGAGGATGTGGAAGCGGTTCTTGACGATATCGTCGGAGAGTTTGCGCCGCATCGCCGCGACGGGATCGAAGCTGCCGGGCTCGCGCTCGTCGAGGATGAAATCGTTGACCAGCGTTTCGAGCATCATCAGGCCCTTGAGGTCCTTGGGGTCGGCGAGCTGCGGATCGTAGCCGGTGTCGTCATAGACCTTGCGCCGCACCGGATCCTTGAGCAGATCATAGGCCGCCTGCAGCTTGCCGAACTGCTCGGCATCGCCCCCGCGGTCGGGATGCGCGGTCTTCACCGCCTTTCGATAGGCAGTCCGGATCGCCCGCTCGTCGGCGTCGCGCTCAATTCCGAGGAGGACATAGGGATCGATCACGCGGGGCACCCGTTCATTAACTGCGATATTCCTTCCGGTTCAGACCTACCGGTTCGCTGCGGCCGCAGCAAGCCCACGGCGGTTGCAGCCGAGCGTCGGGACGAAAATGTGGTTAGAAAGAGGCAATCCACGACATTTCCTGATCGACGCGCGTTCGAGGGAAACCACGCAACCGGCCGGAGGCAAGGCGTTGCGGCCGATGTTGCGGCATCCAGAAACTCTCCGCTTGCCTTTTTTCGCGAATACTGCCACTTCTAAACCGTTCGGGCGTTTTCAATCCCGGAGACTGGACTTTCGTTTGAGCCCGGCCATTCGCCGGGACTGCCGCAAGCGGCATCGTAGACGTCTTTTCCCCGATATCGTGACCACTCGACGCCTTTCAGTGCCGATAGCACTGAAGACGACCCGTTCGCATCCCTCCGGGGGCGCGGACACTACCTGCAGCAGCCGATACGTGTTATTGAAGCGCTGGGTTGCGGCAAAAAAGACAGACTGAAGGAAAAGGACTTCTTCCATGGCCACCAAGGGCATCGTAAAATTCTTCAACCAGGACAAGGGCTTTGGTTTCATCACGCCGGACGGCGGCGCTAAGGACGTATTCGTCCACATCTCCGCCGTTCAGGCCGCCGGCCTCGCAACCCTGAAGGACGGCCAGCAGGTTGCCTTCGACACCGAGCCGGATCGCATGGGCAAGGGCCCGAAGGCCGTCAACCTCCAGGCTCTCTAAGCCGGACGTTTCCGACGGAATTTGAAGAACGGCGCTTCGCAAGAGGCGCCGTTTTTTTGTTGGGTGGCGCTTACGAAGAGTGCATCACGCGATCCTGCCCTCATTTCCTGTGTCACAAGAATCCAGCCACGGCGTCCGCGTTGTTGAATGATTCGCTCGACCAAAAAGGTCTGGATTCGTGTGCTCATGGCGAAAAGCGATCCACTGGATCGTAGAGACGATCGCGGGGGGCACATCTGCGAGTTGGTCTGGGCGCCACCCCCCTCTGCCCTGCCGGGCATCTCCCCCACAAGGAGGGAGATCGGCAAGCGGCGATGTCCCGCTCAACCAATTGAGTACTGTGCATCGTTGAATTCGGCGTTCATGGGGTTCGGTTTCCCGTCGGGCAGGGCTGTGCTTCGGGCCGATCTCCCCCCTTGTGGGGGAGATGCCCGGCAGGGCAGAGGGGGTACTGATGGCTCCAGCCTAGGCATTTCGCGCAGTTGGGCGCACTGGTTTCCTGCGACGAGCACAGAAATGAGGAGCGGGACGTTGGGCCAGAAAGACCGGCCCGTACCCTACTCCGCCGCCTGCCTCGCGGTCGCAGCCTCGAACACGGCGTCGAAGGCGGCGTGGATCACCTCCGGACCGGCGCCCTTGCGTGTGGCTTCGGCGGAAAGGATCTGGCGGTAGCGCCGGGCGCCGGGCCAGCCCTGGAAAAGGCCGACCATGTGCCGGGTGACGTGGATCAGCCGCCCGCCGCTGCCAATATGGGTGGCGGCGTAGTCCGCCATCGCGTCGCGCATGCCGGCCCAGAAATCGAGCGACAGGCGATGGTGGCGATCGGAGAAGGTGTTCGGCTCGATCGGGTCCGGCGCGGCACCTGTCAGAGGATGGGCGAAATAACCGTCGGCAGCGGTCAGGAGGCCGCTGTCGTGATAGGCGGCGCGGCCGAGCATGACTCCGTCCAGCGCTTGTCCAGCTTCGACTTCGAGGGCTGGGGCGATGGCCGCACCGGGCGGCAACAGGCGGCGATCCAGATGCGAGAGCGCCTGATCCAGTGTCTGAAGACCGCCGTTGAGGCCTATGAAAAGATTCGGGTGTTCCGCTTTCAGCCGATGCACGAGGCCGTAGTCGAGCGGTGGGATCTCGCGGTTTTCCCTGGCGCTCAGGCCTTGCAGCCAGGCCTTGCGCGCATGCACCCAGACGGCATCCGTGCCGGCATCCTTCGCGCGTGCGACGAGTTCGCGCAGCGCCAGTTCCGGGTCCTGGTCGTCGACGCCGATGCGGCATTTGACTGTGACGGGAATACTGACCGCCGCCTTCATCGCCGCGACGCATTCGGCGACGAGCGCCGGCTCCTGCATCAGGCAGGCGCCGAAGGTGCCCGACTGCACCCGGTCGGACGGGCAGCCGACATTCATGTTGATCTCATCGTAGCCGAAGCCTTCGCCTATCCGCGCGGCCTCCGCCATCTTCGCGGGATCATTGCCGCCGAGTTGCAAGGCGACCGGGTTCTCCGAGGCGTCATGGCCGAGCAGCTTTTCGCGGTCGCCCCGCAGGATCGCGTCGGCGACGATCATCTCCGTATAGAGCAGCGCATGGCGCGACAGCTGCCGCGCGAAGAAGCGGTAGTGACGATCTGTCCAATCGATCATCGGCGCCACGGCGAAGATGGGCGCCTTGAAGTATCGGGCATTTCCCGGATTGTCAGCCATTGACGGCAAGTCTCTCACGTCTTATCGGTTCGCACGATGCCCAGGCGCCAGGACGGATCTGTCGCGGCCGGAGCCATATCGAAGCGGCAGTGCAGAATTAGGGTGCGGTCTTATACCGCGCAAATCCAGGTAAAGCGAGACTGCAGCCGTCGCTGAATGCCGCCGGTAAGCGACACTCCGTTCGGCACCTTCCCGGTGTTCGCGCGACGGGCCGCTGGCTCTTCCAACCGCGCGCCGGCTGCTGCAACCATTCCGCCATCCGTCACGTATTCTCCAGGAAAAGGGCTCGCCACGATGGAACCACCCGGATGCTCCCGGAGTTCCTTTTCGGAGCAAGGAGGAACAATGCCTAAAGCGCTTGCACAAAACATCGGCCACGATCATCCCGACCGCGATCTTGAATGCCAACGCGCGCTGGATGACGATTTCCACCTGCTGATCGCCTTGGCCGAAAGCGAAGGCTGGACGTGGCAGGAGATCGCGCTGGCCCTGATGGAATTGACCGAGGACTATGTGATGGCCATGCGCTTGGACGCCGAAATGAAGCAAGGCGTCTCGACAGCGGCTTCAAGGACGTTGCATTGACCTCCCGCGGCTGCGTTCCGCATCAACCCTCGGGCGCATGGCGGTTCGGCGCCGCGTTGCCTCCCTCGAACAAAGCGAAAAGCTCATCCGGTTTCTTCGGCTCGTTTGCGTGAAGTCTCACCGATCCATCTCTTCCCACGACCACAACCGTGAAGTCGCGAACCTCGTTCACGTCCAGATCTTCGCGGATCTGGCGTGCGTCGAGGTCGCCGCCCGCTCCGTAGAGGGGTACGACGCAGCCGTCCCGCACGCGCAGGACCACAACATCATGGCGTGCAAGTTCGCGGTGCTTGGCAAGAAGCAGCTTCTCCTGCCGCGCCGCCTTCTCGTTCGTCAGGTCGGAGAAGATGACGATGACGCGGTTCCTCCATTCGAATTGTGCCAGACTGCTGCCGGCGGTCTGCGACAGCGACGGTTCGCCGAGAATTTCGGCAACAAGTGATTTCGTCCACATCTTTGCTTTCCTAATGCGACAGAAGATCCTCGCGCCCTGTCAACATGGCGCGCGATCCACCACGGATAACTCATTGGGGGCAGTCCGCTCCGGCTCCTCAAAGTCCGGGGCAATCATCAAGGCGCTCCCCTCCGAGCTTGCCGAAGCAAAACCCATGTGAAGGCCGATGGTTCCTCAGCCGGCAGGAACTCCCGTCGGCCGGGAATTCCACCAGCCCCGCGCCCCGCGGCGACGTCGCGCGGCCAAGGAAACACACGCCCGCAAATTAGCGGACAAACCGTAATTCCTGCGCTACATTGAAGGGCCTGGCTTAAGGTGCGCGTCCGAGGAGCGCGGAACCTGGACCTGGCTGACGACGTTGTTGTCCATGATCTCAAGGAGGAGAAGCATGCATCAAGTGTTGTGGAGCCATCCGATTGAACTTGGATTGACCGGTAATGACGTGCGCACGGTCAAGGGACCGTCCGACGCGCTCAGGTGCCTGGCGGACCAATGGCCCCACCGTGGACCTTACTACGTCGCCGCCCGCAGCGCCTGTCGCGCTGCGATCGCGGGCCGCCGTACCGTCGAAGAAGCGCGCAAGCTCTTTATTTCGGCCGCCAAGGAGGCGCATCTGGAGCCTCATTGAGGCATCGACGCGCGGCGTTACGTGCGATATCGCGCGAATCGGCAAGACGTTGTTGTTTGTTTCCGTGGTAACCGGGCCCCGGCCTGTCTGCGCATAGATTAGTTTCCGACCGAAGCGAGCGCCGGCGGAAATGTACTACTTTTTCGTTCCCATGCATCTCGAAATGACACAGAAATCTTCGCGAAACTGCCCGATTTCTGTCGCGAAGCCTTCATTTCTTGCCGCTATATTCTGAGGTGCCTCACAAAAACCCATTTCGGAGAGCTTTAGTCCACACCAAAAGGGAAAAAATAAAACGGGAGAGCCACCATGAGCGAAAGCCATCTCTATCGCATAGTCGAAGTGAGCATGAAGCGCGAAAGCGGCCGCAAGGATATCGGCATCATGACCGTCCGCCAGGCCCTTGAACTTCCCGAAGTACCCAGCCTCGAATACAGCCACCCGGAACTCAATTCGCGCTCGGACGGCCGGTTTCTGACCCGCGACCAGCTTAGAGACTATGTGCGCTGCGCCTGATCGCAGCCACCGCATCAAGCCCTCGGTATACTTTGCCTTTTGCGGCAGCCGTTCCGGCTGCTAACGTTCAGCTCCAGATTCGCCGCAGCGCCGCGCGTCCAATCGACACGCGAGGGCGTTGCGGCGTTTTGCGCGTCTGATTAAGACGCGTAAGTCGCTGTAGCACTTTGAAATGCTGCATGTCTTTGTCCTTGAACCGAAGTCGATTCAAGGAGGCATGCAGTAGGATCGATTTTCATTGCCGGATCAATCGCGGTAGAAGGGGATTCATGGAAACTGTCATACCGCCCTCGCCGCCCGTGCTGCTGCCGATCTCCGGCAGCCTCGTGGGCTTTCCGGTCCGACGTGTCTATTGCGTCGGCCGCAATTATGCCGCCCACGCGATCGAGATGGGACATGATCCCGACCGCGAACCGCCATTCTTCTTCCAGAAGAATCCGGACAACCTGTTGCCGCCGGGCGCGAACTTCCCCTACCCGCCGCGCTCCTCCGACGTGCACCACGAGGTGGAACTGATCGTCGCCTTGCGCAGCGGCGGCGCCGACATTCCCGTCGAGGAAGCGGTCAACCACGTCTATGGATACGCCGTCGGCATCGATTTCACGCGCCGCGACCTGCAGGCGGAGGCGAAGAAGGCCGGCAAGCCGTGGGCGGCCGCCAAGGCCTTCGAGCATTCCGCACCGGTCTCGGAGATCGTGCCGGCGGAAGCGATCGGCCATCCGGTCAATGGCAATATCTGGCTGAAGGTCAACGGCGAACTGCGTCAGCAGGGCGATCTCGACCAGATGATCTGGAAGGTACCCGAGATCATCGCCGAGCTTTCCGGGACCTTTACGCTTGCGCCGGGCGACGTGATCATGACCGGAACACCCGCAGGCGTCGGGCCGGTTCGGCGCGGCGACATCGTCACCTGCGGCGTCGATGGCATCGCCGCGCTCTCGGTCACCGTGGTCTAACGCCTGCAGCGCCTCGCGTCTTATCAGCCGCGCAAAAGGGCGCTGTAGCACTTTGAATTACCGCATGTTTTATCCTTGAATCGGCTAGGATATGAGGAAACATGCAGTAGCCAGGAAGGAAACACGCATGCCGTTCTTCGCACTCGGACCGCTGCGGCCGCAAAAGCCGGCGGAAGGCAGCTACTGGGTCGCCCCCGACGCCAACGTCATCGGACAGGTGGAAATCGGCGAGGATGTCGGCATCTGGTTCGGCGCGACGCTGCGCGGCGACAACGAGCCGATCCGCATCGGTGCGCGCACGAACATCCAGGAGGCCGTGATCGTCCATGTCGACCCCGGTTTCCCGACGACGATCGGCGAAGGCTGCACCATCGGTCATCGGGCAATCATCCACGGCTGCTCGATCGGCGACAACTCGCTGATCGGCATGGGCGCGACCGTGTTGAACGGCGCGAAAATCGGCAGGAACTGCCTCGTCGGCGCCAATGCGCTCGTCACCGAAGGCAAGGAATTTCCGGACAATTCGCTGATCGTCGGTTCGCCGGCCAAGGTGATCCGCACGCTGGATGACGCCGCGGTCGAGCGGCTGAAGCGTTCCGCCGAACATTACGTGAAGAACTCGCAGCGCTATGCCGCCCAACTGACGCGGCTGGACTGAGCGTCGTCAAAGGACGCCGCAGCACTATTCTGCCGGTCAGGCGCAGCTGCTGCAGTGCCCGCGGATCTCGATCGTCGTCTTCTCGGTCTTGAAGTTCTGCCCCCGCACGAGGGTCGAAAGGCGCTCTTCGATCGCTTCGTCGTGAAACTCCGTCACCTGGCCGCAGCCCTCGCAGATGGTGAAGGCGGTGACGCCGCGATCATGTTCGTGGTCATCAGGGCAGGTGCAGGCAACGAAGGCGTTCAGGCTTTCCAGCCGGTGGACGAGACCGTATTCGAGCAGCTTGTCGAGCGCGCGATAGACCTGCAGAGGCGCGCGAAATCCCTGGTCGCGCAGCTTGTCGAGAATGGTATAGGCGCTCATCGGGCCTTCCGAATGGGCCAGCGCTCCCATCACCAGCGATTGGTTTTTCGTCAATTGCGGCGTGGCCATCACTGGTGCCCTCCGTTCGAAAAATGTGAAGCGCTTTCGAGCCTTCTGCCGACCGGCAGGAGACTCAGCACGAACAGCGCAAGCGCCGCAACCACAATAGATGGTCCCGACGGGGTGTCGAAGTGGAGCGAGCCGAAAAGCCCGCCGGCAACGGCGAGCGCGCCGATCAGCGAGGCAAGAACGGCCATGATCTCCGGCGAGCCGGCAAAGCGCCGTGCGGTCGCCGCCGGGATGATCAGAAGCGACGTGATCAGCAGAATGCCGACGATCTTCATCGCAATGGCGATCACCAGCGCCATCAGCAACATGAAGAAAAGCCGCGCCCTGTCGGGCCGCAGGCCTTCGGCTTCCGCCAGTTCCGGATTGACGGTCGAGGCAAGCAGCGGCCGCCAGAGATAGACGAGCGCGAAGACGACCAGAATGCCGCCGCCCCAGATGATGTCGATGTCGGCCTCGGAAACGGCAAGGATGTCACCGAAGAGAAAGCCGATCAGATCGATCCGCACCCAGGTCATGAAGGCGACGATGACGAGGCCGATCGACAGCGCCGAATGCGAGAGGATGCCGAGCAGCGCATCCGTCGACAGCGCGCCGCGCTTCTGCAGGAACAAGAGCAGCAGCGAGACGACGGAGGCGACGATAAAGACGCTGACCATGAGGTTGAGTTCGAGGAGCAGCGACAGCGCCACGCCGAGCAGCGCCGAATGGGCCATGGTATCGCCGAAATAGGCCATGCGCCGCCAGATGACGAAGCAGCCGAGCGGCCCGGCGACGATGGCGATGCCGATTCCGGCGACGAGCGCGCGGATGAAGAAATCGTCAAGCATCGCGCTTCTCCGGCTGTTCGTAGCCGTGGAGCCGCGCGTGATGGCCGCAGCCGCAGTCCGGATCGTGGTCGTGCACGTCTTCGCCTTCCTCATGGTGATGATGGCCGTCGCCCGGGAAGCAGCTTTCGGTGATGCTGCCGTCCGCATGCAGCACGCGCCCGTCCGGCAGGTGCGTATGGTCGTGATGGTGGCTGTAGACCGCGAGCGTGCCCGCTGCCCGCCGGCCAAAGAGCTTCAGATATTCGGGGCTCTGGCTCACCGCCTGCGGCGTGCCGCGGCAGCAGACATGACCATTGAGGCAGACGACCGTATCGGTCTCCGCCATGACGATATGAAGATCGTGCGAGATCAGCAGGATCCCGCAGCCGGTGCGATTGCGGATCTGCTTGATGAGTTCGTAAAGCGCGATCTCGCCGGAGAAATCGACGCCCTGCACCGGCTCGTCGAGAACAAGCAGGTCAGGTTTGCGGGCGATTGCGCGGGCAAGCAGCGCGCGCTGGAACTCGCCCCCCGAAAGATGCTGCACCTCGGCCTTCGCCATATGGAGCATGCCGGTTGCGGCGAGCGCCTCTTCTATTTCGCGTCCCTTCAAGGGACCCGTCAGCGTCATGAGCCGCTCGACTGTCAAGGGCAAGGTCCAGTCGATGGCAAGCTTCTGCGGCACATATCCGACCTTGAGCCCACCGATGCGCTCGACGTATCCCTCGTCCGGCTTCATGACGCCGATCGCCGTCTTCGCCGTCGTCGATTTTCCAGACCCGTTCGGCCCGATGAGGGTGACGATCTCGCCGCGGCTGATCGAAAACTCGACGCCGCGAACGAGCCATCGCCCGTTCCGGCGGACCCCGGTGTTACTGAGGCTGACGAGCGGCCTCGTTTCTGGCGATCGGAAATTCAGCATCGAAAAATTCCGGATTGATGGTTGCCACTGGCTATCGCACACGTTATAGCATAACGCAATTGATGTAATAACATTACATGGCAATGCTGCGCAACATCCAATGCGCAAAGGCTGCCTAACACCTTGAACCTGTGAAGCCCGGAGACCCCGATGAGATCGACGCCTGTCCTGCTCTTTGCATCCACCGTCTTCCTTTTCTCGCCCGCCTGGGCGGACGGACCCAATGTGGTGGCTTCCATCAAGCCTGTCCACTCGCTGGTCGCATCGATCATGGAGGGTGTCGGCGAACCGTCATTGATCGTCGAAGGCGGAGCCTCGCCGCATACCTACAACATGAAGCCGTCGAATGCCGCTGCACTGCAGGCGGCAAAAGTGGTGTTCTGGGTCGGCCACGGACTCGAAGCCTTCCTGGACAAACCGCTCGAAGCGCTCGGCAGCAACGCCAAGGTGGTGGAGCTCGGTGAGGCGCCCGGCCTCGAGAAGCTGAAATTCCGCGAGGGCGGCGCGTTCGAGGCGCATGACGACGAGGGCCATGAAGGCGAAGATCACGGCGCCGAGGAAGCGGCCCACGCAGGACACGAAGAGCATGCCGGCGAACAGGTAGCCGCCCACGAGCACGACCATGCGGAAGGCGAATTCGACATGCATATGTGGCTCGATCCGATGAACGCCAAGGCCATGGCCGCCGAGATCGAAAAGGCACTCGCCGAAGTAGACCCGGAAAATGCCGCCGCCTACGCGGCCAATCTGGCCAAGCTCAACCAAAGGCTGGATGCGCTGGACAAGCATCTCGCGGAGACGGTCGCGCCGGTCCAGGACAAGCCCTTCGTCGTCTTCCACGATGCCTACCAGTATTTCGAACATCGCTACAAGGTCCGGGTCGCCGGCTCCATTACCGTCAGTCCCGAAGTGCTGCCCGGCGCCGAACGGCTTTCGGAGATCCGTGCCAAGATCAAGGAACTGGGCGCGACCTGCGTCTTTGCCGAACCCCAGTTCGAGCCGAAGCTGATCAATGTCGTCATCGAGGGCACACCGGCGAAATCCGGAACACTCGACCCTGAGGCGGCAACGCTCGATGCCGGGCCGGATCTCTATTTCCAGATGATGGAGAATATCGGCGCTTCGATGAAATCCTGCCTCGCTTCGGCGAGCTGAAGTCGTCCTCCCAAGGCGGCGAAGGCGGGCTGCCAAAGCCCGCCTTTCTCTTCATTCCCGTCTCAGTGAGCGCCGGCAAGACCGACGATCACCCCGGTTGCAAGGCTGATCAGCAGGAAGTTATTGTCGACGCGCACCCATTGTTGGCCGCGCGGCGGTGTGCGCAGCTTATAACGGCGGTAGTCGCGGACATAAGCCATGTGGCGGCGCTCGGCAGGGCTCAGCCGATGGCCGCGCGCCCAGCGATGCTTCTTGATGATCACCCGCTTTTCGACGGTCTTCTCGACGCGCTTGTGTACGTGGCGGTCGACAGACTTGGACCGATAACGGTCATGCGCCTGTGCAACCTCGAAGGATCCGGACGGCTGGGCGAGAGCCATGGGGCTTGCGAGGAAGGAACTGGCGACCAGAGCAATGATGAGACGTTTCATGAGGGGGCTTCCTTTTGTTGTCTGCCCCTCGAAACTAGAACTCCATTTCTGAACCGAATATGAAACGCCGCATTACAATTATGTAATGATAATCAGCGTTTATGATTGTTTTCTTATAAATTGAATTCGCTCAGGCAAGTGCCTCGTAACGAAACCGATCGAAATCCGCCGACAGGGCGCTTCCCGAGGTGTCGAAGGCGAACATGCCGGCGAAGGCGCCGGTGAAGGAGCCGTGCTCCCCGCGACCGCCTTCGTCTGAAACAACGCCGGCATCGAGTATGGGACCGATCGCCTGCCATGTGTCCCGATCGGTCGCCCGCCAGAGGAACTGAAGATCGTTGTCCCGCACTTCCATCGCGAGGTGGATCGGGCCATCCGGAACCGCGACGCCACTGCCGGCCGGGAACTGCAGGCGGCCGTGCGGAAAATCGCCGGGGCAGGAAAGAATCGTAACGACCCGTCCGAGCTTCTCGTGCCAGGTGACACCCAATGCATGGAACTTGTGCCTGTTGTAGTAATGCGTCAGGCCGGCCACCTGCTGATAGGTCTGCGGCGCGAACTCGACCATTGTCTCGGTCCGGAACGAATGATGCTCCTGCCGCCGCGCCACCAGCGCCTGCTCGAACCAACTGCCGATGCTTTCCCGCCCGAAGAGCCGGAGGTGGCCTTCCCGCCGCGTCAGCGAGAAGATCCGGTCGGTCACAGGCGTGCGCAACCACTGGAACTCGGAGGGGAGCTCGGCCTGGTCGAAATCCGTATCGACCACGGTCTGCCGGGCGACGACACTCGTCTGCCCCGGCGCTGGCACGGTGACGTCCGGAACCGTGCCGCCGTTTTCGAGGTAAAGCCAGCCATCCTCGCGCCAGACGCATTTCTGCAGCGCCGTCTCGCGGCCGAGGGTGCAGCGCCGTTGCGGCGGCAGCGGCCGGCCGCAGAGATGGGTGTGATAGGCCTGACCATCCGGCGTTTCGACATATTGGCCGTGACCGGCTCGCTGCAGCAGGGCCTCCGGATGGTCCTTCGAGGTAATGAGATGGGTATTCGGATGCATCTCGTAGGGCCCGTCGATGCTGCGCGAACGCGCCATCGTCACCGCATGGTCATAGCCCGTCCCGCCTTCTGCTGTCGTCAGATAGTACCAGCCGTTGCGTTTGAAGAGATGCGGCCCCTCGACCAGGCCGAGCGAGCTCCCGGCGAAGATGTTCTTGACCGGACCGACGAGGCGACGCGTGCGCTCGTCCCATTCCTGCAGCAGGATGCCATCAAAGGCCGGGCTCTTTGGCGCGCCGCCGAAGCTCTCCGTGCGGTGGTTCCACTGCATGTTGAGGAACCACTTGCGGCCGTCATCGTCATGAAAGAGCGAGGGGTCGAAGCCGGAGGAGTTGACGTACACCGGATCGGACCAGGTCGCCTCCACGGCTTCGGCCGTGACGATGTAGTTGTGCGCGTCCTTGAAATTGCCGTCGAAGCGTTTGACGTCGGTATAGACCAGCCAGAACAGCCCATCGGAATAGGAAAGGCACGGCGCCCAGATGCCGCAGCTGTCGGGATTGCCGCGCATGTCGAGCTGGCTTGCGCGCTCCAGCGGCCGGCGCACGAGCCGCCAGTTCACGAGATCGCGCGAATGATGGATCTGCACGCCCGGGAACCATTCGAAGGTCGAGGTTGCGATGTAATAATCGTCGCCGACGCGGCAGATCGACGGGTCCGGGTTGAAACCCGGCAGGATCGGGTTGCGGATAATCGCGGCCATGTCTTGCATCCTCCCCAGATTCTCGGCGAGCGCATCCAGCCCGAAACTCCGAACCGTTTCAAGAGCCGTCACGCTGGTTCCTGTGCAGGAAGGCCCAGGACGAATTATACCGCTCCCGAATCGCCTCAACGTCGGCGAAATCGGTGTCCCTTCTGTGGAGCGCTCGTGTGGAGCAAACGGCGATCTCCACGCTCTTGTGCCTAAGTCTTAGGCATTTTCCGCCGGCTCATATTCGACTTTCGTCTGAGACCCCGCCCCGCCCCTGGAAAAACAGGCATCAGACTTGAAAGGAGGCTTGAAATCGGCACTGTGGCTGTGCTTGGCAAAAGATAAAAACAGCCACTGCGGGGAGGATCTTGATGAAACCCTTACTCGGCTTCAGCCGATTGATTGACATCGTCACCGAGAATATCGGCAAGGCGGTCGGCTGGCTCATTCTGGTTGCCGTGCTCGTCAGCGCCGGCAATGCCGTCATCCGAAAAGTCTTCAACATGTCATCGAATGCCTGGCTCGAGGCGCAATGGTACCTCTTCGGCGCAGCCTTCATGTTCGCCGCCGCCTATACGCTGAGCCAGAACGAACACATCCGCATCGATGTCGTCTACGGCAGCTTCTCGCGTCGCGTGCAGCACTGGATCGATCTCTTCGGTCACGTGTTCTTCCTGATGCCGTTCGTGCTGCTCATGCTCTATTATCTCGTGCCCTATGTCCGCATGTCCTATGTGTCGGGCGAAGGCTCATCCAGCGCCGGCGGACTGATCATCTGGCCGGCAAAGGCCATCCTGCTCATCGGCTTTGTGCTGCTCGCCCTGCAGGGTGTTTCTGAAATCATCAAGAAGATCGCGATCATGACGGGAAACATGGACGATCCCACCCCCTATGTGCCGACGCATGCGCCACTTGACGAAGCTGTAGGTCCGGAGGTGCGCTCGTGATTGAGTTCATCGCTGAAAACCTGGCACCGATCATGTTCGTATCGCTGATCGTGTTCCTGATGCTGGGTTATCCCGTCGCTTTCTCGCTCGCCGCGAACGGCCTCCTGTTCTTCATCATCGGCGTGGAGCTTGCGCCGCTTTCGGATTCGATAAACCTTTCCTGGCCGTTGCTCAACGCGCTGCCGGAACGGTTCTGGGGGGTGATGTCCAACGACACGTTGCTCGCCATCCCCTTCTTTACCTTCATGGGCATCGTGCTTGAAAAGTCGGGCATGGCCGAGGACCTGCTCGACACGATCGGCCAGCTCTTCGGCCCCGTCCGCGGCGGTCTTGCCTATGCGGTGATCTTCGTCGGCGCTCTGCTTGCGGCAACCACCGGCGTGGTTGCGGCCTCGGTCATCGCCATGGGGCTGATCTCGCTGCCGATCATGCTGCGCTACGGCTATGACCGGCGCGTCGCCTCGGGCGTCATCGCCGCCTCCGGCACGCTCGCCCAGATCATCCCGCCGTCGCTGGTGTTGATCGTCCTTGCCGACCAGCTCGGCCGCTCTGTCGGCGACATGTATGCCGGCGCCCTCATCCCGGGTCTCGTACTGACGGGCCTGTATATGGGCTATGTTCTGCTGATGTCATTCCTGAAGCGCGACTCGATGCCGGCGCTGCCGCTGGAGGCCCGCACGCTAGGCTCAGGCGTTGCATCGCTCATCGTGGCCCTCGTTGTGGCAGCGGGCATCGCCTACGCCGCCCACGTCTATCTTTCCCCAACGCAGGGCGAGAACGCGGACATCCTCGGGGCGACGGTCGGCGTCGTGGTCATCTACATCGTCGCTCTCATCGACCGGACGCTCAAGATCAATGCACTGTCGCGGCTGGCCCAGCAGGTCATCATCGTCCTGATCCCGCCGCTGGCGCTGATCTTCCTCGTGCTCGGCACGATCTTCCTCGGCATCGCGACGCCGACGGAAGGCGGAGCCATGGGCGCGGTCGGCGCCCTGATCATGGCGGCTGCGAAGAGCCGGCTAAGCCTCGATGTCGTGCGCGGGGCGCTGGCCGCCACGACGCGCCTTTCCGCCTTCGTGCTGTTCATCCTGATCGGCGCGCGCGTCTTCTCGCTGACCTTCTACGGCGTCAACGGGCATATCTGGGTGGAACATCTGTTGACTGCGATGCCGGGCGGCGAGACCGGCTTCCTGATTGCGGTCAACCTGCTGGTCTTCTTCCTGGCGTTCTTCCTAGATTTCTTCGAGCTCGCCTTCATCATCGTGCCGCTGCTCGCACCAGCAGCCGACAAGCTCGGAATCGATCTGATCTGGTTCGGCGTGCTGCTCGGCATCAACATGCAGACGAGCTTCATGCACCCGCCGTTCGGCTTCGCGCTCTTCTACCTGCGCTCGGTCGCGGCCAGGGTGCCCTACCTCGACAAGGTGACCGGCAAGATGACGCAACCGGTCACCACGGGCCAGATCTACTGGGGTGCGGTGCCTTTCGTCGGCATCCAGATCCTCATGGTGGCGCTAACGATCATGTTCCCGCAGATGGTCATGCACTACAAGGGAACCGGCGCGGACGTCGATCCGTCCACCATCAAGATCGAGGTTCCCGGCTTCGGAGCGGGTGGCGGCGGACTCACGCTGCCCGACAACGGCGGCGGTCTCGGCCTTCCAGGCGGCCTGCAGCTGCCGGGCGGCAGCCCGCTCGACGGCGGTCAGCAACCGGCCCAGCCGAACAACGCGCCAGCTCAGCAAAACGGCGCACCTGCCCAGCAGAACAAGCCGGCGCCGGATCTCAGCGCGCCGCCTTCGTTCAACTAGGCGATCAAAGCATAGAGCGGTTCCACATGGGGTCGCTCTTAGCAATCTCGGATCGGCGATCCAGTTTCATCCATTGTCGGCACAAAGAAAAACCCCGGGGCCAAGCTCCGGGGTTTTCGTTTCTGCAATGATCGGAGCGGCTCAGATCTTGCCGTTCCGCTGCTGGATCATCATGAAGGTGTCGTAGTTGTACTCGGCAATCTGCGCGTTGAGAAAGTACTCGGCGCGGAAGGCCTTGATCGAGTCCCAGATCTTCTTGAAGGTCGGGTTGGAAGCTTCCATCTCCGCATAGACTTCGTTCGCCTTGTCGAAACAGGCGGACAGAATTTCCGCGCTGAACGGGCTGAGCTTCGCGCCGGCAGCCACAAGACGCTTGATGGCCGACGGGTTCAGATAATCGTACTTCTGCAGCATGTTCGCGTCGGTCGCCTGGCAGGCGGTGCGCAGCAGCGACTGATAGTTCTTCGGCAGGCCGTCGAAAGCCGCCTTGTTGAACATGGCATGCACCGTCGGGCCGCCTTCCCACCAACCGGGATAGTAGTAGTACGGCGCAACCTTGTAGAAGCCGAGCTTTTCGTCGTCATACGGACCGACCCACTCCGCGGCGTCGATCGTACCCTTTTCGAGGGCCGGATAGATATCGCCGCCGGCGATCTGCTGCGGCACTACGCCGAGCTTTTCGACGACCTTGCCGGCGAAGCCGCCGATGCGCATCTTCAGGCCCTGCATGTCCGCAACGGTCTTGATCTCCTTGCGGAACCAGCCACCCATCTGCACGCCGGTGTTCCCGCCCGGGAAGCCGACGAGGCCCTGGGTCGCAAGGAACTCGTTGAAGATGTCGATACCGCCGCCATGATAGTGCCAGGCGTTCATGCCGCGCGCGTTGAGCGCGAAGGGCACTGCAGCGCCGAGCGCCCAGGTCGGGTCCTTGCCCCAATAATAATAGGCAACCGTGTGGCAGGCCTCGACGGTTCCTGCAGCAGCGGCGTCAGCGGCCTGCAGACCGGGAACGATTTCGCCGGCGGCGAAAACCTGAATCTGGAAATTGCCGTCTGTCGCCTCGGAAACGTATTTCGACAGCACCTCACCGCCGCCGTAGATCGTGTCGAGCGATTTCGGGAACGACGAGGCAAGACGCCAGTTGATCTTCGGGTTTGCCTGCGCGATGGCCGGCGATGCGAGCGCCGTAGCGGCAGCCGCACCCAGGCCGCCGATGCTCGCGTGTTTGATGAATGAACGGCGATCCATAATTCCTCCCTATTTCCCGCCATGACGGTTGCGACCGCTCTCGCGACATCTCCCCGCCGAACTCGTCCTCGGCCCGCTCCAGCGCGTCGAGAGCTCACTTCTCCTCGTTTTGCCGGCCGCGCACACGAAAAAGTCGGGCAAGCGGAACCGGCACCACTGCACCATACATATTCACTAATCCATGTCCAGCAGCGGTTTTCCGGCGCCATCTTCGACTTTTGTCTAAGACGCCGGAGACCGTTTTAAGTTGCCTAAAATCCAGGCAAATCAACGCATTCGCTGGATCAGCGCTCGGCCGACGAAGCCCAGAGATTGATATCGGCCTCGCGGGCATAGAGATCGATTCCGGCCAGTTCTTCCGCCGTGAAGGTGTCGTTCTCGAGCGCCCTTACGCAATCGACGATCTGCGCGGAACGGCTGGCGCCGATCAGAGCAGATGTGATGCGGCCGCCGCGCAGCACCCATGCAAGCGCCATCTGCGCCAGCGTCTGGCCGCGGCGTTCGGCGATCCCGTTCAGCTTGCGGATATTGTCGATGATGGCCGGGCGAATGAAGTCCTTCTTGAGGAAGTGGTTCTGCGCCGCGCGGCTGTCGTCCGGGATGCCGTTCAGATACTTCGTCGTCAGCATGCCCTGGGCAAGCGGCGAGAAGACGATCGAACCGATACCGAGATCTTCAAGCGTATCGACGAGCCCGTCGTCCTCGACCCAGCGGTTGAGCATGGAATAGCTCGGCTGGTGGATCAGGCATGGCGTGCCGAGATCCTTGAGGATCGCCGCCGCCTCGCGGGTGCGCTGCGAATTATAGGAGGAGATACCGACATAGAGCGCCCGGCCCGAGCGGACGATATGGTCGAGCGCGCCGCAGGTCTCCTCGAGCGGCGTTTCCGGATCGAAGCGGTGGGAATAGAAGATGTCGACATAGTCGAGGCCCATCCGCTTCAGGCTCTGATCGCAGGAAGCGATCAGATATTTGCGGCTGCCCCACTCGCCATACGGCCCCGGCCACATGTCATAGCCGGCCTTGGAGGAGATGATCAGTTCGTCGCGCAGACCGGCGAAGTCGGTGCGCATGATTTCGCCGAAGGCGGTTTCGGCCGATCCGGGTGGCGGACCGTAGTTGTTGGCGAGATCGAAATGGGTAATCCCGAGATCGAAGGCGGTGCGGCACATGTCCACTTTGCGGTCATGCGGCGTGTCGCCACCGAAATTGTGCCACAGTCCGAGGGAGATTGCCGGCAGCTTCAGTCCGCTCCTGCCGCAGCGGTTGTATTTCATCTTCTCGTATCGGTTTTCCGCCGGTTGCCAGGCCATGTGTGATCTTCCTTCGTTTCGGATGGGGGCTTGATACCCCTCCCCAACCCCTCCCCACAAGGGGCGGAGCTTGATCGCGTATGCCTCGCGCTCGCGGTCTACTTCCAATACGACAATACGGCGCACCCGCGCTCGATCGCTCGGAACACGGGTGCGGCAGGGTCTTCCCTCCCCTTGTGGGGAGGGTTGCCGGGAGGGAAGCTTACTCACGCTCAGCGCAGGAGTGCGCGTGCCTCTTCGATACCGAGTGACGCCGGCTGCATGCAGGTGGTCGAAAGCGTGACGAACCGCCCCTCCTCGCCGGACTTCAGGATCGACACCATCACATCGACGCCGTGAAGTGCACGGTCGAGCGAGCAGCGTGCATCGCGGCCGTTGAGGATGGCGTTCGCCATGTCGGCGAGACCGGCCGTGCGGTAGTTGGAAATCGGCCCTTGCGGGTGATCCCAGTTGTTGACCGCGAAGGGGTGGTCCCACATTTCGAGAGGCTGGATGTTCTTGTCGCGCCCGCTTGCCTCGACCGTGCCGCCGAAGAAGTTTGGATCCGGCACGAACAGCGATCCTTCGGTGCCGTAGAGTTCCATGTGGGCGTGGCGGTGCGACCAGACATCCCAGCTTGCCGAAAGCGTGATCGTCGCGCCGTTCTGGAATTCGAGCAGCGCATGGATGTTGGTCGGCGTCTTGACCGGGATGATCTCGCCGTTGCGCGGCGCGCTGGTGATGGTGCGCGTCTCGCTCGCCATCGAGGAAAGCGCGGCGACACGTTTCACCGGACCGATCAGGTTGATGAGGTTGGCGATGTAATAAGGCCCGAGATCGAGCACCGGTCCGCCGCCCGGCAGGAAAAAGAAATCCGGGTTCGGATGCCACATCTCCATGCCGGGGCTCATGACGTGGCAGGTTCCCGAGGTGATCCGACCGATCTTGCCGGCGTCGATATAGTCGCGGGCAAGCTGGTGCGCCCCGCCGAGAAACGTATCCGGTGCGCAGCCGACCGTCAGTCCTTTCGCCTTTGCGATCGCCCTGAGTTCCTCGCCTTGCTCGAGCGACAGGACCAGAGGCTTTTCGGAATAGACATGTTTTCCGGCTTCGAGGATGGCCTTTGAAACCGGAAAATGCGCGTCCGGGATCGTCAGATTGACGATGATATCCACTTCCGGATTGGCCAGCAGCGCCTCGATGCTCTGGGCTGTCACGTCATATTCGGCGCCGCGTGCCTCCGCCGCTGCCGGGTTGATGTCGGCGCAGGCGACGATCCTGATGCCCTTGAAGAGCGGTGCGAGCTTGAAATAGGTGGTGGAGATGTTGCCGCATCCGATGATGCCGACGCCAAGTTCCTTCGTCTTCATGATTTTTCCGTCACTCAATAGGATTGGATGGAAGCCAGCGAACGTTGCGCAAAGCGCCGGAAGTCGCTGGGATTGTCATGTTCTGCAATGAAATACTTGACCGATGTTGCCGAAAGCGCCTTGACCAGTCCCTTCCAATCGATCGTGCCGTGGCCGACATCGGCCCAGCCGTCCTCGTCGGTCTTCTCGCCCTTCGCCGCGATGTCCTTGACATGGACCGCCGTGATGCGGCTGCCGTATTTCGCGATCCAGGCGAAGGGGTCAGCTCCGCCGCGCACGATCCAGGCGATATCGGCTTCCCAGGAGAGATCCTGACCGCCGGCAAAGATGTGGTCGAGCGGCACCGAACCGTCGCCAAGCGCATGGAATTCGAAATCATGATTGTGCCAGCCGAAGTCGAGCCCGGCATCGCGGAAGGGCTTGCCGGCCGCTTGCAGCCGCGCGCCGAAGGCATGCCAGCCGGCCGCATCGCTCGGGCGCTGGTCCGGCATCAGATACGGGCAGTAGATTGCCCTGATGCCGAGCGCATTGGCGATCCGCAGCACCCGCGCCGGCTCCTGCTCCAGCATGTCGATGCCGAAATGCGCCGTCGGCATGGTGACGCCGCTGCGTTCGAGACCGCGCTTGAAGTCCGCGACTTCCTCGTCGGTGAGCGACGCGTAAAGTGCGCCATACCCCTCGACCTGGGTATACCCGGCTTCGCCGACAGCCGCGAGCACATCGGCGAGCGGCGGGAAATTGCGGGCGCTGTAGAGTTGGAAACTGACGTCTTTCATCAAAACTCTCCTCATTGAATGCGCAGGAACGGGTACTTGAAAGCGACTTCGGGCATTTCAAACGCTTGCCTTCAGCCAGGTGTCGTAATCTGAAACGAGCAAGTGGAGCGGATGTTCGTCCTCGTCGATCGCGGAGAAGCGGCCGACAGGCTCGCGGAAGTAATTGTCGGTAAGATCGTCGTTGACGGTGGAGACTTCGCCCATCAGCACGTCGCCTCCCTCCGCCCAGAAAGCGTGCCAGTTTCCGGGCAGCAAGGTCACGCTCTCGCCGGGTTCGAGCTTCAGGAGGTCGCCGGCCTTCTGGCGGCGGAGGCGCGCGTCACACGCGACTTCAACGTCCCTTTCCTCGTCGACCGAGCCGTCGGGCAGCGAATTGTACATCTGCAGCACCAGCGTGCCGCCGCCGCGATTGATGATGTCTTCCGTCTTCACCGCGTGCCGGTGCAGCGGGTTGACCTGCCCGGCACGCGTGATCATCAGCTTCTCGGCATAGACCATACCCTTGCCCGTGCCGAGATTAGCCGCCGCACCGTTCCTCAGGGTGAAGAGGACGAGGCCGAGTTCATCGAAACGGCCCTTGCCGTAATCGGTAATGTCCCAGCCGAGCCGCGCCTCGAAGATCGCGGGACTATCGGATGCGACCCGCGCCTTCAATTCCTCCGGCGACCAATAGGCAAAGGGCGGCAGCACGAAGCCGTGGTTGCGCATGAAGGCGTCACTTTCACGGATGATTCCGTTGACGTGGCTGCGTTTCATCCGGATCACCCTTTGCCCTGGCAGGATTCAAGATCGTAGGCGCTGAAGCTCGGCACGACGCCTGCGGGGAGCAGCGTCTTCGGTGTGAAGCGGATCGACTTCGTCTCGCCGGCTGTCAGGTCGAAGGCATTGTCCGAATAGCGCCCCTCGATATCCGCCTCGACCATCACGTGCAGCGCGAGACCGCTCGCCGCGATGATCACGTCGAAAGCACCGTCCGGCAGCGGCACGGTCTCCACCGTCAGGCCGGACGGCGACAGATCGAGCGCCTTGTAGGTGCCCTGGACATGATGGCCCTCGCCGCGCATGCCGTTGGAGGCTTCGAACGACCAGAAGAGGAGCGCCCCCTGCGGGATCTCGCCGCTCGCGACGGCGACGAGCGTGGTGGCATGGTCCGGCGAACAGGCGCCGGCTGCGGCGACCAGAGGGCGACGCTCACCGTCGAGCGAAACGAGGAAGGTCTCTAGTTCGATCGTCACCGCCTCGGCGGTGTCGTTCACCATCGAGAAGATGATCTCCTTGCCGTCCGCAGAAGGAATGGCGGCGACGGCGACCGGCTGGAAGAAGCGGCGCGCCATGTAATGCATGGCCTTCCAGTTGCCGCCATAGTCGAGGCTCGACCAGGAGGCGACCGGCCAGGTATCGTTGAGCTGCCAGTAGAGCGTGCCCATGCAGTGCGGTTTCAGCGAACGCCAATAGTCGACGGCCGTCCGGATCGCGAGCCCCTGCTGGATCTGGCTCAGATAGACGAAACTCGGAAAATCCCTCGGGAAGCGGAAATAGCGGAACATCGTGCCGGCGATCCGCTCGTTGCCGCCGGCATTCTTCTGATGCGCCTCCATCACCGGCGAAGCGATGTTGAGATCTCGGGCCTCGGCGAATTGCCGGACGATCGGCATCGAGGTGCAGGACTGGAAGCCGAATTCCGAGCAGAAACGCGGGCGCACGGCGCGGTAGTTGTCGAAGGACTTGTTCTCGTGCCAGACCGACCAGTAGTGCATATCGCCGGCGCCATCCGCATGCCAGGCATCGCCGAAATTGAGATAGCCGACCGACGGGCTCGACGGCCACCAGATCGCTTCCGGGCACGCCGCTTTCATCGCCGTCTCGACCGTGCGGTTCAGCCGATCGTAGGAGACGAGATAACGGTCGCGGTCCTTGCGGCTTTCCTCGAACCAGGTCAGCGCCCCGACGAGTTCGTTGTCGCCGCACCAGAGCGCGATCGATGGATGGGACGACAGCCGCTTGACCTGGTAGTCCACCTCGGCCGCGACATTGTCGAGAAAATCCGGCGTCGAAGGATAGAGGTTGCAGGCGAACATGAAGTCCTGCCAGACGAGCAGTCCCAGCCTGTCGCAGAGATCGTAGAACCAGTCGGGCTCGTAGAAGCCGCCGCCCCAGACGCGGATCATGTTCATGTTCGCGTCGACAGCCGATTGCAGGAGATCCGCGACCGCTCGCGGCGTCACTCGCGACATCAGCGCGTCCGCCGGGATCCAATTCGCCCCGCGGCAGAAGATCTCGCGGCCGTTGATGCGGAAGGCAAAGCGGCTGCCTGCCTCATCCTTGTCGGTGACGAGCTCGATCGTGCGGAAACCGATCTGGCGCGTCACGCTCTCGTCCGGCAGTTCGACGTTAAGCACCGAAAGCGCCTGTTCGCCGCTGCCCGCCGGCCACCACAATCTGGGTTCTGCGACGGTGAAGACGTGCGTGATGCGGGTTTCGCCGGCGGCGACCGCGCAATCCAGGCGCTCCCGCAGGCCGTCGAGCTCGAAATGAACGGGCACGATGCCCGGCTCACCGGCAAAGAGCGTTACGGTCACCTGCAGGTCGACCGAACCATCCGCGAGCCAGAGCTGGCGCGTCGTGACATGCTCGATGCGCGCTGTCTCCAACCGGCGAAGCGCCAGCAAGCCGTAGATGCCGAGCGGCGCGATGGCGATATTCCAGTCCCAACCGAAATGGCACTGCGGCTTGCGCAACAGGTTGCCATTGGCGATCGGCGAGTTGCCCTCATGATACGGAACGTAGAAAGGCTGCGCCGCCTGCCGGCGCGCGCCCTCGGCAATAGAGGATTGCAGCACGATGCGGATACGGTTTTCGCCGACGACGAGTGCGCTTGACACGTCCGGACGATAGCGGCGGAAGCAGTTTTCCGCCTGGAGCACCAGGCGATCGTTGACGAAGACCGTGGCGATCGTGTCGATGCTCTCGAAATCGAGATACCAGCAGCCGTCGAGATCCTCCGCGTCGATCACGACCGTGCGCTCCAGAACCCAGTCCTTCTGCGCGACCCACTGCACATCCGCCTCGTTCCGGCCGGCATAGGGATCCGGGATGATGCCGGCCTGTTCAAGGGCGCTGTGCACGTCGCCGGGAAGCGCAATGGTGAGCGCGTGGCTGTTATCGGTCGAGGCGAGCAGCCAGTCGCCGGACAAGTCGATGCGGATGGCGTCGCGGTTCAAGGTTTCGGCGGGCATTTCCTTCGATCCATTCACGGGCCGGCGGTGAAGGCCGGCGTAGCTCTCGTTGATTGCGAACCCGGACGACTAACGTGGCCGGGCTCGATATCAGGTCTTAAAGGCGATTTTCGCTGGCGGCGTCGAAAATCGACGCGACACCCATGTCGAAGGAAAGACGCACGGCGCTGCCCGGTTTGTAACGCCGCTGGCCGGCGATGCGCACGGACATCGATTGACCCGCAAAAGTCAGCCACAAAAGGTTGTCGGCGCCCATTGGCTCTTCGATGTCGACGACCGCCTGATGTGCTGCATCTCCCGCCCCGGTCTCGTCGACCTTGACGTGCTCCGGCCGAAAACCAAGCACGACCTTCTGGCCCGGTTGCAACTTTGCGCGCGCGGGATAGGCGGTGACGTCGAAAGCGACGCCGTCGACCTGCACGACGCTACGGCCGTCCTTGGCCGCAACCTCGCCACGGAAGAAGTTCATCGACGGCGAACCGATGAAGCCGGCGACGAAAAGGTTTTCCGGCGCGTTGTAGATGGTCATCGGGTCGGCAAGCTGCTGGATGACGCCGCTCTTCATGACGGCGATGCGGTCGGCGAGCGTCAGCGCCTCGATCTGGTCGTGGGTGACGTAGATCATCGTGTTCTTCAGCGACTGGTGCAGCCGCTTGATCTCGACGCGCAGTTCCGAGCGCAGCTTGGCGTCGAGGTTCGACAGGGGCTCATCGAAGAGGAAGACATCGACATCGCGCACAAGCGCGCGTCCGATCGCCACGCGCTGCCGCTGGCCACCGGAAAGCTCCGCGGGCTTGCGCTTCAGAAGCGGCTGGATCTGCAGGATTTCCGCAGCCCGCGCCACACGCTTGTCGATCTCGGCCTGCGGCACCTTGGCGACCCGGAGGCCGAAGGAAAGGTTCTTCTCGACAGACATCTGCGGGTAGAGCGCGTAGGACTGGAACACCATGCCGATGCCCCGGTCCTTCGGCTCCTCCCAGGTGACATTGCGGTCCTTGATGAAGATCTGCCCTTCGGAGACATCAAGCAGGCCGGCGATGCAGTTCAAAAGCGTGGACTTGCCGCATCCGGACGAGCCGAGCAGGACAAGGAACTCGCCATGATTGATGTCGAGATTGAGCCTGTCGAGAACGGTGATGGCGCCGAAGTTCAGCGACAGGTCCCTGACTGAAACACTGGTCATGCTTGCTTATCCTTTCACTGCGCCGGCGGCGATGCCGCGCACGAACAGCCGGCCGGAGATGAAGTAGATCGTCAGCGGCACAAGGCCGGTCAGCAGCGTCGCCGCCATGTTGACGTTGTATTCCTTCACGCCCTGCACCGAATTGACGATGTTGTTGAGCTGCACGGTCATCGGGTAGTACTCCGGCCGGGTGAAAACCACGCCGAACAGGAAGTCGTTCCAGATGCCGGTCACCTGAAGGATCATCGCAACGACGAAGATCGGCAGCGACATCGGCAGCATGATCTTGAAATAGATCGTCCAGAACCCGGCGCCGTCGACGCGTGCCGCCTTGAACAGTTCCTCCGGCAAGCCGGCGAAGTAGTTGCGGAACAAGAGCGTCAGGATCGGCATGCCGAAGATCGTATGCACGATGATGAGACCGGTCAGCGTGCCGTAGACACCCATTTCTCTGAGCACGATCACGATCGGGTAGATCATCACCTGATAGGGAATGAAGGCGCCGACGATCAGGATGGTAAAGAACAGATCGGCCCCTTTGAAGCGCCAGTTCGCAAGCGCGTAGCCGTTGATCGACGCGACTGCGATGGAGATGATCGTCGAGGGCACGGTGATGCGCACGGAATTCCAGAAGCCACGTGAAAGCCCGTCACAATTAAGGCCGGTGCAGGCCTGCGCCCAGGCTTTTACCCAGGGCTCGAAGGTGATTTCGACCGGTGGCGCGAAGATATTGCCGACGCGGATTTCCGGCATGCCCTTGAGCGACGTCATGATCATCACGTAGAGCGGCAGCAGATAATAGAGAGCGACCACGATCAACGTGCCGTATACGACGATGTTGCGGCGAGAGAGCGTCCGGCGCGGCTTGGCGCCGCGCGGACCGGACGTGATCCTGTCGGGAACCGCTTCGTGTTCGGTAACCGTGCTGTTGTTGGCGACGAGATTAAGCACGCTTGCGACCTCCTCCGAATTCCAGATACGCCCAAGGCACGATGATGATGGCGACGGTCACGAGCATCATGGTGGAGGCGGCAAACCCCTGCCCCAGGTTCTGGGCCTGGAACATGTAATCGTAGACGTATTTGGCCGGCACTTCCGAGGCGATACCGGGACCGCCGCTCGTCTGCGCCACGACGAGGTCGTAAACCTTGACGATGCCGCTCGCGATGATGACAAGCGTCGTGATGAAGACGCCGCGCATCATCGGGATGATGACCAGCACATAGGTCTTCCACATCGGGATGCCGTCGACCCGTGCAGCCTTCCAGATATCCTCGTCGATGCCGCGCAGGCCGGCGAGCATCAGGCACATGACGAGGCCGGTGCCCTGCCAGAGTGCCGCGATCAGGATGCCGTAGATGACGATGTCGGAATTGTAGAGAGGGTCGAAGTTGAAGCTCGTCCAGCCAAGCGACCGCACGATCGACTGTATTCCGTATTGCGGATTAAGCAGCCACTGCCAGACCAGGCCCGTGACGATGAACGACAGGGCGAAGGGATAGAGCATGATCGTTCGAAACGTATTCTCGAAACGGATCTTCTGATCCATCAGTGCCGCGAGCACAAAGCCGATGACGAGACTGAAGATCAGCGACAAGAGGCCGTAGATGGCGAGATTTTCGATCGAGACGAGCCAGCGTGGCGCCGCCCATAGCCGCTCATATTGGTCGAGACCGACGAAGGAAAGGCGTGGCAGCAGCTTGGAGTTCGTAAAGGAATAAAGGACCGTCCAGGCTGTGCCGCCGAGGAAGATGACCACGGCTGTCAGGATCATCGGAATAGAGGCGATCTTCGCATTCAGGTTTCGCAACCACTGATTCGGGCGAGCCGAGCCGCGTGTTTGGCCTGTCATGTTTGCTCCTCCGCAACTGCAATGTTTTTCGATGGACGGCGCCACCCGCCTCACCGCCGCGTCGACCCCTTCCGGGTGCGCGCTCAGCCGAACCCACAACCAACGGTCCGAACACTTCGGTTCCGGACCATCTTATCCGCGTTCCAAAATTCGGCTCGAAAGCAGGATGCTCCTGCGCGCCGACGCCAACCAGACACCGACACGCGTGCCCGGGGCGAACTCGTCGAGCCGAACGGCAAAAGGGTGGCCCCGCCAATGTGCGGGGCCTTCAATCGACGGCTATCAGTCTGCCGCCGCGATGATTTCGGCGAAGCGCTTCTGCGCATCCTCCGGGGTCATCGACGGGTTGGCGAAGAACTCGGAGAAGAGGTCTTCCTTCTGCTTCTGGCTGTCGGCCGACAGAAGCTGATCGGTGCCCTTGATGACATTGCCCTTGGCAAGGATGTCGAGCCCCTTCTTCATGCAATCGTTGGCGGCCGCGAGATCCACGTCGCCACGCACCGGCAGCGAGCCCTTCTTCAGGTTGAAGGCAACCTGCGTCTCCGGCTTCAGCAAAGTCGACGCCAGTTGCTCCTGCGCCTTCGACTTTTCCTCATCCTCCAACAGCGGGAAGTAGAACGCGTCGCCACCGGTCGAGATCACCTCGTTGACGCCGAGCCCCGGAAGGCAGGTGTAGTCCACCCCGGCCTTCTGGCCTGCAAGCTGGAATTCGCCCTGCGCCCAGTCACCCATGATCTGGCCGCCGGCCTTGCCGGTGATGACCAGGTTCGTTGCCTGGTTCCAGTCCTGAACGTTGCTGCCCTTGGCCATGCCGCGTGCATCGTCGGCGGCCTTGAAGACCTTGGCGATATCAGGACCGGCTGCCACTTCCTCGTCCTTCTGGGCGAAGACCTTCTCGAACGTGTCTTTGCCTGCGATCGCCACCATCAGCACGTCGAAGGCGCCCGCGGCCTGCCACGGCTGACCGCCGACGGCGAGCGGAACGATACCGGCCTTTTCAAGCGCCGGCGCCGCTGCGACGAATTCATCCCAGTTCTTCGGCACGGGCACGCCGGCCTGCTTGAAGGCTGCATTCGAAAGCCACAGCCACTGCCAGGAGTGGATGTTGACGGGCGCGCAATAGATCTTGCCCTCGATCGTGCAGGACTCGAGCAGGCTTGCCGGCTTGACGATTTCCTTCCAGTTCTCGCGCGTAGCGACATCGGTCAGATCACGCATCAGGCCGGACTGCACCAGTTCTTCCGCCTGGCGGCCATGATTGAACTGGGTTGCAGCCATCGGGTCGCCCCCGGTGATGCGGCTTATCATGATCGGGCGGGCGGTACCGCCGGACCCGGCGATCGCGCCATCGACCCATTTGTTACCGGTCGCATCGAAGGCCTTCGCCAGTTCGGCGACCGCCGCGGCCTCACCACCGGAAGTCCACCAGTGTGTAACCTCGAGATCGACGGCGTTGGCTGCGCCGAATGGCAAGACGACGGTTGCGGCCAAAGCGGCAGCCAGAGAACGCAATTTCATGAGTCTCCTCCCTCACTGTAACGTTGCCGTAAAAACTTAGTTCAAACAATTTTCCGACGCAACACCCACAACGGATAATTCCAGATTTAATTTCCAATACGTCTTATGCGTGCATCATGGGTGCGCTTGCGCAGGACGATATCGGTTCAAGAGGCAGGCGTATACGTCATCAAGAGCAGGCGTCAACCAATTGATTTTCTATGTCTTTGCACAATGTCATGCCGTTGGGCGTCTTGCACGAGATTCGCAAACGCAACATATCGCGTCGCGAACGCGGGATTCAACCATATGGTTATGTTCTTCGCACCGCAGCAACGAAAAAGCTCGACATTGCAACTGTATCGTTACAGATTTTAAACCCGCGACACGCCGCGGACGAATATGGCCACCCGTTACATTTCGTATATAAGGCGGGAAAGCGGGGCGGACAGGCGTGGTCGCATCGATGCCGAGGATCCGGGCGACTACGTCCGGATGGCGATGGTACGCGCAATGGGTCTCAGGAGAACGGGGCTGGTGACGGAATGGACGGCAAGACGAAGAACAAGCCAGCGGCAACGCCACCGCCGGACGGCGCCAGGCCGACGCTGAAGACGATCGCGTTCATGACCGGGCTCGGAATAACCACCGTTTCCCGCGCATTGAAGGACGCGCCCGATATCGGCGCCGAAACCAAGGAAAGGGTGCGCCTCGTCGCCAAGCAGATCGGCTATCAGCCGAATCGCGCCGGCGTGCGCCTCAGAACCGGCAAGACCAATGTCATCAGCCTGGTGCTGACGCTCGAGGAAGAGATCATGGGCATTACCAGTCCCATGGTCGTCGGCATCACCGAAATCCTCGCCGGCACGCAGTATCATCTGGTCGTCACCCCTTACAGTTCCACGAAGGATCCGCTCGGACCGATCCGTTACATCCTTGACACCGGTGCCGCCGACGGGGTGATCATCTCGCGGACCGAACCGCACGACCCGCGTGTAACGCTGATGACCGAGCGGCACCTGCCCTTTGCCACCCACGGCCGCACGGAAATGGGGATCGTTCACCCTTTCCACGACTTCGACAACGAGCGTTTCGCCTATGAGGCCGTGCGCCGGCTCACCGAGCGCGGCAGGCGCCGACTGGTGCTCCTGGAGCCGCCGCCGAATCTGACTTTCCATTCCCACATGCGCACCGGCTTCGAACGCGCCCTCAAGGATTTCGGTGCGGAAGCCGTGAGCTTCCACCATGTCAACATCGACCACAGCCTTCTCGCCATCCGCGACGCCTTCGAGCAACTGATGCGCTCGGTCGACGCACCGGACGGCATCGTTTCCGGCAGCGGCTCCGGCGCGATCGCCCTGATCGCCGGGGTCGAGGCGGCAGGGAAAAAGCTCGGTGAGGACGTCGACATGGTCTCCAAGGTGCCGAGCGACTTCCTGCGCTGGCTGCGCCCGGAGGTCATGACCATGTACGAGGATATCCGGGTTGCCGGCCGCGAACTCGCCAGGGCCGTGATCGGCCGCATCGAAGGCAAGCCGCCTGAAACGCTGCAAAGCCTCAGCCAGCCGGAATTCCAGCGCCCCATGTCGACGTCGCGGAAGTCTTAGCCGCCACGGCCCGGAGACGGTCCCCGCACCCCCGGATGGCGCGCCGCATTGTTGTGCGGAAGGGGCAGGTGTTGCATGGCCGGCGACCATACAACGGCAATATCGCGACTGGCGAACTCCCGACGAGCCTGTCTCGGATAAATTGAGTGATGGAACAACCTCCACCATTAATGGTATGCTTGCTTCTGAAAGATGCGAACCGGGAGGGTGTTATGACAGCATACAACGTGGTTCGATTCCGAACGAAACCGGGGCTGGAAGACGAGTTCGAGGATTGGTTCTGTAAACTTCGTCGCGATTTCGAGGGCCTACGGAAAATGGCGCTCATCAAGACCGGCGACCGTTCCTACTGCTCGATCGGCGAGTGGGAAAGTTACGAACACATCGTCGCGGCGCGGCCAAAAATGGTCAGCAACCTCGACAAGTTCCGCCACTCCCTCGAGGCGCTGGGGGAAAGCATAGATGTCACCGACGCCGTTTCGGGCGAGGCGATCTACGAGAGCACGCCAGCCAGGTGACGCCCTGCGGCGAGGGCGTTCCTAAATCGGCTTGTAGCTGCCAGCTTTGCGCTTGGCCGGCATGGATCGAACCGATCAGATCAAACTGTCCGCGCCGTCGACGCGGCTGATACCATGTGCCGCGCTCGCCTGCCGAGCGTCTGGGCTTCGCGACAGGCGCTCTCCTCACGCGCTGGTGGCCGGCCAGTATTTGTCGTCGGTGAAATCACCGGGAACCGGATTGAGCTCTTCGAGCTTCTCGGCGACGAATTCGATCTGCATCTTCAAATACTGGATCGACCTCGGGATCGGCGCGCCGGTCGCCAGGCTGCGAACCCGCCATTGCTCGTAGCCCGTTGCCTTTATGCGCCGCTCCGCCTCGACGCGAATGCTTGCCTCTCTATCGGCGGACATGGCTTCATTGGCCTTGCCGCCTTCGATCACTCTCAATTTCATGCTGGTTTATCGATGGTTTTCTGAATGGGATTAGAGCAATTCCGTGCGGAATTGCGTCGTTTCGAAAGCTCCGGACTGCATCGCCCGCGTCGAAAGAGGGGCGGACAAGGCCGCCCCCTTTGGCCGCGAAAGCCAATCCGGCTATGCGTTCAGTCCGCTGCCCCACGGGCCATGATGGCTGTCCGCGCCGTCGACGCGGTCGAAGCCATGGGCGCCGAAGAAGTCGCGCTGCGCCTGGATGACGTTTGCCGTGCCGCGGCCGCGGCGATAGCTGTCGAAATAGCCGAGCGCAGAGGCGAGCGCCGGCACCGGCAGGCCGCCGAGCACGGCGGCGGAAACGACGCGGCGGAGCGCCCCGTCGGTTTCCTTGACCATCGCCGCGAAGGCGGGCGTTACGATCAGATTGGCGACGTCCGGCGCCTTGGTGAAGGCCGTGGTGATCTCGTCGAGGAACTGCGAGCGGATGATGCAGCCGGCGCGCCAGATCTTCGCGATCGTCGGCATCGGCAGGTTCCAGCCAAACTCCTTCGAAGCGGCCGACATCACCGCGAATCCTTGCGCATATGCGCCGATCTTGGCGGCAAGCAGCGCGTTCTCAAGATCCTCGATGAAAGCCTCTCTGTCGGCAACCGTGAACTCGCCGACCGGCGGCAGGCCGAGGATCTTCTCGGCCGCTTCACGCTCCTCCTTCATCGAGGAGATGCTGCGGGCGGCAACAGCGGCTTCGATGCCGGTTGCCGGAATGCCCAGGTTCTGCGCCTCGATGACTGACCATTTGCCAGTGCCCTTCTGGCCCGCCTTGTCGAGGATCATGTCGACGATCGGCTTGCCGGTCAGCGGGTCGGCGGCTTTGAGCACCTTTTCGGTGATCTCGATCAGGTAGGAGTTGAGGCGGCCCTTGTTCCAGGTGCCGAACACTTCGCCGATCTCGGCGGCGCTCATCTTCAGCCCGTCGCGCAGGATGCCGTAGATTTCGGCGATCATCTGCATGTCGGCATATTCGATGCCGTTGTGGATCGTCTTGACGAAGTGGCCGGCGCCGTTTTCACCGAGCCAGGCGACGCAAGGGTCGTTCTCGTATTTCGCGGCGATCGAGGTCAGCACCTTCTCGACGCGGCGGTAGGATTCCTCAGTGCCACCGACCATGATCGACGGACCATGGCGCGCGCCCTCCTCGCCACCGGAAACGCCCATGCCGATGAAAGTGAGCTCCGAGTCCTTCAAGGCGTCGAAGCGGCGCATTGTGTCGCGGAAATTGGCGTTGCCGGCATCGATCATGATGTCGCCCTTGGAGAGATAGGGCTTCAGGATCTCCATCTGCTGATCGACGGCTTCGCCGGCCCTGATCATGATGATGATCGGCCGCGGCGGACGGATCGCTGCAACGAACTCCTCGATCGTCTCGCAAGGAACAATCTGCCCTTTGAGTTCGCCCGCTTCGGCATAGAACTTGCGCGTCGCCTCGACCGTGCGGTTGAAGACCGCGATCTTGTTGCCCTTTTCAGCGATGTTGAGCGCGAGGTTCGACCCCATGACCCCAAGGCCGATAAGCCCGATTTCCGCCTGTGACACGTGATTGCCTCCGTTGGAAAGAAGAGCCGCCGTGGTCTGAACAACGCGCGGATAGCCCCTCGATATTGATTTGCGCATGCTCGGCCCGCGCCGCGAGCGGATTGGGCGAATGGGACATGCGGCGGCGGAGGTTCTTTTGGCACTCAAATCGATTTACGACAAGCCACTCCTGGTAAAATCACTGCTTTTCAGGCTTGCCGTCGCCATCATCGAGGACACGCCAGGAGGCCCCTTCCAGGTCTTCGTATTGCCCGCTCTTCAGCGCCCAGAGAAAGGCCACAAGACCTAAGCCGCCAAGGAAGAGCGCGATCGGAATGAGATAGATCAGCGTGTTCACGGTACGCTCCTTGCCGACCCCAGGACGGCCGTGCGCGCTGGCAACACCGGGACTGAAGCGGTTCCGAGCCCCTTCAACCGCAACGCATTGCACACGACGATCAACGACGAGGTCGACATGGCGATGGCGGCAACAAGCGGCGTCGCATAGCCAAGAACTGCGACCGGCACCGCGATGACGTTATAGCCGATCGCCAGCGCGAAATTCTGCCGGATCAGCCGGCCGGCGCGCCGCGACGTCTCGATGGCAAAGGGAACGGCGGCAAGGCTTTGATGCATGAAGACGAAATCCGCAGCCTGGCGGCCGACATCCGCCGCGGTCGCCGGCGCCATCGAAACATGCGCCGCTCTCAGTGCCGGCGCGTCGTTGATGCCGTCGCCGACCATCAGCACCCTGCGGCCGCCTTCGGCGGTAGCGGCACAGGCCTCGACCTTGCCGCGTGGCGAAAGCTCCGCCCGCCAGCTCGCGATGCCGAGCCTGCGGGCAATGGCGACGACGACCGGCTCGCGGTCGCCGGAAAGGATGCCGGTCGTAAGCCCGAGCCGAGCAAGCGTCTCGACGCTTTCGCACGCGGCGGGACGCAAGCGGTCCTCGAAGCGGAAGCAGGAGAGTTCACGGCTGTCGAGCGACAGGATCGCTTCCGACTGTCCGCCTGCCGCGCCTGCCTCGCCGCAGGCAAAGGCGCGGCTGCCGAGGCGGTAGACGCCCTCGCTGGTCTCTGCCTCGATGCCGGCGCCCGGTATTTCGCGGATCTCGCCCGCAAGCGGCGTCACGGCGCCAGTCGCCTCATGGAGCGCCGTTGCGATCGGATGACGTGAATGGAGAGCGAGCGCCGCGGCTGTCGCGAGCGCAGCCTGATCGACTTCGCCCGCATTGACGAGCCGCGGCTCGCCCATGGTGAGCGTGCCGGTCTTGTCCAGCAGCACCGCATCGATCTCGGCAAGGCGCTCCATCGCGGATCCGTCCTTGACCATGACGCCGCCCTGGAAGAGCCGCCCGGCGGCAACGACCTGAACAACCGGCACCGCGAGGCCGAGTGCGCAGGGGCATGTGATGATCAGAACCGCGACCGCAATCAGCATGGCATGGCGGACATCGCCTTCGACCAGCATCCAGCCGATGAAGGAGAGAAGCGCCAGCATGTGCACCGCCGGCGAATAATAGCGCGCGGCGCGGTCGGCGATGCGGCGATAGCGCGCCCTGCCCCCTTCGGCAGCCTCCATCAGCCCCATGATTTCCGCCAGGAACGAGTCGCGCGCCGCCGCGGTCGCCTCGAGCGTCAGCGGGCCGGTGAGGTTGAGCGTGCCCGCCTGCACGGCATCGCCGGCACTCACCGCGACCGGTGCGCTTTCGCCGTTGACGACGGAGCGGTCGAGATCGCTCGCGCCCTTAAGCACGCGACCATCGGCCGGAATGCGCTCGCCGGCTGCAATGAGCAGGCGCTCGCCGGGCCTGATCTCGTCGACAGGGCGATAGTCACGCGAACCGTCCGGGTTGACGACCGTTGCACCCCGCGGCGACAGCCGGGCAAGACCGCTGATCGCCGAGCGCGCCCGACCACGCATCATATGATCGAGCGTGCGGCCGATCAGCAGGAAGAAAAGCAGGGTCACAGAAGCGTCGAACCAAGCGTGCGCGCCATGGCCGATCGTCTCGTAGAGCGACATGCCGTAGGAGAGCGTCACGGCGAGCGCGATCGGCACATCCATATTGGTGCGGCCATGTCGAAGCGCATTCCAGGCCGACTGGTAGAAGAAGCGGCCCGAATAGATCATCGCCGGTGCGGCGATCATCGCCGAGATCCAGTGAAACAGGTCACGGGTCGCGGCATCCGCGCCCGACCAGACGGAAACGGACAGCAGCATGATGTTGGTCGCCGCGAAACCGGAAACGGCAACGGCGCGGATCAGCTGCTTGATGAGGACGTCGCCTTCCTCTTCGGTCGCGGCGAAAAGATGCGTTTCATAGCCGCAGTCCCGGATGGCGCGGGCGAGCGCGCGCGGGTCGCTGCGCTTGCCGGCAACCTCTTCCTTCCAGACGATCGAAACGCGGCGCGACGAAAGATTGACACGCGCGCGCACGACCTCCGGCCTCGTGCGAAGCGCGCCCTCGATTGTCGTGATGCAGGCACCGCAGTGGACGCCGGGCACGCTGAGATCGGTCTGGCGTAGTCCGTCTCCAAGCGCGCGGCTCGCAAGCCATAGTTCCTCGGATGCAGGCAGCCCCTGCCCGGACCGTTCGATGTCGAGTGCGCCTTCGACGCCCGTGGCACAGCAGCTCATTTGCGCTCTCCCGGCACCAAGAAGCGAATGGCCTGGCGATAGACGATTTCCTCGCCCGCCATCGCCGTCACGTCAGCGATCCACTGGCCCGGCTTCAACGCGCGCGCGGCGACGAAAGCGCCGGGACCAACGCTGTCGAGTTCGACGCGCACGTCCTCATGTTCTTCGACCGGACGCTTGAATACCGCGACGACCCTGTCCGCCGTCAGTTCCGCCTCGCCGTTACGGGTCAAGGCATAGCGGATGGAACCCGGTTCGGCGACGAGCGCCCCTTCGACGCCGCTTGCCGCGAACGCCCGTGTCTTCGCCACCTTGCCGTTGAACTGCTGACTGGCGATATAGGTGTTCTCGACGACAAGGCCGCTCCAGCTGCGGCTGGCGTTCCAGGCCATGACCAGATTGACCGAAATGATGGTGCCGAAGAAAAGCCCCATCACGCCCAGCATGTGCCAGCCGGTAAATCCCCGCGGGGCGCTCTGTTCCTTTGTCATCTTGCTTCTCCGGGACGGTTGAAGTTGGCCTCATAGACATCGCGTTCATGACTGGAAGGATCTTCGGCCGTCAGTGCGAATCCCTCGTCCGCCTCGGCGAGATTTTCCTTCGGCAAGGTGACGAAAACCTTGAGCGCCGTGACCTTGTCCGGATCGACGCCGACCGCGAAACGACGACCGTCGCCGGTCGCCTGTCCGGCGATCCGCATCGTTGCCGACGGCATGCCGTCGAGCGTCAGCATGATCGTCCGCTGCTCCGGTATCATATTGAGAAGCTTGACCATGTAGCCGTTGCGTACCGAGCCGTCGGACTCGACCACGAATTGCGGATTGCGGTCGTGCAGCACGTTCAGCTCCAGCCGGTCGCGCGACACCAGCGCATAGAGCAGACCGATGCCGACCAGCGCCCAGACGCCGAAATAGAGAAGAACGCGCGGCCGAAAGACGATGCGCCAGTTGAATTGACGCACCTTGTCGACGAAGGCGCCGTCCGCATCGCGCACGCGGGTCGGGTCGATCGCCGTCGCGCCGTTGTTCGTCGCGAGCGCCATGTTTGACGCATAGTCGCTGAGCGTCGCATAGGCGATCAGGCCGCGTTCGCGCCCGAGCTTGTCCATCACGCCGTCGCAGGCATCGATGCACAGCGCGCAGGTGATGCATTCGAGCTGCTGGCCGTCGCGAATGTCGATGCCCATCGGACAGACGGCGACGCAGGCGTTGCAATCTACGCAATCGCCGACCACCTCGCCCGCCGCCGCCGCCTTCTTGGCATGGCGCGAGCGCGGTTCGCCGCGCCAGTCGTTGTAGGTGACGACGAGCGAATTCTCGTCCAGCATCGCCGCCTGAATGCGCGGCCACGGGCACATATAGGTGCAGACCTGCTCACGCATGAGACCGCCGAAGACATAGGTCGTCGCCGTCAGGATCGCGACTGTCATGTAGGCAACGGGCGGCGCTTCGAGCATGACGAAGCTCTCGAGCAGCGACGGGGCGTCGGAGAAATAGAAGATCCAGGCGCCGCCGGTCGCGATTCCGATCAGGAGCCATATCGTGTGCTTGGCGATGCGCTTGCCGATCTTGTCGAGCGTCCACGGCCCCGCATCGAGGCGCATGCGCGCGTTGCGGTCACCCTCGATGAAGCGCTCTACCACGAGGAAGAGATCGACCCAGACCGTCTGCGGACAGGTGTAGCCGCACCAGGCGCGCCCGACCGCGGAGGTGACGAGGAACAGGCCGAAGCCTGCCATGACGAGCAGACCGGCAACGAAGAAGAATTCCTGCGGCCAGATCTCGATGAAGAAGAAATAGAAGCGGCGCGCAGCGAGATCGACAAGCACGGCCTGGTCCGGCGCGTGCTCCCCACGATCCCAGCGGATCCACGGCGTCAGGTAATAGATGCCGAGCGTGACCAGCATCACCAACCACTTGAACCGGCGGAAGCGGCCCTCGGCGCGCTTCGGAAAGATCTTCCGGCGCTTCTCGTAGAGCGGTTTGCGCACATGCGCGGCATTGACCGGTTCGGCTTCGAGCCGTTCGACGGATTCAGCTTTGGTGACAGGTTGAGGACGCATTTATGGGGAATCCGAAAATGGCTTGTTATTCGAGCCTGTCTTGCCGGATTTGACCGCCCCAATCCTTGATCTGCGTCAAGTTTGATCCTCAATGCCGCGGCTGCGTCGAAACGTCCAAATCCACGCATCCAGGCTATTTTGTCGGCACGCTTTCTGCCCGATTTCCATTATAGATTGGCGGCGATCGAGGTTCGCCATCACGGAGTGTCCTGGATGAAAGCAAACGTGCAACTCCCGTCCGAATGCCCCAGCTTGGCCCAGAGCTGTGGAATCTATCGCGAGCGAGCGGCGGTCGGCGCGCTGGCGGACCACGTGAAGTGCTTCTGGACGCACCACCTGCCCGACGACGGGTCCGCACGTGTCGCGGTGGTGCCGGATGGCTGCGTCGACATCATCTGGATTTCCGGCGGCCTTGCTGTCGTCGGGCCGGACAGGGTGGCCGCCTTCCCTAGGCTTGCCGGTGAAACAATCGTCGGCGCGCGCTTCCGCATCGGCTCGGCCTCCTCCTGGCTGCACACGCCGCTCGACGAGATCACGGGCAAGACTGTTCCGCTCGATCACTTCTGGGGCCGACCGGCTCGCATCATGGAAGCGCGGATGACGGAGGCGACAGGTGCAGCGGCCAGAATTGCGGTTCTCTCGGTGGTGTTGCAAAATCGCCTGCACACGGTGACGCCTCCATCGGCAGAGATCGCTGCCTGTGCCTCGCTTCTCGAAAACGATCGATCGGACTCCATCGAGCCGATCCGCGCGCTGGCGCGAGAGACCGGAACCAGCGAACGGACGCTGCGTCGACGCTGTCACGAGCATTTCGGCTACGGCGCCAAGACGCTCGACCGCATTCTCCGGCTGCAGCGCTTCCTGGCCACGTGCCGTATCCGGCCGCAGAGTACATTGGCAAACCTCGCGCTCGACGCCGGCTACGCCGATCAGGCTCATCTCGGCCGCGAGGCGAAGGAACTGACGTCATTGACGCCCAGCGATATTCAGAAACAGCTTGCAAACATGATGCGGAACTTCAGCCAACAGCCGCAACACGCTTGTTGGGAACGGTAATCCGAATCCCCCAAGGCAACGACAGGTACAACCTCGGGGCTGATCGCGGGCGTTGGCCGTTTCGTTCAAGACGGCAGTCGCGGGACGTGTTAGCGATAGCGCCAAAGGGAGTGAATGCATGGCAACCATGGCGGCCCGGATCATCCACATATCGATCGCGCGCGACTGGCGCGACGTCTATGCGTTCATGGCCGATCACGAGAAAATGCCGCTTTGGGCCGCCGGGCTTTCCACGGGCCTCACTCGCGACGGCGACGAATGGATCGCGCCCGGTCCGCTTGGCAACGCCCGCGTACGCTTTGCGCCGGACAATGATTTCGGCGTCGTCGATCACGTGGTGACGCTGGAGAACGGCCTCAAAGTCCACAACGCTTTGCGTGTGGTGCCGAACGGCGACGGCGCGGAGGTCATGTTCACCCTGCTGCGGCAACCGGACATGAACGACGAGCAATTCGCCGCCGATGCGGCAGCCGTTGAAAAGGATCTCGTGACGCTCAAGTCCATCATGGAATCCGAGCGATAAGCAACGAACAGGAGGAACCGGGCGCACATGAGCAACAAGGGCAACGATCACCGGATCGACTATATCGAGTTCAACGTGGCGAACATCGAGGCGAGCAAGACTTTTTATGGCCGCGCTTTCGGCTGGACATTCACCGATTACGGGCCGGAATATTGCGAATTCGCCGACGGCCGTCTGACCGGCGGCTTCACGACGCTTGGGCCCGTCAGAAGCGGCGGGCCGCTCGTCATCCTCTATGCCGACGACCTGGAGGACGCCGCGCGGCGGGTCGAGGCGGCCGGCGGCAAGATCGTCAAGCCGATCTACTCCTTCCCCGGCGGCCGCCGTTTCCACTTCGCCGACCCGGACGGATACGAGCTAGCGGTCTGGTCGGCCCAATAGGTACCGCGGATGGGGCGAGTGGCGCTCGCTACTCGCCGAACCGAATGAACAGCGCGCTGACGAGGCCGAAGACGACGATGCACTGTAGAATGAACATTGGCCACTCTGGTGACATCTCGATTTCTCCTCTCGAGTATCACTAAGCTATGCGCTTCTCGCACCGCGTTCAGGCGCATACCGAGGCGCTTTACCAGAACGCCCCTCGCCGGCGAGGGTTCCCCCGTGATGATGAACCGAACCGGCAGCAATAGCGAGTCCAACCTCCGCGTGAATTCGACAGCAAGAGGCCCCGCGTCCTTGTAAGACACGGGGCCTCTTGCCCCTCTACAGCACCGCGCGTCCAGTCGGACGCGCAAAGGACGAGGCGTGATTGACAGCCTGCGACGCCGCCGGCACCTTGCAGGCTATATCGAGCGACGAGGAAGAGCCATGAAGATCCTCCTGCCTGCGCTGTTGCCCACCTTGCTGTCCGCCATCCTGCTCGCTTCGAGCTTGAGCGGCTGCACGGCCACGGCCACCACATTCGGCTATTCGCCCTATCTTGAGCCGATACCCGGCAGCATTACCTATGGCGGCCAGCCGCGGACAAGGCTTACCAAGGCGCCGATCGGCAGCATCGTGCCGCACCAGTTCAACGATCGCGCGGGGCGCACCGTCTATGAGACCTACGTGATTGAGCCCGACCGCTCGCTGCGCCTCGTCAGCCGGCGTTACCGCTACGATTTCTTCAACTTCGACTGATCTCGCACGCCGGGCGCTTTTCCCTGAAGCGGCCGCCCCGGCAGGGCGGCGGCGCGATGCACATAGGCCTCCCATATCCGTGCCCGCCACAAAGCCGCTGCATCCATGCGGAGCTTCGCAGCGGGATCTTCGATATGAGCGGTTCGCAGCCACCGCTTTGTGAAGGCAGCGGGTCGCACCCGACCGGAGGACGTTTCCTGCTTGATTTAGGAAAAGCCGGCCTGTCGGAACCAGTCCTTCACACCCGCCAGCACTTCGGCCTGGGCCGCATCGAGCGTCCTGGCGTGATGGAAATCGCCACTGCCGGATCCGTTGAAGTGCCAGATCGTCCAGGCCCAGTCTCCGCGCGCGTGGCGCTTCAACACGATGCCCAGTTCATGTTCACCAAGCTTGGCGCAATAAGCGTCCGCCCGCTTCTTCACCCACGTCAGATTGATGTCGGCGATAGTCACCATTCCCCTGGTCCTCCCCTCGCGCAGAAAGGTAACCGCAATCGCGTTAATCGCACCCGGGAATTTCAGGGAAGCAACGCCTTCCGGGTCTGATATCCACAACCATGTTGGCCCCGTGCAGGCGGCTGTTCCCTACGTTTGGCCGCAAGTCACCGCAACCTGGAGTGCTGCTCCCCCACATTTCCACACGACCCGACCCCGCGTCCCGCCGGCGGACAGGTCGATGGATGCAGTGCCGGAAACGCGTCGCCACGAGCGATTTCACCCGCCGCGCAACAGCATCAGCACCCGTTTTGCCGCGTCCGCAAAGGTCACCCCGAGTGCTGCGCCGCCGATGCCGATGACGCCGAGCGCGCCCATTCCCATCAGCTTCCATTTCCGCACGTCCTCGGTCACCGGCTTCATGTCGGCAATGTCTTCGTTGGCGATCGACAGCGCCCCTTCGAGTGTCCCCACCCGCGCAAACAGCGCATCCATGCGGTGGTTCATCGAAGCGCGGCTCGTGTCGGACCTGTCCTCCGATCGCCGAAAATCCTCGCGCAGGTTCTTCACTTCGGCGATCAGCGTCCCGAGCTGCTGGTGAACGCTCCCGTCAATCATCTCCGCGCTCTCCATGTCTGCCGCATTCGGCGCTTGTCCATAGGCCCACCGCGCAAAGGCTGACGACCGTGCGGTCTATGCGGCGCTGATCGGCCGGCGTTGCGCCGCGGGCACCGACGAGATCAGTGCCGATGACGCGCCTCAGGCCCGTCACATCGGCCGGTCCGGAAATCCCACACCCCGCCAGAACCAAGGCAGGCGTCATAAGCGCGACGCTTCGCGTCAGCGCGATCCGCTGCTTCATTGTTTTGCCTTTCGATTGCATCTCTCGCCGCTTGCGCCCCGTCCTTGCGGATTTCGAGAACGGCCCAGGAGATGACGGCGAGGACGAGCCCGCCGCCAAGGATCTTTCCCCAGAACATCGTCATTCGAGGCCCAGCGCCTCGCGCACGACGGGCATGGAGGAGATAGCATAGGCGGCAAAGCCGACGATCACCGCCAGGATGACGAACTGCACCCGCCAGTCGAGCGTGACGAGGTTCAACTCCTTCAAGCCCGTGACGATGCTGCCGCCGGCCGTCAGCAGCCACGTCCAGAAGCGCCCGGATCTCGCCACCGCCTTGCGCTTCGACGCCGGGCGCATCGGGGCCGGCACGGGTTCGCCCGGCATGACCGGTGCGGCACCTTCTTCGTCTTCCAGCATCGCTGGGCGCCGCGCCGCGGTGAGCACATTGCGCAGCACGGCTTCGACCGTCTCCGGCTTCACCAGCGCCTTGTTGAGACCATCGCCGGCGTAGTAGGACTGGCCGCGCCTCACCTCGTGCTGACTGCCCCTGGTGTCGGCCAGCACCGGAAGCGACGCCCATTCCTGCGCGAGCCGCCTGCCGAATTCGACCAACGACAGTTCGCCGGCCACGAACTCCCGGTAACCGCGACGCTTCAGCAGATGATAGCCGAGCCAGTCCTGCAGATCGGGCCCGAAGATGTCCGTACCCTCGATGGAGGGCATTTCCCTCGCCAGGCCGATCAGTGTCGCCCGCATGAACTGATAGGCGCCGGCGGCGCTCGACCCATGGCCCTTCGACCACGACCTTTGCGCGTCCACGACCTCGCCGAAGGTCATGGTCGTCAGCGGCTGCTTCAGCCTCTTCTGCCTGTTGGCATAGATCACGTCATAAGACGCGCGGTCTTTCCGCCCGACCTCGGTCTCCCGAATAAAGTCAAGCAGAATCGCCGCGCCGGGAGGCACGGTTTTGTGCATGATTCACCTTGTTGTTGGAAAAAGAAAACCCCGCTCGATGGCGGGGTCGTGGTAGGCAATTCGTTCAGGGTAGCTAATGTTTGATAATCAAACCCTGACCGGTCGGCAACGTAAGAACCATATGCGCGCGTTTAGCAGTGAACTCGTTCCACATGTCATATTGCTCTTCGAGGTCCTTAAACGCGTAATCGTCCAATACGATATGACCACCTGGGACGATCCTATCCCATACACGTTCGATGCATTCTTTTTCGTATCGCGCGCTATTTAGATCCACCGAGAGGTAGGAAATCTTCTCTATAGCTGTCGCATCAAGTGTTTCCGGCAGTGCGCCCTTAACCAGAGAGGTATTCGGGAATCGCGAGAAATTCCGCTTCGCGATGTTGTAGACGTCGATATAAAATTTGTTGTTTCGCTTAATAGCGATTGCCTTTTCACTCAACGACAGTCCTTCTGTAGGAATCCCTTCATAAGTGTCAAAGAGGTAAAACATTTTGTCCAGCTTATCGAAGTCCAAATAGTCGCAAACTGTCATCGAAAAGAGGCCGGCATTTACACCGAACTCAACGAAGTCACCCTCTAATTTTGACGCATTCCGAGCGGCCCAGCAACAAACATGCGCCCGCCACCGGACATCAGGAACATAGCCAAGTTTCGCCCAAGCCTCTTTGTTACCCTGCTCGGCAAATCTCCATGCGGCATTGAATTTCGGATCGTCGAGGAAGGCCGTATTCTTGTTCAGGACGCGAAAGCCATCCATCTCCAGACCTGGAAGCGATTTATCTCCGTGCGCTATGTATCGCGCACGCTTCCTTAATTCACGAAACCTCATACAATTGATCCTGTGTGTGATGCTGCTTGCGCTGCTATACAGGCAGGAGTTGAGCGCCGCAAGCAGGTCAAAAATCGATAGCTGTCGACCACATTTTATCGATCTCCATTTCGGAAAGACCGAGTGCGCCGCTTATCGCGGTAATGAACGCGTGGCCGCGAACGAAGGTCGTCGCGTATTCCCACTCAATCCTTGCAGTCTCCTTCTCGGGGCCATCAGGCATCGCCTCAATTACCGCATCTACTTGCGCAAGCGCGAGGCCGCTGTTGACAAGGCCGAGCCGGAGTTGACGCGCTGTCAGCGGAGGCATACCGGCGCGGATTTGGTCCATCGTCGGGGGGACAAAGGGCTGGATTGGGAATGACGGATTCGCCGCGAGCCACGCGCGGACCGCCGGACTCAAGCCGTAAGGGTCGTCCGGACGGCTACAATAGTCTGTGTCGTAGGTTTGGCCTTCAGCGTCCGTGATGTTACAACATACCACAAAGACTCCCTCCTCAGCTGTAGCCGTGACGACTCCGACCGAATTGAGAGATATATTGGAAGATGTGACAGTCATTTAGGCGACCCTTTGGAAGAGATTGATTTCCGAACCGCCGTCGGAAACACCGCGACACCGCCAAGTTCCGGAAAGCTGCGCGCCGGCATTGACGTAACCAGTGGTAACGTAAGAGAAGCTGTTGGGGGAAAAGAGATGAATGCCTGCGCTTGCGTTGCGCGCCGTGTAAGCGCTCGAACTAACACACAGCACATGCCCCAACGGAAAATTGGTTTCCCCCGCCGATGTCCCCGTATAAACCTCCGCCGCCGTGAACCCCAGCGCGTGGGTGTGGCTGGTGCTTGTCACGCTATTCGTCGTGTCGTTGGTGATGCTTGACGGCGTGCCCAATGTAAGCGTGCGGCTTACCGAGAGGTCGCCGCCGCCGATCAGTCCGTTGCCGGCCGTCACGGTCGTCGCGGTTGATGCCGCCGCCATCGAGGCGCGGGCCGTTGCGCCGCTTTCGGCGACCCATGTGGTTCCGTTGCCGACGATGAAGTTGCCGTTCGTGACAGGAAGCGCAGCGATGGCCGCGAGGCCGGTGTCGTAGGCCTGCACGTTTGTCCCGATCACAACGCCGAGCGTCGAGCGCGCCGTCGCCGCGTCGGCGTCGTCGAGGAGCGTGCGAGCAAAGGCCGTGAGCGGGGTGATGGCATAGGTGTCAGCCGCCGTCGTGTAGATCATACGGTCGGCGGCCGTCGTCAGCCCGGCGATCGATTGCAGCCCGGCGTCGAACGCCTGGACATTCGTGCCGATAACGAGGCCGAGCGTCGAGCGCGCCGTCGCCGCGTCGGCGTCGTCGATCAGCGAGCGGCCGAACGGCGTCAGCGCCGTCGTGGCATAGGCGTCCGCCGCGGTCGTGTAGATCGTCTTGTCGGCGCCGGTCGCAAGCCCGGCGATCGAGCTCAGCGCCGCGCTCGCGGCCTGCGCGCCAAGCGCCGTGCGGGCAGCGCTGGCGCTCGTGGCGCCGGTTCCGCCCGCGGTGATCGGCCGCGCGGCATTGGCGTCCGCCGTGAGGTCGTCGATCAGCGCGTTGTAAGGCACGCTCTGGATCGTCGTGTTCGGCACACCCTTGGTGCCGGCCGGTGGGGAATAGACTCCGCCTGTTCTTGGCAAGATAGCCTCCATGAAAAAAGCCTCCCGATGGGAGGCCGCTTGAAGATGGTTCGGTTTCGAACGGATCGCGTGCAGGGTGTCGACGGCTCCGCCTCGCGAGTTGCGCAGAGCGCCTGTCTCAGGTCACTGCGAAGGACGTATGCAGTACATTTTCCTGCGACCCCCCCGTCAATCCGCCGTCCACAACTTAGACTTGTCGACATATACGCCGGCAAAGATGTGGTAAAGCAAGGGACGCAGCACGAACCGTGAAAGAAGAAATGTAACGTCCTGGAAGTTCGCATCACTATCTACGTAGAAGTAGTCCCCCAGTCCGGCTATATAACCGCAGTAGTTTTCTGTTTCATTCAAGACGCAAAAGCTAGTCTCAGCACCAGACTCTATGTAAAAAGCCCTTCTCCGTCGACAAGAAGTGGTTATTTACACGCACATCTGCCTTCGGAACAATATATATGACTGCCTCATAACCAATGACGTTGGGGAGCGTATATACGTGGAGGACCGAATAAGAGACTATTATGAGATATATGAGCACGTAAAAAGTTTTCGACATCCCGTCCCCCACTGTACATGGCCGTTACACAGCACACGAAAGCACCCCACTGCTTGCCTCGTCGGTTGCGGTATGGCAGGGCTTCTCCCTCCCATTCTCGTTCCTGTGCTTGTCACAGGAATGCAGCCGGCCCACGAAAGACTCTTCCGCGCCGCCGACTTCGGCCGTTGCTCAGCACAGAGAAGAAGGCAAAAAAGGCATCAGCCAACCCGTTGCGCGACTGCTGTACTGCGCGTCTGCTTATGCGGAAAGCCAGCGAACGAACGCTGCCGATAGGCCACCAATAAGGAACCAAAGCAGGGCAGTCCGACCCCTTGGACAACCTTAAGCCAAAGTACTGCAAACCATAATGAGCCGACAACAAAAGGACAAAAATTACGATACCAACAACAACCGAAGACATAGATGTGCTCGACTCCTGGACGGGGGTGCCGGTTCCGACGCGACGCACGGGACGGCGAACTCTCCTCGACTCGCTTTCTCGCTGATGACGCCCCGTGTCGCGAGGATAGGCAACGTTCGACTAGTTGCAACGGGTACTTGCTTTCGCATCGCGGCACACGTGCAGAAAAGGCGCGGGAACGAGATCCCGGGACTCACCTGCCCGTCAACGGCGGAACCGGGAGGGTGAAGGACGGTCGTCGCCGAGATAGTCACCGGTGAAGTCGCCCATCGGGTTGAGGTTTTGGTAGTTCCTTGGCCCGCCGCGCCCAGCCTTTTCCCAGATCGCTCGGCCAGCGGCGCTACCGCCGTCTACCAATACACCGCTCCCGACACTGATCGCGGCGTCGAGGTTCTTGCTATCCTTTGCGAATCCCAGCGCCTTGGCGGCTTTTCCGAACGGCTTCGCCACGTAGTGGGTAGCAAGCGCCTCTGCAGCCGCTTGTTCCGCGCCCCGACGCACGTTTTCCGGCGTCCAGCCATTTTCGATGCCCCCCATCACACCGCCCGCTCCGACGTCCAGGGCGATGCCCGCCGCCGGCGGAATAAAGCGCTCCTTGACGAAGGCTCCGGAGAGTCCTCCGGCTGTCGTAGCGTGGGGGTGATCCCGCTGGGCTTCCTGTCTGAATGCCTTTATTTCCTGGTAGTTGGCTGCGGCATCCGTGGCGTTCGCCAGTGCGTCCGCGTAGGCGGCAGCCTGTTCGCCCGTCCAGGTGGCCAGCTCTCCTGCTGGGCCAAGGCCCTCCACGAATCCCGTTCCAAAGGCGTAAGCTGGACGCGCGACGATCCCCTTAAACCCTCCTCTCGCCTCGGCCCTCCTGAGAACAGCCTCGCGCATGCGCATCATCTCTTCTCTTTCTCTCTCCATCTGCTTGATGCGCTCTACGACCAGAGGGTTCTGGCGCTGCGCCGCGCGCCTCTTTTCTTCCTCCGCCGCCTGCTTCTCGGATAGCCGCAGTGCATCCGCCAATGTCAGCCCATTGGTCAAAGTTCTGTAGTTCACTTGCATTTCCCTTCTTTGGCGGCAGCCAGCCACGCATCGACGGTGGCTGTCGACGGGCTGCTCACGGAGTGTCGTCGCCATGGCCAGAGTGGCTGGCTGGCGCTTTCGATGTCTTGATTTCTGAAGCGAAATGTTTCGGGTCTCCGGAGCGGTCGCCCTACTTCCGCCTCTTCCCCGCCGAAAAAAGCCGGCCATAATCCACCCGGCGCATGCCGTCCGGCCCGCGCAGCACCGCATCTGGCCGGCTCTTTTCCACCTCCTGCGCCAGCACGCCGATATGCTTCTGCCCGGAGGCAGGCTCGCCGTTGTAGCGGAACTCGTAAAGGTTGTGCCCCTTGAGCCTGCCGACCTTCTCGATGTTCTTCTTGGCGCGGCGGTCAGACTTCGGAAGGAAGCTCAGGAGGGAATCGAGCAGGTTGCCGCCCGCCTGCTGCCGGGCGTTGTAGGACGCCATCTGGTTCTGGTAGTTCTGTTGCACCAGCCCGGCATAGTCGACCGGCTGGATCGACTGCCCCTGCGTCGGCACGAAGTTCGGGTTCGTCACCTGCGCGCCGGACAAGAGCGCCGAGATCTCGTTGATCGGCTGGTTGCGCTGCGCATATTGCTCGTTGAGATAGTTGGAGCGCGCGGTGTTCTGCGCGTTGATTCGTGCCTGTTCGGCGTTGAAGCTCTGGTCCTTGAGCGCATTGTTGGCCGCCGCCGCAGACTGGCTGTTCTGGTGCATCTGCTGCCTGGCGTTGTTGCCGAAGTCGGCGGTCTGCAACGCCTGGCCGTAGGCCTGCGCCTGAGCTGAATTCTCGAAGCTCGCCTTCTGATTGGCGAGGTTGGCAAGCCGCGTCTGTTCCTGGCCGGCGTTCAGCACGGCCGCGATGCGGGCGTCGTTGGACGTCCGGTTCGCCTCGTCGATCGCCCGGTTATAGGCCTCCGACCCCGGCTGCAGGCCCTGGTTCGCAAGCCGTGTTTCCAGCGCCGCCCGGTCACGCTCCAACTGCGGGTTGAGTCGCGCCATCAGCGCATTCTCGTATTTCGACGTGTCGAAATCCGTCTCGTAGCTGCGGTTAATGTTGCCGGCATTGGCGACCGAGGTTGTTAGCTCCGGCCCGCCCGAAAACTGCTGGTATTGCGGGAGTTGGAGCTTCGAAGGGTCGCCGCCGGCCGGGGCCTTCGAAATGTCCATCGGCTTGCCGAGCAGGTCGTTCAGCCGGCTGGATTGCGACGTGGCGAGCGTTGCGAGATTGAGGTTCGCCGCATCGTTCTGATCCTTGATCTTCTGCTGCATCTCCGAGAGCTTCTGCGTCGCCGTCGCCACGGGCAGATCGTAGACGTTCCCGCTCAGGGGATCGGTCCATTTCTGCGTCGTATAGCTGTAGGTGAGGCTGCCGTCCGGCGTCACCTGGTTGACATTGCCCATGTAGCCGTTGGCAACCGCCGTGCCGACATTGGTCGCGGTCTGCGCCGCCGCCGTCGCCTTCGGATCCGGGGGAGTGGGCGCTTTCGATTTTCCCATAGAGCACCTATCGTTGATTGACGGGATGCGCCCGCCAGTCGTTGTCTGTCAGGGTGAAGATGATTTCCGCCTCCTCCCGCCCGCGAAGGCGGGGAATGCAGTGGCTCGTGAACCCGAAGCGCCGGGCGATTCCGACCATGCCGGCGTTCTCCTCCGAGACGCGCAGCACCGCCATCTGGCAGCCGATCTCGTCGAAGGGATAACCGAACATGGCCTTCAGCACGGGCCGCGTCAGCCAGCGTTTGCTGGTGGCGGCGGCCGAAAGCTCGATGACGCCCGCTTCGGGCGAATAGTTGTGGTAGACGACGCCGGCGACGAGCCAGCCCTCATCCGTCACGCCGAGCGTGGTGAAGTCGGCAAAGCCGCGTCCGCAGCCGTCGATATGAGCGGCGACGAAGCCGGCGATCGCGTCGTTGTTCGCAGGGTCGCCTGCCCCGCCCCAGATGATGTTCACGCGCTCGCCTCCCCGGCCGAGACCTGCAGCGTGGCGAGGTCCACCTCGATGTCGAGTTTCACCGCGCCGCCGGAGGTAATGACGCAGCCTACCGCCAGCATGTCGCCGCTCGCGCACACGTTCTGGCGAAAGTCGTGGCGAAGCATCTCCGACACGCCGTCCCAGCGCGCCACGTCCCAAAGGCCGACGTCCCATTCCGGCGAGGCCATGTCGCCTTCCGTCACCCGGTCGAAGGGCGGCGCGGTGCGGTCGAAATCGGCGCGGGCGAAGAGCTGTATCTTGGGCCGGCTCTTGGCGCGGAAATACATGTGTGCCATCGTCGCCGCCGTCCGCTGGCCGAATTGTCCGGCCGGCGTGAACTGCGAGAGATAGGTGGCGGCAAAGGTGAGCCCGTCGTCGGTGCCGCCGGTGTCGCCCTGCCATGAATAGCCTTCGCGCGAGCCGAAGAAGAGCCCCCCCTGCAGCGTCTCGAAGCAATTGGCCCGCCAGTTGCTGATCGTCGCCCAGCGCCCGCTCAAGACATTCAAGACGAATGTCCTGTCGCTGACCACGCTGTTGTCCGGAAAGGCAACGAAGACCAGGTTCTGCTCGGCCCAGGGTTTCAGCGTCCAGCCGGACCCGGTGGCATTCGCCGCCTGCCGCCAGTCGTCCTCGATCGGTCGCGAGACCGAAACCTGGCTCAGCGCCTGCCGGTCGCGCTGAAACACCTGCGACATCGGCGTCAGCCCGTCCGAGGTCGCGATCAGCACATCGCCGCCGACGCGAAGCCAGGCGTTCTTCCCGAGCGGCTTGCCGATCTGGTAGACGCCCTTCAGCGCGAAATCGCTGGCGCTCGACGGGTCGGAGCCGGCATAGACCGCGATCTCCCCTTCGGTCGAAACGAAGACGCAGAGATCGGAGAGCCCGTCGCCGCTTTCGAGCGACCAGGAAAAGCCTGTGATGAGCGATCCGCCCTTCTTCATCACCCCGCCGAGCGGAAACACGGCCGCCGCGCCGCCAATGGCGTTCACCGGCAGGTAGTAGGCGTCGAGCGTCGCGTTCTTCAGGAAGAATTCGCGGTTCTTGAACAGCCAGCCGTAGTTGAGCTGAGCCATGGTCGTCGCGTCCGGAAACGTGATCGTCGGCGTCGTCGTCCAGGTGGTGCCATCATAGATGCGGCGCGTGTCGGCGCCGTTCAGGCAGACGAGAAACGAGCCGCCGGCGGTCGTGTGCTGGAAGGCGCACCAGTCGCCGCCGGAAAGCCCGCTCACGGCCGCTGCCGTCGTTGCCGGCGGGGCGGCCGGTGCCGTCATGTTGTAGATCGCGCTCGCGGTCGCCATGAACAATTTTTCGTTGCTGCCGAACTTGTATTTGAAGGCGCTGCGGATCGCGCCGCCGTCGGCCGCAAGCCCGACCTTGCGTGAGCCGCCGCGGATCTTGCAGCCGGCAAGCGTTGGCAGGAAATTCGTAAGCACGGTCGCCGAGCCCGGTGTCTGCGACGCCATGTCGGCGGTGGTGACGAGACCCTGTTTCGGCGCCGGAAAGATCACCGATTGCGAGGTCTGCGGCCGGCCGATGCTCGCCTGCCCGCGGTTGGTCTGCGGCAGGCGCCCGGGGCGGACTCTCATCATGCGAACTTCCGTCATGATGTCCCCCTGTCCGCATTGATCTCATGCAGGAGATCCGCCTCGAATTCGGCAAGGTTATCCTCGAAGGAGAGGCCCTTCTGCCGCTTCCAGCGCCAGATCAGCCCTTTCTTCAGCAGCCGCTCGGGAAAGAGTGTCGTATCGTCGTCCGCCCGGAACGTATCGCGCTCCTCGTAAGGATCGCCGAGCACCCAGTTCTTCGAGAAATAGTCGATCGTCGCGCCGGCGGCGGAAGCGGCCGGCGAGAAGAGCATCGTCTTGCCGCTAAGGTGGCAATAAGGTTCGACGGAAGCGACGCCGGCGATGACGGCCCATTGCGCTCCGTTGGTGACCCGCCGGAAGAAGCGGCCGTCCGCCGCCCGCACCGGCCCTCCGGGTGCCAGCCGCTGGTAGTCTGCAGGCAGGAGTTCCGGCGAAGCGGAGACGGCATGCGTTTTCAGCATCCGCTTCCAGTCGGCGCGCCGGGCGATCTCGGCGCCCGCCTCCTCGGCCAGCGCCACCATCGTCTGCGCGTTCGGATCGTTCGTCCCGTAGACGCTGTCGAAGCGGTCGAGCGAGACGATGTCCGAAACTTCGTTGATTACGGTCAGAAGCGTCATGGCGTCAGCCCTCCGATGACGATTTCGGCATTGCCCCAGCGTAAGCGCTCGTCGGCAAGCCCAAGCCCGGCCATCGCCTGGCGCTTCAGTGCCTCGGCCGCCCCCGCCTTGGCGGCATCGCGCTCCCAGATGGCGACTTCCTCGACGAGCGCGTAAAGGTACACGTCCGGCGCCTTTTCGATCAGCCAGTTGCTTGGTGCTTCGGCCGTCAGCGGGGGGATTTTCGCATAATAGGTCAGGTGAATGTCCTCGGCTCCCTTCGGCCGCACCTTGATGGCGTTGCCGATGCTCGCATAACCGAGCCGCGGATCGCCTGTTTCGTGACTGCCAAGCTCCTGCAACGGCAGCGCCCGCAAGGCCCGGCCGTCGCCGGCAAGCACCTGCCGCGCCTCCAGGAAATCCGCCGGCAGGCCGCCCTCGCCCTCGGTCAGCGGCACCGTCGCCGTCTTCTCCATGTCGGCAACGCGCATCACGCGGTCGAGCTTGAGCTCGGCCATCACGAGGAAGCGCGGAAATAGATGGGCAATGTCGTCGCGGCCGGAATAGTCGCCAGCGTCGACGAGGAGCGACGCATAGTCGGATATGGTCATAGATGTCCCTCGAAGCTGCGCCAGGCGCGGTTGTCGCCGTCGTTGAGCCACCGCTTCACATAGCGGTCGTCCCCTTCGGAATGCGCCCTGACCAGGTTTTCGGAATGCGCCAGGTTGAGCGGGATCGAGGCGACCTTGGTCCATTCGCCGAAAGCGTTGCCGGCGGTGGCATGGCGGGTGAATTCGTTCTGGCGGACGAGGTTTTCGGCCGGATAGTCCGTCCGCCAATGGGTCTTGTTGCCGTCCTCCATCACCCAGACGGAGCGGCCAGTCTGAAAATCATAATCGAAGAGCTTCCATTGACCGTCGCGGATCACCATGGTCACTCTCCCGGCAGCGGATCGGCCCGCTCGGCCTTGCCGTTGGCGATCAGCGCCTTGGCCTCCCCGAGGCTCACGGATACGACGGTTCCAGCCGGCGTCCGCTCTCCGTCGTTGAGCCAGACGTCATAGGTCAGCCGGACAGGCACCGGCTTCTTTGTTTCGGACATTGTCTTCTCCAATGAAAAAGGCGGCTCCGAAGAACCGCCTTGCTAACGATGTTTCGATATGCACGCTCAATATCGCCAGGGCTTGCCATCAGAGTCCGGGCGGGCCGCCGGGACCGGCGTTCGCCACGGTGGATAGTCGTAAGGGATGTCGTTCTGGTAGTCCGGGAGCTTCATTGCGCTTTTCGCTGCCGCCTGCCGTTTCCGCAGTTGCAGCTTCCTGTCGTTGGGACGCAAATACCCTCGGGCCAGCAGTTCAGTTGCCTCATCAACATTCCGGGTCGCATAAAAGTCGGTGAGTGCCGTGCGCTCTTCACCATTGTCGAATTCGTCACCTTTCTTGAATTCGTGCTCCAGGAAGCCATAGTTGGCTTCGTAGGAGTGTGGATCCAAGCCTCGCTCCTTCGCCCATTCGAAGAAGTCTTTCTTCCGTTGACCGTCCCACTGCGCATAGCCGAATGCGTTTTCATCCACGCGTCCGTTTTGCCAAAGATTGCCAAAGGTTCGCCCGAAGCCGCCGCTCTCGTGGTCGGAATTTCCGACGATGGCGGCAACCTGCTCCTCGCTCATCTTCAGCTTTTGCTGAAGATCTCGCTTCAGACGGGCGGCGATATTGTCCGACAATACGTCGGTCGCCTTCAACTTCTGGAAATGATCGGCCGGCAGTTGCGCCGCAGGCCTGCCGAATTTGGTCGTTTCTGTCAGCGCCCCCCGGTAGTCCATCGGCGCCCTCGGCATGGGCTCGATGAGCCGGCTATGATCCGGCGCGAAGGGGCGCAGGCCACCATTCCCCGGATCGTCAATTTCGGTCATTCGCCTCTGGTCAACGGTCGGACGATCTTCAAAAACCTCCATCGCGTCGCGCATCGAATAGCTCTGCACTGGGAAGCCCATCCAGTTCAGGCTTCTTTCGGCATTCATTAGCTTTCGCTTGGTCATTCGTTCACCTTAGCAATTAGATTGAAACGATGAATCCCGAGCAGGCGCCGACGGCCGGTCCGGACGTCTCAGGACCTGAGACGTCGCAGGCTGCGCCTCCACAACTTTCGAAGGGATCCGTTGGCTGATCGGAGAAAATCCGGGTTCCAGGAAAACTCTCGGCTGCGATTGCGGCTTCGCACCATCAAATGCATGTCGCCGAACGTGCGCCGCAATTTCGGGACAACGACCTGCATGCAAGCAAAGACTCAAAGCGCGTCGCATGGCTCGTATTGAATGCGATGCGCTTCAGAATTCACTGATTTACCTTGCCTCCGTCAGGAACAAATCGGAGGGCTCAGGCAGCGCCGCTGTAAAATCATCCGAGTTGACTGAACAGAACAAGAATCCTCTCTCCTGGGAAGCTACATCGCCGATAAAGAAGTACTGTGAAGGCGCGTAGCCTGTTTCCTCTGTCGGCAGATCCAGCATCCATCCCTTTCCGTCCACATATCCGCTTCCGGTGCGCCGCCCGATGGCGTGCCAAAGTCGGGCCGCCCACTCTGCCGTTTCAAATCCCCACGAAATTTTTTCCTTGCCCCCCGATCGATCAACCCTTTGGACATAGGCGGTGAGATCGAGCCCCCACGCGTGCACGATCGATTCAAACGTTACCCGCGTTTCAATCGGCTCGTTCCTCTTGCCCCATCGAGATATGCGGCTGATTTGCACCGCTCCGAAGGCCTCTTGTTCGGCCTTTAAAAAATTGAAGAATTCCGGCGTGCAGGAAAGCAGCGCCTTCATCAGCCGGTCGGCGTCGGCAAGCGGCAGCGGCCGCAGTTCGGGTGCTCCAAACAGTTCCGTGATGTCAGGGAGCGGGAAACCTCCCATTTCATCTGCAAAATAGCACTCCAAATTGGACTGCCCCTCGGGAGTATCCATTTCTGAAACTACAAAGTCCGGTGACAGGCGACCGCCTTTTATCGCCTCTTTGCCGCTCCAGCCGAAATACGATCGCATCTCCTCGAACGGGATCCCCAGCCGTGACTCGAGCGCTTGGACAACTTTGTCGAGGGGCGCGGCAACTCGAAGCTGCAAATGATACGAGGTCGGCGCCTCGCCTTCGCGAACAGAGTACCTCTGGGAATATCCGATGATCGGAAAACCAGCGATCGCGATCGGCTTGGCGAAAATCGCCATTTGCTCGTAATCGTTTTCCCGCGGACGGTGCGGCGAGTTGCTCTCGCCTTCATCGAAATCGATCCTTACCGGCCCCAGCGCCGCCCTTTCCTCCTTCAGTACCGAGAAAAACTCCGGTTTGCACGAAAGCAGCGCATCAAGCAGCCGGTCCGGCGCGGCAAGTGCCGGTGCGGCGAAATTGAGTGCGATGAAAGCGACCAGAGCCGCGATGAAACTCCTGAACAAGATTGCTCCTCTCGACGCAAAAGAATTCAACCACTTGTTTCCGCGCTCGTTATCGCCCGTGCCCTGACCGGCAGGAAACGCGTGAGACATCATTTGCGCGGCCGCTATCGCCAGTGTGCCGATGCCGTCTTCTAGATCGGATGGCCCCAAGAACGCGCATCCGCCCGGCCCCTCTTTGCCATCAGCGGCTTCACAGTCCATCGCGCAGCCCGTTTCTTTGTAGAACAAAAAGAGAACACACGCAAGAGTCGCGCGGAAGTATTCATAGCCGGACAAGGAGCGAGGCGCCGGCATGGCACTCATGGCGCCCATCGTGTCGGCGGTGGCGCCGCCCTGCACATTTGTTATCTTCGGCAATTCCAACGTCTCAATCGGGGGAGCCACTTCGCCCCGATGCCATCGTCGCCGCTTACCGCGCGAGATCGGAGAGCGTCTTCCCCGCTGAAGCAACGAACGCCTCCAGCCTTCGAAGGAAATTCGTTGCCAAGCCTTGGGACAGGAACAGATCGAAGCCGTCTGGCAACTCTTCCACCGCGCCGGTCTCTCCGGCGCGCTGGCAATAAAGGCTCGTTCCCGGTAGAGGCCTGCCGCCGGGCGGGCTGATCACGACCGTTCGGCCCGGCGAGTTTTCGATCCGGCGCCGAGAGTCGCCGTACTCGCTGAATTTTTCCTTCCCCGGCCGGCGCGCTTCGATTGCCCTTGCGACCTCGGCTGGTTCCTCTGTCGCGTGAAAACCCCAGCTTGCGCCGGTTGCATCCGTCTGCTGCAGATAACCGGTAAGGTGGAGTCCGTAAGCCTCAACCGGCTCGCGGAACCTGACGAAGGTTACGCGCGGCTCTTCGGGGTCAAAGAGATTGTGTGGGACAGGCTGAATTTCCGCACGTCGGAAAGCCGCCTTCTCTTCCTGGAGTATCTTGAAGAAGCCCATGTCGCAGGCAAGCAAAGCATCCAGGACCTTGTTTGGATCCTCCGGCGGCATGGCGCACTCCGGCGCTACGTCTCCGCTTCTTTCACAGATGCCGCCCCGGCTCATGTCCTCGTACGAGTAAGGATCGATCGTGGCGAGAACCAGTGCGTCAAGTGCGACCAGCAAACCAAGGGCGGCAAGAAAAAGATAAAAGATGCCCAGAAGCCAGTCTCGCATGCCTTCTCCATACTTCTGCGTGCAGAGTGACAATCAAGCCACAACTATTCCTTCTCCTAGAACGTTTCGTGAACACGCGCAACATGAGGAGAAGAAAATATTCGCAACCGGGGTCCTGGTGTATGTCGTGGAGCGGCATGGCGGCAACGAGACGCGTGAAAGCACCACCCCAAGAGCTCGTCATGCGGATCCGTCACACGGCGGACTTTTAGTCCCCCCACGTGGAAATCATCTGCTTCAGGCTTCCGCGCCCAGGAAAGAGCCGGCTCCAGAAGCCTTCCGCCTTCAACGTGGCCTTTGATTGCCAATCGTCGGAATTTGCCTGCATCCGCTGCAAGTCGCGTTTTTCATGAAGAGCCTCCAAGGGAGGCAAGCCACGAGGGGGCGGCCCCGACCACGCCGGGCGCTCGGTCGCGTCCGCATAGTTCCGGAGACGCGGATTCGGTGTTATGTCGCTGATCGACCGAGTAAGTTCGCCGTTCCTCCGCGCATAATCGACTAACTCCAGAACCTCTGCTTCATCTAGGTCATGGTCCTTGGCGTATCTTCCTATTTGTCGGCCGATATCATTGTTCCATTCGTCCCGAAGATGATCCTTTGTGTTGTCCACGCCTTTACGCCGATCGGAACGCCAGGATTCCCATTCGCGGCCCGTCCCGAGAACCCGAGCCACACCCGGGAAATTCTCACGCTCGATCATCACGCTGACATAGGCATGGGCATTTGCATTCCTGATGCCTCGAACCGAGCGCAAGCTCTGCGGCGTGTAATGTCCGAGCTCAGGATATTTCCTGTTGTTGAAGGTTTCTATGTCCTTCTCATGTTTAGCAAGATTTACGGAATCAGTGATGTCGGAATTTTTCCCGAAGCTTATCGAGAGGATTAGGCAATGAAGTTCTCCTCGGAAGGTTAGTGTTGCGGTCGCGAAGCCCTCGGCTGCCCGGCCCGGCTCTGCCGCATTGCTGACAAAGGGCGAGCCGAAGCCCGCCCCTCGCCTGACCCCGTCCTCAGTTCGTCTCGCTCAACCCGAAGAGATCGGCCGCAACCCCAAGGCCCTTTTCGTTATGCACCTTCAGCGCGCCCTCGCCGATGATGACGCCCTTGTCGGCGTCGCCGGTCTTGGCGACGTCGCGGTCCTCCTGGATCTGGCGCAGCCACAGGAAGGAGAGCATGTCGGTGTCGATGAAGAAGGCGTTGCGGGCGAGCCCGGCGCTCACCGCCTGCACCCGGTTCGGATGGATCATCACCGTGCCGAACGGGCCCTCATAATAGTCCGCCGTCGCGACGATGGTGTTGCGCTCGCCGCCCTGCGATACCGCGTAGCGGAACGGCGCGACATTGCTGTCCGACATGAAGGTGACGAAGACGGATTTGACATAGGGCGAAACCGAGACATGGCGGAAGTTCGCGCCGTTCTGGTAGCCCTGCTGCATCACCGTATCGAGGATCGCCTTGGTGAACGAGCGCTGCGTGCCGTCGGTCGGCGCCACCGTCAGGCCGGTGGCTGCATTGAACCCGCCATTGGCGCCGCCGGCGCCGCGCGAGACGTTGGAGGTGAGCCAGGTGCTGAGCGAGCCGAACTCGCGGGTGGCGCCGCTGACGGACGCATTGGTATCGGCGATCGCGAATTCCAGGTCCTTGCGGATCTCGACGCCCTTCTTCAGCTTCTGGTACTTGCGCTTCTGCACATTGCCGGCCTCCGCCGTCACCTCCTGCGTGGCGGAGATGATCCAGTCCTTGCGCATGATCTGGGTGTAGTTGCCAAGCCGCGTCGGCGGGGTGATCGCGCCGAAGGCGTATTCCTCGCCTTCCTCGCGAATGTTGGCGCCCGGCGCGGCCAGTTCGTCCGTCTCCCATTCCGGGTGATAGGTGGTGCACTTGCCCTTTTCGATCAGCGAGTAGATCGGCGTATCTTCCGGCGTGATGCGCGACACGACGTCGGAAAGCTCCTCGCGGTTGCCGACGGCCTGGGTGGTCTGGAAGGTATTGGTGAGAACTGCCATTTTCTGGTCCTTCTGTGAAAATGAGATCGGCCGCCCGCGCGCGGAGTTCACGCGGGAAGACCTCGATGTTGTTGAAATGATCGGATTCGGTCCGACTTGCCCCCTCTCCCTGCACGCGGGGAGAATTTGGGCGGGGCACCGCCACGCATCTCCTTCGCCACGCAAGCGGGGAGAAGGTGGCCGGCAGGCCGGATGAGGGGTGTGCAAAACACCCGCGGGCGGCGCTACTCGAAATCGACCGCCATGGCGTCGCGGATCGAGCCGCTCCTTGCCAGCCGCCGCATCGCCTCGCGGCTTTGGCGCTGGTGGCGCTGCGCCTGGTTTCTCGCCTTTATGCGCGGCGCCGCGGCGGGTGCCGCGGCCACCTTCTGCAAGGCCTTCGTCCGCGAGCGTTCGGCGATGAGGCCAAGCCGCGCGTAGTGCGCCAGCTTGAAAAGCCGATGGTCGACAGCCTCGCGCACCTCCTCGTCGGAGAATCCGAGCTCGCGCGCCGTCTCGAAGGCATCGGCGAAGAAGGCCTGCCGCCCCTCGTCGTGTCCCGTCTCCGGGAAGGCTTCGAGAAGCCTGGCGTTTTCCGCCTCCAGCCTCTCCTCGTTCGCCGCGGCCTGAAGTTCGGCCGTGACGCTTGCCGGCTCATCGCCAAGCGCCATCACCTGGGAGAGCTGTTCCAGCCCCGCCTGGTGCAGCGCCCATTGCCGCTGATAGGCTTGCGGATCGTAGAGCCTCAGGTCCTCCGGCGGCTCGTCCGGGATCTGGCCGGCGATGAGTTCGGCAACGGCGTTGGCGGTGGCCGCGACGCGGCTGCTCATCGTTTCCAGCGCCCGGCGCCCGTTGGCGAGGTCCTGGGTCTTGTGGCGGTAGTCGCGGTCGCGCATGTAGCCGAGCTTCAGTTCCTCGAGCGGAACCTGCTCGCCGCCCTTGAGCGTCACGATCAGATCCTCGGCTTCGTTGGCCGGCTCCTCGTCATCGAGGTCCGGCTCGTCGCCCTGGGTGTCAGGATCGTCATCCTCATCGGCGTATTCCGTGGTCGTTGCGCCCCACGCCTCTTCACCCTCGTCGTCCGGATTGGCCTCGTGCAGCTCCCGGAAATCGAGGTCGTCGAAACTTGCGGGCTCGAGCGAGCCGTCAACGGTTTTGCTCCCGCCGAAAGGCAGGTTGGCACTATCGTTCATCATGGAATGACCTTTCAAAGCATTTTCAGGCGAAGTGGGATTCGCCCAGGAAGATGCGGCAAAGAGAGAGACTTTCGGCGAAACGGCAGACGTGACTTAGCAAAAATCTTCATATGATTCAAACAGATACATCGGCTTCCTCAATCAAACCGACAACGAAACCGCCCGGCGAAGGAAGGCTCGTCTCGGGCGCCCGCGTCAGGCCGGCGCGCTCGTTCCTTCGGCGCCGGCCTGCTCCGCCAGGAACCTGAGCTTGCCGCGGAAATTCCGGATCGCCCGCCCCTCCGCCGCAAAGGCCGCGCGCGTCTCATGGTCTGTACTCTTCGCATTGATGCAGCCGTTGATCGCCGCCGCTTCCAGTTCGTCCATCAATCGGTCGAACAGCGGATTGTCTATGAGCGCGCGCGCCGCGGCCGTCCTTTCCTCTGGTTTCATGTCACCTTGTCTCCCTTGGAGTACTAAACGGCCATCCGGGCCGTTGCGTGAAAAAATCGCCACTAAGGCAGCGCATCATCACGTGAGGCGAAGCCCTGCAGCCGCAACACATCAAGTCCACCCTCGTCGCGAGTTCCGAGAAATGGAAAGAAGTGTGTTTGGAACATGAAAAAAATCCGGCCTCGCATTCGACGTTATCATCAGTTCCATCCTTAACATTCTCGACCTTCTCAGCTGCGATTTTATCCTGCATCGGACAGCGCGCATCATCGTGCCGCTGGTCAGTTTCGGCAGAGTCGACGTCGAGAAGATCTATTCGGCAGACACTGGTTTCAGCTGGCTAGGCCTGAAGCGTCTTCCACCCGGTCGCTTCCTTCTCAATTCCACGATGAGCATGTTTGCGGGAGCGGTCTTCTGGCTGCTTTGCCTTGTCGCCTATCTGAGCTTCACGCGCGGGGCCTAATCTCGGCAACACAGTGTCGGCCGCATGGCCTACATTCGATCATTCCATTTGCGTTGGGCGTCGCGCAGGGAAACGCTGCCGGGAAACAGCTTATCCCAAATGCGGCCCTCTCCCGTGCGAACCTAGGCGGAAGTTTGTGCCCGCGCCGCTTTGCCAAACAGCAAGGCCGACAGGAGCCACAGCGCGGCGAAGAACCCGGCCAGAACGATGCTCGCTCCCGTGGAGCCTAATCCGCCGATCAGCGCGATGACGGCGACCGAAGCCTGAGTGAGCGCCATCGCGATCAACGCGCGCACCATCCCACGTGGCTGAAAACGCGCGACGACGGCGCCGATGAGCCCGACGGCAAGCACTCCGCCATACATCAGATTGGCAGGGTTATCCTCGGTTCCGATGATGCCGACGGCAAGGTTTATCCATATGAGAAGGAATGCTGCCGCGAGCGCTATGCCGACGGCAGCCCGGTACTCCCTGTTGCTCGTCATTTTCGCCGCCAACTCCCAGGCCGCGCAAGCACCGAACAGCATCGTGCCGAAGACAGTGAAATCGGTCACATCCCAGGTCACTTCATCGGTGAACTGCATTGCCAACAAAGGCAGCAGCAACAGGAGCACTGCGATTGCCCAGGGCGTCATCCTCCAGAAGCGCCCGCGCCGTCCGCCATCGATTTCCGTCTTCCCTGCCATTGCCATACCTCGGTGACCGAGCGGATGAGATGAGCCGTCTCCAAGGAACCCAAGGGGTAGCTGAACCGTCGGTCCATTTTTCCGATGAAATGCACCGCTATATTCACGCCCGGTTTGGACGGCGGTCAAGACGGCAGCCGACGCCGGCACCATCATCCGCCTATTTGCCCGCCCGCTTGCTGCACTGGACCTTTTGCTTCACGCAGGCGATCTGCGGCGTCGAGCATTCGGCCGCGCCGTTCACCACCGCACAGAAAGAACATTGGTCGTTGAACTCCAGGCAATCCGGATTGGCCGCCATGAAATCCTTCAGGCTGTCGTCCTGCGTTTGCGTCGTTCCTGTCGTCGTCCCGATCTCGGCCGAAAGCGCGGCCGCGGCACTGGCAACGGCAAACGCAAATGAAAGGGCGAACTTACGGACGGCATGTCTCATTGCATCCCCTTTCGCGGCGCCGACGATCTTGCCGCCCGCAGTCAACCCAACAGATTGCGGATCGCCCGCATGAAGACGCGGGCGCCGATGCCGATCAGAGCGTCGGGAAAATCATAATCCGGATTGTGCAGCCGCGGATGGTTTTCGCCGGCGCCGAGGAAAAACATCGCCGAGGGCGCCACGCGGCCGAAGAGGCCGAAATCCTCCGATGCCTTCATCGGCAGCGCGCCCGCGCCCCGATCATGGCTGACGCCTTCCTCGTCGAGCGCCCGCCTGAGTTCGCCGACCGCCGGCGCCGCATTGCTGCACTGGTGGAATACGTCCTCGTAACCGATCGCCGCCTTGAGCTTCGCCGCCTCGGCCTCCTTGCGGACGAGAACCTCAGCGGCCGACACCAGCGCCGCCATCCTCTCGTCCGTCAGCGTGCGCAGCGTCGCCCAGATCTCGGCGTAGCCGGGGCTGATGCCGAAGGCCTCCTCGCCAAGCTTGGCATGTGTCACGGTCACCAGCGTGAAATTCTCGCCGAGCGCCCCGCCAGCACCAAGCCCGGTCAAGCCACTGAGGAGTCTTGCGAGCGCAAAGGTCGGTGCGATCCCGTCTTCGGGCGACGAGGCGTGCGCCGTCCTGCCGGAAAGCGCGATCTTCATGCCGCGCGAGGCGCAGTTGACCGGCCCCTCGTTGAGCGCCACATGGCCAAGCGGCAGGCCGGGAAAATTGTGCAGCGAGAACACGAAGTCGGGTCTCAGCGCAGAAAACTTCGGGTCGGCGAGCACCGCCGCCGCTCCTGCCCCGTTTTCCTCGGCCGGCTGGAACAAGAGGATCGCCCGTCCGCGCGCCGGCCGCAAGCGGTCGAGCCCCTTCGCCAACGCCATCAGGATCGCCATATGCCCGTCATGCCCGCAGAGGTGCCCCTTGCCGATAACCTCCGAGCGGTGCGGCAGGTCGGAAACCTCCTCGATCGGCAGCCCGTCGAGTTCGGCGCGGATCATCACCGTCGGCCCCTCGCCGGACCCGCGGTAGATCGCCGCCACGCCATGCCCGCCAAGCCCGATGACGATCTCGTCTGCGCCGGTTTCCTTCAGCGCCAGTTCGACGACCCTCGCCGTCTCCGCTTCCTGGCCCGAAAGCTCGGGCCGGCGATGCAGCAAGCGCCGGAACGCCGTGATCTTATCCATCTCGCCGTCGCTCAGAAACATGCTTCAACTCCTCGAATGCACCCACCGCCAATGACGAAGGCCTCCGCCGAAATGCCGCCACAGCTGCATGGGCTACAGCCACTCCGCCCTCGCCTCCTCGCCGAAGTTACACAGCGTAAACATTGCGATCGCGTGTTTGATACCGCAAGTAGTCCTCTGGCGACACCCCCAGACCAGTGAGCACCCGCCCGCTTCCCATCTTCCGGTTCATAGAGCTCGCGGCCGGGTCATAGAGAAACCGTCCTTCTGGATCACCGTTATCGAGAATGATGCAAAGGCCGCCATGGGTATTGTCACTGAGTAAAGGCAGACCCGTCGCGTTCGTGTTGGAAACCACGTACGTCGCGACCACCTGCGTGCCGTTGTCGCGTTTGCGCGGGCGCGGCCTCGCTACGTTCGGCGAGAAACTGCCCGCTCCTGGCCGAAGCCGCGCAGCTCCAAAGCGGAGGTTGCGGTCGGTACGACAGCCGCCTACTCAAAGTGGATAATAATCACGCCGCGACAGGCGGACGAAGCAGACCCTCGGCCGGAATTTCACCTGCAAGCTGGTCAATGACATGACCAACTTCATGACCGGGAATCTTGCCCGCTTGCGCCTCCGAAAGATCATTTGCAATCAATATTTCGGTTGGCTCGCCGGTGTATCTGTTGAAGCTCGTTCCTGCATCGCCTCGTAGTATTCTCGGCGCAACTGCCGTAGCACTGCTGCCAGTTGTTGCCGCTGTGATGGCGTTAAGTTCCGTTGTCGAGAGGGCTTTTTCGCCATGTCCCACCATGTTTCGCCCTGCGATAAATCGCGCTCTAAGTGGCCGTCCCTCGATATCGAACAACAATCTACCTGTTTCATCCGCAGAGGCTCCATTCGGATAATCCGCCTCAAACGGCCGAAGCGGCTTATCCTGCGGATCCTAAAGATTTGCCGTTCGGCTTGCAAGCAACCGGCCTGACTGTTTCTGCGCGTATCCTGTTGATTCTAAGGCAAAAACCTGTGCCGAACCATCAAACGGAAAGTCGGAGAGGCCGCGCCGCCCTGCCGAGATGTCGCCCGTTCGCTGAACGGCTCTTTTAAGTGTTTTGGCGCCCTTGCCGAGCGCTGAAACCGCACCGCCGGGAACGGCTCCCACAGCATCCCATGCTGCGCCGCTATAGTTGCCGAGTTTGTAGTTCCGGTAAGCCTCCTCGGCGCTGAAGACCGCGCCCGCCGGCGTGAAATCGACAGGAGAGACGAAGTCGCTGGTAGCAGGAGTGGCATTGCCCATGAGCCGCTCGACACGTGTTCGGGTGGCGAGTGATGGCTTTTCGCCAAAGAAGCCAAGGGCCCAGTCTGTCGCGGTGTCGCGCCACGTTGGATGATAGGTCGTCCATACCGCGGAAGGCACCTGCTCTTCACGAAAATCCCTGAGCTCAAGCGGCGTTGCCGCCGCCCGCCCCGGCGACCAGGATGATATCGCCCCGCCCGGATGGTAAGCCAGTCCCTTGGTCTTCTTCATCATCCCGGCATCCCTCCAATGTGCGCCGCCGCCAGCGGCTCGCCGCCAACTATCTCCGCAGCATTCTGCTGTCGTTTCAGGTTCAGTTCGGCGTCGATCTGGTAGCGTTTCAGGACCCCCTTCTGCTGGATCTCGGCAAGCTTCAGTTCGCGCTCGATCTCCAGCTTCCGCCGCTCGTTTTCCGCCGAAAGCCGCGCCCTCTCGGCATCGGCCTGTGCTCGCATTTGTAGCTTCTGCATCTCCGGGTTCGGCTGGCCGGCGCTCGCCTGCATCCGCCGCTGGATCTCCTCCGGTGAAGGCTTGGTGAAGTAGAGATCCGGCGATTTCAGTCCCGCCGCCTCCACCGATTTGGCGATGCCGTTGTAGAGGTTGTCCGGTGAGACGTAAGGATTGTCCGGGCCCAGCGTCATCAAGAGCTTCTCCTGAAGCTGCTGGATCATCTGGATCATCATCATGTCGCGCTCGCGCGTGCCGGCGCCGAGCCCGGTATTGACCGTCGCGTCCATCTCAGCGTTCCAGTGGCGCGGGTCGAAGCTCACCCACTGCCCACGCAGCCGCACGGTTCGCGGCCGGTCCTGATGCTTGATGACGAGCCGTAAGAGCCCCTTGAACACGCGCCGCAAACCTTGCGCAAAGGTGCGTACCATCAGCTCCGTCTGGCCGATCCCTGCCTGCTCTATCAGCGCCGTTGCCCGCGCCGTCATGTTCTGAAGCGCGTCCGGCGCAAGCCCGCTCGACGCATCGGAAATGCCGGTGCGGTCCGTCGCCTCCTGGTCGAGATAGGAGAGCATCGCGAAGGACTCTTTCGCGACGAAGGGCACCATGGTGTAGCCGAGCGCCGCACGGGCATCGATGCCCTGGCTGACGCGGATCGGCTGACCGAATTTCGGGTTGAGCACGGCTTCCGGATTGGCAATCGCCCCTTCCTGGACGATCGGCTGCTGGTTGTTCTGCCAGTAGAGATTGTCGAGCGTCTGGCGCATCAGCACGGTCTTCACCCGCTGGATTTCCGCCATGTCGTCGGTGACCGAGCCGCCCTCACGCTGGTGCGGGCGCCGCTCGACGATCAAATCTGCAAACGGCACCTCGTCCCATTCGTCGTTCGAAAGCAGGTTCTCCGCGCCGGTGCCGCCGGCAAAGACGAGCCGTCGCAGTTCCGCAATGCCGTCGTCGTCCGCGTCCAGCTTCACGTAGAGCTCGTAATAATCCACCTCCTCCAGCGCCTTCGGCACCGCATCATGCGCCGCGAAGGAATCCCGCCTCCGGGCGAATTCCTCGTCGTCGCGGCCGCCGTCGCCGGTCGAGGCCGGCAGGTTCTCGATAACCTCGCGGTCATGCCCCATCGCGATGAGATCCGAGCGGCGCATGCGCGTGGCAATGCCGGTGATCGGGCTCTCCTCGATCGATACCGCATCCGGATGGATCAGGAATTCTTCCAGCGGCACCGCCGCCAGCCGCGGCGAGCCGCGCTCCAGCTTGCGGCGGATCTTCAGGCTGTAGCTCGGCTGCTCGATCACACCCTCAAGTGTCTGGATCTTCTCGATCGTCTGCGACTGCTCCAGCACCTCCACCGCGTCGTCGCCGACGAGCTGCACCAAGGCCGCCTCGTCGAGCCCCGTATGGGTGGAGACCGCGACCGACACCTTGTTCTCGTACCACCAGCGGATGACGCCGTTGCGGAGCTTCAAGGCGTCGTGCGCCGCGTCCTGCACGGCGTCGTAGCCGTCGCTTTCGGGAAAGACAATGTAGTTGATGTAGTCGGTCGCCTGGCTCGCCGCCGCCTCGTCGCCCTCGTTGACGGGCGCGTATTCCACCACCTTGTCGTTGCCGAGAATGGTGCGGATCAGCGACGGCAGCACCTTCTTGATCGCCGCGCGGCAATCACGCGAAACCACTTTCGAGCGGTTGGCATCCGCCGGCACATCCCTCATCGTGCCGTCGTAATATTCCATCGCCTTGATGCGATCGACCGCAAGCGTGTCGCGATAGTCTTCGCAGTCCTTCACCAGTTGGCCGACCAGTGCGGCCAGGCGTTCATCGGTCATTGCAGCCATCGGAGAACCTTTCGGGCGGTGGGATTTCAATTTGTATTGTGATGGTGCGCCCGCGTGAGGCGCTTCGTCTCGGCGCGCGAGGCGTGGAGGAGGTCGTCGCGTTTTTTGATCGGATCGCCGGCTAAACCCATGCCCACGGCCCTGGCCATGCCTAAGAACTGAAGCATGGCGGATTACTGCGGAGTCAGGATCCGCTGCTTCAACGAAACAATGACATGGTCCATGCCCCCGCAAGCTACCGGCTGCTTTACTCCGCGCGAGAGACCGCGTAGCCCTTGCCTACCGCCTCGATTTATGGCGCCATCACAGCCTGCCTGTCGCAACACGCTCTGGGGTTTCCAATGACCGATACGAAACCGGATACTCTGGATCAGGTCCTCGCCGATCTGATCAGTGCCCAAATCGAGCAACGCCACACGAACGAACTTCGAGCAATTCTCTCGACCGGCAATGAGATCACCATGCACGGAACGTTCACCGTCGGCCGGGACTTCATCATCTACAAGACGGCGAAGGACGATAGCGGCAAGTGGGCGATGACGCCCTTCTCCCATATCGTCCAATTGATAATTTGACGCTGCCGCGCAACCACGGTCAGGGACGGCAAGCAAGGAACATGCTACGCTCCCCACTCGTGTTGCCATGCGGCGACCATTCCTGGCCGCACGGCCCGCGAGGACTTAAGAAGCCGCTCGCGCGTTTCCTTGCCAGAGATGCCTGACCTGACAACGGCGACGAATGCTGAAACCTGCATTCAGAGCGCTCCATTCCAGGAGGTAAGCGCCATGTCCTATCGTCTCGTTTTCTCTGTGATCCTCGTCACGATAAGCATCATGGTGGTTTGGGCTTTCCGACCGGAGCCTACCATCTTTACCGGCTACAAAACGCCGCCGACGGCAGATCAAATCAACCAGTCCGATCGCTTGACGCAGTGATGTCGGTAGAGGCGACCACCCCACGGCATGTTTCCTGGTTTCGTAGCGTTGCCAAGAATAGCTACGAACAGATAGTGAACTTGCGGCGGCAGATGACTGCATGTCACCCGTAATCTCCGGCCGTAGGCTGACCGGCATGATATAATGCCAGTACGTTACAAAGCCTCGACCTTTGTTATCCACAACCAACCATCGTGCCGGAACCAGCCGCGCAGATGGCACGTTCTCGTATGTGCAAGAGTGGAGTTCGTTATCATGGCTGGAAAAGACTACCGAGGACCGGAATATCACGCTTCGACGGGCCTGCCCGTGAGCATTCTGCTACTCTCTGCGCTGGCCATATCAGGCTATCTTTTACTCGCAGGATCATTGACCAGCGAGGAGCACGCCGCCGCCAAGGTTTACTTGCCGGCTGCCCAGACCCAGGCGCAATGACAGGCTGGATCCGGAAAAAAAGGCTTTTGCGTCGCGCGAGCCGGTAATGCCTAGATTTGCTCACATTCGGCTCCCCATGATGGGAAATGGACAAAGCAGGCATCGCGTTTCTGGCGCTCATACTCATCCTCGTCGCTCTCGTGGTGAGTATCCTCGCGTTCAAACCTGAAGCGCCACCGCCGCCCAGCACCACGCCGACAGTTATTCCGAGCAACTAGAAGCAATTCCAGGAAAGTATGTAACGGCTTTCCGTCCGGAATTGCGTGTTTCAATGAGTTAATCCGTTGCCCGCCGCTTACACAAACCTCGGCTCAAATAATTATGAACGCCAGAGGAACGCTTCGCGAACGAAGCGTGGATTTCTACTACCTGCTGGCTAAGTCCTCGTCAGCCGCTCCCTCGACACCACGCCCGTCAAACCACCTTCCGATCCGTGAACTTCCACGCAGCCGCATCGGCCTTCACCCTCGCGAACCGCTTCATCATCAGCGCGTAGCGCGAGGCGGAGATGAGGTCGTCGCGTTCCTTGACAATCCGGCCGTCCTTGCGGTGATAAAGGCGGAATTCCTCGAACCAGTCGGTCGCGGTGGAAAACACCTTCCACCGCCCGGTCTGCATCCGCTGCAGCATGTCGGAAAGCCCCGCCTCCACGCCGTTGGTGCCGTCGTCGAAGGTCGCCCGGTCGGGAAGCAGCGCCAGCCCCTGCCCGCGATATTGCGCCGCAAGCTGTTCGCCGCTGCCCTTGTCATGCTGCAAGCCGTCATGCGGCCAGGCAAAGGGCAGCCACGGCCCCCAGGGTTTCAGCGCCGCCGCATGGATGATCGGCGTCGCCTCGCGCTCGCGATAGGTTCTGGTCACATAGAAGACGTCGGCGTCCCGGTCCCAGGCGCAGGCCGTGGCCGCGAAGGGGTGGTCCCAGCCGAAGTCGAGGCCGCCGATCTGCACCCAGTGCTTCGGGATCTCGAAGGGATCGATGCGGATCGCCTCCTCCGCCACCGGAAAGACGCGCCCCGAACCGAGCGCCGGCACGCCTTTCGTGCGCGCCTCGCGCTCATGCGCCGGATAGCTGTCGATGATGCGCTGCCGCTCCTCCGCCGTATAGTGCTCGGCATCCTCGATCGTCATGGTGATGACCTCGCGATCCGGCGACTTTTCCATGAGATACCGCGCCACCACGCTGCTCAAGCCCTTGAGCGGCGTGAAGGTGACGGCGACCGACCCGCGCGTCGCATTGGTGCGCGTGATCCCCTCGAAATAGACATCCTCCGGCGGCTCCTCGTCGAACCAGACATAGTCGACCGTGTTCGCCTGCCATTTGCCGCGCCCCTGCTCATAAGCCTTGAAGAGCAGCGTCGAGGTGCTTCCCGTGACATGGCGCACCGTCACGCTGTCGAGCGCGCCGGAGGCGCCGGAACGCCGCGTGGTCGCCTGGATCGCCGCCTTCGGGATGAAGCCGGTGCCCCAGTCCTCCTCGTTGAGCGGCGGGCCGACGAGCAAGCGCTGCACGCCGTCGCGCGTCAGCTCGTAGGATTCCGAGCCCGCCAGCATCACGATCGGCTTGTCGAACCGCCGGCCCACCCACCAGTCCGGGTAGCGCCCCGTCAGGTGCATCGCCGCTTCCGCCGCGCCGGCCAGCGTCTTGCCGAGCTGGTTTCCGGCCATGAACAGGCGTTCGCGAATGACCGCACCCGCCGCATGGAAATCGCGCTGCCTGGCGTAGGGCCGGTAGCCAGCGAGAATATTGGTGCGCCGCCGCCGGTCGAGCTCCGCCATCAGCACCGCCTGCTCCTTCAGCAGCGCGTGCAGATCGGAGGGCTCGGGGCGCGAGAAGGCTTCGGGCGTTGCGGTCAGGAGGTCGCAGGATCGGTCTGGCACGTTTTTCCCCACCGGTTCGCGCATTGTTCCATTATTGGCTCTTGCCTTTAGCGATCAGGCGTGGAAATTCCATCGGAATGAGAATCAGCCGTACCTTATTGATTACGCTCTGCCTCTCGGCGCTGGCGTCCTCGTGCACCGAGATCGCCGACGCCCCCGCGCCCACGCGCCGCTCCAAGGTGGCCGCCGCCGTCGTGGATAGTTCCCCGCGGCAATGCACGACCCGCCAGACGCAGTGCTACTACGGCACCGGTCCGGCCGGCGAACCCTGCTCCTGCTGGTCGAGCGCAGGCGCTCCCGACCACGGCGTCACCACAAAGTAAGCCACGGGTCCTAGGACGCCGCGCGTCGGACGCGCAAAGGACGGCGCTGCGCTCGCGCGCCGCGCATTTCATGCGCCGGCCGAATTGATGTTAAACCACCCGTTAACCATGTTTCGCACTACTCGGGAACAGCGCGATCGGCGCCACAAGAATAACTCCATGTCACGATCTGAAAGACAACGGGCCGATAACGAGGCTCTTGAGGGGGTATGGCATGGTCAAAACAGGTCTTGGCGCTTCGGTAGCCGCTCTCACCTTCTCGCTGGTCGTCGCCGGCGTTCTCCATTTCGCGCTGTCCCAATACCGCACAGGCGCTCTCCCCGCCGTCTCCGGCGAAATCACCTCGTCGATCCCGCGATGATGTGAACAGACCCCGTCCGGGAAGGCCCGGCTGGACGGGGCGCTGGCGCGGCCTGCTGCATGCAGCAATTCACATGTTTTCAGCGACCTTTGCGCGCCTGCCAGGGCACGCGGCGCTGTAGCCGCGCTGGGCCTTCGTACTTGCCCTGAAAACGTCCGGGCTCCGGCCTCGGTTCCATGTCCGGTCTCGCTTCGCCAAATCTTCGAAGCCCCTTGCGCTTCCGCTGGCACTGGCCAATGCTTGGGCGAGCCGGGTCACGGAAGGAGGCATTCCCATGATCGAAGGTCATTGCCATTGCAGGTCGGTGCGCCTTACCGTTCCCAGCCGCCCCGAGACGCTCGGCGATTGCAACTGTTCGCTCTGCAGCCGACTCGGCGCGCTTTGGGGCTATTATCCTGTGAATGACGTCACGGTCAGCGACGAGCACAAAACGCTCGTTGGCTATGTCCAGGGCGACGCGAGCCTGACCATGCACCATTGCGGCCGCTGCGGCTGCACGACCCATTGGTCGCCGCGCGGGCGCGACGGCTCCCGCATGGGCGTCAACATGCGGATGTTCGACCGTTCGGTCTGGGAGGAAATCCCCCACCGGCTGATCGACGGCGCAAGCTGGTAGCCGGCACGCCTTGCGCCTTGGCCTGTTCTCCCCCGCTCAGATCCTGCCCATCAACAGGAGGACGATCAGCACGATCACCAGAACGCCGAGAATACCGGAGGGGCCATAGCCCCAGCCGGTCGAATACGGCCATGCGGGGATGGCGCCGATCAAAAGCAGGATCAGAATAACAAGAAGTACGGTTCCAAGCATGTCGCGGTCCTCCGCTGCATGATTCGACCCGCGGACGAATTCCTGCAGCAATGCAACGTGCCGCGGCGATTATTGGCGCGGACGCGCCGCCGCAGCGGATGGTTGTCATTCCTAACGAATGCCTACCGCAGCAATAAGTTCCGGCGAACCGTACACCCGGCAGTCGAGTAACTCCCGCTCGCCCGCCTCGCCGCGCGACATTATTTCGGATGTAACATCGGTAACAGCGCCGGCGCGCCAAAGAGCCTTTTATCGGTTCGTTCTCAGTCCCTTGAGAACGTGCTAAAGTTCCTTCGGCAAAAAGAGGGGGGAGAACCAATGCCACGTATTGCAAATCTTTTTTTCAAAACCGCCATCATTTTCCTGATTGCCGGCATCTCGATCGGCCTTCACATGTCGATTTCGGGTAATCACGCGCCAACCGGCGCCCACGCCCACGCCAACCTGCTCGGTTGGGTCACCATGGCGCTCTTCGGCGTCTATCACGCACTTAATCCGCGCAAGGCCGAGAAGCGCCTGGCGATGATCCAGTACGTAGTCTACACCTTCGGCGTCGCCGTGCTGATCCCGTCGCTTTACCTGATGCTTTCCGGAAACGCCGCGATGGAGCCGATCGTCGCCATCTCCTCGCTCATCGCCTTCGCCGGCGTCCTGATGTTTGCGGTCATCATCTTCTCGAGCAGCGAGGCCAAGATTCCCGTCGGCGCCTCACCGGTGCGCTGATGCAATCGGGATGAGGTGGCTCCACCTCATCCTTGCCCATCTGCAGCGACACACGTCCGCCGGACATTAAACCTCTCTGCAGCACTTTGAGTTGCCGCAGGATTCAACCCCGGGCCGACTCCGATCCGGGGCGCCGCGTCCGTGCGGGTTTTCCCGCCGCCCTGCCCTTCGCCGGCGCTTCGATCAGCGGCCGGATCGTCGCATCGAGCATCCGGATGCGCTGCACAAGCTCTTCATCCGTCAGTTCGTCCAGCGCATTGGCATTCGCCGAAAGATCCTTGGGCAGGATCGAGGCCAGGAGCTTCAGATAGGATTCCGGCTTCTCCTCGCGCAGCCGCGCGATCACGTCTACGCCATGCGTTTCGAAATCCGCCTGCACCGCCTCGAGGAAGGCCCCGCCGAGCCGGGTCCGCGAGCCTTTCGCGACACCCGCCGGACCGACGTTAGGCTCGTCGACAACGTCGTTGATTGCTTCGCCCGAAGGCATGCTCGAGAAATCGTCGTCGATCATCTGCACCGCCTCTTTTGCATCCGTCTCTATCCCAGGGAGTTCCCGCGGTCGAACGTGCAACAATTCCGCTTCGCTACCCACAATTGCGCCAGAATCGCGACTCAGATTGAATCGCGACCATCCGCAACACCCTGGATACCGGGCGCGGCGCGCAGCAATGTCACGGAGCAGCAACATGCTGAAGGGTCTTGCCACGGCCACTCTAGCCGCCGCCCTATGCGGCTCCCCGGCCTTGGCAGAGGGGCAGACCGGCGATCCGCGCTACCTCGTCAAGGCGTGGATTCAGAAATACGACACGAGTTTCGTACACGCGACAGGCTGGTGCGGCAGTGGCGACCCCTGCACACTCAAAGTCGGCGAGCACGATATCCGCATCCGCTTCTTCCTGTCGGGCGAAAGCTACCGCTTGAGTGTGCGCGCCGCGGCTGACGACCCCGCCGCCTGCTGCGTTTTCGCCGACAGGTCGGAAGAGGTTTTCGTCGGCGGAGGATCGCCGCACGCCGAGAAGCTCTATTTTCGGCTCCCCGACACGCTTGCGGACAAAGGCCGCGTGGAATTCGGCACGCTCTTCATCGCACTGGAGGATTTGCGGTAGCCGGATCATTCGACCCATTTGGAAAATGCCTCTCGCAAAGAGATGGGGACGCATGCGGTTTAGATTATCCCAAGGCCATCCCTCTTCACCTTCAGTTGAGCTTCGCTTTTATACGGTGCCTCGCAGACTCTCTTCCGCTCATCGCACCCGCCCGGCCGTCGCGTTGCGCCTCTGCGTCAACGTCGTTCAAGCGTCTTGCGCCTTGCGATCGGCCGGGCGGCTGCGGGGGCGGCCGGTGATGCTGCCAAGGCCGCAGCGCCGCGCATCCTCTCGGACGCCTCAAGGTCGCTGTTGCAGTAAGGCGCATCACCGGCCGCATACGGCGCCGCGCCGCATCGTGAGACGCGCGGCGGCTGCCGTAATCCGTTGTTTGACGATGGTTCGACAAGCTCATCCGACAATCAGCCGCCGGAATAGAAAACGGCTGCCGAAGCAGCCGTTGCATCAGGACAAAATTCCTATCCTTGATTTACGGAATAATCCGATTCACTTCGCCCTTGCAAGGGCCGGCAAAGGACAAAGCGTGCGATCGCCCATTTAGCGACAGCAATTTTGCCCGGCGCCGCTCATGCCCTGCCCGCCCGGACCCCGCAGCCGGCACCGCCCCTGGCCTTGGCCGCGCTGGAATTGCCTCACGCCGCGAGCACGCAAATCCGGCTCAAGCCGTTGTTGTACGAACGTATATTATAATTTTCTTGCATAAGACAAAGCGCTCTGCTTCAATCGAAAACGGGTCGATGCTCAAGGGGCTTGGGCATGATTATACTGGTGGAAATCTCCGCAAGCAGAGCGACGGAAAGAGCGATCGCGCCTTTGAGGCCGATAGCGAGCCGATGCGCGTGCCCATGGAACCCATTGCCTGACCTGCCGGTAAAAAACGCGTGAGCGAGGCTAGAAAAACCGGCAGGCCGATAGATATTTATACTTGTAATGCCAAGAAATGACGGTGCGGCACATATTTTTAGACTTTGATAACCCCATGGCTCCCGGACCGATACCGGGGGAACCAGACAAGCCCTCCACGCATTTGCCTTCCGACAGAAGGAGTTTCAGTCATGCGTAATCACTGGATCTATGTTGCTTTAGGATTTGTTGCCGGCGCCGGCCTGTTTCTCGCCACTTCCTGGCAGCGCACGCCGCCAGCCGAGATGTCGACGGTAAAACTCGAAAAGACAGACCGCGTCCAGGGCCCTGCCGTCCAGGCCTCGTTCGTCATGGAACGCTTCGGCCCCGCGCGCTCGGTGGAATAGCCGCCGCGCAGCCAGTCCTTGAATTGAATCCGCATCGCAATCGGCCGGAAAGCACGCTGGCGCTTCCGGCCGATCGTGTTGTGGCGGCGTCTGTCGCAGCGGAGCGTGGAAGATTTCATCGCCGCGTTGCCGGCGTCGAACAGCGGTGACATGAACATTTTTGCTCGCCGAACGTTTCCTTGCAGCCTGCAACAGCGCATGCGCCCAAAAGTACGGAGGACTGGCAATGATTCCTGTCGGGCGTGCCCGGATGATCGAGTGGATCGCAGTGGTTGCCGCATTCGCTCTCGTCGCCGCGTTAATGATCGCGACGCTGCTCCCCTGATCGACGTCGCCGTTCAGACAATGCCGGAAAATTTCCGCTGCTCGCGGATGTAAGCGACTGCCGCAGCCTGTAGCGCCCTGCACTCCTCCTCGAACCGGAGCAAGGTCTCATCGTCTTTCTCGGGAGAGCATCGCAGGGCATCGCGCCGCAGGCACGCATGCTCAAATACCTCGCATAGATGCAGGAACACGAGGTCCTGCATCATCCAAGGGCTGTCGCGCAATTCAGGGGCTGCCAAGAGCAGCCTGGCCATCCCTGCCTTTTGCAAATCCATGCCAACGCTCGCATTCTTTCGACGAGCTACTGCATGTTTCCCTGGTTAAGGATAAAAGCATGCAGCAATTCAAAGCGTTACAGCATCCCTTACGCGTCCGATGACGACGTAGAGTGGGTTAACTGGCGGTACTAGGAAAAAGTTCCAGAAAGTAGCTGAATGCACTCGCTACGGCGGAGATCTGACTGCCTGTAAGCCGGCGTCTCACAGCGCCTCCGGGCACCGCGCTTCCGGGTATGACACGCTCGTCGGCGACGACGGCAACGACACGCTGATCGGCGGCACCGGCACGGACACTGCCTCCTACGCCGGCGCCTCGCTCGGCGTGGTCGCGAATCTCGCCGCTGCTGCGGCAAACACCAACGATGCCAGGGGCGACGCCTACTCCTCGATCGAGAACCTCACCGGGTCGAGCTACAACGACGTGCTCACCGGCAATGCCGGCGCCAACACGCTTGACGGCGGGCTCGGCAACGACACGCTGGTCGGCGGCGCCGGTGCGGACAGGCTCTATGGCCGCGGCGGCACCGACACCGTCTCCTATGCAGGCGCCACGGCCGGCGTGGTCGCCAATCTTACGAGCGCTGCGGCAAACACCAATGACGCCAGGGGCGACATCTATTCCGAGGTGGAAAGCCTCATCGGCACGAGCTATGCGGACAAGCTCTACGGCAATGCCATCGCCAACGGCCTGACCGGCGGCGCCGGCAACGACCTGCTGGCGGGCTATGCCGGCAACGACCTGCTTTACGGCGGCGCCGGTCGCGACCTGCTTTACGGCGGCACCGGCGCCGACCGGTTCGTCTTCAAGGCCACGACCGAATCCGCCGGAACGTCCTATGATTCGATCTACGACTTTCTCACGAGCGAGCAGGACAGGATCGATCTTTCGGCCATCGACGCCAGCAGCAAATTGACGGGCAATCAGACGTTCAGCTTCGTCGGCACAGCGGCCTTCAAGGGTGTCGCGGGAGAGCTACGTTACGAGAAACTCTCATCCGACACCTACATCTATGCCGACGTGAACGGCGACAAGGTTGCCGACCTCAAGATCCATCTCGACGACGCCGTCACGCTGACGAAGGATTACTTCATCCTGTGAGCTGAGGCGGTAACTCCCGAAAGTGGTAGGTTTTCCGTCCGGAGTTGCGTCATCGAGCCAGACAGAACCCCGCTCCGGCGGGGTTTTTCATTGCCTGCTGCATCCGAAAGGCGCCCCGCACCGCATCGGTCGATCCCCGGTCATCGGACAACCGCCGTAACGATAAAGGCGGCAACGGCGCCGCAGAGCACCGCATAGGCGCAGGCGCGCAACATTTTCATGCGGCGGGTTTTTTCGCCGGTCCAATCGTAGCCCATCATGTGCTCCGAACACTCAAGTCGCCTTACAGCCCCGCGCGTCTCTCCCGAGGCGCAGAGGTGGCTCTAAAGCTTTGAATCACTGTGCGATTCCTTAAATCGTCCGCGACCTCAGAAATCATGCAGTAACTTGATGGGTTCTTCTTAAGAAATGGAAAATCGGGCGAAGAAAAACCGCCCCCGGCGCGTGGGTACTGCTGGAGCATTGATGAAGGCGCCATGCCGCCCTTCCCGTCTTGCCTTTCGCCCGCGAATGGGCAAGTTACGCGCGAATGGGCCCTGCCCGACGCGACGAGAATTTTCGAGGAAACTGCTTTGAACTCCGACAACACGCCCGACGCCACGATCAAGGTCGAGAAGCGAGCAAACGGCCGCTGGGCCTTCGTGCTCACCTATCGCGGCGTGACCTATCCGGCCGAGGGTCAATTTGCCTCCCCGCTCCAGGCGCAGGCCGCCGCCCATGCGGCGAAGAAACTCCTCGAGAGGCGCGGCTGATCCCCAAGCGGGATGAGCGCGTAGCGGTTTTTCCGCCCGCATCCCGTAGCGCAATTTCATGCGGTAACTGGGGCTGCCGAACTGTAGTCCACTCTGCCAGTTGGACGAAGATCCGCCACGCTGGACTAATTGCCGTGAACGAGGCTTAATCCTGCACGGGGATGGCGCGATTGCTGGGATGTCGATTATGAGATCACCACAGCAAATCACTGGTAACGTTAATGTTCTTGATGCGGTCGTGATCGGGGCCGGCTGGGCCGGCCTGGGTGTCAGCTATTGGCTGGCGCGACGAGGCCTGCGTCATAGCGTATTGGAGCGAGGACGCGTAGGAGAGATTTGGCGGACGCAGCGATGGGATTCTTTTCGGATGAATACCCCCAACGTGCAGACCGTCATGCCGGGCGACCGCTATGACGGTCCGGATCCGTTTGGTGCCCTGACGCGCGACCAGTTCGTCGCTCTCCTTGAGGATTTCGCCAGGCGTAACGCGCTTCCGATCGAACCGGATACTGCGGTGAACGAACTCACGCGCGAGAATGGTGCGTATCGGCTAACCACCTCACGCGGAACGCTTTTGGCGAGGAACGTGATAGTCGCAAGCGGCAGCCTGAATTGTCCGGTGCGCCCAGTTTGGGCCGCTGCGTTACCAACCGTCCTCAACCAGATTGACGCTTCCGGTTACCGCAGCGCTGCGGATCTCCCCGATGGCGCGGTGCTGGTGGTCGGAAGTGGCCAATCGGGTGCCCAGATTGCGGAGGAGTTGGCAGAAGCGGGCCGGACAGTCTTCCTTGCCACCAGCCGTGTCGGACGGTTCCCACGGCGCTACCGTGGCCGCGACATCATGGTCTGGCTCCTCGAATGTGGGTTTCTCGACGTGCGACGAGAGGAGGTCATTCGACTTGCGGGACGCATCCCGCCTCGTGGTGTGGTTGGGCCGATGCACACGATAAGCCTTCAATCGCTCAGCGCCCAAGGTGTCGTGCTTCTTGGGCGACTGACTGGCGTCGAGAATGGCGTCCGCCTCTCGTTCGCCGACGATCTCGAAGCGAATGTTCGCTTTGCAGATGAAGCCTCGGACAACATCAAACGCCATATCGACGAATATATCAGCCGTGCTGGAATCGATGCACCCGTTTCGACGCCCGACCCGGCGGAGACGGTCGCGATGCGTCAGCCGAACCTGACGACCGGTTCTCTTGATCTCTCGGGGTCCGGCATAACGACCGTGGTGTGGTGCACAGGCTTCAAGGGAGATTTCAGTTGGATAAGACTTTCCGGTGCGCTCGACAGTGTGGGGCAGCCTGTTCACGACGATGGCGTGGCCGCCCTGCCGGGCCTCTACTTCGCCGGGTTGGATTTCGCCTCCACGCGCAAGTCAGGCATAATATTGTCGATCGTCGAGGAAGCACCTCGCCTTGTCGAACACATCGTAGGGCATTCGTGATCGCTTTTGGCGCGAAGCGGTCGTAACAGAGTGCTCGCGACTGGTGGCATTTGCTACTGAATTCCGGATAAATGGCGGCAAAGCTTCAGTGCGACATGGCACCCTTGCAACGGCGGGGTGGGTGGCTTCGCGACGCTCGGCTCCTGGAACCTGATAACGATTTCCTCCGTATGCCCAGCGAACCGCTCGGAACCGGGACCGGCTAGATGCGTTTGGCCGGTGCACCCAGCGGAGAAGCCTGATGCAGAACTGCTTCGTCGAACACCGCCATGAGACAATCGGCCAACACCGCCTGTTCCTACGCGAGGCCGGCCCGGCCGACGCGCCGGTGCTGCTCCTGCCGCACGGCTATCCCTGCTCGTCCTACCAGTTCCGCCGCCTCATGCCGGCGCTCGCCGATCGTTGGCGGACCGTCGCATACGATTGGCCCGGCTTCGGTTACAGCGATACGCCCGACCCGGGCTCGTTCGGCTACGACTTCGACGCCTACGAAAGCGTGCTGACGGCGGTTGCCAACCATCTTGGCCTCGATCGCTATGCGCTGTGGCTCCACGATTACGGCTCGCAGATCGGCCTGCGTCACGCGATCACCCATCCCGAGCGCATCGCCGCACTCATTATCCAGAACGGCGACATCTACGAGGATGTGCTTGGCCCGAAGTACAAGACCATCAAGGCCTGGTGGGCGGACAAGAGCGATGAGAAGCACCGCCCGCTCGAGGAGGCGGTGAGCGAGGAAGGCTTCCGCGCCGAGTTCGTCGGCGAGGCGTCCGACGAGGTAGCCGCACGAGTCCCGCCCGACCTGTGGAAGCTGCACTGGCCCCTGATGGACAGCGCCGTGCGCCGGCAGGTGGCGGTCGGGTTGATGGAGAAGCTGGAGGCGAACCTTGGCTGGTTCCCGCGCTATCAGGCGTATCTTCGCGATCATCGTCCGCCGACGCTGATCGTCTGGGGGCCGGAGGACGGCTACATGCCCGCCGAATCCGCCCGGGCCTATCTCCGCGACCTGCCGGATGCCGAACTGCACCTGATTCAGGGGGCCGGCCACTGGCTCCTGGAAACCCATTTCGACGCGGCGCTGCCGCTCGTTCGCGACTTTCTCACCCGTCACCACGCCTGACTGCCGCGCCGTCCCGGCCGGCGCCGGGCGGTATGGCCCCTGCCTGCACGAAGGAGAATGCCATGCCGACCAAGCCGACCATCGCCCGCATCTGGCGCGGCCGGACCCGCCCGGACGTCGCCGACGAATATGAGCGTTACATCCGCGCCGAGGGCATCCCGCCGCTCGAGAAGACCGCGCTTGGCGTTCAGCTCTTCCGCGAGGATCGCGACGAGGAGATCTGGTTCACCACGATCTCCTATTGGGCCGACATGGAGGCCATGACCTCGTTCACCAAGGGCGCGCCGACCGAGGTCCACCACCTCGACCGCGACCCCGAATTCCTCATTGCGCTGCCCGAGCGCATCGAGATCCATAAAATTCTCGTCGACGAACAGAGTCTTCGCTGACCCGTCCGCCCATCCAAGGAGAGTAGAATGCCCCCACCCGAGGGAAAAGCAGGTGCCGCTCGTCGTCGCTGAGGCCGGCCACCAGCTCCCACGTCTCTTCCCCGGGGCGGGAGGCGTCAGGGTCGAACAGCGTTGTGTCACGCATCGCGTGCCGGACAGCGCCGGTTGCAGCACCGTGCGTCCTTTCAGGCGCACGGCGCTGGAACGCGTTGAACTCCGGCGGCCCTGCCCCGTCAGACCAGGCTGGTGGCGACGTCGATGTTGCCGCGGGTCGCCTTGGAGTAAGGGCAGATCCCGTGCGCCGCCTCGATCAGCTCATGCGCAAGCTCGCGCTCGATGCCCGGCACGCTGACATTGAGGCGCGCCCGCAGGAAATAGGAGCCGTCGTCGACGTTGAGATCGATCTCGGCATCGACCGCGGCACCCGCTGGAAGCTTGATGTTTCTCTGGGAGGCAGCGACCTCCAGCGCCCCGATGTAACAGGCCGACCAGGCGGCGCCAAAGAGGTTTTCTGCAGCCGGATGCGGTTGCGACAGCCTGAGGTCGAGCTTGCCGTCGCTGCTGCGGGTGCCGCCGTTACGGCCGCCGGTGTTGTGGGTCTTACCTGTGAAAAGAAGCTTCTCGGTCATGGCGAAATCCTTTCTGTTCAGTTTTGATCGGATCCGATTCATTCGGATGCGAGCTAAATAAGCGAAACGGAATCCGATGTCAAGCGCTTCCAATTTAATCGGATCCGATATATATATGGGGCGAACAACAAGGACCGTGAACATGCCCACTTTCAAGAAGACGAGCGCCCCGCCGCAATCCCCCCAGGGCGGCGGCAAAGGCCCGAAGCTTTCGAATTTCCTGTGCTTCGCGATCTATTCGGCGAACCTCGCCTTTGGTCGCGCGTACAAGCCGATCCTGGATGGGCTCGGCCTGACCTACACCCAGTACATCGCCCTGCAGGCGCTCTCCGAGGAAGATGACCAGACCGTCCGGGAGCTTGGCGAAAAGCTGTTCCTGGAATCCAACACGCTGACGCCGATCCTGAAGAAGCTCGAGTCGATCGGCTACATCCGGCGCCGCCGCGATCCCGACGACGAACGGCAGGTGCGCGTGACCCTGACACCAGCCGGCCGCCAGCTTCTTGAAACCGATGCCGCCGCATCGCTGATCGACGCCACCGGGCTCGGAGACGAGCTTGAGGACGTGCAGAGGAACGTCGCGAGGCTGCGCGACAATCTCCTGCGCGCCACGCAGGGCGACCCGGAAAAGCCGTGACTGCTCCTTTCGACGGACAATAAGCTCTTCGGCAGTTCTCACCCGCGCGCGAGCAAGCAGAGCCCCCAGTCTTCTATCAGGGGCTCTGCTCTAAATTGCTACTGAAAAGGATTGGGTAATGGTCTGGCGCTACAAAGTTGTAGCCGAATCAATTTGCATAATCAAAATTGCAATGTCTATTAGCTAAAACGAATTAGTTCCGGGAAAAAGTTTGTACCAATTTTCGGTCCTTCCCGTGACAAGCACAGGAATGCCGGCGGCAGGGCGCGCGGCAGCGCCGCGCGGCCGGTCAGACGTGCAGCGCTGTAGGCACTTTAAATCGGCTGGTTAGCGAAACATGCAGTAGCCGTCTCGCGTCGTCCTCGGCCCGCTCACCTCTTTCCATACTCGGTGAAAACGTAGTCCTTCGCCTTCGCAGCTCGTGGCAGGCGTACCCGCACTTGGCATCGTTAGCCTGCACGGATGTATTGGGCTTGAGCGTGTCGGACGCGGGGTCATAGTCAAACTGGGCGTATCCCCATCCGCCGGTGTCCGGGAATCTCACGCTGTCCTTCACCATGCAGCCGATGCTCGAAAGCGTGTCCGGCGCCTTCACGGCAAAGGGAGCCTCCGGATGCTGTTTCGGCAGCCTCGCACGCGAAAACGCCACAAACAGGAGTGTCACCCCCACTGCCACGGGGGTCGAACGCGTCGTTTGCGGTCGCAACCGGACTTTGCCTCGGGTACCCCAAACCGAACTTAGCGCAGAGCAAGCGGCATGATCGATCCGCGAGCTTCGGATTCGAAAGCGTTCGGTAATCTCCTCCTGCGGGATGTCAGAACTGAAGCGGCAGATCGTGTCGTCGCCCCGGCGACGCGCTCCGTCCCGAGAAGAATGCTCCCGGCCACTGGAGGCGTCAAACTGAAACGAATGCGTGTAACGCCTTTGTTTGCTGCGGAGAATCAGCGGTCGAACACACCGTCATCATGCTCACTGGCTGATCGCAAGGCGGACCAGGAGGAAACGTGAGGGAGGCACCTCGAAGGGTCGGGTTATCGCTCCTCAGGCGCTTTTCGGTCTCTTGGAGCGCGCAGCCTGCACCGACGTGTTCAGCGCCACGGCGGCGCGAATGAGCGCCTTCAAGGCCTCTTCGTCGATCTGCTCGCCCTCATGGAAATCGATGGCTCGCCTGGTGTTGCCTTCGAGGCTGGAGTTGAAGAGGCCCGACGGGTCCTCCAGCGAGGCGCCCTTGGCGAACGTCATCTTCACCACGGCCTTGTAGGTCTCGCCGGTGCAGATTATTCCGGCATGCGACCAAACCGGAACCCCTCTCCACTTCCACTCCTCGACCACTTCGGGATCGGCCTCTCTGATCAGCATCCTGATCCGCGCGAGCGTCTCGCCCCGCCAATCACTCAGCTCCTCGATTCTCGCGTCTATCAACTCGGAGGGAGAAGCGTCTCCTTCAGTCAGGCCGCTCTTTCCATTCTCCATGGGTGTCGCTTTCTTCATCTTGTTGTCGCTCCCCGTCGCTTCAGAGCAATTCCAGAAAAAGTGTGTAGCGGTTTTCCGTCCGGAATTGCGCAGTTGCAAAGAGTTAGACCATTTCACTGTTTCAAGGAAACGGTGAACGGCCCGGCATCGATACTGCATCTATCCTTGGATCGGAGCCGGTTTCGGGGCAGAGCATGCGGCCCTCGCCGGAATCTGGCACCAGAGCATCTCGTTTCCGGTCATCCACGCGGCAAGCCTGGGCCGCTTGCGCTACGGCACCCATCCGGGCAGCTCCGATGCCTGCCGGATCCAGCGCGCCACCAGCTCCTCGTCGATCTCTTCATCCTCGTGGATGTGGAAGTAGCGCACGTTCTTGTCCTTGGACTCGACGGGCGGAACGGGACTGAGCGACGCACCGCGGAAGAAGGTCACCTTGATGTACTTCGTGAAGCAATGAAAGCTCAGGAACCATCCCTGGCCCTCGACGCCGTAAAACGGCGAGTTCCATTTGACCGCCTTCAGCACGCCGGGGACCGTTCGCACGATGAGCGCGTCGAGGCGGCGCCCGACGCCGCTTTTCCAGCCCGGCATCGCCGCGATATAGGCCTGCACGGGCGCATCGCCATCGGCCTTGGCAATCTGAGGATTGCCGCCTGAGAGAAGCGTCGGCTTCGCGCCCATCGCGGCGTCCTTGGCTGCCGTGGTCTTGGCTCCCGTGGTCTTGGCCGCCTTCGCAGCCGCCGGCGTGGCGGCGGCCTTCTTTGCGGCCTTGGTTGATTTGACGGATGACTTATCAGCCATTGCGTTCACTCCACCTGAAGCGCCGCGCGTCTTGTGAAGCGCGCAAAGGATGCTGTAGCACTTTGAATTGCTGCATGTTTTATCCTTAAATCGATGATCAGGAATACCTGATCTTAAAAGTGTAGACTCAATTGGCCGAGCGGAAGCCGCCTGAAACGCCCGCGCCGGTCATCGCGCCGCACTCAGAACGCGGTCCTCGCCTTCATAGTCGAACAGGTCCCAGGGATAGGCAGCGAGCTGCGGGAGGATGCTTCGCCAATCTCGCCCGCGTGTCGCCTCGATAAGCCAGATGACCGCATCGCGCACGGTCTGCGCATAGGTACCGGCGTTCGGCGCGAGGCTCGAGCAGACGAACGGACCTGCGACCGACCACGGGCTCATTCCGGCGGATGGCGGATAGGGCTCGTCGGAAAGCCCGACGATCTCGGCACTGCGCTCCATCGCGGCCATGATGGCGCCGCCGATTTCAGCAGCCGTCGGCGCGTTGGCGTCGGCGACGTTGAGGATCGACGGCCTGTCTTCTGCAACCGTCCACACCACCGCCTCGGCGATTGCGGCAACCGAGGTCGTTTGAAACCGGCTTCGCCCTCCATAGGCCAACGGAATGCGCTGCCGGCCATCGAGCAGCCGGCGCACAAACCACCACTCCCGCGCGTGCTTGCTGTAGGGCCCGTGGATCGCCGCAGGACGAAGGATGGTGGCGCGGCATTGCGCGCGATCGAGGAGCCGCCTCTCCATTGCTGCCTTCCTGGTGGAATAGGTGCCGGGGCCCGGGTCAACCGTCGGCTGATCCTCGCGGATTGGAACAGGAAGACGCGGGAAGCCGCGCTCACCGGCTTCATCCAGGGTGCGGCCTTGCTCGTCGCGATAGACGCTCGCGCTGGACACCGCAATGATATGACCGACGGACGCCTGCGCAGAGAGGAGTCCGTCCGCATCCGCTTCGTCGAACGCTATGCAGTCCATCAGCAGATCCGCACCCTCGCCGATCGCGGTCTTCAGCGCGTCAGGGTCGCTGCGGTCGAAGGGAACGTGCTGCCATGGGCCGTCAACTGGAGGCGGCGTGCGCGAACCGAGCCGCACCGCCCAGCCCTCCTCCGCCAGCCGTCTGGCGACCGCGATGCCTATCTGACCGGTACCGCCGATGATGAAAGCAGAAGCCATGTCCCAGAGTGTTCCGCCCAGGTCGTGGCTGTCAATGCGTTCGGATGTATGCAGCAGTTCAAGATACCGGAGTCCGCACGTCCGATCGGACGCACAGAGCCGCCGAACACGCCGCGCCAACCTCTTTGTTGCCACGCCGCGCCAAGCGCCGTACTGCAAGAGCCGTGCGGCTAAACCGCATCGTCCGGCTTCCGCGATCTCGCGACGATGATGATGCCGAGCAGTGAAACGACCAGCCCCGCTGCCATCGCAAAGGACAATGGTTCGCCGAACATCACCCAGGCCCAGATCATCGTCACCGGCGGGCTCAGATAGAGGATCGCCGTAACGCGCGCCGGAGAGGATTTGCGAAGCGCGATGTAGTAGAGGCTCCACGCCCCGAACGTCGCCACGAAGACGAGCCAGAGAATGCCGCCGATAAAGCCCGTGTCTAGCACCGGGAGAACGCCTCCCT
>NZ_JASKLR010000002.1:436527-567528 GCF_030124325.1 Sinorhizobium sp. 8-89
CCCTCGTGCCAGGCGAACAGGGCGAAGATCGCCGATGCCGAAAGGCACTGGATGCACAGGCTCTGATAGACAGGCATGGAACTGGTCGGGCTGCGTTTCTGGAGCAGCGTCGCCATTGCCAGCGAAAGCGTGCCGAGAACCGGCAGGCCATAGGCCCAGAGCGGCACGTCGCCCATGTCGAGAGACCAGCCCGAAGCGATCAGAACGCCGGCGAGACCGACGAAGGAGCCGAGCCACTGGCGCGCGGTCAGCGCCTTTCCGAGAACCGGCCAGGACAATATCGCCACCGCCAGCGGCAGCATGTCGGTAATCAGGGCGACGAGACCCGTCGGGACACCATAGGAGATCGCCAGCGCGAAGCCGGCGAGATAACCGGACATGGCGAGCGCGCCGAACAGCATCTGCGGAAGCGCGTCCTTCCACCGGATCGCCGGGCCCATCACGAGCGCGAAGGGAAGCAGGATCAGCCCGGACACCAGGCTTCGCCACAGGAGGATCAGGAAGATCGGCGCGTGGTCGATCGCAAACCGGATGCCGACGAAGCCGGCGCTCCAGGAAATCACCAGCGCAGCCTCCAGGATGACCAGGATGACGATCGCCGAGATTCCGCTCCTCGGACGGCAAGGGGCCGTGGCAACAGCTTCACTCATCTATGGGGATCCGGTTTCTGGAGGTGGGAGGAGGCACGATCCCGACGTCGCGGGCGGGACCGTCGACGTCATAGCTGTTCCAAAATCGAGACGGCGATCTTGCGCGCCGTTTTCAGCCGCGCGTCATGCCCGTCGAGGCCTGCACGCGACATCGCGCCTTCGAGCAGAAAGGAGAGATGCTGCGCCGTCTCGTCGATCGAGACACCGGCTCCCGGTTGCATCTCGAGCAGATGCTCCTTGAACAGCCGTTCCACCTCTTCCTTCTGGAAGGCGACCACCGCCCGGCCGGGATCGCCGATTGGAAGCTCCGCGGCGGCATTGAGGAGCCCGCAGCCCCGAAACCCCCACTCGTAAGCAAGGGCCGCATGGTCCACATAGGAATCGAAGACCGCCAGGATACGTTCCTGAGGAGTCGTCGCGTTCGTTAGCCGCTCCCGATAGACGTCTCGCCATTCATCGAGTCGCCTCTGCATATACGCATTGACGAGATCGGCCTTGGACGAAAAATTGTTGTAGAGGCTCATTTTCGCGACCCCCGCATGGGCGGTGATCGCATCAATGCCCGTCGCCCCGACACCCTCGCGATAGAACAGCTCGGCTGCGGCGTTCAGCAGGCGCTCCCTGGCTGGCATTCTCCCGGCCATATCGTCTCTCCAAAAATACTATGTAGACCGATCTACCTATTCAGGAGGTCTGTCAAGCCCTCTGATGCATTGATCGCGCTTCCCCGGAGGAGAAGCACCCGAAGGTTTGCGACAGCCTCGGCGTAGCCGCCATCGATCCGTCGAGAAAATGCGAATACGACCTTGAAGCTCTTGACCGCCCTACGTCGATTGTCCTAAACGAGCTCAGTAGGACGATTGCCCTAGGGCAATTCCAGGAAAACTGCGATCGCGGAAGGGAATCGGGGAACTTGGGTGCTGCGACCACACGACGGCAGATTGTTGAGGCTGCCGACAGGCTCTTTTATGAGCGGGGCTTCGAGGCAACGTCCTTCGCCGATATTGCGGCCGTGGTCGGCCTCTCGCGAGGCAACTTCTACTATCACTTCAGGACGAAAGACGAGATTCTCGAGGCGGTAATCGCCCATCGCCTGTCAAACATCAGGGAACAGCTCGACGCGTGGGAGGCAGGGGCGGAAACCCCCGCGGAGCGTATCCGCAGCTTCATCCACATCCTCATCATGAACGAGACAAAGATCATGGCTCATGGCTGCCCGGTCGGGACGCTTTGCAGCGAACTCGCCAAGCTCGATCACGCTGCCAAGGATGAGGCGACGCGGCTTTTCACTCTCTTTCGCGATTGGCTGTCGCGCCAATTTGCGGCACTCGGCCGTGAAGCTGATGCCGACGCGCTTGCCATGCATATCCTGATGCGAAGCCAAGGTGTCGCGACACTCGCAACCGCCTTTCGCGACGAAGCCTTCGTTCGACGCGAGGTGGCAGATATGTGCGCATGGGTGGCGGCGCAACGGCCCGAGCTATTCGCTTCTCCAGAAACCATTTCCATCCGGAACGCCTGAAGAGGATCTCGCATGTTCGTCGTTACACTCAAACTCTCCGACAACAGGGCAAAAGCGTCTGCCTTGATGGAAGGGCATAATGCCTGGATCAAACGCGGCTTCGACGACAGCATCTTTCTCCTGACGGGCAGCCTTCGGTCGAATGCGGGCGGAGCTGTACTCGCCCACAACACGACACGCGCCGATCTCGAAGCGCGCCTGAAGGAAGACCCGTTCGTTGCAGAGGGCGTCGTGAGTGCCGACATTCTTGAAATCGAGCCGGGCCGCACCGAAGACCGTTTGGCCTTCCTGAAAGCGTGAGACGATGAGCGCAACGATTTCCGGCCCGGATGGACGGCCGCGTTGCCGCTGGTGCGCGGCGGCGCCGGAGTTCTTGCCCTATCACGATACCGAATGGGGCGTTCCGGTGGATGACGACCACCGTCTGTTCGAGAAGCTTTGCCTCGAGGGCTTCCAGTCAGGTTTGAGCTGGCGCACCATCCTCGCCAAACGGGAGAACTTCCGCGCTGCCTTCCTCGGTTTCGATTTCGACCGCATTGCGCAGTTCACGGAATTCGACATCGTGCGCCTGCTGAAGGATGACGGCATTGTGCGCCATCGCGGCAAGATCACGGCCGTCGTCAACAACGCCCGACGCGCCCAGGAACTGGTGAAGCAGGAAGGATCGCTCGCCGCCTATGTCTGGCGCTTCGAGCCGAAGCCGACAGAGCTCGCCACTCCCCAGACTGCATCCACGTCGGCGGCATCCATCGCCATGTCGAAAGACCTCAAGAAGCGGGGCTGGTCGTTCGTTGGTCCCACTACGGTTTATGCCTTCATGCAGGCGATGGGCCTGATCAATGATCACGCCGAAGGTTGCACGATCCGGAACGAGGTCGAATGCGCCAGAGCTGCGTTCCGGCGTCCGAATGCCATCGACGTGAGCGAGGGACGGATAGCGGCAGGCGAGGATCACACCTCGCCGGTATACTCGCCGCGTGCCGGGTAGTCGTTCTTGATCACGAAATCCAACGCTTGCACCATTTCAGCGAAATTGGGTCGAGCGAACGGCATGGATTGCACGGAGAGCCAATAAACCGTTTGATCTGGCTTAACCAAAAAGATCCCCGGCTCGGAGAATAGTTCCGGCTCCTCGAGACCAAGAGACGTCTTGCCGCGCGAGGTCGAAACGTAAAGGCCCCATCGCCGCGCCACGCCCAATGGGAGCCCGTAGCCGACGCGTAGGTGCTCGGCACCGATCTTGTTCGCCATTTGCCGAGCGCGTTCTTCGCCGTCGGAGCTTATGGCGATTGTGCTGACGCCTCGTTCCGCGAAGGATGGCGTCAGTCGTTCAAGCTCTTTCAGATACGTTGCGCACAGGGGGCAGTGGAGGCCACGGTAAAAGCACACCAGCGTCATGAGCGAGGGCGCTTCGCTGGCAAGATCGAAGGTTCCATGATCGAGAGTTCTGACCGTCAGGCCAGGGGCCGGCATTCTCGGGACTAACATTGATTAACTCCATTGGTGTGATACTGCCGACGCTGCTGCGTTGACGTCGGGACTTCAACCTTTCATACCTGAAACAATTGTTGGTCCGAAAAACATGATCGAAAATCTGATTTCCCATCCGAAAAGAGATCGCCTCTCAGCCTTCTTCGACATGTTCGAGCTGGCGGCCTCGTTAGAGCCGGCCCGCGCCAGCGACGGTCAAGCGATGCTGTTTGTCGTAGGTCCACCGGGAGGCCCCGCGGAAGCAGTCATCCTTTGCGTGCGTGGCGACGCGACGCCCGAGCCGCCGGTTCTCGTGACTGTAGCCGTCGATTTCGAGGGTGCGCATAACCCGCTCATGAACGCCTTGCCGGATCAAGTCCGGGTCGACATCAACGACATGCCGGCGCTGCGCGACACGACAGCCGCTTTCGTAGCAGAGGCCTGGGAATCCCGTTGCGGGCGGAGCGCGGCACTCAATCGGCTCTGCGAAGTGATGGTTTTGCTTATTTTACGCTCGGCAATTGACCGTGGGGCCACCCGACCCGGGTTGCTGGCGGGCCTGTCCCACCCTGCTCTGCACCGCGCATTGGTAGCAATGCATGATGCGCCGACTCGCTCTTGGAACAGCGAAGAGCTTGCTAGCGCGGCAGGAATGTCCCGAAGCCATTTTATGGCTCTTTTTCGCGACGTGGTCGGCACGACGCCACTGGCTTATCTGACGGGATGGCGCTTGACCATTGCCCGGCGGAAGCTATCCAAAGGGGCCAAGGTGAAGGCAGTGGCGCGGGAAGTCGGATTCGGCAGTGCTGCGGCATTCTCCCGCGCCTACTTGCGCAAATTTGGAGACTGGCCGTCTCTCGAGAGGCCGGTGTCCATTTAGGGCAAATCCAGGAAAAGTGTGCAACGGATTTCCGGCCGGAATTGCATAAACAGGCGGGGCTTTCGCGACCCCCGCCTGTAACGCACACGGTCTACCGCTTGCCGAGGAGCGGGAGCGTCTGCAGCGGCTTCGACAATTGCATCGCGCTCCAGGGCATGTATTCGGTGATCGCCAGCCCCACGACGTCGGCTTCGGCATCCACGGCTCTCAGGATCCCCGCGACCTCCTCGAAGCGCATACGCCCTTTCGCGATGCCTTCGAAGGCATCCGGCGCGGCGGCGGGATCCTGGGAGAGAAGGAAGTCGTAGAGCGTGGGATCGAGCACATCCAGGTCGAAATGCACCGCGACCTTCGTCGCGCCCGAGGCACGCAGCCACGCCAGCACCGGCTCCGCCGAGCCGGCCAGATCTTCCGGGGTGAGACGCGCCATTCCATGCTTCGCGATGAAGTCCGTTTCGAACGGCGTGGTTTCGGTCAGGCCGACATAGAGGACTCGATCCCCCTTCACCGGCTTCGGCACCGCGGCCACGAAATCCGGATCGCCTATTCCCATCAGCATAGCGAGCACATGCGCATGGGCATTTCGGAACTGCTGCGGCCCCATCACGTCGGGATGGGCGTCCACCCACAGAACCGCCAGATCGTCGCCGTATCGCTCGCTGAGATAGGCGATCGGCGCGAGATCCACGAGGCAGTCGCCTCCGAGGGTGACGACGGCGTCGGGCTTGTGCCGGTCGATCGCCGACCTGGCCGCCGCAATGAGATCGAGAAGCGGCCGGCGGGAGACGATGCCCTGCTCGATCGGCCTGGCATCGTCACGGGCTTCGGGAACCGCCACAGTTTCCTCCGGTCCCCGCGCTTCCGGAGCGATCGCGGCGAGGACACGCGCGCCTGTTCTGTAATCAGGGTGGTCCCCGCCCTGCCATTGCGGCAGGTTCAGGCGCAGAATTTTTTTCGGATCGATTGTCATGGTCTCGCTCTTTCCTGTCAGAAGTCTGGAGTTCGGATCGGCGCTCTGCCCGAGGCAGGACATAGTTGGTGATTGAAATCGGAAACAAAATGGCGCATCCGTGACATATCTGTCCATGAACGTGGACAATCTCCCATACTTGGAGAAACGCGATGAACCAGTTGCTTGCGATGCGAGCGTTTGTGCGGGTCGTTGAATCGGGGTCTTTCCGGGGGGCCGCCAATCAGCTTCTGGTGCCGCGCTCGACCGTCAGCAAACTTGTGACGGATCTCGAAAAACACCTCGGGACAAAGCTGATGCACAGGACCACGCGCAGCATCGTGGTGACGCCGGAGGGCGAGGAATACTACCGACATGCCGCGCGCTTGGTCGCGGAGGTCGACGAGGCCGACGGCGCCGTGCGCGGCAAGAAGCTGGCGCCCAGAGGACATCTTCGCATCGAATCTCACCCGACCTTCGCCCAGAATGTTCTGATCCCTCATCTGCCGGATTTCCATCGGCGGTATCCGCACGTCTCGATCGCATTGGGCATTGGCAATCGAACCGCGAACATCATCGGAGAAGGCGTCGACTGCGCCATCCGGGCCGGGGAAATCGGCGACGTATCCCTGGTCGCACGACACCTCTTCGATGCCGAGTTCGTCACATGCGCGTCGCCTGCCTACCTGGAGCGGATGGGGACGCCCATGACGCCGGAAGACCTCGACAGCAAGCACGCCAAGGTCGGCTTCTTCTCCCACGCCGACGGCAGGATGAAGCCGCTGGTTTTCATGAAGCCCGACCGCAGGCACATCGTCAGCGATCTGCAGTTCTCGACCAATGAAGACAATGGTCAGATCGCGATGATGCTGGCCGGATTAGGTGTGGGACAAAACCTCAAGTCCTTCCTCGTGCCCTATCTGCAGTCGGGGCAACTCGTCGAGATCCTTTCCGAATGGAGCCACCCGCCCTTGCCGTTCCATGTCGTCTATCCGCCCGGCAGGCATCAGAGCGCAAGGCTGAAGGCCTTCATCCAGTGGCTCGTGGAGCGCTTCGGCGAGACAAGCCGACCTCCCGCTGAGAGCGCCGCCGGCGAAGGGTGATGGGTGCGCCCGGTTGACCCGCCGGGTCACGACAGCACCTCTCTCATCTCTGTGCTCGTCACAGGCCGCGGAGTCTTACGCGCCGCCGACGCGGCGCTGCTGGATTCCTGTGACAAGCACAGGAATGAGGTGGATTGAGGCCATGACTGAGCAAGATCCGGCAGCCGGAGAATGCTCTCTGGCGGCCCCCTGTTTTGATGAAGCGAAGCCGGCAGCGCGCCGCAGTTGCAGTGCAACGGCAATGCGGCAAACCCAAACCCTCCCTCTTCCCTGTGCTCGTCACAGGGATCCAGCCAAGGCGCGTCGGCGCCGTGAATGACTCGTTATCTTTCGAGACGCGGTGGAGGCAACACCGGTCGTGCGGTGGAGCGGGCTACCCGGAACGAAATAACAAGAACGGATGCGCAAAATCATGATTGTGAAACTCCGCTTTTTTGAATAAAGCGTTCCCACACGTCAAACGGGAGGGTGTTTCATGTACAGGCAAGCGCTTAGGTTCGCGTCGGTTGCGGGGCTTCTGGCCGCTCTATTTTCCGCAACGGCTCACGCTGACGAGGTGAAGACGGTCTCCGTCGTCGACGACCGCGGGGTGACGGTCGAGGTTCCGGCCCAGCCGAAACGCATCGCCTCCATTTCCTATTTCGCCGACGACGTGGCGCTTGCGCTCGGCATCAAGCCCGTTGCCAGCACCTACATGACCTCGGGCCGCGAGCCGGATTTCCTGCTCGGCCTGACCTCCGGGATGAAGCAGATCGGCCAGCGCGCCAAGCCGAACCTGGAGCTGCTTTCCGAGGCGAAGCCGGATCTCATCGTCGCCATCCGCCGCTACACGGTCGGCAACGCCGCGCAGCTCGAGAAGATCGCGCCGTATGTGGCCTACAACATGGAACTGCTCACCGAAAGCGACCGCGAGATCGCGGAGCTGTCGAAGCTCCTCGGTAAGCCCGAGCGCGGGCTGGAGCTGAACGCGGACTTCCGCAAGCATCTCGCCGACTACGCAGCCAAGGCGCCCAAGGACGTGCATCCGCGCTTCATGATCATGTGGGGCGGCGAGGTTCCGTTCGCCTTCCATACGGAAAACACGGCGGCCTCGATCGTCGCCGCGATCGGCGGCGACAATATCGCCGGGCCGAAGCAGCCCGGCGGCGAGTTCGGCATCGACCTCAGCCTCGAGACCATGCTGGAGAAGGACCCGGAAGTCATCTTCGTCTACGATTCCGGCCCTGACCGCCCGCATGAGAACAATCCGATCTGGCAGCAGCTGTCGGCGGTCAAGAACAACCGCGTCTTTTACGTCGGCGACCAGTGGGTCGAAACCAATGGCCCGATCGCCCGCGAAATCGTGCTGCGCGAGGCGGCTCATTATCTTTACCCCGACGCCTTCCCGGCTGTGGACGTCAGGGCGGAGGCCGCAAGGCTGATCCCCGCCGAAGCGCAGAAGTAAGAGTTTCTGACAGTGACGGCGATGAGTCCCCGGCAATCCATCGTGGCCATAGGGCTCATCGCGACCGCCACCGTCCTGGTCGTCATCCTCGGCCTGCTGATCGGGGCGAAATCGCTGTCGCTCGGCACCGTGATCCAGGTTCTTTACGCTCCCGACGGAAAGATCGACTCCATTCTCGTCTGGACGCTGAGGCTGCCGCGAAGCCTTGCCGCGGCGGCCGGTGGCGCCGGTCTTGCCGTTTCCGGCTATGTCCTGCAGGCACTCACCCGCAACCCGCTGGCGGATCCCGGAATTACCGGCGTCACCGCCGGCGCGATCGCGCCGATCGTCTGCTGTTTCGTGTTCCTGCCGTGGCTTTCATCCGCCTGGTACCCGTTCGTCGGGCTGGCCGGCGGCCTTGGCGCGGTCTCGGTCACGTTCTGGGTCTCGCACGGCGGACAGGGGCGGCCGCTGCAGCTGGCGCTCGGCGGCGTCAGCGTTTCCCTCTTTCTCGGGGCGATCACCACCTACGTCCTGCTCCTGACCGGACCGCAGTCGACATCGCTGCTTTTCTGGCTCGCCGGCGGTTTCCAGGGGTGCACCTGGTCGCACCTCGTCTACATGCTGCCGTGGACCGTTGGCGGCGTCCTGGGCGCGCTGATGCTCAAGCGCGTGATCGGCATGTTCGCGCTCAGCGAACACGCCGCGGCGGGCATGGGCCTGCAGCTCAACCTCTGGAAGCCGGTCCTGCTCGTCCTCGGCGTCGTTCCGGTCGTCGGCGTCGCCCCGGTTGCCGGGCCGGTCGCCTTCGTCGGGCTTGCCGCACCGCATATCGCCCGCCTCCTCCGCCCGCGCGGAACCGGATGGGAAATCGGCCTTTGCGCCGCCATCGGAGCGCTGATCGTCACGGCCGCTGATGTCATCGCGCGCACGATCGCCATCCCGCGGGAGCTGCCCGTCGGAATTCTGACGGCGCTGCTCGGAGGGCCGATCTTCATCTACCTCGTCCAGAGAGGCCGATTGGAGTTCGCGGGAGACGGCCCATGACATCGAGGCCCACGACGACGCCGCTTTCACCGGTTGCACACCGCTCGCCCCGATGGCTGCTGCCAGGCGCAGCGGTATTCGTCCTGATGTCCTTTGCGGCCGCGGTCTTCCTCGGCGTCGCGGATATCCCCTTTGAGGATGTCGTGGCGGCCCTGACGGGCGAAGGCTCGCCCGAAGCGCGCTCGATCATTCTCGATATCCGCCTTCCCCGGATCGTCACGGGCATTCTCGCCGGAATCCATTTCGCGGTCGCCGGGCTTCTCCTGCAGACGATCACGCGCAATCCGCTGGCCGATCCGTCACTGATGGGCGTGTCTCAGGGCGCGACGCTCTCTGTGACCCTGTTTTTGCTGTTCACGGTCTACATCTTCGCCCCGGGCTCCAACACGCTAGCCGAACTGCCGATTTCCTGGCTGCCGGCGGCGGGTCTCGCCGGGGGAATGCTGGCGGGCGGCGTCATCTACCTGCTCGCCTTCCGCCTCGGCCTCGGTGCGCTTCGCATCACGCTTTGCGGCGTCGCCGTCGGGGCCGTCCTGCACGCCCTCGCCATCGGCCTCATCGCCGGCTGGGGCTCGGCCCGCATCGAGATCATCCTCGAATGGCTCTCCGGCAGCCTCTACGCGCGGACCTGGGAGCACGCGCTCTTCCTGCTGCCTTTCACGATCGCAGGCATGGCCGCCCTACCCGTCCTCTACCGTCCGCTTCTGCTCCTCCATTTCGACGCGCCGGTCGCCCGCTCCTTCGGCCTCGCCTACCGCCGGCAATTCTCGATCGTGCTGGTGCTCTCCTGCGCGCTCGCGGCAAGCGCGGTCGGCGCCGTCGGGCCGATCGTGTTCGTCGGCCTGATCGTGCCGCATCTCGCCCGCTTCCTGGCGGGGCGCAATCTTGTGCTTCTCCTTCCCCTGACCATCGTCACCGGCGCGATCGTCGTAACGCTCGGCGATCTCGTCGGTCGTCTGGCAGGCGGGGCCGAAGAAATCCCGATCGGCGTCGTCACCGCCCTGTGCGGCGTGCCCCTGCTGCTTGCCCTGCTCCGCAAAACCACGTGAGGCCCCGATGCCGTTGTCCTGCTCCGAGTTGTCCGTCACCTATGGTCGTCGCAAGGCACTGAGCCGCTTTCGGCTGTCGATGAAGAAGGGCGAGGTTCGCGCGCTGATCGGTCCGAACGGCTCGGGCAAGAGCACGGCTTTGCAGGCACTCGCCGGCCTCATCAAGCCGGCGGAGGGACGCGCGGAGATCGATAACGTCCCGGTCGCGTCGATGTCCCGCCGCGCCATCGCGAAGAAGCTCGCCTTCCTGCCGCAGCAGCCGACCGCGCCTGACGAGATGACCGTGGCGCAACTCGTCCGGCAGGGACGTTACCCGCATGTCGGCCTCTTTCGCTCCTACGACAGGACAGACGAACAGGCGATCGAATGGGCGCTCGAAAGCACCGGGCTGACCGGTCTCGCCGATCGCAGCCTGCAGGAGCTTTCCGGCGGCGAGCGCCAGCGCGCGTGGATTTCCGCCGCCCTTGCCCAGGAGGCCGGGATCCTGCTTCTCGACGAGCCGACATCGTTTCTCGATATCGGTTATCAGGTCGAGGTGCTCGATCTCGTGCACCGGCTCAGCCGCGAGCGGGGCGTGACGATCGTCATGGCGATCCACGACATCAACCAGGCCGTGGCGATCAGCGACCGCATCTCGCTCCTCGAGAAAGGCGAACTCCGGTTCGACGGCACCCCGCGTGACCTTGCCGAAAGCGGCCTGATCGAAAAGACCTTTCGCGTCAGGGGACGGTTCGTCCAGGTGACGCCGGAAAGCCCGCCGCACTTCGACGTCGAGTTGACAAGGCTCCAGCGCCCGTCAGTGACACGCCTTGTACCGGACCTGCAGAAGTCGCCGTAACGCTTTGATTCGCTGCGATTTTGTCGTAAAGCGCCAACGACAACCCTCGCTCCATTGCACTTGCCCAGAACTCTCCCGGAGGAAGCACCGATGCCACAAGATGCCAACCAGACGATCCGCACCTGGTACATCGATCCCGATGCCGAGGACAGAATGGCCGACGGCCACGCCCCGATCTGGCGTCACCTCATCGACCTCGTGGTCGAGCGCGATCTCTCCGAAAAAACCGTCCTCGACTTCGGCTGCAACCAGGGCGGGCTGCTGCGGCACCTCCATGCCATCCGGCCCTTCCGCAAGGGCCTTGGCGTCGATATCGCCGAAGATTCCATCGCCAGGGCCGATGCGCTCAAGGGCAATCAGCCGCTGCAGTATCAGGTCGGCGCAAAGCTCGAAGGCTGGGACGATGAGTTCGACCTGGCGATCAGCCACGAGGTCATCTACCTCATTCCGGATATCGATGCGCACGCGTCAGACATCTGGCGCGCGCTGAAGCCCGGCGGCGTCTATTACGCGGTCACCGGCTGCCACACCGACAACCCGCTCTGGCCGAAGTGGCGCGAGCTCGTTGCCCGGCGAACGAATACGGTCGTCCAGGACCGATCCATCACGGATTATGCCCGCTGCTTCTCCAAAGCCGGCTTCGAGGTGTCGGGGCGCAAGCTTGAATATGACGGCTTCATCCCCTTCGTCGAGGACGGCTGGACGCCGGATTTCGCCGACGCCCTCGAATACTACACCCGGACCAAAATCGTGTTCCGGCTGGTGAAGCGGGCTGCGTGATTTCTTGGAGCAAGGCCAGGCGGCATCAGTCAGGCGTTGCTCGACATTGACCGCGCCTAGTCGGCATCGGGGACGGCTAGGTTCACGCCAGGCTCAAGGATTCCAGCCGCCGCTGCCATAGGGACGCGTGATGATTTCGAGCAGGTGGCCGTTCGGATCTTCGAAATAGAGGCCGCGCCCTCCGTCGTGGTCGTTGGTCTCGCCGGGCCTGCGCTGGCCGGGGTCAGCCCAATATTCGAGGTTCCGCGCGCGGATTCGATCGAATATCGCGTCGAATTCGGCGTCGCCGACCAGGAAGGCGTAGTGCTGGCGACTGATCTCGCCTTTCGTGTCCATGTAGTCGAGATTGGCGTCGTTGTCGGTCGTGACCATTTGGAACGGCCCCCAGCGCCGCGGGGCCGGCAGGCCTAGCATCTCGGCCAGGAACTCTGCCGACGCCTTGCTGTCGCGCGCCGACAGGATCGTGTGATTGAAGTGGATGGCCATCTTGGTCTCTCGGAAAAAACATGCGCGGTTCTGTAGGGCAGCTACAAACGCGACGGAGGCCGGGTTAACGCCCCCGGCCGGCTCCTTGTTCCGAGCCGGGCGCTCCTCACCGAAATCAGAACACCAGCGACCGGTGCAATTGCGCGCCCGCCCAGGCTCCGTCGCCCACGGCGAGCGAGACCGAGTGAGGCGTGCGCGCCGCGTCGCCGCAGGCGAAGGCGCCGGGGACAGTCGTTTCCTTAGCGGCATCGGTGCGGATCTGCGTGCCGACCGGCGTCTCCTCGATCTCGCAGCCGAGCGACGCGGCAATCGGCGTCGCAGGGGCATTGCGCGAGGCGGTAAAGAGCCCGGCAAAGGACAGGCTCCGCCCGTCTGCAAGGAGGACGTCGGCGTGGTCCTCGATCCGCGTGATGGGCGCATCTTCGATCGTTACGCCCCGCGCCTTCAGATCGCCGCTGGCCGGCGCGTCGAGCGTCACCGCGCCGTTGGTGAAAAACGTCACCTCGCCCCATTCGGGAATGAGCTGGGCCTGATGCACCGACATCGGCCCGGTCGCGATCACGCCGATCCGGCCCCGGTCGAGTTCGTAGCCGTGGCAATAGGGGCAGTGGAAGATGCTTCGCCCCCAGCGTTCCGCCACACCGTCGATCTCAGGCAGCCTGTCCGTCACGCCGACGGCAAAGAGCAGCCGACGCCCTTCCTGCCGCGCGCCGTCCGCCATCGTGACTGTAAAGGCGTCCTTGCTTCCCGCGGCCGTTTCCGCATGGCCGTCGATCCACGTCAGCGTCGGATAGGCGCTGAGCTGCGCCCGCGCCTTCGCGGCGATTTCGGCGGGGTCCACGCCATCTTGGCCGAGAAAGCCGTGGGAGTGGCTGGCGAAGCGGTTCCGCCTGAGCCCGGCATCGATCACGAGGACGCTGCGACGGGCACGGAGAAGCTGGAGGGCGGCGGCCATGCCCGCATAGCTGCCCCCGACGACGATCACGTCATTTTGCATTACCCACTCCTTTTCTGGCGCGCCGCTCCGCGTGCCGACGGGCAAAGTCGGCGGCGAGATCGGCGAGGGTGACATCGGCAAAGCGGTCGAGCAGCAGCGCCTCGGCCTCGGCGAAGGCCGCATCGAGCGCGGCGTTCACCGATTGCTCGACGAGGCAGTCCGGCGTCTCGTTGCGATTGCCGATGGCAAAGATCGCAGGCTCGCCCAGCACCTCATGCAACTGGCGGAGCGTGAGGATGCCAAGGTCGGCCGTGATGGTCCACCCGCCGGCATGCCCGCGCGCTGAGGCCACGATCCCGGCCTCCCTGAGGAGCCCCATCGTGCGGCGCACCACCACGGGATTGGTGTTCATGCACTCCGCAAGCCTTTCCGACGTCATGGGGCCGTCATGCTCGGCCATGTGCAGGAGCGCGTGGAGGACTGAAGAGAGACGGCTGTCGCGTTTCATGTAACTTTAATTATTACGAATCTTCGCAAATGGCAAGCGCGATCATGTGGCTCAAACGGCAACTCCCGCGTTACGCAATCCATCGGTCCAAAGGTCAGCATCCTCGTTCAAGCTGCAGATTTCGGCGGTTATCCGTGCGTATAATGCTGCGTCGAAGTCGGCGGGTAGCTCGCTCGCAGCCTGCTTGGCCTCTTCGATTCTTCCAAGCTGTGCGAGGCAGGCCCCCTCGTTCAGCCGGAAGAAGGGCGGAGGATCGATGGGCGATCGATAGGCTTCCAAAGCCGATTCGAATTCGCGGGACAGATAACAGCAGTCCCCCAAGCTGGACACGAACGTCGGCGGCAACAATGGCTCGAAGCTGCATGCACGCCGAACGAGAGAGAGCCCTTCGTCGTGGGAGCCAGCATATGAGAGAACCATTCCTCTCGCGACTTGCACGTTGATGTCACGCGGGCTCATTGCAAGAGCAATTTCCGAATAGCGCAATGCATCCTTCATTGCGCCCGCCAACAGAAAGCATGCCGCTACGCTCGTCAGGACGAACGGATCGGACTTGCCGCTCCTTAGCGCCAGACGGGCGTAATCGATGGAGAGCCGCTTGCGTTCCTGGTCCGTCTCTCGTGCCGGTTCGCTGAACCGCCAATAAGCGTACATCAGCGATAGCGATGCAAGGGCCGGCGCGTACGCCGGATCGATGGCGGCGGCATCATGCATATGTTGGCGGGCGGTCGCCTCATCGCCGTTTCGCCAAGCATCCCCCGCGCGCAGCCAACTCGTATAGGCAGAGACGCTTGTCGTCGGATTTCTGGATCGCGCTGTGCTCGCAACTGTCTGCAAATTGAAAAACAGCCTTCCGATGATCGCGTCGACGATCTCGTCCTGGACGGCGAAGATGTCCTCGACAGGGCGATCGAAGCGCTCTGCGAAGACTTGGCGTCCCGTATAGGCGTCGACGAGTTGCACCGTCGCGCGAACATGTTGACCCGCAAGTCGGATGCCTCCCGTCACGACAACATCGGCCCCGAGCTTGCGTCCCAGCTCGGCGGCGTTCACCGGCTGATCCTTGTAGGCGAAGGCGGTGCTGCGGGCGACGACGGACAGGTCTCGGTGCTTGCTGAGCTCTGTTACGAGGTCTTCGGTGATTCCGTCTGCGAAATAGCTCTGATCGTCACGACCGGACAGATTGGCGAACGGCATGACGACGATGGTCGTAAATTCACGAGAAGCGTTCGCCGGCGCGGCCAGAGGATCGATCTGGGCCGCCGGACCCGATATGTCGATGGCATATGCCCTGACGGGATTTTGGATATTCTTCAGCTTGACGGCGCCCAGGTCTCTCGTCGGAACGGTGATCTTGCCCTGGATCTCGTCGAAGACCTTGCCCGATACGCAGATGCCGCCGGGCTCGGCCAACTGTTCCAGCCGAGCCGCAATGTTGACGCCATCACCAAAGATGTCCTCGCCCTGACCGACAATATCGCCGAGGTTTATTCCTATTCGGAAGACTATCCTTCGCAGGTCCGGAAGTGGGGCATTGGCTTCCCTCATCTGCCGCTGAATACGGATCGAGCAGTCGACCGCTCGCACAACGCTTGCAAATTCGAGGAGCAGACCATCGCCAAGGAGCTTCACGATCCTGCCGCTGCACTCCCGAACAAGCGGTTCGATAACGGTCGCACGGGCTTCAGCGAGAGCACGGAGTGTTTCCGACTCGTCTGCCTCCATCATGCGGGAGTAGCCGACGACGTCCGCGACAACGACGGAAGCCAAACGACGGTCGGTTGGGCTTATCGAAGACGGCTCGCCCATTTGCCCCCCATGTCTCCCGTAGACGCCGTGCCGCGGAAAATAGCACTTTCTTCATCCCGGGTCAGTTGTCATGAACAAGCCAGGGTGACCATAGCAGACAGTCATGCTGGCGAGGACCGGACCTTCGCTTCCGGCGCCCGGCCAGCTCAGGGGACGAGGTCGGCTGTACGACCGCAGGGGGTCCGGGTGTAGTAGCTGCCGCGAACCGGCGCTACATCTTTGACCGCTCACACCCTTGCTGACCGGACACTGTGGCCAATCGCCTGCGCATCCTTGTCGCAACGGTCGGCCTCGGTCTCGATCTCGATGGTGCAGTGGACGATGCCATGCCGCTCCTCCGCGAGATCCCGTACGGCTTGTCTGATGCCAGCCGCGTCGGCCGCGGACGATCCCTGCATAACCACGTGGACTTCGAGCGCGCGGTGCTCCTCATCGATCGCGAAGACGTGCAGATCGTGGACGTTCCCTATACCTCCGACGTCGTTGAGATCGCGGAGCAGACCGGCGACATCGACTTCAACTGGCGCTCCCATCATCAGTATCCGGATGGAGCCTCCGATCTCGGTGACGGCCTGGTAGAGAACGTAGGCTGCGATTGCGATCGTAACGGCAGGATCGAGCCAGACCCAGCCGTAGAGAAGAACGAGGCTGCCGGCGACGATAACTCCGACCGACCCCAGTGCATCCGCCACGTTGTGCAAAAAGGCAGCCCGGATGTTCATGCTGGTCTTCGACATCGCATAGGTCAGCATCGCCGTAACGATGTCGATTACCAGAGCGATGGCTGCGACGATGACAATCGTCCATCCTTCAATAGGCGCCGGCGTTATGAAGCGCATCACGGCCTCATACACGAGGTACAGGCCAATCATGATCAGCGTGGTGTAGTTGATCAGCGCCGCCACGATCTCGGCGCGGACATAGCCAAAGGTCATCGCCGCGTCCGCGGGCTTGCGCGCAATCTTCCGCGCGGCGTAGGCGATGAGCAGGGATACAGCGTCGCTGAAATTGTGAAGCGCATCGGCGATCAGCGCCAGGCTGCCCGACAGGATGCCTCCAGCGACCTGGGCAAAGGTCAGCAGCAGGTTGACTGCTACTGCCCAGGCCATGCGTTTGTCGCCACCGCTCGTGCCGTCGTGGTGGTGATGTCCGCTCATGCTTGTATCTCCAAGATCGACCGCTCTGAAAGTAGAGTCCGACGGCCCATTTTCCAGCTTATGCTGGCCCTGACTGGCGCTGCGATCACCCACGGCTAATTCCAGGCACGTCCGCTTGCCCATGCCTGCAAACCACGTTAGGCCTCGCGAGGACCCCACACTTCAGGAGAACTCATGTTCGACCACGTCAAATTCGGAGTCAGCGACTATGCGGCGAGTAAAACGTTCTTCCTCAAGGCACTCGAACCGCTCGGCGTAGCTGTGGTCTCGGAGGGGCCGCCTTCGTACGGTGTCGAGCTTAGTCCAAAAGGTAAGGCTTCCTTGTGCCTGTACCAAACCGGAGAGAAGCCGGCGCATCTGCACTTGGCGTTCACGGCCGAAAATCGCCAGCAAGTCGAAGCGTTCTATCGCGCGGCTCTGCAGGCGGGTGGCAAAGACAATGGTGCGCCCGGTCTGCGCCCGCACTACCACGCGAACTACTATGCAGCTTTCGTCATTGGTCCGGATGGGCACAACATCGAAGTGGTTTGCCACGAGCCCGAGGCCTGATCCTTCCAGGCCTGATCCTTCCATTGGGGGGACGTCCACAAGCGGGCTTCGCCCCTTGCGGCCGCCCCTCACGTCAAACGTCAAGCCGCATGATCAGACATGCGGCAACTTCAGCCGGCACGCGGACGTCCGTTTCCCCGCCTCGCGCCAAAGCCGCCTGCCTCGGGGCGGATATCGTCCTGTTTGGGCGTAGTCGGCGCTCTTGCTCGGTTGTTACAGGCTTTGCGGGCGCCGGCTTGTCAGAAGCCGGAACCTGCGGGAGAATTGGAACGGGAGGGGAGCATATGGGCATCTACCGCGACGTCATCCTGCCGAAACTCTGCGATCGTTCCATGCGCAACGACCGCCTGCACCCCTATCGCCGGCGCGTGATCGGCGCGGCGGCGGGCCGTGTTCTGGAAATCGGCGCCGGGTCCGGCCTCAACCTGCCTTTCTACCGTACGACGGTCCGGGAAGTCCTCGCACTCGAGCCCTCCCCGAGTCTCCTGGAGATGGCCCGCCGCGCGCCGCATTCCGGGGTTCGGGTCGATTTCATCGAAGCCTCCGCGGAGGCGATCCCTCTCGACGACGGGAGCGTCGACACGGTGGTGACGACCTGGACGCTATGCACGATTCCGGGGGCCGACGCGGCTCTTTCGGAAATGCGCCGCGTGCTGCGGCCGGGAGGAACGCTGCTGTTCGTCGAACACGGGCTGTCGCCCGACCGCGGCGTGCGCTGGTGCCAGAATTGCCTCACGCCGATCTGGCGGCGCATCGGCGGCGGCTGTCACCTCAACCGGCCGATCCGCTCGATGATCGAGGGCGCCGGTTTTCGGATCGACCGTGTCGAGACCGGCTACATGCGCGGACCAAAGCCGATGACCTTCATGTACGAAGGCAGCGCCCGGCCGAGGTGAGCCAACCTGCCGCTGGCCGCGACTGCGGAAAACCAACGCGCCGTGGGCGGCCATTGCTCTGCCGCTACAGCGCCGCAAAAGGACGCCATCGCGCTTCGAATTGCTGCATCGACGCATCGGCCGCCGAACACTCCGCGCCAGCTCTTTTCGCTCTGCCACCCCCCTCTCCTCATTCCTGTGCCCGTCACAGGAATCCAGAGCGCGTCTCCGGCGCGGGAGAATCGCGGCTGCCCCCAAGCTGTAATACGGTCAGGCGGCGGCGGCTCCGGAGAGTATGAGGCCGCCACCCTCTCAATCAGGTCTAGCCACAGGCGGAAAACCGCCCGCGCCTCCCTCACCCCACTTTAGGCTCGACCGGGTTCCATATGCTGACCTGCCGGGTCTCGGGCATCAGGTACAGGGCGAGCAGGAAGCACACGGCAGGCACCGCGATCGGGTAGATCAGCGCGTAGCCGATGCTGCCCGTGGCGGCGAAGGCCGCCGAGGTGACGAAGGGCACCAGGCCGCCGCCCCAGCCGTTGCCGATGTGATAGGGCACCGACACCGAGGTGTAGCGGATCCTGCCGGGGAAGTATTCCGCCAGGAACGCCCCGACCGGGCCATAGACCATCCCGACATAGCAGACGAGGATGAAGATGATGAAGATCGCGGTCGGATAGTTGATGTTGCCGGGCTGCGTCACGGTTCCGAGCCACAGATAGAGCGGATAGTACGTGATCGCCGCAAGCAGCATGCCGCCGAGGATCACCGGCTTGCGGCCGATGATATCGGAGAGCCAGCCGAAGAAGATCAGGCTCGGCGTTGCGATGAGCAGCGCTGCGCCGACGATGTAGGAGGAGCTCAGCGCGTCCACCTTGGAAACCTGCTGCAGGAAATACAGGGCCCAGAACTGGCCGCTGTACCAGACCACCCCTTGCCCGATCAGCACGATGGTGGCGATGCCGACATATTTGATGTTGGAGCTGAGGAAGGCTTCCTTCCAGGGATTGCGGGTCATCTGCCCCTTGGCCTTGATCTCCTCGAAGATCGGCGTCTCCTGGAGCTGCAGCCGGATGTAGATGGCGACGGCGACCAGCAGGAACGACACCAGGAACGGCACGCGCCATGCCCAGGCGTCGAAGACTTCGTTGCCGAAATAGGTGCGCGTCGCGATGATCACGGCGAGCGACACCACGATCCCGAGCGTCGGCGAGGTCTGCAGCCAGCCGGTATAGTAGCCGCGGCGTTCGTCGGGCACATGCTCGGCGACGTAGGTGATGGCGCCGCCATATTCGCCGCCCAGGCACAGGCCCTGGATCATCCTGAGGCCGAAGAGAAGGAATGCGGCGGTGAGGCCGATCGCCTCGTAGGTCGGAATGAGCCCGATCGCGCCGGTGCCGAGCCCCATGCCGCTCAGCGTGATGAGGAACGTGTATTTGCGCCCGACCCTGTCGCCCATCCAGCCGAAGAGAAACGCCCCCAGCGGGCGGATCAGGAAGCCTGCGGTGAACAGCGCAATCGTACTCAACAGAGCTGCGACCGGGTGCGACTGTTCGAAGAACTTGACCGACAGAACCGCGGCCAGGCTCCCGAAAATATAGAAGTCATACCATTCGATGATGTTTCCAACCGACGCGGCAATGATCACACGGCGGAAATCCGTCGGGACCTGAATAGCCATGTTTCTTCCTCCCGTTTCAAGACATGGCCCCTGAATTTTGCGGCTACTCTAACACGAAAGTAGCTCGATCAAAACCGGGCATTGCTCCGGCAAGCGGGCCTGCGGAAGTAAAGGCGCGCCGCAATTCCTGATTTTGCGACAGATGCGCCTGTCATCGCCAAATTCTACTTCACGGATCAATGGGGCTCCGCGCGAAGCACGATGAAGGCGGCCGCCATTGCGGCAAAGCTGTATTGCAACTCGGTGTCATACACTCCCTCCCCCGTGTGATTGTCACAGCGAGGAGAACCACGGCGCGTCGGCGCCGCGAATGACTTGCATTCAGCGCCTGGGACGCGGCGGAGGAGACACCGGAAGACCGGTCGCGAGGCGCGCCGTAGGTCCCAGAAGGTTCGTAAGGATGGAGAGGTTAGAGCATCGAGTCAGTATCTCGTCTGCCCGACGTGACGATATCGCACACTTCGTGCAGATCGGTGGCAACTCCCAGGCACAATTGGCGTATATCGTCTGTCGGCTCGACTAGATCCGGTACCATGATCGTCATCATTCCGGCGCTGCATGCCGCTCGGATGCCATTGTGTGAATCCTCCAGGGCGAGGCACAGTTCTGGAGGAACGCCCAACAGATCCGCCGCTCTCAGGAACGGTTCCGGATGTGGTTTCCCGTGCGTGTAGTTGCCGCTGGCGATGATTGTGTTGAAACGCTTGAGCAGACCATGGGCAGCAAGATGGTGCTGCACACTTTGGTGGGATGACGAGGTGGCGATCGCCCACGGAAGACCAGCATCCTCCAGTATGTCGAGCAACTCGATGACGCCGGGCTTCAGGCGAAGCTGAGTTTCAGCCATGATGTGAAAGTGATTGGTTGCAGCCGTCCAGAAGCCTTCCAGATTGAAGTCCTTGCCGAAATGGTTGCCGAGGAATTCTCGAGTGGCTTCGCCAGATAGACCGATCGTGCTGAGGTAGAGCGGCAGCGGCATATCCAGACCGCGCTCCAGGGCGGCGGCCAACACCGCGTCTCGATACAAGGCTTCGGTGTCGAAGATCAGCCCATCCATATCGAAAACGACCGCAGAGGGTTTGCGTGGGAGATAGATCATGCCCTGTCGGCTCGCATCCTTGGAGCAATTCCACGAAGAGTGTGTAACGTTTTTCCGCCCGGAATTGCGTCGTTTCAAAGAGTTAGAACAGGAAGACAGCTCAGGTAGATTATAGAAATGACCGCGAAGAGCAAACGTCTGCCAGGGAGGCGCATCCGCCCGTCAACGGCCGTATGTGCAAAATGTGGGGATGCCGGCTTTTCGCCCATATAACCGCTATCCAGCGAGGCCGATGTTCGCGCTCGCTCCCGAGCACTACAGCGCTGCGCGTCCAATAGGACCCAACTTCCGCAACGGGTCGAGTTTTCATGTTTCCCTCGGCGTCGCAAAATGCGTGACGGTGTTCCGGCGGCCCGGCCAGTCAAGACGGCAGACCGTCCATCTCGCCGGGCGATCGCAATGGGCGGCAACTAACCATCCGCCTTGGGTGGTTTTCTGACTTTGGTGCACCGCTGAGAAACTTCGCCTTTGCGATTTGTTGCGGACCTTTCGGTAGGCTTTTAACAGCGCGCTCCTGCTCCAGTCTCAACTCCCTCCTCAATCCTGTTCAGTACAGTAACTTTCTTGATTTCAGTGGATGAATGTTCTGCAAATCATTGAGAGTGAGCGGTTATGGAGGCGCGGCCACTTTCCGGCAGCGCCATCGCTTTGTTCTGGAGTCTTAAGCTGGAGCGCGGCGGAGACCCGAGCGAGATTTGTTCAAAATTGCCGCTGCCGCCACTATACTCGGCGTTATAGCCGGGAGAGAGGTCATGCGTCGACTAGCCCAGTGCCAAGCGTTGCTGGCCGTGGTTCTCGCGAGCGCAGCCGCCATGATTCCGACATCCGCGCCCGCTCAGGATCGCTTCGCCGAGCGTGCGGCGATGATCGAAACGATCAAAGGGCACGCCCGCTCAGCGCCGTCGGCGGTCGAGGGCCAGGGCATCGATCCGGCGGTGCTGAAGACGATGGGGAAGATGCCGCGCCACTTTTTCGTGCCCGAGGAGCAGCGCGGCGCGGCCTATCGAGATCGGCCACTGCCGATCGGATACGGTCAGACCATCTCCCAGCCCTTCATCGTCGCGCTGATGACCGACCTGATCAACATCGGGCCTGGCGACTCTGTCCTCGAGATCGGTACTGGCTCGGGCTATCAGGCAGCCGTCTTGTCGCCGCTCGCAGCGAAGGTTTACTCGATTGAGATCATACCGGAACTGGGCGAAAGGGCGGCCGCCCGCCTTGCGGAGCTCCGATTCAACAATGTCGAGGTGAAGGTAGACGACGGTTACTATGGGTGGCCTGCGCACGCGCCTTTCGACGGCATCGTGGTGACCGCCGCTGCCAGCCACATCCCGCCGCCGCTGGTTGAGCAGCTTGCCAAGGGGGGCCGGATGGTCGTCCCCGTAGGAGGTCCCTTCGCGACCCAGTTCCTCATGCTGGTCGAGAAGCGAATGGACGGAAGCATTACGACCCGGCAGCTGCTGCCGGTAAGCTTTGTGCCGCTGCGTGGAGGTGGGGCCCGATGAGAGCGGGGCGCCTGCTGCCGGTTGGCCTCATATCGGCGGCAACCCTTGCCCACGAAGTGCTGCTGATACGGCTCTTTTCGATCATTCAGTGGCATCATTTTGCCTATATGATGATAAGCATCGCGCTCCTGGGCTTCGGCGCGAGCGGTACATTCGTTGCCTTGGCCCGCCGCCCGTTGGTGGAACGGTACCCGGCCGCCTTCGCAGCGTCGGCAGCGCTGTTCGGCATTACTGCGATTGCCAGCTTCGCCTGTGCCGAGCGTGTACCGTTCAACGCGCTTGAGATCGTCTGGAATCCGCGGCAGCTCGGTTGGCTTGCGGCCATCTACGTTCTCCTGATCCTGCCGTTCTTTTTCGGTGCAACCTGTATCGGCCTTGCCTTCAGCCGCCATCCTGACCAGATCGGACGCGTCTATGCCTTTGACCTCGTCGGCGCAGGGGTCGGTGCGCTGGGCACCGTCGGCCTCTTGTTCCTGGTCTTTCCATCCGAGGCGTTGCGCTTCATCGCGGCGCTGGGATTCGCGGCGGCTGCCCTCGCCGCGACGGGTATGGCTCGCCATCGGTGGTTCGCCGCAGGCAGCCTCGGGCTTGCAGCTGCGGTCATCACGGTGTGGCTACCACTGTCCTGGATGGCCCCTGGCCCCCACATGTCGCAGTACAAGGGCCTCCGCATGGCTCTCGAAGTGCCGAACGCGCGGGTGGTCGAGGAGCGATCGAGCCCGCTCGGACTGCTGACGGTCGTCGAGAGCCCGACCGTCCCTTTCCGCTACGCGCCGGGCCTCAGCCTCGCCAACACCCAAGAGCCGTCCGCGCAGCTCGCCGTCTTCACCGACGGCGACAGTATTACGGCGATCACCGCCTATGGCGGCGACCCGGCGACGGTCGCCTATCTCGGCCGGACGACGGCGGCGCTCCCGTACCGCATCCTTGAGCGGCCGCGAGTGCTAGTTCTCGGCGCCGGCGGCGGCGAGCAGGTGCTGCTGGCGCTGCGCGCCGGAGCCGATGCCGTGGATGCTGTAGAGGTCAACCCGCAGATGATCGACCTGGCTCGGGATCGCTTCGCGGACGTCGTCGGCGGTATCTTCAGCCGACCGAACGTGCATCTGCATCTAGCCGAGGCGCGCACCTTCGCTGCGACGACTGGCGAGCGTTACGACCTGATCCAGATGCCGCTCCTTGACTCCTTCGGCGCGGCCGCGGCCGGCGTGCAGAGCCTGCATGAGAACTATACCTACACCGTGGAGGCAATGCGGGATTACCTAGCGGTGCTGAGACCAGATGGAGTCGTCGCGATCACGCGGTGGCTGCGGGTACCGCCGCGCGACATCCTCAAGCTGTTCGCTACTGCCACCGTTGCCCTTGAAGCGGATGGCGTGGCCCAGCCAGGCCGGCACCTGGTGCTGATCCGGAGTTGGAATACTGCAACCCTGCTCGCCGCCAAGTCGCCGTTCACCGGCGAAGACGTCGCAGCCATCCGCGGCTTCGCGGCCGAGAATTTCTTTGACATCTCCTGGGCGCCGGGCATCTCCGCGAGCGACGTGAACCGCTACAACCAGCTCGACCAGGAATATCTCTACCAGGGAGCCCTCGCGCTCCTCGGCCCTGAGCGCGCCGAATTCATCGAGCGCTACAAGTTCGATATTGCACCGGCCACTGACAATCGGCCTTATTTCTTCGACTTCTTCCGCTGGCGCGCCCTGTCCGAACTCCTGACACTGCGCACCCAGGGTGGGGCAGCGATGCTCGACTGGGGCTACCTGATCCTTGTGACGACGCTCGTCCAGGCCGCGACCCTCAGCGCCGTCCTGATCCTGCTGCCGCTCTGGCTTCGCCGGCGCGCACCGGGGGGAGCCGTACATCGGCTGCGCTTCGGGCTCTATTTCCTTGCCTTGGGCCTGGCCTTCCTCTTCATCGAGATCGCCTTCATCCAGCGCTTCGTGCTGTTCCTCGGCCATCCGCTCTATGCTGTCGCTGTCGTGCTCGCGGGTTTCCTTGCCTTCGCCGGTTTCGGTAGCGCCGTCGCCGCACGGTGGATGGCGGCGGTCGGACGCGGATCACCGGTGCGCGGCATTGTGCTCGCCGTCGTGGTGATCGCGTTCCTGGCTGCCAGCTACCTCGTCGCGCTGCCCTCGATATTCGAACGGCTGCTGGCACTCCCGGATGCCGCGAAGATCGCGATCACACTCCTCCTCATAGCGCCGCTCGCCGTCTTTATGGGCATGCCGTTCCCCCTCGGCCTCGGCCACGTCGGTGCACGCTCGGACGAGTTTATTCCCTGGGCGTGGGGGATCAATGGCTGTGCGTCCGTGCTGAGCGCGATTCTCGCCACACTGCTTGCGATGCATATCGGGTTCACAGGCGTCGTGACGATCGCCACCATCCTTTATCTTGTCGCTCCGGCCCTACTCGCAGGGTTGTCGGATCGATACGATCACCGAGGCTCTGGTCCCGATCGCAACCGTTCGCGAGTTAAACCAACCGCCTGAAAGCCCGAGGCCGCCAGCAAGTGCGCCGTGCGCTTGCGGACCTCCGGCTCGGCGTCAGTGTTTGAAACGTCATATCACCGCGCGAATGACCGAAATGAATCAAGACTTGCCGCGTGATTGCGGAGAGGAACGTCGGAGAAGGGTCGATCTCTCCCGTTCCCCATCGTCGTCGCAGGAGGGTGGTTCTCTGCCGTACGTTGCCTTGCGAGGAATGCGAAAGAAGCGCCATCTGCGAACCTTCGCAAGTGTCGCCGCGAAGGATCCCAACGCGACCGCGATGCGACCGTTCGACGCGCAACAAGAGGTATTCAAGAGGATCAGAGCGCGCGTTAATGTGCCGATGGCAGATCTGCCCGGACTCGATGGCGACAACGACTGATTGAATCTTTCCCGCGAAAACGCTCCCCGCTTGAGGGCCCGTATCTTTCCAGGTCGCCGTTTCCTCTCAGTCGGCGCCGACGACACTCGGTCTTGAAGCCAAACCTTGAACCGGCGCAGCTCCGCGCACAGAGATCAGTTGCCCGTACCCCGGCCGCCCAGGGCCAGTGTCCGAAACTCAGGCCTACTTGATCTCCCAAGACGCCTTATGGTTGACAACGCGTCCGATTCGACCGCCAACCGTTTCGGGTGAAGCGGCCCCCGGAAATCCGCAGACCGGGCGCTCCAAGCTCGTCCGGCCAACCTACCGGCGGTGGATGGATTCGCCCCTCCTTTAAAGCAAATGAGATTCCCAGGGGTCCGTAAGCTACGCTAGACGATGACTTGCTCGCCCAGCTTGTGATGTAACGTCAAGCCTGAGCCGCCAGTGCTGCCCGGACCGCAGCCGTGATCTGATCCTGCACCTGTTCGGTCAAATACGCGTGCATCGGTAGACTGACGACCTCGGCAGCAAGGCGATCAGAGACGGGAAGGCCCTTCGGGGCAACCGGGAAGTGCCTGTACGCCGCTTGATGGTGCGTGGGTCGCGGATAATAGACGGCTGTGGGAACGCCCGCCGCTGCCAGGAAACTCTGGAACACCTCCCGGTCGCACCTTGGCAGGCGCAGCGTATACTGTGCCCAGACCGAGCTCACGCCCGCCAGCGCGTTCGGCACGGTGGCAACATCGCCCAGTTGCTCATTGTAGCGGTTCACAATGCGGTTACGGGCCGTGATTTCAGCCACAAATATTTTGAGCTTCTCTATGAGAACGGCAGCCTGAATCGTATCGAGACGGCTGTTCATGCCGATCAGAACATTATCATGCTTGTCATTCCCTTGGCCATGAATGCGGAGCGAGCGGATGGTGCCAGCCAACTCGTCGTCGCTTGTGAATACCGCACCGCCGTCCCCGTAGCAGCCCAGGGGTTTGGTCGGGAAGAAGCTTGTCGTAGTGGCAAGCCCAATCGTACCGACTTGTCGCCCCTTATAGTTTGCGCCGAAGGCTTGAGCTGCATCACAGATCAGCCACAGGCGCTCGCGATCTGCAATTGCCTCGATAGCGTCGTAGTCGGCCGGCTGGCCAAAAAGATCGACCGCGACAATGCCGACTGCCCTCAGTCCGCTGTCGTTGACCGCTGTTACGGAGGATTGAAGGCTCTGGACATCGAGGTTGAAGGTATCCTCGCAGATGTCGACGAACACCGGTGTCGCGCCAAGCCCGGCTATGGCTTCTGCGGTAGCCGCGAACGTAAAGGACGGACAGAACACCGCGTCGCCAGCCTCGACATTTTTCGCCATGAGTACAAGGGTTAAAGCGTCGGTTCCACTACCGCAGGAAATTGCGTGCTTTGCGCCACAAAACGCGGCGAGGTCTTGCTCGAGTTGAGCAACCTCTGGACCCATGACATATAGGCCGCGATCGAGAACGCTGCGGATTGCCTCGTCAACTACCTGTCCAAGATAGCGGCGTTGCGCGCCAAGATCGTTAAAGAGGATCCGGTCTGGCATGGTCGCTTCCAACATGAGAAAGGTGTTTGACAGCGCCCGTCCGCCCAGGATTATCCTGGCAGCCACGGCTACTATCCAGCATCATGCTGGCCTGGGCCAAGACCCGCATCACGCGTAACCCTTCGTCACCATTTGTCATCGGATCATGACCCTGCGCGATGCAGTCGACAAAATGCTGACATTCGAGTTTTAGCGGTTCATTCTCCTCAACCGTGACTGGAAGTGGTTCGGCCCGGATCGTTGCCGTTATATCCTCAGCCACATTTACGATGTGCGGATATAGGAGCAGTTTGCCTTCCCATGGCGCTCCATCGTCGAGCACGACCATGGCCTCTGAACCGATTACGGTGAGCCGGTGCTCCTTGACGGGATGCAACCACGACAGGTTGACTTGCGCCTGCTCCCCGGCCGGGAAGTTCAGGTGAAGGGTGACCGCGTCGGCTATCGTTTTTCGCAGGTGGTAGCCGCCGACGACACCGTAAACCTCGCTTGGTTCTGCCCCCACGAGAGTCAATATAATGGAGACATCATGCGGCCCTAGACACCAGAGCACATCTTCCTCGGACCGGATCGCCCCGAGATTCATGCGGTTGGCCTGAAGGCGCAGGACACGGCCTATAGCACCGCTCGCGATGAGGCTCTGGAGCCGGGTAAAGGCGGGGTGATATTGTAGTATGTGGCCGACCATAAGGCGTCGATCCAAGCGCCGCGCCAGATCGGTCAACTCCTCGGCATGCTTGAGCTCAAGCGCGAGCGGCTTTTCGACGAAGAGATGCTTTCCGGCGAGAAGGGCGCGCTTGGCAAGGTCGTAGTGGGTTGACGGTTGGGTAGAGATGGCCACTGCCTGAATCGAGTGCTCGGCTAGTACCTCCTCGAAGGAAAGGGCGCGACTGCCGTACTGGCCAAGAAGGGACGCGACTGCCTCGGAGTTGTGGTCAGCGACAGCACCGAGGCAGCCTAATTCAGCAAAGCAGCGGACCAGGTTCTTGCCCCAGGCTCCGCAGCCGATCACCGCAAGCTGAAAGCCCGCCGAAATGCCTGGTAGGTCGAATAAGCCCGGATGTTCTTTCGAGTTGTCCAAGCTTTGTCCTATCGCGTCATTGAATGACCTTCCTTGATCTGATGCTTAGGCGGGCACCTTCGCTACCAGTCCGCAGATGAGTACCTCGAGTTCAGGCCTCATCTACTCCGGACTGCAATCATCCGATCGGTAGATCAGCTTGATGACCTTGGCGAGTTGCTAAGCTCATTCTAATAAAGCGCAGCTCTGTTTGCCACGCTTATTGTGTCCGTCAGGGGTGCGACACCGGAAGCTCCAGGCGCTAGCGTCGTATGAGTGCGTAGGGTCGAGAATTCGCCTTCATCAGCGTCGCGGATGGGTGGGATGCTGAAGTTCAGTTCGAAGAAGCCGGACGGCAGCTTTGCGTGGACAAGCGGCCATTACTTGCCCGGGCAAGATCCGGCCAAATTCTCTTGAGCCGAGTGCGTTGAATGGACGTGAAGAGTTCGCCATCACGCAAGCGACTGGGGCATCGATGTTCCTATCAACCGCCTCCCGAGGCAAGCGTCGCAAGCGGCTGCGGACGGTCCAGGGATCCCAACGTGCCTCCTCAATCCGCCAGCCGGGGCGGCTAAAAGAAGTTCACACAAAGCGGCCCAACATATTCGATGCGGTAGCCCTGGTCGCGCGCGTTTCTAATGAACAGATTGGCCCCGCCGAGATCGGTTCCGAACGTTTCTTCCCGCAGAACAGAATCTGGACGATGCTCGGTCTTCAGCCATTTGAGGGCGCGATCAGATAAGGCTGCGATCTCCCACATTCCCTCGGTTTTCTTCTGGATGCGGAAGTCGGTCCCTGCGGTGAACTGAGGGGAAGAGTGGGTGCGAGGTGAAGGGGTCGCTGTTCGCGCATGGATGGAAGCGACCGAATGAATCATGTTTCTTCTCCCATTGATTTTGCGGGTTCTCACGTCCGGGGAACCCCCTAGTAGGCGCGTAGCCAATTTAGAGCTCCTGTCGCCGCAGTCCAGCCGTAACACCTGCTCGGTACGGTGGCGGACACCGGCCAATGGCGACAAAAGGCCAAACGGAACAATCTCTTGGCTGATCGCTGAGGTGAGGTCAGTCGCGGACGTTCGTCCGTTTCCGTACGGAAGGGTGCTGGCGGGTGGAGCATTTGCTTCAAGCGCCGTATTTTAGCGCTCCCGCACTAAGCGTGGTTTGCATCGACACACTTGGCCCCTCTTGCACTGAGGGGCCTTCTTTTTTGCGATAGGGCAAGGTACGCGGCTTTTGCTCGGAAGCGCGAGCCGTGTCGGCGTCAAAAGAGGCCCGTCATCAGGCGGCGATATTCTTCCTCCGGCTTGCCATAAGCATCGCGCGCGAACTCCTCGAGAGCCGCCCGGTCGCGGATGATGATCTGCCCTCGCAGGGAGCGGATAAAGCCGTTTCCCTCAAGAACGTGGAGCGATGTCGTGACACTCGGACGACGGACCGCAAGCATGAGCGAAAGAAATTCGTGCGTAAGATTGATCTCATTACCCGACACACGATCGTGGCACATCAAAAGCCACCGGGCGAGCCTTTCGTCGACGCCGTGGATCGCGTTCGAAATTGCCGTGTAGGTGAGCTGGATGGAAAAGGCCTCAAGGCATCGGATCATTACCCTGGCAAAGTTCTTGTTGTCCTCCATCCACTTCCGGAACGAACCGAATTCCATTCGAAAGGCATCGCCCTCGACTTGCATGATGACGTCATGGACGCTCAATTCCACGCCCATGGCTGCGGAGGTCGGGATATAGCCCTCATTGCCGAATACGCCGGCCTCTGCCTTGTTGCCCTCGGGCGTTGATGCGACGAGGGAGCCTATCCCGGATGCCAGATAATTGACGTGCTCGATGGGCTCACCCGCGCTTGCGAGAAGCGACCCCCTTGGCAATACGACATATTCGAGATGGGATGCAATTTGACGATAATCCGCCTCGGGGAGGATCGCCAGTAACTGGTTGCGCATCGGGTTCTGCGAGGAAACCGTCATCCAAGCTCCTGGGGGTAAGGCAAGGAGCGTACCCGCTCTCCGTTGCATGTAGCAGGGTATCCGCAGGCCGTATTGCCACAATAGCATAACCTCGGCCTGCCGCCTATTGGTGTCCGATCGGGCTGCCGCGGCAGAGGATGGGTGCCCATGTGTACGGTATTGGACCCACCATGTTCCGGGCCCTTTATTGACTCGTGATTCCTGTCAACAGGCGTAGACTTCGTCCGACGCTGCCCCCGATACCCGGGATGCACGAGGGAGCAACATGAGAACCGCTCAAGATTTCCGATTCGATCCCATCGGCCCCGACGAACTGACAATGATCGACGGGATCTTCAAAAGCGAGCTGCAAATACAAGCCTTGTCGAGCGACAGCGACGAGGCCGAAGCCCTTGCGGCAAAACTGATCCGCGCCTATCAGTCGGGAGTTCGCGACCCCACCGGCCTGATTGCTGTTGCGAAGTCTGCGCTGCGTCCGCACCGGGTCAGTCCTTAGGGCGCAGCTCGTCCCTATCTGCATGAAATCGAGCGTCGACAGGAAGCTCATGCCGAGCAGGCTGCGGTCGAGCTTGCCTTCGGCCGCGACCATCGCCCTAATGTCCTTTCGCTCGATCGGGCCGATGGCGATCTCCGCCAGCGTAAACGGCGCAGCGACCGCCGGGCCGTTTGCCGGCATCACGGTTACCGTGTAGCGGAGGCTCGCGGGTGAGGCCGAGCCTCACCGCATCCTCATAGGTAAGCGCGCTGCCGCTGCTCCGTTATCGACGAGCAGGTTGACCTTCTGGCCGTCGATCATCGCATCGGCCGCAAAATGGCCATCGATCCGCCTACGAAGCACGACCTCTTGTTGATCCTCAAGAGGCCAAGGGGATTAACCCACTCGCCAAAGCAAATAGCCCATCGGCGGCTGCCTCCGGCACAAAGCAGTCCGAGGTCCGGCAAAGCATGTCTGTTTCGCGCGCCGACACCGGACATTCCATGTGTGACCGGCCGTCGGCCGCATTGGGTCGGTCTTTCCGGTTCGATCCGTCGTGAAAGGGTGGTGAGCGGAGTTCAGCGCGGACGCGCTCGATGGCGAGTTTGCGGGTCGAAGTGGACCTCCAAAGATTAGCGGGTCGGACACTCCACGCCCCCCAAGGGCCAACCTGAATGCAGTGCGGCTGTCACTCCGGGGGAAGCGCACGTGATTTTGCTCCCGCGCCATTTCGGCATCGAAAAGCCTTTCGGCATCGGCGAGTTGACCGCGCGCATTCGCACGGCGTTGCGCCACCGTATCCAGATGGAGGGCGGCCAAACGAGCCTTGTTGCCGACGGACTGACGATCGATATCGTCAAGCGGCTGGTGAGCAAGGCGCTGCGGCTGACGCCGAAGGAATACGATCTCCTCGTCATGCTCGCGCGGCATGCGGGCCGCGTTGTCACCCACAAGGCGCTGCTCACCTCGGTCTGGGGTGTGGCGCACGGCGAAGACTTGCACTACCTCAGAGTTTTCATAGGCCAACTGCGTGGGAAGATCGAACGCGATCCGCCGACCCGAGAATCATCCGCACGGAGCCGGGCGTTGGATATCGCTTTATCGGCGACGAAGAGTGACACAGCCGGGATGCTCTTGGAGCAATTCCAGGAAAGGTGTGTACCGGTTTTCCGCCCGGAATTGCGTGGTTTCAAAGAGTTAGATCGTTTCACTGTTTCAATGAAACAATGAAATGATCCAGGACGTGGACTCATAAATCTGCAGCCATGGACGGATGGCTGCGAGTCTCCGAGCCCATAGCTACCGGCGGGCGATCTGCTAAACTGTTCGAATGATGACAACCAATCAATACAGTTTTCGCAAGGTGACGCTGGATGATCTCGATATGCTCATGGGATGGCGATCGAACCCTCATGTCCGGGAATGGTGGGGTTCAGATGAGCCATACGACGACGCGGACTTGGCTGATCCGCGGGTAGCGCGCTGGATTGTTTCAAACGCCGAACGCCCATTTGCGTTCATCCAGGACTATACAGTTCACGGGTGGGAAGATCACCATTTTGCCCATCTTCCCAGAGGCTCACGGGGAATTGACCAATACATCGGAGACCCCGAAATGGTCGGTGTTGGGCATGGATCAGCATTTATCAGCATGAGAATGCAGGCTCTCTTTGATGAGGGGGCACCTGTGATCGCGACTGATCCGCATCCAGACAATGCACGGGCGATAGCCGTCTACAAGAAGCTGGGTTTCGAGCCGTTTGGACCACCTCAGAAAACGCAGTGGGGTCTGGTCTTGCCCATGTTGGCCAAGAACTAAGCGCTGCGCATGCAACGGCAGCAATGTCCCGCGCCGCCGACATACGCGGGGGATTGACTCGGCGGTTATGCCGAAAGGCGACGTGGCGGGATGGGCTTGAAAGCGCCAGACGCGGCCATATTGCACGGCGTCCATGGCCGACCGACATTTTGGCCGCGAGCAGACCGGCGGCTTTACCAAAACCTCAGATGACCTTTGCCTTAAGCAACCCGGCGTATTCTACATGGCAACCCGGCGTATTTTACTTGTTGGAAACTTTACGCGTATACGGTCGCCGCCATAACGTCAGGTTGCATTTACATCGCAATGGCCTTGTGCCCATGGAGCAAGCCGATGGATCTTCTGTTGAAGCTGATAGGGCCTGTCTCGATCGCGGCGCTTGTCAGTGCTGGTGCCGCCTATGCGGATGTGTCTGAGCCAACGCTCAAGTCGCTTGGCGCCACTGACAAGATTGAGACCAGTGCCGGAACGCTGGAGTTCAAAGACGGTGTGCCGACCGCCGAAACGGCGCAGAAGGTTTATGACACGCTGGACTTCGCCAATGCCCTTAACGCCTACAACAACAGCTTCCGCGGCGCTTCGGCGCTGGCGATCGTCAAGGGCTTTGAAAGCATCGGCGCCAAGCCTGGCGATGTCGCCATCTTCTCCGATCTTATGGATTCGAACTCGCTATTCCTGACGGCGAATGCCGACACCATTTACTACTTTACCTCGCTCGATCTGAGCAAAGGGCCGGTGGTGGTCGAGCAGCCGTCGAACGCCGTCGGCACCATCAACGATATGTGGTTCTCCTGGATCATCGACATCGGCGGCCCCGGCCCCGACCGTGGGCTCGGTGGCAAGTACCTGATCGTCGGGCCGGATTATAACGGCCCGCTTCCAGAGGGCGGCTACTTCGTTGCGCACTCAAAGACAAACATCGCTCTTTATGCGGCGCGCGCCTATCTCGTCGACAACGACCCCAAGCCGGCCGTCGAGAACGTCAAGCAAAACATGAAGGTCTATCCCTACCAGCCGGGCTCCTTCGGAACGAGCATGGCGCAAGCTCTCGAGGGCACGGTGCGCATCGCAGGCGAACCGAAGATTCCCGAGATGAAGTTCATCGAGGGCAGTGGGCTGTCCTTCAACACCATCCCGCCCAGCGACTACGGTTTCTTCGAGTTGATCAACGAAAACGTCCAGAGCCAGCCCGCCACCAGCTATGACGTGGAGCTTGCCGGACAGCTTGCCGCCATCGGGATCGTGCATGGCAAGGAATTTGCGCCTGACGACCGTATGAAGAAGATCCTGTCGGATGCGGCCGCCTTCGGCCAGGCGACCGGCCGGGCGCTCAACTGGCGCTATGCGATGCAGCATCCCGATTGGGCCATTTATGAAGGTTCGCAGTGGGGCAGCATGCTGTGGGAGGGCGGCGCGTACTTCGAGACGCCGCCGCCGCTCTTCGAGAAGGGCATGTTCAAGCCGCTTGCACCGACCGGCGCGCGCACCCTCGATTCGCGCACCGCCTTTTACTACGGCTACACGCTCGACTCGCCCGGCATGATTATGCGTATTCCCGGCGTGGGCTCGCAGTATCTGATGGGCTTCCTCGATGCCGACGGAAACCCTTTTGACGGCGCCAAGACGTACAAGGTGACGCTCCCCAAGGACATTCCGGCCGAAGCCTTCTGGTCGCTCACGCTCTATGACAACCAGACGCGCTCGATGCTGCAGACGCCGCAAAAGTACCCGCGGGCCGGCAGCCAGAGCTATCCGTCACCTGCCGCCGAGACCGCCGCCGACGGCACCACGACCGTTTATTTTGGTCCCACCGAGCCCGAAGGCGTGGCACGGGGCAACTGGATCCAGACAGATCCGAAGAAGGGATGGTTCACGCTCCTTCGCCTCTACAGCCCGAAGCCGTCGTTCTTCGACAAGACCTGGCGGCCAAGTGAGATCGAACTGGTTCGGTAGATATATAGAGCATTGGCGAAAGCCCATTCCGGTTTCGCTTTGGCGCGCGGCACCCGTTGCGCGTTCAGCCTCACTCGCCCGTCACGCGCCAGATCACATCGCCGACATCGTCCGCCACCAACAGGGAGCCGTCCGGCCCGATGGTAACTCCAACGGGCCGTCCATAGGACGCCCGTTCGTCAGGCGAAAGGAAACCGGTCAGAATGTCGCGCGGAGGCCCGGCTGGACGTCCATTCACGAACGGCACGAAGACAACCTTGTAGCCACGCAGCGTGCTGCGGTTCCAGGAGCCATGCTGCCCGATGACCATACCGTCCGGGAAGCCGGGCAGAGTGCCTGCGGGAAGCCAGCAAAGGCCGAGCGATGCAGTGTGCCCGCCCAAGGCATAGTCCGGCGTTATGGCGGTCGCGACCATCGCCGGGTCCTGCGGCACCCGGTCGTCCACGATCTGCCCCCAGTAGCAATAGGGCCATCCGTAGAAGCCGCCGTCGCGCACTGATGTCAGGTAGTCGGGAGGCGTCTCGTCGCCCAGGCCGTCGCGCTCGTTGACCACCGTCCAGAGCGCATCTGTTGTTGGCTCCCACGCCATGCCCACCGGGTTGCGCAGGCCGGAGGCAAATATGCGGCGCTCACCACTCTCGAGGTCAAGCTCGTGGATGGCGGCCCGCTCTTCCTCTGCCGCCATGCCGCGCTCGCCTATGTTGCTGAGCGAACCGACGCCGATGAAGAGCTTTCGTCCATCGCGGCTCGCAAGCAGGCTCCGCGTCCAATGCCCGCCGGCCTTGAAGTCCGCAAGCTTTCGCCCTGTCGCGCTGATACGCGTGCCGCCCGTTTCATACGGGAACGCAACCACCCCGTCCGTGTTGCCGACATACAACGTATCGCCCAGCAACGCCATGCCGAACGGCTGATTGAGTCCCTCGAGAAATGCCGTACGTATCTCGGCCACGCCGTCGCCATCCGCATCCCGCAACAGCGTGATCCGGTTCGGACTTGCGCCCACTGCGGCGGCGCGCTTCATCGTGCTGAACATGGCGTAGTCGAAGGCAGATTTGATGCCCCCCGGCTCGCTCAGTGCCTCGGCGACCAGCACGTCGCCATTCGGCAACACGTGAATCCAACGGGGATGTCTGAGCCCCGCCGCAAATGCGTTCACCTTGAGCCCGGCCGCCGCAGTCGGCACTTGCTCCGCTGTCCATCCCTTGGCTGTCGGCATCTTCAGGGTCGGAATGCCCTGCGGCTTGGCTCTCGGGATTTTCGGCGCGCTGCCATAGGCCGGCTCCAGGGAATCACCGTCCCGGTGCCGCAAAAGGATTGTTACGGCGCCGATCATTGCGACCAGTCGACCGAAAATATCTGATAGGCCCATGTGTCCTCCTAACCCTGATGCGCACGCTACCCGAAGCGCCTGCGGGTGGGTATCCTCAAACTGCATTGTTTCTGTGGACACTTCGCCGGGTTGAGCGCGCGCTGCCTCCGCCTGGCACCTAACCCTGTAGCACTTTGAATTTCTGCATGGTTTTGTCCTTGAATCGATCCGATTCAAGGAACCATGCAGCAGGAGGTCGGGCAATGACGGATGGGTCTCACGCCGAAGTGGCCGCGCGCTGGAACGCGAATGCCGATCAGTGGACGCGCGATGTCCGGGATGGCTACGACGTTTACCGCGACCGCTTCACCTTCCCTGCATTTCAAGAATTCCTGCCGCCGCTCGATGGGCTTGACGTCATCGATTTCGGCTGTGGCGAGGGCACGAACACGCGGCGGCTCGCACGGATGGGTGCCCGGCTGACCGGCATCGACATTTCCGAACGGCTGATCGATCACGCCCGCCGGGCGGAAGAGGCCGACCCGCTGGGGATCAGCTACAAGGTGTCATCCTACAGCGCCGACACGGGATTTCCGGATGCTTCCTTCGATGCCGTCCTTTCCACCATGGCTTTGATGGACGGGCCCGATTTCGAAGGCGCGATGAAGGAGGCCCATCGGCTGCTGCGCCCCGGCGGCTTCATCGCCTTCAGCGTTCTTCATCCCTGTTTCATCACGCCGGGGCTGCATTGGGAGAAGGATCGCGAAGGAGGCACGGTGGCGCTCTGCGTGTCAAACTATTTCGACCGGACCAGCTTCACCGAGCACTGGCGCTTCGGAGATCGCCCGAAAGACGAGGAGGTCGTGCCGTTCGCCGTGCCGCGCTTTCCCCGGACGATTAGCGATTACCTCAATGCGGTCACCGCGGCCGGGTTGCGGATCAGGCGAATTGAAGAGCCGCAGCCATCGCCCGAGGCCTGCGGCGCCGTTCCCCGGTTCGCCCGCTGGCGAGACCTCGCCGCCTTCCTGCTGCTGGTGATGGCGGAGCGTCCGGCCTAAGCAATTCCAACTTCCGTCCGGAATTGCGGGAGGAAACATAGGAAGCCGGACCGTGAAACAGGGCTTGGAACGGCCGCGCGCTGGCGATCCAGCGGAGCCTTTCGCGCCGCGGACGCGGCGCTCCCGGGTTCCTGTGACGAGCACGGGAATGAGGAGCCAGTGTGCCGTCAGTGCCCCGCCCCTTTATCATGCACAGTGAACCGATCGGCATATGCCCGCTCCGTGGGCTCAGGGCGCCACGATTCCCTTCACGGCCCAGGCGACCGCCATGTAGGATCGTGGACCATCGACGTCACCGTCGAGGTAAGCAGAGCGGACCGCATCGCGCAGCCTCGTGCGTGCCTGCTCATCGAGTGTCGCGACATATTCGGCGCCCGGCCCATCCTTGCCGAGGTATGGCGCCCAGTAGTCGTCGAAGGAAGAAAACTCCATGCGTATCGCAAGCTCTGCCGTCTCGACCTCGACAAGGCCGGCTTGACGCCAGGCCGATTCCAGTTCGCCCGGCCGGGTCATCGGACGCGTGCAGGCGCGCGCCCGAAGCAATCCAGCGGTGGGATCGAGCGCAGCCGCGGTATCGAGGAACAGGCGACCGGCGACGAAGCCGCCGCGCGCGTCCCATACGGTGGCCGCGACCGTCGCTCCAGGCCGCGCGACGCGGCGCATCTCCGCCACGGCCCGATGGGGCTCGGAGACGAAGTGGAGCATCAGGAGCGACAGAACCCGGTCGAACGCCGCGTCGGGGAAAGGCAGAGCGCATGCGTCGCCGACGCGGAAGGAGACGCGCGGATCCGAGTTGCTGCGGGTCGCGTGCTCGATGTAGGGCGGCGCGTAGTCTATCCCGCAGATCGCTTCAAGGTCGGGCCGCTCGGACAATAGAAACGTCAGGCTGCCGGTGCCGCAGCCGACGTCCAGCACGCGTTCACCGCTCGAGGCCCCGGCGAAGGCCAGAAATGGAACAGCAAGCCGGCGGCTCCAACGCCCCATCTGCAGCTCATAACCGCCGCCAGTGCTGGCGTTGAACGTCGATGCACCCGTCATGGTACTCTCCAGATGGCACTCTGCAGTCGGCACTCTCCAGATGGCCCGAAGGCGGACCTTACCACACCGCGAGGCACGCAGGCCATTGGCGCCCTCCACCGGACGCTTGCGGGCGCTGCGGCACCGCCGCGACACGAGAAGGTGCGTTTCCAGGCAGCAAAGTGCCCGAAGAAAGAAAAATGCACAGCAGGAACCCACCTGCCAGCCATCGCCGGTTTCCAGCCGGAAGAGCCGCGCTGCCATGAGGGTGCCGGTTGCCGGCCCGCTCGCTCAATGCGCCGTAAGCGCCCCGCCCTCACCCTTGTCGTGCACGGCGAACCGGTCGAGCATATGGGCGCTCGCCTCGTTGAGGCCGATGACCTCGACTGCGACGTTGTGGCGGCGATATTTGAGCACGACCTTGTCGAGCGCGCCGACGGCGGTGATGTCCCAGAGATGCGCCTCGCTGACATCGATGACGGCCTTCTCGAGCGGCTCGGCGAAGTCGAAGGCAGCGATGAAGGCCTCGGTCGAAGCGAAGAAGATCTCGCCGTCGACATGGTAGGTGCGCACCTTCCGGCTCTCGTCGACCGTCGAGCGCACATGGAAGAGGCGCGCGACCTTGCCGGCAAAGAACACGCCGGAGAGCAGCACGCCGACCAGCACCCCCTTGGCCAGATCGTGCGTGCCGACCGTGGTGGCGACCGTCGCCAGCATGACGACGGAGGACGGCAGAGGATTGCGGCCGAGGTCGACGATCGACCGCCAGGAGAAGGTGCCGATCGACACCATGATCATGACCGCGACGAGAGCGGCCATCGGGATGATCCGCACGAGATCGTCGAGAACGAGGATGAGGAAGAGAAGAAAGGCGCCGGCGACGAAGGTCGAGAGCCGCCCTCGCCCGCCGGAACTGACATTGATGACCGACTGGCCGATCATGGCGCAGCCGCCCATGCCGCCGATGAGGCCGGAAGCGATGTTGCTCGCGCCCTGGCCGATGCATTCCTGGCTCTTGTTGCTCGTCGTATCCGTCATGTCGTCGACGATCTGGGCGGTCAGCAGCGATTCGAGCAGCCCCACCGCGGCAAGCGCCACCGAATAGGGGAAGATGATCTGCAGCGTCTCGAGCGTGAGCGGCACGTGAGGCAGGGCAAGGATCGGCAGGCTCGAGGGCAATTCGCCAAGATCACCGACGGTGCGGATATCCATGCCGGTCCAGTAGGCGATGCCGGTCAGGACGGCGATCGCGACCAGAGGCGAAGGAACGGCCTTTGTGACATAGGGGAAGAGATAGAGGATCGCCAGTCCCGCCGCGATCATCACATAAGTCGCCTGCGGCACGCCGATGAGTTCCGGAAGCTGCGCCATGAAGATCAGGATGGCGAGGGCGTTGACGAAGCCGGTGATGACCGAGCGCGAGACAAAGCGCATCACCCGGCCGAGCTTCAGGAAGCCGGCTGCGATCTGGATGAGGCCCATCAGCAGCGTTGCGGCGAAGAGATATTCGAGGCCGTGCTCCTTGACGAGCGTGACCATCAGCACGGCGGTAGCCGCGGTCGCCGCCGAAATCATGCCCGGACGGCCGCCGGCGAAGGCGGACACACAGGCGATGGCGAAGGAGGCAAACAGCCCCACCTTCGGATCGACGCCCGCGATGACCGAGAAGCCGATCGCCTCCGGTATCAGGGCAAGCGCCACGACGATGCCCGAAAGGACGTCGGCGCGGATGTTGGAGAACCATTCGCGTTTGTAGCTGGCAAGTGTCAATTTCATGGTTTTTCTTCGCAAAAGAACTGCGCTACGGCGCCATGCGTCTTTTTGGACGCACAAAAGTCGCTGTAACACTCTGGATCGCTGCAGGCGGGAGGTCCTGCTTGGATTTGATGCTGTTGCGTTATCTGGCGGATCGGCGGCCAGAAGAGCCACCCGGAGTTTCACCGGGTCCGTGGTGAGTGGTGCTCTTATATGAAAATGAGCCGTCGAGGACAACCGCCATTGTGCGCCGCCGCAGTCAGACGCAACCGGGCAACATTGACGCGGCGCTACCGGGTCAGGCCTAGCTCGGCGGCGGCCATGATGTGCGGCGTCTCGTTACACCGGGGCCGGTTCAGAGCGTCCGGGCGAGAGCTTCGAGCTGGCCGGTCGTCTGTCGCCAGCCTTCATGGAAGCCCATCTCCTCGTGCTGCCTGCGCGCCTCCTCGGTCCAGTGCAGGGCGCGCACGACATGGCGGGTCTTGCCGCCTTCATCGGAGATCTCGACGATCGTGGTCATGAAGGGAACGACCGCCGGCTGGGCGGCTGGGATCCAGCCCGGGGCAAAGGCGTTGGTGAACACCAGCCGCTGCTCCGGAGCCGCTTCCAGGAACACGCCGACGCCGTCGGACTTCTCGCCGTTCGGACCCCGCATGACGATGTGAGACGTGCCGCCGTGACGCGGCTCCAGAGTCTTCGCCTCGGTCGTCCAGGACTGCGGCGCGAACCATTGCTCCAGGAGCCTCGGCTCCGTCCAGCAGCGCCACACATTCGCGCGCGGCGCATCCAGGAGACGCTCCAGCCGGAGCTCGTATCTTTCAGTCTTTCCGCTGGTCATCGGATTTCTCTTCGCCAGCTATTGCTTGAATCGCAGTCGATTAGACGCGCAGGTCGCAACCCGGTCGAGGCGCCCTTCGCGGTACGGCCTCGCCCGATTCCGGCGACAACACTCGGGCGCCCCGCTCCGCCTCAATTATACGGCGAGTCACAGCTCCGCCGGGGCCCCTCGAAAGGCTGGAACGTGTTGTCGGTCGACCGGTACGAAATGTAGCGTTCGCGGCACCAGCGGGCGTGGGCGGTGGCGTCGTAACGGAGCCGCTGGCGCACGCGGCCCCGGTCGAGGGCGGCGGGCGGCGGGCCGCCGACGATAGCGCCCGGGCCGATGCCGATGTCATAGCGCTGGCCGCGGTAGCGCCCGCCATAGCTCGGATAGCGCCTGTTGAGGAAGTCGCGGTATTCCCGCTCAATGAAAAGCTCGTGGCGGGAGGGAACCCCGGGATTGTCCCGGTTGGTCTTTCCGTAGTCGCCCCTGAGCGGCGGACATATGCCGATGCACGTCGTCTGGGCCGCGACCGGCGGCACACTGGAGGCGGCGGTTATAAACGCAAGCGCGATGGTGGCTGCAATCTTCAACGGACTTCACCTTTCCCTTCTCTCAAGAGGGAACGATTTTCATGGAGGAAATGATCCAACACGCCACCCTATACCATCTGCCGGCGAAGGACGCGCGATTCGCAAAAGCGCCCGCTTGCCCTATCGGCCCGCGCGTCCGGTGCCAAAGGCGTCGCTCAGGCGCCGACACGCCGAGTAGCTGGATTCCCATGCCAGGCACTGGACCGGGCACGGGAATGAGGTGTGCGGTGTGAACCGCCCAGCCGCGGGCGATGACCATCTACCGCCGGCCGCGTCGCCGGTTTTGCCCGGCCGCAGCCATCAACCGCCCTCGGCCCTGCGCTCGTCACGGGAATCCGGCAGCCGCAAGTCGGCCGCGCTTAAAGGCTCCTTCCGGCCCGATGACGCGGGCGGCGGGAGCTTCGGACCGTCGCGACCGCGACCTTCATGCGCCCGGAAAGGCGCACGGCGCTTTAGATCGCCCCCTCACGCAGGCTCGCCGTCAATAGTAAGGCGAGATGCACGGCTGGCGCGGGCCGTAATAGGGCTGGAACGTGTTGTCGTAAGCCCTGTAGGACCGATAGCGCCCATAGCACCAGCGCGTATGCGCATTGCCGCCATAGGCCGGGCGGTAATAGCGCGGCGCAGCATAGTAGCGCGGCGCCGGTGCATAGTAGCGCGGGGCGTAATAGGTCGAGCCGTAGTCGTAATACGGCCTCGGCTGCGCCAGCAGGCCGCCGAGGATCGCGCCGGCCGCCAGTCCGCCGAGCGCCCAGCCGAGCTCGTCGTCGTCATCGTCGTGGTGTCTATAGTAGCCGCCTCGACGGTAACCCCGGTATCCGCGGTTGTAGCCGCCACGGTAGCGCCTGTACTGGACCGGCTCTGCCTCCTGAACATCGATCTTCGGCACGACAACGGTAGGAAACGCCATGGCGGGCGGGACGCTGGTCAGCGCCGTCGCCAGCGACAAGGCAATGATTGCTAGCCTCTTCATTGGCTTCACCTTTTCCTCCACGGCGCCCGCCGTCGGAGATGACGCGCAAACGACGCCGCAGCACCTTGAACCTGCCGCATAATTCTGTCCCGAAATCCTGTTCCGGTTCAAGGCATTATGCAGCAACAGGAAATCATTCCTGTCAATAATGGCCGAATCGCGGTGGAGCGCCGCCCGGCGCGGAAAAATCGCGATTTTGTTGATCGCAAACGCGCCGATCACACGCGCCGATTGAAACGGCCGCCATGTAGTAGAACAACGCGAAACCCGCACGTAAGTTGCATCGCGATGCCTGCAGCGCGGTGCTGCTTTCAGACGCACAAAGATCGCTGTAGCTCTTTGAACTGCTGCATGTTTTTATCCGTTACGGAAACATGGTCGGGGTGGAACGGAAAGCCGCTTCACGCTTTTCCCCACCCGCCTTTTGGTGAACTCTCGATAATCGACGTTCGATGACGGCATTACGGACATTGAAGCACACGCTTTTGGCGGCGATATTCCTCATCGCCGGCGCCGGCGTTTACACGCTTTCGGCGAAAAACCACGGCTCCGGCACTCCGCCCGAAATGGCGGCGCCCGAGTTCCAGGCAAAGGAAGTGCTCGTCGACAAGTCCGAGCGCACCCTGCGGCTCCTGCGCGACGGCACGACGCTTGGCGAATACAGCGTGTCGCTCGGCGGCAATCCGCTGGGCCACAAGGAGCGCCAGGGCGACCGGCGGACGCCGGAGGGCGACTACCTGATCGACTGGCGCAACCCGAATTCGCGCTACCACCTGAGCCTCCATATCTCCTACCCCGACGCAGCCGACAAGACCCGCGCCGCCGCGGCCGGCCAAGACCCCGGCGGCGACATCATGATCCACGGCCTGCCGAATGGCTGGGGCTTCATCGGCCGGCTCCACCTCTTCCTCGACTGGACCGACGGCTGCATCGCCGTCACCGACGAAGAAATGCGCGAAATCTGGTCGCGGGTGCCGGACGGCACGCCGATCCGGATTGCGGGATGACGGAACAGGAATTTACCGGAATCCGTACCCGGCGGCTCTCCGGAGTTCTCACGCCCGTCGGAACGGTCTGACCGGTAAGGCGTTATTCTTCCGACCGCAGCATCGAAGCGGCCTCCGAAAGGGACGTGCCGCGGCTCGATGCTGACCGAACAGGAGCAATGCCATGAGAGTATCCCTGAGAACATCATCCGCTGCATTCGTCCTCTCCGCCGCCCTTATCGGAGCGGCCGGACCGGCCTTTGCCGACATGTACTATTTGGATCGCGCGCCGACAGGCAGCATCTATGTCGAGCCGGCACCCCCGGAAGTCATCTACGTCGATCCGATGCCGACCGGCAGCATCTACGTCGAGCGGATACCGCCGGCCAACCTCGGCGCAGCCCGCGAGCGCTACACCAACGAGTACCAGGGTAGCCACCAGAACGACTACTACCTGGGCATCACGCCCCCGCCGACAGCTCCCTGAGCGGCGGGCGTGCTAGAGCAATTCCGGGATAGGCTGTAGCGGCTTTTCGTCCGGAAACCTTGTCACAAGGATGAAGCCTTGTCCCAAGGATGCAGGCCCCATCCGTGTCGCGTCACGCGACACGGAGGATCGATGCGATCCGTCCGGCAAAGTAGAGGACTACTCCGTTTCCGCCGGGATCGAATAGCTCGGCCTCTCGCCAGAGCCAGCTCTTATCCTCGGGCTCGCTTGCGAACCGGAGGCCGACGTCGCGAAGAGCCCGGACCGTTGCGTCCAGATTCTCGCACTCGAAATACACGCTTGTTCCAATGCCACCGCCTTCGCCCTGAACCAGGGAAAAGGTGCTCTCTCCGTCCGGGCAAACAACGGCGCTGAGGCTCGCATTCCTCAGCAGCACCATGTCGGCGGCTCGCTCGCATCGCCGGCACCCGATCACCAGGCTCGAGCAATTGCTCCCGTGGAGTTGGAGCCCTTCAACCGGATGCGCCGGGTAAGTGACCCGCAATTGCTTTCCCTAATACTGATGGCAATTATTGACTTCCCGCGCTGGACCTTCGTCTCGAAACATAATCCTTCTACGGTCAATTGCCTCATACAGGCGACTTTCGCGCTCGGACACTTCGGCTTCGTATATTTGCTGCTTTTGCCACGACGCAAAAGAGGCAGTTGCCTTTGCCAGACACTCCACATACCGCCGAGGCCTCGACGAGTAGAACTCGCCGAGAGCGTCGATGTAGTCGGTATTGAGATCAGGGTTTGAAGCGGCCCGCTGCGAATAGCCCTTCCAGGCGATGCAGAATTGCACCACCTCGGCCGGTGCGTGTGGAAGCAACGCAGCGCTGTCACCGGGCTGGATAGAGGCAAAGCACTCTGCGAGAATTTTCATTTCGTCAGCGGAGATTGCGGTCTTTTCCCGAGCGCGCACTGTCTCAACTGCTCCGGCAAAGATCCTCTCCGGCAGCAACATTACCGCCAGCAAAAGGAACACTGTCTTCAACGTGCACCGCATCCGCATTCCTCACTGAACGAGCGGGCAGTTTGCCAATCAGGAGTTTCCGAAGTGTAACGGTGCCACGGCGGCCAGACCGCGGTCCTCGCCGGATGGGTACGCCACAGCCTTGGGCTCTGCGTCTTTCACGCCATTCGGGGAGTAGCTCATCGAGCCGCCGCCAACGGTCTTACTGCATGTGTGCAGTTCAAGGACCTGCAGCGATCCTTGCGCGCCTGATCAGACGCTCGGCGCCGTAGCCACACATTCGCACCGACAACGCAGGTAGACCGCATCCGGATCGCTGCCCCACCTGTCCCAGGCCGAGAGCGCCGTCTCGATCTCCTCGCGGTCGGCGAGACCCCGCTGAACGAGGCCTTCGGAGAGGCTTTCGAGGCTCCTTTTCGCGTCCTGGACGGTTTCCCGCCGGTTCGGCGCATCGGCGCTGTGGTTGACGTAGCTTGCGCCGCTCCAGACCGGCAGGAAACCATGAGATCGCAGCACAGCCCCCTGACGACGCCCGAAATAAACGGCGTCGCTCGATGAGTGCTCATACCAGCGCTGCCACAGGTCCAGGGAAAGCAGGATGCCCGGTGTCTCCGGGTAGATGACATTGCCGCCGGCATCGGCATCGCGGGTAGCGATCAGCCCGCCCGGCTTCAGCACCCACAACGCTTCCGCCAGCGTTTTCTGAAGTTTCGCGGCATCGAGGTGATAAAGCACGGCGTGGAAGAACACCGCGTCAAAACTGCCGTCCTCGAATGGCAGCGAAGTCATGTCGCCTACCACAAAGCTCAGATTGGCCACAAAGCTAAGATTAGCGTGATCGCTTGCCGTCCGCTGGGCCGCGGCAATGGCTTTCGGCTCCACGTCAAGGCCTGTGGCGCTTCGCACGACATTGGCGAAGCCTGCGGTAATGGTGCCGGGCCCGCATCCTATGTCGAGCAAGTCCATTTCCCGCGTAAGAAACGGCACGAAGAACGCGACGGAGTCGCCCCCGCGTTTCCTCTGAAAGTCGACAATCGCGGAATTGTACCGCATTCCTTGTGTGACCATGGGTGCCCCCGAAATGTGGCTTGCAAACGCGTGCGGAATCAAAGCAGCAGCGTTTGCAACGGCATATCGTGAGTTCGTGACAGGCGATCGACGGAGCGAGTCTCGCTCGCGCCGCCGACGCGGCGCGGCTGGATTCCTGTGACGAGCACAGGAATGAGGGAGTTCTGGGTTGGCCGCCCAACCAGCATCAACCGCCGAACATTCCTCGGCTGGCTCGATCTTGCTCGGCCATGGCCGCGGTTGGCTCATTCCTGTGCGCGTCATGCGGATGAGGGAGTGCGTTGTCATGGCAGGGGAAAACAAAGGCGGGGACTGACGGAGGTCGCTGTTGGCGCCTGCGGCTGACCATCCGCACCTCATCCCTGTGCTCGTCACAGGGATCCAGCCACGGCGCGTCGGCGCCGTGATTGACGTCGGATATGCCGACAAGGCAAGGGGCTCTGGACGACGGCCGGCTGAAGGGTGACGCGACGCCGCGGCCGTTCGCGCCATTGATCAAGCGGGAGTCTCCCGCGCCGCCGGCGCGGGGCCGGGCTGAACGATCTCTCTGGCCAGCGCGGTTCGCGCGCGCCAAACTGCAACGCGTACCAGCGCCCGCACGCCGCAAGCAACTCCTGCTTGCTCATGCCGAATTCTTCAATCAAGCTGAGAGACATGAAAGCTATGTCTACATCCTCACGTCGAAACGAAACGGCACGCTTTACACAGGCGTCACCCGCGACCTGGCCCGCCGCCTCCTTGAGCAACACGAGCTCACACCCGGTTTCACATCGAAATAGGGGGTCAAGACCCTGGTCTGGTTCGAGGACTTCGACCTTTTGACGGCTGCGATCACGTGGGAAAAGACCATGAAGAAATGGCCACGGCAGTGGAAGCTGAACCTCATCGAGGCCATGAATCCGGAATGGCAGGACATCTCGCGCTATTTGCACGGCCTGTGAGGCCACGCGATACGCATGTGGCGATCGACGCCGCCACGGCCGTCGAGACAGAGCCTCCCGCGCCGCCGACCTGGGCCGCTCATCCCCGCGACTAGCACAGGGACGAGAGCATCTGTATTGCTGGCCGGATCAGCTCAACTGGAGGCGATGAGTGGAACTCCCACGCCGCAATCCGCAGGGAATATATTCCTATTTCTACTCAAACAAAGACTCCCCCCGCCCCATATTCACGCAAGCCCTTGTCGAAGATGAGCGCGTTCAGCCCGCGCCTTAGCCACGCGAGCTGCGGCTCCGGCATTAGCCGCAGGCCCTCGTAGTCCATGACGCAGACGTTGAAGATCGTGGTTTTCACCTGCCGGCCCTCCTCGCAGCCGGCAAGCACGCCTTCGAGCCGCATCATGCGGTCGGCCGCCTTCAGCGCCATCCGGGCGCGTTCCTCGCTCGTCTCGCCGGGATGCCCCGCCACCCGGTCGAGCGCCTGGGCGCGCACGCTCGGGTATGGAATGCCGTTCAGGTGATAATAGCGCGCCATCGCCGCGGCATAGTCGTCGCCGGCCTCGCGCTGCTCGGCGGTGATGCGGCCATCGAGGAACAGACGGCCGAGCGTGTAGCCGGCGAAGGCGCTCGTCGTGTCGAGCCCGTGCATGCGCTTGCGCGCGGCGAGCGCCACCGCCATCGCCTCCTTCTCGCTCTCCTGCCTCGACCATTCCGGCCGGATCTTGCCGCAGGCGAAGCGCTCGGCATTGGCCTTGCGCGGGCGTCCAAGCTGCGCCTTGCGCTTTGCACGCAGTTTTTGGGCTTTGCTCGTCATTTTCGGAGTCCTTTCAAGCGGGGTAGGAAAAGTGTGAAGCGGTTTTCCGTCCACCCCGCGCCGACAAGGAAGCGGGGTAGGAAAAGTGGTTGCCGGTTTTCCGTCCCACCCCGCGTCACCAAAGAAGCGGGGTAGGAAAAGTGTGAAGCGGTTTTCCGTCCACCCCGCACCGGCAGAAATCCTGGCCGGGGTGAAACAATTTTGCGGTTGTCCGTGCCGATCAAGGAGACATGATTCGATTTCTCCGGAACCACACGCAAGACATTGAAAGAGTTGCGCCAATCGCCGGCACCACACCCGCCTCAAGCATCGGCGGACCGCCGCTGCACCACGCCGAGCACGGTCGTGTGCTTGCGGCGGAAGATGCGGCCGATCAGCGGCAGCGAGAGATCCTTGCGCGCCTCGTAGACCGCGCGCATGCAGGCGTGCCGGGGCTCGACCAATCTGCGCTCGCGGCGCACGCTGATGATGTCCTCCCAGGTCACCCCCGGAAAACCTTCAAGTACCGCGGCGACGATCTCCTCGACGGGCGGCCGGCGGTCGCCGCTCTCGGCCTCCTCGGCCCGCCCCGTGAGCAGCGCCTGCGCCTGGGCGACCAGCCGCGCCCCGGCGTCCGCAAGCTCCGTCTCGAGCGCCGCGATCCGCCGCGCCTTGGCAGCATTATCGGTGGCAAGCGCCGACAGCCGCCTTTCGAGCTCCGCCGCCGCGGCGGCCGAGACGACCGCGTTCGCCGGCCGCATCAGCCGCTCGCGCACGGCGCCGTAGTGCCGCTGCTGCCGCGCCAGTTCCGCATCTGCCCCCTTCGGAGCCATCACTTCCGTCATGCTTTTCTCCCGTTTTGCCGCCGGCGAGCTGCCGCCGACCCCGTTTCGTCATCCTGCGCCCATGAAAGAGCGCCATTCATTCGCCGGCTAAGTTTCTTCGCACCACCCGGCGTCGTACCGCACGATTCCGTCCGCCCGGACACCGCCACCCTCACCCTCCGTCACCCCGGTGCCCGTCACAGAAATCCTGCCGCTGCGCAGGTCGGGGGGCGCGGGAGACCTCCGGCGCGTTTGGCGCTTCCGGCGGCACTGCCCCCGGCCCGCCAACGCCCTGCCCGACCGACGGCGTGGCCTTTGCCGGCTCGCCCCGCGCCTCGGCCCGAAAACGGGCAACGAGCGCCCGCACCCGCGCCCTGCTTTCCGGCGAGGGCGGCGGCCTCGATAGCGCCCCCAGGGTTTCCGCCGTCGCCCGCGCCCGGGCCATGTCTTCCCGGACGCCGCGCGCCTCCTGCCGGGCAAGGGCCGCAAGCTCCGCCGGCACCGGCATGAAGCCGGGCCTGACCGCTGCATATTCGCCGCGCTTCAGCTTCACGATCGCCGCCATGAGCCCGCAGGCCGGGACGTTCGAAAGCGCGAGCACGTATTCGCGCAGGAAGTCGGCGGGCGCGATGCCGGCGGGGGCCACCATGCCGCCGCGTTTCAGTGCGTCGAGGCACTCGGCCACGCGCTCCGGCGGCGCCGGCCGCAGCCTATCGGCGAGCCTGCCAATCTCCTCGCTCAAGCTCGAAAGTCGTGCCGGTAAAGTCGTCATCGCCTGCCGCTCCCCATTCTCCTGATCGTCCCGATGCTCCTGCGCGTCCCGATACCCCTGCCCGTCCGAGCGCCCTGTCCAGTTCTCGCTGCACCTCGTCCTGGTGCGCCCTGAAATCGCCCTTCGGTCTGAGCCCTCCCCGGGGCGGCGCCCGTCCGCCAAAGGACCTCGGCCGACCGGCATTGCGGATCCAGTTGCGCCAGGTCGCCGGCCAGTCGAGCTTGGTCGCCTCGCGCCCCGCCTTGGCGCTCCAGTAGTCGCGGAACTTTTCGAACTCGGCTTCGGCCTCCGCCCGGCCAAAACCTTCGCCGGCGGCAAAGGTCCAATCGGGGACAAACCCCTCCGGCAGCCGCGTCGCCCGCCGCTTTCCCTCGCCCCGTTTGCCCTCATCCCGTTTGCCCTCGCCCCGCCTCGGCTCCAAGCCTCCGGCCTGCCCATGCTCGCCTTCGCGGCGAACGGCGCCCGGAGCTGCGGCCTCGGCCCCGCAATGCAGAGCGTCCCGATGCTCGGTCGACTGATACCCGGCTTGCCCACGCCCCGCCGCCGGATGCTCGCCTTGCCGAGGTGCGGCCGGTAGGATCCCGGCGGCTGCGCCCCGGACGTCAGGGCGCTGAGGACCAGCCGACACCGAACCGGCAGGAACCGCGCCAGCGGAAATTGGGTTTCGGGTTGGGTTAATTTCTTTAGGGGGTACGGGGGACCTTTCTTTATCGGGAAGGGGTGCGTCACGGCCGGTCACGGGGCTGTCACCCACCGTCCCGTGACATGCCGCCGCGCTCTCGCCTTCCGCCCCGTCAACTGCCATCGCCTCGCGCGCCAGCCTTTGCCGGCGACGCTGCTGGCGGGCACGGTCGGAGGCCCGGCGCCGCTCGAGCGCTTCGAGCGAATGCGCCTCCGCGGCCGAGACCGCCGAAAGGATCATTTCGGGCGTCGCCCCCGCCGTCACCAGCGCCTCCACGATCGCCGAAATCCGCATGCCGCTCATCCGCATTCTCCGTTCCACCTTTCACAGCGCCGCATCTTCCGGGACGCGCGGGAACCCCCGCCGCGACGCCGAATTCGCTGCGCCTACCCATCCATGTTCACGAATTCCCGCGGGCCACGCCGTCCGCCGGAACCTCCCTCGCACGCGTCCGGCCAAGACCGCGCGGCACATCCCGGCCGCACAGCCAGGGCGCACTTCCAGGGCGGATGCGAAGCCCTGTCGGTTGAAACCAGCCGACAGGGCTTCGCGCTGATCGCCGGGGAGGAGAGCGGCGATCAGTTCCCCCGGGGTGCAGGAAAAGTGCGAAGCGGTTTTCCGTCCGCACCCCGCATCCCGAGGGAACCCCAGGTGCAGGAAAAGTGCGAAGCGGTTTTCCGCCCGCACCCCGCATCCCAAGGGAACCCCAGGTGCAGGAAAAGTGCGAAGCGGTTTTCCGTCCGCACCCCGCATCCCAAGGGAACCCCAGGTGCAGGAAAAGCGTCCGCACCCCGCACCCAAGGAAACCCGGGTCAGGAAACGTGCGACGCGGTTTCCGCCTGCACCTGCAGCCCAAAGGCCGGAAGGAATCGGCGCGAAACGGTTTTCTGCTAAACCCCGCCCAATCCCTCCTTGGGACATTTCTTGAGAGCATCGCTGGCGCGGATGCCCTCGAGACTGATCTAGGGCGCGGCCAACGCCTTGAAAGGCGCGAAGCGGACGAAGGTCAGTAAAATCTTACGCCGGTCCTTCATCGGTCGCCCTCCTTCCGGCTGCGTTTCACCTCGTCAGGAATGACATTATTCGTGTTGCCATGTCAACATGATTTGTGTTATTCGTGTCGCTATGTTCCCCAGCCACGAGCAACAAAGCTGCGAGCCATGAGCGACAAAGCTGAAAGACTGCGCGAGGCGCGCCTGAAGGCGGGTTATCGGTTTGCATCCGATGCCGCGAACGCGCTTGGCGTGATCGCCTCAACCTATCGCGCCCACGAAAACGGCCAGAACGACTTCGAACTCGCCGAGGCAAAGATCTACGGCCGCCGCTTCGATGTCGATCCGCTCTGGCTTATGGAAGGCGACCGCCGGACCGGCAACGGTGCTCCGCCCGCGGGGCCCGTGGGGGTCGCCGAGCCGAACGGTACGCTTCTCACCCCGGTCGTCGGCAAAGGCAAAAAGATCCCCGTCTTCGGTCAGGCCGTCGGCGGAGTGGATGGTGAATTCCTAATGAATGGCAATGTGTTGTACGAAGTCATGGCGCCGCCGATCCTCTCGGACATTTCCGGCGCCTACGCGGTCAAGGTCTCCGGCGATTCGATGTACCCGCGCTACGAGGACGGCGAGGTCTGTTTCGTCGACCCCAAACGCCCGGTGAGGCGCGGCGACTATGTGATCGCCCAGATCCGGCTCGAAGAAAACGGCGCGCTGCTCGCCTACGTCAAGAAGTTCGTCCGCCACAACACCGCCGAGCTGGTGCTCGAGCAGTTCAACCCGCCGAAGGAACTCCGCTTCGACGCCAACACCGTCCACTCGGTCCACTACATCGCGCTGGCCGGGAATGCGTGAGGCGCGGGCGCGTGGCGGCGCGCCGCGTGCCTCCATGTCCCACTCCACCCGTCATCGTCGGGCTTGACCCGAGGATCCAAACACGGACAGCCGATGGTGCCCGTCACGGATAATCCAGCGTCGCCGCTTTCACAGCGCACGAATGGCACCGGCATCCCGATTCCCCAGATACAAACCATGTCGACAACATCAAAACAACACGATGCGTGTTGACACGATTCGTGTCGTACGCGATCTTGCATTCAACACGAACGACATGATCGATGCCCCGGCACCCCGGCCATCGGACACCGGGAGACCGAGCGCGGCCATATGTCCATCCTGACGATTAGATCCCACCTGCACAGCCATATCGACGAACTCTTTTCCGCCGATCTCCGCCGGTCGAGCGATGCCGAGAACCAGCAGGCGCTGAAGACTTTTCTGGCGTGCGTCTATTCCAGCCTCGCTTCGCTCGCCTGGCATCTCGGCGCCGACGGCAATGTCTTTCAGCGCGAGGCCCTGCCCGCCTCCGAGCTTACCGACGACGCCTTCTTCGAGCTTAATCGCGAGCGCGAATTTTCCGGCGGCGGCATGGGCATGGACCAGCGCCTCGTCGGCACACACAATCATCGCCAACAGCTCTAGATCCTTGAAGTAACGCCATTCCGGACGGAAACCCAATGCGTGCCGAAACCTACGCCGTCGTCAATCTCGCCGCCCTCAACCTGATCGAGGCGATGAGCGCCGCCTATTACGCGACCGAGGCCGATGCCGCCGCGCGGCATGCCTTTCGTGTGAGGGAAATGCTGAGGAAGATCGCCACCGCACTCGGCCATGAGATCACCGAGCCGGCGGAGGCGCCCGGCGAAGCGCAGCGGCCGGCCGCCGGCACCGGACCTCTTTCAGCGACAAGGGCCCCTGCCCTGAAACTCGTGTCGGACCGGACCGGCGACGACCGAACGTTTCCGTAAGCCGCAACCTGGAAAAGTGCGCAGCGCTTTTTCGCAATTCGGCTCAACTGACCGCGACAGCATGTGGTCGCACCCCGGACGACGACGTCTCCGATGGCCGGCGAGCACCGGAAACCCTCGAACGGAGCCAAGAAAACGACCGGCCTCTTGCCAGCCGGGCGAGGCGCCATTCTGTTCAACCTGCCCGGGAACGACGCCCTTTGCACACCTCTGACGGCATGTTGTAATATCCCCAGGAAAGTTGAATGTGCGGAAATAGCGATGAACCTGGAAGACCTCTACCGCCTGTTGCGGAACGGCCATGTCGAAGCGCAAGGCATAGTCGACACAGTCCCCGATCCCTTGCTTGTGCTTGACCAGAACTTGTACGTCCGGACCGCCAGCCGGGCCTTCTTTACGACCTTCAAAGTCACCCGCGACGAGACAATTGGGCAGCACCTCTACGAACTCGGCAATCGGCAATGGGACATCCCCGAGCTGCGCCGCCTGCTCGAAGAGGTGATCCCGAAGAGCACGGCGGTGGTCGACTATGAGGTCGAGCAGGATTTTCCGACGATCGGTCGGCGGGCGATGCTCGTCAGTGCGCACCGGCTGTTCCATCCCGACAACAACAGCCGCACCTTGCTGCTCTCGATTGTGGACGCCACGGAGCGACGCCAACGCGAGGCCGAGAAGGATGTGCTCTTGGGTGAACTCCGGCATCGAATGAAGAACCTGCTCGGCTTGGTCCAGGCAATGGCGCGCCAGACCACGGCCGTGGGTCGTTCTGGCGAGGAATACCGCGACGCTTTCCTCGGCCGATTCAATGCGCTCGTGCAGGCCCATGATGCGGCTTACACGCAAGAGGGCGAGGCTGATCTTCAGGAGGTGCTTCAGCGAACGCTCGAGCCCTATTCGCCGACCGGGGTTCTCGTCGAATCCGGGCCTGCCGTGTCTCTCGCGTCAGGGCAAATCATGTCGCTGAGCCTGATCCTGCACGAACTCGCGACCAATGCGGTTAAGTATGGCGCGCTTTCGACACCCGCGGGACAGGTCCGCATCCGCTGGGAGGTCGAGGAAGCGAGCGGTCCAAGTGTACGGCTGGTCTGGCAGGAGACCGGCGGCCCCCCGGTTGCCCCGCCGGCCTCTCCGGGGTTCGGCATGCAACTCATTGACTTCGCCGTGAGCCGCGAACTGGGCGGGCGGGTGGAACTGAACTATGCACCAGCGGGTTTGGCGGTCGAGATCGTCGCCCCTTTGGGACCGGTCTCATGAATCGAGACTGGTTTCATGCGCAAGACCGTGCTTATCGTAGAGGACGAGTTCCTCATCGCGATAGACCTCAAGCTGCTGCTCGAGAGAGGCGGCTGGTTCGTGCTCGGGCCGGCGGCGACGGTCGCGGAAGCGCTCCGCTTGCTGGATGACGAATTGCCGGCCGTGGCACTCCTCGATGTAACCCTCAAGGACGGCGGGGTGAGACCGGTGGCGGAGGCCCTGCACGCGCAGAATGTTCCCTTCGTCGTCGCAAGCGCCTATGACCAACCGGAACTTATCGGCGGCGACATCCTGGCCGGAGCACCCAATGTCGGCAAGCCGACCGAGGAGCGTCGCCTGCTCAAAGTCCTCGAGCAAGTGGTCGGATCCTGAGTTGCATGTCCGCAATGCAACACCCCCAAGGGTCATCCACGCCGCAGACGCGGCGCTGATGGGTTCCTGTGACGAGCACAGGAATGAGGGAGGGTGTTGTCGTGGCGGCAAAAAATAGCACGGAGTATTCGGCGGCCAGATGATCTACTCGGTGAACTCGACGATCACCCCCGGCTTGACCATGGCCGCCAGTTCCTCCGCGTCCCAGTTTGTCAGGCGCACACATCCGTGCGACCCGAACTTGTCGATGTGTGACGGTTCCGGCGTGCCGTGGATCCCGTAGGTTGGCTTCGTCAGATCGATCCAGACGGTTCCCACCGGGCCGTTGGGGCCCTTGGGCAGCGTCAGGACCTCGCTGTTGTCACCCTGCTTGAAGTTCACCTTGGGATTGTAGATGTAGGGCGGCATCCGCGCGACGCCTTTCACCTTGTGTGTGCCCGATGGCGATGGCGTCTCGTCGCTGCCGATCGTGGCGGGATAGACCGCAAGCGGCGAGCCGTCTTCGGCGAAGGCCAGCACCTGTCCCCCTCGCCTGCGCGCCTCTATCCGCTTGGCCTTGCCCTCCTTCGCCGCGCCGGGCATCGCGACCGACACCGTGTCACCGACGGCAAATGCCGAACCCGGATTGAGTGCCTTCAGGAGGTCGATATCCATGTGAAACCGCTCGGACAGTCTTTCCGCGACGCTGGTATATCCGAGGTGCTTCATCTCGGCCTGTTCGGAATAGTCTTCGGGAATGCGCTCGACGAGGTCCCTGGCATCCTCTTCGGAGATGACATAGGGCTCGATGACGGGGGGCTCGGGCTTGTCGCCCGAAAGCCGGCCGACGAGCTCGTGGTCCAGCTTTCCATCCACGGGAAGATCGTGCAACGCCTCGAAACCCGCAATCGCCTTGGCGACATTCTCGCCGTAATAGCCGTCGATCACCCCGGGAGACGCCCCCGCGCGGTCCAGAAGGACCTGGAGACGAACGATGGCGGGGTCGGGCCGAGGCGGAGCCTTGGGCGGCCGTTCCGGCGGTATGGAGGCGAGCGAAGCCTTGTTGACGGCTTCCGGCTGAAGCTCCTCGGGACCGGTGGCGCCACAAGGGCCCGATGCCAGTAATGCTGCCAGTGACGTTGCCAGTGATGCTGCGAAAATGGTCATGTTCTTCATGAACATAAAATCCTGCAGCGACCAGCTTTGTTCCACGCGAGGCTTCGGATCGCGTTCCGGGGAGCGGCCGTGCCGGCGCGGCGCGGATCACCTGCATCGGCCGCACGCGCCGCGGCTGCAATCAGCGGCTCCGTCGGAATACCGACACACTTGTTACTCGCACCATCCGTTTTCCGGTGCGAGACTGTCCGGCGAGCGATGAACGGCGAACGGAATTGCGCCTCGCCCATGAGACGCGGCCGCTCGCGCAAATCTGGAGGTTCCAAAGCCATGACGACGTCAAGCACCATGCATACCCCGCCGGTCGTATCGCCCGAGGCGTGGGAGGCCGCCCGCCAGCAGATGCTCGTGAAGGAAAAGGCGCTCACCCGCGCCCGCGACGCGCTCGCCGCCGAGCGCCGGCGGATGCCGTGGATGGCGGTGACGAAGGACTACATGTTCGAGGGGCCCGAGGGCAAGGTGAGCCTCGCCGATCTCTTCGACGGCCGGCACCAGCTGATCGTCTACCGCGCCTTCTACGAGCCGGGCGTGTTCGGCTGGCCGGAGCACGCCTGCCGGGGCTGCTCCATGGTGGCCGACCAGGTCGCCCACCTCGCCCATCTCAACGCCCGCGACACCACCCTCGTCTTCGTCTCGCGTGCACCGCAGGCCGAGATCGCTCGGCTGAAGGCGCGGATGGGCTGGGACATCCCGTGGTTCACCATCACCGACAGCTTCGATGCCGATTTCGGCGTGGACGAGTGGCACGGCACCAACGTGTTCTACCGCGACGGAGACCGCATTTTCCGCACCTACTTCATCAACAATCGCGGCGACGAGCAGATGGGGAGCACCTGGAACTACCTCGACATCACCCCCCTCGGCCGGCAGGAGGTCTGGGAGGATTCGCCCGAGGGCTATCCGCAGACGCCGACTTACAAGTGGTGGAACTGGCACGACAGCTACGTCGCGGATGCCGCGCCCGACAAGAAGTGGGTCGAGGTGTCGGACGCCGGAGAGGCGGCGATGCGCAACCAGGACACGGACAAGCGATAGGCGAGGCTTGGCTTGGCTAGTGACTACGGTCGGTCGCGTGAGGGCGGCCGGCCGTCGCCGAAGATTCGCCGTGCAGAGCGGTGGCGAGTGTGGCCCCCGGTCGCGCCGCCCACACCGGCCGTGCCGCGATGGGTGCTGCTTGACGGCGTGCGGGCGGTTACCGGCGTTGCGAGATCAACTGGCACAACTGGGGTCGGACAAGAACCCGCCGACGCAGCGTTCAGTAGTACTCCTGCTCAATCTGCTCGTACGCGTTCGGCCGCCCACCGGGCGTGAGGTCCAGGAGGGTCCACATCGGCTCGACCGTGCCGACATGGCGCGGATCCTGTCCCGGCTCCGGCGGCAAGAACAACAACTCGGAGGCCCAGCTCAGCCTCACCACCCCGTCCGAGCCTTTGTGGAACACCGTCAGGATCGGCACCTGCTGTCCGTTTTCGTCCTCGCCATGGTAATCGCGTTTGAAGCTGTTGTTGGCGGCTGAGAGCAGTTTCAGATTGCGCCAGCCACGATGCGCGGCGAAGGCCGCAACTTGCTCGATCGGCGCTTTCGCCACGGCCGCGATGTTGGCTCCTAGCCCCTCGGCGTGCGGGACCGCCCCCTCCCAGTTGTCGAGCAATGCAGTGCAGGACGGGCACGGCCCCTCTTCAAGGGGAAGATCTGCCATCGGGCCATTGCTCGGACCGCGCCGGTCGTCGCTGCGATGCCGCGGGAACATATAGTGGTAAAGAATCAAGGTATCCGTACCGGGCCGGAACAGCTCCGACAGTCGTATCTTGGCAGGAACACCGTCGGCGCCAATGTGGTCGAACTCGTAGTCCTCGGGAACGGCCCCACCCGGCGGGAGTGCACGGATCTCCGCGGCCACTGCCTCCATTTCACGCCGGAGGGCCACCTCGCGCTGCAGCAGCCTTTCGCGAGCGGCGCGATATTCAGGAGTTTCATTTGGAAAGCCTACGCCCATGGACGCCTCCATCGAAGCGGGTGCGCAACTACAGCGCCGCGCGACTATCAGACGCGCAAAGGATGCTGTAGCACTTTGAATTGCTGCATGTTTTTATCCTTGAATCGGCGACGATTTAAGGAAACATGCAGTATAACACAGCCGCGGACCTTCTCGGTGCCCCCGCTTTCGTGCAAATGAATCAAACCTCTTCGGTATCAAAGAAATAAAGATCGACACCGCCGTCTGCGAAATTCGCCAGGTCTGCAGCCGTGGCCTGACCCTCCGGTGATGAGAACGCGCGCTGGATGTCGGCTATCGAATCGAAATGAAGCGTGGCCACAAGGTGGAGATCGGCGGCGCCGGCGGGCGTCGAGATCGCGCCGTTGCTGATTTCGTACTTTCTGAGACCAGGCAGCTTCTGCGCCAAGGGAATGTGCGTGGAGCGGTAGTATCGGTCGAACGCCGCGGTGTCCTTGGGCATTCTGTAAAGCACGAGAATCTTGGCCATCAGTTCCTCCTTGAATGGGGGGTCCAATCAAATTCAGACGCCCAAGCTTAGACTGTGATGAACCTTCACGTAAGGTCTGGTGCGGGCGCACTCTGCCGTCTACGAAGTGCTGGTCTAACGACTGATGTGCATGGCGAAACCGGCTCAAATCCCGGTCGCGAGACCAGTTCTCAGGAGGGGACGGTTGCCGCCGAGTATGTGAGTGCTACATCCGTCACTGGTCCGCAGAGGAGCGTCACCGCTCCTGGTGAAGCACTCTGGAGCCACGCCAACGATCGCCCGGCGACGCGCGCCGGCTGGCCAGGGTGATAGCCGCCGGAGTAACGTCCAGCCTGCGGATCCGCGTCTTCGCACGGATTGGGGTAATCTACAGCTTCGCGCGTCGTATCAGACGCCAGCACACGACAGCAGCTCAATTGGTTTGGGCGGATGCTTTTTTCGCCCTCATTCCTGTGCTTGTCACAGGAATCCAGCAGCGCCGCGTCTGCGGCGCGGAAGAGTCATTTCAGCCCAAAGACTTGGGCTGGCTGGATTCCTGTGACAAGCACAGGAATGAGGAGAAGAGGTTACCGTACCGCCACCAACGAGGCGGAAAACCGCGCACACTTTTCCTCATCCCGCTCAAATTTCCGAAACGGCGCAGTCGCGGAGAAGGCCGACCTCTGCAAGCCGGCCTCACCTGAAATTCAGGACGCCCTCGGCAACTGGTTTATCTTGGCCGCCATGATGAAATCGTTCTCGTGCAGACCCTTGATCTTGTGGGTCCACAGCGAGACCTCCGCATAGCCCCAGCCGAAGCGGATGTCGGGGTGGTGCCCCTCGTCCTCCGCCAGCCGGCCGACCTCGTCGACGAAGGCCAGCGCCTGTTTGAAATCGTCGAACTTGAACTTGCGGCGGATCAGGTGCCCGTCGTCCAGGAGGTCCCAGCCCGGTGTATGCGAAAGATAGCCGGCGGCTTCCTCGCTGGTCAGCGGTGGTATGCCGCCGCGGCAGGGCGTGCAGGACTTCTCAGCGATATTCTCGGTCATAGTTCCTCCTCCCGGAACAGGCTCCGGTTCGCACAGTGCGCGGTCGTTGCGGATCTGGTCGGCAAGATGTTCGTCGACGCCTCCTGCGGCTTGCCAGCGGCTTGGAGCTGACGCCGTCCTTATGTTTCGGCGTTTCGGCCCGCTTCCTCAAGAGGCGATCTCGATACGAGGAGATAAGGAGCACCTCTAACCACCCCGACATCACCGCCCGCCGGCAGGAGGTCTGGGAGGATGCGCCCGAGGGCTATCCAGACGCCGACCGCGACGGGTGCTGCGCGCGAGAGCGGCGGCCGCGCGAAAACTGCCTCATCACCCCTGCCCGATCACCTCTTGGCAAATCACGCTGGCTGCCGATCGCTCAAGCGAAGAGGAAATCGCTCATCGAGAATTTGGCGGCGCTGAGACTGCCGTTGGGATCGTCCATCAGGATGGAGAACACGTGACCGCCGGAGTCATAGCCCTTTATGAGCACGTCGCCGCCGGAGGTATCATAGGCATGGACGGTCCCGTTGGCGCCGGAGCTGGAATACTGGGTAACCCCGAGTTTCTCGATAACCAGGAAATCGACCCCATCCTGGAAATCCATGACGGTGTCCTGACCGTCGAGCGCGGGCGTCGCCTTGAAGACGAAGCGGTCGGAATCGGCGCCACCCCACAGAATATCGTTTCCCACTTCTCCTATGAGCGTGTCTCTCCCGGCGTCACCATGCAGGGTGTCGTTGCCATCGCCAGCATAGAAGATGTCATTGCCGATGCCGCCAAAGAGGGTGTCGTCTCCCGCTTCCCCCGACAGGGCATCGTGACCGTCATCCCCGTAGGCCAGATCATTGCCGGCGCCGAGCTCGATCCTGTCGTTGCCGGCCCCGCCATGTGCTTCGTCGATGCCGGTTTCCGAATCGAGAATGTCATTGCCGTCGCCGCCGTCCAGGTAGTTGTTCCCATCGCCACCATCAACGATGTCATCGCCGATGCCGCCATAGACCTGGTCATTGCCGGACTGGCCCTTGAGAACGTCGTCGCCCTCTTCACCGTAGATCCTGTCATCACCGGCGCCGCCTCCGACCGCCTGCTGTGTGATCTTTCCGGTTGCCGGATTTACGCGATTATTGAAGCCATCATGGCCCGATCCAGCGTAAATGATGTCGTCGCCATCGCCTCCGTCGATATATTCTTCGCCTGCGCCGCCAAAGATCTTGTCGTGTCCGCGACCACCGTGGATCCGGTCATGGCCGTCGCCGCCATTCAGGACGTCGCTGCCGTCGCCGCCGTCAAAGATGTCGTTTCCCAATCCGCCCTTGAGGGTGTCGTTGCCCAGGCCGCCTTCAAAACGGTCATTGCCATCGTCGCCCTCGGCATAGTCGTCGCCGTCCCCCGCCACGATGTAGTCGTTGCCAAGGCCGGCGAAGATCATGTCGTTGCCACCTCCGCCGTCGAGATAATCGTCGCCGTCATAGCCCCAGATCTCGTCGTCGCTGAGGAAGCCGCGTATCGTGTCGGATAAATTGGTTCCCTTCAGAATCATGGTCGTACCCCCAAGGCAATTCCAGGAAAACTGTGCAACGGTTTTCCGCAGGGATTGCGTCGTTTCAAAGAGTTGGGTCATTTCACCGTTTCAATGAAATAATGAAACGATATGGCGCCCGTCGCCGCAAGATACGCCACTTTTTCGCGGAAGAAACGTCAGGTATTCACCGCGTCAGAGATCTCAAATTCGCGTAAGCGTGTTCTTGCCACGAGCGACTGCAATGCGCCCGGCGTGGGACATGCCCGACGGATCGGCGAACTGCCGCATGGACCCGAAACAGACCCCTGAACGCAGCGAAATCTGGCTCAGATGGTATTTTGATCGTGAGCGCGGTCGTTCTAAGGATTAATATGGACTACGAGCCACGGTCTTTTGTTGGCTGATCCGGGACGAGGAGCTTGTCCATGTCTACGAACAATGTCGACGGCCCGCTGCAGCCCGGCGACCGGGCACCGAACGTTGTGCTCGATGCGATCTCGCACGAAGGCAAGATCGCCCTCGATGATTTCCGAGGCCGCAGTCCGTTACTGATCGGTTTGTTTCGAGGCCTGCATTGTCCGTTCTGCCGGCGCCATGTCGCGACGATGGCGCAGCTCAATCCGGCCCTGCGTGAGAAAGGCGTCGAATGCTTGGCTGTGGTCAACACGCCGGTCGAACGCGCGCGGCTCTATTTCCGTTACCATCCAGTACCCGATCTTCTGGCGGCGTCCGACCTGGCGCGGGCCTCGCACCGCGCTTTCGGCTTGCAGGAGGTCGGGATGGAGACGGTCATGGCAATACGGATCCAACTACCGGGCGAGTTGCCCGAGCCTATGGACGTAATGGCAATGAACGCGTTTCTCAACAAGAAGGAAGGATATGAGATTACGGAAGCCGATCAGCAGATGATGGCTTCCGACAAGGCGCAACTTGTCGGTCAGTTCCTGATAGACCGGGAGGGCATCGTACGTTGGAGCTTCACTGAAGTTCTGGAAACGGACTATACGTTCAAGGCACCGAATCCCAAGGAGTTGATGTCGGCAGCTTCCCAAGTTGCAGTTTGACAGGTGGCCAAAAAACCCGGCCGACAACCAAGAATTGTTGTCCCTGCCTCTTGCTGCCATACGGATCTGTGCAGGTCGTCAATCCCAAGATGCTTCTCGTACCACTCGGCGAGCCCTGCCGGGTCCGCCGCCCTGAAGAACACACCACCAATACCAACGACCTTCGGCATGGGATTCTCCTTGGTCCAGGAGGGGACAATGCCGATGCAGGCACCCACATGCAACTCGAAGATCAAGCTCGAGTACCGGTTGGATGGAGACGTCGGGAATCGATTGTCGCCAGACGAGCTTCGGTCGCCAGCATGACCAGTATGCGCCAGACGCAGCCATATTGCACGGCGTCCATGGCAGACCGACATTTTGGCCGTTTGCGGACTGGCGGCTCCTTGGCGCACGAAAAGCCATAGCGGACATCAACTTGGCCCAGGCTTTGTCCCAATCTGACTGAGCCTACGATGACAATCAGACATCGACTTAAAAGGCGAACAACACGCCAGCAGCCTTCTTCTGTTCGGTGCTGGGCGCGTCGAAGCCGCTTTCATCTCAAAACTCTGCAAGTAACCGGCAGAGGCTGAGAATTGGTCAGGCGCCGCTACGGTTTCGTAGCTTGCCCCTCCAGGTCGCCGCGCTTCCAATTGTTAATGTGGCATCACCCCCGTCTTTATGGGGGTGACAAATCAGAGGTTGCAATAACATTATTCGGACCGGGTGACGGGGCTGACAGGCAGGCGCACGCTATGCCTGTGGTGGAAAATTGGCAGTTGCAAAAACGGCATAGCCGTAAACTAAGCACGATCGTCAGAGAGGGAACCTCACGATGCCGAATCCAAGCCAGACGAGCGACAATTGGTGGGAAAACGATCAGACGCCGGACAACCCCTATGGCAAGAGCGAGGACTATGAGTCCTTTCTCGATTATCTTGGGGCATTGCCCCGTAGCCTGACGCCGGACATCGCTGCGGGAACGCTGAGGATCAATGTCTACGAGCTCAACGACCACCCCGAGTACAAGGCCGCCGCGATCGGCGCCTTGGAGATGTGGGCGTCTGTCACCCCGCTGAAATTCGAGATCGTCGACGACGCGCCGTTCAATAGCGCAACGGACTGGATGGAGGTTGTGAGCCCCGAACTCGGCGAGGAGGACGATGGCAGCGCCTATTCGGCCAATCGTTATGTCAGCATCGGCCAGCGGTTCCACGACACGGAACCCAACAAGACGGATATCGGCGGCTACGTCTTCGATTCCTTCATCCATGAATTCGGCCATGAATTCGGCTTGAACCATCCCGGGCTCTATAATTACAGCGGTCCCGGCGGCGTGCAGATCAACTACCTGAACAATGCGACCTGGACTTATGATCGCCAGCAATACAGCGTCATGTCCTATTTCGATGGCATCGATGTCGGCGAAACCACCCGCTGGTCTGCGTCGACGCCGCTGATGGCCGACATCGAGGCCGTCATTCGCCGCTTTTTCTCGACCGTCGACGCCAATGGCGTGCGCACCTATCAGCACATCGAGCTCAACACAGGGGACAATGTCTACGGCTTCGGCAGCACGCAGTACGGCTACCAGTTGACCTCCTCTGGCATGCAGCATGACATCGGCTTTGTGATCCATGACACCGGCGGGACGGACACGATCGACTTCTCCGGCTCGACGGCGGGTACAATACTCGACCTGCGCGCCGGACAGTTCTCCAGCGTCAACGGCCATAGCAACAATGTGTCGATCTTCGCCGGACACAACGCGGATGGGACCGACTACTACATCGAGACCGGCATCGGCAGCAGGTTTGACGACATCCTGATCGGCAATGACGGCGCCAACACGCTGGACGGCCGCGGCGGCGGCGACCGCATGGCTGGCAACGGCGGCGACGATACTTACTTCGTCGATTCCTTGGATGACATCGTTCGCGAGGAGGCGAACGGCGGCAATGACACGGTCATTCTCCTGTCCAGGGACCTGAGAATCAGGAAAATCGCCAACGTCGAAAACATCATCTACGCCGACGAGTCGACGCCCCCGCCTGGCGGCAGCGGCGAGACCCCGCCCATCATCGGCGACAACACGATGACCAGCATCATCTTCGGCACCGGCGGAAATGATACGCTCGACGGCGGCGCCGGCGACGATACGATCTTCGGCCAGGGCGGTGATGACCTGATCATCGGCGGCCGCGACTCGCTCGCCAGCCGCGACATCAACAACACGATCGATGTCGAGGACCTCGAAGACCAGACCGAAAGCGATGATGGTAACGACACGCTCTACGGGGGCGGCGGCAACGACACCATTCTGGGCGGTCAGGGCAACGATATTCTCGACGGCGGCGCCGGCGACGATACGCTGAGCGGCCAGGACGGAATCGATATATTCAGGGGCGGCGCGGGCGTCGATACGGTCGATTTCAGCAAGGAGAGTCCTTTCCAGCTGCTCGTCAACCTCGCCACGAATGTCGCCAGCGGCGGCACCGCCTCGGGCGACACTTTCTACAGCATCGAAAACCTGATCGGTTCCGATGACCGCATCGACCGCTTCATCGGCACGGCTGCCGCAAACCACTTCTGGGGCCAAGGCGGCGGAGATTATTTCAACGGCGGCGACGGCAATGACATCCTGGATGGCGGCAATGATGGCGACATCATCTATGGCGAAGGCGGCAACGACACGATCATCGGTGGCGCCGGTCAGGACTATCTCGATGGGGGCTCCGGTGTTGACACGGTCGTCTACGCGGGCAGCCCTGACGGCGTGATCATCGATCTTGCCAACGGCACGGCCAGCGGTGGCGACGGTGATGGTCCGGTGCAAATCGTCGGCCGAGGCGCAGCGATCCGGCACGATATACTCGCGGGCTTTGAAAATGCGGTCGGTTCATCTTTTGATGACCATCTCATCGGCGATGCCCTGGTCAATGAGCTCTCCGGCGGCGCTGGTGACGACACGCTGACCGGCGGCGGCGGCGCCGACAGGTTGAACGGCGGCGCCGGCAGCGACACGGCAGACTACGCTGACGCAACGAGCGGCGTCAGGCTCAGTCTCGCGGGAGGCAAGTCCGGCGGAGATACATACGTCTCCATCGAAAATCTTGCAGGTTCGGGATTCAATGACCGACTGACCGGCAACGGCGCAGCCAATGTGTTGACCGGCCAGGGCGGGAACGACACGATCGACGGCGGCGGCGGCGATGACACCCTGCTCGGCGATTTCGCCTATCAGGGCGACGCACCGCCACGGCCGGGCATGGGAACCGGCTACGCGACGCTCGGACCGGACGCGACGAACAACTCGATCGCAGCCGCGTTCGACATCTCCAACAACTTTTCCCTGACCGCCGATCCCGATATCTTCGATTCGACGACGGTCCTTCACACGACCGTCAACGCCACCGGAAACGGCCAGGGCGGATATTACAAGGTCGATCTGGCCGCCGGCACGGTCATTACGATCGACATTGACGGAATTGCCGATCCGAATGTCCATGACAGTTGGGTCAGGCTGCTCGACAGCGCCGGCAACATCGTCGCTCAGAACGATGATGGCGGCGGCGACCCCGGCTCTACAAGCAACCGGGATTCAAGCCTGGTATTCGTCGCTCAGGAGACCGGAACCTATTACATATTGGAAGGCAGCTGGTCGCCAACGGCGCCGGGCGATGGCTGGGAGGAAGCCGTGCCGGCAGGCTCCGCATATGAGTTGAATGTATCGGTGGAGTTTCCCCCTGCGCCAGCCCAGCCGGGCGTCGCGGGATCCGACACGCTCAATGGCGGTAGCGGCAGCGATCTGCTGGATGGCGGTCTGGCGGCCGACACGCTTACCGGCGGCGAGGGAGAGGATACGTTCCGCTTCTCGACGGCGCTTGGGAACGGCAATGTCGACTGGATCAAGGACTTCAAGGTCATTGACGACACGATCCTGCTGGACAACCTCATCTTTGACAGCGTGGGTGGCGACGGCGCTCTCGCCTTGGGCGCGTTTTACGGGAGTGCGGCGGGCGTCGCTCATGACGCAGACGACCGCATCATCTACGATACCGATAGCGGCGCCTTGTCCTATGACGCCGATGGCGGCGGAGACGTTGCAGCCATTCAGTTTGCGCAGCTGAGCACAAATCTGAGGCTTTCGACGGCCGACTTCATTATCATCTAACTCGACCGCAGGTGGGGCGCGTTCAGGCGCCCCACCTAATATTCCTTTTGGAGTTGGTTTCTCTTTTCGAACCCTTAGTTGAGCGGCAATGCCGCTGCCGCACGGGCCTTACGGGGCGATCATGGAGAGTGTGTGATGAAGCGCCCGACCGACCGCCGCACAGTGTTAATGACTGTCGGAGCTGCGGCTGTCGCCGCGGTCGCCCGGCCACTCGCGGCACAATCCACGGATATTCGCGGCACGATCACGTTCGAGGGCGGCGCGGTTATACCGAAGGGTCATCTCGAAATTTATCTCGAGGACCCTGCCATTCAAAATAATGCGCGACGTCGTGCCACGGAAACGCGCATCAGAAGCGACGGCGGGTCAAAGGCGATAGCCTTTTCCTTGTCCCCGCCCCGAGGCTCGACAGCTTCGCCAACGCTGCGGATCGTTGCGCGCCTGAAGCGTGCGGATGGCTGGCTGGTGGCGCGCGGCAGCACACAATTCGAGCCGGGTCCGCCTGTCAACGTCACACTCAACACAGTGATTTATTAAAGGCTGGCGACAAGAACTCATCTCGAAAACCGATGTCGACGGCTGATCACCGGCTCCGGCATAGACACTGGCAATGTCTGCTTTCAGCAAGCGGCCAAGCTGTTCTACGGCGAAAATGAGGCGCAGAGCGGTCACTCACACTGAGACTGCCAGACGGCAGGTTTGGGTCGGAACTGGACCTGGCGTCTCGGATGAGTGGCGCTGCAACCAACCAACTACCAACGTGGGGTTGTAGGCGCTAGAGTGTTGACCAACCATGAAATGTCGCTGATCATGCAGGCCGTACTTTGCTGCACGGCAGCGGGTGTTAGCTCGGGACATCCCGCAGCGCAAGAAAAGCAGCACGCGCATTCACCCAAGCAGACTGGAGGACCGCTCGCGAGAGTGCCAGGAGGAGGGGAACATGACGCAAAACCAGTTCTACGATCGCCTCATGCGGGAACGCGACTTCCACAACGAGCGCTTCGGCGCGACGGAAGCGCGCAAGGAAGACACCTTCTATTTCGCTGTGCAGGCGGCTGTCGCGGCGTACTGGCAGCTGGTCCGGCAGGCGACCGCCGGCAGGGACGTACTGGAATATGGCTGCTCCAACGGCCAAAGCAGCATTGGCCTGGCCGCATCGGCGAAACAAATCACCGGCATCGACATTTCGGATGTGGCCATCGCCCAAGCCAATACCGAAGCCGCGCGCAAGTCGATCACCAATATCAGCTTCAGGGTCGACAACGCGGAAAAGATGGAATTTCCGCCGGCAAGCTTCGACGTGGTCTTCGGCAGCGGCATCCTCCATCATCTGAATCTTGAGGAAGCACTCAAGGAGGTAAGGCGCGTGCTGCGTCCCTCGGGCCGCGCGATCTTCTTCGAGCCTCTCGGCCACAATCGGGCGATCAATCTTTACCGGAGCAGGACGCCCGAAGCCCGAACCGTCGACGAGCATCCGCTGCTGAAGTCCGATTTCGACATCGTGCGCCGACATTTTTCGAGATGCGACTTGCAGTTCTTCGGACTCTCGACGCTCGCCTCGATACCCTTCCGGACAAAAGCCGCCGGACGCGTCATCCGGGCTCTCGGCGAACGCATAGATAATCTGCTCCTGAAAATTCCTGGGCTGAAGTGGCAGGCCTGGATCGTGGTAATGGTGCTGGAGGCTTGAGGTCCACCCATCGAGCCAGGCTATCGCCTGCTCCGGCGCCGTTGGCCATTAACGGAAGCGGGTGTCGCCGGCCGCGGCATCGGCGAGACTGCCGGCCCGTGCTGCGGAGCGCCAACATCGGTCATTGCAAGATCGACTGCCGTGATACCTCTTCGGCATCACCGCAGTCGAGCACGTCAGGCCACGTCTTGAAGCTGTGCCTCACCGTTGTGCAGGAAGCAGGCTTTGTTGAAGAGCCCCAAATCAACGAGATTAGGGAGACGAATGTCCCGGATGTCCGGCAGGCGCTTGCTTTCCGGATCAAACGATCGATCTACCTGCGAAATGAACCCGAGTATGACGCCCGTCCTTTTGGCGAAATCTCCAAGGGCGAGAACCTGCTCCGAGAGCGCAGGCTTGCTTCGCTGCTGATCCAGTATCTGCAGATAGTCGATAACGGCAACCGTCCGGCGCTCCGACCCCGACAAATGGCGGATGATGTAGTCCGCGCTGATTTCATCGGACGTCAGGATTTCCAGCGTGTCGCAAAAATCGTGAGCCCCCTCGTCCAAAGACCGAAGGTGCCTCCTCGCCTGCTGTTCTGTAAATTCCAGCGTGCAGAATACCGCTTTTCTGCCGTCTCGGGCAGCGTCGAGCAACAGCTGTAGGCCGAGCGTGGTCTTGCCATGCCCGGGGCGACCGGCCACTAGCAGCAAATCACCCTCATCCAGCCGAGCCAGGATTGATTTGGAGAGTGACGCCGCTGCGACTTGGGACGAGAGGAGGCTCCATCTTGCAAACCCCTCCTCACGCGCAATTTGATCCAGTGCTTCGTGCAGGGGGACATTATTGTTCCGAGCCATGAGCTTGGCTCGTCGTTTCAATTGGAAGATGGGGGCAGAAAGTTTCATCAAAGGACCTCCATTCCGAGCCGGAAACGCAATCCCTCCTTATGCGACGCTCGAACAGATGGTTCGATGATGATGATGTTGTTACCCCGTATGTGCGATACTTCCCCGAATGGAGGGAGGAGGCGTGGGCCAAGCCTGTGCTACGGAAACTAGCGGGCCTGCTGATTCGTCACAAGCATTGATGACAGCTTCGTCCAGCACCGGAATTCCCCGTGCGATCGGCATATGGCAGCAAAGGGTCGACCTGTCCGGTTCAGATATCGTAGCAGTAGGTGGAAAGTTCACATTGCTGCCGTCGAGCTGAACGCGCAGACAGCGCCAATTGCGGACGCTTGGTGACGACACGCCGAACGTCTCGAGTGGGGCCGCGAGGGGACGGTCTGCTATAGGACAAATTGACCGGATAGCGCCCTTCGGCAACCGACCCAAAGTCTGTCGTTCGGAGTGTGCCTAATTGCGCCAGAATGCAGACGTTGCTCGCCGTGCTCAGGGTGCTGCTGTTCCGAGCGCTGCGGCTAATACCTTGGCCAGGCCGCGTCCGGCGCTGCCGTCCTCATCAAGGCGCGGATTGTAGATGGTGATCTCGAGGCCGACGGCCTTGCCGCTCGACAGCGCAACGCGGAGTGCGGCCTCTAGCTCGTCCCACGACAACCCGCCAGGCACGCGGAAATCGACAGCCGGCATAATGGCGTCATCGAGGCAGTCTGCGTCGAGATGGATGAAGAAGCCGTCCAGTTCCGCTCGCGTCAGGTGGTCGACCGCTTCGCGCACAGCGGCCTCGATGCCCATCGTGCGCACTGCGGGGAGATCAAGTATCTTGAGCTCTTCGGGGAGAGGCTGGCTTCCGTACTCCTCTTGGTCCTTGTGATCGCGATAGGCGAACGCAACAGCGTCTTCAGGGCGGACCAGAGGACCGCGACCTTCGATGTCGGTCAGGAGCGACGGACCGTAGCCGGTGACGAAGGCGAGATCCATCGAGGCGCCCTCACCATTGGGTTCCGCCTCGGGCTGGAAGAAATCGGCGTTGCCGTCGATGAAGAACAGGCCGTAGCGGCCGCGCCGCCGAAACGCGAGCATCGAGCCCAGCAAGATCGTGCAATCGCCGCCTAGCACCACCGGAAACTCGCCCGCATCAAGCACCGCTTCCACCGCGTCGGCGAGCTTGGGCGACCACGCCGCAATTGCCCTGGCGTTCAGGGTGCCGGTCTCGGGATCGGGCGTCGGATCCTTTGGCGGCACAGCTAACAGTCCGGCGCGGCGCGCGTGGATGCGCTCAGCAAGGCCAAGGTCCAGGAGCTGATCGGGCAAGCGCTCCACACCGTCGGTCGCAAGGCCCAGCGTGGAAGGGGCTTCGAGAATGGCATAGGGGAGGATCGGCATGGGCGCCTCGGTTGGCAGCTATTTTGCGGAGTAGGTCACTGCTTCGATTTTGTGCCCGTCTGGATCGCGGACGAACGCCCCATAATAGTTGGCATCGTAATTCGGTCGCAGCCCCGGTGCGCCATCGTCGATACCACCATGTTTTAATGCTGCTGCGAAAAATCGATCGACCATCGAACGGTCTTCGACGGCAAACGCGATATGAGTGCCATTTCCCACGGTCGCTGGTTTTCCATCAATCGGAACCTGAACGCTGAAGTGAAACGTGCCGCTGCCATAACCCAGTCCACCTTCGTCTTCTGCCATTGGCAGTATGCCGACGATTGGCAGGACAGCGTCATAGAAGCGCTTCGACCGTTCAACGTTATTTGTCCCTACCGAGACATGGTGGATCACGGTTACCTCCGTTCCGGCCTTATCTTGTAACGGGTGCTTCTGGTCATTGTTCCCTTGAGGTCGACCGTCGCTTATCCACCCCAACGGTGAGAACGGGCGCGGGCGCCTCGTCGGACCACCTACGTCAGGAGGGCAGTGTGCTTTCCAGCATGTGTCGGGCGGCAGGAGTCCTTGCTACTTTAGCAAGTTGCAATATACTATAGCGCGTATTTTCCTTTGGCTTGACCAGGTTCCGCGTACCGAACATACCGGCCGCGTGGAGGGACGTAGGATGCCTCGACACCTGCAGCGAACTGCGCTTTTTATTCTTCTTCTCCTCTCTTCAACCATGCTTCCCGCCGCGGCTCAAATGAGCGTCAAGGACGCGATCCGGGGGAAGGATTTTGACGCAGCAGCGGCCGAGCAAGCCAAACGATATCTCGAGGAAGGCCGCGAGACATTCCGCTTCGACACGTTCGGCAGCGAGGACTTTTGGGGAGGCAAGCTCAAGCTCCACGAGGCGATCGCCGGTGAAAAATTGGGTGGCAAGGGGCCAGGCCTTAGTCCCCAGAAGGCACTCGAGCTTGGCCTGAAGGTCGACGTCAACGCTATTCCCAAGGACGTAGCTGCGGCGCTTAACAAAGGCGAGGTTGATCTAACCGATCCGGCCAGCACACTTGTTCTCCTGAAGGCGAATGCCGTTGTCGGCGTTACCGGATTCTTCGACGATGACGGGAAGACGTTGACTTCAGTTGGCATCCAGTGCGCGGTGTGCCACTCGACGGTCGACGACGCCTACGCTCCCGGTATCGGTCATCGCCTGGACGGCTGGCCCAACCGCGATTTGAACATCGGTGCGATCGTCGCCCTAGCGCCTGACCTCACGGCATTCACCGAAATGCTGCAGATTTCCGAAGCCGAAGTGAAGAAAGCGGTGGAGGCGTGGGGACCCGGCAAGTTCGATGCCGAACTCAACCTCGATGGGAAAGCCTTTCGTCCGGACGGCAAGACGTCCGCCACGTTGAATCCTCCCGCATTCGGATTGGCGGGGGTGAACAACCATACCTGGACCGGCGCCTGGGGCACCGTCAGCTACTGGAACGCCTATGTCGGCAATCTTGAAATGCATGGCAAGGGCGTGTTCTACGATCCGCGCCTCGACGACGCAGAGAAGTATCCGGTCGCCGCCAGGACGAAGCAGGGCCACAAGCAGGACAAGGAAGACCGGATCACCGCGAAGCTGCCGGCGCTTCACTTCTATCAGCTCTCGCTGCCAACCCCACAACCACCGGAGGGCACTTTCGACCGCGCAGCCGCCGAAAAGGGCAAAACCCTCTTCGGCGAAAAGGGCAAGTGCGCCACGTGCCATGTGCCGCCGCTCTTCACCGAACCCGGATGGAACCTGCACACCGCGGACGAGATCGGGATTGATGATTTCCAGGCGAAGCGATCCCCGGACGGGCGTTATCGGACAGCGCCGCTGCGGGCGCTTTGGAACATGGAAAAGGTTCACAAGGGCGGGTTCTACCATGATGGCCGGTTCGCCGCGCTCGAGGACGTCGTCGAGCACTACAACGATCATTTGAAATTGAATCTGACCACCCAGGAAAAGGCTGACCTCATCGAGTACTTGAAGTCGATCTAATCGTAACCCAACGGGGATGTGCGCTGTGCGCTCCTACATGGAGGATAGGTCATGAAAGAGGGTAGCGGGCCGAAACAAAAGCTGTCTCGCAGAAGACTTCTGCAGGTGTCAATCGCTGGCGCGGTCGTTGCCAGCACTGGAGTGGTCGCCTCATGCATGACGAGTCCGCCTGCTGCGCGGGGCACCGGAACTACGCCGAAACGCGTGGCACGATACCAGGATTCACCAAATCGGGGTCGCCGCTGCGGCGGTTGCACCCATTTCCTGGAGCCGAACGGATGCGAAATCGTCGCCGGTGAGATCAGTCCGAATGGCTGGTGCCGCTTCCATGAGCCGCGGCCGGCGTGAGCCGGAACCAACTCTCGGAGACACACGTTATGATGGGATCAAACACCCAAACGGTGACAGGAGATGGCTGCTTCCGATCGAAATCCCCGTAGCACCGTCCAGGTTGCCGGCCATCCAATCCACCCGATGCTGATCCCGTTCCCGGTAGTGCTTGTCGTCTCGACATTGTTCTGCGACCTTGCATTCTGGCGAACCGGATCAGGATCGTGGGCGACGGCAACGCTTTGGCTGCTTGGCGGTGCACTTTTTTTCGGCGTCTTTGCAGCCTTGGCCGGGCTTGCCGATTTCATCGGTGAACCGCGCATCCGTGAACTGACCGACGCCTGGTACCACTTCGTCGGCAACGCGGTCGCGCTCCTCCTGACGCTCGCCAATTTTTACCTGCGTTATGTCAACGGTCCTTCTGCCGTGATGCCGGAGGGGCTCATCCTCTCCCTTATCGTCGTCGGCATCTTCCTCTTCACCGGCTGGAAAGGCTGGGAGATGGTCTACCGGCATCGCGTGGGTGTGGCTGATCGCGAGGCCGGACCGCTCTAGGCACTCGACGGGTCCCGGCAGCGCCGGAGATTAGGAGAGCAGATATGGCCAGAAAAGCAGCTATGCTGTTGAGTGTTGTGCTTGTGTCAGCATCTGCCTGGGCGCAGCAAGAAGGCGTGCTCCACAAGGTCGAGACGAATGTTTTCAGGCCGAAACACCAGCCATTCAGCGAGGATGTCGTTAAGCGGCTCAAGGTTCCGGAAGGTTTCGAGGTCAGCATCTTTGCCCGTGACCTCGGCAACGCCCGCATGATGGCGATCGCCGAAGACGGCACCGTCTACGTGACGCGCCCCGAGGAAAAGGACGTGATCGCCGTCAAGGAAGGCGATCCGAAGCCTCGCAAGATGGCCTCCGATCTCGACGGCATCCATGGCATTGCAATCCGGGACGGTCGTATCTTCCTCGCCACGGTCCATGCCGTTATGGCGGCCGATCTGAACGAGGATGGGACGATCGGCAAATTCGAGACGATCATCGACGACCTGCCCGACGGCGGCCAGCACGGGCGGCGGACGCTCGCCTTCGCGCCCGACGGAGCGCTGCACATCAACGTCGGCAGTTCCTGCGATGCGTGCTTCGAAAGCAGCGACGAAAAGGCTGCCAACCTTCGGCTAGACATAAAAGACAAGAAACGCACGGTCTTCGCGAAGGGGCTGAGAAACATGCTCGGCTTCGATTGGCATCCGGACACCGGGGTCATGTGGGGCGTCGACCACGGTGTCGACCACCTCGGTGACGAGCTGCCCGGCGAGGAACTGAACAAGATAGAGCAAGGCTCGCACTACGGCTGGCCGTTCTGCTACGGCGACAGACAGGCCGACTGGGCGAGTTTCACCATGCCCGAGGGTGCGCCCAAGGATGATTTCTGCAAAACCAAGACAGTCGCGCCAGCGCTAACCTTCGACGCACATGCGTCGGTGATCAACATCCGCTTCTACGATGCGCAGCAGTTTCCGGAGGACTATCGCAACGATGCCTTCGTTACGCTGCGCGGTTCAGCGAACCGGGCCGATCCGGCCGGATATAAGGTCGTCCGGGTCAATTTCGAAAAAGGCGAGCCGACTGGCACGGAGGACTTCCTCACTGGCTTCCTGAGCGAGGACCGGAAGACCGAATTTGGCCGCATCGCGGGGCTGGCGATAACTCCGGACGGCTCACTGCTCGTCTCGGAGGATACGAACGGCGTGATCTACAGGGTGAGTTACAAGAAGGGCGGATAGCGTTGCTGCCCTTCGCACTTGTTGGCAGCATCTGGCTGATGTGGTGGCTCGGCTTCAATGCCTCGGTTGCAGTAACGCGCAGACAGCGCCAGAAGCAGCCGCTTGACGGTTTCCGATGCGCTTCGTCATGGTTGCCGGGTCAGGAGCGGGTCTGGGCAACGTTCAGTTCCATCTCCCAAAGCTCCGGATAGAGGCCGACAAAGCCGCTCGGGGCGATCCGAAGCGTTGCACGGTATGGACCTTGTGGCGATTCATAGTCGTAGGCATGCTCAGAAACGCGGCGGTAGACTTGCGGCAACGGCTCCAGCTTCTCGGAGTCCGCATCCATCCATGCGACGGTAATACGCTCAGATTGTCCCCTCCGCAGCGCCATGCGGCGCAACTGCGGGTGGTTCGTCGCCGGCGTGAACCCGAAGTCGAGGTCTACGAGGTTCTCGACCCGGCTTTGCCTAACCCCGTTGAGAGTCCAGCCCTGTGCATCGCGTTGAATCCGGCTGCTAATGGCTCTGGCGCCAATGAAACCTTCGATTGATCCGCTCCGCGTGGACCAGTCAGGCCCTAGCTCCAGGGCATAGCGAACACACGACGGCTCTCCGTCCCTTGAATAAACGGCTGTCCCTTCGAGCCGCCACCCCGACTCTGCCTGAAACAACCGGGCGGCATCATGGCCAGGGGTGTAGAGGGTTCTCCAGAGCGCGACTTTCGTCATCTCGCCTCTTCCACAGGTCCGTCTTGCCTTCCCCAGCGCACCTGGGAAGGCGATGGAGACAATCGCGTTGGCGGCCGACGGGACTTGGACCAAAAACCCGAGTTGCATCCCGCCCACGGCTTTAGCGACTAACTATGGCCGAAGGCGTCTTCGTCAATGCCATTCGCGCAGTGAAGGAAACTCTCACCTCGAGAGGGGGGAAGGCTGTACGGCGGGGGAAGCGTGAGGGAACGGAGCACTTGACTGGCAGCAACGGGTCGTGTCGTGACCCTCCCCGGCGTCCGGACCCCGCTCGCAAGCCTATTTCGAAAGCAGCGCTTCGATCAGCGCATAGGTTGCCCTGACCCGCGCTTCGTTTGGATAATTCCGGTTCGCGAGAACCACGATGCCGAGCTTTTCGCGGGGAATAAGGACGACATAGCCGCCGAAGCCGCTCGTCGATCCGGTCTTGTTGATGATGACATTCTTCTCAGGCGCGAGCGCCGGCTCGATCCTGTCTGCCTTCTGCGGGCGAAGGATGAAGTCGTAGCCGTTCCCCGCCACCATCGTCTCGAGATCGGCGGGCCACGGGTATTGCTCCCAGATCATATCCTGCGTGAATTTGGCGGTCCTGAACTGGCCTTCCTGGGTGCGCCGGACAGCCGCTTTCAGCTCCGGGGACACGCTCCCCTCCCCGAGTTCCACATCGAGCAGCTTCAGCATGTCGCGCGCGCTCGACTTGACGCCGTAGGCCTCCGCGTCGAGGACGCCCGGCGTGACGCGGATCGGTTTGTCGGTCTTGCGGTCGTAGCCGAAGGCGTAGTTGTCCATCGCCTTGGCGGGCACGTCGATCCAGGTGTTCTCAAGACCGAATTCGGGGATCAGCACCGTCTCGACCGCCTGTGTGTAGTTCATCTCCATCGCCCTTGCGGCGATATAGCCAAGAAGCCCGATGCTGACGTTGGAGTAGCTGCGCGTTCCAGGCTGCGGCGGCCGCCAGTCCTTGAGCCAGTTTACGAGCTCCTTGGTGTCCGCGATGCCGTCGGGAACCTGCAGCGGCAGCCCGCCGGAATGATGGGTCGCGAGATCCATGAGCGTCATGCCGTTGCCGATCGAGCAGGCGTCGGCGCACAGATACCGGGAAACCTGGTCATCAAGGGAGAGTTGGCCGCGCTGTTCTGCGAGCGCCGCCAGCGTCACGTTGAAGATCTTGCTGATCGATCCCAGTTCGAAAAGAGTGTCGGGCGTTGTCGGACGGTTGTCGGCGCGCGATGCGAGGCCCGTCGCATAAAAGCTGTGCTCGCCATTCCTGGTCATGCCCACGACGAGCCCGGGAATTTCGTATTCTTCGATGGCGCTTGCAAAGGCGGCGCGCGCTTTCGATTGGAAGCTGTCTTCGTTTGCCGCAGCGGAGGTGAAAGGGAGCGTCGAGACGATGAGGCTGAAGGCTGCCAGTCCTAGGGTTTTCATTTGAACCTGCTGCATGTTTCTTGGATCCTATCCGATATAAGGATAAAAACATGCAGCAATTCAAGGTGCTACAGCGTCGGCGCCTGATCCTCCGTCGCCACTGGACCATTTCTTGTTTCGTTGAAACAGTGAAATGATCTAACTCTTTGAAATGCAATTCCGCACGGAAAAACCGCTACACACTTTTCCTTGGAGTTGCCCTAATCCAGCATGACGACGGCTTCGACCTCGAAGAGCATGGGGTCAATTGCAAGCTTGGGGACAGGAATCAGAGTCTGTGCCGGCAGTGCCCCGCCGAACATTTCCTTGACGTTCTGGGTCAACACCTCAAGCTTGGACATATCGTGATCGACCACGAAGACCGTGAGCTTGGCGACCTGATCCGGCCGGGCACCGAGCGCATCAAGGGCGGTGCGCAAATTTGCGTAGGCCTGCCTAACCTGGACAGCGAAGTCGGGCGACAAGGCTCCAGTGCTGTCTTGGCCGCCCTGTCCGGAGATGTAGGCCACCCGGGCTTCGCGGGGCACAATCACCGCCGTGCTGTAGCCATTCGGCGTCGGGTCGTAGAGGTTCTTCGGATTGACGATGGTCAGCTTGAGATCCTTCTCATTCGCTGTCGCCGCATTGGGAACTCCGATGGTCATGATGATTAGCCCTCCGATAAGCAAATGCTTGATTGCGCGTGACATGATTTTCTCTTGGCTCTGAGGACCGTGAGCAAAGTACCTCGCGGTCTGCAGGATTGACTACGATTGACTCGTACGGCGTACGATTCAATCGCATCGTACGCCGTACGAGTCAATCGGTCTGGATCGACATTCGTCGCGTTGTCGGCTTAAATCGACGTTGTGACTACAGCGCCGCGCGTCGAATCGGACGCGCAAAGGGGTCGCAGTAGAACTTTGAATTGCTTCATGGTTTTGTCCTCAAATCGATTCCGATTTGAGGAAATCATGCAGTAGCAGGGAAGACGGATGGCAGCCAAACGTAGCGGCGCTCAGGGCAAACGGTCTCCACGGACAGATGCATCACTCCGGTCCGTACAGGAGCCGCCTCTCTCCCTGGAACGGATCGTGGCGACCGCGGTAGAACTGCTGGACGCCGAGGGTGTCGACGGATTGAAGATGCGTCGGCTGGCCGATCGCCTCGGCTCCGGCGCAATGAGCCTGTATTGGCACGTCGACAACAAAGAGGAGGTCTTTGATCTGGCGCTCGACTCGGTGCTCGAATATCGCGCACCGCCGCAAACTGTTGAGTCTCAAGACTGGCGCGGGGAAGTCGTTCATATGCTCGAAGACTGGCGCGCCAGCATGCTGCGCCATCCTTGGTCGGCATCGCTGTTGCCGCGCCGGGCGCTCGGCCCGAACATCCTCAGTCGCCTGGAACGGCTGAGCAAGGCCTTGTCCAGAGCCGGTGTAGCGGACGCGGATCTGAACGTCGCAATATGGTCGCTCTGGAACTATGTGATAGGCGCTACCATCACCCGGGCGAGCTTTGACCTCTCGGACGACGACAGGGCCGCGGCGCAGCAGCGCCTTACACGTCTCAGCGAACGCTATCCGACAATCGAACGCACTCGTCTGCTGTTGGATAACGATTGGGACGGCGCTTTCAGGAAAGGCCTGGACTTCCTGCTCGATGGCCTGACCCCGAGATAATGACGCTTTGGGCCGCAGGGCGGACATTGAGCATCGGGCGGAATCAATGGTCCGCATCGGAAACATCGTATACCATTGATCCGCGGCGGCCACCGAAGTCGCCGCAACACTGGTTCTGATAACTGCTGTTTCCCCGGCGTTGTCAGAACGCACCGCGTCTGAACGGAGTTCGATCTTGAGTGTTGCCTTCGTCAAGGAAGAAAGTGCCGAAACGGCCTCGGAAACCCTGCTGCCTGACCGCCCGATTTCACCACACCCGAACCTTGTCACGGAAGCGGGACTGAAGGCTCTGCAATTGCAGCTCCAGCAAGCGCGCGAAGCCTATGATGCGACGAGCAAGATCGAGGACGTGAATGAACGACGCCGGGAGGCGGCGGGCCCCTTGCGTGACCTGCGCTACCTTGCGGAACGCGTTCGCACGGCTCAGGTCGTCCCTGACCCGACTTCGAGTGACACCGTTGCCTTCGGGAGCACGGTCACCTTCAGCCGCGACGACGGGCGCGTGCAGAAATACCGCATCGTGGGAGAGGACGAAGCTGATCCCAAGGCCGGATCTATTTCCTACGTATCGCCCGTGGCAAGGGTTCTCATGGGCAAAGCCGTTGGCGATGTCGTGAGCGTAGGCGACCAGGAGCTCGAGATCATCGCCATCTCGCAGTAAGCGCCCTATCGCCGACATGCGAACGCAACGGCTCTGCAGGATCGATCCGCAGTTGCAGGCGAATGATCGCGCCTGGCCGGACGGGAACTGGTGGCGAAGCTCTCTTTCTTCGCGCCCAAAGCGGTCATGCCACTGCAACACGGGGCTGATAAGGCGTTGGAACTTTGTCAGAATCCTCCTTGGTTTTAGAAAACAGCAATGTCGAAATTTGACTCCTATGTGATCTGCACGTCCCCGCGCAGTGGCAGTACACTGTTGTGCAAACTCCTGGCTGCGACCGGCGTCTCCGGAAATCCAGGGTCTTACTTTCATCGCACCTCGATTTCCGAATGGCTTGCCTATTTCGATTTGGCCTCAGAGGTTTCAACTCCGGAACCGGACCTTCTGGCCCTGATATTTCGCGCGGCAATCGCGAAGGGAAGCCTCGATACGGGCATGTTTGGCCTGCGGCTGCAAAGACATAGCTTTGATTTTTTTGCCCAGAAACTGGCGGTGCTGCACCCGGAACGAGCGAGTGACTTAGAACGTTTTGAAGCCGCCTTCGGACGAACGCTTTTTATTCACCTCACTCGGTTGGACAAGATTCAACAGGCAGTTTCGAATGTGAAGGCGGAGCAAACCGGATTGTGGCACAGGGCGCCGGACGGGACGGAGTTGGAACGCCTCGCACCGCCAAGCACGCCGGTTTACAACGCGGAAGAAATCCGCACCTGCTGCGATAGATTGACCACATATGATCTTGACTGGAAGAACTGGTTCGAGGCGCAGGGAATCGAACCCCTTCGGATCACTTATGAGGCGCTTTCTTCCGATCCTATTGAAACTTTGCGCGAAATACTGGGCCAGCTGGGCTTGAATGGCGACGCCGCAACTGGCGTGGCACCCGGTGTCGCAAAGCTCGCCGACGAGACAAACCAGGACTGGGTGTCGCGTTTCCGTTTGGAACACGATATCGTTTGACTGCTCACTCCTTGGATGGCGGATTTGTCCGCAAAGCTGCCCGGAAACGGCATCTGCCGTCGTGGCCGGAAGACTGCAATCGCAGCAGATGATACCGCTCGAAACCGACAAGGATGAATGCCATGAGCAGCATGGAACCGAAAGAGTTCGTTCTCGCCGGCGTGGTCATGAAGCGCCTGCTGTCCGGCGACGAGACCAACGGCCAGTTCTGCCTCTTCGAAAACATCAGCGGCGGAAACACGACGACGCCGATCCACGTCCACGCCGAGGACGATGAAACCGTCTACGTCATCGAGGGCGAAATGACCGCTCTCGTCAACGGAGAGGTGCACCGGTTGACCGCCGGTCAGAGCATCTTTCTCGAGCGCCGGGTGCCGCATCAGCTGATGAATAGGAGCGGCCGACCGGCACGCTATATCCTGATCGGTACGCCGGCTCTCTTCGACAGCTTCCTGGCGGAAGCCGGCCACGAACTGAGGCCCGGCGAAGTGATCGGGCCACCGTCGCCCGAGGAGATTGCCCGCCTGAGGGCGGATTCCCCGAAATTCGGCATCACCCTGCTGCCCGACTGGCCCGCTGAAACTTGACTGCCGCGGCCGGCCGATCTCCGTTTCCGGCGCAAGACCGATGACGGGTTCGGACGGTGCTCTGAACTTTATTTTGATGCGATGTCGGATCCGCCCCAGCCCGTTCGTCCTAGCTGCATCCGATGGCGAATACCGCCCGGCGACAGAGGAGACCGAAATGTTTTCGGCCATGCGGAAACCTGAACCGAAAAGCGCCGGCTACGCCGCAGGCGACGGCGTTCGTACCGGCGGTTTTGGCGCAAATGCCTCGATGTCGTATTCTGCCTTCGATGCTTGATGAGGATGACCGGGAGCAAGTCATGTGCAGAAACATAAGATCCCTCTTCAATTTCGATCCGCCGGCGACGGACCAGGAAATAGAGGATGCTGCGTTACAGTTCGTGCGTAAACTCGCCGGAACGACCAGGCCGTCGAAGCGGAATGAGGCGGCATTCGATCGCGCGGTGAGTTCGATCGCGGAATGCGCCCGCGAACTGCTCGATTCCATGGAGACATCGCAACCGCCACGCAACCGCGAGGAGGAAGCCGCAAAGGCGCGCGCAAGAAGCGCAGCCCGGTTCGCGTAACCTATTGGCGGCAAGGCCGACGAAAGCGCGCTTGCCTGTCGACTTCCGGCTCCACGGCCTCCACCCTGGCCTGGAGAGACGGACACTTCCGGGGGGGTGGGGGAAACAAGGCCGTATGGCTTCAAAGCAAAGGAACACGCAAATGGCGAAGAATACGATTTGCCTCTGGTTCGACAACGACGCCGAGGCTGCCGCCCGCTTCTACTGCGAGGTCTTTCCTGACAGCATGGTGCATGCCGTGCACCGTGCACCCAGCGACTACCCCTCCGGCAAGGAGGGCGACGTGTTGACGGTCGATTTCACGGTTGCGGGCATTCCCTGCATCGGCCTGAACGGCGGGCCAATGTTCAAGCACAATGAAGCCTTCTCGTTCCAGATCGCCACCGACGATCAGGAAGAGACCGACCGCTACTGGAACGCCATCGTCGGCAACGGCGGCCAGGAGAGCGCATGCGGCTGGTGCAAGGACAAGTGGGGAATTTCCTGGCAAATCACGCCGCGCGTCCTGACTGAGGCGATGGCGGCGGGCGGCGCCGAGGCAAAGCGCGCATTCGATGCGATGATGGACATGAGAAAGATCGACGTCGCCGCGATCGAGGCGGCGCGGCGCGGCTGACGCCCCGTCGTACGGTCCGGTTGCTGGCGGCATGGTTTGAACGCCAACCGACGGACAGTCAATGCGAGAGACCGCACCTCACGTGTGAGTATTGTTGAGAGTTGCATGCGCCGGCAGGCAAACGGCCACCTCTACAAAAGCGACGCTTTTGCCGAGGTGGCCCTGCGGCCGTGAGGAGAAGCGCCCCCCGTCGTCGATCAACTGGAGCTCAGAACGTAGCGGCGGTTGCCGGGAAGCGCCGGCCGTGCGTTCATGGAATAAAGCCCGGTGAACTTCTTGATATCGGCCGGGTCGACCTCGATCGGTTCAATCGCCACCATCCAGTCGACGATCTCGCTGCAGGGAGGGGTGGTCAGCGATCCCTCATAGCTCCAATACTTCAGCGAGGAGGGCAAGAGGCCTTTCGGGTCGACGGCATCGAGCCGGGTTTCTTCGCCGGCGTTCTGCGGGAACTTCGCCGCGAGGCTCGCGAAGGTCGGGTTGGCCGCGCCGGGGACAAGGAAAACGCCGAGCACGCCGAGCGCGCCGGTCTCCGCGTTCTTGTGAACGAAATGCGCTTCCATCGGGAAGTTCTTGCCGTCGACAAGGTGTTCGCTGGGCGCGTGGAAGTGATATTGCACGAGATCAAAGGTCTTGTCGCCGCGGCGAAGCGTACCGCCGGCGGCCTTCACCTGGATCGTATGGCCATTGTTGAGGATCGTGCCGCCGCGCCTCCAGTCCGTCGCCAGATCGGGGATTTCGGCCTTGATCGCGCCGCGGATGTCGATCGGTGATTGCTGCGAGCCGGCCGAACAAGCATTGTTCTCAGTGCTCAAGGTACCCCAATGCTCGGGCCCCTCTTCGCCTTCATAGCCCCAGTGCACGCCCTCGGCCGCGTATGCCGTCTTGACGCAGAGCGGGCAGGCCGCAAGCAAGGCCAGGCCCCTGAGGAAATCACGCCTTTCCATTCATATTCCCTTTCGAATGATCACGAGCAGATCGCGCTCGGGGACGGGATGTTGTCCTCGATACCTGTCCAACACCTGTCAGCTGTCCAACACCTGTCAGAATGGCGCGCGATTTCAACCTTCGGCACGCCGGCGAGAAGCTCCGCTCTCCGCCGTGCGACAGACGCGCGATCCTCGCCATTGTCAAAAGCGTAGCTTCCTTGACCCCTCGCCTTCCCTTACAATCCCCTTCCGGGCACAGAGGAGTTCCGCCATGAGCGAAGACGCCTTCAACATGTCGATCCGCAAATTCCTGAAGGAAGTCGGCGTCACCTCGCAGCGCAAGATCGAGGAGATGGTGCGCGAAGGCCAGACCGGCGGCAAGAAGCTGAAGGTTCGCATGACGCTGACGGCGGAAGGCACCGACCTCAACCACGTGGTCGACGGCGAGATCGAACTTCCATAGGAGGCATAATTTTTGCCCAGCCGTTACCCGAACCGGCTCCGCTGCCATGTCGCGGAGGGACCGTTAGCGGCGAGACCAGTATTCCTCGTGGAGTTTCGCCGCCTCGTCCGCAAGCATGGGGCCGACGACTTCCGTTGGGCGCTGACCGGCGGCGAACACGATGTGGCAGGGGAGATCAAGCGTCGGATTTTCCTGGCTGGCGCCGATCTGTTGCTTCATCTCTCTCTCGGAAAGGCCGAACACGACGCGCCCTATGCCTGCCCAATAGATCGCGCCCGAGCACATGGCGCATGGCTCCGCGGATGTGTACATCGTGCATCCGGCAAGAAAATCCAGATCATAGGCTTTGCCGGCGCGCGTGGCGAGAAGCCGCTCCGCGTGGGCCGTGCGGTCGCCACCTTCCGAACTGTAGCCATTGCATTGTTCCAGTAAAACATTGCCATCACGGTCGGCGAGAATTGAACCAAACGGGTGGTCTCCGCCTTCGCGCGAACGCCGCGCCACCTCGAAGGCCTTCCGCAAAAGTGACTTGTCATAGGGCCGTTTGGTGCTTGCCATTTTGTGAACTCCTGAGAATTATCGCAGTTCATTCACCATCAATGTTTCCGCTGACGGAGCGGGTAATTTCTCCGCCAAGCAGAAGTTGCCAGCTTCCCGGCAATACTTATCTGACATTCCCCGATGAACAGGCATCAAAGATCAATTTGATCCTTTTCGACTTGTCCAGCAACACCGATCGAAGGTGCAAGCGCGTCAGAGAACGACCGGGGGACTGGCGGCAGTTGCTACCCGATTGCGCGTCATCACGGCGCGGGAGACGCCTCGCCCGCAGGCTCCCGCGACGCAACTAGGACAAGCTCACTCGACCGGAACGACGAGGGGCGTGCCCTTGTCGACGATGTAGGTCGCGAGTTCCGACGCCTTGCCGTTGCCGACGTTCTTCGCCACATGGGCCACGCCGGCCGGGATGAACAGGGCCTCGCCGGCCTTCAGCGTCACGGGTGCCCTGCCCTCGAGCTGATACTCCAGCGAACCTTCGAGCACATAGGCGACCTCTTCGCCCGGATGGGAATGCTTGATCGAGACGGCGCCCGGTTCGAAGTCGACGCGCACCTGAAGGGTCTCGCGTCCGGGAACGCCAAGATCGTTCTTGATAAGATCGGTGCGGTGGATTCCGGGCTGCTGGGCCGCGGCCCCGTCAAGCATCAATCCGCTGGCGACGATCAGCAGCGCAGCCGCGATGATCCGAGTCGTTTTCATAAGCGTCGTCCTTCCATTTGTGTATGGCGATTGTTTCGGTCGAGCCTTCGTCTTCGAAGGAGCGTCGTCATTTGAGCGCAGGCGTGTAGTGCCGATGTGTCGGCCGGGCGGGACTTTTGTAAGCGGATGTAATCGCGGCAGCGACGGACACAGTGGAAGCCATGCCGATGTCCGCAGCACTGGGGCCGCGAAGTGCCAGGTGCAGCGTCACGGAGGCGGGCCCGGGCGCTTGGCTCGGTCCACCTGCTGCCTGTTCCCCAAAAAGGCCAAGCCGCCTGCCCCTCACGCGGCGGCTTCACGCGGCGTGAATTCGGCGGCGTGGAGCTTGACGAAATCGTGCACGCTGGTCGGCGCCTGGCCCGTGAGCCTGATGAGGTCGTCCGTCATGCGGTCGTAGCGCCCCTCGGCGTGAAGCTTCGACATCACGGAGAGGTGGCTTACAAGGTGATCCGGCACGCCGAGACCGCGCAGCGCCTCGACCCAGGCGTCGAGCGGCACGTTGCGATAGCTTATCTTGCGGCCGAGCGCTTCGGAGAACACCCGGGCATAGTGTTCGAGGTCCGCCGACTCGTAGCCGGTCAGATTGTAGACCTTGCCGATATGCGGCGCCGGATCGTCGAGGATCACGGATACGGCGCGCGCCACGTCGACGGCCGAGATCGGCGAGGTCTTGCCGGCGCCGAGCGGGACGGCCAGCTCGTCGCGCTGCTTGACGCCGGCGGCGGCGAGACGCAGGAAGAAGCCTTCGAGAAACACCGTCGGACGCACGGTCACGACCGGCAGCCCCGACCAGGCCAAGGCCTGCTCCGCAAGCCAGTGCAGCTTGTGCTGCGGGCTGTCGGTGGTTTCGCTGATGCTCATCTGCGTCACCGTCATCTGCGACATGTTCACGAATGCCTCGACACCGTGATGCCGCGCGACGGCGGCCGTATTGACCGTGGCTTCGAGATAGGACGGCGAAACGGACATGCCGAAGTAGATGCGGGAGACACCCTCGATCGCGCGGTGCATCGATTGAAGATCCGTCAGGTCTCCCTGCACGACTTCGGCACCGAGCCGGCGCAGGCCCTCGGCGCGCTCGTCCTCCCTGCGGACCAGCGCGCGCACCTTTCTGCCCTTGGCGAGCAGCATCTCCGTGACATTGCGGCCGATGGCGCCAAGGTCGCCAGCCGCTCCGGTCACCAGGATCGGTTTTTCGTTCGCGGATGTCGTCGTCATGCCTAATTCCTTTCAATGACAATTGGTTGAAAGCGTTTGTTCAAACGATCCATCGGATCCTGCGCTCACCGGCAGCGGTCTGCGCAACCCTTGCGTTGCATATGCAACATCTCGGTTGTGGCAATTCGCGCAACAGCGCGAAGCGGTTTTCGATCCGGATCTAAATGAGTTCAGGCACTTGCGAGTTCGTCGGGAGGAAGGCTGTTGGCCACGCCGACGATGGCTGCGACGCCCTCCTCGCCGAGCAGTCCCCTTGCCTTCTCCTGCGCCGCTCGCCACGCAGGCGCTGCAGAAACCAGGAGTTCCCTGCCCGCCTCCGATGTCACCACCGGCCGGCTCCGGCCGCCCGCTTCGGAAGCCACTTCCTCGACCCAGCCCTCCGTCAACAGCGGCGCGAGATTGCGCGTCAGCGTCGAGCGATCCTGATAGTTGGCGCGCCCGATCTCGGCACGGCTCGCCCCGCGAAGCTTCGCGATCAGCACCAGCAGCGAGAACTGCGAGGCGTTGACGCCATGCGGCCTGAGCGCCTGGTCGTAGATGCTGGTCACAACCGCGATATCCTTCGCGTCCGCGTCATCACGCAAGCGCGCGTGACCTCGCCTACGACGCCTGCAGCGGCCGCCTTGATCTCGGTGCTCATTATCATGGCTCCCCTATGCTGCAATGCCCCCGCGACAGGGAAGGCCGATGTTCATGCACCACCCGCGGGCCGCGCAGCCCGCGGGTGGTGACTGCGGCTCACCTCGGCGAACCGCCGCGGCCGTTGCTCATCATGTGGCGGCCGCGCCGCTCTGCTCCCGGATCATGTAGTCGGCGTACCAGGCCGGCCAGTCCTCGTCGCGGTGGCCGAGCTGCTTTTCGTATTCACCGTGCGCGGCCTCCGCGCGGCGGAAGGCATTGGCGAGATCGGTGGCCGAGGCGAATGTCGTGGCGCCCGGGTCGACGCGTCCGGGGAAGCGCGTCGTGACCTCCTGCAACAGCCAGCTGTTGCCGTCCGGATCGCTGAACGTGGCGTAGGAGAAGTAGCTGCGCCGCTCCGGATCCGGCCCTCTCGTCGCCGGCTGTCCCGGACCGGCCCGGTGGAAGATTTCGCTCACCTCGGCGCCGCGGTCGATGAGTTCGGCGCGCGCCGCCTCGATATCCGGGACGACGAGATACATACCGCTTGCCGAGCCGGGCGCGGCCGACGTGATGCCCTTGCCGAAGTGGATCGAAGCGGGCGAGCCCGGAGGGGTGAACTGCACGACGCGGAACGTCTCGCCGACGACGAAGTCGGCGTCGAGCCTCCAGCCGAGGTCGCTGTAAAAGCGTTTCGAGCGGTCGACGTCGGAAACGGGTATGACGATGGCCTCGAGCTTGAAGTCCACGGTTCTCTCGCTGCTGGTCTCAGTTGTCATGGTTTTTCTCCTTGAATTTGGAAGGGCGGCGGCGAGTACGCACACGCGCGCGCCCCTGCTTTTCTCAACTCGTGTTTTTCTCAACTCGCGTTCAAATCGACTTACGCAACGACCTGAATCCGGCTCGGATCTCCTCCGCGAAGACCTCCGGCTGTTCCCAGGCGGCAAAGTGTCCGCCCTTGTCGAGCCGGTTGTAATGAATGAGCTTGGGAAACGCTTTTTCTGCCCAGGAACGCGGTGCTTGGTAAAGTTCGTCCGGAAAAGCACTAACAGCGACCGGTATCGTAACACCCTTCGGAGCAAAGAAGGCGAACTTGTTTTCCCAATAGAGACGCGCCGAGGACACCGCCGTGTTTGTCAGCCAATAGAGCGTGATGTTGTCGAGCACGTCGTCTCGCGTGAGGCCCTCGCGCTCGCCATCGAAGACGCGGGCGATCAGGGCATAGCTGCGCGCATCGTGGTCGAGGATCCAGCCGGCGAGCCCGACTGGCGAGTCCTCGATTGCGTAGAGCGTCTGCGGGCGCTTGCTCATCTCCTGAGCGTAGGCGAGCCCGTTCTTGTAGAAGAAGTCGAGCTGTTCATAGGCCTGTCGCTCCTCCGGGGAGAGTCCGTTGGGCGGCGGACCGCCGGCGTCGAGCGCCTTCTGGATTTCGTCCGGCACAGTTGCCGGCATGTTGGTGTGAATGCCGATGAGCTCCGGCGGCGCCTGGGCGGCCATCTGCTCGGTTACCGCATCACCCCAATCGCCGCCCTGTGCGACAAAGCCGGTGTAGCCCAGGCGCTTCATCAGCACCGTCCAGGCGCGTGCGATCCGCGCAGGATCCCAGCCAAGCTCGTCAGGCTTCCCGGAGAACCCGTAGCCGGGCAGCGACGGAATGACGATGTCGAAGGCATCCGCTTCGCTGCCGCCATGGGCCGTCGGGTTCGTCAGCGGATCGATGATCTTCAACTGCTCGATGACCGAACCCGGCCACCCGTGCGTGACGATCAGCGGCATCGCGTTCTTGTGCTTCGAACGCACGTGAATGAAATGGATGTCGACCCCGTCGATGTTGGTGACGAACTGCGGCAGGGCATTGAGTCTCGCTTCGACCTTGCGCCAGTCGTAGTCCGTCGCCCAATATTTTGCGAGCTTCTCCATGGTGTCGAGCTGCACGCCCTGGGTAGCATCCCACACCAGTTGCCGCCCCGGCCACTTGGTTGCCGCGATGCGCCGCCTGAGGTCGGCAAGGGCCTCGTCGGACGCACGGAACTGGAACGGACGAATGGATTCGTCGAAAGCCGGTTTGGCTGCAGCCGCAACGGTCGCGACGGGCGACGTCGTTCCGGCATAGGCGGCAGCCGGGGGAAGAAGGATTGCCATCGCTCCGGCCAAGACGGTGGCCGCAAGATGATGGCGTTTGCCGATCAGCGAAAAGACTCCGGGCATGATCATTCTCCTGTTCCGTGAGGGCCGGCGGCACGCCGCCGACATGCTCTGTGGGGGGGGCCGGCGGCGTGCCGCCGGCGGGGCTCCTGCCATTCGAAGGCGTGGGCCGCGGGGGTCAGCCCACGGTCAGATACCGCGCGGCGGGCACGCTCAAGGAGAGGTTCGGCATGAGCTTCTGGCGCGCCGCCTCGTAGGCTTCCCAATCGCCTGCGTCCGGCAGCGAGGGAATGGTGATCCGCTCGCCGAGATCGAAGCCGGCAAGCGCGGCGTCCACCATGTCCTCGGCGCGCATGACGATCTCGCTCGGCACATGCTCCAAGGGCGTACCGGCGAGGCCCCAGAAATCGGTTGCCGTCGCGCCCGGAAGCACGGCCTGGATGCGGATGTCCGTGTCGGCCAACTCCTTCTGCAGCGACAGGGTGAAGGCGAGCACGAAGGCCTTTGATCCGCCGTAGACGCCGTTCAGCACTTCCGGCGCGATGCCGACGATCGAAGCGATGTTGATGATGGTGCCGACGCCACGCGCCACGAAGGCCGGCACCGCGGCGTAGCTCAGCCGTGTCAGCGCGGTGACGTTCAGCGTGATCATCTCCTCCATCTTGTCGACATCGGAGGCGATGAGCGGCCCGGTCGCGCCGACGCCGGCATTGTTGACCAGCATGGTGATGCTGGCGTCCGTCCGAAGCACCGTCTCGATGCGGGCGAGATCGGCCCGGTCGCCGAGGTCCGCCGCAACCACCTCGATCGAGCGGCCGGTCTCGTCGCTGAGGCGCTTGGCCACTTCATCGAGGCGTGCCTTGTTGCGGGCGACCAGGATCAGGTCATAGCCCCTGCGCGCCAGGCGATCGGCATAGATCGCACCAATGCCAGAGGAAGCGCCGGTGATCAGCGCGGTACCTTTCGAGTTCTGGGTCATGACAGGCTCCATTTGGTTGAACTGCTTCGATACTAGGGCGAAGCGCTTGTGTCTCAAATGTCGTATATGCAGCGATTTAGGACATGAACCGCTGCCGGCACGGCTCTTGCACTTCCGAGGGTGAGGACGCGGACGTCAGGAGGGCCCGTCCGCGTCCTCCGGGAGCGCCGCGCCTCAGCGCAGCGATCTGAACCCAGCCCTGAGTTCCTGGGTAAAAAGCATCGGCTGTTCCCAGGCGGCGAAGTGGCCGCCTTTCTCCACCCTGTTGTAGTGGATGAGCTTGGGATAGGCCCGCTCGGTCCAGCTCCGCGGCGCTTCGTACTGCTCGCCGGGGAAGACGCTCACGGCTACCGGGATGGTGACGCCCTTGGTGTTGAAGAAGCCGCCCTTGTATTCCCAATAGAGACGAGATGCGGAGACGCCCGTGTTCGTCAGCCAATAGAGCGTGATGTTGTCGAGGATCTCGTCACGCGTCAGTTCGCCCGTGGCGCTCGTCGTGCGGGTGAGAGCCGAGGCGACTGCCGCCGCCGGCTGGCCGTCGGCATCGTTGTGGTCGAGAAGCCAGGCGGCGAGGCCAACGGGTGAATCCGCGATCCCGTAAAGCGTTTGGGGCCGCGTCGCCATCAGCCTTGCGTAGTCGACCTGCTTGAAGGTCCTGACCAGCTGCCGGTAGGCGCGGTTCTCTTCGTCCGAAAGGCCCGATGGCGCCGGCTCGCCGGCCAGAAGTGCCTTGTCGACGTCGGCGGGTACGGTCGCAGGCATGTTGGTGTGGATCGCGAGCAGTCCCGCCGGTTTCTGCAAGCCCATCTGGTCGACGACAAATGCACCCCAGTCGCCGCCCTGGGCGACGTAGCGGGCATAGCCGAGGCGCTTCATCAGCTCCGCCCAGGCCCGGCCCATGCGCTCGGGACCCCAGCCGGTCTCCGTCGGCTTGCCGGAGAAACCGTAGCCCGGCATCGACGGGATCACGACGTGGAATGCGTCCGATGCGCTGCCGCCATGGGCTGTGGGATTGGTGAGCGGCTCGATGAGCTTCAATTGCTCGAAGACGGAGCCCGGCCATCCATGATTGATGACTAGCGGCAACGCACCTTCATGTTTCGAGCGAACGTGGATGAAATGAATGTCCAGCCCATCGATCTCGGTGATGAACTGCGGATGGGTGTTCAGCTTCGCTTCGCCCTTGCGCCAATCGTAATCCGTCGCCCAATAGTCCGCGAGGTCGCGCATCGTCGCGAGCGGCACGCCCTGCGACTGGTCCGTGACAGTCTCCTTTTCGGGCCAGCGCGTGGCGACAATGCGCTGCCGGAGATCGGCGAGCTTGTCGTCCGGAATGTCGACGCGGAAGGGGCGGATCGCCTCGCCGGCGGCCGCCGCGCGAAGCGTCCGGGGAAACATGCTGATCGCCCCGGCGACAGCCGTCGCGGCAAGCAGTTCGCGCCGTGTCGGCGATCCAGACATGATGCCCGTTTGGGCCTTTGCCGTCTTCGTCATTGTCGTTCCTTTCGACCGGCTGGCGATGCCGAGGCCTGATTGCCCGAACCGCCCGTCGAAGCGCATATCGCGCTCCTAAGGTGTCTCGGATGTTTCGGAATGGGGGGCGCTATGTAAGCGATTGCCAGCGAATGCCGGGCGGACACGCTTCGATACGAAGCTCCGAAATTGCCTCAAACCGCCGCGCCAGAATTTTTCGCTCGTCAGTCACATTCCGCCCGGCTCGTCCGTCATGGGGCATGCCGAATGGCGTCAACCCGATGTGACCAACCCGATGTGACAGGAGATCTCGATGAATAAAGCCCGAATGAAAAATCCCGGCGCGCTCGTGCCCGGCGCCGTGCAGGCAATCCAGGCCCTGATAGCGGCCGTCCAGAAGGCGGGCGTCCCGCCAAAGGTGTTTCACCTCGCGCATCTGCGCGCGAGCCAGATCAATGGCTGCAGCTTCTGCGTCGACGGCGGTGTGAAGCATGCGAAGCAGGACGGCGAAACCGATGAGAGGCTCCATGCCGTCGCGGCCTGGCGCGAGATGCCGTATTTCTCGGATACCGAACGAGCGGCGCTCGCGCTCGCCGAAGCCGTGACGCGCCTTGACGACCGGGACGATCCGGTTCCCGATCCCGTCTGGAACGACGCTGCCGCGCACTACGACGAAAAGCAGCTTGCGGGGCTGGTGATCTGGGTCGCGATGGTCAACCTGTTCAACCGGATCAACGTCCCGACCCGTCAACCGGCCGGCCAGGCCTGGTAGATCTGCACGCGGCGACAGCCTTAAGCACCGTGCGTCCAATCGGACGCGCGGCGCTTGAAGTCCTTGGGCTGAAAAGACCCTTCCGCGCCACGGACCTGGGCGCGGATCACGTTCTGTGACGAGCACAAGCGCTGCCACCGCGGGCCTCAAGCTTGCGGGCGCAGCGGTAGTGGTGATGACTTGGGCGTCGGCGCTGTCGCTGCGATCCGGAATTCAGCCGTGTACAATGGTGGTCACATTGACGGGAGGCGACCATGCGCATTCGCAGTTTGACTGTCCTGATGACGCTGCTTGCGGGCACCTGTTCATTTGCGCAGGCTCAACAGGCAAAGCCGATGCCGATCGAGGTGTTTCCGTTCGAACTGGAGGACAAGAGCGCCGGGGCAGGAATAATTCCCCCGGACGAACACGACCGGCGCTATCTGTCCGAGTCCGAGCAAGTTGCGAAGGACATGCTCTCGAAGTCCGGGCGCTTTACCGTCATCGATGCACCGAAAAGGGACGACCAGGTGGCGCCGCACGGGTTGCGCAACTGCGGGGGCTGTGAGGGCAAGATCGCCAGGGAGCACGGCGCGTCTCTTGCCTTGCTGGGCGTCGTAACGCGCGTCAACCGAACAGAGCACACCATGTTCATTCGCATCCTTGACGCTGAAACCGGGAAACCTGTTTCGCAGGGCTTCACCAATCTTCGCATGGGTGCGAACCACGCATGGCCCCGCTCTGCGAAATGGCTGATGACAAACAGAATTCTGCCGTAGGGGCAGCTGTCAGATCAGATCATTTCATTGTTTCGTTGGCTGCGGCTGCTGCACCTGAAGATGCAGCACAAGTGCTAGATCGACCCTTGCGCATCCGAAAAGACGCGCGGCGTTGTCGGTATCCTGACCGGATCGAACGTTTTCAGCACCTCCGGACGGAGGCCGAGGCGCCTTGCCGCGACACCAATCTCTTCCAGCTCGGCCGCCTTCGAAGCCTGATCGAGTTGGCGGCGAATTTCCGCCTTCGAGGCAATCGTTTTCAATGGCTCAGTCATTTGTCCGCTCCGAATTGAGGATAAAACATGCAGCAACTGCAGCGTCCTTGGCGCGTCGATGGCCGCGGCCGCTGTCGTCTTCAATGCGGGTGAGCCGCGGTTTCAGGCACGGTGAACGCCACCGTTTCTCCGGTGAAGACCTTGTGCTCGGGGCTCGCCAGTTCGATCCGCACCTTGTGCTCGCCGGGCGGCAGCCCGACCACGACCACCGTGCTGGTGTCGCCGGTTTCCGCCCAGCGCCAGGGCGAGTCATCGACCGTCACATGCAGATGCCCGACCCGTGGAGATACGCTGCTGGCGCCCGCCCCGAACACCGATAGGATGCGGAAGTTCTCGGTCCGGTACGGGATGAGCACGGCGCCACGCGCGAGCGCCCCGGCAAGCGGCGGCTCCACGATCAGCTTCGGCGGCGGCTCGTTCTTGATGGGAAAGAACACCGGCGCCGGGCGGCCCTCCCCCGTGCCTTCTGCGAAAGCGCTCGTGGCGAGCACGGCGGCAGCGGCGACTGCCGCAAGCGTCCTGATGAGCATGGTCGTGAACCTCTTCCGTGACGTGATGACTTACGGTCACAAAAGACGGCCGATATGTATCTCCATTGTTTTGGCGTCCGGCCAATTTGAAAGCCTGTGTAGCGGCCGGCTGTTTGGACATAGTGGGATACAGAGCATCGGACCGCTCAACGCAGCTTGGCCATGACGTATGAAATGCTCTCATCCAGCGAGAGCGAGGACGTGTCGAGTATTTCGCAGCGGCTCCTCCTGGCCTCGCACCGCAAATATCGCGCCCAGTTCATCATATCTTCGGTCGCGAGTTCAGCTTGCTCCCGGTCGACCGTCAGGCGCTTCGATCTGGTTTCATCATCGCAGTCCACGAGAACAGGCAGATAACTGAAACCACCGGCGGCGGACGCTCCGTCTGCGAGAAAGGAAACGCGTGTCTGGCCTTCGAACAGCACTCTGCCTCCGGATTTGACGGGTTGCGCAAGCTTTATCATCCACGCGATGGTCATGGCGCGCTGCCAGCCCTCGGCTGACCCGTACTCGGCGATCATCTGCTCGACCGATGGCACGCCGACTCGATCGAAATAGAACACGTCGACACTCTCGGCATGGCGATCCTGGATCGCCCGAGCGATCGTCGTTTTTCCCGACCCTGAAGCGCCAATCAGAATGACTAAAGGCATGGCTCTCCTTATACGAAAAGGCCGGCCGAGCGAGCTTCGGCCGATCTCCATGATCCGCAACGGAGTGGAGAGCGGCAGTTGGGCCCATCCCGGAGTCAAAGAGAGCGCGGCTTCAACCCACAACCCCGACCTGGACGCGGGTCTGCAATCGAAAGATTAAACGGCATCATAGTTCTTGACGATCCGTGCCTCCGACGTCGCCTCCATGCGAACAGAGGTATATTATGAGCTTCCCTGGGGCATAATAACAATCAGGAGGAGGAAAGCCATGTTCACGACACGTGTCGGTTGGCGAATTGCGCTCGCAGCATGCTCCATCTCTATGGCGTCGATGGAGGTTCGTGCCGGTCCCCTTGAAGACGATGTCAAGGCCGCCTACACGGCTTGGGACGAGGCCTTCGGAAAGGGGGACGCCAAGGCGGTTTCCGCCTTCTATACCGAGGACGCGCTCCTTCTTCCCCCCAGTCATGACGTGATCGAAGGACCCTCCGGCGTCGAAAAGTTTTTCAGCGGCATATTCGGCATGGGCGCCACCGGTCACAAACTCGAAGTGATCAGGGCGGACGGCGACGAGAAATTGATCTACGGCGCAGCAAAATGGTCGGCCAAGGGCAAGGATGCTCAGGGTAAAGACCAGCCGTGGGGCGGAGTTGCCACGCATGTTTTCGAGCGGCAGGCCGATGGCAGTTTGAAAATCAAGCTGCATACGTTCAATTGACGTTCAGCTCAGCGGCTAGCAAACAAAGCGCCGTGCGTCTCCTCAGACGCACGGCGCTGTAGCACTTCGAACTGCTGCATCATTTTTGTCCTTGAATCGGCTGCGATTCAAGGAGGCCTGCAGTCGGGCCTGCGTTGCCACACGGCCCCTTCCCTCCTTATACTCCTGCCGCCATGTACAAGACGTTCGTCGCAGCGCGGGAGAACCGGCCCGGGGAAGCTTGGCTGTCCCGGTTCACCGCCGGCCGGGCCGAGGCCGAGAAATGGTATTTCGGCCGCGCCGTGGCATCGATCCCGAACGCCCGGGACTGTCGCGCCGCCCTGTGGCAGCACATGCCCGAGCTGATCCCTTACTATGACGACGCCTGCGGCCTCGTCGGAGATGACGAGGTCGCTCACCGGGTGCTGAGCCATTACCGCCCGGCGCCGGAGCGCTATGGCTGCAGCCAGGCCGTCTGGCTGGGAGAAGAAGGCCCGGCGCTCATCCGCAACTTCGACTATCCGCCCGACATCGTCTCCGAGCGCTTCGAGATGACCGCGTGGTCGGGCCTGAGGGTGATTGCGAAGGCGCAGCGCCCTTGGGGAGGATGCCTGGACGGGATGAACGAGGAAGGGCTGGTCGCCAGCGTGACTTTGGGCGGAAGCCGCGCCCAGGGCGTCGGCTTCTCGATCATTCTCGTCATCCGCTACGTGCTCGAGACCTGCCGACAGGTGCGCGAGGCGGTGGCGGCCCTATGCCGGATACCCGTGGCGCTGCCGCAGAACGTGACCGTGCTCGACCGCTCCGGCCACTATGCCACCCTGCTCCTCGGCCCGGGCCAGCGACCAACCGTCTCGCGCCTCAAGGCATGCACGAACCATCAGCGGACCGGAAGACCCTCGTCGTCTTCGCTGGCGCGGCAGCTCGCGGTTTTGCAAGCGCTGGAGGATCCTTCCATGTCGCTTTCGACGCTGACCGACCGTTTTCTCGAGCCGCCGCTTTATTCCGCGCGCGGCCCTTCCCCAACGCTCTACACGGCCGTTTACCGGCCCGCCGAAGGCCGGGTGGACTACATCTGGCCGGGAAAACGCTGGTCCCAGGGCTTCGACAGCTTTGGAACGGGCGAATACACGCACCACTACGGCGAACGCGTTGTTTGAGCGGCCTGATGCCTGGGATGGATCATCGGCACCCTCGGGATGCCTCGCCATGGCGACGCCCTCCCCCATCCAACCGGCGGGCCTGTCACAGCATCGCAACCACCCGCGCGCTGAGGTCGCCGGCCACGCGCCGGGCTTCCTGCCGGCGAGGCCGCCAATCATCGCGCGTTACGCCGAGATAGGCCTCCCGGGCATGGGCGACCAGCATTGCCGACTCGGCAGGCAAGCGAGACATGGCCCATTCGCCCGCCACGTCCTTCGGCACGAACTGCCCCGTCGCCAAGGTCCTCCACATGCGTGCGAGCGTCAGAAGGACGTTGCGTTCGTCCCCCTCGAGTGAAGAGATGAGCGCCGGAAGCGCGTCGCCAATGGCGCGGCGTATGTCCGTTTCGGGAACGATCGGCAGGAGTTCGGCCGGATCGCGGCCGATGAGGGACCGGGCTTCGTGCCGGGCTTGTGCCAGCAACAGCGTATATTCGGGATCGGATGCCGGCGCCGGCACCTCCCCTGCCTCGAAAGCTTCGCGCAGCCATTCGCCATAGATGAACTCGCTGCGCGCCGGGTAGGCCGATGCCTCGAGGTCGGCGCGGTGGAAGACAATCAGCTCAAGCGGGCGGGAAGCGCCGCCGGGACGCCCCGAGATCTTCATCAGCTCGCCCAAGAGCTCCGCGCGCGCCGCATGCGTCGTCGGCCGGTCGATGACCACGAGCACGTCCACGTCGCTGTCCGGGCGCAGCCCTCCGGACACCGCCGAGCCATGGAGGTACGCCGCCACCAGCGAATCTCCGAAAGCGTGCCAGATAACGGGCAACGCCTGCCGCGCCTCGACGGGAACACCGGACGCTTCATGCATCGCCACAGGTCTCGCCACGAGCGCTACCAGTTGCCGGGATCTGCCGTGTGATCGACACTGGCAAACTCATCTGCCTTTTCCCGGTCCAGCGTCAGATCGGTTGCAACCTTCGTCTCGTCCGCGACCGAATAATTGAGAGGTGCCGGCTCCTTGGTCAGTTGCTGATACATGAGCAAGGCAGCCTCCTCGGCGGTGTCGGCCTCGAACTCTTCCGTGACGATGACTGTGAATTTGTGCATGGCCTTGACCTCGTCTGTGCTGCTGCACGATCTTGCCTCAAATCGATTCCGATTTAAGCAATCATGCAGCAGTGCCCTTCCCACGGAACCGATCCGCAGCGCCGTGCGTCTTTACGGACGCACAAAGGCCGCTGCAGCACTTTTGACTTGCTGCATGTTTTTGTCCTTGAATCGGCTTCGATTCAAGCAAACATGCAGTAAGGTTAGCTTGCGCGCAATCCAAGGTGGCACGGGCCCGTTTCGCAAGCGCTCCGCCGCTCTTTCTCCTGCCACCCGGCGGAACCGAAGCAAGGACGAACCATCATGTCCGAAACCCGCCGCAAGCTGACGACGATCTTCTCCGCCGACGTGCAGGATTATTCGCGCCTGATGGGGGCGGACGAGGAAGGCACGCTCGCGACGCTGAAGCGCTACCGCGACGCCATGGCGCGGCTGATCGAGGCGCATGACGGACGCGTCGTCAACACCTGGGGCGACGGGCTGATCGCCGAATTCCCGAGCGTGGTCGAGGCGGTGCGCGCCGCCGTCGACGTCCAGAATGAGCTTGCGGGCCTCAACGCCGAGCGCCCCAGCGAGACGCAGATGCTCTTTCGCATCGGCATCAACCTCGGCGACGTGATCGCCGAGGGCGACGACCTCTATGGCGACGGCGTCAACATCGCCGCCCGCCTGCAGGCGACCGCGCCGGCCGGCGGCATCGTCATCTCCAACACCGTCTACGATCAGGTGCGCAACAAGGTCGCCGTCGGCTTCGATTTCCTCGGCCAGCTCGAGGTGAAGAACATCGATGGCGGCGTGCCGAGCTATGCGGTGCGGATCGGCGCCCGGGAGAGCAGCGCCCGAGAGAGCGGCACCCGGCATGACCGGGCAGCATCGGCAGAGCCTGTCCGCACCCGGGACCGGCAACCTCCTCCCGATGCGGCCCGACCGCAGGCGCCCACCGCCGCCGGCGCGGCGCGTCAAGACGGGACGGCAGCGGAGCCCGCAGGCAACTGGGGCCGGCAAGCCGCTGCCGGAACGGCACCGTCCCAAGCGCCCGCCGGAGCAAGCGCCGCCGCATCGCCGCGCAACCGCAAACTCGCCGTCGTCGCCGTGATCGCCGCCGGCCTCGTCGCGATAAACCTCCTCACCTGGGAAGGCGTCCTCTGGTCCGTCTGGCCATTGCTCGGCCTGTCGATCTTCTCCGCCGTCGTCTGGCTCAGGCGGAGGACAGACATCGATCCCGTCCTCGGCCTCCTCGCCATCGCCGCCATCACGGTCCTCATGGTCAACCTCTTCTCCTTCGAGGGAACCTTCTGGGCCGTCTGGCCGCTCCTCGGCCTCACCCTTGCCGCCGCGCTCCGCTGGGTCATGCGCCGCGAGAAGCCGCGCTCACGCGGGTAACGCGGGTGGCGGTCCGCCCCTTGCTGCAGAAGCGGCGGGCCATTCGCTCCGCCTTTCCGGCGAGGCTTTCCGCGCCGCCGACTTGGTCCGTTGGTCGCTCGGGGCCGTCGGTCGCTAGGGCCCTCGGTCGCCCGCGTCCTCGGTCGCTTGGGCCCTCGGTTGCTGGCATGAACGGCCTACCATCTCATCCGCATTGTCGTTTGCCGCCGGGGCGTTCCACTTGTTCGGTCATCCTCGGACTTACCCTTTACCGTCGGCGGTCGATGGCCCCACGCTTCCACCCCTTTTTCCTTCGACGCCGTGGTCGCCGGTGTATTGTAGCGATCGCTTTACGACCTGCGGTTTCGCCGAAATCCGGAGTCGATGCTTGCAGGTCGCGAACTCAAGGGGGGAGAACTCAATGGCATCGACGGTTGAAATGGACATGGGTCCAGACATTGGTGGCGAAGTCTCGCCCGATCTCGCCGTGGACGTGATGTTTGCGTGCCGGAAGACGGCCGCGATGAAGGCGGCGATCGAGCTCGATCTTTTCACCCTGATCGGCGACGGCGGCACGGCGGCCTCGCTCGCGGCGGCCGCGAAGGCGTCCGAGCGCGGCGTGCGCGTGCTTTGCGATTATCTCGTCGTCAACGGCTTTCTCACCAAGGAGGGCGACACCTATCGGCTGACACCATCGAGCCGCACGTTCCTCGTCCGCCACTCGCCGGCCTATATCGGCGGAGCCATCGAATTCGTTGCCGCACCGGAGATGCTTTCGCTACACCTCGACGATCCGGCGGCCTGCGTGCGCAATGGCGGTGCCCTCGGGCTCGCGAATATCTCGGCTGACAATCCGGTCTGGGTGAAGTTCGCCCGGGCCATGGGTCCGCTCGTTGCCCGCAGCGCCATGGCGCTGGCAGAGGAGATCGCCACATGGCCGAGAAAGCCGAGGAAGGTGCTCGATATCGCCGCCGGCCACGGGCTTTTCGGCATCGAGATCGCGAAAACCTTTCCCGAGGCCGAGATCGTCGCTGTCGACTGGGGCGCCGTCCTGGAACTTGCGAGCCAGAACGCCAGCCAATTCGGCGTCGGCGGGCGCTACAGGACCATTGCCGGCAGCGCCTTCGAGGTCGACTGGGGCAGCGACTACGATCTCATCCTGCTGCCGAACTTCCTGCATCACTTCGACATCGAAACCTGCGCCGGGCTTCTCGATAAATGCAAGAAGACGCTCGCCTCCGGCGGCCGGGTGGTCGGGGTGGAATTCGTGCCGAACGAGGATCGCGTCTCGCCGCCCTTCCCGGCCGCCTTCGCCTGGGAAATGCTCGCCACCACCCCAAGGGGCGAGGCCTATACCGAGAAGCAGCTCGCCGAAATGGCCCGTCGCGCCGGCTTTGCCAACGCCACCACAAAACCGCTGCCGCCCTCGCCCGCGAGCCTTGTGTTCTTCGAGTAGGAAACCGACGAGCGGCGCTGTAGAAGGAGCAATCGGTGATCGTTGTCCTCAACGGCTATCCCGGAGTGGGGAAGCTCACAATCGGTCAAGAACTCATATCGAAGATCTCGGGCCGCCTGCTGGACATTCATAGTGTCTACAACGTCGCCTTCGCATTGACGGAGTTCAAATCGCCGGAGTTCATCGAAACGGTCGAGAAGATCGAAGCAATCGCGCATGACCTGATTCTGAGACTCCCGGCCGAAATTCCGGTCGTACTAACGACCGTTCTTGCCGGAAGCAGCGATTGGGGCGACGCGGAGTGGCAACGGATCGTGCGCCTTGGTCGCGAGCGGGGGTCCGTTGTTCGTCGTGCATATACACTGCGATCTTGAAGAGAATATTCGCCGTATCGAGGCAGCCGGACGAATTGCGAAGAGGAAGCCACGCGATGCCGAAATGGCGAGGAGAAACCACGCACATTGCAAAGTCCTCGCAGGTATCGACGAGACGAACTTGCTAAAGCTCGACGTGACGCGTTTGGCCCCGACAGATGCGGCGGCCAGAATTGCAGAGTGGATTCAAAAGGCCCAAGCTTGAGGCGACGCACGGGGGCGCAATCGAGCTTTTGATAGTCTTTGATAGTTGCCAGAGCTTTCAACATCCCCGATGGAGAATATGGACCCTGAGTTGAAGGCAGGCAGCGCAGGCAGGTCTGAGGATCAACCGGCGGCCCAATCTAAACAGATTCTCTACAGACAATTCCTGTGCTTGTCACAGGAATCCAGCGCGCCCAAGTGCTTGGGCGCTGGAGACTCCGGCGTGCTCGGTACATCAGCGCGCCGACGTGAACCATCGCCCGACCTTACAGACCATGTAAGTAGTGCGAAATGTCCAGCCATTCCGGGTTCATGGCCTCGATCAGATTCAGCTTCCATTGCCGCGGCCATTTCTTGATCGTCTTTTCCCGCGTGATGGCACCCGTCAACAGGTCGAATTCCTCGAACCAGACGAGCGTTTTGACCTCGTATTTCGATGTGAAGCCGGGTGTGAGTTCGTTCTAATGTTCAAAGAGACGGCCGGCCAGGTCGCGCGTCACGCCCGTGTAAAGCGTGCCGTTTCGTTCGACGCCAGGATGTAGACATAGCCTTTCATGTTGCTGATGGTGATTGAGTGGTTCTGAATAAGCAAGCAAAAGTTGCCGATGGCGGCGCGAAGCGAGACATCAGGGATGGCCTTAACAGTCACGTGTTGGCGGACGGTTGGCGACGGTCCGGTGTCGTCACGCTCGCTTATCCTGCTGGCCGCGAGTCCTTCGCGCCGCCGACGCGGCGCGGCTGGATTCTGTGACAAGCACAGGAAAGAAGGGAATTTGTTGTCTTGTGTCTGCGCGCCAGCAGACTACTGCATGTTTTTTTAAATCGTTGCCGATTCAAGGATGAAAACATGCAGCAATCAAGTCAGTTGAGTTTGTTGTGCGCGGCCGTCCCCACCCACCTCATTCCTGTGCTTGTCACAGGAATCCAGCCGCGACGCGTCGGCGGCGCGGGAGACTCCGTTTGGCGCCGCGCTTTCGCTTTCGTTCGGTAGTGCCGTCCCCTTGCAGCCGACGAATGCACGGCGACTACAGCGCCGCGCCACCGGCACAACTGAGTGGATGAAGTTGCGCGACAAAAATCGCCGCAGAGGAACTCAGGTTCCCGACGAGGTCCGGTCAACAACACTCCAGTCGAAAGCACGCGCCCAGTCGGCAAAGCTGTGCCAGCGAACCTCTGGAAAATCCCGGTGCAGGGCGGCGATGTCGACGTCGTAGCCGGCGCGGTCGAACCACTCGAACATGAGCGCCGCGTCTTCGCTTTGCTGGCGCGCCGCGGCGATCGGGATTTCCTGGTAGTCGATCGGGCGACCGATGGCTTGCGAGAGGATTTTCGCCTGCTCCTCGCCGGACAGCTCGTCCCCGGCGATATCGAAACGCTTGCCGAACACATCGTCGCGCCGCTCGACCAGGGCGGCGACGAAAGCCCCGATGTCCGCCAGGGCTACCAGTTGGAGCGCGCGTTTGGCGGGTAGCGCAAAAGCATACGTGCCCTGACGCAGCGCACCGAACGACCACGGCGCGACGATATTCTCCATGAAGGCGACCGGTGCGCTGATTGTATAGGGAATGCCGAGCCCGGCGACATGCTTCTCGACCAGATACTTGCTTTCGAAATGCGGGATGCCCGTCTTCTTGTCGGCATCGGCAACGGATGAATAGATCAGGTGCCCGACGCCGGCAGCCTTCGCCGCATCGGCGGCAATGATCCCCTGGCGGGTTTCCTCCTCCGTCCCGGCCTCGTAGCTGTTGCCCATCAGGAACATGGTGTCGACGCCGCCCGCCGCCTTCATGATGGAAGCCGCGTCGCCGAGATCGCCGGCCACGACATCCGCGCCCGCCGACGCCAGCTGCCGCGCTTGATCGCTGTCCGGCCTGCGGGTCAGCGCCTTGACGCGGTGCCCCCTGGCGAGCAGCGCGTGCGCGACGGCGCCTCCCTGCTGGCCGGTGGCGCCGGTAACGAGAACGTTTCGTTTGGTGCTCATGTGTCTGCTCCTTTTCGCTTTCAGTGGAGCAAAGTTAGGGTCTGCCACATTGATCCATAATGGGCTATAATTGGGAAACTTTGTCCCACCGATGGATACAATGTTCGATCTCAACGATATCGTGGTGTTCGCTCGCGTCGTCGAAGCCGGTAGCTTCACCGCTGCGGCGCGCCAGCTCGGCATGCCCAAGACGACCGTCAGCCGCCGCATCGCCGCCCTCGAGCGCGAGGTCGGGGTCCGTCTGCTTCAGCGCACGACGCGCAGCCTCAAGATGACCGACGCCGGGCGTCTCTATTACGAGCAGAGCAGCCAGGCGCTCCGGACGATAGAGGAAGCAAATCTGCGCCTCGCGGAAGCGAGAGCGGAGCCGTCAGGCACGATTCGCATCTCGGCTCCCGTCGGCTTCGGCGGCCATTTCCTGACCCGCGCCGTGGTCGACTTTCTCGCGATCTATCCGAAAACCAAGGCCGAACTGCGCCTGACCGACGATAACCTCAATCTCGTCGAGAACGGCATCGACCTCGCGTTCCGCACCGGCATTCTCGCCGACTCCACGCTGATCGCCCGTAAGCTCGGCTCCACCCACAGGCTCCTCTGCGCCAGCCCGGACTATCTCGCGCGATGCGGGGTGCCGGAGGAACCGGCAGAACTCACCCGCCATCGATGCATCATCGCAGGTCCGTCGGCAGCCAGCGCCCACTGGGTGCTGGACGGGCCGCACGGCCAGGAAACGGTCACCGTGGCCGGACGCTTCGCTGCCAATGAAATGCAGGCGGTGGTTGCCGCCGCGGTCGCCGGCTACGGCATCGCCCAGGTGCCCCAAAGGATGGCCGAGGGACTTATCGACGGCGGGCAGCTGCGCCGCGTTCTTCACGACTACACGACGCCGGCGGGCGGCCTCTATGTCGTATATCCGAGCAGTCGGCACCTTTCGCCGCTGGTCAAGGCATTCATCGAGCTTGCCGCGGAGCGATGGATCGCCGCCGGAACCGGCGAGGCTGACAAGGCCGCGGCCGAATCCACTCCCCCCAATTCCAGCAAAAATGTGTAGCGGTTTCCGTCCGGAATGCGTCGTTTCAAGAGTTGGATCATTTCAGGCTTCAATGAAAAAGGCATGTCGTCCAAAAGCGTCGGGCAGTGTCGGGCTGGCTGCGACAGCCTGTAGCTGGACATGCCGCAAAAACGGAATAGCATGAGGGCATGGAGAGAGTTGGCCGCATTCTTGCGATTGTCCTGCTCGCGGTATTTGCCGCGGGCACTGTTGCGCATGCGGCGAATGCGACGCGCATGTCGTTTGCAATGTCCCTCGCGATGGCCGCCGGAAACATGGACAGCGGACACATGAGCACCGGCGATATGGCTGCCGGACACATGACCGGACACATGGGCGCGGGAGATATGGGCGCGGGAGATATGGGCGACTGCGATGGCTGTCCGCCCGGTGACGACGGCAAGGCCTCGCTCTGCGTTCAGGCCTGTCTTGCGCCTTTCATCGCGGTTCCCGCAGCCGCGGGCTTCGAGCTTCCGCTTATGGCAGCCGATGTTACCGCCTCGCCGGCAGACGAATTGACCGGCCTCATCGGCCCGCCCGAGTCTCCGCCCCCTCGAACCATCATCCTTTAGCCGGGCATGTCCGGTTGCCGGCGCCAACGATCATGCGTGACGGATCCGTCCGCCGCCTGTGATCGCGGCTCGCATGATGCCTTCCAGCGCCATGCGAAACACCATTAGCTTTTTCAGGATGATTGAACCATGTCCCGATACCCTGCTCCGGCGCTGACGCGTCGAGCCCTTCTCGCATCGGCGGCCGCAAGCGCGGCCGGCGCGATGCTTCCTCTTTTGCCGGCCTCGCCGGCCACTGCCGCCATGCGCGATGTCTCGTTGCGGGCCGCCGCCGGGCGCGTCCGGCTCGCGACCCCCGGCGAGACGGCCGCCTGGTTGTACAACGGCACCGCTCCAGGCCCGGAGATCCGCCTGCGCCAAGGCGAGCGCCTGCGCGTCACCGTCGACAACGCCCTTGCCGAAGAAACGACGGTCCACTGGCACGGACTGCGCCTTCCAAACGCGATGGACGGCGTGCCGCACCTCACCCAGAAGCCGATCGGCGCGGGCGAACGCTTCGTCTACGAGTTCGACGCGATCGATGCCGGCACTTTCTGGTATCACCCGCACCAGAAGAGCTCCGAGCAGGTCGGGCGCGGGCTTTACGGCCCGCTGATCATCGAGGAACCGGAACCGCTGCGCGTCGATCGTGACGTGACCTGGATGCTCGGCGACTGGCGGCTGACCAAGTCCGGCGAAATCAGCGAGGATTTCGGCAACCGGCACGACATCCACCACAATGGCCGCGTCGGCAACACGGTGACCATCAACGGCCGCCGCGTGCCGGATGGTTTTGCCGTCCGGAAGGGCGAGCGCATCCGCCTGCGGCTGATCAACGCCGCCAACGCCCGCATCTTCAGCCTCGATTTCGCGGGCCATGAGCCGATCGTGATCGCGCTCGACGGCCAGCCGGTCACGCCGCATGCGCCGGAGAAAGGGCTGGTGGTTCTCGGTGCGGCGATGCGTGTCGACCTGATCCTCGACATGACGGGCACTGCCGGCAGCCGGGCCGCGGTCACCGACCGGTTCTATGAAGGGCTGGAATATAAGCTCGTCGATCTGGTCTATGACGGCACGCCCCTGAGGGAGCGCGCGCCGGACTGGCCGCTCGGCCTGCCCGCCAACCCGCTGCCGGAACCGGACCTCAAGGCGGCATCCCGCAACGAGGTCCTCTTCAGCGGCGGCATGATGGGGGAAATGGTGGCTGAGGAGATGGGCGAAACCATGGGCGGTGAAATGATGGGTCCCGGCGCGCCGGGCGGCAGGATGAGCCACGCGCATTCGATGACGGGAGGGATGATGGCGATGATGAACTCCGGCGCCGCCTGGTTCATCAACGGTGTCGCCGCCGACGAGTCCGGCCACGACATGAAGCCGATGCTGACGCTCGAACGGAACAGGAGCCACGTGATCGCCATGACCAACGCCACCGCGTGGCATCATCCGATACACCTGCACGGTCATTCGTTCCGGGTGATTTCACGCAACGGCCAGCCAACCCGTCATCGCGAATGGCAGGACACGGTGCTCCTCTCGCCGCGCGAGAAGCTCGAGATCGCTTTCGTCGCCGACAATCCCGGCGACTGGATGTTCCACTGCCACGTTCTCGAACACCAGGCCGGCGGCATGATGGCTGTTTTCCGCGTCGCCTGACAATCTGAAAGGAAATGCAATGTCCAGGATTCTGAAAGCTGTCGTCCTCGCCTCCCTCCTGTTCGGCGCCACCTCGGCGCTCGCCGGCGAAAAGGACGTGACACTCTACAAGACTCCCGAATGCGGCTGCTGCGAAGGCTATGCCGACTATCTGCGCGAGAACGGCTTCGACGTGACCGTGAAGCCGACGCATGACCTTGCCGCGATGAGCCGCGAGGCCGGCATTCCGGACGAGTTCCACGGCTGCCACCTCTCCATGATCGACGGCTATGCGGTGAGCGGCCACGTACCGATCGGCACGGTCAACAAGCTCCTGACCGAACGGCCCGACATCAGGGGCGTGACGCTCCCCGGCATGCCCATGGGTTCGCCCGGCATGAGCGGTACCAAGGAAGCCCCCTTCAAGATGCTGGAGATCAAAAAATCCGGTGGCATCGGCGGCGTCTACGCAAGCGAATAGGAGGTTGCGATGATGGACGGCATGGGCGGGATGATGATGTTCGGCATGGGCCTCGTCTGGCTGCTCGCCGTCGTCGTGCTCGCCCTGGGGGCGGCCGCGCTCGTCAAGTACCTGTTCTTCGGCGGCGGCAAATGAGAAGGACATCCGTGCTTTTCGCAGCGCTCGGCGCGGCTGCGGCAGGTCTGGGGCTCGCCTGGGCTTGGCCCTTTCTCGCTGCTCAGATGGCGGGCGGCGATGCCACGGCCGCCACGATCGCGCTCGGCAAGACGCTCTATGCCGAGCGCTGCGCCGCCTGTCACGGCGCGAAGCTCGAAGGTCAGCGGGACTGGAAAAGCCCGCTCCCTTCGGGCCGCATGCCCGCCCCGCCGCACGACGCAGCCGGCCACACCTGGCATCATCCGGATGGCGTGCTCTTTCGCATTACCCGGGAGGGCGCGTCGGCGGTAGTCGGCGGTGGCTACCAAAGCGACATGCCGGGATTCGGAAACGTCATGAGCGACGACGAGATCCGCGCCGTGCTCGCCTTCATCAAGACCACCTGGCCGGAACAGGAGCGTCAGTATCAGGCGGAAATGACCCGTCGCGAGCAAGGAGAGTGATCATGCGCCCGCTGCGCCGCGCCAACCCGTTTCTTCTCACGGTTTTCCTGCTGGCGGCGCTCGTCGTGCCGGCCGTCGCCCACCATCCGGGCGCCGACCTCGACAGGCTGATGGGCAGCGAGGAGAAGTTCTTCCAGGTAATCGACAAGCCGGCACCGCCTTTCGAGCTCGCCGACGCAAACGGCAAGGCGGTTCGCCTCTCCGACTTTTCCGGAAAGATCGTGGTGCTCTATTTCATCTTCGCGAGCTGCACCGACATATGCCCTGTTCATTCCGAGGTGATCGCCGACATCCAGAAGAAGATCGACGCCACGCCGATGAAGGACCGGGTGCAGTTCCTGGCGATTACGACGGATCCCGCCAAGGATACGCCTGACGTGCTGAAGGCCTATGGTCCGGCGCACGGGCTGGATGCGCGCAACTGGATGTTCCTGACCACGCGCCCCGGCGAGCCGGAGGATACGACGCGCAAGCTCGCGGAAACCTACAATCTCCGCTTCGAGCCCGTCGAGGACGGGCAGCAGATGCACGGAATCGTCACCCACGTCATCGACCGGGGCGGACGCTTCGCCGCCAAGTTTCATGGCCTGCGCTTCGACCCGCAGAATATGGTTCTCTACCTCGAGGGCCTCGCCGACCCTTCAAAATCGCTGGAGCCCGGCGTGTGGGGCAGGCTCAGGTCGCTGTTCCAATAGGCGCGACGATCAAGCGACAGGCCGATGGAAGGCGGGATGAGTCACAGCGCTTTGAAATCGCCTCAACACGTTTCTCCTTAAATCGGTCGCGATTTGAGGAAATGCAGGAGGCGTTCAAAACCCGTTTCCCTGGAGCCTTTCATGGCCGTTTCCTCGAACAGACTGCGCATTGCCGTGCTCTTTGGCGGACGCTCCGCCGAGCATGACGTTTCGGTGCTTTCGGCAACCAACGTCATGCGGGCGCTGGAGCCCAAAGAATACGATGCCGTTCCCATCTTCATCACCCGCGAGGGGCAATGGCTGCTGAGCAACTTCGAGAACGGCACGCTTGCGAAGCCTCAGAGCGGAACGGAGGTCTCGCTTGTGCCGGGCGGCAAGGGACGCATGCTGGCGATCCCGGCCGATGGCGCGCCCTACGCGCTGCCAGAGATCGGGGCGCTGTTCCCGGTGCTGCACGGCCTCCATGGCGAGGACGGTGCCGTGCAGGGGCTGGCGGAGGTGGCCCGCGTGCCGCTCGTCGGCTGCGGCATTCTCGGTTCCGCCACCGCGCTCGACAAGGACATTGCCAAGCGGCTCCTCAACGAGGCGGACCTGCCGACCGCGCGATCCGTCACCATTCACCTGGGCGCAGCACCCGCCTTTGCGGAACTTGAGCGCGCGCTCGGCCTTCCGCTTTTCATCAAGCCGGCCCGGCAGGGCTCCTCCGTCGGCGTCAGCAAGGTTTCGACCGAGGAGGACTACGCGGCCGCACTTGAGGAGGGCTTCAAGCACGACCGCAAGCTCCTGGCGGAAGAGTTCATCCGGGGCCGCGAGATCGAGCTGAGCGTGCTGGAAGATACCGAAGGCGGCCTCTTCGTTTCCCGCCCCGGCGAGATCGTGCCGGCCGAAAGCCACGGTTTCTACAGCTACGACGCCAAATATATCGACGAGCATGGCGCCGCCCTGAAAGTGCCGGCGGAGCTCCCGGAAGAGGTCGAAGCCAATATCCGCGCGATGGCCGCAATAGCCTTCCGGGCGGTCGGTTGCGACGGCATGGCGCGCGTCGATTTCTTCCTGACGCCGGACATGCGCTTCCTCGTCAACGAGCTCAACACCATTCCCGGTTTCACCGATATCAGCATGTATTCCAAAGCGATGGCGGCAAGCGGCGTCGGCTATGCCGAGGTCATCGACCGGCTGGTGGCGCACGGGCTGGCGCGCGCCGGTCGCTAGCGTAACGCCAAGAAAAGCGTGTAACGGTTTTCCGTCCGGAATTGCGTCATTTCAAAGCGTTAGCCTCGCTTGCATCACGTCGCAAGCTCTTCGACCATGAGATCTATGAAGCGTCGGACGCGGGGCTCCAGCAGGCGCTTGTTGGGATAGAGCGTCACGATCTTTGCATCGTCGGCCTCGAGGTAGGGCAGAACCTGCCGGAGGCGGCCCGCCGCCAGGTCCTCCGCGACCAGGAACTCCGGCAGAAACGCGATGCCGAGCCCTGCGATGGCTGCATCCCGGATCGCCTCTCCGCTGTCGAGCCTCAGGCGGCTGCGACCCGGCGCCTTGACCCAGGCACCGCCTTCCCCGCGAAAGCGCCAGCTTTGCCTCTGGTTGCGGCTGCTGAAGATCAGGCAGTCGTGGGCGGCGAGATCATCCATGTCCATGGGCTCGCCGCGCGCGGCAATGTAGGATGGCGAGGCACAGGGCACGGCCCTGTACCGGGCGACCACGCGGGAGACGAGCCGCGTGTCCGAGGTCGTGACCCCGATCCTTACCGCCAGATCAAAGCCTTCCTCGACGAGGTCGGCCACGCGATCGGTGAAGCTCACCTCGACCTGCATGTCGGGCCAGGTCTGAAGATATTTCCTGATCAGCGGCAGGACCACGAGCCGCCCGAAGGCATCGGGAACGGTGAGCCGCAGGACGCCTCGCGGCGTGCCGCTGCGCCCGGCCACACTCGCCTCCGCTTCGTCGATCGAGGCAAGGATCTCCAGCCCGCGCTCGTAGAACATCCGTCCCTCGTCGGTGAGGCTCAGCGTTCTTGTCGTGCGGTTGAGGAGACGCGCGCCGAGCCTTTCTTCCAGGCGGATGACGGCTTTTCCGGCCGCCGACCTGGAGAGGCCCATGGCCTGCCCTCCGGCAACAAAGCTTCCTGCCTCGACGACGGCCATGAAGACCTGAATATCGTTCAGATTCGCACGCAGCATAAAACAACTCCAGCGACTCGGGCGTGGCAGAGGCTTCATGCTGCCGAGCGCACATATAATACGGCCCGTCGATGCAAGCGATGCAAGGCTTCGGATCGGCAACCCGGCCAAGGCGCAGGGCTGCGTCACGCGTTTCGCTTCTGTATGGACGTCCGTTCGTCAATCAATCGGCTATGGATACCAGCGCCTCGTGGCGGACGGCTGCAGCTTCGAGCGACCGCCGCCGCGCTTTTACAACGACAGGAAAACGAAAATGGCACAGTCACTTACGCGTTTGAACCCGCCCACCCTGCCCGATGCAGGTGCCCTCGGCTATTCGCAGATCACAACCGTGGAGCCGGGCCGGCTTGCCTTCATTTCCGGGCAGGTCGCCTGGCGGCCAGGCGGAGAGCCCGCGCCGGACGGCCTCCCGGAACAGGCGGAACTCGTCGCCGCCAATGCGAAGGCAGTCCTCGACGCCATCGGCGCGTCGCCGGAAGACCTCGTCATGGTGCGCGTCTACATGGTCGACTTGACCCCCGCGCGGATCGAAGAGGTGATGCCGCATCTCACCGCCATGTTTGCCGGTGCAAAGCCGAGCCTGACCGGCGTGGGCGTGGCCGCCCTCGCCGCGCCCGACTTGCAGCTGGAGATGGAAATGATCGTTCGATTGCCCGCGTGAGCGGCCGCCTCCGAACAACGGTCTTCCGTCCGGAATTGCGTCGTTTCAAGGAGTTGGATCATTTCGTTGATTCAAGGAAACAATGAAATGATCTAGCGCGGGGCGGTTGCGCCAAGCACCATCCAAAGGAGCAGGACCGCGAGCAGGACCCATATCGCGATGATCGCGATCATCCCACCTCGACTGACGGGATGCTCGGTGCGTTTCGTTGCTTCGATGCGCAATTGCGCCAGAACGTCGGCCGGGATCAGCTTGATCACGGCGATGATGCCGAGCGGGACGATGACGAGGTCGTCGAGATATCCAAAGACTGGAATGAAGTCCGGTATCAGATCGATCGGCGACAAGGCATAGGTCGCGACCGCCCCGGCGGCGAGCTTCGCATACCAGGGCACACGCCGGTCACGCGCCGCCAGCCACAGGACGACGACGTCCCGCTTGATGCCTTTCGCCCATTTCTTTGCCCCGTCCAGCCACTGCATGTTCGCTCCCGCATGTCTCCTTAAATCCTAGCCGATTTGAGGTCAAAAACATGCAGCAAATCAAAGTGCTGCAGCGTCCTTTGCGCGTCTCATCACAGGGCACGACTGTAGCGTACTGCGCCTCGTCGGCTGCGGTATGACAAGGTTCTCCTCCCTGTGCTTGTCACAGAATCTTCCTCGCCCAAGTCCATCGGCGCGGAAGAATCGTGCGATCGCCCCGCTATCAGTTGCCCTGCCTGCGTTGCGAACTGGCTTTGTTAAGGCAGAATTTACCATAAAAGGCATCAGTGAGATTATTCGCGATGGCGCCCTGCTTTGCTCGCATTCACGCGACCACGATGGGGTATGGATAAGGCAGGAATCGCATTTATGGCGCTGATACTCGTCCTCATCTCTCTCGTGATGAGCATCCTAGCTGTCGATCGAACAGTGGTAGAGTCGTCGCCGAATAGGGCGGCACTGGTTCCCACCAACTACCCGTAAACCAGGGCGAGCGCCCTACCGGCAGCGCCGTCGGCTTCAGACAATGCCGAATATCACGTCGTTGGCCGTGAGTGCCGCAAGCGAAACGCCTTCAATCAGGAGTCCGTGGGTGTCGGAGCCATTGAAGGCGACGTAAACGCCGGAGGCCGTGTCGCTCGCGGCTGCAAGGAAACCGGCGTAATCGTGAATGCCGGTATTGTCCTCAGCGGCGGAAGAGAACGCGATCACATCGCCGCCCCTGGTTTCGAAGTCGCGGATCCGGTCGATGCCCGCCTGGCCCGGGCTTTCGGTAGACCAGAGGAACGTGTCCGCGCCGCTGCCGCCGACCAATATGTCGGCGCCATTGCCGCCGCTCAACATGTCATCGTGGAGGCCGCCGGAGAGGAAATCCTCGCCATCGCCGCCGAACAGCCGATCGCTGTCCGAGTAGCCGCGCAGTTCATCGTTCCCGCCCCGGCCTTCGAGAAGGTCGTTGCCGCCGAGCGCATGGAAAGCGTCGTTGCCGTCTCCACCCCGCAACACATCGTTCCTGATCCCGGTCGAGACCGTGAAGTCCTCCACATTGGCAAAGGTCAATCCGGTCTGCGTGGCACCGCGCATCGCGTCGAAATCGGTCGCATCCGCGAGCGCTCCAAGGTTCAGCTGCAGCAGGTCGCGCCCTTCTCCACCATCCACCTCTCCCCTGAAATAAGCGATGAACGAGTCGTTTCCGGCACCTCCGAGCATGACCGATCCATCGCCCAGACTGCCGCTGCCGGGAGTGGTGTCCCTGATCCAGTCGTCACCGGCGCCGCCATCGAGGATGTCCCTGCCGCGATCACTGGCGAGCGTGTCGTTGCCGTCGCCGCCGAAGGCCACGTCGTTGCCGACGCCCGTCGATATCGTGTCGTTCCCTCCGCCGCCGTCGATGCGGTCGTTGCCGCCTTCACCATTGAACGAGTCACCACCGGCCCCGCCCTCCAGGCGGTCGTCGCCGGCGCCGGCGTATACGAACAAATAGGCGAGATTGCCGGCGATCACTGTGTCATTGCCGCTGCCGAGTGCAACGCTCGCCTGCTCGATGCTGCGAAACACAGTTCCCGTGTGTGCGCGGCCGGCCGCGAAATCGATGGTGGCGTCGCTCGTGCGCACTCTCTCCTCGATCCGCATCCAGTCCTCGCCAAGCCCGCCGTCGATCTCGGCCGAATAGAGCGTCGTCGTGATGCCGTCGTTGCCGTCGCCGCCGAAAAGGCGGTTGGCGCCGCGCCCGTCGACGATCGTGTCGTCTCCTGCCCCCGCGTCGACGACGTCGTTGCCGGCTTGCGTCTGGATAACGTCTCCAAGGACGCTTCCCTGGATACGGTCGTTTCCGCTTCCCGTCGTCAATTGGATCTGCTCGACGCCGTCGTGGCGGAAGAAAAGATGCCGCTCGGCGGGCGTCTGGTAGCCGAGGATGGCGTGGCCGTTCTCGCCATTGAACACCACCGGATCCGAGGTCACGGACAGATCGATCGCCAGCACATCGTCGCCGCTGCCGCCGAAGACGGTGCCACCTGCTTCGACGAGGACGAACCGGTCGTTTCCATCGCCGCCGTCGAGGCGGTCGTGGCCGCCCGTGTTGGTGATGATGTCACGCCCGGCTCCGCCTTCGACGACATCGTCGCCGGCGCCGGTCGAGATGGTGTCGCCGCCCACCGTGCCCTTGATGCGGTCGTTTGCGCTTCCCGCCGAGAGCCTCAGCCACTCTGTGTCGTGGAAGAAGATGTGCCGTTCGTTCGCGCCGCCGTACCCGATGATGCCATGACCGCTTTCCCCGTTGAACTCCAGCCGGTCGGAAGTCATGGAGAGATCGATGATCAACCCGTCGTAGCCGACGCCTCCGGTAACGGCACCACCCGTGCCGATGAGGACGATCTGGTCGTCGTCCGCACCCCCGTCGAGGCGGTCGTAGCCGCTCGAACTCGTCAGGACATCGCGTCCGTCACCACCATCGACAAAGTCGTCGCCGCCACCCGCATCGATATCGTCCCAACCGGGCAGAGCCCAGATGTAGTCGGTTTCGTCGGAGCCTCGCAAAATGTCATTGGAGTAGGAGCCTGCAATCCTGGCCATGTCGTTCATCCTCCGCAGTGGTGCAAATATAATTTCAATATTCAACTATAACCTTGACATACCTGTGAACGTATACACATGCGATGCACCTAGCAACGCGGAACTTATTTGGCTATTGCTTGCAATTTGCTTTGAAAATTATATTAGAGTGGATAGATATAACTGCATGCTAGACTTGAGATTTTCACCAATGATCTGGTTGTTCTCGACGCATGCCGTGGATGGCGCGCTCGGGCAGCGCTGCCGAGGCCCGCCTTGCGGGAGAAGGCGCACGAGTGGCTAGCTGTTCTTCTGCCTCTCGTCTTCGATGTCTTCGGGTTCCTTGTCGTCGATCTCCGCCAGCCTGTTCGGCGCCCGGACGTCGGAGTGAAGCAGTCCATCCAGCTTTGCGTGGATCGCCTGAGTGTCGCCGTGCTCGGCGCGCTGAATTATCAGCGTCATGATCCACACGATAAGCGTGGCGAGGCCATGCATGTCGAAGGTCTCGGGCTCAAGGATCAGCCATAACGCGCCGTAGGCGATGACGACCAGAAACGCTTGAGGACGAGCGGTCGCAGCCGCCAGTGCGCTGAGCGAACGCCGGATCGGATCTTCTATCATGGAGGACCAAACGGCCAAGCCGGCTTTGGGTTCCGAGAGATCGTTCCCGCTTACAAGGACGGCCGGCGCGATCGGCCCAGTCTCCGCCTTGAATGTCACTGGTTAGCAGCGGCAGGGGGCGCTTTCCACGCCGTCATGTGCCGATCAACAAGCGTGAATGTTTGCCAAGCAGCCTGCGCGACAGGAAGATGATCGCCAGGCAGCTGAGTAATCCGAGACAGAAGATGATGGCTCCTCCGCCGATCAGACTCCAGATCGAATCGGGTGAAGTAAAAACCGCGGACGCGATACGAAGAAATCTGCGATAAATGAAGCCGTGCAGGAGATACAGTCCGAAGGCGGTAGAGGCGATTGTGTCCAAAGGGCGTGCAATCACGACGGGGAGGCCCTCGCACGATCGCCAGAGCCAGACCAGGACGATAGCGCCAAGCGAGAGCTTTTGGACAAAATGCACGCTCTCCCGCAGCGACGTCGGCCCCCATTTATCGATCCCGTATGTATACAGGAACCAGAGCAAAACCGTGGTCACGGCCGCGACGACGCCGAGCACCGGCAGATATCGGGCGATCGCGCCCAAACGCTCCTCGAGTGCCTCACCTATGTACAAGCCAATGACGTAGGTGCCGGTGAAGAAGATGCACGTAGAGACCGTAACATTGGTCCCTGTCCGCGAGAAAAACAGGGGCAAGACAACGGCCGCAATCAACATCGGGTATCTCGCGGCAGTGTTAAGGAGGCTGTAAAGGATCGGACTGAGCACCCAGAGCATCAGAATGACCGGGATATACCAATAAGTGTTTTGGGCTTCGCCCCAAAGAACGTTGTATGATAACGTCTTCGCAAAGGCGATGAAATCGTGACTTCCGACAACGTCCCTTGATCGGAAGAAAATCAGCGTCGAGAAGAAGATAGACATTGCCAAATACGGAACGCCTATATTCCAGAATCGTTGCTTGTAAATATAGAGTGCAGACCTGCGTGAGAGACGTGCTGAAAAAATTATTGCCGATATTAGCGCCAAATACATCGTTGCGTCATGAAAAAGAATGTCGTTAATGATCAGGAAAAGGTTCGACGGAGGAACTTGCTCATCAAACCCGCGCATCATGAAGACACGACATGCATGCAGAACGAGAATCTGAAGAATTGCCACTGCACGGAAATAGTGGATATAGGCGAGGCGCTCGCTCGTGAAGGGCGGGTTATGTAGTTCAACCGCAGAAACACTGGCGCTCAGGGCGGTCAAGCGCAACATCCTACGAGAGATTTTCAGCCGGTGAAGAAAGCAGCAGTAGATCGGCTGCCGTCGTTCCCTCGGTCCTCAACCTATGATTATGTCACCGGCCGGAACATTCTTGCAATGGGAGTAAGACCTTTGCCCACTCGCATCGGACTTAGGTCGGATGGATGAAAGCTGGCGGATCGGCCTTGGAAACCAGGCGGTTACGAAGGAAGGCCCCTTCCGCACAATGCGATTGGAGGAGCGATGATCATTCATCTGAACGGGTGGCCCGGTGTCGGGAAACTCACCATTGGTCGTCACGTTGCAGAACGCCTCGATGGACGCTTGCTGGACAATCACGCCATCTATAATCTCGCGTTTTCGCTAACAGATTTCCGCTCGCCGGAGTTCTACGCGCTGGTCCGCAGCGTGCGAGATGCCGCTTTCCAGAGGGTCGCCGAAATTTCCCCCACTGTCCCCGTAGTCATGACCAACGCCTATGGGCGCTCAGAGTGGGCACAGGAAAACTGGCGCATCATTCGTGATCTCGCGAACCGACGGGGCTCCCGGTTTTTTGCCGTGACGATCACCTGCTCCGATGAGGAACATCTCAAGAGGATAGCCTCCGAAGATCGCACGCCTCTCGGCAAGCTGACCGATCGGCGGGAATTGCCGGCAGTGCTTGGGCCCTTGATGGAGGACGGGGCTGAACATCTGCTGCGGCTCGATACCACGGATATTGCGCCCGAGCAGAGTGCGGCAATGATCTGCGACTGGATTCAAGAGGTTCTGTCTTCGCCCGGGTGCTTCGGTTCCGTCATTTAACACCTGCGAAGGAGACGCACGCCTTCGTCGCCTCACGGCCCCGTCGCGAACCTTTGTCAGCCGGCCGATGCGGCGGTGAAAACCGCTAGCTGAGCGTCGAAAGCACGCTTGTATGCGGGCCGTGCTTCGGCGCGGGCGACATAGGCGGAGAGGTTCGGATATTCCTCCAGTATGTCCGATCCTTTTTTCAGCCTGAGCAGCACCGTCACCATCAGCAGGTCACCGGCGCTGAACGCACCGTCGAGCCAGTCGGCATCGCCAAGGCGAGCGGAAAGTTTGTCCAGCCGATTGCGAATGCTGTCTTCAAGGTACCGCAGGCGATGCTCGTACCAAGGCTTGTCGCGCTCAAGGATCATGCAGAGGGCGCGGTCGAAGACCGGCGGCTCCACCGTGTTGAGCGCGGCAAACATCCAGGCGATCGCATGCGCCCGGGCATTCGCCTCGTCTGGCAGCAGGCCTTGATGGCTCTCGGCGATATGGAACACGATCGCCCCCGACTCGAACAGGGCGAGATCGCCTTCTTCATAGGTCGGAATCTGCCCGAAAGGTTGAATCGCAAGATGCGCGGGTTCCTTCATCGCTTTGAACGAAAGGAGGCGAACGTCGTAAGGCTGGCCCACCTCTTCAAGCGCCCAGCGAACGCGCATGTCACGCGCCAGACCCTTGCCCCGATCCGGCGACCGTTCAAAGGCGGTAATCGTAATCGTCATTGTTGTTCTCCATGGCTTGTCCGTCTTTAAGACGACTGGCTGGACGAGGTTCCGACACCCCACGCTCGAGATAATCCTCGCAGCTCAAACACAGCTCAGGACGCGTTCCTGCTGCTGTTGAGCGTCATCCTTCTCCATCCTCCTGCGCGTCACGTGAACCGCCCTATGATCCCGAGCAGGCGGTCGCAGGACCTCGCGAGCTGCCTTTGCGGGGCCGTCGCGAGGCCCAGCAGCAGGCCGGATTGCGCCGAAGCCGGCGACGCGTACCAGACCGAGAGCGGTGCCGGGGCCATTCCGAACGGCCCCGTTTCCCTGACGATGGCAAGGTCCGGCGCGCCGTCCGGCAGGCGCAGCAGCACGGCCAGTCCGGCGACGGTCACCTCGCCGGCGGCTGGCGGAAGGCATTTCAGCAAGGCGTCGCGTTGGGCGGCATAGACGCGCTTGGTGCGCCTGAGATGCCGCATATAGTGGCCTTCGCGCATGAATTCGGCGGTTGCGAGCTGCACCGCCGGCCCCGGAGGCGGCGCGAGGCACGCCGCGACCTCCGCAAAACGGGGCGCCAGCGCCGGTGGTGCGACGAGAAAGCCGAGCCTGAGCGCCGGGCTGATGGTCTTGCTGAAGGAGCCGATGTGAATGACGCGCCCGGCGCGATCGAGCGAGGCGAGCGCCGGTGCGGCGCGGCCGTCGAGCTGCAATTCGCTGAGATAATCGTCTTCAATCACCCAGGCGTCAGTCTGGGCCGCCCAGTCAAGAAGGCGCAGGCGCCTTGCCAGCGAAAGCGCAGGCCCGAGCGGCGCCTGCTGCCCCGGCGTTACCACGACCAGCGCCGCGTCCGGCGCATGGCGGATACCATGGTCGACATCGATGCCGTCCTGATCGACCGGGATCGGGGCGAGCGACAGTCTCGCGAGTTCCAGACCGCGCCGGCTGAACGGGAAGCCGGGATCCTCCACCCAGGCCTTCCGTCCCTCGAGGCCGAGCACGCGGAGCGCCAGTCCGAGCCCGTTCGCGTATCCGCCGGTAATGATGACCTCGGAGGGTGAGCACTCGATGCGGCGCGCGACGGCAAGATAGGCGGCGATTTCCCGCCGCAGTTCCAGCTCGCCGCGCGGATCGGGATAGATCGCCGGCGCGCTCGATTCCGCGCGCACCGCCTGCGAGCGGATTCTGGCAAAGAGCGTCGCGGGAAAGATTTCCTGCGCAGGCACGCCCATCTGGAAGATCGCCGGCCCCGCCGTCATCTCCAGATACTGCTGCATGAACGAGCCGGGATCGGGCGGCTCCTCGAACCGGGCGGTGGCGGCAGGCTGATCCGCGACGCGTGTTCCTGCAGCGCGCGAGGCGACGATGAGCTGGGCAGCCAGCAGTTTCTCGTAGGCCGTGCGCACCGTACCGCGGGCGACGCCGAGCTGGGCTGCGAGGTCCAGCCAGGACGGCAGACGCGCGCCCGGGGCGAGCACCCCGCTTTCGATCGCGGTGCTGATCCCTTTTCGTATCTGCTCCGCCAGCGGCGTCTTCGCAGACCGGTCGAGTTCCAGTTTCAGTGGCTGGTCCATGCTCTCGTAGTACACGATTTTTGCCGGTTCTTGGTGCTTTTTTTAGAACCAGGAAACCGTCATTTCTAGGAGGCAAGGCAAGAACGCCTTCGAGACCAAACGCAAAGGAGAACCGTCATCATGACCATACGATCTGTAATTGGCGCTGCCGGCGCCGCCATCGCAATCGCCATCGCAATGCCTGCCGCTGCGCATGACCTTCGCGAAACCGTTACGCCGCACTTCGAAAAAGCGATACCGAACATTCCGGGCAAGACGCTGAGCGCGCTCATCGTTGACTATGAGCCGGGTGGAACGTCGCTCCCGCACGACCACGCAAAGTCGGCTTTCATCTTCGCCTATGTCCTCTCCGGAGAAATCGAGTCGAAGGTAAACGACGGCCCGACTGAGACCTTCCGCGCCGGCGAGAGCTGGTACGAACCGCCGGGGTCCGCCCATCTCGTCAGCCGCAATGCGAGCAAGACCAAGTCCGCAAGGCTGCTGGCGGTCATCGTCCACGACAGCGGTGAAAAGAACATCACCACCCCCCACGAGTGAACCGACGTTCAAGCAACGCAACAACCTTAAGGACAAAAAGAAGTGAGCAAGCGCCTCGACTACAACCAGATCGCACCGGCCGGCGTCAAAGCCCTTGGCGGAGTTTACGGCTACATCATGCAGAGCAGCCTGCCTCCGGTGCTGGTCGATCTGGTCTATCTTCGTATCTCGCAGATCAACAACTGCGCCTACTGCCTCGACATGCACACGCGCGACCTCATTAAAAAGGGGCAGAAGATCGAGAAGATCGCGCTGGTGCAGGCATGGGCGGAAGCCGGTAATCTCTTCGACGAGCGTGAGCGGGCCGCCCTCGCCTGGGCCGAAACGGTCACGCGCGTTGCCGAGACCAACGTGCCGAACGAAGCCTACGAGGCCGTGCGGACTGTGTTCGAAGAGCGCGAACTCGTCGATCTGACGATCGCGATCGGTCTGATGAACACCTACAACCGCATGGCGATCAGTTTCCGCAATACGCCACAGGCTGCGCTTGAAAACTAAAGATGGTCGAAGCGCTCCACAGCAATTCCGTCAGGAAGTTAGTAATTTCAAGGCATTAGGGGTAATTCACGGCTCCAGCGCAAAGTACACAGCCATTGCGTAAGCTTTGACGGATGCTTTCTCCGCCCTCATCCCAGTGCTTGTCACAGGGATCCAGCAGCGCCGCGTCCGCGGCGCGGAAGACTCCCTTCAGCCCAAAGACTTGGGCTGGCTGGATTCCTGTGACAAGCACAGGGATGAGGGTCAGGGGAGAGCCTTGTCCTACCGCAACCGATTAGGCAGCAGCAGGCTGCCACCAAACCAGGGAGTTGGCTATGAAGATATTCATTGCAGGTGCTACAGGTGCCGTCGGCTTGCCGCTGGTGCGGGCGCTCACGACACTCGGCCATCAGGTGACCGGCATGACGCGTCCCGGCCGGGGGTCGGATCGGCTGCGCGAGCTCGGGGCGGCGGCGTCTTTCGCCGATGCCTTCGACCCGGAGGCGGTTCATAAAGCGATCGAGGCGGCAGCACCGGACGTGGTGATCGACCAGCTCACCTGGCTTCCAGCCAACCCCTCCGACATCATCAAGTCGATGCCGAACGATACGCGCCTTCACCGCGAGGGCGGCGCCAATCTGCTCGCCGCGGCAGAGAAGCTCGGCGTCGGCCGCTACGTCATGCAGTCCCGTGGCTTCTACCTGGAGGCTCCGGCAGATGAGCTCGCCGACGAGGCCGCCAGGTTGAGATACGACGCGCCCGGCGAGATCGGCGAGAGCACGCGCACCATCGGCGCCTATGAGGACCGGGTGCTTGCCTCGCCGTCGCTGGCGGGCGTCGTGCTGCGCTACGGCTTCTTCTATGGTCCCGGCACCTGGTACCGGCCGGAGGGAGCCATCGCGGATCAGGTGCGCAAGGGAGAGTCGGCGATCATCGGCGAAGGAAACGGCGTCTGGTCGTTCGTCCATATCGACGACGCCATCGCCGCGACGGTCGCATCGCTTGACGCCGAGCCGGGGATCTACAATGTCGTCGACGACGATCCCCTGCCCGTCGCCGAATGGCTGCCGGCCTTCGCCCGCTGGGTCGATGCGCCTGTGCCTCCGCGCGTGAGCGTCGAGGACGCGCTGAAATCGGCCGGCGAGGAAGCGGTCTACTACCACACCCGCCTCACCGGAGCGTCCAACCGCCGGGCGAAGGAAAAACTCGGCTTCGCGCCACGGCCGCTTCTGTGGAAGGGTGCTTGACGCCTTGCCGCACCCCGCAGCGCCGCGCGTTTTCAGACGGACGGCGCTGGACCGCCAAAGCGCGGGGCCGCTTGGAACATAAATGCCCGCTTCCGGAAAAATGAACTATCATGGAGCCGGCCATCCCTCAGCACTGGCATAACGTGATCGCGATGGCCAAGGGTACCAGCCCGGACAGTGTCGCAATTCCACGACAGGGATATGGCCCGGCCGGGAGCTTCAGGCACGGCGTCGCAAGTCCCATCGAGTCGCAAATACACCTGCCCCGCAGGATCTGACTGTCCTCGGCTCCTCGGCGAAGCATGCTGAATTGACACAGGATCGGAGACAGCCATGGCACCGAAATTCGGCAGGGATAAAGAGTTGCATGCCTATCGCGAGATGCTGCTGATCCGCCGCTTCGAGGAGAAGGCCGGGCAGCTCTATGGCATGGGCCTCATCCGCGGCTTCTGCCATCTCTACATCGGCCAGGAAGCCATCGTCGTCGGCATGCAGATGGCGACGAAGGAGGGCGACCAGGTGATCACCGGATACCGGGACCACGGCCACATGCTGGCCTGCGGCATGCACCCGAACGGCGTCATGGCCGAGCTGACGGGACGCCGCGGCGGCCTGTCGAAGGGCAAGGGCGGCTCCATGCATATGTTCTCCAAGGAGAAGCACTTCTATGGAGGCCACGGTATCGTTGGCGCTCAGGTGTCGCTCGGCACCGGTATTGCCTTTGCCAACCGCTATAGGGAAAACGGCAATGTCTGCCTGACCTATTTCGGCGAGGGTGCTGCCAACCAGGGCCAGGTCTACGAGAGCTTCAACATGGCCGCCCTCTGGAAGCTGCCGATTGTCTATGTGATCGAGAACAACCGCTACGCCATGGGCACGGAGATGAGCCGCGCCTCGGCCCAGACCGATTTCTCGAAGCGCGGCGTGTCTTTCAGCATTCGCGGCGAGCCGGTCGACGGCATGGACGTCCGCGCCGTCTGCGCAGCCGCTCAAGGCGCAATCGAGCATGCCCGCACCGGCAAGGGTCCGTACATCCTTGAGATGCATACCTACCGCTACCGCGGACATTCCATGTCGGATCCGGCAAAGTATCGCTCGAAGGACGAGGTGACCCGCGTTCGCGAGGAGCAGGATCCGATCGATCTGGTACGCCGGCGTCTGCTCGAGAAGTGGAAGCTGTCCGAGGACGAACTAAAGGCGATGGACAGCGAGACGCGCGAGACCGTCAACGCAGCGGCAGATTTTGCCACCAATGATCCCGAGCCCGATCCGTCGGAACTCCATACGGAAATCCTGCTCTGACGGCGCGGGGTGTTCGCGCTTGCACAGGCTCTCGGGCTTCCGCCCTGCAAGGCCGGACGCTGATGGGAGCGACAGGTTCAGGAAGCCTGCGTTCGCTGTCCTGCGTCCCCTCCCCGGGCTGACGGAGATCGCTCTTCCGCCGCGAGCAAATGGCCTGCCATGCGTTTGGCCTGCTGGACAGGCTCGGCGATCCGGGTCATCTGTGCGACGGCCATCGCACCCTCGTGCAGCAGGTTGATCTCGTTCGCGATCCGCTTCGGCTCCGCAAACCGCGCCGCATGGGCGAGTTCCTCAAAATAGGCGATTGTCAGGCGCTTGTGCATCACTGCAGCGCGGAACACGGGATTGACGGTGTCCTTATGCTCCCCCGCCGCACTCACGAACATGCAGCCGCGGAACTGCTTGTCGCGGACCGAGGCCTCGAGGAAATCGAACGTCGTCAGCAGGCGCTTGGCCGGATCGCTCGCATGCTGCTCGACAAAGGCACGCATGGCATTGCGGTCCTCCTCGTCGCGCCGTTCGAGCGCGGCCAGGATCAGGTCTTCCTTGGTTTCGAAGTGCCGGTACAGCGTCGTCTTGGCCACCCCCGCCTCAGCGATGATCAGGTCGATGCCCGTCGCGTGATAGCCGTGCTGGTTGAACAGCCGCAGTGCGGTTTCGAGCAGGTGGTCCCGGATTTCCGAACGGCGCATTATCGTCCTCGCAATACGTAACAGGTCTGTATCGTTTCTTAGCGGTCACGGAAAGCAAATACAAGGGGCTTTCTGCGACATTTCCCTGCAGCGAGCACCTCCTTCGGCTCACGGCAGCCTCGAAGAAGAAGAGTTCCCTAGGGAACAAGGTCGGGATCCATTCAGAACTCGCTCTTGCCAAACGATACAGATCGGTATACTTCTTCTTTCATTCGATACAGATCGGTATCGTTTATCCCGCGTCAGCCGGGCGGATCGCCCACCGCGGATAACCCAAGGAGAAGACAATGCCTCGTGTTCCTATCCGCAGCGCCGCGCCCCATCCGCGCGCGCAGGCTCGCGCCGTTTCCCTCGATCTGGCCGAGCACCACGGTCGGGCCGTCAGCGCGGCTGGCCTCTATATTTCGCTGGTCGTGATCTATGGCTGGTTCGGCGGTATGAAGTTCACCGCTTATGAAGCGGAAGGGCTAACCGGCCTGGTCGGCAACAGTCCGATGTTGAGCTGGACCTACTCCCTCTTCAGCGTAAGGGACTTCTCAAGCCTTCTCGGCTTCCTCGAACTCAGCATCGGCGCGCTGATCGCGGCACGGCTCGTCAACCCGGTTTACTCGCTCGTCGGCGGTTTGCTCTCGGCCGGGCTGTTCGCGACCACGCTCAGCTTCATGGTGACGACCCCGGGGGTCGCCGTGCCGGAGCTCGGCTTTCCGGCGATCTCGGTCGCTGCCGGTCAGTTCCTGCTCAAGGACATCGGCCTGCTCGCCCTCTCCCTCTGGATTGCCGTCGACTCGCTCGCGGCACTCCGCTCAACCAAGGCCTGACCGAAAACGAGGGCGGAGCCCCGCCTCCGCCCGCGTCCCGAAATTGCAGTGAAAGAAATCACCATTCCCAGATCGGCCGTGCCGGTCGGTTCAACGAAAGGAACGTCCTATGTATTTGACCTTTGTTCTGTCTAAGATCCGCGCCCACCAGCGCTATCGCCGGACCCTTCGCGCGTTCACGCAATTGAACGATCACTTGCTCGATGATGTCGGCATTACCCGCAACGAAATCGACATAGTCGCGCGCCGGCAATACGACCAATGAACCCCGAGACTGCGTCACGGCTGATCCCAGACCGTGACGCAGAAGGAGATCACCTCATGAACACGCATCATGCCAGGGTCCTGATCATCGGGGCCGGACCGGCCGGTTATACCGCCGCCATCTACGCTGCCCGCGCCAACCTGAAACCGCTCCTTGTGACCGGGCTGCAGGCGGGCGGCCAGCTCACCATCACGACGGATGTCGAGAACTACCCCGGCTTTGCCGAACCCGTTCAAGGCCCGTGGCTCATGGAGCAGATGCGGCAGCAGGCGGAGAATGTCGGCACCGAGGTGGTGTACGATATCATCACCTCCGTCGATCTTTCCGAGCGCCCGTTCCGTCTCAAGGGCGACTCCGGCGACACGTACATCGCCGATGCACTCATCATCGCGACGGGAGCCCAGGCCCGCTGGCTTGGCCTGCCCTCGGAGAAGACATTCAATGGGTTCGGCGTCTCGGCTTGCGCGACCTGTGACGGCTTCTTCTATCGAAACAAGGAAGTGGTCGTTGTCGGCGGCGGTAACACAGCCGTGCAGGAAGCGCTCTACCTGTCGAACCTTGCCTCCAAGGTCACGGTCGTTCATCGCCGCGATCGTTTCCGCGCGGAGTCGATCCTGCAGGACCGTCTCCTGGCTAAACCGAACGTCGAAGTCGTCTGGAACCACGTCGTCGACGAGGTTATCGGCGAGCACGAGCCGACGAAGTCGGTGACCGGCGTTCGGATCCGCAACGTGAAGACGGGCGACGTGAAGGAGCTGTCCACGCACGGCCTTTTCGTCGCGATCGGACACGATCCGGCAACCGCGTTGTTTCGCGGCCAGCTCGACATGGATGCGGACGGCTACATCAAGGTCGGCTCCTGGTCGACGAAAACAACTGTCCCCGGGGTGCTGGCCGCCGGCGATGTCATCGACCCGGTATTCCGTCAGGCCATCAGCGCCGCCGGAATGGGATGCATGGCGGCCCTTGAAGCCGAGAAATTCCTGGCCGAGCAGTCGCCAGATCCGGTCGCCCGGGCGATCGAGCCGCGTGAAGCGGAGATGGTTGGAGCGTAAGTGTAGGGGATCACCGCCGACGCGCCAGCCCCTTGGCGAAGCGCGGACCCGCCCGCAGTTCATCTGCGGAGGTCCGCGCTTTCCACACACCTTCCGGCTGCCCTTGCATTCGAACGGCGCCGGAGTGACAACCGGTGTCCGGCCGCTGTCTCCCCTTGCCGAGATCATGGCCGTTCAATCCAAGCCCAAGCGAGACCGATCCATGGACATCAATCAGGTCAGGTACTTTCTCAATCTGGCTGAAACATTGAACTTCACCGAAGCCGCGCGTCGAAGCGGTGTCTCGCAGCCCAGTCTCACGCGGGCAATCCAGCGCCTCGAGGAAGACCTGGGCAGCCCGCTGATCTATCGCGACGGCAAGGACAGCCGCCTGACCGCGCTCGGCCGCGACGTCCAGGCCGAGTTCATGCGCATTGAGCTCGCGCTTAGAAACGTGCGCGAGCATTCCGAAAGCACGGTGCTCGGCCGGCGCCGTATTCTCGATATCGCTGTCGCCCCGACCATTGGCCCTGCCGCATTTGCCGCATTCTTTGACGACGCGCTTGGCGAGCTTCCTTCCGTGAAGATCAACTTGCATCAGCTGTTGGCCGGCGAAGGCGCGAACGAAGTGCTTTCGGGCAAGTATCACGCCTCTATCCTGCCGCGGGCGCCGCGCCCCAACCCCAAGCTCGACGTCGTGCCGCTCTTTCGCGAGCGGTTCCTCCTCGCCTGCGCGGAGAGCCATCCGCTGGCGGGAAAGGATGTCGTCAGCACCGAGGCGATCGCCGCCTATCCGTACGTCGACCGGCTGGCCTGCGAGTTCCACACCGAGATCACCGAGCACCTGATGGACCATGATGCGGTCATGCAGCCGCGCTTCAGTGCCGACCGCGAGGACTGGGTCCAGCAGGTGGTCGCCGAGGGTCGTGCGATCTGCATCATGCCCGAGCGGTCCATCGTCGTGCAGGGCATCGTTACCCGTCCGGTGGAAGGGATTTCCCTGGAGCGCGAACTGGTATTTGTGACGGTCTCCGGTTCCGGCACGCCGCTCGAGATCCGCAAGATCGCGCAGCTGGCGGCCCGGCACGACTGGTCGTGAGCGGGTGCGTCTGTCGCTCGGCTATGGAATCTATGCACATCCGATATTGGGAATCCTCATCACCGCTCGCCATATTCAGGCAACAAATCCAGCAACGGAGACAAGGAAAATGACCTATAGAAAGACCGACGAAGCGGTTAGCAAGCTTACACCCGAGCAGTTTCGGGTGACCCAGCAGAATGGCACCGAACGCCCCTTCACCGGGGAGTACACTGACAACAAAAGGCCGGGAATCTATGTCGACATCGTTTCCGGCGAGCCGCTGTTCGCCTCGGCCGACAAGTTCGATTCCGGCTGCGGCTGGCCGAGCTTCACCAAGCCGATCGTACCGGCAAATGTCAACGAACTCAGGGATAACTCGCATGGCATGATCCGCACCGAGGTCCGCTCGGTGCATGGCGACAGCCATCTCGGTCATGTGTTTCCCGACGGCCCTGAAGACCGGGGCGGACTACGTTACTGCATCAATTCCGCCGCGCTGCGCTTCATTCCGCGCGAGGAAATGGAGGCCGAGGGCTACGGCGCCTATATCAACCAGGTAGAGGATATCAAATGACCAAGAGAGCTGTTTTGGCTGGTGGTTGCTTCTGGGGCATGCAGGACTTGATCCGCAAGCTCCCCGGCATCATCGAGACCCGCGTGGGCTACACTGGCGGCGACGTGCCGAACGCGACGTACCGCAATCACGGTACCCACGCCGAAGGCATCGAAATAATCTTCGATCCCGAGAAGATCAGCTACAGGCGGATTCTGGAGTTCTTCTTCCAGATCCACGATCCGACCACGAAGAACCGACAGGGCAACGACATCGGCACCTCCTACCGCTCGGCGATCTACTATGTCGACGACGAGCAGAAGCGAGTTGCCGAGGACACGATTGCAGACGTCGAGGCTTCGGGCCTGTGGCCGGGCAAGGTCGTGACCGAAGTCGAGCCGGTGGGAGACTTCTGGGAGGCGGAGACGGAGCACCAGGATTACCTGGAGAACTACCCCAGCGGCTACACCTGCCACTTCCCGCGCCCAAACTGGGTGCTGCCCCGGCGCTCGGCGGCCGAATAACCGGCCGCCTGTCTCCGGCCGCGGCGTTTGTTGTCGCGTTCGTAGCTGCTCATCGAGGCAGCCCGGAAGCGACGGTATGTCAATCACCATGACGTCGCTCATTGAGAGCGCCTGCACTTCCAAGGCGAACAAGATCGCCGAACGATTGAAGTGCTGTCCGCCCAAAAAGATTTGGGCCACAAAAGGTGCTATCCTCGGCCCATTCACGTTCAGGAGCCGTCTCTTGCGACATCCGGGCGGATTCCACGTTGGAAGGCGCGGAAGGCATACGTCGCTGCAAGCGCCCAAAGGTCAGGAGCGTCAAATAGTCGTCGCGATCCCAATTTAGGAGAAGATCGATGCATGGCAAGTTGCACCCGCTGCTGGAAGAGGCTCTGGAAGCGCATGGCGGGCACGACCACTGGCGCAAGTTCAAGGGTATTGCCTCGACCATACTGACCGGTGGAAAGCTATGGGAGCTGAAAGGCGCTCCTTTGATCCCTGTGCCGCGGCGTGCAACAAGCGAGTTCCACCGGCAGTGGACCCGAGTTACTCCCTTTGGAGAACCGGATTGGACGATGACCTGGACCCCCGACCATGTGGAGATCACTGCCGGGGATGGCTCTGTTATCGCCGAGCGAAACAACCGACGTGAAGCGTTCGATAGCAGCTTCAACGGACAATGGGACCCGCTGAACCTCGCCTACTTCAACGGCTATGCCATGTGGACGTACCATGCGACGCCGTTCGTTTTCGGCGAGCCCGGCTATGAAGCTCGCGACATTGCTTCGATCGAGAACGAAGATGAGACGCTTCGCGGGGTAGCCGTGCTGTTCCCGGAAAGCGTACACAGCCACACGCGGGAACAGCGCTTCTACTTCGGTGCGGATGGGCTGCTGCGCCGTCACGATTATACGGTTGATGTGTGGGCGGACACGCCGGCTGCACACTTCATATCTGATTACGTCGACGTAGACGGACTGAAGTACCCGACCCGCCGCAGCGTGTTCACACTCAAGCCGGATCGCACTCTCGACCGCGATTTCAACGCCGTCACGATCGAACTGTCGGACTACGCGCTGTTCTGAGATTACTGGTCCTGTAAAGCAACGGTTCCGTGCGGAATTGCTAAGTTTCAAAGCGTTAGATCACTTCACTGTCTCAATGAAACAATGAGATGGCCTTGAGCGAAGGAGCGTCACCATGGCTTTCAACACGCAACGGCTCCAGTTTTCCGGTCACTCCGGCGCAATCCTTGCCGCCCGCCTCGATCTGCCCAACGGGCCCTTGCGCGCCTACGCGCTTTTTGCCCATTGCTTCACCTGTTCGAAGGATCTGGCGGCAGCGCGCCGCATTGCGGCGGAGCTTGCGCGCGAGGGGATCGCGGTGCTGCGCTTCGATTTCACCGGCCTCGGATCGAGTGAAGGCGAATTCGCCTCGACAAATTTCTCCTCCAATGTCGCCGACCTGCTTTCGGCCGCCGACTATCTCCGTCAACATTATCAGGCGCCGGCGCTGCTGATCGGCCATTCGCTCGGCGGCGCAGCGGTCCTGGCGGTCGCCAAGGACATTCCCGAATTGCGCGCTGTTGCCACGATCGGCGCGCCGGCCGATGTCGGCCATGTGCTGAAGAACTTCGGAACGAGCCTCGAGGAGATCGAGGCGAGCGGCGCAGCCGACGTCGATCTCGCCGGGCGCAAGTTCCTTGTCAGAAAGCAATTCGTCGAGGACGCGCGCGCGCAGCGCATCAAGGACGCCGTCGCGAGCCTGAAAAAACCGCTCCTCATCCTTCACGCGCCGCTGGACCAGACGGTCGGGATCGAGAACGCCAATGAAATCTTCCTCGCGGCCAAACACCCCAAGAGTTTCGTTTCGCTGGACAAGGCCGACCACCTGCTCACCGACCCTGAAGACTCGGCCTTCGCCGGGAGGGTCATTTCGGGATGGATGACGCGTTATCTCGCCGCCGACGCGCCGCAGGGCACGGAGCCGATCGAACATGTCCGCGTGACGGAAACGGGCGAAGGCAAGTTTCAGAACGCGGTTCAGGCAGGCGGCCATCGGCTTTTCGCCGACGAACCTGAAAACGTGGGCGGGCTCGATTCCGGACCCTCGCCCTATGACTTCCTGTCGATCGCGCTCGGCGCCTGCACCTCCATGACGCTGCGCCTCTACGCCGATCACAAGAAGCTGACGCTCGGGCGCATCGGCGTTGACGTCTCCCATGCCAAGATCCATGCCAGGGACTGCGAGGAGTGCACCGAAGCGGAACGCAGCGGCGGCGCCAGGATCGACCATTTCGAACGTGTCATTTCCATCGACGGCGAGATTTCCGAGGAGCTTCGCGGCAAGATCGCCGAAATTGCCGGCAAATGCCCGGTCCATCGCACGCTCGAAGCCGTGGCGAAGGTAAAAACCGTCGTGAAGTCATAAGCCTACAGCGCCGGGTCTTTTGGGATTGGGACGCCACAGTACACGACAGTAGCGTAATTGGATTTGGCGGATGCTTTTTATCGTCCTCATCCCTGTGCTTGTCACAGGGATCCAGCAGCGCCGTGTCAGCGGCGCGGAAGAGTCTTTTCAGCCCAAGGACTTGGGCTGACTGGATTCCTGTGACAAGCACAGGAATGAGGATGGTTGGAGAAGCCCTGTACCGCAACCGACGAGGCAAGGCCCTCGCAGTGGCTAACGCGACCCGGTGATCTTGTGATACCCTCTTGCGAAAACATGATGAGGGGGCTGATGCGATGTTGCGCGTGTTGGCGTTGATCCTGTTTCTCACTGGAATCCCGATGCAGGCGGCCGCCGCACCTCCGGATGCGGCGTCTGCGGATGTCGACCTGGAACTCGTGCTGGCGGTCGACATGTCGGGCTCGATGGACATGGAGGAGGCGCGCGTGCAGCGCCTCGGCTACCTGGAGGCACTCCGACATCCGGACTTCATCAATGCCATCAAGGGCGGTTATCTGGGGCGTATTGCCATCGGTTATTTTGAATGGGCGGGGCTGGTGAACGAAGCATCGGTGCTGGCCTGGCAGGTGATCGACGACGTCGAGGACGCCGAAGCATTCGCCGCCCGGCTCGAAGCCCGCCCGGTCGGCACCCGGCGCGGCACCTCGATCTCCAACGCGATCCTGTTCGGGACCAAACTGATCGAGTCCAATGCCTACTCCGGGGTGCGCCGCGTCATTGATCTTTCCGGCGACGGGCACAACAACGTCGGACCGCCGGTCGCGCCCGCGCGCGCCGCCGCCCTGGAGCGCGGGATCGTCATCAATGGATTGGCGATCATCATCCGCCCCTCCAATTCGGCCGTTCCGCTCGATCAGTATTATTCGGAATGCGTCATCGGCGGCCCCGGCTCCTTCATGATTCCGGTGCACGAGGCGGAGGACTTTGCGATCGCCGTCCGCCAGAAGCTGCTCCTGGAGGTAAGCGGCCGCACGCCTGCCTGGAGCCTGCGGCGAGCCGCTGCCACACCCCCGATCGATTGCCTGTTCGGCGAGAAGCTCAATCCGAACTTCATCGAGCGGGTGTTTCCGGAACTGAATCGGTAGATCGGCGTCAGATTTCGGCGACCACGAGTAGAACCCGCGGCGCGTTCATCACTCCGGCAGCCCGGCCAGTCGCAGGCCGTCCGCCAAGCGCGCAAGATCCTCCGGGCGATGGATCGGCAGCCAGTCCTTGAGGCTGGAGACCCGCAGCGACGGGTCGAGCGCGCGCAGGCGCTGCATCGCCTGCCGGGCTTCGTCGCTGCGCCCGGCAAGCGCGTGGCTCGCCGCCACCAGCGCGACCGCAATCAGGAGGCTGGGCAGGTTCCCCAGCGCCTTTTCCGCCCAGGCCAAGGCGGAATCGAAGCGCCCGGCGAAGAAGTGCGCCAGCGCCGTCCCGGCCTGCATCCGGAACATCTCCGGATCCAGCGGGCTCAGGCGAACGGCATGGGCGAAATTCTCCATCGCGCTCTCCGTTTCACCACGGAAGACACGCAGGAAGCCGCCGAGGAACCAGGCGGGAGCGAGGTTGGGATTGAGCAGCCGGGCCCTGTCGATGAGCGCGATGCCGCCGTCGAGGTCGCCCGCGAGATGGCCGAGCGCGTGCCCGCCTCTTGTCAGCGCTACCGCATCATCCCGGCCAAGTTCCACCGCCAGCCGCGCGAGGCGCGCGCCTTCGGCGATCTCCCGTGCCCGGTCGGTCGTCCAGCCATTCAACTTGCGCCAGAAATGGCACCAGGCCGCCGCGGCATAGGCGGAGGCGAATTCCGGATCGAGCTCGGTCGCCTTGTAGAACAGGGGCAGCGCCGCCTCGATCGCTTCGCGCGTCCCGCTGTGCAGCTTCGCCATGCCGCGCAGGTAATAGTCGTAGGCGTCGAGGTTTTCCGTCGGCTTGCGCTTGGCGCGTTCGATTTCCGCCCGTTCGAGCTGCGGCGCGATCGCGCCTACGACGCTTTCGGCTATCTGGTCCTGCAGTTCGAAGATGTCGTCGAGCGTGCCTTCGAAGCGCTCCGCCCAGAGATTCGTCCCGGTCGTGGCATCGATGAGCTGCCCGGTTATGCGCACCTTGCTGCCGGACTTGCGCACGCTGCCTTCCAGCACGTAGCGCACGCCAAGCTCCCGGCCGACTTCCTTCACGTCCACCGCGCGGCCCTTGTAGGTGAAGCTCGAATTGCGGGCGATGACGAACAGCCAGCGGATGCGCGACAGGGCCGCGATGATGTCCTCCACCACGCCGTCGGCGAAATAATCCTGCTCCGGGTCGCCGCTGAGGTTCTGGAAGGGCAGGACGGTAATGGAGGGTTTTTCCGGAAGGACGAGCGCGGCCGGCGGCGGTTCCTTCTCTTCCGGCGCCGCCTGTTCGAAGACGCGTAGGCCCCCGTGCTGTCGCTGTTCGCCGATCTCGCCTCCCATGATCTCGCCGACGAAGCGGAAGCCCTTGCGGGCCACCGTCCGGATGAGGCGCTGCTCTTCGCCGCTGTCGCCGATTGCCTTGCGAACCGCGTTGATGTGGCTGGTGATCGTCGATTCCGAGACGATCCGGCCGCCCCACACCGCCTGGAGCAGGTCGTCCTTGCTGACGACGCGGTCGCGATTCCTGACGAGATGCAGCAACAGATCGAAGACCTGCGGCCCAACGGCCACGACCTGCCCGCGCTGAGTCAGCTCCCGGCGCTCCGGATCGAGCACGTAGTCTCCAAACATGAACTGCACTTCGGCATCCCCTGGCGAACGCTTCCGTCCCTTGATAGCACGGCAAGACGTGCTTATGGCGATTCCTGGAAAAGTGTGTAGCGGTTTTCCGTCCGGAAAGAGCATCGGGCAGCACACGACAGTAGCCAGCCGCTGCTTCGTCGGTTGCGGTACCGCAAGGCTTCTCCCCCCCTCTTTCCTGTGCTCGTCACAGGAATCCAGCGCGCCCAAGTCCTTGGGCGCGGGAGAATCTCGCACACAGCTGAAGCGGGCGCAGCTCTCGCAGCATCTGCACTGCCAGACGGAGTTAATCACGGCGCCGACGCGCCGTGGCTGGATCCCTGTGACAGGCACAGAGATGAGGTGGGTAGGCGGGCGGCCGTGCGCCGCAGCTCGATTGATGAGGACGAAAAAAGCATGCGCCGAGTTCCATCACGCTACTGTCGTCTACTGTGGTTTCAATGAAAGGAAAATAGCCAGAGCATTCCACCCCCATCGGACAACCCGTCTTGGACGAATAACCAAGCTTCCCTCAAGGGTAATTCAAGCCCGCCGCAAGGACTTCCCTCGAGCGCCGAGGCACTCTCCACGGACATCGACGGCAATGGTTGCGGTCGGGAGAAAGGGAGAGAAGCCATGAAGATCGTCGTCATCGGAGGCACCGGCCTCATCGGATCGAAACTTGTGAAGAACCTCCGCGAGCGCGGCCATGACGTGCTCGCAGCCGCGCCCAATACTGGCGTGAACACCATCACCCGCGAGGGATTGGCCGAAGCGCTCGACGGCGCCGATATCGTCGTCGACGTGGCGAACGCACCGGTGTGGGAAGACAAGGCCGTGCTCGAGTTCTTCGAGACGTCAGGCCGGAACCTGCTGGCTGCGGAAGCTGCCGCCGGCGTCCGTCACCACGTTGCC
>NZ_JASKLR010000011.1:0-151936 GCF_030124325.1 Sinorhizobium sp. 8-89
TAGCTCGTCAGGCTCATAACCTGAAGGCCGCAGGTTCAAATCCTGCCCCCGCAACCAACAATCCACAAAAGGCGCCCTCCCGGGCGCCTTTGCCGTTTCCGGACATCGGTCCCCCATGTATCCGCAATGCCCGCCGCCTGTGGGGCGAAGCGGCGGGCTGCGAGCTCATGAATGGCCGCATCGCATCAGGATCTTGCGGCCGCGGCCCGCTGACGGCGATACTGCGCTGTTGGAAGCCCGCCCCACCCCCAATTGTCGAGGTCGACCTCCTCGATCACCACGTAGGTCGATTCGAGCGGCTTGTTCAGGACGTCGAAGAGCACCTCGCTGACGCCCTTGATGATGGCAGCCTTTTCCTCGGCGGTAACCGAATTGCGGTCTGGTGTCGTTCCTTCGCGGGTAACCTGTACGGTGACGATAGGCATCGCAGTCTCCTTTCGGGAATTGCTTCTGTCGTTGATTGGATCGCGACCGGGGCCGTTTCGGCTTACGGGCGCTGTCGTGCTACCAACGGCCAGCGTTCTGGCCGCCGTCGACGTGGAGAATTTCGCCGGTCACGAAGCCTGCGGTCTCGAGGTAGAGGACGGCATCGACGATGTCGCGAATTTCGCCCATGCGGCCAACCGGATGCAGCGCGTGCAACGTCGCGTGTGTCTCAGGCGCATGCATCGGGGTCTTGATGATGCCCGGCGAGACCGCGTTGACGCGAACGCCGCTCTTCGAGAATTCCATCGCCAGCGACCGGGTCGCCGCGTTCAGGCCGCCCTTGGTCAAGGAGGCGAGCGCGGAGGGCATGCCGGCCATTGGCTGGTCGACGAGGCTGGTGGTGATGCTGACGATATGGCCCGAACCCTGCTTCAGCATCTCCGCCGCGGCGCGCTGTGTGATGTGGAAGAAGCCGGCAACGTTGACTCCGAGGTTGTGGTCATAGTCCTCCTGGGTCATTTCGATGAACGGCTTGGCGAGGAAGACGCCGGCATTGTTGACCAGCGAGTCGATGCGGCCGAAGCGTTCGATCCCTTCGCGCACGATTCGCTCTGCGGTCTCGGGCCTGCTGATGTCGCCCGGCACCACGAGGATGTCCGGGTCGGCGCTCTCCTTGATCGACCTAGAACTGGCGATAACGCGGTAGTTCCGGTCACGGTAGGCGCGAACCAATCCGGCGCCGATCCCCTGCGATGCTCCGGTGATAATAACGACTTTCTGTTGAGTGCTCATGGATGTGATCCTTTTCGATTGCAGCAGTCGCTTCAGCGACCTGCCCTCCGCCCTCGGCGTTGGTGCAACTGTTTTAGATCCATCCGCTGATCGGGAGAATTGGCGCCGATTGACAGACAGTCGACCGTATCTCGGCATAATTAACCGAGGGTACCGGCTTCCACCGCGAGGCGTGCAAATTCGGAGCGCAGACGCGGCGCGGCGAAATCGACAAAGGCGCGGACCTTCGGCACCGACATACGGCCTTGCGGTGCGATGAGATGAACAGGCAGCGGCGGATGCTCGGCGTCTGCGAGCACGATCTTCAGCCGCCCGTCCTTCACATATTCCGCGACGTGGTAGGAATAGAGCCTGGTCAGGCCGTGGCCGGCAACGGCGGAAGCAGCCGCGGCGCGCACGCTGTTGACGATGCACCGCGGCGTGAACTGGACCGTCCGGGGGATGGACGACCCGTCTGCCGGCGTGAAGTTCCACGAATCGAGACCGAAATTGGTGAACGCGACGATCTGGTGCCTGGCAAGATCGGCCGGCTCCTCGATGCGGGGATGATTGGCAAGGTAGCGAGGTGAGGCGACCACGACACGCCGCACATCGCCCCCGAGCCGCGTGGAGATCTGTGACGAATCGGCAAGATGGCCAATGCGCAACGCGATGTCGACGCCTTCGTCCACCAGGTTGACGAAACGATCGAGGAGGAGAAGCTGGGCGGAAACGGCCGGGTGGAGGTCAAGGAAATCGTCCAGAATGGGGCGCAGCACCTCTTCCCCAAGGATCGGCGGCACCGAAATCGTCAGCATTCCACGAGGAGCCGAGCGCTCCCCGCCGGCGAGCATGTCGGCTTCCTCGAGATCGACGAGCACCCTCCGGCAGGCGGCTGCATAGCGTTGGCCGGCCTCGCTTAGCTTGAGCGTGCGGGTCGTTCGATGCAGCAGCTCGACGCCCACATGGGCTTCCAGAAAGCTCAGCGCCCGGCTGACCGCCGTTGGTGATCGCTTCAGCCGGCGTGCCGCACCGGCGAGGCTGCCCTCGTCGATCGCCGTGACGAAGACTTTCATTGCATCGATGCGATCCATCTATTCTACCGATCCGCGGGAGAGTGACTGCCGATCGGCAAGTATTCACCCGAAGATGGCATGAAGTAAATATAGCGACGGAGGCGGCAGTGGCCAACATACGGCCAAGCATCAGGAATAGGCTGCGAAGCGAAGGTCGGGCTGCGCCATCGAGGCATCCAAGCGGTCCAGTGCCCCGAGTTCGAGAATAATCCCGGCGATCCCGCATTTGGGCACGCCTCAACAGAGGGAGAATGACGATGAAGATCCTGATGGTTTTGACGTCGCATGATCAGCTCGGCAATACCGGCGAGCCGACCGGTTTCTGGCTCGAGGAGTTCGCCGCGCCCTATTATGTGTTCAAGGACGCCGGGGCCGAGATCACCGTCGCGTCGCCCAAAGGCGGCCAGCCGCCGATCGATCCGAAGAGCGACGATCCGGCCAACCAGACCGAGGCGATGGCGCGCTTCAAGGAGGACACGGCAGCTCAGAAGGAACTGGCGAACACCGCAAAGCTCGGCGACGTCAAAGCGAACGGTTTCGACGCGGTCTTCTATCCCGGCGGCCACGGCCCGATGTGGGACCTCGTCAACGACAGGAACTCGATTGCCTTGATCGAGGACTTCTACAACGCCGGCAAGCCGGTTGCCGCCGTCTGTCATGGCCCGGCTGTCCTGCGAAAGGTAACCTATCAGGGACAACCGATCGTCAAGGGAAAGCGCGTCACCGGCTTTACCAATTCCGAGGAGGAGGCGGTGCAACTGACCGACGTCGTGCCTTTCCTCGTCGAGGACGAGTTGAAACGCCTCGGCGGCCGCTACGAAAAGGCTGCCGACTGGGCGGATTTCACGATCGTGGACGGCCGGCTGATCACCGGGCAGAACCCGTCGTCGTCGACTTCTGCTGCCAGGGAATTGCTCAAGCTTCTGCAGGCGTAGCGCAATTCAAGTGCCTAACGGTTTTCCGCCCGGAGTTGGATAGTTTCAAAGCGTCAGATCATTTCGCTGGCTCAAGGAGACAATGAAATGATCGAGTTCTGGTCCGGCGCGAGCCGCGGGGTCCGCGCCGGATCTGCCCTCGTCGGCACCTGCATTCCGATACAGATCCCCCTGAAACAGGACACATCCCGGATACGTCCGGCTGATCCTCTGCAGTGAGCGTCAAGCGATCAACGCAAGAAGGCGTTGCTCCACTGCAGAGGAACGACAATGATCCTTTTCACAATAGCCTTTCTCGCGGGCGTGCTGACCATTGTCAGCCCCTGCATCCTTCCGGTCTTGCCATTCGTCTTTTCTCGGGCCGGTCAGCCATTCGCCCGGAGCGTCCTGCCGATGCTCCTTGGCAAGGTCGTGACATTCGCCGGCGTGGCGACGCTTGCCGCGCTCGGCGGAGAGTGGGCGGTGCAGGCCAATGAGATCGGCCGATATGCGGCGATCGCGGTGCTGGCCGTCTTCGGGGTGACCTTGCTTTCGCCGCGGGTGGCGGCGGTGGTAACCCGTCCGGCGGTTGCGCTCGGCAACCGGCTTTCGCAAAGGGCGGCCGGGCAGAAGGGGAGTGTCGGAGCATCCTTTCTTCTCGGCGTCGCAACCGGACTTCTGTGGGCGCCCTGCGCCGGGCCGATTCTGGGACTGGTGCTGACAGGTGCCGCCCTCCACGGGGCCAACGTCGAAACGACGCTTCTGCTCACCGCCTATGCGGCGGGCGCGGCTACCTCGCTGGCGTTGGCGGTTGTGGTCGGAGGAAGGGTGTTTGCGGCGATGAAGCAATCGCTCGGTATCGGCGAGCGACTTCGACAGGGTCTCGGCGTCGCCGTGCTGGCGGGCGTCGCGGCCATTGCGCTCGGGCTCGATACCGGGCTGCTGGCGCGCCTGTCCTATGCGAGCACCACCAATCTTGAGCAGTCGCTGCTTGACCATCTGCGCGGCAACTCCGCGCGCGCGGAAGCGGTGGCAAGCAACCGCATCGCGCCGGCGACGAATGATGCGCGGAATGCATACCAGAGCAACCTGCCCGTGGAGGGCACGTTCCCGTCACTTGATGGTGCCGTTGAGTGGCTCAATTCCGAGCCGCTGACCACGGAGCAGCTTCGCGGCAAGGTCGTGCTCGTCGATTTCTGGACTTATTCCTGCATCAACTGCATTCGAACAGTCCCCTATGTTCGCGCCTGGGCGGAGAAGTACCGGGATCAGGGCCTGATCGTGATCGGCGTGCATGCGCCCGAGTTCGCCTTCGAGAAGCGGATCGACAACGTCAAACGAGCGGTCCGGAATTTTGAGATCGGCTATCCCGTCGCGATCGACAACGATTTCGCGATCTGGCGCGCGTTCGGGAACAATTATTGGCCGGCTCATTATTTCATCGATGCAAAGGGGCGGATCAGGCACTCTCACTTCGGTGAGGGCGATTACGAGAGATCCGAGCGGGTCATTCAGGAACTGCTGGCGGAAGCGGCAGGTGACCGGAGGACTGGCGGCGGTCTTGTTACTCCGAATGCGCAGGGCGCCGAGGCCGCGCCGGACTTCGCCCGCCTTGGGTCTGGCGAGGACTATATCGGGTACATGCGCGCCTCCAACTTCATCTCGCCCGAAGGCATCGGGGTCGATGAAGCGCGCGACTACACGGTGGAGGAACTGCGGCTCAATCAGTGGGGTCTCGCCGGCAACTGGACGATGGGGGCGGAGCAAGCAACGCTCAATCGGGCCGGCGGGGGGATCACGTATAGATTCAGCGCGCGGGACCTCCACCTCGTTCTCGGACCAGGAGCAAGCGGCAGGGAGGTGCGCTTCCAGGTGAAGGTCGACGGGGTGGCGCCGGGTGCGGACCACGGTTCGGACATCGACGCCGACGGCAACGGGACCGTCTCGGAAACGCGGCTCTATCAGCTCATACGCCAGTCGGGAGACGTGCGGGAGCGGACGTTCGAGATCCGCTTTCTTGATCGGGACGTCGAAGCCTTTGTTTTCACCTTTGGATGAGAGGACCCGGCTGCAGTGTCGGGGGCCCTGTGAGGATCTGGTGGATCGCGGGCGCGAGAAGAAAAAGGAGAGATCAATGCGCATTTTCGTGACGTTCATCGGCGTAATCGCGCTGGCGGCAGCGCCATGCGCCTGGGATAGCGACCCGCGGGAGCCGCCGGCGATCGCAGCGCTTTTCGCGGTGCCCCCGGATGGCGGGCGCACAATCTTTGCTGCGCAGGTCCCGGCCGGGGCGGCCGTGCCGACGTCATCGGCCGTGAAGCCGATGGCCGAAATCTCAGACCGCTGAGGCGCACCGCGATGCATGCATGTTGCGCCGGCGCGCGCGCCGGAAAGCCAAAAATGTAGCTCAATGTATCGCCTCGCTCGATTCCTACACGGGCTTTCAATTTCGGCTGCCACACACACAGTGGCGACACATGAGTACCGGCTTCTGCGGCTGTGTTTCATGTAGAGGGGAGAAATCGATGACAGAGGAAATCAACCAGCCGCGTCGGCGGTTCATGGGCGTGGCGGCGCTCACCGTTGCGGCCGCTCAGTTCAATATGTTTGGCGTCGCCCGCGCGCAATCCGCCAGCAAGGCGGGGTCTAGCATTCCGGCGATCACGCCGGGAACGAACACGTCCTTCGCGTTGCTCAGGCAGATCGACGCGGGCGTCCTGAATATCGGCTACGCGGAAGTGGGGGCCAACGATGATGCGCCTGTGGTCATCCTTCTGCATGGCTGGCCCTACGACATCCACACCTATGTCGATGTGGCGCCGCTGCTGGCGGCCGCCGGTTATCGGGTGATCGTTCCCTATCTGCGCGGCTATGGCACGACGCGTTTCCTGTCTGCCGACACGCCGCGCAATGGCCAGCAATCGGCGATCGCCGCCGACGTCATCGCCTTGATGGATGCGCTGAAGATCGAAAATGCCGTCATCGCCGGCTGCGATTGGGGCGCGCGAACCGCCAACATTATCGCCGCTCTCTGGCCGGAACGCTGCAAGGCCATGGTTTCCGTGAGCGGCTACCTGATCGGCAGCCGTGAACTCAACAAGATGCCGTTGCCGCCGAAGGCCGAGCTTGCCTGGTGGTATCAGTTCTATTTCGCCACGGAACGCGGACGGGCCGGCTACGAGCAGCACCGGAACGAATTCGCCAGGCTTATCTGGCAGCTCGCATCGCCGAAGTGGAACTTCGACGACGCCACCTTCAACCGCAGCGCGGCGGCATTCGAGAACCCGGATCACGTCGACATCACCATCCACAACTACCGCTGGCGGATCGGTCTGGCTGACGGCGAGCGGAAGTATGACGGTCTGGAAGACCGGCTTGCCGGGTTTCCCCTCATAGGCGTACCGACAATCACGCTGGAGGGCGATGCCAATGGTGCCCCCCATCCGGAACCGAAGGCCTATGCGAAGAAGTTTTCGGGCAAGTACGAACATCGTCTGATCACCGGCGGCATCGGCCACAATCTGCCGCAGGAAGCGCCACAGGCCTTTGCTCAGGCCGTGCTGGACGTCGATCGTTTCTGATCATCTTCATCCAAAAGGCTGGGCGGGCCGGGGCCCGGATCCGCCCAGCCCCGAACTCTGGCCGGCCGCGAACCCTGGCCAGATCCTCAAAGCTCCAAAACCGCCTGCCGCAACTCTGAAGCGGTCGAAATCTCGCTCCGATCGCGATTGCTGGTGCGTCAGTTGCTCGGGAGAACATCTCACCGGCAATGAGCGCTTCGTATCACAGTGTGTCCGCACGGCATTCTCTTGGGAGTCGATTACATTTCGGCGCCGGTTGCGAAACATTCGATACACGTGCGGAGCGTCAAATGTGTCCCGACAGTCGGACAAGGCACTCAAGCCTCGACGTCATCAACTCTGTCGAAAAGAAGGACATCATGACCGAGATCGAGAAGGTACTTTACACTGGCAGGACCCATACCACCGGCGGTCGCGAGGGGGCATCCCTCAGTTCTGACGGGCGTCTGGACATCCAGCTCTCCTCGCCCGGCAGCTCAGGGCCTGGGACCAATCCGGAACAGCTCTTTGCCGCCGGCTGGTCGGCCTGTTTCATCGGTGCGATAGGAAAGGCGGCCGGCGAGCGGAAAGTTACGCTCCCGATCGATCTGGCCGTCGATGCCGAAGTCGATCTCGGCAGCGGTGCCGGCGGGTATTTCCTACAGGCGCGGCTCAATGTCAGCCTGCCGGGGATCGATCGCGACACTGCCCGGGCGCTGGTCGACAGGGCGCATCAGACCTGCCCCTATTCCAAGGCGACGCGCGGCAATATCAACGTTGCGATCAACATCGTCTGACGTGATGAAAGGCCCTGTCTGGAGAACCAGGCAAGGCGCTTCTCGAAGAAGCGGTGGCTGTGAAGGCTGCCGCTTTTTGTTTGGCTGCTGTCTTCGCCTTAAGACTGACCGTCTACTTTTTACGTTCGAACGCGGCGATGCAGCCTGCAATACTCCATCAGGGGTGTATGGCAATTTCTGCGGAAAGGCCGCCGCCGTCGCGGTTGCGCAAGGTGAGTGAGGCGCCGATCGCCGTCGCGAGTTGTTGGGCGATGGCAAGACCAAGACCGGTTCCGCCCGTATCCCGGTTGCGGGATTGCTCCAATCGATAGAAGGGCTTCAGGACTGCTTCCAGCTGATTTTCCGGAATACCGGGGCCGCGGTCGAGTACCTTGATGACCACGGTTTCATCGGCGAGGCGTTGCATCTCTATTTCGGCGCTGCCGCCGAATTTGAGCGCATTGTCGATCAGGTTGGTGAGAATCCGTCTGAGTGCGTGTGGGCGGGTCAAGATCGTGCCGCCCGTCACTTCGGTGATCGTGACCGCCTTGCCGGTATCCTGGTAATCATAGGCCAAGCTTTCGGTGAATGAGGCCAGATCGATGCGGGAGGCCTTTTCGACCTTGCCATGGGCACTCTTTGCATAGTCGACACCTTCCTTGACGAGGCGCTCTATTTCGCCAAGGTCCTGGATCAGCTTGTCCCTCTCGATGAAGTCCTCCGCCATTTCCGTCCGCAGCTTCATGCGCGTGATCGGCGTTTGCAGGTCATGTGAGATTGCAGCGAGGATCTGCACGCGTTCTTCGAGATACTGCGCGATGCGATCCCGCATCGCATTGAAGGCCGTTGCCGCATAGGCGACCTCACTCGGTCCCGCTTCGCTGAGCCGGGGCGTCTGCCTGTTTGGGTCGAGCGTGTCTGCGGCCGTCGCGAGATTGACGAGAGGGCGGATTGCCTGACGCACGGCAAACCAGCAGCACAACACCAGGAGCCCAAGCTGCACGACGAGCACATAAGGCAGCCAGTCTGCCAGGGGCATTACGCCTCTCGGCTTGACGTCTATTGTCAGCGGTGCGCCGTCGCTCAAGCGCAGATGCGCCTGCAGCCGCCTGCTTTCACCGGGAATGGATTCCACTTCGATCGGATAGCGCGCGCCGATCGTCGCCTGAATCTTGGAAGCAATCTCGGCGCTGCGTGCGTCGAGCGCGGGATCGCCCGGCATGCCTTGCCCGAGAATGAAACTGTAGCTCCCGCGATCGAGCCGATCCAGCCAGTCGGCACGTTCGGCAGCGGGCAGCCGGTCGAGAATGGCGATCGACGTGGCGACGTCGCTTTCAAGCGTATTGAACATCACCGACCTGGCGGCCATGTAGCGCTCGAAAAACAGCACGGTGAACGACATGGCATGCGCGAGCGCCAGTCCGGCAAGGAGAATGACGAACAACCGCACCCTGAGAGTGCGTGGCCATAGGCGAAATCCATTGAGAACGGCGCGCGCCACCATCAGCGGGCCTCGACGATCTCGACCGGCATGGAAAAGACATAGCCTTCGCTGCGGACGGTCTTGATGTAAGTCGGCTCCCTCGCATCGTCGCCAAGCCGCTGGCGAACCCGGCTGACCAGGAGATCGATCGACCGGTCGAAGAGTTCGGCCTCGCGCCCCTGGGTAAGATTGAGCAGCTGATCGCGGTTGAGTACGCGCTGTGGGTGGTCGATGAAGACGCGCAGAAGGCGGTATTCGGCGCCGCTGAGCGCAATCACCGTGCCATCGGAATCGACGAGATGCCTTGCCGTCGTGTCCAGTCTCCATTTGCCGAAGCGCAGCAACTGGCCGGCCTCGGAGACCTGCAGGTTCGGAGGCAGCATCCGCGTGCGCCGCAGGACCGCCTTGATGCGCGCCAGCAGCTCGCGTGCCGAAAAAGGCTTGGCGAGATAGTCGTCAGCGCCCATTTCGAGACCGAGAATGCGATCCATCTCGTCGGTGCGCGCAGTCAGCATGACGATGGGCGTCGCTTTGTGCCTGCCCGCGCGCAGCTCGCGGCTGAGCACGAGGCCGTCATCTCCCGGCATCATCACGTCGAGGATGACGAGATCGACGGTATTCGCATCGAGAAATGCGCGCATATGCCGGCCGTCGGCGACCGCGGTGACGCGCAGGCCGTTCTTCTTCAGGTAACTCGAGACAAGCTCTCTGATTTCGCGATCGTCATCGACGATCAGAATATGGTCGATGTGCTCCATTGCACGATGTTCCTAATTGCCAACTCTTAGTGACCTTCCCGATGTATCCTTTGTGTGTTCACATCCTCGCAGGTCTGCGTCTTAATGTAACGCGCGGCCGTCGGATACATTCCGATACAATATCCGTTCGCCTTACAAGCGTTGTAATCCTTCGCCGCGCTTCCAGCTTTGTCGGTCGGGTGGCTAAGGGAGCCCATCTCGGCGGTTTCTGCCCGGGAGGGACCTTGCTGAAGATCGCTAGCCTTGTTTGCAATAAGAAAGTCCGCCGCGCATGCGCTCAGCATGTCGGCCAAAACCACGTGACCGCATTGGAGTGTTTGAGCCAACCTCCGTTCTCACCCCGTCTGCTCGACGATCGGCGGGATCTGGATCAATTTCAGCTCGGATGCGCCGGAGTCGATGATCTCGAAGACCGCGTCGAGCATTCTCGGCACGTCCTGACGAACCATTTCGATGTGGTCTCCGAGCATCGCCACAAAGGGGTCCCAGTCGAAGCAGCCGAGCAGAGGCATGCGATCGGCATAGTGGCCGGAGCGACGAATCCATCGCATGACGCCTTCAAGCGAAATGGTCGAGTTGACAAACATGCCCCGCGGCAGTGGTCCGACCTTGTCGGCGAGCGACTTCATTGCGTTCTCGGCCTTTTCGGGTGCATAGCCGCAGGTAAGCACGAGCGCCTCGTCGACCTCCACCCCCGCCTCGGCGTGGGCGGCACGAAACCCCCTCACGCGTTCCGATGTGTTGTGGTCGGTTCCGCGTCCGCCGACGAAGAGCAGCGGTGTCTTTTCGCCGAACTCCCGCTCGGAGTTGGCGAGCACGCGCCGCGTAAGCTCGAGCGCGCCGCCGAAGTTGTCAGAGATGACCGAGGGGACACGCGAACCCGGCAGGTCGAGGTTCACGGTTCGAACGCCGGCGGCGGAACAAATGTCCGCGATGCGATCCGGATCGGTCGCGCCGGTCGCGATCAGGCAGTCCACCTGATACGAGAGCATTGCACGTGCGGCCTCGATCTCCAGTGCGGGGTCGCGGCGTGTGCAGGTGATGATCGGGAAGAGCCCTCTCTCGCGCGCTCTCGTCTCGAACTGTTCGACGATCGAGCCGAAATAGCGGTTGTCGTACTTCGGGACGAGCATGCCGATGATCTTCGATCGCTCGCGGCGCAGCACGCTTGCCTGCATGTTCAAGGCATAACCCTGTTCCTCGGCAAGGCGGGTGATCTTCTCCGCCAGCTGGCTGCTGATGCGGCGCTTTTTCCAGTTTCCGCTCAGCACGGCACTCACCGCACTCGCCGACGTCCCGGCCAATTCGGCCAGATCGTAGATCGTTGTCCTTTTCGTCTGAGTTCCGCGCTTCACGAATTTTGATCTCCACTTTCGTGCGTCACCTTGACATCAATAGAGTAAAGTGGCAATTCTGCTTCATCGATTGAGCAAGCGAGCGCAATCGATGAAGCTACCAGTTCAGCAAAAGCTGTCCCGGGGAGGAGTCTGACAGGAATCAATAAGCCCAGCGCTACAGTGCCTGCTGCAGCGAGCGACTGGCCGCGCCCTGATTGGCCTAAAGAAGTCGCGGCGGAATTTGTCGCCGAAAGACTTCGCGATATCGTGGGGGTGTCGCCCTTCAAAAGCTTCAGAACGCCGGCGCAAAAATCAACCGTGGAGGAAACTTATGAAGACGATTTGTTACTTGCTTGCCTCGACCGGCCTTGCCGTGTCGCTCAACAGCGCGGCCGTCGCGCAGGACGCGGCCACCGTGGCCTTCCTGATGCCAGACCAGGCCTCTACCCGCTACGAAGAGCACGACTATCCTGGCTTCAAGGCGGAGATGGAGAAGCTCTGCCCGAGCTGCACCGTCATCTACCAGAATGCCAATGCGGACGTGGCGCTTCAGCAGCAGCAGTTTAACTCCGTGATCGCCCAGGGCGCCAAGGTCGTCGTGCTCGATCCGGTCGATTCTGCCGCGGCCGCAGCGCTCGTCGAAATAGCCCATTCCCAGGACGTCAAGGTGATCGCCTATGACCGTCCGATCCCGGATACGCCGGCGGACTACTACGTTTCGTTCGACAATGAAGGCATTGGCCGCGCGATCGCGCAGTCGCTGGTCGATCATCTGAAGGCTACCGGCGTGGCCGAAGGTTCCGGCGTGCTGCAGATCAATGGTTCGCCGACTGACGCGGCAGCCGGTCTCATTCGCGACGGTATCGACTCTGCCCTCGACGCATCTGGCTACAAGACGCTCGCCGAATTCGACACGCCCGACTGGGCGCCGCCGAAGGCGCAGGAATGGGCAGCAGGCCAGATCACCCGTTTCGGCGACCAGATCAAGGGGATCGTTGCCGCCAACGATGGAACGGGCGGCGGTGCAATCGCGGCGCTCAAGGCAGCGGGCGTCAAGCCTGTTCCGCCCGTGACCGGCAACGATGCGACGATCGCGGCATTGCAGCTGATCATCTCCGGTGACCAATACAACACGATTTCGAAGCCTTCCGAGATCGTAGCGGCGGCTGCGGCCAATGTCGCGGTGCAGCTGATCAAGGGCGAAACGCCTGAGGCGACGCACAAGCTCTACGAAACGCCCTCACAGCTCTTCACCCCGGCGGTGGTCACGGCCGAGAACATCAAGGCCGAGATCTTCGACAAGAAGATCAACACGCCGGAAGAGATCTGCACCGGCGAATATGCTGAAGGTTGCCGCAAACTCGGCATCATCAACTAAGCTCCGACTGCCGCTGTGTTCGGCCGCATGACCGCGGCCGAGCACCTCTCCCGATCACGATGATTGTGGGTCGGATCGGCCCGAAATCGTGAAAGTAATCGATTCTGGTAAGTTAGGGCCGGATGCCGGCGAAAACCGCCACCAGGTTTCCGTGATCCCGCTCTATAGCGCCGCGCGTCTGATCAGACACGTAAGGGTCGCTGTAAAACTGTGAGTTTCTGCATGATTCTGTCCATGCAGTGGTCGAAAGGTCAAAAGGCGATGACACGCGATATCCAGAGTGCTCCCGCAAAGGGTGAGCCTGTGCTGCGTCTTCGCGGCATATCCAAGAATTTCGGAGCCGTTTCCGCTCTCACCGACATCGAACTCGACGTCAATGCCGGCGAAGTCGTCGCGTTGGTCGGAGACAACGGCGCCGGCAAGTCGACGCTCGTCAAGGTTCTCGCCGGAGTGCACCAACCATCCTCGGGCACGATCGAGTTCTGCGGCGAAGGTGTGACGCTCGATAATCCCGGAAAGGCACTCGACCTGGGTATTGCGACCGTCTTCCAGGATCTGGCGCTGTGCGAAAATCTCGACGTCGTCGCAAATCTGTTCCTCGGCCAGGAGATGTCGCCCTGGCACCTGGATGAAGTTGCGATGGAAGTCCGAGCATGGACGCTTCTGCGGGAACTGGCCGCCCGCATCCCATCCGTTCGGGAGCCGATAGCGTCGCTTTCCGGCGGCCAGCGTCAGACGGTCGCGATCGCGCGTTCGCTGCTGCTGAACCCGAAGGTCATCATGCTCGATGAGCCGACCGCGGCGCTCGGCGTCGCCCAGACCGCAGAAGTCCTCAACCTGATCGAGCGCGTCCGTGATCGCGGGCTCGGCGTCATCATCATCAGTCACAACATGGAAGACGTGCGCGCGGTGGCGGATCGAATCGTCGTGCTTCGGCTTGGACGGAACAACGGCGTCTTCTCGCCGGATGCGTCCAACCACGAACTCGTCGCTGCAATCACCGGTGCGACGGAGAACGCCGTCTCGCGCCGTCTCGACCGCAAGGCCGGTCTCGCCAACGAGCAGAGCGGAGGAGCCGCATGAGCCAGAACCCCTCGAACCAGGCCGTCCAGGGCCAGCAGAGGCTTGATCGCAGCGATGAACGCGTGCGCCACGACGAGGGAATCCTCGACATGGTATGGGGGTTCATTGACCGTGTCCGGTCCGGCGATCTCGGCATGCTGCCGGTGGCGGTCGGTCTCATCGTAATATCGATCATCTTCTCGGCCCTCAATCCGGTCTTCCTCGCGCCAAACAACCTTGTAAACCTGCTCTTCGATTGCGCAACCGTGGGCGTGATCTCGCTCGGCATCATCTGCGTGCTGGTGCTGGGCGAAATCGACCTTTCGGTGGGCTCGATGAGCGGACTGGCCTCGGCGATGGTCGGTGTGTTGTGGGTGAATTCCGGTTGGCCGATTGCTGCGGCGATATTTGTTGCACTGATGGTCGGTGCCGCAGTCGGGCTGCTCTACGCCACGCTCTACAACCGCCTCGGAATGCCGAGCTTCATTGCCACGCTCGCCGGTCTTCTCGCGCTTCTCGGCATGCAGCTCTACATCCTCGGGCCGACTGGTTCGATCAACCTGCCCTATGCTTCCTCGCTCGTCCGGTTCGGACAGATAATGATCATGCCGGACTGGCTCTCCCACCTGCTGGCGCTGGCGCCGGGCCTGGTAATGATCGGCAAGGGCATGCGGACGATGCGCCAGCGGCAGGCGGCGAACCTCTCCTCCCAGCCGCTCGGCGCGCTGATCATCAAGGCGCTGGTGCTCACGGTTCTCCTCGAAGTGGCTGTCTTCTACCTCAATCTCGGCCGCGGCGTGCCGTGGATGTTCGGGCTCTTCGTCGCCCTCGCGGTGATCCTCAACTACGCGCTGACGCGCACGAAGTGGGGCCGCTCGATGTTCGCGGTCGGTGGTAACCGGGAGGCCGCGCGGCGGTCGGGCATCAACGTGCGCCGGATCTACATGAGCGCCTTCGTGCTCTGCTCCACGCTCGCCACGCTCGGCGGCATCCTGTCGGCGTCGCGCCTTGCCTCATCGAGCCAGCAGGCCGGCACGGGTGACGTCAATCTCAACGCGATCGCGGCGGCCGTCATCGGCGGCACCAGCCTCTTCGGTGGGCGTGGCAGCGCCTATTCGGCTCTGCTCGGCATCATCGTCATCCAGGCGATCTCGAACGGTCTGACGCTGCTCAATCTGAGCTCGTCGCTCCGCTATATGATCACAGGCGGCGTTCTGGCAATCGCTGTCATCGTCGACTCGTTGGCCCGTCGTTCCCGTGTCAGCCACGGACGCGCGTAACCCAACCTCTCGTTATGGAGTTTTAATATGGCTGACCTCATGAAAGGCAAGGTTGCCGCCATCACCGGCGCAGCATCGGGGATCGGACTGGAATGCGCCCGCACGCTGCTTGCGGAAGGGGCGAAGGTCGTTCTCGTGGATCGTGCGCGGGACAAGCTGGAACAGCTCTGTGCCGAGCTCGGCGAAAACGCCCTGCCGCTGGTCGTCGACCTTCTGAAGCCCGCCGAAGTCTCCGGCATGCTTCCGAGAATCCTCGATCTCGCCGGGAAGCTGGATGTCTTCCACGCGAATGCCGGCGCCTATATCGGCGGTCCGGTGGCCGAGGGCGACCCGGATGCCTGGGACCGGATGCTCAACCTCAACATCAATGCGGCATTCCGCTCCGTGCATGCGGTGCTGCCCTACATGATCGAGCAGAAATCCGGCGACATCCTCTTCACCAGTTCGATTGCGGGTGTCGTCCCTGTCGTCTGGGAGCCGATCTACACGGCATCGAAATTCGCCGTGCAGGCTTTCGTGCACAGCACTCGTCGACAGGTGGCGCCGCATGGTGTGCGCGTCGGCGCCGTGTTGCCCGGGCCCGTGGTGACGGCGCTGCTCGACGACTGGCCCAAGGCGAAAATGGAAGAAGCGCTTGCCAATGGCAGCCTCATGCAGCCGAAGGAAGTGGCGGATGCGGTACTCTTTATGTTGACGCGTCCGCGCAACGTTACGATCCGCGATCTGGTGATCCTGCCTAACAGCGTCGATCTCTAGATCACGATGATTTTGGATCGAATCGACCCAAAAATCATAAACGTGATCGATTCAAAGAAGTTAGAGCGGGATGCGGGCGGAAAACCGCGCACACTTTTCCTCATCCCGCTCTGATTGCCTCCGGCGGCGCGAGACTGCGGCCTCCGCCGATCCATGTTCCAGATTGCAGGCGGTAGACCATGACCAACATTTCTTCCGCACGCCCCACGGGCGGCGAACGATATCTCATCGGCGTTGACGTCGGGACCGGAAGCGCCAGATCGGGCATTTTCGACCTGACCGGCCAGCTGCTGGCTTCGGCCAAGCGCGATATCACGCTCTTTCGCGAGCCTGGTTCCATCGTCGAGCAATCGAGTGCCGAAATCTGGGCCGCCGTCTGCGAGGCCGTTCGAGAAGCGGTTTCCACGGCGGGCGTGAATCCTGTCCAGGTCGCAAGCATCGGATTCGACGCAACCTGTTCGCTGGTCGTCCTAGGTGAGCATGGGCGATCGCTTCCGGTGGGGCCTTCGGAGGACACTCAGCGCGATATCATCGTCTGGATGGATCACCGCGCCGTCGATCAGGCGGAACGCATCAATGCCAAGGGCCATAGTGTGCTGCGCTATGTCGGCGGGCGCATATCGCCGGAGATGGAGACGCCGAAGCTTCTCTGGTTGCGCGAGAATCGTCCCCACGTCTTCGATGCCGCCTGGCAGTTCTTCGACCTTGCGGACTTCCTGACCTGGCGCGCGACTGGCGACCTTGCCCGATCCACATGCACGGTGACGTGCAAGTGGACCTATCTCGCGCACGAAAGGCGCTGGGATCCGGACTATTTCCGTGAGATCGGCCTCGGCCAGCTCGCGGATGAAGACTTCATGCGCATAGGCCAGCGTGTCGTGGATCCGGGCACGCCGGTTGGAAATGGGCTGACCGAACGCGCCGCCGAGGAACTTGGCCTGGCACCCGGTACTCCGGTCGGAGCCGGCATGATCGACGCCCATGCCGGCGGGATCGGAACCGTCGGTGTTGACGGCCCCCCCGAGAGCAATCTTGCCTATGTCTTCGGCACCTCCTCCTGCACGATGACCTCGACGTCGGAACCGGTCTTTGTGCCGGGTGTGTGGGGACCCTACTATTCCGCCATGGTCCCGGGGATGTGGCTGAACGAGGGCGGGCAGTCCGCGGCGGGGGCTGCGATCGAGCAGCTTCTGTCGTTCCACCCGGCGGCCGGCGAGGCGCTGGAGCTCGCAGAGCGCCGCGGTCTCCCTCTGCCGGTCCTGCTGGCGGAGCTCGCGGCGACGAAGGCTCAGACGCTTTCGCAGTCCGTCGAACTGGCCGGCGGGCTGCATGTCGTTCCGGAATTCCTCGGCAACCGTGCGCCGTTTGCCGATCCGCATGCCCGCGCTGTTGTCGTGGGGCTTGGGATGGAAAGGGAGATCGACAACCTCGTTTCGCTCTATGTGGCAGGGCTATGCGGCATCGGCTACGGGCTCCGGCAGATCATCGATACGCAGGCGTCGTCCGGCGCCATAATCGAGAAAATCGTCATCAGCGGCGGCGCAGGCCAGCTCGATCTCGTCCGCCAGCTCCTTGCGGACGCGACGGGAAAGCCCGTGTTGGCGACGCGCTCGGAGGAGCCCGTGCTTCTCGGTGCAGCCATCCTCGGAAGCGTGGCGGCGGGCGAGTTCCCGGACGTTCGGTCAGCAATGGCAACGCTTTCCGGCACGGATCGCACCTACGCGCCCGCCGTCGGTGAAATCGCAGCCCTTCATGCGCTGAGATACGACGCCTTCAAGAGGCTCCAGTCACTGGCACGGGATATAAGGTAGGTGCCTCAGCGCCACCCGAGAGCGGGGGCAACGTGGGTGAGACTCGCCTCGATGACATGCGCGTTGTAGTCGACGCCAAGCTGGTTGGGGACGGTCAAGAGCAGCGTGTCGGCCTCCGCGATCGCCTCGTCCTTCGCCAGCTGTTCGATAAGGACGTCCGGCTCGGCCGCATAGCTTCGACCGAAAATTGCCCGGGTCTTCTCGTCGATGAATCCAATCTTGTCTTCATCCTGGCTGCCTCGGCCGAAATAGGCGCGGTCGCGGTCGTCGACCAACGCAAAGATGCTGCGGCTGACCGACACTCTCGGCTCGCGTTCGTGGCCTGCCGCCCTCCATGCCTCGCGAAACGCCCGGATCTGATCGGCCTGTTGGACATGGAACGGAAGCCCGCTCTCGTCGTCCTTGAGCGTGGAACTTTGCAAATTCATTCCCATCTTGGCCGCCCAAACTGCGGTGGCGTTGGAACTGGCGCCCCACCAGATCCGCTCGCGCAGGCCCTCCGAATGCGGCTCGATGCGTAGCAAGCCGGGAGGATTGGGAAACATCGGCCGCGGGTTGGGCTCAGCGAAGCCTTCGCCGCGCAGCACATCGAGCAGAACTTCCGCATGGCGTCGGGCCATGTCCACGTCGGTCCCACCTTCGGGCGGCTGGTAGCCGAAGTAGCGCCATCCATCGATCACCTGCTCGGGCGAGCCGCGGCTGATGCCGAGCTGCAGGCGCCCGCCGGCGATGATGTCGGCCGCGCCCGCGTCTTCGGCCATGTACATCGGGTTCTCGTACCGCATGTCGATCACGGCGGTGCCGATCTCGATGCGGTTGGTCTTGGCGCCGACGGCCGCAAGCAGCGGAAACGGCGAGCCCAGTTGGCGGGCGAAGTGATGCACACGAAAATAGGCCCCGTCCGCGCCCAGCTCCTCGGCAGCGACGGCCAGGTCGATGGACTGCAGAAGCGCGTCGGATGCCGACCGCGTTTGCGATTGCGGCGAGGGTGCCCAGTGCCCGAACGATAGGAAGCCGATCTTCTTCATGGTTATGCCGCTTGCAAGTGTGGTGTTCTACGCTTCATGGCATGATTCCGGCTTGAGTTACAGGCATGACCATCATTGCAGCGCGTTTGCGCAAGGCGACCGGCGTTGAGCTCGCCAAAGCGATCCAGCGACGTCGAACCGCTCACGCATCCGGCAGAGTGAAGACGGTGCAGGGCGCCGCGATGCCGCGCAGCACGTGTTCGCCGAGCGGCACCAGCGGCGTGGTGATTTCGGCGGCGACCGCGCCCGAGATCAGCACCGACCGGCCGAGCGGCCGGCACAGCCCTTCCAGCCGGCTGACCAGGTTGACCGCGGGACCGATGGCGGTGAAGTCCAGCCGGTCTGCCGCGCCGATATTGCCCCACAATATCTCGCCGAGATGCAGCGCCACGCCGAAGGGCAGCGGCGGCAGCCCCTGCGCTTCACGCGCGGCATCGAGATGGGCCATGCCAGCGCGGGCAGCGACCACCGCGCGCAACGCCGCTCCGCTTGCCTCGGCTGGTGTACCGGCAACCGGAAAGATCGCCAGCAGGCCATCGCCCATGAACTTCAGCACTTCGCCCCCGAAGACGTGTATCGCGCCGGCGACGCGGTCGAACCAGGCGTCGAGGGTAGCGATCATCGCCTGAGGCTCCGTCGCCTCGGACAGGGCGGTGAAGTTGCGCAGATCGGTACAAAGCAGCACGGCACGGATGGTCTCTCCGGTGCCCCGGCCGAGGGCGCCGGCCTGTACCCGGGCGGCACTGCGCCGGCCGAGATAGGCCTCCAGCAGCGTTGCAAGTGCCGTCCGTTCAGCTAAGACAGCCAAAGGCGCGGCGGCGAAGCGCGCGGCCTGGCGCAGCCGGCCGGTCTCGGCGGGGCCGAATGCCCGGCTGCCGGCCCAGCCCAGCACCAGTCTGTCCGCCGCCGGTCCGACCGTGCTCTCCTCAACCGGACCAAGCCCGGCGAGCCAGTCGCGTCCAGCATGGTCGGCTGCACCGCCCGCGAAGCCCAAGGCCTCGATCACCGCTCCGGTCTCCGCCCGCCACAGCCATGTGCGGTGGGCGACGATCGGATGCGGCACTGCCAGCGTCAGGGCACCGCCGGCGAGCGGAAGGCCGTCGTCCACCAGCCGGCCGCCGAGATCGGCCAGGAACCGATCAGGGCCGGGCGAAGTGCCGGCCTCGTCCACCAGCCAGGCAAGGGGTCCGGGAAGGTCCATGCCGAGATCATAACGTTACGTCCCCTGACCTGTCATCCGCGCTACTGCATTTTTCCTTAAATCGGGACCGACTTGAGGATGAAAAAACGCGGCAAATTCAAAGCGTTACAGCGACCCTTGTATGCCTGAAATAACGCTTGGCGCTGTAAGTGGTGGCGCAGCCGACCCCAGCGGTCTATCATCGGCTCGCCCCGATCCGGCGCTTGTCCCTTTCGCCGTAGTCGGGCAGGCCATCGCAACTTTTGGGGGAGACCGATGCAAGAGGCCCTCGTCGTCCGCCGTGAAACGCATATCCCGGCGCCGCCCGCCGCAGTATTCGCCCTGCTCACCGATCCTGAAAAGATCCTGCGCTGGATGGGAACGGAAGCCGAGGTCGAGCCGGAGGCCGGCGGGCTTTATCTCGTCAACGTCACCGGGGCTCGCTTCGCCCGCGGCTCCTTCCGCGAGGTCGTACCGGTGCACCGCCTGGTATACAGCTTCGGCTGGGACGACAGCGAGATCGTGCCGCCGGCGTCGAGCCTTGTCGAGATCGACCTCATTGAGCAGCCGGACGGAACGCTGTTGCGCCTGACCCATAGCGGCCTGCCCAATGCCGAGCAGTGCGCCGGCCATGCGGAAGGTTGGGCCCATTACCTCGACCGGTTGGCCGAGGTTGCGGCGGGGCGCGATCCGGGGCCGGATCCCTGGCACGGCCGCACCGGCTGACCTCTCGGTCGTCGAGTAGGTGCTGGACCTCAAGGCGCCGTTTCGCAGATGGCCCGCGCGTTCAACAGACCCCAGCCGAAGACCGGATCCTTGCCCGGATCCCCGAGATCCTCGACGCTCCCGGTCAGCGTCTCGCGGATGTGTGTGGGTGCGAGTTCCGGTTTCGACGCCTTCAACAGTGCCAGCGCGGCGGTCACGAAAGGTGCTGCAAAAGACGTGCCCGTTTTCAGACGAGCCCCGCTGACAGAGGCCGCGGTCCAGACCGCGACGCCCGGAGCGGCGAAGTCGATGTGCTCGCCGCGGCCGGCGCGCCTGTAGGGCCGCTTGCGCCTGTCGGTCGCGGTTACCGCAACCACCTCTTCGTAGGCCGCAGGATAGGCTGGCTCGGCCTTGGGCCCGTCATTGCCGGCGGCAGCAACCGTGATGATCCCGCGTTCGCCCACTTTCTCCACGGTCCTTTCAAGCAGCAGATTGGGCGGGCCGGAGAGGCTCAGATTGATGACCTGCACCTGGCGGTCGGCGAGCAGGTCAATGGCGCGAACAAGATCGAAGGCGCCGGAGCGATCGTCCTGGCGCCCGGCGCGGTGAAACGCGTCCACCGCGATGAGCTTGCCGCCCGGTATCAGGCCCGGCGTACGGCTCGTCGCCGATCCCACGAGCAGTGCCGCGACAGCGGTGCCGTGCTGCCGGCCGGATTCCGGCAACTCTTTGTCGGCGAGGCGGATGATCTCGATGTTCCCGTGTTCGAAGGCGTCGTGTTCAGGGTTGATCGCCGTATCGACAAGACCGATCCGCACCCCGCCCGCGCAAGCGCCGGGCCAGTCTCGGGCCGACGGCCAGCCAATGACGCTGCGCGCCAGGCAGTCGGTGGCGGCACATGGCCGCTCGGCCCGTTGCTCCGGCCGGAAAAAATGATTGAAGTCGACGACCGCTTGAGGCGCGAGAGTCCGGGCTTGCTCCCGGGCGGCGTCAAGCGTCAGCCCCGAGGGAATGCGAAGCTTGATTACCGTGGTGTCGAACGTCGACATCGCAGCCCGTTCGAGGACCTGGAAGCCGGACGCCGTCAACTGCTCGAGTTGAGCCGGGCTGAAGCCAAGCGCGACGATTTCGTTCGGCGCCTGTATAGCGGGCGCGGGCGGCTGTGAGCGTCGCGAACTGCCTCGCCTTGGCAGCAGGCCGCGGAACGGGAACTTTCCGCCACTCCATCCTGCACCGGCGCGGAAGGAGCCGGAGCCTCGGGAGCCGCCGCCGTCGTCGTCATCGTCGTCGTCGGCGAGCGCCTCATTGGTCCCGAGCATTTGAAACACCATCGCATCCCGGGGAACCATGATGTCGCCTGCCACCAGTGCGATTGCTGTAAATGGGGCGATCAGTGCAACTTTGAGCGCGAGACTGGTCAGCATCCGAGAACCTCGATCGGCTTGGCAGTGTTCAAACAGGCGGTGCATACCTTGTACGGCGGCGGCCGGTGCCGGCAGATTGGAATGAAACGGTCGAGTTGTCGAACTATTCCCTCTTCTATAGCAATGCGTCTTCTCAGATGCACAAAGGTCGCTATAGACTTTGAATTGCCGCATGTTTTTATCGTCGGTACCGATTTAAGTAGCGGTAGCCAGAATTGCGGAGTTTCCGGATGAGCGGTGCGGTGAAAGATGTCGGTGAACGCCTGATAGCGTTCCTGCCCAATCTCCGCCGCTTCGCCATCTCGCTTTGCGGCTCGCGTGATATCGCCGATGATCTGGTACAGGCGGCCTGTGAACGGGCGCTCGCCAGTGCCGAACGCTTCGAGCCGGGCACGCGGTTCGACGCCTGGATGTTTCGCATTCTCCGCAATCTCTGGATCGACCAGGTGCGCAAGCGGAAGACCATGGGCGTGCAGGACGATATTTCCGAACGCCAGGATATCGCGGGAGCGCACGGAGAACGCGAAGCCGAGGCGCGGCTGACTCTGAACACGGTGGCTGAGGCGATCGCCGACTTGCCGAACGAGCAGCGCGAGGTGCTGCTTCTGGTCTGTGTCGAGGAGCTTTCCTACCGCGAAGCGGCTGACGTGCTCGGCGTTCCGATCGGAACGGTCATGAGCCGATTGGCGAGGGCACGCAAGAATCTCGCCGAGGCCGCCGGAATAACGGCGACGACCACTCGTTCTCAGGTGATGAAGGACGTGAAGGAATGACCAAAACGGATTTTTCCGACGAAATACTCATGCGCTACGCCGACGGCGAGCTCGATGCCGACACTTCCGCTGCGCTCGAGCGGGCGATGGAGCTGGACGACGAACTCGTCTCGCGGGTGGCGCTCTTCATCGAAACGCGCGCGGCGGCACAGACGACTATGAAGCCGCTTCTCGACGAGCCGCTGCCGGCCGAACTCTCGGCTGCCGTCGAAAAAATGGTCAAAGAGAAGACGCAGGGTGCTTCCGAAGCCAGCGTTCTGCCTTTCCCGCCGCGCGCTGCAAATAACCGTCGGGCGAACCGCTGGCTCGCCCCCATAGCCGCCTCTCTTGTGGTCGTCGTTGCCGGCATCGGCGGATATTGGCTGCGGGGCGGCGGGGAAGCGGTGCTCGATGGCGGTTTGCACGTCGCCGGCATCAGCGGCTCCGCGCTTGACGACGCGCTGGCGACGGTCGCCACAGGCGAGGAAAGACAATTGCCGGATTCCAATCAGCGCTTCCGTGCGATAGCGACGTTCCGCGATAATGCACAGGCCTTGTGCCGGGAGTTCGAAGTGGACTCGGCCGACCGCTCGACCGTGGTATCGGTTGCGTGCCGCACCGGAGCCGAATGGCGCGTGACCTTCGCCGTCGTTGCGCCCGGCGTCAGTGGCGGTTACGCGCCGGCATCGTCCACCGAGACCCTCGACGCCTATCTCATGGCGATCGATGCCGGGCCGCCGCTTGAGGCAGCGGAAGAGGCTCAGGTTCTCAGCCATCTCCGCGAGAGCACGCCAAGGTGAGGCTCCCAATGCCGCTGCCTGTTTTCTTAAATCGGCGCCGATTGAAGGGCAAACGTGCAGCAAATCCAAAGTGCTGCAGCAACCTTTGCGCGTCTGATGAGACACGCGCGCTGTAGTGATGGAATAGAGGTGTCGATCGCCCGTTACTCCACCGGACCGAAAGAACGGTCCGGTTTTCAGAAGGAGTAATGGCATGAAAAGGCATTGGAAGCTGAGCACCGCGCTCCTCGCCAGCCTCGCAGCATTTGCAGGTTCCGCGGCCGAGGCGAGGGAACATCCGTTGATCTATCCTGACGTCGAGAATTCGCCCAGGCAAACCGCGCACACGGCTGGCCGGAGTGACGGCGAGATCATCGTGGCCGGCAACAGTTCGTCCAATTCGAGTTCGAATTCGTCGAGCAATTCAAGTTCCAACTCGTCTTCCAACAGTTCCTCGAACTCGAGCGCCAATTCGTCCTCGAACAGTTCTTCGAACTCCAGCTCGAATTCGTCCTCCAACAGTTCGTCCAACTCGAGTTCGAACGGGTCCGACCGGTCGTATCGTCCGGGCAAACTTTGGCGCGTATGGCGCTGAGATCTTAGATCGGTACCGATTTAACGATAAAACCAAAGAGCGGGGGCCGGATGAACGATCCGGCCCCCGCTCTTTGGTCTCAGGAAGGATCAGCGGGCAGTGCGCGCCGTTTTTCGATACCAGGCGGCGCTGGAGATCGTGTTTCGGTAGATTGTCTCACGCTCTTCGGCTTCCTTGCGAGTCTCCGCACGGATGTCTGCCGTGACGGCCGCATCAGCGCGGCGGAACGGTATGACCTGCACGAGCGGCGTCCCCTTTTCGATGGCATAAAGTCCATCGGGTGCCGTCGCGAAGAACGGAAAATGGATATGAGCGGCGTAGGTGTCGGTATCGACGACGCCGGCGACGCATTCGAACGGTTGCCCCGGCCGGTTGAGGGGCGGCAGAAACAGGCAGCTCCAGCCGGGCGGCGTGCGGATGGACCAGTAGTTGTGAAACTTGCACGGCGGCGACGGCTCTCTCGGGTTTCCCGCTACCTGATGGGCACCGTGATTGCTGACCATGACCCGGTCGAACTCCCAGCCTGCCTCGACGCTGCGGCCGCCATCCTTGATTTCCAACCTGACGGTCGCCGCGAGCGGCAGGACCCAGCCGGTGGCCATGGCATCGAGAAAGGGCATGCAGCGTTTGACCGTCAGACCATTGTTGGTCGTCGACAGATGCTTTTGATCGACTGCCGGCAGCTTACGGAACCAGTCCGGTAGAACCGATTTGGCAGGGAGCGGCGCCGCGATAACGCCGTTGTCCTCCGGACGGCAGAGAAAGCGGATCACCCGCGGTTCTTTCTTCGGTAAGTGAAACATCCCGGTTCTCCAGTTGAATAGGATGGGAGAAACGGAACTGCGCGACTTGTATTCCGCCGCGATTGCATGAGACCTTACAAACCTTTGCGGGTTCGACAAGCCCGCCTGAAAAGCGCCGCGCACGGCCGCCGACGCTGGAAACGGGTTGAAGTCGCCGGCCGGACACACGATTCTTATGTCATCGGAAATGCGGAGGCTCACGCGATGGCACCGACAGTGCACCATTACCACATCTTCGAAACGGCAGGTGGTTTCTGCGGCATCGCCTGGAGCGACCATGGCATTACACGCTTCCAGCTGCCGACCAAAAGCGCCGGCACGACGGAGCGAATTCTGCTGCGTCGCCTGCCTGGTGCCGAACCCGGTACCCCTACGCCGGACGTGCTTGAAGCAGTCTCGGCTGCAAAGCGCTACTTCGAGGGGCAAGAAACGGATTTCTCCGGCTTCAGGCTCGATCTTGCCGGGCAGGACACGTTCTTCGGGGAGGTTTATGCAGCAGCGCGGCGCGTCCAGTGGGGGCAGACGACCACCTATGGTTCGTTGGCGAAGGAACTCGGAGCCGGACCGGAGGCGGCGCGAGACGTTGGCCAAGCCATGGCGAAAAATCCAGTTCCGCTGATCATTCCCTGCCACCGCGTCTTGGCCGCTGGGGGCAAGATCGGTGGTTTCTCGGCGCCGGGCGGCGCATCGACCAAGACGCACATGCTCGAACTGGAGGGCGTCCATGTCGGCGCTCCAGAGCCTGTGCAACATTCGTTTGGCTTTTAGAAATGACGTGATTCGGGGCGGAAAACCGCCACAGGCTTTCCTGGAATTGCTCTAGCCCTCAACACCGCTCTAGGGCTTCACATCGATCGGTATCGAAGGCAGCACGCGCCGCGAATCGAGCGGCACGCAGCGTTAACCACAAATCCAGGTTATCCGCGTGTGGGTGTCGCCGAAGCTGTTAAAAAGTCATTAATGATAATAGAAATCGAGCAAGGGACAGAGTTTGGGGCGCTCGAACCTCGCTTGTCCATGTTGTTTCGCTGGTTTCGGAAATAAACATTAATTGAGAAATTGTGTAAAATTTTAAGAAAGGACCGAAGAGTCGAGTTTGTATTGTTGGACCGCATGAGAGCTGCATTCTTTCTTTGGTCCTGAATAATTTACCATCCCAATGAAAACACTCGACAGTTAAACTCTTGCTGTCGAGACCCGGTCTATGTTTTGCGCTGTTGTCAGCGGGCGTGAGAGTGTCTCGTCATGTGCGGTTTTGGTGGCTATTTCGGTTCTGTTCCGGATGGAAGGGTTCTTCTCGAAAAGATGACGGCCGCGATCGCCCATCGCGGGCCTGATGAAGAAGGCGTGTTTACCGCGCCGCAAGCCGGTCTCGGCCACGTCAGGTTGTCGATCGTCGGGCTCGGAGATGGCCAGCAGCCCATGTCCGACGCCACCGGCGAACTGACGATCGCCTTCAACGGCGAAATCTTCAACTATGTCGAACTGCGCGACGAGCTTCGCGCCAAGGGCCGCCGCTTCCGCACGTCCAGCGACACGGAGGTCATTCTCCACCTTTACGATGAAATGGGCGAGGACTGCGTCTCCCGCCTAAACGGCGACTTTGCCTTCGCCCTATGGGACAATCGCCGCCGGCGGATGATGCTGGCGCGCGACCGCATGGGGGTCCGGCCCCTGTTTTATACGACGCAGGGGGGAACGTTCTATTTCGCCTCCGAGGTCAAGGCGCTTCTTCAAGTCCCCGGCCTGTCCGCAGAGATCGACCCCATCGCCCTCGATCAGATCTTCACGCTGTGGGCGCCGATCGCGCCGCGCACGCCTTTCCGGGACATATGGGAACTGGAGCCCGCGACCCTGATGATCGCCGATGAGCGGGGCGCGGCGGCGCGTGCCTATTGGAGGCTCGAGTTTCCGGATCGGGATGCGCCGCCTCGGCATAAGGACGAAGGTCAGGCTGCCGAGGAATTGCGCGCACTCCTGACCGACGCGACGCGCATCCGCATGCGGGCCGACGTGCCGGTCGGCTCCTACCTGTCGGGCGGTCTCGATTCGTCCATCGTCTCGGCGCTCGCCGCCGGCATGGCCCCGCAGGGCCTTCGAACCTTTTCCGTGACCTTCGACAGCGCCGAGCATGACGAAAGCGCGTTTCAGAACGAAATGGCCGCCGCTCTCGGCACCGACCACAGGGCGATTGCCTGCCGTGCAGGGGATATCGCCAAGATTTTTCCGGATGTCATCCGTTTTGCCGAAAGGCCGGTGCTTCGAACGGCGCCGGCACCCTTGTACCAACTCTCCGGCCTGGTGCGCGATTCCGGCCTGAAGGTGGTGCTCACAGGGGAGGGGGCGGACGAAGTTTTCGCGGGCTACGACATCTTCAAGGAATCGCGCGTGCGCCGCTTCTGCGGCCGGCAGCCAGGTTCGCGCATGCGGCCGCACCTTTTCCGCAAGCTCTATCCCTACCTGCCGGGCCTCAAGCAGCAGTCGCCCGAATACCTGGCGGCGTTTTTCGGCGCCGGGGACGACCCGCTTGACGACCCGCTCTTTTCGCATCGTCCACGGCTCAAGGGGACGGCAGCGACGAAGATGTTCTTCTCCGGCGATTTGCGCGCCGAGCTGGCGGGTTACGCCGCCGCCAATGAACTCGTCAGCCGGTTGCCTGAAGCCTTCGGCCGCTGGCATCCGCTGCATCAGGCGCAATATCTCGAGAGCCGCTTCCTCCTGCCCGGCTACATTCTTTCGAGCCAGGGCGACCGAATGGCGATGGCCCATGGGGTAGAAGGCCGTTTCCCCTTCCTCGACCACCGTCTGGTGGAGTTCGCCGCCGGGCTGCCGCCGGAAATGAAGCTCAAGGGTCTGGTCGAGAAGCACATTTTGCGTGAAGCGACGAAGGATCTTTTGCCGCCCTCGATCGGCAAGCGGACGAAGCAGCCTTATCGCGCGCCGGACAGCCATTCCTTCAGCGGCACGGGCGAGCTCGACTACGTTCGCACCGCGATGGGCGAAGAGGCGATTGCCACCGGCGGTCTCTTCAACGCAAAGGCCGTCGCGAAACTTTGCGAGAAGTGCCGGGCGCGCCCGGCCTCGGGCTTCCGCGACAACGCGGCTTTCGTCGGCATCCTGTCGACGCAACTGTGGCTGCAGACATTCACCGGCACCAACATCCGCGCGGCGCAAGCCGCCTGAAACCAGACGGAAAGGACGAGACATGACAGAGACGATCAAGGACAGCATCAAGGCGTTCATCGTCGAGAATTTTCTCTTCGGCGACACGTCTTATGAACTCGCCGACACCGCATCGCTGATCGAAAACGACATCATCGATTCGACCGGGGTTCTGGAGCTCGTGGCCTTCATTGAGGACCGTTTCGGTATCGCCATGGCCGACGCCGATATCGTCCCGGCAAACCTCGATTCTTTGGCACGCATTTCCGCATTCATCGCGGCGAAGAGCGCCGTGCCGGTTTCGGCATAGACGGCGGCTGGTTGGGAGCGTCACGCGCATGCGGTTCGAGCAATTTCTTATCAGGAACGCCGGAGCAAACGGAGGCAAAGCGGCGCTCGTCACCGAGCGTAAACGGCTGCGGTACGACGAGCTCGATGAGCTCTCGACCCGTCTCGCCGCCGCCCTTCATGCAAATGGCGTCAAGCGGAACGACCGGGTCCTTGTTTTCATGGACAATTGCTGGGAGGCGGCGGTTTCGATTTTCGCGGCCCTCAAGGCCGGCGCCACCTTCAGTCCGATTAACGCCTCGACCAAGGCCGACAAGCTCGGCTATATCATCGGCGATTGCGATGCAGCGGCGATCCTGACCCAGGCCAAGCTGATGCCGATCGTCACGGAGGCGCGCACGCTTCACGCTGCTGCGCCGCTCTTTGTCGCCGCCACGGCGGCCGGGAATGGCCGCACACCCGAAGGAGCCGCGTCGTTCGAGGGATGCCTGGCGTCCGAACCTCTGCCGGTTCTTCATGGCGGCATCGATATCGACCTCGCTATGCTGATCTATACCTCCGGCTCGACCGGCAGGCCCAAGGGAGTGATGATGACGCATCGCAATATCGATGCGGCTTCGGAGTCGATCACCACCTATCTTCGCAACACGCCGGACGACGTCATCCTCAACGTCCTGCCGCTTGCCTTCGATTACGGCCTTTATCAGCTCCTGATGGCCATCAGGCTTGGCGCGACGCTGGTTCTCGAAAAGTCCTTCGCATTTCCGCAGGCTATCTTCGAGCGGATCCGTGCCGAGGGCGTAACCGGCTTTCCGCTGGTGCCGACCATGGCCGCGATGATCTTGCAGATGCGCGATATCGAACCCGGGTTCCTGCCCAGCCTTCGCTATATTTCCAATACCGCTGCGGCCTTGCCGCCGGCGCATATCGCCAGGCTCCGGGAGCTCTTTCCCAGCGCGCGGCTTTATTCCATGTACGGCCTGACGGAATGCAAGCGCTGCACCTATCTGCCGCCTGAAGAGTTGGATCGCCGACCCGGATCTGTCGGCATCGCCATTCCCTACCCCGAAGCCTTCGTCGTCGATGACGAGGGAAACCGTGTGCCGCCGGGCGTTCCGGGTGAACTGGTGATCCGCGGTCCGCATGTGATGCAAGGATACTGGCGCAACGACGCAGCGACCGAGCGCATGCTGCGCTCCGGCCCGAACCCCTGGGAAAAGGTGCTTCATACAGGTGATCTCTTCCGCGCGGATGAGGCGGGTTTCCTCTATTTCGTCGGCCGAAAGGACGACATCATCAAGACGCGCGGCGAAAAGGTCGCGCCGAAGGAAGTCGAAATGGTGCTGCATGCCCATCCGGGAATCGCGGAAGCCGTCGTCATCGGCGTCCCCGATCCGGTGCTTGGCGCTGCGATCGGCGCGCTCGTCGTTCTTTCAGACCCGGCACTGAGCGAGAAAGACATCATCCGTCACTGCACTCGCCACCTTGAGGATTTCATGGTGCCGAAGATCGTCGAATTCCGCGCCGAACTCCCGAAGACCGACACAGGCAAGGTCAGCCGCAGACTGGCGGCGGAAACATTGGAGCTTGCAGAATGAACATCCGCCCGGATCAGGATAAATTTGTCTTCTCGGCCGACAGCTTGAAGATCGACGCGGCCGCAGAGACGGACCGCATCGTCGCGGGGCTGCGTGCGCAACTGCGCGGCATGCGCAAGCGCGGTCTCGTGCTCGGCCTTTCCGGCGGCATCGACTCGAGTGTCTCGGTGGCACTGGCCGTACGCGCCGTCGGTGCCAGAAACGTCTTCTGTCTGTTCATGCCGGAAAACGACTCCGATCCCGAGAGCCTTCGCCTCGGCCGGCTGGTGGCGGAAACCTTCGGCGTCGAGGCGATCGTCGAGGATATCGGACCACCACTCGCGGCGATGGGCTGCTACGAACGCCGCGACGCCTTCATTCGAGAGCTTGTTCCCGACTATGGGCCGGGCTGGGCATCGAAGATCGTGATAGCCAATGCGCTCGAAGGCGACGGCTACAACATCTCCTCGCTGGTCGTGCAGGATCCGGAGGGAAGGCAGACGAAATTGCGCATGCCGCCCTCCGTCTACCTCGGCATCGTCGCCGCGACGAACATGAAGCAGCGCACCCGCAAGCAGATCGAGTATTATCATGCCGACCGGCTGAATTTCGCCGTTCTAGGAACGCCGAACAGGCTGGAATACGACCAGGGTTTCTTCGTCAAGAACGGCGACGGAGCGGCGGACGTCAAGCCGATCGCACATCTTTACAAGTCACAAGTCTATGCGCTCGCCGCCCATCTCGGCGTCCCTGAGGAAATCCGGCGCAGGCCGCCGACGACGGATACCTATTCGCTCGAGCAGACGCAGGAGGAGTTCTATTTCTCGCTCCCCTACGACCGCATGGACCTCTGCCTCTACGGTCTCAACAACGGCGTCAGCGCCGAGGAGGTCGCCCGCGCGGCGCAACTGACAGCGATCCAGGTCGAACGCGTCTGGGCGGATATCGCCGCCAAGCGCAAGGCGACACGTTACCTTCACCTGAGCCCGCAGCTCGTTCACGCGGTCGAGGAAATCTGCCACGAATAGGGCCAAGTCGTGAGGCATGCGGCTGCCGCTTGATCTAGAGCGCCGTGCCTTCAAATGAAGGCACAAAGGACGCTCTGGCACTTGATTCTAGAGTATCTTATCCGCTTTCGATGATTCCACCCGAAAACGGGATGCTCTAGTCGAAGCGTCCTCCGATCAGCCGGCTCCAGTGCTCGCCCGCCAGCCCGTTCATGAAGCCTTGCGCATTGCGGAAGGCTTCGACGAGTTCCCCGTCGCGGGAATGGATGACGGTCGAGGCGGCATGGACGAAGCCGATGCGACGGCCGAGCATCGCTTCCAGCAGGGCTGGCTGGATTCGGCCACGCAGACCTGCGGCGCCGCGCGCGGCGGCGTGTTCGATAAGGCAGTCGATCACGGTACCGGCTTGCCCCGGCGCGGCCAGGACCTGGAGCACCCGGGCGATGCCGCCAGCGCGCCCATGGTAGAAAAACGCACCCACCGGCGTTCCGCCACGGGCGGTAACGGCGGCGAAGACGGGCTCGCCATAATCCGGCTTGTCGACGGCATCCGCCAATACACGATCGAGCTGACCCGCAGCCCAGTCGGGCCGGAGCGCGAACTGCCCCGTCAGCCGCTCGAAGAGGCCGGCGAAGGCGTGCCGATCGATGTCGGCGGCCTGCAATGTTCCGCGGATCGGGGGGCTTTCCGGCAGTCCGGACCAGCGCAGGTCATCGCGGTCCATCCTGCTGCGATAAATTTGATCGATCGAGCGTGCCAGCGGGCTCAGCAGACGGGCCGGACGGATGCGGCTTGCAACGAGGTCGAGCGCGAAAGCCGAGGGCCGCACGACCCGCACCCAATCGAGGCTGTATTGCGGCAGGGCAATGCCGCGCAGTTTCGTCCACATTTGCGCGGAAACCTCGCTTGCGGTTTCGCTGAAGGAAAGATCCTGCGGTCCGGCGAGGAAAGCCTTGAGAAGTCTCGCGCCGGCCAGCGGGTCGCTCTCGCGCCCTTCGACCATCAGCGAACCGCAGATCGCGGCGCGCAATCGCCTGCCATTGAAGGTCATCGGCAGGACGTTCACGCCGACGAAGCCGGAAATGCGTCCTTCGCTGTTGACGTATACGAGCGGCGAGATCTCCGGGTCGCATCCGGGCGATTCCAGGTAGAGCTGGCGAAGATAGTCGATGAAGGCAGGCGACGCGGTGTCGCCGTTGCGGAATATCCTCTGGAACAGCCCGGCGACGGCCGGAATGTCGGCCGTCTCCAGAGGACGGATATCGCTCATCTGCCACGTCCTTCGCCTGCGGACCCGTCGGCGGGGCTTTCGAGTTTCTGCACCAGCGCGACGCGCGGCTTGCCTGTCGCGTCCATGGCAAATGTGACGGCGCGATAAGCCTTTGTCCGGGCGAGGAGCGCGGTCGCCTGCCGCTCCTGTCCCTCTCCGAACTCGAACAGCAGCCAGCCACCGGGCTTCAGAAAGGCGATGGCCTCGCGCACCAGCCGCTGATGGATGGATATGCCGTAGGGGCCGCCGTCGAAGGCTTCCCGCGGTTCGGTTGCCAGAAGATGGGCGCTGTCGCTTTCGAGACGCGATGTCGAGATGTAAGGAGGGTTACAGACGATCAGATCGACCGCACCTTCCAGACCCTCGCCTTCGAGCGCCGCGAAAAGATCGCCTTGCCGAATGGTTACGCGTTCCTGAAGCGCCAGACGCTCGACGTTTCGGCGGGCAAGCGCCACGGTGCTGTCCGTCAGGTCCGCGCCCCATACCCGTGCGGAGGGAATGTCCGCCGCGATACCCAAAGCAAGATTGCCCGAGCCGCAGCACATGTCGATGACTGTGGCTTCTGCGCCGAGATTGCGAAGGACGGCCGCGGCGCGGCGTCCGAGGAGCTCGGTTTCCTCTCTGGGCACCAGGACGTCGGGTCCCAGTTCGAGCTCGACGTCCATGAACCGAACGAGCCGAGCCGAAGGGCCGCCTGCGTGATTGCCGCGCAAATGATCATGGGCCTGCTGCACGAACGCTCCTTCGATTGCTGCTGCATGTTTCCTTAGATCGGAGCCGATTTAAGGACAAAAACATACAGAAATTCAAAGCACTACAGCGTCCTTTACGCGTCTTAGGACGCGCGGCGCTGTAGATGGAAAATCAGATCGTCGCGACACTATCGCATTCAGGTAAACGGAAGCTGAAATGCAATTGAAGCGAGTATGTTAACCGCCCAATCATTTCTGCTTGATAGTGTTCGCGGCGGTCGATGCCGGCGACCGCGCGGACCACGCGTCCGCCCGAATGCCGCGCACAACGTCAGGTAGTTGTCAAAGGCAGATCGTAATGGCTTCGGAATGCGCAACGGAACCGGGCAGGTACAAGCCATTTCTGCCGATGCTGCTGTCCTATATCGCATCGGGCGGCAGTCTCGTCATCGGGTCCGCTGCGCAGCTTCTGACCTTCGCCATTCTCGCTCGCTGGCTCGGCGTTCATGAATTCAGCGTCTTCGTGGCGATTACCGCGGTCGCCAACATTGCCGTTCATTTGTGCGGGCTCGGTGCCATGGAGTGCCTCGTGCGCCGGGTCGCGCGCGACCGCACTATGTATCCGCAAATGCTTGGCCACAACGTCATCCTGACGGCGGCAAGCGGCACGGCGCTGGTTCTGATCGGCGCCGTGGTCTTGCCGTTCTTCCTTACGCTTTCCGCCGACCCGCTAATGAATTTCGCGGCGATCACGCTGATGCTCGTGACCAACGTGGTGCTGGTTCGGATCATCGTTCTGGTGGAGCAGATCTTTCTTGCCCACTCCGATTTCGCTTCGGCGAACATGGTCGTGGTTGGGTTCGCGGTTGCACGCACGGCCGCGGCCGCGCTCGCCTGTCTTGCCTTCGGTGTCGCCACGGTCGCGTCCTGGGCTGTCTGGCAGTTCATATGCCACGTTCTGGTGGCTTTGGCCTGCATGTGGGCCATCAGAGGGTTGGGCAAGCCGCGCTATTGCATCGTTCGGGAGGAAATGCCGCAAGGCCTCTATTTCAGCATTCCGTTTATCCTGCGCGCGGTACGCCAGAACGCTGACCTGCTCGTCTTGAGTCTCGTTGCGACGGCCGAGATAGTTTCGAGCTACAGCGTTGCACGCCGGATACTGGAGAGCAGCTACCTTTCCGTCGAGGCGCTCCATCGCCTCATCTATCCCGGTTCAGCCAGGATTTCCGCGGCTGGGCTGCACCATGCGCTGGAGCGGGTGCGAAAGGTACTCCTCGCCGCCACCGGCATAAGCATCGCGGCGGCGGTGGCGGTTTTCGTGTTGGCGCCAATCCTGCCCTATCTGTTCGGCAAGGATTACATTTCTCTCGTCGCTTTCGTCAGGACTCTTTGCTGGGTCGTCGTGCCGATGGCGATTTGGTCGGTTGCGGTGGAAGCACTCGGCGCCTCAGGGTACCACGCTGGCCGCGCAACAGTCATGGGACTTGGCAGTGTGGCAGGGGCCGCACTGGCCGCCTGGGCGAGCTGGTATGCACCGCCTCTCGGCACATTCGTTTCGTTCTATGTGATCGAGATTGCGATGGTTGTTTCCGCATGGAGCGTGTTCCTGCATTTCGTGCGCCGTGACAGGGAGCAGGCCGGTCCGCCGGAACTTCCGACAAGGATGGTGCATGAAGGCTGAAGCACGGGACGTCCAGACCTTCACGACCGCTGAAACCGACCTGTGCCGCTCGGCCGGCATCAGGGCCATGGAGCGCGGCGATATCCCCACGATCGGCAAAATGTTCAACAAGATCTTCCGCGAGAGCGACTGCGAGACGGGGGAAGATCTCGGGCGATACCTGGAGACCGTCTTCTTCGGCAGTCCCCATTACACTCCGGAGTGCGGGAGTGTCGTGCACGAGAATGGTGCGGGCGACATCGACAGTGCGATCCTTTCCGTTCCGATCGGGTTCGTGGTTCACGGCCGTCCCACTGTGGCCCGGCTCCTCTGCGCCTTCATGGCGGACGGCAGAGCCGGAGCAGTCGGCGCGGCGCGGCTTGCCCGCATGATGCGCGCAGCGCGCCAGGAGATGTGCTTTTCGGACAACTCCTCTCCGGTGAGTGCCGATCACTGGGTTGCTGGCGGAGGCGTCGTTCTGCCCATCCAGAGTCTCGAATGGCGACGCTCGTTTCGGCCGTTCGTCGCGGGCGCCGTCCTTGCGAGCCGGCGAGTTCCGCTATTGCGGTCGCGCGCCGTCATTGGTGCTCTCTTATTGGCCGATCGCGCGCTGCGCTGGCGAAAGCCGTCGACGAAACCGGCTTCGGTGCCGGGATATGAGACGCGGGCGGCAAGTATCGAGGAGTTTCGTCAATGCGCAGGACCGATGCTGGAGCGTTTCTCGGTCCGGCCCAGCTGGTCGAGGTCGGAGTTTGATTGGCTCGCCGGCGTCGCCTCGTTGAACAGAAGCCTCGGCACGCTGCAATGCAGGAAAGTGATTTGTGAGGGCGGACGGACCGTTGGTGCATTCCTCTTTTTCGGCAACGAGAACGGCATTGCCAATGTCCTGAACGTGTTATGCGAGGAGGGCCGCGAATTCGACGTCACCGCCGAATTGTTTGCCTGCCTCGATCGCGAAGGTTACGCCGCTGCCGTCGGGATGGCACAGCCCTTCCTGATGAACGCCATATCGCGCCAGCGGTGGCTGTCCTTCCGCCACAGGGGTTATTTCTGCATGGTGACGCGCCATGCCGATCTCAAGGAGGCGGCATTGCGCAATGACATCTATATCGGCGGCCTCGCTTCGGAGAGCTGGAGCAGGCTGCTTACGGATTTCTAAAGCAATCCAGGAAAGGTGCGCAGCGGTTTTCCGTCCGATTTCAAGCTCGATGAGCCCTAGAAGGTTACCGACCACAAGTAGCACTTAACGGAATATTCACCGTGCGGCCCTAATTCTTAACAATCGATGCGGGGTACGCAGGACGCTCTTTGGTGGCTTCAAGGGCACGCGTGGGGAAAAACGGATGTATCGGCGGAGCGAGCCCGAAGAACAAGGATTACGCCTTGAGACACGCTATCGGCGGCTTCGCTCTGGTGGAGGCTCGCTGCTTGATCTCGTTCCAACACCGGAGGAGGAAGAGGCGACCGTTCTCGAAGAACGCAGGACTTCTTCCCGGGCAGTGGATCTTCCACCGTCGCCGCCGGTCTCGCAGCCGCGCCCGTCGGCCGTTGGCGAATGGCTCCCCGGCCTTCAACTGCTCGGCGAGATCGGCGTGGATGACGTCATCCTGTGGCTGCGTGACGGCGTGCGATGGATCGTCATCGCCGTCGTCCTTTGCGTCGCGGCCGCTCTTGCCTATGCGCTGACGGCATCACCGCGCTACACCGTCTATACCGATATCGTCGTCGACCCATCCAACCTCAACGTCGTCAGCGACGACGTCTTCACGTCGAATCCTCAGCGCGACGCGCAGTTGCTCGAAGTCGAAAGCAAGCTCAGGGTTCTCACGTCGCGGAACGTTTTGGCGCGCGTCATCGACAAGCTGCAACTGACGAAAGATGCTGAGTTCGTCAGACCGTCCCCTTTGGATTTTCTGAAGAACCTGTTCCTGTCTGATGCGGACGAAGACGCCGACAAGCACCTGGCAGTGATGCGCGCCCTTACGGAGCGGGTCGAGGCACGGCGGGAGGAGCGCTCCTTCGTCGTTGTCATGAAGGTCTGGAGCGAAGAACCGGAGAAGGCCGTCGTCCTCTCGGATGCGATCGTCGACGCCTTTGAAACCGAGCTTTTCCAATCGGCTGCGGAAAGCGCCGGCCGTGTCGCCCAGAACCTGAACGCCCGTCTCGACGAACTGCGCCGCAACGTGACGGCGGCCGAGAAGAAGGTAGAGGATTTCCGGCGCGCGAGTGGCTTGCAGTCCAGCAACGGCGAGCTCGTCAGCAACCAGCTTTCCAGCGAGCTCAACACCCAGGTTTTGGCCGCCCAGCAGGGCTTCATCCAGGCGGAAACGCGCTACAAGCAGATGCGCGCCGCAATCGCCCAAAAGCAGACCGCGAGCGCTTCGGTTTTCGAATCCGCCAATATGACAAGTCTGCGGCAGCAGTATAATGCGCTCCAGCAGCAGGTCGGTTCGATGCGGCTCACCTATGGCGACAGGCACCCGCGCCTCGTTTCCGCGCGGTCCGAACAAACCACACTCGAAACCGCCATGAACGAGGAGGCCCGCCGCATACTGGAGCGCGCGAAGGCCGAGTTCGACCGGGAGCAAGCGGCGCTCGACGCGTTGCGTAACAAGGCACGCGCCGAGAAGTCGAACGTCTTCACCGACAATGACGCCCAGGTCGAACTGCGAGATCTCGAGCGCGACGCCCGCGCAAAGGCGGCGATTTACGAGACGCACCTGGCCCGTGCGCAACAGGTCGCCGAGCGCCAGCAGATCGACGCGACGAATGTCCGTGTCATCTCGCGCGCGATGCCACCGAACTCCCGAACTTGGCCACCCCGGACGGTCATCCTCCTGATCGCGGGCGGGATCTTGGGGCTCATCATGGGTGTGGCCGCGGCGCTGGCCCTTGGCGCATGGAAGTATGTTCGCGCCCCGCGGCCGACGGCCGAATAAAGGGAGCCGCAGGCATGAGCAGTGCCACCTACAGCGAGCACCGTTCCACGGAAACCCTGATGGCACCTGCCGGGACCGTGCTGTTTATGGCGATCTTCCTGTTCCTATGGATTTCCATCGATCCGTTTGTCGATTTGACGGGCGAGGCGATCCTGGACCCTTCCGCCGGCAACTCCAATCGACTGAACCAGATTATATCGTTGGCTCTCTTCGCCGGCACGCTTTGCTACGGCGTGCTTCATCCGATGCGGAATACGATCTTGCAGCCGCGCGTCCTTTTGGCTGTCCTGTTCACCTGGTTTCTTCTCGTCTCGGTCATTTCCGCCCATCCGACCCTTGGCATCAAGGGCGTCGTTCTCAGCGTGATGATGGCGGTGAATGCGAGTATCTATCTGCTGATGCCGGCCTCGGAACGGCATTTCGCCAAGATGCTCGGGATAGGCACACTCGTCATGCTGGCGGTTGCCTATTACGGCATCCTCTTCAAGCCGCTGCTTGCCATCCACCAGGCGTCAGAACTGCGCGAACCGATGAACGCCGGATTGTGGCGGGGCCATTTTCCGCACAAGAACAGCGCCGCCGCCGCGATGGTGATCGGCGCCTTCTTCGGTCTCTTCGTCATGAACACCTGGTCGCGCCTCGCCGGTATCGCGATCGTTGTGCTGTCCTTCACCTTTCTCGTCAACACCGGCGGGAAGACGTCGACGGCAATGCTTCCTGCGATACTGATCCTCGCGTGGATTTTCGAGAAAGTGCGGTTCCTGCGCATCCCGATTGCCGTCGGCGGTGTCGGGCTCTTCAATCTCTTCGCCGTCGGGTCGGCTGTCTTCGTTCCGCTCGGCGAGTTCATTAGCCAGCTTGGCATCGATGCCACCTTCACAAACCGGGCCGACATCTGGCGTTTCGCCTTCTCGGCGTTGGCGGAGCGTCCGTTGCTTGGATATGGCTTCAGGGCGTTCTGGCAGACGGAAGAATTGGTTTACAGCGGCGGCTCGGTGGAGACGTGGGCCGTCGCCGCTGCCAACGGGCACAATTCCTATCTGGACATCGCATTGATGACCGGATTTCCCGGATTGATCCTGACCGTGATCTGGGTCGTTCTACTGCCGCTACGCGACATCTCCCGGATTGCTCCAGACCGCGAGCACGCCCACCTCACGCGGCTATTCATCCGCATCTGGCTTTACACAATCTTCCATGCTGGCCTCGAGACACTGTTCTTCGAAGGCGGAAACCTTATCTGGTTCACGTTCATGCTCGCGCTCTACGGTCTGCATCTCCAGTCCTCCGCGGTGTTGACGATCGATCGGCAGCCGTTGAAAAGGAGCACCGTCGCGCATGCCTGAGATCGCACGCAAAATCGACGGGCTGGTCGATCGCTTGGCAAACCGGTTGATCTGGCGCTTTGCCCGGCAACGGCGCAGATTGGAAACGGAAACGCCGCTCGTCTCCTTCACCTTCGACGACGTTCCCGACAGCGCGCTCGATCATGGTGCGGCCATTCTCGAACGGTACGGCGCGCGCGGCACTTTCTACATCGCCGGCGGGCTTGCCGGTCAGGTGGAGCCGGACCGAACGCTTATTTCGCCGGCTGGCTGCGGAGAGCTATTCGTTCGAGGGCACGAAATCGGCTGCCACACCTTTTCGCATCGCAGGATACGCGACATGTCCGTGGCCGCTCTCGGCCGGGATCTCGACCGCAACGCGGACTATCTCCAAAATGTCGGCGTCACGCCGGCCGCGGTAAACTTCGCCTTTCCGTACAATGCCGCCTGGCCTTGGACGCGTGCGGAGCTTCGCAGGCGTTATTGCACGTGCCGCGGCGGCGGCGAGGCCATCAATCGTGGACCGGTCGATCCGTTGATGCTCAAGGCGGTCGAGATCCGCCAGCCCGAGCAGCATGCACGCGCGCTGACCCGGTGGATAGACGAGGTTGTCGAACGCCCCGGCTGGCTCGTCTTTTTCACCCATGACATAGCGCCACGTCCGACGCCCTACGGCTGCAGCCCCGAAACCTTCGATCATCTGGTCCGCTATGCGGTCGACAAGGGATGCCAAGTGCTTCCGGTCGACCGGGTGCTGAACCGGATCAACTGGTGAGGCGCGTATGAAGGCGTTCGAAAGCACCGGAAAGAGGCTGCTGGCGATCAACAATTACTTCTATCGTCGCGGTGGCGCGGAGACGGTCTTTTTCGACCACATGGCGATGTTCGGAGAGATCGGCTGGGACGTCGTGCCGTTCGCGATGCGGCACGACAGCAACGAAGCGTCGCCGTGGTCGGAATATTTCGTATCCGAGATCGAATACGGCCGGCAAACGGGCTTGCTGCGGAAAGTCTCCCAGGCGGCGAGCGTCATCTATTCCGTCGAGGCTCAACGCAATATCGCCCGGCTGATCGAGCGCGTGCGTCCGTCTATCGCCCACGCACACAATGTCTATCACCACCTGTCGCCGGCAATCTTCTCGACGCTCAAATCCGCGGGCATTCCGGTGGTTATGACCGTTCACGACCTCAAGCTCGCCTGTCCGTCCTACAAGATGCTCCGTGACGGAAAAGTATGCGAGGATTGCAGCGGCGGGCGAATCCACAACGTCCTGCGCCACCGTTGCGTCAAGGACTCCGCATCGCTTAGCGCCGTCGTCCTCGCCGAAACCATGCTGCATCGGCTGCTCGGGCTCTATCGCGAAAAGGTGGACCGCCTCGTCGTGCCGAGCCGGTTTTACCTGGAAAAGCTGGTCGAATGGAACTGGCCGCGCGAAAAGATGATCCATATCCCGAACTTCGTCGATGTCGAGGACTATCGCGGCGATTGGCAGGAGGGTGGTTACTTCGTTTTTGCCGGCCGACTCGCTCCGGAAAAGGGGCTTGCGACGCTGATCCGGGCCGTCGCCCGCTCGAAACAACGGCTGATCGTCGCCGGTACCGGGCCGGAAGAAGCAGCCCTGAGGCAGCTTGCGGACGAACTTAATGCGAATGTGACCTTCGCCGGCTATCTTTCAGGCCAGGATCTGCATCGGCTTATCGGCGAGTCTCTCGCGCTCGTGCTCCCCTCCGAATGGTACGAGAACGCTCCGGTCAGCATTCTGGAGACCTACGCGCTGCGGCGTCCGGTCATCGGCGCGGCGATCGGCGGTATTCCTGAGATGGTGAAGGAAGGCGAAACCGGCCTGATGGCGACGTCCGGCGAGGTCGAAGACCTCGCGAGAGCCTTGAACGCCATGGCTGCTCTTACACCTGCCGTTCGCGCGCAAATGGGTGCCGCGGGCCGGACCTGGATCGCCAGCGAGTTCTCCGCGGCGGCCTATCGCGCCAGGACGCTCGACCTCTACGCAACATTCGGGGCTGCCTGAAACACCTGAAACAGGTTCCGCGATATCAGAAAGCGGCTGGCGCGTTTGGAAATCCGTCCGCCCGCGTCGCGCAGACGTTTGATTTTCGAGCATTTCCTTCGGAGTTTACCGAATTTCTTACCGCGATAGTAAGTGCTCCGGATGCATAAGCCATCGAGGGAAATCCCTGGGGCTGACAACCATGAGCAGAAATTCCGAAGTCTCGCGAAATCGGATGACGCCGCCGAGCGTCCTGCCGCGCCCGCAGGCCGTGGCCGCCGACCAAGTTTCGCCGAGTTCGGTGGGTGATTTGAGGGCGTCCGGTAACGGCCTGCTTGGCGGCGCCGGTGTACCGGAAGAAATCTCCACCGTCCGGCCTGCGAGCAGCGGACGCGCGCGGCGGCGCGTGATGATGCTCGGCTTGCGCGGCATCCCGAACGTCCAGGGCGGCGTCGAGAAGCATGTCGAAATGCTCGCGGGCAAGCTCGTGGAGCATGGTTGGGATGCGGAGGTCATCGGACGCCGCCATTATCTTCAGAGGCCGTCGTCGTTTTCCTGGAACGGGATTTGGGTGTTTCCGCTCTGGGCCCCGCGACGGATGGCGTTGGAAGCCTTCGTTCATACCTTCGTCGGTGTCTGTTTCGCGGCTTTGCGTCGGCCCGACATCCTGCATATTCACGCCATTGGACCAGCGCTCCTGGTACCCCTTGCCAGGCTTCTCGGCATGAAGGTGGTCGTCACACACCACGGCTACGACTACGATCGGCAGAAATGGGGCGCCTTCGCCAGACTCATGCTGCGAGTCGGGGAGTTCATGGGCATGCGCCTCTCTCACGGCCGCATCGCGATCTCGAAGGAAATCGTTCAAGCCATGAGCGAGAGGCACAAGGCAGCGGTAACCTTCGTTCCAAACGGGGTTGCTGTTTCACCCTTCCGCGGCGCCACCGGCATTCTCGAGGAGTTCGGACTGCAGCCGCGACGATATATTCTCCTTGCAGCGCGGCTTGTCCCGGAGAAGCGCCAGACGGACCTGATCCAGGCGTTCGCGAAGCTGGGCAAGGCCGAATACAAACTCGTGCTCGCCGGTGACGCGGAATTCGAGACACCCTACGTTCAGCAGGTGAAGGCGATGGCCGCGAACGTCAGGGGCGTCGTTTTGGCGGGCTTCCAGACCGGGGACCGGCTGGCGGAACTCTTCGCCAACGCGGCCCTCTTCGTGCTGCCTTCCAGTCATGAGGGCATGCCGATCGCACTCCTGGAGGCAATCGCTCATGGCCTGCCGGTGCTAGCAAGCGACATCGTCGCCAACCGCGAGCTGGAACGTCCTTCCGACGACTATTTTCCGCTGGGGGATATAGACGCCCTGGCAGCGGCGATCGGCAGCAAGATTGCCAATCCTCCGAGCGAGGAGCAGGTGCTTTCCCAGGTAAGGCACGCGGAGCTCACCTATAGCTGGGCGGGCGTGGCTGCAAAGACGCTGGCGGTCTATGGGGCGCTGCTGGTGAAATGAGCCCCGTCCTCTTTCGGAAGCGGGTTTCGCCGTAACGCTTTGAAGGAATGCATATTTGTCCTCGGGTCCGCTCCGATCTGAGGAAAAGCAGGTCACGACGATTTGGACCAGGTCATGAATTTCAAACGCATCGCATCGCTACTCGCATGGCTCCTGTTCGCCGTGATCGCCTATTCGACGCTGTCTCCGATCGGCATGCGCCCGCATGTCGGCACATGGGTGCATGTCGAAAGGTTCGGCGCCTTCGGGCTGCTCGGCCTTCTGTTCGCTGGCGCCTATCCGGGACGTTTGCCGCTCGTCGTTGCAATCGTGCTCGCGACGGCGGTCGGATTCGAATTGCTGCAAATGCTGTCCATGGACCGCCATGCGCGCTGGGAAGATTTTGCGGTCAAGCTTGCCGGCGGCGGGTGCGGCGTTGCGGCCGGATCGTTCATGGCGCGGCGCTGGCCGCGCTTCGCGCACCGGCCGCCGCAAATAAACCAAAACTCAAATTTTCCGGGCTAGAAACGGTGCTGTCACGCTCTTGCGCGGTCGCGAAACCCTGCCGGCATCTGGGGGCTCCTTTGACAATATCCGTCATCATCAAGACCTTGAATGAAGAAAAGCGGATTGCCGCGACGATCGAAAGCGTCATTGCGGCGCTGGAAGGCAAGCAGGGCGAAATCATTATTGCCGATAGCGGATCGTCCGATCGGACCGTGGAGATCGCTTTAAAATATCCTGTCACCATAGCGCAGATCATACCGCCGGCTCTTCCGAGCTGCGGCATCGGCCCGCAACTCGGTTTTCAATATTCCCGATACGACTACATCTGCCTGCTCGACGGCGACATGCTGCTCGATCCCGGTTTTCTCGACGCGGCGATCGGTTGTCTTGCGGACAACCCCTCCGTTGCCGGCGTCACCGGCCACGTGGAGGAGATGCTCGTTTCGAACCTGGAATTCGCACGGCGCGTCAAACGCAACGCGCCCGAGAACAGAATCGGCCCGATCGACCGCATGAATGGAGGCGGCCTTTACCGACGCACCGCCATCGAGAACGTCGGCTATCTTTCGGACCGGAATCTTCACGGCTACGAAGAGTTCGACCTCGGTGTCCGCCTGCGAAGCGCCGGATGGGGGCTCCATCGTCTCGACCGTCGTTTCGTCCGGCATTTCGGTCACACCGTCAATTCCTACCGGCTGCTCGTCCGCCGCTGGAAGAGCAAATACCTCTACGGCATCGGCGAATTGCTGCGCGCTTCCCTCGGCAAGCCTTATTTCATCCAAGTGCTGCGGGAATTGCCGGAATTGAAGCTGTGGGCCTTCGTCTATCTCTGGTGGACGTTGTCTCTCGGCCTGATCCTGTTCCTGCCCGACAAGAGCGTGGCGATTGCCTCGGTCTCAGCCATGCTTGCGGCCGTTGTCCTGCTGGTCAGCCTGAAGAAGGGCGGCCTTGGCATGGGCCTCTATACGGTCGTTGCCTGGTTCTTTCACGCCGCTGCGCTGCCCGTTGGATTGTTCAGGTCGCGGAAGAAGCCAGGCGCCCCCATCGAGAGCAGAATTCTCGGTAAGCCTGCATGAGAGGCCGCTTACTGCTTTTCGCAGCAACGATATTTTTCGGCTGTCTGCCCGCCCACGCCTCCGACCAATGGCTGCCGGTCCGGGAAACCTCGCTTGAGGTTCGCGCGGGCAGCCCGCTCGACTTCTCTTCCTTCTTGCCGAACCGGCCCATCGATGCGGGCCATCGGCTGACTACCGGTCCTAAGGGTCAGTTAGCCTACGCCGAAGCACCGGAAAAGCCGGTCAGGATGCTCTGCGCCTCGCTCGCCTGGAGCCCGGCTTCCGGCGGCTTTCCGGATCACGACGGCGCGGACCGGTACGCCCGGCAACTGGCGCTGCACGGTTACAACATCGCGCGGCTGCATTTCACCGATGCGAGCCTGATGTTCGGCCGCCAGCAGGATTTCGACTTCGATCCGGAGACGCTGGACCGCATCCAGTATCTGCTTGCCGCGCTCAAGCGCAACGGCATCCACTGGATCATCGACGGCCTGTCGTCGCCGCGCGGCGCTTACGGCGGCTATGATGATCGCTGGGACGCCAACGGAAATCTGAAGCTCCTGCTTCATCTCGATGAGGAAGCCTTCGTCCATTGGAAAAAACTGCAGGAGAAATTCCTGGCCCAGGTCAATCCCTATACGGGGATTGCGCCGATCCACGACGATGCTCTGGCTCTGGTGATCCTCGCCAACGAGAACGGCATTGAGTTCGACGGCGTCGTGCATGATCGCCCGGGCAAGCCGCCCTATGATCCGGTGCTCGCTGCCCCCTTCAATCGTTGGCTTGCGCAGCGCTACACGTCGACGGAGATGCTCTCCAAAGCCTGGGGCGGTGTCGAGGACGACGAGCGGCTTGAAGCAGGATCGGTGAAATTGCCCGCCGATCGCTATGCCGATAGTCCCCGTATGCGCGATCTCCAAGCCTTCATCGTGGACGTCGAGCGATCATCGGCGGCACGGATGAGCAAAGCCCTGCGGGACCTCGGATATAGAGGGTTGATCAGCACCTACAACAACTGGCCGACGGTACAGACGGCGCTGAGCAGGCGCGACCTCGAGGCCGTGACCATGAATACCTATCACGACTGGGTCGGCGGCTATTCTCCAGGCAGTGCGCTCCTGCAGACAAGCGCCATCGCCGACAGCGCCAACTATATGCGGATGATCGCGGCTGCGCGCTGGCTCGGAAAGCCCTTCGTCGTCAGCGAATACGATCACCTTTTCTGGAACCGGTATCGTTACGAGGCGGGCCTCATGATGCCGGCCTATGCGGCACTGCAGGGCTGGGATGTGCTCTGCCGGCATGGGCATGGGCCGATCGCGCTCGCCTACGGCGAGCCCTATCCCCACAAGAAGGCGATGCTTCCCTATGCGATTGCGCTCGATCCGGTCGCCCGTGCGGGCGAGACGCTTGCAGCGCTCCTTTATAGACGGGGAGATATCGCGACCTCTGGCATCACGATTCCTTTCGCGGTTCGTGGCGAGGAAGATCTTGGCGAGGACATGCAGGCGCGCGAACCGGAGCGATTGACCGATCTGGCTCTGGTCGGCCGTATAGGGCTGAAACGCTCGGATCCGTCGCGCCTCGACACCGGCGTTGCACAACCACGGGCCCAAGCCAGCGCGGACATTCTCGCTGACCTTCGCGACATCGGCATCCTGCCCGCCGCCAATGGCGCGGACGTCGAGCGGGGGCTCTATCAGAGCGACACCGGAGAAATCGTGCTGGATCGCACGGTCGGGCAGCTGCGCGTCTCGACGCCGTCGACCGAAGCCGCGGCATTCTCCTCGCTTCGCGAGCCGGTGGACCTTGGTCTGCTCCGGATAGAGCGTGCGGACGGCAACGGTCTCGTGGCGCTCTCGGCGCTCGAGGGGCCCGGCACGCTTGCCGACGCCCGGCGTTTTCTGCTGACCTTTGCGACCGATGCCCAGAATACCGGCATGATCTTTCGCGACAGCGAGGAAAAGGTCATCGAAGACTTCGGCAGATTGCCCGTCCTGATCCGAAAAGGGGAGGTCGACCTGACGCTGTCGAGAACGGCGGTAAAATGGAAGCTCTCGCCCGTTGGTCTCGACGGCACCGTTCATTCGCCGGTTAAAAGCGGAACGGGGCCGATCTCATTCCGCCTTTCGAACGAGACTCCCAACGGGCCGACGACCTATTTTCTCCTGGAACTTGAAGGCTGATCCGCGGACGGCATCCAAAGCGAAATCCAATTTCTGCCTTGCACCTCTAGTGGCTAGAGGTCGTAGCCTGTTCTCGATTTCACAAGGAGCAAGGCATGACGGGCAGCGTTCAGGAAAGCAGATACCGGGTCGAAGGCATGGATTGTGCGTCCTGCGCAGCAAAGATCGATACTGCCGTGCGGCGCATCTCCGGCGTGGAAGACGTCAGGGTTTCGGTGACCGCGGGCACCGTGACGGTTCGTCACGCAGACGGACACGAGATCGGCCCGGTGATCACGCGCAAGATTGGCGGTCTCGGCTACAAGCTTTCGCCGCTCGCCGGCACGACTGCCGTCGAAGCGCCTGGCGGCGATCATTCCTGTCGCGACCACGCGCATGGGCACGATCGCTCCACGTCAGGGGATAAGCAGGTCAATGCCCGTTCCACCGAGGCGCGCCCCGCGGTCACCGCAAGCCATGGCCACGATCATGGATCCGCCGGTCCCTGGTGGAGAACCGTCAAGGGCAAGCTCGTGATCGCTTGCGGCCTCGCGCTCGCTGTCGCCTATGGCGCGGGTCAATTTCTTCCCGCAGCCGAGCCTTGGATCTTCACGCTCGCCATGCTTGTCGGCCTGGCGCCGATCGCAAGACGCGCGCTGATGGCGGGGCTTGCCGGCACGCCCTTTTCCATCGAGACGCTGATGACCGTCGCAGCTACCGGAGCCGTCTTCATCGGCGCCACCGAGGAAGCGGCGATGGTCGTCTTCCTCTTCCTGATCGGTGAACTTCTGGAAGGCGTCGCCGCGAACAAGGCGCGGGCGAGCATTCAGTCGCTGACGGCGCTCGTGCCGAAATCGGCGCTCGTCGAGATTGACGGGCGGACAAGCGAAGTTCCGGCCGAGAGCCTGTCGATCGGAGCGATGATCCTGGTGCGCCCGGGAGAAAGGATTGCCGCTGACGGCATGATCATCTCCGGCGAAAGCACGGTCGACGAGGCGCCGGTAACAGGTGAAAGCACGCCCGTTCGCAAGGAAGCAGGCGACAGGGTCTTTGCGGGAACGGTCAATGGCGACGGGGCGCTGCGTGTGCGGGTCACCGCCGTTTCTGCCGACAATACCATTGCGCGTGTCATCCGGTTGGTCGAGGAGGCGCAGGAAAGCAAGGCGCCGACCGAGCGTTTCATCGACCGCTTCTCCCGCTACTACACGCCGGCCGTCGTCATCGTCGCCGCTCTGGTTGCGTCGGTGCCGCCGCTCTTTTGGGGTGCCGCCTGGGGCGAATGGATCTACAAGGGGCTTGCGATCCTGCTGATCGGTTGCCCCTGCGCGCTCGTGATCTCGACACCGGCGGCTATCGCCGCGAGCCTTTCGGCCGGCGCGCGACGGGGTCTCTTAATGAAGGGCGGCGCCGTCCTCGAAAGCATCGGCCGGATCACCGCTGCTGCCTTCGACAAGACGGGGACACTCACCGAAGGCAAGCCGAAGGTCACCGATCTCGTCGGCTTTGGGCTGCCGGAGGCGGAGATCCTCCGCCATGCGGCGGCGCTCGAGCAGGGCTCCAGCCATCCGCTGGCGCTGGCTATACGGACGCGCGCCGATGCGGACGGGCTAGTGCTGCCACCGGTGGCAAGCGCCAAGGCAATCGGCGGCAAGGGTCTCGAGGGATCGGTCGACGGCGTAGGGCTTTTCGTCGGCTCGCCGCAGGCAGCCGATCAACGTGCACCGCTGACCACGGCACAGAAGGAGCGCATCGCCGCCCTTCATGATCAAGGAAAGACCGTTTCCGTACTGGTCGTCGATGGCCGGGTCGCCGGCGCTCTGGCTATGCGCGACGAGCCGCGCGCCGATGCGGCGGAGGGGGTGCAGGCGCTGAGCGACGCCGGTATCCGCGTCGTGATGCTGACGGGCGACAACCGCCGCACGGCCCACGCGATCGGTCGCCCGTTCGCAATGGAGATCCATGCCGGACTGCTGCCGGAGGACAAGCAGCGCATCATTCGTCAGCTGAAGGCCGAGGGTCTTCATGTGGCCAAGATCGGTGACGGTATCAATGACGCTCCGGCGCTGGCGGCAGCCGATGTCGGCATTGCCATGGGCGGTGGAACGGATGTTGCCCTCGAAACCGCCGACGCTGCCTCATTGCATGCGCGTGTTTCCGACATCGCCGCCATGGTCAAGCTTTCACAGGCGACGATGCGCAATATTTACCAGAATATCGGCATGGCGCTTGGCCTGAAAGCCGTCTTCCTTGCAACAACCATCGCCGGCATCACCGGTCTGTGGCCGGCGATCCTGGCGGATACGGGCGCCACAGTCCTGGTCACGATGAACGCCTTGCGACTTTTGCGACCGCCGGGTTCCGCCTGAAGAAATCGAGCCCCGCTGCCGTTTGGCGCCGGAAAATCGCCCGATCTGGCTGTGTATATTCACGCTGGACTCTCACCAGCGATCCGGGGAGAGTATAAGGAGATCGCGATTGAGGGCTTTCGCGCCCGAAAATCGATGATAAACCTATACCAGATGGTAAAAAAATTGCCGGCACGGTTTGTAGAAAAACCGAAGCGGGCAAGATTGGGGATCGCAGGGCCAATATGGATAATATTGCCATCGAATTGCGTGGGATCGACAAGAGTTTCGGCCCCGTCCACGCCAATAAGAATATCAACCTCAAGGTTCGCAAGGGCACCATCCACGGCATCATCGGTGAGAACGGCGCCGGCAAATCGACCTTGATGTCGATCCTCTACGGCTTCTATCAGGCCGACAGCGGTGAGATCATCGTCGATGGGCGGCCGGTTACGATCCGCGACCCGAATGCGGCAATCGCCGCCGGCATCGGCATGGTGCATCAGCATTTCATGCTGGTCGAGAACTTCACCGTGCTCGAAAACGTCATGCTCGGCGCAGAAGACAGCCAGATCCTCAACAAGGGCATCGCCAAGGCACGCGTCGAGCTCAGGCGGCTCGAGAAGGAATATGCGCTCGAGGTCAATCCGGATGCGCTGATCGAGGAACTGCCGGTTGGTCTCCAGCAGCGCGTTGAAATCCTGAAGGCGCTCTATCGCAAGGCCGACATCCTGATCCTCGACGAGCCGACCGGCGTGCTGACGCCGGCCGAAGCCGACCATCTCTTCCGCATTCTCGAACAGCTGAAGGACCAGGGAAAAACGATCATCCTCATCACGCACAAGCTTCGCGAGATCATGGCGATCACGGACGAGGTTTCCGTGATGCGTCGCGGCGAAATGGTCGCAACCCGCACCACGAGCGAGACGTCGGTGGAAGAACTCGCGGAACTGATGGTGGGCCGCCGCGTGCTGCTGCGCGTCCAGAAGGGGGAGGGCACGCCCGGCGATGTGAAGCTCTCGGTTCAGGGCCTGACGGTCAAGGACAGCCGCGGCGTGACCATGGTCGACAACGTCTCTTTCGACGTCCGGGCGGGCGAGATCGTCGGCATCGCCGGCGTCGCCGGCAATGGCCAGTCGGAACTGCTCGAGGCGATCGCCGGAATCCGCAAGGCAACGACGGGAACGGTGCTTCTGAACGGCAAGTCCGTCGATGTAACGGGCCATAGGGATCCCGCTGAACTCAGGGCTCGCGGGCTCGCGCATGTGCCGGAAGATCGGCATCATGTCGGCCTCGTGCTGAAGTTCGAGGAGAGCGAAAACGCGATCCTCGGCTACCATCATGACTCTAGCTACTCGAACGGCGTCTTTCTGAATATCGACGCCATCCGCAAGGATGCCGAGGAGAAGATCGCAAAATACGACATTCGCCCACCGAACGCGCGGTTGAAGACGGCCAATTTTTCCGGCGGCAATCAGCAGAAAATCGTGCTTGCGCGGGAAATGGAGCGCGGGCCGGACGTGCTGATCATCGGTCAGCCCACCCGCGGCGTCGACGTCGGCGCCATCGAATTCATTCACAAGCGGATCATCGAGATGCGCGACCAGGGCAAGGCCGTCCTGCTCGTCTCCGTCGAACTCGATGAGATCCGCGCGCTTTCCGACCGCATTCTCGTGATGTTTGCCGGACGTGTCGTCGGTGAACGCAGCCCCGATGCGACCGAAGGCGAACTCGGTCTGCTGATGGCCGGCGTCGAAGGCCGCAAGGAGGCCGCAGAATGAGCACCCCGTACGCAAAGCTTCCGGGCTGGGTCGAATACGGTCTGGTCCCGCTGATCAATCTTGCCGTTGCCTTCGTCGTCGCCGGGCTGGTCGTTCTGCTCGTCGGTGAAAATCCGTTCGAGGCCGCCTATCATCTGATCAATGGCGCCTTCGGTCGCGGCGAATATATCGGCTTCACGCTCTACTACGCGACAACCTTCATCTTTACCGGTCTTGCCGTCGCCGTTGCGTTCCACTGCGGGCTCTTCAATATCGGCGGCGAAGGACAGGCCTATGTCGGCGGCATCGGCGTAGCGCTTGCCTGCCTCTGGCTCGACCAGACCATGCCCTGGTACGTGGTCTTCCCGCTCGCGATCATCGGATCGGCTTTCTTCGGCGCGCTCTGGGCGTTCCTGCCCGGATGGCTGCAGGCGAAGCGCGGCAGCCACATCGTCATCACCACCATCATGTTCAATTTCATCGCTTCGAGCCTGATGGTCTATCTGCTGACGCGGGTCCTGAAGCCGCTCGGATCGATGGCGCCGCAGACGCGCACCTTCGCCGAAGGCGGGCAACTGCCGAAACTCGACTGGTTGCTGTCCATCTTCGGATTGAACATCGGCACGGCGCCGTTCAACATTTCCTTCCTGCTGGCGCTGGCTGCGGCCTTTGCCGTCTGGGTGCTGATCTGGCGTACGAAGCTCGGCTACGAGATGCGGACCATGGGCCACAGCCCGTCGGCCGCCCGCTATGCCGGCATTCGCGAAAGCCGGATCACCGTCATCGCCATGATGATTTCGGGTGGCCTTGCCGGCATGATGGCGCTGAACCCGATCATGGGTGAGCAGTTCCGCATGCAGCTCGATTTCGTCCAAGGCGCAGGCTTCGTCGGCATCGCCGTCGCGCTGATGGGGCGTTCGCATCCGGGCGGGATCATCCCGGCCGCGATCCTTTTCGGCGTGCTCTACCAGGGCGGGGCGGAAATCGCCTTCGAGATGCCGTCGATCTCGCGCGATATGATCGTCATCATCCAAGGCCTCGTCATCCTGTTTGCCGGCGCGCTCGAAAACATGTTCCGGCCTGCGATCACGCGCGCCTTTGCCATGCAGGGCCGGCGCGCGGCCGCCGTGGCGCAGACCAAGGGAGCTTGATGCCATGGATTTCTTCCACGTCCTCGTCGTGCTCCTGGAATCGACGATCCGGGTTTCCGTTCCGCTGGTCTTTGCTGCGCTCGCCGGGCTCTTCACCGAGAGGGCCGGCGTCTTCGACATCGGCCTCGAAGGCAAGATGCTGGGTGCCGCCTTTGCCGCCGGCGCGGTCGCCGCCGTGACCCAGTCGGTCTGGATCGGCCTGCTTGCCGCGATCCTCGTTTCGATACTGCTGTCGCTCGTCCACGGCTATGCCTCGATCACCCAGCGCGGCAACCAGATCGTCTCGGGTGTTGCGATCAACTTCATCGTTGCCGGCTCCACCGTCATCCTCGGCGAAGCCTGGTTCCGCCAGGGCGGCCGCACACCGGCGCTTGCCGAAGGCGCACGCTTCCAGACGATCAACTTTCCCTTCGCGGATGCGGTGAGGGACGTGCCGATCCTCGGTCCGATCTATGCGGACCTGCTTTCCGGCCATTTCCTGCTCACCTATCTTGCCTTCGCGATGGTGCCCGCTAGCTGGTGGATCCTCTATCGCACCCGCTTCGGCCTGAGGCTGCGCGCCGTCGGCGAGAATCCGGGCGCCGTCGACACCGCCGGTATCTCGGTGATCTGGCTGCGCTATCGCGCGGTCATCTGCTGCGGCATTCTCTGCGGCTTTGCCGGCGCGTATCTTTCGCTGGCGATGACGGCGGGCTTCGTCAAGGGCATGACCGCGGGCAAGGGTTATATTGCGCTTGCCGCCCTCATCTTCGCCAAATGGCGGCCGAAGAATGTCATGCTTGCCTGCTTGCTCTTCGGCTTCCTCGATGCCCTCGCCATACGTTTGCAGGGCACGCCGCTGCCGCTCGTCGGCCAGGTTCCGGTGCAGCTGATGCAGGCTCTGCCATATATTCTGACGGTCATCCTGCTTGCCGGCTTCATCGGCAAGGCCATTCCGCCCAAAGCGGGTGGCGTACCATACGTGAAGGAGCGCTAACCAAGATGGAGAACGACCTGTTCGTAGCGGCGCGTGACGCCATGGCAAAGGCGCATGCGCCCTATTCCAAGTTCCCGGTGGGCGCCGCCATTCGCGCGGAGGACGGCAAGATCTATACCGGCGCAAATATCGAAAACCTGTCCTTCCCGGAAGGCTGGTGCGCCGAGACGACCGCTATCAGCCACATGGTCATGGCCGGTCAGCGCAAGATCATGGAAGTTGCCGTTGTCGCCGAGAAGCTTGCGCTCTGCCCGCCTTGCGGCGGCTGTCGCCAGCGGCTGGCGGAGTTCTCCGGCGCAAGCACGCGCATCTATCTCTGCGACGAGACGGGCGTGAAGAAAACCCTGGCGCTCTCCGATCTTCTTCCGCACAGCTTCGAAACAGAGATCCTCGGATGAGTGATGCCGCGGAATTCCTGAAGACCAGACTTGGCGGGCTTTCTCCGCGCTACGGAATCGTGCTCGGCTCAGGGCTCGGGGCCTTGGTCGATGCGGTGGCTGAGCCGATCCGCGTGCCCTATGCGGAGATCCCGGGCTTTCCCTTGAGCAGCGTTTCCGGCCATGCCGGCGAACTGGTGGCGGGCAAGCTTGGCGGCGTGCCCGTTGCGATGCTCTCCGGCCGCATGCATTATTACGAGCGCGGCGACGCAAATGCGATGCGCGTGCCGATCGAAATACTGAAGCAGTTCGGCGTCGAAAATCTCATCCTGACCAATTCGGCCGGATCGCTGCGGGAAGACATGCCACCGGGCTCGGTGATGCGCATTGCCGATCACATCGGCTTTTCCGGCTTGAACCCGCTGATCGGCGTCGAAACTGACGATCGCTTCGTCGGCATGACGAATGCCTACGACGCGGAGCTTGCCGAACGGATGCAAAAGGCTGCGGCCCGGCTCGGTATTCCCCTGCAGAGCGGCGTCTACATGTGGTTCTCGGGTCCGAGCTTCGAGACCCCGGCCGAGATCAGGATGGCGCGCATTCTCGGGGCAGATGCGGTCGGCATGTCCACGGTCCCCGAGGTCATCCTCGCGCGCTTTTTCGGATTGCGGGTTGCCGCTGCCTCCGTCATCACCAACTTCGGTGCGGGCATGACCGGCGCCGAGCTCAGCCATCACGAGACGAAGGATATGGCGCCCGTCGGCGGCAAGCGGCTGGCTGCGATCCTGAAAGAGATGATCGCGAGCGAAGCCTGAACGGCGGTCTGACCATGCTCCCACAGGAAGTGATCCGACAGAAGAGGGACGGCGGCCAACTCAATGCAGCGGAGATCGCCGGCTTCGTCAAGGGCATTGCTGATGGCTCCATCTCGGAAGGCCAGGTCGCCGCCTTCGCGATGGCCGTGTGGTTTTCCGGGATGAGCCGCGATGAATGCGTGGCATTGACGCTGGCGATGCGCGATTCCGGCGACACGCTCGACTGGAGTGTCATCGGGCGCCCGATCGTCGACAAGCATTCGACGGGCGGCGTCGGCGACAATGTCTCGCTGATGCTGGCGCCGATCGTTGCCGCCTGCGGTGCCGCGGTGCCGATGATTTCCGGAAGGGGCCTCGGTCATACCGGTGGCACCCTGGACAAGCTCGAAGCCATTCCGGGCTATGATATCCAGCCTGCCCCGGCACTTTTTCGCAAAGTGGTCGATGAGGTCGGTTGCGCGATTATCGGCCAGACAGCGAACCTTGCACCGGCCGATAAACGCCTCTACGCCATTCGTGACGTGACGGCGACCGTCGATTCGGTGCCGCTGATCACTGCCTCCATCCTCTCGAAAAAGCTTGCCGCCGGGCTCCAATCGCTCGTCCTCGATGTGAAGTTCGGCAACGGTTCGTTCCTGACCGACCCGGACGAGACGGAGATCCTTGCGCGCTCGCTCGTGGAGGTTGCCAACGGCGCCGGCGTCCGCACGTCGGCGCTGGTCACCGACATGAACGAGCCGCTCGCGGACGCCGCCGGCAACGCGCTCGAAATCGACAACTGCCTTGCTTATCTGCGTGGCGGGAAGAAAGGCACGCGCCTTGACGCCGTGGTCATGGCCTTTGCCGCGGAAATGCTGGTAGCCGCCGGACTGGCGGCTGATTCGAAGCAAGGGGAAGCGATGGCGCGCCAGGCCGTTGACGGCGGTGCCGCGATGGAGCGTTTCGGCCGCATGGTCCATCGGCTCGGAGGGCCGGCCGATTTTGTCGACCGGCCGCAGACCTATCTGCAAAAAGCGCCCGTGGTGGTGGCCGTGGAGACGCGCCGGGATGGCCATCTTGCGGCTTGCGAGACGCGCGAACTGGGCATGGCGGTCATTGCACTCGGCGGCGGAAGAACCCGTCCCGACGAAAGGATCGACCATGGCGTCGGTCTTTCTGGTTTGCGCCCGCTTGGAACGAAGGTGAGCAAGGGCGAGCCGATTGCATTCGTTCATGCCACCGATCGGGACACGGCCGAAGACATCAGGAAAAAGGTGGCTGCGCTCTATACGATCGAAGACCAGAGACCGGATCCGCGTCCGGTCATCGTCGCCCGCATCACCTGACGAGATGCAGGGCGCCGTTCTCCGCACGGTAGGACGATAGCCGGCTTAAGAAACTCATGCCGACGAGCATCCCGGACAGTGCCTTGTCGGGCAGGACCATTGCGTCGACACCCTTGAGCGCGATGCTGCCGATCTCGACGCGATCCAGGCGGACGTAGGCCGCCTCGACAATCCCGTTGGCGGTCTGCGCCCGCGCATTGAACGCGAGGCTGCCGACGGAAATGCCGAAGCGACGCGCGGCTGAGACGTTGATCGCGATCGTGCTCGCGCCCGTATCGACGAGACCCCTCTCCGAGCGCCCATTGATGCGAAACGTGCCGAAGAAATGACCGGCGGCATCCGCTTCGAGAACGATGCTTTTGCCGCTCGCATATTTGGCGGCGGTAACGGGCGCGGCACGCGGAACGCCCTGCGTCGTTGTCTCGTTCTGTCGTTCGAGGTAGCTGGAGGCGAGATCGGAAACGACCAGCGCGACGAGGGCGAGGCCGCCGACAATGGCAAGCAGACGTGTGATCATTGCGCAGGCTCCCGCTTTCGTGCGGACCCGTGTTGTTGCGCACGCAAGGAGCCACACGCGATCTATCTGAGCAGCCGATCGCTAACGGGAGGCAAAAAAGCCGCCGGAAAGCCGGCGGCCGCGCATATGCCTGATGATGTGGTTAAGAAAAGGAAACTATTTGGTCCCGTACATGCGATCACCGGCGTCACCCAGGCCGGGCATGATGTAGCCCTTTTCGTTGAGGTGGCTGTCGATCGAGGCGGTAAAGATCGGCACATCGGGATGCACGCCTTGAAAATTGCGGATGCCTTCCGGAGCCGCGAGCAGGCAGAGGAAGCGGATGTTCCTCGCACCGCGCTCCTTCAGCTTGTCGATCGCCGCAATCGAGGAATTGCCGGTGGCAAGCATCGGGTCGACGACGATGACGAGCCGCTCCGAGAGGCTTTCCGGCGCCTTGAAATAATACTCCACCGGCTGCAGCGTCTCGTGGTCGCGGTAGACGCCGATATGTGCGACGCGCGCCGAAGGCACGAGTTCGAGCATGCCTTCGAGCAGGCCGTTGCCGGCGCGCAGGATCGAGGCAAAGACAAGCTTCTTGCCTTCGAGAACGGGGGCATCGACCTCCTGCAGAGGCGTCTCGATCCGCTCCAGCGTGAGTTCGAGGTCGCGCGTCACCTCGTAGCAGAGCAGCGTCGAGATCTCGCGAAGCAACCGGCGAAAGCCTGCAGTCGACGTTTCCTTCTTACGCATGATGGTCAGCTTGTGCTGCACAAGCGGATGATCGATCACTGTAACGCCGTCCATGGCTCACCTTCCCGCAAAATTTCGATATCCGCCCTCTTTTCCATGGAAAGGGGCGAAGCTGCAAGGGTGTTGCAGCGCTCGGGCCGACCTTACCCCCGCAGGGGCGTGTCAGATCGCGGCCAACAGTCGCTGCCTTGTCGCCTCGTCGACGAAGGCAGCCTCGATCGCGGTTCTCGTCATCCGATTTATCTCCCTGTCCTCGAAGCCCATGACGTGAGAGGCGATCTCGTATTCCTGCGCCAGCGACGTGTGGAAGAAGGGCGGATCGTCGGAGTTGAGCGTGACGCGCACGCCGGCTGCGTGCAGGGCCTTGAGAGGATGCGCGGCGAAGTCCGGGAAGACTTGCAGCGAAATATTGGAGCCGGGGCAGACTTCCAGAACGACGCCCTCGTCCGCGAGCCGTTTTACGAGGTCCGCGTCCTCGATCGCCCGCACACCATGGCTGATCCGCGATGGCCGCACGTGATCCAACGCGTCGCGCACGCTGAAGGCGCCGGAAAGTTCGCCGGCGTGGATCGTAAGTCCGAGATCCGCGTCGCGGACGATATCGAAGGCGCGGGAAAATTCGGCGACGCTGTGCATCCTTTCCTCGCCCGCCAGATTGAAGCCCGTGACGAGCGGATGCCGCAGCCTGGCCGCATATTCCGCGGTCCTGATGACTGCCTCCGGTCCCAGATGGCGGATGCCGGTGATCAGCATGCGCGATTCGATGCCGGTCTTCGCCTTCGCCGCGTCCATACCGGCGGCAAGACCTTCAATGTAGGCGTCGGCACCGAGGCCGATCGTATTGCCGTGGTCCGGCGAAACGATGATTTCGCTGTAGATCGTGCCGGCTTCGGCGAGCTCCGTCAGATAGGCCTCGGCGAGAAGCGCGTAGTCGCCTTCAGTTCGAAACAGCGACGCGACGGCGTCGTAGCACCTGACGAAACTGGTGAAGTCCTCCCAGACATAGGCCTTGTCGCGGATGATCGCGCTGGTGTCGATTCCGTATTTCCTGGCCTGCCGCAATGCGAGTTCCGGCGGCGTCGCGCCCTCGATGTGGCAATGCAGTTCGGCTTTTTTCAAATGAAGGGTCAAATAAGGCTTCTCCCATGCGGGCCGGGGGCGATACCGAGATGTCTGGCGACCGTCTCGCCGATATGTGCGAAAGTGTCGGCGACGCCAAAGGAGCGGCTGCGCAAGGACGGGCCGAACATCAGCACCGGCACGCGTTCGCGCGTGTGGTCGGTCCCGCGCCAAGTCGGGTCGCAGCCGTGATCGGCGGTCAGGATGACGATATCACCGGGTTTGAGGCGCCGGTCGAGGTCCGGTAGGCGTGCATCGAAGGCTTCCAGCGCCGCGGCGTAGCCCGGCACGTCGCGGCGATGACCGTAGAGCATGTCGAAATCGACGAAATTGGTGAAAACGAGATCGCCGTCCTCCGCCTCTTCGATTGCCGCGAGGCTTGCGTCGAAGAGTGCCATGTTTCCATTGGCCTTGGTGAGCTTCGTCACCCCCTGATGGGCGAAGATATCGCCGATCTTGCCGACGGCATGCACGCCGCGCCCGGCTTCTTTCAGTCGGTCGAGGACCGTCGGTTCCGGCGGTAACACCGAGTAGTCGCGGCGGTTGCCGGTGCGGGTGAAATTCTGCGGATCGTCGCCGACGAACGGGCGGGCAATGACGCGGCCGATATTGTAGTCGTCGACCAGCCGGCGGACCACCTGGCAAAGCTCCAGCAAGCGATCGAGCCCGAAGCTCTGTTCATGCGCGGCGATCTGGAAGACGGAATCGGAGGAGGTGTAGCAGATCGGTTTTCCGCTCCGCACATGCTCCTCGCCGTAGCGGGTGATGATATCGGTGCCGGACGCGTGGCAATTGCCGAGAATGCCCGGGATATTGCCCTCGCGGCAGATCGTCTCGACGAGCTCGGCGGGAAACGCATCTCCCTCAGATGGGAAATAGCCCCAGTCGAACATCACCGGCGTCCCGGCGATCTCCCAATGGCCGGACGGGGTGTCCTTGCCGCGCGAGGTTTCGCTGGCGGCGCCGTAGACGCCGTAGACCCGCTCCGGCAGCGGCATGCCGGCCGGCAGACGCCCGGTCGCGAGCTTCGCTGCATGCATCAGCCCGAGGGCGGACATGTTCGGCAGTTGCAGCGGCCCTTCGCGCAAACCCGCGCGATCGCCCGCGCCGGCGGCGCAAAATTCTGCGATATGGCCGAGCGTGTCAGCCCCAAGGTCGCCAAAGGCCTCCGCGTCCGGCGCATTGCCGATGCCGAAGGAGTCGAGGACGAAGAGGAATGCACGCGCCATGGAACACCCGGTTATCCGGATGCGTCGTGGAGAACCGCGATCCGGTGCTGCCTGCTGCGCGAGAGCGGTCCCGCGCAATCCGGGAGGAATAGCGCGGCGAGGCGCGCATTGCAATTGAAGGAGTTAAGACAGCGTCAGCAGTCCGTGCACTTGATCGTCTCGCCAAAGCGCTGGCGATAGTAGGACGTCTTGGAAAGATCGATCGTCTTCAACGTGCTGTTTTCGAGCCCCGGTGCAAAGAGCAGGAGATCATGCGGGACGACGAGTTCCGTACGCACCACGAAGGCGTTCACGGCGTCGAGTTCGGCGGGGACGGTGGCTATGGAGTCGACGGCATAGGGCATTGCGCCGTTCTGGTCGCGTGACCATACGACTTTTCCGCTGGTCGTGCCGGTGACCTGTATGCCCGTGATCTTCAGCGTGTAGCCCGTGCTGTTGTACGGGGCCATGATGCTCAGCGCGACATTCTTCATGTTGTCCAGCAGGGTTTTGTTGACGTCCGTCTGCTGCGAGACGATGTCCGAGACGGCGCTCGATGCGCGCGCAACCTTGCGGGCCACGGTGAAGCCGAGAGAGATCTCGAAGGATCCGATATAGAGCATGATCAGCAACGGCGCGACGATCGCAAACTCCACGCCGCCGACGCCGCGCCGGTCGCGAATGAGCGCTGACAGCGATGCCGAAACGCGCCGGGCAAACGAAAATCCATGCAAGCGTCTCATGGCGTCCTCAGTAATTTTCGTTGCGGAATGTGGCGGTTGCTATCATCAGGAAATCGCGAGGCATGCTGCTGCCGGCGGGGCGCAGGTCCGTGACATAGGGCCGGACCAGATCGGTAATGACCTCCCATCGATAGTAGGCGCGCACCATCGTAAAAGCGCCGGCGCCTCCCGGCGCGAATTTGAAGCCGCTGGTGTCAAGATCGGAGGATGAGGAAGAACCGACCCTTGGAACCGCGGGCGGAAACTGCGTGAGGTCGGTGATGTTGCGGACATCGATGTAGAGTTTGTCGCGCTCTGCCGCCTCGGTCGCCGAGCAGGGCATAAGGATAGCGATCTCGTCGCAGAAAGCCTGGCGGAATTCCGTCTCCGTCATGTAACCGGGCTTGCTGCTGTCCTCGAAGGTGATCTCACCGGTGCGGATTTTTCGCGCCAGCGTATCCGTCGCGTTGGCGAGCAGTTGTTCGCCGGCAAAAGCGACGAACGTTTCGATCGACGCGAAGACGATCACGAAGAAAGGAAGGGCCAGGAGCGCGAACTCGATCGCGGTCGCGCCCTTTCGGTCGCCGCAAAAACGGCGAAACAGGCCGCGACGCGCGCGGTTCCTCAAAGATGTCTTTCGCTCAGCCGCCATTGCGCCGTTCCGTCATGCAACGTCCGATCGGCGAAAAATAAAGCGGGATTGTTGAAATTTCGTTTGCGACAACCGGAAGAATTTTAGCGATCTTGAATTCTTTTCCGTTGCACTAGTTTGTGCTTGCCGCCGATGCCTGGCGTTCGGCATGGCGCTCGCAATTGGGCGTGCAGGAAAGGACCGTACGCGAGGTCTGCTTGTAGACACGCACCGTATTGCCTTCGTCGATCGACACCAGAATGCGTTCGTCGACAATGGCATTTCCATCCTGATCGAGGATGACGAGATTGGTCGTCCCGAAGTTGCGCCCCGTCAGCACGATCGTCTTTGCGTCCGCGACGGTGGCATCGGCAACTTCGGAGTTGCCGATGATCACCTTGCTCACCGGTCGGTCGAGCTTCAGCACGCGCGCGTGATCCATATAGACGCGCATCATGTCGTCCTCAGCGCGCGCCGCGACCGGCACGGTGACCGCGAGGAGGGCAGCGCCTGCAAATGTGAGCGTAACGATCCGCTTCAGCGGTAGGGACGTGTTCATGGCGCTTCCTGATGACGCTATCCGGCGCATCTTCGCTTCTTTTGGTGAATGAAACGTTACGCAGATGCGGGGCAATTTAAGGCGTCCCCTTCTTGAGCATTTACCCAAGAAATCGGGATGGCAGCTTAACTTCACGATAACCGGTTTCCTTAAGCCGATGGCAATTAGCCCCCGCTAATTTCAGGGCATCCGATCAACGGCAAACAGTTGGCGGAAGTGCTGAACAACAAACACGTGAAGTAGGAGAATCACCATGAAGACGATTTTCGCACGCCTGCTGAAGGACGAATCCGGTGCGACGGCTATTGAATACGGCCTGATCGCAGCCCTGATCTCCGTTGCCCTGATTACCGGCGCGACGTCGCTCGGCGGAACGCTGAACACGCTCTTTGTCGATCTGGGCACCAAGATGACCACCGCGGAAGGCAAGTTCTAAGCGGCAATAACCAGTCAGCTACGAATGCGGCGGGCCGCTTCGACTGGAATGGCTTCGTGTCATCTGACCAGCGGCAAGCGTTTGGTGGAAAATGCTGAACAACAAGTGAAGTAGGAGAATCACCATGAAGACGATTTTCGCTCGCCTGATGAAGGATGAATCCGGTGCAACAGCAATCGAGTATGGACTGATCGCAGCCCTCATCTCCGTTGCTCTGGTCGCCGGCGCGACGACACTTGGCGGAACACTGAACACGCTCTTTGTCGATCTCGGCACCAAAATGACCACTGCCGAAGGTTCGTTCTAAGCCACGGCAATCATTCCAGCTATGAGTGCGGAGAGTCGCTTCTTCTGGAGCGGCTCTCCTGTTTTATGAAGGCCATGCTTGTCAGGGCTGTGCCGACTGCTGGTGATGAATTTGGAGCGAATGAACAACAGTCTGCGTTCGTTCCGATGGAGATGACGTCATGATAGCCGCATGCATATTGGTCATTTTTCCGTTTTGTCTCGCCTTTGCGGCCTTCACCGACCTCTTCACAATGACGATTCCAAACCGGGTGTCCGGTATTTTGTTTTGCGCTTTCGTTGCCGTTGCGCCGCTCGCCGGGCTCGGTATTGAGCAGATCGGAATTCACATCATGGCGGCGACGTTGGTCTTCGCTGTGTGTTTCTGCTTATTTGCTGTCAAGGTTATGGGCGGTGGCGATGCCAAGCTTTTGACCGCAAGTGCCATATGGTTCGGCCTCAACGCCTCGCTCGCGATGTTCCTTTTTTACGTATCCATTTTTGGTGCCATCTTGACGCTCGTCGTCCTGTTTCTGCGCAAGCAGGAGAATGCGATCCTCGCAACCGGCGTACCGGTTCCGCACCTGCTTCTGACAGCCAAGAAGATTCCCTACGGCATCGCCATCGCCCTCGGCGGCTTTGCGGCCTACCCTTCATCGCCGCTGATGCGGGTCATGTTCGCGCAGCTGTCGTGAGGATGTGGCTTGCGGCCAAATAAATCAGCCCCCGCAAGCATTCGTTAACCACGTCCGTTCCCGGCTCGTTAACCATAATTACACCAATTCCTGATCAATCTCACCAAGGGGCATTTCTTGGGGCTTGGGGACGATCATGAAACCGGTGCGCATCATCATTCTGGCGGTGGCCGTGACCTCGGCTGCCATGGCCGGGCTGCTTGCGATGAAGCTGACCCGTGGTCCCGCGCCGCAGATGGCAGAACCCCTCATCGAACAGGCGCCGACCGTCAACGTGCTCGTTGCCAGCAAAAGCCTGCCGGTCGGCTCGCGGCTTGCAGCCGACTCGATCCATTGGATGGCCTGGCCGAAGGACGGCATCGTCGATGGACTGATTACGGAAGAAAACCGACCGGGTGCGGTCGAAGACCTCTCCGGTGCCGTCGTGCGCCTGCCGATCTTTACCGGCGAGCCGGTCCGCCAGGAAAAAATCGCCGACTCGTCGAGCCGCATCATGTCGTCGCTGCTGCCCGCCGGCAAACGGGCCGTCGCGACGGAAATCACCGTTGCTACCGGCGCCGGCGGCTTCATCCTGCCGAACGATCGCGTCGACGTCATCATGGTCCGCAAATCCGAAGGCGACGACATCTATCTGACCGAGACTGTGCTGAGCAATGTCCGCGTGCTGGCGATCGATCAGCAGGTGGCGGAGAATGAAGACGGTTCGAAATCGGTCGTCGGCACGACCGCCACACTCGAACTGACGCCGGATCAATCCAAGGTCATGACCGTCGCGCAGCAGATGGCCGAGCGCATTTCGTTGGCGCTTCGCAGCGTCGCCGATGCGCAGGAAGCCGATACGAACGCTGCGGACTACCTTTTGAGCGGCGACGGTCAGCCGAGCATTCAGGTCATCAAGTCAGGCTCCATCGTCAAGAGCGATGCTGCCGCCGTCCAGAACCAGAAGTGAAGATCGAACGGGGCGCAAGGTGAAGCGGAACGGAAACATATTTCGGACGTCGATCGCAGCCGGTCTGTCGTTCTGCCTGACGTTCTCGGGCATGGCGCTGCCGGTGATGCCCGCGGCCGAGGCGGCCGCATCGTCGGTCGTCAGAATCGCGGATAGCGGTCCGGGCGTCAAGAAAACGATCAGTCTCGGCCTCAACAAGGCCGTCGTCGTCGATCTCCCGACGGATGCCCATGACATTCTGGTGGCCGATCCGTCGCTTGCCGACGCCGTCACCCGCACCTCCCGGCGCATCTACCTATTCGGCAAGGCGGTCGGCCAGACGAATATTTTCGTCTTTGGGCCGAATGGCGAGGAAATCGTCAGTCTCGAGGTCGCGGTCGAGCGCGATGTCGCCGGCCTCGAAACGAACCTGCGGCGCTTCATTCCCGATGCGGACATCAAGGTCGAAATCATCTCCGATAACGTCGTCCTCACCGGCACCGTCCGCACGCCGCTCGACTCCACCAAGGCCGTCGATCTGGCGCGGGCCTTTCTGAAAGGCGGTGAGGCCACGACCCGCAACATCACCGCCCAGGGCAACAACGGCGATGCCGACATTTTCGCCGAGGACCGGCAAACCTCGCAGATCGTCAACTTGCTCACGATCGAGGGTGAGGACCAGGTAACCTTGAAGGTCACCGTCGCCGAGGTCAGTCGGCAAGTGCTGAAGCAGCTGGGATTCAATACCGCCGGAGCCGGCAGTTGGGGCTCCATTGACTTCCGCAATCCAGCTAATCTCGGCAATGCCATCGGCATCGACCCGACGGCCACCATCGGCAAGACGATCGGCAGCACTATCATTGAAACCTACGTCAACGCGATGGAGCAAGCGGGCGTCATGCGCACGCTGGCCGAGCCGAGTCTGACGGCGATTTCCGGTCAGGAGGCCAAATTCTACGTGGGCGGCGACTTCCGCCTTGCCAGCGGACAGGAGACCTCACGGGAAATAGACGAGGATACCGGAAGGCCAAAGACGACCGTCGAGCGCGAGGTCACGGACGTCGAGTACGGTATCCGGCTGAACTTCAAGCCCGTCGTTCTCGGCCCCGGCCGCATAAGCCTCGCGGTTGAGACGGAAGTATCGGAACCGACCTTTGAGGGCGCTGTCGTAAGCGGCGACAAGCTCACCGACATTCCGGGTCAAACCTTCCTCGGCATCCGTCGGCGTGAAGCCTCGACCAGTGTCGAACTGCCGTCGGGCGGGTCGATCGTCATAGCCGGCCTCGTCCAGGATAACATCCGTCAAGCGATGTCCGGCCTGCCGGCCGCGTCGAAGATCCCGATTCTAGGGACTCTGTTTCGAAGCAAGGATTTCGTACGCAACGAGACGGAACTCGTCATCATCGCCACACCCTATCTGGTGCGCCCCGTCGCGCGCGCAGCACTCTCGCGTCCCGACGACAACTTCAACCCGGCCAACGATCTCGAGAGCTTCTTCCTCGGTCGCGTCAACCGGATTTACGGACACCCGGAGGTGGCGGCACCGGTCGGTCGTTATCACGGCAATGTCGGCTTCATCTACAAATAGGTCGGGTCATGAAAAACCGAAGCGCAGCGCAGAACAGTCCTGAAAGGCAGACCCGGATGTCCCTCGACCGAAGCCGTTTCTTCGCTCGCGCAGCGTCTCGTGCGGCAGCGCTCGCCATCGTCGCCGCGCTGCTTGCAAGCTGCGGCACCAAGGACAAGCTGGCGACCGGCGCGATCCCGGACGATTATCGCACACGGCACCCGATCGTCCTTGCCGAGGCCGAGCGGACGATCGACATTCCCGTCGCCTCCGGAGACACGCGGCTGCCGCAGGGGACTCGCGACGTCATCCGCGGATTTGCCGCGGAATACCGCCACGCTTCGAGCGGCGTCATCCAGATCATGCTGCCGCGCGGCTCAGCCAACAGCCATGCCGCCCACGCTGTCCGCAAGGATATCCGCCGTCAGCTGGCGGCGGTCGGCGTGCCGGCGAAAAGGGTGATCGAAACGAGCTACGAAGCCGGTGCAACCGGCGACGCGGCGCCTATTCGCCTGAGCTACGTCGCGATTGCCGCACAGACCGCTCCCTGCGGCGAGTGGCCCGAGGATCTGACGCTCAATACGCTGCAAAACCGCAACTACTACAATTTCGGCTGCGCCACGCAATCCAATCTCGCCGCCCAGATCGCCAATCCGACGGATCTCATCGGTCCGCGCCAGATGTCGCCGATCGACGCTGAGCAACGTGGCGAAGTGATCAAGACGTGGCGCGGCACGGAGACGGATAACGGCGGCACGACGGTCATCTTCAATTGATGGACCCCCAGGGAAAAGCGATGAGCGCCATTGAATACAATATCGACAGCGGCGGAGCGGCCGACCTTTCCGTCGACGCCGCGCGCCCGGGCGATCTCGATCAGTTGAGGCCGCTGCCGCGCATTTCGATCCACGCGTTTTGCGAGAGCGACGCCGTGCTGCGGCTCATGGAGCGCTGCGGTCAGGATCGCCGCATGGCGAAGGTCAGCCTTCGGATCACCGGCGGCAGCGTTGCCGCTGCCGCCAACATGTTCGCCAGCGTATCGACCCCGAACCTGATCATCCTCGAAACCAGCACAGAGCCGCGCTCGCTGCTTGCAGAACTCGCACCGCTGGCGGAAGTCTGTGATCCGAGCACCAAGGTCGTCATCATCGGCCGCTACAACGACATTGCCCTCTATCGCGATCTGATCCGCAACGGCATTTCCGAATACATGGTCGCTCCGGTGTCGATGGCGGATGTCCTGACGGCGGTTTCGGCGATCTTCGTCGATCCGGACGCCGAGCCGCTGGGTCGAAGCCTTGCCTTCATCGGCGCAAAGGGTGGTTGCGGCTCGTCGGTGATCGCCCACAATTGCGCCTGGGGCATTTCCAATCTGTTTTCGACGGAGACCATTCTCGCCGATCTCGATCTGCCCTACGGCACGGCGAACATCGATTTCGACCAGGACCCGCCGCAGGGCATTTCGGAGGCGGTCTTTGCGCCGGACAGGCTGGACGAGGTCTTCCTCGACCGTCTTCTGACGAAATGTTCCGAGCATTTGTCGCTGCTCGCAGCACCCTCGATGCTCGACCGCGCTTATGATTTCGAAGCCGGCGCCTTCCATCCGATTCTCGAAATTCTCCAGCGCAGCGCGCCCGTCTCTGTCCTCGACGTGCCGCATGTCTGGTCCGACTGGACCCGTTCGGTTCTGGCGGAGGCCGACGAGGTGGTGGTGACGGCCGTTCCGGACCTGGCCAGCCTCAGAAACACGAAGAACCTCTTCGACGCGCTGAAGAAAATTCGTCCGAACGACAGGGCGCCGCACCTCATCTTGAACCAGGTGGGCATGCCGAAACGGCCGGAAATCGCACCGAACGAGTTCTGCGAGTCGCTCGAGCTCGAGGCCGCCGCCATTATCCCGTTCGATGCGGTTCTCTTCGGCAACGCCTCCAACAGCGGACGCATGATCGCGGAGATCGACAGGAAGTCTCCGGCCGCCGAAACCTTCTCGCAGCTCGCACATCTGCTGACCGGACGCGCGACCATCAAGAAGGCGCGCAAGGGAGGGCTCGGCAAGGTGCTCGCCCGGCTCCGCGGTCGATAGCGTCGTCCAATGAAGCAACCGGATTGAAGTGATGTTTGGCAAACGCGGAAATGAAGGTTTTGGCAAGGCTGGCGCGGTGAGCCCTGTGCCTCCGCCGCCCATGCCGGCCGCACAGCCGGCTGCTGCGGAGCGATCGGTGGCACCCGTTCTCGCCGAACCCGTCGTCGCCCCGGTCCGTCCGCAACCCGCGGCTCCGCCGGCACGCCGTCGCGCGCCCCGGGCCGAGGACTATTACGACACCAAATCGCAGGTCTTTTCCGCGCTGATCGACACGATCGATCTCTCGCAGCTCTCCAAGCTCGACACCGAAAGCGCGCGCGAGGAAATTCGCGATATCGTCAACGATATCATCACCATCAAGAATTTCGCGATGTCGATCGCCGAGCAGGAGGAACTGCTCGATGACATCTGCAACGACGTGCTTGGATACGGGCCGCTGGAGCCGCTGCTTGCGCGTGACGACATCGCCGACATCATGGTCAATGGCGCCGGTCAGACATTCATCGAAGTCGGCGGCAAGGTGCAGGAATCGGAAATCCGCTTTCGCGACAACGCGCAACTGTTGTCCATCTGCCAGCGCATCGTCAGCCAGGTGGGCCGGCGCGTAGATGAATCGAGCCCGATCTGCGACGCGCGCCTGCCCGATGGATCGCGCGTGAACGTCATCGCCCCGCCTTTGGCAATCGACGGCACGGCGCTCACGATCCGCAAGTTCAAGAAAGACAAGCTGACGCTGGAACAATTGGTGCGTTTCGGATCGATCACGCCGGAGGGCGCCGTCCTCCTGCAGATCATCGGCCGCGTCCGCTGCAACATCGTCATTTCCGGCGGTACCGGTTCGGGCAAGACGACGCTGCTCAACTGCCTCACCCGCTATATCGACAGCGACGAACGAGTCATCACCTGCGAGGATTCGGCCGAACTGCAACTGCAGCAACCGCATGTGGTTCGCCTCGAAACCCGCCCGCCGAACATCGAGGGCGAGGGCGAGATCACCATGCGCGATCTCATCAAGAACTGCCTGCGCATGCGCCCCGAACGCATCATCGTCGGCGAAGTGCGCGGCCCTGAAGTTTTCGACCTGTTGCAGGCGATGAACACTGGTCACGACGGCTCGATGGGCACGATCCACGCCAACACGCCGCGCGAATGCCTGAGCCGCATGGAATCCATGATCGCCATGGGCGGCTATACGCTGCCGGCCAAGACCGTTCGCGAAATCATCGCGGGCTCGGTCGATGTCATCATCCAGGCCTCGCGCCTGCGCGACGGTTCCCGCCGGATCACGCATGTTACCGAAGTGGTCGGCATGGAAGGCGACGTGATCATTACGCAGGACCTGATGCGCTACGAGATCGACGGCGAGGATGCCAATGGCAGGATCATCGGCCGGCATGTTTCGACCGGTATCGGCCGACCGCATTTCTGGGACCGCGCGCGCTATTTCAACGAGGACAAGCGGCTCGCCGCAACGCTCGACGCGATGGAAAAGAACTAGAGGAATTCCAGGAAGACTGTAACGGCTTTCCGGCCGGATTGCGTAGTTTCAAAGGGTTAGATCGTTTCCTGTTTCAATGAAACGGTGAAATGAACTGGAGCGGCACGGGCGAAGGCGCGAACGACTTCGTGCCCGCCGAAGCAAAGGAACAGGTCGACGATGTTCGGCATAGACATCACCGTTCTGGCACTGGCTGGCCTCGTCGCGGTTGCGGCGGCGGCGCTCGCCTACGGTGTGCTGTTCTCGCGCATCGAGAACGAGAAGAAGGCGGAAGGTCGCTTCCGCCGGGTCAGCGCCGCCGAAACGGATCGGACCAAGATCAAGGCGGCGCGCGATCGCGTCAACGAGATGTCGAAGCGGCGCAAGTCAGTTCAGGACTCTTTGAAGGAACTCGAAAAGAAGCAGCAGGAAAAATCTGCGAAGGCTGCGCCATCGATGAAGACTCGTCTGGCACAGGCGAACCTCTCGATATCGGTGACGCAATTTTATCTTTTCAGCGCTCTCTTTGGCGTTTTCGCTTTCCTGCTTGCATTGATTTCCGGCACCGGGCCGCTTGTTGCCGCAGGCATCGCGCTGATCGCGGCGGCCGGCCTGCCGCGCTGGATCGTCGGCTTCATGATCAAGCGGCGCTGCAAGAAATTCCTTGAGGAATTCCCGAATGCGCTCGATGTCATGATCCGTTCGATCAAGTCCGGCCTTCCCCTTAACGACGCGCTGCGGCTGATCGCCAGCGACGGACAGGAGCCGGTCAAGACGGAATTCCGTCGTGTGGTCGATTCCCAGCAGGTCGGCCTCACCGTGCCGGAAGCCTGTGCCCGCATGACGCAGGGCATTCCTCTGCCCGAAGTGAATTTCTTCGCCATCGTGATCGGCATCCAGGCACAGGCAGGCGGCAACCTCTCGGAAGCGCTCGGCAATCTCTCCAAGGTCCTGCGCGAGCGCAAGAAGATGAAGGCGAAGGTCAATGCGCTCTCCATGGAGGCAAAGGCATCCGCCTGCATCATCGGTGCGCTCCCCTTCATCGTCGCGACGCTCGTTTATCTCACGTCGCCCGACTACATGATAATTCTCTTCACCGACCCGCGCGGCCACCTCATCATGGGTGCTTCCGCCGTCTGGATGAGCATCGGCATCTGGATGATGCGCAACATGATCAATTTCGACATTTGAGGTTGGAGCGCTAGCGGTGGATGCCTGGGTTAAAACACTGACCGATCCGAACATCATAATCGCCGCTCTGGTCTCGATGGCGGTGCTGGCGACGTTCTATTCGCTTGCCGTCCCGTTCTTCGAACGGGGCGACCTGACGAAGCGCATGAGATCGGTGGCGACCGAACGCGAATTCATTCGCGCCCGCGAGCGCGCGCGGCTGAATGCCGAAGCCGCCAGCGGCAGAGGAAGTCTGCGGACGCAGAACAACACCTCGGTGCGCCAGATCGTCGAGCGGCTGAACCTGAAAAAGGCGCTCGTCGACGACAACACCGTCAACCGTTTGAAAACAGCAGGCTATCGATCGCAGAACGCGCTCAATACCTTCCTTTTTGCTCGGTTCTGCCTGCCGTTTCTGTTTCTCATCGTCGCTGTCGTCTATATTTTCGTCCTCGGCAACTTTGCCGACAAGCCGCTCATGATCAGGCTGCTGTTCGCCGTAGGCTTCGCTTATCTCGGCTTCTATGCGCCGAATATCTTCATCGTCAATGCGATCTCCAAACGCCAGCATTCGATCCGCCGCGCCTGGCCCGATGCGCTGGACCTGTTGCTGATCTGCGTCGAATCAGGAGTCTCCATGGAACTTGCCATGCGCCGCGTGGCCGACGAGATCGCAGCGCAATCCCCGCCGCTGGCGGAGGAGCTGGTGCTGACGACGGCGGAGCTTTCATTCCTGCCGGACCGGCGCGTCGCGCTCGAAAACCTCGGCCTGCGCACCGGCATCGACGACGTGAAGTCGGTGACCCAGGCCCTGATCCAGGCCGATCGCTACGGCACGCCGGTGGCGCAGGCCCTGCGCGTGCTGGCCCAGGAAAGCCGCGACCAGCGCATGAATGCGGCGGAAAAAAAGGCGGCCGCGCTGCCGCCGAAACTCACGGTGCCGATGATTCTTTTCTTCCTGCCGGTTCTCGTCGCCGTGATCCTCGGCCCGGCCGGCATTCAGGTGGCGGACAAATTTTAGAAAGTCCGCGTTGCAAGGGGTAAGCGCGCGTTGCTCCAGATCTTGCTTGTCGTCGCTGTAAACGCTGCCTGCGCGCGGAGGCTCGCATTGGGCACCTGCCGGCCAGGCGTGCGAGATAATGGGGCGCCGCCCACCAATGCGGCATCCTCGGGCTCGAGGATCCAGTCGCAAACGCTGTTCCTGCATGCCGTCCATCCGACCGGGCGTGACCTGTTTTTCGAGTTCTTGCGACGTTGCGCCTGGATCCTCGGGTCAAGCCCGAGGATGACGGCAGAATGGGGGCAGCGGGGCCCGGGTGGAAGAAAAAAGCCGGCGTTAGTTGGTGCCTGCGTCGTCGGCTTTGGCAAGCTGCTTCCAGGCTCCCTGCTGTGACAGCATCGACCTGAGATAGGTGACGTTTGCTTCCGCCTGCTCCGCGGTCAATTCCTGACTGGCGATTGCTTCGGCTTCCTTGAAGCGTCCCTGGAGGCCGACGGCGAGGGCGAGGTTCTGCCGGACGCTGCTGTCGGCGCCGGGCTGATCGGCGGCCGATTTGAGATAGGTTTCGGCGGTCCTGAGATCCTTTGTCAGCAGGTAGGACATGCCGAGATTGGAGAGCACGGACGGCTCGTTGGGGCGCAGGTCCAAGGCCTCGCGGTATCTGAGACGCGCTTCCGACGACCGGCCGAGCTGGTCGAGAACCGCGCCCTCCGCGGATTTCAGCTTCCAGTCCGGACGGTCCGGCGTTTGCGCCCGGCGGATCGTCGTCAATGCCTGTTCGAGCTGGCCGGCCGCGGCCTGCGCCTTGCCGTAGGCACCCAGAACCTCGCGATCCGAGGGATGATTGATCGCCACCTGTTGCATCACGGCGAGCGCCTGTTCGTTGCGGCCGGTCATGCGCAACAGATTGGCGTAGTTGAGACCCGCCTCGCGATCTCTAGGGTTGCGCTCATAGGCCTGCCCGATGCTCTCCGCAGCCTGCGAGAGCTCCGTTGCGTTCATCGATTGTACGGGCTTCGAGTGCGTCGGGATCGAGCCGGTGGTGAGCTCCTTCTTTTGCTGGCCGGCGCAGCCGGCGAGCGACAGCGCGACAAGCACCACGGCGGTACTCTGAATAAGTCGAGGGAGTAAGGGCGAGCAAATGGCTTGAGCGGTCATGAGTGGTGTCCCCAGCATGCGTTCGCACCGGAACTCCCAACATCAGCGGCGCAACTTTCACTCCAGCAATAATCTGTTAACCCTAACGGAGCGTTAATCGCGCGATCCGTTTCTGTCAGTCGAGGATTTCCATGGCTCCCTATCAGTTCATCGAGCGGCCGTCGCCGTTCAACACCAGCACCGGCAAGACGCTGCCGATCTTCGCGGTCACGCCGGCGCACATCGAAACGGGGAGCATCGATCCGATCGCGCTCGACTGGGCGAAGAAGGCGGGGTTCAAGGCGGAGGCAGGCGCCGTCCTTCTCATTCCGTCGTCCGACGGCCAGCTCGGCGGCGCGCTGTTCGGCCTCGGTGCCAATCCTTGGGAAGCGCCGTTCCTCACCGGAAAGCTCGCCCGCGCATTGCCCGCCGGCAAGTGGCATATCGAAACGGCGCCGTTGACCGCCGACCGGCTGGCGCTCGGCTACGGCCTCGGTTCCTACCGTTTCGAGCGCTACAAATCCGCCAAGGTGGAGGCGCCGACGCTGCTCATCCCGGCCGATGCGGATGCGACCGACATCAAGAGGCAACTCGCCGGCGTCTTTCTGGCGCGCGACCTCATCAATACGCCGACCAACGACATGGGGCCGGAAGCGCTCGAGGCGGCCTTCCGGGCGCTTGCCGGCCATTACAAGGCCGATGTCTCGGTGATATCGGGCGAGGCTCTTCTGGCGCAGAATTTTCCGCTGGTCCACACCGTCGGCCGTGCCAGCGCCGAGGCGCCCCGGCTTCTCGAGATACGGTGGGGCAAGAAGGGCCACAAACGAGTGACGCTGGTCGGCAAGGGCGTTTGCTTCGACACCGGCGGTCTCGACATCAAGCCGGCGGCCTCGATGCTGCTCATGAAGAAGGACATGGGCGGCGCCGCGAATGTGATGGGTCTCGCGCTGATGATCATGGACGCCAAGCTGAAGGTCGACCTGCGCGTCATCGTTCCGGTGGTCGAGAACTCGATTTCGTCGAACGCCTTCCGGCCGGGTGATATCTACCGGAGCCGGAAGGGACTCACGGTGCAGATCGACAATACCGACGCCGAGGGCAGGCTGATCCTTGCCGATGCGCTCGCTTATGCCGATGAGGATCAGACCGATCTCATCGTCGACATGGCGACACTGACCGGAGCCGCCCGGGTCGCGCTTGGCCCGGACCTGCCGCCGTTCTTTACCGACGACAGGGAGCTTGCTCACGCTCTCTCGGACGCAAGCCGCAGCGTCGACGATCCGATGTGGCGGCTGCCGCTCCACATGGGCTACGACAAGGATGTCTCCGCGCGGATCGCCGACCTCACCAATGCGCCCGCGGGCGGCATGGCCGGGGCGATCACGGCGGCGCTGTTCCTCAAACGCTTCGTCACCAATGCGAAGAGCTGGGTGCATTTCGACATTTTCGGCTGGGCCCAGGCCGAACGCCCGCATTCTCCCGTCGGGGGCGAAGCGCAGGCGATCCGGGCGCTCTATCACCACATAGGCAAGATCGCGAAATAGAACCTGCACGGCGGGTCTGCGTAAAAGAAACGCTTGCGTAACGATCGCCTGCTATCCGTACAGGCATTCGTTACGCGGGAGTTTTCATTGCCGGTCGAGCTTACGCCCTCGCAAGCCCTGGGCCTCTGGCATTCAGTGACGCTCGAGCAGGTCCGGGTCGATAGCCGCGACCTGACGCTGCGCCAGATGGCGATTCTGCTGCAGATCTATCTCGTTCCGCCGCCGCATACTGTCCGAGGCCTCGCGGCGACGCTCGGGGTGACGAAGCCGGTGATCACCCGCGCGCTCGACACCATGGGCGCGCTCGGTCTGGTCGACCGGGTACGCGACGAGCGCGACCGGCGCAACGTTGTCATCAAACGCACCGTCGAAGGTGCACTATATCTTGAAAAGTTCGGCGATCTGATCATCAATCAGGGTCGAAGCATGTCCCTGTAGAACCGCCCTTGTGAGTTAGCCCATGTCGCAATTGCCTGACCGCCGCCTCAATGCCTATCGCGATGATCTCGCGGAGGCGCGCCTGCGTGGCGTTGTCGAAGCCGGGCGCTATGTCGAAGGTACGCCGGCGACCGTTTCTGTTTCCGTAACTCCGCTGCGTGCGAGGCCCGATCCCGCATGCGGCGCCGACACGGAACTGCTCTACGGGGAGACGGCGCGTGTGCTGGACGTTGCGGACGGTTGGGCATGGGTGAAAGCCGATCTCGACGGTTATGTCGGCTATGTGCCTGAGGACGCGCTGACCTCTTCCGAAAAGCCGGCGACCCACGTCGTCTCGGTGCCGCGAACATTTGCCTATCACGGCGCCGACCTGCGCTTTCCCCAGGCCTTCGCCCTTTCCATGGGGAGCCGCCTGCGTGTCGCCGGTGAAACAGAAACCCGTGGCACGCGCTATTTCCTGTTGGACGGCGGATTGGCTGTCGTCGCCAATCATTGCACCCTGGCGGGCGAGGCACTCGCCGGCGACTATGTGAGCGTGGCGACGCGCTTTCTCGAAACCCCCTATCTCTGGGGCGGCCGGTCGGGTTTCGGCATCGACTGCTCCGGCCTCGTACAGCTTGCAATGCAGATGGTGGGAAGCAATGCGCCACGCGACTCCGACATGCAGGCGAGTGGCCTCGGGCAGGTCATAAGCCGCGAGAAGCTTCGGCGCGGCGACCTCGTCTTCTGGAAGGGCCATGTGGCGATCATGGAGGACGAGCGCACGCTGATTCATGCCAACGGCCATACCATGACGGTTGCGCGCGAAGGGCTCGAGGATGCGATCCGCCGCATCGGCTGGCTCTACGACCAGCCGACCGGCTATCGCCGGCCCTAATGCATGTCACCCAAAAGTACGCAGCGGCTTAGGATCGCATGACCCGTTAATTCTGGATTCTCGGGCCAAGCCCGAGGATGATTACGACAAGCGCCAATCAGTAGCCGGCTAACCTATCAACGACGTGCTCGAGCGGCAGGCCGCTTTCGAAGCGCGCGATCTGCTGTTCGACATGGGCAAAGAGCGCCTTGACGTCGGACGAGGCGGCGACATGGGGCGTTACGTAGACGTTGGGCATGGTCCAGAAGCGGCTGTCCGGGGAGAGGGGCTCCTCCTCGAAGACATCGAGGGAAGCCGCCGCAAGCACGCCGGAATCAAGGCATTCCAGGATGTCTGCTCCCACCTGGCTGCCGCCGCGTCCGGCGTTGATGAAGACCGGCGCGCCAAAAGGCCCTTTGCGGCTGAGCTTCGCGAACAGGGCGGCGCTGAATATGCCCTTGGTTTCCGCTGTCAGCGGCAGCAGGCCGACGAGAAAGTCCGTGCGCGCCAGAAAGGCCTCGAGGTCGGCGACGCCATAGGTGTCCATGCCCTCGATCGCCCGCTTGGTTCGCGACCAGCCGATCACATTGAAGCCCATGATCGCGAGCTTGCGGGCGGCATCCTGACCGAGCACGCCTAGCCCCATGATGCCGACGGTGATGTCGGCCGCCTCCGGCTGAATCAGGTCGCGCCATTCCCGCCGTTGAGCCAGCGCCTCATAGGCGCGATGCTGGCGCAGATGCAGGAGGCACTGCATCACCACCCATTCGCTCATGCGTGTCGTCAGCGTCCGGTCGACGAAGCGCACCAGCGGGACATCAGGCAGGCCCGGCAGCGTCAATACGTGGTCGACGCCTGCGCCACCGGAAAAGACCACTTTCAGGTCGGGCGCGCGCGAAAAGAGATCCGGCGCTGATTTCCAGACCACCGCATAGTCGATGCCGGAGAGATCGCGGCCGCTCTGTGCAGGATCCGCGCGATTGATCACTTCGCGATCGGGGAATGCTCCTTCCAGAGCAGCCTCCACTTCCTCCGGAATGAATTTCAGGTCGACGATGACGGGACTCTTGGGGGGCATTCTCAGAACTCTACTGACGGATGGCGGAGAGATTGACGGCTTCGAGATTGAAGGCGGCAGCCATCAAAGCCTTGGTATAGTCCTCGCCCGGCGCCTCGAAGATGCGCTCGGCCGGCCCCTGTTCGACCACCTTGCCGAGGCGCATGACGATCATCTCGTTGGCAAGCGCCCGCACGACCTTGAGATCGTGGCTGATGAACAGGTAGGCGAGATTGTGCTTGCGCTGTAGGTCGCGGAGCAGGTCGACTACCTGAGCCTGCACGCTCATGTCGAGCGCCGAGGTCGGCTCGTCGAGCATGACGAATTGCGGTTTCAGCACCATCGCGCGGGCAATCGCGATGCGCTGCCGCTGGCCGCCGGAAAATTCGTGCGGATAGCGCCAGCGGGTCGCCGGATCGAGCCCGACCTCCTGAAGGGCGGCCGCGACGCGCGCGTCGCGTTCTTCGCCGGAGAGGGCGCTTTCGTGGATCTTCAGTCCTTCGCCGATGATGTCGGCGATCGACATGCGCGGGCTGAGTGAGCCGTACGGATCCTGGAAGACAACCTGCATCCTGTTTCTGAGCGGCCGCATCTCTCGGAAGCTGTAGGCCTCGATGTCCTTGCCTACGAAGGCGATGCGACCCTTCGAGGAGATGAGGCGCGTCAGCGCCAGACCCAGCGTCGTCTTACCCGACCCGGACTCGCCGACGACGCCGAGCGTCTGGCCGGCGCGGAGCGTCAGGTCGACGCCGTCCACCGCTTTGACGTGATCGACGACACGGCGCATGAACCCCGCCTTGATCGGGAACCAGACCTTCACGTCGCTGGCCTCTATGACGATCGGCTTCGAGGTATCGGAAGGCGGCGGCTCGCCCTTGGGCTCGGAGGCGAGCAGATGGCGGGTATAGGCGTGCTGGGGGTTGGCGAATATTTCCGCCGTTGGGCCGGTTTCGACGATCTTGCCCTTGGTCATGACGCAGACCCGATCGGCGATCTTGCGCACGATCCCGAGATCGTGCGTGATGAAGAGCATAGACATGCCGTGCTCATCCTTGAGCGATTTCAGCAGTTCCAGGATCTGCGCCTGCACGGTGACGTCGAGCGCCGTCGTCGGCTCGTCGGCGATCAGGAGTTCCGGCCGGTTAGCCAGCGCCATGGCGATCATGACGCGCTGACGCTGGCCGCCGGAAAGCTGGTGCGGATAGGCGCCGAGGCGCTTTTCCGCTTCGCGGATGCCCACCTGGTTCAGGAGCTCCAGCGTTTTTGTCCGCGCGGCAGCGCCTTCGATGCCCTGGTGAAGGTCGAGGATCTCACCGATCTGCTGCTCGATCGTATGCAACGGGTTCAGCGACGTCATCGGTTCCTGGAAGATCATCGTGATGTCGTTGCCGCGGACATGCCTGAGCTCGGCATCGCTTGCCTTCAGGAGATCCTTGCCGTTGAAGAAGATCTCGCCGCTCGGGTGGCTCGCGGCCGGATAGGGCAGCAGCTTCAGGATCGAATTCGCCGATACGGATTTGCCGGAACCGGATTCGCCGACGAGCGCGACCGTCTCGCCGCGCCTGATGTCGAAGGAAATGTGATCGACTGCGGCCGACGTTTCGCCGCCCTGATGGAAGGCGACGGAGAGATCGCGAACGGAAAGAAGGGTCTCTGTCATCGTCGCGCTCACCTGAATGTCTTTCTTGGATCGAAGGCATCGCGCGTCGCTTCGCCGACGAAAATCAGCAGCGAAAGCATGACCGACATGGCGCAGAAGGCCGTCAGCCCCAGCCAAGGCGCCTGGAGGTTGGACTTGCCCTGGGCGATCATCTCGCCAAGCGAGGGCGAACCCGGCGGCATGCCGAAACCGAGAAAGTCGAGCGACGTCAGCGTGGTGATCGAACCGGAGAGAATGAACGGCAGGAACGTGAGTGTGGCGACCATCGCGTTCGGCAGCAGGTGACGGTACATGATGGTACCGTTGCCGACGCCAAGGGCGCGTGCGGCGTTCACATATTCGAAGTTTCGGGCTCTCAGAAACTCCGCCCTGACCACGCCCACGAAGCCGACCCAGGAGAAAAGCAGCATGATGCCGAGCAGGATGAAGAAACCGGGCGGCAGGATGGCGGCGATGATCAGCAGGATATAGAGCACCGGCATCGACGACCAGATTTCGATGAACCGCTGGAGAAGCAGGTCGGTCCAGCCGCCGAAATAACCCTGGACGGCGCCGGCCGAAACCCCGATCACGGCGGAGGCGATCGTGAGCAGGAGGCCGAAGAGGACCGAGATACGGAACCCGTAGATCATCCGCGCCATCACGTCGCGCGCCTGATCGTCGGTGCCGAGCCAGTTGAGGTTGCCGAGTGTGCAGCCCGGATCAGAGGCGCCTTGCGGGTAGGCGGAGCAGCGCTCCTCCTTGCTCATCAGCCAGAAAGGCGGCGTCGGCGCCGAATGGGGAATGTTCGAGTTGACCGTCTGGTAGGAATAGCGGATCGGCGGCCAGATCATCCAGCCATTGGCCTCGATCTCGTCACGGATGAAATCCGAGCGGTAGTCCGTTTCGGCAAGAAATCCGCCGAACTTCTCCTCAGGATAGTTGACCAGAACCGGGAAGAGAGTCTCACCCTTGTATGAGGCGACGAGCGGCTTGTCGTTGGCGATGAATTCGGCGCAAAGGCTGAGGCCGAAGAGGACAAGAAAGATCCAAAGCGCCCAGTAGCCTCGGCGGTTGGCCCTGAAGTTCTGCCAGCGTCGCCGTCCGATCGGTGTCAGCCAGCCTTTGGCGGGAACTCCGTCTTGGCGGGGAAGGGTCGTGACCGTACTCATCAGACGTCCCTCCGCTCGAAATCGATGCGCGGGTCGACCCAGGTATAGATCAGATCGGAGATCAGACTGACAAAGAGGCCCATCAGCGAGAAGATGTAGAGCGTCGCGAAGACGATCGGATAGTCGCGTTTGACGACGGCGTCGTAGCCGAGCCGGCCCAGCCCATCGAGGGAGAAGATGTATTCGATCAACAGCGAACCGGTGAAGAAGGCGGAGATGAAGGCGCCGGGAAAGCCGGCGATGATGATCAGCATGGCGTTTCGGAAGACGTGGCCGTAAAGCACCTGCCGTTCCGCCAACCCCTTCGCGCGCGCCGTGGTCACATACTGCTTCTTGATCTCGTCGATGAAGGAGTTCTTGGTGAGCAGCGTCGTCGTTGCGAAGGCCGAAAGCAGGAGCGTGATCAGCGGCAACGTCATGTGCCAGAAGTAATCGAGGATCTTCTGCCACCAGGGGAGTTCATAGAAATTGTCCGAGACGAGACCGCGTAGAGGGAACCAGTCGAAGAAGGATCCGCCTGCGAAAACCACGATCAACAGGATGCCGAACAGGAAGCCCGGTACGGCATAGCCGATAATGATGATGCCTGACGTCCAGACATCGAATGTGGAACCGTCGGTGACGGCCTTCCTGATGCCGAGCGGGATCGAAATGGCGTAGGAAAAGATGAGGATCCAGACGCCGAGCGAGATGGAGACCGGCATTTTGTCGATGATGAGGTCGACAACAGACGTGTTGCGGAAGAAGCTCTCGCCGAAATCGAAGCGGGCATAGTTCCACATCATCGTCAGGAAGCGTTCGAGCGGCGGCTTGTCGAAGCCGAACTGCTTCTCGAGCTTTGCGATGAATTCGGGATCGAGGCCCTGTGCTCCGCGATATCGGCCGCCCTCGTCGCCGCCGCTCTGGAGCAGATCGCCGCCGCCACCGCTGAGGCGGTCCGAACCGGCAGCGTTCGTCAGCTCCGAAATCACCTGTTCCACCGGCCCGCCCGGCGCGAATTGCACGACGGCGAAGGATATTGCCATGATGCCGACGATCGTCGGGATCATCAGCAGAAGCCGACGCAGGATATAGGCACCCATCAGGCGAACCTCGGCATCGTGTTGCCGCCGATCGCGTGGATCCGCGGTGCTTCGGCTTGCCGTCTATTTCGTCTCAATACGTGATACTCCTTGCCGTGCGCCGCGCCGGGGCGTTCCCCGCATTTAAGTGATTCGTTTTTTGCATTTGGAATCGAGAGCCACCTCGAGCGCAAGCGTTTCATTGCTTGGCGGCGGCCGCCCACCACCATATATCGGGGAAGCCGATCGCGTATTTCGGCAGTTCCGCCGGCCTGTCGATCGTGTCGCGATAGGCGATATTCGCCGCCCGCGGGTAGTAGAGCGGCACGACGTAATGGTGAGCGAGCAGCACCCGGTCGAGTGCCTTGGTGGCGGCCACGAGCGTTTCGCGGTCCTTGGCGAAGATGACGCGGTTGATCAAGGCATCGACGCCCGGGTCGGCGATGCCGGCGTAGTTTCTCGAACCCTGACGCGCGGCTGACGTCGACCCCCAGAAGTCCTCCTGCTCGTTTCCGGGGCTCAAGGTCTGGCCCCAGACCTCCCAGGTCATGTCGTAGTCGAACGCCCGCTCCCGGTTTGTGTATTGGGAGGGGTCAACGGTGCGCACGCTCGCCTCGATGCCGATCCGCTTGAGGTTTTGGGCATAGGGCAGGACCACCCGCTCCAGCATCGGGCTGCTCAGCAGGATCTCGAAGGAAAAGGGCCGCCCTGTCGCCACATTCACCATGCGGTTGCCCTTGAGCTCGAAACCCGCCTCCTTCAGGAGCGCGATCGCCTTGCGCAGGTTGTCGCGGGCATTCTGCGGCGTGCCGCCGACGGGATTCGCATAGGGCGCCGTGAAGACCTCAGGCGGGATCTTGTCCTTGACCTCGTTCAGGATCTCGAGCTCCAGACCCTGCGGCAGGCCGGTGGAAGCGAGTTCCGTCAGGAAGAAATAGCTGTCCACCCGCGTGTACTGGTTGAAGAAGACGGTACGGTTCAGTTCCTCGAAGTCGAGGGCATAGTTGAGGGCCTCGCGCACGCGCTCGTCATCGAAAGGTTTGCGGCGCATGTTCGGCACGAGCGCCTGCATGACGCCGGTCGCCCTGAACGGCACCTGCTCGCGTTTTATGTGTCCCTCCTTGACCGCCGGAAAGTCGTAACCGGTCGCCCACCGGCGCGCTTGCGTTTCGCGCCAGAAATCGACGTCTCCGGCGCGGAAGGCCTCGAACTCGACGCCGCTGTCGCCGAAGAAGGTGTAGGTGATGGAGCCGAAATTGTTCTGCCCGACATTGACGTTGAGGTCTGCTCCCCAATAATCGTCCCGGCGTTCGTAACGGATCGTCGATCCGGCCGAAAACGAGGCGATTCGATAGGGACCTGAGCCGATCACCGGCTCGAGCGTCGTGCGCGTGATGTCGCGCGGCTTGCCGTCCGGACCGGGCGCTTCCCACCAGTGCTTCGGGACAATCAGAAGCTGGCCGAGAATGTGCGGCAGCTCGCGATTGTTTTTCTCGTCGAAGCGGAACGTGACCTCCCGCTCGCCTGTCTTTTCCGCTGCGACGACATGCTTGTAATAGCTCTGGTAAAGCGGATTGAGCTCCTTGCCCTTCTCGAAACTGAAGGCAACGTCTTCCGGCGTCACGGGTTTGCCGTCCGACCATTTCGCTTCTTTCCTCAGGCGAAACGTGGCGGACGAGATGTCATCCGGAAACGAAACGCTTTCGGCAAGCAGACCATAGGCTGTGGAAATTTCGTCGTCCGCCGGTTTCATCAGCGTGTCGAAGATGAGCGAAAGGCCAACCGCCGCCTCGCCCTTTTCGAGGAGCGGATTGAACGTGTCGAAGGTTCCCGTCTGCGAAAGACGGAGATCGCCGCCTTTCGGCGCGTCGGGGTTCACATAGTCGAAGCGTTCGAAGCCCGGTGGATATTTGAGCTCGCCGACGAGTGAAAGACCATGGTGCCAAGTGAGCTGTTCCTGAGCGCGCGCCCCAAGCGGTAAGAACAGAGGTATTGCCAGAAGCGCGGTCGCCAGTTTCGTCTTCACAGTACCGCTCAATTCCAGCATCCAGTTGCTTCCCCTTATGGTTCGATGATCTTTCGAACCAGAATAGGCGAAATCGGGGCAATTGACAGGACTTGCCCAAAATCAGGCGAAATTTTTGAGTCACATCCGGGTGAACTGCTACTGCATGATTCCTTAAATCCGGATCGATTTGAGGACAAAATCAGTTAGCAATTCAAAGTGCTACAGCGATCTTTGCGCGTCGGACGCGCGGCGCTGTAGTCTCGCGCAAGCGCGGTGATTCGGGATAGGGGTGATGGCAGACTGCGTGAGATACCGGCGCTGCCGGCGATCGGGGGATTGGAATGGGATTTGAAATAGCGGCTGCTTTTCGACGCTGCGGTTCGGCTATGCTGGGCTTGATCGTGGGGGCGAGCCTTCTGGCTACCGACGCCGCCTCGGCCGACCGAACGCCTGCGAAGGAACTCTTCGGCGCCAAGGCGCTGCCGGCGGCAATGACACCATCGGCATACGGCTCTTATGCAAAAGGCTGCCTTGCCGGCGGCGTCGCGATCCCGACCGACGGTGAGACCTGGCAGGCCATGCGCCTGTCGCGCAATCGACGCTGGGGCCATCCGCAGATGGTTGCGCTGATCGAGCGATTCTCCCGTGATGCGGCCGAAAGGGTCGGCTGGCCGGGGCTTCTGCTCGGCGACATCTCGCAGCCGCGGGGTGGTCCGATGCTCTCGGGCCATGCCTCGCACCAGATCGGGCTAGACGCCGATATCTGGCTGACACCCATGCCGCAAAGGACGCTGAGCTATCAGGAACGCGAATCGATTTCCGCGACCTCCATGCTGCAGAAGAACAAGTTCCTGACGGTCGATCCATCCATATGGACGCCGACGCACGCGCGGCTGATCATGCTGGCGGCGAGCTATCCCCAAGTAGAGCGCGTCTTCGTCAATCCGGCGATCAAGAAGAAGCTCTGCGATACCTGGAGGGGCGACCGCTCGGCGCTCGGCAAGGTGCGGCCGATCTACGGCCACGACTATCACTTCCACATTCGCATCAAATGCCCTGATGGCTCCACCGGCTGCAAGGGGCAGGCGCGCGTGCCGCGAGGTGACGGCTGCGACAAGTCGCTCGCCTGGTGGTTTACCGACGAGCCATGGGCGAAGCCGAAGAAGAAGCCGGAAAAGCCCGTGAAGCCGAAGTTTGCCATGCTTTCGGATCTGCCAAAGGCTTGCGCCCTGGTGCTCGACGGTCCGGCCCCGGCTTCCGAACAGGAAGCGACCTACGGCACGGCCTACCGCGCGGCAGCCGTTGCTCCCGCTCCCGCCGCCGCGCCCGCCGCTGCCGTTCCCGCCGCCGCGACAAGCATCGAAGCCGTCATCGGGGCAGCAGCCGCGGCGCCTTTGGAGAACATTCCGGTTCCGTTGCCGCGTCCAGCGTTGCAATAGCGGTCCGGGCGGATGCGCCCGCACTGCATGTATCCTTAAATCGTAGCCGATGAAGGATAAAAACATTCAGCAATTCAAGTGCTACAGCGAACTTTGCGCGTCTGATAAGGCGCGCGGCGCTGTAGGCGCCGGCCGGCGAAATGGTCGGCCGGCCCTGCCTGGCTTTCCAACTGCACGATGCTCATGTATAGGGCTTTCAAATCGATTTAAATTGACTCTGGAGAGGCTGCATGGCCGGTCGGAAATGTCTTGCCCTGATTGCGCATGATCAGAAGAAGGATGATCTCGCCGCCTTCGCCAAGGCAAACGAGGCGGTCCTGTCCAAGTGGAAGATCGTCGCCACCGGGACGACCGGTGGCCGCGTACTGGACGCTTGTCCCGGGCTCGATATCACCCGTCTCAAAAGCGGACCGCTCGGCGGCGACCAGCAGATCGGCGCGATGATCGCTATCGGCGACGTGGACTTCCTCATCTTTTTCGTCGATCCGCTCACGGCTATGCCGCATGATGTCGACGTGAAGGCGCTGATGCGCCTGGCGATCGTCTATAACATCCCGATGGCGCTCAACCGCGCCACGGCCGAAGAGTTGATTGCCTTCAGGCGCAACTGATACACAGTTTCAAAGATTCCATGAAGCGATCAGGACGGATTTTGCGATGCTCAGTGCGAGTGACCACGGCTTTCCCTTTCCGATATTGATCGGCGACATCGGTGGAACGAATGCCCGCTTCGCGCTGCTGGTCGATACCTATGCCGAACCGAAGCAGCTGCCGCCGATCAAGACGGGCGATTTCGCGACGATCGAGGAGGCGATGCAGAAGAGCATCCTCGACAAGACGTCCCTTCAGCCGCGCTCGGCGATACTGGCTGTCGCAGGGCCGATCAAGGGCGACGAAATTCCGCTGACGAACGCCGGTTGGGTGATTCGGCCGAAGGATATGCTGACGAGCCTTGGCCTCGACGACGTTCTGATCATCAATGATTTCGAGGCACAGGCGCTCGCGGTCGCCACACCCGCCGACGAGGATCTCGTTCAGATCGGCGGCGGCAGTATCCGCCCGTCCACGTCGCGCGTCGTGCTTGGTCCGGGAACGGGGCTCGGCGTCGCCGGCCTGGTTTTCGCGCAGCACACCTGGATCCCCGTGCCCGGCGAAGGCGGCCATGTCGATATCGGTCCGCGCACCGAGCGTGATTTCCGGATCTGGCCGTTCCTGGAGCCGATCGAGGGCCGGATGGCTGGCGAGCAGATTTTGTGCGGGCGTGGCATCATGAACCTTTATCGGGCGGTCTGTGCCGCCAATGGCGAGGAGCCGCTGCTCACCGACCAGGCGGCGGTCACGACCAGCGCGCTTTCCGGCTCCGATCCGGCGGCGGTCGAGACCATATCGCTCTTCAGCGCCTATCTTGGCCGCGTCGCCGGCGACATGGCGCTGATCTTCATGGCGCGCGGCGGCGTGTTCCTGGCGGGCGGCATCTCGCAGAAGATATTGCCCGCTTTGATGCGGCCGGAGTTTCGTGCAGCCTTCGAGGACAAGGCGCCGCATTCGGCACTGATGCGAACGATCCCGACTTTCGCCGTCGTCCATCCGATGGCTGCACTTTCCGGTCTCGCCGCCTTCGCGCGCACGCCGAGGGACTTCGGTGTTGCAATGGAGGGACGGCGCTGGAGAAGCTGACCGGCCGGATGTTCGCAAAGACTCGCCAAAACGGCATCAAAGCACTATAGAGCCCCGGACGGGTGATGCCGGTACACGGAACACTAGAGCGAGATGAGGAAAAGTGTGCGCGGTTTTCCGCCCGAATCCCGCTCTAACTTATTGGAATCGATCACGTTCATGATTTTAGGTCGATTCGACCTAAAATCATCGTGATCTAGAGCGAGCTCAGGGAAGACGGGCTTATTGGACGCCAAGAATAGAAAACAGCGCACAGTCGATTCCGATACGATCACCGGAATCCTGAGGCGCGTCATTGCCGAAAACGGCCGCGACCATATCCGGGGCTATGCTTTTGCCATCGCCTGCCTGATGGTCGTGGCGGCGACGACGGGCTTTACGGCCTGGATCATGGAAACCGTGATCAACGAGGCCTTTGCCAACAGGCGCGCCGATATCGTGCTGTGGATCTGCGCCGCGATCTTCGCGGCCTTCGTTCTGCGGGGTCTTGCGACCTACGGGCAGGCGGTCGCGCTCTCGAAGATCGGCAACAATATCGTCGCCCGCTACCAGCGCCGGCTTTACGCGCATCTGATGGCACTCAGCGTCGGCTATTTCCACGACATGCGCTCGGCGCAGCTTGCCGCCAAAGTCAGCCAGAATGTCAGTGGCATCCGCGACGTCCTCAATATGACGGTCACGTCGATCGCCCGCGACTTTCTGACCTTGGTCGGGCTTGTCGCCGTCATGTTCAGCAAGGACTGGCTGCTCTCGCTGATCGTCTTCTTCGTCGCGCCGCCGCTGCTTCTCGGCCTGCGTTATGTCTCGAAGCGGCTGCGCCTGGCGACGCGCGAGGCCGTCGAGGTCAACAGCCGCGTCCTCGGCGCCATGCAGGAAACGATTCAGGGCATTTCCATCGTCAAGGCCTTCACGATGGAGAACGAGCTGCGCCGCAAGGTCGAATCGATCATCGACCGGGCGGAGAACCGGGCAAACCGGATCGCACGTCTCAGCGAACGAACCGCGCCGATGACGGAAACCTTCGCCGGTTTTGCGATCTCGTCCGTGCTTGCCTATTCGGCTTTCCGCACGATCTACGGCAATGTCCCGCCGGGCGCGTTCTTCGCCTTCGTCACAGCGCTGTTAATGGCCTATGACCCGGCGCGGCGTCTGGCGCGCCTGCAGGTGTCGCTCGAGCGCGCGACCGTCAACGCGCGCATGATCTACGAGATCCTCGATACGGTTCCGCATCAGCGCGATCGTCCCGATGCAACCGAAATCAAATTCGGCGAAGCGACGATCGAACTGCGCGACGTGCGTTTCGCCTATGCCAGCGGCGACGAGATCCTGAAGGGGGTCAGCTTCCTTGCCGAGGGCGGCAAGACGACGGCGCTGGTCGGCCCGTCGGGTGCCGGCAAGTCGACGATCATCAGCCTTATCCCGCGGTTCTACGATCCGAAGTCGGGACAGATCCTGATCGACGGGCAGGACATTGCGGGTGTCACCAAGCAGTCGCTGCGCAATGGCCTTGCCTATGTCTCGCAGCAACCATACCTCTTCGAGGGCTCGATCCGCGACAATATCCGCTATGGCCGCCCGGACGCCACGGATGCGGAAATCGAGGAAGCGGCACGGCTCGCCTATGCCCATGATTTCATCCTTGCGCAGCCGCAGGGCTACGACACGCCGGTCGGCGAGAATGGTGTCACGTTATCCGGCGGTCAGCGCCAGCGCCTGTCGATTGCCCGCGCACTCGTTCGCAACGCGCCGATCCTTCTTCTCGACGAAGCGACTTCGGCGCTCGACACCGAATCTGAAGCCGCGGTGCAGAAGGCGCTCGACCGGGCGATGAGCGGCCGCACGGTCATCGTCATCGCGCACCGGCTTTCGACCGTCGTCAACGCCGACAAGATCATCGTCATGAAGGATGGCGCGGTCGTCGAGGAAGGCACGCACGAAGAGCTTGCACAGCGTCCGGACGGTCTCTACGCTCGCCTGCACAATCTCCAGGGCAGCGCCTCGGACATGACGGCCGAAGCCGCAATCCTATAGAAGCCAAGGGAAATTCGACGATGAGCGAAACGGATATGAAGCTCGTAGTGGTCGGCGCGGCCGGCCGGATGGGGCAGACACTGATCCGGATCGTTCATGACATGGCCGGCGTGCGTCTGCACGCGGCGGTGGAGCGGCCGGGTTCGCCGTTCGTTGGCCGCGATGCCGGCGAACTCGCCGGGCTCGGACCGATCGATGTCGCCATCACGGACAAGCCGCTCGAGGCCTTCGTCGAGGCGGAAGGCGTTCTCGATTTCACGTCGCCGGCCGCGTCGGTCGAGTTCGCGGGGCTCGCGGCACAGGCGCGCATCGTCCATGTCATCGGCACCACCGGCTGCTCGGCGGACGACGAGGCAAAGATCCGCGCTGCCGCACGGCATGCGCGCGTCATCAAGTCGGGCAACATGAGCCTGGGCGTCAATCTTCTCGGCGTGCTGGTGCAGCAGGCGGCGCGAGCGCTCAAGGCGGCGGACTGGGACATCGAAATTCTGGAAATGCACCACAAGCACAAGGTCGATGCCCCGTCGGGCACGGCGCTCCTGCTTGGTGAGGCGGCGGCCAAGGGCCGCGGTATCGAGCTCGCGGATCATTCGGTGCGCGTGAGGGACGGCCACACGGGCGCGCGGCCGGAGGGGGCGATCGGTTTTGCCACGCTGCGCGGCGGCTCCGTCGTCGGCGAACATTCCGTCATTCTCGCGGGCGCGGGCGAGCAGGTCACCCTGTCCCACAGCGCCACGGATCGCTCGATCTTCGCGCGCGGCGCGGTCACGGCCGCCCTTTGGGGTCGCAACCAGAAGCCCGGCTTCTATTCCATGCTCGATGTCCTCGGGCTCAACTGATACTCAAATCTTTCAAGAGGAAATGAAATGAGCGGCACCCTCGTTCTCGTTCGGCATGGCCAGAGCGATTGGAACCTGAAGAACCTGTTCACCGGTTGGCGTGACCCGGACCTGACCGAACTCGGCGTCGAGGAAGCAAAAGCGGGTGGCAAGGCGCTCGCCGAGTATGACATCAAGTTCGACATCGCCTTCACCTCTTCCCTTATCCGTGCCCAGCGCACGTGCCAGTTCGTTCTCGACGCCGTCGGGCAGTCCTCGCTTGAAACCATTCGCGACCAGGCACTGAATGAACGCGACTACGGCGATCTTTCCGGCCTCAACAAGGACGATGCGCGCGCCAAGTGGGGAGAGGAGCAAGTGCACATCTGGCGTCGTTCCTACGACGTCCCGCCGCCGGGCGGCGAGAGCCTGCGCGACACCGGCGCGCGTGTCTGGCCCTATTATCTCACCGACATTCTGCCGCGCGTGCTTTCGGGCCAGAAGGTGCTGATCGCCGCGCACGGCAACTCGCTGCGCTCGCTCGTCATGGTGCTCGACAAGTTGACCAAGGAACAGATCCTCAAGCTCAACCTCGCGACGGGTGTGCCGATGGTCTACAAGCTGAAGGCGGATTCCACTGTCGCTTCGAAGGAAGTGCTGGGCGACATGTCTGGGGCGCATTGAGGCGCCTTCACATCGGTAAAAAGGGACGCCGCGGCGTCCCTTTTTGTTTCAGGCCTTGCCCGCTTCCCAGCCGAGGATTGCGCGCTTGCGCGTCAGGCCCCAATGGTAGCCGGTGAGATCGCCGCTCTTGCCCAGCGCGCGGTGGCAGGGCACGACGAAGGAAATCGGGTTGCGTCCGACGGCAGCGCCGACGGCGCGCGACGCGGTCGGCTGGCCGATCTCGTCGGCGATCTTCGAATAGGTGGTCGCCTTTCCGAGCGGGATGTTCAACAGCGCCTGCCACACCCGGATCTGGAAATCGGAACCGATCAGAAAGATTCGCAGCGGTTCCTCCGCGCACCAGCGCTCCGGATCGAAGATGCGGGCCGCATAGCGCGCCGTCGCCGCACTGTCCTCGACATAGATAGCCTTCGGCCACCGGCGCGCCATGTCGTCGAAACTCGAGCGCTCCTCGTCGGGATCGGCAAAGGCAAGCCCGGCAAGCCCGCGCTCGGTGACCATGACGAGTGCGGTTCCGAAGGGAGAGGGATGGAAGCCGTAACGGATGGTAAGCCCGTCGCCGCGAGCCTTCCATTCGCCGGGTGACATCGCCTCATGCGTGACGAAGAGGTCGTGCAGGCGGCTGGGACCGGACAGACCCACTTCGATGCTGGTCTCCAGCAACGGCATGTCCTCCTGCCGCAGCAACCGCTTGGCATGATCGAGCGTCACCGCCTGGAGAAAGGCCTTGGGCGAAAGCCCCGCCCAGCGGGTGAAGGTCTTCTGCAATTGCGTCGGCGATTGGCCGAGGCGGCGGGCGAGCGTTTCAAGCGACGGCTGATCGCGGTAATCCTCCGTCAGCATCTCGATCACGCGGCTGACCGTGTCGTAGTCGGTGCCATCGGGAGTGATGTCGGTGGGAATGGATGTAACAACGTTCATGATCATCTCCTGTCAGGCTACAGGTAATCATGTGGCGGGCAGATAACCACCCGATTCTTGTGAGCGTCGCGCAGAGCAATTCCAGGAAAAGTGTACAGCGGTTTTCCGTCCGGAATTGCGTCGTTTCAAACGTTATCGCCGGCGGACGGTTGCGAGTGCGCGGGCAAAGGCCAGTGCGAAGGTCTCGCGGTCGTCGCGGTTGAGGAAGGAGCCGATATCGGTCTGGCGGCCACCGCCGATGATCCACATCGAAACGATGCCGATCTCCTGGTGCCGCTTGATGCTGAACCGTGTCCAGAAGGGATTGAAGCGATGCTCGGTCATTCTCCCCGATGGCGCAAACTTCCTGACCGATACGTCGGTACGCGAGACGCTGACTTCCTCCCGAGCGCGCGCGGAACGATAGTTGAGCCAGAAGGCACCGACGAGCAGCACGAAGTCGAGGCCGAAAAAGAAGACGATCGGCCATGCGCCGATGACCAGAAACACGAATATATGCAGGAGGCTCATTGCGCCTGCGATCATCAGGAGGATCGTGAACCCCTTGAGCCCGAGCGAACGGTGCGGCGTAAGCTCGGCCGCGAAGATCGGCAAGTCATTGATGGAGGTCTCGGCGTTGCCTTCAGTCATGACCAATGACTATAGATGCAGCATGAAAAACGTGAAGCTGAAATCGCCGAAACAATCGCCGAAATTGAACGCAGCGACAGCCGGCCGGGCCAGGGGGCGGCAACGCGGCGCCTACAGCGCCGCCGAGGTCGTGGAGATCTTCCGCCGCTTCTCGGTGCAGCGCCCGGAGCCGAGGGGCGAGCTCGAACACGTCAATCCGTTCACGCTCGTTGTGGCGGTCGCGCTTTCGGCCCAGGCGACGGACGCCGGCGTCAACAAGGCGACACGCGCGCTCTTTGCCGTCGCCGATACACCGCAAAGGATGCTGGCGCTCGGCGAGGAAAAGCTGCGGGACTATATCAAGACGATCGGGCTATACCGCAACAAGGCCAAAAACGTCATAGCGCTCTCGGAAAAACTGATCACCGATTTCGGCGGCGAAGTGCCGCGCACGCGCGAAGAACTGATGACCCTTCCAGGCGTCGGCCGCAAGACCGCCAATGTCGTGCTTTCGATGGCTTTCGGCAAGCCGACGATTGCGGTCGATACCCACATCTTCCGGATCGCCAATCGTATTCTATTGGCTCCGGGCAGGACGCCGGATGAAGTGGAAGCGCATCTCCTCAGCGTCATCCCGGAGGACTATCTATACCACGCCCATCATTGGCTGATCCTCCACGGCCGATACGTTTGCAAGGCACGCCGGCCGGAATGCGAACGTTGCGTCATTGCCGATCTCTGCAAGTCTCCGGAGAAGAGCAGCGATATCCCTGCCCCTTTGGTCGAACTGCCGCCGCAGGTCGTGCCGGTCGCCGGTTGATACGTCGCCGGTTAATGCGCCGTCGGCTGAGCGACGTCGATTTCAGCGCTGCTTCCGAACTCCGAGGTCGAGGATCCAGACCGGATCTATGCCGAGGTGATCGCGTCTTTTTCGCCTTGTCACTTCCAAATGGTCGGAAAACCGGTATTAACGGAGACCGGTCATTTCAGGAAACCGGGCGGAGTTCATGACAAAATACGATGTGCTGACGATCGGCAACGCGATCGTCGATATCATTGCGCGCTGCGATGACAGCTTTCTCGCGGACAACGGTATCATCAAGGGCGCGATGAACCTCATCGATGCGGATCGGGCCGAACTGCTCTATTCGCGGATGGGCCCGGCGGTTGAAGCCTCGGGCGGCAGTGCCGGCAATACGGCGGCCGGTGTCGCGAGCCTTGGCGGGCGGGCGGCCTATTTCGGCAAGATCGCCAATGATCAGCTCGGCGAGATATTCACACATGATATCCGGGCGCAAGGCGTCTATTTCGAGACCAAGCCGCTCGAAAGCCTGCCGCCGACCGCCCGTTCGATGATCTTCGTGACGGAAGACGGCGAGCGGTCGATGAACACCTATCTCGGCGCCTGCGTCGAGCTCGGCCCCGAAGATGTCGAGGAGGATGTCGTCGCGCAATCTAAGGTCACCTACTTCGAGGGCTATCTGTGGGACCCGCCGCGCGCCAAGGATGCGATTCGCGAGGCAGCTCGCATCGCCCACGCAAACGGCCGTGAAATGGCGATGACGCTCTCGGACAGTTTCTGTGTCCATCGCTATCGCGGCGAGTTCCTCGACCTGATGCGCTCCGGCACCGTCGACATCGTCTTTGCCAACAGGCAGGAAGCGCTGGCGCTCTACGAGACCGAGGATTTCGATGCTGCGCTCAACGCGCTCGCGAAAGACTGCAAGCTCGCGGCCGTGACGCTCAGCGAAGAGGGCTCTGTCGTCGTTCGTGGCGACGAGCGCGTGCGCGTCAGGGCGAACGCCATCGAGCAGGTCGTCGACACGACCGGTGCTGGCGATCTCTATGCGGCCGGGTTCCTTCACGGCTACACGTCGGGGCGCTCGCTGGAAGTCTGCAGCAAGCTCGGTAATCTCGCCGCCGGTATCGTGATCGGCCAGATCGGTCCGCGCCCGATGATATCGCTTGCCACAGCCGCCAAGGAAGCGGGCCTCATCTGATACCTGTCGGTCAAGAGTGCGGTTTTCACGATCGTTGAAAGCGTCTGTTCATGCTCATTATTTTGGGTGGCTTGCCGGGAACCGGGAAAACGACAATTGCTCGTGCCTTAGCGAAGCTGCTGCACGCAGTGCATGTGCGCGTTGATACGATCGAGCAGAGCGTTCGGGCTTCGGGTGCCCCAAGCTCGGACGTTGGACCGGCAGGATATATGGCTGCTTACGGGGTGGCTGAGGACAATCTCACCCTCGGAAACACGGTCATCGCGGATTCCGTCAATTGCCTACGCGTAACCAGAGACGCTTGGCTGTCGGTAGCAGACGAACGGCGACACCAGCCGTCGAGGTGGAGGTCATCTGCTCGGACAAGGCGGAACATCGCCGGCGGGTAGAGACCCGGGTGACTGATGTAGAGGGGCTATCGAAACCCACGTGGAAAGAGATTACCGATCGAGTCTACGAAGATTGGGGGCCGCGTCCGCTCGTTATCGACACCGCGACGAAGGGCGTGGATGAACTCGTTGCCGATTTGATTTCGAAGCTCGAGTCTGGCCGAAAGTCATCCAAGCTATGACTTTCGGCACGCCCGGCCCTTTTTGTGCGCACGCTTTAGCCGACGAGCTAACAGCCGTTGCCAGCCAGGAGCGACTTACTTGAACGCTTCGCCCGGATAGGCCCCCCAGATCTCGCTTTGAGCGATCCAGCCTTCGACGCCTTGCGTCTCGGCGTGGCACCATTCGCCATTGCATTCGCCGATCTGCAGGACCACGCCCGGTTCCATCCGGGCGACGATCGAGGCCGTGCTTTGAGGATCGCGCCGGAGGTTGACGAAGATGCCTTCGCCCTTGCCGCGCATCCACGGGGCGGCAAGTGCGGTCCGGTCGCCGGAAAGAAGCGCCTGGTTCACCCAGCCCTCCGTCCCGTCCGCATCGCGGATGCGGCGCCAGTTGTCATATTCCTGGATGATTTCCACCGGCACGCCTGATTTGAGGTAGCGGAAGGCCACTGCGTAGTCGAGGCTTGGTCCGATTCGTAAGTTGACGCTCTTCGCCTTCAGGCTGACGAAGCGCGGCAGCGGCAGGCCGCTCGCACCCTTCGCCGCCTGTGCAAAGGCGCCGCAGGTCATCACGGCCGTCCCGATGCAGGCGGCTACCAACATGGTCGAGAACCTGGAAACGAGATGACGCATGACGAAGCTCATTTTTCGATAGCAGCGAAGCCTTGCAGGCGCACTTCGATCTGGCCCGTCAGCTCGGGGTGCAAATCCGGTGCTAGGCAGTGACTTTCAATTGTCTTCCCCACCGGGTCTGGTAGAAATTGCGACTACAGGGAGAAACTATCACCCAACTTGGTTAAGGACCCGTGAACGAGGGCCGCGCATAGCAATGACAAGCAAGAAGAAGCCAACGGTCTACATCACCCGGAAATTGCCGGATGTCGTCGAAACCCGCATGCGCGAACTCTTCGACGCAGAGCTGAATGTCGACGACACGCCGCGCACCCAGCCGGAGCTGGTTGCCGCGGTCAAGCGCGTCGATGTGCTGGTGCCGACGGTGACGGACCGGATCGACGCGGCGCTGATCGAGCAGGCAGGACCACAGTTGAGGTTGATTGCCGCCTTCTCGAATGGTGTCGACAATATCGACGTCGACGCGGCCGCTCGGAGGGGCATTACCGTCACCAACACGCCGAACGTGCTTACCGAAGATACGGCCGACATGACGATGGCGCTCATCCTCGCGGTGCCGCGGCGGCTTGCCGAGGGTGCGCAGATCCTGACCGACCGCAAGGGCGAGTGGGCTGGCTGGTCGCCGACGTGGATGCTTGGTCGGCGTATCGCCGGCAAACGCATCGGCATCGTCGGCATGGGGCGGATCGGAACCGCCGTCGCCCGCCGTGCCAAGGCGTTCGGACTTTCGATCCATTATCACAACCGTCACCGGGTCAAGCCCGAAACCGAGGAGATGCTCGAGGCGACCTATTGGGACAGCCTCGACCAGATGCTCGCGCGCGTCGACATCGTCTCCGTGAACTGCCCCTCGACGCCCGCGACGTTCCATTTGCTGTCGGCGCGCCGGCTGGCGCTGATGCGGCCGGACAGCTACATCGTCAATACCGCGCGCGGCGGCATCATCGACGAGACCGCGCTGATCAAATGCATCAGGGAAGGCAAGATCGCCGGGGCCGGACTCGACGTTTTCGAAAACGAGCCGGCGGTCAGCCCCAAGCTCGTCAAGCTCGCCGGCGAAGGCAAGGTGGTGCTCCTGCCGCATATGAGCTCCGCGACCCTCGAAGGCCGTATCGACATGGGTGAAAAGGTGGTGATCAACATCCGCACCTTCTTCGACGGCCATCGCCCGCCGGACCGTGTGCTGCCGGGGCGGGATTAGAGCAAATCCAGGAAAAGTGTGTAGCGGTTTCCGTCCGGATTTGCATCGTTCCAATGCTACAGGCGTTTCCGCATTTCGATTGACGTCGGGCGGGTGAAGCCGGGATGGGCCGAACGGCCGGTCTCGACGAAATCCCAGGCCGAGAACGTGGCGTGGTTCTCGGAAAGCTGGATGCGCGTCTGCAGCCGCAGGGCGGGAAGTTTCAGGTCGCGCGCAGTTTCTTCGGCGGAGGCGAGAAGCAGCCGCCCCACGCCCTTGCGCTGTGACGCGGGCGCGACGGCGAGCTTGCCGATATAGAGACAATCCGGCTCAGGCTTGCAGAACACACAGCCGACGAGACCGCGCTCGGCGAGGGCAACAAAGGCAATCTCGTCTTCCGCCTTTCGACGGAGCGTTTCCGGCGTCAGCGCATGCGCAGAAGAAGGTGGATCGATCCGTCCGTCCATGTAGGCGAAGGACGCGAGAATCAGCGCCAGCAATTCTTCAAAGCGATCGAAGCGACCGTCGATGCGGATCACCTTCATGGTGGCCTCAAGCCGCGCCACGACGATAGCGAATCGTGCTGAATTGCGCCGCGAGCGCATCGTAGAGCAGCAGCCGGCCGACGAGCGGCTCGCCGATGCCGGTGATGAGCTTGATCGCTTCCATCGCCTGCAGCGTGCCGATGACGCCGGTCAGCGCTCCCAGCACGCCGGCCTCGGCGCAGGAGGGAACCACGCCCGGTGGGGGAGGGGCGGGAAAGAGGTCGCGATAGGACGGGTTCGGATGGCCGTCGCTGTCGGTTTCGTAGGGCTTCAGCACGGTGACGGACCCGTCGAAGCGGCCGACGGCGCCGGTGATGAGCGGGACCTGCACCGCTTCTGCCGTGTCCGCCGCGAGGTAGCGCGTATCGAAATTATCCGAGCCGTCGATGACGAGATGGTATTGGCGGAATATCTCCTCGGCATTTCGTACTTCGAGCCGTGTGTGGTGCATCGCCGCCGTCACATGCGGGTTCAGCGCATTGATCGCCAGGATGGCGCTTTCGACCTTGGGCCGGCCGATGTCGGCGGTTGCGTGAATGACCTGTCGCTGCAGGTTGGACAGGGAGACGACGTCGTCGTCGATGACGCCAAGTGTTCCCACGCCGGCGGCGGCGAGATATTGGAGCACCGGCGCGCCGAGGCCGCCTGCACCGATGACGAGCACCCGCGCGGCCTTTAGCTTCTGCTGCCCTGCGCCGCCCACTTCCGGCAGGACGATATGGCGCGCGTAGCGGGCGATTTCCGCGGTGTCGAGCTTTGCGTCGATCGTCATTCGGAGCCCCTTTCCATAGAGCACGATGATTTTGAATTGCTGCGCGATCCGTCCCAGGACGTTGAGCTGCAGGGAGGCCGCTAATTCGTCCGCTCTAAAACGAATCGCACCCGGAAACCTGCCCGTTGGCAACGGTCAGGAAGCGACCGCGTTCACCGAGCGCCGTGAACATGGTCCGGTCGGTTCCGGTCATGAAGGCCTGACCGCCGAGGCCGTCGACCAAATCGAAGAGCGCCGCGCGCCGCGCCTCGTCGAGATGGGCAGCGATTTCGTCCAGTAGCAGCACGGGCGCGTGGCCGGTCATGTCGCCGACAAGCCGGGCGTGGGCGAGCACAAGGCCGACCAGCAACGCCTTCTGTTCACCGGTCGAGCACCGCTCGGCCTCCATGTTCTTCTCCAGGTGACGGATGAGGAGATCGCTGCGATGCGGACCATCGAGCGTGCGACCTGCTGCGGCATCGCGGCTGCGGCCTTCCAGCAGCATCGCCAGGTATCGCTCTTCGAGATCGTAGGCCGGCAGGCCTTGAAGGTCGTCAAGAAAGCCCGAGAGCGACAGCGTCGCTGACGGGAAAGTGCCATCGCTCTGGCTTCGTTCGACAAGAGCCGTCAGCAAACCCAGCATCTCAAGCCGCGCCAGTGCCATGGACACGCCAAGCCCGGCCATTTCGCGCTCGATTGCCGAAAGCCAGGCGGGGTCCGGCCGAAATTCGGTCAGCAGCCGGTTGCGGCTTCGCATCGCGCGCTCGAACTCGCTGGCGCGCCGCCCGTGCTCAGGGTCGAGCGAGAGCACCAGCCGGTCGAGAAACCGCCGGCGATCGGCGGAAGGGCCGGTGAAGAGGCCATCCATTGCCGGGGTCAGCCAAAGCACGCGCAGATGGTCGGTCAATTCGTCCACGGTCTTGGCCGGCGTCCCGTTGAGCCGCAGGCGACGCGATTGGCCTTCGTCGGTGCCGGCCGTGCCTGTGCCGATCTCTACCGGCCCCTCCATGCCGTCAACCGCCGCAAAGACCGAGAAGCCGTCGGCTGCCCCGACGCGCGCAACCTCGGCATAGGCTGCACGACGCAGCCCTCGACCGGGAGAGAGAAACGAAACCGCTTCCATAAGGTTCGTCTTGCCTGCGCCATTCTCGCCTGTCAGCACCACGTGGCGAGCGTCGAGGTCGAGCGCCAGCGTCACGTAATTGCGAAAGTCGGTCAGTTTCAGGCGAGTGAGGAAGACCTTGTGCGGCATCTCGGGTCCGGATTCGACGTTGCTGTCAGGTAGGACGAAAGCGGGACCAAGGCAAGGCGAAATGGGTGGTTTCGGGCCGGGGCCGCTTTGCCGTCGGACTTAACAGAAAGCCTCTCTTTGCCCCTCATCCCGCTGCCACGCCCTTCATACCCGTCATAACGGGGAGAAGGGACTCGTCGCAAGCGCTCGGTCGCCTCTCCCGCGGGCTGGGAGAGGGCCAGGGTGAGGGGCGATTCCGCCTCAGGGTGGCCCTTTGCGCCAGAATCCTTTGTGGGGAAGCCTCAGTTTTCGTCGGCCTGAGAACTTTCCCCAAGTGCGCAGGTGCAATATGACAGCTTTGTGACAATCACCAGTTGGATGGATCTGTAATGCTCGGCCTGTTTCGCAAGCTTCTTCCTCGCGAAGATCGATTCTTCGATCTTTTTGCGCAGCATTCGCGCACAGTCATGGGAGCGGCGGAAGCTCTGAATGCTTTGCTTGCCGGGGGACCGGACATCGATCGCCATTGCGATCGTATCGTCGCGCTCGAGCACGAGGCTGACGAGATCACCCGCGAAGTCCTGCTCGCGGTGCGCCGCAGTTTCATCACGCCCTTCGACCGTGGGGACATCAAGGATCTCATCCAATCGATGGATGATGCGATCGACATGATGCACAAGACGGTGAAGACGATCCGGCTTTACGAGCAGAAAAGCTTCGATCCCGGCATGCAGGAAATGGGTGCCGCAGTTGTGCAGGCGGCCCACCTCGTTGCCGAGGCCATACCCTTGCTTAATCGGATCGGCGTGAACGCTCACCGCCTCAGCACCATTGCCGAGGAAGTGACCCGTGTCGAAGGGCGTTCGGACGAGTTGCACGACCAAGGGCTCAAGGATCTGTTTCAGCGTCACGGCGCCACCAATCCCATGGCCTACATCATCGGCAGCGAAATCTACGGCGAACTGGAGAAAGTCGTCGATCGCTTCGAGGACGTGGCAAACGAAATCAGCGGCATCGTGATCGAGAACGTCTGATGGATGCGACGCTCGCCTTCCCGCTGCTCGTGGGGCTCATCGCCGTCGCCCTGTTCTTCGACTTCCTCAACGGATTGCACGACGCGGCCAACTCGATCGCGACGATCGTCTCGACCCGCGTCTTGAGACCGCAATATGCGGTCTTCTGGGCCGCCTTCTTCAACTTCATCGCTTTCCTGTTCTTCGGGCTGCATGTGGCCGAAACGCTCGGGACCGGCATTATCGATCCGGGCATCGTCACGCCGCAGGTGATCTTCGCGGCGCTGATGGGCGCGATCGTCTGGAACATCGTCACCTGGCTTTTCGGGATTCCTTCAAGTTCGTCCCACGCACTCGTCGGCGGCCTTGTCGGCGCAGGGCTCGCCAAGACCGGCTTCAGCGCGATCGTCTGGCACGGACTCCTGAAGACGGCGGGGGCGATCGTCATGTCGCCCGCCATCGGTTTCTTCCTGGCGCTGCTTCTCGTCCTAATCGTGTCCTGGCTCTTCGTGCGCCAGACGCCGTTCGCTGTTGACAGCACCTTCCGGGTGCTGCAGTTCGTCTCCGCCTCGCTCTATTCGCTCGGGCACGGCGGCAACGACGCGCAGAAGACCATGGGTATCATCGCCGTTCTGCTCTTTTCACAAGGCTATCTCGGGCCGGAGTTCCACGTGCCTTTCTGGGTGGTCATTACCTGCCAGGCAGCCATCGCGCTCGGCACGCTGTTCGGCGGCTGGAGGATCGTCCACACCATGGGATCGAAGATCACCAAGCTCAACCCGATGCAGGGCTTCTGTGCCGAGACGGGCGGTGCCATCACGCTGTTCGGCGCCACCTGGCTCGGGATACCGGTCTCGACCACACATACGATCACCGGCGCCATCATCGGTGTCGGGTCGGCACGACGTGTCTCGGCCGTGCGCTGGGGGCTGGCCGGCAACATCGTCATCGCCTGGGTGATCACCATGCCGGCGGCTGCCCTGATCGCCGCTCTTAGCTACTTCGTAGTCGACTTGATCGGCTAGAGCGGGATGAGGAAAAGTGTGAGCGGTTTTTCGCTCGCATCCCGCTCTAGCTTATTAGAAGCGTTTATGATTTTAGGTCGATTCGACCTAAAATCATCGTGATCTAAGATAATTCAGGAACGTATAACAGTTTCCCATCCGGAATAGCGTAGTCTCAAAGAAACGCCCCAAGTGTCTCCGGTCCTGGACGGCGGTGCTTGATATTCCGCCGCATTGGAACCGGCATCAGTCGCTGAGAGTGTCGAAGAAATCCTTCATCCGGGCGAAGAAGCCTGTCGATTCCGGATTGTTCTCCTTGGACGAGATCTGCTCGAATTCCTGCAACAGTTCGCGCTGACGCTTGGTGAGCTTCTGCGGCGTCTCGATCTGGATCTGGATGTAAAGGTCGCCGCTCTGGTTAGAGCGCAGCACCGGCATGCCCTTGCCCTTGAGACGGAACTGCTTGCCGGCCTGCGTGCCTTCCGGCACGGTCACCCTGGACTTGGTGCCATCGAGCGTCGCCACGTCGAATTTGCCGCCGAGCGCCGCGGTCGTCATCGAGATCGGCACGCTGCAATAGAGGTCGGCGCCGTCGCGCTGGTAGAATTCGTGCGGTTTGACCGAGAGAAAAATGTAGAGGTCGCCCGCGGGGCCGCCTCGGAGGCCCGCTTCACCCTCGCCGGAAAGGCGGATGCGCGTCCCGTCCTCGATACCGGCCGGAATGTTGACGGAAAGCGTGCGCTCCTCCATGACCCGGCCCTGACCGTGGCATTTGGTGCAGGGATCGGTGATCGTCTGGCCGCGGCCGCCGCAGGTCGGGCAGGTCCGCTCGATGGAGAAGAAGCCCTGCGCCGCCCGCACGCGGCCCGAGCCCTGACAGGTCGCGCAGGTCTTCGGGCTCGTGCCCGGCTTGGCGCCGCTGCCGCTACAGACGTCGCAGGTGATCGATGTCGGCACCCGGATCTGCGCGGTCTTGCCGGAATAGGCCTCCTCGAGCGAGATTTCCATGTTATAGCGAAGATCCGCTCCGCGCTCACGCCCGCCGGAGGAGCGTCGCTGGCGGCCACCGCCCATCATCTCGCCGAAGATGTCCTCGAAAATGTCCGAGAAGCCGCCGGCGCCGCCGCCCGCGAAACCGTTGCCGAAACCGGCGCCCATACCGCCCTGCTCGAAAGCAGCGTGACCGTAGCGGTCGTAGGCCGCGCGCTTCTGCGGGTCCTTCAGCGTTTCATAAGCTTCGTTGATATCTTTGAAGGTCTTTTCCGCTTCCGTGTCGCCCGGGTTCTTGTCCGGATGATATTTCATCGCCAGTTTGCGGAAGGCGCTTTTCAGCTCCTTCTCATCGGCATTTCTCGCAACACCAAGCGTTTCGTAAAGATCACGTTTCATGCTTCAAAGATTGTCCCGTTGACAAGGCGTGCCAGCGCGGGGTTCCGGCGGCTGCTGCCTGATTATCTTGCCACAGGATTTAGTAAACCTTGAAGCGTGATACCATAGCCAACTCGGGCTAGGCGTGGTTTTTTGTCGAAAAATGGCGCGCATCCGGGCCGTTGCGTGGTCGTCCGCATCCGTCGACTGGGGGTAGGCGGCCGTGCGGGCAACAAAAAAGCCCGGGATCGCTCCCGGGCTCCTCAAATGTAAGGTTCGAAAGAGACGTTATGCCGACCGCTTGCGGCCGTCCTCGTCCTTGACTTCTTCGAAGTCGGCGTCAACGACGTCGTCGTCGCGGGCTGCGTCGGCTGCGGCATCCGCATGGGCGGCCTCAGCCTGCTGTGCCTCGTAGATCGCCTGACCGAGCTTCATGGAAACTTCCATGAGCGTGTTGGTCTTGGCCTTGATGTCCTCGGCGTCCGGCTCGGAGACTTCGGTTGCCGCCTTCAAGGCTGCGATCGCGTCGCTGATCGCCTTGCGGTCGGTTTCCGAAACCTTGTCGCCGTATTCCTTCAGCGACTTCTCCGAAGAATGGATCAGGCTCTCCGCCTGGTTCCTGGCTTCGACCGACTCGCGGCGCTTCTTGTCGGTCTCGGCATTGGCTTCGGCGTCCTTGACCATCTTCTCGATGTCGGCATCGGAGAGACCACCGGACGCCTGGATGCGGATCTGGTGCTCCTTGCCGGTGCCCTTGTCCTTGGCCGATACCTGCACGATGCCGTTGGCGTCGATGTCGAAGGTGACTTCGATCTGCGGTACGCCGCGCGGTGCCGGCGGGATACCGACGAGGTCGAACTGGCCGAGCAGCTTGTTGTCGGCGGCCATTTCACGCTCGCCCTGCGAAACGCGGATCGTCACGGCGGACTGGTTGTCATCAGCCGTCGAGAAGGTCTGCGACTTCTTGGTCGGGATCGTCGTGTTGCGTTCGATCAGGCGGGTGAAGACGCCGCCAAGCGTCTCGATGCCGAGTGACAGCGGCGTCACGTCGAGGAGCAGCACGTCCTTGACGTCGCCCTGCAGAACGCCGGCCTGGATGGCAGCACCCATGGCGACCACCTCATCCGGATTGACGCCCTTGTGCGGCTCCTTGCCGAACAGCTGCTTGACGGTTTCCTGAACCTTCGGCATGCGAGTCATGCCGCCGACGAGAACGACTTCGTCGATCTCCGCCGCCGAAACGCCGGCATCCTTCAGCGCGGCCTTGCACGGTGCGATCGTCTTCTGGACCAGATCATCGACAAGGCTTTCGAACTTGGCGCGCGACAGCTTCATCGTCAGGTGCTTCGGACCGGATGCATCGGCCGTGATGAACGGCAGGTTGATTTCGGTCTGCTGCGAGGACGACAGTTCGATCTTGGCCTTTTCGGCAGCTTCCTTGAGGCGCTGCAGCGCAAGCTTGTCGTTCTTGAGGTCGATGCCCTGTTCCTTCTTGAACTCGCCGGCGAGGTATTCGACGAGACGCATGTCGAAGTCTTCACCGCCGAGGAAGGTGTCGCCGTTGGTCGACTTCACCTCGAAGACGCCGTCGCCGATTTCGAGCACCGAGATATCGAAGGTGCCGCCGCCAAGGTCGTAGACGGCGATCGTCTTGCCTTCCTTCTTGTCGAGACCATAGGCGAGCGCGGCCGCGGTCGGCTCGTTGATGATGCGCAGCACTTCGAGGCCGGCGATCTTGCCGGCGTCCTTGGTGGCCTGGCGCTGGGCGTCGTTGAAGTAGGCCGGAACGGTAATGACGGCCTTTTCGACCTTCTCACCGAGATAGGATTCGGCGGTTTCCTTCATCTTCTGAAGGATCATGGCCGAGATCTGCGACGGCGAGTAGCCTTTGCCGTGCGCTTCGACCCAGGCGTCGCCATTGTCCGCCTTGGTGATCTTGTAGGGGACCATCCCCTTGTCCTTCTGGGTGGTCGGATCCTGGAAGGTACGGCCGATCAGGCGCTTGATTGCAAAAAGAGTGTTTTCCGGATTGGTGACGGCCTGGCGCTTGGCCGGCTGGCCGACGAGACGTTCGCCGTCGTCGGTGAATGCCACCATCGAGGGAGTCGTGCGCGCGCCCTCGGCGTTTTCGATCACCTTCGCGTCCTTGCCGTCCATGACAGCGACGCAGGAGTTGGTCGTTCCCAGGTCAATACCAATAACTTTAGCCATGTCGTTCTCTCCTTGCAGCGGACTGTCGGAACCCGGTCAGGCATTCGTAGGACAGCCCCTAACGGGATGGTCTTAGATTTCATCGCAGCCGCAGCTGCGTCGATGCGGCGTATATAAGGACCGGCGTTTCGGACTGCAAGGCATTCTGCGGGGGGATCAGGGGCAAAAGCAAGTGCTCTTGCTGGTGCGTTGAAGCGATATTGGCACGGGGCCTCAGCGCCGTCGGCGAATCCGGTCGTAAGGCGCGGTGGCGCCACGGCTCAACCGCCCGTCAGCAAGTCGAAAAGCGTCGTCCGGCGGGTCGCTCCGGTCGTCTCGCCGACGCCTGCGGGCGGGATGGGGCCGCCGGCATTCTGTTCGTTGACCGGCCGCACCTCATCGATGGCCGCCGTGCCGTCCACGCTTGCCGGGCGTTCTGGGAAGGCATTGGGATTCCCGCTTGGGAAACCGTCCGGAACTGCGCCGCCGCCTGCGACAGCGCCACCGTCGTCGAAGACCGGTTGGACGCCGGTGGTCCCGAACAGCGGCGAAGGTGAGAGGCCCTCGTGGGCCGCGGCCATGAAATCATGCCAGGCCTTGGCGGGAAGCCCGCCTCCGGTCACCTTCTTCATCGACTTGCCGTCGTCGTTGCCGAACCAGACGCCGGTCGTCAGATTGGATGTGTAGCCGACGAAGAGCGCGTCGCGGAAGGATTGCGTCGTGCCGGTTTTTCCGGCCGCCTCCCAGCCTTTCAGGCGCGCCTTCTTGCCGGTTCCGTTCGTCAGCACCCGCACCATCATCTGGTTCATTTCGCTGACGATCGCCGGGTCGAGCACCCGCGGGGGATTATCGTAGGTATTTTCATAAAGCACGGTACCATCGGCGGTGGAGATGCGGCGGATGACGTGCGGGGTCGCCTTGAAGCCGCCATTCATGAAGGGTGCGTAGGAGGAGGTGAGTTCGACGAGGCTGACTTCCGACGTTCCGAGAGCGATCGAGGCGTTTGCCTGCATCTCCGAATCGATCCCGAGCCGATGCGCGAGCTTGACCACATTCTGCGGGCCGACTTCCATGACGAGCTGGGCCGCGATCGTATTCAGCGAATTGGCAAGCGCGTCGGTAAGCGTCACCTCGCCGCGATATTTCTGGTCGTAGTTTTCCGGTGTCCAGTTCCCGATCCTGACCGGCGCGTCATTTCGGACGGACATCGGCGTGCGGCCGATTTCGAGGGCTGCCGCGTAAACGAAGGGTTTGAAGGCGGAGCCCGGCTGGCGTTTGGCCTTGGAGGCGCGGTCGAACTGGCTTTCGGCATAATCGCGGCCGCCGACCAGCGCCCGGATCGCGCCGGTGCCGTCGATCGACACGAGGGCGGCTTGAGAGGCGTTGAGCTTGCCGCCGTCTGCATCGAGCGCCGCGGCGATCGCTTCCTCGGCCTTCTTCTCGAGCGTGAGATCGATCGTCGTGTCGATCACCAGATCCTGGCTGATTTCGCCGATCATCCCGGGGAGCTGGTCCATGATCATGTCGGCGACGTAGTGTTCGGCGCCGGACCAGAAACTCTTGGCCTTGGTGGGCGTCTGCGACATCGCCGTCTTGATTTCGGCATCGGTGACGAAGCCTTCTTCGCGCATCGCGCCGAGCACAAGCTGCGCACGTTCCTCCGCCGCTTCCGGGTCGCGCGCCGGCGACAGCCGCGAAGGCGCCTTCAGGAGCCCAGCGAGCAGCGCCGCCTCGCCGAGATTGACGTCGCGGGCCGACTTGTTGAAGTAGCGCCGCGACGCCGCCTCGACGCCATAGGCGTTGGAACCGAAGAACACGCGGTTGAGATACATCGCGAGGATCTGGTCCTTGGAGTATTTCTGCTCCAGCCAGAAGGCGAGCAGCACTTCCTGGACCTTGCGTTCCAGTGTGCGCTCGGGCGAGAGGAACAGGTTCTTGGCGAGCTGCTGCGTCAATGTCGAGCCACCCTGGACCATGCGGCCGCTCATCAGATTGGTCAGCATGGCGCGGGCAAGGCCCAACGGATCGACGCCGAAATGCGAATAGAACCGGCGATCCTCGATGGCGATCACCGCCTGCGGAATGTAGGGGGACATGGTTTCGAGCGAGAGCGCCTCGCCGCCCGTCGCGCCGCGGTTGGCGATGATGTCGCCGTTGACCGAAAGGAGTTTCACGTTCGGCGGCCGGTCGGGGATCGACCAGCTCGTCGCGCTCGGCATCCGCGCGCCGTAATAGAGCACGAGACCGCCGACTCCGATTGCGCCCCAAATGCCGAGCACGACGCACCAGTAGGCGAGCCTGCGGACAAGGCCGAAAAAGCCGCCGCCGCTGGACTTGGAGCGGCCCCGGCCGCCGCGTTTGCCGCGGGTCTTTCGCTTGCCGGCTTCGGACTTGCCGCGGGCGGGCCGACGGGCGCTGCCGCTCACGCGATCGCTCGCCTCGATACGCAACTCGTCGTCATCGCTGTCGCCGTCGAAGGAAGGTTCGATCCGTTGTCCTGATTTGCCGCGTGCTGCCATGCCGGAAGGAACTATCCCTTTGAGGTCCGATCCGTCATCGCTCAGAAGCGATTCCCGGCGGCGCAATTCCTGTCATGCGGTTCGAGCCAATCTGCCCGCACGTGCCGATGCGTTGGACTCTAAATGCGGCAATTTAAGGGGGAGTTAAGAGCTGCTGAACAACAGGGACGGTCGTCTCGATTTCCGGAAAGCGCAGATTCTGCCGCGACAGATTTCAGCCCCGCGTTGCCATCTCGCCCTGCGTCCAACGCATTGCTGCATTGCAGCATTAGCGGTATTAAATCAGACTAAATGATTTATCTTGAACTCATCGAAGCGCTGCACCTCCTCCCGCGGCGCCCGATGCGGATCGGTTTCACTCCTCCTCCCAGGAACCGATCGAATTCAAGGACCCCGAGCCACCTCCTCCCGGCTCGGGGTCTTTTTGTATCCGCCTGCTGCATGTTCCCTTAATCCCGGCGCCGGTATATCAGGTTGCTCATGAAATCCAGGGCAAACGGCTACGTCTTCGCGCTTGCTGCGATCGTCATTTTCGCGATCCAGGACGGCATCTCCAAACATCTTGGCACCCTCTATCCGCCGGTCTTCGTGTCCATGATCCGCTATTGGGCCTTCGCCGCCTTTGCCGTCGCCCTGGCGGCGCGGGCGCAAGGCGGGCTGAAGGCCACGATCGTGACGAAGAAGCCGGCGCTGCAGGTGCTTCGCGGCGTGCTGCTACCAGCGCAGATCGTGGTCGTGATCACAGCCTTCACCGTCGTCGGCCTGGCGCATTCGCAGGCGATTCTGGCGGCTACCCCGCTCTTCGTTGCGCTCCTGTCCATGCCGCTTCTTGGCGAGCGCGTCGGCTGGCGGCGCTGGGCTGCGATTTCGGCAGGGCTTGTCGGCGTGCTTCTGATCCTGAAGCCACAGCGGGGCACCTTCGACACGAGCTTTCTGCTGCCGCTCTCGGCGGCGCTGATGTTTGCGATCTACATTATCACGACCCGACTGGTCAGCCGCGCCGATTCGGCGATGACAAGCTTCTTCTATACCGGCATGATCGGCGCCGTTGCGATCAGCCTCGTCGGCCCGTTCTTCTGGACGGCGCTGGCGCCGACCGATTGGGTCTGGATGCTGCTGCTCTGCATCACCGGGACCTCCAGCCACTATTTCCTGATTCGTGCCTATGACATGCTCGATGCCGTCGCCGTCCAGCCGCTCACTTATCTGCAACTCGTCTTCGCTTCGATTATGGGCGTCACCATCTTCGGTGAGACGCTGACGACAAATATGATCCTCGGCTCGATCCTTGTTGTCGCGGCCGGCATCTTTACCGTCTGGCGCGAGCACGTGGTTGCAAGGCGCAAGGCCGGCCTGCCGCCGCAGTGATCCCGTATCGGCTTCAAATCGCCTTTCGCGATCAGGTGAACTCTTCCCTTGCCTTCTGGCTGCCACTTGCCGGGCTTTGAATAGGCGTCCGGTGAAAGGGAGAAGGCGATGAAGGTTTGTTTGACGGCAGCGCTCGCGCTTGCAGCCCTTGCGGTGGCGAAGACCGAAGTCTCGGCGGAAGAAGTGGTCGCCGCTTATGTCGACGATCGGTCCGACGGCGCCGCACTTGTGCGTTCGCTCTACAATGCGATCAACCGGAAGGAATATGCCCGCGCCTATGGTTATTTCGCCGAGACACAGCCTGTCGGCGGTTTCGCGGATTTCTCGCGCGGCTATGCGAACACGATTTCGGTCGAGGTCAGGATTGGAAAGGTGACGACCGAGGGTGCTGCCGGCAGCGTCTACGCCGCCATTCCCGTTGCGGTCAAATCTATCGAGCGGCCGACAAAAACTCGCTTGTTTGCAGGTTGCTATGTTGCCCGCATCATCAATCCGGCGCAGCAGGCGCCGCCCTTCACGCCCTATCAGATCGAGGCGGCCCGCCTCAAGGAGGTGGAAGGACCGATCGAGCAGGCGATACCCGCCGTTTGCGACGTGCCCTAATGCATGTCGCCCGAAAGCGCGCGGCGGTTTCGGGACAACGACATGCACGCAAACTAAGACTTAAAGCGCGTCGCCTTGAATGCGACGCGCTTTCGTCGCCTCTCTATCGCGCGGTAGGCTCTACGGCATTCCGCCGTTTCGCTGCGCCAGGAAGCGCGAGCGCTCGTAAATCAGGATGACTACGAGCGCCATGACGAACGGCACGATCAAGTAGAGCAGCCGGAAGATCGCGAGTGCCGCCAGAACGTCTGCCGGATCCATCTCAGGAAGCGCTGCGATGAAGACGAGCTCGAGCACGCCGAGGCCGCCAGGCGCGTGCGACAGCAACGCTGCCGAGAAGGACGCCAGGAAGATCCCGAGAATCACCACGTAGCCGGGATTGCCGGTCTGCGGCAGGGCGAAGTAGATGATTCCGGCGGCGCCGAGCAGTTCGACGGGAGCGATCACCAATTGCCTGAAGACGATCGAGGACCGTGGATAGTGAAGCTGGAACCAGCGCGTGCGAATCGGCCGAAGTCCGATCAGGCTGCCGAGCACGTAAAGCCCGACGAGCGCGAGGATGACGACGCCGGTCGTCAGCGACATCTCGATCGGCAGGAATTCCGCAAAGCGCTCGATGATGTCCGGCTTCGCCAGGAGAACGATCGCCGACAACATCAGCGTGCCGAGCGTGAAGGTGAAGGAGCAGAAGGCGACCAGAACGCCGACCTCGCCGGCCGTCAGGCCCTTCGAGCGGTAGGCCCGGTAGCGCACCACGGCGCCTGAAAACACCGATGCGCCGAAATTATGCGACAGCGCATAGGTCGTGAACGAGCAGACCGTGATGAACCAGATGGAAATGTGGTGGTGGCCGAGATGGTCGAGTGCGAGCTTGTCATAGGCCGCAAGTGCCGCGTAGGCGACAAGCGTCGCGCCAATGGCCAGTAGCCAGCTTCCAAGCGAGATCGCCTGGAAGCTTGCGATGAACTCATCGACGGAAAGACCTCGCAGCTCGTGGTAGAGCGCATTGACCGAGAACAGGATCGCCGCCAGTCCGACGATAGGCCAGAAATAGGCTTTCAACCTTTTCATGCCGGCGCCAGGGTGTTCCTGGAGGCGAGGTTGGCGGGGGACCTCGGAGGATGGCGAAGAATGCCATCCCAGTCTCGCATTCTAAAAGCACCGCGTCCGGAACGCGATGTCTCGGTCCTCGACCTTGCCAACAGCCCATTTCCCTATTCTGATTGTTTTGTGAAAAGGGAAACATCCCGTAGCCGTGAGGTCAAGCAGCGATGACCGGATTCCTACACGCATCAGGGAAATCGCGACGGGGCTGAAGGCAGGGGGAGCGAACGCCAGGACGAGGCGATCCGGCTTTGCGGTCCCATCGCAAACCGTGGGGGAACGTCCGCCACGGTTTGCCAGAGCAAATCAGGCGGCAAGCGCGTCGAGGATACGGATCCACGAGCGGATGCCCTTGTGGAAGGACATGAGCTCATATTTCTCGTTCGGTGAATGAATCCGGTCGTCGGAAAGGCCGAAGCCGACGAGCAGCGATTCGATGCCGAGCATCCTCTGGAAATCGCCGACGATCGGGATCGAGCCGCCCATGCCGATGACGACCGCAGGGTTCGGCCATTCGTCGGAAAGCGCGACCTTCGCCGTGTTCAGCAGGGCGGAATCATAGGGCAGGTGAATCGCCGGCGAGCCGCCATGGGCGTGGAACTCCACCGAGCAGTCGGCCGGCACCTTCGACCGGACATAGGCGCGGAAGGTTTCGCGGATCTTGGCTGGGTCCTGGTTGCCGACGAGACGGAACGACACCTTGGCAGATGCCTGCGCCGCGATCACCGTCTTGAAGCCTTCGCCGGTATAACCGCCGGTGATGCCGTTGACCTCCGCCGTCGGGCGTGCCCAGGTCAGTTCGAGCACCGAGCGCCCCTTCTCGCCCGAGGGGATCGACAGGCCGATCTCGCCAAGAAACTTCTCCGCCGTCTGGCCGAGCGTGTTCCAGGCCGCTTTGATTTGCGCGGGCGTTTCCTCGACGCCTTCATAGAAGTTTTCGAGCGTCACACGGCCCGTCTCGTCGTGAAGGCCGGCGAGGATGTCGGTCAGAATGTGGATGGGATTTGCCGCCGCACCGCCGAAATAGCCTGAATGCAGGTCGCGATCGGCCGCCTTGATGATGATCTCCTCGCCGACGAGGCCGCGCAGGCCTGCGGAAATCGCCGGCGTCTCCCGGTCCCACATGCCCGTGTCGCAGACGAGCGCATAATCCGCCTTGAGTTCCGCCGCATTGGCCTCGAGGAACGGCTTCAGCGACGGAGAGCCCGATTCCTCCTCGCCTTCGAAAAGAATGGTGATCCGGCAAGGAAGCGCGTCATGGATCTCCTTGTAGGCGCGCACCGCTTCGACGAAGGTCATCAACTGGCCCTTGTCGTCGGCCGTGCCGCGGCCGGTGATGATGTTGCGCCCGGGCTCGACCTCCTTGATCGCCGGCTCGAACGGAGGCGTATCCCAGAGGTTCAGCGGATCGACGGGCTGCACGTCGTAATGGCCGTAGAACAGCACATGCGGAGCATCGGCCTTTGCAGCGGCGTGGTGGGCGACGACCATCGGATGGCCGGGCGTGTCGCGCACCGAGGCGGTGAAGCCGAGCGCGGTCAGTTCCGCCACCAGCCACTCGGCCGCCTTGCGGCACTCTGCCTTGAAGGCCGGATCGGTGGAGATGGACTTGATGCGAACGAGATCGAAAAGCCGGTCGAGGCTCTTCGGAAGATTGGCGTCGGCGCGCTCCAGCACAGGGGTGATATCTGCCATCATGCGAATCCTTATGTGGGTTTCGCGCGGAACCTAAAGCCGAATGCCGGCCGCTTTAAGCAAAATCTTTTGATGCAACGGTAAATTGTCGTTGCGAGGAATCAGGAAACGCTGTCGTTGCGTGCGGTGTTGGCGAGCGCCATGCGCATGTATTCGAGCATCAGTTCCCGTTCGAAGCGGCGAAAATCCGGAGAGAAGCGACTGCTCCGCCGCGCGTGCCGCTTCCTTGGCCGCGGCCTCGATCTCTCTCGCCCGGTCGGTCAGAAAGATCTGCTGCGATCGCTTGTCGTTCGGGTGCCTGCGGCGGGTGATGAGCCCGTCGCGCTCCATGCGGGCGAGCGTGTTGGCCATGGTTGCCTGCTCGATGTCCAGCCGATCGAGAAGCTGCTTTTGCGTCAGGCTCTCCTCCGACCAGAGTTCGAGCAGGACCGGAAACTGACCCGGCGCGAAGCCGAGCTTCTGTCCGCGCTCCCGCAGGGCGCGCGAGAAGCTCCTGGCCAGCAGACTAGCCAGGTAAGTCGCAGATTCCATACGATTGAAGGCCATGGCCTTGGGTACGCGCGAACCGAAGCGATGACAAGTTACAAAGCTTGCGATGAAGTTGAACTGTTCCGCGTTCACAGGACTTTGAGCCCTGCGCCGATGCGGGGAGCCCTGCGCCGATGCGGGCGGAAAACCGCGCAAACTTTTCGTTATCCGGCTGTTCGAGTAGACAACAAAAAACCGTCACGGCGCGGAGGCGGCGCCGTGACGGCTCTTTGAAAGCGGGACAAAGGCCCGGAGAGGGGGATAAGGCCTTTGTCCACATCTGGTGCGGGCGGGGGACAGGCCAATCACCAGACGACGGCATCATTTCAGTGCCGTTCGATGATAATTTGAGGAGCCAAATGTGGCTTTTCAAGGATTGTCCGACTGAATCGCACATTACAAATGTGTAACGTTTCCGTGAGCCTTCTGGCGGCCTCCGCGTATTCCTGTCGTAACTCTTTTGAGATAGGCCGCGATGGCGAAAACCGCAATGGACCTTTGCTTCACCCCGCGCTATCCATGGCCGCATGAAAAACGGTGATCACCTCTTCCTCGTCGACGGCTCGGGCTTCATCTTCCGGGCGTTCCACGCAATCCCGCCGCTCAACCGCAAGTCCGATGGCCTTCCGGTCAATGCGGTCGCCGGCTTCTGCAACATGCTCTGGAAACTCCTCACCGATGCGCGCGACACGTCGGTCGGCGTGACACCGACGCATTTCGCGGTGATCTTCGACTATTCCTCGAAGACCTTCCGCAACACGCTTTACGACCAGTACAAGGCGAACCGCACCGCGCCGCCCGAAGATCTGATCCCGCAGTTCGGGTTGATCCGACATGCCACGCGCGCCTTCAACCTGCCCTGCATAGAGAAGGAAGGCTATGAGGCGGACGACCTGATCGCGACCTATGCCCGGCTTGCCGAAGAGGCGGGCGCCGGCGTGACGATCGTTTCCTCGGACAAGGATCTCATGCAACTGGTGACGCCCAGGGTGTCGATGTACGACAGCATGAAGGACAAGCAGATCACGATTCCCGATGTGATCGAAAAATGGGGCGTGCCGCCGGAGAAAATGATCGATCTCCAGGCGATGACAGGCGATTCGACCGACAACGTGCCGGGCATTCCCGGCATCGGACCGAAAACCGCGGCTCAGCTTCTGGAAGAATACGGCGATCTCGATACGCTGCTTGCGCGCGCCGGCGAGATCAAGCAGCAGAAGCGGCGCGAGAGCATCATCGCCAATGCCGAGCTTGCGCGCCTTTCCCGCCAACTCGTGACGTTGAAAAACGATACCCCTCTCGACGTTCCGCTCGAGGATCTGCGGCTTGAGCCGCAAAACGGGCCGAAGCTCATCGCCTTCCTGAAGACGATGGAATTCAACACATTGACACGCCGCGTGGCGGCGGCGACCGATACGGACGCTGAAGCAGTCAAGGCGGCCCATGTGCCGATCGAATGGGGCATCGAGGCGCACGGACCGGATCTCGACACCGGCGAGGCTGCCGGTCCGCCGCCCTCTGCCGAATCGTCAAGCACAGCCCCGCCGCGCGGACGGGCGGCCAAGGCGGCCGTTTCGTTCCTCTCGAGCGCTGAGGATGCAGACGTCACGGGGGCGACGCCGCAGGGCCTTGCGCGGGCGCGCGCCGATTTCTTCGCCACCGCTCCCTTCGATCATTCCAGCTATGTGACGATCCGCGATCTTGCGACCCTCGATCGATGGGTCGCCGATGCGCGCAACGCCGGCGTGATCGGTTTCGAGACGGAAACGACCTCGCTCGACGCCATGCAGGCGGATCTGGTCGGCTTTTCGCTGGCGATCGCCGATTACGGCGACAATCCCTCCGGTGCGAAGGTCCGGGCGGCTTACGTGCCGTTGATTCACAAGAATGGCGCCGGCGATCTGCTTGGCGGCGGTCTCCTCGAAAATCAGGTCGCCGTCCGCGAAGCGCTGAGCCGGCTAAAGGCGCTGCTCGAGGATCCGTCGGTGTTGAAGGTCGCGCAGAATCTGAAGTTCGACTATCTGTTGATGAAGCGGCACGGCATCACCATGCAAAGCTTCGACGACACCATGTTGATGTCCTATGTCATCGATGCCGGCAACGGTGCTCATGGCATGGATTCTCTGTCCGAGCGGTGGCTCAATCACAAGTTGACGGCCTACAAGGACCTCACCGGCAGCGGGCGGTCTTCGCTGACGTTCGACTTCGTCGATATCGACAGGGCGACGGCCTATGCGGCGGAAGAGGCGGACGTCACGCTGCGACTCTGGCACGTCCTGAAGCCGCAACTTTCCTCCAAGGGGCTGACGCGCGTCTATGAGCGGCTCGAAAGACCGTTGGTCGGCGTTCTTGCCCATATGGAGGAGCGCGGCATCACCGTCGATCGCCAAATTCTCTCGCGCCTCTCGGGAGAGCTTGCGCAAGGCGCGGCGGCGCTCGAGCACGAGATCTATCGCCTGGCCGGAGAAACCTTCACGATCGGCTCGCCGAAGCAGCTCGGCGACATTCTCTTCGGCAAAATGGGATTGCCGGGCGGCTCCAAAACCAAGACCGGCCAATGGTCGACTTCGGCGCAGGTTCTGGAGGAGCTTGCCGCCGAAGGCCATGAGCTGCCGCGCAAAATCGTTGACTGGCGCCAGCTCACCAAACTGAAATCCACCTATACCGATGCGTTACCGGGCTTCGTGCATCCGGAAACACGGCGCGTACATACGTCCTATGCGCTAGCTGCGACGACCACAGGCCGCCTCTCTTCGGCCGACCCCAACCTGCAGAACATTCCGGTCAGGACCGCCGAGGGCCGTAAGATCCGCACCGCCTTCGTCGCCACGCCGGGACACAAGCTGGTTTCGGCGGACTACAGCCAAATCGAGCTCCGGGTGCTTGCGCATGTGGCGGATATTCCGCAGCTTCGCCAAGCCTTTGCCGACGGCGTCGACATCCACGCGATGACCGCTTCCGAGATGTTCGGGGTTCCCGTCGACGGCATGCCGGGTGAAATCCGCCGCCGCGCCAAGGCGATCAATTTCGGCATCATCTACGGCATATCCGCCTTCGGGCTTGCCAATCAGCTTTCCATCGAGCGTTCGGAGGCGAGTGAATACATTAAGAAGTATTTCGAGCGCTTCCCCGGCATCCGCGACTATATGGAGAACACCAAGGCCTTCGCTCGCGAGCACGGCTATGTCGAAACGATCTTTGGCCGCCGTGCCCACTATCCCGATATTCGCTCCTCCAACCCGTCGCATCGCGCTTTCAACGAACGCGCATCGATCAATGCGCCGATCCAGGGCTCTGCCGCCGACATCATCCGCCGCGCAATGGTGAAGATGGAGCCGGCGCTTGAGGAGGCGAAGCTGTCCGCGCGGATGCTCCTGCAGGTGCACGACGAATTGATCTTCGAGGTCGAGGACGGTGAGATCGAGCGCACCATCCCGGTGGTCGTTTCGGTCATGGAAAATGCCGCCATGCCGGCGCTGAACATGAAAGTGCCGCTGAAGGTTGACGCCCGCGCCGCGCTCAATTGGGACGAGGCGCATTGAATCACGATGATTTTGGGTCGAATCGACTCAGAGTCACGCTCCGGCTCGGGCTCCTGTCCGCTCAGGCAGCGGACTCTGTGGGATGCACCGGCCGGAAGCTGGCGAAGAGGTGCTTGAGTGCGTCGCGTCCCCCGGCCGCCAGATCGAACCGACGTCCGAACAGCAGCCATTCGGTGCATAGTCCCATCATCATCCAGCGCAAGGTGCGCGCGGCGGATGCCGGCGTCCAGGTGACTTGTAGTTGCCCTTGTTCGAGCGCGCGCGCGAAGGCGCGTTCGAGCAGTGCGTCGTGTCGCTCGTCGATTTCCTTTTGCCGGTCCAACACTGCTGACATGTCGCTGTCGTAGTCGCATCGGAGCATGATCGCGAGAATACGCTGCCGCTGCTCGTCCTTGGCAAGCATGTCCAGCCAATCGCCGGTGGCGCTCTCGACGATCGCGAGCGTGTCGGAAGCCTCGGTCTCGATCTCGCGGGCGATCATGTCTTCCTGCGGCAGCGGCACTGCATCGTAGAGCGCCAGGAAGAGATCGGTCTTGTTGGCGAAGTGCCAGTAGATGGCGCCGCGCGTGACCCCGGCCGCCTTGGCCACCTCATCAAGCGTCGTATTGGAAACACCTTTGGCGTAAAACATCCGCTCGGCGGCGTTCAATATCCGGCTCCGTGTAGCCTCGGCCTCGGCCTTGGTTCTGCGCATGCATACCTCCCAGATCAAGTGATTTTGGGTCGGATCGACCCAAAATCTTAAACGTGATCGATTCTAAGAAGTTAGAGCGTGATGCAGGCGGAAAACCGCACACACTTTTCCTCATCCCGCTCTTGCACGACGGCCCGCCGGATGAGGCGGGCCGTCGATGGTTGATCACTCGGCAGCTTTGGCGATTTCGGATGCGGTATCTTCCGCTACGACCGCTTGCGGTGCGGCAGCCGCGCTTCTCCGCCCGAAGATCTTCATGATGAACACGAAGAAGATCGGGACGAAGAAAATCGCCAGCACCGTTGCCGAGATCATGCCGCCCATGACGCCGGTGCCGATGGCGCGCTGGCTGCCGGAGCTTGCGCCCGTCGCGATCGCCAGCGGCAGAACGCCGAGGGTGAAGGCAAGCGAGGTCATCAGGATCGGCCGGAAGCGCAAGTGCGACGCTTCGAGCGTTGCGTCGATCAACGACTTGCCCTGGTCACGCAGCTCCTTGGCGAACTCGATGATCAGGATGGCGTTTTTCGCCGAAAGGCCGATGATCGCGATCAGGCCCACCTTGAAATACACATCATTCGGCATGTCCCGCATCGTGACCGCGAGCACCGCACCGATGACGCCGAGCGGGACGACCATGATAACCGAGACAGGAATGGACCAGCTTTCGTAAAGTGCCGCCAGGCAAAGGAAGACGAGCAGGCACGAAAGCGCGATCAGGAGCGGCGCCTGTGATCCCGATTGGATCTCCTGCAGCGACTGGCCCGTCCATTCGTAACCGAAGCCCGATGGAAGCTCGGCGACCAGCCGCTCCATCTCGGCGATCGCGTCACCGGAAGAATAGCCGGGCGCCGCCTGGCCGCTGATGCGAACCGCGGGATAGCCATTGTAGCCGACAGTCTGCGTCGGGGCCTTGATCCACTCGACGCTTGCGAAGGCCGAGAGCGGAACCATGCCGCCGTTCGAGTTGCGGACGTTGAGGTTCAGGAGATCGGCCGTCTGCATTCGCTGGTTCTCGTCCGCCTGCACCGTCACGCGCTGCATGCGGCCGGCATTCGGGAAGTCATTGACATAGGACGAGCCGAGATTGGTCGAGATCGTCGAGTTGATGTCGGCGAAGGTCACACCGAAGGTATTGGCCTTTTCGCGGTCGATGGTCACGTTGACCTGGGCCGCGTCGGGCATGCCTTCGAAGCGCACACCGGCGACGACCTTGCTCTGCGCGGCGAGCCCCAGAAGCTGGTCGCGTGCCTCGGCAAGCGCTGCTTCGCCGCGGCCGCCGCGGTCCTGCAGGCGGAAGGAGAAGCCGCCGGTGGTGCCGAGCCCTTGGATGGCCGGCGGCGACAGCGCGAAGCTGATCGCGTCCTTGATCTGACCCATCGCCATCGTCGCGCGCTCGGCAATCTTCTGAGCGGCGTTGTCGGCGTCGCGTTCGCTCCAGTCCTTGAGCGTCACGAAGGCAAGGCCGGCGTTCTGACCGGTTCCGAAGAAGGAGAAGCCGTTGATCGCGACGATGCGGTCGACCGCCGATTCCTGACCGAAAATCTTCTCCGCCTGCTCGATCACTTCGGTGGTGCGGTTTCCCGTCGCCTCCGACGGCAGCTGCATCAGCACGATGACAAAGCCCTGGTCCTCGTCCGGTAGGAACGACGACGGCAGTTTCATGAAGGCCCAGCCGAGGCCCGCAAGCAGGGCGACATAGATGATCATGAAGCGGCCCGTGCGACGGACCAGACCCCCGACGATGCGGCTGTACCCATGCGACGTGCGGTCGAAGCCGCGGTTGAACCAACCGAAGAAGCCGCGCTTGGCGTGGTGATGGCCCTTCGGGACCGGCTTCAGGAAGCTTGCGCAAAGGGCGGGTGTCAGCGACAGCGCGAGAAGTGCCGAGAACAGGATCGAAACGACCATGGTCAAGCTGAACTGGCGGTAGATCACGCCGACGGCGCCCGGGAAGAAGGCCATGGGAATGAACACGGAGGCAAGCACCAGCGTAATGCCGATGACCGCGCCGGTGATCTGCCGCATCGCCTTGCGGGTGGCTTCCTTCGGCGTCAGCCCCTCTTCCGACATGATGCGTTCGACGTTCTCGACGACGATGATGGCGTCGTCGACGAGGATGCCGATCGCCAGCACCATGCCGAACATGGTCAGCACGTTGATCGAGAAGCCCATCGCCAGCATCACGGCGCACGTACCGAGAAGAGCGACCGGAACGACGATTGTCGGGATGATCGTGTAGCGGACGTTCTGAAGGAACAGGAACATCACCAGGAAGACGAGGCCGACGGCCTCGACAAGGGTATGCAACACTTTTTCGATCGACACCGCGACAAAGGGCGAAGTGTCGTAAGGGACCGAATACTCGACCCCTTGCGGGAAGAATTCCGACAGCTCATCCATGCGCGCCTTGACAGCCGCGGAGGTCGACATCGCATTGCCGCTCGGCGAAAGCTGGACGGCGATGGCTGCGGAAGGCTTGCCGTTGAGACGCGTGGAGAAAGCATAGCTTTCGCCGCCGATCTCGAGGCGGGCGACGTCGCGCAGACGAACGGCCGAGCCGTCCGCATTGGCGCGAAGCACGATGGCGCCGAATTCCTCGGGGGTGGAAAGCTGCCCCTTGATGACCACCGGAGCGCTGATCTGCTGGGTGATCGGATTGGGCTGGGCGCCGATGCTGCCCGAAGCAACCTGAGCGTTCTGGGCCTGGATCGCCGCCGTTACGTCGGCTGCGGTCAGATTGAGACCGAGCATCTTGTCGGGATCGAGCCAGACACGCATCGAGCGCTCGGTCGCGAAGAGCTGGGCGCGGCCGACGCCCGGCACGCGCTGGATTTCGCTCAAGACGTTTCGGCTGAGATAATCGCCGAGGCCGGTTGCGTCCAGAGACCCATCGGTCGAGGTGAGCGCGACGATCATCAGGAAGCCGGAGCCGGCCTCGTCGACCTGGACGCCCTGCTGCTTGACCGAATCGGGCAGGCGCGGCTCGACCCGCTGCACGCGGTTCTGGATGTCCACCGAGGCCTGGCTCGGGTCCGTGCCCGGCGCGAAGGTCGCATTGATCTCGACCGAGCCGGAGGAACTCGAGGTCGATTCGAAATAAAGCAGGCCTTCGACGCCGTTGAGTTCATCCTCGATCAGGCGCGTGACGCTCTGATAGGTGTCCTGCGAGGAGGCGCCGGGATAGTTCGTGTTGATGGAGATCTGCGGCGGCGCGACATCAGGATATTGCGAAACCGGCAATAGCGGAATCGCGATGACGCCGGCGACCATGATGAAGATCGCCACCACCCAGGCGAAGATCGGCCTGTCGATAAAGAAACTGGGCATGATCAAGCTCTCACTTCACTTCGGTGGCGGGCTTTTCGCCGGCCTGACCCGAAGCATCGGCCTGTTCGGCCGCGGGTTTAGCGTTCGGATCCCATTCGGTGGGCTCCACCGGCGCGCCAGGAGCGGTCTTCTGGAAGCCCTCGACGATCACCTTTTCTCCGGGCTTCAGACCAGCGGTCACCTGCCAGCGCTCGCCGACCGTCCGTCCGAGCGTGACGTTGCGGAATTCGACCTTCTTGTCGGCGTTGAGGACATAGACCTGCGACTGGCCGGCATTGTTGCGCTGGACCGCCTGCTGCGGAACGGTGATGGCGTTCTTCTCTAGTCCCTGCTGGATCTGCACGCGCACATACATGCCCGGCAGCAGATCGTTATTCGGATTGGGGAACTCGCCGCGCAGCGTCACCTGGCCGGTGGTCGCATCGACGGCAGCTTCGGAGAAGAGCAGCTTGCCCTTCAGCGAATAAGGCGTTCCGTCATCGAGGATGAGCTGGACTTCGGCTTCGTTGTCGGAGCTCATCATCTGGCCGTCCTTGAGCGCCTTGCGCAGGCGGATGAGGTCGGTCGCGGACTGGGTGAAGTCGGCATAGATCGGATCGAGCTGCTGGATGGTTGCAAGGTTCTGCGTGTCGTTCGCACTGACGAGGGCGCCTTCAGTGATCAGCGCCCGACCGATGCGGCCGCTGATCGGCGCGGTTACGTTCGCATATTGCAGGTTGAGCTTCGCCTCGGCGAGACCCGCCTCGGCAATGCCGACATCGGCCTCGGCCTGAGCAAGCGCCGCGATCGCGTCGTCGAACTGCTGCACTGCCGCGAATTGTGCTTCCTTCAGCCGCGACTGCCGATCGGCGGTCCGCTTGGCCTGGTCGGCTACGGCCTGTGCCCGCTTTAGCGTCGCTTCGGCACTGTCGACCTTCACCTGAAACGGCGCCGGGTCGATCCGGTAGAGCACGTCGCCTTCCTTGACGATCGTGCCCTGCTCGAACACGCGCTCGACGACGATGCCGGAAACCCGCGGCCGGACCTCGGCGATGCGCGTCGCAGTAATGCGGCCCGGCAGTTCGTTGGTGATCGGCAGGGCTTCAGCCACTGTCGTGTAGACGGCCACAGCCGCCGGTGGGAACGCCGGAGCGGCTTGCTGTTCTTCGTTCTTCTGGCAGCCAGCAAGAAAAATCACAGTTGCCAGAGCCGCGGCCAATGTCGGTCGTTTCATGCGTCGCATCGCAATGTCCATAATCAAGGACCGCCCGCAGCCGTTGCACTTTGCAGTGTTGCGCGGTCCGAAAGTGAGATGAAGCGGATCCGGTATCGGCGTGGGAACATACCGGGGAGCTAATATACAGACACAAATGTATGTTAATTTCTCCCGCAGTGCAACACCGATCCGATGTCACATGCAAGGAACGAAAAAGCCAACAGCCGCAGCACGTTCGGTGCTGCGGCTGTTGGTCATCACGCAGGCGTGATCTCGGCGTCCCCGTCTCTTGCGGGGGCCGGACAAGGAAAAGCGCGACGCGTTTTCCGCCCGCGCCGCCTGTTTTACCTGTCCGAATTGATCACGCGATCGTCCGTGCCGAAACGGTGCATGCTTCCGATGACCGGCGTCGCATAGACTATATTGTCCTCCGCATAGCGGTGTTCGCCGAAGAGCCGCACGGTGATCGTGCCGACGTTTTCCGTATCGAGATAGACGATCGTGTCGGCGCCGAGATGTTCGACGTGGATGACCTTGCCCTTCCACTCGCCGCTCTCGCGGGAAAGCCCGATATGCTCGGGACGGATTCCGATCGTCTTGGCTTGCGCGTCGCCGAGCCGCTCGCCCTCGATGAAATTCATCTGCGGCGAGCCGATGAAGCCGCCGACGAAGACGTTGGCCGGGCGGTTATAGAGTTCCATCGGCGAACCGACCTGCTCGACGCGGCCGGCGTTCAGAACGACGATCTTGTCGGCGAGCGTCATCGCCTCGACCTGGTCATGGGTGACATAGATCATCGTCGCCTTGAGGCTGCGGTGCAGCCGGGCGATCTCCAGGCGCGTATTGACGCGCAGCGCCGCATCGAGGTTCGACAGCGGCTCGTCGAAGAGGAACAGCTTTGGCTCGCGAACGATCGCACGGCCGATCGCCACGCGCTGCCGCTGGCCGCCCGAAAGCTCCGCCGGACGGCGTGCGAGATAAGGCTCCAGCGACAGCATGCCGGCCGCCTTGGAAACCTTCTCGTCGATCTCCTTCTTCGGCGCGCCTGCCTGCTTCAGGCCAAGGCCCATGTTGTCCTTGACCGTCAGGTGCGGATAAAGCGCGTAGGACTGGAACACCATGGCAATGCCGCGCTTGGCCGGAGCGACATGGCCAACCTCCTCGCCGTCGATCTGCACGCTGCCCGAGGTGGCGTCCTCGAGTCCGGCAATGGTGCGCAACAGCGTCGATTTTCCGCAGCCCGAGGGGCCGACGAAAATGACGAACTCGCCGTCCTTAACCTCGAGATCGATGCCTTTCAGCACCTCATGGCCGCCGAAGGCCTTGTGGATGGATTTGAGCTGCAGTGATCCCACGTGTTGCCCCTCTTGGTTAAAGCTTGACCGGCATGCCGGTGCGCACGCTTTCGTCCGCTGCCAGGCAGATGCGCAGAGATTGCACGGCGTCGTCCATGTGGCGGTCGAGATTGATGTTTTCGCTGATGGCCTTGAGCACGAAGGCCTGCTCGCGGTCGCAGAGTTCCTGGTGCCCCGGCTCCCCTTCCATGGTCAGGTCCTCGTCGGACTTGAGGAAGCGGCCATCCGGGCCGGTCGCGGCGTTGTGCACGCGAATGACGGCGGTCTTGGTATGGACGTCGATGTCATCGGATTGGGCGTTCTGGTCCATGACGATCGACACCGATCCGTTCGGCGAGATCACGTCCTTCACGAAGAAGGCGGTTTCCGAGATCATCGGGCCCCAACCGGCCTCGTACCAGCCGACCGACTTGTCGTCGAAGATCACCTGCAGATGCCCATAATTGTACATGTCCGGCGCCACCTCGTTGGAGAGGCGCAGGCCCATGCCGCGGACCTCGACCGGCCTGGCGTCGGTGATCTGGCACATGACGTCGACATAATGCACCCCGCAGTCGACGATCGGCGGCGTCGTCTGCATCAGCGACTTGTGCGTCGCCCAGGTCGGTCCGCTGGACTGCTGATTCAAGTTCATGCGGAAGACGTAAGGGCCGCCCAGCTTGCGCGCCTCCGCGATCAGCCGCATCCAGGAGGGGTGATGGCGCAGGATATAGCCGATCACCAGCTTGCGGCCATTGGCGCGGGCGCAGGCGACGACGCGTTCGGCATCGGCGACGGTCGTTGCAAGCGGCTTTTCAACGAAGACATGCGCACCGGCTTCCATGGCCATGACGGCATAATCCGCATGGCTGTCGGAATAGGTGTTGATCGAGCAGAGCTCCGGCTTGAGCTCGGCGAGCGCCTCCGGAAAGGACGGCAGGATCTCGTAGCCGGAAAGCGCGTCGGGCAATGCGACCTTCGATCGATTGACCAGACCGGCGATCTCGAAGCCGGGGTTTTCGTGGTAGGCGAGCGCGTGGCTGCGCCCCATATTGCCGAGGCCTGCGCAAAGAACGCGGACCGTGTTGACGGTTGAACTCACTTGACTGCTCCTGCCGTGATGCCGCGGATCAGCTGCCGCGAGAAGATGACGTAGAGGACGAGTACGGGGAAGATCGCCAGAGACAGCGCGGACAAGACCGCATTCCAGTTGGTCACGAACTGCCCGATGAAGATCTGCGAGCCGAGCGTCACCGTTTTCGTCGTCTCCGCCGGCGCCAGGATTAGCGGGAACCAGAGATCGTTCCAAATCGGGATCATGGTGAAGACGGCGACTGTCGCCATGGCCGGGCGCACCAGCGGCAGCACCAGCCGGAAGAAGATCGCGTATTCCGAAAGCCCGTCGATGCGTCCCGCATTCTTGAGGTCATCCGATACGGTGCGCATGAATTCGGAAAGAATGAAGACGGCAAGCGGCAACCCCTGCGCCGTGTAGACGAGAATGAGTGCCGTCAGCGTGTTGACGAGGCCGGTCGCGACCATGCCCTGCAGGATAGCGACGGTGCCGAGGCGGATCGGGATCATGATGCCGAGCGCCAGATAGAGCCCCATCATGGCATTGCCGCGGAAGCGGTATTCGGACAGCGCGAAGGCGGCCATGGCGCCGAAGAGCAGGACGAGCGCGATCGAGACGACCGTGACGATGGTGCTGTTCTGGAAATAGCCGACGAAGTCGCCCTGCTTCAGCACCGTCTCGTAGCCGATCAGGCTGAAGGTTTCCGGTGTCGGGATCGCCAAGGGCTCGCGGAAAATCGCGTTGCGGCTCTTGAACGAGTTGACGATCGTCAGGAACACCGGAAACAGCGCGACGAGCGTATAGGCGATCAGCGCGATGTGAACGCCGGCACTCCGGCCAAAGGAGGCGCGTGCTTTTGACATTTCGGTTCCTCCCTTAGAACTGGTAGCGGCGCATGCGGCGCTGGATGACGAAGAGGTAGAGCGAGACGCCGGCGAGGATGATCACGAACATGATCGCCGCGATTGTCGCGCCCATCGACCGGTCGCCGAGCTGGAGCTGGAAACCGAAGAAGGTTCGGTAGAGCAGGGTGCCGAGGATGTCGGTCGACTTGTCCGGGCCGGCGAGCGCGCCCTGCACCGTGTAGATCAGGTCGAAGGCGTTGAAGTTGCCGACGAAGGTCAGGATCGAGACGATGCCGATCGCCGGCAGTATCAAGGGCAACTTGATCTTCCAGAACTGGCTCCAGCCCGTGACGCCATCGCATTCCGCAGCCTCGATCACCTCGTCGGGAATATTGAGCAGGGCGGCGTAGATCAGCATCATCGGGATGCCGATATATTGCCAGACGGAGATCAGAGAGACCGCGATAAGCGCGGAATCGGGCTTACCGAGCCATGGCGCGAACAGCCACTTCAGGCCGACGACATCCAGCAGGGAAGGGGCCACGCCCCAGATCGGCGAAAGAATGAGCTTCCAGATGAAGCCGACGATGACGAAGGACAAGAGCGTCGGCAGGAAGATGGCGGTGCGATAGAAGGCGCTGAAGCGCAGCTTCGGGATCGACAGCATGGCCGCGAGCGCAATACCGATCGGGTTCTGCACGGCCATGTGGATCAGGAAGAAGACGAAATTGTTCTTGAGCGCGTTCCAGAAATCCGTCGCCCAGCGCGGGTCGCCGAAGAGCACCTTGAAATTGCCTAAGCCCACGAAGGTGTACTGGCCTTCGACCGTGTTGAAGAACGATTGCCGCAGCGTCTCGATCAGCGGCAGGATCATCACCGCGGTATAGACGATCAGGGCCGGCAGCAGGAACACGAGGATATGCCAGCGCCGGGGACGCTTGATCTCGCTGATGTCCGTCGTTTTGGTATCGCTTGGGTTCATCGGCCTCTGGCCCGCTCTCAACTGGCTGGCCGTTATGGCACAGCTCCGATTAATGCAGCGCGCCCACATGACGCGCGAGGACGTCCCGGTCCCTTGATTCAGGCTATCCCTTCACGTTCGGCGATCTTGCCCGAACGCGGGATGTCCCGGTCATGATCGGTTCGCCCCTTGCGCCTCTCCAATGGAGCGTGGCGCGTGCCCAGCTGGGCCGAGCATGAAGGGGTGGCGCAGGCGAAGCACCACCATGACATGGGAAAATGCTGGCTAAGCCAGGCGCCCAGGTCCCTTCACGTCCGGCTTCGCACCGGACATCCAAACACAAATGCGGCGTCGTTCACAGCGCACGAGGGAAATTTCGTGCGAGGAGAAAGGGCGCGCTGCCGCGCGGGGTCGCGCGCCCTTTCCATGATTATTTGACGGGCTTGAACCAGCTGTCGAGGCCGTCCTGAAGCTTTTTGGCGGCCACTTCCGGCGTGTCGGTGCCGTTGATGACATTGGCCGATTCGACCCAGGTCTCGTTCTCGAGGTTCGGCGTACCGCGCGCCAGGATCTGATAGGTCGAACGGATCGTCGGCTTGCACTTTTCGCGCCAGGAGACGAATTCCTGCGCGAGCGGATCGGTCATCTTCACCGGCGTCGAGTTCAGGCTGAAGAAGCCCGGGAGCGCGTTCGCGTAGATTTCCGCGAATTCCGGCGAAGCGACCCAGGTGAGGAAGGTCTTGCCAGCTTCGGCGTTCGGGCTCTTGGCGTTGAGGCCGATGCCGATATCGGTATGGTCGGAGATGTAGCAGGTGTCTCCGGCCTTCTTCACCGGCGGCGGGAAAGCGCCCATCTTGAATTGCGCCTGCGTGTTGAAGCCGGATATTTCCCACGAACCGGCGGGATAGATTGCCGCGCGGCCGAGCGTGAAGAGGTTCTGGCTGTCCGGATAGGTCTGCGCCTCGAAGCCGTCACCCAGGTAGTCCTTCCACTTGGCGAGCACGCGGTAGGGCTCGACCCAGGGCTCGTCCGTCAGCTTCTGCTCACCCTTGATCAGCGCCAGGCGGCCTTCCTCACCCTTCCAGTAGGTCGGGCCGATGTTCTGGTAGCCCATGGTCGCAGCTTCCCAGAGGTCCTTGGTGCCCATCGCCATCGGGATATAGTTACCGTCGGCCTTGATCTTCTCGAGAACGGCAAAGAACTCTTCTTCGGTCGTCGGAACCGAAAGGCCGAGTTGGTCGAAGGCGTCCTTGTTGTAAATGAAGCCGTGGATGACCGAAGCCATGGGCACGCAGAAGGTTGTCTTGCCATCGTCGGTCGACCAGGCGGACTTCGCCACGTCGGAGAAGTTCTCCATGCCCGGCAAACTGGTCAGGTCGGCGAGGTGCTTCTTGTTGAAGAGTTCGAGCGAAGTGTCGAACGGGCGGCAGGTGATGAGGTCGCCTGCGGATCCGGCGTCGAGCTTGGCGTTCAAGGCTGCGTTGTATTCGGTCGGGGCGGACGGCGAGAAGACGACCTTGATGCCAGGATTCTTTGCCTCGAAGGCGGGGATCAGCTTCTCCTGCCAGATCGCCAGGTCATCGTTGCGCCAGCTCTCGATCGTCAGCGTTACGTCCTGGGCCTGGGCAAGCCCGGCCGAGCCGAGAATGCTCGAGGCGAGCAGCAAGCCTTTCATTGTTGTACGGGTCATGCATGTTCTCCCTTTTTATAAGCGCCGCCAAGGCGCGGTTTGGATCCCAGTTTTATCGGGGCGAGACGATTTCGATCGCCTGGCGCAAATTCTGATTGGCGTTTTTGAGCGCGGCTTCGGCGGCGGCGATATCCCCGGCCCCGGAAGCGAGCAGGATCGCGATCTTGACCGAACCCGACGCCGCCTTGATCAGTCGGCCTGCCTCGGCAGCGCTGACGCCGGTGATGTCGCAGACGATGCGCATTGCACGCCCTTGCAGCTTGATATTGTCTGCACGCAGATTGACCATGTGGCCGTCGAGCACATGGCCGAGATGAATGCCGACAAGCGTCGAAAACATGTTGAAGGCGATCTTCTGCGCCGTGCCGGCGCCCATACGTGTCGAGCCGGATACGACTTCCGGCGGCGTTTGTAAGAGGATCGAGACGTCGGCGCCCTTGAAGAGGGGCGCGGCGGCATTGTTGGCCATGGCGATGACTTTGGCGCCGCGCTTCTTCGCCTCGTCGGCGGCAGCGAGCGCATAAGGCGTAGAGCCGCTGGCGGAGACGGAGATGAGGCAGTCACCGGCAGTAATTCCGGCATTGCGCGCATCCGCACGCGCAAGGTCCATGTCGTCTTCATAGCCGCCAGCGAGATCGGCGAGGCTTGCCGCGCCGCCGGCGAGAAGAATGATGATCTGTTTCTGCGGAATGCCGTAGGTTCCCGGCAGTTCGAGCGCGTCCGCCATGGCCATCAGACCCGAACTTCCCGCACCCGCATAGGCGAGCCGCCCGCCGGCGGAAAGAACTTGCGCCGCAAGCGCTGCTGCGGCCGAGATCTGCTCGATCGCTGCATCGACCGATTTCGCCGCCGCCTGCTGACCGGAGGCGAGCAGTCGAAGTGCCAGCGCCGGATGCATAACATCCAGGCCCTTGGCGTTGTCGTGGCGCTCTTCGGTCTTCGCTGACGGCATGCGCTGTGTCTCCTCTTCGTGAATTAATGCCAAAAAAATACCAATTGTCTAGGAGAATTTTAATTTTTATGGCTTGGATCGGCAAATGCTGAAAAATTTCGCGAAAAAACAACGGTTTATTTCAAATGTTAGCTGCCTGAAGAAATCTTGCTTGGTTATTGGTCTTTTTTTGGTATCTTGTCCATGCGGAGGTGCCCATGACGTTTTATCTGATCGGAATCGATGGTGGCGGAACGAGCTGCCGCGCGGCCGTGGCTGGGCCGGACGGCCGAATTCTCGGTCGCGGAAAGTCTGGTGCCGCAAACATCCTGACCGATCCGGAGACGGCGCTTGCGAATATAGCGGGGGCCTCGCGGGCCGCCTTTGAAGATGCCGGTCTTGATCCGGCCGGGATCGCGTCTGCAAGCGCAATCGTCGGCGTTGCGGGCCACAATGTCGGTGATGCTGTGCATTATGTGAAGCGGCGCCTCCCCTTTGCGGTGGCGGAAATCGAGTCCGATGGACTGATTGCGCTCCAGGGCGCGCTCGGAGGCAAGGACGGCGCAGTCGCCATTCTCGGAACCGGCACCATCTATATCGCGCGCAATGGCGAGGCCGTGAGCTATGTCGGCGGCTGGGGCTTCACGATCGGCGACCATGGCAGCGGTGCGCGCATCGGTCATGCGCTGTTGCAGGAAAGCCTGCTCGCCTTCGATGGCATTCACGAGGGCTCGCCGGTAACCGATTCCGTTATGACGGAATTCAATAATGATCCGAGGGACGTGGTCGACTTTGCGCGGCTTGCCAAGCCCGGCGAATTCGGACGCTACGCCCCACGCGTCTTCGAACATGCTGAACGCGGCGATGCCGTGGCGCTGCGCTTGCTGAAGGCTGCCGCTACCACGGTCGACGAGGCGCTCGACGTGGTTGTATCGAGAGGAAGTGAGCGGCTCTGCCTGCTTGGCGGCTTGGCACCGCTTTATCGTCCGTGGCTTGCCGAACGCCACCAGAAGCACTTTGTCGAAGCGGAGGCGGATGCCTTGACCGGAGCAGTGGCGCTGGCCGCCGCGCGTTTCGGTTCCACGGAGGTTGGCGCATGACCCAGCAACTTGCCGCCATTCTGCCGTTGGAAGGCCTGCAATCGGGCGGCGCAGGTCCACTCTATCTGAAGCTCAGGCAGTCGCTCGAGGAAGCGATCCTCTCCGGCAAGCTCAACCATGGAGATGCGCTGCCGCCGGAGAGGGATCTCGCGGACTATGCCAATATCAGCCGGGTGACCGTGCGCAAGGCGGTCGATGACCTTGTCCGCGACGGGTTGCTTGTACGCCGCCATGGCTCCGGCACCTTCGTCGTCAGGCCTGTTTCCCGCGTCGAGCAGTCGCTGTCGAGGCTGACCTCCTTTACCGAGGACATGGCCCGGCGCGGCCTCAATACGCGGGCGGAATGGCTGGAGCGCGGGCTGTTCCACCCGTCGCCCGACGAAATGATGACCCTCGGTCTTCCGGCCGATGCGCTGGTCACGCGTCTCGGCCGCCTTCGCATCGCCGACGACATGCCGCTGGCGATTGAGCGCGCCAGCGTCTCGGCGGAATTCCTGCCGGATCCGCTGGCTGTCACCTCGTCACTCTATGCCGCGCTCGACGAGACCCGTTCCCGGCCGGTACGAGCGGTGCAGCGCATCTCCGCCTGCAATATCAAGGATCCCGACGCGTCGATGCTGGGCGTCCCCGTCGGCGCCGCCGGCCTTTCCATCGAGCGTGTCTCCTATCTCGCCTCGGGGCGTGTCGTTGAATTCACCCGTTCGCTCTATCGGGGCGACGCTTATGATTTTGTCGCGGAACTGACCCTTTCGGAGTCCTGACCGCGACGCCAGGAAAGGAATGGATGATGCAAACCAACATGCGGCGAGAAATCGATGAGATACCGGAAGCGACCGCGCGGCTGCTGGACCGCTCTGCCAAGGCCTTGAGCGCGGCAGGCGCGGCGCTCAAGGCAAAGGATCCGGCATTCCTCGTGACGATCGCGCGCGGTTCCTCGGATCATGCGGCCCTGTTCCTGAAATATGCGATCGAGCTCACGGCCGGTCGCCCGGTCGCTTCGCTCGGGCCGTCGCTCGCTTCGATCTACGGTGCCAATCTGAAGCTCGGTGGTGCGGCTGCGATCGCGATCTCGCAGTCCGGCAAGAGCCCGGACATCGTGGCGATGGCGCAGTCGGCGACACGCGCCGGCGCGGTGTCGATAGCACTCACGAACACGGTGCCTTCGCCGATCGCCGAGGCCTGCACCCATCCGCTCGATATTCTTGCCGGTCCCGAACTCGCCGTCGCCGCGACAAAATCCTATGTTAACTCCATCGTCGCGGGCCTTGCCGTGCTTGGCGAATGGACGGGCGACGCGGCGCTCAAGGGCGCCGTTGCCGATCTGCCGAACCAGTTCGCCAAGGCTGTGAAGCTCGATTGGCAGGATTTCGCCGCCGATCTCGGCGAGGCTGAATCGCTTTACGTGCTGGGCCGTGGTCCGGCGCTGGCGATTGCGAGCGAAGCGGCGCTGAAATTCAAGGAAACATCGGGCATGCATGCCGAGGCCTATTCCTCGGCGGAAGTCTTGCATGGTCCGGTTGCGCTCGTCGGCGCCAAATTTCCGGTGCTGGCGCTTGCCGCTCGTGATGCGGCCGAAGCTTCCGTGGTCGAGAGCGCCGACAGCATGAGCGCCAAAGGTGCGGTCGTGCATGTCACTTCGGCACGGGCTCAGAAGGCGAAACGCCTGCCCTTCGTAGAGACGGGACATTCGATTACCGATGCGCTGGCGCTGATTCTGCCGTTCTATGGCTTCGTCGAAGCCTGGTCGCGCTCGCGCGGCCTCAATCCGGATGCGCCCGCAAGTCTCAAGAAGGTAACGGAGACACGATGACTGCGAAGAAGAAAATCACCGGAGCGCGGATCTTCGACGGCATCGACTGGCATGACGGCGCGGTCCTTGTCGTCGAGGCGGGCCGGGTCAAGGCAATCCTTTCGGCCACCGCCGCGCCCACCGATGCCGACGCGATCGACGCGCATGGCCTGCTTCTCGTTCCGGGATTCATCGACCTGCAGGTCAATGGCGGCGGCGGCACGCTGTTCAACGAGCAGTCGACCCTCGACGGCATCAGGCAGATTTGCGCCGCGCATGCGAAGTTCGGCACCACCGCGCTGCTGCCGACCCTGATCACGGACACCCGCGAGGTGCGGACCGCAGCCATTCAGGCCGGCATCGAGGCAAAAAGGGCGGCGGTGGCCGGCTTTCTCGGCCTCCATCTTGAAGGTCCGCATCTTTCGATCGCCCGTAAGGGAGCCCATGATCCTTCATTGATCCGCCCGATGGAGGATGCCGATCTGGCAGAGATGGTCGCCTGCGCACGCGCCTTGGGCTGCCTGATGGTGACGGTCGCCCCGGAAAACGCCACGCGGGAGCAGGTGCGCGCGCTTTGTGATGCCGGGGCCATCGTCAGCCTCGGCCACACCGATGTCGGTTACGAAACCGCCTGCAGCTATGCCAAGGCGGGCGCGCGGACGGTGACGCACCTCTTCAATGCGATGAGCGGCCTCGGTCACCGCGAACCGGGCGTGGTCGGCGCGGCGCTCGCAACGGGCGCGCTGCACGCCGGCATGATCGCCGATGGCTTCCATGTCGATCCGGCGTCGATGGGCATCGCATTGCGGGGCAAGAAAGGACCGGGACAGATTTTTCTGGTGACCGACGCGATGTCGCCGATCGGTACCGGGATGACCAGCTTCCATCTCAATGGTCGCGAGATCCTCCGCCAGGGCGGGCGCCTGACGCTCGCCGACGGAACGCTCGCCGGAGCCGATATCGACATGCTGTCCTCGGTCCGTTTCGTACACGAGAAACTCGGCCTGCCGATCGAGGAAGCGATCCGCATGGCATCTGCCTACCCAGCCGATGTCATGGGCATTGCCTCCCACAAGGGGCGGCTGTTGCCCGGGACGGACGCCGATTTCGTGCTGTTGACGCCGGAGCTTGCGATGAAGTCGACCTGGATTGGCGGCGAAGAGGTCTTTTCGGCTTAACCACCTGGCGTCTGCACAGCGTTCAGTCGCGCCTTCATTGCCTTGACCGTCGCCGCATCCGTCCGGCGTCGGCCTTCGGAAATGAAGCCCATCGCCATCAGCCGCGGATCCTGAGCCGGCTCACGGACGGAGCAGGACGAATGCACTTCCGTGACGGCAAGTCTTGAGAGCAGCACGTCGATCGTGTCGATGGTAACGCCGGAGCCGGGCATGACGGAAATCCTGCCTGCTGCCAACTCGACAAGCCGCACCAGTGTCTCGATAGCTTCCGGTGCTGTTTTCGCGCCTCCCGAGGTCAGGATGCGCTCGAAGCCGAGATCGACCGCGATCTCGATTGCCTCGGCGAAATCGGGCACCAGATCGAAGGCCCGGTGCAGGGTCAGCCCCAATCCCGCCGCGTGGCCAGCCAGCTTGCGGAGCATTTGCCCATCGAGCCGTCCATCCGCGAGTGATGCGCCAAGAACGACCCCGGCAAGCCCGGCGGCGCGGACCGCATCGATGTCCCGGCGCATCGCATCGAGATCGGCAGATCCATAGACGAAGTCACCGGCGCGTGGTCTGACCATCGCATAGACCGGCACCGGTGGCGGGCCGGCGAGCGCCATCAATCCGGGGCTCGGCGTCAAACCGCCGAGCGCAAGGGCCGAGCACAGTTCGATGCGATCGGCACCACCCTCGACCGCCGCCTTCAAGCCGTCCGCATCGTCGACGCAAACCTCGAGCAGGATGCCGCTCATGTGCCTTTTCCTCCGAAGCCAAGTAGGGCAGCGCCGATCAGGCCCGGCTCGAGCCGGCATTCCCCGCGCACGACCAGCGGCCGGTCGAAGCGCCGCAGGATGCGGCCGCGCACGGCGCGGTCGATTTCCGCAAGCAGGGCTTCGGAGTTGGAGAGGCCGCCGCCGACCGGGACGATCGTCGCACCGGTTATATTGATGACGAGCGCCAGTGGCGAACTTATGAGATCGACGAAAATATCGATCGTCCGCGCCGCCTCTTCGTCGCCGTTCCGCCAGGCGTCGATGATCTCGTGGCTGGAGAGAGATTTTCCGTGCACTGTCGTATGCAGTCTTTCGAGCCCGCGCGCGCCGCCCACGGTGTCGACGCAGCCGCGCAGTCCGCAACCGCAGTCGAAGATCGGTATTGCGATGGGAGGGTGTCCCGCCTCCGACGCGACGGCGGGAGCATGCCCCCATTCCCCGGCAAAGCCGCCATCGGCGTTGATCAACTTCCCGTCGACCACCAGTCCGCCGCCGACCCCTGTGCCGAGGATCGCCCCAAATACGATCCGATGGCCGCGTCCCGCGCCGATACCGGCTTCCGCGAGCGCGAAGCAATCGGCGTCGTTGGCGATCACTACGGGCAGGTGCAGGGCGGCCTCGAGTTCGGCGGCAAGCTCCCGCCCGTCGATGCAAGGTATATTGGCGCATTTGATCCGGCGCGTTTCCGGATCGATGACGCCTGTGATCGAGATCGCGACCCTTTCCGGCAGGCCGCCCGCTTCGTCCAGCACCGACTCGAGCGTTGCGACGAACCGACGAAAATCGTCAAGCGGCGTGGTTCGCCGCGGCAGGGGAAATATCCGCTCCGGCGAATGGGTGATCGCGCCTTTGATCGCGGATCCGCCGATATCTAAGCAGATGATCATGCCTCACCCCGGATGATCGCCTCGGCGGCAAGGGCCGCGCCAAGCAGCCGATCGTCCTGGTGATGGGGCGCCGAGAGCAGCAAGCCGACCGGCATACCGGCGGCCCCCGTGCCGCAGGGGATGGAGACGCCGCAGAAATCGAGGAAATTGCCGATCAGCGTGTTCCGCAAGGTCTTGGCATTGGTCTTGAAGAAGAGTTCGTCGTTGGAAAGAAGCGGTGCGATCGGCGGGGCGACATGAGGCAATGTCGGATGCGCGATCAACTCGCCAGGTCCGAGACTCTCCACCGTCTCATGAATCAATTGGTCACGTGCAGCGAGAATGGCGATGTAGTCGCTGAGCGTAATCTTCTCGCCGAGCCGGGTGCGGGTGACGACGCGCGGATCGATTCTGGCCGCCTCGGGACCGGCGAGGCGCTCGCGGTGGAGCGCATAAGCTTCCGCCGTCACCAGCGCGCCATGGCGCGCCGTCAGATCGAACACGGCGGTAAAACTCTTGAACTGCGCGCGTCTGACTTTGACGCCCGCCGCCTTGAGCCGTTTGATCGCCGTCTCGAAAGCCGCGACCACTTCCGGCTCGGCGTCGTCGAAAACGACCGTTTCGGGGATGACGATCGAGAGATCGGCAAGCTCGGGGCGGCGGATGACCGGTGCCGTCAGGCCGTGCATGGCGGCATCCGCCCACACTGCATCCTGTACGGTATGGCAGAGGGGCCCAAGCGAATCGAGGCTTTCGGCAAGCGGAAACACGCCCTTCATCGCATAACGGCCACGCGTCGCCTTGTAGCCGACGATACCGGTCATTGCCGCGGGGATGCGTACCGAACCGCCGGTATCGGTACCGATCGCAATCGGCACCAGGCCGGCCGCGACGGCTGCGGCCGAGCCGGAGGACGAGCCGCCGGGAATCCGGTGGACATCCGGCGCTGCCGGATTTCGTGGGGTTCCATAGTGCGGATTGATGCCGAGGCCGGAAAAGGCGAACTCGTTCATGTTCGTGCGGCCGACACTGACCATGCCGGCGGCGGCGAGCGCGCCGACGACGGGCGCGTCGGCCGTCGCGGGCGGATTGTCCTTGAAGACGACCGAGCCTGCAGTTGTCACGCTGCCGGCAAGGTCGAACAGATCCTTCCAGGCGACGGGCAGGCCGTCGAGCAGACCGAGCGAACGTCCCGCCTTCAGCCGGCTTGACGCGGCTTGCGCTTCCCTGAGCGCACGCTCGTGCGTCAGACCGACGAAGATCGACTGGTCCGGACAGGCTTCGATGCGATGAAACGTCTCTTCGGCGAGTTTGACGGGATCGAGCTTGCCGGACTGGACAAGAACCGCGAGGCTGGCGAGCGTTTTCTGGTTGGTCATTTCGTCTCCCTGGCTGGCCGCGACGTCTTGTCGGCGCGACACCGCCCATGCATCGATTTTAGGCATAGCATATCGCCCTGCGTGGCGTTTGCCAGCGCCTGGACGATGACCCGCATGATTTTCGCCGGCTGCAACGCACCGGCAGATCCGCCGTCCGGCAATCCTTACTCGGGGAAGCATGACGTCACAGGCGGTTCCACATGACTTGTCGATCGCAACGGATCTGCCTACATGCCGCTGAGCCACCTTGCTGTCGATGGAGAGCGGTCATGATCATGGATGCGGCGCGACTTGCCTTCGCCAACCTTTTCGCGGCGGAGACCCGCTCGGTCTTCTGGAAGGTTCTTGGGCTGACGCTGCTTGCGCTCATCGCCCTTTGGTTCGCGGTGCGCGAACTGTTCATCTGGCTCGCACTTCCGTGGATCGACACGCTGATGCCGGGCACGCCCGAATGGGCCGGCTGGCTCACATTCATCGTCGGCATCTTCGCGAGCCTCGGCCTGGCCCTGGCGCTTGCCCTTCTGCTCGCGCCGGTCACCGCGCTCATCGCCGGCTTCTTCCTTGATGACGTTGCCGAGGTGATCGAAACGCGTGACTATCCCGATGGCGCGCCCGGCAACCCGCTGCCGCTTGTGGCGGCAATGACGGGATCGGCGAAATTCCTCGGCGTCGTCATCCTCGGCAACATCGTTGCCCTTCTGCTGCTGCTCGTGCCGGGGGTCAATCTCATCGCCTTCTTCCTCGTCAACGGCTATCTGCTCGGGCGGGAATTTTTCGAGTTCGCCGCCATGCGTTATCGTCCGCCCGCCGAGGCTCGGCTCTTTCGTGTCAAACACCGCTCGACGGTGTTTCTCGCGGGGCTCGTGCTGGCGGCCTTTCTGGCGGTGCCGCTGCTCAACCTGCTGACACCGCTCTTCGCCGCCGGCGTGATGGTGCATCTCCACAAGATGCTTTCGGCACGTGACCCAAGCTTCTCGGCGGCTCGCAAAGCGGCGGCCGGCGCGTGAGACCATTGCTTGACAGGGCCAGTGACTTGGACAATCTGCGCGTAAATCCGGCGCAGGCTTTCGGCTCGCATCGGGCCCGACGAGTTGAAACGGATGCGATGGAGGACGGCATGAGTGACAAAGAAAGCCGGATCGTACGTCTGGAAGAAATGCTGGCGCACCAGGCGAAGACCATCGAGGAGCTCTCGGACCAATTGGCCGAACAGTGGAAGGTGGTCGAACAGACCCGGGCGAAGCTCGACCGATTGACGGAGCGCTTCCTGAGCCTCGAGGAGCAGGCGCGTGATGCGATACCGGTGACCCGCCCGCCGCATTACTGAAAATATCGAGATTGCGTGCGTCACGACGCACCGCCGGAAACGAAAGGCCGCCTGCTTCGCTTGAAGCAGGCGGCCTCTTGATGTCAGGTCACCGCAATCAGTAGGGGCAGGATTCGGTGCTCATGTAGTCGTGCACCTGAACCTTGCCGGCAATGATGTCGGCCTTCACCTTTTCGACCGCATCGTGCATTTCGGGTGTGATGAGGGCCTTGTTGTTGTCGTCCAGCGCATAGCCGACGCCGTCTTCCTTGAGGCCAAGGTTGGAAATACCGAACTCGAACTTGTCGTCCTTCGCCGCCATGAAGGCGTCGTAGACGGCGACATCGACGCGCTTCAGCATCGAGGTCAGCACCTTGCCCGGCTGCAGCATGTTCTGGTTGGAATCGACGCCGATGCCGAGCTTGCCGGCATCCGCTGCCGCCTGCAACACACCGACGCCGGTGCCGCCGGCAGCGTGATAGACGACATCCGCGCCCTGGTCGATCTGCGACTTGGCGATTTCACCGCCCTTGACCGGGTCGTTCCACGCGTCCGGCGTCGTGCCGGTATAGGCCTCGAGCACCTTGACATCCGCGCCGACCGACTTCGCACCGCCGACATAGCCGCAAGCGAACTTGTGGATCAGCGGGATATCCATGCCGCCGACGAAGCTGACGGTCTTCGACTTGGAGGCGAGACCGGCGAGCACGCCCACGAGATAGGAGCCTTCCTGTTCCTTGAACACGATCGATTTGACGTTCGGCTTTTCGACCACCATGTCGATGATCGCGAATTTCGTGTCCGGATATTCTACGGCAATCTTCTCGAGCGACGCCGCCCAGTTGAATCCGGCCATCACGATCGGGCTGTTGCCGTCGCTGGCAAAGCGGCGCAGCGCCTGTTCGCGCTGGGCGTCGTTGGCGATTTCAAACTCGCGGTATTCGATGCCTGATTCGGCCTTGAACTTTTCAGCGCCGTTAAAAGCCGCTTCGTTGAAGGATTTGTCGAACTTGCCGCCGAGATCGTAGATGATCGCCGGCTTGATGTCGGCGGCCAGTGCCGTCGCGGACATCATGGAGAAAGCAAAGAGACCGAGAATGGTTTTTTTCATCGTGCAGCCCTGTTGTCGCTATTGATCTTATCGGGTCTGCCGGCAGTCCCGACGGGCCTGTCCGCGCAACCCGCCCCTCTCTTGTTAAGGCTTGGGTGGGCGCATCCTTGCACGGCTTCCGCAAAAAAACACTCAAAATTTTTCGGATGGTAAAAAAGATGCCGACGCCCGGTGAGAGGCCGCCGAACGCCGGTCTCAAGGAGCAAATCGGTGTGCCGTGCCTACAGCGCAGCGCGCCTTAGCATACGCGCAAAGGACGCGGCAGCACTTTGAATTGCTGCATGTTTTTATCCTTACTCGGCTACGATTTAAGGAAGCATGCAGTAGCGCGAAAACAGACCTAGCGGCCGATTGGGCAGCTGACGCCGGTACCGCGAAGGCCGCAATAGCCATCGGGGTTCTTGGCCAGATATTGCTGGTGATAGTCCTCGGCAAAGTAGAGCGGTCCGGCCATGCCGATTTCGGTGGTGATCTGGCCGCCATGATTGAAAGCCGTCAGCGCCTTCTGGAAGACGTCGCGGGCAGCCTCCGCCTCGCGAAGCTGCTCGTCGTCATAGACATAGATCGCCGAGCGATACGTCGTGCCGATGTCGTTGCCCTGCCGCATGCCCTGGGTCGGATCGTGTTCCTCGAAGAAGGTCTTGAGCAGCATTGCGAAGGAAACCTTGGCGGGGTCGTAGACGACAAGCACGACCTCCGCGTGGCCGGTGAGCCCGGTCGTCGTCTCCTGATAGGTCGGGTTCGGCGTCAGCCCGCCGGAATAGCCGGCGGCGGTCACATAGACGCCGGGGATGCTCCAGAGCAGCCGCTCGGCGCCCCAGAAGCAGCCCATGCCGAGAAGCCCCTTCTTCATGCCTTCGGGGTAGGGGCCCTTCAGCGGACGTCCGGAGACGAAATGCGTCTCTGCAGTCGGGATTTCCTCCTCGCGCCCGCGGAGCGCCGTCTGCACATCGGGCAGGATCGTCTTCTTCTTGAACATGTCGATCAGAAACATCTCCGGCTCCTTTCGTGCGCTCGGAAAGCGGCGATGACGGGCTGCGTTTCCTTAGATCGATTTAACGAAACATGCAGCATTTCAAAGCGCCACAGCGTCCTTTGCGCATCTGATAAGACGCACGGCGCTGCAGCCGAAATCAGGCGGCAAATCGGCCCGCGGCGGGGCGTTTCTTATAGCCTGCCATCCAGAGCAGCAGGGCGAGTACCAGGAGCACCGCGAAGGCGGGTCGGGCGAGCAGCCATTGCAGCCCCGCCAACCAGATTGCCGGCCCGGCATCCGTGCGCTGCAGGGCGTGCACCCAGTTGAGCGCATCCGGGCCGAGGGCGGATATGGCATCGGCGAGCGAGGTCATCGCCGGCGCCGAAGCCGCAACCGACTGGATCGCGTCAACGGTCCCGACGAGCACGGCCACCGTAAGCACGAGAAAGCTTGCAAGCCTCAGCAGCAACCGCATCTTCGTCCTTTCGGCCGCCGTGGCCGCTACGCTCCAGATACGCGCCCGACACGCGTTTGTCCGGTCAACTACGCTTATGCGCCAAGAGATAAGCGCCGCAAGTTGCGAGCGCAATGGTCGACTTCGCCGACGTCATTTCGCAAGATGTCAATAAACTGTCAGAAACCAGTTGATCCCGAGCAGATCATCGGTATATATCGCGCCCGTCCGCCGGTTCGTCCGGCGCACGCCAGTGGAGCTTCGCTCTTCCCCCATCCAGCCGGACTGACCATCGGCTGTTTAAGGATGGACAGGTGGCCGAGTGGTTGAAGGCGCACGCCTGGAACGCGTGTATACGTGAAAGCGTATCGAGGGTTCGAATCCCTCTCTGTCCGCCATCAGCTTCTCCCGCGACCTCCGATAGACACTCATGACGCCCTGATTTGCGGCCCTCTCTCATGCTTTGTGTTTTCCACAGGTTCCCACTGATATCGATCGAAACCCACGCAAAAGCGGGTACCGATGCGGGTATCAAAAGGGAAAATGCGGGTATCACTGGGGCGCAAGAGTGCTTACGGACACAAAGGTAAAGAACGCCAAGAAGGCGGAAAAAGCGTACAAGCTCACCGACGGTGGCGGACTTCACCTCTACGTGACCACTACCGGCACCAAGAGTTGGAGATTGCGGTACTATCACGACGGCAAGGAGAAGGTCCTCGTCATCGGAAACTATCCCGGTGTGTCGCTCGTCGAGGCGCGTAACGAACGTGAAAAAGCGAAGGAGGTCCTCAAGTCCGACCGCGATCCTGGCGTCGTCAAAAAGGTTGAGAAGCTCGTAGGCAAGAAGCAGGCGACCGACACCTTCGAGGTCATTGCGCGCGAGTGGCACGAGCTGCAAAACCGCGTTGGGTCGAAAGGCACGCGGCCGACGTTCTCGACTCGCTGGTCAAGGACGTATTCCCCATCATCGGGGAGATGCCGATCCGCGACATCGATGCGCCGACCGTGCTGGCGGTTCTCCGGATCGTCGAGAAACGTGATGCCAAGGAAACTGCGCGACGAATCTGGCAGCGGATTTCATCCATCTTCGTCTACGCCATCGCATCAGGCAGGGCTAACCAAGATCCAGCCAGCGTCGTTCGGGAAGCAATGGCGCCCATGAAGAAGGGGCGGCAGCCAGCCATTACCGATATCGACAAGGCCCGCGAAATGTTGCTGGCGGCATGGTCCACGCCGTCGCATCCTGTGACAAAGCTCGGACTGCGGATGCTGGTCCTGACAGCAGTACGCCCCGGAACGCTGATCTCCACGCCCTGGACGGAGTGGAACGTTCTGGACGAGGATGATCCGTTTGGGTGATACCGGCGGTCCGCATGAAGCTCAAGCTGCAGCATAAGGACGACGAGGAACGCGATCATCTCGTTCCGATGCCCAGCCAGGCGATGGAAACCATGAAGGTTTTGCGTTCACTCACAGGGAGGGGTCCATTCGTCTTGCCGAACGGCCGTCACGCGCACAAACACATGTCCGAAAATGGTCTCGGCTACCTTCTGAACCGCGCCGGGTACCATCACAAGCACGTACCGCTCGGGTTCCGCTCGACGTTCTCAACCAACATGAATGAGCTGTATCCGGCCGATCGTCAGATAATCGACCTGATGCTTGCGCACACACCGAAGGACAAGGTGGAGGGCGCCTATACCGCGCCGAGCACCTCGAGCGCCGCAAAGAGCTCGCGCAGCTTTGGGCGGATCTGATTCTAGTGGACATGCCTTCCGCCGACGAGCTCCTCCACGGCCCGAGGAAAAATCTCAAGGCAATTCAGACCATATTTTCAGAGTGAAAAGCCAGACGACGAGGATGATGGTCGCCGCCGCGACGACTCGAGCTTGCGGCCGCGCCGCTTCTTGGAAGTGACGCAACCTAATTCGGTCTGCGAAGTGTTTCAGCCCTCCCTACTGTGATTGGGCAGAACCCGGCCATTGGATCCGCACCTGAAAGCAGTGTGCCTGAGGGACGTGGAGAATGACCGATCGCGTTGGCTGTCAGGCGACCGCCTTCGGCATTCGTTTGGAACAGGGTGTGTCGGTCAAATTCGATCAGAGTGTATAGACGGACGCGTGCGCGAAGATAAGTCGACGCTACGGCAATCTCGAAAAGAGATGGGAAACGCGACAGCAAAGGAAAATCGATTAAACAGAAATAATAGCGAAAAATTTCTGAGTAGAAAATTGATTTGAAACACACCGAACGTCATGACGTGCGTGATGAGACTTAGTTAATCACTACCGATACTTGGAAACTATCGATAGTAATGAGTTCGGAAAATCTGCGTCCGTCTGACGGAAATTTAAATGATATTAGCTTCCGTTTGGCGGGTTTTGGATATTAATTCAGATGGTTAATAGTCAATGAACAGTCGACTGTTCGAAGAGATCTGCCGCGACTTGATGCGGCAAAGCTATCCGGATTTACGTCCCGTAATGAAGAGACGCAGCGGGCTGCCGCAGTTCGGTGTAGACGTCGAAGAGTTCCAGCAGACGCTTCTGGATGGAGAATTGTTCGTCCGTCATCTGCGTCCAACTTGACAGGATGGCCGCGGGAGCGCGGCAACAGGAAGTCAAATCATCGTCGCAGAGTCGTCGAGCCTCCCGAAATGACGAAGGGCGCTCGACACGTTCGGGGAGCGCCCTTCGGACGCGCAACAGAGTTCCATCGCTGCAGGCAGTCATCGATTACGGGTAGTGAGCGATAGATGGGGGAAGGGCGTCGGCAACTCAAGACCGTCCAAGGCATCGATTCCGCGAACAGACAAGCCGAGGCACGCATCGCAAATGCCGCAGCCGTCGTCGTCCATCGGCTGGTCGGCCCGCTCGCAACAGAGGCAGACGACAGAGCATCGGAGCCGGCCATTGTTTCCGCTCGGCACCACGATTTCGGCCATATCTTCCGACACGATATTGATGACGACTTCCTTCATCGCCCGCTTCTCCGTTGACCTCCTCGTGAAAAGATAAGAGCCGCGGGGCGCTTTGCAATGGCGAGCGCTCGCGAGATCACGGACGCTTTCCAGAAGGAATGGACTCTCCCGCCTCCCGCATGCTGTTCTGGAGTTCGGACGGATTGGGTAGGGCGTATGAATGGGATTCTCGGCGCGCGCGACGCGCACGCCTGATCAGGCTTGCCGCGGCGGCGGTAGCGATCAGCGCGTCAGCAGTAACGGTGCCCGCGCGGTACTGCTGACGGCCGCACCGATCTGACATCATCATCGAGAGGACGATCGATGGCAGAGGACGATCCTTTTCGAGCTTTCTCGCTTCGTTGCAGCACAAGACCTCGTCTTCGAGACGGTCCTTGGTGAGCTCAGGGCCGGACGCAAAGAAATCCCCTGGATGTGGTTCATCTTCCCGCAATTGCGTGCGCTTGGACCTCCCACCGCGAACTTCTACGGCATCGGCTCTGTCGAGGAGGCTCGGGCTTATCTCCGACATCCCGTGCTTGCCGATAGATTGGCGCGGGCGGTCAATGCGGTCCTCGGGGCATCTGACCGTTCCGCCCATGAGATTTTCGGCTCGCCCGACAATCTGAAATTCCGCTCGTCGATGACGCTGTTCAGCGAAGCTGCCGCGGAGGACGGGGAAGGATTCCGGCTCGCTCTGGAGCGTTTCTTTGCCGGCGAACCAGATCATCGTACCCTCGAACTCATAGGCGGCGGCAACTAGCCGCCGCGTCCCACAAAGGTCGATTAGATCGCGCGAACGTCTTCCGCTTTCGACTTTCCGGTCTTGCGATCCTGACCGATATCGTAGCTTACCTTCGCGCCATCTCTCAGAGGCCCGGCCGACAGCACCGCCGAGACATGGACAAACACATCCTACCCGCCATTGTCGGGCGTGATGAAGCCAAAGCCCTTGTCCTGATTGAAGAATTTGACGGTGCCGGTCGCCATGATGATCCTCGTGAACTGAGCGGCGTTCGCGCCGCCAGCGGATCATAATCGTCACGGGGAACGCTGCAACGGAGTAGCCGGGACCTATCGTGGGGTCGCGGGAACAACAATCCTGCGCGCGGGTTTTCGACTTCCGTGCAAGGATCTCCTGATGGGATGGATTGAGGTCGATTATGGCGGCTGACAAGCTCTCAACCTACAAGAAGAAGCGGGGTTTCAAGCAGACCCAGGAACCCATCGGCGCGGCCGCCGTCAAACCGTCGAACCGGCTTCGCTTCATCATCCAGAAACATGACCCGACGCGCCTTCACTACGATCTTCGCCCGAAACTCGACGGCGTGTTCAAGTCCTGGGCGGTGACGATCACATGCAGCCCCTTGCCGCCCGTGGTCTTGCAGAAGCTTGACGCCGTTCGCCGTAGCGCGCGCAAGCCGCTTTCATGGGCCGAGGCAAAAGGCTTCGCCCATGACGTCTGCCAAGAGATGCCCCGCGACAACCCAGATCTTTATCTCATCAAAATGATCAAGAGCCTGCGGGACGGCTGCATCTTCCTCGACTATCTGCGCAATGATCGCAGGGCGACCGCCGTGGCACCCCTGTCGCCGCGCGCGCGGCCGGGTGTCACCGTGCCGATGCCACTCACCTGGACGCAGGTCCAATCCTATCTCGACCCGAAGCGCTTTACCGTCCGCACCGTCCCGGCGCTTCTGGCGAAGGCAAGCGGGAGGATTACTGCGATGGACAGCGCCCGCTTGAGCAGGCCATCAAGCGGCTTGGCAAGGATAAGGCTGCCGCATGACATTTGAATCGCAGGGCGCGGAGACCAAACAAAAAGAATGAAGAAGTCCAACATACCCATCGAACAGCTCACGCGCCTTCGCCGGATACGCGGACTGGCGCGGCTGATGGATACGGCGCTCCGAATTCCCGGTACACGCATGTCGCTCGGAGCCGACTCGGTCCTTGGCCTGATCCCCGGCGTCGGCGATTTTGCGGCCGCCGCCGTCAGTCTCATCATCGTCAACGAGGCTCGGCGTCTCGGCGTGCCGAACGACAAGCTCGTCAAGATGCTGGTCAATGTCGGTTTTGACACGGTTGCGGGAAGTGTGCCGGTGCTTGGCGATGTCTTCGACGTCTAGTTCAAATCCAATCGCCGCAATCTTCAGCTTGTTCTGGATCACTTCGGCCTCGATCATGCCGACCTCGACCGGTAACGCCGGTCAGCTGCGATTGCCGAGCGTGGCGATATCGAACACCGCGGCATTGTCCTGGATTTCGCGTAGGTCCTTAACATAAGCTTCGAAGACTCTTAACCAACGTAATAGCCAAGGGATCAGAGGCTTAGGTATAGCGGGCGACGAGCCGACGGTTCGATTCCCTTCAAGGCGAGGGATCGGAATCGACATCCCGGACTGGCGGTATGTTGCCGGATTCCGATCGTCTCAGTCGGGTGGAAAGTTCACATTGCTGCCGTCGAGCTGAACGCGCAGAGACCGCCATAACCGGGCGTTCCTGGCTTCTCCGCTGAGGACGCAGCCTCGCAGAGGCCCTCCACCAGCCCGTCGACAGAGCGGACGCGCGTGTCGCCTCAAATGCGCCGGCACCAGACCCTGCGCCGAGCAGAGCTCAGCCTTGCTCCAAAAGTTCCTGCGCCAACTCTTCCCATTCCTCATCAAGCGTTAAGATTGACGGTGCGACGCCGCAGCGGCGATACCAATATTCTGCGTTCGATTGATCGCCTTCCTTGCGATGGAGGTAGGCATGCACACGCATGTCCGCCGTCCAGCTCGCTGTCTCGAGTGTCTGCAATTTTAGCTTTCTAGCTAAATTGCTCCGGTGCCAAAGGTTGGCAGGGGTGTGAAGCCTTTCGCCACCCGAGGCCTCCGTAGGGGCCACGTCCGCGGATCGTACTTGAGGCGACGGTTCGAACGCGCGACGTCGGCACTGAGGGCATGCGACTAGTAGCGCAGACCGAACAAATGAATTCCGGTTGGCCGCAATGTGCGCTCCTGCTCAGGCAACCCACGCCAGCAGCGCCCCTGGCTCTAAGCTCATCCCCGAGAAAGTGTCAAAACGGCCCGAAAAACGGATGTATGCTTCGACAGATGAACCGTTTTGCGAGAACCCGACGTTCGACGAGGTCTGCATTCGCATCACCTCACGGGTGGGCCTTTCCAAGCGGCCGTGGAGAGTTACATATGTGACATCGTCGTGATCTTGGCCGCCATCGTGATCGCTCTTCGCAATCTTAGGAAATCCTATGAGACTGCCGAAGGGCGGCTTGAAGTGTTGAGAGGGATCAATCTCGATCTCGGCGCGGGAGAGAGCGTTGCCCTGATAGGGGAGTCTGGTAGCGGAAAGAGCACCCTCCTGCATCTCGTCGCCTGCCTCGACCGCCCGGACTCAGGCGAGATCGTGGTCGGGGGTCGAGACATCTCCAAGCTGAATGACCGGGAACGCGCCGCCTACAGACGGGCAGAAGTCGGCCTCGTATTTCAGCAGTTCAACCTTATCCCCTCGCTAGACGTGGCCGCGAACCTCGCTTTCCACGCCAAGCTCGCGGGACGTCACGATTCAGCGTGGGAAAATGAACTCGTGGAGCGCCTTGAAATCGGGGCATTGCTGACGAGATATCCCGAGCAGCTTTCCACGGGACAGCAGCAGCGGGTGGCAATCGGACGAACCCTTGCCGCGCGTCCCGGCTTGGTTCTGGCGGACGAGCCTACAGGAAACCTAGACGAGGCCAACGGAGACGCTGTCCTGGAACTGATGCTTTCGCTTTCGAAGGGAACCGGATCGACGCTGCTCCTGGTGACACATTCGCAAAGACTGGCGGACAGGCTCGACCGGCAGGTGCATTTGCGGTCGGGGAAGATAGAATGATGATGTGGACCGCAGCGACGGCACTTCTGTCCCACTGGAGACGACGGCCGCTGCAGCTCGGCGCGCTCCTGTCGGGCCTGGCGCTGGCCACGGCCCTGTGGTCCGGAGTGCAGGCGATCAACGCAGAAGCCCGCGCGAGCTATGCCCGCGCCGCGGCTGTGCTCGACCAGGACGAGCTGGTGAACCTGGTTTCTCCAAACGGCCGCTCGATTCCTCAGGCCGCCTTCGTGCGGCTCAGACGGGCGGGCTGGAACGTTTCACCAGTTTTGGAGGGGCACTATCGGTTCGGAGCCACCCGGTTGAGGATGATCGGCATAGAGCCGCTGACGATGCCCGTGGAGACCAACACTGTCGATCTGGGAAATGCCGGAGACTTGCTTTCCTTCATCTCGCCTCCGGGCACGCTCGTCGTCTCTCCTGGAACAGCGGAGAAAATACGAGGGCAGACCGACCTTGCATTGCGTGTTTCGGATCAGATGCCGGACGGGGTCGCCTTTGCCGATATCGGCTTGGCGCAGCGGCTATTAAAAAGAGACGGCGAGCTCAGTCGGATTGTGATCGCCGGAGACCAACGTCCCGGTCTGGAGCCGCTCGGAATGCTAGTTCCTGAGCTCTCGGTTCGCGAGACGAATGCGCAAAGTGACGTCGAGCATCTTACCGAGAGCTTTCATCTCAATTTGACGGCTTTCGGTTTTCTCGCCTTCGTCGTCGGGCTGTTAATAGTGTACTCGACCATTGGCCTCGCCTTCGAGCAACGGCGGCCGACCTTCAGAACGCTTCGCTCTCTTGGAGTTTCGTTGAAGGTGCTTGCGGTTCTGCTGATCGCCGAACTTGTCCTTTTCGCCCTTGCCGCGGGGGCGGTCGGAGTTGCCATTGGATATCTGATTGCTTCGCTGCTGCTGCCCGGAGTGGCCGCAACGCTTGAAGGACTCTACGGAGCCAGCGTGCCAGGTACGCTTTCCCTGCGTCCGGAGTGGTGGGTTTCGGGTTTTGCCATCGCCGTGGCCGGAACATTGGTATCGTCAGCACAGAGCCTTTTGCGCTTGATGAGGGTGCCTCTGCTCGCGGTCGCTCAGCCCCAGACCTGGGGACGATCGTCGGAAGCGGGACGGCGGTTTCAGGTGCTGGCCGCAGCGGCTTTGCTATCCCTCTCCGGAGCTCTCCTTCTGTGGGCTGATGGGCTTGAGGCAGGCTTTGGCGTCCTTGGCTGCCTCCTGCTCGGGGCGTCGCTACTTCTCCCCGCCGTGCTCTCCGGATTCCTCACCTTGATGCAGCGGATGTCTTCTGGCGCGCTCGTCACCTGGTTCTGGGCCGACGCGCGGCAGCAACTCCCCGGGCTGTCCTTCGCCCTCATGGCATTGCTTCTTGCGCTGGCGGCAAATATAGGCGTCGGAACCATGGTGGAGAGCTTCCGCCTCACGTTCGTCGGCTGGCTCGACCAACGTCTCGCCGCGGAGCTTTACGTCGCCGCCCGGAACGGAGACGAGGCAGACAGGCTCCGGGCATGGCTCGCAACGAAGGTGGAATCGGTGCTGCCGATCTCTAGCGTAGACGTCGAGATCCGAGGTCAACCGATGCAGGTCTTCGGTGTCGTCGACGATCCGACTTACCGGGAGCACTGGCCCTTGATCGTTGGCATTCCGGACGTCTGGGATCGGGTGGCTTCCGGTGAAGGTGTGTTGGTCAACGAACAGTTGTGGAGGCGGGAGCGGCTCCGCATCGGCGATAAGCTGGATTTGGCGAGCGACTGGGAGGCGACGGTCGTCGGCGTCTATTCGGATTACGGAAACCCAAAGGGCCAGGTCATGGCCGCAATAAACGCCTTGATCTCTCACTACCCGCAGGTCTCGCGCCTGCGCTACGGTCTGCGGGTCCAGCCTGATCAGGTTGCGGACCTACGGTCGAGCCTCTCGGACGAATTCGGACTGCCACCGGATAACATTGTCGATCAAGCGGCATTGAAAGAACAGTCACGGCGGATCTTTGATCGCACATTCTTGGTTACGGGCGCGTTGAACATATTCACGCTTGGGGTTGCGGCATTGGCTATGTTCTCAAGCCTTCTCACGCTTTCGGAAATGCGCCTCCCGCAGCTCGCGCCGGTTTGGGCGATGGGGGTCACAAGACGCGATCTCGCACTTCTTGAGCTTCTGAGGACGCTGGTGCTCTGGCTTGCGACATTTGCTGCCGCTTTGCCCCTCGGCCTGGCGCTGGCGTGGGTGCTTCTCGCCGTGGTGAATGTCGAAGCCTTCGGCTGGCGTCTGCCGATGCATATCTTTCCTTATGAGTGGGTCAGGCTCGGTCTCGTCGCGCTTGCCGCTGGGGTCATTTCCGTATTCATCCCGCTTCGCCGGCTGGCGGGACTCGCGCCGTCGGAACTTCTCAAGGTATTAGCCAATGAGCGTTAGATCGATCGCGATCGCTTTTGCGGTGATGACCATAACCAGTTTGTCCGGAAACCAAGCACCCTCCCAGGGTTTTGGTGGCCTCGGCTCGGCGGCTGAAGGGTTTTCGGTGCCGCAGCCCGGCCTGCCGTTCCATTTCCCCTTTGACCACGGCGCGCATCCGGATTTTCGAATAGAGTGGTGGTATCTCACTGCAAATCTTGAAGCTCCGGACGGAACTCAGTACGGAGCGCAGTGGACCCTTTTCCGGTCAGCGCTTGCTCCGTGGGAGAACAAAGGGTGGTCGAGCCCACAGCTCTGGATGGGTCACGCCGCCGTCACGACTTCGGAAGACCACTTCGTGGCAGAACGCATTTCACGCGGGGGAGTAGGGCAGGCTGGGGTCGTGGCGGAGCCCTTCTCGGCTTGGATCGACGACTGGCAGATTCAGGGAAATGCCGTTCCGGGAGCGGACCAACTGGCTAACCTCAACCTGACTGCGACAGCGGAGGAATTCGGCTACGAACTCCGCCTATTGGCCACGGGCCCGCTGGTCCCGCAGGGCGATAACGGCTATTCGGTGAAATCAGCGAAGGGGCAGGCCAGCTACTACTATTCGCAACCATTCTATTCGGTGACTGGCTCGCTTTCGCTGCCGACGAGGAACGTAGAGGTGACCGGGAAGGCTTGGCTTGACCGCGAGTGGTCGTCACAGCCGCTCGCGGAAGACCAGACCGGTTGGGAGTGGTTCTCGCTGCACCTCGATACAGGGGAGAAGCTGATGGGCTTCCGTCTCAGAGACGAGGGGGAGGGATTTACCTCTGCCACCTGGATCACCGCCGATGGGCGACCGAACCCCTTGCCCGCGGGAGCTCTCAGGATCGTTCCCGTGCGAACCGCCAAAGTCGCAGGGCGTCAAATTCCGGTTTCCTGGAACGTCCAGATTCCCAGTCGCGGCTTTGATGTCACAACCCAACCTCTGAACGACCAAGCATGGATGTCAACGTCCATACCATATTGGGAAGGCCCGATCGCCTTCGAGGGCAGTGTCAGTGGCAGGGGCTACCTGGAGATGACCGGGTACTAGCCCGAAGCTCTGAGTCCCAGGAAACGGTAACGATTTATGATGAAGGCCGCCAGCGCATCGTGCGGTTGTGACGCATCTGGATTCAGCATTTTGTTCGCTTTATAGGCCCAATTGAGACGTTCATCACTTCACTGCAGATGACCGCTTCGGGTCGACTCTGCTCGTTCGTGTAGGTCTCACCAGGGTGGAGAGCCGAAGTTCAATGCGATGGCGACGAACGTCTGCAGTGCAGACTTAGCTACCGTACACTTCAAAGGGCCGGACCCCAACTACTAATCCTGATCGCGGGCAAGACCGTTTCGCGCCAAAAGTCCTATTTGATCGTTCTCATTTCCATCGCTTTGGGCGAGGCCGTATAATGGCTGAGCAAAGCTTTCTAAAGATCGTTCTCGTCACCACGCTCCGGTGCGGGGATTACTATTCTTAGGTAACGCCCGTTCTGAACGGCAAAGGGGATCGGTTGGGGCATCTATGGGAGCTGGTATTGAGCGCTAAGCCACATCGGAAGATCGTCGCGATAGAACCGGATGGTGCAGCCGCTGCAGGAGAGCAGCCGAAGCGTCGGCGATTGTCGTCCGGTGAACGGCGCGTAGCCATCCTTAACGAGGCGGCGGCACTGTTCGCGGAAGCGGGCTTCGGAGCGTCGACGCGGAGCTTGGCCTCGCGCCTCGGTATCACGCAAGCCGCCCTCTACAGGCATTTCCGGAGCAAGGATGAGATCGTTGCCGCGCTGTTCCAAGAGCGTGCCGTGCGTTGGCGCCAAGAGGACTGGCGTACGGCCCTCAACTCGAACGAAGCGCCGCTTGCCGAGCGACTCGGCTGCCTTTATGCCGACTACCTCGGTGCCATCACCGGCCAGTCGATGCGCCTGTTCGTTCGCGCCGGTCTGGACGGCTATGGCCAGCCCGGCCGGCGCGGCGCCGTGCTGACGGCCTCGATCCTCGAGCCGGTCATCGGCGCGCTGAGACGCGAGGCCGGCCTGCCGGACCTTTCAAGCCGCCCCATGCAGCACGAAGAGCGCGAAATCGCCATGACGCTGCACGGGTCCCTCATGTTCCTCGCGATCCGCAAGCACATTTATCGGATGCCGTTGCCGGACGACCTCACGGGACATGCCATGCGCCAGGTGCGCCTTTGGCTGTCAGGTGCGATCGCCGAGATGCGGCAGCTTCACGCCAGTCCTTCCGAAGGGGGCGTGCCACAGCTCGCGCCACGGTGGTGATCGGCCGAGGGCGTACGGGCTCCCCCGATCAGAGCCGCGTTCGCCGGCAAGCTACTTGCCTTCGCGGTCCAGGAGATACTTCGCGTAGGTGAAGTTGAAATCGCGGCCGGCCCGGTTCCGGTGGCAGGAGAAGCATCCGTCGAAATTTGCATCCGCCTTGGGCGCGCCACCGGGCAGGTAATGCGCATAGTCCCAGTCGCCATTGCGCACCTCCGGCGGATAGGCCTCGCCCCAGCCCGCGCGCTTCTCCATGACGAAGATATTGGATATCTGGCCGGTCGGCACGAGCCGACCGTCCGGCCCCAGTTCAACACTGCCGGAAGCGTCCAGCTTCGCCCGGTGATCCTCCATGATGAGAATGGTTCCGTCGGGGGCCGGCTCGCCGGCCTTCGCTTTGGTGTGAGTCTCCGGGCTTACATACATGAAACGGATGGTCTTTCGGTCCGGACGGTCAACAGTGTTGTAAAGCACGAAACGTTCAGCATAGCCGCGCGGGAAGGAGACGCGGTCCGGGCCGGCAAGGGTATAACCAGCGATACCTGTGGCGAAGACGGCGGCCAGGCTGATGGCGACATTCTTGCGCATGATTGCCCTCCCTTACGGCCTTACGACGACGCGGGCGTGCATGCCCTCGTGGATGGCGCATTCGACATCAAACGTTCCAGATTTGCGGACCGCAAGCGTTGTCTGGCTGCCCGGATCCTGCTTGCCGAGGTCGGTCGAAAAGCCGACGGTTGCTATCAGCACATTGTGCGCCTGAGTATCGTCATTCGCAAAAACGAGAGTGTCGCCCACCTTCGCCTCGACCATCGCGGGCGCGTAAGCCGTGCCCGCCATGCCTATGTGGTGTTCGCCGGCATGACTTACAGATGCCAGAAGAGTGCCAGCCAGGATGAGAAGAATTACTGCGCGCATGTCTCCTCCCACAGGTTCATGCGTTTTGCAGGTCAGGTAGCCTTGTCCCGATGGATTAAGTTGTCAACCGACAACTTAATCCATCGGTGAGGATCACGGATCTTTGAAAGGTCTCGGACGGTCTTTCTTGCCCCGGCCCGGTGCGTTTGGCACCGAAGGAAATGCGGCCGGTCGGAACGATCGATATGATGCTCGATTATATGCTACAACACTGGCAGGTACGGGAAGATGTCGAAAAGCTCCGACACAAGATCTTCACCGACAGCGCCCGAGCCGCGAAAGGGAACGCCAAGTCCCAGACTTGCGGAGAGCGAATTTCGCCGCCGCTTCCGTAGCGGGTTTCAGGATCGGGCTTTCGATGGTCTTCGCCCGGAATTGGACAAGATCGCATCGGCGGCATGGGACGCTTATAAGCACCAACGAGATGCACCTCAGTCCGAACCGCTGCTCCTAGGCCTTCTTCTGTCCGGAGAGTTTTCCACCCATGGGCTTGTCGCGGTTGCAAGCGTCGGAAATGTCCTCGGCGGTGTTTGCAATTGGATTGTCGGGCTTCATCGACCGCTCCACGAAAGGCCCTGGTTTTCGGTCAAGTCCTCCACCTTGGATCGGGCGAGCGGCTGGTATGCGGCGATGGGCGGGCCGCTCGCAAAAAAAACGTCCGACGAGTACGCGTTTCACCTGATGCTCCAGACCTGCACCTCCTGCCACGCCAAGTTTCGCCTCCGGGCAGAGTAGCCGTCGTGTGCAGCTACGGTCGAGTGGCGAGCTGGCTCTGCTGCTTGCGCCAGCCGTAGCGCGTCAGCCCGCGCGGTTTGTAGATCGAAAGCACCGTCGCCGTGATCAGAATGACTATGCCGCCGCCGGCATGGACCACGAGTGAGCTTCTCAGACCGAGGAGATCGGCTTCCGCCAGTCCTTTCGAAGCGGCCGCCGCAAGATAGCCGATTAGGTCCAACTGCAGCAGCAGGACCACAGCGGTCAGAACGGTCAGCAGCAGCTTAGCAAGCACCCAGTAATGGCGGAACAGGCCCCAGACGGTTCCGAGTGCCTGGACCAGTCCAGTGATGAGCGACGCGAAAACCAGCGGAACTATGACGAGCCGCGCAAGGGCGTCCATCGCCACATAGAAGCTTCGCGCCGTCTGGGCATCCGCGCTGCCCAGGCCGACCAGCCCGAGTGCAAGGAAGCACGCCACTGCGCCGAGCGAACTGACGGAGAAAATGACGTGCACGACGAGCGTAAACTTGCGGAGCGCTGGAGACATCGTCATGAACGGTTACCTGCTGGCGGCATTTCGCTGCCCGGCGACATGTGGCGGCTTGGGCCGTGGGGACCGCCAATATCGAAGACGACGATTGCCGCTGCCAGCAATATCAGCACAGCGGCAAGCATTCCGGATATTTTTACCCAGCGCGGCATGCCAGGATAATTGTTTCCCTCAGCCATCTCGATGTGTTCGCCTCTGATCTTGCCGTCTCGCTCCCGCATTCGTGATCGGGAGTTTTGCAACACCTCAAAGTTTACCAAATATTTAGGTTAATTTTCTCGGTCTGAAATGGGCTATTTCGATCTGACGCATAATCGGACTGCGCTACATGGCGTGAGTTGCCGTGAGGCCAAGACCTCCGGCGGCCATCCAGACGGCCATGGCGATCATCATCAGGTTCTCGGTCAGCGAGATGAACCCAAGGGGGACATTGCTCGATCCGCCGACGCAGGCACACTTCAGTTCACGCTTGTCGATGTAGACGGCCTTGAAGACCGAGACAGCCCCTACAGTACCGATGAACATGGCGACCGGAACCGACAACCAGTTCAGAACGCCTGCCACCATGAGAACGCCAGCCAGTCCTTCTGCATAGGGATAGATGTAGCTGTATGGTACCCAGCGCTTTGCCAGGAGATCATAGTTCAGGAACATCGTCGCAAAGGTCTCGACGTTCTGGAGTTTCATCATCGCCAGAACCACCATCGAAAAGGCAATGAACCATTCGGCTGCGCGCAGGGTGAATGGAGTTCCGAAGACGGCCTGGCTCGCCGCCATCGCCATGAGCGCAACCAGCGTGAACAGCACGATGACCGGGCGGTAGCTCGTTGCTTTGGGATCGGCGACGGGCTTCCCGAGAAAGCGGCGCAGATCGTCGTAGCCGCCGACCCGCTTGCCATCGATGAAGACCTGAGGCGTCGTCGGCACGCCGTGTTGCGCCTTGAAAGCGTCCGTCTCCTCGCGGGTCGTCAGGTGATGATCCTCCACCTCGTAGCCTGACCGCTGTAGCAGGTCCTTCGTCTTCAGGCCGTAGGGGCAGGTGTGGCTTGGCATCACCATCCGGTACAGGACGGCTTTCTTGCCGAGATTCTGCGGATTGGTCCTGTCCAACATTTTCACATCTCCTTGTCCTTGTGAAATCGTTGACAGGACTATAAGTTCCGTACCATGGTACGCAGTCAAGCCCCTCAAGAACTGACAATCGGGAAACTCGCCGCCGCCGGAGGCGTGGGCGTCGAGACCATCCGTTTCTACCAGCGCAGGGGGCTGCTCGCGACGCCGAAGCGGCTGGAGGGCGTGCGCCGTTATGGTGGCGAGGACGTGCGTCGGCTGCGGTTCATCAAACAGGCGCAGACGGCGGGCTTCACGCTGGAGGAAATTGGGGAGCTTCTGGCGCTGGACGCCGGAGAGGACCGCTCGGCGGCGCGGGAACTGGCAAAGAAGAGGCTCGAGCAGCTCGAGGCGAGAATCGGAGAGCTTAATCGTGCTCGGCAAGCGCTCCGCAAGCTGGTGTCCGATTGCTCAGAGGACAAAACAGGGCCTTGCCCGATCCTCGCCTCCTTCGGGCTATGAAGTTCGCATCAAGGCAATTGGTGGGACGTGTCGCTTGGCAGATAACTGTGAGAATGCGGCTGTTTCGCCTTTGATTTGGCATTTAATTTGAGAATCGAGCGGTCATAATTCTCAGGCTAACTGCCGTAAACTGTTTGCTATCTCATTGTATTTACGTATCTTTGTGTTCGTTCTTCATAGAAGCCGTGCGGTCACGCCTCGGCGCTGGTTTCTCAAATTAAATGCCAAATGGCCGCCGTATTTCTCAAATTAAGTGGCAATTCTCAATTTATGTGCGTGACTAACTATTTGAAATTATTGCAACCAGAGTCTGGCAATTAAATGGAAAGCGACAGCGGATCTTTAATGCTGGCTTTGAGATGGATGCCTGATGTCAATCGATGATATGGTAGCCGCCGTCGACATAGAGTACCTGGCCGGTGATGAGCCGGGCGGCCTCGTGCGCGAGAAATGCAGTCGCAACGCCTACGTCGTCGATGTCGACCAGTTGACGCGTCGGCGACTTCACTTTCGTCTTCTCCAGGAGCGCATCGAACTCGGGAATGCCGGAGGCAGCGCGGGTCGCCAGAGCGCCGGGTGAGATCGCGTGCACGCGAATGCCTTTCGGTCCGAGTTCCGCAGCAATGTAGCGCACGGCGCTCTCGAGCGCGGCCTTGGCCACGCCCATGATATTGTAGTTCTCCACCACCACCTGAGAGCCGTAATAGGTCATCGTAAAAAGCGTTCCGCCTCTCTTCATCAACGGTTCGGCGAGGTGCGCCATGCGGATGAAGGACCAGCAGGAAATCTCCATCGTCGTCAGGAAGCCCTCGCGCGCGACGTCGGTCACCCGCCCGCCGAGCGCATCCTTGGGCGAAAAGGCGATCGAGTGGACGAGGAAGTCGAGCTCTCCCCAGCTCTCAGCGATGCGTTCGAAGACCGCCTCCATCTGGCCGGGCACGGCAACGTCCAACGGCAGGACGATCGGTGCCTCGAGCTCGCGCGCCAGGGGCTCCATATAGGGCTTGGTCTTGTCGTTGAGGTAGGTGACCGCCAGGTCCGCTCCGAATGCGCGGAATGCGCGGGCGCAGCCCCAGGCGATCGAGCGGTCGTTGGC
>NZ_JASKLR010000011.1:151946-165201 GCF_030124325.1 Sinorhizobium sp. 8-89
CCACAGGATCAACAAGACCATAGCAATAGCGGCGAGGAGAAAGCCTCTGCGGCCTTCGAGAAGCTTGGACTTGGCGGCGGGAATTGACATCGGCTTGCCTCCGGGTCAGGCGTTGGGGGCACTGATCAGCGCGAGCGTGTGGCGCGCGATCATCAGTTCCTCGTCGGTCGGAATGACATGAAGCGCGACGCGGCTCGCGGCGGTCGAGATCAGCGCAGCGCCCGCCTCGTTTGCCGCCGCGTCGACTTCGGCGCGAAGCCAGGCGAGACGCTCGGCGATCCGTGCGCGGATCGGCGCCGAGTTCTCCCCGACACCCGCTGTGAAGACGAAGGCATCGACCCCGCCGAGGGCCGCGGCAAGCATGCCGGCGTTGAGGCTGCAGCGGTGCACGAAATGGTCGATCGCGAACGAGGCGCACGGATCGGCGCTCGCCAGAAGCTCGCGCATGTCGTTCGAGATGCCGGAAAGACCCTTGAGGCCGGCATCGTGATAGAGGAGGCCCGAGACGGCCTCGGCACTCATGCCCTTTTGCGAGATGAGGTAGAGCACGACGCCCGGGTCAATCTGGCCCGGCCGCGTTCCCATCGGCAGTCCATCGAGGGCGGTGAAGCCCATGGTGCTTTCGACGCTGTGGCCGTCGCGTAGCGCGCACATCGAAGCGCCGCTCCCGAGATGCGCGACGATGACCTTGCCGCGCGCCGCTTTGGGCGCGATCTCGCGCATCCGCTCGGCAACATATTCGTAGGAAAGGCCATGGAAGCCATAGCGCCGCACGCCTTGATCATAGAAGGATCGAGGCAGCGCATAGCAGTCGGAATGCTTCGGATGTCCGCGGTGGAAGGCCGTGTCGAAGCAGGCGACCTGCGGCACATCGGGATTGATCTCCATGGCGAGCCGGATCGGCGCCAGATTGTTCGGCTGGTGCAGCGGTGCGAGATCCTGATAGCTGGCGAGACGGTCGAGCACTGTCGCGTTGATCAGCACAGGCTGCGCATAGTCGGGCCCGCCATGGACGACGCGGTGGCCGATCGCGCACAGTTCGAACCCCTCGAGCGTCAGCAGCCATTCGCGCGCTGCCGCGATTGCGGAGGGAAGGTCGCGAACGGTTTCCGCGGCATAGCTCTGATCGATCAGGACGGCCCCATCGGCATCCTTTGCATGTAGACGGGGTCGCGAACCAATGCCGCCGATCTGGCCGCGCACCTGCCGCGTCAGGATCGCCTCAGCGACGCCGAAGACCTGAAACTTCAGGCTCGATGAACCGGCATTGACGACGAGGATCGCGTCCATGGCACTAGACCCCCGCTACTTGTGTTGCACGCCGCCGGGCGGCGTAAAGCGCGGCAATGGCGCAGGAAGCGAGGCGGGTTCGCACCGAATCCGCCCGCGAGGTCAGCACGATCGGCACGCGGGCGCCGAGGACGATGCCGGCCGCATCCGCATGCGAAAGGAAGGTCAGGTTCTTTGCGAGCATGTTGCCGGCCTCCAGATCCGGCACGACGATGATCTGGGCGTGGCCGGCAACTGGCGACCTGATGCCCTTGATGCGGGCGGCCTCCGGGTCGATCGCATTGTCGAAGGCGAGCGGCCCATCGATAAGGCCGCCGGTGATCTGGCCGCGCTCGGCCATCTTGCATAGCGCCGCTGCTTCGATTGTCGAGGGGATCTTCGTCGTGACGGTCTCCACCGCCGAAACGATCGCGACTCGTGGCTCTCCGAGTCCGATCGTCACCCAGAGATCGATCGCGTTCTGCACGATGTCGCGCTTAGCTTCCAGATCCGGGAAAATGTTGATGGCAGCATCCGTGATGAAGAGCGTGTCTGCATGGCCGGGGACATCCATGACGAAGACATGGCTGATCCGCCGATCGGTCCTGAGACCGGTGGCGGAGGCGGCGACCTCGCGCATCAATTCGTCGGTGTGCAGGCTCCCCTTCATCAAAAGCTCGCCCTTGCCTTCACGAATGAGCGCAACCGCCTTGGCCGCTGCGGCATGACTGTGCGGTACATCGACGATCTCGATGCCGCCGATTTCGAGCCGATGCTCCGCCGCCACATAGCGGATCTTCGCTTCCGGCCCCACGAGTATCGGCTTGATCAGCCCCATTTCCGCCGCTTCAAGCGTCCCGCGCAGCGAGGTTTCGTCACAGGGATGGACAACGATCGTAACCGCGGGCGTTTCGGCCTGCGCGGCTGCGATTAGGCGATCATACTTCGACGGCACGCCCGTCAGCGCGGTAACCTCGGACACTGCGAAACCTCCACAAGGTCGATCAGGACGTCTTACGTTCGCGTGCGGTCTTGCGCGCCACAAAGGGCACCGTCTCGCTGCCTAAGGCGAAGAGCGTCTCGATGCGTTCCAGCCGCTCGGCGGCGCCGCCGGTCACGGCTCCCGATGCTGCCAGCACCTCCCGCAGAACGTTGAAGGCGGAGCGGCGTTCCTCGAGGTCTTCCGGCAGCAGTTTCGGGATTGCTGAGAGGGCAGCGTCCTCGTCGATCAGCAGTATGAAATACTGCTTGCGCAGCAGCGCCTTGAACGCTGGAAGCGACAATTGGCTCGCGGTCGGATGGGCGCGACGCAGCCTGCGGATTGCCTCGAAGCCCCGCTCGTCGGCACCGCCGCGCGCTTTTCCGACGAACAGCAAGGCCCTGGCAATGGCTTCGCGTAGGCCGCCTTGGGCGATCTCGGCTCTGAGTGAAGCGATCCGCGTTTCGACGAGCGCTTCGTGCAGATGGCTTTTGGCCGGTTTGCGCAGGCGGTCGGATTTGCTGTCGATGCCGAGCGCGGCCTGCAGCACCGGCGAGCCGTAGACGGTGCGGAATGTTTCCTCCGAAAGCCGTTCCACCGCCTGGCGCCAGGCCTCAAGACCGTTGACGATCTGTTGCGACATGTTTTCCTGTAGTGCGAGGAGTGGGTTCTCGGGGGCTGCTGGCTTTCGATTTTCGTGGGCATGCTCCGCGGCGGTCTGGACCCAGGCCATGAAGGGATTGCTCGGCCCGAAAAGCTCGTATTGCAGGCGTAGCGGATGCACGCGGCGCATCGCCTCGGCAAAGGTCGGCGTGACCATGGCCCGGACCGCGGGCTGCAGGAAGGTTCGGTAGAGAGCGAGGTTGACCTCCGAGAGCTTCGCCGCCGCGGCAAAGCAGTGTTCATCCTCGATATCATTGCCACCGAGGGAGCGGATATCGTCCAGGGTTCGCGCTTCGCAACGCATCACCCACTCACCGGCAACCAGGGCCCTGCCCTCCACGACCTCGCTCGCAGGCTCAAGCACTGCCTCGTAGAGGCCGGGCGGTAGCACGTCGATCAGATCGATGTTGGACGCGAACTCGTCGTGTTCTTTCCGGGCGACCCCGGCCGAGACGAAGATGCCGAGATGGCCGATCTTGTCGTGCACGGCGTAGACGATCGTCTGGCCGTAGGCGCGGATCTCGTCGACGCTGTCGTAAAGATCGAGGATCCAGTCGAGCGCCTGCTGTGGCGGCGTGATGTTGTCGGCCTTCGAGCAGAAGACGACGATCGGAGAGCGAATGTTGCGTAAGTCGATGGCGGTGCCATCGGAGGTGCGGATTTCGCCCGCGGCGAGCTTGTTGCCGACGAAGAGTTCATCGACGATGAACTGCATCTCCTCGGCGTTCAGCGTCACATGGCCACCCCACCAACGCTCGAAGGCGAGGTAGCGCTCGGGCTCCGTGTCTATCTTCGAGTAGAGATTGTACTGCTTGCTCCAGAGGGTATTGGCGGGGTTCTGGTTCTCGAAATTCTGGACGAGCCAGGCGCCGTCGAAAAGGCCGCCGCCGAGATCGCCGGTGAGCGCCGTCAGCCAACTGCCGCCGAGCAGGCCACCCGAATAGCGCATCGGATATTGTCCCCTGACGCCGGCCCAATAGGAAAGCGGCGTGCCGGCAATGATGATCGGACCGAACAGGTCCGGGCGCAGCGATGCCAAGATCATCACCGCCCAGCCCGCCTGGCAATTGCCGATCACGCAAGGCTTGCCGTCGGCGTCCGGATGGCGGGCGATGACCGTCTCGAGGAAGACCGCTTCGGCGCGGGCGATGTGTTCGATCGTCTGGCCGGGAACCGGCTCGGGGAGGAAACCGATGAAATAGCAGGGGTGGCCGGCCTTCATCGCCACACCGATCTCGCTGTCGGCCTTGAACCCGCCGATGCCGGGCCCGTGGCCGGCGCGCGGGTCGACGACGACGAAAGGTCGTTTCAGCAGGTCGACAACGATGCCTTCGGGCGGGACTATCCGGACGAGCGCGTAGTTGACCGGCTTATCAAGCTTGCGACCGTCGACGACAAGTTCTGCGTCATAGTTCAGCACGTGCGGAGCGGTCTGCGCAGCGTGTTCCTCGTACTGCTCACCACGCTGGCGCATGACGTCGAGAAACAGGATGGAACGCTGCCAGGCATCGAGCGAATAGGCGAATGCGTCTGCAAATGACGGGATGGTCGGCTGAGGCATACGGTCTACTCCTCGGCTTGAACGGAGGGCGGTCCCAGTCTCTGATCGCACATACAGCAACGCTGCCTTTCGAGCATTGATCTCTGTCAAATTCAGGCGAGCCGAATGCGCTTCCGGGGCCGCTGAGTGCGATGGGCGAGGCTTCATTGACATACCCGATCCACCTGGGATCGGTTCCGCACTGCAGCATCCACTGGGCAACGCTGTCGGGAAGCGCTCTGGCAACACGCCTATATTGGCGAAATCAGCTCCCCAGAACGTCGCCTTTCGCCGGAGCAAGTGTTCATATTGATTGCAGTCAATGCCGGCCGTTTTTTTTTAGCTTATCATTTCGTTCGGCGAGAGACATCTTTCCGCAGAGACTCGTTTCATGCGGGATTCGTCGAACGGGGAGGATTCGCCACTAGACGGGGAATCTCGATGAGCCACGCTTGAGATCGTCGCTGGGCTGACTGGAGGCAGGTTTAACTTGAGGGCTCCCTAATGAGAGCGGCGCCCTTACCGGAGTTTGATCGATATGCTTGTCAAGGATGTGATGACGACAAAGGTCATCAAACTGTCACCTGACAACAGCGTCAGACAGGCAGCCAAGCTGATGTTCGAGCATCACGTAAGCGGCATTCCTGTCGTTGACGACGAAGGGCGGTTACTTGGCGTCATCAGCGAGGGCGACCTGATCCGCCGGACGGAACTCTGCAGTGAAGCATCCGCCTTGATGGTCGACATGACACTTGCCCCCGATGACAGAGCCAACGCCTTTGTGAGGCGGTGCTCGTGGAGAGTCGGCGACGTCATGACAGCCGAACCCGTTACCATCGACGAAGATGCGTCCCTTGCGCGTGTCGCAAGGCTCATGCAGGATCGTGGCATCAAGCGCATCCCCGTCATGCGGAATGGAGAACTGGTCGGCATCGTCAGCCGCGCCGACCTGTTGCAGGCAATTTTTTCGGCTAAGCAAGACGAGACGGCAGCCGGCGACGAAGCCATTCGACGCAGCATCCTTGTTCGCCTCGGCGAGAACACTGGTCTGGAAGGGTCAAATGTGACCGTTACGGTAACCGAGGGGATCGTGCATTTTTGGGGCAAGGTCGAGCCGGCCGCTTGCCGGAAGGCAGCGCGCATCCTCGCTGAAGGCGTTCACGGCGTTCGGGGCGTGGTAGAGCATTTCCCAGATCCTTATCCCCATTAGCTCGCCCACCTGATCAATACCGACCCCGAGAAGCGTCGCTGAAATCGTACGAGATGAAGGGGAATGGAAATGGCACAGTTGATGAAGGCGGCCGTCGTTCGGCAGTTCCGCACACCGCTCACCCTCGAGGACATGGAGGTCCCAACTCCTCGATCGGGGCAGATACTCGTGAAATATGAAGCGACCGGCGTGTGTCACACCGATCTGCACGCCGCGAACGGCGATTGGCCCGTAAAGCCGAGCCCGCCTTTCATTCCGGGGCATGAGGGCGTCGGCTTCGTCTCTGCCGTGGGCGCAGGCGTAAAACGAGTGAAGGAAGGTGACAGGGTTGGAGTGCCCTGGCTGCACACCGCCTGCGGCTATTGTCCCTATTGCCGGACCGGTTGGGAGACCTTGTGCGCGTCGCAGTCGAACACCGGATACTCGGTGAATGGCACGTTCGCGGAATTCGGGTTGGCGGATCCCGACTTCGTCGGCAACCTTCCGGATGGATTGGAGTTCGGAGCGGCTGCCCCCCGTTCTCTGCGCGGGGGTTACTGTCTACAAGGGGCTGAAAGAAACGGAAGTCCGTCCCGGTGAGTGGGTAGCCGTCTCGGGTGTCGGCGGTTTGGGCCACATGGCAGTGCAATATGCGAAGGCAATGGGCATGCACGTCGCCGCCGCCGATATATTCGAGGACAAGCTCGCCCTGGCGAGGCAACTCGGCGCCGACATCACGGTCAACGGCAAGGCAGACGATGCCATTGAGCAAGTGGCAAAGGCCACGAACGGCGGCGTTCATGGAGCGCTTGTAACCGCGGTCTCTCCCGCCGCGATGGAACAGGCCTTCGGATTCATGCGGTCGAAGGGCACGATGGTCCTTGTCGGCCTTCCCCCCGGGATGATTTCCCTGCCTGTGTTCGAAACAGTCCTGAAGCGCATAACCGTGCGTGGATCGATAGTGGGCACCCGCCAGGACCTGGAAGAATCGCTCATCTTCGCAGCAGAGGGCAAGGTGACGCCTCATTTCTCCTGGGAAAGCCTGGAGAGCATCAACGACATCTTCCATCGCATGGAAGCAGGCAAGATCGACGGCCGCATAGTCATGAGACTGCAGTAGCGTTGCATGACAGGATTTTGACGGGGAGGCTCCGATGGCTTCGGTTGAAACGGCAGTGATGAACGAAACAACATCAGGCAAGTCACATGGAGCGACCGCGCTGTCGTCAGAGGAGCTTCGCCTGATGGACGCCTACTGGCGGGCTTCGAACTACCTCTCGGTCGGCCAGATCTACCTGCTCGACAATCCCCTGCTGCGAGAGCCGTTGAAACGTGAGCACATAAAGCCACGTCTGCTCGGTCATTGGGGAACGTCCCCGGGCCTGAACATGCTCTACGTGCACCTCAACCGGATCATCAAGCGCGACGATCTCAACATGATCTACGTCATCGGTCCGGGGCATGGTGGGCCCTCCCTGGTGGCGCATGCCTATCTGGAGGGGACGTACAGCGAATTTTATCCGGACATCGGCGAGACCACCGAGGGAATGCAGCGGCTCTTCAAGCAATTCAGCTTTCCCGGCGGCATTCCTAGCCATGTCGCCCCGGAGACCCCCGGCAGCATTCACGAGGGCGGCGAGCTCGGATATGCGCTGAGCCACGCCTACGGGGCGGCATTCGACAACCCCGACCTCATCGTCGCCTGTGTCGTTGGCGATGGCGAGGCTGAGACAGGACCTCTCGCGACCGGTTGGCAAGGTAACAAGTTCCTGAATCCGGCGCGCGACGGCTGTGTTCTGCCAATCCTGCACTTGAATGGATACAAGATCGCCAATCCGTGTTTCCTCGCCCGCATCCCCCACGATGAATTGCGGAAATTCTTCGAGGGCATGGGTTACAAGCCCTATTTCGTTGAAGGGCATGAGCCGGACAACGTTCACCAGCAATTGGCCGCTGTCCTCGATACTGCCGTCGCCGAAATTCGCGAGATCTGGGACGACGCCCGCACCAGAGGCAATCTGAAACGCCCCGCGTGGCCGATGATTGTTTTCCGTACGCCCAAGGGCTGGACATGTCCCTCAGAGATCGACGGCAAGAAGTGTGAAGACTATTGGCGATCGCACCAGGTGCCGATGGGCGAGATGGACAAGCCGGAGCATATCCTCATCCTCGAGCAATGGATGAAAAGTTACCGTCCGGAGGAGCTTTTCAATGACGATGGGAGGCTAAAGCCGGAGCTGGCTTCGCTGGCGCCGACCGGACGTCGTCGAATGAGCGACAACCCTCACGCCAATGGTGGGCTGCTGTTGCGCGACCTCAAGATGCCCGCTTTCCGGGACTATGCGGTGGATGTTCCACGCCCCGGAGCCACGACGGTGGAAGCCGCGCGCCTCATGGGCAAGTTCTTGCGGGACGTGATGAAGCTCAACATGGACAGCCGGAACTTCCGCCTGTTCAGCCCCGACGAGAACAACTCCAATCGATGGCAGGATGTGCTCGAGGTCACCGATCGTTGCTACATGGCCGAGATCTTTCCCGAGGATGATCATCTCTCGCCGGATGGCCGCATCATGGAGGTCCTGAGCGAGCACCAGTGTCAGGGTTGGCTCGAGGGCTACCTGTTGACGGGCCGCCATGGATTCTTCTCCTGCTATGAAGCCTTCATCCACATCATCGACTCGATGTTCAATCAGCACGCCAAGTGGCTCAAGGTGTGCAACGAGATACCGTGGCGCCGGCCGGTCGCCTCCCTGAACTACTTCCTCAGTTCCCATGTCTGGCGGCAGGATCACAACGGGTTCAGCCATCAGGATCCCGGGTTCATCGACCACGTCGTGAATAAGAAGGCGGACGTAATTCGCGTCTACCTGCCGCCGGACGCCAACACGCTCATTTCGGTGACCGACCATTGCCTGCGCAGCCGCAATTACATCAACGTTGTGGTCGCCGGCAAGCAGCCGGCTCCGCAATGGCTGACTATGGAGCAAGCCGTGCGGCATTGCAGCATGGGTCTTAGCATTTGGGATTGGGCGAGCAACGACAGGAATGGCGAGCCCGACGTCGTCATGGCCTGTTGCGGCGACGTCCCGACGCTTGAGACATTGGCTGCGGTCCAGTTGCTGCGCGAGCACCTTCCTGAGGTGAAGGTGCGGGTCATCAACGTCGTCAACCTGATGAAGCTGCAGCCGGCGGAGGAGCACCCGCATGGTCTTTCGGACCGGGACTTCGATGGCCTCTTCACCAGGGACAAGCCGATCATCTTCGCCTTTCATGGCTATCCCTGGCTGATTCATCGACTGACCTATCGCCGGACGAACCATGGGAACCTTCACGTGCGCGGCTACAAGGAAGAGGGCACGACGACGACGCCGTTCGATATGGTTGTCCTCAACGAGCTCGATCGCTTCCATCTCGTCAGCGACGTCATCGATCGGCTGCCCCAGCTCGGTGCACGGGCTGCCTATTTCAAGCAAGCCATTCAGGCAAAGCTGATCGAGCACCGGGAATATATCGAGAAGTATGGCGACGACATGCCGTCGATCAGCGGATGGCAATGGGGCGTCAAGGGAACGGAGCAAGTGCGGGGAGCGACATCCACGGGAGGCGATAATGCCTAACTGCGACAGGAGCTCCGTCCGCATCGATTGAAGGATCGGTCTGATGGCCCGATCGATTGACGAAATTGAAGACGCCAGTGCTGCGCATCCCGTGGGCGCGCGCCCCGACACCACCTTGCTTTCGAACGGCCGATACAGCCTGCTCCTGACGGAGTCTGGTGCCGGCTCCGCATCTTGGCGCGGCCTCGATGTCACCCGTTGGCGGGAGGATGGCACCCGAGATTGCTGGGGTCAGTTCTGCTACATCCGTGACCTTGGCGACGGAAAGGTCTGGACAATCGGCCCGCAGCCGATTTGTCGCGCGGATGCGGTTTACGACCACCGCTTTCGCGGCGACCGCGCCGAGTTTTGCTGTTCGGCGGGGGACATCGACATCTGGTCGGAGGTCTGCGTCGCAACGGATTGTGATGCTGAAGTGCGTTTGCTTCGACTGTTCAACAGGGGCACGACCGCGAGAGAACTTGAGCTCACGAGCTATGCTGAAATCTGCCTCAATAGTCGACGCGCCGACAGTGCACATCCGGCTTTTGCCAAGCTCTTCGTCGAAACGTGGTTCGACGCAGAAACCTCCGCATTGTTCGCCCGGCGTCGACCACGCAGCGCATCGGAGAATGCGATTTGGGCCATGCATATTTCCGCATCAAACGCAGACGGCCAGCCTTCGGTTGAGTACGAGACGGACCGCAACAAGTTTCTTGGCCGAGGACGGACGCCGTCAAACCCCATCGCACTGGAGCCTGGCAAGGGCCTGTGGGCCACGACGGGGCCCGTGCTCGACCCCGTCTTCAGCCTGCGCAGAAGAGTGCTTCTGAAACCCACGGGCACGGAGCGTATCGCATTCGTGACGGGCGCGGCGGACAGTGAAGTGGAGATAGCCGCCATCGCAACGCGGTTTGCAAACGTCGATGCCGCGGGCCGGGCGCTGTCAGATGCGTTCGAAAACTACGCCAAGGAACGCGCGTCTTCTAAGCGCTCCCCGGACAAGGTGGCCGCCTACAACCAACTCGCAGGAAGCCTGGCATTCTTTGATTCCGGCTTTCGAGACCCCGGCGCCCGCGGCCAAGAGCCGCTGAGCACGGGGAACCTGTGGTCGGTGGGGATATCCGGAGATCTTCCGATTTTGTTGCTGCGCATCGACAAGATGAACACAACCCCGATCGTCGAGGAGGTTATCGACGCTCATGCCTTCATCACCAGCCGTGGGCTTCCCTTCGACCTAGTCCTGATCGACGAGAGCGGCGTGACCGAAACGATGCAGATAAGCGACAAGGTAAGAGATGAAGTGGAGGGCGCGCCTAGCGGCCCCGGAGGCGTTTACTTCTTGTCCGCGTCCGATGTATCAAGCGCCTCAACGAATGCCATCGCTGCCGCGGCACGCGTCGTCCTTTGTTGCAGCCGCGGATCGCTTGCCGATCAGCTGGAGCCGAAGTCGACGGTGAAGCTCCCGGCTTCGAAGCACACTGAGACAAACTTCCGTGACGCTCCTGAGAAGCAAAGCGCGACTGCACGGACCGACTTGCTTTTCTGGAACGGTCGCGGCGGATTCACTCAGGATGGACGCGACTATGTGATCGCAACGGGCGGCGGGGCAGGGACACCAACGCCCTGGTGCAACGTGATAGCCAATCACGAGTTAGGCTGCCTGACCAGCGAAAGCGGCCTTGGCTATAGCTGGGCGGGCAACAGCCAATCGAACAGGCTCACGCCCTGGTCGAACGATCCGGTGTCGGATCCCCCGAGTGAGATCATCTACTTGCGCGATGAGCAAACCGGAGAGTTCTGGACGCCGACGCGCTTGCCTCTGGGGCAATCTTCGACGAGCAGCGTGAGACATGGGCAGGGTTACAGTCGCTACGAGAGCGTTGGCAGGCTTCTGCACCTGGAAATGACGGTGCATGTCCCGGTCGCGGAACCGATCAAGATCGTCCGCCTCGCCATCCGCAACGAGGGAACGGGAACGCGCGCTCTTACCGCCACTTATTACGTCGAATGGGTGCTCGGTACGTTGCGTGAGAACGCTTCCGGGCGAGTGGAATGTGAATTTGACACCAAGACGGGTGCCGTCATTGCGCGGAACGTCTGGGAAAGTGATTTCTCCGGAAAGCTGGCATTCGTTGCCTCGAGCGCGCCGCTGCGGTCGTTTACCTGCGACCGGCGCGCGTTCCTCGGCAGGAACGGCTCCGTGTTTGGGCCGGTGGGACTGGAGGGCTCCAATCTCAGCGGCAGCGTCGGATCCCTCATCGACCCCTGCGCTGCGCTCATGGTCGAGGCGTCGGTTCCCCCCGCCGAAAGCGTCGAAATTGTCTTCGTGCTCGGTCAAACAGATAGTCTCCATGAGGTCCGCCGGCTCGTCCGTGAACACGCCCGGCCAGAGAGTGCCCGAAACTCTCTGGCAATTGTCTCCCGCCAATGGGACCGGCTGCTGAGCTCGGTCACCATTCGAACGCCCGACACAGCCTTTGACCTCATGATGAACCGCTGGCTGCTTTATCAGGTACTCTGTTGCCGCATCTGGGCGCGAACGGGCTTCTATCAGTCAGGCGGCGCATATGGATTTCGCGACCAACTCCAGGATGTGGCGGCCCTGGTGCATTGCGCGCCCGATGAAGCGCGCGCCCACATCCTTCGAGCCGCTGCGCGTCAATTCACGGAGGGTGACGTTCAACACTGGTGGCATCCTCCGTCGGGCGTCGGGGTACGGACTCGCATGACCGATGACCTCTATTTCCTGCCCTACGTCGTCCAGCACTACATATCGGTCACAGGGGACTACGAGCTTCTGAGCGAGCGGGTTCCTTTCATTAAGTCGCCGCTGCTAGCCGACGGCCAGGAGGAGAGTTTCGGCGTTCCGCAGGTCAGTGGGGAAAGCGGGACCATTTATGAGCACTGTTGCCGCGCACTGGATCGGGGTTTTCGGCTCGGCAGCCATGGACTTCCGCTCATGGGAACGGGCGACTGGAACGACGGCATGAACAAGGTGGGCGCCGGAGGTAAAGGCGAGAGCGTGTGGAACGGGTGGTTCTTCCTGACTGTGCTCAGGTCGTTTGCCACCATCGCATCAACGGAGGGCGACGAGGAACGGGCGGCGTGGTGCCGCGAGTCCGCCGAGGCGTTACGCACGTCGTTGGAGACCCAGGCCTGGGACGGCTCCTGGTATCGCCGGGCATATTTCGACGATGGTACTCCCCTTGGCTCCTGCCTGAACGACGAGTGTCAGATCGACGCCATCCCTCAGGCCTGGGCGGTCATCTCCGGTGCCGCAGATGCCGAACGCGCTTCCGAGGCAATGCGGGCGGTTTGGGAGCGGCTAGTTCGTCCCGAGGACAAGCTGATTCAGCTTTTCGATCCACCCTTTGATAAGGGGACGCTGCAGCCGGGTTACATAAAAGGCTATGTGCCGGGAATTCGAGAAAATGGCGGGCAATATACCCATGCCGCCGCCTGGGTCGTGTGGGCCACCGCCTTGCTGGGGGATGGCGACCGGGCGTTTCAGCTCTGGAGCATGCTCAATCCCATCAATCATGCCCGTTCTCCCGACGACATAGAGCGTTACATGGTCGAACCCTATGTTGTCAGTGCCGACGTCTACGGTGCGTTTCCGCATACTGGCCGCGGAGGCTGGACCTGGTATACGGGATCGGCCGGTTGGCTGTATCGCGTCGGTCTGGAAGCTATTCTCGGCATCCGCCGGGAGGAAGGCCATCTTTTCGTCGAGCCGTGCATTCCGGCGCAATGGCCCGGGTACGAGGTGGACTTTCGGTATGGGGCGGCTACCTATCACATCAGAGTGAGCCGGGATTCCGAAGCCGGCGGGAGGCCGCGCCCGCTGACCCTTGACGGCGAGCACCTTCCTGGACGGAGCATTCCACTCGTGGACGACGGACGAGACCACGACGTCCGCCTGGCGGTCGGCTAGCCATGTCGGAATTGCTGTCGACCGATCCTGACCTAAACCGGATGCCGACCGATCAGGATCTCGCTCGGCTGCAGTTCACGAC
>NZ_JASKLR010000011.1:165211-211342 GCF_030124325.1 Sinorhizobium sp. 8-89
ATGGGTATATTGCCCGCCATTTTCTCGAATTCCCGGCACATAGCCTTTTATGTAACCCGGCTGCAGTTCACGACGCTCCTCTACTATCTGCACTGCACCAACCCGGACAACGGGCTTGTTCGCGACAAGACGCAACCCGACGCTCCGGCGAGCATTGCCGCGATCGGCATGGCCCTTGCCACAATCCCCGTGCTCGTGGAGCGGGGGATCATCATTCGCCAGTTCGCCTCGAAAATAGCGCGCCGACGGCTCAGATGTCTCCTGGAGTGTCCCCAGGGCCCTGAACCTGACGCGTCCGGCTACAAAGGCTTCTTCTATCATTTCCTTGACATCGAAACCGGCAGACGCGTGTGGGAGTGCGAATTGTCCACCATCGATTCAGCCTTCCTGTTCGCAGGAGCGCTGACTGTCGCAGCCTATTTTGAAGGGGATGCGGATGAAGAAGTCGAAATTCGCCGCCTGGCAAACGCACTTTACGAACGCGCCGACTGGAACTGGGCTTGCGATCACGGGCTCACGCTGACCCATGGCTGGCGGCCCGAAAACGGGTTCATACCCCATCGATGGCGCGGCTACGACGAAGGCCTGCTGCTCTACATCCTTGGCCTCGGTTCACCCACGCATCCGCTGCCGCCGCAATCCTATGCCGCCTACACCGAGAGCTATGAGTGGCGGAACCTCTATGGCCGAGAGTTGCTCTATTCGGGACCGCTGTTCACCCACCAGCTTTCGCATATGTGGATCGACTTCCGCGGCATCCGTGACGCATTCATGAGGGAGCACAACAGCGACTATTTCCAGAACAGCCGCCACGCGACCTTTGTCCAACAGGAATACGCCATACGCAATCCCTTGAACTTTGTCGGCTATGGCGAGCACTGCTGGGGGTTCACGGCCAGCGATGGGCCCGGTTGGACCAAGCGAAACATCGACGGCGTCGCCAGGGAGTTCTTCGACTACATCGCCCGCGGCGCTCCATACGGGCCGGACGACGGAACCGTGTCCCCGTGGGCAGTCGTCGCTTCGCTGCCATTTGCGCCGGAGATCGTCATCCCGACTGTTTGGAACTGTGCGCGCATGAATCTCGGCATGACGCGGCTCTACGGATTCAAGCCCTCCTTCAACCAGACCTACGCCGTGGAAAACAGCGAAACCGGGTGGTGGGTCAGCCCCTATCATTTCGGTATCGACCAAGGTCCCGTCGTTCTGATGATCGAAAACTACAGAACCGGGTTGCTGTGGAACATTATGCGTCGCTGCGCGCCACTGGTCGTGGGCCTGAGGCGAGCCGGCTTCTCGGGCGGCTGGTTATGAAGTGGGGTAAGCCGACTAGCGGAATGCCGACAGCACTGGACCTTCTGCAGAAAGGAAATCGCCATGAACAAGGGCTTGCTCTCTGATCAGCATGACGGGATCTCCAGAAGAGATCTCCTCGTGATGGCGGGCACTGCCGCCGCCACGCTCGCAAGCTACGGCCATACGGCGCGGGCGGCGCCTGCCGGAGGCGCCTTTGCAATTGACGAGGTCAAGCAGGGCGAGGACATCTTTGCCTATGTCAACAGGATCAAAGGAGGGTTTGATCAGACGGCTTACCAGCAGGTGATAGGCGCCGCGAACGCGTTCAAGGAAGGAGATCAAGCGATTGGCGTGGGGGCTGAAGATGAGACGACGCGAAGGAACGCTCGCACCCTTTTGGCAAACACGAAGATCGAAGACCTCCACCGGCGCCCGCTGTTTGAGGATGATCTGCAAAAATTGATCTGGCAGACGACGGACCAGCCCCAGTACGAAAAGGTCAAAGACTGGACCATGGGACAACTGAAGGAATTTCTTCTGGCCGAACCCGAGGAAAACATCAAAGGCATCATGAATGGCCTGACCAGCGACACGATAGGCTTTGTCCCGAAACTGATGAGCAATGAGGAACTGGTCTCGCTCAGTCAGAAAATCTTCAATGTAATGCCAGGTACGAGGATGGGAGCGAAGGGGTACATGGGTGCCCGGATCCAGCCCAATTCTCCTACCGATAATCCCGATGACATCGTCTGGCAGGTCTTCGATGCGTTCTCCTATGCAACCGGGGATATTGTCATCGGCACCAATCCGGTGGACAGTACGGTAGCGAGCGTCGTCGCCGTCGAACGCGCGCTCAAGGATATCGTCGATACTTTCGGGCTTGGTGAAGTGATCCCCTGGTGCGTGCTCGCACATATCGATGTCCAGGCCGAGGTCAACGACAGTTTCCCAGGAACGGTCTCCACAGTGTTCCAGAGCCTTGCTGGGACGGATGACTGCAACAAGATCTTCGACATCACCAATGAGAAAATCCTGAAGTACGCGCGCGCGAAGGAGGGGGAAAGATACGGCCTTTACTTCGAAACCGGGCAGGGTTCGGAATTCACCAACGGCGCCGCAAACGGCGTCGACATGATGGTGCTCGAGTCCCGAAAATACGGCTTCAGCAGAGCGGTGGGCATCGAACTCGCAAAGGTGCAACCCAGGGGCGCATGGCTGCATATCAACGATGTTGCCGGTTTCATCGGACCGGAGGTCTTCAAGAGCCGTGAACAACTAGTCAGATGCTGCCTCGAAGATATGGTCATGGGCAAGCTCCATGGGCTCACCATCGGTCTGGATATCTGTACGACCCTACACATGACGGTCAGCCTTGAAGACCTGGACTGGTGCCAGGATCAGATAATGCCGGCCAACCCCGCTTACCTGATTGCTCTGCCCACCAAGAACGACCCGATGTTGAGCTATCTCACCACGTCGTTCCAGGATCACGTGCGGATCAGGGAAAGATTTGGCTTCAAGGTCAACGATGCGATGTGGGACTTCTACAAGCGTATCGGGATCGTTGGCGAAGACAACAGCTACACAGCGAATTATGGAGATCCTCTCTGGGTATATTACCAGTATCGCCTCGCCAAAGGGGACGGACGTTCCAAGGACGCTATCTACGTCGAGGGCGGCCAGAAGATGCGGGAAGTTGAAGGAAGAGGTGTCGACCTGGCCACCGGGCATGGAGAGGAAATCTGGGATCTCAATGCAACGCTCGCGGCCAAGGTGAAGAGTCTCTACGACGACGCCAAGCAGTCTCTCTGGGCGGAGCTCACCCCGGAGTTTATCGCCGCCGTGCCTGACGTTGTGCCCGTCCGTACCTTATCCATGGACCGCAACGATTACATTGCCCACCCGAACACAGGTGAAACGCTGAGCCCGGATGCAATCGCGGAGATTCAACGAATAAGAGATGCGTGGGAAGGCAACATGCCCAAGGGCCAAATCGTCATCTCAGACGGTCTGAACGCCAAAGCCATCATGGACGACGGACACCTTGCGCCCTACCTCGAGGAGATGCGCCGGTTGCTCGCCGAAGCCGGTGTCACGATGAGCGACAAGAACATCATTGTCACCAGCGGAAGGGTGCGCGCCGGCTACCGGATCGGTGAAGTGCTTTTCGAAAATGCGGATCCAAACAGCTTCAGGGGCATTCTCCACGTCATCGGGGAGCGGCCTGGAACCATGCACCACGCCTACTCGGTCTACATCACCGTCGCCAAGGGCAAGCAATGGTCCGAGAAGAAGATCGATCACGACATGACGAAGCTGGTGAGCAATGTCGCAGACACTGCCTTGGCACCAAAGGAAGCTGCCAGGGAGACCTTGACCATTATCCGGGAGATCGTCGGCAAAGATGTGAATGGCAGCCGTCGTTATGGCTAATAAATGAGGGAGTAGGCACTAAGCTGGCATCGCAACGATTGAAGCCGCGCAACCTTGAACGGAGATCGTCCGGTTTTGGGAACCAGCACCAGAAATTCCGGTCGGCATGGTCCAATGACCGCAGTGGGTCGAAGGGAGCCGTTCTTCCTGAGCCCTGTGCACGGTTTGTTGCGAGGATGTTCACGTTCTGGGCTAGGAAGATCGCATAATGTATCGAAGGGAACTGCCAGCGCTGCCGTTAGAAACGGCAGCGCTCCCTACCGCTTGCACTTCTCTCAGGGCTCCAGGCCATGGTGCTGCGGTGAAGCTGCTTCGAAGATCGACTTCACTCGCTCAGCGTATTTGGCGAGTTGTCCTTCGTGTTGACTGCTGTGGAACTTGTTCTCGATGACGAACGCCCAGTTCAGCCGAGGTAAAAGAACGAAAATGTCGATTTGCTGCCATTCACGGCGAACTTCAGCGTCTCGTAGGTCAGCTTGCGCGATCTCCAACGCGGTTGGACTACCCAAGGCGCTCTGGCCTCTCATCGCCTCGCACAGGAAACCACGCAAAAATCTGTCGCTGAGACCGTGTGTCTCTCGAGGATCGAGAAGCCATGCGAGTATCGAAGAATGGCGGATCTCCATTCCGTCCATACGCATCGTCCTTATCGGATTAAACCTATTCAGATAAGCGGCAACCCGCTGCAGGTCTCTGTTATTGACAAATAGGTCTTCGAGTTCCTTTGGTGTGGGGAAAGCATAATGGGTAGTCAAGGCCGCTTTATCCCTTCGACCATCGGCGCGTGGCGTGTTATCGAACGATATCAACTATTTAAGGCTCCTTCACCCAGGTAGATAGCATATTGTGATGGAGCGAGGGTTCATATTCTTTCAAGGCGAGGGACAGGAGACATCCGGACTGGGCGGCATATTGCCGGCTTCCGGTGGTCTCAGTCGGGTGGAGAGTTCGCGTTACTGCCTCTGATCTGAACGTAGAGCCAAGGCCAACGTCAAACCGATCGGGGTTTCGCGACAACTAACAACTGTTTTCGGCTCGATGAATTCCAAGAGCATCGGACAACCGTGACGTAATCGTTTTCATCACATCGGGTGCGCTTCTATCCACGCCATAGACGAAACCAGGAAAATCCAGTGTCTTCTGGAGTGCCCAGATAGCTTCGTGCTGATCCGGCGACAGAATGTGCACTGGGTCACCGACAGCGACCCATCCGATAGGCACGGTCGAGCCCGGTTCCAACCGCGTTCGCAGGTGCACGGTTCCGTTGATGCGGACTTCCGACCCGCGCCCGATCTGCGCCCCGTGAAACACGGCTGCCCCAGTGGCGAGGAAAACTTCGACGTCAATTTGGGCGCCAACCACATGGCTGTTAGGACCAACAATACAATGGTCTCCAATGGAACAGTCATGACGACTGGTGGCTCGGATCACCGCATTCTCGAACACGATGCAATTCCGTCCGATGCGGATGGAGCCGCCGGCTTCCGCCACCAAGCGAGCACCATGCATGATTCTGCTACCTGCACCGATGGTAACATCGCCACAGACCGTCGCGTCCTGCGCAACCCAAGCATCGGAATCGATCGTTGGCGACTGTTCTTCGTAGGATAAAATCATGTTTTTTACTCCTGCCTCGATCTTGGCCGCTACGACGATGCCGAGACACTTTCGAGGTGCCAGACCTTTGCGACGATCCGCCAACCATCAATGCCTTTCACGAAGCAAAGATGATCGATGAAGACGTTCGCGTGGATCCGCAGCTTGACTTTTACGGTGGCCGCAGCCGGCGAAAGCCAATCAATTAGAATAATCTCGTCTTCGCGTTCCTGCGAGCGACTTGCGGGAGACTCACGCTTTGCAATCACCTGACGATAATCCGAAATCGGGTCCACCATGATTGCGCCTTCGTCAGCGTCGAACAGGCTGCAGGCCGGATGAAATATCTGGTCAAAGAGTGAGAGATCGCAGGTGTAGAGGGCATCGAAATAGATTTGTGTTGCGTTTAGCAGGTCGGTATCGCGGCTCATCGTGTTTCTTCCGTAGTTTGTTGGCGAGTGACCGTGTCGCATGCCGACAGCACGAGTTGCCAGCGGCAGGATTGCCAGATAAGACGGCATTCATGCCAAAAAATGAGAACCCGTGGTGTCCTGCAAACAGGCGTGTCGTCAGCCTCGTCTATGACGGCCTCTGTACCTTCGAGTTCGGGATCACGGCCGAAGTCTTTGGCTTGGATCGCCCTGAAGCAGGACCCAACTGGTATCAGTTCAAATCGGTCTCGCTGGAGGATCAGGTTCTTCATGCCTGTGGTGGCCTGACGGTCGCAGCAACAGGCACCGAGGCCGATCTGCACCGGGCCGGAACGATCATCGTCCCCGGCTGGCGCGGACCCGATGAGCCTGTACCGGACCAGATCTGTAACGCATTGGTCTGCGCTCATGCGGGCGGCGCTCGCATCGTTTCCATTTGCGGGGGCGCCTATGTGCTCGCAGCCGCCGGCTTGCTCGATGGCCGCCGTGCCACGACGCACTGGCGCTTTGCCGAGGGCTTGGCCCAACGCTACCCTGCCATCGAAATCGACGCGAGTTGCCTCTATGTCGATGAGGGTGACGTTCTTACCTCGGCCGGCAGCTCAGCGGGAATCGATCTTTGCCTGCATATCGTCCGTTCGGATTTCGGGGCGGAGCTCGCCAATACGGTGGCGCGTCGCCTCGTGATGTACAGCCATCGCCAGGGGGGACAATCCCAGTTCATAGAGCGCCCGGTGCCCATGAAGCGGGAGGCATATCGATTGTCATCGATCCTCGACCATGTTCGGGCCCACCTTCAACACCCACATACCGTCAGCTCTCTGGCCCGCCATGCCGGCATGAGTGAACGCACCTTTCAGCGCCGCTTTTGCTCATTGACGGGCTTGCCGCCGCTCAAATGGATCCTGAGGGAGCGGCTGGAGCAGGCCCGCATCCTGCTGGAGACGAGTTCCACCCCACCCAATGACATCGCGAGCGTGACCGGACTCGGAAGCGCTGAAAACCTGAGGTTTCAATTTGGCCGACACTATGGGGTTAGCCCATTGATCTATCGCAATCGTTTTGGGCAAGGGCCGGAAGGAGCACGACCGGAGACAAGTCAGGCCCTTCCAAGGCACCCTGGCTAAAATTCGTCGAACTCCGATTTCCGAGTTGATTGCGCTGCAGTTCCGCCCGCGAATGTCACGATTCATACTGCGGGATTGGCACGGCGCAAATATGGCCCGGCTTGAGTATCCGGTGAACCTGCCGAGGATAGTTGAACTGCTGCTTTCGGCGGCGGCATGCGTGTGCCGATGGCGAACAGAACTGCGCTGGCCGCCGCAAATCCAGCAAATAGCAGGAACATGCCGGGTCCGCCAAAGGCACCAAGCATGGCACCTCCGAGTGTCGGTCCTATGAAGTTCCCGATGGTCGAGAACGAGTGAGCACCAAAGTAACTGCCTCGGTTCCTGTTGTTCGAAATGCGGTCGACCAGCATGTATTCGCAAGGCACGACGAGAATCTCTCCGATCGTGAAAACAACCATCGAGGCCGCCGCTAGGCCCCAAAAGCCGGCGGCATTGAGAAAGCCGATTTCACTGAAGACAATCAAAACACAGCCGACTACGAGACCATTGAGTGCGCCCGTGCGTTCGATGAACCTCCGGGCAAACGGGTTCCCGATCAGAACCACAGCACCGTTGATCGAAACGAGATAGGCAAAGATTTCCATGCCTCCGATGATGTGTCCCGTAAGGTACGGAGCAAGTGTCGCTGACCATTGACCATATACCGCAATCAGCAATGTGCCGCCGCCGACAAAGAGAGCCAACCGTGGATCCCGTATCGCCATCTTGAGGCTCTTGAGTAGCGGCGCCGGTACGGGAGCAAGGGTATTGTCGCTTTGATGGATCGGCACGTGCAGCACGTGAAGGGCGAGCGCGAAGATCGCGTAGACGACGCCTGCAGTGATGAAGAGAGCGGTGGACGCAGCGCCAGCGGCGATCCCAATCAAGGGTCCGACGGCCCAGCCGACATTCGTGGCCGTGTAGCGCCAGGAAAAATAGTTGAGGCGTAGCGGCTCGGGGCAGACGTCACTCATTAGGGCGCGCGAAATCGGCTCATAGATCGCGAGAGCGACGGCGGCAACGATCTGAGCAATGCAAAATGCCAGAACGGTTTCGGCGAGCCCCATTCCGACCAGCGCAAGTGCCATGGAAAGCAGGGTGAGCGTCAGCACGCTCTTGCGCCCCATCCCATCCGACAGGGATCCCGCGAAGGGAGCCGCGACAGCACCCATTAGCGGGCCGATCCCCAGAAGCGCACCAATCATGGCCGGACCGAGCCCGAACGATTGTTGCAGCTTGATGGCAAGAAATGAGAGCGTCATTGCCCGCGCGATGGTCACGAGTCCTGAGCCCGCAACGAGGAACAGGACGTAGTTCAGTCTTTGTTTATCGTGGCTCATCTGCGCCCTCGGCCTCCATCGTCGTCAGCTATATTCGGATTCGCAAAATCCCGATTCTCAATCAGCTGAAACGCGGACCTTTGCAATCTGTGAAGTAAAGCTACTGCGACCACGCAAGTGATGCGGTTTTCGGGAGAGAAGCGCAACGCGAGCAACAGGAGCAGTCCGATCCCGACAGCCATCGTTGCCCAGGCTTGTGACAAGTCATCTGAATGGCTCCGCAGCCAGCCGGCCGCAAAAGGCATGATGCTGGCGATGATGTACCCGCCTCCCTGCACAAAGGCAGTGAGGCGGCCGGCGCTGGTCGGTTCGTCGGTGGTCGAGTGTGACGATCAACGACAGCGGAAACAGCGCGCCGATGCGACGATCAACTTGCCAAGTCTGGGTAGACTCACTCTGGATGAGCAAAGCGGCATTGAGAGCTGCGTCACGAGCGCTTCTGAAGAAGCAGGCGAGCCGAGGCGAAACAGCAGTGGCCGTTTCTCTGGGCGATGCCCTGCGCGTCGCATTTGCACCGAACGACACGCGAGGGAAGCACAAGTTGCTCGCTGGGTTTGAGCGTGCGATGCTCAACATCTACACAGAGGCATCCAGCTTTGGGTACCGTCCAAATGAGCTGCGGAGAATGATTCTCGAACACGGTGCCGTAGCCACTGTGCGGCGGCTCGTCATGTCACCGGCTCCGTCTCCCGGGTCATTAGACTGCTGGAGAATAATCGACTTGACCTTGCGGTAGCATCTCTTGTCCTGAAAGACGAATGGAAAGGTCTATTCGATGAAGAGGTAAGATCGGCCGCGGCGAAGAGGCTTCGGCCGTAGGACGAGGCAGCTGCCGGCATCGCTTCTTTGGCATTCTAGCGGGGAGCATTGCCGAGGACGTACGATCTACCGCTTACTTGGGTTTGGGGTTAACGAGTTGGCGCTAGGTAACACGCATGTCACGGGCTTGAAATGGTACGAGGCACAATCGGTCGCCGCGACGGGACACTACAAAAGCCACAAGGGTGAGAGGTGAGCCATGGCGCGATCCAGACGTAAGACTGCTGTCACCGGCATCACGACGGCCGAAAGCGACAAGGGTTTCAAGGTGAAGGAGCACCGGCGCGAGCGAGCAGCGTTGCGTGCGCTCGCAAGCTGTTTGGCGATCCTTGGCGGGGAGACAAGGACGGCAAGCAGTGGTTCGACGCGGCTGCGTACCCCCAGTTTATGCGCAAGTGATGCCGGGCGCCACGACCAAGCCCCCAATAATCGGCGCTGAGTGCTCTAAACAGTGACTATCGGCTGCGTAATCAAATCGGAGATCAGCATGGAGCTCTCAGAGTTTCACATAGGCGGCGACTTCTGGTGTGGTAATCGCAGATGGCGGTGTACGGACGTCGGCACGCGAACAGTTGTCGCCATCCGCATCGATCAGGTTGAAACGACGAGCCGCGACGCCGACGGCACGACCCACGAAACGCTCACGTATGAGCAGGCAAATGTGGCGGGCTGGTTTACCGACCCTCCGTATGCAGTCGCTGAGGTGGTATTCGACGAAAACGATCTTGAAGCCTGCTCGCTTGAGAGGGATGAGTTATGAACGGCCAACTGGGCGATGCTTTGATATAAGCCGTACGCGACGAACTGCTGAGCGAGAGCCTCTTCTGCGGGCTCGGCCACGCCCGCAGTGCCATTTCCGAATGGATCTACGCCTACAATACATTCCCGCCGCACTCGTCGCTCGTATACCGTACCCCGGCAGCCTATGCCGGGACCATCGCCGGAGCCGGCTCCAACGCTGCGCAAGATGAAAGCTACGCGACGATTGGCACCGGGCGTTTCTGGAAACGAGCTTCTCGGAAACACTACGAGATAGAGCACATCGGGTCTGCATTCGAGCATGACCGGCCCTACGCCCTCGCGTAACATGTAAATGCTTCTCGGCAGTTGGAGCAGGCTCCACAAACAACCCGACATAGAAAACTACTGCAAATTGTGGTAGGTCACAACTCAATCGCAGTGGGGGGCAACGGCCATGCCGATACAGGAAAATGCGATTGCGTTTATAGACGACTGCAACGGCAAGTACCAGATTAAGGCAAAAGTTCTGGGGAAGGAACCGCCGGTAAGGGCCGAAGGAAGCGCGATGCCTGGAAAGAGGCTGCGATGTTGTGGGGCGATGTTGTGTTCGTCCGCAAGTTCGTCGGCAGCAAAGTGGAGGTCTCTGCGAAGGGCCATATCCTCGAGATACCGAAGGCACGACTTACCGACGAGCCAATCCTCAATGTCTGGCAGATCGATGTCGGTCAGGGCGACGCCAGCCTGATCCGTTTTCCCGACGGCAGATGGGCGGCCATTGATCTCGGTCCCGCCCGCAGCGGATTCATCAACACGAACAGCGGGCGGACGGCTGTCGACTTCATGGCATGGATGGCTTTCGAAGACCACGGCTGGATGTTCCGCGGCGCTGCCAACGCCGACCGAACATTCCACCTCGACTGGATCGTCTTTACACACCCCGATGACGATCACATCGGGGTGTAAGCAATTCACCGACATGCTCGGCCGATATTGGAGCGTTGGGACCGTCTATCACAACGGGATGGGCCGCTTTGACGGGACACCACGGGAATGGACATCGTCGGTCGCCGGAATGTCACAACTCGGGGAAGTTAAGGGCAGTCACGAGGGCGAACTCTATCTGAGTTCGCTTATCGACGCGTTTGATGATGTGACGCTTACGAGAAACCCGATGGCGGGCGCTCGTGGAAGCTGTCCGGAAGCTGGGCGAACATTCTCAAAAAACTGCGCGATAATCGCGGAAGCACGGTGGGAGCCCTTGGACGGCTGTCCGATAAATCCAGCGGTGCTGCCCTTGGCTCGGCGCCGGTATCGGTCAGGGTGCTCGGTCCGATCGAGGACACTATCCCTGGCACAAGCGCAGTGGGGTTGTGGCTTGGCAGATAACTGTGAGAATGCGGCTGTTTCGCTTTGATTTGGCATTTAATTTGAGAATCGAGCGGTCAGAATTCTCAGGCTGACTGCCGTACACTGTTGCTATCTCATTGTATTTACGTATCTTTGTCTTCGTTCTTCATAGTAGCCGTGCGATCACGCTCCGGCGTTGGTTTCTCAAATTAAATGCCAAATGGCCGCCGTATGTCTCAAATTAAGTGGCAATTCTCAATTTATGTGTGCGTGACTAACTGTTTGAAATTATTGCAACTAGAGTCTGGCAATTAAATGGAAAGCGACACGCGACGCAAAAAACCAGCCAGCTCTGGCCAGCGAGCAGCTAGAGTTTGGTCACTCGGTACGCGCGAACATGGTCAATAAGTGCGCGCAGCTTAGGCGCCATATTCCGGCGATTGGGGAAATAGAGGAAGAACCCTGGGAACGGCGGCAGATACTCGTCCAACGCCGTGATCAAATCGCCACGATCGATGTATGGGCGAAACGTCTCTTCCAATGCGAATGTGATACCGCCGCCAGCGAGCGCAGTCCGGATCATCAGTTGCAGATCGTTTGTGGTAATCTGCGGATCAACAGCAACGTCGAAAGTTATGCCGGCCTCCTCGAACTCCCATCGGTACGGCGCTGCACTTGGAGAAGGCCGCCAACCGATACAGCGATGACGCACCAGTTCCCGAGGATGCCGTGGCATTCCGTGGATCTCGAAATATCTCGGTGTCGCGACCACCACTTCTCGCTCTTTGTTGGTTAGTGGCACCGCGACCATATCCTGCTCGATGACCTCACCCAGCCGAACTCCTGCATCGAAGCCGGCGGCAACGATATCGAATATGTCGTCGGTAACCGTGACATCGATCGTGATGCCGGGATGGGCTTCGGCGAAAGACGCGATCAGCGGGCCGGAAAGAAATTGTTCCGCAATCGATGTGACCGCGATCCGTAGCAAGCCGCTGGGTCTGGCGTCACCCGCCACGTTCTCGAATGCGGATTTTACGTCGGCTATTGGCTGAGCCAGCGTTTCACGGAAGCGGTTGCCCGCCTCGGTCAGCCGCACGCTGCGCGTCGTGCGGCTGACCAGCGCGATGCCGCAAATATCCTCAAGCCGTCTGATCGCTTGGCTCACGGCCGAGCGAGTGACGCCGAGGCGATCAGCGGCCGCCCTGAAATTCCCCTCTTCTGCGACTGCGAGAAACACTGGAACCAAGTTTAGATCGATTGTCATTGTCGTTTCTCACTAACCAATCACGTTAGCAGAAAGGGAATACAAGCGACAATCGAATTTGTCTACCTATTGCTCGTGGCCGACAGTCGCCCTAGCGGCACGGCAGACACGAAGACCGAGCATCGAAGGAGATATTCCCATGACACACATCAAATTCAGACTCGCCGCGGCTTTGGCTCTTGGCCTCTGCGCCGAACCTGTCGCTGCGCAGGATAGCTCCTGCCCTCGGGAAGGAGCCGATGCTCCTCTCGCACTCCATGCCGACTGGATCATGGAGGGTTGGGAACGCCATGAAGGCGACGGCAAGTTCGTGTTCGCGGAAAAGCTGAACCGGTATTACGACCTGGAAAACACCAAAGGGGTTTTCTACGACAATTTCGCGCCTGGCAGCACACAGCTCTTTGACCACTCCGCCCGCTATGGAGCGAACTGGGAGGCGTTGCAGAACGCTGCCCGATCGGTTCGCCACGGTCTAACCGGCGGTCACGACGCGATCGTCAGCGACACCGTTGCTTCGACGACGCTTGGCTTCGTCGGCCGCATCGATCGTCTCGACGGCAAGGTGATCGCTTTTGATGGTCGCTCGCAGCTCGGCTGGGCATGCACCGGCGGCAAATGGAAGATCCGCCATGAACTGAACTACGCCTGGGTCGTCGAGCCAGAGACCATTCAGTCTTTCCTGGGCAAGACGGAGCCGGCGCAATGACCACCCAAGCATTCTCGCACCCTTATGTCGGCATGTGGGAGACTGCAGACGGTCGCATCCGGCACCAGTTGCTCCCGAATGGCCGCTACGACGAGGCGCGCGGTTCACGCGAAAGCGCCTATCAAGGACGATACGAGGTGTCCGGAAATCATATCGAGTACTGGGACGATACCGGCTTTACGGCCGACGGCGATTTTGTCGATGACATCCTGCACCATGCCGGAATGGTTCTGTACCGCAAGCGGTAGTCCACGAATGATCACGCCTGCATATGCAGTGCCGGCGTGCTCTAATTTTCTTTCGCGCGATGCGATCGCCGGCACCCGGAAAAAACAGATTCAAGGAAGAAAGCGATGACAACGACCGATATCGAGCAGCAGCTCGAGAACTTGGCTTCGCCACGAGAGAGGGAGAGACTCCTGCGGGGTCTTGCCGTTCTGAAACAGATCGGGGGTGAGAATTTTGGGGGGCCGATAAGCCATCTTGCCAGCTTCTCGGGAGATTTGGCTCGCTTCACCATTCAATATCCCTATGGCGATGTGTTGTCGCGGGATGGCTTGGATCTGCGGACACGGCAGATTCTGACTGCCGCCACATTGTTGGCCCATGGATCGGCACAGTCTCAGCTTTCTTTTCACCTCAATGGATTGCTGAACGCCGGGGGAACCCGCGATGATGTCGTCGACCTGTTGTTTATTTCCGCGGGTCTTCTCGGATTCCCGACGGCGATCAACGCCGTTCCGATCGTCCGAGACGTTCTCGCCGCCCGGCACGAAACCAAAAACGCTACTGAGGCTCAGGCATCAGCTGCTATCCCGGACTTCCCCTCTGACCGTCTCGCTGTCCTCGATCGGATTGCGCCTGCGTTCTTGAAGTGGCGCCAACAGGTTCTCGACGAGGAGATGTTCGGCGCGGTGCATCTGGAGCCCAGGCTGGCCCATCTTGCGTCTGCCGCAATGCTGGCGGCGCGGGGGAAGGTAGGGGCGAACTTTGACGCCCATATCGCTTCGGCATTGGCTGCGGGTGCAACCGATAGTGACATTGTCGAAATGGTTATCCAACTGAGCGTCTATTCCGGGTTCCCTGCCGCGCTAAACGCTGCCGGCAGAGCAAGAAATGTCCTGGAGGCACAGGAGCGGCCCGAAGCGAGGGTCCAAAAAAGAGTCGATGCCATAAGGTATGATGATAAGCGCTTCATGCGGGGCGCCGCAACGCTTGCGGCGACATCGGGAGGATCCGGGGCCGATGTGGTCGATAGTTTCAAGGATATCGCTCCTGATCTCGGAAGACTTATAGTCGCCCACTGCTACGGCGATATCTTCTACCGCCCGGCCCTCAATCCCAAGATGCGTGAGTTGGGTGCGATCTCCGCTCTCGCCGCCCAGGGAACCGTCGCGGCAGAGAAGCCACTTGGCGTCCATATCGATGCCGCTCTCAATCTCGGGGCCGCCAGAGAAGAGATTGTCGAGACCCTCTTCAACGTCATTCCCTATGCCGGCTATCCATTGATCGAAAAAGCTCTGCTGATTGCTCAGGAGCGCATGGCGTTGTTTGAAGCCAGGCACGCGGACGACAATCCTTCATGATCACGGAAGACTATATCATGTCCTCCTACTGATCGTTTGAGGCCATAGCGCCTCCGGTCCGCTCTGGCGGCGGGCCGGTCTTTTTCACGAGCGACCTTGTGGCGCCATGCACCAAGCTTTGCAGAATCAACCAATTTGACTGGAGCGTCGTTCTCCCGTTCATCGGCCGTCATGGGCGGCATTTGCTTCATCGAACCACCAATGGAGCAGATCATGTTCAGCGATGCAGCAGTCACTTTCATTCGAACAGTACCGGGAGAGGGGGCGACCTTAGGTTCGCTCCTGGAAAAAGATGCTGTCTGCAGCTTTCGCAATTTCGCCGCTAACCTGGAGAAACCGGCTTGCGACGCAGATGCGAATTTCACTTGCCGCCGAGGGTTGAACGAGACCGGCATTGTTTTCATATCGGACGAACCCAAATGCCGCAGTGCATCATTGATGGTGGTTGCGGGCGCAGAAGTGAGCAGGGACATGTTCCATTGAAGCTCCATGGAATCTTAAGGCAGCTATCCCCGTCTAAGAGAGGATCCGCGTTGGCAAACATCGAAGCATCTCGTCAAAACGTATTGCCTTCAATGCCGGCTGATACCGGTAAGCCCATTTATCCAGCGACCCTCGTGCCTGAACTGGAAGAGGTTATTGCAAGGCCCGAGCGGACGTCACCGCTCGGGCTTGAACAGTATATAGCCGGTCGCACGCTTGTCAGTGGCGATAGTCCGGCGTGGACCGACATGTTCGTGCAGGTCTATTCTCGTCTCGATAAGCAGGAGGCCTTTCTCGTTCCCGCGGTTGCAGAACCCCTGATCGTCTGGGTGATGTCGGGAGAGGCCGTCGTCGAAGAGCGGGACCTTGACGGTGACTGGGTCGCAAACACAGTCACCGTAGGCGACTTCTTTCTGACTCGTTCCCCCACGCCCTATGAGATGCGTTGGCGGGCGCTCGGAGAAGCGCCCTTCCAGGTCATGCATCTTTATCTCTCCGTTCCGCTGTTCGAGCGCGTCGCCTACGATGTGTTGGGCTGCGCCGCCCCTCCTGCACTGCGCGACATCTCCGGGGGCAAGGACACGCAGCTGTCACACCTTCTTGCATTGATCCATCAGGAGCTGGCGTCTGAAGGGAAGGGGAGCCAGCTGTTCATCCAAGGCCTTGCCCAGACCCTCGCCGTGCATCTGATCCGGAATTATGCCGCGACTGAAGCTGCCGACGATCACCAAAATGCGCTTCCCGGCTTCAAGCTTCGTCGGGCCGTCGCCTACCTCGAAGAACATCTAGCCGAGCCGTTCAATCTCGCACAGCTTGCCGAAACGGTGGGCATGAGCGAATTTTATTTCAGCCGTCTGTTCAAGAAGGCGACAGGGCTCTCGCCCTCGCGCTACTTCATTCGCCAGCGCGTTGCCCGAGCGCAGCTTCTCCTGCAGGAGACGGATACGAGCATCATCGAGATCGGCATGTCGGTTGGCTATTCCAGCCCAAGCCATTTCGCGCAGGTATTCCGCCGGGAGACCGGCCTGCCGCCGAGCCACTATCGGCAAGGCTAGTTTTTTGACCTGTCGCGATTTCGAGCAAGATCGCGACAGGTCGAGCAAGGCCCCGAGAGAAGGGCGCCGATGAAAGGCTTAGCTTCCTCCTTGTCAAAACGAAACGCCCACCGCGGTGGTGGGCTTCAAGACAAGGAGTGAAGACAATGACTAACCTCAACGGAAAGATCGCACTGGTCACTGGTGCATCGAGTGGCATTGGCGCTGCTACCGCCGTCAAGCTTGCTGAAGCCGGCGCAAAGGTCGGCATCGCTGCCCGCCGCACCGAGAAGCTCGAGGATATCAAGAAGCAGATCGAAGCCAAGGGCGGTGAAGCTCTCGTGATCGAAATGGACGTGGTTGACACGACCTCGGTCGAAGCGGGCGTCAAGAAGCTGGTTGATGCCTATGGTTCGATCGACATCCTCGTCAACAATGCCGGTCTTATGCCGCTTTCCGATATCGATCAGTTCAAGGTCGACGAGTGGCACCGGATGGTGGACGTGAACGTGAAGGGTCTGCTCAATACGACGGCCGCTGTTCTGCCACAAATGATCAAGCAGCATTCCGGCCACGTCTTTAACATGTCCTCGATCGCAGGCCGCAAGGTCTTCAAGGGGCTGTCGGTTTACTGTGCCACGAAACATGCGGTCACGGCCTTCTCCGACGGCCTGCGCATGGAAGTCGGCCAGAAGCACGGCATTCGCGTGACCTGCATCCAGCCAGGCGCGGTGGCCACTGAGCTCTACGATCACATCACTGAGCCGGGCTACCGCAAGCAGATGGACGAACTGGCTAGCCAGATGACCTTCCTCCAGGGCGAGGACATTGGCGACACCATCGTCTTTGCAGCCCAGGCCCCGGCTCATGTGGACGTCGCAGAGCTGTTCGTCCTGCCAGTAGAACAGGGCTGGTAACAGGCCGGCCCTGACGGGTCCCTGCTTTAACGCAGGGACCTCTCAAGGGAGATTGACATGAAGGAAGTACTCGCATCTCAAGCCTATCGCGTCCTGGAACCTGGCCCGATCGTCATGGTCTCCACCAGCGATAACGGCAGGCCCAACGTGATGACGATGGGCTTCCATATGATGATCCAGCACGAGCCGCCGCTCATCGGTTGTGTCATTGGGCCTTGGGATCACAGCTATCAGGCTCTCCGGAAAACCGGAGAATGTGTCATCGCTGTACCCGGTCTCGATCTCGCAGAAACCGTTGTGGACGTCGGGAACTGTTCTGGGGATCGGGTGGATAAATTCCAGAGATACGGCCTCAAGACGCGACCTGCCAAGGACGTGTCAGCCCCGCTCCTCACCGACTGCCTGGCCAACATCGAATGCCGGGTCGTCGATACTAGGCTCTGCGACCCTTACAACCTCTTCATCCTTGGGGCGAGGAGGATCTGGATCAACGAGAGCCGCAAAGAGCGTCGAATGATGCATCACCGAGGTAACGGTACCTTCACCGTCGACGGCGGCACGCTCGATCTCAAAGACCGCATGGTCAAATGGCGTCACCTCCCCTGAGGAGGCGTCGTCCTCCACTTCAACCTATATCACCAAATCGAAGGAGAAATCATATGTCTGCCTACCTCGTCGTTGACCTAGACATCCAAGATACGAAGTCGATCGAAGACTATCGGTCTAAGGCACTGCCGCTCGTCGCCAAAGCGGGAGGTCGTCTGATCGCCTTCGATGCCGCACCGCTTGGGCTCGAAGGCTGGGAGGCTACCAACATGCTCATCATCGAGTTCCCGGACAGGCAAGCGATCCGTCGACTGTTCGCGTCGCCTGAATATGCACCGCTCGCTGCCCAGCGGCAGGCCGCGGCCAGGTCGAGGATCATTGCAATCGACGGCGTATGAATTTCGAGGCTGGCAGGGAGTACGGACATGGCCGAACTGACCAACGTAGCGTTCTTCAGGGCAAAGCCCGGTCGATCTGAGGATCTTGGCGCAGCACTTCTGGCGCTTGTTTCGCCATCGCGACAGGAAGCGGGCAGCCTTAGATACGAGATCCACCAGTCAATGGAATCGTCTAACGATTGGATGGTGGTGGAAGACTGGCGCTATCCATCGGACTTCGACGAACACATGGCGACTTCGTATGTGCGGGATTTTCTGGTGAAGGTGCCTGATCTCTGTGTCACCGACGTCGAGATCAGAGGTTTCCAGCAGCGATCGGCGCCGCATGTATGACGACCGGATCATAGAAACGCAAAAAGAGCCCGGGTCAAGGTCCGGGCTCTTTTTGTAGCTTATGCGGAGAGTTAGCGGCGGGCATCGAGACTGAAGCGACCCGCACCGAATGCCACGACCTGCAGGAGGCCACCCGCCATTGCGACGTTCTTGAAGAAGTGGATGAACTGGTTCAGGTCGCTGAGGTTGTTGTGGAATGCCAGCGCCGTGGCAAGGCTGAACAGGGCAAGGATCAGAGCGACGATACGGGTCTGGAAGCCGAGGATCAGGGCAATGCTGCCCAGGATTTCGATAACGACGGCTGCACCGTAGGACAGCGGCGGGAAGGGCAGGCCAACCACAGTGATATATCCGATCGTCCCAGCCGGATCCGAAATCTTGCTGATGCCGGAAAGAAGGAAGATTGCAGCGAGCAAGATACGGCCGGCGAGAGACGTGACGCCATTGAAGAGTGCCGACTGGGAAAGAGTTTCAACGCGCTGAGCAATTGCATCTGAATAAGACATCGACGTTCTCCTTAAGTTGGGACGTCGCCACGGTGGCTTCGTCGTGAGAAGAAATTGCCATTATCCGGGTGAACGAAAAAGCTGGATAATTTCGCCGATAATCGTCGAGAAAATCGAATGATGAGGCAAAGAAAAACCCGCGCTGTTGAGGGCGCGGGTCCGACTGGAGTGTCGAAAAACTTATATGACGGAGAGAAGGCCTCCGTCTACAAGAAGGGCGGTTCCTGACACATAGCTCGACAGGTCCGATCCAAGGAAAGCCACAGCATCTCCGACTTCTGACGGTTTGCCAAGCCGCCGAAGCGGCGTCCTTTGACGAAAGCCCTCGGAGGCCTGGGCGATACCTGGGCTCGTGCGAAGAAGCTCCGTGTCGATGGTGCCGGGTGCGACTGCATTGACGCGGATACCGTCGGGTCCAAGAGCGTCGGCCAGTGATTTCGCCATCAGCACCACACCGCCCTTGCTTGTGGAGTAGGCAACGGTGATGCCGGCGCCAGAGATCCCACCCATGCTCGCCATGAGGACAATGCTGCCCTGCTTGTTCAGTGCCTTCATCTGGCGCGCAGCTGCCTGGGCGCCGAACAATGGACCATCAAGGTTGACCGACATCAGGCGGCGGTAATCGTCTTCTGGAACCTCCGCACCGTCTGTCTTCAGCGTGATGCCTGCATTTGCCACCATGACATCGACGCCACCGAACTCCTCTGCTGCGGCAACCAGGGCGTCATTGTCGGCCTTGCGGCTGACGTCTGCTTTCACGAAAACGGATTGCGCTCCCAGTTTCCTGATCTCGGAGGCGGTTGGTTCACCGCCCTCGCGTGGTGCCTCTACGACGTCAGAGACGATAATTGCTTTGGCGCCGTGTTCGGCAGCCCGGACGGCGATGGCGCGGCCGATACCGCTCGATGCGCCGGTGACGATGACGACCCTGCCGTCGAGAATATTGCTGTTGCTCATTGTGGTGATCCTTAGTGTTCCGGCACTTTGGGAGCCGAGGAAGGCAGGGCGTCGAGTTGCTGCAGGAGGTAGTAGAGGTTGGCGACACCCCAGTGTTCGACGATCTGGCCGTTGCGAATGCGCATTGCGTCGACGGTTTCAAACTTGATCCGCCGGCCGGTTGGCTCAACTCCGAGGACCACGCCCCGATGCGTGCCGTGGTAGGTCTTGAAGGTCGTGACGATATCGCCATCGACCGCTTGCCAATGGATTTCGGCATGGAAATCGGGGAAGGCTTCGCGGAGCGCGTGGTACAGGCGGCGCGCACCTTCCTTGTCTGGTGTTCCGCCCGGCTGAGGCGTGTGGTCAAGAAAGTCGTCGGCAAAGAGCTCGTCGAACAGTTCAAAGTTGCCCCCGGACTGTACTTCGAGCGTATTGCGCCGGACGATTGATTTCAGTGCGTCATATTGGTCTGACATGGGATGATCCTTTCCTCGGCTCTGTGTCAGAGTTCAAAACCACCGATCGTCATGCCGCCATCGACGGTCAGCATGTGTCCGGTGACATAGGAGGCGGCGTCAGAGGAAAGCCAGATCGCGGCGGCCGCGATTTCCTCCGGCTTGCCGCCGCGTTTGGCGGGAATGGCGTTTTGGGCAAGTGCTGCAAAACTTGGGTTCTGCTGGCTGTTTGCCACGACCATTGGCGTTTCAGTCCAGCCTGGGGCAATCGCGTTGACGCGGATGCCATGGGCAGCATTTTCCATCGCGACAACGCGGGTCAGGCCTTGCACGCCGTGCTTGGAGGCGGCGTAGGCGCTCATGCCTCCAGGACCGGTCAGCGCTGCGACAGAGGCCGTGTTGACGATCGACCCGCCACCGCTGCGCTTGATCAGGGGGATCTGGTATTTCATCCCTAGAAACACGCTCTGCAGATTGACGGCGATGACCCGTTGAAAGTCTTCCAGCGGATAGTCTTCAATCCGCTTCGCAGGACCGGTGATGCCGGCATTGTTGAAGGCGGCATCGAGCCGACCGGATGCAGCGTCAATCTGCTCGACCCATCCCACGACCTGAAGCTCGCTCGCGACGTCGAGTTCAGTGATGAACGCCTGGCCATCTTCGGCGCGGATGAGGTTGGCGGTCTTGGCGAGCCCGTCGGCATCGCGATCAGCGAGATGTACTGTCGCGCCGTCACGAGCGAGCCCGATGGCAATCGCCCGGCCGATCCCCGAGCCCGCACCGGTGACAGCGACGACCTTGTTTGAGAAAAGTGTGGACATGACTTCTCCTTGCCAGCGATCGCGATCGGCCGGTTTGGTTGGAGCTGAATTTATGAGTGGATTGGGAGCTTTAGCTGCGGGCTGCGACGAGCGCTGCTGCTGTGCGAGCGACGATCTCGCCCTGATGGTAGGCACCAGCGAGTTCGATCTGCGAAGGCTGGCGCGACCCGTCGCCACCAGCAACCGTCGTTGCGCCATAAGGAGCGCCACCAACGATCTCTTCCGTGCTCATCTGGCCCTGGTGGCTGTAGGGCAGGCCGACGATCACCATGCCAAAATGCATGAGGTTGGTAATGATCGAAAACAAGGTGGTTTCCTGGCCGCCGTGCTGAGTTGCTGTCGAGGTAAAGGCTGCGCCAACCTTGCCGTTGAGGGCACCGCGTGCCCAAAGGCCGCCGGCCTGATCGAGAAACGCCGCCATCTGGGACGACATACGGCCAAATCGAGTGCCGGTACCGACGATGATCGCATCATAGTCGGCGAGTTCCGCCACGGTCGCGATGGGTGCGGCCTGGTTGAGCTTGAAGTGGGCCTTGTCGGCGATTTCGAGCGGCACGGTCTCAGGTACCCGCTTGATTGTCACCTCAGCGCCGGTGCTGCGTGCGCCTTCGGCCACTGCGCCAGCCATGGTTTCGATATGGCCATAAGAGGAATAGTAAAGAACGAGTACTCTGGTCATATTTGGTCTCCATCGGTTAATGAGGAATTCGATGGAGACAACTTCCCGGTTTTCGACATTTCGGGATAGGCGGATAATCTCTTGTGTTACGTTCGATCAGATTGGCATGTTGCCGCCTGCTACAGCCGTTCGCGACGCACTGAGTTCCAAACAACTACATGGCGACTGCTTCGGGCGTTGAGCGCTCTGATAATGTGCATGGCAATGGTGTGCGGCAGTTCATCTGCGTGGCCTAGCGGCTCGAGCGCTACTGACGCCGTAACCAGGAAATCCCAACATAGGCTTAGTTAGGATGCCTTCAGGAGCGGCGACTGCTCCACCATCTCGATCATGTACTGAATGAAGGCTCCATCCCGACGGGGCAGCGGTCCGCTGCCTACATGGATGGCGTAGATCAGTTCCAGATCACCTGGATTGCAGTCTTCAAGCAGAGGCACGAGCCTTCCGGTGGCGAGATCGGTCGCGACGTGAAAGAGTCCCAGTCGGGAGATACCGGGTCCGGCAAGCGCCACCTGTTTTATCGTATCGCCATTGTTGACGACCAGGCTTCCGGTGACCGGCTGGGCGACTTCCCGGCCCTGCCACAGGAAGAGCCGGGACGGGCTTTCGCCGTTGCAGTGTCTTCAGCCAAGGATTGGGAGCGGTGGCGTTCGACCTGGGCGAGGAGAACCAGGCTTACCGCGCCGTTGACCGGATGGAAGGAAAGCGGCAACGGCATGCTGTCCGCTGCCAGGATGACCTGGAGGAGGTGAGCAGGGAGCTCAGGTCTGCTCACCAGCACAAGCCTCTCAACCGGGAAAGAAGAGCGCTCCGGCCACAAGGCTTACGGCGGGAAACGACAACGCGCCACCAAGCACGGCGTGCAGACCCCATAAGCTGCTGTCGCGGAAGAGCGCCAGGCAGCGCTGAGAAGCTGGCCCAGGATCCCGACCGACAGAATCTAAGCCGCGCACGTGAACCACGCAGGGGTCCCTCGACCGAGACCTACGAACTTGTCACTGGTTTTCTCCATCACTCAGACGGCCTTCCTGGCGAGTTACTAATGTGGCCGCGATCCAGTTCTTGAGAGTGGCGGCATAGTTGGAGAGTCCATTCATCGTGACCGTACAGAACAGCCGACAGAAGCTGATGGAGGGCCCCATGCCGGTTTCAACCTTGGTTTAATCGTCCGGACGGCTCGCCCGTCTGAGCACGGGCGAGCCGCATAACGTCAGTCTTTCAGCAGATTTAGCGCGACGAGCGGCCTTCCAAACTGCTGGATAGGACCGGATGCGGCCAGCGTGCCGAGATCGACGGGGGCAAATCCGAGCGCTGCAATCAACTCCGAGACCTGCCTATTGGCGTCCGAATGGTCGCCGGACAGGAACAACACGCGACTACCGGCTCCCTTATCCGGATCAGCGGCAAGAACAGCAGCAGGCAGGGTGTTGAAAGCCTTTACCACCTTTGCCCCAGGCACGAGCTTGGACACGATCTCCGTGGACAGCCGGCCGCCGAGATCACGCGGTTTGAACGCCGGAAAATCAATGGCGTTCGATGCGTCCACGACGATGCGGCCACCCCAGTCGCTGACCTGCGTGACGATTTCCGGGATGGCGTCGTATGGAACGGCAAGAATGACGACATCAGCTTGCAAGGCATCCTTCAACTCCGCTGCTTTGACCGAGCCGCCGAACCGGTCGGTGATAGAGGAAAGCGAGGCGGGACCGCGGCTGTTTGCGATGACAGTCGGGATCTGAGCGGCATTGAAGCGTTCTGCGAGGGCCGAACCGATAGCGCCGGCGCCGATGATTGCATAAGTAGCCATGCGAAAATCTCCTGTGAGGTGGTTGGATGGGTGAAGTCAGCGGAAGTTTTCAGGAAGGGGTATGAATTCGTCGTCGTCGGGCACGCCGGGGAAGCGGCGCTCGCGCCAGAGATAGGCCGCATGTCGGATGCGCTCCTGATCGGTTGCGACGAAGTTCCAGCGAATAAATCGCTTCTCGGGAAGCGGCTCGCCGCCGAAGGCGAGAAAACGGGCGGGCTCGGTCGCCTTAACGACGATTTCCGACCCAGGCTTGAAGACGAGAAGACGATCCTGGCCGAAATTGCCGTCCTGCCCCACGATCTCGAGGGCGCCGGCGACGACAAAGATCGCCCGCTCGACATGTTCGCCATCGATCCGATACCGGGCACCCGCCTCAAGATGGACCTCGGCGGCGAAGAGATCAGAAAACACCGTGGCTGGCGACTGACGACCATGCAAGTTGCCAGCCAACAGCTTCATGCCAATACCTTCGCCGCTAACGGTTGGCAGCGAGCCTGCGTCGAGATGCTGGAAAAGCGGTGCGGTCTCTTCTGATTTCTTTGGGAGGGCAATCCAGCTCTGCAGCCCGGCCAGCTTCCCGCCAGTCGCACGTTGATGCTCTGGAGTCCGCTCGGAATGGACGATACCGGCGCCCGCGACCATCACATTGACTTCTCCGGGGCGGATCGATTGCACATAATGCTCGCTGTCGCGGTGCGTGAGTTCGCCCTCCAACAGATAGGTCAGGGTGGAAAGACCGATATGCGGGTGAGGTCGGGTATCGATACCTTCGCCCTCGCCGAAGCGTACCGGGCCGAAGCTGTCGAGGAAGATGAAGGGGCCGACCATCTGCCGCATCGGCGCAGGCAGTGCCCGACGAACCGAGAAGCCGCCGAGATCGCGGCTTGAGGGCAGAATGACCTGCTCGATATCGGCTGTCGAGATATGAGACATCGCCAGCTCCTTGGCTTGGTGAGTTGGTGATTTGAAGGTAGGAGCACTGGACGTTTCGGAAAACTCAGATAATTTCGCTCAAAAAGGTCGAGGAATTCGAAATGTCTGACCCAGGGCAGCCCACGCTTGATCAACTGCGCGTCTTCATCGCGGTCGTGGAGACCGGCAGCTTCGCGGCGGCCGCCCGCAAGCTCAATCGTGCGACCTCCGTCATCAGCTACACGATCGCCAATCTCGAGACCCAGCTCGGAGTGACTCTGTTTGATCGGCTGTCGACGAAGAAACCGCAACTCACGCTCGAGGGACGGACGGTCCTTGCTGAAGCGCGGAGCGTTTCGCATGGAATCGATAATCTGCGTGCCAAGGTCAAAAGCATGCTGCGTGGCATAGAACCGGAGGTGCACCTTGCTCTCGATGTCATGTTGCCCGCTTCACGCGTGATGGATGCACTGAAGGCCTTCCGTAAGGAATTCCCGAGCGTGTCGCTGAGGCTATACGTCGAGGCACTTGGCGCGGTGACGCAAATCGTTCTGAACCGCACGGCTACAGTCGGAATTAGCGGACCACTGGATGTTGACGTCTTGGGTCTGGAGCGTATTGGCGTCGGCTTCGTCCAGCTCGTGCCGGTTGCCGCGCCTGACCATCCCCTTGCAGGCGGCTCTCATGCTCCGGGTGCTGCCCGCAGTCATATCCAGCTCGTGCTCACCGATCGCTCCCCACTCACTCAAGGCCATGAATTCGCAGTGGTCGGCACTCACACATGGCGGCTTGCCGACCTCGGCGCCAAGCACATGCTTCTCAAGGAAGGGATCGGCTGGGGGAATATGCCCGAGCCGATGGTGCGTGACGATCTGGCAGCTGGCCGGCTCGTTCAACTCGACCTGCCCGATTGCAAGGGGGGGCCATACCGGCTACAGGCCATCTACCGAACTGATACACCGCCGGGGCCCGCCGGCCACTTTCTGATTGAACATTTTCAGGCTCAAGACGCGAAGACGCCCATTGCGGCTTGGTAAATTGCGCCTCCACAAAAACGGGGCTGGCTGCTGAAGCTGCGCAGCCAACAGCGGTCCAGTCCACGAAGATTCGTGAGCGATGGCTACGCCGGGATCATCTCGCTATTGCAATAGCAGGGTAGAGGAAATCAAATCGGCATCAGGGAGGGTGGAATGCAGTAGAGAGAATGGGGTTTGCATGAAGGGTCCGGGGACACCTACTTTTGATCAGTTGAAAGTTTTTCTGACCGTGGTCGACGTAGGGAGCTTTGCGGGGGCTGCCCGCAAGCTTAACCGGGCTACATCCGTGGTTAGCTACACCATCGCGAATCTGGAGGCGCAGCTCGGTTTTGCCTTATTCGATCGGGATTCCACACGCAGGCCGTGTCTTACGGATGCGGGACGGATTGTGCTCTCGGAGACCAGATCGGTAGCCAACGGAGTGAACCGTCTCCGAGCCAAGGCGCAGGGTCTCCTGCAGGGCCTCGAGCCCAGCCTGTCAATCGCCCTCGACGCGATGTTGCCCGCTTCCCGAGTGCTTGAGGCATTGAAGAGCTTCAGCAGCAAGTTTCCAGCCATTCCGCTGCATATTCGCACCGAGGGTCTGGGGGCCGTGACAGAACTCGTGTTGAATGGAGCTGCGTCTATTGGCGTTTGCGGCCCGCCCGACGTGGACATCGACGGGCTCGAGAGGATGGGCATAGGCAGCGTCGAACTGATTCCTGTTGCTGCGCCCGGTCACCCGCTGGCGCTTGCCAGCGACAAGCGCATCGGTGCTGGCCGAGAGCATATTCAGATCGTTTTGACTGACCGGTCGGAGCGCACGAAGGGCGTAGATTTAGGGGTGGTTGCAACCCACACCTGGCGTGTTGCCGATCTTTCGACAAAGCACATGCTGCTTCTCGAGGGCCTCGGTTGGGGCAACATGCCTGTGCCGATGGTTCGAGATGACCTGGTATCAGGCCGCCTGGTAAAGATTGACTTGCCGGACATCAAAGGTGGGAATTATCGCTTTTTTGCCATCCACCGATCTGACACTCCACCGGGACCCGCAGGAACGTTCCTCATGGAGACGTTCGCCAACCAAGTTCCAGATTGGGCACTGGGGACCTGCGACGTTCATGCTCTCTAAGCTTGCTGGATTCGCAGAGCTCTAATCTGCAGCACGCAACGTTCGATTTATCGCACCCCGTGAACGATTTTATCGCACTTTTTCACAAAGTGAGCTCGTGGCAGCTTGTATTCCGAAATCCAGCGCACGGGTAACCATCTGTTTTAATTAAGGAATAGCAATGACAAGCGTAACTTTCTCGAAGACCGGGCTTGAGGCAATGCTGACGCCGGACAACTGCGTCCTGATGCTCATTGATCACCAGCCTTTCCAGGCTGCGGCCGCCAAGAATGTTGACGTTGCCACGATGATCAACAACACCGTTTCGCTCGCCAAAACAGCCAAGGCCTTCGGTGTCCCCACGCTTCTGACAAGCGTTCTCAAGGACAGAGGCGGTCTGATCTTCAAGCAGATCACGGATGTCTTTCCGGAGCAGACCCCAATCGACCGCACGTTCATCAATACCTGGGAAGACGAGCGTTGCGTCGAATGGGTTAAGGGTACCGGCCGCAAGAAAGTGGTTATCGCCGCACTTTGGACGGAAGTCTGCCTCGCATTCCCCGTCATTCATGCCCTTGGTGATGGCTATGAGGTCTACTTCGTAACGGACGCCTCAGGCGGCACCAGCGTTGAAGCGCACGAAATGGGAATCGCCCGCATGATCCAAGCGGGGGCCGTGCCACTGACATCTGGTGTGTTCATGGCCGAACTGCAGCGCGATTGGGCGCGCTCCGAGAGCGCTGCCAAGATCGCCGACATCATCCTCGAGCATGGCGGAGCTACTGGCACTAGCCTGGCTTGGGAACTGCAATTGCTCGCAGGACCGCATCGCGCATAGGCGCAGCCTCAACCTAATGGCACGGCGCCGGCCGACGGTTTTGTCGGCGCCAAGCCCTTGGTTGATGACGATTGGGCGAGCTGCGTCTATTGCTGGATGTGCGACTGCTCATGTCGGTCGGCACTTAATCGTTAGAATGCGGTGGTCCGGCGAGTTGTGGCACTTAATCTGAGAACCTTTTAGACGGGTCTTCGCGCTTAACGGCTGCTGACACGGAGGCAACCCTTTGTAACATCTCCTATTTGCTGATGCACTCAGCCAAAAACAGCCATTTTAGTCATCGCGGCCGTTCTCAGATTAAGTGCCAAATTCTCAGTGCGATTCTCAATTTATTTGCCTATTCTCAATTTATGTGCCGGGCCAAGTCGTTGATATCGCTCACATCAGAGGCTTACGATTAACTGCAAAACGACATCTCTCTCGAAGAGATATGCCGCTGACTGCCCATTTCGCTCTCACGCACGCCTGCCGATGCGACTAAACTCCTTATGGCGCGCGAAGCGACGCCTCCCAACGGCCGCTTCCTGTCTCACGCACCTAGAAGCCGTCAGTCGGCGAGCGGCCTCAAATCAGTCATTCCAGCCAGGCCAAGTGTTCGGCTCGCCTACTGAATCTCTTGGATAGGAATTTTGTAATAACAGGGTCGTTGGTCGTGATCCCTTCAAGGCGAGGGATCCGCATCGCCATGTGCAGGGATTCACACCGAACAAACAGACGTGCGTTCGACAAGTCGGCAGGGCGCAACGCGGCTCAATGGGTCGACGTTATTGCCTGAGACCAGCCCATTCAACCACTCCGCCCCTTGGAAGCCGAGCTCATGATATGGCAACGCCGCTGTGGTCAGTTCCGGTTTAAGCGCCATCGAAACCGTTCGGAAATCATCGAAGCCGACGATGCTAACATCCTGGGGAATTCGCAATCCCAGCGACAACGCAGCGATGTAAATTTGAATCGCCATCTCGTCATTGCCGCTCATGATCGCGGTCGGTCGCTCCTTTTGTCGCAGCAGCTCCGTCGCCGCCGCGAAGACATAGTTCTCCTCGGCGCCAACCGGCCCCTTCATTCCAAGACGGATGGAAAGGTCATCCTCCGCGAGGCCGAATTCCTTCGCGGTCTGACGAAAGGCGTTGAGGCGCAGCTCTGCGCCGACGAGAACGGGATTGAGCCTGATGTAGCCGATCCTGCGATGCCCTCGTTCGAGCAGGTAGCGGGTGAGATCCCTGGCACCCTGAAAGTCGTCGGGCGCGATAGATGGGAATAGCTGGTCTGTCCGTGGTCTGCAGTTGATCATCACTGTCGGGATGCTGACGTCGCCGGCATCGGGGTCCACGACACGATGGTACATTGTCACATAGAGAACTCCGTCGATCCGATGAGCCTGGAAAGTTTTCCAGACTTCCGCCTCTCGTTGGGACGAGCCGCCAGTATTGGCGATCAGGATAGTTTTACCGTTCGTATTGGCCCAATCCTGTATTCCCCGCACAATGTCGACCGAATAGGGCGTGGTGGACACATAATCTGTCATGATGCCGAAGGTGTTGGAACGGCTCGACCGTATGAGGCGCGCAGCCATGTTGGGGATGTAGCCAAGATCCCGAATAGCCTTCTGCACGCGCTCACGTGTTTCGTCTGTCACGTAGGGCTCGCCGTTAATGACGCGAGAGACTGTCTTATTCGAAACCCCGGCCGCTTTCGCGACACTGATAATGCTGACCATGTCCCGCCAATCTCCTTGCTTTGGAAACCGTTCTAAACCAGTTAGCTGACAACGTCGACATATTTCTATGACAACGTCGACAACACGTGTTGACAACGTCGTCATGCAGAGATTATGTTCCAGGAAAGCAAGGGTGCTAACGCAAGCGCCCCGGCGAGCAAGGGAGGAATCAATGAAGAAAATGCTTGGTGCCAGCGCGCTTGCGCTCATCTTCATGGCGGCCGCGGCGAAGGCCGAAACCATCAACATCCTCGTCGAAGGCGGCGGCGAGATGCTGCAGAAGGCGGTGGCCGAGAAATTCACTAAAGAAACCGGCATTGAGGTCAAATTCACCGTCGTTCCGTACCAGGGCGTCTTCGACAAGTTCTCTGCCGAGATCGCCTCAGGCTCGTCGGCATTCGATATCGTGACCATCGACGTGGTCTGGAACGCGAAGTTCGCGAACCACGTCGAGGACCTCTCGCCCCTCTTCACCGACGCAGTGCGCAAGGATCTGCCGCCGGCTTTGCTTGCCGACGCAAAGGCTGGCGACAAGATGATCGGAATGCCCGCCTGGGCGAATGCCGAGATCGTCTTTTATCGCAAGGACCTCTTCGACAAGCCGGAGGAAAAAGATGCCTTCCAGGCGAAATATGGCTATCCACTTGCTCCGCCGAAGACCTGGCAGCAATGGCGCGATATGGCGAAATTCTTCACGCGTGACACCGACGGCGACGGCAAGGTCGATTTCTGGGGCACCAATACGATCGGCACCTTCTCGGAGGAATGGATGGCCCATGTGCTGCAGGCGGCCTCGCCGGGCGTCATCCTCGACGATGACGGCAAGGTCATCATCGACAACGAGGCGCACAAGAAGGCGCTCGAGTTCTACATCGCGCCACACTGCACCGATCACTCCGTCCCGGAAAACGTCAACGAAATCGGATGGGGCGAGGCGCAGAATCTGTTCTATCAGGGCAAGACGGCGATGATGAAATTCTGGGCGCACGCCTATAAGATGACGCCTGAGGATTCAAAGGTCAGCGGGAAGGTCGGCGTCGCTCCGATGCTCGCCGGCGATGCAGGAATCGCAGCTATTCCCGGCCCCTGGTACAATGTCGTCCCCTCGACTTCGCAGCACAAGGGCGCGGCGAAGAAGTTCATCGCTTTTGCAATCGCCAACAACGCATCGGGCATCGAGGCTCCCCTTGGCCTTGCCGCAACGAACTCGGCCTATAACAGCTACGCCAGCAAGCCCGGCTATGAGCATTTCAAGCCGCTGCTTGAAACGTTGAGCGCGCCGGCAACGCAAGGCCGGCCGATGAACGAAAAGTATCAGGAAATCGTCGACGAAGCTGTCCTCCCGGCTGTCCAGCAGGCGCTGACGTGCAAGGCGGACGTCGGAGAAGCGCTCACGGAAGCCAAGGAAACGATCGAGGATATCCTCAACTAGTCCGATCTTTCCCTCGGTATCGTGGGAGGTGCATTTTCACCCCGCGCCATCAGCTTTCGGAGGCGAACATGTCGGATGAAGACCGTTTTGTGCTCTGCATGCTCGCGCCCGCGGTTGCGATCCTCGGCTTGTTGGTCGCGTACCCGGTGGGGCTGCTGATCTTCGATTCCTTTTTCAAGGTCGAAACGATCACGCCCAATATACGTGAATGGGTCGGGCTGCAGAACTATGTCGATGCCCTGACCTCGAAACGTGTCGCCGAAAGCGCTCTGCGGACACTGCAATATTCGGTCTTCGCACTCTTTTTCGAATTCACGTTCGGCTTCTGTGCGGCCCTGCTGTTCTCGGCCATGGTCGGCCAATCGCGTTGGCACCGCACGATCTTCGCTCTGCCGCTGATGGTTCCGCCCATCGTTGCCGGCCTGCTGTGGCGGTTTCTGCTGGTCGGCAATATCGGCATCCTGAACTACGGATTCGTTCGCCTGGGGTTGATCAGCGACCCCAATGAGATCGCTTGGCTCTCCAACGAGGATATCGTGATCTATTCCGTATCCTTTGCCGACATCTGGCTGACGACCTCGTTCGTTGCACTCGTCTCCTATGCGGGGTTGACGAACATTCCTAAGGATCTGCTTGAGGCGGCACGGATCGACGGGGCGAACGCGCTCAAGCGATTCTGGCATGTGACCCTGCCTCTGATGCGGCCGGTGATCGCCGTCGTGGTGATCGTCCGCGGCGTTGACGCGGCCAAGACCTTCGACCTGATCTGGATTCAGACGCAGGGCGGTCCTCGCCATGCTTCGGAAGTGTTCTCGATGAATATCTATCAGCGGATGGTCCGATTTGGCGATCTCGGCGAGGCCTCCGCATCCGGCACGCTGTTCCTCATCGTCATGATGATTCTGGCCGCCGTTGCCTATTGGAAGATATGGAGGCCGGCCCATGCATAGAGCGTCTCGCCTCAATATCAGCGGAATTCTGATAAACGCGGCAGCCCTCGTGCTCGTGCTGTCCTACGCTCTGCCATACATCTATCTGTTGATGACCTCGATCAAGCCGGCGGCAGATGTCCAGCAGATCCCGCCGAGCTTTTTTCCCGCGGTCATATCGTTCGAGAATTTTCGCGAGGTCTTGCAATCGTCTACTTTGCCGAAGGCCTTCGTCAATTCCCTCACGGTGGCGGTGCTGACGACCGCGCTCTCGCTGGTGGTGGCCGTGCCGGCCGCCTATGTTGCCACCCGGTATCGCCGCCGGATCACGACGCTTTTCCTGCTCTTTGCCCTGATCACCCGCATGGTGCCGTCGGTGTCGCTCGGTGTGCCGCTGTTCCAGCTTTTGAAGTCCATGGGCCTGCTCGATACCATTCCTGGCCTGGTTCTCGCTCACACCTCGGCTGCTGTGCCGCTGGCGCTGCTGCTCATGTCGGCTTTTTTCGAGGGCGTGCCGAAAGAGCTTGAAGAGGCCGCGCGAATGGATGGCTGCACACGGTTCCAGGCCTTTCGCAAGATCGTCCTTCCGATCATGACGGGCGGGATCGCGGTGACCGCGCTCTTTACCTTCATCACCAGCTGGAACGAATTCCTCTATGCACTGCTGCTGACGTCTGAATCGACCAAGACGGCCCCGATCGTCATTGCCGAATACAATTCCGTCTATGGGCTTGCCTGGGGAGCCATGACCGCGGCGGCCGTGCTCTATTCACTGCCCGTCATCATCGTGACGCTCGCACTTCAAAAACAGATCGTCGGCGGGCTGACGCTCGGTGCAGTGAAGGGATGAGGAGACAAGCATGGCCGGTATAGAATTGCGCAATATCAACAAGATCTACGGAAACAGCTTTCACGCTCTTCATGATCTCAACTTCGACATCAAGGACGGCGAGTTCATGGTGTTTGTCGGTCCGTCGGGATGTGGGAAGTCGACAGCGCTCAGAATGATCGCGGGCCTGGAGAGCATTTCCAGCGGTGAACTCAAGATCGGCGACAGGGTTGTCAACCATGTCGATCCCAAGGATCGTGACATTGCCATGGTCTTCCAATCCTACGCGCTCTATCCGCATAAGACGGTGCGCGAAAACATCGCCTTTCCCTTGCTGATGGCCGGACTGCCCAAGGCCGAGATCGACAGCCGCGTGAACGAGGCGGCGCGCATTCTCGAGCTGACGGCATTGCTCGACCGCAAACCGGCGCTTCTCTCTGGTGGGCAGCGCCAGCGCGTCGCTATGGGACGAGCGATCGTTCGTAAGCCGGCGGCATTCCTGATGGATGAGCCGCTCTCCAACCTGGACGCCAAACTGCGCGTGCAGATGCGCGCCGAGATCGCCAGCCTGCAAAGAAAACTGAATGTCACGACGATTTATGTGACCCACGACCAGGTCGAGGCGATGACGATGGGTGACCGGGTGGCCGTGATGAAAGGCGGGGTGCTGCAGCAGATCGACACACCGCAGAACCTGTACAATCGTCCTGACAACGTCTTTGTCGCGGCCTTTATCGGATCGCCCTCGATGAACTTGTACGAGGCCGTTCTGAATGGAAGGACGCTGACCCTGGGCAGCAACAGTTTCGAAATCCCTGGCCGGGTTTTCGAATGCCGCCCCTCGCTCAGCGGCGCGTCTAACCGTCAGGTCATTGTCGGTATCCGGCCCGAGCACATGAACGACGCCGCAATCCGGCCTTCGTCGGCCGAGATTTCCGCCCCGGTCACTCTTGTCGAGGCGCTGGGTTCGGAATCCATGGTGCATCTCAACATCGACGCGCCCTGGGTGGATGCGGGCGACCCGGACGCAGCCGCCGACATCGGCAACGAAAAGGCTGCTGTAGCCCGTTTTTCTCCGAAGAGCACAGTTCGCGCAGGCAGCATCGCGCGCATCGCTGTCGATGCAGAAGAACTTCACTTCTTCGAACCGGACACCCGCACCAGCATCTGGTGATCAAACAGAGAGCTGGTTTGAACGCATTTCCCCAGGCGCGTTTGAGCAACGATTAACAACATCAGTTACTCCCGCTGCTGAGTAAGAAATGTCCGAGGAGACATTAATAATGATTAGCGAGAATTTTTTCGATGTAACGAAGTATCCTGATGGGAATCCTTATGAGGATATTGGGGAAGTCATCAATAGCATCATTGCAGATATTAAAAGCAGGCAATCAGTTTCCGACCTAAACAATGGCGGAAAACCTGGAGCAGTGATCTATATACCGCCAGGTGATTATCGTCTTGTCACTCAAGTCGTCATAGACGTGAGCTATCTAAAGATCATGGGCTCTGGACATGGCTTCACGTCTTCGAGCATCCGTTTCAACACACCTGCAAGCGAGCTGACACACTGGCACGAAATATGGCCGGGAGGAAGTCGCATAGGTGTGGACATTTCTCCAGAGGCTGCCGACGGTGAGGCTGCCGGAGCCGCGTTTTATGTTAAGCGCGCCGGAAACCCCCGCGTAAGCTCTGTGGAGTTTGCAGACTTTTGCATCGATGGCCTGCACTTCCTTGACGATGGTTCGGGTCAAGATGATGCGGAAAATACATACAAGAATGGCAAAACGGGAATCTATGTAGGCGGCGCCAATGACTCATTCCGTATAACGGGGATGGGTCTTATCTATCTGGAACATGGAATTACTGTTCATGATGCAGATGCGCTCGCGATAGATAACAATTTTATCGCAGAGTGCGGCAACTGTATCGAATTGAAAGGAATGGGCCAAGCCTCGAGAATAGCAAACAATTTTGTAGGCGCGGGATATAGAGGACATTCTATTTACGCGGAAAATTATGGAGGCATTCTAGTATCTTCAAACAACGTATTTCCTCGAGGAGCTAGCAGCCTCTGTTTTTCGGGCGTCGTCCGTTCCTCAGTCACAGGAAATAGATTTCATTCCTTTTATCCCGGAATGTTGATTCTCGCTGATAACTGCTGCGAGAATTTGGTCTCCTCAAATCATTTTTTGCGAGATCGTGAGCCATGGGCGCCCATGCAGAAGTACGATAACGGCTTGGATGATCTGTTCGGACTTTTGCAAATTGACGGCAGCAACAATTCGGTAATCGCGAACCACATCTCGGAAACAATAGATACTCAATATATCAAGCCTCTCGGCGCAAAGCCCGTGATAATTAATGTGGTTTCCGGTAGCGGCAATTACATAGCCAATAACCACATTGTGGCCACAACCGAAATATCGCAAATCAATGACGCACCAAACAGTGCCTGTTTTTCAACGCAAGTCGGCGCATTGCTTTCAATTAACAATTTGAAGGCGCTCGAAGTAACCGCGGTACTGGTGCAAAAACGGTCGGTGCGTAATACAGTCCTTGATTCAGGCAGTGACGAACAGATTGATATAGACAGAACGATAAATGCATTTAGGGCCACTCCAGTTCCTGGACAATAGTGAGAATTTTCAATATAGACCGATTGTAGCAGACCGTCTGTCGACAATTCAGTGATGGAGTTTTGTTCATGGCGAACGAAATAGAACGGGAAGATGGTCCACTGATGAAGCAAAGCTATTCCTACCTGGGTACTGCTTGGTTGAGCCTCGGGCGGCGACTTTCTTCGTATCGACGCAGGCGTCGATCCCAAATCCGCCGACATCACAGCGCCGGTCAGTTGCGTGGACCCCGTCGATTCGGAGTCCATGGTGCATCTGTTAATCGATGCGCCATCGATGGACGCCGGTGATCCAAAGCCAGGCAAGCCCGATATCGGGGAAGCGACGATCTAGAACAGCGAAAGGCTGCTCGCGTTTCGCTGCCATTCAATAATCACGTTGGGAATAGCGTCCACACGTCCTACAGGGGCGCGCGTTCAATGAATCTGCCCTTGAGCCTCAGGACCTGCGCACCTTGTGCGCCATCGATGGCAAGGTTCATCGCCGCCCGGCCCATCTCGTAGTAAGGCAGTTCCATAGTGCAAAGACCGGGTTGCAGATGGCTTGCGATGGAGTGGAGCTTGTCGAAGCTGGCCACCGCGACGTCTTTCCCCACCTTCAGCCCCAGTTGGGCAAGGAGGAAATAAACATTCATGGCCATGAGGTCCTTGCCGCACAGGATCAGGTCGGGTGCCGGCTGCTCGGCCATTAGCCGCGGCAGGATCTGATCGGCGACGTAGACGGGCGGTTTTCCGGCCTCCAGAACCTCCGCCGTGTGCACCGCGTTCGACAGGTCGCGCCCGTGAGCCGCTACCGCATCGACAAAGCCCCGGGCACGCAGTTGGCTGGCAACGATCGCGGTGGAAAGATTCAGGAAAACGGGGCGCTGATAACCACGCTCGAAGATGATCCGGGTCAGGTCATAGGCCAGTTGATAATCGCCGCTGAGGCGGAGGCGTCGCGGTTCGGCGTCAAGGTACGGGTCGGTGACGCCGAGGAGACGCTCGTCGGCTACGACGCGACGACCGGCGAGGTCTTCATCGACCGCACCGAATCCGGCATTATTCCCGCCAAGAGCTTTGCAGCCGTCCATACGGCGCCGCTCGAGGTCACGCCGGAGGGCGACATCAAGCTCCATATCTTCGTCGATGCGGCCTCGGTCGAGCTCTTCGCCAATGACGGCCTGCGCACGATCACCGACCAGATCTTCCCCGATCCGGAGAGCCTCGGCGTCGAACTCTTCGCCGAGGGCGGCAATGCGGCGGTCGATCTCGACATCTGGAAGCTCTCGACCGAGGACGGCATAGCGAAGGCGCCGCGCAACTATATTGGTTCCGACGGCAACGATCTGCTGAGGGCATGGGAGGGAGCAAAGGGTGCACTTCGCTTCGACGGCCTTGGCGGCAACGACGTGATCGTCGGAAGCGCCGGGCTCGACCGGATCGAAGGCGGGGCCGGCGCCGACGTATTGCGTGCCGGCCGCGGCAGCGATTGGGTCAACGGCGGAAGCGGCAATGACATCGTCGCGGCCGGCGGGGTCGCGCTCGATAACCTGCTGGGCGGAGCCGGCGCCGACGTCTTCCTCCTCGCCACGGAGACAAATGATGGTCATCGCGACCGCACAGTGGTCGGCGACTTCAAGGTCGGCATCGACGCAATCGACCTTGGCGACGCCGAGGTCGTGCACCACAAGAGCCTGTTCGGTTCGCTGGTGCTCACCCTCGACGGGGACGCCGACCAGATCGTCTTGACAGGTGTCACGCGATACGACGACTCGCTCTTCCTCTGAGCGCGGAGGCGCGGCCGACTTTGCTCGGCCGCGCGCTCGAACTAGCCATGCGCGACGGAACTTTCCACAGCAATACCCAACAGCCGGACCTTGCCACGTCGTTGCGAAAGGCTGCGCCTACGCGGTTAGCGCTGCGAGAACGAAATACAGAGAATCAAGCGACTATTTCAGTGGCGCAACCGAGCCGCGACGGATGAGCTCGCAGCGATACTTGAAATGGCTTTCGGCAGGCGGGCGACCGGCAATCATGTCGACAAGCATGCGCACGGCCAAAGCGCCCATCTCACGATAGGGTAATGCCATCGTCGTCAGAGGCGGCTGAATACCGGTGGAGACGACCTGGAAATCATCGAAACCAACGACTGAAACGTCCTCCGGCACTCTGAGCCCGAGATCCGCGGCCGCACAGTAGACCTGCAGGGCGGTCTCGTCATTTCCGCAGACGATCGCCGTCGGTCGATCAGGGCTGCTTAAAAGACGTCGAGCATTCTCAAAGGCGACGAACCGATCGGCAAAAATTGCACCCACACGACCTGGCACCACCCAATCCTTCCGTACTTTGATGCCGGCTGCAGCCAATCCGTCGAAGAAAGCCCGGCCGCGAAGGTCCGCGGCCAGGAGCAACTCGTTCAGCATGACATATGCGATTTTTCGGTGTCCCTGCTCGACAAGATAGCGGACAACGTCCAGTCCGCCTTGATAGTCGTCCGGGACGACGGAAGGTAGAGCGCGTTCGGGAGCACTGCAGTTTACCAGCACCGTAGGTGTGTTGGGGAACTCCGTCTCGGGCGGAACGTGGCGGTGAAACATCGTCACGTAGAATACCCCGCCGATGCCATGCTCGCGGAAGATCTGCCAGGCGCGCAGCTCTTTCGCCGGATCGGCGGAGGTGTTTACCGTCAGAAGCGTGTAGGGCGTGCCATCAAGGGCATCCTGAATACCGCGCACGATGTCGGTCGAAAACGGCGTCGTCGATACGACGTCGGTGATCAGTCCGAGCACGCTGGAACGGCTGGTGCGCATCAATCGGGCCGCCTGGTTCGGAACGTAGCCTAGCGTCTCGATCGCCTTCTGAACCTTTTTCTTGGTCTTCGGACGGATCAGACCCTCGCCGTTGACGACGCGTGATACGGTTCGATCCGACACGCCGGCAAGTGCTGCAACGTCCTTAATGCTGACCATTGTCTTCCCCAAACCTGAGCGCACAAACCGCGACACGGGCGTCTCGATAACATTACAATCACGTGCATGGCCACCGGCTCACCTGATCAACCACAAACCCGTCAGCCTTTCACGCCGGCCCGCACAAAGGAGTCGATGATCCAACGCTGCGCCACCAGGAAGATCAGCAGAACCGGCAGAATCGACAGCGATACCGCCGCGATGACCTCCGAGGTTGCAGACGAGTTCCCGACCGGGTCACGGATCGACATGATCCCAACCGGCAGCACCATCTGGTCCACCGAATTCAGGAAGATCAACGGCATAAAATAGTCGTTCCAGGTCATCGTGAAGATGATGACGGAGAGCGCCGCGATCTGCGGGCCTGCTAGTGGCACGGCAATCGACCAGAACGTACGGAAATGTCCGGCGTTGTCGACACGCGCCGCCTCGAACAGCTCTTTGGGAAGCGTCAGGAAGAACTGCCGCATCAGGAAAATGCCAAACACGCCCGACATGCCAGGCGCGAAGGCGCCGGTGAGGCCCGGAACGATAATCGACCATTGGCTGTCGACCAGGCCGAGCCAGCGCATCAGCAGGAACAGCGGCACCAGCGTCGTCTGTATCGGCACCATGAGGGAGACTAGTAGCAGGGCGAATAGCGCGTTCTTGAACGGAAAACGAAGCCGCGCGAAGGCGTACCCGGCAATGGTGGTGGTTGCGACGTAACCGAGCGTGACCGAGGTCGCAAGCACCGTCGAGTTCCAGAAGAAGCGGCCGATCGGGACATCCGACGAAAGCAGCCGGCGGTAGCTTTCCAGACTGGAATCAAGACCGGGCAGCCAGCGTGGCGGAAGCGTGAAAGCCTCCGACACTGGCCGGAAGCTGGTGGTGAACATCCATAGGAACGGCGCCACCATCACCAGCGCGCCGAGCCCGAGCACCACATAGATCACGGCGGTGCGTAGACGCGAGAGCATTGCCCGTGTTTCGGGCGAGAGACGACGGTCCGACAAGCCGGCCGGCGCCAAGTCCCACGAGATGTGCATCGGCTTATTCATAGAAGGCCCACCGCTTGGAAAGTGCGAACTGGATCGCCGTTATGATGACCGTAACCGTGAGCAGCAGCAGCGAGATCGCTGAGGCATAGCCCATGTTGAACGACTTGAACCCCTGCTCATAGATGTACATGACCAGGCTTCGCGAGGCATCGCCGGGCCCGCCATTGGTCAGGACGACAATCGACTCGAACACTTTAAAGGCGCCGATCGTGTTCATGGTGAGCAGGAAAAGGATCGTCGGCGACAGCAACGGCACGGTGATCTGCCAGAAGGTCCGCAGACTACTCGATCCATCGACGCGCGCGGCGTCGTAGTAGTCCTTGGAGATGCTCTGAAGTCCTGCCGTCGCGATCAGCATGGCGAAGCCGACATTCTTCCAGATGTCGAGGATGATGACGGACCAGAGCGCCTTGCGCGCGCTGGAAAGCCAGCGGACGGGCTCAATGCCCACGAGGCCGAGGTAGTAATTGATCACGCCGATGTCGCGCTGGAACAGGAATTGCCAGATCACCGCAACGAAAATCAGGCCAACTAGAGACGGGAAGAAAAAGGCGGCCCGATAGGCATATTGCACGGTCTTCGACATGTTCCGGTTGAGCAAGACCGCGAGAACGACGCCGAGGCCGACATTGCCGGCCACAGCAAAGACCGCGAAGAATGCAGTGTTGCTGAAAACCTTCCAGAGTCGCCGGTCGTTCAGCATCGCCTCGAAATTGGCGAGGCCAACGAAGCTCGGCCGGCTGAACAGATCATACTTCATTAGGCTGAGGACCACCGTGGCGACCATCGGCCCTGCGACGAAGACCGCAAAGCCGATCAAGGCCGGCGCGATGAAGAGAAGACCGGCCGTGGTCTCCCTACGGTTTTGCGGCGAGAACCAACCCGCCGCGGTGTCGTTGGCGATCTTGGTCATGAGTCACCCCCGCTGGATCTCGGCTTCGAGTTCTTCATGAGCTGCGGCAAGCGCTTCCTCCGCCGTCAACTCCTCGGTGATGATCTGATCGAAGGTGCGCCCGAGGATCCGGTCAAGCGCGTTGAAGAAGGCCGGCGCCGCGACGGGCTTCGCCGTCTTCAGCGCATCGAAGAAGACCGGTGCGCTCTTCGGTGCAGAAAGGAAGCTCTCCTGCTTAGCGGCTTCCTCGTAGATTGGGATTTGTTGTCCAATCTCCATCAGCGCCGTCACCGTATCGAGCGAGATCAATTGTTTGATAGCCTGGAAGGCGAGCTCGGGATGCTTCGATTGCGGGCTGATGCCCCAGCCGCCGCAGCCGAAGACGGTTTCGGCGCTTTCCTTGCGCGGCCAGGGCACGATGTCGAAATCGGTGAAGCCGTTTTGGACCCAGCCGGTCACCGGCCAGCGGCCGGCGCCAACCATGGCGAAACGCCCGGCAGCAAACTGGTCATAGACATTGAGCCCGATCGGGTCGGGCGAGACGCCGTGCTCGTAAACGAGCGCGTGGATGAACTCGGCAACCTCTCGGATCTTCGGATCATGGAGGTTCGAACGCTTGAAATCCGCGGTTACCGGATATGTGCCATTGGTCAGGTACCAGGGATGAATGGCGAAATTGAACCAGGGCAAGCCATAGCCGTAGATCTTCTTGTCGCCTTCGCCGGTCGTCAGTTTCTTGGCAATCGAGACGAAATCGTCCCAGGTCCAGTCCGGCTTCGGCGGCTCGACGCCCGCTTCCCTGAAGATGCGGGTGTTATAGTGGATGACCATCGTCTGACCGCCGTTCGGAATCTCATAGAGCTTGCCGTCGACGGTAAGGGCGTCCTTCAGCTTGGCGGGTATCTTGTCGACCAGGGCCTTGGCTTCCGGGTCGGCGGCAATCAACTCGTCGAGCGGCATCAGCAATTGCTTGTCGACGGCCAGCCGCACCCCCTCGACCGCGATATTGATGATGTCGGGAGGATTCCCGCCGGCGATCTGAGTCACCAGCTTGTCAGCATAGTCCGACCACGAGGAGATCGGCGCGATGTTGTCCTGCACCGTGACGTTCGGATAGATCTTTCGAAATCGTTCGAACGCCTCGCCATAGGCCTTCGCCTCCGAGGGGTTGCCCCAATTGTAGGTGGTGAGCTTGGCGGCGGTGTCTTTTGCCGGAGCGCCTGCCCGCGCCCTTACGGGGAACATGGCTGGTGTCAGGACACCGGCTGCTGCCAACGCCGTCGCCTTGGTCAGAAAGTCTCGTCTGTTCATGCTCATTTCCTTCTCCTCCTCAGGATGAGCGCCGAGTGCATGTCAGCGGTTTTCGTGGCGGCAGTCACAAGAACAAAGACCTGAAGCGCGTCGCATGACGAATGCGACGCGCTTCAGCGTTTTAGTTTCCTTTCGATACATTCGCCGCCGAGCGGCGCCGAGTCGTCTCCAACTTCTTCTCGATTTCGATGTCCCGGAGTTCCGCATAGGCGCGGAAACGCCCGTCGGCAGCATCGAACTGCCTGGTCTGTTCCGGCGTCAGGCGATCGCGGGCGACCCTCTTCGGAGCGCGGTCGCCGGGCGGCGTTGGCAGCCTTTCCTCGACGGGCAGGATGGTCAGCTTCGGAGATGGAAGCGTCTGGTACCAATAGGCGGTAGAGGCCCAATCGTCGCTCAGATGATTGGCGTGCCCGTGCTCGATCGTCACGCGGATGCGGTTCCTGAATCGAACGGGATCGGTGAGATGAAAACGATAGGAAACCTGATAGCCCGGCACGATGCTCTCGTGGATAACCGAGCCGTTCGTTAGGAACGCGTTGTTCTGCATCCCCCAGGCGTGATTGAAATAATCTTCGGTGCCAGTGCCATGGATCGACGGCGGCCAGGTGTCTTCGTCGACGAAGATCATCTCGTCACCTTCGCCCCACCAGGAGCCTTGGAAGTGCGCCACCGACAGGTTGCAGCCGACATATTGCCCGCGCCCCTCGGTCTCGAGGATGACGTAGTTGTCCTTGCCATCGAGATTGGGGATGTTGGTTTCGGGGCTATTGGTCTGCAGATTCGGACCCCAGCCGCCGCACGGGTTCTCGCGCCGCCACGACGCATGGAAATAGGCGATGTCGTCCGCCAGCGGTGACTCGTATCGTTCAAAGTCGACGTAGAAGTATTGGCCGTAGGGAACGTCGTTCTGGTTTTCGATCTCGATGATGGCGCGCTTGCCGAACGGCATCTGGAAATAGCTGTTGAACGCAGCGCTGCCCCCAAAGCGATAGCGCTCCTCAGGCTTGCTCGAGACGGAGATCGGCAAAGAAGAAAAGTTGCCGGGCATTGAATGACCGGTGCAGAAGAAGTCGCCGAGCGGCACCAGGACCGACGGGGTATCCTGGTCGTCCCAATAGATCTTCAGCAGCACCTTGCGATAGTAATGGGGGTCTGCGACCTCCCAGTTGAGGCCGAGGGCGTTGTGTATCTCAAACACCGGCGCGACATAATTGCCGGCAGTCGGATCGATCAGCCCGGCGCCGAGAACGCGACGGCAGAACTGCGTCATCCAGATATGCGTGATGCAGCCCGGTCCCTCAATATCGGCGAGCCGCACGGTGGAGTTGGGCGGGATCAGCCAGTAGTCCTGGTTCTTGCCCTCCTGGTCCCAACTGGAAAGGCGTCCGGTCCGCGCGTCCTTGACGCGCGCGAGGTCGGCAAGCATCGAATGTCCTGGGTGGCTGCTCGTCATCAATGAGTTCCCTTGGTTGAATGGCCTAGACGATTGCCGTCCGGTCCGAAGAAGTGCGCGCTCTCTGGCGCAAAGCGGAAATGGAGCGTGGCCCCGTCGGTAAGTGCCGGCCCGTCCGGCTCCTTGGCGATCAGATCAATGCCGTCGCTCGTTCCTGCGTAGATCAGGCGATGCTCGCCAAGATGCTCCTCGAACTGCAGCCGCGCGCTGAGAAAAGCCTGATCTGGTTCACACAGAACGAGGCTTTCCGGCCGCACGCCCAGCGTTGCACGGCCTGTCGGACCGGCAGGGGCCGGGATGGCCATCCCGAGCGGGCCGCGCGCCAGCCCTTCGCGTTCAAGGGTTACCGGAAAGAAATTCATCTTGGGGCTGCCGATGAAGCTGGCGACGAACAGGTTTGCCGGCGTTCGGTAAAGTTCGAGCGGCGTGCCGACCTGCTCGATGCGGCCCTGGTTGAGCACCACGATCCGGTCAGCGAGCGTCATGGCCTCGACCTGATCGTGCGTCACGTAGATCATCGTCGCATCCACCATTTTGTGGAGCCTGGCGATTTCGATCCGCGTTTGAACCCTGAGCGCCGCGTCGAGGTTCGACAGCGGCTCGTCGAACAGGAACAGGCGCGGCTCGCGCACAATGGACCGACCAATTGCGACGCGCTGGCGCTGCCCGCCGGACATGTCCTTCGGAATGCGGTGCAGCAGCTCCTCGATCTGCAGCATCCTGGCGGCGCGGGTGACGCGCTGGTCGATATCGCTTTTGTCCAGACCGGCGATTTTCAGGCCAAAAGCCATGTTCTTGTAGGCGGTCATATGCGGATAGAGCGCGTAGGACTGGAACACCATGGCGACGCCGCGTTCGGCAGGCTCGAGCAGGTTCGCCACGGTTCCTCCGATCCGGATCACCCCTCCGGAAATCGGTTCCAGGCCGGCGATCATGCGCAACAGAGAGGACTTTCCGCAGCCTGACGGGCCAACGAAAACGACGAACTCACCGAACGGAATGTGAAGATCGATACCGCGGATCACCGTGGCGGCACCATACGATTTGGTGACGCCCTCAAGATGTAAATCAGCCATGTTCTCCTCCTCGACCAGGTTCACCGCGTGTAACGGGCTTGCCAAATGTCGACGTCGAAATTAAATATCGACGTCGACATTTGTCAAGCTTGAATCTGCACCGCGCTGCCGGCGCGAAGGGAGGAGCCATGAGCACTAGTGTGGAATTGCACGTAACGCGCGGGGCGCGGTTTGAGTTTTGGGCTCGACGGAAGCCCGCGGAATCCGAGGCGGAGTATGCTGATGAAGAGGTGTTCGCCCTGCGCACCGGCGAGCGCATCGTCTATCGGATCGCCGCGCTGCCGCCCTACTTTCAGTTCTACACCTACACCCACCACGCTGACGGCCCCCTCACGCTGGAGTGGGACGAGAACGTCATCGAGATCACGCTATTCTACCGCTACGATCCAGCCGACGTGGCTGAGGAAGGCGTAACATTCCTGGAACTGAAGGGGGATCGGCTTGTTGCCCGACCGAAGGAAGCTTGGCCGGCATGGTATCAGAGCGATCCCGATCGCCCGCAGCTACGCTTCTCGCCATTTCAGGCATGGATGAACGATCCCAATGGCCTATGTTTCATCGACGGCCGTTACCACCTGTTTTACCAGTTCCATCCGACCGAAGCCGAATGGGGACCCATGCACTGGGGCCATGCGGTAAGCGACGACCTTTACCGCTGGACGCACCTTCCGGTGTTTCTCCATCCGGAACAGAACCTCTGGTCGCTTGGGGCCACCGGCGGCGCATTCTCGGGCAGTGCCTTCATCGGTCCGGACGGGCGGTTGAGCTTCTATTACACGGAGCGTTTGCCAGCCTATGATCTCTTCAAAGACTACAAGGAGGTACAGAAGCACGTCCTTCCATCGGCGGACTTGCTGCGTCCGGAGGTCAACTCCCTGGTGCTCGTTGACGGTCCGCCCGGCAGTGCCCATGACTTCCGCGATCCCAAGGTCTGGTACGATTCAAACTCTGGCGCTTTCCGCATGGTGCTCGGAGCCGCGATCGACGGTGACCCTGCGGTGCTGCTCTACGGCTCGAAGGATGGCGCGGACTGGAAATTCTTGGCGGTCCTTTACCGCGCTCCGGAACATTTCCGCCGGCATGGCGCACGCTGCGTCGAGTGCCCGGACTTCTTCGAACTCGACGGCCGCTTCGTGCTCGTGATGGGTTTCGTGGGCTTTACCGAGCCGGAAACCGGCCGGCACAATCTTCTTTACGCACAATTGGGGTCATTCGAAGACGACCGTTTCACGCCCCTGACCCCCGCATTGCAGGAGCTGGACTTCGGCACTGATTTCTACGCGATGCAGAGTTTCCGCGCGAAAGAGCGGCAGATCGCCTTTGCCTGGCTCTTCAACTGGGAGTTCAGAAAGCCGGCAGGCTCCCCCTATAGTGGCGAATTGTCGTTACCCCGTGTGCTCGGTCTCGACGGTGAACTCCGCCTGACGATGCTGCCTGAGGAGGGCTATCGAACACTGCGCTCACGCGTGTTGACGCAAGCATCCCCTGGCCACTTTGTCTGCGAACCCGGACAGCCGCTCGAAGTGTCGTTGGTAGGCGCTCTCGACGGAATTCGCATCGTCGGCCGCGGCGGCGAAGGCGAAAGCTTTACGATCGCGCACCGCGCCGAGCGGCTACAGGTCAGCGTGGCGGAAGATACCGGCGAAATCGAATACCACTCGACACCGCTGACACTTGAAAATCTGAGGCTCTTCTTCGACCGGGGGGTGCTCGAGATTTTCGCTAATGACGGCGCCGTCTGCGGCACGCGCCGCACCTATAAGATCACGACACTGACTGCGCTGGAGTTAATTCCGTCCGCCGCAACCCGTATAGATGCCTGCGAAGCTTGGAGCTACCACTCAGTCTGGCGAGACTAACGCGCGCCAATACGAGCACTGAAAGGACATGCAGCGGACCTCGCTGTGACGTCCGCTGCAGCAGAGTTTGGTTTTCGTGTGACAGGGTACACGCCTCAACAGCGACTCGCGCGATTGGCCGCTTCCAGGGCTAATTCGAGACTTTCCCCCTGCCTTTCATGGATGTTGCTTTGGGTCTAGGAGCCGTCTTCACGAGCCCTGTGCGACAATGTTCACGTTCTGGGCTAAAAAGATCGCATAATGTATCGTCTGGAACGCTCTACGTATCCGGAGAAACATGCCGCTGGCCCGCAAGTCCGACAGGGCTTTCTCGTCACGATAGAGATGCCGCAGATACAGAGCCAGAAACCGTCGTGCACATGGCACCACCAACGGACAGCTCTTTCCGAATCTCAGCGAGACTTCAGTCCGCTTTTCTTGCGAGCGGCAGGTGGCGGCTCATCTTCTCCCCAGTGAGGCTCGCTAACTGCGACAGATTCCGAACGCTGCGGTTCCCTGCTCGAACATGCATGGGACCTATGCGGAAGCGCATCGGACG
>NZ_JASKLR010000101.1 GCF_030124325.1 Sinorhizobium sp. 8-89
CCGAACTCGACACCCCCTGCGGTGACGCGGAAGTCGGGGGCGCGTTCGTTGTCACGGTCGCAGGGCTTGATGGTGGCCTTGACGTTGAGGGTGAGGGTCTTGATGGTGCCTGCGTAGGCGCCGGTTTCGTCGCGGGTGAAGGTGCCGATCTGAGCCATTGTCGTATCTCCTGAGGTTTGTTCGAAGCCGCCCGATGCGGCCTCGATGGCGGTCGAGAGGCGACGGATTGGACGGAATGCATCTGAAGGACCACAGCGTGAGCGGAGGACGGCGGCAGCCGAGCTTGTTGGCGCGCGAGGAATGACCGCTTGCGGTCAGGGGAAGAAGGTCGGCGGAGCCGTTGCAGGCCAGGGCCGGTCCGGTGCCAGACCAGCCCCAAAGAGAGGCCGTATCGGGGGCTTTCGCGCCGTCAGCAGAGAACGACGCGGATGATCGG
>NZ_JASKLR010000102.1 GCF_030124325.1 Sinorhizobium sp. 8-89
CTCGTCTTGGGCGCCCATCGTCTAGCGGTCTAGGACGCCGCCCTTTCACGGCGGAAACACGGGTTCGAGTCCCGTTGGGCGTGCCATTCCTCCTCTTTCCTATATGATCTTTTTCGTAGTATGGTGCCGGTGCTTCCGCAGCAGGCGCCCATCGTCTAGCGGTCAGGACGCCGCCCTCTCACGGCGGTAACACGGGTTCGAGTCCCGTTGGGCGTACCAAATCCCATTTCGGATGCGGCAGTACAAATTTCCCGCAAAAAAGTTGATTTAATGGCTCTCGCTCACTTGCGGGAATCCGAAGCGCTCTCTATAAGCCACCTCGTCTTGGGCGCCCATCGTCTAGCGGTCTAGGACGCCGCCCTTTCACGGCGGAAACACGGGTT
>NZ_JASKLR010000103.1 GCF_030124325.1 Sinorhizobium sp. 8-89
ATGAGGGAAGGTATCGTCGGATCGAGGTGATCACCGGTCGGCGCCAGCGGCGGAATTGGACTGACGAGGAGAAGGCGCGGATCCTTGCGGAAAGCGCAGCGCCCGACGTGAATATCTCGGCGATTGCCCGGCGCTGGGGCGTCAATCGCGGTCTGCTGAACGTCTGGCGTCGCGAAGCCGGACTGACCTCTCACCGATCCGCGAAAGCCCGCGCGCATCAGGCGATGTTCGTGCCGGTGACGGTGGTTGGCAATAGAATGTCTTCCGAGAGCGCGCCGTCGGATGTCGCCCACCATGCCGCGGGTCGTATTGAGATCGAGATTGCCGGAGAAAGCTAAACCATGCTAGTCCCGGTTTCGCCCGAGT
>NZ_JASKLR010000012.1 GCF_030124325.1 Sinorhizobium sp. 8-89
CGAGATCGATCCGATGATCACCCACACCATGCCGCTCGACGACATCAACAAGGGCTTCGAACTGATGCATTCCGGCGAAAGCATCCGCAGCGTCGTCCTTTATTGAGCGCGAAGATGGAACTTGTAACGCAAAACCAATGTTTCGGCGGGACGCAGTCGGTCTACCGCCACATGTCCGATGTCTGCGGCGTCGAGATGACATTCGGCCTTTATATGCCGCCGCAGGCGCGGACGCGGTCCGTGCCGCTGCTCTGGTATCTCTCGGGACTGACCTGCACGCATGAGAACGCCATGATCAAGGCCGGCCTGCAGCGGCACGCGGCGCAGCATGGGCTGGGACTGGTTTTCCCCGACACGTCGCCGCGCGGCGAAGGCGTCGCCGACGATGAGGCCTACGATCTCGGCCAGGGCGCGGGGTTCTACGTCAATGCGACCCAGAAGCCCTGGGCACGACACTACCGGATGTACGATTACATCGTCACGGAATTGCCCGTCCTGCTGCAGGACCAATTGCCGATCAACGGTGTCAACGGCATTACCGGGCACTCGATGGGCGGCCATGGCGCGCTGACGATCGCCTTTCGCAATCCGGGAATGTACCGCTCGGTTTCGGCCTTTGCGCCGATTGTCAACCCGACCCGGTCCGACTGGGGCCGCAAGCAGTTTTCGGCTTATCTCGGCGACGACGAGGCCCATTGGGGCAACTACGACGCCTGCCTGCTGCTCAGCGAACACGGCTGGCAGGGCGATATCCTGATCGATCAAGGTGCGGCGGATCAGTTTCTGGAACAGCTACAGCCCGAGGCGATGGCTCGGCTGCTGGCGGAGCGGCGGCAGCCCGGCGTCCTCAGGATGCAGGCGGGATACGATCATAGCTATTTTTTCGTGGCGAGCTTTGGCGAAGACCACGTGCGCTGGCATGCAGAGCGGCTGAACGCCGCGTAAGGGAGAGGAAGGCATGGCTTCAAGACTTGGCATTATACTGGCGGCAACAGTCCTGTTCGGCGGCGTCATTGGAGGCACTGTTGCGCCGGCATTTGCCCTGGATCCCACAGCCGGTGATCCAGCGGCGGGCGAGAAAGTCTTTCGCAAGTGTCAGGCCTGTCACGCGGTCGGTGCAGATGCCAAATCGAAAACCGGCCCTGCGCTGACGGGCGTAATCGGCCGGCCAGCCGGCAATGTCGAAGGCTTCAGCTATTCCCCCGCGCTGACCAAAGAGGCCGAGGCCGGGTTGGTGTGGACGCCGGACAAGATCGGTGAGTTCTTGACCAACCCGAAAGGGTTCCTACCCGGCACCAAGATGAGCTTTGCGGGATTGCGCAAGGATCAGGAGCGCGCCGATCTGATCGCATACTTGGCGACCTTTCCTTGATGCATGGAGGAAGGGGCGAACACCAGCAGGAGGAATGTAGCCCCGGCAACGGGGATTAGTATCGCAAGCCGATCCCGGGAAAGAGGAGACCGCAAGGTTTTCCCGGGGCGAGCGGGGTGAATTGCCCTGATCGGCAGCACTCAAGAGGAGGATGAAATGAAACGACTTCTTACAATGCTTGCCTTGATGTCGATAGGCGGCGCGCAAGTCGCCCTCGCCAATCCGGAGCTGCAGAAACAGATCGACGATCCCAACCAATGGGCGATCCAAACCGGCGACTATGCCAACCAGCGTTACTCCAAGCTCGATCAGATCAACAAGGATAACGTTGGCAAACTGCAGGTGGCGTGGACTTTCTCGACCGGCGTTCTGCGCGGTCATGAAGGCTCGCCCCTGGTTATCGGCGACATGATGTATGTCCATACGCCGTTCCCAAACACGGTCTATGCGCTGGATCTCAGCAAAGAAGGCCAGATCGTCTGGAAATACGAGCCGAAACAGGATCCGGAAGTCATTCCCGTGATGTGTTGCGACACGGTCAACCGTGGCGTCGCCTATGCCGATAACAAGATCTTCCTGCATCAGGCCGATACGACCGTCGTGGCGCTCGACGCCAAGACCGGCAAGGTGATCTGGAGCGTCAAGAACGGCGATCCTTCGAAGGGCGAGACCAATACCGCCACCGTTTTGCCGGTGAAGGACAAGGTCATCGTCGGCATCTCCGGCGGGGAGTTCGGTGTTCGGGGTTCGGTGACGGCCTATTCGATGGCAGATGGGAAGCTGCTGTGGCGCGGTTATTCCATGGGCCCGGACAGCGATACGCTGATGGATCCCGAAAAAACCACCCACTTGGGCAAGCCCGTCGGCAAGGACTCCGGCACGGCCACCTGGGAAGGCGATCAGTGGAAGATCGGCGGCGGCACGACCTGGGGCTGGTATTCCTATGATCCCGAAGAGAACCTGATGTATTACGGATCGGGTAACCCTTCGACATGGAACCCGACCCAACGGCCCGGCGACAACCGCTGGTCGATGACCATCTGGGCCCGTGATGTCGATACTGGCATGGCCAAATGGGTCTACCAGATGACGCCCCATGACGAATGGGACTATGACGGCATCAATGAGATGATCCTGACGGAGCAGCAGGTTGACGGCAAGGACCGCAAGTTGCTGACCCATTTCGATCGTAACGGCTTCGGCTATACGCTGGATCGCGTTACCGGCGAACTGCTGGTCGCGGAGAAATACGATCCGACGGTCAACTGGGCGACCGAAGTGGTCATGGATCCGAACTCCGACCAGTACGGCCGGCCGCAGGTCGTGGCGCAGTACTCGACCGAAAAGAACGGCGAGGACACCAACTCCACAGGCATCTGCCCGGCCGCCCTCGGCACGAAGGACCAGCAACCCGCCGCCTTCTCGCCGAAGACCGAGCTTTTCTACGTTCCCACCAACCACGTCTGCATGGACTACGAGCCGTTCCGGGTAACCTACACCGCGGGCCAGCCCTATGTCGGCGCCACTCTGTCGATGTATCCGCCGAAGGACAGCCACGGAGGCATGGGTAACTTCATTGCCTGGGACAACAAGGAAGGCAAGATAAAGTGGTCCCTGCCGGAAGCGTTCTCCGTTTGGTCGGGTGCGCTGGCAACAGCGGGTGATGTGGTCTTCTACGGAACGCTCGAGGGCTATCTGAAGGCGGTCGATGCCGCGACAGGCAAGGAGCTCTATCGCTTCAAGACGCCTTCCGGGGTGATCGGCAACGTGATGACCTATTCCCATGGCGGCAAGCAGTACGTGGCCGTGCTCTCGGGTGTCGGGGGCTGGGCGGGTATCGGCCTGGCAGCCGGGCTCACCAACCCGAATGACGGTCTCGGAGCGGTCGGCGGCTATTCCGCCCTCAGCAACTACACCGCGCTGGGCGGCACGCTCACCGTGTTCTCGCTGCCGAACTAAAGGCAATCGTCGCCCACGGAATTGGCGCGGGTGGTGGAAGCCCGCGCCGGTTCGCTCTCTGCCTAAAAGGACGCAAGATGACTAGAACAAGACCAGCCCTGCCGATGATCCTCGCCGCGTGGACGCTTATGGCCGGCGCCGCAGGCGCACAGGACGCCCCGGCGGCAAAGGACAATATCACGGCTGCCCGCCACGAAAATGGACGCTACTACACTGCCGACGACGTTCCCACCTTCAATATCGCCAAGGATGGTACGGTCGACTGGATGACCTATTCGGGCTTCCGCCGCTATCACTCGGAATGCCATGTCTGCCATGGTCCGGAAGGCGAAGGTTCGAGCTATGCGCCTGCCTTGAAGAAGTCCGCCATAACGATGGACTACTACGATTTCGTCGAAGTCGTCACGAACGGGCGCAAGAAGGTGAACGTTGCCGAAAACTCGGTAATGCCCGCCTTTGGTCAGAACGCCAATGTCATGTGCTATCTCGACGACATCTACACTTATCTGAAGGCGCGCGGAGCCGATGCGCTGCCGCGGGGTCGCCCGGGCAAGAAGGAGCCGAAATCGGATGCGATCCGGGATACTGAAAGCGACTGTCTTGGCCACTAGCCGCTTTGCGGCAGCCGGCGTTCTGCTGGTAGGGGTTGCCGCCGCCGCACCGGCGGCGGCTCAGACTTCGGACCTGGTGTCGAAGAAGGCGTTTCGGGTCTGCGCCGATCCGGCCAATCTGCCCATGTCGGATCGCTCGGGTGCGGGGTTCGAGAACCAGATCGCCGAGCTGATGGCGGCGAAGCTCGGACTGCCGCTGGAATACACCTGGTTTCCCATGGCGACCGGCTTTATTCGCAAGACCCTGCAAGCCAACGCCTGCGATGTGGTCATTGGCTTCGCCCAGGGCGACGAAATGGTGTTGAACACGAACCATTACTATACCTCGGCCTATGTGCTGATCGTTGCGTCGAGCGGTCCGCTGGCCGCAGTCAAGACGCTGACTGACCCGCTTCTCAAGGACAAGCGGATCGGCATCATAGCGGGAACTCCGCCGGCGACGCATATGGCAAGAAACGGGCTCCTGCCAAAAGCGAAGGGTTACCATCTGATGGTCGATCGGCGCTATGAGGATCCAGCCGACGACATGCTTGCCGACCTGAAATCCGGTGCCATCGACGCAGCCATCCTCTGGGGCCCGATCGGGGCACCACTGGTCAAGGCAAGCCATCCGGACCTGAGGGCAACGCCGCTTTTGTCGGAGCCGACGCCGCCGAAGCTCTTCTACCGCATCACCATGGGCGTGCGGCAAGGCGAGAAGGTCTGGGAGCGCAAGTTGAATTCCCTGATCCGCCGAAACCAGTCCGAGATCAACGCCATTCTCGCAAAGACGGGTGTGCCGCTCCTGAACGATATGGGGACAGGTCCGCTCAAGCTGCCAAAATGACCCGCCTGCGGCTTCTTTCCCTGTTTCTGCTTATCGCGTTTCCAGTCGGGGCCGCCGAGGAGCCGACCGGCTATCGCGAGAGCGAATACCGCGCCGAGGTGCCGGCAACGCTTTCCGGTGCGACCGTGGTCTCGACCGAAACCGCCTATGCGTTGTGGAAGACTGGCAGGGTTGCCTTCATCGACGTCCTGCCGCGGGCGCCGAAGCCGGAGAAACTGCCGGCGGGAACGGTCTGGAACGAAAAGCCGCGACTGTCCGTTCCTGCCGCCCTGTGGCTGCCGAACGTCGGCTATGGCCGTCTGGCGGACATCATGCAGAGCTATTTTCGCGTCGGGCTGGAAAAGGCGACGGGCGGGGAAAAGGATCGGCCGGTGCTGTTCTTCTGCCTCGACGGCTGCTGGATGTCCTGGAACGCCGCCAAGCGTGCCCTGGAATATGGCTATACCCATGTCTTCTGGTATCCGCAGGGCACTGACGGCTGGACATCGGCCGGTTATCCGACTGAACGCCTCACACCGGAGCCGGGTGGGCAATGATGATCACTGCCCGGTAGGCTCCCGGAGCTGACCGGGCGCCGGTGCCGCGGACAGGAACCGTCCGAAAGCGCGCGGGCCGTCACCGGTTGCGATCTCGCCGATGATCTCCAGGCTTTCGGCGTCAATGACGGTGAGGCTGTTTGAAAACCAGTTCGCCACGACGACCCGTCGGCCATCCGTCGTTGTGTCGATGCCCTCCGGATATTCGCCGGTATCGATGACGGCGACCGCGGCCAGGCTTTGCGCGTCGAAGACGCTGACACTGTCATCATACTGGTTGGTGACGAAACCTCGACCTGAGGCAAAGGTCACCGCGTAGGGCCGTTCGCGGGTTGCCGCATGGCCGAGAACCCGACCGCTGAGCGGATCGACGGCCGTCACCGTATTGCTGCCGACATCTGCGGAGAACAGCCGGCCGTCCGGAGAAAACGTGACGCCGAACGGACGCAAGCCGACGGTCACGCGATGGCGCAGCGTCAGCGTCTCGGCGTCAAAAATGGAGACCTGGTTGGCGTCCCGGTCGGCGGTAGCGAGCCACTGTCCGTCGGGGGAAACGGCAAGGCCGGCTGGTGCGCTGCCGGTTGAAAGCATATTCAATGTCGCAAGGTCGTCAGCAGCGACGACCCAGATCCGCGCATTGTACCAGTCCGACACAAAAAGCCGACCACGCCGCTCATCGACGGCGATCCCAATCGGCCCGCCGTCAAGGCTGCGCTCCGCTTCCGGCGTAGAAGCCGGCATGCCGTAGCGGCGCAGCATCTTGCTTTCCGGGCTGACGGTGAAAACCGCACCAAACTCAGGGGCGACCGCGATGCCTGCCGGCTGGCCCGGCACTGCAATCCGTTCGACCTCGGCCATTCGGTCGAGATCGATCACGCTCAGATCGCTGGATGACTGATTGGTGACATAGGCATAGTCCGCGAAAGCGCTTCCTGGGTGCATCAGGCCGACGAGCACCGCGGCGAGGAGGAGGCGCCTATTTACCAAACTTCTTTTCGAGCGCATCGAGGCCGGCCTTGTATACCGCGCCGACCGCGGCAAGGGCTGCCTCGTCGTTCAGGTTGGCGGGGGGATCATTGTTCGGATAGCCGCGATAGAAGGCGCCCTTCCATTCGATATGCGAGCCGCCGCCAGCGTTCGGGGTCACCGTCAGGTGTCCGGAATAATTAGTAACGGGCAGCACCTCCACGTCGACTTTGGTGATGCGGTAGGAGTAGGACATTTTCGCTGCATCATACTTATAAAGGACTTCGGAGATTGTGGGCCCACTGGCCGCTTTCAGCGTCAGCACGCGCGTCGCCTCGAGGGCATTGCCACCCTCGCCAGTGGTCGAAGAAACGGCCGGGTGCCAGCTCATGTCCTGGAAATTGCCGATCACTGCCCAAACTGCTTCCGGTGCCGCTGCGACATCGACCGAGAGTGCCAGCTTCTGCCGTGTCGGGCCGTGTGCCAGGGCCAGGCTTGGCAACATCACCAGGAATGTCAGCAGGAAGTGACCGAGATATCGCATGATAGGCCTCACGATTTGAAGAAGTGGTTTCTCAGGATGTAACGGATGCCGCGCAGCCAGCTTTCGTCAGTGTTCGACCGGATATCGACCGCAAGGCCGCGCAGCGTCTCGCCAGAGCGCACGTCGCGCAGCACGAGGTTCACCGACAGGATGAGGTTGGATATCTTCTGTACCTCACCGACCAGCACATAGTCGGCGCCGAGCCGGGCGGCCATGCGCACGTCGCAGCCGTAGCAGTCGGCCGGGTTGACCGTACTGGCGAGCTCGGTCGCCACGAGATCATTCGAGAGGATGACGAAGCCTTCCTCGATGAAGCGGTCGCGTGTGGCGCCCTCCAGCAGTTTAAGCCGCGCTGTTTCGTCGGGACGCACACCGTTGTAGGCGCCCTCCGTCGACCAATCTGTGAAGGTCATGCCGAGGAACGCCACCTTGGCGCTCGGCATAAGCGGCTTGTCCAGCGCTGCCAAAGCAACCGTGGTCGAAAGGGCCAGTATAAGCGCGATCAAAATGCGTTGCATGGGCCGAGCGTAGCACACACATTTTGCTAAACCACGCTCCTTAAGTATCGGTTTTGCAACACAAACTGCGCTGTTAATCTTCCGAAGGCAGGAAGATTGGGAGGTCGTTCCGGCAATGTCTAGCCTTTCGCTTACGCTTGCCGTTTTTTGCGCCACGGTGCTCGTCGCGCTCCCTTTGCGGGCAATGGAGGTGAAGACGGCCGTGCTGCGGGTTGATCGTGTGGCCGGCCCGCCGATCTCTCGGCTCGATGCGCCGCCTGCCGACCTGGGTTTTGCCGGAGGGATGTTGGGGAATGAGGACAATCGGACGACCGGCCAATTCACGGGCATGGACTATACGCTGAAAACGCAGGCAGTTGCGCCGGAGCAGGCGGCGGCCGCGCTCGATGCGTTGAAAGCCGAAGGCATCGGCCTCATCGCGGTGATCGCCGAAGGTGACATCCTCAAGACTCTGTCCGACAAGGCCGGGCCCGAGGTGCTGCTTCTGAACGCCGGCGCTCGCGACGAGATGCTGCGCGACGGCGACTGCCGGGCCAATGTGCTGCACGTCTCTCCAAGCCGCTCCATGCTCAGCGACAGTGTCGTCCAGTTCCTTATGTGGAAGAGATGGTCGCGTATCCTGCTGATTCACGGCTCGCACCCCGAAGACAAGCTGCTCGCCGACAGCTATCGCAAATCGGCCGCCAAATTCGGTGCGGAGATCGTCGAAGAGCGCGAGTTCGTCGACACCGGCGGCGCTCGGCGGACAGATACCGGCCATGTCATGGTGCAAAGGCAGATCCCGGTATTTACCCAGGATGCCGAGGATTACGACGTGATCATCGCGGCCGACGAAGCCGGCGTCTTCGCGCCCTACCTGCCTTATCATACCTGGGACCCGAAGCCTGTTGCAGGCTCTGCGGGCCTGCGTGCGGCGTCCTGGCATGCCGCGCATGAAGCCTGGGGCGCGACACAGTTCCAGCGCCGCTTCGAGAAGCTGACCCGCCGAAACATGCGCGAGGAGGACTACCAAGCCTGGCTGGCGATGCGCGTGATCGGAGAGGCCGTGACGCAGTCCGGAAAGGCCGATCCGGCGTCCGTGCGGGCCTATGCCCTTTCGGAGGATTTCGAACTGGCGGCGTTCAAGGGGCAGAAGCTGACTTTCCGACCCTGGAACGGCCAAATGCGCCAGCCGATCCTTTTGACCGACGGCCGGGTGACGGTGTCCGTTTCGCCGCAGGACGGCTACCTGCATCAGCATTCGCCGCTCGACACGCTGGGCATCGATGCACCCGAAACCGCTTGCCATGCTTTTGGAGGATAGAATGCTGAGATCCGTACTGGTGCTTCTGCCAGCCGTTCTGATGTTTGCCGGTCCTGCCGAGGCCAACAAGGTGTTCGTCACCAATGAACGCAGCAACAACGTGACGGTGCTCGACAGCCAAAGCTGGGAGGTGATCGCCACTTTTCCGGCCGGCAACAGGCCGCGCGGCATCACGATCAGCCCGGATGGCAAGGAACTCTATGTCTGCGCGTCGGACGACGACACCGTCCGGGTATTCGATCCGGAGACCTACAAGGAATTGCACACGCTGCCGTCCGGCCCGGATCCGGAACTGTTTGCTCTCGATCCTTCAGGCAATCCGCTCTACGTCGCCAACGAGGATGACAATCTGGTGACGGTCGTGGACGTCAAGACGCGCCAGGTGCTGGCCGAGGTGCCCGTCGGCGTCGAACCGGAAGGTGTTGCCGTCAGTCCGGACGCCAAGACGATCATCAACACCTCCGAAACCACCAATATGGCGCATTTCATCAACGCCTCCACCTACGAGATCGTGCACAACGTGCGGGTGGACCAGCGCCCGCGCTATGCCGAATTCACGGCCGACGGCAAGAAGCTTTACGTCAGTTCTGAAATCGGCGGCACGGTTTCGGTGATCGATCTGAGCGCGGGCGAGCCGGCGATCGCCAAGAAGATCAGCTTTGCCGTGCCGGGCATTCAACCGGAATGGTTGCAGCCGGTTGGTATCAAGGCGACCAAGGACGGCTCGCGGATTTTCGTGGCGCTCGGCCCCGCCAACCGGGTCGCGGTGATCGACGCCGCGCGAGATGAAGTTATCGACTACCTGCTCGTCGGGCAGCGTGTCTGGCAGATGGCATTCACCCCGGGCGAGGAGTTCCTGATCACCACGAATGGAAACTCTAACGACGTTAGTATCATTGACGTCAAGGAGGAAACGGTGATCCGCTCGGTTCAGGTCGGCGAGCAGCCTTGGGGGGTTGTGGTAGCCCCGAATTAAGCGAGAGCATTAAGAGATATTGGGAGGATTTTCATCGTGCATAGATTGATTTTCGCGGCGCTTGCGGCGCTCTTTCTGGCAGGTCCGGCCGGTGCCGCACCGCTTTGCGGCGAGCTCGGCTTTTCCGGATTGCTTGCTAAATGCAACCGGGGCGAGCCGATCGAGATCACGCTCAGTTCCGGCAAGCCGCTGGGCAAGGGTGCCATTGCGCTGCAGTCCGGCGCCTATTACGAAATGCGCATCACGGCGGACGGGTCGGCGGAACTGGCACTCACCGGTGCGCCGTTCTTTCGCGCGATCTGGATGAACGAGATCGTCATCAACGGCATAGAAGTACGTCCCATGGCGATTGACAGCCTCGAATTCGACGAGGCGGGCACGGCGACGCTGTCGTTCATTGCGATAAAGCCGGGCAGCTACGAAGTGAAGATTCCGGACACCTCAAGCGACAGTCAGAAGGTGCAGATTTCTATTCAGTGAGCCGGCTGCACGAGGCGGCTGCTCGACGGCGAGTTCAAAGGCTTGGGGGGAAAGCAATGAACCTTTTCAAACGATTTCTGGCCGGATGTCTGTTCGCGTTCGGAGCGACGGCTGCCATGGCCGAGGATCTCCCGCAGTTACGGGCAGCGATGCTGGCGTCGGGTACCGTCAACTGGGAAATCTCGACCATCAAGGGCCATGAGCTCGACCGAAAGAACGGCTTCGAACTCAAGGTCCAGGATTATGCGGACAATGGTGCGACGCGCGTGGCCTTCGAGGGCGGCGAGGCCGACACCATGGTGGCCGACTGGATATGGGTGGCTAACCAGCGTGCCGCTGGCAAGGATTACGTCTTCATTCCCTATTCGCTGGCCGTCGGCGGGCTGGTGGTCAAGGATGACAGCGGCATCAAGGCGCTGCCCGATCTTGCCGGCAAGAAGATCGGCATCGCCGGCGGGCCGCTCGACAAGAGCTGGTTGATCCTGCGCGCCTATGCCAAGCAGCAATACGGCATGGACCTGGCCGCCGAGACCGAGCAGGTGTTCGGAGCGCCGCCGCTGATCTTCAAGTCGGCCCTTTCCGGCGAGACGGAGGGAGCGATCAATTTCTGGCACTTCCTTGCGAAGATGAAGGCCAAGGGCATGCACGAGCTGATCTCCGTCTCCGATGCCGCAGCGGCGCTCAAGCTCGATCCCGACACGCCGCTGCTCGGCTATGTGTTGAAGGGCGAGTATGCGGCGGCCCATCCAGACATCGTAAAGGGTCTCTATGCGGCGTCGCGCGCGGCCAAGGATCTGCTCAGCAGCGACGAGGAGGTATGGGAGGGCTTGCGCGACAAGATGAATGCCGGAGACGACGCTGAATTCGTTGCGCTGCGCGACGGCTACCGCGCCGGCATTCCCAGCGGCAGACCGATCGACGAGGCGGCCGCCGACCGGTTCTTGCGGCTGATGGTGGACCTCGGCGGCGCGGAGCTCGTCGGCAAGGCAACAAGCCTGCCTAACGGATTGTTCCTGCGCCTTGAATAAGACGCTGCAACACCCTGCGCTGGTGCGTGCATTGTCGTTCGGGCTTCTGCTCATGTTGTGGATAGCGGCGGCCGAACTGACGGCCGATGCGTCCGTCCTGCCTCCGCCGTGGGCGCTATGGGCGCCCTTTGCCAAGGCCGCGGCTTCCGGCGCTTTGCCCTATCACCTCGGAATGACGTTGTGGCGCGTGGTCTGCGCCTTCGTGCCGGCGATGGCCATCGGCGTGGCGCTCGGATTTCTGATGGGGCGCGTTCCCTCCGTTGACCAATGGCTCGATCCTTGGCTTGTCGTCTTTCTCAACCTCCCGGCTCTCGTGCTCATCGTGCTCTGCTATCTCTGGATCGGGCTCAACGAGACCGCGGCGATCATCGCCGTGGTGCTCAACAAGATTCCGAATGTCGCGACGATCCTGCGCGAGGGTGCGCGTGCGCTCGATCCGAACGTTGGCGCCATGGTCCAGGTCTATCGCATGCGGCCGCTGGCGCGGCTGCGCCACGTCGTCATGCCGCAGCTTGCACCTTTCATTGCCGCTGCCGCCCGCTCGGGCATCGCGGTCATATGGAAGATCGTGCTGGTGGTGGAGTTTCTTGGCCGCTCCAGCGGTATCGGCTTCCAGATCCATTTCTATTTTCAGCTTTTCGACGTTGCCATGGTGCTCGTCTACGCGCTTTCTTTCATCGGCGTAATGCTGCTGGTCGAGGCGCTAATCCTGCAGCCGTCCGAACGCCGCGTACGGCGCTGGAGGACGGCATGATCAAGGTTGACGTCAGGCGAAAGGCGTTCCGGGAGGAGGAGATCCTGCGGGATATCCGTTTCGAGATGGAGATTGGCGAGACCGTCGCCATCCTCGGGACGTCAGGGATTGGCAAATCGACGCTGCTGAGGCTCATCGCCGGCATCGATCCGGCTTTCGAGGGCGAGATCACCCGCCCCGACAAGATCGCCATGGTGTTTCAGGAACCCGTTCTCCTTCCGTGGCGGAGCGTCCTTGAGAATCTGACGCTGGTGCACCCGGAACTCGGGGCGGAAGCGGCGCATTCGGCGCTGGAGCGGGTCGGCATGGTCGACAAGGTCCAGCTCTTTCCCGGCCAGCTATCGCTCGGCCAGCAGCGGCGGCTGGCGCTGGCGCGCGCTTTTGCCGGACGCCCCCAACTTCTCGTAATGGACGAGCCCTATGTGTCGCTCGATCCGGCCACCGCCGAGGAGATGTTGGCGTTGACCGAGGCGCTGATCGCGGAAACCGGCCCTGCCGTCATGCTGGTGACCCACTCGGAGGTCGAGGCGCACCGGCTGGCCCGGCGCTGCCTGCGCCTTATCGGGAGACCGGCGACGATTGCGAGCGACTTGGCGACGAGATCGGCGTTGCTCTCCAGGGAGGTGCATCATGACCGGGCTTGAGATCAGCCACATCAGCTACAGCGACGGATCGCGCAAGGCGCGCGATGATGTCAGGCGGCCGACGCCGAAAACCGACACTTTCCGCTATATTGCCGACGACGGCATTTGCCTTGATCCTGCTTTCTCAGGAAGGACCTGAAGACGTTCAAGAGAGAGGAGGAACAAAATGCTCAAGCTACATCCGTCCATCGACAACGGTTTTCCGCCTGCGAGTCCGGACTTTCAGGGTGGCACGCTGAAATGCAAATGCGCTACCAACCCGGTGACCGTCGGGATCGGCGCACAGACGGCACACAACCATGCCTGCGGCTGCACCAAATGTTGGAAGCCGGACGGCGCCACCTTCGCGCAGATCGCGGTTGTCAGCCGCGACAAGGTGAATGTCGCCTCAGGTTCAGAAAAGCTGCAGATCGTCGATCCAAGCGCGACAATCCAGCGCTACGCCTGCAAGGATTGCGGCACGCATATGTATGGCCGGATCGAGAACACCAAGCATCCCTTCTATGGCCTCGATTTCGTGCATACAGAGCTCAGCGACGAGACGGGCTGGTCGCCGCCGGCCTTCGCAGCCTTTGTTTCTTCGGTGATCGAAAGCGGGGTCAATCCCGATAGGATGTCGGATATACGCGCTCGCCTGACAGAACTCGGGCTGCCGCCCTATGATTGCTTGTCGCCGGCGCTGATGGATGCAATCGCCACGCACATCGCCAAACAGTCCGGCGCGCTGCCGGCCTGACATGCCGCGCTCACCTTGGTGCCCTGCAACATCAGCGGGGCCGAACGCCTCCTCCCTCGGACCCCGCCCGTTGCCTCCTGTCGGGAGGCGCCAAACGGGCGGGGGCTGAGGCGTTTATGGCCAAGCCGGTTGAGCGGAACCCTTGATGCTCCCCTCTGCTCTGCCGGGCATATCCCCGACAAGGGGCAAGATCGGCAAGCAGTGATGCCCGCTCAACCACGGACCCTTGCGCAACTTCGGCATTTTGCGCGTTTGCTGTCGGATAGGGCTTTGCTTCTGGCCAATCTCCCTCCTTGTGGGGGAGATGCCCGGCAGGGCAGAGGGGGTAACTTGCGGGCGGAAAAAACGGGAACTGGACCCAGACTCAGGCCTGATAGGCAGATGCTTTCCACTTAATGGCACAGCCCATCGAAGGCTGTTGTTCCGACGGACCTTTGCCAAACAGTGTGACCATGACCATCGCCTCGTAGAGGTCGCGCCTCAGATCGCTAGGGCCGATCTCCTTGCGCGAAGCATCCAGTCGCCCGCGATATTGCAGCTTCATGTCCTTGTTAAAGCCGAAGAAGTCTGGCGTGCAGACGGCGCCATAGGCGTTGGCGACGGATTGGTCCTCGTCGTAGAGATAGGGAAAGGGCAGGGCGTTTTGCGAAGCGAAGCGCTTCATGTTTTCGAACGAATCCTGTGGATAGGCCTCGGCGTCATTGGCGCTGATCGCCACGAAACCGACGCCGTGATCTTTGAGGTCGATCGCGTCTCGCACGATGCGGGCGATGACCGCTTTCACATAGGGGCAGTGATTGCAGATGAAGGTAACGACCAGCCCCTTCGGGCCGGCCTGATCGAATATGGAGTGGGTGAGACCGTCTACGCCGCGAAGTCTCGCGTCGACCGCCGGCCAGCCGAACTCACAGACAGGAGGGGTAGCGGCCATGGTTCATGCTGCTTTCTTGATGGCGCCATCGGACGCCGCACGGATGGCCGCAATGTTTTTCGCATAGGCCTCCTCGTTGCCGCCTTTGAACACTGCGGAGCCGGCAACCAGCACATCCGCTCCGGCCGCGGCAACGAGCGGCGCCGTTTCCAGCGTCACGCCGCCGTCGATCTCGATGTGGATCGGTCGGCTGCCAATCATGGACTTCACGCGGCGCACCTTCTCGACGACGGACGGAATAAAGGCCTGGCCGCCGAAGCCGGGATTGACAGTCATCAGCAGGATGAGGTCAAGCCGGTCCAGCACATATTCGATGACGCTCTCCGGCGTCGACGGATTGAGCGAGACGCCGGCCTTGCAGCCGAGGTCGCGGATCGCCTGCAGCGATCGGTCGAGGTGGGTGGTGGCTTCGGCATGCACCGTGATGATGCCGCAGCCGGCATCAGCGAAGGCAGCGAGGAAGGGGTCGGCCGGCGCGATCATCAAGTGGCAGTCGAACATTTTGTCCGTTCGGTTCCGGATCGCTTTGATGACCGGTGGACCGAAGGTGATGTTCGGCACGAAATGGCCATCCATCACGTCAAGGTGGATCCAGTCGGCACCGGCCTGGCAGACGGCCTCGACCTCTTCGCCGAGCCGCGAGAAATCTGCCGACAGAACCGAGGGGGCTATGATGGTCTTTTGGCTCATGACGAGATCTCCAAAGGATTGGGCTGGTCCATGGCAAAAACGCGACTCGCGGAAATATCTCGAGCCGTGATGGTCGACAGTTGCTCCGCATTGACGGGGCCGACGCTTTCCTCGAACAGGCGGTTCGCCTGCCGCAACCGGGCGCGATCGAGCGCGTTGCGGATCGAGCGCGCATTGGCGAAATGCGGCTGGCGCCGACGACGGGCGATGTAGTCGCTCATCACGGCTGCCGCCTTGGCATCGAAGTGATAGCCCTGGCGGCTCAGCATGCTCTCGGCGATCGACAGGAGTTCCCCGTCGTCGTAGTCGGGGAAATCGATGTGGTGAGCAATGCGCGAGCGAAAGCCTGGATTGCTCTCGAAAAATCGATCCATGCGGGCGGCATAACCGGCGAGAATGACCACCAGGTCGTCGCGGTTGTTCTCCATCACTTGGAGCAGGATCTCGATAGCTTCCTGGCCGTAGTCGCGCTCGTTGTCCGGTCGGTAGAGATAATAGGCCTCGTCGATGAAGAGCACGCCGCCCATTGCCTTCTTCAGGATATCCTTGGTTTTGGGCGCGGTGTGGCCGATATATTGGCCGACCAGATCGTCACGCGTCACCGACACCAGATGCCCCTTGCGGATATAGCCGAGCCTGTGCAGCAGATTGGCCATGCGCAAGGCTACCGTTGTCTTGCCGGTACCGGGATTGCCGGTGAAGCTCATGTGCAGCGACGGCGCCTCGTGGGTGAGGCCCATGGCACGGCGGGCTCGCTCCACGAGCAACAGGGCTGCCGTCTCGCGGATCCGCTGCTTCACGGGCTTCAGCCCGACGAGTTCCCGGTCCAGTTCGTCGAGGATTTCGGCGACGCCGGAGGCGTGGTATTCCTCAGCGAGGTCGACCGACGTCGGCGGGCCGTCGACGCTTGATTGAGCTTCCGGCATTGCCATTTGTCTGCTCCTCTAGCGCCGCGTTTCCCAGGCATAATGCTGGCTGCGACCGCGGCTTTCCGTCCGGGTCATCCGCAGCTTCGGTTCAATGTCGGGACGGTTGACGATGAAGGACATCGTAACCGTCTCCAGGCCGCGGCTGGAATCGAAGGCATTCAGGCGGATGTAATCTTGCGGATGGGCTTTGCGGCAATCGTCCAGCTCCATCATCACGCCCTTGGCGTCCTTCAGGTCGAACATCGGATTGCCCCACATTTCCCAGTAGGTGTTGCGGGGGTGCGGGTCGTCGGTATGCTCGACGCCAATCGCCCATCCCTTGCCGAGGCAATACTCGACCTGTGCCGTTATCTGCTCGTCAGTCAGGTCCGGCAGGAACGAGAAGCATCCTTGGGTGATACGCATATCGTCTCTCCTTCTGTTACGCTCTCAGGCGACGCTTGCAGTGGGTACGAAATCCGAAGAGTCCGTCGGAGTGTAGTTGAAGCTGATATTGCCCCAGGTATCGAGGGCCGCTTCGAGCGGCTTGCACCACTTGGCCGCCGCTCGCAGGATTTCCGGACCTTCATGGGCGACGTCGCGGCCTTCGTTGCGGGCAAGCACCATGGCTTCCAGCGCGACGCGATTTGCGGTGGCTCCGGCCTGTATGCCCATGGGATGGCCGATCGTACCGCCACCGAACTGCAGCACGACGTCGTCGCCGAAAAGATCGAGCAACTGGTGCATCTGCCCGGCATGGATGCCGCCTGACGCCACCGGCATAACCTTCTTGATGTCGGCCCAGTCCTGCTCAAAGAAGAGCCCGCGCTGAAGGTCCACCTCGTTCTTCATTTCGCGGCAGACGTTGTAGTATCCCTGCACGGTCATGGGGTCGCCCTCGAGCTTGCCGACGGCAGTACCCGCATGCAGGTGGTCGACGCCGGCAAGCCGCAGCCATTTGGCAATGACGCGGAAGGAGATGCCGTGGTTCTTCTGCCGCGTGTAGGTGCCGTGACCGGCGCGGTGCATGTGGAGGATCATGTCGTTCTGGCGGCACCATTCGGAGATGGACTGGATTGCCGTCCAGCCGATGATGAGATCCACCATGACAATGACCGAGCCGAGTTCCTTGGCGAATTCCGCCCGGCGGTACATCTCCTCCATGGTTCCGGCGGTGATGTTGAGATAATGCCCCTTGACCTCGCCGGTGACCGCCGAGGCGTGGTTGACGGCTTCCATGCAGTAGAGGTAGCGGTCGCGCCAGTGCATGAAGGGCTGCGAGTTGATGTTCTCGTCGTCCTTCATGAAGTCAAGGCCGCCCTTCAGGCCCTCATAGACGACCCGGCCATAATTCTTGCCCGAGAGTCCGAGCTTCGGCTTGGTGGTGGCGCCAAGCAGCGGCTTGCCGAATTTGTCGAGCCGTTCGCGCTCGACGACAACCCCGGTCGGCGGACCCTTGAAGGTCTTCACGTAGGCGACGGGCAAGCGCATGTCCTCGAGCCTTGCCGCCTTCAGCGGCTTGAACGAGAAAACGTTGCCGATGATCGACGCCGTCAGGTTGGCGATCGATCCTTCCTCGAAGAGGATCAAGTCGTAGGCGACATAGCAGAAATACTGCCCGGGCGTTCCGGGCACCGGGTCGACCCGGTAGGCCTTGGCTCGGTATTGGTCACAGGCCGTCAGGCGGTCGGTCCAGACGACCGTCCAGGTCGCTGTCGAGCTTTCGCCCGCAACGGCCGCGGCCGCCTCGATCGGGTCGACCCCTTCCTGCGGCGTGATCCGGAAGAGCGCAATCAGATCAGTGTCCTTCGGCTCGTAGTCGCCGTTCCAATAGCCCATCTGCGCGTATTTGAGCACGCCGGCCTTATAGCGTTCCTTGCCCTTGATCTCTGTCTTTGCATCGGCGTTCATGACACAGTCCCTTTCTCTGGATGGATGGGTCAGGCGGCTTCAGACCGCGCCGTCTGGGGTTTGAGCGAGCCGCTTGCGTAGCGTCGAGCCATCTCCGACATCGGCGTGACCTTGATGCGGGATGCGTTGCCGGCGGTGCCGAAGGCCTCGAACCGGGCCTTGCCGACCGCCGACATGGCGTCCATGGCGGGTTTCAAGAACTTGCGCGGGTCGAATTCGGTGCGGCTCGTGTCGGCGACGCGGCGAAAGGCGGCGGCTGCCGCCAGGCGCAGATCGGTATCGATATTGATCTTGCGTACGCCGAAGCGGATGCCCCGGACGATCTCCTCAACGGGTACGCCGTAAGTTTCCCGCATTTCGCCGCCATGGGCGTTGAAGACATCCTGCCACTCCTGCGGCACCGAGGAGGAGCCGTGCATGACAATGTGTGTGTCCGGCAGCCGGTGATGGATCTTCTCGATCACGTCCATGGCGAGCACCTCGCCGGTGGGCTTGCGGGTGAACTTGTAGGCGCCATGCGAGGTGCCGATCGCCACAGCCAGCGCATCGACTTCGGTCTCGGCTACGAAGCGGGCGGCTTCGTCCGGATCGGTCAAAAGCTGCGAACGATCGAGCGCGCCTTCGAAACCGTGCCCGTCCTCGGCTTCACCATGGCCGGTCTCGAGCGATCCGAGGCAGCCGAGTTCCCCCTCGACCGAAGCGCCGACCATATGGGCGAGGCGGCTCACTTCCGCAGTGATCGCGACGTTATAGGCGTAGTCGGCGGGGATCTTTGCATCCTCCTTCAACGAGCCGTCCATCATCACCGAGGTGAAGCCGTGCTGTATCGCAGTAAGGCAGGTCGCGACATTGTTGCCGTGATCCTGGTGGATGCAGAGCGGAATGTCGGGATACATCTGCTCGAGCGCTTCCATCATCTTGGCGAGCATGATGTCGTTGGCATAGGAGCGGGCGCCGCGTGAAACCTGCAGGATCACAGGAGCGTCGCAGGCGCGCGCCGCCTCCATTATCGCCAGCCCCTGTTCCATGTTGTTGATGTTGAATGCCGGCACGCCGTAAGTGTGCTCGGCGGCATGATCGAGCAGCTGGCGGAGCGTGATACGGGCCATGGTGTCAAGCCTCCTTCGATGAACTGATGACGTCTTTGCTCGCCAGCGGACCGGTGCTCATGAGCGGCGCCTCGCGGAAGTCGCGGCGGACAAGCTCCAAGGCTTCGGTGACGACATGATCGGCGGTGATGCCGAAATGGCGGTAGAGGTCTCCGGCCGGTGCCGAGGCCCCGAAGCCGATCATACCGACGAAGGCACCGTCCGGTCCCATCCAGCGATCCCAACCGAGGCGGCCGGCGGCTTCGACGGCAATCCGCGGGGCATCTCCGAGAACCTGCTTCCGGTACGATGCATCCTGGATCTCGAACTTCTCCCAGCAAGGCATGGACACCACCGCCGCTTCCAAGCCCTCCTCGGCCTGCAGGCGTTCCGCTGCAGCAAGGGCGATCTCGACTTCGGACCCAGTGGCAAGGAGCGTGATGTCGCGGGGCCCGCGTGCTTCCTTCAGGACGTATGCTCCGCGCGCCGACAAATTCTCGTCCCGGTCCGTCTGGCGCAGCATCGGCAAAGCCTGTCGCGAAAGGGCAAGGACGCTCGGCCGGTTCTTCTCGCCAAGCGCGATCTCCCAGCATTCGGCCGTCTCGATGATGTCGGCCGGGCGGAAGACATTGAGGTTGGGAGTGGCACGCAGCATCGCCAGATGCTCGATCGGCTGGTGGGTTGGTCCATCCTCGCCGAGCCCGATGGAATCATGGGTCAGCACATAGACGACGGGCAGGCCCATCAGCGCCGAGAGACGCATCGCACCGCGAGCATAGTCGGAAAATACCAGGAAGGTGCCGCCGTAGGGAATGAAGCCGCCATGCAATGCGATGCCGTTCATGGCGGCCGCCATGCCGTGCTCGCGGATACCGTAATGCAGATAGCGCCCTTTGAAATTTCCCGGCGAAATGGGTTGGGTCTGCGACGTCATCGTCAGATTCGAGCCGGTCAGGTCGGCGGAGCCGCCAATAGTCAGCGCTGTCGCCCCATTGATGACCTCCAGCGCCATCTGCGAGGCCTGCCGTGTCGCGACCTTGGATGCTCTTTTGCGATGTGCGGCTCGGAATTTTGCCAGGAGATGAGCGACATCATCGTCCAGCTGTCGGCCGACAGTCTGTTGGTAGCGCTTCTTCGAGCGCGAGGCGTCGAGTCGGATTCCCCATGCCTCGCGGGCCAAGCGGCCCCGCACTGCCACGCGTTCCCAGGCGGATTTGATCTGAGGCGGCACGAAGAATGGCGGATGCGTCCAGGCGAGCTTTTCGCGTGTCGCGGCAATTTCCTTGTCGCCGAGTGCCGCCCCATGGGTCTTGTGCGAGCCCTCCATGCTAGCCGCCCCCCTGCCGATCTGGGTGCGGCAGGCAATCAGCGACGGTTTGCGGCTCCGGCGCGCCCGCTCGATCGCCTTCGCCACGGCCTCGGGGTCGTGGCCATCGACGCGTTGCGCATCCCAGCCGGCTGCACGAAAACGAGCAAGCTGGTTCATCGAGGTGGAGAGGTCGGTCGATCCGTCGATCGATATCCGGTTGTCGTCCCAGAGCACGACCAGCTTGCGCAGCTTCAGATGTCCGGCAAGATCGATCGCCTCGTGGCTGATGCCCTCCTGCAGGCAGCCGTCGCCGGCTACCACATAGGTGAAATGATTGCAGAGCGAACTCGAGAAGCGGGCAGCCATCATCTGTTCGGCAATCGCCATCCCGACGGCAGTGGCTATGCCCTGGCCGAGCGGGCCGGTGGTGGTCTCGATACCCAGGGCATGGCCGTATTCGGGATGGCCGGCCGTTTTTGAGCCAAGCTGGCGGAAGGCTGAGAGTTCGGCCATCGGCATGTCGGCAAAGCCCATCAGGTGGTGGATGGCATAGAGCAGCATCGAACCGTGGCCAGCCGAAAGTACGAAGCGATCGCGATCCGGCCAGTCGGGCAGGGAAGGGTCGATCTTGATGAAGCGCTTGAAGAGGACCGTGACTGCGTCGGCCATGCCCATCGGCATGCCGGGGTGGCCGGAATTTGCCTTCTGCACGGCATCCATGGCGAGAAACCGAATGGCGTCGGCCATGTTGCGTTCCGATGCGGCGGCACGGGGTTCGATCTGCTGCGAAACATTCATGGTGGTCTCCTCACGACATGCGGTGTTTGCGCTCGAGCAGTTTGTGGATGAGCGGCGTGAAAATCAGCTGCATGGCGAGGTCGAGCTTGTCGCCCGGTACCACAATGGAATTGGCACGCGACATGTAGCTGTTGTGCAGCATCGACAGCAGGTAGGGAAAATCAATGCTGCGCGGGTTGGCAAAGCGGATGACCAGGATCGATTCGGCCGGCGTCGGTATCCAGCGCGCGATAAACGGATTGGACGTATCGACGATCGGCACGCGCTGGAAATTGATGTCGGTCAGGGAAAACTGCGGGCAGATGTAGTGCACGTAGTCGGGCATGCGCCGCAGGATGGTGTCCGTCACCGCCTCGGCGGAGTAACCGCGCGTCGCCTTGTCTCGATGGATCTTCTGGATCCATTCGAGGTTGACCACCGGAACGACGCCGATCTTCAGGTCGCAATGCTGCGCAAGATTGACCGTGTCGGTGACGGCGCAGCCATGCAATCCCTCGTAAAACAGCAGATCGCTGTCGCCAAACTCCTCCCAGTTCGTGAATGTGCCGGGTTCCGCGCCGTATTTCGCAGCCTCGGCGTCGTCATGCACGTAGTGACGGGTGCGCCCGACGCCGCGCCTGCCATATTCGGCAAAGACGCTCTCGAGAATCTCCAGTTCGTTCGCCTCGGCGGAGAAATGGGTGAAGTCGACGCCTCTGGCCTTCTCGTCGGCGATCTTGCGGCGCATGGCTTCGCGGTCGTAGCGGTGGAAGGCATCGCCTTCGATGAACGATGCCGAAACGTTCTCGCGCTTGAAGATCTTCTCGAACGTGTCCTTGACGGTGGTCGTGCCGGCGCCGGACGAGCCGGTGATCGATATGATTGGGTGCCTCGCTGACATGCGGCTCTCCTCAGGCCCGAAACAGACCGCGCTTGCCGAAGAGCGGTGCGCGTTCGCCGATCATGTTGGGATCGACGTGGTAGCGAGCGATGCGCTCCACCTCGCGACGCGAACCGAAAATCAGCGGTACGCGCTGGTGCAGGTTTTCCGGGACGAGATCGAGAATGCGCGTGACCGACGTCGTGGCTGCGCCGCCGGCGTTCTCGACGATGAAGGCGATGGGGTTGGCCTCGTAGACCTGCCGCAACCGGCCCTGGCTGTAGCCTTTTCGGCCGTCGGCCGGATATAGGAAGATCCCGCCCCGAACGAGAATCCGATAGGTATCGGCGACCAGCGAGGCGATCCATCGCATGTTGAAGTCCCGTTCGCGCGGCCCCTCTGAACCGGCGAGGCAATCGTCGACATAGAGCCGGACCGCTTCTTCCCAGTGTCGGTAGTTCGACATGTTGATGGCGAATTCGCTGGTACGCTCGGCGATGTTGACCGACTTGTATCCCTGTACGAAGCAGCCCAGCCGACTGGAGAAGATGAAGATCTCCGTGCCCTTTCCGAGCGACAGCACCAGCGCGGGTTGCGGTCCGTAGAGGAAGAAGCCTGCCGCCAATTGTCGGTTTCCGGCTTGCAGAAAGGACTGCATGACGTCCGATTCCGGTCCCTTGACGGCGGGCAGCACGGAGAAGATCGTACCGAGGGAGACGTTGGTGTCGATGTTGGAAGAGCCGTCGAGCGGATCGATGGCAACCGCAAGGCGCGCATTCGGATCAAGCAGTACGGGGTTCTCCAGTTCTTCCGAGGCGTAGCATGCGACCGGCGCGCCCTGCAGGCACGACAAGAAGAGGCCGTCGCACACGACGTCGAGATCCTTCTGCAGGTCGCCGTCGCTATTGCTTCCGCCACGGGTGCCGTTGAACACCGTTCCGAGCGCGCCCTGGTTGACGAGTTTGCGGACGTCGAGGGCGGCCGTCGCCAGCCGTTGGACGACTGCGGCCACTTCCCGGGCGATATCGTCGCCAGTGGCCACGCGTGAGGCAAGATAGGCCTCGAGAGTTGCGCCGGACATGATGTCTCCTCCCAGATGTCCAGTGCAGGATGGCGCAATTCGGGAGTTTGTAAAATTTATTAGATTGACTTTAGAAGTTAGAATTTCTTACTTTTCGCCATGCGCAACGTGACGCTTCGCCAACTTCGCACCGTCCAGACCGTTTGCCGGCTTGGGAAGATCAATCTTGCTGCCGAGGCTTTGGGCCTGACAGGCCCGGCGCTCACGCTGCAGATCCAGCAACTGGAACGGGATGCCAATGCCCCGTTGTTCGACAGGACGCGCGGCGGCATGGTTCCGACGGCGTTCGGTCTTGCTTTCCTTGAGGCGGCGCGGGCGGTTGAGGAGAGCCTGGTCAGCCTCGAGGATTCGATCAGTGCCATCAAGGGGCTCAGAACCGGGCGATTGCGCCTCGGCGTGGTATCGACCGGAAAATATTTCGCGCCACAACTCATTGCCGCCTTCCGCGATCAGCTTCCCGCCATCGAGATCAATCTCTTTATCGGCAACCGAGCCGAAGTCATCGCCAAATTGAGGGACCATGAGATCGATGTCGCGCTGATGGGAAGGCCGCCGCGCGACTTCGAGGTGCGCGCAGAGGTGTTCGGCGACCATCCGCTGGTATTCATCGCCCCCGCCGGACACCCGCTCGCAGGTTTGCTGGAAATTTCGCGGGAGCGGATTGCGCAGGAACAGTTTCTCGTGCGGGAAAAGGGTTCGGGGACGCGTATCTCACTTGAGATCTTTCTGAGCGGCACGCCGCACAAGCTGGAGGAACTCGGCACCGAGATCGCTTCGAACGAGACGATCAAGCAGGCGGTCATCGCCGGTCTTGGGATTGCCTTCATCTCGGCCCATACCATCGAGCAGGAGGTGAAGCTCGGCCGCCTCGTCATTCTCGACGTCGTCGATACGCCGATCCGCCGGCAATGGTTCAGCGTGTCGCGCCTGGACCGCGCCACGACTCCGGCGATGCAGGCTTTCGAGCGGTTCCTGCTGGCAACCGGCGCGCGATATCTGCCGGTGGTCAGCAAGCCCTATCCCGCCAACGCGTTCGGTTAGGGCGAAGAAGCAATCTGCTACCGGGTTCGCCAAGAAGTTGCGGTTATTTGGCCCCGTGTCCGCATCCGCTCGGGTCGTTTCGAGCGGAAAGTGCGATGTCGATAGCCACCTAGGTCTTAATTGCGGGGCCTGAAGCGGTTTGCTACCCTTCAAGGGAGGCTGCGTAATGCCGTAGTCACGCGAACTCGATTTGCCACCCCCGGCGACGGCGCCGCCGGGTCTTGCCGGAGCGGGAGAAAGCCGTTCCGGCCTTTCACCCAAGCAGCGCTCTTTGCGAGCAAAGCTTGTTTCGTGTTCGATCCAGATGCAAGGGCGCCTGCAAACGCGGGAGCGAGCACATCAATCGGACGAATGGAGGAAACATGTCCTGGCATAAACCAAAATTCATTGAAGTCAGCTGCGCGATGGAAATCACCCGCTACGCTCCTGCGGACGGAGATGAGCCCATCCTCTTCTGACGCTCCGCCGCACGATGGTCGGCTCACAACGCGTCTCGGGATAGACCAGTGAATGAAGCGTCCGATCTTCGTATTATCGTTTTGGGGGCCGCCGCCGGCGGCGGTCTCCCGCAATGGAATTGCGGCTGCTTGAATTGCACGATGGCGCGCGATCCTGCCTCCGTCGTCAGGCCGCAGACCCAATCGTCACTGGCCGTCAGCCTCGATGGCGAGGCATGGGCCGTCTTCAACGCCTCTCCCGACATCCGCCAGCAGATTCAGAACAATCGATCACTGCAGCCGCGCCGCCTGCGCCACACGCCGATTAAAAGCGTGGTGCTGACCAATGGCGACATCGATCATCTGGCGGGATTGCTCGTCCTCAGGGAAAAACAGGCCTTCGCTGTTTTCGCAACCGGCGCAGTCAGCCGGATCATCGCCGACAATCCGGTCTTCGGCGTTCTCGATCCGGACCTGGTTTCGAGGAAGAACATCGCCATCGAGGAACCATTCTCTCCACTGCCCGGCCTTGAGGCGCGGCTCTTCGCGGTGCCTGGCAAGGTTCCGCTTTTCCTCGAAAGCGGCGAACCGGATCTGAACGTCGAGGGCGAAAGCACGGTCGGAATCGAGCTCAGAGCCGGCAGCAGGCGCGTCTACTATATTCCTGGCTGCGGCATGCTGACCGACGTCCTTGCAGCGCGCCTGAGAGATGCCGACGCATTGTTCTTCGACGGCACGCTTTTCGACGACGACGAGATGATCGCCGCCGGTACGGGTCGCAAGACGGGCCGCCGCATGGGCCACATGCCGATTGCCGGCGAAGGGGGCAGCCTCGACGCACTCGCTGCCTTGAATATTCACAGAAAGGTCTATGTCCACATCAACAACACGAATCCGATCTGGCGGCCCGGCTCGGAGCGCGCCTACGTGGAAAGCCGCGGCTTTGACGTCGGGTTCGACGGCATGGAGGTTCACCTTTGACGACGGCAACCGACAAGCAAGCGTTTCACGCCCGCCTACTGGAAATCGGGAAGGAACGCTATCACGACAAGCACCCCTTCCACGTCATGCTCCATGGTGGCCACGCAACGATGACGCAGGTGCGGGCCTGGGTCATCAATCGCTACTATTATCAGAGCCGAATTCCGATGAAGGACGCCGCGTTTCTGTCGCGTTGCGAGGACCCGCAAATGCGTCGGGCCTGGCGCTCCCGCATCGAAGATCATGACGGCGGCGTGGACGAGGGCGGTGGAATCCGCCGTTGGCTGCGTCTCGCCGAAGCGGTCGGACTCGATCCTGCCTATGTCGCCTCGACCAGCGGTGTACTGCCTGCGACTCGGTTTGCCGTCGACGCCTATGTCTCGTTCGTGCGCGAGAAGCCGCTCCTCGAGGCGGTGGCCTCTTCGCTGACTGAGCTTTTCGCGCCCAAGATCCATTCGGAGCGCATCGCCGGGCTTCTGCAGCACTATGCATTCGCCGACGACGCGGCGCTCGCCTATTTCCGCCAACGGCTTAACGAGGCGCCGCAGGACGTGGCATTCGGGCTTGCCTATGTCCTCGACCACGCCGACACGCAGGAAAAACAGGATGCCGCCGCTGCGGCGCTCACATTCAAAACGGATGTGCTGTGGTCGCAGCTCGATGCGCTCTATTCGGCCTATGTCGCGCCCGGCCGCATTCCGCCGGGAGGCTGGGACGGGCGGGAAGGCGTCGTCGGGCAGGCTGTTTCCACGGAGGCCGCCGAATGACCGCCGATGCGCCGGTGATTTCGGGCACAAGCGTCGTCAAGCTGGCGCGGGGGGTACGGCTGCGCGAGGATCAGGTGCGCGGCCAAATGGTCCTGTTGGCACCGGAGCGTGCCATGGCTTTGGACGAGATCGCCGTTGCCATCGTGCAAGCCCTTGATGGCAAGCGGAGCCTCGATCGGATCGCTGACGACTTTGCCGCCCAGTTCGAGGCCCCGGTCGCGCAGATTGCAAGCGACGTGAAGGCTTTCGTCCACGAGCTTGCCGTCCGCCGCATGCTGGAGATCGTCGAATGAAGAGTGGCGCCGCCCTTGCAAATAGTATCGTGCGCGAGGTTTCGCGCGTGCCTCCTCCGATGGCGATGCTCGCGGAGCTGACGCATCGATGTCCGCTCGCCTGCCCCTATTGCTCCAACCCGGTGGCGTTGACGCCGGCAAACGATGAACTCTCGACCGGGGAATGGATAAACGTCTTCGAGCAGGCGGCCGATCTCGGTGTGCTGCATCTGCATTTGTCGGGCGGCGAGCCGGCGGCACGCCGGGACCTCGTCGAGCTGACGCGGGCGGCGGTTTCGCTCGGGCTTTATACCAATCTGATCACGTCGGGCGTGGGTTTGACCGAAGCCAGAATCAGCAATCTGGCCGATGTCGGGCTCGACCATGTCCAGCTTTCGATCCAGGGCGTTTCGCCCGAAAGCGCGGACCGGATCGGCGGCTACAGCGGCGGATATGAAAGGAAGATCGCGGTCGCGGGCTGGGTGGCGGATGCCGGGATCCCGCTGACGATCAATGCCGTCTGCCATAAGCAGAACATGGGCGAGATCGAGGCCATGATCGAACTGGCGATACGGCTGAAGGCGCGCCGTATCGAAGTCGCAACGGTGCAGTTTCACGGCTGGGCCGAACGCAACAAGGCGGCGCTCATGCCGACGCGCGAACAGGTCGAACAGGCGACGCAAACGGTCGCCGAGGCGCGCGAAAAATATCAAGGCGTGCTCGTGATCGACTATGTGCCTGCTGACTATTACTCCAGCTATCCAAAGGCGTGCATGGGCGGTTGGGGCCGCGTGGGCCTGAACGTCACACCTTCGGGGCGCGTGCTTCCGTGCCATGCCGCGGAAACGATCCCGAGCCTGTCTTTCGAGAATGTGCGCGAACGGTCGCTGTCGCGGATCTGGTACGAAAGTGACGCGTTCAATGCCTATCGCGGCGAGGACTGGATGCCGGAACTGTGCCGGAGCTGCGAGCGAAAGAAGGTGGACTTCGGCGGCTGCCGTTGCCAGGCCATGGCGCTTGCCGGCGACGCCAGCGCAACCGATCCGGTTTGCATCCGGTCGCCGCTTCGTGATCGCCTGACGCGGGACACGGATAGGCTTTCGACTACGCAAGCGGCGACGTTGACCTATCGCGGTCGGTAAATGCTTCTTGGGTCTCCGGCGCCTTTTGGGCGATTGATCCGGTCCGGCAAGCCATACAAAGAGCACAGCTCCACCAAGCAACGTGCCACCGTCCTTTGCGCGTCTGATAAGACGCGCGGCGCTGTAGGAGATCACTTCGCCGTGAGGCTTCGGCTCCGGCTTGAAACAACAATGAGCCGCACCAATTCCCCGGCAAATTCAGCTTGTCTTCGGAGGGTGCCGATGGACGTCTTTTCCCCTAAAGCCGGATGTCTCGCGCTCGCCTCGGTCGCCACGCTCGCCTCCGGCATGGCCATTGGCCAGGCGCGAGCCGAACTGCTCGCCCGCGTTCCCGCCGCGCGCGAAATGGCGGTTTGCGGCGACGTGTTGTTTGTCGGAACCAAAGGCTCCTCGGTCTATGCCGTGCCGTTGTCCGGCGGCCGCGCCCGGCGGGTTGCCTCCGGGTTCTCCGCTGCGAACGGAGTCGCATGCTCCGGCGGTCGCTTGTTCGTCGCTTCGCGGGACAGCATAACGGCGTTCGATATCGGGCGCGGGGGTGCTCTTTCCGGCAGGCGCGATATTCGGCGAGACTTGCCGAACTCGGGAGCCCATAGCTTTCGCTATATCGCCGTCGGTCCCGATTCCCGGCTCTATGTCTCGTTCGGATCGCCTTGCAACATTTGCTCGCCGCGCGGGCTGCAGGGCACGATCGTCAGCATGAAGCAGGATGGGTCCGACCTTCGAAGAGTCGCCTGGGGTGTGCGCAATTCCGTTGGCTTCGACTGGCGCGGCGGCACCATGTTCTTTACCGACAACGGCGCCGACGGAATGGGCGACGATGTTCCACCCGACGAGCTGAACGCGCTTCGGCCGGGCGGTTTTTACGGCTTTCCCTATTTCGGGGGCCAGGTTCGGCTCGAAGGGTTTGAGGACGCCCGGCCGCCCGCGCGGCAGATTGCCCCTGCGTTCAACTTCCAGGCGCATGTCGCCGCCCTGGGGATCCATTTCTTCCGCAGCCTCGGCGGTGACGCTCTGGTCGCCCAGCACGGCAGTTGGGACAGGTCGGTTCCGGTCGGGTATCAGGTCGTGCGGGTGCGCTTCCAGGGCGGTCGCCCGGTCTCGGCGGCGACCTTCGTCAGAGATGTCGGGCGTCCCGTGGACGTCAAGGAAGCGCCGGACGGTTCCGTCCTCGTATCCGACGACGCCGGAGGTGCAATTCACATATTCAGGCGATGACGCCTGATGATTCCTTCAGGACTCGTTAGCAGCTTGGGTGGTCGGATGAGCGCTTCGAGATAGCAGGATCCAGGTGCGCGGACCGCGGGCTGGCCCTATCGCCACATGCCACGCATGCGGGCGCCAACATCGACCCGGACCTTTCGTGTTTCTCGCTCGCCGGGAGCCGACGGTTTGGCGACCGGCCAGGCTGTGCATTCGAAGAACTGCAAAAGCGTTGCCGGAATAAAGCGGCTTCTCGACGCATAGACGTGGCGATCGCCCTGGGCATTCTGCCCATGCGTGAAAAACCGCTGGGGCGTGACAAGATGCAGGCTGTCCTTGGCGCGGGTCATCGCGACATAAAGGAGGCGCCGCTCCTCCTCGATCTCGGCCGTCGAGCCCACGCCGAGATCGGAGGGAATGCAGCCGTCGACGCAGTTCAAGACGAAGACGGACTTCCATTCCTGGCCCTTGGCCGAATGGATCGTCGACAGGATAAGATAATCCTCGTCGAGAAGCGGCACGCCGGATTGATCACTGGTGGCGTCCGGTGGATCGAGGGTGAGTTCGGTCAGGAACCGTTCCCGCGATGGATAACCGGCTGCAATCTGCTCAAGCTGCAGGAGATCGGCCATACGCACCTCCGCGTCCTCATGAACGCGATTGAGATGCGGTTCGTACCAGCTACGCGCTTCAGCGATTTCGGCCGGCCATGCGGTCTTTCTGGTGCGCATGCTCTGGAGCATGTCGACAAAGGTAACCCAGTCATCTCCCGAGCGCGGCGGAGCGGGAATTTCGGCGAGCGCCGTCAAGGGTTCCGGATCGGCGGCTATCGCATCGAGCACCCGGCCCGCCGTCTGTGGACCGACGCCGGGCAAGAGTTGCATCAGCCGGAAGCCGGCCACGCGATCGCGGGGGTTCTGGGCAAAGCGCAGGACCGCCAGCAAGTCCTTCACATGCGCGCTGTCGAGGAACTTGAGGCCGCCGAACTTGACGAAAGGGATGTTGCGCCGGGTAAGCTCCACCTCCAGGGCGCCGCTGTGATGCGAAGTGCGGAACAGAACCGCCTGCTGTTTCAGGAGCGTGCCACTTTCGCGATTTTCCAGCACCTGCTCGACGATATAGTTGGCCTGCCCCGCTTCATCGCGAACCGTGACGAGCCGTGGCCGCTCGGCGGACTGGCGCTCGGTCCAGAGATTTTTCGTAAAGCGCTCGCCGGCGAGCTCGATGACCCCGTTGGCGGCGGTCAGGATCGGCTGCGTCGAGCGGTAGTTTCGGTCAAGCGTGATGATGTCGGCCGCCGGAGAGAAGGTTTGTGGAAAATCGAGAATATTGCGCACGGTCGCGGCACGGAAGGAGTAGATCGATTGTGCATCGTCGCCGACGACGGTCAGGCCGTGGCCGGTAGGTTTGAGTGCGGTCAGGATCGTCGCCTGCAAGCGGTTCGTGTCCTGATACTCGTCGACGAACACATGGTCGAAGCGGTTACCGATTTCTTCGGCAATTACAGGCTCGCTTACCATCTGCGCCCAGTAGAGGAGGAGGTCGTCATAATCGAGGACGTTCTGCGCCTGCTTGGCTTCGACATAGGAAGCGAAAAGTTCGCGCAACTGTTTTTCCCATGCCGTGCACCAGGGAAAGGAGCCGCGCAGCACCGCATCGAGCGTCTGCTCCGAGTTCACCGTGCGCGAATAGATTGCAAGGCAGGTGCCTTTCGTCGGAAAGCGGCTTTCCGTCTTGGAAAACCCAAGCTCGTGCCGGACGAGATTCATCAGGTCGGCCGAATCTTCCCTGTCATGGATGGTGAAGTCCGCATCGATGCCGATCTCCGGGGCATGATCGCGCAGCAATCTCGCCCCGATCCCGTGGAACGTGCCTGCCCAGGCGAGTGCGTCCGCAACGATCGCGGCCTTCTCGCCAAGTACCTGCCGGCAGATGCGCTCCACCCGCCGGCTCATCTCGGCGGCCGCGCGTCGCGAAAATGTCATCAATAGAATCCGGCGCGGATCGGCGCCATTGACGATCAGATGGGCGACGCGATGCGCCAGCGTGTTGGTTTTGCCGGAACCGGCACCGGCGATGATCAGGAGCGGTCCACCGATTTTTCCGTCTGGCAGGCCAACGCCATGCTCGACCGCATTACGCTGCTGATCGTTCAGCTTCTCAAGATACGCCGCGCTCATCGGCCCCCGCTTTTATCGCTCCGATTTTCACAGGCGAATCCCACCATCCCTTCAATAGCGCATTCGACCGTTCCTCCTGAAGGAGCCTCCCTCCGGTTGACCGATCCGCGACGCAAATGGGAACGAATAATGAACTTAACAGCCGATTCGGCCGTTGCAAAGCCAAGCAGGCGCCGTTTCGGCGGACAAAATCATACGCCGCCTTTCGCGATTGCAGGGCATGTTCCACATGGCGGGGTGGCCGATCGCGCCGGGATGGTCTATGGAAGGTCACGCGAGCCCGCGGCCAGGACCGGTCTTGCCGCGACGCTTGGCACAGAATGCAATCCCTGTAGTTTGGATAACGGAATGCACTCACGTGGCGTGGTCGAGAGGATGCGATTCGGGCAGTCGCTGATCAGGTGGCGGGTCGATGGCCTCTCGGCCTATGTTCTCGCAGCTGCGCTCGTCATCGGTCTTTTTGCGATGAGAGTGGCGCTACGGGAATTCATCGGCGACACCGTTGCTCTCTTTTCGTTCATTCCCGCACTCCTGCTCGTCGCAATGATCGGCAGCCTGAAACCGATAGCCTTCGCAGTCGGGCTGTCGCTTCTTGCTGCAATATCGCTTCAGTGGATCGAGAATGCGCCCGGACCGACGATCGGCGAGATGGTTGTCTTCGCATCGACGGTGCTCCTGATCGTGGCTCTCGGGGAATTGGTCCAGGCTGCAAGACGCGCCATCGACCGGATGGAAGCCGCCGTGCGGGCCCGCGATGCGCACCTGAGATCGATACTGGATACGGTTCCGGACGCCACCGTGGTCAGTTCCACGAATGGCACGATTGTATCCTTCAACGCCGCCGCCGTTCGGCAGTTCGGATATGTCGAAGAAGAGGTCATTGGTCAGAACCTGCGCATATTGATGCCGGAACCCTACCGTCACGAGCACGACGGATATCTGCAGCGGTACTTGAGTACCGGCGAGAAGCGTATCATCGGAATTGATCGGGTCGTCGTCGGGCGGCGGAAGGACGGATCGACATTTCCGATGAAGCTTGCAGTCGGGGAGATGAAATCAGGCGGCGAACGGTTCTTCACCGGCTTCATCAGGGACTTGACGGAGCGGGAAGAGTCGGCCGCGCGGCTTGAACAGATCCAAGCTGAACTGGCGAGACTGGCCCGTCTTAACGAGATGGGTGAAATGGCATCGACGCTTGCTCACGAGCTGAACCAGCCGCTGTCGGCGATCGCAAACTACGCCCATGGCTGCACAAGGCTCTTGCGTGACATGGATGCCAATGTGGCAACGAGGATGCACGGCGCGCTGGAAGAGATCGCTGGTCAATCCCTGCGCGCTGGTCAGATCATCAAACACCTCCGGGAATTCGTCACGAAAGGCGAAACGGAAAAGGCACCCGAAGACATCCGCAAACTGGTGGAGGAAGCCGGTGCGCTGGCTCTGGTCGGCTCCCGCGAGAGTGGCGTCAGAACGGTATTCGAATATGTGCCCGGTGCCGAAATGGTGATGGTCGATCGCATCCAGGTACAACAGGTGCTCATCAATCTGATGCGCAACGCGATCGAGGCGATGCGCCACGTCGAGCACCGTCAACTCACAGTCCGAACGACGCCGGCAGATCCGGGCGAGATTGCCGTCGTCGTGGAAGACACGGGCGGAGGCATTCCTGAGGAAATTGCCGGCCAGCTCTTCAAGCCGTTCGTGACGACAAAGGCAAGTGGAATGGGCATAGGTCTTTCGATTTCGAAACGTATCGTCGAAGCGCATGGCGGCGAAATGACCGTTTCGAAAAATGCCGCGGGAGGGGCTACTTTCCGCTTCACGCTTCCCGCCTATGTGGAAGAACGGATCAATGGAAATGACTGATTACACCGTTCACATTGTCGACGATGAAGAGCCGGTCAGGAAGTCGCTCGCGTTCATGCTGACGATGAACGGCTATGCTGTAAAAATTCATCAATCTGCTGCTTCCTTTCTTTCATTCGCACCGAATGTCCGCAACGGAATTCTCGTAACCGACCTCAGAATGCCGGAGATGTCCGGCGTTGATCTCATCCGCCGTCTCGGAGATCTGAAAATAAGGATACCGTCCATCGTGATCACCGGACACGGCGATGTTCCGATGGCGGTCGAGGCGATGAAAGCGGGAGCATTGGACTTTATCGAAAAACCCTTCGAAGACTTCGTGATCATCGAGGCGATCGAAAGGGCATCCGAACAGCTGAGCGTTCCGGAAGCTGACGTCGATGAAATCCGCGATATTCAGGAACGCCTTCACACGCTTAGCGAGAGGGAGCGCCAGGTGCTCTCCGCGGTGGTGGCAGGCTTGCCGAACAAATCGATCGCCTATGACCTGGACATCAGTCCCCGCACGGTCGAGGTGCACCGGGCCAATGTTATGGGCAAGATGAAGGCAAAGAGCCTTCCGCACCTCGTTCGTATGGCGCTCGCGGCGGGGTTCGGGCCCTCTTGATCTTCCAGTGTTGATCTCGCGCAATGCGCCGCCTGCTTGCAGGGCTTTAGATGGCGCCTCATCGGCGGGCATGTGCACGCCAGTTTGCGCAGGACTGTAAGTTGTTGGCTGACAGAAGCATTGTCGTCGTTGCACCGGACCACGGACTCCGGCGGTCCTTGGCGTTCGCGCTCGAGGTCGAAGGATATTCGACCGAGTCATACGACGCCTTGTGGAAAGCCGAGGGTTCGTCGAGGGCCTCGCTTTGCACCATCGTCGATGACGAAATATTGAAATCCGAGGCGCGGGCCGCGCAGTCCCTGCAGCGTCTGGAAGGACGCGTCATCCTGCTCGTCGATGGAATGTCGCCACTTCAAGAGCATGACGGTACCATTATTTTGACGAAGCCGATTAGCGGCGCTGATCTTCTGGGCGTCGTGAACAGCCTGGCCGCGATGGCGAAATAGTCGGGCAGGCAGAAGCGGCGTACTCCGTCCCATCCCGCTCTAGGCACTCGGCCTAAGTAATTTCCCTTAGTGATCTAACCGAATTTATCGCCGGTGCCCGAATTGGCAATCTCTCTCCGAAACGATCAGGGGATAAGAGATGTATGCCGCTTCCCAACCTATAGAACAGAGCTTTCCGCAGTCTGACGGCATCGCAACCGCCGGGATTCCTGGACCCCATCTTGTTGCGACTTACAGGTCGGGCCAAGAGATCTACGCCGACGGGGACGGCGTTGAAAAATGCTACCATGTCGCCACCGGAGCGGTGCGGGTATACCGCCTGCTCTCGGACGGTCGGCGACAGGTCGTATCCTTTCATCTCGCAGGGGAAATGTTCGGCTTTGAGGCGGGCGCCACGCATCGCTTTTTTGCCGAGGCGATCACAGAAACAAGACTGGCGGTCTTCGGCGGGCGTCCGATGCAGGAGCATTCGCGGGAGCTTCTCGCTCTTGCCTTGGCCGGCATGGCGCGCGCCCAGGAGCACCTTCTGGTGATCGGAAGGCAATGTGCGGTGGAACGCATCGCCGCATTCCTACTGGACCTGTCAAACCGTCAGGGGGGCATCCGGCAACTGAGATTGCCGATGTCGCGGCAAGACATTGCCGATTATCTCGGCCTCACGATCGAAACGGTATCGCGGGTCATGACGAAACTGAAAGACCGGAGTGTCATAGCGCTGCGGGATGCAAGAACGGTCGATATCATGAGGCCGGATGCGCTTCGTTCGCTCTGCAACTGACCATGCGATCCCCGGTTATCGTTCGAGCCACTCGATCGTCGATCGTGAAAAGCTTCCAGCTGTTTGCGTGAGGACAAAGACGGGCAGGCTCAACTTCTGCACAAGCGGATTAGATGCCGCGATCATGGACGCAAGAACCGGCTCCATCGCCTTGGAAACTTTGAAGTGATTCCGGCAAGCAACACCTGCCAAGGAACAGATCATGACCGGAATAAGCCTCGACGACACAGTCGCGACGATCGCAGCAGAGCTGCCTGGAGCGGCGGAACTCTTCCGCCGCCATGACATCAGCTTCTGTTGCGGCGGCAACGTGCGGCTCTCGGAAGCCGCCGTAAAAGCCGGCCTCGCTCCGTCGGAGCTTCTTTCGAAATTGGAGGCTCTCGTAAAGGCGGCAGGGCGAGATGCGCCAGAAGACACATCGGACCTCATCGGCCATATCCTCGACAGATATCACCAAACGCACCGTGCGGAGCTCACCTGGCTCATCCCGCTCGCCCAGAAGGTGGAGCGGGTGCACGGAGGGCACCCGTCGGCACCGATCGGCCTTTCCCAGGCCCTGGAGCGTCTGCGCGACGAACTCGAGAGCCACATGATGAAGGAAGAGCAGATCCTTTTCCCGACCATGCAGAGTGGCGGCAGCGTGGGGATCGCGCATCCGATCGCGCAGATGCGACGTGAGCATGAGGAGGAGGTAGAGCACCTACGGACCATCGAGCACGTAACCCATGGGCTTTCGCTGCCGCCAGGTGCCTGCGGCTCGTGGACTGCGCTTTATACGGGTTTGCGCAAGTTCACCGACGATCTGGTGACGCACATGCATCTCGAGAACGCCGTGCTGTTTCCGCGCTTCGAAGCTCAATCGCGGGCGACCGGTTGACACAAGCCGTTTCGGGTTTGCGATCTATCTGGCAGGCGCCATACCGGCCCCTGTTTCTGCTCGCCGGGCTGTGGGCGCTTGTCGCTCCCATCGTCTGGATTCTCCCGGAAGACATCGCGCCGGACAGGGTGGCGTGGCACAGCCGCGAGCTTTTGTTCGGCATGGCCGGCGCTGCGGCTGGCGGCTATCTCCTGACAGCACTGCCAGCCTGGACGAAGAAGGGCTCGCTTCCGCCCGGCGTCACCATCGTAGCCTCCTGTCTTTGGTGTGTCGCCCGTTTGACGGCGGCGCTCCCGGAGCAGTTGCCGTTCATCGCAGAAGCAATCGGGGCATCCGCCTATTTCGCGTTCCTGACTGCGATATTGGCCCACGGAGTCGTTTCCTCAGGAGCCTGGCATCGCCTCTGGGCGCCGCTCGGCACGGCCGCGCTTTGCCTGAATGCCGTGCTCTTCCTCGGTGACGGTCTGAGTCCTGCGAGCCGTGCACCGCTGCTTTATATCGTCCTGATCACCTTGATCGGTGGCCGCGCCACGTCTGCTTTCACGCGCCGGTGGCTAGGCGCCCGGCATCTCCACCATCGCGATCGGCCGACGCTTTCGTATTTGGCGATCGCGGCTATTCTCGTCGCCGCTAACTTCAGCGGTACCCGTCAACAGATATCATCGGGTCTCCTGATGACGTTTTCGGGCACTTTGCTGCTAATGCAAATGATGGAGTGGCAAAGCCTAAGGACCCGGCGCTATCCGGCCTTGTTCATACTGCACATCGCCTTCGCCTGGACTCCGGCGGCGCTCATTCTAAGCGGCGTTGCAGCCGTTTTTCCCGGCTGGATCCCGCCCACCGCAGCCCTGCATGCAGTGACCATGGGCGCGATGGGGACGATGATGGCCGCCTTCATGATGCGGTCGGCCATGGTTCGCGATGGAGAGACCCTTATCCTCAATCGGACCATGGCTTGCGCCTTCTCGCTCGTATCTCTCTCAGCGCTGCTGCGTATTCTCGGGGGCTGGATGAGCGGGACGTATCTCGATCCTGTTGTCGCTGCCGCGATCTGCTGGATGACAGCCTGGGCGCTTTTCTTGGCGAGCTATTTGCCGGCGATGAGCGGACCTGTTCCCAAGCCGGTGTTCAGTGCCGCAATCGGCAGTGAGGTTGTGCGCGACAGCGGGATCACGACCTCTGGAGGTGAGGCGATGATAGCGGTAAACCAAGCTCGCCAGGAAGGAAGCCATGTACGTAGAGCGATATCAAAATGGGGACTTCATCTTGGACTCCGCCGAACTCGCTGATCGTTTCGGTCTGTCCAAGGACGACTTGCGCCGGAACTTCAGGAAGGGTCTGGTAACGAGCATGGTGGAGCGCGGTGAGGGCGAGGATGCAGGCACCTGCCGTCTGAGCGTGAAGCTTGGAAACCGCATATGGCGCGCAATCCTGAACAGCGAAGATCGGGTTGTAAGCGAGGAAATGACCTTTCGACGCCCAGATCGATAAGGTCGGATTTGCGTGGGGGCCTCAGACGAAATGCTTCCTTTCGCAGGGCGTGAAACCAGGTTCCACGACACGGAATTGATCACACTTCTGCGTGCCTTCAGCGGGCCTCGCCTTCATCGATGACCTGAGGCGTGTAAACGGCCGTCTGTGTTCCTTGGTCGAGGAACGCACCGCCGATCGCCAAGTAGGTGAAGATGGCGCATATCGCGAGGAGCAAGACGCCGATCAGGAAGGTGGGTGCCGCACGTCCTTCGGGAGCATTGTAGTCGTCTCCGTCGAACATTTTTTCTCTCCCATTATCTTTAAAGGAGAACGTATTCGTCCTTGACGAGTTCCCTTGCGGCAGGGACGGCCCTCCGATCGAAGGCCGTCAGGTTGCGGGACCAAGCCCCGCCGTGCGAGCGGCCGCGGTTCAACATGCGCTTAAGGCCGATCGGGAAGGCGTGGGACCTATAGTTCAAGGGATTCGAGAGCAGGCGGACGAAATGGTGGCCGTTGAAGCTCGCTCCTGACGTATCGCTTAACAGAAAAAGCCCCGCTCGGTGGCGGGGCAAGTGACGCATCCAGTTGGCTCATGGATGCGGGGAAGATGTAGCCCCGATGGGAAGCTACGGCGCGACGCTAACCCTGCGTCGCGCTGCACGGAAGGTCTGATTCCGCGATTCCGGTACGCCTTTGCAAATATACTGAGGCGTCGTGGTCTGAGCGAATTACCCGGATGCGTGCTCTGGCGCTGCGCCGCTGCAGCCGTGCGGAACCGGGCGTATGCTCGCGGGTTTGATCGAAGCGTAGGACGGAAAGCGAACGAGGAACTCGTGGCCGGCAGGAAAAGCTGGAGCCGCGACATTCGCGAACGGCATCCGGGAATCCGAACAGTGATGGCGTGACCGATCCGACGAGGACAGGACGTCAACCTTCGCGTCCGGTGCCGAAGGCTTCGCCGGGCCGGAACGCCGGGCAGGCTGACCGCCGCTCGACCCAACGTTAGAAGGAGTTTTTGGAAATGGGAATTAGCGATCGTAACGACGCCAGGATAGAGACGAAGGCCCTCATCACCGCCGCCATCGATGAAGTCGAAAGACAGGCAGGCGAAAATCCCTCCAGGTTGCGTGTTCAGCGAACGGGCGACAAGCTCGCCATCAACGGCGAAATCGATATGGCCGCTCTCGTGATGGTGGTCGTCGGATCGATGGTGGGCACCCCCTAGATCATTTCAACAGTGAACGCGAAAATTGCGCCCGCCCGGCTCGTCGCTGCGTCAAAGAGGCTCGCGAGGTCGTCGAGAGAATGCTGTGCGGTTCAGCTAACGGCGGGGTGATGGATTGCACCTTAAAGGTCGTCGTTATCCGCGACCCGCCCGATCACGCGCTCACGCGCGGCAGAACCGATGCGCCGAAGGCTTCGATGAACTCGAGTTGATTGCGGCCGACGTTGTGAAGATAGATCTCGTCGAAGCCAGCCGCTATGTCCTCTTCGATCCAGGCGACGTGCCGCGCAAGATCCGAGGATATTCTGACATAGGCGTCGAGATCTTCGGGCCGGACGCTCCTCGTCGCGGTCTCGATGTCGCCGGGGGTCCGCAGCGTTTCCGACTGGAACGTGCTGATCGCATTGCTCCTCCATTGGTCGAACGCATTCTGTCTCGCCTCGTCGTCGCTGGGCGCGTACGAAATGTGCACCTGGAGATAGAGCGGCTTGCCGGCGCCGCCGCCGCGCCTGAAGGCCTCTATGATTGCGGCGAGCTTGTCTGGCGCCTGGTTGACGGTGATCAGGCCGTCCGCCCATTCTCCCGCCCATTCCGCAGTTTCGTTCGTCAGGGCTGCAGCAATCAGCGACGGTGCGTGATCGGGCAGGGTGTAAAGCCGCGCCTCGGATACGGCGATGGGTGCGTCTCGCGTGACCGTGCGCCCGGCCCAGAGCTCTCGAATGACGTCGACGGCCTCGCGGAGCCTCGCTTTTCGCTCCTCCTTGTCCGGCCAAGCCCCGCCAACGACATGCTCGTTCAGGGCTTCGCCGCTGCCGAGCGCGAGCCAGGCGAGGCGTCGCGGAAACATCTGCGCGAGCGTCGCCCCGGCCTGGGCCGTTATCGCCGGGTGATACCGCCAGCCGCAAGGAACGGTAACGAGACCGAGGGATCGCTGCGTCGCCTGAAGGGCTGCTCCAAGCCACGCCCAGGCGAAACCGCTTTGGCCCTGGCGCTCGCTCCAGGGCGCCAGATGGTCGGAGGACATGAGACAATCGAAGCCCGCCTCTTCTGCCGCCTGCGCCCAGCTCAACAGGTCGCGGGGGGTGAATTGCTCATGGGACGCATGATAGCCGATCTTCGCCATCTCAATCCTTCCTTCCCGAATGTAGCCATGTGTAGCCGAAGCGATCGAGGTCGATCGTCAGATGCTGCCCGGCAAGCTCGACCTCACGATCGCTGAGGATATCGGTCAGCTTGGCGTCGATGGCACCAGGCAGTTCGAGTTCTGCCCGCCGCCGCTTGTCCGACAGATTGTGCAGCGCCACGAGCAGTTCAGTGCCATCGGAATAAGCCAAAGCGAACAGCGCGGCATCTCCCGCGGGCAGCAGAACCGGCCGGCCCTCGTGAAAGAGATCGTGGCGGCGGCGCGCGAGGACCATCGTCCTGAGACGGTTCAGAAGCGAATGCGGGTCGCTGCGCTGACGTTCGACATTGATCCGCTTGTAAGAGAATGGCCCCTGGGAGACAGTCGGCTGAACGAGGTTTGCATGCGCTGACTTGGAAAACCCGGCGTTTGCCTCGTCGCTCCACTGCATCGGAACGCGCACGGTCTCGCGGCCAGGCCGGGAAAGGTCGTCGCCAAGGCCGATTTCATCGCCATAGACAAAAACCGGGACGCCCGGTGACGACAGAAGCAGGCTGAAGGCGAGTTCGATTCGGGCCTGCTCTCCCTTGAACATCGGTGCAAGGCGCCGCCTTATGCCTCGACCATAGATCCGCATATCCTCGTCGGGGGCAAACGCAGCGTAGGTTTCCTGCCGAACGTCCTCCGACTGGCGCGCCACATTGAGTTCATCGAGGTTGCGGAGGAAGTTTGCCCAGCCGCAGTGGGGCGGCGGTTCCGGCGCAACCGAGAGCGCCTGACAGATGACATCGGAACTCTGCCGCGCAAGCCCCGCGAAAAAGGCGCCACTCAGGATGAAGTTGAACAGGAGGTCGAGCTTTCCCTCGCCAAAATATTCGCGAAGCTTTTCCGGCGCCAGGTCCGCTTCGCCTAACAGGAGTCCGCCAGGACGCCTGGCGTCGACCAGCGCGCGCATTTCCCGCAGAAACCCATGGGGGTCCCGCGGGTCTGCGTGTTCGATACCCGTTTCGCCGATCACGAAAGGCGCGGCATCCACCCGAAATCCATCGACGCCCATCGAAAGCCAATAGTCGACGACCCGGAGCATTTCGTCGCGCACCGCGGTATTGGCAATGTTCAGATCCGGCTGGAAGTGTCTGAATTTATGGAAGTAGTAGGCTTGGGCGAGTTCATCATAGGTCCAGACGCTGTCTTCCTCGCCGGGGAAAGCGGTTTTGTTGTCCGGATCGACTGGGGGCGGATTCTCGGACCAGACGTAGTAGTTGCGGTAGCGGGATCTGGGATCACGGCGTGCCGCCTGGAACCACGGATGCTCATTGGACGTATGATTGGCGACGAGATCGATGATGACACGAATGCCCTGTTCGCCGGCCGTGTGCTGAAAGTCGAGGAAATCGTCGAGGGTGCCAAGAGGCGTGTCGATGGACAAATAGTCGCTGACATCATAGCCGTTGTCGGCGAAGGGGGACTTGAAAAACGGTAGGAGCCAGACGCAGTTGATGCCGAGCTCGTTTAAATAGGGTACCCGCTCTCTCAGGCCGACAAAGTCGCCAATCCCGTCGCCGTTGCCGTCGGCGAATCTGCGAACGTCGATGCCGTAGATGACGGCGCTCGCGAACCATGGTGCGTCTTTCATCCGTGTCTCCTTCGCGAAGAAGTCCGCGCCGCATAGGCCGCGGTCGCTACGGCGCTGCGCGTTCGTGTGCCGCCGTCGAGGCGGGTGAACTGGACCACGACGGGCACATCCGCATCGATGACGGCGCCGAAGTCCTCGTCCAGCGGGAGTGCCTCGGGAAAGATCAGATCGTTGAATCGGATGTGGCGAACCCGTCTTGGCGCAATCTCCAGTTCATAGGGCCCGACCGCCGGACGGTCCGCATAATGGATGTGCATGCGTATCCTCGCCACGCTGTCGGAGCAGTTGAGCACGGCGAGCTCGTCGCGGCTGGTGAATTCGGGCTCGGGGCCGTTGCTTTCGAGAGGAATGTGTCCTCCGGCTACCGCCCATCGCTTTTTGCCGAATGCTTGCATGCACCCTCCTAACAGCCCAGAAGCCCGCGCAGGTAAGGCGTCAGAAAGCGCCCCTCGGGGTCCATTTCCTGTCGAAGGGCGAGGAAACGATCCCACATCGGGTAAAGAGCCCTGAGCTCGGGTGCTCGCAGGCTGTGCTTCTTCGCCCAATGTGGCCGGCCGCCGTGGTCACGCAGGATCGGTTCAAGATCGAGAAAGAAGTCCCAGTAGGGCAGGGACGCGTTCTGGTGAAGCGATATGCTTACGGAATCCCGCCCCTGCGCTTCGCTGAGCCATGTGTCGTCGCCCTTGATGTAGCGGTAGAGCAGACGCCAGCCGACCGAACGGCGCCATCTTTCCTTGATCCGCGAGCGCAAGGTCCTGAGGCAAGTCGGTCCCGCCTCGGCAGGGACGGAATACTCCATCTCCTCGAAACGGTAGGGCAGATCACTGTGCTGCGGGATGACCTCGTGTGGCGGGCCGATTTCATCCTTCGCTAGCCGGGCGAAGGCGCTGTAATCCTTCTCCTTGCCGGGCGGGTTGATGCAACGGAGCTTCACCTCGTCGGAACGGGGATACCAGTAGAAATCGAAGTTCCTGTTCTCTCGGGCAAGCCGCTCGAGTGCCTCCACGCAGGGCTCGAAGGCGAGACACCATTCCTGGCGGTGCAGGTCGTGCATTGGGTCGAGCTGGAGCGTGGCCCAGGAAAGAATGCCGAGCGTCCCGAAGGAAACCCGAAATGCCCGCAGAAAATCCGGGTCCTCTCCAGCCCCGAAAGTTCTGATCTCTCCCTTCGCCGTGACGAGGCGGCCGCCAACCAGCATCATCGACAGATTATAGAGTTCCCGGCCGGACCCATGCGTACCGGTTCCGATCGCGCCGCCGACGGTCTGGGTGGCCACGTCGCCGAAATTCGAGAGCGTTAAGCCGGCGGCCTGCAGTTCCTTGCTCAATTGCGTGAGCTCAGAACCGCTGCCGACCGTGGCCAGATGACGTCGCGCATCATGCTCGCGCAGACCACGGATATGGTCGAGGGAAACGAGGATATCGTCGGTAACGAAAAGCTCGCTCGACGAATGGGCGGACCCGATCGGCCTTATGGTGCGGCCCTGCCTTGCGGCCGCACGCACGAGTGCCGCGACATCCTCCTCGCTGCCCGGCACCTCCACACGCGATGGCCGAAACCGCAGGCCGCCCGACCAGTTGTGAAAATCCTGATCGAGGTTTTCCGAAGTGGCACTCCACGGTGTGTTCGGCATACTATTCCTGGCAATAGGCGATGGTGCTCAAGAGAGCGTGATCGGGCCGTCGGGAGTCGAGCCGCGTCTGCTGCACGATGACCGGCGCGTCGGACTCGATCACGCAAGCATAGGGCGTGTCTCGCGGCACACGTTCCGGATCATCGAGATCGTTGAAGCGTAGATGCACGGTTCGACGGGGCGCAATGGCAAGGCGATAGGGACCGGCAGGTTCCCTGTCGGAAAAAAATAGTGTGATCTCGATATTGGCCGGGATTTCGCCGACGTTCAGAATGCAGGCGCTTTCATGGGAGACGAGCGCGGGGTCGTCGCTAGCGCTGGAGGAAGGAATATACCCGTCGGCGATTGCCCATCGCCTGCTGCCCATTGCCTGCATCGTCCTCAATCCTTAATACAAACTCGTGTCAAAGCTCGCTTGAGGCCAGGCGGCTTCTATGGAATGCCCGGCAAGTCCGCCGTGTTCTCGTCCGGCGCCTGCTGCTCCCCCTGCGGGTTTTGATCGGCTGCGGCATTGCCCAGCGGAGACTGCTTGAGATTTTGTTCGATCTTCTCGTGACCCGGGGTTTCGGGCAGGGCGGCACGGAAGTTGCGGGCGTAATCTTCCGGCATCTTCGGCGGCATCAGCGGCTCGTAGCGATCGACCAGCGCCTGAATGACCACCGGGCCCTCGACGGCGAACGCCTGGTCCATGATCTCGTCCAACCCGTCGAAGGACTGGATCGTGAAGCCACGGGCACCCATGGCTTCAGCGGCGGCGGCGAAATCGATCGGCGGCAATTCGCAGGCGAATTGCGGATTGCCCAGAAACATCATCTGTTCCCAGGCGATCTGGTTCAACATGTCATTTCGGATTACCAATAGTTTCAGTGGGATCCGGTGATGAATTGCCGTTGAGAGTTCACCGAGCTGCATGGCGAAGCCGCCGTCGCCGACCACCCCATAGACCGGGCGGCCCGGCAGCGCGATGCCCGCGGCGATCGCATAGGGCAGGGCCGATGCCATCGAAGCGAGAGCGCCCGATACCGAGAACATGTGGTCCGCGCCGAGATCGATATGACGGGCGGTGAGTTCGGTGTTTTGCCCGGAGTCGCACACGAGAATGCCGTTTGCGGCGATACGCTTGCCGAAGGCACCGACCGCCGGCTGCGGCTTCAGGGGAGAGCTCTTGTCTTCTTCCATAGACCTCAGTTCCCGCCGCCAAACCTGGGTGGCCTCCTGGGCTCGCTCGAGGAACGATCGGTCCGCCTTCCGTTTGAGCCTCTTGTTGAGCATCCGCAGCGTCTCGTTTGCCTTGCCGACGAGGCCGACTTCGACCGGGTAACGCAGCCCGATGCGCTGCGGGTCGTGATCGATCTGGATACCGGCAGCCGCATTCGGCGCCGGATAGTATTCGATATAAGGGAAGGTCGAACCCACGATCAGCAGCGTGTCGCATTGCTGCATGACGTCCTGCGATGGCGCCGTGCCGAGTATCCCGATGCCACCGGTCGTGAGCGGGTCGTCGTCGGGCAGCACGGCCTTGCCCAGCAAAGCCTTCGCTACGGGCGCGCCAAGCAGGTCCGCCGTCTCGCGCAGTGCGTCTCTCGCCTCCAGGGCGCCGCGGCCTGCGAGGATTGCGACCTTCTTGCCTGCGTTCAGAAGATCCGCCGCTCGTGAAAGATCGCTTTCGAGCGGGACGAGCCTACCGGCGAAATTGCGGCTCGGCATGTGTCCCGGGCGATTGCGGCGCGAGCGCCCGCCGTCGGCCATTCGCTCCTGCACATCGTTGGCGATCGAAAGATGCGCCACCCCACGTTTCGAGAGCGCCGACCGGCAGGCAAGGTTGGCGAGATTTTCCATGTGCGCTGCGTCGCTGACCTGCGCATTGTAGACCGCGACGTTGTCGAAGACGCGGGTCAGATCGACGTCCTGCTGCGAAAAAGTCTCGATCAGGTCGTGATACTGCATGCCGGTGATTGCCAAAACCGGCATCTGGTCCAGCTTGGCGTCGTAGAGCCCGGTCAAGAGGTTTGTGCCGCCGGGGCCCGACGTGGCGAGGCAAACACCGAGCCTGCCGGTGAATTTGGCATAGGCGCATGCCATGAAGGCGGCGGATTGCTCATGGCGGACAGAAACGAAGCGGATGCGATCCTGCCGCCTTCTGAGCGCCTCCATGATGCCGTTGATGCCGTCTCCGGGCAGGCCGAACACGACGTCGACTTTCCACTCAATCAGGGTGTCGATGAGAATGTCGGCAGCATTCGGCATTGTTTGCCCCTCCTCCGCTAACAGCAAGAACGTGATTTTGCGGGTGTTCGGTTGAAAGGTTCGGACCCTTCTAATCTCGCCCCCAGGGAAATGTTCCACCGGCAAGGTCTTGTCCCGCGGCAGTGCCGGGGGAACAAATCGCGCTTGAAAAGTATTCATTTTCAGTCGCCACGCACCGGGATGGAAAGCTTGGTCTGGAAAAGCGTGTTTACCGGAAGCCCCGCCGGCAGATGGCGTGGGGCACGCCGACCGATCATCAAGGAAGACGAGAATGTCTGGCGCAGTGCGCCGGCGCGGCGGCTGGCCTTCCTCATCGATGCAGCCGCCTATTATGCGTGTCTCGAGCGCACGCTCGGCCAGGCGGAAGAGCAGATCTGGATCACTGGATGGGACTTTGATCCGCGCATCAAATTGCGCCCCGCCGATCCGCATGCCGAGGCGCTCGGTACCATGCTTGAACGCGTCGCCGCTGAAAGACCAAACCTCAAGATCCGCATTCTCGTATGGGCGATGGGGCCGATCTATTCGGGAAAGTCGCTGCGGCTATTTCGCAATCAGAAATGGGCTTCGCATCAGCAGATCGAGCTTCGGTTTGCGAGCCATCGCGCGCTGCGCGGATCGCATCACCAGAAGCTCGTCTGCATCGACGACAGCATCGCCTTCGTTGGCGGCATCGACCTTACTGCCCGGCGTTGGGATCAGCCGGAGCACGCAGCCGAGAACAAGTTGCGTCGTGATCCGGACGGGCAGCCCTACGACCCGGTGCACGATATCCAGGTCGTGTTCGAGGGTGAGGCAAGCCACGCGATAGGGGACCTTTGCCGCGCCCGCTGGAACTCGTCCGTAGGCGAAGAAGTAGAGGCTCCCCGTTCGAAGGCTGTGGTGTGGCCGACCCGCACGACGCCAGTCCTGAAGGATTGCCCGGTTGCGATCGCCCGCACCGAGCCTGCCTCCGACGAACGACGGGGGCGCCAAGACGCGCTACGGCTTACACTTGATGCCTTGCGCAGCGCACGTCGCCACATCTACATCGAAAGCCAATATTTCGCCTCGCGAAAAATAGGCCAGCTGCTTTGCGAGCGGCTGCGGGAGCCGGACGGACCGGAACTAGTGGTCATCACCACGCGCAGCTCGCACGGTTTCCTGGAACGCATTTTCATGGGTGGAAATCGCGACCGCCTCACTCGATTGCTGAAGCAGGCCGACCGTTACGGCAGGATGCGGGTCGGCTACCCTGTGGTGCCTACGGCCGACGGATCCGAGCAGGAGGTAATGATCCATTCCAAGGTGGTGGCGATCGACGACCGATTTCTTCGCGTCGGTTCGTCCAACCTCAATCATCGTTCGGAAAGTCTCGACACGGAGTGCGACGTTGCCGTCGAAGCAGCCAGCGAGCAACACCGAGCCGCACTCGCCAGGATCCGCAACAGACTTCTGGCAGAACATCTCGACGTCGAGGCAAGCGAGGTCGAAGATACATTACGAGAGACAAGCTCCCTTGTGGCCGTCTTCGACAGGCTGAACGCGCGCCGGCGCGGCATACGTCCCTTCGACGGTGTCGACGACGGCGGTGCGACCAGTCTTGTTTGGGGCACCGGGCTCGTCGATCCGCACAGACCGATCAGGCCGTTCTATCGCCTGCATGTACTGCTGAGACGCTGGGGTGGTCAGGTCTTCGCCTTGTTCGCAAGGCTTCTTCCGTCATCCTGGCGGCCAAACTCCGCGATCGACAGCGAAATCAAGCCAAGCGGCAGCGGCAGGAAGAAATAGATCGCCCGGAAGGCGATCAGCGCGCCGACATTCGCCGACTGGCCGAGCAGAAACGCAATCGTTGCTTCGAGCACGCCGATTCCCCCGGGAACATGGCTGAAGAGAGCAGCCACGTTGGCGCCGACATAGGCCGTCGCGGTGTCGAGGAAACTCGGGTCTCCGAAGGTCAGCAGCAACTGATGCAGGCATGCGCTGACGCAAAGGAAATTTGCCGTGCCGACAATTACCTGGCAGGCCGCGATCCGAGACGAGGGCAACTCGAAGGTCCAGCGAAAGACGCGAACCGAAGAGCGGAGGAAGTGCGCGAGCATCACGTAACCGATAGTGGCTGCAATGCAGGTCGTGCCGAGAAGGAGTGCGGCGGTTCTGGAGAGTCCGGTGATGCGCGCGGCACCGCCCGGCATGATCAGACAGCAGAGGCCGGCCAATGTGACGAGGCCGAGACTGACGGTGATGCCGCAGAAGAGAATGACCTTTGCTACCTCCTCCGCACTCAGGCCCCAGCGCGAATAGAACCGGTACCGGATGGCACCGCTGCTCAAGGCGGCCCCGCCGACATTGTGGCCGATCGAAAGACTGGTGAACGAGGCGATGGCAACCTGTGGATAGGCAAGCTCGCGCCCGACATAGCGAATGGCAAGCGCGTCGAAGAGCGTCAGGCAGAAATAGGAGAGAAAGACGAAACCGATGCCCGCCAGCAGATGTCCGGCCGGAATCTGCATGATCGAGCTGACGATCGCATCAAAGCTCTGTTGGCTGAGAGTGCGGTAGATCAGCCAGCTCGCCAGGCCAATGGCGGCGGTTATCAATAGTCTCACTAGGAGTTTCCTGAACATCTGTCCTGATCCTGTGCGTAACCACCGGAACGAAAAGCACGTGCCGCGTGTTCCCGAATGCGGGATCACTCTCGAAATCGGATCATGCGACGGCGGATACGTTTCCTCACCTATAACGTCCACAGTTGCTTCGGCATCGACCGGAAGCTTGACCCTGCTCGCATCTCCGCCGTGATCAACGAATGCCGGCCCGACATCATCGCCTTGCAGGAAGTCGATGTTGGTCGCGCGCGCAGCGGCGGAATAGATCAGGCGCACATGATCGCCACGCATCTGCAGATGGAGGCGCAGTTTCATCCGGCTCTTCATTTGGAGGACGAAAAATATGGCGATGCCGTGCTCACGGCGCTACCGATGCGCCTGGTCAAGGCGGCCGCCCTACCTTCCTCCGGGGAACCGAGAGGAGCGCTCTGGGTGGAAATCGACCTCGCCGACGTCAAGCTTCAGGTCATCGTAACCCATCTCGGGCTTCGCGGTTCTGAGCGCCTGCGCCAGGCGACGACCCTGTTGGGGCCTGGGTGGCTCGGAGCAGTGGAGGAAGGCTCCCGCGTTCTTCTGGCGGGCGACCTCAACGCGACTGCGCGTTCCACCACCTACAGGCTGCTGGCCCGACAGCTCAGGGACGTGCAACTCCTGACCAAGACAAAGCCGCGGCCGACCTTTCCCTCGCGGTTACCGTTCCTGCGGATAGACCACGTCCTTATCGGCGAAGGAATAGGCGTGGCTGCGTGCAACGTGCACAACAGCGCCTTGGCGCGCGTCGCTTCCGACCATCTTCCGCTCCTCGCAGAGCTGGATGTCGACCTTCAAACCGACGAACGGAAACGCTGCGAGACGATTGAAGACAATGCGCCATGAAATTGCGCCGCGGTAACTTGAACCATTGCCGCGGAGTTCGGCGATCAAATGTCAAATGGCAGGCGCTGTGTCCGCTCGTTTGCGACCAGAGACCGCGCTCACATGACCAATTGCCCGGCCATGTCCTTGGTCAGCAATTTCTGCTCCTCGCGAACCTGTCTTGCCGTTTCGGCGGCAACATCCGAGCCGATCTCGGCAATGCGCGCCGCTTCGTCGGAATAGTCGAGAAACGCGTTCTGCCAGAAACTGCAATAAAGGTCGAAGGCTTCGTTCACATGGTCCGGCGAGGACAGGTCATCAATGAGTTTCAGATCCTGTTCGCTTCGGTTCTTCAGGAAAGCCAGCAACTCGACCTGGTAACGCAGCGTCATCCTCAGTGCCTCCGCCTGGAGGCGTCCCATCGAGAGAAGGTATTTTGCACCGTCGGCCATCGTCGGCCAGCTTGGCGATGGAAAGGTCGTCGTAGGGCTTGCGATCATATTGGGCATCGACACGACTCCTCGTTCACAGGCTCGTCATCCGTCCGGTCGGCAAGACGGCCTCTCAATCGGTCAGCCGCATTGCCAAAAGTGCAGAAGGATTTTCATCGAGCCATGAGTTTAAGGTGAAACGCTCGGCATTTCGAAAGAAAATTAGGCCGGCCGGTTCGTTCGATCGTTGATCCGCATCAACCTACGTCGATGGTGCAGGGCCGCATGACGCCCGGTGTATACGCGTCGCGGCCCGGTTTAGCTGGACCGTGCGGCAACCCAGCCATGCCATTCATCCTCGCTGCCATGGAACACGTTGAGGTCGATCCTGCCGTCGACGCCGTGCGAGAGGCCGGAGCCGGAATATTGCCAGAAGAGCCATTTCCGTCCCGGGTAGACCTTGGAGGGGTGGGCGGCCACCGAACGCAGCCAGAAAGGATGGTTCGGGAACGCGCCCTTCAGATTGTCGCGATAGAAATCCGGGGCGGTGTAGATGATCGGGCGCTGGCCATAATGCCTTTCCAGCTTGTCCATGAAGACCTGCATCTTTTCGAGTACCCGCTCGCGCGAGGGGCGTCTTTTGCAGCTCGATTCACCGTTCCACTCGACGTCGATGACCGGTGGCAGGGCGCCTGCTTCTCGCGGCACGTTGCGGATGAACCAATCGGCCTGTTCGCCGGCGGTCCGGCACCAGTAGAAGAAGTGGTAGGCGCCGCGTTTCAGCCCGGCTTCCTTGGCCCTGCGCCAATTCTTCTTGAACATCGGATCGAGATGATCGCCGCCGTCGGTCGCCTTGATATAGGCGAAGTTCGCCCCCTGTGTCCGCAACTTCGCCCAGTTTATGTCGCCCTGCCAGCGGGAAACGTCGACGCCGTGCACCGCAAGTTTCCTCGGCGAGCGGGTGCCGAAATTGACGGGCTTGGCATCGCGGAAGCGGTGGCCGTAGATCTGCGCGCGTGTCCGTGGTGCCGCGCCGGCTGCGGGGTTTTGCGGGGTGAGCAGGGCGATCGGTCGTTCCGAAGGAACGGGCATGCCGGCTGTTCTGGCCACCGGCACGAACGCCTGCGGCCCCGGAGCGGGACCAGCCCACGCGAGCATTTCCTGTGGCGGAGTCGCTTGCGAAGCGGCTGTGCCGACATTCGCGGCAGGCATGGGGGCGGCAGGCAAGGGACTGGGTGACCGGGCGACGGAGCTTGTCGTCTCCTGCGTCGGTTGCTGAGCGGCAACCCTATCCCGATTGGAACTGAACCCGCAGCCCGACAAAACGAGGCCGGCAAGGAGAACAACTGGCACAGCTGAAAGACGCATAGGGACCCGTACGCAAGACAATCGCCGACGGCGGAAAAGCGCCGTCGAACCCACTGACGGGAATTGCTAACGGAAAATTACCAAAAAAGACTGAATCCGATCTTTGCCAACGTTGGATTTTGTTCTTCACGAGCGAGGGAATGGACCGCCGCCATCTGGTGAAGGCTGCGCAACGGGCCGTCTTGCTCAATGGTCGCGTGGAAGCCGTTGCGAGCATAAGTTGTTTGCTCCAGCGCAATGATCTTCGAACATTGGGTGCATAAAAGGTGAGGAAAGCATTCATAAATAAGGGCCGACTGGCTCGTTCCCCGGAAGGAAAACAGCTGATGCACTGCCTCAAATTGTTTCCGCTTACATCGATCGGCCTCCTGCTTGCGGGCGTCTCGTTGTCGTCTGCGGCGGAATATCGGATCGGCGAACCGTTGCTTCGCCACGGAATGGAGATCGCTGCCGTCTACCTGCAGCCGATCGAAATGGAGCCTCCCGGCATGATGATGCCGCCGGTGGAGGCCGATATCCATCTTGAGGCCGATATTCACGCCGCGGCGGACAACAGGAATGGTTTTGCGGAAGGGGACTGGTTGCCCAACCTGCACGTCGAGTACCGGTTGACCAAAGTCGACGGTGGCGAGGAAACGGCGGGTTCATTCATGCCGATGGTGGCGAGCGACGGACCCCATTACGGCGACAACGTCAAGCTCATGGGGCCGGGCAAATACAGACTTGAACTGACCATCCACTCGGAATCGCACGACGAGACAGCCCATTTCGGACGCCACGTCGACAAGGAGACCGGGGTCGCTCCATGGCCCGAGGGGTTTTCCGTCGACTATGAATTCACCTATGCCGGCGTGGGGAAAAAAGGCGGTTACTGAGCCTGCCTGCGGTGTGAACGGGGCGGCCGATCTTGACGGTAGCCGCTGCCCCGATCGCGGGGAAGGCCGCGCGCAAACGCATCGCCGCGCGGCCTTTCCGCATCCCGCCGTAACGACACCAGGAGGACCCATGGCGCCTTTTCTGCGCGCCTACTCGGCCTACAGCCCCTTTACCGCCGGAGAAACACTTGGCTTGGTTTGCCGCCGAGCGCGACTATCGGTTGTGCTCTATCGAGCCTGTCGCTCGGGCGTCAGACCACTGCTGCGTACAAACCGGACGAATCCGTGGAACGTCGCATGACCAAGACCATCTTCCTGTCGCGGCCGCAGCGCGATGTCTGGCAGCGGATCGGTGACTGGCTGGCAGGACACCAACGGCAAATCCGCTGGGTTCAATGGAGCGTCGTTCTTGTCTATGCGGTGCTGGTCGTCGTGCCGGTACTCCTGCCTGTGCCTGGCAACGCGGCGCATATCTGGGACGACTTCACCCGTTTCGCGCAGTTTGTGTTCTGGGGCATATGGTGGCCGACGGTGCTGCTTGCGACAGCCCTCGTCGGTCGCGTGTGGTGCGGACTCCTTTGCCCCGAAGGGGCGATTTCCGAATTCAGCAGCCGATATGGACGCGGAGGCGGCATGCCGCGCTGGGTCAAGTGGAACGGATGGCCGACCATCGCCTTTGCCGGCACGACGCTCTACGGCCAGATGGTCAGCGTTTACCAATATCCGAAACCGGCGCTGCTGGTACTCGGCGGCTCGACACTGGCGGCGGCTGTGGTGGGTTATCTTTATGGCAAGGAAAAGCGCGTGTGGTGCCGCTATCTCTGCCCCGTCGGCGGAGTCTTCGGCCTGCTCGCCAAACTCGCACCGCTGCATTTCCGCGTCGATCAGGAGATCTGGCAGCAGAGCCAACGTGTCGGGCTGAAACCAGGCGTGGTGAACTGTGCGCCGCTGGTGCCGCTGAAGACGATGCGCGGCGCGAGCGACTGCCATATGTGCGGTCGATGCAGCGGATTCCGCGGGGCGATCCGGCTCGCCCGCCGTTCGCCCTCTCATGAAATAGTGCATGTGGCGGGCGAATATCCGAAGCCGTGGGAAACGGTGCTGATCGTCTTCGGACTGATGGGGGTCGCCGTCGGCGCCTTTCATTGGACCGCGAGCCCATGGTTCAACGCGACAAAACAGTGGGCTGCCGAAAGGCTTGTCGAAGGCAGCGTGCCGTGGGCGCTGGAGATTTCCCCGCCCTGGTGGGTGCTCACGAATTATCCCGAAAGAAACGACGTGCTGACGCTCCTCGACGGGGCGATCCTCGTTCTCTACGTGCTCGCGACGGCGCTCGCTGCCGGGCTCGCGATCACATTGCTGCTCTCCATCGCCACGCTGTGCCTCGGCCCCTGGAACCCCGGGCGATTTCATCATCTGGCGCAGACGCTCATTCCGATTGCAGCCGCCGGCGTGTTTCTCGGGCTATCCGCATTCTCGGTCACGCAGCTTCGCATGGACGGGGTCGACCTGCCTTGGGTCGACTACGCGCGCGTGGCCATGCTCGTTCTCGCAAGCGGCTGGTCCGGCGTCCTGTCCTGGCGCGTCGCCGGCCTCTATTGCAGAGGTAAAGGTCGACGCCTGATGACGCTCGCCAGCATAGGTCTCGCCATCGCGACCGCCATCACGGGCTGGTTCCTGCTCTTCTGGGGTTGGTAGCCGGCAGCCATCGGCAACCTTTCTGTCCGCGACACGCACGGCTGGCGAAAGGTTGATCAAAAAGTCGAGAAGACCACCATGAGCACTGCGGCCCAAAATAGGGCCGATAGTTCAGCCGCGACGAGAAACCCAATAGTGGTGTCACTCATATGATCCTCCTTCGGCAACCTCCATCGCCAGGGGGAACTATAGGGGACGGCTGAAGGTTCCGCTAGCCAATATCTTGCAGACTGCCCAGGGGGCCTTTCTCCATTGGATCACGTGAGCAGCGAATAGATCAGAGCGCCGACGGAACCCCAGAAACCAATCATTACCAGCGACATCGCGAGAACGAAGATCTTAGTCACGGCAAAACTCCACAACCTTTACGCAGGTTGAAACAACTACCGCAGTGCGGAAGGCTTGGTATCGGCACTAAGTCTGAGAAGCGTGGGACTATGGTCCGATATGGGCTCGAAGGGGCTGGAATTTGGTCTAGGCGCGCTCCGCCCAGATTTTCGCCAGCTCGACGAGCGTCCTCACGCTTTTCTCCATGTCCTGGCGGCTGATCCATTCGAGCGGCGAATGAAAGGCATGTCCGCCAGCGAAGATGTTGGCACAGGGCAGGCCCATATACGACAGCCTTGAACCATCCGTGCCGCCGCGGATGCTGCCGCGCACCGGCGCCATGCCGGCGCGTCGGATCGCCTCCATGGCATTCTCGACGATCTCCGGATGGCGATCGAGGATCGCCTTCATGTTGCGGTACTGCTGCTTGACCTCGAACGTGTAGCTCGAACCAGGGAAATTCGCCATTACGGTCTTCACGATGTCTTCGAGCATCGCTTCCTTGACGGCAAGGCCGCCTTCTTCGAAGTCGCGCACGATGAAACCGAGCGTGGCCTTTTCCATCGAGCCGGTCACGCCGATCGGGTGAACGAAGCCGTCTCGGTCCGCCGTGGTCTCCGGGGCAATGTCCTTCGGCAAGCGATCGATGATCGCACCGGCGATCTTGATGGCGTTCTTCATTTTTCCCTTGGCGAAGCCGGGATGGATCGCGACGCCCTGGATGGTGATTTCGACGCCGTCGGCCGAGAAGGTCTCGTCCTCGATATGGCCGGCCGTTTCGCCGTCCACCGTATAGCCGAACTCTGCTCCGAGCTTCTTCAGATCGACCTTGTCGACGCCACGGCCGATTTCCTCGTCCGGGGTGAAGAGAAGCTTGATCGTACCGTGCCGGACGTCCGGATTGTCGACGAGGAATTTTGCGGCCGTCATGATCTCGGCGAGACCGGCCTTATCGTCGGCGCCGAGCAGCGTCGTTCCGTCTGTTGTGATGATATCGTTGCCGATCTGGTTGCCAAGCTCCGGATTGTCGCTGACGCGGATGACTTGCCGCGGATCGCCTGAAAGCCGGATGTCGCCACCGCCGTAGTTTCGCACAATTTGGGGCTTGACGCCGGTGCCGGTGAAGTCGGGTGCCGTGTCCATGTGCGAGCAGAAGCAGATCACCGGCACCGGCTTCTCGACATTCGACGGAATCGTCGCATAGACATAGCCGTGCTCATCGAGATGCGCATCGGTGAGACCGATCGCCAGCAATTCCTCGACCAATAGCCGCGCGAGATTCTTCTGCTTTTCGGTGGAGGGTTGCATCGATGACTGTGGATCCGACTGCGTGTCGATGGCGACGTAGCGGAGGAAGCGATCGGTAACGGTATCGGTCATGGCGGGTCCAATCTGTTCTCAACGTGGGACCGCTATAGCCTTCGCCGGCGTTCCCGTGAATGCATTTTTGCCGAGCGGCGAGTGCTCTACCTAAGCGAATTGGACATCATGCGCCCCAGATGACGGACTGCTCATGCCGCTTGATGAGATGCTTGAGGTTGTCGAACCCGGTGCGAACATGCCGGGCGAATTGGTCCACGGCAGGCGTGCGTGGGGCGTCCGAGCGTTTGAGCAATCCGAGTGCCCGCTCCGGATGGGGAATAGAGACCGGCAGTGCCGTGATGGATTTCTGGTTCCGGAGCGCGAATACGACACTGTGGGGCAGGATCGTCAGGGCGTCCGCCGCCTTCATGTAGTTGACGACGCTCATCAATGATCCGCCGGAATAGCGGATTTTGATCTCGGTCGCGCCGAAGGAGAGAAGCATGCTGCGCAGGTCGGCAAGCAGCGGACTGCCCGCCGGCGGCGCGATCCACGGAAACTCGAGCAGATGAGCGGGTTGCGGCCGTCGCTTCATCAGCAGCGGATGCGTTACCCGGCATGCAATCACATTGCGGCCCGGCAGTATCTTCTGAAATTCGAGCCCCGATCCTTCGTCCAGGATATCGATCGGACAGATAGCGAGGTCAATCTGGTCGGCTTTGAGTGCCGCGCGAAGGTCGGGAAAGTAGCCGTAGCTCTGGTCGACGCGGACATCGGGATAAAGGTTCTGAAATTCCGCGATCATGCCGGCGATGAGCCCGTCCATGAAAAAAGGCGTGCCGCCGAGGCGCACGATGCCGCTGTGGCCGACCCGGAAGCTTTCGACGGTATCGGAGGCCTTGCGCGATGCTGACAGCATGATTTGGCCATGGTCGGCCAAGGCGCGCCCGAGCGGTGTCGGCTGCAATGGCCTGCGGCCCTTGATGAAAAGCGGCTCGCCAATCCGCTTTTCCAAAAGGGCAAGCGTGCGCGAGACCGCCGGCTGCGACAGCCCGAGCAGGGCAGCACCCTCGGTAACGCCGCCGGCCTTCACGACAGCGGCGAGCTGGATCAGATGGCGTTCATCGAACTTCATAGCAATTAGTTATATTAAATCGGAATAAAATCATCAACGCCCTTGCCGTCCTGGTTTAGCTTCTTCATCAACAGTCGATGTCTTTGGAGGAGAGTATGTCGTCGGGGCCACTGGCGTTGAATTTCAGCGAGGCAAACTCGTCCGAGATTTTCGCGCAACGACTTCCGCAATCAAACGACAAGCGGTTGCCGCAGGCTCTGGCGGCGGTTGTCATGCACCTTCATCAAGTCATCAGGGAATTGCGCCCGACCCCGGCGGACTGGCGTAACGTCATCGCCTTTCTGACGGACGTCGGCCATGCCTCGGACGAACGCCGCCAGGAATGGGTGCTGCTTTCCGATCTGTTCGGTGCCTCGGCGCTTGTCGAGGAAATCAATTCGCGTCGCCCGAAGGGCGCGACGCCGAATACGGTTCGCGGCCCGTTCTTTCGCGCCGATGCGCCCGAACTGCCGTCGGGCAGCGACATATCGCTGGATGGCATCGGCGAAAGGCTCGAGGTTTTTGCCTGCGTGCGGGACCTCGACGGCCATCCGATCGCCGCCGCGGAAGTCATCACCTGGCAGGCCAATGCCGAAGGCTTCTACGAGAACCAGCAGCCCGATCTTCAACCGGAATTCAATCTGCGCGGCATCTTCAGGGCGGACGAGGAAGGCGGTTTTTGCTACCGGACCGTCAAGCCTTCCGGCTATCGCGTTCCCGATGACGGTCCAGTCGGCAAGCTCTTGCGGCAGGCGGGTTATCCGCTATGCCGCCCGGCCCACCTTCACTTCATCGTCAGGGCGCCCGGCTTCGAGACGATCACCACGCATGTCTACGACGCGAGCGATCCCCATCTCGGCGAGGATGCAATCTTCGGGGTCAAGGAGGCGCTTGTTCGCGAGTTCAAGCGGCTGGACGGAAAAGGGGCGCCGGTCTGGCGGCTCGATTTCACCTTCGTGATGGCGCGCGCACGGCAAGGAGCGGATGCATGAACCGCAATTTCGTCTATAGCGGCAGCCCAGCTCATATCGTCTTCGGCGAGGGCAAAAGCGCTCTGGCCGGGGAATGGGTGGAAAAAATCGGCTGCAAGAAAGCGCTCGTGCTCTCTACGCCCCAGCAGCAGACCGATGCCGAAGTGCTGGCGGAACGCCTCGGGCCGCTCGCTGCCGGCGTTTTTGCTGGCGCCGTCATGCACACGCCGGCCGATGTGACCGAGAAGGCGATGGAGATCGTTGCACGAACCGGCGCCGATTGCGTCGTTTCGCTCGGCGGCGGCTCGACTACCGGTCTCGGCAAGGCGATCGCCTATCGAACCGACCTGCTGCAGATCGTCATTCCGACGACTTACGCTGGCTCGGAGGTGACGCCGATCCTTGGGCAGACCGAGGGCGGGCGGAAGACGACCGTGCGTCATCCGATCATCCTGCCGGAGGTCGTGATCTATGACCCAGCGCTGACATTGGGACTGCCGGTCGGCATGAGCATCAACAGCGGCTTGAACGCCATGGCGCATGCGGTCGAGGCGCTTTACGCGCAGGACCGGAATCCGATCTCGACGCTGATGGCGGTCGAGGGGCTTCGCGCCCTCGAGACGAGCCTGCCGAAGATACCCGAGGCTCCGAGCGATATCGAGGTGCGCGCCGACGCCCTTTATGGTGCCTGGCTCTGCGGCACAGTGCTCGGCACGGTCGGCATGGCGCTGCACCACAAGATCTGCCACACGCTTGGCGGCGCCTTCGATACGCCTCATGCCGAAACGCATGCAATCATGCTGCCGCATACGGCCGGCTACAACGCCGCGGCAGTCCCGGAACTGCTGGCTCCGGTCGCCGAAATTTTCGGTGGATCGGTCGGCGGCGGCCTTTGGGATTTCGCCAAGAAAATCGGCGCTCCATTGGCGCTGAAGGACCTCGGCTTGAACGAGCCCGATCTCGACCGTGCGGCGGAGATCGCCACGGAAAATCCCTATGGGAACCCACGGCCGGTCGACCGGCGATCCATTCGTGGCCTGCTGCAGGATGCTTGGGAGGGCAAGCGGCCGGCACGCTGAAAACGCTCGCTGAAACACTCTCTGGGAGGAGAGGGAAATGGGAGGAGGAAGTATGTTTACCAGGCGTGATTTCTTGAAAACCACGGCGGCGACGGGCGCGTTTGCCGTCACGTCCGGACTCTCCATGCCGGCGATCGCGCAGAACGCGCCGGTCAAGCTCGGCTATGTCAGCCCGCAGACCGGACCGCTCGCTGCCTTCGGTGAAGCCGACAAATTCGTCATCGACAGCTTTCTGGCAACGACCGAGGCGATGGGCCTCAATTACGAGGTTGTCGTGAAAGACAGCCAATCGAACCCGAACCGCGCGGCGGAAGTCGCCAAGGAACTGATCGTGACCGACGAGGTCAATCTCGTGCTGGTCGCGTCCACGCCGGAAACGACCAATCCGGTCGCGACGACCTGCGAGGCCGAGGAAATGCCTTGCATTTCAACGGTTGCTCCCTGGCAGCCTTGGTTCATTGGCCAGCAAGGCAATCCGGGCGACCCGAGCTCCTGGAAGCCCTTCGATTATGCCTATCACTTCTTCTGGGGTCTGGAAGACGTCATTGCCGTCTTCACCAATATGTGGGCGCAAATCGAGACCAACAAGCAAGTGGCGGGCCTCTTTCCCAATGATGGCGACGGCAATGCCTGGGGCGACAAGACGGTCGGCTTCCCGCCGGTCCTTGAAAAGATGGGTTATGCGCTCACCGATCCCGGCCGCCATCAGAACATGACGGACGATTTCTCGGCGCAGATCAACGCCTTCAAGTCCGGCCAGTGCGAGATTGTCACAGGCGTCGTCATCCCGCCGGATTTCACGACGTTCTGGAACCAGGCCAAGCAACAGGGCTTCGCGCCGAAGATCGCCTCTATCGGCAAGGCGCTTCTGTTTCCGCAAACGGTGGAGGCGCTCGGCGATGCCGGTCACAATCTCTCGTCGGAAATCTGGTGGACGCCGAGCCACCCGTTCAAGTCATCTCTGACCGGCGAGAGTTCTGCCGAGATTGCCGGAAAATTCACCAAGGCCACGAACCGGCCCTGGACGCAGCCGATCGGGTTCGCGCATGCGCTGTTCGAACTGGCGGTCGACGTCATGAGGCGGGCGGCCGACCCGACCGACGGCGGCGCCGTCGCCGAAGCAATTGCCGCCACAAGACTTGATACCCTCGTCGGGCCCATCGCCTGGGATGGAAAGGACCTGCCTCCTTTCGCTGCAAAGAATGTCGCGAAGACACCGCTCGTCGGCGGCCAATGGCGGCTCAAGGACGGCGGCGGCTACGACCTCGTGATCACCGACAACAAGACGGCGCCGGCCATTCCGGTCGGCGGCAAGATGGAGCCGATCGCCTGAGCTACAGGCGGCTACCCTCTTGGATGGCCATCGGCCGACGAGGGCGTGACACGCCGTATCTGTACCGCGTCAAACAACTATTGGATGCGCGGCACAGGATGAACTGCGGGGCCTTTGGTCGTTTTCGGAGTGAAGTGAATGGCAATTCTAAGACTTGAAGAGGTATCGAAGAAGTTCGGTGCTCTGACGGTCGCCGAGCAGATCTGCTTTGCCGTCGGCGAGGGCGAAGCGCTCGGCATCATCGGGCCGAACGGCGCGGGGAAGTCGACGCTCTTCAACCTCATCAATGGCAATATTGCCCCCGATAGCGGAACGATCCACTTTTGCGGTGCGGACGTCACCCGCGTGCCGCCGATGGCGCGTTGCCTTTCGGGAATGGGGCGGACATTCCAGATACCGCAACCGTTCGAGCGATTGACCGTCTTCGAAAATCTGCTCGTCGCCGGTGCCTTCGGCACGCGACGACAGGAATCGGAAGTCTCCGATCGCTGTGCGGAAATCCTCGTCGATACCGGTCTGATCGATAAGGCGAATGTGCTGGCCGGCGGCCTGACGCTCCTGCAGCGCAAGCGGCTGGAACTCGCCCGCGCGCTCGCCACCGAACCGAAGCTCCTCCTTTTGGACGAGATTGCCGGCGGCCTCACCGAAGGCGAGTGCCGCTCGCTTGTCGCCACCATCCGCGCCATTCATGCCAAGGGCGTCGCCGTGATCTGGATCGAACACGTTCTGCATGCGCTGAACTCGGTCGTCGAGCGCCTGCTGGTGCTGCATTTCGGCAAGGTGATCGGCATCGGCAAGCCGGACGAAATCATGGCCTCGCGCGAAGTGCGCGAAATCTATCTGGGGATCGAGATCTGATGGCGCTGATCGAAACAAAAGGGCTGACCGCCTTCTACCGCGATTTCCAGGCGCTTTTCGGTGTCGATATCGCCGTGGACGCGGGTGAGACGATTGCGATCATTGGCGCGAACGGCGCCGGCAAGACCACATTGATGCGTTCCATTTCCGGCGTTCTCGCTAATGAGCCGGGAGCGATCCTCCATAACAACGAGCCGATCGGCGCCCTTCCGGCGCCCGACGTCCTTGCCCGCGGCATCGCCATGGTGCCCGAGGGGCGCAAGCTCTTTCCGTCTCTGACGGTCGAGGAAAATCTGCTTGTCGGCGGTTACGGCCGCAAGGCTCAGGGGCAATGGACGCTGGAGAGCCTCTACGCGCTCTTTCCCGTTCTCAAGGAGCGTCGGCAGAGCCCGGCAACGGCGCTCTCCGGTGGCCAGCAGCAGATGGTGGCGATCGGCCGGGCGCTGATGTCGAATCCGAGCGTGCTGCTTTGCGACGAGATCAGCCTTGGTCTCGCGCCGGCGGTCGTCCGGACCATCTATGCCGCTTTTCCGCGCATTCGAGCGAGCGGCGCCTCCATCGTCATCGTCGAACAAGATATCGGCCAGGCACTGAAGGTTTCCGACCGCATCTATTGCATGATGGAGGGACGCATCACCCTCTCCGGCCACTCGTCGGAGCTTGGTCACGAAGAGATCCACAAGGCCTATTTCGGAGCGGAGCGCCATGAACTGGCTTGATACCATCGTGCAGGGCGTGTTGCTCGGCGGGCTCTATGCGCTTTTTGCAGCCGGCTTGAGCCTTGTCTTCGGCATAATGCGGCTTGTGAACCTCGCCCATGGCGACCTGATCGTGCTCGCCGCTTTCGTCATCCTCGCGCTTGTCACTACGCTCGGCGTCAGCCCCTTCGTCGGGGCACTCATGGCTGCTCCGCTGATGTTTGCCGCCGGTTGGGCGCTGCAATATTTCCTGCTCAATCGCACGCTTGGCAAGGATATCCTGCCGCCGCTGCTCGTGACCTTCGGTCTGTCGATTGTGATCCAGAACGGACTGCTGGAAGGATTTTCCGCCGATAGCCGCCGGGTCTCCGCAGGCAGCCTTGAATCGGCATCGATTGCGCTTGGCCCCGTCAATGCCGGCATCATGCCGCTGATGACCTTTCTTTCCGCCGTCGCCGTCATCGTCTGCCTCAACCAGCTCATCTACCGTACTGCCGTCGGCCGCGCCTTTCGCGCCACTTCGGACGATCCTGTAACTGCAGGCCTGATGGGCATCCGCCCGCAACGGATATTCGCATTGGCCACCGGCCTGGCGATGGTCGTGGTGACGATTGCCGCACTCTATCTCGGCACTCGGGCCAATTTCGAACCGACCTCGGGACCGGCGAGGCTGATCTACGCTTTCGAGGCGATCATCATCGGCGGGCTCGGCTCACTCTGGGGCACGCTTGCCGGCGGCGTCATCCTGGGGATCGCGCAGACGGTCGGTGCCGCGATCAACCCCGAATGGCAGATCCTCACCGGGCACCTCGCCTTTCTGCTGGTCCTCCTTTTCAAACCGCGCGGTCTTTTCCCGCGCGCCGTGGATTGAGGTGCATCAATGTCGCTCGTCGTTCCATCCTGGCAGGTCGAAACCCGAAACAAGACATCAGTCCCCTTCGGCCTCGCCGCGCTCGCTGCGTTTCTCCTCGCATTTGCGATCCCATTCCTCGTCTCGCGCGGCGTCGTCCAGGATCTGTTCTTCATACTGACGATGCTGGTGCTCGCGCAGAACTGGAATTTGCTTGCAGGTTACGCCGGGTTGATTTCGGTCGGCCAGCAGGCCTTCGTCGGCTTCGGCGCCTATGCGATGTTCGCCTGCGTGATCCTGCTCGGCGTCGACCCAATCGCTGCGGTGCTGATCGCGGGCGTGCTTTCGATGCTGCTGGCGATACCGACCGCGTTCTTCACGTTCCGACTCCAGGGGCCGTATTTCGCGATCGGAACCTGGGTGATCGCCGAAGTCGTCCGTCTGCTGCTGGCGCAGTGGAAGGCACTCGGCGGGGGAACGGGTACGTCTCTTCCGCGCGACGCGACCCGCGACATGATCGGCGTCGGCGTGATGCGCGACGTCTTCGGCATGAAGGCCTCTGAGGCCGGCGATGCGCTCACCTATTGGCTGGCACTGATCCTGCTGGTGTTGACCGTCGGCTTCGTCTACAGGCTGCTGCGCAGCAAGCAGGGTCTCGGCCTGGCGGCGGTGCGCGACAACGAGCAGGCGGCGCGCGCCGTCGGCGTCAATGCGCGGCGAATGAAGGCGCTCGTCTACCTCGCCGCCTCGTTCATCACCGGCGTTGCCGGCGCGCTGATCTACGTGCAGAAGGCACGCATCTCGCCGGACGCGGCCTTCTCGGTGATCGACTGGACGGCCTACGTGATCTTCATCGTCGTGATCGGCGGCATCGGCACGGTCGAGGGGCCGATCGTCGGCGTCATCCTTTTCTTTTTCCTGCAGAATCTCCTTGCCGGGTACGGCTCCTGGTATCTCCTGATGCTGGGCCTGATCGGCATTCTCGTCATGCTTTTCGCGCCGCGCGGTCTCTGGGGCCTCGTCTCGGACCGCACCGGCATCCAGCTTTTTCCGGTTCGCCGCCTCTTGAGGGGCGGATCACTCAATCAAGTGCATAAGGGAGGGCCTCATGGCTGACATCACTACGGACGTACTCATCATCGGCACCGGGCCTGCGGGATCGGCGACCGCCGCGCTGCTTTCGACCTACGGCGTCCAAAACATGGTGATCAACCGCTATCGCTGGCTTGCCAACACGCCGCGTGCGCACATCACCAACCAGCGCACGATGGAGGTCCTGCGTGATCTCGGCCGTGACGTCGAGAACGAGGCCTACATGTTCGCCGCCGAGCAGGACCTGATGGGCGAGAACGTGTTCTGCACGTCGCTTGCCGGCGAAGAGATCGGTCGCATGAAGAGCTGGGGCAAACACCCGCTGAGCCGGGCCGAGCACCAGCTGTCCTCGCCAAGCCACATGAACGACCTGCCGCAGACCTTCATGGAGCCGCTCTTGTTCAAGACCGCGTGCTCACGCGGCACGCAGGCGCGGATGTCGACGGAATATATAAGCCACGTGCCGGATGCCGAAGGCGTCACGACCACGTGCGTCGACCGGTTGACCGGCAAAGAGTTCACGGTCCGCTCGAAATATCTGATCGGCGCCGACGGGGGCAATTCGAAGGTAGCGGAGCATGCTGGCCTCACATTCGAGGGCAAGATGGGCGTCGCCGGGTCGATGAATATCCTGTTCGAAGCCGATCTCTCGCGCTATGTCGCGCATCGTCCGTCGGTGCTTTATTGGGTGCTTCAGCCGGGCGCCGACGTCGGTGGCATCGGCATGGGCCTCGTGCGCATGGTGCGGCCCTGGCACGAATGGCTGATCGTCTGGGGCTACGACATCAACGAGCCGGCACCGCAGGTAGACGAGGCGCACGCCAAGAAGGTGGTGCGCGATCTTGTCGGCGCGCCGGATCTGGAGCCACGGATCAAGCAGGTCTCCACTTGGACCGTCAACAACATGTATGCGACGACCATGTTCAACGGCCGCGTGTTCTGCATGGGCGACGCGACGCACCGCCACCCGCCCTCGAACGGCCTCGGCTCCAATACGTCTATTCAGGATGCATTCAATCTCGCCTGGAAGCTTGCCTTCGTGCTCAAGGGCAAGGCCGGCTCGAAGCTGCTCGACAGCTACGGCACAGAGCGGGCACCGATCGCCAAGCAGATCGTCACGCGGGCCAACAAGTCGATCGAGGAGTTCGGCCCGATCTTCAAGGCACTCGGCCTGCTCGATTCGATCGACCCGGTGAAGATGCAGGAGAACATGGATGCGCGCTGCAACAACACGCCGTCCGCGGAAGAACAGCGCGCGGCGATCCGCAAGTCCATTGCCGACAAGGTCTATGAATTCGATGCCCACGGTGTCGAGATGAACCAGCGTTATCGCTCCGGTGCGATCGTGACCGACGGACAGGCAGAGCCGGCCTTCACGAAGGATGCGGAACTGCACTTTCAGCCGACGACATGGCCCGGTGCGCGGTTGCCGCATGCCTGGGTATTCTCCGGCGATGGGACCAAGGTCTCGACTCTGGACCTGACCGGCCACGGCAAATTCACGGTACTGACCGGCATCGGTGGCGAAGGCTGGGTCGAGGCCGCCCATGCGGTCGGCAGCGAGCTCGGCATCGAGATTGCTGCCCACGTGATTGGCCCGCGCCAGCATTGGCAGGATTTCACCGGCGACTGGGCGAACGCGCGCGAGGTGCGTGACAGCGGCATCGTGATGGTGCGCCCGGATCATCACGTCTGCTGGCGAAGCAACGTGATCGCCGCCGACCCGGTGGCTGAACTCTATCGCGTCATGACGACGATTCTGGGCAAGTGAGGACCACTATGGAAGCGCATGAAAGAGGCTTTTTCACCGAAGAGACCTCCATCGAAGTCGTGACCGGCCGCAACAAGAACGCCAAGGATGCGCGGCTGAAGCAAGTGATGGAGGTCGTCATCCGCAAGCTGCACGAGGCCGTGAAAGAAATCGAGCCGACGCAGGAGGAGTGGCTGCAAGCGATCCTGTTCCTGACCAGAACGGGACAGATGTGCAACGAGTGGCGGCAGGAGTTCATCCTGCTGTCGGACACGCTCGGGGTTTCGATGCTGGTGGATGCCATCAACAACCGCAAACCTTCCGGCGCCTCCGAAAGCACCGTGCTCGGCCCCTTCCACGTCAAAGGGGCGCCGGAACTGGAGATGGGCGCGAATATCTGCCTCGACCACAAGGGAGAGGACCTGTTCATCCAGGGCCGGATTCTCGACACGAGCGGCAAGCCGATCGCCGGTGCGGTGCTCGATGTCTGGCAGGCCAACGACGAAGGCTTTTACGACGTCCAGCAACAGGGTATTCAGCCGGACTTCAATTTGCGCGGCGTGTTCCGCACCGGGCCCGACGGACGTTACTGGTTCCGGGCGGTGAAGCCGAAATACTATCCGATCCCGAACGACGGGCCGGTGGGCCAGATGCTCGACCACCTCGGCCGCCATCCCAACCGTCCTGCGCATCTGCACTACATCATCAAGGCCGATGGCTTCGAGACGCTGATCACACACATCTTCGATCCGGACGACCCCTTCATCAATTCGGATGCGGTCTTCGGCGTGAAGGAGAGCCTGCTTGCCGAATTCAAACGGACGCACGACCCGGTGCGCGCACAGGAATATGGCTTCGAAGAGGACTTCTGGGCGGTGGAGCACGATTTCGTACTGGCGCGCGCCGGCGAAGCGCGCAGTTGAAGCAGAGGGTGGCAAGCCTTGCGGAACGGCTTGCCGCCTCACTCTGCGTCAGGTCAAGCGCCGTCCGTCCGCAGCGAAAAGCCGCCGCTTATTGTCGTCGATCGAAAGCATTATCGTGCTGCCGGCATTGACCGCCGGCCCCGAGCGATACTCGGCAATGAGCGGCTGGCCGTCGGCAAGCTGGCAATAGAGGTACTGGGTGCCGCCGAGATATTCGGCAAAATCGACCTTTGCAGGAATGGATCCGGCTCCCCCGTCGGTGACGAAAAGATGTTCCGGCCTTGCTCCGAAGGAAACCTTGTCTCCGATCTGCAAGTCCTCCCCTGCAATCGGCACGGACATATCGCTCCCCGCAACGCGAACGCGTCCATTGCCTAGCCATGTGCCACCGAGCAGGTTCATGCGTGGCGAGCCGATGAAGCCTGCAACGAAGATGTTCGCCGGGTTCTCATAGACCTCGCGCGGCGTTCCCTCCTGTTCAACGCGCCCGTCCCGCAGCACGACGATCCTGTCGGCAAGCGTCATCGCCTCGGTCTGGTCATGGGTCACGTAGATCATCGTATTGCCGAGCTCGCGATGGAGTCTCGCGATCTCGATGCGCATCGATACCCGCAGTTCCGCATCGAGGTTGGAAAGCGGCTCGTCGAAAAGAAAGACGTCGGGCTTGCGCACGATCGCCCGGCCGATGGCGACACGCTGGCGCTGGCCGCCGGAAAGCTGCCCCGGGCGACGGTCGAGCAGATGGTCGATCTTCAGGATCGCGGAGGCGGCTTTCACGCGCGCCTCTATCTCCGCCGTTTCGGTGCGCGCCATCTTAAGGCCGAAGGCGAGATTCTCGCGCACGCTCATATGCGGATAGAGGGCATAGGATTGAAAGACCATTGCAATGCCGCGGTCGGATGGATCGAGATCGGTGACGTTGCGGCCCTTGATCTCGATCTCGCCGTCGGTGACCTCCTCGAGGCCCGCAATCATGCGCAGCAACGTCGACTTTCCGCAGCCGGATGGGCCGACAAAAACGACGAACGAGCCTTCCGCAATCCTGAGGTCGATGCCATGGATGACCTCCAGGCTGCCGAAGCTCTTGCGAATGTCCGTCAATACAACTCCGGTTTCATGCATGCCGTCACCGCCCGACTTCACCGGCGCGGACCCAGACGAGCATCTCGCCGGGCGTGCGGTTGTCCCATAGATGATAGGGAACGAAACGCGCGGTCGTCTTGCTCACCTTCGGCGGTGTCGTGCGATAGAGCGTTGGCCCCCAGCCATCCGCGTCATCGCGGGTGACGGGAATGTCGAGCGCGACTGCCCCTTGCAGCTCAGCGAGTTCTGCAGTCTTCGCCTTCGAAACATCGGAACCAAGCACGATCCCGTTCAGGCCCGCGCCGTTGTCGGTTGCCTCTGCGCAATAGACAAGCGGCCCGCGCATGAGCGCGACGCGGCCGGTATCCTGCCGTACCTGCGGATTTGCCCAGAGCGCGCGCGGCGTCAGCGGAATATCGAGTTCGACACGGTCGCCGCTCCGCCATTCACGCTCGATCCGCGCGTAGCCGTCGATTGTCACCTCCGAAAGATCGATCGCCTCGCCGTTCAGTTTCAACGCTGTGCCTTCCGCCCATTCGGGAATGCGCAGCGACAGGGAGAACCGGACCGGATCCTGCGTCGTGACGTCGAAGCGGATGGCCCCCTCCCAGGGATAACGGGTCTTCTGCGCCAGCTCGACCTTCTTTCCGCCGATTTCGAAACGGCCCTTGCTCTCGCCGTAAAGGTGGACGGCGATTTCGTCGTCCGCGACGGCGTACATGTAGGAGCCGATGGAGGCGAGCAGGCGCGAGATGTTCGGCGGGCAGCAGGGGCAATGATGCCAGACCCAACGATGATGCTTACCGGCGCTTTCAAGCGGGTTCTCGTAGAAGAATGTCTTCCCATCGAGCGAAAGGCCGGCCATGGCGCCGTTGTAAAGCGCTTGCTCCATGATGTCCGCATAGCGCCGGTTCGGACCGCGCCCGAGCATGCGGCTTGCCCAGAAGACGAGACCGACAGAGGCGCAGGTCTCCGCATAGGCGCTCTCGTTCGGCAGGTCATAATAGTCCGTAAAGCCTTCGTTCGATGCCGCCGGTCCGATGCCGCCGGTCACATACATCTGCTTGGTCGTCAGGTCGTCCCAAAGGATTTCGAGTGCCGAGGTGAGAGTGTCGTCGTTGTACTCGGTCGCGATGTCCGCCATACCGGAGTAGAGATACATGGCGCGAACGGCATGGCCGACGACCTTCGTCTGCTCTCGCACCGGCAGATGCGCCTGATTGTATTCGTAGGTCTTCTGGATGAACTGCTTTGGATCGCGGCCGTCGCGGATCGCTTCCTCAGTGAAGAAATGAGGCTCTCTGCCGCGCTCGTCGATGAAGAACTTGGCGAGATCGAGATATTTCTTCTCGCCGGTGACGCGGGCAAGCTTTACCAGCGCCAGCTCGATTTCTTCATGGCCGCAGTAGCCCGGCAACTGCCCCTCGCCATGACCGAAGACTTTGATCATATAGTCGGCAAAGCGGCACATGACATCGAGCAGCTTGCGCTTTCCCGTCGCCTGGTAATAGGCGACGGCGCCCTCGATCAGGTGGCCGGCACAGTAGAGCTCGTGATGATCGCGAAGATTGGTCCAGCGCCGGCCGGGCTGTACCCGCTGGAACCAGGCGTTCAGGTAGCCGTCTTTGTCCTGCAACTTTTCATACACGTCGACGATCGCATCGACCCGCGCCTCGAGCCTGGGGTTGGGTTTGCGGTAGAGCGAATAGGCGATGGTCTCGATCGATTTTCCGAGATCGCTGTCCCAGAACATCTGCGTCGAGCCTGACCAGGCCTGCAACGGAATGACGATGCCGGGGCTCGGCTGGTCGACGTCGATCGCCCTGAGCATGCCGGCGTCGACGCAGCGGCCGAGCAGGACTTCGGCGGTGGATTCGCAGATCGCGTCCTGCCGGTCGCCGAAAAGCCCGTGCACTTCGACACTCGGAACGGGAAGGGGGCGGAACTGACGATCGTGTCGGGGTTTGTTCATGACTTCATCCGTTTCTTGGAGTTCATTTCACCGCGCCGGCCATCAGCCCGCGCATGTAGTAGCGTTGCAGAAGCAGGAAGACGACGAGGCAGGGCAAGGTCATGACGGCGACACCGGCCTGAACCGCGCCCCAGTTGACCGCGCCGAGGCGGCCGGCACGCACTGCCATCATCAGGACGGGGAGCGTGTATTTCTCGTTGCTGGACAAAAGCACGAGCGCCGCCAGGAATTCGTTCCACGCATTGAGGAAAGCGAAGATCGCGACGGTCGCGATGCCGGGCAACACCAGCGGCATCAGCACCCGGAAGAGCAACTTCAGGTCGCGGGCGCCGTCGATGCGGGCCGCCTCCTCGATCTCCTTCGGCACCGCATCGAAGGCGTTGCGCATCATGAAGACGGAAAAGGGAAGCTGCAGCGTCACATAGACGAGCGTCAGTCCGAACAGCGAATTGTTGAGCCCGAGCCTGGCGAGAATGATGAAGAGCGGCGTGAGGATCGACTGGAACGGGATCATCAGCGTAGCGATGATCAGCACGAACAGCACGTTTTTCAGCGGGAAGCGGTAGCGCGAGAAGCCGTAACCCGCGAGCACGCTGACGGCAACGGTCAGGGCGACGGTTGCGAGCGACACGAGCAAGGAGTTGAACGTGTGCTGCCAGACACCGGCGCCGAAGGTGTCGAGCGAGCGGTAGGAATCAAGACTGATGCCGTTCACCGGCCATGGCGGCAACGGTGGCAGACGGGCCTCGGTGCCGTGTCGGAACGACGCGAGCAGGGTTATGGCGAAAGGCGCCAGGAAGAAGAGCGCGATCGCCAAGCCTGTTGCGTGATAGGCCGATTCTGCCCGGAATGCCTTGCGTTCCCGGCGCCGGCGGGAGAGGCTCATGGAGGCGTTCATCTTGGAAAGGATCAAGGGCGATCCTCCCCGACGCGAAGCAGCCGTAGTTGCATGACGCTGATAACCACCAGGATGGCGAGGAGCGCGATCGAGAGGGCCGCGCCATAGCCGAGATTGAAGGACACGAAGGACTGGTTGAAGATGTAGTAAACGACGGAGATCATGCGGTTCTGGGGCCCGCCGCTCGTCATGATGTAGAACTGGTCGAAGGCAAGGATCGAGCCTGTCACCGAAATGATCAGCGCAAGCGCGATCGTACGGCGCATCAGCGGCAAGGTCAGGTATCGGAACCGCTGCCACGGGCCAGCGCCGTCGATGCGGGCGGCCTCGGTCAGTTCGGACGGAATTGCCTGCAATCCAGTGAGCAGGATGATCATGGTGAAACCGGCGATCTTCCAGACGACCATGACGATGATCGTGAAGAAGGCACTATCGAAAGTCGCAAGCAGATTGGGGCTCTTCTCGACCAGCCCGAGCGCCCTCAGGGCAGGGCCGATGAAGCCGCTGTCCACATTCGCGAGCCAAACCCAGAGCAGCGACGCCGACGCGAGCCCAACGACGACGGGCAGGAAGATGATGGTCCGGTAGGCGCCGACGAAGCGTCGGTGCTTCTCGACGAAGATCGCCAATGGGAAGGCGACGGCGAAGATCGCGATCGTCACGATCACCGTGTAATAGGTGGTGAAGCGTAGCGCCGATGCGAAGCGCGCGTCGTTCGCCATGCGGAAATAGTTGTTGAAGCCGATCCAGCGGGGCGAACCGAGCAGCGGCCAGTTGTGCAGGCTCATCCACCCGGTGAACAGCACCGGCATGACGAAGAAGACGATGACGAGGGCCATCGCCGGGGCGATGTAAAGAAGGCCGCGCCACTGCGAGTGGCGCCGTCTTCTGCGCACGGGCAATGCTTTTCCTGGGCCAGAGCCGGCCATTGAAATTCTCCGCCTGTTCGGAAAGAGGGGCCGGAGGATTGCCCTCCGGCCGGTCTTGAGATCACTGGCCGGTGTCGATGATCGACTGCATTTCCGACTGGGCGTTCGAGAATGCCCCGTCGACATCATCGCCATAGATTGCCGCATTGGTGAACGTCGCCCACGGGCCGTTGGCGCTGTTGATCAGGTCGTTGAATTGCAGCGTGTAGGGTGTCTTGGCGACTTCGATCGCCTTGATGCCCACCTGCATGCGCGGGTCGAGGCCCTCAAGCACCTTGTCGGCGATATCGCCGCGGGTCGGCAGGCTGCCGTATTTCGCCATCACCTTCTGGCCGTCCATCGAATAAGTGTATTCGAGGAATTCCTTGACCGCGTCGATCTTCTTTGTGCCCTTGGTGATGACGAAGTTGTCGCCGCCGGCAAAGGACGAGGTTCCGCCGTTGACGCCGGGGATCAGCGTCACGCCGAAGTTGATGTCGGGATTTTCGGTGACCAGCGTGCCGATGGCAAAGGCGCCGAGGCTTTGCTGGCCGATCTTGCCGTTCGTAAAGGTCAGGAAGTTTACGCCGTTGTCGCTGGCCGCGCTCGCCGGCACGAGGTCCTTCTTGACCATCGAACGATAGATATCGACCGCCTTGCGCATTTCCGGCGTGTCGAGCGTCGCCGTCTTGCCATCGCTGGAAAGAATGTCGGCGCCCGAACCCCAGACGAGCGGGGTGAACGTGAAGATCATGCAGCCGCCGCAGCCGCCGCCGGAGAAGTAGAAGCCGTAGATATCGTCACCGAGCGCGCGGATCTTCTCGGCATTGGCTTCGATCTCCTCCCAACTGGTCGGCGCCTTTTCCGGATCGAGGCCGGCCTTCTTGTAGAGGTCCTTGTTCCAGGCAAAGATCGACGTCTCGACCGAAAGCGGCAGGCCGTAGATGCGGTCCTGGTAGGTACCGAGCTTGACGTGCGACGGCGAGAGCGAATTGAAGTAGGGCAGGCCCTTGGCCCAATCGGTCAGATCCTCGAGCTGGCCGGCGGCTGCAAAGGCTGGTGTGTAGATGAGGTCGAGCGAAAGCGCGTCCGGGGCCTGCCCGCCCGCGATCGCCGTCGCATATTTCTGCACCAGCTCGGAGAACGGTACTTCGGTCATGGCGACCTGGTTCTCGTGGCTGGCATTGTAGGCCTCGACGACCTTCTTGAAGGATTCGCCGATGCCTGAGCGAACCCACATTTCGATCTTTTCGGCGGCCGACGCACCGGACGCCAAGCACAAGGTAACGATGCTCGTTGCTGCCAACAGACGCTTGATCATGGCACTCCTCCCGTTGTGGCGCCTCCTCGCGCCGTTTCGTTATTCCGTGGGGCTCATGCCCCCGCATGATTGCCGGACAACCAGCCGGCAGGGCAATTTCCTCACGCCCGGCTCGACGGGTCTTCCTTCGGCGAGCGCAAGCACAGTGAGGCCGGCTTCCCGGCCGAGCTCCTTCAATCCCATGTCGATCGACGTCAGCGGCGGCCGCGTTTGTGCCGCCAGGATCTCCCAGTTGTCGAAACCGACCACCGACACATCTTCCGGGACCCGAACGCCGCGCTCGCGCAAGGCATCGACCACGCCGCGGGCGATCTGGTCGTTGCCGCAAAAGACGGCGTCAGGCTTTTCGCCGGGCCGATCCCAGATCGACCCGACCGCCTCGTGGCCCCAGCTTTCCGCCCAGATGCCGTATAGGACCGGCTCGGCATCGCCGGCCACTTCGCGGTAGGCGCTGGCGCGCTCCCGGACCGAGAAGAAATCCTCAGGTCCCGTGATATGCGCGATCCGATGGCGCCCGAGCTTCGCCAGCCACTCAACCGCTAGACGCGCTCCTTGGCCATCGTCCGACCGCAGCGTCACGCTGTTCGGTGTCCCCTCGGTGAAGGCATAGACGACGGGCACCGGCAGGCTCGACAGATCGACCGGCAAACGCCGGTCCAGGCGTTTGCCGGAGGCGATGATGCCATCGACCTGCTTGTCCAGCATGGCATCGACATGGATCTGCCCGAGCGCCGGATCGTCTTCGATGGCGCACAGAAATACCGACACGCCGTGATCGACCAGCGCTTCGGAAATTCCTGCCATGACCGGCAGGGTGAAACGTCCGTAGGTATCGTTCGTCAGAAGGCCGATGGTGAAGCTGCGCTTGCTGAGCAGCCCGCGCGCAAGAGCATTCGGCCGGAAGCCGATTTCCCCGGCGATGCGCTTCACCCTCTCGCGCGTCTCGGCACCCATGCGTCCGGTGTTGTTCAACGCCTTCGAGGCCGTTGAAATGCTGACGCCTGCCGCCGCAGCCACGTCATGAATGGTCACGCGTCTGTTGGCCGGACTATCCAGTGAACCCTCCCATGCTTGAGGAGAGAAAACCTTTTCTCACGCTGCATGTCAACAGAAAAAAGGTTTTCTCATTGTTCTTCGCTGGAGTGGGTGCGGGATCGCCGGCTGGTCAGCAGCAGGACCGCGACAAAGAAGATCGAAGCTATAGGGACGACCGCCCCAAGGTCTTCCATTCCCGTCAGAATAAGGCCGCTGAACGCACACCACAGGAGCGGTATCGGCAGAAGCAGCCAGAGGTGCCTTCCGCGCATCGCCAGCAGCACGCCAAGTGTGGTTATGGCGGTCGGATCCGGCATCATGCCGAAGGCTTCGGCGGCTGCCAGCGAACGCGCCGCGAGCAGCCCGAGGAAGGGGTGAAGCAAGAGCCCGAAGAGGGCAAGAGCCATCCCGCCGTAGCGGCGCCATCGGCTCACGGCCAGGATGTCATGGCTCGCGCGCCAGCTAAGCAGCAGCAAAAGCGCGGTCTGAAGAAAGAACGCCATCGCGGCGTAGGTCGCGCCCCAGGTTATCGGTGCAAAGCGAAGCCAAAGGAACTGCCAAGCGGAGAAAGCCCAGGCCACGGCAAATGCCGGAAGCAGGACGACCTTCGCGAAGCGAACCTGCTTGCTCGCAAGTACCATGATCGCCAGCATGCCGGCCACGAAGACGAGTTGAAGCGGCCAGAAATCCTGATTGTAGCGCTCGACGAGGCGAAAATAGACGCGCGGCGAGAACATCAGGAAATCGGCAGGCGTGTAGGTCCACCAATCCGACATCCGCGGACCTCACCGCGCGTCCGTTCGGTGGCATTGGAGGAGGCCGGCGTTCACAACGCCTCCACGTAGTCGACCATGCGACGCCGCATCGCCTCGTCAGGCAGGATACCGCCGCCCGCTTCAAGATTCTCGCGCATATGGTCGACGCGCGTCGTCGCCGGTATGGCGCAGGTCACCGCCGGATGCGAGACGATGAACTTCAGCAGGAACTGCGCCCAATTCCGCGCGCCAGTCTCGGCAATCCATTCGGGCAACGGTTCGTCGTCGACTTGCCGGATCAGGCTGCCCTGGCGGAATGGGCGGTTGACGATGACCGCGATGCCTTTCTCCTGCGCCAGCGGTAGGATGCGCTCCTCCGCCTCCCGGTCGAGGATGTTGTAGGTAAGCTGAACGAAATCGATCGGCTCGCTCGACATGACGCGCTCGATTTCCCGATGCCTTCGCCCTTCCGAAGTGGTTATGCCGACGTAGCGCAACTGCGCTTTCGCCTTCATGTCGAACAGCATCGGCAGGTGCTCTTCCCACGAAACGAGATTGTGGACCTGCATGAGATCGAACCTCTTTACGCCCCAATAGGCTCGGGAGGCTTCGATCTGCTCCGCCCCGCTTGCCGGGTCTGAAATCCAGACCTTCTCGGCTGAAAACAGGCGATCGGGGTATTTTAGCTTCTGCAAGCCGTAGCCGATGGTCGGCTGCGAGGAGCCGTACATGGGAGAGGAATCGATCATGCGCCCGCCGCCCTCGAAGAAGGCCGCCATCACGGCCGCGCACTCGTCCTGAAGCACCGGATCGTCGCCGACATTGAAGGTGATCCAGGTACCGAGTCCGATCACCGGTATTTCCTCGCCGCTCGAGGGGATCGCCCTGCGGGTGACGCCAGCGAATTGGGCACGGGCCGGTCGCCCTATCAGCGGCAGGGACGCGCTCAATGCAAATCCCTGAAGGACGCATCGTCGTGTGGACCTCATCGAGGCACCTCCTTTCCGCGCTCGGCAAGGGGACAAAAGCACTAAGGTTATACTCGCCAGATCCGGCAAGATCATGGACCGCTGCGGCGGCGGCCAGAAACCACGAAGTCGTGAAGAGAGCGGCAACGGCTGGAAACACGGAAGGCGCTTCGGGACTTTCCGCTTGTTCAGAGCAATTCAAGTCCTTATTTGACGTTGACCGTCATCGGCTGGAGCGTCATGGGGCAGAAACTGCTTCGTCATGCGATCTGGCTTCCGCCCGTGCAGCCCGCTGTCTTTTGAGCAATGCAACAGTTCGTCAAGGCGCCGAAGAGAGAGATCGGATGGGGCATGCCGACGTCGGTTGCCCTGCATCTGGCGCTTGCGTTCTTGTTGCTTTTTCGGTTGCCCGAGGCACCGGCGGAGCCCGAGAAAGAGCAGAGCGTCAATGTAGAGCTTGTTTCGCCACCGCGCCCGAAAGCGCAAGAAAAGCCGCCCGCCCCGGCCAAATCAGGCGCCAAACCATCAGCCTCACGGCCGCAGGCGTTCGAATCCGCTTCAGCGCGCGCTGATGTAAACGAAGCACGGCAACCGCCGCCGAAACAGGGCGAGACGCAAGACGCTCCGAAAGCCGTCGAACAGCCGAAGCCGGGGCCATCCAAACCAGAGACTGCCGCGCGCGAAATGCCCGAAGACAAACCGGCGCCGCCGGTGTTGGAAACGCCGCAGCCGGACTCGGCAACCGGGCAAAGCGAGATTGAAGCAGCCGCCCTTGAAAGCGTGCCGGTTCCCGCGCAAAGGCCGCTACAGGAAAAAGGCGAGAAGCAAGAGGCCGCGGATCCGGCGGGCGCCAAGACCGACCAGAAATCCGGCGAACTCGTTTCGGCGAAGGAACTCTTCTCGCCAAACGCGCTTTCAAACCCGCGCGTCAAGCAGGCACTCGGGAAGCTCCCCGTCAAGAAACGCATAGTGCAGATCTGCAGCATCGAGGCGCTGGAGCAGGTGCGCAGCCAAAGACCGGGCGCGTTTCCGGACATGCTCGTTCCCTATGGTCCGACAGGTGGGATTATTTCGCCTTCGGCGCTGACCGCCCGGGGCGGCGCCTACCGCAGCAAGGCGAACTGGTACAACGTCGACTTCAAATGCGAGGTCGACGCCGATGCGACGGCGGTGGTTTCCTTCAGCTTCGCAATCGGCGGCGCGGTGCCGAAAAGCGAATGGGACGCGCGCCAGTTGCCGCTGAATTGAAGTGGCGCGAAGAGACCCTGCCGCCTGAACTCCGAAACAAGCCCGTTCGCTGGTGAACGCCAGGAGATCATCTAAGCTATCCCTAATGAAGCGCTTATGAGGAAAGCGCGCAGTATGATAGGATTGATCTTTGGGAGTAATTCCGGCTCGGGGAGACGCCGGATCAGTTTCAGTTGCCATAACCCGCGTCGAGTCAGCGTCTCCGCCATGCCGGATAGGGTGAGGTCCTCCTGTGAAAAAGCGGCCTCTGAATAACAACTCGGAATGGGAGGTGTATGATGGTTCGTAAACTGTTTCTCACCTTGGCTGCCGCGGCGTCCGCGCTCGCGATCAGCGGCGCCGCATGGGCCGATATCACGATCCTTGTGCCGTCGGGCAGTGAAGGCGACGGCCTCAGAGCTGCGGCCGCGGATTACGCGAAGATGAAGGGCACGAAGGTCGAGACCGTCCAGGCGCCCTATGCCAACGTCTTTGAGCAAGGTGCTAATGCCGGCGCCACCAAGTCCGGCATCTTCGACATCGTCCTGATGGACGATCCATGGATTCCGTTCTTTGCCGAAAACGGGCATCTGGAGGACTTGACGCCCTTCTTCAAGAACGCCGGAATGGAAGGACCCGACAACGATTTCCTGTCGAAGTCGCTGGCGATCTGCCGCAACCCGTACAATTCCGGGCCTTATGTCTGCCTGCCCTATGTGGGAAATGCGCAGATGTTCTTCTATGATGCCGCCAAGTACAAGGAAGCCGGCGTCGATGCCCCGAAAACCTGGGACGACGTACTGAAGGCGAGCAAGACGCTGACGGAAGGCGGGGGCGGCCGCTATTTCGGCTATGTCTTCCGCGGCGGTCAGGGCAATCCCGTCGTTGCCGATTTCATGCCGATCTTCTGGTCCTATGGGGCCGATCTTTTCAATGCCGATCGCACCAAGGTCACGATCGACACGCCGGAAGGTGCTGCCGCCATGAAGATGTTCATGGCGCTGCGCGATGTCTCGCCGAAAGGAGTGGAGAGCTACAACGCGAACGAGGTCGGCACGGCACTCGCCGCGGGCACGTCCGCTTCATCCATCAACTGGCCAAACTGGGTCGCGACCTTCGAGGATCCGAGCCAGTCGAAAATGGTCGGCAAGATTTCCTATGGGCCCATTCCGGCTGGAACAAAGCCGGGCAGCTCGGAAATTGGCCACTGGACCATGGGCATCATGTCGGCGTCGAAGAACAAGCAGGAGGCCTTCGACTTCATGCTCTGGGCGACGTCGCCTGAGCAGATCAAGATTTCCGCCGAGCGCGGCAATCCCCCCGTCCGGGCCTCGGTCTTCACCGATCCGGAACTGACCAAACAGGAGAAATTCCGGCATTATCCGGTGCTGATGGAGGCGATCCAGGCTTCGACCCCGCGTCCGCGCCATCCGAAATGGCCGGAGATAGAAAATGCCTTCGGCATAGAGCTTTCCAAGGCCGTTGCCGGCACGATCACGCCGGAGGAGGCGCTGAAGAACGCGCAGGCGGCGGTCGAGCAGATCACCGGCCTCAAATAACCGGCAATCCTGTGTGGACGGGGCGTTTAAGCCCCGTTCTCATCAGGGGATGACGACCGCCTTGATCAAGAGGTGAGACGAGGTCTGCGAGAGAGACCGATGTTGAAATCCGCAAACGACGGCACGTTGACTGCGCAGTCTCCGCCGGGGGGGCCCCTGGAGCGGTGGGCGGAGCGCCATCTGCGCTACCTGATGCTCGCGCCGACCGTCCTGATATTGCTGGCGCTGACGATCTTTCCGAGCCTCTACATGTTCTACGCAGCGGTTCACAAGATCAGCCCGAACCCTGATCTGCCGTGGGAGTTCGTCGGTCCGGGCAATTTTGCGCGCCTTCTGTCAGACGCACAGTTTCACGTCGCGCTCCGCAACACGGTCGTCTTTACCGTCGTGGCGGTGGCGGTCGAGTTTCTCCTCGGTCTCGGCCTGGCCTTGCTCCTCGACAAATTCATTCGCCGGCTGACGTTTCTGAAAACGGTGCTGATGATCCCGATGATGCTGCCGCCGATCGCGGTCGCCATCACCTGGAAACTGATCTACGAGCCTCAATTCGGCGTGCTAAATGAAATCATGTACCGCCTCGGTCTTCCCTTGCAGGCGTGGGCGGGCGACGTGAACCTCGCGATGTTTTCGATCATCGTTGCGGACGTCTGGCAGTGGACACCCTTCATATTCCTGCTGATGCTGGCGGGCCTCGCAAGTCTGCCGGTGGAACCTTACGAGGCGGCAGCACTCGACGGTGCCTCGTCCTGGCGGCAATTCTGGGATCTGACGCTGCCATTCCTGAAGCCGGTGATCGCCATTGCGCTGCTGCTGCGGGTCATGGATGCGCTGCGTCTCTTCGATCTGGTTTTCATCCTGACCGGCGGCGGCCCGGCCGATCGCACCAAGGTCTTGAGTCTTTACATTTATCAGGTCGCTTACCGTTTCGCCGACCCTGGCTATGCGGCGGCGATATCGCTGTTCGTCCTGTTCGTGACGATCATTCTCAGCACCTGGTTCATGAAACGCATGCGGCTGGCGGATTGACGACGATGACCCCCAGAACCCTCCATAGACGCAGCCGCACCAGGGAAGTGCTCACCCGCCTGGCGGCCTACCTGGCGATCCTCGTTGCACTGATCCTCACGCTTTTTCCGATCTACTGGATCGCGGCCAATTCGTTCAAGTTCGATATCGACATTTTCGCCGTGCCACCGGAATGGCTGCCGCGGAACCCGACATTGAAACACTATGACGAAGCGTTCATCCAGCGTCCTTTCCTCCGCTACGCACTGAACAGCTTCCTCGTCGCAGTCGGGACGACGACCGTTTCCGTGGTTTTCGGCACCATGGCGGGCTATGCCCTCGCGCGCTTCAACTATCCGTGGCAGTGGCGCAAGCAGATTTCGTTCTGGATCCTGTCGACACGCATGATGCCGCCGATCGTCAGCATCATTCCGCTGTATCTGTTCTTCAACTATTTCGACATGCTGAACACGAAGTCGGCGCTCGTCATCGCCTACACCGCCTTCAACCTGCCGTTCGCGACCTGGATGATGAAGAGCTATTTCCAGGACCTTCCGGTCGAACTGGAGGAAGCCGCGGTCGTCGACGGGGACACGCGCTGGGGCGCCTTCCTGCATGTAGCCTTGCCGCTCGCCCGGCCGGGGCTCGCCGCAACGGCCATCTTCTGTCTGATCATCTCGTGGAACGAGTTCCTGCTGTCCCTCATCATCACGCTGACCGAGCAGTCGCAGACGCTGCCGATCGGCATTGCCGGGCGGGTGACGCAGTACAACACCTATTGGGGCGAGATCAGCGCTGCCGGCTTTATGGCCTGTGTTCCGATCGTCATCTTCGCTTTCATCGTCCAGAAGCATCTTGTCCGGGGGCTCTCCCTTGGGGCTGTCAAGGGTTGAGCCATGGCGTCGGTTACGTTCAAAAACGTCTCGAAGAAGTTCGGCGAATTCGTCGCCATCACGGATTTCAACCTCGAGATCAAGGACCAGGAATTCCTCGTCCTGCTCGGACCCTCCGGCTGCGGCAAGACGACGACCATGCGCATGGTCGCGGGGCTCGAGGAAGCGACGTCGGGCGACATCTACATCGACGCGGACCGCATCAATGGCGTACTGCCCAAATATCGCGACGTGGCGATGGTCTTTCAGTCCTATGCGCTCTATCCGCACCTGACCGTCGAGCAGAATATCGGCTATCCGCTGAAAATCCGCAAAGTGCCGTCGGCCGAAAGCAAACGGCGGATTGTCGAGGTGGCGCGTCGCGTGGAGCTCGACAGCCTGTTGGGCCGTCTGCCGAGAGAGCTTTCCGGCGGACAACGTCAGCGCGTGGCGCTTGCGCGCGCGATCGTGCGCACGCCGCGCGTCTTCCTGATGGACGAGCCGCTTTCCAACCTCGATGCCAAGCTCCGCACCCAGATGCGCGCGGAACTGAAGCATCTTCAGCATGAACTCAAAGTCACGACGATCTACGTCACCCACGACCAGATCGAGGCGATGACGCTCGCCGACCGCGTCGCGGTGATGAACAAGGGCGTGATCGAGCAACTCGGAACGCCGCGGGAAATCTATAATGATCCGCGCACGCTCTTCGTTGCCGGCTTCATCGGTTCGCCATCGATGAACCTCATTCCCGGCGAGGTGAGGGATGGCGTGTTTGCGAGTGCCGGTCTTAGGGTCGGCGGGCTCAGCCGGGTGAGCCTTGCCCGCGCCGTTCTCGGCGTGCGTCCGGAAGACGTCCATGCAGCTCGCGTCGACGATCCCGACGTCAATCTGGTTGCGCCGATCTATTCGGTCGAACTCACCGGCGACAGTACACTCGTCAGCCTGCGGCTCGCTGCTCGACTTATGACGCTTAGGGCCGACAAGAATTTCAGCGGTCAGATCGACCAGCGGATCGGCGTCAAGGTTGCGACGGATCGCGTATTTCTGTTCGACGGGGAGACACAATCCCGTGTCGATGTCTAACCTTTGCGCCGCGACCATCATCATTGCCATGACGTCCCCCGCGGCTGCGGCCGATAGAGGGCCGATTAATGGCAATCCGTTGATGGAGATCCCCGCCGGCCCGTTTGTCTTCGGTCGCGACGACGGTCCCGAAAACGAGCGCCCACGCCGGGTGATCGCGGGAATGGCATTCTCCATTAACCGCACCGAGATCACGAACCGGCAATACCGCCGCTTCGTCGAGGCGACCGGGCATCGCGCGGCCTTCTATGCAAATCACCCGATTCTCGGCCTGGACGACAGGCCGGTGGTCGGCGTCAGTTGGGAAGACGCCGTGGCCTTTTGCCGTCACTACGGCCTCTCGCTGCCGTCGGAGCAGCAATACGAAAGGGCTGCGCGGGGAAAGAAGGGTCCGCCATTTCCCTGGAACGCGCGCGCCGGCAAGGCGGTGCCGGCCAATTTTGGCACGGATAGCTGCTGTTCCGGCGATGCACGCGACGGCTATCCTATGACCGCTCCGGCGGACGCTTTTGCCGACGGTGCGAGCGGGGAGGGCGTCCTCAATCTCGTCGGCAATGTCTGGGAATGGACCAGCGATGTCTATGCACCCTATGAGGGCGGGACGGAGGCGGTGAACTTCGGGCCGTATCGCGTGCTTCGCGGCGGCGCCTGGAATAGCGATCCAGCCCATCTTACCACGACCTATCGCCTCGCCTATGATCCGGAATTCCGTTTTGCAGCCAATGGCGGCTTCCGATGCGTTCGCTCCAAGCCCTGATCATCGCCACCGGTCTTCTGTTCCTGGCAGCCGGCGCCGCTGCCGAACCGATAGCCGCGCGGGGCTATAGACTGGAAACTGTCAGCAAACCAGGTGCTGCTTTCTCTGGCCTATCCCGCGACGGTGAGGCGCTGCTCGCGACCGATCTCGCCAGCGGCCGGCTCTACCGGCGTGAGCCAGGTGGTGAACTTGTCGCCTTCGGTCCGGCCCTTCCGCACGGCCTCGATGTGATCGGCGACCACACCGGCCCCTATCGCGTCGTGCACGTCGGGAATGCTTTGATCGTGGCTCAAGGGTGGACGCCGGTCGATGCCGGCGAAGGGCCGCTTGACCATGCTCTCGTGGCGATCGGCGAGGGCGGCGAGCTTCGCGTAATCAGCAGCGATTTCTGGAATCCGTTCGACTTCGCCGTTACCAATGGAACGTACTACGTCATCGACTCGGCACGAAACAGTGTCGAACGCATGCAGGCGGACGGTCGGAAACAAACGATCATGACCTTTCGCCGCATGAAGCAGGCAACGACGGCATTGCGGCAGCTTTCTCCGACGGAGTTTACCGAAGAGAATGGGTACGAAGTCGATGCGGTGCCGACCGGCATCGCCCTTCGCGACGGGCGCATCCATGTCGCGCTGTTCGGCGGATTTCCTTTCCTCGACGGCGCGGGAAAGATCGTTTCAGCTCCAGAGACGGGCGGCGCTGCGCAGCCGCAGGTCGATGTCGGGGGCCTGAACGCGCCAGTGGCAATCGCCTTCGACGCGGATGGCGGGATGCTTGTCCTCGAGCATGGTCGTTACGGCCAGAAGGAAGGTTTTCTGAAGGGGAGCGGCCGATTGCTCAAACTCGATAAGACGACGGGCGCCCGGCAGACCATTCTCGCTGGGCTGACACGACCGGTCTCCGTCCTCGTCTGGGACGAGCGGCGGCTCGTCGTTTCCGAACTCGCCGGGAATCTCCATTTCCTGACTCGGGAACCGACGCCATGACGTTGACGAGCATTCATCCTAGTCTTGCCTGATCGGCCGTAAGCGCCTGCTCGCGCGTTCCCGAAACGATGATCTCCAGCACCTCGTGCTCATCGGTGTTCTCGATGTAGCGGTCGCCGACATATTCGCCGCGCTTCAGCACCATGACGCGGTCACCGACGGCGAAAATGTCGACGAGGCGGTGGGAGATGATGATCTGGGCGACGCCCTGTCTCTTCAGTTCCAGCATGGTCTCGAGCAGCCGCTCGGTCGCCATCACCGAGAGGTTGGCCGTCGGCTCGTCGAGGATCACCACGCGCGGCTCGAACGAGATCGCCCGGGCGATCGCCACCGATTGCTGGCGGCCGCCCGATAGGCTCTCGACCTTCTGGTAGACCGAATTCACATCCACCTTGAGGCGCTTCAACACGCTGTCGGCTTCGGCATACATCCGCCGTCGATCGACGAAGAAGCCCCGACGCGGCCAACGGCCTAGAAAGATGTTCTGGCCGACATCCATGTTTCCGCAAAGGGCGAAGTCCTGGTAGATCATCTCGATGCCCGCCGCGCGGCTTTCGTGCGGGCTCTTGAAGTGGACCGGCTTTCCGGCCACGAAGATCTCGCCGGCGTCGCGCTGGTAGGCGCCGGTCAGAATCTTCATCAGGGTGGATTTACCGGCCGAGTTGTCGCCGACGAGGCCGAGGATCTCGCCCGGGTAGAGCACGAGGTCGACGCTTCTGAGCGCCTGCACCGCTCCGAAGGCCTTTTCGATACCGCGCATCTCCACGATCGGAGCATTTCGGGGGCTGTCAGGCATGGCCGGTCTCCGGGGCTCGCTGGCGCGCAAGACGCTCGCGCAGGCGGCCGAACAGGTTGGCCTGGCGAACCCAGATGTCGACCAACACCGCAACGATGAGGATGCCGCCAATGAAGACGTTGATCCAATGCTGCGGCATGCTGAAACCCTGGACATTGAGCTGCAGCAGTGCCCGGACGAGCGTGATCACGGCCGCGCCGGCGAGCGCGCCGATCATCGTGCCGTAGCCGCCGAAGATCGAACCGCCGCCGATGATGACTGCAGCGATCGCATCGAGTTCACGGAACTGGCCGGCCACCGGGTTGAAGCTGCGGAAATAGGCGACGTTGATGATCCCGGCCATGGTCGCGCAGAGGGCGGCCAACAGCAGCGAAAGAAACCGCACGCGATTGGTGTTGATCCCGGCATAGGCGGCGGCCCGGATGTTCCCACCGGTGGCGTAGACCTGCTGACCGAACGGCGTGTAGGCAAGGACGACACCGGCGACGAGCGCCACCAGGAGCATCCAGATCGTCTGCACGCTTACGACCAGGGCGACTGCGCGCAGAAGCCCGTCCGGCAGCATGATCTGCATGTGCAGGAGGATGTCATTCACCTTGCGGCCGATGAGGTTGTAGCCCTCAGGCCAACCGGTCAACTGCTGGCCGGCGACGAACCAGGCAGCGAGGCCGCGGGCGATGTAGAACATGCCGAGCGTCGCGATGAAGGCCGGCAGCTTGAAGCCGACGGTCACGACGGCATTGACGAGGCCGGCGGCCATCCCCGCCAGCAGGCCCATCGTCACGGCGGTGACCGGGTCGGCGCCCAGCACCTTCAGGAAATAGGCCGCGGTGCTCCCGGCAAGGGCGAGCACGGCGCCGACGGAGAGATCGATATCGCCGGCGGCGATGACATAGGTGAGACCGACGGTGATCAGCGCCAGCTCGGTATAGTTGAGCATGATCGCGAAGGTGTTGGAGAGGTTCCACCAATAATCGGGCCTGAGCGCAAAGCCGGTCAGCCACAGGACGGCAGTCAGGATGATCGCGAGCGCATCCCGGCGGCCGAGAAACCGACCGAGCGCGGTGGTTGACGGCGTCACGTCCGTCGCGATCGCCCCCTTTGTCTGCACGCCCTCGAGCGCCACACCCTCCATCTCGTAGGCGGGCGGCGGTGGCTGGCCGCGTAGCCACGCCCAGAACCGCGCCGCAAGCTGGCGGCGAATGAGGTGCGGCTCGATAAGCACCGCAATGACGAGGAGCAGCCCGAGAAACACCAGCACGGCACCTGCGGGCAGGGTGTATCGGGCGTTGACGGCGATGCTCTCGCCGTCGATCACGATGGTGCGCGTGATCGGCCAGCCTTCACGCAGCACCTTGTCGATCAGCACGACGACGGCGGTGCCGAGACAGGAACCGATGACACGGCCGCGGCCGCCAAGGATCGACGCCCCACCGATGATGACGGATGCGATGACGGTAAGCTCCCAGGTGACGCCGTAGAGAGGGGTTACGCCCTTGTCCTGAGCCGCGGACAGGAGCGCCGCAAGGGTCGCCGAGAGCGATGAGATCAGATAGGCCCGGATGCGCACCCAGTTCGTCGGGATACCAGCATAAATCGCCGCCTGCTCGTTGCCTCCAGTGGCGAAAGTCTCGTAGCCCCAGCGGGTTTTGGCGAGCACCAAGGCGCCGACCGTGGCGACGATGGCGAAGATGACGATCTGGTTGTTGAAGCCGAAGACGTTGCTCCCGCCGAGGTGGAAGAAGAGCGGGTAATCCCTTGCTTTGCCGGAATAATAGATCGCCTGGCCGTGCGTCAGCGCCAGCACAAAACCGCGCCCGATGAAGAGGATCGTTAACGTGGCGATGAACGCCGGCACCTTCAGGACGGTGACGAGCATGCCGTTGACGAGCCCTATCAACGTACCCAGAAGCACGCAGACGATCACCGACGTCGCGATGTCGAGATTGAGAAAACTCGGCGCGAACAGCCGGGCGAAGATCACGGCGATCAGGCCGTAGGTAGAACCGACCGAAAGGTCGAGGTCCTTGTTGGCGATGACGAAAGTCATGCCGACGGCGATGATCCCGACGCGGGAGGTGTCGCGCAAAAGTGCGTGAAGAGCACCCGTCGATCCGAAGAAGGCCGGATTGACGAGCGCCCCGCCGAGAAAGAGCAGGGCGAGGAAGATCAGGAGGCCGGCTTCCCAGCCGCCGACAAGCTGCGGTGGTGCACGGCCGAGCGATGCCGTCGTGGTGAGCGTCATGGAGTTCCTGCGATTCTTGCTGTCATCACGATGCGGGAGAGCTTGCGCCCTCCTGCATCTGCTCAGATGCATGCGCCGGCATCAGTTCTCGAAACGCTTGCCGACCTTGGCGACCGTTTCCTTGGTTACGAGCTGGGCACGCGTATCAAGATTGGCGGCCGAAATGCCACGGTCGATCTGCAAGTAAAGCTGCATCACCGGCCAGAAGCCCTGCAGGAACGGCTGCTGCCCGAGCGAGCCGGTGAGGTTGCCGGCAGCAATGCCTTCCTGCTGGGCCGGGCCGAGGTCGAAGCCATAGGCGCAGAACTTGTTCGTCCACCCCATCTGTTCGACGGCCTTGACCAGCGGCGGCGTGAAGACGTTGTTGGCGGTAAAGGCGCCGACGACGTCACCGCGGGACTCGAACAGCGACACGAGCGCATTGACCGGGTCGTTCGGGTTCGTGTCGATGCCGACGTTTTCCGGACCGGCGTCGACCTTGAAGGCGTCGAGCTTGCCGGCATCCTTCAGCGTCTTGACGATTGCGTTGAAGGCGGCAGTAACACGGTTGTTAACCTCGATGTTGCCCATCGCGGTCGATGACGGCAGCAGGATCGAACCTGACGTAGCGCCGCTATCGAGCACGCATTTGGCGAGCGCCTCACCGCCAATCGCAGCGGCCGAAGCGTCCTGCCCGGTATGGCTGATGCTGCTACGGTTTAGGATCGTGCCGTCGAAGGAATTGGTCGTGGCGACCGGAATGCCAGCGGCCTCGGCGGCCTTGACGATATCGTTGTATGCCCCGGCCTGCGGCGTCGTCATGATGATGCCGTCGATCGTCGGGTCCTGCACGATCTGGTTCAGGATTTCGATCTCGCGGGCGGGATCGTCCACCGGCGATTCCGAACCGAGCAGCAGGATGGTCGCGCCAATCATGTTGCCGGCGACCTTGGCTCCGACATAGACCGGATCGAAGAAGCCGTTGCCGGCGGTGTGGGTCACGATGGCGAAGGTGAGATGGCCATCGGCCGAATGGAAGTTCTTCGTTTCCGGAGCTTCCTTGGCGGCTTCATCGAAGCTGTAGCCGCCGACTGCCTTTTCGACGCTGCCGGACTGGGCAAAGGTGTTCTGGGCGCAAAGCGATAGCGCCGCGACCGATGCCGCGCACAATAAAACTCGCCTCATGTTGGTCCTCCCTTGCAATCACGGGAGGAAGCCGTTCGGGCGCGCGTGACTGAGAGGGTCCGAAAAGCTTCCTCCCATTTGCCAAGATGCCAATATTCTGCGCATTCCGGTCGAAGTAAATGGTGAACTCACCAAATTGTCGTATTTATTAGCCCGGTAGATCGGTATCGGGTGATAATCTCCCTGGCACTGTCGACGCCGGCGGGGCGCACCCCATCGCCGGCGTCGACTGCCCCTCGAACCTCAATGTGCTGAAAGCCCGAAGAGCGCCTCAGCATTGCGGAAGCAGATCTTTTCGAGGTCCGCCTTGGGCAGGTCGAGCGTGTTCAGGATTTTCAGCGTGTCGCGGATATAGCCCGGTCCTTTTTCCGGATCGAACGGCGAGTCGGACGCAAAGAGGATGCGGTCGCTGCCGTAAAATTCCAGGCCGCAGAGCGTCGCGGCGCGCGAACCGAAAACGGCGGTGTCGGCATAGAAATCCTTGAAATAGTCGAGCGGACGCTTCTTCAGCCGCTTGAGCACGAGAGAAAGATCCTCGTCCGAGGTCCGCTTGCCGAGCTGGTCCCAGCCGGGGCCGACACGTCCTTCGAAATAGGGAACCATCGCTCCCATGTGGTGGGCCAGCACCTTGAGGCCTGGAAGCCGGTCCATGAAGCCGGAGAAGACGAGCCGTGCCATGGCGGCGCTGGTCTCGTAGGGCCAGCCGAAGGTCCACCAGATCTCGTATTTCGATTTGTCCTCCGTCGCATAGTCCGGCATGGACGAGTTCCGTGACGGGTGGAGCAGTACCGGCTTGCCATGGCGGGCAGCGGCTTCGAAGATCGGGAAGAAACGCTCCTCGTCGAGCGGCGCGCCGTTGACGTTGGTGTGGATCTGCAGGCCGTTCGCGCCGAGTTCGGTGAAAGCCCGCTTGGCTTCCCTGACGGCTGCCTCCGGAGCGTTCATCGGCAGCGCGGCAACGAAGCCGGCGAAACGGTCCGGGTGCTTCTGGACGAGCTCGGCCAAGCCATCATTGCCGAGTTCGGCAAACTCCGTCGACAGCTCCGGGCCACCCATGGCTTCGAGCGGCGGCATGCCGAGCGAAAGGATCTGCGTATAGTCCTTGAACTCGTCCATGACACGGAAGCGGGCTTCGAGGTCATGTATGCAGGGAATGCCCTGCATCCGGCGGCCGATATCCTTGCCGGCCCCATCGAGCTGCTGAATCCTTTGCCAGAGCGCTTTCGGGAAAAAGTGATTGAACGCATCGATATAGTGCATCGTGTTCCTCTTGCTGCGATTTTGCTTGCTCGCGCCGAATGGTCAGCCGCGCTTCAGGCGCCGGACGAGATAGGCGAAAGTGGCTTTGAACATTTCATCGCGGAACATGTGCCGGCGCTTAGCCTTGACGTCCTCAGGCTTGCCGAGCGCCTTGGCGCCGCCCGCTGCCTCGACCCAAAGTTGCATCATGCAGGCGGTTTCGAGCGAAAGCGCCAGATAGATTGCCTGCTCGATGCTTGCCGCAGCGGTGACGATGCCGTGGTTCTGCAGCAGCATGGCGCCATGGCCGCCTAGCGTCGCGGCCACCGCGCGGCCGCGTTCCGCCGTGGTGATGAGTTCGGTCGTTTCGGAAAAGACCGGCAGCCCTTCGGAGAAGATCGATCCGGCGTGGCCGATCGCCTGCAGCGGTTTACCAAGAGCGGAGAAGCTGACCGCGTACGGCGCATGTGTGTGCACCACGGCGTTGACGTCGGGCCGCGCCTTCAGCACCTCGGAGTGGATATAGACCTCGTTGTGGCGGCCGAGATCGCCGGCGACCTTCTCGCCATCGAGGGCGACGGTGATGAGGTTGTCGGGCGTGATTTCCTCAAGGCCGATCTTCGAGGCCTTCATGTAGAAACGATCGGGCGCATCCGGAACGCGCACGGAAATATGGCCGCGCGTCCAGTCGCCCTGTCCGGCCTGTTCGAAGATTTTGCCGGCCTCGACCATTCTCTGTTTCACGTCCTCATGCATCGTCTTCTGCTCCCATGGCTCATTGCGCAGGAAAGGATTGCCGCCGGCGAGGAGGGTTCCGCCGCTTCGGTCTTGCAGGTCGCAGGCGCTACACACGGTGCTTGTCCCCCCGCTTGCGGCCTTGCGACACGTCGAGGAAAAGCTCGGAAAGCGGAACGTTGCGGTCGATCAGGCCTTGTTCGTGGGCGTAGCCGACGACCGTTTCGAGCGTCCTGCGGTTCTGGCCGTCGAGGCCGTAGGCCCACGGGTCGTCGCCGAGAATTTCCTGCTGTTCCTCCCAGGCCTCGCGGTACCAGGCGAGCGGCACGATGCGCGGATTCTCCATGCGCTGCATCGCGATGCGCTTTGCCTCGTTGAAGGCCTGAAAGAGATTGATCGGCACCCAGGGATGGCGCTCGACGATCTCCGGGCGGATGCCGAGAACATGCATGATGGGGAAAATGCCGGTTCGCTTGTAATAGGCGATCTCCTCGCGCTTGTAGTCGGGAAAGAGCCGGCCGACGCGTGGATCACGCCGGATGATGGGCTCGATCAGGTCGGGATGGAAAAGGGCGTCGATCTCGCCGTCGAGCAGCATCTGCTCGACCGACTTGTCGTCGGGAAGGCGATGAAGCCGGAGCCCTTCCGGGGGCGTGAAATCGATATCCTCGTCCAGTTCGGCATACCAATCGATCGACTTCTGCGGCACGCCGTACTCGCTTTGGAGAAGCCCACGCAGCCAGAGCGTCGCGGTGACGAGATAGCTCTTCACGCCGACCTTGCGGCCGATCAGATCCTTCGGTTCGCGGATTCCGCTCGCGGTGTTGGTGAAGATGAAGCCGTGGCGAAAGCGGCGGTGCAGAAAGACCGGGATGGCCGCGAAGGGCAGCCCCCGCGTTTTCGCGGCGATGTAGGATGACAGCGAGACTTCGGCGACGTCGAACTCGCCGTTTCTCAGAAAGCGCCAGTGACGAGTCGTGGAGTCCATCTCGGTCAGGATCGTGAGTTCGATCCCGTCCGGTCGCACGTCTCCCTCCTTCAGCGCCCGGACGATCTCGTAATCGCCGCAGGCGAGCGTCAGCTCAATCTTTTTCGTCACCCGTTCCTCCCACCTCACGCGAGCTGCCCTGCGGCATCACCAAATGCACCATGCGGCAAACATCACTGTAATGTCCAGCAGAAGCCAACATTTTCTCGTAATGTGAGATTTGGTAATTTTCAGTTTGACGGATGAAACAATCTGACAGTACAAGTTTGTCATCCCTGCACGTCGGTGCTCTCTGCGTCGCAACTGTGAGCGATGTCGGTTTTCCGGGACTGGTTGTGTCGCTAACAAACTTGATGGAATCTTATCATGCGCGAAACGGACGTCCTTATTGTCGGAGCCGGACCTGTCGGGCTGACGCTTGCGATCGATCTCGGCCAAAGGGGCGTGCGTTGCACATTGATCGAGAAGAAGGCGGCACCGGAGTTTCTGCCGAAGATGGAGCGCTGCAACGCGCGAACGATGGAAATATTCCGGCGCATGGGGCTTGCCGAGCGGATCAGGGCGGCCGGCCTCGATGCGTCGGTTCCGATGGACGTCTATGTCGTGCTGGCGATGAACGAACCACCGCTGTTGCGGCTCCCTTACCCATCCGTCGCCGAGTCGCTTGCGGAGATCGCGCTGAGTACCGATGCCTCGCAACCGCTCGAAGCCTATCAGCTCATTTCGCAATATACCTTGGAACCGCTGCTGAAATCCGTCGCCGAAAGCCTGCCGAGCGTCACCGTGCGCTACGGTTGCGAGTTCCTGTCGCTGGAGCAGGACGAAGGTGGCGCGACGGCCCGGACGGCGGATGCGAAGGGTGCGATCGAACACATCCGCGCCAAGTATCTGGTTGGCTGCGACGGCGGCGCGAGCCCCGTACGCAAGCAGCTCGGCATCAAACTGCGCGGCGAGGGGAACCTTCTGCATCTGCGCCAGGCGCTCTACTACAGCGAGACGCTTTATGACCGCATTCCGATCGGGGAAGGCCCCGGGCGCGGGCGGCACTATCATGTCGCCGACGGGCAGGCGACGTTCCTTATTATGCAGGATTCGACCAAACACTGGACGCTCCATGCCGTCGTCGAACGTGACGAGGACATGGCCGAGCAGTTCGAAAAGGCCGTCGGCACGCCGATCGACTATACGATGCTCTATATCGGCCAATGGAAGCAGAACCTGCTTCTGGCGGATCACTACGGCGCCGGACGGGTCTTCCTCGCGGGAGACGCGGCGCACCTCGTGATCCCGACGGGTGGCCTTGGCATGAACACCGGTGTCGGTGACGCCGTCGATCTCGGCTGGAAACTTGCGGCGGTGCTGCAGGACTGGGGCGGACCCAACCTCCTGCGCTCCTACGAGGTCGAGCGGCGACAGGTCGGCGATCGGAACGTCGGCGCGTCGCGCTATGCGTCTCTCGGGCGACGCAAGTGGCGCTCTGAGTACCGGCCGGACATCCGTGACGCAACGCCGGCCGGCCAGACGACACGCGACAATCTCGCGCGTGTGGCAGACGTCGAGCAGCGCAAGACCAACGAGATGATCGGCGCCGAGCTCGGTTATCGCTACGTGGGCTCTCCTGTCATCACCGACGAACCGGGAGGACCGGAGCATCTCTTTCGCGAGTACCATCCGACCACCTGGCCCGGTGCCCGGCTGCCGCATCTCTGGCTCGACAACGGCGAGCCGGTGCAGGACCGCATCGGCCAAGGCTATACGCTGCTGCGGCTCGGTGGCACCGGCGCCGACGACGGCGCTCTCGGCAAGGCTTTTCGCGCTCGCGACGTGCCGTTCGCGACACTCGATATCGCCGAACAGAGGGCGCGCGATATCTACGGCTACAATCTCATCCTCGTGCGTCCCGATATGCATGTGGTATGGCGTGGGAACCAGGCGCCGGAAGATGCGGCCGCACTCGCGGCCATGGTGACAGGCCACTGAACGGCAAATGCCGCGACGCCTCCGAGGCTTCGCGGCAGGCGTAAACAGCAGTCGATTGCTGCGCTCAATCGTGGTCGAAAGCTTCATGGCCGAGACCGAAGCTCGGGAAGACCAGCGACTTGATCACCACCGGCACGGCGCCGGACGCCTCGAGCATAACGCCGATGTCGATGAAATCGAACTCGTCGAGTTTGATGCCGTCGATGGAGACGAGTTTCGCGATTCCGGCTTCCTGCTTGCAGTGCATCCCGACGAGACCGCCGATGTCGCCGTCGCCGACAAGGATCAGCGGATGACCGTTGCGGAGAATCGGTGCTAGCCCTTCGACGATGCCGCGACAGAAACCGTCGAGGCGTCGGTAGCTTGCCGATCCCTCCCATTCGTAGCAGACGGCCACCGCGCTCTCGCCGTCTGTGAGATCGAGCCGTGCCAAGGCCTCCCGCACAGCTTCGGCAATGGCGTCCGCGTCGATCTCCTCGCCGAAGAAGAGCGCCGGCTTGATGACCGGCACGTTGCGCACCGGCAGCATGTCGAGCGGGTCGACGAAGATCGTGCTGCCGCTCACTTGCACCGTATATTGCGACGCGCCGACGACGGTTGCGCGGATACCCTGTTGGGGGCGCTCAAGCCGAGGAGACCAGTTCGCCAGGCGCTGTCGAAGTTCCACGGCAAGAAGCGGGCCGAGATCGCTGAAATCCTGTTCCGCATCCGCGTAGAGAAATTCGGAAACACCGCCCGAGATCATCACGACGTCGGGCGTTGGACCGGCCGGCAACGGAGGCAACCGGTGCAGATCGGCGGTTTCCCGCCGCATCTCGCCGCCCTGCATGGCCTCGAACAGCACATCGATCATTGAGGCGGCGATGCTTTGAGCATCCTCAGCCGTCAACAACGCGCCGAGTTCGACCGCGACCGCTGCGCGACGCGCAAAATAATAACCTGCCTCCTCGATCCGGGTGATGCGCCGGGTGGCATCGAAGGCGATCACGCGTGCGCCGATATCGATGGCGCTGATATTGCGGATTGCGCCGTCCTCGCATAGGGCGAGCTTGGACGTGCCACCGCCGATATCTACGTTCAGCACCCGTTCGCCTTTGCCGGAGCATGCGACCGCGCCCGAGCCGAAGGCGGCAAGCGTCGTTTCCAGCCCGTCTCCGGCGCTGACAACAACGAACTTTCCGGTCTGCGCAGAAAAAATCTCGCCGATCGCCCGCGCATTGCGGCGGCGGACTGCGACGCCGGTCAGAATGAGCGCGCCAGTGTCGATCGCCCCCGGCTTGAGGCCGGCTGCCGCATATTGCTCGGCTATGAACACTCCTAGCGCCTCGGCATCAATCTCGTTGTCGCCCGCGTAAGGCGTCAGCAAGACCTCGGACTGATGCAGCAGCGTGCGCTCGACCACCATGTAGCGGGTGTCGAGCCGCTCGAGCACGATGCGCGAGAAGGCGAGGTGAGATGTCGACGAACCGATGTCGATACCGACGCTGGTCAGCCGGATCTCATCCTCGAGTTCCATGCTGCGGCCGACATTGGAAAAGAATATCCGGCCGCCCTGTTGTTCTTCCTCCAACATCGCTCCGCCAATCAGACGACCGTCGACATCTTTTTGGTCGTATCAGTCGGCTTCTCGTACCACTCGGGCTTCATGCGGATCTCCACGCCGTTCCGCTTGAGATGCGCCTCGTATTCGTTGCGGATAAAGGGGTCTTCCATCCAATAGGGGATGGCCGTGCCGCCTTCATTGACGTCGATCGCCGTGTAATCCGTATGCTTTTCGCCAGGCGCGCCCGGATCGCGGCCGGGATTGTGCGGGCCGAACCAGGCCATCAGGCGGAATGGTTCCTTGGAGACGCTGAAGTGCTGGTGATACCAGCGGGCGCCGCCGGGCGCCGCCGTCACCATGCCGAACGGACCGTAGTCGAGGCGACGCACCTTGTCGGCGTGGCCGTCCTTCCAGGGGTTGACGCCGTATTGCTCGGGCCAGGTGTAGGTATAGCCTTCGCCCTTCAGGCAGATCAGGATCGCCGCCGAGGTGTGGGCATGCGCCTTGGAATAGCGGCCGTTCTCGTGCTGGCCGATCCAGTAATAGAAGGTGTTGTTAGTCATGAAGGGCTCGACGCGGCGATAGCCGGGCGAACGCCGGTTGTCGAGCGGCAGTTCGCAGTTGACGGCGTCCGGCAGGAAGTTCGTGCGCCGCATGGCGAGACCGCGCACCGGATCGGGCTCGATCTCTTCGCGATATTTGTAGAAGTCGTCGGCGCCCGAAAAACGATCGCGGAAGACGTAAGGGTTGTTGAATACGGCGTCGGCGTTCTGGATCTGGTTGAGCACGTTTGGCGCCGTGGTGCCGCCGAGCAGTAGCGCAGGACTGTTGGTCGCATTGACGATGCGGTGCCATGCATTCATCGGGATGGAGAACATGGAGCCCTCCTGCCACTCAAAGACGTGCTTGCGGCCTTCGCCCTCGAGCCAGACCTCGGTGGAGCCGCGCCCCTCGACCACGATGTAGATCTCCTCATACATGTGCTTCTCGGCGTTGAGTGCGCCGGCGGCGGGGACCTCGACGAGGTGGCAGCCCCATTTGGTTTCGGTGCCGTAGAGCTGGATATAGGTGCCGTTGCCGCCGGTCCGCTTCCATGGTTTCAACGGCAGATTCTTCACGCTCGAAACACCGAGCTCGCGAAAGACCGGAATGCCTTCCTCTTCCATGAACTGATCATAGGGCGTCGGCTGTTTCTTGAACTCGCCGAAACCAGCCTTCTTGGTGCCGGCGGGCTCATGCCAATGCGTACCGGTGCCGCCGCCAAGTGGGTCCTGATGCATTCCTGTCTCCTCTCGGTTGTCGCAGTCGGGCAGGGCGAGCCGCGCTCGCGCCGGGGGAGCGTGTCTGCTCCGGATTGCCCGTTTCAGCCAGACGCTAACAGACGGAGGGAATGACGGTAGTGCGTTTTCGGAAAGGCCTCCTTTCCGATCCGATCGAAAGTCTGCGTCGCAGTAGGCGAGTAGGCGAGCTAGCGGGGCCGCGAACTGCGTCGCTTCTCAGCTGCGGGCGACGGTCTTGGAGATGATGCCGGCACAGAACACGACGCGCTCGGCGACATTCTCGATCATTTTCGAATTGGTGCGGGAATCCCTGAGTGTCAGGCTCAGGCTGCCGAGAATTTCAGAGCGGCTGTCGAAGACGGGGGCCGCCACGCCGGTCACGCCGGGCGTCACATCGCCTGTCGTGCTCACCCAGCCCCGCTGCCTGTGCTCCCTCAGCGCAGCCTTGACTTCCTTCAGCGTCGTCCCGAGGCCGGCGGCCGCGAACTGTTCAGGTACCAGGCCGTAGAACTTGCGCAACTGATGATCGGGCAGATAGGCGAGGATGCCGAGCGATGCGGCTCCGTGAAGGAGCGAGCGTCTGCGTCCGCGCTCGTAGTTGCTGTGGATCGTATCCGTGCCGCTTTCCTGGTGGACGCACAGCACGTCGAACCGGTATCGGCGGCAGAGGAGGGCGATGCCACGGAACTGGCTGGCGAGCTCTTCCATCACCGGGCGCGCCGCCCGGATGAGCACGTCGCCCGTCCGGATCTTGTAGTCCAGTTCGACGATCCGCGGACCGAGCATGTAGCCGACAGAGGGCAGCGACGTGAGAAGACCCGCATCCGTCAGCGTCTTCAGATAACGATAGAGTGTCGAGCGAGTGTAGCCGAGCCGTTCATGCATCTCCTCGAACGTGACGGCAACGGCGTCCTCGCCGCTGTCGAAAAGATCGAGAATGCCGAGCATCTTTTCGTGGCTGTTCAAGCGGCGGTCCCCCGCAGGTCAGCAGGAAAGAAGCCGAAAAGAAGGGAAAGACGCGAAGTCAGACCGATCACGGATGGCGACATCGATACTCGTACTCGAAGCTCAGGAGCCGGCGAGGCGGCCCGTTTTGCGCGGCGGAGCGGCGTTCACCGGTCCGCCAATGTGGGATTCGCGCACATCTTGTGCCAGCCACATGCTTCCTTCAAGCAGCAAATTTCAGAGGCCGGTCGCCCGACCTCATCGTCGTTTCTCAGCAGAGCTTGGTCACGCGTTCCACGCTTCGGGGAAGATGCCGTCCCGGATGGCGCCGCGGGCGTAGTAATTCCAGAGCTTGCGGATGTGATGCCCGCGCCTGAAGCCATGGGAGAAGGACTCGATTTCGGCTTCTGTCAGCGGCTTCAGCTTGCCGATCGCGGCGGCACGATAGGCGGCCTCGGCGTTCTCGACGAGGTGCAGCGAATCGATGAAGACGCCGCGCACCGTTTCGGCGGTAACGATCTGCCCATGTGCGCGAATTTGCATGGCGTGGTGCGGTCCGAGCGTTGCAACGATACCCCGACCCTTTTCGGCATCGTCCACGTGGGCGGGATCCGGATGGACCGGAATACCGCTCTTCCAGCGGACCGCGTGGTTCTTGAAGGGCAGCAGCGGTACGTCCTCGACCAGCGTGAAGACGTTCGTCACGTCGTGATGGAAGTGTGCGATCGAATTAACGTCCATCCTTGCGCGAAAAATCTCACAATGAAGGAATACCTCAGAAGGAGGTTTGACGCCTTCGGGGCCGGACACGACCTTGCCGTCGAGGTCGCAGACCAGGAGATCGTCGGGAGACACTTCCGCACGACTCTTCTCCTGCGGCTGGATCAGGAAGGTGACGCCTCCCGGCAGCCGGGCACTGACATGGCCGCTATACTCCAGTATTTTCAAGCTGTTGAGCAGCCGCGTGCTCATTGCCACATCAAGGCGCAAGGACGCTTCGGACGGTGCGTCCGCCGTCTCCGCGGCCGCCGCACTGTCGCTTTTCTTATGAACCTGCATGAGTTCCTCCGTGAGATAGAATAAATCTCACATTATACGACTTCTTTGCTTTCGCAAGCGCGCCGGAGCGTCGGTCATCGGCCGCACACGAAGGAGTGGCGTTAAACCTCTATCGTGACGTTCTCGTCCTCGATCACCACCTTGTAGGTCTTGATCGGGATCATGCAGGGCGGTGTGACCACTTCGCCCGTGCGTACGTCGAACGCGCCGTTGTGGAAGTCACACTCGATCGTGTGGCCGTCGAGATAGCCCTCGGAAAGCGAACCTGGGCCGTGCGTGCACAGGTCGTCGGTAACGTAAAACACGCCGTTGACGTTGAAGACGGCGAGGGTGAGGTCGCCTTCCTCAACGCGTATCGCGCTGTCCCAGTCGACGTCGCTCGTGGAACACAGCCTAATTCTGGTGCTTGCCTCGGCCATTCCTGGCTCCTCCTTCGTTGCGTTGCAGGCCCGCTTGACGGGACGGTCATCAGATTGTACGTTGCTTAAAAAGAAACAGCGTTCCGTATATAGGAACACCAAGAAAATACCTGATCGATCGAGAACGTCAACCCGAAATTCGGGAATGCCCGCGAGACGGTCGGAAGAAGGCGACGCAATTCGGCGCACCGCTCAACCGGTCCGCAACATGGAGGAAGTGAAATGCTCAGGAAGGAACAGAACGATCTTCTAACGCAGACAGGCCCCGGCACGCCGATGGGCGACATGTTTCGCTGTTATTGGATCCCGGCGCTGCTTGCGGAGGAGTTGCCCGACAACGATTGCGCGCCCGTCCGTGTGAAGCTTCTGAGCGAGCGCCTGCTCGCCTTCCGTGACAGCGAAGGCCGCTACGGGCTGATCGACGAATTCTGCGCCCATCGCGGCGTCTCGCTCTGGTTCGGGCGCAACGAGCAGGGCGGTCTGCGCTGCCCCTATCACGGCTGGAAATACGACCACACCGGCCAGTGCACCGAAGTGCCTTCGGAACTGAAGGAAAGCGGCTACTGCGGCAAGATCAAGCTGAAATCCTATCCGCTGATCAAGATCGGTGACATCCTCTGGACCTACATGGGGCCGGCGGAAAAGCAACCGCCGCATCCCGAATGGGAGTTCGCGCTCGTTCCTTCAGAACAAACCTTCACATCGAAGCGCTGGCAGGAGTGCAACTGGCTGCAGGCGATGGAGGGTGGCATCGATTCCAGCCACGTCTCCTGGTTGCACAGCGGCAATCTCAACAGCGACCCGCTGTTCAAGGGCGCACGCGGCAACAAATACAACATGTCGGATGCGAGGCCCTTCTTCGAGGTGACCGACAGCGAGGGTGGTCTGTTCATCGGCGCCCGACGGAATGCCGAAGAAGGCCATTACTATTGGCGCGTCACACCCTGGGTCATGCCCTCCTTCACAATGGTTCCGCCACGCGGCGACCATCCCGTTCATGGTCACTTCTGGATTCCGATCGACGACGAGAACTGCTGGGCCTGGAGCTTCGACTATCACCCCGTTCGCGCGCTGGCGAAAGAGGAACGTCAGGCGATGATCGACGGCAAGGGCATCCATGTCGCCTATGTGCCTGGAACCTACCGGCCGCTTGCCAACAAGGACAATGATTACCTCATGGACCGCGAGGCCCAGCGCAAGGGCATCACCTATTCTGGCGTCGAAGGCATCGCGATGCAGGACGCCTCGCTGCAGGAAAGCATGGGGCCGATCGTCGATCGCAGCAAGGAAAACCTGGTTTCGACCGACAACGGCATCATCATGGCACGACACCGCCTGCTGAAGGCCGCTCGCGCATTGCGTGACAAAGGCGTCGTTCCTCCGGGCGTCGATCCGGTTCATCACCGCGTCCGTTCGGCTGCGATCGTGCTGCCGGTCGATAAATCCTATGTCGATGTTGCTGACGAGGCGTTGACCGTGATCGAGGGCAAGGCGCCGACCAGCGTTTGAGGTGGGGGCCGGGACACGGATCCCGGCGGCTCAGTCGTCGGGATCCGTGGTTTGCCCACAGCTGGTTTTAATGAGGAGAAATGTCATGCAGCTCGGACTGAGCGAAAGTGCGCGCTTCGCCACCGCGGAGGAAGCACGTTTCCGTATCGCATACCCGAATTCGAGGCCACGCAAGTCCCGTGTCATCGCTTTGGATGAACCGAGTCTGGCGATGCTGCGCACGCTTGCCGACATGCCCTGGAGCGGCGCGCATTTCCTGCGTTACGTCAACGCAAAAGGAGCAACTGATTCCCTGCACATGCTGCCGGTCGACGCGTTCTTGGAGGACCTTGAAGGGAAGAGGTTCAGCCTCGCCGACGAGCTCGCCGATGCCGACATCATCGTCATGGTGACGACAGCCGGTACCGCGGCTGAAGCCGCAGAAGTGATCGGCAATGCCTGTTTCGTCCGCAACAAGCTGGCGACCGGACTTGTGCGCAACGCCGAGGGTATCTCCGCCGAGGATCTGGCACGCACGCTGACGACCATGCGTCCGTTCGCGGCGATGCTGGTGGTCTCCAACGGCGACGAATATGTCGGCGAAATGCTGAGCGCGCTCAGGGTTTGAGATCGGCAGGGTGGTGATGTGAGACCATGGCAACTGTGTTATGGACGAGCCGTAACTCTCGCGATGAAACGGACAATCACGCCATGAACGCACCCACCAAACCACCCGCGCGCGGAGGAAAAGGCCCCGCCGGCAAGCGCAACCGCCTCTCGTCAGTAACGACGGCGATCCGTCTCCTAAAGGCTTTTTCCGAGGACGAGGCCGAGATCGGCGTCAGCGCCCTGGCGCAAAGGCTGAAGGTCGCAAAGAGCACGGTCCATCGTTTGGCGGTGACGCTCGTAACCGAAGGGTTGCTCGAGCAGAACCCGCAAACCGAACGCTATCGGCTTGGCGTCGGCCTTTTCGCCCTCGGTACGCTTGTCCGCCGGCGCATGGATCTCTCCAACGAGGCGAGACCCTATCTGTTCGATCTGCGCAAGCTGACGGGCGAAACGATCATTCTGGGCATCCCCTCCGACGGCGAGGTGATGCACGTCTATGACCTTGAGAGCCCGCAGGCCCTGGCGATGAAATCCGATCTCGGCGCGCGCAAGCCCGCCCATTGCAGTGCCGTCGGGCGCGCGATCTTCGCCTTCGCCCCGGAACCGGCCATCGAGCGGATGCTTGCCGGGCCGCTGCAGCGCCGAACGGCGAAGACGATTACCGATCCGGCACGCCTGAGGGAGATGCTGGCCGAGGTTCGGGAACGCGGCTACGCCATCGAGGACGAGGAAAGCGAACCCGGAATCCGCGGCATTGCCGCTCCGGTGCGCGATTCGACTGGCGCTGTCGTCGGCGCGGTCGGTATCGCTGGCCCATTGCAGCGGCTGTCTCTCGAGGCGCTTGAAGGCTTTTCGCCGGCGCTTCTCGAAGCGGTCGCGGCCATTTCATCCCGCCTCGGTTACACGGCGGCCTTTCGAGAGAGATACGACTTAGGGAGTTGAACATGCCGGCAATTGCACTCAAGGGAAGCGACGTCGAATGGAATTGTGCCGATGGCGACACGATCATGCGCTCGGCGCTGCGCGCCGGGCTCGGCTTTCCCTATGAATGCAATGTCGGTGCCTGCGGCAATTGCCGTTTCGATCTTCTCGAGGGTGAGATCGAGGAACTGCGCTCCGATGCGCCGGGTCTCAGCGACCGCGATCGGGAGCGCGGCCGGCGCCTCGGTTGCCAGGCCCGGCCGCTGACGGACTGCGTCGTAAAGCTCCGGCTGATGGCGCAATATGAAAGCCGCTTCCCGCCGGTTCGGCAGGAGGCGGAACTGACCGAAGTGCGCGACATCACGCACGACATCCGCGAGTTTCGTTTCCGGCTGGATAAGCCGGCCCGCTTTCTCCCCGGCCAATATGCCTTGCTGGACCTTCCGGGGGTCGAAGGCAGCCGTGCCTATTCCATGGCCAATACGGAGAACGAGGCGGGCGAGTGGCACTTCCAGATCCGCCGCGTTCCGAACGGCGCGGCGACGGGCAAGCTGTTCGACGGTGTCGCCATCGGCGACCGCATCGGCATCGATGGTCCCTACGGCATGGCCTATCTGCGGACCGAGTCGGACCGCGACATCGTCTGTCTTGCCGGCGGTTCTGGCCTTTCGCCGATGATCTCGGTTACCCGCGCCGCGGCTGTGTCGCCGCTCCTTGCCGGGCGTCGGGTCGACTTCGTTTATGGAGGGCGAACGGCGCGCGATATCTGCGGCAGGGACATGCTGGCCGAACTTCCCGGCTTCGGCTCGAATATCCACTATCATCCGGTCGTCTCGGGCGCGGACGACGATGACTGGGACGGTCATCGCGGCTTCGTGCACGAGCTTGCGGCAAAGCTTTTCTCCGATCGCCTTCCCGAATGCGAGGTCTATTTTGCCGGTCCTCCGCTGATGGGGCAGGCGATCCAGAAGATGCTGATTGACCTCGGCGTGCCGCCCGCCCAGGTTCATTTCGACCAGTTCTATTGACCGGTGAAAGGCTCGCATCAGAATGCTTGGACATGCAATGAAGCTCCGCCAGCTTGCCTACTTCGTCAAAGTCGTCGAGGTGGGCAACATCACCCGGGCAGCCGAGCAGCTCAATCTCGCACAGACCGCGCTTGGTATCCAGATACGCAATCTCGAGAACGCTCTGCAGATCCAGTTGCTCGATCGCCACTCGCGCGGCGTCAGCGCAACGCCCGCCGGCATGCTGCTTTACGAGCGCGCCATCGAAATTCTGCAACGGCTCGAGGAGACGCGCCGGGACCTGATCGCACTTGGCGGTGAGCGGCTGCGCATCAGATTCGGCGCGACGCCGAGCATTCTGAAGTTGATCGGGACTGAACTGCTCGTTGCCGCCAATGCGCAGCTGCCCGGCATCGCGCTCCATGTCGTGGAGGAGCTGAGCTTCGTGCTTGCCGACGCGCTTGAGCGCGGCGAACTCGATTATGTGCTTGCTTACGACATCGAGGAGAACGCGGGTATCCGGCGCGTCGCGCTGATGGAGGAGGATCTCCTCCATGTGTCGGCGCCGAACGGCGGGGAGCAGGGCAGCGATATTTCCTTCCGGCAGGCAGTCGCCGGCGATCTCGCCCTGGTCTCGAACCGCGACATCATCTGGCGGCGGGTGCATGAGACAGCGTCGCGTCTCTCCGTCGACGTCAAGATCACCTATCAGGTCCAATCCAACGAGGCGATCAAGGCGCTCGTTCTGCACGGCGTGGCGCAAAGCATCATGCCTTACGGGATCGTCGCGGAGGAGATCAAGACGGGCCAGATCATCGGGCGGCGCGTGGACCGGCCCGCTGTCAAGCGGACGCTGTTTCTCGCTCATCCTGCGCATCGAGGGGTTGCTGACGAAAAGCCTTTCCTCGCGTTCATCGACAAGATGGTCGACCGCCTGGTCGCCGAGGTCGGGCTTTACGCGCACCCGATCGATCGGCTGGTTCCCGCCGAGCAAGCGTATTCTCTTTGAGCAAGCCAATAGGTTTTATCTTGGACATTTGACGGCGCGCATTCGATGATCGGCGCAAATTGGATGTGAAAAGGGCGGGAAACGGTGGAGGAGCCGTCCGGGATTTTCGCTTGTAAATCGCGGGCTTGCGCTCGGCCAACCCAAGCTTTCCTGTCCCCGGTATTGCTAGGGAGACTATTCTGACTTCGTCGCTTCGTTTGTCGTTCGGTTGCTGGAACTACGACCGGACACGTCCCCTCATGGACAGAACGGTCGCGCCCGATGGGATCGATCTCGTCTATCTCAACATGCCCGTGGAAGAGACTTTCTTTCGCATGCTGCGGCATCGGGAATTCGACATCGCCGAGATGTCGCTTTCGTCCTACGTCATGTCCTGCTTTGCCGAGACACGTCCTTTCGTGGCGATTCCAGTCTTTCCGTCCCGCTATTTCAGACATTCGTCGATCTACGTGAATGCCGCGGCCGGCATTCGGGAGCCGAAGGACCTGATCGGCAAACGCGTCGGGACGCCCGAGTATCAGATGACGGCCCCCGTCTGGATACGCGGCATCCTTTCCGACGAGTACGGCGTCAAGGTCGACGACGTCACCTACTATGCCGGCGGCGAGGAACAGCCGAACCGGCCGGAAAAGCTGCCGCTCGATCTGCCGAGCCACATCCGCGTCAACCGCATCGGCCCGACGCAGACGCTATCGGCCAGGCTGCGCGACGGCGAGATCGACGCGCTCTACACGGCTCGAAAACCTTCTTCCTACGAGGAATCGGCCGGCCGTGTCCGACGTCTGTTCGAGAACTTCGTCGAGATCGAGCGGAGCTATTTCAAGCGGACCGGCATCTTTCCGATCATGCACACGATCGTCATTCGGCGGGAGGTCTACGAGGCGCATCGCTGGATCGCACAATCGCTCTACAAGGCCTTTGCCGAAGCGCAGTCGCGCGTCTACCGCGAACTCGAAGAGACGGCGGCATTGAAGGTCATGTTGCCTTGGTTGAACGCCCACGTCGAGGAAGCGCGTCGACTGATGGGCGACGATTACTGGAGCTACGGTTTCAAGCAGAATCGGGAGACACTCGAAACATTCCTCCGCTACTCCTACGAGCAGGGACTGTCGAAGAGGAAGCTTTGCGCGGAGGAAATCTTCGCGCCGGAGACGATGGAGAGCTTCGTCATCTAGGAGCGAACCGACGCCTGTTTGGCAGAGCGGATCATATTGGATTAATTCAACCCGCATAAGCTGTTAGCAGAGGTTCTGAGAGGCACGCCCTGCCATGCGATCGCTGCATGGCAGGGCTGTTTGCGTTGGTCTTTTTGTTGTTGCGTTGCGGTATTATATGCAACCGGTATGCAACGGAGAGATGATTGAAATGACAACGCTCGCAGCACGCCGGCCCGCTAACGCAGAATGGGTTCGCAGCATGTTCGGCGGGTTCATGGAGGGCATGAGCCTGGTCAGTGCCGCGCACGAGTGCGCAATGGCGACCAGAGAGCGACGCCGCCCGTCAGCCGCTGCCCTGCAGACGCTCGGCATCGACGAAGTCGCCTTCGGCCGCACTCTCAGGCGCCGCTAACGCGATCAGCAGCGAAGCGCACAGCCCCGCACAGTGGCCCGCTCGGTGGGAAGTGATCTCCTGCGACAGCCGCATTGTTTCTAAGACAGCATGAACGGGCCGCTCGCTGGAGCCGCCCGTTTTTTGTTTCTTGCGTGGATAGCTTCGCTGCCTCGCAGGAGCCGTGCTTACAGAACGCCGGTCATGATGCCCAGGCCGGCGAGTGCCATGGCACCTCCGCCGAGTTGCGTCGCGACATGGGACTTGGCGCCAAAACGTCCAAGGGCAAGGCCCAATCCGATGCCGACGAGATGCAGCAATGCCGTTGCAGCCATGAAGCCGAATGCATACTGAACGCCCGATGCATCCATCGGCATCTCGGCGCCGTGGGCGTAGCCGTGGAAGACGGCGAAGAGGCTGACGACACCCATTGCCGCGGCAGTCGACGGGCTCCAGCGAAGCGCGACTGCCAGACCGAGCACGATCACCGATGCCGCGATGCCGGTCTCGACAAACGGCACGGCAATGCCCTCAGTCCCCAGAGTACCGCCCGCGGCCATCATCAGCACGAAGCTCGCCGGAACGAGCCAGAGGGCGCGTCCACCGAGAGTGGAGGCGAATGTGCCGACGGCGACCATGGCGAGGAGATGGTCCAGGCCGCCGACCGGGTGCATGAAGCCGTGCGCCAGGCCGCCTGCCGGGCCGACGCCGGTATGGGCATGCGCGATGGCCGGGAGGGTTGCAGCGGCCAATGCCAGCAGACCACTTTTGATTGCTGCTCTCATCTTTCAGTTCCCTTGATGTTGCGAACGATTCTGCAGATGCCAACCGCTCGGTACCTGTGCGGATCTCATTGGGGGGCGAACCTGCTATGTTGAAAATCAACCATCTCACCACGAAAGTAAATTTTAATCTCTTTACGTGCGCATTAAGTTTTTTTATGCTTCGCGAATGAAAAATATCACGTTTCGGCAGTTGAAGTCGATACGCGCGATCGAGGCACACGGTAAGGTCGTCGGCGCCGCGAAAGCACTCGGATTAACCGCGCCGGCCGTTACCTTGCAGTTGAAGCAGATCGAGGCTGAAGCCGGCGTCCAGCTCTTCGAGCGCATGGCCCACGGAATGTTTCCGACGGAAGCCGGACACGCGGTCCTGGCTGCCGCGCGCGATATCGAGGAGCGCCTTTCACTGCTGGAAACCGAGCTCAACGCCTTCAAGGGCGTGAAGCGCGGGCACATTGCCGTTGGCGCGGTTTCGACGGTCAAGTACTTCGCAAAACCGATGGTCGCGGCCTTTTCGAGTGCATATCCCGACATCGACCTCGAACTTTTTGTCGACCGCCGCGCCGAAACGGTGGAGCGTTTGAAGAACAGAACGATCGACATCGCGCTGCTTGGGCGCCCGCCGCGAGAATTCTCGGTGCGCGCGGCGATATTCGGAGAGCATTCGCTGGTCGTCGTCAGCGCGCCCAATCATCCGCTTGCCGGGCGGCAGGGCATTTCCAAGGCGGAAATCGCGCGCGAGCATTTTTTCCTTCGCAGCCCCGACTCCGGGACGCGCATCTTCTTCGACCGTTTCATGAGCGAGATTCCGGGAAGGGTCGATGGCCCTAATACGGAAATGGAATCGATCGAGGACATCAAGCGCGCGGTGATGGCAGATACCAGCGTCGCCTTTCTCGCCGCCCACAGCGTCGCCGCGGAGGTCCAGGCGGGCGAACTGACGATCCTCGATGTCGTCGGCCTGCCGATCCGCCGGCAATGGTTTGCCGTCAGCCGGACAGATCGCGCGATGACCCCGGTCATTGCCGCCTTCGAGGACTTCCTCGCGACCCAGGGGAAGGAATTCCTGCCAGACCTCGTGGCCGCAGAGGATGCGGCCCCCTGATTCTCGGGAGCCGCTTTGTCACTTCTTGTCAGCCGTTACGCGACGCTTCCGCCTGGCGGAGGAAGTCGATCACACGCGCGTTGGTGGCGGCGGATGTTTGCTCCGAGACGGGAACGTCCCAATACTGCGATCCGGGGATGCATTCCTGGAGGTATCGCGCGGCCGATGTCGCGTGGGAGGCGTCGGCCCCCGGAATGATCAGCGTCGGGATGTTCAGGCGCAACAGGTCCTCCGGTTCGGCGCCGGGCGAGGTATCCCTGTCGAGCAACGTTCTCGGCATGCCCGCGAGGATCGCCTTGTAGTGATCGACGTTCTGCCGGACATAGCGCTCCGCGAACTCCGGATCGTGCCTGAGAACCGAGATCCACGGGCCGCCGCGGGGATCGGCACCAAAAGCCTTGTTGCTCTCTTTCGCCAGTGCGACGACCGCCTCCAGGCCATTCTGATGGACGAAAGCCAGATGCTCGGCGAAGCGCTGGTGGCCCGCGATGCGGTAGCGCGCGCCGCCGACCGGCCAGAAAAGCACCATGCCGAGGACGGATTCGGGCAGCTCGGCCGCAAAGGCGGCGACGACGCTGCAGCCCATGCAGCCGCCCATCAGATAGGCCTTGTCGATGCCGAGATGGTCGAGAAGACCCTTGCCCTGCCTGATGTAATCCGACCAGGTGACCCGCTCGACGCGGCCGCCGGACTTGCCAGTCTCGCGCCGGTCGAAGGTGATGCAGGTAAAGTGCTCAGGCAATTGTTCCAGGAACCGGATCTCGGCATAGATGCCCTGCGTCCGCCATTTCTCGATGGTCGCATCGAAGCCGCCGGGCGAGTACATGAGCAGCGGCGGTCCCGAACCAAGTACCTCGTAGCGTGTCGCGATGCCGTCGATCGTTGTTAGTGCCATATTCAATCCTCCTCGAAACGGCGCATCATTCTTTACAAAGCCGCTTGGCATATGCGCGCCTCCGGAACGTGTCGCGCCCGGCAGGGCGCACCTGGTCACTGATTTGGATCGGATCGACCCAAATCAGTGATCGTTTCTGACAGGTCAGAGCGAGATGCGACGGGAAAACCGCTCACAGCTATCCCCCCGCTCTAGACCCCGCCGCAGCCGAGTTTCTTCAGGCTTTCGTCCACCCAGAGCTTCGGGTCGAGCTTGCCGACGAGCGTGTTGGCAAGCGTCTTCGCCTCTGCCTCGTTCTTGGCCTTCGCCGTGGCGTAGACGTCCTCGACCTGGTCGAACGGTACGCAGACGAGGCCGTCTTCATCGCCGAGCATGAGATCGCCCGGCTCGATGATCATTCCGCCAAGGGAAATTGGAACGTTGATCTCGCCTGGTCCGTCCTTGTAAGGGCCACGATGGGTGATGCCGGCGGCGAAGACCGGGAAGGTATTGGCCTTGATCCAGCCGTAGTCCCTGACGGCACCATTGAGCACGACGCCGGTGACGCCGATCGCCCTTGCATGAGAGAGCATGAGCTCGCCGACGAGGGCGTTGGTTAGATCCCCGCCAGCGTCGACCACGATGACGTCGCCGGGGCCGGCCATCAGCAGCGCCTTGTGGATCATCAGATTGTCGCCAGGCCGCGTCTTCACCGTGAAGGCCGCGCCGGCGAGCACGCCGGAAGCGTGAAGCGGCCTGAGGGCTGCCCCGCCAGCCGTCATGCGGGACATGACGTCGCTGACGTTCGCGACCGGCAGGTCACGAAATTTTTCGATCATCGCCGTGCCGACGCGCTGCCGCCGGTCGAGGACCCTGAATCCAAGTGTCATCTGCCTGTTCCTCTTGATCGCTACGGCTCACATCCACGGCATCAATGATGCGTGGATGACATCCGGTACGCCCTGGCCACCGACCGACTTGATCGCCAGGTCTGCGTCCTTGAGGCCGAAGCGGTGCGTGGTGATCTTTTCGAGCGGGAAGCGGTTCGATGCGATCTGTTCAAGCGCCAGCTCGCAGGCGAGATAGCTGTGACCGCGCGCACTCTTGATGGTGATCGCCTTCGTCGTCACCTTCTCGAGCGGGAAGTTCGGGAACTCCTTCATCTCGCCCTGAACGAGTATCGTCCCGGCCTTTCGCTTCAGCGCCTCGACGCCGAGCAGGATCGGAATCGTGCCGGCGCCAGCCGTGCAGTCGAGAGAGATGTCGACACCCCTGCCGCCGGTAATCTCCATGATGCGTGCAAGCGGATCCTCCTGCTGCACGTCGATGACGTAGTCGGCGCCAAGGGTCTTCGCGACCTCGAGGCGGGCCGCGTCCTTCGAGGTTCCGGTGACAATGATCAGCGATGCGCCCGCCTGCTTGCAGACGACCGTCTGCGACAGGCCCTGCTGGCCCGGCCCCTGGATAAGTACTGTGGAGTTATAGCCGACGCCGGCATCGAAGAGCGACCATTCAACCCCATTCGCCATTGGCGTGACAAGGCCCGCGAGTTCCGGCGTTACGCCCTTGGGCACCCGGTGGACGACGGCGTTCCAGGGGAGATAGACATATTGCGCGAAACCGCCCCAAAGGTGCGGCGCGCGTTCGGCCGAGGTGTAGCCGTAACGAATGCCATCTGGATTGTTGCGCCAGTCGGTGTTCTCGCAATGGCGATATTGTCCCTGATGACACCATTGGCACTTACCGCACATGACATAGTGCTCGACGAAGACGAGGTCGCCTTCCTTGAAGCCCTTGCGACGCGTGAATTCGCGGCCCGCTTTGGCGATGTACCCGATGTTCTCGTGCCCCATGATCGTCGGCGCGTTCGTCGGCGGGCTCTTGAAGAGTTTGACGTCCGTGCCGCAGATGCCGGCGACCTCCATCTTGAGGAGGGCTGCATCCTCCGGAACGTCCGGCATAGGGAATTCGCGGATTTCCATCTTGCTCGGACCGGTGCGGACCGCCGCGAGGACCTGTTCTGGCATGTTCACTTTCCTTTCGAATGCCGCGTGGCCGTTCGCATGCGCGGCATGCGAATATGGTCAGGCTTGTTTTTCCGGATTCGTTTTTGACAGGTGCGGCCACGCCGCCCTATGTAACGGGTGACCGCTTCCGGCTCAGGTGCCGGCGCGACTGGTTCAAAATCATGCTCAAGACCGCCGCTTCGAAACCCGAACATCTCGCCGCCGTCCGCCAGGTGAAGGTCTGGACGCGCGAGCGTTTCGCGCTTGCCGACGATGTCGCGATCATGGTGTCGGAAATTGCTTGCGGCCTGCCGGGATGTCCGCCGCTCGAAACGGTTGTCGCCTTCTGGACGGCACCGGACCGGCGTCACCAGTTCAAGGTATTCAAACGCGCCGTCGAGGTTCGGGAGGACGATCTGCCGCCGTCCTGGATGAAGAACGCAATCATCTCGGACGACGACGCGTCCTGCTGCTGAAGCCGCCCAACAGAGGGCCGGCGGGCAGCGGTGGATGATGGGTGAAACGCCTCGCATGGCGCGTCACGCTGCCCGCGCCGGCCGCCCGCGCTTTGCGAGCTGGGCATCGAGCCTCGGATAGACGCGGCGGGCGTTACCTTCGAAAATCTTGTAGCGGCTTTCCTCGTCGAGCGTTTCAAGCTGATCGATGTAGCGCTTCGTGTCGTCGTAGTGGTGGCCCGTTTCCGGATCGATGCCCTTGACGGCTCCGAGCATTTCCGAGGCGAAGAGGATGTTGTCCACCGGGATGACCTTGGCCATCAGTTCGATGCCCGGATAGTGATAGACGCAGGTGTCGAAGAAGACGTTGTTCAGTAGGTGCTCCGAGAGCAACGGCTTTTTCATCTCCTGAGCAAGCCCGCGATAGCGCCCCCAATGGAACGGCACCGCGCCGCCGCCATGCGGGATGACGAATTTCAACGTCGGGAAGTCCCGAAAGAGATCGCCCTGAATCAGTTGCATGAAGGCGGTGGTGTCGCCGTTGATGTAGTGAGCGCCGGTATGGTGGAAACACGGATTGCACGAAGACGTCACGTGGATCATCGCCGGCACCTCCAGTTCGCAGAGCTTCTCATAGAGCGGGTACCACTGCCGGTCCGTGAGCGGAGGATCGGTCCAGTAGCCGCCTGATGGATCGGGATTGAGATTGACGCCGACGAAACCCAATTCGTTGACGATGCGCTCAAGCTCGGGAATGCAGTTCTTCGGCGGTGCGCCAGGATGTTGCGGCAATTGTCCGACCGCGGCGAAATTATCGGGCAGCAGGCTGCAGATTCGATAGATCAGGTCGTTCGACATCGCCGACCACTGCATGCTGATGGCTTCGGTTCCGACGTGATGAGCCATGCCGGCCGCTCGCGGCGAAAAGATCGTCAGATCGCTTCCGCGTTCCTTCTGGAATTTGAGCTGCGGTTCGACCGATTTCAGCAGCATCTCGTCGGTGATACCGAGGTCGAACGACAGCGGCCGTCGCATCGGATCTGCGAGACCGGCGAGCTGCTTATCCCTGAACTGGTGGAGCGCCTGCGGCTCCGTTGTGTAGTGTCCGTGAATGTCGATGATCATGGCGGCATCCTCGTGCTGCAGCGGGCGAGGGCGGCTCCGTCCGCTTCCTCGCACCTCAAATTGAATGGAATAGTTCGTCCACGTCGTAGACGCGCGGTGTGATCTGCTGCTCTGCCGAATAGGCAAAGGCGAGCTGCAGTGATCGGCGGTTTTCTTCCAGCCCGTAAGGCGGAGGCGGTGCGGCGGCGTCGGCCTCGGCCACGGCCACGCGCCGCGCCTCGTCGAACAGTTCCATCAGCTCGCCGCCGAGCCACGGATATTCGTCCGTCAGGGCAGTCTTCACCGTCAGCACGTGGTTGATCGGAACGATGCCGGTTGCGGCGATCCAGTCTTTCGCGGCCTTCTCGGCAGCGGGGACGACGCTGCGGATCCCCGCCGGATCCACCTCGCGCTCACCCATGATCGCCGACAGCTCGCCTGCGAGCATCAGTGGTCGCAGGGCCATCTCCGATTGATTGCGTACGGCGATGGCCGGGTCGTCGTATTCGCTGAGATGCGCATCCTCCATGGTGACCCAGGTGATGCTGTTGAGGTCGACGCCGTATTCATGCTGAAGGACCCCCCGGACCCAGACGCCGGACGTCTGGGCATAGGCGCGCACGCCGACCTTCGTGTTTTCCAGGTCACGCGGTCCATCGATCGTCGATTCGACGGGGCAGACGAGGTTGGTATGGGGCAACCGGCTCCAGAGCGGTACGGCGAGGCCGGTGATCGGCTTTCCATAATGGTGCGCCAGCAGATGGGTGACGATCGCCATTTCCGAAAGATCGAGGTCTCCGCCGCGCACCATCGTACGGAACGCCTTTGGCAGCGGATCGAATTCCTGGAACTCGAGCGTCACACGGCTCGATCGGACCCTGCCATCCTTCAGGGGCTTTACGTGATCGTGCTTCCCGACCGCGGTCCGTAAAACCAATAGTTCGACCATCTGCGTGTACCCTCCCTTCGACGTGTTCCTTTATACGGAACGATGTTCTGATTTAAGTATCATACCGTGAATCACCTTGCGGTCAATCGCGGCAGGACGATTTTTATCTTTCGTCAGGTTCCAAGGGGGACGTCGGGCAGCAATGGCGACTGCCGACGTCCTCGGCCGCGGTCGGCTGCGCCCGCGAGACTTGAACACGCATGGAAATCGCGTGAGGTTTCAGGCCATTCCGGCGAGGCTCAGCAGAAAATAACCGACACCGACCACGGCAAGGACGGGATAGGCCCCGGTTTTCGTCGTCAACAGGACGGCGCCCGCGCCGAGGGATGTTGCCAATTCGAGCGGCGTGAACCTGGCCGATTGCGCGACGGTGAAGACGCCGGCGAAAATCAGGCCGACGGCGACGGGGGCGAGACCCTTCTCCGCCGCCATCGCCCAAGCGGAGCGGCGATGGCGTTGCCAATAGCTGCCTAAAATGCAGAGCAGGACGGACGAGGGAATGAATATCGCGAGCGTTGCGAGAATCGCTCCCCAAAGGCCGCTGACCTCCCATCCGATCAGCGCTACGATCAAGGTGCCCGGCCCGGGAGCCGCGCGCGAAATAGCGTAGAGATCGGTGAACTGCGGACCGCTCAGGAGTTGCAGGACATCGACAGTCTGATGCTGGAGGCTCGCCACGATCGTCTGGCCGCCGCCGAAGGAAACCAGCGACAGGGGGATACAGAGCAGAACCAGACCGAGCAGCTTGTCATCAACCACGCGATTTCTCCCGTTCGATCCAGAATGTTGCGGCAACGCTGACGGGAATGGTGGCCGCAACGACGGCGACCAGGGACCAGTGCAGGACGCCAACCATCAGGAAGACGGACAGCGCGATCAGAATGGGCAGCGCATGCGCGTTGAGCCGGCGGGCGGTTTTGATTCCCATCGTCAACGAAGAGGCGATGCCGACGCAGGCAAGTCCCCGCAGCACTGCCTGTGCCTCCGGGTGGGACCTGAGCTGCTGGTAAGTGACGCTCATCACCAGGATCACCGCGAAGGCGGGCAACACCATGCCGAAGAGGGCAATGCAGGCGCCGGCTATCCCGCGCAGTTTAAGGCCGATATATACGGCGAGGTTGACCGGATTGGCGCCCGGCATGATCTGGGCGACCGTCAGCGTCTTCAGGAATTCCTCGTCGGTCAACCAGGCGCGGCGCTCGACGATCTCACGGTGGGTCCAGCCCGCCATGCCGCCTCCAAAGGAGGAGGCGCCGAGCCGCAGAAAGGAAGCGAGCAGGGCAAGAGAGGTCACCGTCTGCTCCTTCTCCATGCCGATGTCGCCGACGGGTTTGTCCATTGGTGCTCCGATAGCGCAATCTCCCGCCCGGCAGTCCGGAAGTGCGGGGAGAGCAAATGATAGGCGTGCGATTGGCGCGACACGCTTGCCCTGCGCTTGCGTGAGACCGTCGGATGCTAGTGGCGCAAACTCCGGAAAGTCCATGCCATTTCGCCTTAGCGTCGCTTTAAGAAAAACTTATCGACCCCGTCCGTCCACGTGACACGTGTCTGGCGAGAGGGCCAGTTGAGGCCTGTCTCGCCCGACCAAGTCACAACCAGAAAGGTGGCGGAGATAGCAGTTCAATGAAGATTATTACGTTCTAAAGAACAGAAATAACGGGAATATCAATTGGATAAATGTGTGGTTGCGGGTCGCGGCAACAGCGTCCTCAATCATGGTGCCGATTTCTGTCCGCGCGAAAACTGTTGGACTAAGCATAATTTTTTGCTTTGGACAAAGGTCACAGCGGTGGCACTAATGAAAACCACGCGACAGCAGGGGCCAGCACCGATGGTGGCAATCGCCCTGTCTGCAGGAGGAGTTCGCAAGTGATTGCCCGATGGAGCCGCGATCTGATCGGCGGGAACTCCATTCCACGGGAGGATTGGAACCAGAAATGATCGAGACTATGTTCGGGGCGCTCTTCAATCTTGTGAGCACCCCCCATACCATGGGTCTCATGCTGATCGCAGTCGTCTTCGGACTGCTCGTCGGCGTGACGCCCGGCATCGGAGGCAAGCTCTCCATCGCCATGGCGATTCCGTTCGTCTATGGCATGGACATGGTAGCAGGCGCCGTTTTCCTGCTGACCATGCACGCCGTCAACGGCACCAGCGGCCAGATATCGAGCATCATGTTCGGCATCCCCGGCGATGGGGATGATGCGGCAACCACGCTTGACGGTTATCCGCTCGCCAAGCAGGGCCAGGCGGCGCGTGCGCTCGGCGCCAGCATTACCGCGTCCGGTGTCGGCGGCATCATCGGCGCCGTCGTTTTCGCCGTGATGATCCCTGTGCTGGAGCCGGTCATCCTGATGTTCAGCCCGGCCGAGTTCTTCCTGATCGCCCTTCTCGGCATCAGTTTCATCGCGTTTCTCGCGAGCGGCAGCAAGATCGTCAAAGGCGTGATTGTCGGCTTCTACGGCCTCATGCTGTCGACGATCGGCATGGATCCGATCACCGGCACGCCGCGCTATGCAGGGGACATGCTTTTCCTGTGGGACGGCGTTAGCTTGGTGACCGCGGTGCTTGCGATGTTCGCCGTGCCGGAAATGCTGGCGCTTGCCACCAAGGGCGGTGCGATCTCGGCTGCACCGATGGACAAGGCCTTCTCGTACCGGCAAATGTTTTCCGGCGTCATGGAAGTTCCGCGCCACTGGTGGCTCGTGCTCCGCACCTCAGTCATCGGCTCGGTCATCGGCATGATCCCCGGCCTTGGCGGCTCGACCGCGGCATGGCTCTGCTATGGCCACGCGGTGCAAAGCTCGAAGACGCCGGAGCGGTTCGGCAAGGGCGCGATCGAAGGCGTCATCGCACCGGAAACGGCCAGCAATGGCAAGGAAGGCGGCTCTCTGCTTCCGACCCTCTTCTTCGGCATTCCCGGCAGCTCGGGCATGGCCGTGCTGCTCGGCGCCTTCCTCATCCTCGGCATCCAGCCGGGCGCGATGATGGTTACCAAGCACCTTGATCTTGTCTGGACGCTGATCTGGGCACTGGTTGTGGGCAACCTCATTGCCGTCGCCATGCTGCTCGTCGTCTGTCGCTGGATCGCGGTTCTGACCTTCGTCAACGGCCGCATGCTGGCGCCCTTCATTCTCGTCTTCGTGACGATCGGCTGCTTCGTCAGCGATGTGCAGTGGCAGAACCTCGTGGTCCTCGTGCTGTTCAGCGCGATCGGCTACGGCTTCCAGCGGGCCGGCTGGCCGCGCTCGCCCTTCGTCATCGGCCTCGTTCTCGGCGGCCAGGCGGAAGCCTCGCTGCACCAGGCGCTGCAGTTGTGGGGTTACTCCTTCTTCCTGCGCCCGATGTCGCTGGTCCTCATCGGCATGATCGTCGCGCTGATGATCTACGCCTTCTATCGCAACTTCCGGTCCGGCAATGGCCAGCCCAGCGTGGAGGTCAACACGTGAAGCACCTTTCCTTCAGCACATGGCTCACCATCGTCATGCTCGCCTTCTTCATTGTCATGGTGGGCCTCTCGATGGAGTTTCCAGCCAAGGCGCGCTTCATGCCGCTGATCGTCGGTCTGCCGGCCATTGCGCTCTGCCTCGTCCAGCTCGGCATCGACTTGATGCCGTCGTCGAGGAGCGCATTCCACAGTGCGCCGCGTGCCGGTGTGGCACATCCGGCCGGTCCGGATCCGGAACTGCCGGAATTCGGAGTGCACACGGTCTCGCAGGAACTCCTAATGTGGACTTATTTCGTCGCCTTTGTCGCCGGAATCCTGGTCTTCGGTTTCTACGCGAGCGTGCCAGTGCTGCTGGTAACGTTCCTCCGTCGGGAGGCCGAGGCGTCGTGGCGGTTCGCCTTGTCGCTGGCGGCAGTTGCCACACTGGTGCTCTACCTGATGTTCGGTGCGCTACTGCACATCCAGCTCCACCCCGGTTTCCTGACGCCCTGGTTGGTGCAGGCAATCGGGATAGGGGCAGCCTGACCGAGATCGGCGAGGAGGCGGTTCGAAACAACGCGGGCGCCCTTCGGAGCGCGCGCCAAAACGAAACACCAAACGAATAACAAGGATGGTTTCACGTTGGCAGCGCCACCGTGAGCGGGACCGGTTTGCCGCTCGCAGACGCTGTCGGGAAACGGGGACCTCCGAAATCGGGCGGCTTATGCCCGGAAGGTAACGGGAGGAAACAATGGGAATGCAAACACTTCGCATAGCGGCATCGGGCGCGGCCATCATGTCAACATTCTGGCCAGGGCTTGCCTTGGCCGAGGACGGGGTCGAATTCTTCAACGGCAAGACCATCAACTACATCGTCGCGACGGCGCCGGGCGGCGTCTATGACACCAACGGCCGCCTCGTCGCGCAGTACATGCAGAAATATCTGCCGGGCTCGACCTTCGTCGTGCAGAACATGCCGGGCGCCGGCCATCTGCTGGGCACGAACTATATCTATGCCTCCGAACCGGACGGTGTTACCTTCGGCACCTTCAATACCGGTCTGCTCTACGGTCAGCTCAGCGGCGACCCGAACATCAAGTTCGATCTGACGAAAATGTCTTGGATCGGGAAGGTCGCATCTGACCCGCGGATCATTCTCGTCACCAAGGAATCGGGGATCGAAAGCTACGAACAGCTCAAGACCCTGAAGGAGCCGGTCAAATTCGCGACCGCCGGCAAGGGAAGCGCCTCGATGATCGAGGCGACCATGTTCGTCAACGCGCTCAAGCTGCCGATCCAGGTGGTTTCGGGCTATAACGGCAACGAGGACCAACTCGCGATGATGCGGGGCGAGGTCCAGGGTGTCATCGGATCGCGGTCGGAATTTCAGCAGTTCGTCGATGAGGGCAAAGGCCGCTTCATCGCGCAGGTCGGCGGCACGGAAACGGACGTGCCGCAACTCTCCACGATGGTCGATGACGCGACGGCGAAGCAGGTCGTCGGCCTGATCGAGTCGCAGAGCGGGATCTCGCGCCTTTCCGCCGGCCCCGCCGGAATTCCGGAGGATCGCCTGAAGGCTCTCCGGGATGCGTATAAGGCCGCTACGTCCGATCCGGAATTCATTGAGAAGGCGCGTGCACTCGGTCTTCCGGTCGATCCCGCGGTCGGGGACGAGGTCAGGACGCGAGTCGAGAAGGCTTTGGACCAGGCGCCGGAGGTCATCAACGTGCTGAAAGAGGCGCTGAGCGAAGGCTGATGCGCGCTAGATCACGATGACTTTGGGTCGAATCGACCCAAAGTCATAAACGTGACCGATTCTAATAAGTTAGAGCGGGATGCGGGCGGAAAACCGCGCGCACCTTACCTCATCCCCTCTGCCGAAATTCAAGCTTCAACTGGGAGGAAAAACAATGAAATGGCATTCAATTCGCATGGCGGCTTGCGCGACTGCGGCTTTGCTCACGATCTCGACTACCGGCGCTTCAGCGCAGGAGGGCAAGGAGTTCTTCAACGGCAAGACGGTAAATTATATCGTCGCGACCGGACCGGGCGGCGGCTACGACACCAATGGCCGTCTCGTGGCGCAGTTCATGCAGAAATATCTGCCGGGTTCGACCTTCGTCGTCCAGAACATGCCCGGCGCCGGCCACCTCATCGGAGCGAACTATATTTACGCTTCCGAGCCGGATGGCCTGACATTCGGTACGTTCAACACCGGCCTCATCTACGGGCAGCTCGGCGGTGACCCCGGCATCAAGTTCGACTTGGCGGACATGTCCTGGATCGGGAAGGTCGCCTCCGATCCGCGCGTCATCGTCGTGAGCAAGGATTCCGGCATCGAGAGCTACGAGCAGCTCAAGGCTCTGAAGGAGCCGATCCGCTTTGCTTCCGCCGGTGTCGGCAGCGCCTCCACGATCGAGACCACGATGTTGGTCAACGCGCTCGACCTGCCGATCCAGATTGTTTCCGGCTACAACGGCAGCGACGACCAACTCGCCTTGCGCCGGGGCGAGGTGCAGGGGATCATCGCCTCGCGCTCCTCCTTCCAGCAGTTCGTGGATGAGGGCAATGGCCGCTTCATCGCCCAGATCGGCGGTTCGGAGACGGACGTGCCGCAGCTCTCCTCGCTGGTCGACGATGAAGAAGCCAAGAAGGTCGTTGCTCTGGTGGCCTCGCAAAGCAACATTTCACGGCTTACGGCAGGTCCAGCCGGCATCCCGGAAGACCGGCTGAAGGCTCTGCGCGATGCCTACAAAGCAGCCACGTCCGATCCGGAATTCCTGGCGAAGGCACAGTCTCTCAGTCTGCCGGTGGACCCGAAGGTAGGTGAAGAAGTCGCGACAACGGTCAAGGCGGCTATGGATCAGACGCCGGAAATCGTCGAGTTCCTGAAACAGACCCTTCTGTCGCGTAACTGAGCCTTGCGGCGCTGCGGGCGGTGGTCATGCCGCCGCCCGTTTGGTTGGCCTGCCACCACCGACGCGGCCGTCATCGCCGGCACGAGGGGCCGCCGCCAATTCCTTAAATCGGAGCCGATTTAAGAAGAAATACGCAACTAATCAAAGCGTTACACATGTTTTTGCACGTCTGAAAGGACGCGTGGCGCCGTAGCGCGGCAAGCAGATCCTGAGGTGGAAATGAAAATCGGTGTCGTTGGAACGGGAGAAATGGGCCTCGCGATGGCGGGTCACCTGCTGGAAAGAGGCTTCGAGGTTTCGGCCTTCGACGTCAGCGAACGAGCGACTGGCGGCGGCCGAGGCACGCGGCATCGCATCGAAGCGAAGCCTCGATGAACTGGCTCGTTCGGCTGATGTCTTTGTTCTCGTCGTTGCAACCGATCAACAGGTTATCGATGTTTGCGAGGAGCTTGCGGTCAAGGCAGCCGACGATACGCTGATCGTCGTTGCAGCGACGATCAGCCCGGAGACGATGCGCGACCTTGGTCCGCATCTGAAGGCAAAAGGCAAGCGTCTCGTCGATGCGCCGGTCGTCTACGGCGCCGCCGGAGCGCGGTCAGGCACGCTGCTTTCGCTCTGCGGCGGGACGGAGGAGGACGTCGAGCGCGTTCGCGCGGCGCTGATGAGCTACAGCCGCGATGTCGTGCATGTCGGACCGCTCGGGGCGGGGCAGATTGCGAAATCCTGCAACAACCTGCTGCACTGGATTCATTGCGTCGCCAATTTCGAAACCCTCCTGATCGCGAAGCGTTACGGCATCGACGCGCAGCGCATGCGCGAGATTCTGCTGGCCTGTCCCGGCACGAATGGCACGCTGGCGCGCTGGGATTCCACGCGCTTCACCTGGCAGGAGAAGGACATGGACGTCACCCTCGAGCTTGCGCAGAAGGCCGGGCTGATGCTGCCGCTCGCCGGCCAGGTGGACCAGATCATCAAGACATTGAAGGCCGACGACGTGAAAGCCCTGCTCTATGGACCCGAGGCGACCTATCTTGGGCGGACGGTGAGACCGCTCGCGCCCTCGGAAGGCGGTCTCGCCTGACGGATTTCGCCCTTTGGTGTCGCCGGCGAGCGCAGTATCGGGAAAACGCCTTTTCCGAAAACACACTACCGACGCCGGTTCAAAAGACTCATAGTTCGCGCCGAATGCGGAACGATAAAGCCAAATGAAAGTGAACCAGATGGCCAGTACTGTTGATACAAAGCCGCTCAGTGGTGAACCGGTTGCGGTTTCCGATCCCGGCAATACCAAGTTCCTCGTCGATCCTTATAAGGATTGGTCGAAGGGGGAGGGCATCCCGATCCATTTCGATCTCGGGCACGATCTCCTTGCGCTCGAAACCGGACCATGGGATCGCTACGACGCGCGCGGCTGCTTTGCGCACACTCACGGCATGGGCGACTTCATGGCGAACTACGTCATCGAGGTCCTGCCCGGCCGCAAGACACGCCCGGTGAAACACCTCTATGAAGCGTTCTTCTATGTCCTGTCGGGCTATGGCTCGACGACCGTCTGGCTTCCGAACGGTGAAGTCCGCACGTTCGAATGGGGGCCGAAGGCGCTCTTCGCCATCCCGTTGAACTGCCTCTACCAGTTCAACAACGGTTCGGGTGTCGATACCGTGCGCCTCTCCTGCACGAACAACGCGCCGCTGACCATCAACCTTTACCACAACCTCGATTTCGTCTTCGACAACGACTTCGCTTTCAAGGACCGCATCGGCCAGGCCAAGCATTTCGAAGGCGAGGGCGCGCTTTATTCCTACGGCTTGGAATCGGCGCGAAAGGTGCAGAACATCTGGGAAACCAATTTCGTCCACGACCTGACGAGCTTCAAGCTCTATGAGTTCGAGGGACGCGGCAAGGGATCGCTCAACGTCAATTTCGTGCTGGCGGACGGAACGATGCATTCCCACGTTTCGCAGATGCCGGTCGGCCGATACAAGAAGGCGCATCGCCATGCCGCAGGAACGCACGTCCATGCCGTCGACGGCGAGGGATACTCGCTGATGTGGTATGAGGGAGACTCCGAATTCAAGGAGATCCCGTGGCGCCACGGCTTCATGTATACGCCGCCGTTTTGGATGTACCACCAGCATTTCAACACCTGCGACCAGCCGGCGCGTTATGTCGCTTGCAGTCTCGGCAGCCGGCGCTACCCGTTCATCTCGCTGCGGCGCAAGAGTGCGGAAGGCGGCGGGGCGACCTCGGTCAAGGACGGCGGACGGCAGATCGAATACGAGGATCAGGATCCGCGCGTGCATCGCAAGTTCCTTGAGGAGTTGCAGAAGACTGGCGTTCCGTCTGCCATGGGCGACATCTTCGACGAGGCGGCTATCATGGCCCTGCCGAAGGAAAGCCTGACGGGTGTCATCCAGACGCCCATCCTTGCCGGTCCCGCGACGTAAGGCACGGCGCGGATCAGGCGGCCGGGTGGGTGAGGCCCGGCATCACCGCATGATCTCCTAGATCGGAGCCGATTGAGGACAAATTCTTGCGGCAATTCAAAGTGCTACAGCGATCTTTTGCGCCTCTCGAAGAGGCGCGGCGGCGCTGTAGGAAAGAGGAGTTGCGGGTGCACGATCTCGATTTCGACCACGAGCATGACGATCTGTCCGACAGCGAACGTCAGCAGATCGCGGATTGGCTGTGGAAGCAGGAAACCGTCGATCTGTTGACGGTCGGCATCGATATCGGCAGTTCCACGTCTCACCTGCTGTTTGCAAATGTCGTCTTGCGGCGGGAGACGGACGATCTTTCCAGCCGATTTGTCGTTGTCGATCGGCGGGTGCTCTGGCGCTCGCCCATCCTCCTGACGCCGTTTCTGCCGGACGGGACGATCGACGCGCACGAATTGAGGCACTTCTTTCAGCACTGCTATCATGACGCCGGCTACAAGCGCAGCCACATAGACACCGGCGCCGTCATTCTGACCGGCGAAGCGATCAAGCGAAAGAACGCGCGGGCGATCGACGAAATCTTTGCAAATGAATCAGGCCGTTTCGTCTGTGCAACTGCCGGCCACAAGCTTGAATGCATGCTCGCAGCCCATGGTTCGGGCGCGACCGCACTCTCGAAGAAAAGGGATGCCTGCGGCCTGCACGTCGACATCGGCGGCGGCACAACCAAGCTTGCCTTGATCGACAAGGGAGAAATTGTCAGCGGCGCGGCCTTTGCGGTCGGCGGGCGGCTGCTAGCTCAGGACAACCAAGGTGCATGGTCCCGTGTCGATGATTCCGCTCGGATCGTTGCGGAGGAACTTGGGCTCGACACCGACCCCGGCACGATCGCTGACGCTGGGAACCGCCGCGCCATTGTGAAGCGCCTGGCTGCCGCCGCGGTTGATGAGATTCTCGGTGACCCACTCGACCCGCTTGGCGAGCGCCTTCTCCTCACCGAGCCTCTCGAACGGCCAGTCCAGCCGACCTACATCACCTTTTCCGGTGGCGTCTCGGAATACATTTTCGATTACGAGCGGAATGACCATGGCGACGTAGCGCGGGATCTCGCCGACGAGATCGTGGCGCAGCTCAAGCCGCGCATCGAGATACCGATGGTCGATGCCGGGCAACGCATCCGCGCGACCGTCATCGGCGCCTCGCAATTCACCGTGCAGGTCAGCGGCAAGACGCTCTACATGAATGGCGCCGACGCCCTGCCCAGGCACAACATCCCGGTGGTCCATCTCGGAAAGACGCTCCCCGAAGAGATCGACCCGGAGGAAATCGCTGCGGCTTTCCGCGAGAGCGCCGACAGGCAGGATCACGACGTCTCCGCGATGACTGCGCTTGCTTTTTCGTGGACTGGGCTACCGGACTACGAGCGCCTGCTCGCCATGGCCAAGGCGATCAAGATGGTTGCCGCGCCAGAGGGTAAGCGCAAGGCACTCCTGGTCCTGATGATCGATGGCGATGTCGGTCAGACAATCGGCCGTATCCTCGACAGGGAGCTCGGAATCCAGTCGCACCTGATCTCCATCGACGGCGTGCGGCTCAAGAATCTGGATTTCGTCGATCTCGGCGAGTTTCTTAACCCGCCGGGGGTCATTCCCGTTGTTATCAAGTCGCTGCTCTTTTCTTGAATTGTCCCCGGCGCAGAGTTGTGCCAAGACGCCGGAGATGATCAAGTCTTCTGACATGCCGAGATCGAGCTTTGACGGGCTCGATCTCAACGACATCGTGATCTTCACGCGCGTGGTGCAGCATGGCAGCTTCACTACTGCGGCAAAGATCTTTGGGAAGTCGCCGTCCTATATGAGCAAGCACGTCTCCCAGCTCGAGGAGGCGTTAAAGCTGACCCTGCTCAACCGCTCGACGCATGCTGTCTTTCTGACCGATGCGGGTAGCGTCTTCTTCGATCATTGCACGCGGATCCTCACCGAGATCGACGCCGCGAAGGCGGATGCGAGCGGGCTCAGCAGCGAACTGATAGGCACCCTGCGGGTCCACAGCACCCCCGGCGTTGGTCAGGCGCTCGTCGCGCCGGCAATCGTCGATTTCAACGCGCGATATCCTTCGATCAAGGTCGAGCTCACCGTCAGCGCCTACTCGGTGAACCTGATGGAACGCGGCGTGGATGTTGTTATCGGCAGCCGCGATTTCGATGACGACGAGTCGTTTCACACCGGTCTCTTCGAACGCAAGCTCGGACCAGCACCCTACGTGATTTGCGCCGCGCCAGCCTATTTCGCCGAGCGGCCGAGACCGATGAAGCCGGCCGACCTTCGTGAGCACAACTGCCTGATCCACACGACGCAGAAACCGGATCCGCGGATCTGGGGTGCACGCTTCGACGACGAGGAGATCACCGTGCAGGTGGACGGCACATTTCATTCGAATTTCGAGAGCGCCATCCTTCTTGCGGCCCTTCAGGGCGCCGGTATCGCCCGTCTTCCCCTTTATAGTGTCGTCGAAGAAATCCGTGCCGGAAGGCTGCTTTCCGTCTTTGATGGCGAGATCGTCTCGCATCGTGTGATCAAGGCGTTCTATCCGCGCAGCCGCTTTGTGCCGAAGAAGCTTCGGGCTTTCCTGGCGATATTGGAAGCACGGCTCAAGGATGCAATGCGGCCTGGCGCGGAATGATTTCGGGACTGGATCGGAGGGAATTGCCTTGGATAATAAGAAGCCGACTGTCTTGATGATCATGGACGGATGGGGCTGGCGCGAAGAAGCGGAGGGCAACGCCGTCCTGCTTGCGAAGACGCCGAACTTCGACCGCTTGTGGTCGACGTGCCCGCACGCGTTCTTAACAACGCATGGTCCGGCGGTAGGTTTGCCCGAGGGGCAGATGGGCAATTCCGAAGTGGGGCATCTGAATATCGGCGCGGGGCGTATCGTTATGCAGGAACTGCCTCGCATCGATGCCGCGATCGTCGATGGAACCCTGCGCAATCTGCTCGCGGAAAGCCGGCTGCCGGGTACGCTCAAGCGGACGGGGGGCGTGTGCCATATCCTCGGACTCGTTTCTCCAGGGGGCGTGCATTCGCACATGGACCATGTCGCGGCGGTCGCCCGGGAGCTTGCGAGCCTTGGCGTGCGGCCGATCGTTCACGCGTTCACAGACGGCCGCGATACGCAACCGGGGCAGGCGGCGTCGTATCTTCGCCAACTCACTGAGAAGCTTCCGGACGGTGCTGTTGTCGCCACCGTCAGCGGCCGGTTCTTTGCGATGGACAGGGACAGCCGCTGGGATCGGGTCAGGCTCGCCTACGAGGCGATCGCCCTGGGCAAAGGGGGGCGTTTCGCTACGGCGGAGGAAGCAATCGAAGCAGCGGCCACGCAGGGCAAGACGGATGAATTCATCCCGCCGAGCCTCATCGGCGACTATGCAGGTATTCGGGACGGCGACGCGATTCTTTGTGCAAACTTCCGGTCGGATCGGGTGCGCGAGATCCTGGCGGCCCTGACGCTTCCGGACTTTGCTGGCTTCGAGTGCGGGCGGAGGCCCGAACTGTCGATCGCCGTTGGAATGGTCTCCTATGGATCAGAGCTCGACCCAACGATGCGCACCTTGTTTCCACCTCAGCGTCTCGACGACGGATTGAGCGAGACGGTCGCAAAGGCAGGGAAGACGCAAATCCATCTCGCAGAAACGGAAAAATACCCGCATGTGACGTATTTTCTGAACGGCGGGCGCGAGGCCGCATACGAACACGAGGATCGCATCCTCGTGCCCTCGCCTAAGGTGGCCACCTACGATCTGCAACCGGCGATGTCGGCCCCGGAATTGACGACGAAGGTCGTTGCCGCGATCGAGAGCGGAAGATACGACTTGGTGGTCGTCAATTTCGCCAATCCGGACATGGTTGGTCATACCGGCAAGCTGGAGGCGGCCATTGTTGCAGTCGAGACCGTTGATGGGGCGCTCGGCGAAATCGACGCTGCCGTCGCCCGGGCGGGCGGGGCCATGCTAGTCATAGCCGACCACGGCAACTGCGAGATGATGATCGATCCTGAGAACGGAGAACCGCACACGGCCCATACCACCAATCCGGTGCCGGTCTTGCTATCTGGTTCGTCACGTGACGTGCGCCTACGCGATGGTATTCTCGCCGATGTCGCGCCCACTATTCTGGCCCTCATGGGGATCCGGCAGCCGGAGGCGATGACGGGCCGTGCACTTTTCGCGGATCAATGATCTCGCCTGCAGAAAAGACGTGGCGGCGCGGTGGCCAAGTGAACTCCGCGCCGGTGCATCGGCCAGTTTGCGTTGAGCGGATAATACCAGTATAGCTCCAGCTGGTGCCTGTGAAAGAATTCCACAGGCGGCAGAACTGGCATGGAGCGGCAATGGTAACCGATGTCTTCGTCGAACTGATAGGCAAGGAACTCGCCGATGCGGCGCCCGGGTCGCCGCTGTACAAGCGATTGAAGGCGGCGATCGAGGCCGCGATCCGCTCCAATGCCTTGAAGGCCGGTGCAGTCCTGCCGGGCGAACGCGTCATTGCAGACGCATTTTCCCTGTCCCGCGTGACCGTGCGAAAAGCGCTCGCGCTGCTTGAGGAGGAGGGGCTCCTCAATCGCCGCCATGGCTTCCGGACAGAAGTCGGATCGCGTGTCGAAAAATCGCTGTCGACGCTGACGAGCTTTTCCGAGGACATACGCGCACGCGGGCTGACGCCCGGATGCATATGGCTTTCCAGGCAGATAAGCCGACCCTCGCCGGCCGAGATGATGGCATTGGGGGTCGCGGGCAACGCCAGTGTCGTTCGCATGAAACGGGTCAGAACCGCCGATTCCGTGCCGATCGCGGTCGAGATTTCCGCAGTGCCGGTTCGCTTCCTGCCGTCGCCGGATCTGGTCGGCGATTCCCTCTACGAGGCATTGGAGGCGCGGGGTTTTCTGCCTCAACGCGCGATCCAGAGAATGCGCTCGCGAGCAGCAAGCGAGGAGGACGCGCAGCACCTCAATTGCGGCCCCGGCGCTCCGTTGTTGATGACCGAGCGACGCTGCTTTCTCGCGGACGGACAAATCGTCGAATATTGCGAGACGCGCTACAAAGGCGACGTCTATGATTTCGTGTTCGAACTGCAGCGGTAATACCAGTCACAAACTGGTTGTAATCTGGTATTTTCCATCTATCGTGATGCCGAAACGGAGTGTCACGATTGCAGCGCGAAGACGTAAGAAGCGGCCTGATCGTCTCTTGCCAGCCGGTTCCGGCAGGGCCGATGGACAATGCCGAATTCGTGACAGGGTTCGCCAAAGCGGCGCTCGATGCGGGCGCTTGCGCGCTGCGGATTGAATCCGCGGCCTACGTCCGGGCCGTGCGTTCCGCAGTCGCAGCTCCGATCATCGGTATCGTCAAACGCGACCTTGCCGACAGTCCGGTACGCATCACGCCCTATATCTCCGACGCCGAGGCACTCGCGGACGCCGGCGCGGACGTCGTTGCCTTCGATGCGACCGACCGAGTGCGCCCGGCCGGGATCAAAGAACTGGTCCGGGCCGTGAAGGCTAAGGGCAAGTTGACCATGGCCGATTGCTCCTCTCTGGACGATGCCGAGCATGCGCTTGCTGCCGGTGTCGACTTCGTCGGCACAACGCTTTCCGGATATGTGGGTGGTCCCGAACCGGTCGACCCGGACATAGAGCTCATTGCGGCCATGCGGAAGCTCACACCCTACGTCATCGCAGAGGGACGCATCCGCTCGCCGGTACAGGCGGCCGCCGCCGTCAAAGCTGGCGCCTATGCCGTCGTCGTAGGTTCGGCCATTACCCGCACGGAGCACGTAACTTCGTGGTTCCACGAGACTTTGGCAAAAGCTTATGCCAAGGCGGAGGGGAGGGCGGCGGAAACCGTGCTTGCGGTCGACATAGGCGGCACCAAGACAATGGCGGCACTGGTCAACGGCGGCGCGATTGTCGACGAGCTTCTCATCCCTACCGCCCGCGAGGCGGGGCCCGATGCTTGGCTCGAAGCCATCGCCGAGAGTACGGCCCAATGGCGCGACCGCTACGCCCGCACCGGCTTTGCGGTGACCGGTCTCGTTCAGGACGGGCATTGGTCGGCGCTCAATCCTGCGACGCTCGGCATTCCCGATGGCTATCCGCTGGTCGACCGGGCAACACGCCTCTTCGGCAAGCCGGTTTTCGCCATGAACGATGCGCAGGCCGCGGCGTGGGGGGAACATAAGTTCGGTGCCGGGACCGGCGGAAACCTTGTCTTTCTGACCATCTCGACCGGAATTGGAGGCGGAATCGTCATCAGCGGACGACCGCTTTCGGGATTGGCAGGTCATTTCGGTCTCATTCGCGGCCCCTCGCAGGGGCGGTCGCCGCTTGAGGACGAGACGTCCGGCCGTTGGATTGCCGCCGAGGCACTGAAGGCCGGGCATGAAGTGGAGGCCGCCAAGGTATTCAAAAGAGCGAAGCAGGGCGAGCCGTGGGCGCGAGCGATCGTTTCGCAATCGGCACTGCGTGCGGCAACCCTCTGCCGCGATATCCAGCTGATGCTTGATCCGGACCAGATCGTCATCGGCGGCGGCATCGGTCTTGCCGCCGGCTACATCGATGAGATGCGCGATCACCTGAAAGACATTGCGCCGCGTCTCGCTCCGTGTCTCCTGGCGGCCAAGCTCGGCAGCCGCGCGGGCATTATCGGCGTCGCCGATCTCGCGGGAGAGGGCGGGTAGCGACGCCTCGCATGCATTCGAACTGTCAAAAGATAAGAAAGGGAACAACGATGAAACTGAACAGGACGTCTTTTTCGGCTGTGGCCGTACTTCTCGCAAGCGTTGCCCTGCCGGGCATGTCCCATGCAACGGTCACAGTTCTCGGTTGGCCGGGCGGTTCGGAGGAGACCGCCCTGCGCGCGACCGTCGAAGCCTATAACGGCCAGTCCGGCGTCACCGACGCCGACAAGGTCGAACTGCTCTTTTTCAACCGAGACGGCTTCTTCGACAAGTTGCAGGCGGACATGGCAGCCGGCTCGGATGCCTTCGATGTCAATCTTGTCGCGACCTATTCGATCGGCCGTTATGCGCCCTACATGGAGCCCGTCGATCTCGGCGCCGATGCCGGCAAGGTATTCGGCGAGTCCGTGCTGAAGACGATGCAGTTCGACGGCAAGCAATATGGCGTGCCGACCGACCTGTCTTTGCACTTCATGTACTACCGCAAGGACCTGGTGGATGCGCTCATGCAGGACGATGCGGCCAAGAAGAAATATGCGGAAATCGCCAAGGAGCATCTCGGCAAGGACCTCCAGCCGAAGGATCCGGACAGCTGGACCTGGGACGATTGGGCGGCGACCACGCTCTATTTCAGCAAGCAAGTGAATTCCGAGAGCCCGGTCCGCTACGGTACAGTGCTGCAAATGAAGAACCTGCTTTTCAACATGATGGTCTTCCAGTCGCTGCCGCGTTCCTACGGTGCGGATTGGATGGACAAGGAGGGCAACGTCACTGTCGACTCCGACGCCTACAAGACCGGGCTGGAACTTTACAAGAAGCTCTATGATGCAGGCGCTTCACCGAAGGATTCGCTGAGCTACGAATATGCGGAGACGAACGCGGCTTATGGTTCCGGCCAGGCGGCGACCGCGCTGCAATGGAATGCCGCAGCCGCTGATTTGACCAATGCGGAGAAGACGCCGGCGGTTGCTTCTGTCACCGGGATTGTCGCACCGCCTGCAGGTCCGGATGGCCGCGCCGACCACATCCATGGACTGGGCCTCGGCCTTAACAAGAACGCCAAGAACAAGGAAGGTGCCGTCAAGTTCCTGAAATGGCTGGCGACAGAGGATGCGGCACTGCTTTACGCCCGCAACGGCGGTTCGCCGGCGCTTGCCCCTGATGTGGTTGCCAAGGTTTCAAAGGAGCGGCCAGACCTCGTCAAGCTAGGCGAATTCGCCAGCAAATACGGCTACGTCATGAACGGCGCCACCTCGGCAAAGGCGCTTTCGGTCTACGAACTGCAGGCGAAGGAATTCACCGGTTATTGGGCCGGCCAGCAAAATCTCGAAGATGCGCTGGCGCACACCAAGGCCGGTATGCAGGATCTGTTGAAGAAGTAATTCCCAGTCGGGCGCCGGGCGACAGCCTGGCGTCCGGCGCACTCGATGGATGGAAATGGCTATCGTAAAACGCGCCGAAGGCAGGGCGTATCTCACGCCGCTCGTGGGCTTCCTGCTGTTTTTCCTGGGGTTTCCGGCGGCGGTCAACCTTGTCTATTCGATCTCGACCGTTTCCTTCGAAACATTGCGTAGCCCAACGCTCAGCGGGTTCGGCAACTATGCGGCGGTCCTCGCCGATCGCGAGTTCTGGGGCGCTGTCTCGTTCTCGATGCGCTTCGGCACTCTGACGGCTCTCGCGGAATGCCTGATCGGGCTTTTCCTGGCCGTCTTCCTCACGCCGCTTCTGGCGAAGCGCTCTTATCTGATGGCGCCCCTGATGCTGCCGCTGATGGTCGCGCCGGCGATGATCGGCCTCATGTATCGGCTTGTTTTGCACGAGTTCGCCGGCCCGGTGCCCTATTATCTGTTCGAATGGTTCGGTGATAGCCCGGCATTTCTCGACGTCGACAACGCCTTCCGCACGCTGCTCGTCGTCGAAATCCTGCAGTGGACGCCGTTCGCCTTCCTGCTCTTTTACATGGCCTACGCCGCGATACCGCTCGAGGTCCGCGAAGCCGCCTCGCTCGATGGTGCGTCGGCTCTGAAGGCGCTCTGGTGGATCGAGTTGCCGCTGATGCTGCCGACGCTGGTGATTGCCTTCTTCATCCGCTTCATCGACGGCTTTCGTGTCTTCGACAACGTCTATGCGCTAACCGGCAGTGGGGCAGGCGGATCGGCGACCTCGCTCTCGATCTACATCTACCAGGCCTTCTTCAAGGGCGGCGCGATCGGCAAGGCCGTCGCGGCATCCGTCGTCCTTTTTCTGGCGTCGCTTGCGGTGCTTTATGGCCTCAACTGGATAACGGGTCGCAGGAGGCGCTGACCGATGCTCAATCTGCTGCGCTGGCTCGTTTTTTCGATCGCCGTGCTCGCGATGAACTTTCCTGTCATCGTGACAGTGATCACATCATTCAAGAGCGCGCGCGAACTGTCGTTCAACCCCGGGTTCTGGATCGGCGAACCGACGCTTGAAAACTACACGCGAGTGCTGGGCGAGACCGATCGGTTCAACATCTACGGCTATCTCTTCAACAGTACCGTTGCCTCGCTGATCGGGACGGGGCTGGCGATTGCGCTCGCCTTTCCGGCCGCCTATGCGATCGCCCGCAGCGAAGCTGGAAAGCGCACGCTGCTGCCGCTGATTATCAACCTGCGTGCCGTACCGCTCATCATTTTCGCGATCCCGCTCTATATGATGTACCAGTGGTTGGGGCTGCTCGATACGCAGCTCGGCCTCGGTCTGATCCTAACGATCGTCAACACGCCGCTGGCGCTCGTCATCCTCGTCAACGCGATTTCCGACGTGCCGGCGGAGCTGGACGAGGCGGCGAAGATGGACGGCGCCAGTTCCCGGCAGGTCATGCTCATGATTATCCGTCCGGTGGTGCGTCCGGCCCTGGTCACAACGTTCATCTTCGGGTTCATCACGGCCTGGAACGAATTTCTCTTCGGCCTGATGTTGACGACGAACCGAGCGGTCCCGATGACGGTCGGAGCGTCGTTCTTCTTCGCCGCGAGCGGGGGCGGCGTGCAATGGGGCACCGCCTCCGCCGTCATGGTGCTCGGCGCGTTGCCCCCCGCATTGCTGGGCCTGTTGATGTACCGGCAGATCTCGGCGTCTTTGACTGCCGGTGCCGTGAAGGGCTAGGCACGCGCTTGCGCGCGCCCACTCGACTGCTCAAACCGGATCGGCGCCGATTGCCTTCAGCGCTGCGCGGGCTACTTCGAAGTCCTGCTCGCCCGTGCCGGAGCCGACGCCTATGGCGGCGGCGAGTTTGCCCCCGAAGCGAATGGGCAGACCGCCCGGAAGATGGGTCACCCCGCCCTGCGATGCAATTCCCGCCGCAACCCCAAACTCGACCGGCATCGCGCCAGTCGGCCCGTTGATCGAGGCCGCGGTGCGGGCCTTGGAACGGGCAGTATGCATGCTCAAATATTTGGCGCCGTCCATGCGGATGCTGGCGATCGTCTCGCCGCTCGCGTCGACGATGAAGACGCACTGCGGAACGCCGATGCTTTCCGCGTGACGCACCGCCGCCGCAAGGGCAGTCATTGCGCCTTCGTGGGCAAGGCTGATCGTCTCTTTGTAATTTGCCATCGTTCTCTCCCTGTTTTCGTCACGACACTACAACGGGGCGGGAAAGTGAGAATGCTCATGTTCGGCGAAGCACTTTCCCTGTCGGGGAACAAGTCGGAGTGCCATGTTGCGCCGGAAGGTTGAGGTCATCACGTCATGGCGCTGTCGGCCGGGGCCGTCTGCAGCGCCGCACAACGAACCAGACAGGCGTCACCGTTGCGCGTTATGATGTTTTTGACCAGGATGGCAAACACGAAAAGGATAGGGACCGATGACGCCGATGGAGCAGGATGCGCGACGGCTTGAAATGACCGTTCTGATGACGCCGGACATGGCCAATTTCAGTGGCAAGGTCCACGGCGGTGCGCTGCTGAATCTGCTCGATCGCGTGGCCTTTTCCTGTGCTTCGCGCTTTTCCAAGCAATATGCGGTGACCTTGTCCGTCGACCAGGTGATCTTCAAGGAGCCGATCCAGGTGGGCGAACTGGTCACCTTCCGAGCATCGATCAACTTTGCCGGCCGGACCTCGATGGAGGTCGGCATTCGCGTGGAGGCGGAAGACATCCGTGCCGGTACCCGGCGGCATACGAACTCCTGCTACTTCACCATGGTCGCCGTCGATAGCGCAGGCCGCCCGGTGGAAGTACCGCAATGGCATCCCGAGACGGCGACCGACCAGCGCCGGCATCGCGCGGCTGAGTTGCGCCGGACGCTGCGGCGCGAGTTCGCCAACCGTCTGGAGGCGGTGGCGCAAACCGGTCGCGACATGGAAGGGGCGCCAGGTTGAGGCGGGGCACAGGGCTATTCTTGCGATGATCGGTCAATTCCGCCGTACGAGCGATCTCTGTCGTGAAGTGATATTGGGCTCGCACGGACCGAGGCGCGAAGCTGACCTATGATGCGATCATCTGTGTGATCATCTGGTAGCGGGAAATAGTTCGACAGGCAGCGAGTGTATGATGACAAAATCCCACGCGCGTGAAGAGGCGGGGCCACACGCGGGCCCCGACAAACAGCCCTGGAGACCAAAACACTTTCGTCCCGGCCGAACGGTCGGGCTGATCGAATAATCCGGCGACATCCGCTCTGCGGCAGGTCGAGCTGGCCGCTTCAACCATGAGCCGCAGAGCGTTGCCGGCTCGCTTCAACCGACGAAGATCGCGCGCAAACGCGCGAACAGGCCTGTCTGTTTTCCCGAGATCGCTGCACGGATGTGACGGGCTGCCGTGGCAGCACTCACCGTGGCACCGAAGTGGCAATAGCAGATAACCCTGTGCAATTGCTCGTCGCTCAGTTCGAAGAACCGCTTTGCTTCGCCGTAAGTGTCATTTTCCATTCCGGCTGCGCGCAGGACAGGATCCTTGAATGCGACCGAGATCGGCGAGTCGTCGCCGCGCATGGTCGCACGCACTCTGGCCGGCTGATACTCGGTCTCGTGCAGCGTCGAGAGGTGGCGATGGGGGATTTGTTCCAGGAGTTCCGCCCAGCGTTCCAGGCGCTCAGCGCGCGTTGTCAGCCGGCGTGGGAAATCCTGTTTGACCTCGGCGACGATCTGCAGTTGGTCGAGTGCATGGTGCTTCATTTTGGCCTCCATTCAGACGATAGTTGCTCCGCCCCAGTTCCGAATTTAGCCCGCTATAAAGGTGACTCTTACGGGTGCCGAAGTCCAATCACGATGTGCTCTGGGGAGCCGCTTTCACCAAAATGTGCAGCCTTCACAACGATGTGGCCGTGGTGCGAGACCGTTTTGCGCGTGTCCGGTGATATTGCCGAGCAGCTACAACCGCGCGCCGGTTGCGACCGGCGTGCGGGATTTGATCGCGGCGGCGTGCTACGCGCCGAACCCGCCGTCGATGGTGTGGAGCGCGCCGGTCGTGAACCCGGCTTCGGGACCGGCGAGATAGGCGGCCAAACCGGCGACTTCCTCCGGGCGGCCGTGGCGCTTGATCGCCATGAAGCTGTGCATGAATTCGCTCATCGGACCATCCTCCGGGTTCATGTCCGTGGACGTCGGGCCGGGCTGGATGACATTGACCGTTATGCCCTTGTCTCCGAAGTCGCGCGCGAGGCCGCGGGCCATGCCCTGCACCGCCGACTTTGTCAGCGCATAGGCGGCTCCGCCGGCAAAGGGCATGCGGTCGCCGTTGACCGAACCGACGATGATGATGCGGCCCCCATCGGGCATCTGCCGCGCCGCCTCGACCGCCGCGTGATAAGGCGCGCGCACATTGACGTCGATCATACGGTCGACGGCATCCGCATCGACTTCAAGCGGATCGCCGAGGATGAGCGATCCAGCATTCACGACGAGCACGTCGAGCGCGCCTTGATCCCTGACGACTTTGGTGACCGCATCACGGTTCGCGGCATCGGATTGAATTGCGGTCGAGCCCGTTTCCAAAGCGAGTGCCTTTGCTGCTTCGGTTGAGCCCGCATAGGTGAAAGCGACGGTCGCGCCTTCACCGGTAAAACGCCGGACAATGGCCGCGCCGATACCGCGACTACCACCTATGACGAAGATTTTCTTGCCGCTGAAATTTGCCATGGTTCGCTCCTTGAGAAAAAATGTAGTAAACGCTACATAATGAGAATTCCAGGTTGGTGCAAGGATTTTGTAGTGACCAATACAAAAAAAGTGAACTCGCGCGGGCGGCCCCGTACTTTCGACGTCGACGAAGCAGTCGGCAAAGCGCAGGCGCTGTTCCATCAACGGGGATATGACGCCGTCAGCCTTGCCGATCTGACGGGAGCGTTGGCGATCAATCCGCCGAGCTTCTATGCCGCATTTGGCAGCAAGGCCGATCTCTATGGGCGTGCGCTGGAGCGTTATGCGAAGACGGAGGGGCTGGACTTCGATCGTCTGCTCGCGCCGGAAAGGCCGCTGAACGAAGCGCTGGCGGCCCTGTTCGATGCTGCGGCCGTTGCCTACACGGCACATCCCGAGGCGACAGGTTGCCTGGTTATCGAAGGCGCGCGCGGCGGCACGGATGCGGTCGCTTGCGACAAGGCAAAGACGCTGTGGCGTCGGAGCCGGCAGGTGGTGCGCGATGCGATTGCTGACCGAGCGGCAGACCGCGCGGACGAGATCACGGACTATGTGATGGCGATCCTGGCGGGCCTCTCGGCAAGCGCCCGCGACGGTCTCGGTGCCGCCCGACTGCGCGCAATCGGGCGCACGGCATCGCTGGCGTTCATGTCCGACAAGGCGCGATAAGTCTCGCGGCACTCAATCGTGCTCTGCCTGCGTCGCGGCGATGAAGGCTCGGCTACTCTGCCGTGCGACGGCCAGGCGACGTTGACAGACCGGTTCAGCTGTCCGATACAATGCGGGCATTCCGAGGGGAGCACCGAACGGTGCTGAGATGGCGGTGAGCTGAACCCTTGAACCTGATCCGGGTCATGCCGGCGTAGGAACGGGAACAGGGCCTTTGATGGCCTCCAGCCACGTCTTCGCGATTTCCTGGATCTCCGTGATATTCCGATCAGGAGACCGACCGATGATGCACTCTCCTTTCTTACCCCTTGTCGCGGTGAAAATCCGATGACGGCGATCGCACTGACGATGGCCGGGTCCGACTCCGGCGGCGGCGCCGGCATTCAGGCGGACCTCAAGACCTTTTCCGCCCTCGGTGTCTATGGCGCCAGCGTCATAACGGCGGTCACGGCTCAAAACACGAGGGGCGTCACCGCCGTCGCCGACCTTTCACCGGAAATCGTCACGGCACAGATCAATGCGGTATTTTCCGATCTCGACGTCGCCGCCGTGAAAATCGGCATGGTCTCGCGCCGGGAAACAATCGCCGCCATTGCCGACGGGCTGCGCCGTTTCGGCAAGCGCGCCGTTGTGGATCCGGTCATGGTGGCGACTTCCGGCGACCGGTTGCTGCGGCCGGATGCGGTCGCGGCTCTGGCAGAGGAACTCTTGCCACTGGCGCTTGTCGCCACTCCAAACCTGCCGGAAGCCGCATTGCTGACTGGCCGTTCCGTCGCGGAGGATGAAAAGGAGATGGCACGGCAGGCCGAAGCCATTCTCAAAAGCGGCGCCCGCTCGGTTCTGGTCAAGGGCGGGCACCTGCAGAACGGCGAGGCAACCGACCTCTTTTTCGACGGCAACATGATTACCCGCCTCCCGGCTGCGCGGGTGGACACGATCAACGATCACGGCACGGGCTGCACGCTTTCGGCAGCGGTCGCGGCCGGCCTCGCGCTCGGGCAGCCACTAACGGATGCCGTGCGCGCCGCCAAGGCCTATCTGCACGCTGCGATTTCCGCAGCGGATGCCTTGGCCGTGGGCAAAGGACGCGGTCCCGTGCACCACTTCCACGGCTGGTGGTAGTGGCCGCGAGCTCCAGGCGACTCGGTGTCGCCCCGGTTGCGACGCAACATGATTTCGTCCATTGTTAATGGGCTCTACAGCGCCGCGCGTCCTATCAGACGCGCAAAACATGCTGTCGTCGGTTCCACGAAGGCAGGGATATATGCAGTTCCTTGCTCGTCGTTTGGAAGCTTTCAACCGAGACGAACTGCCGGTTGGCGCCGGTCGCCGACCGTGTTGGGTCGCGCCCTGCGGCCCGTTCCGAGCCTTGCGGAGTTTTTCCTGTTTTATGCGCTGGCACTCGCTGTGCTGGCGGTCGTGGTGGTACGTGGTACTGACGGCGCTGGCCTGGATCGTCGGGGTCGATCGAAAGCCGTCATGATGGCTTTCGCCGCTGCGGAAATCCAAAGTCAGGTCGTTCCCGGTTTCGATGAAACCGACGGCAGTCCGCACCTGCTTTCGCAGATGCGGACGCGATCCATGGGCTAAGCTGCGGGGCGGTTCCCGTCGATCGTATGCTCGACATAGTATTTGCCGTAACGATGCCGATATTTTTCCACGCCGCCGAAGTCGCTGTACTTCGAAAGCTCATCCATGTCGGTCTTGTTGAGGATAACCCCAAGCACCTTTGAATTGATCTGCGGCTCGGAGTGCAGGACATCGCGCACCAATCGGGACGGCGTTCTTCCCCATTCGACAACAAAGATGAAACCGTCGGCGAGCGGAGCAAAGGCCTTCGCATCCACGACGGGTGCCAGCGGCGCGAGGTCGACGACCACGTAGTCGAACGAGCTGCGCGCGTTCTCGATCAGGTTTGCCATGGCAGCCGAGGCGAGCAGTTCGTGGCTTTGATGCGGTTGATGGTGGGACGCCTCGCCGCCGACCGGGAAGATGGCAAGCTTGGTCCGCTGGTCGACCTTGATGCCGGCGGGCCAGGTGGCCTCTCCCATCAGCGTCTCGACGAGCCCCGTGCGCGGAGCGGGCGTGATCATCTGGGTGAGGCCGGGCTTGCGGATATCGCCGTCGATCAAGAGCGTTCGTTTGCCGCTTGCGGCCAACAGCGCCGCGAAGTTTGCGGCGACGACGGATTTCCCCTCGTCGGGAACCGCCGAAACGATCCCGATCACGCGGCTTTCGTTACCGTGCAGCATGTGATCGCAGGCGAGCTTGGCGTTCCTGAAGGTTTCCGCAAAAGAGGATTGCGGCGCATCGAGGACCATGCGCGACAGGCGCTGGAATTCCACTGTTCCTTCGGGGATCGCTTCTGGTTGCCTGTCGGACGCAAAGCGCGTGCGCACGAGTTCCGCAGACTTTTTCGTTCGTATGCCGACCAGCGGAACATAACCGAGCGACTTGTGGCCGAGGATGGTGCGCACGTCGTCTTCAAGACGGAAGGTTCTCTCGCGGAACTCCTGGAACGCGGCGAAGGCGCCGCCGGCCATCAAGCCGAGCACGGCGGAAAGTGCAAGCGTCAAGGTCTTCTTCGGGCTCGACGGGGCCGTGGGAACCCCGGCTTCGGAGATGACCCGGGCCTTGGCGATCGGGAAGGAGCGTTGCTGCGCCGCCTGCTCGTAGCGGCCGAGGTAGGACTCGTAGAGCGTCTTGAGCGCCGCGGCCTTCTGCTCGAGCTCCCTCAAATGAACAAGCGACTCGCTGGCGTTCGTGTTCCGGCCCACGACCCCTTCGATGCTCTCGCGCAACGACGACTCGCGTGAGCGGGCGACTTCGTATTCATTCTTGTAGCTTGCCGTCAGTTGTTGCAGTTCCTGGTAGATCTGCCGCGCGATGTCGGCCTGCTCGGTCCTGAGCGATACAGCCTGCGGGTGGTCCTCGCCAAAGTTCTGGGCGACCTCCTGCTCGCGTTTGCCAACGGTGAGATAGCGTGCCCTGAGATCGCGGATAACCATGTTGTCTCCCTCCTTGGGAGAGATGGTCGCGTTGTTTACGGCGGTCTCGGGCCCCTTGTCGATAATCGACTTGAACTGGTTGTAGCGCGCGGAGGCGCTGGCCGTGTCGGCCTGGGCGACGATGAGCTGGCTGTTGAGGTCCGACAGTTGTTGTTCTGACATCAGTTCACCGCGCGCGGCGGTCAGACCATTTTCGCTCCTGAACCGCTCAACTTCGAGTGCTGCCGCGAGCGAACGCTGCCGCAGATCCGCGAGGCGTTCCTGCAGCCAGACCGAAGCCCGTTCCGTCGCTTCGAAATTGGCGTTCAACTGATCGGTGAGATAGGCTTCCGCATAGCCACGCACGACGGTAGCGGCAAGCAGGGGATCGCTCGACTTGTAGGCCAGTGCGACTACGGAGCTTCGCGATACGCGCTCGACCGTCAGGGCCTGCTGAATCAACGCTGCTGCCTTCAATCGCCGGCCGTTGCGTGCCGCCTCCTCCGAAACTACGGGACCCGACGAAAAGAGGCCGGTCGCTGTCCTCAGCCAATCCTTGACGATGGCAACCGGCGAACGCGGCGGATTGATGATCGTCTCGTTCTCGGAAAGGTTCAGCTTGTCGACAACCCGCAGGGCAAGCTCGCCGGACTTCAGGATCTCCACGGCGCTTGCGATCTGCGTGTCCAGCATCTGGCTGTTTGCGGGCGTTGGCTCTTCCTCGGCAAATTTGGACAGATTCTCGTCGAGCAGAATCTGCGTCATGGAAGTGTAGATCGATGTCGCAAACAGCAGGTAGACGACACCCAGCATGATGAAGAGGACAACAAAGGCCGCAACCAGCTTGGCCCTGCGAACGACAATCGCCAGAAGTCGATCAAGATCGATAAAACCGTCGGCTTCTTCCTCGCGGGGCACGATGCTCAAGGGGACACTTCTCTGTTTCATGGGGGCCGCTCTGTTCATTTTTTCTCCGGTCCGTGCGCCGGCGGCTCCTGCTGCGTGTTTCCTTACATCGTAGCCGATTTAAGGATTAAAAACATGCAGCAACTCAAACTGCTACAGCGACCTTTGTGCGTCTGAAAAGACGCACGGCGCTGTAGGAGCCGCCGGGAAACATTTGCTTATGCCGCTCGGATGCGGCTTTCGTGAGACAGGACAATCTCGCGAACGGATTCGAGAACCATCTCGCCGATATCCGCGCGGTTAAGCGCGAAAGCGACATTTGCCTCGATGAAGCCTTGCTTCGAACCGCAGTCGAAGGTTCTGCCCTCGTAGGGATGGGCGTGGAAGGGCTGTGTCGTCGAAAGCTTCAGCATGCCGTCGGTCAACTGGATTTCGTTGCCCGCGCCGCGCTGCTGGTGCGCGAGAATGGAAAAGATCTCCGGCTGGAGGATATAGCGCCCGTTGAGATAGTAGTTCGACGGTGCCTCTTCTGGGGTAGGCTTTTCGACCATCTGCGTTACCGCGAACCCGTGCCGAACCGTTCCGCCCTTGCCGACGATGCCGTATTTGGACGCGTCCTCGGGGGCGCATTGCTCGACGGCGACGACATTGCCTCCGACTTCCCGATAGAGATCCATCAGTCCGGCCATGCAGCCGCGTGCGCCGAAGGAGAGCATGTCGGGAAGCAGAAGCGCGAAAGGCTCGTCGCCGATAAGATCGCGTGCGCACCACACCGCGTGGCCGAGACCAAGCGGAGCCTGCTGGCGTGTGAAGCTCACGGACCCGGCGGTCGGCAGCATGCTTTCGAGCTCGGAAATCTGTGCTTTCTTCCCCGAGCGCGACAGCGACGAGATGAGCTCCGGCGTATCGTCGAAGTGGTCCTCGATCGCCTGCTTGTTGCGGCTGGTGACGAAGACGATGTGTTCGATACCGGCCTGACGCGCTTCGTCCACGGCGTATTGAACTACGGGCCGATCGACGATCGTCAACATTTCCTTCGGCACGGCTTTCGTTGCGGGAAGGAACCGGGTTCCGTTTCCGGCAACCGGAATTACTGCTTTTCTGACGGTCCTGATACGGTCCATTGTATCATCCTTTGCTTGTGTGAGGGCTCTCGCCGCCCAGCGGGGATCGTTCAGCCGCCACCGTCATGGGGGCGGTCTCTGCGGATCGCGCCGCAAGGCGGCGCAGTCGTACGGCGATCGGCATGTGCAAATGCCGAAGCGCAAGGGGGTCGGCGAGCGCGGCCTTCAGCGCGCCGGCCAACGATCTTTTTTTCAACTGCTCGACCAGCAGGAGAAACGAACGCGCCTGGTGGAAGCCGCGGGTACGCTTGCGCTGCATTCTTTCCGACAGGACATCGAGCGGATAGCGGCGCAGGAACGCTTCATCTGCGGACATCATGGCGTCGATATGGTCCAGCTTGAGCACGCGTGAGATGGAACCCTCGCGGATATGATAGATGTAGCCGGCCGAGGGTTCGATGGCGCAGCGGCCTCCGGAGGCAAGGGCGGAGGCAAGCAGAATATAGTCCTCGCCGATCCGGAGCGCCTCGTCGAAACGAAGGTCATGCTCCTCGAGGAAGCGCCGCTCGAAGACCGGCTTCATGTAGCCGAAGTTGTGCTGCGAGCGAAAAATCACGTTCGACCCGATGAAGGCGGCGAGTGTCAACAGTGGTTGTCGAACGAGCTCAGCCTCCGAGAACATTCTAACGCTGCGCCCATCAAGCGAAACGACGTCGAGATTGTCGACGACGACCTGAGCTCCGGATTTCTCGGCGCGCTCGATCATTCGCGCCAGCCGATCCGGCCTTACGGTGTCGTCCGAATCGAGAACCGCGATCCATTTGCCGCGCGCCGCTGCCAAGCCCACGTTGCGGGCCCCGCCGGGACCGCGATTGTGCTCGAGCGCAAACAGCCGCACCCTCGGGTCGCCGATTGTCGAAACAATGCCCACCGTCCCGTCCGATGAACGGTCATCGACGACAACCACCTCGACGGCAACGCCTTCCTGGCGAAGCGCGCTCTCGACGGCGCGGACGATCGTGTCCGCGGCATTGTAGGCAGCCACAACAAAGGTGACGTCCGGAACGAACTCACTCATGCCGACGTCACTCCCGTTGCTCCGTATTGTTCGAGCTGCTTGTGACCGAGAAGCCCGCTCACGACGCCGGCATGCATGATCGCGCGCAACGCAAAACGATAGCGATGCACCGGAGAAGGCAGAAAAAGCAGGGTCGCCAACGAGCAGTAGACCGACTTGGCGGACGCCAGAGCCAGGTTCCACGGCTGCCGCGAACCGTTCGATTTCTCCGCCAGCAGGCGGCCGTGCGTCTGGCCGGAACGAAAGCGACGCTTCGAAAGCCATAAGAGCGAGGCGCGTTTTTCCGGAACCGGCTCATCGACCCAGGCCTCCGAAGCGAAAGCGATGGTTCCCCCGGCGTCATGCATCGCGGCGAAGAAGTCCGTATCCTCGCCGCCGCTCTTGCCGAGTGCGAGCTTGAAACGACGGCCATTAAGCGCAGGCGCTCCGATGTTCAGCAGGACGTTGCAGGTATAGCCGGTGCGGATTTCACCGCCGACCCAAACGGGCCGGGTCGAATGAAAGTCGCCGCGACGCATCCAGGCAGGTGCCGACGTGCCATAGGTGGCACGGACAGGCCCCAGAACCGCATCGGAGCGGGTCGTGCGCGCCGCTTCCAGCAGGTTTACGAGCCACTCTTTCGAAGCGGTCTCATCGTCATCGATGAAGGCGAGAAAATCGCCTGTGCTGCTGTCGAGGCAGGCGTTGCGCGCGAGCGAGATGTTCGACGCCGGGCAATGGACATAGGTCATGTCGAAGGGCATCTCCGCTCGAAGAGCCTCCACGAGAGGTTTTGCGCTGGGTTCGATGTCGTTGTCCGCGACAATGATGCGGATCGCGGCCCCGGCAGGCACCGCGATTGCGGCGAGCGAACGAAGCGTCTGGACGAGTTCCGGCCGCCGAAAGGTGCAGACGGCAATATCGATCCGCGCCGGCGAGGCTTTGTCGGTCGCTGCCATCATGGGATCACCCGAAACCGTCGCAAGTCGAGAAGCTCGCGCCAGAAGCCGGCCGACCAGGCGAGATGCATGACCATGGCCGAGATCGCGGCCAGCGGCCCATAGGGATTTCGCTCACCGAGTACCATCCATGCTCCATAGCCAAGGCACGCGAAGGCCCAGACGCCGAACGGGATGACGGCGATCCAGTTGACGACCGCGAGTAGCGCCCCGACTGCCACGGGTGCTACCGCCAGCGGCAACAACTGCCGCAAGCCGGGCATGGCGCGATGTTTCAGGAAGTTCTTCGCCCGGCCCCGGCCATAACCGAAATATTGCCGGAAGAGCGGACCGACTTTCGCGCGCGGATAGTAGACCATGTTCGTCTTGTCGGTCATCCAGATGCGATAACCGGCTTTTCCCAGGCGATAATCCAATTCGGCGTCTTCGTTGTGGCTGAAGGTCTCGTCATAACCTCCGACCGCCTCGAAAGCGGCGATGCGCATAAGCGCATGGTGTCCGTGGTCGGCCCAATGGCCGGTGGCGCCGGCCCGATGCTTGGAGCCACCGTTGCCAAGCTTCGAGTTCTGCGCGAAGGCAGTCGCCTTCTGAAAGGTGCTGACGCCGACCGTCTCCATTGCCACGACCACGGAGTCGGCGCCGGTCGCCAAGGCCTCTTCGACGAGGCGCTGGCAATAGTCGTCCGGGTAGCTTCCATGCGCGTCGATGCGGATCAGGTAGTCGAAGGAGGCCCCAAGTTCCGAAACGGCGCGGTTGATCGCGGCGCTTTGTATGCGCTTCGGGTTATCGAGGAAAAGCACACGCTCGTCCTCGGCTGCAAGACGGCTCGCAATCTTGCGCGTGCCGTCGGTGCTGCCGCCGTCGACAATCGCAATCGTTGCGTTCAGCGGCCCCAGCCACGGCCGCAGCTTCGTGACCAGTCCCTCGATGTGCTGCGCCTCATTGAGGCAAGGAATTACGATCAGGCTGGATGTCAAACAGTCGGTGTTCATAGCAATCCACCCTCGTTGTGGCGGGGCTCCGGCACGGCCGGCGTCGGTATCGCCTCAGGCGTTTCGGCTGCGAGCGCCGTGAGGCGCCGCACCAGTGCCTCGCAGTCCGTACGATCGAACACCCAGGTTCCCGGGTTGCATTGGGCGACGCCCTCAGTCGCTTCGATGTATCGATCCGGCGTCATCGGGCCGAGCAGAGCGGCCAGGCTCTCCGCGTTGGGCTCCTCCAGCACCAGTCCGATGCCCCGCACCGAGAGAAAGCGCGCCGTCTCCGTGCCTTTCATGGCTATCGGAACCCGTCCGTAACGGCATCCCTCATAGAGGCGGTTCGGCAGCAGCCATGCGGAGTTCTGGCCTTCCTCGAAGAAATCGATCGCCCACGTGAAATGGACGCCACCATAGATGTCGGCGAGGTCTTCGGGATTGCGATAGGCGCCCTCGAAGCTCATGAAGGGCTCATTTCGGACGAACGCGTCAAAATCCTCGAATTCGGAGTAGGCGGGCCGGCCGCGGAGAACGATTTCGAAGCGGCCCTCCATCTTTCGCGAGAAGTCGGCGAGTAGCGCAAGCGACTTACTGCAGCGCAATGCCCCGAACCAGCCGATCTTCCACGGCGGACCGGGCACAGGGCATTGCGCCGAGTCGGCGATCCGATCGGCGGGACCGTCGATTTCGAGGACCTTGTTTTCGAGAAGCAGTGCTGGTGCGTCGAGCCCCGAGAGCGGGCGAAAGTAGTGCTCGATGAAGGCCGGCGAACTGGTGATCAGCCAACGTGCGTCGCGTCCGAGGTGGGCTTCGGTGGCACGAAGCGCGCGCCCGACGACGTCCTTGCGCAAGAGCAACCGGTGTATGTCAAGGCATTCATAGACAATCGGGACCCCGCCGCCGAAAAGCGCCACGGCACGCTTGGCAACGGCCAGCATCTCGAGGTTACGGGCGATGATGAGGTCGGGCTTTCCGACATTCGCCAGCTTGCTCTTGAGCGAAAGGCAGGCGGAGGCAACCGCTCCGATCCGCTGCGCGAAGCGTCCGTCGGCTGTCACGCCGAGTTCGATCGGCTCGATGCCATGCGTCGCGGCGAGCGAATTGACGTCGCGGCGAAAGCCGGCAAGCGTCACCTTCGCGCCACCCGCGACAAGCGTCAGAATTCGACGACGCACCGCAGGATCGGCAAGGTCCTGTGCCAAATAAAGTATCTGCAGCATGAAAACATCCGTTTCCGTGCTCAGCCCCGGCCGAGCTTAATTCAGTTTCTTGTGCATCGCAACATGTTGCTGCATATGCTCAATACTTGGTCAAATGCTCAGAAATCACTCACTCAAGCGGCATGCGACCGACTCGGCGAACTGGCATTCGTCGCCGGGGGCCGTGAAAGCGACGCGGTCGACTTGGAGCCTTGTCGGCTCCATGTAGGAAAATGTGCCCATCCAATCCCGGAGGGTGTCCGTGCCCCAGAGACTGAAGAATATCTTCTGCGCGTTGGTCGGGATCTTTTTTGGATCCGTGACCTCATGGACCAACTCGCCGTTGACGTAATAACGGATCCGCTCCTTCTCCCAGACAAAGGCATAGTCGTTAAAGCCCTGGTTGGCGCCACCGGGAACATCGGCAAGATGTTCGTTGCCACCCTTGGCCGAGACATATTGATTGAGCTGGACCTTTGCCGGGTTCTTGCCGAGCACTTCGAAATCGATTTCGTCGTGCGGCTTCTTGTCAGTCGGGCCGATATAGGTGAAGAAAGCCGAATTCAGCCCGGAACCGTCCGCTGTCTTGATCCGTGCTTCATAAGTGCCATAGCCGAAGCGCTTGCGGGTCTGAATTTCACCGCAGACGAAATTGCGTTCGCCTTTCTTGCCCTCTTGAAAGACCAGCTCCAGTATGCCGTTGGCTATTTTTACCTGCTTCTTGGACCAGGTGCAATTCTGGTGAGGACCATTGTTCCATCCGTCCGAGACAAACCAGAAGCCGGTGTTCAGTGTGTCGAAGTCGTCCATGAAGGACGCGCCATTGGCGCCCGTCTGGGCGGTCGCGGTTCCGGCGAGGCTCGCAAGCGGGAGTATGACGAGTGTGAGGCGGCGCAGACGCGCATAACGGTCGGGTGTCATTGTCATTTACCTTTGTTGCGGCGAATAGCTTGCCTGCCCGCCATCTTGTGCCGGAAGCGCCATTCGCCCGGAATCTGCTCGGCTTCCGGCCGTGCCGCCGAGCAGATCGGTTGCCAGTCGCTTCACTAGATCGTGGCAAGCGCCCAGGACTGCGATCACCAGGATCGGCATCGTGAAGTCGGAGAGGGGGTAGTCTGCAAACCTCATGCCACTCCAGAACAGACCTTCGCCGGGATGGAAGCGGAGCCAGTCCAGAAAACCGTAAGCGCCCGGGAATGCGCTCGTTTGCCGATCAAACGGGACGTGCACGAACACGATGCCGGAAACCAGCACAATGCGCATCAGATCGACTCGCGACGAAACATTCGCGTTCATACCCACGATGTCAGTCACTCCCTATCTGGCAGCGCCTCGGCGGCAGCCGTTTCAACAGAGCAGTCTTGAGCTCGTAGGAGACAAACTAGGGCACGGGCGAAGAAAAAATATGGCAGTGCAACAGAAAAATGAAACGAATCATGTTGCACTGCACCTAAGGAGTGAATCCTTGAAAACCTGCGGCTACCGCCCCGTGCCGTCCTTCTTCGAAAAACCTCGGTTTCGCCGCATGTTGCAGAAATTGTGCCCTGCAAAATTCTGGGGCAATCAAGGGTTGAGTCTCGGAAATATGATTTTTTTAAATTGAATGTTTTTTTGGAGAATAATCTGGCCCTGGAGCAAGGACGCGACGAATTGCGGCAAGGTTTGGGCAGCTTTGTAGCTTCTCGATCGAAGTGAGCCGGCAAGACGACAAAACCGTTGAACATGCTCGGATATTTATGCCGGCCCTGTTTGGCAAGCTCGCCTCGCCTTGTGGCGGTTACGCGAACTCGGAGCATGGTTGGGCGCTGTGCAAATTGCAGTGCCGCGGAGCTGCCTTTCGCGATCTACATCGCCTTTTTGACTTGATGCAGGTTTTTAACCTTAAATAGGCTACGGAAACATGCAATGGCGCGGCGCGTATGTCGGACGCGCGAAGGGGCAATCGGTCGCGTCAATCATCGCCCTGCTTTGCGGAAACGGTGTGCGCCTCGTCCTCCAGCAGCGGTCTGGCATCGTTCTCCGCATTGTCGTTCTGCTCGGCTGCCGCAGCCCTGTCCTCCGATTTCAACGAAGGCATCAGAAGCGCGACAATGATGCCCACGGGGCCGAGAACGCAACCAATCAGCAGCCAGCGAAGACTATGGCCGCCCCTGAGCGCGGCCACGACCGCGGTCACGATGCTGCATAAGATCCAGATTTCAACGATCATTGATTTCGCTTGCTACCTTCACAGGTCGGCTTTCGGTTCACGCGTCCGGCCGGCGCCGGACATGACCGGCCGAACTGACTGCGCCAAATTCCGGCGCCGGCCGAGCGGGCGGTCGCCTGCGCTTCAGCATAGACGCCCTTGCTGTGTTCTTCCCGGTCAATGGCATTGCCGGTCTCCACGAGCCAGCGGTTCACGTCTTTGCCGTCGGCGCGAAAGCAGGTGCCGACAAAACGGCCATAACGATCGCGCTTGACGAGGTCGCAGCGCGTAGGGCGGGACGCCGCCAGAAACGCGTCCAAAGCAGACGCCGCATCCTTGCCACATCGGAAGTCTGAGCCTTTCTCATCCGAGCAGACTTGCCAGCCTTCCGGTGCGTCGACGCCACTGAACTGGATGCGCTCGCCGGCGATTTCAATGGTATCGCCATCGATAACCGACGCCTGGCCGACGATCGGCTCTGCTCCTTGCGCGCTGTTGGCCATGACCAACAGAACCAGGAAAAAATTAACTTTTCGCTTCGTTACTGGACACCGGGCGGCGTTCCAATCCGATTTCGGTCGGCGCTGAAAAGCAGGAAGTCTGCCGTGGAAGGCCGTTGCCGCCGTTACAAAGCCGATCATGCGCCATTCCCATCCAGCCTCATTGGCTGTCAGACTAACTCAGGTGGCTCGTCGTGCGCATCCTACAAAACTTTGGGTGATTGGTAGCATAAAACGCCTTACCGCTGATTGAACAGTTCTGTCCGACGCGGCGGAGCGCAAACGCTTCGCCGCGCCCAGAGCAATTCTCAAGAGTCGGATCATTTCACGGTTTCGACGAACCAATGAAATGATCTAGAAGACAAACATATAAAGCAGGACGATGACGATCAGGGGAACACCCATCAGCCACAGAATGATGCCCTTCATGCCGCTCACCTCGATGTTGTTACTGTTGAAGCGGTAACGCGAAGGCTGAAAAAGCGTTCCTTTTCCGGCGCAAGGGCAACAAAAAAGGCCGGGGCAACCCGACCTTTTCCTCTTCGCTGCTCTACCCTGCCAGTACATCCGTGGTCAGCGGCACAAGCGCGAAGCCTGCCTGCAGGTCAGGCGATCTCGCCGACATCTGCACAGGCAACTTGTTAAACGAGATGTGGGAGTTCCAATGGACAATTGCAAGGCCTGTCGCGTCCAATCTTTTGCGAGGCCACTCTATGTAGGCCGCGATCCTGTGCGCTGCCTCGCGAGCGCGGCGTTACGGACTCTGTTGAGCTTTGCCGCTATCCCCCGGCTCGACCATGGGCGTCTCAAGCAGATAGCGGACGGCGCCTGAGCCGCCGAGAGCGACCGGCGCCGACGATTGACGCGGCCGAAAGCGCTCGGTCTTGTCGGCAAGGATTCCGCCGACGATCGCCGGAAGCGCACCGGGATTTTTGAAACCATAGCCTATCGCGCTCAAGTAGCCCGCCTGGTTCTTGAGGTCGAGAAAGTGGCGCAGTTCGTAGCGGTCCCGGATGTGGCGCTCATGGCGACGGATGGCGGTCGCGGCATCGGTGCTCAATGGACTTTCGGTGAGGATCGCCCGGTCCGCCTCGTAGAGTCGCTTCAAGTCGTCCGTGCGGTGACTACCGCTCAACGAATTGCCCCGCACGACGGCGGCATAGCCGCAGCTATGGATGATCTTGTAGCGAGCGCCCTTGGTCAGCGCTCTGGCATAAAGGTCGTAGTCTTCGCCGAGGCGCAGGTCTTCCTTGTAGCGGAGCCGATGTTCATCGAGGAACGAGCGTCGCATCAACGGCTTAAGGAAGCCGATCTCGCCGCGACGAACGCCGCGCCGGGAGATGTTGCCCTCTACGAAGCCGATAAGATCGAGCAGGCGGGGCTGGGGCGTGAAACGGCCGATCCTGCCGTGCGCAGTGTCGGCTTGGCTTGCGTCGATGAAGGCGATGTTGTCTGCAATGAAGTCCCAATCATCCTCTAAGAGAAGCTGACGAAGTCGACCAGGGAAAAAGAAGTCGTCGGCATCAAGCACGCCAAGAAGCGGCGATTGCGAGATTGAGATCGCATGATTGCGTGCGGCAGCCGGACCGCGGTTTTCTTCGAAGCGGACCACCTTCAGTCGGCCGCTTCCGTCGTCCGCGGCGCGTGCAGTGCGGGCAGTGTCATCGGTCGAACCGTCGTCGATGATTACGACTTCGGCGGCTTCCGGTTCGGCAAGCGCGGAGGCGATCGCCCTGGTGATCGTGTCGGCGGCGTTCTTTGCGGCAATGATAATGCAGACGTTTGTCGGCGCGGCTGCGGTCATACTGGCCTCCAGCAGGTGATCGAGATGCGTCGGTGTAATGCAATTTTCCACCGGACCTGTAAAACATGTCCGGCGATCATGTCGCAAACGCGTCAAGCTTGAAATTTTTTGCAGTGCGGCAAAACGCAGCGGCCGATGCCGCTCCCACATTGCTGCCTTGATCAGAGGCGATCGACGGAAGATCGGGAACCTAGCGGTTGGAGTGGCCCGCGCGGTTCAGACGACGCATGGAAACCTTGCCTGGTTGCTTGTCATCGGAAGAATGTTCGACCGGTATCTTGCTGGGGGATAAATTGCGCCGGGCTCGGGCCTCCTTCCAGACCAGGAAGACGACGGCAATAAAATATCCGACTTGCATCAGCACGGCGCAGATCAGTGTCTGTATCGCCGTTGATATCAGTGAGCCGTTCAGGATGTAGGTTGCGATGGCAAATGCCACCAATGCGCCGATCATGCTGGCAAAGACGCGCGGTGCGAACATCCCGCTACCCCGCCTTCGGATTCTTTATGCGAATGTTCATCGGACTCTTACGCCTCTCCTCCCACTCTTTTCACTATATTAGTGGTCTCTTTTCTCTTCAACATGCAAAGCAGAACTTTGTCGCTACTATTTTTTATCGCGAAAATCTTTCCGTCACGTTCACTGCACGCGAGGGGCACATCACGTTGGAGTGATCATTGTCGGAATACAACTGATGGTGTTGCTATTGAACGAAATGCAACAAAACCTACGAAGATTGGATACGAACTGGTTCGTTTGCGAGCCCCCTAAATTGAGAGGGGTAAATGCGAACTCATTCTGTTTGCTGCATCTTTCGGCGCTGCCAAAGGAGTTTTCCTGATCAACTTTTGTTACAAGTAGTGTTCGTAAAGATCGACAAAAATGTGCACTGCAAAACTATGGTGCAATGCAAAAAAGCGAACCGGATCGATCGTTTGTCAATTTCGTGTCCGCGCCGCTCCCGCCCGTCCGAGTGAAACAACGATAGGATCGCTGTAATACTTCGCGATCCGCAAGACTTACGCCCGGCCAATGTTTCAAAGTGGCAACCTTGCGACAAATTATCATGATTATAAATTGCGGATGTTTGTAATTAAATTTTAGTAATAGTGCGTGCACCCAAAGGGTCAAAACGCTCTGGCGAGGATGCCCGCGGAGGCGGCCTTGTTTTTGCCTTCAAAAAACAAATTCTCACCATACACTCGCGCTAGATGACCCGCGTCCTGCGGGACCGACAATCGCAAAACGTAAATGGAGTCACCTCTATGAAGTCCGCGACTCGCTCGGCTACTTCGCCGTTTTTCATCGCACAAGAGACCGGGGTCTTCCGGCCGATAGGTGGCATATCAAAACGAAGTTTTGACGTTGCCGCGGCATCCTTGGCTCTTATCTTCTTCAGCCCGCTCTTCCTGCTCATCATGGCGCTCGTTAAGCTCTCTGATGGCGGGAGCGTTTTCTATGGACACCGCCGCATCGGCCACAACGGTCAGGCCTTCAAGTGCCTGAAATTCCGGACGATGATGGAAAACGGCGATTGTGTGCTGAAGGACTATTTCAAGCAGAATCCAGCCGCCTACGAGGAATGGCGCACGACCCGCAAACTCCAGCACGACCCGCGGGTTACCGCTGTAGGAAGCGTGTTGCGCAAGCTCAGCCTCGATGAATTGCCGCAACTTCTCAACATCATTCGCGGCGAAATGAGCGTGGTCGGCCCGCGCCCGGTCGTCGAGGACGAACTTGAGCTTTATGATTCGGCTGCCGTCTACTATCTGCGTTCCCGGCCTGGTCTGACCGGCCTTTGGCAGATCAGCGGCCGCAATGACGTATCTTACGAGGCCAGAGTGGCCTTCGATACGCAATACGTCCAGAACTGGTCGCTCCTTGCCGACCTTGCCATCGTCGTCAAGACGATCCCTGCCGTCTGCTTCTCACGCGGCAGCTATTGAAATCTTGGCACTGACCGCATGGTCGAGACAGTGTCAAGCATCAGGAAATCACGAAAATGCAACCTATCAGAATTTCGGGGACATTCGCCGTCTCCCAAAAGCTTTCCTGCTTCGCGCGTGTCGCGCTGATCGCGGTCATGGCCGTGGTAGGGGGCGCGGCGGCTCAGGCCGACGAATACCGGCTCGGCGTGATGGACAAGCTGCGCGTCCGCGTCGCCGAGTGGCAGACTGCCGAGGGCGCCGTCCGCGACTGGTCGGCCGTTAGCGGCGACTATACGATCGGTGCATCGGGGAATCTCTCTCTGCCCTTTATCGGCGACCTGCCAGCCTCCGGGAAGACGACAACGGAAGTCGCTGCCGAGATCGGCATCCAGATGCAGAAGCTCTTCGGCCTGCGCGACCGGCCTTCGGCGTCGGTCGAAATGGCGCAATACCGCCCGGTCTATCTTACCGGCGAGGTGGAGACTCCGGGCGAATACCCCTATGTGCCGAAGATGACCGTACTCAAGGCCGTCAGCCTCAGCGGGGGATTGCGTCGCGCGCCCAGCGGCCAGCGATTCGTTCGGGACTACATCACCGCGAGCGGCGAATCCGCCGTGCAGGTTTCGGAGCGCAACAGGCTGCTCATTCGCCGCGCCCGGCTTCAGGCTGAAATCGGCAAGCGCGACAAGATCGAATTGCCCGACGAACTCAAGAACGCCGAGGGGGTTGAAAAGCTGCTCGCCAATGAGACGGCTTTGATGCAGTCGCGCGACAAGCGGCAGGAGCGGCAACTGGCAGCCCTTGCCGATCTTAAATCCCTTCTTCAAAGCGAGATCGAGTCGCTTGCGAAGAAATCCGAGACCCAGGCGCGCCAACTCGAACTCGTCATGGAAGACCGCGAGAAGGTCGACAGCCTCGCCGAAAAGGGGCTGGCGTTGAGCCAGCGCAAACTCGCGCTCGAACAAAGGGTCGCGGACGTGCAGTCGTCGCTGCTCGACATCGACACCAATTCGCTCAAGGCAAAGCAGGATTACAACAAGGCGACGCAGGACGAGACCAATCTGCGTAACGATTGGGACGAGCAACTCGCCCAGGAACTGCAGAACACAGAGGCCGAGCTCGAAACGCTCTCGCTGAAGGTTGGCACCAGCCGCGACCTGATGGCCGAGGCACTGCTGCAATCGGCCGAGGCGGCACAAATGGAAGAGCAAAACTCCGAGGCGAACATCACCTATTCGATCATCCGTGAGAAGGATGGCACGCCGACGGAGATCGCGGCGAGCGAGAATACCGAGGTGCTGCCCGGGGACGTCATCAAAGTAAGCGCCGCGCTGGCGATGCGGTGAGTTCACCATGCGGATTTCGAAGGCGAGCCTCGTCAGCCCTGGGGTGAATCAGCTTTACGGCGCTGTGGCCGTGGCGCTGTCGTTGTTCGCCTTCGCCTATTCGCCCCGCTTCGGGCAGGTTTCGATCCTGCTCTACTACGCTTTGTGGCTGCCGCTGGTCCTCGTCGACTACCGCAAGGTTCTTGGCAACTACGGCAAGTATCTCTGGATCTACGCCTTCACCATATTTGCCTGTCTTTCCTTCTTCTGGTCGGCGGCGCCGGCGATGACGATGCGCACCGGAGTGCAATATCTCAGCCATGTCGTCTGCGCGCTGATCGCCATGCGCACGATCGATATCCAAACACTGACGCGGGGAGGGATCGCCGGCGTCGCCATTGTCCTGCTCTATTCGCTGCTTTTCGGCGTCTATCATTACGATCCGCTGGACGGCACGTACAGCTTCGTTGGCGCTTTTGCATCGAAGAACCAATTGGGCTTCTACGCTTCACTAGGTATCTATTTCGCCTTCGTTGCCGTTTTCACACTTGGCGAACGGGGTGTCTGGATGGCGGCGGCGGGCTTCGCCGGGCTGATCTCTGCCTATTCTCTGCTGGCTTCCCAGTCGGCAACTTCGGTCCTGACGGCTGCGGCAATCATCAGCCTCTGCCTCGGAATGCGGGTGATATCCGCGCTGCGGCCCTCAAGCCGCAAGGGGCTCTTCGTCGCCGCGGCAGTGTTCGGCATCGTTGCCGCCGTGGCCGTGGTCTATGGCGGCGGGTTCGACCTGGTGCTCGGCGCCTTCGGCAAGGATTCGACCCTCACCGGCCGAACCTATCTGTGGCAGCAGGGCATCGAGGCGGCCGCGGCTGCGCCGATCGTCGGGATCGGCTACCAGGCCTATTGGATCCAGGGATTTTCGGAGGCGGAACGGCTCTGGGAGGAATTTTACATCACCGCGCGTTCCGGCTTTCATTTTCACAATACCTATATCGAGGCGATCGTGGAAACGGGGGCGATCGGCCTTTTGTTGCTGACCACGATCCTGCTCACAACCGTGTTTGGCCATCTGAAGCGGCTGCTTTCAGAAGACCGCGATCCGGATTCGCTGGTCCTCTTCGGCATTGCAATGCTGCTTCTCATCAGATCCTTCGTCGAGGTCGACATTCTCAACCCGTATCACGTCGGGTCGTTCTTACTGTATTTTTCGGCGGGCAAGCTGACGATCCCGCGCACGCGACCGACCACTAACTGGCTCTGGCCGGAAGATGGGCGTTCCACAGCCTACAGGGTTCGGTTCAGCGCATAATACTGCGTCATGGGGGCGCTCAATGAAAACGATCCACGGGATCCAATACCTGCGCGCGGTGGCAGCGCTCGCGGTGGTGATATTCCACGCGGCTGAAAAGACCGGCCATCATTTCACGATCGGCGCGGCCGGCGTTGATGTCTTCTTCGTCATCAGCGGCTTCATCATGTGGGTCATCAGCGATCGCCGGCCCGTCACCCCCGCAAGGTTCGTGGTCGATCGCATCCGGCGAATCGTGCCCGTCTACTGGCTGGCGACGATGGTCATGGTCGCCGGGGGCGTCGCGGGGCTTTTCCCGAATATGGTTCTATCCGTGAAGCATGTGCTCGCTTCATTGTTCTTCGTGCCAATGCGCTCTCCGAGCAATGGCGAGATATGGCCGGTCCTGGTGCAGGGCTGGACGCTCAATTTCGAGATGTTTTTTTACGCTGTGTTCGCGGTCTCGCTGTTGCTGCCGCGAAACTGGCGCCTGCCTTCGATCGCCGGTCTGTTCTTGCTCCTGGTCGTGGCCGGAATGGTGACCAGCTTCGACAATACTTTGATACTAACGTACACGCGGCCCGTCATCCTTGAATTCGTGGCAGGCATGGTGATCGGTGAGTTGTGGCTGAAGGGCAGGGTGCCGTCGCTCGTGGCCGGCGTGGCGCTGATCGCCTGCTCGCGCGCTTGTCGGCCTTCTCCGCCTGTCATTCGACGAATTCACAATCGGGCCGCTTGCGGTGATGCTCGTCGTCGGCGTCCTCTCGGTCGAGGCTCGCGGACATATCCGTTCGCTGCAGTTGCCGAACCTTCTCGGCAATGCTTCCTACTCGATCTACATCTGGCACACCTTCGCGATTTCCGTGGTCGCCAAGGCCGCCTCGATGGTCGGGATCGATGCCTGGATATCGATGGTGGTTTCGGTGGTTTGCGGCACGGTGATCGGCATTGCCGGCTATGCGATGCTGGAGCGTCCGCTGCTTTATCGAAAACGCATGCAACCGGCGGCCCAAGGCCTGGCCGGCTAGGCCACCATTGGAGCGCTCGCCTGTGTCGCCGCGGTGACCCTACAGCGCCGCGCGTCTTATCAGACGCGCAAAGGACGCTGTAGCACTTTGAATTTCTGCATGTTTTTATCCTTAAATCGGTTACGATTTTAAGGGAACATGCAGTAGCGCCGCGCGTCTTTCACACGCACGGCGCTTCAGCGCTTTTGAATTGTTCTCGAAGCAGCGCAGAAATCAGACGCCTTGATTTCTGCGTGAATGCCAATTCCAGGCGGACTCGGTGATTGCCGCAAGGTCGTATTGCGGTTGCCAACCAAGCACCGCGCGAGCCTTGTCGTTGTTGGCGACCAGCGTGGTGGAGTCGCCTTCACGTCGCCCGGCATAGCCGATATTGAACGGTCGCTTGGCGACCTTTTCGATCGCGCTCAGAAGCTCCTTGACCGTCGTGCCGGTGCCCGTGCCAAGATTAAGTTCGACGCTCTCGCCGCCATCCAGCAGATAATCCACCGCCCGCACATGCGCATCGGCAAGGTCGAGGACATGGATGTAGTCGCGCACGCAGGTGCCGTCGCGGGTATCGTAGTCGGTTCCGAACACGTTGAAACTTTCCCGCCGACCGAGCGCCGTGTCGATCGCGAGCGGGATCGCGTGGGTTTCCGGTTCGTGCCACTCGCCGATCCGCCCTTCGAAGTCGGCGCCCGCGGCATTGAAGTAGCGCAGGATCACGGAACGCAAGCCCTTGTAAAGACCGTAGTCCTTCATCGCCTGTTCGCAGATCCACTTCGTGCGCCCGTAGGGGTTGATCGGCGCCTGCTTGTGGGTTTCGTCCATCGGCACGCTGTCGGGCAGGCCATAGGTGGCGCAGGTGGACGAGAACACGAAAGCATCGATCCCGGCAGCGAGCGCTGCCGACAGCAAGGTAAGCGTACCGATGACATTGTTGTCGTAGAACGCGGCCGGGTCCTTCACCGACTCGCCGACTTCTATCATGGCCGCAAAATGCAGGATCGCGCGTGGCCGATGTCGTGCGAGAACGTCATCGAGACGCTTGCGGTCGCGAATGTCGCCTTTTTCGAGGACGCCCCATTTGACGAATTCTTCATGGCCGTTCGAGAGGTTGTCGTAGACGATAGGCTGGTAGCCTTTGTTGGCCAGCTGGAGGCACGTATGGGAGCCGATATAACCGGCGCCGCCGACGACGAGAATGTTGTTGTTCTGCACAGGCAACCTCGAGAATCACATCTAGTTTCAATAGGAACCGCTGTACGGTTTGCAACGAATAGCGGCGAAATTCCCAGCACATTGTGAAAGTTCTGCAACGGACGGGCATTTTCAGACAGCGCAGCGACCTTGCGACAAGATGTGGCGAGCGACTGTTGCAAACCGGCTGCACCTTGCCCGCAGCGACACCGAAATACAATATCCGCGCTTGGCGCTGCGGCCGTATTCAACTATAAGGGGTCTTCCGGTGATCAGAATCAGGGAGGCTAAGATGACAGTTTTTTCCTTCTCCCTATCGGGCGATCCAATATTCTCCGTGTGACATGGGGCGTTTGCGCTTCTGATCGCAGTTTAGGGGATTGGCTCCGTCCGATGCTCTCCGCCACCCTTGGAGAGCGCGTTGATTCATTGATGCCGCACCGGTTTCGCTTTCCCTGACGGCATTCCTTTCGTGACCTAGATTTTGAGGCCGGTGCACCGTCACCGGGCAATTCATATGGCTTTTACTCGTTTTGTCGCGCGCGACCGCGCGTTCCGCAGCGTTTTCCGCTTTTGCTGGGCTCATTGGAAGAAACAGCCGGCGCGGCTTTCGGCGATCCTCGGCGCCGTGCTTCTCTCCACGCTTGCCGATGTGTTGACGCCGCTTTATTCCGGCAGGCTCGTCGACGCCGTCGTCTCAGGCGCGCCAACCGATGAAATTGCCTGGAACGCGGCTGTCGCGGCCTTCCTGATGCTGATGGCGCTGTCGCTCGGCGCGATCGTGCTCAGGCATGTGACATTCATGGGCATCGTCAGCCTGACGCTGAAGATGATGTCCGATATCGCGTCGGCCGCCTTTCATCACATTCAGCGGTTTTCCAGCGACTGGCACGCCAACAGCTTCGCCGGCTCGACGGTGCGCAAGGTGACGCGCGGAATGTGGGCGCTGGATCTCTTGAACGATACGCTGCTGGTGGCGCTGTTCCCGTCGGTGATCATGCTGGTGGGGTCGACAGCGCTGATGGCCTGGTACTGGCCGATCATGGGGGTGATCATCGGGCTCGGCTCGTTCGCCTTCATAGTGACGACGGTCGCCCTTTCGCTCGGCTATGTGGCGCCGATGGCGAGCCTTGCCAACAGCTGGGACACAAGGCTCGGCGGCGCGCTTGCTGACGCCGTTAGCTGCAACATCGTCGTCAAGGGGTTCGGCGCCGAAAGTCGCGAGGATCAACGCCTCGCCAGGGTGCTCGGCAAATGGCAGAACCGGACCCGCCGCACGTGGACTCGCGGAACGGTCAACGGCACGACACAGGGCGCCATGCTGCTCATACTGCGCGCGGCGGTGATCGGTTTTGCCCTGGTATTGTGGGCGAGGGGGCAGGCGAGCGCCGGCGATATCACCTTCGTGCTGACCTCGTTCTTCATCCTGCAAGGCTATCTGCGCGAAGTCGGCATGCACATCCGCAACTTGCAGCGCTCGATCAACGACATGGAGGAGCTTGTCGACATCCATGCCCAGCCGCTTGGCATCGAGGACCGGGCCGGCGCGAAGCCGATCCGCATCACCGACGGCAAGATCGAGTTCGAGGATGTGACCTTTCACTACGGCGCGCACCGTGCACCGCTTTATGACCGCTTCTCGGTAAGCATCCGCGCCGGCGAGAGGGTCGGCCTCGTCGGGCATTCCGGTTCGGGCAAGACGACCTTCGTCAAGCTGATCCAGCGCCTCCACGACCTGACGGCAGGCGAGATCACGATCGACGGGCAGGATATCGCCGGCGTGACGCAGGCGTCGCTCCGCCAGCAGATCGCCATCGTGCAGCAGGAGCCGATCCTGTTCCATCGTTCGCTTGCGGAAAACATCGCCTACGGGCGGCCGGGAGCAACGCAGCGCGAGATCGAGGAGGCGGCAAGGCTTGCGAGCGCCCACGACTTCATCGAGGCTCTCCCGAAGGGCTACGGCACGCTCGTCGGGGAGCGCGGCGTCAAGCTCTCCGGCGGCGAACGTCAGCGCGTCGCCATCGCCCGGGCCTTCCTCGCGGATGCTCCGATCCTGATCCTCGACGAAGCGACGTCGAGCCTCGATTCCGAATCCGAGGTGCTTATCCAGCAGGCGATGGAGCGGCTGATGATGGGACGCACGACACTGGTGATCGCGCATCGGCTATCGACGGTGCGCGCGCTCGACCGCTTGCTGGTCTTTAACCGCGGTCGTATTGCGGAAGAGGGCGATCATGACACGCTCATTCGTCTGAAAGGCGGCATTTACCGCGGCCTCTTCGAGCGCCAGGCGTTGGAGCTCACCAAGGGGCTGGTCCTCAACGACGGCTAAGCGGCCCTCATTTGCACGAACGGGCCGGGGGTTCGTCCGCATCGCCTCACGCGGAGGAATCGAGCGAATACCGGGTTTGCAAGAAATAAGCGGTGCCACGGTGCGCCCGTTCCTTGATCAGGCGCGCGTCCGGCCGCGATAGCGCGGCCGGACGAGCGTGGACGGGATCTGTTGCTGTCCACGTCATACCGGTACTGGCATGTCGTTCCTGTCGTAGCAGCCGCATTCACTTGCGCCGCAAAACCATGCCACCGTGATGCAGGGTATTTTTGTCAGCGAAGTCGCCGTCGGCGGTAAAACCCGTATCATCCCAATATTCGATATGGGACCCTGTCACTTCGTAGCGGCCTTCATAGGCCCGTTCGCGTGCACCGCGTGCCTCAACATAGCGCCCGTTCGATAGAAGTTCGTGGCGGATGTAACCGTCTTCTGTGACCCACATGCCTGCGTAAGAGTTCTGTGTCACCTTCTGCTCCTGAGATTGCGATTGGGATGCGGTGGATGCCGGCGCTGCGCTCCGGGTTTGGTCTCGTGTCTGCGCCACGGCCGGGGAGGCAAGTGCAGCCAAGGCTGCCGGGATGATTGAGAGTAAACGGATGCGCATGTTGGCTTCCTTTGCCCGAGGCGTCAGGTGCGGCGAGCCACGGAGGCTCCGCCGAAGATGAGTTGCTGAACCAAGGGGCGCTCGACGAAACGGGCCGGGAATATGGGGTCGGGGGCGCTTACCCGATTCAGTCGATCGAGCTGCTCTGGCGACAGCACCACGTCCAAGGCGCCCAGATTGTCCTCGGCCTGGGCGACGGTGCGGGCGCCCAGGGCGATACGACCGTGCCGTTCGCAAGTGTCCATGCAAGCGATACCCGGGATGCTGTCGAGCCCAGCTCTTCCGCAACGGCGCGAACCTCGTCCGCGATGTCGATCGAGCGCTCGGTGAGATGTCCCGAGGAGGCGATTACGCCCTTGCGGGTGGGGGATACGGCTGCCTCCCGTGAGTCCTGAATGTCCGATCGGGAGTATTTGCCGGCCAGCACGCCGCCTCCCAGCGGCGACCAAGGGAGCACGCCGAGTCCAAGGGCTGCGGCCATCGGCATGAGCTCGTGCTCGACGGTACGCTCCACAAGACTGTACTCGATCTGGAGCGCGACAAAGGGCGACCATCCGCGCAAGCAGGCGAGCGTCTGCATTTCGGCTATCCGCCATGACGGCGTATTACAGATGCCGAGATAAAGAATCTGTCCCGACCGAACGAGATCGTCGAGGCCCCGCATGACCTCTTCAGGCTGGGTCGTAAAGTCCCATCCGTGCAGATAGAAGAGGTCGATGCGATCGGTGCCGAGCTGCCGGAGGCTCTGCTCGACGGATCGCATCATGTTGAGGCGATGGTTGCCGCCCGAATTCGGGTTGCCGGGCTCGCGGGCCATCGTGAACTTCGTCGCAATGACGAGCCGCTCACGCTTCTCGCCGATGAATTCTCCGAGGAAGCATTCGGCGGCGCCGTCGGTGTAATTCACCGAGGTATCGATGAAGTTGCCGCCCCGATCGACGTAGAGATCGAAGATGCGGCGGGCTTCGGCTATACCGGCGCCCCACCCCCAATCCGACCCGAAGGTCATGGTGCCGAGGCTCATGGGCGAAACACGCAAGCCCGAGCGTCCTAACAACCTGTAGTTATCGAGTGTCATTCTGGTCATCTCCAAATTCCAACGAGCCAAACGTAGAGACACTCAAAGGAGCGGACAATTTGCCCAATCATGACCAGGCTGGTAAGCTGGGATAACCAATGGCTGTCGACCTGACCGGTATTTCTGTTTTTCTGGCCGTCGCGGAGGCGCGAAGCTTTCGCGCGGCCGCCGAGCACCTGGGTATCACCCGGTCGGCGGTGAGCCAGACGATCCGACGCCTCGAAGATCGGCTTGGCGTCGCGCTCTTTCGGCGCACAACGCGCAGCGTCAGCCTGACAGAGGCAGGCGACCAGCTTTACCAGCGCGTGGCACCAGCCATTGCGGAGGTCGGCTCCGCTCTGGATGCAGCCGCGGATCGGGATACCGCCCCGAGCGGCCTCTTGCGACTGGCAGTGTCCTCGATTGCGGAGCGTTTCATTTCAGGACCGCTGCTGGCGAGCTTTGCGAACGCCTACCCTGCGGTCCAGATCGACGTGACCGTTACCGACGAGGAATTCGACATCGTGGCCGAAGGATACGATGCAGGGGTGCGGCTCGGCGAAGTGATCGACCAGGACATGATCGCTATCCCGGTATCCGGCGAACAAAGTCAGACCGCAGTTGCCGCACCCTCTTATATCGAGCGCTTCGGCCGGCCGTCGCATCCATCTGAATTGGCGCAGATCGCTGTATCGGCTGGCGTCCTGCACCGCAGACTGCGCCTTACCGCTGGGAATTCAGTGAAAATGGACGCGAGTTCGACGTCGCGGTCAATCCTCAGATTACCACCAATGATATGTGGCTGATGATCCGCACGGCCTGTGCAGGGGGCGGCATAACCTTCGGCATGGAGGACACCTTCAGCCCCTATGTCTTGTCTGGGCAACTGGTGCCTCTCCTCCAGGAGTATTGCCCGCCGTTTGCCGGCTTTTTCCTCTATTTTCCCAACCGACGGAACCTTGCCCCCAAGCTGCGCGCCCTGATCGAGCATGTGAGGCGGCGGCGATAGCCCGGCGATCTGCGGTTCGAGCGGCCGCGCATGCTCGCAGACGGCGTGACCGCTGGCAGCACCGCCAATTCGGTGGATGCGCCAGGCAGCTACACGGGTTGCCATGGTTCTGCAGGTTCGGGATGCGATCCAGCCTCCTGGACTCCCGGACTCGGGGCGACGCTGGAGACGCTCAGGGCGGGGTCGCCTTTGGCCGTGGGACAGACTTCGTGTCTTCCCCCCACGGGTATTCACAAGTCGTGCCGTTTGGCCTAAAAGGCCCGCAGGTAACACTCCGGTCGCAGCCTACCCGGTCAAAACAAGGACACCTGTCATGAAAACCATTGTGATCTGCTCCGGCGGATTGGATTCCGTTTCGCTTGCGTACAAGGTGGCGGCGGAACACGAACTTGTCGGCCTGCTGTCGTTCGACTACGGCCAACGGCATCGAAAGGAACTGGATTTCGCTGCCGCCTGCGCCGAACGTCTCGGCGTCTCTCACCAGATCATCGACATCCGCGAGATCGGCCGCTCCTTGAGCGGTTCGGCATTGACCGACGATGTCGACGTGCCGGACGGGCACTACGCCGAGGAAACGATGAAGGTGACGGTGGTGCCGAACCGCAACGCCATCATGCTCGCCATCGCCTTCGGCGTTGCCGCCGCCCGCAAGGCAGACGCGGTCGCGACTGCCGTGCATGGCGGAGACCACTTCATCTATCCCGATTGTCGGCCGGGATTCATCAGCGCCTTCCAGACCATGCAGAACCACGCGCTGGAGGGCTACGCCGACGTCACCCTCTACGCACCGTATGTCAACGTCTCGAAGGCCGAGATCGTCGCCGACGGGGCGAGGAAGGGAACTCCATTTGCAGAGACCTGGTCCTGCTACAAGGGCGGGGTGCGCCATTGCGGCCGTTGCGGCACCTGCGTCGAACGGCGCGAGGCCTTTCATCTGGCGGGTGTCGAGGATCCGACCGAATACGACGATCCGGATTTCTGGGCAGCCGCCACCGGCGCCTTTTCCGCCGAGGAGGTCAAATGATGTTCCGCATTACCAAGGAGTTCCATTTTTCCGCCTCGCATCAACTGACGAGCCTGCCGGCCGAACATCAGTGTGCCCGATTGCACGGGCACAACTATATCGTCGAGGTCGAGCTTTCGGCTGAAACCTTGAACGAACATGGTTTCGTCCGCGACTATCATGAGCTCGCTCCGTTGAAGCACTACATCGATGAGACCTTCGATCACCGGCATCTCAATGACGTTCTCGGCCACGGCAGGGTGACGGCAGAATGCCTGGCGCAGCACTTCTACGACTGGTGCAAGGCGCGGCTTCCGGAGACGACCGCGGTGCGCGTCAGCGAGACTGCCAAGACCTGGGCGGAATACCGGCCATGACCGCCGACAGATCTGCGGAGATCCGCATCAGCGAGATTTTCGGGCCGACGATACAAGGTGAGGGCGTGCTGATCGGCCTGCCGACCGTCTTTGTCAGGACCGGTGGGTGCGATTATCGCTGCTCCTGGTGCGACAGCCTGCATGCGGTCGACAGCCGCTATCGCGACGAATGGCGGACGATGTCCGCCGAAGATGTCTGGCGGGAGATTACGCGGCTCTCCGGCGGCAAATCGGTGATGGTTTCGCTCTCCGGCGGTAATCCGGCAATCCAGCCGCTTGGGGAACTCATCGCTCGCGGTCATAGCGAAGGCTATCGTTTTGCGCTCGAAACGCAGGGGTCGGTTGCCCGGGACTGGTTCGCCGATCTCGACGTGCTGGTGCTGAGCCCGAAATCACCGTCAAGCTCGATGGAAACGGACTGGCAGGCATTCGACGCCTGTCTCCGCCTGTCTCAGGGCAGGCCGCAAACGGTGCTGAAGATCGTCGTCTTCGACGAGGCGGATTATACCTATGCCAGAGCGACGGCCGAACGTTATCCGCAACTGCCCGTCTATCTGCAACCCGGCAACCACACACCGCCGCCCCCCGATGACGACGACGCGGCGATCGACATTGATGGCGTGATGGAGCGCATGCGCTGGCTGGTCGCCAAGGTCACCGAAGACCGCTGGTTCGAGGCGCGCGTCCTGCCGCAACTGCACGTGCTGCTCTGGGGCAACAAGCGCGGCGTCTAGGCCATTTCACTTGTTCCAGTGAAATGATCGAACTCTTTGAAACCACGCAGTTCCGGACGGAAAACCGATACGCGCGCTTTTCTTGGCTTTGTCTGAACCCGACGGCGTCCGTCAAGGAGCAACGCTCGCCGCCACCTCCTTCTCGTGCGCGCTGCCACCAAAGCGAATAGGCTTGAGAACCGGGCCTTCGGGATCCTTCACGAGATGGATGACGCGGGAGAAGAGGGCGCCGTTCCGCGGTGTGCGGCCTATCTTGACGACGGCGGTCTCACGGAGGTCGTCTTCGAAAATGGACAGGGCCAGCTTCATGGCCTCCCCATCCATCGTCTCGAGCGCTTCGTCGAGGATCACCCATCGCGGCCGATGGAGGATAAGTCGTGCGAAGGCGAGCGAACGTTGTTCGTCATCGCTGAGTTCGCGCTCCCAACGCGCTTCGCGATCGAGCAGCGTGGTCAGCTGGTCGAGTCCAACCTTGGAAAGCGCTGCAACGAGGCTCGCGTCCGAGAAGGCACCGGCTCGCGGATAGGAAAGTGCGTCGCGCAGCTTGCCGCGGGGGAAATACGGCGAGCGCGGGATGAATGCCACCATCTCGCCAGCCGGCATCCCGACGCGCCCGCCTCCCCACGGCCAGAGCCGTGCAAGGGCGCGGAACAGCAGCGTTTTTCCCGCACGGGGATCGCCGCTGATGATCACGCGCTGACCCGCGCCGATCTCGATATGCGGTTCGGCAAGCCTGGTGCTTCCGCTCGATGATGCGACCTCGAGATTGTCGAAGGTCAGCTTGTTTGTGTCATTCTCGACGAACTCGATCCGTTTTTCCGCGTCATGCAGGACGTCGGTCATGATCAGCGCGCGGCGGAAGGCCGCGACGCGCAGAAGCGTCGCCCGCCAGTCGGCGATGGCGCTGATATTGGCGACGAACCATTTGAGCGACGTATGAACCTGGTTGAAGGCGCCGACGGCCATCATCAGGCCGCCGAAGCTGATTTCGCCGGCGAAATAGACAGGCGCGGCGACCAGGATCGGCGCGACGACCGTGACCCAGCCGTAGCCGTCCTGGACCCATGCAAGATTGATCTGGGCACGGTAGATGTTGCGCATGGCGCCGAGCACGGTCGCGAGATCGAGCTCCAGACGCCGCCGCTCGCCGGTTTCGCCTCCGGCAAGCGAGATGGCGTCGATATGTTCGTTGGCATGCATCAGCGAGAAACGCAGTTCCGCTTCGCGCGCGTAGCGGTCGCCGTTCAAGGTGATCAGCGGCCGCCCGACAAGCCAACTCAGCCAAGATGCCGAGCCAGCGTAAAGGATCGCTGCCCAGACCATATAGCCCGGAATCTCGAGCGAGTAGCCGCCGATGTGGAAAACAAAGCCTGCTGAAAGCGCCCAGAGGACGCTCACGAAAGACGTGAGTAGGATGGACGACTGGAGAAGGCCGAAACCGAGGTCCGTGGTGAGATCGGCAAGATGGCCCGCGTCTTCCTGCATTCTCTGGTCCGGATTGATGCCCATTGCGCCGGAGTTGGCAAGCCGGAAGGCGCGCAGCGGCCGCATCCATTCGTTGATCAGGTCGAGCGTCAATCCCTCGCGCAGCTTCAAACGCACCATCTGATTGAGCCATTGCTGCGTGACATTGAGCACCAGCAGGCCACCGGCGATGCCGACGAACAACAAGAGCTGATAGAAAAAGGCGTCGAGATCGCGCCGCTCGATCGCGTCAAAAAAAGGTCGGTTCCAGCGGTTGAGGATGATCTGTCCGATCGCTGTCGCGATGATGATCGCGAAGCTGCCGGCCGTGAGCCACAGGATTGGCTTCAGCAGCGGGGACGCCATGAAGGCGTGGCGCATCATGGCGAACTGGTCTCGGAGGGTCGTGCCCTCCGCTCCCGGGGGCTTGGGCGCTACGTTCGCTCCGGCTTGATTCGTCATCTTCAGTTCCTTCCCTTCAGAAGGGGCAGCCCATCAAAGCCGTTCGGGTATTCCAGGCCGGGCCATTGCCCAGCCTGGATACCGCCATCGTATTGAAGGATCTTGCGGTCGCACTGGATCCGGTGACGGACACAACTCGGTCGGATGCCGTGTCAAACCGGCGTCGCCGGTTTCAGGAGGCGGCGGCTGTCTATTCCGCGGAGCACCGGGAAATTCGGACTCGTTGCCGCCGTCGCGATATCGCGTTTCAGCGTCGAGCAGCAGCCTATGCAATGCAAATATGCCACTGAAGATCTGGACGTGCTGAAATGCAGCGAAACTAAAAACGATCATGCTTGCAGTTTATGGCCAACGGCGCGTGCAGGGAACAGGGTTTTGCTGGGCGGGGAGAGGATCTCTCGCCCTGTGGATAAAGCAAACCCCGTGAGCGTGCCCCAACGAGCTACAAGCGTGATTGCATTCGATTTGAACGAAGCGAGGCGAAGCCGTTGAGGTACGTTTCGCCGTATGGTGGCTTGTCTATGTTACAATGATGACATAAAACGTTACCGCCGTCGCCAAGGCGCCTGTCGCCCCCCTCAACATCGAATTTATAAAAATTCAATGCCAAGAGAAGGAGACATTTATGTCTATTTCACTCTCCAGTTTTGACAGCAAGCAAGCCGCTGCCGTCGCAGCCAACGACGTTGCCGCCCGCGTCAGGGCTGCTCGTGAGGCCGTCGGCTACAGCATCGAAGATCTTGCTGTCACCTGTGGCCTTGCCAACGTCGAAATCAGTGAAATCGAAAGTGGCTTGGATAAGAATCCAGCAAGACTAAAGCGTATCGCATCTGCATTGCAGCTGCCGTTATCTAACTTCCTGACCGTAGAAATTTGACGGACAAGCCGACCGGTTCCCGCCGTGCGGGCCGGTCGGAAAGTCTCGCGTCCTCCCTGCGCAACCTATAGTCGCCCGTCTCCAAACTTCCTTTTTCCTTCACCAGGCTCAGCGGTACGCCGCCGGGGAGCCTCCCTCGCGCGACCATGGTGCGCCGCAGCGACGAATTACGCTTGCCATGTTTAGTAGAATGTATTTCACTCAACATATTGCTCAACATAAGGGAGTGACCGTGCTGGGCATTCATCGAAGGGAGAATTTTCCGAAATCGGCGTTTCGTCGGTTCCTGTATCTGGGAGGAATACATGCGGAAGATGATGAAGGTTCTGATGGGCATGTCGTCGGCACTCGTGCTGTCGGCGGCGCTACCGGCAATGGCGAAGGCGGATGAATTGACGCTTTGCTGGGCGGCCTGGGATCCGGCAAACGCGCTGGTGGAATTATCCAAGGACTTTACCGCCGCAACCGGCACGACGATGAAGTTCGAGTTCGTGCCGTGGCCGAACTTCGCGGACCGGGTGCTTAACGAACTCAACTCCGGCGGCAAACTCTGCGACGTGCTGATCGGAGACAGCCAGTGGATCGGCGGTTCGGCCGAAAACGGCTATTACGTGAAGCTCAACGATTTCTTCGACAAGGAAGGAATCAAGATGAGCGATTTCGCAGAGGCCGCGGTCAATGCCTATTCCACCTGGCCGAAGGGTACGCCGAACTATTGGGCGCTGCCGGCGATGGGCGATGCCAATGGCTGGTTCTATCGCAAGGACTGGTTTGCCAAGCCCGAACTGCAAGCCGAGTTCAAGCAAAAACATGGCCGCGATCTCGGTCCGCCTCAGACCTGGGACGAGTTGAAGCAGGTTGCTGAATTCTTCACCGGCCGGGAGATTGACGGCCAGAAGGTCTATGGCGCGGCGATCTTCACGGAGCGCGCCTCCGAGGGCATTGCCATGGGCGCGACGTCCGCGCTCTACTCCTATGGCTTCAAATACGAAAGCACCGCCGGCAAGTATGACATGGAGGGCGCCGTCAATTCAGCAGATGCCGTCGCAGGTCTCGAAGCCTACAAGGCGCTTTACAAGTGCTGCCAGCCGCCGGGATACACCGACAGCTACATGACCGAGGGCCTCGACGCCTTCAAATCCGGTCAGGTCGCAATGGCCATGAACTGGTTTGCCTTCTTCCCCGGCCTCTACAAGGACGAGAAGGTCGGCGGAGACAAGATCGGCTTCTTCGTCAATCCTAAGCAGAAGGTTGCGGCATCGACTCTCGGCGGTCAGGGAATGTCCGTCGTTGCCAATACCGACAACATGGACGGCGCGCTCGCCTACATCAAATGGTTCGCCCAGCCAGACGTCCAGAAGAAGTGGTGGTCGCTCGGCGGCTATGCCGTTCACAATGCGGTGCTGAACGATCCGTCCTTCAAGGAAAGCCAACCATTTGCTGCCGACTTCCTGCTCGCCATGAATCAGGTGCAGGATTTCTGGCAGGAACCGTCCTACGCCATCCTGCTGCAGGCCATGCAGAAGCGACTGCACGACTATGTAGTCGCAGATCAAGGTACGGCACAGGAGGCCCTGGATGCTTTGGTCAGCGACTGGAAGGAAATCTTCGAGGACGAAGGCAAGCTCTAGATCACCCAGAATCGCAAGACATGCTCGATTCTAGTGAGTTAGAGCGTGGTGCGAGCGGAAAACCGCACACACTTTTCCTCATCCCGCTCTGAGTTTGCGATGAAATGGTTCTCCCAGGAAGGTGGCCCGGACGTCGTCGTTCGGGCCGCCATGACCGGCGCCCGACCCCTTGCTTCATTCAGGTGATTTCTGTGACTGATGCCCCTTCCACCATCGCGGAGCGATCAGCCGAGGTTCTTGTCCGCTCCACACCCACAGTGATCGCAAGGCGCGTTCGCGGCCTCTCGGACCGCGCCATCGCCTGGCTGTTCATAACGCCGACGATTGCACTGCTGCTCGCGATAAACATCTTTCCGCTGATCTGGGCAGTCTACCTGTCCTTCACGAATTTCCGCGCGAACCGGCCCAACGCCGAAATTACAGGCGTGGGCCTGCGCAACTATCAACGCGTGTTGAACGATCCCGATATCTGGATCGCGATGCAGACAACGGCACATTTCGTCTTCTGGACCATTCTGCTGCAGACGGTCATCGGGTTCTCACTTGCCTATCTCATCGACCGCAAGTTCCGCGGCCATGCGTTCTGGACGACGGTGATCCTGATCCCGATGATGCTGTCGCCCGCCGTCGTCGGCAATTTCTGGCGGTTCCTGTACCAGCCGCAGATTGGGCTCTTCAATTATATCGTCTCGTATTTTTCGGGCATTCCGCCGTCATCCTTCGAGATGCTCGGCTCTGTCTCGCTGGCACCATGGGCGATCATCATCGTCGATACGTGGATGTGGACGCCCTACGTCATGCTGATCTGCCTCGCCGGCCTCAGATCGATACCGGACTATATCTACGAGGCGGCGGAGGTCGACCGCGCCTCGGCCTGGCGGCAATTCTGGTCGATCACCGTGCCGATGGCCTTGCCCTTCATCATGCTCGCAGTGCTTTTCCGCGGCATCGAGAATTTCAAGATGTTCGACATGGTTATGCTTCTGACCGGCGGCGGGCCCGGTTCGACCACGGAGGTCGCATCGATCACGCTGAAACGAGAGGCGTTCGAAAGCTGGCTGACCGGACGCTCCTCCGCTTTCGCGATTATCCTTTTCGTCGCAGTGTTCGGCCTTGCCAACATCTATGTCAAAGCCCTGAACAAGGTGAAGCAGAGATGAGTTCCGTCAACGCCGCCCATTCCGTGGTCGAGCCGACACCGACCAGCAAGCGCATCGCCGGCGCGATCGTCATCCTCTATGCGCTGGTGACGATGATCCCGCTCGCCTGGATCTTTCTCACGAGCATAAAGTCGCCGCCGGACTCGATCAGCTATCCGCCGAAGATCGTCTTTAGCCCGACGCTCGAGGGTTATTGCAACCTCTTCACCACGCGCACCCGGCAGACGCCGGACTATATCCAATCGCTTCCGCCGCCGACCGGCACCTGCGACGAGATCACCCGCAGCCGCAACATGGTCATTGCCGGACCTTCGAACTACTGGCCGCGCTTTGGCAATTCGTTGGTCATCGCCTTCGGCTCGACCTTCCTTGCCGTCTTGCTCGGGACATTTGCAGCCTATGGCTTCTCGCGGTTTCGCGTGCCCCTTGCCGACGACCTCCTGTTCTTCATTCTCTCGACCCGGATGATGCCGCCGATCGCGGTCGCGATCCCGATCTACCTGATGTACCGGCAGTTCGGCCTTTCCGACACGGCGCTCGGCATGATCCTTCTCTACACTGCCGTCAACGTCTCGCTCGCCGTCTGGCTTCTCAAGGGGTTCATCGACGAAATCCCCCGCGAATACGAGGAAGCCGCAATGATCGACGGCTACACGCGCCTGCAGGCCTTCTGGAAGGTCGTCCTGCCGCAGGCCACCACCGGAATTGCGGCGACCGCGATTTTCTGCCTGATCTTTGCGTGGAACGAATACGCGTTCGCGGTGCTGCTGACCTCGGGCTCTGCCCAGACGGCTCCGTCCTTCATTCCTACCATTATAGGCGAGGGCGGGCAGGACTGGCCGGCGGTTGCCGCGGGCACGACGATCTTCCTGATGCCGATCCTTGTCTTCACCATCATCCTGCGCAAGCAGTTGCTGCGCGGCATTACTTTCGGAGCGGTCCGCAAATGACGAACCACCGGCTAACCACCTGTCCGCCCCGGCAGAAGCGACCGTTCTTCATACGGCGCGGCCCCATGGAAAATATCGCGACGGTGCTGATCTCCGCGGGGTTTCTGATGCTCTTTCAGCCGTTCCTGCTGGTGCTTTACACCTATTCGCTTGCGGCCCTGCTCGCCGGAACGGTGATGTTCATCATCGTTTCGAAGTTCCCGGAGTGAACGATGTCCGAGATCAGAATTGTAAATCTTCGCAAGCAATTCGGCGAGTTTGCTGCAGTGGAGGATTCGAGCTTCACGGTGGCGGATGGAGAATTTCTGGCGCTGCTCGGCCCTTCGGGTTGCGGGAAGACGACCACGCTCAGAATGATTGCCGGACTCGAGCTTCCAACCAGCGGCAAGATCTTTCTTGATGGCGAGGACGTCACATTCAACCGCGCCAGTGCGCGCGACATCGCCTTCGTGTTCCAGCTCTTCGCCCTCTATCCGCACATGAACGTGCGCAGGAACATCGGCTTTCCGCTCCTTTCCCAAGGCGTGCCCAGGGCAGAAATCCGCGCCCGCGTCGAGGAGACCGCAAGGTTGTTGCGCATCGATCATATTCTTGACCGGTCGGTTTCCGGTCTCGCCGGCGGCGATCGGCAGCGCGTCGCGCTCGGAAGGGCGATCATCCGCCGACCCAAATGCTTCCTGATGGACGAACCTCTCGGGACGCTCGACGCCGAGTTCCGCGAGGTCATGGTCCATGAGTTGCGCGAACTGCACAATCGCATCCATGCAACGACGGTCTATGTCACCCACGATCAGCACGAGGCCATGGCCATGGCCGACAAGATCGCGGTGATGAACCACGGGGTGATCGAGCAGTTCGGCACTCCACAGGAGATCTACAACCGGCCGGCATCCATGTATGTCGCCGATTTCATCGGCTCGCCGCCGATGAATTTCATGCGCTTTACCTCCGGGCTGCATCGGGGCATGCGATCGGTGGTCCTGAACGGCGTCGATGTCGCCGTGCCCGAAGTGGCTGAGGACGTGTCGCCGGGCGAGTTGGCCCTCGGCGTCCGTCCGGAACATATCCGCTTCAGCGACGGCTCTCGTCTTCGCGGCGGGGTCTATGGCAGCGAGTATCTCGGCACGAACCAGATCGTCGCGGTCGAAACCGCCTCAGGCATCGTCAAGGCGCGCGTCTCGGCGGACCGCAGCTTCAGGCTCGGCGAAACCGTGGGGCTGGAATTCAATCCCGCAAAGCTTGCCGTTTTCGACTGCCGATCGGGCAGGGCGATAGCGTCATCCCTCTACGCGGAGGCCCGCAATGGCTGAAGTCATCCTTCACGGCATCGCTAAGACGTTCGGCGATGCGGCGGCTGTCGACGATCTTTCGCTTACCATCAAGGATGGCGAGTTCGTTGTGCTGCTTGGGCCTACGGGTGCGGGCAAGACAACCACGCTACGCCTGATTGCCGGCCTCGAGAGGCCTGACAAGGGGCGGGTGACGATTGCCGGCGCGGATGTCGGCCGGCAATCGCCGGCCGAGCGCGACATCGCCTTCGTCTTCCAGCAATATTCGCTCTATCCGCATTTAAGCGTCTACGACAATCTCGCCTTTCCGCTGCGCTCTCCCGCCCGTCGTCTGAGCAGCGACGAGGTGGACCATCGGGTGCGCGAGGTGGCGCGCATGGTCCGCATCGACCACAAGCTTGAAAACCGCTCGACAAGGCTATCGGGTGGTGAGATGCAGCGCGTCGCCATCGGCCGCGCGCTTGTGCGCCGGCCCGCCATCTACCTGATGGACGAGCCGCTTTCATCGCTCGACGCGAAGCTTCGCGCCGAGCTGCGGCTGGAACTGAAGCGAATCCAGAAGGACTTGAACTCCACGCTTCTCTACGTCACTCACGACCAGGTCGAGGCGATGACGATGGCGGATCGTATCGGCATTCTTTCGGAGGGCCGTCTCATTCAGGTCGGCACGCCCAGGGAGATCTATGCGGACCCCGCCAACCTGCACGTGGCAGCGCGCCTTGGCCAGCCACACATTAACCTCCTGCCCGTCGATCTGCTGCCCGGGGCCTCGGCGCCGACCGGTGCGCGAACGGTCGGCGCCCGGACCGAGCACCTGGAGATCGCAACAGCCGGGGCGGCGAACGCCGAAGTGGACTGGATCGAGCATCTCGGCGATCAGAACCACCTCCATATCCGCGTCGAGGGCCACAAGATCGTGACGCTCGCCGACCCGTATCTGTCGGTCAAACCGGGCGATCGCGTCAGTCTTACGCTGAAGCAGCCGCTTTATTTCGGCACGGACGGCGAACGGCTCCGATGACCTTAAAGAACAACATGAACATTCGAGACGAACAGACGGGAAGAAAACAATGAAGCACTTTTTCAACCGAAGGGAAAACATCGTTACCGAGGCGCTGGATGGTCTTTTGCAGACGGCGCCGGTCGGAAGTCTCGCCCGTCTCGATACCTATCCCGACATCAAGGTCATCCTGCGCGGAGATTGGAATAAGGATCGTGTCGCGGTGATATCGGGCGGCGGCGCCGGTCATGAACCGTCGCATGCCGGATTCGTCGGCCGCGGCATGCTGACGGCAGCCGTGTCGGGCGAAATTTTCGCGTCTCCAAGCGTCGACGCCGTCTTGACGGCGATCCGGGCGGTGACGGGGCCGAAGGGCTGTCTTCTGATCGTCAAGAACTATACCGGTGACCGGCTAAATTTCGGACTGGCGGCCGAGAAGGCGAGCGTCGAAGGCTTCCGCGTCGAAATGGTGATCGTCGCCGACGATATCGCGCTTCCCGATCTTGCCCAGCCGCGCGGAGTCGCCGGAACCCTTTTCGTTCACAAGATCGCGGGATATCTCTCCGAAGGCGGCGCCGACCTCGAGAAGATCGCGGCCGCTGCCCGTTCGGCGGCCGGCAGCATTGTTTCCCTCGGTGTTTCGCTTTCATCCTGCTCCATTCCCGGGCAGGTGCATTCCGAGCGGTTGGGCGCGGACGAGGGCGAACTCGGTCTCGGCATCCACGGCGAGCCGGGCGCCGAGCGCATTGCGCTGCAAGAGGCGCGGAGCATCGTCTCGACAATGTCGGAGCGGCTTTCGGCCGCGCTTCCGGGCGATGGCGACTACGCGCTGCTCATCAACAATCTCGGCTCGGTGCCACCGATCGAAATGGGATTGATAGCCCACACCGTTCTCGCCTCCTCGCTTGCCGAGCGCGTAAAATTGACTATCGGCCCGGCGCCGTTGATGACCGCACTCAACATGAACGGTTTCTCGCTGTCGCTAATCCAGCTCGACGCCGAGCGGGATGCGGCGCTCAGATCCCCGGTCGCACCGCAGGCCTGGGTCCCCGCCGTGGAGCGACATGAAGTGGTCGTCGTGCCGGTGGTCGCCGTGCCAGGCGCGCAGTTGGCGGAGGCGAGCCACGATTCTGCCGCAGACCGACTTATCGCCGCGATCTGCGACCATCTTCTTTCAGCTGAGGCGGAAAGGCACCGTGACCCCG
>NZ_JASKLR010000013.1:0-142284 GCF_030124325.1 Sinorhizobium sp. 8-89
GAGTGGTCGTTCCTCGATCGCTTCGACGCGGCAGCGGACGCAGGATTTACCGCCGTCGAATATCTGTTTCCCTACGAGGCTGCGCCGGACGCCATCGCCGGGCGGCTAGCCCGCAACGGCCTGCAACAGGCGCTTTTCAACCTGCCTCCCGGCAATTGGGCGGCCGGCGAGCGCGGCATCGCAGCGCTGCCCGGCCGCTTCGATGAACTGACGTCCGGCGTGGAACGGGCGCTCGACTATGCCGCTGCGACGGGCGTCAAACGGCTGCACCTGATGGCGGGCCTCGCCGGCAGTGAGGACGAAGAAGCCGCGTCCTGCTACCGGCGCTCCGTTGTCTACACAGCCGAACGGCTGGCGGGGAACGGCATCGATCTGCTCATCGAACCGATCAACGGACGAAACATGCCGGGCTATTTCCTGAACGACTTTGGCACCGCCGAGCGGCTTATCGCAGAACTCGACCTGCCGAACCTCAAGCTCCAGTTCGACATCTATCACCGCCAGGTCCTGCACGGCGACGTCACAATGGCGCTGCGTCGCCTGTTGCCGATGACCGGCCACATTCAGGTCGCGAGCATCCCCTCCCGCCATGAACCCGACGGCGAAGAGCTGAACTGTGCCTATCTGTTCGAGGAAATCGACAGGCTCGGATATGATGGTTTCGTCGGCTGCGAATATGTCCCGCGCGGCCGGACACTTGATGGCCTTGACTGGTTCAAGCCGTTTTCCCGGAGCTAGCTGATGACCATCCTGCTCGGAACGATCGCTGACGATTACACCGGCGCCTCGGACCTCGCAAACACGCTGACGAAGAATGGGTTGACCACCGTGCAGACGGTCGGCATTCCCGATCCGTCGCTGGCATTGCCCGACGTGGACGCCGTCGTCGTGTCGCTGAAGATCCGCTCGGTCCCGGCCGATGAAGCCGTCGTGGCTGCGGGCCAAGCCGAGCAGTGGTTGCGCGACCACGGCGCTGGCCATGTGCTTTACAAGATCTGCTCGACCTTCGATTCCACCGACGCCGGCAATATCGGCCCGGTCACGGAGGCCCTCAGCACTGCGGCAGGCGGCGGCGTCGTGCTGGTCACGCCTGCCTTCCCGGAGACGGGACGCACCGTCTATCTCGGGCACCTTTTCGTCGGTACGGAGCCGCTGAACGAGAGCCCGCTGAAAGACCATCCGCTCAATCCCATGCACGACGCCAATCTGGTTCGCGTCATGGCTCGGCAATCACGCGGCCGTATCGGGCTTGTCGACCTGGCGACGGTATCGACCGGGGCGCCAGCCGTGCGAGCGAGGCTCGATACGCTCAGGGCAGAAGGCGTCACTGCGGCAATCGCGGACGCGATCTTCGAGCGTGACCTCGAAATCCTCGGCGAAGCGGCACTCAAGACACCGGTCTCGACCGGCGCATCCGGTCTCGGCCTCGGGCTCGCGCGCGCAGTGGTGCGTTCCGGTCGCGTGCCGCCGAAGGCCACCGCCGCGGCTGATGCCATCCGCCCCGTCGGGGGGCATGCCGCCATCATCGCCGGCAGTTGCTCCAAGGCGACCCTTCGCCAGCTTGCCGTTGCCGAGCAGTCAATGCCTGTCTTGAGGCTCGACCCCGAAAAACTGCTCACCGCAGCTTCGGACGAGATCTCCGCCGCGCTCGCCTGGGCGGGAGAACGAAGGGACGCGGGCCCCGTCATCATTGCCGCAAGCGCAACGCCGGAGGCCGTTTCCCGGCTGCAATCGCGCTATGGGCGTGAGATATCGGGGCGCGCGATCGAGGCCGCCACGTCGGCAATCGCTGCCGAACTGGTGGCAAGAGGTGTGCGGCGTCTCGTCGTCGCCGGCGGAGAAACCTCCGGTGCGGCAGTGGATCAGCTTGCCATCCCGGCCTTCCTGATCGGCCCGGAAATCGCGCCCGGCGTGCCGGTGCTCCGGACGATCGGCAACCCTCAGGGCGACATGCTTCTGGCCCTGAAGTCGGGTAATTTCGGTGGCGAGGATTTCTTCGCCGCCGCGCTCTCGATGATGCGCTAAGGGATGAAATAGACGGGCCCAAAGCTTAAGGAACCATGCAGACCCTCAAAAATAAACAGAGCTGCAGATGGATTGGCCGGGTCCGCTGCAGCTCCGATCGCGACGTACTCGTCATCCTGCCTGGGCTCTCGCCCGTTCCATCCAAGGGAACCGCTTCGAACGTCGCATACGGCCATGATAATAGCAGCGCAAACGATATCAAGAGCAATTGGACTCCGTCTGCGGCCAAGAGCGGAGAGGTGCTCCGTCCGAGCTAGTTCGGAAAGGCTAAAGGCCAACCTTCCCCGTCTGATGTAAAATCAGCATTTGCTGAAATGGGGGAGAACTTACTATGCCGAAGAGCACCCTGTCCGCCTTGACGGCGCTGGCCCTGTCATCATGCGCTATCTCCTATGCGCAAGACAGTACGATCCAGATTCCCGGCCACAAATTCCGGACCGAAGAGAATTGTATACGCCAGGCGCCTATCGGCAAGTTCGATCGCAAATGCGATATTCCTGTTGTCGGCTGGCGTAGCGCCGAAGGCATGTGGTTTCCAAATGTCGCCCAAGGCGCGCCTGGCGGGTTCAGCTTTTAGCTAAGGTGAGGCAAAGCATCTTTGTCGTCTGAAATCGCTGCCGCCTCGCTGGCTGGCTTCGGCGCAGTATCCCGCGCGTGAGGCGCACCTCGATGGCAAGGCGTCGAACGTGCTCTCAACCGCTCGCATGAAGGCGGCCGCCTCCCCCGTGCAGCGCCGGTGTTGGAAAGGCGCCGTCAGAGGGCGGGATCCGGCGAAAGACCTATCGAGCGATTTCGCTGGTCTGTCCGCCGGTACCGTCCGAGGGCGGCGCGGACACTTTCATCTCCACTCACCGCGGCGGAGCAGGCCAGGGTTCCGGCAAGCTTCGCAAGCAACTTCGCGCGCATCCGCCGGAGCCTTGCCTCGTTCATGCGGCGGCTGAAGGCGAAGATGTGCAGAGGACTCTTCTCTCCGGTACCATCGACGCAGATGAGTTCCTCGAAACCCCGGCGATCCGTAACGACGAAATTGCCGGGATTGACGTCCATCATGACGATGTGCAGCCGGCAAAAGCGTTCGAAGAGCTCATCGATCATCTTGAGATGTGTTGCGGTCAACCGGCCCGAAAGCGCCAATTCACGCAGGGTGGGCGCTAGCTCCCCATTGCTCATCGTTATCTTTTCCACGATCAAACCGAGGCCATAATCGGTATTGGCGAAACCGAATATCCTCGGGATGGGAAGTTCGACACGATCGGCAAGAGAGAACCTTCTCGCCTGCTCAAGGAATTCATCGACCTCACGCTGAAACGTCCGATATGCCCCGAAGCGCTTGAACGTGTTGAGGAACCGAAGCCTTCTCTTAGATCGGCGCGTGCCGCCCTCTCCCCTCGATTCCGGTTTCAGAACCTTTACCAAAACATTTGGATAGAGCTGATGCGCGAAGACGCTGCGTTGATGTCCCGCGCCGCATTGGTACCAATCCGACAGTTCGATCTTACCGTCGAACATGCTCCCTCTCCCGGATTGTGACGATTTTGTAACAGAACAGTGTCACGGGACGGAATGCAAGAGCTGCATGCTCTGCGACCTTATCGCTGCAGCGCCTAGCATGTTCTAGTTGCGATTTTGCCACTGCCCGACCAGCTTGCCTAGATGCACTTGCAAAGCCTTGGTCCCCGGAGGAGGCGCCAACTCGTAGGCGACGTTTTCGACAGCATACCGGGCGGCATTACGCCGCCCGGTATGCTGCGTTTAGAGGCCGTTTGCCTTCATGATCTCCGCGGCGTTTTCCTTGGTGATGGTCATCGTGTCGAGCGTCACGGTCTTTTCGACCTTCTCGCCGTTCAGGAACTTGATTGCCTGGCGAAGCCCCTCGGCACCAGGCGTCGCATAGAGGAAGGTCGCGGTGAGTTCGCCGTTGTTGACCCAGGTCACGCCTTCACCAGGCAGCGCGTCGATGCCGAGGAATTTGATTTCCTTCTCACGGCCAGCGTCTTTCGCCGCTAAATAGGCTCCGTAGGCCATCGGATCATTATGGCCGTAGACGAGATCGATCTTCTCGTTGTTGCGGAGCGCGGTTGCCATGATGTTATACGCCTGGTCCTGCTTCCAATCGCCGGACTGTTGGTCGAGCAGATGCTTGATGCCCGGCTCCTTGTCGGTGAATTCGTGGAAGCCATCGTGCCTGTCGTGCGCCGGCTGCGTGCCCATGCCGCCCCAGATCTCTACGATGTTGCCCTGCGCCTTGCCCTTGCCGCCGAGGAGCTCGACGGCGTGTTCGCCGGCCGCCCGGCCGATCAGCTTGTTGTCGCCGCCGACGAATTGGGTGTACTGGTCGGTCTCGACGTTGCGGTCGAGAACGAAAACCGGGATCTTCGCGTCGATCGCCTGCTGGACAACGCCCGTCAGACCGGCCGATTCCTTAGGTGAGATGAGCAGCGCGTCGACTTCCTGACGGATCAGATTCTCGACGTCGGCCACCTGTTTCTCCGTCTTGTCCTCGCCATCCGTGATGATGAGCTCGACTTCCGGATGCTTCGCCGCTTCTGCGATGATGTCCTTGTTGAACTGCGCGCGCCACGGCTCGATGGTCGTTGCCTGGCTGAAGCCGATCCGCCACTTCTTGTCCTGGGCGACTGCATCCTTGCCCGGCAAGAGGGCGGTGGAGGCCGCGAGAACGGTCGCAATGGCCGCCAGTCTCATGATGTCACGACGTTTCATTCTTCTTTTCCTCCCATGGTTAGAGACAGGGTCTCTCTTGACGGCCGCTCCTCCGCGGCCGTTTCGCTTTGCGCCGGGCGTCGGCTCGTCAGCCGCAAATGGGCAAGCACATCGTGGGCGTTGCGCTCCTGAACGAGCACCGTGCCGATGATGATCACGCCCTTCAGCACCAGCTGAAGATTGGAGTTGATGTTGTGAAGCTGCAGGATATTGGAGAGCAGCCCGAAGATCAGGACGCCGCAGAACGTCCCGGCGAGGCTGCCGCGCCCGCCCATAAGGCTCGTGCCGCCGATCACCACGGCCGCGATTGCGTCGAGTTCCAGTCCTGCGCCGGCGTCCGGCTTGCCTTGCCGATACTGGGCCACATAGAGTACCGCCGCGATGCCGGCGAGCAGCCCGGAGATAGCATAGGTGATTATCTTCACCCGCCCGGCATTGATGCCGGAGAGCCGCGCCGCCTCCTCGTTTCCACCGATTGCATAAACGTAACGACCGAAGGGCGTGAAGCGCAGAACAACGCTGTAAAGAATGATTGCCACAATGAAGAAGATGCCCGGCATCGGCACAATGCCGAAGACGAGCTGGCGAAGCACGTCGAAATCGGCAGTGGCGTTGGTCCCGGTGTAAACCGGCAGCACCGCATTGTTCTGACCGGCTGTCAGACGGGCGATGCCAAGCGCCGTCACCATCATCGCCAGGGTCACGATGAACGGCTGCAACCTGCCGACGACGATGATGGCACCGTTGATCGTGCCGAAAAGCAATCCCACCGCAGGCGCGACCAGGAGAACGCCGAGCACGCCGAATTTCGTCTGCACCTGCGGCAGCAGAAAACTCAGCACCAGCGCGCACAAGAGGATGCCACCAACCGCGGGCAGGAGCGTGCCACGCATCCGATCGAGGTGCACGTCCCTGACATTGGCTTCCCCACCCCGCGCTTTCTCGATGTTGAGGAAAACGAAGCGAACGACGACCGCGCCGACAAGAAGCGAGGCTAGGCCGACAGCCGGAATTCCCAGGAAAACCGCCGGGGTTTCGCCAGGCACCGTCAAGAGCATGGCGCAAACGACGCTGCAGATCGCCATCATCGAACCGACGGAGAGATCGATCCCGCCGGTGAGGATAACGGCCGTCATGCCGGTGGCGACGAGCCCGGTGGTCGAAACTTGCCGCAGCACGTCGAGAAGATTGCCGGAGGAAAGAAAGATGTTTCTGCCCGACGAGGTCACCGGCGAGGAGAGAACGCCTATCAGGAAGATGGCGATCAGACCCCAATAGAGTTTCGTCTGGGAGAGAAGTCTCAGAAATGTCATGCAACGGCCCTTCCAAGCACACCACCTCGCGGAGCGGCGAGCTGCATGAGGCGTTCTTCGCTCGCCTCTTCGCGGAAGATAAGCCCTGTCTGACGGCCCTCAGCCATCACCAGGATACGGTCGGCAAGGTGCAAGAGCTCCGGCAATTCGGAGCTCACGACCACGATCGCCAGCCCCTCCCCGGCAAGCGAGAAGATGAGATCGTAGATCTCCCGTTTCGCGCCGACATCGATACCGCGTGTCGGCTCGTCGAGGAGAAGCACGCGCGGGCCGGTGGCCAGCCATTTGCCGATCACCACCTTCTGCTGATTGCCGCCCGAAAGCGTCCCTGCGATCTGGTCGATGCTGCCGCAGCGTACGCCAAGCGTCTGCACGGCCTTCTTGCTGAGCGAATTCTCCGCATCGAACGACCGCAAGCCGAAACGCGCCAACCGGCCGACCAACGGCAGGGCCACGTTATCCATGATCGAATCGTGGAGATGCAGCCCTTGCGTTTTCCGATCCTCCGTCACCAGCGCGATGCCGAGGCGGCGCGCATCGAGCGGGGAGCGGATGTCGACCGGCGTGCCATCGAGATGAATCTCGCCGCCGCGCCGGCCTTCGCTCGAACCGAAGATCGTTTCCAGGATTTCGGTGCGCCCGGCACCGAGCAGCCCCCCGATGCCGAGGATCTCGCCGCCGCTGACGTCGAAGTTCACACCCTTCAGCACGTCGCGCCAACCATGCCTGCTGGACGTCGAAAGCGAGAGACCACGCACGGACAACACGGGATCGCCGCCCGTTGGCCGTTCGACACGTTGTGCGTCGAGCAGGCTGCGGCCGACCATGGCGGCGATGACCGAGTCCTCATCGAGATCGGCCCTCGGCCGGGTCCAGACATGCCGGCCATCGCGAAAGACGGTGATGCGATCGCTCAAATGCATCACCTCGTCGATACGGTGGGAAATATAGACAATACCGACGCCGTCGGCAGCAAGCTGCCGCATGATCTTGAAGAGCCGCTGGCATTCGCCGGGCGAAAGCGCCGAGGTCGGTTCGTCCATTATGAGAATACGCGCCTCGAGCGAGAGCGCCTTGGCGATCTCGACGAGCTGCTGCTCGCCGACCCTGAGTTGACCGACACGGGCTTCTGGGTCGAGGTCGATGCCGAGACGACGCAGCAGCACCCGCGACGCATCGAGGCTTGCCTTGCGATCGACGAAAAGGCCGGCGATCACGCGCTCGCGACCGAGAAAGATGTTGTCGGCGACGCGGAGCTCCGGAACAAGGTTCAGCTCCTGATGGATAATGGCGATCCCGGCCGCTTCGGCGTCCCTGACTGTCGAGAAGCGCACCGGCGTACCATCAACGCGTACGACACCGTCATAATCGGGATAGACACCAGAAAGGATCTTCATCAGCGTCGACTTGCCGGCGCCGTTTTCGCCCATCAGGGCGTGGATCTCGCCGGCGCGCAGATCGAACCGCACCTCCTTGAGCGCGGCAATGCCGCCGAAGGATTTGGAAATCGCCTCGGCTGTCAGGACGACGCGCTGCGCGTCGCTTGCGTGCGAGTTGGAACCCGGCAACGTCGGAAGATCATCGCGCATGACATTGGCGGCCTCCCTACCACCGATATCTGACGATTATTTCGCTTATTTCCGGCAGCCTATTCTAAACGTTTCGAACGTGTCAAGCGGCTAAACGATCCAGTTATGATGCAGCTATTGCACAGTTTTCCCGGCTCACATAAGGTTCTCCCAACTGCATTTCGAAACGTTTTGATGGAAGATGCCGCAGCGTCGCCGGAATTCACGAAAGTCCACCGCACCCACGATGCTCGACGTTGCGAAGGCCGCGAACGTCTCCGTGGCGACGGTTTCCGCGGTGATCAACGGGTCCGCTCCCGTCAGCCCTGAACTGCGTAGCCGCATCGAACAGGCGATCCAGGTCATCGGCTACAAGCGCAACGCGATCGCCCGCAGCCTCAAGCTCGGCACCACGCGCACGGTCGGCCTGATGGTGGCCGACATCACCAACCCCTTCTTCACCGACGTCGTGGCGGTGATCCAGGACGTCCTCCATCGAGCCGGCTACGCGGTGATGCTCTGCTGCAACGACGAGGACGTCGAGATGCAGGATGAACAGATCGAGCTCCTGATCGATCGCAGCGTGGATGGCCTGATCATCGCGCCTGCGGGAGACGACGAGACGCTGAAGCGCATTATTGCCGGCGCAAATCTGCCGACTGTCCTGATCGACAGGCTCTTGGACGGAATCGACACCGATGCCGTCGTGCTCGACAACCGCCGTGCGGTTCAGGATGCGACCCTCTATATGATCGGTCTCGGGCATCGCCGCATCGGCTATATTTCGGGCTCGCTCGAAACGTCGACGGGACGCGAGCGCCTGGCCGGCTACAAGGCCGCATTGGAAGCGGCCAAGCTACCCTACGAGGACGATCTCGTGCGGATCGGCAACTTCCGCGAAAAGGATGCCTACAAGGCGACGATGCAACTGCTCACGAGCGCCGAGAGACCGACGGCAATCTTTTCCGCCAACAACTTGATGGTCATCGGCGTGATGAAGGCGATCCGCGATATCTGTCTCAAGTGCCCGGAAGAGGTATCCGTCGCAAGCTTCGACGATTTCCCCTGGGCGGACGTTTTCCAGCCGCATCTGACGACGATCGCCCAGCCCGTTCAGGCGATCGGCGAGCAGGCGGCGCAACTCATCCTCGACCGTCTTTCAGGCAAGAGCCCGGCGGCACCGCGCAGGCTCGTGCTGCAGGGGCGCCTGATGATCCGCGAGTCCTGCCGGCCAGTCAGCCTGACGCCGCGCGCGATCGCGTAAGTGCATTCGCATTGACGCGATGCCTTAGGTGGAGCCATCAGTCCTCGTGCAGCGCACGGGCGATCGGCGGGCCGACGCTGAAGTCGCGGAAGTTTGCCTCGAAGCCTGCGCGTTCCGGAGAGCAGGCCATGACACCGATCTCCGCATCCGCCGCCGAAAACGGGCAAAGCCGCGCCATCTGCCAGGGCGCGCCGCCTAAGCGGAACTGCACTCGTACCGCGTCGCCATGGCGCGTCAGCCGCACCTCGACCGCGTCGGATGGCGTGGCGTCCTGAAGAGGGATGACCGACCAGTCCGAGACGCCGCGCGTAACGACGACACTGAAATGCATCAGCCCGTCGGTATATTCGATGCCGCACTTGATCCAGTTCTCCTCGTCAAGCCGCAACATCAGCCCGGCCTGGTCGTAGAGTTGCTCATAGGCGCCCATGATCGTGGCGGATGCTGTGAAATCGCCGGAGATCGATCCGAGATAGGCATGGCCGCTGTCGCGAACGAACCCGTAGAAGGTCTCGCGCCAGAAGTCCGTATTGCCATCCGTCTTGAGCGACAGTGCCTTTTCGTCACCTTGCCAGCTTGCCGGCTGGTTCAACCAGCGATGGTTTTCTGTCATCTCTTCCGTCCCCTCCCTTGATGTTCAGCGCATCCTTTCGATGTCGACGTGAACGTCATATTGCGGGTTCGTCCCATAAGCCATAGCCTAGGGACATGGCGACGTCGAAGCTACAGGTCTATCGCAAGAAAAGGGACTTTTCGAAAACGTCGGAACCGCCCGGCAGGGTTGCCGGCGAGAGCGGCAACCGCTTTGTTGTGCACAAGCATCATGCGACGGCCGACCACTACGACCTGAGGCTGCAGGTGGGGGACGTACTCAAAAGCTGGGCGGTCCCGAAGGGACCGTCGCTCAATCCGGCTGACAAGCGACTCGCGGTCGAGACGGAGGATCACCCGCTGGAATATATCGACTTCGAGGGCGTCATCCCCGAGGGCGAGTATGGCGGCGGTCCGATGATCGTCTGGGACACGGGCGTGTGGGCACCGATGGACGATGTCGAGAAGAGCTTGCGCACGGGCGCCTTCAAGTTCCGCCTTGCGGGCGAGAAACTCAATGGCGGCTGGATGCTGGCGCGGCTGAAACCCAAGCCCGGCGAGGAAGACCAGCGCAACTGGCTCCTGTTCAAGGAACGCGACCTCGCCGCCGACGTCACAACCGATATCCTCTCCGCGCGCCCCGAGAGCGTCAAATCCGGGCGACGGATCGAGGAACTGGTGGAGAAGCCGAAACCGCCGGCCAAGCCAGTCAAGCCGGTCAAGCTCAATCCGGGCGCACTACCCGGCGCCCTGAAGGGCGCTGCGCCCGCCCGCATCGAACCGCAGCTTGCGACGCAGACGGCTGTTCCCCCGGGGAGCGCCGGTCAGCGCGAAGTATGGCTGCACGAGATCAAATTCGACGGCTACCGGACGATGGCGCACCTGTCCGCCGGCCAAGTGCGTCTGATCACCCGCGGTGGCCTCGACTGGACGAAGCGCTACGGCGACCTGCCGGAAGCCTTTCGGCGGCTGCCCTGCCGCGATGCCGTCATCGACGGTGAAATCGTCGTTCCCGACGACAGGGGAATCAGCCGGTTCGCCCTGCTGCAGGAGGCGCTTTCCGAGGGCGCGGGCAACAGGCTGGTGTTTTATGCCTTCGATCTCCTCCACCTCGATGGTTGGAACCTCATGGACGCTCCGCTCGAAAACCGCAAGGCGTTGCTCGCTGAGTTGCTGACGGGGCAGGTCTCCGCGCGCTCGGCCATCCAGCTGAGCGATCACGTCGTCGGCGACGGGCGTGGGCTCTACGACCAGGCTTCGGAAATGGGACTCGAGGGGATCGTCTCGAAGCGCGCCTCGGCCCCCTACCAAAGCGGCCGGTCGAAAACCTGGGCCAAGACCAAGGCGCTGCAGACCGGCGATTTCGTGATCGCGGGATACACCAGGTCCGAGGCCGCCGAAGGGCTAGCCGCGCTTGCGCTTGGCGAGTGGGTTGACGGCGAGTTGCAATATCGCGGCAAGGTCGGAACGGGCTTCGATGCCGAAATGCTCAAGCAGTTGCTCGCCCGGTTGGAGCCGTTGCGCGCCGGGGCGGCTAAACTTGAGGGCGCCCCGAGGGAAATCATCTGGGTCAGGCCCGTGCTGACGGCACACATTCACTACTCCAACCGTACGACCGACAACGCATTGCGCCACGCCGTATTCAAGGGCCTTCGCGACGTCGAGCTTTCGACACCAGCTCCGACACAGCGAAAGCGCTTCATCTCGGACGCGGACCTTGCAAGCATCTCGATCACCAATCCGACGCGCCGCCTGTTCGGCAGGTCCGGCCCGACCAAGCTCGACATCGCCGTTTACTATGCGCTCGTCGGCGATTTCATGCTGCCGCACATTCTGGGCCGCCCGGTCTCGCTGGTACGCTGCCCGACGGGGAGAGCACAGGATTGCTTCTTCCAGCGCCATCCCTTCACCGGCATGCCGGCCTCGGTGGAAACCTTTCAATCAACCAACTCGGAAGGCGAGACGAAATCCTACCTTTCGGTGGGAGACGCCAAGGGATATCTCGCACTCGCGCAGTTCGGCGTCGTCGAGTTTCACACCTGGGGGACCGTTAGCAAGCGGCTTGAAAAGGCCGACCGCGTCGTCTTCGACCTCGACCCTGGCGAAGGCATCACGTGGCGCGAGGTGGTCGAGGCCGCCGTCCATGTCCGCGGCGAGCTCGAGGCGCTCGACCTCGTTCCCTTCGTCAAGACATCGGGCGGCAGGGGCGTGCACGTGGTCGTGCCGATCGTGCCGAAGCACAACTGGAAAAAGGTGCATCAAGCGACGAGCGCGATTGCCACCCGCCTGGCCGCGAGCGCGCCGGAGGTTTTTACGACGACGATGGGCAAGGACAAGCGCATCAAGCGGATCTTCATCGACTTCCATCGCAATGCACGCAGTCACACGGCGGCCGCCCCATACTCGCTTCGCGCGAGGACGAATCTGCCGGCTTCAACCCCGGTAAGCTGGGCCGACCTTGAATCTATCGACGCTCCGGAGGATTTGAACTATTCTTCGCTGCCTGGCCTCCTGGTCACGTCCGGCGATCCATGGGCGGAAATAGATGCTTTCGCCAGGGATCTGCCCGTGTTGTCCGAGGCGGGGAAGTAGTTCGTGTTGCCGCGCAGGAGACAATCATGGCGCCCAGGGCAAGTTGGAAAGGTTATCTCAGACTCAGTCTCGTAAGCTGTCCGGTCAGGCTCTACCCAGCCACCAGTTCGAGCGAGCGCATCAGCTTCAATCAGCTCCACAAGGACACCCACAACCGGATCAACATGAAGCCGGTGGACCCGGAGCTCGGGCTGGTCGAACGATCCGATCTGGTGAAGGGCTACGAGTACGAGGACAAGAAATACATCATCATCGAGGACACCGACCTCGAAAGCGTCAAGATCGAATCCAACCACACGATGAACATCGAAGCCTTCGTCGACGAAGGCTCGGTCGACGTCATCTACCAGGATGCGCCCTATTATCTGGCGCCGGACGGGGCGATGGCGGAGGAAACCTTCATCGTGCTGCGCGAAGCGTTGCGAAAGTCCGGCAAGCTGGCGATCGCGCGCCTGGTGCTCTCCAGCCGCGAACGGGTGATTACCATCGGTCCGCGCGAGACCGGCATGTTCGTCTGCACGCTCAGAAACCCGAACGAGGTGCGCGGCACCGCCGAGTATTTCGGCAATATTCCGGTCGGAAACCCTGATCCCGAAATGCTGCAGCTCGCCGAAGCGCTCATCGAACAGAAGCTGACGACCTTCGATCCCAGGAATTACGAGGATCGCTACGAGATCGCGCTAATGCAGATGATCCGCGAGAAGCTCAAGGGCCACAAGCCGATCATCGCGGCGGCACCCGAGCGCGGCAACGTCATCAACCTCATGGACGCTCTGAAGGCGAGCCTCTCGCAGTCGAAACCGCCCGCCAAGAGCAAGACCAAGGCGGAGCCGGCGGCCAAGCGGACCGCGAAGGCGGCAACGACCAGCGACAAGCCGGCGGCCAAGAAGAAAGTCTGATGGCAGTTGCAGGCCAGACATTCGGCATCGTCGGGGCGCTTGCGGCGTTTCCCCGCCGACTGGCGGCGCGCGAAGTCGAGCGGCAGCTCGGCCATCTGAGGCGCGGCATCACGCGCCAGACGTCGCACCTTGTCTTCGGCCGTAGCCTGCTTTCGAAGGCAAGCGAAGCGGAAATCGAGGCCAGATTCGACGCCGAGATCGGCCAGAACAGACGCCCTCTCAGCGAGAACGGCTTCCTTCGGCTGCTGGGATTGATGACAGCGCCGGAGGCTTCCGCCCTGTCGCGACAGTCGCTGCTCGATCAATCGCGGCTTGCCGCACGCACATTCGATCTGCTTTCGCTGTTCGACGCTTTCGAGCATGACAGCGAGCCCTATTCCTTCCGCGACCTGATCCTCGCCCGGAAATATGCCGGCCTGATCGACAGCGGCGCCACGTGGAGCGCGATTGCGCGATCTGTCCATCGGTCCGGATCCGTGGCGGCACTCACCGCGCTCTCTCTTCATCACGAAAGGTCCGACACGATCTATGTCCGCCGCGCCGAGGGCCTCAGCGAACTCGACGGGCAATTGCTGTTCGATCTTGGAGCGCCCGACGACGCGGAGCTCGAGGATCTCTTCGCCCGGGCGGAAGCCGCCGAGGAGGAAGGGCTCTGTGACGAAGCAGCCGCACTCTATCAGCGCTGCCTCGCCATCGATCCCACGGACTCCGTCGCCGCCTTCAACCGTGCGAACTGCCTGAAAGCAGCGGGCCGGCAGGTGGAAGCCGCGCATGACTACATCCGCGCTCTCAAGCTCGACCCGAGTTTCGTCGAGGCGTGGTTCAACCTTGCAGGGCTGATGAGCGAACGCGGCCGGGTCGATACCGCTCGCCGGCATCTGCAGAAAGCCATCGAATTCGACGGCGACTATGCGGACGCCATCTTCAACCTGGCGAAACTGGAATTCGACGCCGATAATCTCGGCGAAGCGCGACGCTGGTGGAGGCGCTATCTCGAACTCGACAAGGATTCCGAGTGGGCACGGGCCGCCGAGCGCGGCGTGCAGTTCGTGGACCTCCACCTCCTCCCAAGGACGGCTGGCTGAGATGGGCGAAAAATTCCTGTTCGACGGACCGGATGATGCCCCCGTCACCATTCTCCTCGCGCATGGCGCGGGTGCGCCGATGGACTCGGCTTCAATGACCGCGACCGCGAAGGCGCTTGCCGACGCCGGCTTACGCGTCGCCCGCTTCGAGTTCGCTTACATGGCCGCCCGCCGCACCTCGGAAGGTCGCAAGCCGCCGCCCCGGGCGGAGACGCTGAAGCCCGAATACGAGGCGGCCATCGCCGCGCTCGGCGCGACCGGCCCGCTCGTCATCGGCGGCAAATCGATGGGAGGGCGGGTCGCCAGCATGATCGCCGACGACCTCCATCCGAGCGGAAAAATCGCCGGGCTTCTCTGCCTCGGTTATCCGTTTCATCCGCCAGCCAAGCCGGAACAGCTTCGCACCAAACATCTCGTGGACCTGAAGACGCCGACATTGATCTGCCAGGGGACACGCGACGAGTTCGGCACGCGTGAGGACGTCGCCGGCTACACGCTCTCCGACGCGATCGAAATCTTGTGGCTCGAGGACGGCGATCACGACCTCAAGCCCCGCAAGAGCGTATCGGGCTTTTCCGCCGCCGATCACCTGAAGACGATGGCGGAAGGAGTTGCCGCCTGGACCGGCCGGCTGGTGCGGTGAGCGCATGAAGATCGCGACCTTCAACATCAACGGCGTCAACCGGCGGCTCGAAAATCTGCTCGCCTGGCTCGCTACTGCTGAACCGGACGTGGCCTGCCTGCAGGAGCTGAAGGCAACAGATGGTCAATTTCCGAAATCGGCGATCGAAGCCGCTGGCTACGGCGCCGTCTGGAGCGGGCAGGCCGCCTGGAACGGCGTCGCGATCCTGGCGCGCGGCGGCCAGCCCATCCTGACCCGCGCCGAGCTGCCCGGAGATCCATCCGACACGCAAAGCCGCTATATCGAAGCGGCCGTGAACGGCATCCTCATCACTTCGCTCTACGCCCCTAACGGCAATCCGCAGCCTGGACCGAAATTCGACTACAAGCTGGCCTGGCATGAGCGCCTGAGGCTGCATGCCGCCGAACTGCTGACGACCGGCGTGCCGGTCGTCCTTGCTGGAGACTACAACGTGGTCCCGGAGCCGCGCGACATCTACCCGACCCGTTCCTATGACGACAACGCCCTCGTCCAGCCCGAAAGCCGCGCCGCATTCCGCCGGCTTCTGGACCAAGGCTGGCTCGATGCGCTCCGCAAGTTCTATCCAGAGGAGCAGCTCTTCACGTTCTGGGATTATCGGCGCAACCGGTGGCAGCGCGACGCGGGCCTGCGCCTGGACCACATTCTCTTGAGCCGGAAACTCACACGCCGGCTGAACGGCGCAGGTATCGACCGGGACGTTCGCGGTCTCGATGGCGCGAGCGACCACGCACCGGCGTGGATTACGCTACGCGACTAGGACTGCGTGTCTTATTTGGCGATACGCGCTCAATCGTGCAGGATGACGACGACTGGACATGACCAACGGCCGGGAGACGACCAATGACGAAGGCGAATGTGGGTTTCATCGGGCTCGGACTAATGGGTCAGGGCATGGCGACGAACATCGTGAAGAAGGGTTGGCCGCTTGCGGTGATGGCGCATCGCAACCGCGTGCCGGTCGAGGCGCTCGTCGCCGAGGGCGCGACGGAGGTCAAGACGCCGCGCGAGATGGCCGAACGAAGCGACGTCATCGTCCTCTGCGTCACCGGGTCGCCTGAAGTGCTGTCGGTGATCGAGGGTGGGGAAGGCATCGCCGCCGCCGGGAAAAAGGTCACCATCGTCGATTGTTCGACCGCCGATCCTTCCGTCACCACGAAACTCGCCGAGGATCTGGCCGGGAGAGGCATCACCCTTATCGACGCGCCGCTCAGCCGCACGCCGGCCGATGCTGCCGCCGGCACGCTCGACGTCATGGTCGGCGGCGCTGAGGACGATGTGCGCCGCGTCTGGCCCGTGCTCGAATGTTTCGCCGGCCGCATCATCCATACCGGGCCGACCGGAACCGGACACACAATGAAGCTGCTCAACAACTTCCTGGCGATGGGCTACGCCGCTCTCTATTCCGAAGCTTTGATGCTCGGCAGGAAGGCCGGCCTCACGCCGCAGGTCTTCGACAGCGTCATTCGTGGCGGGCGGATGGATTGCCCCTTCTATCAGACCTTCTTCCGCTGGGTGCTGGAGCGGGACCCGAATGCGCACAAATTCGCGATCCGCAACGCCTTCAAGGACATGAGCTATCTCGCCGCCTTCGCCAACGCCTCCGGCGCCGCCAACCCGATCGGCGCGGCTGTCCGCAATTCCTTCGCACACGCCGTCGGTACCGGCCACGGCGAAGACTACGTGCCGATGCTGTCCGACTTCATCGCCGAGGCGAACGGGATCAAGCGAACCGAAGGGGAAAAGATTGGTTGAAGATACAGACAGCGCCGTGCGTCTTTCAAGACGCACAAGGTCGCCGTAACACTTTGAATTGCGGCATGATCCTTATCCTTGAATCGATTGCGATTTTAGGAAGCATGCGGTAGCGATCACCCGCCATGCCCGCTGGCTCGTTGCGCAGACGACTACCAGAAGACTCCGTAGAAGGTGACATATCCTATCACCAAGAGCGAAACTGCCAGTGACGACCGCACCATGAAGTCGACAAGTCTGAACTGATATCCGAAACGCCCGACATGCGATTTCATCATTTCTCTCCCTTTTATTTTTCGCTTTGCGACTGGAGCGCCGGACCGGGTCCGGGATCGATGCGTTTACGGCCGTCTGCTCAAGTGCCGCAGGACGAATGGCTACCGCCGGCAGCCGGCAAGGTCGGAACGAGTGGCCGCCGCACGTTGTCCTGCGGCCGGGACCGCTTGGCCGTTGATCATCGGCATTATCCCGAACCGGGACGGGTCGGCGATCCCGCCGGAGATCAAGGCTGGCCGCCCTTGCCTTCACGGAGCGCCGGCCACCCCGGCTGCCTTTCCAGCTCGGCAAGCAACGTATCAGGATCACTTATTCCTTCCTGAAACCTGCCGACGAGGAAAACGGCTGCCGTTTTAAGGCTTTCCTGCTGACGGCTCATGACGGTCTTGCGGAAACCAGCACGCCGAAGCACGCCATCAAGCATCCGCAAGTGCTGAGAATTCAAATGCTGCCGGTTAGAGCTGGAAGACATCGTGGTCGCCTCCTGCTGGGGCCAGGGTACGGTGCCCCCGAAGCGGCAGCGCCCGCGTCGTTGGCTGCCGAAGCAGGCACCATGCGCCGATGATCGCGGAATGGCAAACCGTATCGCGCCGCCTCATGACGCCAACCGGGTTCGTCATGATAGAATTGCATCATCGGCAAAATGCATTCTTGCAGAAATGCAAGGTGGCCACCGGCGTATCGCTTTGACTGAACCCTCCCAAGTGATGAATGTGACGCCAAGCCTGAAATGGAATAAATGTTCCGATCAGGTGAAGTCCATTCCAAACATTCCTGGAGGATACACTCGCCATGACCGCCCTTCCCTTCGCCCTCAATCACATGGCCGCGCCTGGCCTGCCGCTTGACGCATTTTTCGCACTCGCCAAGTCGCTCGGAATTTCGGCGGTCGAAATTCGCAACGATCTCTCCGGCAACGCGATCCTCGACGGCACCAGCCCGGATGCGGTGAAGGCGCTTGCTGAAAAGCACGCGGTGACGATTATCTCGATCAACGCGCTGCAGCGTTTCAACGAATGGAACGGCGAGCGGGAAGCGGAAGCACGCGCGCTTGTCTCTTATGCGCGCGATTGCGGTGCCAAGGCACTGGTGCTGGTGCCGGTCAACGATGGCACCGGCCGGGAGAGCGGTGAACGCCAGGCGAACCTGCGGAAGGCGCTCAAGGCACTGAAGCCGATCCTCGATGCGGCCGGCATCATCGGCCTTGTCGAGCCGCTCGGCTTCGAGATCTGCTCGCTGCGCTCCAAGATGGAAGCCGACGAAGCAATCCGGGAGATCGGCGGCGAAACGACTTTCCGCCTGGTCCACGATACCTTCCATCATCATCTTGCCGGCGAGGATGCTTTTTTCCCTGATATGACCGGGCTCGTCCATATTTCCGGCGTCAGTGACAAGGCGGTGACGGTCGCCGATATGCGCGATCCGCATCGCGTTCTTGTCGACGCGGAAGACAGACTGGACAATGCGGGACAGATCCGGCGGCTCACGGATCAAGGATACGAGGGTCCGTTTTCCTTCGAGCCTTTCGCGCCGTCGGTGCACGGCCTCGCCGATCCGGCAAAGGCGCTCCGCGAAAGCATGGCTTACCTGCAAGCCAGGGCCTGATCATCCCCTCGCAGGAAATCGGCCGAAAATAGCCTGGCGCCGCAAGACAGACTTGACGGCGTCCGGATAAAATGGAATACCTATTCCGTAATTGCAATTTACTGGTTCGTTTATTCCGTTTTGACCGGAAGAGCAGCGGGAGTGCGGCTTTCGGTTCGGAATGGGCTCGACCCCGCAAGAAGGTCGTGCTTCCGGCTGGAGAAGGTGTCGCCGGGCACCGAATGTGGAGGAGAAAGAAATGAAGAAATTTATGCTGGGCGCCGCGATGGCCGTGATGATGTCGACGGCTGCGCATGCCGAGACCATTGGCGTCTCGATGGCGCTGTTCGACGACAACTTCCTGACGGTTCTGCGCAACGGCATGTCCGACTATGCCAAGACGCTCAACGGGGTCGAACTGCAGATCGAAGACGCCCAAAACGACGTCGCGAAGCAGCAGAGCCAGATCCAGAACTTCATCGCTGCCGGTGTCGACGCCATCATTGTCAACCCGGTCGACACCGATGCGACCGCCGCCATGTCGAAGATCGCCGCCGACGCCGGCATTCCGCTGGTTTACGTCAACCGCGAACCCGTCAACGTGGATAGTCTTCCTGACAAGCAGGCGTTCGTGGCCTCGAACGAGCTGGAATCCGGTACGCTGGAAACCCAGGAGATCTGCAAGATGCTCGGCGGCAAGGGCAAGGCTGTCGTGATGATGGGCGAGCTTTCCAACCAGGCCGCCCGCATGCGCACGAAGGATGTGCATGACGTTCTTGCCACCGAACAGTGCAAGGGCATCGAGATCGTCGAAGAGCAGACAGCCAACTGGTCGCGCACCCAGGGTGCCGACCTCGTGACCAACTGGCTCTCCGCCGGCCTCGAGTTCGATGCCGTCATTTCGAACAACGATGAAATGGCGATCGGTGCCATCCAGGCGCTGAAGGCGGCCGGCCGTTCGATGGACTCGGTCGTTATCGGCGGCGTCGATGCAACCCAGGATGCGCTCGCCGCCATGGCAGCCGGCGACCTCGACGTGACCGTATTCCAGAATGCCGCCGGCCAGGGCCAGGGCTCTGTCGACGCAGCGCTCAAGCTCGCCAAGGGCGAGCCGGTCGAAAAGAAGGTCTACATCCCCTTCGAACTCGTGACGAAGGAAAACCTGGACAAGTACCAGGCGAAGAACTGATCGTTCGTTCAATGGAGCGCGGTCAGCGCTGCGCTCCATTGAAGTCAAGTCCCGCCCAAGACCCGGCAATGGGTCGACAAGAAGGCATATTCCGCCCACCGCGTGGACGTTCCGGTCGATGCCGGAAAATGGGAGGCAATGAGAATGACACTCAGTCCCACAACGATGGCAGCCGTGCGCGCCAGCGGCGCCGTACCCAAGGCCGAATATCTTCTTTCCGCGGAAGGCGTGCGCAAGGAATTCCCGGGCGTCGTGGCGCTCGATGACGTGGAGTTCAAGCTGAAGCGCGGCACCGTGCATGCGCTGATGGGCGAGAACGGCGCCGGCAAATCGACGTTGATGAAGATCCTCGCCGGCATCTACCAGCCGGACCAGGGCGACGTGAAGCTCAAGGGTGTCGACATCCGGCTGAAGTCGCCGCTCGACGCGCTCGAAAACGGCATCGCCATGATCCATCAGGAACTGAACCTGATGCCCTTCATGACGGTCGCGGAAAACATCTGGATCCGCCGCGAACCCAAGAACCGCTTCGGTTTCGTCGATCACGGCGAAATGCGCCGCATGACGGCGAAGCTGTTGGAGCGGCTGAAGATCGACCTCGATCCGGAGATCGAGGTGCGCCATCTCTCGGTCGCCAACCGGCAGATGGTCGAGATCGCCAAGGCGGTATCCTATGAATCCGACGTCCTGATCATGGACGAGCCGACATCGGCGCTGACCGAGCGCGAGGTCGCGCATCTCTTCGAGATTATCCGCGATCTGCGCTCCCAGGGCATCGGCATCGTCTACATCACCCACAAGATGAACGAACTCTTCGAGATCGCCGATGAGTTCTCGGTGTTTCGCGACGGCAAATATATCGGCACGCACGCTTCGAGCAACGTCACCCGCGACGACATCATCCGCATGATGGTCGGACGCGAGATCACCCAGATGTTCCCGAAGGAAGAAGTGCCGATCGGCGATGTCGTGCTGTCGGTGAAGAACCTGACGCTCAACGGCGTCTTCCATGACGTGTCCTTCGATGTACGCGCCGGCGAAATCCTCGGCGTCGCCGGGCTCGTCGGCTCCGGTCGCTCGAATGTTGCCGAGACGCTGTTCGGCGTCACGCCGGCAAGTTCGGGCACGATTGCGATCGACGGCAGGGTGGTCGTGATCGACAACCCCAACACGGCGATCCGCAACCGGATGGCGTTCCTGACCGAAGACCGCAAGGACACCGGCTGTCTGCTGATCCTCGACGTGCTCGAAAACATGCAGATTGCCGTGCTGCAGGACAAGTACGTCAAGGGCGGCTTCGTCACCGAAAAGGGTATCACCGCGGCTTGCGAGGAGATGAGCCGCAAGTTGCGCGTCAAGACGCCGAACCTGCAGGAGCGCATCGAAAACCTGTCGGGTGGCAACCAGCAGAAGGTGCTGATCGGCCGTTGGCTTCTCACCAATCCGCGCATCCTCATCCTTGATGAGCCGACCCGCGGCATCGACGTCGGCGCCAAGGCGGAAATCCACCGTCTTGTCACCGAACTCGCCCGCAACGGCGTCGCAGTCATCATGATTTCGTCGGAAATGCCCGAAGTGCTCGGCATGAGCGACCGGATCATGGTGATGCATGAAGGCCGCGTCACCGGCTTCCTCGACCGAGCCGAAGCGACCCAGATCAGGGTCATGGAACTTGCCGCGCGCTAGGCGCGCGATGCCGACCGCAGGGAGGAAAGAAAATGGATACCAATGTCGCCGCACATGGCACGAGTTCGACCCTTGTGAGGTCGAGGCGGCGCGTGCCGCCTGAATTCAACATCTTCCTGGTGCTCCTCGGAATTGCCCTTGTCTACGAAGTTCTCGGCTGGATCTTCGTCGGCCAGAGCTTCCTGATGAATTCCCAGCGGCTGACGATCATGATCCTGCAGGTCTCGGTGATCGGCATCATTGCTGTCGGCGTGACGCAGGTGATCATCACCGGCGGTATCGACCTTTCATCCGGATCGGTCGTCGGCATGACGGCGATGATCTCGGCAAGCGTCGCGCAGGCATCCACCTGGCCACGCGCGCTCTACCCCTCGCTCACCGACCTTCCGGCTATCGTGCCGATCGGTCTTGGCGTCGGCATCGGCCTGATAGCCGGCTATATCAACGGGCAGCTGATCGCCAAGACCAAAATCCCGCCCTTCATCGCCACGCTCGGCATGATGGTCTCTGCCCGCGGCATCTCCAAGTGGTACACCAAGGGCCAGCCGGTCTCCGGTCTCACTGAACAGTTCAATTTCATCGGTACGGGCATCTGGCCCGTCATCGTCTTCCTGGTCGTCGCGCTGATCTTCCACATCGCGCTGCGCTACACCCGCTACGGCAAGTTCACCTATGCGATCGGCGCGAATGTGCAGGCCGCGCGCGTATCCGGCATCAATGTCGAAGCGCATCTGATCAAGGTCTATGCCATCGCCGGCATGCTGGCGGGCCTTGCAGGTGTCGTCACCGCAGCACGCGCCCAGACAGCGCAGGCCGGCATGGGCGTCATGTATGAACTCGACGCCATCGCGGCGACCGTCATCGGCGGCACGTCGTTGACGGGCGGTGTCGGCCGCGTCACGGGTACCGTGATCGGCACGGTGATCCTCGGGGTCATGACCTCTGGATTTACCTTCCTGAGGGTCGACGCTTACTATCAGGAGATCGTCAAGGGCATAATCATCGTCGCAGCCGTCGTCGTCGACGTATATCGCCAGAAGGCCAGAAAAAAGACTTAATATCGAAGAAGAAGACTTGTCCTCCCAGTGAAGTGACTGGCCGGGTCGGCGAAAGCCGTCCCGGTCTTTTCTTTTCTGTGTTGCCAAGCGATGAAAGACTTGTCCGTGGCTCGACTTATGCTTGCCCTGCAATGCAGCCCCCTGGACTCCGCTCTGGCGAAAGCATCGCCGATACACTACACCCTCAACGATCCAAAACTGTCGGAGATTTATCATGTTGTCGCAGCGCAAGCTTGCGAGCCAGTTCCAGCCGCGTTTCGTTCTTCAGCTTTGGGACGCGATGCTTCGGGTCCAGACCCGCGAAACAGCTTCCCTCTTCGGCCCCCGCGGCCGCTAACGCATAACGCCCCTATTCTCCCTTCTCCCCATTGCGCGCCTTATCAGACGCGCAATGGGGAGACCAATGCGGCCTGCCGTGAGCTTGGCAACGACGTGCGGGACCTCGACCGCGAGCCGCTCTAAGGTGCAGAAATTCGTCCACACGCGAGCGAGCACGCCGCTTAGGCCGGGGATGAGACGAGGCGTGAGAGAGGGGCCCCTGCCCAAATGGAGGAGCGACTCGTGATGCCCTTGTTGAGGGAGGGGCGGCTCGCGAGGTTGCCCCAGCTTGCCCTATCTTTCCGTCCATCGCCGCGAAGGTGCGGCGACCGAATTGCGGACGATCAGATCCGGTCTCAAGAGGATTTCCATCTCGGCGGGCTGCCCGTCGGAAAGAAGCTCCAGCAGAAGCGCCATGGCGTGTTTGCCGATCAGCGTGCGCGGCTGGCGGATCGTCGTCAGCGCCGGCGTCATGAACGTCGCCTGCGGCACGTCGTCGAAACCAGTGACGGAAAAATCACGGGGTATGTCATAACCGCGCGCCTTTAGCCCGATCATCACGCCAAGCGCCGTCTGATCGTTGACACACATGAAAGCGGTCGGGAGCGTGTCGCGCACGAAGAGCCGCTCGACAGCAGCCCTGCCGCTCTCGAGCGTGCCATCGCCCTCCTGGATAAGGCGAAGCTCCGCCGGCACGCCCGCTGCGTCGAGCCCCGTATCGTAGCCGGCACGTCGCCTCTTGTAGGCGAGCCGGGTGCGGGAATCACCGATAAAGGCGATCTTGCGGTGCCCCTCGGCGATCAGCAGATCGACCACCTTGCGGGCACCCTCCACGTCGTCGACACCCACATACGGTATGCCGCCGTTGAAGACGGGCTCGAAGATGCCGACGCTCGGCGGCAATCGCGCCGTCATGGTCTCATGGCCGAATGGCAGTATGCCGGTAAAAAGAATCAGGCCGGCCGCCTGGTTGGAGTTGAGGAACTTCAGATATTCGAGCGCCCGCTGCGCGTCGTTCTGCGTATGGCCGATCAGCACGCCATAGCCATGCGACCGCGCCTCGTTTTCCAGGCCGACGAGAATGCTCGAAAAATTGGGATCGCCGATGTCCGGGGCGACGACCAGAATCATGTTCGACCGGCCGAGCCTCAGGCTGCGCGCCATGGCGTTGGTGGTATAGCCGGTGATTGCAATCGCCTGATTGACCTTCAGACGCGTCGACGTGGCGACCTTCTCCGGCGTGTGGATTGCCCGCGATACCGTCGCGATCGAAACCTCGGCGATCCGGGCGACGTCTTCGATGGTTGCGGGCGTGGAATCCGACACTGCGCTCTGCCTTGCGTCTCGTCTGGGCGGGACACTACACACACCGCGGGCAACGTCAAAGGCTGCCGGGCAAAATTCTGTGCATGCCCTTATGTAAACCTTTACATCGCGGGTGTAAAGGTTTACATAGCCTAATAAGCGGATGGGAGCCGCAAGGGGGAATCAATGAATCCGGAGACCGTCGACGCCGCGCCCGTGGTGCTGGAGGCCCGTCGCATCAGCAAGTCGTTCAGCGGCGTGCAGGTGCTCTTCAGCGTCAATTTCGAGCTTCGCGCCGGCGAGATCCATGCTTTGATGGGCGAGAACGGCGCCGGCAAGTCGACGCTCGTCAAAATACTCTCGGGCTTCGAGCAGCCGTCCTCGGGTGAAATATTGCTCGATGGCCATCCGGTGAAGCTCCCCGCAAATGGCGCCGCCGAGGCGCTCGGCATCGTCATCATCCACCAGGAATTCAATCTCGCCGAACATCTGACTGTTGCCGAGAGCCTGTTTCTCGGCCGGGAGGTCACACGTTTCGGTGTGCTCGACCGCAAATATATGCGCGCGGAAACGCGCCGCGTTCTCGATCTCCTCGGCTGTCGAGTCGACGCGAATGCGCTGATCGGCAGTCTTTCGATCGCTGAAAAGCAGATGGTGGAGATTGCCAAGGCCATCAGCCGCGACGCGCGTGTCGTCTTCATGGACGAGCCGACGGCCGTTCTCTCCCGCGAGGAGACCAATTTCCTCTTCCGCCAGGTGCGCAAGCTGCGCGACCAGGGCACGAGCTTCGTCTTCGTGTCGCACAAGCTCGACGAGGTCATCGAGTTGACCGATCGAGTGACGGTATTGCGCGATGGGCAGTGGGTGAAAACCGCCCCGACCTCGATGCTCGATGGGGAATCGATCGCCCAGCTCATGGTCGGCCGCGAGATGTCCAGTCTCTATCCCGCCAAGACCGAGCCGGACGTTGACGAAGAGGTCGTGCTGCGCGCGGACTCGATCTCGACCGACTACGTCAAAGATGCCAGTTTCGAGGTTCGCAAGGGCGAGATCCTCGGTTTTTCGGGCATGATCGGTTCCGGTCGAACCGAACTGATGGAGGCGGTTGCGGGCCTCAGACCGCGGCTATCGGGAGAGGTGACGATCCGTGGTGAAGCCGTCCCGTCGGGCGACGTGCACGCGGCCAACCGATGCGGCCTCGCCTACATGACCAAGGACCGCAAAGGGAAGGGCCTGCTCCTGAATTCCGGCATGACGGCAAACCTGACATTGCAATCGCTCGATCAGCACACCAGCCTCGGCTATCTCAATCCGACGAGCGAGGCCGCATCCCTCGAAAAGGCTCGCCGCCGCTTCGACATCCGCGTGCGCGACGGCAATGTGGTCGCCAGACGCATGTCGGGCGGCAACCAGCAAAAGCTCCTGCTCGCCAAGGTGATGGAGACGGAGCCGGGAATCATCATCATCGACGAGCCGACGCGCGGCATCGACGTCGGCACCAAGCAGCAGATCTATCACTTCATCTCGGCGCTGGCGCGCGATGGTCGCTCGATCATCGTCGTTTCCTCGGAAATGCCCGAGGTTATCGGGCTTTGCACGCGAGTTGCCGTGATGCGCGAGGGACGCATCGTCGGCATGCTCGAAGGCGACGAGATCTCCGAGCAGGAGATCATGCGCTATGCCGCGGGACTGAAGAGGATGGCTGCGGCCTGACGGCCGACGCCGGCGACAACAAGGCAGTGACAGGAAAAGGAATTCCCCCGAGCTTTCGGGGCGGGAGGTTGATCTGGACATGAGCGCGAACGAGGAAACCATCCAAAGCACAATTCACCGCCGCACCTGGCGGGACGTCGATCTGAGGGCCGTGGCGCCGTTTGCCGCGCTCGCGCTGCTGTTGGTCGTCGGCGCGATCGTCAACCCCAACTTCATCGGCCTCAACAATCTCGCCAATGTCGCCACCCGCAGCGCCTTCATTGCCATCATTGCCGTAGGCGCGACCTTCGTCATCTCGGCAGGCGACCTCGATCTTTCCGTCGGCTCGATGGTAGCCTTCGTGGCGAGCCTTATGATCCTGTTCATGAATTCCGGCGTCATAGCCGATCCGGCGCTGATGCTGACGGCCGCCGTCGTCTTCGCCGTCGCGGCGGGCGCGGCCTGCGGCCTCGCCAACGGGCTGATCACCACCGTCGGCCGGATCGAGCCTTTCATCGCTACGCTGGGCACGATGGGTATCTATCGCGGTCTCACCACCTGGCTTTCGCAGGGAGGCGCGATCACGCTTCGCGAGCCGCAAATCCAGGAGCTCTATCGCCCCGCTTATTTCGGCAGCATTCTCGGTGTACCGGTGCCGATCGCGATCATTCTCGCGGTTACCGCCGTCGCCGCTTTCATTCTCTACCGCACCCGCTACGGCAGGCACGTGGTCGCCGTCGGCTCCAACAGCGACGTTGCCCGCTATTCCGGCATCTCCGTCAACCGGGTACGCACCATCGCTTTCGTGATCCAGGGCCTCTGCGTGGCGATTGCCGTGCTGCTCTACGTGCCGCGCCTCGGCTCCACCTCGGCGACGACCGGCATTCTCTGGGAACTGCAGGCCATCACCGCCGTCGTTGTCGGCGGCACCGCGCTTAAGGGCGGCGCCGGCCGTGTCTGGGGCACGATCTGCGGCGCCTTCATCCTCGAATTGGTCGGCAACATCATGCTCCTGTCGAACTTCATCAGCGAATACCTGATCGGCGCGATGCAGGGTGCGATCATCATCATCGCGATGCTCGTCCAGCGCTCGCTGGTACGCAAATCGTGACAATGCCGGATCTCGCGATCCGGCCACATCAGCGAAGACCCTGACACATTGGGAGGAAAGAAAACATGCGAAAGGGATTAATGGGCATTGCTGCCGTCGCGATGATGGCACTGACGGGCGTGGCCCACGCGGAGGAGAAGAAGGTCACGATCGGCGTCTCGATCCCTGCGGCCGACCACGGCTGGACCGCCGGCGTCGTGTTCCATGCGGAACGCGTCGCGAAGCAACTTATGGAACAGCATCCGGGCCTCAACGTCATCGTCAAGACCTCGCCGGATCCGGCGAGCCAGGCCAACGCCGTGCAGGATCTCGAAACCCAAGGCATCGACGCGCTGGTGATCCTGCCGACAGATCCCGATCCGCTGGTCAACGCCATCAAGGAAGTCAAGGGCAAGGGCACGTTTGTGGCGCTCGTCGACCGCGCGCCCTCGATCAACGACAACAGCGTGCGTGACCTCTATGTCGCCGGCAACAACCCGGCGCTCGGCCAGGTCGCCGGCGAATACATCAAGGCTACGACGCCCGAAGCCAAGGTCGTCGTTATCCGCGGCCTGCCGATCCCGATCGACCAGCAGCGCCAGGACGGCTTCGATCAGGGCATCGCCGGCTCCAAGGTCGAAATTCTCGACCGCCAGTACGGCAACTGGAACCGCGACGACGCCTTCAAGGTGATGCAGGACTACCTGACCAAGTATCCGCAGATCGACGTCGTCTGGTGCCAGGATGACGATATGGCCGTCGGCGTCCTGCAGGCGATCGAGCAGGCCAAGCGCACCGACATCCAGTATGTCGTCGCCGGCGCCGGTTCGAAGGATATGATCAAGAAGGTGATGGACGGCGACAAGATGATTCCGGTCGACGTGCTCTACCCGCCGGCAATGGTAGGCACCGCACTCGAAATGACGGTCGCCAACTTCTACGGACAGGTTCCGGTTCGCGGCACCTACACGATCGACGCGACGCTGGTCACCAAGGACAATGCGAAGGACTTCTACTTCCCCGATTCACCGTTCTGATCGGACGCATCGGCGATAGTCTTGCCTCGACCTGCCCGCGCGTTGCCGGGCAGGTCGTTTGTTTGAGAGACACCCCCCTCTGCCCTGCCGGGCATCTCCCCCACAAGGGGGAGATCGGCAAGCGGCGACGCCCCGCTCAACCAATTGCGTTGCGTGCCCACTGTTGAATTCGGCGACATCGGCGTTTGCCAGCGTGCTGTGGGCAGGCCTTTGTTGCTGGCCGATCTCCCCCTTGTGGGGGAGATGCCCGGCAGGGCCGAGGGGGGTGCCAACGAGCGCTTTCCGACCATTGCAGTCGAAACGATATGGCATGCTCGTCTCACCCCGCCGGAAACGCCACCACCGCCTTCAATCCGAGCCCGCCTTCACCCTCCTCCAGGCGCATCGCCCCGCCGTAAAGCGTGGCGATCTCCTCGACGATCGGCAGGCCAAGCCCGGTGCCAGGCGCCTCGTTGCCGCCGCGCCGGAAACGCTTGAGCACCGCTTCGCACAATTCCGGCCGGATTCCCGGACCGTTATCCTCGACTTCAAGCACGACAGCATCGTCGCGTCTTTCGACACGTACCGTGACCTCGGCGCCCCGTCCGGCATGGAGGATCGCGTTGCCGATCAGGTTCTTCAGAAGCTCGCCGACGAGCAGCGGCTCGGCGCGGATCCAGTGCTCACCGTCGCCGGCAAAACCGAGGTCGATTCCGGCCTCGCCGGCCACCGGCACATGCTCGGCGGTGATTGCGCGGGCGAGCCCCACGAGCTCTATGCGCTCCGAACCGCGCGCCTCCTCCCTCGCCGCCGCATCGATCTTCGCCATCAGCAGCAATTGCGCGAGAATGCGTTCGGCATCGGCGACTGCTTCATCCGCCTTGCGCGCAGCCACCCGCGTTGCCTCGATCGTACCCGCTCTCTGAGCAAGTGCCAGCTGCGTGCGGATGATCGCAAGCGGCGTTCTCAGCTGATGGCTGGCATTGCCGGTAAAATGGCGCAACGCATCGAGCGCCGACTGCAGGCGCACCATGAAGGAGTTTACGGTGTCGACAAGCCCCTGAACCTCGCTCGGCACCCGCTCGCCGATCGGATGCAGATCGTCGGGACTGCGCTCGGCGATGGCGTCGCCGAGCCGATAGAGCGGCCTTAGCGAGAAGGTGACGGCGACCCAGACAATCACCGCCGCGCCAGCGATCATCAGGCCCAGACGCAGGGCGGAGCGCAAAAGGATCGTCTGCGTCAACTGTCGTCTCGCGATCGTCGTTTCAGCAACCGTCACTACAAAGGGAACGGAATTGACGCCCGTAGAAGCGGAACGCCGGAGTGCTGCAATGCGGATGGGCTCGCCGCGGAAGACGGCCTCTCCGAACACCGTCGACTGGTCCTGAGCTGCCGTGAGCGACGGCAGGGTCTGATAACCGGTAATGAATTGGCCTGGCGGCCCGTCCACCCGGTAGAAGACCCGGTCCTGTGCCGCGGATGTCAGCATCTCCAGCGCGACATAGGGAATATCGACCTGAAGTGAGCCGTCCTCGGCGACGACGACGCGTTCGGCGATCGCCAGCGCCGAACCGGCAAGCACGCGATCCGAGACGACATTCGCCGTCTTGACCGCTTCCCGGTAAGTGTCGGTCAGCGCCACCACCCCGATCACGGCGGTGGAAATCAAGAGCCAGCCGAGCAGCCTGCGCCGCAGTGAATAGACGACCGTCCTCATTCGGGGCTGGCCGTCTTGTCGAGATAATAGCCGATGCCGCGCGCGGTGCGCACCGTCAGGCCGTAGGGTGCCAAGCGCTTGCGGAGCCGGCTCACATATTGCTCGATCGCATTCGGGCTGAGATCGTCATCGAGGCCGGTGAGCGACTGGACGATCGCCTCCTTGGCGACGACCTTGCCGGCGCGCATGAACAGAAGTTCGAGCAACCCGAGCTCGCGGGCGGGAATCTCGATCGGCGCGCCGGCGGAGGAGAAACTGCGTGAGGTCAGGTCCAGGGACACATTGCCGTAGCTGACGACCGAGGCGCGCAGTCCCGCCTGGCGGCGGAGGAGAACCCGCACCCGTGCCTCGAACTCGCCGATGTCGAAAGGCTTGATCATGTAATCGTCGGCGCCGAGATCGAGGCCTTTCACCCGCTCCTCCGGCGTACCGCGCGCCGTCAGGATCAGCACCGCCGCCCGGTTCTGCCGCGCCCGCATGGCCCGCAGCACGTCGAGCCCGTCCATCTCCGGCAAATTCAAGTCGAGGATCACCAGATCGAAGCTTTCCGCAGCGGCAACGGCATGCGCCGAGGCGCCGTCGCTGACGACGTCGACCGCATAGCCGCTTCCGCGCAGGATCGCCGATAGACCCTCTGCCAGGGCCTGGTTGTCTTCAACAAGCAAGATTCGCAATTGTCGCTCTCCCCCGATCACTTTATCGGCCGCAGGCTTGCTTGTGAACGGCAGACGGCTACTGCATACTTCCTTAAATCGAATTGATCTAAGGAGAAAATCATGCAGCGCTTCAAGCCGTTACAGCGACCTTGGCGCGCCTGAACGGGCGCGCGGCGCCGTAAGGCATTGTGGAATTATGCGACACCTCATTTCCCTGCTTTTTTGCCTCTTTCTTCCTGGGCTGGCGCTCTCGGCGCCGGTGTTTTTTCCCGCCGTTTCCGGGGACGCCGCAGCCCCCGTCCTCGTCGTCTATTCCTCGCTCGACGAGCCGCTGGCGCGGCCGATGATCGTCGGCTTCCAGAGGGCCAATCCGGACGTGGCGGTGCGCTACGAGGACATGCTGACGGGCGAAATCTACGACCGGATCGTCAAGGAGACGGATGCCGGCCAGAAGACGGCCGACTTTGCCTTCTCCTCGGCCATGGATCTGCAGGTCAAACTCAGCAACGACGGCTATGCGCAACGCAGCGACCTGCCGATGAGCGGTCGCTGGCCGGCCTGGGCGAACTGGCGCAACACGGCCTATGCGCTGACCTTCGAGCCGGCCGTCTTCGTCTATCACAAGCCGAGCTTCGCAACCGAGCCGCCGCCGGCAACCCGTGCGGAGTTCGTCGACTATCTGAAGCGTAAGGGCGGCGCGGTCTTCGGCCGCATCGGCACCTATGATATCGAACGCTCCGGCGTCGGCTTCCTCTTCATGTCGCGCGACCAGGAGCAGTTCGGCGACATCTGGAGCGTGATCCAGGCGATGGGGGCCGCGGGCGTCAAACTCTATTCGACCAGCCAGGCGATCGTCGAACGGGTTGCCGACGGCCGCTTCGTGCTCGGCTACAACATCCTCGGATCCTATGCAGCCGACTGGGCCTCGCGCCATCCCGATGTCGGCATCGTCCTTCCAAAGGACTACACGGTGGTGATGTCGCGCATCGGCCTGGTGCCCCAGGCGGCCGCCTCCCCCGATCTCGGCCGCCGCTACCTGGAATTCTTCATGTCGAAGGAAGGCCAGACGATCATGGCGCGCGAGTTGCAGATCCCGGCAGTCAGCCCGGATGTCGCGGGCGAGAACACCGCCAACACCATGCAGGAGATGCTGGGCGGCCAATTGCGCCCCGTTCCGGTCAGCCCGGGATTGATGGTCTATCTCGACCAGGTCAAGCGCGCCCGTCTGATCGCGCGCTGGAACGAGGTGCTGCGGCTACACTGACTTTCGCCTGCAGCGTTGTGGTCTCTCAGCAGCACAAGGTCGCTGCAGCTCTTTGAATTACTGCATGAAATCGGCTCCGGTCTAAGGAAACATGCAGCAGCAAAACAACCCATTTACGCAAAGCCGACTTGATGTCAGGTTAATGTCAGCTTTCTATGGTGGCTTAGGGATCGCTGATGATCCGTGGAGGCGGGCCGTCAGCAGCGCATCGGGAGGAAATCACCACCACGGTCAGCGGCTGGCGCGCAAGAAAACCAGCCACGTGCTTCTCCCGTACGCGACGATAATCAACGCACGCGCGATGAAACGCGCCTTACGGAGGACCGACCTTGAAACACTTCTTCCTGGCATCCATTCTCGCCGGCGCCCTGGCGCTTCCGGCATACGCGGCCGACTATACGATCATTGCACCGGCTAACCCCGGCGGCGGCTGGGACCAGACGGCCCGTTCGCTGCAGACGGTCATGCAGCAGGAAGGCATCTCCGGCAATGTCCAGGTGCAGAACGTTCCCGGCGCCGGCGGCACCATCGGGCTTGCGCAGTTCGCCAGCCAGCAGAAGGGCAACCCGAATGCGCTCCTCGTCGGCGGCTATGTCATGGTCGGGGCCATTCTTACCAACAAATCGCCGGTTACCCTCAAGGACGTGACGCCGATCGCACGGTTAACGGGCGAATACGAAGCGATCGTCGTTCCGGCCGCTTCCGAAATCAAGACGATGGCCGACCTCGTCGCGGCGCTGAAGAAGGATCCGGGCGCGGTTTCCTGGGCTGGCGGCTCTGCCGGCGGCACCGACCACATCGCCGTTGGGCTGATTGCCAAGGCTGCCGGCGTCGATCCGACGAAGATCAACTACATCGCCTATTCCGGCGGTGGTGAAGCGCTCGCCGCCATTCTCGGCAGCCAGGTGACGGCTGGCATTTCCGGCTACGGCGAATTCGAATCGCAAGTGAAAGCCGGCACACTCCGCCTGATCGCCGTTTCGAGCGCCGAGCGTATTCCGGGGATCGACGCGCCGACGCTGAAGGAATCGGGCGTCGACGTCGTGGTTGAAAACTGGCGCATGGTCGCGGCTGCCCCTGGCCTCACCGATGAACAGAAGGCGGCCGTTTCCGCCGACATCGAAAAGCTCGCCAAATCCCCGGGCTGGCAGGAAGTCTTGAAGACGAAGGGCTGGCAGGACACCTACCTCGCCGGCGACGCCTTCAACGAGCAGCTCGCGAAGGACATTTCCGCAACCGAAACCGTCCTCAAGGACATCGGGCTGGTCAAATGAACAAGGGGAATCACCCTTCCGTAGAAACGCGCCGCCCTGACAGGGCGGCGCTTATTATCGCCGCGGTTCTGGCTGCCATCGCCGGCCTGATCTTCTGGGATGTTTCGCGTCTGAGCGGGCTCGCCGGCTATTCGCAGGTCGGCCCCACCACGGTTCCCTATGCGATCGCCTGCTGTCTGGTCGGGCTTTCAGTCTGGACCGCCGTAGAAGCGGTGAGAGGCGACTTCGGTCACGAGCGGGAGAAACAGGAGTTCGGTCCGGTTCTCTGGATCGTCGGCGGCCTTGCCTCCCAGATGTTGCTGCTCAACACACTCGGCTTTTCGATCGCAACCGGCATTCTTTTTGCGATGACGGCGCGCGGTTTCGGCAAGCGCATGCTCTGGCTCACTGTGCCGATCGGCATCGTCTTCAGCTTCATCGTCTGGGTGATCTTCGCCAAGCTCCTGCAATTGTCGCTGCCCGCAGGGCCGCTTGAACGCCTGTTCTTCTGAGGGGGCCGCCGACCATGGGTACTTTTGACTTCCTGCTGCAGGGCCTGCTGGTTGCGGTCCAGCCGATGAACCTCGTCTATGCGCTGATCGGTGTGACGCTCGGTACCGCCGTCGGCGTCCTCCCCGGCATCGGTCCGGCCTTGACCGTGGCTCTGTTGCTGCCCGTCACCTACAAGCTCGATCCGGCCGGCTCGCTCATCATGTTTGCCGGCATCTACTACGGCGGCATGTATGGCGGATCGACCACTTCGATCCTGCTCAACACGCCCGGCGAAAGCTCGTCCATCGTCACCGCACTCGAGGGCAACAAGATGGCGCGCGCCGGACGAGGCGGCCCTGCATTGGCGACCGCTGCGATCGGCTCGTTCGTCGCCGGTCTCATCGCGACGCTGGCACTGGCTTTCATCGCGCCCTATATCGTCAAGCTCGCACTCGTCTTCGGCCCGCGCGAATATTTCGCGCTGATGGTGCTTGCCTTCGTCACGGTTTCGTCGGCGTTCGGAGACTCGACGCTTCGCGGCCTCACCTCCCTCTTCGTCGGCCTTACACTCGCCTGCATCGGCATCGACCAGTTGACCGGCCAGACGCGTCTGTCCTTCGGGGTACCCGACCTCCTCGACGGCATCGAGGTAACGACGCTTGCGGTCGCCATGTTCGCAATCGGCGAGACGCTTTATATCGCGGCGCAGGGCGACCGTGGCCCGGACAAGGTCGAAGCCGTAAAGGGCTCGGTCTGGATGAGCGCAATGGACTGGACCCGCTCATGGAAGCCCTGGCTTCGCGGCACCGCAATCGGCTTTCCGATCGGCGCAATGCCGGCCGGCGGCGCCGAAATCGGCACCTTCCTCTCCTATGCCACCGAGAAACGCCTGACCAAGCATCCGGAAGAATTCGGCAATGGCGCGATCGAGGGCGTTGCCGGGCCGGAAGCGGCCAACAACGCCTCGGCCGCGGGTACGCTCGTGCCGTTGCTCACCCTTGGTCTGCCGACGACTGCGACCGCGGCGATCATGCTGGCCGGCTTCCAGCAATATGGCCTTCAGCCCGGACCGCTGCTGTTTGCCACAAACCCGCAGCTCGTCTGGGGTCTGATCGCGAGCCTTCTCATTGCCAACTTCATGCTGCTCGTCCTGAACCTGCCGCTGATCGGCCTCTGGGTGAGACTCCTGACCATCCCGAAGCCGTGGCTTTATGCCGGCATCCTGCTGTTTGCGACGCTTGGCACGATCGGCGCCAACCCGTCGGTATTCGAACTCGGTATGTTGCTCGCCTTCGGCCTGCTCGGCTACGTTATGCGCGTCTTCGGCTATCCGATCGCCCCGGTCGTCGTCGGCCTGATCCTCGGCCCGCTCGCCGAGCAGCAATTGCGCCGGGCGCTTTCGATCAGCCAGGGCGACGTGACCGTGCTCTTCACCTCGCCGATCGCGGCAGTGCTTCTGGTCATCGCCGCCCTCGCCCTTATCGTGCCGCTCATCCTGAGAGCTCGCGGGCGCGGCCAGGTGCTTGCGCAACTTGCCGCGAGCGAGGACTGATCCTTTCGCCTCCCAAGGCGATCCATGGAGCGGGAAGAGGAGCGGCAGCCCTTCCCGCTCCAACTTTCTTCCCGCCGCAACATACTCTCCGAAACTACTCAATTTCCGGCCGGAAAATCGTACAGTTTTCCCCGGAAGGCTCCAAGTTCGACTGGCCGATCATCCCCGGACTTGCTTGCGCTGCATGGCTGGGGTGAGGTTTTGTGCATTGCAAAAACACCCGTCCAAGCACATCTTTTGCTCATCGAAATGGAAACGAAAAAGCGAGCAAAGAGATGATTGCCACCAGCAAAAACCGCATGGGTTTCATTGGCCGCGCCTTCGCCGTCCTGAGCGCTGCGAATGCTGCTGCCGCCGCCGTCGAAGGCAACCGCCGTCCGAATGCGCGCGACCTGCGCACCCTCGGCATCGACCCGGCAAACTTCCCGGACATCCGCCGCGGCTAACGCGCAGCGAGCGTCGCCGGAGAAAGCGACCGAGACGTCGCCTCGAAGCAGATTTCGGACAGACACCGACTACGCGCTCAAAACTTCGCCCTCACAGTGCCCAGGACAGTACGGCCTGGGCCGGGAATGCCGAGGGCCAGTTCGAAATCATTGTCGAACGCGTTCAGCAACTGCAAACCAAGCTCCAGATGTCCGCTCGGAGATTCCCAGCTGATCGCGGCATCGGTGGTCGTGTATGACTCCAAATTGATGCCGAAGGGTGCGCCGACCCGTTCTCCGACAAACGTCTGCGCCATCGTGGCCTCGATCCGTGAGGGATGCACGACCGTCAACCCGATTTGAGCACGATAATCCGGCACAAGCGGAACTTCGAATTCTCCGGCACCTCCAGGTGTCAGGTCGACACTATGGTTCCAGGTGAACGACCCAAAGGCACCAATTCCCTCACCAATCCAGTAATTGCCGCTGACATGCACACGATCGATTTCGCCGGTCGTGGTGTCGAAGCTGCCGAGTAACTCTGGGACGTCCAGAGAAAGGCCGTCGAAGCGCTGATGCTGGGACTCGACCGAGGTGAAGAAGCGCTCGGACCATTCTGCTTCCCAACGCAACGCCGCCGTTTTTGCGCTGCCGCCGATGAACAAAGGCAGGTCAAGGGGCGTCAGCCCGACTGTCGAGACCGGTGCAAGCGTGTAGCTGGATGAAAACTGCGTGTCTTCGCGATAGAACGCGCGGAGCCAATGATTTTCCACCAGCGACCAAGCGACGCCGATGCGCGGATCCACGCAGGGACAGTCGTCGCTGACATTATCCACCCAATTCACATAAACGCCGCCCTGGAACTCGAGATCCTCGGACACGTCCCATGTGGCGTCGGTGTAGGCGCGCGTTGCATTGCCTTTGTCGGAAAATTGATCGACGAAGAACACGCCTCCTGTGAGCAGATCCGTATAGACGGCGGAATCGCGCGTGCGGAACCGGCCGGTCTCGGCACCATAGCGAAGTGTGACGGGTCCGATTCCGTATAGATGGCTGACACCGGTGGTTGCGGTTTGCTCTTCCGTTTCTTGCTCGACGCGATACGGGCCGATATCGTCGACCAGATCGATACTCTGGTCTACGTCCCTGTTGCCGATGACGCCGAACGCCTGCAGAAGATTGCGTTCGCCAAACGTGTGGCTCCAGCCGATCCCAAGGTCAGAGAATCGAGTTTCTCTCGTGTCGAATGGCTTCGGGGACCACGTCTGCCCCGGAAAACCAGTGTCGAGATCGACCATATCGCCGAACAGGTAGACATTGTCCTCCAAGGTCGGATGTATGCCGACAGCGAAAGTCGCGCCGGTGATGTCATCGCGATCGTTCGTGCGCGGGCTGCCGGGCCGCAGTGTCTCCGCCTGCAGATAGTAGCTGATCGGGAGCGGTGTGTAGCTCGTGCCCTGCACGAGGACATCGCTCTTCCAACCAAGCTCGCCCTCTTGCCAGATCAGGCCGCCGCCAATCGCCGCTTCGAAAAAGCTGGTTCGTTCGAGTGAATTGCGAATCGTCGGCGACGCTACCGCGAGCGGATCAAGCAGAAGGGCCTGCAGATTGGAGGAAACGGTGGAACTTCCCGTCTGCGTGCGCTCGCTCGGCGAAAGCAACGGTGCGAATCCCTCGAAGGGACTGATCCGGCCGGCCGCGGCCTCATCGAGATAGGTGGTTGATCTGAACGGATCGTAGGAACGGTCTGCATAGTACTGGCTCCATTCGTTCAGGCCGACATTGTCGAGCGCGATCCCCAGGAACGAAGAAACCTGGCGGTTGGCATCGTAGCCGCCATAGTAGCCGCCGCGCGCCTGACGGCGGCGAAGCGCCTCGCGGGCCTCCACGATCGCTTGATCGGCGCGGTATTGATCAAGGGCTATGCCAGAACGGATCAGAGAGATCGACGGATTGTCCGGATCGAACCTGTCCGCATTGTCGAGCGCCTGAGCCGCCTCCTCTTCCGCCCCTAGCTGATAGCTCCCGATCGCCAACCCTATGAGGCTGTCGCCGTAGGTCGGGTTGACAGCGGAGGCTTCCAGAAGCGCCTTCTCGCCCTCCTCGGTCTTGCCGATCCGCAAGAAATAACGACCCTTGGCGGCCAGAACCGCGTAAGAACGAGGATCCAGCGCTTCCGCCTTGTCGATCTCGACCTTTGCCGCCGCGACCTGGTCGTTATCCATAAGGAAGCGCGCGTAGTTTGCGTGGAGCGCCGCGTTTTCCGGGTTCAGCTCGATCGCGCGGCGATGGGCGGCATCCGCCTCTATGATCGCGTTGCGGTCGCTTTGCACGATGCCAAGCTCGTTCCAGGCGGCATCGTCGCCGGGTGCAAGCTTTGTCGCGCGCTTGAGGTCCGCGAGAGCGCCATCGAGATCGCTGGAAACGGTCGCACGGAAGCGCGCGTTCACAAGGAGATAGGCTGGCTCTTCCGGATCGATCGCCTTGGCGCGGGCAAGAGCCTCCCTCGCCTCGTCTCGACGGTCGAGCTGAAAAGCAAGATCGGCCCGCATCGCCGGCAATCGAGCATCGTTCGGGAAGCGCTTTTCGGCCGCCTTCAGGATCTTGATCGCTTCCGCCTGCCCAAGCACGTGGGCGGTGGCGGTGGCCCGTGCCATCGCCGCCACCGGATCGTCGGCGTAGGCATTTTCTGCCGGTGGCGGCAGCGTCTCGCGATCCGGATGGGCCAAGGCGTTTGCGAACCATCGGCCGAAGACGGCGGCCGCTCGGCGATCGCGTGGCAGATGCGGCAGAGCGGCAGCAAACAAGCGGCTTGCCTCGGCGTAACGCAACTCCTGTCCCGCGATCATCGCTTCGACGAGCTTCGCCCGCGCCACCAGACCGGTCGGCAGGGGACGGCGGAGATGCGCAAGCGCATCTCTTGCGGCCGCGCGCCCGTCGCTCGAAAGCAATGCTTCAGCGAGCGCAAGCCAATCTTCGTTGCTTCGCGCGTCGGGCACGATAGCCAGAATGGCATCACGCCTGGCACGCGTCTCGCGACCACCCATTCCGGTTACGGGCAGACCGGCAAAGGCTCCGCGCAACTCGGTATAGAGGAGGATCTGCTCGCGCTCCTCCAGATTGACGAGAATGTATTTGCGCGGCGCCTGCCCAATTGCCGCAAACGCGCCCTCACCCTGATTGACAGTCACCACCCCTTGGGCGTTCTTGAGCTCTACGCTACCTTCGAGCACGGAGAGCGTCGTGTCGCCGTTGCCGGTTACCTGAAGCGTCCAGTCCGTGCCGCGAATGGCTGCCGCCGCTGCAGGCGTCTCGATGGTCAGACCGCTGCCGCCACGCTTGGCCCGGGCCCAGATGACGCCGGATTGAAGGCTGAGCTGGCTGCCGGAGTCCTGGCCTATCTTCTTGACGAGCAGCGCCGTGTTGCGGCCCATGCGCATCTGCGTGTCGTCGGCAAACAGAAGCGCCAGACTGCCGGTTGCATTGGTGCGCAGCACATCGCCGGCCAGCAGGTCCTGGTTGACCTCGATCGTGCGCCAGGCATCTATTTCGATGAAGCGGATTTCCTCGCCGGATTTGCGCGCAATGACCGAGCCTTGCGGTGACGATGCGCGCGGAAAGACCTCGGCTGCCGACGGCAGCACGCTTCCCAGCACCGCGAATGCGGCAACGGCGAACTTTAGCTTGCGCATGATGACTTTGTGTGCTGATCCCCGCGCGCAATATGCGTGCAAACAGGAACCGAAGTCAATTTCTGGTCGCTGCAATGCCACAGGAAAATATCGATGGAGAAAAAGGGGGCGATAGCGGAAGTGATCTTTGAATTTCCGCCGCTGCACGACAGCGCGGCCTCGACGTGCCTGCCTGGCGACAGCACGACTTGCAGAACTTGACCAACGACGCCTCCGTGTCATCCTGCTGCGATGATCAGCGGTGTGCTCTTGGATCTTGCCGGCGTTATCTATGACGGCGAAGAGGTTGTGCCTGGCGCCACGGAGGCCGTTCTCCGTCTGCGTGAGGTCGGCCTTCCCATCCGCTTCGTCAGCAACACCACCCGCTCGACCAAACCAGCCGTCATTAAACGCCTTGCGAGGTTAGGACTTGTTGTGACGGAGGACGAAGTCTTCACGCCGGCTGAGGCAGCTCGTCGATGGCTGGCCCGCCACGGCCGATCGCCGCATCTACTGGTCCATCCCAATCTCGTGCCGGAATTCGACGATCCGGCAGACAATCTGCCCAAAGCCGTCGTCGTCGGCGACGCGGGCGAAGCTTTCGATTATCGAACATTGAACGCGGCGTTTCGACAGTTGATCGCCGGCGCGGAACTGCTGGCGCTAGCGCCGAACCGGACGTTCAAGGATTCGGATGGAAAACTCAGCCTCGACGCGGGCGCGTTCGTAAACGCGCTGGAATTCGCCAGCCAGAAAAGCGCGATTGTCCTCGGGAAGCCTTCGCTGTCGTTCTTCCGCGCTGCGCTCGCGACGATCGGTTGTCCGGATGCACGAGCCGTCATGGTGGGCGATGACGCCGAAACAGATGTCGCTGGGGCGCTGCAGGCGGGCTTGGCGCACGCCCTGCTGGTGCGCACCGGCAAGTACCGCGAAGGCGACGAGAATCGCTTCGAGCCGGCGCCCACCGCGACGGTCCACGATATTTCAGCCGCAGTCGACTGGATCATTTCCGCAAGAGCCGGATAAACGCGCCGCGCCGCCGTCTCGCGCGGCCGAGTTCTGCGATCAACCCTGAGGAGAAACGCGCACAAGACTCCTGAACCCATTCGGTGCAGGGAAGTCGATCGACCGCGGATGAAGGTCACGGCGCCGACATTCGCGTCGGCGCCGCGGGGAGTATTACTTACGCTACTTTCGCGACGCTGCCTTCGGTCGGAACGGTCGAGATCGTCTTCAGCACCTGCGAAGCGATCTGGTAGGGGCAGCCCTGGGAGTTCGGGCGGCGGTCTTCGAGATAGCCACGGTAGCCGTTGTTGACGAAGCTGTGCGGCACGCGGATCGATGCACCGCGGTCGGCAATGCCATAGCTGAACTTGTTCCACGGTGCCGTCTCGTGCTTGCCGGTCAGGCGCATGTGGTTGTCGGGGCCGTAGACGGCGATGTGCTCGTGCAGGTTCTTCTCGAAGGCAGCCATCAGCGCTTCGAAATAGTCCTTGCCGCCGACTTCGCGCATATAGGCGGTCGAGAAGTTGCAGTGCATGCCCGAGCCGTTCCAGTCGGTGTCGCCGAGCGGCTTGCAGTGCCACTCGATATCGATGCCGTATTTTTCCGTCAGGCGCTGCAGCAGGTAACGAGCCAGCCAGACTTCGTCGGCAGCCTTCTTGGAACCCTTGCCAAAGACCTGGAATTCCCATTGGCCCTTGGCGACTTCGGCATTGATGCCTTCATGGTTGATGCCGGCAGCGAGGCAGATGTCGAGATGCTCTTCAACGATCTGGCGTGCGATGTCGCCGACGTTCTTGTAGCCGACGCCGGTGTAGTACGGGCCCTGCGGCGCCGGATAGCCCTGCTCCGGGAAGCCGAGCGGGCGGCCGTTTTTGTAGAAGAAATATTCCTGCTCGAAACCGAACCAGGCGCCCTCGTCGTCGAGAATCGTGGCGCGGCTGTTCGACGGATGCGGGGTCTTGCCGTCCGGCATCATGACTTCGCACATGACCAGTACGCCGTTTGTGCGAACCGGGTCGGGATAGACCGCGACCGGTTTCAGCACGCAATCGGAGCTGCGGCCTTCGGCCTGCATCGTCGAGCTACCATCGAAACCCCAGAGCGGGAGTTGCTCAAGCGTCGGGAACGCATCGAATTCCTTGATCTGCGTTTTTCCGCGCAGGTTCGGTACCGGGGTGTAGCCGTCGAGCCAGATATACTCGAGCTTAAACTTTGTCATTGCGAATCTCTCATAACGTGGTGTTGCGAGGTTTGAGCAAATCCTGAACGGAGTGGCACGCATACCGAGCGCCGACCGCCAAGGGATCCGGAACACCTCAAGCATTTTGCGTGCCAGTTTGACCCGCTGAGGCTTGCCGGTGGCGAAAGAAATGGTTGGCCGTCACATTCGTGGCCGTCCGCGCATCCATTCACTCGCCGCAAGTGCCGTTGGAACGCTGTAATGGACTCAATCGGTTAGTTGAAGGCGGTCCGAGCGCTGCTCCCGCGCAAAGCCACTCTCCACCTGATATCAAAAGGCGCCATAGAACCGTATGCGTGCGAAGGCAAGCCGTTCCACGAACGCGATGCGAAGGCCAAACTCTGGCGTTCGCGATTAAATTTTCAGCGCGCAAAACCACGTGCCCACAAATACAGCGCGCAATTGATCGAATTTTCAGCATTTGGCATAAACCATGTGCAATTCGGATATGATGCGCTATTCTCCCTCGCAGAACTCAAGGGAGACCAGCCGATGGCCGAGAGTTTACCCCGCAGGTCGGCGACGATTTATCCGTTCCCCGCGAAACCGCTCAGAAGGGTGGAAAATCGCCAGGAGGGGAAGGCCGATCTGGACACGCAAGATGTTTGCGCTGCGGCCATAGACGGCTGCTGGTACCACGAAGAGGCCATTCGCGCGGAGACAAAAGGCAGTCCCGGCATTCCGGGCAAGCTGAACTAATTCGGCCGCCGGCCTATTTTTTGATCATCTGCCTGAATCGCAGGCGACGCCCCTTGCGGAAAATACGAGCACCCGACGGCGAGAGCGCAGAGGCGTCGCCACCTGCCCATCCCGCCCGCGTGGCGTTCCGTTCGCGCTACCCCTTCACCGCACCGGATGTCAGGCCGGCGACGATCTTGCGCTGGAAAATCAGCACCAGCACCAACAGCGGCAATGTGACCGTCACCGACGCGGCCATGATCTGGCCGAAGGGATATTCGTAACGGCTGCTGCCGGTGAGCAGGCCGATCGCAACCGGCACGGTCCGGTTCTCGTCGGTCAGAATGAAGGTGAGTGCGAAGAGGAATTCGTTCCACGCCAGAATGAACGACAGCAGCCCGGCGCTGGCGATCGCCGGCCCCATCAGCGGCAGCAGCACATGGGTCAGGACTCTCAGCCGCGAACAGCCGTCGATGAGCGCCGCCTCCTCCAGCTCGGTCGGCAGATCGCGAATGAAGCTGGTCAGGATCCAGGTGGTAAACGGCAGCGTGAGGATGAGATAGGAGACGATGAGCGCCGACGGGCGGTTATAGAGCCCAAGCCAACCGATCACTTCGAACATTCCCGACAGCACGACCACCTGCGGGAAAATCGAGATCATCAAGACGGCGATCAAGATGATCCGGCCTGGCGACAATTGCAGCCGCCCGAGCGCGTAAGCCGCGAGAATGCCGATCACAAGGGAAATCATCGTGCTGGCGAAAGCGACCAGACCGGAATTCACGAGCGCCCCCATAAAGACCGGATTGTGAAACAGCTGCCAGTAATTGCTGAAGTCCAGCGACGGCACGAGACTGAACTGGTAGAGCGCCTGGCCCGATTTTGTCGACGAAACGATCGCCCAATAATACGGGAAAAGCATGTAGACGAGCACGGCCGCCACGCCAGCATAAAGACCCAGGGCCTTCATGCGCTTGATCGTACGATAGGTGCTGTTGGAATAGCGTTTTGCGGGAACAGTCGTCGTCATCGCCATTTTCATCACCCCGTTGCACGATCGAGGCGCAGGACGCCAACGATAGCGATCGCGATCAGCCCGATGATCATGAACACCCAGGTGGAAGCCGCGGAGCCGAGGCCAAGATCCTGGAAGCTGATGAGCTGGTCGCGGGCATAGATCGACATCGTCATGGTGTTTTCGTTGTTCGCCGCGAGCACATAGCTCAAATCGAACATTCTCAGCGCATCGAGCGTGCGAAACAGCATCGCAACGCCGATCGCGGGTGTGGCGAGCGGCAGCGTGATAGACCAGAAGCGCTTCCAGTGCGGCACGCCGGAAACCTCGGCGGCCTCGTAGATCTCTTCCGGGATCAACTGCAGCCCGGCCAGAATGAGGAGCACCATGAACGGGGTCGTGACCCAAACGTCGATGAAGATCACGGTATAGAGGATGAGCGTTGGTTCCGCGGTCCACGCGATGCCCTTCTCAACCAGGCCCAGCGTCACGAAAAGCTTGTTGATAAGACCGAACTGGTCGTTGAGCATCCATTCCCATATCCGGGTCGAGACGACCATGGGCATGGCCCAGGGAACGAGAATGGCCGCCCTGACGATGCCGCGGCCGACGAAAGCCCGGTGGAGCAACAGCGCGATCGCGAGCCCCAGCAATGTCTCCAGGCCGACAGATATGACGGTAAAAAACAGCGTGTTCTTGACCGCGCGCCAGAACACCGGATCTTCGGCGACGGTTATGAAATTATCGATCCCGACAAAGCCGTAGTTCGCCGGCGCATCGAGAAAAGCGTCGGTGAAGGAAAAGAAAATGCTGCGCGTGAGGGGCCAGATCGCGACGCCGACAAGCGCGATGATCAGCGGCAGCAGAAACAGCCAGGCCGTGCGGTTCTGTTGCCGCTGCATCCTTTCGGCCGCGCTCACAGCGAAGCCCCCGATGCCAGTTGCACGGCGCTGTCATGATCGATCCGTCGTCCGTCTTCGCCGAAGAGATAGAGGCTTTCAGGCTGCCAGCCGAGACCGACCGGCTGGCCCTCTGTGAATGCCGGCGGTCTACCGGTCGAGCGCACCGTCCAGACCAGTGTTTCGCTTAGCCGCACATAGCAGACATATTCGTAGCCGAGGTCTTCCATGCGCTCGAAGGTTCCGCAGATAGCACCCTTGGTCTCGGCGCTCACCAGCTTGAGGGCCTCCGGCCTGAGGCCGATCTCGGTCGGGTTTTCGGCGCCGGCAAGCTCGGCGGCATGATAAAAGCCGCCGACGCCCCGGAGCACACCCGCAGACGAAGCAGCCCGGTCGAGCGGCGCGAAGTTCATTCGCGGGCTGCCGAGAAAGCCGGCGACGAACCGGTTCGCCGGACGGTCATAAAGCTCCCTCGGCCGGCCGACCTGTTCTATGCGCCCCTGGTTGAGGATGACGATCCGATCGGCGAGCGTCATCGCCTCCGTCTGGTCATGCGTCACATAGATCATCGTCGTCTTCACGTCGCCATGCAGTTTGACGATCTCGAAGCGCATTTCCATTCGCAGATCGGCGTCGAGATTGGAGAGCGGTTCGTCGAAAAGGAAAACCTCGGGCTCACCGACCAGCGCGCGGCCGATCGCCACGCGTTGCCGCTGTCCGCCGGAGAGCTGGCGCGGGCGCCGGTCGAGCAGATGGCTGATCTTCAGCATCTCTGCGACCTTGGTCACCCGGCGGCGGATTTCGTCCTTGCCGAGGCGCGCGGTTTCGAGCGCGAAGCTGATGTTGCGCGAAACGTTCATGTGCGGATAGAGCGCATAGGACTGGAAGACGAAGGCAAGCCCGCGCTTCGATGCCGGCACGTCGGTCACCTGCTCGCCACCGATGAACACGTCGCCTTCGGAAACGGGAACAAGCCCGGCGATCAGACGCAAAAGCGTCGACTTCCCGCAACCCGACGGGCCGACGAACACCATGAACTCGCCGTCCTCGATTTCGAGATTGATCGACCGTATGACATCATAGGCGCCAAAGGCCTTGCTGACGTTTTTCAAGGTGACTGAAGCCATTCCACTGTCCTTCAAAGGCCCGCCGCGGCGCGGTCGGCCAGGATTTCTCTGTCGCTGCATTCGAAGACGATGGTCGCCGGCCAGTCGGCGGTAAAGCGGCCGGCCGCCGCTATCCGCTTCAGCGCTTCCTTCTTGCCGCTGCCGCTCAAAAGCAGACTGCATTTGCGCGCCTCACTGATGGTCCTGAGCCCGACACTTATCCCATGGGTCGGCACCTCGTCGATGGAACCGCATGCAGGGAAGGTCTGAAGGTTGTCGCGCCGGGTCTGCTCCGCCAGTTCGATGACGCGGGTCCGGCTTTGCACCGAACTGCCCGGTGGATTGAACGCCACATGCCCGTCGCCGGCGCCGGTGGCGAGAACGAAAAAGTCGATGCCGCCCGCCTGCGCGATCCGTCTGTCGTATTCCTCCGGCTCGCCGATCGCCGGAAACCAGATGTGATCGGCCTTTATCCTGAAGTCCGATGGCACCGCTTCGTTGATCGGCGCCACAATCTCGTGCTCGGCAAAGCGCTTGCAGGAAAAATGCCGTTCCGGTGGCGCAAGTCTCCACATCCCATCGTCGGTAGCGGTCAGATATTCGTCCATCATCACGAGCACAAGCTGCGACAGGTCGATTGGGTTTTCCCGCAACTGCTGCGCCATCGCTCGATAGACGGGTCGCGGCGTGCGGCCGGTCGGGCAGCCGAGAAGATAGCGCCGTCCATGGCGGGAAGCACCGAAAATTCCAGCCAGGATCTGCTTGGCAACATGAAAGCCCAACTCATCAGGGCCGTCGAAGACAATCGGCTTCACCATCAGGGACTCGTCGTGTCGAAATGCATGTTTGCAAAAGGGCACCTCCGGGGTTGCCGGAGGTGCCCCATCATTCATTCGCCGGCTTTCACATCGCGTTGCAGGCGCCGTTCCAGATCGGCGAGTTCCTTGGCCACATCATCCTTGCCGGAGATGATGTCGTGAACGGCCCGGTAGAACGTGCGGGAAATCCGGTTGTAGTTCTTACCCGTGGCGGCGGACGGACGGGCAACCGATTCCTCGAAGGCGGTCTTTGCCATGCCGAGGAAGGGAATTTTCGCCAGCACGTCGGCATCTTCGTAGAGCGCTTCGACGGTCGGGTTGTAGCCGCCCTCGATCGCCCGCATCTTCTGGTCCTCGAAGCCGACCATGTAGCGCAGCAGGTCGGCCGCGAGCTCCTGCTTCTCAGAATATTTAGAGACGCCGAGATAGGCGGTGCCCAGCGTTCCGCTGGACTTCTGTCCCTCGGCGCCGAGCGGCAGCGCGGAGACGCCGACCTTGCCTACGAGCTTGCCGCCTTCCGCCTGCGACGTGCCCCAGACATAGGGCCAGTTGCGATGGAACACGGCATTGCCGCTTTCGAAGAGCGCACGTGAATTCTCCTCGTCGTAGTTGAGGACGCCCTCGGGCGAAATCGTGCCGATCCAGCCGCGCGCGCGGGTCAGCGCCGCTTCTGTCACGGGGCTGTTGATGGTGACCTCGCCGTCGTCGGAAACGATGGTTCCACCGCCGGCGGAAGCGATCCATTCGAGCGCATCGCAGGTCAGGCCCTCATAGCTGCGGCCCTGCCAGGCGTAGCCCCAGATGTCGGGATTTCCAGCCTTGCGCTCCGCATCCTGGATCTCCTTGGCGGTCGCCGTCATTTCGTCCCAGGTCTTCGGCGGCTCTTTGCCGTATTTCTCCAGCAGGTCCTTGCGATAGAACATCAGCCCGGTGTCGATGTAGAAGGGCATCGCCAGAAGCTTGCCGTCGAGGCGCGCGGCATCCGTTGCGGATGCGAAATGCGCCTTCACCTCGTCTTCGGGGATCATCGACGTGATATCGAGGAGATGATCCTTGAACATGCCGAGCCAGATGACGTCGATATAGAGCACGTCGATGTCCGACGATTGGGCCGCGAACAGCTGCTGGTAGATCGGGATCGCATCGTCGAGGTTCTGCGGCATCCGGTTGAGCTTCACCTCGTTACCGGTCTTTTCCGACCACTTCGCCACGGCCTTTTCACACAATTCGTAATCGGTCGCGGAACAGAACATCGAGACCGTTTCGGCTTTCGCCGGGAGCGCTGATGCGATGACCACCACGGCCATGCCTGCGAGCATTTTCAGTTTGTGTTTCATGTCGTTCCCTCATTCGTTCTCTTGTGAACGTCGCTATATCGCGGCCTCCCGCCGCCGATATTTCGTAAGATCTTTTTGGAATGGCAGATTGCGGCCGCCATAGCCCGTGACCGCGAGTGATCCACAGATGACGGCAATTTCGATCGCGCCGCGAAGGTCCGGTTCGTTGAGCAGTCCGTGGACGAAGCCGGCGTTGAAGCAATCGCCGGCACCGGTCGTGTCGAATACATCGACGGCAAGCGCCGGCATGCGGCAGATCTCTCCCTTCGAAGAGGCCATTGCGCCCTCGGCGCCGCACTTGACGACGACTGTCGGGCAGAAACGGGCGATAGAGGCGAGCGCGCGCTCAACGTCATCCTCGCCGGTCAACGCCTTCGCCTCGGAGGAATTCGGCAGGAAGACGTCGATCAGCCTCAGCATCTCTTCGATGCCGGGCGTCGAGAGTTTGTAGTCGACGTGCTGCAGGTCGGAGCAGACGACGATGCCGAGGTCACGTGCCGCCTGAATCAAGGCGCGGCGCTCCTCGTCGAGCGAGAACCCCTGCAAGAGCAGGATGCGCGGCCTGATGCGCTCGAGATCCTCCGGCTTCGGCAGCGGGTCCGGCTGCTCGGCATAGCTGATGAAGCCCCGGTCATGCGCGAATGAAAATGCGGCGCTCACCCGGCGCAACGGCTTCTCCAGATGGATGAAGAGCCCGTCATCGATATTTTCACGCCGCGCTTCATCGATAATCATGCGGCTGAAGATGTCGTTTCCGAAGGTGCACCACCAGCCCGCCCTGGTTCCGAGCCGGGCGAGCGCAAGGGCGGTCGAGTAAGCCGCACCCGGCACCCACTCGAACTCCTCGGCCCAAAGATCGGCACTGATCTTCGGCACCTCCGGAAGTCCGCGGAAGATGAGGTCGAAATAGTATTCTCCGACCACCATCACATTGTAGCGGGAACCAAGCGCGTCACTCACGACCAGTCACCTGCATATTGCGCATGCGCCGCGAGATATTCGTCGACCAGCGGCACAGCGCGCGAATAGGAAAGCACCAGCGGATGCGCCATCAGCGCCTCGACCGCGAGCTCGCGGCTGCGTTCCTTGATTGCCCGGACCGCCAGTCGCTCGTAGCGTTTGACGTTCTGGACGAGCTGCGCCTGCGTTTCGGGCATGGCGCCCATCTTCAGCGGCCGGATGCCGCTCTTGTCGACCACGCAGCTCACTTCGACGACGTCATCGGCATGCAGTCCGTCGATCGCGCCCTCGTTGCGAACGTTGAGACCCGTGTAGCAGGGCTTTCCGGTCTGCAGCGCATCGACGAGGTTGAGCGCGACGCCGGCATAGCCCTCGCCCTCTTCACCCGTCTCGCCGGCGGCGATGCTGTCGACGAACTTGTCGGCCTCTTCCATGCTTGGCGCATCCGCCAGCGCATAGTGCATATAGGTCGCGTTGCGGCGCCGCTCATAAGCGTAGTAGGCGGCCAATGCTTCCTCGGCATCGGTATCCAGATTGATTGTGCCGAGCTTGGCAATCAGCGCCGCGTTCAGGTCTTTGACCTCTTCGCCACGCGTCCGCTCGTCGGACTTGAGCGCTTCGACCGCCCTTTCCGCATAGTAGTAGTAATAGAGATATTCGTTGATCCAGTTGCGCTGGTGGCGGATCAGCTTGCTATCGAACATGCGCTGCGATGTCGCGCGGATGAAGGCGTCGTCGTCGAGCAGCGGTTGCAGCACTTCCTTGCCATCGATCCTGGCACCCCTCGTAAAGGAGAGATGGTTGAGGCCGTAGACCTCGGCTCGCACGTCGTTCTGCGGCACCTTGTACCAGCGCGCCAAGGCTTCCTGCGCACCGTTGGCACCGTCGCAAATGCCGACGGTGCGATGATAGCCTTCGTTCTGAAGGGCCTGGGCCACCAGGCCGGCAGGGTTGGTGAAGTTGAACAGCCAGGCGTCCGGACTGACCTTTTTCAGGATTTCCGCATATTTGAGGATGACGGGGATGCTGCGGACCGCCATCGCAAAGCCGCCCGGACCGGTGGTCTCCTGGCCCAGCACGCCATGGGCAAGCGCGATGCGCTCGTCCTTGATCCGTCCCTCTTCGTTGCCGGGCCGAACGGTGGTCACGACGTAGCTTGCTCCTTCCAGCGCCCGCTCGGCATCGACCGACATGGTGACCTTGACCGGGGACTGCATCCGCCGCGCCAGTTCCTGGCTGATCCGGCCGAAAAGATCGAGCTTCCGCTCGTTGATGTCCTGCAAGCAGATCTCGGTCAGACCGCTTCTCTCCGCGCGCCGCAGCGCAGATCCGACAAACAGGGGTGCCCGGACTCCGCCGCCGCCAATCAAGGTCAGTTTCATTCTTTACTCCGCCGTTCCGATCGTGATATCGCTACTGGATATAACCAGTCATGTCAACGCGGCCCCGGAAGCCTTTCGCACGATCCACAGGATGGCTGAAAGATGCACGACGGTCGAAGCAAGGCGAAACGGAAAACGCCGCCGGGCTCTTGTCTTGAACCTTGCCAGGTGCAATGCAGAAGAGCATCCGGCAACTGGCGGCTGAAACGAAAAGACGCATGGCGCGACACGCAAATCTTCCGGACGAGAGTTCCATCGATCGCAACCATCCGGATGCGCTCTACGTGCAATTGCGAAATCTGCTCAAGGGCATGATCGAAAGGCGGGAACTTGCAGTCAACGACAAGCTTCCATCCGAGCGGGAACTGGTCGCCGTCTATGGCGTCAGCCGCATTACCGTGCGCCAGGCGGTGAAGGAGCTCGAGAATCTCGGCTATCTGCAGACGCGGCCCGGCAAGGGCATCTATGTGACCGCACCGACCCCGATCTATGAGCTCGAGGTCGTGCGCAGCTTCACCCAGACGGCCTACGCGAACAACCGCAAGCCCGGCATGCGCCTGCTCTCGGGCAAGATCATCCAGGCCGACGCGGAAGTCGCGCGGCCGCTATCGCTGCCGACAGGAGCCGATGTCGTTTTCCTCGAGAGATTGCGCCTCCTCGACGACGTGCCGGTGGTAATCCAGCGGGACTGGTTTTCTGCCTCGCTCGCGCCAGGCATTCTCGACATCGACTGGACGGTCGAAAACAGGTCGCTCTACGCGGAGTTCGAGAATCGCTACGGAATCATTCCGTCGCGCGGGCAGTCGACCGTGAGCGCCCGGCTCGCCTCCGACATCGAGGCGTCATTTCTGCAGCTCGAGATTCCGGCCGCGGTTCTGACACTCGATCAGATCGCCTACGACAACCGTAACCGCACGGTCAATGTGAGCGCCGCCGCCTACCATCCGACCCGCTATCCGCTGTCGTTGACCCAGTCGCATCGAAGGCTGTGACCCCGCCTCTGCCGCGGCACGGGTGATTTTCGCCCGCCAATTTTCACGCAACCATAGATTTGTGTGCCGATCCGGCGATCTACCCAATCGTCTGTTCCCGCGGAAACACGAAATGCTTTCGGACTCGTCGATATATGGCGGCGAGAACGGCAGGGAACGTTCTTCAAGTCACGCAATACCGCGTGATTTGCGAGGGGTTCGACTGGGGAGACACTCCGTGAAACGGCACCGCATCTAGCCTATCGATGCCTTGTCGCTCGCGACAATGAGCAACCGCCCACCATGGGCGCCTCTTCCAAAAAACCAGCAAACATCATGCCGAGGCAGCCGCCTCGGCCAACAGAGACGCATGTCCCGATGCATAGGAACAAGGAAACAGAAATGGCGAATATCTTCGGAACTGCCGGCAATGACATTTTGACCGGCAGCGATCTCGAGAGTGATTTCATCATGGCACTTGCCGGCGACGACATCGTCAACGGCGGCATGGGCAGCGATACGGTGAACGCCGACGAGGGCAACGACACTGTCAGCGGCTCGTTCCAGAACGACAGCCTGATGGGCGGCGACGGCAACGACACGCTGAACGGCAATAGCGGAAGCGACATGCTGAGCGGCGGCGCCGGACAGGACAAGCTCAACGGCGGCAGCGGTCGGGACATAATAACCGCTTTCGAACTCAGCGAAATTTCCGGCGATGTGGTCGATGGCGGCTCCGGCACCGACATGGTGATGATCGATTATTCGGAGCATGGAGCAAAGCTCAATATCGCGATCAAGGACTGGATCGCACCGCAAACGCTAACCGGAGGCATCCAGACGACAAATGTCGAGTCGTTCAGCATCACCGGAACGAATTTCGATGACGTCATTACCGGCGGCAACTATTCCGACATGCTGATGGGGGGACTCGGACACGACCGGCTCTCGGGCGGGCGCGGTCACGACATGCTCCAGGGAGGAGACGGCAACGATACGCTCATCGGCGGCTACGGCTTCGACTTCCTGAGCGGCGAAGTCGGCAATGATAACCTATACGGCGACGCCGGCACCGACTACCTGAGTGGCGGCGACGGCGACGACAAGGTCTACGGCGGCGACGGCGCGGACTCGCTCTCGGGAGATGCCGGTAACGACCTGCTTTCCGGGGGCAACGACGGTGACGCCATGACCGGCGGTGCGGGTGCCGATAGCCTGGCAGGCGACGCCGGCAATGACTCGCTCGATGGCGGCATCGGCGACGACAAGCTCGAAGGCGGCACCGGCGACGACACGCTCAGCTACACTTACGGCCAGGGCAAGGACACAATCACCGACGTCAGCGGCAGCGACCGGCTGGTCGTTCGCAACTTCACCGGAAACTTCACCGCCAAGGCATCGACCGAAGTCAATACGCTTGCCGGCGGCACGACGTTCAAGGGCATCGAGCACTACTCGATCTACGCGACCGGTTCGACAGTCAACAAGGTCGTGACCGGCAGCGGCAATGATTATGTCGACGTCGCCGGCGGCGACGACATCGTCGATGGTGGTGCCGGTAACGACACGCTCCTCGCTGGAATTGGCCGGGACACCGTCAATGGCGGCATCGGCAACGACGCCGTCACCCTGGGCGACGGCGGCGCAGACAAGGGCGACGGCGGCACCGGCACCGACACCGTCGCGGTCGACCGCCGCTCGCTGACAACCGCACAGACCTTTTCCGCGACCGGTGCCAGCGCAACGCTTTCCGACGGAACAAGCCTCAACAACTTCGAGCGTTATCGCGTCGAATTCGGCTCCGGCAATGACGTGGTGAAGTCCGTCGGTTCCGCACTGAGCGTTGCCTTCTACGGTTACGGCGGCAACGACACATTGATCGGCACCAATGGCGGCGACACGCTCGATGGCGGAGAGGGAAGCGACACGCTCAACTCGGGCGCCGGCAACGACGTCATCCGCGATTTTGGCGGCAAAAACTCGATCAATGCCGGCGACGGCAATGACGTGGTCAGTGTCGGCGACAGCGCGACGGGTGCTGCCAGCTACAACACGGTCAACCTCGGAACCGGCGACGACAGCTTCACGCGGACGGCCTCGACCGGCACCCTGGTGGTCGATGGCGGGACGGGCACCGATTCCGTCTCCATCAATTTCAGCAAGTACACGCAGGGTATCACCTTCAAGCTTGCGCCATCGGTAACGGCGACAAATGCCCCGGTCACGGTGAAGAACGTCGAACGGGTCGCGCTCGTCGGCGGAACGGGTAACGACATCTTCGTCGGCGGCAGTCTCAACGACGATCTGCGCGGCGGCGCCGGCCACGACAGTCTCAACGCCGGGGCAGGTAACGATTTCCTTTCCGGCGATGCCGGCAACGATACGCTGCGCGGTGGAACGGGCAACGACACCATCTACGGTGACACTTCCACCACCAGCGGCGGCAGGGATCTGATCTATGCCGAGGATGGCAACGACAAGGTCTATGCCGGTATCGGAGACCGCTCCGATGGCGGTACGGGAACGGACGTGCTCAACCTGAACCTCTCCGAGCAGACGAAGGACATCACCTTCCATTTCTCGACGGGCACGGTTAGCGTCGATACCGCGACATCCTTCAACGCCTTCGAAGCACTCGAATATGTCGGCAGCAAGGGTAAGGACACGGTTGCGGGCGGCTTGCTCAATGACGTCCTCGACGGCATGGCCGGCAACGATGTTCTCAAGGGCGGCAATGGCAATGATCGTCTGCGCGACGGCGCCGGTGACGACCAGCTCTTCGGCGACGCCGGAAATGACGTCCTGACCCGCACCGTTCATTCCGGTAAGGATCTCTTCGACGGCGGTACCGGTATCGATACGCTGAGCTTCGCGGAAGGCGCGACATCCGTCGTTCTCGACCTGCAGACCCAGGCCAAGAACAAGGGACTGGCCCTCGGCCTCACCGTCAAGAATTTCGAGACGATCATCGGCAGCGCGGCGGATGACGAAATTCGCGGCGATGCGACGAGCAACACGCTCTATGGCAAGGGTGCCGACGACATCCTCGATGGCCGTGACGGCAACGATACGCTCATCGGCGGCGCAGGCGACGACTGGTTGACCGGCGGCACCGGCAACGACAGGTTCGTCTTCGACCGCGAAGGACGCGACGGTGAAGGCGATGTCATCACCGACTTCGTCCGCGGCCAGGACAAGCTTGTCATCGATCGCGCCGCCTTCGGCATCGCCGCCGGCGACACGACCGTGACGCTCGCCACCGGCACGGACCCGGTCGCCACCAGCGGCAAGGGCACGTTCCTGTTCGAGACCGACAACGGCCGCCTCTGGTATGATGCCGACGGCAACGCCGCAACCGCGGACCTGGAGCTGGTCGCGATCCTGCAGAACGTCAAGTCACTCTCGACGAGCGACTTCTCGTTCCTCTAAGGCGTCCCTTCGGCCAGCAAGAAGGCACAACGATGCGCCCGTCCCGCGAATGCGGGGCGGGCGTCTCTCTGCCGCCGGGGTTAGAGCATTTCATCGTCTTGTCGAAACGGTGAAATGCTCTAATTCCGCCGAGCGCTACCTGCCTCGGCTGGTTCTCCGGGGGCGGCCCTTTGGCCGGGTTTTTCAACGCCCGGGATAAGGCGTATTTGCTCTGCGAGAAAGTCGATCAGCAAGCGCACCCGCGCAACGCTCGCGCGTTCCGGAACGATCAGCATGCTCAGTGGAACGGACGGAAGCGAATAATCGGGCAAGATCGCCGTGAGCCGTCCGGTCGCAAGGAGATCGTCGACCAGCCATCGATGCGCGGGCGCAATGCCTCGCCCAGCGGCAAGGGCCTCGCGTGCGGCAAGTCCGTGATCGACCCGAAAACGTCCCCCAAAAGGAACTGCATGGTGTTCGCCGCCGGGCCCCTGCAAGATGAGGACTTCGCTTCCCGCCACATTCGACATCCGGATGCCCTCATGCCCGGTCAGGTCCCGCGGAACAACCGGCGCACCCCGCGCCGCCAGATAACCCGGCGCCGCCACCAGCAGACGCCGGCACTCCGCAATCGCTCTGAGCTTCATGGAGCTGTCAGCAAGCGGACCCAGCCGAAGCGCGATATCGACCCCTTCGTGCACAAGGTCGATCCGATCGTCAGTGAGACTGAGATCGACCCCGATATCGGGATAGAGGTCCTGGAAGGCGAAAATCAGTCGGCTGACGTGCATGACCCCAAGGGCCGCCGTGCAGGATATACGGATCGTGCCGGCTGGCGCGCCACGCGTGCCGCGCGCCTCGTCTACGGCCTGCTCGACGAGGCGAAGGACTTGAACGCTGTTGGCGTAATAACGGCTGCCCTCGTCGGTCATGGTGACGCGCCGGGTGGTCCTGCTGAGCAGAGGCACGCCGACGGCATCTTCGAGTTCTTTGATATGCCGTGTAATCGTTGACTGCCCCAGTCCGAGTTCTCGCGCAACGGCCGACAGGCTCCCGCGCTCGGCCACCCGAACGAAGGTGCGCATACGTTCCAATGTGACGCCCGATTTATCCATTATTCAGCAAGATCCTATCCATTATGCACATCTACCGGATCATCGTCGCGTTGGCTACCTAAGGATCGATTTCCCCTATCGGAGGCCGCCCTCATGAAAGTTCTACTTGTCTTCGCCCATCCCGAACCGCGTTCGCTCAACGGTGCGCTCCGCGACGTCGCCATCAAGGAGTTGGAAGTCCAAGGCCACGAGGTGCGAATGTCGGATCTTTATGCCGCTCGCTGGAAATCCGAGATCGATTATGCCGACTTTCGATTGCTGGCTCCGGACGCCCGGTTGAAAGTGGCAAAGGCTTCGGGCGAAGCTTTCGCCACCAACACTCTGACCGAAGACGTCAAGGCCGAGCACGAGAAGCTCCTATGGGCAGACGTCCTGATCCTGCAGTTTCCACTGTGGTGGTACGCCATGCCGGCGATCCTCAAAGGCTGGGTGGATCGGGTATACGCATATGGCTTCGCGTATGGCGTCGGCGAGCACAGCGACAAGTATTGGGGTAAGCGCTTCGGAGAGGGAACCCTTGCGGGTAAACGCGCGATGTTGCTCGTGACAACCGGTGGCTGGGAGGAGCATTACTCCGCGCACGGAATTAACGGGCCGATCGACGACCTCTTATTCCCGATCAATCACGGGGTTCTCTTTTATCCGGGCTACGATGTGCTCCCGCCGTTCGTCGCTTACAGGGTCGATCGCCTCGACGAGACCGGCTTCCATCTCGTGGCCGAGCGCCTGCGCGAGAGGATGCGGACGCTTGGCTCGACTCCGCCCATTCCCTATCGGCGGCAGAACGGCGGAGACTATGCGATCCCGACCCTCCAGCTCCGCCCTGGTCTGGCCGATCCAGGTGCAAACGGCTTTGCTCTTCACCTGGACGGCACAGACACGGCCGACGAGACTAGTCCTCGCGGAAGGCGTGCCGCATCTGGTCGGTGAGCGGCTTCGTCAGGTAGGAGATCACCGTGCGGTCAGCGATCTTGATGAACACCTCTGCCGGCATACCGGGATAGAGCGACAGCCCCTTGAGCTTTGCGAGGCTTTCCTGCTTCGGCCGGATGCGCAACGGGTAGTAGGTGGCGCCGGTGCGTTCGTCGGTGACGAGGTCCGGCGCGATGGTTGCCACCTCCGCTTCGACCTCGGGGGTCGTGCGCTGATTGAAGGCGCTGAAGCGGATTTCAACCGGCTGGCCGACATGGATCTGGTCGATATCGTGGGTGGCAACCCGGGCCTCCACCGTCAGGTCGTCGGCTTCGGGTACGACGAGCATCAGTGTCTCCCCGGCATTGATCACACCGTTTACCGTGTGGATGGCGAGCTGGTAGACGCGCCCGGAAAGCGGCGCGGTGATATCGAGCCGCCGCAACTGGTCGGAGGCGGCGGTGCGGCGCTCTTCGTACTCGGCGATTTTCGCCTCCACATCCGTCAGTTCCTTGGAAATTTCCGTCCGCCGGTCCTCATCGAGCTGGAGGATCTGCAGGTCGATCTCGCTCGACTTGCCGCGCGCCTGGGCACGGGCGGCGATGCGCTGTCCGCGGTCGCCCTCGAGCTCGGCCCGCTGGCGCTTCAGCGTCGTCACACGCTGCATCGGCACGAGCCCCTGGCCGTAGAGCGAATCGACACCGGTCAGTTCCTCGGCGATCAGCTTGAGCGCGTCCTCGATCGCCTTCAACTGCACCGTCAGCCCTTCGATCTCGTCCGCCAACTGCGCCTTTCGGGAGGCGAGCTGACCTTTCATACCGGTGAGGGCCGACCGGCGGCTGGCAAAGAGCTTTTGCTCACTATCCACGAGCTTCGTTGCCGCCGCACTGGAGACCAATTCGACGAGATCCTCATCGATCTCGAAGGAAGTCGACCCGATGCGCTCCGCCTGAAGTCGGGCGCTACGGGCATAGAGTTGCGCCAGCGTGCTTTCGACAATCGCCAGATTGGCGCGAACCGTGGTGCCGTCGAGACGGATCAGCACCTGCCCCGCCTCGACCCGGTCACCCTCGCGGACCAGCAGTTCGCCGACGATACCGCCGCTGAGGTGCTGGACCTTCTTGACGTTGTCGTCGACCACGACGACGCCGCCGGCAACGACTGCACTCGACAATTCCGTGGTCGCCGCCCAACCGCCAACACCGACGACAAGGGCGACAGCCAGCGTGGAGACGGCGACCATATGGCGTCCGAGCGAGCGGCGGGCACTCGGCATCTGTTTGTTGCTATCGCTCATTGCGCCGCCTCCTGGCCGTCACCGACAATCTTCAGCGGCGCCGGCCGCTCTGCCTGCTGCTTGCGCAGCACCTTGCCCAGCACCTCGTCCCTCGGGCCGAAGGCCTGCATGCGTCCCTCCTGCATCATCAGGACGAGGTCGGCGCTGGCAAGCGCGCTCGGCCGATGCGCGACGACGACGACGATGCCGCCGCGGGCGCGAACATTCATGATCGCTTCGCTCAGCGCCTGCTCGCCTTCGGCGTCGAGGTTGGAATTGGGCTCGTCGAGCACAACGAGGAAGGGATCGCCGTAAAGCGCCCTGGCGAGCGCTATGCGTTGGCGCTGTCCGGCCGAAAGCGCCGTGCCGCCCTCCCCGATCTCGGTTTCGTAGCCGTTCGGAAGGCGAAGGATCAGGTCGTTGACGCGCGCCGCCGTGGCGGCCGCGACGATCGCCTCGGGCGTGGCGTCTTCGGCGAAACGGCAGATATTCTGCGCAACCGTTCCCTCGAAAAGCTCCACGTCCTGCGGCAGGTAGCCGATGTGTCTGCCGAGCGCATCGCTGTCCCATTGGTCGAGAGCTGCTCCGTCAAGACGCACGGAACCGCGATAGGCGGGCCAGACGCCAAGGATGGCACGGGCGAGCGACGACTTGCCCGACGCGCTCGGGCCGATGATGCCGAGTGCGCTGCCGGCGCGGACGGTGAAGCTGATGTCGGTGACGACCAGGCGCTGCGCCGCCGGCGGCCCGCTCGCCAGTCCCTCGACGCTGAGCCGGTCGCGCGGGGTCGGCAATGCCAGCGGCGCCTCGGCCTCCGGCAGCGCCCCGAGCAGTTCCTTCAGTCGCTGCCAGCTCTGCCGCGCGCCGACAAGGCCGCGCCAGTTGCCGATAGCGAGTTCCACGGGCGCAAGCGCGCGGGCGGTGAGGATGGAGCCCGCGATGATAATGCCCGGCGAGGCCTGACCCTTGATCACCAGGACCGCACCCGCTGCCAGCACACCCGACTGGAGCGCCATGCGGAAAACCTTCGAGAGCGCGCCATATCCGTTGCCGATATCGGACGTGCGGCGGTTCTCCAGCCGGAATTCCTCGTTGCGCCGTTCCCAGAGGTCGGTCAACCGCCCCGACATGCCCATCGCCTGAACGACCTCGGCATTGCGCTGCGACGCCTGGGCAAAGGCATTGCGCATGCCGCCCGCCTCCGACGCCTTCTTCGCCGGCGCCTGCGTCCCACGATTGGTGAGATAGGTCAGTAGCGTCAGGATCAGCCCGCCGCCGATCGCGATCAGCCCGATGACGGGATGGAAGAGAAAGCAGATGGCAATGTAGAAAGGCAGCCAGGGCAGATCGAAAAGAGCGGCCGGACCGGCACCCGATAGGAACGACCGCACCTGGTCGAAATCACGCAGCGCCTGCAGGCCATCTCCGTGAATCCTCAGCTTCAAGGGCGCCTTGACGAGCGCCCGATAGATGCGCCCGCTCATCGTCTCGTCGAGGGCGCCGGCGATGCGCACGAGCATGCGCCCGCGGATCAGCTCGAATGCACCCTGGAAGCTGTAGAGCAGCAGCGCCAGGAAAGAGAGTGCGATCAGCGAAGGAATGCTTCGGCTCGGCAGCACCCGGTCATACACTTCGAGCATGAAGAACGAGCCGGTGAGATAGAGAATATTGACGAGCGCGCTGGCGACGCCGACGCCGATGAAGGCTGCGCGACAGTCACGCAACGCCTGTGCAGGATCGCCGTTCTTGCGATTTGATATTGCTTTTGATTTAGGCACTGACTGAAATCTCCGCATCGGCTCGTCGGGCCGCTTGAACTCTGCTAACCGATGTTTTCAGAGGCAGCAATGTAGAGTTGTTCCCCGGGAAACAATGATCCCTTCGAAAGCTTAAATATTGACTTTTGTCGGACCGGAGCGCTTGACCGCGCCACTGCGTCGCAACCATAAGCATGTCATTCCAGCCGCCTGGCGGCCGTTCTTTCTTTTTGGCGGGTACAAGCTGGCGTCGCCAGCGGCGCGCCCCGTGCATTTCACCCCACGCCTTCCATAGAGACTCTTCCGGCCTCTTCAATATGTCGACGGCTAACCACCGAGCCACCGCGGCACATCCTTGCCGCGCACGAGCGCCTGCGACTACAACATAGCAAATCCAAGATCGAACGGACAGCGGCTGCGATCCTGTGCTATCGGATGAATCGCACTTTTCGTCCGCCAATCCGATACTTTTCGGCCCGTCATGAAGCACTATCTCCGGAATCTGACTGCGAAAGAACGCAATGAGGCGACCGATCGCCATCTGGCCTTCTATCTGACATTCGTCGCCGGCGCCGCCAATGCGGGTGGCTTCATGGCCGTCAATCAATATACGTCGCATATGTCGGGCATCGTTTCCGCGATCGCCGACAACATCGTCCTCTGGAATATCGCACTGGTTCTGGCCGGCCTTGCCGCGCTCTTCTCGTTCGTTGCCGGCGCCGCCACGTCCGCCATCCTCATCAACTGGGGCCGACGCCTGGAACTGCAGGCGGAATATGCGCTTCCGCTGCTGTTCGAGGCGCTTCTGCTCATCTGCTTCGCTGCGAGCGGGGCATTTTTCCACCTGCGCGAAAGTCTCGCCGTATCGACCACGGTCATGCTTCTCTGCTTTATCATGGGGCTGCAGAACGCCATCATCACGAAGCTCTCCGGCGCCAGAATCCGCACCACGCATGTGACCGGCCTGGTGACCGACGCGGGCATCGAGCTTGGAAAGCTGGTCTACTGGAACCGCGACAGCGCCAGGAACTCCCGGCTGCATGTCCGCGCCGATCGCCAGAAGTTGCGCCTTCTCACATCCTTGATCGGGCTTTTCCTGGTTGGCGGGGTCTGCGGCGCGCTTCTCTTCAACAATCTGGGCGTTTCTGCGGCGCTCTTCCTCGCCGCGCCCTTGATGCTGATTGCGGCGCTCCCCGTGATCGAGGACGTCCAGTCTGCCTTGAACCGATAGAATAATTGCCCCGACCTCAGTCCAATGACGGCTGGGTGTCCGGAAAACGGGCAGTCTCGACCGCGGCCGCTTCCAACGCAAGCTGATGGGCCTCGATATTGCCACCCCTGCCCCAGGTCGCGGCAACGCTCATCAATTCATCCATCTCCCTTCTGAGATGATGCCACGCCAGAATGTCTTCGGCATGGGCGACATTCACGCGGGGGTCGTAAAACCGGCTGATTTCCTCGGCGACCTCCTTCCGCGCGGCCTCCAGGCGGCCCTTCAGGTCGTTGACTTCATCTTTCACCAGGAAATAGCGCCGCATCACTGCAACAAGCGCAAGATCGTTCGGACTGACGTTCAAGGACATCCCCCGTCGTTTCATGACTGCCGGCCTACAGCGCCGCGTGTCCTGTCAGGCAAAGGACGCTGTAGCACTTTGAATTGCTGCATGTTTTCACCCTTGAATCCGCTACGATAAGGAAACATGCAGTAGGTCGAACGGATGCATGCTGCGCAGCCGCCCCACCTGGCACCCACGCCATCACGCGAAACTTTGACGCTTTTCCGGCAACGGCCAAAGAAAAGCCCGGCGTCGGGAGACGCCGGGCCGAAAAACCGCCGGAGCTGTGGAGAAATCGTATCGCCTGGATGCTCCGCTCGCTATTTCTTCCTGTAGATCAGCACGGGGATCGTCGAATGCGTCAGCACCTTTGCGGCGACGCTACCGATGATCAGGGCGCCGACACCACCACGCCCGTGCGACGCCATGACGATGAGGTCGGCGCCGATATCCTCCGACTTCTTGATGATCGCGCGATAGACCTCGTGGCTACGGGCCTGATCAGTCTCGCACGGCACGCCGGCACGCTCGGATCTGGCTGCGGCGTCGGCAAGTATTTCCCCGGCATGCTGACGGGAGAATGCCTCATATTCCTCTTTCGTGCTGGCGAGTTGTTCGGCGTCGGTCGAAAAGAGGTGGAATGGCTCCATCACGGTCAACACCGTGATCCTTGCTCCAGCTTCCTTTGCAAAGGCAATGCCGGCGTCCAAAGCCAGTGTGGCGAGCGGCGAACCGTCGGTGGGGATGAGAATGTTGCGGAACATGAGAATCTCCCTTTGACTTCGGAGTTCAACCTAGCCGCATCGCTGCAAGTCACATTGACCCAGATCAACGTTTCGATATCGCTTATTTCCATTATATCACGCCAAGGCAAAAATGGCCCGGCGGGATCCCGCCGGGCCGTCTCTCGACAACGATATCGTCTCTCAGGCCTCTCTCCTAGGCTTCGACCCGAAACCGTGCGTTCGGCTCTTCTTCATGCGCCTCCCGCCGATTGTGACGGATCGACGACCAGAACGAGACACCGATGAGGCCCGCACCCCCAAGGCCGGTGACGACTTCGGGAATGTGGATCAGCGTCTGGAAGTACATCACCACCGAAAGGATCAAGATGGCGTAGAAGGCGCCATGCTCGAGGTAGCGATATTCGTTGAGCGTGCCCCTCTCGACCAGCATGACCGTCATCGAGCGGACATACATGGCGCCAATGCCCAGGCCGATCGCGATGATGAACAGGTTCTGCGTCAACGCGAATGCTCCGATGACGCCGTCGAACGAAAAGCTGGCATCGAGCACTTCCAGGTATAGGAACGCACCGAAACCGCCCTTCGCCGCCGCGCTCATCGTCTGTTGCGAAGCATCGAGCAAGCCGCCCACGACCTCGACGACGAGGAAGGTGAGCAACCCATAGATGCTGGCATAGACGAAAGTGTGCACGTACTGGGCTTCGAGCATGGTCGAGAAAGCGAGGATCACGCTCAGCACCAGGGCGATCTCGATGCCCTTGATCGTCGCGAAGCGCGCCATCTTGCGCTCCAGCCAGGCGATCCAGTGCACATCCTTCTCCTGATCGAAGAAGTAATTGAGACCAACCATCATCAGGAACGTTCCGCCGAAGGCGGCGATCGGCAGATGCGCGTCATTCATGATGCGGGCGTATTCTTCAGGGCGAACCGCCGCGAGGATCACCGCGTCGATCGGTCCGATATTGGCCGCGATGACGACGATCAGCAGCGGAAAGACGATGCGCATGCCGAAAACGGCGATGATGATGCCCCAGGTCAGAAACCGGTGCTGCCAGGCCGGTGTCATTTCCTTGAGCTTGTTGGCGTTGACGATGGCGTTGTCGAAGGAGAGCGAGATTTCGAGGACAGCGAGCACCGCACAAATGAAAAAGACGGTCATCGTGCCGCTGAACGTACCGGTCGACTGCCAGCCGAGCCAGACGCCAAGCAGCAGACCGAGGGCCGTAACGATGAAGGACCACTTGAAATAACCGAGGGCACTCGTTTGCGAACGGGGCTGGATCATGGACGACCCTCCCCGGCACAACGTGCCTCGGCGATTGTGGACGAGCGATTTCCTGTAACGAAAAAGCGCACAGCCGAATAGGCACATGCGTTGGGCATGAGATCAGTTTTCATGGTAGCTAATCCGCCGGCGTGATTTGCTGGCGGTACCGACATCACGAGAGCGCCGTAAAAACTCTCGCCAGAGGGGCCCGGCACCAATGTTCATCCCGCGGTTCGATGTCTAAAAGGCGGGATCGCCTTTTTACTTAGCAGGACAAGGCGTCTCGTCAAGGGGTGGAGCGGCAGCCGGCGCGCCGCCTTGCCGCCTGAAACGGACATAGACAGACGCGATAAAATTCGCGCGGCTCCGGCGTTGCGGATGGAACCAAAGTTGGCTCTGACGGGTTTGATTTCCAGCAAAAACGACCTGTGAGGCAACGCGCCATGCACAGTTTCTGGTGGGACAAGAGTGTCCAGGTGGAACTCGACGACGCAGGCAAATATCGCGACGTGAAGAGCACGCGCGAGGCGGTTGAATGCCTGATGCTGCGTTGGCCCCATCAGGACGGGCGCGCCCTTGCCGCTGCAAAACGCGTCTGCCTGCAGGCGCTTGAGGGCAAGGTCAAGACCGAGAAGGCTCGCAGGGCGTTTATCAAGGCTGCCGAAGAGGCGCACATTTCCATCCGGAGCCAGTAACAGCATTCGCATGTCCGGAAGCCTGTCGCTCCGAGGCACAAGAGCATCGGCCCGCGAAAATCGGGTTCGATCTCTGGAAAGCATGATGCCGCAAAGGCAAAGTCGTTAGGCATGCCTCGGCACCCAGCCGGTCCGAAGGCATTCAACTTGATACAGGACGCAGGATGTGCGGATATCCCTTTCGCTCGTTCCCTTATCCCGCGCCGATGACCCCGCTCGGGGACAGGAAAGGAAAGCGATGTACGAAATTCCGTGGAGTGCGCCGGTCAGCCTCACCATGCTGGACGGCAGGTGCCGCAAGGTCATCGGTCCGCTCGATGCGATGAAATGTCTGCAGAGCGAATGGCCCGTGCGAGGCGGCGCCTACTACAGCTATGCGATGCGCACCTGCGAAGCGGCGCTCAAGCGCCGGAAAAGCCCGAGCGAAGCACGCGCGGCCTTCATCTGTGCGTCGCGAGAGGCTTTTCTGACAATCCTGGCCGGTCAAGGGCGGGAGGAAGGCAATGATGGATACCGGCGGCCCCTGGAGTGAATGCGTACCTATCCGCATGCCAAACGAGACGACCGTTCACATGGTCTCCAACACGCGCCAAGCCGCGGAACTGCTGTCGAAGCACTGGCCGGTCAACCGCGGCCAGGCCTATAGGCACGCACTCGACATCTGCCAGGGAGTGCTCGAACGCGATTGGCCGTCCTACGTCGCCCGCGCTGCCTTTGTCGCGGCGGCAAAGGAGGCGGGCGTAAATCTGCTGGATTGAAATCGGTCCGAACGGCTTTGCGTGCCGCGACGCAGAGAAAGCCCAATCAGGCGGGGTGATGCAGCACGCTGAGGCCACCATCGACGGTCAGGCAGGCAGCATTCATGAAAGTGCATTCGTCGGAAATCATGAACAGCGCCGCGCGGGCGATCTCATCAGCCGTCGCGATGCGCCCGCCCGGATGCAGCTTCATCGTTTCCGCTTCGGCTGCTTTCGGTTCGGGGAAGCTGTTCCAGTAGTCGATCACCTTCTGGGTCAGCACGTAGCCCGGAGCGAGCGCGTTCACGCGGATTCCCTTCGATGCATATTCGATCCCGAGCGACTTCGTCATGCCGATGAGCGCATGCTTGGCAACGGGATAGGGGAAGGTATGAGGAATGATGGTGAAGGCATGCGTCGAGGCGATGTTGAGGATCACCCCGCCGCCCGCCTCTATCATGCCCGGAAGTGCGGCCTTGCAGCAGTTCCAGGCGCCCTTGAGGTTCACGTCGAAGCAGCGCTGCCATTCCGCATCGCCCGTCGCCAGCGGCTCCGCGAAAACATTGATGCCGGCATTGTTGACCAGCGCGTTGGGGCGCCCGATGGTCTCCGCCGCCCTGGCAAAGGCCGCAGCGACTGCCCCGACATCGGTGATATCGGCGACCGCCGAGGAGACTTTGCCACCCTCGGCCCGGAGCCGCGTCGCCTCATTCTCAAGCAGCGGCCCATCGCGATCGATCAGGAAGAGACTGGCGCCCTCGCCCTGGAAGACTTCGGCCATGGCAAGGCCAATGCCCTGGGCGGCGCCCGTTATGACGATGCGTTTGCCATCGAGCCGGTTGCCCATGAGCTTTCCTCCTCTTTCTCGATCCGCGTTATCGCGTCACCATTCGGCGACGCTGCCATCTTCGTGGCGCCAGATCGGGTTGCGCCAGCGATGGCCCTCCCGAGCACGCTCGATGACGTAGGCCTCGTCGACCTCGACGCCCAACCCAGGCCCTTGCGGGATCGACACGAAGCCATCCTCGTAGCGGAACACCTCCTTGTTGGAGATGTAATCGAGAATGTCGTTGGCCGCATTGTAGTGGATGCCGAGGCTCTGCTCCTGGATGAAGGCGTTGTAGCTGACGGCATCGACCTGAAGGCAGGCCGCGAGCGCGATCGGACCGAGCGGGCAATGCGGCGCGAGCGCCACGTCATAGGCCTCCGCCATCGCCGCGATCTTGCGGCACTCGGTAATGCCGCCCGCATGGGAGAGATCGGGCTGGATGATGTCGACGTAGCCGTCGGCAAGGACCGACTTGAAATCCCAGCGGGAATAGAGGCGCTCGCCTAGCGCAATCGGCGTCGAGCAATGGTTGGCGATCTCCTTCAGCGCCTCCCGGTTTTCCGACAGCACCGGCTCCTCGATGAACATCAACTTGAACTGCTCGAGTTCCTTGGCAAGCACCTTGGCCATCGGCCGATGCACACGGCCATGGAAGTCGACGCCGATGCCGACGTGCGGGCCGATCGCGTCCCGGATGGTGCCGATGGTCGAGACGGCCTTGTCGATCTTCTCGTTGCTGTCGACGATCTGCAGCTCTTCGCAGCCGTTGAGCTTGATCGCCTTGAAGCCGCGGGCGACGACATCCTTGGCATTGCGGGCGACATCGCTCGGACGGTCGCCGCCGATCCAGGAATAGACCTTGATCCTGTCGCGGCACTGGCCGCCGAGCAACTGGTGGACCGGCTGGCCGAGAGCCTTGCCCTTGATATCCCAGAGCGCCTGGTCGATGCCGGCAAGAGCACTCATGTGCAAGGCGCCGCCGCGATAGAAGCCGCCGCGATACATCACGTTCCAATGGTCCTCGATTAGAAACGGATCCTTGCCGACGAGGTAATCAGCGAGCTCGTGCACGGCCGCCCCGACTGTCAGTGCCCGGCCTTCGACCACTGGCTCGCCCCAGCCGACAACGCCCTCGTCGGTTTCGATCTTGAGAAACAGCCAGCGCGGCGGAACGATATAGGTGGTCAGCTTGGTAATCTTCATGACGTGATGTCCATTGAGGGAAGAGCAAACGGGCGGGCTGCCCGTTTCACGGGTTGTTCAGAAGAGTGGCGCCTGCGGGCCGGTGCCGTTTGACGGCCGCCGCGAGGTCGCGGGCCGCAAGATCCAACATGCGCATCGAGCATTCGCGCGCCCCCGCCTTGTCGCGCATGCGCAATGCCTCCACCAGCTCGCCATGGATGTCGATGGCCTCATCCCGGCGTTCGGCGGCCTCGTTCGAAGCGTGCAGAGAGAATTTGAGCGCAGCCTGGATGATGCCGACGAGTTGCAGGAAGACCTGATTATGGCTCGCCTTCAGAAGGCAGGTGTGGAAGGCGACGTCAGCCTCGGTGAAGCCCGCGACGTCGCGCTCGCCGTCGCGCATGCCCTGCCAGGCGCGTTCGAGATCGGCGATTTCCTGCACAGTCGCGCGCTCCGCGGCGAATTCCGCCGCCGCCGGCTCGATCGCCCGCCGCGCTTCCAGAATGCAGTTCAGCAGGTCGAATTCGAAGATGCGCTCGCCGATCCATTCGAGTACCTGCGAATCGAGAATGTTCCACTCTTCCTTGTTGCAGACGACCGTGCCGACGCGGGAACGGCCGCGCACCATGCCCTTGGATTCGAGAATCTTCAGCGATTCGCGGATCACGGTGCGGCTGACGCCATACCGATCGCAGAGATCGTTTTCGCGAGGCAGGAACGTGCCGACCGGAAAGACCTCGGCGCAGATGTCGGAGGCAATGGCCCGCGTAATGTTCTTCTGGACGCGCGGGCGGCGCTGCAGCCGTTCCGCCGCAATACCCTGGTGCTCCTGCCCTTCCGCTGTCATCGCCTTCCCCACGCTGATCAAGTCGATGCTCCTTAGCGCAGATCGCCGAGGCTGGCGACAGCGCGCCGAAGCGCACGCGTTCATTATCATACATCACTATCTTATTCATCATACAAAGGCAATTGACGAATATGATGATTCATCATACACCAATGCCAACTGCAGGAGGCAGTTCATCAGGGAGAGACACCATGCGCTTCATCAAGGCAGCCATTCTGGCTGGTACCGTCGCCGTACTCGCCGCCACTTCGGCATTCGCCGCCGACGTCAAGATCGGCTTCATCGTCAAACAGCCCGAGGAGCCGTGGTTCCAGGACGAATGGAAGTTCGCGGACGTCGCCGCCAAGGAAAAAGGCTTCACGCTGGTCAAGATCGGTGCCGAAGACGGCGAGAAGGTCCAGTCGGCCATCGACAATCTCGGGGCGCAGGGCGCACAGGGTTTCATTGTCTGCACGCCCGACGTCAAGCTCGGCCCGGGCATCGTCGCAAAGGCTGCCGCCAACGACCTCAAGCTGATGACCGTCGACGACCGCCTGGTCAACGCCGACGGCAGCCCGATCGAGGACGTTCCGCACATGGGAATCTCGGCCACAAAGATCGGCGAGGCCGTCGGCCAGGCGATCGTCGACGAAATCAAGAAGCGCGGCTGGGACATGAAGGAGGTCGGCGCGATCCGTGTCTCTTACGACCAGTTGCCGACTGCTGTCGACCGTGTCGAAGGCGCCCTTTCCGTTCTCAAGGCCAACGGTTTCCCGGAAGCCAACATCTTCGACGCGCCGCAGGCCAAGACCGATACGGAGGCCGCCCTCAACGCCTCGACGATCGTGCTCAACAAGAACGCCGGCATCAAGAAATGGGTCGCTGTCGGCCTCAATGACGAAGCAGTGCTCGGCGCCGTCCGCGCGACCGAATCCGTCGGTATTCCCGCAGACAGCATGATCGGCGTCGGCATCGGCGGCGCGGAGTCGGCGATCAACGAGTTCAAAAAGCCCGCCGCCACCGGCTTCTTCGGCACCGTGATCATCTCGCCGAAGCGTCACGGCTACGAAACCGCGCTCAACATGTACGACTGGATTGCCAACGAGAAGGAGCCGGAAAAGCTGATCCTGACCGCCGGCCAACTGGCGCTGCGCGACAACTACGAAGCCGTCCGCAAGGAACTCGGCATCGAGTAACCGTCCCTGACGAATCAATGAGCCCGGCGGTACGACTCGTACCGCCGGGCACCTCGCTTCGGAGCAGCGCATGCAGGACTTCCTCGAATTCCGATCCATTTCCAAAGGTTACCCCGGCGTCCAGGCGCTGTCGGATGTCTCCTTTGCCGTTCGCAAGGGCGCCGTCCACGGGCTCATGGGCGAGAACGGCGCCGGCAAGTCGACGCTGATCCGGGTTCTGTCCGGCGATCAATCGGCCGATGAGGGCGAGATCCGCATCGACGGCGAAGTGCAGCACTACCGCTCCGTGCGCGACGCCTTCCATGCGGGCGTCATCGTCATCCACCAGGAACTGCAGCTCGTGCCGGAGCTGACGGTCGCCGAAAACCTTTGGCTCGGCCATTTCCCGGGCAAAGGCGGCGTGATCGACCGGCGGAAACTCATCGGCGTCGTCTCCCAAAAACTTGCCGAGATCGGCATCGAAGTCGACCCAACCGCCAAGGTCGCGTCGCTTTCAATCGGCGAGCGCCAGATGGTCGAGATCGCCAAGGCAGTGATGCTCGATGCGCGCGTCATCGCTCTCGACGAGCCGACGTCGTCGCTCTCGTCCCGCGAAAGCGAAATCCTCTTCGCCCTCATCGATCGCCTGCGCGCGAACGGCACCGTCATCCTCTATGTATCGCATCGCCTCGACGAGATCTTCCGGCTTTGCGATAGCCTCACGGTGCTGCGCGACGGCAAGCTCGCCGCACATCATCCTGACATTTCCAAGGTGACGCGCGACCAGATCATTTCCGAAATGGTCGGGCGCGAAATCGCGAACATCTGGGGCTGGCGAGGGCGCAGCTTCGGCGCCGAGCGGCTGCGGGTCGAAAACGTCGCGGGACCGAAACTGAAGGTCCCGTTGAGCTTCGCGGTCCGGCGCAGCGAGATCGTCGGCTTTTTCGGCCTGATTGGCGCAGGCCGCAGCGAGATGGCGCGGCTCGTCTATGGAGCCGATGCGCGCAGCCAGGGCAGCGTGTCGGTCGACGGCGCAGTCGTGCCGGCAGACAGCCCGCCAAAGTCGATCCGGGCCGGCATCGTCCTCTGCCCGGAGGACCGCAAATTCGATGGCATCGTTCAGGGCCGGTCGATCGAGGAAAACATGACGATCTCCTCGCGCCGCCACTTTTCGCGCTTCGGCATCATCAACCCGAAGAAGGAAAGCGAGCTCGCCGACAAGTTCATCGCCAAGCTTCGCGTGCGAACACCGTCCCGCCGTCAGGACATCGTCAACCTCTCGGGCGGCAACCAGCAGAAAGTCATTCTCGGTCGCTGGCTGTCCGAGGAGGGCATCAAGGTTCTCATCGTCGACGAGCCGACGCGCGGCATCGACGTCGGTGCGAAATCCGAGATCTACGAAATCCTCTACGGGCTTGCCGAACAGGGCATGGCGATCGTCGTCATCTCCAGCGAATTGCCGGAAGTGATGGGCATCGCGGATCGCATTATCGTGATGTGCGAGGGACGTCTCGCGGCAGACATGCCGCGCGCAGAATTCGATGAGCGGCGGATCCTCGCGGCAGCCCTTCCCGACATCAAGAACAGCAAAGACCTTCCCCTTACACAGGTGCAGTGACGATGACCCATTTGAAAAAAATCCTTCTCGGCGAACAGGGCCTCGTCGTCATCTTCGCGGTCGCCTTCGTCATCGTATCGTTGGCGGTTCCGAATTTTCTGAGCGAACGCAACATGCTCGGCCTGCTGCAGTCGGTCGTCACGATCGGCATCATTGCCTGCACCATGATGTTCTGCCTCGCCTCACGCGATTTCGACCTTTCCGTCGGCTCGACGGTAGCGTTTTCCGGCATGGTGGCGGTGATGGCATCGAACGCCATGGGCTCAATCCTGCTCGGGCTGCTGGCCGCCGTCCTGTGTGGCGCCGTCGTCGGTGCCATCAACGGCGTCGTCATCGCCCGCTTCCGCATCAATGCGCTGATCACCACGCTTGCCACCATGCAGATCGTCCGCGGCTTCGCGCTGATCGCTTCGGACGGCCGCGCCGTCGGCATCAACGATCCGTCCTTTTACCAGCTGGCACTGTCGCGCTTCCTCGGCATCCCGACACCGATCTGGGTGATGGGCCTGTTCTTCGTCGTCTTCGGTTTCGTGCTGAACAGGACCGTCTTCGGCAAGAACACGCTGGCGATCGGCGGCAACCCGGAGGCCTCGCGCCTCGCCGGCGTAGATGTCGCCCGCATACGCATCTGGATCTTCGCGCTGCAAGGCATCGTCTGCGCCGTTGCAGGCGTGCTGCTCGCCTCTCGCATCACCTCCGGCCAGCCCAATGCCGCGACGGGCCTCGAGCTTTCAGTCATCTCGGCCTGCGTGCTCGGCGGCGTTTCGCTGGCGGGCGGCCGCGCGGCGATGACCGGCGTCATCGTCGGCGTTTTGATCATGGGCATCGCCGAAAACGTCATGAACCTGCTCAACATCCAGGCCTTTTATCAGTACGTGGTGCGCGGCCTGATCCTGCTGCTGGCGGTGCTCCTTGACAATTTGCGCTCGGTCGCGGGCCGACAGCGCGTCTGACCGCCGATGCCAGACGACGTCTTGCATCTCAGGAACGACGAAATCTCGGTCGAGCTGAGCCGTTTCGGCGGCTCGCTCATCGCCGCCACCTGGCGCGGCATCCCGTTCCTCAAACCGACTGCAACCGCCGGGGTCGCGACTCAGCGCTTCGGCGCCGATGGGAGCTTCCCGCTCGTGCCCTTCGGCAATAGGATCGAAGGCAACAGCTTCACGTTCGATGGAGAGCGCTTCTTCCTCGAGCCGAATACCTCCCGCGATCCATTCTGCCTGCATGGGGATGGATGGCTCGGCGAATGGGAGCTGACATCGCGCAGTGGAGAACAGGCGACACTTTCCTACGTCCACGCCGAGCGGGCCGGGAACCCCTATGCCTATGAGGCCGTACAGGATGTGCGGCTGGACGGCAGCACGGTGGTTGTCTCCCTGAGGGTCACGAACATGTCGGCGCGCCGGCTACCCTTTGGATTGGGGCATCACCCCTTCTTTCCACGCACGGCCGGGACCCGGCTCCGGGCGAGGGCAAAACGCATCTGGGGCGAAAGGACCGGACATCTGCCCGACGCTCCCGGCCCAATTTCCCGCACGCTCGATTTCACCGAGGGCAATACGTTCCCCGCTCACTGGATGAACAATGCCTATGACGGCTGGGACGGAGAAGCCGTGATCGAATGGCCCGAACTTCAGTTAGCATTGCGGCTTAAAACGCAGGGACCGTTCGGATGTTTCATGATCTATTCGCCGGGTGCGGATGCGGACTTCTTCTGTTTCGAGCCGATGACGCATCTGCCGAACGCTCACAACATGCCGAAAGAAGCCGGCGGCCTCGTCGCGTTGAAGCGGGGACAAAGCCTCGCCGGCACCGTCACGTTTCATCTGGCGCCCATAGGCTGAGAGCGGAGCAAAACAAAAGCGCCCGCTGGGAGGTGCAGGCGCTTGAACAGATCTACATCAGTTCTGAAGTGGGCGTACCCGTCTAAGGGCCTTAGCGGCCGACAGCGGCGCGGGCGACGCGATGGATATCGGCGCGATCAATGCCGAGGTCGCTGAGTTCGCGGGTCGACATGCGGCCCAGTTCGGCGACCGTCTGACGGTACTTGCGCCAGTTGTTAAAAGAGCGTGCTACGTTCATTTTTTGATCCCCCTTTCATGGGCTTTCGAAGCCTGTCTGCCAGTCCGTGGCGCCTCGTTTGCTTCGATGGGCCACATATAGTGCCTGACCTCGGGGGATTGCAGCGCTCATATGTCAGCGCACCCATGCGTCAAATGCATGGATGCGGGCGTGACCAATTGTGACGGCGCGAGGAAGCGTTCAGCTGGGCTGCAGCGCGAGCGGCCGACCGAAACTCATTGCCGACCGGCGGAGGCGGAGATTTGCGTCGCGGACAGGGGGACAGAGCCGACTTCGTCCGCGAAGAGCTCCGGCATCAGATCGGCAAGCCGGACCAGCTTGCCTGTGCGCGAGCTCTGGAGCGCCGCGATCCCGCAGAGGACCGACATCGCCCCGGCGCGTGCGCCTGCCCGCTGCCTCAACGGGTCCGTCGCATCTGCCTTGAAAAGCATGTTCCGCAGCCGATCATCGCCTCCGTAATGTCCGCCGGGGGAATGCGGCACGGCGATGCGCTCCACGCCCGGGCGGCCTTTCGGAAAATTGCGGACCAACAGGATGACGTCTTCCTCTGGCATCTCCCACGGCTGGTCCTCGTACTGGCGAAGCTCGATCCGGCCTTTCGTTCCGTTGAAGGCGATGTGGTGGCCCTCGATCGGCTGGAAGGTGTTCAACGAATAGGAGACGTGGACATTGTTGCGGTAGCGTAGGTTCGCGACCATCGTATCGGGAATGTCGATGTCCTCGCGGAAGACGCAGCCGTCGCGGAAGTAGCCGTCGATCTCGGAGGGGTCCTCGTAGAGCGCGTCGAGGAACGGGTCGGCTTCGAGATCCAGGTAGAAATCGCAGTCATTCTTATGGGGACAGAGCTTGCAGCGTGGTCCCCGGAAGGGTCCTTTGCGCCCGTACGTCTGCAGGTCGGCGAATGCCGTGACGGCATCCGGATCGCTTTCGAGATACCAGTTCAACAGATCGAAATGGTGGGTCGCCTTGTGCACGAAGAGGCTGCCCGACCGTTCCGTGTAGGCATGCCAGCGACGGAAATAGTCGGCGCCGTGTTCGGTATCGAGATACCAATGAAAGTCGACGGAGGTGACACGGCCGATCTCGCCGGAATTCAGCAGTTCCTTGATGCGGGCCGCGGTCGGCGCGAAGCGGTAGTTGAAAGAGACGTCCACCCGCCTGCCCGTACGCTTCTCAGCGTCCAGAATGCGGCGGATCTTCTCGACGGTCGTCGACATCGGCTTTTCGGTGATGACATCGGCGCCAGCTTCAAGAGCGCGAACGACGATGTCGTCATGCGTGTCGTCGGGGGTACAGACAATCACCAGATCGGGGCGCGCTTCGGCAAGCATCGCATCGACATTGCCGTAGATGGGCGCATTGGTGGCAATCATCGTGCGGGCGCGTTCGGCTCTGAGCGCATTCGTTTCGGCAATGGCGACGAGATCCACCTGGCCGCGCCAACCGGCGAGCAGGTCCTTGCCCCACATCGTGGTGCCGCGGTTGCCGGTGCCGACCAGCGCAAAACGACGTTTGTTATCCATCTTCCTCACGCAACCCTGTCTGGAGTGACGCCGCGCGACCGGCGGCTGTATTAGTACAACATGTAAATTCAACATACATGCTAGTGGTTGAAATCCGCGAGCGTCAAGGTATTTTCCGCCGCGTTTGTCACCAACTTGTAAGACGCATGATCGAGCAGCCCATCCTCAGCAGCAGCTACGATAACGTTCCACGCAGGTGGCGATCACCTCCTCGGCCGGCCGCTTCCACCAGTTCTCGGCTGAGAAGATCTCGACCTCCTGCGCCCCATGAAAGCCGGCTGCCTCGATCCGGCGACGGATCCCCTTCAAATCGATGACGCCGTCGCCCATCATGCCGCGATCCGTCAGCATGTCCCTGGTCGGGACCAGCCAGTCGCAGATGTGATGCGCAAGGATCGCCTTCATTTCGCCTGCCCGCGCGATCTGATTGGCGAGATCGGGGTCCCACCAGACGTGGTAGACGTCGATCGCAACACCGACACCGGGGCCGAGCGCTTCGCACATATCGAGCGCCTGGCCGAGCGTGTTCACGCAGGCCCGGTCGGCGGCATACATCGGATGCAGGGGCTCGATCGCAAGCGGCACGCCGGCCGCGCGCGCATGCCGCAACACCGTGGCGATGCCGTCCTCGACCATTCGGCGGGCCGCGTCGATGTTCTTCGATCCACCGGGCAGACTGCCGACGACCAGAACCAGGCAATCGGCGCCGAGCGCCGCCGCCTCGTCGATCGCGCGTCTGTTGTCGTCGATGGCCTTCTCGCGGCCCAGCGCGTCTGCTGCCGGGAAGAAGCCGCCACGGCAGAGGCCGGTGAGCTTCAGCCCGTTGGATTTGACGATGCGAACCGCCTCATCGAGCCCAACCGCCGCCACCTGATCCCGCCAGGGAGCGATCGCCGTGATCCCATGTTTCAAACAAATGTCGACGGCTTCGGCAAAACCGCACTGCTCGCGGATCGTCGCCAGATTGATGGAAAGACCCTCGACCTGCATGCTGTTCTCCTCCCAAATCTCGTTTCGCATATTGGGCGACATGCACTAGCTCGCCGTCATCGACGCCCAGTCCGGCTCGACAGACGAGCCCAGGCCGATTGCTCTCAAGGCAGTCCCAAAAGTGAGCCCGCCCCCCTTGATGGCGAGCCGCGCCCGGCCGGACACCCCGTTGTAAAGGTCGCCATGGTCGGCCAAATAGGACGCTTGCTCGCTCGCTGGGGCTTGCGCCATACCGTCGACGTAATGGTGACCGTTGCGTTCGACATGGCCGGCACCGATAAGCGCCGCCAGAACGAGGTCCTGCTGAAGCGCCAGGCCCGATTGCGTCGTCAGGTCCTCGGCGGACATGAAATACCGTGACGAACCCGCCTCGCGGTTCCATTTCTCGACACGCGCACGGTTGATCAGCGCCCGATAGAAACCCTTGCAGGATTTCGACGAGATGCCCGTGTACCCGAGATCGCGAGCGCGCAGAAAGGCATCGGCTTCGCCGTCGGATTCGTCGATTTCCAGCGGGATCCGCGCAGCGACGGCCTCGACCAACCTCGACAACGCCTCGGCCCGCGCGATCGGCTGCTCGAAGAAGAGAATGGATCGTCGCAGCTTTCCGAGACGCGGCTCCCTCTGCACGCAATCGAGAAGGCCGGCCGCCGCGTCGGCGCTTTCGAACTGCTCGTTCCCATCGAGCGTCAGTCGATAGCCATCGACAGTCCGATCGAGCACCGAGGCGATCGCAATCAGCCGCTCGGCGTCTTCCGCGGGGCGCCCGGAAACCTTGATCTTGAAACAGCGGTGGCCATAGGCCGCAATCACCTCTTCCAGCGTCTGCGGCAGACCGTCCTTGAGCCGCTGCTCCGGCGCGAGATCGGCGGCGGTTAACGCATCGGCGAGCCCGATCGTATGTCGCACCGCGAGCTGCGGCGAAGGCTCGAGCCGTGAGAAAAAGCCTGTGAGATCGAAGCCCGCAAGATCCGGCGCGGTGGCGTTGGTGATGCCGAGCAGATCGTGCCGGACGGCGTCGACCGCACTTGCGCCTTTCATCCGGCACACGGCGTCGATGATGGCACGATCGATGAGTGCCAGACCGTAGGACGCCACGAGCGGCGGGAGGCCGCGGCCCGCAGCCGCCCCATGATGATCGGCCTCGGCGGCGGCATGCAGCCCGAAGGGCGTCATTGCACCAACCGCCCGCAAGCTTTCCATCGCCAGATGCAGCGACGCGCGAAGCTGCGCAATGTTGTCATCCGGCGAAAGGGCCGGATTCTTGTCGAACCATTTCGGCATCATCATCTCGGCCGACCAGCCGGTGGACTCATGGCCGCTGTCGTCTGCGATCCTCACCCGAACGAAGGCCTGCGGCGCGCTCTCGACGCGCGCCGCCCCGAATCGGAAGGGGAAGCGGAAACCAACCTGCCGCTCGAAGATGTCCGCCTCAACGAGCCTTACGACGGGAGCCTCGGTCATAGCGGCCTCAGTCGATGCCATGGACGGCGAGAACGCGCCGCATGCGCGAGACCGCCAGTTCCGGATCGGCAAGAGCGCCCGCCCTGTCCGCCAGACGGAAGAGTTCGGCAAGATGAGCAAGCGAGCGGGCGCTCTGTTGCCCGCCGATCATCACGAAGTGATCCTGCAGGCCATTCAGATAGGCGAGGAAGACGACGCCGGTCTTGTAGAAGCGCGTCGGCGCCTTGAAGATGTGACGCGACAGCGGCACGGTCGGCTCCAGCAATTCGAAGAATTCGCCGTTGCGCCCTTTGCCGAGCGACTCAAGTGCCGCTGACGCCACCGGCGCGATCGCATCGAAGATACCGAGCAGCGCGTCCGAGTGTCCCTCCTCGTCGCCGGCGATCAACTCGGCGTAATTGAAGTCGTCGCCGGTATACATGCGCACGCCCTTCGGCAGCCGGCGCCGCATGGCGATTTCCTTCTCCTTGGACAGAAGCGATATCTTGATGCCATCGACCTTTTCGGCATGCGACTCGATGACGGCAAGGCAGGTCTTCATCGCCTCCATGTGGTCGGCATTGCCCCAGTAGCCTTCGAGTGCCGGGTCGAACATCTCGCCCAGCCAATGGATGATCACCGGCTCTTTCACCTGCGAAAGGATGCGGTCGTACACGCGGATATAATCGTCCGGCTCTTTCGCCGCTGCCGCCAGCGCCCGGCTGGCCATCAGGATGATCCGACCGTTTTCTGCTTCGATCGTCTCGATCTGGCTCTCATAGGCTCTGAGAATATCGTCGATCGAGACATCCGGGCCGGGCGCCAGATGGTCGGTGCCGGCGCCGCAGGCGATCAGCGCGCCGGAGCGCCCGCGCGCTTCGGCTAGCGCGCAGCGGATGAGTTCGCGCGCTTCCGGCCAACCGAGGCCCATGCCGCGCTGGGCCGTATCCATCGCCTCGGCGACACCGAGCCCAAGATCCCAGAGGCGATGGCGAAAGGCGAGCGTCCGCTCCCAATCGATCGCCGGCGTCAGCCATGGGTCGTTATCGGCAATCGGATCGGCGACGACGTGCGCGGCGGCGAAGGCAACCCTCGGGAAATCGGCCGGCGCACGTTTTTGCAAGGGAACCGGCCGACCGGCCAACTCATAACGCGCAAGCCTGCCTTCAAGGGGAAGATCGATGGCGGTCATCGCTCAGAACTCCAGTGCCGGTACATCGAGCCAACGACGCTCGGCCCAAGATTTCAGCCCCAGCTCTGCAAGCTGCACGCCCTTGGCGCCGGCCTCCAGTCCATAGGACCAGGGAGCATCCTCGGCGACGTGGCGAAGGAACATCTCCCATTGCGCCTTGAACCCGTTGTCGAACACCTGCGTGTCCGGCACCTCGTCCCAGGTGTTGTAGAAATCGATGGTCTGCGGCTGATCCGGGTTCCAGACCGGCTTCGGCGTGTTGACTCTGTGTTGCGTCCAGCATTTCGTCAGCCCCGCGACGGCCGAGCCGTGCGTTCCGTCGACCTGGAAGGTGACGAGATCGTCGCGGCGTACCCGCACAGTCCAGGAGGAGTTGATCTGCGCGATCACACCGCCTTCGAGCTCGAAGGTCGCATAGGCCGCATCGTCTGTATCGCAGTCATAGGTCCGGCCCTGCTCGTCGACACGGCTTGGAATATGGGTGGCGCCGAGGCAGGAGACGGCGCGGACCTCGCCGAAGAGGTTGTCCAGCACGTAGCGCCAGTGGCAAAGCATATCGAGAATGATGCCGCCGCCGTCGCCCTTTCGGTAATTCCACGAGGGGCGCTGGGCAGGCACGCCCCAATCGCCTTCAAAGACCCAGTAACCGAATTCGCCGCGCACCGAGAGGATCTTTCCGAAGAAGCCCGAGTCCCTGAGCAGCGCCAGCTTGCGCAGCCCGGGCAGGAACAGCTTGTCCTGCACGACACCGTGCTTGAGGCCGGAGGCGCGCGCCTTGCGGGCAAGCTTGACGGCTATGCCGAGATCATCGGAAATCGGCTTCTCACAATAGACATGCTTGCCGGCATCGAGCGCCCTGCCGATGAGGTCGGCGCGCATCAGCGTCGTGCCGGCGTCGAAAAAGATCTGGTCGTTGGGATCGGCAAGCGCCCCATCGAGATCGGTCGACCAGCGAGCGATATTATGGCGCTTGGCCAATTGCTCGATCTTGTCTCGGTTGCGGCCGACGATGATCGGATCGATCTCCAGTCGTTCGCCGGATTTGAGCGTGATCCCGCCCTGATCGCGGATGGCCAGTATCGAGCGCACCAGATGCTGATTGTAGCCCATCCGGCCGGTGACGCCGTGCAATATAATCCCCAAACGTGGCATGCGGTCTCCTCCCTGCCAGGCCTCGTGGGAGCGGACCAGCCCTCCCAAGCCAGTAACTAATCAGTTACTTTGTGGCAGAGATAAAGCACACCTGTCAACAAAAAAAACGACATGTCAGAGATTCAGCGTCGGATTGAAGCCAAAGTCACATGAACGATGTGACGCTCCCAGCCCTCGAGACTGGGCCGTTCCGCGAGATCACGACCGAAAATCGTCGACAGCGTGTACTGGTTCGAGAGGTAGAAATAACCGAGCGCGGCCATCGTCAGGTAGAGGTGCAACGGGTCCACATCCTCCCGGAAAATGCCCTTTGCCCTGCCCCGGTCGAGCAACTCGGAGAGCTTTCCCATGAGTTGCGAATGCAGCTCCTTGAGCCGCGTCGATTGACGCAGCCAGCGGGCGCGATGAAGGTTCTCCGTACCGAGCAGACTCAGGAACTCCGGATGCTCAAGGAAGTACCTCCATGTGAACATCGCCAGCTCGGCGATGCCCTCCTCTGGCTCCAAGTCACTGAGATTGATGGATTTCTCAGCCGTCCTTATGCCGATATAGGCCTCTTCCAGGACCGCGAGGTAGAGCTGCTCCTTGTCGCCGAAGTAATGATAGAGCATGCGCTTGTTGATGCCGGCTCGCTCGGCTATGGCATCGACTCGCGCCCCGCCCATGCCGTTTTCCGCGAATTCCTTGGTGGCGGCCGCAAGGATAGATGCGCGCGTCCGCTCGGGATCGCGCTGCGCGGAACGCTCAGCGCGCGCGCCGTTTCCATTCGTTCCTCTCGCGCCCGCTTGCGCCTTCTCCATTCCATCACCTCCAGCACCGCTTGCCTTCGGCGGCAGTCGATGCGACATCGTAAAGATAATTTACAAGATAATGACAGCATTTCACACAACTGCTTGACACGATCTTTGCTTGCCCCTAGTTTGTAACCAATTAGTTATTTATTGCAAGAGGTCTCAACAAGTCGACTATGAGACGGAGCGTTGTGGAGGCGCTCCCGAGGGAGGAGGAACAAATGACGCATCGCATCAGCAGACGCAGTGTGCTTGCAGGAGGAGCGGCACTTCTTTCATATTCCGCGCTGGCACCCCGCGCGTTCTCGCAGGAGGCGCGGCTGCGCCTGCTCTGGTGGGGATCGCAGACCCGCGCCGACCGCACCAACAAGGTCAGCGAGCTTTTCAAGGCAGCCAATCCGGGGGTTGCGATCAACGGCGAATTCCTCGGCTGGAGCGACTACTGGCCACGCCTGGCGACGCAAGTGGCGGGGGGCAACGCGCCCGACGTCATCCAGATGGATTACCGCTACATCGTGGAATATGCCCAGCGCGGCGCGCTTGCGCCGCTCGACAGCTATCTCGGCTCGGTGCTGAAGGTCGAGGACTTCGACCAGGTGCAGATCAAGGGCGGCAGTGTCGACGGCAAGCTCTACGGCATCAGCCTCGGCGCCAACTCGACGGCGATGATGGTCAACACGGTCGCCTTCGAGGAAGCCGGCGTCGACTTGCCGACGCCGTCGACCACCTGGGATGACCTCGCCCGCATGGGCGTTGAGATCACCAAGGCCGGAAAGCGCAAGGGCTATTACGGCCTCTCGGACGGCAGCGGGGTTGAACCGCTCCTCGAAAACTGGCTTCGCCAGCGCGGCAAGGCGCTGTTCACCGCGGATGGCAAGATCGCCTATGACGCGAACGACGGGGCCGAATGGTTCGCCATGTGGCAGAAGATGCGCGAGGACAAGGCGTGCGTGCCGGCAGATATTCAGGCACTCGACCAGTTCAATATCGAGACGAGTCCCTTGTCGCTCGGAAAGGCGGCGACGTCCTACGCCCATTCCAACCAACTCGTCGGTTATCAGGCAATCAACAAAGACAAAATTGTGCTCAGAAGCCATGCGCTGATCAGCAAGGATGCCAAGGGCGGCCATTACCGCAAGCCATCGATGTTCTTCTCGGTGTCGGCCAAGAGCAGCGATCCGGAACTCGGCGCCAAATATGTCAACTTCTTCGTCAAGGATCCGGAAGCCGCCAAAATCCTCGGCGTCGAACGCGGCGTGCCGGAATCGGCCTCCGTACGCGAGGCGCTCGCGCCGTCGCTCGATGACCTCGGGCGGGCAGCACTCGACTATGTCTCGGGGCTCGGAGCGCTCGCCGGCGATCTGCCGCCGCCGCCGCCGTCGGGTGCCGGCGAGGCGGAGCTAGCTCTGCGCAGCGTCGCCGAGCAGGTGGCCTTCGGCCAGCTCGACGCAAAGCAGGGCGGCGAGACGCTGGTGAACGAGGTCACACAGATCCTGTCGCGAGGTTAAGGAGATGGCGGCCGTGCAGGATTCCGTTGTCGCGATCGGCGGGGGCGCCCAGGCGCGCCCCGCCGCACAGGGCCGTTGGGCCAGTCTCTGGGCGAAGCACGGGGCCGGCTACATGTTCCTGATGCCGTGGCTCATCGGCTTCTTCGGCCTGACGCTCGGGCCTGCCGTTGCGTCGCTCTATCTCTCCTTCACGAGCTTCGATCTGATCCGCGCGCCGGAATGGGTCGGAGCCGCCAATTACGTCCGTATCGCGACAGCCGATCCGAAATTCGCTGCCGCGATGCAGGTGACCTTCCTCTATGTCGTGCTTTCGGTGCCGTTCAAGCTTACCTTCGCGCTGCTCGTCGCCATCCTTCTCGATCGCGGCGTCCGGGGGCTCACCGTCTATCGCGCCATCTTTTACTTGCCTTCGCTGCTCGGCGGCAGCGTCGCGATCGCCGTGCTCTGGCGGCAACTCTTTGCGGGCGACGGCCTCATCAACAGCCTGCTTGCCCAGTTGGGGATCGAAGGCCCGAGTTGGATCTCGCATCCGAATTATTCGATCTGGACGCTGGTCGTCTTGAGCGTTTGGCAATTCGGCTCGCCGATGATCATCTTCCTTGCCGGTCTTCGCCAGATCCCGACCGATATGTATGAGGCCGCAAGCCTCGACGGCGCGTCGAAGTTCCGGCAGTTCTACAAGATCACACTGCCGCTGCTCACCCCGGTCATCTTCTTCAATGCGGTGGTTCAAACGATCGATGCGTTCAAGGCCTTCACCCCGGCCTTCATCATTTCCGGCGGCACCGGCGGACCGATCAACTCGACGCTCTTCTATACGCTCTATCTCTACCAGGAAGCATTCGGCAATTTCCGCATGGGCTATGCCTCGGCCCTGGCCTGGATCCTGGTGCTGATCATCGCGCTGTTCACCGCCTTTTCCTTCCTGACCTCTCGCTACTGGGTGCACTACGATGACTGACGCGATCATGAGCTCCGTAACCGCCCCGCCATCGGCACCGCTCGGCCGCCGCGGCCCATTGGGGTCGATCCTAGTCCACGCCGGCCTGATCGCCGCGTCGATCGCGATGCTCTACCCGCTCCTGTGGATGATTTCCGCGTCGGTGAGGCCGGAGGACGAGATCTTCGCCTCGACCTCGCTCTGGCCGTCATCGATCGATTTCGCATCCTATTTGCGCGGCTGGTTCGGACTCGACATCAGCTTCGGGCGCTTCTTCTGGAATTCACTCGTCGTGTCCGTGCTGACGGTGATCGGCAACGTCGTCGCCTGCTCGCTCGCTGCCTACGCTTTCGCCCGGCTTCGCTTCGCCGGCCGCAATTTCTGGTTCGCGATCATGCTGGGGACGCTGATGATCCCCTATCACGTGACGCTCATTCCTCAATACGTGCTCTTCCTCAATCTCGGCTGGGTGAACACGTTCCTGCCGCTCGTGGTGCCGAAATTCCTGGCGAGCGACGCCTTCTTCATCTTCCTGATGGTCCAGTTCTTCCGCGGAATCCCGCGCGAACTCGACGAGGCGGCTATGATGGACGGCTGCGGCCCCTGGCGCATCTACTGGAAGATCATGCTGCCGCTCTCGCTTCCCGTGCTGGCGACGGCTGCGATCTTCTCCTTCATCTGGACCTGGGACGATTTCTTCGGACCGCTCATCTATCTGAACGACATGAACACCTACACGATCCAGCTGGGCCTCCGAACCTTCGTCGACTCGAGCAGCACTTCGGACTGGGGCGGGCTCTTCGCCATGTCGACGCTATCGCTCGTGCCCGTGTTCTTCTTCTTCCTGTTCTTCCAGCGCCTCCTGATCGAAGGCATCGCAACCACCGGCATGAAACGCTGATCGACGGAGTTGGAGTTTACCATGGACGAATTGCGTTTCGCCGCCGTCGGGCTCAACCACAACCACATCTACGGCCAGGTCAATTGCCTCGTCAGAGCCGGCGCCCGCCTCGTCGGTTTCCATGAAAAGGACGATGCGCTGACCGCGGAATTCTCAGGCATCTACAAGGACGTGCCGCGCATCGCGACGCTCGAGCAGATCCTCGAAGACGAGAGCATAGGCCTCATCACGTCCGCCGCGATCTCGGCCGAGCGGGCGGAGCTGGCGATCCGAGCCATGCGCCACGGCAAGGACGTGCTCGTCGACAAGCCGGGCATGACGAGCCGGGACCAACTCGCCAAGGTGCGCCGGGTCCAGGCCGAAACGGGGCGGATCTTCTCGATCCTCTATTCCGAGCATTTCGAGAGCCCGGCAACGGTGAAGGCAGGAGAACTGGTCGCCGCCGGCGCCATCGGCGAGGTCGTGCACGTGGTGGGCCTCGGCCCGCATCGGCTGCGCAGGGAAAGCCGCCCTGACTGGTTTTTCCGCCGCGCGGACTACGGCGGCATCTTGACCGACATCGCCTCGCACCAGTGCGAGCAGTTCCTGTTCTTCACCGGCGCCAGCGATGCGACCATTTTGTCGGCAAGCGTCGACAACAGGAGCGTCCCCGACGAGCCGGAGTTGCAGGATACGGGCAACATCCATCTTTCGACGGAGCGAGCCACCGGCATGATCCATGTAAACTGGCTGACACCAGACGGCATGCCGACCTGGGGCGACGGCCGGCTCTTCATCGTCGGCACGACCGGCACGATCGAGGTGCGCAAGACGGTCGATCTCGCCGGTCGCGAGGGGGGCCATCACCTGTTCCTGGCTGACCGCAACGGCGTCGAACACATCGATTGCTCGGCTGTCGAACTGCCGTTCGGTCGCCAATTTCTCGCCGATATTCGCGACAGAACCGAAACCGCGATGCCGCAGGAACGCTGTTTCAAGGCCATGGAGCTTGCCCTTTCGGCGCAAGCGATCGCCGAACGTAATTGGGAAAAGAATTGAGATGAGCATCAAGACAGTCGCCATCATTGGCTGCGGGATCGGGCGATCGCACATCGTCGAAGGTTACCTGCCGCATCCGGACAAGTTTCGGGTTACGGCGCTCTGCGACCTCAACGTGGAACGGTTGAACGAGGTCGGCAACGAGTTCGGCATCGAAAAACGAACGACCTCGTTCAAGGAACTACTTGCCGACGATAGCATCGACATCATCGATATCTGCACCCCACCGGGCATCCACCTCGAACAGGTGCTCGACGCACTCGCCTCGGGCAAGCATGTCGTCTGCGAGAAGCCTCTGACGGGTTCGCTCAAGGGAGTCGACCGGATCATGGAAGCGGAGAAGCAGGCCAAGGGCGTGCTGATGCCGATCTTCCAGTATCGCTATGGCGATGGCATCGAGAAGGCGAAGCGCATCATCGACACCGGCATCGCCGGCAAGCCCTATGTGGGTTCGGTGGAGACCTTCTGGCTGCGTACGCCGGAATATTATTCCGTCCCCTGGCGCGGCAAATGGGAAACCGAGCTTGGCGGCGTGCTCGTGACCCACGCGCTCCATCTACACGACATGATGCTGCATCTCCTCGGCCCCGTCGCAAGCGTCTTCGGCCGCGTCGCGACACGGGTCAACGATATCGAGGTCGAGGACTGCGCCTCGGCGAGCCTGCTCATGCGGAACGGCGCCTTCGTGTCGCTCTCCTGTACGCTCGGTTCGCAGGAGCAGATCAGCCGGCTCCGCCTGCACTTCGAGAACGTCACCTTCGAAAGCAGCCATGAACCCTATGCGCCGGGCAAGGATCCCTGGAAAATCATCGCCGCCAACGAGACTGTTCAGGCTGAGATCGACGAGGTGATCGGCGACTGGCAGCCGGTTTCGCCCCGCTTCACCACGCAGATGGCCCATTTCCACGCCTTTCTCAGCGGCAACGGGCCGCTTCCCGTCACCACCAAGGATGCACGGCAGGCGTTGGAACTGGTGACGGCGATCTATCAGTCCGCCGATACGGGCCGCGAGATAGCACTTCCGGTCGGACCGGAGAGTCCGAAATATGCCAACTGGCGCGCGAACACGAGGTAACGGCAAAGGCCGCAGGGAGGAATTCGAAATGGCAACCAGCGTCGTTCTTCAGAAGGTCGAGAAGCGCTACGGCGCGCTCGATGTGATCCACGGCATCGACCTCACCATCGACCCCGGTGAATTCGCCGTCTTCGTCGGCCCGTCCGGCTGCGGCAAGTCGACCCTGCTGCGCATGATCGCCGGTCTGGAGGAGATCACCGGCGGCACTCTGATGCTCGATAGCGACCGGATGAACGAAGTAGCACCAGCCAGGCGCGGCATCGCCATGGTGTTCCAGTCGTACGCGCTCTACCCGCACATGTCGGTCTACAAGAATCTCGCCTTCGGCCTTGAAACGGCAGGCTACAAGAAGGCGGAAATCGAGCCGAAGGTGCGCCGCGCTGCCGAAATCCTGCAGATCGAAAAGCTGCTCGATCGCAAGCCGAAGGCGCTTTCCGGCGGTCAGCGCCAGCGCGTGGCGATCGGCCGGGCGATCGTGCGGGAGCCTCGCATCTTCCTGTTCGACGAACCGCTTTCGAACCTCGATGCGGAACTCCGCGTACAGATGCGCGTCGAAATCTCCCGACTTCACCGTGACCTCGGCAACACGATGATCTATGTGACCCACGACCAGGTGGAAGCCATGACCATGGCCGACAAGATCGTTGTCCTGAACGCGGGCCGCATCGAGCAGGTGGGGGCGCCGCTCGACCTCTACAACAATCCCGTCAACCGCTTCGTCGCCGGCTTCATCGGCAGCCCGAAAATGAACTTCCTCAAGGCGCGCATCGCTGCGGTCGGCGAAGCGGAAACGGCAATCCAGGTATGCGGCGGCACGATCCGGCTGCCCCGACGTCTGGACGGCGCAACAGCGGGACAGGACGTCACGTTCGGGATTCGGCCGGAACATCTTTCCGCGCGCGAGGACGGCATCGCGCTCGCCCCAATCAATGTCGAACTCGTGGAAAACCTCGGCGGCGAAACCATGCTTTACGGTATCACCCCGGACCAGCAGCAGCTCACCGTCGCCCTGGATGGCCAGCAGAAAGTGGAGCGCGGCACCAATCTGGCCGTCCACTTCGATCCTTCGCGCTGCCACGTCTTCGGCGCCGACGGCAAGGCAATGTAAAGAACCATCATTGGCGATCGCGACCGTCATTGCAGCGCCGTTGCCCCATGCGGGACACGGGGTCGGTTTAATCCGCCTGGGCGTCTCCAATAATTTTGCGCCGCCTGTCGAGCCAGCGCATCGCTGGCGTGACGGTCAGCCCATGCATAACAATGGAAGCAAGTACGATCAGGGCGACGGCAGACCAGAGCAGGCCCACTTCTTCGAAGTTCGCCATCCCCGTTGCAAATGCAAGATAATAGATTGAACCGACACCACGGATTCCAAACACGGCGATCGCGGCTCTCTCTCCCTTCGGCAGAACCGAGGGAAGGCTTAGCCACCCGGAAGCCGGCCGAACAATCAATATCACGAACAGCGCGAATGCGACCAGGCGCCAATCAACGTTGCCAATGAGCTGCCCGACACTGACAGCCGCTCCGAAGCACACGAGAAGCACCATCATCAGCAGCCTTTCGATCTGCTCCGAGAAATCGTGAAGCTCCTTATGAAATTCGTGGTGCCGCTCGACGGTGCGGAAGGAAAGCGCCGCGACGAAGACGGCCACGAATCCATAGCCATGCATGAGCTCCGTAAGGCTGTAGGCGAGACAAGTGATTCCCAAGGCGACAAAGCCGTCGCCGGTGCGCACGAGCGCGGCCTGTTTCGGGAAGCGGAACGTGGCATAGCCGAGCACCTTGCCGACGAGCCAGCCCACGGCGATACCGGCGAAGGGTCGCCACAGCACATCGAAGAGGAGCCAGCGGGAGAACCAGTCCGGTTCCTCGGCCGAGAGTGCAATTGCGATCGCCAGATAGACGAAAGGGAAGCTGAGCCCATCGTTCAAACCAGCTTCGGATGTGAGTGCGAAGCGGACCTCGTCCTCCTTGCCGGTCTGAGGCGGCCCGACTTGGACGTCGCTGGCGAGCACCGGATCAGTCGGGGCAAGGGTAGCCGCAAGCAGAATGGCCGAAGCAGCCCCGAGCCCGAGTATCCAAGAGGCACCGACAGCCATCATGGCAATCCCCAACGGCATTGCGATCCCGAGAAGTCGCCATGTGAGCGCCCAGCTGCGCAGGCCGACCCGGCGGTCAATCTTCAGGCCCGCCCCCATCAGCGCGACGATGAGGGTGAACTCGGTCACCCGCTCTATGACAAGCCGGCTGTCGAAAGAGGCCAAGTGGGTGATCGGGTTGAAGATCGTCTGTCCGACCAGCATGCCGATTGCGATGCAAAAGATGGGCAGCGAGAGCGGCAGCCGACGAAAGGCCATGGGGATCCAGGCCGTCAGCAACACTACCAGCCCGAATAGTCCAAGAGCTATATGGTAACGCTCCATTCTCCAGGGCCTCGCGGACTGCGCTCGTGCGTTCAAGACTACGATGAAGGAAGGAGTTGCGAGCACGATGGTTCCGGAAACTGGCCGCAAATCTTCAACCAGACCTTTGACACGCTCGAAGCGGACATGAATCAACCTGGCCAAGGATGCCGCGATCAGACGGATACCTAGGTCACATCAGGCCAGACAAGGTGCCAACGGAGATGGACCTCAGAAAGCGCGATCGTCGAAACGGTGCACCGCCGCGCCGGCTACCGGACTCCGGGCAGCGAAAATCCCGCCGTCCCGACTTTGCACGTTGGTCCCCACCGGACGCAGCGACGCGACGAAGAGTGTCTTCAAGTCCGGCCCAGCAAAGCAGGGCATCGTTGGCGCCGACACCGGGTAAGGATGGGCCTGGATCAGCCGGCCTTCGGGCGAGAAGCGATTGAGGACGCCAGCCGAGACGCCGGCGCTCCAGTAATTTCCCGCCACATCGGTTGCAGCCCCGTCTGGACGGCCGCTCGCTTCGTCGAGAACGGCCAGCCGCCGACGCCCGGAGATCGTCCCGGTTTTGGAATCGAACTGCCAACGGTCGATCCAGAGCCCGCGCGAGTCCGAATGAAAAAGGATGGAACCATCCGCGTTCCAGGCGAGACCATTGGAACAGATGACGTCACCGACCTTTCGCTCCACCGCACCCTTCGACGAAACGCGATAGAGGGAAGCAACCAGCTGCCGGTCGGCGGCCTCGTGCATCGTTCCAACCCAGAAAGCACCGTCCGGTCCGACCTTGCCGTCGTTCAGGCGCGTGTCCGGCCTTGCGGTCTCGATCGAGGCGATCTCCTTCGCGATCGTGCCGCGCTCCGGATCGAACAACACCACGCGGTCCCGTTGCGCGAGCACGAGCCGTCCGGAATGCGCAAGCCCGACACAGCAGGCCCCGTGGTCGAAGGTCCAGGCGATGTGGCCCGCCCCGATAAGATCTGCACGATGGAGGACGCCCTTGCCGATATCGACGAAAAACAGGCAGTTTCGGCGGTCGTCGTAAACCGGGCTTTCAGCCACGGTGCAACGCAAATCCAGCACGCACTCAAATGTTAAGTCGAAAGACATCTTTGGGACCATCGTCTGACAGCTGTCGGTTGGAGAGAGAACGAGCATCTCTCGCAAATCACGGGTTTCTCAAGCGTTATCGGCTGACGTTTTCTCTAACACTGCTATTGCCCTTGCTCAACTTGTAAATTAAAAATACAAGAGACTTGGCAAGGAGATTTCCATGAAAACGACTCCCGTAGATGTGGCCGACCTGAGATCCTCTGTCCTTTCCGTGCCGCCGCTGGCGCGTCAGGCGAATGGCGAGCCGAGCAAGGCGGAAAATCAGAGACAAGTTGATTGGCTGCTCTCGGGCGGGGTGACCACCTATCTCTACGGCGGCAACGCCAACCTCTACAACTTCGGCGTCATGGAGTTCGGCAGTCTCCTGGACATGCTCGAGGACATCGCACCGCGTGACGGCTGGGTGATCCCCTCGATCGGCGCCGACTTCGGCAAGGCGATGGATCAGGCGACGATCCTGCGCGGACGGAACTTTCCGACAGCCATGGTCCTCCCGCTCGCCTTCCCCGCGACCTCGGCGGGCTTGGCGTCGGGATTCGCCAAGCTGGCGGATGCCGCCGGCAGACCGCTGATCGCCTATATCAAGAATGACGGCTTCCTCGATACCGGCGATGTCGCGCGTCTCTTCCGCGACGGAGCAATCTCCGCCTTGAAATATGCCGTCGTGCGGCCCGACCCGAAAAGCGATGCCTATCTTTCCGGCCTCCTCGACGCCGTCGGCTCGGGCGAGCGTATCGTCAGCGGCATCGGCGAGCGCCCGGCGATCGACCACGTCGAGATGGGCCTCTCCGCCTTCACCTCCGGCTCGGTGTGCATCGCACCGCATTTGTCGACGGCGATCCTGAAGGCCTGCCAATCCGGCCAATTCGCCGCGGCGCGGGCCATTCGCGAAAGCTTCCTGCCGCTTGAGGACCTGCGCGACGCGCACTCGCCGATCCGCGTCCTGCACGAAGCGGTGAGACTCGCTGACATCTGCGACACCGGCCCGATCGGCGAATTTCTGTCGAATCTCGACAGCGCCGAAAAGCTCGATGCCATTGCCTCGGCCGCACGCGCGTTGAAGGCGAAGAGCGAAGCCGCCGCGCGCGACGCCCGGCCGCTATCGACGAGCGCATGACATGGTAGCGGAGATGGTGCGGGTAAGGCGCCGCGCTCTTCGGCGACTGGCCTTGGAGCGGGATCCGATCAGATTGCAGTGGCGACGATCGGGGACGCGGGTGTTAATGGGGGAGATTGAGGAGGCACCGTATTCCACGGCCATTTCACGCCGCGAAGTTGGCTCTGCCGACGAGAGGGAATGGGAAGCCCGCACCTTCTCCCCCCTTGTGGGGGAGATGCCCGGCAGGGCAGAGGGGGGTGCAGTTCGCCGCGGCTCTGAGAGGCTGCGACACGCGAACGCCGACAGTTGCTGTAACGATCCGATTACACGGGGTATCGCTCTAGAGGTCCCCGTGGGATCCCGTGATGCGGGCCCGCGATTCCGTCAGGTGATAGCGCATGTAGAGACGTGCGAGCTCGCTGTTCTGGCCGGAAATCGCCGTGAATATCTTGCGGTGCTCTTCGAGAACGCGTCGCCGCCGGTCCTCCGAGCCTTGCCGCGTCAGGCTGAGCGCCATGCGCATCGAGCCCCGCAGAATATCGCCGAGCTCTTCCAGGAGGCGCGGGAAAAGCTCGTTGCCCGCCGCCGCGGCGACCGCAAGATGGAAAGCGAAGTCCTCCTCCCAACCCGTCTCGCCGCGGGCAAAGGCGCCCTCCAGCGCGGCAAGCGCTTCGCCGATCTGGTTGAGCTGGCCCTTGGTGCGGCGCATCGCGGCCAGTCCCGCGCACTCCGTTTCGAGTGCCAACCGCGGCTCGAAGGCCCTGAGATAGCTCGCGATTTCCGCCGAGGCTGCGAAATCGGTCAGCTTGTTGGACGGGCGCGACTTGACGAAGGTGCCGATGCCCTGGCGCGAAACGACGAGGCCGTCCGCCTGCAGCCGCATCAGCGCCTCACGCACGACCGGCCGGGAAACCTGGAAGTCGTGGCAGATCCGCGCTTCGGACGGCAGCTTCGCTCCCTCGGCCATCTGGCCGCTTGCGATCTGCTCGAGGATTTGGCCGTAAAGGACATCCGCAAGCCGCTCCCGCCGCGCCGGTTTGAGTTTCAACATCACGTCGTTCAAGGGTTTGCTTTCGCCTGTCATTTTTCCGAACAGGTGCAATCTAGCCGACCCGCCCGGGAATGCAAAGGAGGTGACCGATGACCAAGCGCAAGAAGCCGGAGGATTTTCGAAGTTTTCGCTGGTTCGGCGTCAAGGACCTGCGCTCCTTCGGCCACAGGTCCCGGCTTTATCAGATGGGCTATGATCATGCGGAGCTCGCGAACAAGCCGGTCATCGCGATCATCAATACCTGGAGCGACATCAATCCGTGCCACACGCATTTGCGCGCGCGGGCCGAGGAGGTGAAGCGCGGCGTCTGGCAAGCGGGCGGGTTTCCGATCGAGCTGCCGGCAATGTCGCTGGCCGAAACCTACGTAAAGCCGACGACGATGCTTTACCGCAACTTCCTGGCGATGGAAGTTGAGGAGCTCATTCGCTCGCATCCCGTCGATGGCGTCGTACTGCTTGCGGGCTGCGACAAGACCACGCCAGCGACGATCATGGGGGCGATCCAGGTCGACCTTCCGACGATCTTCGTGCCGGCAGGACCGATGCTGCGCGGTACCTATCGCGGTCAGCCCCTGGGTTCTGGCTCCGATGTCTGGAAATACTGGGCGGAGAAAGAGGCCGGGCGCATCACCGAGCACGAATGGAGCGTCATGGAGCGCGGCATCGCCCGTTCTTTCGGAACCTGCATGACCATGGGTACCGCCTCGACGATGACGGCGCTCGCCGACACGCTGGGCCTTTCACTGCCGGGCGCGTCGGCCATTCCGGCTGCCGATGCCGGCCATTCGCGCATGGCCGCGCTGTCGGGGGCGCGCATCGTCGAAATGGTCTTCGAGGACCTGAAACCGTCGGATCTGCTGACGGCCAAGGCGTTTGAAAACGCATTGACCGTGCATATGGCGATGGCGGGCTCGACCAATGCAATGATTCATCTGATTGCGATGGCGCGGCGATGCGGCGTTCATCTGACCTTGGACGATTTCGATCGCATGTCGGAGAAGGTCCCGGTTCTCTGCAACATTCGCCCGACCGGCGAATTCCTGATGGAGGACTTTTACTACGCCGGCGGACTGCCGGCGTTGTGGAAGCAGCTGGAGCCGCTGCTGCATCTCGAAGAACGCAACGTGATCGGCAGCATCGGCGAGGCGATCCGCGAGATCGAAGTTCATCTGCCGAACGTAATCCGGCCGCTCGAGAATCCCGTCGCCGCATGCGGCGGCACGGCGATTCTCAAGGGAAATCTCGCGCCGCAGGGATGCGTCATGAAGCCCGCCGCGGCCGATCCCGCGCTTCTCAAGCACCGCGGGCCGGCACTCGTCTTCGATGACTACGACACGATGATGGAGGCGGTGAACGACGAGGATCTCGACGTCACCGCCGACACGGTTCTTATCCTGCGCAATGCCGGCCCCGTCGGCGGACCGGGCATGCCGGAGTGGGGAATGCTTCCGATTCCGAAAAAGCTCCTGAAACAGGGCGTGCGCGACATGGTGCGCATTTCCGACGCCCGCATGAGCGGCACCAGCTACGGCGCCTGCATCCTGCATGTGGCGCCGGAGTCTTACGTCGGCGGGCCGCTGGCGGCGGTCCGCAATGGCGACATCATCGCTCTCGACGTCGCCAATCGGACGCTCACGCTGGAGGTCGATGCGGCGGAGATCGCGCGCAGGCTTTCCGAATGGCGTCCGCCGGAGCGCGACTATTCGAGAGGCTTTCTGAAAATGCATGCGGAGCATATTCAACAGGCGCCCGAAGGCTGCGACTTCACCTTCCTGCAATCGCCCCATAAGCTGCCCGAACCGGAAATTCATTGACACGGGTGGGACGGATGACGACGCGACTGCTGGTGACGGGAGCAGGAGGTGCCCTGGGCTGCCATGTCCGGCAGGGTTTGAAAGGCTGCGCGCAGGTCCGCCGCCTATCGGATATCGTCGATCTTCCCCCTGCCGAGGACGGTGAGGAGGTGGTCCGGTGCGACCTCGCCGACCGGCAGGCCGTCGATGATCTCACGCGCGACTGCGACACGATCCTGCATCTTGGCGCGATCTCCGTCGAAACCCACTTCGACGCGCTGCTCCAAGCCAATATTCTCGGCACTTACACTTTACGAGGCGGCGCGAAAGGCGGCCGTCAGGCGCATCATCTTCGCGAGCACCAACCATGTCACCGGCTTTCATCGCATCGGGCAGACGCTCGACCACATGTCGCCGCGTCGGCCGGACAGTCTTTATGGCGTCAGCAAGTGCTTCGGCGAGGATCTCGGCCGGCTCTATTTCGACAAGTACGGGCTGGAGTCGGCTTGCCTCCGCATCGGCAGTTGCTTCGCCGAGCCAACGAACCGACGCATGCTTTCGACTTGGCTGAGCCCGCGCGATTTCCTGTCGCTGGTGCGCAAGCTTCTCGAAGCTCCGGCCATCGGCTACCTGATGCTGTACGGCGCCTCGGCGAACCGGCATGCATGGTGGTCGAATGCGCACGCCGATTTCCTCGGCTGGCAACCGATGGACAGCAGCGAGCCTTACCGGCAAACAATCGAGCAGCGCGAGTACGGATCTGCGGAAGACAGCACGTACCAGGGCGGCCGCCTCGCGACAGTCAAGGCCCGCCCTACAGCGCCGCGCGTCTAGTTAGACGCGCAAAGGTCGCGGTAGAACGTTGAAGCTCTGCGTGATTTTGTCCCTAAATCCATTCCGATCAGGGAATCATGCAGCAGGGATTAGATCCTGCCGAGAGCCGGTCGTGGTTTCGAGGCCCGACCTGCTGCGTGTAGGCCGGACGGGAATGAGCTGTCCGAGCCTCGAGCCTGCAATCAGGCGTTCAGCCGGCGCGGACGGTCGCCTTTCCCTCGCTGACCAAACGCTCGGCAGCATCCGCGATCGATATGCGCTCGAAGGCGAGTTCGTCGGCAATCGGGCGAAATACGCGATGGTCGAACTCCGTCGCACCGAGCGGTGCCGGGGGCGGATAGCTGCCGACCTGATCCTTCAGGGCGTTGATGTATTTCACCGTCTCCGCTTCCGTCGGGTTGAGCTGTGGCAGTATTGCCTCGCGAACTTTCGGCGACATCGGCACGCCGCGTTCGACCCCAAGGATCTTGCCGGCATCGACGTCGTTGACGAAGAAACTGATGAACTTGGCGGCTTCCTCGCCATGCTCCGTGGTGGCGCCGACACTCCAGATCAGCGCAGGGCGATAATAGTGGCCGGATGGGCCGCCTCTCTCGGCTCGTGGCAGCATGCCGATGCCGAGCTTGCTCTTCATGATGAGCTGGTAGCCGATCATCTGGTTCGAATAGGCCATACCGATCGCCGAATAGCCGAGCGCCAGGCAGTTGGTGTCGATCGTATTCTGGTCGAGCGTCTGGATGTCGGCCCCCACGGTGCCGCCCCGCTTGCGCAGATCCTCCCAGTAGGCGTACCAGTCCTTGGCCTCTTCGACGCCAAAGCCCAATCCGCTTTCGTTGAAAAGACTGCTGCCGCGTTGCCTGAGCCAGGCATCGAAGACGTAGGTGTAGCGCGCTGCATAGGGGCCGCCACCCTTGCCGGTGGCCTTCGCCATTTCGACCGCGATGTCAGCATATTCCGACCAGGTGGTGTCAAGCCCGGGAGGGGTGATGCCTGCTTTTGCGATGGCATCCGCGTCGTAGAACAGTGCAAAGGAATTGAGACCGAGGCCGATACCCCAGAGCTTGCCGTCCACGGTCGTCAGCTTCAGCACATCATCGCCGAAGTCTTTCACATTCAGCACCGAAGCGATGAATGGATCGAGGGCGAGGCAGGCGCCGCGCTTAGAGTAGTCCGAAATCGTATTGGGCTCGAGCTGGAAGATGTCGGCGATGGAGCGACCGGCCATCTGCGTGGCGAGCTTTGTCCAGTAGCCGTCGCCGCTCAGGCTCTCACCGACAACGGCGATGCCCGGGTTCTTCTCCTGGAAGAGCTTGGCAACGCTCAATGTTCGCTTGGAGCGATCGTTGGAGCCCCACCACATGGCGCGCAGGTTAACGTTTTCCGCCGCAAATGTCGGCCGGAGGCTACCCTGGCCGAGCGCAACGCCAGCAGTCGCGCCGGCTGCGCCGAGCATGAATGTGCGTCGATTGATTAGCATGCGAGTTCTCCCTCTCGTTACCTGCCTCGCGCTCTCCTCCAGCGTCCGGCAGACCAAAGTTCAGCGACAAGATTATGCAAAAATCTTAATCGTGCAAGAAATTGTTTCTCTCTTGCAAATTTGCATGAGTTGCGTAGTCTTTGCGGTATGAGCGACGCACCGACGAAACGATTCCGCCAATCCGACATCGCAAGCCGCGCCGGGGTTTCGGTTTCCACCGTCTCGCGTGTTCTCGCGAACGAACCGGGCATAAGCGAAGACGTGCGCCGACAGATCCTCAAGGTGGCCGGCGACCTCGGTTATCCGTTGAAGGCGGGCCCGAAGGCGAGCCCCGGGACATTGGCGCTGATTGCGAGCAACGGCGTCACCGGGGGCTTGAGCATTTTCTACGAGGGCATCGTAGAGGGCCTGCGTTCCGAGGCAGCCCGGCAGGGCATGTCCTTTGAAATTCGCCTTGTCAACGAGGCGAAGGCGACACCTGAGACCGTCCGGGAACTGATGGCATCCGTCGGCGCACAAGGGCTGTTCCTGGTGGGTATCGACCCCGGAGATGCCTTGTGCGAGTGGCTGGAGAAAAGCCGCACGCCCGTGATACTGGTCAACGGCACCGATCCTCGATTACGCTTCGACGGCGTCTCGCCATCGAACTTCTTTGGCGCCCATGCCGCGACACGGCGGCTGCTCGATGCCGGCCATCGCCGCATCCTCCATCTGACCGGGTCGCATCGGCAGACGATCCGTGAACGCATACGCGGTTTCGAAGCAGCAGTCGCCTCAGTGGACGGAGGCGAGGTGCGTGTCATCCGCTTGCCGTTCGAAAACAATTCGAGCGTCGAGGCGCATGCGGCGACACTCGCGGCGCTCAAGCAGGACCCCGGTTTCTCGGCCGCCTTCTGCATGAACGACTTTGTCGCCGTCGGTGTTCTGGAAGCAGTCACCGAGATCGGCCTCCGTGTGCCCGAGGATTTCGCGATCGTCGGCTTCGACGACCTGCCCTGCGCCGAGATGGCCAGCCCCCGTATTGCGACGATGCGTGTCGACCGCGTGGCCCTCGGCAGCGAGGCGATCGGCATGATGCGCTTCCGCTTCTGTCACTCGGAAGCGCCCGCCCGGCACGTCTCTCACGCCGTCGTCCCGGTGAGCGGCGGCACATTAGGCGAAGGACAGCGCTCATGACCTATGATCCCGCCAGTGCCAATCCGCTTGGCCGCAATCCGCTGGCGACGCGTCGCGACATGCAGCGCGCCCTGCTCGATCTCTTCGATCCGCTGCTGCCGTATTTTTCCGAGGGAAATGCCCGCGTCCGCCTCGACGCCGCCGCCGCGCACTTCGATCGCGCCGCTGCTGACCTCGAAGGTTTCGCACGGCCTCTCTGGGGACTTGCACCTTTCGGCGCCGGCGGCGGCAACTTCGCCCATTGGGACCGCTATGCGGAGGGTATGGCCAACGGCACCGATCCAAACCATCCGGAATTCTGGGGCAAAGTGAACGGCCGCGACCAGCGCATGGTCGAGCTTGCCGCGCTCGGCTTCGCGCTCGCGCTTGTGCCGGAAAAACTGTGGGACCGCTTAGGCGGCAGAGCACGAGACAATCTTGCCGCCTATCTCGTCCATGCCCGGCAATTCGATTATGCCGACAACAACTGGAAGTTCTTCCGCCTATTCGTCGACATCGCCCTGGATCGGCTGGGCATCGAATACGACCGCCGCCTGACGAACCAGTATCTCACCGAACTCGAGGGGTTCTACATCGCCGACGGCTGGTATCGCGACGGCAACGTGCGGCGCGTCGACCACTACATTCCGTTTGCCATGCACTTCTACGGGCTGATCTACTCGCGCTTCGTCGATGACGACTACGCGAAGCGCTACCGCGAGCGCGCTCTCGCCTTCGCACAGGATTTTCGTCACTGGTTCGCCGAGGACGGAGCGACCCTCCCCTTTGGCCGCAGCCTGACTTATCGTTTCGCCTGCGCCGGCTTCTGGTCGGCGCTCGCGTTTGCCGATCTCGAGGCGCTACCCTGGGGCGAGATCAAGGGGCTTTGCCTCCGCCACCTCAGATGGTGGGCGGATAAGCCGATGACGCATCGTGACGGCGTGCTGTCGATCGGCTACGGCTACCCCAACCTCCTGATGTCGGAAAACTACAATTCCGCCGGCTCGCCCTATTGGGCGTTCAAGGCCTTCCTGCCGCTTGCGGTCGGCGAAGACCATCCATTCTGGGCGACCCCGGAAACGCCCCTGGCGCCGCTCGACGAGGCGGTCGCCCTTCGTCACCCGGGAATGGTGATGATGCCTTGCAAGGGCGACGTGGTGGCGCTCTCCTCGGGCCAGGAAAACCGGCAGATGCGGTTCGGTTCGGAGAAATACGCGAAGTTCGCCTATTCGACGCGCTACGGCTTCAGCGTTGAGAGCGACGAACGGGGTTTTGCCGGCGGCGCTTTCGATTCCATGCTGGCCTTCAGCGACGACGGCATTCACTACCGGATGCGCGAGAGCAATGACGAGGTTCGTCTTGCCGGTGACGTCCTTTTTTCCAGATGGTCGCCTTGGCCTGATGTCGTCGTCGAAACCTGGCTGCTGCCGTCGCCGCCCTGGCATGTGCGCGTGCATCGGATCACGACGCCGAGGGTGCTCGAGACAGCCGAAGGCGGCTTTGCCATCGCCCGACGAGATTTTGAGGCGGACGCGCTTTTCTCGGCAATGGGCTCGGCTTATGCCGTCGGCGAAGAGGATTTCAGCGGAATCCGCGATCTCGGCTCGACTGTTACGCGCGAAGGCCTGGCTCAGAAGGCTCCGCCAAATACCAACCTGATCGCCGCAAAGACGCTGGTGCCGCAACTGCGTGCCACCATACCGGCCGGGGAAACCATCCTGCGCTGCGCGGTAATCGCAGTTCGCGACACCTCCGCCGTATCGGGCGAGTGGTTGAGGCCGCCTGGGGCCCCTGGCATCGACGAACTGCACATCCTCGCAAGGCAGGGCGACAGCGTGAGCGCAATGGACGCACCGGGACGAATGCCATGACGCGCCCCGCAATTGCCTTTGCGATGCAGCCCGAAAGAACGCGATACGTCCTGACACCAGAGCTTCTGCTGCGGTTCGATGACCTTGCTCGTGTTCTGGATCAACAACCGATGACGGAGTTCGGCGACGACCGGGCAAAGCGGCTGTTGGCTGAAGCGGAAATCCTCGTGACTGGCTGGGGCGCCCCGCTGTTCGATAGAGCGGCGCTTGCGGCGGCACCGCGCCTTCGCTTCGTCGTGCATGCGGCCGGAACGATCAAGGGTGTGATCGACGATTGCGTCTTCGACGCCGGCGTGGCGGTCAGCCATGCCGCCGAAGCCAATGCAGTGCCGGTCGCCGAGTTTACGCTCGCGGCAATCATCTTTGCGGGCAAGCAGGTGTTTCGGTTCCGTGATCTCTATGCCGCCGACCGTGACCGCACCCGCACCTATCTCCTGCAGGGGCAGCCGATTGGAAACTGTCGCCGCACTATCGGGATTGTCGGCGCATCGAAGATCGGCAGACGGGTGATCGAGCTTCTTCGTCCGTTCGATTATCAGGTGCTGCTCTATGATCCGTTGGTCGGTCGGGATGCCGCTTCCGCCCTCAATGTCGAGAAGGTCGACCTCGATACCTTGATGGCGCGTTCGGACATCGTGTCGCTGCACGCGCCGTCGCTGCCCGAGACCCTGCACATGATCGACGCGCGGCGGCTGTCTCTCATGAAGGATGGCGCAACCCTGATCAACACGGCACGCGGCGCGCTCGTGGACGAGGCCGCGCTGATCGACAAGCTGAAGACGGGTACGATCGATGCGGTCATCGATGTCACGCATCCCGAGGTGCCGGAAAAAGACTCGCCGCTCTATGATCTTCCGAACGTGTTCCTGACCCCGCACATTGCCGGCGCTGTCGGCTTCGAACGTACGCGCCTCGGCGAAATGGCGCTCGATGAGATCACCCGGTTCATCGAGGGTCGGCCGCTGCTTTTCGAGGTTCGCAAGGGCGACCTGGAGCGCATGGCATGAGCGGTTTCGAACCTGCGCTCTGCACCGTCACGTTCCGCAAGATGCCCGCGGAAAGGATCCTGAAGCTGGCCGTCCAAGCTGGGCTTGCGGCGATCGAATGGGCAGGCGATGCCCATGTCACTCCCGGAGACGAGCCGGTCGCCCGGAACATCGCGCGCCTTTGCGAAAGGGCGGGGTTGGCGACGTCCTATGGTTCCTACGTTGCGCCGCCAACGGATGACCTTCCCGTGTTCCGACGCGCGCTCGACAGTGCGATCGCGCTTGGCGCCTCGAATATCCGCATCTGGCCCGGCACGCGCCAACGCGATTCCAAGGACTACAGCGAGGGTGAAAGACGCACGGCGGCGGCCGCGATCCGTGACATGGGTGCGGAGGCCGCGCGCCATGGCGTCACCGTTTCACTGGAATATCACCCGCAGTCCCTGACGGATAAAAGCGACTCGGCGCGGCGCCTGATCGACGCGATCGCCCACGACAATGTCTATCTTTATTGGCAGCCGCGACCCGGCCTGACGCTTGGCGAAGCTCTGGCTGAGGTCGCCCAGATCGGCGAGCATGTTTCACATGTCCATGTCTTTGCCTGGGACGCTGACCGCAATCGCTTCCCCTTGAGGTCGGCGTCCGATTATTGGCGAACGGTTCTCGCCGAAATGCCCACGTCGCGCTGGACCGGACGGCGATTTGCCATGCTGGAGTTCGTGGCAAATGACGACGCCGCGGCATTCTTCGAAGATGCCGCGACGCTCAGGCAAATTCTCGAAAGGTGAAGGCGGGCGGGATCAGGGGCGCCGAAGCTGCTTCGATTGGAATGGCCTCCGGCGAGCGACGCCGCGGTGGCCGCGATGCGGGCATCCAGCAGGCAGCCATCCTGCATGTCCAGGTCCTGGCACGTTCCGTTCCATAGTAGCAGCTCGGAACTCTTTGCCACACTGGAGGGTTATCGGAATCGAATGACGGTCGGGTGTCGCAAATGTCTCAAAAGATCAATGCCTTCAGCAAATTCTCGACTGCAGTGGCGGAATATTCCGGGCGGCCTGTCACCTTCACACTTGCGGTGGCCGCGATTGTCGTCTGGGGCGTGACCGGGCCACTGTTCGGCTTTTCCGAAGCATGGCAGCTGGTCGTGAACACCGGGACCACGATCGTGACGTTCCTCATGGTTTTCGTTCTCCAAAACTCTCAGATCCGCGATGGCATAGCGATTCAGGCGAAGCTCGACGAGCTCATCCTGACGAGCTCGGCGGAGAACAAGTTTATCGGCATCGAGGAGCTTGATGAGCGTGAGCTCAAGCGGATCACCGAGATCCTGAAGGAACATGCCAAAAGTGAGGATGATCGCGTCCTACATGAGAAGATGTCGCGAGCAGTCGAGCGGCAGCCAGAGGAAAGCGAATAACGAAAACGGCACTGGCCGCGAGCACGCAGAAGGCGTCGCTGGAACCAAACGTCGGCAAGGCCGTTTGCGTAGCGAATGCAGTTGGCAGGAGGGTCACGTATGCATCTCGTTGGAACACAGGTCATCCCGGAACAGGGCGGCCGCTCGGGCTTCACAGTCGAATTCGTCGGCGAAGGCGGAGAGATCGTTTCGGTTTCGATGCGCAACGACGCGGCGCGGAGCCTTAACCGGTTGAATGCGGTCGAACGCGCCAAGACCGTCATGATGGAACTCGCACGCGCAGATACGGATGCGTTGGAGAGCGACCCCGACGCGGAGCATAAAATCAAGACCGCACGGAGCGCACGGGCGGCCAAAGACACGGGCGAGATGGAGCGTCAGCTCGATGAAGGGCTGGAAGACACTTTTCCTGCCAGCGATCCGGTTTCCATCACAAGCTCCACAATCGCCAGCGACCACCGGAAGAAGCACTAGGCCATGTCGGGTCGATCGTCTGTCGCCTTGGTCACGGGCGCGGGATCCGGCATCGGCCGCGCCACCGCGCTTGCGCTTGCCTCGGCCGGGATGAAGGTCGGCGTGCTCGGCCGTACCCGTTCAAAGCTGGAGCAGTGCGCTTCGGAGATCGCTGCCGCTGGTGGCAGAGCGCTGGTGCTTGAAGCAGATATCGCGGATGAACTCGAGATGCGCAACGCCGTCAAGACGCTTGTCCGCGAATTCGAGCATCTCGATGTCGTCGTCGCCAATGCCGGTATCAACGGCGTTTGGGCGCCGATCGACGACTTGAAGCCGTTCGAATGGGACAAGACCATTGCCGTCAATCTGCGCGGCACCTATCTGACCCTGCATATGACGGTTCCCTATCTCAAGGAAAACGGCGGCGGCTCGATCGTCGTCGTGTCATCGATCAACGGTACGCGGACGTTCACCACACCTGGTGCAACCGCATATACCGCCACCAAGGCGGCGCAGGTGGCGATTGTCCAGCAACTCGCCCTCGAATTGGCCAAGCACCACATTCGCGTCAATGCCGTCTGCCCGGGAGAGATCGAAACCGAAATCGAAGAAAACACCAGTCTGCGCCATGAAGAGGAGACGGCGATAGCGGTCGAGTGGCCGGACGGCCAAGTTCCGATTACCGGCGGCAAGCCCGGCCGCAGTGAGGACGTTGCGGAAGTCATCCGGTTTCTGGTTTCGGATAACGCTCGGCACGTGACAGGCAGCCCAATCTGGATCGATGGGGGCCAAGGCCTGCTGAGATAGGTGGTAGCGCCAGATCATTCTCATCGTTCAACGAAACAGTTAGAATGATCTAGGCGCAGGACTCGCTGTTCGGAGGCAGAGGATTACGCCGGCGGCATCTTCTCGAATTTCTGCACGGCCGGATCGAGCCGGTCCCAGGCATGACCGCGCACCGTGTACGTCACCATCTGCGGCTCGTATCGGCCTGGATCGTCGAGGCTTGCGGCGTGAATGGTGAAGAAGTCCGGCGTGTCCGAGAAGGTCAGATAGACAGGCGACCCGCAGGCGGGGCAGAAGCCGCGCGTCTTCACGTTCCCGCTATCGCTGACCATGTCCCAATGCGTCGCTTCGCCCTCGAGCTTCACCGCCTCCCTGCTCGGGAAGGTCAGATAGGATCCGTGCCCGGTGCCGCTCGTGGTCTGGCAATGGCGGCACTGGCAGTCGTTCATCGCGATCGGCTCGGCCGAGATTTCATAGCGGATCGCGCCGCAGGCGCAGCCGCCGGTATAAGGCTTGCTCACGTGTCTCTCCCAATAAAGCGTTGCATTGGCCACGGCGATTTCCGTCGCGTCAGTCCTTCCCGCCGGCGATAGCGCCAATGTTCTGGACTACCTTCTTCCAGCCTTCGCCCATCTTCCTGAACGCGGTGTCGTTCTTCGGCAGGACGAAGCCGGAATGGACGAGGCGGAGGCGCGTGCCGTTTTCGCCCTTGGAAAGGATGAACGTGACCACGGTGTCGAGCGGTGAGCCGTATCCGACGTTTCCCTCATCCCCGCCTCTCCAGGCATAGGCCAAACGTTCGTTCGGCTTCACCTCCAGCACCTGGCAGTGAATGGTGCCGTCCCACGCGCCGGCGGGCGTGGTCTGATAGGTGAAGCGCTTGCCTTCCACGGGCTCGAAGCCGGCCGGCATCATCAGCCATCGGCCCATCAAATTGGCCGTGGTCAGCGTCTTCCAGATCGTCTCCGGCGCATGCGGGAAAACCTCGTCGACCACTATGTCTTGCACGTCGAGTTTCAATACGGCGTCGTTCATGGATCAATTTCCTTCAGCAATGTTCTGAGATCTGCAAAACGTTCGCGCCAGAAGACGCCGTAATGGCTCATCCAGTCGACCAGCGGCGCGAGGCCGTCCGGCTGGGCGCGGTAATAGACTTTTCGGCCTTCGGGGCGCTCGGCGACCAGGCCGGCCTGCTTCAGGGCTTTGAGGTGTTGAGAAACAGCCCCCTGCGTCACGCCGCTCCCTCGCGTCAGGTCCACGACGGTGATCTCGCCGGAGTTGACGACCTGCTCAAACACGGCCCGCCGGGTGGGATCGGCAAGGGCGCGCATGACGGCGTTGATGGGAGTGGCTTCGGTCATGGGGAAAGCAATAGCGTACGCTAATTGATTAGTCAATACTAATTGCTTGGTATAATGACGTGGTGTTTTCACGCCGCTGAGCGAGCAAAGGAATGAGGCCACTAGCGCGTGGCACGCTGCCGTGCTCGACGCGAGATATCCGCCAATGCTTTTCCTGAAACTGCTCTAATCGCCCTTGGTCTTGCCGGCGTCCGACAGCTTGCCGCGATGAGGATCCTTCAGGTTTTCCCCGACCGCATCCCTGTCCCGCTCGGGATTATCCTTGGCGGGAAGATAGCCCCTCGGCTTCGTCTCCTTCGGCCCTTCCCAGCGCGGCGATTGTTCCGTTGTGCCGGGCGCACCCGGTTTCGGCGTTTTCATCATTGCTCTCCACGTTTATGTTCGGTGACGAAACCACAGCGGCTGCAAATCGTTCCCGGTTTTCAACATCATCGCTCCCGCGTTGCCCGCAGTAGCTTGTCCAAGAAAAAGGGCCCCATCGAATCGATGGAGCCCGATCTGCACTGTCGTTTGGGATCGCGCGGATCCGTAGGGGCTTGCGGAGAGGGGACTTTTTCCACGCGGTCCGACAAATAAACCGGAAGCGCGGCAATTTGTTCCCGGTCGGTCAACAAAAGCTTGGGGAGCCTATATCACCACGACCAGAACCGCTGGCTTCGCGCAGGAGCGGCAGACGTACCGCCCATGACAAAGCCCGCGACAAATGCAAGGGTCGCGACCACGAGCAAGGTGCTGCTGAGCGCCGCCGGGTGCTCGCGCGCGGTCCCGGCAACGACCGCCGCTTCGTCGCGGACGTAGCGCGCGGCATCCTGAGCCCTCGTTTTCAGATCGGGTTCCGCCGGCCTGCCGGTGAAGCCGGCTTTCAGCGATTTCGGCGCTGCCATCGTTCTACTCCTTATTCCTGGTCTTTCATGCCCGGGGTCGGATAGCGTTGGTCCGCTTCCTCGAGATCGGACTCCACGAGATAATCGTCTCTCTTCAAGCGCGCGGCTTCCCGCATGGCGCGATGGTTTGCGAGATCGTCCGGCTCGACGGGCTGCTTCTTCGCGCGCGGATGCAAATCACTGTCCTTCTCGATGGGTCTCTGTCCGGCGGTATCGCCGGCGACGCTCTTGCTCCGCTTTTCGGTGTCTTTCATCATTTCCTCCTGAGCGTTCCTGATGGGTCAACGCCAGGCCCGACGGGAAGTTCCCCGACCGAAACCTCTCGGCGATCCTCAAGCGATCAATCGGTCGTGGCGGGAAGGCGCGTGCCGTCTTGCTCGGCAGGGTTGCGATCGGCGGCATCATAGATCAGCAAAGCGAGAGCCGCTGCCGTCAGAAAGACAATCCCTGTGAGAATCGTGCGCGGTTTCATTGCCAATCGTCCCGAGAGTGAGGAAACGCCTCCGGCTGTAATCGGTTCCGACGATACACGGGACACCCGCGAGCGGAATACGTCCGGAACAAAAGCGTCCGGCCCTCGGTTAGACGCCCACACAACACGCAGGCGGAACTGCGAATGCCCCCTTATTCAATACGGAGTCTTCGGAAATGGACACCTTTCCTCACCCTCCCTTTGCGCGGCAACCTCAGGCCATGCCCGGAACGACGGATCGAATGGAGCCATTGCCTGATCATGGGGAGAATTCCTACAAGGGTTCCGGCCGGCTGAAGGGAAAAAAGGCGATCATAACTGGCGGCGATAGCGGCATCGGCAGGGCCGTGGCGATCGCCTATGCGAGAGAGGGCGCGGACGTTCTGATCTCCTATCTGAGCGAGCATGAGGACGCGCAAGCGACGAAGGCGCTTGTCGAAGAAGCCGGGCGCAAGGCCGTGCTGGTAGCGGGCGACATCCAGTCCTCCGATCACTGCCGGCGCATCGTCGATACGGCAGTCGAGCAGCTCGGCGGTATAGATATTCTCGTCAACAACGCTGCTCACCAGGCGGCATTCAAGGCGATCGAGGACATAACCGACGAGGAATGGGAACTGACCTTCAAGGTCAACATCCATGCGATTTTCTACCTGACCAAGGCGGCGGTACCGCATATGCGTGAAGGCAGTGCGATCATAAATACTGCCTCAATCAATGCCGACAGCCCCAATCCGACCCTGCTTGCCTATGCCACCACCAAGGGTGCGCTCCACAACTTCACGGCCGGGCTTGCACAGCTGCTGGCAGAGCGGGGCATACGCGCGAATGTCGTGGCTCCGGGGCCAATCTGGACGCCGCTGATCCCTTCCACCCTTCCGGAGGATTCGGTCGTGAATTTCGGCAAGCAGGTACCGATGAAGCGCCCCGGCCAGCCGGTGGAACTGGCATCGACCTTCGTGATGCTGGCGGATCCGATGTCGAGCTACGTATCCGGCGCGACGATCGCGGTGACCGGAGGCAAGCCATTCCTCTGATAACGGCGTAGGGAAACGTTCGAAACAGTTGCGCGCATTCGAAATCGCCACACTTCCGAATGCGGGTCGCATGATTCTGGATCGACCCAACGCGATCCGGTCGCATATGCTAATTTGCCGGCACTGCGCCGGCACAAGCCAAAATATCAGGAACCGCTCCAGCTATTGACGCGGAATTGTGCTTCCTCAGCCGCCTTGATGAATGCGGCCCGCGCCGCATCGGGTTCGTCAGCTCCCTCGATCACGCGGTCGCATACAGCCAATGCCTCGCTTTTTGCCTCACCCTCCGCGAGCGGCCAGTGGTTCTTGAGGCATAGGAAGGCGTCGCGCGTGCTTTGCACCCGCAGGACGCGGCTCGGCGCCTCCAGGATGACTGCTTCGCGCCACAGGCGATCCTGCGTCAGAGTTGGCATTAGGAAACTCCTTCAAGCGGAGGGGATTGGGATGCCTGGCGGCTTATTCCACCCAGTACGAGGCCGCCGAGTTCCGGGCTCGCCCGCGTGATATCTGCCAGCGAAACGATGCCGGCTGCGCGCTTTTTTTCATCAACGACGACAAGGCGACGTATTTTGTAATCATGCATCTTTTGCGCGGCCAGCAGGATGCTGTCATCCTCCTCGCAGGATTCGGCCGAAACCGTCATGAACTCGAACACGGCCGTCGATGTCGACAGTCCCTGGGCAACGACCGAGGTAAGGATGTCTCGGTCCGTCACGATCCCCAGGATCGTTCCGACGCCTGGGGCCTCGACTGGCAGGGCACCAACGCCTGCCTCTTCCATCAACCGCGCAACCGACTGCGCCGTGTCGCTCGGTGAAACTGTGAAGACCAGTCTGGACATCACGTCCCGCACGCGTATCGCTTTGTCCTCATGGGCGGCCATTGATGAGACTCCTGCCATTGATGGATGCGGGCACCCTGACTTCCTCATCTGCCGACTTCTTGAGTGTGAGATCTACGCGATAGGGAACGATGACCTGAGGTTGCCACGTATTTCTTCGCGTCTTCTTCGGGTTCGGGTTCTCAGGCGGCCGCTGGAATCTCTGACGCTTCTTCTTCGATCGTTGCCGCACGATGCTCTCCTTCTGCTGGTATGGAACGCGCGCGGGCTAAGCCGCGTTGCATCCTTAACGCACCACGAAGAGAGCGGTTCCCGCGCGTGGCAGGCTATTTCGTCTTCTCAACGATCGTTTTTTGGCACGGCGGCGGCAGGCTCCGCCGCCGCGCGTGCGCTGGCGTCCTGGAGAATGGATGAAATTTCTGCCGTCACCGCGTTCTGTCGCGCAAAGGCTTCGGACGGCACAATTCCCGGATCTTCCTCATGATCCTGCACGATCAGTTCTTCTTCCAGGATGCGATTGATCACCAGCCAGGCATCGTCATTTTTCGCCAATGCCGAAAGGACAGCCACCAGGATTTCGCGGTAGGCGGCCAGCCGAAACTCGATGTTTTCCATGCTCCGCTTTCCGATCTTTCGCGCTGGCGGCCGCCCGTTCGGCGATCCCGTTATTCAAGAACCTGCACGACGGTCTTCGTCTTCGGGTTCACAATGACCCGCTTTTCGTTGACGACTGCGTAGCCGTAATCAGGCTGGTCAGGAATCGGGTATACCTCCACCACTTCGGGCACCGGCTGTCCAACGACGATCTCGCCCTCATATTGAATAGACGGCGTATTCTGTTCCATCACATAGGTCCTGACCTCGCCGGGCAACACGACCGTTGTCTGGGCAATCGCCGACGAACCGACCGAGAGCAGGAGAGCCGTAATCATCATGGCAAATTTATTCATGATATACTCCTTCCGTAAGGACCTCCCAAACCAGCGGCAACGCAAATGGTTCCCGGTCCGATCGTGCTCGGTCCAGGTCGTGACCTCTCCGGTTGTGTCTTGCTTCGCGGCGCGCGGCCGCCGAGACAGCCCTGCGCCTGTGCAAAGCCAGAGCGTCTCTGGAGCCGGTTGTAAACGATACCTCGTCACCCCGCGTTCGATCGACGAACGGCGCAAAAAGAGGTCCATCGACGAGAAGGACCTCTTTAGACCCCCTTAGGGCAGTCACATCAGGTTAGAACTGGCTGTCCTCAACCTCCCCCGCTGCCCGATGTGCCGCCGCTGTCGTCCCCTCCAACTCCACTGCCAGTATCCTCTGGGCCACCACCGCCGCCCGTACCGTCCTCAGGGCCGCCGCCGCCTCCACCGGTACTGTCCTCACGACCACTGCCGTCGTTGCTGCTGTCTCGCGTTCCTCCCGGTATGAGAATGACGCCGTTGTCAGCGTAGGCATTGCTTGAATCGCTATCCACACTCGCCGAGATGAGCGGCGAGACAGTCGCGGATGCGAGCCCAAGCAGCGACGCGGCGATGACTCTTGGAAGCTTGTCCATTGCGTATCCTCCTTTGGCGGGCACACGCCCGCCTGGGGCCAACCTTCACGAAGGAAAGCAGGCATCTGCCCCAGCCAGTCGAAGGATCGCACCAAACAGAGGCATTTTAGAGATCTGCAATACCACTGCCGGATCTGCGGCGGCACGAGAGCCACGGAGAGACGGCCGGCTGTACTTTTAAGAATCACGCAGCCCGGCAACGGGGCGTCCAAACCGGCCCCTAAATATCATCCACGGCGCGAGGGAACCAAAAGGCCAGCCAGGCATTGTTCGACGTTACCTATGTTCTGTTCGTGCAAAAGGGCGGTATTCGATATGCCTGCCACCGGCATTCATGTGCTTCACCAATCGCATCACGTAGAGGAGCAGGTCGTCGATCTGATTCCTGCTCTGCGGGCGTTCGCCCGGACGTTCACATCGGTACCCTTCGAGGCGGATGATCTCATCCAGGAAACCCTGTTTCGGGCACTGAGAAGTATCGACCAATTTGAACCGGGCACCAGCCTGAAGTCCTGGCTGTTCACGATCATGCGCAACGCTTTCCGGACGCAGTACAAGATCCGAACGCGCGAGAGCCCTGGGAACACCAATTGCGCGGAGTTGCCGATCCCGATGGCGCCGCCGCAGGAATGGTCGGTCCTGAATGGCGAGCTCCGCAACGCTTTGGCGTCCCTGACCCCCGAGCACCGCGAGGTCCTTGTCCTCGTCGCCGGTTTCGGCATGAGCTACAAGGAAGCGGCCGACATATGTGATTGCGCGATCGGCACCATCAAAAGCAGGCTCAGCCGCGCCCGCGAAGAATTGATGGTTCAAATGCATGGAAATCCGTTGAACTAACCGCAGCTGGAATGAACCCGCTCAGCGCATGCGCGCATTCAACGCTTCCTGCAGTTGGCGAGCAAGCTCCAGCAGCCGCTCCGGCACAGCCTCCTTCTGTATCTTCGCCATGAGCGACGCGATCCGCTCGTCAATGGCCTTGTCTACGTCCGCACCCTCAGGTGCTCTGGTTTCGCTCATCCGCCTGTCCTTCGTCGTGGCGAGGATAACGTATTGTGCCCGGTTCGCCATGTAAACCGCCAGAGCCGGATGGGAAAGTTTGATGCGGTTTTTGTCCGCAGACGCCGTAACCCATTAGAATCGATCACCGTTTGGCGCAAATATATACCCCTCGAGGCGCATTCCCTTGGGGGGCCTCGGTGCAGTGGAGTTTGGCGGATCGCCAAAGCGCTCAACGCGTCAGTGCTGCAACTCTCGGCTCGCGCCGACCGGTATCCTGTCGCATCTCAAGACTTCGAAACGTGTTCCTTCTTGCCCTTTCGCTTGGTCGATGCCATTTCCTCGAGTTCCTTCTCGGTCATGGATTTTTCCATGCTCTTCGAAGCCTCCTTGAGCTCGCTCTTCTTCTTTTCGCCCCGCTTGGCGGCAAGCGCGGCACCTGCAGCCATTTGCTGTGCTTTTGATTTTGCAGGCATCTTTCTTCTCCTTCGGGCGGCCTTACAGCGCCGCACGGATTTCAACACCCCCGGAACCGGCAAGCGTCAATTATGTTCCGTTCGATGAGAACGAGTGGCACGAGGCGTCATTGGAGATGTGCCGGCTCCTACTTCCTGGTTGCCATATAGAAGCCGCCACGGCCTTGGCACCGGCTGTGTTGACGTGGTCTCCGCACTTCATCCGTTTCGAGGGGTGAACACTGAAGCATGCCGAACCCGAACCGGGTCGGCTTGAGAAATCCTGGGGTGCCGATCAAGCGGCGAAGAGCCAGAACAGGGACGCGAATATCAGGATAAAGAGCGCAATCGCTCCGAGAAAGCGGATCATGCCGGCATTGGTGTTGCCGCCAAGAGCGCGGTTCCACGCTTCTCCGCCGGTGCCATCGTCATCCTGTTGCGCATCACTCTCGGCCGTCACGTGGCCGCCGCGAGGTTGGTGTCCCGGCACGTATCTCACCGCCGTGCGTATGGTTTCGCCATAGTCGCGCGGTCGCGGCTGCGGCGGATCTGCCCGGGCGGCCTCCTGATCAGACGTGCTTGGCGTCCAGCCAACGGCGTCGCCGGCATCGGCGACGTGTCCGCTGGGCGGGGCTTGGTCTTCCGCCTCAGGCAGACCAAGTTCCGCCGCCTTCCAGGCCTCTTCCTTCCGGGACTCTTTGGGCTTTCCTGTTCTCGGCGATCTGCCCGCATGCGAGCCTGGTTGCGCTCGACGCGGGTCTGCGCCGTCGCCGTTGCTGTAGTGCTTCGCTGGCATCTCCGGACTCCTTCGTTGCAAGAAAGCGCAAGGCATGCCTTTTGTTCCGCCTTGCGCTTTGACTGCGGCCGAAGCGGACTGATCCTACCGAAGGATGGGCCGGACGCGATCGCGTGTGTTTTAGCCGCTTGGTTCGGACTGGTTGTGAGCGCCGCCGGGAACCGTCACGCCTTTAAGGCCGGTGCCGGCAACCGCGGGCTGCTCGCGGGCAGCATCGGCGAGCGATACAACGCCGACCAATCGCTTGTCGCGGTTGACTACAGGCAGACGTCGAACCTGGACATCGCCCATGTTGCGCGCAACGTCGTCCACTTCCTCATCTTCGAAGCAGTATTTGACATCGGTGGTCATGATGTCTCCTATTTTCGACTGGAGATCGAGGCCGTCTGCGACGCCCCTAACAACGATGTCCCTGTCCGTTATCATGCCGACCAGGCGATCGTGGTCGCCCACGGGCAGAAAGCCGATATCGTTCTCGGCCATTTGCCTTGCGACCTCGGCGATGGTCTCGTTCGGGCTGACAAGATGAACGTCTCTGGTCATGATTTCCGATACGTGCATGGTCTTGCTCCTTGTGAATTCTTAATTGCTACCGACCAGGCGTTCCGCCCGCGGTTTTCGTGCGCGGCTATTGCCCCGTCGATTCGGCTTTTCGGGTCTTGCCCTCGGATGGGGGCGACGCCGGCGTTGAGGTCGCGTGCGTTGTTCCCTCCGTTTCGAGATCCTGCTTTTCGCCGGTACTCGACCGGTTTTCATCGCGCTGCATCTCCCGCGACGCCTGTTCCCAGTGCCTCTGATCCTGACCCTCGGGGCGACCTTCCTTTTCCCAGATCGCATAGGCTCTCCGCCGGATAAGTTCTTCCCTATCGTTGTTGTCCATGTCCCTTCTTCCTCGCCGCTGAACTCTGTCGATGGCAGAACTCAAACGGTGCGACCGCTCAATTGTTCCACCCGTTTCCGCGCGCTTGGAAATGTTTGGGAGGCTCCGGATTTTCGTCCGGATTGGGGATCGGCACTTCGTCGGGAAGGCGCTCGGGATCCGGTTCCTCGATCGGCGGTTCGGGGTTCCAGGGCGGTGGTGGCTGCGGTGACGGTGGTTTTGGGTCCGGTTGGCGCGGATTCGGCATTTTTTCGCTCCATTCCTGAATGCGGGCCCCTTCCTGAATGAGGTCTGAGCCCCGGCCTCGGGTTCGATGAAAAATCCCGGTCGACCGTGAATGTTCCACACGTCATCCGCACCGCCGGGCCGCAGCGCGTCTCCCTCGCCTGCCGATCGCGGTCCAAGGCCTGGATGAGGTCGGGCCTCTTGAGAACGACTGCGGATCGACCCACCGTGGAAACCTGGAACCGATCCGCCCCTCAGCCGTTGGGATCGCATTGGCACGAGGAACGAGCGCAAGGAGGAACCGATGGCGAGAAAGAAGGACTTTGGCCGGTCCCACGAAAGGGAGCGGGATCGGTATGGCGCACCCGACGATTATGAGCGCGAGCGGCGACGCGCGCGCGAGCGCTTCGGCGAAGCTCCACGCGGAGCGGAGTACGAAAACTCCATGTATTTTCCGGATCCCGAACCCCGCCGCTCGGAGCGTTATCGCGGCATGGACGAGGGCTATGACCGGTGGAACCGCGAAGGGGCGTTTAGCGACTATTATGGCTCCGGCTACGGGTATAGCGGGCAACGCCCTTACCGCGACCACGGAGCGCCTTCGCAAGAGAGGCGGCAACGCGGGTTCGTTGATCGAGCGAGAGACGAAGTCGCCTCCTGGTTCGGCGACGAGGAGGCCGAGTGGCGCCGCGAGATGGATCAGTATCGCGGCAAAGGGCCCAAGGGTTACACCCGTTCCGACAATCGTATCCAAGAAGACGTGAGCGACCGGCTCAGCGACGACGGCGCGCTCGACGCCTCCAACATCGAGGTCTCCGTGTTGAATGGCGAGGTGCAACTCAGCGGTTTCGTCGATTCCAAGTGGGCCAAGCGCCGGGCCGAAGATTGTGCCGACGACGTTTCAGGCGTTACGCATGTGCAGAACAATATTCGGGTCCAGCCCCCGACAGGCGCGGCACCTCGGCCAATCGGCGACACCGATCGCGATCTCTGACTGCGAAGATCGACTGAGGTCGTTCAGTTCGGTTTCCGGCGCTTCGATCGCCCGGCGCGGGTCAGAAAATTCAACATGCGCGCCTCTTCGGCGCGCAATTCTTTGTTCGCGCGGCCGCGCGCGTCGAGGTTTCTGGCTGAAACGGAACGGTCACCGGCAAGCGCAATAATTTCCGGATGGATGTAGCTCGCGCGCGCGATGGCCGGCGTGTTGTGCAGGACCGACGCGGCTGCCTCGCTCATCTGCTTGACGGTTGGCCGTTCCCCCCTTTCCACAGCGGCACGCGCGACGGTAAATGCCGCGACGCTTCCCGCCCAGGTCCGGAATGTTTTCGCGGAAATCTCCGCTCCCGATATCTCGGCGAGATAACGATTGAGGCGCCCTGAGTCGATCGGCCGCAACGTGTCGGTCTCATCCTTCCATACAAAAAGCTGCCGGCCGGGCAAGTCCGAAATCTCTTCGAGCAGCCGCTGCAATCTCGGATGGCGCAGCCTGCGCCTCACCCGCTTACCGCCTTTGCTGGCGAAGCTCAATTGGACGCAGCCGTCGGAAAGCTTGAGGTGGCGCTTGAGCAAGGTCGTCGCGCCATAGGTTGCATTCGCCTGCACGTATGCCGGACTGCCGACACGCAGATGAGCTTCGTCGAGTAGGGCCACCAGCGCCGCCAGAACGGTGCGGACGTCGTCGGGCGCGCCCTGCATATGGCGCCGGATCGTGCGGCGAATCCTCGGCAGCACCTTTCCGAACGTCAGAAGCTGTCCGAACTTGTCGCCACTTCGCAGCGCCTGCCATTCCTTGTGGTAGCGATATTGCTTTCGGCCGCGCGCGTCATAGCCGGTCGCCTGAAGGTGGCCGCTCTCATCCAGGCAGATCCAGACGTTCTCGTAAGCCGGCGGCAGGCCCAGAGACGATATGCGCGCTTTCACCGCGGGGTCGGAAAGCACCGAACCGTCCGGCAGACGATAGACGAAGCCCCTGCCTTTACGTTGGCGCCTGATGCCCGGCTCGGTGTCGCTGACATAAACGAGCCCGTTTTCCTCCAGCGCGGGCCTGCCGTTTCTAGCCATGGTCCGCCGGAATGAACGCCGCGACGCTTTGTGCAGTGACCAGCGCCCGATCCTGCGCCGCGCGAACAAGTGCCGCCTCATCACTGGCCGCATCGAGGCTGGCCGTATCAAGCACGCGCTGCCATTGCTCCGTTCCATTCACGCGGGGAAGTGAGATCTCGTAATCGGCACCGGCATTGAAAACCAGAAAGAGACCGTTCGCCGGTGTCGTCTCCGCGATGCCATTGCGGCTGATATAGACCCCGACGATACGCAGTTCCCCATCATGCCATGCTTCCTCGTCCATCGGGTGGCCGTCACTCCTGTACCAGGCGATTTCGACGTGACCGTCGTCACCTGGTTCGCCGCGCAGAAACCGCTCCTGGCACAAGGCCGGATTGTCCTTGCGGAACGCCACCACCTTTCGGCAGAAGGCTAGGAAGGTCTCATCCTCGGACGCCCAGTCGAGCCAGCCGATTTCGTTGTCCTGGCAATAGGCGTTGTTGTTGCCGCCCTGGCTATTTCCGAGCTCATCGCCGCCAAGGACCATCGGCACGCCCTGGCTGAGCATCATGGTGGCAAACATGGCGCGGCGCCGGCGTGCGCGTGCGTCCCTGATCCCGTCGTCGTCGGTAGGACCTTCGACGCCTATATTGTCCGAATGGTTATCGGAATGCCCGTCGCGGTTCTCCTCGCCGTTCGCCTCATTGTGCCTGTCGTTGTAGGAAACCGTGTCCATCAGCGTGAAGCCGTCATGCGCGCTGACTAGGTTGATCGACGCGGTCGCACCGCGATCGGAATGATTGAACTGCACCGGCGAGCCCGCGATACGCTCGGCAAGCGTCGGCACCACGCCGCCATCCCCCTTCCAGAACCGCCGGACATCGTCGCGGAAGCGGTCGTTCCATTCGCGGAACGGATGCGGGAAGCCGCCGAGCTGGTACCCGCCCGCGCCAATATCCCAAGGCTCCGCAATGAGCTTCACTCCGGCGAGGATCGGATCCTGCCTGATTGCGTCAAAGAAGCCGCCTTCCCGGTCGAACTCGATGTCCTCACGACCGAGCGCGCTTGCGAGATCGAACCGGAAGCCGTCGATGTGCATGACCTGCACCCAGTAGCGCAGGCTGTCGAGCACCATGCGCAGTACCATCGGATGCGCGACGTTGAGCGTATTGCCGGTGCCGGTCATGTCGAAGGTATGACGCGGCTTTTCCGGCGATTGCCGGTAATAGCTGAAGTTGTCGAGACCGCGGAAACTCAAGGTGGGGCCGTGCTCGGAGCCCTCGGCCGTATGGTTGTAGACGACATCCATCAGGACTTCGATGCCGGCGGCATGAAACCGCTTCACCATTGTCTTGAATTCGGTGATCCGATTGCTCTTCATGTAACGCGTCTGCGGAGCGAAGAAACCGAGCGTCTGATACCCCCAATAATTCCTGAGACCGCGCTCGATCAAATACCTGTCGTCGAGGAAATACTGCACCGGCAAGAGTTCAATAGCCGAGACGCCGAGTTTCGTCAGATGGTCGATGATCGGGTCGCTCGCCATGCCCAGGAACGTGCCGCGCAAGTCCTCCGGCACGGCCGGATGGGTCATGGTCATGCCGCGAACATGGGTTTCATAGATGATCGTGTCCGTCCACGGGCGGCGGATCGCTTCTTCGCCGGCCCAGTCGAAAGCGGGGTCCTGGATGACGCCCTTGACCATGAAAGGCGCGCTGTCGCGCTCGTCGAAGGAGAGGTCGTTTCCCGTGCCGTCGATCGTGTAACCGAACAGCGCATCGTCCCAGACGAAGGTCCCGGCAACCTGCTTGGCATAGGGGTCGAGCAGCAGCTTGTTCGGATTGAACCGATGGCCGTTGTGCGGGTCATAGGGACCATGGGCGCGATAGCCGTAGAGCGTGCCCGGACCGATGCCTTCGATATAGCCCGACCAGACATCGCCCTCGCGCTTGGGCAGCGGCAAACGTGCCGTTTCCCCGCTACCATCCTCGGAGAACAGGCAGAGTTCGATCTTCTCCGCATGGGCCGAAAAGACCGCGAAGTGTGTGCCCTCGCCGGTGTACTCGGCACCGAGTTCGGGTTTCAGAAAATTGAGTTCGGAGAAAGATGCGTTCATTGCCGTTATCATCCCTCCCGCGCCCGCTCGAAAGCGATGGTGCAACGCGGAAGAAGAGAAATTGTTCCTACCGGCGCTTTTGGCCGGTGAGAGAGAGAAGGTGGAACTTTCGCCGGAGCCGACCAGTTTCCCTGCACTCAACAGGGGACCAGAGCCGATGCAGCGAGAGGAATCGTCCGGACTTTTTAGAAAAACCTGGGGCGCCAGTTTCACTTCGGCCGATGCCGCGCAATTTCGATTGTGGGCACCCGATGAACGGGCCGTGAGCCTCGTTCTCAACGGGGCTGCCCATGACATGCAGGCGCTCGATGGCGGATGGTTCGAGCTTTCGGTGAAAGCGCAAGCCGGGGACCGATACTGTTTTCAGCTGTCGGACGGGTCGCTGATCGCCGACCCGGCATCGTCAGCCCAGCAGAGCGGACCTTCCGGTCCTTCCATCCTCGTCGATCACTGCGCATATCGTTGGGAGACCACCTCCTGGCGCGGCCGGCCGTGGGGAGAAGCGATCATCTGCGAGCTGCACACCGGCACCTTCACGCCGGAGGGCACGTTCCGCGCGGCAAGCGAACGCCTCGCCCATCTTGCCGATGCCGGGATTACCGCGATCGAGATCATGCCCGTCGCCCAATATCCAGGCATGCGCGGTTGGGGTTATGACGGCGTGCTGCATTATGCGCCCCACCATGCCTATGGGACACCGGACGACCTGAAGGCCCTCGTCGATGCGGCGCATTCGCTCGGCATCATGGTTCTGCTCGATGTCGTCTACAACCACTTCGGCCCGGAAGAAAATGCCTTGCCGCGCTACGCCGCGGGCTTCTTCAACACCGATCGGGCGACGCCGTGGGGAGCCTCGATTGCCTTCGAACAGGATGCCGTCCGGCGCTATTTCATCGAGAATGCGCTCTATTGGCTCGGCGATTTCCGCTTCGATGGGCTGCGCCTCGATGCGACGGAGCAGATCAGGGACAGCCGGGAGCCCCATATCCTGGTCGAAATGGCGCGCGAGATACGCGACACATTTCCCGAGCGCCACGTCCATCTCGTCGTCGAAGATGCACACCGCCGCAGAAGCCTTGTCGGGCGAAAATCGAGAGGGATTCCCGAACTCTTCACAGCCGCGTGGAACGATGATCTTCACAACGCGCTGCATGTCGCGGCGACGGGAGAAACCAAGGGCCACTACCAATCCTTCGCCGTGGACACGTGGCGGAAAATTCGCGAGGCCATGGCCGAAGGTTTCGCGTCACCCGCCCAGGGAAAGGAGATTTCGTCGCCCTGGACGGGTGACCGGGTGCCGCCGCAGGCACGCGTCAATTTCCTGCAGAACCATGACCAGGTCGGAAACCGCGCCTTCGGCGAGCGGCTCGCGTCGCTTGTCGGAGAGGATCTGATGCGGGTTCTGACCGCGACGCTGATGCTCGTTCCGCAAGTTCCGCTCCTCTTCATGGGCGAGGAATACGGTGAGACCCAAGCGTTTTGCTTCTTCGCGGACTATCAGGGCCAGATCGCCGAGGCCATTCGCTCCGGACGCCAGGGGGAGGCTGATAATTTCGGTGGCATGCCGCATGGCGCGACCATGGCGGATTTGCCCGATCCGCTCGACCCGCGGACATTCGCCGCATCGAAATTGCAATGGGACCGGGCGGAAAGCCCGGCGGGCAAACGACACATCGCCTTCATCCGCGAGCTTGCCGGCATCCGCCAACGGCATATCGCCCCTTTGCTGAAGAAACCCGGCCTGCCCGACCACCGCATACGTCCGACCGACGACGGGCTGGTCGCCGTCGACTGGCAGTTCGGGAGTTCTGTTCTGCAGCTGCGGATCAATCTCACCGACGAAGCAGGAGCAATCCCCCCTATCATCGGTCAGCCGATTTTTACCACGTCCGGTGAGCGCGCAGCGTCAGCGGGCGAACTGCCTGGGCCGGGCATCGTTGCCGCCGTCGCACGAGTGTAAGCCCGACGGAACATGATTTCGATCTTCGGGTTAGAACTTCGACGTCGCTACCGGGGCGTCGATGGGAGCGAGGAACAATCCTCGACAGCAGATGCCGCGAGAAACAGCAAGCACCGGTCCGGCCCTCTCCGGCGAACACGCCGAAGCCCGCTCGATAGCGGCCTTGCGCAGGCAAGCGGAAGGTTGCGAACGCTGTGATCTCTACAAAAACGCAACACAGCTCGTCTTCGGCGAAGGCCCTACCGATGCCCGCGTCGTTCTCGTCGGCGAACAGCCGGGCGACCGAGAGGACCTGGCGGGGCATCCCTTCGTCGGTCCGGCCGGCCGCGTCCTCGACGAATGTCTGCACGAGGCCGGCGTCGACCGATCGAGCTGTTATCTCACCAACGCGGTCAAGCACTTCAAATTCGAGCAACGCGGCAAGCGGCGGTTGCATTCGCGGCCCAACGCAGGCGAGATCCAGCGTTGCGCCTGGTGGTTGGGCGCGGAACTGGAACAGCTTCGACCGGACCTCGTCGTTGCACTCGGCGCCACGGCGGTGATGACGCTGCTTGGCCGGAGCGTCGCTGTCACGAAAAACCGCGGCGACCTGATCGACACCCCCGCCGGCTATCCCGTCCTTGTAACGATCCATCCGTCCTATCTTCTCAGGATCCGGGACGGATCGGATGCGGCGGCGCAGCGTGCGCGCTTCGTCGAGGATCTGACCAAGGTCGCCGCCTTTGAAGCTGAACACGAAGGACGGAGGCACGGCCGTCTATGACTGCCGGTCGAGCTCCGGATAGTGGCGGAAAATACCGGCCTCGTTGAAGGGGAGCCGTCGATCGGAGGCGAGATAGCTGCGGATGTTCGGACGTTTGGCGACCTTGTCGCGCAGGGCGATCAAGCCCGGGATATTCGCTTCGTAGTCCCGCATTGCCTTCGGAAAGGCGTAGCGAAGTCCCTCGACAACTTGGAAGAGCGAAAGGTCGACATAGCTCAGGCGGTCGCCGACTATATGTGTCTCAGCCCTCGGATTCTGGCGCAGGATCCGCTCGAAATAGCCGAGGAACTTCGGCAGGCGCTCCGACAGGAAGTCGGACGATCGCCGCAAGGCTTCCGGCTTCTGGTCTTCATAATAGAGCGATACACCGATCGGGTGGTGCGTGTCGTGGATCTCGGCGACGAAATCGGTGATCGTCAGTTGCAGCCCGTTGGCAACGAAGCGGAGACCTTCGTCCTGGGGTGCCAGGCCGAGCTTCGGGCCGAGATAGAACAGGATATTGGCGACATGCGATATCAGCAGGTCGCCGTCTTTCAAAAACGGGGGCGCAAAGGGGATCGTCTCGCCGTCGCCGTCCCGCAGCAACTTCAGCATCGCCCTTGTTCCCTGCTCCTGTCCGTCGGGCTCGCGGGCGACGTCCACATAATCCGCTCCGGCTTCCTCGAGCGCGAGGCGAACGAATTCGCCGCGTCCGGGAATGCCGTCCCAGTAATAGAGCTTGTAAGGCATTGAAAGATCCCCTTACTTGGGCTCGCGCCCGAAATCTTTTCGCAGTTCGGCCTTCACCTTTTCGAGGACGTGTCTCTGGCGGCGGCTCAGACCCGCGCCGGCTCTGTTTATATAGAACGTCAGCATCGACATGGCAGAGCGGAAAGGAGTAGATTTCCGCCGGTCGCTCGCCTCGGCCGACCGCTTCAGCGAATGCGCGATCTTCGCCGGATCGTCGGACTTGAAGACACCTTCCTCAAGGTCAAGCGCATCGCTCTTTTCCGTCACTTCCTGCGACCATTTCTTCTTCTTGCTTTCCTTGCTCATGACGGTTTCTCCCTTGGTGACCTGCTGCAGGTTTCCTTAAATCGGAGCCGATTCGAGGGTAAAAACATGCAGCAATTCAAATTGTCACAGCGACCCTTGTGCCTCTGAAGAGACGCAGGACGCCACATGTCCAACGGAAGCGGACGAAAATCGTTCCGGGAGAGAGCCGATGCACATCGATGAACTGATGTTTGCCGAAAGCGGGGGCGTTCCAAATAACCCGCACCTGCCTGCCCTCGTCTACCTCGGCGCACTCGACGCCGGGGAGAACAATGCAGCACGCATCGAGGACAGGTTTCATGCCAACGGCTGGAGAGGCATGTGGCGCGACGGTGTTTTCGACTTTCAGCACTATCATACGCGTGCACACGAAGTTCTGGCCATTGCCAGAGGCAAGGCACGCCTGCTGATCGGCGGGCCGGCAGGCAAGGAACTGGAGGTAGCGGCGGGAGATGTCATCGTGCTGCCTGCCGGCACCGGTCATCGCCGGATCGCCGCAAGCGCCGATTTCCTGGTGGTAGGCGGCTATCCTCCCGGGCAGCACGCAGACATTCAGCGCGGGCCGGCGACCGACGCAGATCGTGAAGCGATCGCTTCGGTGCCGCTGCCCCAACTCGACCCTGTCTTCGGCACCGAAGGTCCGGTAGTGACACGCTGGCAACGCGCGGCGCCTTGAACAGGATTCAGACGTCTATCAGGGCAATTCCAAGGTCGGGATGGTGCTTGCGCCGAAGATGCGCAGGCGTCTCCGACAATGTCACTTCGAGAGTCGGCCTGACGGTCCCTTCGAGGAAATGGCCGCCGCGCGTTGTCCCATCGCTGAGCCCCAGCACGACATGGGCGTGCAGACTGCGTTTCCCGTCCTCTCCGAGCGCAATGTCGCCGATCAGGCTCAACACTTCGCATTGCTCGTCGATAACGATCCGGCAGTAGTCTCGCTTTTCCAGGTCATACCAGCCTACGACGGCTTTCTCGAACGCGCCGATCGCGATCAGTGAGGCCGCGGAGATCTTCTGGGTTGCGGCGAACTCGGAAATGGCGGCGAAAGCTTCCTCCCCGGGGTCCAGCACAAGGATGAATATCTCCTCTGATGCCTCTTTTGAAAGAAGTCTCCACCTCATGATCCAACCCTTTGAGATTACGCGTTTCCGAACGTAAAGACCGTTGCACGCCTTCGCTGGAATTGTTTCAGCGCAACCAGACTGGCAGATCCGAGGCCTGGGTGAATTCGCGGGTTCGATGTTTCAGGCCGAGCGTTTCCCATGCGAATTTCTGCGCGGCCAGTCGGGCCATTTCCTTGCTAGGATAGCTGTCCGGCAGCACGTAGTCCCGGTCGCCGCACGAAAGCAGCGCCCGGTGGCTCAGGAGATCGAAATGAAGCTCAAGGTTTTCCTCCGAGCGCATAGAACCCTCCTGATTCAGCTTCAGCAAGAACGGCCGTTGTGGGTAGAAGTTCCAGCGGGTTGGCGAAAAGTCTGCGGCCACGGGAATCCTGCGGAACAACCGCCGCGATCAGGAGTTTGGAGCCCTACGGGAGATCAGCCAATGACTAAACGCGGAAAACCAGGATCGAGCTCGATCCACGCCCGTCCGCTCGACCCTCCCGGCGTCGACGAACCGATCGATGCCTGGGGTGCGGGCTCTCGCAACAATCCCGACCGAAGCGTCCGGAGCCAGCTCGATGAGCTGCGCAACCGCATTGCCGAACTCGAGACCGAAATCGACGCGATCGCGACGGAGGCCCATACGGCGGTCGGAACTGTACCGGGTGGCGACAGGCTGGAGACGGCGAAGGACGTGGTCGCAGAGAAACGGGACGAAATCCAGCGCCTGAAATCGCGCTTGCACGAGATCGAGCAGTTGCTGGCTGTAGAATAATAGGGCAGCGATTGATGCGTCCTCGGTGCACGGATCACCGCCCACGATCCGGTCGCATTCTTTGTGCGCTTTCCCAGCTCATCGAAACGACCAATTCCGCACGGGGAACCGTTACACAGATTTTTAGCATTGCGCTAGAACACGGTCATCCAGATGCCGCGCCAAAGAAGCGACTCCCGGCCTCGCAGGTCTTCCTCGTCTCTGCTCATGCCAAGCTTGCGTATTTCGGGCTTGACCTTTCGGTCGGCGGCCGGTTTTTGACCTCGCTCGCTCTTCAACTTGTCGACATCCGTCGCCTTGCTGATCGGCATCGGCAATTCCTTCCCTGCGATTAAGGAGAAACTGTCTCGCAACGCAACGGTTCCATGGCGCGCCTCCGTAGACCAGAAGCCGGGCGGAGACCGGTTGAAGCTACGGCTTCAATGGCGATGGATGAACTTGCAGAAGCGGCTGGTCTGGCCTTCCTCGGTCAGGTCCTGGTGGAGAAAGGCCAGGTTGTTCTTTTCGAAGATCTCGAAGAACTCATCCCACGAGATTTTCTCCAGCTCTTCCTCCGGTGTGCCGAAGTCGATGCGCAAAAGACCGCCGTCGGTTGCGCCTTTGACGCGTGCCGGATGGCCGTTGCGGGCCTCGGCCCAGTTGCGGATGGTGTCGTGATCGATCGTGGTGCTCGAAGCGCTCATTGGAAGCTCTCCCTCGCGCTGTGACTTGCTTGCACGTCTAATCGACCGCGATCACGATTGTTCCGAACGGCCGCATTTGCCACGCTGGCGCGCAGACCGGTCTGCCGTCTTGCTGCCGCCCTATTGCTCGAATGTCCCGACGATCGCGGCTTCTTCGATCAGGTGCTTGCGCACCCTCTTCCAGGCTTCCTCTGCCCCGACTTCTTCCGGAATCGAAAGATTGACGGCATCAAGCGCCGCGAGCCTGAACCAATAGTGGTGAAGGCCGGTCCCGGCCGGCGGCTGCGGCCCGTCATAGCGGGCATTGCCGAAGTCGTTTTTGATGAATTTGATGCTGTGGTCCGGCGCGGTATCCACGGCTTGCGGCAGCTCCGTCCAATTGCCCGGGATGCTGATGATCACGCAGTGCCGAAACAATCCCCGCGGCGCATCCGGATCCTCGACGATCAGAGCAAAGCTCTGCGTTCCCTCCGGCGTGCCCGTCCACTTCAGCGGTGGAAAGAGGTTCTCGCCTAGTCGGGTATATTTCTGGGGGATGGGTTGCCCATCGGCGAATACGGGACTGATCAAGCTGAAGGTCATCCAAGTGTTCCTTCCTTGCTTTGCACCGAGAGGGCTGACACGATCGAAAAATGAGCCTCGTCGAGACGAGGCTCACAAGACGAACCAGCATAGGAGAGACCGCCAGGGAGCCTCCAGAGTTTGGGTCAGAGAACGCGCTCCGTGCGATCCACTCATCAAACCTTATTCCCCCGAGAATGTTCCACCGCAGCGGAAATTTCGGCACGGCTACAGCGCCGCGCGTCGTTTCGGCGCGCAAATGTCGCTGGAGCACTTTGAATTGCAGCATGTTTTTTCCCTGAATCGGTGCCGATTTGAGAAAACATGCAGTGGCAGGCTCGCAGTCAGAGCGCCTTGCCTTCGCCGCCGCCACCGCTAGATCACGGTCAATGGCCGCCACGGGCACAACGCAAGCCATCGACGCCGTCCGTCCTCGCGAGAAGGGCCGGCACGAACTGCGGTGGATTCCGGCTCGTCGTCATTTCCGGCTACACCGGCCAAGGCGAAAAAGAACCGCGGTATGATCCATGTCATCTCTGACGATGCCGGCCGAGACTAAGCTGTCGCCCCACGCAACTCACCGGCCCTAGCGAGGAGAAAGCAGATGCGGAAGCCTTATTCGAGATCGGCACCATTTGTCCTTGACGATGCCGCAGTCGCGCTTGTCGATCGCTACTGGCGCGCGGCCAACTACCTCTCCGTCGGACAAATTTACCTGCTCGACAATCCGCTGTTGCGGGAGCCGCTGAAGCCGGAGCACATCAAGCCGCGACTGCTCGGTCACTGGGGTACCACGCCGGGCCTCAACTTCATCTATGCCCATTTGAATCGCGTCATCAGAGCCTATGACCTTGAGATGATCTACATCTGCGGTCCCGGTCACGGCGGCCCCGGGATGGTCGCGAACACCTATCTCGAAGGCTCCTACAGCGAGATCTATCCGGACGTCAGCGAAGATGTCGCGGGGATGAGAAAACTCTTCCGTCAGTTTTCCTTTCCGGGCGGCATTCCGAGCCATGCGGCGCCGGAAACGCCCGGTTCGATCCATGAGGGCGGCGAACTGGGCTACCCCCTCGCCCACGCCTTTGGCGCGGCGTTCGACAATCCCGGCCTTATCGTTGCCTGCGTCGTCGGTGACGGCGAAGCCGAGACAGGCCCGCTCGCCGCAAGCTGGCACTCGAACAAGTTCCTCAATCCCGCCCGCGATGGCGTCGTGCTGCCCATCCTGCATCTGAACGGCTACAAGATTGCCAATCCGACCGTGCTTGGGCGGATGAGCGACGAGGATCTAAGAAACCTCTTCAGCGGTTACGGCTACGAACCCCTCTTCGTGGAAGGCGCCGAACCATTTGCCATGCACAGGCAGATGGCTGCGACGCTGGAACAGGCGCTGCAGGACATTCACGCCATCCAGCAGCATTGCCGAAACGGCGGTACCGACAATACCTGCCCTCGCTGGCCGATGATCGTATTGAGAAGTCCGAAGGGTTGGACCGGCCCCAAGGAAGTCGACGGCAAGATGGTCGAGAATTTCTGGCGGTCGCACCAGGTGCCGGTCGCCAACTGTCGCGAGGATGGAAATCACCGCAAGATCCTCGAAGACTGGATGAGGAGCTATGCGCCCGAAGAACTGTTCGATGAAAGCGGCCGGCTGAAGCCGGAACTGCGGGCACTGGCCCCTGCCGGCGCCCGACGGATGGGGGCGAACCCGCACGCCAATGGCGGCTTGCTCAGGCGGGAGCTCAAGACACCTGCGACCGAGGACTATGCCGTCGCCGTCGAGCAGCCGGGCGCAACAACAGCGCAGTCGACGAAAATCCTTGGGCAATATCTGCGCGACATTCTCTTGCTCAACCAGTCCCATGCCAACTTTCGCGTCTTTGGTCCCGACGAAACGGAATCGAACCGGCTCGGCAGCGTTTTCGAAGTGACCGATCGGGTCTGGATGGAAGAGATCCGGCCCTATGACGTGCAGCTCGGCCGCAATGGGCGCGTGATGGAGGTGCTGAGTGAACACCTCTGTCAGGGATGGCTCGAAGGATATCTGCTCACGGGCCGGCACGGCTTCTTTTCCTGCTACGAAGCATTCATCCACATCGTCGATTCCATGTTCAACCAGCATGCGAAATGGCTGAAGGTCTCGCGCGAATTGGCTTGGCGAAGGCCGATATCCTCGCTCACCTATCTGCTCACGTCCCATGTCTGGCGACAGGACCACAACGGTTTCAGCCATCAGGATCCGGGTTTCGTCGACTTGGTGGCCAACAAGAAGGCCGATATCGTCCGCATCTATCTGCCGCCGGACGCAAACAGCCTGCTCTGGGTGGCGGATCATTGCCTGAAGACCTACGACCGCATCAACGTGATCGTTGCCGGCAAGCAGCCGGAGCCGCAATGGTTGACGATGGAAGAGGCCGTTCGGCATTGCGAGGCGGGCATCGGCATCTGGAAATGGGCCAGCAACGACGGCTATTCGGACGAGCCCGATGTCGTCATGGCCTGCGCCGGCGATGTCCCGACGATGGAGACGCTCGCCGCCGTCGATCTGCTGCGCCGGCATATTCCGGAGCTGAAGATCCGCGTCGTGAACGTGGTCGATCTCCTGGCGCTGCAATCGCGCGATCAGCATCCCCACGGCCTGCCCGACGATGTTTTCGACCGCCTGTTCACCACTGCACGGCCGGTGATCTTCGCCTATCACGGCTATCCGTACCTGATCCACCGCCTGACCTACAAGCGCACCAACCACGACAATTTCCACGTGAGGGGTTTCATGGAGGAGGGAACGACCACCACGCCTTTCGACATAACCGTTCTCAACGAAGTTGACCGCTACCATCTGGCCATCGAAGCGATCTCACGCATTCCCGGACTGCTGGAGAACGCCGCGCATGTCGTCGAAGCGCTTCGCGCCAAACTCGATGAGCATGGCCGCTATGTGCGCGAGCATGGCGAGGACATGCCGGAAATACGTGCCTGGAAGTGGGAGGATTGACAAACAAGACGCCGGATTCCGCTCCGCGGAGCCGCTTCAGAACGCCTTGCTCGGGCCTGCTCACATGCATGTTCAAAATTCAACATGTGGAGGAACTTTGGTGGCGCGATTGTGTTGAGGGGAGGCAGATTACGTCTGCGTGTCACCCCTAGCCCTGACATGATCCCCGGAAAAGCGCGATGAACATTCTGTCCGTCACGGCCGAGATTTTCCCCCTTGTGAAGACTGGCGGTCTGGCGGATGTCGCCGGCTCGCTGCCAAAGGCATTGACGGCCCACGGCATCCATACGCGCAGCATGGTCCCCGGATATCCCAGCGTCATGCAGGCGCTCACGGGGGCTTCACCGATCAGGCAATATGACAGCCTGTTCGGTGAGCGCGCCACTCTTGTCGCAGGACGGGCCGACGGCCTCGACATCCTGGCGCTCGACGCGCCCGGCTTCTTCGACCGGCAGGGCGGTCCTTACACCGACGATCACGGCAAGGACTACCCGGACAACTGGAAGCGTTTCGCAGCCTTTTCCTTCGTCGCCGCGCAAGTCGCGGAGCAGGGCGTCGCGGACTGGCGGCCAGACATCATCCACGCTCATGACTGGCATCCGGCGCTGAGCCTGGTCTATCTCAAATTTTCCTCTGATGCCGCGGTTCCTCGTGTCCTAACGGTTCACAACCTCGCCTTCCAGGGGCAGTTCCCCGCCCGTCAATTCACCGAGTTGGGACTGCCGGACGAGGCCTACTCCATCGACGGCCTCGAATATTACGGCGACATCGGTTATCTGAAGGGTGGGCTGCAAGCGGCCGACGTGATCACCGTGGTCAGTCCCACCTACGCGCGCGAGATCATGTCCCCGGCTTTCGGCATGGGTCTCGAAGGTCTGATGAACGAGCGTCACGATGACGTCATCGGCATCGTCAACGGCATCGACACTGAGGTATGGGACCCCTCCTCGGACCCGCTTATCGAAAATCACTTCTCGGTGCGCGCGCCGTTGCGCCGCCTGCCGAACAGACAGAAGCTGCTCGACCGCTTCGGCCTGCCGAACACGTCCGGGCCGGTTTTCGCAGCGGTCAACAGGCTGACCTGGCAGAAAGGCATGGACCTCCTGGCGGGTGTGGTCGACGAGATCGTCAAGGGCGGCGGCAAGCTGATCGTGCATGGCCAGGGCGATGCCCCTATCGAGGATGCGTTCACCGACGCTGCGCGGCGCTTCCCACATAGCATCGCCGTCAGGATCGGCTACGACGAACCGCTTGCCCACCAGATTCATGCCGGGGCGGACGCCATGCTCGTTCCCTCCCGCTTCGAACCTTGCGGTCTCACTCAGCTCTACGCCTTGCGCTATGGCTGCGTGCCGATTGTCGCCCGCACGGGCGGATTGTCGGAAACGATCATCGACGCCAACGACGCCGCATTGCATGCGCAAGTGGCAACCGGCATTCAGTTTTCGCCCGTCGACGCGAGCGGATTGAGGCTTGCCCTGCGCCGCGCCTTCAGACTCTTCAGACGACGGCGCATCTGGGAAAGATTGCGCAGACAGGGGATGCGGACGGACTGCTCCTGGTACCGCAGCGCCGCGCAATATGCGGAGCTCTACGGAAAGATGCTGACGCCCGAAATCCGCTTGGCGGGATAGCTACGATTTGCGGCTTCCATTCGCAATGCTGATGAGTTGATCAGAAACGAAGCATGGATCACGTCGCCGGAATGTGCCAATGGCTGGGCTGAAGACAAAGGCCCCGACCATGACCGCAGACACTGCCACCACCTCTCCTCTCGTTCAGACCTCCAGTACCGCCCGCACCGGCGTTCTCCTCATGCTTCTCGGCATGTTGATGTTTTCGTTGAACGACGTGATGGGCAAATGGCTGGTCGCGACCTATTCGGTCGGCCAGGTGGTGCTGATCCGCAGTCTGGCCGCGGCACTCCTGCTCGCGCCCTTCCTTTGGCTCGGCGGACTGCGGAAGGTCGTCGCGATCGAGCGGCCGTGGCTTCAGCTTGCCCGCGTCGTCGCCTCGACAGCGGAGGTCGTCGCGTTCTATTTCGCCGTCGTCTACCTGCCGCTTGCCGATGTCATGACCTATTGGCTGGCGGCACCGATCTATGTCGCAGCCGTCTCGCCGCTGGTTCTCAAGGAACATGTCGGCTGGCGGCGCTGGACTGCGATCGCCATCGGCTTCGTCGGGGTCGTCATCGCGCTCGAGCCATCCTCGCAAGCCCTCACCCTGCCGGCGCTGATCTCGATCCTCGGCAGCATGTTCTTCGCCTTCATGATGATTTCCGGACGCTCGCTGCGCGGCACGCCGGATTCGGTACTGGCCTTCTGGCAGATCGCCGGCGCGGCGCTCGTCGGCCTCGTCTGGGCGCCGCTGGACTGGACGCCGCTGAAACCGCTCGACACCGCGCTGCTCGGGCTGCTTGGCGTCGTCGCCATGCTCGCGCATGTATTCGTCAACAGGGCACTGAAGCTCGCAGAAACGGCGACGATCGCGCCCTTGCAATATACGCTGCTCTTCTGGGCGATCGTCTTCGGCTGGCTGATCTTCGGCGACACGCCGCGCACGTCGATGATCCTTGGCGCCGGTCTCATCGTCGCTTCCGGCCTCTTCATCTTCTTCCGCGAGCAGCAACTTAAGCGGCAAGGGCGGCTGAAGGGCTAAAGGTGTGGGTTTCGGCCCACATTCGTCCCCATCCGGCTTACCGGCCAGCTTCCGTCCCTCGCCCCGCTTGCGCGAAGAGGGCGAGGAGCACTAGGGCTCGAAACCGGATCAGTCGTCCGCGACGACCTTCTGTTTCTGCGTGCCGAGACCTTCGATGCCGACTTCGATCACGTCGCCGGCCTTCAGATATTGCGGCGGCTTGAAGCCCATGCCGACGCCGGGAGGGGTACCGGTCGAGATGATGTCACCCGGGTGCAGGGTCATGAACTGCGAGAGATAGCTCACGAGATAGGCGACGCCATAAACCATGGTCTCGCTCGATCCGTCCTGTTTCGTCTCGCCGTTGACGGTCAGCCACATCTTCAGGTTTTGCGGATTGGCGATCTCGTCGCGGGTTACCAGCCAGGGGCCGATGGGGCCGAAGGAATCGCAGGATTTTCCCTTGGTCCACTGGCCCGAGCGCTTCGTCTGGAAATCGCGCTCCGAGACATCGTTGACGACGCAATAGCCGGCAACATGATCGAGCGCTTCGGCTTCGGAGACATATTTCGCGGTCTTGCCGATAATCACGCCGAGTTCGACTTCCCAGTCGGTGGCGACGGAGCCGCGCGGCATGATCACATTGTCGTTCGGTCCCACGATCGCCGAGGTGGCCTTCATGAAGACCACAGGCTCCGGCGGAACCTCCAGCCCCGATTCCGCGGCATGATCGGCATAGTTGAGACCGATGCAGATGAACTTGCCGGTCCCGGCAACGCAGGCGCCGAGCCGTGGGGCGCCATCGACGACCGGCAGGTTTTCGATGCCGAGCCCGCTCGCCCAACCAAAATCCGCGATTGCGGCGCCGCCGACATCGGCGATGACGCCGGAGAGATCGCGAATCCTGCCCGCGCCATCAAGCACGCCCGGCTTCTCGGCCCCCACGGGTCCATAACGCAACAGCCTCATCCTGCTCCTCCCGAAAGATCGAAAAAATCACTGCGCCTGACAAATCAAACGCCATCGCGGATGTAAAGCCGTATCCACCGCCACGACACGAAAACCGGGCATCCACGGCGACGGATCGTCCCCGGTTCCCTCAACAGGAGCCGTCTGCTATCTCCGCTGCACGACATCGACGAAGGAAACCATCTTGGCCAAGGCAATCCACTCCATGATCCGCGTCATCGACGAGAAACGCTCGGTCGACTTCTACCGCCAGGCCTTCGGTCTCGAAATTGCCGAGCGGCTGGATTTCGAGACATTCACGCTCGTCTATCTCAGCAATGCGGAAAGCACTTTCGAACTCGAGTTGACGATCAACAAGGGGCGCACGGAACCCTACGCGCTTGGCGAGGGCTATGGCCATCTCGCCCTCTCCGTCGCCGATCTTGACGCAGAGCATAGGCGTTTGGCGGAGGCGGGTCTCAGCCCCAATAAGATCGTCGAATTCGAGCGAGACGGGACGCTGCTTGCGCGCTTCTTCTTCATCGCCGACCCCGACGGCTACAAGATCGAGGTGCTGCAGCGCCACGGCCGGTATAAGTGACAGGGGCCCCAAGTCGATAAATAGAAACAATATCGATTATCGCCTCTATCTATTTCGCTTATGCGGTATGTGCCCATAAAGTTCGGACGAAGCCCTGACAAAGGGTGAAAATTCCAAGGGGAACGAACCATGAAAAACCGGATTCTGACATTGGCGCTCCTCTGCGCCGCCCTGGTATCGTCGACGGCGCAGGCTGCCGATAAACTCAAGATCGGCACGGAAGGCGCCTATCCCCCCTTCAACTTCGTCGACTCCACCGGCAAAATCGGCGGTTTCGACGTCGAAATCGGCCTTGCTCTTTGCGAACGTATCAAGGCCGAATGCGAAGTTGTGGCGCAGGATTGGGACGGCATCATTCCCGGTCTGCTTGCCAAGAAATACGACATGATCATCGCTTCGATGTTCATCACCGAGGAACGCAAGAAGCAGGTGGCGTTCACCGATCCCTACTATCTTGCCGCGATGACGCATGTGGCCCCGAAGGGCGCAGGGCTCACCGAGTTCAGCAATGAGGCGCTCAAGGGCAAGGTCATCGGCGCCCAGTCCGGTACGACCCAGGCGGACTATATCGCCGCGGTCTATCCGGACGCGGAGATCAAGCTCTACCCGACCCAGGACGAGGCCAATCTCGACATGGTCAACGGCCGCCTCGATCTGCAGGTCGGCGACATGCTGCCGATGCTTGATTGGGTCAATAAGAACGACGACGGCAAAGGCTGCTGCGAGCTCATCGGCGAGCCGATCACCGACAAGAAGTTCGTCGGCGACGGTGTCGGCATCGCCGTTCGGCAGGAGGACAACGACCTGCGCGAGAAGCTGAACAAGGCGCTCGAGGAAATCCGCGCCGACGGCACCTACCAGAAGATCAACGACAAGTATTTCACCATCGACGTTTATACGATGAAGTGATTGGCAGGCCTCCAGTTAGCGAAGCCGGTCGCCGCTGCCGCGGTGGCCGGCTTCGCCATATCCGGCGGACGGGACTCAGCTGGCGAAACGCAACCGCCAACACTTGCATGGGCATCGTATCGCTGTAAATTTCTGCGCTTCAAATCGGCTCTACCGACAGAGACTGATTGAGCGACAGACGAGGAAGCCATGTTTGATCTCAACGGCAAGACCGCGCTGGTGACGGGCGGCGGGCGTGGGCTCGGCCTTGAAATGGCCAAGGCCCTGGCGAGAGCCGGCGCCTGGACCGTGATCAACGGCCGCAATCTCGAAAGCCTCGAGGAGACGAGAGCCCGGCTTGCGGATGACGGCATCACCGTCGCGGTGGCGCCGGGCGACGTTACGCGTGACGTCGAAGCCATTCTCGTCGATGCCACGGCGAAGACCGGGGCGCTCGATATCCTGATCCACGCCGTCGGCGAGCGGGACCGCCGCAGCACGGAGGCGATGGAGCCGTACGAGTTCGCAGCACTCCTCAACACCGACCTCACCGCAGCCTACGCCATGGCGAAGGCGGCGCTGCCCTATCTTAAACAGTCCGTAGCCGGCCGGCTGATCTTCGTCACCTCGATCGCCGCCTTCGCGGCGCGCGCCGGCGATCCGGCCTACACGGCGGCCAAAGGCGGGCTTTCGGCGCTGACGCGGTCGCTCGCCGTCGAACTCGGCGCCGACAACCTGACCGTCAACGCCATTGCGCCCGGCTGGTTCGCAACCGAGACCAATGCACATCTTGCCGCCGACCCGAAGCTCAAGGCCTTCGTCGATGTGCGCATCCCGTTGAAGCGCTGGGGCCGACCGGAAGAGATCGCCCCGGCCGCCGTCTTCCTCGCCTCGCCGGCCGCGAGCTTCGTCAACGGCATAACGCTCACCGTCGATGGCGGCATGACCGTGCAGATGTGAGGCCGATCCGCATCTCCGATGCGCAAGGAGGCACCCCCCTCTGCCCTGCCGGGCATCTCCCCTACAAAGGGGGGAGATCGGCAAGCGGCAACCTCTCGTTCAAGCAATTACCCGTCACTCCACTGCTAAACTTTGTGACTTCGGCATTGGCGAGTTCACTGTCGGGCAGAGCCTTGCCGCGTGCCAATCTCCCCCCTTGTGGGGGAGATGCCCGGCAGGGCAGAGGGGGGTATCCACACCCGCTGTCCCGTTTCTCGCAATACAATCGGGGTCCCTACCCGACCGTCGTCTCCTCTGTGCCGCGCAGCATACGGATCAGGGCGGAGAAATCCTCGCCGCCGTGGCCGAGCTTTTCGAACAGGCTGTAGAGCTGCGCTGCCTGCGCACCCATCGGGGTCGCAGCGCCGCTCGCGCTTGCGGCCTGCTGCGACAACTTCAGGTCCTTCAGCATCAGGCTTGCGGTAAAGCCCGGCTTGTAGTCGTTGTTGGCCGGCGAAGCCGGAACCGGGCCGGGAACAGGGCAATAGCTCGTCAGCGACCAGCATTGGCCGGAAGAGGTCGAGGCCACATCGAAAAGCGCCTGGTGCGACAGGCCCAGCCGTTCGGCGAGCACGAAAGCCTCGCAGACGCCCGCCATCGAAATGCCGAGGATCATGTTATTGCAGATCTTCGCCGCCTGGCCGGCGCCGACATCGCCGCAATGGACGATCTTCTTGCCCATTGCCTCGAGCAGATGCTTGCCGCGGGAAAAGGCGCCGTCACTGCCGCCGACCATGAAGGTCAGCGTGCCGGCCGCGGCTCCCGCCGTGCCGCCGGAGACCGGCGCGTCAAGCGACGGGCAGCCGGCCTTGTCGGCAAAGCCGTGCACCTTGCGCGCACTTTCGACATCGATCGTCGAGCTGTCGATGATGAGTGTGCCCGGATCGACGAAACCGAGCAGTTCATCCCAGACATAAAGAACATGCGCGCTTGCCGGCAGCATGGTGATGACACATTGCGCCTCGCGCACCGCTTGCGCGATCGAGCCGGCCACCGAAACGCCGCTCTTCGCCGCCGCGTTGCGAGACGCCTCCGACAGGTCGAAGCCGGTGACGGCATGTCCCGCCTTCACCAGATTGGCGGCCATCGGCCCGCCCATGTTGCCAAGCCCGATAAAGGCGATCTTCGTCATCTTGCCTCTCCTCCTCAACTCGCATGTTTCTGACGGCTGTCTTCACCCGAAGAGCGGCGCACCGTCGTGCTTCTTGAACCGGGCCAGAATCTGTAGCGTCACCTCCGCGAGCCCGACCGACCATTTCGGATTGCGGTCCTTGTCGATCACCGCCGCCCGCACGCCTTCGTAGAAATCCGGATTGGAGAGCATGCCGATAGTCGCGGCATATTCCCGCTCCAGGCACTCGTTGAGCGTGGCGCTCGCGCGCCCGGCACGCAAGAGAGCCAGCGTCAATTTCAGGCTGATGGCGGAGCGCGTTCGCAGCAATTGCAGCGTCTCGCCGGCGAAATCCGAACCATCCCGTTCCAGCGCGTCAACAATTTCTTCAACCGTGTCGAAGGCAAAGCAGCGGTCGATCAGCGAAAAATGGTCGTGCAGCGGCGACGCCGGCGGCACGCCGGAAACACTGCGGATAGCGGCAGAAATATCCTCCGCCTTCGCCGAAGCGGGAAGCGCAGCGAGCGCTGTGATCAGCTCGCCGATCCTGTCCGTCGGAACGAAACTGTCGGCGAGCCGCGCATGGATCGCATTCGCCGCGCCGATATCGCGGCCAGTGAGCCCGATATAGGTGCCGAACTCGCCTGGTGCGCGCGGCAGAAGCCAGGTCGCGCCGACATCGGTGAAATAGCCGATTCCCGTCTCCGGCATGGCGAGCCGCGTCCTCTCGGTGACGATCCGATGGCTGCCGTGGGCGGAAACGCCAACCCCGCCGCCCATGACGATGCCGTCCATGAGGGCAATATAGGGTTTGGCATAGGCGGAAATTCGACTGTTGACGATGAATTCCTCGCGCCAGAATTGCGCGCCTTCCTCGGGCCGCTCGCGGCCGCTCTCGTAGATCATGCGGATGTCGCCGCCAGCGCAAAGCCCGCGCTCGCCTTCGCCAGTGACAAGCACGGCGGCAACGGCCGGGTCGCGCTCGAATTCGGTCAGCGCCGCATCGATCAGCCGGATCATCGGCAGGTTGAGGCTGTTAAGCGCACGCGGCCGGTTGAGCCGGAGCCTGCCGATCGCGCCCTGGCGCTCGACGATGACCTCCGGCAGAGCGGTCTGCATCTCCATGAAATCTCCTTCCTATTTCCGTCCCATGATCGCGCGGGAGACGATCAGCCGCATGATCTCGTTGGTGCCCTCGAGTATCTGGTGCACCCGCAAGTCACGGACAATCTTCTCGACGCCGTAATCGGCGAGATAGCCATAGCCGCCGTGAAGCTGCAGCGCGTCGTTGGCGACCGCGAAGCAGCGGTCGGTGACGAAGCGCTTGGCCATGGCACAGAGCTTGGTCGCTTCGGGATCCGCTGCATCGAGCGCGGCAGCCGCGCGCCACAGGAAGGTGCGCGCAATCTCCAGATCGGTCGCCATGTCCGCCAGACGGAACTGCAACGCCTGGAATTCGCCGATCGCTTTTCCAAAGGCGCGCCGCTCCTGCACATAGGCAAGCGCCTTCTCGAACGCGGCCTGCGCGCCACCGAGCGAAGCGGCGGCGATGTTCAGCCGGCCGCCGTCGAGGCCGGCCATGGCGATCTTGAAGCCCTCGCCTTCGGCGCCCAGCCGGTTTTCCGCCGGGACGCGGACATTGTCGAGCATCACCGCGCGGGTCGGCTGGGCGTGCCAGCCCATCTTCTTCTCGTTGGCGCCGAAGGTCAGACCCGGCGCCTCCTTCTCGACGACGAACGCGGAAATGCCCTTCGGCCCCTCGTCGCCGGTACGGGCCATGACGATATAGAGGCCGGACTCGCCGGCGCCGGAGATGAACTGCTTCTGGCCGGTCAGCACGTAGCTGTCGTCCTCGCGCACGGCCTTGGTTTTCAGCGCGGCCGCGTCCGAGCCGGAGCCGGGCTCGGTCAGGCAATAGCTTGCAAGCGTTTCCATCGACAGGAGCGATGCTAGCAGCCGCTGGCGCTGCTCATCCGTGCCATAGCGGTCGATCATGCCTGCGCACATGTTGTGGATCGAAACGAAGGAAGCGATCGCCGGGCAGCCGGTCGCCAGCGCCTCGATGATCATCGCCGCGTCGAGACGGGTGAGCCCTGTGCCGCCGACGTCGTCGCGAACATAGATGCCGGCCATGCCAAGCGCCGCCGCGGCGCGCAGCGTCTCAACCGGAAAATGCTTCTGCTGGTCCCAGTCAATGGCGTTGGGCGCGAGTTCGTCCCGGGCGAAATCGAGCGCCATCGCGCGGATGGCCTCCTGCTCCTCAGACAGGCGAAAATCCATATGCATGTCCTCCCTGACCCGCATACTGACAATGTGGCGCACTGCATGTTTCCATAATCGAAGGCGATTTATGGATAAAAACATGCAGCACTCAAAGTGCTACAGCGACCTTTGCGCGTCTGAGAAGACGCGCGGCGCTGTAGTTACACCAAATTTCGCACAGGCACAGACGCAAATTTTCACAACATCTGTTCAAAAACGAACAGAGCCGATGAAACCCACGCTCAGCTCTCGCTTAGACGATACGGCAGAGAGCCGCGCATGTCATGGTCGACGATCAGCTTGCGTTTCAGCGGCGGCACGGCGCGGCTGGCGCATTTGGTGCGCTCGCAGATGCGACAGGAGATGCCGATCGGGTCGAAGGCGGTGCGATTGCCGAGGTCCATGTCGTCGGCATAAACGAAGGCGTCGGCATAGGAGATTTCGCAGCCGAGCGCGAGCGCGTAGCGTGGATGGTTGGCACGGTAACCGCCGCCGCCCTTGGTGATCTGGGTGGCAAGACAGAGATAGCGCACCCCGTCCGGCGTTTCGGCGAGCTGGCGGATGATCCGCCCCGGCGTCTCGAAGGCCTGATGCACGTTCCAAAGCGGACAGGCCGCTCCGAAGCGAGCGAATTGCAGCTTGGCCGCGCTGTGACGCTTGGTGATGTTTCCCGCCCGGTCGATCCGCGCAAAGAAGATCGGAATGCCCTTCTGCCCGGGGCGCTGGAGGGTCGAGAGCCGATGGCAGACCTGCTCCAGCGACGCGCCGAAACGGGCCGCGAGCAGTTCGATATCATGCCGTAATTCGCGCGCCGCTTTGAGGAAAGACTGGTACGGCAGGATCAGGGCGCCAGCGAAATAATTCTGCAAGCCGAGTCGGCAGATTTCATGGGCCTCCTCGGTGCGAAATCCGGCACTGCCGACAATCCGGTCGATCTCCTCGCGGGCATGGAACTGCGCGATCTGCAGCGCCAGTTGAAAATCACGCGTGGGCGCTGGCGCGTATGGGTTCAGCGTCAGGATGCGGGCACGCGGATCGAAGCGGCGGATCGCCTCGTCGCCGGCGATGCCGCGCACGACGCGCACGCCATGGCGCTGTTCGAGGTGCGCCGCGAGCGCCGTATGATTGTCCCCCTCCCCGAGGCCGAGGTCGGCGGCAAGCGTTTCGGCGAGCGTGTCGATCTCGTGGATGTAGTTGTCGACGAAGTGGAAGAAGTCGCGCACCTCCTCGTAAGGGGTCGTCTCGACGAAGGAGGCGCCGCGGCCGATCGTGTCGTCGATGCTGGCAAGCTGCTCGCTGTTGCGCCTGTAGGCCTGATGGCAGGTGATCAGCGCATGCGCGAGGCCTGGCGCGTTCTGGGCGACGAGCTTCAGCTCCTGCAAGCTCGGGGAATAGGTTTCGAACAGCGGATCGTTCAAGGCCTCCGACAGCGCCGACAGGAGCCGGTCACCCTCGCCTGTCGAGAGTTCCGCAATGTCGATCTGGAACTTCTCCGCAAGTGCCAGCAGCACCGCCGCCGAAACCGGCCGCTGGTTGTTTTCGATCTGGTTCAGGTAGCTCGTCGAGATGCCGATGCGTTCGGCGAATTGTCCCTGCGTCGCCCGGTTGGCTTCCCTGAGTTCCCGGACCTTGCGGCCGATATAGAGTTTGCCGATCGCCATGTTCGCAACGTTGCAATTTACGTTTCACATATTTCTATATTCCACATTCGCACATGATCGGCCGTTTTGCCATCCGATCTTCGACGCTATTGCGAAGCTTCAAACGCCTCTGCACAATCGAGAAAAATCTCGGCGAGAAAGAATTTCGGGAGGAGACACATGCGCGCCATACTGGAACAGGTGGAAGCCCGCCGCGCACAAGCTCGAGCCGGCGGTGGCGAGCGCCGCGTCGACGCGCAGCACGGCAAGGGCAAACTGACGGCGCGCGAGCGCATCGACGTGCTGCTCGACGAAGGCTCCTTCGAAGAATACGACATGTATGTCACGCATCGCTGTGTCGATTTCGGCATGGCAAGCCAAAAGATCGCAGGCGACGGCGTCGTCACCGGCTGGGGTACGATCAACGGCCGGCAGGTCTATGTCTTCAGCCAGGACTTCACCGTGCTCGGCGGCTCGCTCTCCGAGACCCATGCGCAGAAGATCTGCAAGATCATGGACATGGCGGCCCGCAACGGCGCACCGGTCATCGGCATCAACGATTCCGGCGGCGCCCGTATCCAGGAGGGCGTGGCGTCGCTCGCCGGCTATGCGGAGGTCTTCCGTCGCAATGCCGAAGTCTCGGGCGTCATTCCGCAGATCTCGGTGATCATGGGGCCATGCGCCGGCGGGGCCGTCTATTCCCCGGCGATGACCGATTTCATCTTCATGGTCCGCGACTCGTCCTACATGTTCGTCACCGGCCCCGATGTGGTGAAGACGGTGACGAACGAGATCGTCACGGCGGAAGAGCTCGGCGGCGCCCGCACCCATACAACGAAGTCATCGGTCGCCGACGGCGCCTATGAAAATGACGTCGAGGCGCTGGAACATGTGCGCCTGCTCTTCGACTTCCTGCCGCTCAACAACCGCGAAAAGCCGCCGGTCCGGCCCTTCTATGACGATCCGGCGCGTATCGAGATGCGTCTCGACAGCCTGATCCCCGACAGTGCCGCCAAGCCTTACGACATGAAGGAGCTGATTCTGGCGCTTGCCGATGAAGGCGATTTCTTCGAGCTTCAGGCGAGCTTTGCCCGCAACATCGTCACCGGCTTCATTCGTCTGGAAGGCCAGACCGTCGGCGTCGTCGCCAACCAGCCGATGGTGCTTGCCGGCTGCCTCGACATCGATTCCTCACGCAAGGCCGCACGATTCGTCCGCTTCTGCGACGCTTTCTCGATCCCGATCCTGACGCTCGTCGACGTGCCGGGCTTCCTGCCGGGTACGAGCCAGGAATATGGCGGCGTCATCAAGCACGGCGCCAAGCTGCTCTTTGCCTATAGCCAGGCGACGGTGCCGATGGTGACGCTCATCACCCGCAAGGCCTATGGCGGCGCCTATGACGTCATGGCCTCCAAGCACATTGGCGCCGACGTCAACTATGCCTGGCCGACGGCGGAAATCGCCGTCATGGGTGCCAAGGGCGCGACCGAAATCCTCTACCGCTCCGAACTCGGCAATACCGAGAAGATCGCCGCGCGCACGAAGGAATACGAGGAGCGCTTCGCCAATCCCTTCGTTGCCGCCGAACGCGGCTTCATCGACGAGGTGATCATGCCGCATTCGTCGCGCCGCCGCATCGCGCGCGCCTTCGCGTCGCTGCGCAACAAGCAGGTGGACATGCGCTGGCGCAAGCACGACACGATACCGCTCTGACGAGGCACACCATGAAACCGGATCCGGAACCCGTCATGACACCCGAGGCCGCGCGCAGCGACCACTGGCAGATGCTGCGCCATATGGCAGTGAACGCGCTTTACGGCGCACTCGTCGGAGCGGCGGTCGCTGGCGCGCTGATCTGGCTCAACATCGGCGCGGTCGGCACTCATATCGCACGCTCGTCAAACCCGCTGCTTGCAGCAGCTATGGTGATTGCCCCTTTCGCTCTCCTCTTCGGCGGCGCGGTCGCGGCCCCCTCCATCGCGCTTCTGCCATACCGGCGAAAGTTCAGGCGCTGACGCGACAGAAAGGATTTGAAAGAGAAACGCATGTTCAAAAAAATCCTCATCGCCAACCGTGGCGAAATCGCCTGCCGCGTCATCCGCACCGCCAAGAAGCTCGGAATTCCGACCGTCGCCGTCTATTCCGATGCCGACCGGGACGCGATGCATGTGCGCATGGCGGACGAGGCCGTGCATATCGGTCCCTCGCCTTCCAGCCAGTCCTATATCGTCATCGAGAAGATACTTGATGCCGTCCGCAAGACGGGCGCGGATGCGGTTCATCCCGGCTATGGCTTCCTTTCAGAGAACGCCGCCTTCGCCAAGGCACTGGAAAAGGAAGGCGTGGCCTTCATCGGGCCGCCGGTCGGCGCGATAAAGGCGATGGGTGACAAGATCACCTCTAAGAAGATCGCCGCTGAAGCGGATGTCTCGACCGTTCCCGGCCATATGGGACTGATCGAGGACGCCGAGGAAGCCGTCCGGATCGCCTCTGCCATCGGGTATCCGGTGATGATCAAGGCGTCGGCCGGCGGCGGCGGCAAGGGGATGCGGATCGCCTGGAACGACATAGAGGCACGCGAAGGCTTCCAGTCGTCGAAGAACGAGGCGAAAAGCTCCTTCGGCGACGACCGCATCTTCATCGAGAAATTCGTGACCGATCCCCGCCACATCGAAATCCAGGTGCTCGGCGACAAGCACGGCAACACGCTCTATCTCGGCGAGCGCGAATGCTCCATCCAGCGGCGAAACCAGAAGGTCATCGAGGAGGCCCCGTCGCCGTTCCTCGACGGGAAGACGCGGCGCGCCATGGGCGAGCAGGCGGTCGCACTCGCAAAAGCCGTCGGCTACCACTCCGCAGGTACGGTCGAATTCATCGTCGACGGCAAGCGCAACTTCTACTTCCTCGAGATGAATACGCGTCTGCAGGTGGAGCATCCGGTGACCGAGCTCATCACCGGGCTCGACCTCGTCGAGCAGATGATCCGCGTCGCGGCTGGGGAAAAGCTGTCCTTCGGCCAGGAGGACGTGAAGCTCGACGGCTGGGCGATCGAAAGCCGCCTCTACGCAGAAGACCCCTACCGCAACTTCCTGCCCTCGATCGGCCGGCTGACGCGCTACCGCCCGCCTCAGGAAGGCAGGCAGGACGACGGCACCGTCATCCGCAACGACACCGGCGTCTTCGAGGGCGGCGAAATTTCGATGTATTACGATCCGATGATCGCCAAGCTCTGCACCTGGGGGCCGGATCGCGCCACCGCCGTCGAGGCGATGGCGAGCGCGCTCGACGAGTTCGAGGTCGAGGGCATAGGGCACAACCTGCCCTTCCTCTCCGCCGTCATGCAGCAGCAGCGCTTCCGCGAAGGTCGTCTGACCACCGCCTATATCGCCGAGGAGTTCGCCGCCGGCTTCCATGGCGTCGTGCCGGACGAGGCGGACGCGCGCAAGCTCGCGGCCGTCGCGGTCACCATCAACCAGGCGCTGCAGGAGCGCGCGAGCCAGGTATCGGGCACGATCGGCAATCACCGCCGCGTCGTCGGCCACGACTGGGTGGCAAGCCTTGGCGATCGCGACCTTGCTGTCACCGCCGGCACCTCGGCCGACGGTGCGTTTGTTCGCTTTGCGGACGAGAGTTCGGTGACCGTAACCACCGACTGGACACCCGGCCGTACGCTCGCCACCTTCAACGTCGACAATCAGCCGATGGGTGTGAAGGTCGATCTCGTCGGCACCGGCATCCGGCTGCGCTGGCGCGGCATCGACGTGATCGCTCGCGTCAGGACCCCGCGCGCTGCCGAACTTGCGCGGCTGATGCCGAAGAAGCTGCCGCCGGACACGTCGAAGATGCTGCTCTGCCCAATGCCAGGCGTCGTGACCTTGATTGCGGTCAAGGAGGGCGACACGGTCGAGGCCGGACAGGCAATCGCCGTCGTCGAGGCAATGAAGATGGAAAACATCCTCAGAGCCGAAAGGCGCGCGACGGTGAAGCGCGTCGCGATCGCCGCCGGCGCGAGCCTCGCGGTCGACGAGCTGATCATGGAGTTCGAGTGATGGCGGCGAAACCCTCAGAGGAGGCGTTGATACCCCCCTCTGCCCTGCCGGGCAGAGGGGGGTGCCCCGAACGACAAGCCGATGCGCTTTGAATGGAGCGGCCGATGACTGACAAAACGATCAAAGACTGGGAAGCCCTCGCCGAGAAGGAGCTGAAGGCCTCGCCCGAAAGCCTCACCTGGCACACGCCGGAAGGCATCGACGTCAAGCCGCTCTATACGCGCGACGACCTGGCCGGTATCGGCCATCTCGATTCGCTGCCCGGCTTCGAGCCCTTCGTGCGCGGTCCCCGCGCCACCATGTATGTCGGCCGGCCCTGGACGATCCGTCAATATGCCGGTTTTTCGACGGCCGAGGCTTCGAACGCCTTCTACCGCAGGAACCTCGCCGCCGGCCAAAAAGGCCTGTCCGTCGCCTTCGATCTCGCCACCCACCGTGGCTATGACAGCGACCATCCGCGCGTCGAGGGCGATGTCGGCAAGGCCGGTGTCGCGATCGACTCGGTCGAGGACATGAAGATCCTCTTCGACGGCATCCCGCTCGACGAGATGTCGGTCTCGATGACGATGAACGGTGCTGTCATCCCGATCCTTGCCTCCTTCATCGTCGCCGGCGAGGAGCAGGGCATCGCGCGCGCCGATCTGTCGGGCACGATCCAGAACGACATCCTCAAGGAGTTCATGGTTCGCAACACGTATATCTACCCGCCGGAACCCTCGATGCGGATCGTCGCCGACATCATCGAATACACGGCGAAGGAGATGCCGAAGTTCAATTCGATCTCGATCTCCGGCTATCACATGCAGGAAGCGGGCGCGACGCTCGTGCAGGAGCTTGCCTTCACCCTTGCCGACGGGCGCGAATATGTGCGCGCGGCGCTTGCCAAGGGGCTCAACGTCGATGACTTCGCCGGACGACTCTCCTTCTTCTTCGCCATCGGCATGAACTTCTTCATGGAGGCGGCGAAGCTCCGTGCGGCGCGCCTCTTGTGGACGCGGATCATGAAGGAGTTCGCGCCGAAGAAGGCGTCCTCGCTGATGCTGAGGACTCACTGCCAGACGTCCGGGGTCTCGCTTGCCGAACAGGATCCCTACAACAACATCATCCGCACCGCCTTCGAGGCGATGTCGGCGGCGCTCGGCGGCACGCAATCGCTGCACACCAATTCCTTCGACGAGGCGATCGCACTGCCGACGGACTTTTCCGCCCGCATCGCCCGCAACACGCAACTGATTCTGCAGCACGAGACCGGCGTGACCAAAGTCGTCGATCCGCTTGCAGGTTCCTACTATGTCGAGAGCCTGACCAACGAGCTAGCGGAAAAGGCCTGGGCCCTGATCGAGGAAGTCGAGGCACTTGGCGGCATGACCAAGGCGGTCAATACCGGCCTACCGAAGCGGCAGATCGAGGAGGCGGCGACGCGCCGCCAGGCGGCGGTCGACCGCGGCGAGGAAGTGATCGTCGGCGTCAACAAATACCGGCTCGAAAACGAGCACCCGATCGACATTCTCCAGATCGACAATGCCGCCGTACGCACGGCACAGATCAAGCGGATCGAGGAGACCAAACGCCGGCGAGACTCGCAGAAGGTGACGGAGACGCTCGAAGCTCTTGCCGAGGTCGCGCGGAGCGGCAAGGGCAATCTGCTCGCGGCGGCGATCGAGGCCGCGCGGGCGCGTGCCACCGTCGGCGAGATTTCCGAGGCGATGCGGCAGGCCTTTGGCGATCACACCGCCATCCCGGAAGTCGTCACCGACATCTATGGCAAGGCCTATGAAAGCGACCCCGAACTCGGCGTGCTCGCCGGGCGGCTCAGCGACGTCACCAAGCGGCTCGGCCACAAGCCGAAGATCATGGTCGCCAAGCTCGGCCAGGACGGGCACGACCGCGGCGCCAAGGTGATCGCGTCGGCCTTCGGCGACATCGGCTTCGACGTCGTCGCCGGGCCGCTGTTCCAGACGCCGGAAGAGGCAGCCGATCTGGCGCTCGCCGAAGAAGTCACCGTCGTCGGCGTCTCCTCGCTTGCCGCCGGCCACAAAACCCTGATGCCGCAGCTCGCCGAGGCGCTGCAGAAGCGCGGCGGCAAGGACATCATCGTCGTCTGCGGCGGCGTCATTCCGCGCCAGGACTATCAATACCTGATGGACAATGGCGTCGCCGCCGTCTTCGGTCCCGGGACGCACGTGCTCGATGCCGCGCGCGCGGTGCTCGACCTGATCGAGGGCAAGCGAAGGAATATCTGACCGGCAGCGCGAAGCTTCAAGCCACGACGAGAATGACGCCGGTCACGACGAGTGCCAGCGTCCAGATCAGGTCGAAATTGATCCATGCGGAGCGCAGGACCGCAAGGCCGAGCCATTCGATCACGACGAAGGCGACCGCGGCGGTGACCACAACAGTCGCCCCGGTATGGAGTGCGACGGCTGCCAGCGAAATCGGCAGCGAATTGCCGAGGGGGATGGTCGCTGATTGGTCCGCAAGGCAGAGGCCCAGCACCGCAGGCACCAGCATCAGTCCCGCACCATGCCCCGTTGCCATCAGGAACGACCAGAGTGCAAGGCCGGCCATCCCCGTCCGCATGCCGACCCTTACCCGGTGGCGGTGTCCATAGAAGGCATAGTAGCCGGCGAGGCCGAGAATGAGCGCGGCCGCAACAAGCTTGAGATTCCGCAGGTCGGCGACCGCGCCGAAGGCAATAAAAGCCGCCAGCACGACCGCGATGGCGGCGGCATGCCCGGCGGCGATCGGCAGGAGCGACAGCCAGACGATCCGCGAACTTTGTCGATGAAGCCCCAGCGCGACGGCGAAAAGCCAGCCCAAGGCGGGGTTGACGCCATGGAAGGCACCGAGGCCAGCGAGCGAGAGCCACGACCAGAGATCCGTCATTTGGTCCGGTGCGGCCGCACGGTCCCACACCCCTCAGGGATAGCAATAGGAATCGGAGGAGCAGTCGCCGCCTTCCAGCCGAACCTGATGCGGACGATGGCCTTTCGGCCAATCGACGAAGAAGTTCTCATCGAAGGAAATTCCGCCGTTATCGCCGACATCCAGCTTCACCATCCATCCATCGATGCCTTCAGGATAGAATTGCGGGTCGATCGCGCCGTAAAGCGAATTGGTGAAATAAACACGCTTGCCGTCACGGCTGATTTCCACCATTTGCGGTCCGCCATTCAACGCGCCGTTCGACGCTTTCGGATGCGTGGCGCGGGAAACGATCCCGCCGATCCTGACGCGGCCGGTCTCCTTCGGCGCGAAGGGATCGGAAACATCGTATTGGATCATGTCGCCGGTACCCCAGCACGAGACGTAAAGG
>NZ_JASKLR010000013.1:142294-161552 GCF_030124325.1 Sinorhizobium sp. 8-89
CCGGTCGTCCATCGAGAGGTCGATGTCGGTCACGAGCGGCGCGACCGCCTTGAAGCCCTTGAGCACGGGCGGCAAGAGGTCCGGGTCGGCGGGCTCGGCCGGAATCTCGATGACTTTCTTCACGGCCCATTGATCGCCGTCGCGATACCACGTCCAGATCGAGGCGGAGAGATCCTTAAGACTGATGACGCAGCCGACGAATCCATAAGCCTTGGTCGGATCATGTGCGGGACGCAGCTCGAAGACGAGCTGGTGCTCTTCGCCGAAGTCGATCTCCTGCACGTGCTTGCGCTTGTTGAGATCCCAGAAATGAAGCTTGCGGCCGTATTTCGAGCCGAGCAGCACTTCCGGAATGAGGCCGTTTTCAAACGTCTCCGGCGTGCCCCACTCACTGGTGATCATAGTGTCGTGACCGAGATGCCACCAGAAATCATAGGCGAGCTTCTGCGGTCCCCGATCCATCTCCCATTGCCCGAGCACATCGAAGCTGTCGTGGTCGAGGAGGAAGATGCCGCCTGGCGCATTGCCGTCGCGGTCGGCAAGCGCGTTGACGTAGATGCCCTCCGGTCCGCAATGAATCGTGTGCAGCCGGGAATAGTTTGCCTTCTCGGCAATTTCCGCCGGATCGATCACGCGGACGATCTGCGGATTTTTTGGATCCGGCTTGGTGTCGACAATATGAAGCCGAGACGACCTGAGACCGGGCACGACCAGATAGCGGCGCTCGACATGGGGATGGGGCGCATTGGGGCAAAGGCAGGATGAGCAGGCGTTCCAGCCGAAATGATGGAGTTCGTCGCCGACGTTCGGCATGTCGACCTGCCCGACGATCTGCGAATAAGTCGTGGAGTTCGGATCGACGTCGACCACGGCAATCGCGTCGGGACGCTGTCGCTCCGGATTGAAGGCCGCCACATAGGCAATGGTCTCTTTCGGAGCCTTTGCCGCCATGCGCGGAGATGGATAGAAGGAAGGATCGGGTCGCCACGTCGCCATTTCGTTTTCTCCCCCAGAGAAGACAATGCGTGGATCCTGATGCAAAGCTTGATGCATTTCGCCCAAAAGTGTGCAGCGGTTTTGGGACAACGACATGCATAAAGCAGTTTAGTAGATGCGGCAAAAACGCGTCGGAAATGCGGCCTCGTCGCCTAATTTCGGCGGCAAAGCGAGGGACACGTGACGGCCTTTGAGTTTGAAGCGGAACTATGGCTCTATCCTGGAAAGGGCGGCTGGCATTTCGTCACCCTGCCTGCGGAGGTCGCACAGCAAATCAAGTTCCTGACCGAACCGAAAAGGCGCGGATGGGGCAGCGAAGCGGTGATTGCGCGCACCGGCACGACCGAATGGACGACCTCGATCTTCCCGGACAGGGCCTCGGGTTCATTCCTCCTGCCCGTAAAGGCCGAGGTTCGGCGACGGGAGAAGCTCGCCACCGGGCAAGCGATCCGGATCGCGTTGATGCTGGACAGTGCGTAGATCGCGACGACAGTCGTCGCAGCAACCTTATTATTGGCACCTCATCCTAGCCCTCTCCCCGCAGGCGGGGAGAGGGGGCTGAGAGCGGAGCGTCGCCGCGAGTTCTCTTCGCCCCGCTTGCGGGGAGAAGGTGCCCGGCAGGCCGGATGAGGGGCATTTATGGGACCTGCCGCCCTGCCTACGTCTCGATCCTGAGCTTCATACGGTCGGCGGCAAAGCGGGTGCGCGAATATTCGACCGGCTTGCCGTCGAGATCGGCGTTCACCGATTGCGCCTCCATAACGATCGCACCGGGTGAAAGCTGCAAGAGCGAAAGCTCTTGGGCCTCGGCATGCCGCGCGACGAGTTCGGTCGAAACGCGAACATAGTCGTCAAGCCCATGCGCGGCAAAAGCCTTGGTAACAGAGCCAAGCAGCGCATATTCCTCGGCCATCCTCGGAAAGCGGTCGGCAGGGTAATAGCTGACCGACGTCGACAGAGGCCGGCCGTCGCCGCTGCTCACCGTCCTGAGTTCTATGAGCAGGGAGCCGGGAGAGACTGCAAGGGCGGCCCCAATCTCGCCGCTCGCCGGCACTTCCGCATGGCCAAGCAGCCGCGTGCCGATCTCCTTCACCTGTCGGCCGAGCCCTTGCGAAAAGCGGGTCCGCCGCGAGATCGGATAGCTGACGCGATCCTTCCGCTCGATCATCGTGCCGCGTCCCTGCACCGCGCGGACAAGGCCTTCGTCCGCCAGCGCCGCCAGGGCGCTGCGAACCGTGTGGCGATTGACGCCGAATTCCTGCGCGAGCACCGTTTCCGGCGGCACCATGCCGGTCGCGTCATAATCGCCGTTGCTGATCGAAAGCCGGATGCGGTCGGCGATCTGCCGCCAGAGCGCCACGCCGGTCTGCCGTTCGACGATTTTCTTCAACGCCATTCTCTTCACCCCATTTTCTCCGCGAATGTCACAAGCCTGTCATTTGCGGGAGCTAAGGAAAGGTATAAGATGTACAGTTGTCTAGATCAATAGACATTTAGGATAAAACGATGAGCGCCACTGAGAAACTTGAAGACCTCCCCGAAGAGGCGGCCAAGCGCAGGGAAGCCATGCGGCTTCTGGCGCGCGCCAGCCTCGCCGAACTGGAGACGGCCTGGGAAGCGATCGCCGACAGGCCGGAAATCTTCGCGGTCCGCGGTCCGGAAACGGGTCTTGTCATGGTCCGCGGCCGGATCGGCGGCGGCGGCGACGCCTTCAACCTAGGCGAGGCGACCGTGTCGCGCGCCACGGTCAGGCTCTCCAGCGGCGAGATCGGCCACGGCCAGCTGCTCGGCACCGACAAGGAACGCGCCCGCTACGCCGCGATCTTCGATGCGCTTCTCCAGACCGAAAGGCATCGCCCCGCGGTCGAAGCCCTGCACCGGCTGATCGCGATCCGCATCGATGCGGAAGACCGCCGCAAGGTGGAGGAAACCGCCGCCACCCGCGTCGACTTCTTCACCATGGTCCGGGGAGACGACTGATGGCCGCACAATCGCAAATCTATGCCGGCGCCTTGGCCGATCCGGTGTTTCAGGCGCAGTCCGTATTTCGCACCCTGATGGATGGCTTTGCCCGTCCGGGCACCGTTACCAGCTTTGCGGCGCTTGCCGCTCCGCCCTCGCCCCTCGGCAAGGCCAGCGGCGCCGTTGCGCTGACGCTTTGCGACCACGACACGTCCGTCTGGCTCTCGCCAGCGCTCGCAAAGTCCGCAGTCCCGCAATGGATCGCCTTCCATACCGGCGCGCCGGTGACCGAAACGAAGGATGACGCCCGCTTCGCCTTCATCGAGAAGGGCGGTGCCGTGCCGAGTTTCGATCAATTCGCGCTCGGCACGCAGGAATATCCCGACCGCTCGACTACGCTGGTGATCGAGGTCGAAGCGCTCACCGGCGGCCGGCCGTTTATCGCCAAGGGACCGGGGATCAAGGATGAGACGGCCATCGCGCTGGAAGGCCTGCCCGATCTCTTCCTCGATTTCTGGGCTGCCAACCGGGCGATCTTCCCGCGCGGCATCGACCTCATCCTGACGGCGGGCGACGCGGTGCTCTGCCTGCCGCGCACGACCAAACTCTCCGCCAGGGAGGCATAATCATGTACGTAGCCGTCAAGGGCGGGGAAGCCGCCATTGCCAATGCCCACCGCCTGCTCGCCGATCGCCGCCGCGGCGACCGCGCGCTGCCCTCGATCACCATCGAGCAGGTCGTCGAGCAGCTCGGCCTCGCCGTCGACCGCGTGATGGCCGAGGCATCGCTTTATGACCGCGCGCTTGCCGCCCTTGCCATGCGCCAAGCGCGCGGCGACATGATCGAGGCGATCTTCATCCTGCGTGCCTATCGCACCACGCTGCCGCGCTTCGGCTATTCAGAACCGATCGACACGGCGAAGATGAAAGTCGAGCGCCGCGTCTCGGCCACCTACAAGGATCTGCCCGGCGGCCAGCTTCTCGGCCCCACCTTCGATTACACCCACCGCCTGCTCGATCCTTCGCTCATCGCAGATGAGACGGTCGCAGAGCCGGTAGTGAAAGAGCCCGGCGAGCATGTCATGCGCGTCTCCGACATTCTCGATGGCGAGGGCCTCATCGAAGGCGACGGCCGGATGCCGGAAGGTCACGTGATGGGCGACCTCACGCGCGAGCCGATGGAATTCCCGATGGCACGCGACCTTCGCCTGCAGGCGCTCGCCCGCGGCGACGAAGGCTTTCTGCTGGCACTCGCCTATTCCACCCAGCGCGGCTACGGCCGCACCCACCCCTTCGTCGGCGAGGTCCGGATCGGCGAGGTCGAGGTCGAACTGGACCTGCCGGAGGTTGGCTTTGCCGTTTCGCTCGGCGTCATCCGCGTCACCGAATGCCAGATGGTCAACCAGTTCAAGGGCTCGGCCAAGCAACCGCCGCAGTTCACCCGCGGCTACGGCCTCGTCTTCGGCCAGAGCGAGCGCAAGGCCATGTCGATGTCGCTTGTCGATCGGGCTCTCCGCACCGACGAGTTCAGCGAGGATATCGTCGCCCCCGCCCAGGATCAGGAATTCGTCATCTCGCATGCGGACAACGTCCAGGCGACCGGTTTCGTCGAGCATCTGAAGCTGCCGCACTACGTCGACTTTCAGGCCGAGCTCGACCTGGTGCGCCGCATGCGCCGCGACTACGAGGCCGCCAACGGGAGCGGCGAGGAAGGCATGAAGGAGGCCGCCGAATGAACGACCTTGCCACCTACAATTTCGCTTATCTGGACGAACAGACGAAGCGGATGATCCGCCGCGCGATCCTGAAAGCGATCGCCATTCCTGGCTACCAGGTGCCCTTCGCCTCGCGCGAAATGCCGATGCCCCACGGCTGGGGCACCGGCGGCGTACAGGTGACCGCCTCGATCCTCGGGCCAGACGACGTGCTCAAGGTCATCGATCAGGGCGCCGACGACACCACCAATGCCGTCTCGATCCGCGCCTTCTTCCAGAAGGTTGCCGACGTCGCCGTCACCACGAAGACGAAGGAGGCGACCATCATCCAGACCCGCCACCGCATTCCCGAGGAGACGCTGAAGGAAGGCCAGACGCTCGTCTATCAGGTGCCGATCCCCGAACCCTTACGCTTCCTCGAGCCGCGCGAGACCGAGACGCGCAAGATGCATGCGCTCGAGGAATATGGCCTCATGCATGTAAAGCTCTATGAGGATATCGCCCGCAACGGCCACATCGCCACGACCTACGCCTATCCGGTCAAGGTAGAGGGCCGCTATGTCATGGACCCGTCGCCGACGCCGAAGTTCGACAATCCGAAGATGCACATGTCGGAAGCGCTCCAGCTGTTCGGCGCCGGCCGAGAAAAGCGCATATATGCGGTGCCGCCCTATACCGAAGTGGTCAGCCTCGACTTCGAGGATCACCCCTTCGAGATCCAGAAGTTCCACAAACCTTGTGCGCTCTGCGGCGCCGAAAACGTCTATCTCGACGAAGTGGTGCTCGACGACAAGGGCGGGCGCATGTTCGTGTGCTCCGATACCGACCATTGCGAAGACCGGCGCGCACACGGCCATGCCGGACACATGCTCGCCCGCCCAACGCCAGAAAGCCAGGAGGCCGCAGAATGAGCGCCGTTCCGCTTCTAAAAGTCAACGACGTCTCGAAGTTCTACGGCAGCCGCATCGGGTGCCGAAACGTCTCCTTCGAGCTCTACCCGGGCGAAGTGCTGGCGATCGTGGGTGAATCCGGTTCCGGCAAGACAACCCTGCTTTCCTGCCTCTCGACCCGGCTGATGCCGACCTCAGGCATCGTCGAATACCACATGCGCGACGGGCAGTACCGCGATCTCGCCCGTATGGCCGAGGCCGAACGGCGCTTCCTAATGCGCACCGACTGGGGCTTCGTTCACCAGAACCCGGCCGAGGGCCTCAGGATGACGGTATCGGCCGGTGCCAATGTCGGCGAGCGGCTGATGGCCATCGGCGACCGGCACTACGGCAATATCCGAGCCGCCGCCTGCGACTGGCTCACCCGCGTCGAGATCGACGAGGACCGGATCGACGACCAGCCGCGCGCCTTTTCCGGCGGCATGCGCCAGCGTCTGCAGATCGCCCGCAATCTCGTCACCTCCCCTCGCCTCGTCTTCATGGACGAGCCGACCGGCGGCCTCGATGTCTCGGTTCAGGCCCGCCTGCTCGACCTCGTGCGCGGGCTCGTCCACGATCTGGGCCTCGCGGCGATCATCGTCACGCACGACCTCGCCGTTGCCCGTCTTCTGTCGCACCGGATGATGGTGATGAAGGACGGCGCGGTCATCGAGCAGGGGCTGACCGATCGCGTGCTCGACGACCCGCGCGAGCCTTACACCCAGCTTCTCGTTTCTTCGATTTTGCAGGTCTGACGCATGATCCCGAAAAGTGGAATCCGGTTTTCGGACAAGATCATGCGCAAAGGAAAGTGAAAGTCATGGCTACTCCCCTTGTTGTTTCAGAAGTCGCCAAAAGCTTCACCATGCACTTGCGCGACGGCGTGCGCCTGCCGGTGGTCGCGAATGTCTCCTTCTCGGTGAAAGCCGGCGAATGCGTCGTGCTCGGCGGCCCCTCCGGCGTCGGCAAGAGCTCGATCCTCAAGATGCTCTACGGCAATTACGGCGTCGATGAAGGCCAGATCCTGATGGAACACGACGGCCGATTGGTAAATCTTGCGACGGCAGAGCCCCGCATGGTGCTCGAGGTGCGGCGCACGACGCTCGGCTATGTCAGCCAGTTCCTGCGCGTCGTACCGCGGGTCTCAGCGCTCGACATCGTCGCGGAACCGTTGCAGGCGCGCGGTATCTCAGTTGAAGAGGCACGGGAACGGGCGGCGGAATTGCTTGCCAAGCTCAACCTGCCGAAGGAACTCTGGGGCTTGCCGCCGGCCACCTTCTCAGGCGGCGAGCAACAGCGAGTGAACATCGCCCGCGGTTTCATCACCGACCACAAGATCCTGCTGCTCGACGAACCGACCGCCTCCCTTGATGCGAAGAACCGCGCCGTCGTGGTCGAGTTGATCGCCGAGAAGAAGGCGGAAGGCACTGCCCTGGTCGGCATTTTCCACGACGAGGAAGTGCGTGACGCGGTCGCCGACCGCATCATCGACGTATCCGAATTCTCGCCGAGGAAGCAGGCGGCATGAGCCAGAAACTTGGGCCCGAACCTTTCGTCCACCCGAGCGCGAGCGTCGTGAATTCGACGCTCGGCCGCTACACGGAAGTCCAGGAGCGCTCGCGTCTCGACGAGGTCGACTTCGGCGACTATTCCTACGTCATGCAGGACGGCTCGATCTGGTGCGCAACGATCGGCAAGTTCGTCAATATCGCCGCCTCGGTACGCATCAATGCCACCAACCATCCGACCTGGCGCGCGACGCTGCACCATTTCACCTATCGCGCGCCGAACTATTGGGACGACGCCGACCTCGACCACGATCTCTTTGCCTGGAGGCGCCAGAACCGGGTAACGATCGGCCATGATGTCTGGATCGGTCACGGCGCGACGATCCTGCCGGGGGTTTCCGTCGGCAACGGCGCGGTAATCGGCGCCGGCGCCGTGGTCTCCAAGGACGTCGCCCCTTATACGATCGTCGGTGGCGTTCCGGCAAAGCTCATCCGCGAGCGGTTTACGGCCGAGATCGGCCGAGGCATGGATCGGCTCGCCTGGTGGGACTGGGACCACGCGCGGCTCAGGCGTGCACTCGACGATTTCCGCCATCTGACCGCCGAGGAATTCCTCGTCCGTTACGGTTGATCCACGATTCTACTGCCCGTTCACCAGCTTCAGGATAAGCTGGTGAACATTGCCGCCGTCGCTCATCTCGACCTGGTCGAAATCACGACTGCGCTGCCGCTGGGCGAGAGAAAGCGCGCCGAGGCGCTTGGTCAGTTCCGATCTGATTTTGCGGCATGCCGGATCATCAGGAACTGTAAGGCCGACGGACACGCTTTCGATCTGGCGCACCATGTCCTTGATGAAATCGCCATGTACCCGTTCGTGCTTCTGCACGCCGGCGATGAACGTGTCCCAACTCTCCCGCGTTTCCGCCGGCAATGCTTTTGTGGGCTTCGGCAGCATATAGGTGATCGTAAGCTTTGGACGCGCCGTCGAGAGAACGCAGGCATCGCCCTGCGGCTCGTATTTTCGCGTCCAGGTCAGCTTGAAATCCGTGTGCGCTATCGCGCGGACCGGGCCCAGCTTCGGCCCATGCTCGCCGATCGACGCGTAGAGCTCGGCGCCAGTTTCTCCCGAAATGGCATAGGACTGAACCTTCTCGACCGCCTGCCACTCGGCGCGCGCGACGGCAGGCAGTGCCACGACGCAAGCCGCCAACAGACAAGAACGAACGGCTGCCCCCACGCGATTCCCCCTGCAAAAATCGATACGACACTCTGTACGTTCGTCGCTGCCGAACGAAACCGGTAGCGACGGACTTTCAAGCAATTCCAGGAAAGTAGCAGTTTTCAGTCAGGAGTTGCGGATTCCCAAAGAGTTAGATCATTTCACTGTTTCGATGAAGCGGGGAAATGATCTAGTTGACGGCGTTGAGCGTCATCGACGTGCCGGCAGCAGCGATATTCAGCCCGAGCTGACCGGTTACGCTGATCGCCTGCAGATGGATCGAGCCGGCCGTGCCGCCGACGAGCACATTTGCACCAACGCCGGCGCCGACGGTCGCCTCGGCGGACGCACCCTGGTAGATGCCGCCGAGCGATCCGCGGTGATAGCCGGCGGTCGGCGCCAGCACAGCCCAAATCAGCCGGCTGCGCGTGGTGAATCCGACGTCGATACCGAGCTTCCTGATCTCGCCCTGATAGTGATCCGAAGCCTCGCCAGCGAGGGTGGACCGGAAGACGCAATCAACTTCCTTTGCCGAGCCAAGAACATAGCCGGCACCGCCGCCGATATTGCAGTCGAGATATCCGATCTTCACGCCACCATGCAGATCCGGCTCCAACGCCGGCGCCGGCGCTGGAGCCGGATAGCCTGGGAAGTCGGCAGCATTGGCGGCCATCGTCCCCGCGAGGACCAGCGCCGCGACGGACGCCTTCACGGCAAAACTCTTCTTCATACATGGTCTCCTTTTCGGAATCGGCAGCGGTGGCCGGCGCTCGATCGTTCAGCGAACTACGCGCAGGAAGGGGTGGGCAGACGGTAGGAGTCGCACCCTTAGTTGCCGATTGGGCTTTTCCAAGGCAAAGCCAGGGACGCACCTCCGGTCGACAATCCCTCGCGAACAATCGAAAAGCGCGATCTATCTGTGTCCAAAAGCGTTTTCCACAACGTCACATGAACTTAAGAGACGCTCGCCGCCCGTCGAGACGCTATGCTGCAGACCGATGTTAGCCCGTCACCAGGATCGCCACATAGGCAAGCACCGTGACAATCAATCCCCGAAAAGCGAAATTGACGAAGCGGTATTTGCTGCACGCGATCGACGCGAGGGCGTCAGCATTCTCGATATATTGCTGAAACAGATAGGCCGTTTCGCCGCCTGTCGCCGCTTTGCGAAACGTATCGCGGTGCGACAGCCAGCCGCCCCAGAAGAGTGTCGTCGACGTCGCGCTCTTTCGCGGCAGAACGACGAGGATCGCCGAAATGATCGAAAAGATTGAAGCAAGCGCCAGCGATGCCGATAAAATCATCGCCAACGGATCATCGCCGAGATAGCGTTGCCAGGTGAACACGTTTCGTCCCTCGGCCGAGCTGATCAGGAAGGCAAACATGAACGTGAAGATATAGGCCGCCTTCTGGTCCGACATCTTTATTTGATCGTAGAAGACGTCATTGATCTTCCGGATATGATCGTAATAGGCGCTTGGCCCGAGCTCCAGCGGCAATACTTCATCCGAAAGGTCAATGTTGTATAAATTTTCGCTAATCCCCATTTACACCAGCCCCCTCACACTGTTTCCCTCTTAATACACCGTAGCGACAAAAAAGGCCGTCGCACCACAGGGAACTTGACTTTTTTCTCCTAAAAATCCACTGGATTCGTAAGGCGAGGTGGGGAACTCGGCAGTGAGGGGAAAGTTATCGGGGGTCATGCTTGCCGCCATGGCGCTCTTTGCGCCGTGGCCGACGTTTGCCGAACCGATACCGCGACCGGCGCCCGCAGCCGGCTCCGTCATCGCCCGCAAATCCGGCGAGGAGGTTCGCTTCGTCGACGTCTCCAACTGGCGGGTCGTTGACCTCGCCCAGGACCTGCTCACCGGCGATGTCCTGCGCACCAACGCGGTGGGCGCGCTCGCCGTCCTCTTCAGAGACCACACGCAGATCCGGCTCGGACGCAACACCGCCATGCGGGTCAAACAGATCGGCGCAGGCGGCTCCAACCTGGAATTGCAATCAGGCACGATCTGGGCACGTGCCGAGCGTGGCGGTGAAGGCCTGGTGATCGACACACCCGCCGCAACCGCCGCCATCCGTGGGACGGACTGGACGCTGACCGTCGGCGGCGACGGCAAGACCTCGCTCGTCGTGCTCGAGGGTGTCGTCGAGCTAAGCAACGCCTATGGTAGCGTGACCGTGAAGCAGGGCGAAGGCGCCGTGGCATCGATCGGCAGCGCGCCGACCAAGATCGTGATCGTCACGCCAAAAGACCGCGAGCAGATGCTCTTCCATCTGTCGCTGCGCGATGCCTTCGTCTGGATGCCATCGACGCCGCTCAGGGTTGCCGATATGCGGCGCGAACGCGCGCGCATCGAGTCGATGCCCGAGGCAGCTCGATCGGCGGAAGACTGGCTGACGCTCGCGGAGATCTACCTTCCGCTCGACGGGCGGGAGAAGGCTCGGGCGGCCCTTTCGCAGGCGCGCCGCCACGGTCTCTCGCCCTCGCAATCGGCGCGCGCGGATCTCATTGAGGGTCTGATCGCCGGTTCGGAAGACCGCTACGAAGAAGCCGCAAAGCTCTTCGCACGGGCGGCTCCCGGGCTCGATGCCAAACGACGCTCCATTGCCTCCTATGGTGGCTATTTCGCCCGCGCTCTTGCTAATCCCGACCGGGTCGAAGAGCCGCCGCGTCAAGCCACTGGTTCTTACGGCACGTTGGCCGAGGCGTGGACCGCGGGGTTCCGCACCGACATCCGCGCCGCGATCGAGACGATCAAGAAGGCGGAAAATCGGTATCCCGACGATCCCATGCTGCCGGCTGCCCGCGCTTTGTTCGCAATGCTTCTTTACGATCGGGAAGAAATGCGAAGCGGCATCGAGAGGGCACTGTCGATCGATCCGGAAGATCCGACGGCGCTTGAAGCGCGCTCCAATTACCGCTTCTATGTCGAAAATGATCGCGAAGGTGCACAGGCCGACCTCGAACGCGCCCTGGAGATCGCACCGGGCTACGCGCGTATCTGGAATTCGCTCGGTCTTATCCAGGGGATCCGCGGCGACAATCGTGCGGCAGAGAATGCCTTCAGAAAGGCTATCGCCCTCGACCCCGGTGACCCGCTCTATCATGCGAACCTCGCCATCCAGTATCTGGACGAATACCGTATGGAAGAAGCCAAGCGCGAGATCGACGCGGCACTGGCCGCCGATCCGTCCTTCGACCTGACGCTCATCGCGCGCGGCCGTTACCATTTACAAAACGGCGATCTCGACAAGGCAGTCAACGACTTGCTCGCGGGCGCGACGGCCAATCCTTCCTATTCCAATGCCCAACTGCTGCTCGCCGCCGCACATTATGAGAAGGGTGATCGCATCCCGGCGGCCCAGGCCCTCGAAAACGCCGACAGGCTCGATCCGAACGATCCTGTCGTCTCGCAGGTGCGTACGATAATTGCGATCGATGAGTATGATGCGGATGCGGCCATCCGCTATGCCCAGGAAACCATGCGGCGCACCCGCGCCAAAGGTGGCGACACGGCAGCTCTGGGCGCCAACCAGGAAGCGGGCTCGACGCTCAATAACGCCTTTCGTCTGCAGGGTCTCGACGCCTGGGGGCAATACTACGGCGATGCCGTGTTCGATCCGTTTGTCGGTGCGGCCTATGTGGATCAGGCAATCCGCGGCAGCATCAATCCTCTGTTCAATGCATATGATTTTGACGGCAGTCCGGTCGCCAATTCGCAAAACCCATCGAGCTTCTCGGCCTTCTTCCAGGGACTTTTGATCGAACCGCATATGTTGGCTGACCGCGCACGCGCGGCCGACCTGTTTCAAACCCCCTTCTTCGAAGTCGACCTCGGCGGCGGTGTCGTGGCGGACGAGGATCACGCCGGTTGGGTCGGTGAAGCCGAAGTCAGGGGATTCACCTTCTCGCCATTCCCGATCAGCGTGTTCGGCAATTTGCAATGGACGGAGCCGCACGATACCGTCGACCTCGGAAGCAGCCTCGAGGTCGATCGTGAGTCACGCCTGATCAGCGGCAGCGCCTATCTGACCGCAACCCCATCACCCGACGATCGGGTGGTCGCCTTCTTGAGCATGGCGGACGTGGATGACAGCCGGAATATTTTCGACATTCCGGATCCGGACATATTCCCACTTACCGCCGACCAGCTGAACAACGACAGCGGCTCGAGCCTGATCTCCGGCGTCGCCTGGAGTCATACATTTGGATATCAGAATATCGCCAATGCCGCGTTCTTCTTCAGCGACCGGGAGGTCGATCAAGCCTCGAAGCTGGTTTTCTCGGACATCCCGTTTCCCGATCTTGTGCACCTGAGGAGTGAGCAGAAGGAAACGAGCTACATTGGGGCGTTGAACCACCTTTACGGAGACGGTGACCTGACGTGGCGCTATGGCATTGAGGCCGGCGCCGTCCGGTCGGAAGCGAAGGCGGAGTATTACGATCTTATCCCTCCTCCGACGCCGTCCAACTCCACGAGTTTATCCGCCACCACAGGGGTCATGAGGGCCTATGTCGACGGCCTGTACGAGATCACGCCGGACCTGAAGGTGGAGGGCGCGCTCTTTGCGCGCTACATCGAGGACGTCAACGACGACAATATTCGGCTTGAACCGAAGCTCGGTGTCGCCTGGACGCCGGCCGAGGGCCATTGGCTGCGCGCAGCCGTTCAACGCGAGGGCTACAATTTCGGCTCCGCCACCCTCGCGCCCATTGGCATCGTCGGCCTCCAACCGAACCAGTTCCTCATCGGTACGGAGGGTTATGCCGATACCCTCGCCCTGCGATGGGATGCAGAGTGGAGCGACTGGCTTTTCACCGCGGTCGATTACCAGCATCAGGAAATCCGCAACGGCTCGATCGCGATTCCGTTTTCCATTTTGTTCATGCCGAACGAGTTCGATTTCGACAGGGCCAGAGTCGACCGCGTGGCGCTGACGGCCAACATGGCGCTCGGCCATGGCCTCGGCCTGTCGGCGACTGCTGCCCGCACCGAAAGCGAGGACCTCTCGACAGGGAGCGGTGGCGACCTCCCGTTCCTGCCGGAAAACTCGGGACAGGTGGCACTGACCTGGGTCAGCACCGCCAACGTGAGGACGACGGTCGCAGCAAACTATATTGGCGAGCGTTTCGGCGGCACCACGACCCTGGACGACTTCTGGACCCTCGACGCATCCCTCCTATGGGAGCCCTTCGACAAACGGTTCGAAGTGGAACTCGCCGGTTTCAACCTGCTTGACGAAGAGTTCGAGGTGCGAGACGGCCTCCCCGGCTGGGGGCCTACCGTCAAGGGCACCGTCAAAGTGCGGTTCTGATGAACGCTCCCGCTCCAGCGCTCGTCCCCCAACGCTTTTCCGCGGCAATCGATCGAATTCGCCGCTCCACGCGGCGGATGAAGCTTGCCGTCTTGACCACCTTCGTCGCCGCCCTCGTCTCGCTTGTCTCCCTGACGGGCAGCTGGTCGCTCGTCGATCTGCGCGCCTATGACTATCTCTCGATTATCGGCCGGCCCGCGCTTCCTGAAGATGGTCCCATTATCGTCGCGATCGACGAGCCATCCATGGCGGAAATCGGCAGCCAATGGCCCTGGCCGCGCGCCCTGCATGCCCGCCTGATCGAATCCTTGAGGCGCGCCGGCGCGCGGGCGATTGCGCTCGACGTCATCTTCGCCGAGCCGGCCGCCGCCCCGGAAAACGACACGGCGCTGGCCGAGGCCCTCGGGCCCGACGTCGTGCTTGCCGGCGATCAGTCGGTGATCGAGACGCCGCAGGCCGACCAGTTCGTCCGTACAGAACCCCTGCCGCTTTTCACGGGCAAGGGAGCGAAAATGGGCATCGCCTCTGTCAATCTTAGCGGCGACGGTACGCTCAGGCAGATTCCACCCTACACGGACGGCTTCGCTGTGACGCTCGCGACCGTCGCCGGAGCAGACCCGGCACCGCCGCCGAGGAGGGCCCTGATCCAGACCTTCGGCCGGGCGCGCACCTATCCGACCGTTTCCTATTACCAGGCACTCGATCCGGAAAATTTTCTGCCGCCGGGCACCTTTCGCGATCGCGTCGTCATCGTGGGGCTGAGCCTGCAGAATGCACCGACGCTCGCGGAGGGCGGAGTGGATGCCTTCGCCACCTCCGACACGGTGTTTTCGCGCGGCCTCGTCGCCGGGGTCGAAATCCAGGCGACGATCTACGACAATCTCGTGCACCGGCTGTTCATCAAGCGATCTGGTACGACGATTGCCATACCGGCGATCATCCTTGCCGCCTTGGCGGCGGCTCTGGCAGTCTCCAGATCGACGAGCTGGAGGACACTCGGCTACGGCGCCGTTGCCATCACCCTGATCTTCCTTGCAAGCTACGGCCTGATGCGCCTCGGCCATATCTTCGTCTCGCCGCTCGGCCCCGCGCTGGCTTTCTTCGGCGTGGCGGTCGGACAGGCGGGTCTCGACTATGCGGAGGAACGCAAACGGCGGCGGGAGATCACACGCGCTTTCTCGCAATATCTCTCGCCCGCGCTCGTCGAGCGGCTGGCGCAGGATCCTTCGCAACTGAAACTCGGTGGTGAGAAGCGCACGCTATCGATCCTCTTCTGCGACGTTCGCGGCTTTACGACGATTTCGGAAGACATGAAGAACGATCCGGAGGGGCTGACGACGCTTATCAATCGGCTGCTGACGCCGCTGTCGGAGGCCGTGCTCAACCGGAGCGGCACGATCGACAAATATATCGGCGACTGCCTGATGGCCTTCTGGAACGCTCCGCTCGACGACCCCCATCATGCCGTCCACGCCGTTGAGGCGGCGCGCGACATGCTCGCCGCGCTTGACCGATTGAACGCGGAACTGGAAGCCGAAGCACGGGCGGCAGGACGCCCGCCGAAGACCTTGCGCATCGGAATCGGCATCAACACCGGCGATTGCATCGTCGGCAACGTGGGTTCTGCCCGGCGCTTCGACTATTCGGCGCTTGGTGATGCGGTCAATCTCGCGTCGCGTCTGGAAGGGGCGTCGAAGGATTATGGCATCTCGCTGCTGCTCGGGGAGCGCACGGCGAAGCTCGCGGCGGTGAAATTTCCGATCGCCGAAATCGACCGGATCACCGTGAAGGGGCGAAGCGAGGTCTCGCCGGTGTTCACAGTCGCCGATGGTGCCAACGAGGTCGCGCTCGAACGCCACCGCCATTTTATCGAAGCGAAGTATCGAGGCTCGGTTAGCGCCGAGGACCCGCTGTTCGAACAGCTCAAGACGGAACTGCCGTCGCTTGAACGCTACTACGAACGTGAACGCGAACGGCTTTTGCATTAGGAATTCCAGACGGGAAACCGCGCACACCCATCCGGCCCTAATCAGGATGTGCGTTTCGCTGCTCTCGATGGCGCAGCCCGCAACGTCGCGGCGATCGCGCTTGCCACGCTCTTCGCCTGGACCCGGATATCCGGAACCGCCGTGATTTCCCAGAACTGACCGGCAGTCAAAGCGCCTACCGCATAAAGTCCCGGCTGCGGCTCTTCCTGCAGACCAAGCACACGGGATTCCGTGTCGACAGAAAGACCGAGGCCGAGCTCGTCGGCGGTAATCAACCCCTGCCGCTGCATTTGCCGAAGCAGCGGCGAGTGCTTGACGCCGGCTCGCTCCATGCCGGTGCAGTTGACGATCCAATCTGCATTGAACGATCGGGGCTGGCGGCTTTGCCTTTCTCTATAGGAGACCAGTGCACCGCGGGGGCCTTCCCGGATCGTCTCCAGAAAGCCGGCGTGGACCGTGACGATGCCATCCCTTTTCAACGCGTCGACGCGCGAAGATATCTGCGGGGCAATCCGATGGCGATGGATGTTCCACCACGCGAGGCCGTGGCGCAGGAAGCGGGCGCGTTGCTCTTTCGTCAGTTGCTGCCACAGCTCTTGCGTCACTGGTCTCAAGCCATCCATCAGGCCGCGCCAATCGGCTCCGTCGCGAACCTGCATGCGGAAGCCCGCGAGCAAGGCACTGATTTCTCGCGAACGCCCAAGCTTTGGCTCGACGGCCGGCGCCCGACGATCTGCCGGCGGATGCGCATGCGGAAGAAGCCCACGGCGCGACAGGACGCGGACTCGCCCCCGGTGACCGTGAACCCTCAATGCAAGCACCTGATCGATCATCGTCAAACCGGATCCGAGAATGCAGATCGTGTCGCTGGGGCCAACCTTCGAGAGCCAGCTCAGCCGCCAGGGATTGCGCACGATGCGCCTTTCGACACCAGCGTCGATTTTTCCCGCCGGGAGCGGCAGATCGGCATTGCCGATGCCGAGACAGAGCACAACGTTTCGCGCGCTCAGTTCAGCACCATTGTCGAGATGAAAGACAAGTCCCGCCTCGCTGCATTGAACGCAATTTGTCGCCTTGGCCTTGACAAAATCCACTCCCGCGCGGTGCTCGTGACCGCGCAACAGCGACGCCAGCCGGTCGCGGAGATAGAGGCCATAGTCTCCGCGCGAAGCAAAACCGTCCGCGGAAACCTGTTTCATATGCTCTTCAAGCCATTCGACAAAATCGTCGGGCTTCTCCGGAACGACGCTCATGCGCCCGGCAGGGACATTCAACCGATGAACATAAAACTCCGTCCGATAGGCGGTGCCCCTTCCAAACCCGGGGTCGTCGCCGACGACCGCGATGGAAGTGGAGGCTGGCAGCAGATGGAGCAGATTGATCGTCACCGCGATCGCCGAAAACCCCGAACCGACAACTGCGACATCGTAGAGCAAGCGCGCCTCCTGATCCGTTGTCCCTTGCAAGTACCCGAATGCGTAAGGCGTCCGCCAAGACCGACCCGAAGTCCCTGCACAAATGCTCAGCACGGACAATGGTTTCGCTTCTTGATGATTATTTCTACAGAAATTATCAATCTCGCGAAAGGCTGTTAGCTGAGCGGAATTCGAAAAGCGTGCGCGGTATTCCCGCCGGCATCCTGCGTCGTGATCTGTTGCTGCCTCTTGGGCGCATGACTGCGCCAGAGGTGACTGCAGCGTGGATCACATGAGAGTATCAGAGCGACGGGCCAAGCCCATGGCGGCAGCTATGGTCGCCCTGGAGATGGGTGCCGGCACGGCAGCAAGTGCGGTTCGCGGCGATTCATCCGGCTGCGCCGAAGCTCCATGAATTCAAGCAGATAGAAGTCATCCGAGCCGGGGCCGCGGGGGTTGGAGAGGAGTTCGGCAATGCGCGCTGCATCTTCACGCGCCCTGCGGCGGTCACGATCTTTTATGCCCAATTTGACGGCCCCCAATTCTCTGGCGACCTTATTACGTCTACGTGTCCCGATCCTCTTTGTGCCGCCGCAAGCTTTGGTCTACAAAACACGTCATCCGATGAGTTCGGCTTGGGAACAGCGCTCCGGATCGATCCGCCTCGTAAGGGCGGCGATGTGGCGCGCATGCATACGCGCGGCGACAAGCTGAACGAGGCTCGGGCCTACGGCTGCCTTGCCGCCAGCGCCGTCGAGCTTGTTACCGATTAGAAAGCGGTAGGGGAGCTCCGCCACGATCATGCCAAGCTTCATCATTTCGTACGCCAGTTCCTTGCGCCAATCTTCCGGATCTTGCGATTCAGCGCCGGGCACTACGAATACGGAGCCCAGCTTACCGATGAAAAGCCGGTATTCCGGTGAGTTGGCCGCCTGTCTAAGAAAGCGGATCACCTGGATGGCGTCGCTCGCGTCGCGCAGGAGCAGCAATATACCGTCGACCTCAAAAAGATCCTCGGACCGCGCAAACTCGGGGATCGCGAATTCCTCACGAGCTTCCTCCTGCAAATCAACGGCGTAAAGGCCGCCGAGAGCCTTGATGGTAACAGTACCTCCACCCTGGATCGCACCTTCGCAAGCCGAGCGCGATATCGCACCCATAAAGCTCGACATGGTGATCGGGAGAATCAGAATGTTCGTCGGCATAGCGTTAGAATTCCTTGGCGAGGGGAGGGGTGGATCACTCCAACACCGGCGCTGATGATGCGCGTGGTTTTCGGCATTTAGTGTCTCGCAGGGGACAGCCGCCACAGCTTGAACGTGCATGGCCGAAAACATACGGAGATTGGCAGGAATACCCCGTAACAAGCACACAAGCAGCCTGAAGCCGCGGCCGGTTCGCTTCAATCGAGGCTCTCCCAGAACGCCGGACTGGGCCATTCTCGCCGGCGGGGCCGATCCCGATTGATGGCGGTCACGGCGAATACAGAGCAACCATGGAGCGGTTCCACGACGCCCTGAATGCGCCTGTTGCCGTCAGGGGAGACCGGTGGCCGAAAACATATCCGATGAGTCTGAAATCGTCCTGTTAGTTCCATTTAAGACATAGGCGTTGCGTGTTTTAATCCTGTCAGCATCTTTTCAGACAGGAGCAGCCGATGACCATCCAATCCATCAACGTTTCGAACAGTAAGCCGCTGACCAGGCGTTCGATCTCCCAGCTCCCAATCAACCTGTTCGGCTCGGTGATGGGCATCACCGGTCTGAGTCTGGCGTGGCGCGAAGCCACCCACTCCATAGGATTGCCGGGTCTGCCCGGCGAATATATCGGCTGGCTCGGCACCTTTATCTTCCTGGGCCTCGCAGTCGGTTATTTCGCCAAGTGGATCCTGCACCCCTCTCACGTCTCCTCGGAGTTCTCGCATCCGATCCAGAGCAACTTCTTCGCCACGGTCGCTATTGGCCTGCTTCTGCAATCGGCCTTCCTGAACCGCTACAGTCCGCTCGTCTCGCAAGGCGTCTGGATAGCTGCTTCCGCCCTGACCTTCGCCTTGGCCTATGTCGTCACCAGAGCTTTCCTTGGCCGGCAACAGTCGCGTGAAACGACGCTGCCGCCGCTGCTCATCCCGGGCGTCGCGACGCTCGATATAGCCGTGACCGGTCATGCCATGCCGTTTTCCTGGGCGCATGAAATGAACATGTT
>NZ_JASKLR010000014.1 GCF_030124325.1 Sinorhizobium sp. 8-89
ACGATCCCACTCTAGTTGTCCCTTGCGCACAATTCCAATTCCTTCGTGCCCGGGGAGAAGCTGTTGCTGACGGCGGCCGGGGCGGGGATGACCGGAGGGGCTGTGCTCCTTAGCATTTAGAGGGCTCGGAACCTCGTCGGCTATCTAAGGCGGCCAAGCAAGGAAGCGGTCGTCTATCCGAAGCCGGAACTGGTGCTCGGCAAGACGCTCGGCGTCCCGCTGTTCCAGGAACAGGCCATGCACGTGGAAATCGAATACGGCGGCTTAACGGGGCGAGGCCAATCAGCTCAGGCGACGGACTCGTGCCCGAAGGGGAATCCTCGCTGCCGGCAGGACCTTTCCGGGTCACGCGCCATTCACCCGCTCCTGTTCAGCCAATGCTGGCCATCCAAAGCGGCAGCTCTTTCGATCAACTCGCTTGCCTGAGTCGATCGCCGAAGGCGCATGGTGATCATGGTTCTCGCTAAAATCTAGGCGAACCAGAGCTTCGGGCCACTAGGGCTGGCCAAAAGGGCGATTTACGAACTTAACAAACTTGACGAACTGTCGCAACCTGCCTAAGTTATAGCACAGGAGGCTGAAGACCATGCCCACTACGAAAACTCTAGCCAACGAGCCACGAAGTGGTTCTTCCACCATTGCGCTCTCGATGAAGCTGCCACGGAAAGCCGATTTCGAGAAGGCCCTGATCAGACAGTACGCCAAGGCGGTTAAGCTGAGCCGAAAGGCCGGCCACCAGGTCAGTTTCCGCGTCGTCGTGGATCCGCTGGCCGGAGCGCAGACGATTTCAGTCGTTGAAGAAGAGCCGCTATCTGATCAGGACGCGGTTCCGGTAGAGGACGTGCCAGAGCCGGATGACGAACTCCAGGTTGCGTTGGCTGCCGCGCGGGAACGTGGCCGGCGTCGCGTGGCGGACATTCTCGCGGAGGACGATATGCTGAGCGCGGAGGCATTCGCGAACCTGCTCGGCGTTTCGCGCGTCACCGTCAACACAAAGCGCCAAAACGGGCAGGTTCTCGGTCTCGACGGCGCTAAGCGGGGCTTCCGTTTTCCGTCATGGCAACTCGATCGGGACGGTCGACCTTATGCTGCGCTTCCGAAGCTGCACGAGGTCCTGGGCGGTGCATGGGCGGTTTACCGCTTCCTTATCACTCCGCACGGCGCTTTGAATGGCCGGACGGGCCTCAACGCGTTGAAGCGCGATCGAGCCGACGAAGTGGTTGCAGCGGCCGAGGGTATCGCCCGCGGTGAATTTCGCTGAATGGCCATAATCAAGCCGCCCGCGGGTTTCGAGGATTCCGCGCTCGACATTGAGATTGTTCCTGCCGGTCGTCGATTTGGACGAATCTATGCGAGCGCCTTTCCCGACCCGTTAGGATACGGAAAGACGCCGAGCCGGTTCAGTGATCCCCGCCGGCGCGGCCCGGCAAGGCGGTTTGGCGTCGTCTATTTGGGCGAGACACTCAAGGTTTGCTTCCTGGAAGCGGTCCTGCGTGATCGACGCGATGGCCTCGTGGGTGATCTCCCGATCGATGAAAAGGAGATCTACGCGCGGCGCTACGCAGAGATTGAGACGATAGCTGATCTCCGTCTTGTTGATCTCCGCGAGGACCACGCTCTCAGGATGGGAGTGCCGACGGATGTCGCGAAATCCTCCCGCCAAACCCTCGCGCGGACGTGGTCACTTGCTTTCCATGAGCACCGATCCGTGCCGGACGGCATCATCTATCCATCCCGCCTGAATGGGCATACGAACCTTGCGATATTTGACCGCGCCATCTCGAAATTGTCGGCGGTGCGCATCGTACCGTTGATGAGAGCACCGGGCCTTGCCGCCACCATCAACGATCTTCGTGTGAGCCTCGTCGACATCATCTAAACCAACGTCATGAAACTTGAACTGGCCAGGCCCCACGAAGGATAAGAGGACGTTGTCGTCAAGAACGGCGACCAGCATAGGCACTCATGCAAATTTCGCGATCGATCAGAGAACAGGTTGGTTGCGTTTATGCGCCATGCTGTCGGTATGGCTGTATTGCATCGCACATCGTCGAACAAAAATTCCACCAAAACCTCGAATGCCATTCCGGCACCCGAGAGGTCGGCTGCTGCGCGTGTCGCATCGCTCTTGCGGGGTGAGGTCCAAGAAGCGGCAAGGACTCGTTCAGGTCATCGATGCCGATGGCGAGCGCTTGGAACTGCCGCATGCCTTGGCGGAGGCCATGTATCAGGCCGCCGCGCTTCTCGCCGAGGGGCGGCCGGTGACGGTGCTGCGGGACGAGGAAATGCTGTCAACGCAGGCTACGGCGGATATTCTCAACGTTTCGGCAGTATCTGGTCCGACCGGTCGATGCTGGTGAACTTCCAGCGGAAAAGGTTGGCAGCTACCGGCGCTTGAGAGCAACGGATGTTGCGGCTTTCAAGGCAACTCGTGATGCCAAGCGCGTCGGCCCTGGATCGGCTGGTGTCGCTGAGCGAGGATGCCGGCGGCTACCGACTCGGAAGCGAGCATCGCTGACCCCAACCCGAACACGGGCTCTCTCCACGATGGAGTGCCGTATATACCGAGCTCGGCCGTCGTGGGCGTGGTCGCCACCGACGGGCAGCTGTTTCCGCGGCTCAGCAAAACGTCAGGCTGATCTTCTTGCGACAGGATGCGGCTTTGGGTCTGGTTCTGCGCGTTTCTTGCCCAGCCCGGAGGCGCGCGCAAGCTCGGAGCGTTGTTGGGCGTAGCTTGGAGCAATCATGGGGTAGTCAGCCGGGAGCTCCCATTTCTCACGATATTGCTCTGGAGTGAGGCCGTACTTTGCCATCAGGTGGCGTCTCAAGGATTTGAACTTTTGACCATCCTCCAGGCAGATGATGAAATCGGCTGTTACGGACTTCTTGATCGGAACGGCCGGGCGCTGTTCTTCGACGGCCGGTTCAGCCTGATGTCGCGAAGACGTGCCGCTCAGCGAGGAATACGTCTGCTGGATAAGATTGGAAAGATCGCCGGCAGGAACGACATTGTGGCTTAGATAAGCCGCGACGATCCTGCTCGTCAGCTCCAGCTTCCGGTCCTCATTGCTCAAACGCGATTCGCCCAACATCGTCTCCTCTGTTTCCCTGTCGGTCAGGCAGCCTCGGTCAACGTGCAGGTATTTCGGTCGGAACGAAGGCGGTGTCGCTTGGGCGGTGTGTTTTTTTCGAGAGATTTCCGGGCATTTTGGTTTGTGCGTTTTGTTCTGCTGACCTCATGCGTTGCCAGAGTCTCCCTCGGTTTCTATCCTGACGCATGATCCGCACCCTACTGGTGCGCCCAAATCCGAGCACACTGGAGGCCGATGGCATCTCAGCATTGGCGTGATCGTTGACACCGAGACGACAGGCCTCGACCATAGCAGGGACGAGATCATCGAAATCGGCGCAGTCGCCTTCACCTTTAACGACGAGGGTCATATCGGCGACGTCACAGGTGTTTACGGCGACCTGCAACGGCCAACTATCCCGATCCCCCTGAAATCACCCGCCTCACAGGAATTACCGACGCGATGGTTGCCGGGCTGATGATCGATGCCGGCGCGCTTCGCGCGCTGCTCGACCCGGCCGAGCTCGTGATCACCCACAATGCCGGCTTCGATCGGCCGTTCTGCGAGGCGCTCTCAAGCATGTTTTCCGGCAAGGCATGGGCCTGTTCCGTCAGGGAAGTCGATTGCGCGGCGCGCGGTTTCGGGCACCAAGCTCGGCTATCTCATTGGGCAAAGTGGCTACGTCCACGATAGCCATCGCGCCGTCGATGATTGTTTCGCTCTACTCGAGGTGCTCGCCGCCTCACGCTTGAATGAACTCGAGAGCCTGCTGAGCAGGCGGCCATCCAATACCCTCAGTCTATATTCGCCGCTGCGAGCGCGCCTCAGCTCGCCCAGCGACAATACTCAGGCCCCAAGTCGTCGCGAATTCCTTCTTGATAAGCATTGATCAGCTTCGCGGCGAGCGCTTCGGCTTCTTCAGACTTGCATGACAAAGCTCGTCTTGGAAGGCCTTTTCGATAATCTCAAACTCCTCAGGTCCAATTGGATCGAAACTCAAGCTTTGAGCTGAATTCATCATTCCCCCTCCTCCGCACCCGATGCGACGGGAGACCATTTGCCCCTGCGTTTCAGACTGATTTGAAAGGGTGCAGCTTCGCTGGAGACCTATCGAAATTGAGCCGTCCTTATGGCCTGACCATCTGTGTAGGTCCACTCCAGTGCCGCAATGGCGGACCCGAATAGCAGAGCAGGTATCGCCAGAGCCCCCATGAACCTGAGCATTTGAAGCCGACGTGTACGCTTTCCATCCCAATCGTAAGCCATTTGCGCCGACCTCAAAAGCGACCCAGAAATAGTATGTCAGGATAGAACCAGAGAACGACTTTCCGGTCGAGTCTATTTTCAAGTATTACTTTTGAACCAATTTCATCGGGGATCTATACTGCGTATCCAAGGATGACGGTAGAAAACCAGAAGAGATGGCCAAGCAATTGAAGCTGACGCTCGCCTTGCCGTGACGGGCGGGGTGATCTCTCGAAGGCGGTGCCCTGCGGTCCCATACTGCGCGATACCGTTCGCGCTCGCGTCGAACCTGCTCCAACGTGTAGGGGTCGCACCATCGTCAATTGGGAACAGTGGTAAGCAGGCGCCCGATATTTGAGGTGAGAACTGGGAGCCTTTCACGCGCCGTCGGCCGTCAGGCTCCAGGCACAAGCCCAACATCAACTATCCGTAAAGCAGGACTCCAATGGTTGTGTTGACTCTGTGGTGCACTCAGGAGAAAACAGGGCGATGACTAAAGGAGGAATTGCTGATGGCTGACGAGAGCAGTGCGGGACCGGTTGCTGCGGCTGTAGCGACAGGCGCGGAAGTGAAAGCACCAACGGCTAAGAAGCAGAGGTCGCCACGGCCCCAGAAGGCGGCTTCCGAACAAGCTCAATCAAAGACGCCGGCCGCTAAACCCAAGAGGTATAGCGAGAAAGAGAAGAGCGAGAAGCTCAAGCTGATCGAGGCGCAAGTCACCGAAGGCAGCACCCTCAAGGACGCTATCAAGAGCGCCGGCATATCGGAGCAAACCTACTATCATTGGAAGGGTGCCGCGAAGCCTGTCGAACTAAAGGACACCAAGGACACCAAGCCGGTACCGGCCGGCGATGAGTTGGCAGATCTTGTCCAGCTCGAAGAGGAAAACCAGAGGCTCCGCAAGCTATTGGCGGAAAAGTTGCGAGCGGAAAATGCCGAACTGCGCAAAAGGCTCGGGTTGAACTAACCAGGACCGGGGACGACAGTTTCTTCTGCGCCCTTCGTGTTACGCCAGTAGGTTGAATTTGCCCCCATTTGAATTTGTGGCGGCAAATCAACCCCTGCTGTTTCGCCACTCTTGCCGGGTGAATGCACGCCAACTGCGCGGTTGGCAAGGAGTTGAAGCGCGCCAACCGGCGTTGCCTTTTCACGGTTTTGCTTGGGATCGAAAATAGATGAAGATGCCACAGCGGAGATTCGTTGTTTTTGCATTCAAGTCGGGGCGACGACAGTCAAAAGCCCAGACGAACTCAATCTGGGGAGGCACAGATCTCAAGGCCTTGGCCCGCGAAGTGGAAGAGACGGCGCCGCATCTGTTCAATTCAAATGAAGCATCTGGAACGCCTGACTCAGGTGAAACCACGCCGGCTGATCCGATTAATACAGAGTCTGCCAACGAACGCGCCAACAATGGCCGATTGCATGATCCGCATGACCGCTCCGTATCGATTCGCGTCGGCATAGCCAGCGGCCGGCTTGTTGCGGGCATCGTGAGAATGAAGAACTTCTTCTATGTGTTTGGGGCGATGCGGTCCAGTGGTAAAAGGTCCCTCCCGACGCAGGGATCGCGCGGCGAGGCTCAAGCGCTTTACTTGCCGCGACGTTTGCGACGCTGGCCAAGGCCCATTTCCTTGGCGAGGCGCGACCTGGCTTCGGCGTAAGCGGGTGCGACCATCGGGTAGTCTGCCGGCAGATCCCACTTCTCGCGGTACTCTTGCGGGGAAAGCTTGTGGTGGGTCATCAGATGGCGCTTCAGCGACTTGAATGTGCCGCCGCATTCGAGGCAGGTGATCTGGTCGTCCTGCACCGACTTGCGGACCGAGATCGCAGGCTTCTGCTTCTCAACGGCAACAACCACCGGCGGGGGGGCCGTGGTGTTGTTGAGCGCGGAATGGACGTCGGCGATAAGCGTCGGAAGCTCGGTAACCGGAACCACATGGTTGCTCACATAGGCGGCTACGATTTCCGCGGCCAGTTCAACAAAGAGTTCGTTGCTCGCACCGAGCGTGGTTTCTGTCATTTTCTTCTCCAATTGGAAGTCAGGATGGGAAACCGTCACCCAGGCGGGTCGAGAGCGGCGACCTTTTGGTTGCTCGACTAACACTGATCAAGGAAATGTCAAAACTAAAATCCGGAAGCAGCTACTCTATTCCGCACAAAAATGGCCGCGTTGGTCGGTGACGGTGTCGGTGTCGAGAACAAGAGATTGCCGCGCGGCTTGGCGCGATGCCAAACACCGTGGGCAAATGGAAACGACGCATTGCCGAGTTGCGGCTGACGGTGTTTACGACGAGCCGCGTCCCGGTGTCCCGCGGCAGATCGGCGATGCGGAAATAGCCGAGACGATGCGGCTGACGTTGGAGAAGACGCCGCCGGACGCACCCCACTGAGCCTGCGGTCGATGGCACGGGGCGTCGGCCGCGCCCCCTCGACGATCCACCGCATCTGGACGACCTTCGGCCTGCAGCCGCATCGCGCCGAAAGCTTCAGGCTCACCTCCGATGCGCTGTCGAAAAGGTAGGAGACATTGTTGACCTTTATCTCAACCCGCCCGAGCGGGCGCTGGTGCTTTGCGTCGATGAGAAGAGTCAGATTCAAGTGCTGGATCACAGCCAGCCGGCACTGCCGAGGCGGCCCGGCCAGATCGAACGGCGCAGCCACGATTACGTACGGCATGGGACGCTGTCGCTCTTCGCCGCGCTGGGTGCCGCCACCGGCAAGATCATCCGTCGCTGTTTCAAGCGTCACCGCGCGCACGAATTCCTGAAGTTCCTGCGCGAAATCGAAGCCAACGTGCCGCGCGACCTCGATATCCACACCGTGATGGACAACTACGCGACCCACAAGACCAGCGCCATCCGCAATTTCTTTCTCAAGCGGCCCCCGCTGGCACAGCCATTTCGCTCCGACGGCGGCGTCGTGGCTCAACCAGGTCGAGCGCTTCTTCGCCAACCTGACCGAAAAGCGGATCCGGCCCGGTAGGCACCGCTGAACCTGCGTTCTGGAAGCGGCAATCACAGCCTACATCGAAGCGGTCAACGCCAAACCCCTCCGGTGGACCAAGTCGGCCGACGATATCCTCGCCACCATCAAACGCGTCTGCCTGGCAAAGCTGCAAACCGCCGAAAAACAAAACAAAATAGCTGGGACTTCAGAATTAGGACACTAGGCTGTTTTGCGACCAAAAGATGCTGGCTGGAGAGAAGGCCAGCATTGGATGACGCGATCTCTTTCGAATGAGATTGCGGCAGGGGAAAGGTGCCGATCGTTGGCGGTTTGTTTCGGCATTGCCGTGTCGTCGGCGGTGTAGTGATCTCAGCGGAAGGCCAATCAGTTTGCGCGTAGCCCCTGCGATGTAAACAAGTGGATCCTTTTTGGGTCGGGAGCGACCATGACCGTCTGGCCGGGTTGAAACTCGACCCGGTCGCGCAGCACGAGGTTCACGTCTGCAGGGCCGAGCTTCGCCAGCACATGTGTTTCGGACCCGGTCGGCTCGACCACGACGACGGTGGCGGGTACACCATTGTCGGCGATCGTCAGATGCTCTGGACGGATACCGTAGACCGCCGCCGTCGCGCCCTGATAGCCCTCCGGCATTGGAAGCGCCGCCCCGCCATCAGTGACAAATCGCCCGTCCACGATCGCCCCCTCGAACAGGTTCATCGCCGGCGAGCCGATGAAGTTCGCAACGAAAGTGTTGGCGGGCCGGTCGTAGAGCTCGAGCGGTTTGCCGATCTGCTCGACCTTGCCGCCGCGCATCACGACGATCCGGTCGGCCATCGTCATCGCCTCGATCTGATCGTGCGTCACATAGACCGTGGTGGTTTTCAGCCGCTGGTGCAGGTCCTTGATCTCGGCGCGCATTGTGACGCGGAGCTTGGCGTCAAGGTTCGACAGCGGCTCGTCAAAAAGGTAGACCTGCGGTTGGCGAACGGTTGCTCGCCCCATTGCCACACGCTGCCGCTGGCCGCCGGAAAGCTGCTTCGGCAGCCGATCGAGCAACGGCCCGAGCGCCAGGATGTCGGCCGCTTCGCGTACGCTCTTTTCGATCGTCGCTCTATCCTGACCCTTCAGCTTCAGCGCGAAGCCCATGTTTTCCGCGACGGTCATGTGCGGATAGAGGGCATAGCTCTGGAAGACCATGGCGATGTCACGCTCCTTCGGCGCCACGTCGTTGACGAGGCGGCCACCGATGCGGATCTCGCCACCGCTGATGTCCTCCAGTCCCGCAAGCATGCGCAACAGGGTCGACTTGCCACAGCCGGAAGGGCCGACGAGGGTGACGAACTCACCGTCTTCGATGTTCATGGAGATGTCATGAATCACCGGAACGGCGCCGTATTGTTTGCGAACCTGATCCATCGAGACGGATGCCATGAAATCTCTCCCTTTAAGTGTCTGCTAGAGTTTGAGCTGCCAGATGCTTGCAGCGGCGACATTGCCTTTGGGCGCGCTGAGGTAAGCGGACCGAACGCCTGCGAATCCAGGCAAACGCTTGGTTCCGGTCCAGCGACCGTTATCGGCAAAGACCTCGATCGATCCGATGTCCAGGAATATGCGAAGCGTCGACGGCGTTGCTCCGGCCGCGATGTAGCGGGGCAGCAATTTGCCGTCGGGAACCTCGTAGACGATGCTCAGGCCCTCCGGATCGAGCCGGACGCCGAGGTCGATGTCGGGATGGTCAAATTCGAGATCGAAGGCGGCGCCAGGGGCCGCGAGATCGATGATGATTTCGACAGCTCCATTGGCGAGCTCGATCTTGTGTCCGGAAAGCAGCCGGCGCTGGTCGATCAATCTCTCGCGCAAGCTCTCGACCGCCTCGACCGGAGGCGTCAGTAACATGCCGTGTTCAAGCAGTACCCGGCGCGAGAGCGTCATGGCCGTTGGAAAATCGATCCTCTTCGAAATCTCCGTCCAGTTCGCTAGCCACGCGATGCCCACCGGGCCGGAATGGTCGACGAAGGCCTGGAAGGCATAGGCGTCGGTGGCGAAATCGAGTTCCTGCTCGAATTCCTTGTCGAAGGTACGGCCGTCGAAGCGACCCACCGTTGCAAGCGTGATATTCCGCCGCGCCGTTGCCGGATCGCGGCTGGTGAGCAGTCCGAAGATCAGCGCCCAGCGGGTTTGCGGATCATCGGCTGGACCACCAAGCGGCACGATACAGGGGCACTCGGCCGCCGTCATGCCGAAGCGGTTCTCGCGGTAAAGAATCCCGACGAATGTCCAGCCAGCCGCAGCGTCCGGATCGGCGGTCTCGTAGAGCAGGATCACTCCTCCCTCGTGGTCGCGGCTACCGACAAGCATCTTCCAGCGGCCATCCGGGCCCTTGATCACATAGGGGTCGCGGAAATCGAGCGTCAGGTCGAGGTCGGCCGGCCGTTCCGGCAGGATGATCTCCGCCGGCCCGGCGTTGATCTGGTCGCGGCTGACGGCGGTCAACTGGATCTGCTCTTCCGGCTCGCGGTCTTTGACCTGTTCGGTGAAGAAGACACGGATTGCGGGCTCCTCTCCACCAAGCGGAATTGCCGAGCCGGAGAAGGCGCCGCCTCGGCCGTCGGCGTGAGCCGAAAGTTCCGCCGACGGAAACAGGAAAACCGGCAGGTGCTTCCAGCGGAGATAGTCGTCGGAGACCGCATGGCCCCAATGCATCGTGTTCCAGCGTAGGCTGTGGGGATAATGCTGATAGAAGAGATGAACCTTGTCGCCGAAACGGCCGAAGCCGTTGGGGTCGTTCATCCAGCCGAAAGGCGGGCGGAAGTGATAGCTACCAGGAACGCGTGGTGTCGAATTGGCTTCACCGCTGTAAAGAACAACGATCCCTTTTTCCAAGACGTTCGTTTCCGAAAAAGCATAGACGACGGAGAGGTTGGTGGTCGTGGCGTCATAGCTAAACGAGGTTTCGCCGGCTGTGTCGATCAGCAGCGCCCGGAACTCGAACTCCTCGCTGTTTCGCGCCGTTATGCGACCAATTTCCTGTCCGTCCTGGCTCGCTGTCAGCTCGGCCGTCCTACCCGAATTGACTGGCTTCAGCCACGCGTGGAGCGTGGTCCCGGCGGGCAGGGGCGCCCTCAGGGTCTTCAGATTGCCTCCGAGAAGGGAAGAGGGGGTTGTATCGCTTGTCATTGATCAACCTTTCACGGCGGAACCAATAAAGGAACTCACGAACCAGCGCTGGAATGCGAGGTAGAGGGCGAGGATCGGGATCATCATCAGGACGGAAGCCGCCATGGCACGGTCCCAATAGATGCTGTCCTGGCCGAAGAATGTGGCGATCCCGACAGTGATCGGTCGGGCATAGTCGGTCTGCGTTACCAGGATGGGCCAGAGATACTGGTTCCACGTCTCGATTCCCATGAGGATCGAGACAGTGGCGAGCGCCGGCAGACTCAAGGGCAGGAAGATCGAACGATAGGTGCGGAAGACCGAGGCGCCGTCCATTTCGGCCGCTTCCAAGAGCTCCTTCGGAAGCTGGGCGAAGAACTGGTAGAACAGGAAGATGTAAAGCGGGCTGGCGACCCAGGGGACGATCTGCACCGCAAAAGTGTCGGTCATGCCGGCGCGCGACACCATGATAACGAGCGGCATGATGATGCTCTCCTGCGGGATCACGTAGAGTGCGATGACCAGCGAGAGGACCAGGGCGCGACCGCGCAACGTACCCCAGGCGAGCACGAAGCCGGCCATGGAATTGACGATCAGACCGGCGCCCACCGTGCAGCCAAGAATGAACAGCGAGTTCAGAAGGTAGCGGCCAAAAGCGAGCTCGCCGGAGAGATTGCTCACCTCGGCGAAGTTCGAAAGCGTCGGATTGGACACCCAGAAGGCGCGGAAACTGCCCATATCGGCCAGAATCTGGAAGCGGTCGTCCTTTAGGCTTGCGATCAGCAGCATGAACAGCGGCGACACGATCACCAACGCAATGACGAGGATGCAGGCTGTCTGCAAAAGGCGCATCGAACCGATCGCGGAGCGCTCGCGCTGTGCCTCGGTCTGCAGTGTGGGGATGGCGAGATCAGACATCGAAACGCCTCAGGAGCTGGCGCTGAACGAGCGCGATGACGAGAACGATGAGGAAGAGAATGACCGAGACGGCCGAGGCATAACCAAGCTTCTGTTCTTCGAAACCGGTGCGCACCATGTAGTGCACGACTGTTTCGGTGCTGCTCCTCGGGCCGCCCTGGGTCAGGATCGCAACCTGGGTATAGAGCTTGAAGGCCTGTATAGTGGTGATCACCAGCACAAAGACATGCGTCGGCCTGAGACTCGGCATGGTCACGTGCCAGAAGCGCTGGAAGGCATTGGCGCCATCAATCCTGGCCGCGTCATAGAGTTCATCGGGAATGCCCTGCAGGCCTGCGAGATAGACGATCATCTGAAAGCCATAGGCCTGCCAGGCCGACAGAAGGACGATCGAGAACATCGCCCAGTTGGGGTCGCCGAGCCAGTCGATCGGCTGGATGCGGCCGCCGGAAAGGAAGCCGATCACCTGGTTAAATGGCCCGGTCGGATATTGGAAAAGCGTTCCCCAAATGACGCAGACGACGACCATCGAGGTGATTGCCGGCAGGAAGAACAGACCACGGAAGAAATTGCGGAGCGGCAGCTTCTGGTGGAGCAGCAGTGCGCTGGCGAAGGCAAGGCCGCATTGCACCGGCAGGATCCAGAAGGTGAAGCGCGAGACGTTCCAGAGCGATGTCCAGAACAGATCGTCCTTGAAGATGCGCAGGAAGTTGGTGAGCCCGATGAAGCGGACCGGCGTCGGTCGGGGCACCAGTGGCTGGTTGGTCATCGCCGTCCAGAACGACAGGAGGAACGGCACGGCGAGGAAGATCGTCAGCAGCGCCACGGCTGGCGCAAGCATGCCGATTTCCTGGAAAAGGCGGGCCCTGTCTCTTCGCCGGGCGGGGCGCGTCGCGACAGCCGTCGCCGGCAGCGCCGGTTGCTGCAGGGTCATGATCTCCTCCTCATTTCAGGATGCGTTGCTTGTCGATCGGCTGAAGCGGTCGCGCGGCATTGGCGTGCCACGCGGCCGCTTGCAAGCGCTATTGCTGCTCGTCGAAGGGCGGGTAGCCGTCGTTTTCTTCGATGTCCTCGTCGATCTTCTCGGCCGCGGCGGTCAGCGCCGTCTTGACGTCGCCGCCATTGAAGATCTCATCGACTGCTCCCATGAAGGCCGAGGTGATGATCGGATAGGCCGGATGCGGCGGCCGTGCGATCGCCGTCTTTGACGCCTGCTCGAAGGCGATGGCCATCGGGCCCCCGTTAGCGTAAAGGGGCGAATCGGCGGCGAAGCTCTTCAAACCGGGATAGGCGGAATCCTCCTTCGCATAATCGCGCAGTGCCTTGTCCTTGAGCATGAAGCTGACGAACTTGCCGGCGATTTCCGGATGCTCGGACGCGGTGGTGATGCCCCAGATCCAGGTGCCGTTCGGGCTCGCACCCTTCGGCCCAAACTTCGGCAGCGGCATTACGATGATGTCGTCCTTCATCGAAGCCGCGGCCTCGGCATAGAACCAGTGACCGCCGAGCGCGAGCGCTGCGGGATGGCCTTCCGCAAAGAACTGGTTGGTGCCGGAGGATTGCGGCACGACCCAGCCGTTCTTCACCCATTTCTGCATCATCGTCAGCGCATCGACGCAAGCATCGCTGTCGAGTGTGCCCACGGATTTCCAGGACTTGCGTTCGATGAGGTCGCAGCCCGCAGATTGCAGGATGGGACCGTAGGCATAGGTGATCCACTCGGTCTTGATGCCGTAGCCACGAAACGTGTCGATCGGCCATTTGACGCCCTCGAGCTTAGAGAGCATTTCGAGGTAGCCTTCGAACTCCTCCCGCGTCCAGGCGTCGTCCACGCCCTTCGGGATGCGGGCGCCGATCGCTTCCAGATATTTCCTGTTGCCGTAAAGCACGACCGAAGAGTCGGTGAGGCCAACGGCGTAGAGCTCGTTGTCGATCGGATAGGTTCCCTGCGCGACGTTTGACTCGGTCATGTCGTCGATGATGTCTTGGTCGATCAAGGGCTTGATCGGCTGGAGGTAGCCCGACCAGACATAGTTAGCGAGGAAGGGCGCATCGAGTTCCATGACGTCGGGCAGTTGCTTGGACATCACCGCCGCGCTGAACTTCTCGTTGTATGCGTCGTGCGGAGCGTAGATGAGTTCGATGTCGACGTCCGGGTTGGCTTCCTCGAACCGCTTGGCGACCTCGCCATAGGTCGAGACCCAGCCGGGATCGCCCTGGTGCATCACGTGAATGACGGTTTTTGCCTCGGCGAAGCCTCCGAGCGCAACAGACGCCATTAGGAACGAAAGTAAACGATTACCCATCACTGTTTCTCCTCCTCAACAGGCTTTAAGTGCTACTGATTTATACGGATGACCGCTCCACCATTTGGAACGGAAGCTTGTGAAGCTCGCCTGGTGCCGTGTCGCCGGCAAGCAGGATCTCCGCGGCCAGGCGGCCCATCGCCCGATGCGGCAGGGCCATGGTCGTCAATGGAGGATCGAGACGCGATGCAATATCGACCTGATTGTCGAAGCTGGCGACAGCTACGTCGTCGGGGATTTGCGCCCCAACCCGGCGCAGCGCCGCATAGACCTCCATCGCCACACGGTCATTGCCGCACAGGATCGCATCCGGCCGGTCGGGCCCCCTCATCAGCTCGGTAATGTGGGAAAGAACGAGGCTGTGCGCCCTGTCGCTGTAAATCGCTCTGCGAACAGCCGGCAACACGCGGGCGCCGCCGCCATCAAAGCCGGCCTCAGTGATCGCCTGTCGGAACCCCGCTTCGCGCAATTCGCCGGCAAGCAGGCCGGGCAGGTTGATGAAGGCGATATTCCTGCGCCCGGCCTTGATCAGATAACTTGTGATGTCACGCGCGGCGCCAATCTCATCGGGTACCAGTGCGGTCACCCGGTCGCTCGCTTCGCGGCAATTGATCATCACCCCGACGGTCTCAGCAAACTCCTCCGGCAGCGCGACTGTCTTGTGGTACATGGCGGCATAAGCGATCGCCCGCGGGCGGAAGCGGCGCACTTCCTCGATCACCGCGCCTACGTCGCGGCTCCCGTTCAAGGTCATCGCAAAGACGGCCATGTCAGAGGCTCGCGCCGCACCATCGAGCCCGCGGATGATTTCCGTCGCGAAAGGGGAGGTGATCAACTCGTCGGCAACGACGCCGATCAGCGGCATCCAGCCCTGCCGCATGCTGCGCGCGGCGAGATTCGTCACATAGCCGAGTTCCTCAGCGATCGCCTTGATGCGCAGCCGGGTCTGTTCCGACATGCGGGCTGAGCCGCCATGCAGCGCGCCGGAAACCGTCTTGACGGAGACGCCCGCGCGTTCGGCAATGTCGTTGAGGGAGACGGTCATGGCTTCACCGAGGGTTAACGATTACCCATAGGTAACATTAGCTCAGGCTCAAGTCAAATTGATAGAATCTCGGCCGCTTCATGAATCTCCTCGACCTGTTGAAGGCGCCTCGCCCAACCGAGAAAGATGTCCCGTTCGTGCTACATCGCATAATGGATCAATGGGAGCGCCGACGTGAGAAAAGCGGAGAGTAACGTAACCGCTATGTCCCTGCTGTAAGTCGCCATCCTAGTTCTGCGGGCTAGCGCAACGCAGGCGTCATGCATAATGCCGCAAACTCCGGAGGTGGTTATCTTTGATGCATGTATCACCGCCATCGAACCGGCTGCGGCTACCGAATGGAGCCGCACCTGTGCGGCCGCCAGCATCAGGGAAATCAGCGGGCGTGATGGACCAGAAATCCGATGTAGACCTGCCGGAAGACGAGGTACTGGCGACCCATTTCTACGGCTCTGTCGGCCGAGGTGGAGAAAGTCGTAAAGGCGGACTCCGTCTATGTGCCGGCGAGCAGAAGGCCGAGACGGCGAGCTACAGCGCCGCACGTCTTATCAGACGCGCAAAGGTCGCTGTAGCACTTTGAATGGCTGCATGTCTTTGTCCTTAAATCGAGGTCGATTTAAGGAGACATGCAGTAGAGCGCTGCACGACCGACGCTCAGCGTGCGCAAGTATCTTCTAAGCATCCGAACCTCCACGGCTGGATGGAACGCCTCTATCGCGGCGAGGGCGGCGCCGCTGACAGCTTCAAGTGCGTGAATGTTCAGCTCACGTCGGACGACATCGACCTCCTGGAAGCGGCTATCCGTGCGAGGGCGCGGTAAGGCTATCGTCGCGTACATGCCACTGGAACCGAGGATGGCCACAACATCAAGCGACGTGAGTACGCCAGTGGCGCTGGGGGTCTATCTTTCTAGGCACGCCTGATCGAGAAGAGTGTTGAACTTCGATTCCGAATCAATGAACCTATCCGCGGAGCGCGTGAATCCTCCTGCCAAGTGTGCGGAAGAACCCGATCAGGATGAGACGGCGCGCTGCTACATATGTGCACAACGGCGGTTTGAGCATACGAAAAGGATGCTACATGCGTGCGCCATCAGGTGCTGTTGCGGGACTTTGCTCTGCCTCCGCCACCATGTTCGCAGTGGGAATGGCGTTCCTTGGCTACTGGGGATTGTATGAGCCCGGCGGCTGGCGCAGCGCCGATTTTGTTATTGTGATTTTGGCGCTCGTCGGATTTGCAGCGCTTGGCTCGGTGCCCTGGATTGTGACGACCCCCATTGCAGAGGACGGCGAGGAGAAGGTCATAGCCGCCAGACGAGCGTTGGCGTCGGGAGTCGTCTTGATCTGGCTGTCCGTTCTCGTCTCGGTATTCACCTAGTTCGCCGCATGTCCTACCGCATGACACTCATGACGATCCGATCAAACATGCGATCTCCCAGCCATTTTCGTAGCATGATCATCGCTCTGGCATATTTTCCGACGGCATAGCGCGTGCGCGGCTTTCGCGCCTTGATGGCCTTTGACACGACATCGGCGACCACGCTCGGATCGGTGCCACGACCGTGTCCATAGGCCTCCTTTGTGGACCTGGCCACGTCCTTTGCGAGCTCAGCATAAGGACCATTGCTCGATCTTTTCACGAGACCTTCCGCCATCACGTCGCCGAAGCCCGTCTCAATCAGGCCCGGCTCGATGATCACAATCTTGATGCCCAATGGTGCAAGTTCAAGTCTCAGGCAGTCCGACCACCCTTCGAGGGCATACTTTGTGGCGTGATACCATCCTCCCAGCAGGGTGTAGATCTTGCCACCCATCGAGGTAATATTGACGATCGTTCCGGCTCCGTTTCTTCTCATTGCTGGCAGCAGAAGCTGCGTTAGGCGGGCGGTGCCAAAGACATTCACCTCGAACTGGTAGCGAGCCTCGTCGATGCCGACCTCTTCGATTGCGCCGTAAAGGCCGAAACCGGCATTGTTTACCAGGACGTCGACGCCACCGGCTTCTTTGAGAATGATTCCGACCGCATCTCTGATCTCGTCATCCCTGGAGATATCCATGCGTAGCGGCGTCGCTCCGAGGCTTGCCAGCTCTTGCATTTTCTCCATCTGGCGCGCGGCCGCATAGACTTGGTAACCCTCAGAAATCAGGCGCTTGGCAATTTCCTTACCCATCCCGGAGGATGCGCCGGTGACGAGTGCGGTCTTCCTTCGTCTGCTGTTCATCGAAAGTCTTTCTCTTTGACGGGACTAACTGGAAGTCTCGGCCGTGTCGCTGACCGGCAGAACCAAGAGGTTTTCAATATGCGCCGCTCGTTGCGCTGAGCGATCATCAGTCTTTGGCGCGCGAGCGGATTGCGGCAGTCACCGTCCTTGTAGATTTGTTCCCGCTTGAATTCGACGACCTCGCCGGCGCGCTTGTATCTTCTGACTGTGAACTCGGTGCAAGCCGGGAATTTGGTAGTCTGGCTGTATTTGCCCGAAGCGTCGAGTTTCGCCTTCCATGGCGAGAATAGGCTGTCGGTGTCGAAAGCAACACCTGCGTCAGCCTCGGCCTTGATCTCGATCTCGTCATTGCAGGCCTTATCGTGAACCAGGCGTCCATTCTGAAGTACACGCACAAATTTGCTGCGCTCTTCGTTGCTCAAGCTTGCGGCCGTCTCCAGGATGCTCTTCAGGTCCCTGATCGCATCATAAACCTGGAAGGGTTCGGTGATTGAGTCGGACCGGACCTGGTCTGTGTCAACGATGGCAAGGGCGTCGACGTTGACCTTGACGTCCTCGTCCTCGCTCCAGAGATCACCCATCTTCTCCTTGCCGACCCGGATTTCGATGTCGTTGCCCGGCGCGTACCTAAAACGATAGGTTTCGGTCGGCTTAATCGTGATTACGCCGTAATGCTGGGTCGAGAATTCGAATTTCGATTGAGCGATCGCGACCGCCCGGTTCTCGCCCATTCGGCGCTCGATATCCTCGATCGGAATGGAATGCGTTCCATCGACGCGGACATAGACGAGTAGGCCTGTCGAGGTGACGGCAAGGCTCAAACCGCGCCCCTTCTGTCTTTCTTCTGCTGGTTCGGGAGAAGAAGAGGCGTGCCGGCAGGAATATATCTGATCTCGTCCAAAAGGTCGTAGGAATTTGCTGACAGGTCGGCGAGTTGCACGCTGCCGCTCTTGGCGATGGCGACGCCGGTGATCTCGAACGGCTTTTCGTTCAGGATACGGTCTTCAGCGCTTGAAGGTCGCGCCGGAAAATGCGCGAGTGCACCAACAAGCACCCCCGCGAGAAATCGGCGACTGGCAGCAAAATTGAACGTCTTCGACATTATTTCCCCCGCAATATCGATGGCACCCAACTGCCCAGCGCTGTCCTCAGCCGCACAGGCCAGGATGGTGTCAGCTCTTCCCGGGTGACCGGGTCATAAAGCGATGAGACCTCCCGATGGTTTCTCAGATTTTCGGGCCTGTAGACCCGGCATGCGTCGTACTGCACGACGCCGCGCAACTTGAAACGCTCGACGACCGACGGATGCAGCGGCGCGTCGACCGGTATCTCCCGTAAGCCCCGTCGCCACTTCAAACGGCCGCTCTTGCATTCATCGTGCTGCGCGCCACCGCTGAGCGGAAAGAGGTTCAGCCAGTTCGGCTCGATCAGAATGGGATGAGGAATGCTCGTTGCCCGCTCCACCATCCAGGCGAGCGCAACGTCGGATAGTCTCGACTGGTTCTCGGGATAGCTGCCGCCGATGTCCGAATGGACGCCGGCGAACCATAGTTGTTCGAACCAGCCATCTTGCTTGCCCGGCTCGACTAAATCGTCCTGGTTCGTCCACGGCACACGTGCGAATGTGGCACGGTTCTCATCGATCGACAGCGCATGCTTGGCATAGGAAACGCGTGGGTTGAGAACAGTGTCGTAAAACCGCATGCGCCATCCGGTCAGATGGACCGTTTGCCACCACGGAACCGGCAGTCCCGTCGCCCATTTCAGATGCGCGTGCAGGTACCATATGATGCCGGTCAAGCCGACCGCACACAATGAGAGCGCAAGCCAACGTCCAAGATTCATTGATATCGGCAGAACCAACCAGGTGAACCAGGACACGAAGGCGAGCGAAATTGCCAGGCCGCTCAACACGAGAACCTGCTGAAACCGGTTTATGCCGAGTGCGCCGACCGTGTCCCAGACACCGATGAAATAGGGCACCGTGTTCGATCGCCCGTCCGGGTTGCTTGAGCCATAGCGCGCCCTGAACCGGGCCGCGAGCTCCTTTCGCTGCTGTGCGAGGCGATCGCTCTGTCTCGTCGCTCCATGCTGGTAGACGGACCGGACCGCTTCCGTGGCGATTGCCCGGGCAGATCTCGCGTCGCGCTTGAGCGGGCTCTCGTCGGCCATTGTCGTTGGCACGCCGCAAAGCGACAGCACGCCACCGACGCATCTGGCGGTATAGGCGCCACGGCTAAATCCGAACAGGAAGATCCGGTCTCCGGGTTCCCAGACCTCAAGAATCGCTGCGTAGCAGTCGATGATGTTGCGGGTAATTCCGAGTCCGGTTGCCTGCGCCAGGACATTGTAGATCTTCCGGATAAAACCGATCCTGACATAATCGCCGTCCGACGCCGACCCCAATCCGGGATCGTAGAAGGCCAGTTGCCTGTCGGGATTGACCCGTGAATCCGGCCCGCAGCGCGTTGCCCTGAAGAGCTTATAAACATTGCTGCGCCGCTCGTCCGGCATGAGGCCGCCGGCTTGGCCAGTGCCGTCTGAAAAGATCAGTATGTTCTTTCCCATGCCCATCGCCCCAGAAAGTCACGTGATGCTGCAGAATATTTCGTAAGTCAAAGCAAAAATACCCCTATAAATTAAGTGAAAAGCATCCAAAAGAGAATTAATTAGTACTATTATTTTGATGTTCCTTGGAAGTGAGAGAATGTGCATTGATTTGCACGTTAAAGTATTATACGGTGAATCGAAATAGCGAATTACGTAGTCTTTCTTCTGGTGAAAGCGCGCCTGTGCGTCGCAATAGTACTTTATGCTTTAACTAAAAGCGGGCGGGAATAGACAATGTATCCGGACGGTGAGTATAGCCACGAGGATAACGCGAGCGTCATCTTCAGGCCGCTGAAGTTTCGCGCGCTCGAAGTCAAGAACAGGCTGTTTCGTTCCAATATTTCCGGCATGTTCGACGAGTACAACGGACATGGCGGGAACGCGCGGCTGAACTGGGAGGAAAAGTTCGCGCGCGGTGGCGTGGGCTGCATCATCTCCTCCTTCACCCCGGTTGCCGTTCGAGGCCGGATCCTCGTGCGCTACGCGATGATCGATGACGACAACAAGATCCCATTCTGGCGAGCCGTCGGCGAGCGCGTGCACGCGCACGACTGCCGCTTCATCATGCAGCTCAGTCACTCGGGACGGCAGCAGGATTTCGGCGGGGTCGAGAACCTCTACAATAAGGGGTTGAGCTCGACGAGCAAGAGCGACTACTTCCACGGCCTACTGTCACAGGCGATGACCAAGCCGGAAATCGCGGAAGTCATCGAGCAATTCGCCCAGGGCGCGCGCCGGGCGCGCGAGGCCGGCCTCGACGGTGTCGAACTGCACGGCGCCAACGGCTACCTGATCACCCAATTCCTGAGTTCGGGCATCAATGATCGCACCGATGAATACGGTGGCAATTGGGAGGGACGCGCCAGATTCGTGCTGGAGATCGTTCGCGCCATCCGCCGGGAGGTGGGGCAGGATTTCCATCTGCAGATGAAGATCAATGGCGTCGACCATAATGACTGGCTTTACCCCTGGATCCCCAAGGGCAATACCCTCGATGAAACGATCAAGATCTGTACGCTTCTGCTGGACGGCGGCAAGGGCGTCGACGCATTTCATGTCTCCAGCGGCTCGACCTTTCCGCATCCGCGAAATCCCCCGGGCGACCTGCCGATGCGTGACCTGGAGCGCTGCTACGACGGGATGATCTCGCAGGGCACGCGGACACGGTTCAATTATGCGATCTTCACCAACCCCCTGGGTTCGCGTCTCTTCCGGCATTGGTGGCGATGGCGGCGCGGAAAGGTCATCGAGGGCATCAATCTCGACTATGCGCGCGCGATCGCCGATGCCATTGCCGATATCGATCCGAACATCAAGGTCCTCTGTACAGGCGGGTTTCAGCACGCCGACAAGATAGCCGGAGCAATCCGCTCTGGCGCCTGCGACGCCGTCAGCATGGCGCGGCCGCTGATTGCCAATAACGACCTGCCAAAGATCCTCGCGCGCGAGAACGGTCCCGAGCCCAGGCGCGAATGCACCTATTGCAACAAGTGTCTTATCAACGACCTCGAAAATCCGCTCGGCTGCTACGAACTCAGCCGCTTCGACGGCGACAGCTTCGAAGAGCGTCACCAGCGGATGATCGCTGAGGTCATGTCCGTATTCGAGCCGCCCGCCTTTCATTGAACCGCCGCGTTCGTGCGGCGACCGCTGGAGCTTGCAAGATGAGCAGTGACGACGATCGCTTGACCCCGGTAGAAGTCGCGGTGTCGCGCGCGCGGCGCTGGAGACTGTTGATCCTGGTGCTGCTGGTGCTGGGGATTGGCTATTACCTCCTGTTCGTCAACCAATACGTGCTCGCCTTCGAGGATGAGACGCAGCACTTCCTGCACGGCTCGATCGGCAGCGAGGTCGCCACCGGCCCACCATACTGGGTCTTCAAGGCGCTTCCGGTCATGTACAAGGACCGACTTGGCGGTGAAGGCTATCGCCGCTTCGGCTTTCTTTATCAGACGCCGGACGCGGATCTGCCGATCGGCGTTTCGCGGCGCGTCGTCTCGGGCGTGGAACGGGTCTGGCTGAACTGTTCGGTCTGCCACGTCGGCACCTATCGCCTGCCGGGCGAGATGAAACAGCACATGATCCCCGGCGCACCGTCCAACAATCTCAGACTGCAGGAGATGATCACCTTCCTGATCGATGTCGGGCGAGATCCGGGCTTCAACGCCGATACCCTGATCACGGCGATCAACAGCGATGAGGTCGGCGGCAACCTGAACGTCTTCAAGCGGGCCATCTACCGCCACATCGTCTTCCCGCGCGTGAAGACTGCCTTCCTCGATCTCGGCAGGCGGCTCGCATTCGTTTCCCGTCAGGAGCCATGGGGTCCGGGTCGGGTGGACACCTTCAACCCCTACAAGGCGATCCAGTTCAATTTTCCGATGGGGCCGGAAAACATCAGCGGCGCAGCGCTCAATGGTTCGTCGGATTATCCCGCGATTTGGCAGCAGCGCCCGCGCGAGGGCATGAACCTCCACTGGGACGGCAACAACGACTCGGTGGCCGAGCGAAACTTGAGCGCAGCACTGGGCGCCGGCGTGACGCCGGTGACGGTCGACAGGCGATCGATCGGACGGATCGAGCGATGGATGTGGGATCTGCAGCCGCCAAGGTTTCCTGCCGCCGACCAGATCGACCGGACCAAGGCCGCTGAAGGCGAGCATCTCTTCACCCGCTATTGCGCCGAGTGCCACGGCCAACGCGGGCCCAATGGTTATGACTACGACACCAACCGTTATCCGCGGCTCGGTAAGGTAGAACCGCTCGCGGAAATCGGCACGGACCCCGGCCGCTGGGCTTCCTATACCGACAATTTCGTCGCCGCGCAGAGCCTCCTCTATGCCGGCTATCCCTGGCGCTTCCAACGGTTCCACAAGACGGAAGGCTACGCGAACCATCCGCTCGACGGCATCTGGGCGCGCTCTCCCTACCTTCATAACGGTTCCGTCCCGACGCTGCGCGATCTGCTCGAGCCGAGCAGTCGGCGCCCTGCCGTCTGGTACCGCGGCAGCGACGAGCTCGACCTCGAACGGGTCGGTTATCGCACGGACGCCGCCGCGCCGGGCGGATCGCTCTTCCGCTATGACACGTCCCGTCCCGGAAACGCCAATACCGGTCATGAGGGCCCGCGCTACGGGACCGATCTGCCCGCGTCGGCCAAGGACGCGCTCATCGAGTACATGAAAACGCTATGATCCACGTTCAATCACTCGCCAAGTGGAAGACACGGCACGCGATCCTCGTCTGGGTCGGCATCCTGCTGAACTTCGCATTCGTGGTGCCGCTCGTCTTCTGGCCGCACTGGATCCTCGATCTTTTCGATGTTCCGGCGCAGCAACTGATTTGGCCGCGCTTCTCCGGCTTGCTCCTCGGTATCCTGTCGATCTTCTACATCCCGGCGACGTTCGACATCGATCGCTATCGCATCTTCGCCTGGCTCGCGGTCTTCCCGTCGCGCACCTTCGGGGCGGTGTTCTTCTTCCTTGCGGTCTTTGCGTTCGGGCAGCCGGTCGGTTTCCTGGCCGGCGTGCTGCTCGACGGTTCGATCGGGATCGCCACCCTCATATGCCTGCTGCGCATCGTCAGCCTGGAGCAGGATCTAGCCAGCGGGAGGGGAATATGAGGCAGAGACAGCGGCGTTTCTGGAAGGTTCTGCTGGGCGTGCTGATCACCCTCGTTGCTGTGGCCTCCGCGGCGTACCTGCTTCTATTCCGCCCTGTGGCGCAGCCAAGGACGAACGACCTCGCGCAGGTCTTCAATCACGGCTCGATCGGCAACGAGGAGACGCAAGGTCTGCCCTACTGGATCTGGCGCGTGCTGCCGCAGCTCTTTCCCGAGTATCTGCCGGCAAACAAGGACGGCTACAGCGCCTTTGGCCTCTTTTGGGCGCGGGGCGAGCCGGTGCCGGTCGGCCTCTCCATGAGTACGCTCGGCGTCATCCCGCGCGTCGCGCCGAACTGTGCGTTCTGTCACCAGGGAAGCTACCGGCTGTCGGCATACGACCCGCCGACGCTCGTCACTGCCGGGGCCGGGGGCCGGGTCAACCCGCAAGCCTATATCCGCTTCCTGATTGCCGCCGGCGCCGATCCGCGCTTTACCGCCGACGCGATCATGCCCGAGATCACTGCGATCTATGACATGCCGCTCTGGGAGCGCGCGCTCTATCGTTTCCTTCTGATACCGGCAACGCGGGCGGCGCTTAAGGAGCAGGGCCGGACATTTACCTGGATGCAGAGCCGCCCTGATTGGGGACCCGGACGCATCGACCCCTTCAATCCGGTGAAGTTCCAGAATCTCCGTCTCCCCGACGACGGCACCATCGGCAACTCTGACATGATGCCGTTGTGGTCGCTCGGCGAGCTTGAAGCGACCAACGAACGCCGCTTCTCTCTCCATTGGGACGGCCTACAGACGGATCTGCGCGAGACTGTGCTTTCGGGAGCGATCGGCGACGGAATGACCTACACGTCCTTCCCGAGAACAGAGGAGACACTCGACCGGATGAGCGACTTCATCCGTCTGCAGCCACCGCCGCCGTCGCCGTTCTCGAGCGCACGGCCGATCGGCGACCCGTATCGCGCCGACCCGGCGGCAATCGACGCAGGGCGTGCGATCTACCAGGCCGAGTGCGCCACTTGTCATGAGCCCGGCGGTGCGCGCTACCGCACGCCGATTTCGATCGTCGAAGTTGGCACCGATCGGCATCGCCTCGACATGTGGACCCTGGCCGCGCGGCAGCGCTATGCGGACTACGAATCCGATTACAAGTGGGGCTTTGCGAACTTTCACAAGACCGAAGGATATGTCGCCACCGGTCTCAGGGGACTCTGGCTGCGCGGCCCCTACCTGCACAACGGCAGCGTTCCGACGTTGAAGGCGCTGCTCGATCCGCCGGCGCAGCGCCCGCGCCAGTTCTATCGGGGCTATGATCTGATCGATCCGGCAAATGGCGGGTTCGTCAGCGCTGCCGGCACGGACGGCGAGCGCTACGGCTCGCTCTACGACACCGCGCAGCCGGGCAACGGCAATACGGGACATCTCTGGGGCACGGACCTGCCTGCAAGGGCGAAGGAAGACCTCCTCGCCTATCTCAAGACGCTTTGACCGCTGCAACGGGGGAGGCAAGCAATGACGCTCAGGAAACGAATCAAGCGCCTTTTGGTCTATACGGTGACAGCTGTCGTCGGGCTGGGCGTGGTGGCTGTCGTCGGCGCGGTTCTGATCGTGCGCGCGCTCGTCGAACCCGATGCAGCGGCGTTCGGCACCGTCGAGGACGAAGCCAAGCGCGCTGGCCTCAGCCGCAGCGACTTTCGCGCGGCGCCGGAGCCTTACTTCGCCGCCATGGACAAAGGCCTGCTCCTGCCACCGGCGCCGGGTGCCGACTATCCGCCGGAGATCAGGCAAGTCGCCAAGGCGACCGGCCTCGAACCCGAGGCGGTGCGTCAGGCTGCGATCCGCGGGCAGAACGCCTGGATCGTCTGGACCGGCGGCAACGACCGTTTCTGGGATTTTGCGGCACGCACGGCGATTGGCTCCTTCGACCTCCTGAAGCTCATCTCTTCCCCTCCGAAACAGGCCTATGGCCGGTGGAACCGCTGGCGCTATCTCGGCCTCGTCAACGAACCCTGTTTCCGTCAGGCAAAGGAACCGGACAAGCACGGCCTCTGGCTCGACGAACGCCTCGAGGACTGCACGACCGATCCCTTCGGTGGCAACGCCGCCGCGGACGCCCGCTATCCGGGGGTGGTCATCGGCGCGCGTGGCAAGAGCGAATGGCTCAAGGGCGAGACCATGCCGGCAGGCTCCTATTACGGAAAGCCGAGCGGGGTCGTCGGGCTCCGCCTCTTCCCCAATCCCGACTTCGACGCGGAGGCCGCGAAGAAATGGGATCCGGTGCGCTACTATAACGACGCCACCTATTACAACGACAAGAATCTTGTGCGTCCCTACCGCGTCGGTATGTCCTGCGCTTTCTGTCATGTCGGGCCGAACCCGATCAATCCGCCAAAGGATCCGGAGAAACCGGACTGGACCGAGCTTTCTTCAAATCCAGGTGCACAGTATTTCTGGGTGGAGCGCATCTTCTTCTGGAACACGGCGCCGCGCAAAAGGGCGGGCGAGCCTGCGCGGAACGAAGGGAACTTCCTGTTCCAGCTCTTCCACACCAATCCTCCCGGATCGCTCGACACCTCGCTGGTCTCCACCGACTACATGAACAATCCACGGACCATGAATGCAGTCTATGAGGTGGCTGCGCGGCTTCTGATCGCGGCGGGGCAGGGACAGGAGCGGCTCGAGGGAGACGAACGGGACAACAAGCAGTTCCAGGATTACCCGCAGACGAGCGCCTTCAGCTCGCTTTACGATGTAGGCAGCGGCAATGCCGCCTCGATGCGGGTGCTGAAGGACGGCGCCGACTCGGTCGGGACCCTCGGTGCACTCAACCGCGTCTATCTGAACATCGGGCTCTTCAGTGAGGAATGGCTCCTGCACTTCCGCCCGTTCCTCGGCGGTCAGAAGATATCGCCGATCCGCATTGCCGACGCGCAGAAGAATTCCGCCTATTGGGGGGCGACCGAGGACATGACCGCCGACATGGCGATCTTCTTTCTCGTTACCGCGCGCGCCGACCGGCTGGCCGACGCTCCCGGCGGCGCGGCATACCTCGCTGCACGCGATCCGGGTGCGGTGGAGCGTGGCAAGATGATCTTTGCGGAAAATTGTGCCGCCTGCCATTCGAGCAAGCAGCCCGTGCCGCCCGTCGAATCCGGTGTGGATGCGGGGATCTGCGCGGGCGGCGGGGCCGGACCGCACTATCGCGAGTGTTGGGACCGCTATTGGGCATGGGCGCAATCGGCCGAGTTCAAGAAAGGCATGGTCGAACTCGTGACAGCGCGCGATGCCAGTGGGCGTGAAACGTTCCTCGACGGCAATTATCTCTCGACCGAGCGGCGCGTGCCGATCGACGTGGTCGGCACCAATGCCTGCAGCGCGCTTGCCACCAATGGCCTTTCCGGCGACATCTGGGACAATTTCACGTCCTCGACCTACAAGTCCTTGCCGCCCCCGCGTGAGCTTGCCGTCAACCACCCGGTTTCGGGCGCAACCATGCCGCTGAAGTCGCTCGGCAACGGCAGAGGTTATCTGCGGCCGCCGTCGCTCGTCAGCCTCTGGTCGACCGCCCCCTTCTTCCTCAACAATTCGCTCGGCCACGAGGACAGCCATTACCAGGGGACATATGACGTCGCTGCCAATGGCGCGACGGGGCCTGCCTACGGCGCGAGCTGCCCGGCCGCCGATCCGGACGATCCCTATCTGCCCTGTGTCGAGAACCGGCTCGTCGTGTTCGACCGCTCGATCCGGCAATTGCTGTCACCGGCAACGCGCCGCACCGATGACATGACGACGGCGCCGGTACCGGGCTACATCTATCGTACCTCCGCGCCGTCCTGCCTCATCGTACCGGCGGGCTACATGCCGGATGGCGTGCGCCGCTTCGCGGGTCCGCTCAATCGATTGGCGGGCTGGGCGTTCGGTCCGGACGGTTCGCTGCATCTCGGGCCGTTCCCGAAGGGCTTTCCGGTGAATGCGCTCGCAAACACCAAGCTTCTTCCCGACAATGACGAGGACGACATGCTCGCCCATTACAAACGCCTGATCTCGGCGAGCCCGACGCTGATCGGCGCCTTTGCCAAGCTCGGCGGCCAATGCTCGCCCCAGGAGCTCTCCAACCCGACGGTCCAGGCCCATGCAGAACAAGTTATCCGCGAAACCGGTCTGATCGACGCGCTGGTGGGCCTGAGCAAATGCCCGGACTACGTGGTCAATCGCGGTCATCTGTTCGGCGCCGACCTGTCCAGTTCGGACAAAGAGGCCCTGATCGCCTTTCTGAAGCAGCTCTAATCATGCCCGAGCAAGCGGTTCACGACTACATCGTCATAGGCGCCGGCGCCGGCGGCGCCGTCGTCGCTGCGCGACTGGCGGAGGAGGGCAGGGACGTCCTGGTGCTGGAGGCCGGCTCGGACCCGCTCGCCCCCGGCCTCGACCGGGATAAGGACATGCCGCTCGCCGACGCCTATCGCGTCCCGGCCTTTCATGCCTTCGCATCCGAGCACCCGGGCATGGCGAAGGACTATTGGGTTCGGCACTATGCCGACCTCGATCTTCAGCGTCGCGATTGGCGTTATTCGGCCGAGGAAGACGGGGTACTCTACCCGCGGGCGAGTGGCCTCGGCGGCTGCAGCGCCCATCACGCGATGATTATCGTGCGACCGAACGACGCCGACTGGAACCATATCAGGGAACTGACCGGCGACGAGAGCTGGAAGGCCTCGCGCATGCAGGCCTATTTCGAGCGGATCGAGCGGTGCCGGTATCGCTTCTTCCTCTGGCGCTGGCTTGCGTTCGTCACCGGCCTCAATCCGACCGGTCACGGCTGGTGGGGCTGGATGACGACGGAGCGCTCCTTGCCGCTTAGAGCATTGATCGATCGGCCCTTGCGGCGCGCGCTGCTCAATTCGGTGAGGGCGGCGGCGGACAGCTATCGCCGGCCGGGCCTCGGCTGGGAGACGACTGAAGTCGACCCCAACGACCGACGGTGGTGGAATCCGGGCGCCTGCGGCGTCCGCCTGACGCCGCTTTCGACCCGGCGTCATGCTCGCTCAGGACCGCGCGAGCGGCTGTTGGACGTGCAAAGGCGCCATCCCGATCGTCTGACAATTCGCCTGAAAGCGGCGGTGACCCGCATCGCGATCGAGGACGGCAGGGCAGTCGGCGTCTGGTGCCGGTCGGAGGACGGCAAGCAGTATCTGATCCGGGCGCGGCGCGAAGTGATCGTTGCTGCCGGCACCTTTGCATCGCCGCAAATCCTGATGCTGTCGGGCATCGGCGACCCGCAGCACTTGGATGCGCACGGCATTGCGGTTGTCGCTCCGCTACCGGGGGTCGGCCGGAATCTGCAGGACCGCTACGAGGTTTCGGTCGTCAACCGCGTGAAACGGCCGTGGAAAATGCTGAAAGGTGCCACCTACACCCGTCATGATCGGTATTATCGCTGGTGGCAGTGGTTCCGTCTCGGCAACTACACGAGCAACGGCGTGTTGTTCTCGCTGGCCCTGAAGTCGCGTGAAAGCCTGACCCAGCCCGATCTCCACTGTTTCTCGCTGCTCGCTGACTTCCGGGGCTATTATCGCGGCTATTCGGAGCGGATCCGCGCGCCGGACTTCCTGAGCTGGGTGGTGCTCAAGGCCTATTCGCAGAACCGGGGCGGATACGTCCGGCTGCGGGGCGCAGACATAGGCATAGCGCCGGAGATCCAGTTCCACTCTTTCCAGGAAGGTACTGGCGATTACAACGTCGATCTCGACGCCGTCGCCGAAGGCATACGCTTCGTGCGCAAGGCCGTCGACGGCATGGACGATATGGTCGCTGACGAGGAGGAGCCCGGGCGCAACATCACGAGCGACGAAGCACTTCGCACCTATGTGCGTGAAAACGCCTGGGGACATCATGCCTGCGGCACCTGTGCCATCGGTCCGCGCGAGCTTGGCGGCGTCGTCGACAGCGCCTTTCGCGTCCACGGCGTCAGCGGATTGCGCGTGGTCGACGCGTCGGTATTTCCGCGCATCCCCGGCTACTTCCTCGCCGCCGCAGTCTACATGGTTGCGGAAAAAGCGGCCGACGTCATCCTGGCGGATGCGGCGCCCTGAACGATAGGAGGTCGGCCATGACGCGCCCCCTGAAGAACAGCGACGAAAACGATGCCAGCCTTTACAACTGGCTCGGCGCCAGGGTGAGGCGGTTCGTTCGCTGGTGGCGAAGGTTTGACGCGCGGGTGAACCAGCCCTTGCCCGCGGGGCGGGGCCGGTTCTGGACATGGCTGGCACCTGACGGTTACCCGTGGTACGTGCCGACACTCGGGCTTGTGCTGATCACCGCCATGGCGCTCGGGCCGACATTGCGGACCGAGGTTGCGAACATCGCGACGCTGGTCTTCGGTCTGGGGCTTTTGGCTCTTCTTCATATCCTCGCTGAACGCAGTCGATTGCTGCATGCCTATCTCCTCGCAGGGCAGCTTTTCATCCTCGTCCTGCTGGCGGCCATCCATGTCGTTCTTGCCCCGCCGGAAGCCTTCGGAACCGACACGCAGGCCCTGCGGCTGCATGTGGGCGTCGCGATCGCGGCGATGCTGGCGGTGTCGCTCGGCGCGGTGTGGACGATCGCCCGCGCTCTGTTTCGTACGGGCACGAACGGGACGCTTGCGCACGCGCTCCCGAACGTCGAGCTCTTCGCACCGAAGGATCGCTACGACTTCATGGGGAGGGGACCCCTCGCGGCCCTCGTTTCGGCGTTCTTCATCGCGCCGATCAGCCATCCGGTGGAATTGCTGTTGCCCGGGTCGCTTCTCGTCCTCTTTGTCCCGGACCACTACCTCTGGCCCGGTTTTATTATCGCTGGCGCCGCGGCCTGGTTCGCCCTTTTCCTCGGCATTCTCTTCGAACGGCTGATGGAGGTATTGAAGACGCTCGGCCGACTCTTCTTCGTTGGGCCGCAATTCGTGATCAGTGTGCTTGTGATCGTCGTTGCCGTGCTGCGCCTCGCGGAGGTCCACTACATCACCTATCTGTTCAACGCCGGTAGCAGCGGCTACGGCAACACCACCATCATGAAATATGTGGCGCTCGCCTATGCGGTTGCCTGGTACTACGCCTTCTGGAGCGACCACTTCTTGGCGCGACGCCTGATCCGGTTGCTTGCGGGCACAGGCAGTGAGTTCACGCCACTTAGCATTGACTACCCCTACAAAGGCGGCTCGGATCTCAGCAAGGTCAAGGACGCGGGACGCAGCATCGCCTTGCATGGCGCGGGACGGCTGAAGATCGCGGGTGAATACGAGGACAGCTACGAGGCCTCGGGCCCGGCGTTGCAATTCCTCACCGCAGCGGAAGTGCTCACCGCGTTTCGAACCCAGCTCGAGCGCATGTCTGCAGAGAGAACCGACACCTCCCATCCGCTGGCGAGCGTCCGCAACCTGCAACGTTCGGCCTTCGTCTATCCCGCGATCACCGGGGTATTTGCATTCGGACTGATCGGCATACCATGGGTGGTGAGCCTCTTCGGCGCCGTGCAGCCGCCGGAAATGGCCGTCAATCGGGCGCCACCGGCGGACCTCGACCTCTTGTCCCTGCTGCAAACCGAAACAGGGCCTGCCGGCGCCTGCCCGGCACTCGGCCCGGACACGCCCCGGATCGCGGTTGTTGCCTCCGGCGGCGGAACGCGCGCGGCAATCTACACCGCGTCGCTTCTGCACGGACTCGCGAAACAGGGGCGCATTTGCGAGGTTGTCGCCGCAAGCGGCGTCTCCGGCGGCAGTGCCGCTCTCGCCTATTTCGCCCTGCACGAAGACGAACTCCGCCGACCGGGGCCGCCCGATGACGCGGCATGGCAGCGCTTCTCCGACACGATGGCCTTGCCGTTCATCGAGTACGTCTTAGACGGCGCCAGCGACATGCGGATCGTCTTCGGCCGCTGGCGGTGGCGAAATGCTGCGTGCGGCGAGGCGTTCTCCCGTAACGAGCAGGTCGTGGGATGGATGCCGGCGCGGAGCCGCCTCGGCAGCATCCTGGCCGAGTCCTTCGCCTGTCGCTTGGGCGCCGGCGTCATGGCGGACCTATCCTTCGGCCTCATTCTGAATACGGCGATGCTTGGCTCCTTCGATGCCGCAAGTGGTCGCTGCGCGAACGGCGGTCTGCCGCTGCCGGAACAGGCCCGGAAATGCCGGGCCGAAGGCAATGCCGCCGGCGCGGGGGGACGTGTGGTGCTGACGAACCTGCGAAAGCCGGAGGCGAGCCTGAGTGCCGGCGAGGGAATGGAGATCGTCACGCTGAACGACGCCAGTCTTTCGATCGCGCGCGCGGCCGCGCTCAGCGCCAACTTTCCGCCGGTCTTTCCCGATGCCGCCATAGACCTTCAAGCGGCGCCCGGATCGGCAGTGCGGCGATATTGGGTGACCGACGGCGGCGCGGTGGAGAACCGCGGTGCGATAACCCTCTATTTTGCCGTCCGAGAGACGATGCGGCGCCCGCCGGCGGCCGTAGGGCTGGCGCCATTGCACGTCGTCGTCGCCGACGTGTCCGCGTCCGATGATCACTACACCGAAAGCTTCGGTTTCAATTCCGTGCTCGGCGCCGGCGGTCAGCTCGGCCTGGCGCTAGAAGGCGAGCTCCTGGCCGATCTCAAGGACATCTACTGCAGGCGGGGTTCGACGATTAGGGTCCACGAGATCGCCATGCCCGCGGTGCTGCGCAACGGAGGCATCGGCACCCACTGGCTCCTTCCCGGATCGCTGACCTTCACGGACCCGAAAACCGGTGATGGCGTCACCCTGTCGGCCAACGACGTGAAGAAGCTCGTCGTCGCCCTGCACGACAATAAGGCGCAGGTCTTCGACGATCCGGAGGATGCCGCAAAGGTCCTTGGCTGGACACGGGAGGGCGTCCCCTCGCACCAGCAGCGCTGGCAGGAGTTGCTGCGGGCGCTTTCAACGCCCGCGGTCCAAGCGGACTCCTCATGCGAGAGGCGGACTTCCGGTGGAGCGATATATGCGCCGTGACCCTTTTCAACGCCTAACGTTCGAGCGCCACTATGTCGGCAGCCTGCCCGCATACGGGTGCGGGGCGGCCGGAAGACCGGGCGACTCAGCTTGGCGGTAGCCGCGCCGGTGCCGATCTCAAGTACTGCCCATGCGGTTGGGAGCCAGGAAGATCCGTCACGAGAGCGACATGTCCAAGCCCATCGATAGTGACATTTCCCAATAGTCGAAGGGTCCAGCCGGGGGCGGCAACGAATAGATGCCGGCATCCGCAGCATCGCTGCCAACGGTTGCACTGTCCAGGAGCCCAAATGTTCGATTCCCGAGAGAAAATCGCCCTTTTTATCGATGGCCCCAATCTTTATGCGGCCTCAAGGAGCTTGGGCTTCGATGTCGATTACCGCAAGTTGTTAAGCGCATTCCAAAAGCGCGCGTATGTTTTGCGGGCATATTATTACACGGCCCTCGTAGAGGAGCTGGACTTTTCCTCGATCCGTCCACTGGTCGACTGGCTCGACTATAACGGCTACATCGTCGTCACTAAGGCGGCGAAGGAGTTCACCGACTCGCTTGGCCGGCGCAAGATCAAGGGCAGCATGGACATTGAACTGACAATCGACGCTCTGGAGCAAAGCCAGGCTGCGGATCACCTCGTCATTTTCTCCGGCGACGGCGATTTCACAAGACTCGTAAAAGCGCTGCAACGCAAGGGACGCAAGGTTTCCGTCGTCTCGACTATGGCCACTCAGCCGCCTATGGTTGCGGATGAACTTCGTCGTCAAGCGGACCACTTCATCGATCTCGTGACGCTGCGCACCGAGATTGATCGTCGTGCGGATGCCAGAAATGCAGCACCAGCCACCGAGATTACAGAAGACGTCAAGGTCGATCCGCGCTCTGTGGCTCCGCGCTCTTGCTAACCCGAGTCCGCTCAGCGAGCGCGATCTTCAACGTTCTCATGACTGGGGCCGCACCCGTCAGCTTCGCCTCGGAAAGCCGTCCGGTATTTAAGCGGGAGACCGGTTTCGTTTGGAACCATTGTCCTGTGTCATTGGAATACGCAGCTTGAAAGCATTCTCACTTGCGACGGCTCAGCGGACGGCGGCATCAGCTGAACTTCAGTCCTAACTTCTTGCGAACGGGAGCACGGGGTTCGGGTGCCGGTACAGCTTTCTTTCCCAGGCCTGTTGCTCGTGCAAGTGCAGAGCGCTGTCGAGTATAACTCGGAGCTGTCATCGGATAGTCGGCCGGAAGCTTCCATTTCTCCCGATATTGTTGCGGCGTGAGACCGTACTTTGCCATCAGGTGCCGCTTGAGAGATTTGAATTTCCCGCCGTCCTCCAGGCAGATGATGAAGTCCTCTGTAACCGATTTCTTGATAGCGACCGCGGGGCGTCGCTCCTCGGTGACGGGCTCGGCTTGCACTGCTCGAGACGTCCCGTCCAAGGAGTCGTAGGTTTGCTGAATTAGATCCGGAAGGTCAGTGGTGGGAACGACATTGTGGGCCAAATAGGCGGACACGATGCGGGTGGTGAGCTCAAGTCTGCGTTGAGTTATTTCCGAATGCGCTTCCGTCAATCGTCTTCTCCGTGGCCTATTAAATCGAACCCGTAACTGGCAGGTATTTCAGTCCGAAGGAAGGCAACATGATAGCGAAGCCATTGGATTGCGCGATATTCGCCGACACGTGCTGAGGAGCCGGCTGCCGTCTCTGATCATCTTGCTCAACACCGTCAAGGGCGGGGCATCGGCTCCCACTTTTACCCGCACCGTCGACCGGCGTGCAATGTCTCCATCGGAATGATCCGAACGCAGTGCAAACCGCCACGATCGAGCAGATGCGGCGCAAGGTGCAGGAACTGGCGGGCCTCACCGGCCGGCGCTCCGTCGCATCCCGTCGTCACGCAATGGCTTGGCTTTCCCATGGACGAGTTCTGCGGACGAAGCCGAGCCGTGAGGCCCGGCAGGTCAACCGGTTTCCTCTCATCGAGAGGCGGATAAGCTGGGAGGATTGCCTCGACGGGCTCAGGAGCCACGGCCACCCCGATCCGCCCAAAAGCGCCTGCATCCGCTGTCCCTTCCACGCCAACAGCCTTTGGCAATCCATGCGGGGACAATGACGCCGAGGCATGGTCCGATGCTGTCGCGGTTGACCGGGCGATCCGCACGTGCCTGCGCAGTACCCGCGGCGAGCTCTTTCTAGATCGATCCGGCGTTCCCCTCGATGAAGTCGACTTTTCGACAGCGGCCGAACGCGGCCAGCTCGACCTGTGGCCGAACGAATGCGATGGGATGTGTGGCGTGTGATCGTCCACCAGGAAAGGATCGTTGACTTCAGCACCTAAGCGCTGCGCAGCGGGGCGAAGCCGCCGCCTTGCGGCCGACCCATGTTCGGCCGACAACCTTGGGGCCGAGCCACACCAAGCCGGCCAGGGCCGGCGCCCAGCCCTTAATGGGTATATTTCATGATCGTGGAGCGGCCGTTCCTTCTTGATTGCAGCCGCGCGGCTCCTGGAGTTTCAGCAGTCGGCCCGTCGTCTTTCGACCGATATGAGGAGGCGGTTGGGTCCGTTTCCCGACTGAGGATGTTTGTCGTTATGCGATCACAGATGACGGGGGCAGCCGAGTTTGATAGTGCCTGAGCGTTACCGAGGTTGCGATCATCATGCCGACGGGAGGCCGCCTTTCGTCTGGCCCGGTGTTTCACGGAAGGGCGCGCACCTCGCGTCCTCGATGTGGCTGGTCTGACCGAAGGCCGCCTTCGCTTTGCTCCGCCTCGTTCTCAAGCCCTCAACAGCCGTTCGCGACTTTCTTCCCCTGCTGGCTTCGCCACCATTCCTCGCGGACCAAGAAAGTCTCGCCCTGGCTGCTCTACACTACCGTTTCGGCCCCTCCGGGGTGCGGGCCGACCGCCTCCGGTCCATCGACCACCATCGAGGTCGCGATGGTCGCGGCCCGAGAAACTCACGGAGACGACAGATGGCTACCATCGGCACTTTCACTTCAAACGGCAGCTCCTTTTCCGGCGTCATCAAAACCCTCAACCTCAATGTCAAGGTCAAGCTGGTCCGCATCGAGAACCCCTCCGACAAGGGCCCGCACTTCCGCATCTTCGCAGCGGCGAATGTGGAACTCGGAGCCGCCTGGCAGAAGGTCTCCAACGAGGGTCGCGACTACCTCTCGGTCAAGCTGGACGACCCGAGCTTCCCCGCGCCGATCTACGCCACACTGATCGAGGTGGAAGGCGAGGAAGGCCTGCAGCTGATCTGGTCCCGGCCGAACCGGGATTGAGTTTCCCGCCAGGGGCTCCGCCGCAAGGCGGGGCTCCCTCTTCACGCATGAGAAAGCCGGAGCCTCCCGCGTTTCGGGTGCCATACGGAGCCGGGTGGGTCTGCTCAGATCCTCCAACGGGGCGCCCAGACCGAAGGCCTCGAGGACGAGCGGTTAGACCCCAAAATGCTGGCGCATTTCGGTTTCCCTACTCGCCGGCTCCGACGGTCGCCTTCCTCGCTTCCCCACCCCTCCGGTCCGCCATGACCGGAGCCGCCCTCTTTCACAAAAATCGTGCAGACGACGATGACGATTTCCCTCGAACAGCAAGTCGAAGAGCTTCGGCCGAGATGAACAATGCTTGCGACATGGACGAGCGCCGCCAAATTCCCGCGGAGCTAGAGCTCGCGCTGGCCGAGCGCGAGCTCATCATGGCCGACCAGGACGGCCCATCACTGCCGAGCCTCCTTTAAGTGGAGGCTTTGCCGGCCGGGTGTCCGCCGCACCTCGTTCATCTCAGCACCGAAGTGCGCGGAAGATAACCGCGCTTTCTTTTCTGTCGGAGCAGATCGAGAAACAGCCGGACCGCATCTTCTTCCCGGTCGAAATGATGGGTCTTCTGCTGGCCCGTGGAGCCGATGCGTCCCCACCGCCGCGTTAAACAGGCATCGCCGAACAAGGTCGGCTCGATCGACATGGCGTAATAACGGGCCATGTTCCTCGAGGGATCCGTTCGTTCGACATAGAGCTGATAAGGCTGCGCGATCATGCCGATAGGGTCGGAAATTTCGTCGTCGGCGTCCAACAAGACTTATGAATCGGTCTGCGTCAAACGATTCATGATCGTGATGAGTGCGGAGCCGTCAGGCGGATTGAGCGAGATGGCTCAGGCGCACAGCTCTCGTCGCGATGCGACCGGAGTCCGCAAACGGTCTCCGGCCGTGCGGTCGCAATCACACTGATGGCAATCTTGATGCCGCCGCTAGGAGCATCGCCTGGACTAAGGCCCAGGACATGGAGAGCGTCAGCGCAAATCTCAATATTGATGAGACGCGTTGCTTCGCTGTGGTCGAGGCCAGCAAGCCGGTAGAAGAAGTCTTGCGCGAGGTCGTACCGGAATTCCCGAAGGAGCCGTTCCGTATCCGGAAGCAGCCCATCCAGTTCGAGAACAATGCAAACGTCAAATCCATTCTCCGCTCTTTCGCAAGCGGCGTCGTCATCAGGGATCACAGCATCTGTGCCAAGCGCGTCGGATTGTTCGCCGATCCGAGCGACGTGCGCCAAACCGAGGTCGCCCGGTTCGACGACGGTCGAACCGGGCGCTTCCGTGCAGGCGCGGATTACTTGTTCATCGCGTCCTTAAGCGCCTTCGCCGGCTGGAAGCTCAACTTCTTCGCGGCAGCCACTTTGATCGTCGCGCCGGTTGCGGGATTACGCGCATCGCGCTCCGGCGTGTCCTTGACCTTGAATTTTCCGAATCCGGGAATAGCCGTCTCGGCGCCTGCCGTTGCCGCCGCAGCAACAGCGGCGAAGACCGCCTCAACGATCGTCTTGCCCTGAGCTTTCGTCAGGCCATGGTCGGCGGCGATCTTGTCAGCGATTTCATTGGTGGTGGTCATGATTGAGTCCTCGTTATCTCCCACGGCAACATTTTCACCGGATTCATCCATTGTCACGCGACGCGGGCGCGCCACCCGCACAATCGCATCTATTTCCACAACTTGGTGGCGGGTTAAAGCATCTGTTCGAAAGCTGTTGCCTTGTCGCGCGCGCCTTCGGGAATGCTTTGTGTATCACAAGGCTGTATTCCGCTTTGCGGCAAGACTCACGCACTGGCATTTACCGCGGCAAGGATGTATGGCGCGTGAAACATATTCGAAGCTTCATCACGGAAGAAACGGTTCAAGTCGGAAGCCGTGCCGATTTCGGCCGCTTGGCGATTGAAAATTGCCAAGCAAATTGTCGGCGAACAGCGTTTTGAGCTCGCCAAGGGGGCGCGTGACGGCACGGAAGACGACGTCCGGGCAGCCGGCAATGCTCTGGGTCAGGCGATCACGAACGTTTTGCTCGAAGTTCATGACGGGCTGCTGGAAGGAATTCCCGAAGACCATGACGCGCCTTAAGCAAGAAGCTCCACTGCTTCTCCGCGCTGTCCCGGAAGTCTGCATTGGGCTTTAGGCATGCCTTCATATCCGCGAGCCGGAACCAGATAGCGCGTCCGCATCTAAGCGGTGGATTGCCGGCCATGAAGACGATCTGCTCGTCGCTGAGCATGCGCAGCACCTCGTGCGGCAGGATCAGCAATCGGCGGCTGAGCTGCTTCGGCGCGACTGTGACGATCCTTTTATCCCCGTTGAGCGGTTTGCCTGGTCGACCTCGACCGTCATGTCGCCGCAAGACTTCGAGATATAGTTGGCCGTCTCCCGATCGTTGATCGCGGCTAGCGAGATCATGACGCCGATTCAAATCATTTGCTCGTCGCATCACGGCCGCTAGGCCTCGCTCATCTGGCCCATTCGACTGGAAGATCAGCCTCAGGCTGATGCTGGATTTCAGCCGGGATCGCGGGCGGTTTCGAGGATACGCCAGGTAGCCGAGCCGCGCGACTGCATCGAGCAGGTGTCGTTCCCTCGACCCGTGCCATTGCGGTTGTAGATGGCGCTCAGCAAGAACCGATCACCACGCGGGCTAGTCCCCGATGCGCCTCCTTGATCGCCTGCAGGCGGCGGTGTCCTTCTGCAGGTCCAACCAGTGGCAGCGCTCGCCGAATTTGCTCCGCAGCGTCGCGCCGTTCACGCCTTCTCGCGCCAGCCTTTCGCGACGAGAGAGCATTGTCGACTTCAGAAATCGCCTTGTAGCCGCCCACGGTCAGAATTCCGCGCGCGGTCTTGCTGTCTGCGCAGGACGATGTCGGCCCTCTCGCCCTTTCGCTGCCGTCCCTTCGGTTTTTTTGCACTCCTGCCGGACGGCGCCTCGCCGTCAATGGCCCGCCCGCGCCAGCTGCCGGCAATGATGCCGGCGCACCCGTGTTGGCCATGACGGCTGCGCCTGTGGCCGTCCGGCCTTTCGCGCAGCGTCCTTCGGGACCGAGCAACGAAAGGAGAAAATCATGGGACTCGACATGTACGCCTGCACTCTTCGCCAATCGCCCGCCGTGCCGGTGGATTTCGACGTCGGCGATGCGGTGGCGCTTCATTATTGGCGCAAGCACCCGAACCTGCACGGCTGGATGGAAGCGCTTTATCGCGAAAAGGGCGGCACCCAGGCGGATTTCAATTGCGTCAATCTTCAGCTTTCGGCCGAGGACCTCGACCGCCTGGAGGTTGCAATCCGCAATCGGCGTCTGCCGCACACCGAAGGTTTCTTCTTCGGCGTCTCCGATGGCAGCGAACTGGACGATGACCTCGCCTTCATCGCCAAGGCGCGCGAAGCGGTCGCGGCGGGACTTGTCGTCTTCTACACAGCCTGGTGGTAGGAGCGATCGCTGGGCCGGCAATTGCCGGCCCAGCCACTCGCAATGGCGGGCGCTCGCGACGTGCTGACTACCCGTCCCGCAGCGCACGCCGTATTCCGGCCAGTTTTCTCCGCGCTCAGGAGCTTTTTCCTGTAGCCAATCCAACCAGCTTCTGCGGGAAGTAGGCGCCGATCGTCTCCATGGGACTGGCGTTCAGGGCCTGGCAGATCTTCACGAGCATCGCCGCGGAGACGCGATTGATGCCCTTTTTCGTATTTCTGGATCTGCTGGAATGTGACGTCGACTTCCGTTGCCAGCAGTTGGTGGCTGACCACAATGACCCGCGTCCGCCCGCCGATTTCGTGGTCCATCGATCTGCGCCGTCTTTCTGCAGTGTGCGTCCGCATCCTCTGTTCACCAAGACGGCTGACGCTTTGCACGTTCGGCGCGGCGCCTGGCAAGGCTACTGATACCTGCCGCGCCAGACGCTGCAGCTTTGATCGCGCAGTGTCCTGCGCATCTGCATAGGTGCCCTTGCTGCACCGTGACCAATCGACATTGCCGTTATCGACAAGCCAGCGATTGAACTCGTGGCCGTCGGCGCCTAAGCAGACGTCGAGGAAGCCGTTATAACGGTCGCGCTCGACGAACTCGCAGGGGGTCGGGCGGGAGGCGGCGCCTGCGTCAGTTGACCTCGATGTCATTATCGTCGCACCAGGCCCTCAACGCTTCTTCCGTTGCTTTTTGCTCGAAGTCGTACCACCGATCCAAGGCGTGCCGGTGCTCCAACAGGTCCTTGAAGCGGCCATAGGCACCCCCGCGACTGAAAATTTGCCGAACCTTAGCGTAATCATCTGGCAGTTGGCGGCGCGCGAAGCTCAGCACCAGCGGCATGCCGAGATCGAGCTCTCTCTTGTCCGGAATGGGGATGTATTTCGCGCTGTCCTCGATATCGTCTGGCAGTTCCTCGACGTCATCCAACCAGTCCTCCCAGTAGATCTTGCCTGTCTCCTTGCACAGATAGGCGGTGTTTTCGCCGCTTCCACCGGAGCTCACGAATTCGAACGCATCCCGAAGCTCGCTGAAGTTCACTGTCATTCCCGTCCCTCCACCTTTTCGCAACCGCGGACATTTCAACATGACTGCCACATGAAATGGAACGCCCCCTCTCTTGAGCGAATGCGGCGGTTCACACGCGGCTACCGCCTCGGCGATGGAAAGGCGATTGCAGTTGTCCTACCGGGGCCTTGCGCAGTTTTGGAAAGTGCTCGAGGCCTGCATGAACGGCGGCGACGCCGTTATCGCTCAGGCGGCGAACACGGGCTGACCGGAGGCTCGACGCTACGCCGCGGCGTGGTCATCATCAACACGATGCGGATCAAGTCACTTCATCTCCTGGCAGAGGGTCGACAGGTTATCGCGTTTCCTGGAGCGACTCTGGACGAACTGGAATGGGCGCTGAAGCCGCTCGGACGCGAGCCGTATTTCCGTTATCGGATCATCCTGACTTGCGCCTCCGTAATTGGCGGCATCTGCGATACTCCGGCGGATCCCTCGTCCAAAGAGGTCTCGCCTACACTGAGCTCGCGCTCTACGCCCGAGTTGATGCGGACGGAGGGCTAGCCTGATCAATCACCTTGGTATTGATCTTGGGTGTTAGCGACCGGACGCCTGCCGAAGCTCTTTGCCGTAAAGAGCCGGATCGACGCATTTGCGGAACGGCTTTCATTCCTGCCGGCGTACTTGAGTGACCGGGTCATGCAGGCTCTCAGCCGTCTTTTTCCGTCTCACCTTGCTCTGCGGCTCAAGGAATTTCGCACACGGTTCCAGCATTATCTGATGATCAAGCTAGCAGGTTCAGTGGTGGACGAAACGTGGATCCTTCTTGCGGCCCTCTTCGCTTCCGAAGCCGGCGATTTCTTCGAATGCACCCCGCAAGAGGCATGCCGCGTTCCTTCACCGTTTCCCAACGGCCGGGGCAGCCGTGCGCTACCGCGCAATCCACACCGCGACGGCTGGGGGTATCGTCGCTCTGGACATCGCCTTGCCAAGGAATGAAACCGATCGGATGGAAACGCTCCCCGACAAAATCGAGCAACTGATCCTGAAAAAACTCTACTATGGCACTTCTTCGTCTTCCATCAGGATTATATCGTCGAGCGGGGTGTCGACTGGTTGGAAGCGGAAGATCATCGAACTCCTGGACCGGCGCAATGCGCGCTAGCCGCCCGAGCACAATGTCGGTCATCTCTACAAAGCCGAGGATGCCGTGGTGGCCCACTAACGCGAACTCGACCCGTGCAACTGCGTCAACCCGCATATCGGCCAGAGCTCGAAACGGTTGCGCTGGTGCTGAACGAACGAAGCCATTGCGAACAGGCGTCCCGGTAGAAATGGGGAAGCCTATTCGGCGGCGATGACCCGGAATGCCTGCGACTGTACCTTGTCGCCATTCATCAGGTAGATCAGACAGCTCGTGCGAAGCAGCGAGCTGAAATTCGAAATCGAGGCGTTAAGCTCCAACGCTTCGTCATAAAGGGTCGATAGAAACCGGGCGGTCGAAAGGCCCTGTTTTTCGGCAATCTCGTCGATCAGCACCCAGAAGGCCGCTTCGAGCTGGATACTCGTGGAATGGCCGCCAATGCGGACGGAACGGTTTATCGGGCGGTACCGCTCAGGGTTCTGGCCCGCATAGATCTCACACATGGTTCCTCCCTTTATTCTTGTGATTCCAGTATGGCTCGCCGGTAGTTGATGTCAAACCTCGGCCGTGGGGGAGATCACCCCGTTCACGCCCAGATATCGCATTTTGACGGTCTTTTTTGCCTGCGGTAATCCGTTGCTACCAACGCGTCTCGATCGCGAACTAGCATCCCCTCATAAAGGGAGACACGATGTTGGCAAAAGCAATACATTCGATGGTTCGCGTTCTGGACGAGGCGCGTTCGATCAATTTCTATGAAAAGGCCTTCGAACTCAAAGTGGCCGACCGACTGGACTTCGACACCTTCACGCTCGTCTACATGAGCAATGATGAGAGCGAATTCGAGGTCGAACTCACTATCAATAAGGGACGTACCGAGCCCTATAGCCTTGGCGACGGCTACGGCCATCTCGCAGTTTCAGTGGATGATCTCGACGGCGTGCATGCGCGCGTGACGGCTGCCAGGCTGAACCCCAATAAGATCGTCGAATTCAACCGCGAAGGCGCTCTCATCGCTCGCTTCTTCTTCATCACCGATCCGGACGGCTACAAGATCGAGGTTTTGCAGCGTCATGGTCGCTTCAAATAACGGCGCGGCGCCTGGAGGAGGGCGCCGCCCAAGATGCCTGGCTCGCAGGCGATTGCAAAAAGGGGAGGATAGCCCAATGGCGGATATCTACGAGAACCGGCGCGGCATCTCGCGCCGTGAATTGTTGAAACGCGGAACGGTCGGCGCGGCTCTGATTGTTTCCGGTCGTTCGGTCCTCAGTCCCGAGAATGCCTGGGGCCTGGAGACGACAGCACTCAGACCGGAAACCGTCGCAACCCTGATCCTGCTTGCCCGCGACATCTATCCGCACGACCAGCTCGCCGACCGCTTCTATGCGATCGCGATCAAGGGGCAGGATGCCAAAGCCGCGAGGGATACGGCACACAAGGCGCTCATAGAGAACGGTGTCGCCGATCTCGACAAGCGCGCCGGCAGCGGCGGCTATCGCGGCCTGTCGTGGGAGGACGATCGGGTCGCGATCCTGCGCGACATCGAGACGACACCCTTCTTCCAGGCGGTACGCGGCGATCTCGTGGTCAGCCTCTACAATCAAAAGGAGCTCTGGCCGATCTTCGGATATGAAGGCGAATCCTACTCGCAGGGCGGCTACATCGACCGCGGCTTCAACGACATCGAGTGGCTTTGAGCGAATGTGCCCGCGCCGGAGGAGGCGGCGGGCAGGCGGACGCTTGTGCGCCGCAGGGTACATTTTCGGGAGGATATCATGGCAGCTCCATATGATCTCAAGGACGACGGCGTGGTCGTCATCATCGGTTCCGGCGCCGGCGGCGGCACGCTCGGCAACGAACTTGCGCAAAAGGGCATCGACGTCGTCATTCTCGAGGCGGGCAGCCGCATCGAGTACGAGGATTTCATCAACGACGAATGGGAGAGTTTCGCCCAGCTTGCATGGCTCGATCACCGCACGACCGGCGGTGGCTGGCGCGTTTCGAAGGACTTCCCCAACCTCCCGGCCTGGATCGTCAAGGCAGTCGGCGGCACGACGACACATTGGGCTGGTGCATCGCTGCGTTTCCAGGAGCACGAGTTCAAGACGCTCACGCACTACGGAACGATAGAAGGCGCCAACCTGCTCGACTGGCCGCTGACGCTCGCCGAACTCGAGCCCTACTATGCCCGGGCCGAGGACAAGATGGGCGTGACCCGCACCAACGGCATCGAGGGCCTTCCGGGGAACAATAACTTCAAGGTCTTCAAGGCCGGTGCCGACAAGCTCGGCTACAAGGAATGTCACACCGGCCGGATGGCGATCAACTCCGCCGAGCGCGACGGCCGCATCGGCTGTCAGCAGACCGGCTTCTGCTTCCAGGGGTGCAAGTGGGGCGCCAAATGGTCGACGCTTTACACGGAAATCCCGAAGGGTGAGGCAACCGGCAAGCTGGAAGTCCGATCGAATTCGCATGTGGTCAAGATCGAGCACGACAAGACCGGCAAGGTGACAGGCGTCGTATATGCCGACAAGGAAGGCAAACTTCATGAGCAGAAGGCCAGGATCGTCTGCCTTGCCGGAAACTCGATCGAAAGCCCGCGACTGCTGCTCAATTCACACTCAGCAATGTTCCCCAACGGTCTGGCGAATTCCTCCGGTCAGGTCGGCAAGAACTACATGCGGCATACGACCGGCTCGGTCTACGCCGTTTTCGAGAAGCCCGTGCATATGTACCGCGGCACCACGATGGCCGGCATCATCAGGGACGAGGCAAGACATGACCCGTCGCGCGGTTTCGTCGGTGGTTACGAGTTGGAAACGCTGGCGCTTGGCGTGCCCTTTATGGCGGCCTTCCTTGATCCGGGTGGCTGGGGCCGTTCCTTCACCTCAGCCATGGACAGCTATGCCAACATGGCAGGCCTGTGGATCGTCGGCGAGGACATGCCGCAGGAGCAGAATGCGGTAAAGCTGCATCCCGAGCTCAAGGATCAGTACGGGATGCCGATCCCCGATGTCTGGTTCACCGACCACCCGAACGACAAGGCGATGCGCAACCATGCCTACAAGCAGGGAATGGCCCTTTACTCGGCCATTGGAGCGATCCGCACCTTCCCGACCCCACCCTATCCTTCGACCCATAATCTTGGAACCAACCGCATGAGCGAAAAGGCCTCCGACGGTGTGGTCAACAAATGGGGTCAGACGCATGACATCCAGAATCTCTTCATTTCCGACGGGAGCCAGTTCACCACGGGCGGAGCGGAAAACCCGACACTGACGATCGTTATGCTGGCAATCCGCCAGGCAGACCGTATTGCCAACGAAATGGGCGCCGGGACCATTTGACATCCAGCCCTACCGGCCGCTGACTTTGCGGCCGGTCCTCCCGCGCGGCCTGCTGTTCGCAGACCGTGCCACCTGTGACCGCTCCGCCGGTCACTTTTTGGCGTCTTCCTCACTTTGTGTGGTGATCGACATCGATCGGCAGCATCCTGGGCCGCAGGAGTTCAGTGCGGGCCCAGCCATAGCCGCGAAACCGGTGAACCCCCGTTTCAGGATGTCACCTTCCTAGCCTGGTCTCCGGAGAGTATTCCCCTCGACTTGATGCACAAGGCGGCAGCCACGACGCGAGATTACCTCGCCCCTCCGCTGGATCCAGGCTGCGGGTGGCACGCAGAGAAGTTGGGCGCAGCCGAGCAACCGCGCTGTCGGCCTTGTTGGTGCGCCGCCAACTGGCAAGAAGCCGCCCCAGGTTAGAGAAGCTGCCGGTACAGCCGCGTAGTCCGATTTCATGGGACAGGTCAACCTCGCGGTTTCCAGCTCACGATGATGGACCATATAACGCCAGCAGGGCGCCAACTCCAGTCATCGATACCGTCCGGAGCGAGCTTGGCCCGTTGCGTGGCGCATGTCGTTGGAATTGCCGCAGGATCGTATCGTCGCTGACCGGCATGCCAAGACGCTTCATCAGACTGCAGGACGCCCGCCGGCGCTGTGTCCGAGCAGACCGACAATCTCGATGACCCTTTTTGTCCGGCGCATAGGGAGCAGCAACCGCTGGCAATGGCTCGGTGGATGTTTTGTCGTTCATAATTCGATATGCACACCAGAATGCTGCGGCTGAACAGCCGTGCTGATTTCGGGTCCGCCGTCCGCAATCGGAGCAAACACCTGCGCCGGACCAGGTGGCCAATTCGCGTTCGTTCGCATGCCTACGCAGCGCGGCATCGTCGCTAACCGCGAATGAACCACACAAATTGAGAAAGACCCTAAATCCCAAGCATCAAGAAGTCCGAGAGATCGGCGCTTCTGGTCCGTTTTATGCAATTGTAACTACAAGCTGCCAGTCAAATCGTTAGCTGAAATGAAGGTCCATCTCGATTTCAGAAGCTAGCCGGTCGGCGATGGCGCCAGTGACGAGATTCTTACAAACCAAGACAAATCTTGCCGATCCGATAGCTGAGCGGCCGTCGCGGGAAGCGTGAAAGCTTATCCAAACAATAGATTACCGCGTTGGCATGCTCCTTGCTGTGCGAGTGTCCTTGTTGGAGATTAGCCCACAGCCAAGGAGATAGAAGCCTTGAAGTCCAAAGATGTGCGTGCCCAAGCCTATTCGATGCCGCTGACAAGCCCCGCCTGCCCGAGGGGCCCATATCGCTTCGTCAATCGCGAGTACCTTATCATCACCTACCGGACGGACCCCGACCGGCTACGCGGCGTGGTCCCTCAGCCGCTAGAATTCGATGATCCTTTGGTAAAGTTTGAGTTCATTCGCATGCCCGACTGTGCGGGTTTCGGGAGCTATGTGGAGTCCGGTCAGGTCATTCCCGTACGGTTTAACGGCATGATCGGCGGCTATTCGCATACCATGTATTTGGACGACGGACCGCCAATTTTTGGTGGCCGAGAGTTGTGGGGATTCCCGAAGAAATATGCGCATCCTGCATTGGAGGTCCATAGGGACACGCTGGTCGGCACCCTCGACTACGGCCCGGTCCGGATCGCAACGGGGACCATGGGTTTTAAACATTGGGCACTCGACCACACCGAGGTGCTGGCCTCGCTGTGCCAGCCGACATTCCTATTGAAGATTATTCCGCATGTAGATGGCAGCCTGAGAGTTTGCGAACTCGTACTCCTTAAGATGGAGGATGTGATGTTGAAGGGCGCATGGGGTGGACCCGCAGGCTTGGACTTGCGGCCCCACGCGCTGGCGCCCGTTGCTGAACTGCCGGTTCTGGAGGTCGTTTCAGCCGCTCATTTCGTCGCCGATCTGACACTAGGCCTCGGCACAGTTGTTCACGACTATCTGGCGGAAACGCAGACGGCTTGAATCCAGGTTACCGATATCACGAGAGCCGAGGCAATCTCATGCCCGACCAAGTGACACAAAAACGGGTCGATATGGCGCTTCAGGGTGGCGGGTCCCACGGCGCTCTGACCTGGGGGGTGCTGGATCGGCTATTGGAAGACGGTCGCATCCACATCTGCAGCATCAGCGGGACGAGCGCCGGTGCGATGAATGCCGTCGTGCTGGCGGACGGCATAGAAAAGGCGGGTGCGGAGGGTGGACGCGATGCGCTGGCAGCATTCTGGAAAGCAGTGAGCGACGCCGGGCGCTGGTCTCCGCTGCGCCGCACGCCATGGGACCGCATGTTCGACAATTTCAGCCTCGACCACTCCCCAGCTTACTTCTGGTTTGAACAGGTTACGCGGCAATTCTCTCCTTATGAACTGAACCCGTTCGACATCAATCCGTTGCGCGACCTGATTGCCGGCGCAGTCGACTTCGACGCAGTGAATCGGTGTTGCAGGCTCAAGGTATACGTCACCGCTACAAATGTGCGCACAGGCTGGGCCAAGGTGTTCACGCAGCCCGACCTCTCCGTTGAAACTGTCATGGCGTCCGCCTGCCTGCCGTTCATGTTCAAAGCGGTCGAGATCGACGGTGAGGCCTACTGGGATGGCGGCTACATCGGTAATCCCGCGCTCTATCCGCTCTTCGACGACCCCGCCACCCGAGACATCGTGATCGTCCAAGTCAACCCGCTTGTCCGGGAGGAATTGCCGACCACCGGCCGAGCAATCATCAACCGGCTGAACGAAGTGACCTTCAATGCAGCGCTCCTGAAGGAATTGCGTTCAATCCATCTCCTGCACGAGTTGATCAAGTTGGAGGGGCTGGAAGCCGAGCGTTATCGTGACAGCTACCTTCACCTGATCCATGCCCACGAGGAGATTCAGCACCTTAGCGCGTCAAGCAAATTCGCGGCTGAATGGAGCTATCTGCTCTATCTCAAGGAGCGTGGACGGGAGTGGGCCGAACGCTTCCTCAACCAGCATTTCGACGACCTTGGCGTCCGCTCGACGCTCGACCTCGGCCAGCTGTTCAGCGACAGTTTCAGGTTGCCTCAATTCGACGATGCACCAGCCGACAACGCGTCGACGGAGTGAAAGATGTTCGGGATCCCTGCCCATTCTCGCGGCGCGTGGTGCACCATTATTCTGGTCCATCGAGGTGTTTCCCAGCACCTGGACCTTGCCGTGATCGCCACAAGGGCGGGACCGATTCTTGCGAGCTAAATTGCGGCGCTGCGCGCTTGTGCCCTGGCCGTCTTCTCGTGTGAATGCGAATCATTTGAAGTGCCCGTGTAGGACTTCGACATTGTAGCCATTTGGCTCGGTGATGAAGAAGAAGCGCGCGAACAGGCCAGATTGCGTTCGGATCGCGATAGTTTTCCTGCGCGCGACACCCGCCTGCGATAGTCTGCATGTTCGGCATCGAGGTCCATCATAGAAACGGCGAGGTGGCCGAATCCCTCGCCGAGGCCCCATCGGGCTCTTCGCGTTCCCTGTTGATCGTAAATTCTACCTCGAAGTCGCTGTCGTCGGTCAGTGAGCGTGATAGTCTCGAAGCCAAACCGATCGGCCACTTCGAAGAGCTTTGCAGGGGATCGTCTTTGCTCGCTAGACGACGCGATCGGGGACGATCTCTGGTACGCTGAGTGCGGCATCTCTCGGCAGGTCGCGAGAACTCAAGCCATGTGGAAGCATCCTTTCATCGGATGTGTTTGTGGACCGTCGTTCGAGACAGCCCGAGCAAACGTGCAGTCTCAGACGCATTGTTGCCGGTCTGCCGATAAGTCGCGCGGATTTCGGCACATCGGCGCCTGCTGAAGGTATTATTCAGACAGCCCTTGCAGCAATCGGTGACGGCATCCTCAACCCCATGATCGAAAGAATCCTCATCGAGATAGTCCATATGCCGTCGAATGAGCGCGCGTTGGAGCGCTGCGTTCAGTTCGCGGATGTTGCCAGGCCAAGATCGCTGTGCGAGGCGGGTAATAGCGGCGTCCGTGATTGCCGTTCCAGGCGCCAGCTTCTTCATCAAATGCTCGACGATGAGCGGGAAATCGGATCGCTCGCTCAGCGGTGGAAGATTTATCGTGATGGCGTTGAGCCGGTAAAGCAGATCGGCCCGGAACGCGCGACCCCTCACCATATCGTGCAGGCTCCGGTTTGTGGCCGAGACGATCTGAACGTCGACTTTGTAGACCTTCTGCCCGCCCACGGGGCGCACTTCCATCGAATCGAGAAAGCGTAGAAGTGCCGTCTGGGAGGCAAGTGGAATGTCGGCCACCTCGTCAAGAAACAGGGTGCCGCCATCGGCGGCGCGCGCGAGCCCCGGCGCACCGTCGTCGCGTGCATTCGTGTAGGCGCCGCGCTCGTGCCCGAAAATTTCGGCGATGAACAACTGCTCCGGTACGGCGCCGCAATTGAGAGCGACGAATTCACCTTTGCGCCGGCTCAACCTGTGCAGATGGCGCGCCATTAGCTCCTTGCCAGTCCCAGTGTCCCCGCATATATGGACCGGCATTCTCAGTGCCGTGGCATCTGCCAGTTCGGCCATGGCGCGCTTGAGCAGCCGATCCTCGCAGATGAAGTCCGGCTTTTCGGGATCGCTGATGAGAGCCGGAAAGGAGGGAGCGGGCCGCGTCAGGGGGCGCATCGCCATGCCCTCTCCGATTTGGCGGCAGACCATGAACACACCGCTACCGGCCCGGTCCCGTACGCGGATGATGCCACCGCCCAGCAGCCCATCCATAGCTGCGCCGAAACCCGCCACGAAGAGACGGTCGAAATGCACACCCTGCGCTGCCGGCAACCCGGCAAGAAGTGCCATGCCCGGCCGGTTGATCAAGGCGACGGTGCCGTCGCCCGAAACTGCAATAAGTCCCGCGGAAAGGGTGTCAAGATACTCGGCGCGCGGGTGGAAGGCGAAGATGAAGCTGCCGGCGTTCTCGCGGAAGATGAGCCCATTCTCGATCTGCGCGGCCGCCATCCGCACGAGCGCGTGTGTATGCTGCTGACGTGCGTCGTTCGAGCAGGAGGCGTCGAGCAGTCCAAGGACCTCGCCGTTTGTGCCAAGGATGGGCGCGGCCATGCAACTCAGGTGACCATGGCAGTTGAAATAGTGCTCACGTCCATACACGGCGATCGGCTGGCGCTCTCGCGCGACCAGGCCGAGAGCGTTGGTGCCACGCTCGCTTTCCCTCCACATGCTGCCAGGGATGATGGAGCGTCCAACCGAGCTTTCGGCAAAATGCGGGTCGCTGATCGTGTCGAGCACCACGCCCCCCGCGTCCGCAAGCGCGATCATGAAGTTCGAACCTGCTATCTGCGTGTGAAGGAGGTGCATTTCTGCGAGCGCCAGCGATCTTAGCACCGCATTCTCATCGCGTCGGTGGCGCACGTCGCTGAAGGGAACGACGGCGTCGCGCGGGATGCCGGCGGGATCGAGCCCCAGTTCACGACACCGTTGCCAGCTGTCAGCGACGAGTGGCGCCACTGCACCGGCCGGAAAACTTCTCCCCTGTTCGAGAGCGGCTCGCGCCCGCTCCAATCCCGAAAGATGTTGCATGGCTTCCATCGTCCTCCTCTGGAAACGCCTGGCCCGTTACGCGAGCGCAGCAATAGCTAGAAACTGAACAGTCCGCTGTTCGCACTGTTCAGTTGATGAACGCGCCACACCCGAAAGAAGAGCGCAAGTCGTTGTTTTTCCAAATCTTCAGCCAGTGGCATGAAGGTTGCTCCTTCGGTTGGCAGTTCTTAGATTTGCCATGGAGGAGGGTTTCATGAAAGCGCAAGTGCTTACCCGATACGACGACAGCCTTACCGCGGGACAATGGGTCTCGCTGCAGGAGGTCACCGATCCAAAGATCAATAAATCGACGGATGTTATTGTCCGTGTTGGTGGCGCAGGTGTGTGCCGGACAGACTTGCACATCATCGAGGGCGTCTGGCGGCCCCACATGGATCCTGATGGAGACCACCTCCTTCCCCTGATCATGGGGCACGAGAACGCCGGCTGGGTTGAAGCGGTTGGCAAGGAGGTGGAAGGCATCAAAGTCGGTGATCCGGTCATCGTGCATCCGAAGATTTCCGGAGGAACCTGCCTTGCCTGCAGACGCGGGTTCGACATGCATGGACCGGGCAAGTTTCCGGGTCTCGATTGCAACGGCGGCTACGCGGAATATCTTTGCACGTCGGAGCGCAATATTGTGCCTCTGCCGAAGACACTGGCGCCCAAGGAGGTAGCGCCCTATGCCGACGCGGGATTGACCGCCTATCGGGCGGTTAAGAAGGCAACGCGTCATCTTTTGCCCGGCGAAAACTGTGTCGTCATTGGCGCCGGCGGACTCGGCCACATTGGTATCCAGTGCCTGAAGGCGATGTGCGCCGCCGATGTCATCGTCGTCGACAAATCTGATGACTCCCTCGCGCTTGCGGGCAAGATCGGAGCTGACAAGCTCGTCAAGGCGGATGGCAATGAGGTCGAGGCGGTGCTGGCCCTGACCGCTGGGCAAGGCGCGGAAGCCGTGATCGACTTTGTCGGCGAAAGAGGCACGACTACTAAGGGGCTCGCCATGACGCGCCCGATGGGCAGCTACTACGTCGTGGGCTACGGCGAGGACATCCGCGTGCCGACCGTCGACATGGTGATCACCGAGAAGAACATCATCGGCAACCTGGTGGGCACGTGGGCTGAACTGGTGGAGTTGATGGCGCTCGCGGATCGGGGACTGGTCGAATTGACAACGGTCGAATACCGTCTCGCCGACGCGAACCGGGCGCTGCAGGATCTCAATAGCGGTCGCATCCATGGACGGGCCGTGCTCATCCCTTGAGCCGTATAGTGCGGGCGGAAGAGCGCTCCGCCTTCGGCCTGCACGCCTGACGTCCGGGCGCCGGCCGCCATGGGCAGGGATTGATCGGTCGCTACCACAAACCGAAGGGAACAGCATGTGTAAAACCCTTACTGCGAGGGACCCGCAGCCTTTCCGGAAAATCAGCCGGCCGCTGAGGATTGCGGGTCATTCGACGAGCATCTGTCTGGAGTCCGCCTTCTGGCAGGTTCTTGACGCGATGGCCGTGGCCGAGGGTCTGTCAACGCCGAAGCTCATTTCTGTCCTGCATGAGGAGGCGGCCCAAATGCACGAGGACCTGCCGAATTTCGCCTCAGTACTACGAACCCTCTGTCTTCTGCACGAGAGCGGACGGTGAATGCTGCATCCGAATTCGGCTAACGGCCCCGCGCCTCGCGACACCTGTCACAAGGCGCAGGCCAGTTACTCAGGACGTCTGTTTCTGGTTGATGCGGTCCTGCGCGATCCAGCGTGCCGCCAGCACCAGCGCGCCCATGCTGAACTCCTTGCCATGCTTAGCGATCATTTCTTCCGAAAGGCTGGCGAGGCGTGCAAAAAAGTCGTCCTTGCTCTTTTCTTCAGGGGTCTGTTCGGTCTGCATGATATCCTCCTCATGACTTGAAGATTTGCGGTGGCAAGGTGACAATTGCCGCAGTGCCGTCCGCCGTTCCGATGGCGAGATGGTGTCCGTCAGCCGACCATTCGAGCGCCATGACCGGTCCTCCGGCATGGCGGACCGGCAATTCGTCGCCGCTGCCGATCCGAGCGACGACGATTTGGCCATCGGAATAGCTGGCGGCAACCAGGTTCTTCAGGGGATGCGCCGCCACCTGTTCGATCGCGACATGACCCGCTCGTCCGGTCGTCAGTGCGCCCGATCTGTTGTCGATGAGCGGTGGAGTCTCCATCGACCACGCCGCGATCCGGAATGCGCCAGAGGCGATAACGGCATTGGCAGGTCTGCTCCAGCAGACCGACTTCACAGGGGCGGGAAAGTCCGGCAGTATTCCGGTGCGCTTGCTCGCCGGATCGACGAACGCGACGCCGCCCTTCCCGAGAGCGCAGGCTATCCAGCGGCTGTCCGCTGTCCAGCGGATTGAGACCGGACGGCCGGGAAGGTGAAAGCATTCGTGATTGGTACCGGTCGTTTGCCACAGGCTCAACCCGTCTGCCGAGGAGGCCGCGATGCGCAGCCCGTCGGGTGACAGCGCGATCGCTTCGATACCCCCGTCAGCGGCGGGCTCGAGTCGGTTCAATGGACCGAGATCGCGGGAAAGATAGAGGAACGTGCCATCGCTTATGGCGGTGATCCCATCCGCCGCCTGGTGGTCGAGCGCCGTGACGGGGCGGCCAAGCCGGATACCGGTGTTTTCGATCTCGCCGCTGGCGTCAATATTCAGCAGTTCCTCCCCGCCGCTCGCGACGATAAAACGATCGGTCGGCCCGGCGGCAAGCGGGGGCGTGCCCTTGGCAAGGGGCGCGGTCTCGGTCAGCGGCGGCGCTGATGCCTTGCGCGGCCTGATCGTCGTCTGGCCGAAGTCCGCGCTGACACGAATGCGCTTCTCGGGCGATTCTGCGTCGGCAAGCGGTGCTATCGCCAAGCTGCCGTCAGCGCCGGCGAAAGCGACGGCGGTACCGTCGGCGTTGAAGCGCAGGTCCATTACCGCGGCCGATCGTTGCCAGCTTCGCGCGAACAGATCGAACATTGTCAGGTTGCGGGCACTCTGCTGGTTCATCTCGCTCCTCCTTCAACTGCCTGCGCTCTCCTCCAGCAGGCGATCGATTTCCGCGATGGCTTCCTCGGCGCTGGCGATCTGATCCTCGTACATCCTCTGCCGCGACCGGATCGCCGTTGCTCTCTCGTCCACCTCATGCAAGTTCCGCACCAATTGTGGTTTTGCGCCCTCGCGGCCGATTTCCAGCTCGAGGCGCAAAGCCTCCATCTCCGTTCCGCCGAGCATCTGCGTCAACTTCAAGATTTCGGTGTTGAGCCCGGCGACCTGGCTCACAAGCGTCAGCCGCCGCTGGAGCAGATCGGCCTTGAATTGTCCTTGCTTCGTCAAGGGAACGTCCTATCGTTAGCTCGGACACATCCGAGAGGGTTGCGCTGAAAGAAGGTGGAGCACATGTTCGAGACGGCTGGAAAGATGTTCTTCCAGGCTCTGCGCGATGCCGTGGTGACGCGGCTCGGAAGGGACCATCCATGTCTTTCTGTTGTCGACCGCGCCATCGACACGGGCGGTGCTGATGCGACATTGGCGGTCCAAGACGCGCTCAATGCTCTCGGCGCCGACTTGGTAGCGCTTCTCATGGCGGATGCACACAGCGCGGTCAGGCAGAATCCGGCGGCCATTCTCGAAGGCTAGCAGCCGCGTGGAATCAAGCGCTGAAGCAACCATCATCACTTTGCCCCGGGCTCGGATTTCGGCTTTTCCCACGCGGAAAGCTGCGCTGGCAAACTGGGAAGCTGAGCGCGGAACTGTCTTTCGGCTGCTTCGATGTGGCTCCTGAACTGATCCCAGATATCGACACGCATGAGCTCTGCGCCATCCCCCGAGCAGACGTTCGATCTCCTCGAGGGGAAACTGGTGGGACAAAGAGACTCCTGAGAAGACGAAGTCGCGCAGAAGGACCGCGTGGGTGTCAATGAAGGACTGAATCATCGGATGCGTTTCCCGCGTCAAACCCGAGGCAGCCATCTCGGCTTCCATGAAGGACTGGAAATGGCGCTGAAGCAGATATTGGCTTTCCCCGAGAAACCGCATCTGAAAGATAAGGTCGCGGGGCATCAGCCGCACCAGATCGCCGGTGACGTCGTTGTCGCGGCCTTCTAGCCTGCTAGGGTCTTTCTCGTCTTTTGACATCCTCGTCTCCCGGTTCGCCTCAGTCGCGCCCCGGAAAGTAAGTATGCGAGGATAGCGAAGTTTTGCAACTTCGAAGCTTATGTATATAAAAGTATTGCTCCGGGCATGGAGTTTCAGTGTAAAGAGTTACATTTGTAAATTACAATTGTAACGGGCGAGCTTTACGCTCGAACGCCCTGTTCTGCAATATCGCTCAGAATTGGGGCCATGCTTCCTGTTATCGAGAAGTCTTCAAACTTGGCACGCCCCTTGCTTCATCCTTTCGTATAAGAAGCCCACCGCCTCGATGCGGTGCCACAAGAACGAAGGGAACGGAGGAAAAAGGGACAGACGCCGATTGTCAGACGGCTACCCGCGCGACGCACCGGTGAAGACCCGTGTTTCTCCCCGAAAACCTTTGCCGCGATCCACTGACGGCCGGACGGCAGCGCTGAGGAGGCGCACCCTGCCGACTTGAACTCAACCGCGGCAGTGTGTGCCGCTTCCGCCCAGGCCAAGGGGGTCTGGGGCGCAAATGGTGGAGGCTTAGCAAGATGACGTCCTTGACGCTCAACAAGATTACCTCGCAGCGCGGCATATCTGTCGGCGAGGCAACGAAGAAGATTTCCGATCTGGGCTGGAACCCGACCTATGTCCAGGAAGCGATGACTTTCCCGACGGACTACAAGATCACAAAGGCACCGCGTGATCCGATGAAGCAGGTGCTCAGGTCCTATTTCCCGATGCAGGAAGAAAAGGACAACCGCGTCTACGGCGCTCTCGACGCGGCATTGCGCGGCGACATGTTCCGTAACGTCGAGCCGCGCTGGGTGGAGTGGATGAAGCTCTTCCTGGCGATCATACCTTTCCCGGAAATTTCCGCCGCCCGCTCCATGGCGATGGTGGCGCGCCTTGCGCCGGGGGAGGATCTCAGAACTGGCTTTACCATGCAGATGGTCGACGAGTTCCGCCATTCGACGATTCAGATGAACCTGAAGAAATGGTACATGGAGAACTACATTGACCCGGCTGGCTTCGACATAACCGAGGAAGCCTTCGGCAAATGCTACGCCACGACGATTGGCCGCCAGTTCGGCGAAGGTTTCATCACCGGCGACACGATGACGGCCGCCTGTATGTATCTCACTGTCGTCGCGGAGACCGCTTTCACCAATACCCTCTTCGTCGCGATGCCGTCAGAAGCCGCCCGCAACGGTGACTACGCCCTGCCGACTGTCTTCCTTTCGGTGCAATCCGACGAGAGCCGTCATATCGGCAATGGCCACTCGCTGCTTATGGCAGCGCTGAAGGAGCCGGACAACCACCTGCTTCTCGAGCGCGACATGCGTTATGCCTTCTGGCAGAACCACGCGATCGTCGACGCCGCCATCGGTACCTTCATCGAATACGGCACCACCAACCGTGACAAGACCAAGGAGTCTTACGCGGAGATGTGGCATCGCTGGATCTTCGAGGATTACTACCGCACCTACATGCTGCCGCTTGAGAAGTACGGCATTAAGATCCACCACGACGACGTCCAGACAGCCTGGAAGCGCATCACCGAGAAGTTCTACGTCCACAAGATCGCACAGTTCTTCGCAGTCGGCTGGCCTGTCAATTTCTGGCGCATTGAAGCCCAGCGCGAACAGGATTTCGAATGGTTCGAGCACAAGTATCCGGGTTGGTACGCCCAGTTCGGCGACTTCTGGAAGTGGTACGACAAGCTGAGCCATCGCGGCGAGAAGATCATCACCTTCAACGAGGATGTTGGCTACGTTTATCCGCATCGCTGCTGGTCGAGCCTGGTGCCTTGCGTCGTGCGCGAAGACATCGTCACGGATGTGATCGACGGACAGCTTCACACGTTCGCCCACGAACTCGACCGCTGGACGGCGGTGGAAGCCTTCTCCGACGAGTATCAGGGACGCCCGACCCCCGCGATGGGCCGCTTCAGCGGCAAGCGCGAGTGGGAGACGCTCTATCACGGTTGGGATCTTGCAGACGCGATAAAGGACCTCAACTTCATTCGCTCCGACGGCAAGACGCTCGTTCCGCAACCGCATCTGCGTTTCGACGACAAGGAATTGTGGACCCTCGACGATGTCCGGGGCCACACGCTGCAGTCGCCGCTAACGCTGCTGCGTGAGATGACTCCTGACGCCCGCGAGAAGCATCTCGCCGAGTACAGGGCGGGCTTCCAGGTCCGGCCATTCAACTAAGGACCAGGCGGGCCGACTTCGGTCGGCCCTCCCGACACTAGGTGGCTTCAAATGTCACGCGCTCGATACATCCTGCCCATCGCAATTGCGGTTTGGGCGGCCGTTGCCACGCCTGTATTCGCCGTCACCGGAGCACAACCGCCGACTGACGACTGGAGGAAGGTTACAGCCGGCTACAAGGGCGCGCTCGTCCAGAAGCCTCCGATACGCGCGAAGGTATTTACTACCGGGAGGCTAATAACATGAGTGATGCTCACACAGTGCGCCTTGAGCCGGTCGGCGTGGAATTCGAGGTCGACAAGGGCGAGACGGTTCTGAACGCGGCATTTCGCCAAGGCATCGCCTTGCCGCATGGTTGCAAGGAAGGCCAGTGTTCAGCCTGCAAATGCGTGCTGCTCGAGGGCGAGGTCGACATGCTGAGGTATTCAACCTTCGCGCTCAATGACATGGAGAAAGACACCGGTCACATTCTTTTATGTCGGACGCTCGCCTACTCTGACATGGAAGTCGAACTGCTCAACTACGACGAGGAAGTCCTCTCCAAATCGATCGCCGTCAAGGCGTACAGCGGCCGGATCTCTCACATCGAGCGGCTGACACATGACATCCGCGGGATTGAGATCGAACTCCAAGCGCCGATCAAGTTCTGGGCCGGTCAATATGTCGACATCACAGTCACCACGGAAAAAGGGGAGACGATTACGCGCTCGTTCTCCATGGCAAATACGCCGGACCAAACCGAAAAACTCTCCTTCATCATCAAGAAATACCCCGAAGGCAAGTTCTCGGGAGAGCTCGACTCCGGAGGAATCCGCGTTGGAGCCGAGGTCAGCATCGTCGGGCCCTATGGGACCTGTTTCCGGCGGGAGGGGAGGGATGGACCCCTGGTGCTCGTCGGGGCTGGGTCCGGCATGTCGCCGATCTGGTCAATTCTCAACGATCATCTGAAAAGCGGCGAAGAACGGCCCGTATATTTCTTTTACGGAGCCCGGACACGCGAGGACCTCTTTCACCTCGACCGGATCGCCGATCTTACTACGCGTCATCCGAGCGTGAACTTCATTCCCGTGCTGTCGCATGCCAACGGTGACGCCGCTTGGGAAGGCGCACGGGGCTTTGTGCATGAAGCCGTCGACGCCACGCTCAAGGAGTTGAGAGTGGACGGTCAGGGCGACGTGTATGCGTGCGGTCCTCCGCCGATGATCGACGCGCTGCAGCCCGTTCTGTTCATGAACGGCTTCGAGTCGGAGCGCATTTTCTTTGACAAGTTCACTACGTCGTCCGGCGCCACAACGGGACATTGAGGAGTACCCGTGGCTGACATTCAGAGCAACTACAACAAGGGAGTGAGAACATGCCAGCAATTTCGAGTTCCGTCGGTTCGGGAGCTGCGGGTGCCGCGATTTTCGTGGATTCCGACAGCCGGAAGTACCGGTACTACGATCCGCGCGGTCAGCGTGCCACGCACTACGAGGACGTGACCGTTGACGTTCAGCCAGATCCCGAGCGCTATTTGCTCCAGGATTGGATCATCAATTTCCCGAACGGCAAGGGCGCCTACGTCAAGGACAACACCGCCGCGCTGAGCTCCAACTGGCACGCCTTCCGCGCGCCGGACCAGGAGTGGGAACGCACCCATTATCAGCGGCAGTCGAAGATCGAGACGATGGTGCAGAGCGTCATCGCCAACGGCCGGAAGTCCGGGGCGCCAAAGGCCTTCGACAAGGTGTGGGTGAAGATTCTGCAGGTGCATCTCGGTGCCTGGAAACACGCCGAATTCGGCCTCGGCACATCGCTGATGCAGGCGCAGCGCTATGGCTATACGCAGATGATCAACAATGCCACGCTGACCAACTCTTCCTACAAACTGCGGCTTGCCCAGGACATCACGCTCTATCTTGCCGAAATCGGCATGGACATACCCGGATGGGACGACACCCTGGGCAAGCAGGCCTGGCTGGAGGATGGTGCCTGGCAGGGCACGCGCGAAGCGATCGAGACCATTATGGGCTCGGCGGACTATCTCGAGCAGTATTTCGCCATCAACATCGTGTTCGAACCGCTGGTTGGGGAGCTCTTCCGCTCCGGCTTTCTGATGCAGGCGGCCGCCGCCAACCACGACTTCATCACTCCGCCGGTCATTTCAGCGGCCGAGGCGGACTACGAACGCAATCTCGCGAACACGATCGACCTCATCTACCTGCTCGCCCACGACGAGAAGCACGGCGCCCAAAACCGGCAGCTCTTCCGAGGCTGGCTCGCCAAACACAGAGCGCTCGCCGAGAAAGCCGCTCTCGGGCTGCAGCCGATCTGGTCGATGCCGCATTCCAAGCCGATCTCGTTCCAGGACGTGCGTGCGCAGTCCCAGGAGCGGATCGGGCAGATCGTCGGTGAACTCGGCCTTGATGCCTGAAACAGGAGAAATGGATATGTCGACAGCAGCACGCGATGCCTCGAACTCCAACATCTTTAAATCGATGAAGGACATCACATTCGAGCAGACGATCTCGCACCAGTGTGGTGTCACCATGAATGATTCCGTCGAGGCGCGAGCCATTGCCGAGTTCATGGGCCAGAAGCCGGGCGTAACCGTCACCTACCAGCCTGCGATGATCCGCATCGACGGCGACGGCAAACTGATCTTCAAGATGGATGAGATCAGCGAGTTTCTCGGTCGGGAGATGACGGCCGAGATCTTCGAGGTGAACACTTCCACCCATTACGGCCGGATGGTTCGCATCGACGACAATACGGTGATCCTGTTCGGCGATATGGACGAGGTCTTCGAATACATCTGACCCAGGAGGAGTCCGACAGTGCGTTGATTGCGACGCACTGTCACCCACCACCTGTTTTGAGGAGGAAATCATGTACAAGACACCGGACGGCAAGGAAATTTTCGTAGTCGACGGCCATACCCATTTCTGGGACGGCAGCCCCGAAAACCAGCGTAACATCCATGGCAAGCAGTTCGTCGACTGTTTTTACGCCTATCACACGGCGCTGAGTCCCAAGGACCAGCTCTGGCCGAAAGAGAAATTCGAGAAATACACCGCCGACGACCTCTATCGCGACCTGTTCATCGAGGGTCCGGACGACGTGGCCATCGTGCAGTCCACGTATCTCAAGGACTTCTACAAGGACGGCTTCAACACCATTGAGCGCAACGCAGAGATGGCCAAGCGCTACCCGGACCGTTTCATCGTGAACGGTTCCTTCGATCCGCGCGACGGTGAGAAGGCTCTGGAATACATCCATTTCATGAAGGAGACTTACGACATCAAGGGCGTGAAGATGTACACGGCCGAATGGAATGGCGCCTCCAGGGGATGGAAGCTCACGGACCCGCAGGCCTACAAGTGCTTCGAGCTTTGCGAGAAGCTCGGCATCCGGAATATCCATGTCCACAAGGGTCCGACGATCATCCCGCTCAGCAAGGACGCCTTCGACGTTCACGATGTCGACCACGCGGCGACGGATTTCCAGAACCTCAACTGGATTATCGAGCATTGCGGCCTGCCGCGGCTGGACGATTTCTGCTGGATCGCGGTCCAGGAGACGAATGTCTATGGCGGGCTGGCAGTAGCACTGCCGTTCATTCATTCGCGACCGCGTTATTTCGCCGAAGTGATTGCCGAACTGCTCTTCTGGCTTGGCCCGGACAAGCTCCTCTTCGGCTCGGACTATGCGATCTGGACGCCGCGCTGGCTGGTCGAGAAGTTCTGGGCGTTTGAATTGCCGGAAGATATCGCGCGTGAGCGCGGCGTCGAGCTGACCTCGGAAGTCAAGGAAAAGATCCTCGGCCTGAATGCGGCGCGGCTCTATGACATCGACATCGCTGCCAGGAAGGCAGCGTTTGCGGGCTCGCCCTCCAGCGTCGCCGCGGAGTAGGGGTCATGGACACGGTCAGCCTTACCGTGGACCGGCGGGGCGAGCTATGGGCTCGCCTCGCGCAGGTCAACGATCCGGAGCTGGACGAGCCCGTGACAGAAATGGGATTCGTGGAGCGCGCCGAGGTGTTGCAATCGGGTAGCGTAGAGGTGGACTTCCGCCTGCCAACCTACTGGTGCTCGCCGAACTTCGCCTTCCTGATGCTCGATGGCATCCGCGAGGCGCTCGATGCACTCACCTGGGCGCCCGCCTATACGATCCGGCTTCACGACCACATGTTCGCCGAAGAAATCAATCGTGGCATTGCTGCGGGTAAGTCGTTCAGCTTGATCTTCGACGAACTCTCCGGCGACCACGATGTGGAGACGTTGCGCATAACCTTTCGCATGAAGGCTTTCAAACGGCGCCAGGAGGCGGTCCTGCTGGGGCTTCGGCGACAGGGACTAACGGACTGCGAAATTCTGAGCATGGACCTGTCTTCCCTGGATACCGCTCGCGTCGGCGGCGAGGAGACAGAGGTGCAAAAGGTGCGGTACCGGGAGGCCGTGATGCAGCGTTGGCCGGGGAGAAGAGGTGGCGATCCGGCCTTCGTGACTTGGGAAGGCGAGACGATCCCATCGGAGGCGCTGGGAGCCTACCTCGCGGGACTGCGAACGCTGCGCATCAACATGGAATTCAACGGTGCGCTGTGTCGCGGCCTCAAAACCACGCGATACAAGGAAATGGACGTCGTCGACGGAGAGCCGACCTTGGTCGATTTTATTCTCGACCGGGTACCGCCGCGCGAATGCGCAAGCCGTCCTGCTCGCAACTTAAGGCGATAGCCTTGCCAAGCTAGACCATTGGAGGAGCCGCCCACGGGCGGAAGGAGGAGATATGCCCAAACTTTTGATCCACAACTCAGACGCTCGGCGCGCGCTTGCCCGGGGGGTCTACCAACTCGCAGCCGCGGTCGAGCCGACGCTCGGCCCGAAAGGCATGAATGCGATGATCGACCGTCCCATCGGCACGCCGATGGTCACGCGTGACGGCGTCAGCATTGCCTCGGAAATCGAGCTTCATGACCGCTTCGAAAACATGGGCGCGCAAGTGGTTCGCGAAGTATCGATGCAGACGAATGAGATTGCCGGCGATGGCACGACGACGGCGATCGTTCTTGCCAACGCTCTCGTGCAGAAGGGGATCGAGGCCAATGAGCGTGGTGCGAAATCCGTCGATCTTTGCAAGGGTATCGACCTCGCCGTAACGAAAGTTGTCGAGGCGCTAAAGGAGTCCGCCAAACCTGCCCGCAATGGCAGCCTCGCTGCGGTCGCCAACATTGCTGCCACCGATCCGAGACTGGGAGCGCTCGTCGCCCAAGCGTATGAACGGGTAGGTATCGAAGGGGTGATTACCACCGACTTCAGCGTGACGACCGAAACGACACTTGATGTCGTCGAGGGCATGTCCTTTGATCGTGGCTATCTCTCGCATCACATGGTCACGGACCAGGAGAAGATGGAAGCCGTCCTCGAGCGGCCGCTCATCCTGATGACGGATCTCAAGATCCGTGAGCCCGACGCGCTCGAGACTGTACGCGCACTTGCCGATAAAGCTGGTCGGCCACTGCTCATCATTGCCGAGGAAATGTCGCCGGATGTCGTCGTCACGCTGCTGGGCAAGCAGGGCCCGGGCAGATACCTGGTTGTCCATCCGCCCGAATACGGTCATTGGCGCAAGGCAATGATGGAGGATCTCGCCATCCTGACGGGCGGCCGGGTAATCGCTCGCGATCTCGGCGGGCGGCTGGAGGATGTGACGGCCGATGATCTTGGGAGCGCGGAGCGCGTGCGCGTGAGTGCGACGCATACGGCAATCATTGGCGGCGGCGGCGACGCCTCGTCAATCACCGCGCGGCGGGCGCAGGTGCAACGGCAATATGACGTCGCTCCACCCAACATCGAACAGGACAAGCTGCGCGAGCGCCTCGCCAAATTATCGGGCGGCTCGGCCGTCCTCTATGCGGGTGGTGTCACGCCCGTCGAGCAGAAGCGGGCGATTCAGCTGATCGAAGATTCGTTGCATGCGGTCAGGGCTGCCATCGAGGATGGCGTGGTCGCCGGCGGCGGAACCGCTCTCGCGCAGATCGCCCCCGTTCTGGACGGCGTTCTCGCCGAGGCGAAAGGCGACGTTGCAGAGGGTGTGCGGCTGGTCCACGCGGTGCTGTCGCGACCTCTATGGCGGATTGTCGAGAACGCGGGTGGCGACCCGGAGGCCGTGGTGGCCAAGGTTTCGAGTGTCAACGGCGGCTTTGGCTACAATGCGGCCCTCGGCGAGTATCAGAACATGTACGAGGCGGGCATCATCGACCCAGTACGGGTGACTTGCACCGCGCTCAAGAATGCGGCCTCGGTGGCAAAGCTTATTTTGACCACTGAAACGCTTGTCGGCGATCTCGCCGAGGACGAAGACCCAACCGCAGGGCCGGCGCTCGGCGGGGGCGCGGAAAAGCTCGGCCGTCCGTAGCCGTGATTTTCGTGTTTCCTCGAGCGGAGCCGGCGAGAGGAAAGACTTATAGGAATGCCCAGGGCTTGAGCGGCGCCTGTGCCGTCGGAGCTCATCGCAATCGTCACCGGGCCGCATGTGCTGCCCAGGCGAGAGAATACATGTCCTCGCGGGCGACGGCCCGCGAGGGTTACCACAGCACTGGGAGAGGGAAATGAACAACTAGTCCGCGACTCCATCGGCACTTTCGCGCTCGCCTTCCTCGGGTGCGCCACCGTGCTCTTCATGCGCGGCAGCCTTCTGGGGTGTTGCCTTCGCCTTCGGCCTGTCGGTTTTGCGATGGCCTGGACGGCACTTTAGACGGTGTCTGCGGCCGATCACTGACAGGGTGAAAGTCGCAGTTGTTCGTAACGTCTAAGACATCAGAGCTATCAGAAAGGATCGCCGGGGAGCCGAACTTGAGGAGGGTTTCCGGGGCATTCAGCGCAGTTTTGCAAGCGACGGCTCCGGGACGCCATCCAGAGATCAAACGACGCCATTCATTTGAACGGCACAAACCCCATCATCGCAGAGGGAGATAGAAATGGACGCCAAAATCGACGAAACGAGTAAATGTCCTTTCATGAATGGAGCCCAGACAAGCGCTCAATCCGCCGGCACGTCGAACCACGACTGGTGGCCGAACCAGCTCAACCTGAGGATCCTGCACCAGAACTCTTCGCTTTCGGATCCCATGGGCGAGGCGTTCAACTACGCCGAGGCGTTCAAGAGGCTTGACCTGAATGCCGTCAAACAGGACCTCTATGCGCTGATGACGGACAGCCAGGACTGGTGGCCGGCCGACTTCGGCCATTATGGCCCGCTTCTCATCCGCATGGCCTGGCATAGCGCGGGTACCTATCGCACCGGCGATGGCCGCGGGGGCGCATCCTCCGGCACGCAGCGCTTTGCACCGCTCAACAGCTGGCCGGACAATGCCAACCTCGACAAGGCGCGCCGGTTGCTCTGGCCGGTCAAGCAGAAATACGGCAACAGCATCTCCTGGGCCGACCTGATGATCCTCGCCGGAAACTGTGCGCTGGAATCGATGGGCTTCAAGACCTTCGGCTTCGGCGGCGGCCGTGCCGACGTCTGGGAGCCGGAGGAAGACATCTATTGGGGCATGGAAACCGAGTGGCTCGGCGACAAGCGCTACACGGGTGACCGGGAACTCGAAAATCCCCTTGCCGCCGTGCAGATGGGTCTGATCTACGTCAATCCGGAAGGACCGAACGGTGACCCCGATCCGATCGCGGCCGCCCGCGACATCCGCGAGACGTTCGCCCGCATGGCCATGAACGACGAGGAGACCGTCGCCCTCATCGCCGGCGGCCATACCTTCGGCAAGACCCACGGCGCCGGTGATGCCGCACTTGTCGGCCCGGAACCCGAGGGCGCCGGCATCGAGGAGCAGGGTCTCGGCTGGAAGAGCGGTTACGGCAGCGGCAAGGGTGGCGATACCATCACCAGCGGCCTTGAAGTCACGTGGACTTCGACGCCGACGAAGTGGAGCAACAACTTCTTCTGGAACCTGTTCGGCTATGAGTGGGAGCTGACCAAGAGTCCGGCCGGCGCGCATCAGTGGAAACCGAAGCACGGTGCGGGCGCCAATTCCATACCGGATGCGCACGACCCGTCGAAGCGTCACGCGCCATCGATGCTGACCACCGACCTCGCCCTGAGGGTCGACCCTGCCTACGAGAAGATCGCAAGGCGCTTCTACGAGAATCCGGATCAGTTCGCCGACGCCTTTGCCCGGGCATGGTTCAAGCTGACGCACCGCGACATGGGTCCCCGCTCACGCTATCTCGGCCCGGAGGTCCCGGCAGAGGAACTGATCTGGCAGGATCCGGTTCCCGCCGTCGATCATCCCCTGGTCGACGCGGCTGACATTGCCGGTCTCAAGGCCAAGATCCTCGCATCGGGTCTCTCGATCTCCGATCTCGTCTCGACGGCCTGGGCGTCGGCTTCGACCTTCCGCGGCTCCGACAAGCGTGGCGGGGCCAACGGCGCGCGCATCCGCCTTGAGCCGCAGAAGGAATGGGAAGCCAACCAGCCCGCCCAGCTTGCAAAAGTGCTGGAAACCCTTGAGGGGATCCAGAAGGCGTTCAACGAGGCGCAGTCCGGCGGCAAGAAGGTTTCCCTCGCCGATCTGATAGTCCTCGGCGGCGCTGCCGCGATCGAGGACGCCGCAGAGGCCGCCGGGCACGCTGTGGAGGTGCCCTTCGCGCCGGGCCGCACCGATGCATCGCAAGAGCAGACCGATGTGGAATCCTTCGCCGCTCTCGAGCCGATCGCCGACGGTTTCCGCAACTACCAGAAGGCTCAATATGCCGTTTCGGCAGAGGAGCTGCTGGTCGACAAGGCGCAACTCCTGACGCTGACGGCGCCGGAGATGACCGTTCTCGTCGGCGGCTTGCGCGTGCTGAATGCGAATGTCGGACAGTCACAGCACGGCGTCTTTACCAAGCGCCCCGGGACGCTCACCAACGACTTCTTCGTAAACCTGCTCGATATGGGCACGGAGTGGAGGGCGTCGGCGGAAGCCCAGGACGTCTTCGAGGGACGCGACCGCAAGAGCGGCGAAGCGAAGTGGACCGGCACCCGCGTCGATCTCGTCTTCGGTTCGAACTCCGTGCTTCGTGCGATCGCGGAAGTCTACGCGCAGCAGGATTCGCAGAAGAAGTTCGTGCGCGATTTCGTGGCCGCCTGGAACAAGGTGATGAACGCCGATCGCTTCGACCTCGTCTGATCAAGCCTGATGGGTGCCCCTGCATGGTTCGGTCGTCGGGCTCGACCGAGCTGCGTTCCAAACCATGGAGGGGCCCTTGCATGTCCGGAAAAGTGGGTCGGGGCGCGGTTGGATTCGAGCCGCTTCGAGGTTTCAGGAACCGCGGTCGAACATCTGCGCATCCCCGGACACGGGGGCGATGTGGAGTGCCGAGATATGGGGAAGAAAGCCAGACAGTTCGCCGAAGACGCATTCTTTACGTGAAACTGCGGCGGATGCCGTATTGATCGAGCTTCCGGTAAAGGGTGGGGCGGGAGATTCCGAGCCTCACGGCGACCCGGCTCAGATTGCCGTGTTCAACTTCGAGCGCGGCCCGGAGGGCTCGCTCTTCGGAACCCGGGCTATTGCAAGGTTTCTCGATGCTGAAGTTGCCCGCTGGAACGCCGACCCAAGCAGACTGAGTGCGCTCTGGGGCGGCCGCGATCTCACGAGGCAGATCGGCAACGCATATTCGTTCGCCTCCAGCCAGCACATGCAGTCTTTCGACGAGGTTCTTCAACTCGCGCACGTTGCCAGGCCACGAATAGGCGATGAGCATGTCGAAGGTATCAGCGGAAAACTCAAGGGGCTGCGCTCCCGTCCGTTCGGCGATTTTGCGGTTGAAATGGTCAAGCAGGAGGGGAATATCCCCCTCCCGTTCGCGGAGTGGGGGAACGCTGACCACAACAGTGCTTATTCGATAGTAAAGATCACGGCGGAACCGACCGGCCGCAACTTCCTGTTTCAAATCGCGGTTCGTTGAGGCGATCAAACGCACATCAACCGGCCGGCCGCGATTGTCTCCAAGGCGATGTACGACACGTTCTTCCAGAACCCGAAGCAGGAAGGGCTGGATGTCCAGGGGCATCTCGCCGATTTCGTCAAGACAGAGAACCCCGCCGTTGGCCAGCTCGAACGCGCCTGCCTTGCCATCTCGGCTCGCGCCCGTGAAAGCACCCGCGACGTGGCCGAAAAGCTCGCTACCGAAAAGTTCCCGCGTGATGGCGCCGCAGTTCAGGGCGATGAACGGTGCATTCTCCGAGCGGCGACTGCCAAGATGAACCAACCGGGCGAAGAGCTCCTTGCCGACGCCGGTCTCGCCCTCGATCAGTAGCGAGGTGAGTTCGCTCGACTGGGCTACTCTACAGGCTATATCGATGGCGCTGAGCATTGCGTCACTTTGCCCGACGATCAGGTCCGCGGCCTCGCGTGAGGGCCATCGCGGCCGGCGAGGGGCAGAGACGGCTGCACTTTTCGCGCTGGCCGGAAAAACAAGGGCTGCGCCCCGAAACTCACCTTCCAGGGTGAGGGGGCTCACGTGGCAGGCGCGTAGCCGGTCGGGAAGTGCTGCAGTGAGCTCGGCGATGTTGCGCGGACCAGACGCCGGCAGAAGTCGGCGGCCCCGTCTTGCCGCGGGGTCGGAAAATACGTCGAGGCCCGGCGGGGGCACCTTGCTGCAGTAGATAGCCCGTCCAAGATGGTCGACGATTATCAGGCCATCCGTGCGGCGGTAAGAAGGGGCTTCGGCGATAAAGGCCTCAAGAAGACGGGTGCGCTGTTCGTTCTGATGTTCGGCGAGCGCCTTCTCGATCTCCCGCGCAGCGGCCGCGACCAGCGCGGTATTGTGCGGCCGGAAAATGTCAGGGTGTCCGGACAGGTCGACCACGCCGATGATCTTGCCGTCGAAGGGGTCGCGTATCGGCGCGCCTGCACAGGTCCACGACTTGATCCCGGCGCAGAAATGTTCCGCAGCGTGTACGAAGACCGGTTCTCCGGCCCAAAGTGCGGTGCCGATGCCATTGGTGCCGACGACGTCTTCCGTCCATTTGCCACCGATGCCCAGGTGGATATCCATGCCGTTGTGGATCGTGCGCTTATCGCCGATCACATCAATCAACACCCCATCCTCGTCGGCCAGTACCATCATCGCTCCGGTGCCATCAAGAAGGCTTCCGACGACGGCGAAGGAGCGTCGTGCCGCTCCCAGCAACTCACCGCTGTTGCGCGTCAGGTGCTCGATATCATCCTTGCTATTGCTGAGGGGCGCTTCGTGCCGCTGCTCGTCGATACCGCCGGAAATGCAGCGCTCCCAGGATTCATGTATCAGGCCTCGAACAGGAAAACGGAGACGGGTCTCTTCAGTTTTTCCGGCCAACAGATTTTCCCAGGCGGACATTGTCGCATATTCGTTGTAACCATCCGCCCGCAAAAGCGATGTTCTGACTTTTTTCCCTGACGGCATCCGAGCGCGCTTGGTCCTTCCATTTCTTGGTGGCTTGAGGCCCGACCTGCAATCGATCGAGTTGACGTTGACTCCATGTTTACCGGAAAGCTTTCTGAAGGAGCTAACGGCAGTCTATTCGGCGATCCCGAGCGTCGAGCCGAGTTCCCCCGCGAGTTGCTCTTCGGTGTAGTCCGGCCGAAGGGGCCTGCCGTCGAATTCGGCGAGTGCGACGGCAGAGGTCGCGTCCAATGGGGAGACGAAGCCATTCTCTTTCGTGGCGAGCACGAAGACGTCCGCGCCATTTCTTCGTCTGATCTCACCGAGATACTGGATTTGTCGCGCGGTGTTCCTATCCACTACCACCACGCGGCCGTTTAGACTGACACGAATGTAGGGACAGGCTTCCTCGGAAGAGGGACTGCCCGCGCCTGTGTGGTGGATGATTAGTCCTCGCGCTTTTGGGATCTCCGGCCGGGCCATCCTGTTGACCGAATAGGCGCCCCCGCTGATGTGGTCGGCAATACGTGTTATGACCCCGCGGTTACGCTCGACCAGTTGCTTGATCTCAGCGTCTTCACGGCGTGGCCCATCCCGCTTCGAAATGATCTCGACCATTGAACCTCCTCCCAAAGATCTCGCTGGTCGGAGTGTCTCTCGATCACTCCTCAAGTCTGGCAACATGCCTTGCCGCAATCGTCAACTTAACAAATCGCAAGCCCGATGGGTAGTAATGGTTTGCTACAGATGGTTTGAATGCTCAACCGGAATCCGGCCTCATGATGAGCGGTTAGCGGCTGAAAGCGTAACGCCGGCTAACTTACAAGAGCCCCTTCATGGCCAGATCAATATGTTCGAGCAATTGCCCAGGATTGCTGAGGGGGCCGATGCGCATCTTACTTCTCTGCGGCAGCTTCCCTGTCTGAGCGGCTGCATGGCGCCCTGGGGACGTTCAGTCATCAATGCGTCGATAGAAACGAATAGTCTGAGATCAAGGCCCTTCAAACGCGTTATCCCGGTGCATTAATTGCACGAATGAGTGTGATCCAAAGAATCAATTTTCACCAACCTGGTGAGTGCCATTAGAAAGCGCTGGTCAGAAATCAAGTGTATCGCCGGTAGCTTGATTCTCGGCACGAAAATTCTACCACCGGCATTTCGCCAGCGTCGCGATTGACGGTGGCAGGCGATGCGCATCGAAGAAGTCATCGCGTGGCTGGGGGCGATACGCGAGCTACTGATGTAGCCTTGCTCACGTGCGGTATTTGAGTACGCCGCGATCGGCGTGGAAGGGGCGCGGAGAGGGTTATGTGCGGGATTGTTGGCATCGTCGGGAGCCAGCCGGTATCGGAACGGCTGGTCGAGGCATTGGAGCGGCTGGAGTATCGCGGTTATGATTCGGCCGGCGTCGCAACCATCCACGGGGGCCGGCTGAAGTGCCGCCGCGCCGAGGGGAAGCTGTTCAATCTCGAAGCGAAGCTGAAAGAGGAGCCACTGGCCGGCAGCATCGGCATCGCCCACACGCGCTGGGCGACGCATGGCGCGCCGACGGAGCGCAACGCACATCCCCATTTCACCGACGGCGTTGCCGTGGTCCACAACGGCATCATCGAGAACTTCGCGGAATTGAAGGATGAACTTGCCGCATCAGGCGCCGAGTTCCGCACCGATACCGATACGGAAGTCGTGGCGCATCTCCTGGCGAAATACCATCGCGATGGTATGGGGCGCCGCGAAGCGATGCACGCGATGCTGAAGCGCGTTACCGGGGCCTATGCCCTCGCCGTGCTCTTTGAGGATGACCCATCGACGATCATGGCAGCCAGAAACGGGCCGCCGCTCGCGATCGGCCATGGCGACGGTGAAATGTTCCTGGGGTCGGACGCGATCGCCTTGGCGCCCTTCACCAATGAAATCACCTATCTGATCGATGGCGACTGGGCCATTATCGGCAAGGCCGGTGCGCACGTCTTCGACATTGACGGCAATGTCGTAACGCGTCCGCGTCAGATTTCGATGGCCGCGGCCTATATGGTCGACAAGGGCAATCATCGCCATTTCATGGAGAAGGAAATCTACGAGCAGCCGGAGGTCATCTCCCACGCGCTCGGTCACTACATCAACTTCATTGAAAACCGGGTGACGGCCGTCTCCGATGCCATCGATTTCGCCAAAGTGCCGAGCCTTGCGCTTTCCGCCTGCGGTACCGCTTATCTCGCCGGACTGGTCGGCAAGTACTGGTTCGAGCGTTATGCGCGCCTGCCAGTTGAGATCGATGTGGCTTCAGAGTTTCGCTATCGCGAGATCCCGCTCTCGCCGCAATCGGCCGCTCTTTTCATTTCGCAGTCCGGCGAAACGGCTGATACGCTGGCATCGCTCCGGTACTGCAAGGAACACGGCCTGAAGATCGGTGCCGTCGTCAATACCCGCGAATCGACGATCGCGCGGGAATCCGACGCCGTCTTCCCGATCCTCGCCGGTCCCGAAATCGGCGTCGCATCGACCAAAGCTTTCACCTGCCAGCTTGCCGTGCTCGCCACGCTTGCCATCGGTGCTGGCCGGGCGCGAGGCACGGTCAGCGAGCAGGAAGAACAGGCGCTGGTGAGAAGTCTCGCTGAGATGCCGCGCATCATGGGTCAGGTGCTGAACAGCATCCAGCCGAAAATCGAGCTCCTGTCGCGCGAATTGTCGAAGTGCCGTGACGTGCTCTACCTCGGCCGCGGCACCAGCTTCCCGCTGGCGATGGAAGGCGCACTGAAGCTCAAGGAGATTTCCTACATCCACGCAGAGGGCTATGCGGCCGGTGAACTGAAGCATGGCCCGATCGCGTTGATCGACGAGAACATGCCGGTCATCGTCATCGCGCCGCACGACCGGTTCTTCGACAAGACGGTCTCGAACATGCAGGAAGTTGCCGCTCGTGGCGGGCGCATCATTCTTATCACGGATGAAACGGGAGCTGCCGCCACGAAGCTCGACACGATGCATACGATCGTGTTGCCGAATGTCGACGAGATCATCGCACCGATGATCTTCGCGCTGCCGATCCAGCTTCTTGCCTATCACACGGCCGTGTTCATGGGCACCGATGTCGATCAACCGCGCAACCTCGCCAAGTCGGTAACGGTCGAATGATCATCCGGCCGGAAACGGGACGTTTCCGATCGTGCATATTCCCGCTCCAGGACGAACTCGGCCCGTTTGAGCAAAAACCGCTCCCTTGCATTGACGAACATCTTTCGCTCCCCCCGCATTTGGTTCAACCCTTCGATAGAGCAAGCCGGTCGTGGACACCGCAACGCGACCGTCATCGAAAAGGCCGCTTGTAGAGAGGATGGCCTCAGTCCATCCTCAGCAGGGGAGATATTCGCCGGCAGTCACGTCATGGTGCCCGGCCCGAAGGGCGTGTGAGGAAACGATAGCTGCAGCGCGATTGCAGTCCAGGTTTTGCTCAAGGTTGGGGGGAACACTATGAAAACACCTTGGAAGTTCCTTGCTCAACTGACGTCGCGGCGAAAACCGACGAAAGTGCAAGAGAATTCGATTGGACACGACACTGATCCCGAGGCTCTTGAAAGCGAAGCGGAACAGCTCAGCACTTCCGTCCGATGATCCAACGGAAGCGTCCAGCACACCTGATCACGATGCGGATATCGCTGTTGATCAAGTACCAATGGTATCGGGTAAGGCGAACGGCGATCCCACTGTCGCGCAGGCAACGGGCCTGCCGATTGATATTGAAAAGGCTCAATCCCCTGCGTCCAATGAAGCCCATCATTCGGGTGTCGAGGCGGATGCATCGGGGGATAAAGGCGAGGCAAGCACACCGTCCCAAAGAAAACCGGGGATGAGGCGTCGAGAGCGTGCGAAGAAAGCCCCCACGTGATTGCGCAGAGCGCTGTCGCCACAAATGAGTCTCAAAGCGTACAACTCTCGTCCGCCGGGGATCCGTTCTTCGATGAAGTGGCAATCCTCGACGAGGAAATTAACGACGCCTGCTGGCCCAAAAGCTTTATCTGCAGAACGTCCAGCTTAAAAATATGCTTCAGCGTTTCGACGTTTTTTGACCTCGACGTCAACTGACGCTGGACTTGGGGAGATGCTGCAGGACGTAATTCGCCGAAGCTTTGAGCCCTGCTCGGAAGCGGGAGCCGGCGGGTGTGCCAGCAGGTCGGCTGGCCGTGCGGCTGGACGGAACGAATTCATGTCCCACCATCCCGACCTATGGCCCATGCCAACGCTGTTGTCCTGGACTTCCACGACCTCGGAAGTCGACAAGGACGCCTTCATTGCAGCGTTTAACGGTTGCTTCCAGGCGCAATGTCGGGACTAGCCCTGGTTCCTGGCCCTTCCGGAGTCCCCGAAAGATGGAGCATCGGCGTCGAGACGATGCAGAACGCCTTATAGAACGTTGCAAACAAGGGCTCGATTTCAATGGAAAATTCAGGAAGAGCAACCAGACCGCCTTCCTGAAAGAGGTGATGCTTAGGGAGCGGGCCCGGCCTGAGTGTTCGCGCGTGCCCGCCGGAATCGATCTCGGTCATGCACGGCATGTCGGCCCACCACCAAGTCGCATCAGGCTACGTGCCTTGATGTAGAGGCAAAGGCAAGGGCCTGCTTGAAACGCGCAGAGGACCGGAAGCGAAGCAAGTTTTCGCTTCCGGTCCTTCGGCCCGCCGCAAGTCAACCCTGTTGCTCTGGAACCTGCCGCATTTGAGCAAAGCGAGAACCCTCCATTACCGCATAGCCGTATTCTTGTTTCGCAAGAGGTAATTGCGGCGCTTCCGCCCGCTCGCGAAAGCACTGTCAGGACAGTCTGCTAAGATGTGCGTCGCAAAAGGTCACACGGATCGACGCCAAGGCAATCTGCGATGCGCCCGAGGACTGTGACACTGGCGGACACTCTTGCACGTTCGATCGCGCCGACATAACGCATGCTCAACCCAGCCTGCGCCGCCAGTTCCTCCTGGGTCAGTTTCTTCGCGTGGCGAATGCGACGCAGATTGACCGCCATGGCGTCCTTCAAGTCCATGGCTGATGGGAAACAGACTAGGAATGATCGTTCTAGGAACGATCATTCCTATTCGTCACGGATGTGGTATAAGGCAAGCCGAAATTTTGAGCTCGAAGCGGCAAGCCCATCGCTTCATCAGCCCGTCGAATGGGACTTCAAACACCTTCGGGTTTCAATGGTCTTTACAACTGCAACTGTTCGTTCATTTCAGCGATAACCGCATTCCGGACTTGCCAGAAAGTTGGCGTTATGAAACTCTTACCTCGGCCGATGGGTTGCAGCCCGACTGGAACGGGCGCCCGCATAGTGAGGACTGATCGATGAGCAAGCCCTTGCGCGAAGACGGCCCCCCTCTGACCGAGAGAGTGAACGACTACGATGAAGCTCACTTCTCAACCTATCTCCGCCTGCTCGACGCCGACGCGGAAGGCGCTGACTGGCGCGAGGCGGTCAAGATCATCTTCGGCATCGATCCTGAGGCCGATCCTGTCCGGGCAAAACGTATTCACAACACCCACCTTGCTCGCGCCCGCTGGATGACGGAGGTCGGTTACCGTCACCTGCTCGATCCCCGCATGCAATGATGTTCCGGGAACGCCACGTTGCCGCCATTCATCAAGATACGCATTTTTTTGAGGGAATTGTGCGGGGGCGCCATTCCAAATTTCGGGGTTGTTCCCCTCCCGGCGCGATGAATAGATGAGCGACTCTCTCATGTTCGCATCCGGAAAGGGATTTGCCGATGGAACCATTAGAGGATTGGCGCTCGCCGAAGTTCGAACAGGAACTTGGCCGTTTGGATCGAGGCGGTATCAGCTTCGAATTTCTCAGACGCAATGACGAGTATCGGGCCGATTACAAGGCCGCAACGGACGAGAGTTCCAAGGACACTCACGCGCTCGTTGCGGCGAGGGAGGGCTTGACCCGGCGGTGGGGTGTCATGTTTCCCCGTTAACCCGTACCGGCCCGCCAGCAATTCCAACCCCATCTGGGTACCGCAGCTCTATCCGGCAACGCTTATCGTCGCGCCGGCGCCGCCCGGTTTCGAGGACTGCCTTTCCCTCGACCCCGGAGCCTTGCCGATTGCAAACGCCGTTCTTCGCGACGGCTTCCATGTGTGCATCCCGGATGCCGATGGTCTTCATCGACTGTGGTTTCCGAACGGCGATGCGCCGCTCAAGGCCGCTGTCGTCATTCCGCTCGACGCTCATCTTTCCGAGCGCCTGCTGAGCCTGCAGCGATGGCACCGCTGGCTCTCGCGCAACGCATCCCGTCCGTGGCCGCGCTGGCAACGCTTCTCGCCCTACCGGGTTCACCGCTTCAGCCTGATGCTGCGTGCCTGGGATGGCGTCAGCAAGGGTGCAGCCCGGCAAGAGGTTGCGAGCGTCCTTCTCAATCCGGACCTCAAGACGCTGCGCTCCATCGACTGGAAAAATACGCCGGAGCGCCGCAGGGTCCACCGCCTCTTGAAAGCCGCACGCGCCCTGATCGAGGGAGGCTATAGCCGCCTTTTGAAACCTGGTTCCGAATAGGGTGATGCCCGCCGGCTGGTCGTCGGATAAGGCCACGGCGCCTGGCGGCGCCGTGGCTCTCCTCTCTCTGACGTCCCAGTTTACGCCAGCCCATCCGGCGTCAAGGCCATCGCGCTCTCCTCCAATTTTCTGGCGCCTTCCCTCGCATGGCTCGGGCCGCTTCGCGACGGCACCAGAAAATCGACTCCCCGCTCGCCGCACTGCGGCTGCGTTCCGCGGTCCTTGACCGCTCTGGTCTACAGCGTGGGCTCCTTTCGTCAGAGACACGAAAGGAGATGACACATATCTGAATTCGACCATCTCGCACTGTTTACGAATGCTCTCGGGCTTTCGGCTCGTGGTTCTCGCCAACCGCTTCGGCGCTGAGGACGAATTTTCCAACGCGCTTCATGCTGATCGACGGCCTCGAAGCCGCGATCGCATTCTCCCGCCGAATCATGAAAATGGAGCGCGAAGCGTCCGACGGGGCGGCTCTCATCTCTTCCTGCCCGCGAGCGATGACGGCCAGGATCGACTGGCCGCCAACGCCATGAAGGGGCATGCAACATCTTTTAAGCCAAGATCACGTCGGCTTGGCTCGTCCTTCTCCATTGCAGGGGGACGTTCCCACGAACCCACGCATTCTGTCACTCCGCCCTGCCTTGTGACCTTCGCCATCGTCGCAACCGACCCGCCCGTTCCGTGGCGGTTGCGACGGAGGCCCCACAATGCAACAGAAAACCGATCCTGACTGGCCGCGCTTCGTGCGCACACCCGAGGCTGCTCAACTGCTCGATCTTTCTCCCCGAACCCTCGAAAAGCACCGCTGCGAGGGAACCGGCCCGATATACCGGAAGCTTGGGGGCCGGGTCGTCTACTCGGTCGCCGACCTTCAAGCCTGGGTCGAGGCCGCCGCCCGCAAGTCGACGGCGCATCCCAGATCGAAGGAAAGCGCGCCGCGGCCGCGTATAACCGGCGGCACGGCCGCCGTCTTGCGCTGAGCCCCGGGCGATAAACATGACATTGCACCGGACATATCAAGGCGAGCAGCTCGAACTGTTCCAGGCACGTGGCGGCGGAATTGCTACGCGCGATGCTCAGGACCTGATGTCATGGCCATTCTTCTCGCTTGCCAAGTCCCGCCGCGTGACGCCGATCGACTTCCGCATGGGGGACGTCTGGCTCCGCGTCGAGGCGACCGCAGAGCACGGCATGGCGACTATTTGGGACGCAGACATTCTGATATGGGCCGCTTCGCAGATTGTGGAGGCGCGCGACAAGGGCCTGCGCACGTCGCGCTTCATGTCGGCAACACCCTATGAGATTCTCACTTTCATCAGCCGCGACGACTCCGCCCGCAGCTATGAACGGCTGAAAGCGGCTTTCGATCGATTGCAGTCCACTACTGTCGTTACCTCGATCCGCCAACTGTCCGAACGGCGGCGCCATCGCTTCTCGTGGATCTCCGAATGGAAGGAGCGGCTGGATGCCGCCGGCCGACCCCTTGGCATCGAGCTGATCCTTGCGGACTGGTTTTATGCCGGCGTTATCGACAATGCGCTGATCCTGACCATCGACCCGGCCTACTTCAGCCTGACGGGTGGCCTCGAGCGCTGGCTTTACCGCCTAGTGCGCAAGCACGCAGGACGTCAGACATGGGGCTGGAGCTTCGATCTTAAGCACCTGCATCTGAAATCCGGCAGCCTATCACCACTCCGGCGCTTCCGTTTCGAGATCAGGTCCATCGTCGGCCGTCAGCCGCTTCCGGGCTACCGGCTCGCGCTTTCCATCGACCCGAACGGGTGCGAGCGTCTGACCTTCCGACCGGTGAGCCCGGAGTGTCCCGTCACACAGCGCGTTGCGGGAGCGTTATCATGAGCCGTTTCCCGCCGATCCGTGAAAGAGGCAGCAGTGGACAAGCTGTGGATGGGCCCGTGCTATCGGGAACACTCAAGCCCGTGCCATCGGGAACGCCATTCCCGTGCTATCAGGAACGCGGACCGGTCTTAAGCTTCGGAATCAGAAAAGGAATTCCGGCCCCTTTTAACATACCTAACAAAGAATCCTTCGGATTCTTCCTAACGCACCCCCGCAAATCTGCTGCTGTGGAGCACGTGGGAGAAGCGCCATGAAGGGGTACCCGAAGCCTGACGGCTTTCCCGTGGGAGCGACGTTGGTCGAGCTCACATGGCGCAAAGGACGGATCGAGCACTGGATCCGCTTCGGAAAGTTCGCCGCCGAGCAAAGGCTCGGACGGGAAAGACGCATCGTCGGATTTGCGTCAGGCAGCGTCTTCGCCTTTGTGCGTTGGGCGGCGAACGACTACGGCACGGTGATCTCCCGTATCGATATCGTGCGTGCCGTCTATGCCGGCGAAGCGTACCAGACCCTGCCGTTCGTTCGGCCGGGAGGCGACATTCTCCTGCGCCTCCATAACTGGGCTAAGGTCGAAACCGTGCTCATCGCGATCGACGCGATTGAGGCGCTCGGCATCGATCCCGCTGATGTCGCGCCCGAGCATTGGCGGCATCTCCACAATCGCCTGAGCGTCAATGAGCCCTTCCGCTGCTATTCGCACGAGCAGCACCGCGCCTGGCTCAAGCGGGCGGCCATCGGCGATCCTTCCGCGGACGGAGAAGCACGATGACGCGCTTTTCCTGGATCATTGCAACCTATGTCTCGGCTCTTGCAGCGACGGCTTTTGCTATCCTCCAGCCGCAGAAGAAGCTGATCTGGAACGCCTCTGCCAGTGCGCCGGTCGGGCTCTATCGTGTCGAGACGACGGATCATATCAACGTCACCGATCTGGCCGTGGTCATGCCCCCCGACAACGTCGCCAGCTTCCTCGATCAACGCCAGTATCTGCCGAAGGGCGTACCGCTCTTGAAGCGCGTGCTGGCACTTGCGGGCACCACGGTCTGCCGTGAAGGCGGAACGATCACCGCCTACGACGCAGTCTACGGCGTCGCGCTCGACCACGACAGCCGCGACCGTCCTCTGCCCGTTTGGCAGGGCTGCGTCACGCTTCGACAAGACCAGGCCTTCTTCATGAACTGGGACGTGCCCGGCAGTCTCGACAGCCGGTATTTCGGGGCGCTTCCGCTTTCGACCGTCATCGGTCGCGCCGTTTCCGTCTGGACCATCGACGAACCTTCCCAATCCACTTCATCAGCCCACGAAAGGCAACCGCAATGACTCATATCGGAACCTTCACGCGCAAGGATGACGGCTTCTTCGGGCGCATTCGCACGCTCACTCTCGACACCGAAATCACGATCTTGCCGGCTGACGAGACGGACGTCGAGAACGCGCCAAACCACCGCGTCTTTGCCGCTGGTCAGGAAGTCGGAGCGGCATGGGATCGCACTGGTGAGCGCGCCGGCAGCTATCTTTCGGTCGCAATCGATGATCCATCTTTCATCGAGCCGATCCGCGCGCGTTTGTTCGAGTCTGATACCAGGAAGGATGTCTGGAATCTTCATTGGACGCGAAATGTCCGGCGCGACGAACAGGGCTGAGCCATGCGCATAGTCGTTCTCGCCATTCTTCAGGCTCAATCCCCGTGATCGATTGTGCACCGATTAATCCCCTCAACCCGATCGTCTTCGCGACAGCCGGCGCGCGCAGCGAAGGTCAAGGGCGGCGGCCAGTTTTCCGGAAGGCGGGCATGTCTTCCGGCGATGCCCGTCCGGAAAATCTTGACCGCCGGCAAAGCCTCGCCCTTGGCCGCAGCGAGCACGATGGCAGGCTCGCAGCAGTTCGAGAAGATGGCGTTGGCCCGGTCATGCGAGCGATCATGGCCTTGCCGATCGCACTCACAATAATCGTCTCTCTGCCTGGCGTTGCATCCGCCGATCCGCCGTCGAATGATCGGTTCGCGAACCGTGCGTCCGTTTCCCCGTCGTCCGATCCCTATGCCCGCTTCGTCGCCGAGGCCGCCAAACGCTTCGCCATTCCCGAGCGCTGGATACGCGCCGTCATGCATGTCGAAAGCCGGAACAACCCGGCCGCGGTCTCGCCGAAAGGTGCGATGGGGCTGATGCAGATCATGCCGGCGACGTGGCATGAATTGCGCACTCGTTATCGCTTGGGTAAGGACGCTTTCGATCCGCGCGACAACATTCTGGCGGGCGCTGTTTACCTCGCTGAACTGCATGATCTCTACGGTTCGCCTGGTTTCCTGGCAGCTTACAATGGAGGCCCCGGTCGCTACGAAAAACACCTCGTAACCGGCGACCCACTGCCCTTCGAGACCGTTGACTATGTTGCGAAGGTCGCGCCCATGATCGACACGGAAGCGCCGTCCGTCGTGCAAAACACCGCGCGTTCAGAGCGCAGTCGTTGGGTCGGTTCACCGTTGTTTGTCGTGCAGCGAACTCACCCAAACAGTTCTCGTCACGAAGCCCGCCCACTGACCTTCGGCCGCTCGGAGCACGAGCTCGCTATTGTCGATTTATCGGCGCTCGTGCCGGCCTCCGGTGGTCTGTTCGTTGGACGCGCGGCGGTGTGGGAGGGCCAACGGTGAGCAGCGTGGTTCTGAGCGCTGGCGCGAAGGCGATGGTAGTCTTAGCGGAAAGGAGCGGGGGAGCGAGGGAACCAACCCGGGCATGGCAAGATAAAAGACCGCACATCGCGGCTTGGACGGTCGGTTGTTTTGATTGGGTTTTCTGGCCATTTGCGCACATCGTCAGCGCGAAACGCGATGTGCGCACTGGCAAATTACCCTGCTGCTACAATGCATTGCGCACCTCGCGCCGTATTTCTTGATGACCAGGGACGATGATTTCCGCGTCCGGCCTGGCCGCATCCGATCATCTAAAAGCCAGCGGACAAGGCCCTTCATTGCGCAAGCGCTTGCCGCCGCTCAGAAGGCTGGCGGTCGTGTCTCTCCATCCGGCAAGATCAGCAGGGGCAACGGCCGCAGCCCGAGCTTCGCGCGCGGCCGTGTCGCAAGCGTCCGCGCCAATCGCTTCATCACCAACCGGACGCGGCTTTGCACGGTCAAGGCGCGGGTCGTGCGTAACAATGGCCGTCGTGCGCCTCTGTCGCGGCATCTCGACTATCTGCGGCGCGACGGCGTCACCCGCGACGGTGAAAAGGCGCACATGTTCGGCCCCGACAGCGACAACGTCGATGCGAAAGAGTTCGCCGAGCGGTGCGAGGATGACCGGCATCATTTCCGGTTCATCGTCTCGCCGGAAGACGCGGCCGACATGGAGGACCTGAGGCGCTTCACCCGCGAACTGATGAGCCAGGCCGAGAAGGACCTCGCCACCAGGCTCGACTGGATTGGGGTCGATCATTGGAACACTGACAATCCGCATGTCCACGTGATCCTGCGCGGACGCACGGACGACGGCCAGGACCTCGTCATCAACCGCGACTATATCCGATCCGGTCTCCGTGACCGGGCACAGGACCTCGTCACGCAGGAGATGGGGCCGCGAACCGATCTTGACATCAATCGTTCGCTCGACCGCCAGATCGACGTGGACCGCTGGACTCAACTGGACCGACAGCTTATCCAGGACGCTAACGCCCATGGTATTATCGATGTGGCGCCGTCAGCGGATGCGCAGCCCGACGAATATCTGGTCCAAAAGGTAGGCCGGCTTCGCTATCTCGAACGTCTTGGCCTTGCGCAAACCGTTGGTCCCGGCCAATGGATCGTCGCCGAAGAAGCCGAAGCCATCTTGCGGGAGCTCGGCACCCGCGGCGACATCATCAAGCGGATGCATCGGCTCCTCTCGGAGCAGGGAATCGAGCGTGGTGCTGCCGATTTTGTGCTTGCTGGCGAGGCGCAGGACGCGCCGGTTATCGGCCGGCTGGTCGAACGCGGCCTTGACGACGAACTGCGTGGCACCGCCTTTGCCGTCGTCGACGGCATCGACGGCCGCATCCATCACATCCGGGTTCCCGACCTCGAAGCGACGGGCGACAGCGCACCGGGTTCCATCGTCGAATTGCGGATGTTTCAGAGTGCGAGAGGCGAGTCGCGCGTGGCGCTGGCAGTGCGCTCTGATCTCTCGCTTGCGGCACAGATCAGGGCCGATGGCGCGACTTGGCTCGATCGCCAGTTGATTGCACGCGGCCCAAGTGATCTCGGAGGCGGCTTCGGACTTGAGGTAAGACAGGCGATAGAGGCGCGTACCGAACATCTGATCGGGGAGGGACTTGCGCGTCGCGAGGCGGGGAGGGTAGTTTTTGCCCGCGACCTGCTTAGCACTCTCCGCCAGCGCGAGCTTGACGCGCTCGGCGAGAAGCTCGCTCATGACTTGGGCATGCCGTTGCAGCAGGCGGCTCAAGGGGACTATGTCTCCGGCACCTATCGCCATCGCTTGACGCTTGCCTCCGGTCGCTTCGCCATGATCGACGACGGGCTCGGTTTCAAGCTCGTGCCGTGGACGCCCTCCATGGAGAAGCATATCGGCCAACATATCTCCGGCATTGCCCGAGTAGACGGGGGGATCGACTGGAGCTTCGGCCGAAAACGCGGGCTCGGTCTTTGAACTGCAAGGGACAAGTATTTTTACGAGCACGTTCTCTCCGCTACGACACCGGCTGCCTGGCGCGTTGCGAAGCATGTCTTGATGCCTTTCCACTGCAGCATTGCTTCGGTTGCAGAAGGAAGAGATCGCCTTGCCAGCCACGCGCGTGCTCTGGAGCCAGATCATCGTCGTCTTACTTATCGTGCTTGTCGCCATCTGGGGCGCGACTCAGTGGACGGCATGGCGGCTCGGCTTCCAACCGCAACTGGGGCTGCCGTGGTTCGAGCTGGCAAACCTGCCCGTCTATCCGCCGCCTGCGCTGTTTTGGTGGTGGTACTTCTATGACGCCTATGCGCCGCACGTTTTTCTCGAAGGGGGCGTGCTTGCCGCCTCCGGTGGGCTGCTTGCGATTGCGGCGGCTGTCGCCATGTCGATCTGGCGGGCGCGCGAGGCGAACGACGTTCATACGTACGGATCCGCCCGCTGGGCTGAACGCGAGGAGATCGAGAAGGCTGGCCTGCTCGGCGATGACGGCGTCGTGCTCGGTCGCTATGACGACGCCTACCTCCGTCACGACGGCGCCGAGCATGTGCTCTGCTTCGCGCCGACGCGATCCGGCAAGGGCGTCGGTCTTGTGGTGCCGACCCTGCTCACCTGGCCGGGCTCGGCCATCGTTCACGACATCAAGGGCGAGAATTGGGAGCTGACAGCCGGCTTTCGCGCTAGGCACGGCCGGGTCCTGCTCTTCGATCCGACCAATCCCAAATCGGCCGCCTACAATCCGCTGCTGGAAGTGCGGAAAGGCGAATGGGAGGTGAGGGACGTCCAAAATGTTGCCGACGTCCTGGTTGACCCGGAAGGCTCTCTCGAAAAGCGGAACCATTGGGAGAAGACGTCCCACTCGCTTTTGGTCGGCGCGATCCTGCATGTCCTCTATTCCGAGAAGGACAAGACGCTCGCGGGCGTCGCGGCCTTCCTTTCCGATCCGCGCCGGCCGATCGAGTCGACTCTCGCGGCGATGATGACAACGCAACATCTAGGAAAGAACGGCCCACATCCCGTCATCGCCGGTTCTGCACGGGAGCTGCTCAACAAATCCGACAACGAACGTTCCGGTGTGCTGTCGACGGCCATGTCGTTTCTGGGGCTCTACCGCGATCCCGTTGTGGCAACCGTCACCCGCCGATGCGACTGGCGGATCGCCGATATCGTAGGAGGGGCAAAACCGACGACGCTCTTTCTGGTCGTACCGCCGTCCGACATATCGAGGACCAAGCCGCTGGTGCGACTCGTGCTCAACCAGATCGGCCGGCGATTGACTGAGGATCTTCATTCGCGCGATGCCCGGCACCGTATGCTGATGATGCTCGACGAGTTTCCCGCTCTCGGCCGGCTCGACTTCTTCGAGAGCGCGCTGGCCTTCATGGCTGGCTACGGCATCAAGGCATTTCTCATTGCTCAGAGTCTTAATCAGATCGAAAAGGCCTACGGCCCCAATAATTCCATTCTCGACAACTGCCACGTGCGGGTGAGTTTCGCCACCAACGATGAGCGGACCGCCAAGCGCGTCTCCGACTCGCTCGGCACTGCGACCGAGATGCGCGCGATGCAGAACTACGCCGGCCATCGGCTGGCGCCCTGGCTATCGCACCTGATGGTCTCGCGCTCGGAGACGGCAAGACCGCTACTCACACCAGGCGAAGTCATGCAGCTTCCGCCCGACGATGAGATCGTAATGGTAGCCGGCATCTCCCCGATTCGAACGAAGAAGGCACGGTACTTTGAAGATGGGCGGTTCAGGGAACGTGTTCTGCCTGCTCCAGCGATCGACGGGCTCGGCGAGATTCGCGCCGCAACGGATGACTGGTCGAGCTTGGGGAATACGGAGGTCAAATCGACAACTGTCGACATCTGCACCACGAGTGCGAAAGGACCTCGGCCGGAAAGCTCCAATCCGAGCGACGACACGGCGACTGCAGGCCTTCGACGCGAGCCGGCACTGGAGGATTACAAGGAGATCGTACCGGAACGAATGGTCCCGCCAATCAATGAGTTCGACTTGGATACCGACGAGCCGGAAGGCGATGTCGCCGCAGATCGTGCGCTTTCGCACCGAATGCGCCAGGTCGCTCGACAGATTTCGATGGACCCAGGCGACGGTTTGGATTTGTGAGACATGGCAGTGCGTTCAGACAAGAAGCAGCGGCTGTCGGTCTATCTCGAGTTAGATCTGAAGCGCCGGCTTTCAGATTTTGCAGATCGGCGAGGGCAATCTGCTTCGCTCATCGCAGAGGCCGCCATTGCCTCTTTCCTCTCGCCTGATGCAGATGAGCGCAAAGAGGCGGCGGTCACGAGACGCCTCGATCGGATCGATCGTAGCCTTCACCGGGTTGAGCGGGATCTGGAGATCACGAGCGAAACTCTGGCCCTGTTTATTCGGTTCTGGCTAAATTCCACAGTTCCACTGCCAGATACAGCGCAGGTGGCAGCACGAGCTAAGGGTGGAGAGCGCTACGAGCAATTCATTGCGGCTCTTGGCCGTCGCCTGTCGCACGGTACGAAGCTCCAACAGGAGGTGTCTGAAGAGGTCGCCCGCCAAGAACTCTAAGATCACATCGGTGCCGAGCCGATACCGAACTTCTACGCGATGGCAAACAGCTCGGCGTTCCGCAGGTGAACGAGGCTCCATAAGGCACTCCTGTCCAACCCTGTGTGCGCCATTGATGGCGAGACCGAGCTTGTGTTGCTGGCGCCCTTGAGTGCAATTGTGCGGCCAGATGGTTTGGCCGGACAGAAACGTGCAAGGCAGGGTACGACACGCGACAATGGAAGTCTGTCTGCTCCACTGCCGGCAGGCTCGTGCTCATCGTTGCAGACGTGACGATCGGATTTGCACAGAGGCGTTGCAATCCATCTTCCGCGCGTTCGGCCAAAAAAGTGGCAACGTCGAATGCGTGCAACGCGTGCCTTTGAGGAACGAGCGGCAGGGCCCTCAGAAATTCAGGCGCTGAATTCAGGGGGGTGGACTGGCCAGCGGCTGTTGGACCAGATTGACGAAAGGGAGGGAGCGCTTTGGAGTGGCGCTGAGCCGCTTGTCAGCCACGGCGTTTCGACCGCTCGACATGTTCCATCGATCATGACCGCCCGACAGTATTCGTCGGTGTTGCGGTTAAGGCTGCGGACATACCGGTTCCTGTGGACTAGGAGGCTACGGGAATTACCGGGGTAGACGATGTAGGCGGCGGCAGAGAGAAAACGTGGGGAATCCGACACTCCCGTAGATTTTCGATCCGCGACAAGGTGGGGTTTGGGCTCGCGTCCTGTTGCACTCTCATTTAAGCCTTTGAACGACAGCGGAAATTTCTTCTGAAGCTTTTAGGCGCAATTGGCACGACTTTTGAAGCTCTGTCATCGCGGGGCAGATCGTCGGCTGTGCCGTCAACGCCGATTTCATCAGCTGGAGAATCTTCATGCGTGCGATAGATGGGCGCGGTGAGGCTATCGGACACCATGGCGAGCTTGTTCAGGGCGTTTTCGAGGACGAGGATGCTCGCTTGCGCCGCGGCTTGGTCTCGCTGCCATGCCGCCACCTCAACTCAAAGGCACGGTTCAGGGCGAACGCAGAGGGGCGGGTGTCCGTAACCCCACGCCATTGTGAAAAGTCATTGCGTGCCGTGGAGCTCACGCTCAACAGATTCGCCGGGGTCAGGACTGGTGGGCACCTTACAATCGAAAGCAACATCCCTGTTGGACGCGGCATGGGTTCATCTACCGCCGATGTGCCGGCCAGCATTTTGGCCGTTCTCGATTCCCTGGATGTCCAGCCAACGCCTCATGAGGTGATGAAAATTGCAGTGAGCGCTGAGACGGCATGCGATTCCACGTGGTTCTCTCAGCAGGCGGTGCTCTTCGCACAAGGGGATCGTGATTGAATCATTCACAAACTCGCTCCCGCCCTTCGACTTGATCAGCGTCGATACAACTGGCGGGCAAAAGGTCGATACTCTCGCATTTGAGCCGGCACGGTATAGCCCTGAGGAGATCGAAACCTTTCGTCCTCTCCGGGCCCTCTTGCGTCGAGCGATCAAGGCGTCCGATTTCGCCTTGCTTGGCCGAGCAGCGACCGCGAGCGCTTGGATCAACGAGCGGTTCCTGCCAAAACCGCGCCTTACCGACATCGAAACTATCGGCGTTTGTCACGGCGCAGTCGGTGTACAGGTTGCCCACAGTGGGACAGTCGTTGGCTTAATGTTCGATCCAGCCAATGAAAAGACCTCCGACAACATGGAACGAGCGATGCATGACCTGAGAAAGTCGGGTTTTGAGCCCTCGATCGTCTAACATCGAGGCAACCGGTTGGAGAGAAGCAGTGTTCAACCGAGTTCTAATGCGCAAGTTTGAAGCTTTCGAGAATCCCCGAATTGTCGAGTTGAGCGATGGGGTGTATGGCGCCAGCTTCTTTCTTATGAAGCTCCTTCCTGCGCGCTTTATGCTGGAACGGGCCGTGGAGCAGGGATTGCTGAAGCCAGGTGCGACGATTTGTGAATCCTCCTCGGGCAACTCCGCTCTCGCCTTGGCCATGCTTGCCGTACAGCATGGCTACAAACTCATCCTGGTGAGCGACTGGACGCTCGACCGACACCTTCATCGGCGCCTTCTCGGGCTTGGCGCGCACGTGGAGATTGTCGACGAGCCGGCGCCCACTGGTGGGTTTCAACAGGCACGGTTGGACAGGCTTGGAGTGTTGCTTAAAGAGATACCGAACAGCTATTGGCCCGCGCATTACTCCAACGCGGACAATCCCATCGCCTATGCGAAATTCGCAGAACTGCTTATCGACAGGGTAGGAGAAATCGACTGTCTGGTCGGGTCTGTTGGATCGGGGGGATCCATCTGCGGCACGTCCAAGTATCTACGGATACTCTTTCCCGAGTTGCATGCCGTTGGCGTTGATGCGCCAGGGTCCGTTCTGTTCGGACAACGTAGTGGCAGGTTACGCCTTTACGGGACTAACATTGTACCTTCCAATCTCGACCACAGACACTTTGATGAGATTCACTGGCTGACGCGTGCGGAGGCGTTTTACGCGGCTCATCAGTTGCACCGGGACCATGGACTATTCTTAGGCCCCACCAGCGGTGCTGCATCAGAGTTGCCGATTGGTGGTCACACAGAAACCCAGGCAAGAAGGTGGTCGCGATCTTTCCCGACGAGGGGCATCGGTACGTCGAAACTGTGTACGACGAAAACTGGCTCTTCTCGGTTCCAGGATAGCCTTCGTCGGTGCACCCAGAGCCAATAGTTGTTGCAGCGCCTATGGTAGAAATGACCGGCTGGTCCTCGTATTTCTGGGGCAGGCGGACACTCGATGAAGTGCTCTCGAGCGTCGTCGAAAGTGGGCCAAAGCCTTCTCGCCTTCAGCCACTTGCCGGCATCAGACCTCCGCGGCAGGGCTGAGCTGGCGCGACATCTTTGGCAAGCTCCGGCATGATGGAGAGAGCCCGATCTCGGCCAACTCCACGGATAAATCTCACGCACACCCTGGGCGGCGGTCTTGATGTGATAGAGCTCCGAGATGGCCGCCTCCGGCGCCAACGCAGGCGAGGTCTGGTCCTGGCAAGATGTAAAATCGACATTTCACCAACAGCTCCTCACTGCTGCAGCATGCCGCGTCTGCTCGCCACGAGACCGGACGATCACCGTAGTGATTGTCATGGGAATGGCATTCGGCCAAAGGTGATATCGCGCTCCCCTTTCGAGTTCAGCGTGGATGCGACTTGGGCGGATCTAATGCTTGCGCGCAAACTCCATCAAGGAAGCAAGCCTCACGCTAGCTGCCACAACAGGAAGCACATTGCAGCGATGTACAGCAAGACAGCCGGTAACACGTTCGGACTTTCTCGCGGGAAATAGAATGGAGAGACATTCGCCACGGCGAAGAGCAAATACAGCGTGGTCACCATCGACCAGATCGTCTGAAATTGTAGCCACTTTGCCACCACGACTATCGCAGCCATGACCAGTATATTATGTGCGATCGGTAGACCCAAAACCTTCCCGTCGTGTGTGGCGCCATATACGTTGAAGAAGCTCAGGCGAATAACCCCCGTACAAGCAATAAACACGGCCGCTAGCCAGTGCGGCACCGCGTCCGGCGAAACGCACACGACGAAGACGATGGGTAAACCGCGCTGCTGACGAGGTCGGCAAACGAGTCAAGGTTCGCGCCCATTTCCTTGATCTGAGACGCCCTCGGTCCGATCTTTGTGGCCACCCACCCATCTACCCAGTCCGACGCGACTGCAAGTAGCGCGAAGATTAGCGACAGTTCGTACCTGCCCCTAATCGCATTGATTATCGCGATAATGGACAGGCAAAGCCCCATCTGGGTAACAATGTTCGGGAGATCCACGATGGTGACCAGCATACTGCGGGGTCTTTCTTCCAAGGGTGTGATTCTCATCTCCGATTCCTTTTGTTCTCTACCACTGCTAAACGTCTTCGGCGGGCGCTCTTTGGTGAGCTAGCAGACGACGAAAACAGGACCTGGGCTTGGCGATAGTCTTCCAAGTCATCGATCTCTATCCAGCGCGACCCATGACAGGCGACGGCGTGGATCTCATCCGCGTTCTTCGAGATCAGCTCCGTCAAAACATCTTCGTAAAACCACGATGAATTTCCCCGGCCGATCGCTTCCTCCATCGTCGGGACGAGATGTTGCTGAAGAAAATCCGCAGAGAATCGCTGAATGCTCAAGGTCTTTTGAAGTGAACCTGTTGAAGTTTCGGCATCTTCGTCCCTGCGGATTACTCGGAGCCGAGTGATCCTTTGACGGGCGTCGCCGGCCGCCAGCACCACCGCCGAGCGTGTCGCGTGTTGGCTTGAACATTGATCCATCAATGCATCTCAACTCTTTGGCGCACCTTGACTTAGAGTCCGACTTTGAAGTCGCACTAATCAACTATCCGATCTGGTAGTGGATAAAGGGCACGATCCTCAGTTATTTTTGAGGGCGTGCCCAGTTCGAGGATAGACAAATGCACAAAGTTCGGACTTTGGCGATTGTTATCATCGACCCTCGACAGACGATCTCGACCTGGAAAAAGCGCTTCTCAGCAGCCCTGGGTATGGTTGGCGGCACGTCGGTTCTGCGACGCTTATTATCTCAATTGGCACGTGCCGGCGTGCAGAAAACGATTGTCCTGGCGCGGGGAACTATGGGCGACATCGCCGGCGACTTCGGCGACGAGGTGGATGGGATGGAGCTCTGCTTACGCGCTCTGCCCAGGCCAAACGCCGGACGTCTTATTGACGCAGTAACGATAGATGAAATCGCCCACGTTGGCGGGGAAGTTCTGGTCTTCACCGATAATGTGGTTATGGACTTCGAGTTGATCGAGCGCCTGTTGCGGTCGCCGGACCGCAACATTGCCGCGGTCAGCAAATCACACGGCAGACGATCCCTGCGCATACTAGCGGACAACGTGCTGCGCCTTACAGCAATCCTACCCAACCGCTCTCTAAGACAGAAGAACGCCTCTGCCGACTCGAACCTGGTCGGCGTTTATAAGTTTAACTCCGCGCTCGTTCGCGCGATTGACCGAAACCGCCGGCATCGCACGCATGACGATCTCGAGTTCTTTGAAACCGCATTAGGAATTCCAGCACATCAGATGCACGTCATGTATGCCGAACCCCATCGTGCAGTGCCGGTGAACGATGCCGTCGAGCTTGAGACCGCCAATTTCGCGTTCAGTTCCAGTTCCGATCAGCTGGCAACGGTTGAACACTTGCACGGCGGTTATTGGCGGTATCCAGTCAGTGAGCACATCTTGCTCTGTAACTGCCATTTTCCTCCCGCCGCACTGTTCGACCGAGTCAGGGAACGCTTGCCGGAACTCCTTCATCTTTATCCTTCTGGTCATGACGAAATTGCCGCGCGTGTCGCGGAGATGGCTGACGTTCCGGCTGAGTGCCTTGCTATCGGCAACGGAGTGAGCGAGCTCCTGAAAGCCCTGTACGGTCACCTCGATCCACGCTTGTTATCCCGACTCCAACATTCGTTGAATATCAGAATGCGCTGGCACCGAAGAAGGTGAGTTGTTTCGAGCTTCCGGCTGACACTTTTGACCTCAACGTCAGTGATTTCGCAAATTATGCCAAAACGAGGCAAGCGTCGGTCGCTGTTGTCGTCAACCCGAACAACCCTACGGGACGGCTCGTTTCCGTGAAGAACCTATTGCGGTTGGCCTCGTCTCTTGCCGCCGCAAAATGTCGGCTAGTGATCGATGAGTCCTTCATCGAGTTCACAGGCGTCGGAAAGAAAAATTCGGTCGAGGGCTTCCTGAGCGAATATCCGAATATCATCATACTCAAAAGCCTATGCAAGATCATTGGATTGGGAGGCGCGCGGCTCGGCTATCTCGCCTCGGCAGACAAGCAGCTCGTCCAGGCAGTTCGCCGGCGACTTCCGCTGTGGAATGTAAACGGCATCGCCGAATATCTCCTTTGGATCCTGCCGGAATTTCGCGACGAGTGGCGCGCGAGCTTTCGACGCACCCGAGCGGACGTCAGGTCCTTCTCTCAGATGCTAAGGTCTATTCCAAACTTTAAAGTGTTCCCGTCCCATGCGAATTTTCTATTTTGCCGGATTCCGAATGCTTGGCCCGGAGCAAAACACGCTGCCGAAATCCTCGCTATCCGTTACGGCCTCTTGGTCAGGCATTGCGGATATCAATCCATGAAAGACGGCGATCGCTATTTGCGCCTGACCGCGAGAAGGAACGAAGAAAACACCGGTCTTGTGGCGGCGCTGCGCCAGATCAACGAGGATTTTAGTTCTTCGGTCAAGGCGGCAGCGACGGATTTCCCCGTCGCGTCCGCGCACCGTGCGGGCAATCTCCACGCGAGCAGCCTTCGGAGGCATCTTGATGTTGATGGCTAGCGCGGTCCTATCATTGCTACGGAAGCTGGTGGATGTATCGACTACCCCTTGGAGGGTTGGGTGGACAGCTTTTATCTCTCACGGCTCCCGCGCATTGGATCCTGCAGAGTAGCTCGGCTTTGGACGACTCCTCCGAGCCGCGAACTTAGATCATGGCCCCATGAACGAGTTAATGCGTCGTCCGCAATACCACATCAACACACCCCACACGGGTCGGTTCAAGCGGGCACCGACAGCTTTGAGCGCGAGTCGCCATCGCCGTATTGTGCAACGGAAACGGCGGAACTGCACGTCAATGATTTATCCGACATCTTGAGAGTGTCTCCAGAGACGATTCGACGTGACCTAAGGCGCCTTCAACAAAGAGGGTTGTTGCGTCGTGTCCATGGGGGCGCTGTGCTCTGCCAAGAGGTTAGAGCGCGGCCGTACCTCGAACGGGTGGACGATTAACACCAGAAAGGACGTCATTCCCGAGCAGATTGTGGGCCTAAATCTCCGTAGAGAAGCTCAGACCATTTTTATTGGCGGCGGGTTCTGTGATGCTTTCCTTAGCAAGGCGAATGTCTGGCCTGGAACCCGCAACATTTGTCACCGACACGGTCGGTGTTGCAATAACCGTGACAGGTTCCGGAGTTCACAATGTTGTTCTGACTGGAGGGAAATCTGCATGATGAACACGAAGCACAAACCGGAAATTATGTCCTGGAAACAAATCCAAGTTTGACGTGGCTTATACCAGCGTAAAGGCTCATGGATACCGGCTTGGGCATGCTAGATTCGAAAAATCTTTTTTGCACCGTTTGGTCGCAAGGCACTCCCGGAAATACGTCGTTGCGGTTGACCAACCAGCTCGTGGGGTCGCTCACGACCCGGAGCTAGGCGCAGTATTCTTTCGGCGGGTGGCATTGCCGCGACATCGGGGGTACGACGAACTTGCTGTGCGCATGCCCCGCCCATCTCAGTAAGGCGACTGTCGCCATAGGAGTGCTGTTCCTGCGGGCTTCATGCTTCTTGAATACCACATTTTTACAATTCGATAATTCCGAGGGTTGTTGCTTTTACAGCCGCGACCGTTCTGCTAGTGACATCCAACTTTCGCAATACGTTCTTCATGTGATAATTCACGGTGTTCTCGGAAATTCCCAGAATAACGCCTATATCCCAAGACGATTTCCCTCTTGCCGCCCACAGAATACACTCTTTCTCCCTTAGCGAAAGGTCAGAAGCTTTCCATTTACAGCGCGAATTAACGACCTGCGCGGCTCTCAGATGGAAATGAAACGCAGCAAGTTGCAAGTAGGTGATTGTTTTATAGTGAAGTTCTCGGCAGGTTTTTCGAGCAAAGCTCATGATCGCGAAGTCAATGCCGAGGCCGTGCAATGGAACACTGATGCCCGACTTTAAACCGAAAGTCGCGGCCTCGTCGAAAAAGCGCCGTTCCACTTCCGTCGTATTTACGTCATTGTACACCTCGCTCCATCGAAAGGCGCCCAACTGTTTTCTGCTCTTTTTGATGATGGGGTCAATCCTGTGGTAACCCATCTGAATATAATGTTCCTGCCATTCATCAGGATAGCTCCTGAGGGCCGGAGTGCGTGGGACCGACTTCGGGATCGGGTCGGCTGGATGAGTACTATAGGCGATCCACGGACACCCATACTGAAGGGCAAAGGCCGATAACAGATCGAATAGTTGCTCGGATCGAGCGACACCATCAGTCTGGTCCAGAAACCGGCTGAAGTCGATCGGAAACGCCTCCTTGGCTGGTTCAAGGGAAACCATCGACGGGACCAACGAGAGCCGATCGGATACTCTGCCTCTCGGTCCTCGAACTTGAGAAAACGCAGTCATCCGCGGGCGTTCCATAGCCTCTCCTCCGGAGCTTGGTGCTCCGCAACTTGTCACTGGAGCACAAGCTGCCGATTGCCCGAGACTGCGGCTTTGCGCGTCCTCGCCGGTAGACAGCATCGCCAAACAGTAACGACGCGAATACGAGCAATGTGCGGTTCCTGGTGAATCGCAACGAACGACTTTCAAAAGTCGTGCCAACATCGCAATAAGAACATCGGAGGAGCTCTTCTGCATCTTAATCAACGGCTTAATGTGATTGCAGCAAGAGCCAGGTCGAACATCACGATGTTACGGACTCGACAATCCCGCCACAAGCAGCCATCTCGTCTACCAGATTCCGCTGGACAGCGGGTTTCTCGGCCGTCGAGTTCGATGCGCCGGCTCTGGTGAGTGACTCAGAGTGGCTCTGACCGAGCGGTCAGCTTACATTTCAGTAGATGCGAAATTCGAAGATGGCGATCAATCGCATCGTACAAGTCAGCCATTTTGAGCCGCAGCTCGTGGATTGAGAGCCCTCTTTGTCCCGAGAAGATTCTTCGTACAAGAGCAACAACGCTCACAGCGTGGTATCCACAATCTTTATAAGCGCAGAACTTCACTTTCCCTCGCCTGGGATCTGAGATCATGATTTGGTGGAGAGGGGAGGGCGACTGTCTTCGCTGTCAAGCTTTGCCATGATTTATGGTCCCGGATCCTGGCGTTGAGGACTGTAAGCAATTTGCGCATGGTTGGGACGACGACGATCTTGGGCTTTCCAGTGGCGGCGAGGCGATCGCGGAGTGCCTTGATGGTGGGGTGTGGCGGATGCTGACGAGGGCGGCCATGAAAAAGGCCGCGCGCACGGAACTGCGCCCGCCGCCGATGAAGCTCTTGCCGCGCCACTTGCCCGACTGGCGGGTGAAGGAAGCCAGCCTCGCGAGCGCGGCGATCTGACGGCGATTGAGGCTGCAGAGTTCGGGCAACTGGGCGAGCAGGGTTCTCGCCGCCGGCGGCCCAATTCCGGGCAGCAGCTTCTCCCTGACCCGCCACAGCGGCGACTCGCGGATGTGGTCGTCCAAGTCGGCGTCGATCGCTTCCAACTCGCGCTTCAGCGCGGCGAGCAGCCGTCTGATGCTCTTGAGGGCCTGGCGGCTGCTCGCCGAGCGCAGACGGTGCTGCTCGGCCATGACCACCTGGACGATTTGGCGCCGGCGGGTAACAAGGCCGGCCAGCACGCGCGTCGCCGAAGGGGGGAGCGGCGGCCGCAACTGCGACCGCACGGCGGCGGCGAACGCAGCGATCACCGCCGCATCGATTGGAGCGGTCCTGGCGCGTTTGCGTAGCGCGTTGGCGAAGGCACGCACCTGCGCCGGATTGACCACGACCACCGGCAGACCCGCCCCGGCCAGTGCCGCGACGGCCAACCGCTCCAGGCCGCCTGTGGCCTCGAGCGCGATTCGCTCCGGCGCAGCCCGAGAAAGCCTTTCCCGCAACTCGGTAATGCCGACATCATCATTGCCCACCCGGAAGCGCTCGCCTGTCGGCAGCACATGCACGTCCAACCAGTCCTTCGAAACGTCGGCTCCTACGAAAGTCGCCTCCATCTTTCCCCATCCTTGCCTAAGCCTCGCGCGCAGTCACCAGCGACTGTTCGGGTTCTATGGAAAGGCGGACGAAGACCCCAGCTCTGCCACGGGCTGCCTTTAGGGGGCTTCGGTCTTCCGGCAGTGAGTAACTGTAGAGCAGTGCAAACCGCCGCACTCGAATCCATGGGATTACCCGTGGCCGGTCCGTCACGTATTCGCAATATCTCTAATGGAAGTAGAGAATTTGCTTTATCAACTCCGCAATCTGCGGCGCGTTGTCATGCCGCATAATGGTGAAATGGTCTCCACGAACGACGTGAACGTCCACGTTGGCTGCAACTTTCTTCCATCCCCATGTGGGATCAACTGAAGTTGCTTTCTCCGTTGGCAATTGGCTGCCAAAGACCCCTACTGTTCCCGCTCTTACAAATGTGAGCGGGATGGTCGTTTCGCTGGCTTCAAATTTCGCTGCAATTATAGTATTTGCCCAATAGATCGCGGCTGTTTGTTTCAGACTAGGATCGATCGTTCCGGTGGCACAAGCAAGATCCAATGCATCGAATGCCTTTGCCGGCGTTTCTGATATCATTGCGTTGAAGCTCTTCTGGTCCAGTGGGTGTGCGGCCCGCCCACTCACAGAGATTACTGGGGAGGCACTCGCCGGGATGTCCAAAATCATCACTCGTGCGACGTCGACATTCTGCCGATGGAGCTCGACGGCCACCTCGTTTGCGATTTTGCCTCCAAAAGAGTAGCCGATTAGAACTACGCGATTGCCATTTGCTGCCTCTTTGGCGCGAGCAGTCATTGGGACGATAATGTCAGACGGCTCGATTTCATTTCGCCATGGATCAAGGCCTGTTGGGTATTCAAGGATTTCAAATGAGAGATCACCAAGTAAGGGAAGGAGCCCTGCGAAGTCCATCGGCTCGCCTGTGATGCCGGGAATAAGAAGAAGCCGAGCATCGTTCCGCGTCAAATCTTGCAATGTGGTATGCAGTCGGGAGGCGGTCTCGTGTACTTCCGTAGCAAGGCGGCGCGGAGTTCGGCTACTCATGATCACGGTCGAAGATGCGGATGTTCCAACAGATTTTCGCAGCCTGTTACGGAGTTCGATCAAACCCAACGAATCTAGTCCAAGATCGCGCCATTCGAGATCCGGATCGATAGCTAATACATCCCTTTCCCCGAGAAGCATAGCAATCTGCTCTATGATTAGCCGCAAGACGCCCTCTTCGGTTTGATCTAGTGATTTGACCAGACCCCTGGGCTGCCTAGATTCACTGGGCTGATCGCGAGGGCCAACAGCCGCAGTCGGCGTAGCAAATGAATCGGTTTCCGGGCTGCAGCTGAATCGTTTCCTGCGAAATGGATAGGACGGCAAGGATACGCGATGCCACGGCTTCGTAGACGCAAGATCATCGAATCGGATATCGATGCCACGTTTGAACAATTCGGCGACGGCCGTGAGGAATGTTTTCACTTCACAAGAGCTGCGGCAAGAGGCAATCCAGGTCCTCTCAGCGTCGGGGTCATTTTCCATACCCAGACCAACAAGCATGGGTTTAGACCCGAGCTCAACAAAAATTGTTGATCTATCTTCAAGCATGTACTGAAGCATACGGTCAAAGCGGACCGGTTCCATGACGTGATCCGTAAGGTATTCGGTCCAGTCAAGATTGCTTAGAAGAGGTGCTCCTGTGACGGAAGAGACGACAGGAATTACTGGGTCAGAGAAGGAAAGCCGCGCGATGACGGATGTATATTCGTTAATAATGGGGCGCATCTGCTCGGAGTGGAAAGCGTGGGACACTGGCAGCGAGGTGACGCTGCAACCGGACACTTCACCAGCATCAATAAGCTTTGCCATAACATCTCTGCCACCGGCCAATACGATGGAGTTTGGTGAATTGAACGCCGCCACACTCACATCGCCGGATAAATTGGAGACGAGAAGTGCAATATCTTGCGCGCTACCTTTGGCGACGGCCATAACACCTAGTCCGGCAGGAATATCCCCCATTAATCGTCCCCGCTCAGAAACGAGGACGCACGCATCGTCCAGCGACAGGGCTCCTGCAGCAACCCACGCCGCAATCTCACCCAAACTATGGCCGGCCACCTGCTCAAGCTGAACGCCGAAAGACCGAAAAAGACACGTCATGGCGTACTCGAACGCGAAGATCGCCGGTTGCGCAAACTGGGTGAGATTCATTCTTGGTTCCAAACCGGGTGTCTCTCCCACCACCTGCTCAAGGTCGATCCCATGGCTAATTCTTATGCGCTTGAAGCAATCTTCCATCGCGTTCTTGAAGACAGGAAAAGCGCGCGCGAGCTCCGTACCCATCTCCGTGCGCTGGCATCCCTGACCAGTAAATAGCCCGGCAATTTTAGTTCGACCTGCACTGTCGGAGGGTAACAGTGCTCCCTTGATGACATCGTCAAGGAACCGGGACAACTCGACTTTGCTCGAAACCGCATTAGCGATCCGATATCGTTCCGGCCGGCGGCCGACACAGGAGGTCATACATACGTCTCGCAAACTCAGGTCCTCGCTAGACGAAGTGACAAGATTGTACATTTCCTGGGACAGAGTGATTAGTTGTTCGGGTGTTCGAGCCGATAGCACGAAGATTTCGTGCTGCAGAGAACTACAAGCGTCTTGCTCAGCATCACGACGGTTTTCCCGGCCCTCAAGGATAATGTGACAATTGGTGCCTCCTATGCCCAAGGAGGTGATAGCTGCCCGTCTTGGTCTTCCCGGTCGACTCTGCCAGTTCTGCGCTTGCCCATGTGCAATTTTCAGGCGGGATCCGTTTAGGGTCACGCGCTCATTTGCGTTCTGAAACGTCGGGATGGCCGGGATTTTGCCCTGTTGAACACAGAGGGTTGCTTTAACCAATCCTGCTGCACCTGCCGCTTCATCAAGGTGGCCGATGTTAGCCTTCAGGGATCCGACCAGGCAATGTTCAGCGGCGGAAGGTTCGCCGTATGTTGATAGAAGTGCCGCAATCTCAATGGAATCGCCAACCGGTGTGCCAGTTCCATGCGCTTCAACATAGTCAATGTCGGAGGCAATAAGACCGGCGTCCGCCAGAGCTGCGTTGATAACTTCAACCTGACCTTCCAAGCTCGGCCCAGTATAGCTCAGTTTGCGGCCGCCGTCGTTGTTGACAGCGGTACCGACAATCGCCGCCAAGATTTGATCGCCATCGCGAACCGCAAGATCATAGTTTTTTAAAACGAGGACCGCGCATCCGTTTCCAAACACGGTCCCGTCGGCCGCCGCATCAAAGGGTCTGCAGGAGCCCGTCGGTGATAGGATCAGCCCCTCGTGCGCAAAATAACCCACATTCTGTGGCGTGCAGATTGATACGCCACCCGCAATTGCCATGTTGACTTCTCCGCCACGAATGGCCTGGGTAGCATGATGGACTGCGACCAATGCACCTGAGCAGGCCGAACCTATAGAGACACTGGGGCCTGTCAGATCTAACTTGTTCGATACTCTCATCGAGATTTGCTCGGGAGAGTTGCCTTGCTCGATAAGAATCTCTTCGATATCGCGAATGAGACGGTGGCTCAAAAAAAGTCCATCATCCTCTTTCATCACCGTGGGTAAAATACAGTTGATGAGATAAGTGCTCGAGCCACTGGCCGAGTAGACGCCTGTATGATAAGGCACTTTCGTCGGTGCATAGCCGGCATTCTCGAGCGCATGCCATGAGCATTCTAAGAAAACGCGATGCTGCGGATCCATCAGCGAAGCCTCACGCTCACTGATTCCAAAGAATTCGGCATCGAAATGATCATGGTCGTCAAGAAATCCACCGATCCTGACGAAGTGCTCGCGTTCCGCCAGTGTCGGTGGGTCGTCCGTGGATGTCGTAAGCAAGACGTCATTCCTTAGAAGGCCGCGCCAAAGAGCGTCAACTGAGTCGGATCCAGGAAAACGACCTGCCATGCCGATAATTGCGACGTCCTTTCGCGCAGAAGGAACAGAGGTCAGCTTGCTTTTGCTTGTGGCGCCACGAGATCTTGCAATTTTGACGATCGACTCCTGCGTAGTCTCAACTGAAATGTCTGCCACCGAGATGTCAGCCTGCAGTTCTTGCTGCAGGCGTGTTACCAACTGCATCGCACTAAGTGAATCCCCTCCTGCTCCGGAGAAACTTCGCCCTTCACCACCAGGGAGGACATCATTCCAGATATCGGAAACTGCTTGCTCGAAACTTTGCTGCTTGCGTCTAGGAGAAGGGAGTACGGCAATGGCGGAGGATGCCATAGCCTCAAGCGCTCGGCGGTCAACCTTTCCGGTCGACGTCTTGGGAAACGTCGACACCGTATAGACGCGGTAAGGAACAGCTGCCTCGTCCAGGGTGTCGCGAACGATCATTCTAACATCTTCCTGCAGGATGTCCCCGGTAGACTCTTCCGTCAGCGTTACGAAACCTATCAATTCGACTCGCCCGCTGATCTCAGTTGCTACAACCGCAGCCTGTCTGATGCGTCGAGAACGTTCTATTGCGGTTTCTACAGCTGCCACGTCGACCTGTTGGCCGCGGACCTTCACTTGCCGGTCAATTCGCCCCGTGATTGAAATACTGCCGTCAGCCAGGATAGATCCGAGGTCGCCCGTAAGGTACTCGTTAGCTGAACTTGTGGAGGTTGCAGGAAGGGGCAAGAGACCGTCAGTGTCGCCCTGCATGTACCCCATTGCAACCTGGGGCCCTGTGACAACGATTTGTCCTTTAGATCCTGGATCCGACGTGACACCTGTGGGAGTGAGTACGCTCACTTGCATGCCCGCAATGGGGAGCCCGATTGATGGCAGATCCGGCCATTGATCAGGATCTCCGTCGAGTTGCAGCGACGTAACGTCTTGCACCTCTGTTGACCCGTAATTGTTGTGAAGTACAGCTCCAAGTCGTTTGAAAAGCGACCGAATATTACCGTTGATCTTCAACTGTTCCCCAGCTGTAGTAATGTCCGTGAGGTATAGCGGTTTGGTGAATGAAGACGATGCGAGTGCCAGCTGATTTAGCACAGTGTACGGCAGGTACGCCTTTTCGATGCGGCTTGCAGAAAGTAAATCTAGGAGTAGGCCGATATCCCGCCGCTGCTCACTCGTTGCTAAGACCGCCGTTCCTCCCGAACTGATCGCCGTAAACAACTCATGAAACGCAATGTCGAAATGGAAGGATGCGAATTGCAGATGGATCACACCCGGTTCACATCGTCTATGACATATATCCCATCGGATTAGGTTGGCGAGACCCCTATTTGACATGAGCACCCCTTTCGGCGTTCCGGTCGTACCGGACGTGAAAAGCAGGTAGCAGCCCGAATCGGGTATTGCTTGATATTGATCACTTGAGAACTCGTGGTTTGCTTGCCGGTCGACAAGAACCATTTCGATATGGAAAGAGTCGAAGAGCGGTCGCACATCGGGAGTGACCGGAGTGCTGTGAGTAACAAGAGCAAACCTGGCTCGCGAGGTTTCTAAGATATGGCGCGTCTTCGCCTCGCCCCCGGAAAGATCGAGGGGACACACTATCGCTCCCCGAAGTAGAATTCCCGCAATAAGGAACACTGTGTCCAGGTGACGGGAAGGACTAATCAAGACAATGTCGCCTGTGCCCACACCCCACTCTGCTAACCGGCGTGACACATACGATGCCTTACGCAACAGCTCGTTGTAAGTCATTCGCTCGTCACCGCACTGAACTGCGATACTTTCGGGATATTTCTGTGCGCACTCCACAAAGGCCTCAGATACGGTGCGCCAGAGTTCGACGCGGGATTGACTGCTAGACTCGTTGTTACCGGTCATGGTGTCCTCGAAAGTTTGCTATCGGTAAGTCCACGCGACCACTAAGGAAGCGATATCGTGAACCCTGTTGCCTGAGAGACGAAGCAAACAGGCGCGGATCCTCCGCATCGTCGATTAGTCGCTTTGTTTTGGACACGACAATCCGGGGTGGCGCTATCACGTTCAACATGCTCCATTGTTAAGACTAAGTATTATTGAATTAATCCCAGCGATACTACTAAGATTGGTAGTTGCCATAACCTTTGTCACGTTTAACTACTGCGGGTGCTGCTTCAACGGTGAAGGGAAATTGCTGGCGTGGCCGTGTGCTAAAGCAGGATCGCTAGCACAGCACGGCGCCCGAACACGTTTCGAAGCGGTCCTAAGCTGGATCCTGACGACAGACGGTCGCAGGGCTTTAACCCCTCCGCGAGACCAAAAATGCAGACATGCAATCCTGGCCAAAGTCCCCTACTGTCCTTGAGCTTGGAGCTACCGGCCCTTTTGAAGATGGATAGAGTGGTGATCGCCCTCCAGAAGTGGTCACCGACGGAACAACATTCTTGCACTTTTCTTTCACCTGGCGAAAAGGATCGCTTTGCACAACTTCGAAGCTCCTTTGCGCGAGCAGAGTTCGTGGCAGCAAGAACCGCTCTGTATCATGCAGGACTGGCACTTGGATGCGACGCAAGCGCAAGTGATATCAATTACGACAAGACCTCAGGAAAGCCTTACTTCGACCCGTTCGAGGGCTCCTTTAATTTCAGCATTGCACACACTTTGGGGTTGGCTTGCTGCGTCGCATCTCTAGAGCATCAGGTTGGTTGTGACTGTGAGAGATGGGATCGCTCCATATATGCCGAGGCATTGGCCTTTTTCTTTAAAAGAAGATTCGCGACAGATAGGGAATACCTAATAGAGTGGACAAGGCTCGAGGCGTTCTTGAAGCTGCGCGGTCAAAGATTGATCGACAGAATCGACGAGAGGGGTCGGCTCATTCCATCCGCTTCGAGGGAAGTTGAGGAAATGCATATTTCTCAAGTGACCTTTAACCTCAATAGGAAGTTCGTCGTCAGCTACTGCACGGATTCCTCCAAGGCACCTTATTAGATCGTGTCTCAGGGAGTGGTGTAGCTTCCGGCAGGTAGCCGTGCTTTCCGGCGAGGGCCGGAGTGGGATTTCAGCGTGCGACTGCAGGCAGGCTGATTTGCGGATCATCGCTCATTGATGCCATTGTCTCAAGTGTCATGTACCTGGCACGCTGGACGGCCCATTCATCATTTTGACCTTGCCCCCAAGTTTGACCTTGCCCCGAAGTTTGACCTTGCCCCCAAGTTTTATCCAGATTTGAGTTCGCTCCAGCGGTTTTGGGTTGCTGCATTTGCGGCGGTAGCGGCGGGTTGCGGTGCGGAGCCATTTCGGCTGCGCAGCACCGCATCACGTCGCGGGTTGATGGTCTGAGCGAACTCGGCAGGTGTCAACCAGCCGAGTCCAGAGTGTGGTCGGTTATCGTTGTAATCGCTTCGCCAGTTTAAAAGCGTTCATCGGGCATGGGTCAGTGACGAGAAGAGAGTCTCATTCAAGAACTCGTCTCGCAGCTGCCCATTGAAGCTTTCGATGAAGGCGTTTTGGATCGGTTTGCCCGGCGCGATATAGTGCCAATCCACCTTGGTCCGGTCCGTCCATTGCAGGATCGCGTTGCTGGTGAACTCGCTGCCATTGTCGCTGACGATCATCTTCGGCTTGCCGCGCTTCTTGATAATCCGGTCAAGCTCACGGGCAACCCGCAGGCCGGAAAGCGATGTATCGGCGACGAGTGCCAGGCATTCCCTGGTGCAATCGTCGACGACCGTCAGAACCCGGAACCTGCGTCCATCGGTGAGCTGATCCGACACGAAGTCCAGCGACCAACGATCATTGGCTGCCATCGGGATCAGCATCGGCGCTCGCGTGCCTATCGCGCGCTTTCGGCCGCCGCGTTTGCGCACCGTCAGCTTCTCCTCCCGATAGAGCCGGAAGAGCCTCTTGTGGTTCACAAGGTGCCCCTCGCGCCTGAGCAGCACATGAATGCGTCGATAGCCAAAGCGGCGGCGTTCATGCGCCAGCGCCTTCATTCGCTCGCGAAGGTCATGATCGTCGCTGCGGCTCGTTTCGTAACGGATAGTCATTCGGCAAAAGCCGATGGCTTTACACGCCCGCCGTTCGCTCATCCGATGTTGGTCCATCAGATGCGCGACAGCTCGCCGCTTGGCTGCGGGCGTCACCACTTCTTTCCCAAAAGGTCTTTTAAAGCAGCATTGTCGAGCATCGCATCCGCCAGAAGCCGCTTCAGCTTCATGTTCTCGTCCTCCAGCGTCTTCAGCCGCTTAGCTTCGGACACGTCCATGCTGCCGACCTCCAGCTCCATCAGCCGTTCGGCGGCAAAGCCGATCATCTCCCGCAACAAATCGGCATCGGCACTCTTCTCAACAAGCGAGCGCACGTTCATCATCTCGTCGGTCATCGGTGGTCTTTCCATCAGGTTGGTCTTGAACAACCCGGCCCTGCCGGAAAAACACTGATGGCCACCTAATCCTCAGGACCTACACCACCTAACGGGACACGATCCCTTATTAGAGGAAGCGCGGCTTGCACGGCGCGTCTGACGTGGGCGCCCGGTGCTGGAATAACCCATTTTGAAGTAAGCTCTGGCCTGAAGAACAAGCGCAAACGTTTCAAAACAAACAGATTTGTCGATTTGTGAAGGCTCGAGGCGGGCATCATCGTCGCATCGTCGCGGCGTATCGATGCAGCAAGACGGCGAGCCGGTTCGCCTGCAATCGAAAGCTCCGGCGTGTGTTTATAGATGGCGCAGGAACCGTTCGGTCGGTTACGCCCGAATTGCGAGCGTCGACTGCGATTCCGACCTTATGACTCTGTCGTACCATCCGTGAATCCCGCACCCCGCACCAAATTTGCGGAAGAACCCGTCGCGCTGATCTCGTCCAGATGGCTCTCTATAGGGATTTTGGGCCGCTTCACTCAAACCCCCCGGTTTTAGCCCGGTTTCAATAGGCAGAGCCGGACGCGTCATCGAGGTTGTGGCGCTCGGTGCCCTTTAGCGGCGGGTTGAAGATGCTGACGAGAACTAGGTCTTTGTCCCGCCCTCCGCGTAGATAATGCTTGTCATGCTTGTCGAGCACGTAGATGTCGCCCACGCGAATGGGAAAGACATTGCCTTCCATGTCCTCGACCTCGCCCTCTCCAGAAATGCAATAGCAGGCCTCCAGGTGGTTCCGGTATTGGAGCAGTGAAACGGTATTGGCTCGCACTAATGTGTGACAGACAGTAAACCCCATGCTGTCCTCTTCCGTGAGCAGACGGTGGCTCGTACCACTGCCCCACTCAACGAAGTGGTCGGTGGCTTCAACATCTTGCAGGCTGCGCACAAACATGGTGTTCTCCGTATTAGGAATTTGACAATAGCGGCAACGCGAATTCAGATCGCTTGCGGCAGGTTCCCTTTATCTGCTTGCTATCTGCAGCAAACAAACGACTATGCCTCACGAGATAGTTGGGGCCGCGACGGATCTCCTGCACGACGAGACGACGGCTCACTGGCAGCAATGGTTCACCAAAGCAGGCGTGCAGCTGCTTCGAATGCCAAAAGGTTTCATGTTTCAGGACTTCAAATTTCTGGCTACGGGAGCTATCGCGGGGCATGCCGTCGCACTCTGTCCGGGGAGGTGTGCCGGCGAGAAATCGAAAACGGCGACCTGGTTGGCACTCTCCAACATCGGGCTTCTCTAAGGGGTAAGCTATTTCATGATTAGCAAGGCGTCGCGTCAGAAGCCAATGGCTGCTTTCTGCAAATGATTCCAACAAGTCGTCGCCCGGGCGGGGGACTGACGCCTCCGAGTGACTCCTTGTCCGCGCGAATGAGCGCCATATCCTCAAATTCCCGCTTGTGTCTAGCCCCCTACGCATTCCGGATATAGGGCCCACGGAGGCATCAAGAGCCTGCAATAATCGGAGGACCTGCAGGACAAGATGGGGTAACACGGTCGGCAGAGCTGCTCCAATACTAAACCAGCGTGATAAGCGATCGCCTACAATTTTCGGCCCTGGGGTAAACATCTTCTGCACCCCGGCTGGTGCCAATGCCGATAAACAGCGACCAAAAACCGGCATGCTAGCAAGCCAGCCTAGCACCATAGAGCAGCGAACTGTCCAGGTCGAGATCAGCGGCCGTGGGTCGGAGATAACAATCGTCGATCTCTGAACTTCGAACATTTTGTATCTCGATCTAAGAACTCGCTTAATCCTAACTTGGGTCCCGTGCTCTATCCACTACCAGATCCGATAGTCCAGAAGTGCGACTACAAAGTCGATGTAGTGAACACGCAAAGGTGTCAAGGCGCACTTCTTTGACCTGCGGCTCGGTTGCGAGTTTAGGGTGCATTCTCAAACCGCCGAACGATGCCGGACACACATCAGCATCCGACCACATGCCTGTACCGATGTCAGTAATTTGACTGCATTTACTAGGGCATCCACACACGTCGACTCGAAGAATGCCCGCAAGTCATGACGGCTTGGCTTTAGGGTCCGGCGCATAGGTGTAGGGCGACGCGGGCGCTTCATCGCCTACCCAGCTAGCCGATCATCGATCATCTGTGAGATGCCCGTTCGTCCTCCCCGTGCGAGCAGATTTTCCTACAGACCATTGCTCCGTACCGACCTAGCGCGAGTGTCTCAAGCATCGTTAGCCTGCGCCTGCGAAACCGGGCATCGGTCACGCACCGACCCGAGGCGCCTATCTTCTCCGGCACTCGGCAGCAACCAGCGCTGCCGGCCGCGCCACGCTGGATGTGATCGACCATCGTTCATTCCAGACAACTACCCATTACGCAAAGGTGGACATCGAAATGTTGGCGGGGATCGCCCAGCCTTGGCCAGGGAGTGCGTTACGCTGAGCCAAAGGCCTCGCGAGGTATGCAGAATTGCACCAGGGAGCGACACGGTGACCGACATGTCTCAAGCGGCGAGCGTGCTGGAATGGGCTAGACTTGCGCCGTCGCCGCAGCAGTTGGAGCCCTCTTCGGCCCAAGAATCAAACATCAGGCGGTGATGCAGACGGGCGCATTAAGACAGCGCTTCCCCAGAAAGTCGACATACTCGAGCTCGTCGATCCAAACGATCCTACTCGTCCCTACCACAGTTACCGAGCTCATCGGGCACTGCCGTCGCTCCTCCTGAGATCCTCGAGTAGCACCCTGATTTTCGCCAGCCCTTCGTTACGCAAAGCGATCATGTTGATCCGGCCCCTGCAGCCTATGCTCTGACAAACCTCGTCAGCGTAGGCTTTGATCAAAGCCTTATCGGGCTCGAAACTTGGAGGGGCGGTATAGCCGCTATCCAGTTCACGCGCAAGCAGCTCGACAAAGTCCTGGTACAGGGAAGGGTCGCGAGCGCCCAGGTAGAACACGGAGGAAGGCCCCATCACAGCCCACCGAATAGCTGGGCCTGCTGCGATAGCTTTGTCGATAGCTTCGAGATCCGCCACACCCTGCGACAGCAGGTAGAGAATTTCCCTGAAGACAGCAAGCTGAATTCGATTGCCGATGTAGCCATGAATTTCTCGCGTGAGCTCCACGACCTCACATCCAGTCATTCGGTAGAAATCTGCGGCGACGGCGACCGACTTTCCAGCGACGTCTCCTCCAGCCAACTCAACGAGCGGAACGAGATACGGTGGATTGAAAGGGTGACCGATGATGATCCGGTTCCCAAATCTTGCCTTACGTCTCAGGTCGGCAGCGAGGAAGCCTGAGGAGCTCGAAGCAATAACCACTTCGGGTGGCGTCAAGGCATCTATCTGCGCTATCAAAGATGTCTTAGCATCAACGTCTTCGGTCGCGCTTTCCTGGACAAATTGGCAATCTCGGAGTGCCTCTTGCAGATCCGTGGTGAACTTGACCCGCGAAGGGGATGCCCCCGATGCCAAACCAAGTTCTTCTAACGCCGGCATGGCCTTTTCAAGGGCCTCCCTTAGGAACGCTTCGCGCCCGGATGACTTGCCTTGAACGGTCACGTCCAAGCCAGCGCGCATAAAGTGTGCAGCCCAACCAGAGCCAATAAGGCCCGCGCCAACGCAAGTCACTTTGGTGATAGGATGGCTCATTCGGTAGCCGCTCCGTCTTCCTCGCCTGTGCGACGAGTGTGCACGTAAGCTGCATCAGGATTCTTAAGAAATCGCATGTCTGCCAGTGTGGGGAGTTTTTGCTTGCGGCGTGACGAGCAACGTCGCTGTTTCTATTCCTGCTGCGAACAGGGGAATACCAAAGAACGGCCGATGACGACACTACTAGCATGGGTAGGCGCGTGGACCGACGTTATGCTGTAAAACCGCGGGGCCAGACCGGCAGAATAGCGGTTGGACGCTGGCGTGGGCGGCACTAGCTGCGCAAAGTGCTGACGGAGGCAGACGCCACCGGAAAAGAAATCCTTCGAGGATTAACGATGAGAACACCAAAAGTTACTGCGGATGGCCCGCTGTGAACAAGGACGAGGCAGCCCTTGCGACACCTTTCCTCAATGCCTTATGCGGCTGATCCGCGCTCAGGATTCCTATGGATCGCGGGAAGGCGGATGCTGAGCTGCTGGCCGACTTCATAGTCACCAACAAGCCGTGCCGTGAGATCCCGATCATCGGCGCTCCTGTCCCGGACGTGCTATTGAGGCTCCAGATTTGCTACACATGCGGGGAGCTCGCGATCGAGCAGCGCTCCGGTCGGGTGGCATCGTCGATCATGATGATGAGCCATGAGGGCTTCCGCCACGTGGTTCTCACGACGGGGCGGTTGGTGATTCTGTCGAAGACCCTTCGCGACGTCCATCCGTTCGGCTTCAGCACACTTTGCAAACTCGCACGGGCGGGTGCGGAACTGGTCGACGGTGTGATAGCCGTCATGAGCAAAGCGATCACTTTGGGGACATGCGATGGCCAGCCCACTCAACCGGGGCGGTCGAGGCCGATTTGGTCGTTGGGATAGCGCTGATGAAGCCACTGGTCCTGATCTGTTCGCAAGATGCGGAGTTATATCTGTTTCTCAGCCACATTCTGGGGGTGGACGGCTTCACAAGTGAGCCGGCAGACGGCGTCAAGGAAGCACTCGCATTGGCCGATGAAAAGGAGCTTCATGCGGTAGTGCTGGACTGCGGGCCAGCAAGCGCGATAGACTTTACAATCTGCGCCCGGCTCAAGAAGGAGCCCCGGACCGGCGGCCTGCCCGTTATTGCCCTGATCGCGCCCGGAGCTGAGAACCAGCACCTCGAACTTTTAAAGGCAGGCATTGACGAGAGTTTTGTTCGGCCGATCGCGCCGGCCAAGCTGCTTGACTGTCTACGGACGAAGCTGGCGCTGCCGAAGTCGGGTTCAAACGGGATTGAAAACGGCAGCTGGATCTGCTGCGGCAGCCTTGAGATGAAGCTCGATGCCCATCGAGTTCGCGGTAATGGCCGCGACATTCATCTTGGACCGATCGAGTTCAACGTGCTGCGGCATTTGCTTGAGGCTCCGAGCAAGGTCTTCAGCCGCGATGAACTGATCAACGCGGCGTGGCCGGACAATATTCATGTCGGTGCACGCACCGTCCACGTCCACATCAGCCGGATCAGAAAGGCGCTGAAGACGGCCTCGCCCGGAAGCGTCATTCGTACCGTCAGGTCGATCGGCTACTCGCTCGAGATGGCGGACGACTAGGCCCGATCGACATTCAGGATTGAACGAAGCCGCTGACGCGGCATTTGGAGCAAGGATTTGCGCATGATGCTCCCGTTTTGAAGGATTGGCCTGTGAAGCCCACCTTTGAACAGGAGAATGACGATGACAGAGATCAGCCCTCTGCGCCGGCGTATGATCGAGGACATGACGATCCGGAATTTATCGCCGGCAACGGTCCTATCTCATGCGGCTGCTAAGTTCTCGCGGTATTTCGGGCGGTCGCCTGACCGTCTCGGGCTGGAGGACGTGCGCGCCTTCCAGGTTCATCTGGTGTCGACCGGCATTTCCTGGCCGGCGCTGAACCAGACGGTTTGTGCCTTGCGGTTCTTCTACGGCGTGACGCTCGGCCATGCGGAGATACCGGAGCGGATCGCCTACGCCCGCACACCCGGCAAGCTGCCGACGGTCCTCAGCAGCGACGAGATCGTCCGGTTCCTCGAGGCGGTACCGAGCCTGAAGACACGGACGGCGTTGACGACAGCCTATGCCGCGGGGCTGCGTGCCTCGGAAGCTGTCGGGCTAAAGGTCAGCGACGTCGATAGCGACCGCGGCGTCATCCGGGTCGAACACGGCAAGGGCGGCAAGGACCGCAATGTCATGCTGTCAGCGCAACTGCTCGGCATCCTGCGGGTCTACTGGCGGCTGGCGAGGCCGCCGGTGTGGCTGTTTCCGCGACGTGACGGAAACGGACCGATCCATGTTCAGGTTCTGCATACGGCTTGCCGTTCGGCACGGATTGCCGCCGGGATCGACAAGCGCGTGACGGTGCATACGCTGCGGCACAGCTTTGCCACCCATGTTGCACTGATCTTTCCTGTCGCCGGCCATGGAAGGCCGCGCAAGCATTCGATCCCCGACACCCTATCGACGGCAGCCGAAACGATCCTGGAAGGAGCCGTCTGGAAGAAGGTCAGTTGGCGGCACGGCACGAAAGGTCGCCTGACCGCACGCTTCGCTGCCCTACGCATTCGCATTGCTGACGGCAACCCGCAACGCATCCTCGACAAGGGGCAGCAGCACATGCCGGGCGAGGAAGCATGGCTCGTTGGTGAATGGCGCTCAAACGACGAGCGCAAACATTACCTCTCCAATCTGCCAGCAGATACGACCTCGAAAGCTCTCGCGGCTGCCATCAAAGCGCGATGGGTCTGCGAGCAGGCCCATCAGCAAATGAAGGAAGAACGCGGTCTCGACCACTTCGAGGGTCGATCATGGCAAGGTCTGCATCGACACGCACTGATGACCATGATCGCTTATGCCTTCCTGCAACATCAACGCCTACACAAGGCAAAGCGGGAAGGAAGAGACACGGCCCGCCTAAACCGACACTGCCAGCCATCCGACGCGCGGTCATAAACGCGCTTTTACCATCGGCAGTTCCAGAGCGATGTCCACACTGCCGAATTCGCTTCCGAACGCTAAAAGCAATTCTGCCAAAGTAGTGCTAGTCTCCAACGGTTGTGGTGCCATTTCGCATCTCCGTCGTGCTGAGGGCAAGTGTTTGCGGTATCGCAACGCGCTTACAGGTGCGACATACTCTGGAAGAGGCAGTCATAAGGCCTTGCTCGCCGGGCAGCCCATGCCGCTCATCCTGCCCTTTTTCCACGATCATCATTTTCGATTTGACGACGGCGGTATGGCGAGCCGCCGCTGGAGCAGCTTCGTGGTGAGAAACTCCCATGTCGCCAGCTAGAAATTCGCTAGCAAGGCGGGCGAGGGAACACAGGCGCGCGGATGGAGCGGCGCGTTGCAATCCGGAAATGGCGAGTCCGCGCCGCTCAGGGTGGCGAGGCTTGTGAGGATGCGCCGGACGACCTCGAGGGAAGCGCGAGAGAAGGACACGCGCGAGAAGATCGAGCTAGGGGGCCTGATCGTCAAGGCCGGTCTGCGCTATAAACAGGCGCTGTTGCTCGGCCTTCTGATCGACGCGAGCCAGCGCATGCGCGGCGACGGTGCGGAGCGATCGCGCCTGATCACCATCGGCGGAGGCCCTCGGTCATGACGGCGACTAGATTCTGCTCGCCGTCATTCCGGGATTGATGATGATCGCCACTGCGATCTTTCCGGGGCATCGAGCATAGGCTGACGGCGTTCGGATCGCCGCCGCAGGTGAAGATGCTGGGGCCGCGTCGGACTTGGCCGCGTCGCAGAGCAGACGATCAGCCGGGAATGTCCAGCCGACGCTGACAATTGCCCCGATTACAAGTTCAAGGCGCTCGTTGATCAGGGCATCATGTTTCCTGGCTCGTACTGGAACTAGGTTCCAGAGCCAGCAATCACAGCGACGTTCATGCCAGACCGCCAATTTTCAGGCCACCGACGTGTCGTGTTGTGCTTTACACTCATCGGGTGGAACGCGGCCTCATGGGCCAAGGCTGATGCTATTGAGAGCAATACACGCTATCGGTTTGGTTTGTCTTTCGAGCTCAAGAACGACGCAGCAGCAACGCCCACCACGCATCGTCTGATCAGCTACCCCTGCTTGCGTGTCATCGAGAGCTTCGGCACGACGTCCGCCGGCGGCGTTGGCCAGGTCAAAAAGTGGCTGGCAATGTCATCGCTGAAGTTCGCCACCCTGCGGCTGTCGGGGTCAAAACACAAATTGAGCGTCTCGACAGTGCACATCAACTCCTCGCCGCTTCTGATGTGATGGAGCAGCTGGAATCTCTTGCTGTCGAACGCAACCAGTGCTGAGATCACTTCTACGGGCATTCCGAGACGCAGCTCTCGGATATAACGGACCTGTGTCTCGGTCATGACGAACTCCAGACGGGTCTCCGGCAGCCCTTTTGCGCGGTGCCAGATGCCCAACGAGGCAAAATCAGCAATGCGCTGATACTGGAGAAAATTGACGTGATCGAGCTCGTCGAGCCAATCGCGTTCGACCGTTCCCTCCCAGGTCACAATCCAACTCATCGGACATCACCGCCGCGGGTCCTGAGACCTTCAAGAAGCACCCTGATCTTGGCGATGCCTTCGTTGCGCAGAGCGATCAGGCCGTCTTGGCCTTCGGATCCGATTCCTCGGCAGACTTCCTCGGCGTAAGCATTCATCAGCGCCTTGTCCGGCTTGAAGCACGCAGGCGCGGTGTAGCCGCTTTCCATCTCATGCGCGAGCAGATCAACAAACTCCTGATAGAGCGAAGGATCACGGGCGCCGAGATAGAACACGGAAGAAGGACCCATCACTGCCCATCTGATAGCCGGACCCGCGACAATCGCTCTGTCGATGGCCTCGATATCCGCGACCCCCTGTGACAGCAGGTATAGAATCTCGCGGAACACGGCAAACTGGATGCGGTTGCCGATATAGCCGTCGATTTCCCGTGCCAGCTCCACGACTTCGCAGCCGGTCTTCTTGTAGAAATCGGTCGCAACGGTGATCGCCTCTTTGGCCACATCTCCACCAGCCAACTCCACAAGCGGGACCAGGTACGGTGGATTGAAGGGGTGGCCGATAATGATCCGTTCGCCATGTTTCGCCTGACGCCTCAGATCGGCCGCCATGAACCCGGATGAGCTCGATGCGATAACGGCTTCCGGCGGCGCGAAGGCATCTATCTCTGCGATCAAAGCGATCTTGGCATCGACGTCTTCCGTTGCGCTTTCCTGAACGAAGTGGCAATCGGCGAGCGCCTCGTGAAGATCAGTTGTGAACTTAACTCGAGACGGCGAGGCTCCAGGTGCGAGTCCCAACTCCACCAGTGACGGCATGGCTTTGTCCAGGGACTGCCTCAAATAGCCCTCACGTTCAGCTGACTGGTCGTGAACAGTCACATCCAGGCCAGCCCGCATGAAGTGCGCCGCCCAACCCGAGCCGATCAGGCCGGCGCCCACGCAGGTGACTTTCGAAATCGCTTTGTTCATTCAGTGTCGCTCCAACTGATCCTGCGCCGGCGTTGCCGGAACTCCTCAACGCTTGTCGAATGCAGAAGTCCGATCGTGCCCATCGTTTGGTCGCTCAGATCACCTGCGTTGGCTTCGAGATGTACAATGAAACCCCTCTCCTGACCGGTTCGTATTGCACCTCGACATGTGAATATGATAGACGAGTGGCCATGAAGCTCCCGCCGTTGCAATCACTTCGATCCTTTGAGGCCGTCGCGCGAATGCAAAGCGTGACGCGCGCTGCAGAAGAACTCTGTGTCTCTCATTCGGCGGTCAGCCATCAGATCAGAAAACTCGAAGACTGGATTGGTATTCAGCTCATCGAACGCAATGGTCGCGGTATCCGGCTGACCGAGGCGGGCGAGCGCTACAAGCTCAAGGTCTGTGACGCGTTCGAGAGCATCAACGCCGAGACGGAACTGCTGCGACAGCGCAGTTCCTCCCCCATGGTGCGGGTGTCGTGCCTGCCGATGTTTGCGGTCGCTTGGCTGATGCCGCAGATGCACGACTTCTGGGGGAAGTTCCCGGACGTGCAGGTCGCTATCCAGTATGCGAGGGCAGCGAAGATACTGGACCCCGTTTCAGTGGATGTCGCCATTCAGCATGGCAACCCCAGCGACTTTCCCGATTTCGTTGCCATCCCGCTACTGGACGGGACCACGGTACCCGTCGCCTCGCCAGAGTATCTGCAACGCAACAACTACCAGGACCCGACAGATCTTACGCGTCTGACGCTGTTACACGATGATGATCGGAAGTTCTGGGGTCTCTGGCTCAAGAAGGTTTCGATTGATTTTGATGTCGATCCGCAGCTGTCTGAGACAGGCACGATCTTTCCGGACGGCAACTTGACCTTGGCCGCCTGTCTCGCAGGTGAGGGCGTGGCGCTCTTGCCTCGCAGCGTCGTCCTTTCTCAGTTGAGGGCGAAGACGCTCGTCTCATTGTCGACTGTGGCGATCGAGGAGGAGAAGTCATACCTGCTGCTTACGCCCAAGAACCGACCGGTTCCGCGCAGCGCCCTTTGTTTTGCGCAATGGCTGCAATCGCTTCCCGGCACCATTAAGATCGGCGTTCCCAAAGATTAGCTTCGCCCCCGTTCATCGCCTTCTCTGTCAACTGGCAGAGTTGACAATACTTCTCGGCGAAGGAATCGTCGTGCAGGGTGGGAAGCCCCGTTGGCGCTGATATTCTCCAGTGCGGCGACCCCGCCATTGTCACTCTGCGCGAGTTCGCGCGACTTTTCCCAAACGGATCCCACCTCTGTCCCCCACCCGGGAATTGTCAATCTCATTCAAGTTTCAGTCGCCAACTTTCACTTGTCCCCAGAGCGGGAATCTCCGCTAGCTATGGATACGCTTCACAGTGAACGAGGCTTCTCAAGCAGCCTTCCCGACCAAGCGTTTTGTTTCAACGGCGCGGTGCTGATCCTTCGTCAGGGTCGGCGACGCTGGGTGGCAAGTCACGTCAATCATCGGAGACAAACATGAACCGCGAACCATTCATTACTTGCGCCGTGACAGGCGGCGGCGACTTCGCAGGCAAGAGCCCGCATGTGCCGGTCACGCCTTTGGAAATCGCCGATAGCGCGCTCGAAGCGCATGAGGCGGGTGCAGCGATTGTTCATCTTCACGTCCGCGATCCCGAAACCCGTCTAGGTAGCCGGGACATCGGCCTCTATCGTGAGCTCGTTACGATCATCCGTGAGCGCAACAAGGACGTGATCATCAACCTCACCGGTGGCATGGGCGGTGAGATCCTGTTCAGCTCCGCAGACTCCCCACTTCCTCCGGCCGTCGGAACGGACTTCGTCGGCCCGGCCCAGCGTATGGAACACATCCTGGAACTGAAGCCCGAAATCGCCAGCCTCGACACCGGCTCGTTGAACTTCGACGACTCTCTCTACGCGACGACACCGACCTGGCTACGCGCAATGGCGGACAGCTACAAACATGCGTCCGTCCTTCCGGAGATCGAAGTCTTCGAGCTTGGCCATATCGAACTGGCAAAACAGTTGATCAAGGAAGGGCGCATTTCGCAGCCGGCACTCTTCCAGCTTTGCCTCGGGATCAAATATGGGGCCCCCGCTACACCGGATGCGATGATGGCGATGCGTAATGCCTTGCCGGCCGGTGCCATATGGGCTGGATTCGGACTCGGCGCCATGCAGCTTCCCATGGCCGCACAAGCGGTGCTGATGGGAGGGAACATTCGCGTCGGTCTGGAAGATAACCTCTACCTCGAGCGCGGCGTCCTTGCGACGAATGCCCAGTTGGTAGCGAAGGCCCGCCAGGTCGCCGAAGCGATGGGCGCGAAAATTCGCTCTGCGTCAGAAACGCGGGCGTTGCTCAATCTCAGGTCCCGCGGATAACGCATTGAGCGTTGCGGCTCAACATGAAGCCGCAACGCTCACGGCAACCAGAATATGTGGCGTCCAACGCGGCGCCACGTTTTTAGGCTTTCCGACCGGGCTCTGGCGTCTGAATCGCGTGTGGCGCTCAGATGACCAGGCTCCCACCATCGATGGGAAGGGCAATGCCGGTAATTGACTTGGCAGCATCAGAGCACAGGAACAGAACGCCGGCGGCAATCTCGTCCGTCTCCACGAAGCGGCGGGTGGGCATATCCGTCAGGAAATAATTCCGGGCGGCTTCATCAAAGGAGTATTGAAGCTCATCAGCTTTCGCCTCGACCTGCTTTGCGACTAGCGGCGTCAGGACCCATGCCGGACACACGGCATTGCAGGTGATCCCGAGTTGAGCGCCTTCGAGAGCGGCTTCTCTCGTCAATCCAAGAATGCCATGCTTCGTCGCCACGTAGCCGGATTTGCGCGCTTCAGCGGTGAACGCGAGTGTCGAAGCCGTGTTTATAATTCGACCCCAGCCGCGCTCTTTCATCTGTGGCCAGACCGCCCGCGTGGTCGCGAAGGCTGCAGTCAGATTGATCGCAATAAGGCGCTGCCATTGCTCATCCGGGAACTCATCGATGTCCGCCAGGTGCTGCGCACCGGCATTGTTGACCAGAATATCCACTCTGCCGAGTGCGGCGGTTACAGCCCCGACCAGATCGCCCGCTTCCTTGAGGTTCGACAGGTCGTGACCAAAATGCTTTGCCCGGCGGCCGGTCTCTTTGCCGATGTCGTTTTCAATCGCTGCTATCTCTTCAGAGGAGGCGAAGCCGTTTAACGCCACGTCGGCCCCATTGGCAGCCAGCATCCGACCAATTGCCAACCCAATGCCGCTCGTCGATCCTGTTACCAAGGCGACCTTGCGTTCAAGTGGCACAGAGATGTTCATCGGGAGACCTTTCCAAAATCGTTGAACTCACAGGGAATCCAGAGAACGGCGCCGGAGGAAGAAGAACAAGTGAATCCGCACGCATTCTTGTGAGCAGAATTCACCAAAGAGAGACCTCCAACTCCAGACCGCTGGTGCCTGGAAAACGCAGGTTCACTTTCCTGTGTGCCTCTTCGCTAAACGGGCGAAGATCCGAATGTTGCAGAGGCTCGCGCGGCCGCGCGGTCTGACGCGTATAATTGTGAATCGGATTCACGTGTCGGGCACAAAAGATCAATTGAACGAACGACAGCAGTAAACGAGCATGCAGGCGCTGGGATAGAGCAATAGCCAATAGGCAAATAGTCTGCTGCGTCGAGTTGATCGGGCTGTTTCAGCGAGCTCAAGCGTGCGCAGCTGAAAAAGGGGAATGAGTGTGAACCCAAGTTCTTCATTGCCGCGAGAGCCGCTGCTGGAAGTCCGCAATCTGCGGAAGTCGTTCGGGTCTTTGGAGGTGTTGAAAGGTGTCGGTATTCAGGCCGCCAAAGGCGACATCGTTACGCTGATCGGTAGCTCCGGATCCGGCAAAAGCACGCTCATCCGCTGCATTAACTTTCTTGAGGAACCGTCGGCCGGCGAGATTGTCCTCGACGGCATAGTATTTCCCGCGATGGGCGGTGTACGCCGGACGAGGAAAAACAATGCCGATCTGATTGCCTTGCGCCGCAAGGTCGGAATGGTGTTCCAATCCTTCAATCTCTGGCCCCATCGCAATGCGATCGAGAACGTGATGGAGGGCCCGGTCCAGGTTCTCGGGATCTCAAAGAGAGAAGCGCGCGACAGGGCGCTTGGCTATCTGGAGAAGGTCGGTCTCGCGGGCCGCATCGATCATTATCCGTCTCAGCTTTCGGGCGGGCAGCAGCAACGCGTCGCCATCGCGCGAGCACTCGCCATGGAACCCGAGATACTGCTGTTTGACGAGCCGACATCGGCGCTCGATCCCGAACTCGTCGGCGAAGTTCTGCGCGTCATGAAGAGCCTGGCCTCGGAGGGGAGGACGATGATCATCGTTACCCACGAGATGCAGTTCGCGCTTGAGGTCTCCTCCGAGGTGGTCTTCCTCTCGAAGGGCAATATCGAAGAGCGAGGCGCGCCCTCCGAAATCCTCAAATCTCCGAAGTCGGAAGCGCTCGGGTCCTTCCTTCAAAGGTATCGATCCTAGTCAACATCAAGAAAAGGGGAACCTAAGATGAAAATGTTCAAGATTTTGTCGTCGACTGTCTTCGCCGCCGCTGTGAGCTTCGGGTCGTTTTCCTCCGCTCATGCCGACGAAACGATCAAGATCGGCATTGATGCCGCTTACAAGCCATTCGCCTATGTCGATGCCAATGGCGAGATGTCTGGTTTCGAGATCGACCTGATCAAGGCTGTCTGCGCTGAGATCAAGGCGGACTGCGAACTTTCGAATGTGCCGTGGGACGGCATCTTCACCGCGCTTGAGACTGGAACCATCGACATGATAGGTACCACCGTTACCAAGACGAAGGTGCGGCTCGAGAAGTACGATGCCTCACGGATGATCTACCGCGTCGGCTTTGCATTCCTGGTCCCGAAGGACTCAGATACTTCGAGGGGGCTTGACGGCTTGAAAGGGCAGTCGATCGGCACAATCGTCGGAACGCAATCCTACTACGATTACATCAAGGGCGTGCTTGGCGCCGACACGGACATCCGCGGCTACGACACCGCCGATGCGGCAGTGCTGGACCTCGACGCCGGTCGTATCGCCGCTTTCCAGAGCGATAACCTCCAGCTCGAGCAAGCTTACGTGAGCACGGGCAACTACAAGCTCGCGGCCGAGGCGACCTTCGATCCCAAATATGTAGGTGAAGGGAGGGCCTGGTTCTTCCGGAAGGGATCCGCCGATCTGGTCGGCAAGATCGACAAAGGACTGGACGCAGTCATCGCAGCAGGGAAGGTGGACGAACTTGGTCTGAAGTATTTCAACACCAAGCTGGTCTCCAAGTAATCGACTGATGGCAAACCTAACACAGGGGATGTGCGATGATTGAAATCGTTGCACCCTACTTGAGCTTTTGGTCGAAGGGCGCGGCACTCACTTTGGGACTGTCGGCCGCGTCCTTTCCCATCTGCGTCCTGATCGGCTTGACGGTGGCATTCGCCGCCGTCTCGCAGGCCCGTCCGATGTCGCTGGCGGCGGCGGCATACATCAACATATTCCGTGGTCTCCCCGAGATCATCGTGATCTTCGTAGTGTTCTACGGTTCGAATATCGTTCTCACGGCGCTGGGGCAGTCTCTGGGTTTTCAGGTTGGAGGGACGAATCCCGCCGTTGCGGCGTTGGTGGCGCTTTCCATCCAGTTCGGATCCTATGCCGCTGTGATCTTCAAGGACTGGATGACTGTGTTTCCCAAGGGCTACACGGAAGCGGGACTGGCAATAGGCATGACCCGCTTCCAGATCCGCAGGCGGATCGTGGTTCCGCTGCTGTTGCGTTCGGCAACGCCGGCGCTCGGCAACCTCTTTCTCGTGATGTTAAAGGTATCGGCTCTTGCGTCGCTCATCGGAGTGGCGGAACTGAGCCGTACGACCAGTATCATCGCCGGATCCACGCGCGAACCGCTTGTCTGCTATCTGATCGCGGCTGTCATGTATCTCGTCATCTCGGCGTTTTCGGGCTTCGTTCAACATCGGTTCGAAGCGGCCATGGAGAGGTCACTCTAGATGCTGAATTTCGCTATTCTCGAGACGAGTGCCTTCTGGTGGGCCGTTCTGGACGGATTGGGCGTCACGTTGGCGCTTACTGCTCTCAGCATGATCCTGGGATTTCTCCTGGGCGGCGTTCTCGCGTCGATGAACGTCTACGGCAGGCCCGGTATTCGGTTTACGGCCAAAGCGTACATCTTCGTGTTCCGCGGAGTGCCGCTCCTGATCCTGCTTTTCCTCTTCTACTACGGTCTGCCACGGGTGACCTGGCTGAGAGGAAGCCTGTTCTGGGATCTGGTCCTGACGTCTCCGTTCCGGACCGCGGTGTTTGTCCTGACCATCAACAACGCTGCTTATCTCGGCGAAATGATCCGAGGCGGCCTTCGGATGGTGCCCGCCGGCCTGCTGGAAGCGGCGGCCGCTGTCGGTATGACAAAGACACGCGCGTTCTTCCGTGTGCATGCCCCACTTGCCGTTCGATCCATCCTGGGAAACCTTGGGAGCGAAACGATTGCCGTGGTGAAGGCATCCGCAATCACCAGTGCGATTACCGTTCGCGATCTGATGGGCGGACCGACCGTGCTCGGCAAGGTGTACCTCGATCCTTTGACACCGCTGCTGGTCGTCGGCGTCATCTATATCGTGCTCGTGCAACTCATCGACGTCGGCACAAAGCTGGTGAGGAGCCAGCTCGCACTGCCCGGTACGGCGCAATCTCATCACGTCTAGCATTGTGGATCGTCCATCAAGGTCAACGGGCGCGCCTTGCCGACGCGCCCGCATTTCGTTGGTCTCTTCGGAATAGAACCGCGATAGCCAGAGTGAAATTCGCGCTTTCGCGCTGGCTGGCTCCGATATTCAGGATATGTGTTCACAATTCACATATCTGAGTGAAAACGGCACCAATAGCGTGACCGGCAATTTGCTAGCACTCACAGCAGCCACGCCTAGAGCCCCATGGCTCCTAGGCCCTTTGCGGCAGAGCGCTCATCGGTTTCAAAATTGGAGGAGTGACGTGAACAAGATCTATGCTGACGCGGGTTCAGCGCTTGAAGGCCTGCTGGTCGACGGAATGTTCATTGCTGCGGGTGGCTTTGGCCTTTGCGGCATACCGGAACTGTTGATCGACGCCGTTCGCGAGGCGGGCACAAAGGACCTGACGATCGCCTCTAACAACTGCGGCGTCGACGACTTCGGGCTAGGCGTGTTGCTGAAGACGAAGCAGATCAGGAAGATGATCTCGTCCTATGTCGGCGAGAACGCCGAGTTCATGCGCCAATATTTGAGCGGTGAGCTGGAACTGGAGTTCAATCCGCAGGGGACGCTGGCGGAGCGCATGCGGGCGGGCGGCGCGGGGATTGCCGGCTTCTACACCAAGACCGGCGTCGGCACGGTTGTAGCCGAGGGTAAGGAAGTGAAGAGCTTCAACGGCGAGAGCCATGTGCTCGAAACTGGCATCGTCGCTGACCTGTCGATCGTCAAGGCCTGGAAGGCGGACACCTCAGGCAATCTCGTCTTTCGCAAGACCGCCCGTAACTTCAACCCGCCGGCGGCGACCTGCGGCAAGATCTGCGTCGCCGAAGTCGAGGAAATCGTGCCAGCCGGCAGCCTCGACCCTGATCACATCCACCTGCCGGGAATCTACGTGCATCGCCTGATCCAGGGCGAGCATGAGAAACGCATCGAGCAGCGCACCACGCGCGCGGCGGCTTGAAGGACAGGGGAAGAGACAAGATGGCCTGGGACAGAAACCAGATGGCGGCGCGCGCCGCCCGCGAGCTTGAAGACGGCACCTATGTCAACCTCGGCATCGGCATTCCGACGCTGGTCGCTAACTATATTCCCGAAGGCGTGCACGTGACGCTGCAGTCGGAAAACGGCCTGCTCGGCATCGGGCCGTTTCCGACCGAGGATCAGATCGACGCCGACCTCATCAATGCCGGCAAGCAGACGGTGACGGCGCTACCGCATTCGGCCTTCTTCGACTCGGCGCAGAGCTTTGCGATGATCCGCGGCGGCAAGATCGCCATGGCGATCCTCGGCGCCATGGAAGTGGCCGAGAACGGCGACCTCGCCAACTGGATGATCCCGGGCAAGCTGGTCAAGGGCATGGGTGGGGCGATGGACCTCGTCGCCGGCGTCAAGCGCGTGGTCGTGGTCATGGATCACACCAACAAGGCTGGCGAATCCAAGGTGCTGAAGGCCTGCACCCTGCCGCTCACGGGTAAGAGCGTCGTCGATCGGATCATCACCAATCTCGGTGTGCTCGACGTCGTCGATGGCGGACTGAGGCTGGTCGAGCTTGCCGAAGGCGTCACCGACGGCGAGATCCGCAGCGCCACCGAGGCGACCATCGTCAACTAAGGCGGGCGGCTTATTGCCGAGAGGCTGAAGCCGGTGCTTTGCCGGCTTCATGCGAGGAGGAGAGGAGATCAGCATGAGCATTCCATCGATTGTCATCACCAGCGCCGCCCGCACCGCGGTCGGATCCTTCAACGGCGCCTTCGGCAATACGCCGGCGCACGAGCTCGGCGCTGCCGTCATCAAGGGCGTGCTCGAGCGCGCAGGCGTCGAAGCAGGTGAGGTCGACGAGGTGATCCTCGGCCAGGTGCTGCAGGCCGGCGAGGGCCAGAACCCGGCGCGCCAGGCGGCGATGAAGGCAGGCGTCCCTCAGGAAAAGACCGCCTGGGGCATGAACCAGCTCTGCGGCTCCGGTCTTCGCGCCGTGGCGCTCGGCATGCAGCAGATTGCAACCGGTGACGCGGACATCATCGTCGCCGGCGGCATGGAGTCGATGTCGATGGCGCCGCATTGCTCGCATCTTCGCTCCGGCGTGAAGATGGGCGACTTCAAGATGATCGACACGATGATCAAGGACGGCCTGACCGACGCCTTGCACGGCTACCACATGGGCATCACCGCCGAAAATATCGCGCGCCAGTGGCAGCTCAGCCGTGAGGAGCAGGATGCGTTTGCACTCGCCTCGCAGAACAAGGCCGAGGCCGCGCAGAAGGCCGGGCGTTTTGCCGACGAAATCATTCCCTTCATCGTCAAGACCCGCAAGGGCGACGTCACCGTCGATGCCGACGAATATATCCGCCATGGCGCGACGATCGACCAGATGCAGAAGTTGCGCCCGGCCTTCGACAAGGAAGGCACCGTCACCGCCGGCAACGCCTCCGGACTCAATGACGGCGCTGCCGCTACCTTGCTGATGACAGAAGCACAGGCCTCCAAGCGCGGCATCCAGCCGCTCGCTCGCATCGTTTCCTGGGCAACGGCCGGCGTCGACCCGCAGGTCATGGGCACCGGCCCGATCCCGGCATCGCGCAAGGCGCTCAAGAAAGCCGGCTGGGCGATCGGCGACGTCGACCTGGTCGAGGCCAACGAGGCCTTTGCTGCCCAGGCCTGCGCGGTCAACCAGGACCTCGGCTGGGATCCGTCGATCGTCAATGTCAACGGCGGTGCGATCGCCATCGGCCACCCGATCGGCGCTTCCGGTGCGCGCGTGCTCAACACGCTGCTGTTCGAAATGAAGCGCCGGTCGGCCAGGAAGGGCCTGGCCACGCTCTGCATCGGCGGCGGCATGGGCATCGCCTTGTGCGTAGAGGCGATGTAAGGGGAGGGCAGTCTCATGACCGGTGCCCGCCTTTGCGATGTCGCGCTTGACCGATCCTTCGGTCGGCGAGACCCTCGTGTCGAGCGCGAACAGGCGCTCGCGGTGGTCGACCTCCTCGAGAACAACAGCTTCCTGCCCGTCGGTCATGAAGGCGGCCCTTATCGACTGAGGATCAAAACGGCGGATGGGCGCTTAGTGCTGCACATCGCCGACGACGAGGGGACGCATCTCGTCAGTCACCACCTGTCGATTACGCCCTTCCGCCGGCTGCTGAGAGACTACACCCGCATCTGCGACAGCTACTACGAGGCGATCCGCCGACCCGGGCCCGAACGACTGGAGGCGATCGACTTGGGCCGTCGCTGCATCCACAACCAGGCTGCCGAACTCCTGAAAGAGCGTCTCTCCACCAAAGTGCTCATCGACAGGGATACCACGCGTCGGCTGTTCACGCTGATTTACGCACTCCTCGTGCGCAACTCCCCTCATCAACTTCTGCTGATCTGAAGCAGAGTCTCGGCGAGCCAAAAGCTCTCCGGAGACATCCTGGCCTCTTTCCCCAGCCTCCTCCCGAGGTGCCTTGGCTGCCGTCGGTCGGGCCCCGACGGCAGCCCTTTTTTCGGAGTGATTTGGAAGTTGGCTCAGCGATGCGAACGAAAAGGCTGTCGATGCAGAGGAACAGAAATTGTCAGGAAGAGACATGGACGTCGCCATCTCCGATATGTCGCTGCCGCTCCCGGCAACGGGAGCTTTCAGTACTTCCGGGAACGAACTGAACGTACGTCAGCTGATCACCAGTAAGCGACCCGCGAACTGGAAGATGTGCTCGGCGTATCTCCCTCTTCGATCGCGTCACATCAGGAGCGGGGCTCATACATTCGGGCGAGGAAGTCGTGGTCGGCGCCCGGCACATTATCGACCCCGTCGACAGCCGCAACAAGCCGGAGGCAAGTCATCTTTGTTTCCGGCATCGAGCACTGAAGACGGCAGAGGCGAAGCTCATGCTCCAGCGCTTCCTTATCTACCCGCCAGCGCGATGTGCCTCTTTGCGGCCATCTGGCTCATGAGCGAAGTTGGTTGTTTCAATGAGAATGGCCTCAAATATTCGTTGACAAGTCGCGACAATATGTCGACAATAGCAACATCAAAGTTGGGAACCCATGAGACGACTTTTTCCAAGCTGCTCCGCGCCTTGCTTAGATCGCGAATCCAAATGCACCTACTCAACTGGAAGGTGTCGACCAAAGCAGCCTGGACTGAAGGACCTCAGATAAGCTCGTCGCGGAACACATTAGAGAGGACATCTTGTATGGACAGAGCGAACATTCCGCAGGCTTTCGAAGCGTCGGAGTATCGGGCTCGGCTCGATAAAGTGCGGATTTCAATGTCCAAAGCTGGAATGGACGCCCTGGTGGTCATCTCGGAGGCTAACCACTACTATCTCCTGGGATATGACGCCATCTCTGGTTTTGAGCCGCAGGTGGTGCTCGTGACGTTGAATGATGACCCGTATTTCATCCTGCGCAAGATGGATGCCGACACAGCGGCCGACGCCGGATGCTGGCTTGCACCGGATCGGGTTATCGGATACGCCGAAAGTTACGTCGGGGGCTCCGGACAGGCCAGTGCCTGGGAAATGATCGGGCGGTTCGTCAAGGACAAGGTGCGGGCGTCTGCACGTATCGGCGTCGAACTGTCGGCAATCAGTGCGCGAGGCTACGCCGTGCTCATGGGCGCGTTAGGCGTGCGGGAACTTCGTGACGGTAGCGACTTGGTTTCGGCATGCAGGATTGTCAAGTCCGAGCGCGAACTCTTGTATATGACCGAGGCAGCCGCGATAGCAGACCGGGCAATGCTTGCTGGTATCGACAAGATCTCCGTCGGTACGCGGCATTGTGAGGCTGCGGCCGCGATCATGTCAACGCTCTGTGAGGGGACCGAGGCCGTTCCCGGTGGACCGCCGCCATGTCCACCGTTTGTCCGTGGGGGCAAGTTCGCCAACGCACCACACCAGTTATGGATTGATGACGCATTTGAAGCGGGGCAGCAGTATTATCTGCAGTTTTCCGCTAGCCGGCACCGGTACCCAGCTCCAATAACGCGGGTCGCTCATCTCGGCCCGGCCACGCCACGCCGGAAGGATCGGCATGAAGGTGCCTTAGCGGGGTTCCACGCCGCCCTCGACGCGTTGCGCCCGGGCGCCACCTGCAGTGATGTCGCGCGCGCATTCCAAGCGGCAATCCGGCCGTATGGGCTCACGAAGGAGGAGCGCATGGGCTACTCCGTTGGTCTTGACTTCTCCATCAACGGCCCGAGCCTGGGGACCAACAACGACACCGAGATCGTGACCAACATGACATTCGACCTCCAGTCTAATTTCATTGAGCGTGGCGAAATCTACCTGCTGAGCGACACCGTCCGTGTCACTGAAGATGGGGCGGAACTGATGAGCACGGTCCCGCGCATCCTTTTCGAGCGCCCCGCATGAGCTGCCGGAGCAACGATAACAGGCGCAGCGAAGTCGCCGGTCTGCTAGATCCGTGGTTCACGTAGCTAACGGACGCCTCTGGCGAGCCCCCTGGGGCTCGTTTCGCGAGGGAAATGCGAAGCAGACCCTTCAGAAATACTGATGATCTGAAAGCAGAACATCAATTAAATATCAAGAACCCAATCAGGATGCCCGCCAATGACGCTTGCCTCGATACCCAACCCAGATCTGGTCGTCTCGTCGGTCGATAACAATGCGCACTGGAATTTGACGAACTATCGCCGGCACGGTTTTCAAAACCTCCATGCTATTGGCCGTTACGTCATGTCAATTCGTTCCCCGCGCGTGCTTCCGCTTAGGAAAGACATCGACTGGACTATTGGAGGGCGATCAGACGTCGCCCGGTTCCTCTCGGTACCGCATTTCTCCGGTTTCGTTGTGGTGCGTGACGATCGCGTCCTCTATGAGGCCTATGCGTCCGACTTCGGGCCGGATAGGCCGCAAGCCGTCATGTCGATCACAAAGACAACCCTCAATATCATGCTCGGCCGCTGCGTCGCAGAGGGTCTTCTCGATCCCGACCGAAAGATCAAGGACTACCTGCCCGAGATCGGGACGGGCTTTGCAGAGGCGACCGTCAGGGCAGTAGCCGACATGAATGTCGCCAACAACTATAGCGAAGACGGTGATTGGTTTTCCTTGGAGGCCGCTACAGGTTTACGTTTGTCACCCGATGATGGGATGGAGCTGACGATCCGCTCGGTTCTCTGCGGCATCACCGGAGACGATCTCGTCAATCGGACCGGCCACGTGATCTACAAATCGGCCAATACCGAAGTGCTTGGCTGGATCGTCGAGCGTGTGAGTAAGCGGTCGCTTCGCAGTTGGCTCATCGAGATCGTGGAAGCGGCAGGCCTTGAGGGCTCCCTCCATATCATCTGCGATCGCGAGGGCGTACCGCACCTCGGTGGCGGCGCCTCCCTTTCCCCCCGTGATCTCGCGCGCTACGGCCTACTCTTCGCGCGCAGGGGGATGGGCGTTGACGGACGGCGCGTCGCCGATGCCGCCTTCATCGAAGAAACACGCCGCAATCCCGGGCCCTCTTGGCCGACGCCGCGCGAGGGGATGTACTATAGCCGCCAAACGACCACGGACGGCACCTGGATCGGCCATGGGGGCTTTGGGGGGCAATACCTGCTCGCTAACCCGGACACGGGTACCGCCGTGGTCTATATGGCCGTGTTCGAAAACCAGAGCGGTGATGATGGGGACATTTACCCACCGCTAATCCAAATGATGGCTAAGCTGGCTGCAAACAAATAGCAGGACTGGGACCAACGTGACGTGCAACTCTAGCAGAGGCAGACACTGGCTGGACAATTGCCGTCCGAGGTTCGAGGCGCCACAACTTTGGAACAGCGGCCGAGGGGGAAGCGGCGTCGGGGCAGTTAGAACGGGGTAATCGTATCCCCTCGACGACTTGACCGGTGCACATGGCGCAGCGCGACCTACGTACGCTTAGCGCACTTGCATGCGCGGGCTTGCACTGCAACACCACATCCTCGGCTCTGACCCATTCCCGACCGGTCAAACACTTTCTGACCCAGTTGGCCGAATAATCCAGGAAAGCGAATTCAAGGAGACTGTTATGGACCAACCAACCGACTTCAAGGCGGCCGCCGCGGCGCTGAAGTTCGAGACCCGAGCCTTCATCAACGGTAAATATGCCGAGGCCGCTTCGGGCAAGACCTTCGCGACCATCAATCCGGCCAATGGGAAAGTGATCACGAATATCTCGTCGTGCGAGATGGAAGACGTTGACCGCGCTGTCGTTGCCGCGCGACGTGCTTTCGAGGTCGGGGACTGGTCGCGCAGATCACCAGCGGAGCGGAAGAAAGTTCTATTGAAGTTTGCTGATCTAATTGAGGCGAACATGGAAGAGTTGGCTCTTCTTGAGACCCTCGATAGCGGCAAGCCAATCCGTGACGCGCGCAATGTCGACCTGCCGGACTCAATCGCGACGCTCCGCTGGCACGCGGAAGCGACCGACAAGATCTACGACCAAATGTCGCCGGCGCCTCATGATGTCGTATCGATGATTGTGCGCGAGCCGATCGGTGTCGTGGGCGGTGTCATACCGTGGAACTTCCCGCTCTTTGTCGCTATGTGGAAATTGGGTCCTGCGCTTGCCGGTGGCAACTCACTGATCCTTAAGCCGGCGGAGCTTACCTCGCTTTCGCTGCTGCGACTTGCCGGCTTGGCTTCGGCAGCTGGCCTTCCCGATGGCGTTTTCAACGTCGTGCCTGGTCTGGGTCACGAGGCGGGCAAGGCCATTGGAATGCACAATGACATCGACTGTGTGAGCTTCACTGGCTCGGGCGAGGTTGGCCGTTACTTCCTCGAATATTCAGCAAAGTCAAACATGAAGAAGATTGTCCTCGAATGCGGCGGTAAAAGCCCCGCGATCGTCATGGACGACGTAAAGGACCTAGGCCCGGTCGTTGAGAATTTGGCAATGGGCATCCTGTTCTGCCAAGGCGAAAACTGCTCGGCAGGGTCGCGCCTGATCGTTCAGGAAGGCATCAAGGATCGTTTGCTTGAAGAGCTGAAGAAACACTTTGCAGAGTGGAAGGTCGGTGATCCCTTCGATCAAGAAACGAAGGTCGGGGCGATGATCGAGGAAAAACACCTGAACAAGGTGCTGAGGCTAATCGACCGGGGAAGAAAAGACGGCGCTAAGGTCTCGTTCGGCGGCGACCGCGTGCGCGAGGAAACAGGCGGTTACTTCGTCGAGCCGACGATCTTCGAAGGGGTCACCAACGACATGATGATCGCGCGTGAAGAAATCTTTGGCCCGGTGCTGTCGGTAATCTCGGTCAAGACTGAGGAAGAAGCCATCAAGATCGCCAATGACACAAACTACGGTCTGGCTTCGCAACTCTATACCGACAACCTCAACGTCGCCCACCGTGTCGCCAAGGCAATTCGCGCAGGAACCGTGTCAGTCAACTGTTTCTCTGAAGGCGACCTCGCCGTGCCGTTCGGCGGCTACAAGGAATCTGGCTTCGGAGGTCGGGACAAGGGTCTTGCCGCGCACGATCAGTATACCGAGCAGAAGGCTATCTGGATCCAGCTTCGTTGACTCATTCACAGTGTTCCCTCGGCCCATGTGCTTTGGGATTAAAATAGATATCTGCCCGGTATGGGCCCACTAATTGAGGAGACTAGTATGACCAGTCTGCAAGGCATTTGCGTTCCTATCTGCACGCCCTTTAATGACAACGGTGCAACTCTCGACATTGCGGCGTTCGAGGAAAATATCGACTCGCTTATCGAAAGCGCTGTGCACATCATTGCAGTCAATGGCGGAACCGGTGAATTCCCGTTCCTGTCTGAATCGGAAAAACGCAAACTGGCCGAGGTGGCCTGCAGACGCGTTGATGGCCGCGCCAAAGTAATTGTCCAAACCTCGGCGATCCGCACCGAAGATGCCGTGGAGAACTCGAAGCACGCCGAAGGCGCGGGTGCAGATGCGGTTCTGGTTTTGCCGCCTTACTTTGAAGGGCCGGGCGAGGAGGGGGTGCGCTGGCACTATGAGCAGATCGCTCAAGCAATCAAGACCCCGATCATGGCTTACAACATCCCGGTTTACACTCAGTTCGACATCACGCCGGAAATCTTTGCTCGCTTTTCGGAAATCGACGGGGTTAACTACATTAAGGACAGTACCGCTGACCCCAGCCGTATTGAAAAGCTTGCAGCGCAGGGGTCAAAAGTGTTCTGCGGCTGTGACTTTCTCAACTTTTTTGCGCTGGTGAACGGCGCTGCCGGCTTGTTTACCGGCTCTGGCAACATAGCGCCCGCGCAGCTCCGGAAGCTCTGGGACTTGGTGAAGTCGAAGGACTATGAGCAGGCTGAGAGGGTCTGGAAGACGCTCCAGCCAATCAGCCGTCTGCTTTGGACACTACCCTTCAACCCGGTCGCTAAGGCCGGCAGCGAAATGACTGGGCGTAAGGTCGGCCTGTGCCGCATGCCTGTGCCACCATTGAAGGCCGACGAGATGAAGTTGGTCGAAGCCGCAGTTGAGGCGCTTTCGGCTTGATAATCCAAATTCTGGGCTGCGAGATTTCGCGCAGCCCGGAGCCTCTGATCGCCCGGTTCCAATGACACGTTCCCAATCCCTTGCCGCTTTTTCGGATGACGCGCGCCGCAGCCTTTCCAGCGGTCCGATTATGCTAGTCGACCTATCTGCAATTCAGCGCAACTTCCGCAAGCTGGCGCAAATGACCCACGGCACATGTGTGGCCGTCGTTAAGGGCGATGGGTATGGCCACGGAATGTGCGAAGCCTCTCGCGCTCTGCGGAACATTGGTGCAGACTTATTCTTCTCTGCCCGTTTTGAGGATGCTTTGACGCTGCGTGCCGAACTTGGTGTCGGACCACGCGTCGCCGTCCTCGACGGCGTTTCACCGGCGGATACGATGGAAGCGCGGGCGCAGAACATCATTCCCGTGGTCAATTCGCTGGAGCAACTTCATGTGATTTTTGGTGTGGCAAAGCAATCCGGGCAGAGAATGCCGGCTTTCATTCATCTAGACACAGCGATGAACAGGCTTGGTCTTGCTCCGGACGATGATAAACGTGCTGAACCTTTACTCGCGTCCTGCAATATTCAGGCCTATATGACGCATTTCGCATCAGCCGACGATGTCGATGTAGATCTTTGTCACCATCAGGTATCTAGGCTTGTCAAGCGAGCCAAACGCTTGCCCCGCGCGCCGCTTTCCATCGCGAATTCCTGTGGTGTTTTTCTTGGAAGGGAAATGCACGGAGACATTATCCGCCCTGGCAAGTCGACCTTCGGGATTAATCCGACTGCTGATGCTGAAAATCCGATGGAAGAACCTGCGACCATTCTCGCGCCCGTGGTGCAGATACGAACGCTCAAGAAGGGCGATCCAGTCGGCTATTCGTGCACCTGGCGCGCGCCCAAACCCCGGCGAATCGCAATTCTTGCCATCGGGTATGCGAACGGATTCATGCGCGACAACAGCAACAAAGGTTTTGTGATGTTCGGCAAGCAGCGCGCGCCCGTAGTCGGCCGCGTCTCAATGGACTTGACTGCCGTCGATATCTCCGAACTCCCCGAAACGGCAGTGTATGTCGGGGCAGCTGCCGAAATTGTGGGGGATAATATCACCTACCGACAAATTGCTGAAACCATCGGTACGAATGAGCACGAAGCGATAATTACCCTCGGCCGGGGCTGTAAGCGCTTTTTCGTGAATGGGGATCCACATGCCTAGTCTCACGTTTGCAAACGATCACTGCAGAACTGTCCTCCCTCGACTTTTTGTTTGCGATGTCGATCGAACTTTACTCACACATGAGCATGTGTTGCTCCCCGCCGTTTCAGCGGCGGCACGATCGCTGCGTGCGGTACAGCTTCCCCTAATTCTGGCGTCTGCGCGATCACCTGTGGGTTTGGAACGTGTGCACGCCGACGTGGGAGCGTCGGACACGGTTTGCTGCTTCAATGGCGCATGGATCGGAAAGCTCTCGTCAAGAACTGCACTGAAGGAGACGCGCCTTGATCGTGAAACAGCGCTTGAGGCGATGAGTTGTGTTCACGAATTGGGTGGCAGTCCTATCTGGTTCGAACTTGAGTGTGGTTTCGTTCTTAAACCTGATGAGACCGTTGCCAGACGGCGTACCGATGTCACTGGAGACCGTCTACAACTCATACTAAAACCATACGAGGCGCCAAACGCCCCTTTCAAACTGCTTGCCACGTTCCCCGAAGAGACAATTGAAGCTTCCGTTTCGTTCCTGTCCAGCAGGTTTGCTGGTGAGCTCATGGTGGTCCAATCTGGCCCTAATCTTGTGGAGCTGGTCGCAAATGGCGTTCGAAAGGACGTCGCAGCTGCGTTTATCGCGAGCGAATTTGGTCTCCGTGCAAATGACGTCGCTGCGGCAGGCGATTCCGACAATGATTTGGGTTTGCTTGGTTGGGCAGGGTTGGCAATTACCGTCTCCAATGCAAAACCACATGTTCAACTAGTCGCTGACATCGTGGCACCTTCTTGCGATCTTGGCGGGTTGGCATTGGCTTTTGAATGGGTGGTCCATCACTTGACCTGCGCCCGATGACCCCACGACTCTGTGATCGCGATCGCAACGTCCGACGGCAGATGCCTAACGCCGTGTTTGCCGCCTTCGATCTCCGGAGACCAGCATGAGTCACGTCGTCATTGTTGGAACAGGAATAATCGGCCTCAGCACGGCGCGGGCTCTGCTGTCCGATGGTCACGTGGTGACTCTTGTGGATCGCAATCCGGCCGGCGATAAGGCCTCCTTCGGCAACGCGGGTGGGCTCGGGGTTACTGAGATCGTTCCTGCAAGCGTGCCGGGGCTCATATGGAAAATACCAGGCTGGCTGATAGATCCGCTCGGACCGCTGTCCTTGCGACCGGGACATTTCCCGAAGTTGGTGCCCTGGCTGCTACGCTTCATGAAAAGCGGCTCGCGCCAGGAAATGCTGCGTATCACCTCCGCGCTCGCGGCCCTTACCGCGCCCGTTTACGACGACTTCCTGCCCATGCTGGACGAACTCGGCATGTCGCATGAACTTCATCGCGTCGGCGCGCTCTGGGTCTACGAGACTGAAGCGGGCTTTGCTGCCGATGCCACGGACCGCGCGCTACGTCGCAGCCACGGTGGTATTTTCGAGGAAATGGATGGTGATGAAGCGCGACGGTTAGAACCCGCTCTCGGCAAAAATGTCGTTCGTGCGGCGCTCACGCCGCAATGGTCGCACTTCTCCGACCCGAAGCGCGTCATGGACAGGTTGCGTGAGCAAGTTGCTTCACGCGGCGGGAAGATCGTTCAAGGCGAGGCGGTAGCGATTGCCGGCACTGCAGTTGAGCTCTCGGACGGGACGAAGCTGCCGTTTGAGCGTATGGTCATTGCGGCCGGTGCCTGGTCTGCGCGGCTTGCGGCGACGATTGGCGATCGGGTGATGGTAGAAAGCGAGCGGGGCTACAACATCACCATTCCCGATTCCGGGGTATGTCTGACCCGAGAAGTCATTTTTGCCGAACGCAAGTTCGTCGCCACCCCGATGGACATAGGCCTGCGGATCGGCGGAGCAGCGGAATTCGCCGGCCTCGATGCTCCCGCAAACTATGCCCGTAGCGATGCGTTGGCGGCCTTGGCTCATCTCTATCTCCCGGGCCTCAAAACCGAAGGCGGCACGCGGTGGATGGGTCATCGGCCCACCACGCCCGACAGCCTGCCAGTTATCGGCCCCTCGTCCAATCGCCCCGATGTTATTCATGCCCATGGCCACAGCCATATTGGACTGACACTTGGCCCCACCACTGGTCGTCTTGTTGCCGATCTGATCGCCGGGCGCACAACGGCAATCGACCTCGCCCCATTCTCTGCCAGCCGTTTTTCCTGAAGCGGGAGGAGTATAAGCGATGAATCCACATACCTTTTTCTGCATAGACGCCCATACTTGCGGCAACCCGGTGCGGGTCGTCACTGGTGGCGCGCCAATCCTGCCCAATGTGAGCATGTCCGAGAAGCGCCAGATCTTTCAAGCCGAGCACGACTGGGTTCGCCAGGCGCTGATGTTCGAACCGCGCGGCCATGATGTAATGTCGGGTTCCATTCTATATCCGCCATCACGTGAGGATTGCGATATAGCAGTGTTGTTCATTGAGGTTTCCGGCTGCCTGCCCATGTGCGGCCACGGCACCATCGGCACGGTGACTGTGGCTTTGGAACAGGGTCTGGTCCTGCCCAAGACCGAGGGCAAGCTCGCTATCGAAGCTCCAGCCGGTCGCGTCGAGATTGAATATCGTCGCGAAGGCCGCTTTGTGGAGGAGGTGCGTCTCTTTAATGTGCCAGCCTACCTGCACGCCGACGAAACTACGATCGACGTACCCGGCATGGGCGAACTGGTCGTGGACGTGTCCTATGGCGGCAATTTTTACGCCATTATTGAGCCGCAGAAAAACTGGGCAGGTCTCGACAACATGAGCGCCCAGGAGATCCTACATTTCAGTCCACTCGTGCGTCGCCTAGTGCAGGAAAAGATCGCTCCAGTGCATCCTGAAGACGACCGCATCGCCGGTGTTAGCCACGTCATGTGGACTGATAGAGCAAAGCACCCAGAGGCGGACGCCCGTAACGCGGTGTTCTATGGCGAGCGTGGCATCGACCGCTCGCCATGCGGCACCGGCACGTCGTCGCGTATGGCGCAACGCGTGGCCAAGGGGCTGCTCAAGGTCGGAGACACCTTCGTGCACGAATCCATCATCGGAACCCTGTTTCACGGCCGCGTCGAAAGCGAAGCAACGGTTGCCGGTCACCCAGCCATTCGCCCGAGCATCGGTGGCTGGGCCCGCGTCACCGGCTACAATACCATTCTCGTCGACGAACGTGACCCCCTCGCGTTAGGATTTCAGGTGCGCTGAGGACGGACCCGCTAATCTGCGAGATCACGACTGTCGCGCCGATAATGGGCGAATTCGTCTCGACCATGAGCGGCTTGGGCTCGCCATACAAAAAGAAGATCTGGGTGGCTTCGTTGGCAGATCCTCAACGATATCGGCGAGCTCAGCAACGCAGCCGGAGGTGCCTGCTGGCGGCGAGGATGTTGCCGACCACGAATCAACGCCGCGCGGAGCCACCGCATCCTTGCTAGGCCGACTGAGTGCGCCAACAGGCTACTGAGGTATGCATAGCCGCGGTTCCGCTTTGCGTGACTCTGACCGTTGGCAACATCCAAAAAATAGTTGACAACTCACGACAATATGTCGACAATCCCGCGACATCGAAGTTGAGCACCCTTGAGACGACTTTCCCAAGCTGCTCCGTGCTTTTGCGTAGATAGAGATCTACTCAACTGTGTGGCATCGACCACGGCGGTGTAGACGCAAGAGCCTTTGGAGAGGCTCGAAGGTAACGATTTAGGAGAGGACATCCTGTATGATCAAAAAAAACCTTGTGCAGGCGTTTGAGACGTCGGAATACCGGGCTAGGCTCGATAAAGTGCGCGCTTCGATGGCGAATGCTGGAATGGACGCTCTGGTGGTCCTTTCGGAGGCGCATCTGTGCTATCTTCTGGGGTATGAATCATTTTCCGGCGCCGAGCCGCAGGCTGTGCTCGTGACGTTGAATGACGACCCATATTTCATACTGCGCAAGATGGATGCCGATACCGCAACCGACGCGGGATGCTGGCTTTCACAGGACCGGATTATTGGATATGCCGAAAATTATGTTGGCTCCGAGGAGGTCACTGCGTGGGAAGTAATTGGGCGGTTTGTCAAGGATAAGGTTGGGACGTCTGCACGTATCGGTGTCGAACTGTCTGGTTTAGGCCTGTCCAGCCACCCGAAGCTTGTTGCTGCATTGGGCGTGCAGAAACCTCTTGACGGCAGCGACGTGGTAGCGGCGTGCAGAGTGGTCAAGTCCCAGCGCGAACTCTTGTATATGGCCGAGGCTGCGGCGATCGCGGACCGAGGTCTGCTTGCGGGGATTGACAAGATCGGCACCGGTGTGCGGCATTGTGATGTAGCTGCGGCCATTTTGTCGGCTCTGTGCGCGGGAACCGAAACAATTCCCGGCGGACCACCACCGGCTCCTCCATACATCGTTGGCGGCAATCACGCAAACGCGCCGCATCAATTTTGGATCGATGATGTCTTCGCGTCCGGGCAGCAGGCTTACATCGGCGTCGGCTCTAGTCGGCACCGGTACGCGGGGGCAGTCGTGCGTACCGTCCACCTCGGACCGGCCACGCCACGCCGGAAGCAGCAGCATGAGGGCGTCCTAGCGGGGTTCCAGGCCGCGGTCGAAACGCTGCGTCCTGGCGCGACCTGCAGTGATGTAGCTCGCGCATGCCAAGCGGCGATGCGACCGTACGGTCTAACGCAAGAGTCTCGTGTGGGCTACTCCTTCGGCCTCGACTGGACCGATGGACCGAGCTTAGCGACCAACAGCGACACCGAGATCGTGGCCAACATGACGTTCCGGGTCATAGTTGCGCTGTACGAGCGGGGCGAAAACTACATGTTGGCCGACAGCGTCCGGGTCACTGAAAACGGGGCGGAACTGATGAGCACGGTCCCGCGCATCCTTTTCGAGCGTACCGCATGAACTACCAGAGCGTCGAAAACGGGCGCAGCGAAGTCGCCGGTCTCCCAGATCCGCTTCATGTAGCTCACGGATGCCTCTGACGAGCCCCTTAAAGGGGCTCGCTCGGGGGAAATTAAAGCAGACCTTTCAGAAATACTGATGATCTGAAAGCAGAACATCAATTCAATATAAGAACCCAATCAGGATGCCCGCCAATGACGCTTGCCTCGATACCCAACCCAGATCTGGTCGTCTCGTCGGTCGATAACAATGCGCACTGGATTCAAGCGAATTACCGCCGGCACGGTTTTCAAAACCTCCATGCTATTGGCCGTTACGTCATGTCAATTCGTTCCCCGCGGGTGCTTCCGCTGAGGAAAGACATCGACTGGACTATTGGAGGGCGATCAGACGTCGCCCGGTTCCTCTCGGTACCGCATTTCTCCGGTTTCGTTGTGGTGCGTGACGATCGCGTCCTCTATGAGGCCTATGCGTCCGACTTCGGGCCGGATAGGCCGCAAGCCGTCATGTCGATCACAAAGACAACCCTCAATATCATGCTCGGCCGCTGCGTCGCAGAGGGTCTTCTCGATCCCGACCGAAAGATCAAGGACTACCTGCCCGAGATCGGGACGGGCTTTGCAGAGGCGACCGTCAGGGCAGTAGCCGACATGAATGTCGCCAACAACTATAGCGAAGACGGTGATTGGTTTTCCTTGGAGGCCGCTACAGGTTTACGTTTGTCACCCGATGATGGGATGGAGCTGACGATCCGCTCGGTTCTCTGCGGCATCACCGGAGACGATCTCGTCAATCGGACCGGCCACGTGATCTACAAATCGGCCAATACCGAAGTGCTTGGCTGGATCGTCGAGCGTGTGAGTAAGCGGTCGCTTCGCAGTTGGCTCATCGAGATCGTGGAAGCGGCAGGCCTTGAGGGCTCCCTCCATATCATCTGCGATCGCGAGGGCGTACCGCACCTCGGTGGCGGCGCCTCCCTTTCCCCCCGTGATCTCGCGCGCTACGGCCTACTCTTCGCGCGCAGGGGGATGGGCGTTGACGGACGGCGCGTCGCCGATGCCGCCTTCATCGAAGAAACACGCCGCAATCCCGGGCCCTCTTGGCCGACGCCGCGCGAGGGGATGTACTATAGCCGCCAAACGACCACGGACGGCACCTGGATCGGCCATGGGGGCTTTGGGGGGCAATACCTGCTCGCTAACCCGGACACGGGTACCGCCGTGGTCTATATGGCCGTGTTCGAAAACCAGAGCGGTGATGATGGGGACATTTACCCACCGCTAATCCAAATGATGGCTAAGCTGGCTGCGGGTCACTAAAAAGCAGTCCATGGGAGGAAAGTATGGAAGGCATTATCAATAACATTGACCGGCGCACCCTTCTTAAGGGAGGAGCCGCCCTGGGCGGTGGTATCATTGCTGCCGGCATGCCGCTCTCACAGGTGATCTGGGCGGCGGAAGGCAAAGTGCTTAAGGTCGCTCTTCCGATGGAACTTGCGACGTTGGATCCTGGCTTTTACGGCGCCAGCTACGAAGTAAACGTGATGAACTGCCTTTATTCGAAGCTCACGCGTTACAAACCAGGCTCCGAATGGGGCTGGGATCTGGAGGCGGCGGAACAGATCGAGCAGGTCGATCCGACACATATTCGCTTTCGCCTGAAGAAAGGAATCAAATTCTCCGGTGGCTATGGTGAGATAACTGCCAAGGACGTCAAGTTCTCATTTGAACGCATTTTCAAGCACAAGTCACCGGACATGCCTGATCTAGGCTCATTCGACCATGTCGAGCTTGAGGACGACTATACAGGCGTTATCGTATTTAAGACGCCATATGTGCCCGTCTGGTATCTCGCCCTCCCTTATGCCACTGGTCATATCGTTTCCGAGCAAGCGGTGATGGAGGCGACAAAGGACGGCGGCAATTTCGGTATGAAGCCGCCAGCGTTCTCTGGACCCTACGTGCTCGCGGACTGGAAGCAAAATCAGTATACGCTATTGACTCGTAATCCCGAGTGGTCTGGGCCAAAGGCTGGATTTGATGAAATCCGTATCGTACCTATTACTGACATCAAAACGGCGGAACGCGCCTATCAGGCCGGCGACATTGATTTCGCGACGATCAGTCTGGATTCACTGGCAACGTTCAAAAGCAATCCGCCGCCCGATACAAAGGTGGAGGAGCATTCCTCGCTTCGTATCATCTGGCTTGGCATGAATATGGATCACCCAAAGCTGAAGGACATCAATGTCCGCAAGGCTATTCAATGGGCCATCAATGTGCCGCAGATAGTGGACGCCGCCTATGCGGGGTACGTTAATGTGGCAACCGGGTCAATTGCGCCAGGTCTAATCGGACATCGCGAGAAAGCACTCGTTCCACCGGAAGGCGACCTCGCCAAGGCCAAGGAGTTCCTAGATAAGGCCGCGGTCAGCGACCTGCAGCTTACCCTGGATTGCGACAACAGTGGTATTCCGTCGATAATTGCGCAGATAATTCAGGCGCAATTGTCGCAGATTGGCATTACTGTCCAAGTCAACACTCAGGATCCCGGTTCCTACGCGACAATCGGTCAGGAATCGGACGGCGATCGCTGGAAGGACTTGCAGCTCTTTATTAGAAACGACAGCAGTCTGCCTGATCCTTCTTACTACATGGGCACGTTCGTGAAAGCCCAAGTGGGCGTTTGGAATTGGGAGCGCTTCAGCAGTGACCGCTTTGACGAGCTCAACGTCCAGGCGATGGCGATTGAAGATCCAAACGAGCGTGCAAAGCTCTATCACGAGATGCAGGACCTCATGGAAAAGTCCGGCGCTTACCGTTTCCTAACGAATGGTGCTACTCCTGTTGTGTACCGCACGACTAAGGTACAGCCGGCAACCCGTCCGGATGGTGTCCCTTTATATGTCGACTTCAAGCCCGCACAGACCTAAACGGTGGCGGGTAAGACTATGTTGTTATATCTTTGTAAGAGGCTGGTCCTCGCTGTCACGATAAGCGTGACAGCGGTGACGCTTCTGTTCCTGATGATTCATGCGGTACCAGGCGATATCGCGTCCATTCTGCTCGGCCCTCGCGCCACGCCCGAAATGAAGGCCCAACTCTATCAACAGATGGGCCTCGATAAGCCGCTGGTCGTGCAGCTCGCCACCTTCTTCGGTGGCCTCCTGCACGGCGATCTTGGATTTGACGTATTCAGTCAACGGCCTGTGGCGGACATCGTTCTCGAGCAGTTGCCTTATACGCTGGAGCTAATTTTGGCTTCAATTTTGTGGGCCGCGGCGATTGCGATACCGCTGGGCTGTTACTCCGCCGTGCGCCGTAATTCCGCGATGGACCATATAGTGGGCGTGATGGCAGTCAGCACCATTGCCATTCCCTCATTCGTCATGGCCGTCTACGCCTTACTGATCTTCGCGGTCAGCCTTCGTTGGCTCCCGGCAATCGGTGCCGGTGAGGGCTTCGCTGATGAGTTGATACATCTGCTCCTGCCGAGCTTTGCCGTCGGTGTCGGCTGGGTCGGTTACATAGCTCGATTGCTACGGGCCTCCATGCTCGAGACTTTGGGTGAGAACCATATCCGCACGGTTCGCGCCTTTGGTGTCTCCGAGTGGCGCGTCATAACGCGCTATGCCTTGCCTTTAGCGATCCTTCCGACCGTCACCATTCTGGGCGTGGGCATCGCCTGGCTGCTTTCGGCAGCAGTGTTCGTTGAGGTGGTCTTCGCCAGGCCTGGTATTGGAGCGCTGATCGTGCAGGCGGTCAATTCGCGCAATTATCCGATTGTGATGGGCACGGTGCTCGTCACGACGTTCCTGATCGTAATCGCAACAACGGTGTCGGACTTGGTCAATGCAGCCCTTGATCCGCGCATTCGGGAAGAACTCTGATATGGCAAGCGTTGAATTCATTCCCGCCCAAGTGAGAAAAGAACCCGGAGCCGCGCGTACTTTCTTGCGCCAATTAGGCAAGAACCGCTTAGGCACGCTTGGTGCTGTGCTGGTCCTTATACTCTTGTCGAGTGCCGTTTTTGCGCCGTTGATCATCACCCATGATGCGACGCGCATCATGGTAGGGCCGCGCCTCGCTGATCCATCCAGCGAGTTTTGGTTGGGCACCGATCAACTCGGGCGTGACACATTTTCCCGGATGATCATGGGTGGTCGAATTCCGCTTCTCGTGGCGTTCGCCTCCCTCGGAAGCTCACTGGTGGTCGGGCTCGCGCTTGGCCTCATCGCTGGCTTTGGGCCGCGCTGGCTCGATAACTTGCTGCTGTTTCTCTTTGATACGATCCGCTCGTTTCCTGGCATTATCTTCGCGCTTGCGGTGATAGCCCTTCTTGGTCCCAGCATGAGCAGCGTCATTCTCGTCATCGCCATCACGTCCATGCCGATCTATGCACGAGTCGTGCGCACGCAAACGCAAGCTCTGCGGAACAGTGAGTTTGTCGCGGCCGAGCGCAGCATGGGTGCCGGCACGACGCGGATCCTTGTGTTCCACATGCTTCCAAACGTGATCGGACCACTGTTGATCCTGGTGAGCATGGATGTGCCGGCGGTCATTGCCGTGGAAGCAGGTCTCAGTTTCCTCGGAATGGGCGTGCGACCGCCGACCCCTGACTGGGGAGCGATCCTCAACGAGGGCTACAGCAATATACAACAATCGGCATGGCTGGTCATTGCCGGGGGTATTCCGATCGTCATGGCAACCCTTGGCTTCACGTTCCTTGGCGAAGCCCTGCGTGACATATTTGATCCCAAGTTGCGGAAATACCTATGACAAGCGACACTGCCAGATCTCAGACCTCTGCCCCGCCGCTCCTTGAGATCCGTGGCCTTAACCTGGACTTCGGGAGCCCACGGGGACGAATCCATGCGCTACGTAATGTCTCGCTCGACGTGCGGGCTACCCAAGTAATGGGTGTCGTCGGCGAAAGTGGCTCCGGAAAATCAACGCTCGCTTATACCGTGATGGGCCTCCTGGCGGAGAATGCCGAAATCACTGGGGGCTCCATCGCGTTCGACGGGCACGATCTTCGCAAGGTGTCGCCGGCGGCACGCCGGAAGCTGCTTGGCGACCGGCTCTCTATGATCTTTCAGGATCCGATGACAGCACTCAATCCCGTGCTCACCATCGAAAGCCAGATGATCGCTATCCAGCATCACCAGGGCGGTAGCCCGGGTGAAAAGCGCACGCGCGCCATTGACATGTTGAAGCGGGTCGGGATCCCGGATTCGCAAAGCCGCATCGGCGCCTATCCGCATCAATTCTCGGGCGGCATGCGCCAGCGTATCTGTATTGCCATGGCGCTACTGGTGAAACCAGCCCTCCTCATTGCCGACGAACCGACCACTGCGCTCGACGCTACTCTGGAAGTCCAGATCATCCACCTTCTCAAGGAGCTGCAACAGGAGATCGGTTTCTCGGTCCTGTTCGTCTCACACCATCTCGGGGCCGTTGCGGAGTTTTGCGACCGTGTCGCCGTCATGTATGCAGGCGAAGTAGTTGAGCAGGGTGCGGTGCGGGAGATCTTTCACAATCCCGCCCACCCATATACCCGGGCGCTTCTCGCGTGCGATCCGGGGCGAATCCGAGAAAGGACGCGTAGTTTGCCGACCATTACAGGTGAGGTTCCGAGCTTGCTCGGGAGCAGACAAGGCTGCATTTTCCGGGATCGATGCCCTCATGCATTTAGCCGTTGTGTGGAGGAAAACCCCGTTGAGTATCATCTCCGAACAACCCAGGTTGCGCGGTGCCATCTGCTCGATCATAGTCAGGTGATCTCGGCATGACAGCACTTCTACGCGTTCAGGATCTTCGCGTTCGCTTTCCCGTCGTGGGCTCGTTGATGGCGCGTCTGACAGGCACAAAAGAGCCTTTTATCGAGGCGGTATGTGGCGTCTCCTTCGAAATCCGCAAAGGCGAAACACTCGCCGTGGTGGGGGAGAGCGGGTCGGGCAAGTCGACCATTGCCCGCACGCTCATCGGCTTGAAAGCCGCTGCGAGCGGCAGTATCCGCTTCGACGGCCAGGAGATCGGCACCCTCAGCGTAACAGAGCGCAAGCCCTATTTGCGGCGCATGGCGATGATGTTCCAGGATCCCGTGGGCTCCCTCTCGCCGCGGCTAACCGTGCGCTCGCTTCTGACGGAGCCATTCCGTATCCATGGCCTGAAAGATCGCGACGCTGACGCCGAAGCGGCACGACTGCTCCACATGGTCGGCTTGCCGGCGGATTTTGCGCGCCGCTATCCTCACCAGCTTTCAGGCGGCCAGGCGAGGCGCGTCGGTGTGGCACGGGCACTGGCGCTCAATCCGGATCTCATCATCGCCGACGAGCCCACGGCCGGCCTCGACGTTTCGGTCCAAGGTGAAGTTCTGAACCTTCTCACACGTCTGCAAACCGAGCTAGGCATCGCCATTCTCATCATAACCCATAATCTCAACATTGTCCGCCATATCGCCGATCGGACGGGCATCATGTATCTCGGCCGCTTCGTTGAAATGGGTGCCACTGATGAGATCTTCCGGCAACCGCGTCATCCCTACACGGAAGCCTTGCTCTCGGCCAATCCCAATCCTGATCCTGATGCCGTCCTCAATAGGATTGAGCTCAAAGGCGAGGTGCCAAGCGTTCTGAACCGGCCATCCGGCTGCGAGTTCCACACCCGATGCCAATACGCGCAGGAAATCTGTAGGCGGGTGTCGCCCGAAACTACGTCCAACTCGGTTAACCCAACGCACAGCTTCAAATGCTACTTTCCGCTACAGCTCACCCTCTTGTCAGCGTTTGAGAATCGACGGCTTCCAGCGCCAGGAGGCTAAGAGTCTCCGGTACATCATTTAGCTAACGCCGATAACGCAGCGGACCACCAGCCAAACCTTACTTAATTTGAGTAATCACCACATGGCCGTCGCCTCAATTCCGATTCCGACCTTGTCCTAGCTAGTGCCCGTCCATAAACGTTAAGCTGCTGAAATTATTGTATGAATCGCGATATCTCCGCGGACAAAGCCCGGCGGCTTCAGGTATACTTTAGATCAAGCTACTGATTCTAAAGATAAACCCGTAACCGCCGGAGCCGACAATGCGCCAAGAACGCACCGTCCAGGCGAGCATATTCGATCTTTTCGCCGAGCACGAGATCGGTCGTGAACTGAAGGTGATGTCGCAATGGCTGGATGAGCATCGCGATCTGCTCGGGCTGGTGACGCGGGACCTGTGCCGGCATGGCCTCAAGGAAACCGGCCGCGAGGGGTTGCCGGCCGAGGCTGTGCTGCGCTGCGCGCTGCTCAAGCAGCATCGCCAGTTGAGTTGTAACCGCCCGATTGTCACCGCCTGCCGGCTATCGTCGTGATGGCCTAAGACACGTCTTTAACGTCGTCGTTAGCGACGTGTCTTAGGCGAGGTTTGCGATGCGGGTGGAAATTCTTGGGCAGGAACGGCGGCGGCGGTGGTGCGACGAACAGAAGCTCGAGATTCTCATGTCGGTTGGGATCGACGGGGCGACGGTGACTGAGGTTGCGCAGCGACACGATGTGACACGACAGCAGACACCTGGCGCAGTGAGCTGAAGAAGAAGGGACTGTTGTCGCCTTCTGCGAATGCGGTGTTTGTTCCCGTGGACATGAATGCCGTGCAGACGGAGCGGGTGGGGACCAACAGGACCCCTCTGGGATGATCGAGTTGCGATTGGCCTGCGGTCGCAGCCTTTGCTTCGGCAGCGGCGTGGATGCCGCCACGCTGACGCGGCTTATCCGGGCGGTGGAGTCGGCATGATTGGACCAGGGACTGGGGTTCGGGTCTATCTTGCCTGTGGAGCCACCGACATGCGTAAGGGCATCGAAGGTCTGGCTGCGCTTGCGCAGGAAGTGTTGCGCCAGAAGCCGACAGGAGGTGCGGTCTTCGCCTTTCGGGGGCGACGTGGCCAACTACCGACATTCTGCATACGTTTCTCGCTTTTCGACGATTGCCTATCCTTGGCACCCGCTGTTCGGGAAGAAGGTGCAGGTCTCGCCGTTCAGGC
>NZ_JASKLR010000015.1 GCF_030124325.1 Sinorhizobium sp. 8-89
GTGAAGCCATGAACACCGGCATCATCGATCGCTTCCTGGAGACCTTCACCTCCTATATCGATTCCGGCTTCGGCCTGCTCGGCAGCGAGGTCGCGTTTCTCTCATCGACGCTGATCGCGATCGATATCGTGCTCGCCGGTCTATTCTGGGCCTGGGGCGTCGATGAGGATGTCATCCAGCGTCTCGTCAAGAAGACGCTCTATATCGGCTTCTTCGCCTACATTGTCGGCAACTTCAACAGCCTCGCCCGCATCGTCTTCGAGAGCTTCTCCGGCCTCGGGCTGAAGGCGGCGGGATCGTCGCTGTCGAGCACTGAACTCCTGCAGCCCGGTCGTGTCGCCCAGGTCGGCATCGATGCCGGCAATCCCATCCTGCAGGCAGCAGGCGATCTTATGGGCTATGTCAGCTTCTTCGAGAATTTCGTGCAGATCTTCGTGCTGATGACCGCCTGGGTCATCGTGCTCGTCGCCTTCTTCATCCTGGCGATCCAGATCTTTATCACGCTGATCGAGTTCAAACTGACGACGCTTGCCGGCTTCGTGCTGATCCCCTTCGCCTTCTTCAACAAGACCGCCTTCCTCGCTGAAAAGGTGCTCGGCAATATCGTCGCTTCCGGCGTGAAGATCCTGGTGCTCGCCGTCATCGTCGGCATTGGTTCTGGCCTCTTCAGCCAGTTCACCGCCGGCTTCTCCGAGCAGCCGACCATCTCGGAAGCACTATCGCTGGTGCTTGGCGCGCTTGCGCTGATGGGTCTGTCGATCTTCGGGCCGGGCATTGCCACCGGCCTTGTCTCCGGCGCGCCGCAGCTTGGCGCGGGTGCTGCTGTCGGAACGGGGCTTGCTGCTGCGGGCCTCGGTGCCGCCGGCTATGTCGGCGCCCGCGCCGGCATGGGTGCCGCAGCCGGGGCGATCGGTGGCGCGATGCGGGGAGGGGCGGCTGTCGCCGGCGGTGCCAGCACCGCCTATGGCTTGGCCAGTGCCTCCTCGGACGCGGGCAGCACTGGGCGCGCCGCGGCGGGAATCGCCGGCGTGGCGAAGGCGGGCGCCGGCTTCGTGATGAGCAAGGCGAAGGAAGCCGCCGGACGGTCAGGCGAGGGGTTGCGGTCGAGCTTCGGAGCCGGGCAGGCGGCTGGCTGGAAAGCCACGGGCGGCGCGAATGATGTTGGCGCCGGTGCGTCTGGCAGCGCCGGCGAGTCCGCGAGCGGAGCCGCGCAATCCTCTTCGCCGCCGTCATGGGCCGAGCGCATGCAGCGCAGACAGGCTTTCCAGCACGGCGTCAGCACCGCCGCCCATTCCGTCCGTTCCGGCGATCACGGCGGTGGCTCCCTCTCCGTTTCCCTCAATCAGGATGACCGCAGATGAACCCCTTCAAACGCGCTTCCGTGCGCTATGCCCGTACGCTCGAGCCCGAAACCCCGTACCAGAAGGCAGCCCAGGCCTGGGATGAGCGGATCGGCTCCGCCCGCGTCCAGGCCAGAAACTGGCGGCTGATGGCCTTCGGCTCGCTGGCATTGGCCGGCGGGTTTGCCGCTGCGCTGATCTGGCAATCAACGCGAGGCACTGTCGTTCCTTGGGTGGTGCAGATCGACAAGCTCGGCGAGGCCCAGGCGGTGGCACCGGCAAGTGCCGACTACAGGCCAACCGATCCGCAGATCGCCTGGCATCTCGCTCGCTTCATCGAAAATGTCCGCGCGATCCCCGCCGACGCTGTGATCGTTCGCCAGAACTGGCTCAGCGCCTACGAGTTCACGACCGATCGTGGTGCGGTGGCGCTCAACGACTATGCCCGCGCCAATGACCCCTTCACCAAGGTCGGCAAGGTGCAGGTCGCCGTCGACGTTTCCTCGGTCATCCGCGCCTCGCCCGAGAGCTTCCGTGTCGCCTGGAGCGAGCGCCGCTACGAAAACGGCCAACTCTCATCCACCGAGCGCTGGACCGCCATCCTCACCGTCGTGATCGAACAGCCGCGCACGCCCGACAAGCTGCGCGCCAATCCGCTCGGGGTCTTTGTCAACGCCATCAACTGGTCAAAGGAGCTTTCGCAATGAAGGGGGCAACAGGAATATCCATGAACAGGATCCGATCGGGCGGGGCCGTCGTGCTGGCAACGGCGCTGCTGGCGGCGACGGCGCTTACCGGCTGCGCGAAAAAGTATATCCCGCCTGAAATCGACTACGACGACGCGGCGCCCGCCGTGAAGATCGCCGATCCGGTCGGACCGGTGAAGGTCGTCGAAGTGTCGAAGCCGCTTCCGCTGCCCGGCCAGTTGAAACCGATCGAGGACGGCAAGAAGAAGCAGGAATCGTCGGATCCAAAGGTGCGGATCGCCGCGGCCAACGAAGCGGCGCGCATGCAGCCGGTGAGGGACGGCTTCATCAACGCGGTGCAGGTCTACCCCTTCGCCATCGGCGCGCTCTATCAGGTCTATGCCGCGCCTGGCCAGGTCACCGACGTCGCGCTGCAGCCGGGTGAAGAGCTTGTCGGCGCCGGTCCTGTGGCCGCCGGCGATACGGTGCGCTGGATCATCGGCGATACCGAAAGCGGCACCGGCGCAGGAAAGCAGGTTCACATCCTCGTCAAGCCCACCCGATCGGAGCTCCAGACCAATCTCGTCATCAACACCAACCTGCGCACCTATCATCTCGAACTGCGCTCGACGGAAAAGACCTACATGGCCTCTGTCTCCTGGCAATATCCTGCCGATCAGCTGATCGCGCTTCGCCGCCAGAACACCCGCGCCATTGAAACTCAGGCCGTGGCGGCGGGCGTCGACATCTCGAAGCTCAATTTCCGCTACCGGATCGAAGGCGACGGCGCGCCCTGGCGGCCGCTACGTGCCTTCGACGACGGGTCCAAGGTCTATATCGAATTCCCCTCCGGCATCACCCAAGGCGAAATGCCGCCGCTCTTCGTTATAGGCGCCTCAGGCAATTCCGAACTGGTGAACTACCGCGCCCGTCAGAACTACTATGTCGTTGATCGGCTGTTCGCCGCCGCCGAACTGCGCCTCGGCGACAAGGACAGCCAGCGCCGCGTCCGCATCGTTCGCACCGACGGCCGCCGCGTCGGAAACCGCACGGCGCTGTTCTCCTCGGAGAGAAGCCGATGACCGGCCCGTCCGATCTCAAAGCGGAGTTTCGGTTGCGGCCCGAGCCGCCACGTGTCACCCGTCTGTCCCGCAAGGTGCTGATCGGTCTCGGTGGTGTGTCAGGCCTCGCCATTGCCGCCGCCCTGTTCTTCGCGCTCGACACCAGCAGACGGAGGGGTGAGGCACCCTCCGAGCTCTACAACACCGAAAACCGCACACCGGCGGACGGTCTCGCCAACCTGCCGAAGGATTATACCGGCATCCCGAAACTTGGGGTCCCGCTTCCCGGCGATCTCGGCAAGCCGATCCTCAAAGCCCAGGAGGAGGGCAAGCCGGTCATCGTGCCCTCGATCCAGACGCCACGCGCCGATCCGGAAGAGCAGCGGCGGCTGGCCGAAATCGAGGCCGCACGCGTCGCCAAGCTCTTCACCGACAGCCGCGGTGAGCGCACTGAAAGCAATCAGGCACTTGACGCGGGAAAGAGCACGACTGAACCCAATGCAGCCTTCAAGCAGCCGGATGCTGTCCCGCCGCTCGATGCTGGCGCGGCGCAGAACATGCAGGATCGCAAGCTCGCCTTCGTCAATGCCGAAGCCGACCGGCGCACCGTCAGCCCGGATCGGGTTGAAGAGAAGGCATCGCCCTATATCCTTCAGGCCGGTTCGGTGATTGCCGCAGCGCTCATCACCGGCATCAAGTCCGATCTGCCGGGCTCCATCACCGCCCAGGTGACGGAAAACGTCTATGACAGCCCGACCGGCTCCCATCTGCTCATCCCACAGGGCTCGCGGCTGATCGGCCAGTACGACAGCCAGGTCACCTTTGGACAGTCACGCGTGCTTCTCGTCTGGAACAGGGTCGTCATGCCGGACGGCACCTCTATCGTCCTTGAGCGTCTGCAGGGCACCGATCCGCAAGGCTTCTCCGGCCTTGAAGATGAGGTCGATTATCACTGGGGCCAGTTGTTCAAGGCAGCTGCACTTTCCACCCTGCTTGGCGTCGGCACGCAGATCGGCAGCGACGACGAGGAAAGCGAGATCGCCCAGGCGATCCGGGAAAGCGCGCAGGGAACGGCCTCGAATGTCGGCCAGCAGATCGTCAGCCGGCAACTCAATATCCAGCCGACCCTCACGATCCGGCCCGGGTTTCCGGTTCGTGTTGTAGCGAATCGCGACCTTCTGATGCAGCCTTACGGAGTCGCAAAGGAACCGAGATGACCAAGCTGAAACTATCTGCCATTCCGGATGATAAGCCTGTGAAGATCACGGTCGAGCTGCCGGCGGCGGTGTTTCGAGATTTGCAGGCCTACTCGACCCTTCTGGCGAAGGCGAACCAGGAGATGGTTGCGCCTGAGCCGGCGAAGCTTATCGTGCCAATGGTTGTCAGATTTATGGAAACGGACAGGGGATTTACGAGGGCAAAGCGGCAGGACGCCAGCCGTTTTGAGTCCGCGAACTCTTTGAAAAGCAAATACGAGTGACCACCCGATTAGAATTCTTGGCTTCGTTTGCACTTCTTAAATGTTCTTTGTATGTTCTCGCCAGAAATGGGGCCGTGTTCCGTTGAAAGAACGCATAAGCTGCGGCAAGGTGAGGCAATGAGAGAGGGTGAGTCGGCCATTTTCTGCCAGAAGCAATCTGGTGCTTATTTCACGCCGGGTGATGTCGCGCAGGCTCTTGTAGCTTGGGCGGTCCGCCGCGCCTCCGATCGCCTTATCGATCCTTCATGCGGCGACGGCCAATTTATTTCCATCCATCGCAAGTCCGTCGGCATCGAACAGAATCCGCTCTCTGCGCAGAATGCCATTGCAAATGCTCCCTGGTCCCTGGTGCACAAGGGCGATTTCTTCACCTGGGCTGCCGAGACGCGCGAGCGCTTCGAATGTGCCGCGGGCAATCCGCCCTTCATCCGCTATCAGAGCTTCAAGGGGGAGGTCCGCCGTCGCGCGCTGGAGCTTTGCGCGCTGGAGGGTGCACACTTTTCCGGCTTGACCTCGTCTTGGGCGCCGTTTCTCGTAGCAACAGCTGCCCTACTGAAGCCTGGCGGCCGTATGGCATTCGTCGTGCCGGCGGAAATCGGACACGCCCCTTATGCCGCGCCGCTTCTCGATTACCTCGTGAATTCCTTTTCCGAGGTGCATATCATCGCCATCCGGCGAAAACTATTCCCATCCCTTTCGGAGGATTGTTGGCTTCTCTACGCGGACGGTCATGGAGGTTCGACTTCGCAGATAAATCTGACTGTCTGTGAGGAGTTCAAGCCATCCAAACACCGTCCGAAGCCCGACGTCTTCGTCGACGTCGAAGAATGGCGTACGACCTGGTCGCGTCGGCTGCGGCCTTATCTTCTGCCGCAGGGTATTCGCCATGTCTACGCAGCGGCCGCCCACGATCCGGCAAGCAAGCGGTTCGGGGATATAGCAAGCATTGGCATAGGCTATGTGAGCGGCGACAACGAGTTTTTCCATCTGCGTCCCTCGGAAGCCAAGCGGCTGAAGATTCCATCCGAGCTCTTGCACCCGAGCCTCCGCAATGGTCGCGCGATGCCGAGCAATCACATTACAGAAGCGACGGTCGAAGCCTGGAAGAAGAGCGATGACAAGGTTCTCCTGCTTCGACTGAAGCGCTGCCAGGAGCTGCCGTCGAGCGTTCAGCGCTATCTGGACAGCAGCGCCGGCCGCGAGGCGCGCCTCGGTTATAAATGTCGAAATCGCACCCCGTGGTATGCCGTTCCCGACGTGCAGGTACCTGATTTTGTCCTGAGCTACATGGCGGGCCGCTCAGCGAACCTTGTGCAAAACCTTGCTGGGGTAACCTGCACGAACAGTGTCCATTCGGTTCGGGTCCGTGACCGCAAACTTGCCAAGAAACTTCTTCCGCAATGGTCAACCCCGTTCGTACGCCTCAGTTGTGAGCTTGAGGGACATGCGCTCGGCGGCGGTATGCTAAAGCTGGAGCCGCGAGAAGCGTCACGCATTCTCTTTCCTTCTGAAACGATAAATGTGCACGCGGACAACGAAGCGATGGAAGATGCGATAAGCACGCTTCAGCGTTGGAGACATTATGCCGAGTAATCTGGAGGCGAAAACCTGCCAATGGACCAATCAGGCAGACGCCTTGGCGGCATTCGCGGAATTTACCGGAAAGACCCAGAGCGCCAGCCATATCAAACCGCTGCATTGGTACGTTGCATGTCGGCTGGTCATCGAAGGTGGCTTCGATCCGGATGACATCGTTCCTCGTCCACCGTTTCGAGTACAGCGCCGTTCCGGCAAAGCCCCTGTGCTCGAATATGAGCCTACCTTGGGAGGCGGCGGCGAACGAACCGTCCTTGGTGGCCTGAAAACCAAGAACGTCGACGTCGTGGTGACTCGCAACGGTATCGGGCCTGTCCTCGCCGTCTCATGCAAAGGCGTGACCGGCGCCTTCAGGAACTTGACCAACCGCATGGAAGAGACGATTGGTGAGTGCACCAATCTCCACATCACCTATCCGGCGCTCGTTCTTGGTTATCTCGTGTTGTTGCGCGCTAACCGGATGGTCGAGACGGTGCTGGATGATGCCGCTAAAGCCGCCGCGGATGCCGAGCAGCCAAACGAAGGTGCCAAGACGCTCGCCGCCAACGATATCGCCATGACCGAGGGCGGGGAGCCAGTCGCCGGCATCGTCCGTTTCCACAATGCGCTGCGCGAGCTGGTGGGCCGGCGCGGCATCCGCGACGATGTAAGCCGGTACGAAGCGATTGGATTCGGTCTCGTTGAGATGCACGGTGATCATCGCAATGACTTGCTCGACAGCTTCCCTCTCTCGGATAGCCCGCTCAAGCTCAATGGCTTTTTTGATACGCTATACGCCCGCTACGATGAGCGTTTTGTCGTCAGCGCGCCTGACCTTTCGCGCACGACGCGGCGCCTGGAATGGGATGCGGCGTCGCCGGCTTTTCAGGTTCCAAATCTGGACTATGCGCCGCGAATCGATGGTGAAAGCGGAGAAATCGCGCCAGCCCAGAGTTTCGACTAAACCCTCGAGAGACAAGAACACTGTTAGTGGATTCTGTCAGGGAAGGGCACCGGGGAGCCTATGATGGCCTTGATCAGACTCGCCGGAGGCAAGAGATCTTGAAGTTTCACATCCTTGATGCGCTATAACTTGGAAAGAGAACGGATTGTTTTTCTTTAATGCGATTTCATAGTTTTCTCGGATAGAGATAACCCATAATTATGACCCCAACATATAGTCGAGTCTTCATTCGTGGAAACAGAAAAATACCTAGTCACGATGTTGAGGAGAGGAGCCGGCGACTACTCGCGCAGGGAAGCTTTGGTCGCCGCATGCATCCCCGTCGGACGACCGGATGCGGATTTCACACTTATGTCGACCGACTGCATGTCGGCTGGAAGTTGGAGCACAGATAATGACTGACCGTTCGGCCGCACTTTCGCTCCTTCAGAGGGCTCTCGACGATGCCGAAGCATCGTTTCGCGAGGGCCAATGGGAAGCCATCGACGCGTTGGTGAATAGGCAGGAGCGTTTGCTCGTTGTGCAGCGAACGGGTTGGGGCAAGAGCTCCGTGTATTTCATTGCGACACGCATTCTCCGGGATCGGGGTCGCGGACCAACGCTTATCGTGTCTCCACTTCTGGCTTTAATGCGCAACCAAATTGAAGCCGCTAACCGACTCGGTATCCGTGCCTTGACGATTAATTCTACGAACAGGAACGATTGGCCCGCGCTTCAAGATGCAGTTCGAGTCAATCAGGCAGATGCGCTTTTGATTTCACCCGAGCGCTTAGCCAACGATGATTTCGTCCAGAATCTTCTGCTACCAATTGCGGAAACGATTGGTTTGCTTGTTGTCGACGAGGCGCATTGCATATCTGATTGGGGCCACGATTTTCGTCCCGACTACCGACGGCTTGTAAACGTATTGCAAAGAATGCCCGATAACGTTCCGATACTAGGCACGACAGCGACGGCTAACAATCGTGTCGTTACGGATGTCCGGGCTCAACTCGGCGATATCGGAATTCAGCGTGGGGCGCTTACGCGTCAAACTATTGCACTACAGACGCTGCACCTACCCTCGCAGGCAGCTCGCCTTGCTTGGCTCGTAGAGCATATCAATGAACTTCCCGGCACTGGCATCATTTATACGCTAACCAAGCGTGATGCGAACCAGGTTGCCGACTGGCTCAACCAACACGGGGTTCCCGCTAAACCCTACTATAGTGGTGTGTTAGGCGATGGATTTGTAGACTCTGACGTCTATCGTGAGCACCTTGAAAACCAGCTTCTCAGAAACGAGATCAAGGCGCTGATTGCAACAACGGCTCTTGGAATGGGGTACGACAAACCTGATCTCGGTTTCGTCGTTCACTATCAGGCACCCGGATCGATCGTTGCCTACTATCAGCAAGTGGGGCGTGCGGGACGCAGCATTGGCCATGCGGTCGGCATTCTGATGTCGGGCGATGAAGATGATCACATCCACGAATACTTTCGCAGCAGCGCGTTCCCACGCGAACGGTGGGTACAATCGATCCTAGAGGTACTTGAAGAAAGCGACGGCTTGACCACGACCCAACTCGAAGAGGCCGTGAACTTGCGCCATGGCCAGATCGAGCAGGTGCTCAAATTCCTCTCTGTCGACAATCCAGCCCCCGTCCTCAAAGACGGCTCCAAATGGCAGAGGACACCCGTCCCATTCCGCATGGATCATGACCGCATTCAGCGCCTAATTGAGCAGCGCGAGATCGAATGGGGCGAAATTCAAGCCTACATCCATGAACCTCGATGCCTAATGGAGTTCCTGGCGCGCGCGCTAGATGATGTAAATCCACAGCCGTGCGGTAAATGTGCAAATTGCTTGGGTAGACCGGTCGTGGAGCCTTCGTTTGCGCGGGAGACGGCGGTTTTGGCCGGTCGCTTCCTGCGTCATTCGGAGATTCCTCTGGACTGCAACAAGCAGGTGGCAAAGGATGCCTTCGCCGAATATGGCTTTAGAGGAAACCTGCCCTTAGAACTCAGAGCCGAAACGGGTCGTATCCTCTCCCGCTGGGGTGACGCCGGTTGGGGGCAGGTGGTTGCTGATGATAAGCACGCCGGCCGTTTCCGAGACGAACTCGTCGATGCGGTTGCGGAGATGCTGCGGGACCGCTGGCAGCCAAATCCATCGCCGATGTGGGTGACCTGTGTGCCCTCCAGAAATCATCCGATGCTGGTACCGGACTTCGCCGCACGTCTCGCGAACCTTCTCGGTCTCCCGTTCGCGCCTGTGGTAACCAAGGTAAAGGACAACGAGCCTCAAAAGGGGCAGCAAAACAGATTTCACCAGTGCCGTAACCTTGATGGAGTTTTTGCAATCGTTGGCAACGTGCCCGACGGCCCTGTGCTCCTTGTAGACGATGTCGTGGACTCCGCATGGACAATGACGGTAACAGCCGCGCTACTCAAGCGGGCCGGCAGCGGCCCTGTTTGGCCCCTTGCGTTGACGACTTCAAGTGTAGGAATCTGACATGCATCTTACACCTCAAGCTCAAGCGGTGATGCTTCTGACCGTATCGCTTGGGAAATCAGAGAGCCAAGATGGGAGGCCCTTCTCCAACAGCGAATGGGCGAAATTTGCTATTTGGCTGAAAGATCACGGGCTGGAGCCCGCTACCCTGCTGAAGGGCGATGTGGAATCTTTGCTTGCTGGCTGGGTGGATCGTACAATCCCGGTAACGCGTATCCGTGCACTTCTAAGCAGGGGAGCGGCCCTTGGCCTTGCGCTCGAAAAGTGGCAACGCGCAGGCTTATGGGTGTTGACAAGGTCCGACCAGGATTACCCGGAACGATTTAAGCGACGTCTACGTTCCGAGTCGCCCGCTGTCCTGTTCGGTTGCGGAAATAAGGCTCTTCTTAATGCCGGTGGCATTGCCGTCGTAGGATCGCGTGACGCCAACGAGGAGGACCTCGCTTACACTGATAAATTGGGAGCCGAGGCCGCGGCACAAGGGCATTCGATCGTCTCTGGAGGTGCCCGCGGTGTTGATCAGAGTGCAATGCTGGGAGCGTTGGAAAGAAAAGGAACGGCCCTGGGCGTTCTTGCCGATAGCCTCCTTCGATCCGCCACATCATCCAAATACCGGAAGCACATAATGTCCGGCGATCTGGCCCTGATCAGCCCCTTCAATCCCGAGGCGGGTTTCAATGTAGGCAACGCGATGTCGCGAAACCGGTACATTTACTGCCTCGCCGATGCCGCCGTCGTCATCAGCAGTACCCCCGATAAGGGGGGGACGTGGAACGGAGCACTCGAAGATCTTCGCGCTGGATGGGTGCCGCTTTGGGTTAAACAAAGCAACGACAGAAAATCCGGTAATCGACAACTTGTGCAGCGAGGGGCGCGCTGGCTTCCGGAAGACCTTCCTTCGTTCTCGAACTTGCTTGAGGGATCTCACCCGAGACCATCGCACACTTTGAGCAATGACCTTCCCTTGCTTGCGCCCGAGGCTGAGAGTGAGAAAAGGGGCGACACCCGTCCTATAGCTACGAGCCAGCAGCCGGCGAAGCCGGTGGCAGAAACGTCATCGATCCCGAGAGCATCGGCTCCCGAGGGACAGGCCCCGGTCGATATTGATTTCTATGAGCTTTTTCTGGCTCGATTGCTTGACCTTACATCAGCCGCGCCGATGACGGCCGACGACATAGCTGCACGCCTTCACTTGGAGAAGTCACAGGTGAGCGCTTGGCTCAAGCGAGCGGTAGGGGATGGTAAGGCGTCAAAGATCCTGAAACCATTGAGGTACCAATTTGCAACAAGCCAAGAGCCGCAGGAGTCTTTGTTCAATAAGGACTGAAACTCCGTCAAGCAAGCCGCTGTTGGGGTCATCTTGACGTGGTGCATAAGGTTGCATACGGTTGCTGTATGTCTCGTAATGATTCGCCGGATTTTCTTTCTTTGGCAGAGGCCGCTGATTACATCGGCGTCTCGAAAGACACGCTTCGCCGGTGGGATGCCGTAGGCCGACTTAAGTCGGTGAGGCGTCCGGGTAGCGGTTATCGCTTCTATCGTCGGCCAGACCTCGAGCCATTTCGGTTGGAATACCGGCGGGCGGAGCAAGCCGCCGAGGAACCAGAACATATCTTTCAGAGCTTACCCGTTGATATCGAATCGAACAGTCAGATTCGTGAGCCGCAGCAAGGTGCCCATCGAGCAGTGCGGACCCATTTCCAGGTTTCGAACGAGCCTGTGATTCTTCAAATCCCGGTTGGTTGCGGCAAGACCGGCGTGATGGCGACTTTACCGTTTGGAGTCGCCAAGGGGCGCACTTTGGTAATCACGCCCAATCTCACGATCCGAACTGGTGTCGCTCAAGCCCTGGACATCAGCAATCCCAAAAATTTCTGGCGGCGCACCGGCGCCATTCATGATTTCTCTGCCGGTCCGTTTCGCGCAGTGCTCGATGGAGTCGACGCCAATCTTCACGACTGCAATGCCAGCCATTTCGTGGTGACAAACATCCATCAGTTGGCAAGCTCTGCCGACCGCTGGCTTCCGCAATTTCCGCCCAACTACTTTGATATGATCCTAATCGATGAGGGACATCATAACGTCGCCCCGAGCTGGGCGAAGGTTTACGAGCGCTTCCCGGCCGCGAAAGTCATCAGCCTGACCGCGACACCTTTCCGAAGCGATGGGTCACGACCTGTCGGGAAAGTCATTTATCGTTACCCCTTCACCAGGGCAATGGTGAAGGGCTACATCAAGCAAATTCACTCGCGCAATGTCGCGCCATCGGAGTTGTCGTTCACATATCGGGACGACACGAAACGCCACTCGCTAGAAGAGGTCATGGCACTGCGCGAGCAGGCTTGGTTCCGAAAGGGCGTCGCCCTTGCGCCCGAGTGCAATCGGCACATTGTTGACGCTAGCATCAAATATTTGCAGGAGCTGCGAGAACGGAGCGGGTTCCGTCACCAGATAATCGCGGTGGGATGTTCAGTGGACCATGCCCGCCAGATCCGCTCGCTGTACGAGGAGCGCGGCGTTCGCGCGCACGAGATCTACGGCGAAATGGATAGGGACAAACAAGACGCTGTTCTGACCAACCTTCGTACCGGGAAGCTAGACTGTATTGTCCAGGTGCAGATGCTCGGAGAGGGCTTCGATCACCCGCCTCTTAGTGTCGCTGCGATCTTCAGGCCTTTCGCCAGTCTGTCACCCTACATCCAATTTGTGGGCCGGGTGATGCGGGTAGTTCATGAAGCAAAACCCGATCATCCCGACAACAATGCCTTCGTCGTGTCTCATGTTGGTTTGAACACCGATGCTCACTGGGACGATTTTCGTGAGCTGGACTTCGACGACCAGGCAATGGTCAAGAAGTGGCTTGAAGCAGAAGATCAAAGCGGCGAGGAAACGGGCGCCGGCGAACCCAGACGGTTTGACGTTGGCATGCTCGTGGATAATGAGATCATCGGTTCATTCATCAACCGCTCCTTTCTCGATCCTGAAGACGATCGAGTTTTAGACGAGATGCTTGACCACGAAGTTGGCGGTGGCCTGCGCCTTAGAGACTTGGTGAAGAAAGACCAACTGAGAGAAACGCTCCGGCGCAAACAGCAAGAGTCGTCGCCTGTGATCGACGTAGGCGAGCTCCCCGTACAGCCGCAGGCGCGGAGGGTCCAAGCGCGCAAGCGATTGTCTCAACGTACCGGGTCCGTAGCTGCCCGAATCCTCAAAGACCTAGGTCTTTCTCCGCACGGTAGGGAAGTGGGAAAATGCGACAAGACCGTCGCTGGCCGGGACAACCGAGCCGCGGTGACGTCTCTTCTCAACAAGGCGATCAACGAGCACTTGGGTATACTACCGGGGAGGCGGAACGATCCGGATGCAGTAAACAACGAAGACGCATTGTCGGCGCTGGACATGCTCGGCGATAGGGTAAGGGATGCGCTGAAAGGAAAAAACGGCAATGCCTAAAGTGCGAGATATCCTGATCCACGTCGGAGTGGAGCAGGCGCAACGCCAACGAAAATGTCGCCGGAATGCCGTGTATCTAATTCCCAAAGGGGAAAAGTGTTTAGTGGTGAAAACCGGTCCTACAAACGACGACTACAGCTACAGTCGCGATGCGGCGAAGGCGATGCTCGACGCCGCTTGGGCAAAGATGAAACGCCTATATGTGGATCTAGGGTTGGTGCCCCCGAATTAAACGGACAGCAGTATGGGCGGCAAGCACATCTTTCTACAGCTTAAGACAGTGAGCTTCGGTGCAACATGCGCCAAACCGCTTGAGGACGGCATTTTAACCGAGATCAGTACGAAACTGATTGCTGCACTGGACGTATAATGACCGACGACGGCGTAGCGATCGAAGCAGACATCGAACTAGTAGATGCTATTGCTGCGCTATCGGCAGATTGCACCGCTCTTTCCAAGAGGCTTCATCAGCTCGATCATACGATTACCACAGACTGCGCCGGGCTGACCCTCCGCCTTCACTATCCGGCTTTCAGGCAAGGGAAGGCGATGGTCGGAGAACTTGTCGACGCGATTTCTCACCACATTGTAGCATTCTGCCTCCCGCGGACCAAAGTTGCGCAGGTGGATGCCCTGTACGGCTCCATACCTGTTGCAGAGTTCAAGGTTCGATTGGAGCAGCTTCGACAATCTGCATTTGATCTTTTCAAGCGCGCTCAGCTTGCGTGCAACCGCAACGGCGAGGCCGGCGAGCTCCTACTTTATCTCTTCACCGAATGGGTACTCGGGGCTCCGCAGATTTTGGCTAAAATGTCCTTGAAGACGAATAGTCAGATGCCTGTGCATGGCGCCGATGGTGTCCATGTAAGGTTCTGCCCGGAGACGAAACGCCTGTTCATCTACTGGGGTGAATCCAAACTACATAAAGATTTGGGAAAAGCGATAAACGATGCGGCAAAGTCGATCGCTGAATCGCTTACAGAAGAGAAGGTCAAGCATGAGATCGCGCTCGTCCACCGCAACCTGGATCTCTCAGGTTTGCCGTCGAGTGCAAAAGAGGCGCTCCTCTGCTACCTCGATCCCTATGCTGATGAATACGTCCATAGGTACGACGTGATCACATGCCTCATCTCATTCGATTTCGATGGCTTCGCGAAGACAGCCGCCGATCCTGAGACCTGCGACGCAGTGTTTAGAAAGCTGGCCGAGGAGAAACTCAAGTCGGCTAGCGTTGATCTCGCGCAGGCGCTCAAAGACAAGGGTCTCAATCACCAGCCCGTCGAGATGTTCTTCATGCCGGTGCCGTCAGTCGCGCGGTTGCGTGAACTCTTTCAAGACAAGATTGGTTGGAAGCCGATGGGGGGGAGCTGATGCAGGAACTCGCCGACCGCGTTTGGGCAAATCCACGTTTTCGGGAAGCGGCTGCGCGTATCCAGCGCTCCTGGATCTCCCGCGAACTCGGCTCCACGCCATCAGATTCGCCTGGAAATCCAGAAGACGCCGCCCGGATCATGCAGGCCGCAGCAGTGCTCGCCTGCTCCGCTACCCCCGAGCATCGTCGGCTCGCCTACCGCGCGGCGACGGCGGCATATGAACTGGTGGGCACCGATATCCTTCCGTTGGAGCAGGCGTTGCGGGTCGTACTCGGACGCCTCGGCAACTTCCCTGCCTTTCAGACGCGCGCCGACGTTGATCGCGCGCTTGCGGATATGCCGCCTCTGCTTGTGGCAGAGGAGTTGGCTCTCTCAGACGACCGGCGCGTCATGCTGCGCGACAAGCCATTTTTCCTCACTGCCTTTCAGTACGATCTCTGGGATCGGCTTGGTAAAGGCCGCCGCGTCGCAGTCGCCGCGCCGACCTCAGCAGGCAAATCGTTCGTTCTCCAGAACCATCTCGTGCGGCTCTACGACGGAGACACCGACAGAACTGTGGTCTATCTGGTACCCACACGTGCGCTTATTGCACAGGTTTCGCAAGATCTTGCCAGCATCTTCTCGCAAGATCCGAAGGGACGTCCCGAAATTCTGACCGTGCCCACCGAGCCAGACGTCGCGCTTTCGAAGCGCTCCATCTGCGTAATGACGCAGGAGCGAATGCAATTAATGCTTGGTGCGCATCCGGATTTCTCGGCGGATGTTGTGATCGCCGACGAAGCCCACAGCATCGCAGATGGTTCGCGTGGCGTTCTTCTTCAGTGGGTCGTCGACGATCTCTTGCGTCGCCGCCCGGACGCGCAACTGCTTTTTGCTAGTCCCGGAATTCGCAATTTGGAGGTATTCGGCCGAACCTTTGGACTCGACGACATCGAGAGAATGCCGTCGAGTGAACCGACTGTAGCACAGAACTTCTTGTCCGTGAGGATCGTCTCAGCCAGAGGGGGGCTCGTTTCCGTCCATTCGGTAGAGCCGGGGGGCCATGAAACCCAGGTTTCTGAGATCGTCATCGGCCACACGCTGGCAAGCCGTAAGGAAATGCTAGTTCACGTCTCCGCGGCGCTAGGAAAGGGCGCTGCAAACATCGTTTACGCCAATGGCGCAGCAGAGGCGGAAGACGTCGCACTCCAGCTATCGGAATTGCTGAAAGAGCGGGAGGCCACGCCTGATCGTGAGGCTCTCGCTCAGCTGGCGGCCGAATCCGTCCATGGGTCCTATGTACTGGCGGAATGTGTGCGGCATGGTATCGCGTTCCATTACTCCACTATCCCGACCCAGGTACGACAGGCGATCGAGAAGGCGGTATCCGATGGAGTGGTGGATTTCCTCGTATGTACAAGCACTCTCCTACAGGGAGTGAATCTTCCTGCTCGCAACGTCTTTATGTGCAAACCAGAAAAGGGGCGCACACACCCGCTTGAAGCAACCGACTTCTGGAACCTAGCAGGGCGAGCTGGCCGCTTGCGGCGCGAATTTCAGGGAAATATTTTCCTAATCGATTATGAAGCGTGGAAAGTGAAACCGCTGGATCAGCCGCGTGATAGTGTCATCGTTCCGGCAATCGAGACTGGCGTCACAGACAGACGCACCGACCTTGTAGCGACCATTACCCGCGACGGACCGCAACTTCGCGATGATCCCGACGTTGAAACAATCTTCGTTCGCTTGTTCGACGATCTCGAGCGCGGCGATCTGTCGAAAACCATGGATCGGTTCCACACCGCCGGAATCGATCCGGTTGCCACGGGTGAAATTGCGACAGCACTGATTGGGGCTGCAACGGAAATCACATTACCGGCGCACGTTCTCAGACGGAGTCCGAGTATCTCGCCGCACAAGCAGCAGGATCTCTATCGAGTTCTGGAAAGGATGGCAGCGGGTGATCGCGCAAAAGCCCGCGCGTTGATCCCCGCCCATCCCCGCGAATCTGGCGCCTATGATTCCTATGCCGCTGTTTTGAAGCTCTGCAACATGCATCTTGTCGGACTTCCCGAAACTGACCGGCGCCACCGCTTTCAAGCGCTAATGGCGACCTTCTGGATGAGCGGTGAGCCGCTCCCTCGCATCATAGAGCGCCAGATAATAAGAGGAGGTGCAGAGGCGAAATCTCGCAAGATCATTCGCGATGTTCTGGATGCCATCGAGAAGATCGTGCGCTTCGAGGCGGTCCGTCTGCTCAGTTGTTATTGCGGTGTCCTGCTGCAGTTGTTCGAAGACATTGGAATGCCAGACCTCGCGACCTCGGTTCCGCCGATTTCACTATATCTTGAAGTTGGCGCGTCTGACAGAACCATGATCAGCTTGATTGCTGTCGGACTTTCAAGAGCCTCTGCCGCCATTCTCAACGATGCCGCCGTAGACAAGAACATGGACGTTGCCGCTGCAAAGAACTGGCTAAAGACGAGACCCTTGGAAGTCTATGGTCTTTCACCGCTTCTATTGGAAGAAGCCAATAGGATCGCGCGGGAGTGCTAATTTCCTCGGCTATTCAAGCTGCCATCATGACGGGGACAGATTGCTCGACCAATCGCAGGAATCGGTGGTTGCGAGCCCCCGCAATCAATGGCTAGATAGGCTCAGTCTTGTCTGTAGTTCGACGCCGCATTCTCGTTTATGAAACTGTGATCGGCAGGTGACTCCGCTCAAAGCCTTCGCAACGACCGCTCGTCCTCATTCCGCTGTCGTACCGGTGTTTCAAATCTTGGCGGTCGAAATCTTCCGTCATCGGCTTAGCCCTCAAACAGTATGGCGGCATACTCCATTGCACCATGCAGAACGTGGACAATGACCACTTGCTCAGCTTCCACACGGTAGAAAATCAGGTAACTGCCATGAACCCTGCGGCGAACGCCGTGATGTTCATATCGAGGCACCAAAGGGAAGGCTTTTGAGGACGTTGCTAGCGTCAGACATTTCTGTTCCAGCTCATCAACGAATGACAACGCACGGGAGGGATTGTCCTTTGCGATGTAGTCACCGATCTGCTGCAAATCCGCCTTTGCTTCAGTCGTAAAGCGGACCTTCATTCTGCCGAGTCCGGCAGCATGGCTTTGTATCGCTTACGCAGTTCGCTGAAAACATCTTCGGCGGCATGGGTGCGGCCAGCGTCAGCATCGGTAATGCCGCGCATGATTGACGCATCGAGAGCGGCAAGACGTGTCTCACGATCTTGAATCAACCGCACTCCCTCTCGTAGTACTTCACTTTTCGAACCATAGCGGCCCGTATCGACGAGCTGTTGGATATAGCTTTCGAGCTGTTTACCCAGATCGGCACTGATCATGTTGAAATCTCCTGCGGTCGAAGCTGTCCCTAATGTAATCTCCTTATCAACTATTATCAATATGCATTGCCTCATGCCCACCAGGTCCGCACATCGCATTTGGTAATGAACCGAGTACCGAACGGGACTGCTCCGTGCGGCCTATCCGCCAAGCGGGTAACTCGAGGGAAAAAGCGGTGTCGCGGAAAGACGATCGCGCAGGTGAGGAGGGTAAGACCACGAGGATTGAGCTCACCATCGCACAAACCAGAAGATGTTGGACTTACTCCTGGTCACGCGGTTCATTCTCTGCGCGGAGCGCTTCCCCAAGTTAAGAACGACCGCGACGCGGCCGGCGGATCATATCCAGATTCGCACCTATCGTTGCGGCCCGTCAGCCTGAAATGCGCTTTGTCGAGCCGAAGACCGCTGATTAACAAGCGCGGGCGGTTCTGTTTCGGGCGCGCGAGCGTATTCTTCATCAGCGAACGGAACTGGTGAACGCTCCGCGCGCCGTTCTCTACGAATATGGGCAGGTCATTCCGCAGGGGATTGGTCACATCAAGCGCATTGAGGCGATTGTCGAGGATGCTGAGATCGGCCTGCCCGAGCTTGTGCGGGAGGAGTGCCGCGACCTTCTGGCTCAGATCGGCGAGAAGACGGCCCGGATCGCGGAGAAGACGAAGAAGCTCACTGACCTGTCGCGGCAGAGCCAAACTGCGCGCCGGCTTCAGACCATGCCGGGTGTGGGGCCGCTGATCGCCCTAGCCGTCGAAGCTTTCGCGCCGGCGATGCAGAGCTTCCGATGCGGTCGAAACTTTGCTGCTTGGCTCGGCCTGGTTCCACGACAGTTCTCTTCTGGTGGGAAAGAAAGGCTAGGTCGGGTGTCGAAAGCTGGTCAGGCCGACATCCGCAGGCTCCTGATCATCGGGGCAATGGCCCGCGTGAGTTGGGCGTGTCGCAAACCGCCAGCGCAAGGATCGTGGCTCTCGCGGATGCTCGCGAAGAAGCCGCGCATGCTGGTGGCGATCGCATTGGCGAACAAGATGGGTCGGGAAATATGGGCCATGCTGACGAAGCAGGAAGATTATCGAGACCCGGCTCTGGCTGTGGTGGCGTGACAAGAAACCACCGCGGATAACCAGGACTGGCAAGGAGGTGTGAGAAGTCGCTGACCTCAATGGGCGCATGATCGAACAGATCTGGATCGGGAAAACCAGAGTTAAACTGAGGGCCTAGAACTCGTTTGGCAGATTTGAACCCGATCCGCAGATCACCATACCGGCCTGCGGCTTCTGAAGTGCCGCAAATAAAGGCCTGACAGAAGACCGCATTCGATCACACGGCAAAAGGGGTCAGACACTACTTGCACAACGGACGGCAACCACAGAAGTTAAACGGGTTCATCCTCAATTTCTGTGATTCAGCGGCAGCATTCTCGCCCTCATCAGTTCTGGGCCGGCGCGACCGTACATTGCACGCTTCAGCATCTTGAGGCGATTGATCTGCCCTTCGGCTTGACCGTTGCTCCAAGGGAGTTCGATTGCATTTTTGACGGCATCAATATCCCGGCGCAAAACGCTGGCGAAACGCATGATTGCCGTGAGGTTGGTGTCAATGGCATCGTCGATCCATCCATCCAGTGCCTCCGAATTCCTGCTGCGCAAGATGCCGTTGAAGCGCATGGCCAGCCCACGCATTATGGCGAAGACTGTCGAGCCCTGCTTCAAGGCATTGACCTTTCCGGCCTGACGATCGGTCAGCAGGCCGCGCGGTTTTATGCACAAAGCTGCGGCCACCACAGACGAGATCATATGGCCGGCGTCAGGATCGCGGACGGGTTTTGAAACATGCACATCTGGAGGCGGTTCGTCGGGTTGGATGTTTTCGGCTTCACGCCACACCTTCAACAGGCGCTCCAGATTGGGCGCTCGTATCCGGTCCGCCTTGCAATCTCGCTGTAGGTGAGGCCCTGCTGGCGCAAAGCTTGAAGCGTCTCGAATATCTCCTGACGGGATTGCCTGTGCGCCAAGCGGGCTCGGCGGTGTTGTGCCGTAGCGCTGGTAATAGCATCTTCGGAGAGAATGGGTCTCACATGGGCGTGACCATAAACGCTCATCTGTTCCTTGATCGCCGCCCTGAGATTTTGGACCAGATGAAAACGGTCAGCCATCTGGCGGCCCTGCGGTGCGCCCTCCCGGGCTGCCTGGGCATACAGACCACAGCGATCTCGGCTAACGACCTCGATCGTCGGACGTTCTTGCAACCATGCTTTTGCGCTCTCGACGCTGCGGTCGTCCAGAACCTCGATGACCGAATGATGCTCAAGATCGACCATGATCGTGCCATACCGCGAGGAATGCCGCCAACTCCGATCATCAATGCCCACAACCCGAATATTGTCTTTTTGCATGGACGCCGGATTCTTGCGCTTCAATTGCCGCAAGATCGTGTCGTCGCTGACCGGCATGCCGAGCCGATGCATCAAGTATTCACCTGGGCGACCGCCCATCCTGTGGCCAATCAAGCCCACAATCTCAGCCATCCGTTCAGTTCGTCGCATGTAGGGTAAACAACCTCGGGCAACCTGTCGGTGAAGGTTCGTCGCCCGCATTTCCGGTGTCTACACTGCCACCGGTTCAGCGCGAGTTTGATTTTCACAACTTGACCCTGAACAGGCAAGTCCTGGAGGCGGCGGTTGTGCCAGCCGTGCCGGTGGTGGCTTCGCGTTCCGCATCCGGGCAGATACCGACAGGTTTCGCAGCGGCAGAAACAACCCAGTTTCCTTCATCTTGAAGGGTGATACCCAGAACTTTGACCCCTGGGCCGGGTGACCATTTCAATTGCGCTCGCATCCCCGCAGATAGCAGTCGCGGCACTAACACTCTGTTAACCACAGAAATTGAGGAAGAATCCCATTAAATGGAAAGCGACAGCGCCTCGTTCGCGCTATGCCTCCATATCATCTGCGTATGCCAGTCAACACTGGGGCTGTGCTAGACTTTAGTCGCACGCTCCTTTCTCCCTGGTTTCGAACTCTGCTGCATCATGCGTTCACGCCACCCATTCATTGATGATAGGTCTGATTATCCTGTAGCGCGGGACAGCAGTTCAACGCCTGGCCGTTGTGTCCGGGATCTGCCGGGCCTCCCGTCGCCTGGTCTCGATTCCACGGAGCACCGCGCCATGCTGCAACAGCAGCAAAGAGGATGTACGGTGTTTGAGCGGCGCCTGAACGAAGCTCGGCAACCCGGAGCTGTCCAATGCTATAGTCGCGCTCCTTGCGCTCTGGTTGGGGCCGCTCGAGCCTCAGATAGGTTCTACCTCCGTCAGCAGTCGGTGTTCGACCGCTGCCGTTTTGTTTCCATATCTTAGGGGATTGAGCATGTTTCCATATCTTAGGGGATTGAGCATGGTTGACATGGGCCTTCGGATCAACGGGCAGGGCTTTTCGAGCGCACAGGAAGACCTGCAGCCAGAGGATCAAGGCACCCAGTCTTCCGTGGCGCGTGTCGATCAAGAGGAGCTTTGGCAGGCGGCGGATCACGCCGGTCCGCTGTCGGCCGACAGCTTCGGTTCGCAAGGCTTCGGGCAGGAGCCTTCGGCATTGGCCGCCTGGCCAGCGGCAAGCGTCAACCAGCCAAATCCGCCGACCGAGGTTGAAAGCCCCTGGGAACTAAGCCCGCAAATGTTGGCTGAGCTGACGGAGCTGATGCGAGGTCCGGTCCCGGTGGAGACCGCGAGCGAGCCCTCCAGCACAACGGCGGGGGTAGTCAGCTTTCGGCAGCCCACGGATCGAAGCACCCAGTTTTCCGTGGCGCGTGTCGATCAAGAGGAGCTTTGGCAGGCGGCGGATCACGCCGGTCCGCTGTCGGCCGACAGCTTCGGCTCGCAAGACTTCGGGCAGGAGCCTTCGGCATTGACCGCCTGGCCAGCGGCAAGCGTCAACCAGCCAAATCCGCCGACCGAGGCTGAAAGCCCCTGGGAACTAAGCCCGCAAATGTTGGCTGAGCTGACGGAGCTGATGAGAGCTCCCCTCTCCCCGCAGGAAACGGCGATCGACCTCGCCAGCACTCCGGATGAATACAATACCGATGACAGCGTGCGCGTCTTCGACGGCCAGCCGCTGGAGACTAGTCCTCAGGCCCCGGAGATACACGGCCTTGGGGAGCCAGATGCTTCGGGAGTTGCCTGGCCGAGCGAGGTGCCAGTTGGAAGAGCGCAGCATTCGGCCATGTCCGAGACGGCCGTGACGCCAGCGATCCGGCGGGTGGCGGGCGCAAGAGGCAGGCCACTGAGAATGAGGCAGACGTAAGGTCCAGCCGACGGCGTCGGTTGCATGTTCCGAGGCCACAGGCGTTGGCGCTCGGCGCCAGGGAATGGCTGGACGATGAGCATATCGCGGCGGACTACGCGCTCCTGGCCGAGGAGCTGAGGCGGGCCAACCCGGGCTTGGCCGCCCAAATTCGGCTCGTGCCACCCGCCCTCGCCCACCACTTGCGCTTGGCTGAGACCCGAGAGCGGGAGGAGAACCTCGCAGGGCTTTATTTCGATGACACGGGACAGGACACGGCGCGGTTTCTGTTTTTGCCGGTGAGCAATGCCAGGGAGGCCGGCGGCACGCATTGGTCGCTGCTTTTCGTCGATCGGAGGCATTCGGAAGGACCGCAGGCCCATCACTATGATTCCTCGCAAACGCTTGCTCAGATGTTGGTGGCAGCCCGGCTGGCTGGCGGACTGGGGGTGACCCAGTACAGCGAGGGGCAGGTGGCCCAGCAAACCAACAACTTTGACTGCGGTGTCTCGGTGCTGACAGCCACGCGCGCGTTGGTGGCCCGGCTGGCGAGCGGCCAGGCGCCGGAGGCCGGAACCTTGCAGCTTGGTGACGTCATCGCTGATCGTGCGGCGCTCCAGGCCCGGCTCGGGGCGCAACCGGGGATCGCCGACGAAGACATGGCTGAGGGCGATCCGGATCCCTCCTATGAGAAGATGGACGAAGGTCCCGATCTTGCGGCGCTCGCCCGGCAGACGGTGTGCAACGAGGGCGAGAACGTATATCCGGGCCTGAGCACCGAACAGCTCTCGCGCCTGTCGGGCGTATCGGAGGGGGAGCTGAACAAGGGCCCGGCGTTCCAGGCGGTGTCGGCACAGGATCAGGCGAGGCTGGACGCGATCGCGCGAGCGACGCCGCGGCAGCCGGGGCAGAGCAACGGAGCCTGGGCGGACGCGCTGAAGGCGTCCCATCCCGATCTCAGCGCCGCGGATGCTGCCAAAATCGTAGGGGACGCCAAAAGCAATATCGCCAAGAGGGCGGCGTACAAGCCGATGTAGGAACCTCCATGATTTCCAACGGTCGCGGTAATGACGGGAATGGCCGCGACCCGAACCAAATCGGAGGATTACGGTCTGGCCGTCGTCATCGATCTGCGGTATCAGCCCCGCGGGCGTCTCGGTCATAATTGCGAGAAAACCTGCCACTTGAAGGCGAGGAGCTACCCGAAAGGGGATTCTGTGCGGAGGCGTCTTTGGATGGCAGACGCTCATTGTCGCGCCCTGCCTCTGGCTCGAGCACGTGCAGGTGTCGTCGGGCGCAGCCAATCGGCGGCGATCAGGAAGAAAAGTTCCGTGTCGCTTGGCAATAACTGTGAGAATGCGGCTGTTTCGCCTTGATTTGGCATTTAATGTGAGAATCGAGCTGTCAGAATTCTCAGGCTGACTGCCGTAACTTGTGTGCTATCTCATTGTATTTACGTAGCTTTGTCTTAGTTCCTCATAGAAGCCGTGCGATCACGCTCCGGCGCTGGTTTCTCATGTGTGGAGCGGCCGTTTGTTGCAAGAGAGAAAATCTGTGATGCCGCTCTGGTCGGGTGCAAGCCATGTGTCCGGCCTTCGCGAGGCGGCGCATATGGCCGCAGGCCCTGATGAAGTCCGCGGATCGGGTTCCAATCAAATTAGCGCGCTCGAAGCGCCTTGAGAATCTCGGATTAATCCAATCCCTCCCGCCAATCGTTCAGGGCCTCCAGCGATGGAAAGCGCGGCATGGGCTGCCTGAGTCGATGCCGCGCATCCTAAACGTTCTTCTCGACCTGTCCCTTCTCCCAGCCCGACGCCGGATTGCAGAACTCGGGTTCGAACAGATAGTGGCTGGCCATCGCCAGGAAGCGGACATTGACGTCGCGCTCCTTGCCGCGCCCGACCTTGTCGATGGCGGTCTTCATGTTGTCGTAGATGCCGCGCCGGGGAACGCCGCCGAAGACGCGGAAGGCATGATTGTGGGCGTCGAACAGCACTCGTGCGTCTGCAGCAGATAGGCCCGCATGGCGAAGGTGCGGCTGTAGCTTCGTATGCGCGACTTGCAGCTTGGTGCGCTCGTTGCCGATGATCGCCCAGTCCTCGGACCAGTCGAACTGGAACGCTTCACCGGGTTCGGACGCCAGCGGCACGAATGTCCCGCGGCCCGACGTCTGCAGTTCCCTTTGCCGATCGGCTTTCCATTCCCGAGCTAAGCCCGCCACGCGATTGTAGGAACCGTCATAGCCGAGGCTCAGCATATCGGCGTGCAACTGCTTGAGCGTGCGCTTCTGTTTGCGCGGCTTGCTGGCCTCCGTCTTCAGCCAGGCCGACAATCGGTCGGCAAGGGGTCAAGCTTGCTGGGCGGTTCCGGAACCTTGAACTTCGGCTCCACGCCCTCGGATTGCAGATATCTGCGGATGGTATTCCGGGACAGGCCAGTCCTGCGGCAAATCTCCCGGATCGATAAATGTTCTCGAAAATACCAGCGTCGGATCACGCTCAATAACGCCATGTCGATCACTCCACAGCCCCCACTCAAAACAAGCAGGGGTGGTTCAAACGTAACCGCCCGATTGTCACCGCCTGCCGGCTATCGTCGTGATGGCCTAAGACACGTCTTTAACGACGTCGTTAGCGACGTGTCTTAGGCGAGGTTTGCGATGCGGGTGGAAATTCTTGGGCAGGAACGGCGGCGGCGGTGGTGCGACGAACAGAAGCAGGCGATCGCCTCCGAAACACGCATGCCGGTCGCTGCAATCAGCCCGAACATCGTGGCGTAGGTGAGCGATCGGATTGAACCGTCGGGGCCAAGTCGCTGAGCGGCGTCGAGAGTTAAAGGCACAGAAGCGGGCGACGGTCCGCTTCGAGACGGCGCCGGGTCATCAGATGCAGATCGACTTCGGTGACACGAAGGTGTGGATCGGCGGCGAGCGCGTTCGGGTTCACCTGTTCGTGGGGACGCTGGGTTATTCGCGGCGGATGCACACTCGCGCGTCACTCAGGGAGCGCCAGGCAGACTGGTTTGAAGGCATGGAAGGCGCATTCCTACGGTTCGGCGGGGTTCCGACGGAAGTGCTGATCGACAATGCGAAAGCCCTGGTCGAGCATCATGATGCGGTGACGCGAGAGGTGAGATTCAACGCGCGACTGCATGCTTTTGCCCGTTATTGGGGCTTCACGCCGCGGGCCTGTGCGCCGTATCGGGCGAGAACGAAAGGCAAGGACGAGCGCGGAGTCGGCTACGTCAAGAAGAACGCGATTGCGGGACGGCGCTTCGAGAGCTGGGCGGAGTTCGAGGCGCACCTGGATCGATGGACACGCGAAGTTGCCGACCAGCGTGAACACGGCACCACCGGTGTCCAACCGGCGGAACGTTTTGCTGACGAAGCCAAGGCGCTACGCCCGCTGGCCGGACGGGCCCCCTTCGGACAATTGCGGGATCTGGTTCGCAAGGTTCAAGCCGATTGTGCGATCGACCTCGATACCAACAGCTACTCCGTCCCTTGGCGCCTGATCGGCGAAAGCGTTCAGGTTGTGGTGCTGGCAGGCCGCGTGGTTATCCGTCATGCCGGCCAAGTCGTCGCTGACCATCCCCAGTGCCGGGGGCGACGACAACGGATTGTCGACCGTGCGCATTTTATCGGCGTGGCCGGTTTCGAGGGGCCGGTGCGTAAAGAGGCCATCGAGATCGCGCCCGCTGCCTTGCTGCGGCCGCTTGCGGAGTATGAGGCGGTGGCCGGAGGAAGCTGGTGATGACGACAGTGGATCATGACGTGCTGATCGCAACGCTCGACCGGCTGAAGCTGACGGCGATCCGCGACCAGCTCGATACGTTGCTGGACGAGGCAGCGCGGTCGAAGATGACATTGGGTGAGGCACTCGCCTTCCTGGTGTCGCGCGAGATCGCCCGGCGCGACGAGCGGCGGATATCGATGTCGAGCAAGTTGGCGCAGTTCCCGTTCGTGCGCGAATTGTCCGGCTTCGACTTCGAGGCGCAGCCGTCGCTGGACCAGGGGCAGATCAGGGAACTTGCGACCTGCCGCTGGATCGCTCACGGCGACACCGTGCTGTTCCTTGGACCGCCAGGTACAGGCAAGACGCATCTGGCTGTGAGCCTCGGCCGCGAGGCCATTCGTCAGAACTACAATGTCCAGTTCGTAACGGCGGCAACTTTGGTGGCGATGCTGGCGAAGGCTCACAGCGACGGCTCGCTCGACAAACAGCTGACGATCCTGTCGCGGCCGAAATTGTTGATCATCGATGAGCTCGGTTATTTGCCCTTCGAGGCCAATGCCGCCCACCTGTTCTTCCAACTGGTGTCCCGGCGCTACGAGAAGAGCTCGATCCTGATCACCTCAAATCGTTCCGTGGGCGAATGGGGAAGTGTTTTTGGGGACCAGGTCGTCGCCACGGCCATATTGGATCGCCTGCTTCACCACTCCACGGTGATCACCATCCGGGGCGACAGCTACCGGCTTCGCGAAAAGCGCCGCTCCGGCCTTCTGCAGAAGGCCGGAGCGGCGCTCGAACCCAACGAAACCGCAAACCAATGAGGGGGGGGCAATTCCTCGATTCGCTTGACAGGCGCGGATAACCACATCGCCCACGACGTCCTCGACCACAGCAGCAGAACCCCGCTGTAAAGGCGGCTCTTCAACAACCAGCGCTGCAAAGGGTGCCGTCGGGGCCGTGTCGCCGAGCCCCAGGCGACCGTCCCGCAGGCGCTTCCGCCAATCATAAATCTGCCAGCGCGTCGTACCGTAACGACGGGCAAGCTCCGAAACCGCCGATCCCGCAATCAAGCTCTCTGCCGCGATCCGGGCTTTCTCCGCATCCGTGCGGCGACGGCGGCCCGTCGGCCCTTCAATCACGTCCAGCCGGCCGGCAAAGCCACCATTCGAGACGTCCACATGGACGTCCATTTCGCCGTCTCTTGCCATCCAGTCACCTCCGAACAAACAGAGGTGCTTTTGCCATGTTCACGCCGACTGGCAGAGAAGGGGATCAAGGCAGCGCTTACGAAAGAACAACCGGCAACTGGCGAGGTTCGCGCGCATACGGAATATGCTCCGGGATCGTCTTCTGGCCGAGCGTTACGCCATAGAGGAACCGGAGTGCGCAGACGATCCGCTTCAATCCGGACCAGGATATGCCCGTAGACACAAGGTGGCCCTGGAAGGCGTGGACCTCGTCTAAGCCGAGCCGATCCGGTGATCGGCTGAAATGACGGCTAAACTTTGCGACTGCATAAAGATAGGATTGCTGCGTGGCCCGAGAACGATTGCGGACCGTCATGTCCTCGATCATCCGGCGACGCACGCTCATCTCGGCCATCTGGATCTCCTGTCTGAAGGGTGGGTTTGCAACACCCAAATCCTCTCAGACAGGAGGCATCTCTCAAAGCGGGCACCAATTGCCGCGACTAGCGGCTTGGTTCAAGCCTGGCCGTCTCCGGGTGAGGCAGCAACATCGCAAGACCGGGGAAATCCTGGCCAGCACGCGTGACCTTATCGAAGGCGTTCGTTATTTCCAAAATGAGCTGGAACGTCATCGCTGAGATCGAGGCGGCGAGCCCGGTCGATGGGCTGGACACCTTTATGGCGCAGAATGCGGCGACGATCCAGGCCGAGCATCCCGAGTCCGTCTTCGATATCTATCCTTCGCGGTTTGCTGCCGCATCGATAGCGATGGACCACCTGGCGGTCGGGGCATTAGTCGGCGGCCGAGATCCGGGGCTAGTGATTGGAATTTCTCCCGCAACTCCTGTGTCAAAGCCCATGCGTCGGCATCACTATCAACCACCCGAGGATTGAGCAACACTAAGAGCTCGGTTCGATACCTGGTGTGTTCCGTGTTGCGGAATAGCGGCCCAAGCAAGGGAATGCTCTTCAGCCCTGGAAAACCGCCATTGGCATGCTCCACGCTATCCTGCATCAAACCGCCAATTGCTATCGTATCACCGTCTCGTGTCGACACGGTGCTTTGGAGGCGGCGTACCGAAATGATCGGGGACTGAAGATCGGTCAATGTGTTCTTGTCGGCGGTGCTGACCTCCTGAAAGGTGTCGAGCGTTACACTACCACCTGCGCCGATTCGAGGCGTAACAGCCAAGATTACGCCTGTGTCGCGCAATTCGACGTCGCTCACCACTGGGGAGCTCTCACTCACGGTGGATTGGGATGTTCGCGTCAAAATCGGCACCTGATCGCCCACCTGTATTGTCGCGGTTTGATTGTCGAGAGCCAGAATACGTGGCGCTGATACAACCTTGACGTCTCCAAGCCCACTGAGCGCGTGTAACACGGCGTTGACGTCCGAACCGGGAAATACATACGACAAGCCGCCTTGTGGAACTGCACCCAAGCCCCTAGACGAGAGAAGATAGTCCACGCCGTATTTCAGGCGCTTGCTAAGCCGCACCTCGGCGACAATGGCCTGGATGAGAACCTGTCGAGGCTTGACGTCCAGCCGACGAACAGCGGCCTCGATTGTCCTGTAGTCTTGCGGTGCTGCAATGATCACCAGCGCGTTCTGTCCGGGGTCGGCCTGGATGCGCACAGGCCGCGAGAGGCCGAGACTCACTGCTGAAAGCACCGCTTCGTCCTGCGCCTCGTTTGTCAACGCGGATGTGTTCGGCCCTTGGTCCGGAAGGCCGGGCAGGTTGACTGGCAGGCTCGATCGCGTAGATGCGTTACCTCCGACTGAGAGCTCACCAAACTCTCCCGCGACTTGCGGGGCACGTTTGGCACCGGGTATCTTGGCGCCATAGGCCTGCGCCAGGACATCCGCCACTTCCGTTGCTCTTCGGTTCTGCAGTGGACGTACGTGAATGTTCGTCGTCGCCTCGGAAGCGATATCCAGCTTGGCGACAGCCCGACGAACTTGGTTGAGTGACGCAGGATCGTCCGCCACCACAAGGATGCCGTTCAAACGCTCGAGCGCGGCAAACCGGACGCGCTCCGTGCCGTGGCCATTCTGATTGAACAAGAAACCGAGTTCTCGCTCGACCGCGGATGGACTCGCCTGAGACAGCGTATACACTGCAAACGACTTGTGGAGCATGGCATCGTTGTCAAATAGGCCGATTAGTTTGCGTACGGAGCTCACGGCGCCGGGCGGCCCCGTGATGGCGATTCCCCGCTCCCCTGGCGCTGGTTTCAGACGCACGCTCTCTTCGACATTCGGTCGGATTACCTCGATGACTTCGGCCGGATCGACATAGCGAACGGGAATAACTTGAAATTCGCTTCGGATTCCGCCGGCGAGGTCGGTCAAACGCCCCACCCGAACTCCCTGCTCGACCACCGCCAATCCGTAGCCGTAGGGCGCCAGCGCTCGGTCGAGCAGTCGCGGCACATCACTAGCAGGCACTTGGCCAGAGGTACGAAGCGTCATTGTCCCCCCAACGCCCGGATCAATGATCACAGGCATGCTCATAATATCGCCGACAACATCCTCCACGACTTGCCGAATGTCGGCATTGGTGTAGTCGAGGCTCACGCGCCTGTTCTCCGACATGACCGGCAGCTTCCGTTCCACGGTGGCGGTGATCGGTTCGGCCGGCGGCTGTGCCAGCAGTTCAAAGCCACGCGCTTGCGGCCCCCGCGCTCCACCTAGGGATGGTCCGGACTCATGCGAGCCGAACCTTGGAGGCGCTAGAAGAGGGTCGGGTTCAGCAATCGAGTCGAGATTAGCACACCCGGTAACAAGTAGACAAAACAGCGCCGGCAACGTCCTGCGCGCTCGTGGTGGAGGAGGCTCCGCGCTTAGGACGCGCATTGAATCAAACTTTCTCTTCACCGCCACAGTGTACACATGACTGGTATTGTATTTAGGTGAGTGGGAGATCACTGCCTTTCTCGCACTCATTGGGTGGTCGCCGTGTTTAGCGCGTGTTCCCGACAATGGTTTCCTTGGTCTTGTAATCCTTCGAAAGGAGGTTGGACATCAGTTCAAGAGCCTGATTTATCTTATCCAAAAGCCCCTGCAGACGAATGAGGGCCATCTGCCCTTCGCTGTTGGCGCTATCAATGGCTGCCTTAAGATTGTTGATGGCGGCGTCGAACTCCGTCTGCAGGCCCAGCCTGTCATTATTGATTTGCTCGATGGGGATGCGGTTGTCCAGCATCCACTGATGCACGTCCTGCCTAACACCCTGGGAATCGGTGAACGCACCATACCCGACTCTCGCGTGTTCATCGGTAGGGCGATTTCTACGCAGTTCAGCCAACGCGGAATTCATGTCTTTCAAAAAGTTGTTCCGCGTCTGCATGTCATCGTATTCAGCTCGGATTTGCTTCTCGTTGATGTCATGCCGCTCCATTAGGATCACCGACATAATCGCGGATAGCGGTAGGCCACGCGGGAGCAGATTGTCTATCCGGAGGGCCGGAGTGTAGGACCACCACGCTGAGTCGATCATTTTCATTTTCTCCATATAATCGTTATCGAACTGTGCTCGTGCATTTAGCCCATATTGATGATTTTGCTTCGCATGTCGGTATCCGCGCGACGGATTTCAGCAAGTTTCTCGAGAATGTCCTGAATCAACTTTTCGTAGTTTGCGATGAATTCGCTCTCGTCCTCAGCCTGCTCGTGAGCTTTGGTGCTATTCGCATCCAGCCTCACCTTCTCCTCCTGGAAATGGGTAGCGCCCATGTTCAAGGCGGCGCCGGGCAGCTTTGAGGCTTCCGTTGCGATCGTGCCCAACGCACTCCATCGCATCGCTTCCGTCTGCGCAGCTGTTTGTGCTTGGATGATGGATGTATCGCCAAAGGGCTCCGCCGTGCCATCAGTCGGCGGGGCGTCGCGTTTCCCCGGCTGGGTAGACGTAGCGCTTTCGTCGACTAATCCGCTCCTGTCCGGAGTCCGTGCCCTGCCTTCAAGGCTGTCCTCCGGAAGCCGCGTCGCGGAATTGTCCGGAGTCTGTGCCCTGCCTTCAAGGCTACCCTCCGGAAGCCGCGTCGCGGAATTGTCCGCAATCGGCGCCTTGAGCTTAGAATTGAATTCCTTTTCAATCTGACGGGCGCCTTTTAGGTTCACACCAGCACCGGCCATGGCCCCGCAAGAGATGGCTATCGCCCCGAAAAACTGGCATAGCCCTGAATCGCGAAGCGCTTTGGCCGCCGCTTTCTGCCCAGCCATCTCGGCGTCACGCGCAGCCCATCGGTCCTGTCGAGCCGCCTCGCGGTACTGCCTATTGAGACGGAGGACGAGCGAGGCCACTGCTGATATGTCTACCGCCGCAGCGAAGTCCTTCAGCTTCGCCGGCATGCCTGAGAGCTTCTCTTGGAGGGCAAAGTCCGCGAACCGGGGTACATCGGCTGTCGTGGAAATACCGATTGACCCATCCCGCGCCCGATCGAAGAGACCGGCCCGAGGGAGCGTGATCGCGCCTTCCAACGCGCTAGGCCGGTGGACGGTTGTACAGGCTGGCATCAACGCAAGTTGGTGCTGCGCGATACGGTCCGACAGATCGTAGTCGCGACCGCCCTTTGCCTGATCAATGGTATCTAGCACGATTGCACTCCTTAAGCTGAATAGGTAATTGCGACTCCAAGCGGCTGTCAGCCGAAGTGTCGTATGAGGTTCGCGTTGGATCGACTGTGTCTCTCAATGGTGTCGGCAACCTTTTGTGTGGTCGTTTCCTTATCGAGGAGCAGGTGCTTGATGAAGTCCATTTCATCCTCTTGAAGCTGCCTCAGCCTGGCAATAAACTGTCTGATGTCCAACGTTTGCGCCTGCGTATCCGTTGCCTCCTTCTGCTGGACGGCATTCGCTATGCCGGCCCCGGCCGCTCCCAGAGAAGAAATTGCTTCGCCGATTCGAGCGGCACTCGAAACATGCTGACTGATCTGAACAACCTTAGCGGAATTAGACGCTAGCTCAGCTGTGTTGGAAGCCGCCTGAGTGATGAGTTTCGCGATGAAGGCGCGCGAGGAGCCAGACCTGGCCGCTACGGAGGCAAGCCCGCGTAGGGCTGAGGCCCCTGCCTCCCCGAAGCGGCTCCACGTGGCAGTTCCATTCGCAGCTCCACCCGCCCCGGCGCCCAGCGTTAGCAGCGATATGGCGAATACAATACCAATCGTAATGCCCAAGGCCAACGTTTTGGCCTCGCCTTCCTTAAGTCCGAGATCTTTCATGAGGCTTTTCGCAATTGCCTCGGTCATCTTTTCGACAACACCCGTCTCGACAAGCGTCGCGACTCCGACAGTCACTGCTGCTGCGACCACAGACAGAGCCCCGCCGGTCACGACGGCAGCCACTACTGAGAGTCCAACCGCCAGCCATCCTAGGAATTTCATGGCGAGGGAGCTTTTCTTTGCTTCCGCCAACTTCTTCGCCGTTTCAATTATGTTTGCAGCGATCTTATTGTGCAACTCTCTTTGCTGCGCACCCCAGTGTCGCGCATCCTGGATGCCTGACGCGACCAGACCGTCGTCCATCTTGGTCTTCAGGGTCACTAACGTGGCAAGGAGCTCAATCCCATCCAACGCACGAGGCGCCGGTAAGCTCGGAATAACGTCTGACTTGACAGCGTTTCCGGAAATTGGTGGCGGCACTACGTCGACCCCCTTGATGTGAGCATTGGCTGGATAGCCAATAACGGAGGCGTCGACTGGAGGCGGAGTCTCGACTTGTGGTGTTGCTTCGCGAATGAGAGCCATCGTATTGCCGCTACCGCTATGCATCATCGCCCTCCTGGGTCCCTGCTTCTGATCTGAGTCGATCCAACATCATCAGCGCGCGTCGGCTGAAAACTGCGTGCTCGGGCTTTCCAGCACTCAGTGCCAGGGCACCCTCGAGTGCGTTGATGGCCGCTGCGGACCGGTCGAGCCTGATGAAACATTCCGCAGCGCGAAGCGGTATCTGCGGATCCTCGCTGTTCAGAAGCGCTGCAAGCCGATAGGCATGCACGGCCGTTTCTGCGTTACCTAGCATCTGGCTCGCAGCAGCCAGACCGAACCAGAAACGTCCGTCGATGTGTCGGTGCACGCAGAGGAAGCGAAAGAAATTCAGCGCCTCCTCGTACTTGCCGGAGGAATAGTAGCGGTGGCCGAGCACATAGAGAGCTTCAATCTCCTCATCAGTGATCCCAATGATGGCAGCTAGATCAACGCGCCCGGCCATGAGCTCAGCGGCAAGCTGTCCCGCCTGGGCCAAGTCGGCTGCATCACCAGCCATCAAAGGATTAAACTCGGTCATCGTCATCGTTATCAAATCCTCTGTCTCGTCGGCTTAACGCGTGGGATATGCGAATTGGGCGCCGACGGCACGACGTGGCTTAAAGTCACTTCCTCCCACCAATACGGGCGTTGAAAATCTTCGTCTTCGTCTTCCACGCCTGCCGCAATTAAAGCGGAATTCATCGCGTTGTCGCGGACCAGTTGCGCGCATCGGGTAAGTTGTTCGCGAGTCTTCCTCAGGAGACTATCCATCTGCACAATTGTCTGTCGCGCACTCTCTATCGTTTCATCAAGGTCCATGAGGCCTCCTACGGCTTGCTATGCAATGCGACTGTGGCGGACCATGCTCGAGTACGGACGAACCATCTGCTCTCGGCAACGGGCGGCTCCAAGCCTGACCAGCACATGGTCTGTCGATGTTCGCACCCACGCTTGCGCCATCAAGCCCCAGACATAAACATTCGCTCACATCATTACTTGAGGCCTTGCAAGGCGCAAAATACTTGATCGCTATGAACACATCGGCGCCCGTTATGCGCTTCGATGCCGACTGCTGCGGGAACCCGCCGGTTCGTGGCCCTAGAGCCAGCTGTTCCGGTACATGCTGCAAACGATGGCTTCCACTCAGAATCTTGAGGCGTTGGGTGAGCGCGCCTCGGCAAGAGATTGTCGGTAAGATCATGGCCGGATAGACCCGATGCACTTTCTAGTTCAAACCGCTACGAAAAACGCACCTGTCCGATTAGGTCTCGCAGACCACTTTGCGCAGCCGGCCGCTTCAAACTGTTGTGGCGGACCGAGCGATGAAACGCGCGCATCGATTATCCATAAGCAGCCAGTCTGACCCCATACCGGCATTGTATTTGCGCCGACCGGTTGGGTGAATTAAATGCTCATAGGAGTTGATTGTCTCAAGGGCTTGATTGTCGGCAGAAGCGCCGATCGAGTGCTTACGGACCTGGTCAGCAGCATTGATCTCATAGCCGTGCCGTTGCTGGCGGGAACCTGGCACGATGGTTTTTTCTTGATGAGGTAAGTGACCAGATATCGGTGCATTACTGGCAGGCAACGTACAATCACGAACAAGGAGAAATTCGACGTACATGTCTACCTTGTCTGATCTCCGCAGACATCTGGCCGCGACGGCATTCTTGGCTTGCATCACGAACGACGTCGTGCGGGCGAGGCGGATCGCAAAGGGGCTCGACGCAATGGCGCCGGGCAGCCGGGAGTGCGTTATTGCTTACGCTTTTGCAGATTTGACGGCAGGCGATATTGAGGCAGCCCTGGAGCGTCTCCGTCCTCTTGCCGACGCGAATGACGCATATGGAATGGCGTTTCAAGCCCTGGCTCTTGAGGTCGCAGGGCGCTTTAGCGAAAGCAGTACTGTGCTAGGGCGTGTCCCAGGTGGCGACCCCGGCCTCGACGGGCTCCTCTCAGCGTTGGGCAAGGCGGTGCCGGCACATACTGCAGAACGGAGCATCTGATGAGCAGCGTGAATAACATCTTCTCGCAAACACTGCCGGCCAAGTTGATGGCGGACACATCGGCCGCATCGATATTGCCAGCTGAGTCCATAGAGGCCTTTCGTGCTGCACTCGAGCGGCCAGCGGCGTTGGAACGCGACGACGCACTACTGATTACTGCTGCCGACGAGTCGACCGAGAAGGGGCATGGACCTGACGTCGTTCGCACACCCGATGGCATGCTCAGCGGGATGGAGAACCTGAGCACGAGCCTTACCGAAGCCGTTGAAGCCACTCGCAGGGCAACAGAGCGCTTGAACTTGGAGGAAATCCGCTCGGTTGACTGGCTGCGAGCGCAACTCGCGCTATCGGCCATGACCTTGCAGTACGGCATTGCGGCCAAGGTGGTTGGAAAGGCTACCGAAAGTCTCGATACATTCCTGAAAAGCCAATGAGGGACAATGGCGTGGGTGTCGTGTGTGTTGAAGCGGGTGGTGGCACCTGTTGTGCTACTCACGTTGGTGAGCTGTGGATCGAAGATAGAGCTCTACCGCGATCTTTCTGCGCGTGAGGCTAACCAAATGCTGGCATCCCTTATGCGTCAAGGTATCCATGCCGAAAGGGCGACAGACAGCAGGGGTAATGTGTCGCTTTCGGTGCCCACGCAGGACCTGCCGCGTGCTATGGATGTGTTGGATAGTGCTGGGCTGCCTCGCGAACACTTCGCTGATTTGGCGACTCTCTTCAGCAAAGAAGGGATGATCTCATCGCCGACAGAGGAGCGTGTGCGCTTTATTTATGGTACGACACAGGAACTCTCTCGGACGTTGACCAGTATCGACGGCGTGCTCAATGCGCGGGTCCATGCGGTTTTGCCCGAAAACGCGGATGACGACCTTAATACGCCCTCACCCTCAAGTGCTGGTGTGCTCGTCCGTTACACACCTGGCGCACCCATTGATCAGATCGTGCCGAAGATCAAGGAGTTGGTCGCAAATAGTCTGGAGGGTCTGTCGTATGATCGGGTCTCGGTTGTCCTGGTTGAGGCTCACCAGGACGATACTTCGGTGGGTCCCGTCGATGGGGCTGCCTCGCCGACGGAAGGCAGCGACCGATTTTACCTCTTGATGGGGCTCGTGGGCGGCATGGCGGTGTTGCTAACGGGCAATGTCGCGCTCGCATTACTCCTGTGGCGGCGGCGCTTCCGCCGCACACCCCTTGGGGCGGTGCCATGAACTCAAATGAAGCGAACAAACCAGCTATGACCGCGACGAGCTCGCGAGCGACTTCGGATGAATGGCTTAACGCGCCATGGGCGGGGGCAATGATGCGCTGCATTGCCGATCCTGCTGCCGATCTCGATATCGTTATCGCGAGTGATTGGCCCGACTGGATGCCGCTGGGCACCGCTCTGGCCGACCCGTACATCCGCGTCAAACTTGGACGCTGGCTGCTTCGCGGACAATATACTGCTCCGTCTGCCATTATTTCCGCCAGCGATGCACAACGCGTGCGGTTCGCTCTTTTGCCGGCGCCTGATGCCGTGCGCCTCATGTGTCTGGCCGGCGCTTGGACCGGTGTGTCCAGTCTCTTGGGCCTTCTTCGGAACGTGGATGTTGAGGCCGCCCGCGCCGTCCTTGGAGAAGAGGCTGTCGCATTCGCTTCGCATGCTGTACTTCTGCCGCGACCAACGGTCGAACTGATGTCGGCGATCGGCGCTTCCGAGATGCCGACCGAGCCTCGTGCATTGCTCCACTGCGGTGCGGCGATGTTCGGCCTTGCGATTGGCGGCATCCCCCCGGTGCTGCGGGCCCGACTGAGATTGCGCCGCCCTGCGTCGATTTGGATGGCGGCTGCGGACGCCTGCCGTAACGACAGTGCTGGCGAGGACGCGTTTCGTGCCATGCGGCGCCTAGTCCGCAAATCGATGCCAACATGGTCGCACTGGTTCAACTGACGTCCGGTACGGTCGGCATTCTCGGCCCAGGGCGGATCTTGCCGGCGGCCAGCGCGCAGGCGATGGTGGACGCCGAGCAACTGCTCGATCGGGCGCGACGCGATGCGGACGCGCTCACTGCTGCAGCGCGCGAGTCCGTGACCATGATCGAGACGGCAGCCAAAGAGGCGGGTTTGAAAGCAGCGCAAGCGGAAATCCAGGATCGTTTGACTGCAATCGCCGTGGGGACACTGCGGATAATGGAGCAGAATGAACAACGGATTGTCGACATGGCCTTGCACATCGCACGCCGGGTTATCGATACCGTCGCACCGGAGAACGCGGCAGTGGATATTGCTTTGCAGAGTCTGAGATTCGTTGGCGAGAGCTCTGTCGTCCGGTTGCGCGTAACGCCGTCGCTCGTTGAATCGGTTCGCAAACGGTTGAACGAGCTCCTTACTGCAATGACATCGCGGTCCATCGTCGAAGTGATCCCCGATCCGGGCGTCAATGATGCCGGGTGCATCCTTGAAACTGATGCTGGACTGGTCGATGCCACGATCGAAGCGCAGCTAGCGTTGATCGAAAGCGGCCTGCGGAACAGCCTGGGAGCCTCTATCAGGTGAAGTCCAAGCCGTCCGAACCGCTGCCAGCAGTGGCCTTCAATAACTCTTCGCAGGACTACATCGATCGCTTCTTCCAGCTTGCGGGCAGGGAGATTGCCCAGACATCAACGATGCGGCTCTGCGGTCGTGTTCTTCAGATTGTTGGAACGATCATCCGTGCCACGGTCCCCGGCGCGCGCATAGGCGACCTATGCATGCTGCGCAACCGCGAAAACCACTTCGAGCTATCAGCGGAAATCGTCGGCGTTCAGCACGACATCGCCATTCTGACGCCGCTGGGGGAGTTGCAGGGACTTTCTACCCGCACCGAAGTGATACCGCTTGGGAAGCCTCTGATGGCTCCAGCAGGCTGGAACCTGCTCGGCCGGATACTTGACGGTCTCGGGCGCCCTCTTGACGAGCCCACCCATGGCCCCTTGCTTCCAGAAACCCGCGTGCCGGTACACGGCGACGCGCCGGATCCCCTGAACCGGCGTATGATCGACAACGTTCTTCCGCTGGGTGTACGCGCGCTCGACGGTCTTGTGACGTGCGGCGAGGGGCAGCGCATGGGAATTTTTGCGGCAGCGGGCGGCGGCAAGAGTACCCTGCTGTCGATGTTGGCGCGCGGCGCAGCGGTCGACTTGACGGTGGTAGCGTTGATTGGCGAGCGTGGCCGAGAGGTGCAGGAGTTCATCGGACACAATCTCGGCGCAGAAGCGCGATCGAGATCGGTTCTCGTCGTTGCCACATCCGACCGTCCCGCCGTGGAGCGGGTGAAGGCGGCCTACGTGGCCACGGCAATCGCCGAGTGGTATCGCGATCAGGGACAGCGTGTGCTGCTTCTTATGGATTCAGTAACCCGGTTTGCGCGCGCGCAGAGGGAGATCGGTCTCGCTGCAGGTGAACCGCCCGCACGGCGTGGTTTCCCACCATCGGTCTTCGCGACATTGCCGCGGCTCGTGGAACGGGCCGGAAACAACGACTGCGGATCGATAACGGCCTTCTATACAGTGCTCGTGGAGGGCGATGACATGGCCGAACCCGTGGCCGATGAAATCCGTTCTGTCGTGGATGGCCATATTGTGCTGTCGCGCACTCTGGCGATGTCCAATCACTATCCAGCCATCGACATCCTAGCAAGTGTCAGCCGGGTCATGAGCACCATAGTCTCTTCGCAGCATGAGAATCTGGCAGGTAGGCTGCGGGAGCTAATGGCGAAATACCAAGAAGTGGAACTATTAATACGCGTCGGAGAGTACAAGCAAGGAGCCGATCCTCTCGCCGATGCGGCTATCGCGAAGATAGACGACATACGAAGTTTCCTACGACAGTCGACGAGAGAGCAGATAGGCTTCCAAGCGATGCTTCATAAGCTCGCCGCGTGCCTGGCATGATTCCCAAGGCGGTACATCAACTCCTTGAGTTGAAGCAATTGCGGCGTCGCCGTGCCGAAGAGACGCTACAAGTACGGCACTCAGCCCTTGGCAAAGCTGCCGCAGCTGTCGATACCGCTCTGACGGAACTGCGTACATGGCAGCAAGATCGTCCCCGTCGAGAAGCAGCGTTATACGATGCGTTAATCGGCGAAACTGTCGCTGTCGCCGATCTTGAGGAGGTGAAGGCGAAAATAGCCTCGCTGCACGCGTATGAACAGGTGCTCGAGAGGCGCCTTGACGCGGCCCTGACGGAGGGCCACCAAAGGCTGCAGGCACGTGAAGAGGCGCACAAGGCAGCACGTGATGCAAACCGCGAGGTGGCTAAATTCGAGAATTTGGTTCGAAGCCTTGCCGTCGGCGACACCGCGGAAGAAGAGCGGGCGGCGGAGTCGGAATTGTAGCATTTTGTCGAGGAGCGAGACTGTTCGTCGGTATCGATGTGCCGCCAGCATCCTGATTCAAATCTAAGACGCCCTGACGGATTGAATGGCGTTACTTAACGCTGCGCCCCTAACGGGGTTCCGCATCCACCAGCACCCCTTTGGTGCAATATCGGGACCGTTCCGCCGATTAAAGCAGGGCGACCATTTGTTGCGGGGGGACGCTCAGTCCAGCCCACACGGGATGATACAGCATACGAGAATAATTAATCTAAGCGAGTTGCGCAAAGAGACGTGGCGCAGACCCCTACGGCAGCCCGTCAAAGTGACGGATGCCGCGAGGAACAGGGCATTGCGGCGCGACTGGCACGACACGTTAAACGATGACGCCGGACGCGATCATGCCTTGCGGACCGCCCGGAGTACCTCCGCCAGGTGATCCGCCTCGATATCGCCGGCGGCTCGCACTACGACATCACCGATGACGATTTCGACCGTAGAACTTGCTACCGGCTCAACGCGCGCGAACTTGACCTCCTTCTTCGCGGTGTCCGTCAGGGGCGCAACCACCCCCGATGACAGTGCCTTGCGACGCCATCCGTAAAGCTGCGGGGGATCCAATCCCTCAGCACGCGCGATCGCAGAGACATTGGCCCCAGGCAACAACGTCTCAGCAATCAGGCGCTCCTTCTCTTCGTTCGGCCAGTCACGCGGTTTGCGTCGCGCCCGCACCGGCGCCGCCGTCAAAACCTCAAATATTCGCGGCTGATTCACACTGTCACTCATAGGATTCTCTGCATGATTCATGCAGAATCCCCGATCAGCGGGCCAAATGATACGTGGGGTCCCTACGCCCTCACGGAGCATGCACGCGAGCGTGCGCCATCGCGTCGGGAATGCGCGTGGTTCCTCAGCCGGGACGCTGCCTCGCTCAACGAACGTGCCGGTCACTTCCTTCGTCATCTTTACGAACATGCGCCAAAGCGTGAAAAAGCCGCAGAACTCGCTGGCCGCTTTGCCGCTCTTATTCGTGGCGACGACGATGATCTCGAAAGATGGATCGCAGATGCCAGACACAGCGAACTGGCGTCATTTGCTGCGGGGATCGAACGCGATATTGAGGCGGTGAAAGCCGCGATCACAGAGCCCTGGAGCACCAGCCCGGTCGAGGGGCAAATCAATCGCCTCAAGATGATCAAGTGCCAGATGTACGGGCGTTCGGGATACAATCTCCTGAAAAGCAAGGTGCTGGCCCGGGCATGAGAGGCAGACCGGCGGCAATATCGATTCGGCAGCGGGGATGACCACGACCCTGCACCAAATATGGCGGAAGAACCCCAGATTGTCGCTCTACAGGGCATTGCGGGTGGTATTCCATGGTCTACCGTGTTGTTTGGTCAGCGTCATCTCAGGGCGCAAGCTCCGAATAGCGCCGCGTCAGGTCCTCCTTGGCTCCAGGATCTTTCTGGCCGAATCGCTGAGCACCCTCGCTGCGACGGGCATAACATCTGCAGCTGGCCCAATACCGAAATCGTATTTGCTTCCAGTCACAGTGGGGGCGATGGTCTGCAAAGAGAATCCCCTTCCTTCAGTCGTGAAGAGATTGACCAATATAAGCTTCGCGTGGTGGCGGGTGCTGGAGACGTGGACCGGTGAGAGACACCATTGTGGGTTCGGCACCTCTCCGTCATCAGTGTCCTGCCAATTACTTCCACCGTCGGCAATCAGGTCATCCACCGCGATGAACGTTGGCGTCAGTGGAGGCAGTTTGATGCGAGAACGCCCGTTGGTAATCAATGCTCGAATCTCGGCCTTCACGCCATGCGACCATTCCGCCTGGCGAACGGAAGGGGTCCCTGCGCCGAAACGAGTGCATATGCGGGATGTCGACCGGTTCTCGCAAAAGTTCGAAGAGGGGAAGAAGGACACATGCGAGTTGGCCGAGGATGCCCCGGGCTACAAGATTGGCGGTGATCAACATGATGCGGCGGAAAACGGGAGTGCCGCACTCCTCCTTTCCTTGCTTGCCACCTCGCTCGACAGTGCCATGCTGAATGCCGTGGAGCGTCTGGGATCGGCCAAGCAGCCGTCTCGGTCAGCCGAACTCGCCGAGTTGGCCCAAGCAATAATCGAGCACATTCTGGTTGGTCAAGACGAAGTCGGCGATAGCGTCGTGCACATCGTGCTCGGGGGCGAGGTGTTTGGCAACGCGCATGTGACCATCAGTTACCGCCCCAACAGCCTGAGAGTTCACATCCGATCCGAGCGGCTTCGGCCCCTCCTAAAGTCCCACAGCCATGCTTTTGCGAGCGACTTGTCCGATCGGCTCGGCGTCCATGTCGTGGTGACGGTATGCGGTAACAGCCCAATCTGTGAGGAACAAGACGGTGATTGCCGATCTTGCGGGTGGGAGCCAGTACGGCACTTTGTCGCTGAGAAGAGTCCATGATTGATCTTCCCTGCTATCTCCCGCGTGAGGCTTCCGACGTGTCCCGTCTTGCTACCCGACTGCCGGTCGCTTTCAACCTTGCGGGTATCAATGTCGAAGCTATGATGCCGGGATCGGCGCTGCCTCCGCTCCCACCGGACTACTACCGAGCAGTGATGCGCGTATGCGGCCACAATATTCGCGTCGCAGTCGACTCGTCGCTCCTCCCGCCCATGGCGGTCAAACATTGGCCAGACGTGACTGCGCTGCCTCTCAACGACCCCTTGCGGGAACTCCTGTTCGACATCGTGCTTCGAGATGTCGCCGTCCAGGTGGAACGATGGTGCGGTAGGCGGCCCATCTGGTCCACATCCGAGATCACCGAAGCGCTTTCCCACGCATTTAAGATCGTTCGCCAGGACGTTCCAGGCGACCTCCTCGGCCTGGTAGAGTTCGATGCCGGCGGACTGCATTGGATCGCCGACTGCTGCTCAGCGCTGCCCGTCGTGCACGCCGTAGTCGATCACATCTGCCTTTCTCTCTCTCTGCTAATCGCCCGCATCAATCTTAACCTGGCGGATCTGCAGCAACTCGCGCCCGGTGACGTCATCCTGCTGGATAACACGCCCGTCTCCCCCGATGGGGCCATGACTGTTTTGCTATTTTGCTCTGACAACCCTCGCTTTCGCGCCTCCATTCTGAATGGCCTTCTTACCGTCCTTGCAGCAGTGGATCCCGTAATGGATAGACCTGACTCGCTCCCACCGGAAACCCTCGACAGCATCAACTTGCCAGTTGACGTCGATGTTGGACAGCTAACCATGCCGCTCAGGCAGGTTCGCGAACTCGCTGTCGGACAGGTGCTGGATCTGGGTTTTGATGCCACAGCCAATGTTAGCTTGCGCATCAATGGACAGGTGGTCGCAACCGGCGAACTGGTGCGTATCGCCGAGCGGACAGGTGTGCGCGTGGTGGATATGCGCTTACCGCGAGCAGAACCATGAACGGGTTGCCTGATCCCCTTATGCTGATCACGCTGCTCGGCGCCATCGCGGTTGTCCCCTTCATTGCAATTACCGTCACCTCTTACGTGAAGCTCGTCGTCGTATTTGGACTGGTACGCAATGCGCTCGGCGTTCAGAACATACCGCCGAACATGGCCCTGAATGCGCTCGCCATCCTACTTTCTGTTTATATTATGCAGCCCGTGGTCAAGAGCGTTTATGAAGCAGTGAGAGATAAGCCGATCGTATTCGAAAATACGCGGGAGCTGAGCGAAACGATGATACTTGCTGCCGAGCCAGTTCGTAATTTTCTCCAGAAAAACACATCGCGGCAGGAACGACAGTTCTTCGTCAATGCGACTCGGGAATTATGGAAGAAGCAGGACGGCGCTTCGGTAACTGACACGGATTTCCTGGTTCAGATCCCGGCCTTCCTCACTTCCGAACTGGAGGACGCGTTCAAGATCGGTTTCTTATTGTTTCTACCCTTTGTTGTCATCGACCTCGTGATTTCGAACATTCTTCTGGCAATGGGCATGATGATGGTCTCGCCGATGACGATATCCTTGCCATTCAAGCTGTTCTTGTTCGTTGCCGTGAATGGCTGGCAGCGCCTAATCCACGGCCTCGTCTTGTCTTACGCGGGGTCGGCGTCGTGAACAGCGCCACTCTCAGCAACACCGCCATCGAGGCGCTCACCCTGACACTGGTCCTCTCGATGCCGACAATCCTGGTTGCCGCGGCGGTTGGGCTGATCGTCAGCGTCTTGCAGGCCCTGACCCAAGTTCAAGAGCAGACACTTCCTTTCGTGGTAAAGCTGATATGCGTGAGTCTGGTACTGGTCGTCACCGAGAGCTGGTTCGGTGAGCTCAATCGCTATACGATAAAGATCTTCGACAAGATCGGCGCGATGTGAGTTCGATTGAATGCCTTCCTTGTGTGCATCTACTAAGGTCACCGCAGTGACCCCACCTAATCATCTAGACTGATCCACTCCATGTCGCCACTCGATCCGACTCAGTTGCATATGGCCCTCGTTGTGTTTGCGCTTGCGATGGCGCGTACGTCGGGGATGATGTTGATCACGCCCATCTTCGGACGCGGCATTATTACTGGGCTGACGCGCAATGGCATCATCATTTCCTGGGCGCTTCCGGTCATCGCATATGCTTGGAGAACCAAGCCTACGAACCTCGACGTCATGTATCTTTCACCAATACTGGGCCTGTGTCTTAAGGAACTCGTCGTTGGACTCCTATTAGGGATGCCAGTTGCCACCATCGTGTGGGGTGTGGAGGCCGCAGGTACATTCATTGACAACCAGAGAGGCGCCACGATGGCAAGCCTCCTGAATCGCGCAACCGGGAACCAAGCCTCGCCGCTTGGGGCCTTGTTAGCACAGCTTTATGTCACATGGCTCTTCGTCACCGGCGGCTTCTCCACCGTTATTGCCATACTCTACGGCTCCTATGACATCTGGCCTCTGTGGCGCTTCCAACCCGCATTCGGTCCGGCATTCGTCACCGAAATTCTACGCCTCGCGGACGTCGTCATGCTGCTCACATTGCTTCTGGCTGGCCCAGCCATCGTTGCCATGTTCCTCAGCGAACTGGGCTTGGCACTGATCAGCCGGTTCGCGCCGCAGCTGCAGGTCTTCTTTCTCGCCATGCCGGTCAAGAGCGCAGTCGGTCTTTTTCTGCTTATCCTTTCACTCACGAATGTACTGATCACCGCCGACAAGCACGTGCCCTCGGCTGTCGTGATTTTCAACCACGTCGTCAAGTGACATGACAGGTAAAAAGACCGAAAAGCCCAGCCCCAAGCGACTACGGGACCTACGCAAAAAGGGTCAAGTCCCGCACAGTAAGGAAGTCGTAACCGCGGCAGTGACCATTGGTTTCTTCGCCTTGTTTTTCGGCTCGTTGTCCGGCATCGTAGACCGACTTAAGGCAATGATCCTGAAGCCTATCCCGTTTCTGGAAGGGGACTTTCTCATTGTCTCGCGACAGCTCCTCGAAGTCTACGTCAGTGAAGTAGAAAGTGTGGTCGCACCTTTCCTCGGTGTCGTCCTGGTCATCGGAGTAGGTGCTTACTTCCTGCAGAACGGAGTTGTCTTCTCGCCCGAGGCAGCCGCGCCATCGCTCAAAAAGCTCAGCCCCAGTCAGAATATCAAGAGAATCTTTTCGCTGCAGAATCTCGCTGACGTGGGTAAGTCGATCGTAAAGCTGTTGATGCTCGGTTTGGTTCTTGTATCTGTTCTGAATGAAGGTATCGATGCCCTCGTTTGGACGCCGAGCTGCGGTAGATCTTGCCTCAGCGCAGTTACAAGTAACCTGCTGCTTAAGATCGCGATCTATGTAGGGTTGAGTTATATTTCGGTGGCAATTGTGGATTTCGCATTCCAGCGATGGCAGTTCACGAAAAAGAATATGATGTCGAAGGATGAGGTGAAGCAAGAATTTAAGGAAAGTGAAGGCAACCCTCTCACCAAAGGCCGACGCAAGCGGTTCCATACGCAGCTGCTTGCTAAGAACATGATTGACCCGTCGCGCAGAGCGACCGTTTTGGTTACCAATCCCACGCACATTGCGGTAGCGATTTACTATGATCGGCAGCACACTCCCTTACCCATCATTGAGGCCATCGGTACCGATCACTTGGCGCAGCGAATGATCGATGCCGCGGTCGCTGCCGGAGTGCCGGTGTTGCGAAACATTCGACTGGCGCGCGCGCTCCTAGAGGATGGCCTTGTCGATGAGTATATTCCGTCGCACCTGATTGAACCTCTCGCGGAGGTCCTTCGGGCGCTCGGGACGCTGGCGGCCGATGCCGGCAGTCCATTGCGTTAGTCTCATTCGAGTTCAAGTATTTGAAGACATGCTGCCGCCCGGTCTGTCCGCAGCTCTCTTGGCAGCGATACGCCTGAGATATGGGGTGATATCGAACAACTATTTTGTCTTGTTCACAGTAAGTTTTATCTGTCGGGTGCGTAAAGTGCGGCGCAATGACGGTTCCCGTCGATTTCACTGTCTTGCTGTCAAGATGGGTTATCACAAGGAGCGGGCTCCCTTAGGTCCGCGCCGGACATATCGGCGTGAAGCAGAGCGACCGAATTTCCTCTTGGAGGCGAAACAATGTCCGATCGAGCGGGATTGCCCCCTACGCTTGCCACACTCTTGGAGCAGGCAAAGGAAGAGCGGACTTTTGGATTTTCTGAGTTGATGGAGGTGAAGGAGCGCGCCGAACGCAAGATCTCGAAGAAACTTCTAGTGCAAGGTCCCAGCGCAAATGAAGAAGTCAATGCCTGTCTCGAACGGTTGGAGTATTTCAATCGTGGCGACCCGGAGGCGCTATTGCGTGGTGTCCGCGGCGACAATCCCGCCTGTGGGGATACTCTGCTCAATGCAGGCCATCGGTCCGCGGGTCCCTCACATGCCAATGTACCACTCGATCCGGCGGCGCGAGAATTGTACCGCGAAGGTCTCGGCCAGCTTGCCGACCGCACCGGCAAGGCCCAGCGCACGGCCGAGCAAGGGGTAGCTGTCCGGACTGGTCTCAACATACCGGGCGAAGCAGATGAACAGGCGTGCGGCGGCGATCAACAGGTCGCCGGCGAACTGCGCAATTTCTGCCGCGCAATGGTCTCGAGCGCCTCAGCGCTGGGCAGACTATATAAAGGATTTTTTAAAAACCTTAGCGCCGAGGGGTTCGCGCAGCGCATTGCCTTCTTGACGCGTACGCTCGGCGAAGACATCCGCTTAGCCGGTCCCTCTGTCGAGCCAGCGCAGTTACATTGCATCCTTGGAGGACTGAAGGCCCTCCGTGTGCTGGACAGCGTGCATGAGCGCTGCGGCGAAATGATCATGCGGATACGGAGGCAGAGCCAGCTCGACATGACCCCTGCTGCGGTGATGCAGCAGTTACTGCCGTTTGTCGGGGACGTCGTACCCGGGCCTTCGAACGTCAATCCGATTCCGGAGCGACTCGGAATCTCGCCCGACCGACTGGATGTCCAAATTGCGGTACTGCGCGAATCGCGGAATCTCCTCTCGATGATACCGCCCGGTGTTTACCGCGATTTAGAGACGCGAACAGCAGGGCTAAGGGCGATGCAGCAAGCAATGGACATCCTCATTGAAAAGGAGGAAAGCGCATGAATGCCGAGATCGGCTTCTGTTTGACGATGGCGCTCATGTCCAAGGCCGCGAAGGCGTGGTTGTCCGTGCTGGCAGCGCACAAACCAGATCACATTTGTCCAGCGACGCGGTTGACGTACTCAAGCAGACGCGGCGCGATTTTATCTGAGAGGCGTGCCGTGCTCTGACACGAGAATGATCCCAATGACGGAACAACTCATCAGTTTAGACATGCGCGACGACCTGTATGTGCGCGCATACCTTTACAGGGTATTTGGCTACCAAGACAACGCCGCCAAGTTGCTGTTCGGTCCCGTGTGCCGCCGGGCAGGACATGCGCGCTGTCTAGCATTGCTGCAAGCGGGAGCCTGCGCGGATGCTGCTGCCCAGACAAGCCGGTTTCCGGCGCAGCCATTGGGCGCGAAAGACCGCGTTTGCACCCTGTGGCCGTTGGCCAGCGCCCATTGGCAGCTCGGCGTTCGGGCCAAGGTGAGGGCTTGGCCGGAAGGGGACCTACAGAAAACGTCGCGCGGATGGCCAGCGTGAAGTTTCTCCACAAAATCCTGACGGCGCCGACCGGCCGTAACGATATTGTTCTGGTGGCGTTGCTAATCGCGATCATTTTTATGATGATCATTCCGCTACCCCCAAGCATAGTGGATGTGCTGCAGGCCATCAACTTGGGCATCTCAGCGCTTCTGCTGATGCTGGCGGTTTATATCAAGTCACCCCTCGCGTTCGTCTCATTCCCGTCCGTACTCTTGCTGACGACGCTCTTTCGGCTGTCGCTTAGCATCGCTGCGACACGTACGATCTTGCTGCGCGCGGATGCCGGTCAAATCATCAGAACATTCGGCGAATTTGTAGTGGCCGGCAATCTCGTAGTGGGTGCGGTCACCTTCCTGATCATCACAATTGTGCAGTTTGTGGTCATCACCAAAGGCTCCGAACGCGTGGCCGAGGTCGCTGCACGCTTCTCCCTGGATGCAATGCCAGGCAAGCAAATGAGCGTCGACGGCGACCTGCGTGCTGGCAGCATCGATATCCGAGAGGCACGACGGCGCCGTGTCGCGATCGAGCGCGAGAGTCAGCTGTATGGTGCCATGGACGGTGCCATGAAGTTCGTCAAGGGTGATGCCATCGCCGGCTTGATTAGCATCGCGGTGAACATCATAGGCGGCATCGCGATTGGTTCGCTGCAAAAGGGAATGGGCTTGTACGAGGCGCTTGAGGTCTACGCGATCCTCACCATTGGGGATGGGCTGGTCGGTCAGATTCCAGCTCTCTTCACAGCCGTCACGGCAGGCTTTATCGTCACGAGGGTAAGTGATGACGATAATGGCGCCGATCTTGGCAGTGAAATCGGCGAAGAGGTCAGCGCACAGCCACGTGCACTGATCGTCGGGTCATTCATCCTCCTGTTGTTCTCTTTCGTGCCTGGCTTCCCCATGGTGATCTTCGTGATCTTGGCAGCACTGGCGGGGGGCGGTGGCTGGCTACTGCAGCGCAGTCGGCAGCATTCAGCCCCGGTGTTGTATTCCGGCTCGAAGAACGGCGGCGTCCTTTCACCGGCGTTGGATGGGGCTGCCGAGCTTGGCATCGTGCTGACGGTACCTGTGATGGTCGATATTGGCCACGACGTTCAGCTAATCGCCCAGCCAGATCTATTGAATGAGGCGGTGGCCGCCGTGCGGCAGACAATTCTTGTCGATCTCGGCATTCCCCTTCCGGAAATCAAACTGCGGGTCAACGATAGCTGCAAGGACGGAGCCTACATCATCATGCTGCATGAAATACCGTGTGGTGAAGGAGAGCTACGGTCGCAATACCTTCTGGCACGCGAGACGCCCGAGACTCTCGACCTTTTGGGCATTCCCTATGTACTGGATAAATGCTTCTTGCCTCAGATCGAGGCAGTCTGGGTGGACCTTGCACACCGCGAGTCCTTACAAGCTGCCGGCATCCCATTCCTGGAGCCCGTTCAGATCCTTAGCTATCATGTTGATCATGTCCTCCGCCGACATGCTGATGAATTCGTCGGAATTCAGGAAACGAAAATACTTTTGAACCAGGTGGAAGCGTGGCTCCCGGAACTCGTGAAAGAGGTGCTGCGCTCAGTTCCTGCGCAGACGATTTCTGAAGTCTTTCAGCGACTGGTGTCCGAAGGAGTCTCGCTGCGCAACATGCGCACCATTCTCACGGCACTCCTCGAATGGGGCCAGAAGGAAAAGGATACGGTCCTACTGACCGAGCATGTCCGCTGTGCGCTGAAGAGGCAAATCTGCTTCCAGTATTGCAGCATGAATCTGTTGCCGGCCTACATTCTGACACCGGACGTGGAAGACATAGTGCGTAACGCCATTCGGCAGACTTCCGCTGGCAGCTATCTCGCTCTCGACGCTCTTACCACACGCCAGATCATCGAAAAAATGAGAGAGGCGACCGGCGACCTCCACCAGCAGCCGCACAAGCCGGTTTTGCTGACTTCCATGGATATCCGCCGATACTTGCGCAAGATTATTGAAGCCGATTTCCACGGCCTTCCAGTGCTCTCGTATCAGGAGCTTACTCCCGAGATCTGTGTACAGCCATTGGCAAGGATATCGCTGCCGTGAAGAATGCCACAACACAGCAAACGGGTGAGCAGGCCGAACTGGCCTTACGCGTGTTGTCCGGCCCCAACCGGGGTGCTGAGACATCACTGGGCGAAGGAGTTTGGTTGATCGGTAGCCAAGACACCGATGATCTCACCTTCGCCGATCCGGAACTGGTTGGGTCGCATCTTTCCATCGCGATCACGGCGGGAAGGATCGAGATCACAGCGCTCGCGCCGGGCGTGCGCGTTGGCGGTCGAGATCTCCCAACAGACAAGCCGATCATTCTTGAGCCGAGCACTCCAGTTGAGGTCGGGCGGACGATTTTCGGTGTCATGCTCGCCGGGCACAGCTTTCCCGACGTAGTCTCTACGCTCGAGGATAAAATGCTGGACGCGCCGCATCTCTCCTCCTCTTCGCTTGAAAAGCTATCGGTTCTGGAGGGCCACGAAACACCTCTCTCAACGGGCCCCATACCCCGGCAATTGCGGCTTGGCGCGTTGGTTTGCGGCTTCCTGATCATCACATGCACTGGGGTCTGGGCAGGGATGGAATGGGTTCCCGCTCTCACCTTGGCCGCCGTTTCGGCTACTGATCGCATCAAGATAGCACGAAATGTCCTTCGCGATTTGGGCGTTGCACACGACATCAAATTCAGTCTCTCCGGTGAAAGGCTCGTCATCGACAGCGAACTACTACCTGCAGAGGGTAAGAAGCTTCAAGCCGCCCTACGCGGCGCCGGACTAACGGCTGAAGTCGCACCGAAAAGACGGCCGGCCACTCCGTCCGGTGCAAAGCTCATTGATCTCGCAACGACGGTCTTGCGGGCGTTCGGCATCGAGGGCAGCGCTCGCGTGGGAGACGCAGGACAGATTGCGCTGACTGGATACGGTCCGAGCGACGCGAGCGTCGAAGCGGCGCTTCTTCGCCTGCAGCAGGATATTCCCGGGGCGCACAAAATTGATGATGCGATCGCAACACCCGAGCGCGCCCGCGCTTTCCTGGAGACGGCCACAGCAACGCAATTACGCCGCTCCATTCGCATAGTGACGAAGCCACACGTCGTACTTGTCTCAGGAATGTTGTCACCGGCCGCCTACGACGAGTGGACGGCTGTTTCTTCTCGCTTCGAGAAGAAATTCTCACCTCACATCCGACTTGAGACGCGCTTCTCGCCCGTGTGGTTGCCGGCGCCGACAGGTTTAGACCTCGGCCCGACTCCATTCATCGTTATTGAGAATAGAATGCACCTGAAAGTTGGCGATAACGTCGATCACGTCGGCAAGATCATCGCCATCGATCGTGACGGAGTACTTGTGCATATCGGCGAGTCTGACGTGCATGTTCTTTATCCAAGCAAGCCGAAATGGATAGCAGAGGAGGCTCAATGATGAGTGAGGATTTGGTCATGTTTGACCTACAGAGGCAGCTTTTCAATGATGTCGATGGCACATACAGATCTGCTGTTGATACAGAGTTGGAAAAATGGCGGGAATCGTTGAAACGCGAGATGGATGTCGGCGTTCCGAGGCAGGCGTTCGAAGTATTATCTGCCATTGCCGACTCGATAACTGCCGCAAGAGAGGTGGTTGATACAACATGGATGCGTTATCACGCCAACCAATTCCAATCTGGGAGAAGATAATGGATTTCAATACCATAAATTCCAACGTAGGCGGAGATGTTGTGACCTCAGAACAAAATCTCAGAAATTACATGGCAAATATGAATCCAGACAACACTATGGATCAGCTTCGCCTCCAATCCGCGATGAACAGGCATACTACACTCGTGAATTTGGATTCGACCCTCATCAAAGTGATCCACGACGCCCTCAATGGCATTATTGGAAACATCCGGTGAGTGACCTAGGTCAGATTCCGGCGGCCCGCGGCTCACTGCCGGGACTACATCTGCCGCCCCGTGCAGGCAGCCACGTGCTTTCGAGTTTTTGGCGCTCCGCGTCTATTCGGTACGCGTCGGGGATTGTTTCCAATCGCCGGCAGAGCATGAGAGACACCCGCATCAGCAACGCAACGGCCACCCGGTGACTTTTAGGCGCAATTAGATGTTTTCAAGGTTTTTGCAACTACGCCACCTCCGCTATTTCAAAGGCATCGTGGATGCTGGTAGCTTTTGCCGGGCTGCGACCGCAATCAACGTGGCGCAGCCGGCCTTAAGTCAACAGATTGCTGCCTTGGAAGCCGAGCTTGGCGTCCCGCTCCTGCACCGCAGCGTCCGGGGCGTTTGCCCGACACGGGAGGGCAAGGCCTTGTATCGAGAGGCCGCCTCCATCCTGCAGCAAGTGGAACAACTGCACGGCATCGTTCGCTCCACGGCGGGAGAACCGGAAGGCTCGGTAAGGGTCGGCATGTCCTCGGCGCTCGCTGCTTCCTTCGCGAGCGCCTTTGTGGGCGCCTGCCAGACTGAACTCCCAAAAGTGAAAATGCGTCTAATCACGGGAGACTTCCTCCACATGAGGCCGCTCATCGAATCACGCGCGCTCGACATCTGCGTCGTGTTTGAGGATGAGCCCGCTCAAGGCTTTGCGCGCCAGCCGCTGTTTCATCAGCCATTGTCCCTGGTCCGGCCGGCGCATGCACAAGACGTGGAATCCTCGGTTCCGCTCGAGTGCTTGGCTGAGCTTCCTCTTGTTCTGCCAACACGGCCGAGCACAATTCGCAATGCACTGGACCGGGCGTTTGAGGCGGCCCGCGTAGTTCCGAACTGCCTTGCGGAGGTCGACACCTTTAGCAGTGCGCTCTCCTTAGTCAAGGCCGGTATCGCCAGTGCCATCGTTCCCAAGAGCGACCTGTCGGACATTGCCGGCCATGAAGACCTGATCCCGGTTGTCATCGATCCACCAATGCATATGACGGCATGCCTGATCTCCTCCCGCGACCTTCCGCTCACCTCCGCCGCCGAGGCTGTAAGCGCCTTACTCGTTACGCAGGTGGAGAAAGTGCATCAGAAAGACCTCACATCGGATGCGAGCGCGGCTTTTTCAGATAACCCGTCTCGTGGGTCGGCTACGCGAGATAATCAAGCATCTCTTGTACCTGAAAGCACCTGATAATCGAGGCGGCCGACTTCCGGATGTAGGCCCCTGCAATTTCATATTGGCGCCGTTTCAATGTGGATTCTAGTCGCCGAAGTGGGGAACGGATGGTCCAAGCTTCGAAACTTTGCGCGAGATCAATGCGGTCATGCCCGATTGATGCTGTTGAGGCTGGATCATCGGCGTAGTTGAGGAGTGATGCGATGCGAATCGGGAGTGACCGCCTCGGCGGCTTTGCGGCGTTAAACCAGCAGATCGTTGACCGACTGGCAGAGGCCCCGAGTGCGATGACTGCGTTCCGCGAAGGGGTTCACTCACTTAGCTCGCTGTGTTCTCGGAACACGCAGACCCCACCTGCGAGGAGCCCTGAACTGCCATACGGCGACCGGGCAAAGCATAGCGGGGAAGGTACGACGGAAAGCGGGACGGGCGGCCGATCAAGCTTTGCCGCGCGAGCGGTGAAGTACGGCTTGTGCGTTGCAGCTGCCGGCTACACCTATGATAAGGTCGCTAATGACTTCCCCCTTTCCACGACCTCGCTGCATGATGGGAAAAGGGGCTTCACCAGCAACCAACGGTTGAAGGTGGCCCGGGCGACGGCGAGGGAATATTACGCGCGCTATCACGCCGCAGGCCACGAAGCTCAGCGTTTGAGTAGGCGCCCCCACGTTCCATTTCGTATCTGCGGCAACAACCAGTTCGCTACTATGATCGATTACCGGGCAGCGACCCGCGTCCACGTCGCGCAATTGGTGGATTCCGTAGAGGCGCGCGGATCACTCGTTCGGAACCTAGCCTTCATGAAGGGCCACCTTGTGAATAACGAGCGCGTGGCCAAGTACAAGCCGCCGCAGGTGCCGAATGATCCGGATCTGACGAAGAGTCCCCTTTACAATCAGAAGAATAAATACGCGCTGACGGGCGTGCTCAATAAGGATACCGGTGCCTACGGATACACCTCGAGGTCGGTCACTCAGCCTTTTGTGAACAAGGGGGTACAGCACTTTCGAGATACCATCCACAGTGAGAAAGGGCTGACCCTCAAGCGATGCATCGAAATGGTTGAGGCGCTGCTCCAGAGGAACAGCGGGCTTAGCGAGGAGATCCAGTTTGCGGCCGGCCAGGCTATCTTAAACTTCAGACAGGTCTACGCTGCGGACGCGCACTGGGGACATGCCGAGAACGTCGTGATGAAGACTCTGGCCGAGCACGGTTTGCTATCACTGTCGGAAACCGCGAAGCTCGATGCGACTCTGATGTTTGAGGATCCCGACAAGAACAGGCTGAAGCGTAACACGAGTTTAGTGGGTCCATGGCTGCACAAACTCGATACCCGAATCCAGGAGATTCGGTCAGGTCACGACCCCGCAGTGGTCGCGGATCTGAACCACCCGGATATCGCACAGATGAGATACCTCCCCATCGCGCATTTCAAGTTGAACGAGCAGGGAAATGGTTTCGAGGACTGCTCCGGATTCGGCGATTCATTCACGTGCGCCAATGCCGTCGCCTGCATTAACCACACGCGCTTGATGAGTGGCCAGCAGCGGCTCTCAAAGGAGGAGGTCATAGTAATCGTGGCATGCATCAACGCCGTGTATGACGACACGAGCTCAATCCGGCATACGCTCCATGAGATAGCGCGTGGCTGTTTCGCGGGCGCTGGTTACACGATCGAGGATGCGGATGAGTTCTACGCGCTTGTCTGTCGAAAGGCGGCGGAAGAGTATTATGGCGGCCGGAGTCTTTCGAAGATTGGGTAATGATGGTGGAAGTCTGCAGCCGCCTGGAGGAAGTCTGCCCCTAAGAAAACTGATCGCTTGGCGCCGCGGCATGTCGCGAAAGGAGATGCCCTCTTCAAAAGGTCGTTGCGCGGCGTCATCCGGCTCCGTCCCTTGGCTGCGACCTCTACGAGATGGTTCACGCCCTCGATGCGGGCGCCGATAGTCTCAAAACGAGTTCGGACTGCTCTGTCGCCTAAGCCGCGTTTCGGCGACCACCGTCGAATATGCCAGCGGTGTTGATACTGCCGCAGAAGAATTTCGTGGATACCAAGGCGCTGCCTGGCAACTTTACGTTGGGCACACGATGGAGGCCATCGAGAAAACCCAGGCGACTAGATCACTCGTCACCTGAATCCGAAATTCGTGTCATAAGTCCTGGGCTTTCTGGCAGAAACGTTTGACGGAGGTCAGGATGTCGTCTGCGATTTCGTCCACTGTAAGGCTTCGGGTTCTCGTTATGGCGTTCGATGAAGCTACGGATGTCGGCTTCGAGCTGCATTGTCGAAGTGTGGACGCCGCGACGGAGCTGCGTGCGGGTCAGTTCCGCAAACCAGCGTTCGACCTGATTGATCCGTGATGCCGAGGTCGGGGTGAAGTGCACGTGGTAGCGCCGCCGTCGCATCAGTTTTTGACCATTGCAGTTTTGTGGGTCGCATAGTTGTCCATCACGATATGAACGTCCAAATCGGACGGCACATTCGCATCGATCTGTCCAGCTTTCGCGAAGCGCGCATGGAGCGCGCAACACGATGCTTGCGCACCTGTCGCTCTAGATATTCCCGCTCCGCTCGCTCAAAACCAATGGGGCCGTTGGTCGGCCAGTCGCATTTGCCACTGCTCAACCTCCAATGAAGAGGTCAAAGCATACAATGTAGTGAATTTTAATTCCAGATGACTGGTCTTAGTCTAGATCAAGCGCACCCTCGCCAGCGCCCGCTACCGCGGCCACAATGGCCCCGGTGAGCCTCCGGTTGCGGGGCTTTACCAACGGCCAGAAGCGCCGCCTCACACTGCCGATCGAGCGCAAGAAGCAGGGACGTTCCGCCATCGAGCTGGTCATCGCCATAGCAATGCTGACATCCCATGCGCGCATTTACGTCGCCGGCGAACGCCAAGACGAGATGCCGACGGAATAGATGCGCCCGGACCATCTGTTCGACAGCCGACGCCACCTTCCGTTAGTCGACAAAGATCCGCTCTGCCCTGTGGGAACTGTGATGCGAAAATCTCTTGTGCCGACCGCCTGCGAGTGTGCTTACTGCTCCATATCCGACTGGCACGTTCTTTGCTTGATCTCATAGTGCCGTTCCATCACAGAAACCAAGGCCAAAGAGGTCCATCTCCATGCATCCCGTCGCACCGAATGATAATGTGACTTGTTGTCCGGCTGTAGTTGCTCGCGTGATTTCGCAGCAGTTGTTGATGATGAAGAACCTACATCATCGATTGCTCAGCCTCATTTTGCACAGCGGTCGGAAACCTTGAGTGCACCCAAAACGCAATCCGTTCTCAAGGGTCTCGAAGGAGCAGACTTCATTAGCACAATCGCTAGCTTCGGTCACGAGTCGCTGGTCTATCTTGCTAAGGCTTGATTACGTGGAACAAAAGTGTTCGTTCCGGATTGACGATGCTTGCCCGATATCTCAGGCCGGGGAGGGCGTTTCGCGCTCTGAGGGAGGCAGCTCTAGGCCGTCGGTGGATCAATCTTCCCAGTCGCCAGTGCGACGTTTTGATCAAGACGAGCTTTGGCGGAACGTGAACCAAGCCGGTCAAGTGCCGGCCGTCAGCATTGATTCGGCGAACTTTTGGCGGTGGATGTCTCCACCTGCCATTTCGCCAGTGCCAAGTGTCAGTTCAGCCAAGCCCGCCACCCTGGCATCCAGCCGTCGGTCGGGGGTAGCATTCCTACGCCTCATCCCCCCATCGATTTCCTAGAACCTATAGGCAGCGCATTCTCGCCTCCATCGGAGATGAATTATGACGAGCATCGGCAGACTTGGGAAGTCGCACATCGAGGATGCTGGAGCCGATGGCACATGCGGACCGAGCAGTTCGCGCTCGGAATCAAGTCTTGCCCCTGGAGAAGGCTGCCAATCATTCGGTTCGGTCGTGGAGCCGACGCGCTCTAGGCCTCAAGATACAGGGACATCCTGCGCTCGCATCGCGCGCCGTGCCGATGATGCACTTGGGGACAGCTCTTCCGGTCCCTTCGCTGGCGCCCGTCGAATTTTGAGCGCTGCGCTACGTGCAGCGACGGCGCCACGGCGGCACGTGCAGCCGTGGAGCGGTCTTCCCTCATCGCCCGAGGCTGGCGCGCCAGTTCGAAAAGAGAGCTATTTGCGTTCTGATGACACATCCTGGCCACATGATCAACAACCCTCAAGCTCGCAGTCAGACGCGCTTTCACCTCACGGGCACACCGTGTCCGGCATGGATGCGCAAACACGACGACGTGTATGGGATGTAGCCGCGCGGGGTGCCCAAGTCGCAAGCTCGGCAACACACCTTGAGGAAATACACCTTAATGACGCTCTACACGATCTTTGCTTCGTTAGCGACATCGCCACATTCTCTCGCGCGGTCGCGGAACATGGCCATAAGCTGCGGGGCCAAGCGGGGCATGCAACATTCCTGCAAAAAGCCGCAGCCGAGTTCACGCGTCGATTTGTCCCACGATGGGGACAAGATGCCCGCGCCTGGTCCTGGCAGTATGCCACGACGTGCAACGCATTGAGTCGGGAGGCTGGAGGTCAGGCAGGCATGGAAGCTTGCAAGGCTATGGCAGCTCAGGTGTCGATGTTTGACCACGCGCTAAACGGAGTCGAGAACAAGGCGCTTTCGCTCTTCGTATTGTCGTTCAGTCGACATCCCCGGGTGAAGGAATGCCGCAACGGAATGATTAGCGTTGCCGAATTTATTCGTAATCAAAGGGAAGTGCTTCGGGAACTCAACGGTCAAAGTCTGGCCCTGCTGGTCAACGGTTTCAGCAAGTGGCCGGAACAGCAGAACGCTCGTGAGGCTACAGTAGCAATTGCCGTCGAGATCCGTCATCATGCCGACCGGCTCTCCGGTTTTGATCCACAGAATTTGGCAAACTTGGTGAACGGCTTCAGCAAATGGCCGGAGGACTGCCGTGCCGCCATAAATGCGATCGCTTGTGAGATCCGTCATCGCGCCGGCCGCCCCGACCAGCTTTCGGACCACACTTCCCAGCATTTGGCCAATCTGGTGAACGGTTTCAGCAAATGGCCCGAACAAGCGGGCTGCGGCGAAGCCATCGTCGCGATCGCCGGTGAAGTCCTTCGCCGGCCAGAAGGACTGGCTGACTTCAGCTCGCAGCATCTGGCGAACCTGGTGAACGGCTTCAGCAAATGGCCACAAGAGGAGGACACTCGCCGCGCCTCGATCGCGATTGTCGGTGAGGTGCTTCGCCGCGCCGACCGCATCGCTGATTTTACCCCGCAGGGACTGGCGACCTTGATGAACGGCTTCAGCAAATGGCCGGAAATGGGGGACTGTTGCCGTGCTGCGGTCGCGATAGCCACAGAGGTTATTCGCCGCGCCGATCGTGGCGCCTTGAAAAACGCTTTTAATCCGCAGCACCTGGCAAACCTGGTGAACGGCTTCAGCAAATGGCCGCAAACGTGGGATTGTGGCCGTGCCGTAGCCGTGATGGCCACAGAGGTTATTCGCCGCACCGATTGTGGCGCCTCGATGAATGATTTTAGTGCGCAAGACCTTGCGAGCCTCATGAATGGTTTCAGCAAATGGCCACAAACAGTAGAATGTCACCGCGCTGCAGCTGCAATCGCCAAGGAGCTCACCGGCCGACGAGGCCGACTGTCTCAGTTCAGTCCCCAGGGGCTCGCGATCCTGGTGAACGGCTTCAGCAAGTGGCCCGACAGCTGCCGCGGTGGTATCGTCAGCATCGCCACCGAAGTCTCTCACCGTGCCGACCGGCTCTCTGGGTTTGATCCGCAGGGCCTTGCAAACCTCGCGAATGGTTTCAGCAAATGGCCTGACGAGACGTGCTGTGGCGAAGCCCTCCTTGTGATCGCTGACGAGATTTTTCGCCGCGCCGAGCAGCTCACTGGGTTTGATCAGCAGGGGCTGGCGAACCTCGCGAACGGTTTCAGCAAATGGCCCGAACAAGCGGGCTGCGGCGAAGCCATCGTCGCGATCGCCGGTGAAGTCCTTCGCCGGCCAGAAGGACTGGCTGACTTCAGCTCGCAGCATCTGGCGAACCTGGTGAACGGCTTCAGCAAATGGCCACAAGAGGAGGACACTCGCCGCGCCTCGATCGCGATTGTCGGTGAGGTGCTTCGCCGCGCCGACCGCATCGCTGATTTTACTCCGCAGCACCTGGCGAACCTGGTGAACGGCTTCAGCAAATGGCCGGAGGAAGCGGCGTGCCACCAGGCGATAGTGGAAATTGCGCGCCAACTCGGCGCCGGAGGCCAGCGATTCGGGGCCTTCACCACTCCTCAGCTCTGCGTTATTGCCAATGTTCTGGCGCGACATATCACGAAGGGGGAGGACTTCGGAGAGATTGCTGAGACCGGTCTGGTGAAGGATCGGTTACACCAGCTAGCCCACTACCTTCAGTATGCCGATGATAGACTGGGGCAGGCAGACGCTCTCAGCGTCGCCACCCTGTTGAAGGCGCTTGCCAAGGCCCAGCTATTTGATGACCTGAGTTTCCTAGCGCGAGCAGGGCTAGAGCGGCTCACCGTGCTGCTCCGTGCCGCTGATTTTGTCATCAACAATAACCTCGAAACCATGGGTAATCTTTGCGCCGCTTTGTTGCCGCTGGCGCGCAGCCCGCAGAAGCAACTGCACTGGCACCGGAGGCAGGCTCTAAACTTGCTGAACGACATTCAGCCGGTCGTCGAGCAAAAGATCGAGGCCCATCTCAGAGCAAGTAATGCCGAGCGCATCCGTGGACCGGCCTCCAGTCGTTGTCCCGCCTTGTCGATCTATCAAGTACTCAAAGTCCGTGTGAGCCTGGAGGCATTATACCGGCGACCGCATGTCGAAGGCGTGAAGTCCGATTTGCGGTTGAGGCAGCAAGAGCTGCGGCGCAAGACCAAGGAGATCCTAGTCAGCACGCGGGACCTCATCGAAGGCGATCTTTCCAACATGAGCTGGAACGTGATCGCGGAAATCGAAGCGGAGAGCCCAGTCGATGCGCTGGACACCTTCATGGCGCGGAACGCGGCGGTAGTCCAGGCCCAACATCCCGCGTCGGTCTTCGATGTCCATCAGGTGCTTCGAGCCATGGACCACGAGCCCAGACCGCCCGAAGGTGAGGCGGGACTCATGCGGTTGCCGGTGGTAGACATGCAGGGCCGGCGAATAGCCACAGAACCGGAGATACGCTATTCGATTTTTCATCGCCTGACCTCGGGCGCTTTGCCAGTGGTTGCGGTGCAGCTACCGGGAAAGCCGAGCGCCTTCATGCTGGCACGTACGCTCACCGTCGAGGGTGTGCCGTACCGCATGGATCTGTTCGGCGGCAGCAAGCTAAAACCGCCAAATCAGACCGTGTCGCAGGTCGCCGCCCGCCCTCCGGGTGCGGCGGCAGCCACGCCCGGCGGGGGAAAGTTGCTGGCGATTCCGTACGCCGAAACCGCACCGGGCACGGCGTTCGAGCAGCTATCGCGCGCTTGGGCCCCCTTCAAAGAGGCATATTACTACACGCAGCGCCGGGGCTTTGCGGCGCCTCCGGCAATCAACGGCCTGGGACCTCACGACTACGCGCTGGAAGGCGCCTTCAAACTGTCGCTGCTGCCGGACCGCCGGGCCATCGAGGCGCACCCCTTCAGGTTGACCGGCCCGCAAGGCTCGATTGCCTTGCGACCGCATGACGGCTGCGGCTTCATCAAGGCTTCCCTGGCCGAGCGTATGCAGGCTGTTCGCCGGGCCGGTCCACAGCAAGGTCCTGACCGGCTGCCTGCCTTTGGTGAGCGAAGGAGATCCTCCATTCCTGCATCGGCGCTGCAACATTATCCGCGCAGCGAACTGGTGGCCGATGAGGTGCGAAAGACGGCCACCAAGTGGCTCGAGAGCAGACAAGGGCGCGAGTTGACGTCCGAAGAGCTGTTTCGCACCGTAACGGCCGGACACATCGACGGTCCCGGCGCAGTTGCCGTACCGTCCAGTGATAACTGCCTCCATGTGCCGACGCTCAAAAGCGAGACGTTGACCGGGACGAGCGGTGTGCTGATCGGGCGAGCCCCCTATGACAAGCCCAACCTGCGCCCGTTCGCGGCCGAGCAAGTCAGGTCGGCGGTCGATCGCGACCCGACCGCCCTGTTTCTCGATAGCTGCACGGCCATCCAATACAGCTTTAATGTCGCCGAGAAGTCGGGACAGGAGCTGACTGCCGACGATCCGATATTTTTTGCCAAAGGCATTCTGATCGTGGTCCCAGATAAGATGTGGCCGGCCGAGTTCGCCGAGCGGGGGCTGGTGATGTCTGCGGAAGACGTCAAGTGCCATTCGAACTGGACGCAGAGCAAGGACCGCGTCAAGGTGGACACACCGGTCGACTGCGTCGGCATCCTGCAGGCGACCGAGGTGTTCGCTCCGGGGTCTTTGGTTGCTGTCCCGACCGGCGAACAGAATAAGCTTGATGGTGACTTTGACGGGGATACCGTCGTTATCGTCGGGGACCGGCCACAGCTCTATGAGCATGTGCGTGCCTTCGATCAAAAGGAGCAAGCTCGCGGACGTCGCTCACTCAAGCCGCCCAAGTCGCATAGCCCGGCGATCGCGGCGGATGGCTACCAATTCAGTCGTGGCCGCCAGATCCTCTCCGCCACGCAGAACACCCTGGAAACCTATAGCTGCCTGCAGCGAAGCTTTCTGGCTCAATCCCATGAAGGACGCCGTTGGTTTGCCGAGCGTGCAATCTTCGGCACATATGAGGGCATTCACCACGAGCTCGGGCGAGAGATCGGTCGGCTGTTGGGTCAGGAACAAGTAAGTAGCGGGGACATCCTCAACACGATCGCGAGAGCTAGGGACGAGGTTGAGGTCGCCAAAAATCCGGTCGCCCGCGAATTGGCCGAGTTGCTCGTCGCCGACCTCATGGCATGGGCAGCGAGGCCTGACCCGCAGCTCCAGCCCGACACAGTAGGCGTGAGCGGCGCAAAGCTCACTGTGAGCCCACCGTTCTGCGAGCTTTTCCCGGAGCTGGCGGAGACCTATACGGCAACTCCTCAGCCGCGAGACCGCGTCCAGCTCTTGCTCGACCATTATCCTGCGCGCATTCATCCCCGCCCGGATGGCTACAATCCCGACGACCTCGTACAAAGTGCAAACAACCTCCTGAGCCTCGGCATCAAGGTCGCCACCGACGCATATAAATCCGACACTGGCGCCCGTCTCTTCATGAGGAAGAGCGGGACACTTATGCAGTTGCTTTCACAGGCGCCGGGGCTGAGATCCGTCCCCTACGTCAAGAACATGGCGGCGCACCTCAAACACGGAACGCTCCGTGTCGATTCGGCCTTGGAAGACCTGAAGAACAATCCCACGCTGGCAGCTTCAGTCATGGAAGCCTCGCTCAAACTCGCAACAGAGGAGGGGATTCTGCCCCCACCCTCTGGCCGCCGGTCTGCCCTCGAGGATTCCGCCATGATGATCACGCTCAGCCGCGAGGAGGCCTTAGAGCGCGCCACGATTGAAGTTACCCGCGCTCAGGCCGAAGAAAGCAAAATCACCGAGGCGGCACTTAGGGTTGCCACAAGCCTGAGGACAGCGGACATCCAGGTGAATATGCCTCATCTGGAGCACCGCTTGCGATCGAAAGCCTCCATGACTGACCAACTCACAGGGATGAGCATCAGGCCATGCGACTCGCAGCTCATCAAAAACGCCGTACGCCATGTCTTCGAAGTCCCTGACAAGGATTTTACGCGCGCCTTCAAGAAAGCCATGCTTGCCTTCGACGAGCTGGGCTATGCCGAGATCAGCACGACCAATTGGTTCAGAGTACGGACCCCGACTTTCATCGGCATCAAGACCGTGCTCACCACGCCGGACAAATATCGCTTCGAGGTGGAGTTCCATACGCCAGGAAGCTATCGGGCCAAGCTTTTGAACCACGACGCCTACAAGAAGCAGGACGGGCTGCGGCAAGAAGCGGGCGCAGATGCTTTGCGGCGGGCGGAGGAACTCGCGCAGCATACTAGAAAGGTCTGCAGCAACGTCGCGATTCCCGATGACGCCGTGGGCATACCTCATTGGGGAATAGAAAAGATTCGCGGGGGAAGTGCCGCTATGGCACTTGAATTGCAAGCTGTCGCACAGCCAAGCATGCCTCAAATCGCCAGGTCCACGGAGGCAAGGGAGATTGTCGCGGCCATCGGCATGCGGCCGATCGTGCTCATCGGCATGCCATGCGCCGGTAAATCCACCATTGGCGAAGCCTTTGCGAAGCGGCTCAGGCTGCCCTTCGTCGATACAGACCAAAAAATCAAGGAAAAAACCGGTAAAAAGATATCCCAGATATTCGAGGTCGATGGCGAGGAGTATTTCAGGAAGTTGGAGGCGGATGTGATCGCTGATTTGCTCAAGACAGGGCCTGTGGTGATCGCGACCGGTGGCGGCGCGATCCTGCATGAGCAGAGCCGGCGCCTCATCGGCAAGAAAGCGCTTTCGATCTGGCTTAATACCGGGCTCGAAGTGATCGAGAAGCGCCTCAAGCATGATACGAGCCGCCCGCTGATGCAAGGTACCAATCGGAAGCAGAAGATTGCCCAACTATTCAGAGAGCGGAGGCCGTTTTATGAACAAGCCGACTTCACATTCGCCCCGTCCCACAAACGAGATAAAAAGAACGCGGATCTATGCTTGACGGCGCTGCACGCTCATATTCACGGCGAGGCGGTCGCCGCGGAGCAACCTTCCAGCACGACCGGTGTCAGGCACAACATAGTCTTTCCTTGATCGCGCCCCTCGATGAAAACTGCAGTCAGTACGGATCCATTTGCAATAAGGAAGGACCCGCGGAGCTCCCGCTAATAGCCGCTGAGGCGGGGGTTCTTGAAACTCAGGGACGAGATCGGAAATCATCGTCGCCTGCATTCGATCAATCGCGACACGCTGGCTGATCCCGGCGCTCAGCGTTCCCCTCGACGCATGCAGACATCACGGTCAGGGTGATTTATGCCTCGGCCGCCCAGCGCTTGCGCGAAACCAGCTGTGACGTTTTGGTGACCCTCGGCGCCGACACCTCGTACGGAATTCTATGCACGCGGCTCTTTTCCCGGGTCAACAAACCGGTCGCGAGCCCATGCTCTATCGAGAGTAAAGGTGAGCTTGCGAATGTTGAGCAGATCGCGGAAGCGGACCTTCTGCACGACGAGGCGACTGCTCATTGGCAGCAGTGGTTCACGAAGGCAGGCGTATCATCGTCTGGAGCGCCAAGAGGTCCGGTGTTTCAGGACTTCAATCTGCTTGCGACCGCCGCCATCGCCGGCCATGGCGTCGCGCTTTGCCCGATTGAGGTATGGAAGGCGGGAAATCACGAACGGCGATTTGGTCGTAGTCTCCGACAATCTCGGTTCTCGAAGAGGAAAGCGATCTTTTGATCAGCAAGGCGTCCCGTCAGAAGGCAGTGGCTGCCTTCTGATGGGTGGTTCCGGGATGTCGTTGATCCGGCAGAAGGCCAAGAGCACCTGCGCTCACGCGCCCCTTCCATCCGTGGCGCGGCCAGCGCTTCGTGCTATCGACACGCAAGCAGAACTGGGGCGAGGACCGCGTGATGTTCTACGACGCGGATGGGCGGCTTCGCTCGCTGCTTGCGTCATGGACGGACGTCGACGATCCCGATGTTTTCATTCAGGTCGCGGCCGGTAGGTCGTTCGTGCGTCCAGATGATCTGGCAACCCTGGCGGCATTGATCGAGCAAATCGAGCGCAGCCGTGGCGGCTGAATGCGTGTCGGGCAAATTATGCCGCCTATGTAAATCCAATTATGCCGCGATATGCGAGTGTTGATATTACCCCATGTTTCTGGACCACGGGATGCTAGAATTTGGGGCCTCGTTCAGGAGGCGGGCTGGTTGCCTGCCAGGTTCGTTGAGGAGATCGGCACGTCATTGCCGATCGCACCACGGCTCGGATTAAGTCATGGAAATTCAATTTGAGGCGAAGCGCACGAGAATGCATCCTCTATGTCGATGCGTTCTATAAAAACAATCAATTACTCAAATTGCCCAAAAAGGAATATGACTGAGTCCCGTGGCATAGCGGGCTGTTTCATAAGGAGGTTCGCGATGGGAAAGAAAATTCTGGGCGACCAGGGTAGCAACGGTTCCTTTGACAGCAATGGTGATGATATGATCCTCGATCCCACAGGAAATGACTGGATCGACGGTCGTGCCGGCAACGACTCCATCTCGGCCGGCGAGGGCAATGACCATGTCTTTGGCGACGAGGGTAACGACTACCTCTACGGCGGCCTCGGCGACGACACTGTCTTCGCGGGCGACGGTAGGGACTCTTTGACTGGAGGTGCCAGCCACGACACCTTTGTGTTCCAGTTCCACGACCCGCTTCCCGGGTCGACCGAGACTTTGGGCCGAACGTGGACCACACCGTGGATTTTGACCCAGCTCAAGATACTTTCGCCTTCGATGCGGCAGCGATGGTCTTGGAGCGAATTTCGTTAATCATGCGACGCGTGGCAATCAGGTGGACACCTTCTACAGCGGCCCCGCCAATGGCGCGAACGGCGAGCGCGCCGTAGTGATCACTGATCACAGTTTCGCCGATGGCTCGGCCGCAGCCAGGAGTATCTCGGGGGAGGCTGCAGGCGATATCACCATGACCGCGGAGTTGGGTTATGTTACCTCCGATAACCACGTGGACGACTTCGCGCATCTGGGCAACGCGCACAGTTTGCTACTCGGCCGGCTTGGGCTTGACCGCGTCGGATTTCATGTTCTGCTGATTCGGAAAACGATGCGGAGCCGCGTCACGCTCGCAAGCGCAGCGCTTTCCCTTTACGCTCACTGTCGTGACCGCTGGGCACCCCGGGAGCAGGCGCATTGTTGTTCAGCATGATGAAGCTCTGTACATCGCGTCGACTGCCGACTGAACCCTAATCGAGCCCAGTTCAAGACAAAGCATTGCCCGGCTGTTTCACAGTTCGTACGAGAAGCTGCACGAATAAGTCGTCATAAAGAACGCCACTCGTCAGTCCTCCGTCGGCAATAATTTTTGTTCCGAAAATGGAGAGACCCGCAAAATGGTTGAATCAAACTCGACAGACTTGCAGGAATTGCGCGCTGCCATCCCTGGCGGCAGGGTCCTGGAAATAACGACCACCACAGGCTGCGTCGTCGGTTGTTCTTATTGTCCCCAGGACAAGTTCGCCAGCCGGCAAAAAGCAGTATCTCGTGTGAAGCATCTTTGTCTCGAAGATTTCAAGCGATGTCTGGCGCGTGTGCCGACCCCTGTTGACATTAGCTTTGCCGGCTATTCTGAGCCCTGGCTCAATCCGGATTGCACTGAAATGGTCGAGCATGCTCACATGTCTGGCCACGGCATTCGGATCTTCACGACGCTTGCAGGAATGGACAGGAGCGATCTACGACGCTTGCAGGCGCTGCCCTTCAGGGTATTTGTGGTTCATGTTTTCGACGACGGCACGTACATGAATAGCCGCCTTGTCAGACAGAAATATCTCGACGTAGTTCGTCAACTGGTGGACTCTGATATCCCCTCAATTCGGTTCCTGGTGATGGGCGAGGTCCACCCCGATATCGTCGGAATTATTCCTGCCGGAGCGCTATGTCGCTCGCGGCCGCTGAGTAGCAGAGGTGGAAGCGTCGATGCTGAGATAGTTGAAACGCGACCGCCCATCGTCGGGGCACTGACATGTGCTGAACAACGGCAGTATCGGAATGTTCTTCTTCCGAATGGTGACGTTACTCTCTGCTGCATGGATTTCGAGCGGCGCCATGTGCTGGGCAATCTCCTGCGCGACGAATATCGAGAGCTCTTCGAGGGGCCAGTGTTCAGGGAGATCGTCGATCGCATGAACGGCAAGGATGGTTTTCTACTTTGTAGAAAGTGTGAATTTGCCGAACCGAAAACATCGGCATGCTGATGCCAATGGCGGCAAGGCGCTGTTACGTTAATAACCGGTGTCTCCCTAGGCAATGGCACCTTCAGTCGTCGCGTGCGGAATAGGGCCGGTGATCGAAGCGCTGATCGCCGGCTACGGTCTGGACGAGGCCCTGGCGCGCGCGGATGCTTACGCCAATGCCGGCGCCGACGCCATCCTGATCCATTCACGCAAGAGCGATGCGGACGAAATCCTCGCTTTCGCTAAGCAACGGCACAAGCTTCCGATTGTGATCGTGGCAACGAAATATTACCGCGCGCCGGTTTCGGCTTATCGAGATGCCGGCATCTCCACCGTGATTTGGGCCAACCATGCCATGCGGGCTGCAGTCGCCGGGATGCAGGCGGTGTGCGGCCGCATAGCCGCGGAAGAAAGCGTTGTCGGAATCGAGCCGGAAGTTGCCACACTCGACGAGGTCTTCAGCCTCTTGGGTTACGATGAATTGGCATTGTCTGAAGATCGCTGGTTGCCGAAGCATGATGACGGAACATGCTGCTGAAAGAAGCGGCACCATTCGATATCAACTTCGAGGAAGCGCACATGCTTGCGCAGCGGACAGGTTTGTTCGAATCATCGGCTGCGGCGCGCTGCGGCGAAGGCGGCTGCTGATCAAGGAACGGACATCGTCGATCTGACAGTCGGCGAGATCTGCGCCGATCTTGCTCCGACGATCCGGGACGGTGCGATGGGTGCGATCCGCAGGGGCATCAACCGCTACACCGACCCTATCGGGATGATGGAGCTTCGCGAGGCGCTCGCCCGTAAGGTCTCCGGCCATACTGGGCCAGGTCTGGCGCGCCGATGAGGTCGCCGTTACAACCGGCGCCAAACAGGTACTGTTCAACGTCGCCATGATGCTACTCAATCCTAGTGATGAAGTCATCATTCCTGCACCCTACTGGACGACATTTCCCGCCCAGGTGCTGATCGCCGGGGGAAAGCCCGTCCATGTCGAAACGCGCGTCAATGGCTATGTTCCCCGGATCGAAGATATCGAGGCCGCAATCACCGACCGCAGCCGCGCGATTGTGGTCAACACTCCGAACAATCCGACTGGCACCGTTTATGATATTGGAACTCCATTCGGCATCGGGAAGCTTCGCGTCCGCCGGAGGCCGGCGAGCGCCTTTTGGCCGTGCCTCTCGAGCACGCTGTCGGGGTGAAGTGCCCGCCTATCTGCTCCCGGCTTGCATGCAACGCAGCATTCGCATAGCTGCATTGTACAATAAGTGATTAGCCTTTGGTCAAAAATAGGCATCCTGCACGCACCAGTACCGCCGCATCGGCGGTTCCCCTCTGGAGGTTAAATGACCTTCACCTATAAGGGCCGCGGCCTTCCGCTGGCCCTCTTTTTTTGTCGCAGGGCCGCATCATAGGGCTTCGGCCATCAGGAGCCCAGCAGCCATTCGCCACCGCGCTCGACATAGGCGTCTCGCGCTTTGATGCCGTCAGGAACCTGCATTTCGAACGCGGTCAGAAGCTCGTCGATATTGTGCGCAATCAGGTCGCCAAACCGCTTGAGACCAATGCGATCGAGTCTCGGTAGTTTCGCTGCAAGCCCCGCTGAAATCCTTTGGGTCAGACTTGTCGTGAGGCGCGTTTGGGCCCGCGGCAATGCAATTCCCAAGGCATTCAAGAATGCTGCAAAATCCAGAAAGTCGAGTTCGGCCAGCCTTGTTGCTTCGCCAAGGCTGAAGGCAAAGAGATCCGTCAGATTGGGATCGAGCCGCGTGGGCATCAGGTCGTAGCGGGGCGAAACACGGATCCGGCCTGCTCTATCGTAGAGGAGCGCAAAATTCTTGGCATGAGCATCGACATTTCCGGTCATGAGGTCGAACAGGACCGCCCCGATGAACCGTTGCCTTTCCGCCGCAGGTTCGGTCGTCGCGTCGAGAATCCGGTTTATCGCGTGAGCATCGAAGCGACGGCCTTCTCGCCCGTGACGTTCGTATTTGAGGGACGGAGGAAGTCCAAGCGCCTGAGCGAAATCCTCCTGATGGACTCTCACGATCTTGTTCTCGGCGTTCAGCCGCCGGTCGAACCGTTCGATCACCAAGGCGTCGACGCCGTTGAAATTGACGACACTCGCCTCAGCGGTTGCAAAACCGAGATCTCGCGAGAGCCGAAGCGTTTCGAATTCGAGCTTGGGATCTTGCGGATGCTCCTGGTCCGGCACTTTGATGATGTGCGTGGTGGGGGCGCCCGAGCCAGTGACGGGTTCGGCATAGCTTCCGTCGGGCAGAATGGTGATTGCGATCTTGCTTTGAACGCCGGCGAGCGGTGAAGGATCTTCGGTGCCTTCGGGACGCCGCTGACGCCTGTGCAGCGAGCCAATGATGGCGTTCAGGCGATCGTCATCTATCCGTCTGTAGTCGACGTCGTGGTCGCCGGGCACTTTGACGGGGGGCTCCGAGCGGCAGGACCGAGATCGCGCCGGCGCAATCCTTCCCGAGGTAAAAAAGGAGGCCCGCAACATCGCTGCGGGCCAAGCCCTCGCGATCCATGACGCCCTGCAGGACGCCGTCTCGCTCCTGAAGCAGGTTATCGAAAAAGGGACGGGTTCTGCTGTCGTCGAAGGGCTCGTCTCCCAGCGGAAAGGACAGCGAAAGCGGAAAGGCATCGGGATCATCGAGATATGTGGCCGCATAGGCGAAGGCCAGGGCGCCACCTTCATCCCTTACGAGGTTGCCAATAGGGTCGGCAAACCCGTCAAGCCTGACATCGAGCGCAATGATATCCATGCGGTTATCGTGGCTGCGCGAATATTGAGATGCCGGCGGCGTGCGCGACCTTGAGAACCTTCTGGAACTCTAGCGTAGCCTTGCCATTCTCGAGCTCCGATAGAAAACGTCGTCCGACGCCTGCGAGATCGGCAAAATCCTGCTGCGAGAGGTTCCGCGCCTCCCTCGCTTCCCTGACAATACAGCCCAGGTCGCCGGGTATGGCAATTTCCGTTACTCGATATCGGTTCTCATCGGGCCTTGCCTTTGTCGCCTCGGTCTTTTCCTCGCTGGGCAAGCGCGCAAGGGGATTGGAAAATCGGAGATGCTGTGCCCCGGCACTCAAGGTTGGCATCGTGAGGTTTGGTGGCTTGACAGCGGTTGCGGCCTTTAGCGTCTCGCTTGCAAGCCTGACCGATGGAATGTCGATGCTCTTCAGCGTGTCCGTCAAGCTTTTGGACATTGTGGAAATATCGCGAAGCGATTTCGTGCCCGCGAGAAGGTTCGCCTTGCCAAACTGCTCCCGCAAAGCGTCGGAGAAAGGCGATTGCGCAATCATCCTGGCGAGATCAGTCGCTTTCGTCGGGTGTGGGTTTTTGTCGTCTCGATCGGCCATATCTGCTCCTGTACGGGAACATACATTAGCTCCACGACGACTTCAAAAGTGACTGACCCCGAACGGGAACACACTTTGCAGTGCACGTTCCCGAACGGGAGCACGGCGCCGAGTTTTGGATCGCAGTTGGGATTTTCGTTCCCGTTCGGGAGCAGCACTTGAACAGGGGGCAGCATCTCACGCCTCCCGTACGCAATCAAGGTCGATATCAAGCGTCGGCGCGCTGTGGGTGATCCAGCCTATGGACAAAAGATCGCCGCCGGTTTCGGCGGTCGCCGGCGTGATACTGCCCGAGACCTCGGTGATGGCACGGCCGTCGACGAGTGCCGATCCCTCCCTTAACTCGCCGGACGACATATTGTCGAGCAGCAAGACCTCGTCGAGGTCTTCGACGGATGCGACGGCGCCGAGCGTCCGCAGCGTCTGGCGGGCTCCGCCGATTTCACCGACGCCGCGCGAGGTGTCCGCCTGCACCTCCTTCAACTGTGCCGAGACCGTGGCTGCCGCGACACCGAGCGACGCTATCATTGCGGGATTGAGATCGACATGGACCTCGCGATCGATCCCGCCGACGCGGCTCAGCTGATTGGATGACGAGTTATGGGCGGCATCGAGCCAGCGGAGCGCAATATTACCTTCGGCCAACCAAGCCTGACCTGTTTTCACCGTTGCCGTCTCTTCGGTAGCGTAAACAAGAGATTGCATGCCAGTGCCCGTTGCCCCTCCCATGCATGCTGCTCCGCGTTCGGATGACGTCTATCTTCATGCAACACGCCGAGGCGTAATCACAATCGGTTGTTTGGAGCCATCGGCCCGCCGCATGGCGTTCTTCTCGCCGTAGCCAGCACCGGTCGCACTCAAAGCCGATCATCTCCCGCGACAAATGGGCATCGGCACTCTTCTCAACAAGCGAGCGCACGTTCATCATATCGTCGGTCATCGGTGGTCTTTCCATCAGGTTGGTCTTGAACAACCCGACCCTGCCGGAAAAACACTGATGGCCACCTAACCCTCAGGACCTACACCACCTGACGGGACACGATCAACGCGGAGCAGCGCTACAACTTCGGATGGGAGTATTGGCGGGTCTGTAAGGACGTCAAAGATATAGCGGGCCGCCTATGCACAAACGATTGCCACTGCGCACCACAGCCTGCCGGTGGACCGTGTGCATGCGAAAATTCAACTCGTCTGTGGCATTCGGAATGCCGAAAACTACGACCGGTCCGCGCGCCTCCTAGTGTCTGATGGTTTTTCCCCGTAGATTGCCTTGTACGCTGCTGAGAACCTTCCAAAATGAAAGAAGCCCCATTTCAGGCAAGTTTCCCTCACCGCTTGATTATTGTCGGGATCAAGCAGGTCCCGCCGCACTGCCTGCATACGAAGCGTCCTCAGATAGGCAGCAGGTGTTGTTTCCCTGAAGGCGCGAAAGCCCAGTTGTAATGTTCGACTGGTCACACCAGCCGCTTCTGCCACCATCGCAATGGTGATCGGCTGATTGATATTGGCCTGCATGTATTCGATCGCGCGATGGACATGTCGGGGAGCGATCAAGCAAGGCTTCTTATCGAGCAAATGCGATAACCTATGGGGAATGTGGTGCACCACCAGGTCGGCCAGCGCCTGCGTTAGATGCGTCATTGCTATTGGAGAGCACATGAGCGGGCCGTTGCCCCGCATGCCGTTCATTATTGTTGATGCCAGGTTGCCGATCATCTGGCCAGTTGGTGTGGCTAGCTCCAACTCCGGTAACAGATCCAGAGAGCCGTTCAACGGCACCTCAAGTGTTTGGCCGACAGTTTGCTGTATGACAGACCAATTCAGCAACAATTCGTCTATTACGTTTGATTGCCCATGCATTATAACTCCGTCAGGTTCAAAGTTATTATAGAGCACTAGCTTCCCCCTGCCGGCCTCGGCCGTGCAATCGCCATACGTCAGCCCCATCCCGCCACTTCGAGGAATGACAATCGACAAAGACTCTGCTGTTTCGGAAGTCGGCGCGATGCTGAACTGGAATTCGTTTTGGTGATATCCACTGATCAAAACTGCGTTGTCGCATGCCGCAAGATCAATTCCCCAAAGAAAATCACCAATTTGCCCGATCGGCTCGGCACTAAATGTCCCGAAAGCTCCAGCGAGAGTTTCAATCATCCCGTCGAAGGATGAACCACGAAATGAGAACTGTGGAGAGCTATTTTCTGGCAACGTCGATCCCCCAATCCTTGAAGTGCTTTTCTGGGTCACGCGAATACAGGAAGCTGTGTTTCGGCTAACGTCTCGACGTCATGATTCATTTTTCTGGTTTGCGGCCCTTTCCGACGTTCTGATGGCCAGAGTTGCTGTCCGCACCCCAACCCTGTCCAGCGAGATCCAACGCTGTTCCTGGTGGCCTCGCTTCCGCTTCGCGCTTTGCGCTCGGATGACCGGCATGTTTTGGCCGTGTATACGCTGTGACCGTCGTCTGAAGTATAACGAGCCCTCGATGAGCCGCGGATCGTCACCAGACCGCAATGCCGGTCGCGCAGGGAGCTGGAAGGCTATACCTCTTGAGCGGCGCGGAGATCCGCCTGGCTCAGCTGATGTTTGGCTTCAACGGTGTTGAGCACGTTCAAAACTGTATAGAGCCAATTGTATCGCGTCATACCACTTTGGAATTTGCGAAATTTGCGTGCTGAAGCGCAGGCATCTTTCGCGCGCCCTTCTCGCCATCTCCTCGAAATCCCTGTCATCGGCCACAAGGCGATGCATCATTTCTGCAGCTTTGACCTCGATGTCCGGCTCGTCCAGGACAACGCCGTTTAGGCCGTTTACGACCTGCCTTTTCAGACCAAAGGCGGAAGACACTATGACGGGTCTGCCCCGGAACAGAGCCTCGGTTACTGTCAGGCCGAAGCCCTCTTCGCGAGAGAGCTGAAATACCCCATGAGCATTCTGTTGCAGCCGGCCGACAATTTCCGCATTTGCCTCACTGTGCTTCATTGAGATACAGGTGAGATATACGCGCCGCCGCACTTCTTTGGGCAAGTTAGAGCACAGGGCTACGCATTTTTCGAAATACTCGCGGCCTTCCGGATCATCTGCAACACCCGAAGGATCCGGTCCCGCGATCACCAGGCGTGTATGGGAGGCTTCCTCGGACGCCGTTGCCGCAAAGCGAGCAAAGGCAGCAATGATGCGGTCGATGCCTTTCAGGCCGTCCCACCTGGACACATGCAGGAAATACCGCGAGTGAAGAATGTCCTGAAGCGTTGTGTTGGGCTCCAGTTGATGGCCGCTGAACGATACCGAATTCTCCAGCGCCCGGCCTGGTGGCCCTTCATAGTTGCGGTTCTTGGTCGAGAAGGGGCTGATCGATGGCTGTATGAAATCGATTGGGCGACCGGCATCAAACGCATATGCCTCGTCGCTCAGGACGATGCGCTGGAAGGGACGGAGGTACTCCTTCAGCAGTCCCCAGGTTCGCTCAACTGTTGGGGTGCGCTTCGGATAGCCGATGTGGCATCGCCAGATAGCCGGGTGTGGGCAAGAGTCCAGGAATTGTGCGGCTGCACACAGCGGCTGCGGATCATGAATAACCAGGAAGTCATCTCGTCCGATGATCCTTTCTAGCTCCGCGGCGCCTTGCTGCGATGCCTCCAAATAATGCGGCAGCAGCTCAATCACGTCTGCTGGGATGGTGTCGTGAAGAGAATTGTGAAGTCCTTTGGTGAACTGAAAAAAGAGCTCGCTGTTCGGTTTGAAGATGAGCCAGCGCACATGGAAACCAAGCTCCCGAAGGAGGCATATGTGGTGGGGAAGCATTTCGGCCACCCCACCACCGAACGCGGTGGAATTTATATGCCAAATACAGCGGGCGCCAATATTGTCACGAGTTGCGCTGGAGGAACGAAAGAGTTCATCGAGAAGTCCCCCATAGTCCTCCCGCTCCTCCGCGTAGTGCTCAAGTACCGAGCCTTCTACCAGAACCTCATCAAATAATGGTGTGCACGGTGTCGTGGTTACTTTCAAATTTGTGGCCCTCCTTATGGTTGGGGAAGCAGGTTCAGCGCGGCCGGTTAGCTAGGACCTCGCGAAAATTCTCGATCCAGCCCTTGGTTTCAGTGTGACCTCTGGCACTGGGGCCGACCCCCACGCAGTCGCAGCCTGCAGCGGTTGCCGCTTTGATTCCGGTTTGGGAATCCTCAAATACCAAGCATCTTTCGGGGGAGATGCGCAGCATCCGCAATAGTGCTCGATAGGGTTGCGGATGCGGTTTTCCGTGACTGACGTCCTCAGCTGCAATCATGATCCTCGGGCGGGAGATTCCCGCTGCATCGAGGCGGGCGAGGGCCGAAATCCTTGTCGAAGAGGTGACAATGGACCTCTTTTCGGCAGGGATCGAGCAATAGAACTTCGCGGCCCCCTCGATTGGTTGCAACAGCCCCATCGCTTGGATCTCATAATCGGCAATGCGAGCCGCTTCGCGTTCGGGCGAGAGACTGGGCGCAATCGCCTCCACCAGTTCAACATCCCGGCGAGCGGCCGACATCCGCATTGCGTAATCAGGACATATCTGTCGCTCCAGCGCCCACCGGCGGAGTGCGCTTTCGACCACAGCCTTCGAATCTACAAGGGTTCCGTCCAGATCGAAGGCTACGTGATCATAGTCTTCAAGCTGAAGTTCGATCGTGACTCTCACGGCTTGCCTCCGTGTATCGGAACCAATATTTCCTACTGGAAAGACATGCTTCCTCTGTGGCGTGAAACGCTTCGGCGCAGTAGTCGACCATGGATGTGTCGGTGACCTGGGCGGTTATGTCCTCGTCCTTGCGATAGTCAGCGAGTGCGAGCTCCAGCGCCGCCTGCAGAGCTCTGAAAAATGCGCTATCCATGGACGCATTGCTCATGTATGTTCCCGGGTAGGCGGTGTAGATACCGTGCTTCAGACACCTCTGAGCGAAGGCCCTTCCATGCTTTTGCGAGGGCAGAACAATATCGAACATGGTATCGCTTCCAAGAACGCGTGCAGGTATCTCGCTGCGCTCGAAAGAGATTTGGAATAGCCCCTTGAGGGCCGAGCCCCTCTCGGCGAGGCGCTCAACAATTTTTGCTTCGGCAAAGATTTCCTGTGTCAGGTTGCCGGCCACAAAGGCGCGGTTCTCGCGTAGATACGTGTTGCCGAGATAGGCTCTGTCGGCTCCCGCCATGGCGTCGGTCGTGCCGGCGACCGCGGAAAGGCCGATGCCTTGTGCAATCCCCTTGGCCAAAGTGATGACGTCCGGTGCCACGCCGTGTTTTCGGCAGTAACCACCCTCGGCGTAACGAAGTCCGCATAGCACCTCATCAACAATCAGCAGGACGCCATGCTGTCTTGCCATCCTGGAGATTTCCTGGAGCAATTCCGGAGGAAAGACCGAGGGCTCAGGCGTGAAGAAGATGCCAGCGACTCTTCCCTCATTCGCGGTCAGCTGCTGTTCCAGAATATCGAGGTCATATTGATAATCCTGGATGTGTGGATCCTTGGCCGGCGGATCGTGCGACCAGGGTCGCTGTTGAAAGATGTCGTGCCATCCGTGGAAGCCAGCCGTCAGGATAACCGGCCGGCCAGTTCGGTGGCGCGCGATCCGAACGGCCGCTTCCGTTGCACAAGATCCGGTCCTCAAAAAGAACACTCTAGGAGTGTCCGGGAACATCTTCGAAATTTTCCCGGCAAGTATCTGGCGTTGCTCGCTTACCGGTGAGGGCAGAACGTCAGTTTCTCGCTCCATCGCCTGCGCAAGCCGGGCCTTGAATACCGTGTTATTGCTGCCCAACGGCGAAGCCCCGCTGCAGGAGGTCATATCCAGATAGATTTTTCCGTCGACATCCTGCGCAATTGCGCCATTGGCGGAGCGGAATATGATGGATGACGGGGTCTCACGTTCCCATTCAGCCAAATGTCCGCTAGTTCCATGATTGAGCATCTAAGTTACCCCTTTATTTCAGCGACAGGGCCATTCTCCTCGCGTTGGCCATGATTGTGTGTGTCGGATTGCTGTTCCCCGCGAAATTCATCACGGACCCATCCATGACATAGATGTTGGTGGACCCATGGACTCTGCCGCAGATGTCTACGACGGATCGCCTGGGATCACATCCGGCGCGCATTGTGCCGTGCAGGTGGGAACTGCCTTTTGCATGGGAAGAAGGTTCTCGTTCGATGCGGCGTGCGCCCAGGTGGAGCAGGATGTCATCAGCGCGATCGGCAAGAAAACCTATTCGCGCATGGTCATTTTCCGAATTCTTGTATTCGAAACGAACGTAGGGGATGCCGTATCGGTCAGCGACGTCGTCCAGCACCAGGCGATTGTGCGACCATGGCTCGTCCCCGGCTATATAGTGCAGGCGCACGCGGCCAATGTTCTCACTCGGCGATAGCAGGTTCGCTTCATAAATGAGGCCACCAAATCTGCACGGTACGTCACTATGTTCGTAGAACTCGTCTGTATAAACGGTCGCATGCGGTCCCCAGTGCGAAGCCAATGCGTCGGAGCCGCAATCAGCCGGATCCAGGTAGCCGACGGAGTAGCCGCTGATCTTGAACGAGAGGCCGCGCCCGACAAGGTCTGAATCGTTTCCTATTCCGTGCGGGGCATGCTTACTCTTCGACCGAAGCATCAATGCCGCTGACTGTATTGCGTTTGCGCAGATGACGACCCTTTCAACTGGGATCCGAATCAGTTCCGTTGAGAACGGCACATAGCACTCCAGGGCTTCGGCCCGGCCGTCGCTGCGGATCTCTATCCGGTTGACGAAACAGCCGTAGAGAACCGAAATCGCTCCTGGCAGTCCGGAGTCGTCCAAAATGTTTCTCGCAAGCACGGATGCTCTCGCTTCCGTAGGGCATACTAGCTCGTCGCAAGCAGAACACTTGATGCATCCGCTGCTGTTGCTGGGTGCCCGGATCGCCAATGGGATCTGCCTTGGCCGTATGCCGAGTTCCTGCATCGCATTGGATAAAATCACTCCACGGGGGCTAGCCGGGTAAGATGCGTGCCCGTTCGTGCCACCGATCTCCATGAGATGCTCGATCTGCGAATAGCAGGGTTCGAGATCTTGAATGGTTATGGGCCAATCAATCTCCATATCGGTCCCAAGATATTGGGAAGCAGATAGATCCGATTGGCGGTATCTAAACGTGATCGCATTGTAGAATTGCATTCCGCCGCCGACGCAACACGCCGTCCACGGATTACCGTCAGCAGCGCCAGTGGAGGTGAGCGCCTTGCTGTATGCCGCTTGATGAGGCCCGTGCATGGCACCAGGAGAAACCAGGCCTCCATATTCCAGGACGGCCACGCGACAGCCTTTCTCCGCAAGCGTTCGGGCGACGATCGATCCAGCTGCTCCGGAGCCCACGATAACCGCGTCGAAGGTCGTGTAATTACAAGAGGCCGCCGCAATGTGTCTGATGTCCGTCACTGGCAATGGTCTCCAATCCGATATGGAGTGGCTGGCCAACGAGCGGTGTTCGCGACGCAGGCCAGGATGTGCTTTGTGCGCGCCACATAGTCGGGGACCGCGATCCCTGCGGGCGCGGTGGCCGGGTGGCGGTAGTTGGCGACGAGGCCGTCAAAGGTCCGCACGATCCAGAGGCATACCTCGTCCGGATCGGTGCTGCGGCTACGCAGGGTGACAACTTGCCAGCTGTTCCACTCGCGCGCACCGGGGGTACGGCGAACGTCCATGTACGAGACCATGAAGGGATCGCGCAGTGGCTCCCCGAGAAGATCCGCCACTCGGGGTGTAGGTATCCTGGACAGGTTCTTCGACCAATCCAGGTTGGATGCCGCCCGACGCACCGCCTCGCAAAACGAGTCGGCTGCGCCGAGCGGGAACGCAACCGGGCCCATTCCTACGTACCAGCCAATGGAAGACCGGAAGGGGGCTGTACGGGTGTGAAAGGGGACCATCGTTCGAAATTCACCCGAGCCGGTGATTTCGTGACCGACCTTGGCAAGGCAGGCGAGCAGACCGGAGAAGGAGTCTCCCCCTGCCTTACGGCAGACCCTGTCGAAGGCGTGCGCCGCGGATGCGTTGAGAAGCTCGGTGTATCCGCTTGGCTGGGCGGCGGAGCTGCCACTCACGTCGCTAACCGGTACGGGGAACTCCGGCAGACGGCCGCCCGCCTCGGCGAGAAACTGCCGCCATTGGGCGATGGATTCGTCCTCAGGGGTCAGCGTATCGGCCTCGATCCTTTCTGCCTCCGCGAAATTGAGGTAGCTGGCGGTGGGGGGAAGGGGAGGTGGGACGGTCTTGCCGTCGCGGACCGCGAGTGCGGCGGCGTACAGCGTGTGAATCTCATAGGCAATTGTGAGAATGGAGTAACCGTCCATCAGGATGTGGTCGGCGGCGATACAGACGGTTGTCGTTTCCGGACGGCTGATGGTGGCACAAATATATGCGGGCCAGTCGAGTGGGCCGACTTCGGAGTCGAAGAGTTCCTCCAGGTAGCGCGACAGTTGCTGGCCGTCGGTGAATTCCCCCGCGCCACTGTGGTGGATACTCACGGCTCCGGCCGGTAGCGTCCTGCGGCGGAGACAATCGCCTTGCGTGGAGCCAGCGGGGGGGCTGAGATGGCTGCGCAGGATTTCGTGGCGGTCTGTCCACTCGCACAATGCCGCGGCGAAGGCGTTCGCATCGAGTTCGGCGGGCAGATCGAAGACAGAGGCCAGCCAGGAAGGCGGCAGGGAAGCCTCATCGGCCGTCTCAAGTGCATGTGCGACATGTGCTTCCTGCACGTGGGACGCCCGACGTAGATCGGCTGCCCAGATGGCCTCGGACATGCGCGGGGCGCCAGCCCGCCACACGGTGACACGGCCCGCAGGCAGATCGAGGGATGACAGGTCAGTGAGTCTCATGAAATGGCGCACCTATTTGCAAAGAAGGGGAGCAAGGGGAGCACGCTGGCCAAATTCACCGCCCGCGCGGTTCGAAGCGCGAGCAATGCGGCGACCGCGCATTTTAACGCGTTGGGTTCGGGCTCGGGTCGAGACGTTCCATTACGGTCAGCGCGGACGACGACCATCACCCCGGATCCGACGAGGGAGACCGTCTGTCCCGCGAGAAGAAGGGAGAAGTCGCGGGGCGGGCCGCGTCGGGGCGCTTCGTGTGCCTCTTGCATCACCCCACCCTCCCTGGATCCAGCATCGACAGGTCGTAGCCCAGGTCGTTCAATTCCTTCCCGGCGATCCGCTCAAACTCTTCGATTTCCGTGGGCGTGAGGTCCTGTAGGTACCGTCCACGACGCCCGGTATGCAGCGGTTTACCCGCCGCTTCCGCCGCGGGATGGCCCCATGGTTTGTCGAACAGCGCGTGCTCGTGCTCCGCATGGTGCAGGACTGCCTCGTCCCATGACAGACCGAGGTGTTCCAGCATCCGCTCGACAGTCTCGCGGGGGCGGGCGACTAGGTCCTCATATCGCACTTCCAGATAACGGCCGTCAGGAGCAGCCTGACGGGGGCGGTTGACGACCTCCAGCCAGCCGTTCGCTGCCTCCGCAATAGTCCCGTAGCCCCAGTCGGGGACGGTCTTGAGGTGTGAGGCAGCCAGGTCGCGGCCGTCGCGGATTATGTGGATGAAATGGGCGCGAGGCCAGATCGCGGCGTACGTGCCGATGTCCTTAATCCTACGCTGAAGCTTCAGGCCCCATCGTCCGGCTCCGGTCTGTTCACGTCGGAATTCGCCGATAGAGTCGATGAGCCGGCAACGGTCGTCGAGGGAGGACAGAACGGTGCCATGCTCCGCCATCAGGCCGGTCACAAGCTTCCGCACGTCATCACGCTTGAGTCCGAAACGCTCGCACTGCACAACAAAGTGCGCGCCGTCGAACCAATCAGGATCAACGGTCTCCTTCGTGGCACCGGCGAGCCGTGGGTCGCGGCGGTCCATCATGTCGCACACCGCGAGGATGTGCGGACCGAGGTCGACGGGATCGGTGAAATCGATCTCCGGACCGACGACCAGACCGGGGTGCGAGTCAAGCACGACGCTCAGAAGAGTGGTGCCGGAGCGGTTCTCGCCGCCGAGCAGGACGGGCTCGGAAGGCAGGGCAAGAGGAGAAGAAATGAGACCCGACATGATTTTCCTGCTGGCCATGTGGCATGCGCACAAAACTGTACTGATAAGGATCAAGTATTGCTATTTAAGGCAACCGTAATTGGTCAGTTTATTTCGACATGTGGATAGCAATTTCGCCAAATGTCCAATCTTTTTCTTCTCCCAACGCGGATGTGCGAAAGCGGGCGATGGTTGGTTGGTGGAAGACCATCGAGGATTATCGAACAAGCGCTGTTTCGCGACTGTCGGGCGGGGCTAAAAGATAGGAACGAGGAATGACAGAAGAACAGCGCGAAGGTGCGGAGAACCGGCACGCGGCGATGCGAGTATTCAACGAGACCGTTCGAAAAGCGGCGTACCGCGGCCTGCGTGTCAACCTGCAGGTGTTCGAGCTGCGTTGTAGTGAAGGGCCTACGCCAGTTCGATCGGTGAGCGTGGCGGCGCGTGAGGAGTCTTGCAAGGTTGCAGGGACACTCCGAACAAACAACGCGCGCACTCGCATTTGCGCAATTCAGCGTCGCCGGCCGGACCTAAGTCTTACGGCGCCGGCAAAGGTCCTGGGACCATTGTGGGTTATTCCTCCGAGCGCGCATACTCCTTCCACCAGCCCTTTCGTGTTCCTGACCACCGGTGTCTGACGAGGTTGGCGCTCCAGTTCCAGAACGAGCTGAACGCGATTTTGATACCGCCTGCTTCGCATTACCCTTCTCCTTCTTCCTCGAAGGACGGGATTTAGCGCCCGGTACCTGAGTCGCACCGAACGATGCCAAAACAGTCGCCAGCTCGTTAAGGCCCTCGATGCTGATCTGCCGTGGCCCCAGTGTCATACCGCTGCAGTAGCTCTCGTCGAACATCCAGTTCGGCCACTCGCGAGAAAGATCAGGCCGTTCATCGGTGTAGATGCATGTCAAACTCTTGCCACGCCGGAAGGGCGAGACTTGCACGGTGCACCCGAAGATCGGGTGCCAACGATAAGCGATCCTCGCAAAACGAAAACCGTATGCAGAATGTCGGTTGTTGGCTGCGTATATCGAGAAAGACAATCCGGATCCGGTGGCCCGCGTGGTGGCGCAGATCGTGACGGCCGTGGATATGTTGGCTGAGGTGCCTGCCAGGGGTCGGCCGGGTCGTGTCAAGGGCACCCGCGAATCGTATTGGCGGATATTCCCTACCTCATTCCCTACCGCGTCAGCCGGGACATTGAGATTCTCACCGTCATGCATGCGCTCCGGCGCTGGCCGGAGACGTTTTGACAAACGCTTCGTACATCAGTCCGTGTTTTTGACAAAATGCGCCCGGCACATCGACGTCACGTTTGCGCGCGACCTCTGGCTCGATCCGCCCGAGGAATGGCGGCAAGACATCGACCAGACGCTCTTGCCCGGCGGATATTTCAAGCAGTTCATCTTCTACCATGAGGGCGTCGAAGACCGTTCTCACGGATACGATATCAGCTGGACAAGATGTCGGAGCCTTGGCGAACGGCCACAAGAGCGAGCGGCATGTGTTATCCCGGCGGATAGATATTCTTCGGCATGCGGCTGTGGCTGCAGCGGCAAGAGGCGAAGGCAGCGTTTGTGAAAATCTACGCCTCGCGGCCGGAGCGTATCGTCCTCATTCCGCGCGCCATCCTGAAGTGCAGATCAGGTGAAGCCTATCAGCACGCCGCCGACCGCAGAGACGAAGATCCAGGGCGGGGGACCTCTAGGCCATGAGTACGATCTGGTCGACGGCTGCCGCCGTTTCTTCGAGCGACGCGGCTTGTCGCTCGGTGCGACCGGAAAGCGCCGTAGCGCCTGCCGCCATCTGGCGGCCGCTTCCCTCAATCGTTGATGATATCGTGCGGATCTCGACAAGGGTTTGCCTGAGTTCGGCGACGGTGGCGTTGAAATCGGTACGCAGCTTGTCGAGTTCAGGGGCAAAGGGTGTTTTGATCGTAGCGGTCAGTTGATCCTTCGCCATGGCGTCGAGCCCGCCCGCACCGCGAAGGCGATTTCGGAATCGCGGCGGGGTTTCTCCGCCTCGTTGCGGTCACGCTCGGCATCGGCTGCGGCGGCGTTCCTGTTCGGATTGCCGTTCGCGGACGATCTTCGCCTTCGCGCTGGTCTTTTGAAGACGTCGAGGGCGCGCGCCATCTCGCCGATCTCGTCGGCGCGGTTCTGATTGCCAACGGCCGTGTCGAGCAAGCCGCCGGCGAGGTTGCGCATCGCCTGGGTGAACTGGCCGATCGGTCCCTTCAGCGTCAGCACCAGAGCCGCACTGGAACGAGGGCGATGATCACGCCCAGCGCCATGGTGCCGATGGATGGGACGTTGATATCCTGGCTCTGGCGGCCGGCCGCACACTGCTGCAGATCGGCGAACAGCGAAAGCTTCCTGCCGATGTGGTCGATCTCAGCGGCGGCAGCCTGGAATTGCTGCGCCCGCTTGCCGGTGGCGGCGACGAGTTCGGTGGCGGCCTGCTCGATCCTGTCGAATGACGGCGCGGGTTTTGCCGACTGCTCGCAGGGAACGGCGAGGCCGCCCGCCGAGGAGCTCAGCGCAAAGAGTACTTTGCGGCATTCCGCGAGATGCGTCGCCAGCGTCGCCTGCTTTTCCGCCGCGCGGTCGCGCATGAACTCGGCAAGCGCGATGCGCGTCAGGTAGATCGCATCGGTGAGATGCCGCGATCCTGCATCACGAGCCCGGCCTTGGCGAGAGAGGCGCCGACCTCATCGAATGGCGGACACGTCCTGTATCTTCAGGGTGGCCGCCGCGTCGAGCGGCTGCTTGAGCGCCTTGAACTCAGCGAAGATATCAAGGAGATTCTGGATGTTTTCCGGCGGGCGCCCCTTATCATCGACGAGCGCATTCAGTGCTTAGCGTTAGCAGAGAAAGCCTTGCCGAGCGGCTTGGAATTCTTCGGCAATGCGACTGGCAGCACCTTCTGGTGGACCTTCAGCTCGTCCATCGCCGCGGCGAGCTGCCGAAAAATTTCACTGTCATTCTTGCGTGCAGCAAAGGCATCTCCCAGCGCAGCCACGAAGCGCGTCGCCGAGAGGATCTTTTGAGCCTCACGCAATCTCTTCTTGGCATCATCCTCCTCTGACGTGATCGATGTATCGAACGCGGTGGCGGCGGTCAGCAGATCAGTCTGGTTGTGGCGATGACGGCGAGGCATCCTCGATGCCCGCCTCGATCCGCGCCTCGTCGGCATGTAGTGCCCAAAGATCCTCCATCGGGCCGTTGATCTCAGCGAGTGCTATGGATGCGCTGTCGAGCTCCGCCCAGCCTCCGGACCGAGGCGTTAGCCGCCCGGGCCGCGTTGAGCGCGGCGCGCTGTTCCTCAAGCCTCTTAAAGATGAGCGCCCGGTCTTCCTCGGTCGTCTGATCGAGAAAGCCGATCATCGCGGCCTAGACGTCCTTGAAGCCACGCCGCGACGTCGTTTGATATCGCATACGGTTCTGCAGCAGTCCCGATGCCAGTATCCCCGTGACGCCGACCGCCGTGGTGCTCAAGATGAACGGCGATACCAACAGCATCACCTTGGTTCGGATTTTGAAGCGCGAGAGGAGACGATCGACCCAGCCCATGAGATGTCCCGAATTTTTATGCGTACACTGCAGCATGACGCGTATCGATAGGCAGGGAGAGATCACCATCTCTCGCACGCCGAATGGATCGGATTGCTGCTCCAACGGGAATGGAGCTCCGCCAACATCCGCGGATCCCGCTATTACCACGAGCAGGAACGAATCGATCGCCGCTTTGATGCTCCCCTCCTTACCGGGACCGCCGTGATCGGTCGCGAGGAATCCGACCCCCGCAACACCGCCATTGCGCCGCATAAGCGGTCCAGCGCGTCGCCGAACGCTTCTCGCCAAGCTTTGACGACATTGTCGCCTGGGGCCACTCTCGTCCCCCGGTTTTAGGAAGCGATCGGTGTAACGGCGGGCGACCGCGGCTGCGCGCTCTTCCTTCGTGGGGAAGTGGTGAAATGGACGCTGGAACCGCCGACCGGCAGTGAGGACCAGGCGATGGACACAATGCAGGATTGGAACGCCTATCGCCACGCATTGATTGGCCGTGTTGGCGACTTCGCCAAGCTCAGCCCGGACGTGCTGTCTGAACCAGATTGAGGGCAGCGGCAACAAGACCGGGAAGCTCGAGCCGAAGATGCACAAGATTATCGCACTCGCCGTTACGGTCACCACGCGTTGCGACGGCTGCATCGCCGTACATTCCAAAAAGGCGATCCAGTTGGGTGCGGCCGAGGGCGAGATCGCCGAGGCGGCGTCGCGATAGCGCTCAATGCGGATGCTACGCTGATCTATACGGCACGCGTGTTGCCATCACAAGGTGATGCTTCAAGACGGGCGCGTGCTGTTTGACCTCGCCCGTTGTGACAAGCCCTTTCTTTGACGAGACTGGCAACTAGTCGATATCTCTTGGCACACCGTTGAAATACGGTCAATTCGCAATGCGCTAAACTAACCCGGCATGGCGGTCGCGGATGAAGTACATAGCTTTCACCTCCGGTCGCCCTTGGACAGCGTCACAGCCAGATCGGAAAAAGGGAGGTCCCTATGCTCGAATCAATCGCTACCGACGAACCGGATCAGGCTGAGTCCCGCTTTCGTCCCCACACCTCGCATTGGGGCGTGTTTTCGGCCCGGATGAGCGGCGATCAGCTCGAGGTCAGGCCGCATCCGGGTGATCCTGACCCGAACGAGATCATCCAGAATTTTCCCGCGGCACTCCGCCATCGTGCCCGCATCGCGCAGCCGATGGTGCGCAAGGGCTGGCTGGAGCACGGCCCAGGTCCGGATGATCGACGCGGGCGCGACGAATTCGTGCCCGTAACGTGGGCAACGGCGCTCGACCTGCTCGGCAAAGAGCTCGTCCGCGTCCGCGATGGCTCCGGCCCCGGCGCTATCTTCGGCGGTTCCTATGGATGGTCAAGCGCCGGCCGTTTCCACCACGCCCAGAGTCAGATCCACCGCTTTCTCAATGTTGCCTGTGGCGGCTATGTGCGTTCGGTCACCAGCTATTCATCCGGCTCCTCGCAGGTTCTGATCCCGCATATCATCGGCGATCACGAGGGTCTGACCAAACGCAACGTCTCCTGGGAGCAGATTGCTGAGCATAGCGAAATCGTCGTCGCCTTCGGCGGCATGGCACTCAAGAATTCGATGGTTGCCGGCGGCAACGTCAGCAAACATGTCGAGCGCGGCGCCATGCAGCGCGCGGCCGATCGCGGCTGCAGTTTCGTGCTGGTCAGCCCTTTGCGGTCCGACCTGCCGGACGAGGCGCACGCCGAATGGATCTCTTGCGTGCCCGGCAGCGACACCGCATTGATGATGGCCATCGTCTACACGCTTGTTGTCGAAGGCAAGCACGACCACGCTTTCCTTGAACGTTACACCTCGGGCTGGCCGATCTTCGAGCGCTACTTGCTCGGAGAGGTGGACGGCCAGCCGAAGGATGCCGAGTGGGCGGCGGCCCTTACTGGAGTGCCGGCTGACGAGATCGTCGTGCTCGCCAGGCGCTTGGCAGGCAAACGCGCGCTGATCGTCATCTCGCATTCGCTGCAGCGCGCCGAACATGGTGAGCAACCGGTCTGGATGGGGATGGTGCTTGCCGCTGCGCTTGGTCAGATCGGACTGCCCGGTGGCGGCTACGGCTATGCGCTTGGCGCGATCGCGTATTACGGGCGCCGTTACAACGCCGTGCCGATCCCGACGCTGTCACAGGGGCGCAATGGTGTCAGCGACTTCATCCCTGTCGCGCGCATTGCGGACATGCTGCTTCATCCCGGTGAGACCTATCGCTTCAACGGCGAAACCCGGACCTATCCCGAGGTCAAGCTCGTCTATTGGGCCGGCGGCAACCCCTTCCATCATCACCAGGACCTCAACCGCCTGCGCAAGGCCTTCGCTCGCCTGGACACACTGGTCGTCCACGAACTTGCCTGGACGGCGACCGCGCGCCATGCCGATTTTGTCCTGCCGTGCACAATGACGCTCGAGCGCGAGGACATCGGCGCCAACTCCAACGATCCGCTGCTTGTGCCGATGCATCCTGTCGCGGCCCCTTATGGCGAAGCACGCGACGACTACGCCATCTTCGCCGATCTTGCCGAGCGGCTCGGCGCGCGCGATGCCTTCACGGAAGGCCGCAGCGTCCGGCAATGGCTGGAGCACCTCTATGAGCAGACCCGCGTGGGGCTCGCGGAGAAGGGTCTGCCGGCGCCAAGCTTCGCAGAATTCTGGGCAGGCGAGGGATGCCTCATTCCGCAGCAGCCGGATGATGGCGGTTATCTGCGGGCTTTTCGCAACGATCCCGACGCCAATCCGCTACCGACACCAAGCGGCAAGCTGCAGATCTATTCCGAAACGATCGCGAGCTTTGGAGAGGCCGATTGTCCAGGACATCCCACTTGGCTCGGCTCCGTCTATGTTCCGACGGAGACGACGCCCTTCGTGCTGATCTCCAACCAGCCGCGCACCCGGCTGCACAGCCAGCTCGATTTCGGCGGCCACAGCATTGCCTCGAAGCATCGTGGCCGCGAGGTGGCGACGATGCATCCCGAGGATGCGGCGGCGCGCGCTATCTGCGAGGGTGATATCATCACGTTGTCGAATGAGCGCGGCGCCTGCCTTGCCGCCGTTACCCTTTCGGACGGCGTCCGGCGCGGCGTCATCCAGCTTGCGACCGGCGCATGGTATGATCCGGCCGATCCAAATGAGGAGAAGCCGCTCTGCGTGCACGGCAATCCGAATGTGCTCACCCGGGATATTGGCACCTCGGCCCTGGCACAGGGCTGTTCGGGCCAACTGACGAATGTTCGGGTCGAGCGCTTCGACAGAAACCTCCCAGAAATCCGCGCCTTCGATCCGCCGGTCTGATTTGCGGCCATCGGCGAGCCCCATCCAGGCGTCGTCCCTAGTTACGAGCCTTGGGTACGGCGCCATCAGTCGGCGAGCCGTCCGCGGTGAGATGCCTGCGCATATAGGCCTGCGGGCTGCTGCCCATCTCCGTGCGGAAGGCAAAGACGAAGGCGGAAGTCGAGCCGTAACCAAGCTCCATCGCCACCTGGGTGACGCCGAGTCCACCGCCCAAGAGCTCGATCGACCGGAAGAGCCGCAGGCGCCGCCGCCACGAGCGCAGGCTCATGCCCAGTTCCGTGTTGAAGCGGCGCGCCAATGTTCGCGGCGACATATTCAGCACCTCGCCCCATTCTTCGGGGCTTCTGTCATGGGTCGGGTCGAGATAGAGCGCCTCGCACAACTTGGTCAAAGCTGCGCTTTTCGGCCAGGGCAATGCCGAGGGCAGGGGCTGTACCCGCACAAGCTGGTCGAGAATGAGTGTCGTTACCCGGCTCGAATAGCCGTCGTGGTCTTCCTGACCCTCGAGTTCCGTGGCCTCGATGATCAGAGCCTGCAGCAAGGGCGACATCATGAAGATCGTCGGGACCGTCGGGCGGTTGGCTCCGGCTTCATCGGCAATCCATAGACTGCGAAACACGGCGCCCAAGAGCGACCCGACCCGGTGCACGACGCCGGTCGGCAGCCAAACGGCCTGATCCGGCGTGATCACGAAAGATTCCGCTTCCGTATAGACCGTCAGCACGCCGGAGATTGCATAGACCAGCTGGTGCCAGGTGTGCGAGTGCTCCGGAAAGTAATGGCGCGCGGGGATTGATTGCGCGCGCACCGTGATGGGCTCAGGAGGACGAAGTCCCGAAGGCGTCGTAATCGGCTGCCAGTTCATGGTGATGCTCCACTTTGGCGGCTATTCTATACGGATTGTCAGTCCGTTGAAATACAGCCAAATGTCATTGCGCTAACTTGCCCTCACATCAACTGCCAGACGCCTTTCGACCGACGTGGACCCTTCACGCCGGATCCATGTCCTCATGCCCAGTGAAGCCGAATGTCAGAAGTCATCGCAGAAAAAGTGCTCGAAACGCCCTCATACTACGACGCCGCGCGCGCAAACCTTGCGAGGCTGACGATTGCGCAGGCACTGGGCGGCGCGAACTCGGCGGTGGTCTATTCCACCGGAGCGATCGTCGGCAACACGCTCGCGCCCACCCCGGCACTCGCCACCATGCCGATATCGATGTTCGTCGTCGGAATGGCGCTCTCGACACTGCCCGCGGGCGTGATCGCGCAACGTTACGGTCGCCGTACGGCTTTTCTGGTTGGAACGAGCTGTGGTGTGCTCGTCGGTATTCTGGCGGCGATCGCGGTGGTGATCGGTTCCTTCTGGCTCTACTGCGCCGCAACGCTCTTCGGCGGCGCCTATGCCGCGGTGGTACTTTCCTTCCGCTTCGCGGCGGCCGACTGCGTTCCGGCTGAACGGCGCCCGCGTGCATTGTCCCTCGTCATGGCCGGCGGTGTCCTGGCCGGTGTGATCGGGCCGCAACTCGTCAATCATACCATGTATCTCTGGACGCCACACCTGTTCGCGGCGAGCTACCTTGCCCAGGCGGCCGTGGCGGCGCTTTCGGCTCTGCTGCTGATCGGCGTTCGGCTTCCGACGCCGACCAAGGTAGAGGCTGCAGGCGGCCGCCCCCTTGGTGTGATTGCCCGCCAGCCGCGCTTCGTCACGGCTGTGATCTGCGGGGTCGTCTCCTACCTGCTCATGAACTTTCTGATGACCGCGGCACCCTTGGCGATGCAGCTCTGCGGTCTGAGCCAAGAGTCCTCCAACCTCGCCATTCAGTGGCATGTGGTTGCCATGTATGCCCCGAGTTTCTTCACCGGGCGTTTGATCACCCGTTTCGGTGCAGCCAGCGTGGTCATGACCGGCCTTGTGTTGACGGGCATCTCCGCAGCCGTCGGGCTGACGGGGGTCGATGTGGCGCATTTCTGGATCACCCTCATCGTACTCGGTGTCGGCTGGAACTTCGGTTTTCTCGGTGCGTCCGCCCTGGTGCTCGAATGCCACCGTCCCGAGGAGAAGGCGCGCGTGCAGTCGCTCAACGACTTTGCCGTGTTCGGAACGATGACCCTCGGCTCGTTCCTCTCCGGGGGGCTGCTGACGGCCTACGGCTGGAACACCATCCTCGCGCTGTCCTTCATTCCCCTCGTGCTGGCCCTTCTCGCACTCGGCGGGACCTATGTGCGCGGTGCGCCGGGGGCGCGATGACTGAGCAACCGGATGAAACCTGGCAGGAGTGGTCGCAATGAAAGTAACCAAAGTCGAGACGCTGGAAATCGACCTCTCCGGAGAAAACGGCATCGCGCTCTGGCGTCCCATTTTCGCGCGGATCCACACCGATGCGGGCATCACCGGACTCGGCGAGGCTTCGCTGGCGTTCGGCACGGCGTCCGAAGCGGTCGGGCCGATGATCCGCAAGCTCGCCGAGCGTTTCGTGTTAGGGCATGACCCGAACGACACCGAAACCGTGTGGGAGCAGATGCTGCGCCAATCGTTCTGGGCGCAAGGTGGCGGACCGGTGATCTTTGGCGCCATGAGCGCGCTCGATGCGGGCCTTTGGGACATTAAGGGAAAGGCCGCCGGGCTGCCGGTGCACCGCCTGCTGGGGGCGAAGACGCCAGACCCGCTTCGCTGCTATGCCAGCCAATTGCATTTCGGCTGGGAGGCGGAGCACAGGATGCACGATGATCCCGCCGAATATCGTGAAACCGCGCGACGAGTGCGGGAGGAAGGCTATGACTGCGTCAAGCTGTGCCCGGTCTATGTCGCGGCAGGTGGCGGACGTGCACGGCATCGCAGCCTTCTGACACCGCAAAACCGCAAGCTGGCGCAGGCGCGAATGGAAGCCGTCCGGGAGGGGATTGGGTCGGACGTCGATATCATCATCGAATTGAACGGGCTCACCTCGACCGCGTCCGCACTTCAGATCGCGAATATGTTCGCCGAATTCGGCGTCCTGTTCATCGAGGAACCAACCCATTACAACAGCCCCGAAGCCCACCTGAAGGTAGCGTCGCGCTCCCCGATCGCGATGGCGACCGGGGAGCGACTCTACACGCGTTGGGGCTTCCTGCCCTACCTGCAGGCCGGCGCCATCGACATGATCCAGCCCGATATCGGCCTCGTCGGTGGGATTTCCGAAGGCATGAAGATCGCGCATCTCGCGCATGCCTATGACGTCGGTGTCCAGGCGCATGTCTGCGGCTCACCGCTCTCGACGGCAATCGCGCTCCAGTTCGAAGCGGCCATCCCCAATTTCGAGATCCACGAGCACCACACCTTTGCGCTCAAATCCTGCAATCGCGACCTGTTCGAGGAAGACCTCCAGCCGGTCGATGGCCGGTTGGCGGTGCCGACGTTGCCGGGTTTCGGGATGACGCTGAGGAAGGATGCCGAGGCGCGCATGGAAATAGCCGCGGTCAGCCTGAAATAGGCGATGCGGCAAGAAAAAACAGGAAGAATGAACAGAACTCAGAAACAGCACTCAAATTCAGTTTAGGCAACAAAACCAATGGGGAACGAAAATGAAGAAATCTCTATTCCTGGCAACGCTCGGCGTAGTTGCTCTTCTGTCCGGTACCGCTACGGCGGGCACGCTCGATGAGGTGAAGGCGCGCGGCAAACTCAACTGCGGCGTCAGCTCGGGTACGGCGGGTTTTTCCACTCCCGATGCCAAGGGCGTCTGGCAGGGCTTCGACGTCGCATTCTGCCGGGCCGTCGCCGCAGCCGTGCTCGGCGATCCGATGAAGGTCGAGTTTGTGCCGACCACCGGACAGACCCGATTTACTGCCCTTGCCTCCGGCGAGATCGATGTGCTGTCGCGGGCGACCACCTGGACCTTTTCGCGCGACACCGACCTGAAGCTCACCTTCGCCGGCACCAACTTCTACGACGGGCAGGCCTTCCTGGTGAAGAAGGAACTTGGCGTGTCTTCCGCCAAGGATCTCAACGGCGCCACTGTCTGTATCCAGTCCGGCACCACCACCGAGCTCAATCTCGCGGAATATTTCCGCATCAACAAGATGAGCTATGAACCGGTACCGGTCGATTCTAGCGCCGAAGGCGAGCGCCAGTATCAGGCAGGGGCTTGTGACGTCTACACGAGCGACGGCTCCAACCTCGCCTCCGTCCGCGCCAGCTTCAAGAACCCGCCGGACCACGTCATCCTCCCCGAGATCATTTCCAAGGAACCGCTTGGACCGATCGTTCGCCAGGGGGACGAGCAGTGGGCGGATATCGTGCACTGGACGCTAAGCGCGCTGTTCGCCGCCGAGGAACTCGGCGTGACCAAGGCCAATGCCGACCAGCTTGCAGATGGCTCGGACAATCCGGAAATCAACCGGCTTCTCGGCAAGGAAGGTGACCTCGGCAAGATGCTGGGGCTTGATGCCGACTGGGCCAGGCGCGCCATCGCGGCCGGCGGAAACTACGGTGAGATCTTCGCTACCAACCTCGGAGACCAAACGCCGATCCGCCTGGAGCGCGGGCTCAACGCGCTCTGGACCAAGGGCGGCCTGATGTACGCGCAGCCGTTCCGGTGAGAACTCCTTGAGGCGCGCGGTTTGAAGACGGCGCGCCATTCCTGACAAAACGCATGACCGCGCTGCATCCCGCCGTCACCGGCATGGGGAATGCTGCAACGTACTTGCAGGGATTTCGCCAATGGCAAACGCACTCACATTTCCGACGCGGGAGCCGCACCAGGCTTTTCGTCTGAGCATGCTGCTCAACGATAGCCGGTATCGCTCCTATACGATCCAGATCTTCGTTCTGATGTGCCTCATGCTGGGGATCGCGTGGCTGGCGGACAACACGGTTCGTAACCTGGCGCTCCTGGGCAAGGATTTCTCCTTCTCCTTTCTGTGGAGCACCGCCGGCTACGACATCAACCAGCGGCTCATCGCTTACGACACGCAGATGACCCACGGCCGTGCCGCCCTCGTGGGGCTTTTGAATACCGTCGTCCTGGCTGTCCTGTCCTGCGTCCTGGCAACGATCATCGGCGTGATTGCAGGTGTGCTGCGGCTTTCAGGCAACCCGATCGTGGCGCGGCTGATGACCGTCTATGTCGAGCTCTTCCGCAATATTCCGCTGCTGCTCTGGATCCTCGTCTTCGGTGCGATCATGAGTGAAGCCGTGCCGGCGCCGAACGCCTTCAAGGGAGAGAATGCTACGGCAAGCATGATCTTCGGCGCGGTGGCAATTACCAATCGCGGTGTGTTCATTCCCGAGCCGCTGTTTGCCCGTGATCTCGGTACGCTCAATCTCGGAATCGTTGAGCCCAGCCTGAACGCTCTTGTAATCCTGTTAGTCGTCATCGGGTGTGTCCTCGTCAATCGGGCGCTGATGCGCCGTGCCAGCCAAGTGCAGAGCCAGACCGGCATCAGGCCCGCGACCTGGTGGAAGAGCGCCATCATCCTCGCCGCCCCACCACTTCTCTTGCTCTGGGCATTCGGCTTTTATCTTGGCTATCCCGAACTGCGTGGCTTCAATTTCCAGGGCGGATTGCAGCTTCGAAATTCGCTGATCGCAATGTGGCTCGGGCTCAGCATCTACACCGGCGCCTTCATTGCCGAGAATGTGCGTGCAGGCATCCTGGCCATCTCGAGAGGGCAAACCGAAGCCGCCCATGCACTCGGCCTTCGGCCCGGCAAGACGATGCGTCTGGTGATCCTGCCGCAGGCGCTGCGGGTCATCGTGCCCCCCTTGATCTCGCAATATCTCAATATCACCAAGAACACGTCGCTCGGCTTGGCGGTCGGTTACATGGACCTGCGATCGACGCTCGGCGGGATCACCATCAACCAGACCGGCCGCGAACTCGAAGGCATGCTGCTCATCATGCTGATCTACCTGTCGCTGAGCCTCATCATCTCCGGGTCGATGAACGTCTACAATGCCCGCGTCGGGCTGAAGGAGCGTTGATATGATTGACCGCAACCCTGCCTTTGTCCGCGGCGAAATGCTGCCCGCCCGTGAGCCGCCCGCCGGTGAGACAGGCCTGCTTAAGCTGCTGCGCGAGAGTTTTTTTAAAGACTGGCTGAGCGCGCTTCTGACGGTGACGTCACTGATCGTGCTGATCTGGATTGTACGATCCGTCTCGCCGTGGCTCATCGATTCTGTCTGGAACGCGAACTCGCTCAGCGAATGCCGCCAGATACTCGGCGGCGCGGAGGGCGCCTGCTTTGCGGTCATCCGTGATCGCTGGACGCAGCTTCTGTTTGGCTTCTACCCACCGACACAATATTGGCGGCCGGTGCTCGCCTTCGCGTTGATGCTGCTCGCGATGGCGCCAATTCTCTTCCCGCCCGTGCCGCGCAGGCTCCTCTGGTTCAGCGCCGCCTTCCCAGGCCTCGCCTATTGGCTGATCTGGGGCGGAACGCTCTGGCTTCCCGTCTCGGCGTATGCAGGACTTGCCGTCGGTGCAATCGTGTTGCGGCTCGCGACGCGGCTCGGAAGCGGCGTTGCTATCGGGCTGGCACTCGCCGGCGCGCTCGTCTGGTGGTTCTTCGCTTCTGGCGCAGTCACAACGGCGCTCGGCCAGCTTCTCCCCCTGTCGCTCGCCCCCGTCACCTCGCGCGAAATGGGAGGTTTTCTGCTGTCGATCGTCATCGGTGTCACCGGCATCTCCTTGTCGCTGCCGCTCGGTATCGTTCTGGCGCTGGGGCGACGCTCGAAAATGCCGCTCGTGAAAACCCTCAGCGTCGTGTTCATCGAGTTTATCCGCGGCGTGCCGCTGATCACGCTATTGTTCACGGCCTCGCTGCTACTCAACTATTTTCTGCCGCCGGGCACGACCTTCGACCTGATCTTGCGGGTGATCATCATGGTGACCCTGTTTGCCACCGCCTATATGGCCGAGGTGATCCGCGGCGGCCTGGCAGCCCTGCCGAGGGGACAGTACGAGGCGGCCGAAGCCTTGGGGCTGGACTACTGGAAGGCGCAGAGGCTCGTGATCATGCCGCAAGCGCTCAAGATATCGATCCCTGGGATAGTCAATTCCTTCATCGGCCTCTTCAAAGACACGACCCTCGTTGTGTTCATTGGCCTCCTGGACCCGATCGCGCTTTCCAATTCGATCCGGGCGACGACCGACTGGCAGGGGATCTATTGGGAGCTCTTCATCTTCATCGGGGGGCTGTTCTTCATCTTCTGCTTTTCCATGTCGCGCTATTCGATGCATCTCGAACGCCGCCTCAAAACCGAACACCGCTAAGGAGGCCATCACGATGGAACTCAACTATGAAACCGAGATCGACCGCAGCCGCATGCGGGTGTCGGACGAGGTCGCGATCCGGATCGCGGACATGAACAAGTGGTACGGGACCTATCACGCGCTGCGCGACATCAACCTCACTGTGCGGCGTGGCGAGCGCATCGTCATCGCCGGCCCCTCCGGGTCGGGGAAGTCGACGTTGATCCGCTGCATCAACCGCCTCGAGGAACATCAAGGCGGCAGAATCGTCGTTGACGGGATCGAACTGTCGTCGGACCTGAAGAACATCGACAAGGTGCGATCGGAAGTGGGCATGGTGTTCCAGCACTTCAATCTCTTCCCGCACTTGACCATTCTCGAGAACTGCACGCTCGCTCCCATTTGGGTACGCCAGATCGCGAGGAACGAAGCGATCGAAACGGCGATGCACTTCCTGGAGAAAGTAAGGATCCCGGAGCAGGCCCATAAATATCCGGGACAGTTGTCCGGCGGCCAGCAGCAGCGGGTGGCGATCGCCCGTTCGCTCTGCATGAAGCCGAAGATCATGCTCTTTGACGAGCCCACTTCGGCGCTCGACCCTGAGATGATCAAAGAGGTGTTGGACACGATGATTGAGCTGGCTGAAGAGGGCATGACGATGCTCTGCGTCACCCACGAGATGGGGTTTGCCCAGGCCGTGGCCAATCGCGTGATCTTCATGGACCAGGGCCAGATCGTCGAAGAGAACGATCCGCACGACTTCTTCAACAACCCGCAATCCGAGCGCACCAGGCTATTCCTCAGCCAGATTCTTCGGCACTGACTTTGTCGCTCTCTCGCGGCGGCCGGCGTCCGCTCGGCAGTCCCGGCGGCCCGTAGGAGAGTGCCTGCCCGTCGCCTTCCTCACGCCGCTGTCGGCCACGCCATTCATTCCACTACGAGGTTCCTATGAATTGCCATGCCCACGCAAACTGCCTTGATGAACTAGTCGACCGCCGCGGCTCGAATTCATTGAAATGGGACAGTGTCAAGGCGTTCCTGCCTGCGGAAGCGGCGGCTGCCGATCCCCTGCCGATGTGGGTCGCGGACATGGACTTCCGAGCCCCTCAGCCGGTCATCGATGCGCTCACGGAGGCAGCGCAGGCCGGGGTGTTCGGCTATTCCTTCGGCGCGCGTGAAAGCTACATCGCTGCCGTGACCGGCTGGCAACAGCGTCGCTTCGGCTGGAAGGTCGCGGCCGATTGGGTGGTGCCGGTCTCCGGCGTGATCACCGCGCTGAAAACCATCGTGCAGGCCTTTTCGGCGCCCGGCGACACGGTTCTGATCCAGCCACCCGTCTACGCGCACTTCCACGACGATGTGCTGATCAATGGGCGCTACCCGGTGAGCGCGCCGCTGATCCGGACCGAGACCGGCTATCGCTATGACGCGGCGGTGTTCGAGGCCGCGATCCGTCCGAACACGAAGATCTTCATTCTCTCCAATCCCCACAATCCGACCGGGAATGTCTGGACGGAAGACGAACTCAGCAGCATGGGCGAGATTTGCGCCCGCCATGGAGTTCTCGTTGTGTCCGACGAGATTCACCAGGACCTGATCATGAATCCCGCTTGCAGGCATGTGCCATTCGCCAGTCTGTCCGACACTTTTGCTGAGAACTCGATCACCTGCACCGCACCCTCCAAGACCTTCAATTTGCCGGGGCTGCAATGCGCCAATGCCTTCATTCCCAGCCCGCGTCTCAGGGCGGAATTCCAGCGTCAGTTGGAACGTAATCTCTATCCGAAAGTGAACGCGATGGGCATGGTTGCGGCCGAGGCGGCCTATACCCACGGCGAGGCGTGGCTTGAAAGCCTCATTGCTTACGTGCGGGCAAACCACGCGCGCTTCGCGGCCGAGGTCAACGGGCTGAACGCTGGTCTGAAGGTGCTCCCGGCGGATGCACTCTATTTGGCATGGATGGACTGCCAGGCTTTGGGAATGGATGCCGCGGCACTTGAGACCTTCATGCTGACCAGGGCGCGGCTCTGGCTCGACAGGGGGCAGAAGTTCGGCCTCGAGGGACACGGCTATATGCGCGTAAACCTCGGCTGCCCGCGCGCAACCGTCGATGAAGCGATTTCCCGCCTGAAAACCGCCCTCGCGACGATATGAACCGCGCCGCGAGAGGCTGGCCCGCGAGGGGCCCGATCAGTTCGGCATCGTGAGCACATCAGCGTGTTGAAGCGGTGCGTCCTTGATCCAGATCTCGCCGCCTTCTGGTCCGGCGGTTGCATTGAGCGGCTCGCCGGCGGGCAAGCGACCCCAGCTCTGCGCTTCCAGCTGATCGGAGCCGACTTTAAGCCTGCCGAAAAGCACCAGAAATTCGAGACCACGGCGATTTTCGACCGTGATCATGGCATTGGGTAGCCAGCGCTCGATCGAGACGCGTTCCTCGCCATCGTCGAAGAGGACGCGCGCGCTCTCGGCGCCTCGGCGCAAGGGCACGGTCTCGCCTTCGCCGGGCTGGTGGACGATCTGCGTGTCGTCACCCTCGCGGTATTGCCAGAGCCGCACGAAGATCGTGCAGCCGCTTTCCGACGCTGGCACATGTGAGGTGCCTGGAGGGTTGCGGAAATAGCACCCCGCCGGATAGTCGCCGTGTTCGTCCTGGAATGTGCCCTCGAGCACGAGGATTTCCTCGCCGCCTGAATGAACGTGACGCGGGAAAGCGCTTCCCGGTGCGTAGCGCACGATCGTGGTGGCGCGCGCAACTTCGCCGCCGACGCGGTAAAGCATACGGCGATCGACGCCGGCTGACGGGCTGGGGATCCAGTCGAGTTCAGCCGAATGGACGATCACCGGTTTTGTCAGGTCTTCATTGATCCGCATTGGTCTGGTCTCCTATCGTCAGCACGATCCGGAACTTCGCGTCACCGGACCTCATTTTCTGCACGGCCTCTTGGGCGCGCTCCAGCGGCATGATTTCGATCATCGGTCGCACGCCAGCCAGAACGCTGAAATCCAGCGCCTTCTCATTTTCGAACGGAGAGCCGGTGATCGAGCCGATAACGCCACGTTCGGCCCCCACCAGGTAGCCCGTCGAAACGGGGAGCGGATCCTTGCCGACGCCGAGCACGACGAGGCGACCCTCCGGTGGAAGGGCGGGCATCAGTGCCGAGACAGCCTCCGGATTGCCGGTCGTGGTCAGGATCGCCTTTGCGCCGCCCATGGCGTTCAGGATTTCTGCGGCATTCTCCTGTTCGGTGTCGATATAGCGATGGGCCCCGAGCCCCATCGCATCCATGGCGATGTCGGCGCCTCGACCGACCGCGACCACCCGGAAACCCATCTTGCTGGCATATTGCAGCGCCATGTGCCCGAGCCCGCCAATGCCAAGTATGGCAACGGTATCGCCGGCCTCGGCGCCAGACTTCTTCAGCGCATTGAAGGTCGCAATGCCGGCGCACAGGATCGGTGCGGCTTCCACGGACAAAAGCTCTTTCGGGATCGAGACGAGCCCTGTTGCGCGTGCGATCATCATCTCGGCATAGCCGCCGTCGCAGGACGACCCGACCACGGGCTGGTTTCGGCAGAGATTGAAGCGGCCTCGCCGGCACTCGCTGCATTCATTGCAATGGCCGCCGAGACGGCCGACGCCGACGCGGATCCCCACCTCCCAGATTGATGGCGTGTCTGGGCCGAGTGCCACGATGCGACCGACGACCTCATGACCTGGAACACGAGGCGGTTTCAGCGCCGGATCGGCCCGGTCGATGTCACTGGCATCGGCGCCGCAGATGCCGCAGGCCTCAACCGCGATCAGCACTTCGCCGGATCCAGGCGTTGGTGTCGGCCGTTCCACCAGCTCAAGCGTTCCGCCTGTGCCGATCTGCATAGCTCGATAGCTGCTCCTCAACGTACTGATCCTATGCTCTGAATGCTTCAGAGAGCGTCGTCAAATCGTGCGGTTCTGACTGGCTCAGCCGGGTGATGAGTTCATTGGTGATCCGACTCGCCGCTTCGACCGCGCCGGCCAGATAGCCCGGTTCGCTGATGCTGGTTTCGCTGCCCGCCAGCGAAATGTAATCACGCCACTTGCCGTTGACCCACGGCCGCGGGTCAGGCGTCGGATGGCCGCCCGCTTGCCTGTCGTCTGCCGTGGCCGTCAGCGGGTCGTCCGCCCAATCCTTGAAGAGGGTCGCGCGGGGGCTGGCGGCTTCAGGCCCGAACATCCGAGCCAGTTGCTGGACCGAAGCGGCGACGATGGCGTCACGTCCCGCGGCAGCGCGCTCGGCCGCGGGCACCCCGACGAAGCCAAACAGCGCGGCCCTGCTCGAAGCGGTCGTCGCGTCGTGGATCTCGACGAGCGGTCCCACCATGCTTTGTGCCGTGCCGGAGAGGCCCGCGTCGCGCCAGAAGGGGCGATCGTAAAGCGCGAAGAATTTCGCATGGGGCGCCATCCAGGTTGGGGTGCGCCGCCATCGCTCCAATGTTGCAAAGTCGAGCGCCGGCGAGAACAAGACTTTGGCTTCGAGCAGCCGAGGCGGGAGCGCGAAAAGCACATGCGACGCCCGCACCCTCTCGGCCAACCCGCTCGCATCGAGGTACTGCACAACGACGCTTTCGCCGTCCAGCGAGACATGCGTCACCTGTGCGCCGAGTTCAATGCTCCCCACCGGCAGGCCTTCGGCAAGCTGCGATATGATCGCTCCGGTGCCCCCGACGAGGCGCATCGACCGGGGCTCCTGGCGCATGCCGCGATAGCGCTGCGGATGTTCCTGGGACATCCGTTGAAAGATCACGTCGCCTTCGCTGTTCTGCTCGAAGGAGTGAAGCCCGAGATGATCGACGAGGTCTCCCATGGCAGGCTGCATCCCGGGCCAGAACCAGGAGGGCCCGAGGTCGAAGCCGTCGCCCGATGGTTCGCCGGTGGCGTCGACCGACAAAATTCGTCCGCCCAGGCGCTGCCGGGCCTCCAGGAGCTTGAAGCCGATGCCGGCGCGATAGAGGAGCCGGGCGGCGGTCAGGCCTGCAAGCCCACCACCAACGATCAGAATGGATTGTAACAAGGGACAGTTCCTCGTGAAGAGAAAGGGCCGGATATCCGGCCCCTCGTGTAAAGCCTGGCTCAAGCCACGGCGTAGATGCGGATCTCCGGAGCGGCGGCCAGAAGCGGCTTTAGCCCGGCCACGACGTCATCCGTGAACAGTTCGCTTTCGAGATAGGCCTTTGCGTCTTCGGCGCTGTTGAATCCGTGAAGGACCTGAACGTCGTCGTCGCGAACGAGAAGCTCCTTGGATGTCGCGCCCGCAACCTGCGAAAGGAACGGCTCCTTGTATTTCTGATAGACGCCTGCGGCGGCACGGCGGTTCTCGGCTGCGATCTGCAGAGTGATTTCAAGGTAAGCCATGATCATCCTTTCAAATGTCGCTCGGCATTGGTCCAATAGGGACAGTGGATTCGGCTATGGAGCGCCGTGCCGGGTGGAAGTTTCCAGTTCGGGACACGAGCGCCACGACACCTGAATGCCGCTCGAAGGCCGACTTGACAAATGAGAGTTTCTTGTCGGCGGCAAAGAAAAACTTTGCCGGACGGCCGTGTCGTTCGACCATGGGTTGAACCCACTTGCAAATCAGGATCGGGAGGGCGTCGCCTCGTCGATCAGCCAATCACGAAACGTCCGGAGTTTCGGCAGGGAGGCGTATTCCGCTCGATAAACGACATAATAGGCGAGCTTCGAGGGAACCCGGACCGCGGGAAAAAGCCGCAACAAGCGCCCGGCAGCCAGGTCGTCGCGTGCCAGGATGCTGCGCGCCAGCGCCACGCCACGTCCCTCGACCGCGGCTTGAAGCACGGCAGCTGAGTTGTCGATCCGCATGCCCCTTTGCGGTTGCGTTTCAGGCACACCGGCGGCACGGAGCCACATTTCCCAGGTGATGAAACCGATAGCAGGATCGACGGAGAGGTCATGGATGAGTGTGGTTCGAGCAAGATCGGCGGGTTCGCTCAGATCTCCGAGGTTCGAGAACTGCGGCGAGCAGACCGGGAACACCTCTTCGTCCATCAGCTTTTCGGCAACCAGTCCCGGCCAGTTGCCGTCCCCGTAGCGCACACCGATGTCGACGCCATGGGCCTTATAGTCGACAAGTTTCAGGCTCGTCTCGAGCCGGATGTCGGTTTCGGGGCATCTGGCCTGGAAACGGTCGATCCGGGGAAGCAGCCATTTAGCGGCGAAAGCGGGGCTGACGGTCACGTTGAGGATGCCGCCGGTTGCGGATTCACGAAGCCGGTCCAATCCGATCCCGAGGCGGTCGAGGCCCGCTCGAATGTCCGGCAAGGCCCGTTCGGCGTTTTCCGTCAACGTCAGTCTCGCCTTGCCGGTCGTGCTTCGATGGAACAACGGCATACCAAGCCAGTCCTCGAGCCCGCGAACCATTTGCCCGACCGCAGCCGCGGTGACACTCAGTTCTTCGGCCGCGCCGGAAAAGCTGCCGTGACGCGCACTGGCTTCAAAAGCCCGCAGCGCATTGAGGTAGACTGGCGATTTCCTGTTCATGAGATCATCCGCTCCGGAACGGTCGTAGGACCGGATTCATAGGTGACCACAAGACCATGCGCCAGCGCGATCCAACTCCTTCACCGGTTGGTGATGCCAAGGGCTTAGTTTATAGCGGCCCGAGATCAATGAGGATCGGTTCCCGTCCGCATGCGCCCTTAGACTCTGGCAAAGCGGCCCTCGTTTGGCCGTTATTCTTTCGGCAGGCTCGCAATAGTGTCAAAGACACGCGCCGTGTAGGTCAACGCCGCGCCGGCATTCAGAGCGATCGCAGTGCCCAATGCTTCGGCGATCTCCCCTTCGGTCGCCCCCAGCTCCACCGCCTTCTTGGCAGCCATCGCAACGGGTGGTGACCGCGACAGCCAGAGCAATCAGTTCATGGAACTTCGGTTCGAGTAGACCCGTCTTGCTGGCGCTGGTCTCGATCGTGTGCAGGCCGCGCAATACATCGGGGCTCTGCTTTCCAAACTCGCCGACACGGCCAAGCAGCGCATCGCGATAGGCGCTCCAGTCTTGCATGTGCATGTGAGATCTCACTTCCAGTGTCTATGGAGCTTTTAAGCCGCAGGATGTCGGTCATCGAAAATCGACCAGTTCACGCGCAACGAGATCGGAGCCTGTTCGGCTATCGTCTCCCGCAAGACCGCGCTGACACGCCCTTGTGCTCAATGGTTCTATTACTGGGGCGCTCGGGAGCGCCCCAGAGTCTTGATTTTACGAAGCCAGGCGCTCCGAAAGAGCTTCGGCGAGCGGTACGGCAGAAGCCGGGCTCTGACCCGTCATCAGGACGCCATCGACAACGACGTTTGGCTCCCAGTTCGCCTTGCTCTGGTAATTGGCGCCCCGGTTCTTGAGTTCGTCCTCGAGCGAGAACAGCAGGTGGTGGAGCAGTTCGATCTCGGTGTCTTCAGCGTTCTTGAAGCCGGTGAGGTTCAGGCCCTTCACGAGATACTGGCCATCGTCCTTCCTGACGTCGCGCAGGATTGCCGGCGCATGGCACACCATGGCGATCGGCCGGCCGGCCTTGTGGAAGTCACGGATCAGCTTGATTGCGAAGGAGTCGGAGGCCAGGTCCCAGAGCAGGCCGTAACCACCAGGGAAGAAGACGGCATCAAAGGTGCTGTAGTCGATGTTGCGCAGCTTGCGGGTATTGCGGGCGGCGAACATCGCAACCGGATCGGCGAGGAAGCGGTCTGTGTATTCGGTGGTAAACGGCGCCTTCATGCTGAGAAGGTCGATCGGGGCTTCGCCACCCCCGGGAGAGGCGAATACGACCTCGTGACCCGCGGACTTCAGAATGTAATAGGGCGCGGCCAGCTCGTGAAACCAGGTGCCGGTCTGCTTGCCACTGAGGCCCATCTCATCAACCGACGACATGATGAGGAGGATACGCTTTTGCTTGTTACCGGTGCTCATAGAATTGTTCCTTTCCGTTGGTCTGCGACCAGCTTATCGTTCGGCCTTCAACTATCTATCGATAGGTAGACGGCTATGTACCTAACGTCTCCCGTCGCGCTTTGCAATACCTATCTATCGATAGATTGAATTTTTGTCTGCCCATCCTCAGTGTTGCCATTTACGGGCAACTGGCCTATCTACTGATAGATTGAGAGAAAGGTTAAGGCAGTGAACGATACGACAGAGGCCATCATGGACGCTGCCGAGGAGGGAACCCGTGGGGCGGGCTCCGTGGTCGTCGGCTTTCGGGAGAATGCCGCCGACGTCGGTGTGAAGAGCGCCAGCGTTCACTATCATTTTCCGACCAAGGACAAGCTCGCGGCGGCCGTTGCCCGCCGATACACGGATCGTTTTCTCGAGGCGGTGGATCAGCAGATTGCCGGCGGCAAGGATATCGTCTCGGCGTGGCGGCAGGCGTTTCGTATAGCGCTGCAGCGCGACGGGCGAATGTGCCTGTGCGGTGCTTTGGGGGCGACGGCGCAAGATTTGTCCAGTGAAGTCAAGGACGAAGTCAAGCGTTTCTTCCTGCTCGGAATCGATAAACTGACGAAGGCAGGACTAACGCGAAACAGCGCGCTGCACGTGCTTGCCGCGCTGGAAGGCGCGATGCTAACGGCGAACGTTCTGGAGGATCCATCTCTGTTCGACAATGGAACTGCTGCGCTTGCGTGACCTGCGATGTTCGCGAAGGACGGCTTCGATGTTCTTGGCCGAACTGGGGCGCTCACGCTGGCTGGCTCAAGGTCAGCCAACGCTGCCGGTCTTGGGTTGTCTATAGCCCAAGACTGCACGCCTCGCTGGACAGGAGCGCGGACTGGTCAGTTTTAGCGATCGTATGTGACGAGCGGACCGTCAGGTTGCGAGCAAGCCTTGCCAGCGCGTGTCGCGCGGCGAAGGGCGGCGGTGCAGCCGACGGTCGAGCAGTTCGCGGGCCTTCACGGGTTCGCCGCTCCGCATGAGCGCGAGGAGGAGCATGTCCTCGATCATCTCGCGCTGGGCGCCACTGCCGCCGATGCGCACGACCTCGGCCGCAACCGGCTCCAGGACACGGGCGCAGCCGGCATAGTCTTCCTCTGCGAAGGACAGGGCGGCGCGGCAGATCGCCGGCACGACCGATCCTGCAGCGAGCGCACCCGCATCGACCAAACCCTTCAACGCCTCAGTCCGCCGCTCGACCGCCGCCTTGTCACCGACCGCCGCATCGATAATGGCCCTGTGGACATCCGCGAAGGCAAAGCCGGCCTTCTGGAAGTATTCACCGGAATAGGCAGCCGCCGCATCCCAAAGGCCCGCAGGCACCGCGTGTCCGTAAGCCTGCAGCCGCCACAGGAAAGAGGCGGTGTCGCTGACCACGTTGACGGGCATGCCGGCGGTCACCGAGGGCTGAATGTAATCGGCGTAGATCGCCAGCGCCCGCTCAGGATCCTCTCGTTCCAGGGCGCCCAGGGCCGAGTGCCAGGCGATATGGCCGTGGAGGATGCCGGTTCGGTCGTAGCGAGGCAGCCAGTCCGCGATCAATCTCTCGGCGTCCTCGCCAGCGCCGCCTTCGTACATGGCATGCGAGAGCGCGTGCGCTGCATTCGCGTTGTTGATCCTGAGATCGTAGCCGCGCTGAGTGAGCGCCCGGCCGTGCGCCACATTGCCGTTCTCGGCATGAGACCAGCCTCGGTAGGTAACGAACCACCAATCGTCATCGGCGAAGTGGCGGGCGTGGCGCTCACAGAGACCCACGCGCGCCTGGTCGTGATCAGCCATCCCCGAGAAGGCGAACAACCCGAAGGCGCCGAGGACCAACGACAGGATAAGGACGTCGCGCGGCCAGGTGTCGGCGTGCGCCAGTGCACGCTCCAGCGCTTTGGCCGACTGGCCGTTGATGGCAAGCGACACGATCTCCACATGGCTGCGTTCCCGCTCGGTCCCGCGCCGCGCGACAATCTTCTGTGCCGTCGCGATCCGCTCCTTGGCCTTGGCCACTTCCGTGCGGATCGCGTGCAGTCGCGCACGGGCCGCATGCGCAAGCGAAAAATCCGGATCAGCTGCGATGGCCTCCTCCAGAACCTCCGCGGCGCCGGGCCAGGTCGAAAGAAGCAGATCTACCCCCTCCCGGTAACGTTCGGCCGCGAGGTCCGATGACGTCGAGAGTGGCAGGCCGCGGCTGTCGAGTTGGGTCATGGCAGATTCCTCATCGCAGGATCGGCGCGTATTATTGCGCATTTCAGCGATTATAAGGGACTCGCTACTGACCGTATTTCGACAGACTGCCAAACCATGTAGATTAGATGACAACCCTCATGCCCGACCGACCAAGGAAGAACGACCCGGTCCCACCCGTTTGGCCATCCCCGTGACTGCGCGGGAAGGCGCGATGAGGGTTGCCTGCGTGATGATTGGGGGAGGCATGTCTATGCTTGGGTGGAGACGTGGTCGCCTGAAGAGTACGATTTCGGCAGCTTGGTATGTGCTGGTCGACCAATCGCAGGAATCGTTGGTTGCGCAGGATCGTGGCTGTTTCGGATGGCGGCGGGAAGCGGCAGAGGATTGCCGCCCGTAATCGGCAGGTCGTGCCCGCGGCACCGACCGGGGCTTCGAGCGGTGGTATGGTCACCGCTCGAAACGACGCGGGAGGCGGCTGATAGAGTATTTTTGCGGACTGGACGTGGCGATGGACGAGACGGCGGGCGGTGTCGTCGATGATGCGGGCGAGGTGCATCTGCGGGCGGTGGCGTTAACCGATCCGCAGGCGTTGCTCGCGCTCCTGAAACCCTTTGCGGCGGCTGCGCCGCGTCGGCCACGAGGCCGGCTCGCTGTCGCCGTGGCTGCATCCGGAGCTGACGAAACTCGGTCTGCCGGCGGTATGCCTGGAGACCCAGCACGTGCGCGCGGCGATGTCGGCGCAGCGCAACAAGACCGACGCGGCCGACGCACTCGGCATCGCCCACATCATGCGCACCGGCTGGTTCCGGCAGGCGCATATCAAGACCGAAAGTTGCTACCGGATGCGGCTGTTGCTGACGCACCGGCGCAACCTGAAGCGCAAGTTCCTCGATCTGGAGAACGCCATTCGCTGAAGGCGTTCGGCATCAAGCTCGGCAGCACCTCGCGCGGCGCGTTCGACACCGCCGTGCGCGCCGCGGTGGCGGACGATGCGCTGGACAGTTGGCCGCCTCCGCACCCCTGTCCTGCATGCCAAGAATCGATGTAAGCTGCAATTTCGACGCGTAGGAGGGGTGATGGCGCAATTTCCGGACCTGGTGATCTTCATTCCAGGCATTCTAGGATCCGTTCTCGCAAAGGACGGCAAGACGGTTTGGGATCTATCGGTCACTGGTCTTTATAGAGGCACCAGGCTTACGGAACTGCATCTCGATGCCCCAGGATCGTTGGACGATGATATAGGCGATGGGATCACGGCCGTCGGCGTTGTCGACAACATTGGTGGGATTCCTGGGCTTTGGAAACTTGGTGGCTATTCGCGTTTACGAGACAAGCTGATCGCTGACCTCGGGCTCCAGTTGGGTAGGAATTTTCGGGAGTTTCCTTATGACTGGCGTCGCGACAACAGGGTCGCGTCCTCTCGGCTGTCGGTCAAGAGCCGGGAATGGCTTTCACATTGGCGCGACGTGAGTGGGAACTCTGAAGCGAAAATATGGATCGTTGCTCATTCTATGGGAGGTCTCGTCGCCAGACATTTTATCGAATGCCTTGAAGGGTGGAAAATCGTCCGATCTCTGACGACAATCGGTACGCCGCATCGCGGGTCGGGTAAGGCCCTAGATTTTTTGAGTGCCGGTTCTTCGCCTGGTTTGGCCGACCGTCTGTTGCCGGGGCTGGACATCGCGCGAAACTTCGACTCCGTCTATCAACTCTTGCCAACGTACCCCTTCATCATCGACGGCAGCGAGAACTATCGGATTCATGAGATCTCAATTGCCGGAGTCGATCAGGGCAGGGCAACGAAAGCAGCAGACTTTCATGCTGAAATCGAGGCTGGACGCTTAGGCAATTTGCAAGACGGGGTTTATCAGATGTCTTCGCCACGTCTGAGTGTGGTCATCGGGACGGACCAGTCTACATACCAATGTGCGATAGTCGGAGAGGCGGGGAGGCTGACGATGATGACGAACCGCGATTTCCAGGGCAACAACGTCAATGGCGATGGCACCGTGCCACGTGTCTCGGCGATGCCGCGGGGCTATGGCGAGGAAATTGCCACGTATGTCTGCAATTCACACGCGGCAATCGCAGCCGACAAGGTGAGTCTGCATCATCTACGCACCTATCTCTCTGGTGCCGCAATCAACCTTGATGCCTACCGAGACGAAAGTCGGGCCAAGTTTGGATTGGACCTCGAAGACTGCTACGACGCTGGTGACGTACTGATCAAAGCGCGTTCTTCAATCCGCGAGCAGAAGATCGGCGTCGTTGTCGAAGAATTAACCAATAAGGTTGGTCCGCGTAAAGTCACGCTTTATCGTAACGGCGAAGAATATATTGGTCAGGTAAAGTTGCAGTCTGGCTTTTATCAGGCAACGATTGAATTGTTGGGACGAACTGTCTCTGACGTATTTTGGGTTTCTGATACTTAAGCTTCAGGGTCGACGTAGTATGCCACAGGGCCTCGAAATCACTGTACCTTCAGGAGCGCCGTGGGACGCCCTTCGCCTTGCGCTCGCTGAACGATTTGCAGGCGAGTTCTTTTGGATTCGTGTATCCGAAAAGGGTGCAAAGGTGCTTTTGGAGGGAGATGTCGTATCTGAGGATGCGAAAGCCCACCTCTCTCAGTTCGTCCGAGAATTCCTTGATGGTAGACCGGTCGTTGACGCGCTTTTGGCGACATCACCGCTGTATCCCGCGAGCCAAAGCCACTTCGATTTTGATACGGCGGAGGACGATCAGGCTTCGAACGGCAACATTGTCAGGCACCCTCGAATCTCTTGCGACCAAGAGCTTCAGGCAGGGAAATCATGCGTGATCGAAGTGGATCTCGCCGTTGAGCCGCATGACGACACGAAAGGTGACCCTTTTGAGGTGGAGATCTCCGATCCAAACTGGGAGAGGCTGCCCGTTTCGGTCGAACTGACCTCATACCAGCTGGATATCGAGCCCGAAGACGCACGCCGAAATGTTACTCTGTTCAGAAACGGCACGTCGAAATCGGCGCGCTTTGCAGCAAAGGTCGTCGGAGAGCTTCCGGATGACCTTGTACAGGTCACCGCGTCGTTCTCAGTTGAAGGGCGCGTGCGTGGATTCGCGACAAGGGAGTTCGCCGTTATCGCCGCGCCGGGTAAGACGCCGCCAGCGAGTGACCGCGGCTCGTTGACTTCTGGCGATTTTGCCTATGATTCCTCTGCAGCGCCGAGCCTCACGATTAAGATTAGCCACAATCCGAACTCCCTCGGGCAATGTACCTGGTCTTTTGAAGCGCCCGGGTTCCGCTATCTCGAAGAAGTCTCCGCAATGCCGCGCATCGAGCTGGGCTCGTCCGCAAAATCTTATTTCCAGGACAAATTCGAACAGGTCAAAACGCTGGATGAAGGCAGGCATCTGGGGACATTGCGGGGTATCGGGGAGCATATCTGGGAAGCTTCGCCGGTCGAATTCCGGCGATTGTACCTAAAGATGCAAAAGGAGCTGGGCCGCGATTTTCCGATCCAGATTTTCACAAACGAGCCCCATGTGCCTTGGGAACTCATGCACCCGACAGAGGCAGATGGAGAGGATCTGGGCCACCTGTGCATGACGCATCCGATTGGTCGCTGGACTATGGCAAGTCGATTGGTAGCATCCATCCCAAGGGGAGGGATCGCCTCATTCGTTCCTGATTATGACGATGGACCATTACCTGCGGCGGTTCAGGAGGGGGCGTGGCTTTGCAAGGACTTGGGAGCCGTGGCGCTTGAGCCGACTTACCGCATTTTTACAGACTGCCTAAATACTCCAGGTGACGACCCGATTGCGCTGCTCCATTTCGCGGGACATGGCGCGGGCGACGAGGCCGCTCCCCAGGAACGAGGTCTAAGGATGGAGGATGGCTGGGTCCCCATCGAAGAGATCAATTCCGGCGTCAAGCTCGGAAAGAGAGACCGGAGCCTCGTGCTCTTGAACGCCTGCCATGCCGGAAATCAGAACAACGTGCTTGGCGCGCTCCATGGATGGCCCTCCGCGTTCATAAAAGTGGGATTCGGGGGCGTTGTTGCGCCTCTTTGGGCGGTTCAGGACGAGACTGCGTGCGCCGTGATGAAAAGAGCAGTGACATCTCTCTATTGCGAAGGGAAATCGATAGGTTCAGCGCTCATGGTAGCACGTAAGGAGCACCAGAGCCAATCGGCAGCAGCCTACTCGTATGTTCTCTACGGCGATGTAATGGCGACCGTCGCCTCATAGACACTACAGCGGCACCGGCGTCGGCTGTTCCACGAGGACATTTACGGCGTTTTGCGCTGCTTCGGCAAACAGGTCGTTGCCCGCCGGCGCTTTTACGCTGACGATGAGCGAGAAGTTCACGGCTCGATCGAACCGCCCCGCTCGCGTGATATCTGCCCACCATCCCTTCATGGGCGATACCGATATGCCATCTCGGTCAGCCAGTTGGTAGGCCGGGCCTCGCCAGATATCCTGTTGGAGGGTGCCTCTTGAGGAAAGTTTGCTGCCGACAGTCCAACCGGAGTCCGGGGACGATCGCTGCGAAATACCGTTCGCATTATAACTGGCCTGGGCGCTATCGTCACTTTCGTCGTAGCGCTTTACGTCAAAGCGCAAGCCGAAAGATCGGTAACGATCATAGCGGTCTCGCGAAACCGCCAGCGGGTCAGGCTCAAGGAAGTAGGAGAGGGTGCATCGCATCTCTACCTCGGTTTGGTTCAACGCTTTGAGCGTGTTCTTCGGCCAGGGTAACTTGAAATACTTCATCTCCTTGATGCGCGAATACCCTGCGGTTCTCTCGAACGGAGTGATTACATCCTCAATCACCATACTGAATGCGTTATCCGTGCTGTAATAGGCGCGGCCGTCATCCGGAACACCCCAGCCATAGCGCGAAAGCATCAGGCCCCAGGCCTCAGTACTCCCCATCCGAGCGCTGAGAATGCGGTGCTGCGCCAGCATGGTAGGTGTCCACTCGGCCGAGTGCACAAGCAGACCTCGGAGTGTTTCGGCGCGCATGTTCGGATACGCAACGTGGAGCCTGCCGAGAAGGCCGGATGCACGGGCAGTTGCTGCACTGGTTTCCCCAGTCAGGCCAAATGGCTTCGTTGCTGATTTGCCCGACGTTGTCAGCACGAGATCATTGTGGGAAGGACTGGCGTAAATCCCGTCGGGATCTATTACGAAGTTCCCGCCCTCCATCACGATGTCTGGCTTATTCGGATGATCATCAGTCCACTTTTCTGATGATCGTGACGTGGGAGCCATATCTCCATTAGGAGCCACAAGCCCGGCTTTCGATGTCTTGAACGTTACCGCGCCTACGGTGATTACGTTTGCCGCTTGCCCCGGGGCCTCAAGCTCAAAGCGACTGTTGCGATCTCTATAGTCATCGACCTGGTAGGGTTCAGAAGCTGAGGTTGGAACGTTGCCTGCGGCTACGCAGAAGAGGCGTGGCTTCGAACCGTCGCCATAGGCAAGAAGGTCCAGGGCCGCGGAGGTGGCGGTCACCTTGCCACTTCGGCCTTCACCGCTTGCGGTCTGGGCCAGGCAGAAGACGCGCTTTGCTTCCTGCTTTTCGAGAAGAGACACAGCTCTCTGTATCGCCTCTCTAGCGGCGACCTTCGGTTGGCCTGGTGGTGCTGTCACAACGACCGATTCCAAAGCGGTCCAGAGCTGAACTGGTCCGGTGGTCTCCAAAACGGATCCTAGATCGTAAAACTGGGCGACACCGGCCATCTTGGTTCCATGATCGGAATGATCAGTCACCGGCCATTTTGAAGTGGAGGACAAGCATCGAGCCTGGTCAATCGATGAAATCAAGAGCGGATGTGCGGGATTCACGCCCGTGTCTAGCAGGGCGATACGCGGCGCGCCTGCTTGCGGCCCAATTATTCGTGATGCGAGTGCCGCAGTTTGAGTGGCGCGCGCATCGGGAGCTTGGCTGAGAAAGTCGATGTTGAGCGAAGACGCGCTTCGAAGTTCGATTACCGCTGGGCTTGCCTGGACGAGCTTCGCCATATCTCCCGGCGAAGCTCTGACATTGCGAATGGATACTTCGACGAATTCTGTCGACAGCCCTTCTACCTCGATATTGAGATCAATGGCAGCGGAAAGGAATTCCTTGGTGAGATCTTTGCGGAGCCACACTTCCCAAATCGCGCTCTTATTCTTTTGAGGAAAGCGGTCGACTGGGTCAGTCCAGAAGTCCCGCAATCGGGCAGGCCGGATCGTGTTGACGCTTTCGAACAGCCAGAAATTACGGGGCCGCTTTCCATCGTCGTCCTCGTCATCGTCGGAATTCCGTCCTGCGAACGAGAACGCGTCATCTGGCCCGGTGAAGCCGCGATATTCTTCGAGGTTGCTAGCGAGAGTATCGACCGCTTTCGCCGAGACGAAGAAGGTAGCTAGGTCCGCCGTTTCCTCTACCGTGTCGCCGTCCAGATCTCGCTGCAACGTATACAGTTTGAGGCCTGGACTTGAAGCGCGGCTGCCTCCCGGCCGGAGCCTGACGTTCGGGCGACTCTCCATCGCGAGAACCATGCCGCGCTTGTTCTCGGGAATACCGTGCTTGGCCTGCTCCTCGGCAAAGCGCGAAAGGTCTGTAGTTGCTGCATTCAGGCTTTTGAGTAGCCGGGCGGCATGCCTTGCCCGATTGTCGACCAAAGGAGTCTTTTCAGAGGACCGCCCAGTTTTCGCTCGAAAAGACTTAGGTGTCTTGCCGAGGCCTCGAATATGGAGGTGTCTGTAGGTAGTCATCGGGAATCAACGTCTGATTGAGCAACAGGCAAAGAGATCAATGCTTTGGGGGCGAATGTCAATCTGGGTGGATAGTATTACGGTCGTTAATTGCCTGTATCAAAATATCACTAGTCAACAAGCCGTCGTTGTCGAGCACCGCGTCCCTAGCGGCGTCCGCAGCAGCGGCCACCAAGTCCGCTTGGCTTAGTCCGTCACCACCAGCTGAGACGCTGTCCCAATCGATGTGATCAAGCTTGAACTGGGAGAGATTGAACTTCAGCACGCGCTGCGCCTCCTCGGCCGAGGGCTTGGAATAAGTGAACGCGGCATCAAAGCGCCGGAAAATTGCCGGATCGAGCAGGACCTTATGATTGGTCGCGGCGATAATCACGCTAGACGACTGATCATCCTCCAGGAACTGAAGAAAGGAATTCAGCATCCGGCGGGCTTCACCGATGTCGTTGTCTGCATCTCGACGAGAGGCCAGGGCATCCACCTCGTCGAAAAAATAAACCCCACGATGGTTCTTCATCGAATCGAACACCAGCCGTAGCTTCGAAGCGGTCTCGCCCATGAACTTGGTGATGACGCCGTCCAAGAGGATCGTAAACAGGGGAAGACTGAGTTCTCCTGCTACGGCTGCGGCTGTCATACCTTTGCCAGTGCCGGGCGGACCCGAAAACAGGTACTTTCGGCGGGGGGTAAGACCATTCTTCTGCAACACGTCACGCTCGCGGTGTTCACGAACGGCGCGATGGATCCGACGAGCGAGATCGTTGTTTAGCACAAGATCGGAGAGGTGAGTTTCGGGATATGATGCTCGTACGAGCCCAGCAAGCTCTCCCCGAGGGGCAGTTATGGGTACCGGAGTGGACGTGTGTCGAGGCTCTGGTGACTGGCGCGCGTCAGTTATGACCGAGCGGATGTCGTCTGCCATCTTCGACTTGCCGGATTTGCCAGCGTCCGCGGCAATTGTCTCCGCGATGGCGAGAAACTTTTCGTTGTCTCCCGCCGCGTGACTACGAATCATAGCGATAATTTGTCGAGCGCTTGTCATAGTCTAACTTCTTATAGTTATGCATCTTCGGCGTCGAGCCAGAACGTGGAGGGCGCATCCCGACACAGCATATGCTTAGCACGATTCTTCCGGCGCAACTCCTGATATGAGCTGGCGGGGGCATTCGTGCTAGTGCCTTGCCATTCGCCATCTCATCTCCAGGACGAGAGCACATGCGGGTTTGGAAGATTTTCGTGCCGACAGATTGCATCGGCTTTCCAGCCTCCTCCCGAGGCCCCTTGGCCGCCATAGAACAGGTGTCGGCGACAGCCCTTTTTTTCAGCGATGCTCAGCAGCGTTTCTCGACCTAGCCGGCGGGAATCCATGCTGACCGTCGGCCGCTTCGGAGGGAGAAACCACATGCACCATTTTCGGGACCTCCCGGTCCACCAATCGCAGGAATCGTTGGTTGCGAGCCCCAGAAACCAACACCGGTCCCGCTAGAACAGGTCAGTGGCCTGAACAGTGCTCCATATTCACATGTGTCCGCTGTTGAACAGAGGGCAGGGCTGAAAGCGCCGCGCGTTCGATCGTCTCGCGTGACGTCGGCTGACCCCCACGAGCGACCATTTGCCGGGCTGGATTGAATTCGATCGGTGAACCGCTCGCCGCGAGTGCCCCACACCCCCTCGTCATCGCGATCGCGTTAGCCGCCTGGTCGATCGCAATCTGTCGACTTGGATATCGACGATAGCGATGGTACAGCCCACTGACGATGACAGATGATCCCCTCATTGCACGGCGGCAAAGTGAATATGTACAACTATTCGCCTCCCACCCCCAAGCAATGTGGGTATATGACGTCGAGACGCTGCAGTTCTTGATAGTAAACAACGCTGCCGTTGGCCTCTATGGCTACTCTCGGCAGGATTTTTTGAAGATGACCATCATGGACATTCGTCCCCAAGACGATGCACCTGCCTTGTTGGAAAGTGTGGTTAAGAGGCCCGCTGGCCACGAGGAGTCAGGTGTTTGGCGGCATCGACGGAAAGAGGGCCAAATCATATTTACTGAAATATCGTCCCATGCCTTCGATCTTGAAGGTCGAAGTGCAAGGCTGATGATGGCACTTCATGTGACCGAGCGTCTTGCTGCTGAACAGACATCATCTACGATCACCAGGGAAATCAGGTCTCGCGGTTAATCTGGTGCTTCGCAATCGTTAGAAAAGGTAAACGAGGCAGGCCGCCTCGACAGCGTCGCCACGGCAAATTATCTATAAAGTATGACTATGAGCATCGAAGACACGATCGCGAACCGCATAAGCCGAATTCTCGCCGAACGTATCATCACCGGCGCGTTGGAGCCTGGTAGCAAGCTTAGGCAGGATCACATCGCCGAGGAGTTCGGCGCAAGTCATGTGCCGGTGCGGGAGGCCTTTCGCAGGCTCGAGGCGCAAGGTCTGGCGGTGAGCGAGGCGCGCAGAGGCGTGCGGGTCGCATCGTTTTCGCTCGCTGAGGTCCAGGAGGTGGCGCTTATGCGCTCCGTTCTGGAGGGACTGGCCCTTCGCCATGCCGCACCGCATTTGACATCCTTTCTGTTGGATCAGGCGGACGCGGCCGCACAAGCCGGCGACGCAGCGACGAACATCCGGGAATGGGATGAGGCAAATCGACGGTTCCACAAGCTGTTGCTCTCTCCTTGCAGTATGCCGCGGCTGCTTGCCGAGATCGATGACTTGCATGCGGCCGGCTCGCGATTTTTATTTGCAACGAGCCGCGCCGCTCGGGCGCCGCGTGTCGACGCCGACCACAAGGCAATTCTCGATGACCTCCGGAAGGGCAGGATCGACCAGGCCGTCATCACACTCGAGCGGCACGTGAAAAGGATTGGCCAACAGCCCATCCATTATGCGTCGGGCCAGACAGGCGCCGCGTTCGCGCTCGAAGGCTGAACATATCGATCGTTCATTTCTCGCTGGAAATCGACTGAGCACAACGCGGACTCTTGCCCGCGACATCTACAGTTCAATTCATTTCTGAAACTGCGGAGCCTTGATCTCCTTCAGAAGGGGTTGCCAGACTCAACCGGTTTCTGATTATAGATAAAATGATGATGTTATCTATGTAATCAGCACCGGGAGGAAGCTTGATGGCTGAGAAGACTGCGATTTCAAAGGAGGCGTTGCCGGGAGCGGTCACCGATTCAGCACGGTTGTTTGATGAATCACAAATTATCTATAATCTGCCATTCAACGATCTTCTCTTTCGTGCCCAACAGGTTCATCGTGAGCATTTCGATCCGAATGCCATTCAGATGAGCCGCCTGTTGTCCATTAAGACCGGCGGCTGCGCCGAGGATTGCGGCTATTGCAGCCAGTCCGCCCATTACCCGACGGGGCTGAAAGCCTCAAAGCTGATGGAGGTCGAGCGCGTGCTGGCGGAGGCGAAGAAGGCCAGGGAAGGTGGCGCGACGCGTTATTGCATGGGGGCGGCCTGGCGCAATCCGAAGGATCGCGACATGGAGGCGCTGGTGACCATGGTCGAAGGCGTCAGAGCACTCGGGATGGAAACCTGCATGACGCTCGGCATGTTGACGACGGCGCAATCCGCTAGGCTCGCCGAGGCCGGCCTCGACTACTACAATCACAACATCGATACCTCGGAGCGCTACTATTCCGAGATCATCACCACGCGCATCTTCGCGGACCGGCTCGAAACGCTCGCCAATGTCCGTGCTGCCGGCATCAAGGTCTGCGCCGGCGGCATTCTCGGGATGGGGGAAACGACCGAAGACCGCATCTCGATGCTGGTGACACTGGCCAATCTGCCCACCCCGCCGGACAGTGTGCCGATCAACATGCTGATTCCGATTTCCGGCTCCAAGCTCGCCGATGCGGCGCCGGTCGACCCGATCGATTTTGTGCGAACCATCGCGCTGGCGCGCATCCTGATGCCGCGTTCGAATGTACGGCTCTCGGCGGGCCGGACCGACATGAGCGACGAGATGCAGGCCCTTTGCTTCTTTGCCGGCGCCAATTCCATCTTTGTCGGGGACACGCTGCTGACGGCGGACAATCCCGGAGAAGATCAGGACGCGACACTCTTCCGGCGGCTCGGCCTCAAGCCGATTGCGCTGGAGCCGACGCCTTGAGCTCGACGGCACTTGCTCGTTATCAGGCAACACTTGCCGGCCTCGAACGGCGGTCGCGAATGCGCACGCTCGGACCGCTGCAAGGAATTGATTTCACCTCCAACGACTATCTTGGCCTATCGAACTCCCCGCGTCTGAAGAGCGCCATATCGGCGGCGATCGACCGCGGCGTACCCGCCGGCGCCGGCGGCTCGCGGCTGTTGCGCGGCAATCATCCCGAACACGAGACGCTCGAAGCGGAAGCGGCGACGTTCTTCGGGGTGGAAAGAGTTCTCTATTTCGGCAGCGGATTTGCCGCCAATGCCGCGCTCTTCTCGACTCTGCCGCAGCGCGACGACCTGATTGTCCACGACGCGCTGATCCATGCCAGCGCGCATGATGGGATAGCGGCCAGCAAGGCCGAAGCGGTGGCCGTCACACACAATAACGTCGAAGCCTTCGATCTGGCTATCCGCCGCTGGCGCGCGAAAGGTGGTAAGGGGCATCCGTGGATTGCGGTCGAAAGCCTCTATTCGATGGATGGCGATCAGGCGCCGCTCCTGGAGCTCGCAGACCTTGCCGATCGGCATGACGGTTTTCTGGTCGTTGACGAAGCGCATGCCACCGGCGTGTTCGGCCCGGGTGGACGCGGGCTTGCATCTGGGCTGGAAAAGCGCGGCAATGTTTTGATGCTGCACACCTGCGGCAAGGCGCTCGGCGTCTCGGGCGCACTTCTCGGCCTACCTGCGACACTCGCCGACTTTCTCGTTAATCGCGCCCGCAATTTCATCTACTCGACCGCGCCGTCGCCGCTGATGGCGGCGGGCGTACGGGAAGCCCTGCGCGTGATCGCTGATGAACCCAAGCGGCGCATGCGGCTCAAGGGCCTGACCACCTTCGCCGCCGGGCATCTGCGATTGTTGCTCGGAATCAATCCCAGCGGTTCGCAGATCCTGCCTGTGATAATCGGCGATAATGCCCGGTCGCTCCGCATTGCCGAGCAATTGCGAATTGCCGGCGGCTTTGACATCAGGGCGATCCGGCCGCCGACCGTGCCGGATGGTACGGCGCGCCTCAGGATTTCCATCACCCTCAATGTCGATGAAGAGCAGATCGCCGACATGATTGAGTGTCTGGCAATCGCAATGGAGGAGGACTCACTATGATCCCTCGCCTGGTCGTTTCCGGTACCGATACCGGCATTGGCAAGACGGTGTTTGCCGCCGGCCTTGGCGGTGCGCTTAACGCCTACTATTGGAAGCCGGTTCAGTCCGGGCTTGAGGACGAGACCGATAGCGAGACAGTCGCGCGGCTCTCAGGTTTGCCGCGCGGGCGTATCCTGCCGGAGGCGTACAGGCTTTCAGCGCCCGTTTCGCCGCATCGTTCGGCCCGTCTCGACGGTGTGGCGATCGAGCCGGACCAGCTCGCACCGCCGATCACCGACCGGCCATTGGTGATCGAGGGGGCAGGGGGGCTTCTGGTACCGCTCTCGGACCATCTGCTTTTCGTCGATCTTTTCGCGCGCTGGCAGATCCCGGTCATCCTCTGCGCCAGAACGTCCCTGGGCACAATCAATCACACGCTGTTGTCGATCGAAGCGCTGAAAAACCGCGCCATTCCGATCTTCGGTATCGTGTTCATCGGCGACGAAAACCATGAAACGCAGCGCATCATCGTGGAGATGGGCCGCGTGCGGTCGCTTGGGCGTCTGCCTTGGCTACCCAGCGTTGCTGCAGACACACTTCGTCAGGCGTTCTCGAATTCTTTTAATCTCGCACCTTTCTTGGAAGTGTCTGAATGAACCGCTCGACCGTCTGGCATCCCTTCACCCAACATGCGCTCGAGCCGCCGATGACCCGCATCGTGTCGACCGAAGGGGCCTATCTGATCGACACGGACGGCAATCGTATACTCGATGCGATCTCGTCCTGGTGGGTGATCACGCACGGCCACCGGCACCCCGCGATCATGCAGGCGATCCGCACGGCAACCGAGGCCTACGACCAGATCATCTTTGCCGAATTCTCGCATGAGCCCGCCGAAACACTCGCCGACCGGCTGGTCGCGATAGCACCGGCGGGCTTGAAGCACGTTTTCTATTCCGACAGCGGTTCCACTTGCGTCGAAGTCGCAATCAAAGTGGCGCTCGGCTATTTCTACAACAGGGGAGAGCCGCGCGACCGCGTCGTGGTGATGGAGCACGGCTACCACGGCGACACGATCGGCACCATGTCGGCCGGCGAACGCGGTGTCTTCAAGGCGGCTTACGAGCCCTTGTTGTTTGGCGTCGACAGGCTCGCTTTTCCCGAGGCGGGTCGCGAACAGCGGACGCTCGACATGTTCGAAGCCTTCTGCCGTAGCGGCCGCGTGGCGGCGTTGGTGATCGAACCTCTGGTTCTCGGCGCCGGCGGCATGAAGATCTACGGCGCCCGGGTGCTGGCGGTTCTGAAGGAAATCGCCGCACGTTACGACTGCCTGTTCATCGCCGACGAGGTGATGACCGGCTGGGGACGGACGGGGACGATGTTTGCCTGCGAACAGGCTGGCTTAAGCCCCGATATCCTCTGCACGTCCAAGGGCCTGACCGGCGGTGCGCTGCCGCTCGCGGCAACGCTTTGCAGCGAAGCGATCTTCGAGGCACATCTGTCCGCGGACCGGCGCAAGACCTTCTTCCACTCGAGTTCCTATACCGCAAATCCGATCGCCTGCGCGGCGGCTGTCGCTAATCTCGAAATCTGGCGCGGCGAAGCTGTCGGCGCGAGAATTTCCAGCCTGGAGACGCTGCATCGGCGGAACCTGGCGAGATTTCAGGGAGACGAGCGTTTCGCCAATATCCGGCAAGTCGGGACGATCGCGGCGCTCGACCTCGTCGCGCCAGCGGGCGGCTATCTTGCCGATGTCGGGCCACGCATGCGGAAACTGTTTCGCGAGCGCGGGCTGCTCATTCGTCCGCTCGGTAACGTCATCTATCTGATGCCGCCCTACTGCGTGACCGCCGGCGAACTCGGCCAAGCCTATGACGCCATTGACGAGGTGGCCTCGAACGTCCTTGCGGGAGCGTGATGATGTCGTGCCGTTCTTCCCGCCTGGCCGGTTTTGGGCATGCCGCGCCGGCACGCTGCGTCGGCAATGCGGAGATCGAGATGCAGCTCGGCCTCGAGGTGGGCTGGATAGAGCGCCGGACGGGCATCCGCAGGCGTCATTGGGCTGGAGACGGCGAGACGCTGAGCGGCCTTGCAGCGCAGGCTGCACATATGGCGCTCGATGATGCGGCGATTGCACGCGAAGGCATCGCGCTGACGCTGCTTGCGACCTCTACCCCGGATCACCTGTTGCCGCCCTCGGCGCCGCTGCTCGCGCACAAACTGGGCCTGCCAAATTCCGGGGCAATCGATCTGGCCGGCGCCTGTTCGGGCTTTCTCTATGCACTGACGCTGGCAGACGGCTTCGTCCGCTCGCAGGGCCGCGCGGTGCTCGTGGTCGCAGCCAATATTCTTAGCCGGCGTATCAATCCGGCCGAACGGGCGAGCGCGGTCCTCTTCGCCGATGCGGCGGGCGCCGTCGTGCTTGTTCCGGAGCAGGGCCAGCGATCTGGCCTCATTTCGGCCGATCTCGCGTCGGACGGAGGCGGTTACGACCTGATCTCCATTCCAGCTGGCGGCAGCAGCAAACCCTTTTCCAGCGATGCCAATCCGGAGGAGTTTCTGATGACGATGCGCGACGGACGTGAGGTCTTCTCACGCGCGGTCGAACTGATGACCAAAACCTCGCAGCGGGCGCTGGAGCAGGCGGGAATCGGCGCGTCCGAGATTGACCGATTCGTTCCGCACCAGGCCAATGCGCGCATGTTCGACGCGGTTTCCGACCGTCTCGGCATCGACCCGGCGAGGGTGGTCCGGACGATCGAAACCTATGGCAATTCGTCCGCGGCCACGATCCCGCTTTCTCTGTCGATCGCGAACAGCCAGAGACGTTTCGCGCCCGGTGAAAAGCTGTTGCTCACAGCCGCAGGGGCCGGATTGACAGGAGGGGCTGTTGTGCTCGGCACCTGAAAGTTAGTCATTCCGGCCCATCGTGGGACATGATCGTCACGACGGCCTTGGCCGCACGGCGTGCGGCAATCGTTTGCCGGTTATGAGCACCACCGAAAATGGCCAGCGAGATTATTGCAATACGTGCCATTTTGGGATTTCGCGTTCGACCAATCGCAGGAATTCTTGGCTGCGAGCCGTCACAATCCCGATGCAAAGCGAAAGTCCCGCAATGAATGGACCCATCACGTGAGTCGCGTCCGGGCTGTTGGTATTTCAGATGCGGGCATTTAGGCTACTACTTCAGACCGGGGAGATCATTTTGACTGGGGCAAAGTCCCAGGTTGCTCAAGGCTTGAAACACTATGAAAACACCGTGGAAGTTCCTTGCTCAATTGGTGTCGGCGCGACGACCGGCAAAAGCGCAAGAGAGCTTGGGCAAGCGTGCCACCGATCGCAACGCTCTCGAAAGTGAAGCGGAACACACGTCGGTACTTCCGTCTGATGATCCCGGCACACGTGATCACCAGGCGGATGTCCCAGTGGATCAAGGGTCAACGGCATCGGACAGGGCGACAAGCGCTCCCGGCGCCATGCACGCGTTCGGCCGATCAATTCGTGCTGAAGAGGATCAAACACCTGCACCTGATGAGGTTCATCATCCGGGTGTGGAAACCGTTGCTTTGATGCCGGAAAGCCAGACAAACCCAAAATCGCAAAGGAAACCGCGGACCAAGCGCCGAGAACGTGTGAAGAGAGCCCCCGCCCAGTTGGTCGCGCAGAGCCCTGTCGGCACAAACCAGGCTCAAAGCCTGCAATCCTCGTCTTCCGCGGATCCTTTCTTCGATGAAGTGGTAGTCCTGGACGAGGAAATCAAAAAGCTGAGAAGCCGACTGGCTCAGAAGCTCCACTTGCAGAACGTTCAGCTCAAGAAAATGCTTGAGCGTATCGAGATTTCGTGAACCGCGCTCGCGATTTCAACGATTGGCACAAATGAAAACTGCAACGAACGTTAGCTGTAGAACTTAAAGTCCAGGCGCCGACCCCTTGCGTAGGGGAGCGTGGCGCCGCTTTATGACGGGCCACGTTTCGGGTTAGGATGCATCAGGTTGGAGTCACATGATGGCTTGGGCTCGGCAATCAAATGTCACCCGCGCGCGTCTCAATCAGCTCCAAGATCTGCCGAGCGGGCATGGGGCGGGCGAACAGGTAGCCTTGCGCCTCATCGAAGCCCTCGGCCTTGACTGCCTCGAGCTGTGCCTCGGTCTCCACCCCTTCGACGGCCGTTGTTATTGCCAGCGTGCGACCAATTCCGGCGACCGCTCGGATGATCGCCAAGGATTCCCTGCCTGCCGGCAGATCGGAAATGAAGCTGCGATCGACCTTGATCTTGTCGAAACGAAAGCTCCTGAGATAACTGAGCGACGAAAACCCGGTCCCGAAATCGTCCATCGCGAGCTTGACGCCAAGCTCTCGGATCTCCTGAAGCAGACGGAGATTGTTGTCGCTCTCGTCGAGCAACACGGACTCCGTCACTTCGAGCTGCAATCGTAACGGGTCCAATCCGGTTTCGCCGAGAATCTCGCAAACGTCTGCAGCGAGCCGCCGGTTTCTGAATTGCAGAGGAGACAGGTTCACCGCCACGCCGACATGCGGTGGCCACTTCACAGCCTCCGTGCAGGCCTGGCGGAGGATCCAGTCTCCGAGCGGAGCAATCAGTCCAGTCTCCTCGGCGACGGGAATGAATTCGGCTGGGGACACAGGGCCTCTTTCCGGATGCGTCCATCGCACGAGCGCCTCACAGGTGGTGATGTGGCCGGTGTGGAGGTTGACCAGCGGCTGGTAGTGGACTTCCAGCTCGCCATTGACAAGG
>NZ_JASKLR010000016.1:0-117858 GCF_030124325.1 Sinorhizobium sp. 8-89
CGCCAATGCCGTCGTTGCGCAAGCCGGCGGCGCCAGGGTTCTGCCGACGAGTTCGCGCCAGCTCGGTGCCACGAGCTACAGCGTCGAGGTCGATGCCGGCGGCCGCAAGTTCAACTGCGTCGTCGACAGCAGCGGCGGCGTCAAATCCGTCCAGCCCGCCTAATGGGCGCAAAACCGTGATGCCGATTTGCCGCGCCTAGGAGCAACGATAGGCTGGAACTACCTCTTCTGCACGCGCTGCCGCTTGATGGCTCGATGTGGCAAGGGCAGATGCATCTGGCGACGACGACCGCGCGCCTGGACCTGAGGCCAGCTCAATGCAGGCAGCGCAGGCGCGGCACGGACGCCTGAAGGTTGTCCGAAATTGCGGCCATTATGTTCCGCTGGAACAACCGGAATACCTCAACGCAGTGCTGCAAGAGCTGATAAGCGAACAACAACGGTCGGCTCCAGAGCAGCATCTTCGTTGACTTGATCGCTTGACGAAAGTCGGCGAACGGGAAGCGCTCTCCCGCTCGCCGCTTGTGGTCGCCTACGCTAGTTCAGAACATATCGCGGTTGCGGCTTCGTTGGTCGTTGTCCGCCAGGTGCGGCTCGTAAATGCCTCCCCGTGCCGTTCGCCTCCAGGACCGCGCAAGGTCTCCCGGATTGTCGTTGATATCGACGACGGCAATCGAGGGTGCTCCATCCGCTGCACATTGTGCGCCCCATTGACCGCCGGGACCAACGATTCCCGAAGGAGCGGTCAGGCCACGCCGCGCGAGAACAGAGAAGCTAATCCAATATCTGTTGCTTGCGGCGTGTCCCTGCGCTTCGGCGGCGAAAGCCAGGTCATTGATGGAGCCGCCGGTGGTCGAGAACAAAACACAATCGACAGCAAGCCGCTCGTATTCGATGAAAATCTCCGGAAAGTGCGACTCCATGCCCAGCGCGCAGCCGAAGCGGACCCCGTCAACCTCGAACGTCACCGGGGTTGAACCCGGCGTATACATAAACAGGACTTTGGTGTTCGACAGCATGCGCTCGTCGTAACGCGTCACCACTTCCCCACGATCGGAGATGACATACAGGCTATTGTGAGGCCTGTGAGGTGGGGTGAGTTGGTGCACTGATCCGACGATCGTCCAGAGACCCAGCTGCCGTGCTAGCTTCCTGGTAGCTTCCAGTTCCTCACGCAGGACGGTCCATTCGAACCGGCGCCAATCTGAAGCACCGATTTGCTCGGGACCGTTACTGGACATGATGCGCTTGTTAGGGGAGCAGGTCGCGCCTTCGGGAAAATGCACGAGTCTTGCTCCGGCTTCATGCGCTTGACGCATGAGGCGTCTCATCTCCAGCCCGCTGGTGCGAAGCGCCGCGGTGTTGCGAGGATCATCGTGGACAGTGGTTTGCGCTACAGCCAAACGCACTGATTTGGCTTCAGGCTTTATCTCGTTCGACGAACTCCGGCGAACATGCATGAGAGCCGTCGTGTAGGACTCACCTGTCTTAGCCGCGCGGGCGCGTACACGACGTTTGAAGATTCCGTTTTGCGTCATTGTCGGGCCTTTCACGTCCCGGACGGAGTTCCCCAGCAACTACGTCGGAAACGATCGGACCAGGACTGCGACCCGAGACAGAAGCCCCTTTGCCTCCATTTAAGACCGTGCTGGGGAAGGTCCTGGGAGGTTAGGCGTAGGCCACGCCGAGCAGAAAGCTGCCGATGCGATTCTGATTCGTCAACTCCGGGACTGCCCGTCGCAAAATTCGTATTTGATGCTGGCTATACTCGAGCGAGTTTTGCGAGAGAAGTATTGCGCATTTATGTTAGCCGCCGCACGTCACGCCCCGGCTTTCGCGGACATGCAACTTTCCTGAAAAATCTATTGTGCAATGCAGAATAGTGTTGTGCGGTGCAAGAATATCAGCCGTGTCGCATGGTATCTCGAAATAATATTCCGCACTTCTTCTTTCTCTGGAAACCAATTCATGTTCTTATGTGTTGGTTGGCAGGAGGACGCGCGATGCAGGCGATTCTGCAAAACTTCGCTCTCTTCGATCTCCTCATTCTGGCTGGGATCTGTTTCTTGCTGATCTGCAGCTATCTGGACGAGGGCGAGGCCTGAGCGGCACCATTCAGGCTGGAAAGGCCTTTTGGACCGGATGCAATCCGGCCTTCCCCTTTTGTTTTGCCAACGGCTCATGAAATTGGTTTGGCGGCCGACACATGCAGCCAGTGGGTCGGTTCGCCGTCGTAGCCGCTGCCATCCATTTCGGCGATTTCCAGCTTGGCCCAGTCCTTCTTGTCGAACCGTCGCGTCAGCCAGTCCCGCGAAGGATAGTTGTAATAGCGCCCAAAGCGATCGTGACCCTCGCCGTTTCCGGCCTTGAAGCTCGCTTGAAGTATCCCGCCGGCTTTCAATGCGCGCTGGATGCGGGCAAGCACGCCGGCGAGGTCGGCACGCGGCACATGCAGGAGGCATGCTTCCGTCCAGACGGCGTCGAAGACTTCGTGCCATCCGATCTCTTCAAATCGGACAACCTCGACCTGCCGGCCGAGCAGACGTTCTGCCTCCGCCGCAAGTTCCGGCGAGCCGTCGGTTGGCGTCACGTCGAACCCCCTGGCGAGCATATAGGCGCTGTCCTGGCCGCCGCCACAGCCGAGTTCAAGAATTCTGGCGCCGGGTTCAAGCCTGGCGAGAAACCGATCGAGGCGCGCGACTGGCACCTTGCGCTCCCGGCTTGCATAGGCTTCAGCGTTGTCGCGGTAGAAGGCATTCGTCTCGTCGCTCACCGGCGGCATCTCGTCTCCTTCATCGAGCGTCATCCGTGCCTGATAGGGCGCGCCGTGACGTAGGACAAGCGCCGAGGGCGCGCGGGGTGAGGGGATCTGGCGCATGTCGCCCAAAAGTGTGCAGCGGTTTTGGGACAACGACATGGACCTAAAGCGCGTCACATGCGTCCGATTGAACGCGACCCGCTTTAGCGCCCGCTCAGGAGCTCATTGAACATTTTCAGATCGACATTTCCGCCGCTTAAGAGAATGCCCACCCTCGCACCCACACAGCGCAGAACGCCTTGCAGTACGGCCGCCGCCGCCAGGCAGCCGGTAGGCTCCACGATGATCTTCATGCGTTCGGCGAAAAAACGCATGGTCTCGACCAATTGGACGTCGGTCACGGTTACGATGTCGTGGACCGTGTGTTTCAGGATGGCGAAGTTGTGATCGCCGACATGGGTGACGATCGCGCCGTCGGCAATGGATTTCGGCGCCGGTATGCGCACGACCTCGCCCTTGCGGAGCGACTGCTGGCCGTCGTTGCCCGCCTCCGGCTCGACGCCGACAATCTTGCACGCGGGTGACAGTGCGCGGGCGCTGAGCGCGCTGCCGGCGAGCAAGCCGCCACCGCCAAGCGGCGCGACGATGAGATCGAGCTCGCCGACCTCTTCGATCAGTTCCAGCACGGCGGTGCCCTGTCCCGCAATCACATCCGGGTGGTCAAAGGGGGGGACCAGGGTTGCGCCGCGCTCGGCGGCGAGGCGTCGGCTTATTGCCTCGCGATCCTCGGTGTAGCGGTCATAGAAACGGATTTCGGCGCCATAGGCCTTCGTCGCCGCGATCTTTATCTCCGGCGCGTCCTTCGGCATCACGATCGTTGCCGGAACGCCTTGCAATCTCGCCGCATCGGCGAGGGCTTGAGCGTGGTTGCCGGAGGAGAAGGCGACGACGCCCTTTCTCCGGGAAATATCATCGAGGGCGGCGACGGCGTTGTAGGCGCCACGAAACTTGAACGCGCCGGCGCGTTGCAAGTTCTCCGCCTTGAAGAAGAGAGACGCCTCGGCCATTCCGTCCGCCGTTCGCGACGTCAAGACGGGGGTGTGGTGTGCTGCGCCGGAAATGCGCTCCCGCGCGGCTTCAACGTCCGCAAATGTCGGAACCTTAAGTGAAGCGGAAGCTGATGAAGTGTCGATCATGCGAACCTCCCGGCGCCGTCCCTACGCATCGAAAATAGCCCTGGCGTCAGCTCGCGAGTCTAGCACGGCGCGAAGATATCCACGAGCGCCGGAGACGCGTCAAAGATCTCACGTAAGGTTATGAAAGTCACCATGCGGCAGCGACCGGTTTGAAGCCGGAGACGACGAAAAAAGAACTGATTTAGGTCAATAACGTTGACATAAAATGGCGGACGTGATCCTGTCGCCGGACAATCGTAAAGAAACGCGGGACTTCGGAAAGCCGTTTCGTCCGTGGTCCCGTTGCAAAGATCTCGAGGAAACTGCCCATGCTGAATTGGGACCATATCTTCGCGACGCGTTCGAGCCGGATGCGCGCTTCCGAAATCCGTGAGCTTCTGAAACTGCTCGATCGTCCCGATATCATTTCCTTTGCCGGCGGCATTCCCGATCCCGAACTCTTTCCCGATGCGGAATTCAAGGAAGCCTACGCCGAGATCTTCGACGGCCCGGCCGTCAGCGCGGCGCTGCAATATTCGGTAAGCGAGGGCTATCGCCCCTTGCGCCAATGGCTGGCCAAGCAGATGGCGGCCCTCGGCATCCCGGCGACGGTGGACAACATCTTCATCACCTCGGGCTCGCAGCAGGGGCTCGACTATCTCGGCAAGCTGTTCCTGTCGCCGAAGGATACCGCGCTCGTCACCTGGCCGACCTATCTCGGCGCGCTGCAGGCCTTCAATGCCTACGAGCCGACCTACGACCAGCTGAACCCCGGCGGCAACCGCACGCCCGAAGCCTATCGCCAGCAGGCCGCGCTGGCGGGCGGCCGGGTGAAGTTCGCTTACCTCTCGGCCGACTTTGCCAACCCGACCGGCGAGACGGTTGATCGCGCCGGCCGCGAGCGCGTTCTCGATCTCGCCGAGGAACTCGACGTCGCCGTCATCGAAGATGCGGCTTACCAATCGCTGCGCTATGACGGCGAGGCGATCCCGCCGATCCTGGCGCTGGAGATCGCGCGCAAGGGCGACATCAACAGCACCCGCACGATCTATTGCGGCAGCTTCTCCAAGACGCTGGCGCCGGGCCTTCGCGTCGGCTGGGTCTGCGCCTCCGAAACGGTGATCCGCAAGCTGGTGCTGATGAAGCAGGCGGCGGATCTGCATTCCTCGACCATCAACCAGATGGCGATCTGCACCGTTGCCGAGCGCGGCTTCGACGAGCAGGTGCAGAAGATCCACAGGGTCTACAAGCACCGCCGCAGCGCCATGCTCGCCGCACTCGAAAAATACATGCCGGCAGGCGTGACCTGGACCAAGCCGGAAGGCGGCATGTTCGTCTGGGTGACGCTGCCGAAGGGCACCGACGGTGCCGAGCTTCTGGCGAAATCGATCCAGACGGCGAAGGTCGCCTTCGTCCCCGGCCGCGCCTTCTTCGCCGACGGGTCGGGCGAGAACACGCTGCGCCTGAGCTTCTCCTGCGCCAACGACAAGATGATCGACGAGGGCATTCGCCGGCTCGGGGATCTCGTGCGCGGCGAGATGGCGGAGGCGGCCTAAGCCGGGAGAGAACGACATTCCGGTCAGCGAGACCCGGCAAACGCCGGGCCTCGCCGTCGGTTGCCTGTGTCGCGCTATCATTGAAAGCAGAGCGAGCCACAGCAGTCGTCTCGCTCGTCAGTTCGGAGAGGCCGCTTTTGCGTGATTGCGGCCCGGTGCAATCGAGAGCAAACTGCGTGGGTGCAGCGCCGCACTTCGTGGCGCAAGAGTACCATCGTTTCCGATTCACGAGAGTTGTGCAGCAACCGAGGGGAGGACTGCCATGACCAATCGAAGCGAACTTGAAAACATCATGCAGGCGATCTACCAGGCGCGGGCCGACAACGACCTCGACGCGTTGATGGCCTATGTTCATCCTGCCTGCAGCTTCCGCATCGCTGGGAGCGATCGCCTCGGCCCGATGGCGCAGAAGATCGAAGGCGGGGACGCCGTGCGCCTCAATTTCAAGTCATTGATGGACGTTTGGGACCTCTCCAAGGTGGGAACACTCGCGCTTCATGTCGACGGCGAGACGGTTTTCGCACATCGCGCCGGCGAGGTGCGTTTCGTCCCGAGCGATGCCCGCTTCGAAACCGAGTTTGTCGACAAGATCACGTTCAGGGACGGGCTGATGGTGGAGATCATGGAGTTCGTCGACACGCAGCAACTGGTCGAGGTGGCGACGCCGGTCGGTATCACGGTGCCGCTTACGAGCTTCGCGGTGACAGGGCAGGCGGACGCCTGAAACAGCCACGGCGTTCCGGTCGCAACCGAATCATCGACGCGGCGATCTGATTCGTGCGGCGGCCGTCGGGCAAAACAGATGTTTCATGAACGCCTCGAGGGCGCCGGCGACGCCGGGCGCCTTACCGGCATACGTGCTCTCGTGGCGTTTGCGCCTGCGGCGTTTCACATTTCTGAAGCACATCTCTCTCGTGGTCACCGGCAATGTTCCCGCTCCGGCTGGAAGAGGCTGTGCTTCCGACGCCACGCTGCGCAGGGTCGCGTCGAGCCGTTGAGTTTCTTGGGTTTTCGGCACGCCGGCCCTTTCTTTTTGAGGGGGCGTGATATTCTTGTTATTCAATCCAAGATTGCGCTCCGGCCGCACGACGCTGGGGGCGTTCGGACGGCAACTGTCCGGTCTCGGTGAAGGGCATGTGACCGGCCGGGCCGGGGTGATGATACAAAGCCGGCGGAAAAAATCGAAAACGGCCCCATATTGATGCCTTATTTTCGGGCAGGATCACCGCACCATGATGTGCTGCGTTGCGGCAGGGAATGCTGCGTCGCGTCAAGTAACCCCTTGCCCCCAGATCTGTTCGTGCCATGAATGACTGGGGTGCCTGAGAAGGTATGCAACCAGCGGTATGAGTACACAAGCCCTGAGTATACAAGCAGCCCCAGGAAGCTTTCGTCCTGATATCGAAGGGCTGCGCGCCCTGGCGGTCTCCGGTGTCGTGGCCTTTCACTTCGGCATGACCGGTCTGCCCGGCGGCTTCGTCGGGGTCGATATCTTCTTCGTCATATCCGGTTACCTCATCACCAGGCATCTGCAGCAGGAGATTGCCAGGAGCGGCACGGTCAATCTCTGGCGCTTTTACGGCCGCCGCGCCCGCCGTCTGCTTCCGGCGTCACTGTTCGTCATCCTGGCGACGCTGCTTTTCGGCTACTTCATTCTCGCGCCGTCCGAGCAGCAGTTTTATTCGAAAGGCTCGCTGTTCGCCTCGTCCTACATGATCAATCTGTGGCTCATTCGCTGGGCTGTCGATTATTTTGCGTCGGACGCGTCGAACAACCCGTTCATCCATTACTGGTCCCTCTCGGTCGAGGAGCAGTTCTATCTCGTCTGGCCCGCGCTCCTTCTGGTCCTTGCGCGGGTTTGTCCGGGCAAGCGTGGTCTGTTCCTCCTGCTCGCCGCCGTGGCCGCGGTTTCCTTTGCGCTTAGCTGGCGGATGACTGCGATTTCGCAGCCCTGGGCGTTCTATTTCTCGCCGCTGAGAGCTTGGGAGTTCGCCGCCGGTGGCCTGGCTTCGATGGCGGTCTCGCAGGAGTGGGCAAGACGGTTTCGCTTTTCGCCCGTGCTCGGCTGGCTTGGGCTCGTCTTGATCGCGGCGGCCTATCTGACCGTGACGGAGGATATTCCCTTTCCCGGCTCCATTGCCCTGGTACCGGTGTTGGGCACGGTGCTGGTGCTTCTCAGCGGCGCGCATGAAAGCCGCGCCGGCCCGAGGTCGGTCCTCGCCCTTCAGCCGTTCCAGGAGATCGGAAAACTCTCCTATTCCCTCTATCTCTGGCACTGGCCGGTCATCGTCTATGCGGGAATCCTCGAGCCGGACCTGAGCATCGCCGATCGGCTCCTGTGTCTGGCGCTCACACTCGTACTTTCGCTTTTCAGCTATCATTTCATCGAAAATCCGGTGCGCCACAGCGGCTGGCTGGCGGCCAGGACCAGCCGGTCGCTGGGTCTCGCTGCGCTTCTCACGGCGGCGGGGGCGACGGTTGCCTACGGAAGTGCCACTCTTGCAGGCCTCAACCTCGATTCCGAGCAGCGGCAGGTCCTCAAAAGCGCCGAGCGGAAATCGGCGGCGCGGGAATTCGATTCGGCCTGCGTGCTCGAGAGGGACGAGATTGCGCCAAGGGCCTGCGAATTCGGCGCCAAGAACCCGAAAAAGACGATCGTTCTCTTCGGCGATTCCCATGCCGACCATTGGTCGACGCCGCTCAAGCGGATTGCCGAGAACAACGGCTGGCGGCTCGTCACCTATCTGAAGTCGTCATGTCCGGCCGCAAGTGTCACGACCTGGAACTCGGTGTTGGCGCGGGATTATAGCGAGTGCGACCAGTGGAGGAAGCTGGTGCTTGGTGAGATTGCCTCGCTGAAGCCGGATGTCGTGATCCTTTCGCAATATTCGTCGAGCTATGTCCGAAACGACATCAATTACATATCGAGCTACCAGATCGATGTCAGCGCGTGGGCGAAGGGCATCAAGCGCACGGTCGAGACATTGAAAGACACCGGCAGCGATATCGTCTTGCTCCGCGATGGCCCGCTGCACAAATCCTACCTGGACAAATGTGTTGCGCGCGCCCTGTGGCAGGACGAGAACCCCAGCGTTTGCGACACCCCGCGCGACGAGGCGGTGGAGGAGACGATCCCGGCGGCGGAACGGAGGGTCGTTTCGGAAGTGGGCAATGCGTCCTATGTCGATGTCGTCGATCTGTTCTGCAACAAAACCACGTGCCCCGCGGTGATCGACGGCAAATTGACCTTCCGCGATCGTCATCACATCGCCACGCCCTATGCGGAATCACTCGCGGCCTCGCTTCAACGCGCGATCTTCGGCGAGACGATCGTCGGCGCGGTCCGGAAAGAGTAAGGCTGCGGAGGCGGTGCAGTGGCCGGGCCGAACGCCGGTATCTTACGCGAGTGGTCTATAATCCCGGTTTAGCGCCTTCTTCCTCGCTGATCCGGCCGTCCACGAGATGGATGCGCCGGTGCATGCGGGCGGCCATGTCGAGGTCGTGCGTGACGGCGACGACCGTCTTGCCGCGCTCGTTGACGAGCGCTTCCAGGATCGCAAACACCTGCTCCGAACTCTTGCTGTCGAGGCTGCCGGTCGGCTCATCGGCGAGGATGAGCGGCGGATCGTTGGCGAGCGCTCTGGCGACCGCCACCCGCTGGCGCTGGCCGCCGGAAAGCTGGTCGGGTCGCTTGTGGAGGTGATCCTCCAACCCGAGCGAGGAGAGCAGTGCCGTCGCCCGTTCACGCATCTCGGCGCGGGTGAGGCGGGCGAGCTTGCGCATCGGGATCTCGACATTTTGGCGCGCGGTGAATTCCGGCAGCAGGAAATGGAACTGGAAAACGAAGCCGATGTTGGCGAGGCGCGTCGCGGCGCGCTCCCTCTCGCTCATCGGCTCGGCATCGCGGCCGCGAACGCTTATCGTTCCCGCGGTCGGTCGGTCGAGCAGACCCAGGAGATAGAGGAGCGACGACTTTCCCGATCCGGAAGGGCCGGTCACGGCGACAAACTCCCGCTCTCCGATGCTGAGCGTGACGTTTCTCACCAGCGTGACCGGTACCGTCTCGTGGAGGATACGCGTGAGGTCCGTCGTCTCGATCAGGCTCGTCATGTCGCGCCTCTGATGATGTCGACCGGATTGAGATGGGCCGCACGCCGGGCGGGCAGGTAGCCGGCGACCGCCGCGGAGCCGACCGCCGAGGCCGTTGCGATCAGGTAGTGGAGCATGCTCCAGGCGATCGGCAGCCGTGTCATTTCCTGGCCGGTCGCGGCAATTTCGAAGTGCACGAGCGAAAGCGCATAGGTAATGGAAAACCCGAGCGCCCAGCCGAGGAGCGAGCCCGCGGCGCCGATTGCCAGCCCTTCGAGCACAAAGAGGCGCCGCATGTCGGCTTCCGAGAAGCCGAGCGATTTCATGATCGCGATGTCGCGCGCTTTCTCGTGGGTGATGGTCGAGATGATGTTGAAGATGCCGAAGCCGGCGACAAGCATGATGGCGGCCACCACCGTATACATGATGATGTTGCGCACCACGAGCGCCTCCAGAATGGATTCGTTCGCTTCCTGCCAGGCCACCGCCTTGTACCCGAGTTCCGCCTCGACGCGTCGTGCAATCGTGGGGGCGGCATTCGGATCGTCGAGCTTGATACTGATCCGGTTGATCGCGTTCGGCCGGTTGGAAAGGATCTGTGCATTCTTCTGCAGCACATAGGCCTCGCCTTCGTCGCGCGCGGTGGTTCCGGTGTGAAACAGCCCGACGATCTTGAAGTTGCGGGTAAGCCCCTCGGACGATACCGCGGTGATCGTATCGCCAAGCCCGGCGCCCAGCCTCGAAGCCATCGTATCGCCGATCACGACATTGTTGCCGCCGGCGGTGAGCGCGTCGAAGCTTCCCTCCCGGAAATCCTCGACGATCGGCGAGACGCTCGCTTCTCGCTCCGGATCGATGCCGATCACCACGGCGCCGACCTCGCGACCGGAATAGCGGATGACGCCCTCAGCGTTGAGCCTTGCGGCGAACCGTCCCGGAATCCATTCCTCAAGCCACGATTGCGCTGCCGTCGGGTTGATGATGCCGCGGCGGTCGTCGCGCGGCCGCAAGCCCGATATGGCGGCGACCTCAAAGACGTCCTCCGCCGGCTGCCGGCGCGCCGAACGCTGCTCGTCGCTCACCTCGACGTGGGGCATGGTATCGACGAGCTGGCGGACGAAATCGTCCTGTCCGCCCTGCATCAGCGCCGCCATCGCAATGGAGAAGCCGACGCCGACGGCCACGCCGACCATCGCGACGATGGTCTGGCGGCCGCGACCGGCGATGTGGGTCCACGCGATGTCGAGGATAAGGTGCATGATCGCCTCAGTTCCTGCCGCCTCCCGCAATGGTCACGCGCGTCCCCTCGGTAAGATCAGCGGGGAAGGGGGAGATGACCTGTGCCGTTTCCTCAAGTCCTGAAAGCACCTCGACGCCGCCCGCGCCGCGTATGCCGGTCTCGATCTCGCGCAGGCGCACGTCACCACCTTCGACCACGGCGACCCGCTTGCCACTGATGGCGCCCGAGGGAAGGATCAACGTGTTCGGCGACTGGCGCACGATCACGTTGACATCGGTGGACATGCCGATCCGGAGCGGCGTGTCATCGGGCAGGCGGAAGCGGACGCGGTAGGTCTTCGTCACCGGATCGCCCTTCGGCGTGATGATGTCGACGACCGCCTCCAGTTCACGGCCGGGAAACGCATCGGACCTGAGCAGCGCCCGCTGGCCCACCTCGACGCGCGGGATGTCCTCCTCGTTCACTTCGGCCGTGACGATCAGGGGCCTCCGTTCGCCGACCCAGAAGAGCACGGTGCCGAGCTCCGCGACCTCGCCGATCTCGCCGTCCTGGCGCAGCACCTGCCCGGCACTCGGCGCGCGCAACACGTAGCTCGCGAGCCGTGCCTGCTGGGCGGCTATCAGCGCCTCCAATTGCGCCACTTCGGTGCGGGCCCTGTCAACCTCCTGCTCGCTGATCGTGTTGCGCGCGGAAAGAGCGAGCTTGCGGCGATACTCCTCCTGCGCCAGTGACAGCCGCGCCTGGAGTTCGCCGCGCGTGGCGCGTGCCTCCGTGTCGTCGAGGCGTGCGAGCACATGGTCCTTTTCCACGCGCTCGCCCTCGCAATTGCATTGCTCGACGATGCGCTCGCGCACGGTGGGCGTGACCTTGGCCCAGATGCGCGGTTCCACGACGCCGCTCGCATAGACGATTTCGGCCGCATCGCCACGCTTCAGCGTGACCACGGTCACGGGCGCCGGACGGGAGATGTACCAGTAAGCCGCCGCGCCCGCCGCCGCGGCCATTGCAATGGCGATCGCATAACGCTTCAACCGCACGAAATCTCTCCACGGAAACCGAATGCCTTGCCTCCAGAGGCTGCGCGTTGGAGTAAACACGCAAAGGATGCGCCAGACTTTGATCTCGAGCATTCCTGAAGGCAGGATACACTCTAGTAATAGACCGACCGTCGGTCTATTATCAAGTCAATACTTCCACCGCAGGGTTTCGCGCGGCTCGATATCACGTGTAAGCACGTTGCGCCCCATTCCCAGGACGACCCATGGCTCGAATTATAAAATCGCCGGATGTTCGAACGAGTGAGCTTATCGATTGCGCGCAACGTCTCTTCTTCGAACATGGATACGAGAATACGACGGTCAACGACGTCATCCGGGAGGCGGGCCTGTCCAAGGGCGCCTTCTACCACTACTTCGCGTCGAAGGAGGCGCTGCTGGAGGCGCTTGCCGCGCGAATGGCGCGCCAGAGCCTGGACGAAATGCGGCCGCTTCTCGAGGATCCGTTGCTCGATGCCGTCGGCCGGCTGAACGCGCTTTTTGCCAACTCGCGGCGCATGAAGGTGGACATGGCCCCGCAATTGAAGAACACGTTCAACGCGCTCTTCAAGCCTGAAAACATCGTGCTTTACCACCGCATCGACGAGGCGCTGACTGCGGTCACCCTGCCGTTCATGACGGAAATCCTGAGGCGGGGCCAAGAGGAGGGAAGCCTCGATGCGCCCGATCCCGAAGCGATGGCGCTGATGCTGCTCAATCTGAGGCTCGGTGTCGCCAAGGTCATGCATCGCGCCCTGCAGCAGGCGGAAGCCGGCGACGTCGAGAGCGCGGCGGCCATGCTCGACAGCTGGATGCAGAGCTATGGTCTGGCCGTGGAGCGGATTCTGAAGCTCCCGGAAGGGTCGATTCAGGTCACGGAACCGGGCTTTGCCCGTGCGTTTCTCGCGGCTTAGATCATGATGAGTTGAGACGCGGATGCGTATTTTCGAAGATCGACGCGCACAGCGGACGGAGTTTCGAATCACCCACGTCAATCGGCCGCGACGAATTCAACCTTTATTCGATCCGGATCTTCGACAAATAGCGCGTAATATTCCTTGCCGCCGTTTCGCAAACGGATATTTCTCATCATAGAGACTACGAATATTATTCTCAATGCAGTATTGTCTTAACGCATCGATGGCATCTCTGCTTTTGACCTTGAAAGCGAGATGATTAAGTCCGACACCGCATCGATGGTATGGGTGCGATTCATACTTCTTGGCAACCTGCACAAAGGTTAGGTAGGCATCCTCGCCATTAACGAGCGTAAATCCGCCGTCCCAATGGCCCGATTTTTCGTAGCCGATTTCGGCGAGTACGCTTGCCCAGAATGCATGCGAAGCATCAAGGTTTGAAACATAGATTTCGACATGATGTAGCATTCGCTACCTCCAGGGAGTTGACCAGAATTACAAAGAGGCGGTTCGGAAAACCGCACACACTTTTCCTCATCCCGCTCTAGCCTGGCATATCGCTCAAGACCCTCGGGACCGGCGAGCCTGTCCATTCGAAGGTTATCGTGCGGCCCTGGCGGATGTTCTGGATGACCGAGGGGCGGAACACCGCGAGGCATTCGCCCTCGGGATGGCGGGCCGAGGGATAGATCACGCCATTGCCGCCCTTGGCGAGGATGGTGCCGGCGAGCGCCTGGCCGGCCGGATAGGCGACCGCCGGGTCAGGGTCGAGATAGGCCGAGCCCTTTTCGCCGCGCACGTCATGGAAGCGGCAGAGGAAGCCGGCGATCAACTCGCGATAGTGGCCGATGTCGTTGAAATTGCCGGCGTCGCGGAGCGCCCGCGTGCGGTGGAAAATGATTTCGGCCTGGCAGGTCTCGCTCGCCATCGCGCCGAAGGCGCAATACCAGGCGCCGCGCTCCTCGCCGTTGAAGCGGTTGCCCGGCGGGCGGGCATGGCAGAAGGCGGCGTTGATCAGCGACCAGCCATAGCCGAAGGATTCGTTGAGCAGTTCGGCGGGGCTGACGCCGGACGGCAGCGCGACGGGGCTCAGCCGCGCCGAGGTCTGCGCCTCCAGCCGGTTGAGAATTTCGATCTCATCCTCGTTGTCGCAAAGCGGTGTGACCGCCGGTTCGTCGATATAGGCGGTGGAGATCAGCCGAACCGTGGCAGGATCGGTGAAGTCGATCTCGGGGATCATAGCCCACCGCGCAGGCCGTCGACGTAGCGGCGGACGCGGAGCATCGCAGGGATGCCGCCCTCGATCATCGTGGCGACGGGCGTCTTGCCATTGAAGACCGGGCCGGTATTGACCGATTTCGGCCACTGATAGGTGAGGGGACCGTTGAAGAAGAGGCGCAGTCCCTTGAAGATCCCGACGATTAAGCTCGCGCGCGTCCGCTTGTCCTGGTCGAGCCTGCCCCGGAAGTCGCCGGCCTTCATGCGGTTCCAGGTGGCGATCGGCACGTCGAAGAGCTCGGCAGACTCCTTGTTGGTCAGCTTCCAGAACTCGCAGGCGCGCACGACCGCCTTGACGATGACGGCTTCTTCCTGTTTCGCGGCCCCGCGATCAGGGACGATTGCGGGCTGAAGGCTGGACATGATCGTCTCCTCTGATTTCCTTGTTCATATCATATGATATAATCCTTGCATTTCAAGGGGCGTGGGTGTGCTTTATTCGTCGCCTGCCGCCACCCGACTGACGGCGCCCCGGCCAGCCGTGTATGGCGGGCATTAGCGAACATGCGCGGGGCATCCGCTCGGGAGGTGACCGCCAAAGCAAGCCTGATTCTGGTGCCGTTCCGGCCTCAAACCTGATAAGTTCAGACTGCGGAACGAGGGGTTTTGCAATGAAGCGTCGCCTCACAACGATCCTTTCGGCCGACGTGGCCGGCTACAGTCGCCTCATGGGAGCAAACGAGGCGGAAACGCTTGCGGCGCTGACGGCGCATCGCGCGGAGCTGGTGGATGCCATGTTGGCCGACCATCAGGGGCGCATCGTGAAGCTGATCGGCGACGGCATGCTGGTCGAGTTCGAGAGCGTGGTCAGCGCCGTCGATTGCGCCGCCAAGATCCAGAAGGGGATGCGTCAGCGTAATTCGGCCGTACCCATGGATCGGCGGATCGAGTTCCGCATAGGCGTCAATATCGGCGATGTGATTGTGGAGAACGACGATATCTTCGGCGACGGCGTCAACATCGCGGCGCGGATCGAGAATTTCGCGAAACCGGGTGGTGTGGCGGTGTCGGCCGCGGTGCGCGAGCACGTCGGCAACCGGCTCGATCTTGTCTTCGAGGATGCCGGCGAACAGCTATTGAAGAATATCGAGCGGCCGGTACGGGTCTACAATGTAGTTCTCGACGTTCCGCAGACGGCAAACGACCCATCCGGAGCGCCGGCAACGGCGCACAAGCCGTCCATCGCGGTTCTGCCGTTCAACAACATGAGCGACGATCCCGCGCAGGAGTATTTTTCCGACGGCATAACAGAAGACATCATCACGGATCTTTCAAAAATCTCCGGCCTTTCCGTCGTCGCCCGCCACACGGTCTTCGCCTACAAGGGGACCCGGGTGACGGCACAGCGGGTGGCGGCCGAGCTCGGCGTCAGCTTCCTGCTGGAGGGGAGTGTGCGCAAGGCGGGCCAGCGCGTCCGCATTACCGGGCAGTTGATCGACGGCAAGGATGGACGCCACCTCTGGGCCGAGCGTTATGACCGGGACCTCACGGACATCTTCGACATCCAGGACGAGATCACGCAGGCGATCGTCGCGCAACTGAAGATCAGGCTGCTGCCAAAGGAGAGGAAGGCGATCGAACAGCCCGCCACCGCAAGTGTCGAGGCCTATAACTATTGCCTCAAGGGGCGGGAGCTCTTCCACACGATGACGAAGGCGTCACTGCAACACGCCCGGCGGATGTTCACCTACGCGGCGGAACTCGATCCCGATTTTGCGCGCGCCTACGCCGGCATAGCGGACTGCGACTCATTTCTCTGCGGCTTCCACGGTGTGAACATCCCGCCGGAATCCCTGCTGGAGACGTGCGCCAAGGCATTGGAACTCGATCCCGGCCTGCCGGAGGTGCACGCGTCCCATGGTTACGCGCTCTCGACGATCGGACGCTACGAGGAGGCGGCCGCCGCCTTCGAGCGCGCACTCGCGCTCGATCCAAACTCTCACGAGGCCCATTATTTCTATGCGCGCCACTGTTTTGTGCGATGCGACTACGAGAAAGCTGTCGAGCACTACGAGCGCGCCGCCGAGATCCGCCCTGACGACTACCGCTCTCCGGTCCTCGCCGGAAACGCGCTGGACCGCCTTGGCCAGCTGGAAAAGAAGGAAAGGTTCATAAGGATCGGCCTTGAGCGCGTGGAGCGGAGCATGGTGCTGCACCCGGAAAGTTCCGATGCCGCCCAACTTGGCGCGTGCACATGCGCGGCCTTGGGCGAACGCGACCGCGCACTGGATTTAATCGCGCGGGTCAATGCCATCGATCCGGAGGACGCGCGGGCATGCTACAACAACGCCTGCGCCTACGCGCTGCTCGGAGAACAGGACCTCGCGATGGAGTTGCTGGAACACTCCCTTCCGCTCGTTTCGCCGGAGCTTCACGCCTGGATCTGGAACGATTCCGATCTCGATTCGATCCGCTCGCACCCGCGCTTCCAGGAGCTTCTGAAAGCGACGAAGTAGGGATGCTGCGTGCCCCTTTCCGCGCCCTTCAAACATGCGGCCCGAGCAGCGACAGGTCGGCCTCGCCGAGGCGATCCTTGGCAGTCCATAGCTGGTGCCAATAGGGATAGATGACCGGCGGCAGGCTGACGGCGTCGAGCAGCTCGCGCTCCTCGTCGGTAAGCTTGAGGCTCGCGGCGGCAAGATTGTCGCGGAACTGTTCCTCCTTGCGTCCGCCGATGATGACGGAGGTCACACCCTTGCGGCCGATCAACCAGGCGAGCGCCACCTGCGCAGGCGAGATGCCGCGCTCGCCGGCGATTGCCACCAGCATGTCGACGATCTTCCACAGCCGGTCCTCGTCGCGGATCGGCGGCTCGTTCCAGCCGGCGAGCTGGCGCGTGCCTTCCGGCGTCTGGTCGCGCCGGTGCTTGCCGGACAGCAGGCCGCCGGCGAGCGGGCTCCAGACGAGCACGCCGAGGCCCTGGTCGATCGCGAGCGGGATCAGCTCGTATTCGGCCTCGCGGGCTTCCAGCGTGTAGTGGATCTGTTGGCTGACGAAACGGTGGCGGTGGTCGCTTGCGCTGATGCCGAGCGCCTTCATGATGTGCCAGCCGGAATAGTTGGAGCAGCCGATGTATCTCACCTTGCCCTGGCGAACGAGCGTGTCCAGCGCCTCCATCGTCTCCTCGAGCGGCGTCTCGCCGTCCCATTGATGGACCTGGTAGAGGTCGATGACGTCGGTCTTCAGCCGCTTGAGGCTCGCCTCGCATTCGTTGATCAGGTGGTGGCGCGAGAGGCCGCCGTCGTTCGGGCCGGGCCCCATGGAAAAGCGCGCCTTGGTGGCGATGAGCACGCCGTTCTTGCGCTTGCCGCCGAGGACATCGCCGATGATCTCCTCGGAGGCCCCGGCGGAATAGATATTGGCTGTGTCGATCAGGTTGACGCCGGCATCGAGGCAGAGATCGACGTAGCGGCGCGCTTCGTCGATCCCGACATTGCCGACCTGGGCGAACTTGCCGCCGCCGCCGATGGTCATTGTTCCCATGGTGATCGTCGAGATTTTCAGGCCCGAGCGGCCGAGCAGACGGTATTCCATTTCCGATCCTTCCGTGTTTTCAAAATCGACAGGGTAGCGGGCCGGGCTGGCGCCGCGAATCTTTGGGTCACTGCATGTTTCCGGTCCCGATTTAAGGAACCATGCCGTAGGCGGGCATCCGTGGAAGAACGTCCGGGCTCGCGCCGTATTGCTGTTTGCTTTGGTGATAGAAGGCGATGAACTCTTCGAGCGGCAGCGACCGGGCGAAGAACCAGCCCTGGCCGAAGGCGACCCCAAGCGCTGCCAGACTATCCGCCTGTTCCTTTGTCTTGATGCCTTCCGCCACAGCGACGAGAGACAGCGTCTTAGCCATGTCTATGATGTGCGGTGTGACCGAGCTCGTCGCCGTATCCCTGCCGACCGTGTCGATGAAGGTCTTGTCGATTTTGAGGGCATCGAGCGGCAGCCCTTGCAGATATTGCAGGCTCGAATAGCCGGTTCCGAAATCGTCGATGGCGACCATATGCCCGCGTGCGCGCGCTGCTGTGATCGTCTCCCGCGCGGACTCGATGTCCATCAGGCCGCGCTCGGTCACCTCCAGCCAGATTTGCTCATTGTGTATTCCGGTATGGTCGAGCGCGTTCTCGATCACCGACAGGAACCGCCCGGTCTTGAGGTCGAATACGCTGAGATTGATGGCGATGTGCAGCCCGCGATCGGCGACGAGAAGCTTGCCGAGGTCGGAGACGACTGCCTGGATCACCTGATCGGTGATGGGCAGGATGAGGCCGCTTTCCTCGGCCAGAGAGGAATGAAGAGATCGGGGCGGACGATCGATCCGTCCGGACGCCGCCACCGCACCAGCGCCTCCGCGCCGACGCAAATATGCGTCTTCAACGCAACGATCGGCTGGTAGTGAACAATGAACTCCCTGTTCTGTACGGCAAGCGTCAGTTCTCCGAGCGGCGACAGCCGCTTCTTCGAAAGCCAGTAGACGATCCCGATGATGAAGGCGGCGATAGAGGCGCCGACCGGCAGGAGCATCATCTGCTGGCTCCTGAGATCATTCCGCATGCCGGTGCGCGGTGCGGTCGCGATTGCCAGCCAGCCGTCGCGGCGGGCCACGGCGAACAGATGGCTTTCGTTTATGCCGGTCCGCGGTGCGGCAATGATCGATTTGATCAAGGCCGGATCCGGGGCATTCAGCGCGCTGACGAGCGTACCGTTTGCGCCGACGATGGCGAGCGTTATGTCCTCGTCGAGGATCACGTCGACGAAGCGCAAGGGATCGACCAGCACGTTGTAGCTTCGGTGGTGAAGCGCCATCATCGGCTTGCCGCCGCTGACAGCGGGCTGGATCCGGATCGTCACGGCGACGCCGTCGGGCGTCACGTAATCCGCCCCGGCCTGTTCGACCGCTCCGTCCGTCACCCCCCAGGACGTGCACTTTAGGAACCCGTTCTCGAAATAGCCCATTTCCTCCACGGCGCGGCTGTCGAAGACGGCGAGCCGCATGCGGGCGATGTGGTCGGGCGAGCAGGGCTCTACGCCGGAATCGGCAATCGTGAAGAGCACAAGTCTTGCTTCGGCGAACGACCTGTTGGCGCGCGTGATGGCTCGTTCCGCGAAAAGCTCCAGGCGATCCTGCTCGGCCCTGACGGCGAGATTCCAGGAGACATAGAGCATCACCGCGATCGGTATGATGGCGCCGATCACGGCAAGCGCCACAGCGACGATGACGACACGTTGCCGGTTCACTTCCGCGTCCTCGATGAAGCGGGCGATTGGCGGAATCGGCGGGCGCTTTCCGCCGGACGGTTCCTGCCAGCGCAGGCTGGCGCGGATATTACCATAAGGGGCTGGCGCCGTACGATCATGAGTGGAGTTGGGCGCCGGATACGTGCGGAATTTGCGGGAGGCGACCTTCACTGCGCGCAGGTTTGCCCATGTCTATTCGAGCTTCGCCCGCTGGCCGGCGTTCGCCGTCAGAGGAAACGTTCGGGGATATCGTCCTTGTAGGGGAACAGATCGAAATAGGGCTGCGCCTCGGCGAGCGTGCGCTGGAACGACGGACGCAGGAGCAATCGCTCGAAATAGGCAGCGAGGTTGGGATGGGTTGTTTCGAACGGCACGAGAATGCCGGCATAGAAGAGGGCGGGGCAGGCGGCGCAGTCGGCAATCGTGAAGATCTCCCCGGTTGCGAAAGTCCTGTCGGCCACCTGGCGTTCGGCCATGTCATAGGCGACGGCGAGGGCTGCGCGCGCATCGGCGACGCCGCGGCGGTCGCTCTCGTCGGGTGCACGCAGCCTGTCCGTGACGATCTTCTGCATCGGTACCTGGACATAGAGGTCGAAGAAGCGATCCCAGAGCCTTGCTTCGAGCGCCTGCGTTACGTCGAGCGGAATGAGCGGCCTCCTGCCGGGATAGTACCGATCGAGATATTCGATGATGATCGAGGTTTCCGGCACCGTCCGGTCGCGGGCGTCATCGCGCAGCACCGGAATCTTGCCAACCGGCCAGAGTTCGAGAAAACGGGCGTTCTCCTCGGCGTCCGCGAGATCGACGAGCCGGCTCTCAAAGGGCGTGCCGGTCTCGTAAAGCGCGATCAGCACCTTGTGGCAGAAGGAGGCGAGCGGATGGAGATAGAGGGTGAGCGCCATCGGGTAATCCCTTGTCTTCGGTCGGATGCCGTCGTGGGATGACTATAGGGCGCGATCACGGCGCGAGAAAGAGGGGCCTTTTCGGTGCGCCGGTCAGGCTGTGATGCGCGGCCGTCAGCCGTTGTCAGCCCGCGCCTGCACAAATCCGGCGACAAAGCGGTCGAGGCTTTGCCGGACGTAATCCTGCACGGGCATGCGCGGATCGAAGCTCCACCAGAGGAGGGCGCCCTGCCACTGGGCGGCCACCATCAGGCCGATGCCGGCGGGTGCCTGCGGGGTATCGGCGAAGCGCGCCTCGATCGCTTCCGACAGCACGTCGCGCCAGCGTGCGCCGCGTGCGCGGAGCGCCGGGTCGCGCAGGTCCTCGCGCAGGATCATGAGGTCGTCGGCATAGGACTCGATGCCGCCGTAATCGCCGGAAAGCCCGATGAGCAGCGCCACCGCGCCTTCAGGCGTCCTCGGAGTGCTCTCGGCAAGCGCGAGTGTCAGGCGGTCGAGCCGGTCCCAGGCCTGCAGGAGGGCGGCCTGGATGAGCCGCGCCTTACTGTCGAAGCGCTGCACCAGCGTCGAGGCGGAAAGGCCGCAGCCGGCCGAAAGTGCGGCGAAGGTCAGTGCGTCCGGTCCATGCTTCCGCATGATCTCGAGCGCCATGTCGAGCACGTCTTCGTCGGGCAAGGTTTTGGGGCGAGGCATTTTGGACCTTTATTTATAACCGAATAAGCGTTTATATATAACGCTGACGCCGAATGCCAATGGTTTGATGGAGGAAGGGATGTCGCTCACGGGAAAAGTGGCGCTGGTCGCCGGCGGAACACGCGGCGCGGGGCGCGGGATTGCGGTGGAACTCGGGGCCGCGGGAGCGACCGTCTACGTCACCGGGCGGACGACGCGCACGGAACAATCGGAGTACCGCCGGCCGGAAACGATCGAGGAAACGGCGGAACGGGTTACGGCGGCGGGCGGAGTCGGGATCTCCGTCCAGGTTGACCATCTGCAGCCGGAGCAGGTGAAAGCGCTCGTCGAGCGCATCCGCCAGGAGCGCGGCCGGCTCGATATTCTGGTCAACGACATCTGGGGCGGCGAGCGGCTGTTCGAGTGGAACAGGCCTGTTTGGGACCACAATCTCGAAAACGGTCTCCGGATATTGCGGCTCGCGATCGACACGCATCTCATCACCGCGCACCACGCGCTGCCGCTTCTGATCGAACGTCCGGGTGGGCTTCTCGTCGAGGTGACGGACGGCACGGCCGAATACAATGCCGAGCACTACCGGCTCTCCCCGTTCTACGATCTCGCCAAGGTTTCGGCGAACCGTATGGCCTGGGCGCATGCCAACGATCTTGCGTCCCACGGCGCCACGGCGGTTTCGCTCACGCCAGGCTGGCTGCGTTCGGAAATGATGCTGGAGGCCTTCGGTGTGACGGAGGCCAACTGGCGCGAGGCGGCTGAGAAGCAGCCGCACTTCGTCATATCCGAAACGCCGCACTTCATCGGCCGCGCGGTGGCAGCACTTGCCGCCGACCCGGACAAGTCCCGCTGGAACGGCAAGTCTCTCTCAAGCGGCGGCCTCGCCAAGGTCTACGGCTTCACCGATCTCGACGGCTCGCGGCCGGATTGCTGGCGCTATATGGACGAGGTGATGGACCCCGGCAAGCCGGCGGACGCGACCGGATATCGTTAAGCCCCGCGGAGTTCGCCCGCCCACCTTCCGCGTTTCCCATCACAGGCGTATGATCGCGCTACTGCATGTTTCCTTAAATCGGGGCCCGATTTTTAAGGACGAAAACATGCAGCAATCCGAAGCGCTACAGCGACCTTTGGGCGTCTGAAAAGACGCACGGCGCTGTAGGGCATGTGTTTGGCGGGAGGGCGAGCACGATGGCGGAAACGGACAAGGTGTTTGCGGGCGCGATACCCGATCTCTACGACCGACTGCTTGTGCCGCTCATCTTCGCGGATTATGCGCGCGACCTTGCCGCGCGCATGGCACGGCTGAAGCCCCATGACATTCTGGAGATCGCGGCCGGAACCGGTGTCGTCGCGCGCGCGCTCGCGCCGCAAATGGACGCCAACGCGCGGCTCGTCGCGACCGACCTCAACCAGCCGATGCTCGATCTTGCGGCTGAAAGGCAGGGCGACGATCCGCGCATCACCTGGCGGCAGGCGGACGCGCTGGCTCTGCCGTTCCCGGCCTGGAGCTTCGACGTCGTGCTCTGCCAGTTCGGGGCGATGTTCTTCCCGGACAGGGTGCAGGCCTACCGCGAGGCCCACCGCGTGCTGAAGCCGGGCGGCTATTTCCTCTTCAATGTCTGGGACGCGATCGAGGCGAACGAATTGCCGCTGGCTGTGACGGAAGCCCTGGCCAAGCATTTTCCCGACGACCCGCCGCGCTTCCTCGCGAGAACACCGTATGGCTACGGTGATCCGGCCGCCGTCCGCGCCGACCTGGAGGCCGCCGGTTTCCGCAACATCACGCTGGAGACGCTGGAAATGAAAAGTGGCGCGCTCTCGGCGGAGGAGATCGCGACCGGTTTGTGCCAGGGGTCGCCGCTCAGAAACGAAATCGAGGCCCGCGACCCTTCGGGCCTCCACGCGGCGACGCGGGCGGCAGCCGATGCCCTTCGGCAACGCTTCGGCGAGGGGGCGGTCGTGGGGCGGATCAGGGCCCATGTCGTGAGCGCAAGCCGGTAGAGCATTTCCCCGCTCCATTGATCTGACGCGTAAATTCCAGACGGGAAACCGTTACACGCTCTACGGTCTGCAACCCTGACAGCATAGAACAGCCGGATGGGGAAACCTGGCGAGCGGTTCCCGCCTGCATCCTGCAAAAAAGACGGGAGGACGACGATGCGAAAGCTGCAATCGCAAGGGGTTCATCACATCACGCTGGTCGGCGCGGACCGGCAGACATCGATCGATTTCTGGGAAGGCCTGCTCGGCATGCCTTTCGTCTTCGAGCAGCCGAACCTCGACCGGGCGACGGAAAGCCATCTCTATTTCGATCCGGGCGATGGCCGGCTGATCACGGTGTTCACCGACGAGAACCGCAAGCCCGATCCGAAGCGCACGTCGACCGACATCGGCTGCGTGCATCACATCGCCTTCGCGGTCTCGCGCGCGACGTTCCGGCAGGCGGTCGAGCGCCTTGACGAGCGGGAGATCCGGCACAGCGGCGTCAAGGACCGCGGCTTCATGGACTCGATCTATTTCGAGGACCCGCTCGGGCTGTTGGTCGAGCTCGCCTCGTATCGCTTCGAGCCGCCGGCCGGCCACACCCACGCCGAGGTGCTCATGGAGGCGCACAAGGTGCGCGTGGCGCGCGGCGACTACAATATCTCCGAGGTGCATCTTGCCGACGCCATCGAGGTGCTGATCGAGCGGACACGGCCGTCTTTGTCGGCGGACCGGACGCCGAAGAACCCCTATTGACGAGGGGAGAGGTAGACCAGGGGCGGGCGGCTTAATCGCAGTCGATAGCGCGTCTGACAAGACACGCCTCGCTGTCGTGGCGAGGCAGCATGCAGCGCACGGCAAAGGCGTCCCGTCAACGCCGAACGGTCACCGCCGATAGAGCGACCAGTCCTTGCGTTGGCCACTGGCCTTGCCTTCGGCGAAGAAGACGACGGCTTCGCCGGCCTGTTCGGCGGCGGTTTCGAGCGCCTTTTCGGCATGAGCGAAGAGGCTTGCCGCCGTATCGGCATCATAGGTGGTGCTGCAGCCGAAACGGGCCGTGACGGCGGGCATGCCCGGCCGCTGACCGTTGAAGGCGCGCAGACAGCTCATGCGGATATGCTCGGCAACACGCTGGACCTCCGCCTCGCTGGTCGTCGCGACGAGAATGCCGATCTGCGGCCGGTCGAGCCATGCGGCGAAATCGGTGGCATGGATGGTCTGCGAGACGACGGAGCCGAGCCGCTGCAGGATCGCTTCCTTGAGCTTGATCAGCTCCTTCTTCTCGAAGGGTTCGAGCGCCAGCAGATTGCAGAGGATCAGCGACGCACCGTCCGGATAGCGCTCACCGCCGTAAAGCTCGGCGAGCTTGCGGTTGAAGCCGCGCCGGTTGGCGAGATTGGTGGCGGCGTGCGTGAACTTCGCGCGCTCGAACTCGTCGAGGTCGCCGGTGATCGCGCTCACCGCCGAGATATGGGTCGACACGCTTTCCAGCATCTCGTCGCTTTTCGAACGCTGGATCTCGGTCGCGGCGCGGATCGCCTGCAGCTCGGACTGGATCCTCTGGGTGTCGCCCGGATCAATCGAGGAGAAATTGCCGCTCGCCTGGCCGAGCATGGTCGAGTAGCTCGAAAGCGAGTTCTGGCCCGATTGCAGCGACTCCTTCAACGTCGAGAGCTCGCTGTGGATGCGATTGGCGGATTCGTCGACGACCGATTGGCCGAAGTGGTGCGGCAGGTACATGCGCGCCAGCACGTCCAGATCCTCCTCGGTCACGTCGCGGCCGAGGCGCGCGAATTTCTCGCGCAGTTCCGGATTGTTGCCGCTGATGATTTCGCACATCAGCTCGTAATTGACCGGGGAGGCATCGATCTGCATCCGCTCGAGCGTGGCGAAGGCATTGTAATAGACGTCCCTGCGGATCTGCTGCGCAATATGTTTCGGGGAAGGGCTCACGACAGCCATGGTGCGGCACCTTTCAAAAGAAGCGTCCGACGCGGATGGGGAGGAAACGCATGAAGCGGAAACCTCGGTCAGAAAACGGCGGCAATGATTTTCTTCGACCCCGCATGATGCGGACGAACCGATGCCTGATGCATCCGATCGAACGGCTGAGAGTAACTGAACGCGCGTTAAAGGCGGGTGAAGGGAATGGGGAGAATTTTGCGGTCAGGGGATTTTAGAGGCGGAGAAGTAGCCGCTGGAGGTCGGAGCGAGCGCCGTTGCCATCACCGAAAACTCCATCCTCAAGTCTGTTGGATTGGCGGGAATGCCCACACCCACCTCATTCCGTGCTCGTCAACGGAATGAGGTGGGTAGGGCGCCGGCCCAAATCGGCTTGGTGGACCACACGAGCGTCGAGTGTGAGTGCGCGTCCCTCAATCCTGTCCCACCGACTCATGCGCCCGCCGGGCCTCGGCCGCCTCGTGCTCGCCCCGCATCTCGGTCGCTTCCCTCGCTGCCGGCGGTACGCTTGTGCCGTGCTCTTTCAGCCCGGCGAGCTTGTGGCCGCGTTCGCGCAGCCACTGGAAGACGACATAGAGGGCGGGGATGATGAAGATGCCGAGGAGGGAGGCGGCGAGCATGCCGCCGGCGACGCCGGTGCCGACGGCGCGGCGGCTGAGCATGCCGGCGCCTTCGGCCGTGACCAGCGGGATCAGCCCCACGATGAAGGCGAAGCTAGTCATCATCACCGCGCGGAAGCGGGTGCGCGCGCCCTCGACGGCGGCCTCGACGATGCCCGCGCCTTTCTCACGCCGGAATTTTGCGAATTCGACAATCAGGATCGCGTTCTTCGACGCGAGCGCGATCAAGACGACAAGGCCGATCTGGGCGTAGATGTCGAAGGAGAGGCCGGCGATCAGCACCGAGACGAGGGCGCCCGCGACGCCGACGGCCACCGACAGGAGCACCGGAATCGGGATCGTCCAGCTTTCATAAAGCGCGACCAGGAAGAGATAGGCGAAGAGCACGGCGAGCGCCAGGATCACCGTCGTCTGGCCGGCGGCCTCGAGCTCCTGCAGCGCCGTGCCGGTCCACTCGTAGCTAAAGCCCGGCGGCAGCGTCGTCGCGGAAAGTGCGGCCATCGCCTGCAACGCCTCGCCCGAGGAGACGCCGGGGGCGGGCTGACCGTTCAGCGTGATCGAGCGGTTGTTGTTGTAGCGCACCATCGTCTGCGGGCCGACGATATAGTCGACGCGGGCGACCGAGGCGACCGGCACCATGCCGCCCGCGGCATTGCGCACATGCAGGCGCTGGATGTCGTTGACCGAGTCGCGATCGGCCTCGGCCGCCTGGAGGTTCACCTTCCAGCTGCGCCCGAAGAGGTTGAAGTCGTTGACATAGTAGGAGCCGAGCGTGCCCTGGAGCGTTGCGAAGAGATCGCTGATCGAGACGCCGAGCGCCTGCACGCGGTCGCGGTCGACATCGAGATAGAGCTGCGGCGAGCTTGCCGAATAGGTGGTGAAGGTAGGCCCGAGCTTCGGATCCTGGTTGGCGGCGACGATCAGCCCGCCGGCTGTCGCGGCGATGTCCGCGGCCGGGCGGCCCTGCAGGTCGAGCAACTGATATTCAAAGCCGGAGCCGGTGCCGAGCCCGAGGATCGGCGGCAGGTTGAAGGCGAAGACCTGTGCCTCGCGGATCGTCACGCCCTTGGCCATGGCGGTGGCGACCGCGCTGTTGACCGAGGCCGACGGCGCCTCGCGCTCGGCGAACGGCTTCATGGTGACGACGGCAAAGGCGCTGTTCGACTTGGCAATACCGTCGAGGAAGCTGTAGCCGGCGACGCTGGTCACGTCCTGCACGCCTTCGATGCCGCGGAGGAAGCTCTCGACCTGGCGCAGCGCCACATTGGTGCGGTTGTAGGAGGCGCCTTCGGGCAGGCGGACTTCCGTGAAGAACATGCCCTGGTCTTCGCTTGGCAGGAAGCCGGTCGGCACGACGCGGAACAGCCAGCCGCTGGCGCCGATCGCGACCACGAGCAGGATCACGCCGATCACGGCGCGCCGTGCAATCTTCTCGGCCACATAGACATAGCCGTCTCGGCCATTATCGATGCGCCGCGAGAGCCAGCCGAGAATGCCGCGCTTCTCGCCGTGATGCGGCTTCAACAGGATCGAGCAGAGCGCGGGGCTGAGCGTCAGCGCGTTGATGGCGGAAATCACCATCGACACCGAAACGGCGACCGCGAACTGCTGGAAGAGTTGGCCGCTCAAGCCCGGGATGAAGGCGACCGGCACGAAGACGGAAAGCAGCACGAGGGTGATGGCGACGATCGCGCCGGTGATTTCGCCCATGGCGAGGCGCGCCGCTTCCGGCGCCCGCATGCCGGGGTTTTCCTCCATCACGCGCTCGATGTTTTCGACGACGACGATCGCGTCGTCGACGACGATGCCGATCGCGAGCACCAGCGCCAGCAGCGACACGGTGTTGAGCGAGAAGCCCATTGCGAGGATCACCGCGAAGGTGCCGATGAGCGCCACCGGAACGGCGACGAGCGGAACCAGCGTCGCGCGCCAGTTGCCGAGGAAGAGGAAGACGACGATGATGACAAGCACGAAGGCCTCGACCAGCGTGTGCACGACATTCTCGACGCTCGCCTCGACAAATTCGGAGGTGTCGTAGGAGATCTTGTAGGTCAGGCCTTCCGGGAAGGCCTGCGACAGGCGGTCCAGCGCGGCCCTGACGCCGTCGGAGGCTTCAAGCGCGTTGGCGCCCGGCGCCAGGTAGGTGCCGATCATCGCGACCGGCTTGCCATTGAAGCGGGCGCTCGAATCCGCGCTCGCCGCGCCGAGCTCCACCTTGGCGACGTCCCGCACGCGCACGAAGGAGCCGTCGGCTTCGGCGCGCAGCACCACGTTCTCGAACTGCGCCGGATCGGTGAGCCGCCCCTGGGTCTGCAGGTTCAACTGGAAGAGGGGATCGTCCGTCATCGGCTGGGCGCCGATGCGGCCGATCGCCGCCTGGATGTTCTGGGCGCGCAGCGCGTTGATCACGTCCGTCGGCGTCATGCCGAGGCTGGTCAGCCGGTCGATGTCGAGCACGACCCGCATCGAATAATCCTGCGCGCCGAAGAGCGAGGCGTCGCCGACGCCCGGCACGCGCTTGATCGTGTCCATCACGTTGATGGTGGCGTAATTCGACAGGAACAGGTTGTCGAAGCTGTTGTTCTCGCCCTCGCCGTAGATGGCGATCACCTGCATCAGCGCGGAAGACTTCTTGCGCACGCTGACGCCGGTCTGCTTGACTTCGGAAGGCAGCCTGGGTTCGGCGAGCGAGACGCGGTTCTGCACGTTGACGGTGGCGATATCGGGATCGGTGCCGACGGCAAAGGTCACCGTCAGCGTGTAGGAGCCGTCGGCGCCGCTCGTCGACTTCATGTAGAGCATGTCGTCGACGCCGACGATCTGGCTTTCGATCGGCTGGGCGACGGTCGACTCGACCACCTCGGCGCCGGCACCGGGATAGTTCGCCGTCACGCTCACCTGCGGCGGCACGATGTCCGGAAACTGCGCGACCGGCAGCGCAGTGAGCGCGATCAGGCCGGCGAGCGTGAGCACGATGGAAATGACCGCGGCAAAGCGCGGACGGTCGATGAAGATCTCGGAGATCATGGCTCAGCCGCCCGTTGCCGGTGCGGCATCGACGGTGACGCCCGGCCGCACCTTGCCGACGCCGTCCGTGATCACCTGCTCACCCTCCTTGAGGCCCTTGCCGATGACCGCCTGGCCGCGGGTGGTCCGCGCGACGTCGACGCGGCGAAGCTCGACCTTCGAGTCGGCCCCGACCACCATCACGAAGGCGCCCTGCTGGTCGCGCTGGATCGCCTGCTGGGGTACGGCGAGCACCTCCTGCTTGTCGGTTGCCTCGAGCGTTACGCGCACCAGCGTGCCGTCGAGCAGGAGGGCGTCGGGGTTCGGAAATTCGGCCCTGACCGTGATCGTGTCGGTGCCCGCTGCGACGTTGCTGGAGACGAAGTTGATCGTGCCCTTCTGCGGATAGGTGGTGCCGTCCGGCAGCAGGATCTGCACATTGGCGTCGCGGCCGATTTCGCCTCTCAGCGCCCGCTGGCGATATTCGAGGAAGATGGCGGTCGAGACCGGAAACTCGACATTGATCGGATCGAGCCGCGTCAGCGTGACCAGTGCGCCGGAATCCGGCCCGACCAGCGCTCCGACATCGACGGAGGAAAGGCCGAGGACGCCATCGAAGGGCGCGACGATCCGCGTATAGGAAAGATTGAGCTCGGCCGCCTGCCTGCTGCCTGTGAGGCGGACGATATCGGCCTCGGCCTTCTTCACCTGCGCATTGGCGGTGTCGACCGTCGCCTGTGCGACCGTGTTGCTGGAGATCAGCCGTTGCGCCCGGTCGCGCTCGAGCACGGCGAGATCCCGCGCCGCTTCGGCGGCCTCGATCGAGCCCTGGATCTCCTGGACGGCGGCGCGATAGGTGCCGTCCTCGACCTCATAGAGCAAAGTGCCGGCGGTGACCTTATCCCCGTCCGTGAAGTGGAGCTTCTCGAGGAAGCCGGAAACGCGGGCGCGAATATCGACCCTCTGGATCGCCACGACCTTGCCGGTGAAGTCCGCGCTTTCGCGCAGGTCCATGATCGCGGCGGGCGCGACGACCACGGCGGGCGCCGGTGCCTGTGCCTGCTGGGCGAAAGCCGTTTGCGATGGAATTGCGACAAGCAAGCCCGACGAAAGGGCGGCAGCCAGGATCCTCGAACCACGCATGCACCGTCCTCCCTTGAACGAAACAGCTTTGAGGCGGCTTTTATTTCCCCGCTGGAATATTCGAAATCAGAGCACTTTCACCAGTGCAAGTCACGCAACTTGAGATTGGTGGTGCTCGACAAGATAGTTGTGAAAGGCGGGATTGGAAGGGCAAATTTTGCCCTTGGGTTCGCATGGCAACCCGGACACCCCGCCGGCCTTGATGGCGGGTTTTGGAACCGGTGACGGGGAGGGGCGGCGGCGCGCCTTGCTGCAAAAACACGCAGCGGCCCAAGTCCGCGGCGCGGAAGCTCAACCGAAGGCACGAATGGTCGCGGCCACGGACCGCCTGCCGGACGGACGGTTGCGTTGCCAGCCGGTGTCGACAAACCAGGAGTCAAACACGGCGCAGACGCGCCGTGGCTGGATTCCTGTGCATTGCAGGTCGGGCGCTTCCGGAATTGCGCCTTCAGAGCGTCAGCGGGCGGCGCGCACCACCTTCTTCGGCCCGGGCAGCAGGCCTTCGCGCTGGAGTTTCTTGCGGGCCAGCTTGCGGTAACGGCGCACGGCTTCCGCCTTTTCGCGCACGCGCTTTTCGGACGGCTTTTCGTAGGCGCTGCGCGCCTTCATTTCGCGGAAAACGCCTTCGCGCTGCATCTTCTTCTTCAAAACGCGAAGGGCTTGCTCGACGTTATTATCCCTGACGAGAACTTGCAAAGTATATCCTTCCTTTCGACGGCGAATGCCGTGTTTCTGCATTGGTTATATGCGGTTCGTCTTGATTGAAGAGGGGCATCCCCCTGTTCACATTCCCGGTTTCACATTGAACCTCACCGCGTCGCCCGGATGGGCTCAAACGATCGGTTCAGGCGATCGGTTCAGGCGATCGGTTCACTTCAGCGGCTTCACTTGGCCGCCTTGGTGCTCAACGGCTTCAGCCAGGGCCGGCCGCTGACCAACGCCGCCGCGTCGTCCGCCCGGGCCGGCAGGTCCGTCTCGGTGGCATCGATATCGCCTTCGAAGATGCGCCGGTCGAAGTTCTCGGCGCCGAAGCGAACGCGGTACTGCGGCTCTCCGTATTCGGCCGCCGGCAGGACCCCGACGATGCAGCACTTTCTGTCGGCGCTCGCCGTCCGGGTGAGGTCGGCCCTCAAAACCACCGTGTCGCCAATGCTGTACCTGTTCCGGCTCATCGCCATCTCCTTTGTCGGAAACTTCCGGCGTCGGGAATTTCCGGAGGCAAAACAAAAAGGCCGGGCGTTACCCCGACCTCTTCCCTGTCATTCGCGCGCGCCACTGCCAGTACATCCGTGGTCAGCGGCGGCGAATGACAAATTACGCAGAGCGCAGGTTGTCCGCCGAGCTCTTGCCGGACTTGCTGTCGCGCACGATGTCGTAGGTGACCTTCTGGCCTTCCACGAGCGAGCGCATTCCTGCGCGTTCGACGGCAGAAGCATGCACGAACACATCGGTCTGGCCGTCGTCGGGCTGGATGAAACCGAAGCCCTTGGTGCTGTTGAACCACTTTACAGTGCCTGAATTCATAACGATTTCCTTTCAATCGCGAGAGTTTCCGGACAAATATTTCATCCGGCTTGATCGATATTTGAGAGGAAATCTGACAAGCGCATCGGCGCTTCGGCAAAGGTCACAAGCAATGTTCGATGCGCTATATATAGACGCTATTGCCGGATATGCAATGGACAGGCCGAATTTAATCGGGGAGGCGGGTTCTGGGGGCGGGGAAATACCATCGAGCCCGACTGGAACCCGAGATAATGTTTCGGAGGACCATCGTCACGCTGGCCGAGGTGGGTCGGCAGCGGTTTGAGAGTGGGTGCAGACGAGCTAACCAGGCCGTCCGAGCACGTCGAGGAGCCAGACGAGACCGGCGTCCATCAGCGCCGCCTTCGGCACAACCGCCTGGACGCTGGGGCTGCCGAGGCCCAGCGGCAGCTTTGTGGTGGCGACGGCGAAGCGCTCCGCATGCATCTCGACGAACCGCTTCGGCAGGAAGCAGATCAGCTGCGTCTTGCTGACGAGATCGAGCGCCAGCAAGAAATTCGGCACGGCCAAGGCTACGCGGCGAGAAAGGCCGCGGCTTTCGAGTAGCTCGTCGACAAGGCCCCGGAGGTCGCCTCTGGGGGCGACAAGCAGATGCTGCATGCGGCAATAGTTCTCGAGCGTCGGGTTTTCGAGGAAGGGATGGCCGCTCCGCGCCGCGACTACGAACTCTTCCTCGTAAAGCGGTTGCGCGGTAAAGCGGGCCGGCAGCTCGTAAAAAGGGGCGATCGCCACATCGATCAGCCGCCCATCGAGATCGGAAAGCGCCGTCTCCATTTGCATGTGACGCACGACGAGATCGATGCCCGGTGCGTTGCGGGCGATCTCGTCGAGCAACGGCGGCAGGAAAACCGAGAAGCCATCGGCCGTGCCGATCGTGAAACGGCGACGGGCGCGCGCCGGATCGAAGGGCTCGGCGGTGGAGATGACGCTTCTCACCCGCGCGAGAATATCGGCTATCGGCGTCGCCAGTTCCTTGGCGCGATCGGTCGGCACCACGCCCTTCGGATTCTTCAGGAAGAGCGGATCATTGAGCAGCCGCCGCAAGCGGCCGAGACCGTGGCTGACGGCGGAGGCGGAGAGGTTCAGCCGTTCGGCGGCGCGGCCGACATTCCCCTCGTCAAGCACTGTTTCGAAGAGCACCAGCAGGTTGAGGTCGGCGCGCGATAGGTCGATTTCATTCAGCATAATCATGAAATCATATCACTTCATTCAGTATTCACAAAGTCGTAGGTCTTCGGGCGAGGCCCATGCGGTCTCCCAACAGCCTGGAGGACGAAATGAGCGACTTCATCGGGTATATCGAAAGCCTGGCGCTGCGCAGCTTGCAGCCAGCGGAGGGGCGGGGCCACCCAACGGCGAGTGCCAATCCCGCCGTCAACGCGCGGCTCCGCGAGGCGCTCGCCGGCGAGGACAAGGCGGCGGCGGTCATCGGCTTCTGGCGCGACGCGGGGCCGACACGTTGGTTTGCCAAGGAGCCGGAGTTCGATCGCGCCTTTCGCGAGCACTTCCTCGCGAGCCACGAGGCGGCGGCCCGCGGCGAATTCTTGGATTGGACGGTTTCGCCGGAGAAGACGCTGGCGCTCCTTCTTCTCCTCGATCAATTCCCCCGCAACGCCTTTCGCGGCACGCCGCGCATGTATGAGACCGACGCCCTGGCGCTCGGCATCGCACGCGCCGCCGTGGACGCGGGCTACGATCTCAAGGGGCCGGCCGACCTGCAGCTCTTCTTCTATCTTCCGTTCGGCCATTCGGAAGAGCTTGCCGACCAGGAGCGCTCCGTCGAACTTGCCCGCCGTCTCGGGGAGCCGAGTCTTTCCCACGCTATAGGCCACCGCGATATCGTCCGCCGCTTCGGCCGCTTCCCGCACCGGAACGGGATTCTCGGGCGGACGATGACGGAAGAGGAGCGGCGGTTTCTCGACGCGGGTGGGTTTGCAGGGTGAGAGGGGGCGACGAGCGGACCCCTCCTGCATGTTTCCTTAAGTCGTAGCCGATTTAAGGATAGAAACATGCAGCAATTCAAAGTGCTACAGCGTCCTTTGCGCGTCTGATCACAATACACGACAGTAGCCAGCTTCTACCTTGTTGGTTGCGGTACGGAACGCATCTCCTCCTGGCCTCATTCCTGTGCTTGTCACAGGAATCCAGCCAGCCCAAGTCTTTGGGCTGAAAAGACTCTTCCGCGCCGCAGACGCGGCGCTGCTGGATTCCTGTGACGAGCACAGGAATGAGGGCAAAAAGAGCATCCGCGAAGCCAATTGAGCTACTGTCGTGTACTGTGGCGTCTGATAAGACGCGCGGCGCTGTAGTATAGGCGAATCTCCTCCGACGAAGTGAGCTTCGATGTCGTTGTTTTCAACTCAGCGAGCTACCGCATCCGAGGCAAGAAACAAAAGCCTCGGGTTACCCAAATTTCTTCCTGTCATTCACTTGGTGCCGCTGCCAGTCCATCCGTAGTTAACGGCGGCGTGTTCTCCGCCCGATCAGTTCCCGGTAATGCGGAAAGATGTGATCCGCGGTGAGAGGGGCAAGCGCCACGCCCGCAGCATCAAAGGGCGACACCCATCTCAATTCCTCGATTTCGGCCGCGGGGTGGAAGTGAACCTGCTCCGTCCTGACGAGGAAGACATCCGCATGGACGCGGTGCCCCGGTTCATTGGATGCCTCGGCGCTGAACTCACCCAGGAGCTCAAAGGACGCGGGTTCGACGTCAAGGTCGATCTCTTCCCTGAGTTCCCGCGCCAAGGCCGCATCCGGCGTTTCACCGGGAGCGATCTTTCCGCCCGGCTGCATGAAGGCGCTCGCCCCGCGCTTGCGCACGAGGAGCGTTTGGCCGTCGGGGCGGAGCAAGAGGGCAGCGGCGATGCGGATTGTGGTCAAGTTGGGCACCTTGGTTGGCGAATACAGATGGGTGGGAGCGGACCTACGAGAGCTAATCCACTGAGGCGAATAAGGCAGGAGAGGGCTTTTGGACCCAGTGGCCTCATAGTTCGTCCGTCGGAGGTCTGAATAGCACTCCTCGCCTTCCCCCAAAAGCTCGTCTTCATATTTCATGACTGACTGGAATATTGCGAATTCTCGTTCGCATTGGCAGCCTCTGTCCTATTCGCCGCCTGAAGATGCGCGAGAAGGTATTTTAATAGGAGCTTTTGGATGGCGCCTGTCGGGAACACATCAGCGGGATCATCTGTGCCGTGAAACACGCCATCTCGAGATTTCTTAAGCCTTCGAAATTCAGTGTCGTCGTCCGCCGCACTTTCCGGAAGGAGTATGGTGGCGATGATTAGGAATTTGTCCGCCAATCGATATTTATCGCTCATTACCTCGACCAACCGATCGATCACAGGCTTTGCGGCCGCTGGAACTCCCGCCTCCATGATCTCGCGCCACCGGGGCGTCGTAAGTCGATTTGAACACCGATTGGACAAATATCTCCAGAGCATTCCACCCGTCCAAATAGGCTTGGAGGGGGTCAGACGTGTTGTTAATAGATGATGTCAGCAATGCAATTGGACGTCGCAACTTGGTGTCGTCCAACATTTTTTCCGCCATGCTGCCCGCCACGTCTAACAGATCGGCCGGAGGCAACGATGCGACGGACAGCGTAGCATTTCCCCTTGTGAATGAGAACGCGTACAAAGGCTTAGCGCCATTCGTCGTTAGGAAGATCACAGACCCAATCTCTTCGCACCTCAAGTCAGCATTCGACGGAAGACGCAAGGCTAGTCCTGTGAGGATCGCGTCGATTGCCGGTCGATAAGTTTTATGAATCGCCTCTTTGTCGAGACCGTCTATCGCGATCTCAAAATCCCCTGCATCGCGACGAGCTTTGAATTCCGGCTCAGGCACATCCGTCACTGCCAGTGCGATCAAGTAGGAGCCTAGCCGTCGGTTTTCCGCTCGACGCGCCTTGGCGGCCCCGATTTCACTATCAAGCCGCTCTTCCAGAGAACCATCTTCTCCGCCCTTTAACAGCCCCTTCAGCAGCCCGTTAGCGACTGCTTGGAACTTGTCGATGTGAACAAAATACGGCTCCGGGTCTTCGGTCAGTGAGAAGTCCATTGGAGGATCGCCGAGCGTCGAGGTCTGGGGTCCCGCTGGTAGCTTGCTGACGCCCAAGAGCTTCCAAACCTTTATGTAGTCGAGCCGCACAGGGATCCTCCTCCATCGAATGTTAGAAAGAATGATCAAGCTCAAGCATGATCGAAATCTAGCTCAAACCCGAGAAAAGAATGGCCGCCTTGGGTCGGGTCGTGACCTTCGCGGCCTCCGGTGGCAAGGTTCGCATTTGGCCCAAAGCGGTCATTGATAGCTAGCCGTGAGGCGGGTCTATTTGCAATCAATCACCAGCCCCACAACAGCCAATACCAACCGTCGGGCCTCCTCAAGCGTTGGCGGATTTTGAGGCAGTGGATGCCTCTCACTCGGCGCGTGCCGATACCGGTTAGCGGTCTGTCGCGTTTTCTTCCAACCGCTATTTATCTCTTGAACTTTGCGCTCACCTCCAAGGAAGTCTTCAATCCTCTCCATGCCCTTATAGAGATCGAACCAATTGTCGGCCCTGGCCAGGAAGATGAGGAAATCAGCAATCGCATCCTGCGAATCCGCCTTCGCCAGCCGTCTTTGCATAATTGATGGCGTTAGCTTGGTCTCCACATTGCCGCCTCCTACTGTGGCGAAAGAGACAAGCCGATCTGGTTCTTCAGTAACGTTCAAACTTGCTTCGATCGTAACAGGTAGTCTCGCGCTATCTTCTCCGAAACGAAAGATGCGGCCACACACGATACGGCGCGCGTGGGGTTGACTAACAAGCAGTGCGCCCGTTGATCTGTTCGACAAGCCGCCGAGCGTCCGACGCCGTCTCGCCAGTAGTCGCGAACGCCTGCCAAGCCTTTGAGCGAAGCAGCAGAAGAGTCTCATTTCCCTCGCGATATTCCTCCAGCCACGGATCAAATGGAGCCTTCAATTCTTCGCGTAGGTCGTCTAGATCAAGCTTTCGGCCTAGAAGCTCGACGGCCCATCCTTGGCTTATTGTCATCAATTGTCCCTCCTCAGCTATTCAGATAGCCGCCTTCGACCGGACTCGCTAGCATTACGGATTCTATAGGCCCTGCGGAATCATCAAATGGCGCCATTGGCGCAAAACTCACCCGCGCTCGCTTCCACGCCCCCCTGTCACACCCTTGTAAAACACCCGCTCTATCCCTCGGCGCCATCTTTCTCCCACCGAGGGCAAATCCCATGAAAACGCTTCTCTCCGCCGTTGCCGCCACGCTTGTCGCCGGCCTCATGTCCACCGCGGCTTATGCCGAAAGCCTGGTGCTTTATACCAGTCAGCCGAACGAGGATGCGCAGGCGACGGTGGATGCGTTCAAGGCGGCTAACCCCGGCGTCGAGGTCGAGTGGGTGCGCGAGGGGACGACGAAGATCATGGCCAAGCTGATGGCCGAGATCGAGGCGGGCAATCCGGTGGCGGACGTGCTTCTGATCGCCGATATGGTGACGATGCAGCGGCTGAAGGAGGGCGGGCATCTGCTGCCTTACAAGTCGCCCGAGGCGGCGGGCTATGATGCCGCGCTCTATGATGCTGATGGAGCCTATTATTCGACCAAGATGATCACCACCGGCATCGTCTACAACACCTCGGCCGCGATGAAGCCGAAAGGCTGGCAGGATCTTGCCAAGCCCGAGGCCAAGGGCCTCGTCACCATGCCGAGCCCGCTTACGTCCGGTGCTGCGCTGATCCATGCCGAGACGCTCGCCACCATTCCCGGCCTCGGCTGGGATTATTACAAGGCGCTTGCCGAAAACGGCGCGACGGCCGCCGGCGGCAATGGCGGCGTCTTGAAGGCGGTTGCGACCGGCGAGAAGGCCTATGGGATGCTCGTCGATTTCATGGCGATCCGCGAGAAGGCCAAGGGCGCGCCGGTGGAATTCGTCTTCCCGGCCGAGGGCGTTTCCGCCGTCACCGAGCCGGTCGGCATCCTTGAGACCGCGAAGAACGTCGATGCCGCGAAGAAATTCGTGGACTTCCTCATCTCCGAGGAAGGCCAGAAGGTTGCGGCGAAGATGGGCTATATCCCGGCCCGCAACGGCGTGGCGCTGCCGGAAGGCTATCCGGCCCGCGAGACGATCAAGGTGCTGCCGGTCGATGCCGCGGCGGCGGTCAAGAATTCCGAAGCGGACCTCAAAACCTTCTCCGGCATTTTCGGGACGAACTGACGGCCTGATGACACGAGCGGACGAGATCGCCCGCGGCCGGCGCGGCGGCGCTCCGGCGGAATCTGATGCGGAAGGCGGCTCCGGACTGCTGGGGTCGCCTCGACGCCTTCTGTCGAAGGCGTGGCGCTTCGGCCCATTGCGGTTTCTCTTCGGTGGCGGGGAGGCGGCGGAAAGCCGGCTTCCCCAAACCACTTCCGCAAAACTGCCGAACGCGCTGACCCGGACGTTAAGCGGCGTCGAGCTGCCGGCGATGCCTTATGTAACGGAAGGTGGTTCCCTCAACGCGATGCCGCGGCACGGCGGCCAGGCAGGGCGGTGGTTCGCCTTCTCTTTGCGGAGGCCGCGAGTGGCGTCTGGCGGCGAGCCGGCCTGGCTGCTGCCCTTCGTGCTTGGTGCCGTGCTGCTGCTCTCGGTGCTGCCGCTTGCCCGCCTTGCCGGAGCGGGGGTGAGCGGGCTTGTGGGTGGCGAGGCGGCGCGGCTGATCTTCGAGCCGGCGACCTTCGCGGCGCTCCGCAATACGCTCGTCACCGCCACGGGCGGCATGGTCGTCTCGCTTCTCCTCGGCTCGCTCTTCGCCTTCGCGGTGGCGCTCACCGACGTCAGGGGCAAGCTGATTTTGAGCTTCGCCTTCATGCTGCCGATGATGATCCCGCCGCAGGTGACGGCGCTTGCCTGGGTGGAGATGTCCGGCCCGGCAAGCCCGTTGCTCAAGACGCTTGGGCTCGCGCCGCCGCTCGGCAGCCCGCAGCCGCTCTATTCGCTTTCCGGCATCGCGCTTCTCTTGGGCGTGCAGCATGCGCCGCTCGTCTTCCTGGCGCTCAAAGCCGGGCTTGCGGCGAGCCCGCGCGAGGGCATCGAGGCGGCGCGGCTTGCGGGCGCCGGCCCGTTCCGGGTTTTTCGCGATATCGTGCTGCCGCTTGGGCTGCCGGGGCTGATCGCCGGCGGGGCGATCGCCTTCGTCTCCGGCATCGGCAATTTCGGCATTCCGGCGATCCTCGGCATTCCGGCCGGTATCGAGACCTTGCCGACGCTGATCTTCAGCCGGCTGGCGAGTTTCGGCGCTGCCACCTTCGGCGAGATCGCGCTGATCTCGACGCTGATCGCGGCGATCTCCGCCGGCGGGCTCATCGTGCAGCAGCGCGCCCTTGCCGGCCGCGACTATCGCCTGATCGGCCATTCCGGCGCGCGCGCCGCCTTCGCGCTCGGGCGATGGCGCGTCGTGCTGGAGGCGCTGCTATGGGCGGTGCTGGCGCTGGTGCTCGTCGCGCCCCTCTTGGCGCTCGTCGCAAGCTCGCTGGTGCCGGCCTATGGCGTGCCGCTCAATCTCAAGACCGTGTCGCTCAGCGCCTATGGCGAAATCCTGTTCCGGCAGTCGATCACGCTGACGGCGCTGAAAAATTCGCTGTTCCTTGCCTCGGCCGCGGCGCTCGGGCTGCTTGTGGTCACCGTGCCGGCCGCCTATCTGCTGACACGGCGGAACGGCGCGCTCGCCAATCTCATCGCGATCCTGATCGAAGTTCCCTATGCGCTGCCCGGCATCGTGCTCGCCGTCGCCTTCATCCTCACCTTCGCGGCACCGCTGCCGCTTGTCGGTGTCTCGCTCTACGGCACGATCTGGATCATCCTCGCCGCCTATTTCTCTTCCTTCCTTGCCGTCAGCCTGAAGCCGGTCATGAGCGCGTTTCTCCAGATGGACCCCTCGCTCGAGGAGGCGGCGCGGCTTGCCGGAGCGGGTTTTTCCCGCCGCATGCGCGATGTGCTGCTGCCGCTGATCGCGCCGGCGGCCGGGGCCTCCATCATCCTCGTTTTCCTGATCGCGGCGAACGAACTCACCGTCTCGGCGCTGCTTTGGTCGGCGGGCACGCAGACGCTCGGCGTCGCGATCTTCAATCTCGACGACAGCGGCTCGTCCGATCTCGCCTCGGCCCTCTCGGTGCTCGTCGTCCTGCTCGTGATCGCGCTGATGGCGGCGCTTGAATTTTTCGCAAAGTACCTGCCGGAGGGCGTGCTGCCGTGGCGCAACTGATCCTCAATCACCTGACCAAGGATTTCGGCGGAGGAAGGCCTGCAGTCGCCGACGTTTCCCTCACGCTGCGCAAGCAGGCCTTCCTCGCGCTCCTCGGCCCGTCGGGCTGCGGCAAGACGACGGTGCTCCGGATGATCGCCGGATTCGAGCAGCCGAGCGACGGCTCGATCTTCTACGGCGAGCGGCGGCTTTCGGACGCCGAGCGCGCGCTGCCACCGGAAAAGCGCAACATGGCGATGGTGTTCCAGTCCTATGCGCTCTGGCCGCATATGACGGTCGCGGAGAATGTCGGCTATCCCTTGAAGGTGAGGGGGATTTCCGGCGCGGGCTGGCGGAAGCTCGTGGGCGAGGCGCTGTCGCTGGTGAAACTCACCGACTTTGCCGAGCGGCGGCCGTCAGCACTTTCCGGCGGCCAGCGCCAGCGGGTGGCGCTCGCCCGCTGCCTCGTCACCCAGCCGGATGTCGTGCTGCTCGACGAGCCGCTTGCCAATCTCGACCAGCATCTCAGGAAGGCGATGGAGGAGACGTTTCACGCCTTCCACGAGCGCTCCGGCGCGACCATGGTCTATGTCACCCACGACCAGGCCGAGGCGATGGCGCTCGCGACCGACGTCGCGGTGATGTCGGAAGGCCGGCTATTGCAGGTGGCGCCGCCGGCAGAGATCTATGCCAGGCCGGAGGGCCGCGTCGTCGGCGGGCTGATCGGCCGCGGCAGTATTTTGCAGCTGCCGCTGGCGGAGACCGGCGAAAGACAGCTCGGCTGGCCGGTACTGCGCGAGGCGCTCGGGTCGCACGCGGCCAATGGTGCGGTCGGCGGGCCGCCTGCCGACGTGCCCCGAGCCGACGTGCCACTTGCCGATGTTCTCGTGCGGCCCGAGCACGTCCACCGCGGTACCGACGGCATTCCGATGCGGGTGATCTCCTGCGTCTTCGAAGGCGAGCGCTTCGCCGTGGCGCTTGCGCTTCCCGACGGCCAGCGGCTGAAGGCTTTCAGCAGCGTGGCGATCGCGGAGGGGCAGACCGCGCCGTTCGTGATCGCGAGCGGTTGGCGGCTTTGAGGCTGGCGGTGGCGGCGGTGCCACACATACGGCGTCGCTGCCGGCTAACCAGCGGCGAAGTATGCGCACCTCATTCCTGTGCTTGTCACAGGAATCCAGCGCGCCCAAGTCCTTGGGCGCCGGAGACTCCGTATGGTCGACAGTCGGATGTTTTGGGCCGCGCGGAGCGTCTACCGGTGTTTCCGATGCCGCGTCGCACATGCTGAAAGCGAGTCATTCACGCCGCCGACGCGGCGCTGCTGGACTCCTGTGACAAGCACAGGGGTGAGGGAGGTTGGGGTGTGGGCCGTGCCAGGGTTAGTGGCGAGAGGATGCCAGCGCAAGCAGGTGCACGATCTCTCTTGTCGTCATCCTCGGGCTTGATCCGAGGATGACGGAGTGGAAGGCCAGAACTTCGCCCAAGGCCAGAATTTCGCCCAAGGTACGGGGGCGACGATGATGGAACGCCTGTCCGTGATGACGCAAGGGTGGAGCCTCCATCGCCGAAAACTGTATCAAAAAGTTAACTGGTTGCTTTAAACAATCAATAATGCGATAGTGCAAACAATGCTTGACCAATCAAGGGAGGAAGCAATGAAACTCTACCAGGGCATGGGACCGAACTCCTACCGTGTGCGCATCTTCATGGCGGAGAAGGGCATCACGCTGCCGATGGCGAACATCGATTTCTTCAAGAATGAGCACAGGTCGCCGGAATTCCTGAAACTCAATTCGCTCGGTCAGATTCCGGTGCTGGAACTCGACGACGGGACGATCATCACCGAAAGCGTCGCGATCTGCCGTTACCTCGAAGAGACGCATCCAGAGCCGCCGCTGTTCGGAACCGACGCGGTCAGCCGCGCCAAGGTCGAGATGTGGAACCGCCGGGCCGAACTGGTGATCTTCGCCACGGTCGGCAATGTCGCGCTCCACACCGAAGACTTCTTCAAGGATCGCCTCACGCAGTTTCCGGCCTTTGCCGAGACCGAGCGGCAGGCGGTGCCGAAGAAGTGGGCCTGGCTCGACCGCGAGCTTGCCGACGGTCGGCCGTTCCTTGCCGGCGACAGTTTCTCGATCGCCGATATCACCGCCGGCGTGTGTGGCTGGCTGGGCGAAGCCTTCGGCATGGAAATCCCGGCGTCGCTCACAAACGTCCAGCGCTGGAACGAGCGGGTCCGGAGCCGCCCGACCTGGAACGCGTGAGCGCCGGAACGCAAGGCATTTGAAACGACGCAATTCCGGACGGAAACCGTTACGCATTTTCCTGGAATTGCTCTTGGCTCGCAGGTCGGCTCCATGTCGGCCTTGCGGCGGGAGTTCGCCGCTCCGACGTCGAACATTCCCTGAACACGCACAGCGTCCGCCCATGCCCGGGAACCAGCGTCCCGCTCGCACGTTCGGTTTGTCCAGGAGATCAACGGCGACGGCCAGGAACATGCGCGTTTGATGGCCGGGAAGAGAGGCGGCGAGCAAATGTATGTCATGGCCCTTGCGACAGATTATGATGGCACCCTGGCCGAGGACGGGGTTGTCAGGCCGGAAACCCTCGAGGCCTTGAAAAGACTGAGGGAGACCGGCCGCAAGCTCCTCCTCGTTACCGGCCGCGAGCTGCCGGACCTCAAGCGCGTCTTTCCCCATACGGACCTCTTCGACAGGGTCGTCGTCGAGAACGGCGCCTTGCTCTATTCGCCCGATTCCGAAGAGGAGCGGCCGCTTGCGCCCGCGCCGCCGCCGGAATTCGTCGAGCGCCTGAGGCAGAAGGGCGTCGAAGAGATATCCGTCGGGCGGTCCATCGTCGCCACCTGGGAGCCCCATCAGGCCACGGCTCTCGAGGCGATCAACGAGCTCGGCCTCGAACTCGAGATCATTTTCAACAAGGGCGCGGTGATGGTGCTTCCGAGCGGCGTCAACAAGGCGACCGGTCTGAAATCGGCGCTCGAGGAGATGCAGCTTTCCTTCCTTAACGTCGTGGCGGTCGGCGATGCGGAGAACGATCACGCGCTCCTGAGAACGTGCGGCTGCGGCGCTGCGGTCACGAATGCCGTGCCTGCGCTCAAGGAAACGGCCGATCTCGTCCTCGAAGGCGCGCGGGGCGCCGGCGTGGAGGAATTGATCGGGCAGATCATTGAGCTCGATTACGCGCTCTGCGCCAATGCACGTCACCAGGTGCCGATCGGCGAGGACGACGAGGGGACGGTCGAAATCGGGCCGCCTGATGTCCTGCTGATCGCCGGAAGTTCCGGCATCGGCAAGTCGACGCTGGCAACGGCCCTTTCGGAGCGCATGCGGGAGCGGCATTGCCAGTTCTGCGTTTTCGATCCCGAGGGCGACTACGAGGGTCTCGAGGGCGCGGTGACCTTGGGCAGCAGTTCGGCGACACCCACCGATAGCGAGGTGCTGGAACTCCTCGCCAATCCGGAGGACAACGTCGTGGTCAATGCGCTCGGCTTCGAAGTGGAGGAACGGCCGGCGTTCTTCGCCGAACTGATGCCGGGCCTTTCGGCGCTTCGGGCCAAAACCGGCAGGCCGCACTGGCTGATCATCGACGAGGCCCATCACCTCATGCCGGCGTCACGCGACAGTGCCTCGCTTGCGCTTTCGGACGACCGCTCGGGCATGATCATGATCACCGTCCATCCGGATGCCGTTTCTCCCGACGCGCTTGCGGCAGTCACCGCCGTCGCAGCGCTCGGCCCCAAGGCGCGCGAGGTGATCGAGGCTCTTTGCACGACCGTCGGCGAAGCGCCGCCGGACGGCCTCGACGAGCCGCAGGAGGAGGATGAGGTTCTTTTCTGGCAACGCTCGACTGGAGCGCCCGTGCGCCGCATCCGGGTCGAGAAACCGCGGCAGACCCGCAAGCGCCACACGCGGAAATACGCCGAAGGCCATATGGACGAGCAGACAAGCTTCTATTTCCGCGGGCCCAAGAACGAAATGAACCTGCGCGCCCACAATCTGATGATGTTCCTGCAGATCGCCGAAGGAATCGACGACAAGACCTGGGAGCATCATCTGCGGGCCGGCGACTATTCGAAATGGTTCGAGGAACGCATCGGCGATCCGGACCTGGCGGCGGAAGCCGCCGGCATCGAAGAGGATCGTGCGCTCTCGCCCGCCGAGAGCCGCGACAGGATCGCCGAGGCGGTACGCCGTCGCTACACCGCACCCGCATTGGGGTAGGATTGAGCCGGCCGGCAATCGCCGGCGCTTTTCCAGGCGTAGAGATCAAAAAGGCTCTACCGGTTCGGCTTCTGCTTGGAGCCGGCACTCCTACCGTCCGAGCTTTTCGAGCGCTCGTCGAACCGGTCGGCGCCTTTGGCGAGATCGGAACCCTTCTGTGCTTCCACCTTTTTCTCTTCCTTGGCGGCGCTTTTGTGCAGGCCGCGCGACGATTGCTTGCCCTTCGCCGTCGGGGCTTTTTCGACACCCATTGCAGCCACTCCTCCGTGAGCGAAACTGAGTTTGAACGTGCGGGAGCTTTGTTTGTTCCTTCGGCGACCGAGCAGCCTCGGCGGCCGAATTTCTTTCAGTTATCGCGACCGCAGTCATCATCGCCTGCGCCCTGTTCGTCGCCCTTGCCGCTGCGGCAGGAGAGGAGGGCCGGGATCCTGCATGTACGGCAATTAGGAATAGCAGGCATATTTGCTACAGGGGTCGTAGGAGCCTACGATCCGGAGTGGGATAGAACCGCGAAGCGGTCCTGCGCCGAGCAAGGGGCACGCAAATGGATGTCGTCTCGAATACCGATCACCCGCTTGAGGAATGGCGCCCGGGCGTCCAGACCCGGATGCACGTCGCCGCCTCAGTTGGCTCGACAGAGCTCTGCATCTTCGAGCAGTGGGTCGCACCTGGCGCCGGCGCGCCTGACCATTTCCATTTCGTGGAGGAGGTGCTGACCGTGCTGGCGGGCGAAGCGGAGACCTGGCTCGGTGGGGAGCGCATGGTGCTGACGCATGGCCGCTCGCTGATCGTTCCTGCTGGCCTCCGGCATGGCTTCCGCAATGTAGGCAAGTCGACCCTTCACATGCATGCGGTTCTTGCCTCCGCCTGTTTCGAGGCAGCGTTCGACCATCGCGAACCTCCGGTTCGTCGATGGGCGAGGCTGTAGCCGGTCATCCGGCCATTTGTATGAGGCCCGCCGCACGTAGCTGTGGACTTGCCTCGTTTTTGCCGTTCTTGCCTTCTCCGTGGCCTTTTTGAGTTCCTAAAATAGCTGACTGATTCGCGCCCGCACCGCTTTCGTCGCAGTTTCCGGGGGCCGACAAGCCTTTGACAACCCGCGGAACTGCCCAAGGAGAAGAGCCATGACAGAGTACAAGAAGCCTATCATCACGGAGATGCGTCCGAAAATCACTGTCATCGGTGTCGGCGGCGGTGGCGGCAACGCCATCAACAACATGATCGCGGAAGAGCTGCAAGGCGTCGATTTCATCGCTGCCAACACCGACGCGCAGGCGCTTTCGATGTCAAAGGCGGAGCGGCGCATCCAGCTCGGCGCGGCCGTGACCGAAGGCCTCGGCGCCGGCTCGTTGCCCGATATCGGCAACGCCGCGGCCCAGGAATCGATCGACGAGATCATGGATCATCTGGGCGGCACGCATATGTGCTTCGTCACCGCGGGCATGGGTGGCGGCACGGGCACCGGGGCGGCGCCGGTTATCGCGGAGGCAGCACGCCGCGCCGGCATCCTGACGGTCGCGGTGGTCACGAAACCCTTCAGCTTCGAGGGCAAGCGGCGGATGCAGACGGCGGAGCAGGGCATCGAGCGGCTGCGCGAGAGCGCCGACACCGTCATCGTCATCCCCAACCAGAACCTCTTCCGCATCGCCGACGCCAAAACCACCTTCGCCGATGCCTTCATGATCGCGGACCGGGTGCTCTATTCGGGGGTCAGCTGCATCACCGACCTGATCGTCAAGGAAGGCCTGATGAACCTCGACTTCGCCGATGTGAAGACGGTGATGAAGGGCATGGGCCGGGCGATGATGGGAACGGGCGAGGCGACCGGAGACAACCGCGCGATGATGGCGGCCGAAGCGGCGATCGCCAACCCGCTGCTCGACGAAGTGTCGATGCGCGGCGCCAAGGGCGTGCTGGTCTCGATCTCCGGCGGCATGGACATGACGCTGTTCGAGGTCGACGAGGCGGCCACCCGCATCCGCGAGGAGGTCTATGACGAGGCCGACATCGTCGTCGGCGCGATCTTCGACCGGACGCTCGACGGCACCTTCCGCGTGTCGGTGGTGGCAACGGGCCTCGACAGCCCGCGCACAGCCGGCGAAATGCAGGGCCAACCCGAGATGGTCAACGGCCAGCCGGCGCAGATGCCATCGCGCACGCTGCAATAAGTCCGCGAAATCAGGCAATCCCCGGCGGAAAGCCGTCGCACGCTATTCGTGGAATTGGTTTGAATTACGCAATTCCGGAGGGAAAACCGCTACACACTTTTTCTGGAATTGCTTAGGCGGGGGAGCCGGAGAAGCAGGCGGTGCAAGGCGAGCCTTCTCGTTCCGCAGCTTCTCCGGCACTGCCTATCCCGGCAAGCCGGCGCGCTCGAGGTCGGTGGCGAAGCGGTCGATGAAGTGTTCCGGCATGGCCGGGACGCCGCCGAAATAGAATTCGGCTCGTGCTTTTTCGATCGTCATCTCCGGCCGAAATTTTAGAAGTTCGGTGAGCGCCGCAGGTGCCGCCTCGGCGTTGCCTTGGGCGCCGACGACTGCCGTCAGCAGCATTGCCGGCCAGAAGGTGGTGTTTTCCTGCCTCAGCGATGCTCGGGCCGCAGCTTCGGCTTGCATGAGCCGGCCCGACTGGTAATGCGCGATCGCCAGCATGTTGTGGAACGTCCAGAGATGCGGATCGCGCGGGCTCAGCCGGAACGCCTCGTTGATTTCGGCGATGCCTTCCTCCGGGCGTTCGACGTAGCAGAGCGCCTGGCCCAGGGCGAAATGGCCCTGGGCAAAGCTTGCGTCGAGCTCGAGCGCATTGCGCAGATGGACGATGCCACGTTCCGGCTGACCGCGCAGAGCCAGCGCCCGGCCGAGGGCGACATGGGCGGCGGGCTCGCGGCTGTCGAGGGCGATTGCGCGCTCCGCGAGCCGGATGGCGTCGGCGATCCGCAAGCCGCGCTCGTCCATCGGGCCATACCAGCCGAGCTGGATGTGCACATAGGCGAGGCGCGCATAGGCCTGCGCGAATGTCGGGTCGACGCGCACCGCGCGTTCGAAGAGCTCTTTCGCGATCTTCAGGTCGTCCAGATTGAACTTGTAGAGGTGCCAGAGACCTTTGAGGTAGATGTCCCAGGCATCCATGTCGGCGGCGGTCTGCCCGCGAAGGGCAGCAAATTCGATGATGCCGAGTTCGGGCTGGACCGTGCCGGTGATCTGGCCGGCGATCTCGTCCTGAAGCACGAACAGGTCGTCCAGCGTCCGGTCGTAGCGTTCCGCCCAGAGAAGCGTGGCGCTGTCTGCGCGCAGAAGCTGGGCGGTGATGCGGATGCGGTCGCCCGATCGCCGGACGCTGCCTTCGATCACGTATTTCACCCCGAGATCCTCGGCGGCCTTCCGGACGTCCACGGGCTTGCCCTTGTAGGCGAAGGAGGAATTGCGGGCGACGACGTGCAGCCACCGGCAGCGCGCGAGCGTGTGGATGAGCTCCTCGGTGAACCCGTCGGCAAAATGCTCCTGTTCGTCGACGCTGGACATGTTGATGAACGGCAGCACCGCAATCGACGGCCGCTTGCGATCGGGCAGGGTGCGGGCGGCGTGAGCGGATGGGGGCTGATCGCATCGGTCGTCGTCACCGAGCCGACGCGCCGCCGCCGTGCTGCCGGGCGCCGCCTCGTCCGGCATCCAGCGCCAGACGCGAACGGGGTGGCGAATGTCGGGGAGCGTGCGGCGGCCGAGATCGGTCGAAGGAAAATCGAGCTTCGTCCCGATATGGTCGTGCACCTGTTGCGAGATGCAGATGCCGCCCGGCGGTGCGATCTCCTGGAGCCGCGCGGCGACGATGACGCCATCGCCGTGAATCCCGTCGTCTTCTACGATGACATCGCCGAGGTGAATGCCGATCCGCAGGTGCATGTGGCGGTCGGAATCTGCGGTTTCGTTGCGCCGGAGCATTGCCTGCTGGATCTCGAGCGCCGAGGTGACCGCCCCGAAGACGCTCGGAAATTCGGCGAGCAGGCCGTCGCCGATCTGCCGGACGACCCGGCCGCCGCGCTCGGCAATGGTCGGGAGAATGACCTCCGTCTGGTGCGCCTTCAGCGCCGCGAAGGTGCCGGCCTCGTCATGCCGCATCATCCGGCTGTAGCCGGAAAAATCCGCGTCCAGGATTGCTGCCAGCCGCCGCTTCATGCGCCCCGTCTCCTACAGCGCCGTGCGTGTTTCAGACCCACGAAGATCGCTGTAGCACTTTGAATTGCTGCGGAAGAGTAACAATCGCGGAATTGGGAGTCCATGAAGACGGCCGGCGTCGCGGGACCATTCATTCGATCAGCAGCAGCCCGCGCTTCTTTTCGCCATCGAACGTATCCATCGCCGAGAACAGCCGTTCGCGCTCGATCAGCCAGGGCTTGTAGTCCTCGTTCACGTCGAGAACGAAGACCATGTCTTCCGCCTCGAGATACGCTGCGATCGGCGAGTGATGGCCGACGCCGGCGCCGAAGATCTTTTCGCGGGTGAAATTGACGATGTAGCGGCGGCCGGGATCGTTGGCGCGCTTCATATGATCGTGGAATTCCTCCGCCGTCAGGTCCCGAAGAACCGATACCTCCCGGCCGGTCTTCGCTCGCGCGACTTCGGCAAGTTCATCAAGCGTGAGCCCCATGAAGCAGAACCCGGTCCAGCACTTGCCCGTGCCTTCGAGGACTTCGGCCTCGGTCGTCTCCTCTTCTCCAATGGAGCGGAACGCGTTGGCGATGCTGGCGGGGCCGCAGCGCGAGCCGTTCGACTGCCAGGTGACGTCCTTGCCGAAGCTGGCGGCCACCGGGAGCTGCCAGGCGCGGTCCATCAGTTCCGGCGTGCGAATGACCGCGGATTGGATCGCTTCGGACGAAACGCCGGACGGGACAGCGGCGAAATAGGTGGCGCCGCAGAGCACGCCGACGCCGACCGCTATGGCGAAAACCAGACCGCGCTTCATGGCGGGAACCTCGACCGGGCAGACTACAGCGCCACGCGTCTTATCAGACGCGCAAAGCACGCTGTCCTTAAAACGGATACGATTTAAGGAAACATGCAGTAGGAACAATGCCTGATGGAGGTCGCAGGATCAATCAGAACCGCGGCGCGTCGCCGTTAGTCGGACGGGAGAATTTCACTGCCGCGTGTTATGCGGTCGCCTAGCGCCCGTTTGCCGACGTCACGCGCCAGATGACGTTGCCAACGTCGTCGGCCACCAGCAAGGCGCCTTTCTTGTCGATCGCCACGCCGACCGGGCGCCCCAGCGCCTTGTCGTCCTTGTCGATGAAACCGGTCAGGACGTCCTTCGGCGGGCCGGCGGGTTTGCCGTCCCGGAAGGGCACGAAGATCACCTTGTAGCCGCTGCGCACGCTGCGGTTCCATGAGCCGTGCTGGCCGACGAAGGCGCCGTTGGCGTAGTCCGGCCCGAGCCGTGCGCCGGCCGCGAAGGTCAGCCCCAGCGAGGCGGTGTGGGCGCCGAGCGCATAATCGGGCTTGATCGCCTTCTCGACGAGGTCCGGGCGCGGCGGCTTGACGCGCGCGTCGACGTTCTGGCCGAAATAGCTGTAGGGCCAGCCGTAGAAGCCGCCACCCCGCACGGAGGTCATGTAGTCCGGCACCAGATCGTCACCGAGCTCGTCGCGCTCGTTGACGGCGACCCAAAGCCTGCCGTCGTCGGGATTCCAGGAGAGCCCGTTCGGGTTTCTCAGGCCCGAGGCGAAGACCCGTGTGCGGCGGGTCGCCGCGTCGACCTCGAGAACGGCGGCGCGATTTTCCTCCGCGGCCATGCCGTTTTCCCCGACATTGCTGTTCGATCCGACGGTGACATAGAGCTTGCTGCCGTCGCGGCTGGCGATCACGTCCTTGGTCCAGTGATGGTTGAGGTCTCCCGCCGGCAGATCGACGATCTTCTCAGGCGCTGCCTTCATTCGGGTCTCGCCTTCGGTATAGGGGAAGGCGACAAGGGCATCGGTGTTCGCGACGTAGAGCCTGCCTTTGGAAAGTGTCATGCCGAAGGGGGAGTTGAGACCCTCGATGAAAGCACTGCGCTGATCGGCGACACCATCGCCGTTGGTGTCACGCAAGAGGGTGATGCGATTGGCGCTTTTGGTGGCGGCGCCGGCCCGCTTCTGGGCCTGATCCATGAACACCTTCTTGATGCTGAAGCCTCCGTTGCGTTTGGCGGGGGCATTGCTTTCGGCAACCAGCACGTCGCCATTCGGCAGCACATGCAGCCAGCGCGGATGGTCGAGGTCGCCGGCAAAGGCGTTCACCTTCAGCCCGCTTGCCGCCTTCGGCTTGGCGCCATTTGGCCAACCCTTGGCCTCGGCGATGTTGACCGTCGGTATCAGCGTGCTGGTGGGCGCCGGCAAGGTCGGGTCGGGGCCGTAGCTGCCGCTTTGCTCCGCTCGTCCTTGCGCCGAAACGCCGGCGCAAGCCGCGGCGAGCGCACCGGCGAGGACGGTAGCTGCAATTCCAATCGCACCGGTATTCATCTTGCGTCCTTCGAGCGGAATATTCGTGCCGCGCTCGCATCGTCTCACGAGGCTTCGATGCGCTCCAGCTTCTTTCTCTCGCGCTCCTAACGGCGGTGCCCGGCCATCGTTCCCTGCAATCTTTGCGCGGGGCGTCATTAGGAGTATTCTTAAATGCTTAGGCGAAAAGCCTATGTTTTCGGGAGGAAAAGATGAAACGCAGAACCCAGACCGGGGGGAGCACGTCGCGTCGCAAATTCCTGAGTGGCGCAGCAATGGCCGGAGCGGCGATGGTCGCTGCACCGAGCATCGTCAAGGCACAGGGGCCCGTGAGCATGCGCTGGCAGAGCACATGGCCCTCCAAGGACATCTTTCACGAATTCGCGCTGGATTTCGCCAAGAAGGTCAACGACATGACCGGCGGGGACCTCAATATAGAGGTGCTGCCGGCGGGTGCCGTGGTACCGGCATTCGGCCTGCTCGACGCCGTCTCGCAAGGGACGCTCGACGGCGGCCACGGCGTCGTCGCTTACCACTATGGAAAACAGTCGGCGCTGGCCCTGTGGGGCTCCGGGCCGGGCTTTGCCATGGATGCCAACATGCTGCTCGCCTGGCACAAATACGGCGGCGGCAAGGAGTTGCTCGCGAAACTTTATGAATCGATCGGCGCGAACGTCGTTTCGCTCCTCTACGGACCGATGCCGACGCAGCCCCTCGGCTGGTTCAAGAAGCCCGTCGCCAAGGCCGAGGACATCGAGGGGCTGAAGTTCCGCACCGTCGGCATCTCGATCGACGTCTTCACCGGTCTAGGTGCCGCCGTCAACGCACTGCCGGGCGGAGAAATCGTCGCGGCTCTGGACCGCGGCCTGCTCGATGCGGCCGAGTTCAACAATGCTTCGTCCGACCGGGTGCTAGGTTTCCCGGACGTCTCGAAGATCTGCATGCTGCAGAGCTATCACCAGAATGCCGAACAGTTCGAGATCCTGTTCAACAAGGCCAAGTATGACGGCCTGCCCGAGCAGATGAAGGCGATAATCTCCAACGCGGCGGAGGCTGCGTCGCAGGACATGCATTGGAAGGCAATCGACCGCTATTCGAAAGACTATGTGGCGATGCAGACGGACGACCAGGTGAAGTTCTACAAAACGCCGGACGCGATCCTGAAAAGGCAGCTCGAAGTTTATGACGAGGTGGTGAAGAAGAAGGCGGCGGAAAACCCGCTGTTCAAGGAGGTCATCCAGTCCCAAATTGCCTTTGCCGATCGGGCGACGCGATGGGAACAGGATACCGTCGTCGGCCGGCGGCTGGTCTTCGACCATTACTTCGGCCAGGAGGGTGTGGCCAAGGAGCTTTAGCTCGACAAGGCCTCGGGCCGCTGGGCCCGAGGCCGCAAACGTCACCGATTCCAATGAGATAGAGCGGTGATGCGGCCACGGCCGTGTCTGCCGCCGCCGGTGGGAGGCGCGGGGTGAACGTTCAGCATTTTCTCCTGAGGGTCGATGCAATCAGCGTTTGGGTCGGGAAGGCTTCGGCCTGGCTGATCATCGGACTGATGGCACTCGTCTGCGTCGAGGTCTTCAAGCGCTACATCATGAACATGCCGACGGCGTGGATCTTCGATGCCAGCAACATGTTCTACGGCACGCTTTTCATGCTCGCCGGCGCCTATGCGCTGGCGCAGAACGCCCATGTGCGCGGCGATTTTCTCTATAGTTCGCTTAAGCCCCGCACGCAGGCGGCGCTCGACCTTTTGCTCTACATCCTCTTCTTCCTGCCCGGCGTCGCCGCCCTGATCTATGCCGGCTACGACTATGCGGCGCTGTCCTGGCGGATCGGGGAGCATTCGACGGTGACGGCGGAAGGACCGCCGATCTATTATTTCAAGACGGTAATTCCGATCGCGGGCGCGCTCGTGATGCTGCAGGGGCTCGCCGAGATCGCCCGCTGCGTTGTGTGTCTCAGGACCGGGGAGTGGCCGAGCCGGCTGCGCGACGTCGAGGAGATCGACGTCGTCGCCGAGCAGCTCGCGCACAGCGAATTTGTCGACGAGGAAGCCCGCGAGGCGGCGATCGAGCGGGCGCAGAACATCGAAAAGGCGGCCCGGCAACGGGGCATGGGGGGAGAGGCCGAAACGTGAGCGATCCGTTCCTTGGACTGACGATGCTGGCGCTCATTATCGTCGTCATCATCATGGGCTTCCCGACCGCCTTCACACTGATGGGGCTCGGCATGCTCTTCGGCTTCTATGCCTTCTACAATCCGGCCGAGCACTGGATCGACAACCGCGTCTTCGACCTGATGGTCCAGCGCACCTATGGGGCGATGACCAACGACGTGCTGATCTCGATCCCGCTCTTCGTGCTGATGGGCTATGTGATGGAGAGGGGCGCGCTGGTCGACAAGATGTTCTACAGCATCCAGCTCTCCTTCCGGCGGGTGCCGGCGTCGCTCGCCGTGGCGACGCTGATCGTCTGCACCTTCTGGGGCATTGCGAGCGGCCTTGTCGGCGCCGTGGTGGTGCTGATGGGCGTCATCGCCATGAACCCGATGCTGCGCGCCGGCTACGACGTCAAGCTCGCCTCGGGAGTGATCACCGCCGGCGGCACCCTCGGCATCCTCATTCCGCCCTCGGTGATGATCATCGTCTATGCGGCGGTGGCAGGGCAGTCGGTGGTCAAGCTCTATGCCGCCACGATGTTTCCCGGCTTCTTCCTGTCGCTCCTCTATCTTGCCTATATTCTCGGCTGGGCGGCGATCAATCCGAAGATCGCGCCGGCTTTGCCCGAGGAGCAGACGCGGGTTCCGGTTGCCTCCTGGATGCCCCGCCTTCAGGCAGCCTATTCGCCAAACATGCTGGCCGGGCTTTTCCGCGCCCTGGTCTCGCCGTCGAAGGCGATGGCGCTCGATACCGGGGAGGGGCGGCTCACCTATTGGCGGCTCGTCAAGAATTTCGGCGCGGCGCTGGTGCCCTTCTCGCTGACGGCCTTCACGCTCGCGCTCGTGTGGTGGTATGCCGTCATCCATCCGCAGGCCTCCGCCGAGACGGAAGCGCCGGAGGGGCTGGAGCAACTCGGCGCGCCGGCGGCGGATGCAGGTCCGGCTGCGGTCGACGGGCCGGCGACCACTTTCTACGTGTCCTTCGGCATCGCCGCCGCGATCGCCGCCGTGGTGCTCATCCGCTACTACCGCAATATGAGCGCGGAGCGGCTTCAGGTGATGAAGATGCTCGTCTCCTCCGTCCTGCCGCTCGCCATACTGACGGTCGTCGTGCTTGCCGTCATCCTGTTCGGCATCACGACCGCGACCGAATCCGCGGCTGTCGGCGCCGCCGGTGCCTTCCTGCTCGCCTTTCAGGCGCGCACGCTCAACTGGAAACGCACCAAGGAAGCGGTGTTCCTGACGGCAAAGACCACGGCCATGGTGTGCTGGCTCTTCGTCGGCTCGGCGCTCTTCTCCGCCGTCTTCGCCATCCTTGGCGGACAGGCGCTGATCGAGCAATGGGTGCTGGCGCTCGATCTCACGCCCGTTCAGTTCATGATCCTGTCGCAGGCGATCATCTTCATTCTCGGCTGGCCGCTCGAATGGACCGAGATCATCATCATCTTCGTGCCGATCTTCCTTCCGATGCTGAGGCACTTCGACATCGACCCGGTTCTCTGGGGCGTGCTCGTTTTCGTCAACCTGCAGGCGGCCTTCCTGTCGCCGCCGGTCGCGATGTCGGCTTACTATCTGAAGGGCGTCTCGCCGCCGCATGTCACCTTGAACCAGATCTTCGCCGGCATGATGCCCTACATGCTGATCGTCATCCTCTGCATGGTCCTCATGTATCTCTGGCCCGGCATGACGCTCTGGCTGCCGGAGTATCTCTACGGTTGAGCGGGACCCGCGCAATTCTTGCCTCGCCTGACGGGGGTGTGGTAGTTTGACTGCTTTCCGCCCATGGGAGAACGAAGATGGCGCGGAGCATGTCGTATCTTGTTTCCGTCATTCTTGGTGCCATGCTTTCGGCCTCGGCCGTCGTGGCAGGGCCGCTGCACGACGCGGCGAGGGAAGGCGACGTCGGGCGGGTCAAGGAACTCATCGACCAGGGCGCCAAGGTGGCGGAGCCGGACGACACCGGCGAGCCCGCATTGCTGATCGCGGCGCTTGCCGGAAAGAGCGATGTCGTGATGCTTCTCCTGGAGCGGGGCAACGACATCGAGATCCGCAACAAGGGTGGGCTGACCGCGCTGCACGCGGCCGCCTATGGCGGAAATCTCGAGATCGTGAAGCTGCTTGTCGAAAAGGGCGCGGCGGTCAACGACGACAAGAATTTCTACAGGATGACGCCGCTCCATGCGGCGGCCGAGGAGGGCCACGCGGACGTGGTCGCTTTTCTGCTCGCCAACGAGGCGGTTGTCGAAGCGAAGGAAAGAAACGGCTACACGCCTCTGACCCAGGCGGGGTGGCGCGAGCACTGGGATGCCGCCGGGCTGCTGCTCAAGGCTGGTGCCGTCTGCCAGGGCGCCGATCTTGTCGGCGAATGGCTCTACAACGAGTGCACCAAGCGGAAATGACGCCTACAGCGCCGCGCGTCTTTTCCGGCGCGCAAAGGACGCTGTAGCACTTTGATTGCTGCATGTTCTTATCCTTAGATCGGCAACGATTTAAGGGAACATGCAGGATGTAGCCGACAACGGTCGGAATTCGGAGAACTGTCATGACGAACTATCAAGGAAAATGCGGGATGCGGATCGCCCTCGCGTTCGGCGCGGCGACCATCCTCTTCTCCTCGGGAGGGGTTGCGAGTGCCGAAGCGCTCGTCAACACCGGCTATTTCGGCGACGTCGCCATCAAGGGCTACGATCCCGTCGCCTATTTCACCGAGAACAAGGCGGTCGAGGGATCGCCGGAATACTCGCACCGCTGGCTCGGCGCGACCTGGCATTTCGCCAGCGCCGAACATCGCGACCTTTTCATGCGCGAGCCCTCGAAATACGCCCCGCAATATGGCGGCTACTGCGCCGATGGCGTCTCCCTCGGGACGGTGACCACCAATATCGATCCGAGGGCATGGCGGATCATCGACGGCAAGCTCTACATCAGCTACGACCCGGGTGCGGCCGACGGCTTTGAAAAGAACCCGAGCAAGGTCGTCGAGTCGCAGAAACACTGGTCCGAGGTGCAGCAGACGCTGGTCACCGAAAAGCTGCAGACGAACTGGCAAGCCAGCGCCAAGTGAGGCGCCACGAAGTACCAACGTACGCGGCGGCGGTGTGAGCTGATCAGCAGCAACGGCCGCGACACATTCCGTGCGCGGCCGAGCGAGTTCGTTATCTTCATGCGGGCAAAGGCGCCGGCTCGGCCTTGGCCTTGGGGAAGGGCCTGAAGGTCAATGCGATCAGGAAGGCACCGATCCCGATGCCCCAGGCGCCGATATAGAGCCAACCGTAACTGGCGAAGGTGTCGTAGATCAGGCCTCCTGCCAAGGGACCGGTCGCCATGCCGAGACTGCCGGCCATTGCCGTTCCGCCGATGACGGTGCCCATCATGCGCAGTGGAAAGTTCTCGCGGGCAATCACGGCGTATAGCGGCATAACGCCGGCGTAGATGAAGCCGAACACCGCCGCCACGGCATAAAACGCGCCAAGATCGCGCACGAAGAAATAGGCCAACGCGCCGAACGCCTGCAGCAGCAGCCCCGAGACCAGAACCCGTTTGGCGCCGAACCGGTCTCCGAAAAGACCGAAGGCAACGCGGCCGCCCATGCCTGCCAGCCCCTCCACGCTGTAGATCGAGACCGCCGCGATCATCGGAATGCCGCAGCTTATCGCGTAGCTCACCGTATGGAAAATCGGGCCCGAGTGCGTGGCGCAGCAGAAAAAGTTCGTCAAAAACAGGATGATGAACTGCGGCGACCTCATCGCCTGTCCCACGGACATGGCGGATTGCTGCTCTCCATCGGGAGAAGCGACGGCAGCTGGGCCTTCGAGAGCGGGCGGGCGGCGCACGAGCAGCGCGACCGGGATCATTACGGCCCCGGCAAGGGCGGCGATGATCAGGAGGGACGTTCTCCAATCATAGATGGTGACGAGCCAGGCCGCGAAGGGAGACATGGTCATGGGCGCCATGCCCATGCCGGCCGATACAAGCGAGACGGCAAGGCTGCGGTGCGTGTCGAACCAGCCGGTCACGCAGGCCATCATCGGGGCAAAAATCGCGGCGGTCGCGCCACCGACAGCCAATCCGAAGACGAGTTGAAACTCGACAAGGGAGGTCGCCCTGCTTGCCAGAGCCAGTGCCGCGGCCAAGACAGCCGATCCGATCGACACGACCACGCGAGGCCCCCAGCGGTCCGACAGAGTACCCCAGATCATGCTTGCCAGCGCCATGGCGACAAACCCGATGGTCATGGCACTGGATACGCCCGTGACCGACCATCCGGTATCCCGGGAGATGGGCACGAGAAAAACCGGCAGTGAAAACATGGCGCCTATTGCGATGCAGCCCAACAGGCCGCCGGCGGCAACAATCACCCAGCGATATGAACTTTGTGTCTGAAACTCAGCGTGCGACATGAGAATACCTCGTGGCAAAATTGGCAGCGACGCTCCTCCAAGACGAACGAGCCGCATGAAAAACGACATGCCTGCCGAAAAATCTTGCACGACATCGCCGCGCGGCTTGCCGTGGCCGGGGACGGTTATCTGCGCCTGGAGCGGGTGCGGGTTCGGGGCGGATCGCCAAACCCTACCTCGGGCGACGGACGGCTCTCACCTTGCCGGCGCTTCCGCCGCCGCAGAAGAAGCGGTCGGCGCCATCGGACTCCAGTCCCGATACGCCCATGCCAGGCGGCATGTCGACCCTCTCCAGGACGTTTCCCGTTTCGGGGTCGATGCGCCTGACATCGCTCTCGTCGCCTTCCCAGGTGCCGTGCCAGAGTTCGCCGTCGATCCAGGTGACCCCGGTGACGACGCGGTTGGACTCGATGGTGCGGAGGACCTTGCCCGTTTCGGGATCGACCTGATGGATCTTGCGGTCTCGGTACTGGCCGACCCAGAGCGTGCCTTCGGCCCAGGTGAGGCCCGAGTCGCCACCGTTGCCGGGCGCAGGGATGGTGGCGAGCACGCGGCCGGTCTTGGGGTCGATCTTCTGGATGCGATCCTCGGCGATCTGGAACAGGTGCTGCCCGTCGAAGGCCGTTCCCGCATGCGCGGCGACATCGATCGAGCGCGTGAGTTCCCCGTTCGCCGGATCGAAGGCATTCAACTTGTCTCCGGATGCAAACCAGACCTGGCCGCCGTCGAAGGTGACGCCATGCACGTTGTCGGCTCCGGGGAAGGGGCCGTATTCACAGAGAATTTCGGCGGCAGATCGTTTCATGCTTTTCCTCCTGAGACATGATTTTCTGCAGCGCGGCACAAAGCTCGCCGCAGCATGTGGCTTGCTGCGATGCGCCTGTCGATCGGCAGACCAACACCGCATTCTTATTCCACGATTTTCCAATAGGAGTCCTTGCGGATCACCTTCCCGTTGCGAAACGTGTAGAAGTCACAACCCCGGACCTCCGTTCTGATCCCGTCGCGGGTCGTGCCCGTGAGGGTCCATTTCGAGATTCCAGTGTCGGTAGCCGAGTCCACAAAATGCTCATCGTTGCCGTAGTGGACATCGGGCAGGCCTTCAAAGCGTGCTGCCAGCGCTTCACGTACGTTCTCTTTGCCCTCGAAGCGAGTACCCCAGGGCTTGCTTCCTCTCGGCATCTCCAGGACGCAATCGTCAGAAAAGAACGCCATGATGCGATCGAGATCGTGCGTGTTGAAGGCCGCGCATAGCTCCTTCAGTGTTGATCGAATGTCCATCGCCCCAGTCTCCGTCCCGCCGGTCGATCCTGAACATGCAGCACCGTCGCCGCGCGCCGGCCGCGCTGCAAACTATCTGCCTTTATCCAGATCGCATCAATCCGGCTGTGGTCCTGAGCCTAGTCGCTCGGCAGCGGGCCGGGGAGTAACAAGATTGTCGGGAAACCGGTGAGCGGCGGGGTCATCCAGCGGCGCGCCGGTCCGCGGCCGAAGGATTGCACCTTGCCGGCCTCCGCAAGCTGTTCGAGCGCCCGCTGCACTGTGCGGGGGCTCGCGCCGAGCGCGATCGCCAGCGCCGAGCTCGACCAGGATTCGCCGTCGGCAAGGAAGGCGAGCACCGCCGCGTGCCGTTCCTCGACGGGCGGCACAAGCACGACGACGTCGCTTGCGCGGCGCGGCACCAGCGCAAAGCCATTCTTTGTCGCGCTCACGTCCGCCAGCGCCCGAAGCTCCGCGCGGAGCCGTCCAATTTCCACCCTAAGCCGCGCGCGATGCGATTCATCGGCGTGTTTCGCCCGGAAGGCGCGGGAAAGGAGCGTGCTCCTCGATACGTCTGCCGGCCAGGCTTCGGCGAGCGCCCGCGCCAGCGCGAACAGGATCGGGCGGGTCGCGAGCGAAACCGCCTGCCTCTCGTCGCGCACGACATTGCGACAGGCGTCGACGACAAGCGCGCCGGACGCGAAGAGCGTCTCGACCTCCTCGAGCAGGAGCGGTCGTTCCCCGCCACGGGCGATCAGCCGCGCCGCCGGCGTCTTCAGGACGAGCGCTGCGTTTTCGACCTCCGCCGTCAGCGCCGGGATATCCGCCGCGCGCGCGGCTTCAGTGGCACGGCTGAGCGCGGCATGCGCCGTCTTCGTCCGCAAGCGCCGGACGGCGATGCCAGCGACCGCGAGTTCATGCGCGGCGCGCGCGGCGGGTGGAAGCGGCGAGGGATCGAGCGCGGAGAGCATGCGCTCGGCATCGTCGAGGCGGCCGATCAAAAGCAGGCGGCGGACTTCGACGTTCCGTGCATGCGCGGCGTTCACCCGGTCGCCATGCGCCTCGAGTGTCGCGCGCGCTGCGTCGAGCGCCTTCGCGGGCCAGCTGAGATCGCGCGAGACGAGGGCGATCTCGGCCTCGGCGACGACGCATCGTGCGCGCGCCACCGCTTCTCTGCGGCCGAAGGCGCGCGCGGCACTCTTCAGCAAGGCCTTCGCGCGCACGAGATCGCCGAGCTGCGCCATGGCAATGCCGCGGAGCGCGAGCGCGGGCGCGTCGCCACGGAGCGCAACCCGCTTCAATGCGCCGAGGGGATCACCCGCCGCGAGTGCATGCGCCGCGGCGGTGATCAGCGAGTCCATCGGAATCCCGTCACACTTGTCACTCTCACCATTCGATACCCGGTCGTAATCTATCTCCCGACCAACAAGCAACACGTCGCACCGAAAACGGGACGGCGCCAGACAGGAGAAGAATGATGACGGAACATCTGACCGGGACGCGCGAAGGGTGGCTGGCAGCACGGCTCGATCTGCTCGAGGACGAGAAGGAGCTGACGCGGCGCAGCGACGCGTTGGCGCTCCGGCGCCAGGCGCTGCCCTGGGTCCGGATCGACAAGGACTACCGGTTCGAGACCGAGGAAGGAAGCGCCTCGCTCAAAGACCTCTTTGGAGGCCGCTCGCAGCTTCTCGTCTACCATTTCATGTTCGGCCCCGATTACACAGCCGGTTGCCCGTCCTGCTCTTCGATCGCGGATGGGTTCAACGGCATCGTCGTCCATCTGCAGAACCACGATGTCGCCTTCTCGGCGATCTCGCGAGCGCCGCTCGCAAAGCTGCAGGCATTCAAGCGGCGGATGGGGTGGAGCTTTCCCTGGGCGTCCTCGAACGACGGCGATTTCAACCGTGATTTCAGCGTCTGGTTCACCGAGGAAGAGCAGCGCAAGGGCGGCATAGAATACAACTTCCGCCGCGAGCCGCCGGCACCGGAGCCGCTGGCAGGAAAGACCGTTCAGGAATGGCAGTCGGCCGCCAGCGAAGGGCCGGTGGCACAAATCGCAGCGATGACCGGAACCGACGTTCCCACCTATACGCGTGACAGGCCGGGCGTCAGCGCCTTCGTGCTCGATGAAGGCGTCGTCTACCATACCTATTCCAGCTATGCGCGCGGACTGGACAGCCTGTGGGGCATGTATCAATGGCTCGACCGTGCGCCTCTGGGGCGCAACGAACACGGTATCTGGTGGCGCCACCGCGACGCCTATGGGCGGAGCTGACGTCCGATGTTGCGCCCCTCCACCAGTCCGAAGAGAACGCCGGCCGCAGGCAGTGGATCGGCCGGCGTTCCGGGCGGCAACGCAGTCACCTTCTGCGCTGCCAACTGGCTGTCCTTCGCGGCGGCGCCGACCTTCGCAACCATGGCGCTGCTGACTGGCGTTCTTGGCCCGGAGGATATGCTCTGCTCGTCCGTGCCGGATGCGTCGCCCTTGACCGGAATGGTGCTGATGTACCTGCTGATGAGCGTCTTTCATTTGCCGCCCTGGCTGAGGCTGGTCTCCAAAGCGCGGCGCGTCTGACAAGACGCGCGGCACTTTACAGCGCCGTGCGTCTTTTCAGACGCACAAAGGTCGCTGTAGCACCATGAATCGCTGCATGTTCTTATCCTTAAATCGAATACGATCTAAGGATACATGCAGTAGCGTTACCGCTCGAGCGAGAAGAACTTCAGCGCTTGCGGGGTGACGTGGATGTAGTCCTTGTCGGTCTGCTCGCCCGTGGTGTTGCGATAGACATAGCCGCAGACCATGCGGTCGAGGAAATAGCCGCCGATCTTTTCGCAGAGCTGGTCGCCCCGGATTTCCGCCACGCCGGTGATGCTGGTGTTTGCGGTGCGATAGGCGGTGTTGCCGGCCCTGTCGAAGGCCTGGAGGAATTCGGTGCCGTTCTTGTGTTTGCCGATCCAGGTTTTGTCGTCGATGAGGCCGGCGAGATCCGCCTCGGAGAGGCGGTCGGCCGCCGCCCCGGCAAAGCCGAAGGGCCACTCCGGTACGCCCGCCGCTTTCAGACCGGCGAGGTGGTAGGCCAGATCCTCCTTGCCCCAATAGTCATAGAGGTAGCTGTAATAGGTGAAATTGGCCTCCGGATATAGCGCCTTCAGCTTGCCGACTGCGGCGGTCGCGCGCGCCGCGTCGCCACGACGGGCATAGGCGGCGGCGAGATATTCGCGGGCGGGTTCGGCATCGGGCAGCGCGTCACGCGCCGCTTCGATCAGGGGGATGGCGCGGTCGTTGTCGCGGGCGGTGTAGAAGACGATGCCGGCGAGCAGCTGGAAGCTCGGCGACGGCGAAGGGTCGAGCCGCAAGGCGCGCTGCATTTCCGCGATCGCCTCCTGATGGCTGCCGGTATGCGCCAGGATCAACGCAAGGTTGCCGTAGGCCTCCGCGTCGCTCGGCTGGGCGGCGACCGCGCGATGGGCGGAATCGAGCGCTTCGGTGTCACGGCCGTCGACGAGCTGCAAAAGCGCGAGCACGGTGTGGGCGCGGGCATTGTTGGGGTCGAGCTTCAGGGCCTCGCCGGCGGCGTCGTAGGCGATCTTGCGGGCGACGGCGGCGGACCAGAGATAGTTATAATCGTTGCGCCAGACATCGACCGCGACCCGGGCGATGCCGGCATGGGCGTCGGCGAAACGCGGGTCGAGATCGATCGCCTTCTGGTAGAAGGAGAGGGTGCGGCGATAGGTGTTGACGTCGCTATAGATCAGGCCTTCCTGCTCGGCACGCAGATAATTGTCGTAGGCCTCCAGATTGTCGGTCGGTATGCGGGAGAGCCGGTCCTGCTCGCTCTGGCTGAGTTTGACCTCGAGGGCCGATGTGATCTTGCCGATGACGTCGTCCTGGACGGCGAAGAGATCCCTGTACTGGCGGTCGTAGCGCTCGGCCCAGAGCGAGTGGCCAGTCATCGCGTCGATCAGCTTGACATTGATGCGCAGCCGCGAATCCGCCCGCTGCAGCGAGCCTTCGAGCACGTAATGAACGCCGAGTTCAGAGGCGACGTCCTGGATCGTCGCCTCTGAACTGCGCATGGCGAGGACGGAGTGGCGGGCGATGACGAAGAGGCCGGAAACCTTCGAGAGCTCGGTGATGAGATCGTCGGTCAGGCCCCGCGCCAGATGGTCCTGCGTCTGGTCGCCGCTGACATTGATGAAGGGCAGCACGGCGACGGAGGGCTTGTCCGGCAGTGGATAGGCGATGCGCTGGGGAGGCGGCTCCGGCCAGACAAGCGTCCAGGGCTGCCACCAGAGCACGGCTCCGGCGAGTATCGCCGCTACGGCCGCGGTGATCGCTGCGGCGAGCCCTGCGCCGCGCGTCCTGGGTGCGGCGACAGTCTTGCCGGCCGCTGTCGGATCGAGCACGACGCGATAGACGCGCACCGGCTCGGGAATGTTCTTCACCTTCTGCTCGCCGAGCGAGAGAAAGCCGACGGCAAGCTTCGTCCTCAACTGGTCGTAGGCAGAGCCGGAAATCGCGATGCCGCCGGGTTCCGCGAGCGCCTCCAGCCGGGCGGCGATGTTGACGCCGTCGCCGTGGATATCGTCGCCCTCGACGATGACGTCGCCGAGGTTGATGCCGATGCGGAATTCGAGCCGTTGCTCGCGCGGCGCGTCGGCATTGCGCCGAGCCTTCTCCCGCTGCACGCCCACCGCGCAGCGAAGCGCATCGACGACGCTATGGAACTCGACGAGAAGGCCGTCGCCCATGGTCTTGACCAGGCGCCCATGATGTTCGGCGATCTGCGGCTCGAAGATCTCGGACAGATCCGTGTGGAAACGGATGCGCGTGTCCTCCTCGTCGATCCGGCTCAGACGGCTGTAACCGACGACGTCGGCAATGAGGATGGCTGCGAGATGGCGCTCCATGCCCGGTCTTCCATGCGCGGCTTTCCCGCGATGCGTGCATATACTCCGCCGATTTCCTCGGCACGATAAATCATGCTGCAATTCAAAGCGTTACAGTGACCCCGCGCGTCTGAAAATAAGCGCACCGCTGGTCAGAAGGGACGTGGGCTGGAAACGACTCCACACCTTGCGCGACAGCTTACAGCAGGTGCCTCTCCGATGCCATTACAGCGCCGCGCGTCTGACCAGACGCGCAAAAGTCGCTGCTGCCACTGCCTGTTTCCCTGAATCGGTCGAAGAATCGAAACATGCAGCTCAGTGCTACAGCGGCTTGTTCACGATCGCCAGGAATGCGAGGGTAATCGGGTGAAAATCGGTTCCATCGGATGCCACCTTCCGAAGGCCCCGAACGTTTCCTCGCGATCATTGGTTCCGGGCGGCGGAAAACGGCCCGACCGGCACGGCTTGACCTCCCGAACACAAAAACAGAGCCCGCTCCACAGGAACGGACTCTGAGAGAAGTTCGCGACGAAATGCCTGCCAACTTATTGGCGCTCATCCATTGTCAGAAACGCCGTGCCCACCCAAAAAGCATTCGGGCCAACCCGTTTGAAACCCCTCTCTCGCGTCCTCGGGAATCGCCGCTATCCCGGCGAGTTCGAACTCCCAATCAGAGCTCACATGCAGGCAGCGAGCTCTGATCTAAAGGGACACTGAAATGAATTCTCTATATGAATTCTCACGGATTTGCATGCCCATATTTGCCAATTCCACCGCCCTGGTCCAGTAACTTTTAAGGGCGATTTGTAACGAAATACGATTGTTTCCCGTGTGACGACGGTCGCTCCGGAACCGCCCGGAATCCGAAACGTTGTGCCCGTAAAGCCGGTCCAATCGAAACGGAAAGGAGGCCAGAAATGGCCCAGCGCGACGCAAATCCGACGCATCACACCGAAAGGATGAAAGGCGAGCTGAACGCGCTCATCGACCACCTGCGCGAGGACATTACCAAGGTCGACGATCCGCAGTTCAAGGCGATGTTCGAGACCTCGGCGGAGGTCCTCGGTGGGCTGGTGAAGGCCTTCACCCACTACGAACAAAAGAGCGAGGCGGCCTGGAAGTCGTGACGGTTGGCCTCAAGCCGCGACGCGGTCTCGCACAGCAGCTAGGTGTTGAAGGCGCGTTCGAGCCCGGCGATGTCGAGCTTGACCATGGCGAGCATGGCTTCCGTCGCGCGCCTGGCGCGTTCGCGGTCGGGGTTCGCGACCATTTCGCCCAGCACCCGCGGTACGATCTGCCATGAGAGGCCCCAGCGATCCTTCAGCCAGCCGCATTGTTCCGCCTCGCCGCCGTTGTCGATAAAGGCGTTCCAGATGCGGTCGATCTCCCGCTGGTTGTCGCATTCGACCTGGATCGAGAACGAATGGTTGAAGGCATCGAGCGGGCCGGCTTGCAGCGCCGTGAAATTCTGGCCGCAGAGCTTGAACTCGATGATCGAGACGCTGCCGGGAGGGCCGCTCGGCGTTTCGGCCGGGACGATCGTTTCTCGGCCGATAGAGGAGTTGGGGACGACCGATACGTAGAATTCGACGGCCTCACGCGCGTTCTCGGCGAACCAGAGGTGAGAGATGACCCTGGACATGGGAAAGCCTCCTGTTGAACCGGTATCCGGTGCTACATAGGACGCTTCCCCTTCGCCGCTACCGACAGCGCGCCTGCAATTTTTCCGATCCGTCCGGTTACGGTCCTTTCGCTTGCGGGCCAAGCACCGCGAGGTCGAGCCGATCGAGCCGTTCCGGATCGGCAAGAGCGTCGATCGCGACGATCCTGCCCTCGCGGATCGTGATCGCCAGGACGACCCGCAGCTGGCCGCCGGGGGCGACGAGCAGGCCGATCGCGCCGTCGACCAGCGCCGGCTGCGCTCCCTGGGCGCGGCCCTTGAAGGTTTCGGCGACGGCCGCCGCACCGCGGATCTCGGCGCGGACGCCAAGCCGGGCTGCGACCGGGTCCGCCCGGAACACCACGTCGGGGGCAAGCACTTTCAACAGCGCATCGAAATCGCCGGCGCGCGAGGCAGCGAGGAAGGCATCGACCACGCTCCGCTGCCGGGCGATATCCGGCTTCGCGCCGGTATCGGCACCCCCGACGCGGCGGCGAGCGCGGCTTGCGAGCTGGCGGGCAGCCGTCGGCGTGCGCTCGACGATCGGCGCGATCTCGTCGAAGGAGAGATCGAACATGTCATGGAGCACGAAGGCGATGCGCTCGGACGGCGTCAGGCGGTTCAGGACCACGAGCAGCGCCAGTCCGACGGAATCCGCAAGCAGTGCCTCCTGCTCCGGGTCCGGGCCTTCCGCGAGACGGGCGGCGGGCGAGGGCGCCTGGGCTTCCAGAGGCTCCTCGCGCCGGGCTTTTCGCGTGCGCAGCATGTCGAGGCAGACCCGCGCCACCACCGTCGTCAGCCAGCCGCCGAGATTTTCGACTTCGCCCGCATCCGTGCGGCTAAGGCGCAGCCAGGCTTCCTGCACGGCGTCCTCGGCTTCCATCTTCGAGCCGAGCATGCGGTAGGCGACGGCGCTCAAGCGCCGGCGGTTGCCTTCGAACTGCTCGGCCAGAAATTTTTTCTCATCCATCGGTCACATTCCTCCGCTCGGCTTCGTCATGGGGCATGACGAACGAAACCCCGCCGATGTGACAGGAAATCGGCCGGGGTTGCCGTCGAATTTGGCCAACACATCCGAAGGAGATGCACGATGCAAGCCAGAATGAACAACATCGCCATGATAGCACCCGAAGCCATGCACGCGCTGCAGGCGCTTGGTGCTTCGGCGGAGAAGGGCGGCGTGCCGGAACTGACGGTCGGCCTTGTCCACCTGCGCGCCAGCCAGATCAACAGCTGCAGCGTCTGCGTCGACATGCACCCGCGGCTGATGAAGAAGGCCGGCGAAAGCGACAAGCGCATCATGGCGGTCTCCGCCTGGCGCGACGCGCCCTATTTCACCGATGCGGGCCGCACTGGCGCTGACCGAGGCGGTGACGCGGCTTGCGGACCGGGCCGACCCGGTTCCGGACGAGATCTGGGACGAGGCGGCGAAGCATTATGACGAACAGGCGCTCGCCGCGCTCATCATCCAGATTTCGCTCATCAACACCTGGAACCGCTTCAACGTCGCGACGCGGCAGGTGGCGGGGCAGTGGGACTGGAGCTGAGGGCGAGCGGACGCCGTTCTCAAGCTGTTGCAGCGACATCGGCGCGTCTGGCGAGGCGCCCCGTGTCGTTTCAGCACGATAGACATTTGCAGCTTTGTCGAATTCGCACGGCAAGGAGCCGAATATGAACCATTCGGCATTGACCTCCTCACGCGCTGACTGTACTGATTGACACAGAGTTTACCGAACAGTACAGTCTAGCCAACGAAGGAGATTGAAGATGTCCGAACAACGCCCGCCGCTGCCGCCCTTCACCCGTGAGACGGCGATACAAAAGGTGCGTGCCGCCGAAGATGGCTGGAACAGTTGCGATCCGGAAAGGGTGTCGCGCGCCTACACCGTCGACAGCCGGTGGCGTAACCGGGCCGAATTTGTGCGAGGCCGCGAGGCGATCGTCGCTTTCCTGACGCGCAAGTGGAACAAGGAACTCGAATATCGCCTGATCAAGGAGCTGTGGGCACATGACCGCAACCGCATTGCGGTGCGCTTCGCCTATGAATATCGCGACGACTCCGGCAATTGGTACCGCGCCTATGGCAACGAGAACTGGGAGTTCGACGAGAACGGCCTGATGCACACGCGCCATGCCAGCATCAACGATATGCCGATCAAGGAAGCGGATCGGAAGTTCTTCTGGGACAGGTCCGCGCCGCGGCCGGCGGATCACCCCGGCCTTTCGGAACTCGGATTGTAATATCATGGCAAAGATCGTCGCGGAGCGCTCGGACGTCATCCCCGTGCTCGCCGAGATTTTTCGGGAACACGGCTTCGAAGGCGCAAGCCTTTCGGTCATCAGCGCCAAGACCGGGCTCGGCAAGGGCAGCCTCTACCACTTCTTCCCGGGAGGGAAGGAGGAGATGGCGACGACCGTGCTCCGCGAGATCGATCAATGGTTCGAAGATCACGTCTACGCGCCGCTTCGGCAAGACGAGGATCCGCGCGAGGCGATCGGCACCATGTGCCGGTCGGTGGCGGACTATTTCCGCTCCGGCCGCCGTGTGTGCCTCGTGGGCGCCTTCGCGCTCGACAATGTCCGCGACCGCTTCGCCAATCAGGTGCGTGACTATTTCGCCGGGTGGCGGGCGGCACTCGCCACGGCCCTGGAGAAGACCGGCAACGACCCGGCCTCGGCGCGCGAGCTTGCCGAGGAGGCGGTGATCGCCATTCAGGGCGCGCTGGTTCTCGGCCGCGCGCTCGACGATCCGGCGGTGTTTGAGCGGGCGCTGGCGCGGATCGAGGCGCGCCTCCTGGCAGGCAAGGATTGAGCGGAGGTTCCGATGACGGGCCGCTTCGATAGCGGCCGATGCCGCACGGCGCTTGCTCCCTGGCGGCTGCGCAAGGCGACGACCTATGTCGAGGCCAATCTTTCCCTCGCCGCCGGCGCTAGCCAACATGGCGCGCGCGGCGCTGTAGCACCTTGAAATTGCTGCATGATTTTGTCCTGATCGACTCCGATTTAAGGAATTATGCAGTCAACCGGAATGAGTGTGGCAGCGGTACGATCCGACGCGCGATCACTCGCGGCAAGACCGGATGCAACACCGGCCCGGTCCGCCGCATTGCGGTTCTGGCTCATCTTTCGCTTACCCTCCAATCGGGTAATCGGCATGCGAATGCCGACGATCCCTCTGAGCTGTGCCCTGATGAAATCTTCGGGCGCGTCGCCGACCGCCCACGGATCGGCGCGCGGCTCTTCGTGCAGTCTGGTGAGACGCGTGACGACGTCGAGAAGCCTGTGATCGTCCTCGAAAAATTCTGCCGGACCGTAGGCGTGGACGGCGACGTAGTTCCAGGTGGGAACGACCTTTCCGGTCTCGTGCTTCGTCGCGTACCAGCTCGGCGTGATATAGGCGTCGGGTCCCATGAACAGGGCCATCGCTTCCCCGATCGCGGCAAGCTTCCACTGCGGGTTCGCCCTCGCGAGATGGCCGTAGAGCGTTCCGTACGGCCCTTCCGTCGGGTCGAGAAACAGCGGTAGCGGGGTTGCGACCGGTCCTTGATCCGTGGCCGTCACGAAGTTGCAGAGACGCGCGGCCCGCATGGTTTCGTGGAGGGCAGACGGTTCGTCTTCGCGGAAGGCCGGGGGAATATACATCTGATCCTCTCCAGCGCCGCACGTCTCGCCGGGACGCGCAAAGGGCCGCTGTAACGCTTTGAATTACCACATCTTCTTGTCCTTGAATCGTTACGATTCAAGGAATCATGCAGCAGGCGGATTTGAGGTGAAAGTGCCATCAGACTGGCCTATTGTTGACTGCCAGTTTCTGCATTTAACGTTGGGCCAGTTCATGGCGAAATCCGAGAAGGCACCGACCGTCCTGAAGCGCATTTGCGATGCCATCAAGGGCCAGATCAGGGACGGGACTTTCCGCCCGGGCGACAGGCTGCCGTCCACGCGCGGCCTTGCCGCCGAGTGGGGCGTCTCGCGGACGACCGTGACGGCGGCCTATGAGCAGCTTGCCGCCGAAGGCTATCTCGAAACCCATCAGGGGGCGCGCGCAAGGGTCGCGAAGAACGTCGATCTCGATGTCGCCGCTCGTCCGCCCGTCGATGAAACCTCGCGGCGTCCCGGTCTTTCGGATTACGGCCTCAGGATCATGCGTCTGCCTGCCGCCACCCGGCCCACGCTGGACCGCCTGGCCATCGACTTCCGCTACGGCGATCTGTCTTCGTCCGACTTTCCAAGCCAGGCCTGGAAAAAAGCAGTGAACGCCGCGCTCATGCGGCGGCCGACGCGTCTTCGCTATGCGGATCCGGCTGGCTCGCCGGCGCTGCGGACAGCCTTGCAAGGCTATCTTTGGAGAGCGCGCGGTCTCCGGTGCCAGCCGGACCAGATCATCGTCGTAAACGGATCGCAGCAGGGCCTCGATCTCTGTGCCAGACTGTTCGTCAATCCGCGGGACAGGGTTGTCGTGGAGGACCCCTGCTATGGCGCGGCCCGCCACGTCTTTATCGCGGCCGGGGCGGAACTGGTTCCGCTCGATGTCGACAACGAGGGCATGCGAACCGACGGGCTGGGCGAGGGGCGGCTGGCATATGTAACGCCTTCACACCAGTTTCCTCTCGGAAGTGTCATGTCGGTCGGCCGCCGGAAAGAGCTTCTGGCGTGGGCGCAGCGCCGAAACGCCTACGTCATAGAGGACGACTATGACGGTGAGTATCGGTTCGATATCGCGCCCATACCCGCCTTGCAGACGTTGGACGGCGCCGATCGCGTCATCTATCTCGGAACCGTTTCGAAGACGCTTTCGCCGACGCTGCGCCTCGGTTACCTCGTCGTGCCGATGGCCCTTCGCATCCCTTTCGTCACCGCCAAGCGATTGACCGACAGGCATACGCCGACCGCGGAGCAGGAGGCTTTGGCCGCGCTCATCGAAAGTGGCGCCTACGAACGGCATGTCCGGCGCGTGCGCCGCCGCAACGGGGAAAGAAGAGCGGCCCTGCTGTCCGCCCTGAAGCGGGCCTTCGCGGACCGGATACGGATTATGGGCGCGGACGCAGGGCTGCACGTCGTCGTGTGGCTGAGCGACCTGCCGAGGGAACGGGAGCAATTGCTGGTCGAGCGCGGGCTTGCCTGCGGGCTGGGTCTCTACCCGATCGGCCCTTTGTTCGCCGCCTCGGACGATCCCGGCACTGCCGGCCTCGTGCTGGGCTATGCCAGCCTGGAGCTACCGGAAATAGAGGAGGGGGTGCGGCGCCTGAAGCGCGTGGTCGACGAATTGCATCCTGCGTCGTCGTGACGCCCCGATCCCAATGCGGTACTAACGGGTACCGACCTCTTTCAGGCGCCGCACCAATGTCCGTCCGCGACGGATCGCGGTCAGTGCCGCACCGAGGGCGACCACCCAGAGGGCAATCGTCAGCACCTGGTTGTGACCTTGCCACAGGGGCTCGAGTATGGAGATCACCGCGGCGGCGGTGACCGTTGCCATGCGGTGCTGCTTGGCCATCGGCCCGTAGAAGTCGCTGGGGTTTCCGGTGGCGCGGCCGAGCTCGCGGACATAGGCGGTCAGGACGGCGAAGGCGGCTGCCGCCCAGCCGAGGCCGGGTGCGCCGATGCCATAGCCGATGCCGGCGAAGATCAGGAGGTCGGCGACGCGATCCGGAAACTCGTTCCAGAAGGGACCGTCCGGCTCGCCCTTGCCGCCCTCTACGGCGACCATGCCGTCGAAGAGATTGCAGAGCAGCCGGAGCTGGCAAAACAATGCCGCCGAGAGCAGGCAGACGATCCTCATTTCGCCCGCACTCTGGCCTGCCAGGAAGAAGGCGCCGCCGGCGAGAGCGGCGGCCACCATGCTGCCTTTGGAGATCTGGTTGGGGGTGATCGTCCGCGATGCCATCCATCGGGCAATCGCGCCCGCCCAGCGGGTGTTGCGGCTTGCGAGAGGCCGCCGATCGCCGGTCTCAGTCATGATTCAACGCCTTTTTTCCGGGAGATCGAATAGGCATAGGTCCACGCGTAGGTCGTCGAGACCAGGAGCGGAACCGCGACGGTTTGGAGTATTTCTGGCGTTCCGCCGAGCGCGTGGAGCGACACCAGCAGGCCCGTCGAGCCGAGACAGGCGATCAGCGGCGGCGCCCAGAAGCGCTCAGGCCCGCTGAAGCGCTTCGAAAGCCCGTCGATCACGGACTTGAGGAAAAGCGTGAGACCGGCCGAGAGCGCCCCCTGCAGGAGCCCGGAATAGAGCGGCTGCGGCATGGCGTGACCGCTGTTGGCGAAGACGGCCCATCCGCCCATGGCCAGAAAGGCGAAGAGCACATGTACCGTGCCGCTTCTCGCCCAGTCCCGCAACGCTGATCTCATGAGAGCGACCACCAATAGCGCACGATGTGGAAGAAGATCGGCGCCGAGAAGACGACGGAATCCAGCCTGTCGATCAGCCCGCCATGGCCGTCGATGAGATTGCCCCAGTCCTTGACGCCGCGATCGCGCTTGATCGCCGACATCACCAGCCCTCCAAGGAATCCCATGAGGGTGATGATGAACGACAGGAGGCCCGCCTGGAGCGGCGTGAACGGCGTAATCCACCAGAGCGCGGCCCCGATCAGCGTGGCGCTGGCAACGCCGCCGACAAAGCCCTCGACCGTCTTCGACGGCGAAAGCTTCGGCGCGATCCTGGTGCGGCCGAAGAGCTTGCCCCAGACATATTGCAGGACATCGCTCAGCTGCACGACGATCACCAGGAAGGCGATCAGCAGCACGTTGCGCCCCTCGTAGCCCGGTATGTCGAGGGTCAGCAGCGCCGGCACGTGCGAGACGCAGAAGACGCAGATCATCAGCGCCCATTGCACCTCGGCGATGCGAAGCAGGAAGCGCTCGGTGTCGCCCCGGAGCACCGAGATGATCGGCATCAGAAGGAATGCATAAACGGGAATGAAAATAGAGAAGATGCCGTATTCCTCGGCCCAAAGCAGGTAATACTGGATCGGCAGGACGAGGAAGAAGGCGGAGGCGAGCGCCCAGTGATCGGCGCGCCGGGTGTAGATCAGGGTCACGAATTCCCTCAGCGCCGCAAAGGAGCAGAAGGCGAAGAGAAGGAGGACGCCGATGCGGCCGGCGATGAAGGCAAGGCCGATCAGAATGACCATCGCCCACCAGGCCCGGATGCGGGCGTTGAGGTTTTCGACCGCCGCGTTCGGTCCATCGGCCGTGAGGCGTTGTTCAAGCATGTAGCCGACCGCCGACGCGGCGATCAGCACGCCGAAGATGCCGAGGACCAATGTCAGGAGATCCGAGCCTGCTGCAGTCATTCGCCGCTCCCTGCCGGTTTCGGAGCGAGCGCGATCAGGGCGGCCCGCATCCGTTCGAGAAAGGCTTGCTTCTCTTCGCCGGGGTCAATGCGCAGCGCATTGCCGAAGGTGACGGTGCAGATCAGCGGGATCGGCACGATCTCGCCCTTCGGCATGACGCGGTTGAGATTGTTGATCCACACCGGCACGAGGTCGACCTCCGGGCGCTCGGTGACCAGATGGAAGATGCCGCTCTTGAAGGGCAGCAGCCTTTCCTCTGTCTGGTTTCGCGTACCCTCGGGAAAGAGGATCAGCGACGAACCGACATCGATCGCCGAGACCATCAGTGCGATCGGGTCCTCGGTCCGCTTTTCCCGGTCGCGCTCGATCAGCACCGCATTGAAGACGTCGCGTCCGATGAAGGCGTTGGTGTGAGATTTCAGCCAGTATTCAGCGCCGGCCACCGGGCGGGTGCGATGCCTGAGCCTCGGCGGCAGCACGGCCCAGACCAGCACGAAATCGCCGTGGCTCGAATGGTTGGCGAAATAGACGCACGGTCTGGCCGGCAATCCCTCTTCCGGCCATATGGCGCGAACCGCGGTTATCGCGCGGGCAAACAGGACGAAGGCAGCCGCAGCGACTTTCGCAACCAAAGACTTCATCCGGATTCCACCCCCCGCCGGCCCCCCATGACGTTCATGAAACTGTAGCACGGCGGCGGCGGCAGGGAAGATGCCTTGTTTGGGGTGAAGCGGAGGGGCCGTGAGGGTGCCCGCCGAGGGCCGTGCATGTTGCTTCATCGGTCGTCGAAGGACTTTGAGGAAGCCGACCAGGATGCAAAAGACGGAAGCAATAAGGACGAGGAGATCCGTCGTCGCACCGGCTTCGCGCCAGAAGCCGCCGCCGCGCGCCTTTGGGCTGCGATTACCGGCATCGGCTCATGACAGGCGTTCGCCGGAGCCTGCCCGGCATTCGACGATATTCAGATTGCGTAAAGCTCGATCGGCTTATCAAAGCCTTTCAGGCGGTATTCACGGCCTTCGCTTTCGGCCGTTTGGCTCTTCGCCCGCTCACAAACGGCCCTGGTGACGAGAATCCGCCCCGCTTCGGCCGCTGACTGGGCGCGGGCGGCAGTGTTCACAACCGTTCCAATCGCAGTCAGGTCGCGATGCGATCGGCCGAACTCTCCGAAGCTGGCCTCGCCGGAGTCGATGCCGATACCAACGCCGAGTTCACTTTCGCCCAGGCCGGCACCCTCGGCCAGGTGACGTTCACGACGCAATTGGCACCGGCGCTGGATCTCACGCGCAGCGAGAACGGCACGTTCGGCGTGGTCCTGGTGCGGGATCGGAAAGTTGAATATCGCCATGATCGCGTCCCCGACGGTCTTGTTGAGAAGGCCGTCGAACTCCCAAATGGCCGTGGCACATTCATCGTAGAAATCATCCAGCAGCGACGAGACGGCATCTGCCGAATGCGACTGCGTAAGCGTCGTATAGCCCCTCAGGTCTGCAAAAAGCACAGACACATCAACGGTGATCTTGCGGGCTTTCATCACGCGCGTGAACATGAGCTCGCAGATCGTGCAGGTGTTCGGATTCATCCGGCTCGGGCGGATACCAAAGGCGCGGAAGGGAATGGAAGCCGGTCCGTGCAGAGGCACGGGAATACGCATCTGCTCCCAGCAGCCCTTGCAAATCCTCGATTGAGAAAACGACATCTTGTCGCCCGCCCCATTTTGCGCCGCTCAGGGATTCTACCACATCTGAGTACGCAACCAATGGCCGGTCCGTGGAAAGCAGCCACGGCGCGTGCGCGCGGTGCTATAGTCCGAGTGGGAGTTCAAGAATGAAAAGGTGTTGCCGCCGCCGACGCTACGCGCTCGAGGCGGGGCGATCAACCGGAGGAGGGGCAAACGTGGGGAACGAACTCAAGCATGCGCCGGATTTCAGCCTGGCAGGCAAGGTGACATTCGTTACCGGCGCATCGCGCGGGATCGGCCGCGCCTGCGCCATTGCCTGCGCCGCTGCCGGATCGGACATCGTGCTCGGCCTGCGGGACATCGCGGCGTCGACGGAACTGATCGCGGAAATCAGGGACATGGGCCGGAAGGTCCTTCCCGTCAGGCTCGACCTGTCGAAGCGCGCCGATATCGAGGCCTCGGTCGCCGAGGCGGTCGCGATGTTTACGAGGATCGACGTGCTCGTCAACAATGTCGGAGTCGCGCCCGGCAATCTGGCGGAGGATGTCCTTGAGGCCGATCTCGACGAAATCCTGAACGTCAACGTCAAGGGCACGTTCCTGATGACGCAGACCGTCGGCCGGCAGATGATCGCGCAAAAGGCGGGCCGTATCATCAACATCAGCTCGCAGGCGGGCACGGTGACGCTTCGCGGCGAGGCGATCTACTGCATGAGCAAGGCGGCGATCAATCACCTCTCCCGCTGCCTGGCCGCCGAATGGGCCCGCCACGGCATCACCGTCAACACCGTTGCCCCCACCTTCATCTGGACCGACGGCACCAGGCCGGCTCTCTCCGACAAGGCTTTCTACGAGCAGACGGTCGGGCATATTCCCTTGGGCCGCATCGGCGACACGGACGACGTTATCGGCGCCGTCGTTTTCCTGGCCTCGCCGGCAGCATCGCTGATCACCGGACTGAACCTGCTCGTCGACGGCGGCTGGTCCGTCGCCTGAGGAGAGCGCAGGCGGGCAGCAAAGGCGGGCGATGGCCGAAGCATTCTTTGGCCGTGCCGCGGCAGGGCGAAACTGATATCTTGCGCTTTCGGCCGCTCCGGCGCCGCGCGTTTTTTTGGGCGCGCAAAGGTCGCTCCAGCCGTTTGATTTGCAGCAGCGCGAGGAGGAAAGGCCATGCGGATCGCGGTGATGGGCTCGGGCGGCATCGGCGGCTATATCGGCCTCAGGCTCGCAAAAGCGGGCGAAGACGTCACATTCATCGCGCGCGGCGAGCATCTTTATGCGATGCGCAGCAACGGTCTCAGGCTCGAAAGTCCGCTCGGCGATGTCAGCTTGCCGGGCGTCACCGCCACCGACGATCCCGCCGAAGTCGGGACCGTCGATCTCGTGATCTTCGCGGTGAAGCTTTACGACAGCGAGGAGGCGGCCGCCGCCATCCTCCCGATGGTCGGGCCGAAGACGACGGTGCTGACGTTGCAGAACGGCGTCGATGGCGTCGATCTCCTGGCGCGTTCCGTGCCACGCTCGCAGGTCGTCGCCGGCGCCATCTACATTTCCACCTATCTCGAAGCGCCGGCGCTGATCAAGCAGACGAGCGGGATGACGCAGATGACGGTCGGCGGGCGCAACGACCCGGCGATCGCCGCCTTCCGCGATGCGTGCGCGCTGGCCGAGGGCATCTCCCTCCAGGCGGTCGACGACGTCGATCCGGTGCTATGGATGAAGTTCGTGACACTCGCCGCCTTTTCCGGCGGCACCAGCCTGATGCGCTCGGGCATCGGAGCGATTATCGCGGACCCGGAAGGCCGGATCTTCATGGAGCAATTGCGGGACGAGGGCATGGCGATCGCCGCCGCCAAGGGTCACCCGATGCCGGACGGCTATGTGCAGCAGACGACATCGCTCTGGCAAATGGTGCCGCCCGAGACGCAATCCTCCATGGCCAACGATCTTCAGCGCGGCAAGCGGCTCGAACTCGAATGGCTGTCGGGACGCATGCACTCCTTCGGAAAGGAACTCGAAGTGCCGACCCCGGCCCACACGGCGGTCTACCGGGCGCTTCATCTCTACGCGAACGGTGCGCCTTCGCGGTGAGAGGGCCAACGGCTCACGACATCATGCCCCGTGACAAGCGCCGCGTCTCTTCAGGCGCGCAAAGCACCCCCTCGACATTTGCGGTTCAATGCCTAAGCTCCGCGACACTTTGTTTTACGGAATTGCCCGATGTCGCTTCGCCTTGCCACCTTCAATATCGAAAATCTCATGAGCCGTTTCGATTTCTCCGGCTTTCGCAACCAGTTGAAGCAGGATCGCGTGTTGAGGCTGTTCGAGGTCCGCAGCGAGGCGGAGTATCAGCGGCTGGAGGAGGCACGCACCATTGCGCATACGGACGACACGCGGCAGATGTCGGCGCTCGCCATCGCCGACTGCGACGCGGATATCCTCTGCCTGCAGGAGGCCGACAACATGGCGGCGCTGCAGGCCTTCGAATATGGCTATCTGTTCCGCATGGTCGGCAACGGCTACCGGCAGAAATACCTGATCGAGGGCAATGATTCGCGCGGCATCGACGTTGCCGTGCTGATGCGCGAGAAGACGCGCGACGGCCAGCCGATCGAGTGCCTCGAGGTGAAAAGCCATGCGGGACTTACCTATGCCGACCTCGACCTTTTCAACGATGAGCTGGCGCAAACCAACCGCCCTGCCGACCGCATCTTCAAGCGCGACTGCCTGGAGCTGGATTTGAGGATCGGCGGCCGGCCGCTGACGCTCTACGTCGTGCACTTCAAGTCGATGGGGCCGGCGCGCGAAGGGCTCGACGGCCGCCAGGCGACGATGCCGCTCCGTGTGGCAGAGACGAAGGCCGTGCGCCATATAATCGAAAGCCGCTTCGGGCGGGGCCGCACGGCCGACAAGATGTTCGCGATCTGCGGCGACATGAACGACTACCAGGAAAAGGTTGCTATCCGCGGCGACCGGCGCAACGGCTACGAATTCGTGCCGAGCGAGGAGGGGACAAGCGCGCTCGACGTCTTCACCATGGACGGCTTCGCCGAAAACCCGATGCTACGCCGCCCGGTGCTCGACCGCTGGACCCTGTTTCACAGCCGCGGGCCGGAGGAGCGGCATCTCTGCCAGCTCGACTACATCTGGCTGTCGCCGGCGCTCGCGAGCCGCAACGCGAGCCGGGTGCCGGAGATCATCCGCGCCGGCCAGCCGTTCCGGACGATCTTTCCGGCCGGGCAGGAGGTGGAGCGCTACCCGCGCACCGGCTGGGACCGGCCGAAGGCCTCCGACCATTGCCCGGTCGCGATGACACTGGATATCTGACCATGAACCTTCTTGAAAGCAACCGCGCAGAGTGGCCCGCCGAGGGCACGGTTTTCCCGGTCTCGGCTGTCCGGATCGACGTTTCTCCAGAGCCGCATCCGTTCCATCTGGCCGAGGTGGAACGGGCGCAGGAAAGCTGGCAGCGCGAGATTGCCGCAAACCCGCATCTCTTCGACGGCAGGATGGTGCTGCAGCGGGCGATCCGCATCGACGGCGGACGCATTGTCGCCAACGCCCATGTCGTGCCCTATTCGACCTTTCTGTGGTGGCGCAAGAGTCGAGCGCCCGGCGCCTTGCATATCTTCGCCATGCCGATGCTGCTTTCGTCCGACGGCGCGATGATCGCCATCCGCATGGGGAGCCACACGGCCAATGCCGGACGCGTCTACAGCCCTGGCGGCTCGCTGGAGCCTGAGGATATCGTCGACGGACGTTGCGATATAGACGGCAATATTGCGCGAGAGGTGCGGGAGGAGACGGGCATCGAGCTCTCCGAGGCGACAGCCGAGCCCGGCTACCACGCGGTGCACATGAAGGGGACTGTCGTCGTGTTCCGCACCCACCGGCTGGCGGCGACGGCCGACGAGCTCGTTTCGCGCGTCGCCAGGCATGTCTCGACCGACCCGCACCCGGAAATCGACGAGGCCGTGGCGATCCGCGGGCCGAAGCCCGATGCGCACAACTATCCGGACTTCTTCCCGGCGATTCTCGAGTGGCATTTCGCGAAGAACGGCGGACGGGCCGATCCCTAAAACGCTCAAATTGAACTCTATGCTGTTCAGTCGAGGTTCAGCTTCGGAAGCGTTCTGGACTTTGACGAACCAGCGGTGGGGCATGCTGCCGTGAGCGCCACAAAACTCCTGCTTATCCTGCCGCTGATGGCGATCTTCGCCTATATGTCGCTTGTGGGCCTCGTGTATTTTTCGCAGCGTGCCCTCCTGTATCCCGGTGTGAGCGCCACCCTTGCTCCAGAGCAGGCGAGTTGGGGCGAAAACGCATACATCAAGACGTCGGACGGAGAGACGCTTCATGGACTCTACAGTCAGGGTGATGCGGGCAAGCCGGCCGTGCTGCTCTTCTTCGGAAACGGTGACCGGGTCGACAATTACGACTTTCTTGCACAGGCGCTGGCCGCGCGCGGCATTGGACTGCTGGCGATTTCCTATCGCGGCTATCCGGGATCGACCGGCTCGCCGAGCGAGGAGGGGCTGCTGACCGACGGCATCGCCGCGTTCGACTGGCTTTCAGGACGCTCCAGAAGCGGGATCATTGTGCTGGGCCGCTCGCTCGGCTCGGGCGTCGCCGTGAACACGGCCGCGCAGAGGCCTGCCGCCGGCGTCATCCTCGTGTCCGCATACCTCTCGGTTCTTTCGGTCGCGCAGACGCATTATCCGTTCTACCCGGTTGCGCTTCTGCTCAAGGATCCCTTCCGTTCCGACCTCACGATTGCGACGGTGAAACAACCGAAGCTGTTCATCCACGGTCGACTTGACGGCAGCATCCCGCTCTCTTCGGGCGAGGCCTTGTACCGCATCGCTCCCGAACCGAAGCAAATAGCGGTCTACGACGGGCTGGGTCACAACGACATCTGGAACGAAAGTACGGTCGGCCATGTGATCCGCTTTGTGGAGGCGCTGACACGATAGGGCCGTCACGCAGCGGCGATTGCCGGGAACTCCGATCCCACTCCGTTGCCTCTTTCGACGTCCGTGAGAGCGGGCTAAAGTACTGCGCATTGCGTGTGGAGATGGCGGGATGGCGAACGAGCGCGTCGAGCGGCGACTTGCGGTGATCATGGCCACCGATATCGTCGGCTACTCGCGGCTGATGGAGGCCGACGAAACCTCTACGCTTACCGCGATGAAGCGGCTGCAAGGCTCCATAGTCGCTCCGAACATCGCCGCACGCGGCGGCCGCATCGTGAAGCTGATGGGCGACGGCTCGCTCGTCGTCTTCAGCTCGGCGGTCGACGCGGTGGACTGCGCCATATCGCTTCAGGAAGAACTGGCCTCCGATCAGAAGGACGTGGCGCTCGACGACCGCATCCTCTTCAGGATCGGGATCAATCTCGCCGATGTCGTCATCGAGGGGGATGACCTGTTCGGCGACGGCGTCAACGTCGCCGCCCGCCTGGAGGCAACCGCCGGGCCGGGCGGCATATGCATCGCCGATGTCGTCCATCGGCAACTCGGCACAAAGAATTGTTCGGCCTTTTGGGACGGCGGCGAGATAGTGCTGAAGAACATCGCCCGGCCCGTGCACGTCTGGCACTGGAAGGACGCGCCGACGGCCGGGCCATCGACGTCTTTGGCGTCGGCGCGAACGTCGATCGCCGTTCTGCCATTCGAGAATCTCAGCGGCTCGCCGGACCAGGATTTTTTCAGCGACGGCATCACCGAGGACATCATCGGCGGCCTTGCCCGGTTTCGTTCGTTGTCCGTCGTCGCCGCCAGTTCATCCTTCAGCTTTCGCGGCAAGGATGCGGGGCTCAAGGAAATCGGCAAAAGGCTCTCCGCCACCTATCTGGTGGAGGGTAGCGTTCGACGGTCGGGTGAACGGATGCGCATCACGGCGCGGCTTATAGAGGCCGCAAGCGGAACGCACCTGTGGTCGGAACACTACGACCGCAGCGTCACGGATATTTTCGCCGTCCAGGACGAGGTGACGCGGATGATCGTGTCGACGCTCGTCGGGCAGATCGAGAGCGCCGATGTCCGACAGGCGCTGCGCAAACCGACGACGAGTCTTGCGGCCTATGAGTTCTACCTGCGCGGGCTCGTGCATATCCGGGGCTATGGCGCCGACGACAACGAACAGGCCCGCATGATGTTCGAGGCGGCAGTGGAACGCGACCCGCAATTCGGGCTCGCCCACGCATATCTGGCACTCGCGAGACTTGCGCTTCACGGCTACGCCAATGCGCCGGCCGATATTCTCGACGCGGCTCTGGCGCTTGCGCAAAAGGCGGTGCGGCTCGACGGAGCTGACAGCGGCTGCGAGCGCCTGCTGGCCCTCATGCATTACTTCCGCCGGGATTTCGAGATGGCGGAACGGCATTATCGCCGCGCCTATCAGCTGAACCCCAACGACGCGAACACGATGGTGCAGATGGGCGGGCTGCTTGCGCGGCGCGGCAGGCTCGAGGAGGCGATGCAGTGGATCGACGAGGGCTTACGCCTCAATCCCTTCCCGCCGCAATGGTATAGTGTGACCCTCGGCAACACCCTCTATATACTCGGGCGATACGACGAAGCGGCGGCGGCGCTCAAGGAACAGCCCAATCCCGGCCCGTTCACCTGCGCGCGCCTTGTGGCCTGCTATGCGCAGGCCGGAAACATGGCCGCGACCGACGAGGCGAAGGCGCGCCTTCTGAAACTGTGGCCGGATTTTTCGACGGAAGACTTCATCACGCGCGGCCTGCTCCTGGAGCTTCCCGAGCAGCGCGAGATGTTCCGGGAGGGCTTGCTGAAGGCCGGCCTGCCGGCGTGAAGCGGGCGGCCTGAAGCGCAGCCAGTACAAGCCTCATGATCGCTGGTGCAAAGCGGATGCTGCCAGGATCCGACCGCTTTTCCGCACAGCCCTCGTCCGACGGTTGCGCACTTGCCGGCTCCTCATGTAGCCTCCTGCGCACAGACAGGAGGTGGTCATGGCCGATACGAACTCCGGCACCGCCAGGATGCTGACCGGCAGATGCCTGTGCGGGGTGGTCGAGTACCGGGTGGCGGACCGGTTCGAATATGCGATGAACTGCCATTGCTCGAACTGCCGGCGCGCCACCGGTTCGGCCTTCAAGCCGTTCGCCGGCGTCAAGCGCGAGGAACTCGGCCTCGTTCGGGGCGGGGATGCGACCTTGATCTATGGCGACGAGAGCGAGGCGCATGATGTGCATTGCGCGGCCTGCGGCTCGCTGCTCTTTTCCGTCGTGCGCGAGGGAGCCTACGCGCACGTGACGCTCGGCACGCTCGTGGATGCGCCGACGATCCGCCCGTCGGCGCATATCTTCGTCGGGTCGAAGGCGGAATGGTTCCACATCACCGACGACCTGCCGCAATATGCGGAATTCCCTGAGGATTGAGCCTGTCCCGCGAGGCAGGCGGCGAGCGCGGTGCGTGTCGCACGGAGCGATCCATCCCACGATCAAACCGTGACGACGATCTTGCCGAACTGTTTGTTCGACTCCAGGAAGCGATGCGCCTCGACGATCTCGTCGAACGAAAAGGTCCTGGCGATCACCGGCCGGAGCGAACCGGACGTCAGCCCTTCGAGGATGAAGCTCTTGGCGGCCGCGAGACGCGCCGGGTCGCCGATGATCTCGTGAACAAGGTAACCGCGCAACGTCAGGCTCTTGCTCAACACGCTAAACAACGGGAAGGGGGTCGGCTCGGGGCTCAAGCCGCCATATTCGATGAGAATGCCGCCCCGTGACATCGCCGCCGCCAGAGGCTCGAAGGCGGGGCCGCCGACCGCGTCGAACACTACGCGCACGCCCGCCGGACCGGCGATCTCCTTAAGCCGGGATTCCAGATCCTCCTCGGCGGAGGCGATGACATGCGCGGCGCCGAAGTCGGCGAGTGCCCGCTTCTTGGCGGACGTGCGGGTGACGGCGATCGTGGTTGCGCCGATGCTGTTGGCAATCTCGATCGCGGCAAGCCCGACGCTGCTCGATGCGGCGGTAATGACGACGAAATCCTGGCTGCGCAGCCCGGCAATGTCGATCAACGCGCCATAGGCGGTGAGATATTGCATCCAGGCGGCGGCCGCCGCCTCGAAGCCAAGCGACGGCGGGTGCTTGACGACGAGCCTCGCCGGAAAGCTGGCGAGTTCGCCATAGGCGGGCCAGCGGACCATCGACGGCGGCGGCACGATGCTGACGGCGTCCCCCGGCGCGAAACCGCCGACCCCTTCGCCGACCGTTTCGACGGTGCCGGCTGCTTCGAGGCCGAGGCCGGAGGGCAGCACCGGTGTCTCGATATAGGTGCCCGAGCGCAGCAGCGCCTCGGCCCTGTTGAGCCCGAGCGCCTTGACCCGGATTTGGACCTCACCCGGACCCGGCCCCTGCACATCCACGTTTTCGATGCGCAGAACCTCGGGACCACCAAGCTCATGAAAGCGAACGACGCGGACCATCGGCATTAACTCCAAAACAATTGAACTGAATAAGGGCTATGCCAGTCGCTTAGGGGCTGGATAAATAGCTTCGGAGGCAGAACAGTAGAAACCAGGAGTTTTGAATATGGATCGTCTTGCGAGCATGGCCGTGTTCGTCAAAGCCGTTGACCTCGGCTCGTTCGCCGCCGCCGCGACCGCGCTCGACCTGTCCGGACCGATGGTCGGCAAGCATGTGCGGTTCCTGGAAGAGCGGCTTGGCGTGCGCCTCCTGAACCGCACGACGCGGCGCCAGAGCCTGACGGATTTCGGGCGGGCCTATTACGAGCGCTGCCGCGTGGTGCTTGCCGAAGCCGAGGCGGCGGATGCGCTCGCAGCCGATCAGCTTTCCGAGCCGCGCGGACGGCTCCGGGTCACCATGCCTGCGCTGTTCGGCCGGCGCTGTGTCGTCCCGATCCTGCTGGAGCTTGCCAGGCGACATCCCGCGCTCGAATTCGACCTGTCGTTCAGCGATCACTTCGCCGACCTCGCGGGCGACGGCTACGATCTCGCGATCCGCAGCCTTTCGGCCGGGACCGGAAATCTGGATGACAGGGCCGGGACGATCGTGCGTCGCATCGCGCGCCATCACATGGTCGTTTGCGGCTCGCCGTCCTATCTCGCGAAGCACGGCTCGCCACGGCAGATCGAGGATCTCGGCGGGCACCACGGCATCATCTACAGCCGGTCGGGCCGTGTTCGTCCATGGCTGTTTCCGCGCAGCGACCACGCCCCGGCGGAGGTGACGCCGATCAACCGCCTGCGCCTCGACGACCTCGATGCAATCGCCGACGCCGCAGCCGCCGGCATGGGGCTCGCCTGGCTCCCGGGCTGGCTGGTCCGCGAGCGCCTCCAGGCGGGTGCACTCGTGCCGCTGCTGGCCGATCAGCCGGGACTTCACTACGACAACTACGCGCTCTGGCTGCAGACGCCACATCTGCCGCTGAAGGTACGATATGCGGTCGACGCGCTTGCGGCTGCGTTGCCGAGATTCATGACGTGAGGGGGCGCGCTTGGCGGCCAATGGTCGTTGCGCGTGCGAAACAATGCAAGCTTAGGTCAAGTCCCGCCGCTTGTGGTAAGCCTGCCGCCGAGGCGAAGGCGCGCCTTCGGGGGGCGCACGTGGCAGCCGGCCGTTGCGTGTTTCGCCGTGAGGTGAGGAGAGAGGCAGGGTGGAGTCTTCCGTCACGCAGGTTCTGATCGTCGGCGCCGGGCCGACGGGGCTGGTGCTGGCGCTGTGGCTGAGGCGGTGCGGGGTCGATCTCCGGATCATCGACAAGGCGTCCGGGCCGGGCGAAACCTCGCGCGCGATCGCGGTGCAGGCGCGCACGCTCGAATTTTATCGCCAATTGGGCATCGTCGACGATGTGCTCGCCGCCGGCATCCGTGTCGAGCGGCTTGCCGTGCGCACGCCGTCAGGCGTCGCGGCGACGCTGAAGCTCGGTGATTTCGGCGCGGGGCTCAGCCGCTATCCCTTCGCCTTCGCGCTGCCGCAGGACATTCACGAGCGCATTCTGGTCCGGCATCTCGAAAAGGCGGGCGTTGCGGTCGAGCGGCGCGCCGAACTCATGAGCTTCGAGCAGGATGCGGCGGCCGTGACGGCGACGGTGGTGAAGGACGGCGCCAGCGAGGTCATCCGGGCCGCCTATCTATGCGGGGCGGACGGCGCGAGCAGCACGGTGCGCCACGGCCTAAAGCTCGGCTTTCCGGGCGGCACCTACGAACAGTCCTTCTACGTCGCCGATGTCGAGGTGGAGGGTGTAATCGCCCGCGACGGCCTGAACGTGTGCCTTGATACGCACGGCTTCGCGATCGTGCTGCCGGTGCGCCAGTCGGGCTCGGTGCGGCTGATCGGCATCGTGCCGGCAGAGAATGCGGCGGAGGAGAAGATCACTTTCGAGACGATCCGTGTCGAGGTCGAGCGGATCACCGGCGTCGCCGTCAAGGCGGTCAACTGGTTCTCGACCTATCGCCTGCACCATCGGGTCGCCGAGCGTTTCCGCGTGGGCCGGGTGTTTATCGCCGGCGACGCCGGCCATATCCATAGCCCCGCCGGCGGCCAGGGCATGAATACCGGGATCGGCGACGCCGTCAACCTCGGCTGGAAGCTTGCCGCCGTTCTCGGCCGGCGCGCGGACGCGCGGCTCATCGACAGCTACGAGCCGGAGCGGATCGCCTTCGCCCGGCGGCTGGTCGCAAGCACTGACCGGGCGTTCCGGGTGTTGACCAGCCGCTCGGTGCTCGCGGGTCTCTGGCGCCGTTATCTCATGCCTCGAACGATCGCCCTGCTGGTCGCCACCCCCGCGGGCGCGCGGTTTGCGTTCCGGACCGTGTCGCAGATCGGCATCACCTACCGCGACGCTGCGATCAGCCGCGGCGGGGCCGGCCGGGTCCGCGGCGGCGATCGGCTGCCCTACGTCGAGGCCCTATCGGGCGACAACTTCGCGCCGCTTTCGTCGCTCGACTGGCAGGTTCATGTCTATGGCGCGGCCAGTCCGGCCTTCCGCGCGGCGCTCGCGCCGACCGGAATCCCGGTCCATGCCTTCCCCTTCACGCCGGCCGCCGCCGAGGCGGGCCTCAGCCGCGACGCCGCCTATCTGCTGCGCCCGGACGGCCATGTGGCGGTGGCCGTGGAGGCGCAGGACCCGGCACCGCTCCTGCGCTATATCGAGGCGTTCGCCATCGAGCCCGGTGCGTCCGTGACGTGAATGACCTTGCGGCGGTCCAGATGCACATCAGCAGCGCCACGCGTCTGACCGCCGCGAAACGTCGAAAATGCCGCATGATTTTGCCCTCAAATCGGCTCCGATTTAGGGAATCATGGATCGGCAGCGGCATGCTTGCGTTCGCGGAGGACGACGATTTAGTCGGCATCCGCCCGGGCGGAGGAGGGCACATGAGGCGTGAAAGCCGTCGGGCCCATTGGGAGAAGGTCTATCGCGGCAAGGGCGAGGACGAGGTTAGCTGGTTCGAGGAAAATCCGGCGCCGTCGCTGGAACTGATCGCCGTCCTCGGCGCGACGTCCGAGACGTTGATCATCGACATCGGCGGCGGGGCCTCCCGCCTTGTGGATCATCTTTGCGACCGGGGATTTCGGGCCATCACTGTCCTGGACCTGTCGGAGGCCGCGCTCGCGGCGGCGAGAAGCCGGCTTGGCGAGCGCGCCGCACGCGTCCGCTGGATCGTCGCGGACATCACGGCATGGCGGCCAACGGCGACCTACGAGATCTGGCACGACCGGGCGGCGTTCCATTTCCTCACGGAGAAACATGACCGGGCCGCCTATGTCGCGCACTTGAGCGAAGGGCTGAGGGCCGGGGGCCACGCCATCATTGCGACCTTTGGCCCGGACGGGCCGGAGCGCTGCAGCGGCCTGCCGGTGATGCGCTACAGCCCGGAGAGCCTGGCCGAAACGCTCGGCAGCGCCTTCAAGCTTGTCAGCTCGCGCAGGCATGAACACACGACCCCTTGGGGCTCGAGGCAATCCTTCCAGTTCAGCGTGTTCCGGCACGTGACCGAAGAGCCGTGGCGCAGAAGGGAGGCGCCTGCTCATCGATACCCCGGAAAATGATTTCCCAACAAGGATCGAAGGCAGAGAGTCGTCGTTTTTCAATCAGCTGTGCCAGGTTTCTTATGTCCGATCGGCTGGCCGACGTTAGGTCAGGGCCGATCCTTTTCGCGACAGGCACGGGTCGGCGGCGTTCATGTTCAATGCTTTTTGCCTTGCCGCCCGCGCGATGGCATTGCAAGGTCTTCGGTGGAGTATGCCGCAATGCCAGCGGATGGATGCTCCGGGGCGTGCGGCACGACGCTGGAACGCGCGTGATTCCTATACAAGGCCGGTCGGTTCTTCAGGGGCATGCGCGCGACGGCGCGGCGCGTCTGACCAGACGCGCAGACGCCGCCACAGCATTTGAATTTCTGCACGGCTTCCTCAAATCGGGACCGATCCAGGGAAACGTGCAATACCGGTGAGGGGGGCATTGATGACACGGCGATATGCGATCTACGACGTTTTCACGCGGAAGCGTCTGGAGGGCAATCCCCTTGCCGTGGTGTTCGACGGCGATGGCTTGAGCGACGGGGCCATGCAGGCGATCGCCCAGGAATTCAATCTTTCGGAAACGGTGTTCCTGCAGCAGCCGGGAAGTGCCGCCCATTCGGCGCGGCTGAGGATCTTCACGCCGGCGCACGAGCTCCCCTTCGCCGGACATCCGACCGTCGGCGCGGCTGTGGCGCTCGCGGAGGCCGCGCATGGCGAATTCGGCAAGGCGCTCGACCTCATGCAGGTGCTGGAGGAGCGGGTGGGCCCGGTGCGCTCGGCCGTGCGGCTGAAGCCGGGCGAGGCGGCATTTGCGGAATTCGACCTGCCGCGCAAGCCGAGCCAGCTCGAGGCGCGCTTCGACAAGCACGCGATCGCCGATGCGCTGAGCCTGAAGGCGACGCAGATCGGTTTCGAGAACCATGTGATCTCATTCTGGAGCGCGGGCGTGCCCTTCGTCATGGTGCCGCTGCACGATGTCGGCGCGGTGGCGGCGGTGGAATTCGATGCGCAACGCTGGGAACAGCTTGCGCCGCTCGCCGAAGGGCGGCTCGCCGCCGCCTATCTCTACTGCCGCGGCGGCATCAACCACATGGCGCGGTTCCACGCCCGCATGTTCAAGCCGGAGATGGGCGCGGTCGAGGATCCGGCGACCGGCTCGGCCGCCGCCGCCCTTTCGGGCGCCATCCATCTTTTCGACGAACTCGTCGACGGGCACCACCCGATCCTGATCGAGCAGGGGGTGGAGATGGGCCGCCCGTCCTTCATCCACCTGCATCTCGACATCGCCGGCGGCAAGATCGCGACTGCCCGCATCGGCGGCCATGCGGTGAAGGTCGCGAGCGGCGAACTGGCAATCTAGTCTTTGAAGCCACGCAATCCGGACGGAAAACCGCTACACAGGCGCATGTTCCGGGTGCGCGGAGGGAGGCCATGGCACTGCGCATAATTTCGCTGAACGCATGGGGCGGCCGGGTGCATGCGCCGCTGATCCCCTATCTCGCCGATAGCGAGGCGGATGTCCTCTGCCTGCAGGAGGTAACGCGCACGACCGGCTCGACGGCCGACTGGCTGGTCTATCGCGACCGCGGGGTCGAACTGCCGCAACGCGCCAATCTCTTCGACGAGATCACCGCCGTTCTTCCCGGGCACGACGCGTTCTATTGCCCGACGGCGCGGGGCGAGCTCTTCGACGGCGGGGAGCGGGTCCTCGCCCAGTTCGGGCTCGCGACCTTCGTGCGCAAGTCGCTCGCCGTCATCGGCCAGGCGCTCGACTTCGTCTATGGCGGCTTTTCGGCGGATGGCTGGGGCGCGCATCCGCGTGCGCGAAACGCCCATTGCCTACGGCTGATGAGCTATGAGGATGGGTTCACCATCACCATCGCCCATATGCATGGCCTGCGCGATCTTGCCGGCAAGGGGGACACGCCGGCGCGTCAGGCACAGGCGGAGGCGCTGGTCGGGCTGGTGGAGCGAGTGAGGCGCGACAACGAAAGGCTGGTCATCTGCGGCGACTTCAACGTCCTGCCGGGAAGCGAGACTTTCGAGGTGCTGGGAAAGCTCGGGCTTACCGAGCTCGTGACGTCACGCGGCTTCACGGATACCCGGACCTCCTACTACGAAAAGGAGAACCGCTTCGCCGATTACCTCTTGGTCACGCCGGAGGTGAAGGTCAACCGTTTCGACGTGGTCGAAGAGCCGGAGGTTTCGGACCACCGGGCACTGCTCGTCGAGGTGGGATAGGCGAGCGGCAGGCGACAGCGCCGTGCGTCTTTCCGGCGCTACAGATCAGCGCAAGACTTTGAATTTCGAACTCAAGCGATCAGGCAGCGGCAGCCGACCGGATCTCCACCGGAACGCCCTTTTTGAGCGTGTTGGCAACCATGCAGATAGCCTTGGCGCGATCGATGATCGCCTGCGGATCGGAGCCGTCGAGCGTTTCGCAGTTGACCGACATGGTCGCGGCCGTTGTCAGCAGCGGCTCTCCTTCGAGCTCGACCGTAACGCTGACGGCGATCTTGCCGAGGGCGGCGCCCGTCTGGTGCGCGGCGTAACGAAGATCGTTGCAGAAGCAGCCGCCAAGTGCCAGCGCCAGCAGCTGCGCGCCGTTGAAGCCGAGCCCGCGTCCGCCCGCCTTGCCCTCCGGCCGGTCGACGACGACCGTATGGCTCCCGGCCCAGCCGATCGCCGCCTCCGTGCCTTCGACATTTCGCAGTTCAACCGTCATGGACGCCATCATCTTTCCTCCTGTCGAGAGGTGGAGTTTAGAGCGGGACGGAGCCAAGCGTGAGCGGTTTTGCGCAGCCGCGGCGCCGCCCCAACGAGGGGAAAAGGCCAGACGGCATCGTCCACACCACCCGCATCATCGGCTTCGCCGCCATGCGATGAGCCTTTGAAAAATTCCCGAAAATTTTGCAAAGGGTGCTGGACAAGCCGGACGAACGCCATTATACGCCCCACCAGACCGCAGCGACGCGGTTCTGGACGGGTGATTAGCTCAGTTGGTAGAGCAGCTGACTCTTAATCAGCGGGTCCACGGTTCGAGCCCGTGATCACCCACCAAAAAACTCTTATTTCCAAGACTTGCGGCGGTTCCGCCTTTCGTTCATCCGACTTTTCCGACATGTGCCAAACGCCGGACGCAAGCGCTGGGCGGGCTAGTCAGGCGTCTTGCCGATCTCGTCCTAAGTTTTCTGCCGTTGGCACCGAGAGTCCGCGCGGAACAATAACAGTTTCCGCCGTGGTTCACCGACTCTCACTCCGGTGGCCGTGGACGTGCGTCGTTCCCGCAGCGTGTTGTTGCGCGTCTGGGTGGCGGTCCGAATTGAACGGCCTAAAGCAATTCCAGCAAAAGTGGGTAACGATCTTCCGTCCGGAATTGTGTCGTTTCAAAGAGTTAGATCATTTCGCCGTTTCAGTGAAAACGATGAAATGATCTGGTCGCCAATCGCCGCTGTGCTATCCTCGGTGGTGAGGTAGGGCACAAGATGAATATCCTACGTGGCCTCTTTCGACTGTGGTTGATCGTCTCTGCGCTTTGGGTGCTGACATTGATCGTCTACGTGGAGGTCGAAGGGCGGCGGCGAGACGTGACCGACGGAAGCTCCATCTTCGTCAAGGGCTGGGCGGTGATCGCCGACGGCTGGAAAGCCGAGAAAGAGGTGGCATCCATGAGGGAAAGGGCCGCATCTGGAAGCGGGAGCATTGTCGTGCCGGATGAGATTGAGAGCCGACTTCAGACCGGCAGGCAGCTACAGAAAACGGCTTGGCTTTTCGGCGGGATGCTGTTGGGCCCGCCACTTATCCTGCTTGTGCTTGGGGCCTGGGTTATACGTGGTTAGAGTATACTGTCGCGCCAAACTCGGCCCACCATTTCCATTTATGCCATCGGGCAGGGCGCAATTGGGGTTGTTGCCGCTCTACAGCGCCGCGCGTCTTATCGGACGCGCACAGGGCGCTTTAGTGCTTTGAATTGCTGCATGTTTCATCCTTAAATCGGCTAGGATTTAAGGAAACATGCAGTAGCGCAGCGGCTGCTGCCCCACAAAGGCCACTTCACTAAAGTCCACGCGCGGCCACGTGGCAAGGGGGCGATCATGTCGATTAAGGCGATAGACCACTCCGGTTTTCAGGAGACGGTCTCCGTCGTCCCGGCGGGAGAGGCTCCCAAGACGATGGGATCTTCCTTTTTCCGGGGCAGTGCCAGCAACTTCAATCCGTACGGCTCCGATCACGTGAAGGACGACTTTGCGTCGCGGTTCCTGTTGAAGGGCTGGACCCCGGATAAGCCGTTCATCTCTCCCACGACGAACGTTACCGCCTTCGGCTCGTGCTTTGCCGAGAACATCAGCAAGCATCTTGCGAAGCTGGGGTTCGATGTATCCAAGAACCGAGATCGCGACATCTACATCTCGTTGATGGGCGAGGGGCTGGTCAATGTCCATTCGATCGTCCAGCAATTCCGCTGGGCGCTCGAAGGCGTAGCACCGCCGACAAACCTCTGGCACGGCTACAAAGCCGAAGAATTCGACCTCACGGAAGAGATCCGGACGCGCACCCGGGACGTGTTCCTGAAGACGGACGTCTTCATCCTGACGTTCGGCCTGTCGGAAATCTGGTACGATGAGCTGACAGGCGGCGTTTTCTGGCGTGCCGTTCCGATGAAGCATTACGATCCGAGCCGGCATAAGTTCCGCGTCTGCACCTTCGGCGAAACGAAGGCCTGCATCCAGGAGATCATCGATCTTATCGGCAAGCATGTGCCTCGGGCGAAGATCGTCGTCACCGTCTCGCCGATCCCGCTCGTCGCAACATTCCGGCCGGTCGCCTGCCTGACGGCCAACTCGGCATCCAAGGCGATCATTCGGGCCGCCGTCGACGAGGCGATACGCGATCGCGGCGATGAATGGGCGGGCCGCCTTTATTATTTCCCCGCCTATGAGATCGTGAACGAGGTGTTTCCGAACCGTTTCGTCGAGGACGGCAGGCACCTGCAGAACATGATCGTGCCCGCGGTGATGAACCTGTTTCAGGCGACTTATTGCGACACCGACCTGACGATCGACCAGGCCGAGAAGACGCTGAGGGCCGCCCGGCTGCAATCGGCGAGGACCCTGGACGGCCATGCCCTTTTCTCGAGAGCCAGGCTTGCCTCGAGTCTCGGGGCGATCGTCAGGCGTCTTGTCGGCAAAGGGGCGGCGTCGAAACCGAAGTCTCGCTGGCCCAATTCCGGGAAAACTGTGTAGCGGTCTTCCGTCCGGAATTGCGTCATTTCAAAGAGTTAGATCATTTCTCTGTGTCAATGAAACAATGAAATGATCTACAGCGTCTTTGCGCGTCCGGCTGGACGCGCGGCGCTGTGGCATTCTGAGTTGCTGCAAGTTTTTACCCCGCCGCCACAAACGCGAAAGCGCGCTTGTTTGGGCCAAGCGCGCTCGAGGCGAACGATCTACGGAGGGGTGCCGGCACCCGCGATCGAACAGCTTAAATATAGCACTGAATCGAGAGAGGAACAACGCGGGCGCCTGGCGCTCCCGCTCGCGGCTGCGGTGCACCGATTTGAGCGTCAGGCCGCCGATCGAATAACCGTTCCTGGCTCGAAGCAAGACCGCGCGGTGTTGCATGTTTGCGCGGGCCAGCCATTGGGCGCCCGCTTTTTCCGGAAAATCGGGCTTGCGTAGCGAAAAATTGCCCAGATTGACGCTTAGCGGCACATTTAGTGAAACCTAATATTGGGAACCTGATGCGCGGATATCTGATCCTCTCCGAAGCAAGAAGCGGCTCCAGCTGGCTGAGTACTCTCCTTGGCCATTCCGGCGGAATGGGATCGCCGGCCGAGTGGCTCGCTCCGAAGGCGCATCGTCTTGATACAACGGCGCTGTCCTTCGACGCCTTCTTCGGGGAAATCATCGGCAAGTGCTCGACCCCGAACGGGACGTTCGGCATGAAAATCTTTCCGAACCAGCTTTTCGTGACGCAGGAGCGCTACGGCCGGGATTTCATCCGCCATTGCCTTTGCGAACACGAGACGGCACTCGTCTTCCTTCGGCGGAGAGACACGCTGAGACAGGCGATTTCCTTTGCGCGGGCAAGGCAGACGCGCGCCTTTGCCGCTCATCGCGGAGCGAAGGCCGAGCCGCACTACGATTTCGAACAGATCGCCCGTTGCTTCTTCTATATCCGCGAGAGCTACAATTTCTGGCAGAGCTATCTGGACCTCCTCGGCGCGCCGTTTACCGAATTTGTCTATGAGGATCTGGCCGGCGACCCCAGTCCCTTCATCGCGCATATCGCCGAACATCTGCACGTTGCCCCGCCCGAGAAGGCCGAGACCCGGATGGTCATTCAGCGCGACGGCCTCACCGAGGAGTGGATCGCCCGCTTCAACGAGGATTGCCAGTCTGGAGACCTGCTCAGGGCCTATGATCGCCGCGAGCACATTCCGGGCAAGATGCGCAATTTCGCGAAACTGGCAACCGGGAAGCTCGAGCCGCGGTATCCGTTCGCGTTTTAGCGGCGATTGGCACGAGCTGACCCGAACGGCGAGGAAACTTCCGCGATGATTTGCGCAGCCGCCGTCTTCCCCCAACATTTCTGCGTTACCCGGGCGTTCGTGCATGCGGGGGCGTAGCTTTGCTGCCGGTGCCGTGTTAACCGGCGACACCCCTCGGATACGGAATCTCCCCAGGAATGCAGTACAGACCCGAAGTCGATGGCCTGCGCGCGCTTGCAGTCGTTCCAGTGCTTTTGTTTCACGCAGGTTTCGACATTGTCTCGGGCGGGTTCGCCGGTGTCGATGTCTTCTTCGTCATCAGCGGCTTCCTGATTACGTCGATCATTGACAAGGAGATCCGCGACGGCCGGTTCAGCGTGGTTTCCTTCTATGAGCGGCGCGCAAGGCGGCTTGCTCCGGCATTGCTGCTTGTCTGCGCCGTTTGCACCGCCTTCGCCCTCATGTGGATGCTGCCGCACGAGCTCAACACTTTCGGCAAGGGGCTCTACGCGACAAGCCTGCTTGGTTCCAATTTCCAGCTCTGGGATCAGACGGGTTATTTTTCACCGGACACCGACCAGATGCCGCTGCTGCATATGTGGTCGCTCGCGGTCGAAGAGCAGTTCTATCTCGTGTTCCCGTTGCTGCTCATTGCCCTGCGCCGCTTCCCAGGGGCCAGCGTCCTCGCTGTGGTCCTCGGGATTTCGGCCTTGAGCTTCGGCTCCACGCAGGTTCTCGCGCGCCTCGACCCATCAGCAAATTTCTATTTGCTGCCAAGCCGGTTCTGGGAGCTGGCTCTCGGAGCGGCGGTCGCGTTTTCCGGCCTGTCAAACGCCGAAGTGGGAAAGCCGGTCCGTGAGGTGCTTGCGGCGCTCGGCCTTCTGGCGATCGTCGCGACCTATCTTTTCGTGCGCGAATCGGCGGCCTATCCGGGCTGGGCGACGGTGCCGGTCGTGGTGGGAACAGCGGCTTTCATCGCCTTTGGCCGGGCCGACACACTTGCCGGAAAATGCCTTTCGATGAGGCCGCTCGTCGCCGTGGGGCTCTGCAGCTACAGCCTTTATCTCTGGCACCAGCCGGTGCTGGCTTTCGCGCGCTTGCGTCTCAACGACGACATCACGCCCGCAGGCTATGGTGCCCTGATCGGGCTCTGTTTTGTGCTCGCCTATCTTACCTGGCGCCATGTCGAGACGCCCTTCCGCGATCGCAGGCGCTTTGGCCGGCGACCGGTCTTTGCCATGACCTTGGGTGCGGGCGCAGTCGCCGTCATCGCCGGCTTGTCGATCGACCAGAGCGACGGCTTCGAGGCGCGAAACCTCGAACTCGCCCGCTTGAACGAGCCGAGTGTCGGCATCGGCAAGGACTGCGACGGCGTCGTCGGCCTCAAATGCAGCACCGGCGACAATCCCGAGATTGCCGTCTGGGGCGATTCCTTTGCGCGGCACCTCGTCGACGGCGCCCGCGCCTCGGACCCCGATGTGCGTCTCGTACAATTGACGAAAAACAACTGCGGTCCGTTTTTCGATCTGGCGCCCGTCATCCCGAGTCTCGCCCTTGATTGGCCGCAGCAATGCCTCGACCACAACGAGGATGTCCGCCGCTTCCTGCTGGCGCACAAGTCCGTCAGATATGTCGTGCTCTCTTCGCCGCTGACCCAGTATCTGCGCGAGGACACGGTGTTCCTTCGCGGCAAAGGGCTCACAGCCACGAGCCCCGAACTCCTCGTGGAAAATTTTCAGTCGACGCTCGCCTGGCTCCGCTCGAACGGCGTCCAGCCCGTCGTGGTGAGTCCGCCTCCGAGGGACGGGCGCAACACCGGACTTTGCATCGCGCGGGCACGCCTGCTCGGCCTGCCTTCCGGAGAATGCGACCTGCCGGTGGCAGCGGTCGAGGCGCACGACAAGGACGTGCGGGCCGTGCTGGAGAGCGTCGCCCGCGATTTCCCCGTGCTGAATTTCACCGACTATCTTTGCGACGCCAGCAATTGCCGGGCGGAAGATGACGGCGTTCCGATCTACGAGGACGACGGACATTTTTCGGAGAAGGGCTCCCGGCATATCGGCAGGACGCTGGATTTCTCCCGGGCTTTCGTGGCTGCCGCCGCGCATGGTTGCGCGCAAAGCCCCGACGACAGCCGGTCCTCGCCGCACGGGAACTGCGGATTCGTGGCGTCGCGTTCGGCCGAGTTGAATTCCGGCGACGATCCCGATAAACGCACCTATCGCAGCGGCAACTGGAGCGGATTTTGAAGGATCTTCACTACCCCTTTCGGCTTTCCGGGCCTGAGAAAGGGCAGGCCGGACTTGAGAACGGGCGGGGTCGACGGAGCCTTCTCGACCGGATCATCACCCGCTACGAATCCTTCAAGCTGGCGGCGCGCGAGCGCAAGCGCAAGCGCGTGATCGAAATGACGTGCCTGAACGAGGGCGGTGCGCGGCCGCTCGGCCGGGACGACATTCCGGTCGTCTTCAACACGCACAACGACTTGAAGCTGATGCCGTCCTTTCTCGCCCACTACAGAAGGCTCGGCGTTTCGCGCTTCATCTGCATCGACGACGTTTCGTCCGACGGCACGCGCGAATATCTCAGCTCGCAGCCGGACGTGGATGTCTGGAGCTCGCCGTTGCGCTACCGGGACGCCCGGCGCGGGCGCGAATGGCGCCAGACGCTGTTCGAGCGCTATGGCAAGGACCGCTGGTATCTGAACGTCGATTCGGACGAATTCCTGATTTACGACGATTGCGAGCACCAGCCGCTCCGCAATCTCATCCGGGCGCTCGAAGCGCGCGGCGAAAAGCGCCTCGCGGCCCCCATGCTCGACATGTACCCGGTCGGCCCGCTCGGTTCGGCGACGCTCGACGGCACGGATACGCGGATGCCCTGGGAGATCGCCGATCACTTCGACGGCGCCGGCTATCAGATCACCTATACCAAGCGGGCGATCAGCATCACCGGCGGGCCGCGCAAGCGGAAGTTCGCGCATGTGCTGGAACTCATGAAATATCCGCTGATCTTCTGGGACAAGGATTGCAGCCTGGGGGTCAGCATCCACCAACCGCTTCCCTGCGAACGGAATTTTCCGGCCGTTTGCGGCGTGCTGCTGCACTTCAAGTTCTTCTCCGACTACAGGGAGAAGATCGAACACGCGGTGACGGACGGACAATATTTCGACGGTGCCGCCGCCTATCGCCGGATGCTGGACGATTTGCAGAACTCCGGCGAGTTCGACTTCCAGAGCCCGGACTCCGTGCGGTTTTCCGGCTCGAAGCAGTTGCGCGAACTGGGTTTCATCGCCCCGATTTCGTTCACGCCGGACTAAGACAGGTGTGCAACGCTGCGCGAGGAGCAGCCGGAGCGGGCGCATCTCCATCTGCGCCGGCGATAAAGTTTGAGCCTTCTCGCCGCCGACGCGGCGCGGCTGGATTCCTGTGACAGGCACAGGAATGAGGTGCGCATGGGCAAGCGCCGGTGGCCCGGAATCGCCGCGAGAGCTTTTGCCCTGCCCGTTTGGTTGGGATGATATCCCCGATACCGCTTGAGGGCTGATGACGACGTCGAACTCGGCCTTGACTGCTTTTGCGACGACTGCCGGACTATCGGAACAAGCGAGCGCCTGCGCGACGTGGGTTTTGACTTCATCTGAATATTTCGGATTGGCCATCTCTATATAATGGCTCCATCAAGGTATGCTCTCTGCGGTCGCGTGCAATGATGATGGAGGCACAAGTGCAGGACCGTGAAATAGAGCGCCGCGCAAAGAAGCTTTGGGAGCTAGAAAACCCGGCGCGGCCATGGCAGCCTATCGCGCACCGGATTGAAACGGGGCAAGACCTCTCGACGGGAGCAACCGAAGAGGACCGAGAGCGTTACCGGCAGCGCGTTCGCGATGGTGAATGATCGGGACTAGGCGACCCTAAGTTGGCAGGTGCCGCACGCATGTGCCATCTGCACTCGCGCGATCTCTGGCTTCTGGTTGGCTGCGTCGACCATGGCACGGACGCCGGCAGCATCTGCGCCATAGCGACGAACGACGCCCACGAACTCTTCCATGGTCCGGGTTGTGGACCGGCGATGCCGGGTCGAGGAAGGTTGCCTCTACCCAGTCTGGCATCTCCTCGGCTGGGGCGAAGGCTGGCGACGAGATGTCGTCGAACATTGCTGCTGGCGGTTGCGGTCGCATCAGTCACCACTCGCCTTTGTTCACTGCTATACTTCGGCAAACCGCTTTACCGTCGAAGAGGACCTGACCCATGTGGCTCGAACTGCACGACAACAATGGACCGATCTTCATCAATATGGACCACGTCATGCACTTCCAGCGGGTTGAAGGGAAGAAGCGTACCACGCTCACCTTCGCCGCTAACAGCGGGACCTGCGTGACGCTCCAGGTTCAAGAACCACCCGACGAGATCATGGAAATGCTCTGGGAGCAGGAATAGGACCCGGACTTCGAGGTTATGAGCCACGCGGCTTACCAGTTGCCCTGCCTGCGATATTTGCCGGATCTCTTCCGCTTCCCGGCCGGAGGCTGCTTGACGTCGGCTCAACCGGCGCTGGAACTTAATTCTTGCCTTTGGCCGCAAGACGCGCGAATTTTCCGCGCCGTCTAGGACTAAATGGCAACCTGGGGATGAAAAGATGGCCTACATTGACCAGATCATTATGGTTTGTGCCGGTTTCTGGATGACGGCGGCAGGCTTTGGCTACGTTCAGACGAACACTCAGGTTCCGTGGCTCGCTCAACTCACAAGGCACTTTCGATGGATGGGGCCGCTGCTGATCGTCATCGCCATTGTTCTGGTGTTTGCCTCCCCTGCCGCATAGATGGCGGTCATCGGGAGGCTGCACTTTCCCGGCTTGGCCTTCATGCATACAGGGTAAGGCTGATGCTTCAGCTCGGCGTAGAACGATGGCATGAAGATGTCGAAACCATCTTTGCGGCAGTTCCGCTCGATGATCAATTCCATGCGCCGGCGCTCCGGAAGACGCTCGTTCGCGGCGGCGATGCGCTGAAAGCCAGGCGCGGTCCTGATTGCGTACCAACGTGATCTCTTCATTTTCCCCTCTTCAATGCTCTGGAATGATGGTGCTGGCAGTATTTGCCGGCAGCCTTGGCTGCGCAGAATATGTACGGGCCGCCCTTGTTAAGGGGCCACTTGCATTCGCCGGGGAGCAAATCCTCCAGGCGTTTGGCAAAGGGCAGACGCTTCACATCGTAATCGGAGGCCGGGATTGGCTCTGCCTGGTGCGGCGTATACGGCTTGCGCGTCTCGACCTTCCTTGGAGCCGGTGGGCCCTTTTGGGGCCTGGTACTCCTAGATCGTTGTTTCTCCGGGAAAAACGCGCGATTTCGAAATGCGATCCCTACGATCACGTTTCGGCTGACACCCAAGCGCGAACCGCGACCGTGAACACTCACCATTTCGTGGCTCCGCTATGACAACACGCTCCGTCACCTCTGCGCCTGCCACACGGATCCAGCCACGGCGCGCCGTGAATGACTTGACGCGGTATCCCCAACTCGCGAGGAGGATGCGGTTTGCCACGTCGATCCACTGTGCGGCAGCAGCAACCGCAAGCGCGGGGTCATCCTTCGCGGCTCTGACTCAACCGCATGGGATCAACGGAACGGAAAGGAACGCATCAGGCGATCAATCGTCTCCGCGGATGGAACGGCGGGAGCGTTGCCGACCACTCCGCCAGTCGTCAGCAGGCTATCGAAATCGACGGGACCGGGGAGGGGCGCGCCGCGGAAGCTGAAATAATCCGCAAACTTGAAGCCATCGCCCTTTATCTTACCGTGGGGCTCCATCCAGATCGAGGGCACGCCATAGGCGTCGGCGACGATGAGGCCGTGGAGACTGCTTGAGATCACCAGGTCGCTGGCGGAGATCGCCTCGCAAATCTTCTGCGGGTCGCCAAGAAGGTTGAGAACCCTCCAGTGCCTGGGCAGGGACGTTCCATAGCGCTCCAGAAAGGTCTGGTAGGTGACGAAGTGCGGGATGACCACGACTTCCGACGTGGCGATGTTTTTCCTGGGCCAGATCAGCGGCAACAGGATCGCCGGATCGCCGAGCGCGATATCTCGGTCGGGCGCGATCCTTGCCTTCGACAATTCGCCGCGAACCGCATCAAAGACGAGGCGCTGCGGCCAGAGCGCCGGTGTACCGGCGTGCATGAAACCCGAGCCCCAGACGTGCAACGTTCTCCAGGGGCGCTTGCGCCAGAACGCGTATTTCTTGCGGCTGTATCGATAGTAGGCGTCGATGATGCTGCCGACGCCGATGAGCTCCGCGTGCGCGGGTTCGACATAGACCGGATCGACCGAAAACAGGTTCTGGAGAATATCGGCCATCAGATTATCGCCGAAGTTCTCGATGGTCTTGCCGAAGCTCTCGCCGACGGTGGCCGAAAACACCTTCACTTTGCGCACGCAAACTCCTGTGAGGCCTGTTCATCAGGCCCATTGGGAAGCATCACTCTCGATCGCTTGCGAATGCCGCATCCATCGCGTCATTCGCAGCACCGTGGTCATCAACCGGACTTCGCGTGTTATCCGACACGCAAAGGTCGCCGACTGTGCAGTGCTGCATGATTTTGTCCTTAAATGGGCTGAGAAATCACGCAGCAGTCGATTGTCGACCGGTATTCTCAAAACGGGCCTTACGGCTTGGAATTGAACGGCTTCTTCCGGGTGGACGTGGAGATCGTAGAGTGCCGCGATGCCGCGCGCAAACTTCCATTTCAAAACGCTAATCAAGTCGTGAATACCGGAATCCTTGACCCGAGAGGAAGGTCGTGCCGAAGAGTTGCAGCGACCCGGCAATGCTACCGGAAGCTCACAACCCATGGTAAGTTTGCTGGAGTTGGAAAGCCGCTTCACGCTTTTCCTCATCCTGCTTTTTTTAAACACGGGATGCGGACGGAAAACCGCTACACACTTTTCCTCATCCCGCTTTCTTGAAACGCGGGATGCGAACGGAAAACCGCTACACACTTTTCCTCATCCCGCTCTAACCGGGGAGGGCGCGACATGCCGTTAAAGGATGGCTATGGGCTCGTGATCGGCACGAAGCTCGATTATTTTCGCGACGATCCCGATGATTTCGGGCGCTACTACCACGGCAATCTGATTGTCGGCACGCCGCAAGGGCCCTACCACTGCGCGATCGACGTCGATCCGAAGAACATGCCGAACGGGATCGAATGGCGCGTGGTTGCGCTTGCAGCCGGCGCGATGAGCCAGTTCAGCCAGCTTGCCAATGGGTGGCACACGCTTGCCTCCAACGACAGTTCCGGCGCGCTCGACTATATCCGCTCGACGATGCTGCACCCGCCGCTCGGCATCCTCTTCGTCCGACACAACAGCGTCCTCTCCCGCCTTCTCGATTTCATCCGCTGGAACCCGCCGTGGAACAAGGGCCTCGGCATCGACGCGCTGACAGATCTCGAAGGCGTGCTGACCAATGCCGCGCGCTGCTATGTCTTCGGCGAGCCTTTCAATGTCGGCCTCGGCGTTCATAACATACACCAGAACCAGGGAGACCCGGTCACATCGACATTCACCGCCGAGAACGGCATCTGGCAGGACGGAGCGACGATCATCGAGAGCACGTCCGGCATGTTCACGGCCTTCCTCAACAAATTCAGGACGCAATCCTACCGGACCGATGCGCAAGGGCGCCCGGTGTAGGCGTCTCCTCTTTCAAGCGCTGAAAGCTGCGTCATTCACGGCGCGGACGCGCCGCGGAAGACTTGAGCCGACCGATGGCGTGAATGCCGGCGGCTACGGATCGCCCGCCAGGTGACACGCGCGGGAACGCGGAAGGCTGTTGCGGCGTACCGCAAGGCAGGGAAATCCGACTTGTGCTCTTAAACTTGACGCCGGAAATCGCTATATGGCCTTTTGCGGCGCCGTGCGTCTCTTCAGAGGCATAAAGGTCGCTGCAGCATTTTGAATTGCGGCATGGTTTCTCTTTGAACCATGCACGGGCCGGGACCGCCGGCTGGAGGAACAACGGGAATGGATGGCATGCAGCGTTTTGGACGAGTTCTGGCAATGGTCGCGGTTGGCCTCACGGTCATGATGACGGTGGTCGACGTGGCCGAGGCACGGCGGGCGGGCGGCGGCTTCGGCTCGCGCGGCAGCCGCACTTTTTCCACCGCGCCGGCGACCCGCACGGCGCCGACCAATGCCGCGCCGATCGAGCGGACGATGACGCCGCGGCCCGCTCCGACGACCAATCCCGCGACGAACCCCGCCGCGCAGAATCGGACCAACCAGAGGCCCGGCTTCTTCAACAGCTTCGGCGGCTCCATGCTCGGCGGCCTGATGATGGGCGGCCTGATCGGCATGCTTCTCGGCCACGGCCTTGGCGGCGGCATCGGCTTCCTCGGCCTGCTCCTGCAGGTAGGGCTGATCATCGGCGCGATCATGCTGGCGATGCGGTTCTTTGGCGGCAGCCAGCGCCCGGCCTATTCCGGCGCCAGTGCCTCGGCCCGCTCCTCCGCCGCTTCTTCCGGTACGCCATCCTTCCGCATCCCGAGCATCGGCGAGGGAAAAGGCATAGGCGAGGGGACGGGCAGCATAGGCGAGGGGACGGGAAGGGCAGCGAGCGCGAGCGGGCAGGGTGCCACCGCGGCTTCCGCCGCCGCACACTCGTCCGCCGCAGCGTCGGGCAAGACGGATGAAATCGGCATCAACCAGCGCGACCTCGATCGCTTCGAGGCGATGCTGAAGGAGGTGCAGGCGGCCTATGGCGCCGAGGACTACGCGGCGCTGCGTCGGCTGACCACGCCGGAGGCGATGTCCTACCTCGCCGAGGAACTGAGCGAGAACGCGACGACCGGGCTCAAGAACGAGGTTCGCGACGTCCATCTCGTCCAGGGCGATGTCGCGGAAGCCTGGCGCGAGAACGGCACCGATTACGCGACCGTTGCGATGCGCTACGAGAGCATCGACGTGATCCGCGAGCGCTCGACCGGCCGCGTTGTCAGCGGCGACGCCGACAACCTCACCGAGGCGGTCGAGCTTTGGACCTTCCAGCGCAAGCCCGGCGCCGAATGGCAGGTCTCCGCCATCCAGGGCGTCCAGGCCTGACGCACGGTTTTCGGCGGTTTCCGACCGCCGTTCCCGATTTCGTGAATCGTCGACTGCATAATCGCTTAAGCCGAGCCCGGCTTGAGCGTAAAATCATGTCATCGATTCTGAGAACCGAGAGCGGGATGCGGGCGGAAAACCGGGCACACGCCTCCTCATTCCGCTCGACGTGCCGCGACCGCTTTCGGTATGCGTCCGGACGCGCGCACGGTCTTGACGAAGGCGATCATTGCGTGTCTTTTCTGTCGGGCAATGATCGGCGTAACGCCTTGAATTGCTGGAAAATTCTTTTTGTTACGAGGCGTTGGAGCAACAGGATGGACATCGCGGGCAAGACGTCGGGAGGCTCGACCGGTTTGATTTCGCGAGCAGGAGGAGCGGGCGATTCGACGACGGGCCGAGCATCGCAGCTCGTGCTCGGGGCGGCGGCGCTCGTCGTCGCAATGGCGGCTTTGACCTTCGCCGGCCATGCCCAGAATGCGGCGGACTGCAAGAGCTCTACCGGACCGGAAACGGACTGGCATGATTGCAACAAGCGGCAGCTCATGCTCGGCGGTAGCGACCTGCAGGGCAGCAACCTGGCCAGTACCGATTTCACGCTCACTGATCTCAGGCGGGCCATGCTTCGTTCGGCAAATCTCGAAAAGGCCACGCTGGTGCGCGCCTCGCTCGCCGGCGCCGTCGCGGACAAGGCGAATTTCACCAGGGTCGAGGCCTATCGCGGTAACTTTTCCGGCATTTCCGCCGAGGGCGCGTCTTTCGTGAGCTCCGAACTGCAGCGCACCGACTTCACGCGCGCGCGCCTGACAGGCGCCGATTTCGAGAAGGCCGAACTCGGCCGCGCCGATTTCACCGAGGCCGTACTGACGGGCACCAAGTTCTCGATGGCCAATCTCTCGCGGGCCAAGCTCAGCGGCGCGATCTTCGAAGGGCCGATCGATTTCGACCGCGCCTTCCTGTTCCTGACCCGGATTGAAGGCCTCGACCTTTCGGCCGCGACGGGGCTTGAACAGGCGCAGATCGACCTCGCCTGCGGCGACGCATCGACGAAGCTGCCGGCCGGCCTTTCGGCGCCGGCCAAATGGCCTTGCCCGGCCGACGACGATTGAGGGGGCATTGCCGTCGTTGCCGAAGCCGCGACGTGAGTTGAGCGGGCTGTAGCGCCATCCACATTGTTGTTCGGCGCCGGGCCCTTCCTCTTGTTCGGTCGAGCGCCATCTCGCTCGCGGGCGACGTCGGCTGGCCTGCTTGATCCTCGGAGCAAGCCCGAGGTGACTGCGGATGACCGAGACTGACGGCGCCAGTTACGTTAATCGCGATCGCGGGGCCGTATCACGCTCAGCGTCGGAAGCGCGGAAATCGCCCTCTCGGCCGGAGGCGCCGGCCTGTTGAGATCACTGCGTGCTTCCTGAAATTTGAGGATAAGATCGTAGTCCAGCGCGGATTTGCGTCGCGCCAAGGTGACCTGCGATGATGAAACGCCGGTGGCCGCTTGCTGCTGCTCTCTGCCTCCTCGGCGGAGCCGGGTCCGCCGAGACCGTTGCCGTCGATCTCGAACTCGTCATCGCGGTCGATGTCTCCTACTCGATGGAAATGGAGGAGCTCCGCGTCCAGCGAGCCGGCTATGTGGAGGCGTTCCGCAGTCAGGAGGTGATCAAGGCATTGAGTGGCGGGCCGCGAGGCAGGATTGCCGTCACCTATGTCGAATGGGGCGGCAAGGCGGTTCAGGTCGTACCCTGGACGCTGCTTCACGACGCTGCGAGCGCGCGGGAATTCGCCGAGACCTTGCAGCTCCAGCCGCTGAGACGCATCGCCTTCACCTCGATCTCCAATACGCTCGCGGTCGGCCGGACGCTTTTCCGTGCCAGCCCCTTTCGCGCGAGCCGCCGCGTCATCGACATATCGGGCGACGGGCCCAACAATGCCGGCGCGCCGGCGCCTCTCGCCCGCAACAATACCATCGCCCAGGGGATCACCATCGACGGCCTCCCGGTCATGCTGCGGAGCGCGCCGGATACGGCATCGATCCCGGATCTCGACGTTTATTACCGGGAGTGCGTCATCGGCGGTCCCGGGTCTTTCCTGTTGAAGGTGAAGCACATCGACGAGTTTGCCGCGGCGATCCTCGCCAAGCTCGTCATCGAGATTTCCGGGCTGAAGGTGAGCCGCTACGGGCTCGATGAGCCAAAGCCAAGGCCCGTCCAGTACGGGCAGCCCTATAATTGCTTCATCGGCGAGGAACTGCAGGAGCGCTCGATCGGCCGGTAGATCGCTTCATCACAGTACACGACGGCAGCTGAATGCTGCCTGGTCGGTGGCGCACGGCAAAGGCATCTCCTCTTCGTCCTCATTCCTGTGACGAGCACAGCAATGAGGAAGGGTGGGTGGCCGTACACAAACCACCCAACTGACTTCACGCGCGTGTGCTCATGCCCGCACCAAAGAAGCTCGCGACGTCCGCCTTTCGATCGCTCGCTCAAGCGTCTGGAACACGCGATCGTCCAGGCATTGCGAAACGTTGAACCGCATGAACTCCTGAGCCGACTGGGAAAGGCTGAAGGCATTGCCGGGCGCGAGCACCACGTTCTCCGTCAGAGCCACCCGGGCAATGTCGGCGGCGTCGAGCCCCGCGGGCAACCGGCACCAAAGAAACATGCCGGACTGCGGCTCCAGCCAGGGTTCGATGCCGAGCTTTCTCAGCCTGGAGGCGGTTTCGGCCATCGCGCGGGAGAGCCGCGCGCGCAGTCCCTCCATATGCTTGCGATAGCCGCCGTCCCGCAGCACGTTGTAGGTAAGCTCGGCCGACAGGCGTCCGCCGCCGAACGACGTCGCGATCTTGAGGTCCACCAGTCCCTCGATCCATTCCGGGCGCGCGGCGATGAAACCGCAGCGCGCCGATGCCGACAGCGTCTTGGAGAAGCTGCCGATATGGACGACGCGGCTGAGGCCATCGAACGCCGCCAGCCTTGGCGCGGGCGTGTGCTCGAAATCGGCAAAGATGTCGTCCTCGACGATGGTCAGGTCGAACTGGTCCGCAAGCTTCAATACCCGATGGGCAACGACGGGAGATAGCACGGCACCGGTCGGATTGTGGATGGCGGAGTTGGTAATGTAGAGGCGCGGCCGGTGCTCGGCGACCACTTGGGCGAAAGCCTCGATGTCCGGCCCCGTCGGCGTATATGGCACGCTGACGATCCTGGCGCGGTGGGCGCGCAGCAGCGCGTGGAAGTTGAAGTAGCACGAGTCATCGACGAGGACCGTATCGCCCGTTTCCAGAAAGAAGCGGCACAGGAGATCGATCGCCTGCGTACCCGACTCCGTGAGCATGATCCAGTCGGGCGGCGCTTCGATGCCGCGCTCCATCATGCGCCGCGCGAGCAACTGGCGGAGCGGCGGAAAACCGAGCGGTGTCCCGTAGTCGGTAAGCGCGGCGTCGCCTGCCCGCGACAGGCCTCGCAGGCCTCTCCGCAATGCCGCCTCGGGCATCCATGAAGGAGGAAGCCAGCCGCAGCCCGGCTTGAGCGTCTGGTCGCTGCTTTCGAGCGATTGCCGGGAGACCCACAGCGGATCGATCGCGCGATCGAGCCGGGGTCCGATCTCGGCAAGGGCCAGGGGCGCCACCTGCCCGGAGACATAAAAGCCGGAGCCCGGCCTCGACGCGATGACGCCTTCGGCGACCAGGCGTTCATAGGCGTCCACCACGGTCGAGGTCGAGACCTGCATGGTCGTGGCGAAGGCCCGGACCGAAGGCAGCTTGCCCCCCGGCGTCAGGCTGCGGTTGGCAATGCGTTGGCGGATGGCGTTCATCACCGCCGTGATGCGCGTTCCGCCGCCTGCACCCGTCGCTGTAGCACCCATCCGTACTGCTCCCTGAAGCACAACAGTTTTGTCGAACTGTACTGGATTGTCTCTGGCGACGCCAGAGCGCTGCGCGTTCATATGAAGACGCAAAGGATGCTCTGGCGGCTTCGGCGGATACCGGCAAAGGAGCAGGCCCGAAAAAGGAACAACCCATGGACAAGACGACGACCGGATGGATCAACGGCTTTCTCGGGGTGCTGATCTTCAGCGGCTCGCTGCCGGCGACGCGGGCAGCCGTGCTCGACTTCGATCCGGTGTTCCTCACCGTCGCCCGGGCCGCGATCGCCGGCCTCCTCGCCCTCTGCCTTCTGGCTGCCTTCAGGGAGAAGCGGCCCGCCGCCGACCAGCTCTTCTCCCTGGCAGTCGTCTCGCTCGGTGTGGTGGTCGGATTTCCCCTGCTGACCGCGCTGGCGCTCCAGCACGTGACGTCGGCACACTCGATCGTCTTCGTCGGAATGCTTCCGCTTGCGACGGCGGCCTTCGGCGTCCTTCGCGGCGGCGAACGTCCTCGTCCCGCCTTCTGGATGTTCTCCGTCACGGGGAGCCTGCTGGTCATCGGCTTTGCGCTCGCGCAGGGCCTCTCGGCCTCTCCCGTCGGCGACGCCCTCATGCTCGCCGCCATCGTGGTCTGCGGCTTGGGCTATGCCGAGGGCGCGAAGCTCTCGCGCACCCTTGGCGGCTGGCAGGTGATCTCCTGGGCGCTCGTCCTGTCCTTGCCCGTCATGCTCTCGATCGCGCTTTTCCTGATGCCGTCGTCGTTCGCCGAGGTCGGCGCGCCCGGCTGGGTCGGCCTCGGCTATGTTTCCCTGTTCAGCATGCTGATCGGCTTCATCTTCTGGTATCGCGGACTGGCACAGGGCGGCATCGCGGCCGTCGGGCAATTGCAGTTGCTCCAGCCGTTCTTCGGCTTGGCCCTGGCCGCGACCCTGCTCCATGAAGACGTGAGCTTCACCATGCTCGCGGTCACGGTGGCCGTTATCCTCTGCGTTGTCGGCGCACGAAAATTCGCGAAATGACAGGCGTCGAACAAGGGGCACGCCGTCGCCGGCAAGCATTCCGGCTCGCCGCGTCCGGTGTTATGTTGTTGCATGACCCGCGATGCAGCCATAGCGAGAGCCGAGGCTTACTTCGATTCCGGTGCTTTCCGGGACGATCTGGCGCGCCGCGTCGCCTTGCCGACGGAAAGCCAGAATCCGGATCGCGCGCCAGTGCTGGCCGAGTACATCGAAACCGAGATCAAGCCGGCCTTCGAAGCACTTGGGTTCGCCTGCCAGACGTTATCCGAGGGCAACTGGCCTTTTCTTTTTGCCGAACGCATCGAGGATCCGGCGAGGCCGACCGTGCTTGGCTACGGTCATGGCGATGTGGTTCGCGGTCTCGACGAGGGCTGGCATGAAGGTCTGTCGCCTTGGCGGATGACCGAACGCGACGGCCGATGGTACGGACGCGGCGTCGCCGACAACAAAGGGCAGCATTCAATCAACATCGGTGCGATCAGGGCCGTGCTGGCGACGCGCGGCAGACTTGGCTTCAACGCCAAATACCTGATCGAAATGGGAGAAGAGAGGCTTTCGCCGGGTCTTCGCGACCTGGCGACCACCCACAAGGATTTGTTCCGATCCGGCGTGCTGATTGCTTCGGATGGGCCGCGGCTCTCGCTCGCACGGCCAACGGTCTTTTTGGGTTCGCGTGGCGCCATCAGCTTCGATGTTTGGATAGAGGCTCGCGAGGGCGGTCACCATTCCGGCAACTGGGGCGGTCTTCTTTCCGACCCGGCAATACAGCTTGCCCATGCCCTTGCAAGCCTCACCGGGCCGACAGGCCAGATCCGGATTCCGGAATGGCTTCCGAAGGCCATCCCGGACGATGTTCGGCGCATTCTCGCCGATTGCGAGATGGAGGCCAGCGCCAACGATCCCGAAATAGATCCCGATTGGGGTGAGCCCGGCCTGACGCCGGCGGAAAAACTGTTCGCGTGGTGCTCGTTCGCGATCCTCGCCTTCGAAGCCGGGAACCCGAAGACGCCCGTCGGCGCGATTCCGCCGCGAGCCTGGGCGCGCTGTCAGTTGCGGTTTGTCGTCGGCGTCGATGTCGAGGATGTCCTTCCGGCGCTCAGACGGCACTTCGACCGCCACGGCTTTTCCCACGTGCGGATCGCTCAATCGAACGATGCGGTTTTCCACGCGACACGACTGGATCCCGGTCATCCATGGGTCAGCTGGACGGTGGACTCGATTGTCCGCACGACAGGCAAGAAGCCCGCCATCGTGCCGAACCTCGGCGGATCCCTGCCGAACGACATCTTCGCCGATATCCTGGAACTTCCGACAGTGTGGGTCCCGCACTCCTATCCGGGATGCTCCCAGCATGCGCCGAACGAGCACCTGCCGCTCGTGATCGCCCGTGAAGGTCTGGCGCTGATGGCAGGGATCTACTGGGATCTCGGCGAGCCCGGCGTGCCGGAAGCGCATCATTAGAGCAATTCCGAGCAGTGTGCGACGTTTCCGTCCGGCATTGCGTCAGATCAGGAAGTTAGATTTCGCCACTTCAATGAAACGAGCAGCGCCGGCGGGAGGACGAACCCGAGTGGGCCCATCGCGCTCCGTCAGAGAGCCGCGAGGAAGTTCGCGACGCGCGCCCAGGTACGCTCCGCCGCCTCGGCGTCGTGGTCGGGCAGGCTCGGATCCGTATAAATATGCCCGGCGCCGGGATAGCTGAACACCTCGGCGGCAATTCCCGCGCCCTCGGCGATCGCCCGCCAGGCGGCCACGTCCTCTGCCGGCTCGAAAACATCCGGGTCGGCAAGATGCACCTGCAGCGGCAGGCCGCGGCGCGCATCATGAGGTATCTGGGCAATGCTGTGGAGGAAGAGCACGCCAGCCGCCTCGGGCCGCTTCGCCCAAAGATGCGCGGCGACCGCGGCGCCCATGGAAAATCCGCCAAGCACCGTCTCGGCCGGCAGATCCGCGGCCGCTCTCTCCGCACGCTCGCAGAGCGTCGCCCAACCGATCTCCTCCTTCAATTCGAAGCCCTGATCGATCGAGCTGGCGACCCGGCCCTCATAGAGATCGGGCGTGATGACCGTGTGGCCCGCCGTGCGCAAACGCGCCGCCGCATTCCGCTCGAGCGGGCGCAATCCATAGACCGAATGAAACAGGAGCACCGTCGCCATCGCTATACCCTCCGGTGTTGGCCGGCCGCAGGCTACAGCAATTCCAGGAGGTGTGTAACGGTTTTCCGGCCGGAAATGCGCCGGGCATCTGAAAGGCAGCCGCTCGATCATCATGCCGCCGAGGCGGGTCTGGCTCTCCGCCATCCCGCATGCCGTCGCCATCTCGAGCTGACTCGAGGATGACGGCAAAGGGAAGCCTTGCGCGCGCCCCCCCCGTTTTGCGCCCCGATGCAGCGGACGGGGCTGCATCGGGTACTTGTCGGAAATCAGCCCGCGATCGCCGCGACGGCCGGCGCGACGTGCGGCCAGACCTCGATCGATCCGCGGTAGATCATGTCGACCGCAACATAGAAGATGATCGCCAGACCGACATAGGCGATCCAGTGATAGCGGTTGAGCAGCTTGGCGATGAAGCCCGCTGCAACGCCCATCATCGCGATCGAAAGGACGAGGCCGATCACCAGCACCGTCGGATGCTCGCGGGCAGCACCCGCAACCGCGAGCACGTTGTCGAGCGACATGGAGATGTCGGCAACGACGATCTGGATCGCCGCCTGCATGAAGGTCTTCTTGTGGACCTCTCCGGTCCCGTGGCCGGCGCCTTCGCCGACGTTGGCGCGCAGCTCGCGCCACATCTTCCAGCAGACCCAGAGCAGGAGAATACCGCCGGCAAGCAGCAGGCCGATGATTTCCAGAAGCTGCACCGTAACGCTCGCCAGCGCGATGCGAAGAACGGTCGCGGCGAGAATGCCGACGAGGATCGCCCTCTTGCGCTGCTCGGTCGGAAGCCCGGCGGCTGCAAGCCCGATGACGACGGCGTTATCCCCGGCAAGCACCAGGTCGATGACAATAACCTGCATAAGTGCCAGCAAGCCGGCAGACGTAAAAATTTCCATGATCCGATGATCCCCCACTGAGCAAAGCGGCTGGGCATCGCTAGCGGAAAAGCCACCGGCGGATCAAGTGGCGATGCGGGTTTGCGGCAAAAAAACTGGAGCGCGCCTTCTCTGCATCCCCGCCGTCGAGCCCCAATGCGCGCCGGCCAAGGCCGTGTTATGTTGATCGCCATGCGCCCGAGCACCCGCCACGCCCGAAGTGGTGAGTTGAGCATCGCCCATCAGGTGATCGGCGACGGACCGCTCGACATTATCTATGTTCCGGGCTGGATTTCCAATCTCGACCAGGCCTGGGAATTTCCGAAAATGGTGCATGTGTTCGAGCGGCTGAGCGCATTCGCCCGGCTGATCCTGTTCGACAAGCGCGGCACCGGGCTTTCGGACCGCAATGTCGGCTTTCCCACGCTTGAGGAACGGATGCAGGACGTCCGGGCGGCAATGGACGCCGCTGGCTCGCGGCGTGCGGCGCTCATGGGCACCTCCGAGGGCGGCTACCTCGCGCCTGCTCGATCACGCCGGGCCGGGTGATGTCATGGGCTCGGGAACGGTGAGGGATCTCGTCGTCGGCTCCGGCGTCACCTTCGAGGCACGCGGCGAGACGGAACTGCGCGACGTTCCCGGACGCTGGCAGGTTTTACGCCGTCACGACGCCGACCAACTCTGCCGACGGAATTACGCCGGCGAGAACAGCGCCTTGATCCGCTGCCTAAGCGCCCGCTTGTACATTCTGAGCCACGGCGCCACACGCTTGTTCGCGTGCTGCTCGAGCGCCTTCTTCAAGGCGATCTTCTCCCTGGCCGTGTAGTTCGTTTCGGCAATGATGCGGCGTGCGATTTCGACGTATTTCCTTCGCGCCGCCAGCCGCTCCGCCGGCTGCAGGTGATAGCTCGCCTCACGCATGATCCGCTGCGTGAAGGTGGCCTCGGGCGCGAACGCCACCTGGCCGTTGATCATGGCCCGCATCGTGGTCAAGTGATCCGCCGCCCAGGCATAGGGATAGTCCCTGAGCACCGCGATATCCTCGATGACGGCATCGCGCCGCCAGAGGCCGTAGAACCAGCTCGGGTGGCAGCCGAGCAGGATCGCCTTCGCCCGCGACAGGCGATCGGAGCCTTCGCTCACCGGCAGCGGGTAATCGGCCTCCCGCCCGGTCGATGTGTTGATCCGGTGGACCGGGGTGACGGCCAGCCGGGCATCGCAGTCGCGGTCGAGCGCATTCACGGTTGCCTCGAGATGGTTCTCGTCCGTTAGGTCGTCGTCCGCCCGCCACATGAAATAAGCGGCCTCGCCGAGGTGCAGCGCCTTCTTGAAGTTCTCCATCACCGGCACGTTGATATTGCTGCGAACGTGGCGGAACCGTCGGTCCTTTCGCGCAAATTCGGCGCAGATCTCGCTGGTGCCGTCGGTCGAGGCGTTGTCGCAGATGATGACCTCGAAATCCTCGAAACTCTGGCCGCGCAGGCAATTCAGGCTTTCGGAAATTGTCTGGACACCGTTGTAGGTGGGAACGGCGATACTCACGCGAGCCATGTTTTCCCTGTTGCACGCTGTTGTTGAGGCGATTATATGAGCGGCCCCTGACCAGTTTCATGTTGTCAAACCACACGCCGTGGATGACAAGCGTGTACACCATCGGCCCCCTCAACCGCAAGACGATCATCGATGCCAAAAATCGACGTTTGCATTGTCGCCTCGCGGCGCCCCGATCTGTTGGCCGCCACGCTCGAAAGCCTGTCGAAGCGGATGCTCGATCACTTCGAGATCGAGAATGTCTACATGAACCTCGATCCGATCTTCGGGGATGAGAAGGCCCATGCCGCCTGCCTCGAGCTGATCCGCAACCGGTTTCCGGCGGCGATCGTTTTCGAGCCCGAAACGCCGAGCTTCGCCGGCGCCGTACGGCGGCTCTGGTCGGCCACAAAGGCCGAGTTCGTCCTGCACCTCGAAGACGATTGGGTCGCGCTGACCGACATCGGCCCGGACGTCTTCACCGCCTTCCGGAATGCCTCGATCGCGCAGGTGTCTTTCCACACCGCCGAGCAGAAATGGGACATCGCGAAGAAGGGCCATTTTCACAAGCGCAACGAATATGTGCGCCTGTTTGGCATCAAGATCCCGAAGTTCAGCGCCTTCCCGATCTTCACCACCTCGCCCTCGCTTCTCAGAGGCGAGTTCGTGAGGGAGTGCGCGAGGTTGATGGACCCCGCGAAGGACCCGGAAAAGCAATTCTACTACGGCGTGAACCCGGCCCTCGAAAGATATGTCCGCAACAAGAAAAGCTATATCTTCTCCCCCGAAAAGCGCCCGGTCATCAAGGACATCGGCCGCGACTGGCAGAAGGAGAAGAAGATCAGGAAGGTCATCCGCGGCGCCAATTCGGTCTGGGAAGCGGAGGGATAACGGTTCTTTCGCGATCCGAACTCGCGGGGGGATGAGAGCCACGGCGCGGCACTGTATGTCGGACCGATGACTTGATCTCCGGTACGCTCGACGCCCTCGGCGTCGCCCGCCAGCACTTTTTGCACAATAACCGTCCGCCGGATTATCGTTGCCCAGCCACGCAAATTCCCGCGTTCCGCGCGGCGTCTGGAGCACGCAAGGAGAATGGTGTCCGCGATGGAGGACGTCAGCGAAAGATCCTACGAACGGCTCACGCCGGAGGACCTCGAGGAGATCGCGGCCATCGCCCTTCGCACGCTCGCCGCCATCTTCGATCGCGCGCCCGTCGCCGGCCTCTATCGTGATCGCCTGCTCCTTCTCGCCCTCGCCCAGGGTGGCGCGCTGCATTATCTCGACAGCGTGAACGGGCTCAAGGACATCGACGTCTGGGCCTTCTTCGCGGCAGGCCCCGCCAGGCCGTTTCCGCACCGGAAGCGCTGGTGCGTCGATTTCGGCCCGTCCCGCTTCGGCCGGCACCCGGCCGACCTCGGCTATCGCGGCCGCCGCCTCGACCTCATGGGCCGGTCGATCGCGATTGCACCCGGCGAGCCGCCGCCGCAGGCAGTGCGGCATTGGCTCGCCACGCGGAGCCGTTCCGCGGTCGAACTTCGCAAGAAGCCGATGTTCTCATTGTTTCCGCAAGCGTTCTTCGGCGAACGGCTCAACTAAGCAATTCCAGGAAAAGTGTGCAGCGGTTTTCCGTCCGGAATTGCGCAACACCTAACCAAGCAATTCCAGGAAAAGTGTGCGGCGGTTTTCCGTCCGGAATTGCGTGACAACATTGCCGCCCGCTTCGCGAAACGCGATTGACTCCCGATCAAAAGAGAACATAATAAGAACATCCATCGGTGACGCGGCCGCCAATCTGAAACTGTTGAAGAGAGAACTCCGTCTATGCACGGAGAAGGAGGATTCATGTCTGCCGCGGAGCGGTCCGATATCGAGGAATTCGACGAGTGGCTGGACGAAGTTGCGGCCGCGCTCGCCTGGCACGACGGCGACGCCGAAGCGACGATCCGCACGCTGCTCGCCGACTGTAAGCATCTGCGCGAGCAACTGGCGCTGGCCCAGATCGCCATGGGCATGGGCTTCACACGCGGCTGGTCGCCCTGCGCGGAACGCTCGGCGGAACTGGCGAGGCGAGGGTGAACATAAGGATCGGAGGGGACCGACAAGGCGCCGCACGCTACTGTCGTGTGAGCGAAACGATGAAAATGATCTAGCGGTCGATTGAGCGCTCCTGCAGTTCCTCGCCGATGAAGCAATTATAGGGCTGCCCGTACTGGACAGGCCTTGGCTTCGGCGCATCCGGCCGGTAGCGGCTCACCTTCAGCCCGGAAATCTCGATGACGAGCTTGGCGAGGATCGCCGCGGCAAACTCGTCGATGTGCTTCACCTTCAACAGGAAAGACCCGGGACCGCCGATGACGCACTCCCGGTAATAGACGTCGAGATCCGCGATCGATGCCGTATCCGGCGCGGTCCTCAGCATGACCGGGAGTCCGTCGATGGTGATCCCTTGGGCAATGGTGTTGTTGCGGGCGAGAGGCGCCGGCGCGCCGGCATTGTTCGGCCCGTCGCCCGATATGTCGATCACGCGGCGGCTCGCGCGAAAGGGGCTGGCGCGGAAAAGCGTCCGTCCGAGCGGCCTCACGTTACGTCACCCGGAACCGCAGTGCGGCTTGCGAAGGCGCGGCTGGTGACCGCGACGACAAGTGCCGCGACGATCAGGACCGCGGCGACGGCGAAGGTGATCCGCATGCCGGCGGCGACCGCCTCGGGGGCTGCCGCAGCGATCTCGCTTGCGCCTGAGGCGAGCGCGAACACGGCACCCATGAAGGACGCACCGGTGACGAGGCCGAGATTGCGCGAGAGGTTGAGCATGCCGGAAACGACGCCCCGCTCGGCGGATCCGACATCCTTCATGACGGCTGTGTTGTTGGCGGCCTGGAACAGCGCATAGCCGGCGGTCACGGTGACGATGGGCACGATATAACCGGCAATGCCGAACCCAGCCGGGCCGAACTCAGCCGGAATGAGGGAGAGGAGGAAGGCGCCGGTGGCGATCGCGGCGAGCCCGGCGACGGTCATCGGCTGCGCGCCCAGCCGGTCGACGAGGCGGCCCGCGGGGACGCCCGCGAGTGCAGCGACGAGCGGGCCGGCGGACATGACGAGGCCGACGCGGGCCGGATCGAGCCGGAGCCCATGGGAGAGGTAGAACGGCCCGACCACCAGCGTCGCCATCATCACCGTCGAGACCAGCGCGCTCATCGCAAGGCCGGCGGAGAGCACCGGATCGCGGAACATCGTCAGCTGGAGCAGGGGCGAGGCGGTTCTCGCCTCGACGAACACGAAGTGGGCACCTGCGACGATCGCGACCAGCAGGAAGCTCATGTTGAGCGGGCCAAAACTTCCGCGTCCGATCGTCATGGCGAGCGCATAGGCCGCAAGCGTCAGCGCCAGCAGCAACGTGCCGAGGGTGTCGAAGCCCGGCCGCGTGCCTTTACGCCGCTTGTGATCCACCGGCAGGGCGCGAAACGCGATGACGATCGTCAGAATGCCGAGCGGCACGCCGGCTAGGAAGATCGCCCGCCAGCCGAGGCCGGAGATCAGGAGACCGCCGAGCGAGGGGCCGAGGGCGGTGCCGATCGCGGATGTCGTTCCGAGCAGCCCCATGGCGCTGCCGGTCCTTGCCTTCGGCACCGTCTCGCCGACGAGCGCCATGGCAAGCGCCATCATGACCGCCGCGCCGAGACCCTGCGCCGCCCGCGCCGCGATCAGCATTGAGAGCGTGGGCGCGATGCCGCAAAGGGCGGAGGCTGCGGTAAAGAGCGCGATGCCGGAAAGCAGCAGCCGGCGGCGGCCGACCATATCGCCGAGCCGCCCGACACTGACGATGAGCGCGGTGATGGCGAGCAGATAGGCAAGCACGATCCACTGAACCTCCTGGAACGAGGCGTCGAACGCCTCGGCCAGCGCCGGCAGGCCGACATTCGCGATGCTGGTGCCGAGCGAGGACAGCAGCATGGAGAGGGAAAGGGCGGCAAGCGCCCAGCGAAAGGAGGCCGTCCGTTCGCCCGTCCGTTCGTCCGTTCCGGCGCCTGTTCCGGGGACAGTCCCGGCTGGCCGTATCGTGATCGACATCGCTATGAACTCCGTTTCCTGCGTTTTGGGGTTGCGGAAAAGGTAGTCCTTCGCAATACGTGGCGGAATGCGCATCATTTGCACTTAATTCGTGCGTTTGACGCCATGTCACTATGGGCTATAGTCGGCGCATGTCGAAACCTGACCTCAATCTGCTTGCCACCCTCGACGTGCTGCTGTCGGAAGGCAGCGTTGCCCGCGCTGCCAGGCGGCTGCGGCTCAGCCCATCGGCGATGAGCCGGGCGCTGGCGCGGCTGCGCGAGGCGACGGGCGATCCGCTGCTGGTCCGGGCAGGGCGCGGCCTGGTGCCGACGCCCCGCGCGCTCGAACTCGGCGAGCGGGTCGGCCGGCTCGTAGAGGAGGCGGAAGCGGTGCTGCGGCCGCAGGAAAAGCTCGACCTCGAACGGCTGGTCAGAACCTTCACGCTCAGGACCAGCGACGGTTTCGTGGAGAATTTCGGGCCGGACCTGATCGCCCGCGTCAGCCGGGAAGCGCCCGGCGTGCGGCTGCGTTTCGTGCCTAAACCGGACAGGGACAGCGGACCGCTTCGCGAGGCGACCGTCGACCTCGAAACCGGCGTGGTGGGTGAGGCGATCAGTCCGGAGGTGCGCACACAGGCGCTGTTCCGCGACCGGTTCGTCGGCGTCGTGCGGCTGGGGCACCCGCTTTGCGAGGGCGAGGTGACGCCCGGCCGCTACGCCGCCGGCCGGCATGTGCTCGTCTCGCGGCGCGGCCTCGACAAAGGGCCGCTCGACGAGGCGCTGGAGGCACTCGGGCTCGAGCGCGATATCGTGACGATCGTCGGCGGCTTTGCCGCCGCACTCGCGCTCGCCCGCGCCACCGACCTGATCGCGAGCGTTCCCGAGCGGCATACGGGGGCGCTCCGGGCCGGCATGCACAGTTTTCCCCTGCCGGTCTTCGCACGGGAGATCACGGTTTCCATGCTCTGGCACCCGCGCCTCGACGCCGACCCGGCGCATCGCTGGCTGCGCGCATGTGTGCGCGAGGTTTGCGCGGGGCGGAGAGTGGATTGAGCGGCAGGCGAGTTGGAGCACGGTCGCCGGTGGCGTTTCCCGTTCCTACCTGCGGAAAATACCCTTGTAGTACGCGCCGTTTCTCGGCGGCGGCTTGTTCACGCCTTTGGCTCCGGGGTTAAATTTGCCGCTCCGGTGTCCGTCATTGATGCGCGTTGCCGATATGCCCTTGTAGTAGCTTCCCGCTGCAAATGCGGGAGAGGCGCCGGCGGCGATCGTTGCCGCGAAGAGGGCTGCTAGAGCCAGGTTGGCAGACTTGCTCATTTTTCATCCTCGGTGACCCGCGCCACTTGCCCGTGCTGTCGTCGAGGCGCGTGGCGTCAGGTTGTGCGGCAAAACGATGGAGCCGCCAGAACCCTCCCGTTACAGGCTACCCGGAAGTCGTGACGAATGGATGTAATGCCCGCGAGGGAACCCCCTCGCATCGGCACCTTACCGCCATGTCCCGTCCGTCTCACTTCAACGCCTTTTCCAAGGCATCACGGTTGCGGATGAGCCAGGCGACGCTGCGTGTCTGCCAGGCGATGCCCCAGACGCGCGGGGCGTTTTCGGTGTCGGGCGTGATCTGCTGTTCAATCACCTCGTTCGCAGCGCTCTCGGCTGCGAACGCGATGATCCTGTAGCCGAGCCGGTGGCGCTCGCCGGCTGGTAGTGCGTAGCCGTCCGCGAAGATGCGCATCTGGCGCATGCGGCATGCGGCATCGGGCAGGCCGTTCATCTTCGCGACGTCGTCGTCATAGAGTTGGGCGTTGTTCCAGGCGGCCATGGCGATCTCGGTCAGGCGATCGACCGGGCCCGCCGCCTCCCAGTCGATCAGCGCGACCGGCTTGCCGTCTCGCGAAACCACGTTCCAGGGGGCCGCATCGCAGTGCCCGACGATGTCCGGCGTGCCGACGTTCCGGCCAAACCAGGGGCGCCAGATCGCATTTTCCGGCGGCCGAAAGGAGGCGGTCGCATCGTGCAGCCGGCGCATGAGGCCGCCCAGCGCGTGAACAGCCTCGTCCGACCAGGGGGCCGGGTTGATGACATCGCCGTCGATATAGGTGAGGACTTCGCGGCCCTGCTCGTCAAAGCCGTCTCCGACGACGCGCGCCGGCGAAGCCGGCATCCTCAAGATGGCGCACAGAGCATGGACCGAAGGAGCCCAGGGGCCCGTCTCGCGGATGACGACCCCGCCTCGACGGCTGACAACGGTTCTCTCGCCGAGCGGCGTGGCATCGGCTTCCTTGGTCATCCCGCGGATGATAGCAGCCGTGCGGGTAAGGGGAAGGGCGGTTTCCGCCCATTTCCGTTGCGGCGGCTAGGAAAGTCCGCACGGGGCCGACACTGGAACGTTACCCCACGCCGAGGGAAGGACGACTGATCCATCGCGCTCGCGACCTGGCTGAATCTGCCCGTTGCCGCCTTAGCTCGCCGCTATCGGGTCCGTTGGAGACGCGATCGTCCGCTCAGGTCTCCCTTGATAGCGCCCAGATCCAGCCGGCGAAGGTGGCGACGAGGAAGGGATAGGCGAAGAAGGGGAGCGGCGAGGCGGTGGGCAGCACCTGTTCGCCTGAGAAAATGCGTGCGGCGGTCACCAGGAAAAGGACCGCAGCGACGATGCCGAAGGCGCGGACCCATGTCGGGAAGTGCCTTGGTATGCTGATGACGAGGAGCGCGGTCGCCCAGAGCGCGATGCCTGCGCCGAAGGAGGGGACGCTGGCGCTCGGGCCTGCCGCCGTTCCGGACATGATGACGCCCTCGGCGATTGCAAAGACGAGAAAGCCGGCGGCGACGATCTCGCTTCCCGCCCTGTGGAACTTCAGGGCGAGCAGGGCGGAGGCCATCACCAGTCCGCTGCCGTCGATCGCCCAGGCGAGCGCCTGCAGGTTCGGATCGCCCATCATCGTCCCGGCCATGCCGAACACGCCGCCGAGCGCCAGCCCGACGGCCGCAAGCGCGTTTACAGGGTCCTTCAGGCCTGCCATGCCCCAAGCCCCTCTCGAACGGGCGTTCTGCTGCAGCGGAGAGTAGGCTCAAAAGTTCGGACTTACCAGAGCATCCGGCCGGGCAGGATGGTCCGGAATCGAAGCGCCCGGCAGCAGTGAGCCTGCCGCCGGGCGTCGAGGAAGGCTTCGATCGGCTCACTCCTTGATGGGCGTGGTCAGTTCCTTTTCGTCGGTGTCGAGGACGAAGACGGCCAGCAGGGTTGCGGGTTCCGTGTCACTGGCGTTCTTGCTGACGCCATGGCGAGCGCCGGGCTCTTCGTAGAAGTTCTCGCCGGCCTTGTAGACCCTTTCCGGCTCGCCATT
>NZ_JASKLR010000016.1:117868-118619 GCF_030124325.1 Sinorhizobium sp. 8-89
TCGCGCCCTCGAGCACCGTCGCATAGATGAAGGCGGAGTCCGGGTGCGTGTGGCCGGGCGAGGAGCCGCCAGGCTGGTATTCGACGAGAACACCCTTCATGCTCTTGCCGGGAACGTTCGGAAGGGCGCGATCGAAGACCACCGTCACCTTGTCCGTGTGTCCGTCGTCGGCCGAGGCCGCGGTGATGGAGAGCGCTGCGAAGGCAACGCTTGCGAGAAATCGTGTAAACATGGCAATTCTCCTTCAAGTGTGACTGTCGTGAAGGCGCGGGCGGCGCCGGGCCGACGCTTTCCAGGATCTCAGTGGGCGGCTTGCTGACCGAGCCAGTCATCGAACCGGATCGCACCCAGGCGGGGGCTCGTGCCAGGGGTGAGCGACTGATCGTCGAGAACGGAGCCGAAGTAGCGTGCGTGGACGTCCGGCACGACCTTGCGCGTGTCCTGCTTTGCGCCGAGGAAACGCCGGACCACTTCATCGAGCGGTATGGCCTCGGGGCCGGCGACTTCGACCGTGCCGTTGACGGGCGGTGCGACCGTGACATCGGCAAGCGCCGCCGCCACATCGTCGGACGCGATCGGCTGGAACAGCGCCGGCGACAGGCGAATCTCCTCGCCGACGGTGGCCGATTGCGCAATGCCGGCAACGAATTCGAAGAACTGCGTGGCACGCAGGATGGTGTAGGGAATGCCTGATGCCTTGATGAGGTTTTCCTGCGCGACCTTCGCCCGGAAATAGCCGTTGTCGGGAAGC
>NZ_JASKLR010000017.1:0-7850 GCF_030124325.1 Sinorhizobium sp. 8-89
CGATCAGCTCGAGGAGTGGTTCCGCAACGAAGCCGCGGATGGGTTTAACATCCTGCCGCCGTGGCTTCCCGGCGCGCTCGACGACTTTGTCGACCTAGTGATCCCCGAACTGCAGCGTCGGGGGCTGTTCCGGACCGCGTACGAAGGCCGCACGCTTCGCGAAAACCTCGGCCTCCCCAGACCGGCAAACCCGTGGTCGCAATCTCGCGAGACCGTTCAGGCCGACGAATGAAACGCCAAAGAGGAGGGCAGGCAGATGAGCTTGCAGGATGTCGATAGATCAATCCTCGGCGGCGCTGGTGGCGCGAAAGCCGAAGAGCATCTTCAATGGGCCGGCGTTAAACTTCGCCACTGGCTGTCGCGCTACGGGGTTCTGCTCGCCTTCCTCGTCTTGTGGCAAGGCGCCAGCAGCAGCGGCTGGCTTAATCCCGCCGTTTTTCCGCCGATCGACGCGATCCTTTCCGCCATGTGGAGAGGGGTCTTCGGCGGGGCCTTGCTCGACGACATAGCCATCAGTCTGCAACGATCGGGCCTGGCATTCTTGGCCGCCGTGGTGGTGGCGATACCGCTCGGGCTCTTCATGGGACAGGTACGCCCGATCGAGAACGCACTCGACCCGATCCTTCAGCTCTTCAGGCAGACATCGGCACTCGCACTTTATCCGGTGTTCATCCTGCTCCTCGGGCTCGGTGAGGCATCCAAGGTTTTCGTCATCTTCTGGGCGACGTTGTTTCCGCTGCTTTTGAACACGATCAGCGGGGTCAAGGAAGTCGATTCGAAGCTGATCGAGATGGCGCGTGTCTACGGAGCGTCTCGATCGACCGTCTTCCGGCGCGTCGTCCTGCCCGGAGCCATTCCCTCCATCTTTGTCGGCCTGCGATTGAGCGCCACGACCGCACTCCTGTTGCTGATCGCCTCCGAGATGATCGGCGCGAACAAGGGGGTCGGCTTCCAGGTCATGAACGCCCAGTACAACTTCCAGATACCCCTCATGTTCGCGGCGATCTTCATCCTCGCGGGGCTTGGGCTCATCGCCAACTACGCGCTTGTGTTCGCGCAGCGCCGCCTGTGCCGTTGGAGCGATGTTTCGATCTAATGCATGTCGCCGGAAAGTGAGCAGCGGTTTCGGGACAACGACATGCACGCAAACAAAGACCTAAAGCGCGCGCCACGCGCTTTAGCACGGTGCTTCGAGTTCACCTCTTCAACAAGGAAAGACGAACATATGACCATCTCCATTCGCTCCCTCGGTCTTGGCACCCTGTTTGCCATCGGCCTCTCCGGATATGCGGCGGCGCAGTCCTCGGATCAGGTGATCCTGCGCTACCTGGCGAGCCATGGCAGCCTATCGGCGCACGAGCTCGCGTCCGAACTTGGTTATTTCGACGGCACGGGCATCAAGCTCGAGAACGTCGGCTATGCGAGCGGCGGCCCGGAGTCGCTCTTCGGGCTCGCATCCGGTAGCGTCGACATAGGGTCTGCAGCGACGTCGGCTGTCATCAACTCGATCGCCAGCGGCAACGATTTTGTCGCCGCCTATCCGACCAACGGCATCAACGAGCAGGTGAAGAGCATCTTCTACGTGCTCGAAGACAGCCCGATCAAATCCATCGAGGATATCGCCGGCAAGACCATTGCGGTGAACACGCTCGGCGCCCACCTCGACTATGCGGTAAGGGAAGCGCTGCACAGCAAGGGCCTGCCGCAGAATGCCGCCAACCTCGTCACCGTGCCAGGCCCGCAGCTGGAGCAGACGTTGCGCTCGAAGCAGGTCGACATCGCGGCTGTCGGATATTGGCAGGCAACGTTCAACGGCCAGATCGTAGCCAATGGCGGCGTCCGCGCGGTCTTCGATGATACCGACGTGCTTGGTGAGATTGCCGGCGGCTTTGCCGTTCTTCGCCGCGACTTTGTCGAGGAACACCCGGATGCGGCCAGGAATTTCGTCGAGCAGTCCGCCCGCGCGGCCGACTGGTCGAGGGAAAATCCGGAAGAAGCACGGGCGCTGCTTGCAAAAATTCTCGAGAAACGCGGCGAGAACGGCGCACTGGCCAAGCACTGGACCGGCTTCGGGTTGCGGCCGGGCGCGCATGCGACCGAAAGAGATCTCGATTTCTGGATCGGCGTTCTCGAGCGCGAGGGCAGCCTGCCCCAGGGCAAGTACAAGGCATCCGATCTTCTGCTCCAGACCAGCGCCAGCGCTGCGGCAAACTGAGGTCCACTCATGGAGTACGTCCAGACTTCGCGAAAGGGGGAGATCGCGCTGCGCGATCTCTCGAAATCCTTCCAGATCAGCGGGCGCTCGCTCAGAGTTCTCAGGAACGTCAATCTGGATATCCGTTCCGGCGAATGCCTCGCGATCGTCGGGGCCAGCGGATCGGGCAAGACGACCTTGCTGCGCATCCTCGCGGGTCTCGAAGCCGCAGATGCGGGCAAGGTGCTCATCGACAGCGAGCCGATCACGGGCGTTGGGAACGAACGCGCCGTCATCTTCCAGGAGCCACGTCTGCTTCCCTGGCTGACGGTCCTTGAGAACGTCGCGTTCGGGCTCGAAGTCAGAGGCGGCGATGCCCGTCATGCCAAGGAACGAGCGCGCCATTACATCTCCTTGGTCGGATTGGCTGAATTCGCCGATGCCTACCCCAAGCAGCTCTCTGGCGGCATGGCGCAAAGGGTCGGCATCGCGCGGGCGCTGACGGTTCAGCCGGAAATCCTGCTGCTCGATGAACCATTCGGCGCGCTCGATGCGATGACCAAGCTGACGATGCAGGAGGAACTGGAGCGAATATGGCGGGATGAGAACGTGACGATGGTTCTCGTCACGCACGACCTCGAGGAAGCGATCTACCTCGCAGATCGTGTCCTGGTTCTTCCCAAAAACAAGGACGGCAACCCGAAGACCATAGAGATCGATCTCGCCCGGCCACGCGATCGAAGCGAGACGCGCTTCGTCCAATATCGCAAGGATTTGTTTCGTGAGTTCGGCCTGCACTGAGCGCAAGTTTGCGCTGCCTCTCGCCGGTTTATTGACGGAGATGAACAAAAGCTGGCCTCAACGGCGCCACCGTGAAAGCGCTGATGCCTACGGATATTGCACGCCGTTCGTCGTCGTGTAGATCGAATAGAGCGACTGGGTGGCGGTGATGAAGAGGCGGTTCTTCTTCGGGCCACCGAAAGTGAGGTTTGATACCGTCTGTGGCACAAGGATCTTGCCGAGCAGCTTGCCATCCGGTGCGAAGCAATGAACCCCGTCGGCGGCGCTGCACCACAGGTTTCCGTCGACGTCGAAGCGGAAACCGTCCGGGTTGCCGTTGTCGATTGAGCAGAAATAGCGGCTGTTTATCAGTGTGCCATCATCGGCCACATCGAAAACGCGGATATGGCTTGGGACTTCATGGCTGGCCGATCCCGAGTCGGCGATATAGAGCTGCTTTTGGTCCGGGGAGAAGGCGAGGCCGTTCGGCTGGATGAAATCGGTGACCACGGCTTCGATGGCGCCGGACAGAGGATCGATGCGATAGACGTTACGCGTCGCCTGTTCCGGTTCTGCCTTGTGGCCCTCGTAGTCCGAGATGATGCCGTAGGTCGGATCGGTGAACCAGATCGAACCGTCGGAGCGCACCACGACATCATTTGGCGAGTTCAGCCGCTTGCCCTGGTAGCTGTCGGCGAGCACGGTGATGCGGCCGTCATATTCGGTACGCGTCACGCGCCGGCCACCGTGTTCGCAGGAGATCAGTCGGCCCTGGCGGTCGCGGGTATTGCCGTTCACATAATTCGAAGGCGAGCGGAAGACGGAAGCGCCTCCCTCTGGCGTCCATCGCAGCATGCGTTCGTTCGGAATATCGCTCCAGATCAGGCAGTTGAGATCGGAAAACCAGACCGGCCCTTCCGCCCAGCGGCAGCCGCGATAAAGTTCTTCGAGCGCCGCGTTGCCGACGGTCAGGGTGCGGAAACGTTCGTCGCGGATGTCGTAAAGCGGATTGTCTGCCAAGGCCCTGTTCCTCCCGTGTGCTGCTGCCTTCCCACTTCACGGATAAGAACATGCAGCAATTCAAATGGCTACAGCGACCTTTGCGCGTCCGACAAGATGCCTGACCCTGCCATCCGCTGGTAGCCTCACGCGCCAGCGGGCTCGGGCTTTGGTCCTTCGATCCCGAGCAATTGCCGAAGCGGAACGGAAGGACGAAGCAGATCGGCCAAGGTGTAGCCGTCAAGGACGTCGAGGAAAGCCGCGGCGGCCGCGGCAAGGGCGCGCTTCAGCACGCAGGCGGGCTGAAGGGCACAAACGGTACCGGCACCCGCTTCGAGGCAGGGGACGACCGCAAAGTCGGGTTCGCAGGCCCGTACGATATCGCCGACGCTGATCTCGGAAGAGGCGCGGCCAAGCCGCATGCCGCCGTGGCGTCCACGCACCGTACGGATGAGGCCCTTCTGGCCGAGTTCGTGGGTAATCTTCATGAGGTGGGCGCGAGAGATGTCGTAGGCTTCCGCGATCTCCGCGATTGTCGAAAGGCGGCCGTCGTTCAGCCCGAGATACATCATCAGGCGAAGCGCATAGTCAGAATAGACTGTCAGCCGCATATTGGTGGTCCAAGTTCCATGAAGAGTTACGGCCTAAAGATATCTCGTTCATCCATTATTTAAATGGGAACCTAAAAGAGCGAGGAAGATTCCCCCGGACCCGAGGGAATGGCCGGAGCGCAATCGATGCGCTCCGGAAAACCTGCAGCAACTAAAAATGCCACAGCGGCGCGTCTGAAACGCACGGTGCCGTCACAGGCTGGTTGATCGAGTGAGCGCCTATGCGGCCAGCTCGTCGGCCGGCCCGAAGAACTCGTAATGAATTCTGTCGTTCGGCACGCCGGATTTCGCAAGACCGTTGACGAAGGTCGCCAGGAATGGCTTCGGACCGCAGATGTAGTAGTCCGCTTCTTTGATCGGCGTGTTGGCGGCAAGCCAGTCCAGAGTGATGAAGCCGTCATGGTCGTAGTGCACGCCCTTTTGGTCCCCTGTCCGAGGCGACTGATAAAAGACCGCCGACTTCATATGCGGTTGCTTTGCCGTCAGGGCGCGAACGTGCTTGGCCATGGCGTGCACGCGTCCATCCTGCGCGCCGTGGACATAATGGACCGGCCGTCGGTTGCCGTTCGCGGCAATAGCCTCGAGCATGGCCACCATGGGCGTCAACCCGACCCCGCCCGAGAGCAGAACGACCGGTCTTTCCTGTTCCTCGGCAAGGTAGAAATCACCCGTCGGCGGAGCGACGTCCAGGACGGATCCGACCTGCAAGTCGTCGTGCAGGAGGTTGGAGATCAGGCCATGGGGCTCGCGTTTTACGGATATTCGGTAGCTCTCGCCATTTGGCGCGGATGAGATGCTGTAATTGCGGCGCTGCAACGGCAGGCCCCCAACGGCGACACGAAAGGTCAGATACTGACCCGGCCGGTGACGGATGACGGGGCCACCGTCGACCGGACGCAGGATGAATGAGGTAATGATATCGCTTTCGGGGACCTTGGCGTCGATACGAAAGCGGCGCCATCCGGTCCAGCCGCCAACCGAAGAATGAAGATCGCCATAGATCTGTTCCTCGCGACCGATGAGAATGTGGGCGAGAAACCAGAAGGCTTCGCCCCAGGCCGTCAGCACGTCATCGGTTGCGGCGTCCGCGAGGACTTCCTTGATCGCACCGAGCAGCGCGGTTGCGACATGCGGATAGTGATCCGGCCGAATGTTCAACCCGACATGCTTCTGGGCTATGCGCTCGACTGCCCCGGCAAGCACGTCAAGATTGTCGATATTCTGGGCGTAGGCAAGGATCGCATGCGCCAATGCCTTAGTCTGCCGTCCTTCTTCGCCCTGATTGGACTGGTTGAAGAGTTCCCGCACTTCGGGATCCTGAAAAAGGCGTTTGTACATTGCCGCCGTTATCGTCGTGCCATGGGCCGCAAGCGCAGGCACTGTAGCGCGGATAATTGCCTTGGTGGTTTCGCTCAAGGGCTTCGACATCATGTCTCCATTCTTTATGCGATGGTCGATGTCGAAGCGATTAGGCGATTAAAGATCCATACACAATATATCTTTTGTCATGTGATAAAACCTGCGCGGTTCTGTCACGGGCCATCAGGTGTTGCTGCTCTGTGCAGGGGTTTCAAGCCGCCTGCATGTCAGGTTGGCGTCGAACCCATCACCAAACCTTCGATGTCGTGTTTCTGGGTGACCGGGATCAGCTCATCGACGACCCTGCAGACCAGATGTTTCTTCACCATCTCCGGCAGGGCGTCGTAATAATCCCTTGTCACCATCATGTCGTGTAATTCGGCGTGGCCCGCGCCGGGCGCGTCGGCGCCGAGAACCAGGACGGGGCGGGCGATCGGCGAGCCGTGTTCCGTCCCCCGATGGATGGTGAGCGCGGAACGGCATGAAACATCGCCGAGCTTCGGATACTTGCGCGTCGCGAGCTTCTGAAACTCCGGCCATACCTCCTTGGGCGGAAACATTTCATGCTTCCATTCCCGACCGTCGAGCCATTGGGTTCCAGGTGCGATCTCAAACGGCCCCATATCCTCGGTGACGTCCACGCCCGTCAGGTTGAAGGCAAGCGAGGTGATGCGGCGCTCGACATAGGTCTCCGGCGGGGAGGGGAAGTCGCGATGCCACGGTTGGTATTTGGCGCCCTGAAACGGCACGTCGAAACCGATTTCGACGATCTGGTAGTCGGGTCCGAGGGCCGCCTCGCACATGCCGACGACCCAGGGATGGGTGACGAGATCGACGAAGCCGGAAAAGTCCTGCGGATGGACCTCCACATACCAGCGGCGTGGCCCTCGGCCGACGGCACCGCCCGGTCGCTGAATGGCCGACCAGAAAGCGGTCATCATATCCTCGCGCATGGCCTCCGCCCATTCGCGCGAAAAGGCGCCCTTCAGCCCGGTAATACCGTCCCGTTGCAAGGCTTCGACGCAGGCGGCGAGATCATAGTCCAGTCGGGCTTCGCGTGTTGCGGTCGTATTCATCCTATCTCCTCTTGGTTTTCGTGCTGCTTGGGGCGCGTCACGCAGCCGGCGCCGGTGCCGCCGCTCAAACGCTCTCCTCACCCGTGCGACGCGACATTAGCCGCGCCTGAAGGACGACGACGATGAGCAGGAAGCCGCCCCGGATTACGGACTGCCAATAGGCGGAAAGCGAGATCCATCCGAGACCGTTCTCGAAATTCAGGATGTTGAACACCATCGCGAGCAGCAGGGCACCCGCCAGCGTCGCCCCGACGGAGCCGGAGCCGCCGGTCAGAAGCGTGCCGCCAACCACCACGGAGGCGATCGCGAAGAGTTCCCAGCCGACGCCCTCGGTCGGTTGCCCGGCGCCGAACTGCGAGGCAAGGATCACGCCTGCGAGCCCCGCGAGCGCGCCGGAGCCGAGATAGACGGCGGCAAGGGTTCGCCTGACTTTGAGGCCCATCAGCGCGGCTGTCGCTTCGCCGTCGCCGATCGCAAGCACGTGGCGGCCGATGGGCAGACGCTCCAGCACCAGCCAGCCCGCGATATAAGCGAGAAGGGCGACCCAGGCCGGAATGGGAAAGCCGAGAAAATCGTCCTGTCCGATCGCCGTGAAGCCGCTGTCGTAGGAAACCGAGACCGACTGGTTGCCGGCAAGCAGCAAGCCGGTGCCATAGGCCGCGAGCATGGTTGCGAGCGTCGCGATAAAGGGCTGGATGCGCATCACCGTAACGATGAAGCCGTTCAGCGCGCCAACCGCGAGGCCGGCTGCAATACCGCCGAAGAGACCTGCCGCCCAGTGATAGGGAGACAGAAGCGCGGCGATGACGCTCGCCATGGCCGCCGTGCCGC
>NZ_JASKLR010000017.1:7860-110663 GCF_030124325.1 Sinorhizobium sp. 8-89
CGCCGACGGAGAGATCGATGCCGCCGGTCATGATGACGAAGGCCATGCCGAGCGCGATCAGGGCAAACATCGAATTGTAACGCAGGAAGCTCAATATGTTGTACTGAGACAGGAAGTTGTCGTAGCGCAGCGCTCCGAACAGGATCAGGCCGAACAGCGCCAGGATCACGCCTAGACGCGCCATGTCGCCGGAGGATCTGGGCGCTAGAGCCTTGAGGAATGCGTCCATCGACATTTCTCCTTCACGACCTACCTCGTTCATGACTTGCCGGCGCGCTGCTGGATAAACACCGCGAGCACGATCAGGGCCGCTTTGACGATCAGCGCGGCGGCGTCCGGCACGCCGTTGGCAAGCAGGGTGTAGCGCACCAGCTGGATCACCAGGGCACCGACCACCGTTCCGATGACATTCGCTCGGCCGCCGGTGAGCAGCGTGCCGCCGACGGCGACCGCGGCGATCGCGTCGAGTTCCATGCCGAGGCCGACGAGGTTCGCGTCACTCGCGGAATTGCGTGCGACGACGATCAGCCCGGCCACCCCGGCAAGCGCGCCACTGATCATGTAGACGATGAGCTTGACGCGCGGGACGGGCATGCCGGTCAGCCGGGCTGCCTTCTCATTGCCGCCGACCGCGATGATCTGCCGCCCGAAAACCGTATAGCGGATCGCGGCCCAGGCGATCGCTGCGATCACCGCCATCAGGATCACCTGCGCAGGAATGCCGGCGACGCGTCCCATTGCGATGAACTGGAAGCCTTCGTTCCTGAAAACCTGCAGGTTGCCGTTGGTCATCACCTGGGCGATGCCGCGGCCGGCGATAAAGAGCACGAGGGTCGCGATGATCGGCTGGATTGCGAAACGGGTTACCAGGAAACCATTGAAGAGACCAAGCAGGCCGGTGACGACGACCGGCAGAACGAGCGCGAGTGCGACCGCGACCGGCATGTTCGATATCGGAAAGAGCGTTCCCATGAAAATCATCGGCGCGAGCGCGCCGGCGATCGCCATCAGGGAGCCGACGGAGAGGTCGATGCCGCCGGTGGCGATCACCAGGGTCATGCCGGTGGCGACGATGACGATGGTGGCGACCTGGGTGAGATTGACGTTGAGCGTCTGCAGCGACAGGAAGTTCGGAGTGAAGACGACGTTGAAAAGGATCAGCGCCAGGAAGGCGGCGAATGTGCCGTAACGTCCGGCGAGTGTGTAGAAACGTTTGCCGGAGGGAACTGCGTCTGCGGCAGCCTGTGTCTCGATCGTCGTCATGCTATTCCACCTGGTGCGCCATGGCGGCAAAGAGCGCCGCCTCGCTTAGGTCCTTGCGCGGCAGTACGGCGACCGACGTCCCGTCGCTGAGAACGGTGACCTGGTCGGCCGCGGCCAGCAGTTCCTCGAGTTCGGAGGAAATCATCAGTACGCCGAGGCCTTCGTCAGCGAGCCGGCGCAAGAGGCGGAGGATTTCCGATTTCGCGCCGATGTCGATGCCGCGGGTCGGTTCGTCGACGATCAGCAGCTTCGGGTCGGTGCAGAGCCATCGGCCAAGCAGGACCTTCTGCTGGTTGCCTCCAGAGAGTTCCTTGATTGGCTGGTCCGGCGAGGCGCACTTGATCCCGAGCGCGGTAATGTAGCGTTCGACGATTTCATCCTGGCGCGCACGATCAATGATGCCGGCGCGGCTCAGCTTCGGCAAAAGCGCGAGCGTCATGTTTTCGCGGATGCTCATGTCAGGGATGATGCCGTCGACCTTCCGATCCTCGGCGACGAGGCCGATGCCGTCGGCGATGGCGTCCGCAGGCTGGCGATAGGAGCGCGTTTGGCCGTTGTACCGGATTTCGCCGCGTTCCAGGCGGTCGGCGCCGAAGATCAGATTGGCGGTTTCGGTGCGGCCGGAGCCGAGCAGGCCGGCAAGTCCGGAGATCTCGCCTTCGCGGACCGAAAGACTGACGTCCCGGACACGGACGCCGGATCCTGCATTCTGCACCGACAGCCGCACCGGCCTCCGCGTGCCCTCGTCGGCGTCCTTGGCGATCGCTTCGAAGGCTGCAAGTTCCTTTCCCAGCATGTGCCGCACCAGTGCCAGCTTGGGCATGTCCGCCATCGCGCTGGTGGCCACGGTCTTGCCGTCACGCATGATCGCGACCCGGTCGCAAATCCGGTAGAGCTCGTCGAGGCGATGGCCGATGAAGATGACCGAGACGCCGTCCCGTTTCAGCGTTCGGATCGTGTCAAAAAGAATGGCCACTTCCCGTTCATCGAGAGACGAGGTCGGCTCGTCCATGATGACCAGCCGCGCCCTTTGCGTCACGGCGCGCGCGATCGCCACCATTTGCCGGGTGGCAGCGCTGAAGCGAGCGACGGGTGCGTCGACATCGATCTCCAGATTGAAGTTCCGCAACACCGCAGCGGCACCCTCGCGCATCGCGCAGCGATCGATCAAGCCGAAGCGCCGCGGCTCGCGCGACAGATAGATATTCTCTGCAACGGATCGCTGCGGGGCGAGATTGATCTCCTGGTAAATCGTCGCGATGCCCCGGGCCTGGCTTTCCGCTGGCATGGAGAAGGCGACCTCCTCTCCGGCAAAGACGATCGTCCCCTCGTCGCGCCGGTAAGCGCCGGTGAGAATCTTGATCAGTGTCGACTTGCCTGCGCCGTTCTGCCCGACAAGCGCCATCACCTCGGCTTCGCCCACGTCAAGAGAGGCCGAGCGAAGCGCGGGAATGCCGTTGAACGACTTGGAAATGCCCTGCATGGACAGAAGCATAAGTCCCTCCGGATGCCGATCTGTCTTCTGCCGCGGACCGCCGATAATTGAGCCTGGGCATCGCTGATTGTACCACGCCTAGAGCGCCGCGCGTCTGAATTGGTGGGCAAAGATCGCTGCAGCAGCTCGCCACCGGCCGGAGCGGCATTGTTGCTCCGGCCTGGAAGGCGGATGTCAGTAAGCGTTGGCGAGTTCGGCAGCCGCGTTTGACGAGTCGTAGAACTTGTCCTCGTTTATGACCCAGGGATCGATCTTCTCACCCTTGGCATAGCGCAGCATCGTCTCGAAGGCCTTGGGCCCGAAGCGCGGATTGCATTCGACGACCGCAGCGATCTTCCCATCGATTACGGCCTGAACCGCTTCCTTGCCGCCGTCGATCGACAAGACCAGCACGTCCTTGCCCGGGACTTTGCCCGCCGCTTCGATTGCCGCAATCGCACCTATCGCCATTTCGTCGTTGTGCGCATAGACGATGTCGGCATCCGGATGTGCCTGCAGCAGGGCTTCGGCGACCTGCCTACCCTTGTCGCGTGCGAAATCGCCCGTCTGCGAGGCAACGATCTCGAAGCCGCCCGCCGCCTTGATCGCTTCGTCGAAACCTTTCTTGCGATCATTGGCGGGCGACGAGCCGGTCGTGCCTTCAAGCTCGATGATCTTCGACTTGCCGTTGGCATTCTTGACCAGCCACTCGGCAACGCGCTTCCCTTCCTCGATGAAATCCGAGCCGATGAAGGTGACGTAATCCTCACCGGCCTTGGCAAGCGACGGGTCGACGCTGCGGTCGAGCAAGATGACGGGGATGCCAGCCTTCTTGGCGGCCATGACGGCCGGGATCAACGGCTTTTCTTCGCGCGGCGCCAGGAAGATCAGGTCGACGCCCTGAGCGATCATCGAGTTGACGTCGGCCACCTGCTTGGCGGCGGATCCAGCGGCATCGGTGTAGACGAGCTGATGGCCGAGCTTCTCAGCCTCCGCTTTCATGCTGTTGGTCTGGGCGATGCGCCAGGGATTGTTGGACTCCGTTTGCGCGAAGCCGACCTTGTAGGTTTCCTTCTGTGCGAGTTTGGGCAGCTCAGCGAAGGCAACCGTGCCGGCGACGGCGATTGCGCCGGCCGCCGTGGCGGCAAGCATGAAGGCGCGACGTGAGATCCTGTTCATCGTGTTCTCTCCTCCCGGTTTGCCGGTACTCCTCTACCGGATGCGAGCACTTTGTGCTTCACATGGGCAAACCTTGCGCTAATAATATTAGCAGTCAAGGCTAAAGTTATTAGCACTTGCAAAAATCAATGCGGCGCTGCAGCGCCGACAGGGGGCCGAAATGGCGAAAGGCAACGGACGCAACGCGTCGCCGAAAGAAACGAGCGGCGGCCGGCCGACGATGACGGACGTAGCGCGCATCGCCGGCGTGTCGCAATCGAGCGTATCCCTCGTGCTCAACGAAATGTCTGGTGCCCGCATCTCGGCAGAAACGAGGACCCGTGTGCGCGAAGCCGCGCAGAAGATCGGCTACCGGCTGCCGAACACACGTCAGGACCTCGCCCGGGCACCGGCGATCGAGAAGGACACGATCGCCTTCATCGTCGACGAGATATCGACCAGCCCGCATCCAGTCGTCAGCCTCGACGGAATTCGCGACTACGCCTTCGAGCAGGGACTGCTCGTCTCCGCCCATGCGACCCGCTCCAATCCCGATCTTGAAAGCGCGGTGCTGCGCGCCATCTTGCGCGATCCGGCAATCGCCGGGGTCATCTACGCGACCATCTTCACCCGCCGGGTGAGCGTCCCGCGCGAGCTGGCGGATATCCCGACGGTGCTGTTGAATTGTTATGCCGAGCCGCGCCAGCATATGGCGATCGTGCCGGGAGAGGTCGCCGGCGGCTTCGCCGCAACCGCGCATCTGACCTCCCTCGGTCACCGACGCATCGGCTTTATCAACGGCGAGCCGTGGATGGACGCGGCGATCGACAGGCTCAAAGGCTACAAGCAGGCGCTCGCCACCGCCGACATCGCCTTCGATGAGACATTGGTGCGCGACGGCGACTGGCTGCCATTGCGCGGCTACGAGGCAGGCCTCGACCTGCTTGCGATGGACAATCCGCCAACCGCGATCTTCTGCGGCAACGACCTGATGGCAATCGGGGTGCTTGAAGCAGCCTCGGAGCGCGGGCTGCGCGTGCCGGAGGACCTGTCGGTGATGGGCTATGACGATCAGGAACTCGCGCGCTACACCCATCCGCCGCTTTCGACACTGGTGCTGCCGAACTACGAAATGGGCCAGAAGGCGGCTGAAATCCTGATCGACATGGCGATCCACGGTAAGAGGCCGCGCCCGATGACGATCAAGGTCGACGGGCCGTTGGTCCAGCGGGGAACGACCGCGACGATCTCCGGCGTGGCTTCGCTGCGTCGGTCACGATGATGGCCGTCGGCGGCCGTTCCTCAATTGCGAGGGAGGAGCGAAAACCTGCATCCTCCATTCGGTTCCCATCGCAAGGCCGATCATCAAGGCCGGGCCTTGTCGCCTACGATCAAGGACGCATAGCTGCGGCGGAACTGGGCGAGGGCTATGAGGATCTCGTGGCTGACGCGCGCGCGGAGATGGCAGCTGGTCCAATGGGGCGCGTGAGCCCGCTGATACGGGCACTCGCCGTCAGGCGTCGAAAGCCTCATCGTAGCGGCGTGAAATAGGAAAAAACAGATTGTACATCACCGCCGGCAGGAAGCGGCTGGGGGGGGGATGGTCGTATGCCACAATCAGAGGCCAATGGTGCTTGCATGCACGGAGAGTCTGTTCCGGGCAAGGAGGACACCTCGCCCGGGCGTCACCGATCATCAGCGGAGGCCCGAAGGTCAACAGAACTGCCGGTTACGGACCTGACATGGGTTGGTCTTGTCGGCTTGGCTGATCCAGTCCGTCCGGGTGTGGACGCCCTGATGGCGACGCTTCATCAGGCCGGGCTCCAGACGATCATTCTTACGGGCGGCGGCCCCCGAAAAGGTCGGCGTCAATGGTGCGGACAATATCGAAATCAACGACGCCGAGGAACTCGATAGTATGACGGCACAGGAGTTGACCGCCACCTTGCGCCGGGTGCACGCGTTCTCCCGCGTCTGTCTCGCGCAGAAACTCAAGGTCATTCGTGCCTTGCAGCAATCAGCGGCTACGGTGGCGATGATCGGCGACGGCATCAACGACAGTCCGGCCTCGCGCGCTGCCGATGTCGGGATTGCCATAGGTCTTGGCGGGTTCTCGGCGGCGCGCGAGACTGCCGACATCTTTCTGGCTACGGATGATCTTGGCGGGGTTGACTACAGTGAGCGCTGGCGCTTTTCCGCGCGGGCATCCCCGCCTACCGTCAACCGATCAACTGCGAGCCGAGGAAGATGAGGCAGCCAGCCAGGGCGCCCACGATCGTACCGTTCATGCGGATGTATTGGAGATCGCTTCCGACGACGAGTTCCAGGCGCTCGACGAGCGTTGGGCTGTCCCAGCTTCTGACCACTTCCGCTACAAATGCACCGATCTCGTGACGCCAAGAAACCAAATAGACGGCAAGTTCCTCCAGAAATTCATCGATGTGTCTCGACATCGCATTGTCGTTCGCAAGGGTCCTGCCGATGAGCATGCAGATTTTCTCAACGGCTGCGCGCGCTTTTGAGTTTGGCTGCGACAGATCCTCAAGCGTCACCCGTGAGGTCTCGCGCCACACCGCCGCGACCCATGCCTTAACATCCGGGTGATCGAGGATACGATTCTTGGAAGCGTTGATTTGCTTGCGCTGCTCCGAGGAGTTGAGGAGCTCATCGATCAACCCGGCGAGTGCTTGGCGAAATTTCAGCCGGATCTCGCTCTCCGGCTCCCGCAAATCGTTGAGGAGATCGGCACAACCGGTGATGATCGCGTCGGCAATTTTTCGGTTTATGGTCCGCGGTATCCACCAGCGACTGCGTTGTTGAACGAGGGAATAGATCTGGTCGCGGTTCTCTTCCAACCATCGGGCGGCAACACCAAGGGTGCGCTCGAACAGGACATCCGCCTCGCCGCTTTCGGTAATCATGTGAATCGCGCGTCCTATCACCGGCGCGATGTCGGCTTGCCGAATCTGCTTGCCCAGGGTCCGGCGGACGAACTCGCGCAGATCGTGGCTGTCCAATGAGCGAACGAGATATGGCATTGCGGCGACGACAGCATTGGCGATGACCGGTGCAGTCGCCGGGGCCGAGAGCCAGGTCGCAAAACGCTGCGCCGCGTGAGCGTTGCGCAACTTCTTTATCAGCACCTCCTGAGTAAAGAAGTGTCGTTCGATGAAACGGCCCAGGGTCTGTCCGATGCGCTCCTTGCTCTTAGGCACAATAGCCGTGTGCGGAATGGGGAGGCCTAGCGGGTGCCGAAAGAGCGCGGTCACTGCGAACCAGTCGGCAAGACCGCCGACGATTCCGGCCTCGCTCGTCGCGCGCAGAAGTCCGATCGAGAAGCCGGGAGCGGCGATGAAGTGTGTTCCAATGAAGACGACGCCCATGCCGATGAGAAGGGATGTCGCCAGGGCGCGATTGCGTTTCAGCCGACGTCGCAGGGCATCTTCGGCACGGAGCGGCGGAATAGTGCCGGGAGAGGAGGATGGGGTTAGGGTGTCAAGTGATCGAATACGATCCGGGGCCATGGCTCAACCTCTTTTTGCATCGACGCGTCTTTTGGGTCGTCGCGGGAAAAATCTTTCAACGCTCGACAACCGCCCAATCAACAAGCATGGCAAGAGCTGCTCTGATGCAAGTTGTTCGGGTGGGCGCTGCCGCCCGGCCAAGCGTGAGTATCCGACGATACTCCGATCCGTCCGTGTTGGTTACCGTCCAGCGCCGCGCGTCCTTTCAGACGCGCAAAGGTCGCTGTAGCACATTGAATTTCTGCATGTTTTATCCCTTAAATCGGCTCCGATTTGAGGAAACATACATTAGGGGAGATGGACGACATGCTGCCGCTCGCCTTTCTCGAACATCAGTCGCCCGGACGCGTCCGCCTGAAGGTTCCTTCAAAGCGCGGCGATCCGTTATTCTTCCAGGACGTTGCCCGGGATCTCGCCGGAAACGGGATTGTCGGCAACCTGCGGACCAATCCCCCCGGCAGCATATCATTTGGCCTCCGGCGATATCGACGCGCTCAGCGCCGATGTCGCCGCGCGCCGCATCTTCGAACTCCGTAGGACACGGTCCCGCACGGTCAGTGCTCGCTCCCTCGAACAAGTGGTGAAGCACGGCGGCGATGTCGGTGTTCTTGGGGGTATCGGCGTGGGGCTCGACGGGCTCGCCCTTCTGCAGGCGGTGCGAGGCAAGGCGTTCGGACCGCCAGCGAATTCTCTGGCACGCTTACGCCGCTCATCGACTCCTGCGGAGCCCCATGCTGGCTTCGACTCTGGCCGGGATCGGTGTCCTGCAACTCCTGAGGGGACGCGTTCTTGGATCCGCCTCGGCATTTGTATTCTATGCGTTGGTGATCCAGTATCTGGCCAATGCGGCCGACACCGACCGCCCACGCTCCAACTGATACTGTTCGAGTCGATCAGGCATGACAGGCGAGTTCGGCGCGCTTCATGCCTGATCGTCGCCGAGGAACGCAGCGACGCCGCGGCAACGTCGTTGTCGCTGATCAGGCAGACCGTCGACACCACCGATGAATAATCTTGTGGAACCTCCGATACTAGGGCACAATTTGTGGGTGCGGCGCTATCCAAGATCCGGCCGTCTCGCGCCGGGCGACAGTTCGCGTCGGAGGGTCGGCGTCGATGGACCAGGGGTTCTTTCTTCTGTTCGCTGCGGTGTCCGTGATCACGGCCCTGACTGTGGTTCTCGCGCGCAATCCGGTCCACAGCGCGCTGGCACTGATGGCCTGTTTCCTGCAGATCTCGGCGCTCTTCGTCCTGCTTGGGGCGCCGTTGCTCGCCGTCATCCAGATCTTCGTCTATGTCGGCGCGATCATGGTCCTGTTCCTGTTTGTGATCATGATGATCGACGTGCGCGAAGCGGTGCTGCAGAGGTTTTTGCCGGGCCGAAACCTGCCAGCTCTGGTGCTGCTCGTCCTGCTCGGCATCGAGATGCTCGTGCTGGTGCTCTGGAGCGACCGCTTTTCGGCGACAGAGCCCGCCGCCGCACGCGGCGGCGATCAGATCAGAGCGCTCAGCACGACACTCTTCGCCGACTATCTCCTGCCGTTTGAAGTCGCCTCCGTCATCCTCCTGGCGGCGCTAGTTGGCGCCATCATGCTGGCACGGAAGGAGTCGGGGTGATGGTTCCACTGTGGTGGTATGTTTTGCTCGGAGTGGTCCTTTTCGTGATCGGAGCGGCGGGCGTGCTGGTCAGGCGTAATATCCTGATCGTGCTGATGTCGCTGGAGCTGCTGCTCAACTCGGTCAACATCAATTTCATCGCTTTCGGGCGCTACTACGCCGATTTTCGCGGGCAGATATTTGCGATCTTCGTCATCGCAACCACTGCAGCGGAGGTTGCCGTCGCCCTCGGCATCCTGGTCGCCCTCGTGAGGAACAAATCCACCCTCAAGGTCGACGACGTGACCGTGATGAAAGGATAGCGGCTTGGACCCGGTGATATCAATCCGGCCGCTGGCTGCCGTCACCGTCGCAGGTCTGGCGGCCCTTGCAGTTCTCCTTTTGAACAAGCGCGAGAAACTCCGGGATCTGGTCTCGCCACTGGCCGCGATCGTCATGTTCGCAATTGTCGCCTCGATGGCGCCGACGGTGCTCGCAGGCGGAACGGTCGAATTGCGCCTGTTCGAGTTTCTGCCGGGGATCGACTTCGCCTTCCGGGTCGATGCTCTCGGCATGGTGTTTGCCACCGTCTCGTCGCTGCTGTGGATCGTGGCAGCGATCTATTCGATCGGTTACATGCGGCACCTGAACGAGCACGCGCAGACCCGATTCTTCGCCTGTTTCGCCACAAGCCTCGCGGCGGCCGTCGGCGGCGCTTTCTCCGCCAATCTGTTCACGCTGGTCATCTTCTACGAGGTCTTGAGCCTCGTGACCTACCCGCTCGTCTACCATCACGAGGACGAGGAGGGATGGGCCGGCAGCCGCAAATACCTCGTCTACCTGATGGGCGCATCGAAAAGCGTGCTACTTGCCGCGCTGGCGCTGACCTACCATATCGCGGGTTCGCTCGACTTCGTGGCGGGGGGGCTGCTGGGAAAGGCCGATGCGTCGGCGCCGCTGCTGACGGTCGTCTATTTCTGCTATCTCTTCGGTTTCGCCAAGGCCGCGGTGATGCCGATGCACGCCTGGCTGCCTGCCGCGATGGTGGCGCCGACACCGGTCAGCGCGCTCCTGCATGCGGTCGCCGTGGTCAAGATGGGCGTGTTCTGCGTGCTGCGGGTGGTGTTCCATGTCTTCGGCGTGGGGCTTGTGGGCGGGTTGGGACTGGGCATCGCGACGGCCTATCTCGTCTCGTTCACCATCCTGATGGCGTCTGTCTACGCGCTGACGCGCGACGACCTGAAGGCGCGGCTCGCCTATTCGACGGTGAGCCAGCTTTCATACGTGGTGCTGGGCGCGGTGCTCCTTTCGCCGGTCGCGATGGTCGGCGGAATCATCCACATCGCGGCGCATGCCTTTTCCAAGATCACTCTCTTTTTTTGCGCCGGGTCGATCTATTGCGCGTCCGGCAAGCGAAACATCAGCGACATGGCCGGTATCGGCCGGAGGCTCCCGTGGACCATGGGGGCGTTCTTCGTCGCCTCGCTCAGCATGATAGGGGTGCCGCCGACCGCAGGCTTCGTCAGTAAGTGGTATCTGACACTCGGCTCGGTTCAGGCGGGGGAGATCGCGTTCCTGATCGTGCTGCTGGCGAGTTCGGTCCTGAACGCCGCCTACTTCCTGCCGGTCAGCTACGTCGCCTTTTTCGGGGCGGAGGCGCCGGAGAGTCCGCCGACTATCCGCGAAATTCCGCTGGTGACGGTCCCTCTGGTCGCGACCGCCGTTCTGTCGGTCTTGATGGGCGTCTTCCCCGGCTATTTCCTCGCTTTGGCGGAAGGAGTGGTCAGATGATCGAGCGCATCGTCGGTTTCTTTGGCGACGAGACCCATGCGACACGGCGGCGTCGGTTGTTCTATCTGGTGCTCGTCCTGATCGTCGTCGCCGACTTTCTCGTCTCCCGCGAACATGCCGAATACCTGTGGGAGCGCCTGCCTGGCTGGTCGGCCGTCTACGGCTTCGGCTCCTGCGTGCTGCTGATTTTCGTTTCCAAGTTCCTCGGCCATCAGGGCGGACTCATGCGGCGCGAGGACTATTATGACTGACTTTGTCCATCCCGCCTTGCTGTTCATTCTTGGCGCCGTGCCGATCCCCTTCCTGAAAGGGACGATCCGCAAGGCCTATCTGGTGCTGATCCCGGTGCTGGCGATCCTTGCTGTGCTCACCGTGCAACCAGGCAGCTACGGAGCGGCGCGGTTTATCGGGCAGGAAATCCTCGTTGCGAAGATCGACAGGCTGACGATCATCTTTGCCACCGTTTTCACCATCATGGCCCTGATCGGCATGGTCTATGCGCTGCACCTGACGCGCCCCGGCCAGCATGTGGCGGCATTCGTCTATGTCGGCAGTGCGCTCGGCGTGGTGTTTGCCGGCGACTACCTGACCCTTTACCTGTTCTGGGAGGGCATGGCGTTTGCCTCTGCCTATCTGGTTTTCGCCCAGGGAGGCGAGCGCGCGACCCGCGCTGCGTTCCGCTACCTCATGGTCCATATCACCGGCGGCGTCGCCCTGTTGGGCGGCATCGTTCTCCACGGGCTCGCCACGGGCTCGCTACTCTTCGGTCCGATAGAAGGAGGCCCAATCGGGGGAGGAATGGGCGCCGGCGCCTATCTGATTCTCGCCGGGTTCCTGCTCAATGCAGCCGTGCCGCCGCTCAACGCCTGGCTCACCGACGCCTATCCGGAGGCGACCGTCACCGGGGCGGTGTTCATGAGCGCCTTCACCACCAAGACCGCCGTCTATGTGCTGGCGCGAGCGTTTCCCGGCACCGAACTGCTGGTCTGGCTCGGCACCGCGATGGCGCTATACGGCGTCGTCTACGCGGTGCTCGAGAACGATAGCCGGCGGCTTCTCGCCTATCACATTGTCAGCCAGGTGGGCTACATGGTGGCCGGCGTCGGCATTGGTACCGAAATGGCGGTGAACGGAGCCACCAGTCATGCTTTCGCGCATATCCTCTACAAGGGGCTCCTGTTCATGGGGGCCGGCGCGGTGATCCACGTCACCGGGCGGCGTAAGCTCACCGAGCTCGGTGGGCTCTACAGAAAGATGCCGCTGACGGTGGCGCTCTACATGGTCGGCGCCTTTGCGATCTCGGCATTTCCGTTCTTCTCGGGCTTCGTCACCAAGTCGATGGTGGTTGCCGCTGCGGGGCAGGATCACCGCGCGCTGGTGTTGCTAGCGCTTACGATGGCGTCGTCCGGGACGTTCCTGCACACGGGGCTCAAGCTCCCGTACTATATGTTCTTCGGCACGGACCGGAAGCTGGAGGCGCGGGAGCCGCCCGGCAACATGCTGGTTGCAATGGGCATGGCGGCGGCGCTCTGTATCGCTATCGGGGTTTTCCCTCAGCCACTTTACGCGCTTCTTCCCTATCCGGTCGACTTCGAACCCTATACCGGCGTTCATGTCACCGAGAGCCTCGGCGTGCTGATGTTCACCGCACTGGGATTCGTGCTGTTCCTCAGGGCGCTTGATCCGGAGAACACGATCAGCATCGACACCGACTGGTTCTACCGCAAGGGCGCGCGAACCTTTATGTGGCTCGCCGAAAAACCGCTTGCACGCTACGAGAAGGCGGTCAGCAACGTATCCGAGACCGCGGCGCTGCCCTTCCTGCACGGGACCGCGCGGACAGGACTGCGGGTCGATCTCAACGCAGTGGATGCCGTCGTGAATGGCGTCGCCCGCGCGATCCTCAATGGCGGCGGGACGTTGCGGCGCCTCCAGACCGGCGTCGTGACCCATTACGCGCTGGCGATGATCGCCGGTGTGATCGCGGCTACGGCCATTTTCGCCGTTGCGTGGCAATAGGGGGTGCGATGACGGTCCCACTGCTCAGCCTCATCGTCTTCGTGCCGGTCGCCGGGGCGGCGCTGCTGATGTTTCTGCGCAACGACGATGCGGTCCGGTGGACGGCGCTTGGTTTCACCGTTCTCGATTTCGCTCTCTCGATCGCGATGCTGGCCGGCTTCGACACCACGACCCATGAGATGCAGTTCACCGAGAGGCGCCCGTGGGTGCCCGCGCTCGGCATCACCTATGCGCTCGGCGTCGACGGGATCAGCGCGCTCTTCGTGTTCCTGACCGCGCTGTTGGGCTGGATTTGCGTGCTTGCCTCATGGGTCGCTATCGACCGCAAGGTGAAGGAGTTCATGATCAGTCTGCTCGCCATGCAGGCGCTGATGCTGGGGGTATTCTGCGCGCTCGACCTTTTCCTGTTCTACGTCTTCTGGGAGGCGATGCTGATCCCGATGTACCTGATCATCGGTGTCTGGGGCGGCGACGGTCGGGTCTATGCGGCGTTCAAATTCTTTCTTTACACGCTGGCGGGCAGCCTCCTGTTCCTGGTCGGCGTCATCGTGCTCTATTTCCAGGGCGGCGAAACCTTCGATATTCTTGCCCTGACAGCGAAGGATTTGCCGTTCCAGGTACAGTCTTGGCTGTTCTTCGCCTTCCTGATCGCTTTTGCGGTCAAGGTGCCGATGGTTCCGGTCCATACCTGGCTGCCGGACGCCCATGTGCAGGCGCCGACGGCGGGCAGCATCATTCTTGCCGGCGTGCTCCTGAAGATGGGCGCCTACGGGTTCCTGCGGTTCTCGCTGCCGATGCTGCCGGAGGCGTCGGTGTATTATTCTACGCTGATGCTGGCGCTTTCGGCGCTCGCGATCGTCTATGGCGGGTTTCTCGCGCTGGCGCAGGACGACCTGAAGAAACTGGTGGCCTATTCCAGCATCAGCCACATGGGCTTCGTCACCATGGGAATTTTCGCGCTGAACCTCCGCGGGCTCGAAGGCGGCATTCTGCAGATGTTCAATCACGGCGTCACGACCGGTGCTCTGTTCCTGTTCGTCGGCCTGATCTACGAACGGACCCATACCCGCAGCATTGCCGACTATGGCGGGCTGATGAAGGTGGCGCCAGTCTATACCGCGTTCCTTGCGCTGTTCACGCTGTCGTCGATGGCGCTACCGGGAACGAATTCGTTCGTGGGCGAGTTGCTCGTGCTGTCGGGCGGGTTTGCGGCAAACCTCGCCGTCGGCACTGCCGCCGTGCTCGGTGCATTGCTGGGCGCGGCCTACCTGCTCGGCATGTACAGGAAGGTCGCGCTTGGTCCGGTCAGCGTCCGCGCCCAATTCAAGATACGCGACGTGAACGGTCGCGAGATCACGGCGATCCTGCCGCTCGCCGTCTTCGTGCTTTGGGTCGGGCTCTATCCAAAACCCTTTCTCGACGTCATGGACGCCTCGGTGAAACACCTGCTGACGCAGGTGCATGACAGGGAGAGCGGCCAATGACCGCCACCGAGCTTTTCCAGTCGGTTCTGGCAAGCCTGCCCGAGATCGTCGTGGTCACCGGGGCCTGCGTTCTGCTGATCGTGGGACAGCTTGTGCCGAAGGGGCGGGAACATTTCCTTGTCTGGGCTTCCGTCGCGGTGGTGCTGATTGCCGCCTTGCTCACACTCATGCTGGCGGGCGAAGTGCGGCCGGCCTACACCGGCATGTTCATCGCCGACCGCTTCGCGGTATTCTTCAAGTTCGTGTTCTACCTGGCGACCGTCCTCACATTCCTGCTTTCGCGAAAATATGCCGACATAGAAGGGATCGGGAGCAGCGAATACTATGTCCTGCTGCTCTTCGCACTTTCGGGCATGATGATCCTGGCCTCGGCGACCGATCTCCTGTCGATCTATGTGGGCCTCGAACTGATGGTGCTCTGCACCTATGTGCTGACCGGCTTCCTGCGGGGAGAACGGCGTTCCAATGAAGCGGCGCTGAAATACGTCATCCTTGGCGCAGCCTCGACCGGGATCTTTCTTTACGGCGTTTCGCTGGTCTATGGCCTTACCGGCACCACACAACTGGACGCGATGGCCGCGGCGGTGAGCGGCGATCCGCTCGATCCGGGATTGTTGCTGGCGGTGGTCTTCATCGTTGCCGGGCTGGTCTTCAAGGTCGGCGCGGTGCCGTTTCATATGTGGGTGCCGGACGTCTATGAAGGCGCGCCGACGACGATCACCGCCTTCATGTCGGTCGGCCCCAAGGCGGCGGGCTTTGCGGTGATCCTGCGCGTGTTCCTCAACCCTCTGGTCGCAGCCTCGGACGTTTGGGTCATCGTCGCTGTGATTGCGGTGGTGACCATGGCGCTCGGCAGTTTCGTGGCGCTGGTGCAGGATAATTTCAAGCGCGTCCTCGCCTATTCGAGCATCGCCCATGCCGGCTTCGCCATCCTCGGCGTGGTGGCCGGCGGTCAGGACGGCATCGCCAGCGTGATGTTCTATCTGCTGATCTACGCTTTCATGAATCTCGGCATCTTCGGCACCGTCATCATGATGCGGAACGGCGATTTCTCGGGCGAGGTCATCGAAGACTACGCGGGTTTCGCCAAGTCGTATCCCGGCCTGGCATTTCTGATGCTGCTCTTTCTGTTCTCGCTGGCCGGCATTCCGCCGACGGCGGGGTTCTTCGCCAAGTTCTACGTGCTGGTAGCACTTGTCGAGCAAGGTTTTGTCATGCTGGCGGTGATTGCCGTGCTGCTGAGTGCCGTCGCCGCCTACTTTTACATCCGCATTGTCATGGTGATCTACATGCGCGAGCCGGAGAGAACGTTCGAGCCGGCGTTGACGCCCCTGGTCCGCGCCACGCTCGCCTTCACCGCCGCCGGCACCATCGGCATCGGCCTGTTTCCGGCGTGGTTTCTGGGGCTTGCTCAACGTTCGGTTTTCGGCGGCTAATCGATTGGATTTGCAATGATCCGCCCGGCGGAATAGACTGAGTGGTCAAGAAAGGATTGCCCAAGTCGGCTTTCCGGGCGACCGCATCACCGGTCCCGAATTGGGCCGTCTCGGCGCGAGCAAGGCCCTTTGCGCGTCCAAGAAGACGCGCGGCGCTGTTGGTGGGTGACGGGGACGGAATTATGACCCCAATGGAATTCCTGCCGGTTCTTTTCATGGTCGCTGGAATTGTTCTGGTGGCGCTGGCGACGCTTTTTGTCTCTTCGCTGCTGCGCCCGTCCAATCCCTATCCCGCGAAGAACATGCCCTATGAATGCGGCATGGACCCGGCGGGCGAGGCCGCTGGCGGCCGCCTGAGGGTGCAGTTCTTCATTCTCGCGATCCTGCTGGTCGTCTTCGATGTGGAGGCGATGTTCCTCTTTCCCTGGGCTGTCGTCCTGAAAGAGATCGGGCTGGTAGGCTATGTCGAGATGTTCGTCTTCATGTTGCTGCTTATCGTGGGCTTCGCCTACGCCTGGCTGAAAGGGGCGCTGGAATGGGAGGCGTAAACAACGCGATCCGCGACAGCGTTCTGTTCACCACGGCCGACAGCATCATCAACTGGGGCCGAAGATCGGCGCTGTGGCCGGAGACCTTCGGCATTGCCTGCTGCGCCATCGAAATGATCTCCGCGGGGTGCGCTCGCTACGATCTCGACCGCTTCGGCGTGGTGTTCCGGCCGTCGCCGCGTCAATCGGACGTGATGATCATCGCCGGCACCATAACCCGGAAGTTCGCGCCCGTGGTGCGCCGGCTCTACGACCAGATGCCGGAGCCGCGCTGGGTCATCGCCATGGGCACCTGCGCCATCTCGGGTGGGGTCTACAACACCTATGCCGTGGTGCAGGGCGCGGAAACCTTCGTGCCGGTGGACGTGCATGTGCCCGGCTGTCCGCCGCGGCCCGAGGCGCTCATGCACGGCTTCCTTCTGCTTCAGGAGAAGATCAAGAAGTCCAGGGCGCTTGCCGGGACGCCGCTGGAGAGGATCGCCCTGCCATGAGCGCGGAGACCTCTCTCATCCGCACCTTGATCACGGAACGTTTTGGAGGGGCAATCGAAGAGCTCGGCTTCTCGCATGGGGTTCACGCTTTCGCCTCTCCGCCCGACAAGATCGTCGAGCTTTGCCGATACCTGAAGGAACACCCGGCGCTGCGGTTCGATTTCCTGTCCGACATTTGCGGGGTCGATCACCACCCCGAGGCACCGCGATATGAGGCGGTGTACCACCTCTATTCGCTGCCGAACAAATGGCGCGTTCGGATCAAGTGCCGCCTCGGCGACCCGCCGCGGGTGCCCTCGGTGACGGGGGTCTGGCGCACCGCCAACTGGCACGAGCGCGAGGCGTGGGACATGTACGGGATCAGGTTCGAAGGCCATCCCGACCTGCGCCGGATCTACATGTGGGAAGGGTTCGAGGGCTTCCCGCAGCGCAAGGATTTTCCGCTCCGGGGCTACAAGGACGAGCTGAACCCGTTCGGCGCCGAAGGCACACCGCCGACCCAGCCGGACCTTGCCACCAAGGACATCCCCTAGAGCGGGATGAGGAAAAGTGTGTGCGGTTTTCCGCCCGCATCCCGTATCAACTGGTTTAACGGAGGCCGCTCGACACCGGGAAATGTGAGATGACCGAAGTCACTGAGCTCACGAGGCCGCAAGGCGAGGCAATCGACACCAAGGAGGTGCTTCTCAATCTCGGCCCGCAACATCCCAGCACGCATGGAGTGTTGCGGCTCGTCCTCGAGCTGGACGGCGAGTATGTCTCCCGCGTCGACCCGCATATCGGTTACCTGCACCGCGGCACCGAAAAACTGGCCGAGAGCTTCACCTACACCCAGATATTCCCGCTCACCGACCGGCTCGACTATGTCTGCCCGCCCTCGAACAACCTGGCCTTCGCGCTGGCAGTCGAGAAGCTCCTGGGTATCGAAGCGCCGATCCGCGCGCAGTATATACGCGTGCTCATGGCGGAACTCGCGCGGATCTCCGGCCATCTCCTGATCACCGGCGCCCTGCCGATGGATCTCGGCGCCATGACCGCGCTGCTTTATGCCATGCGCGAGCGCGAAATGATCATGGACCTGTTGGAGATGGTCAGCGGGGCGAGGATGCACACCTCGTTCTGCCGGGTTGGCGGTGTGCGCGAGGACCTTCCGGACGGCTTCTTCTCGAAGATCAGGGAGTTCTGCGACATCTTCCCGAACCGGATCCGCGATTACGAGCGGCTGCTCGAGAACAACCGGGTGTTCCTGAAGCGCACCCAAGGGATCGGGGTGATCTCCGCCGAGGACGGCATTGATCTTGGACTGAGCGGCCCGAACCTGCGCGCCTCAGGCGTCGACTGGGATATCCGGCGCGACGAGCCCTACGAGATCTACGATCGGCTCGACTTCAAGGTCATTACCCGCGACGAGGGCGATTGTTATGCGCGCTGGCAATGCCGGGTCGAGGAGATGCGCGAAAGCGTCCGGATCATCGAGCAATGTCTCGACCAGATGCCCGAGGGGCCGTTCCAGATCGACATGCCGACCATCGCCTTCCCGGTGGACAAGGAGCGGGTGCACTGCTCGATGGAGGCGCTGATCCAGCATTTCGACCTGTCGGCCTATGGCTTCAATGTGCCGAAGGGCGAAGTCTATTCGGCGATCGAGGCGCCAAAGGGCGAACTCGGCTTCTACATCATCAGCGACGGGTCGCCGAAACCTTTTCGCATGAAGGTGCGGGCACCTTCGTTCGTCAACCTTCAGGCACTCTTCGGGGTCACCAACGCCCACTACCTGGCGGACATGATCGCCGTGCTCGGCAGTCTCGATCCTGTCATGGCGGAGGTGGACAAGTAGCAGGAGATTTGAACGCGATGACCATGCGCGAAGAGATCGAACAGGCGGCGGCGCGGTATCCCGACCAGCGCTCGGCGATCATGCCCGCGCTCCTGATCGCGCAGAAGGAACATGGCCATCTGCCCGGCCCGGTGCTGGAAGAGGTCGCCGACATCCTCGGCGTCGAGCGGATCTGGGTCTACGAGCTGGCGACCTTCTACACCCTCTTCCATACCGAGCCGGTGGGCATGTTCCATCTGCAGCTCTGCGACAATGTCTCCTGCATGCTGTGCGGCTCCGATAACCTGCTGGGGCATCTGGAGGATGTCCTCGGGATCAAGAAGGACGGCACGACCACGGACGGGCTGTTCACGCTCTCGACCGTCGAATGCCTCGGCGCTTGCGAGATGGCCCCGGTGATGCAGGTCGGCGACGATTATCACGGCGACCTTGACATTGCCCGGGTCGACGCGCTGCTGGACAGGCTGCGCGCGACGGTGCGGCAAGCGACCGGCCCCGATCTCACCGCCGCAGGAACACCGGGAGAATAGCGCCATGTTCGAGCCGGTTCTTCTCAAGAATGTCGACATGCCGGACGGTCATTTGCTGTCGACCTATGAAGCCGGCGGCGGCTACAAGGCGCTGGCGAAGGTGCTTACCGACTACACGCCCGACGAGGTCGTGGAGCTCGTCAAGCAATCCAACCTGCGCGGTCGCGGCGGTGCCGGATTTCCGACCGGCATGAAATGGAGTTTCGTGCCGAAAGGGGCCGACAAGCCGAAATACCTGTGCTGCAACGCCGACGAAGGGGAGCCTGGCACATTCAAGGACCGGATCATCATGGAGCGCGACCCGCACCAGCTCATCGAGGGGCTGGCGGTCAGCGCCTACGCGATCGGGGCGGAAACCGCCTATGTCTACGTCCGCGGAGAATATGTGGCTGCTATCCGTCGCCTGGAGCAGGCGATCGTCGAGGCTCATGAAAAGGGCTATCTGGGAAGGAGCATTCTTGGATCGGATTTCAACTTTACCGTCCACATCCACTGCGGCGCCGGCGCCTATATCTGCGGCGAGGAGACCGCGATGCTCGAGTCGCTCGAGGGCAAGCGGGCGCAGCCGCGATTGAAACCGCCGTTTCCGGCCGTGGCCGGGCTCTACGCCAGCCCTACTGTGATCAACAATGTCGAGACGCTCGCCTGCGTGCCGCACATCGTGACACGCGGGGCGGCCTGGTTTCGCGGCATCGGCCCGGACAAGAGCCCCGGTCCGAAGCTCTATTGCGTGAGCGGGCAGGTGCGCAAACCCGGCCTCTACGAGTTGCCGATGGGCATACCGCTCAAGGAACTGGTTGAGAACCACGCCGGCGGTCCGCTGCCGGGACGCAGGATCAAGGCGGTGATCCCGGGCGGGGTTTCGGCGCCGGTCATCCCGGAGCCCGGGCTGGAAGTGGGGATGGATTTCGACTCGCTGGCCGCCGCCGGATCGATGCTCGGCTCGGCCGGCGTGATCGTGGTCGACGACTCCACCTGCATGGTCAAGGTCGCCACCCGGATCATCGAGTTCTTCCATCACGAGTCCTGCGGCAAGTGCACGCCGTGTCGGGAGGGACTGAACTGGGTCGTGAAGGTCCTGCGCCGGATCGAGGCCGGGGAGGGCGAGCCGGGCGATCTGGAACAGCTGGAGATGCTCTGCAAAGGCATTTTCGGTAACACGTTCTGCGCCTTGGGCGACGGCGCGGCCATGGGCTTGCGGGCCGCCCTTAAGCATTTCCGCGACGAATTCGTCACCCATATCGAGGAGCGGAGGTGCCCGTTCCACTGAAGGATGGGCTGCGAGGAACTATGGTTAGCATTACCATCGACGGACAGACGCTGGAAGTTGAGGCTGGCTCCACAGTGCTGCAGGCTGCCGAACGCTTGGGCATCGACATCCCGACCTTCTGCTATCTGAAGCGGTTGCCGGCGCTGGCCTCGTGCCGCATGTGCCTGGTCGAGATCGAGGGGCTGCGGCGATTGCAGCCGTCCTGTGCCACCGTGGTCACCGACGGAATGGTGGTGCGGACGAACACGCCTCAGATCGACGAAACGCGTTCTTCCATGCTCGACATGCTGCTCGCCAACCATCCCCTCGACTGCCCGATCTGCGACAAGGGCGGCGAGTGCGAGCTTCAGGACATGGTGATGGCATACGGGCCACGCAAAAGCGAGTTCCACGATCCCAAACGAGTGTTCCACTCGAAGGACATCCGTCTGAGCCCGGTCATCATCATGAACGTCAACCGCTGCATCCAGTGCCAGCGCTGTGTGCGGATGTGTGAGGAAGTCGTCGGCGCGGTCGCTCTGGGCACCGTCGAAAAAGGCATGGATACCGCCGTCACCGGCTTCGAGGGCAGCCTCGCGAGTTGCGACCAGTGCGGCAATTGCGTCGAGGTCTGCCCGGTCGGCGCGCTGATGAGCTTCCCCTATCGCTACAAGGCGCGACCCTGGGATCTGGCCGAGACCGACACGGTCTGCCCGCATTGCGGCACCGGATGCCAGCTGACCGTCGGCGCGCGCAAGGGCGAGTTCATGCGGGTCCGCTCGAAGCAGGAGCACGGGGTCAACCGCGAAACGCTCTGCGCGCGTGGGCGCTTCGGCCTCGACTTCATTGAGAGCCGGGACCGGATCAAGCGGCCGATGATCCGCCGTGACGGCGCCCTCGTTCCGGTTTCCTGGGACGAGGCTGGGGATTATCTGCGCCGGCGACTGTCGGCCGTCGAGGACAAGGTTGCCGGCGGACTGGCCTCGCCGCGCCTTTCGAACGAGGTGCTCTACCAATTCCAGAAGCTGATGCGGACGGTGTTCCGGACGAACAACATCGACTGTTCGACGCGCTGGTCCACGCCCTTCGATGCGCTCGGGCCGTTGGTTACCGGTTTCCATACCCGCGCGCCGCTGGACGAGGTCATCGGCAACGACTGCGTGCTGGTCGTCGGCGGCAACGTGACCGAGGAGAACCCGGTCACGGAATACCTGCTGCGCGACGCCGCGCGCCGGCGGCAGACCGGATTGCTCATGCTCTCGGCGCGGCCATCCCGTCTGGAAGCCGATGCCAGGGCGGTGGTTCGCGTCCCTCCTGGCGGAGAAGCGGCGAGCCTTGCAGCTGTGGTCGCCGCGCTCATGACAACGGCTGATCAGAGCTTGCCGGGCGACGTTCTTGCGGACATCGGTGCGGTAGTCGGCGGTCAGGCGGCGATCACCGGCCGTGACGGACCGGATCGTCTGGCCACGGCGCTTAAGGAAGGCCGCAGCGTCACCCTGCTTGTCAGCGTCGACCTCCTGAGATCACCTGAAGCGCGTGCCACACTGCAACAGCTCAACAATCTGCTCCAGGTTCTTCGCCTGCTCGGCAAGGACGTGGCGATGCAGTTCCTTTTCGACCGTGCCAACCAGATGGGTGCCTGGGACATGGGAGTCCTGCCGGCGGCTCTGCCGGGGCTGCGGGCGGTATCCGATGACGCGGCGCGCACAGCGCTCGCCCGGAGCTGGGGCGCCGAAGTCCCGTCTGAACCGGGCGCGGATCTCGACGCAATGCTGGAGCTCTGCGTCGGCGGCCGGATGGGCGCGCTCTACATCGCCGGAACCGACCCCCTAGTCAGCTATCCCGACAGGGATTTCGTGACACGGGCGCTTGGCGCCGCCGACCTCGTGATGGTGCAGGACAGCTTTCTCACGGAAACGGCGGGTCTGGCCGACGTCGTGCTGCCCGCGGCGGGTTACGGCGAGGAATCCGGCACGTTTACCAACAACGAGGGCCGGACGCAGAAGATCAGCAAATTCCGCGAGCCCGCCTTCGACGCGCGGGGCAATCTGGCGGTTTTCGACTTCGTCGCGGCGCTCCGCAATCAAGCGCTGCGGCCATCGACGCAGGGCGAGATTTTCGACGAGATCGCCTGGCTTGTTCCGGCCTATCAGGGTTTGACGCCGGATGGGCTTGGCGCAGACGGCGCCTTCACAAAAGCGGCCCCGACGCCACCGGCTCATGAGTTCTTCGCGGCACCACCTACCGCGAAAGCAACCAACCAACTCGTGCTGGTCACCGGCAACGGCCTGTTTCACAACGGATATCTTTCCGAACGCTCGGAGATCCTGAATACGATCGCGGATGACCCCTATGTCGAGATGAGCGCGCAGGATGCCGCTGAGCTTGGCCTTTCCGATCAGGATCAGGTACTCGTGCAGTCCGCTCATGGCGAACTGACGGCGACGCTCAAGGTCAACCGGCGCTTTCCGAGGGGCCTCGTGTTTGTTCCCGAAAACTACAGGGACCTGCGCCTCAACAGCCTGATGCGGCGGGGAGAATATCCATGTCCGGTGGAGGTTCACGAAGCAAGGGCATCTTCGGGATCATCCCTCTCACCCGATACGGCGGCGAGCGCTGAGGATGTCGACCAAGGCATGGCCGGTGGCTTACCCTGACCCTGCATCGCACACCGAGCGCATCCTCTCTTGAATCGCGAGCGCGACCCTTGCGCGCCTCGACAGACGCGCGCCGCTGCAGTCTTGTCAATGATAGTTGACCCCGCAAATGTAATCGTGCAGCTCCTGCTCCGTGCGCAATGCTTCGTCGAGCCTATGCTTGACCACGTCGCCGATGCTGACCACGCCGACAACGACGTCACCATCCGTGACCAGCACATGGCGTGTACGCCGTTGGGTCATGATCGCCATCGCAAAGGGCAGCAAATCCTGTGTCGAACAGGTCGCCACGCTGCGGTTCATTATGTCGCCGACCCGCATCATCGTTGCCTCAGGCCCGTATTCCGCCACGGCATTGCAGCAATCGCGTTCGGAAAGCGTGCCCATGTATTCCCCGGGTAAGGGACTGACGACCACAAAGCCTATATTGTTGTCGCGAAATAGCCGCAGGACTTCCACCATCGTCTGATCGGGACTGACCGCGATGACTCCGACCCCCTTGTTCCTCACGATTTCGCCGACAAACATCTGAGCCTCCTATCCAAGCGCCCCGGTTTGACAGCTGGCAGGCGTTCACGTTCGCCGGATATTCCGCCACCAGTTGTAACCCTGTGGCTCGTTCGTCTCCACAAGCACATCCTTCTTCGTGTTCAGGCGCGCAGCGACCACGCCGCCGCCGGTCGCCGCCTTGCCTGGTTTGGTGAGCAGGTTGTCGCGCCCGATCACCAGATCTCGCGAGGAAAAACTTGAGAATTCATACTGTTGACCAAGCGCGATCGCATCCGCCGGACAGGCGTCTTCGCATAGCCCGCAGAACAGGCAGCGGGCCGTGTCGATTTCGAACTTGGCCGGGCGCCGGTTGCCCTTCTCGTCCTCGTAGGGGACGACTTCGATGCAGTAGCAGGGACAGATCCGCGCGCAGAGCTCGCAGGCCACGCACTTGATCTCGCCCTCTTCGTCGCGCTTCAGGAAGTGATGCCCGCGATAACGCGGATAAGGCAGCCATTTCTCCTTGTCCGGATACTGCATGGTCACGGATCTGGAGAACATATAGCCGAAAGTCAGCGCTAGGCCGTTCGCCAGATCAGCAAAAAACGCCCAACCGATCCATGTCCCAATTGTGTTCCGTGCGCGCGACATCGCCGCCTCGCTCTCAGCATCATGCGTCTATTCGGACGCACAGGTACCGCTGCAGCCTTTGAATTGCTGGGCCGCTGCGGCCCTAAGAGAAAGCAATACCAGTTATAATTATGTTCGCCATCGACAAAGGAAGCAAGACTTTCCATCCGATCGCCATCAGCTGGTCGTAGCGATAGCGGGGGAGGGTGAAGCGAAGCCACATGAACAGATAGACGAAGAACGCCACCTTGAGCACGAACCAGACGAGCGGCGGCAATGGCAGTAGCACGCCGTTCCAGCCGCCGAAGAACAGGATCACGACCAGGACCGACACCAGGAGCATGATGGCGTATTCGCTTGCCATGAAGAACGCGAAGCGGATGCCACTATATTCGGTATGGAATCCGGCCCCGAGATCGCCTTCCGCTTCCGCCAGATCGAAGGGAATGCGCTGGGCTTCGGCCAGCCCGGCGACGAAGAACACGAAGAAACCGACCGGTTGATAGACGACGTTCCAGACATCGGCCTGGGCTCGCACGATGTCCAGAAGGCTCATGGACTGCGCCATCATTACCACGCCGATGACCGCGAACCCCATCGGGATCTCGTAGCTGATCATCTGCGCGCAGGTCCTGAGGCTGCCCAGGACCGCGTATTTGCTGTTCGCGGCCCAGCCGCCGAAGATGATGCCGTAGACCTCCAGGCCGATCACGGCGAAGACGAAAAGGAGCGCCACGTTCAGGTTGGAGACGTAGAGCGTGATCTCGTTGCCGAGGACCGAGACGGTTTCGCCGAAGGGGACCGCGACGAACACCACGAAGGGCGGGGCGAGCGCCAGGATTGGAGCCAGTTTGAACAGGAAGCGGTCGGCATCGGCCGGGATGTGGTCCTCTTTGGTCAAGAGCTTGATGCCATCCGCCACCGGCTGCAGCAGCCCGTGCCATCCGACGCGCATCGGTCCCATCCGCTGCTGGATGTGCCCGGCGATCTTGCGTTCCACCCATGTTAGCGGCAAGGGCAGCAGCAGCAGGATCGCAATCAGCAACGCCACTTTGAAGATGATCAGGCCAAGAGCGACGATAAGTTCCATGATCCGCGGCTACTTGTCCAACGGTTGAAACGCAACCGGACCTGCTCCGGCTGTGAGCACTTTGCGCACCTGTCTGGATGCACGGTACAACGGCCACGCACCACATACAATGCCATCGCGGCTCCGCGGTCACCCGGCGGCGATACAAGCAAGGACGGGAAGGTTTCTCCCGAAGAGGTTCAGACTTTCATGCGGCCTTGGATCATTCGGCCTTGGATCATTCTGGGGCGCTAGTGGAATGGGGAGGAATGACTGGCGGCTGGGCGTCACTCACTGACCCTGCCAGACATGGCGGCGGCCGATTGTGCACGGCGGCGTTCTCCCTGGGCCTAGGGAGACGGGGCACAGCCGCGCGGGGCGTTATCGTTGATCCGGGCTGTCCAGTCGCAACGAAAGCTGCACCCCGCCGCGTTTCAGCGCAGGCAGCGGACCGCTTAATTGAATTCGCCCGAAGATCTGTTTCCGTCGCTCTTGATGGCGTTCTCGCTGACGTCGCGCTGCGGCGACGGCAGCCATAGCTCGCTCGATTACTTCCTCCGCACGGGTCATGGCGGCCTCCGATTTGTTCACTATATGTTCTCATTCGCAGATGAGAATGTCAACTGATATCGGGGTGTCGCTTCAACACTGTTGGGCTTGAGTCTGCGGGCTGCAGGCATGGTCGGCTGTTGCCTAGTAGCCACCCGACACGAAGACGGCCTCGCCAGTCATGAAGCTGCAGGCATCCGAGGCAAGGAAGAGCGCGGCGCCCACCATTTCATCGGGGGTGCCGGCGCGGCCCATCCAGTTGAGTGTACGGACATAATTCGCCCAGCCCTCGGGGTCGCTGTCGCGACGGGCGGCGTTGCGGTCGGTATCGACGAGACCGGGGGCAAGCGTGTTGAGCAAGACCCCGCGAGCCGCGTAGTCGCGGGCAAGACTCTGGATCAGATTGTGCTGAGCAGCTTTCGTCGCCGCGTAAATCGAGACGATCGACTTCGGTCGCAGCTGGTTGATGCTGCCGATGTTGACGACGCGACCCCAGCCGCGTTCGGCCATACCCGGCAGCACGGCCTGCAGCATCTCGACCGTCGAGCGCAGATTGACGTCGATCTGTGTCGCGAAGTCCTCGATCGTGACGTCGTCGAATGTTCCGTTGATTTGGGCAGATGCATTGACGACCAGTATGTCCAAGGGACCGGCGGCTGCTACCGCCTCGGCGACAATCTCCCGGCCGGCGCCCGCCGGCGATAATTCCCCGTGGATCGAAACAGCATGGCCTCCGGCTGCGCGGATCGCCTGCTCGACCTCATCTGTCGCCCCAGACCTTTGGCCGTGCAGAACCACCCGCGCCCCATAGGCGGCAAACCCCCGGGCCATCGACGCGCCGATGCCGCGGCTCGACCCCGTCACCAGAGCCGTGCGGCCCTTCAACGAGAAGATGTCCAGATATTTCGTCACGAGATCTCCTCATCCGGCGAACGGATTGGTGGGCAGGCCGCGCTCGCCGGGTTCGCAGGCGAAAATTCCACCCGAAAGGGGGGCCTCGGCCAGGGTCGAGGCGGGCAGTCGCGTGCGGGCGCTGGTGACGAACAGGGTTGCCAGATTATGGCCGCCGAAGGCCACGCTGGTAGGACGCGGAATCGGCAGGTCGATGGCGCGGTCGAGCCGGCCGTCCGGCAAGTAGCGGTTCACGCGCCAACCGTCCCATATGGCACACCAGACGCCGCCGTCCGCATCGACGGCAAGCCCGTCCGGACGGCCTTCGGACTCAGGTACGCTCACGAAGACGCGACGGTTGGAGATAAGCCCTTCTCGCGCGCCGAAGTCATAGGCGTAGACGATGCCCGGAACGGTATCGACAAAATAGAATGTGCCGCCGTCGGGACTCCAGGCGAGCCCGTTGGCGACAGTGAAGCCGCTATCGGCGCGGACAACGTCGCCCGCGCCCGTGAGGCGGTAGAGACTGCCGCTGGGGCGGCTCACGTCGAGCCGCATCGAGCCGACCCAAAGCCGGCCGCTCGGATCGATCTTGGCATCGTTCAGACGGTTCTCCGGCAGACCGGGCTCCGGCTCTGCGAAGGGGGTAAAGAGACCGTGATCGAAATCGAAGCGCTCGATGCCGTCCTGCGATGCCACGAGCAGTCCGCCATCACGCGTCGGTAGAACGGCGCTGACAAGCTTGGAGACGTTACAGCTCTCGTTCTTGCCGGAAATCGGGTCGAAGCGATGGATGGCCGGGTGCAGGATATCGACCCAGTAGAGCCGCCTCTCCCTCTCGACCCATGCGGGCGCTTCGCCGAGCTGCGCGCCCCAGGGCAGCACGCAATGCACGCCGCTGAAGCCGCCGGACCGCGCGCGGGGCCGCGGACCGGAGCTGATCGCCACAGCGCCGACCGAGCCGGTGATGCGCCGCGCGGCTGCCATCAGCTCGCGGCCGACCGGATGAATGGCGGAATTGTCGAGGCGGGAAGCCGGCCCCAGCACCACCAGAACGCCGAGCGGAACACCGTCGCGTCCGGCGATGGGAGCGGCGACGGAGTTCACACCGGTCAGATGCTCTTCATAGGAAACGGCATAGCCACGGGCGCGCGTCAGGAGCAGATCGGCCTCCAACGCCTGCGGATCGGTGATCGTTTGCGGCGTAAAGCGGTCATAGACGATCCGGCTCGTCAATGCGCGGGCGAAGGAAGGTTCCTGAAAGGCGAGCAGCGCCTTGCCGGCGGCCGTGCAGTGTATGGGCACGCGGCGGCCGACGTCGATCAGCACGCCGAGCCCGTCGCTCGACCGCTCTTCCAGATAGACGACGCGTTGACCGTCCAATCGGCAAAGCGCCACTGTCTCGCCGAGTTCGACCGAGAGGCGTTCGAGTTCCGGGATGGCAGCGCTGACGAGGTCGAATTTATCCCACACCCGATGCGACAACTCGAGGAAACGGTGGCCAAGCAGATACGCGCCGCTTGCTTCATCCTGGCGGACCAGACGGTAGACCATCAGCGTCTTGAGCATGCGCGCCAGCGTGGGCTTGGGTACTCCACTCGCCTTTTGCAGGTCGGCGAAGCGCAACGGCTTCGCCGATTCGGCGATGAGGTCGAGAAGGGCGAGTCCCTTGGCGAGCGCTGCCGCACCGGCGGGGGCTCCACGGTCTTCGAGCCCGCCTATGCCTGCCTTCTCTTCCATGCCTCTACCGCCTCGTCTAGCATGCGCATGATCGGCCATTCCGGCTCGAAGCCGAGCATTTCGCGCATGCGCTGATTGGAAGTGTGATACCACACACCGGCGCCGGGAAGATCAACCGTCACAAGCGGCAGCCCGGTCTTCTCGGCCATTACGGGCAGGACGTCTGCGAAGTCAACAGGATCGGTTGCCCCCAGATTGAAGACGCCGCCGGCCGCTTTCGGATGGGTGAGTGCGATGAGCACGCCCTTGGCCATGTCGCGGGTGTCTGTGATGTGCATCCGGAACGGCCGACCGTCCTCGTTGCGTGTGAGCACGAGCGCCGGCTGCCCGGGATCGGCCGCTCTCAAGAGGTCGGCCGCGGCCTGGTTTCCGAAGCCTTCCTGCTGCTTGATTTTCGGACGCAGGAAGAAGCGCGGACCGGAGAAAAAGCTGTCCGGATCGAGCAGTTCGCTGGCGCTCTGAGTGTGCGAGAAGCGCAGGATCACCGTCTCCATCGGCGATACGCGCCCCTGGAACGTCACCAGTTCCTCGCCAATGAGCTTGGTCATGCCATAGGGCGAGAGCGGCTTCGTCGGGTGGTCCTCGGTGATCGGCTGGAACTCCGGCTTGTTCTCCGGATAGACCTCGCCCGAACTCGCGAAGACGAAGCGCCCGACCTTCGCGTCGGCTGCTGCCTCGAGCACGATCTGCGTGCCCTCGACATTGGCGCGGAAGAGCGTGTCGCGGTCAGCCGGAAGCCACGATATGAAGGCGCCGAGATGGAGAACGGCGTCGACGCCCTCGCAGGCACGGCTTGCCGCCTCGCGGTCGTCGAAAGCGCCGACGACCTCCTCGAAGGCTGCGTCTTCCAGACCGGCCGAGCGCAGGTCGAAGCCCCGCACCTGGTGTCCTGAAGCGAGCAGTTGCCGGGCGACAAAGGAGCCGATCCTGCCGGCGGAACCGGTTACAAGCACCTTCATGTCAGTTCATTGCCTTTTCTGTCTCTGCGTCAAAGAGATGGATCTCGGAGGCGTCGAAGGAGAGCAAAAGCTCTTTCCCTTCGCGGATGGGTCCGGCATGCGCGATGCGGGCGATCAAACCCTTGCCGCGCTCTTCGTCGCGCGAAGCCGCATAGGCATGTGCGCCGGGCTCGAAGTAGACATATTTCTCCGAGCCAAGGCTTTCGACCAGCGTCGGCTTCACGGTGAATGTGATGTTGCCCTGACCGAGCGCGAGGTGTTCGGGCCGGATGCCGACGATGACCTCGCCGGCACCAACGCCCGCAGGGGCGTCGAAGGTCTGGCCGAAGAGAGTCAGCCTGCCGCCTTCCACCCTGGCACGCAGGAAGTTCATGCCCGGCGAGCCGATGAAACCGGCGACAAAGAGGTTGGCTGGTCTCGCAAACAGCGTATCGGGATCGGCGATCTGCTGAATGACGCCGTCGCGCATGATGACGACGCGGTCGGCCATTGTCATCGCCTCGATCTGGTCATGGGTGACGTAGACCGTGGTGACGCCGATGCGCTTGTGAAGCGCACTGATCTCCGCGCGGGTATGGACACGCAGCTTGGCGTCGAGATTGGAGAGCGGCTCGTCCATCAGGAAGGCGCGCGGTTCGCGCACGATGGCGCGCCCGAGTGCGACGCGCTGGCGCTGCCCGCCCGACAGCGCCTTTGGGCGGCGCTCAAGCAGATGGTCGACAGCGAGGATTTTTGCCACCTCGCGAACGCGCTTGTCGATCTCCGCTTTCGGGGTGCCCCGCATCTTCAGGCCGAAACCGATGTTCTGCCCGACGGTCAGGTGCGGATAAAGAGCATAGTTCTGGAAGACCATGGCGATGTCGCGGTCACCCGGGGCGAGGTCGGTAACATCCTTGTCGCCGATCAGGATCTTGCCGCCGCTTGCCGGTTCAAGCCCCGCGAGGATCTTCAGCATCGTCGATTTCCCGCAGCCCGAGGGGCCGACGAGGACCACGAACTCGCCGTCTGCGATCTCCAGTGAAAACTCTTTGAGGACGTTCAGCGCGCCGTAGTTCTTGTAGACGTTTTGAATGCTTATGCCGGCCATTTCACTTCTCCGCGCCGGCTGTGAGGCCGCCGACCAAATAGCGTTCCAGGAACAGGTAGATGACGAGGATCGGGAGCGCGATGAACACGGCAGCGGCCGAGATCTCGTTCCAGTCGGTGACGTACTCTCCCTTCATCGTGGTGATGCCGAGATTGGCCGTCCAACTGCCCTGTGCGTTGGTGAGGAAGGTGCGGGCATAGGCATAGTCCGCCCAGGAGAGCACGAAGGCATAGAGGGCCGTCGCTGCGAGCCCCGGGGTGGCGACCGGCAGCACGACCCGGAACATGGCGCCGAGCGGAGAGCAACCGTCGACCATGGCGGCCTGCTCGAGCTCGCGCGGGATCGTGTCGAAATAGCCCTTCAGCATCCAGGTGGTGAAGGGGATGATCAGCGTCGCGTGGGCGAGAACGAGCGACCAGAGGCTGCCGATCAGCCCGATCGAGCGGAAGATGCCGAAGAGCGGGATGACCAGCAGCGTTGCCGGCAGCATCTTGGCGGTCAGGATGAACAGGCCGAGCGACCGCCCGCCCCTGAGGCTGAAGCGCGAGAGGCTGTAGCCGGCGAAGACCGAAACGATCATCGACAGGCCGACCGAGCCGATCGCTGCAAGGGTCGAGTTCCACAGCCACAGCAGGATTGGTCGCTCGGAGGCGACCTTGGTAAAGGTGCTCCATTGCGGCTCCGCCGGCCAGAAGGACGGCGGCAGCTGGCGGATCTCGGCGAGCGTCGAGAGCGCGGTGACGAACAGCCAATAGATCGGGAAGAGCAGGATGCCGCAGACGACCGCGAGGCCCACATAGAGCGCGAAGGATTGAGAGCCGGTACGTTCCATCGTTTTGAGCCTCCTAGTACATCGCCTGGGACTTGCGGCCGAGCATCAGAAGGCTGGCGACGACGCACAGGACGAGCGTCACGATGCCGATCGCAGAGGCGTAGCCCATGTTGAAGAAGCCGAAGGCCTGATCGTAGGTCATGATGGACAGTGTCTGGGTCGCCTTCAGCGGTCCGCCGTCGGTCAGCACCTTGATGATCGAAAAATCGCGGAACACCCAAAGGATGACGAGCACCAACGTCACGCCGAGCACGGGCATCAGCACGGGGATCGTGATGTATCGGAAGCGCTGCAACGCACTGGCGCCATCGACCTTGGCGGCATTGTAGAAGTCCTCCGGGATAGATTGCAGGCCCGCAAGTGTCATGATCGAAACGAAGGGATAGCCCTTCCAGATCATGGTTATTGCCACCACCCAGAAGGCGGCGGTTGGTTCGGAGAACCAGTTGATCATCTGGCTCGTAATCCCGACCTTGATGAAGAGCCAGTTCATGAGGCCGAAGGAAGAATCGAAAATCCAGGCGAAGATGACGACGGCAATCACTTCCGGAACAGCCCAGGGCAGGGCGACGAAAAGCCGTGCGAGTGTCCGCCCCTTGAAGCGGTTGTTGACCAGAAGAGCCGTGCCGAGACCGACGGCAAAGCAGGCGGCGCTGACGACCACCACGAGTTTGATTGTTACCCAGCAGGCGTTCCAGAAATCCGGCGATGTGAAAAGCTTGCCGTAGTTCTCCAGGGTGAAGGGCCTGCGCGGCGCGTTGAGCGTGGCCATGCCGATCTTCTGAAACGACAGGTCAAGCGACACGAAGAGCGGATAGACGATGATCAGAGCCACCAACGCGACGGCCGGTAGCAGCAGCAGGTAGCCCAGCCAGTGCTGTCGGCTTGGGCGTGCCAGATCGAGGAAGCGTAGGCTCATGTCTCTGCCTTCAGGATTTAAAAGGACGGGCGCTCCCATGCGAGCGCCCGGGACTCTTCATTGGTCGGCAAAGCGTTCTATTGAAGCGCCTCTGCCTTTTCGTGCATTGTCTTGGCGACGGTCGCCGGATCGAGGTCCTCGATGATCATCCGCTGCACTTCTTCCTGGATCATTTTAGAGAATTCGTTGAACTGAACCTCGAAGCCGATCGGAATGCGGTCGATCTTGTGCTCTGCCGCCGCCTTTTGCGATTCCACCATGAGATCGAAATGCGGGATTTTCGCCTTGGCATCGGTCAGGTCCGCGCGCGGACTCGGAGGCGTGGAGGCAGCCAGCGTCGCAAAGCTGGTCTGGAATTTCTCCGAGGCGGCGATGGCGATGAAGTCCCAGACCAGTTGCTTCTTCTCGTCCGAAATCTCGCTCGGCATCGCGAGCACGTTCGACGAGCCGCCGAGCGGCGGGTCGAAGGGGACGCTCGCCAGCTTCAATTTGTCCTTGGCCGCCCCCTGCTGCATGATGGAATAGATCCACGGACCGTCGACCTTCAACGCGATCTTGCCATCGGCGAAGAGCTTGCGGACTTCACCCGCCGAAAGGTCGCGCGGCGTCAGGTTTTCCTTGACGATCGTCTTCCAGCGCGTCAGGCCCTCGACCATCTCGGGCGTGTCGATCGTTACCTCGCCTTCAGCATTCGTGAAGCGCGCGCCGGCATCGAACAGATAGCTCGCCATTTCCGCGATATATTGGCCGCCGCCGCCCTTGGTTTCGTGGCCGGTTCCGAATTGGTCGACAATACCGTCGCCGTTCAGGTCCTTGGTCGTCGCTTTGGCGGCTGCGAGGAACTCCGCGTAGGTCTTGGGAACGGCGACACCCGCCTGTTTCAGGATCTCCTCGTTGTAGCCGAAGATCGTGCCGTAATAGAGCATCATGATGCAGACGGTCGTCTCCTGGAACTTGCAGATGTCCTGGCCGCTCCAGCCGTTGAGATCGAGTCCCGCCTTTTCGACCCAGGGACCAAGATCCTCCAGCCAGCCATTGTTGGCGAAGGCCTGGAACTCGAACGAGGCCAGGTGGACGATGTCGGGCGGAGTGCCGCCGGCAAACAGCGTCGTCATGGTGTCGGCATAGGCGCTGCGTTCGACCTTGGTCCATTCGATGGTATCGCCGGGGTGCTTTGCTTCCCACTCCTTGATCACCGAGGCCCACCAATCGCCGACGCCCTTCTCGTCCTTCTGCCAGGAGACGAATTTGAGCACTTCCGCGCCGGCCGAGGTGGGCAAGGCGGCGCCGACGAGCATCGCGGCAACCGCAGACGCGGCGATCCGTTTTCCTATGGTTTTCATGTTCTCCTCCACTCCTCCACTCCTCCGCAAAGTATCCGTGTTCAGTACTTCTTGAGCAGTCCGCGAGCCTCCCTGGACGGCTCGACGCCGAGGCCGGGTCCCGTCGGCAGGACGTACTCGCCCGCGGCGCAATCCATGTCGCCGTCGAGAAGCCGGCGGTTGGGTTCGAAAATCGAATGCTGGAACTCGTGGCAGTCGACATTGGCGAGCGCCGCACTCGCCTGCAGGCTTGCCGCCATGAAAATGCCGGAGCCGATCGTTGCATGCGGGATGATCTTGATGTGGTGTGCCTGGGCATATTCGCCGATGCGCATGAATTGCGTGATGCCCTTGTGCCCCATTTCCGGCTGCACGATCGCAACCGCACCTCGGGCGACGCGCGGCACCATGTCGTAGACCGTGCGCCATTCCTCCCCGACCGCAATCGCGGTCGACACGCCGGCCGCCACCCGCGCCAAGCCGTCGAGATCTTCGGTGCGCACAGGCGCCTCCGCGAACCACAGCCCATGCGGCTCCATCGCCTTGATGAGCGTGATTGCTTCGCTTGCGGTTTGCGCCCAATGCATGTCGCAGGCGATGCGTGCTTCGGCGCCCAGCCTTTCGCGCAGCGTTTCGATCTCCGTCGCGACGCCGTCGTCGGCAACGGGAGAGGCAAATTTGAAGGAAGAGAAGCCCTTGGCTTGCCAGTGGGCGGCGAGTTCGGCCCGCTTGGCGCGCGTATCTTCCGGCAAGCCGGAGACATAGGCGGCTATCCGGTCGCGGCGCTGCCCGCCAAGCAGCTTGCAGATGGGCAGACCGGCGAGTTTGCCGGCGAGGTCCCACAGTGCGATGTCGATCGCAGCCAGGGCGTCGACATAGAAACCACCCGTGTAGCCGCGCACGCGCATCAGGTCGTAGAGGTCGTCGTGTATCGCCGCGGCATCGAACGGATCGCGGCCGATAGTGAAGTCGGCCAGAAGATCATCGATGATCTCCATGGTCGCACGCGGAGCGACCAGTCCATAGGTTTCACCCCAGCCAACGGCACCGTTCACTGTTTCGATCCGGACGAGCACGCTGCGATCGAACGTCGGATAGACCGTGCGATTGCCCTTGCGCACCAGATAACCGCGCGGGCTCGCTTCCTCGCCCCGACGCGGCTTTCCGAGATAGGGCCTCTCGCGCGGCAGGGTCAGCGTGAACGTCTCGATCTTCTTGACGCGGTCACTCATGCGCCAAATCCCCCTGCGATCGGTGCCGACACCAGAGATTGTAGCCCACATTCGGCAAAGCAGCTTTCGATGTCCCGCACCGCCAGCGCATCGAGCTCGGGCGTGGGCGCGCGCACGGCGCGATTGTCCAAGACGCCGCGGAGCCCCAGCACATGCTTGGTGAGGCGCATGCGGTAGACGGCCTGCAAAACCAACAAAGGCAATGATTTAACGTAGAGCGCCCTCGCTTCGCTTCTACGTCCGGCGCGGTAATCCCGGTCGAGGGCAACATGCAAATCGGCTATCTCCAGCGCCGGCATTGCGGCGCATGCTCCGCGATCGTACTCGTCCAGGATGTAGCGGGCGCCGCCGCCGCCGATCACGCCCAGCAGATGTTCGGGCGCATCGGCGAGGATCGCCGTGATTGCCGGGCCTGCGGGCAGCGTCTCCTCTTTCACGTAGCGGACCGCTGCGACCTGACGGACGACCTCCAGCACCGCCTCAGGCGACAGATCGGAGCCGCGCGGCGCAGGCGCGTTTTGAAGAATGATTTCAGCGCCCGGCAACTCGGCCACCACTGCGGCGAGAAACGATGCCACCGCGCCCGCGCCGGCGCCGATCGACTTCGGCGGCTGCACCATCAGGCGCGTGACTCCCAAGGCAAGCGCGTGCCTGCCGTAATTGACGACCTCTTCCACGCTCGGTGCGCTCGCGCCCGCCACGATCGGCACGCGCCCGTCGACCTCAGCGACCACGAGTTCAAGCAATGCTGCGCGCTCCTCGACGCTAAGCGTCTCCACTTCGCTGGCAAATCCAGGGAAGACGACTCCGTCGACCCCGGCATCGACCGCGAAGCGGACGACCCGACGCATCGCGTCGAAATCGACGCCGGCATCCGCAAAGGGGGTCGGAAGCACCGGAAGTATCCCCGTCAGAAGCATCGCTAGGTCCATATCATGAGACTTATGTTTTATGTTGTGGACCATAAGCGAGAATGGTAGGTGATGTCAATCACGCACCGCGATGGGAAGGAGACCTGACTTGTCCAGCGCTTCCAGAAATTCAGTCACAGTCGTGCTCGATTGGGGCACCAGCGGCTTCCACGCCTTTCTGGTGGATCCAGAGGGTTCGCTCGTCGATGCGAAGAAAGGCGCGCAGGGTATCCAGTCCGTGCCGAAGGGCGAGCATGGGCGCGTGCTTTCGGACGCTCTCGCAGCCTGGCGCAATGAGCATGGCCCACTCGCGATCGTCGCGGCAGGAATGATCGGCAGCCGCAATGGCTGGCTCGAGATGCCTTATGTGCCGACGCCGGCGACGGCCGCGGATTTCGCTGCGGCCAGCCGCACCATCGAACTTCCCGAAGGAGACCGGCTCATGTTCCTTCCGGGGCTGACCGATCCGTCGGCCTTTCCGTTTCCCGACGTCATGCGCGGCGAGGAGACCCAGCTTGTGGGCTTCGGGCTGGAACAGGACATCGTCGTCGTTCTTCCCGGCACCCATTCCAAATGGGCCGAGATCCGCCACGGCCGCATCGAGCGATTCCGCACTTTCGTTACCGGCGAGATCTTCAACACGCTTGCGAACCATTCCTTCCTGGCGAAGGTCGCGACGGCGGAAGGCGACCACGCCAGCGCGGCTTTCGCCGAAGGCGTAGCGCTTGCCCGCGACGAAAGCGGAAGGGCCGGCGGCCTGTTGACCCGGCTCTTTGCCGTGCGCACCGGCTGGCTCGCTGGCAAGATCACGCCCGAGGAGATGAAAAGCCGGCTGTCCGGTTTGATCGTCGGGTGGGAATTCGCCGAGGCGCGTGCCGGGGGCTGGTTCAACGAGGGCGACACGATCGCGGTCGTTGGCGATGACGGCCTGGTCGAGGTTTACGAGGCCGTGTCCAAGGCCTTTGGCGTGAATCTTGCGCCGGCCCCTGCCGACGCAGCGATCCGCGGCGCGCTCGCCATCTCGGAATACGATCTTCGCTCGCGCGGCCGGGAAGGTTCTGGCAGATCGTACCAGCGCGCCTGAGCACGCCGTCCATAAAAGCGCATCGAGGACAACCGCCGCCCTTGGGAAGCGGGAGGCATGATCCTATCTAAGGGTGGTCCCAATCTTCGAAGGCGATCGCTCATGTCAGACAAGTCGATCAGAATTCCCGGGCCCGATCATCCTATCACCATCGATCACAATCCGGCGCGCGTCGTCGTCAAGCTTGACGGTCGCGTCGTCGCCGACACGCGCGATGCGCTGACGTTGCGCGAGGCGTCCTACCCGGCGGTGCAGTATATCCCCCGCAAGGACGTGGACATGTCGCTGCTTGCGCGCACCGATCATTCGACGCACTGCCCCTACAAGGGCGATGCTTCCTATTACAGCATCACGCGCGGTGGCGAGCGCTCGAAAAACGCCGTCTGGACCTATGAAAATCCCCATGCGGCGGTACGGGAAATCAAGGACCACGTCGCGTTCTATCCGGATCGGGTGGATTCGATCGACGAACTGTAGGCGCCCCTTGCATCGCATGTTGTCTCGTCCACACCGGGATCGGGCAGCCGGAGAAGGCTTGCCCGCAACGAGTGTTCCGCCCGAAGCCAGTCGGGAGAGCAACCTCGTTGAGCCCGGTGTCATTCGGCTGCTGCCGCTGGGGCTATGGCCTGCGCCACCGCTGCGGCCAAACGCTTGGACGAGGCGATGGCATCACTCATGGATTGCTTGTGCCGGGCATCGCCGAATTCCTGATACTCGACGCGGACGACATGCATATCCGAGACGCCGAGATGGTGTTTCACTGTTCTCAGGTGCGGGATGAGCTGATCCATATCGCCCCGGATACCTGCCGGCTCGAACCCAAACTCACCTGAAGAACTCAGCACCACCATCTGCTTCCCGGACATGATCGGCCGGAGGGGGAAGTCGCCGCGACCGAGGTCGAAAGAGAAGGTCCGGCCGACGCGGACCACATTGTCGACCCAGGCCTTGAGGGCGGAGGGCATGCCGTAGTTGTACATCGGAACGTTGACGACCAGAACGTCGGCCGCGGCGAGCTCGTCGATGAGGTCATCGGAGGCGGCAAGGATCTGATGCTGCTCCGGCGTGCGCGCCTCGACCGGGGTAAAGGCAGCGGCGATCCACGGCTCCGTGATATGGGCTGGCGGTTGTTCGGCCAGATCGCGAATGATCCAGACGCCGTCGGGACGATGCCTTCTCCATTCCCGTTCGAATGTATCGCCCAGGGTGCGGGTGAGGGACCGAGAGCGGCGGGCGCTTGCATCGAGGCGCAGAAGGGTTTTCATCGAGTTATTCCCTTGGTGAATTTTTCTCGTGCAAAATGCGGCTTCCAAGGCGATGTTTAAAACGAGAAATCCACCCACTCGAATGAAGGAAACTCATCTCAGTGCGAGCTTCTCTCTCTGCAATTCGGATCTTCGAGGCCGCAGCCCGGCTCGGCAGTTTCAAGGACGCTGCGGGCGAGCTTGGCTTGACATCCACTGCCGTGTCTCACAGGGTTCGCGGCCTTGAGGGTGATCTGGGCGTCGACCTGTTTCGGCGCTCGCACAGGAAAGTCGAGCTGACGCAGGCGGGCGCGGAACTTCTGGAGGCCGCTCGCGCCGCCGTATCGCTGCTCGATAACGCGATTGACCGGATCAGCAGCGAAACGCGCAGCGTGACATTGACGACAACGCCGGCCTTTGCAGCCCTGTGGCTGGCACCCCGGATCTCCGAGTTTCAGGCGCAGTTCCCAAACCTGTCGCTGCGGACCGAGGCCAGCCACACGTCAATCGATCTTGAGCGAACGCGAGGCATAGACGCCGCCGTAAGGTATTCGCCCAATACTTCCGGCGAGGGCCAACTTCTGGTGCGCGAGCGGTTCAGGGCCTTCGCATCGCCCGGAACCTTCGTGCGCCAAGCCGAGACCCGGAGCGTGGCAGTCCTCTCGTATCACTGGAGATCTCGCGGTCTGGAGAAGCTTGCGCTCGATCCATGGGAAACGGCTCTGGGGCAACACGGATCCCTCAAGGTCATTTCCTATGACGACGAGCATCATGCAGCTCTCGCCGGCGTCTCGGGCAAGGGGGTCGTCGTGCTCAGCGACGTGCTCGCGCAGCACCTGGTCTCCAGCGCGCTTTTTGAAGACGTCCTGCCCGACGTTTCCATTCCCGGCCATTGCTACCGTATCCTGGTGCCAAACCGGACAAGGACGGACCGCGACACACGACAAGTTCTCGAGTGGTTGTAGGATGAAATGCGTAGCTTGAGGACATGACGCCTGCGCAACCGGCTTTTGCGCGAGGCACGCAAGTTGCGGTGACGTCCGCTCGTCACGGAATGTGATACTGCTGAAACACCTGGAGGAAGAGCTCGCGTTCGGTGGTGATGTCGAGCTTCTCGTAGATCCTGGCGCGATGGTTCTTCACCGTGCCCGCCGCAATGCCGAGCTTGCGGGCGATAGTCGCATTCGGATGCCCTTTGAGGATCAACTCGACGAGTTCACGCTCGCGTGTGGAAAGCTCCGGCCACAGAGCGGCTGAGGCCTGCGAGGCATTGACCGGCGCTGCCCCCGGCACGGCAGGTACATCGGTGCGCCGGAAATCGGGCGCCTGTGCGCGCGTGTCGAGTTCATGCAGCGCGGCGAAGACTGTAAAGCGGTTGCGAAGCGTCTCGATCTCGTCGTCGCGATACATTTTCGTCGAGCGGTCGAGAAAGATGCCAAGGCACCAGTCCCCGCCGTCCTCCAGCAGAATGCCAACCTCGTCGCAGATTTCCGATTGCGCCAGGAACTCTGCGATATAGCGGCCGCGTTTGGCTTCGTCATCCGCAAGGCTATTCAGCGGGACGATCCCAGGTCGCCGCTCACGTCGCCAATAGGCATAAAAGGGATCAAAGACGTAATAGGTGTCGAGATAGCGGCCGGCCATTTCGTCTGAATAGCGGCGATGTTTTATAAATTCTGGCTTGCGCGTGACGGAGTAGCGCACGACCGTCACCAAATCCTGCGGCACGGACGATCCGATCATGTCGATCAATCGATCGACGTGACTGTCCGTGCCCGTCGCAGCGATCGCATCGGCCAAGGTTTTCCAGAATCCATTGCTGTTCATGTCGTCGTCTAGCACTCTTCCCCCGGCCGGTCATTGTGCCTTTTGGCCTATTTCCCGCCTCCCAAACCGCCAATAGGCTGCCTCCATCATCAGAGCCATGGAGGGTGAAACCTTGGAAAACCCAATCGTGATCGGCATTGACGCGGGCGGCACGATGACCGACACCATCCTTGTCGATCAGCACGGACACTTCAAGATCGGCAAGGCCGCCACCACCCCGAGAAACGAGGCTGAAGGCTTCATCGCCTCGTCCCAGGACGCAGCGGATGCTTGGGGCATCTCGCTTGAAAGCCTGTTTTCGGGCCTCGACGTGGTGCTCTATTCCGGCACCGGCATGCTCAACACGCTTCTGTCGCGCACCGGCCGCAAGCTCGGCCTCATCACCACAAAGGGCATGGAGGACATGGTGCTGATGGGCCGCGGCCTGCAGGCCTGGGCCGACTATTCCTATGCCGACAGGCTGCATGCCGTCACCCATGCCCATCCTGATCCACTGGTGCCGCGCCGCCGAACGCATGGCGTGACCGAGCGCATCGATCATTTCGGCGACGTCATCCTGCCGCTTTACGAGCAGGAGGTGATCGCGGCGGCCCGTGCACTGATCCGCGACAAGGTCGACGCGATCTGCGTCATGACCATCTTTAGCCACGTCAATCCGGTGCACGAGAAGCGCATCGCCGAAATCTGCCGCGAGGTGATCGAGGCCGCCGGCGTCGAGATCAGCGTCTATACCAGCCATGAGGTGCGCCCGGTGATCCGGGAACAATCGAGGCTGAACTCTGTGCTGATCGAGGCCTATGCGACCTCACGGGGGCGCCGGCAGCTCAAGGGCATCGAGGAGGCTTCTCAAAAATACGGCTTCAAATATGGCGTGCAGACGCTGCTCTCCTTCGGCGGGCTCACCTCGATCAACCATCCGCGCCTGCACGAGACGATGATCTCCGGCCCGATCGGCGGCATTCTCGGCGCGGCCTATGTCGGCAAGCTGATCGGTAACGATTCGCTCATCTGCTCGGACATGGGCGGCACATCCTTCGACATGGGCGTCATTTCGCGCGGCCAGACCCGCATTGAAAACGAGCCGCTGATGGACCGCTTCAAGCTGAACGTGCCGACGCTCCATCTCGACACGATCGGCGCGGGCGCGGGGATGATCCTGAAGGTCGACCCGCTGACGAAGAAGGTTTCGCTCGGGCCGGAAAGCGCCGGTGCCGATCCCGGCCCGATCTGCTTTGCCAAAGGCGGTACCGAGCCGACAATCGCTGATTGCGATGCAATCCTCGGCCGGCTGAACCCGCATTACTTCCTCGGCGGCAAGGTGGTGCTTCAGGTCGAGAAGGCGCGTGCAGCCTTCAAGGAAAAATGCGCCGACGTGCTCGGCGTCGGGGTCGAGGAAGCGGCCGAGGGCATGATCGACATGCTGGAGCAGGACGCCAACAACGCACTGCGTCGCGTCATCTCGGGCCAGGGCATCCACCCGTCGGAATTCACCCTGCTTTCCTATGGCGGTTCGGGGCCACTGCATCTTGCCGGCTGCTCGCGGGGCATCGGCTTCAAGGATATCATTACGTTTCAGTTCGCTGCCGCCTTCTCCGCCTTCGGCTGTACGACGGCCGACTATATGCGCCGCCATTCGGTCTCGACCCAGATCGATATCGGTGCACGCGCATCCGAGGATCAGCTGGCTGCTGCGGGCGCGCAGGTGACGCGTGTGTGGCGCGACCTCGAAAAGGCCGCCGTCGACGAAATGCTCGCGGACGGCCACGGACACGACAAGATCAAGACGGTCCCCTTCTTCATGGCCCGCTATACCGGTCAATTGGAGGACGTAGAGGTTATCGCGCCGCTGTCGTGCATCGAGACGGCCGACGACATGCGGACGGTGCTGGCGCAGTTCGAAGAAGTCTATGCCAAAGCCAATCATCGCGTATCGCGATATGGCGAGGCGGGCTTTTCGTTGATGGAGCTCGGCGTCATTGCCACGGCCGACAAGATCAAGCCGGTGCTCGCCAAGCGGCCGCTCGGAACCTCCAATCCGCAATCGGCTCACAAGGGCGTTCGCGACGCCTATATCGGCGGCCGCTGGCACAAGGCCAATCTCTACGAGATGGATCTGCTTCAGCCCGGACACGAGGTGATCGGCCCGGCAATCATCGAGCACCCGGCAACGACCCTCGTCGTGCATCCCAACGATCGCGTCTTCGTCGATGAATGGACGCTGCTTCACTACAACCACGCCTGAGCTGGAGGTTATGACTATGCTGGACAGAACGGCAAATTCCCTGCAGCAGCGGCTGCTCGAGTCGGAGCGGCTGATGGGCGAGACCGGCTGCTATGACGGCATTACCGAACTTCGTCTGCGCAAAGAGGACCCGCTGAAGTTTGAGACGCTGCACACCAAGCTGCGCGCCTATTGCGTCTCTGCTCGTGAAATGGCCCGGCGCATCTCCGCCTCGCCAGGCGTCCGCGAAGTGGGCGAAATGGTGGTGGCGATCTACACGCCCGAAGGCGACGCGATCGCACTTTCGAATGGCATCATGGTGCATGTGCATACGATGAGCCGTTTCATCAAATGGATGATCAGGAACGGGTACGAGCAGAATCCCGGCATCCGCGACGGCGACATCTTCGCCAACAACGATGCATTCATCGGCACCGTGCAGGTGCCAGACGTCATGGATGTCGTGCCGATCTTCTTCGAGGGCACGCTGGTCGGCTGGGCGGGCGCGGTCTGCCATGAGCTCGAGTCCGGCGGCATCACGCCCGGCGGCGATGTTTGCCTTGCGCAGGAACGCTTCACCGAAGGCTTGTTCGTGTGCGCCGAAAAGATCGGCGAGAATGACGAGATCCGCCGCGATTACGTCATCCGTTGCGAGCGCAACTTGCGCATGCCGATCTATTGGGTGCTGGACGAGAAGGCCAAGGTCGCGGCCTGCATCGACATGCGCGAGAGCGTAAAGCAGCTCATCGGCGAGATCGGTCTCGGGTATTGGCAGCAGCTTTCGAAGGAATATATCGAGGAGGGCCGGAGAGCCCAGCTTGCCCGCACACGACAGCTCACCGTGCCCGGCATCTACCGCGGCCACACCTTCTACGGCCATGTGACTGAAGGCAAGCCCGGCTTCCAGCCGCTCGCCGATCCGAACTGGTTGTACAACATCCCGATCGAGATGGAGATCACCAGCGAGGGCAAGATCCGGCTCGATTTCGATGGCACCCAGCCGTGGGGTTATCACTCGATGAACTGCACGCCGGCCGGCATGGACGGCGGCATGTTCGTGACGCTCACCCAGCACATGAACTTCGAGGGGTTGGTCAATGACGGCGCCTGGATGGCGACCGAAATCAACATCCCGCACGGCACCTGGACCAATCCCGACAACGAGATGGCGGCGACCGCCACGTCCTGGGCATTGTTGCTGCCGGCTTATGGCGTTTTCCAGCGGCTGCTGTCACGCGGCTTCATCGCCCGAGGCTTCGTCGAGGAAGCCTTTGTCGGCCAGGTCAATTCGCCGATGATCGAGATGGGCGGCACCAGCCAATATGGCAGCGGCTTCGGCATGGCGCATTTCGAATGCGCTGCGGCCGGCTCCGGCGCGCTGGCGATCAAGGACGGCCTCGACACGGCCTATGTCGGCTGGAACCCGGAATCCGACATGGGCAATATCGAGATCTGGGAACAGAATATGCCGATGGTCTATATCGGCAGGTCGATCGTGCCGAACTCCGGCGGGGCCGGCAAATATCGCGGCGGTTGTGCCTTCATCTCGACTTGGCTCATCAACAAGACGGATCACCTTCGTCTCGTGACGTCGGAGCATTCCTCGCGCGTGTTCGACAATGGCGGCATGTGCGGCGGCTATCCGGCGCCGACCTGCGAGAAGCATCATGCTGTCAGGAACTCCGACATCTTCGAGCGAGCCGAACGCCGCCAGCCGCTCGCGCATGGGCCTGGTACCGATCCGCTGGTCTCTGATTTCGAACGCACCTACGAAGGCGAGCAGGTGTGGGAGGAAGGGCCCTATATCACCCGTCCGCACAAGGCCGGCGACATCTTCAGCCATGCCTATAATGGCGGCGGCGGTTTCGGCGATGTGCTCGAGCGAGATCCGATCAAGACGGCATGGGATGTCGAAAACGGCTTTCTCACGCGCGAAGCCGCCGGGAAGGTATTCGGCATCATCCTCGAGGAGGATGCGGATGGCTACCCCCAGGCCGATATCGACGCGACGGTCGCGCGCCGTGCCGAAATGCGCGAGGAGCGGCTGAAAAGGGCTATTCCGGTATCCGAGTGGATCGCCAAGGAAAGCGAGCGCGTCAGGACGTCCGATTTCGCGCCGGAAGTCGCCAAGATGTACCGCAGCGCGATGAAGCTCTCACCGCGCTTTGCCAAGGATTTCAAAGAATTCTGGGGCCTCGCCTCCGATTTCGCCATTGCTGGGGAGAAATGAGCCATGACTGGATATTCGAAGGAAGTCATCAACGACCTCGTCAACGGCACACTACCCTGGCCGCAGACGCGGCGGATCATGAGCGCCTACAAGGACGACGATCGTTTCTTCAAGTATCTCGCAGTGTTGCAGGATCGCGTTTCGTGGAGCGATCCGATCCTGCTGCCGGTTGGCGACCACCTCTTCATCTGCGATAGCGCCGAGGGCCGGATCACCCGCTGCGAATGCGGGCATTCCTTCGGAGATTACCGCAAGAACTGGAAGCTCAAGGCGCTGATCAACGTCCGCAACACGGAGGAAAGCCTGCGCGAAATCTACCCGAACAGCGATATTCCCGATCCGAGCTGGATGGAGATCCGCGAATTCTTCTGCCCGAACTGCGCGCATCTGCACGAGGTGGAAGCGGCAGCACCCGGCTATCCGATCGTGCATGATTTCGAACCGGATCTGGAAGGCTTTTATCGAGACTGGCTCGGCAGGCCGTTGAAGGAGGTGGCATGACAGGCAAGCTCAAGGGCCGCAGCGCGGTCATTACCGGCGGGTTGACGGGCCAGGGGCTGGCGATCGCGCAAGCGCTCGCCGCCGAGGGCGCCAATGTCGCTGTTGGCTCGTTTGTCCGCGAAGCGGTGGGCCGGCAGGGCGACGCGGCGGCTTATCCTGATCCGCAGGAGATCGTCGAGGTCCGGGACCGGCTCGCCGCTTCCGGAACGGCAGTTTACGCAGGCCATCTGGATGTCCGCGACAGCGGGGCGATCGACGATTTCGTGCGTGCGGCGGAAGAGGTCTGTGGTCCCGTCGACATTCTTGTCAATGCTGCCGGCACGACGGCCGAGCAGCCGGTCTCAGGCCATTCCGACGAACTCTGGCTGAAGATCATCGACACCAATCTCAACGGCGCCTTCCGCATGATGCGAAAGCTGCTGCCGCAGATGATCGAGCGCAAGTGGGGGCGGATCATCAACATAGGCTCGACGGCTGCCACCGTTGGCTGGAAAGACAATCCCGCCTATTGCGCCTCGAAATCGGGGCTTCTCGGCCTCACGCGCTCCGTGGCGCTCGAAGGCGCGCCGCACGGGGTCACCTGCGTGATGATCAGTCCGACCTGGGTGGAAACGGAACTGATGCGCCGCAACGTGCAGCAGGTCGTCGAACGAGAGGGCAAGGGGCGGACGATGACGGAGGCGATGGCGGACATCGCCGCGCAAAATCCGCAGAACCGCATCATTCAGCCCGACGAGATCGCCGCCCTTGCCGCCTTTCTGTGCGGCGAGGGCGCAAGGGGCATCACCATGGAGAACATTCAGATTACGGGCGGCGCACTTTGGTGAGCCGCCTTTTCGGTCTTTTGACGTGAGTTTCGCAGTGCAGACAAAACCTAAAAACAGGGAACAGGACAATGCTGAAACATATTGCTGCAATGACCACAGGACTGCTTTTGACGACGGGCGCCGCTTTCGCTGGCGAACCCGATAGCTGCAAGGCCGTACGTTTCTCCGATGTCGGCTGGACGGACATCACATCGACGACCGCCGCTGCCTCGGCAATTCTCGAAGCGCTCGGCTATGCGCCGGAGAGCAAGCTGCTGTCGATACCGGTCACCTACACCAGCATGAAGAACAGGGATATCGACGTCTATCTCGGCGACTGGCAACCGAGCATGGAAGCCGACCGCAAGCCTTTCCTCGAGGACAAGTCGATCGAGGTCATCGGCCCGAACCTCACAGGTGCCAAATACACCTTCGCCGTGCCGAAATACGTCGCCGACGCAGGCGTCAAGGATTTTTCCGATCTCCAGAAATTCGCCGACAGATTCGGCCGCAAGATTTATGGAATCGAGCCCGGCAACAACGGTAACCGCATGATCCTCGACATGATCAACAAGGGTGATTTCGGCCTCAAGGACTGGGAACTCGTCGAGTCGTCGGAGCAAGGCATGCTTGCCGAGGTCGAAAGGGCGATCAAGGCTAACCAGTGGGTCGCCTTTCTCGGATGGGCGCCGCATCCGATGAACACGAGGTACAAAATCGATTATCTCGCGGGCGGCGACGCCTATTTCGGACCGAACTACGGCGGCGCTGAGGTCTATACCAACATTCGCGCGGGTTACGCCGCCGAGTGCCCGAACGTCGCGAAATTCGTCACCAATCTTCGCTTCACACTGGATATGGAAAACGAGATCATGAACGGCATCCTGAACGACGGCAAGGATCCGAAGGCGGCCGCGACCGACTGGCTGAAGGCCAATCCAGGCGTGATCGAACCGTGGCTGGAAGGCGTGACGACGTTGGATGGCAAGCCGGCGCTCGACGCGATCAACAGCGCATTCAAGGGCTGAAAATCTGCGGGAGGTCGCAACTCTCCCGCAGCTGCCCCGGCGAGTCCGGTTTCGCTGGTGGTAACCAACACAGAGCCCTCGGCTGCGCCGTGAGCCCGCGCCATCCTGAATGATACTGCCCTCTTCTGCAGGTGAGGGCAGGGAGCAGGCTATTTTTCCAGCCACGGATAGCGGGCGGTGTCCTTGCCCGCGTAGTCGGGGTCGAGGTAGATGAAGCAGCGCTGTATCTTCCAATCGCGGATCTCGAACACGTCGCACCACCGCCCGGCCTGCCATTCCGGAAAGCCGGCGCGCCACGGGCCGTCGCGGTGCTCGCCATGGCTTGTGCCCTCGCAAACCACGAGATCGGAGCCGGAGAAGATCCAGTTGAAGTGCGAGTAGTGGTGGACGATCGACTTGAGGGTCGCGCCGACATCGCCGAACAGGTTGCCGATCTGCTCTTTGCCGTTCGCCAAGCCCCATTTCGGGAAGTAGACCTGCGCGTCCTCGGCGAAGAGTTCGAGGATCGAGCCGCCCGTCGACGTCACCCCGCCGTTGTCGAAGGCCTTCAGATATTCGAGCGCGACCGATTTGCGCTGCTCGTCCGTCATCGTCTGCGACGTTACTGCCATGCTGTTCCTCCGTGAATGAACTGCGAAACGATCAGCGTCTACAGCGCCGCGCGTTCTTTGAGACGCGCTAAGGTCGCTGTAGCACTTTGAATTTCTGCATGATTTCCTCCTTAAATCGCTTCCGATTTAAGGAATCATGCAGAAGGCTCGGTGTTGGCGGCCTTGGCCGCGAGATAGGCGAAGGCGAGGATAGGACCCAGCGTCGCCCCGCCGGCCCAGTAGGCCCGTGCCGAGGCCGAGGCCACACAGTTGCCGACACCGTAGAGACCGGGGATCGGGCTGCCCGTATGGTCGAGGACCTGTCCGTCGGGGTTGGTGACCGGTCCGCCCTTGGTGTCGAGACTGCCGCCGGTCAACAGCGCGGCGTAGTACGGGCCGCCATCGCTGATGGGATACATCGTCGGGTTCGGCATGGCTGGGCTTTCGGCCGCCGGCCCGTTGAACAGGAGCTCCACCTGCCGCTCGCCGCGGTTGAAATCGAGATCCTTGCCTTCCAGGGCAAACTTGTTGAAGCGTCGGATTGTCGAGTTCAGCGTCTCTTCGAAGTCATCGGCGATTGTCATGTTGCCAATGCGGTTGGCATATTTTTTGAAGCGCGCACGGATGTTTTTCGTCAGTTCTGCGAGCGTGTTGCCCTTGATGACGTGACCATCGTCCTTTCCCTCGGGCACGATGAAGCGGCCGTACTCGTCGCTTGCCGAATATTGCTGGCTGCGCGAATCCCAGATTGCGATCAGCACCAGGTTTGGGTACTCGGATTTCGTTGGGTTCCAGGTGAAGAAGGCCTGCGCGGCTTCGTTGTAAGCAAGCTTCTCGTTGGTGACGCGGCGACCGTTCCGGTCGACGTAGATCATGGAGTCGCCGGATGGAGAGAAGGTGCCGATCAACGACGGGTCATCGTTCAGCGCCTTCTCGAGCACGATCGGGCACATCCAGGCGTAGTTCATATTGCGGAGCTCGGCACCGGCAGCCGCGCCGATATTGACGAAGTCGCCCTCGTTGGTACGCGCGGCGCAGCCACCGAAAACCGGCACGCTCAGGAAATTCTTGCGCATGCCGACATCATGGGTGAAGCCGCCCGAGGCGAAGATCACGGCCTTGCGCGCTTTAAAAGCGACGGTCTCGCCGAGGGCCGTATCGGCCTCGACGCCGATTACCGCGCCGTTCTCGTCGATATCAGTACGCTGCACGCGATGCCCGGTGCGGATATCGACCCCGTCGGCACGCGCCTTGGCGCTCATGGTACGGATCGCCACCTCGCCGCCGTCCGACATGGATTCGCGGGCATCCTTGGGCAAGAGCACGCGGCCTTTCGGCGCCTTGTCCTCCGGCAGCTCCGCCCAGTAGTCGGGCACAAAGTCGCAGTGCCGGTATTCGAGCGCGCCTTTCTCGGCGAGCAGCTCGGTTGCCGGCGAGGCGTTGTCGTAGATGGCAGCGAAGGAATCATATTCCCACCGCGACATGCCGAACGTCGGGTGATCGGGATCGTAGGCTTCCGGGCGCGCCAGGCGCGCCATGTAGCGGATGCAGTCCTCCTTTTTGTCCTCGATGCCGATCTCCTGCATGTGCCTGTTGTTCGGCACCCAGTACCAGAAGGCGGCCTTCCGGGTCGTGCCGCCGAGCTCGTCGGCCTTCTCCAGCAGCACGACCTCGTTTCCCTGCCAGCGGGCAAACAGCGCGGAAGCAAGACCCGCCGCGCCGCCGCCCACAACCACGATATCGGCCTCCACATCGAAGGCGGACCGCTTGACCGGCAGAGCCGATTTCCTGAGAATCGTCGACATGGGCTCCTCCTCCTGATGTCAACACCCGGGCACAGTTGATCCCGTTCATGCCGACGCTGCCAATTCGCGGCCCGCACGTCTTTCAGGTCTTTGCGCTTTACAAATTCCTGTAGGGTGATCGGCGCGGCGCGAGGGACGTCCCGACTTGTGTGCAGATAGGGCCGTAAGAGGTCACCCGAGACCTTTGGAGCGAACCTGGCCCGGGGTACAACCCAGCTTCCGATTCAAGACCGATGTCATGTGTTGCTGCGATGAGAAACCGCAGCGGAAAGCGACTTCGGCGATCGAAAGGTCAGTTTGGAAGAGAAGCTTCTGCGCTTGCTCGACCCGCCGTTTCAGGACGAACTGGTACGGCGGCAGCCCCGTACGTGCCTTTATGCCCTCGAATACCACGCGCAACGGTAGGTCGACGATCCTGCTCAGGCGGGCGCAGCTAATGTCACTCTCAAGTTCAGCATCAATGAAGGCGGTGAGGCGGTCGAACTCGGCGTCCGAAAGCGCGGCGGCACGCGCGGGCTTGACGGAATGAAGGCCGCGCATCGTCTCGAGATAGACCAGGCCGCCGAGATAGTGGATCTCCAGCGGATCGAGCGGCCGGTTGAAGCGGAGGCGCTCGCGGGCATAGGTGGCAAGATGACGGATCGATCTCAGCCGAATATTGTTGGTGCTTCCGGCGCTTCGCGCTCCGTCGAGGCTGCGGTCACTTATGGATGCCTGGAATTCATGGGAGTAGGAGAAGGCGATGAAACCCTGATGGACGCTGCTCGTCGCGACGCGGACGTTACCTTTGCGGGGGTGAAAGGCGGCGGTTTCGCCGTGGAATAGCAGCGCTTCCTCACCGTCATCCTCGAACTTGGCTTTCGAAACGATGTCTCCGAGGAGCAGGCATATGACGTCGGCCTGATTGGCGAACTCAAGCGTATAGGGTTTCGCGCCCGCAATGCAGTAGTCGATGCCGCCGTAGCTGCCGCGTGCCGGAAATTGCTCCAACCCACCGTAGCGGAGCTCTCGCGCCCGCCCAATAGTTGCCGTCATTTGGTCATCCTCCCAGGCTGACCGCTTTGCTTTGCCAGCATGACGGCTTGAATACCGCCAGCCTGGATTGTTCTTGTCATTCTGATACATGAATACACGGTCGCATGCGCGGTGCGGCACCGCGACCATCGTTCATCTCGCGGTCGAGCCCCGCTTTGAAAGAACAAAATTGTGGGCCGGCGTGCGGCGGACGAGTCGCCTCGCAAAGCGTCTGCGGCGTTACGGTCGTCCTTTCCCTCCCAAGATGACGAACCTAAGGCAGTCTAACAGACGCGACTTATCCGTTAATGATTTCCGCGCGAGTCAATATAACAGATTGTTATGACGCGCGCCGAGCGCCACCTCATCCAACTTGCGGCCGGATTGGGACCATTCCTTGTTTCATTGAAACAGTGAAATGATCTAACGCTTTGAAATGACGCAATTCTGGACGGAACACCGCTCCCACGCTTTTCCTGGAACTGCGCCAGGGGCAGAAGCGCGCCGATCCTGTTCAGCGCTGGGGCGCTGAGGGCACGTAGTCGCGTCCTATGTCGATCGAGGCCGGGCGCCCGCCGAGGAAAAGGTCGCTGATGCGTGGCGCGGTCCTGCTGATGACCTTGCCAGACTTGATAACGAACAGGCGGTTCGCCTTCAATCTCAGCGCCTCGATGACGTCGGCCGCCTGCAGCATGATGAGATCCGCCTTGCAGCCGACTTCGAGGCCGTAACCTTCGAGCCCCATGGTCTTTGCCGAATTGGCGGTAATTGCGTCGAAGATCTTGTGCTTGTCGTCGATGCCGGCCATCTGCGCCACATGGATTGCCATGTGGGCCACCTCCAGCATGTCGCCCGAGCCCATCGAGTACCAGGGGTCCATGACGCAGTCATGCCCGAAGGAGACGTTGAGGCCGGCCGCCATCAGTTCCCGCACCCGTGTCATGCCGCGCCGCTTCGGGTAGGTGTCGTGACGGCCCTGCAGCATGATGTTGATCAACGGATTGGCGATCACGTTGATTTCCGCCTCGGCCATAAGAGGGATGAGCTTGGAAACATAGTAATCGTCCATGGAATGCATCGAGGTGAGATGCGAACCGGCGACGCGTCCCTGGAGACCGAAACGCACCGTGTGGGCCGCCAGCGTTTCGATGTGGCGCGACATAGGATCGTCGGTCTCGTCACAATGCATGTCGACCGGCAGCCCTCGATCGGCGGCAATGCGGCACAGCGCCTCGACCGAGCGGGCGCCCTCTTCCATCGTCCGTTCGAAATGCGGAATGCCGCCGACGATGTCGACACCCATGTCGAGTGCGCGCTCAAGCGAAGCTACCCCGTCCGGGGCGCGGTAATAGCCGTCCTGCGGGAAGGCGACGAGTTGCAGGTCGATATAGGGAGCTACCTTTTCCTTGACCTCCAGCAGCGCTTCGGCCGTCGCGAGGCGGGGATCGGAAGTGTCCACATGGCTGCGAATGTAGAGAAGGCCCTGGCTGACGGCGAGGTCGCAATAACGCAGCGCCCGCTCGACCAGCGCTTCCTTCGTCAAGAGCGGCCGCAGCTCGCCCCACAGCGCGATACCCTCCAGCAGCGTGCCGGAGACGTTCATTCGCGGCGTGCCGAGCGACAGCGTCGCATCCATATGAAAATGCGGATCGCAGAACGGCGGGCTGACCAGGCGACCGCTCGCGTCGATCTCCTCGCCGGCAGTCGCGGCAATCGATTTCTCGATGGCTGCGATCTTGCCGCCGGCAAGGCCGATATCGAAGCCCTGGCGGCCGTCCGGAAGGTTCGCGTTGCGGATGATCAGGTCGAACATGGTCAGTTCTCCGGGTGTTCGCTCAGCGCTCGCCGCGCCGGTAAGGTTGCATCAGAGCCTGGGGGACGCGGGCGCGCCGGGCCATCAGCACCAGCGCCGCGATCGACAGCAGATAGGGGATCATCAAGAAGATCTGATAGGGGACGCCGCCGCCCAGCACCGCCTGCAGGCGGAGCTGAAAGCTGTCGAACAGCGCAAACAGCAAAGCGCCGATGAGCGCACGGCCCGGACGCCAGGAGGCGAAAACGACGAGCGCGATGCAGATCCAGCCGCGTCCCTGCACCATGGTCGGGAAGAAGCTGTTGAAGGCCGAGAGCGTCAGGAAGGCTCCACCGACGCCCATCAGCGCGCTGCCGAAGATGACGGCGCCGTAGCGCATCACCATCGGGTTGATACCCTGCGCCTCGGCGGCGTGCGGATTTTCCCCGGTCATACGGATGGCAAGCCCGAGCGGCGTGCGGAAGAGCACGTAGCCGAGTACTAGCGCCAACGCGATCGCCCCGTAGGTCGGCAGCGTCTGTGTGAAGAGCGCGGGACCAATGAAAGGGAGGGATGAGAGCGCCGGCAGGTCTATCGGCTGGAACGGCTCGATTGTCGGCGGTGTGCCTGCCACCGGCACCAGCAGCCGGAAGACGTAGTAGCTGAAGCTCGAGGCGAAAAGCGTCACGCCGAGACCTGATACATGCTGGGACAGGCCGAGCGTCACCGTCAGCGCCGCGTGCAGCAGGCCGAAGACCCCGCCGGCGAGGGCCGCGACCAACAGGCCGGTCCAGAGATTGGCGCCGTTATACACGGCCAGCCAGCCAATCATCGCGCCGAACGTCATGATGCCCTCTATGCCGAGGTTCAGGACGCCGGAGCGCTCGCACAGGAGCGCCCCGAGCGTGCCGAGGATCAGCGGCGTCGCAATGCGCAGGACAGCCGCCCAGAGGCCCGCCGAAGCGAAAATGTCGATCACGGCGTTCATCGGCGAATCCTGTACTGGGTGAAGAAGACGCCGACCAGCATACTGATCAGCGACAGGGACACCGTCACATCGGCAATATATGTGGGAATGCCCATGCTGCGGCTCATCCCGTCGGCGCCGACGAACATGACGGCCGTGAACAGGGCGGCCAGCACGACGCCCAAAGGATTGAGATTGGCGAGCATGGCCACGACAATGCCGGAATAGCCGTAACCCGGCGACAGGTCAGTCGTGACGTAGCCCTGCACGCCCATGACTTCGATGGCCCCTGCGAGGCCGGCGAGTCCGCCTGAGATGCAAGCCACCTTCACCAGCGTGCGGCCGAGCGGCACGCCGGCGAATACGGCCCCGGCGGGATTGAGGCCGGCCGCGCGCGACTGCATGCCGAATACCGTGCGCGACTGCACCAGATGGACGGCGACGGCAAGGACGAACCCGATCCCCAAGCCGATATGGAGGCGGGATCGGGCGAGAAGCTTCGGCAGGACCGCGTCGTCGGCGACCGGTTGGGATTGTGGCCAGCCGAAGGCCATAGGGTCCTTCAGGACGCCATCGATCAGCATGGAGACAAAGAGCAGGGCGACGAAATTGAGGAGAAGCGTGGTCACGACCTCGTCGACGGAAAAGGACAGCCTCAGCCACAGCGGCACGAGCAGCAGAACAATGCCGGCCGCCGCACCGACCGCGAGAAGCAAAGGGATCTGCACGGCCGAGGGCAGGCCGGCGAGGAGCTGCGAGCTTGCAGCGGCAACCGAGATCGCGCCGAGATAAAACTGGCCCTCGCCGCCGATATTCCAGAGTCGCGCCCGGAACGCGACGGCCGCGGCGAGGCCCGTCAAAATGAGCGGGCTTGCGCGAGTCAGGGTCTCTGTCGCTGAAAGCCGCGAACCGAAGGCGCCGACGAGAATGCGCCAATAGGCCTCCATGACGGGCGCACCGGCAATGGCGATGAGTATTCCCGCCAGCGCGAGCGCGCAGAGGACGGCAAGCACAGGCGTTGCGATCACCAGTGCGACCGAACGATGTTCGCGTCGTTCAAAGCGCATCGGAAATCTCGTGCTCCTCGTTCCATTCGCCGGCCATCATCAGGCCGAGTTTCGTGGCATCGGCCTCTTGCGCTGAAACAGGCGGCGAAAGCCGTCCGTTGACGATGGCCTGAATGCGGTCGGCAAGTGCCATGACTTCGTCCAGGTCTTCCGAGATCAACAGCACTGCCGTCCCTTCGCGCCTTGCTTGAAGCAGGCGTTCGTGCACGGCGGCGACTGCACCCTCGTCAAGCCCGCGTGCCGGCTGCGCCGCAATCAGGATGCGCGGTCGCTCGATCAGATTGCGCCCGAGGATGAGTTTCTGCATGTTGCCGCCCGAAAGCAGGCGGGTCCGCGTCGTCGGCTTGCCTCCGCGCACGTCGAAGGCATCGATGATCATGCGGGCGAATGCCTGGCCTGCCGATCGGTCGACGAGCCCGTGGCGCGAGAATCGTGGCAGGCGTTCGAGAATCGCGTTCTCCCATATGGCCATCTCGCCGATCGCGCCTTCGTTGTTGCGGTCTTCCGGGACGCGGCCGATTCCCGCCAGCACAGCACCCTCCACCGACAGGTCGCCGATCGGCTCACCGAACAGCACGACGACGCCCTTGTCACGGCTGACCGTGCCGGACAGCAGATGCGCCAGTGTCGTCTGGCCATTGCCGGAAACGCCGATGATGCCAAGAACCTCGCCGGCGCGCAGGGTGAAATCGATTGATTTCAATCGCTCCACCCCGTCGATAATAACGCTGACGCCGGCAACCTCCAGCACCACTTCGCGGGGCGTCGACGGCTCGCGCACTGGACGGGCAACCTTGCGGCCGACCATCAGTTCGGCAAGCTCCGCCTTGTTCGTCTTGCTCGCCAGACGCTCCGCCACCTTGCGGCCGCCGCGCAGCACGACGATCCTGTCGGCCGCGGCCATGACCTCGTCCAGTTTGTGCGAAATGAAGATCAGCGAAAGCCCCTCGCGCGCCATGTATTTCAGCGTCGAGAATAGCCGCTCGGACTCCAGATTGGTCAGCACCGCAGTCGGCTCGTCAAGGACCAGGATACGCGCATCGTTGTAGAGCGCCTTCAGAATCTCGACGCGCTGCTGTTCGCCGACCGAGAGGTCACCGAGGCGCGCGTGCGGGTCCACCGTCAGGCCGAACCGCGAGCAAATGCCCTGAAGCTTTTGCCGCGCCGCATCCGTGCCGGATCGAAGCCGCCAAAGGCTCTCAGTGCCGGCCATCACGTTTTCCAGCACCGTCAGGTTGGGAGCGAGCGAGAAATGCTGGTGCACCATGCCGATGCCGGCGCGGATCGCCGCGCGTGGCTTGCCCGGTGGCAATTCCCGCCCCTCGATCAGCACCTTGCCGCTGTCCGGCACATAGTGGCCGAACAGGATGTTCATCAGCGTGGTCTTCCCAGCGCCGTTTTCGCCGAGAAGGGCAACGATCTCGCCCTTTCCAAGGCTCAGCGAGATGTCGTCATTGGCCAGATTATTGCCGAAGAGCTTGCTGATGCCGCAAATGTCGAGAGCGGCGTTGATCATGGCGCAAATCCCGCGACTGCAAAGCGATGCTGCCAACGCCCTTGCCGTTCGAGGCGTGCCGCAAGGTGGAAGAGGAGGCGATCGCGCCCCATTGGAGCCAATATCTGCACCGGCAGCGGCAAGCCATCTCCATCCGCGCCGAAAGGAAGCGTAAGCGCTGGAAAACCCGTGACATTGGCAAGCGCCGCGAGGGGCGCGAACGCCGTCATGCGATGGATCTGCAGATCGATGTCGTCGTGGTCGAAGGGGAAGGCACCGATCGGCAGGGGCGCCGATGCGAGCATCGGCGTCAGGATGCAGTCCACCCGGTCGAAAAGCGACCAGATCGCGCGGCTCGCATGGACCGCGGCGTCAAGCGTGGCCCAGAGCGCGGTCGCCTCGAGCCGTGATCCATGGCTGATGAACGCCTGCGTCAGCCGTTCCGCACGTGAGGCATCAAGTCCGGTGGACCTGACGAAATTGCCAAGATTGACGGCGATGATGTCGCGCAGCGCCCGGCCGCTTGCGGCGACGCCTGCGGCGAAGGCTTCCCAATGCATGGCAACGATGCTGTGGCCTTCCGCCTCAAGGACGTGGGCCGCCGCTTCGACGGCCTCGCTGCGTGCCGGTTCGGTCGGGTAGTCGTCGCCGGTCTCGACCAGTAGGCCGATGCGCAATGGACCGGACGGGGCAGGTGCGAGGGACGGATCGGCAAACGGTCCCCTGGCGTTTCCGGCAGCTGCGTCGAAAATCGCTGCAAGGTCGCGGACGGAGCGGCACAGCGCCAGCTCGCTGGCGATGCCGCCGAGATGATTGCCAAAGGACGGTCCTGCCGGCATGACGCCTCGGGTCGCCTTCAGACCGAAGAGGCCGCAACAGGCCGCGGGCACCCGGATCGATCCGCCGGCATCGGTCGCATGGGCGATCGCTACGATGCCCGCCGCGACGGCCGCCGCCGCCCCGCCGGAGGAGCCGCCAGGCGTCCGACCAGGATCGAGGGGGTTGCGGCAGACTGGCCCTGTCGCCGGCTCGCTCGCAAGCGACAAGCCCATTTCCGGCACCGTGGTCAGTCCGAAGAAACAAAGGCCGGCCGCGCGAAGCCGGGCCGCCAGATCGCTGTCGTCCGCCATGTCAGTGCCGCGGTCGACCAGGTTCGAACCGGCCGCCACCGGAAGATCGGTGAAGGGGCCGCCCAGATCCTTGGCAAGACTCGGGACGCCGAGAAGCGGTGCGGGCTGCCCGCCGTTCGGCACCCGCCTCAGGCGGGTGTCGGCATTTTTCGCCGCGGCTCTTCCGAGCGTCGCGTCGAGGTGGACGATCGCGCCTATTTCAGCCCATCGGCTGGCGGCAGCCAAGGACGCTTCCATGGCTTCGGAAGCGGTGAGGCGACCCATCCGAATCACCTCTGCCAGAGACGTTGCATCGCCGGCCATCGACAAGCCGGCTACTTCGGCTGGTCCGTGATGCGCGGAACTTCGAAGGCACCGGATTTGATCTCCGAGCGCTTGGCTTCCATGGCCGCTTCGGCATCCGCGGGCGCGACGCCTTTCACATAGGCGACGTCACTGCCGCCCTCCTTGAGCAGGCCGAAGGGAGTGTAATCCTTGCCGACCGGCTTGCCGGCGGTCGCGTCGGCAATCGCGGCGTTGAGGATGGGGCGGAAGCCCCACAGGGCGTTGGCGAAGACCGTCTCGGGATAGCGCGGCGTGTAGTCGATCAGCGAACCCACGGACCTGATTCCGCGTTCCTTCGCCGCGTCGGCCGTGCCGATGCGCTCGCCGAAGAGGATGTCGGCGCCAGCGTCGATCTGGGCGAGGCCCGCTTCGCGCGCCTTCGGCGGATCGAAGAAGGTGCCGATGAAGGTTACGAGGTGCTTGGCGTCCGGGTTGACGGCCTTCACCCCTGCGGCGAAGGCGTTGATCAGCATGTTGACTTCCGGGATCGGCATCGCGCCGACGGAGCCGACGACGTTCGACTTCGTCATCTTGCCGGCAAGCATGCCCGCCAGATAGGCGCCGTCATGGTTCCAGGTGCCGAAAACGCCGAAGTTGTCGCCGGCTTCCTTGCCGCTTGAGCCGAGGACGAAGGCGGTTTCGGGGTATTCGGACGCCACTTCGCGAGCCTGCTTTTCGACGGCGTATGCTTCGCCGATGATGAGTTTTGCGCCCTGTTCGGCGTATTCGCGCATGGCACGAGAATAGTCCGTGCCCGAAACGCCTTCCGAGAAGACATATTCGATCACGCCTTCAGCCGCCGCATCCTGCAGCGCCTTGTGGAGGACCGAGTTCCAGGCGTTCTCGACAGGGGACGCGTGGATGCCGGCGACCTTTATAGGCGTGCTGGCGCGAACTGTCGGCGCGAAGGCGCTCACGCCGAGTGCCAGGCCCGACGCAAGCACACTGCGCCGGCTCATCATCAGATCTCTTGTCATGGATGGCATCCCCTCTTTACCAACTGGTAGAATTTTTATGGCGTGCCCAAAATTGTGTCAAGCAGCGCGAGTGAGCAAGAAAGCGGCAGCGCCATGACGCCGGATAGGACATTACAGCGCCGCGCGTCTTAATCAGACGCGCAAGGGGCGGTGTAGCACTTTGAACCACTGCATGTTTTTATCCCTAGATCGGCTAGGATTTAAGAAACACGCAGTAGGACGGCAAAGTGGCGAAGCCGCCACGCGCGCATGTTACCGCATTTTAGCTTCCTGTTTTCAGGAAATCGGCGCGATGCGGCGTGAAGCTGTCAATGAGCCGGCCCGCCTCCAGCGCTATGACGCCATGGACCACGCCCGACGGTGCGATGAAGCTGTCGCCTGCGGAAAGAACCGTGCTACGGCCGCCGACCGTGACTTCGAACTTGCCTTGCGCGACATAGCTCGCCTGAACGTGCGGGTGCGAGTGCGGCGCGCCGATACCGCCTTTTTCGAAAGCGAATTCTACCATCATCAGCTCGTCCGTGTGCAGGATGACCCGGCGTCGGTTGCCCTGTCCGAGATCGACCCATTCACCTTCGTCGCCGCGGGCGAAAAGTTTCGTATCCATCAAGGTCTCCTCATCTCGCGAGCCAGCCGCCGTCGACCGGGATAACGGCGCCATGCATGTAGTCCGAGGCCGGGGCGAGCAGGAACACCGTCGCGTCGCCGATGTCATCTGGCGTGCCCCAACGCCCGGCAGGAATGCGCTCCAGAATTGCGGCACTGCGCTTGGCGTCGGCGCGGAGCGCCTCGGTATTGTTGGTAATGATATAGCCGGGCGCCACCGCATTCACATTGATGCCCTTGGCCGCCCATTCGCAGGCAAGAATCCTGGTGATGCCCAGCGCGCCATGCTTGGACGCGGTATAGGAAGCAACGCGTATGCCGCCCTGGAAGGAAAGCAATGAAGCAATATTGACGATCTTGCCCCGTCTTCCCTCGGCAAGCAGGCGGCGGCCATAGGCCTGGCTCAGGAAGAACAACGATCCGAGATTGACGTCGATCACGTCGTCCCAGTCGGCCTCGGTGAAATCCACTGCGTCGGCGCGGCGGATGATCCCGGCATTGTTGACCAGGCCGTTCAGCGGGCCATGCTCGTTCCACAATCCGTCGATCAGCGAGCGGGTCGCTTCCCGGTCCGAAAGGTCGGCATTGGCGGGAATGAAGCTTCCGCCGGCTTCGGCGACCTTTTCCGCGGTCTCGTCCATGGCGGAGCGACCCACGCCGATCACCGCGCCGCCGGCGCGGCCGATCGCGACCGCAATTCCTTGCCCGATGCCGGTATTGGCACCGGTGACGATGATGCGGCGCCCGGCAAGGCTGAAAGCGGACGGCATGCTCATCTGAGTGCCTCCATCGGCACCATGTCCACATCGGTGTAATCGACATTGTCGCCCGCCATGGCCCAGATGAAGGCGTAGCTCGACGTTCCGCAGCCGGAATGAATGGACCAGGGCGGCGAAAGCACCGCCTCCTCCTTCGCCATCACGATATGGCGGGTTTCTGCCGGCTCGCCCATCAGATGCAGGACGCGCGCGCCGTCAGCGAGGTCGAAATAGAGATAGGCTTCCATGCGTCGGTCGTGCACGTGGCAGGGCATGGTGTTCCAGACCGAACCTGGAGCAAGCTGCGTCATTCCGACAACGAGCTGGCAGGTCTTCACGCCTTCCGGGTGGATGAACTGGAAGATCGAGCGTTCGTTCGAGGTGGCGGCGCTGCCGAGATCGAGCCGCTTGGCATCGCCGATGCGGATATGGCGGCTCGGCAGCGCCTGGTGAGCAGGCGCACTGAGCAGGTAGAATTTGGCAGGTGCTGCCGGATCTTCGGATGAAAAGGTGACCTCTTCGCCCAAACCTGCATAAACCATGTCGCGCGGCTCGAGCCGGAAGCTCTCCCCGCGCAATTCTATGCGCCCGGCGCCGCCGATGTTGACGGCAATGAGTTCACGCCGGTCGAGGAAGCGAGCCGTGCCGGTAGGACGGATGGTCTCGAGCGCCAGAGGTCCATCCACCGGCATCGCGCCGCCGACGATCATACGGTCGTAGTGGGTATAGGTGAGCGATATACGGCCATGGCGGAAGAGATCGCCAACGTGAAAGTTCGCGCGCAGCGCATCGGTATCCATGCGTGCGGCGGTGGCCGGGTCGATGGCGTAACGGATGGTGTAATTGATATGGCTTGCGGTCATCGGCTCGCTCTCGGTTGGGGAAAGGAATCAGACTCGGCGTTTGGCGGCGCCCCACTCGGCCTGCTGACCGCTCAGCCGGACGCGATACCGCTCCTGGCTTGCGGTCAGATGGGCGCGCATGGCGGCGCGGGCGGCTTCCGGGTCACTGGCGGAAATGGCTTTCAGGATTGCCAGATGCTCGCGTTGCAGGCTTTCCTGATATTCACGCGACAGCACGCTGTCGGTACCCCAGGGCGAGGCGACGTCGCAGGGGATGGCCCGCATGCCGAGCGCGTCGAGTACCTCGACATAATAGGGATTGTTGGTGGCGGCCGCGATCGCCCGGTGGAAGGCGAAGTCGCTCTTGCCCGTCGCCTCGCCGCGCTCGAGCAGGCGGTCGAATTCGAAGAAGGCCTCCTGGATCTGCGCCTCCTGGGCGGCGTTGCGCCGAAGCGCTGCAAGACCCGCGCTTTCGATCTCAAGCCCCATGCGCACCTCGATCACATTTAGCGCATGGGAGATCTTGTTGCCGACGTCGAGGCTGATCGAACCGAAGGCAAGCGTCGGGTGGTCCTTGACGAAGACGCCGGCGCCCTGCCGCGGCTCGACAAGGCCATCGGCCGCAAGGGTCGCAATCGCCTCGCGGACCACGGTGCGGCTGACGCCGAAAATGTCGCTCATCCGGCTTTCCGTCGGCAGCTTCTGGCCTGGCGGGATTTCGCCCTTCAGCACCTGCTGCCGGAGTGCGCTCGCGACGCGCTCGGAAAGTTTCGGTTTGCGCTCGATCTTGAATTCGGCCAGGTGGCCCATGATGCTATTACCCTTTGAATACGCTCGGCAACCAGAGCGAAAGGGCCGGAACATAGGTGACGAGCCCAAGGACGATCAACCCCGCCAGATAGAAGGGCCAGATGCTGCGCATGGCCTCCCAGACGGAGATTCTTCCGACCGCGCAGGCCACGAACTGCACGGCGCCAACGGGCGGCGTGTTGAGGCCGATGCCGAAGTTCAGGATCATGATCACCCCGAAATGAACCGGATCGACGCCATAGGCCATCGCCACCGGCAGGAAGATCGGCGTGCAGATGATGATGGTCGGCCCCATGTCCATGAACGTGCCGAGGAACAGCATCAGGACGTTGATCAGGAGGAGCACGATGATCGGATTGTCCGAGATAGTGTTCATCCAGTCGATCAGCGCGGCGGGCACCTTTAGAAACGCCATCAGCCAGGAGAAAGCGGCTGCCATGCCGATGATGAGCAGGACCATCGCCGTCGTGCGCACGGCGCCGAAAGTGGCGTGGACGAAATCCTGCCAGGTCATCTGCCGATAGACGAAGACGGTTACCGCGAGCGCATAGAGAACGGCGATGCAGGAGCTCTCGGTTGCCGTGAATACGCCCGAGCGGACGCCGCCGAAGATGATGCCGATGAGCAACAATCCGGGAATTGAGACCAGCAGATATCGCCCGACCCTGCCAAACCCTGGAAAGGTCTCGACGGGGTAGCCGCGCCGGCGCGCCACGAAATAGGCGGTGACCATCAGGGCAGCCGCATAGAGGAGGCCGGGGAGAATACCGGCGGTGAAGAGATCTGCGATCGAGATCTTTCCGCCCGCCGAGATCGAATAGATGATCATGTTGTGCGATGGAGGCAACAGCAGCGCGATCAGTGCCGCCATCGAGGTGACGTTGACGGCATAGTCAGCGCCGTAGCCGCGCTCCTTCATCTGCGGGATCATGAGCCCGCCAACGGCCGCGGCTTCCGCGACTGCGGAGCCGGAAATCCCCCCGAACAGAGTGGCCGTGACGATGTTGACCTGCCCCAGCCCGCCGCGGATATGCCCGACCAGCGAGGCGGCAAAGGCGACGATTTTCTGGGCGATGCCGCCGCGCACCATCAGGTCGCCGGCGTAAATGAAGAAGGGAATGGCGAGCAGCGAAAACACGCTCATGCCGGAATTCAGCCGCTGGAAGATCACCAGCGGCGGCAGCCCCAGATAAAGCACGGTCGCAAAAGAGGCGACGCCAAGGCAGAAGGCGATCGGCGTTCCGATCAGCATCAGGAGCGTGAATACGCCGAAGAGGATCATCATATCCATATGATCATGCCTTTACGTTCGCGGTGTCGAGTTCGGCGGCGGCCTCCGCCGGCGGCATTTCGTCGAGAAGGTCGTCGATGGGTTCGCCGGCAAGACGCAGAACGATACGCTCCAGGGCAAACAGGGTGATGAGAACACCGCCGGCAACCAGCGGCACGTAGCTCCAGCCGCCGGAGATCTGGAGCGAGGGCAGGGTGGTGTTCCAAGTGAGTGCGACGAGCTGCCCCCCATACCAGATCATCCCGACGCCGAAAGCGAGGGCGACGAGATCCGAGATCATGCGCAGCCATTTCTTGCCGCTTTTCGGCACGACGTAGAGCAGCACGTCGAATCCGAGGTGATAGTTTTCGCGAACGCCGACCGCGGCGCCAAGAAAGATGAACCAGCTCATCAGCATGACTGCGCCAGGCTCGGTCCAGCTCGGCGAGTCGTTCAGCACATAGCGGCAGAACACCTGCCACGCCACGATGGCCGTCATCACGACGAGGCCGACGCCGGCCGACCAGAGCGAGAGCGTGCCCAGCCAGGACAGCGCGCCGCCTATTTTTGTCAATCCGTTGGACAAGGTTTCATTCCCTCGAAGGGATGGGCAGGCTGCTGCATGTTTCCTTCCGATCTAGGGAGAAAGACATGCAGCAAATCAAAGTGCTACAGCGACCTTTGCGCGGCTAATAAAACGCGCGGCGCTGTAGGCCTGCCCATCGGACTCGTCATTGCACCGCCTGCACGTCTTCAACCATTTTCTTTAAGACCGGGTCGGCGGCGTGCTTTTCATAGACCGGCTTCATGGCGTCGATGAAACCCTGCTTGTCGGGCGTGGTGATCGTCGCACCGGCTGCTTCGATCTTGGCACGCGACTCCTTGACCTTGGCGGCCCAGAGCTCACGCTGCTTGGCGACGCTCTCCTTGGCGGCCTGTTTGAAGATTTCCTGGTCTTCCGGAGCAAGCTTGTCGAAGGCGGCCTTGTTCATCACGAACACTTCCGGAAGGATGGTGTGTTCGTCGAGCGAGAAGTTCTTGGCCACTTCGAAATGCTTGGCGGTGTCGTAGCTCGGGAAATTGTTCTCCGCGCCGTCGATGACACCCGTTTCGATCGCCGAATAGACTTCGCCGTAGGGCATCGGCGTGGCATTGGCCCCAAGCGCGGCCACCATGTCCACGAAAATGTCGGACTGGATGACGCGGAACTTGAGGCCCTTCATGTCGGCGACGGAATTGATCGGCTTCTGCTTGTTATAGAAGGAGCGCGCGCCGGCATCGTAATAAGCAAGGACCACCAGTCCGGCGCTTTCGAACGCCGTCTTGATCTGGTCGCCAACCGCGCCGTCCATGACCTTGTGCATGTGCTCTTCCGAACGGAAAAGGTAAGGCAGCGCCGGAACGATCGTTTCCTTCACCGTGCCGTTGAAGGGCGCCATTGAGACGCGGTTCAGCTCGATGACGCCGGAACGCACCTGCTCGATCGTATCCTTTTCCTCGCCGAGCTGGGCGGAATGGTAGACCTCGACGGCGTAGCGGCCGGCTGTGCGTTCCTTGACCAGTTCACCGAAATATTCGACCGCCTCGACCGTCGGATAGCCGTCCGGATGCGTGTCGGACGAACGCAGCACCGTCTGGGCACTGGCCGCGCTGGCGAATGAAGCGGCAACCAACAGACCTGCCGCAAATTTGACTAAGATTTTCATGCTTTCCTCCCGTTTTGCATGACTTGATGTCTCAAAGCCCGTACCCGTCATTGCGGGCCCGTAGGCAAGATTCGGCGCAAGCTCCTATGCGCCTCCCTGAGGCGGTGTCGCGCGATGCGCAGTCCACCCATCCAGCGCGCAATATCGCGGCGCGCGAGGGTGAACGGAAACGCCCCTGATGCCCTCTTCCAACTTTACATCCTGACTGAACAGCATGTGGAACACACCGTGGTCCGGCACGATGAGGCGTTGCGCAGGACCGGGAAAGGGCGCGTTGAGCGCATGCCAGCGTGGATCGGTATGCCTGTGCAGGCTCATGATCGGCGGGGCGCCGACGCCGGCCGAAAGGCCGCGCTCGTCTCGCGGAAACAGAAGATCTGGATCGATCAGCCCCTTCATTTTGACCCACTCCTCCAACAGGTTTCCTATGGCTAGAGCTTGTAAGGTATAATGTCAACATACGAAATTCATCAAGTTGTATGATGAATTTCTTGCATCGGGAGGATCTCTCGTCGTAGACAGAGCGGAGGAGAAAACGCGTTGGGGAGGGGTCATGCGCATGCTTGGAGCGCTTGGCTGACGGAGGGACCGAAATGGCAAAGCTGCGCATTGGTGTGATCGGGCTTGGCATGGCGGCGGCGCCGCATGCCAAAAGCCTGCTCGACCTCAAAGATAGGGTTGAGGTCGCTGCCGCCTTCAGCCCGACGCCTGCGAGGCGGAAAACATTTTCCGAGACCTATGGTTTCGCGACCTGTGACGCCGCCGAAACGATTTTCCGTGATCCGTCGATTGCCGCGGTCATGGTGCTGACTCCGCCCAATACGCATCTCGAGCTCCTCCGGCAGGCCGCCGGAGCGGGCAAGCATGTGCTTCTCGAAAAACCGCTGGAGATCACCCAGGAGCGAGCGGAGGCCCTGGTCGAAACGGCGGAGCGGGCCAGGATAAAGCTTGGCATCGTGCTTCAGCACCGCTTCCGCCCCGTCAGCACGGCACTTGCCGAGCTGATCAACGACGGGCGCCTCGGCGAGATCGTCAGTGCCTCGGCGCGTCTTCACAACTGGCGGCCACAGAGCTATTACGATCAGCAGGGACGCGGGACGCTGGCTCGCGATGGAGGCGGCGTGCTTCTGACCCAGGCTATCCACACTCTCGACCTTCTGGTCTCGCTCGCTGGCCTTCCGGAGGAGGTCAGGGCCTATGCGGCGACCAGCAAGGTGCACCGCATGGAAACCGAGGACCTGGCAATGGCGGCCATCCGTTTCGCAAGCGGAGCGATCGGCACGGTGAGCGCCACCACCTGCGCCTATCCCGGCTATCCGGACGAGATCGACATCATCGGCACGCGTGGCATGGCCCGTCTCGGCGGGCGAAGCCTTACCGCTTCCTTCCACGATGGATCGGAATCATCGCTCGAAGACGAAGGGGCCGGCGGTGCCGGCGCCGATCCCATGGCGTTCCCGCACCACCATCATCGCGCGGTGCTTGCCGATTTCCTCGATGCCGTCGCCGGCGGGCGAGAACCTCGCGTGAACGGGCGCGAAGCGCTAAAGGTTCATCGCTTCATCGACGCAATTCTCGGCGCCTCCGAAAGCGGCCGGACGCAGCATCTCTAAACACTTCCCCGAGCCCAAGGGTGCCGAAAATTATCGCGAGCCGGGAATAGGTCCGGGCGGCGTCGTCCGTTCGTGCGATGGCGTCGTGGTTCGAACCGTTGAGACGAGGACAGGTCCACAACAGGATTGAGGAGGACGATGAGACGGTGAGTGTCGGTCTGCCGCGCACGCTCTATTCCACGAGGTAAGTCTCGGTGGGACCGATGCCCCGCAGATCCAGCACGCAACGTGGCTCGAGCGCCCACTGACCGTGAAGGGCGCGCCTCGTCGCTTCCGAGATCTGTACGCGATCGGCAACGCCCTGCGATTCCAGGCGGCTTGCGATGTTCACAGTTTCTCCCCACACGTCGTAGACAAAACGGAGCCGGCCGATCAGACCGGCGACGACCGGTCCCGAATGGATCCCGATGCGGACTCGAAAGCGGTCGCTGTCCGGGGGCATATCGCCCAACGCTTTCTGCATTGACTTCCCGAGAGCCACGATCCTGTCGGCGTGATCCGCCGTAGGCTCTGGAATGCCGCAGGCGGCCATATAGGCATCTCCGATGGTCTTGATCTTCTCCACACGATGCTGCTCAGCCAAGAAATCGAATGTCCTGAACATCCCATCCAGCCGCCTGACCAGATCGGAGGGTGGCAGCCTTGCTGCAATCGGCGAGAAACCGACGATATCCGCGAACAGAATGGAAACCTCGTCGAAACGGTCGGCGATAACCTCCTCGCCGCCCTGCAATCGGGCAACGATCTGATCGGGCAGGATCGCGTGGATCAGCGAATCAGCACGCCGCTTCTCCATTTCGATACGCTGCAGATAGCGGTGCTCGCGATCAAGCCAGCGCTTCTTCTCGAGAGCGGAGTTGATGCGCGCCCGCAGCAGTATCGGATTGAAGGGCTTTGTAAGATAATCATCGGCTCCCGCCTCGATACAGCGGGCTACCGCCGCAACTTCACTTAAGCCCGATATCATGATCACCGGGACATGCCGCCATCGGTTTTCACCCTTCAGCCGCGAGAGAATCTCGATGCCGTTCATGTCCGGCATCAATATGTCGAGCAGGATAAGATCGAATTCATCTTCGTCCAGTGTCTTCAGCGCGGACAAACCGGAATCAGCAGTGGCGACGCGATGACCTTCACGCCGCAGGCGGCGGGAGAGAAGATCACGATTGCTGGCGACGTCGTCAACGATCAGAATCCTGCCGGCCTGCTCGGGCCATGCGCCCCGATCGGCCTTGAAGAGCAGCCGTTCAAGTTCCGCCGCGTCGATCTTGGCTTGATCCCCTGGGTGAAGGGTCTCGATTGCTTCTCCGCGCGAAAGACCGGCGATGGCGTCGACCTGCTTCAAAAGCTCGGCCGCCGCAGCCAGTATCACACCGAGATCCTCTCTCAGCGTGAGCTCTCGCAGATCCCCGGCATCCTCAAGGATCATTTCCGAATAGCCAATGATGGCGTTGAGAGGCGTGCGCAGATCATGGCGGAGCCTAGCCTCCGTCTCCCCGCCCTTCCGAGAGCCGGTGTTGCCGTCAATTAGGCGATCGATGAGGTCGTTCAGTTGCCGTGCCGCGGCGCCGATCCGCTCCAGGTCTGCCTGCATGTGGGGCAAGCCGAGCTCCCGCGCCTGCTCGAGCAGCAGCTCTTGAAAGCCCATGATCGCCCGCGCTGGCCCGGCCAGCCGCTGCTCCACGTGGGCGGCGATGGCTTGGCGCTGGAATTGATTGCCGGTACTCATGGCAATGGCCGCTCAATGAGGTGTCGCGAGCAGTTGCTCGATCTTCCGGACGAGCTGCGAAAGGTCGACTGGCTTGCTGTCATAATCGTCGCAGCCGGCCTCAAGAGCCATGTCCCGATCGCTCGCCATTGCGTGGGCAGTCAGCGCGATGACGGGAATCCTGGACGTAACCGGATTGGCCTTGATCAGTCTGGTCGCTTCCCAGCCGTCCATCACCGGCAGGCTCATGTCCATCAGGATCAGATCCGGCTTTTCCAAAGCGGCAAGCTCGACGCCGGCCTTTCCGTTTTCTGCAATCAGCACATCGAAGCCGCGACGAGACAACCGCCGCGAAAGCATGTCGCGGTTCATTTCATTGTCTTCCACCAGAAGGATTTTCGTCATTTCCGCGTCTCCTCCTGTCTTGCGCTTCAGCCGTGGGTAATGGCCTCACCAGCCGTCTCGCGTGATCCTATCTGGCGCTCGAGAGCCTCGACCAGTTGGGACCTGCTGTTTGCGCCTTTGTTCACGACAGCGACCGCCCGGTCGCGCAGCCAACTCAACTCGTTTGCAGAAAGGTCCTTCGAAGTGACCACGACCACCGGAATGTTCTGGAGTTCCGGGATCCTCTGCATCTCGTTGAGTGTCTGGAATCCATCCATTTCCGGCATGAGAAGATCGAGCAGGACAAGGCGCGGCATAAGCCGTTTCATCAGTTCGAGGCCGCGGACGCCGTCGGCTGCCTCGTGCACCGTCCAATCCCGCTTCACCAGAATGCGGCGGAGGAATTCGCGGGAAGCCTGATCGTCGTCGATGACCAGTACGTCGCGGTTGCCGCCGCCGTAGGCCTCGATGGTCCGGATGAGCCTTTCCGTGTCGATGGGCTTGGTCATATATTCGACCGCGCCGAGCGAGAGGCCGAGTTCGCGATCCGCCAGGATCGTCGCAAGGATCACAGGAATCGTGCACAGTTCGGGATCGCTCTTCAACGTGCGCAGCACCGACCAGCCGTCCTGATGCGGCATGATGATGTCGAGAATGATTGCGGCGGGACGATGCTCCCGTGCGGCGGCTATTCCTTCCGCTCCGCTTGCCGCCTCTATCGAGGCAAGTCCCGCTTCTGCAAGCGCTTTCGCGATTAAGTCGCGGGCAGCCGGTTCGTCGTCGATGATGAGTGCGGTGCGACCCGGCTGAACGATCGGCGGCGGCTCTGCAGTCCGAGGTTCGTCAGCTTCCCGCCTGCATTGCGCCGGCACTTCCATCGTGAAGACCGATCCTTTTCCGACCTGGCTTTCGACTTTGACGACGCCGCCTATCATGCGGCAGAAGCTGCGGGTGATGCTCAAGCCCAAACCTGTGCCGCCGTAATTCCGGGTCGTGGAAGCATCGGCCTGGGTGAAGGCATTGAAAAGCCGTTGCTGCTGTTCCGGCGTCATTCCGATTCCAGTATCGGACACTTTGAACACGAGCCAATCGCAGTCCGTTCGCCTTTCGCGTCGAACTGAGAGAGTTACCCGGCCGCCATTGGTGAATTTGGCCGCGTTGCTGAGCAGGTTGAAGAGATTTTGGCGCAGCTTGGTCTGGTCGGAGTGCATCTCGCCAAGGTCGTCGTGGACGTCCTCAATGAACTCGTTCCGGTTCTTGGCCATCAGCGGCGCGACGGTAGCGCTTACGTCGCGGAGCAAGTCCGCGACGTCGAAGGTTTCCAGAAAGATTTCCATCTTGTTGGCCTCGATCTTCGAGAGGTCGAGGATGTCGTTGATAAGCGACAGCAGATGCCGGCCGGCAGACGCTATTTTGTCAAGGTCCGGGACGAGTTCGTCGTCGTTGTGGTCGCGCGCCTCCTCTATCAGCATCTCGCTGTAGCCGATGATCGCGTTCAGTGGCGTGCGCAATTCGTGGCTCATGGAAGCGAGAAAACGACTCTTCGCCTCGCTTGCCGATTCTGCGTTGCTCTTGGCCCGCTCGAGTTCGACTTGCCTCTGCTTGAGTTCGGTAATGTCCGTGTAGACTGCGACCGTCCCGCCATCGGGAATCTTGCGTTTGGTAATGCGGACCCACTTGTCGCCGAACCGCTTCTCGTCGACGAGGCCCGCAGGATCCCTGTGAAGGCGCAGGCGATCCTCAATCCATTCTTCCGGCGATTTGCCTTCGAGGTCCACTTGCCCTTTTGCCAAATTCTGCTCCAGGATTTCGCGGAAGCTCTTGCCGCGAAGCTCGCTCGGCTTGTGATTGGGGAAAATTTCGCAATATTTGCTGTTGGCGATCAGGATCCTGTCGTCCGGATCATAGAGAACGAACCCATCGGAAATCGCCTCAAGCGCCGCGGCGATCGTCCGCCTCTGCCGCTCTGCCTCGTCTTCGAGCCTTTTCTTTTCGATCGCGCTTTGCTGGAAGAGCGAAAGCGTCTTCGCCATTGCTCCGAATTCGTCGCCGCTCTCCTCAGGGATCTCGACGTCGTAGCGTCCTTCCGTCAGATCTCCGATCACGCGATTGAGACGCCTGAGCGGTCCGATGATCGAGCGCAGGACAAGAAGCGTGAGGAAAGAGCCGATCAGGACTAGGACACCCACCAGGATGGCGGCGGCCGTGGCGGTCCGCTCAGTTTGCGCGACAACCTCGTTGCGGGCCGCCTCCGCATCCGCCTTTACCTGCTCGACGAGTTTGTTGAGATCCGCATCGACCTTGCCGCTGTGGGTGCGTGCCCTTGCCAGAAGAGCGTTGCCGACGATTCGGTTGTCCTGCGTATAGCTGTCCGTTGCCTGCAGCGCCGTTTCGACATAGGCATCGACCTGCGCGCGGATTTCCTCGACCGCGTCGGGCGAGTGCTTCGCAAGCCGCTCTAACTGGACCTGCAAGCGTTCTCGGGCCTCATCGGCATTGCGCTGCGAATTCATCAGCAGGCTGACCGAGAGATCAGTCAGCCAATACCGTAGATCGCCGAAGGCGACATGCGCCGTGGCCGCTGATGCTGCGCGGTCGAATAGTTCTCTGGTTTCGGCCATGCGCTCGGCGCTGCGATAGAGCGCCTGTGTGAGAAAAACGGATGACAGGATAAGGCTGATCAGGCCGGCTGCAGTCAGTGCAGCGACACGGGCGGAGATCGGCAGGTTGGCGAGTCGGCTGGCGCGCTTCTTGGCCGATGCCGGGGCTGCCTCGAACGCCCGCTCCTGTTGCCCGAGCGCGCTCATTTGAACAAGACGATGCTGATCGCACCGCCCAGATCGCCCGCTTTGCCGCCTTCTTTCGGATAGCCGGTGATGTCGATTTCGCCCTTCGGTTCACCGTGACAGGAAAGACAGGAGTCCGTGTAGTATTCCGGCAGCAGCATCCGGAAAGCAGGGCGGCCGTTGACCTGAGCCGCTTCCGTATAGGCATCACCCTTCGGCCTCTTTGGGTCCGAGAAGACTTCATTGATGACGCGTGTCTCCCACGTATCCGGCAGCGACTTGCGGTTGCGGACGAGGACCTCCGGCGCAGTCACGCGGACCAGCGCCTCGTTTCCCACTTTGGTGGCGAATTTCTCGTTCATCAGGCGCGCGAAAACCGCCGGGACGAAACCCTTAAAGCCGATGCCGGGGCGGTTTATATCATCCTGCTGCTGGTCGACGACTTCACGCATAGCCTCGATCTGTGCCTGGAGCAGTTTTTGGTCGCGCGCCTCGAGATCACCGGAGATCAAGTCAACACCGGTACGCTTGCCATAGAGGGCAATCGCCTCCGCCGTGAAACGCTCGCCATCGAGATGCTTGTCTCCGACGGCCGGATCGTTAATCAGCGACTGATAATTCGAAAGGACGCTTCGGGCGGCTCTGAGCAATTCCGCAAGCCGCGTTCCGGTCGCTACATCAGCGGCCTCTTCAGCCGCCGCCGGAGGCAAGAGGAGGATGCAACCGGTCAAAAATGCGAAAACACAGTTTCGCGCCAAGGCGGTAATTGCTTCCATTTTGGTGTCCCTCCGGGAGGAAGCGCAATCCGGAAACATACCATAGGAAGGGCACTGGAAGAACCATCTCTGGCAAGCTGGGCCACAGTTTGGCGTGCGAGCGGCAGGTTTGAAACGGTGGGGCGGGTCATTGTCGATGCGGTAGTGGTCAGGCGAAGCCTGATTTTCGTCAGAGGCGTCTTAAAAAGGCACGCCGCGGCGAGAGTTGTGCTGCGTGCATCGGCCGGCCAGCGGTTGGGTAAGCCCCCTCAAGCCCGCCGAAAAGAGATAGAGCCGCGATAGCTTTGTCGGGCTTCGTGGTCTCGGACACAGTTGACTTCCGCGCCAAGGTTGGTACTATCAAGATTGGTATGACCACTTGGCCACTTGGCCGCCGATAACCCGAGGCTGTATTCGAGGGACACGATGTTCTCTGCCGTGGAATCGCGCCGCCTGTATCGTCAGGTCGCGGACCAGATGCGAGGCCTGATCGAGCGGGGCGAGTTGGCGCCCGGCTCGCGGCTTCCGGCTGAGCGGGAACTCGCGCAGAAGCTGGGTGTTTCCCGCCCCACCATCCGCGAGGCGTTGATCGTGCTCGAGGTCGAGGGCTTCATCGACATCCGCATGGGCTCGGGCATCTATGTTACAGCGCGCAAGGACGCAGCATCGGATACGCCGCCAGAGGATTTCGAAGGTCCCTTTGAGTTGCTGAGGGCGCGGGCGGTGGTCGAATGCGCGATCGCCGAGGAGGCTGCCCGGCTGGCCCGGCCCGAGCATATAACCGTCATGGACGACAATCTGGCGCGGATGGCTGCGGCGCTCGAAGACCGGCGCCAGGCGCTTGCGCTCGATCGCGAGTTCCATGTCATCGTCTCGAGCATCATCGCCAATCAGACGCTGAACCGTTTCGTCGGCAGCATCCACGACATGCGCATGACGCCGTATTTCGAGAAGCTCGCCAGCTATTTCGAAAACACCGAGACCTGGCGCGCCGCGATGGAGGAACATCGCACGATCCGCGACGCGATCGCTGGCGGCGATCCGGCCGCCGCACGCGCCGCGATGCGCGCGCATCTCGACCAATCTCAACTTCGCCTGTCGGCGAGCTTCGGGGAGGAGCCGTCCGACAGCACGATACCCGCCGCGTGGAGGCGCGTCGGGGGCAAATAGCGCTTTGTTTCAATCACTTCGCTTGGGAGGAGAAGAAGATGAAAATCAGACTGTTAACGCTACTGGGTGCGACTGCGACTATCCTGGCTTCGGCGCTGACCGCGCAGGCTCAGACGGCGCTCAAATGGGCGCATGTCTACGAGACCTCGGAGCCGTTCCACACGGAGTCCGTCTGGGCCGCTGAAGAGATCGGCAAGCGCACTGAGGGGCGTTACAAGATCGACGTCTTTCCGGCCTCGCAGCTCGGCAAGGAGGCCGACCTGAACCAGGGCCTGAAGCTCGGTACGGTCGATATCATCATTTCCGGCTCGAGCTTCGCGGCGCGCGAACATGCGCCAATCGGCGTCACCTACTTTCCCTATATCTTCCGCGACCCCGCCCATCTGATCGCCTACACGAAGACTGATGTCTTCAAGCGGTTGGCTCAAGGATACGAGGAAGCCTCGGGCAACCACATCACCGCCGTCACCTATTATGGCACCCGTCACACGACGTCGAATCGACCGATCGCCAAATGCGCCGACATGCAGGGCCTGAAGATGCGCGTGCCCGACGTTCCGGCTTATCTCGCCATGCCACGCGCCTGCGGCGCCAACACGACGCCGATTGCCTTTGCGGAAGTTTACCTCGCCTTGCAGAACGGCACGGTGGAGGCCCAGGAAAATCCGCTGACGACGATCGAGGCGAAGAAATTCTTCGAGGTGCAGAAGCATATCGTGCTGACTGGGCACATCGTCGATCATCTGAACACGGTGGTCTCGAAGAACCTATGGTCGCAGCTCTCCGATGCCGACAAGCAGATCTTCACCGAGGTGATGCAGGAGGCCGCGGAACGCGCCACCAAGATCATCGAAGAGCGTGAGAAGAAGCTCGTTGAGACCTTCAAGGAGCGCGGTATCGAAGTAACCGAAGTCGACAAGGCGGATTTCGAGTCGAATGTGATGGACAAGGTGGCGCTCGAAGACTTCGGCTATACGAAGGAAGACTGGGAGGCCATCCGCGCCGTCAAGTGATGGCACGATGACCTGGGTCGTGCCGGCCCAAATCATGCGTGATCGCCACGCGCAAGTCAGAACGGGACGCGGGAGAACCGCGCATACTTCTCCTGATCCCGTTCTGCGGTCAAAACATCGCAGCGACTGAGCGCATCCATGGACGCGCGGTGCTGCAATGTCGGCCGCTCGGCAGAGCGGCCGACGTTCCGCCCACCATTCACCGGATGATCGCCATGTCACAGGAAGTCCATTTGCAGACGACGCCGGAGGAAATCGCCCATTCCTTCGACGAGGCTCCGCCAGCTGCGGATATTTCGAACTATGCCTTCGAGGATTGGGTGACGCTCGCCATCTTCTGGGTGATGACGGCATGCGTGTTCCTGCAGTTCTTCACCCGCTATGTCCTCAATAATTCCTACGCCTGGACTGAGGAGATCGCCACCAATTGCCTGATCGGCGTGGTGTTCCTCGGCTCCGTCATGTGCGTTCGTGTTTCCCGGCACATTCAGGTCGACGTGCTTTATCACTATCTGCCGCGTGCGGTCGCACGCGGCATGGCGATCTTCGTCGATCTCGTGCGGATCGGCTTCTTCGCCTACGCCTGCTGGTTGATGTGGCGCTATGTGGCGATCGTCGCCAACGAGCGCATGGTGACGGTCAATCTGCCGCGCAACATCGTCTTCTACACCGTGATGGCCGGCTTCGTGCTGATGCTCGTCCGCTCGATCCAGGTCTTTATCGCCAATCAGCGCCGCGGCTATTCGGTTCTCGAAAAGCCCGAGGAATTCCAGAAGATTGAGGGCTGATCCATGCTGCTGCTCGTTGGTTCGTTTCTCCTGCTGATGCTGGTCGGTGTGCCGGTCGCCATCTCGATGGCCGCGGCGTCTGTCCTCTACCTTGTCTTCTACAATGTCGCGCCCGACATTATCGCGGCGCAGCGGATGATCGCCGGCGTCGAGAGTTTCCCGCTGCTTGCAGTGCCGTTCTTCATTCTCGCCGGCAACCTGATGAACTCCGCCGGCGTCACCGGCCGCATCTATTCCTTCGCCGTCGCTCTTGTCGGTTGGATGAAGGGCGGCCTCGCACAGGTCAACATCATCGGTTCGGTGATCTTCTCCGGCATGTCGGGCACGGCGCTTGCCGACGCCGCCGGCATCGGCACGATCGAAATCAAGGCGATGAAGGATCACGGCTACCCGGTCGAGGCCGCCGTCGGCGTGACCGCCGCGTCGGCAACGCTCGGCCCGATCTTTCCGCCGTCGCTGCCCTTCGTCATCTACGGCATGATGGCGAATGTCTCGATCGGCGCGCTGTTCATGGCCGGTATCGTCCCTGGCGTGGTGATGACGGTTCTGATGATGCTGACGGTCGCCATCTTCGCTTACAAGCGTGGCTGGGGTTCGGACACGCCGTTCGAAGTGAAGCGGTTGCTGTCGGCTTCGCTCGAGGTCGTCGTCGTGCTCGCAGTGCCGATCTTCATCTATCTCCTGATGTCGGCGGGGCTGTCGATAAATGTCGCCGCCGGCATCGCGCTCCTCATCCTTCTCACCCTTGACTGGTATTTCGATTTCTCCGCCGTCATGGCGCTGATGACCCCGGTGATCCTGATCGGCGGCATGACGATGGGCTGGTTCACGCCAACGGAAGCCGCCGTTGCCGCCGTGCTCTGGTCGCTGTTCCTGGGTTTGGTGCGCTACCGGACGATGACAATGTCGACGCTGACGCGGGCGACCTTCGATACGATCGAGACCACTGCCTCGGTGCTCTTCATCGTCACGGCGGCGTCGATCTTCGCGTGGCTCCTGACGGTAAGCCAAGCCGCCCAGATGCTTTCCGGCGCGATCCTGACGATCACCGAAAACAAATGGGTCTTCCTGATCCTCGTGAACCTCCTGATGCTGTTCGTCGGCTGCTTTCTCGACACGATCGCCGCGATCACCATCCTGGTCCCGATCCTTCTGCCTTTGTCGGCTCAATTCGGTATAGATCCGGTACATTTCGGCCTGATCATGACCCTCAATCTGATGATCGGCCTGCTTCACCCGCCGCTTGGCATGGTGCTCTTCGTTCTGTCGCGCGTCGCCAAGCTCTCGGTCGAGCGGACGACCATGGCGATCCTGCCTTGGCTCCTGCCGCTCTTCATCGCGCTGATCCTGATCACCTTCGTTCCGGCGATCACCCTGTGGCTGCCGAGCGCGGTCGGGCTGATCCGCTGATGGCAGGAGCATCCATGCGCACGCGTCTTACCCGGCTTTATGGCCAACGGGACCTCCGGCTCGAAGTTGCCGAGGTCTCCGCGCCCGGTGAAGGTGAGGTCCTCTTGAAGATGGCGGCCGGTGGCATTTGCGGCTCCGACCTCCATTATTACCAGGATGGGGGCTTCGGTCCCATCCGGGTGCGCGAGCCCATTATTCCTGGTCATGAGGCGTCCGGCCATGCCGCCGCGCTCGGCGCCGGCGTGTCCGGGCTCGCGATTGGCGATCTGGTGGCGGTCAATCCCAGTCAGCCCTGCGGAACCTGCCGTTTCTGCGGGGAGGGGCTTCCGATTCATTGCCTGAACATGCGGTTCCTGGGCAGCGCCATGCGTTTTCCCCATACCCAGGGCATGTTCCGCGACTGGCTGGTGGTTCCCGCGAACCAGTGTTTCCCGGCGGGTACATTGGTCAGCGCTGGCGAGGCCGCCTGCGCCGAACCGCTCGCGGTCTGCCTGCATGCGGTCGAGCAGGCCGGCGATCTCAGGGCCAGGCATGTGCTGGTCACCGGCGCGGGGCCGATCGGCGCCCTGGTGGTCGCGGCTGCGCGCCACGCGGGGGCCGAGACAATCGTCGTCACGGATCTTGCCGATGCGGCACTCGATCGGGCAACGGCAATGGGCGCGACGCGGGTGGTCAACGTCCGCCGTGATCCGGCGGGCCTCGCCTCCTATGAGGCCGACAAGGGCCAGTTCGACGTCGTCTTTGAGTGTTCCGCCGCCGAACCGGCGCTTCGAAGCGCGATCGCGGCGGTCAGACCGCGCGGGCTGATCGTGCAGGTTGGGGTGACGGGCGATATCGCCCTTCCGCTCAATGCGCTGGTAGGCAAGGAATTGCGGCTGATCGGCTCACAGCGGTTCGACCGCGAGTTCGCCCTTGCCGTCCGGCTCATCGCCGAGCGACGGATCGATGTACGCCCGATCATCTCGCATGCCTTTCCGGTCGATCGGGCCGTCGAGGCTTTCGAGCAGGCCGGCGACCGTTCGGCTGCGTGCAAGGTGCAACTGACATTTCTGCCCTGAGGGAGTCCTAGATGCGACATACATGGCGTTGGTTCGGACCGGTGGATCGTGTGAGCGTGCGGGATGCGGCGCAAGCCGGTGCGCACGGCATCGTCAGCGCGCTCCATCACATTCCGACCGGAGACGTATGGCCGGTTGCGGAGATCGAAAAGCGGCAACAGGAGGTCCGCGCGGGTGGTCTGGAATGGGAGGTCGTGGAAAGCGTCCCGGTGTCCGAAAGCATCAAAACGCAAACAGGCCCCTGGCGCGAGCATGTTGCCAATTGGCAGGAGACGCTGCGCCGCCTTTCTTCCGCCGGCATCCGGACGATTTGCTACAATTTCATGCCGGTCCTCGATTGGACCCGCACGGATCTGCGCTGGACCGCCCGGCACGGGGCGAAAGCCATGCGCTTCGACCGTATCGACTTTGCGGCCTTCGACCTCCATCTGTTGGAGCGTCCGGGTGCGATCGAGGATTATGACGAGGAGACGGCCGAGCAGGCTGAGCGGCGCTTCCGGGAGATGACGGAGGAGCGCCGGCTTGCGCTCTCGCGCAACATCGGCGCGGGCCTGCCGGGCTCCGCCGACGGATACAGCCTGCCGCAACTGCGCGACCATCTACAAACCTATGCCGGCATCGGCCGCGAAAAGCTCAAGCGTCACCTGGTCGATTTTCTTGCCGAGGTGACGCCGGTTGCGGAACGGGTCGGCATCAATATCTGCGCCCATCCGGACGATCCGCCATGGGCGCTCCTGGGTCTGCCGCGCATCCTGTCGACTGCGGAGGACTATGCCTTCATGCTGCGGGAGGTCGACAGTCCGGCCAACGGGGTCACATTTTGCACCGGTTCGCTCGGCGCGCTTGCGGCCAACAAGCTGCCGGCGATGGTTCGCCAGTTCGCGCCGCGCATCCATTTCGTCCACCTGCGCAATGTCCGCCGCGAGGAAGACCGGACCCCGTGCTCGTTCTACGAGGACGAGCATCTGGAGGGCGACACCGACATGGTGGCGGTGATCGCCGAACTGCTCAAGGAAGAGCAACGGCGGCGCGCCGTCGGGCGAGCGGACCACCAGATTCCCATGCGGCCGGATCACGGCCAGGAAATCCTCGACGATCTCTCACGCGGCGCCCAGCCCGGCTATCCGGCGATCGGCCGGCTGAAGGGGCTTGCGGAACTGCGCGGGATCGAACGAGCCCTCTCGCACGCCACCTACGGGACTGCCGGATTCGGCGCGACGTAGAGTGTCGATGCGCTGATTTCGACACAGTTTCCGTATTGCTGCAATTCCGACATGAGGTGACGCTTTTCGGCGTTCCGTCAGGTTCGCCCGGAAAGCGGAAGCCCCTCGAGGACAGGCGCAAGCCGTTAGTATGAGGCTCTCTGTGCCGAACGCACCGGGTTCCGGGAAGCTGGCGGTCGCCCTCGCGCGCCTGTGGAGCAACTTGTCTACTACGCCACCAACTTCCCAACCCAGCGCCTGATTGGTTCGGTAGCCAGCGCGTGCCATCTGACGCATCCCATGGTGCGCGAGGGCCGCAAGGGAGGAAGGTCCTGCCGCTGAACGTCAGCATCGCGTCACAAACAACGTACGATCTGCCGCCAATTTAGCCGGTCATTTAAAGCGTAATTATCGTCGTCGTGTCGCCGTTCAGCAGGCGCTTGAGGTGAAAGCTCGCAAGCCGGTCTTCCGCATTGCGACCAACCAGTGCGGCAAACGAAGCGAGTGCACCGTGATCGCGGGCCTCGAGCTTTTCGAAGGCCTCCATGTAGGCCTGTGTTTCCGCGCTCGCATAAATTGCGGCATCAAGGGGTTCGAAAGCGCGGATCGGTTCGGCCTTACCCCTGAGGAGGAGGTCGCCTACGGGCCGGCCGTGGAAATCCTGCGCTTTGGTGGCGAGGCTGCCGCTTACACAAATGCGGGTGCCTAGCGTTTTGTTGGCCACTTCCAGGCGCGCGGCGACGTTGATTGTGTCGCCATAGGCGCTGTAGTCAAAAAACCGCCCTCCGCCGAAATTGCCCACAACAGCGGTGCCGGCGTGCGCGCCGATCCGGGTATCGCCAAGCGTTATCCCTTTTTTGCTCCAGTCTTCGCGGAAGGACCGCGCGAAGGCGTCGAGAGCGAGCGAACAGGCGACGGCGCGACCGGCATGATCCGGCTGGTCGGCAGGAGCTCCGAACAGCACGTGGAGCGCGTCGCCGATGATCTTTGCGACAGTACCATCATGGGCAAACACGATGTCGGTCATGCCGACGATGTAGTCGTTGACCAGTGGTCCGAGCACGCTTGGCTCGATCGTCTCGACGAGCGTGGTGAAACCCGTCAGATCGGTAAAGAGTGAGGCAACCTCCCGGCGGGTGCCGCCAAGATCAAGGGTGTCGGCGCTGCTTGCCAGACGCTCGGCGAGATTAGGCGAGAAATAGCGGGAAAGCGACGCACGCGCCTGCTCGGCCGCCGATTGCCGGCGCTGTACCTCACGCAGCGCTTCCACGTGGTGGATCGTCTTGACGATCGTCGCCTCCAGATCGGGAAAATCGATCGGCTTCGTCACGAAATCATAAGCGCCGCGGTTCATCGCGGTTCGGATATTGGCCATATCGCTGTAGGCGGAGATGATGATCGTGGACAGGTCCGCGTCCCTCTCCTGAAGCTTCGCGAGCAGCGACAAGCCATCCATTCGCGGCATGTTGATGTCGCTCAGCACCATGTCCACGTCCTGGTTTGCCGCCAGTACGGCCAAGGCCTCGACTCCGTCACGGGCAAACAGAAAACGCAGCGTGCTGTCGCGGATCTGCCTTCGGAATTTCTGGACAAGCAGGCGCTCCAGGTCCGGCTCGTCGTCAACAACGAGTATGCTGGTGCTCATGCGGCGCGCCCAATTCGCATGTCGATTTCTTCCCGTAGTGCGACGAAGTCGATCGGCTTGGTGAAAAGCGCTTCCGCGCCGCTTTCCAGGGCTCTCCGCTTCGTGTCCGCGTCGCCGTAAGCGGTGATCATGATCACCGGCACGTCAGGCCGTAAATTTCGCGCCTTCGGCAGCAGTTCGAGTCCGCTCATCCCCGGCATGTTGACATCGGACAGTATGAGAATAAGCGTGACATCGACGGCATCGGCGATCCGTTCAAGCGCGGTTGGCGCCGACTGCGCAAACTCCATTGCGAAGCGGCCGGCGCGCAGGTCCCGGCGGAATTGCTGTCTGAAGAGCAACTCGATGTCAGGCTCGTCGTCGACCACCAGGATAAGAAGGCTCATGATCTGCCCTCCGATTTTGCGATCGCAGCGGCAATCCGCGGCAGCCGGATGCGAAACTCGGTGTGGTGACCCGGTTCCGTGTCCACCTCGATTGAACCGGCATGCTGCTTGACGATGATGTCGTGGCTGAGCGAAAGGCCGAGGCCCGTGCCCTCGCCGGCAGGCTTGGTCGTGAAGAAGGGATTGAAGATCTTCTCCCTCACCTCCGGTGGAATGCCGAGCCCATTGTCGCGGATGATGATTTCGACGCTGTCGCCGAGATTCCTGGTCACTGCGGCCAGCTTCGGCTCGTAACCGTCGCCGGGCTCGGAAGCCGCGCGCTTGCTCGTGGCATAGAAGCCGTTGGAGATGAGATTGAGAAGCACACGCGTGATCTCCTGCGGGTAAAGGTCAATCTCGCCGGCTGCCGGATCGAAGGATTTCTCGAGCGTGATGTTGAAACCCTGCTCGCCGGCACGGGCACCGTGATAAGCGAGGTTGAGGCTCTCCTCGACGATTGCATTGATATCGGCCGGCCTGCGCTCGCCCGCCCCCTGACGCGAGTGCAGGAGCATGTTCTTGACGATCGAGTCGGCGCGCTTGCCGTGCTGGACAATCTTTTCAAGATTGCCCCTGAGCATGGCAGTGAGTTCGTCGATCTCGGAGCGAGCGGCGCTGTCACCTACGGCGCCATCGAGCACTTGCTGCAACTCCTCGATCAACTCGACGGACAGCGCCGAGAAATTGTTCACGAAGTTCAACGGGTTTTTGATCTCGTGCGCAATTCCGGCGGTCAGTTGCCCAAGCGAGGCGAGTTTCTCGGTCTGGATCAACCGGTCTTGCGCGGCCTTGAGCTCCTCCAGCGACCGTGACAGTTTCTCAGTTCTCGACTGCACCTCCTGGAATAGGCGGACGTTTTCGATGGCGATCACAGCCTGGTCGGCGAAGGTCGACGCCAAGTCGATCTGTTTTTCGGTAAAGGGGCGCACGATCGAGCGGGTCAGCGCGAGCACTCCAATCGGGCTGCCTTCGCGCAAGAGCGGCACCCCGAGCACAGTGCGAAATCCCGCAAGTCTCTGCCCCTCGAGCAGCGTGTATTCGGGATCATCGAGGACGTCGGCGACCTGGACCGGCCGAACCTCAAGCAAGGTCCGCCCCACGATGGTGCCGCGTCCCGGCTCCAGCGGAAGAGCCCGAAGATATTGCCCGAATTCCTGCGAGAGGCCGTAGCTGGCGACCGGATAGTGCGCGTCACCCATCGGCCGGGTCATCGTTGCCATGTCCGCTTCGCAAAGACGGGCAGCGGACGTCACAAGAGTGTCGAGGACCGCCTGCAGGTCGAACGCGGAGCGGCTGATGACCTTCAGCACGTCAGCCGTCGCAGTCTGCTGCTCAAGCGCCTCGGTCAGTTCAGCGGTTCGCGCCGTCACTTCGTCGAACAGCCGCACATTCTCGATCGCGATGACGGCCTGGTCTGCAAAGGTCTGGACGAGTTCGATCTGCTTTTCTGTGAACGGCCTGACTTCGGTCCGGCGGATGACGAGCGCCCCGATCGCCTCCCGCTGCCGCATCAAAGGCACCGCCACAATTGTGCGGTGGCCCATGCGTACGGCCATGCTGTGGCCGTCCGGATATTCGTCGGGCGTGGCGCTCAGATCAGGCACATGGATGGGCCTTCGGTCCACCACGGCCCGGCCCGTGACCCAGTTGCGTGATACCGGCCAGCCGGGAAAATCGATCGGAATCGGCCCGTGATGCGCCCTGACATGGAGAGTATCTCCGTCCTTCAGGAATATTGCCGAGTCGTAAGCTTCGCAGAGTTGCGCTGCCGACTCGACAAGAGTGTCGAGCACGGCCTGAAGATCGAATGGCGACCGGTTGATTACCTTGAGAACATCCGCTGTCGCAGTCTGCTGCCGTAGCGATTCCTTCAGCTCAAGGTTTCTTTTTTCCAGATCGGTAAACAGCCGAACATTCTCGATCGCTATCGCGGCCTGATCAGCGAAGGTCTGCAGGAGTTCGACTTGCCGATCAGGAAACACTCCGGGCTGGGTTCGCGCGACGACGATGGTTCCGATCGGCCCGCTGTCGCGCATGATCGGTACCGCGACCAGGCTTCTGTAGTTCGCGGATTGGACGCCAAGGGTGGTGTGGGCCTGATATTCAGGATCGACGAGCCGGTCCGGTATCTGCTCCACCGATCGGCTGAGAATCGAACGCCCCGCGGCACTGCCTCGATCAGGCGGGGCCGGAAACATCGCGCGCACCGCCTCGACGCCTTCCGGCTCCAGCCGGTGGTACGCCACGAAGTGGAGACTTTCGCCATCGTAACGGAACACGTGGCAGAACTGCGCTCCGCAAAGTCTGGCGGCACGCAATGCTATCGTGTCGAACACCGGCTGTATGTCGGTGGGCGAGGTCGAGATGACGCGCAGGATTTCGCTTGTCGCGGTCTGCTGTTCGAGCGCTTCTTTGATCTCTCGATTGCGCGCCTGTGCCTTCTCGAAAAGGCGGACGTTTTCCATGGCGATCACCGCCTGATCGGCGAAGGTTTGCAGTAACTCGACCTGCCGCTCTGGAAAGAATCCGACAGCACGTCGAGTGACGGCGATTGATCCGATCGGACGTCCTTTCCGCACCAGCGGCACGCCGATGGCGCTGTGGTAGGACACGATTTTCGCCAGCGAGAGCATCCGGTAACCAGCGTCGGCAAAAACATCGGGAATTTGCTCGATGGCGCCGCTGATGAAGGCCCGCCCTGTGACATTGCCTGTATTTGGTTGCTGCGGAAAATTGGCACGTACCGCTTCGATGCCTTCACCCGAAATGCCGTGATAGGCAACAGGATGCAGGAATTCTCCGTCGAACCGGAAAACGAAGCAGAACTCTGCGCCGCACAGCCTCGCGGCATTTTGCGCTATCGCATCGAACACCGGCTGTATGTCTGTGGGCGAGGTCGAGATGACGCGCAGGATTTCGCTTGTCGCGGTCTGCTGTTCAAGCGCTTCGCCAAGCTCCCGCTCCAGCAATTCGATCTGACGTCCGATGCTGAGGCTCGACTCCTCCACCTTGCGCCCCCCTTTAGCGCTCTGCAGGCGACCGGCTCGGTGACGAGCCCCTAGGTCCGCCGCCCGGGCGCCTACACCCCACGCCGTGGCCGGTGACGGTAGACCGAAGAGAATACCCCATCTGACCGGCTGTGACGAGGATTAGCTCCTGCTGCAACACGGTATATCAGCCATACCTAACAGAGTCGCATTCTCGGCGTTTAGAGCAAGAAAACGCTCTTTATGCCTGGTCTTTCCTTCGAAAGTGCGGCGGATGGCGCAACCGACGAGCCATTGCCACGGAACAAACCTCCCGATAAGCGGTTGGCTGTCGGAAGGGACAATCAAATGGAGAACTTCCGATGACGAGTATTCTCATCAAGAGTGCAGTTGCCTTGAGCCTCGGCGTCGCGTGCAGTCCAGCCTTCGCGCAAACGGAGCAGCCGGCGCAGGGCCAATCCAGCGATTGCCCCGCCGGAACGGAATGCCCGCAGGGCGGGACACAACAGGGTCAACAGCCTGATGCTCAAGAAGGAACGGGCCAACCGGATCCTGGGCAGACGGGTGAGGGCCAGCAGCAACAGACCCCTGATCAACAGCAGCCGACCGACCAAGGGGGCGCCGGCCAGCAGCAACAGGACCAGCAGCAGCAGCCGGACCAGCAGGGCGAAACTGGCACGACCCCGAAGCCGGACCAGGGCGGTACGCAAACCGAGCAGCAGGGCACCGACACCCAGACTCCCCAACAGGACACAGATCAGCAGCAGCAGCCCGCACAAGGTGAACAGCAGCCGTCGCAAGGGGAATCGGAACAACCCGCCCAAGGCGAGTCTCAGCCGTCACAGCAGCAGGATCAGACATCCGGTTCATCCGGCGACGTTAACGTGACGGTGGAGCAGAAGACCGAAATCACCCAGGTCATCCGGGAAGAAAACGTCGAACCCATCGACGTTGATATCGACGTGTCCGTGGGGGTAGCGGTTTCCGAGACCGTCAAAGTCAAGCTGAAACCGCTTCCGACGCGCATCGTGAGGATCGTACCGGAGTACGAAGGCTACCTGTTCTTCGTGCTTGCAGACGGCCGGATAGTCATCGTGGACCCGTCATCGCTGAAGATCGTGGTCATCATCGCGTAGCACCTGCCGAGGAGGTCCACTGGCTCACCGGGTGGACCATCCAACTCCTCGAAATGAAGCGATTGCGGACAGAAACCGTTCACGCACTTTTCGGGGAACTGCTCCAGCAACACACTCTACTGCGCCGCGCGTCTTATTTGAGGCGCAAAGGGACACGCGGCGGCCGGTCAACCGGCCGCCGCGCATCGAGAGATCAGGCATTGAGCGATTTTGCAAACGGCATGACGCGGATCCGCTTGCCGAGCGCCTTGTAGGCTGCGTTTGCAACCGCCGGGCCGATCGGCGGAACGCCGGGCTCGCCGATGCCCGAGGGCGGATTGGCGGAAGCGACGATGTGAACCTCGACCTGCGGCATCGCATCGATCCTCAGCGGCGTGTACATGTCGAAGTTGCCTTGGTCGACCTTGCCATCCGTAAGCGTGATTTCCTCGCCGAGTATGGCACCCAGCCCGAAACCAATGCCGCCCTCGACCTGCGCCCGGACCTGGTCGGGATTGATTGCCAGTCCGCAGTCCACGGCAGCGACGACGCGCTCGACCTTGATGCCGCCATTCCCATCGGTCGAAACCTCAGCGATCTCGGCCACTACGGAGCCGAAGCTTTCGGCGATGGCGACGCCGCGGAAGCGGCCTTCGGCGAGCGGCTTCTCCCATTCTGCCTTTTCGGCCGCGAGCTTCAGGACCTTCGCGTGGCGCGAGTCCGGTTCGAGCATGGAGAGGCGGAACTCGACCGGCTCGCTTCCCGCCGCCTCGGCCACCTCGTCGATAAAGGTTTCGGCCGCAAAAGCGGTATGCGTCGAGCCGACGGAGCGCCACCACAGAACCGGCACCCCGACCTCCGTGGTCGTCAGACCGACCGTCTGGTTCGGAATGGCGTAGGGTAGGTTGTGGGCGCCTTCGACCGAGGTCGGGTCGACGCCATTCTGGATCATGCCCTGGAAGGCGGTCTTCGCCACGATCGACTGGCCGACGATATGATCGTCCCAAGCCACGAGCTTTCCGTTCTCGTCTAGCCCGGCCTTGAGGCTGTGCACGTAGGCGGGCCGATAGCGGCCGGCGCGCATGTCGTCCTCGCGAGTCCATTGCACCTTTACGGGCGCGCGGAACCCGATGGCCTTGGCCGCATAGACGGACTCAACGACGACATCGCCATCGAACACCGCCCGCCGGCCGAAGCTGCCGCCGGACTTCATGACATTGAGGCGCACCTTTTCCGGAGCGATGCCCGCAATCTCGGCGGAAAGGCGCTGATAGACGTCCGGGAACTGATGCCCGCCCCAGACCTCGAGCGTGCCGTCCTCGTTCATACGCGCGACCGCGTTCAAGGGCTCCATCGCCGCATGAGCGAGATAGGGGAATTCGAAGCTTCCCTCGATGACCTTTGCGGCGCTCGCGAAGGCGGCCTCGGCGTCGCCGTCCTTGCGGGCGACCGCCGCCGGCGGTTTCTTCGCCAGATCGCGGTACATGGACATGAGCTCATCCGTGCCGCGCTTTTCCGCCGCCGTCTCGTCCCATTCGACGGTGACGGCGTCACGGCCCTTGATCGCCACCCACATGTGCTCGCCGATCACGGCAATGCCGCGCGGCGTTTCGACGACGTCGACCAGGCCCTTGAGAGCCTTTGCGGCCGAAGCATCGAAGGACTTCACTTTCGCCCCGAAAAACGGCGGATGGATCATCACCGCCGTCAGCATGCCGGGCAGCTTGACATCGATCGTGTACTGCTCCGTCCCGTTAGCCTTACGGGCGCTGTCGAAGCGCTTCAGCCCGGCATTGCCGATAAGTTTCCAGTCCGCCGGTTGCTTGAGCGGCACATCGGCTGGTACCGGCATGGTCGCCGCCTTGGCAGCGAAGACGCCGAAACCGCCGCTCTTGCCGGACGGGTGTGACAGAATGCCGTTTTCGACGGTGATCTCCGCTGCGCCGACGCCCCATTCGGAGGCAGCGGCGGCGACCAGCATGGCGCGGGCCGCAGCACCCGCCTTGCGGTAGCGTTCCCAGGACGAGGCCATGGAAGTGGAGCCGCCGGTGCCCTGGAGGGTGCCACCGAAGGCGATATTGCCGTAGACCTTCACATTGCCGGCGGCACCGATCACGTCGATCGTGGACCAGTCGGCGTCGAGTTCCTCGGCAACGAGAGTGGCAATACCATTATAGGAGCCCTGACCCATTTCGAACTGGGAGGAGAGCACGGTTACCTTTCCATCCCCATCGATCGTCAGGTAGGGCGAAAAGGAATGCGCCCCGCTCGTGGTCGCCGTTTCGGCGGCGGCCGCTGGCGATGCTGCCAGCAGGCGATAGCCGACGGCGATTCCGGTACCGGCCGCGAGTGCACCGAGCAGGAACTGCCGCCGCGACGTCTCGAGCCGGGCGGTGGGGAGGGCAACCGATTGCATCAGTTTCGGGATCATTGCTCAGGCCTCCAGACGCTTTGCGGCTTCGTGAATGCCGGCACGGATTCGATGATAGGTGGCGCAACGACAGAGATTGCCCGACATGGCCGCGTCGATGTCGGCGTCGGTCGGTTTCTGATTGTTCGTCAGGAGGTCCGTTGCAGACATGATCTGTCCCGACTGACAGTAGCCGCATTGGGGAACGTCGAGATCGGCCCAGACCGCCTGGACCGTTTCGGCAACCTTCCCCTTCAGCCCCTCGATTGTCGTCACCTTGGCCCCTTCGATGTCACCGATGAAGGTTTGACAGGACCGTACCGGCGAGCCGTCCACATAGACCGTGCAGGCGCCGCATTGCGCCATGCCGCAGCCGAATTTCGTTCCGGTCAGCCCGACAAGGTCGCGGATAACCCAGAGAAGCGGCATATCCGCTTCGGCATCGAACCTATGTTCGACACCGTTGATCGTAACATTCACCATGGTGTTCTCCTTGCGTTATGCCGTGGTCGCGGGCCGCTCAACGCGGCAAGGGCGCTTCGCACCCGGCGGCCACCAGACCGTCGCGGCAGCTTAGGAGACCATCCTTGAGGCCGGAAGATTCAATCCTGTCGAATTATTGCCCATTCCTGCCGACTTGACGCAATTGTGATCATAGGGAGAGCGCGCGTCATGCCTGCCGGATAGTGGTTCTTCCTGTTCCGGCGGTGCCGGTACTACCCAACTGGACTGCGCTTTGTCGAATCGTTCGAGTTCAGGATCGCCTTGATGTCACGCAACGGCGGATGCCCGAATGCGCGACGATATTCCCGGCTGAATTGTGTCGGGCTCTCGTAGCCAACCCGCAACGCGGCCGTTGCAGCATCGACGGACTGAGCAAGCATCAGTTCCCGTGCGTGATGAAGCCGCAGATGTTTCTGGAACTGCAATGGGCTCATCGCCGTCATCGCGCGGAAATGATGGTGCAACGTCGAGACGCCCATGTTCGCGATCTCGGCCAACTCTTCGACCCGCAGCGGACTGGTATAGTTCTCCTTCAGCCATGCGACCGCCTTTGCCACCCGGTTGCTGTTCGTACCCGCAAGCGCGAAGCGCCGCAGCCGCGCCCCCTGCTCGCCGGTAAGCAGCCGGTAGAGGATTTCGTTTTGGACATGATTGGCGAGGAACGGTATGTCCTTCGGCGAATTCGCAAGTGAAATCAGGCGAAGCAGGGCGTCGAACAGTTCCGGCGTGGCGGTACCGACGGCGACGCCTAGGTCGCGCTCCGGCATACCGGTCGGGTGTATGTCGTAATCGGCTATGATGCGCCGCAGCTTCTCGAGATCAAGCCGCAGCGAGGCTGCGACATAGGGGTGGGTCTCGCTTGCCGCGCAAATCTGTGCGGTCACGGGCAGGCCGATGGCGGTCAAGAAGAAGCAGGATTCATCGTAGACGAGCGTTTCGTTGCCCACATGGACATTCTTGCTTCCCTTTATGATCAGGGAGACGCTGGGCTCGTAGACACCGGAAAACGGTCCGGCCGGCTCGACGATACGATAGAGCGAAAGTCCGGGAATCGAGTGCTTGAAGGAGATCCCATCCCAAGGCAGTTGCGAAAGCTTGTCGAGAATTTGCGCGCGAAACGGTGCGGTTTCCTCGCGCAGGTCCCGTTGCTGGAACATGGTCTTGCTCATTGTCACTCCTGGGCCTTGACCGTTCTCTATCGCAACCCGGGTCGTTTTTCTTATCACATTATTTTGATTTCGAGAGAATCAGGCAAGAATGATCCACAATTGAGCATTGGGATTTCAGCCGGCCTACCCAAGTGGCGTGCCCTTGGCCGCAAATGCAGATGGGACAAATGCATGCTGGGCTCACCAACATGAGGCCGATGGAGCGCGACCCACGTCAATAGGAAATTCGAATGCTACCGGTGTCGGTCGTGGTGAACTCAGGCTCAGGATAGGCGCCCTGCCATTGAGCATAGGTTGTATTGACATCGCCCGTACCGGTGCTTGCGCATCCCGAAAGCGCCAAGAGCGCTACCGCGGCAATCAGAAATCTAAGAGGCATGGTATTCTCCTGTCACGGGAGATTGCCCAGGCCTCGAGGGCCAGTGTTAAATTCTCTCTCAAATCATCTTCAATGGCAAGCGGGCTTCGCACGTGCAGGCAGTTACGCCGATGGCGTTTCAGCTTTTCCGTGCGGTAACGAAGCAGCGGCGATGCCGGCGCTGTAAAGGCCGAAATCGACGATGCCGTCGCTCGCCGATGGTGTCCGGCCCCTTCGAATTGGCGAGTTTGACTTCATGGCATGTCCTTTCGTGAATGTGAAAGCGGTCCGGCTCGGTCGCAGAGGGAGAGCGAATGCACCAACGGTTTCGCGTAATGGATCAAAGATGCCCTGCCTCGCGCAAACCGCATTCGACATCAGACCGGCAGACCGGTCTGTTTACGCAAGCTCTTGTCGAACGCGGATTCGGGGACGAAACGGCGCAGCAAGCGAACTTGGCCGGCGAGTTTGCCCGCGGTGTAACGTCTTCTCGGCGCCTTGGCCGTAGCCGCTTTGACAACGGTCTCTGCCACAACCGCGGGGTCGTCGCCGCTTTCGACGCTCTTGCGCATCTGCACTTCCATGTCAGCGCGCACCGCATCGTAGACAGCAAGCGAACGATCGGGCCTGGTTATGTTTTCCTCGAAGGCGGTGCGGGTAAAGCCGGGCTCGACCAGTGCGACCCGAATTCCGAATGTCCGCAGTTCGTGATCGAGGGATTCGGAATAGCCTTCGACGGCATGTTTGGTCGATGCATAGAGAGCATTGTAGGGCGACGGGATCAGCCCCAGAATGGAACTTATGTTGATGATCCTGCCCTTGCCTTGACCCCGCATGGTTGGCAACACCGCGTTGGTCACACGAAGAACGCCGAAGACGTTCACGTCGAACAGCGCCTGTGCCTGGGCAGTTGAGGACTCCTCTGCGCCGCCGAGCAGTCCAATGCCGGCATTGTTGACGAGCAGGTCGATACGCCCTGTCTCGGCTAGCACCTCCTCTATCAGTTTCGCCACGGATGCGTCATCGGTCACGTCACAGCTCAACATGGTGACGCCGTCGGAGCTTTCGGAGGCCGCATGACGGCTGGTTCCGAAGACCCGAAAGCCTACGCGCTGAAGGGCTCTGGCCGTTGCGCGCCCGATGCCGGTCGATGCCCCAGTCACAAGGGCGACGCCAAGATTGGCTTTGTTCATGGAAACTACTTCCTTCTGTGCTGATTTCGTTTGCAAATGACGCAAGCGCGATCGTTCATGCTGCCCGGCTAAGCTTCAGCCACGGGCATTCCGGCGGCGGCCAATTTGTCCGTCCAACGTCGGAACAAGACGCTGGCGTTTACACCACCAAAGCCAAAGCCATTGGAGATCGCGTAGTCCATCTCCGTTGGCCGAGCCCGGTTCGCGACGAAGTCAATCCCGTCGCCGGCCGGATCTGGAGCGTTCAAGTTGAGAGTAGGCGGGGCTACCTGATCCCTCAGCGCCAGAATCGTGAAGATGGCTTCAAGCCCGCCGGCAGCTCCGAGCAGATGACCGGTCGCCGACTTCGTCCCGCTGACAGCTACGCTGGATTCTGCGCCGAACACCCTCTTGATCGCCGCGATTTCCCCCAGGTCGCCGACTGGCGTGGAGGTCGCGTGCGCATTGAGGTGGCGGATCTCGCGCGGGGAAATTCCGGCCTGGGCAATCGCGATCTCCATCGCCCGCCGCGCACCGTCGCCGTCCTCGGGACCGGAAGTGACGTGGTGAGCGTCCGCAGTCGTGCCGTAGCCGACGAGTTCGGCGAGGGGTTTTGCACCGCGCGCAAGTGCGTGGCTCAATGCCTCGATGACCAAAATGCCGGCGCCTTCGCCCATGACGAAGCCGTCACGCAGCATGTCGAAGGGGCGCGAGGCCTGATCAGGGATGTCATTGAACCCCGTCGAAAGAGAGCGTGCCGCAGCAAAGCCGCCGAGACTGACGATATTCATGCATGCTTCCGTTCCGCCGCACACCGCGACGTCGGCTTCATTGGCTCGAATAAGACGAGCCGCATCGCCGATCGCCTGAATGCCGGCCGCACACGCGGTCACCGGTGCGCCGATCGGCCCTTTGAAGCCGTAACGGATGGAAATCTGTCCCGCCGCCAGGTTCACCAGGAAAGATGGCACGGTGAAGGGTGAAAGACGCCGGACGCCGCGCTGATCGACCGTTCGCACCGCCTCAGTTATGGCCGGAAACCCGCCGATGCCCGAAGCGATGATTGTCGCGGTGCGGACCCGGTCATCTTCCGAGACCGGCTTCCATCCCGCCTGTGCAAGCGCCTCTTCCGCCGCCGCCAGCCCGAAGAGAATGAAACGGTCGACCTTGCGCTGATCCTTTGGGGCAAAGACGGCATTCGGATCGAAGCCCGCCTCGGGATCTTCTTCCAGAGAGGGAACCGTTCCACCGACCTTCGCCGGCAGGTCCCGCACGACATCGTCCGGAAGGCGCCGGATGCCCGAACGTCCAGATAGGAGCCGAGACCAGGACGTCGCCACATTGGCTCCGAGGGGGCTGACCGCTCCCATCCCTGTGATAACGATACGACGCATGTGATCTCCAAACTGGCATTTTGTTTCGTCCGTCTGCACGCCGTACAGACGCTCGATCGGCGATTGCCGCTTATTCACCTGGCAATGGTGTCGTTCGAGTGATCTCGATACGTGTCCCAATGACCGAGCGGGCAGGAACCCGGGAAGGCAGCGTGCGAACGCGTGAGGCAATGACGCCATTGGCGGGAAATGGACATCTCATGCGTTTCTTGCCGGGGCGGCAATCCGGCGAACTTCGTCGGCGGCTGCCTCGAGAAAGCGCTGCGACATCTCTTCATCATTCAAGATACGAGAGATCGTCACGGCACCCACCATCAGCGACAGCATCGCCATGGCTTTGTCGTGGGCTTTTGGACTTTCCGGCTCGGGCATCAATTCGCTGAGCATCTGAAGATGAGCTTGAATACCATCCTGGAACGGGGCTCTCACCTCCTCGGTTTGACGCGCCGCATCAGCACCAAGCGCCACCAAGGGGCAACCGTCGCTCTTCTCTTCGCGATGTCCCATCGACAGGTAGAGGTCGATAACGGCCTCGAGGGGATCAGGGCTTGCAGCAGCAACAGCCGACCATCTTCGGGTCGCGTGCTCCATCGCGCGCCTCGATGCCTGTGCCGCCAGATCGTCCTTGGACTCGAACTGCTTGTAGAACCCGCCCTGGGTGAGACCGGCCCCCTTCATCAGATCCTTGAGCCCGATGCCATCAAAGCCGTGCTCTCGAAAAAGCCGGCTTGCCGCATTGATGACCGCTTCGCGATTTGCCTCCGCCTGGGCTCGACTAACTCTCATGATCGACCTCACAATTAGATTTCACTTGACATCTATACCACGTTTAGATTTATATCGCAATCTAATTGAAGCGGCGCCCATCAACAAGGGTCATCTCACATGAAGCGCAAATTTCTTCTCACATCGATCGGCCTTGTGGCTGCAGCCGGCGGCGCGGCGTTTGCCTTCGTTTTGGAGACGCCAGCACGGGATGCGGAACCCGCAGATCCCCGCGGCGCTTCGCCACTTGTAAGGGTGGTGGAGGTGACGAGAGCGGAGAGCGCCGAGCGGGCCTTTACAGGTACGATCGCCGCCCGAGTGCAGAGCAATCTTGGCTTTCGCGTCCCGGGCAAGATCATTCAGCGCTTCGTGGATGTCGGCGAACAGGTCAAGGCGGGCCAAGAGCTGCTGCGGATCGATGAGACCGATCTACAACTTGCGCTCACCGCCAAGCGCAACGCTGTCGCCGCCGCACGCGCTGTCCTGGTTCAGGCGCGTGCGGACGAGAGGCGCTATGCTGTCCTGGTGAAGAATGGACTGGCCGCAACGCCGCAGCGTTACGAGCAGGCAAAGGCAGCGCTTGATACCGCCACGGCGCAGCTTGCCGCCGCGGAAGCGGAAGCGAGGGTCGCGGAGAACGAGGCGACCTATTCTGTCCTGGTGGCGGACGCCGATGGAACGGTGGTCGAAACGCTCGGCGAACCGGGGCAGGTTATCGCCGCTGGTCAAACGGTGGTTCGTCTTGCGCACTCCGGCCCCCGTGAGGCGGTGGTCGCGCTTCCCGAGACGCTCCGGCCGGCGATCGGCTCGGTGGCCGGGGCGAGCCTGTATGGGGGCGACGAGCGTCACTACACGGCACGCCTGCGGCAATTATCCGACTCAGCCGACCCCCAGACGCGTACCTACGAGGCTCGTTATGTCCTCGACGGCGCGGCCGCTGCAGCACCGCTCGGCGCCACGGTTACCATTCGGATTGCAAATCAGGCGAGCCAGCCGGACGTCCAGGTGCCGCTCGGAGCGGTGCTCGACGATGGCGAGAGGACCGGCGTCTGGGTCTTGGACAGAGCCAGCTCGAGCGTGCACTTTCGACCCGTCAAGCTTGTCCGCGTGACCAGCGAGACCGCAATGATCTCCGGATTGAACTCTGGCGATCCGATTGTTTCGCTCGGCGCTCATCTCCTGCAGGAAGGCGCTCGTGTCAGGACTGCGCCTGAGGGGAACAACTGATGACAAGCCTCAATCTTTCCGCGATCGCCGTACGCGAACGGGCCGTCACCCTGTTCTTCATCCTCCTGCTGGTGGCCGCCGGCGCCTACGCCTTCCTCATGCTCGGACGGGCGGAGGATCCGAACTTCACCATCAAGACCATGACGGTGACGACCGCATGGCCCGGTGCGACGGCGCGCGAGATGCAGGATCTCGTCGCCGAACCGTTGGAGAAACGGCTTCAGGAGCTCACCTGGTACGACCGGGTGGAGACGACCACACGGCCGGGCTATGCGTACATGACGGTCACGCTGAAGGACAGCACACCGCCATCTGTCGTGCAGGAGGAGTTCTATCAGGCCCGCAAGAAGCTCGGGGATGAAGCCCGCAACCTGCCATCCGGCGTCTTCGGTCCCTTCGTCAACGACGAATATTCGGACGTGAGCTTTGCCCTTTATGCGCTAAAGGCCAAGGGTATGCCGATGCGTGAGCTGGCCAGGCAGGCCGAGGTGATCCGGCAGGACCTCCTGCACGTGCCCGGCGTCAAGAAGATCAACATTCTCGGTGAACGCCCCGAACAGATCTTCGTCGAGTTTTCCTATGCCAAACTGGCAACCCTCGGCGTGTCGGCACAGGACATTGTCGCCGCCTTGCAGCGGCAGAACACCGTTACACCGGCAGGCTCAATCGACACAAAGGGGCCGCAGGTCTTCATCCGGGTCGACGGCGCTTACGACAGTGTCCAGGCCATCGCCGACACGCCGATCGCCGCTGCGGGGCGTACGCTGAAGCTATCCGACATCGCAGAGGTCCGCCGCGGCTACCAGGATCCTCCCACCTACCTCATCCGCCGTCAGGGCGAGCCGACCATCATGCTCGCGGCGGTCATGCAGGAGGGCTGGGACGGTCTCGCGCTGGGCAAGGCGCTGGAGGACAGGACTGCAGCGATCGCATCTGCACTGCCGCTCGGCATGACGCTCGACAAGGTGACCGACCAGGCGGTCAACATCACCTCGGCGGTCGACGAGTTCATGATGAAGTTCGCGATGGCGCTCGGCGTGGTGCTGGTGGTGAGCCTGCTCAGTCTTGGCTGGCGGGTCGGCATCGTCGTGGCGGCTGCCGTTCCCCTGACGCTTGCGGTCGTCTTCCTCATCATGCTGGAAACCGGCCGGTTCTTCGATCGCATCACGCTCGGCGCCCTCATCCTGGCGCTCGGCCTTCTCGTGGACGACGCCATCATCGCCATCGAGGTGATGGTGGTGAAGATGGAAGAGGGCATGGATCGCATCAAGGCGGCGGCCTATGCGTGGAGCCACACGGCCGCGCCGATGCTGTCGGGAACACTCGTGACGGTGGCCGGCTTCCTGCCGGTGGGCTTCGCGCGCTCGACGGCGGGCGAGTACGCCGGCAACATCTTCTGGGTGGTGGGGTTCGCCCTCATCGTCTCCTGGATCGTTGCGGTGGTCTTCACGCCCTATCTCGGCGTCAAGATGCTGCCCGCGATCAAACCGATCGAGGGCGGGCACGAGGCGATCTACAACACACCGAACTATCGGCGGCTGCGACAGCTCATCACCTTTGCGGTACGGCACAAGTTTCTGACCTGCGCCATCGTCGGCATTGCCTTCGCGCTTTCTGTGGTCGGCATGGGCGCCATCAAACAGCAGTTCTTCCCGACGTCCGACCGTCCCGAGGTGCTGGTGGAGGTTCGTCTGCCGCAAGGCACCAGCATCGAGACGACGACCGCGACCGTCGAGAAGCTCGAACACTGGCTGGACGATCAGCCCGAGGCCAAGATTGTCACGAGCTATGTCGGTCAGGGCGCGCCCCGCTTCTTCTTTGCGATGGCGCCGGAATTGCCTGATCCCGCCTTCGCCAAGATCGTCGTGCTGACCCCGGATGCCGAGGCGCGCGAGGCTCTGAAGCACCGCCTCCGCGAAGCGGTATCACAGGGGCTTGCCCCTGAGGCTTATGTGCGCGTCACGCAGCTTGTATTCGGGCCCTACACGCCGTTCCCGGTCGAGTTCCGGGTCATGGGACCTGATCCGGCACAATTGTACAGCATTTCCGAGAAGGCCCTCGACGTCATGCGCGGCGTCCCGGACGTGCGGCAGGCCAACCGCGATTGGGGCAGTCGCACGCCTGTTCTCCGCTTCATCCCGGATCAGGATCGGTTGAACCTCATCGGCCTCTCGCCGGCCGAGGCGGCCCAGCAACTGCAGTTCCTCCTCACCGGTATCCCTGTTACGCAGGTCCGCGAGGACATTCGCAATGTCCCAATCGTCGCACGCAGCGCCGGCGGCGAGCGGCTGGACCCGGCGCGGCTGGCGGATTTCTCCTTGATGAGCCGCGACGGTCGCGCCATTCCGCTCGACCAGATCGGTCATTCGGAAATCCATCTGGAAGAGCCGATCCTGAAGCGCCGCGATCGCACGCCCGTCATCACGATCCGCTCGGACATCAACGAGGCGACGCAGCCTCCGGAGGTCTCCAAGCAGATCATGACCGCCCTTCAGCCGCTGATCGCATCGCTTCCGGCCGGCTATCGCATCGAATTGGGTGGATCGATCGAGGAGGCCGCCAAGGCCAATACCGCGCTAGGCAAGGTTTTCCCGGCGATGATCGCCGCGATGCTGATCGTCATCATGCTGCAGGTGCGGTCCTTCTCGACGATGGCCATGGTTATGCTGACGGCACCGCTTGGTCTTGTCGGTGTCGTGCCGATGTTGCTCACCTTCAATCAGCCCTTCGGCTTCAACGCCATTCTGGGCCTGATAGGACTGGCGGGCATCCTGATGCGCAATACGCTGATCCTGACCGAACAGATCAAGGAGAATCGTGCTGCCGGCCTCGATGACTATCACGCCGTTATCGAGGCCACCGTGCAACGGACGAGGCCTGTGATCCTCACGGCACTTGCCGCCGTGCTGGCATTCATCCCGCTCACGCACTCCGTCTTCTGGGGGTCGATGGCCTATACGCTGATCGGCGGCACGGCGGTCGGCACGGTGCTGATCCTGCTCTTCCTCCCGGCGCTCTACGCGGCGTGGTTCCGGATCAAGCCGACTGCAGATGAGCGCCATGAGGAGCCGGTAGAGGAACCGGAATTGCGAATAGCAATGGCTGCCGAGTAGGGCCTGGTTGTCCGGCGGAGACGGTTCAGGTTCTCGCGCGCTTGCCGTGGCTGAGCACGAGGCCGGGTGAGCCACGCCACCTTACCGCTTGCAGATGATCGTCCGGTACGAGCCCGGCCGATCCGTTCATTCAATCCGGAGCCGTTCATGGATTATCCGGTCCGACCGGGGACTGATGCCGAAAGGGTGCGCGCGCATCCTGGAAGTGGCGGAGGAATACTTCCGCCGCATCGGTCATCAGAAGACATCGGTGGCCGACATCGCCTCCGAACTCGGCATTAGCCGAGCGAACATCTACCGCTTCTTCCCTTCCAAGGATGCGATCAGTGAATCCGTCTGCGGTCGGATTGTGAACGATGCCGCCGACTTGGCCCTTACGATCGCACGCACGAGCGTGTCGCCATTGGAGAAACTTGACCAGGTCCTGACCGCCGTTCACCACCACACCAAGACGCAGCTGACCGAGGCAAAGCGCATGCATGACCTGGTTACCGCCGCCGTGCGGGAAAACTGGCCCGCGATCAAGGCATATGACGAGCGGATGATAGCGATCTTTGAGGCGATCATCCGCGAGGGCATAGAGGCGGGCGCGTTCGAGATCGAAGATGCCGCAGAAGCGGCGCGGGCCGTCAATACGGCCGTTATGCCGTTCGTCCATCCGAGCCTGATCGAGCACTGCGTTCAACGCGGCGGAGACAGCGAAGTCGCCCTGCGCGAGCAGATTCGATTTGTGCTGAAAGCCCTCGGCAAGTCCGACAATGCGGGCTGCCCTTATTCAGGCCTGTGATTCCGGATGAAGCCGACCGCTGGAGAGCTTGCCCCAGTCGTCACCCTGGAAGGCGATGCGTCGGTCGCGCACTGTGAAGAACCCGCAACCGCGGAGGCCCAAGGGATCGCGCCATTCATCGCCGACCTCATGGCGCTCGACCGGGCCCGCGTCAGCGATGAACGCGGGATCCCATCGCCCCAAGCCTCAATATCTCCACCTGGGAGCGCGCTTCGCATTGTGCAGCAGCTCGCTGGATGTGGCGAACCCGCCGAATAGCCGCGTCAAGCGCCGTTCTTCCTCCTCGCACAAGTGCTGCCGTCGGCAGAACTCGCGGACTGACCATACTTTCGTGGCGGTTTGCTTGGACAGTTTTTCGGCTTCTACGCGTTCAACCATCGTGCTCCTCCCAAAGCGATGGGCATCAGACTATGCTACTAAAGTCTAATGGAGCAAGCTTTTAATTAAGGCGCTTCTAATCGGCTGGAGCTGCCTCCCCCGGCGACAGGCGATCACTCGCGGATGCAACCAAACGGATGAGCGCGGTCCCACCAGAGACTGTCGAAGGAAAAAGGCGCTTGGAGGGCGGTGGCGTCTAAGCGGCTCAGGCTCGACGCCGTGGTTTTCCGTTCCTGTTCATAGCTTGCTTTTAGTGGCGCTTTCGTACCCTGGACTCTGGGTCCGGTGCTATTGTTAAGCGCGCCTTTCATTGACGCGAGCATCGACCATGAAACCCATAACCCATTAGTTAATGGAAGCCGGTGAAATATCATTTTACTTAACCAGATCAAAGATCCAATTTGGTGACGGAGGAGATGTGCCGTGCAATTCGCCCGTATCAACGACATCACGATTCATTATCAGGTGATTGGCGCGACGGGAGAAAAGCCCGTCCTCGTCTTCATCAATTCGCTCGGCACCGATTTCCGGATCTGGCGCGATGTCGTCGTCCGGCTTGCCGGTGAATTCGCAATCGTTCTCTACGACAAACGGGGTCATGGCCTTTCCGATGTCGGCCAGGTTCCCTATTCGATCGAGGATCATGCGACCGACCTTGCCGCCTTGCTCGACCTGCTCACGGTCCGCCAGGCAGTCGTCTGCGGGCTTTCCGTCGGCGGGCTGATCGCGCAGTCGCTCTATCAGCGTCGTCCGGACCTGGTGCGTGCGCTCGTGCTTTCGGACACCGCGCACAAGATCGGCACGGCGGAGATGTGGGACGCGCGCATCGCCGCGATCGAGACCAGCGGGATCGAGGCGATCGCCGATTCTGTATTGGAGCGCTGGTTCACGCCGGCCTTCCGGCGGCCGGAGAATGTAGCGCTCATCGGCTATCGCAACATGCTCGTCCGGCAGCCGGTACCGGGCTACGTCGGAACCTGTGCCGCAATCCGCGACGCAGATTACACGGAGGCGGCCAAGAAGATTGCCGTTCCCGTGCTTTGCGTGGTCGGCGAAGAGGACGGTTCGACGCCTCCGGATCTGGTGCTCTCGATGGCGCGGCTCATTCCCGGTGCGCGCTACGAGGTGATCCGCGACGCGGGGCATATCCCCTGCGTCGAACAGCCCGAGATATTGACCGCGCTACTGCGGCCGTTCATCGAACTCGTGATGCATGGAGACAGGAAAGATGACTGATGCCTCCGCGCCCTCCGAGCGCTATCGTCAAGGCATGGCGACACGGCGCGCCGTTCTCGGCGACAAGCATGTCGACCGCGCGCAATCGGCCACAACCGATTTCGATCGACCTTTCCAGGATCTGATCACCGAAGCCGCATGGGGCCATGTCTGGTCGCGCCCGACCTTCACGAAACGGGAGCGGTCGATCGTCACCATCGCGCTACTCGCCGCGCTCGGCCAGGACGAGGAAGTGGCGATGCATGTCCGCGCGACGGCCAATACCGGCGCGAGCCGCGAGGATATCTGCGAGGCGCTGCTGCACGTGGCGATCTATGCGGGCGTGCCGGCGGCGAACCACGCGATCAAGATCGCCAAGCAGGTCTTGGGTGAAATGGACGCCGGCAAGGCGGCCTGAGAGGAGCAATGACGATGTCGGCCAGGCAGAACCGCAAGCCCAAAACGGGCGCCTTTTTCCAGCGCGACCGCGACTGGCATGCGCCGGCTTTTACGCCCGGTTACAAGACCTCCGTGCTGCGCTCGCCGCAACAGGCGCTGCTTTCGCTCGACGGCACGATCTCGGAGATCACCGGTCCGGTCTTCGGCCATTCGATACTGGGCGAACTCGACAACGACCTGATCCATAACTTCGCCAAGCCCGGCGAAAGCGCGATCGGCGAACGCATCATCGTGCATGGCCGGGTGCTCGACGAGCGCGGCCTGCCCGTGCGGAGTGCTTTGCTCGAGTTCTGGCAAGCGAATGCCGGCGGGCGCTATCGCCACAAGAAGGAAAGCTATCTCGCCGCGCTGGACCCGAACTTCGGCGGCTGCGGCCGGACGATCACCGACGACGAGGGTCACTATTTCTTCCGGACGATCCGGCCGGGCGCCTATCCCTGGCCGAACGGCGTCAACGACTGGCGGCCGGCGCATATCCATTTCTCGATCTTCGGGCACGGATTCGCCCAGCGGCTGATCACGCAGATGTATTTCGAGGGCGACCCGATGATCTGGAAATGTCCGATCGTCAACACGATCCCGGACCGCCGGGCGATCGAGCAACTGATCGCGCCGCTCGATTGGGCGAACACGATCCCGATGGACGCACGAGCTTACAAGTTCGACATCGTTCTGCGCGGCCGCCGGTCGACGTTCTTCGAAAACCGGCCGGAAGGCAACTGAGGGGGCAACCGATGGTTCAGGAACTTGGCTATCTCAAGGAAACCGCCTCGCAGACCGCCGGGCCTTATGTCCATATCGGCCTGACGCCGAACTTCTGCGGCATTGCGGGCGTCTACGAAGCCGACCTCGGCGCTTCGATGGTCAATGACAAGACGCTCGGGCAGCGCATCACCGTCAAGGGCCGGGTGATCGACGGCGCGGGAATGCCGCTCAGGGACGCGCTCATCGAGATCTGGCAGGCGGACGCCGCCGGCCTCTACAATTCTCCCTCGGAGATGCGCGGCGCCGCCGATCCCAATTTTACCGGATGGGGCCGGTGCCCCACGGGCGCCGAGGACGGCGTCTTCACTTTCGAAACCGTCAAGCCGGGCCGTGTGCCATTCAAGGACGGCCGCCTGATGGCGCCGCACATAACCTTCTGGATCGTCGCGCGCGGCATCAATATCGGCCTTCATACGCGGATGTATTTCCCGGACGAGGCGGCGGCCAACGCCGAGGATCCGCTGCTTGCCCGTATCGAGCATCGCCATCGCGCCGAGACGCTTGTCGCGGCGGGCGCGGCGCCTAGTTATACATTCGACATTCATCTCCAGGGCGAGAAGGAAACCGTCTTCCTGGATATATGATCATCGTGCGGCGGCCTTGGCCGCGTTTGCTTCGTGCCTTTGAGGTCGCTGCTCCCGCGCCGCGGAAGCACGAGATCCTGGAGATGTGGAATGACCTACTCGGCCTTTGACCATCCCTATCTTTCCGGTCTTCTCGGTGACGAGGTCGTCGCGGCGGAATTTTCGGCTGCGGCCGATATCCGCGCCATGCTCGCCTTCGAGGCGGCGCTGGCGCGGGCCGAAGCGGAGCACGGCATCATTCCACGTTCTGCAGCCGATCGCATCACCGAGGCCTGTCGCGCCTTTTCCCCGGACGTCGTGGCGTTGCGCCGTGCGACGGCGGCAGACGGCGTCGTTGTTCCGGAACTCGTCCGGCAACTGCGTGTAGCGGTTGGCGGTGACGCCGCGAGCCATGTGCATTTCGGGGCCACCAGCCAGGATGTCATCGACACCAGCCTGATGCTGCGATTGAAAGCGATCACCGAACTCTTCAGCGGCCGGCTCCGCGATGTCGTCTCGGCGCTCGACGAATGCGACCGGCAATGGGGTTTTCGTCCCTTAATGGGGCGCACGCGCATGCAGGCGGCGATCCCGGTCACGGTTTCGGACCGCCTGCGCTCCTGGATCGAGCCGCTCCTCGACCACCAGGACCGCCTCGAGGCCATGGACCGCGACCTGTTCGCCGTGCAGTTCGGCGGCGCCGCGGGCACGCTCGAAAAGCTCGAGGACAAGGCGGAAGCGGTTCGCGAGACGCTCGCCGAGGAGCTTGCGCTGGTCGATTGTCCGCAATGGCACAGCCAGCGTTCGGCGGTCGCGGATTTCGCCAATCTGCTATCATTGATCACCGGCAGCCTCGGCAAGTTCGGCCAAGACGTGGCGCTAATGGCGCAAACCGGCGAGGAGATCGTGCTGTCCGGCGGCGGCGGCTCCTCCGCCATGCCGCACAAGCAGAACCCGATTGCGGCGGAGGTGCTTGTCACCTTGGCACGGTTCAATGCAACTCAGCTCGCGGGCGTGCATCAGGCTCTCATCCACGAGCAGGAACGCTCCGGTTCCGCCTGGACGCTCGAATGGTTGATCCTTCCGCAAATGGCCGGCGCGACGGCGGCTGCCACCAGGCTTGCGGCGGAACTGGCGGGCAACATCAGGCGCCTGGGCGGGGCGTGAGCCGCGTTCTGGCGCAGGCGTCTTAAGATCCGAAGCTTCTTCGATAGGCGGCCGGCGAGGTGCCGAACCTGCGAACGAACGACCGCCGGAAGGCGACGTCGTCGGTGAAGCCGATGTCCGCGGCAATCTTCTTGAGCGGAATGCTGGTGTCTTCGGCCAGCCGCCGTCCCGCTTCCAGCCGCATGCTTTCGACGTAGTCGGCCGGCGTCATGCCGACTTCGTGCTTGAACTGCCGGGAAAAATTTCGCTCGCTCATACCGATGCGCCTCGCAATCGCGGCGACGGTCAAGTCGGCGGCGAGGTTGTCGGTAATGAAGTCCTGGGCCGAACGGATGGGCGTCTTCTGGGCGATCTGTCCGGCGAGCAGCGTACTGAACTGCGCTTGTCCCCCTGGTCTCTTCAGGAAGACGACGAGTTCGCGCGCGACCTTGAGGGCGATCTCCAGACCGAGATCCTTCTCGACGATAGCAAGCGCCAGGTCGATCCCGGCCGTTACGCCCGCGGACGTCCAGACGTTGCCATCCTTCGTGAAAATACGGTTGGGCTCGAGCTTCACCTCGGGAAAGCGCTTCGAGAACTCTGCAGCCTGGGACCAGTGCGTCGTCGCTTTCCTGCCATCGAGCAGACCCGCCTCGCCAAGCACGAAGGCGCCGGAGCAGACCGAACCGAAGCGACTGGCGCGAGCGGATGTCTCCTTCACCCAGCGCAGCAGAGCATCCGAGATCGGTCGTTCCTGGATCAGCGGATCGCCCGCAACCAGCAGCGTATCGACAGGGGAGGGTTCGTCGTCGATCGAGCGATCGGGTACGAGCACCAATCCGGACGAACCGCGCAGGGGGCTGTCTGACGTGCTGACGATCTCCACCGAATAGTAGTCCTGACCGCTCTGGCGGTTCGCTTCCGCGAAGACGTCGGACGGACCGATCACATCGAGCAGTTGCACGCCTTGCATCGCGACGATTGCGATCTTGTGGGTGGACATCACCGAACCTCGAAAAGCTTGCCGGTCAGAACGACGCCGGCCGTGCGAACGAAGACGACCGTGATTGCGGCGGTAAGGAATACGAACATGAAACCTGCCAGACCGACGAGGACATCGCTTTCAGCGGCTCTGGCGTATCGGAAGAACGCGATCGACAGAGCGGCAAGCGGGAAGCTGATGGCCCACCAGGCGATGCTGAAGAGAACATGCGTCCGAAAGACCATCGGCGACAGCACAAGCATCAGAAACAAGGCGAAGTAGAACAGAACCGTGGCGAAGAGGTCAACCGAGCCGGTGACGTTGGTATAGGCCAGGAAGCCGACGGCAAACGGAGCGACAAGAACCATCAGGGACGGCCGGGCGAGCACCGGAACCGGGTCCTCGTGCCGCAGCCGGGCGAAAATAAGAGCAACGAAGACCGCGGCCATGACGCTGCCGATCGAGAAGGCGAACATGTTCATTTCATGCGCCCAGGAAAACGGCATGGCATGACCGGTCACGGCTATATCGAGCGTCGCGACGCTCGATATAGCCG
>NZ_JASKLR010000018.1 GCF_030124325.1 Sinorhizobium sp. 8-89
ATATTCTTGCCCATCCCCTTCCCTTCGTCGGCTTCGCCCAGGCGCGGATGCTGTCGCCGGAAGGTCTCTGCCGGGCCTATGACAATGACGGCGCCGGCTACGTGCGCGCCGAGGGCGGCGTCGTCTTCGTCCTCCGCCGCTCGGATCGGGCGCGCCGCGAACGCGACCGGAGCTACGCCAGGATCGTCGCTACCGGGGTAAACTCGGCCGGCCGGACGAACGGCATCTCGCTACCCTCGCGCGAGGCGCAGGCCAATTTGCTCAGGGCAATCTACGAAGGCAACGGGATCGACGCCAACCAGGTCGCCTTTGTCGAAGGCCATGGCACGGGCACGAAAGTGGGCGACCCGGCGGAAGTGTGGTCCATCGGCACGGTCATTGGCGCCAAGCGCCGGGCGCCGGTGCCGATCGGCTCCATCAAGTCGAATATCGGTCACACCGAGCCGGCCTCCGGCCTCTTCGGCATGATGAAGGCCGTTCTGGCGCTCGAACACAACTACCTGCCGGCATCGCTGCACTTCGATACGCCGAACGAGCACATCGATTTCGACGGACTGAACGTCCGCGTCACCGCCAACCCGATCGAGCTGCTCAAGGGCAAGCGTGCACGCCTTGCCGGCATCAACTCCTTCGGCTTCGGCGGCGCCAACGCGCACGTGGTCATCAGCGACCCGGAGGCGATACAGGAAGAAAAGGCCGCGCCAGCATCGGCAGGTCACGTGTTTCTGGCCAGCGCCCATACCCTCTCGAGCCTCGAGAACCTGCTGAAGGAATACAAGGCAAGCTTTGCGAGTGCCTCGAAGGAAGAGGCCCGCGCAATCATCGCCGCCTCAGGCGCAAACCGTACCCATATGCGCCATCGCTTCGCCGCGCGCAGCGATCACCCCGAAGATATCGTGCGGGCGATTGCCAGCCATCTGGAGAAGCCTGGCTCCGACATCGGCGAATTGGGCGAAGCCCCGGTGAAGGATGCTAAAGTCGCATTCGTCTTCTCGGGCAACGGCTCTCAGTGGGCCGGCATGGGCGTCGAAGCCTTCCGCGAGAACCTGCATTTCCGCCAGTCCTTCACTTCCGTCAGCGCGCTCTTCAAGTTCCACTCCGACATTGTCCTGACGGATCTGCTGACGGATCCAGACCTCGACAAGAAGCTCTCGGATACGAAGATCGCGCAGCCGCTGCTTTTTGCAGTGCAGGCTGCTCTTTCCGACTCGCTCGTTGCGATGGGCGTCAAGCCGCTGGCGGTCTTCGGCCACTCGGTTGGCGAGATTGCCGCCGCATATGCAGCCGGTGCCTTGTCGCTCGTCGATGCCGTGTCGATCGTGGCCAAGCGGTCGCTGCATCAGGATCTCCTGGCCGGGCAGGGAACGATGGCGGCCGTCATGCTCGGCGAGGAGGCGGCCCAGGCCTTCGCGCAGGACCGCGGCCTCAACGAACTCTGCGTCGCAGCCGTCAACGCGCATAATTCGGTCACGATGTCCGGCCCGGCGCACGAAATTGCCGCCTTCCGCGACGCCGCACGCAAGGCCAAGATCCCGGTCCAGATCCTCGATATCAACTATCCGTTCCACCATCCGGTCATCGACCAGGCAAAGCAGGCCTTCCTTTCCGATATTCCGGACATCGCCCCGCGGCGTACGGAGCTGACCTATCTCTCCACCGTAACGGGCGCTGCACTCGACGGAACGCAGCTCGACCCGGACTATTGGTGGAAAAATGTCCGTGAACCGGTCCGCTTCCAGGCTGCCGCGGAGGCGGCGCTCGAACTCGGCTGCCGGCTCTTCATCGAAATTTCCCCGCGCCCGATCCTGGCTTCCTATGTCAAGGAAACGATCAAGCAGGCGGCCCTCCCGGCAGCGGTCGTGCCGACATTGCTCCGGGACGTCGGCCAGAGCGGTCACGATCCGATTTCCGCGTCGATGGCGCGCGCCGTCGCGCACGGTGCGGCGGTTGACCGGCCGCGCGTCTACGGAAAGCGCAACGCTTTTGTCGAATTGCCGATTCTGCCCTTCGAACCGGTAGAACTGCGGCCCGCGACCACGACCGATGCCACCGACCTCTTCGGCCGTTCCGCCAAGCCTTTTCGTTTGACGGGCTGGCGCAGCGACCCCAACAGCGGGAGCTGGAAGAACCACGTCGATGCGCATCTCTTCCCCGATCTTGCCGAGCATGTCGTCGACGGCAAGCCCATCCTGCCGGGCAGCGGCTTCATCGAGGTGGCAGTCTCCGCCGCGCAGCAATATTACGGCAGTGACGAGGTCGAGATCACCAATCTGGAGATCGTTCGTCCGCTGGAACTTGCCGACAGCCGCATCATGGAGCTCTCGACCGTCCTGTCCCCCGAGACAGGCGACATCGAAATCCGCTCGCGCGAGCGCCTCTCGGAGGACGACTGGACGGTTCACGCCGTTGCGCGAAGCCGCAAGCCCGTTCCCGGAAAGAACAATGCCTCTCGTTCCCTCGCCGGCATGGCGAAAACGGCCAGCGTGGATCCATCGAAAGCCTACGAGACGGCGAAGCAGTTTGGGCTCGACTATGGCCCGAGCTTCCAGCTGCTTTCAAAGGCTGTGGCCTATGGTGACCGGATCATTGACGTCGAGCTAAAGGCGCCGGGCACAGCGGGACATCCGCTTGTCACCTATGCCCTTCATCCAATCTCCGTCGACGCCACGTTCCACGGGCTCGTTGCACTCTTCGATCGCTTCACGGGCGACAAGGGTGGCGCGCCTTACATTCCGGTACGCTTCGGTTCGGTGCACGTCGTCAACGCCGGACGGCCGATCGCCCGCGCCACGATCGAGATCGAGCGCGTCAGCGCCAACTCGATCAAGGCGAGGTTCCACTTCTTCGACAAGTCGGGCGAAGCCATCGCACATTTCGACGATTGTCGTTTCCGCCGCACTTATTTGCGCAAGCACAAGACGCTCGACGGGCTTTCCTTCCACTACGAGCCGGTGCTCTCGGACACGGTGCTGCCCAACATGCAGCCGCCCGCGCCGTTGCCGCCGCTGCTGACGATGCCTGCCGGTGCCGATCACAGCGTGGACAATGCGACCTTGCTGTTTAATGCTGCGATCTACCGCGCCTGCCAGGAAATCGCGCTGAGGCTCGCAAGGGGAGGCACGACCATCCGCGGCGATGCTCTGCCCGGTGATTTCGCCTTCCAGTGTTTCCTGACAAACTGCCTCTACGTACTGGAGGATGCCGGGCTCAGCGAACATCACAATGGTATCTGGACGGTTGCACGAGAGTTCAGCCTTCCCGCTGTCGCGGAAATCCTCGGCGAACTCTATGGCGAGCGTCCCGATCGCGCGGTCGAAGCCGTGCTCATTAACAATGCCTATGCCGAAGCCTTAAGCCGGCTCGACGCGCTTTTCGCGGCCGCGCCGGATGGCGACCACATACCCTCCTCCGGCGCGGGCTTCATCAGCGACGCGACGCTCGACCACCAGGCCGTTCATTCCGTCGCGAGCCGGCTACGCATGGAGCAGGTCCTCGGCGCGACCGAACGAGCACTGGCTGCGCAAACGACAGGCATCCCCTTACGTATTGTCGAATTCGGAAGCGTTTCGACCGGCTTCACGCGTCGGCTCGCCGATTTGGCAGCTCGTCACGGGGCGGGCCTGATCGTTGCCGAACCGCGTGACAATGCCCAGCGCAACCTTGAGATCGCATTCGAGAACGATGCTCATGTGCGCATTCTCAAGAAAAGCGACTTCGCGGCGATCGCGCCCTTCGATCTCGCCGTCAGCGCCTCGGACAACCTTTACTATCTGATCGAAGACGAAGTCGCGCTTCGCACGGCATTGCGCTCAGCGCTGCGCGAGGGCGGTGCCCTGGCCGCCGCAGTGAGTGCGCCCTCGATTTTCGGCGACTTCGCTCTCGGGCTGTCCGACGGCTGGTTTGCTCGCAGCCAGACGGCGGAGTTCCCCATCGGCAATCTTGCCGCAGTACCGCATTGGCAGAAATGCCTGACGGATCTCGGACTGCGCGACATCAGCGTCGCGGACCATGAGTGCGCACACGGCAACATCATTCTGCTCGAAGCCCGCGGCGCGGCCGCGACGACGACGTCCGCCGAGCCGGCCCAGGCAAGCAGGACCCTTGCAGGCCCCTATCTGCTCCTTCAGGTAGAGGGCGCGCCACGAGCGGCATCGATGCCTGAAAATGCCGTGCCCGTCTCGCTGCCAGGCGACATGGCGGCCGACGTTACAACACTGCGGACAGCACTCAGCGCGCTCGGCGAAAATCCTGTTCGTGCAGTGCTCGTTTCGCCGACGACGCATCACGCGAGTGATACCGATTCCGCCTCGCTGCAAGCTCATGTGCTTGCGCTTAGCGCCTTCGCTGAAGCGCTGAGGCAGCATGTCGGAGACGCCGACCCGTCCGCCGACGACCGCCCTCGCCTGGTACTCGTTGCTCCCGGCGGCGCGCCGGTTACCTCCCCGGCAAATGGCGTCGACTTCAGTTCCGGCCTGAATTCCGGTCTGTGGGCGTTCGCTCGCGTTCTGCAGAACGAATACGAATCCCTCGACGTCCATTCGCTCGATCTTGCCGGCCGCGAGGCCGGCCCGGAGGATGGCATCGCGTCGGCGCTGTCTCTGTTGACGGTCTCCGGTTCAAATCGCGAATGGTTGCTCGACGGGACCACGGGATTGCTCTCGGAAATCCGCGCCGTTCCCGGTCCCGCCATCAGCACTGAAGGTAAGACGAGCGCCTTTGCAGCGGCGACCATCCGCCAGCGCGTCAGCTCTCAGGTTGCCAGCATCGCCTGGGAAGAGAGTGATGTACCGCAAGCCGGACAGGGCGAGATCGTCGTCGCGGTCGCTGCTACCGGCCTGAACTTCCGCGACGTGATGTGGGCCATGGGCCTTCTTCCCGAGGAAGCGCTCGAAGATGGTTTTGCCGGCGCAACGATCGGCATGGAGCTTTCCGGCCATGTCGTCGCCGTCGGCGAAGGCGTCGACGACCTCGCGGTCGGCGACGCGGTCATGGCGATTGCACCTTCGGCATTCTCGACGCACGCGGTCGTTTCCCGGGCGGGCGTTGCCAAGCTGCCGCGGACCATCAGCCCCGTGGCAGCAGCCACCGTGCCCGTCGCCTTCCTTACGGCCTATTATGCGATGGTCGAGCTCGGGCGCATCCAGGCGGGAGAGACGATCCTCATCCACGGCGCTGCCGGCGGCGTCGGTCTGGCCGCCCTCCAGGTCGCCAAGCTCAAGGGCGCCAAGGTCATAGCGACAGCTGGAACGCGTGAAAAACGGCGCTTCCTTGCGATGCTCGGAGCCGATCACGTCTTCGATTCGCGGTCGCTCGGTTTCGTCAACGACGTGCGCGCCGTCACCGGCGGAGAGGGCGTCGATCTGGTGCTGAACTCGCTTTTCGCCGAGGCGATGGAGCAAAGCCTCGCTCTGGTGAAGCCGTTCGGCCGATTCCTGGAGCTCGGCAAGCGCGACTATTACGCCGACAGCAAGATCGGTTTGCGGCCGTTCCGACGGAACGTCAGCTATTTCGGCATCGATGCCGACCAGCTTCTCGTCAACGCGCCTGAGCTCACCAAGCGCATCTTCATGGAAATCGGGGCGCTTTTCGAGGAAGGCAAGCTGACGCCGCTTCCTTACCGCGCGTTCGATTTCGACGAAATCGGCAACGCCTTCCGGCTGATGCAGAATGCCGGCCACATCGGCAAGATCGTCGTGCTGCCGCCGGTCGCCGGCAAGCACGAAATTGCCGCGAAGACGCACAAGGGCGTGAAGGTCGATCCGGACGGCATTCATCTCGTCGTCGGCGGTATTGGCGGTTTCGGTCTCGCAGCCGCCAACTGGCTGGTCGAGAAGGGTGCACGCAGGGTTGCGTTGTGCTCCCGCCGCGGTCAGCCGGACGCGGAAACGAGTGCGATGATCGCGCGGTGGAAGAAGGCAGGCGTATCAGCCTCGCTTCACGCCTGCGACATCACCGACGCTGCTGCAGTGGAGGGGCTTCTCGCGGCGCTTCGCGCCGAGGCGCCGCTGCGTTCCGTCGTCCATGCTGCGATGGTGCTGGACGACGCCCTGATCAGCAATCTCAACCGTGAACGCAACCGGCCGGTGATAGACACGAAGGCCAAGGGCGCTGCAATCCTCGACCGGCTGACGCGTGACGACCAGCTCGACAACTTCATCCTGTTTTCCTCGGCAACGACGCTCGTCGGCAACCCGGGACAGGCCAACTACGTCGCTGCCAACGGCTACCTCGAAGGCCTTGCCCGCGCCCGACGCGCGGAGGGCCTCGCGGGCCTGGCGGTCGGCTTCGGCGCGATCGCGGATGCCGGTTATCTCGTGCAGAACACCGATGTGAACGATCTTCTGGCCAAACGCATCGGCAAGACCGCTTTGAAGGCTCAGGTGGCGCTGGACATGGTCGAAAGCCACATCGCCTCGGATCCGGGCACCGTCGATGCCGCAGTCGTGATGATTTCGGAGATCGACTGGGCGGCCGCGCGCAACCTGCCGGTTGCCCGCAATGCGCTCTTCGAGGTAATCCTGCGCAGTGCGGATCAGCATTCTTCCGGCGCCGAGGGCATGCAGATGGACCTCGTCGCAATGATCGAGGGGAAGTCGCCGCAGGAGGCGGAGGACATTCTGTTCGACCTGGTGGCAGGCGAGATCGCCGCAATCCTTCGGGTTTCGAAGGACACGGTGACCCGCAGCAAGATCCTGAAGGAAATCGGCCTGGACAGCCTGATGGCGGTGGAACTCGGCATGAGCTTCCAGCAGAACACCGGTTTCGACATGCCCTTGAGCGGCGTCGCCGACAATACCACGGTGGGCGATGTTGCGCGCAAGCTCCATGAAAAGGTAAGCAAGCGCGATCAGGGTGACGATAGCGAGGCAGCCGACGACCGGCTCGTAAGCGAACTTGCGCAGCGCCATGCCGAAGCCGACAGGGAAAAAGCACTGAGCCAATGAGCAACGACGGAAACGGCCAGACCTTCTCCAAGATGAACAGCAGCCTCAAGGAGAACCTGCTGGACAGGATGAGGAACACGCACCAGTCGTCCGAGCGCAACCGCATGGCGCGCTCGGAACGGGAGTTGCCGGCCGCTCCCCGTCGCCGACAGGCCCGCTTTGAGGATCTTCCCGAATATAAACAGGTGCTCACGCAAAAATTCGCGAGCGAGCAACTGGGTATCGCCAACCCTTTCTATCGGGCACACCAGGCGGCCGCCGGCGCAACCACCGTGATCGACGGCCGCAAGCTGATCAACTTCGCCTCCTACGATTATCTCGGTTTGAACCGGCACGCCCACGTGCTGGACAGGGCACGCGACACGATCGAGTCGTTCGGGATCTCCGCTTCGGCGAGCAGGCTCGTTGCCGGCGAGCGGCCCGTGCATGTCGAGCTCGAGGAAAAGATCGCGCGCTTCTATGGCGTCGAAGCGGCGGTTTGCTTCGTCAGCGGCTATCTCACCAACGTTGCCGCCATCAGTTGCCTGATGGGGCCCAAGGATCTCGTCATCCACGACGAGTTCATCCACAACAGCGCGCTCGCAGGCATCAAGCTTTCCGGCGCGACGCGCCGCCTCTTCAAGCACAACGACACCGCCGATCTCGAACACGTACTGCGTACCGTTTCCGGCGACTATCGTCACATCATGGTCATCGTCGAAGGCATCTACTCGATGGACGGCGATGTCGCGAATCTTCCTACACTGCTGAAGCTCAAGGCCGAATATGGCTTCTGGCTGATGGTCGATGAGGCTCATTCGCTCGGCGTTCTCGGGCGGCACGGCAAGGGGCTGGCCGAACACTTCGGTGTCGACCCCCACGAGATCGACATCTGGATGGGAACGTTGTCGAAAACCACCTCGAGCTGCGGCGGTTATATTGCCGGCAGCGAGGCATTGGCGGCGGTGCTCAAGGCATCCGCCGGCGGCTTCGTCTACAGTGTCGGTCTGGCACCTGTGCTCGGAGCATCGGCGGTCGCAAGTCTCGATATCCTCGAACGCGAGCCCGAACGCACCGCGGCGCTGAGGCGCAACGGCAGCCTGTTCCTCAAGCTCGCGAAGGAGACCGGTCTTGACACCGGTTTGAGCGGCGGCTTCTCGGTCGTTCCCGTCATTGTCGGCGATTCGCTCCGCGCCGTGCAGCTCTCCAACGATCTGCTGGCGGCGGGCGTCAACGTGCTGCCGATCATCCATCCCGCCGTGCCCGAAGGATTGGCGCGACTGCGCTTCTTCATCACCAGCGACCACACCGAAGAGCAGATCCGCCGGACCGTCGCGCTCACCGCCGAGCGCCTCAAGGATTTGACCGAACGGAATTTCGGGCTTGGCGGCGTCGACATCGAGCAGATGTTGAAGGCGCTCTCGGCGCGTTAGACTATTTTCATTGTTTCATTGAAATGGCGGAATGATCTAACGCTTTGAAACGACACAATTCCGGACGAAAGCCCGTTATACATCTCTGCTGGAAGCGCCCTGGAAACCTCTGCCCCTAAGCCGCAGGCGGAACCTGAGAATGACCCATGTGATCATCACCGGTGGCTCCAGCGGCATAGGCCTGGAACTTGCATTGATCTACGCGAGCCGCGGCGCGCGACTTTCACTCATTGCGCGCTCCCCCGATCTTCTCGAACAGGCCAGGCGAAAGCTCATCTCGGAGCACGGCGCAGAGCCCGGAGAGATCCGCGTCGAGGCGGCCGATGTTGCCCAGGAGGAAGAAATCGAGGCTGCCGTTCGGCGTTGCGTCGAAGCCTTCGGCCCGTGCGATATTCTCGTGACCTCGGCCGGCATCGTCGAACCGGCTCCTTTCGAGGAACAGCAAAGCGCGGCCTTCCGCCGCCAGATGGAAACGAATTTTTCGGGCACGGTCCACACGGTGCGCGCCGTCTATGCCGACATGAAGCGACGGCGCAGAGGAAAGATCATGATGATCTCATCGGGCGCCGGCCTCATCGGCATTTATGGCTATTCCGCCTATTGCGCGTCGAAATTCGCGCTCCACGGTTTTGCCCAGGCGCTGCGCAGCGAGGCGCGGAGACACGATGTGCAGATATCGGTAAGCTTCCCGCCGGATACGCAAACGCCGCAGTTCGAGCGCGAGTTCTCCCTGCGTCCGCGCGAGGCGAATGTCGTAATGGGGACCGTCCGGCCATGGCCGGCCGATGCCGTCGCCCGCAGGATCGCCGCAGGCATCGACCAGCAGCGCTTCGAGGTTTACTTCGGCACAACCCTGTTTCTGCTCGGCCGGTTCGCCCCTGCCGTAAGGCCGCTTATCAACTGGTGGCTCGATCGGGCGATCGCACGCGGTAGTGGACGGTGACGCCCGATATGTCGGACCGCGCTTGTGCCGGCCCGAGATAGGATTTAAGTGTCAGGCGATTGCCGTGCTGCCGAGGCGCGACCGAATGGCCTGAAGGTAACCGTTTGCCGCAACTTTCCTTTCATCTCCATGATTATCCGGCAGCGCTGACCCTCTTTTGCTACCTCCTGTCCTGCGGGGTAATTTTCTTCACGGATCGCTTCGCCCTGCCGGCGCGCGAGCGCAGGAGGAACAAGCCCCGCCATGGGCGTAATCAGGATATTATCGACGTCTTGGCGCGGCTGCCGGTCATAGCGCTCGTCTTTGCCGGCTTCTTCGCAATTTCCTGGCGCCCCCTCTATGCGGCTGCCGGGGTCATGAGCTTCTTCATCATTTTCACCGGCATTTCCCGCGCCAAGTTCAAGTTCATCCGTGAACCCTTGGTGTTCTCGGACATCGCTCTCATTGCCGACGTCTTCAAATACAAGACGATCTTCTACGCAACTTCGCTGAATATTCTGTTCTGGATCGTCGCTTTCCTTTACGTATTCGGCGTTTCCGCGCTCTACATGTATTTCGAACCGACCATCTTGCCCGAGCAAGGCAAGTTGTTCTGGATTCTGCTGATGATCCTCGTGGCCGCCGCGCCCTGGGGCTTGCTTTTCTACGGGCCGGTGAACCGGCCGACTGCAGCCCTCGTCCAGAAGCTCGTCAGAGCCATCAACGTCAAGATGAATACGGTGCGCTTCGGGACCTTCGCCTCCGTCGTCTTCCACTTCATCATATGGCTGGGCGTGAAGCGTGAAAAAATCGTCGCCGAACTCTCGGAGCGGCTTCGCGCCGCCGTGCAGGACCTTATCGGCCACGAGGAAGCCCCGCTGATCGTCGTCTGGCAATCAGAGTCCTTCATCGACATGCGCCACTTTGGCGTCGACACGATCAAGCTGCCGACGATCGACCGGCTGCGCAAACAGGCGGTGCAGTGGGGCCGCCTCAGCAACGTGTTCGAGGGCGGTTATACACTGCGTACCGAGTTCGCCGTGCTGAGCGGCCTCTTGCCGGACGATATCCATGTCGATGCCAGCTACCCCTATCTTCGCGCCTCGCATTACGCCGACGTCGTGTGGCCAGGGAAATTGAAGCGCGCCGGTTGGCATACGCACTTCATTCATCCCTATGACCGGACGTTCTTCCTCCGGCACAAGGCGATGCCGCAGCTCGGCTTCGACAAGCTCACCATGCTGGACGCCTTCGATCACAAACCCGAGCGTGACGGGCTCTACGTCTCCGACGCGGCGCTGACGTCGCGGGTAATTGCCGAAGTGGAGAAGCTGCCGGAAGACGAAAGCGGCTTCTTCTTCGTCGCTTCCATGGCCAATCATGGCCCGTGGGAGCCCGGCCGCGTGGGCACGCTCACGAGCCCGGTCGACATCTACATGGCGATTCTGCAGCAATCGGATGCCGCGCTCAAAGAACTGATCGACAAGCTCAATAAGCTCGAACGTCCTGTCTGGCTCGTCTTCTACGGCGACCATGCGCCTCTTCTGAAGTCCTTCGCAGACCCGTTCCCGGACCCCCGCACGGACTACTTCATCGTACCGCTCGCCAAGGCGCGCCCGGCTCAGCCCGGTGCGAAAGGTCCTCAGGACGAGCACCCGTGGAACCTGATACGGTCCCTGCTCCGATACGCAAACCTGCAAAAGGATGCGCTGCAATAGCGGCGGCTACTGGCAATGACAGCGGGCACGACAATCAATCGCTTGGCACCACGGACGTTCCTGTTTCTGCAAGGCCCCTCGTCGCCGATCTTTGCCAAGATCGCAGCCGGGCTCGAGGAATGGGGCCATACCTGCCTTCGCATCAATCTCAATGTCGGCGACCAGATCTTCTGGCGACGTCGCGGCGCCTATAATTATCGCGGCTCCATGGCCGCATGGCCGGCCTATGTTAAGGCCTTTATCCGTCGCCACGCCGTCAGCGACCTGGTGCTGCTTGGCGAAGAGCGCCCCTATCATAAAGCTGCGATTGCGGCTGCTCGCGAGAGAGGCGTTGCCGTCTTCATCGTCGAGATGGGCTATCTCAGGCCCGACTGGCTGACGCTCGAACGTGGCGGCATGTCGTCCAACTCGCATTTTCCGGCTGAAGCGGGCGAGATCCTGCGGGCGGCAGCCGACCTGCCGGAACCGGACTGGCGGCGGCTTTACGAACAGTCTTTCCTCGCCGAAGCGGTCTACGACCTGCTGTACAATCTTCCGAACGTCTTCCTCTGGTTTCTTTTCCCGGGTTACCGCCGGCACGGGATCTTTCATCCGCTAGCGGAATATGCGGGATGGCTGTTGCGCCTGACCACGCAAGGGCGGCGGCAACGCGCGGCCGACGCCCTTATCCGCTCGCTGACCTCGAAAGAGACCGGTTATTTCGTCTATCCGCTGCAGTTGGAGACCGATTACCAACTGCGTGCGCACTCGCCGTTCAACAGCCAGAAGGAAGCGATCCGCGCGATCCTTGCGTCCTTCGCGCGCCACGCCCCCGCGGACAGCACACTGGCGATCAAAACCCACCCCCTCGACAACGGCCTCATCCGCTGGCGCAAGATCATCTTCGAAGAAGCAGCCAAAGCTGGAGTTGCAGACCGCGTTGTCTATCTCGACGGCGGCAACCTGGATGTTCTGGTACATGGAAGCGCCGGTGTCGTTACGGTCAACTCGACCGCCGGGCTGCATGCCCTGAGAGAGGACAAGCCGGTAAAAGTACTCGGCAGTGCCGTATTCGACATTGCGGGCCTTACAGACCAGCAGCCGTTGGACTTGTTCTGGCAAGGGCCGCAAGCGCCGGATCCGGCCTTAAGCGCGGCCCTGTTCAGGTTGATGGCTGCCGCCATCCAGGTTCGTGGAAATTTCTATTCAAGAGCAGGCACGAGCGCCGGCGCGAAGGCGATCGTGGAGCGTTTGCATCAGGGCGTCGTCAACGAACCCGGGGCTTTCGTCAACCCTCCGCCTCGTCGAAAGCCGGCGAAGATCACGTCGGCTGGGGGTGACTTTACGTAACTGAGCGGATCCGGCGGAAAACAGACTTTTCCTGGGCGATGCGTCCTTTGCGCGCCTGATAGACGCGCACGCTGTCGCGACCTCTGAAGTCCCACTTTAAGTTGCTGCAAGTTTCCTTAAATCGGTTACGATTTAAGGAAACATGCAGCGGGCGCTGCGATCGATCACGCCACGCCGGCGCGCAAAAGGTCGTGGATGTGCAGGATGCCGACCGGGAGTCCAGCGTCGTCTACGAGGAACAGGACCGTAACCTTGTGTTCCTGCATAAACTCCATGGCGGCACTGGCAAGCACATCGCCTTTGATGACTCTCGGATTATGCGACATCACCACCTCGACCGGCTGAAGGAGCAGGTCGCCCGCCATGTGGCGGCGCAGGTCGCCGTCGGTAATCACGCCGACCAGCGTGCCGCCGTCGTCGACGATACCGACAACGCCAAATCCCTTTGACGACATCTCGATAACCGCTTCGCTCATCGGCCGACCGACAGCGAGCAGCGGCACTTGCTCCGCCACATGCGCCAGCTCATGCACCAGGCGCAGCTGCGCGCCGAGCTTGCCGCCGGGATGGAATGTCTTGAAATCTTCAGCCGAGAAGCCGCGCCGCTCCAGGAGCGCAATTGCCAAGGCGTCTCCGACGGCGAGCTGCAGCATGGCCGACGTCGTGGGAGCGAGTCCATGCGGGCAGGCTTCCTGCACCTTCGGCAGCACCAGGGCAACCTCGGAATTCCGGGCAAGAATGCTGTCGCGATTGGCGCAGATCGAGATGATCGGCACCTTGAAGCGCTTGGCGTAGGTGAGCATGTTGCCGAGCTCGGCCGTCTCTCCCGACCAGGACAGCAGAATCAGGACATCCTGCGAGGTGACCATGCCGAGATCGCCGTGGCTCGCCTCCGTCGGATGAACGAAATAGGCGGAGGTGCCGGTGGACGCCATGGTCGCCGCGATCTTGCGGCCGATATGGCCGCTCTTGCCGACGCCGGAAACGACGACCCGGCCCTCGCTGTCGCCGATCAATTCGACCGCGTCGACAAGGCTGCGCGCAAAGGCTTCATCCGTCGTCAGGTGATCGGCAAGAGCCTTGATCCCATTGGTTGCCTTCGTCAGCGTCCTGCCGATCGAGTCCAGCATGGCGGAACGGGACTGCCCATCCGCTTTCACTTGTCTCAAGCCCATTGTCGATCCTAGTTCCCGCGACGAAATTGCCCGACCCCGCCGTTTCAGCGGTAAACGAAGCACGTAGAAGCCAGTTAAGCGCTTTTTCTTGGCAAACCAAGTCTATTTACGCCTGTTTGCACCAAAACAGACCTATTCGATCCGTCAGCCCGCGCGTTTTTCCTCAAGAGCTTCCTGCGGCAGGACACCATCGCCGGCAAACTCCGCAAGCGTCATCGAATCGAGGATCGATGCCATCGCGTCGCGAACCGTCGTCATCGATATGCGCACACGACAGGTCTCGGGGTCGCTGCAATCCTCGCAGACCTCATAGGCGGTGCGACTGGCGCAACGGATCGGCGCAAGGGGTCCGTCAAGCGTGCGGATGACGTGGCCGATGCGAATCTCCGACGCGGGGCGGGAAAGCGAATAACCGCCACCGGGCCCCTTCTTGGAACGGAGCATGCCGGCGTTGCGCAATTCGAGCAGAATCGTGTCGAGAAATTTTTTAGGGATGTTGTTGCGCAGGGCGATTTCATTGATGAACGCGGTTTCGCCGGGTTCGAGGCGCGCCAGATCAACGAGGGCCTTGAGGCCGTATTTTCCCTTCTTCGTCAGCATTCCGAGAAATTCTCCTCCCGGTCCCCGGATGCTGGGGACCGTTCGCAACGACACAATCCTTTCTTGGCATAGCACAAGAAACGTGTCGCCAATACACAATTATGGTCGACAATCGGGGAGGACGAACTTCGGATTTGATCGATCTATTGCTGACGTGCGGCGGACGCGAGGTCACGCCGCCGCAATGCCAATCTGATGGTTTCGGGCGCCTTGGCCGGCGAGCAGGTTGCGGATGGCTGCACGCGCCTCGTCGGCCGAGCGGAAACGCTGAGCGTCCAGATCCCAGACATGATACTTCACGGCCAAAAACTTCAACCGGTCTTCGTCGGGGACAACGACGCCGACGGCTTCGCCGTCATATTCGATAACTTGCTTGCTCATGTAATAACGCTCCTCCACGCCTCGCGGCGCGGATTCATTCGATTCTCGGCAAAAGGTGAATTCGGAAGTACGGACGGTCACATTCGGCGAAGCGCGCGAAGGTGACGTTTCACAGTTGCACGACAATGGGAACGCGAGCCGCAGAAAGCGGCGGTCGAGACGATTCCAGACATGTCACTCTCCTTTGGCTGGCCCGGCGCATCGCGCGCCGCGGCGGTCATGAACAATACGAGACGGATTCCCTCCGCCTCACGATTTGCAAACTAGAATAATCTACCAAATTAGTCAATTCCGAAAGCGAACAGGAGAAAAATAATTCTCCATATTTCAGTCTTGAACCGCCATGGCGACAATTCTGTTTGGTCATCCCGGTGAGGACTCCCCTACCCATCTAGGTAGCGGCGAATCGACCTGCAAGGGACAGTCCACATAAAGACAGCACTTTCGGACGAAAAAGGGGCAGCCCGCCGGACTGCCCCTTTTGGTTTCCTCACTGATAGACCTTATCAGGCAGTTGGCGTGCCTGCCTGCGCTGTGCCGGAACGGCTGGCTTCGCGGTCCTTCCACCAGCGGCTCAGGAACAGAAGGATCGGGCCGCCGATATAGATCGACGAGGTCGTCGCGACGATGACGCCGAAGATCATCGGCCAGGCGAAGCTGCGTACCGCGTCGCCGCCCCAGATCGCCATCGGCACCAGCGAGAGAGCCGTAGCCATCGAGGTGAAGATGCATCGTGCGATCACCTGGTTGATGCTCATGTCGATCAGATCAGAGAAGGGCATCGACTTGTACTTGCGCAGGTTTTCGCGCATGCGGTCGTAGACGACCACCTTGTCGTTCACCGAGTAGCCGATCATTGTCAGCAACGCGGCGATCGCCGTCAGGTTGAAGTCGATCCCGGTCAAGGCAAAGAAGCCGATCGTCTTGGTGATGTCGAGCAGGAGCACCGCGATCGCGCCGACGGCGAAATGCCATTCGAAGCGGAACCAGATGTAAAGCAGGATCGCCATCATCGCGAGGCCGACGGCCAGGAAGCCCGACCGTGCCAGCTCGCTACTGATGGTCGGCCCGACGACCTCGGTGCGCTCCAGGCTCGCCCCCGGAACAGACGTCGTCACCGCATCCTTGATGCGGTTCAGCGCGGCCGTCTGCTCCTGCTCGCCACCCGGCTGGCGCTGGACGCGGATCAGGACCGATTGCCCGCCACCGAAATCCTGGATTGCCACCTCACCGAGATTGAGCGATTCGAGCCCATGGCGCAGCGTCGGCAGGTCGATCCTTTCCTTGGACGCCGCTTCGACCTGGATGCCGCCGACGAAGTCGATGCCGTAGTTCAGGCCCGGCGTGAAGAACAGGATGACCGAGCTTATCGACAGGAAGGCGGACATGCCGATCGCCTGGAAGCGCCGCTTCATGAAGGAGAAGGTCGGCAGATGCGGCACGCGGCCGAAGAGCGACGGGATCTCGAGCTTCTTCATCTTGCGGCGAACGACGACCTCGCGCATCAGCAGGCGCACGACCGTGACCGAGGTGAACATCGAGATGATGATGCCGAGCATCATCGTGACGGCGAAACCCTTGACCGGGCCGCTGCCGAACCAGAACAAGAGAATCGTGCCGGCGAGCGTCGTGACGTTGGAGTCGATGATGGTCGCGTAGGCCTTGTTGAAGCCGACATCCAGCGCCTTCATCGCGCCGGCGCCCGCCTCCGTTTCTTCGCGGATACGAGCATTGATGAGGATGTTGGCGTCAACGGCCATACCGATGCCGAGAATGATACCGGCAATACCAGGCAGCGTCAGCGTCGAGCCGATTATGCCGAGCACACCGATCGTCATGATGGTGTGCAACAGCAGTCCGACGTTGGCGATGATGCCCCAGGCACCGTAAAGGACGATCATGAGGGCCACGACGAGGCCGAAGCCGGCAAGGCCGGTGTAGAGACCGATGCGGATCGAGTCGCTGCCGAGATTGGGGCCAACCGAGCGCTCTTCGATGATCGTCAGCGGTGCCGGCAAGGCGCCGGAGCGCAAGAGCGCCGAAAGGACCGTCGCCTCCTGAGCGGTGAAATTGCCGCTGATCTGACCACGACCACCCAGGATCGGTTCATTGATCACCGGTGCCGTCAGCACCTTGCCGTCGAGAACGATCGCAAAAGGACGGCCGACGTTTTCGCGGGTGATTTCCGCGAACTGGCGGGCACCGAGCGAATCGAAGGTGAAGTCGACGACCGGCTGGTTGGTCTGCTGATCGAAGCCAACCTTCGCATCGTCGAGCCGCTCGCCTGAAATCGCGACCCGGCTTTCGACCGGATACCGGTTGCCATCGTTGGCGCCGGGAAGAATGTCGACGCCGCGCGGCGGCGGCTGCGTCACATCCGCGGTCTGGTCGAGCATGTGGAAGCTCATCTGCGCGGTCGAGCCGAGAAGTTCGCGAAGACGCGTCGGATCCTGGAGACCGGGAAGTTGAACGAGGATGCGGTTCGAACCAATGCGCTGGATGAGCGGCTCCGCGACGCCGACCTGGTCGACGCGGTTGCGGATGATCTCCAGGCTCTGCTCGACCGCCTTTGTCATGCGATCGGCAAGACCCGCTTCGGTCATCGCGAGCGTGACGACATTGCCGTCGCTCGTGACATCGACTTCCGGAGCGGCACCGCCAAAGCCGATGGTGCTGACGGGTGCCGCCAGCTCCTGAAGCTTCGGCAGGACCTTCTCCCGGTCGGCAGCATCCTCGATATTCACCATCACGGCGTTGCCGCTGATGCGCGCCGAAGAGGCCGAAACGCGTTCGCCGCGCAGAACGCGGCGGGTATCGTCGAGAAGCGTGTTGAGCCGCGCCTTCTGAAGGCCGGCACCGTCGACCTCAAGCACGAGATGCGAGCCGCCCTTGAGGTCGAGGCCGAGCGTGACGGGCTTGAAGGGTAGAACAGCCGCAAACTGTTCGCGCATGGCCGGCGTCAGAACGCTGGGAAGCGCCGCGAGGCATCCGAAGATAATAATCGCGACATAGGCGAGAACCGCCCATTTGGATGTACGCATGTGGAAATTCCATGAACGCCTGAATACGCCTGTCTGGCATCATCCGGGCTAGGTTTCATCAATGGGAGCGGCGGAACGTAGAGCGCCGACCACTCGTATTCTCAAAGCCGATCACGCCGGGGGAGGCGCGCGGATTCGTTGCCCTTGTGTTATCGGGCCATGCACGTGAGCGAGCCGCGAAATCGCGCCCCGCTTACGGCTTCCCAGGTCGAAAAACCGCACCTGGGCAACGAGAAGAGCCGGTGAAATATCTTGCCCACCCGTCGACTTCGCATCCTTGCGCTCGCCGGTAAAGCGGAGGTCGGGGTGTGGAACGGCCCTGGAGATCTGACGGGCGATCGAATGATCGGCAGAGCCGCTGTCGCGCGTCGACGCGTCGCCTGCCTGCGCTCCCGCCGACACGCGCGCCGAGACACCTTGCCCGACCGCGACGATCTGCATGGCAAAGGACGCACAGAGCAGCCACACCGCGGCCAAGAGCCGACCGGCCTGCATGCTCTTGCTGCCACCACCCAACAGGTCCATTGAGGACACTATCCCTTTCTCTCGACGCGGGACGCGCCGGCGAGACGAAATTCAGCCCGATTGCCTGAGCCTAGCGAAAGAACATGGCCGGATTCGAGCTTGCGGCGCTCTTAACACCATTCCGAGCCGGAAAAGTCAAATCCGGCCCGCTTTGTCAGGCGGAGACGCCGGCGGTTTTTGCCTGATGGATTTCAATCAGCGAAGGACCCGATCGCCCAGCGGCTTGCGCCAACGCGCCCGGCAGCTCCCGCACGTCCGCCAGCCGCTCCGCTGGTACGCCGTAGGCCCTGGCGGTCATCGGAAAGTCCGGCGCCGAGGGCTTCACGCCTTCGGGTGTGATGCCGGAATCGACCATATAGGTTTCGATTTCCTGGTAACCGTCATTGTTCCAGACGAGGAAGATCACCTGGGCCTCGGCATCGACCGCCGAGCCGATCTCGGCCAACGAAAACTGGAAACCGCCATCACCGACGAGGCAGACGACAGGCCTGCCGCGATCAGCGACGGCGGCGCCAACCGCCGCCGGCGGCGCGTAGCCCAGCGCGCCGTAACCGGTCGCGGAGTTGAACCAGCTCCGTTGCCGAGGCGCGTCGCAATAGAGATTGCCGGCATAGACGGCCTGCGTGGAGTCTCCGACGATGGTACAATCCGGCAGCGCCTTGTAGATCATGTCAATCACGGCGATTTCGGCCTGCATCTTCGCCGACAGTTCCTTCAGCGCCGCTTTGCGGGCCGCTTCCGCGCGCTCTGCTCCGCCCTTTGCGGCCGCATGGCCGGGCAGGAAAGCCAGCATGCCCGCCGTCGCCGTCTTCGCGCTGGACAGGATCGACAGTGCCGCCTGCGGTCCGCGGGCGAGCTGCGCCGCATCGATGTCGGTGCGGATGAGATTGCGGAGCGCCGGAAAACCACCGTCGGCATAAAGGTCGTAGTCCGTTTGACCCATTTCCGTGCCGAGCGCCAGCACGAGATCCGCGTCGCGCAGCAAGGCGCGCACTGCCTTGAGACTCGGGCTTGCCGGCACTCTTAGCGGATGGCCCGCGAGCATGCCCCGGGCGTTGACGGTCGTGACGACCGGTGCGCCGATCTGTTCGGCGAGCTGCCGTACTTCCGCCTCCGCCGTTAATGCGCCGCCCCCGCATATGATCACCGGCCGGACGGCATCGGCGCACAGGATCGCCGCCTTCTGCAAGGTTTCGCTGTCGGAGCGCGGGCGGGTCGCCGCAGCGGGCCTGCCGGACCGGCTCTCTATCGGCAAAGCCATGACATCGGTTGGAATCTCGATGTGAACCGGTCCGGGTCGGCCGGAAAGCAGGACTGCGAAAGCCCGATCCACCACAAGCGGCAAATCGATGGGGTTGAGCAGCGTGTGGGAATAGAGCGCCAATGTCTTCATCATGCCGTGCTGGTCCGGCAGTTCATGCAGCAGACCGCGGCCATGGCCGAGCGAGTCGCGGCGGTTGACACCGGAAATGACCAGCATCGGGATCGAATCCTGGCGAGCCTGCGCCATCGCCGTGATCGTATTTGTCAGGCCCGGGCCGGTGATGACGAGCGCAACGCCAGGCTTGCCGCTGACGCGGGCGTACCCGTCGGCCATGAACCCGGCGCCTTGCTCGTGCCGTGGCGTGACATGGCGAATCTTCGATGTCGCCAGCCCGCGATAGAGCTCGACCGTATGCACGCCGGGAATGCCGAACACGACTTCGACGCCGTTTGCCTCGAGGAGATCGACGAGGACCTCGCCCACGGTTTTCATTTCGGTCATGCGCGGCGCTCCTTACGGGCGATCAGGCGTTCGGCGAGGGAGCTGATGCGGCGGCATGCTTCATCGATATCTGCATCGGGAACTGTGAGGCTCACACGCAGGAAATTCTGCGCTTCCTCGCCGAAGGAAGAACCCGGCATCACCGCCACGCCCTCCTCTTCGAGAAGAGCCCAGGCGAAGGCTTCGCCGGAAAGGCCGGTATCGGCGACGTCGATCAGCGTGAACATCCCGGCTTCCGGCGGCAGAACGAAGACACCCGGCGCATGGGCAAGGCGATCGGCGATCCGACCAGCGCGCCGCTTGTAGGTTTCGCGCATCCGCTTCGCCGTCTCGATTTCGTGCGTCAGCGCATAGGCCGTCATGTCGGCGATGAAGGGCTGCACGCCGAAGAGCATGGTTTCGGAGATCGGCAGCAGACGATTCGTGAATTCGACAGGACCGACCGCCCAGCCGCTGCGAAAACCGGGGGCCGCATGCGACTTGGAAATGGACGAGACGACGACCGTGCGCTCTGCGAGACCGGGATTGTCGAAGGGCGACGCGAATTCGGCATCGAAAACGAGTTCTTCATAGACTTCGTCGCAGACCATCCAGAGGTCGTGGCGACGGGCAACTTCGCCGATGGCGGCAATCTCGGCGGCGGTCAGGACGGCGCCGGTCGGATTGTGCGGCGTGTTCAAAAGCAGCACGCGGCATTCCGGCGTGATTGCCTTTTCCAGGTCCTCCGCCCGCATGTGAAAGCCGAATTCGGGCTTCAGCGGAACGAGGACCTGGTGGGCGCCGGTGGAACGAATGACGCCTTCGTAGGTGGCATAGAGCGGGTCGCCGACGAGCACCGCATCGCCGGCCTCTACAAGACCCAGCATGGCGGCAAAAAGTGCCGTCTGAGTGCCCGGAAAGCACAGGACGTTTTCCGCAGTCACATCGGCCCGGCGACGCCGGTATTTCTCCGCAAGAGCGGCAACGACAGCCGGTTCGCCGCGCCCGTTCGAGTAGCGGTACCGCCCCGCGTTCATGGCACGCTGGCATTCGTCCAGCAGGGAGCGGTCCGGCGGCAGGTCCGGCTCCCCGATCGTCAGCTCGATGATATCGGCTCCGCTTGCCTTCAGTTGGCGCGCGCGGGTGTGCAGCGTCCATTTCCCGGAACCGAGATCGGCGAGGCGTGAGGTGATCGACGCGTAGCGCAAATGTTTGCTCCCTTTTGGTTCTTTGTTTTATGCATGTCGCCCAAAACCGCTGCACCTTTTGGGCGACATGCATTAGTTTTCGATCGGCAGGCCGATCAGCGCCTCGACAGACGCCATGGCGATGCTGACCAACTCGCCGTCGCGAAAGAGATCGCCGGCAAGGCAGCCTTCGACCCAAAGCCCGTCCACCAAACCGTTGATCGCAATCGCATGCCGGCGACATTCTTCGGCGCTTGCGGGTCTGCCCTTCGCGGCGAGGAATTCGCTCAGCAATTCCTGCAACGTGTTGCGGAAGGCGAGATAGCCTTCGCGGTGAATCTCGGCGAGCACCGGATCGACGCGCACCTGGCTGATGAAGGCCGCCCAGAGCGAGACGCTACGACTATCGGCAACAGGTTCGGTGAAGTTGACGGCGATGAATTCCTTGAGCCGTGTCGCAGGATCGCCTTCGACATTCTTCGCCTTCTCCGTAAGCGACGCGATGACGGCGCGGTAGGCTTCGGCGACCATCTGGTCCTTCGAGTCGAAATAGTGGCGGACGAGCCCCGCCGTGACGCCAGCCCGGATCGCTATCTGCCGGACCGTCGCGCCCTTCAGTCCAAATTCCGAGATGCAATCGAGAGTGGCCTCGATCAACTCCTGGCGGCGCTCCCCCTCGGGAGCGCGATGAAACGTGCGACGGTTCACAGCAGCCTCCCGCATGGAGGGCGGCGGGACCAGATCGTCAGTGCCAGCGAACCGGGCGGGCTCATGCGCTACTCCTGCAGGGATTTTCGGCGATGCCACGCGGCCAAAAAACCGCGATGAAGCTATTATACGCTTGAATAATAGCGACACAAGTGCAACATTCCCCCTCATGAAACAGCGTGACAAGCCGAAGAAGCTGCACGAGAGAACGAACAGGGGAACTGTTTTCATGCCTTCAACAAAAGCTCTTCGAGCTATGGGAGCGGCGCGTCGATGACGGATGCGGCCCAGGCAATCGCGGTCACTGACCTGCATAAGCGTTTCGGGCCGTTGGAAGTGCTGAAAGGTGTGTCGCTCACGGCCCGGCAAGGCGATGTGATCGCGATCATCGGCGGCAGCGGCTCGGGCAAGTCCACGCTTCTTCGCTGCATCAACATGCTGGAATTGCCGTCGGCGGGACGTGTCAGCGTTCATGGCGAAGAAATCCGGATGAAGTCCGATGGCCGTGGCGGGCTGATGCCCGCCGATCGCAAGCAGGTGCAGCGCATCCGCACCCAGCTCGGCATGGTCTTCCAGAGTTTCAATCTCTGGCAGCACATGACCATTCTTCAAAACGTCATCGAAGTGCCGGTGCACGTGCTCGGCAAATCCAAGGCCGAAGCGATCGAAACGGCCGAGACGCTGCTGCGCCGGGTCGGCCTCTACGAGAAGCGCGACGCCTATCCGGCCTTCCTTTCCGGCGGCCAGCAGCAACGCGCGGCGATCGCCCGGGCGTTGGCGATCCAGCCGTTGGTGATGCTCTTCGACGAACCGACCTCGGCGCTTGATCCGGAGCTCGTCGGCGAAGTGCTCTCCGTCATCGGCGATCTTGCGCGCGAGAAGCGCACGATGATCCTCGTCACCCACGAGATGAAATTCGCCCGTGACGTCGCCAACCACATCGTCTTTCTGCACAACGGCGTCATCGAAGAACAGGGGCCGCCTGAGGCGATCTTCGGCGCGCCGAGATCCGAGAGGCTCAAGAAGTTCATCAGCTCCATTCACTGAATTCCGCAATGCTCAACAACCAAAAAAGGGAACAGCATGAAGAAGACATTGAAACTCCTGGCGGTCGCGGCCGCTTTGTCGATCACTGGCGCCGTCGCCGCACAGGCGGAAACGGTCAAGGTCGGTTTTGCCGCCGAGCCTTACCCGCCCTTCACCTCGCCTGACGCCAGCGGCAATTGGGAAGGCTGGGAAGTGGAATTCATGAAGGCGATCTGCGCCGAGGCGAAACTCGACTGCGTGATCACCCCGGTCGCCTGGGACGGCATCATCCCGGCGCTGACTTCCAAGAAGATCGACATGATCATCGGCTCGATGTCGATCACGGAAGAGCGCCTGAAGACGATCGATTTCTCCGACAAGTACTACAACACGCCGACCGGTATCATCGGCACCAAGGGTGTGGACATGAAGGCGACGCCGGAAGGCCTCTCCGGCAAGACGCTTGGCGTGCAGGTCTCGACCGTGCATCAGGCCTATGCAACCAAGCACTTCGCCCCGGCGGGCGTGGAGGTCAAGGAATATCAGACGCAGGATGAGGCGAACCAGGATCTGGCCGCGGGCCGCGTCGACGCGGTGCAGGCCGATGCGATCGCGCTCGATGCCTTCCTGAAAAGCGATCAGGGCAAGGAGTGCTGCGATTACAAGGGCGACGTTGCCCAGGACCTCGCCATCCTCGGCCCGGGCGTCGGTGTCGGCCTGCGCAAGGGCGAAACGGAGCTCAAGGACAAGATCAACGCAGCGATCAAGGCGATCCGCGAGAACGGCACCTACGATACCTTCTCGAAGAAATATTTCGACTTCGACATCTACGGCGGCTGAAGCGCCTCCGGCCGGCAGTCCTACAACGCCCCGCGTCTTACCAGACGCGCAAAGGACGCTGTAGAACTTTGAATTGCTGCATTTCCTCAGCTCGATTCCGAGCTGGGGAATATGCACAAGGAGCATGAAGTCGCCATGGCTGCGGATTCCATCATCAACTGGAGCCTGCTCTCGCTCTCAGCGCCCGGCTGGGGCGGCGTATTGTTGCAAGGCTTTCTCAATTCGATCCAGATCGCGGTCGGAGGGTACGCGCTTGGCCTGCTGCTCGGCGTGGGCGGGGCCTTCGGCAAGCTCTATGGCGGGCCGATAACGCGCGATCTTCTCGAATGCTACACCACCATCGTTCGGGCTGTGCCCGAACTCGTCCTCATCCTTCTCCTCTACTATGCCGGGACAGACCTCTTGAACCAGCTCCTGGGCGCCGTCGGCCTCGGCACTGTCGATATCAGCGGCCTGATAGCAGGCATCTTCGTCATTGGAGTGGTCCAGGGTGCCTATTCGACGGAGGTGTTGCGCGGCGCGATCAAGGCGGTGCCCGCAGGACAGATCGAAGCGGCGCGTGCCTATGGCATGTCGCCGGGGAAGGTGCTGCGACGCGTCACGCTCCCGGCGATGCTGCCCTATGCCATTCCGGGTCTTGCCAATCTCTGGCTGATCGCCACGAAGGATACTGCCCTGCTCGCCGTCGTCGGCTTCAGCGAACTGACCCTGGTAACCCGCCAGGCGGCCGGCGCGACCAAGGCCTATCTGCTTTTCTTCTGTGCAGCCGGCGTGCTCTACCTTGCGCTGACGCTCGTTTCCAACATCTTTATAGGCGCCTTGGAAAAGCATGCGAGACGCGGTTTCGTGGAGCAGCGATGACCGACGAAACGACCCATGCTCTCGCATTCACCCCCGAGGACCTGCCGAATGGCAAGAGTTTCCTCAAGCCTCACCGCATCGCTCTCATCCTCGTCGCCGTCGCGGTCATCGTCGCGGTCGCCGTCCTGATGCGTTGGGACTGGCTGCCGCGCTACCTGCCGAGGCTCGGCTGGGGCATCCTTGTCAGCATGGTGATGCTGTTCAGCACCTCAATCCTCGGATTCCTGATTGCCGTCCCGCTGGGCCTCATCCAGATCACCGGCCCCTGGTACCTGAAGGGTCTTGCCCGGATCTTCTGTACGATCATTCGCGGGACGCCGCTGCTCCTGCAGCTCTGGCTGCTCTATTACGGGCTCGGCTCGCTGTTTCCGCAGTTTCCGGCAATCCGCCAGTCGTTTCTCTGGCCTTATCTGCGCGAGGCCTGGCCCTATGGCGTGGCGGCGCTCACGATCTCCTTTGCGGCCTACGAGGGCGAGGTGATGCGCGGCGCCTTTGCGGGTGTTCCCGCCGGCGAGTTGGAGGCCGCCCGAGCCTACGGCATGAGCCGCTGGACGATGTTCCGGCGCATCTGGCTGCCGCGCGCGATCCACCGCGCGCTCCCGACACTCAACGGCGAGACCGTATTGCAGCTCAAGTCGACGCCGCTGGTTGCGACGATCACCGTCGTCGACGTCTATGCGGTCATCTCGAAGGTGCGGCAAGAAACCTTTCTCACCTACGAACCGCTCCTGCTGCTTGCGCTGATCTACATGTGCCTCACGGGCATTCTGGTCATCGCGTTCCGCTATTTCGAAAACCGCATACCGACACGTGGTGCCTGACATGAAGCTCTCCGCGGCCATCGACAACGCCATGCCGGAACTGGTGGCTATCCGCCGCGACCTGCATGCACACCCGGAACTCGGTCTCGCGGAAACGCGAACGTCCGCCTTTATCGCGCGCCACCTCGAGGCGCTTGGCTATGCCGTGACAACGGGGCTTGCGAAGACCGGTGTTGTCGGCACGCTCAGGAATGGCACCGGTTCGCGCTCGATCGGCATCCGCGCTGATATCGATGCCCTGCCGATCCACGAGGAAACCGGTCTCGACTATGCAAGCAAGACACCGGGGCTGATGCATGCCTGTGGACACGACGGCCACACGGCGATGCTGCTCGGTGCCGCCCGCGCGCTTGCCGAGCGGAGGAACTTCGACGGTACCATCCACCTCATATTCCAGCCGGCAGAAGAAAATTTCGGCGGCGCTAAGATCATGGTGGATGAGGGCCTGTTCGACAGATTTCCCTGCGACGCGGTGTTCGCGCTCCACAATGAGCCCAACCTCCCCTTCGGCCAGTTCGCCTTGCGCGAAGGCCCGATCATGGCGGCCGTCGACGAAGCACGGATCACCGTCCATGGTCGCGGCGGCCATGGCGCCGAACCGCAGGAGACCGCCGACCCGATCGTCTGTGGCGCCAGCATCGTCATGGCGCTGCAGACGATCGTGTCGCGCAACATTCATCCCATGGACCCGACCGTGGTCACGGTCGGCGCCTTCCACGCCGGCTCCGCGAGCAACATCATCCCGGAACGGGCCGAGATCGTCGTCGGCATCCGCTCCTTCGATTCCGCCGTTCGTGACGCGTTGGAGCGCCGCATCCGCATGATCGCGGAAGCGCAGGCAGCAAGCTTCGGCATGCGTGCCACCGTCGACTACGAGCGAAGCTACGACGCGACGATCAACCACAAGGCCGAGACCGATTTCGTGCGCGACCTTGCGATCCGCTTCGCCGGTGCCGACAAGGTCGTCGATCTTGGCCGTCCGTTCATGGGCAGTGAAGATTTTGCCTACATGCTGAAAGAGCGTCCCGGCAGCTATTTCTTCCTCGGATCGAGGGCGACAGGCGACGAAAAACCGCTCCACCATCCGGGCTACAACTTCAACGACGATCTGCTGCCGATCGGCGCTGCCTTCTGGACTGAACTGGCAGAGGCCTATCTCGCGCGAAGGTAAGAGCATCGGACCGCAAAATGCCGCAGGCGAAACATTGCCGCAGTGTGACAACGTGGCGATCCGCCTATCATTGACCTTTGCCAATTTTGCGTCAGATTCAATCACACGATGAAATGACGGCTCCGGCTGACAGGCAGGCGCCCGGCTCTCTCTACTGTATGTTTCCCTAAATCGAGGCGATTTGAGGAAAAGGACATGCAGCAACTCAAAGTGTTACTGCGTCCCGTGTGCAGCTGAAACGACGCACGGCGCTGTAGTGCCCAAGAGGATCACGTCGTGTTTGAATCCTTCGACGCAACCATGCTTGCCCGCATGCAATTTGCCTTTACCGTTTCGTTCCACATCATCTTTCCGGCCTTCTCTATCGGCCTGGCCAGCTACCTCGCCGTCCTCGAAGCCCTCTGGCTCTGGAAGAAGGACGAGGTCTATCTGGAGCTTTTCAACTTCTGGAAGACGATTTTTGCGGTCGCCTTCGGCATGGGCGTCGTTTCCGGGATCGTGATGTCCTATCAGTTCGGCACCAACTGGAGCGTGTTCTCCGACAAGGCCGGCCCTATCATCGGTCCGTTGATGGGCTATGAGGTGCTGACGGCTTTCTTTCTGGAAGCCGGCTTTCTCGGCGTGATGCTTTTCGGCCTGAACCGTGTGGGTCCAAGATTGCATTTTCTCGCAACCGCAATGGTCGCCGTCGGCACGCTGATCTCGGCCACCTGGATTCTGTCCGCCAACTCCTGGATGCAGACCCCGGCAGGTTTTGCCGTGAACGAAGCCGGACAGTTCATCCCGGTCGACTGGTGGGCGATCATCTTCAATCCCTCATTCCCCTATCGCCTGGTCCACATGGTGCTCGCCGCCTATCTGACGACGGCGCTCGTCGTCGGCGCCTGCGGCGCTTGGCATCTCTTGCGCAGGACGGCGCCGCGCCGCGCCCGCACCATGTTCTCTATGGCGATGTGGATGGCGGCCATCGTCGCCCCGATCCAGATCTTCGCCGGCGACCAGCACGGGCTGAATACACTTGAGCACCAGCCGGCGAAGGTGATGGCGATGGAGGGCCATTTTGAAAGCCATCCTGACGGTGCTCCGCTGGTGCTCTTCGGCATCCCCAACTCGGCCGAGAAGCGCATCGACTACGCGATCGAGGTGCCAAAACTGGGGAGCCTCGTCCTGAAGCACCATCTCGATGCGCCGCTTGCCGGACTGGACACGATCCCGGAGGAACTGCATCCGCCGGTCGCTGTGATCTTCTGGTCGTTCCGTGTCATGGTCGGCATCGGCCTGGCCATGCTCGGCATCGGGCTGTGGTCGCTCTGGTGCCGGTACCGCGGCACGCTCGACAGCGATCCCTGGCTCCACCGCGCCGCCGTGCTGATGGGCCCTGCCGGCTTCGTCGCGGTTCTGGCCGGATGGATAACCACCGAAGTCGGCCGCCAGCCTTACACGGTCTACGGCCACCTTTTAACGGCCAACTCGATCGCGCCGATCGAAGCCCCTGCCGTTTCCGCGTCGCTCGTCGCCTTCATTATCGTCTACTTCTTCGTCTTCGGTGCGGGAACCTTCTACATCCTGCGACTGATGGCGCGGCTGCCGCGCGATACCATGCCCGAACTGGACGAGGGACCAATCCGGACAGCCGGTGTCGCGCCCGGCCCGGCAAGCCCCAAATCTCATGGAGCGCATCATGGACTTTGATCTGCCACTGATCTGGGCGGCCATTATTGCCTTTGCCGTTCTGGCCTATGTCGTTCTCGACGGCTTCGATCTCGGCGTCGGTATCCTTTTCCCGCTCTTCCCCGAAAAGCACGATCGCGACGTGATGATGAACTCGGTTGCCCCCGTCTGGGACGGCAACGAGACATGGCTCGTGCTCGGCGGCGGTGGTCTGATGGCCGTCTTTCCGCTTGCCTATGCGACGATCATGCCGGCGCTCTATGCGCCGATCATCGCAATGCTGATCGGCCTCATCTTCCGGGGCGTCGCCTTCGAATATCGCTGGCGCACGAAGCGCGCCGAATACCTGTGGAACTGGGCATTTGCCGGCGGCTCGATGCTGGCGGCCTTCGCGCAAGGAATCGCGCTTGGCGCGCTGGTCCAGGGGATACCGGTCGAAAACCGCGCCTATGCGGGCAGCTGGTGGGACTGGCTCACGCCCTTTTCCATCATGACGGGCATTGCGATCGTCGTCGGCTACGCCTTGCTCGGTGCCACCTGGCTCGTCATGAAGACGCACGGCGATCTCGCCGACCGGGCACGCGCAATTGCGCTCAAATGCTGCTTTGCAACCGTCGGGGCAATGGCTGTCGTCAGCCTCTGGACGCCGTTTCTCGAGCCGGTCTATCTGCAACGCTGGTTCGGCTGGCCGACGGCGATCTTCAGCGTGATCGTGCCCCTGCTCGTCCTAGGTTGCCTTTATCTGCTCATCAAGGGCATTCGCGACCGGCATGACGTGCAGCCGTTCATTGCGGCGCTCGGCCTTTTCGTCCTCGGCTACATCGGCATCGGCATAAGTTTCTATCCCTACATGGTGCCGCCGTCGCTCACCATCTGGGAAGCGGCCGCGCCGGAGGAAAGCCTTGCCTTCCTGCTTGCTGGCGCGCTCGTGCTCGTACCGATCATTCTCGCCTACACCGGCTACGCCTATTGGGTTTTTCGCGGCAAGGTCGATCCGGAGGAGGGCTACCATTGATGAGCGCGGATGGCACGGGCCGGAAGCTCCTCTGGTTTGTCGCGCTCTGGCTCGCAGGGGTTGCCGCCGTCAGCATTGTCGGCCTAGCGATCAAGCTTGTGCTCGGCACCTAGAGCAATTCCGAGAGAAGCATGTAACGGTTTTCCGTCCGGAATTGCGTCATTTCAAAGAGTTGGATCATTTCACTGTTTCGATGAAGCAGTGCAATGATCCAGGCACAACGTGACGATAAAAGCCTCGCTCAAGTCTTAAGGGCTAACGTCCTCGCACACATCGGCAAGCGATCGCCGACGGAGACAGGACCGCACCCTCCTCCCCGGCGATCGCCTGCCGAGGTGACCACTCCGGAAAGCTGCGGCCGAGATCGCTGCGGCGGTTTTACCCCTTCTCAGCCGCGCTCCCGTTTGCTAGCAGTTCGGCGCGACGAACCCCCGGGGGCCCGTTCCGCCTCCCCGGAACTGGACAAGCGATCTGGACAAGCGATGCAGAAGACACCCGCAGAATGCACCACAATGTCGGATGTGCGTGCCGAGATCGATCGGCTCGACAACGCCCTGATGAGGTTGCTCGCGGAGCGCTGGGGCTACATCGACCGTGCGGCCGAAATAAAGCGCCCGCTGAAGCTGAAAGCCGACATCCCGGCGCGCGTGGCCGAAGTGCGGGAAAACGCGCGCAGGCAAGCGAGCGAACTCGGCCTCGATCCCGATTTCTACGAGGGCATCTGGGCCCAGCTGATCGATCATGCCATCGCGCACGAGCGCAAGCGGCTCGGAGAGGACGAGTAGGACGAACACCAGCCCCGGTTTGTTCTTCAACTCGCCTTGTCGTAACTGTTCTTGCGGCTGAGATAGCCCTCCCAGTCGAAGACGCTCTGGACGATGTTTTCAAGGCTTGCATGGGTTGGCACCCAGTCGAGCTTCAGCCTGGCAAGCGAAGAGTCTGCGACGACCTGCGCGGCGTCGCCGGGACGCCGTGGTGCATAGTCTATGCGAAAATCACGTCCCGAGATCCGCCGCACCGTATCGAGAACCTGCAGCACCGAGAAGCCTTTGCCGTAGCCGCAATTGGTCGTCAGCGGCTCACCGCCTCCCCTCAGATAGCGGAGCGCGTCCTTGTGTGCCGCAGCCAGATCGGCAACGTGGATATAGTCCCGAATGCCGGTGCCGTCGGCGGTCGGATAGTCCTGTCCGTAAACGTCGACCTTGCAGCGTCTGCCGAGCGCGGCCTCACATGCAACCTTGATGAGATGGGTGGCGCCAGCCGTCGATTGTCCGGCGCGGCCGAGCGGATCGGCTCCCGCGACGTTAAAATAGCGCAGCACCACATAGCGGAGATCATGAGCGGCGGCAGCATCCTGTAGCATCATTTCGGACATCAGTTTGGAGCGACCATAGGGGCTCTCGGGACGCAACGTGGCCGTTTCCTTGACCGGATCGACGGTATCCTGTGTGCCATAGACAGCTGCTGTCGATGAAAAGACGAAGTGGCGAACACCGGCCTCTATCGTCGCGGCGATCAGCGTGCACGTGCTCGCCGTGTTGTTCTCGTAATAGGCAAGCGGATCGGCGACGGATTCCGGAACGACAGCCGATCCCGCAAAATGGATGACCGAGTCGATCTCGTTTTCTGCAAAGATCCTGGCAAGCAGCGTTCTGTTGGCGACGTCCCCGAAATAGAACTTTGCCTCCGGCGCGATCGCCCAGCGGAAGCCTGTCGACAACCTGTCGAGTACCACGACAGACTCGCCGGCATCGAGCAGCGACCATACCATGTGGCTGCCGATATAACCCGCTCCACCCGTTACCAATGCGGCCATCGCCTGATTTCCAATCGTTCGAAGATGGAGACAGGAAAGAGGAGCAACGCTTTCTGAATTGGTAACTCGGGCGCTTTTCGGCAGCCTTCGTCCGATATTCTCGTGACCGTGGTTAAGTACCGATCTGCCGATTATCTAGAATTTTATGGATGACGCCGGATGTGCACCAAATTGGTATCGAGGGCCGCCGCGCGATGGTCGTGACTGGCGATCATATGCCTTTGCTCACCCGAAATCCGCATGTATTAAATTTTACTAAAACACACCGGCGCTCGCTAACGTTTTTCAAACGGGAATGGCTTAAATACTGGCGAAATGGCCTGTGCCCGGGGGAAACCACGAATGAGACGTGCGAAGCTCCATGCTCAATTGAGACGATTGGCCTGCGACAAGGACGGAAATTTTGCCGTCCTTGGAGCAATCGCCATCGTCCCCATCATCGCCGCTGTCGGCGTGACGCTCGACTTCGTCGGCGCCTATCTGGAAGCCGAGAAAATTCAAGCCGCGCTGGACGCCGCCGCGCTCGGTTCCGTGCGAGCCTATGGCGAAGGCGCGGATGAGACCGAAGCCTCCGACGCGGCAAAGAAGTTCTTCTGGAGCAACTACGCGATGCCGCAAGAAAGCGTCCTCGTCGAGGGAGGCAATCTCGCGGATACGCCGACACAGGGCGCTTTGTCCGTTGCGTTTACGCGGAACACCATTGAAGACGTCGCGGCAGCGGAATTCAGCTTCGACTATAAACCGATCTTCCTGGAACGCCTGCCGTTGGCAATCCGACGTCAGAGCGTCGCGGCGCGGGCAGCCAACGCGGAAGCCTGCATTCTGGCATTGCATCAAACCGCCGACCGGGCATTTGACGTCAGCGGCAGCGCAGCGGTCGATCTAACCGGATGCACGGTCATCTCCAATTCCAATGACGATCAATCGATCTACGTCGGCGGCAGCGGCAAGCTCAAGGCGGAATGTCTTTACGCCGCCGGCGCCATTTATGGCGCGGCACAATCGGTCGAACTTGCTTGCGACAAGGCGGTGGAAGGCGCTTCGCGCGTGCCCGACCCGTTCAAGAACAAGGTACTGCCAAAGGCAGCGGCATGGGTCGATCTCTCCGGCTGCGGGCAGGATTTCATCAGCGGCGGCGGCGGCAATGGTGATTGCAACGGCACAAGCAAGACGCCCAAGACGAACAACGAAGGCTACGTCGTCACGCTGAAGCCTGGAACCTACCAAAACCTGGACGTCAAGCGCGCCGTGAATCTCCTGCCCGGCAATTACATCATTGACGGCGGGCGCCTGGAATTCGGCGCCCAAGCCACCGTAACCGGCGAGCGCGTGACTTTCTTTCTCATAAATGGCGCCGAGATCAGCATCAATGGCGGTGCCACGTTCAACATTTCGCCATCACTCGAAGGCGATTGGGCCGGGTTCTCGATCGTCGCCGAGCATGGAAATGTGGAGACTGCGATCATCAATGGAAACAGTCAGTCGTTCTTGACCGGAATCGTCTATCTGCCCGACGTCGCGGAACTGCAATATTCCGGCAATGGCGCAACGAGCGGCGAATGCATCCGGCTGATCGCCCAGGAAATCACCCTGACCGGTAACAGCACATTCAAGATGGATTGCACGACGGAGCTTGCCGACAAGGGCATCTACTACCCGGGCGCAATCCGGCTCGTGCGCTAGGCGCTTGCTCATCCGGTCGCCATCCCTTGGCCGCGGAGCGAAGTTCTACCGGCTCAATATGTGGCGGCGCAGGCGCTCCGCCGCCTCCGCCACCTGAGCCGGATCGCGCAGAAAGCAGGCGCGCATGAAAAGCGACCCGCCCTCGCCGAATGCGGTTCCGGGCGCCAGTCCGACGCCGGTCCTGTCGACAATATCGATCGCCGCTTGCCTTGAATCGGTCACCCCGTCGATCTTCAGGAATGCATAGAGCGCGCCATCCGGCTTCAGGGTTTCGACGCGATTGGTCGCGATCAGTGCATCGCAAAGCAGATCTCGACTGCGTGCCGCCTTGGCGATGTTCTCGTCGACAAAGGCGTCTCCCTGATCGAGGGCCGCGACCGCGCCGCGTTGCATGAATTGCGCGACGCCGGATGTCGAATACTGGATCAGGTTTTCCAGCACCTGCCCCATCGCCGGCGGCGCAACGATCCAGCCGACGCGCCAACCGGTCATCGACCAGTTCTTGGAGAAGGAATTGACGAACAGGATCCGGTCGTCATCGTCCATGATGTCCAGGAACGATGGCGCCCGTGCGCCGGCATAGCAGTAAAGCGCATAGATCTCATCGGCGATGATCCAGAGACCGTGCTTGCGCGCCAGCGTCAGAATGGCTCTGAGATCATCCGGCGTCGCGGTCCAGCCCGTCGGATTGGACGGCGTGTTGATGAACAGCGCCCGCGTCTTCTCGCCGACCGCGGCCTCGAGCCGGTTCATGTCGAGCTGCCATTTGCCATGCTCGAAGCGCAGCGGCACCGAGACCGGGCGCGCGCCGGAGATCTGGGCGGCAGCAGCGAAATTCGGCCAGGCGGGCGTCAGCAGCACCATTTCGTCGCCGGGCGACGTCACCGCCTCGATTGCAAGCTTGATCGCCTGCATCCCCGATCCCGTGACGTAAAAATTGTCCGGGGACAGCGTCTTCTGGAACCGGCGCTGATAGTAACGCGCCAGCGCTTCGCGAAGCGGCGGGATGCCGCGCTGCCAGGTGTAGAAGGTCTCGCCGGCCATAAGCGCCTCGGCGGCGGCCCGGCTGATGAAGTCCGGCGTCGCAAGATCCCCTTCGCCCACCCAGAGCGGGATCACGCCTTCCCGCCCACGCGCGTAGTTCACAACCTCTACGATACCGCTTTCGGGGGCCGAAAGAGAACGGGGGCTGAGGCTGTTCATGATCGTCACGGGCGGCTCCTGGGATCACGATGATCTTGGGTCCAATCGACCCCAAATCATAAACAATGATCAATTCTAGTAAGTTAGAGCGAGATACGCGTGGAAAACCATACACACGTTTCCTCGTCCCGCTCCAGACTGCGGACGCTTCTAGACGCTTTTGCGCTGACGATCACGCGACATTATCTGACCGGTTTATCGATTTTTGTGATGTTTCGCGGTTCCTGCAGCGCCGTGCGTCTTTTCAGACGCACGCTGTAGCACTTTGATTTGCCGCATGTTTTCATCCTTAGATCGGCTACGATCCAAGGAAACATGCGGAGCGAAATCGGAAGCCGCAATGACGCCCTTCGAGGCAATCAGGCGCGTTGTTTCAACAGATCGCGAATCTCGGAAAGAAGCACGATATCCTGCGGCGGCGGGGCGGCAGGCGCCGCTTCCTTTTTCGTTTCGATCGAAGCACGCATCCGGTTCACGGCCTTGATCATCAGGAAGATGATCCAGGCGAGGATCAGGAAATTGATGAGCACGGTAATGAAGTTACCGTAGGCAAAGACGGCGCCCTGCTCGCGAGCCGCCGCAAGGGAGGGTGCGGTGACATTCGCGGAAAGCGGAATGAAATAATTGGAGAAATCGAAGCCGCCGCCGGTAACGGCGCCGACGATCGGCATCACGAGGTCGTTGACGACCGAATCGACGATCTTACTGAAGGCGGCACCAATGATCACACCGACCGCAAGGTCCATGACGTTGCCGCGGGCAATAAACTCCTTGAATTCGTTCAGCATGCGTCTCTCCGTCTAGTCCCCGTTTAGGAGCGGCAACCGCATCCGTCCCGCGCGGCAACCGTCGGTTCGGAATCTAGATCAAAGCTCGCGCGGTGGGAACTGTTCTTTGCGTTTGATCAATTCGCGTACAACCAGGCGAGTCTTGCAGGGGCGATGTCCCCTCCAGCCCGAAAGAAGGGTGCTTTCAGCTCAAGGAAACGCTCGCTGCTTTCTTGGACTTAAGACGCATGGACGGGGCAATTCTCAACCCGCTGGACTTGCCCTATGCTGCTTGGCGGAGGAGTGAGGCATGCTTTCGGGTTCTGTCATTTTTGCCTCGGCCGTCGCCTATCTGCTGCTGCTGTTCGCAGTCGCAAGCTATGGCGACCGGCGAGCCAGAAGAAGCAGCGCTGCCAGCAGGGGCAGACCGCTGGTCTATGCGCTCAGTCTCGCGATCTACTGCACTTCATGGACCTATTTCGGCGGTGTGGGGCTGGCGGCCGAACGCGGGCTCGAGTTCACCGGCATCTATATCGGTCCGATCCTGATGTTCACGCTCGGCATGCCGCTGGTCCGCCGCATTATCCAGCTCGCCAAGACCGAAAAGCTGACATCCGTCGCCGATTTCATGGCGGCACGTTACGGCAAGAACCCGGCCGTGGCGGCAATCGTGGCGCTGATTTCGCTGGTCGGGGCCATCCCTTACATCGCCCTGCAGCTCAAGGCAGTTTCGAGTTCGGTCGCCGCGATGATCGACACGAGCGACTACGGCATTGGCGCCGGGCAAACCTTCATCGACCTGCCTCTGCTCGTGACCCTTTTCCTCGCCTGCTTCGCGATCGTTTTCGGAACGCGTCATACGGACGCGACCGAGCATCAGGACGGCTTGATCCTCGCGATTTCCATGGAATCGGTCGTGAAGCTCGTGGCGATGCTCACGATCGGCGTCTACGTCGTCTTCGTCCTGTTCGACGGGCCCGCGAACCTATGGGCGCAAGCGCAGCAAAGTCCCGCGGTTCTCTCCGCCCTCGAATACCGCACGCCACCGGCGCGATGGATCCTGCTGATCGTGCTCTCGGCCTTTGCAGTCATCATGCTGCCGCGGCAATTCCATGTGACCGTGGTCGAAAATCGTACCGAAAGCGAATTGCGCACCGCGGGCGTTCTCTTTCCGCTTTATCTCATCGCGATCAACCTCTTCGTGCTGCCGATCGCCATAGCAGGCATTCTGACCTTCTCAGGCTCAGGCGACGCAGACCTCTACTTGCTGAAGCTGCCGCTCGCCGGCGAAGTCCCCTTGCTCTCCCTGACGACCTTCATCGGCGGCTTTTCCGCGGCAACCGCCATGGTCATCGTCGCGTCGGTGGCGCTGTCGATCATGATTTCCAATGATATCGTGATGCCGATCTTCCTGCGACGCAATCTCAGCCAGCGCGGCGGCATGCAGGAGAATGTCGCAGGCACGCTGCTCAATATCCGCCGCACCGCGATTTTCGTCGTCCTGCTGCTCGGCTATGGCTACTATCGCGCGGCCGATATCAGTGCGGGCCTCGCGTCGCTGGGGTTGCTCTCCTTCGTCGCCGTATCGCAGATGGCGCCTGCGCTTCTCGGCGGCCTCGTATGGCGCCAGGCGAATGCCCGCGGGGCAATCACCGGAATGGTCTGCGGCTTTCTCGTCTGGGCCTATCTGCTGTTCCTACCGAGCCTCGGCGGCCCCGACAATTCCCATGTCGCGACGACGGTACTGAGTTTTCTTCTGCCGTTCACGGATCTCTTTTCGGGGCCGAATGCCGATCCTCTGGTCAATGCCACAGCATTGAGCCTTTTCGTCAACATGACAGCCTACGTGCTTGCGTCGCTGACCCGGACGCCAAAACCCCTGGAGCGCTTCCAGGCCGGCGTGTTCATCACCCGCCGTTCGCGCACGGAAGGAACGTTCCGCGGGCGCAAGACCAAGGTGACCGTACGCGACCTAAAGACCACAATCGCCCGCTACATGGGCGAAGAGCGGATGCAGCGCTCTTTCCATACCTACGAGCAGCAATCCGGCCGCTGGCTCGACGAAAATGCGTCCGCCGACATGGCGCTCATTCATTTCTCGGAACAATTGCTCGGCAGCGCCATCGGTTCATCCTCGGCCCGTCTCGTGCTTTCGCTCGTGCTGCAGCGGATGGACGACGCGTCCTCTGACACCGCCTGGCTGCTCGACCAGGCGAGCGAGGCCCTGCAATACAATCAGGATATGTTGCAAACGGCACTCTCGCAGATGGATCAGGGCATCGCGGTCTTCGACAATGCCAACAACCTGATCATCTGGAACCGCCGCTTCAGACAATTGCTCGACCTACCCGAAGCCGCAGGCCAGGTCGGCTTCCCGCTCGCTGATATCGTCGAGATCCTGACGAGGCGTGGCGACATCCGCAAGGATCAGGAGAAGGCATTGGTCGCCAACTTCCTGACGCTCGACAAGCCCTTTCTGCTCGAACTCGCCAACGGCGAACGCATCATCGAAGTCAGAACCAATGCCATGCCGGACAAGGGCATCGTCACGACCTATACCGACATCACGCAGCGCGTGGCAGCTGACATGGCGCTGAAACAAGCCAACGAAACGCTCGAACTGCGCGTAACCGAACGGACGGGAGAGCTGACACGGGTCAACCGCGAGCTCGCCGAAGCTCAGGCGGCAGCGGAGGAAGCCAATATCGGCAAGACCCGCTTCTTCGCCGCCGCCGGACATGACATCCTGCAGCCATTGAATGCGGCGCGACTTTATTCGTCGTCGCTCGTCGAGCGGCTCGGCGATTCCGACAACAGCACGCTCGTCCAGAACATCGATTCCTCGCTGGAATCGGTGGAAGCCATTCTCGGCGCGGTGCTTGATATTTCCCGGCTCGACACAGGCGCGATGAAGCCGCGCCTGCAATCCGTGCCGCTCAACGAATTGCTCCGGCGTATCGAGACGGATTTCGCTCCGATGGCACGGGCGAAGGGTCTCGAACTCATCGTCATGCCGACATCCCTGGTCGTGCGCAGCGATCCGAATCTTCTGCGGCGCGTGGTCCAGAACCTCGTCTCGAACGCCATCAAATACACGCTGAAGGGAAAGGTGCTCGTCGGCGTGCGGCGCCGTGGGAGGGCCGCGACGATCGAGGTGCTCGATTCCGGCATCGGCATTCCACCCTCGAAATTTCGCACCGTCTTCAAGGAGTTCGCACGCCTCGACGAGGGAGCGCGTACCGCGTCAGGGCTCGGGCTCGGACTCTCGATCGTCGATCGCATTTCGCGCGTCCTCAACCATCCCGTCAACCTTCAGTCGAAGCACGGAAATGGCACCGGCTTCAAGGTCACGGTGCCGCTCGAAGCAGGCGTCAGCGAACGCGCGAAACCCAAAGATGTTGCGACCGCGAAGACGAATGACGCCCTGGCCGGCCTGAGCATCATCTGCATCGACAACGAGCCGAAGATTCTCGACGGAATGGCGCTGCTGCTTGGCGGCTGGGGCTGCACGGTCACCACGGTGGAATCGCTTGCCGGCTGTTCGGCTATGAGACCCGACGGTCAGGCGAAGAGGCCCGATGCAATCATCGCCGATTATCATCTCGGTGACGGCACCGGCATCGAAGCGATTGCCCGCATCCGTGCGTTTTGGGGGGAAAGCATTCCAGCGCTGCTGGTGACGGCCGACCGCTCGCCCGAGGTACGCGGCGCCGCCGAACGCGACGGGGTCACTCTGCAAAACAAGCCCGTACGTCCGGCTGCCATGCGCGCATGGTTGACCCAGCTCTCCATAGCGGGAAAGGCCGCTGCGGAATAGCGGCGCTATTTGGCCGAACAAACCGCGTGCAATCGCCCCTCACCCTAACCCTCTCCCCGCAAGCGAGGAGAGGGGACTGGGAGGTTCGGTGGTTGCCGCGAGTCTCCTTCGCTCCGCGAGCGGGGAGAAGGTGGCCGGCAGGCCGGATGAGGGGCGGATACCGCTCACATTTTCCGAGATTTTACCGACGAAGCGCCAAATCAGGCAGCCGCCACCGTGCCTATCTTCGACAGCTGGATGACGGCCTGCGTGCGGCTGTCCACGTTGAGTTTCAGCAGGATCGCTGAAACATGGGCCTTGATCGTCGCCTCCGAGACGCCGAGCTCGTAGGCAATCTGCTTGTTGAGCAGCCCCTCGGCAAGCATGCTGAGCACCCGCGACTGCTGCGGGGTCAGCGTCTGCAGCCGATGCAGGAGATCGGCCACTTCCGGCTCGTATTCCTGATTCTGGTCGTAATCCGCCGGCACGAAGACTTCGCCGGCGATCACTTTCGTGATGCCCTGGCGAATTTCGTCGATGCCCGCGGATTTGGAAAGGAACCCGGCAGCACCTAGATCGATCGCACGATGAATCGTCGCGTGATCGTCGTGGGCCGAGACAATCATCACCGGGAGGCTCGGAAACTCCGCCCGCAATGCAATGAGACCCGAAAGACCGCTGACGCCCGGCATCGTCAGATCCAGCAGCATCAGGTCGGCGTCCGGGTGATCCGCCGCAGCCTTGCGGGCGGCCGCGAAGTCACCGGCTTCGACTATGCCCGGAGCATCGGCCATGCCGCTCAGCGCCTGGCGCATTGCACCACGAAAAAGGGGGTGGTCATCGGCGATGATGATGGTCATTTCCGGCATTGGATGCTCCCTCCCAAGAGCCTCGGCACGGACCCCGCGCATCCTCCAACGCGCCGGATCGCGTCTCAATGCTTCGTTCCGGTGCCCGTCAGGTCTTTTGCGGTACTTCGGTTCCCTCGCTGGAACCGTCTCCGCTCCCTTCGAGATCCTTCACGATCTCCATGAACTTGCGCATCATTCTTTCCATGATGCTCATCGTCCGGTCAATCTCTTCGTCGCTCGGAAGAGCCGGTTTCATCGCAGTTTCACCGCTTTTGACGGCCTTTTCCAATGCCTCGACGCGTTTGGTCAAAAGATCGATCTCCCGCTCGAAGGCCGCCCGCTCATCGGCCGCCATCCGGCAGACGAGTTCGCCGTCCTTTTCCCGGCACAGCGTGACCTCGCCCGTCTCAGTGTCGAGTCGTGCGATGCCGGTGTCCGATTTCTGCATGCTGTAGCGTCCGGGAAGCACCTCCTGCGTGTACGCCGACGCGACCCAGCCGAGCGTCAAGCCCATCGCCAGTGCCACAACTACCTTCCTCATGACAGCCACTCCATTGGATGCTGCGGAAATCCGCCTTCCGTGGTGGACAAGCGCCAATATTTGCGGCAAGGCCACGATTGGGTTTCACGACGGACAAGCGGGCACATGAACGCCATTATATACAAGATCGTTCCGGCACTTCTATGGCAGGAGGCGCGGCGGGCAGGAAAGTTCACGGGGGCACCCGTCGACCTCGCCGATGGCTTCATCCATTTTTCGACCGGGGACCAGGTCGTCGAAACGGCCGCAAGGCACTTCGAAGGTCAGGACGGCCTACTGCTCATCGCCATCGACGGCGCCGCCCTTGGCGAAAAGCTTGTCTACGAACCTTCGCGCGGCGGCGCACTGTTTCCGCATCTCTACGGGCCGCTCCCGCTCGATGCGGTAATCTGGGAGAGGCCCTTACCATTGGGTGCCGACGGCCTCCACGTCTTTCCCGAGCTCGCACCATGATCGACGCCCTGAAATTCCTCTCGCGCAGCGGCCTGTTTCTTGTCGATCCGGAAACCGCGCACGGTCTATCGATCAAGGCACTCAAGAGCGGGCTCGTGCCGAGTTGCGCGGCGCCGGCCGATCCGCGCGTCAGCCAGGAAATCGCCGGCCTCACCTTCCCGAACCCGATCGGCATGGCGGCCGGATACGACAAGAATGCCGAGGTGCCGGAGGCTCTCCTGAAGATCGGCTTCGGCTTCACCGAGATCGGTACGGTCACGCCGCGACCACAGCCCGGCAACGACAAGCCGCGCATGTTCCGGCTCGTCGAAGATAACGCCGTCATCAACCGGCTCGGATTCAACAATGAAGGCCATGGTGCCGCGCTTGCGCGCCTTCAAGGCTGTTCGCGTCAGGCGCTGATCGGCGTCAATATCGGCGCCAACAAGGATAGTGCAGATCGCATCGCCGACTATGTCACGGGGATCCGGACCTTCTATCCGGTCGCACGCTACTTCACTGCAAACATCTCCTCGCCGAACACACCCGGTCTTCGCGACCTTCAGGCACGCGAAAGCCTGGCAGCACTGCTTTCGGCCGTGCTTACGGCCCGCGACGAGGAAGCGAAGAAGAGCTCGAAACGGATCCCCGTGTTCCTGAAAATCGCGCCCGACCTCACCGAAGAAGGGATGGACGACATCGCGGCGGAGGTGCTGGCGCACGGTCTAGACGGCCTGATCGTTTCCAACACCACGCTGGCGCGCGACGGCCTGAAGGATCAGCGGCAGGCCGGAGAAGCGGGCGGGCTTTCCGGCAAGCCGCTCTTCGAGAAATCGACGGCAGTGCTCGCGCGGATGCGCAAGCGCGTCGGCCCTGCCTTGCCGATCATCGGCGTCGGCGGTGTCCACTCGGCGGAAACCGCAGCGGAGAAAATCCGAGCCGGCGCCGATCTCGTCCAACTCTATTCCTGCATGGTCTATGAGGGGCCGGGGCTGCCGGGCCGGATCGTGCGCGGCCTATCCGCACTCTGCGATCGCGAGAAGCTTGCATCGATCCGCGACATCCGCGACAGCCGGCTCGGCTACTGGGTCGCGCGAAACGCCTGAGCGGCCCGGCGCGGCACGAGGATCAGCAGGAACACGCCGCGCAGGAGCAGGAACAGGTTCAGCCCTGCCCAGAGCCCGTGATTGCCGAAGACCGGGATCAGAACGGCAAGCGCGATTGCATAACCGATGAAGGCCGCCAGCATCATGTTGCGCATGTCGCGCGACCAGGTGGCGCCGATGAAGACGCCATCCATCAGAAAGGCGAGCGCGCCGGTCAGCGCCGTCATCGCCGCCCAGGGCATGTACTCGTAAGCCACGGCACGCACATCCGGCGCGGTCGTCAGAACGTCGACAAGGTCATCGCCGAAGAGCAGGAAGGCGAGAGTCGTCAGTGCGGCGAGCCCCAGCGACCAAAGCGCAGTCATCCGCAAGGCGCGGTCGAAGGCCGGACGGTATCCGGCGCCGATCGATCGCCCGGTAAGCTGCTCGGCGGCATTGGCGAGGCCGTCGAGGTAGTATCCGGCAACCAGGAAGATCGTCATCAGCACGGCGTTGGCGGCGAGCGTCACAGGCCCGAACGACGTGCCGATCCGGGTCATCAGCGTGAAGGCGGCAAGCAATACGAAGGAGCGGATCATGATGTCCCGGTTCAGACCGAACATCGGCTTCAGCCGCTCGCGGGCGAAGATCGTCCGCCAGTCCGGCGCATCGCGCCGGTCAAATCGTCCATAGACGATCGCAAAGCCGACGAGTGCGCCGATGACTTCGCCGGTCACGGTCGCCAGCGCCACGCCCGTCACACCCCAGCCGAGGATGAGACCGAACAGGATGGCCAGCACGATGTTAATGCCGTTGATGAGCGTCTGCAGCAGGAGACCGATCGAGCCCTCGCCGCGCCCGAGCACGAAACCAAGGATTGCATAGTTGGCGAGCGCCGCCGGCCCGGACAGGATCCGATAGAAGAAATAGGTGCGCGTGACGGCTTCGACCTCGGCGCCGGGGGCCATCAGCCACAGACCGGCGGAAAATAGCAAAGGCGAGAGCACGACGATGGCGACGCCGGAAAAAAGCGCGATCACCAGCGAACGCCAGAAGACCGCCTGTTGCTCCCGCCTGTCCCCGCGGCCATAGGCCTGGGCGACGAGACCCGTGGTCGAGGCCCGGAGGAAGTTGAAGGTCGTGAAGATCAGATCGAACATCACGGCGCCGACCGCGAGGCCTGCGAGCAGATCCGCCCGGCCGAGGCGGCCGACCACGGCGGTGTCGACAAGCCCAAGCAGCGGTGTCGTCAGAAACCCCAACGTCATCGGCAATGCGATCGAGAAGATCAGCCGATTGGTGACATGAAACGGGCCGGCTTCGCTGGCGTGCGCGTCGCGTTCGAGGGTTTCCGTGGCGGCCATCGTCAAATTCCTGGAGCGGGATGAGGAAAACAGTGTGCGGTTTTCCGCCCGCATCCCGCTCTAACTCATTAGAATCGATCACGCTTATTATTTTGGGCAATTCGACCCAAAATCATCGTGATCTTGTGGGCGGCTTCCGAACCGCCCATAAGAGGGATCAAGTCAGCCGGAGAGCACCATGGCCCAATACGGGCGGTTTCCGGAAGCGGTATTCTGCGCCACCGCAACACCGAGGCCATGGTAGCCGCCGAGCATGTTTTCGAGATGCTTCGGAGAACGGAACCAGGCTTGATAGGCACTCTCCGCATCATCCTGGCCCATGGCGATATTTTCCGCGGCCGGGAGCGTAACGCCCTGCCCCTTCATCCGGTCGTAGAAATTGTCGCGCCAGCCGATGTTGTGCTGCATCTTGCCGACCCGGGCCATGCGTGCTGCCTGGTTCAATGCCGCGACCGAGGCGACGGGATCGTGAACGAGCGACGCCAACCCGCGATCCTTCCGCAAGGTGTTGACGTAGCCAAGCGTCGCTCCCGTCTGGTCGCTTCCGCTGCCTTCGTCGGGAGAAAGCAGGTTTGATGTCGTGCAGCCGGCAAGCACGCCGAGTGAAAGGAAACCGCCAGCCCGCAACAGGACGCGCCTGCGGATGAAGAACTGCTGATGCTGCATGCTTTACCGTCGATAGCTCAAAACACGGAGAATGAGGAAGGCAGGAATGACGATTGCCGCGCCGAGCAAAAGATAGTCGCCGACTCTACCGAGGGCTGCGAAACCCGAGCGCCAGAGGTCGAGCAGGAAATTGCGAATGCTGAAATAGATGTCGACCGGATACCAATCGAACAGGGTCATGACGAAACCGACCAGGATCGACACGACGACGAGCTTGACCAGCACACGCAGGGGCGTGTCACCCAGAAACTTGTTAATTCCGTCCGACATCGGCGAATATTCTCCAGTTTCCCTTCACATAAGCCGCCGTCATCGGGGCTGCAAGGCGCAAGAGAAAGCGAGCTGCGCCGTCTTTCAGATTCCGCTTGTATTTTGCCTTATCCGGCGTCAGAAGCGTCCATCGCAACCACGCCGTCATGTCGATGACCCTCAACCAGCTCTCCTCCGGCGACCTGATCGCCGATCGCCGCGCCGACTACGCAAAAATGCTCGCCGAGGCCGGTGAACCGCAAAGCGCGGCAGAACTGATGGCCCAGGCTCTCGAACGCGCGCCGGACTGGGCCGCTGGCTGGTTTCGGTTGGCGGACTATGAAGAAAAATCTGGCCGAAAAGAGGCGGCAATCGACGCGCTGCGCAGCACACTCCGTCTCAATCCCGATGACGTTTTCGGCGCCAGCCTCAAGCTCGCACTTCTTGGGGCGACCGAGACTCCCGAACAGCCGCCGAGCGTTTACGTCGAGCGCCTCTTCGACGACTATGCGGAACGCTTCGACAAGGCCCTCGTCGAAAAGCTCGACTACAGCGTGCCCGAAAAGCTCGCAGCGCTGATCGACAGGGCGACCAACGGGCGCCATTTCCATTACGTCACCGATCTCGGCTGCGGCACCGGTCTCTTCGGCGACCGCATCCGCCATCGCTGCGACCACCTCGAGGGCTTCGACCTATCCGCCAACATGCTGGCCAAGGCGGAGGTAAAGGCAATCTACGATCGTCTGACACAGGCGGACCTGTCGCTTGCGCCCGAAAACTCGGGAGCGTTCGGCGAATTGCCGGCCGCAAGGGCCGATCTCGTCAGCGCGGCGGACGTGCTGATGTATCTCGGCAATCTGGAAAGCGTCTTCCGGATCGCGGACCGGCTGCTCGTACCCGGCGGCCTCTTTGCTTTTTCGGTGGAGGACGCGGCAACGAACGAGGGGTTCATCCTCCGGCCATCGCTCCGCTACGCGCATTCCGAAGCCTACATCGCCGATGCTTGCGCCGGATGCGGATTTTCGCTGATCGGATCGGAGCGCACGGTTATTCGCATGGATGCCGGCAGGCCGGTCGCAGGAATTCTGTTCCTCGCGCGGAAGCCTGCATAGGACGCAACGCTGCCGCGCAAAATAGGTCAGCATTGCTTACATATTTTTCTTGATTGTTTTTGTGCGTTGCAGCAATGCTGAAGACCTGCAGCGCCGCGCGTCAGTCGTACGCGCCAAGGTCGCTGTAGCACTTTGAAATACTGCATGATTTCGAGGAATCCTTGCAGTAGCAATCGAGGTTTCGACATGGCACAGATCAGCAGCGTCTTCGGTCTCTGGAAGACCAGCCCTACCCGGCATACGCCTGTCGAGGACGTGCAAGGCATCTTTTCCGGCAGCCTCGTCGCCGCGCTGGGGCTCTATTTCCTCGCGAGTGCCGGGTTGCTGACCGGCAGCACCGCCGGCATCGCCTTCCTGCTGCACTACGCCACCGGCGTGAACTTCGGCCTTGCCTTCTTTCTTCTCAATCTGCCGTTCTTCTATCTCTCGCTGAAGCGGCTCGGCCCGGCTTTCACAATCAAGACCTTCATTGCGATCGCGCTCACCTCGTTTCTGACCGACATGCAGTCGCGCCTGTTTCAGATCGGCGGGATCGATCCCGCATGGGCCGCCCTTCTCGGCGGTCTGCTGCTCGGATATGGGCTGCTGGCGCTCTACCGCCACCGCGCCAGCCTTGGCGGCGTCGGCATATTGGGCATCTACCTGCAGGAGCGTTTCGGCGTTCGTGCCGGACTGGTGCAGCTTGCGATCGACATGGTTGTTCTCGCCATCGCCTTTGCCGTGACGACGCCGTCGGTCGTCGTCTGGTCGGTGCTCGGCGCGGTCGTCCTCAACCTGTTCGTGGCAATCAACCACCGCGCCGATCGTTACATCGCATTTTGAAAGTGCTTATGCGGCCTCCGCCGGCGCGTCGATCGGAGGAAGTGCGCGGAAGCCGACGCAGAGGCGATTCCACACGTTCATGGTGCCGATCGCAACGGTGATTTTGGTCATTTCCTCTTCCGTGAAATGCGCCTTCAAAGCTTCATAGGCGTCGTCGGGGGCGCGGGTCGCGGCCACGTTCGTCAGCGCTTCGGTCCAGCCCAGCACGGCGCGCTCTCGCTCGTCGTAGTGCGGCGATTCGCGCCAGACGCAGACGAGATTGATCCATTGCTCGCTAAGACCGCTGTGACGGGCCTCCTTGCTATGCATGTCGACGCAGAAGGCGCAGCCGTTGATCTGCGACGCACGTAGCTTGATCAGGTGGATCAGGCGAAGCTCTATCCCCGAGCCTTTGACATAGCTGTCGAGCGCCGCGACGGCTTTGTAGGCGTCCGGCGCGGCTTTGGCGAAGTTGAAACGCGGCTGCATGCTCTTCTCCTTGGTTTGTGAGCTGGTCGGTCAGGCACTCACGCCTGATTTTCGCTCATGCGTGGCAAGAAAACGGTTCGTCCGGGCCGCGATCGCGCCATCGCGGTCGATCGAATTTAGGTCCGCCATGATGTCGGCGATCGTCACTCGCCGCAGTTCGGCACGGTAGGCCTGCTCCGCCCTGAGCATCGCCACATTGATCGTGCAGGGCGCAGTCGGCTTGCACTCATAGGGATCGGGACCGCGCAATCGGATTTCGTTGCAGCGAAAGGCCGGATCCGGACCCTCGACGGCGAGAACGATATCGAGCAGCGTTATCTTTTCCGGGGCGCGGGCAAGCCTGTAGCCGCCCTTCGGGCCTGGCACCGCCTCGAGCAGGCCTTCACCCGACATCGCCTGGAGATGTTTCAGGAGATAGCTGGTCGATACACCGTGAAACTCGGCGAGTGCCGCAGCCGAAAGCGTGCTGCCTGGCCGAAGACAGCTCAGCATCGTCACGCTGTGAATGGCCTGTTCGACGCCGTCTCCAAGTTTCATCGCACTCTCCTATCATGGATGTTTTTTATCCATGATTATCTCGGAGTCAAGTTGTTGCCGCCAATGCCACACTCAGGCTTCTCTTTTGCCGAACATGATCTACTTTTGTTCCCCGTGAACAGGATCGATTCCCCATTGCCGGATAGCGACGTGCTGACGTTGCCGACGCCGTTTCTCCGGTGGTTCGCCGAGAAGGGCTGGCGACCCCGCGCCCACCAGCTCGAATTGCTGTCGCGCGCAGAAGCGGGAGAAAGCACGCTTCTGATCGCGCCGACCGGAGCCGGCAAGACCCTTGCCGGATTTCTGCCGTCGCTCGTCGATATCACCCGGCGCGGCAAAATTCCGCCCGGATCGCCCTTTGTCGGCATTCACACGCTCTACATATCGCCGCTGAAGGCGCTTGCGGTCGATATCGAGCGCAACCTGATGAAGCCCGTGGCGCAGATGGGTCTGCCGGTCCGGATCGAGAACCGCACGGGCGACACGCCGCAGGCCAAGCGCCAGCGCCAGAGACTCAATCCACCCGACATCCTGCTGACCACACCCGAGCAGCTGGCCCTGCTCATAGCCAACGGCGAGGCGGAGCGCTTCTTCAAGGATCTGCGCTACGTCGTGCTCGACGAGTTGCACTCGCTGGTCACCTCGAAGCGCGGACATCTGCTGTCGCTCGGTCTTGCGCGCCTGCGCCGGCTCGCGCCCGACCTCCAGACGACCGGCCTTTCGGCGACGGTCGCCGAGCCGATGGAGCTGCAACGCTGGCTCGTGGCCCAGACCGAGGAACAAGAAAACCACGCCGGGCTGATCACCGTTTCCGGCGGTGCGAAGCCGGAAATTTTGATCCTGCGGACCGAGGAGCACGTGCCCTGGGCAGGACATTCGGCACGCTATGCGATCGCCGACGTCTATGCCGCGATCAAGGATCACGGCACGACGCTGCTCTTCGTCAACACCCGCAGCCAGGCGGAAATGCTGTTCCAGGAACTCTGGACGATCAACGACGACAATCTGCCGATCGCGCTCCATCACGGTTCACTCGATGTCGCGCAGCGCCGCAAGGTCGAGGCCGCCATGTCGGAAAACCGGCTGCGCGCCGTCGTCGCCACATCCACCCTCGATCTGGGCATCGACTGGGGCGATGTCGATCTTGTCGTCCATGTCGGCGCGCCGAAAGGGGCGAGCCGCCTTGCCCAACGTATCGGTCGCGCAAACCACCGCATGGACGAGCCGAGCCGCGCGATCCTCGTGCCTGCCAACCGTTTCGAAGTGATGGAATGCCAGGCGGCACTCGACGCCAACTACATCGGCGCGCAGGATACGCCGCCGGTCGGTCAGGGCGCGCTCGACGTGCTCGCCCAGCATGTGCTCGGAATCGCTTGCGCCCAGCCCTTCGATGCCGTTGATCTTCATCGGGAGATCACCAGCGCCGCTCCCTATGCGCATCTCTCCTGGGAGACGTTCGAGCGCATCGTCGATTTCGTCGCCACGGGCGGCTATGCGCTTCGCACCTACGAGCGCTATGCCCGCATCCGCAAGACGAAGGACGGGCTCTGGCGGGTGTCGAATCCGATGGTGGCTCAGCAATACCGCCTCAACGTCGGCACCATCGTCGAATCGCCGATGCTGAACGTGCGCATGGTCAAGCGTAACGCGCGCGGCTCGCTCGGCCGCGGCGGCATGACGCTCGGCAAGGTAGAGGAATATTTCCTGGAAATGCTGTCGCCGGGCGACACCTTTGTCTTTTCCGGCAAGGTCGTGCGCTTCGAAGGCATCCGCGAGAATGAATGCCTCGTCTCCCAGGCCTTCTCTTTCGACCCCAAGGTGCCGACTTATGCTGGCGGCAAGTTTCCGCTATCCACCTATCTCGCCGCGCAGGTGCGCAAGATGCTTGCCGATCCGGCGCGCCACGCTTCATTGCCGGACCAGGTGCGCGACTGGCTGGCGCTGCAGAAAGACATCTCCATGCTGCCGCGCGAGGACGAGCTGCTGATCGAAACGTTCCCGCGCGGCAGTCGGCATTATATGGTGATCTATGCCTTCGAAGGGCGGCTCGCCCACCAGACGCTCGGCATGCTTTTGACCCGCCGTCTCGACCGCGCCGGGCTGAAACCGCTCGGCTTCGTCGCCACCGACTATTCTCTCGCGGTCTGGGGGCTCGATGATCTGGGCAACGCCTTTCGTGCCCGCCGGCCATCACTGGCGCAACTCTTCGACGAAGACATGCTTGGCGACGACCTCGAAGCCTGGCTGAACGAGTCCTTCCTCCTGAAACGTACCTTCCGCAACTGCGCCGTGATCGCCGGGCTCATCGATCAGCGCCACCCGGGCAAAGAGAAGACCGGACGGCAGATTACCGTTTCCGCCGATCTCATTTACGACGTATTGCGAGCGCACGAGCCGGACCACATTCTGCTGGAAGCAACACGCAGCGACGCCGCGACTGGACTTTTGGACATCGGTCGGCTCGGATCTATGCTGAAACGAATCAAGGGGCACATCACCCACCGCCGACTCGATCATATCTCGCCGCTCGCGGTTCCGGTCATGCTTGAGATCGGACGCGAAGCGGTCCAGGGAGAGGCGCACGACTTCCTGCTTTCGGAAGCCGCCGACGATTTGATCAACGAAGCGATGGGCGGCGAGCCCGATGTTGTGATCCGGTGAAGAGACACGGAAAGAATGCATCGCCTCGTACATGCGATATCTCCCCCGTCAGGGACGGCACTCCTGCAGGCGCGCACGGCGATCAATGGCGTCGCGGGCATCTGCGATCCCTTGGGCGGACTCTATTTGCCGGAAACCAGAACGCTCGTCGTTTCCGATCTTCATCTCGAGAAAGGTTCCGCCTTCGCCCGACGCGGCATGATGCTGCCGCCCTACGACACGCTTGCGACGCTGCGCGTGCTCGAAGCGGTCATCGCTCGCCACAATCCGAATACCGTGATCAGCTTGGGAGACAATTTCCACGACCGTGTCGGATCGGGAGCAATGCCCGAGACGTTCCGCCACATGGTCGCGACCATGGCACGCGGACGCGAGTGGATCTGGATCAACGGCAATCACGATCCTGACGGCACCTCGGGGCTGCCGGGAGCCTCCATGGACGAGCTTCACCACGCCGGTCTCATCTTCCGCCATGAACCGTCGAAAGGCGATGCCAGCGCCGAAATCGCGGGACACCTGCATCCGGCGGCCACGGTCAGGCGTCGGGACAAGTCGGTCCGGCGCGCGTGCTTCGCGACGGATGGAAAGCGCCTCGTGATGCCGGCCTTCGGAGTTACGACCGGCGGCCTCGACCTGCGCCACCGGGCGATGAGCGGCCTCTTCGATCGCGGCAAGCTGGTTGCTCATATGCTTGGCCGCGATCGCATCTACTCGGTTCGTTACGACAATCTCATCGGCTGAGGCAGGTCAACGCCCCGCACCAACAGCGCCGCGCGTCGTATCAGACGCGCAAAGCACGCTGCAGCAATTTGAATTGCTGTATGTATGTATCCTTAAATCGGCTACGATTTAAGGATACATGCAGTAGCCGTCGGCAGGCGGTTCAGGCCGCTTTCGGGGCGTAGCGCAAAATGACGCTGCCGTTGGATAGCGGACGTGCTTCCAGCAGACTGAACGGCCTCGCGTCCTCGGCCTTCTTGAAGAACGGCGTGCCGTCACCGAGCTGCACGGGAACGAGACAAAGCATGATCTCGTCGACGACGTTCTCCGGTAGGAGCGACGCGACGAGGTCGGCGCTCCCGAAGATGTAGAGGTTCTTCTCGCTCTCGCCCTTCAGTCGCCGCAATTCGGTGGCGGCGTCGCGAACGACGCGGCTGTTGTTCCAATCCGCCTTTTCCATCGTGCGCGAGGCAACGATTTTCGGAAGAGCATTCATATAGGTCTTCACCCGGCCCTCCCCTTCCGCCGTCGGCCAGTAGGCCGCCATGCCCTCGTAGGTGACCCTACCGAAGACAAGCGCCTGCGCCTTGGCTCCAAATTCCAGGCTGAGCGCTTCCAGTTCCGGCCCCCAGGCACGGTTATGAAAGTCGAGGTCCCATTTCTTGGTGCCTTCGAAGTACCCGTCGAGCGTGACCAAATTCCAAACGATGACCTTGCCCATGACTCCATCCTCCATGAAAACTGCTTGCATAAGTGAAGCAGTTTTCATCATAGCGAACCACTTTCAAATTGCAACCAGTACATTCGAGAAGTGCGCAGAGACCGCCTTCCCGAAGAAGGGAGGCGTCCGCCAAGGTGAAACAAGCCGCGCCGCAAGCGACCTTAGAAAGCGTTGAAGGTCAGGGTCGTCAACGAGCGGGAAATACCTTGCACCGAGGCGATATTGTCGTTGATGAACTTGCCGATATCCTCGCCCTCCTGAATGTAGATCTTCAGAAGCAAATCGTAGTCACCGCTCGTCGAATACATCTCCGAGACGATCTCCTTGCGGTAGATCTCGTCGGCCACCTCATAGGTCTTGCCGGGAGCGCATTGCAGCTGGACAAAAATCGGTTTCATGGAACTTCCTCTGCTTCCCGGAGCGCTGCGCCGTCGTCAAGGAGCGCTCCGTCGTAAAATACCTTTCCTTCCTTAGACCGCCACCACGCAAAAGGGAATGTGAGAAGGCCTGCTGCATGTTTCCTTCAATCGTGCCGATTAAGGATAAGAACATGCGCAATTCAAAGTGCTACAGCGTCCTTTGCGCGTCCGATAGGACGCGCGGCGCTGTAGTCGACAAGAAAAGCTATTCCTTGCGGAAGAGCAGGCTCGCTCCCCAACCCGTGATGACGGCCAGAAGCACGGCAACGAGACCGTAGATCACGGGCTGGTCATGCGCCGCGCGGGTGATCGCCTGCTCGAGGCCGGTTTTGACGACCCTCAGCGGCAGCGCCTTCGCGGCAACGAAGACGCCGTCCCGGAAAAGATAGGCGCGCACGATATGTACGCCATTCGGCACGTTGGCCGGAAGGCGCACGGATGCCTTGAAAAGACTCGAACTGATGAACTGTACTCCGCCCGGGTCGCGCTGATAGACACCGCTCGTCTCCCTGATCTGGCGGAAAGCGTTGCGGAACTCGCCGAGATTGCTGCCATCGCCGACGAAACCCAAGGGCACGAGGCGCATGTGGTCGACGCCAATGCCCATGTTGCCCATCTCGCCGGGCGGCGCGATCGTCTCGATGTCACGCGTGCTCGACAGCGAATAGGACTCCGGCACCAGCTCGAAGGTCATCGAACTGGTATTCACCCAGATGCCGAAGACGCGCTGCTTCTTGCGCACCGTTGCGTTTTCCTTCGGTCCTTCGAGGGTGACGATGATGTTGTACTTGCCCTGGGCAAGGAGATTCCCGTCGAATCCGTCGATGGCGCCGAAGATCGTCAGGTCCGCCCCGCGGAAGTCTGAGGTGATGGAGATCTCGTCCGTCGAGATGCCGATCTCGAGCTTCTCGGTGAAATCCGAGGCGTCCTCATCCTGAAGCTGCGCAGCGGCCGGTGCAGCCAGGGCAAGGACCAGGGAAACGAAACCTATGCGCGCGAGATCGAACATCAGAAGCCGAACCCTGCTGAAACAACCGAATAGATGTCCTTCGGCGGAATGATGAGTTCGATCGCCAGTCGGATACCGACGGCCAGAACGAGAAGAGCGAGCAGCGCCCGCAACTGCTCGCCGCGCAGCCGCTGGCCAACGCGAACGCCATATTGCGCCCCGATGACGCCCGCGATCATCAGCACGAAGGCGAGCACGATATCGACGGTATAGTTGGTCGACGCCTGGACGATCACGGTATAGGCGGAGACAAAGACGATCTGGAAAAGCGAGGTGCCGACGACGACGCTCGTCGGAATGCGCAAGAGATAGATCATCGCCGGCACCATGATGAAACCACCGCCGACGCCCATGACCGAGGTCAGGATGCCGATGCAGAAGCCGAGCGTGGCAACCGGGATGACGCTCAGATAGATCTTCGACTTCTTGAACCGCATCTTGAGCGGCAGGCCGTGGATCCAGTTGTGCTGCCCGGGCCGGCGGAGCGGCGTCGACTGGTTTTTCGCCGCCTTGCGCATGGCGCCGATGCTCTCCCAGAGCATCAGTCCGCCGACCGAACCAAGCAGAACGACGTAAAGCAGCGAAATAACGAGATCGAGCTGCCCCACTCGGCGCAGCAGCGAGAACAGCCAGACACCCAGTGTCGCGCCGACAAGGCCACCGCAGAGCAACACCGTACCGAGCTTGATATCGATCGTGCCACGACGGAAATGCGTGATGGCGCCGGAGATCGACGAGGCGACCACCTGGTTTGCTCCCGTCGCCACCGCCACGACAGGCGGAATATTGTAGAAGATCAAGAGCGGCGTGATCAGAAAACCGCCGCCAACGCCGAACATACCGGACAGAAAACCGACGGCCGCGCCCATGCCGAGAATGATGAGTATGTTCACCGACAACTCTGCAATGGGCAGATAGACCGTCACGGCCGAACCTCGATACGACAAAGGCCCGCGAGGCGGGCGGAATTGCAACTCCACAAGTCCTAACCGGAATCGATTTAGGAATTGTGCAATGCCCGCTGCGTAATTCCTTACATCGGCATCGACCTAAGGAATTATGCAGCATTTCAAAGTGCTACAGCGACGTTAGCGCGTCCGATCGGACGCGCGGCGCTGTAGAATTTATTCGCTTCCCTGCGCATATCCGGAGAGATGCGCGGCGCGACGCTTCAAGGTGGCAAGTGATTCACCACGAGCAGGTGATGTATGGCGGACCGCCCCTCGACAACGAGAAACAGCGGAATTTTCCTCATGCGTCACCAGGCCGGAGCTGTCAACCTTTTCAGGCACATGGCCGCAGCCTCCGAACCCCTGTCGCGCCGATCTGCGGCTTTATTGCGGCGGTATGGGCGGCTGAAAGCGGAGCGTCCTTCAAGTGACGCCCGAGATCATTTCATTGTTTCGTTGGGCCAGTAAATTTGACCCAACTGCTTTCCCGGAGTTGCTCTAGGAATTCCGCTTCAACAATTCCTTGACGAGTTCGTCGGTGATCTCTCCGGTCGGTTCCTGGCCAACGGATTTCTGAAAGGCCTTGATGGCGGCAATCGTTTTGTTGCCCAAGTGCCCATCCGGTTTGCCGGCATCGAAGCCGTTGTTGTTGAGAATGGCCTGGATATTGCGCACGGCCTTGGTCATATCGACCGTGGCCGTCTTGGTCGGCGGACCGACCCATGCGTCGGGGATATCCACGGTGTTCGCCTTGGCATCGACCGGCTGCGCCTTCCATGCGTCGGCCCTGGCCTTGGCGCTGGTCAGTTGCTCGGGCTTCATCGCCTTGGCGATCTCGTCGCGCTTTTCGCCAGCGTCCTTGTCGCCGTCGCGAGCCGCGATCGCGAACCACTTATAGGACTCTTCCAGGTCCTGCTTGACGCCGTTGCCGCGAGCATAAAGCACCGCGAGATTGAACTGGCTGTCGCGAACGCCGAGGCTTGCCGCCTTCTCGAACCATTTGGCAGCTTCGGCGAAATCCGGTGCCCCGTCGCGGCCGCTGGCGAGCATCACCGCAAGGTTGTGGATCGCGCTGGCATTGCCGGCGGCGGCCGCCTTGAGATAAAGCGTCTTCGCCTTGACCGCGTCACGCAGGACGCCCGACCCCTTCTCGTAAAGACTGGCAAGCCGGTATTCGGCCGGAATCACACCGGCGTCAGCCGCGCGCTGATACCATTTGACGGCTTCCGCGAGATCTTCCTTGACGCCGCGCCCTTCGGTGAGGCGTGCGCCGATCTCGTAGAAGGCATGGGGGTCGCCGCCTTTGGCGGCCGTTACGAGAGCGGCGGGGCCAAAGCCGTCCGGAAGAATTATGTCGCCCGGCTTGGTGACCGGCTCGAACGTTCCCGCTCTGGCAGTCGCGGCAGGAACCTGAAACGTCGAGGCAGCGCCCGACTGTGCCGGTGCCGGTTGCAGCAAAGGCGCCTGGCCGCTGGCGGCAATTACAGCCTCAGGCTCAGCCTTGGGTTCTTCCGCCGGAGCGGACTCTGCCATGGCAGGCACCCTAACCGCCTCGGGTGACGCTTCCGGTGCCTTCGGTTCTGCCTGCGACGCCTCGGCAATAGCGGAGGGAGCCGTTTCCTCAAGGCGGTCGTCGGCGGCCTTCAGTTCGACCGCCTCGGAAACCGCCTTCTGCTCGATCACCGCTGCCGGCTGGATATCGGGCATGTCCTTGCCCTTGAGCACAGTGCTGACGAGCGGATAGGACATGATCGCGAGGAGCACCGCGCCGACCGCCATCAGGATCGGACGGCGATGACGGGCGAAGGCGCCAGCGCCGGAGGGGCCGTTGCCATTCTTCGCGCCGTTCAGCGTATCGGCTTCCTCGACTGCCAATTGCGCTGCGCGACGCGCCGCAGCGATGAAATCGGCCTTGTCGCCCTCGAAGGCTTGCTGACCGCCGCGGCTCATCTGACCTGCGCGAACGCGCTCGAGGATCTTCTTGACGTCAGGCACGCCGGAACCGGGCTCGAGCAATTGATTGGCGTCTTCCGGGGCGAGCATTTCAGACGGGTCGATCGACGGGGCGGGCTCAACGACCTGCCGCACCCGTTCAGGCAACGGCGCGGTTCGTTTCGCACTGAAGCGACGGGTCAATCCGGCAAGCAATCCCGTCCTGGCGGCTGGCGCCGGGTCTCGCGTTTCGCCGCTTTGGACTGTCGAAACCGCCTCGGCAACCACCAGATCACCGGCTGTGGCAGATGCAGGCGCGGCCGCCGCGTCTTCCGCCTGCAGCACGCTAACTTTCCGCTGAAGATCGCCGTCGCGGTCATCGAGATCGGCATTTCCGAAGGGATCACTGAATTCCGGTTGCGCAGCCTTCGCCATTGCTGCTTCCGACCGCATGGCGGCGGCGACGGGCGCGCGTTCTTCGAGCCGCTCCAACTTCTCGGCAATGTGAACGAGCGTTTCATGCAGGGCTTCGAAAGTCCGCGCCGTACGTTCGTCGCTCGAACGGCTGAGGTCCTCGAGCGTCCTCAGATCCTCGGCAAGCGCCGAGATTGCGGCCATGTCGCCGCTGGCATGCATTTGGGCCGAGCCGTTCTTGGCATAGGCTTCCATGACGGCTTCTGCCGCCTGCCGCGCTGCTTCGATGATGTACTCGTCGCTGGTTGCCAGATAGTCTTCGAGCGCGTTCATGCGGTCTTCGAAATCCGCTGGAATCGCACCGGCTTCGGTGCGCGGATGGCTGACCAGGGTCGAAAGATTTGCGATCTGGGCCTCGAGGTTTCGCAGCGCATCGCGGTCGTCGAAGGGGGCGGCATGCGTCTCTTCCAGGCGCTGCGCAATGCCGGCGAGGCGGTCTTCCAGACGCTCGAAGCGCGAGTCTGTCGCTGGCCGATCAGCCTGCATGCCCAAATCGTCGATCCGGCGGGCGAGATAGTCGAGACGCTCCGCCAAGGCGTCGTTGACGCTGCCCTGGTCCAGGGCCTCGATCTTCCGCGAAATATCGGTGAGATAGCCGGTCAGTTCAGGCTGTGCGGTCTTCTGGCTGCGTTCGAGCAGCATCGAGAGTTCATCGAGGCGCTCCTCGAGCCGCGCAGCGGCCTTCTCGCCCGCCAGTTCTTCGACGCGCACCGTCAGTGCCTCGAGCCGCGCGCCAAGGCCGACATCGGCCGGATGGACGATGTCGTCGATCTGACGCGAGAGCTCGCCGAACCGGCTTTCGAGACGGTCGACGAAGGGGCTGTCGAGCCCTGCGGCGCTGCGGCTGTTGACCGCAATCGCCCGGCTGATTTCGTCGAGCCGTGCATCAAGATCGGCAAACTGCGAGACGAGGCGCCTGTCGTCCGGCTGCATCTGGCGCCCGAGCATCTCGATCGCTTGGGCGACCGCGACGAGCTTGTCTTCCAATACCTCGATGGCCGACCCTTTGTTCAGGGCGCCGATCTGCGACTTGATTTCATCGAGCCTGTAGGCGAGCGCCACCAGTTCGTCATCGCGGTTCTGGTCGAATGCGTTCAGGCGGTCCTCGACACTGTTCCAGCGGCTTTCCAGACGGCGCATGCCGTCGTCCCGTGCCAGGCCGTCGATCATCGCCCTGAGGTCGTCGAACTCGACGCGCAGTGCGTCCGCCTGAGCGGGAGATGCCTGTAGGCCGAGCTGATGAATGCTGTCTGCCAGCCGCTGCAGATCTGCCCGGATGTCCTCGGCGAAGCGATGATCCTGTGCCTCGGTCTTGATGCCTCGAATTTCCGATCGGAGGGCGTTCAACTCACGACCGAGTCCATCGCTTATGTCGCGCTTCAACTCCTGCCTCAGTCCTACCAGAGCTTCGGCTATGTCGGCCGCAGCCGACGCGGGCCGCGTCGGTGCGACGTGCGGCAGGGCATCTTCCTGGACGCGGCCGGGAGCAAACCGGTCAGCCTCCCGCGCGGCGATGCGTTCGCGCAGCGAGGGCCGCTCGCGGCCTGCGCTCAATGCGCGCTGGCGCTGCAGAATTTCGGAGACGGCGTCGCTGGTGGTTGCCGCGCGCTCGGTTTGGCGATGCGGCGGCTCGCGTCCCGCCCCGCTCATCAAGCCTTCAATGCGCGCCTCCAGCCCCTCGATGGTACGGTTCAGGGCATCAAGCGACGGCCTGTCGCCATAGGACGGGCTGCCCGTGCGCTGAGGATTGGATCGCGATCCGTTCATTGTCTCTTCGCCCCTGTCGTTGACCACCATCGAAAGCCGCGAGCGAAAAGAGCCAGGCTTTCCGGGCCTGCGGCATGATCGATGCGATCAAAGCAACAACAACGCGAGGACCGGACCCGTTGCAGCTTTGACCATCTCACCGCCCACAATTCATTAAACGTGGTAAATAAGCCGTTAATCGACCTGTGTTTTTTAACGATTTGTCAGGATCGCGGCCGCCGCGCTGGGGTTGCTCCACGGATTTTCCATTCACTCGAGCGAGCCGCAAAACTTTTATACGCGTCGATTTTTGACGTTTACGCAAACGTCAAAGTTTTGTAGCATCCTGTCGAAGATGCGTGGCCGCAGCCAGCGGTGTACGCTCTAAAGCAGTGGGAATCGGGCGGCGGCAACCCGGCGCAAGCCCGAAGGGAATAAAGGCGAGGAAAGAATGCCCATCTACAAGGCTCCGGTCGACGACACCCTGTTTATCCTCAACGACGTGCTCGGCATCGAGCGCTACCACAACCTGCCGGGCTTTGCGGATACGAGCCCGGACACCGTGGCGGCGATCGTCGGCGAGGCCGCGAAGCTCGCGGAAGAGGTTCTCTTTCCGATCAATCTTTCCGGCGACCAGGAAGGCTGCAAGCGCCATGACGACGGCTCGGTCACGGTGCCGAAGGGTTTCAAGCAGGCCTTCGGTCTCTATCGAGAAGGCGGCTGGCTCGGCCTTGCGGCGCCGGAAGAATTTGGCGGCCAGGGCCTGCCCTATACGCTGCACACAGCCGTCGGCGAATTCATGTCCGCCGCGAACATGTCGCTGATGATGTATCCGGGCCTGACGCAGGGGGCGATCGCCGCCATCCTCGTGCACGGCTCCGAGGAGCAAAAGCGGACCTATCTGCCGAAGATGGTCGACGGCACCTGGACCGGCACGATGAATCTGACGGAGCCGCATTGCGGCACCGACCTCGGCCTCTTGCGCACCAAGGCCGTCCCGAACGGCGACGGCTCCTACAGGATCTCCGGCCAGAAGATCTTCATTTCCGCCGGCGAACACGACATGGCTGAGAACATCATCCATCTGGTACTGGCCCGCATCGAGGGAGCCCCGGAAGGCGTCAAGGGCATCTCGCTCTTCATCGTGCCGAAGTACAAGCTGGACGACAGCGGAGAACCCGGCGAGCGCAACGGCGTTTCCTGCGGCGCGATCGAACACAAGATGGGGATTCACGGCAATTCGACCTGCGTGATGAACTATGACGAGGCGACCGGCTACCTGATCGGCGCGGAGAACAAGGGCCTCAGCGCCATGTTCGTGATGATGAACGAGGCCCGCCTTGCCGTCGGCATGCAGGGGCTTTCGATCGCGGAAATCGCCTACCAGAATGCCGCGAACTACGCTCGCGAGCGCATCCAGGGCCGTTCGCTTTCCGGCCCGAAGGCACCGGACAAGAAGGCCGATCCGATCATCGTCCATCCGGATGTGCGCCGCACGTTGATGACAATCAAGGCCTTCAACGAGGCCGGCCGCGCCTTCACGCTCTGGACGGCGCTGAAATCCGACATCGCCCACCGCTCCGACAGCGAAGAGGAGCGCCAGGCGGCAGACGACATTCTTGGTCTGATGACGCCGATCCTCAAGGGCGTCATGACCGACAAGGGCTTCGACCATGCGGTTATGGCGCAGCAGGTCTTCGGTGGTCACGGCTATATCGAAGAGCACGGCATGAGCCAGTACGTACGCGATGCCCGCATCGCGATGATCTACGAGGGGGCCAACGGCATCCAAGCGCTCGACCTCGTCGGCCGGAAGCTGGCGATGAACGGCGGCCGCGCGGTCATGGCGCTCTTCAAGGAGATCGGCGACTTCTGCGAGGAGAACCGCGACGACGAGAAGCTGTCGGGCTATACCAAAGCGCTGAAGAAAGGTCTGAACGACCTGCAGGCGGCGACCATGTGGTTCATGCAGAACGCCATGGCGAAGCCCGACAATGCGGGTGCCGGCTCGACCGATTACATGCACCTCTTCGGCCTCGTCGTGCTCGGTTACATGTGGGCGAGGATGGCCAAAACGGCTGAGGAGAAGCTTGCCGCTGGCGAAACCGCACAGGCGGACTACCTGAAGAACAAGCTGATCACCGCCAAGTTCTTCATGGAGCGCATCCTGCCGGAGACGGCCCTGCGCAAGGCGCGCATTGAAACCGGCGCCGACACGCTGATGGCGCTGGACGCCGCCGCGTTCTGATTTCAGAGTGGAACTGGACGAGGAACGGCCTGCGGAGCGGCTTTCCGCCCGCGCTCCGTTTCAATTGATGATGCGCGGCCCGACGAGGCGCCGGCAAAAGGGAGATGAGACATGACGAAAGTCTTCGTTTACGACCACGTGCGCACGCCGCGCGGGCGTGGCAAGAAGGACGGATCGCTGCACGAAGTGCCGTCCGTCCGGCTCGCCGCCAAGGTGCTCGAGGCGGTCCGCGACCGCAGCGGGCTAGACACGTCGACCGTCGACGACATCGTCATGGGGTGCGTCGATCCGGTGATGGATGCCGGCTCGGTGATCCCCAAGGCCGCCGCCTTCGAGGCCGGCTACTCGACGCGGGCGCCCGGCATGCAGATCTCCCGCTTCTGCGCCTCCGGGCTTGATGCCGTCAATTTCGGTGCGGCCAAAATTGCCCAGGGCGCGGACGATATCGTGATCGCCGGCGGCGTCGAATCCATGTCGCGCGTCGGCCTCGGCATGTCGGGCGGCTCCTGGTTCATGGACCCCTCCGTCAACCTGCCGGCCTATTTCATGCCGCAGGGCGTCTCGGCCGATCTGATCGCCACGAAATACGGCTTTTCGCGTGACGACGTCGATGCCTATGCGGTCGAAAGCCAGAAGCGTGCAGCCAATGCCTGGGAAAAGGGCTACTTCAAGAACTCGGTCGTGCCGGTCAAGGATCAGAACGGGCTCACCATTCTCGACCGTGACGAGCACATGCGGCCCGCCACCGACATGCAGGCGCTCGCCTCGCTCAATCCGTCCTTCCAGATGCCCGGCGAGATGGGCGGCTTCGAAGCCGTCGCCATCCAGGCGCATCCGGAGATCGAAAAGATCAACTATGTCCACCACGCCGGCAATTCGTCCGGCATCGTCGACGGCGCGGCCGCCGTTCTCCTCGGCTCCAAGGCCGGCGGCGAATCCATGGGCCTGAAGCCTCGCGCGCGCATCCGCGCCTTCGCCAATATCGGCTCCGACCCGGCGCTGATGCTGACCGGTCCGGTTGATGTGACCGAAAAGCTCCTGAAGCGCGCCGACATGAAGCTTTCTGACATCGATCTCTTTGAGCTCAACGAAGCCTTTGCCGCCGTGGTGCTCCGCTATATGCAGGCCTTCGACATTCCGCACGACCAGATCAACGTCAATGGCGGGGCGATCGCGATGGGCCATCCGCTAGGCGCCACCGGCGCGATGATCCTCGGCACAGTGCTCGATGAACTGGAGCGCCGCGATCTCAACACCGCGCTCGTCACGCTCTGCATCGGCGCCGGCATGGGCACTGCCACCATCATCGAACGCGTCTGATCCGGTCCTGGGAGAGAGAAAATGTCTTACACGAATTTCAAGATCGAAACCGATGCCGATGGCATCGCGCTCGTTACCTGGGACATGCCCGAGAAGTCTATGAACGTCTTCACCCAGGAGGTCATGGAGGAACTGAACGCGATCGTCGACCAGACGACCGCCGACGCGGCCGTCAAGGGCGTCGTCTTCACCTCGGGCAAGTCGTCCTTCTCCGGCGGCGCCGATCTTTCGATGATCAAGTCGATGTTCACCTTCCAGGCGGAGGAAAAGAAAAAGGACCCGGCCAACGCCGCCCAGAAGCTATTCGACCTGGTCGGTCGCATGACCGGACTTTTCCGCAAGCTCGAGACCTCGGGCAAGCCCTGGGTCTCGGCGATCAACGGCACCTGCATGGGCGGCGCCTTCGAGCTCTCGCTCGCCTGCCACGGCCGTGTCGCCTCCAATTCGAAAGCGGTCAAGATCGCGCTGCCCGAAGTCAAGGTCGGCATATTCCCCGGCGCCGGCGGCACCCAGCGCGTGCCGCGCCTCACCAATGCGCAGGACGCGCTGCAGATGATGACGACCGGCTCGTCGTTGACGGCGGCGCGTGCCAAGGCGATGGGGCTCGTGCATGAGGTGGTCGATCCGGACAAGCTGATCGACGCCGCCAAGGCGATGATCAGGAACGGCCTGAAGCCGATACAGCCCTGGGACGAAAAGGGCTTCAAGGTGCCGGGCGGCGGCATCTGGACGCCGGCTTCGGCCCAGCTCTGGCCCGCCGCCTCGGGCATTCTTCGCCGCGAGACCTATGGCAACTATCCGGGTGCCATCGCCATCCTGAAATGCGTCTATGAAGGCCTGCAGGTGCCCTTCGACACGGCCTTGAAGATCGAGCAGCGCTACTTCACCGAGATCCTGCAGACGACCGAAGCCTTCTCGATGATCCGGTCGCTGTTCATCTCGATGCAGGAGCTCGGCAAGGGCGCGCGTCGCCCCGCCGGCGTGCCGAAGTCCGAATTCAAAAAGGTCGGCGTCGTCGGCGCCGGCTTTATGGGTGCTTCGATCGCCTATGTCACCGCTGCCGCCGGCATCCCCGTAACCCTCATCGACCGCGACATGGAATCGGCCGAAAAAGGCAAGGCGCATTCCGAAGGGCTGGTGAAGGATTCTATTGGCAAGGGCCGGCTGACCAAGGAAGAAGGCGAGGCGCTGCTTGCCCGCATCACGCCGTCGGCCGACTATGGCGACCTCAAGGACGCCGGCCTCGTCGTCGAGGCGGTTTTCGAGGACCGGCAGGTCAAGAAGGACGTGATCGAGAACGTGGAAGCGGTGATCGCGCCGGACGCCATCTTCGCTTCCAACACCTCGACGCTGCCGATCACCGGCCTTGCCAAGAATTCGAAGCGGCCGGACCAGTTCATCGGCATCCACTTCTTCTCACCCGTCGAGAAGATGATGCTGACGGAGGTGATCCTCGGCAAGGAAACCGGTGACAGGGCACTCGCCACGGCACTCGATTATGTCGCCGCGATCAGGAAGACACCAATCGTCGTCAACGACACCCGCGGCTTCTACGTCAACCGCTGCGTCTTCCGCTATATCCATGAAGCCTACGATATGCTGATCGAGGGCGTGCCGCCGGCGATGATCGAAAACGCTGCCAAGATGGCGGGCATGCCGGTCGGTCCGCTGTCGCTCAACGACGAGGTGGCGATCGATCTCAGCCAGAAGATCCTGAAGGCGACCGTCGCCGATCTCGGTGAAAAGGCCGTCGATCCGCGCCACATGGAGCTGATCAACAAAATGGTCGATGAGCTCGATCGCCGCGGCCGCAAGAACGGCAAGGGTTTCTACGAGTATCCGGCGAAGCCCGCCAAGAAGTACCTGTGGCCGGAACTGAAGACGCTCTATCCGCAGCAGGACGCCGACAGGATCGACGTCGAGGTGCTGAAGCAGCGCTTCCTGGCGACCATCGCGCTGGAAGCCGCCTGCACCATCGAGGAAGGCATCGTCACCGACCCGCGCGAAGCCGATGTCGGCTCGATCCTCGGCTTCGGCTTCGCGCCCTATACCGGAGGCACGCTCTCCTACATCGACGGCATGGGTGCGAAGGCTTTCGTCAATCTCTGCGAGAAGCTCGCCAAGAATTACGGCGACCACTTCAAGCCGACGCCGCTGCTCAAGGAGATGGCGGAAAAGGGCGAGACCTTCTACGGACGCTTCGATCCTTACGGGGAGGCGCAGAAGGCGGCGTAAATCGCTCGCCTGTTACGTTCATGGCAGCATTCAAGGGCCGGCCCGTCGGGTGCGGCCCTTTTTTTGCGAGATGCGCTGGCCTCTTTATCAGTGACCCTCGGAATGGAGGCAATCAATCTTGGCAAACGGCTGACCCACAATGTTCTGTCGGCTCGTGCTTGGCCAGATCGTCCTCTGGTCATGACAGGAGGAGCTCCCATGGCCAAACCAAACAGGATCATCGTTGAGAACATCATCCGCCCCGGCAAGACCAATTCGGTCGACGCCGAGAAATACGCGGCAATGAAGACCGCCCTGCTGGCCGTCGTTCCGGCCGAAGTGCCCGGCCTCACGCTTGCTGAAATCCGCGAGCGTATTTTCGCGCATCTATTGGAGGAGAAATTTCCACGTGGCAAAGGGGTAAGCTGGTGGTCGAAGACCGTGCAACTCGACCTTGAGGCGAAGGGTGTGATCGCGCGGGAAAAGACGAGTCCGATGCGGCTGCACAAGATCTGACGAAGGTTTCCGAGCCGTGATCAGAACCGTGGACGTGCAGAGATCAATTCGCCGGCTTTGATCATGATCAAGCCGCTCGGCTTGTCTTCCGGCTAAAAGACAGCAATATCCAGACAAGCCAGAACGGACTTCATGCAGCCACTTCAATTCACGCTCGGCATTCTGCTCCTGCTCGCGACGCCGGGGCCGACAAACACGCTGCTTTGCCTTTCCGGCGCAGTCTCGGGCGTGCGGCCCTCTACGCGGCTGCTCCTTGCGGAGCTCAGCGGCTATCTCTGCGTCATCATCCCGGTCGCCGGCTTCGCTGCGCCGCTGCTTGCTGCGCATCCGCAAATAAGCCTCGCCGTGAAACTGGCCGCTGCCGGTTGGATCCTGTTCATGGCTCACACGCTCTGGACAGCCCGTGGACTTCAATCGGACGACCAGCCGATCTCGTTCAGGCAGGTGTTCGTGACCACGCTGCTGAACCCGAAAGCCCTGATCGTTGCTCTGGTAATGATGCCGCAGGTGGGGCTTGGCGCGATGATGCCTTGGTTAGCCGGATTCTCGCTGCTGGTCGTTCTCGCCGGTTCGGCGTGGATTCTCGCCGGCGCCACGCTTGCGCGGCTATCGAAGACGCCGGCGGCGGCAGGACTGCCGCGCCGCGTGGCGGCTGTCTGCCTGATGATCTTCTCGTTCGGTATGGCGAGCAGCGCGCTTGCGTCCATGGCCTGATGGCGCAAGCCGCGTTCCTCAGGCTCAGGCTGCATCGCCCGTCTCACCGAGTTCTGCGGCGAGAAAGCCGATCAACTGCTCCCAGCCTTCCCGGCGATATTCGACCTTGTCCAGCCCGTCGAGAAAGGCCGCCTGTTCGGTGAAAATGAAGCGGGTGCCCTTGCCTTCGGGCAGGATATCGACGGTGGCGATGGAGGCGGAAATCCGCCGGTCATCCTTCGCCATAGTGTAGGCCGAGACAATCCGCCTGTTCTCGACGATGTCGAGATAGACGGTCTCGTTGAAATAGAACGTTTTGCCGTCCTGGCTGAAACGGCCGCTTTCACGCCCGCCGACGTGGAAATCGTGCCGGTATTCCGCCACCGGCCAATTGTCCGCTTTGACGAACCATCGGTCATGCGCCGCAGGATCGGCAAAGGCGCGAAAGACCTGCTCGGGCGATGCCTTGAAGACGCGTTCTATGGTGAAGCTTGCATGCTCTGCGGATGGGCTGGTCATGGTCTTCTCCTTTCCGTGATCGTACCCCGGCGCTCCTCCACCAGGAATCCTTCGGGACTAACGTCTTTGTCCATGGCTTGGCGACTATGTCATTCGATGCCAACTGCTATCAAACTGAAAGCAGTTGCACATTAGCCTCACTGGTGCGATAATGCAAGCAGTTTAGCCGGATGTGCAAATATGCAAGCGATTTCCGCCAGCATCTCGCATCTCAACTTGCCAGAATCGTTCGCGTTCATGATCTTGGGTCAGTCACAAGATCAACGTGAACCACAGGGACCAGCATGACAGACGACCATCGCTCGGCTTGCCCAATCAATCTCTCGCTCGAAGTCTTCGGTGACAAATGGAGCCTGCTGATCATCCGCGACATGATTTTCGGCGGCAAACGGCATTTCCGAGAACTCTTGCGCTCGCAGGAGGGCATTTCCTCCAACATTCTCGCCGATCGGCTGAAGACACTGGTGGAAATGGGCATGCTGACGAAGAGCGACGACCCCAGCCACAAGCAGAAGGCGATCTACAGCCTGACCGAGATGACGATCGCACTGGTGCCGATCATGGCGCATCTCGGGGCCTGGGGCCGGCGTTACCTGCCGGTCAGCGAGGAGTTAAGCATCCGCGCCCAGCTGATGGAGGAAGGCGGCCCGGAACTCTGGGAGCGGTTCATGGATGAACTGCGGGTCGAACATCTCGGCGCCTCACCTCCGGTTCCGAACGGACCGACAGTGCGACAGACGCTGCAGGCGGCCTATGAGCAGGTCGTGGCCAGGAACACAACCGAGCGTGAGCTCGCCTGACTTCTGCCGAAAAGGACTATTTTCCTTCGCATTCTTTACGGCCATTGCCTGCTTCGCTAATGTAGAGGAGGCAGAAGGAATGGCGGTCCCTCGCCCTTCCGGAGTGGATCGAATGCTTTCACACGACAGCATCTGGCGCGCCATTGACGCGCTGGCCGAGCGTCATCGGCTGTCGCCGTCCGGCCTAGCGCGCCGTGCGGGGCTCGATCCCACGTCCTTCAACAAGTCGAAGCGCCAATCTGCCGACGGTCGGGACCGGTGGCCCTCGACGGAATCGATCTCGAAAATCCTGGAAGCAACCGGCTCATCCCTCGACCAGTTCATGGCCCTCATGCGCCCTGTAGCGGGAAGCAGTGCGTCGGCGGACGAACGGGGGCATCCGGCAGCGGATATCCCGCTTATCGGTTTCGCCCAGGCCGGCGCCGGGGGTTTTTTCGATGACGGCGGCTTTCCGGTCGGCCACGGATGGGATGTTGTCGAATTTCCCACCGCGCTTGGCCGCCGCTCCGGTATCTACGCGCTGGAGATCCAAGGCGACAGCATGCTGCCGCTCTATCGCGACGGCGATGTCCTGATCGTCGATCCGGCCGCGCAGGTGCGCCGCGGCGATCGCGTCGTCGTCAAGACCTGCGAGGGCGAGGTGATGGCGAAGGTACTGTCTCGGCAGACGCCGCGCGGCATCGAGCTCCTGTCGCTCAACCCGGACCACCCGAACCGTAATTTCGAAATGTCAGACGTGGAGTGGATCGCCCGGATCATCTGGGCCAGCCAATAGGATATTCTTCCTGATGCGGCAGCAGTTGTTCACCTTCGCCGGCGGGCTTGCCGCCCTCCTGCTCTACGCCGGCATCCTTTGGGGCGGTGCTGCCGCGATCCGCAGCCACGAAAGTGCCGTAGCGGACTTTCCCCTCGAAACGCCGGATGTGGCGGCAGTCGAAGCGCCGGATTCGCCGGAAGATGTTCCCGTCGAAATAAGTGCGGCATTGCCCGAGCAGAAAGCCAGAACCGGAAAGGTCGACCGACTCCCGGTACGCAAAATCGAGCCGCAGCTTTTCGCCTTGCCGGAAGACGGTATCGCGCAGCCGCTCGAGCGCATTGCACCGAGGCCGCAGCTCTCGGAACCGAAAGAGAAGCCGGCAGCGACCACGGTGGTCTTCCAGCGTCCCGTCGCGCTTGCAGCCGGGCTGATCCGCTCGGGCGACACGACCGTGCAACTCAAGGATATCGAGCCGGAAAGCGCCGAGAAGACCTGCGCGGGCAACGGCCGAAGCTGGCCCTGCGGCATAGTCGCACGCACCGCCTTTCGCAACTTCCTGAGAGCGCGCGCCCTCGTCTGCGATCAACCCGACAACAGTTCCGAGGGAACCGTTACTGCGGCTTGCAAGATCGGAACCGAAAACCCGGCGGAATGGCTGGTCAGCAACGGCTGGGCGACGCCGTTGCCCGGCACCGCCCTCGAAGCCAGGGCAGAAGCCGCTCGAAGCGCCAAGCGCGGCTTTTACGGCGATGACCCGCGCGATCTCGGCCGTGCGCCGCTCGTCATTGATGACCCGACGGCGGGCATGACCGAGGACGACGCAGCACCGGACTTGTAAGCCCAACCCGAAATTCCTAGATCACCTTACTGTTTCTTTGAAACAGCGAAATCGATCTAACTCTTTGAAACTACGCAATTCCGAACGGAAAACCGTTGCCCACCTGGAATTGCTCTGACTGCACTCGGTTACAGGAGTCCGGAGAACAATGCCGCCAAGCCTCAGCCAGCACGAAGCCTTCATCTATGTCATGGTGATGATGTCCGCCGTCGACAGGAACATGGCCGACGATGAGTTCGCCGGGATCGGCAGGCTCGTCCAGTTTTTGCCTGCCTTCGACGGCTTCGACGAGCATCGACTGATCGAGATCGGTCGCGAATGCGCGAACCAGCTTTCCGCGCCGGAGGGCCTTGACGTCATTCTCGAAATGATCCGCGAAGCCTTGCCGCAACGTTTTTATGACACGGCCTATGCGCTCGCCGTCGAGCTTGCCGCCGCCGATCAGCGCATTCGCAACGAGGAAATCCGGCTGTTGCAATTGCTGCGCGACCGGCTGGGCCTCGACAAGCTGACCTGCGCCGCGATCGAACGCGCCGCCATCGCGCGCTTCCGGAAGTAACCGCCGCCCGCGGGATGCCAGCGTGTCTTGCGTCCTCGATTCTCGTAAGCTGAGACACAAGAATGCGCGTGGAAAGCTGCCCGACGGTCGCTCAACTGGAGCGCAGCCTCGTTGATGAGGTCCTGACAGATGCTGTTTTTCGGTATTGCGGAACCCCTCTGGCGGCTGGTCGCCTTCGGCGCCGCCTTCACCCTGCTCGCGCTTTTCGAACTTTCTCATCCGCGTCTTGAGCGACCGGAACTCATGAAGGCGTTGAAGGCCCGCCGTTGGGCGACGAACCTCTCGATCCTTCTTCTCTCCTCGCTGCTGCTGCGTGTTGCCTTTCCGGCTGCGGCCACAGGGGTTGCGCTATGGGCTGACGCACGCGGATACGGAGCGCTGCCCGCGCTCGGCGTCCCGCCTCTGCTTGCCGGCCTCATCGCCTTCGTCATGCTGGATTTTGCTGTCTGGCTGGAGCACGTCGCGTCGCACAAGCTGCCGATCCTTTGGCGCATCCATCGGGTCCACCATGCCGATCCGGGCGTCGACCTGACGACGGCGCTCCGCTTCCATCCATTGGAAATTCTTCTCTCGATGGCCTGGAAGGCTGCGGTGATCATCGCGCTCGGCGCGCCAGCGCTATCCGTGCTGCTGTTCGAAATCGTCCTCAACGCCGGTGCCATGTTCAACCATGCCAATCTACGCCTGCCCCAGCGGGCCGACAGCATATTGCGGCGCTTCATCGTCACTCCCGATATGCATCGCATCCATCACTCCGTCGAGAGAATTGAAACGGATTCGAACTACGGCTTCAATTTTTCCATCTGGGACCGGCTGTTCTCGACCTATGTCGCACAACCCGCGAGCGGCGACGATGCGATCGAGACCGGCCTCAAGGCCTACGGACGCAAGGAGCCGACCAAGCTCGTCTGGTCGCTCATGCTGCCGTTCCGGCGTGATTTAGGCTGAGACGGATACGGCTCTGCTCAGTAGATGCCATTCGGGAAATAGCGCAGATAAATCTCTTCGAGCCTGCCGTTGCGCGACAGCGCCAAAAGCGCGTGATCGATCGCCTGCGTCAAGGCCGGCTCGGCCTTGCGGTTCATGATCGTCAATCCTTCTCCCAGGAAGTGCTGCGAGAAATAGGCGCCGTCGAGCAAGGCGCAGCATCCGCCGGCAACGCTGCTCGAAATCCAGAACGAGAGTTGCATGCCGTCGGAAAAGACCGCTGCAACCCCGCCTTGTTGCAACGCGGAGAGCATGGCGTTCCGGTCAGGAAAGGTCTTGGGTTCGATTTTCGGAAAGAAGGTCTTGAGCATCGCCTCGTGCGTTGTACCGGACACGACGCCGACGGGCTTGCCTTCAAGCTCGACCGCACTTGCCACAGGCTCTTCGGCCTTCGTGTTGACGGCAAAACGGGCCGGTAACTGCATGAAGGCCCTGGAGAAAGCGAAACGCTGGCGCAACTCCGGGCGAACCGCAATGCCCGCCGCGACGGCCTCGCCCTGGCCCTGCTCAAGCGCCGGGATGAGCTCAGCGTAGGTCACGGCCTGGATCTGGCACTTGTCTTCGATCAGCAGTTCCCGGCAGATTTCGCGCGCGAGGTCGACGTGGAAACCGGAAAGCTTTCCCGATTGGTCAATGAAGTTGAACGGCGGGAAATCGACCGTTGTCAGAAAACGAAGCCGTGCAAGCCCGGTGAGATCCGGCCGGGCGATACGTTCGCGGGCGTCGAAAAGCAGCGGTAGATCCCGTGGTTGCGCAAGCACCGGTTTGGCGACGAGCAGGGCGCAAAGCGCCAATGTAACGCAAATTCGTAGACTCAGAGCACGCGTCATTGCGATCCGATTCTTGGCGCCGCGGCCCGGGAACACGCGGATTCGGTTTGGTTTTTCGAAAGATTATCGAGATGTTGCCCGGCTGGCTACAGGAACCTCCACGAGACGGGCAGGCGCGACGAAGGCGGTTCGATCAGTATTGTCGGAAGACCACAGGAAAAAGTGGAGCGGGTGATCGGGATCGAACCGACGACATCAAGCTTGGGAAGCTGGCGTTCTACCACTGAACTACACCCGCAACAGAAGCGGAAATTTCATCAACGGCCGCGATCTGTCAAGCACTTACAGCGCCGCGCCTGTCATCAGACGCGCATTGCCGCATGTTTTTCTTCCAATCGGGCCCTGTTCAAGGAACATGCCGCAGGCTTACTCGGCGCGGAAATGCTTGGAAAGCTTCAGGCCCTGCGCCTGATAGTTCGAGCCGAGGTCGAGGCCATAGAGACCTTCCGGCCGCTCCATCATGTGCTCGTAGACGAGGCGGCCGACGATCTGCCCGTGCTCGAGAATGAACGGCACTTCGTGGCTGCGCACCTCGAGCACCGCCCGGCTGCCGCTGCCGCCGGCGGAAGCGTGGCCGAAGCCCGGATCGAAGAAGCCGGCATAGTGAACGCGGAATTCGCCGACGAGCGGATCGAAGGGCGTCATCTCGGCTGCGTAGAGCGGCGGAACGTGAACCGCTTCGCGAGAGACGAGAATATAGAATTCGTCCGGATCGAGGATCAGGTCGTCACGGCCTCGGCTGTAAAGCGGCTCCCAGAAGTCGAAGACCGGGTGCTCGGCCTTCTTGTCGACATCGACCACCGAGGTGTGGTGCTTGCCGCGATAGCCGATCAGGCCGTCCGGTCCGGTGCCCTTGAGATCGATCGACAGCGCGATGCCGCCGCCGGTGACATTGGGCCGCTCGCTGGCAACCAGCACGTCGCTTTCATGCAGCGCCAGAAGCTCCTGTTCGGAGAGCATGGCCTGGCCGATGCGGAAACGGATCTGCGACAGCCGTGAACCGCGCCTGACGACGATCGGAAAGGTGCGCGGGCTGATTTCCAGGTAGAGCGGTCCGCTGTAGCCCGCCGGGATCTTGTCGAATTCCTGCGCCCTGTCGGTGATGACGCGGGTGAAGATATCGAGGCGACCGGTCGAGCTCTTCGGATTGGCGGAGGCCGACATGCTCTCCGGCAGTGCAAGGCTCTCCATCAGCGGCACGATATAGACGCAGCCGGTTTCGAGCACCGCGCCCTCGCTGAGGTCGATGACGTGCAGTTTCAGCCGGTCCAGCTTGTCGGCAACGAGATGGGCGGGACCGGGCATGAAGCTCGCCCTGACGCGAAACGCCTTGGCGCCGAGACGCAGGTCGAGGCTCGCCGGCTGGATCTGGTCTTCATCCAGCGGCCTCTCGCTTTTCAAGCGTCTCGTGGCGAACAGCGCGGCAATTGCGCGGTCGGCCAAAATTCCTGTCTCGCGAGCCATTCCGATCCTCATTCCAGTTGCCAGACAAAACCAAACTCCGGGAATTGACGCAAGCACGCCCAGGCAGTATTGGAGCTTTATCCCGTGGTGATTTGGCCGGTCGGCTTGCAGCCACGTTAAACAAGTAGCTAAAAAGGCCGGGTGTCAAACCGGCCCGTTTCGCGGCCGGTTTTTTTGTTTTGAAAGTGATTGTCGCATGAGCAAGACCTGGCGCCCGGCAACCCAACTCGTTCACGGTGGGACCCTCCGCTCGCAGTACGGCGAGACTTCCGAAGCGATCTTTCTGACACAGGGTTTCGTCTACGAAACCTCCGAAGCGGCGGAAGCCCGTTTCAAGGGCGAGACCGACGGCTTCATATATGCGCGCTACGGCAGTCCGACCAATGACATGTTCGAGAAGCGCATGTGCATGCTCGAAGGGGCCGAAGACGCCCGTGCCACCGCGTCGGGCATGGCAGCTGTCTCCGCGGCGATCCTCTGCCAGGTAAAGGCCGGCGACCATATCGTGGCTGCACGCGCATTGTTCGGTTCCTGCCGGTGGGTCGTGGAAACGCTCGCCCCCAAATACGGCGTCGAATGCACGCTGGTGGATGGTCGCGATCTCGTAAACTGGGAGAAGGCGGTTCGCCCGAACACCAAGGTCTTCTTCCTCGAAAGCCCGACCAACCCGACGCTCGAAGTGATCGACATCGCCGGCGTCGCGAAGCTTGCCGATCAAATCGGCGCCAAGCTTGTTGTCGACAACGTGTTCGCCACGCCCCTCTTCCAGAAGCCGCTGGAAGTCGGCGCCCATGTGGTCGTCTACTCCGCCACCAAACACATTGACGGCCAGGGCCGTTGCCTCGGCGGCGTCGTGCTTTCCAGCAAGGAATGGATCGACGAGAACCTGCACGACTATTTCCGCCATACCGGCCCTGCGATGTCACCGTTCAATGCCTGGACCCTGCTCAAGGGCGTCGAGACGCTTCCTCTGCGCGTGAAGCAGCAGACCGAGAGCGCCCGCCGACTTGCCGATTTTCTGGCGGAACAGCCGCAAGTCGAGCGCGTCATCTATCCCGGCCGCAAGGACCATCCGCAGGCGGACATCATCGCCAAGCAGATGAGCGGCGGCTCGACGCTGGTCGCCTTCGAACTCAAGGGCGGCAAGGAGGCGGCCTTCGCTCTCCAGAACGCGTTGGAAATCACCCGCATTTCCAACAATCTCGGCGATTCCAAGAGCCTGATCACCCACCCGGCGACGACCACGCACAAGAACCTGACGGACGAGGCACGCGCCGAACTCGGCATCTCCGCCGGCACCGTGCGCTTCTCCGCCGGCATCGAGGATAGCGAGGATCTCATCGAGGATTTCGCCCGTGCTTTGAAAGGTGTGAAGGCCTGATCAAACCGCATCCAACTCTTTGAAACGACGCAATTCCGGACGGAAAACCGCTATACGCGCTTCCTGAAATTGCTCCGAAACCGCGCGCGCACGCACGGGCGGTTTTTATCGCGGCTCGGGGAAACTGAGGCGGGCAAGAACGATGCGCGACACCGCCGTGTAAAGACAGACGATCGCGAATAAGGATGCGAGCAGCGGGAACCAGCCGGGAAACAGGCAGAAGGCCAGGAAGACGATAATGGTTTCGGTCGCTTCGGCGAGCCCTGTCGTGAAATAGAGCGACTTTGTCCCGCGCACGCTGGTCGTCATTGCTCGCTTCTCGGCGATGGTGGCATAGGCGAGAAACGTCGAACCGTTGACATAAAAAGAGAAAAGCAGAAACGCGCCAGCAAGGCCGTTTGCAACCGGATCCGCAACGATGAAGGCGAGCGGTATCGCGCCGTAGAATGCAAAGTCGAGGACGATATCGAGAAAACCGCCGAAATCCGTGCTGCGGCTGGCGCGTGCGATCGCCCCGTCGAGACCGTCGCACAACCTGCTGAGCAGGATCATGACGGCGCCGGCGAGATAGAACCCGTGTCCGATGAGGCCGGCGGCCAGCAGTCCGAGGCCGAGGCCGAAAATGGTGATAGCGTCGGCATTTACGCCCCGCTTCACGAGAGCGACGCCCAGTCCGTCAAGGAGTGGATCAAGCCGCCTGCGCACCGCACCGTCCAGCATGGATTTCGGCTCCGTCTAATTTGAATGGGACTTGTGCAATCTTGCTGTTATTCTTGCCGAAACCATATTGCAGTAAAATACCCGAATAGATTTGGCATAGGGTGTGCACATGTATCGTGCCCTGACTCGCGACATCGAGGTCACGGTTGAACCGTATTATCTGGAAGAACAGTCGGATCCGGACGATAGCCGCTATGTCTGGGGTTACCGCATCGTGATATCGAACCACTCCGATATCTCGGTTCGCCTGATGACCCGTTACTGGCACATTACCGACGAGAACGGCCAGGTGGACGAAGTGAGCGGCCCCGGCGTGATCGGGGAGCAGCCTCTGCTCAACCCCGGCGACACTTACGAATATTCCTCCGGTTGCCCACTGGATACCCCCTCCGGCGTCATGTTCGGCCATTACAGCATGGAGGCCGAAGGCGGGGAGACATTCAATGTGGCGATCCCCGCCTTCTCGCTCGATTCGCCCGGGCTTGTGCGCACCCTCAACTGAGAGTGCGGCCCCGATAGCTCATCACTGGGGACGCACCTCGCTCGCCTCGAAACGATAGGTGGTGGAGCAGAACTCGCACGTCACCTTGATCACGCCGTCTTCGATGCTGCTTTCGATGTCATCGCTGTCGAGCCCCGACAACACCCCGCGGATCTTCTCGCGCGAGCAGCTGCAGCGATCATAGACCGCTTGCGGCTGATAGACACGGACCCCGCGTTCGTGGAACAGCCGATAGAGCAGCCTTTCCGTTCCGACGGTCGGGTCGGTCAGCTCGTCAGTGTCGATCGTCTCGACCATCACCTTCGCCTCCGACCAGAGATCATCTTCCTCAACGAGGTGGAACATCTCCTCCCCCTCGTCGCCGTCACCGCCCGGAAGGTCCGGCTGGCGCATGCGTTCGGGAGCGTCCGGCAGGAACTGGGCAACCATGCCGCCGGCGCGCCAGCGGTGCCGCGGCTTGCCGTTTTCGTCGCGATCGAGAAGCTCGGCGACACCAAGGCGCACCTTGGTCGGGATCTGCTCCGACTGGCGGAAATAGACACCGGCGATTTCCTCGAGCGTTGCACCGTCGAGTTCGACAATACCCTGGTAGCGCTGCATGTCGGCGCCTTGGTCGATGGTGAAGGCAAGAACGCCCCTGCCAAGGAGTTCGTGGGGCTGCGTACGCCCCCCCTCCTCCGCGGCAGCCAGAGCCTCCTGGCTGTAACGGGCGTAGGCCCGGACCCGGTCCGGCGTCGAAAAATCCGCCACGACGAGATCGACCGGACCGTCGCCCTGAGTCTGAACGATCAGCTTGCCCTCGAACTTCAGCGACGTGCCGAGCAGTACCGTCAGCACCACGGTCTCTGCGACCAGCCGCGCCACGGGCAGCGGATAATTGTGCCGCTCCAGGATGGCATCGAGCATAGGGCCGAGCTGCACGGCGCGGCCGCGCACGTCGAGCCCCTCGACGTGGAAGGGCACGACATGGTCGTCGCCGGCAAAATCGAATTCGCCAAGCCCCCGCGCTGTTTCTGTCATATCTTGCTCCTTGCATCGCGGGCGAGGTGCGTGGGGACATCGATACCCCGGCGCAGTCTGCCCGTTATTTCGTTTGACCCTGTCGCGATCGGATTTTGTCCAGAAGGCACGTGCATTCCGACGGTGCGCGGCACGCGCTCACAATGCACAATGACTGATTGGCGGCCACTATCCGGCAGCATGACCGGAGCCGGCCTCATGCCGCCTAAATTGTGTTTCAGCTCGGCAAATTCAATAGGCACCCCGGTTCCACAGGCTTCCGGTCTCCGACGGTCCCGCGCCGGCCATTCCAGGACCACCCAAAACGACCGGGTCTTCGGATCAGGGCGGAATGCCGTCAAAAGACCGGCACCGCGCTCGTCAGACGATGCCCATGCACCAGGCAAGGATCGATTTCTGTGCATGCAACCGGTTCTCCGCCTCGTCGAAGACAACCGATTGTGGGCCGTCGATAACCTCGTCCGTCACCTCTTCGCCGCGGTGCGCCGGCAGGCAGTGCATGAACAGTGCGTCCGGCGCGGCGTGCTTCATCAATGCCCCATTGACCTGGTAGGGCTGGAAAACATTGTGGCCGCGGGCGCGGTGCTCCTGGTTCATCGATACCCACGTGTCGGTGACGACGCAATTGGCTCCCGCGACGGCCTCCTCGGCCTCGTGGCAAAGCAGGATCTCACCGCCATGGCTGCGCGCCCAGTTGAGGAACTTGTCTTGCGGCTCGGAACCGAGCGGCACCGCCATGTTCATGCGATATCCGAAACGCGCCGAGCCTTCGATCAGCGAATGGAGCACGTTGTTGCCATCGCCCGCCCAGGCGATCGTCTTGCCCTTGACGGGCCCGCGATGCTCCTCGAACGTCATGATGTCTGCCATGATCTGGCAGGGATGCGTATCATCGGTCAATCCATTGATCACCGGCACCGTGGCGTGTTCGGCGAGTTCCAACAGCCGGCGATGATTTGTCGTGCGGATCATGATGGCGTCGACGTAGCGCGAAAGAACCTTTGCCGTATCGCCGATCGTCTCGGCTCGGCCAAGCTGCATTTCGGTTCCGGAAAGAAACAGCGTCTCGCCACCGAGCTGGCGCATGCCGACGTCAAAGGAGATGCGCGTGCGGGTGGAGGGCTTCTCGAAAATCATCGCGAGCATCTTGCCGGCAAGCGGCCGTTCAGCGGTGCCGGCTTTGGTCGCCGTCTTGCGAACGCGGGCGTCGTCAATGATCGTCCTCAAGTCGGCAGCTGTCATCGCCGAAAGATCGAGAAAGTGTCTGGTACCGGTCATCACTCAAAATTCCTGTCGTGAAAGTCAGGCCGTTCAGGCCGCCGCATTGCCGCTGTTGCTTCTGACCGCTTCGGCGGCACGCTCAAGCCTTGCGAGCCCTTCTCGGGCTTCGGCGGCAGTGGTGATCAACGGCGGCAACAGGCGCAGCACGTTTTCGCCGGCCGGAACAACAAGCAGCTTCTCCGCACGGATTGCTTTCAACAGATCGGCCGAGGGCACCTTTGCCTTGATACCGAGCATAAGTCCGTCCCCGCGGATTTCCTCGATCACATCCGGATAGCGGTCCTTGAGCGACGCAAGCCCCTGCCGGAAAACGAGAGCGACGTCGCGCACCTGGTCCAGGAAACCCTCGGCGAGAACAACGTCGAGGACTGCGTTGCCGACTGCCATTGCCAGCGGATTGCCGCCATAGGTCGAGCCGTGCGTGCCCGTGACCATGCCAGCGGCCGCCTCTTCGGTCGCAAGGCAGGCGCCCAGCGGAAAGCCGCCGCCGATGCCTTTGGCGACCGCCATGATGTCGGGCCGGATGCCGGCCCATTCATGGGCGAAGAGCTTGCCGGTCCGACCGACGCCGCACTGAACCTCGTCGAGGATCAGCAGCAGGCCGAACTCGTCGCAAAGCGCCCGCAGCTCCTGCAGAAACTCCTTGCTGGCCAGGCGAATGCCGCCCTCGCCCTGGATCGGTTCGATCAGGATCGCCGCCGTCTCGTCATTGATCGCATCCTTGACCGCAGCGAGGTCGCCGAAAGGAACCTGATAGAAGCCTGGCGCCTTTGGCCCGAAACCCTCGATGTATTTCTGTTGGCCGCCGGCCGCGATCGTCGCGATCGTGCGGCCATGGAAGGCACCTTCGAAGGTGATGATATGGAACTTTTCCGGATGCCCTTTGGCGAAATGATAGCGGCGCGCAGTCTTGATCGCGCATTCGAGCGCCTCCGCACCCGAATTGGTGAAGAACACGCGGTCCGCGAAGGTCACGGCCGTCAGCCGGCGGGCCAGGCTTTCCTGCCCGGGAACCTCGTAGAGATTGGAAAGATGCCAGACCTTGTCCGCCTGCGCCTTCAGCGCTTCGACGAGGTGCGGATGGGCATGGCCAAGCGAGTTCACGGCGACCCCGGCGGCAAAATCGAGATAGCGCGAGCCGTCTTCGGCAACAAGCCAGACGCCCTCGCCTCGCTCGAAACGCAACGGCGCGCGCATATAGGTGTCGTAGAGCGGCGTTGTTGCGGCCATGGCGAACTTCTCCTTCCGTCCTGTTGGCATCGATATCGGCTGATCGCGTCCGATAAAAATCAAAAATGCCGCCTTTCGGCGGCGCAGGCACTATTCCTATTTCGCACCGCAATGTCAACAAAACCAAGGCTTGCAACGGCCCTGAAGGCGCGGATTCCGACGTGCGAAAAAACGTCCGGCGAGGGCTTGCAAAAATGCAACGGCCAGCGAGCAAGTTGGGGAAAACCCCAAAATCGATTCGGCGCGATTCCTGCGACTCTTGCCACGGAGTCACCCTGCCAGTAGGTTAATATTCAATTACTAGACGCATGCGGCGGACCTAGTCACCAAAAGAGTTATCGCGTTGCAGCTCCGGAGTTTTTCCGGAGCATGGTGATGGATTCTGCCATCCAACGCCGAGAACGGAGAGTGCAGAATGAACTGGACTGACGAGCGGGTGGAGAAACTGAAGAAGCTGTGGTCGGAAGGCCTGAGCGCCAGCCAGATCGCGGCACAACTGGGTGGCGTCAGCCGCAATGCCGTTATCGGCAAGGTTCACCGGCTGAGCCTTCCGGGGCGGGCCAAGGCCGGGGGCACCACTGCTGCCGCACGCCCCAAGCGCACCACTTCTGCTCCCCGCGCGCCGAATTACGCCGCGCGTGTCACAACCCGCACCGTCACCCGCACCGCTGGTGCCACCGTGCTCAAGGAAGAGATCGAAGTCGATCTCGTCGCGGATCAGGACCTCGAACTCGCACCGAACGTCGTCGTTCCGATGTCCCGCCGCCTCGGCCTGACGGAGCTCAACGAGCGTACCTGCAAGTGGCCGATCGGCGACCCTTTGAAGGAAGAGTTCCATTTCTGCGGCAATGACTCGCCGGAATCGTCGCCCTATTGCAGCTATCACACGCGGCTCGCCTATCAGCCTTCCGGCGAGCGCCGGCGGATGCGCTGATCGGTTCTTGCGAACGCAAATGAAAAAAAGGGGCCCAAGGGCCTCTTTTTTATGTCTGCAGAACGCGGACAACAGCGGCGCGTTCAGCTTTCAAGTGAATAGCCGGCACCGCGCACGGTGCGAATGACATCGGGCATGTTCGAAAAGTTCAGCGCCTTGCGCAGACGGCCGACATGCACGTCCACGGTGCGCTCGTCGACATAGATGTCATGGCCCCACACGCCGTCGAGAAGCTGTGAACGGGAGAATACGCGCCCCGGTGAGGACATCAGGAACTCCAGGAGCCGGAACTCCGTCGGTCCGAGCCGAACCTCGCGGCTGCGCCTGTGGACGCGGTGCGTCTCGCGATCGAGTTCGATGTCGCCGCAGCGCAAGAGCGTCGAAAGTACCTCGGGCTTGGCGCGCCGCAGCATCGCCTTCACCCTCGCCATCAGTTCCGGCGTAGAGAACGGCTTTACGACATAGTCGTCCGCGCCGGTGGCGAGACCGCGAACCCGCTCGCTTTCCTCGCCGCGCGCGGTCAGCATGATGATCGGCAGGCGCTCCGTTTCCGGCCTCTGCCGCAGCCGGCGGCAAAGTTCGATGCCGGACACGCCGGGCAGCATCCAGTCGAGGATCAATAGATCGGGCAACCGCTCCTGAAGGCGGATTTCAGCCTCGTCTCCACGCAGGATCGTATCGACGTCGAATCCTTCGGCCTCGAGATTGTAGCGCAGGAGGACGCTCAGCGCCTCCTCGTCCTCGACAACAGCGATCTTCGGCAACATTCGGTCATGCTCCTTCCCACGCGCGGGTGCCATCATGCCACCGCGGCACAATACGGGCCGCGAATAATCGCGACCGGGACAAGATTAACGCATGCACCTCGGCATGCGGTATCGGGCGCCCTAGATCGTTTCATTGAAACAGTGAAACGATCTGACTCTCTGAACGACGCAACTCCGGACGAAAAACCGTCTTCATGGAATCGCTCTAGTCCGTCACGGAGCCCAGCGTCGACGTCGTGTCGTCCTTCGGCCGTTCGCCTTGCAGCTGAGCACCCGTCGCCATGTAATAGATCGTTTCGGCGATGTTGGTCGCATGGTCGCCGATACGCTCGATGTTCTTGGCGCAGAAGAGAAGATGCGTGCACGGTGTGATGTTGCGCGGATCTTCCATCATATAGGTCAGCAGTTCGCGGAAAAGCGACGTGTAGATCGCGTCGATCTCTTCATCGCGCTCGCGGATGCTGTTCGCCTTTTCCGGCGAACGGGACGCAAAGACGTCGAGCACTTCCTTGAGCTGGACCAAAGCCAACTCCGCAAGATGCTCCAGGCCACGCGCAAGCTTGCGCGGAATGCCGGATCCGGCGACCGCGATCACCCGTTTGGCGGTATTCTTGCCGAGGTCGCCGACGCGCTCCAAATCGGCGGCGATCCGGATCGACCCCATGATCTCGCGGAGATCCGACGCCATCGGCTGACGCTTGGCGATGGTGACGATCGCCTTCTCGCCGATCTGACGCTCGGCGTCATCGAGGATCGCGTCGTCGGAAATCACCTTCTGCGCCAAGGCCAGATCCGAGTTCACCAGCGCCCGGACAGAGTCCGCCACCATCTGCTCGGCAAGCCCGCCCATCTCGGAGATCCGGCGCGTGAGATATTTCAACTCCTCGTCGAAGGCGGACGTTATGTGTGCATGAGTCATTTTCGTTTCCTCAAGGCGCGCGCTGGTCTGGACGGACCTTCATCAATCGTAAGGGTTGGAAGTCGCTTTAGCCGAACCGACCCATAATATAGTCCTGCGTGCGCTGATCATCCGGATTGGTGAACATCTTGTCGGTGTCGTTCTCCTCGACGAGATTGCCGAGGTGGAACATGGCGGTGCGTTGCGAAACACGCGCAGCCTGCTGCATCGAATGGGTCACGATGACGATCGTGAAATTCGCGCGCAGCTCGTGAATGAGCTCCTCGACCTTCGCGGTGGCGATCGGATCGAGCGCCGAGCAGGGCTCGTCCATCAGGATCACTTCGGGGCTGACCGCAACGGCACGCGCGATGCAGAGGCGCTGCTGCTGGCCGCCGGAGAGGCCGGTGCCCGGCTCTAGCAGCCGATCCTTGACTTCGTTCCACAAGCCAGCCTTCACCAGGCTGTTCTCGACGATCTGATCCAGGTCGGACTTGTTACGCGACAGACCATGGATGCGCGGGCCGTAGGCGATGTTCTCGTAGATCGATTTCGGGAATGGGTTCGGCTTCTGGAACACCATGCCGACGCGAGCCCTGAGTTCGACCACGTCCACGCTCGGATCGTAGATGTCCGACTGGTCGAGCGTGATCTTGCCGGTTACGCGGCAGCCTTCGATGGTGTCGTTCATGCGGTTGAGCGTGCGCAGGAAAGTCGACTTGCCGCAGCCCGAGGGACCGATCAGCGCCGTCACGGTATTCTTGCGAACATTCAGGTTCACGTCGAAGAGAGCGCGCTTCTCGCCGTAGTAGACGGATACGTCCTTTCCGACCATCTTGAAGTTTGCATCGCTCATCTTCTGATCCAGCGCCTTTTCAACTGCTGCTTCGGACATAATATTCATCTCTGTTTCTCCCTACCAGCGGCGCTCGAAGCGCTGCCTGAGAAATATCGCGATCCCGTTCATCAGCACGAGGAATGCCAGAAGAACCAGGATTGCAGCGGAGGTTCGGGAAACGAAGCCGCGTTCGGGGCTATCGGCCCAGATGTAGATCTGTGTCGGTAGTGCGGTGGATGCAGCGAAGACGCCCTCGGGCGGGCTGGTGATGAAGGCGTTCATGCCGATCAGCAGCAGCGGTGCGGTTTCGCCGAGCGCTCTTGCCAGCGAGATGATGCTGCCGGTCATGACGGTCGGCATCGCAAGCGGCAGGATGTGGTGGAAGATCGCCTCGTGCTTCGACGCACCCACGCCGAGCGCGGCCTCGCGGATCGAGGACGGTACCGACTTCAGTGATACGCGGGTCACGATGATAAGCGTCGGCAGCGTCATCAACGCGAGAACGAAGCCACCGACGAGCGGAGCGGAGCGGGGCAAGCCTAGCCATCCGAGGAAAACCGCAAGGCCGAGCAGACCGAACACCACGGAGGGCACGGCGGCCAGGTTGTTGATGTTCACCTCAATGAGGTCAGTGAACCTGTTCTTCGGCGCGAACTCTTCGAGATAGATCGCAGCGGCGATCCCGATCGGGAAGCTGATCACGAAGCACACCAGCAGCGACCAGAACGAGCCAGAGATCGCACCCGCCAGACCCGCAAGCTCCGGGAAGCGGCTGTCGGCATTGAAGAATAGACCCCAGTTGAACGGCTTCGAGATCACGCCATTGGCGACCAACTGATCGTACATGCCGATCTGCTTGTCATTGATGCGGCGTTGGTTCTCCGGGATGTCGCGGCTGATCGCGCCCTTGGCCAACTGATCGACGGGATCGGCCATCGGAATGGTGAAGCTGCTCTTGCCGGTCAACCGGCCGGGGTCGTCAACGACGGCATCGCGTACGAGGAATGGTGCCGACGAGGTGAACATTTCGAAGAACTTGCGTTCATCGCTTCTGCGCATCTCAGGCACCTGTGCCCGCAATGCGCCACGGACGATGCCGCGCCAGTCGGCCTCGCCAATGTTCGCCGGATCTACTTTTGCCGTCGACAGATCGATTTCGATGGTCGCGACGGTCTGCGTGAAGGCCGTGTAGCCCGTGAAGGTAAGCGAGCCGACGAGAATTGCGAGGAAGCCCAGCGCGAACGTAATTGCGATGATGCCATAGATCTGCAGCCGTCGGTCGGAGGCGTACCGGGCCCTCCGTCGGGCTTTCATCTCGTCGGAGTGCCAGTCCACGCCGGCCGCTGAGACGGTGTCGGTCAGTGCTGCGCTGGACATCAATATTTCTCCCGGTACTTCCGCACGGTGCGCAGAGCGATGAGGTTCAGGATGAGCGTCACGATGAAGAGGATCAGACCCAGCGCGAACGCCGCCAGTGTCTTCGGATTGTCGAATTCGGAGTCGCCGATGAGAAGCGTGACGATCTGCACGGTCACTGTCGTAACCGCGTCGAACGGGTTCACCGTCATCTTCGCGATCAGGCCCGCGGCCATCACGACGATCATCGTTTCCCCGACGGCGCGGCTGAGCGCTAGCAATACGCCGCCGACGATGCCGGGCAATGCCGCCGGAAGCAGAACCTTCCGGATGGTTTCACCCTTCGTGGCGCCGAGAGCAAAAGAACCCTCGCGCATCGCCGTCGGCACGGCCGCGAGAGCATCGTCGGAAAGCGAGGAGATGAACGGGATGATCATGACGCCCATCACCGCCCCGGCCGCCAGAGCGCTGTTCGGAGAGGATTCGATCCCGAGGCTGATGCCGAGGCTGCGCACGGCAGGCGCCACAGTGAGAACGGCGAAGAAGCCGTACACGACGGTTGGAACGCCTGCCAGGATTTCGAGCAGCGGCTTGATCACCGCGCGGAAACGCTTGTCGGCATATTCCGTCAGATAGATCGCCGAAAGGATTCCGGTCGGAACGGCGACGATCATCGAGATGAGCGAGATCACGAAGGTGCCGAAGAGAACCGGAATGACGCCGAATGCGCCCTGCCCCGCCACCTGGTCCGCGCGGATGGCAATCTGCGGCTCCCAGCGCAACCCGAACAGGAATTCGGTGATCGGCACCTTCGCAAAGAACTGGAGCGCCTCGAAGACAAGCGAGGCGATGATGCCGAGGGTCGTCACGATCGCGACGAGCGACGAGAACATCATGAAGTAGGTGACGGAACGCTCGACGCTATGGCGTGCCCGGAAGCGGTTGCCGATGACCTTGTAGCCGAGGAAGGCACCGATCGCCATCAGGGCTGCGATGACAGCGACCATCGCAATGGCCGAAATCTGCTGAAGCGACTTCAGATGCGTAACGGCAGCCTGGATTTCGGGGGTCGGTTCCTTGAAGATATTCCCGGCCGCGACCTGGCGGACTTCGCTCATAATAAGAGAACGAGTGGTCGCGTCGAGGCTTTCCGAGCCAGGAAAACTGGCGACAACCAGTTGATTGATGACGCTGTTCTGCCCGGCCAGCCACAGCAAAAGGAAGATGAAGGCAGGCACACCGGTCCAGATGGCGGCATTCAGACCGTGGTAGATCGGTCGCGAATGGGTTTTTTCAGAAGCTCCGTTTTGCGTCGCGCGTGCGCGCGCAGAGCCGACAAAGTGCATAACAAGCGCCGCAAGCGCCAAAATGGCTAACAAATATCCGGACATCGTGGCCCCCAGATCAAAAGGTGGGGCTGCCTACCACAGGCGGCAGCCAGCCCCAATGCCTGAGTTACGATCCGAGCTTCTTGGCTTCGGAAACAGCCTTCTGGACTTCGCCGCGCTTGGCGTCGTCGAGCGGCGTCAGGCCGCGCTCTGCCAGGTAGCCATCCGGTCCGAGAGCCGCGTCGGAGACGAACTCTTCCAGGAACTCCTTCATGCCCGGAATGACGTCGCGGTGAGCGTTCTTGATGTAGACAAAGAGCGGGCGAGCGACCGGGTAGGATCCATCAGCGATCGTGTCGAAGTTAACTTCAACATTGTTGACCTTGATGGCCTTCAGCTTGTCGGAGTTTTCGTAGAGGAACGAGTAGCCGAAGATGCCGACCGAGTTCGGGTCGGATTCAAGGCGCTGCACGATCAGGTTGTCGTTTTCGCCGGCTTCGACGAACGGACCGTCCTGGCGCATGCGCGAGCAGACTTCGGTCCACTTCTTTTCATCGGCCTTCTTCAGGTCGGCCATGCCCGGCAGGCCCTTGCAGCCGTCGTGCATGACGAGTTCGACGAAGGCGTCACGCGTGCCGGAGGTCGGCGGCGGGCCGAAGGCAACGATGTTGGTGTCCGGAAGCGAAGCGTCGATGTCCGACCACTTCTTGTTCGGGTTGGCGACGAAGCCACCCTTGCCGTCCGGAAGCTCGGCTGCAAGAGCCTTGAAGATTTGTTCTTCGGTGAGATTCCAGTCGGTTTCGTTGGCGCGCGAAACAGCGATCGAGAGGCCGTCATAACCGATCATCGCTTCGGTGATGTCGTTCACGCCGTTGTCGGCGCAGAGCTTCACTTCGGATTCCTTGATGGCGCGCGACGCGCCGGTGACGTCAGCGAAATCTTCGCCTACGCCGCCGCAGAAGGCCTTGAAGCCGCCGCCGGTACCGGTGGACTCGACGACCGGAGCTGTCTTGCCGGACTTGTTGGCGAACTCTTCGGCCACAGCCTGCGAATAGGGGAACACAGTCGAGGAACCGACGAGCTTGATCTGGTCGCGAGCCGCTGCGGCGCCCGCGAACGCGGCGGAGGCGACCAGCGCCGCTACAGTGAGTTTAAGAGCTTTCATAGATGTTCTCCCGGAATGGGCTTGTGTTGGTGCGCTTCAATTCCAGCGCTCTCTTCGCCGTATGATCGGCCGCCCCTAGTTAGCCGCCGATGGTCACACCTTTTATGTCAATTCGGTGAAACATTTATGACAGTCTATGTCATTGAAGAAGCTTCGTAATTTCGACATCCGCGATGCGCCGGCGACGTTTTGTGTCAGAAGCGGACCGTGAAGATCGTACCCTTCCCGACCTCCGAATGAATTAGGAGACGGGCACGGTGGCGCGTGAGGATATGCTTGACGATGGCGAGCCCCAGGCCGGTGCCTTTTTTGGAGCGGCTCGCCTCCACGTTAACGCGATAAAAACGTTCGGTAATTCGCGGTACGTGCTCGGCCGGAATGCCTCGCCCGTAATCCTCGACAGTCACCTCGGCCTGCTTGCCCTGGTCTCCGGTCAGCCGGACATCCACCTTCTTGCCTTCCTGTCCATACTTGCACGCGTTCTCGATCAGGTTCTCGAAGACCTCGATCAATTCGTCGCGATCTCCCGGGACGAAAACCGGCGCATCAGGAACATCGAGCGAGATCGTGACGTCAAGCTCGGTTGCGAGCGGCAGCAGGCTGTCGCGCACATGCCCGAGCAGCGGCGCCAGGTCGACCATGTCCTCGGGAGCAAGATGTGACTTTAGTTCGAGCCTGGAGAGCGACAGGAGGTCATCGACGAGACGGCTCATGCGGGTGACCTGCTCGTGCATGATGCCGAAGAATCTCTCCTGTGCCTTCAGGTCGTTGCGCGCCGGACCCTGCAGCGTTTCGATGAAGCCGCGCAGCGATGCGAGTGGCGTGCGCAGTTCATGGCTGGCATTGGCGACGAAATCGGAGCGCATCCGGTCGATACGGCGCACTTGCGAAATGTCGCGATAGGTCAGCAGGAAGATGCGCCGGTTCGAAGCATCGGCTTCAATCTCGGCGGGTGCGACCCTGACGACATAGACAGTATCCGACGGTAGCCTCTCGGTGTGTTCGATCTGATTGATCTTGCCGGTGGCGATGGTCTCGCGAACCATATCGAGAATGCCGGGTGAACGGACGCGTGCGGAAAGGTCGGTATTCGGGGGAATGCTGCCGAACGCCTTTTCGGCAGCAACGTTCTGAAAGAGCACGGTTTCATCCGCCGCAACGACGAGCACGGGCATGTCGAGCGCATTCAACGCCGGGACCAGCGGGTCTCCTCCCTTTTCGGTCGCAACAGCGGTTACCGGAGCCGGCTGCACGGACGGCACGCTGCGATTGAGCAGCGCCGCGGCAAGCACGATCCAGAACGGCAATACGGCAAGGATATGAATACCGGCGAGCGTAGCGAGAACGGCCAGCAAGACCGAAAGGCCGAGAACCCACCGTTCCGCCTTCAGCTTCGGCAGCAGGGCCCGCCAGAGCACCCTTGCATTGTCCAACACAACATCCTCATGACTCAATTGCGCCCTCCTGATCACGCACCGCGAAGGCAGAGAGATAGCGCTGGTTCATGACATGATTTTCACGACATGCTTGAATCCGCAACGCAATTATGGCCTCTTTCAGAGAAATCGAGCGTCAGCGGGAGGCAAAGCAGATGGCGGCAGAAACGGCGGCAGCCCAGTCCGAACCGGAGAGCCGGGCGGTCGAACTGCGGATCGGCGGCAAGTCCCGCATCTTCGATATCGACATTCCTGAATTGCCGAAATGGATCGATGACGAGGCCTTTTCCTCCGACGATTACCCCTACAAGAAGAAGCTCGACGAGGACGAGTACGAAGAAACGCTGACGAAACTTCAGATCGAACTCGTCAAGGTCCAGTTCTGGATGCAGGCTACCGGCAAGCGCGTGATGGCCGTTTTCGAAGGGCGCGACGCGGCCGGCAAGGGCGGCGCCATCCACGCGACAATGGCCTATATGAATCCTCGTTCCGCTCGCATCGTCGCGCTTACCAAGCCGACCGAGACCGAACGCGGCCAATGGTATTTCCAGCGCTACGTGGCGACCTTTCCGACCGCTGGCGAATTCGTACTCTTCGATCGCTCCTGGTACAACCGCGCCGGCGTCGAACCGGTCATGGGTTTCTGCACGCCCGAGCAATACGAGCATTTTCTCAAACAGGCGCCCCGCTTCGAGAAGATGATTGCCGACGAGGGCATCCAGCTCTTCAAGTTCTGGCTCAATATCGGCCGGGAGATGCAATTGAAGCGCTTCCATGACCGCCGGCATGATCCGTTGAAAATCTGGAAGCTGTCGCCGATGGACATCGCGGCACTGAACAAGTGGGATGACTATACCGAAAAGCGCGACCGGATGCTCAAGGAGACGCACACCGACCATGCGTCCTGGACTGTCATCCGCGGCAACGACAAGCGCCGAGCCCGGATCAACCTGATCCGCCACATGCTCAAGAACCTGGACTACGACGGCAAGGACAAGGCGGCCATCGGCGAGATCGACGACAAGATCGTCGGTTCCGGACCGGGATTCCTGAAATGATCCGCGAAGCGGTTGACCGCATCACTGACCCGGCAGCACGCGGATCGCAAAAATATCCAGGCTGTTGCCCGCTCCGCTGACGTCGCTATTGAGCACGAGCCTGCCCGGGCTGCTTGGCGCAGGGCTCTGCTCGAACGAAACCTTGAAAAGCATGTCGAGGCGTTCGTCATGAACGGTGAACCGGTGGCGGCCGCAGGCGCCGAGCGAAGAGAAGTCGCATTCGACGGAAAATTCCGCGGTCTTGCCGGGCGCGGCCTGGACCGTGAGCGCCAGTGTCGATGATTTGCCCGAGAGCTGCTCAAGGATATCGGCGGGAATTTCGAAGACGAGATCTCCATCCTTGCCGGCGACTGCCGACGTCACGCGCACGCGCTCTCCGCCCTCGTCGTTCAAAGGCTCGACGGTGGCGCGCACGCCCGGCTTGATCGCGGCGGCGTTCGCCGCTGTGAAAACCTCGACCCAATCGCCGGAGAAGCCTTCCTGTGCGCCGAGGTTCTGAAGCCGTGCGGCGCCTTCGAAATCTTCCGATTCCACCGTGGCAGGCGGATTGGCGACATTGGTGTCGCGCTCGGCCGGAGACTTCAGCAGGTCGTTGGTCTGGATCCACCAGACAGCAGCGCCGGCTGCCGCCGCGAGCGTTGCCAGGACCATGGCGAAGGAAAGCAAGCGCCCGCGCCGGCGCTTGCGGGGGCGCTTGTCGGCAGCGCCCAAGTCAGGTGCGGCGGGTGCGACCTTGCCACCCGACGATGGAGATGCTGGTGTAGCGACGGGCCGACCCGAGGCGAGCGAGTCGTCGCGATCAGCGCGCAGGGCGCCGAGGTCGCTCTCGCCTTGCGCCGCACGTCCTTGTCCGCCGAGAGCCGGCTCTCGCCGGGCAGAAACGGAAAGGTCCGCAGCCGCCGCATTCGGCGCTGCCCGCTCGCCTGCTTCACCGAGGCTGACGACCGGTGGTGCAGCGGCACGCCGCAACGCAGCGCGTTCTTCGGTCTCGATCGCATGAATGACCGCTTCGAGCCGGTGGCGTTGTTTCGCAATCAGATCCGGGTCTTCGATCTGCTGCTTCTTCAGTCCGTTTTCCAGCGCCTGACGGGCCGACTGATAGATGCGTGCGCGGATTTCCGCATTGGTCCGGTCGGAACGTTCCAGTGCATTCCTGATCGCAGTTTCGAGTCCGCTCACATCAAATCCTTCTGCACAACGAAGCCCTGCTGCATGTTTCCTTAGATCGTTCCGATTTAAGGAAACATGCAGCAATTCAAAGCACCACAGCGACCTTTTGCGCGTCTAACGAGACACGCGACGCTGCAGCGGCGCGGCGTGGCCAAGCGGGCATTCCCACCCTTGGGAGGAGAGAATGGTTCCCTTCCCGATCCACGACATTGGTTTTATTAACGATTGGGTAACCGTTGCTTTCGGAATCTGCAAGTCCGGCCGTAAGACCGCCGGGGACTTCCGCGGGGAAAACCGAGCGAGGACCGGATTGACGGGTAAAATGCGTCTCTTTGCAAGTCCATCGGATTGCTGCTATCTATTTTGACGTTTACGCAAACGTCAAAGCAATGAGGGATGGAGAAGCCTGATGCCTTTGCCGCCAATTCTTTCCGGAACAACGAGACTGCCGGTGGTCGGCGCGCCGCTCTTCATCGTCTCGCATCCCCGACTGACGATCGCGCAGTGCAAAGCCGGCGTCATCGGCTCCTTTCCCGCCCTCAATGCGCGCCCGCAAGCGCAACTGGATGAGTGGCTTGCGGAAATCACCGAGACGCTCGCCGACCACGATGCCAAGCACCCCGACCGGCCGGCGGCGCCATTCGCGGTCAATCAGATCGTCCACAAGTCGAATGCCAGGCTCGAGCAGGACCTGATGCTCTGCGTCAAATACAAGGTGCCGATCGTCATCTCGTCGCTCGGCGCGGTGCCGGAAGTGAACGCAGCGATCCATTCCTATGGCGGCATCGTGCTCCATGACGTCATCAACAATCGCCACGCCAATTCGGCAATCCGCAAGGGCGCCGACGGCCTGATCGCGGTGGCGGCCGGGGCCGGCGGCCATGCCGGAACGCTCTCGCCTTTCGCGCTCATCCAGGAGATCCGCGCATGGTTCGACGGACCGCTCCTGCTTTCCGGCGCAATCGCCACCGGCGGCGCCATCCTCGCCGCGCAGGCAATGGGCGCGGACATGGCCTATATCGGCTCCTCCTTCATCGCCACCGAAGAGGCGCGCGCCAGTGATGCCTACAAGCAGATGATCGTCGACAGCAGCGCCGCCGACATCGTTTATTCCAACTATTTCACCGGCATTCACGGCAATTATCTCAAGCCCTCGATCAGCGCAGCCGGCATGGATCCCGACAAGCTGCCGGAAGCGGATCCGTCGAAGATGGACTTCGGCAGCGCCGCCGAAGGCGCCAAGGCCTGGAAGGACATCTGGGGCTGCGGCCAAGGCATCGGCGCCGTCCGCGAGATCGGCACGGTGGCTGAGCTCATCGACCGGCTGGAACGGGAATATGCCGCGGCACGAACCCGGCTCGGGCTCGGCGTCCGTCGCGATGTTCATCCGGCCAAGGAATTTTCAAGTTCTCGAAACTGATGGCTTGAAATCTTGGCGCTTTGCGTTTATCAGCGCCTCACACTTCGTTCCGCGGCCATCCGCGGAACCATCAGGGCCGCTTTAGCTCAGTCGGTAGAGCACATCATTCGTAATGATGGGGTCACGTGTTCGAGTCACGTAAGCGGCACCATTCTTTTCAAACACTTAGCAAGCTTCGACCTTCTTAACCCGCCCTCGACGGCTGATCGGGGTAACGTTCCGGGTAACAGAAGCAAAAAAGCCCGCCTCTCGGGACGGGCCAGTGTGGCATATTAGCTTTCCGACTTGATTGGCTTGAATGCCGCGACGAGCAACGGGCATTCCTTCTGCGCGTCCGGGCAAATTCTCCAGTGACGCCGGATCAGGTTAAGCGGATGCGTTGTTCTCTTCGATGGCGAACGCCACCTGCAGCTCCATCTGTACCGCGTGCATGAACAGGCTGGCTTGGCGTGATATCTCTTCCTCGACAACGCCCGACCTTCTGAGCGCCGCGGCAAAGTCGGTCATCTCAGACCGCCAGAAACGGTTTGCTTGCTCTCCATGGAGCCTCTGGAGGGCTTCTGCGCATCGTTTGACATCGCCCATGCGCCGATTGGCCGGGAACTGCAGAACCGCCATGCTGTCTCCATCATTGCTAGGCGAATCGCCTGAGGATAGGACCACAATCGCCGCCAGTCCTTCACAAAGATTGAACGGCGAATCCACGCGACATGCGACGCAACATGAGCGCCGGTTAAACAGAAACGAAAAAAGCCCGCCACGTTTCCGCAGCGGGCGCTTTCAGATCGCCAAGTTGGCGAACTGATCTCAATTGTTGAAGGCCAGGATCATCAAATGCAAGCAGTCCTTATCATCGGGGTCCCAATGACATTGCCATTTCTTAATCCCCGGATTGGCCTCAAATGCCGCCGCCTTCAATTCCTCTAGCGCTGCCTGCATACGCTCCCGCGGGCTCAGGACAGGCGCAGGAGCGGCAATAGCCGGCAGCGGTGCTGCAGTTGCGGCAATGCCGCCAAGAATGGATCTGCGAGTGATCTGGCTCATTGCCGCGCCTCCGGAATTCCCCTGACGCCTTCGACGATCGACCTGGCATTCCGAACGAGGCTTTTCGCAGCCATGGCGAGACGCTGGAAAACCGCTCCTTCCTCTTTGTCATCGACTGTGCCTGCCGCCATGAAGATGGCCTCGCAGAAGTCCGACGCCTCGCTGAGCTTGTCGGAAACAGCAATTAGATCCCTGCTCAGCAGGCCGAACTCCGCCTCGCTGTAAATGCTCCTAAGCCGTTGAGCCTGAGTAGTGAAATTCTTCGGCAAGCCTTCGGCGGCTGCCTGAACTGGTACGTTCGGCATTATCTATCCCTCATACTTAGGTTTAGGAACTAGGTAACTATGTGTAGTAACCATACTCAGGATCTAGGCCTTGTCAACACCTATCTAGTTCTGATACCTAGTTATCCAGTTTTGGAGAGGAAATTCAGATGCTTGCGACGGGGAATCAGCTCAAGGCGGCGCGGGCTCTAGCAGGACTAGAGCAAAAGGATGTGGCCGAGAAAGCGGGGGTGAACGTAAACACCATCCGCAATATGGAAGCGGCCGGCGCCGGGCAGATAGCGGGGCGGGCTCAGAACGTGCAGAACGTTCAGCGGGTCCTTGAACAGGAAGGGATCGAATTCTTGAACCACGGCCAACCAGGCGTGCGGCTTGTGGGGAAGAAGCTCGATTGAGCGAGACGGGCTACTTGGCGGCTTCCTGCGCGTCCAGGTCATCGAACCACAGGAAAGCCCAAGCCCCCTCTATCTCATGCAGGAGATCAATTGCCTCATCGGTGTTACTTTTAATCTCATCGAGTGATACATCAACGCGCTTGCCCCGCCCGACGACATTGTAGGCTTCGCTAAAGAGGTCTTGATCAAAATGACCGTGAGCGACCGTATTGCGACGGCCATTGATGGCGATTAGCCGATCATAAGGAAGTTCTGGGAAGCCTTGAATTGAGAGGCTGAGAAGCTGCAGATTCGTAATCTGCTTCACGTAATAGTCGTTACGGAGGTCGGGGAGCAGGTCTTCCCTATGATGCTGCGCCAAAATGATTTCTATGGTGCGCCGGACTGCGTTTTCGAGGGCGTTGAAATGCACTAGGAACTCGCCCACCGCCGCGGCGTACTTTTTCCTCATTTCAGGACCGGCGAACGGGCCAGGGAATAATCCCTCCAACTTTGCCATCTTGCTTAGTCGTCCGCCTTTGCGCGCTCGCGCCGTTCAAGCTCAGATTCGACGGCTTGGCGGATGAATTCAGCCCGCTTATTCTTGCCAACGAGCGCATCTATCCGCTCCGGCATGCCCTCTGGCAGCCGCACAAGAATAGGTTTCACTTTCAGTGGAGGCCGCCCCATGCGGCGAGGATTATTCGATATCGGAAAGTGAGTCAAACCGCCCTCCGCTGGCGCATAAGCGATATCGCTTATTGAGGTATAAGCGATATCACTTATGATTTCAACCTTCGATCGGATGGAGGTTGATGATGCCAAGTGTCGGGAAGATACGCATTGGCTCCGGCCCTGAAGACGTGGTCGTAATCATCGACAACGGTTCGCCACCTTTGCTCGTGGATCTTTTCACCGAGCTCGCTGATGAGGAGGGGATAGTTCGGCTTTCGTTCGCCGCGCTGACGCAGGACGGCGAAGGACAGAAGAAGGCTGACGTCGTGGCGCGGCTGAGAATGAGAAAGGAACTCGCTTGGGAGCTATGCCGGGCAATCAAGGAGTTGGACAAACCCAGGGACAGACATAGACGGCCCTTGACATAGCCGATCCGCATTGGGAACTGTCTCGCCATGCATCCGCCGCGGAGGCAAGATGGCGACTATTCCCCCTCGACAACCCTTTACGATCGACGACATGATTGAGCACGACGTGTTGCTGGAGCGATACGAGTGGCTGAGCGCGCAAATCTTGAACAAGTGGAAGCGCTCGGGAGTTATCCGCGGTTTCCGAGGCCGCGGCGGGAAGCTGGTGTACCCGAAAATCGATATTTGCCTGGCACTCGAAGTCGAACTGAATAAGAGCATTGAGGGAAAATGACGAAGAGAGCGCCGATTAAACAAGCGGATCTCAACCGCTTGGCTGCTGTCGTTAAGCGGAACAACATCACTGTTGAGGTTGAGGCAGAAGGATACACGATCCGGATGTCCCCAGGATCGCCAGCAGCTGTCGCACCCTTACCAGAGCCAGAGCCGGAGCTGGATACGCGGTGGGACATTCCTTGGGCAGATATTCCGCCAGAGCCAATTCAGCCTCCACTGAATTGGAGAGAGAGCAAGGCGATGGACTACCTAGTTGAGCGCGGCGCCGAGGTCAGAGTGGACTGGTACATGTTGAAGGATTTCGGCACCCACACGCAGAAGAAACTCCAAGAGCGGGGGTTCATCGAGGCAAGCTCAGAAACAGACCGCCACGGCCACCCGGACGAAGTATGGTTGACTAGAGCGGGAGCAAAAGCGATGCGTGACCAGCGTTCGCACCGGGATAAGTATCCATGTTTTTAGACGGAAATACCGAAGAAGCTCTTGTCGCGTTACCCGAGGGGCGTACTCCGGAAGAAGTCGCACGTCACTTCGGCGTTTCCCCCCGCAAGCTGCGTCAAATGGCACGTGAGCTGGGCGCGTGCCGTATTATTGGCAATCGTATGTTTCTGTTGCCCGCCGACATCGAGATAATTCTAGAGGCATCGAAGCCGAAGCCTAAACCTGACTACCACCCGAGAGGCGACTATGCGGAGCTTTTGCGGCTGCGGGCACGCATGAAGAAGGAAAAGGAAGCAGCGGCGAAAAAGAAGAAGTGACTTCCGGAACGGGTGAAGTCCGATAACGAGCGCAGGAATAGGGATGACAGAAATTAACACGCTCGACGGGGCGCTGACGCCAGCCGCAGCAGTTGCGAAGCTGCAGGCTGCTGGCATCCAGGTTTCGGAAAGAACGTTGCGAGAGAGGGCAAGAGCCCTCGGCGCCTGCCGGGTAATTGGGAAGGCAATGTTCCTGCTACCATCAGATATCGAGGTGATTCTTGAGGCTGCAAAGCCCAAACCCAGAGTTCGCTATGACGTTTCCCCTTACGAACCTCAGCCCGCTCCAATCAGAGCTTGGACGGACGACGACACCGAGAAGCTAAGGGAGAGAATTCTGAATCAGAACAAGCAGCGAAACAAAGCAGCGAGGAAGGCGCGAACGAAATGACGTCCCATGCAGATGAGGTCAAGCTAAGTGCATTCACGTTCCACGAGCAGGCAGTCCACGCTATGGCGGCGGACAAGCTGTGCGCCCTTGATGCGATCGAATTGAGGGGTGAGATCCTGGTGGTTTTGACATGGCTGGCAAATCCAGAAATGGGCCTCCGAAAGCCTGAGTACGTCTTGCCGATCAAAGCTGTACGACATAAGGACCTGAGCGCTGATCCTGCCGCCCCGTGCAAATGGGGCATTAATAGCCCGCTTCCACGGTCTCTTTTCGATGGAACGGCCTCCCGCCAAGTCAGGAGACAGTTTGCCGTCCGCAATGGTCCGTTGTTGACCTTGCCACTGAAGCCCCCTCGTCACTGATGACCCATGAGCCTTACGACTCAATTCATTGCCGAACTGGTCAGAGCTGCGAACGAAGCGAACAGGCTGACCCTGTTCGAGGTAAAGCGGCTCCTGAACCGATCGATCGCCACGATACGCGACATGCGCGAGGAGACCGGCATACCAGGCAGCAAGCGAGCTAAGGATGTTGTGATTGATCTTCAGGTGGCGGCCGCCCGGGCGGACCGCCTATCCTCCGGCGAAATTAGAGACGCCCTCATCGATGCCGCCGATGTGATCAGGACGTTGAAGATTCTGCTTGATGGCAAGGAATGAAATGCGTTTACGCTGCCCCGTGTTTTTTGAAGAGGCGTAGCGGAAACGCGGAATCGGACTTCCTCTCTGGTGAAAGCGTAGATAGCGTCTCTGCGTAGCTGATTCTCTTCGGCTGCGTCCCCGCATTCAATGAAGGCAACTGGATGTGGGATTTGCCCCGCCGTCGCGCGGGGCTTTTTCGTGGCCAGAGGAGCCCAAGGCCACGGGTGCGGTGGCAAAGCCAGCAATCGTGTTCGCACACGGAACATGTTATGAATGTCCATGCCTGAAAGCGAGCAGCACTACGAGTTTTCTGAATTCTGCGGCGAATTTGTCGATGACGGCGTGATGGTGGTTATCAGCATATACCGCCCAGCCGGAACCAACGCAGATTGGACGCTAAAGGTCATTGATCAAGAGGGATACTCGACCGTCTGGGATGATCAGTTCGATACTGATCGTGATGCCTTCCAGGAGTTTCTCCCACTGTCCGGCGCGACGGCATCCGCAGCTTTCTTGAGCAGTCGATTCACACTGTACATTGACGGTTGACTAGGGACGTATGGCAATGGCTGCAGGAAGGTCGGGTTACCGCGGCCTTTTTGGTTGCGCTATGCTCTGCCTTCGGTTCAGTGATTGGGTAGAGGCGAACCTGAACGGGAGGCCGGAGGACTCACCTCCTAGTAGGACCTTCGTCCCTTGCCGGTGCCTCATTTGAGGCGCATGCTCTCTCCCATCAGCGGCTATCAGCAAGGGCGCCGTTGGCCGGAAGATACGTAACGCTTTCGCCCCAACCATGGAGGCCGCGTCATGTATCCTTTTCGCGACTTTGACTGTGTCATCCGACCGGCTGACCTCAATCTCCTGCAACGCTTGTTCGAGAGCGAGCTCGCCAGAACGAATATGAAGTGCGACACGCCGGATGCTGATGCGCTCGCAAGGAGGCTGATCGCGCTGTATCAGAATGGCGTCAGGAACCCGGTCGACCTGCTTGAAAGGGTCAACGACCTTTAGGCCAAGTGGGCGTGACGTTGTCGTCACGATCGGCGGCTAAGGGATACGTATTCGCATTGACCACTGATGTACTGGCAATGGCTGCAGGAAGGTCGGGTTTACCCCGGCCTTTTTGTTTGCGACCGGGAAACTAACCTAGGAGATCCGCGTTTTTATAACGTCGCCTACAGCGCGACAATCGCTGCAGGGAGCGGTGTCCCGACCCCTCGAAGGATGCCGCTCTTTTTCGTCTAGAGGGCAGTTGGAGAGGGTTTCGATGATTTCCCGATACATGGCAGGGGAACCGCGGAAATCGCTTCCATCCTAACTCAACCTGCTCTGGGCCGGCCCTAAAGCTTGGCGATGTCATCAACCAAGTATTCCACCTGATACCGGACGGATTCAGATTGCTCGCTCACTACTTGCCATACCGCGCGGCTGTACTTCCCTTCGATGGTGATCCAATCGACCGCCACAAGGCAGCCCAGCACAACAATATAGAGCAGCAGGTCGCGCATGTCGGAAGTGTACCACAGATAGATTTAGAGGTCTCTAATACTATCGGTCGTCACGCCGCCGATCGCTCCTGCTGGTCTGCGTCTTTGGCAACGCGCATGAACTCACGCGAACGCGCGGCGGAATAGGCACAGCGGAACAATCACGCCTGTAATTCATAAACGCTCGCATCATCAGCCTGCTCGCGGATACCCTTGAACGACGGGTGCCGCAGTTTTCCGTCATCGGTCCAGGCGCGATATTCGACCTCGGCGATAAGGAACGGCTCGACGAAGACTGCGGCCTTTCGACGGAGCGACACGGCCGCCGTTTCCGTCACCATTCCCTCAAGCACCTTCCGCAGCTCGCGTGACAGCTCGTTTGACCAGCCAGTACCGCAACCGCCGACGTAGACGAGATCGGCTCCCTTCCGCGCCGCCAGCAGCAGTCGACCGACATGGCCTGGCACGGTCGACGGCTCGAAGCCAACGATGACAAAACTGTCACGACGCTTGCAGGTGATCTTCTGCCACCACTCGCCGCGGCCGCTGCGGTATGGCTTGTCGATGTGCTTGGCGATGATGCCTTCGAGGCCGTGCGCGCAGGCAACCCGATAGAACTCTTCCCCGTCCGCTTGCACTTCCTCTGAAAGGCGAACGGCGCCTTCACGATCGGCAACAAGCGGCTCCAGCAGCCGCCGGCGCTCGTGCAGCGGCAGGCGGCGCAGATCACGGCCGTCGAGGTAGAGGAGATCGAAGGCGTAGAAGACGATGGCGCCGGCCTCGATCGCGGAAGGCAGCCGGCCGAGAGCCCTCTGCAGCATGCCGAAATCGGAACGGCCGTGATCGTTGAGCACAACAGCCTCTCCGTCCAGGATGGCCGTTTTCAAGGCGAGCCGGCGCGCGTCGTCAGCGATCGAGGGAAATCTTTCGGTCCAGTCATAGCCGCCGCGCGTCAGTATCCGCACCCGCCCGGTTTCGATGTGCACGGCCAGACGGTAGCCGTCCCACTTCACCTCGTAGGCCCAGTCCTGCCCCTTCGGCGGCTTCTCGACCAGGGTAGCCAAGCACGGTTCGATGCGCGCCGGCATCGGATGGTCGGGTAGCTTTTTCGAGGAGGATCTGGCCATGCGCTCATTAACGCACAGATCATCGAAATGGTCGCATTGACTATTTGGATTATGAGAACATATTAAGAACGCGATCCGGCGCGATGCGGACGCGCCTTGCACGACATGCGGGAATCGACAACCTCACCCGAGGAGGATTAACGCATGCCCGATCCCCCCAAACCGAAATACAAATGGCGGCAGACCTGGCCGGATGCCCCGAAACACTTTTCCGGCTACGACGGCAGCCGACATATTGCGTCCATTCACTGGCATCATCTCGGCTGGTGGAACTGGTACATGTGCTGGAATTGGGCGAAAAACGCGAGCCGATGGAAGCGGCCGAACGGCCAAGCCGATTCCGCCAGGGCCGCGGCGCTCGAAGCCGAGGCATGCTACGAGGCCATCCTGAGGTGCGAATGGCCGGGCATGGTACCGGAGGACCTGCAGTGCATGCTCGACAATGAGGAATGGATGCGGACCAGACAATAGGACCGGGAACAATGTGCCACGAGATGCGTTGCTAGTGGCGCCGCGCAATTCTGCGGCACTAGGTCCCCGAACCTGATCAGAGTGCCCGCCCCCCGTCCCCCTGGTGCGGGCACTCACTTTTTCGATGCCTTCTACTTGCTCTGAAGATAGTCCATCACCTTCTTTCGGTTCGGCCCGGCTTCACGGATTGCTTCGAGAGCCTTCTGCCGTGTCACCTTCGACGTCCTCATGAGGTATGCTACCTCGTGCTCCTGCTCGGAAACGAGCTCACGGTCGCGACCTTTCTTCTTCGGATTATCTGCCATGCGTTCCTCCATGTTCAACCATGAAGGATAGGGGCCGAGCAGCCGGCGGCAAGGGCCGGAACCCTTACGCCATGTTAGGTGTTGACCTGCCGAGGAGGCGATCATGGCCGATGCGCTCAAAATGAAAAAGCTGATCTGGGATTGCCAGAGGGACATCGCCGCATACCTGCCGCCGGAGAGCGGCATCACGGAGCACCAGCTACTCCAACGGCTCATGACCCGGCTTGATGGTCAGCAGGCGAAAGAGGCGCTCGGTGATGATTGGAAGGGGTGGTGGCCGGGTGACGATGATGGCGGCGACGACGGCGGTCCATCTCCTCAAGACCGCGAAATGGCGTAACAACACAAATAGAGCTGCAGAGGTGTCAGTCCCTGCAGCTCCGGTCGCGACGTATCAATTATGTAGCTGGGGCTTACTCGCCCTGTTCCATCCAAGGGAACCGCTTCGACGTCGCTCACAACTATTGTACTCCCGGAGGGAGCTAGATCAAAGGGCCTATTGCTCAGCGGCGCAGTTGAGCACCGTCGCGCTGGCTTGCCTCGATCCTCTGCAATATCTCCCGGGTCACCCGCATGTCGGCTGCGAGAGCGTTCAATGTGCTCTCCACCGCCCGCATCGACGTCGCCGCCTCGGCTGCTTGCTTCTCGACCCCAGATAGCCGCAGCTCGTGATTGTCGATCTGCCGGATGGATGCCTCCACCGCGGTCATTCTCTTGTCGAGCCGGTCTATGCTTTGAGCGTGAGAATCTTGGTTCGCACTCAACCGCTCCCATGTCGCGCCCCATGCTATGAGCCCTCCGGCAAAGCCCAGCAGGATAACGACGGTGTTTAGGTTCCACTCCCATTTCCAGGCTGGTGCGCGGACGTTTGCCATATCATCTGTCCCGTTGGTCAATCCCTGTCCCTCGTATGCAATGCCACGGAAGAAGAAACCGGCCCCCGAGGATGAGGGCCGGCGTGTTCTGTTGTTTAGGTGTTCTTCGGCGCGAAGTAGGTGAGCAGCGCCGGCAGTCCGATCGTGAGCGCATAGAGCGCTAAGTATCCGTACCAGGGCGTGTCATCCGGCATGAAGGGGATTCCGGCCGTTCCGGTCAGAGCGCCACCGGCTGCGGCGGCGATGGCTTTCGATATGTTCTGCATGATGGTCTCTCCTTATTCCGCCGCCTTGGCTTCGCGCAGAGCGAGCGTGATTGCTGCATAGGCCTCGGCGGCCTTCACGAGCGCCGTCGCGGCTGTGACGCTGCCTGGGTCCTTGCAGACGACGTCGAGCGCCGACCAGGCGGCGGCCTCTTTGGCGATGGTGCGTTGCTTGATGTTGCCGGTGCTTGCGACAATGAGGAATGCAGAGTGCGCGGTTGCCGCGGCCGAGCAAACCTGCGGCAGGTTCTTCTGAATTGCCGAGTCGATCGAGCCGGTAGTGGTGCAGGACGACAGCATAAGGCATGCCGACGCCGCTGATGCGATGATCAGTGAACGCATGATCGTTTCCTTCGATGTTGGGAAAGGTCAGAGTTTCGCGGAGGCTTCCGCGCGCAGTTTGTCGCCGCAGGCCTTCGCGCCAACGATCGACGGGTCGAAAGCAAGCCGGGTGAAATCCCACTTGCCCCTTTGTTGAATGCCCAGATTGTTCTGGACCTCCGCATGCGAGAGCACAGTCTTATCGGTGATCTTGATGCCGTAGCACCGGCAAAGGTCGGCGACGGCGCTCGTCAGCGCGTCCCATTGCTTCCGCGTCACCGGATACTTGCCAGGATTGAAGGGCTGCTCATGAGATCCGCCCATGCAGCACAGTGAGACGCCGATGGAGCCGGAGTTGCAGTTGAGCGTGTGCACCGCATAGCCCTTCCTTGCCGGCGCCTCGTTGAGCTTGATCGAAGGGATGCCGCGGACCAGCTTGCCGTCGCCCTCAATGAGGATGTGGTAATGGCTCCGGTCAAACTCGCTCGCCTTGTGCGCACCAGCCGTCCAGTGGCAGATGATCCGGTCCACCTTTGCCGGCGGCATCCAGTCGGCTGGGACGATCGAGGCGGACGGTTCCGGCTTTGGCGGTGGCGGTTTCTCGCCTCTCAACGCTTCCAACTCATTCAGCGCCGAATTCATGGCGGTGATCGTCTCGCCGCCAGGATCTCCATCCGCTCCATGTTCCGGCAGCGGGAATCCGAGCGCGATCAAGCGCCGCTGCAGAGACTGCACGGTCTTATTCATGTTTCACCTTGCTAAAATTAAGTTGTATTTCGCCCTCTGGTTGCGATACATCCGCAACAGAGGGAGTACGGGGCAATGCTGAATTCAGTCAGAGAATTTGTGATGCGGGTGCTTGCCCTGACGGCATGGCACGAGGCCGTAGACGACGGGCGATTCTACTGGCGCCGCTGGCGCGATGGCCGGTGGGAATCCCGTGAGATGACGCCGGATGAATTGGACCGAGGCTTGAACGATTGGGCGATCAAGTAAGCCTCAAAGGCTAAGTGCCGCAGTCCACATCGTATCGATCTGCTCGTCAGTCAGACCGAGCGCCACGCCAACGCTTCCGATAAGCGGGTGTGTCCGGTTGAAGGTGGTTGCATATTCCCACTCGATCCGGGCGGTTTCCTTGTCAGCGCCGTCGGGCATGGCCTCAATGATTGCGCTGACCTGCGCCAAAGTGAAACCGCTGCTGACAAGCCCGAGGCGGATTTGGCGAGAAGAAAGGGCGGGCATATGGACGGGCGGCAACTTCGGGATCTCCTCTGCCATCCATTCACCGTCGATCCACTTGAAGATATACCCAGGGACATCTGCCGGCGGCGCGGTCTCCGTCGCATAAGCCGGGATAAGATATACCCCCGGTTCCAACGGGCTCTCGTCCGCCTCCGAGGCGCCAATGTATTCAAGGGTGTTCGGATCGTAGTTGTAGACCGAAAGCGACATGTCGGAACCTCTGTCTTAGTATTTGATGCAGGCAAGCAGGGCGATGTTGCGTGGTCGCGTGTCCGTGCCGGAGCCAGCAGCGCCGGAAGTAAACGATGCGATATCAACCGTATGGGTGTGTGTGTCGGAACCTGTCGTACCGGAAACCGTATGCGTGTGATCGCCAGCCGCGTCAGTAGCCGCCGCCTCAGAGCCGCTGTCTCCAACACCGCCAGATGTGCCGCCAGCGGCCTCTGTAACAAAGTTTCCGGGGGATACCCCGTGAGTGTGCGACCCGTTCGAGCTGGTCGTGGCCGAGAAGGTATGCGTGTGGGTGTCAGACGATGTTGTAGTACTCGGCGGGTCGATCGCATGGGTGTGCGACTGAATATTGGCGCCTTGGGCAGACCCAAAGACACGGCCGGTGTCGATGCCGCGAGCATCATCCCAACCCCGAACAAACTCGCCGCGGAGGTCAGGAAGGTTGAAGGTCGTGGAACCATCGCCCGCGCCGAAGGTCGTTCCGATGGCGGTGAACAGGGCGGCATAAGTGGTGCGCGAGACTGCCGCTCCGTTTGCCTTCAGATATCCACTAGGAGCCGTGTTTTTGGCGTAGAAGATGACCGTCCCCGCAGGGGTCGAATTCGACGTGAGGCCATCAACCTCCGATTTGCTGTAAACATCTAGTGTCGTGCGCGCGACCGAGTTGGAGGCATCATCCAGTAGCGTCTTTGCAAACGTCGTGACGCCGAGCGTGCTGAGTGCGGTCGATGCGTCGGCATCGTCAACCAGAGAACGCCCGAACGAGGTGAAGGTCGTTAGTGCCCATGCGCCCGTCCCCGTTGCGTAGGGGAGCTTATCCGCCGCCGAGACTAATGCGGCGATAGCCGTTAGATCGGCATCATAGGCTTGAACATTCACCCCAATCTCAATCCCGAGGGCGGCACGCGCTGCGCTTGCCGAGGTCGCGCCGGTACCGCCTGCCGTGATCGGTCGGGCAGCATTGGCGTCCGCCGTCAGATCATCGACGAAGGCGTTGTAAGGCACGCTCTGAATGGTCGTGTTCGACACGCCTTTCGTGCCGGCCGGGGGTGCGTAAACCCCACCAGTTCTGGGCATTGGCATTCTCCATAGAAAAAGCCTCCGAACCGGAAGCCTTGTCATTTCAACAAGATTTGGGTTTCATACCCCTCGGGGGGCAACGAAGGGGCGTATATGACCTACCTGGACGAAGACGCAGAACGAGCCATTCAACTTTTCATGGCCGAGTACGCTGTCAGCCGAGACGAAGCGCTTCGCCGCATCGTGCAGGACTGGCTCATCGGGCATGGTTATCTTCCCGACAGCGAAGACAATTCAGTGACCGGGGCCGCGGACGAAGCAATGCTCGGCGGCGCCTAACTGAGCCATCTTCATTTTCTCCGGTACTCGTGTATGTTGTGGGAATGACCGCACGGCACACCATTGAGCACGACCCCCAGGAGCCGAAGATCGATCGTCGGCCCGAAAGCTTTCGTGCCTTCTTCGTCATCCTGGCGCTTGGATGGGTGTGGTACCTGTACTTCGTTCCTTTTGATTGGCGATCCCTCCTCGTGGGGCTCGTCACCGGAGGGGCCTTGATGCTGTGGGCGTCGGTACGTTTCAAGCACCTATGGTAGGCGGGCAATCCCCGCGTTCGATCCTTGCAATATGCTCGATAAGATCAGCGCGCGGAGGCGGTCGCGGCTGGCTTGTTGGCCGTGAACTCGATTAAGCGTCGCCAACGCCTGTTCGGGATTTGTTTCCATCAGTGATCGACCCACCCTCTCGACGACGCGGGGCGGCAGCCCTTTCCCCGCGTTGAAAGCCTGGCGAGCACCTGTTAGCGCGGCCTGCTTCCAGTTACCCGTAAGCAGGTTTGCCAAGACCGCCGGATCGAAGTTGGCCATGTCGTCGATATCGCCGAGGTTGTCAGCGGTGCGGCTGTTGCCGAGAGCGGCATTCGACGTCTCGAACATCCGGTTCTCTCGGCCGATGCGATTGCCGAGCTGCTCCGCCCTCCCAGGTGCAGCGAAGGCCTGAAATTCCTGCTCGTATTTCGGTGTAGTCAAGGATCTGGCCCGGTTCGTCGCCGGCCCCATGGCGTGGCTCTCGATATCCGCGATGATCGGGTCAACATAACCGGATCGGAACGCCTGCTGCTGATCAGGGGTCATACTGTTGAACTGCTCGATGCTGTCTTCAGCCCGAACACGGCCGGACTTCGCGGCCTGCCCATCCGCTACGCTGTCGATTACGCGGCTCCGCGTGGCGAACATGTCATTTGCACTCCGAAAAGCCGGGGAAGCTTCTTCGAGCGCCCGATCAACCTCTCGCTTGACCTGTGTTAGGTAGTGTGCGCGGTTGCCGGCGCCCTGCGCGTCCGCTCTTGCGATCATATCGTCAAGGTCGAGCTTGACCCTGAAAAGCGCGTTGAAATCCGTCACCTGTGAATTGCCGTCCGAGATCATACGGCGCACGCGAGCCAGCGCCCCCTCGATTGTGTCATTTCCGATATTGTCGCGAGGGTTGACGACGCGATTGACGCCAGGAGAAAGCGTTTCGTCGATCCTGTCCAAGATCGGCGTTATATTGACTGCTCCAGCGTTGCGGCGCGCTGCGGTGTAGAGAGCATCCGCTTCCAGATCCCTGGCATCGGTAAGGACCCGCGTAACCCGATCGGATGTCTGCGGCGCTTCGAAACCTTCTGCAAGCGCATTAGCTAGGCGCTGAGGTTGGCCCATCTGCCGGCGGACGAGAAAGTCCGTCACTTCCTGGCGGGCATCGTTCGGCGTTCTGGTGACCGGCACCAGCGCGCGCTGTCCTGCGTTCCCCATCGCCTCGGCGAGGGTATACATGCGCTGCCCATCATCGGCGGCGGCGCGCATGATTCCGGCAATCTGCTCCGGCGTCTTGCCCGAGCGGCGGAGATAGGTCGCAAGTGCCTTGTCGGTATACTGTGTCGGCCGGAACGGGGCGACCAAGGGAGCGATAGCGCCTTTAACCGCTCCCGAGGCCGCTGTTGTAACGCTCGGAAGGGCTCCGCCAATGCCAGCTCCAGCGAAGCCGCTTACGCCAGCATTGTAGAGCCTGTCTTCCACCCCTTCCCCACTGCCAAATCCCTGAGCTCCACCGAGAATAGCACCTTCCATGGCCGAGGCTTTGGTGACGCCAGCCAAGCCCTTGCCAGCATTGATCGCGCTCGTGGTGGCAGATAGCCCATTTTTAGCAAGCCCAACCCCGCCGCCGACCGCGCCAAGGATCTGGCCCGTCAAACGCTCCGCCATCCGGTTCTTAGCGTCCTGGTCGTCGATTTCTCGCTGACGCTTGACGTTGCGCTCGTAACGCTCGGAAACGCTACCACCGTTTTCACCGGTACCGAAAATCGGGTTGAAGAGCGCATCCCCGCCGGCTGCAATTTCGTCGGCCAGGCCGAATGACATCGTGTCCGCAGCGCCTCGCATGAACGTATCAGCACGCCCAAGCCAATTATCGCGGGCATCCGCCTGTTGCGGCTCTATCGCCTGTGGTGCTGGCGGCCCGGATGATGCCTGGTTCGACCCGCCTCTCATCCGAGAAATCTCCGCCGCGAGCGCCCGCGCGGCTTCGATGTCGCCAGCCCGATCGGCATTGACTAGCGCATTGGAAAGCTGCTCGAGAGTGGCCATTATGGCGCTCCGTATTTCTTGAGGAGATCATCGATGTTCTGGCCGGTCGCGGGCGCCCCGTCGGGCTTGTAGTAGGTGCCACCGCGCAAATCGGTCGCCCGATCCTTGTTGAACTGCAGCCGCTTTTCGGCCAACGCACGAGCGCGACCGAATACCTGCTTACGGACCTCGCGAGGCATCGTAGAAGAACCTTGCAGCTCGAGCAGGATATTGCGCTCACCTTCCGTCGGATTGCCGCCGAAGATGGTTTTGAGCTGCGTGATGGCTTGACCGATGATGGCGTTGTCCATGTCGGTCGTGGCTTGGGAGCTTTCCGGGCTGGAAACGACATCCGGCACCACCCAATCGGGCAGATTATTTCCGATCGATGCTCGCGCGCCGGCAAACCAGCCGCTGTTTGCCTTGTCCGACAGAGATTCCGCCTGGGACAGAGCGTCCAGCGCACTCTGGTTCGCCGCAACCATTTCGTCGGCTTCGAGGATTGCTTTCTTGTCCGTGGCCGTGAGCGCCTGCGCATCTTCGCGCGGGAATTTCCCCGTTAGGATAAAGGACTGATAGCGCGGATCTTCCGGAGTCAGCCCCAAGCTCTCAGCAGCAACTTTGCGCGCATCGACCTCGTTGCCCACGTTGATCGTCTGGCCGGCGCCGCCAACTGCGTCGATCTTGCCGCCGCGAGAGCGTTGATAGACGCGCTGATCCGTCTCAGGAATGCCAAGCCGCTGGCGTTCTTCGGACGTGAGCGTTTGATATTCCGGCGTCTTCAGATTCTCGACTTCCTGCCGTGTCTTTTCCAGCCCGAGTTGGTAGGACGGATCGCTGCGCTTCTGCTCGACCTCGTATTGCTGGCGCTGAAGCCAAACCTGTTGCTCACGCTGAGCCTCGGCTTGCTGCACCTGCTGTTGATAGAGTGTCTGGAGAACGGCGCGTTGCTCGTCGCTCAGAAACGGATTACTTAGAGCCTGCAGCAACGTCATCTGATCTGGGCCTTGCGGCTGGGGCTGTGGCGGGATCGGCTGCGCCTGGGCAACCTGCTGCGGCTGCGGAGCCTGTGCCTGCGGCGCTTGTGCCGGCTGAGCGTTCATGCCGGGGAACTGAGCCCGGTATTCCGGCGTCTGCTCGAAGGCGGCGACCTCATTGGTAAGAGAGGGTTGAGGAGGTGCGGCGGTCGCTGGCGTCGACTGGTTCGGCTGCGGCCGCGCGGAGGGGACGCCGATTGACGGGTCAAGACTGGCAACCTGCTGCGGTGTTTGCTGCCCTTGGAAGCTCGGCAGAAAGGCGTTTGCGTAGCCGAGCCGGTTCGCAGCCTCGCCGCCGGGACGGTTCCAGCCGGCGAACTTCCAAGCCCGGTTGATGATCCCCTGCGCTTCATCGACGCTTTTGGCGTTGTTCAGCTCATTGATGAGGTTCGGATCTTCCTGCAGAAGGAATTCGGCCTGCGTCTGCGGAGAACCGTTCCCTTTCTCGCCTTTTGATGCCGCATAATCCTGAAGGTTTGCAAGTCGTTGCCCGCGCCAGGACATGATGCCGCCGGCAGTCCCGTCCTTGCCGCTCTCGCTCGGATCGCTCCACGTGCGGTCTACGTTCTTTGGAGAGAACCTGCTCTCTGCCTGTCCTGTCGCCGCGACGGCGGCAAGGCCGTACGGGTTCGTAATGGTGTCGTCCACCGTATCCATGAAGCCGGAATAGATGTCATTCCCGCTCATGTTGACATCGCCGACGCTCGCCGTGCCGCGCGCCGCCGGCCTACTCCCCGGCGAAAGCCTGCTCGAGGCACTAACATGCGGCGCCTGACCGATGATCCGATTAAACAGGTCGCTTGCCGCACCGCGGCCGGCCTTTTCCGCCTTGTCGGCCCTGCGGTTCATGACGCCGGCCACGATACCGGAGCCGAACGCGTTCAAGCCCTCTCCGACATTCTTCGGGGCGGCCGACGCGCCCATGATCGCCATCGCCAGTTCACGCTTGCGCTTGATGGATTCGGGCGTCTCTCCGGTGTCGCCGCCGAACAGGAAGGAATAGGCCATCAGTAAAGACCTCCATTGCGGCCGCCAGTAAAGAAGTTAGCCAAGCCGGTCATCATTGACGGCTGAGCGCCGCCCGGAGTGGTCGGGAATGCGGCGTTGCGCTTGGCAAATCCAGCCGCGAGGCCCGACCCGAGCATGCCCATTCCGCCGCCGATTCTCTGAGGTAGGGGCTGCCCCATGATCTGGGCCTGCAGCCGCTTAGCCAGATCCTCGCGCGTGGGCTTTGAGCCCTGATAGCCGCTATAGCCCATCATTTGCGCTTCCCAGCGTTGAAGAGAGCGCCGTAATTGACGCGCCGGAGACCGTCAGGGCCCTTTACGACAGCATCGGGGCGGACCTTCTCCACCTCCTGCGCCATCACGCCGATGCGCTTCGGAGCGTTCTTGCCTTCGCCCTTGTAGCGGTAAGAGTAGAGGCCGCCGACCTTCTTGATGTCCTTTTTCGCGCGTTTGTCGGAAAGGCTGGCAAGCTGGCCGCCGAAGCCGAGAGCCCCACCCCAGAGGCTCTGCATGTTCGCCTGCTGCTGCTGGTAAGCGCCCATCTTGTTCGCATAATCCTGCTGGACGAGTCCGGCATAATCGACCGTGGGCATCGGATTTGATTGCGTCGGGACGAACTGCGGATTGTTGACCTGCGCGCCGGACATGAGGCCGATGATTTCGTTGATCGGCTGGTTGCGCTGGGCGTACTGCTCGTTGAGGTATTGCGCCCGCGCCTGGTTCTGCATGTTGAGCTTGGCTTGCTGGGCGTTGAAGGTCTGATCCTTCAATGCATTGTTGCCGGCTGTGGTCGTGTTCGCGTTCTGGAACATCTGCTGATTGGCATCATTGCTGAAGCCCGCAGATGCGAGGTTCTGGCCGAACTGCTGCTGCTGTGCCGAATTCTGGAACGTCGCCTGGTCGCGCGCGAGCCCGGCTAGGCGGCTCTGCTCCTGACCGGCATTGAGAACGGCAGAAATCCGGGCGTCGTTGGATTGCCGGCTCGCCTCGTCGATCGCCCGGTTGTAGGCCTCCGATCCCGGCTGCAGACCCTGATTGACAAGACGCGTTTCCAACGCCGCCCGGTCCCGCTCGAGCTGCGGGTTGAGGCGATCCATTAGCGCTTGTTCGTATTTCGTCGTGTCGAAATCAACGTCGTAGGACTTCGTGATGTCGCCTGCGTTGCCAAGGCTGGTCTGAAGATTGGGACCGCTCTGGAACTGCTGGTATTGCGGCAAGCTAATCTTCGTGGGGTCCCCGGCCGCCGGAGCCTTGGAAATGTCCATCGGCTTGCCGAGCAGGTCGTTCAGCTTACCCGACTGCGTGTTCGCCAGCGTCGCCATGTTCAGTTCGGCGCCATCGGTCTGGTTCTTGATCGCCTGCTGCTCGGGCGAAAGCGTCTGTGTCGCGGTCGGAACCTGCAGATCGTAGACCTTACCGCTAAGAGGATCGGTCCATTTCTGCGTGGTGTAGGTATATTTCAGCGTCCCATCGGGCGTGACCTGGTTGACGTTTCCCATGACGTTGTTGGCGACGGCGGTTCCAATGTTCGTCGCGGTCTGTGCCGATGCCGTTTCCTTCGGATCCGGAGATTCCGGCGCGCTACCGTAAAGGCCCATGTGTCAATCCCTTATCCAGTCTTCGACGGTCTCTCGCGAGCCGGCATGGCAGAGTTCGAAAAAGTCTTCCGTGGCGGTTTTGGCGTGGTCGTAGCCGCCGCAGATTGCGGCAACCGCAGTGACAATCGATCCGACCGCTTCCCGCATAACGAAGCCGAATTGCCGCTTCAGCGCGTCTCGCGAGGAGCGCCATTCGTCGCTCAACTGCCACTGAACAATGACGCTGTTGATCAGTGGTGCCAGGGTCGCCGCGTAACGGATAAAAAACGGGTTGAGCGGTAGTTGCGTGAGCGTGCGGATGAGCAGCCAACAGACGTTCCGTTGCCGGTGTTCGTCCTCGTCAACGATATTGTCGGCGAGACGCGCAATCGCGGCTATCTCGGCCAGGAAATCGGCCGCCGTCTCATCGCCGCGCGTCCAGCGCAACAGCGCCGAGCGCACCGTCTCCGGATCGTTGGGCAGCATCAGGCGCTCGCCTCCCCGATTGATACTTGCAGGGTGGCAAGATCAACCTCGATGTCGAGCTTGAAACTCCCACCCGAGGTGATGATGCAGCCGACTGCGAGCATGTCGCCCGCTGCCCTGACGTTCTGGCGGAAGTCGTAGCGCGCTTGCTGCGATACCCCGTCCCATGTGGCGACGTCCCAAAGGCCCACATCCCACTCGGATGAGGTGCTGTCGCCCTCGGACACACTGTTGAAGGTCGGGACGGACTTGGCATCGTCCGCCCGGGCGAACAACCGGACCTTCGGCTTAGTCTTAGCGCGAAAGAACATGTGCGCCATGGTCGCGGTAGCCCGTTGCCCGAACTGACCGGCGGGCGAGGCTTGCGAGAGATAGGCGGCGCTGAATGTCAGGCTGTCATCTGTTCCGCCGGTGTCACCCTGCCAGACATAACCGTCGATCGAGCCGAAGAACAAACTGCCCTGCAGGGTGTCGTAGCAGTTGGCGAGCCAGTTGGTGATGGTCGACCAGCGGCCGTTGAGAACATTGAGGACGAACGTCGTGTCAGTGACGACTGTGTTCTCGGGGAAAGCGACAAAGACAAGGTTCTGCTCAGGCCATTGCTTGAGCGTCCAGCCACCGCCCGTCGCGTTCGCCGCCAGTCTCCAATTGTCCTCGATCGGCCGCGAGACGGAAACGAGGCTCAGCGCCTGACGGTCGCGCTGGAAGACCTGCGAAATCGGCGTAAGCCCATCGGAGGTGGCGACGAGGATATCACCGCCTGCTCTAATCCAAGCGTTTTTGCCGAGTGGCCGGCCGATCTGGTAGACGCCCTTCAGCGCGAAATCCGACGCACTGGACGGATCCGACCCGGCATAGACTGCCACCTCGCCCTCGGTCGAAACGAAGACGCACATATCGGACAGGCCGTCGCCGCTTTCCACCGACCACGAGAAGCCGGTAAGCAGTGAGCCTCCACGCTTCATGACGCCGCCGAGCGGGAACACAGAGGCCGCGCCGCCAACCGCATTCACGGCCAAGTAATAGGCGTCCAGCGTGCCGTTCTTCAGGAAGAATTCCCGGTTCTTGAACAGCCAGCCGTAATTGAGCTGCGACATCGTCGTAGAGTCACTGAAGGTGATAGCCGGAGATGTCGTCCAACTCGTGCCGTTGTAGAGTTGCCGGTCGTTAGCGCCGTTCAGACAAACAAGATAGGACGTTCCGGCGTTTGTATGTTGGAAGGCGCACCAGTCGCCGCCGCTCATGCCGCTGACGTCCGCTGCGGTGGTGGTCGGAGGCGCCGCGGGAGACGTCATGTTGTAGATCGCCGAATCTGTCGCCATGAACAGCTTTTCGGTCGAGCCGTATTTATATTTGAACGCGCTCTTGATGTCGCCGCCGTCCGCCGCCAGCCCCTTTTTCTGGGAGCCGCCGCGGATCTTGCAACCGGTGAGCGTCGGCAGGAAGTTGCGGAGCACTGCCGCCGAGCCCGGTTGCTGCGCCGCCATGTCCACGGTGGTCACAAGTCCGCCCTTTGGCGCAGGGAACGTTACCGGCTGCGATGTCTGCTGTCGGCCGATGGAGACCGCCCCGCGATTGCTTTGCCCGATCCTGCCGGGTCTGACAGCCATCTTCATGCCGCACCCCGATCGGCGTTAATTTCCTGCTCGAGGTCGGCTTCGAACTCGGCAAGATTGTCTTCGAACGGGAGGCCCTTTTGCCTCTTCCAGCGCCAGAGCACGCCTTTGACCAAGAGCCGTTCAGGAAAGAGCGTGGTGTCGTCATCGGCTTGCAACGTTGCCTGCGGCCCGGCCGGGTCGTTCAATACCCAATTCTTCGACACATAATCGACGACGGCGCCAACGGCCGAAGATGCGGGCGAGAACAGGAATTGGCCGCCTTTCGTGAAGAAATACGGCGTTGTGGACGGAACGCCGACGATGACGGCCCATTGCCCGCCGTTATTGACCGGTCGCACACGGTTACCGCATCGCCGGAGAATTTCCCGAGCGACTTTCAGCGGCTCGTGCCTGGCGGCTCTGTGCGGACGTCGGCAGGCACCTTTGTGCGACCGGTCAATAACGGCGGGCAATGGGCCGTCATCGTCGGCGTTCCGTCCACAACGCCGTATTTCTTCACGA
>NZ_JASKLR010000019.1:0-76507 GCF_030124325.1 Sinorhizobium sp. 8-89
TTTCCGAGAGCGCGAAGATCTTCGCCGGCGTCGATGTGACCCGCGAGCCGATCCCGGTGCTGCCGACCGTCCACTACAACATGGGTGGCATTCCGACCAATTATTGGGGCGAGGTGCTGAACGCCGACGGTGAGAACCCCGAGCGCATCGCGCCCGGCCTGATGGCGGTCGGCGAAGCGGGCTGCGCCTCGGTTCACGGCGCCAACCGCCTCGGCTCCAATTCGCTAATTGACCTCGTCGTCTTCGGCCGTGCCGCGGCGATCCGTGCCGGCCAGATCATCGACCGCCAGGAATCGATCCCGGCGCTCAACACCGCCGCCTGCGACCGTATTGTCGAGCGCTTCGATCGCCTGCGTCATGCGAATGGCAGGACGCCGACGGCGGTGCTGCGCGAAAAGATGCAGCGCGCCATGCAGGAGGACGCCGCCGTATTCCGCACGCAGGAATCGCTTGCATCCGGCTGCCGCCGTCTGTCGGAAATCTGGAAGGAACTTCCCGACGTCAAGGTTACCGACCGCTCGATGATCTGGAACTCGGACCTTGTCGAAACGCTGGAACTGGAAAACCTGATGGCCAACGCCATCACCACCATCTACGGCGCCGAGGCCCGCAAGGAGAGCCGTGGCTCGCATGCGCGCGAGGATTACACCGAGGGCCCATTCGGCGGGCGCGACGATGTCAACTGGCGCAAGCATACGCTCGCCTGGGTCAACGACGCCGGCGATGTCCGGCTCGATTACCGCCCGGTTCACACCGACCTGATCGCCGAGGGCATCGATCCGATGAAGATCGCCCCGAAGGCGCGCGTGTACTGATCTCGAGGTTTAAGGATATGGTTGAACTCGCTCTCCCCAAGAACTCGCAGATCACCGAAGGCAAGGTCTGGCCGAAGCCGGTCGGCGCGACGAACCTGCGCGAATACCGCGTCTATCGCTGGAACCCGGACGACGGCAAGAACCCGCGCGTCGACACCTACTATATCGACATCGACGACTGTGGCCCGATGGTGCTCGACGGTCTGCTCTACATCAAGAACAAGATCGATCCGACGCTGACGCTGCGCCGCTCCTGTCGCGAGGGCATCTGCGGCTCCTGCGCGATGAACATCGACGGCACCAACACGCTCGCCTGCACCAAGGGCATGGACGAGGTCAAGGGAACCGTGAAGATCTATCCGCTGCCGCATATGCCGGTGGTCAAGGATCTGGTTCCGGATCTCACCAATTTCTATGCCCAGCACCGCTCGATCGAGCCCTGGCTGAAAACCGTTTCGCCGACGCCGGCCAAGGAATGGAAGCAGAGCCACGAGGACCGTCAGAAGCTCGACGGTCTCTACGAGTGCATCCTGTGCGCCTGCTGCTCGACCTCCTGTCCGAGCTACTGGTGGAACGGCGATCGTTATCTCGGCCCGGCCGTTCTCTTGCAGGCCTACCGCTGGCTGATCGACTCCAGAGACGAGGCGACCGGCGAGCGGCTCGACAATCTCGAGGATCCGTTCCGGCTCTACCGCTGCCACACGATCATGAATTGCGCCCAGGCCTGTCCGAAGGGGCTTAACCCGGCCAAGGCGATCGGCGAAATCAAGAAGATGCTGGTCGAGCGCAGGATCTGATCCGGCGGCTTTTTTGTCGGCGACGATTTCGACGGCCGGCTTTCTGGCCTGCCGTTTGCGTATCACGAATTTCACGTCCACGTGTCGGCATTTGATTTGAAACTTTCAACGGTCCTCATAGCTTTAGACTGGGATCGGAGATTGCGATGAATCGTTTGTTGCTTGCACTTGCCGCCGGTTGTCTGATGGCCCTGCCGGCGCGGGCGGCCGAGCCGCAATTCGCGCTGTTTGCCGGCGGCTGCTTCTGGTGCGTCGAGACCGATTTCGATGGTGTGCCCGGCGTGCTCGAGACGATCTCGGGTTACGCCGGTGGCACAAGCGCCAATCCGACCTATGAGGATTACGTGAAGGGCGGTCATCGCGAAGTCGTCCGGATCAAGTTCGATCCGGAAAGGGTTTCCTATTCGACGCTTGTCGCCGTGCTGTTTCACACGACCGACCCGACGGATGGCGGGGGTCAGTTCTGCGATCGCGGTTTTGCCTATACGACGGCGATCTACGCACTCGACGAGAGGCAGGCGATGGACGCGAAGGCCGGAAAGATCAAGGCCGAAGCCGAACTCGGCAAGCCGATCGTCACGCCGGTCGAAGGCGCCGCAAAATTCTGGCCCGCCGAGGACTACCATCAGGACTTCGGCGCGCGAAACCCGATTCGCTACTGGTACTACAGGAACGGCTGCGGCAGGAACCGGGCGGTCGAGGCGCTCTGGGGCGACCGCGCCTATGCCGGGATCAATCACTGATTGTGTTTACGCCAGCTGGATTTTCCATTCTTCCCGAGGGTGCATTCCTCTTCGGACCAACGTTTCAAACGTGCAACAGGTACTGCTGAAATGCCTTCCCTTGATTTGACAGGTGGATTTGCTGTAGTTCGGCCATTATTATCGCGTTGCATCATGGTTCGGCGAAGATATCGGGGGTAAGAGATATGCGGGTTTTTCATGCGGCGGCGGGGCTGGCGGTTGTGCTTGCGCTGACCGGATGCCAGCGGACATCCATGGGTGGTTTCGGTTCTCAGGATGTTTCACCTGCTCCCCTGCAGGCCCAGCCGGTTCCGACGGTTTCGTCGAGCCAGCTCCCTGACCCGACGACGAACACTTCGCAGTTCCCCGCGGCACCGACCGGCGCTGCTGCACCCGGCGGTGCACCGGCGGGCACACAAGTTGCGGCAGCCCCCAACGCGCTCGATGTGACGAAGGAATCGATGGTCGGCAATTGGCGCGTGTCGAGCGCCGGCAGTTCCTGCGACATGTTCCTGACGCTGACGAACCTCGGCAGCGGATCGCGCGGCGGCACGCGCGGCTGCGCCGGTGAACTGACGACGATGGGTTCCTGGGAAGTGGCCGGCAAGCAGGTTGTGCTCAAGGACCGGGGCGGCAGCCCGATCGCCCGCCTTTACAAGACTGCGGACGCGCGCTTCGACGGTTCGACCAACAGCGGGCAGCCGGTGAGCCTCAGCCGCTGACGGCCGTTAACGTCCGGCCCTTGGCCGGATGCGACGCGGGATGAGGACGTGTGAGCAGTTTTCGCCCGTCCCGCGCCTCTCGCGCCGGAATTGTTCCTTGCTCACCTTGGGTGCCGCGTGCTCAACCCAGACGACAGCATTCTCCATAAACTCGAAACGCTCGTCACCACTGGCGAACGCCAGCGCGACCCGGCGCAATTGGCAATCGCCCGGCGGCTCGACCACCTGACGGCGGAACTGCTTGCCAGCAGGCCGTCGCGCAAGTCCAACGCACTTGGCTGGCTTTTCGCCTCGCGCAAGAAGGACCACGCTCCGGTCAAGGGGCTTTACATCCACGGTGGCGTCGGGCGCGGCAAGACGATGCTGATGGACATGTTCTTCGACGCCGTGCCGATCCAGCGCAAGCGCCGGGCGCATTTCCACGAGTTCATGGCGGATGTGCACGAGCGCATCTACAAGCATCGCCAGAAACTCAAGAATGGCGAGACGAAGCAGGCCGACCCGATCCCTCCGGTGGCCTCCGAGCTCTTCGGCGAGGCGCGGCTGCTGTGCTTCGATGAATTCTCGGTCACCGACATTGCCGACGCGATGATCCTGGCGCGCCTCTTCGGCGAGCTTTTTGTCAAGGGCTGCGTGCTCGTCGCGACATCGAACGTTGAGCCGACCGATCTTTACCGCGATGGCCTCAATCGTGGCCTCTTTCTCCCTTTCATCGACCTGCTGAAGGCGAACGCGGAGATCATCTCGCTCGATACCGAGACGGATTACCGCCTGCAGAAGACGGATGGAAATCCGGTCTGGCTTTCGCCGCTCGGTCCGGAGGCGGAAGCCGCGATGGACCGCGCCTGGTATCGCGAGACCGGCGGAGCGCCCGAAGCCCCGGCGGAAATCAGCCGCAAGGGGCGCAAGATCCACGTGCCATCGGCGTCCGGCCGAAGCGCCCGTTTCGCTTTTGCCGACCTCTGCGCGCAGCCGCTCGGTGCCGCCGACTACCTCGCCATCCTGGCGCAATACAGCACGATCTTTGTCGATCACGTTCCGCATCTTGGGCCCCACCTGCGCAACGAGACCAAGCGGTTCATCATCCTCGTCGACGCCCTCTACGACCAGGGCGCGCGCCTCTTTGCCTCCGCCGCGGCCGAACCGCAGCAGCTGCTGACCGCTAAAAAGGGGACGGAGGGCTTCGAATTCGACCGCACCGTATCGCGTCTGATCGAGATGCAAAGCGAGGAATATGCGGCGCAACATCCGGCGAGAACGGCTGTTTGATGACGCAATGGTTACACGAAATCTTACGTTTACGTAAGGATTTTATGATCTAACCGATTGAAATTGCTCTGCCAAAAAGTATCAATTGATATTTTATCATTTGCCGTTTATGGGCTTTCGCGAAGGTTTGGCGTTTGCCGCGTTTCAGGCCTCGATCATATTGGGATCACAAAGGAAGCACTTTCATGGCGCGCAACAAGATTGCACTTATCGGCTCAGGGATGATTGGTGGCACGCTGGCGCATCTCGCCGGCCTGAAGGAACTGGGCGATATTGTCCTGTTCGACATCGCCGACGGCATTCCCCAAGGCAAGGGCCTCGATATCGCACAGTCGTCCCCGGTCGAAGGTTTCGATGCATCGCTCACGGGCGCGAGCGATTATTCTGCGATCGAAGGTGCCGACGTCTGCATCGTGACAGCCGGCGTGCCGCGCAAGCCCGGCATGAGCCGCGATGATCTGCTCGGCATCAACCTCAAGGTCATGGAACAGGTCGGTGCCGGCATCAAGAAATATGCGCCGAACGCATTCGTCATCTGCATCACCAACCCGCTCGACGCCATGGTGTGGGCGCTGCAGAAGTTCTCCGGCCTGCCGAAGAACAAGGTCGTCGGTATGGCCGGCGTTCTCGACTCCTCGCGCTTCCGCCTCTTCCTCAGCCAGGAGTTCAACGTGTCCGTTCAGGACGTAACGGCCTTCGTGCTTGGCGGCCATGGCGACACGATGGTGCCGCTCGCCCGCTACTCGACCGTTGCCGGCATTCCGTTGACCGATCTCGTCCAGATGGGCTGGGTCACCAAGGACCGCCTCGAGGAAATCATCCAGCGCACCCGTGACGGTGGCGCCGAGATCGTCGGCCTCTTGAAGGCCGGCTCGGCCTATTATGCGCCGGCTGCTTCCGCGATCGAGATGGCGGAAGCCTATCTCAAGGACAAGAAGCGCGTGCTTCCCTGTGCGGCCCATCTTTCCGGCCAGTACGGCGTCAAGGACATGTATGTCGGCGTGCCGACGATCATCGGTGCCGGCGGCGTCGAGCGCATCATCGAGATCGATCTCAACAAGAGCGAGAAGGAAGCCTTCGACAACTCGGTCGCGGCGGTCGCTGGCCTTTGCGAAGCCTGCATCAACATCGCGCCCAGCCTGAAGTAACCGCCATCCGGCCAATCAGACAGGAATAACCCCATGAATATTCATGAATATCAGGCCAAGGCTCTGCTGAAGAGCTATGGCGCGCCGGTCGCCGAAGGCGTCGCGATCTTCTCCGCCGACGAAGCGGAAGCCGCTGCGAAGAAGCTGCCGGGACCGCTCTACGTCGTGAAGAGCCAGATCCACGCCGGTGGTCGCGGCAAGGGCAAGTTCAAGGAACTCGGCCCCGACGCCAAGGGCGGCGTGCGGCTCGCAAAATCCGTCGACGAGGTTGTGGCGAACGCGAAGGAGATGCTTGGCAACACGCTGGTGACCAAGCAGACCGGTCCGGCCGGCAAGCAGGTCAACCGCCTCTACATCGAGGACGGTGCCGACATCGACCGCGAACTCTATCTCTCGATCCTCGTCGATCGGTCCGTCGGTCAGGTTGCCTTTGTCGTTTCGACCGAGGGCGGCATGGACATCGAAGCGGTTGCCGAGCATACGCCGGAGAAGATCGTCACTGTCGCGATCGACCCGGACAAGGGCGTCACCGCAGAAAATCTGAAGACGCTCGCCGAGGCGCTGAAGCTCGAAGGCGAAGCGCGTGCCGATGCTGAAAAGCTCTTCCCGATCCTCTACAAGGCCTTCGTCGAGAAGGACATGAGCCTGCTGGAGGTCAATCCGCTTATCGTCATGAAGAACGGCCGCATGCGCGTGCTCGACGCCAAGGTCTCCTTCGACGGCAACGCGCTCTTCCGCCACGAGGACGTGGTCGCGCTGCGCGACACGACGGAAGAGGACGAGAAGGAAATCGAAGCCTCCAAGCATGACCTCGCCTATGTCGCTCTCGACGGCAACATCGGCTGCATGGTCAACGGGGCCGGGCTTGCCATGGCGACCATGGACATCATCAAGCTCTATGGCGCGGAGCCAGCGAACTTCCTCGACGTCGGCGGCGGCGCTTCGAAGGAAAAGGTGACGCACGCCTTCAAAATCATTACTGCCGATCCGGCCGTTAAGGGCATTCTCGTCAACATCTTCGGCGGCATCATGAAGTGCGACGTCATCGCCGAAGGCGTGCTCGCTGCCGTCAAGGAAGTGGGTCTCAAGGTGCCGCTCGTCGTTCGCCTCGAAGGCACCAATGTCGAGCTTGGCAAGAAGATCATCAATGAATCGGGCCTCAACGTCATCTCCGCCGATGACCTGGACGATGCCGCCCAGAAGATCGTTGCAGCCGTGAAGGGAGCCTGAGGCCGATGTCCATCCTGATCAACAAAGACACCAAGGTCCTGGTTCAGGGCCTGACCGGCAAGACCGGTACCTTCCACACCGAACAGGCGCTCGCCTATAACGGCACGAAGATGGTCGGCGGTATCCACCCGAAGAAGGGTGGCGAGACCTGGACCGGCGCCAAGGGCGAAGAGCTTCCGATCTTCGCCTCGGTTGCCGAAGGCCGTGACGCGACCGGCGCTAATGCATCGGTCATCTATGTGCCGCCGGCAGGCGCTGCCGCCGCGATCATCGAGGCGATCGACGCGGAAATTCCGCTGATCGTCTGCATCACCGAGGGCATCCCGGTCGCCGACATGGTCAAGGTCAAGGCGCGGCTCGAGAAGTCGTCCTCGCGCCTCATCGGCCCGAACTGCCCGGGCGTGCTGACCCCGAACGAATGCAAGATCGGCATCATGCCGGGCAATATCTTCCGCAAGGGCTCGGTCGGCGTTCTGTCGCGCTCCGGTACGCTCACCTATGAGGCCGTCTTCCAGACCACCAACGAAGGTCTCGGCCAGACGACCGCTGTCGGCATCGGCGGCGACCCGGTCAAGGGCACCGAATTCATCGACGTGCTCGAAATGTTCCTCGCCGACGACGAGACCAAGTCGATCATCATGATCGGCGAGATCGGCGGCTCGGCTGAAGAGGACGCGGCGCAATTCCTGAAGGACGAAGCCAAGCGCGGCCGCAAGAAGCCGATGGTCGGCTTCATCGCCGGCCGCACGGCCCCCCCCGGCCGCACCATGGGCCATGCCGGCGCGGTCATTTCCGGCGGCAAGGGCGGCGCGGAAGACAAGATCGCGGCGATGGAATCGGCCGGCATCCGCGTCTCGCCGTCGCCGGCACGCCTCGGCAAGACACTGGTCGAAGTCCTGAAGGGCTGAGGCTCCGATAGCGAGGCTCGGGGCCGGCGCCGAGTGCCGGCCCTCAGCCGAACCAATTTATGACGCAAGCTTGGCGCACTAGAAGCGCCGAATAAACGTGAACGACCGGGAAGACCCGGCATCCAACTTTAGTCAGGAGGCGAACCAGGGGTTCGCGAGAGACCATGACAAGGCAAGAGGCCAACGAGCAATTCCAGCTCACATCGTTTCTGGATGGCGCCAACGCTGCTTACATAGAGCAGCTCTATGCACGCTTCGAAGCGGATCCGTCCTCCGTTTCGTCCGAATGGCAATCCTTCTTCAAGGCGCTCGCCGACCGGCCGGAAGACGTTGTGAAGGCCGCCAAGGGCGCCTCCTGGAAGAAAAGCAACTGGCCGATCGCGGCCAATGGCGAACTCGTGTCGGCGCTCGACGGCGACTGGGGCGCCGTAGAAAAGGTCATCGAAAAGAAGGTCAAGGCCAAGGTCGAGGAAGCCGCGGCCGTCACGGGCGTCCCGGTCAGCGAAGCGGAGGTCCATCAGTCGACGCGCGATTCCGTCCGCGCCATCATGATGATCCGCGCCTACCGCATGCGCGGCCATCTCCATGCCAAGCTCGATCCGCTCGGCCTTGCCGATCCGGTCGAGGACTACGATGAGCTTTCGCCGAAGTCCTACGGCTTCGAGGAGAAGGATTACGACCGCAAGATCTTCATCGACAACGTGCTCGGCCTCGAATACGCGACCGTGCGCGAAATGGTTGAAATCCTCGAACGCACCTATTGCTCGACGATGGGCGTCGAATTCATGCATATGTCCAACCCCGAGGAAAAGGCCTGGATCCAGGCCCGCATCGAAGGTCCGGACAAGGGCGTCGAATTCACGGCCGAGGGCAAGCGGGCGATCCTGCAGAAGCTCGTCGAATCCGAAGGCTTCGAGCAGTTCATCGACGTCAAGTACAAGGGCACGAAGCGCTTCGGCCTCGACGGCGGCGAGTCGCTGATCCCGGCGCTGGAGCAGATCATCAAGCGCGGCGGCCAGGAAGGCCTCAAGGAAATCGTCCTCGGCATGGCCCACCGCGGCCGCCTCAACGTGCTTTCCCAGGTGATGGCCAAGCCGCATCGCGCCATCTTCCACGAGTTCAAGGGCGGCTCCTATGCACCCGATGACGTGGAAGGTTCCGGCGACGTCAAATATCACCTCGGCGCTTCGTCCGACCGCGAATTCGACGGCAACAAGGTGCACCTGTCGCTGACGGCGAACCCGTCGCATCTCGAGATCGTCAACCCGGTCGTCATGGGCAAGGCGCGCGCCAAGCAGGACCAGATGGCGACCGTGTTCGAGGGCGACATCATTCCGCTGCGCGAACGCGTCAAGGTCATGCCGCTTCTGCTGCATGGCGACGCGGCCTTTGCCGGGCAGGGCGTCATCGCAGAAATCCTCGGCCTTTCTGGTCTGCGCGGTCACCGCGTTGCAGGCACCGTACACTTCATCATCAACAACCAGATCGGCTTCACCACGAACCCGGCCTTCTCGCGCTCGTCGCCCTATCCGTCGGACGTGGCGAAGATGATCGAAGCGCCGATCTTCCACGTGAACGGCGATGATCCGGAAGCCGTTGTCTACGCGGCCAAGGTCGCGACCGAGTTCCGGATGAAGTTCCACAAGCCGGTCGTCGTCGATATGTTCTGCTATCGCCGCTTTGGCCACAACGAAGGCGACGAGCCAGCGTTCACGCAGCCGAAGATGTACAAGGCCATCCGCGCCCACAAGACGGTCGTCCAGCTCTATTCCGAACGGCTGATCGCCGAAGGTCTCATGACCGAAGGCGAAGTCGAGAAGATGAAGGCCGACTGGCGCGCCCATCTCGAGCAGGAGTTCGAGATAGGCCAGTCCTACAAGCCGAACAAGGCCGACTGGCTCGACGGCGTCTGGTCGGGCCTGCGCACGGCCGACAACCAGGACGAGCAGCGCCGCGGCCGGACTTCGGTGCCAATGAAACAGCTGAAGGAAGTCGGCCGCAAGATTTCCGAGATCCCGGCTGGCTTTAACGCGCACCGGACGATCCAGCGCTTCATGGAAAACCGCGCCAGCATGGTGCAGACCGGCGAGGGGATCGACTGGGCGATGGCGGAAGCGCTTGCCTTCGGCACGCTCGTCACAGAAGGCACGAAGATCCGCCTCTCGGGGCAGGACTGCGAGCGCGGCACGTTCTCGCAGCGCCATTCGGTTCTTTATGATCAGCAGACGGAAGAGCGCTACATCCCGCTCGCCAACCTGTCGCCGACCCAGGCACGCTACGAGGTCATCAACTCGATGCTCTCGGAAGAGGCGGTGCTCGGCTTCGAATACGGCTATTCGCTTGCCCGCCCGAACGCGCTGACGCTGTGGGAAGCCCAGTTCGGCGACTTCGCCAACGGCGCGCAGGTGGTCTTCGACCAGTTCATCTCGTCCGGCGAACGCAAGTGGCTGCGCATGTCCGGCCTCGTCTGCCTGCTGCCGCACGGCTATGAAGGCCAGGGGCCGGAGCACTCGTCCGCACGCCTCGAACGCTTCCTGCAGCTCTGCGCGGAAGACAACATGCAGGTCGCCAACGTCACCACGCCGGCGAACTACTTCCACATCCTGCGCCGCCAGGTGAAGCGCGACTTCCGCAAGCCGCTGATCCTGATGACGCCGAAGTCGCTGCTCCGCCACAAGCGGGCGGTCTCCAGCCTCTCCGAAATGGCGGGCGAGAGCTCCTTCCACCGGCTGCTCTGGGACGATGCGGAGGTCATCAAGGACGGCCCGATCAAGCTGCAGAAGGATTCGAAGATCCGCCGCGTCGTGCTCTGCACCGGCAAGGTCTACTACGACCTGCTCGAGGAGCGCGAGAAGCGCGGCATCGACGACATCTACCTGCTGCGCGTCGAGCAGCTCTATCCGTTTCCGGCCAAGGCTCTGATCAACGAACTCAGCCGCTTCCGCAATGCGGAGATGGTGTGGTGCCAGGAAGAGCCGAAGAACATGGGCGCCTGGTCGTTCATCGATCCCTATCTCGAATGGGTGCTCGCCCATATCGATGCCAAATACCAGCGGGTGCGTTATACCGGCCGTCCGGCCGCCGCGTCGCCGGCGACGGGCCTGATGTCCAAGCACATGGCGCAGCTTGCCGCTTTCCTCGAGGACGCGCTGGGGGGCTGACGAAGCCCCTCACGGTCTGCCAATCGACAGAAACAGATATCTGATCAACGGAACAAAAATCATGGCAACAGAAATCCGCGTTCCCACTCTTGGCGAATCCGTCAGCGAAGCGACCGTCGGCACCTGGTTCAAGAAGGTTGGCGATGCGATCAAGGCCGACGAACCGATCCTCGAACTCGAGACCGACAAGGTGACGATCGAAGTGCCGGCGCCGGCCGCTGGCACGCTTTCCGAAATCGTAGCGCAGGCGGGCGAGACCGTCGGCCTTGGCGCGCTGCTCGGCCAGATCGCAGAAGGCGCCGGTGCGGCGGCGGCTGCTCCGGCTCCGGCGGAGAAGAAGCCTGAACCGGCTGCGGCCGCCCCGGCCGCGCAGCCCGCCGCTGCAGCGCCAGCACCGCAGGCGCCGACGTCGATGCCGCCGGCACCGGCCGCCGCCAAGCTCTTGGCGGAAAACAGCCTCTCCGCCGATCAGGTCGACGGTTCGGGCAAGCGTGGCCAGGTGCTGAAGGGCGACGTGATCGCTGCTCTCGCCAAGGGCATTTCGGCCCCCGCCGCTGAACCGGCGAAAGTCCAAGCGCGTGCGCCGGCGCCGGCCGAGGACGCCGTGCGCGAGGAACGAGTCAAGATGACGCGCCTGCGCCAGACGATCGCCAAGCGCCTCAAGGATGCACAGAACACGGCCGCGATGCTCACCACCTACAACGAGGTGGACATGAGCGCGGTGATGAGCCTGCGTAACAAGTACAAGGACATTTTCGAGAAGAAGCACGGCGTCAAGCTCGGCTTCATGGGCTTCTTCACCAAGGCCGTCACGCATGCGCTCAAGGAACTGCCGGCGGTCAACGCCGAGATCGACGGCACGGACGTCATCTACAAGAACTTCTGCCACATCGGCGTTGCCGTCGGTACCGACAAGGGTCTCGTCGTTCCGGTCGTGCGCGATGCCGACCAGATGTCGATCGCCGAGATAGAGAAGGAAATCGGCCGCCTCGGCAAGGCCGCTCGCGATGGCGCGCTGTCGATGGCCGACATGCAGGGCGGTACCTTCACCATCTCCAACGGCGGCGTCTATGGTTCGCTGATGTCCTCGCCGATCCTCAACGCGCCGCAGTCCGGCATCCTCGGCATGCACAAGATCCAGGACCGGCCGGTTGCGATCGGCGGACAGGTCGTCATCCGTCCGATGATGTATCTCGCTCTCTCCTACGACCACCGTATCGTCGACGGCAAGGAAGCAGTTACCTTCCTGGTGCGCGTCAAGGAGAGCCTCGAAGATCCGGAACGCCTGGTGCTCGATCTCTAAGACAGGCGGGGCGCGACAAGCAGCCCCCGCTTCTTCCTTCGGGTGCGCGGATGTCGCTGGAACTGACTTACCTGCTCGCGAGCGCAGCGCTGGCCTTCGTCTACATGATGACGCAGGCGGGCGCCTACCGCTTGCAGCACGGGCTTGTCGACCGGGACCCAAACCGAGACGTGGAGGAACGGCCGAACATGCTGACCGCGCGCGCCGGGCGCGCGCTTCGCAACTTTCAAGAGACCTATCCGATCTTCATTGTGCTCGTGGTCGTGGTAGAGTTCACCGGCCGCAGCGGGCTGCTGACGCAGTGGGGTGCGATCATCTGGTTCTGGGCGCGGGCCGTCTATCTGCCGGTCTATGTCGCCGGGCTCGGGCGGGTTCGCTCGGCGATCTGGGCTGTATCGGCAGTGGGGTTGGCGCTGATCCTTGCAGGCATTCTCATCTAGACGGAGGAGAAAAGCATGGCATTCGAACCGAACGTTCCCCCGATCCAGGCTCATATCTGCGTGAAGGACGGCCTCGCCGCCATCGCCTTCTACGAGAAGGCATTCGGCGCGGTTAACACGTTCCACCAGATGGCCGAGGACGGTAAACGTGTCATGCATGCCAATCTCGCCCTGTTCGGCGGCGAGATCATGCTGCATGACGAGTTTCCGGAATTCGGAATGAGTATCCGTTCGCCCAAGACGGCCGGCGGCGCCAGCGTCGCGATCAATATCAATCTTGCGAAGCCGGAGGATGTCGATGCGGCCTTTGTCAAGGCGATCGCCGCCGGGGCATCGACAGTGATGGAACCGCAGGATACGTTCTGGCAAGCACGCTATGCGCGCATCCAGGATCCCTTCGGTCACATCTGGGCCTTCAACGCACCGGTCGCAAAATCATGAGCAATTATTTGATCGAACTCGCATCATTGATGGCGATCTTCTCGTTCGCCATCATCTCGCCCGGCGCCGATCTCGCCATGGTGATGCGGCAGTCTCTGGTGCATGGGCGCCGTCAGGCGATCATCACCTCCTTCGGCATCGGCACGTCGCTGATGTTTCACGTCAGCTACACCATCCTCGGGCTGGGGCTGATCATTTCCCAGTCGATCTATCTCTTCAACATCGTCAAATGGTGCGGCGTCGCTTACCTGATCTATATCGGTATCAAGGCACTCCGCGCCGGCCAGACGGAAATCACGGCCGAAGCCGGAGAGGATGCAGGGGCGGGCAGGGCACAGTCGGTGCTAAGAGCCTTCGGCCTCGGCTTCGCCGCCAATGCGCTTAACCCGAAAGCGGTCTTCTTCTTCTTGTCGATCTTCTCGACGGTGGTCAGCGCGCATACGCCTTTGATGGTCAAGTTTGGCTACGGCCTCGTCATGGCGAGCGCTCTCATCCTCTGGTTCGTCGGCGTCAGCCTGTTCATGACGACGCCGCGGATGCGTGCTGCCTTCACCCGGGCGAGCAAGTGGATCGACCGGGCAAGCGGCCTCGTCTTCATCGCGCTTGGGCTGAAGCTTGCGACGGAGAAGGCCGCCTGATGATCAGCCGCAGCGTTTTGCCAGCTTCGCTTGCCATCGCGCTGGTCGCTACTCCTGTGCTTGCCGACGAGTGCCGGCAAGCACATGCGATCTATGGCGATGCGGACGGCGGCTACGAGCTGCGCTTCGAGCCGGTCGGCTCCGAAAGCGCTGCCACCAGCAATCACTTCAAGGTTAGCGTCGAGAAATCGGGACTGCTTCTTGATGGCGTCGTCCTGTGGTCGGGCGAACCGGAGCGCTCGAACGGGATCGTGATGCACAATTGCCCGACCGGTGACGTGACCGGCGAGGAATTGAGAGCCTGCACCGTCTGGGAAGGCGTGATCTACGCGGCCGACAAGGCGGGCGGCATCGGGCTGCTTCAGGCGGAGGATGCCCCGGCCGCCGAGCAGATCCTGCTTCCGGGCTTCGGCCCGGCACTCACGGAGTCGAGTGCCTGGGGCAAGGGGAAGGCAAGCGTCGACAGCTCGGATGTCTTTAAATTCAAGGGATGTGCTGCATGAGTGGCGAGCGCGTTCTTCTCGTCACCGGCGGCAGCCGCGGCATAGGTGCCGCCGTCTGCGTCGCGGCCGCCAGGGAAGGCTGGCGCGTGGCGGTCAACTACGCTTCCAACCGGAAAGCGGCGGAAGACGTGGTGCGTGCGATCGAGGAGGCGGGCAGCGTCGCGATTGCCGTTGAGGGAGACGTCGGTTCCGAAGCCGGTGTGAAGGCGATCTTCTCCGCCGTCGATGCCGGCTTTGGCAGGCTCGACGGCCTGGTCAACAATGCCGGTATTGTCGGCCCGCCGCAGCGCATCGACGAGATTTCGGCGGAACGGCTGGACCGGATGCTCCGCGTGAACGTGACCGGCTCGATCCGCTGTGCCGCCGAAGCGGTACTGAGGATGTCGACGCGCCACGGGGGACGCGGCGGTTCTATCGTCAATCTGACCTCCATCGCCGCCGTGCTGGGCGCACCGGGCCAATATGTGGACTACGCCACCACGAAGGGTGCGATCGACACTTTCACCGTCGGCCTCGCGCGTGAAGTGGCGGCAGAAGGCATTCGCGTGAACGCCGTGCGTCCGGGCATCATCGATACGGAAATTCATGCCTCCGGCGGCCTGCCGGATCGCGCCCGCGATCTGGCGCCTTCGATCCCCATGCAACGTCCCGGCACGGCCGGCGAAGTTGCCGATGCAATTCTCTATCTCCTGTCGGATAAGGCGACCTATGTGACGGGAGCAATTCTCAACGTCAGCGGCGGCCGGTAACCGCCCCTGAAACAAGGATTATCAAATGGCTTATGATCTCATCGTTATCGGAAGCGGCCCCGGCGGCTATGTCTGCGCCATCAAGGCGGCGCAACTGGGCATGAAGGTTGCCGTGGTCGAGAAGCGTAGCACCTATGGCGGCACCTGCCTCAATGTCGGCTGCATCCCCTCCAAGGCTTTGCTGCACGCTTCCGAGATGTATCACCACGCACAGCACGGTCTTGATGCGCTGGGTGTGGAGGTCGCAAGCCCGAAGCTCAATCTCGAGAAGATGATGGCCCACAAGGATGCGACCGTTAAGTCGAATGTCGACGGCGTCGCCTTCCTCTTCAAGAAGAACAAGATCGACGGTTTTCAGGGCACGGGCAAGGTTCTGGGCCAAGGCAAGGTTTCGGTAACGAACGACAAGGGCGAGGAGCAGGTCCTCGAAGCGAAGAATGTGGTGATCGCGACCGGCTCCGACGTCGCGGGCATACCGGGCGTTGAGGTCGAGTTCGACGAGAAGGTCATCATCTCCTCGACCGGTGGCCTCGAGCTGGAGAAGGTACCGGCGAGCATGGTCGTCGTCGGCGGCGGCGTCATCGGACTGGAGCTCGGCTCGGTCTGGGCACGTCTCGGCGCCAAGGTCACGGTAGTCGAATTCCTCGACACGATTCTCGGCGGCATGGACGGCGAAGTCGCCAAGCAGCTTCACCGGATGCTGACGAAGCAGGGCATCGACATCAAGCTCGGCGCCAAGGTGACCGCCGTCTCCAAGCCGGGCAGTGGCGCAAAGGTGACGTTCGAGCCGGTCAAGGGCGGCGAGTCGACCACGATCGACGCGGATGTCGTGTTGATCGCCACTGGCCGGAAGCCCTGCACCGAGGGTCTGGGCCTCGCAAAGGCGGGCGTCGTCATGGATGCGCGCGGCCGTGTCGAGATCGACCATCACTTCCAGACGAGCGTGGCGGGCGTCTATGCTATCGGCGACGTGGTGCGCGGGCCGATGCTCGCCCACAAAGCCGAGGACGAAGGCGTTGCCGTCGCGGAGATCATCGCCGGACAGGCCGGTCACGTGAACTACGACGTCATTCCCGGCGTCGTATACACCCAACCGGAGGTCGCTTCGATCGGCAAGACCGAGGAGGAGCTCAAGGCCGCGGGCGTCGCCTACAAGGTCGGCAAGTTCCCCTTCACCGCCAATGGCCGCGCCCGCGCTATGCTTCAGACGGATGGTTTCGTTAAAATCCTGGCCGACAAGGAAACCGACCGTGTGCTCGGCGGCCATATCGTCGGCTTCGGCGCCGGCGAAATGATTCACGAGATCGCCGTGCTGATGGAATTCGGCGGCTCGTCGGAGGACCTCGGACGCACGTGCCACGGACATCCGACCATGTCGGAAGCAGTCAAGGAGGCGGCTCTCGCCACCTTCTTCAAGCCGATCCATATGTGACATTACAGCGCGGCACATCTTTTCAAACGCTCGAAACGACGCTTTAGCGCTTTGAAACGATGCATGATTCTGTCTTGGTCGCCTTCGACCAAGACAGTGGCTGCGGGGGCTGCGACAAGCGGCCCCCTACCATGCGCGGCCGACCGACGCGAACATGAACGAGCCAATAGAGGATCGTTCATGAGACCGCGAAGTGTTGCCGCTCACCTTCCGAATGCGATACTGCCCGAAGCCGACTGGGCGGACCGCTACGAACTGCTCATTCTGAACGAGCGGCTGACGGCGCGTGAGGCGGCGCGGCGAATGCTCGAGCCGCTGCCGGGTTGGATTCGAATCCTTCTGGCGCTTCGCAACAGGATCGTGTCGTTCGTCGGGCTGAAGACTGCGGCACCCGCCGCAGCCGATAGCCTGATTGGCTTTTTTCCCGTCCTGCGAGATGACGAGCGCAAGGCGGTTCTCGGCTTCGACGACCGGCATCTGGACTTTCGCATTGTCGTGGACGTCCGCGACGGGCCGGCGGAATGCCAGGTGATCGGCGTCACGACCCTGGTGCGTCGCCGGAATATTCTCGGCCGCATCTATCTCGCGGTTGTCACGCCTTTCCACAAGACGATCGTCCCGACGCTGTTGGCCGGGCTGAACGAGCGGCGGTGAACGGGGGCGATTCTAATGACGCGGGATGCGGGCGGAAAACCGCGCACACCTTTCCTCATCCCGCTCAGTTTGTCCGCGTGACGGTGAAGCCGCGCTGGCGCAGCAGCTCGACCAGGCCTTCCGGACCGGAAAGATGCAGCGCGCCAACGGCCATGAAGACATTGCCGCCCTTCAGGATCGGCTCGGCCCGCGCCGCCATGATCTTGTTGCGGTCGATGATGATGCGCTGCTCGAAATCGGCAAAACCGAAGTCGCTTGCCGCGGTCTGTGTGGAGACGGACTTCATCATCGGCATGATCATTCCGGTGTCGCCGGAAAGATAGAGATCAGTGGTTGTCTGCATGACATCGTCGATCGTCTTGCCGAGCGCCAGCGTTTCGATCAACGCCTGAAGGTGAAGCTCGACAGGCAGCGAGTCCATTGCCGAAAGCTGCTCGACCAGCGTTTCCAGTCCTTTCAGCGTTTTTCCTTCCTTGACGGCATCCTCCGCAAGCTTCTTGTCGAGGAAGGAAGCGCCGGCAGCCTTGCGCGAGATTTCGCATGCCGGGAGGGCGACGAAGCTCGCAATCATCCAGGGCTTCATCTTGGCGACGAGCGGCAGCGGAATGCCACGTTGCTTGAGGCCGCTTTCCAGGCGCAGGCGATCCTCCGGCTTGAGAAAGTCGTTGATCGTCTTGTCTCCGGCGAACATGGTGAGGTCGGGACGCATCATGATCGCGGCCGCCGCCTTCGTGTCGTCGACGATCTCGTCCGATTCGACGATCACGATCGCCGCCTTGGTAAAAGCGTCTACCGCGCCCTCCGGCATCGCCAAAACACGCGGGTCGGTAACGTGCATGGTGCCGAGCAGCCAGGAGGGTGCCGACCCCTGGCTTTCGATTTTCCAGAGGAGGCCCTTTCCGTTCGGAACTGCGTTCGCCTCCTGGCGCAGTGCGGCAAGGCGCGCCGGGTCCGACTGTTCCATGCTCGCCAGGATATTGGTGCCGCCGCAGGTGGACTCTTCGGTGGCGCCGGCGTCCGAAATCGAGAGCAGCGCGGCGATGAGGGTCGCGAGCACCAGAAGATGCAGGAACGCGATCAGCCACAGGACGCCGTCCGTAAGCCTGACAGCGAGATTGCGAGCGGATCTTGAGATCGGAAACGTTGTCATCGGGCACCGAATTCTGGGCAATTCTACTCGAAACCACGCGATTCCGGACGGAAAATCGTCATACACTTCTCCTGCCGCATGTCTCCATGAACCGGAGCCAATACAAAGATAAATACATGCAGCAATTCAAGGTGCTACAGACCTTTGTGCGCCCGAAAAGACGCGCGGCGCTGTGGAATTGCTCTCTCGAACCCTACGCCTTGCCGGTCACGGGTTCCTTAACGAGCTTGGTTAATCCGCCACTTCGCCGAATTTCAGGCGCGCGGATGGGCTCGATCGTAAATTTCGAGGAGCCGCGTCGAATCGACGCCGGTGTAGACCTGCGTCGTCGAGAGGCTCGCATGGCCGAGCAGTTCCTGGATGGTGCGCAGGTCGCCGCCGCCGGCGAGAAGATGCGTGGCGAAGGAATGACGCAGCGCGTGCGGTGTCGCTGAATCGGGGAGGCCGAGTGCCGCCCGCAGCTTCTGCATTTCGCGTTGGATGATCGCCGGCTGAAGCGTCGCGCCTCGGCTGCCGCGAAACATCGGCGCATCCGCCGCGAGGTGGTAGGGACAAAGCCCTGTGTAGGTCGCCACGGCGTCGGTCGCCGCGGCAATGAGCGGAACGATTCGCGTCTTGCCACCTTTGCCGGTGATACGCAGCGAGGAACTGGCGCCGGCAAAATCGTCGGGCGTCAGCGCGAGCGCCTCGGATATGCGCAGGCCGCAGCCGTAGAGCAGCGTCAGAACGGCGGCGTTACGGGCCGCGATCCACGGCTCCTCCGCGAGTTGCGCGTCGGTCGTCACGACCTTCAGCGCATCGCGGTCCGTCAGCGGTTTCGGCAGGGAATTCGGTTGCTTCGGCGAGCGCACCGCTTGGGCGCCCGCGGCATTGGCGAGGCCATTTTTCTCCAGATAGCGCAGGAACGAGCGAAGCCCCGCGAGCCCGCGTCCGAGGGTGCGTGCGCCCACACCCTGCTTGCGCCGCTGTGCAAGAAAGCCGCGCAGGTCGGCCGGGCGCAGTGTGCGGATGTCCGCCAGGCGCGGCGGCCCGGCGAGATGGCCGGTCAGGAAGGTCAGGAATTGTCGGGTGTCGCGCTCGTAAGCCTCGACCGTTTTTGCGGACAGTCGGCGCTCCCGGCTGAGGCTCGCCAGCCAGCGCTGGCGTTCCGCCATGACTTCGGGATGACCAATTGCAAGAAGCTCGTTCATCGTTGCTCCGGCGATTCTGTGTGCCGTCCAGAATGTCGCCCGACGCCTTATGTTTTTGCTAACGCACTCTTGGAATTTGTCATTGTTCGATCATATTGAACTGCGATGGTCGATCAGCAAACGCGGATGGGACTATGGCGAGACGGGATATGGGGGACGGATTCGCGCACTTTGCTGAGGCCATTGCTCTGGTTTCACAAGGGCAGCCCGGCCATATCGTCGACACGCTGATTGCCGAGCGCGGCAAGAAGATCGTCCGGCATCCGTTGTGGCCGGTGATGCGGCCCTTTCTCTACACGCTGCTCAACTATCGCAAGGCGATCGAGTTCGCCGACTCCGTCGCCAACATGCCTGGTTTCCAAGCGTTCGAGCACTTGAGTTCGCTGCTTTCGCTGGACGTTCGCGTCGACAAGGCTGAGCGCATCCCGTCGTCCGGCGGCTTTCTCCTGGTCAGCAACCATCCGACCGGCATTGCCGATGGCATCGCGGTCTTCGATCTCCTGAAGTCCCGTCGCCCGGATATGATGTTCTTCGCCAATCGAGATGCGATTCGGGTCAATCCTCGCTTCGTCGAGATGGTCATTCCGGTCGAATGGCGCGAAGAATACAAGAGCAAGCTCAAGGCCCGCGAAACGTTGCAGGTCACCAATCGCGCCATTGAAGAGGGCAAGGCAACCGTGCTTTTCCCTTCAGGCCGCATCGCCTATTGGGCCGATGGACGGCTCAATGAACGTCCATGGAAAAGCTCTGCCGTCGGCTTCGCGCGCAAATACGGCCTCCCGATCCTGCCGGTGCATATGAGCGCGCGCAATTCCGGTCTCTTCTACTGGTTCGCCAAATGGTCGACGGAACTGCGCGACATGACGGTGTTCCATGAGCTTCTGAACAAGAAGGGCGACCTTTTCGATTTCCGCATCGGCAATCTGATCGCGCCCGAAGCACTTGACGGCGATCCGGCGGATGTCACGCGTGCGCTGGAAAGGCATACGGTCTACGAACTCGCTGCAGACAGCGATGCTGTGTTCGACCCACGTCAGGCTCTGGAAAAAATTCTGTTCTGACGGTTCTGGTTGTGCGGCGGATGCGCTAAGCCTCTTCCATGCTGCTCCGCTCGATGTTTGCCGAGAACTACCGCTCGCTCAGGTCGATCCGCATGGATCTGGCGGATGTCAACCTTTTCATCGGGCGAGAACGGCGTCGGGAAGTCCAATCTCTACCGGGCGTTGCAACTGGTGCAGTCCGCGGTGCGCGGCCGTCTGGCGCACGAGATCGCCCGGGAAGGGGGAATGTCTTCCGCCTTGTGGAGCGGTTCGCGTCGTGCTGGGAAGCCGGTTCGCATCCGCTTCGATGCCGAATTGATCGATGAAGAGCGCGCAATGACGTTCCACTATCGGATCGAGGCTGGCCTGAAGCCGCCAGAGGCGGCGGCTGGATTTGCTTTTTGCGCTTCTTCCACGGTTTTCGAACGGATCGCGATTCGCCCTTGCGCGCGCCGTGCCTTGCGGTGACTGCGCCGATGCTCGAAGAGGACGGCGCCAACATGGCCGCTGTCTTCGCGACGCTCTATCACACACGCGAAGATACGGTCGATCTCGACCGAGCAGTTGCCGACGCCTTTGGCAGGGCGCGGCTCGACGTGCCGCATCCGGGGCAGTTCGCCGAATTTTCGCTCGTCTTTCCGGATTTCCCGCACCGGCCGTTTTCGCCCCGGGAGCTCTCCGACGGCCAGATGCGATTCCTGGCGCTCGCTGCCGCGCCGCTCTCTTACCGTCGCCCGCGCTTCATCGCGCTTAACGAACCCGAGACGAGCCTTCATCCGGATATGCTGCCGGCGCTGGCCGACATGATCGCGAGCGCGTCGCGCGAAAGCCAGATCTGGATCGTCACGCATTCCGAAAGGCTGGCACCGGCGGTGCAGGAGCGCTGCGGCGTTCGGCCGCGGCGGGTGATCCGCAGGGACGGCGCGACCTGGATCGACGGGATGCGCCTTACCGGCCTCATGGACGACGAATAGAAAAGGGCCCCGCAATCGCTGCGAGGCCCTTTCGGATTTCTGTAGCTTGATCAGCCGATCTTCTGGCCGGTCTTCGCCCAATCGGCGAGGAACATTTCCAGGCCCTTGTCGGTCAGCGGATGCTTGACGAGCGCCTTCAGTGTTGCCGGCGGCGCGGTGACGACGTCGGCGCCGATGAGGGCTGCTTCCTTGACGTGGTTGACCGTGCGCACCGAGGCGGCAAGGATTTCCGTCTCGTAGCCGTAGTTGTCGAAGATGTGGCGGATTTCACGGATGAGATCCATGCCGTCGAAGGCAATGTCGTCGAGGCGGCCGATGAAGGGCGAGACGAAGGTCGCGCCGGCTTTGGCGGCAAGCAGCGCCTGGTTGGCGGAGAAGCAGAGCGTCACATTCGTCTGGTGGCCGTCCGAAGTCAGCGCCTTGCAGGCCTTGAGGCCGTCGAGCGTCAGCGGCACCTTGATGCAGATATTGTCGGCAATCTTGGAGAGGGCCGCCGCTTCCTTCATCATCTCGCTGTATTCGGTCGCCGTCACCTCTGCCGAAACCGGGCCGTCGACGATCGAGCAGATTTCCTTGGTAACTTCGACGATGTCACGGCCCGACTTCAAGATCAGCGAGGGGTTGGTGGTGACGCCGTCGAGCAGGCCGAGGTCGTTCAGTTCCCGGATTTCCTTCACATCGGCGGTATCAACGAAAAATTTCATGGAGGTGTCTCCCTTGGGGCATGATTGCCGTTCGGGCGCATATCTGCCGGGCGGAAAATCCGCGGGCAGAAACCGCGCGCGTTGAAACTCTGATGGAACCGTGACAAACCCTGCTATCCACAAGGCAGCGGTTCGCTGCGCAGTTTTCTTTAACTGAAAGCGGTGGCAAGGTCACGGCAAAATGACTCTTGATTCAACCGATTTATTCGGGGCCGTAGTTGAACGCCGCGTCGCGCCTGTCCTGGTGCCGATGCCGGCGGCGAAGGCCTATTCCTATGTGGTGCCGGACGGCATGGCAGTCGAGCCAGGATCGATCGTGCAGGTGCCGCTCGGGCCGCGCCTGGTTGTGGGCGTCGTCTGGGACGGTGCCGATGACGGCACGGTCGATCCAAGGAAACTGAAGCAGATCGAGAAAGTTTTCGACTGTCCGCCGCTGACGGGCGACATGCGCGCCTTTCTCGACTGGGTGGCGGCCTATACGGTGACACCGCCCGGCCTTGTCGCACGAATGGCATTGCGCGCGCCGGCGGCTTTCGATCCCGAGCCGATGGTGGAAGCGCTGCGCCTCACGGACCTGCGGCCGGAGCGCATAACCTCGGCGCGTGAACGCGTCATCGCGGCGGCGAGCGACGGTTTTTCCTGGACGCGATCCGGGCTCGCGCATGCGGCGGGCGTTTCCTCGAGCGTCGTCGACGGTCTTACCGCACAGGGCGTATTCGAAACCGTCTTCATGCCGCCGCCGCCCGTTGTCGCCCTGCCCGATCCGGATTTCGCCGCTCCCCGGCTGGAGGGCGCGCAGAAGGACGCTGCAGCCGATCTGCTGAGAGCGGTGGAAGAGGAAAAGTTCTCCGTTTCCCTCATCGACGGCATTACAGGCTCCGGCAAGACCGAGGTCTATTTCGAGGCGATCGCCGCGACCTTGCGTGCCGGCAAGCAGGTGCTGATCCTGCTGCCGGAAATCGCGCTCACGGCAAGCTTCCTCGAACGCTTCCAGGACCGCTTCGGTTCGAAGCCGGCCGAATGGCATTCGGACCTCGCACCGCGAACGCGCGAGAAGGTGTGGCGACAGGTGACGACGGGCCAGGTGCGTGTGGTCGCGGGCGCCCGCTCGGCCCTGTTCCTGCCCTTCGAGGACCTGGGCCTGATCATCGTCGACGAGGAGCATGATCCCGCCTACAAGCAGGAGGACCGCGTCTTCTACAATGCCCGCGACATGGCGGTCGTACGCGGCAGGATCAGCAACTTTCCGGTCGTGCTGGTCTCGGCAACGCCGTCCGTCGAAAGCCGCGTCAACGGCGAGATGGGTCGCTACAGGCCGATCCACCTGCCGACGCGCTTCGGCGATGCGGCGCTGCCGCATCTCGGCGTCGTCGACATGCGCCGCCATCCGCCCGAGCGCGGCGGCTTTCTCTCGCCGGTACTCCTCGACCAGGTCGGCAAGGCGATCGGCCGCGGCGAACAGGCGCTCCTGTTTTTGAACCGGCGCGGCTATGCACCGCTGACGCTCTGCCGCGTCTGTGGCCATCGCTTCCAGTGCCCGGACTGCTCGAGCTGGCTCGTCGAGCATCGCTTCCGCGGCCAGATCCAGTGCCATCACTGCGGCTATTCGGAGCGGACGCCGGAAGCCTGCCCCGAATGCGGCACGCTCGATCATCTGGTTGCCTGCGGCCCAGGCGTCGAGCGTATTGCCGAGGAGGTCGAGCGGCATTTTCCCGAGGCCCGGACGATCGTACTCTCGTCCGATCTCATGGGCGTCAAACGACTGAGGCTGGAGCTGGAGGCGATCGCGCGCGGCGAGGCCGATATCGTCATCGGCACGCAGCTCGTCGCCAAGGGCCATAATTTTCCGATGATGACGCTGGTCGGGATCGTCGACGCCGACCTCGGCCTCGCCAACGGCGATCCGCGCGCGGCGGAGCGGACGTTCCAGCTTCTCTCGCAGGTCACGGGTCGCGCCGGGCGGACGGGCCTGAAGAGCCTTGGCCTGCTGCAGACCTATCAGCCGCAGCACCCGGTCATGCAGGCGATCGTTTCCGGTGATTCGGACGCGTTCTACGAGCGCGAGATCAATGAAAGGGAGCGCGCTGCGCTGCCGCCCTTCGGTCGGCTTGCCTCGATCATCGTTTCGGCCGACTCGCGTAACGACGCCGAGAGCCATGCGCGCGGCTTGCGCATGGCTGCCCCACGCGTCGACGGCATTGCAATTCTCGGCCCGGCCGAGGCGCCGCTGGCGCTCATCCGGGGGCGGCACCGATTCCGGTTGCTCGTGCACGGGCGGCGCAACAGCGACATGCAAGCCTTTGTCAAAGCGATGATTGCCGGCGGGCCGAAAGAGAGGGGATCGATCAGCGTGCAACTCGACATCGATCCCCAGAGTTTTCTCTGATCCCCAGAGTTTTCTGTGATCGATGGCGTGAACGGCACGGACCGGATTCACATCGGCGACGACATGCGCTAGACCTCCCCGGCGCGGCGCTTGCAAAGAACCACGCGACGCAATGGGATGATTTCATCAGCGGGGACGGCATGGAGCTCTACATTCCGACGGAAACCGGGGAGTTGCTGGCATTCTGCGCGGCGGCGGCCGCCGCGCTCATCGGCCTCGTCATGCTCTTTGCGCCGCGCCTTGCCTTTCGCGCGGCCGGCATCGGCATTGCCGAAGGGCGCCGCGGCGGGCTTGCGGAAGCCCGCTCCACCATGGGCGGCATGCATCTCGGCCTCGGCCTCGGCGCCATCCTGCTCGCCCAGCCGATGGTCTATCTCGCCGTCGGCGCCGCCTTCTCGCTCGCCGCCTTCGGGCGGATCCTGTCGATGATGAGCGACAACGGCGGGACACTTTTCAACTGGATCGCCCTTGCCATTCAGGCGGTGCTTGCGATCCTGCCGCTTGCTTACGTTTTCGGGCTGATCTGACGCGCGTCGGCACGATTTCGACGTTCCGTTCGGGATTTACGGCAAAATTCGCCCCGCAGGGTCGACTTATGCCGCATTCCTGCCGTTGGCGTGTTGCGAGTCCAAACATCCTATGCTAGACGAACCGCGAATTGCGGGGGAATTGGGTCGTAACGGCCTCGATATCCTGCGAGTTATTGCAGCAAATTCAAGATGTTAAGTCAGCGGTTCGCCGCAGCTGACGTTCTTGGATGAATTTGAGAGAAGCTTGTGCCCGTGGCAGACACATCCCAGCTTATTTCCGGTGTTGCAGAAAGATATGCGTCCTCGCTCTTCGAACTCGCCCTCGAAGCCGGTTCAATCGAAGCGATCGGCGCCGACCTCGATCGCGTCCAGGCGCTGATCGACGGGAGCGACGACCTCAAGCGGCTGATCGTCAGCCCTGTCTTTTCTGCCGACGACCAGTTCAAGGCTATATCCGCGATCGTGGAGAAGGCCGGTTTTTCCGGGCTGGTCGGCAACTTCCTCAAGGTTGTCGCGCGCAATCGCCGCCTCTTTGTGCTGCCAGGCGTCATCAAGGCGTTCCGCCTGTTCGCCGCGCGCCATCGTGGTGAAATCTCTGCCGACGTCACGTCGGCCCATGCGCTTACCCCGGCGCAGGAAACTGAATTGAAGGCGACGCTCAAGGGCGTCACCGGCAAAGACGTGGCGGTCAACGTCACCGTCGACCCGTCTATTCTTGGAGGTCTGATCGTCAAGGTCGGGTCCCGCCAGATTGACACCTCCCTTCGCACCAAACTCTCTACCCTTAAGCTTGCACTGAAAGAGGTCGGCTGATGGATATCCGCGCCGCGGAAATTTCCGCAATTCTCAAAGATCAGATCAAAAATTTCGGCCAGGAAGCAGAAGTCTCCGAAGTCGGCCAGGTGCTTTCCGTCGGTGACGGTATCGCCCGCGTCTACGGCCTGGACAACGTACAGGCAGGCGAGATGGTCGAATTCCCGGGCGGAATTCGCGGCATGGCGCTGAACCTCGAAGCCGATAACGTCGGTGTGGTTATTTTCGGTTCCGACCGTGACATCAAGGAAGGCGACACCGTCAAGCGGACCGGCGCCATCGTGGACGTCCCGGTTGGTCCGGAGCTGCTCGGCCGCGTCGTCGACGCGCTCGGCAACCCGATCGACGGCAAGGGCCCGATCAACGCCAAGCAACGCGCCCGCGTTGACGTCAAGGCTCCGGGCATCATTCCGCGCAAGTCGGTTCACGAGCCGATGTCGACCGGTCTCAAGGCGATCGACGCCCTCATCCCGGTCGGCCGCGGCCAGCGCGAGCTCGTCATCGGCGACCGCCAGACCGGCAAGACCGCGATCATCCTCGACACCTTCTTGAACCAGAAGCCGATCCACGACAACGGCCCGGAGCAGGACAAGCTCTACTGCGTCTACGTCGCTATCGGCCAGAAGCGTTCGACCGTCGCGCAGTTCGTGAAGGTTCTCGAAGAGCGCGGCGCGTTGCAGTATTCGATCATCGTTGCTGCTACCGCCTCCGATCCGGCTCCGATGCAGTATCTCGCTCCGTTCGCCGGCTGCGCAATGGGTGAATACTTCCGCGACAACGGCAAGCATGCGCTTATCGGCTACGACGACCTTTCCAAGCAGGCCGTCGCCTACCGTCAGATGTCGCTGCTTCTGCGCCGCCCGCCGGGCCGCGAAGCTTACCCGGGCGACGTCTTCTACCTGCATTCCCGCCTCTTGGAGCGCGCTGCAAAGCTCAACGACGACAAGGGCGCCGGCTCGCTGACGGCTCTGCCGGTCATCGAAACGCAGGGCAACGACGTTTCCGCGTTCATTCCGACCAACGTGATCTCGATCACCGACGGCCAGATCTTCCTTGAAACCGACCTGTTCTACCAGGGCATCCGTCCGGCGGTTAACGTCGGTCTGTCGGTTTCGCGCGTCGGCTCCTCGGCGCAGATCAAGGCGATGAAGCAGGTCGCAGGCTCGATCAAGGGCGAACTCGCCCAGTACCGTGAAATGGCGGCCTTCGCGCAGTTCGGCTCGGACCTCGATGCCGCGACGCAGCGCCTCCTCAACCGCGGCGCCCGCCTGACCGAACTCCTGAAGCAGCCGCAGTTCTCGCCGCTGAAGACGGAAGAGCAGGTCGCGGTGATCTTCGCAGGCGTCAACGGCTACCTCGACAAGCTGCCGGTCAATGAGGTCGGCAAGTTCGAGCAGGGCCTGCTTTCCTACCTGCGTTCGGAAGGCAAGGACGTGCTGGAGACGATCCGCACGGAAAAGGCGATTTCCGACGACACCAAGGGCAAGCTGAAGGCTGCAATCGACAGCTTCGCCAAGTCTTTCGCCTGAGCGGGTTTCATTTAGGACGGACAACGGATGCCTTCACTTAAGGATCTGAAAAATCGGATCGCCTCCGTCAAGGCGACGCAGAAGATCACCAAGGCGATGAAGATGGTCGCCGCGGCGAAGCTTCGGCGTGCGCAGGAGGCGGCCGAGGCCGCCCGGCCTTATTCGCAGCGTATGGCTGCCGTTCTCGCCAATATCGCCCAGGCGGTTGGTGCGGACGACAGCGCGCCGCGGCTGATGACGGGAACCGGCAGGGACGATACGCATCTCCTGATCGTCTGCACGGCGGAACGCGGCCTCTGCGGCGGCTTCAACTCGCAGATCGCGCGTTTTGCCCGCGATCATGTGCGCAAGCTGCTTCTGGCCGGCAAGACCGTGAAGATCATCTGCGTCGGCAAGAAGGGCTTCGATATCCTGCGGCGGGAATTCGCGTCGCTGATCATCGACCGTGTCGACCTGCGTGAGGTCAAGAAGATCGGCTTCGAAAACGCCGATCAGATCGGACACAAGGTCATCGGGCTCTTCGAGAAGGGCGAGTTCGATGTTTGCACGCTGTTCTACTCCGAGTTCAAGTCCGTGATTTCGCAGGTTCCGACCGCGCAGCAGCTCATCCCGGCGTCGGCTGGCGATGTATCCGCTGCCGAGACTGCGGACGCATCGGCGATCTACGAATACGAGCCGGACGCGGGCGCCATCCTGACCGATCTCATCCCGCGCAACATCTCGGTGCAGATCTTCCGGGCTCTGCTCGAGAACGTGGCAGGCGAAATGGGCGCCAAGATGAGCGCCATGGACAATGCGACGCGCAATGCCGGTGAGATGATCAACAAGCTGACGCTCAACTACAACCGTCAGCGGCAGGCGCAGATCACCAAGGAACTCATTGAAATCATCTCTGGCGCGGAAGCGCTCTAAGGTTACGAAAGAGGGTAAGAATTATGGCTAAGGCAGCTACCCCGAAAGAAACCGCAGCGGCGAAGAAGCCCGCTGCACCGCGTAAGGCAGCTTCCGCCAAGACAGTCGTTGCGGCTACCGGCGCTGTCGGTCGCGTCACGCAGGTTATCGGCGCCGTCGTCGACGTCGCTTTCGAGGAAGGTCAACTCCCGCAGATCCTGAACGCGCTGGAAACCGACAACAAGGGCAACCGCCTCGTTCTCGAAGTCGCGCAGCATCTCGGTGAAAACTCCGTCCGCACGATCGCCATGGACTCGACCGAAGGTCTGGTTCGCGGCCAGTCGGTCACCGATACCGGCGGCCCGATCTCGGTTCCGGTCGGCAAGGAAACCCTCGGCCGTATCATGAACGTCATCGGCGAGCCGGTCGACGAAGCCGGTCCGCTGGAAACTTCCGGACGCCGCGCGATCCACCAGGAAGCACCGGCTTATGTCGAGCAGTCCACGGAAGCGCAGATCCTCGTTACCGGCATCAAGGTCGTCGACCTGCTCGCTCCCTATGCAAAGGGCGGCAAGATCGGCCTCTTCGGCGGGGCAGGCGTCGGCAAGACCGTTCTGATCATGGAACTGATCAACAACGTCGCCAAGGCGCACGGTGGTTACTCGGTATTCGCAGGCGTTGGTGAACGTACCCGCGAAGGCAACGACCTTTACCACGAAATGATCGAATCGGGCGTGAACAAGCACGGTGGCGGCGAAGGCTCCAAGGCTGCTCTCGTTTACGGCCAGATGAACGAACCGCCGGGCGCCCGCGCTCGCGTCGCGCTCACCGGTCTTACGGTCGCTGAACAGTTCCGTGATGAGGGCCAGGACGTTCTCTTCTTCGTCGACAACATCTTCCGCTTCACCCAGGCGGGTTCGGAAGTGTCCGCTCTGCTCGGCCGTATTCCTTCGGCCGTGGGTTATCAGCCGACGCTCGCGACCGACATGGGCGCGATGCAGGAACGCATCACCACGACGACCAAGGGCTCGATCACCTCGGTTCAGGCCATCTACGTTCCGGCTGACGACTTGACCGACCCGGCGCCGGCGACCTCGTTCGCCCACCTCGACGCAACAACCGTTCTGTCGCGTTCGATCGCCGAAAAGGGCATCTACCCGGCCGTGGACCCGCTCGACTCGACCTCCCGCATGCTCGACCCGATGATCGTCGGCGAAGAGCACTATGAAGTGTCGCGCAAGGTGCAGTCGACGCTGCAGCGCTATAAGGCGCTCCAGGACATCATTGCCATCCTTGGCATGGACGAGCTTTCCGAAGAGGACAAGCTGGCGGTTGCCCGCGCCCGGAAGATCGAGCGCTTCCTGTCGCAGCCGTTCTTCGTCGCCGAAGTCTTCACCGGTTCGCCGGGCAAGCTGGTCGCGCTCGAAGACACGATCAAGGGCTTCAAGGGCCTTGTCGACGGTGAATACGACCACCTGCCGGAAGCCGCTTTCTACATGGTCGGCTCCATCGACGAAGCGATCGAGAAGGCAAAGAAGCTGGCTGCCGAAGCCGCTTAATCAGCATCGTGAACCGTGGCGCGGGCGTTTCGCGCCGCGGTTTTCATCCTGCCGCGGGGAGCGGCAGAGAACATGCACAGCCGCCGCCGACTTGGTGGCGCGCGCACCAGAAGTGAATGGTCATGGCCGACAGTTTCAATTTTGAACTTGTTTCCCCCGAGCGCCTGCTGCTTTCGGAAAAGGTGACGGAAGTCGTCATCCCTGCAACCGAGGGCGAGATGACCGTGATGGCCAATCACGCGCCGACGATGACGACCGTCAAGCCGGGCGTTGTTACCGTGAGAACGGCTGACGGCAAGACCGAACGCTTTGCGGTTTTCGGCGGCTTCGCCGATATCCTGCCGACCGGCTGCACGCTGCTTGCCGAGTCCGCCGTCCACGTCGACGAACTCGATCCGACGGTGTTGGAGAATCGCATCGAAGCAGTTCGCGCTGAACTGGAGGGCGCCGGCGACGAGAAGAAGACTCGTCTCGAACAATTCATCGCCGAGCTGACGAAGCTCGGGGAGATCGTCATACCGGCCTGAAAGGGACATCCCGACAAGGGATAATGCCTATCGAACCCCGCCTCGAGCGGGGTTTTTCGTGTTTAGTCAACGCCATTGGCCATGGCGGCGTTCGAAGCTGTCAAGGGAGCGGCGGCTCGATTTGCTTGCGCGGGGCGACTGCCCCTCATCCCCTCTCTCTGTAGGCCGGGAGAGGGAACTTTGAGCTGGCGCTTGCTGCGAGCTCCTTCGCTCCACTTGCGGCGAGAAGATGGCCGGCAGGTGAGGGAATTCGTCCCGGCGGACCGATCTGCAATCACCGACACCCAGGCTTGGGAGTGCTGCGAGGCGGAGTCCGAGCGCTTCCTGTCCAAGATTTCCGCCGTGAACGAAAAATGCCCGGAGTTGATCCGGGCATTTATGTGTTTCATTCTGTGGACGCGCGGGCAAAACGCCACGCGCGTTTCGCGTCGACGAAAGCTCAGCTTGCGGCGCGATTCGTCTCGTGCTTCTGCGCGTAGTAGTGGCCGAAGCGGTTGGCAAGGAAAGCGTCGAGCGCTATGTCTTCCTGGCGGATGAAACCCTTCGACGCGATCTTACCCTCGGCGAGCATGTCCAGAACGGCGCAGATGCTGCCTGCCGTGGTGATCTGGATACCGCTCTGCATGCGTCCGGCGACGACGCCGCTATAGACCTTGTTGGCGTAAGTCTCCTGGACCAGCCGGCCTTCGCGGAAACCGGAGACCGTGACGAAGATGACGACGACGTCCTGCGTGGTGGACGGCAGGGCGTTCTCCAGAATGTCCTTCAGCACCTCGCGGCGGTGGCGCAGGCCGAGGTCGTTCAGGAGCGCCTTGAAGATGGCGGCATGGCCGGGATAGCGGATGGTCTTGTAGTTCAGCGTGCGGACCTTGCCCTTCAGGGTTTCGCAGAGCGTGCCGAGGCCGCCGGAGGTGTTGAAGGCCTCGTAGGTGACGCCGTCGAGCGAGAATTCCTCACGCTCCTCCATCGCCGGGACTTCGATCAGCGAACCTTCGACGATCGCTTCGCAAGGCTCGATATATTCGTTGATGACGCCGTCCGTGCTCCAGGTCAGGTTATAGTTGAGCGCATTCGACGGATATTGCGGCAAGGCGCCGACACGCATCCGTACGCTTTCGAGCGTCTCGAAGCGCTTAGCCAGATCGTTGGCGACGATCGAGATGAAGCCGGGCGCAAGGCCGCATTGCGGGATGAAGGCGGTTTTCGCCTTGGCTGCGATCGCCTTGACCTGGCGGGTCGATTCGACGTCTTCGGTCAGGTCGAGATAGTGGATTTCGGCTTCGGCAGCGGCCTCGGCGATGGCGACCGTCAGGTGGAACGGAGCGGCGCTCAGCACCGCAAACTTGCCGGTCAGCAGACCGACGAGCGCCTTCCTGTCGCCGATGTCGATGGTCGCGGTCGAAATGGCGTCGTGCTTTTCGACCTGTTGCAGCTGCTCGGCGCTGCGATCGGCAACGCAGACGCGATAGTCGCCGGTGTGCGCCAGCATGCGAGCGATGGTGGAGCCGATCTTGCCGGCACCGATGACAACAATGTCTTTCATTCTTTTCCCCAGGGTATGAGCTTCAGACCCATTTTCCTCCCGGGATGCGTTGATTTGAAGCGTCAGTATGGCTAAATCGCCAATCAATATTCGGCAATTCGCCAAAATGGATCGACGATATGCAAGTGACCGGCAAGGACCGCGAACTTCTGGCCATCCTGAGCGAGAATGCACGCATGCCGACGGCGACGATCGCGCGCCGGCTTGGGCTTTCTCGCACGACGGTACAGGCGCGGATCGAGCGGCTGGAGCGCGAGGGCGTGATCGCCGGTTATGGCGTGCGGCTTTCGGAAGTCTACGAAAAAGGCCTGGTGAAAGCGCATGTGCTGATCACCATCGCGCCGCGGGCGTTGAGCCGGGTCACTCCCGAACTTGGCGCCATCCGCGAGATCCGCACGCTGCATTCCGTCAGCGGCAGTTTCGATCTCATTGCAATCGTCGCGGCCACCTCGATCAGCGAGCTCGACTTGCTGATCGATCGCATCGGGGAAATCGACGGGGTCGAAAAGACGCTGTCGTCGATCATTCTTTCCACCCGCATCGACCGCTGAGCTCTGGCATTTCAATGCTCCGGCTGTTCGCTCGCGGATCGAGACGCACCGCTTGGCTCAGACACTGCGTCCGGCACGTTCCAGGCTGTCGGACCGCGCACGACGGAAACCGCTGAACCGTCGCCCGGGGTGAGCCACTTGCCGCGATCGAAAAAGAGTTCGGCGATGCTCTTCGGTCTTGACCGCGCCGCTTGATTGGCGAGGAAATTGTAGCGGGGAACGTCGCCCGATTCCTGCTTGAACTGGATGCGGCTGCCGAAGCGTTTGAGGTCAAATTCCTTGAGCGCCTGGAGCCGCAGGGCGATGCCTTCGCTATCCGCCCAGCGGACCTGCGTCAGGAAGACCGAGGCGGCTTTTGCGGCGGCGCTGGTGACGGCCTGCGTGTCATTGGGGCGTTCGATGTTCAGCTTCACGCGAAACGAGGTGATCTCGTCTTCGCCATTGCCTTTGACGAAGATGAAGATCGACGAGGGGGTGTCTTCGCCAGGTCGGGCAAACGGCACGAGCGACGAGCATTCCCACCGGCCACTCTCCGCAGATTTCCACTCGAGTTCACGAAAGCCCGCTTGGCGCAGGCCTTCGCAAAGCGCGCGCGGGTCGCTGCGGATCTCGCGCAGAAACTGCTGTTCTGGTGTATTCAGATCCTCAAAGGTTCGGGCCGGCAGCAACACACGCGGCGGCTCCGGCTTCTTGCGGAATTCGCGCACCGGCTCGGCTTGCTTCGTCTCCTGCTTCGCCTCCTCCAAGAATGTCGTCGGCAATCCGGCAACCGTGAGGAGTTGTTTTAGGTTGCGCTGCTCGTTGGCAAGGAGAACGGTCGCGAGGATCGCCGTGAAGACGAGCCCCACGGCAAGGAAGAAAAAGGCGATGCCGGAACGGCCTTTTTGCTTCTTCTCCATCTGGTGTCAGCGCTCCGTCTTGAAAAGCGCCCGGCTGACGCAAATCGTGAGCGCGGTAGAGCACGCAGCCAAAGGTTCACTGCACCGGAGCCGCCCGTCCATATGAGGGACGCCGTTCATGCCGGCCTGCTCAGTGCTGCATGGAGGCGAAGCACCTCGTCCGTCGACGGCCGGTTGCGCGGCAGCCCGAGATAATAGCCGTAGCCGGAGGCGAGGCTGCGTTGGCCGAGCATAGCTAGTCGGCCATCGTTGAGATGTTCCCGCACCAGGCCGAGGCTGCCGAGCGCCACGCCGTCGCCGCGCAGTGCCGCATCGATCGCCATCACATAGGTCGAGAACGTATATTTCGGACGCGGCTTCGCGCCGTGCCGGGAGGGCTCGATCCGCTCGAACCAGTTCTGGAACGAAATCCAGTGGGCATTGAAGCGGTCGTAGTCGATGAGATCGAGCGTCGCGATGGTTTCTGGCCGCAGCTCGGGCGCGTCGAGGCCCCTGGCGGCGAGGTATTCGGGCGAGGCCACCGGCGCCAGCTCTTCGGCCATCAGCAAGGTCAGCGACCAGCGCGGATGATCTCCGGTCGAATAGAGGATGACCAGATCGTTGTTTTCCGAAGCAAGTTCGGACGGGCTGTCGGTCGTCAGGAGACGGATCGAGATGCCCGGGTTCTCCTTGCCGAATTCGCGCAGCCGCGTGCCGAGCCAGAGGTGGGAGACCGAGCCGCTGGCGGCGATGGAGATCACCTGGCCGCCGGCGCCGCGGAAAGGTTCGAGGCTTTCCTCCAGATAGTCGAGCGAGGCCCGTACCCGCTGGAAAAGCCGTTCTCCCTGCGGTGTCAGTTCCAGGTTTTTGCCGCGACGGCTGAACAGCGGACTGCCCAGATGGTCCTCAAGCGTCTTGATGCGCCGACTAACGGCCGCCTGGGTGATGTTGAGCTCCCGCCCGGCACGGGAAAAGTTCATGTGCCGGCTGGCGGCGTCGAAGACGCGGAAGGCTTCCAGCGGGATGCGATCGAGCAGACGGTTTTCCATGACTTCAGGTTATCAAAAAGGCTGAAAATTCACCGGATTTGAAAATATCAGATTGTGTTGCAGGGTAAAGCCGCGACAAAGGCCAGCCAGGAACACGACCCGTGCAGTTCTCCACCTCCTTCATTCCGGAAATCCGCTTCGGAGACAATATTCATCAGGCGATCGGCCAGGCCGTGAAGGGGCTTGGAGCGCGGCGCGCGACCATTGTCATCGATGGCTTCCTCGCAAAATCCGGGCTGGCCGAAAGCATTGCCAAAGCCGTCGAGCGGGAGGACATCCCCGCCTGCATCTTCTCCGATTTCACCGGAGAGCCGAAACTCGCTCACCTTCATGCGGCACTTGAAACGGTGACGGGATCCGATCTCGTGATCGGCATCGGCGGCGGCTCGGCGCTCGACATCGCCAAGATCGTTGCCTGCTGCGCCGCCTCGGGCCGGGATCCTATGCACTATGCGCTCGCCGCCAATCCGCTGCCGAAAGATCCCTTGAAGAAGATCCTGGTGCCGACGACCGCCGGCACGGGATCGGAGACCTCCGCCACCAACATCTTCTCCGGGCCGGAAGGCAAGAAGCTCTGGATCTGGGGGGCGGAGACCAAGGCCGATCTCGTGCTTCTCGATCCATCGCTAACGGTGAGCCTGCCCGCCAGTCTCACCGCCTGGTGCGGACTCGATGCGTTCGTCCACGCTTTCGAGGCGGCGACCAACCGCAACACGCATACTGGCGCCCAGTTCTACGCTCATGAGGCGCTGCGGCTGATCACCGGCGCTCTGGAAACGGCAGTCAGGGAACCCGCCAATCTGGAAGTCCGCGGCAAGGTGCTGCTCGGTTCCTGTTACGCCGGCATTGCCATCGACAACTGCGGCACGGCGATTGCCCACAACATCAGTCATGCGCTGGCCGGGCTCGCTCCGGTGCATCACGGGCTTGCCACCGCGCTTGGCTTCGAAGCGACGATCGGTTGGCTTGTGGAAGCGAACACGGCGGATCTCAACCGTGCGGCAAGGGCCTGTGGCCTCGATGAGCCAGGCGACCTTCCGGCCTTCGTCTCCGATCTGATGGACCGCTGCGGCGTTGACCGCGCGCTGCCGAAGGCCTTCGACGCCTTTTCCGCGGCCAATCTTGCTCGCGAAATGAAGGCCCTGGAAAACCGGCCTATGCGCCACTCGACGATCCGCGAGGTGACCGATGTCGATATCGACCGGTTCGCGGCGACGATGATGGCGCTGGCGAAAGGATAATGAGATGACCCAGGAATATACACGCGCCTATTGGGAAAACCTTTTGGCGGGACTGAAGCCTGAGGGACGGCACTTTATCGACGGCGCGCACGGGCCCTCGGCGTCCGGCGCGACCTTCACGCGCGCCCGGCCGATGGATGGAAAGCCGGGCGCGGAACTCGCCCGCGGTGGCGGCGCCGATGTCGATGCGGCTGTCGCGGCCGCCCGCGCCGCGTTCGAGAGCGGCACCTGGCGCAAGAAGGAACCGCTGGAGAAAAAGAAGATCATGCTCAAATGGGCGGATCTCATCCGGCAGCACGGCGAGGAGCTTGCGCTGCTGGAAACGCTCGACGTCGGCAAGCCGATCATGGCATCGCTAAATGTCGATGTCCGGCTCGCAGCCGACGGCATGCAGTATTACGGCGAGATGATCGACAAGCTCTATGACGAGATCGCGCCGACGGGACCGAATGCGCGTGCCTTGGTGCGGAAAGTGCCGCTCGGCGTCGTCGGAGCGATCACGCCGTGGAACTATCCGCTGATCATCGACGCCTGGAAGCTCGGGCCGGCGATCGCGGCCGGCAATTCGGTCGTGCTGAAGCCGGCCGAACAGTCCTCGCTCTCCGCCATCCGACTTGCGGAACTCGCGATCGAAGCGGGGCTGCCGACGGGTGTGTTCAACGTCGTTACCGGCTACGGCGAGGAGGCCGGCAAACCGCTGGCGCTACACACGGACGTCGACATGATCGCCTTTACCGGCTCGACCGAAGTCGGCAAGCTGATCATGGGCTATGCGGCGCAGTCGAACGTCAAGCGCGTGGCGCTGGAACTCGGCGGCAAGTCGCCACTCGTCGTCTTCGAGGACGCCGATCTCGATGCCGCCGCGAGTGCGGCGGCCTGGGGCTGCTTCTACAATTCCGGCGAAACCTGCCACGCAGCGACGAGGCTGATTGTCCAGCGTTCGGTGCAGGAAGCATTGATCGAAAAGATCCAGGCGGTGACCAGACGCGAGATCACGCTCGGCCATCCGCTCGACCCTTCGGCGCAGATCGGCGCGCTGATCGAGGAAGACCACATGAAAAAGGTGCTTTCGATGATCGCCGCTGGCGAGAAGGAGGGGGGACGCCGTGTCTTTGGTGCCGAACGCGTGATGGACGAAACCGGAGGCTATTATGTTTCGCCGGGCGTCTTCGTGGACGTGACGAACGACATGAAGCTCGCGCGCCAGGAAATCTTCGGACCGGTGCTCGCCGCCATTCCCTTCGAAACGGAAGCGGAGGCGCTGAGGATCGCCAATGACACGGTCTACGGACTGGCGGGCGCCGTCTTCACCCGCGACATGGATCGGGCGCATCGCTTTTCGGAAGCGATCCACGCGGGCACGGTGTGGATCAACACCTACGACATGTCGAGTTTCGCGACACCCTTCGGCGGCTTTAAGCAGTCCGGCTTCGGTCGCGACCGTTCTGTGCACGCGATCGACAAATACTGCGACTACAAGACCATCTGGCAGCAGTTTGGTTAGGCACTTGCAGGACGTAAGAACAAGGAGGCGGATCGGAGGAGCCATGAGCAAGATCGTTTCCATCGAGATCACCCACCACCGCCTGCCGCTCGATCCGCTGTTCAAGGCAAGCTGGGACGGGCGCCCGCGCAAACAGTTCGACGCGACGATCGTCCGGGTGCGCGACGACGAAGGCCGCGAGGGCATCGGCTCGGGTGACCTGATGAAAGGCTTCGAGGGCCACGAAGGCCTCTTCGTCGGCGAGGATCCGCGCCATCTCGAGCGGCACTATGAGGTGCTGTCGCATATCAACTTCCACTATGGCCGCTGCTGGCCGATGGATCTGGCGCTCTGGGACCTCGCAGGCAAAATCGTTGGCGAGCCCGTCTGGCGCATGCTGGGCGGTCGGGCGGACCGGGTGCGCCTTTATGCCTCTTCCGGCGTGCTTCGTGATCCCGGCGCGATGGCGGCCCAGGCCGAAAGCTATCTGGAGGAGGGTTTTCCGGCAATGAAGGTCCGCTTCACCTCCTCCGCCGGCGGGCGCGACGGCTGGCGGGAGGATGTGCGGGCGCTGGAGGCGATCCAGACCCGCGTCGGCAACCGGCTGGAACTGATGGTCGACTGCAATCAGGGCTGGCGCATGCCCTGGGATACGACGCTTGCCTGGACCTTCAAGGACGCATTGGCGGTCGCGAAGGAACTGGAGCGCCTAGGGGTCTACTGGATGGAGGAGCCGCTGCATCGCTCCGACCGCAAGGGCATGCGCCGGTTGAGCGATGCGACCTCCGTGCGCATCGCCGGCGGCGAGATGACACGGGAGCTTTATGAATTCCGCGACATCATCGAGGAGCGCGCCTTCGATGTGATCCAGCCGGACGTGGCGCTGGTCGGCGGTATTACCGGCTGCCGTAGGCTCGCCTGGCAGGCGCGCGAGGCGGGGGTGATGTTCACTCCACACTCCTGGACCAATGGCATCGGCGTTCTGGCGAACGCCCATCTGACGGCAGGGGTGGGTGATGCGCCGTGGCTGGAATACCCTTACGACAATCCGGAGTGGAGCGAACAGCGGCGCGACTATCCGATGGCGGCTCCGCTGCGGCACAAAAACGGCTGGCTGGAACTGGGCGAAGCGCCCGGCCTTGGCATCGCGCTCGACGAGGAGAGATTGAAGGCGACGCGGCGCGGCTGAGGCATCGTCCGATCCGCACTCATACCGAAATCTCACAACGGATCGAGACGCGAGAGCGGCTATTCCACGGCCGTCGGCTGAGGTTCTGGTCTATCGCATGTTTCCTAAATCGCAGCTTTAAGGACAAACCACGCAGAAAATCAAAGTTCTGCGGCGATGTTGTGCGTCTGAAACGATGCACAGATAGCGATCGCGGAGGTTGATCGACAGGAGACTTATCAACCTTTGTGACACTCGATGCCGAAAGTGAACCGTATCTCCGGCCCCTCGCCTTGACATTACTTTGTGCGGTGCAGCATTTTAAGCTGCTGATGCAGGATGGGCTAATTTGATCTCGAGAGAGTGACGCAGATTGGCGACCGGATCTACGAAGCGGTTTCGAGGCTCTGCCGACGCAGCCCTGGCATCCCGACCTCATTACCACGCCCGTAAACTAATAGCTGAGCCGAATATTCGCGCCGCGCAGCGCGACGACATTCAGGGCTTGCGGGCAATCGGCGTACTTTTGGTCGCGATATATCATATATGGATCGGCCGGGTTTCTGGTGGTGTCGATGTGTTCTTCATCGTCTCCGGCTATCTGCTCATCGGATCGCTAGCGCAACAGGCCGAAGCCAAGCACCGCGTGCATCTCATCCTCTTTGCCACCAAGTTGGCCCGTCGACTTCTGCCCGCGTCCTTTTTGGTGCTTGCCGTGATCGCGATGTCGGCGCCGTTTTGGCTGCCGAGAATGCGATGGCAAACCGGCATGCATCAGATTATGGCCAGCTCGCTATATATCGAGAACTGGTTTCTGGCGGCCGCGGCGATCGACTATCTCGCACGAGATGAGGTGGGAAGTCCGGTCCAGCATTACTGGGCAATGTCAGCCCAGGTCCAATGCCTGCTGATTCTAGCAGCGGGTGTTGCCGTATTTACCTCGATAAGGCGACGCCCCTCGCGCGCCGACCTGTTGGCGTTTCTCACAAGTGTGTTCGCACTGTCGCTTGCCTACTCGATCTACAGTACGTCCCGGAACCAGGCATTCGCCTACTACGACACCTTTGCGCGGATCTGGGAGTTCGCGCTTGGCGGGATCAGTCGCCTGCTGCTGCCCGGTATCAATTTGTCGCCAATGCAGCGGACGATCGGCGGGTGGATCGGTTTCGCGGCGATTCTGAGTTGTGGCATCTTGCTTGAGATATCGACTGTCTTTCCCGGCTACGCCGCCCTCTGGCCGACGCTCGCCGCTGCAGCAATCCTTGTTTCCGGCGATGGGCCGCCGTTGCGGTTCGGTGTCGCAAGACTGCTGGCCGCGCGACCGCTCGTGTGGCTCGGGGGCATATCCTACGGCCTTTATCTCTGGCATTGGCCAATCCTGGTCTTCTATCTCACCTGCTCTTATCAAACCTCGGCCGGTCCCATAGAGGGCATGGTCGTCCTGTTCGTCTCCATCGTCCTTTCCTATTTCACAACCCGGCTCGTGGAGGCACGTTTTCGCGGGCGGAAGAATGACGGCCGCCCGTTGCAAACAGCGTTCGGGGCGATCGTTGCCCTTGCCGTAATCGCTGCGGGCCTGTTCGTCTGGAGAGTAGAGGCCGGTCAAAACATGACCGAGGAGCAGCTACGCGTCGCGGATGCCGAGCGTTATCCCGGTGCGGCGATCGAAGGGCTTGCGGCGGGTTCGAGCGATATCCCCGTCCATCCTGGACCTATGACCGTAAAATGGGACGATGCAGACGCCTATCGGGACGGCTGCCACCAGTCTCTACAGGGAACCGCCTTGCTCAGTTGCAGTTACGGGCCGAGAGAGGCCAACCACACTCTGGCGCTCGTTGGTGGCTCGCACAGCGTGCATTGGCTACCGGCGCTGCAGGGCGTCTTGCAGCGATATCCGGACTGGAAAATTGTCACCTACACCAAGAGCAGTTGCGCGCTGAGCTCGCAGGAGACCTCCGAGGCGCCGGCACATCGAGACGCCTGTACCAAGTGGAACGAACTGTTGATGGAAAGATTGTTGTCGACGAAGCCGGATCTGGTTTTCACCACGTCCACGCGGGTGGTCGATGGCATCGAGGAAGTTCCCGCTGGTTATCAACGGCAATGGGAGAAACTGGCGGCGGCGGGAATTCCGGTCGTCGCAATGCGCGACACGCCCTGGTTTGGCTTTGACGTCCCCGAATGCGTGGAGATCAATGGTCGCTTCTCGCCGAAATGCGCCGTGCAGCGGGAATTGGTGCTCGCTCCGATCAGTCCGGCACGCGCGGTCTCCTTCGAGGAAAACCTGCATTTTCTGGACTTTTCCGATTATTTCTGCACGGCCGAAATGTGCCCTGCGGTTATTGGCAATGTGCAGGTCTATTACGACAAGCATCACGTAACAGCCACCTATATGCGCACGTTGAGCGAAGAGCTTGCTCGTCAGCTTGTCCCGATATTCCAAGACGCGAAACCTTTGGCGCTGAAATGAATGTCACGCTCAAAGAGGTGGCAACAAGCACATGAGCGCCTGACTGGAGAGCGACCGGACGAGTATTTCCGCTCCGGCGTGGCCCGGGTGGATACTTACTCATGAGGGCGCTGGGGCTTTGAATTCAATGAGTCGGCAAGGCGTGCCGTTTTCCAGGTGGAATAGGCGAAGGCGGCGAGGAAGATCGCCGTCATCAGCATTACGATGGTCGGCGCCGGTGCGCTGTCGATGAAGAAGGACAGGTAGACGCCGAAGAAGGAGGCGAAGACCGCGACGATCACGGCGGCGATCAGCATGCCGCCGAATGTGCGCGTGAGCAGAAAGGCGATCGCACCGGGGGCGATCAGCATGGCGATCGCAAGAATGAGGCCGACGGCCTTCAAAGCCCCGACGATCGTCAGCGACAGGATCGCAAGCAGGCCGTAATGCAGCCATCCGACCGGAAGACCAACCGCGCGCGCCTGGGCCGGATCGAAGGCGTGTAGCAGCAGGTCGCGCCATTTGAGCCCGAGGATGCCGGCGGCAACGAGCGCAATGATTCCCGTTTCCAAAATGTCGCGCCAGCCGATGCCGAGCATGTCGCCGAAGAGGATGTGATCGAGGTGCACGTCGCTCTGGATCTTGGTGTAGAGCACCAGGCCGAAACCGAACATGCCGGAAAAGACGATGCCCATCACCGTATCCTGCTTGATGCGGCTGTTTTCCTTGAGGTAACCGGTGAGCAGCGCACAGCACATGCCGGCGGCAAAGGCACCGACGGCGAGCGGCAGGCCGACGATGTAGGAGATGACAACGCCCGGAAAGACCGCATGCGAGATCGCGTCGCCCATCAGCGACCAGCCCTTGAGAACGAGGAAGCAGGAGAGCATGGCCGTCGGGATCGCGACCAGGACCGAGATCACCAGCGCGTTGCGCATGAACTCGAACTCGAAGACGGCGAGAAGCATGTCGAGCGAGATCATCGTACGGCCTCCAGCGCCTCGGACACGCGACGACGGGCGGCGATGAGCCCGTGCTTCGGGGCAAAGACGAAGGCGAGCAGGAAGATCAGCGTCTGCAACACGATGATGATGCCGCCCGTCGCGCCATCGAGGAAATAACTCGCATAGGCGCCGACAAAACTTGTCAGCGCACCGATCGCCACGCTGATAGCGATCAGCTTCGGAAAGCGGTCGGTGAGCAGATAGGCCGTTGCCCCGGGGGTCACGACCATGGCGATGACGAGAAACGCGCCGACGGTCTGAAGGGCTGCGACCGTGCAGGCCGAAAGCAGGGTGAAGAACAGGACCTTCAGGAAGGTCGTGTTGATGCCGATCGAACGGGCGTGGCTCTCGTCGAAGAAGGTCACCATCAGGTCCTTCCATTTCGCCCAGAGGATCGCGAGCGAGACAATGCCAATGATGGCGAGCTGCAGCGTGTCGGCCGGCGTGATGGCGAGGATGTTGCCGAGCACGATCGTCTGGATGTTCACCGAGGTTGGCGACAGCGACACCATGAAGAGCCCGAGGCCGAAGAAGGAGGTGAAGATGAGCCCGATGATCGTGTCTTCCTTCAGCCGCGTGCGCTGGTTCAGAAACAGCATGGTGCCCGCAGCGAGCGCGCCGGAAAAGAAGGCGCCGAGCGAGAAGGGGAGACCCAGCATATAGGCGCCGGCGACCCCGGGCACGATCGCGTGGGAGAGGGCATCGCCGATCAGCGACCAGCCCTTGAGCATGAGGTAGGCCGAGAGGAAGGCGCAGACGGCGCCGACGAGCGCGCTCACCCACATGGCGTTCAGCATGTAGCTGTAGGTGAAGGGTTCGATGAGCGCCGCTATCATTTGTCGTCCGATTCAGGGTCGGTTTCCGGCTTTGCGGGCTGCGCCACCATCCGGTCCCGAGCGCCGTACATGACGAGCGGGCGCTCGTCGTCGCTGATGACGGCAAGCTGGCGCGGATCGGCGTCGTCGTGCAGGCTTTCACCCCCGAGCACGAAGTGACGCAGCACGCCGCCGAAGGCGAGTTCGAGATTGTCGCGGGTGAAGGTGGTTGCCGTCGGACCGTAGGCGAGCACCGTGTTCTTCAGGAGCACGGTGCGGTCGCAGAATTCCGGCACGCTGCCGAGATTGTGGGTGGAGACGAGCATCACGCGGCCCTCGTCGCGCAAGGCGATGAGCAGGCGAATGATCGCATCCTCAGTCTTGACGTCGACGCCGGTGAAGGGCTCATCGAGCAGGATGACGCGGCCATCCTGCGCCAGCGCGCGGGCGAGGAAGACGCGTTTCTTCTGGCCGCCGGAAAGCTCGCCGATCTGGCGTTTGCGGAAGTCGCTCATGCCGACGCGCGCAAGGGCGGCCTCGACCGCGTCATGATCGACTTTCTTAGGGATTCGCAGCATGTTCATGTGGCCGTAGCGGCCCATCATCACGACGTCCTCGACGAGAACCGGAAAGTTCCAGTCGACTTCCTCGGCCTGAGGCACATAGGCGACGAGGTTTCTCTTCAGCGCGGCCGGCACCGAAAGCCCGAGGATCGAGATTTCGCCTTTCGCCAGCTTGACGAAGCCCATGATCGCCTTGAACAGCGTCGACTTGCCGCTGCCGTTGACGCCGACGAGCCCCGTGATCGTGCCGGTCGGGATCTCGAAGGAGGCGTCGCGCAGCGCCCGGTGGCCATTGCGATAGGTCACCGTCGCGCCACGGACGCGGATGCCGCTGCCCTCGTCCGTTGATGCCGGCGCCGGCGTGGCGCGCGTCTTTACCTGGAGGTTCATTGCGAAAGACCTTTCGCGATCGTTTCGGAGGTCACACGCAGCAGGTCGATATAGGTCGGCACCGGACCGTGGGCCTCGCTCAAGGAATCGACATAAAGCACGCCACCATATTTCGCACCGGTCTCCCGCGCCACCTGTTCGGCCGGATCCGGCGAGATCGTGCTCTCGGAAAAGACCACCGGAATATTGTTGGCGCGCACGGCATCGATCACCTTGCGCACCTGCTGCGGGGTGCCCTGCTGATCGGCGTTGATCGGCCAGAGATAGAGCTCCTTCATGCCGAAGTCGCGGATCAGGTAGCTGAAGGCGCCCTCGCTCGAGACGAGCCAGCGCTTTTCCGCCGGGATCTTCTCGAGTTCCGCCCGGATCGGAGCGATGGTCGCCTCGATCTTTCGCTTGTAGGCTTCGGCATTCGCCTTGTAGGTCTCGGCGTTCCGAGGGTCGAATTTCACGAAGGCATCGCGGATGTTGTCGACATAGATCAGCGCTGCCGAGGGCGACATCCAGGCATGCGGATTCGGCTTGCCGGTGTACGGACCCTCCGCGATCCCCATCGGCTCGACGCCTTCCGAGACGACGACGCCGGGAATGTCGTCGAAGTTCTGGAAGAATTTTTCGAACCAGAGTTCCAGGTTCAGCCCGTTCCAGAGAATGAGCTTGGCGTCGTGCGCTTTCAGAATGTCGCGCGGCGTGGGTTGGTAGTTGTGGATCTCCGCGCCCGGCTTGGTGATCGATTCGACGATTGCCGCGTCGCCTGCGACATTCTGCGCCAGGTCGGCAATCACCGTGAAGGTGGTGACGGCCTTGAATTTTTCCTGGGCCAGCGCTGCGCCGGAAATGAAGGAAAGGGCGGCCGCCGCCGCTGCTGCCGCCAGAATCATACGCCTCGTGCAATCGATCATCCGTCGCTCCTCAAGTTGACCCAAACTATGCCTATGCGAATGATTTGCATAAGTCAATGCAAATGAGAACCATTTGCAACTAGCTATTTTCAAACAGATCGCCCTTGGCTAGTGTCGCCAGATGAAACAGAACAAGAATCGCATCGAGGAGTTGGAAGGAATCCTCAGAGACGGCGGTGTGCGTGTCACGCGCCAACGCGCTGCAATCCTGAAGATTTTGGCCGAAGCTGAGGACCATCCCGACGCCAGCGAACTGCATCGCCGCGCAAAGGAAATCGACGCAACGGTCTCGCTGTCGACGGTCTACCGGACCTTGTCGGCGCTCGAACAGCAGGGGGTCGTGCAGCGCCATGCCTTCGAGAGTGCAACGGCCCGATTCGAGACGGCGGATGCGCCGCATCACGACCATCTTATCGACATCGAAACCGGCGCAGTGATCGAATTCAGATCCGACAAGATCGAACAGCTGCAGGCAGAGATCGCCGCCGAGCTCGGCTACGAACTGGTGCGCCACCGGCTGGAGCTCTATTGCCGAAAGCGCAAGGATTGATCCGGACCTGCCCGACGTTCTCGTGACGAGACTTTAGTTCAGCGGAATGGCGTTGCTTTCCTTGCCGGCCTGATAGGTGGCCGAGAGGTCAGCATATTTCTGCCTGATCGCCGCGGCGCGCAGTTCGAAGCGCGAGCGGTCGGGCTGCGGAATACCGGCGATCAGATCAGCGATCGACCGGCCTTTCCAGAAGGCGTTCTTCCTGTTGTAGCCGCCCGGCTCCAACAGGAAGACTTCCTTGAGGATCTTGAGGTCGTGCGGGATCGAAAAGGAGTCGCGCGAATCCTCGTGGCTGAAGAAATAGTAGAAATTGTCAAAGCCCGCCCAGGTGATCGCCGAAAGGCACATGGAGCACGGTTCGTGTGTCGACAGGAAGATGAGGTCACGCGGGTCGGGGCGAGCGGCTCCAGCGATTTCGTAGAACCGCTTCAGCGTGTGGACCTCGCCGTGCCAAAGTGGGTTCTCCGTTTCGTTGTTGGTCTCGACGAGGACGACCGACAGGTCCGACTTCCTCAGCAAACCGGCGCCGAAGATCTTGTTGCCGGCGGCGACGCCGACCTCCGTTTTTGGGATTACGCCGCGCTCCATCGTGGTCAGCAGGGCCTCGAGCAGTCCGAGCATTTCGTCTTCTTGTGACATGTGGTCGTCCCTTGTTGTTGTCCGCGTTGGTGCTCCGGCCGAGAGCGATAGTGTGTCGATCTCGGCGCCACGGACGTGTCGTTGCAGCAATGGGGATTAGTGCGCTTCCGAAGCGATTACGGGCACTTCGATGCCCTTCGCGTCATAAAGCTTGCCGTTCAGAAAATAGTCGCCGTCGTGCAGCCGTGCGATGTCCTGATACCGGAGCGTCCGCTCCATTCCGGCGACGAACACCGATTGCTGGTCGGAGTTTCCGGCGGAGAGGTGATTGAAGAGCAGATTGAGGCTGATCGCCATCAGTGCGGCGGAGCTGATGCCGGAATGAAAGATCGTTGCAACCCACGCCGGGAAATGTTCGTAGAAACCGGGTGATGCGATAGGGATCATACCGAACCCGATGGAGGTGGCGACAATGACCAGGTTCATGTTGTTGTTATAGTCGACCTTCGACAAGGTACGGATGCCGCTCGCCGCGACGGTGCCGAAAAGCACGATACCGGCGCCTCCAAGAACGGCACTCGGAACCGCGGCGACAATGCGGCCCATGACCGGCAGCAGGCCGAGCGCCACGAGGAACATGCCTCCCGTCGCCACCACATAGCGGCTTTTGACGCCGGTGACCGCCACGAGCCCGACATTCTGGGCGAAGGCGCTCTGGGTGAACGAGCCGAAGATCGGAGCGATCAGGCTGGACAGCATGTCCGCCCTGAGGCCGTCGCCGAGACGGCGAGAATCCACCTTCGTCTCAATAATTTCGCCGACGGCCAGAATATCGGCCGAGGTCTCCACCAGCGTCACCATGATGACGATGAACATCGAAATGATCGCAGCAATCTCGAAAGTCGGATAGCCGAAGTGGAAGATTGTCGGGAGTGCGAAGAACGGTCCCTCGGTCACCTGCGAGAAATCGGCCATGCCGGCGAAAAAGGCGATGACGGTGCCGATGATCAACGCAACCAGGATGGAGAGTCTCGAGATCGACGCGCTACCAAGCTTGCTGAGCAGCAGCACGATGATGAGCGTCACCGCGGCGAGCTGAATATTGGCCTGGCTGCCGAAATCCGGTGAGGCGCTGTCTCCCCCCATCGCCCAGCGCGCGGCAACGGGCATCAGCGTCAATCCGATTGTGGTGATCACAATTCCTGTGACCAGGGGCGGGAAAAAGCGGGTGATCCGCGAAAAGATCGGGGTGATCAGCAGGCCGGTCAGCGACGCGGCCATGACCGCACCAAGCACGGACTCGATTCCACCATTGCCGGAGATGGCTATCATCGTCGCAACGCCCGAGAACGAAACGCCCTGGACCAGCGGCAAGCGGCTCCCGAAGAATGGCAGACCGAGGGTCTGCAGCATGGTGGCAAGGCCGCCGGCGAAAAGAGATGCCGTGATCAACAGGCCGATGTCGCTGGAACTCAGGCCCGCCGCCTGACCCAGGATCAATGGGACCGCGACGATGCCGCCATACATCGTCAGGACGTGTTGCAGGCCGTAGGCCAGATTGGCTCCGATACCGAGATTCTCATCCTCCGGGCGCGTATGCGAAACAGTTTCCTCAATATTGTTTGCCAAGGTAATCTCCTCCAATACCTTTGCATGTATTCCCACGTCTAAAGGCGTGGGGTGGCAAACTATGGCAGTGATGCCGAATCATTTCTTTATTGAAAAAGGGGAAACAGTTTTCGCTTGATCAGCGGTAATACTGTCGAATCACGATCGCCCGTCGATGCTGTCCTTGTTCACAGCGCTGGCCGTTTCCTGGCCACTCACATTCCGCTTTCTTGCATTAGCGAGCACTGAAAAAAGAACCGGGGCTGTTTCCAGCCCCGGCGCCGCATCTCCGGTAATTTTGACGCCGCCCAATTTCGGGCGGCGCCGTTGCCGTCAGACTTAGTTCGTCTGCCAGCTCTTGACCAGTTCGTCGTAATTGACGGTGATCGGCTTTTCCTTTTCGTTCTCGACCTTCAGCTGCGGAGCGAGATTGCCGGCCTTGACGGCCTCCGCGTTCCAATACTCGAGATCGTGCTCTTCGGCGAGCTTCGGACCGATGTCGCCCTGGATGCCGGCGCGTTCGAGGCGCTGCAGCACCTTTTCCTGCTCGGCGCAAAGCGAGTCCATGGCTTCCTGCGCCGTCTTGGCGCCGGAAGAAGCGTCACCGATCGCCTGCCACCAAAGCTGAGCCAGTTTCGGATAGTCAGGAACGTTCGTGCCGGTCGGCGACCACTGCAGGCGGGCCGGCGAACGGTAGAACTCGATCAGACCGCCGAGCTTCGGTGCGCGCTCGGTGAAGCTCGGATGATCGAGTGTCGATTGGCGGATGAAGGTGAGGCCAACATGGCTCTTCTTCACGTCCACGGTCTTGGAGGTGACGAACTGCGCGTAGAGCCAGGCGGCCTTGGCGCGGTCGTCCGGAGTGGACTTCAGAAGCGTCCAGGAGCCGGCGTCCTGATAGCCGAGCTTCATGCCGTCCTTCCAGTAGACGCCGTGCGGGCTCGGGGCAAAACGCCACTTCGGCGTGCCGTCCTCATTCACCACCGGCAGGCCTTGCTTCACGAAGTCGGCGGTGAACGCAGTATAGGTGAACATCTGCTGCGCGATCTCACCCTGCGATGGGACCGGACCGGATTCCGAGAAGGTCATGCCCTGGGAAGCGGCCGGAGCATAGGCCTTCATCCAGTCGAGATACTTCTGGATGGCATAGACGGAGGCCGGGCCGTTGGTGTCACCGCCGCGTGCAACGCAGGATCCGACGGGACGCGAGTTCTCATCGACCCTGATGCCCCATTCGTCGACCGGCTTGCCGTTCGGGATGCCCTTGTCGCCGTTGCCGGCCATCGACAGCCAGGCGTCGGTGAAGCGCCAGCCGAGCGACGGGTCCTTCTTGCCGTAGTCCATGTGGCCATAGACCTTCTTGCCGTCGATCTCGCGACCGGTGAAGAACTCGGCAATATCCTCATAGGCCGACCAGTTGACCGGCACGCCGAGGTCGTAGCCGTACTTGGCCTTGAACTCCTCCTGGATCTTCGGATCGTTGAACCAGTCGTAGCGGAACCAATAGAGGTTCGCGAACTGCTGGTCGGGAAGCTGGTAGAGCTTGCCGTCCGGAGCCGTGGTGAAGGACTTCCCGATGAAGTCGTCGATGTCGAGGTTCGGGTTGGTGACGTCCTTGCCCTCGTTCGCCATGAAGTCGGTCAGGCTGCGGGCCTGCTGATAGCGCCAGTGCGTACCGATCAGGTCGCTATCGTTGATGTAGGCGTCATAGACGTTCTCGCCCGACTGCATCTGCGTCTGCAGCTTTTCGACGACATCGCCTTCGCCGATCAGGTCGTGAGTGATCTTGATGCCGGTGATGTCGGAGAACGCCTTGGCGAGCGTCTTCGCTTCATATTCATGAGTGGTGATCGTTTCGGAGACGACCTTGATTTCCATGCCGGCAAAGGGCTTCGCCGCATCGACGAACCACTGCATTTCCGCTTCCTGGGCCGCGCGATCGAGCGACGAGAGGTCGCCGATTTCCTTGTCCAGGAATGCCTTTGCCTCATCCATGCCGGCATAGGCCGAGCCGGTGAGAGCCAGCAGCATTGCTGCCGTCGTCGTTAGAAGATGCCGTCGCATAATTTCCTCCCTTGGGTTTTGCGATTGCAGTTCATTGCAGTTGCGAGGGGCGCGATCTCGATGCCCCCCATTTCGTTCTCAGACGTAGCGGAAGACGCCGATGGCATAAACCACCGAGAGCGCGACCGCCCACCAGAGGTTTGTGCCGACCAGCCCCAGCCAGCCGAGCTGAATGAAGGCGGATCCGAGCAGCGAGACGAAGAGCCGGTCGCCGCGCGTCGTTTCGAAGCGCAGGATGCCGACCCTCGGATTGCCTCCGGGCCGGGCATATTCCCAGACGGCCATCAGCGACAGCAGCGCGAAGATCGTCAGGAAGAACATGGCGGTCGGGAAGGACCAAGCCATCCAGCCGCCGGGGAACAGCGGGGCGAACCAGTCGCGCTGGCCGTCCTTGAGCGGCAGGGCGGAAACGAGCAGGCCCGCAACTACGGCATAGACGACAAGCACGGCGACAAGTGCGACGGGCCAGCGGTTCTTGCGAGTGGCGACGGTTTCCATCAGACCCTCCCCAGGGCGAAGCCCTTGGCGATATAGTTGCGAACGAAATAGATCACGAGTGCGCCGGGGATGATCGTCAGCACGCCGGCGGCGGCAAGCACACCCCAGTCGAGACCGGACGCCGAGACGGTGCGGGTCATGGTGGCGGCGATCGGCTTGGCGTCGGTCGTCGTCAGGGTGCGGGCGATCAGCAGTTCGACCCAGGAGAACATGAAGCAGAAGAAGGCGGCGACGCCGATGCCGGAGGCAATCAGCGGTACGAAGATCTTCACGAAGAAGCGCGGGAAGGAATAGCCGTCGATATAGGCCGTCTCGTCGATCTCCTTCGGCACGCCCGACATGAAGCCTTCGAGGATCCAGACCGCCAGCGGCACGTTGAAGAGGCAGTGCGCGATCGCGACCGCGATATGCGTGTCGATCAGGCCGAAGGCGGAATAGAGCTGGAAGAAGGGCAGCGCGAAGACGGCCGGCGGCGCCATTCGGTTCGTCAGCAGCCAGAAGAACAGATGCTTGTCGCCGAGGAAGCGGTAGCGTGAAAAGGCATAGGCCGCCGGTAGCGCCACGGCGACCGAGATCACCGTGTTCATTACCACGTAGGTGATCGAGTTGATGTAGCCGTTGTACCAGGAGGGATCGGTGAAGATCACCATGTAGTTGCGAAGCGTCGGATTCTGCGGCCACAGCGAAAAGGTGCTGAGGATCTCGCTCGTCTCCTTGAAGCTCATGTTGACGAGCCAATAGATCGGCAGCAGCAGGAAGATGATGTAGATCGTCGGCACCAGCCAGGAGAGGCGTTGCGATATCGGTTGCGTTTGAGTTTTCATAATGTCCTCCCTCCCTTCTCAGCCTTGCGCGTCACTGGTGGTCATCACGGTGTAGAAGATCCACGAGAGCAGCAGGATGATGAGGAAGTAGATGATCGAGAGGGCTGCGGCCGGGCCGAGGTCGAACTGGCCAATGGCCATCTTGACGAGGTCGATCGACAGGAAGGTCGTCGAATTGCCCGGACCGCCGCCGGTGACGACGAAGGGTTCCGTATAGATCATGAAACTGTCCATGAAGCGCAGCAGGAAGGCGATGAGCAGCACGCGCTTCATTTTCGGAAGCTGGATGTAGCGGAAGACGGACCAGCGTGAAGCGCCGTCGATCTTGGCCGCCTGGTAGTAGGCGTCCGGGATCGAGACGAGGCCGGCATAGCAGAGCAGCACGACGAGGCTCGTCCAGTGCCAGACGTCCATGATGATCAGCGTCACCCAGGCGTCGAGCGGGTTCTGCACGTAGTTGTAGTTGACGCCGAGCGAGGCGAGCGTGCGCCCGAGGAGGCCGATATCGACACGGCCGAAGACCTGCCAGATCGTGCCGACGACGTTCCACGGGATCAGCAGCGGAAGTGCCATAAGCACGAGGCAGATCGGCACGCCGATGCCCTTTTTGGGCATGTTGAGCGCAATCACGATGCCGAGCGGAATCTCGATCGCGAGAATGATAGCGGAGAAGATCAGGTTGCGGGTGAGCGCATCCCAGAAGCGGTCGGATTCGAGCACATCCAGGAACCAGTCGGTGCCGGCCCAGAAGAACTCGTTGTTGCCGAAAGTGTCCTGCACCGAATAGTTGACGACCGTCATCAGCGGGATCACCGCGGAGAAGGCGACGAGTACCAGCACCGGCAGGACCATGAACCAGGCCTTGTTGTTCCAGGTCTTTTCCATGGGTCAGGCCTCCTCTCCGACGCGCCAGGAATCGGCGTAGATATTGATAGCCTTCGCATCGAAGGCGACACGTGGCTCGGCCGGGATTTCGTCATCCTCGTCGAGGACGATCGAGATCGGCAGGTCGGCGAAACGCGCCCGGACGATCTTGCGGCGGCCGATGTCTTCGACCTTGGTGATTGCGACCGGCATGCCTTCGCGTCCGAGCGAGACGAATTCCGGACGGATGCCGAGTTCGGTTTTGGCGCCGGACTTGATCTTCGGCAGGAAATTCAGCGCGATGTTCTCGTTGCCGATCGCGGCCGTGTTGCCGGCGATCTTTACCGGCAGCACGTTCATGCCCGGCGAGCCGATGAAATAGCCGACGAAGGTGTGCCGCGGCCGTTCGAAAAGTTCAGCCGGCGTGCCGATCTGGACGATCTGGCCGTCATACATGACGACGACCTTGTCGGCGAAGGTGAGCGCCTCGGTCTGGTCATGGGTCACATAGACCATGGTGAAGCCGAACTGCTTGTGCAGCCGCTTGATCTGCGAGCGTAGCACCCACTTCATTTCGGGATCGATGACGGTCAGCGGTTCGTCGAAGAGGATGGCGCTGACATCGGAACGAACGAGGCCGCGGCCGAGCGAGATTTTTTGCTTCTGGTCGGCGGTCAAGCCGCGCGCGGTCTTCTTCGCCCAGCCGCCGAGACCGGTCATCTCAATGATTTCCTTGACGCGGCGGTCGACTTCGGCTTCCGGCACGTGCCGGTTGCGAAGCGGGAATGCGAGATTGTCGTAGACCGTCATCGTGTCGTAGATCACCGGGAACTGGAACACCTGGGCGATGTTGCGTTCCTGGGTCGAAAAATGCGTCACGTCCCGGCCATCGAAGAGGATGCGGCCTTCCGACGGATTGATGAGGCCGGAAATGATGTTGAGCAGCGTGGTCTTGCCGCAGCCGGAAGGGCCGAGCAGGGCATAGGCGCCGCCGTCGTTCCACTCGTGATGCACTTCCCTCAGCGCGTAGTCGGCTTCCGACTTCGGCTTGGCGCCGTAGGCGTGGCGGATATGTTCTAGGTTGATGCGTGCCATGGTTTCCTCCCAGCGCCTCCTCAGGCCGTTCCGCCGATCGCCCGCCCGTCCGGCCCGAAGGCCATCAGGTGACGGGTGTCGACAAAGACCTCGAGGATTGCGTCCGGCTCGATGTCGTGAACGCCGGGCGCGAGCATGACCCAGCGTGCGCCGGCGAAACCGACGTGAATGAAGCTTTCCGACCCCGCGATCTCGGAAATCGCCGTCTTGACGGTAAGCGCGTTGCCGCCTCCGTTCGGCGTATCGAACGAAATGTGGTGCGGCTGGAAGGCAACCGTGCAGGGACCATCGGGAACGGCTGAAAGATGGGCTGGAACGGTAAGCACTGGCTTGCCGTCCAGTGAAAAACTCGCCCCGGTTTTCACAAGCTCGATCGTGTTCAGCGGCGGGTCGGCAAAAGTACGCGCGGTGACGATATCGACCGGTCGGCGGTAGACATCGATGGTGCGGCCGAACTGGGTGATGCGCCCCTCGCTCAAGGTCGCGGTGTTGCCGCCGAGCAGCAGTGCCTCGGACGGTTCCGTCGTCGCGTAGACGAAGATCGCACCGGAGGCGGCGAAAATCTTCGGCAGTTCCTCGCGCAGTTCCTCGCGCAGCTTGTAGTCGAGGTTGGCGAGCGGCTCGTCGAGCAGCACCAGATCGGCATTCTTGACGATCGCGCGCGCAAGCGCGGTGCGCTGCTGCTGACCGCCCGAAAGGTTCAAGGGGGTGCGGTCGAGATAAGGGGTGAGCTTCAGGAGTTCGGCCGCCTTGCGCACTTCCTGATCGACCGTGGCGTTATCGGCGCCCTTGATGCGCATCGGCGAGGCGATGTTGTCGTAGACCGTCATCGCCGGATAGTTGATGAACTGCTGGTAGACCATTGCAACCGAGCGCTGCTGCACCGGCAGACCGGTGACGTCGGCACCATCGAGGCGGAGCGAACCGGAGGCAGGCTTGTCGAGACCGGCCATCAGCCGCATCAGCGACGTCTTGCCGGAGAGCGTGGGGCCGAGCAGCACGTTGAGCGACCCCCTCTCCAGCACAAGGTCGGTCGGGTGGATGTGCGTCTCCCCGCCCACGACCTTGGATATATTCTTCATTTCAAGCATTGAATTCTCCGGTGTTCCACCCAGCCATCGGCAGTGTCAATTGCAGGATATCAGAGCGGGATGAGGAAAAGTGTCTCGGTTTTCCGCCCGCGTCCCGCTCGGGTCGCTTCGACCTAAATCATCATGATCTAGGCTGCAGCGTTTGCAGCGCCCTGCATATATTCCTCCAGTTCCGCGGCTTCCGCCGGCGAAAGCTTCAGTCCCAGCTTCGTGCGGCGCCACAGCACGTCCTCCGCGCGCCGCGCCCATTCCTGCTCGATCAGCCAATTGACTTCGGCTTCGTAAAGGTCTGCTCCGAAGCGCCGTCCGAGATCGGCCTCGCTCGCGGCCTTGCCGAGAAGCCGGGCCGCCCGCGTGCCGTAGAGACGCACGAGTCGGCGCGCATGTGAATTGGCAAGAAAAGGATAGCGCGCCTTGAGGCTGGCAACCTCGGCATCGTAGCCGGTAGCCGGGAAGTCGCCACCCGGCAGGCTCGACCCGGCCGTCCATTTGCTGCCCTTGACGCCGATTGCCTCGCCGATTTTCTCGAGCGCCGACTCGCCAAGGCGCCTGTAGGTCGTGAGCTTGCCGCCGAAGACGTTCAGCAACGGCGCCTGGCCGGGCTCTCCGTCAAGGCGAAGCACGTAGTCGCGGGTTGCCTCCTGCGCCTTGCTGGCGCCGTCGTCGAACAATGGGCGCACCGCGGAATAGGTCCAGACGATGTCGTCGCGCGTTACAGGATCGGTGAAATACTCGCTCGCCGCCTTGCAGAGATAGTCGATCTCGGCGTCGTTAATGCGCGCGCCGGTGGGATCACCAATGAAGTCGTGGTCCGTCGTTCCGATCAGCGTGAAATCGTTCTCGTAAGGAATGGCGAAGATGATACGCCCGTCCGGGTTCTGGAAGAAATAGGCGCGCGGATCCTCGAACTTCTTCTTCACGACGATATGGCTGCCCTGGACAAGGCGGACATTGTGCACGTCCTTCTTGCCGATCGTGTCGGCAAGCACCCGGTCCACCCAGGGGCCGGTGGCGTTGACGAGCATGCGGGCGCGAAAGCTCTGGCGACCGCCCGCCACCATATTTTCCGTCTCGATCGTCCAGTGGCCGTCCTTTCGGCGCGCCGAGACGACCCGGGTGCTCGGCATGACCCGCGCGCCACGATCGGCCGCATCGCGCGCGTTCAGCACGACCAGACGGGCATCGTTGACCCAGCCGTCAGAATACTCGAATGCCTTGGTGAACAGGCGTTTCAGCGGCGCTCCCGCGGGGTCGCGGGTCATGTCCAGCGTACGGGTCGCGGGCAGAAGCTTGCGGCCGCCGATGTGATCATAAAGGAACAGGCCGAGGCGGATAAGCCAGGCGGGCCGCAAGCCGCCCTTGTGGAAGGGCAGTACGAAGCGCATCGGCCAGATGACGTGCGGCGCCATCGCCCACAATACCTCGCGCTCCATCAGCGCCTCGCGGACAAGGCGGAACTCGTAATATTCGAGGTAGCGCAGGCCGCCGTGGATAAGCTTGGTGGAGCCGGAGGATGTGCCGGAGGCGAAGTCTTTCATTTCGGCCAGCGCGACGGAATAGCCACGACCGACGGCATCGCGTGCAATGCCGCATCCATTGATGCCGCCGCCTATGACGAAGACGTCGAAGATTGCCTGCTCTGACACTGTATTTCCCCTCCGCATTCCGCAACGCACAAATTGATGCAACTGCGAAAGTGAAATCAGTTAAAACGAAAACATTTCGAATGTCAAACGAATGTTTCCCGAATCCCACGCGCCGGAAATGTGCCCCGTGTCAGGCGTCGGTCTCGATCAGCCGGACGTCCTGTTCGGCACATATTTGCCGAACGTTTTCAATGATGCAGCGGTCGGTGATGAAAGTCTGGACCTGGGAGATGTGGCCGATCCTGACCGGTGCGGTTCGCTCGAATTTCGTGGAGTCCGAAACGAGGATCACGTGGCGCGCATTGGCAATGATCGCCTGGGCGACTTTCACCTCGCGAAAGTCGAAATCGAGAAGCGCCCCGTCGTGGTCGATCGCGGAGGCTCCGATGACGGCGAAATCGACCTTGAACTGCTTGATGAAGTCGACGGCGGCCTCGCCGACGATGCCGCCGTCGGAGCCGCGCACGACGCCACCGGCGATCACCACCTCGATCGAAGGGAATACACGCAACCTATTGGCAACATTGATGTTGTTGGTAATGACCATCAATTCCTTGTGGTCGAGCAGCGCTTCCCCGACCGCTTCGGTGGTGGTGCCGATATTGATGAAGAGCGAGGCGTTGTCGGGGATGAGGGCGGCGGCGGCGCGGCCAATCGCCTGTTTTTCCCCCGCGGCGATCTGGCGTCGCGCGTCGTATTTCACGTTCTCCTTGCCGCTCGGGAAGATGGCGCCGCCGTGAATGCGGTTCAGCACCCTCGCATCGCATAGGTCGTTGAGATCCTTGCGGATCGTTTGCGGAGTCACCGAAAAACGCTGGGCGAGTTCCTCGACGAGCACGCGCCCCTCTGTTTTTGCCAGTTCCAGAATTTCCGCTTGCCGCCCGCTGAGATACATTTCGGCTCCCTTGGTTTTCGTTTTTTTTCATAATATGCAAAAACGAAAGCCATGCAATTTCAGAAGTCAGCGTTTTCATAGGACGTCGATTTCGCGGCAATCGCCGTCGCGCCGTGTTGCATTCCGGCGACGGATAGACGAGCTTGTTGGCCTGTCAGAGCGAGAGAAAAGACGTTCAGGCGCTTTTTTCTCCTGCATTCTGCTCCAACTTTATAAATGTTGATCGCGCTGGTGATCCGGACCGCCCCTGTCGGGGATCGTGGGTCAGAGGGGGAAGGCATGTTTCATCCGGCCTTGTTCAAGGGCACGAACGTGGTGGTGACCGGCGGTGGCCGGGGTATTGGGCTGGAGGTCGCGCGGCAATTCCTCGATTGCGGCGCGCGTGTCCTCGTCCACATGGGCAGAACAATTGCCCGCGAACATCACGATTTTCTCGAATTGGCCGCGACGGAGGGCAGGGCGTTTCTTTACGCCGCCGATTTTCTCGCCGCCGGTGGTGTCGAAAGCCTCGCCGATGCCGTGCGGGAGCGGTTCGACAGCATCGATGTCCTCGTCAACAATGCCGGTACGATGGTCGGGCGCTTTGCTGCCGCCGACCTGACCGACGATGACTATCGCACTGTCGTGCAGCTCAATCAGACGTCGGTCGTCGAGATGACGCGGGCAATGCTGCCGCTCTTGCGCAAGGGCACGCATCCCGCGATCGTCAACACCGTGTCGATCTCGGCGTCGACGGGCGGCAGCGCCGGTTCATCGATTTATTCCGCCACCAAGGCCTTCGTCGCGACCTATTCGAAGGCGCTGGCGCGCGAGCTGGCGCCAGAGGGCATTCGCGTCAATTGCGTCTCCCCCGGCACGATCGCGACGGATTTCCATGAGCGCTATTCGTCGCCGGAGAAGCTGGAGGCGACACGCAAATCGATCCCGCTGGCGCGGCTCGGCACCGCCGAGGATTGCGCCCCCGCCTATCTCTTCCTCGCGTCGCATGCGCTTTCGGGCTACATCACCGGCCAGGTGCTTGAGGTGAACGGCGGTCAGTTGATCTGCTAGAGTGGGGCGAGGGAAAATATACGCGGTTCCCAGCCCACGTACCCTCATCCCCTGCCGGCACCTTTTCCGCGGGGGGAAAGGCACTGGCCGAGTGCCCCTCTGCTAGGTGCGGGGAGAGGGCTAGGCTAGGGGCGACCTCAATCATCGCGATTCAAAGGCCCAGGAATGATCGACAAGTTGGAGTTCTTTCTCGCGCTCGCCCGCGAACGACACTTCGGAAGGGCGGCGGAGGAATGTGGCGTGACGCAACCGACGCTGTCGGCGGCGATCCGCCAGCTCGAGGATCAGCTCGGCGTCATGCTCGTCAATCGCGGGTCGCGTTACCAGGGCTTGACGCCCGAAGGCCAGCGGGTGCTCGAATGGGCGCGCCGCATCGTCAGCGATAGCCGCACCATGCGCGAGGAGATGCGGGCGGCGCGCAAGGGGCTGTCGGGACATATCCGGCTTGCAGCCATCCCGACAACGCTCTCAATGGTGCCGATGATCACGGCGCCATTCCAGGAGAAACATCCGGACGTCACATTTTCGGTGCTCTCAACCACTTCGCTGCAGATACTGGCGCTTCTCGAAAATCTCGAGATCGATGCCGGATTGACCTATCTCGAGAACGAGCCGCTTGGTCGCGTCACCAGCGTGCCGCTACAAATCGAGCAATATCATCTCGTTACCGCCGCCGGCACACCGCTATCGGATCGCGAAAGCGTGACCTGGAAGGAAGTTAGCAACATTCGGCTTTGTCTATTAACGGCCGATATGCAGAATCGGCGCATCATCAATCAACATTTTGCCGAGGCCGGTGCCGTTGCTGCTCCGACGCTCGAATCGAACTCGATGATCGTGCTTTTCTCGCATGTCCGCACCGGCCGATGGGCCAGCATCATGCCTTTCAACGTCGCGAAATCATTCGGTTTTCATGAAGATATCCGGATGATTCCAATCGTTGAGCCGGATGTCCGCCACACGGTCGGTCTGGTTGCCACCTACCGGGAACCCTTCACACCGCTGGTGTCGGCGCTGCTGCATGAGGCGCGCATTCTCGGCGAGCGCAACGCGAGTCGATAGATTTTTTCTATCGATCGACGGGACAGCCTTATTGACCCTCCCGGCCTTAAGCGCGAAGCTTAGGGACTGTGGGCGAGGAGCGAAGAGGCTCCGATCCTCGTCCAGACCGTTTTTGAGACATTCGGTGCGCCTGCTGCCGTGGGTCGAAGGCCCCTTGGGAAGCGCGCCGCGAGCCGGGAGGGCTCCCCTAGTGAATATCCATCTGCCGCGTGCAGACGTGACCGAGCGAACGCTGGCGATTGTCGGCGAACTCAAGGGGCTTGAAGGCCCACTTCTTCCCATCCTGCATGAAATCCAGGAAGAGTTCGGCTATGTGCCTGAGGAGTGCCTGCCGGTGATTGCCCGCGAACTCAATCTGTCGCGCGCCGAAGTCTATGGTGTCGTCACCTTCTACCATGACTTCCGCAATCATCCCGCCGGGCGCCATGTGCTGAAGCTCTGTCGCGCCGAAGCCTGCCAGTCCATGGGTGGAGACCGGCTTGCCGAACGCGCCAAGGCGCTGCTCGGGATCGATTTCCATGAGACGACGCCGGACGGCGCCGTAACGCTTGAGCCTGTCTACTGTCTCGGGCTCTGTTCCTGCTCGCCGTCGGCGATGCTCGACGGCGAAGTACATGGTCGGGTCGATGACGCCGGGCTCGACGCGCTGGTCGCGGAGGCACGCCGATGACCGTGAAGATTTACGTTCCGCGGGATGCCGCAGCGCTTGCGCTTGGCGCCGACCGGGTGGCCAGGGCGATGGCGGACGAGATCGCCGCGCGCGGACTCGATGCCATCATCGTCCGCAACGGTTCGCGCGGCATGCACTGGCTGGAGCCGCTGGTCGAAGTCGAAACCGTCGGGGGCCGTGTGGCCTATGGGCCGGTAAAGGCGGGTGACGTCTCCTCGCTTCTCGATGCCGGTCTTGTGTCCGGCGGCGAACACCCCCTTTCGCTCGGGAGGACAGAGGACATCCCGTTCCTGAAACAGCAGACCCGGCTGACCTTTGCCCGCTGCGGCATCATCGATCCGCTGTCGCTCGACGACTATCGCGCCCATGGCGGTCTGCGCGGTCTCGAAAAAGCGGTCGCCATGCAGCCCGCGGCAATCGTCGCGGAAGTCACCGAGAGCGGACTTCGCGGGCGCGGCGGTGCCGGCTTCCCGACCGGGATCAAGTGGAAGACCGTTCTCGATGCGGCGGGTCCGCGCAAATACATCGTCTGCAATGCCGACGAGGGCGACAGCGGCACCTTCGCCGACCGGATGATCATGGAGGGCGACCCCTTCGTGTTGATCGAGGGCATGGCGATCGCCGGCATCGCCACCGGTGCGACGAAGGGTTATATCTACACGCGCTCCGAATATCCGCATGCGATCGCCGTCATGACGAACGCGATCGCGATCGCCCGCGCCGCCGGCGTGCTCGGCCCGTCGGTGCTCGGATCCGGCCGCGCTTTCGACATGGAGGTGCGCACCGGTGCCGGCGCCTATGTCTGCGGTGAGGAAACGGCGCTCCTCAACAGCCTCGAAGGCAAACGCGGTATCGTTCGCGCCAAGCCGCCGCTTCCCGCGCACATGGGCCTATTCGACCGTCCGACCGTCATCAACAACGTCATCTCACTCGCGTCCGTGCCGATCATCCTGGACAAGGGCGCCGCCTTCTACCGCGACTTCGGCATGGGGCGGTCGCGCGGGACGATCCCGATCCAGATCGCCGGCAACGTCAAGCACAGCGGCCTCTACGAGACGGCGTTCGGCTTGCCGCTCGGCGAAATCGTCGATCACATCGGTGGCGGCACCGCCAGCGGCCGTCCGGTCAAGGCGGTACAGGTCGGCGGTCCGCTCGGCGCCTATTTCCCGCGTGCGCTGTTCGACACCCCGTTCGACTACGAGGCCTTCGCGGCCAAGGACGGTCTCATCGGCCATGCCGGCATCGTCGTCTTCGACGACACCGTCGACATGCTGAAGCAGGCACGCTTCGCCATGGAGTTCTGTGCGGTCGAAAGCTGCGGCAAGTGCACGCCCTGCCGTATCGGTTCGACACGCGGGGTTGAGGTCGCGGACAAGATCGCGGCGGGCGTCGAGCCGCAGAAGAACCGCGAACTGCTCGCCGATCTCTGCAACACGATGAAATTCGGTTCGCTCTGCGCGCTTGGCGGCTTCACGCCCTATCCAGTGATGAGCGCGATGACGCATTTCCCGGAGGATTTCTCACCGGCTCCGGCAGTGGAGGCTGCGGAATGATGGCGGCGAGGTACACTCCCCTCTGGCCTGCCGGCCATCTCCCCCACAAGGGGGGAGATCGACTCGCGGCGAGCCGATCGTTCCAAAAGAACCGCTTGCATAGGCGGAACGCTCCGACAGGCGGGAAGAGTGTGCCCCACCTGTTCTCCCCCCTTGTGGGGGAGATGCCCAGCAGGGCAGAGGGGGGTGATCTCTCCCTGAACGCAATTTCTCAGGAGGCCCATTAATGTCTCTCATTCATGAAATCGACTATGGCACTCCTGCTTCGAAATCCGAAAAGCTGGTGACGCTGACGATCGATGGGCGCGAGATCACGGTGCCGGAGGGCACGTCGATCATGCGCGCGGCGATGGAAGCGGGCATCGAGGTGCCGAAGCTCTGTGCCTCCGACATGATGGACGCCTTCGGCTCCTGCCGCCTCTGTCTCGTGGAAATCCAGGGCCGCGCCGGAATGCCGGCCTCCTGCACGACGCCGGTCGCCCCGGGCATCAGCGTTTCCACCCAGACGCAGTGTCTCAAGGATGTCCGACGCGGCGTGATGGAGCTCTATATCTCCGACCACCCGCTCGACTGCCTGACCTGCGCCGCCAACGGCGATTGCGAGCTGCAGGACATGGCGGGTGCCGTGGGCCTGCGCGACGTGCGCTACGGCTATGACGGTTCCAATCACGTCAAGGCGCGCAACAATGGCGACGAGATCAACCTCAAATGGGCGCCGAAGGACGAGTCGAACCCGTATTTCACCTATGATCCCGCCAAGTGCATCGTCTGCTCGCGCTGTGTCCGCGCCTGCGAAGAGGTGCAGGGCACCTTTGCGCTGACGATCGGCGGACGCGGCTTCGATTCGCGCGTTGCGGCCGGCATGAACGAGGATTTCGTTTCGTCCGAATGCGTTTCCTGCGGCGCCTGCGTCCAGGCCTGCCCGACGGCGACGCTCACCGAGAAATCGGTGATCGAGATCGGCCAGCCGGAGCACTCGGTCGTGACCACCTGCGCCTATTGCGGCGTCGGCTGCTCCTTTAAGGCGGAAATGCGCGGCGAGGAACTGGTACGCATGGTGCCGTGGAAGGACGGCCAGGCAAACCGGGGCCATTCCTGCGTCAAGGGACGTTTCGCCTATGGCTACTCGAGCCATAAGGACCGCATCCTCAATCCGATGATCCGCGAGAAGATCACCGACCCCTGGCGTGAGGTCACCTGGGAAGAGGCGTTCGCGCATGTCGCCTCCGAGTTCCGCCGTATCCAATACCAGTACGGCCGCGATTCCGTCGGCGGCATCACCTCGTCGCGCTGCACCAATGAGGAAACTTATCTGGTGCAGAAGCTGGTGCGTGCCGGCTTCGGCAACAACAATGTCGACACCTGCGCCCGCGTCTGCCATTCGCCGACCGGCTACGGCCTCGGCCAGGCCTTCGGCACCTCGGCGGGCACGCAGGATTTCGACAGCGTCGAGCACACGGACGTCGCCGTCATCATCGGCGCCAATCCGACGGACGGTCATCCGGTCTTCGCCTCGCGACTGAAGAAGCGGCTGCGCGACGGCGCCAAGCTGATCGTCATCGATCCGCGTCGGATCGATCTCGTGCGCTCGGCCCATGTCGAGGCGTCCTATCATCTGCCGTTGAAGCCCGGCACGAACGTCGCCATCCTGACAGCGCTGGCGCATGTCATCGTCACGGAGGGGCTCGCCAACGAAGACTTCATTCGCGAGCGTTGCGATTGGTCGGAATTCGAGGACTGGGCAGCCTTCGTCTCCGAACCCTACCATAGCCCGGAAGCGACAGAAGCCTACACCGGCGTTCCGGCGGAACTGGTCCGCGGCGCCGCCCGTCTCTACGCCACCGGCGGCAACGGCGCGATCTATTACGGGCTCGGCGTCACCGAACACAGCCAGGGCTCGACAACGGTGATGGCGATCGCGAACCTGGCGATGGTCACCGGCAACATCGGGCGGCCGGGCGTGGGCGTCAATCCGCTGCGCGGCCAGAACAACGTGCAGGGCTCGTGCGATATGGGCTCGTTCCCACATGAACTGCCCGGCTACCGGCACATTTCCGACGATGCGACGCGCGAGACTTTCGAAAAGCTCTGGGGCGTGGCGCTCAACAACGAGCCGGGTCTCCGCATTCCGAACATGCTCGATGCCGCCGTGGAGGGCACTTTCAAGGCTCTCTACATCCAGGGCGAGGACATCCTGCAGTCGGATCCGGATACCAAGCATGTGGCCGCCGGGCTCGCCGCGATGGAATGCGTCGTCGTGCACGACCTGTTCCTCAACGAGACGGCCAACTACGCTCATGTCTTCCTGCCCGGCTCGACCTTCCTCGAAAAGGACGGCACCTTCACCAACGCAGAGCGGCGCATCAACCGCGTTCGCCGGGTCATGACGCCCAAGAACGGCTATGCCGACTGGGAGGTGACGCAGAAGCTCGCCCAGGCGGTGGGGCTTAGCTGGAATTATCGCCATCCGTCCGAGATCATGGATGAGATCGCCGCGACGACACCGAGTTTCGCGCTGGTCTCCTACGACTATCTCGACAAGATGGGCTCGGTGCAGTGGCCTTGCAACGAGAAGCACCCCGAAGGTTCGCCGATCATGCATGTCGACGGTTTCGTGCGCGGCAAGGGCAAGTTCATCCGCACCGAATATGTGGCAACCGACGAGAAGACCGGCCCGCGCTTCCCGCTCTTGCTGACGACCGGCCGCATTCTCAGCCAGTACAATGTCGGCGCCCAGACGCGGCGTACCGAGAACGTCGTCTGGCACGCCGAGGACCGGTTGGAAATCCATCCGCACGATGCCGAGCAGCGCGGCATCCGCGACGGCGACTGGATCAGGCTTGCCAGCCGTGCGGGTGAGACGACGCTCAGGGCGCTGATCACTGACCGCGTCGCACCCGGCGTGGTCTACACCACCTTTCATCACCCGACGACGCAGGCCAACGTCATCACGACGGACTTCTCCGACTGGGCAACCAACTGCCCGGAATACAAGGTGACCGCCGTGCAGGTCTCGCCCTCAAACGGCCCGTCCGACTGGCAGCGCGACTACGACGAGCAGGCCCGCCAATCGCGCCGCATCAGCGGCAAGCTGGAGGCGGCAGAGTAGGAGAGTGCGGGAGCACGGCGCATGACCGGTTTCAAGACAAGCGTGAAGGTCTCCGAATCCGCGCGCCGCGCCGGCACTCTTATCGCCGGGTCACGGGTGGTGCCCGAGGAGACGCCGATCGCGTTCACCTATGGCGGTTCGACTCATGCGGTGATGATGGCGACACCCGGCGATTTCGAGGATTTTGCGGTCGGGTTCAGCCTGACCGAAGGCATCATCACCGATCCGGACCAGATCGAGACCGTCGATGTCGTGACCGAGGACCGGGGCATCGACCTGCAGGTCACGCTCACGGACGAAGAGAACGAAATGCTGCGCCAGCGCCGCCGCCACATGGCCGGTCCGGTCGGCTGCGGTCTTTGCGGCATCGAATCGATCGAGCAGGCTGTCCGCCACACCCCGGACGTCTCCGGGGCCACGCTCAGGCTTTCGCAGGCGGACGTCGTCAAGGCCGTCGCGCTTCTGAACGGTCAACAGCCGCTGCATTTCGAGACGCGCGCCGTGCATGGAGCAGCGTTTTACGTGCCCGGAAAGGGGCTGATCGCGGTCCGCGAAGATGTCGGACGCCACAATGCGCTCGACAAGCTCGTCGGCGCGGCGGCGCGTGCCGGTTTCAAGGGGGCCGAGGGCGCCGTCGTCGTCACCTCGCGTGTATCGGTCGAGATGGTTCAGAAGACTGCGATTATTGGCAGCCCGGTGATCATTGCCATATCGGCGCCGACGGCGCTCGCCATCCGCACGGCCGAGGAGGCGGGCATCACGCTTATCGCGCTCGTGCGCGGCGACGAATTCGAAATTTTCACCCATGCCGCACGCATACATTCCGGAGCTGTTGCCGATGTCGCCTGATACCAATGCCAAGCTCATCTACATGGCCAACCAGATCGCCACGTTCTTCAAGAGCCAACCGGCGGCGGAAGCAGCGGAGGGTGTTGCGACCCATATCAACAAATTTTGGGAGCCGCGCATGCGCCGCAAGCTCTTCGAGCATATCGATCATGGTGGCGAAGGGCTGAGCCCGCTGGTGATCGAGGCGGCCGCGAAGATTCGCCGTCCGGAAGCGGCCTAATCTGTTATCTTCAGTGGGGCCGAAGAGGACCCCTCCCCAAGCCTCCGTCCACTCTTGGGCGACATGCATCTTTGTGCAGTCGTTGCCCCAAAACTGCTGCACACGTTTGGGCGACATGCCTTAGACGCGGACGGCAAGGATCCGTTATAGGAACGGTGGCCGATTTTCAGTATCGCCTGCGTCGTTTGGGAAGAAAACCGCACGTTGTTTTTCCGCTCGCATCCCGCGCTCCAGCCTGATAAAATCAATCACGAGGCGCATCGGTACCGGGCGCGCTTCGCTCTATACTGCATAGACACATTGATGGCCGTTGGGCCTCAGATTTTTTATTTTAGCTTTATCATATTGGATCAACGTTTTTATTGGTCGGTATCGCGAATACCGCCTCAGAGAGGCGAAGATGATAATAGATGTTATTGGCTATGCTAGAGAATTTCAGAACATTCGGGAAAATTGGAACAGGGTATATCTTTCAGATCCAGAATCCCATCCTTTACTCTCCTGGATCTGGCTGAACGAATACTTGTCCTGCCGGGAACGATGGTTCATTCTGGCCTTCCGGCAGGAGCAGACTGACCATCGCTACGACGCTTTTCTGCCGCTGGAGGTCACGACTCTCCAGGATGACGACACGGGGCTTTTCTCAGACCGGCTTCTGATGATCGGCAATCGCGAGGGCGGCGAGAGTGGCTTCCTCTGCATGCCCGGCCTGGAGAACGAGGCGGCACACGCGTTCGCCGGCTTCCTCATGAGCGAAAGTTGGACGAGCATGCGGTTCGAGCTTTGCGAGTCCTCTTCCGCCAGGCTCGAACACTTGCTGCAGGCGTTTCCCGATGGGCCGCTTGCCCGAAGCTCCGAGGATCGAGCGAGAGGCGAGATGGACAAGAATCCGGTTCACAGCGTGCTTATCAGAACCCGGACGGGCCGAAACCTGCATGACAGGCTGAACCGCCGCAGCGTCGGCTTCGTGTTCGAGCGGGCGATGGCGCTGCATGTCGAGGGTGAGCTCGACTCGGCGGAAGCGGGGTATCGTCAAGTGATCCGCACCATCCCCGGGCATGTGCAGGCCCGCTACGCACTTGCGCAGCTCTGCAGCGACAGGGGCGACCACGCCGAGGCGGAATGTCTCTATCGCATGCTGTTATCGGCGCTTCCCGACGTCGACGAAATCCTTCATCGGCTTGGCGACACGCAGATGGAGCAGGGCTCCTATGGCGAGGCAAGCAAAACCTTCGAGAAGCTCGTTGGGCGGCACCCCCATCGGGGCAACCTGCGCTACAAGTTCGCGGTCACGCTTCTGGCCGCCGGCCGCAGGGATGCCGCCATCGCAGCCTTTCTCAGTTTCGACGAGGTCGTGTCCGACGACTCGGACCACATTCGCTGCAAGCTGAAGGCACGCGAGGTCCTGCGCCGCCTGGAACCCGTCTGCGGCATGGAGAAGCAACCGGAGGTGCAGCAGCAGCCGATTTCCTTCGAGTCGACCGGCCCGCTGTTCGGCTACTCGGATCCGGTCCCCGTGCCTTCGGCGCGCTTCCAGACACTTGCGCCGTGGTTGCTCAAGCCTTCTCTTCCCAGCGGCGCCTGGGCGCACCTGCACCCCCGATCATGCGAGCACGACTGCAGGGGCTCGAGGCTGAAGCATTAATGCATGTCGCCCCAAAAAGTGTGCAGCGGTTTTGGGGCAACGACATGCACAAAAACAAAGATCTGAAGCGCGTCGCGTAAATACGTTTGAACGCGGCGCGCTTTAGATGCTGTGACGACATTGGCGCATGTGCTGATGCGCCGGCGCCATAGGCGTACGGCCCACAAGAGGCTTGCGACGCAGCACGAGCTTGTCCGCTGAACCGGCTTGGACGTTCGAGCTGGTACGCGGCGGGCTGCGGGCGCTAGCCCCTCCCGCCTGTGGGGGTCGGGAGGGGTCTATTGAATGACCCCCGTGGGTAGTCAGAAGCTCAGGCGGCGAGTTCTTCCACGTCCCGTTCCTTGAACATGCGGGAAAGATTGAGGAAGCAGATCATGCCCGATTCGTTGGCGATGATCCCTTCTGCAAAACTCTTGTCGAAGGAGGCCGTCACTTCCGGTACGGGCTGCACCTGGCTGCCCTGGACCGTGAGAATGTCGGAGACGCGGTCGACGACGAGGCCGATGACCATGTTGTGCACTTCGGCGACGACGATGGCGCTGCGTTCGTTGGCGACCGTCGATTTCATTCCGAGCTTGTGGGCAAGGTCGATGATCGGGATCACCGTGCCGCGCAGGTTCATCACGCCGATCACCTCCGGCGGCGAATGTGGAATGGGTGTCGACGGCGCCCAGCCGCGGATCTCGCGGATCGTCGTGGTCTTGACGCAAAATTCCTGATCGTGAAGGCGGAACGCTATGATTTCCAGCGTTTCGCCGTCGAATCCGGCCGTTCTCAATGTACCTGTCATCGAAGGTCCTTCCAGCTTTCCGGTCGACGCCTGTCAGGCGCGACACCGCCAACTCGCGACGCCTCCTGCGGATGCTGCAGGCAAGCGCAGTTCCCAGTCCAATCAGGAAGTGTCATTAGATCCGCCGACGACATCCGGCGCGGCGCAAGCTGCCTCATGCGCGGAGAAATCCCGCCTTGCGCTTTGGGACGGTAATCTAAGCCGGGATTCGTTAAGACTTGCTTTTGTGAAGGCGATCCGCCTCAAGTAACGACAGCGCCCCCGGGCGTCTTATCGGACGCGCAAAGGGCGCTGTAGCACTTTGAATGCAGTAGGCGGATCGCGAACTGTATCAGGCGGAAGCGAGCACGGCGGCGAAATGTTCGACCGCCCAATCGACCTGGTCTTCGGTGATGACCAGCGGCGGAGCGATACGGATCGTGTCGCCATGGGTGTCCTTCGCGAGGATGCCGCGTGCCTTGAGCGCCTCGCAATATTTGCGGGCGCCGCCGGCTTCCGGAACGAGCTCGACCGCAAGCATGAGGCCGCGGCCGCGGACGTCCTTGATGATGTTGGAGCGAATGTCGCGGAGGCCGGTCTGGAAGCGCTCGCCCATGCGGGCGGAATTCTCGATCATGCCCTCTTCGGTGAGCGCTTTCAGCGCCGCCCTGGCGATCGCACAGGCGAGCGGATTGCCGCCGAAGGTCGAACCGTGCTGGCCGGGCTTCAGTACGCCGAGCACTTCCGAATTCGAAAGCACGGCGGAGACCGGATAGAAGCCGCCCGACAGCGCCTTGCCGATCAGCGTCACGTCGGCCTCGATGCCTTCGTGCTCTTCCGCAAGCAGCTTGCCCGTACGGCCGAGACCTGTCTGGATCTCATCGAGAATGAGCGTGATGCCATACTTCGTGCAGAGCTCGCGGACGCCGGCGAAATATCCCGCAGGCGGCACGATCACGCCGGCCTCGCCCTGGATAGGCTCGACGAGGAAAGCGACCGTGTTCTCGGTGATCGCTTCGCGGAACGCGTCGATGTCGCCGAAGGGAGCGACCTTGAAGCCCGGCGCGAAGGGCCCAAAGCCGGTGCGCGCGTCCGGATCGGTCGAAAAGCCGACGATGCCCATGGTGCGGCCATGGAAATTGTTGGAGCAGACGATGATCTCGGCCTTGTCTTCGGCGACGCCCTTGACCTCGTATCCCCATTTGCGCACCGCCTTGATGGCGGTCTCGACCGCTTCAGCGCCAGAGTTCATCGGCAGCACCTTGTGTGAGCCGGTGAGCGCTGCGATCTCCTCGTAGAAATGCGCGAGCTGGTCGTTGCGGAAGGCGCGCGACGTCAGCGTCAACTTCTGCGCCTGCTCGATCATCGCCTTGAAGATCTTGGGATGACAATGGCCCTGGTTGACGGCGGAATAGGCGGACAGGCAGTCAAGATAGCGATTGCCTTCCATATCCCAGACATAGACGCCTTCGCCGCGCGAAAGCACGACATCGAGCGGCTTGTAGTTGTGGGCGCCCAGCCGGTATTCGGTTTCAATCAGGGACGCGGTTGTCGTCATAAATGATCCTCCGGTTCGTATCCTGGCGCCGCGCTCCTCATGGGGTAAATGCGCGCGTCGCCGGCATATCTGCGTTACTTTCAGGCGCTGCGGGTCGGCCGGTCCAGAATGCGGCGGCCGAAGAGGCTAGCCGTCAACTCGACCAGGATGCGGGCGCTCTTGCCGCGGTCGTCGAGGAAGGGATTGAGTTCGACGACGTCGAGCGACGAGACAAGGTCGCTGTCGCAGAGCATCTCCATGATGAGGTGGGCCTCGCGGAACGTCGCTCCGCCTGGAACGGTAGTGCCAACACCGGGGGCAATCTCCGGATCCATGAAATCGACATCGAGGCTCACATGCAGCAGGCCGTTGGCGGCGCGAACCTCATCGAGGATCTGCCGCATGATGTGAGCCATGCCCATCTCGTCGACGGTGCGCATGTCGTAGACGTTGACCCCGTGCTCGGCGATCTCCTCGCGCTCGCGGGCATCGACCGAACGGATGCCGATCTGATAGACCCTCTTCGGGTCGACCAGCGGCCGATCGCTGGCGAGGATCGGCGCGAATTCCGCCTCGCCGCAGAAGAAGGCGACGGGCATGCCATGCATGTTGCCGGAGGGCGAAGTGGTCGGCGAGTTGAAATCGGCATGCGCATCGAGCCAGAGGACGAAGAGCGGCCGGCCGACGTCATCGGCGTGGCGCGCCATGCCCGAGACGCTGCCCATGGAAAGCGCATGGTCGCCGCCGAGAATGATCGGAACATGCCCCTTGCGCGCGGCGTCGTGCACGGCATCGTTCAGCGCACGGGCGAAGGCGCCCACCATTTGCAGATTGTTTGCGTGCGGATGATGGGCGAGGTCACGGGCCGGCAATGGCCGGACATCGCCTTCGTCATGAACCGTATGGCCGAGTTCGGCCAGAACCGTATCGATGCCGGCGATCCTCAGTGCCGTCGGCCCCATGGCCGCGCCGCGCCGTCCGGAGCCTTCTTCGATGGGTGCGCCGATCAAGGTGATGGTCTTCATTTCCGCCCTCTTCCTTCCTCTGAGTCCCGCGAGAATGAGGCGGATTATCGTCAAAAGGCATGACAGCAAAAAGATGGAAAACTGTCGATTGGAAGGCTAATATCGGCATACTGGTAAGCCGAATTTGTCAAATTGAGAATCATGGACGATCTTGATCAAGCTCTCATCAGCGCGCTCAGGCAGAATGCGCGTACACCGGTCTCGACGCTTTCGGCGATGACGGGCGTTTCACGCGCGACCGTTGCCGCGCGTATTGATCGGCTGGTGGCAAACGGAACGATCGCGGCCTTCACGATCCGGACCGGCTCGGAAATTCCGGCGTCCGGCGTGCGCGCCGTCGTCATGATCGAAGTTCACGGCAAGATGGCCGACCGCGTTGCGGGTCAATTGCGCGGCTTGCCGCAGGTAAGGGCGCTGCACAGCACAAACGGGCGGTGGGATTTCATCGCAGAGCTCGAGGATCGCGACCTCGTCAGCTTCGACGAGACGCTCAGGCGCATTCGGCTCATCGACGGCATCACCGTGACCGAAACCAATATCCTTCTGAAGACCAGCAAGATGAGCGGGACGTTCTGACGCTACTGCAGCGTACTTTGGCGCGTCACATAAGGCGCGCGGCGCTGTCGTGCAACCGTCGGTGCTGTGCGTCTTTCGCGGCCGCGAAACGGTTTTTGTTCTTGATTTGTTCTGATTCCCTTGTAAGATGTTCCACCTCAGCAAAAAGCGAAGCATGAGGAAAGTGCGCGGCGTCCGCCCGCATCCCGTTCTCATTCATTGGAAATGATCACGTTCATCGGTCCAGGGAGGTTGTCATGGCCACGTATAATGGCGGGCCGGCGCGGCAGATTTGCATAAAGCTGTTCGTCAGACATGGGGACGAGGAACGGGCGATCGCCTTCTACCGTGACGTCTTCGGCGCTGAGCTTCTCCAGCGTCATGAGTGGAGCGGCATCCTGACGAGTGCCGACCTTTGCATCGGCGATTCCATCTTTCGGGTGGCCGGCGCCAATCCGCGTCGGGATGCCGAGCCGCGGCTTGGCGGCCCGCGTTCGCCACATGCGCTTGGGACGACGGCGGCGATCCTCGAACTGCACGTCGACGACGTGGATCGTGTGCTCGGACGGGCGATCGGTGCCGGTGCGAGCCTGCGCAATGCCGCCGAAACGCTACCGACGGGAGATCGGGTCGGCGCGCTCATCGACCCATTTGGGCACATCTGGGCACTGTTCACCGGCATTGACGAAAGCGAGGTGCTGGACGCGTTCGGGGTAGACCGAAATGCCGCTTGACCGATGACGGCATCGCTCCTTGTCCACGCTCCGCTTGTGGAGAGGGCGGAGCAAAACCAGGTGGGGCCACCGCGGAATATCCTGGCTTCGTCTAATATTCCCGCTCGAAGAAGATGCCGCCGGCAGCGGAGCCATCGCCGGCGGCTTCGCCCTTCAGCTTTATACCTCGTCCCACATCGAGATTGATCACGGCCTTGCTGGAGCCCGCGTCCTCGCCTTGCTGCAATTCGAGGTAGGTCCGGTCGTTTAGGTATTTGCCGGCGCGCACCTGCGCGCCGCCGCTCTCGTCGGTCGTTATGTCGAGATCGTCGACGCCGAGCTTGTTGCGCAGGCCATCGAGCACGGACGTCGAGCCACCGCCGGCGAGCTGGCTGACGGCCGAAGCGAGCTGGGCGATCTGGAATGCCGACAGATTGGAAAGCGATCGGTTGAAGATGAGCCGCGCCAGGATCTCGTCCTGGGGCAGTGCCGGGGAGGAGGAGAACGTCACCTGCGGATTGTTGGCAGGCCCGGCGACATTGACGGTGATGGTCGTCGAACCGGCGGTAGACGTGGCGTCGAGGTCGAGGATGGGGATCAGGTCGCCGCCGAAGCTGATCCGGCCGTTGGTGAAGGTAAGTCGCTTGGCGAGAATCTCGAGGCGTCCGCGCCGCATGTCGAACCCACCGGAAACGATCGGCTGGACGGCCGTGCCCCGGATCGTCAGGTCGCCGCCGAGCTCCGCGTCGATGCCGCGCCCGCGCACGAAGAACTGTCCCGGGGAACTGACGGCGAGATCGAAGGCGATGATGCCGCGGGCCTGGGCTCCGACCCCCGCGGAGGGATCTCTGCGCACGTCCCTTGCCATCTGCCGCACTCTGGCCGGCGCATTCCTGTGCTGGATGTCGATCTCGGACAGAGAGGTGGGCAATTTTTCAGGAACGGTGATTGCCGCGCGGCGGACGGTCAGCCGGCCGCCGAGCACCGGTGTGGCGACGAGCGGACCTTTCAAAGTCAGATCGCCGGCAAGATTTGCGGTGAAGAGCGTGCCGTCGACATAGCTCGCATTGTTGAGCCGGATTCTCAAATCCGCGGGGAAACCGGAATCGGCTGCGATCCCGATGGTCCCGCTTGCCTCGATCGAGCCACCGGTGGCGAGATTGGTGGAAAGCCTCGAAATCGTCGCCTGCCTGCCATCCAGCGTGACATTTGCTGCCAGGTCGTTGAAGGCGAGATTGCGCCGCACGTCGACCAGTCGGCCGCCGGCGGTCCTGATCGTACCGCTTATTTGCGGCGCCTTCGCCGAGCCGGAAAGGGAGAGATCGACAGTCGCGGAGCCGGTAAGCGTGAAACCGTTTTCCGCCATGAGATTGGCAAGCAGCGCGAAGGGCACGTTGCCCGAGAATTTCATCGAAAGTGGCATGTTGCCGCCAAGCTCGACGGTTCCGCCGCCCCTGATGGAAAGCCCGGAAGCGCCCGACAATACGGCGTCGAGCGTGACGCGATTGTCGATGAGCCGGCCCTTCGCGGTAATGTCGACCGCGCCGACGCCCGCCGAACGTACCTGCGCCACGGAAGCGCCGCTCCATCTGAGATCGTATACGACCACCGGCGCGGCCGGAGTTCCGTCGATCTCGACCGTTCCGGCGACCGTGCCCTCCGCACCGACGGTGGGCGCGAAACTGTTGATAAGAGCGGCGGGCATGGCATTCAGACGCGCCGAGAGATCGAGCTTTTCCCCCGCCGTGCCGGTGACCGTGATGGTGCCCCTCGACGCCTGAATGACGAGGTCCTTTAGACGCACGATGGTATCGTCGATCGCCACGACCGTCGGCTTGGCGAGTTTCAGCGGAATTTGCTTCGGCGTCGCCGAGAAGGAAGCAAGACGGACTTCCGTGCGGCCTCCGCTACTGGAAAGATCGCCCTTTGCCGCGAGCGGTCCGCCGTCATATTTCGCGTCGATCGAGAAGCCCGTCCTGTCCCCCTGCTGCTCGAAAGCGAGATTGAGGCCGGAAACGCGGTTCTGCCCTTGCGCGACGCTTTCCGCCCTGACGCTGCCTCTGATCGCGAGCGCGGCGATATCAGCGATGCTGATGTCCGCGACGGGTTTTGCAATCGTCAGGGCATCACGTTTGATACCGCTGCCGCTCGCCTTGAGCGAAACGGACGTGACACCGTTCGCAGTCCTGATCGTCGCCGAGCCGGCGAGATCGCCGGAAGCCCTCTGGCCGGCTATCGCCGCCAGAAGGCCGAGATCGGGCACGTTGAAGTCGATCGTGCCGTTTGGCTTGAAGTCGGGCGTCAGGTCGAGCGCGCCGGTCAGCCGGTTGTCGCCGACCTTTGCCTCCAGCGTCGGGATCGAGGTGCGGCCGTTGTCGGAAACGATGTCGGCCCGGATGTCGATCGCCTGGCCGCCGAGTGCGCCGGTCGCGGTCAGCTTCGCCTGCGGGCTGCCGGGTTTCGCCGTCGCGTCGGCATTGATCACCAGGTCGGACAGCGTGCGGCCGGCAAGCGTCGCGCCGCTGGAGGTCATCTGCGCCTTCACGCCGAGTTCGTCGAGCGGACCGGAGATGTCGGCGCTGAACGCGGCATTGCCCGTTGCGTCCGCAAGCAGTTTGCCGAGGTCAGGCAATGTGCCCTCGATCGCCGCGGTCAGCGCGCCTTCGGCAAGCGCAGCGGAGCCGCGGGCGTCGACAGTGCCGGACGTCAGCTCAAGCGCGCTCAGCCTGACGCTGCCGCCTTCGCCGGTTTCGACGTTGCCGGAGAGCGCGATCGTCCTGTCAAATTTGGCGGCGAGGCCGGGGGGCAGCAGATGCGGTTCGGCGAAGAGCTTGAAGTCCGCCGAGGCGGTCGCGTCCGCCCGGTTCAGGCGGCCGGTGACGTTGCCGCGGAAGTCTCCACTCTCGATCGCCATCGGATCGAAGCGGACTTCCCCTTCGGCAACCGTGATCGTGCCTTTCGCGGTAACGTCCTGCGCGACGATGCCGGCGGAGCGAACCGAGGCGATCGATGCGCCGTTCCAGACGAGATCGTAGCCGACCACCGGCGCTGCTGCCGGGCCGTCGACGTCGACGGTGCCGCCGATCGCGCCCTCGGCGCCGAGCGTCGGGGCGAAGGTGTTGATCAGGGTGGCGGGGAGCGCGTTGATTTGCGCCGAAATGTCGAGTTGCTCGCCGGCGGTGCCGGCGACGACAATTGCGCCGTCCGATGCGAGAATGGTGAGATCGTCGAGGCGAACGATGCCGTTCTCGATGGCGACGGTCGCCGGCGCGGCAAGCTGCAGCGGCACGCGCTTCGAGGCTGCCGAGAAGGAGGCCAGCCGGATCTCCGTGCGCCCGGCATTGCTTACGAGATCGCCCGCGGCTGCGACCGGCGCGCCGTCATAGGACGCGTCGAGCGAGAAGCCGGTTTTTCCCGCCTGCTGCTCGAAGGCGAGATTGAGGCCCGAGAGCCGGTTTTCTCCCTGCCCGAGGCTTTCCGCGCCGATGTTGCCCCTGATTGCCAGCTTGGCGACATCGGCGATGCTGATGTCGGCGGTGGGCCTGGCGATCGTCAGCGCATCGCGGCTGATGCTGCCGCCGTTCGCCTTGAGCGTGATCGACGTGACGCCATCGACGCTGCGCACCGTTGCGGAACCGGCAAGATCGCCGGATGCGGTCTGGCCGGCCATGGCGGCCAACAGGCCGAGGTTCGGCAGATTGAAGTCGATCGTGCCGTTTGGCTTGAAGTCGGGCGTCAGGTCGAGCGCGCCGGTCAGCCGGTTGTCGCCGACCTTTGCCTCCAGCGTCGGGATCGAGGTGCGGCCGTTGTCGGAAACGATGTCGGCCCGGATGTCGATCGCCTGGCCGCCGAGTGCGCCGGTCGCGGTCAGCTTCGCCTGCGGGCTGCCGGGTTTCGCCGTCGCGTCGGCATTGATCACCAGGTCGGACAGCGTGCGGCCGGCAAGCGTCGCGCCGCTGGAGGTCATCTGCGCCTTCACGCCGAGTTCGTCGAGCGGACCGGAGATGTCGGCGCTGAACGCGGCATTGCCCGTTGCGTCCGCAAGCAGTTTGCCGAGGTCAGGCAATGTGCCCTCGATCGCCGCGGTCAGCGCGCCTTCGGCAAGCGCAGCGGAGCCGCGGGCGTCGACAGTGCCGGACGTCAGCTCAAGCGCGCTCAGCCTGACGCTGCCGCCTTCGCCGGTTTCGACGTTGCCGGAGAGCGCGATCGTCCTGTCAAATTTGGCGGCGAGGCCGGGGGGCAGCAGATGCGGTTCGGCGAAGAGCTTGAAGTCCGCCGAGGCGGTCGCGTCCGCCCGGTTCAGGCGGCCGGTGACGTTGCCGCGGAAGTCTCCACTCTCGATCGCCATCGGATCGAAGCGGACTTCCCCTTCGGCAACCGTGATCGTGCCTTTCGCGGTAACGTCCTGCGCGACGATGCCGGCGGAGCGAACCGAGGCGATCGATGCGCCGTTCCAGACGAGATCGTAGCCGACCACCGGCGCTGCTGCCGGGCCGTCGACGTCGACGGTGCCGCCGATCGCGCCCTCGGCGCCGAGCGTCGGGGCGAAGGTGTTGATCAGGGTGGCGGGGAGCGCGTTGATTTGCGCCGAAATGTCGAGTTGCTCGCCGGCGGTGCCGGCGACGACAATTGCGCCGTCCGATGCGAGAATGGTGAGATCGTCGAGGCGAACGATGCCGTTCTCGATGGCGACGGTCGCCGGCGCGGCAAGCTGCAGCGGCACGCGCTTCGAGGCTGCCGAGAAGGAGGCCAGCCGGATCTCCGTGCGCCCGGCATTGCTTACGAGATCGCCCGCGGCTGCGACCGGCGCGCCGTCATAGGACGCGTCGAGCGAGAAGCCGGTTTTTCCCGCCTGCTGCTCGAAGGCGAGATTGAGGCCCGAGAGCCGGTTTTCTCCCTGCCCGAGGCTTTCCGCGCCGATGTTGCCCCTGATTGCCAGCTTGGCGACATCGGCGATGCTGATGTCGGCGGTGGGCCTGGCGATCGTCAGCGCATCGCGGCTGATGCTGCCGCCGTTCGCCTTGAGCGTGATCGACGTGACGCCATCGACGCTGCGCACCGTTGCGGAACCGGCAAGATCGCCGGATGCGGTCTGGCCGGCCATGGCGGCCAACAGGCCGAGGTTCGGCAGATTGAAGTCGATCGTGCCGTTTGGCTTGAAGTCGGGGGTCAGGTCGAGCGCGCCGGTCAGCCGGTTGTCGCCGACCTTCGCCTCCAGCGTCGGGATCGAGGTGCGGCCGTTCTCGGAAACGACGTCGGCCCGGATGTCGATCGCCTGGCCGCCGAGTGCGCCGGTCGCGGTCAGCTTCGCCTGCGGACTGCCGGGTTTCGCCGTCGCGTCGACATTGATCGCCAGGTCCGTCAGCGTACGGCCGGCAAGCGTCGCGCCGCTGGAGGTTATCTGCGCCTTCACGCCGAGTTCGCTGAGCGGACCGGAGATCGCGGCACGGAACGCCGCCGCGCCTCTGGCGTCGGCGAGCAGCCTGCCGATATCGGGAAGGTTTCCTTCAATATCAGCGGTCAAGGTACCGTCGGTGAGCGTGGCGGTGCCCGAGGCATCCAGTATTCCGGATTTGACGTCAAGCCCGCTCAGCCTGACGCTGCCGTCTTCGCCGGTCGCGACGTTTCCTGTTGCCGCGATCGTATTATCGAACTTTGCGGCGATACCGGGCGGCAGAACGCCGGGCATCGCGAACAGCTTGAACGCCGCCTCGACCGTGGTATCGGCGCGGTTCAGGCTGCCGGTGACGCTGC
>NZ_JASKLR010000019.1:76517-106304 GCF_030124325.1 Sinorhizobium sp. 8-89
GGCGCTTTCGATCGTCAGCGGATCGAAGCGGATGTTCTCCGGCCCGACGACGATCGTTCCGTCGAGTTTCATGGGCGCCTTGATTGCCCGGTCGAGATCGGCGCTTGCAAAACGGCTCTCTCTAACTTCGACCGTCGTCTTCAGCGGTCCGGATTGTGTTTCCAGATTGAAGGCGTCGCTTTGCGCGGATAGCCGAACCGCCGCAAGGTTCATCTCCGGAAGCGAGACGGAAGGGAGGTCGGCAGCGATGTCGAGGATCGCCGATTGTCCGTCGCCGATCAGGGACAGATTGGCGGTGTTGATCAGCGCGTGCAGCTCGCCTTCCCTCAGCGGCCAACGAAAGTCGATGGCGCCGCTGGTGCCTGCAAGGCTTGCCTGAAGATTGTTCTCGCCCTTGCTGTTGACCGTACCGGATGCGTCGAGCGTCAATGCGCCGGTCGAAACCTTGCCGGCCTCGATCTGCACCATGCTCGATCCGTCGAAGAGGGCCGTGACGTCGATGTTCGTCGTCCCCTCGAACAACGGCTTGAACCCCGCCGGCACGAGCGACACCAGGGCGCCGCCGCCGGTGACGGTCAACCGATGCATGCCGTCGCCGGCATGCACATGGCGTCCATCGAGCCGGAGGATCTCGTTGCCGCCGAGCGAAGCGGTGCCCGATCCGGCCCAATCCGAAAGCGGACCCTCGCCGGTCAAGGTGATGTCGACAGCAGGCTCGCCCGGGATGCGGAGCAGCTTGGCGAGAAGCCCTCCCTTCGGTTCGGTCACCTTCGCTTCCAGTTTCAATTGGTTGCCGGCCGGATCGAAGACGACATCCGCGACGGCGCGCGCGTCCGGGCGGTCGCGCTCAGCGGCATCGAGGGCAAGAGCAATGCTCGAATTCGTGGCGTTGACCCTGCCGCGCGCGGTCAGGAACTGATCTTCGCCGGCGATCGCCTTGCCGATCATGATCTCCTTGAGATCGAAGGCGTCGATCTTGACGTCGACGGGCAGCGCGAAAGTCTCCCGTACCTCCTCGGTTTCGGCAGAGGGAATGGGCGTGCGTTCCACGCGGACCGACCCCGCGGAAATCTGGCTCGCGTCGAACCGCATCGACAGGAGTTCGGCCGGCGACCAGTTCACCGAAAGGTCCCGGACTTCCGCATAGATCCCCTCTCCGTCGAAGAGGGTGACCGTGCCGGCGGTGAAATGCCCGGTGAGCAGGGCGCCCGGATCCGAGATGCGGACGATCTGGTCGGGGGTTGCGGCGTATTTTTCGATTGCCCAGGCGACGAGCCGCGCGCCGGGCGTCGTGAAGCCGACAAAGACGGCGAGCAGGAGGAGCAGGACCACAAGAGTGCCGAGGCCGGCAAAGAAATAGCGCAGCCCAGATCGAAGGAAGCGGATGACCTGATTCATATCCTACCCATAGACCAAGTTACGCCGTTTCGGAATCGGCAGGCAACCTGCGGAAATTATCTGCCTGAACTATCAACAAAATCAGGCGCAATTCAGAAGGACTGTCCGATGCCGGCATAGATGCCGTAGTCTGTCCCGCCGGGGTATTTGTTGAGCGGGACCGCAAAATCCAACCGGATCGGTCCAAAAGGAGTGGCATAGCGCAGACCGATGCCGGCGCCGGCGCGAATGTCGGAGAAATCGGGCGTCGTGTTTTCCGAAACGGTGCCGGCATCGAGGAAGGGAACGATGCCGATCGTGTCGGTAATCGCGATGCGCGCTTCCAGTGAGCCGCTGACATAGGAGCGGCCGCCGGTGAGATCGTTGCTCTCGTCGCGAGGACTGATCTCCTGAAAAGAATAGCCGCGCACCGAACCACCGCCGCCGAGGAAGAAGCGCCGGGGCGCGGGTATGTCGACAAGTTCGTCGCCGCCGACGAGCATGCCGGCGCCAAGCTTGCCGGCAAGTACGAGACGCTCCTCCTCGCCCAGCGCGTAATAGCCGGAGGCGGAGGCCTCAAACGAGGTGAAGAAGGTCTGTCCCTCGATCTCGTAGCTCGGTTTGGCATTGATCAGCGCCCGGTAGCCCTCGGTCGCGTTCAGCTTGTCGTCGCGGGTATCGCGGATATATTCGAGCGGGATGCTGGCGGTGAGATAGGAATTCTCTCCGAAGGCGTCGTCAACGTCGGCCCAGCTCAATTCAGCGCCGCCAGAGAATGTATCCTGTGGCGAAAGCTCGAAGGTCGCGCCGGCTGCCGCGGTGATCATCTTCGCACTGTAGGCGTCCGGATCGACGATGCTGGCCCTGACACTCGCAGTGAAAGTCGACGCCGGCCCGAACGCGCCGGGCTTGGCGAACAGGATGCCGGCGGAATAGTCGAGGCCGCCGACGTCCGTGGTCTCGCCGATGCGGTTGACCGAGCCTTCTATTCGCAAGGATTCCGCGCGGCCGAAAAGGTTGCGGTGGCCCCAGTAGCCCTCTACGCCGAGACCGTCGGTGGTCGAGACCTGGGCGCCGAAGCCGAAGTAGCGGTGCTTGCCCTCCGAGACCTCGATATTCATCGGGATCCTGCCGTCCGGCGTGAGCGCGTCGGCTTCCTTGATGGTGACGCTCGAGAAAACGTTCAGCTGACGCAGGCGCTCGGCGGCCTTGCGGATGTTTTCCGGCGAATAGGGGCGGCCGTCGTTGAGGCGGGAGTAGTCCTTGACGAAAACCGGATCGACGGTTTTCGTGCCGGTCACGGTGAGCTGTCCAACCGGAGCAACCGGTCCGCCGGCGGCACTGATCGTCACGTCGACGGTGGATGTGGCGTGGTCCGCGACGACGCTGCGTTCCGTCAGCTTCGCCAGTGGGCGGCTTTGTTCCTTCAGATCGTTCACGATCTGCTCGCCCGCTTTGATTATCAGCGTGGAGTCGGCGCGGGCGCCGCGCGTCAGATCGTAAGTGGCCGGATCGAACGCTGCGGCATCGCCTTCGAACCTCACCGAACCCAGGGTGAACACCGGCCCGGGCGTGACGCTGACTGAAACCGGTACAGGCCGACCGTCCGGGAAGGACGGATCGGGCGGCAGACTGTCGATATCCTGACCGTTGATCAGAACGCTGACCGTTCCGCCGTAGCGTGCTTTCTCATAGAGGGCCGCGAGAATGCGGTCCCGGTCGTCGCGCGCCTTGATCGCAAGCCCGAGATCGCCCGATACCGGTTCTTCCCGGTCCTGGAAAAGCATCGAACTGTTCTCGAGCGCCTCCCGGAGCTCCTTGTCGTCCGTGCCGGGCTCGAACGTCAGCGCGTAGTTGACCGGGTTGATGACCTGGACCTCGTCTTCCTCGCTTTCGAAGAAGCGCATGCCGAAGAGCTCGAACGCCCGGGCCTGATCGAGGGAAAGCGGGCCGAGCAATGCCGAAGCCACAACTGCGAGCGCGGTTGCTGCCTTCCAGTGCACAATGCTCGACCGTGATGGAGACATCCCTCTCCGCATCCCGTTTCAGGCGACTCTCAACAAACTGCCTGCATATGCGGCAACCGCCACTATTGCATGGCAAAGTTTTCCATCTGTTAACGATCACGGCGTGCCGCATCCACCCCCGAAACTCTGATTCGGGTCGGATTTTTGCAAAAAGGACTCATTATGTTGTCCTTCAGGCACAAAAGTCGCCATATGGCTGTGCGGCCGTCTTCGTAATCGCCCGCCGCGTTCAGCTCTTGAAACGAGCCGCCTCCTCGGAGCCGCGCGTGGCATCTCCCGCACTGTAGGAATGCGCGCCGGCGCCGGCGAGTTTGCCGCTGGCGACGATCAGATATTCCTCGCGGATCGGCCTGCCGTCGAACCAGCATTCCAGAATTTCTCGCGTGCCGGCGGCATAGCGCGTCTGTGCGGAGAGCGACGAACCCGAAATATGAGGCGTCATGCCGTGATGGGGCATCGACCGCCACGGGTGGTCCTTGGGCGCCGGCTGCGGGAACCACACATCACCGGCATAGCCGGCGAGCTGGCCGCTTGCGAGCGCCCGCGCGACCGCATCGCGATTGCAGATCTTGCCGCGCGCCGTGTTCACCAGATAGGCACCGCGCTTCATGCTGGCGATCATCGCCTCGTCGAAGAGATTTTCCGTCTCCGGGTGAAGGGGCGCGTTGATGGTGACCACATCACAGATGGGCACCATCTCCGCCGCGGTCTGGTGGAACGTGGCGCCGAGCTCCTTCTCGACTGAGTCCGGGAGCCGGTGCCGGTCGGTGTAGTGCAGCCTGACGTCAAACGGCTTCAGCCGGCGCAGCACCGCGGTGCCGATCCGCCCGGCGCCGACCGTGCCGATCTCCATGCCCTCGATGTCATACGAGCGTGCGACGCAATCGGCGATGTTCCAGCCGCCCTTCATGACCCACTGGTAGGAGGGGATATAGTTCCGCGCCAGGCTGAGGATCATCATGACCACGTGCTCGGACACGCTGATCGAGTTGCAGTAGGTCACTTCGGCGACGGTGATGCCGCGGTCCATCGCGGCCTGCAGGTCGACATGGTCGGAGCCGATGCCGGCGGTGATCGCGAGCTTCAGCTTGCTCGCCTTGCCAATTCTCTCAGCGGTCAAATAGGCTGGCCAGAAAGGTTGCGAGATCACGACATCGGCGTCGACGAGCTCCCGTTCGAAGACGCTGTCGGGACCGTCCTTGTCCGAGGTGACGACGAGGCTATGCCCCTGACTTTCGAGAAATTTCCTCAAGCCGAGTTCGCCGGAGACGCTGCCCAGCAGTACACCCGGCTGAAAATCGATGGCTTTCGGAGTGGGAAGCGTCTGGCCGCCGGGGTAGCGCTCCAGTTTCGGCAGACTATCGCGCGCGTAAGCCGTCGGATATCCATCAACCGGATCATCATAGAGGACGCAAACGACCTTTGCCATTTCCATCTCCCTTCAGTGAAACGAAGAGGAAGGCCGCGAGTCTTCAAGACTGCCGGTCAATGCGGACGAACATCAGGGCGATATGCTCTGTTGAATATCTGTGGCCAGCAGGGTTGCTCCTGGCTCTCCCACGTTCGTAGAGTTGCTACTATTCCCAAGAAGGTGGAGGAGCCGGAGGCGGTTTCAAGTGGGCAGCCTTACGCTACAGCGCCGGGCGTCTCTTCAGACGCATAAAGGTCGCCGTAGAAGGTTGAAATCCGCATGTTTTCCTTAAATCGGCCCCGACTTAAGGAAACATGCGGTAGCGTAGCTGGTGCCATTTCCCGCATCGGCACCCGCCCCAACAACACAAGAAAAAGCCCCGGATCGCTCCGGGGCCGTTCGCTTGCGGATTGCTGCGGCGATCAGCAACGGTCGATGTAACGGCGACCGTAGCGGTCGCGGTAGTAGCATTGACCTGGCTGCTCGCTGACATGGCCGATCAACGCGCCGGATACACCGCCAATGGCCGCGCCGACCGCAGCGCCGCGTACGTTACCGGTGATCGCGCCACCGATGATCGCGCCCGATGCAGCACCGATGCCGGCACCCTTTTCCGTCTGCGTGCAGCTTGCGACCGACAAGGCGACCAGCACAAGGGCTATGGCTTTTTTCATGTTGTCCTCTCCGATCTACGGATTTCAGCCTGTCGCTTCGTCCGTCCCTGGTTGGATGGCAGGTCGACCGAAACGTCGCCTTCCACTTGAACTTGCAATTCGGAAAATAACCCGCCGTCAGCGAATGTCTACTGGACCCCGGCGAATCTTCCGTCGCAAGATAATGCGATCCTTCCTGAACGGAACATGAAGGCGCTGTACCCGACGTCACAGCCACTGCGGAATTTTTTTGTCGTGCGCAGACCGAAACGGTTGCGACATTCCAAAAAAAAACAAATGATACAAAGCGCCGCGTCGGTCCGGGAGGAGCGGGCCACGGGCAGTGGGCATTGATATCAGTTGGCGCGTACTTCAGTCGCGTGAACGCATCTCACCCGAGTTGAAGCCGCGCTCAAGTTGGCACTGACCGACCCCGGAGGAGCGAAATGGCGAAAATAACGATGACGGTCAACGGCCGTCAGGTCAGCGGCACATGTGATGACCGCACGCTGCTGGTGCACTTTATCCGCGAAAATCTCGGACTAACCGGCACACATGTCGGCTGCGACACGTCGCAGTGCGGTGCCTGCGTCATCCATATGGACGGGCTGTCGGTCAAAAGCTGTTCCATTCTTGCGGTGCAGGCGGCAGGCTCGTCGATCACGACCATCGAAGGCCTGGCCAAAGACGGCGAACTTCATCCGGTCCAGGCAGCGTTCAAGGCGCATCACGGGCTGCAGTGCGGTTTCTGCACGCCCGGCATGGTGATGACGGCTGTCGATATGATCGCCCGACACGGCAGCGGCCTCGACGAGGCGACGGTGCGCTACGAACTCGAAGGCAATATCTGTCGCTGTACCGGCTATCACAACATCGTCAAGGCGATCCTCGCCGCCGCGGCCGAAATGGGCGGCGCTCGCCAGGCGGCCGAATGATGATCTTTCACGTGGACGAAGGAAGATCGTCCGCTACGGATTTCGTCGCAGCACTTTCACTGAATATCTCGGGAGGAGATAGGCGATGGGCGTTGAAGGAATTGGCGCGCGGGTGGCGCGCAAGGAAGACAAGCGCTTCCTGACCGGCAAGGGCCGCTACACGGACGATATGAGCGTGCCGGGCATGAAGTACGCGATCTTCGTGCGCAGCCCGCATGCGCATGCGAAGATCAGGAGCATCGACGCCACGGCGGCAAAAGAGATGCCCGGCGTCATCGACGTGCTCGACGGCAGGCAGCTCACGGCAGACGGGATCGGTAACCTGATCTGCGGCTGGATGATTCATTCGAAGGATGGCTCGCCGATGAAGATGGGCGCCTGGCGGCCGCTCGCCGACCAGACGGTGCGCTATGTCGGTGATGCGGTGGCGGTAGTCGTCGCCGACAGCGTCGACGAAGCGCGCGATGCCGCCGAGGCGGTGGTCGTCGATTACGAGCTGCTGCCGGTGGTCACCGACCCGGTCAAGGCGATGGCCGACGGCCAGCCGCAGCTCCATCCTGAAGCTCCGAACAATCTGATCTTCGACTGGCAACTCGGCGATGCGGCGGCAACGGACGCGGCGATTGCGGCGGCGGCGCATGTGACGGAGGTGAAAATCTTCAACAACCGCCTGTCACCGAATCCGATGGAGCCGCGCGCGGCCCTCGGCATCTATGACTCGGGCGACGATCACTATACCTGCTACACGACCAGCCAGAACCCGCATCTGGCGCGACTGGTGATGAGTGCCTTCTACAATGTCGCGCCTGAGAACAAGTTGAGAGTGATCGCACCCGATGTCGGCGGCGGCTTCGGCTCGAAGATCTACATCTATCCGGAGGAGATCGTCTGTCTCTGGGCCTCGAAGCGCACCGGCGTGCCGGTGAAGTGGACGTGCGACCGCACCGAAGCCTTTCTGACCGACGCCCACGGCCGCGATCACATATCGACTGCGAAGATGGCGTTTGACAGTTCCAACCGGATCACCGCGCTGAAGGTCGACACGATCGCCAATCTCGGTGCCTACATGTCGCTCTTCTCCTCGTGCGTGCCGACCTACCTCTATGCGACGCTGCTCTCGGGGCAATACGATATCCCGGCGATTCACGCCAATGTCCGCACCGTCTATACCAACACGGCGCCGGTCGACGCCTATCGCGGCGCGGGGCGGCCGGAGGCCACCTACCTCCTGGAGCGGACGATGGAGACCGCGGCGCGGGAACTCGGCATCTCGCCCGCCGAGCTCAGGCGCATCAACTTCATCCGCTCCTTCCCCCATCAGACGCCGGTGATCATGAATTACGACGCCGGCGACTACGAGGCGTCGTTGAACGCCGCGATGGGTGCGGCCGACTGGAACGGATTTGCCGACCGGAAGGCGGAGGCGGAGCGGCGCGGCATGAAGCGCGGCATCGGCATGAGCTGCTACATCGAGGCCTGCGGGCTAGCGCCCTCTTCCGCCGTCGGTTCGCTCGGCGCTGGAGTCGGTCTCTGGGAATCGGCGGAGGTCCGGGTCAATGCGGTCGGCACGATCGAAGTGATGACCGGCTCGCACAGCCACGGCCAGGGGCATGAGACGACGTTTGCCCAACTCGTCGCGGACCGCTTCGGCGTGCCGATCGACAGCGTCAACATCGTCCATGGCGATACGGACAAGGTGCAGATGGGCATGGGAACCTATGGCTCCCGGTCGGGCGCCGTCGGCATGTCGGCGGTGGTCAAGGCGCTGGACAAGGTCGAGGCCAAGGCCAAGAAGATCGCCGCCCACCTGATGGAGGCGGACGAGAGCGACATCGTCATCGAAAACGGCGAGCTAAAGGTTGCTGGTACCGACAAGTCGGTCCCCTGGTTCCAGATGGCGCTGGCCGCCTACACCGCCCACAACCTGCCGTCCGGAATGGAGCCCGGCCTCAAGGAAGGCGCCTTCTACGATCCGTCGAATTTCACCTTTCCGGCCGGATGCTACATCTGCGAGGTGGAAGTCGATCCGGATACCGGCCGGACCGAGATCGTTCAGTTCGTGGCGGCGGACGATTTCGGCAACATCATCAACCCGATGATCGTCGAAGGCCAGGTGCATGGCGGGCTGGCGCAGGGTATCGGTCAGGCGCTGCTCGAAGGCGTTCATTACGACCCAGACAGCGGCCAGCTGCTGACGGCAAGCTACATGGACTACGCCATGCCGCGCGCGGACGACCTGCCGTCCTTCAAGGTCTCGACCTCGAACACGCCCTGCCCGAACAACCCGCTCGGCGTCAAGGGGTGCGGGGAAGCCGGGGCGATCGGTTCGCCGCCGGCGCTGATCAATGCGATCACCGATGCGATCGGCAACAATACGCTCACCATGCCCGCGACGCCTGAGAAGGTCTGGGCGGCGGCACACGCCGCCAATTGATTGGAGGACGAGAGATGTATGAGACGAACTATCACAGAGCGTCCTCTGTTCAGGAGGCCGTGAAGCTGATCAGCGGGGCCGCCGAAGGCAAATATCTCGCCGGGGGCATGACGCTCATCGCCACGATGAAGCAGCGGCTTGCGGCGCCGAGCGATCTCGTGGACCTTCGGCACATCGCCGAAATGAAAGGGATCACCGTCAATGGCCGGTCCGTGCGGATCGGCGCGGCGACAACCCACCACGACGTCGCGTCGTCGGTCGAGCTCGAGGCGGTCTGTCCGGCGATCTGTGCCCTGGCCAGCCATATCGGCGACCCGCACGTCCGCCACATGGGGACGATCGGCGGCTCCATCGCCAACAATGATCCGGCAGCCGACTATCCGGCGGCGATGCTGGCTCTTGATGCAACGATAGTTACCAACAGCCGCGAGATCGCCGCGGCGGACTTCTTCACCGGGCTCTTTGAAACGGCGTTGAACGATGACGAGATCATCACCGCCATCGCCTTCGAGGCGCCGGCGAAGGCAGCCTACCGGAAGTTCCCGAACCCGGCCTCGCGCTACGCCATGACCGGGGTCTTCGTCGCGCGCCGGGACAATGGCGATGTGCGCGTTGCCGTGACCGGAGCGGGTTCGAACGGTGTCTTCCGTCATCAAGGCATGGAATCGGCGCTTGCCGGCAATTGGTCGCCGGATGCGGTCGGCAATGTCTCCGTGGATGCATCGGATTTGATGACAGACCTTCATGCCAGCGCTGCCTATCGCGCCAATCTTATCAAGGTTATGACCAAGCGCGCCGTGGCTGCGGCTTGATGGGACTTAAGTATTGAAAAAGGGCGGCCTTGACCGTCCTTTTTTGCAAAAGCTTGACTTCGATCAAAGTTGAGGGGATTGAGTTTGCACTAGTCATTTTGGAATGGTTCAAAAGTAGAGGCCTTTTGCCGCAGGGGCGAAGCGGGGCCTTTCCGGGGGTTGACCCCTGATCGCTTTGAATGAAGAAAGCGGCAGGGCACTGGAGATGATGATGGATTTCGAGAGTTTCTTCAAAAACGAGCTGGACGGGCTGCATCAGGAAGGCCGCTATCGGGTTTTCGCGGATCTCGCCCGCCATCGCGGTGACTTTCCGAGGGCGACACGCCACACCGCCGATGGCACCCAGGAAGTGACCGTCTGGTGCTCGAACGACTATCTCGGCATGGGCCAGTCTCCGATCGTCACCGAAGCGATGAAGCGGGCGATCGACGAATGCGGCGCCGGCGCCGGCGGCACGCGCAACATCTCCGGCACCAACCACTACCACGTCCTGCTCGAGCGCGAACTCGCGGATCTGCACGGCAAGGAATCCGCTCTCCTGTTCACCTCCGGCTATGTGTCGAACTGGGCCGCGCTCGGAACGCTCTGTTCCAAGATTCCCGGCATCATCGTCTTCTCGGACGCCGGGAATCACGCTTCGATGATCGAGGGGATCCGCCATTCGAAATGCGAACGCGTCATCTTCAAGCATAATTCTGTCGCCGACCTCGAAGCCAAACTTGCGGCGGCCGATCCGCGTGCGCCCAAAATCATCGCCTTTGAATCCGTCTACTCGATGGATGGAGATATCGCGCCGATCAAGGAATTCTGCGATCTTGCCGACAAGTATGGCGCGATGACCTATCTCGACGAAGTGCACGCGGTCGGCATGTACGGCCCGCGCGGCGGCGGCATTGCCGAACGCGAGGGGCTGATGCACAGGCTGACAGTCATCGAGGGCACGCTCGGCAAGGCCTTCGGCGTCATGGGCGGCTACATCACTGGCTCTGCGGCACTTTGCGATTTCATCCGCTCGTTTGCGTCCGGCTTCATCTTCACGACAGCGTTGCCGCCGGCGCTCGCCGCCGGTGCGCTCGCCTCCATCCGGCATCTGAAGGAAAGCCAGGTCGAACGTTTCGCGCATCAGGAGCGCGTGCGGCGGCTGCGCTCGCTGCTCGACCAGCGCGGCATTCCGCACATGGTCAATCCGAGCCATATCGTGCCGGTGATCGTGGGCGATGCCGCCAAGTGCAAGTGGATCTCCGACCTGCTGCTCGACAATTTCGGCGTCTATGTCCAGCCGATCAACTATCCGACGGTACCGAAGAAGACCGAGCGCCTGCGCATCACGCCGACGCCGTTGCATTCGGATGCCGATATCGACCATCTGGTCGGCGCGCTGCATTCGCTCTGGTCGCGCTGTGCGCTGGCAAGGGCCGTCGCGTAAGTACTACCGATCCTGGAGTATGATTGCCCCTCAATCCCCTCTCCCCGCTTGCGGGGAGAGGGGATTGAGGGCGTGCCTCGAGTCCCTTCGCCCCGCTCGCGGGGAGAAGGTGACCGGCAGGCCGGATGAGGGGCAGATGACGCGAAAACCGGCTCGAAGGGGCCAGGATGTTACTTGATCAGCCCGGCAGCCATCTGCCGGGCTTTTTCGTCCGCGGCGAAGACGTCGTCCATGCTTGACGCTGCAGGCAGATCTGCGAGCTCGTCCATCACCTTTTCGACGATTTCAGCCATCGTAAGGAAGCCGGCCCGCCCCTTGATGAAGGCCTCGAGCGCGGTTTCCTTAGCGCCGTTCAGAACGGCGCCCTGGACGCCGCCGGCTTCCATGGCGCGCCGCGCCAGGCGCAGCGCCGGAAAGCGGATTTCGTCCGGCGCCTCGAAGTCCAGCCGCGAGAGTTTTGCGAAATCGAGCCGCTCGACCGGCAGATCGCATCGGCTCGGATAGGAGAGGGCATAGCCGATGGCGGTGCGCATATCGGGGCAGCCGAGCTGCGCCAATACCGATCCGTCGCTGTAGCCGACCATCGAATGGATGACCGACTGCGGATGCACGATGACCTCGATCTGCTCCGGTCGCAGCCCGAAAAGGTGGCGCGCCTCGATCATTTCCAGCGCCTTGTTGAACATCGAAGCGCTGTCGATCGAGATCTTCAGCCCCATCGACCAGTTCGGATGGGCGCGCGCCGTTTCGGCGGTCACGTGCCGCATCTCTTCAAGCGACTTGGTGCGGAACGGGCCGCCGGAGGCCGTCAGGATGATCCGCTCGACGGCGTGGCGCTGATCGTTTTCCAGCACCTGGAAGATCGCATTGTGCTCGCTGTCGACGGGCAACAGCCGGCCGCCGCCCTTTGCGACCGCCTCGACGAAGAGGCTGCCGGCGGAGACGAGACATTCCTTGTTGGCAAGCGCGATATCGGCGCCGCGCTTTGCCGCGGCGAGCGTCGGGGCAAGACCGGCGTTGCCGACGATTGCCGCCATCACCCACCCGGCATCGCGTTCGGCCGCCTCGATCAGGCCGGTGCGGCCTGCGGCAACCGCGATGCCGCTTCCGCCAAGCTCCGATTTGAGGTCCTGATAGAGATTGTCGTCCGCGGTGACGGCCAGTTCGGCGCCGAGCCGGCGCGCCTGTTCGGCCAGAAGCGGAATATTGCCGTTTCCGGTCAGCGCGACGACGTCGAAACGATCTCGCCCGCCCAGCCGGTCGATGACGTCGAGCGTGTTCGTTCCGATCGAACCGGTGGAGCCCAATATCGTCAGACGGCGCTTCGTGCTGTCGCCGGATGCCATTGCCAAATCCCGTGTTCTTCTTGTTCGTCAGGTTTGCCTTAGGCTCTACAGCCGAAAGCCGCGGGCAACAAGGGTGGACTTGCCTTCCTTCCATCGCACTGCTCGACGATAGCGGGTAAGAAACAGGGCGAAACGTTTTCCGCTCGCATCCTGTGTCATGACTTATTAGCATCGGAATGGGCGGCCAAAACGTGCCGATTTGTGGAGGAGTTCCAGATGCTCAAGGCTCTGACGGCCGCGTCCTGCGCTTGCGTGTTGATCGAGCTTGCTTCCACTGAGATAGTTGCCGCCGAAAAGGTGCCGGAAGAACTGGTCGGCTCGTGGCTTGCCGAAGACATCGGCGGCGGCGGTGTGATCGACGACCTCCAGACCGTGCTCGAGATACGCGAGGATGGCACCTATGGCGGCATGGCCGGCTGCAACAATTTCACCGGTGCCTTCAGCCTCACAGGCACGACAATCACCTTCGGTCCCACCGCCGCGGCGCGCAAGATGTGCGCACCCGCCATCATGGATCAGGAGCAGAAGTTCTTCTCCACGCTGCGCGAGGGCCTCACCTGGAAGATCGACGGCGGAAGACTAACGCTGACGAGGCCGGACGGTACGCCGGTCATGCTGCTCACCTCAATGGAAGCCACGGCCGAAAGTGGTGGCGTTGACCTAACGCTGCGCATTCCCGGTGCCGGTACGGTCGATCGGCAAACGGTGCGTTACAGCTGCGGCGGCGAGACGGTCGAGGCCGAATATATCAATGCTGGCGCCGTCTCGCTGGTGACATTCTCGATCGGCGGCACCTACATCGTCGCTTCGGGTATCATTTCCGGATCGGGTGCACGATACGCCGGCGGCCGATATGTCTGGTGGACCGAGGGCGAGGAGGCGACGCTCTTCGACGTGACGAAGGGGGAGGAGGATCCAGGAGTCGTCTGCGAGAAGATGGAATAGCAAATGGTGATCCCGGCGCGATTCGAACGCGCGACCCCCAGATTAGGAATCTGATGCTCTATCCTGCTGAGCTACGGGACCACTCGGAATAGACCCATACAAAAGCAAGGCCCCTTCGCCAAGTGTTTTTGCATGGGACCTCACCGATTTGCGGTAAGCCGCCTTACACTTTTCCGCACCCCACTCTAGCATCTGCGACACTGCAGATGCTAAGCAGGGCCGGCGGCGGCCGGAGGAGCGACCTGCCGTTTTCCTCGACATCCATCCTGAGATCTGATCCACACATGTTCATCGGAATTGATTGGGGCGGCACGAAAATGGAAGTCATCGCGCTTGACCGCGATGGCGAAACGCGCGCCCGGCACCGTGTCGCGACGCCGACCAGCGGCTATGACGACTGCATCCGCGCCGTGATCGACCTCGTGGCCGCGGCCGAACAGACAGCCGGCGCGCGCGGAACGATCGGCATCGGCATTCCCGGCAGCCCCAATCCGCGCACCGGCATCGTCCGCAATTCCAATGCCGTCCTCATCAACGGCAAGCCGCTCGGCCGCGATCTCGAAGCCGCGCTCGGCCGCGAGGTGCGGCTTGCCAACGACGCCAACTGCCTTGCCGTTTCCGAGGCGGTGGACGGTGCCGGCAAGGATGCCCGCGTCGTTTTCGGCGTCATCGTCGGCACGGGACATGGTGGCGGGCTTGCGATCGAGAAGAAGGTTCATGCGGGCTACCAGGGGGTTGCCGCCGAAATCGGGCACTACCCGTTGCCCTGGATGACGCGGGACGAATATCCCGGCCACAAGTGCTGGTGCGGCAAGCTCGGCTGTCTCGACATGTATGCCTGCGGGACTGGCTTGGAACTCGACTATCGCACGACGACCGGCGTCGACCGCCGGGGCCGGGATATCATCGAGGCGAAACGTGCGGGCGACCCGGTGGCGACCGGTGTCTACGAGCGCTTCGTCGATCGTCTTGCCCGCAGTCTGGCGCTTTTGACCAATGTGGTCGACCCGGATGTCTTCGTGCTGGGCGGCGGCATGTCGAATGTCGATGAAATCTACGGCGAACTGCCGGCGCTGATCACCAGATACATCTTCGGCGACAGCTTCGAGACGCCGATCCGCAAGGCGGTGCACGGCGACAGTTCCGGCGTGCGCGGCGCCGCCTGGCTCTGGAAAAGCTAGAATGAAAAGCATCGGCGGTTTCCGCCTGCTGCTCCAACCGACGATCCAAGCGAGGAGATACCATGAACATCGATAACGATCTGCGCCGCATCGCGCTGCAGGAGCGGGAACTGCAGTTCGAAAGCTTCAGCCTCGACACGGCTTGGGAGCTCGGCTCGATCCTCCGGCGCATGGCGGCCGAGCGGAAGCTCGGCGTGGTCATCGACATTACCCTTTTTTCCATGCAGGTCTTCTACGCGGCGCTCGAAGGCGCGACGCCGGACAATCCCAGCTGGGTTCGGCGCAAGCGCAACACGGTCTTCCGGCTGTTTAAGAGCAGCTACGCCACCGGCCTTAGCCTGTTGAAGCAGCAGACGAACCTGCAGGCGAAGCTCGGCCTGCCGGATGCCGAATACGCCGCGCACGGTGGCAGCTTCCCGATCATCGTCAAGGGAACGGGCTGCATCGGCGCCGTCACGGTTTCCGGATTGCCGCAGCGCGACGACCATAATCTTGTCATCGAAGCAATGGTTGAATTGCTCAAGACGGATCACGCCGCGTTGAAGCTCGAGGACTGACAGGAACGGACACCGCATGAATATTCACTCGCAGGCGCGCGAACTCGCCGGCTGGCTTGCCGATGCGGCCTTGCTGCTTTGGCGGCAAAAGGGTTTCGACGATGCCAGCGGCGGCTTCGTCGAGACCATCGACATGCAGGGTGAGCCGACGCGGGCCAATCGTCGCTCGCGCGTGCAGCCGCGACAGGTCTATTGTTTCGCGGAGGCCGGACGGCGCGGTTGGCCGGGAGACTGGCGCACCGTTGCCGAAGCAGGGCTTGCCTATTTCGATCGCGTCTATCGGCGACCAAGCGGCTTTTACGCTGCGCTTGCCGACGCCGACGGCCAGGTGACCGACCCGTCCTTCGACCTTTATAACCAGGCCTTCGCGCTGCTCGCCTTCGCCTATCTGGCGGAGGTCTTCCCGGAGCGGAGAGGCGAAATGGCCGAGCGCAGCAATGATCTCAGGCGAAAGCTCGAGGCTCATTGCAAGCATCCGATCGCCGGCTTCGAGGAGGACAACCCACCACGCCTGCCGCTCGGTTCCAATCCGCATATGCATCTTTTCGAGGCGTGCCTGGCAAGCGAGACGGTCGAAGGCTTCGACAAGATGGCCTGGGCCAATCTCGCCGACGAGATCGCCCACTTGGCGATGGATCATTTCATCGATGCCGAAACCGGTGGCTTGCGCGAGTTCTTCGATCACGAGTGGGCGCCCTTTCCAGGCGAGAAGGGTCGCGTCGTCGAGCCGGGTCACCAATTCGAATGGGCGTGGCTCCTGCTTCGCTGGGCAGAGCGGCGCGGCAGTGCAGAAGCCATCGTCAAGGCGCGGCGGCTGTTCGAGATCGGTGAGCAACACGGCATCTGCCCGAAGCGCGACGTGGCGATCATGACGCTTCTCGATGACTTTTCGGTCGCCGATCCGGTGGCGCGGCTTTGGCCGCAGACCGAATGGCTGAAGGCGGCGATCCGTTTTGCCGCCTTGACCGAAGGGGAGGAGCGTCAGCGTTATCTCTCCTCGGCGGCACGGGCGGCAGCCGCCCTCGATCGCTTCCTCCAAACGCCGATTCGCGGTCTCTGGCGCGACAAGCAGCAGGCGGATGGCGCGTTCGTCGAAGAGCCTGCGCCGGCCAGCAGCTTCTATCACATTGTCTGCGCGATCTATGAGTTGGAGGATTGTCTGAAGCGGATGTGAGCTGTCGCTCCATAGAGAGGGCTTCGCTGTAAAGTGCTTCACATGGCCTGCCGCAAGCGCGGCGGGCCGTTTTTATTTGCGACGGCGAAATTGTGATCAACGCGTATGTTGACATAAAGATATGTTTATGTGAGTAAATCACTAATTATTTGTCGTTTTCAGAACGGGGGATTTCCCATGCCCGCCATCAACTCCCTTTTCGGCGATGTTTCGCCCAGGCCTGATGGTTCGGAAATCTTCCGCGCGCTCAGTCAGGCGGCTGCCGAACGCATCCTGATCATGGACGGCGCCATGGGGACCGAGATCCAACAACTCGGCTTCATCGAGGATCATTTCCGCGGCGAGCGCTTCGGCGGCTGCTCCTGTCATCAGCAGGGGAACAACGACCTCCTGACGCTGACGCAGCCGAAGGCAATCGAGGATATCCATTACAGCTACGCCATAGCGGGCGCTGACATCCTCGAAACCAACACCTTCTCATCGACCCGCATCGCCCAGGCCGACTACGGCATGGAGGACATGGTCTACGAGCTTAACCGTGACGGTGCACGCCTGGCGCGGCGCGCGGCAAAGCGCGCTGAGGCGGAGGACGGCAGGCGGCGTTTCGTCGCTGGCGCGCTCGGGCCCACCAACCGCACCGCGTCGATTTCCCCGGATGTCAACAATCCCGGCTATCGCGCGGTCACTTTCGATGATCTGCGGCTTGCCTATGGTGAGCAGGTCCGCGGTCTGATCGACGGCGGCGCCGACATCATCCTGATCGAGACGATCTTCGACACGCTGAACGCCAAGGCGGCGATCTTCGCCACTGAGCAAGTCTTTGCCGAGAAGGGGATTTACCTTCCTGTGATGATCTCCGGCACGATAACCGATCTTTCCGGCCGCACGCTTTCCGGGCAGACGCCGACTGCCTTCTGGCACTCGGCGCGCCATGCCGCACCCTTCACCGTCGGGCTCAATTGCGCGCTCGGCGCAAGCGCCATGCGTGCCCATATCGACGAGCTATCGCTGGTCGCGGATACGCTCGTCTGCGCCTATCCGAATGCCGGCCTGCCGAATGAATTCGGGCGCTACGACGAAAGTCCCGAAGCGATGGCGGCTGAGATCGAGGGTTTCGCCCGTGACGGGCTCGTCAATATCGTCGGCGGCTGCTGCGGCTCGACCCCCGCCCACATTCGCGCGATCGCCGAAGCCGTCGCCAAGTATCCGCCCCGGCGGATTCCAGAGGTGGAACGGCATATGCGGCTTTCCGGCCTGGAACCGTTCACGCTCACCAAGGACATTCCCTTCGTCAATATCGGCGAACGCACCAACGTCACCGGTTCGGCCAAGTTCCGCAAGCTTATTACCGCCGGCGATTATTCGGCGGCGCTCGACGTCGCGCGCGATCAGGTCGCGAACGGCGCCCAGATCATCGACATCAATATGGACGAAGGCCTGATCGATTCGACGCAGGCAATGGTCGAGTTCCTGAACCTCATCGCGTCCGAGCCCGATATCGCCCGTGTTCCGGTGATGATCGATTCGTCCAAATGGGAGGTGATCGAAGCTGGCCTCAAATGCGTGCAGGGCAAGGCGCTGGTGAACTCGATCTCGCTCAAGGAAGGCGAGGAGGCGTTCCTCCATCACGCACGACTGGTGCGCGCCTATGGCGCTGCGGTCGTGGTCATGGCCTTCGACGAGACAGGCCAGGCCGACACCAGGACCCGCAAGGTGGAGATCTGCAAGCGGGCCTATCGGCTGCTCACCGAGAAGGTGGGCTTCCCGCCGGAGGACATCATCTTCGACCCGAACATCTTTGCGGTCGCCACAGGCATCGAAGAACACAACAATTACGGTGTCGATTTCATCGAGGCGACGCGCGAGATCATCGCGACGCTGCCGCATGTCCATGTCTCTGGCGGCGTGTCGAACCTTTCCTTCTCCTTCCGCGGCAACGAGCCGGTGCGCGAGGCGATGCATGCCGTGTTCCTCTACCACGCGATCCAGGCAGGCATGGACATGGGCATCGTCAATGCCGGCCAGCTGGCCGTCTACGACACGATCGATCCGGAACTCCGCGAGGCCTGCGAGGATGTCGTGCTCAACCGCCGGGCGGATGCGACCGAGCGTATGCTGGAGCTTGCCGAGCGTTATCGCGGGCACGGCGGGGCGCAGGGGAGGGAGAAGGATCTCGCCTGGCGCGAATGGCCGGTCGAAAAGCGGCTGGAACATGCGCTCGTCAACGGCATCACGGAGTTCATCGAGGTGGACACGGAAGAGGCACGGCTGGCGGCCTCTCGTCCGCTGCATGTCATCGAGGGTCCGCTGATGGCGGGTATGAACGTCGTCGGCGATCTCTTCGGCTCGGGCAAAATGTTCCTGCCGCAGGTGGTGAAGTCGGCGCGGGTGATGAAGCAGGCAGTCGCCGTGCTGCTGCCGCACATGGAAGCGGAGAAGCGCGCCAATGGCGGTGACGGAACGCGCGAGAGCGCCGGCACGATCCTGATGGCGACCGTCAAGGGCGACGTGCATGACATCGGCAAGAACATCGTCGGCGTCGTGCTCGCCTGCAACAATTACGAGATCATCGATCTCGGGGTCATGGTGCCGTCTGCGAAGATCCTTGAAGTGGCGAAGGAGCGGAAGGTCGACATCATCGGGCTTTCCGGGCTCATCACGCCTTCGCTCGATGAAATGGTCCATGTCGCCTCCGAACTCGAGCGCGAGGGCCTCGATATCCCGCTACTGATCGGCGGGGCGACGACGAGCCGGGTGCACACGGCCGTGAAGATCAATCCGCGCTACAGCCTGGGGCAGACGGTCCATGTCAACGACGCCAGTCGCGCGGTCGGGGTCGTGTCCAGTCTACTCTCGCCGGACGTGCGCAAGGGCTACATGGAGACGATCCGCGCCGAATATCACAAGATCGCCGACGCGCACGCGCGCAACGAGGCGGAGAAACGGCGCCTGCCGCTGTCGCAGGCGCGCGCCAATGCCCAGAAGCTCGATTGGAGCACCTATCGACCGAAGGCGCCCTCCTTCCTCGGAACCCGCGTTTTCGAAGATTGGGACCTGGCGGAGCTTGCCCGCTACATCGACTGGACGCCATTCTTCCAGACCTGGGAACTGAAAGGCATCTACCCAAGGATCCTCGACGACGACAAACAGGGGCCGGCAGCGCGCCAGCTCTTCGACGACGCCCAGGCTATGCTCCAGAAGATCGTCGCCGAAAAATGGTTCGCGCCGAAAGCCGTGGTCGGCCTCTGGCCTGCCGGCGCCGTCGGTGACGATATCCGCCTGTTTACCGATGAAGCGCGCGGCGCTGAGCTCGCCACCCTCTTCACGCTTCGCCAGCAATTGGTGAAGCGGGACGGGCGGCCGAATGTTGCGCTCGCCGATTTCGTGGCGCCCGTCGACAGTGGCGCAAGAGACTATCTCGGCGGCTTCGTGGTGACCGCCGGCATCGAGGAGGTATCGATCGCCGAGCGCTTCGAGCGCGCCAACGACGATTATTCCTCGATCATGGTCAAGGCGCTGGCCGACCGTTTCGCTGAGGCCTTCGCCGAGCGCATGCACGAATATGTGCGCAAGGAGCTCTGGGGCTATGTTCCCGATGAAGCCTTCACGCCCCAGGACCTGATCGGCGAGCCCTATACGGGCATCCGCCCGGCGCCCGGCTATCCGGCGCAGCCCGATCACACGGAAAAGGAAACGCTTTTCCGCCTCCTTGATGCCGAGGCGTCGATCGGGGTCGCTCTCACGGAGAACTATGCGATGTGGCCGGGCTCGTCGGTTTCCGGCCTCTATATCGGCCATCCGGACGCCTATTATTTCGGTGTCGCCAAGATCGAGCGCGACCAGGTCGAGGACTATGCGGAGCGCAAGGCGATGGATGTTCGCGAGGTCGAGCGCTGGCTCTCGCCGATCCTCAATTACACGCCGATACCGGAGGCGGAAGCGGCGGAGTAGGGCCAAAACCCGCAAAGCGGTGTTGATACCCCCCTCTGCCCTGCCGGGCATCTCCCCCACAAGGGGGAGATTGGCCGGGCGCTAAGCCCTATCCAACCAGCGTCGCAGATGCCGAAGTCGCCAACGGGACGTGCGCGGCATATTGGTTGAGCACGGCATTACCGCTTGCCGATCTCCCCCGTGTGGGGGAGATGCCCGGCAGGGGGGGTGCCGCCCTGCATGGTTCCCTAAATTGGAGCGGATTTAGCCGCCGCCCCAGCTGTTCGTGCTCACCCCTTAATATACCAGCCCCAGGGTTCGTCGGCATCGAAGCTGGTGATCTGCTTCACCTCCAGATAGTTGGCGAGCCCCCAGTGGCCGAGTTCGCGGCCGATGCCGGATTGCTTGTAGCCGCCCCACGGTGCTTCGACGAATGTCGGCTGCGAGCAGTTGACCCAGACGATGCCGGCGCGCAAGGCGCGGGCGACGCGTTCGCAGCGCGCCTTGTCCTCGGACATGACCGCGGCGGCAAGGCCGAAGCGGCTGTCGTTGGCAAGCCGGATCGCCTCCTCTTCGTCGCTGAACGGCATGACGCAGACGACGGGGCCGAAGATTTCCTCCCGCCAGACGAAGCTATCCTCTGACATGCCCGTCAGCACCGTCGGCTCAATGAAATAGCCGCTGTTGAAGCCGGCCGGACGACCGCCGCCAGCTGCCACCGTGACGCCGTCCTGCCGTGCATGTTCGATCGCGGCGAGAATCTTGCTGTATTGCCCTTTGGAGACGATCGGCCCGAGCAGCGTGCCCTCATCGAGGCCGTTGCCGATCGTGATCTTGGCCGCCTCCTCGGTCAGCCGCATCAATACGGTGTTGTAGACAGGCTCTTCGACCAGCACGCGCGAGGTCGCGGAGCAGACTTGCCCCTGGTTCCAGAAGATGCCGAACATGATCCATTCGACCGCCTTCTCGATATCGCTATCGGCGAAGACGACAAAGGGCGACTTGCCGCCGAGTTCGAGGCTGATGTTCTTGATGTCCTGGGCGGCGGCCATCATGACCTTGCGGCCGGTCGGTACAGAGCCGGTGAAGGCAAGCTTGTCGACCAGTGGATGTTCTGTCAGCGGCTGGCCCGCGTCCACGCCTGTGCCGGTGATGATGTTGAGAACTCCGGGCGGCAGGTCGATTTCTTCAGCGATCAGGCCGAACTCGAGCGCCGTCAGCGGCGTAAGTTCGGAGGGCTTCAGGACTATGGTGCAGCCGGCGGCGAGCGCCGGCGCGACCTTCCAGGCCACCATCAGCAGAGGATAATTCCAGGGCGTAATCGCACCGACGACGCCGAGCGGCTCACGAACGGCCTTCGATGTGAAGCGGGTGTCTGCGACCGCGATCGGCTCCTCGGCATTCGTGTCGAGTTCTTCGGCAAGACCCGCATAATAATTGAGGCAGCCGGCTGCGTCGTCGATATCCCAGAGCGCCTCCGGTAGCGGCTTGCCGTTGTCCATGACTTCGAGTCTTGCGAGCGCGTGGCGTCGTTCATCGATCCTTGCGGCGATTGCCCGAAGATAGCGGGCTCGCTCTGCGCCGGTCAGTTTCGGCCAGGGACCGCTGTCGAACGCGATGCGGGCCGCCTTCACGGCGCGATCGATATCGTCCGAGGTGCCCGCGGGCGCCTTGCAGATCACCTCTTCCGTCGCCGGATTGACGACGTCGAACGAGCCGCCCTTGCGCGGCTTCTCCCATTTTCCGTCAATGAAAAGCTTGTCCAGCATACCCTTCCCCTTTACAGCGGGCCGAGTATTGCTCGTCTGGCCGCCATCGCGCCAGTCCCTCGCGCGTTTTCGTGCAGCCCTTGCTTCATAGATACGGGACCGTGGGGTGCCCGATGGCCACGCTGGCCCGTCACCGCCTCTATCGGTTCGCCGCGACTATCATTTCCGCCGCCTTTTCCGCGATCATGATCGTCGGCGAATTGGTGTTGCCGGAGGTGATCGTCGGCATGATCGAGGCGTCGGCGATGCGCACTCCCCTGATCCCGCGCAGGCGCAGTTCAGGGTCGACGACGCTATCCGCGTCGGCGCCCATGCGGCAGGTGCCGACCGGGTGGAAGATCGTCGTACCGATATCGCCGGCAGCGCGCGTCAGATCCTCGTCCGTTTGGTAAGCCGGGCCTGGCTTGAACTCGATCGGATTGAAACGGGCAAAGGACGGTTGCGAGACGATGTGGCGGGTGAGGCGGATCGCCTTGACGGCCACGTCACGATCGGCTTCGGCAGTCAGATAGCGCGGGCGGATGTCGGGTGCGGCAGCGAAGTCGGGTCCCTTCAGATGCACTGAGCCGCGGCTTTCCGGCCTCAAATTGCAGACGCTGGCGGTGATTGCCGGGAAGGGGTGAACCGGTTCACCGAATTTTTCGAGCGTTACCGGCTGGACGTGATACTGCAGGTCCGGCGTTTCCTTTTCCGGGCCGGACCGGGTGAAGATGCCGAGCTGGCTCGGTGCCATCGCCATCGGGCCGGAGCGGCGGGCGAGATATTCGAGGCCGATCGCCGCCTTGCCGAATAGCGAGCTGGCCTTCTCGTTTAGCGTCGGAACGCCGGTGACCTTGTAGGCGAGCCGCAGCTGCAGGTGGTCCTGCAGGTTCTCGCCGACACCGGGCAATTCATGATGCACGTCGATGCCGTTTCGACGCAGGACATCGGGTTGACCAATGCCCGAGAGCTCGAGAACATGCGGCGAGCCGATCGCGCCGGCCGAAAGCACGGTTTCGCGCCGGGCATCTGCGCGCTTGGTGATGCCGTCGTGCTGGAACTCGACGCCGACAACGCGTCCGTCTTCGATGACCAGCTTCTGGACATGCGCCTTCGTCAGGATGACGAGGTTGCGCCTGTGCCGGGCAGGCTTCAGGAAGGCCTTGGCCGTGTTCCACCGGACGCCGGAACGCTGGTTTACGTCGAAATAACCGGAGCCTTCATTGCTGCCGCGGTTGAAATCCTCCGTCTCGGGAACGCCCGCCTCGCTCGCCGCCTTCTGGAAGGCATCGAGCACCGCCCAACGGACGCGGGCCTTCTCGACGCGCCACTCACCGCCCGCGCCGTGCATGTCGTCCGCGCCGCGATAGTGGTCTTCGGATTTCCTGAAGAGCGGCAGCACATCCTCCCAGCTCCATCCGGCGCAGCCGAGCTGGCGCCAGTGATCGTAGTCGCGCGCTTGGCCGCGCATGTAGATCATGCCGTTGATCGAGGAGCAGCCGCCGAGCACCTTGCCGCGCGGATAACCGAGCGAGCGGCCGTTCAGGCCTTCCTCCGCCGCGGTCGTGAAGCACCAGTCCGTGCGGGGATTGTTGATGCAGTAGAGATAGCCGACCGGAATGTGAATCCAGTGATAGTTGTCGCTGCCGCCGGCTTCGAGCAGCAGAACGCGGCGGTCCGGATTTTCCGAGAGGCGGTTTGCGAGCACGCAGCCGGCGCTACCCGCTCCGACGACGATGTAGTCGAACGTGTCCATGGCTTTCTCTGATGTCGGGGTCCGATGGCTCGGACCGATACGTAGTCAGTGCTTGTGGCGATGCTCGAAGCCGAGTTTGCGACCAAGGCGCGAGTTGTAAAACTCTCCAACGATGCCGCGGCGGAACAGGAGCACACAGGCCATGAAGACAAGGCCGGTGATGATCGTGACGGGAAATTCGGACGTCGCCAGATAGTTCTGGAGCGTGACGACGAGACCCGCGCCGAAGAGCGGCCCGATCAGCGTGCCGATGCCGCCGAGCAAGGTCATCAGGATGACCTCGCCCGACATCTGCCAGCCGACATCGGTCAAGGTGGCAAACTGGAAGACCAGCGCCTTCACACCACCGGCCAATCCGGTCAGCGCCGCCGACATGACGAAGGCCCCCAGCTTGTAGTTTCTCACCGAATAGCCGAGCGAGATGGCCCGCGTCTCGTTCTCGCGGATCGATTTCAAGATCATGCCGAACGGCGAGTTGATGATCCGCCAGATGATCGCGATGCCGAGCACGAATACGGCGAGCACGAAGTAGTACATGTTCGTCGATTGCGACAGATCAATGAAGCCGAAAAGATGACCGCGCGGTACCGACTGTATCCCGTCCTCGCCATGCGTGAACTCGGCCTGCAGGCAGAAGAAATAGAACATTTGCGCCAGCGCCAGCGTGATCATCGCAAAATAGATGCCCTGGCGGCGGATGGCGAAGAAGCCGATGACCACCCCGAGCAGGGCCGCACCGGCGACGCCGACAAGGATGCCGAGTTCGGGTGGCAGGCCCCATTCCTTGATCGCGTGCGCGGTGAAGTAGGCGGCGCCGCCGAAGAAGGCGGCATGCCCGAAGGAAAGCAGGCCGGTATATCCGAGCAGCAGATTGAAGGCGCAGGCGAAGAGCGCGAAGCACAAGAGCTTCATCAGGAAGACGGGATAGAAGAACAACGGTGCGAGCAGGAGAAGAGCAAGCCCGGCGCCGAGAAAGATCGTCTGCACGATGACGGGCGAGCGTTCCTTCTGCTTCTGGAGTTCGAGTGTCAGGGTCATATCAAGCATCCCGGCCGAAGAGGCCCGCCGGCCGTATCAGGAGAACGATGGCCATGATCACGAAGATCACGATATTGGAGGCCTCCGGATAGAAGACCTTGGTCAGTCCCTCGGCGACGCCGAGCATATAGCCGGTGATGATCGCCCCCATGATCGAGCCCATGCCGCCAACGACGACGACGGCGAAGACGATGATGATGATGTTCGATCCCATCAGCGGCGAGACCTGGTAGATCGGTGCGGCCAGCACGCCTGCAAGCGCCGCAAGGGCCGCGCCGAGGCCATAGGTCAGCGTCAGCAGGAACGGCACGTTGATGCCGAAGGACTGTACGAGCACAGGGTTTTCCGTTGCCGCCCTGAGATACGACCCGAGCTTGGTCTTCTCGATGACAAGCCATGTGCCGAGGCACACGGCGAGCGAGAAGGCGATGACCCAGCCGCGATAGACGGGCAGGAACATGAAGCCGAGATTGGTGCCGCCCGCAAGCAGCGTTGGCGTCGCGTAGGGCTGGCCGGAGGCGCCGTAGAGATAGCGGAAGGTTCCCTCGACGGTCAAAGCCAGGCCGAAGGTGAAGAGCAGGCCGTAGAGCGGGTCGAGCGAATAGAGCCGCCGGAGCATCGTGCGCTCTATGACGGCGCCGAGGAGGCCGACGAGAAGCGGCGCGAGGATGAGGGCCGGCCAGTAGCCGACGCCGAAATGCGACAACAGCAGCCAGGCGGCAAAGGCGCCCAGCATGTATTGCGCCCCGTGGGCAAAGTTGATGACGCGCAGCAGGCCGAAGATGATCGCAAGGCCGAGGCTCAACAGCGCATAGAAGGAGCCGTTGATGAGCCCGATCAGGAGCTGCCCGAGAAAGGCCTGGAGCGGAATTCCGAAAATCGTGGTCATGGCCTACACTCCAAGCACATCATGCAGCATGTCCATGCGTTGGGAAAGCTCCGAGACCGGGAACTCCCCGGCAACCCGGCCATGGTCCATGAGATAGAAACGGTCGGCAACCTTGCTCGCGAAGCGGAAATTCTGCTCGACGAGAAGAACGGTCATGCCGCGCTCCTTCAGTTTCCTCAAGACGTCGCCGATCCGCTGGACGATCACCGGGGCGAGCCCTTCGGTCGGCTCGTCGAGCAGCATCATCCGGACGCCGGTTCTAAGGATGCGGGCTATCGCCAGCATCTGCTGTTCGCCACCGGAAAGCTTGGTTCCCTGGCTGTTGCGGCGTTCGTGCAGGTTGGGGAAAAGGTCGAAAATCTCGTCGATGGTCATGCCGCCCTTGGCGACGGCCGGCGGCAGCAGAAGGTTTTCATAGACCGAAAGGGTCGAGAAGATGCCGCGCTCCTCGGGGATGAAACCGAGGCCACGATGGGCGACGCGGTGCAGCGGCACGCGGATCAGATCCTCGCCGGCGAAATCGATCCCGCCCTTACGTTCGCGCACGATCCCCATGATGGCACGCAACGTCGTCGTCTTGCCGACGCCGTTGCGGCCGAGCAGTGTCACCATCTCGCCCTCGCCGACGGTCATGTCGACACCGTGAAGAATATGGCTTTCGCCGTACCAGGCATTGAGGCCTGAGACCTTGAGCAGCGGTTTCATGTCAGGCTTCCTCCGTGCCCATATAGGCGGTGCGCACGCGCGGATCCTCCGCCACCGTGGCATACTCGCCCTCGGCCAGAATTTCGCCGCGCTGCAGCACGGTGACGTGGTGGCAGAGCGTCGCGACGACGCAGAGATTGTGCTCGACCATCAGAACGGCGCGCTCGCGCGCCACTTCTCGGATGATCTCGGCGACCATGCCGACGTCCTCGTGGCCCATGCCGGCCATCGGTTCGTCCAGCAACAGGACTTTCGGATCGAGCGCCAGCGTCGTCGCGATCTCGAGCACACGTTTGCGGCCATAGGAGAGATCCGCCGCGATGGCGTTGCGCTCCTTGTCAAGGCCGACGGAGCGGATCAGCTGATCGGCCTTGGCATTCAAGGCCTCGAGTGCGGAAAGCGGCTTCCAGAATTGCGTTGCAAGATGGTTCGGCCGCTGCAGGGCCACGCGCACATTATCGAGCACGGTCAGGTGCGGGAACACTGCCGAGATCTGGAACGAGCGCACCAGGCCCATGCGGGCTACCTTGTCCGGGGCGGTGTTGGTGATGTCTTCACCGAGCAGCGTGATCGTGCCGTGGGTCGGCTGCAGGAACTTGGTCAGCAGGTTGAACACGGTTGTCTTGCCAGCCCCGTTCGGGCCGATCAGCGCATGCACGCGGGCGTGATGGACGTCGAGATCGACATCCTTGACGGCGGTGAAGCCGCCGAAGTCACGGCGGAGACCGCGGGCGGACAAAACCACCCGCGGTGCTCCATTCTGCGAAGGCGTGGTCACGGTCATTGCGATCGGGCCGATCAGGACTTCACGAGATCGCAGCCGCTCTCGGCCGGATCGATGAAGGCGTCCTTGCCGGGAATTGTCGCGAGAACCTTGAAATAGTCCCAGGCCTCCTTGCTCTCTTCCGGCTTTTTCACTTCAAGCAAATACATGTCGTGGATCATGCGGCCATTCGGCGCGACGGTGCCGTTCTTGGCGAAGACGTCGTTGACGGGAAGCGCATGCAACTCCTTGGAGACCGCCTCGGCTTCGTCGGTGCCGGCCTTCTCGATCGCCTTCAGATACTGCAACACAGCCGAATAGGTGCCGGCGTGGACCATGTTCGGCATCTTGCCGGTGCGTTCCATGAAGCGCTTGCCGAATGTCGCGCTTTCCTCGTCACGATTCCAATAGAAGCCTTCGGTCAGCGTCAGCCCTTGAGCGGATTCGAGGCCGAGGCCGTGCACTTCGGCAAGTGTGAAGAGGAGGGCCGCGAGACGTTGTCCGCCCTGGACGATCCCGAATTCGGCGGCCTGCTTGATCGCGTTCGAGGTGTCGAGGCCGGCATTTGCGAGGCCGATCACCTTGGCGCCGGAGGACTGCGCCTGCAGCAGGAAGGAGGAGAAGTCGGTCGTTGCCAGCGGATGGCGGACCGCGCCGACGACCGAACCGCCGTTTTCCTTGACGAAGTTACCGGCGTTTTCTTCCAGCGAATAGCCGAACGCATAGTCGGCTGTCAGGAAGAACCAGCTGTCGCCGCCTTGTTTCACGAGCGCGCCACCGGTACCCACGGCAAGCGAATGGGTGTCATATGCCCAGTGGAAGCCATAGGGGCTGCATTGTTTGCCGGTCAGCTCCGTCGTTGCCGCGCCGGTGACGATGTCGACCTTCTTCTTCTCCTTGGAGATGGCCTGAACCGCGAGCGCCACTGACGACGTCGTCAGTTCCATGATGCTGTCCACCTGTTCGGTGTCGTACCATTGCCGAGCGATGTTGGAGGCGATGTCCGGCTTGTTCTGATGGTCGGCTGTGACCACCTCGACCGGCACGCCAAGCACCTTGCCGCCGAAATCCTCGACCGCCATCAGCGCCGCCTCATAGGAGGACTTGCCGCCGAAATCGGCGTAGACGCCGGACTGGTCGTTGAGGATCCCGATCTTCACCTTGCCGTCCGACGCGTCGGCAAGTGCCGCCGTGCTGCTCGCGAGCACCATCGCAAGCGTAGCCATCAGTTTCTTATGCATCATGTCTCCTCCCAGGACTTGTCAGAGTTGGGCGGGCGAAACATCGCTAAGGACGCGCGACGGTTCCGATACCCCTCTTGGCGATATCGGCGGGGATTCGATCCGCTTGGCTCTGTTCAAAATTGGCCAGACATGCTCCTCAGATGTCGGCTCGATGCTTACAATCCCGAAAATTTTGCTTGGATGCAAGCGGGCCGAACCGTAAATTACAAACAGGGTCTGTTCATTTTCGAACAGAGGGGGCGCGCATGAATCCGAATTTCACCTGGGACGACCTGCAATTCTTCCTGGCGGTCGCGAGAACGGGACAACTGTCGACCGCCGCGCGGCGGCTCAGAACCAGCCACGCGACCGTGTCGCGCCGCATCGACCGACTGGAATTCGCACTCAAGGTCAAGCTCTTCGAGCGCAATCCACGCGGTTACGTGCTGACGACCATGGGGCAACGCTTCGTCGAGACGGCCGAGCGCATCGAGCGGGAGACGGAGCAACTTCAGCTCGACATCAGCGACGGCATGACCGCGCAACGCGGCGTCGTCCGGCTTTCCACGCTTGAGGGCTTCGGCAATTTCTTTCTGTCGGACCGGCTCGCAGCCTTTGCCGACAGCTATCCGAACATCTCGCTCGAACTGGTGGCGATCCAGCAGATCATGTCGCTGTCGCGCAAGGAGGCGGATATCGCCGTGGCGCTTGCGGCGCCCAAGGCTGGTCCATACCATTCCGAGGTGCTGACGCCCTACACACTGCACGTCTATGGCGCGCGCAGCTATCTCGCCACCCATCCCCTGATCCGCAGCCGCAACGATCTCGGCTCTCACCGTTTCGTCGGTTATATCGAGGACATGATCTTCACGCCGGGGCTCGACTATCTCGGCGAAGTCCAGCCAGGACTTCGCGCGCATTTCCAAAGCTCGAGTATCCTCACCCAGCTGAAGGCCGCGCGACAGGGGCTGGGTCTCTGCGTTTTGCCGCATTTCATGGCGCGTGACGAACCCAATCTCGAGATCGTGTTGTCGGAGGAAATAGAGCTCAAGCGCACCTACTGGCTGATCTGCCATCGTGACCTGATTGCAGTGCCGCGGGTTCGCGCCGTGCGCGACTTTCTCGTTGACGCGGTCAACGAGAACCGATCGTGTTTTCTGCGCGAAAGATCGGTACCCGGAAACAACTATCGGCGTGCTCTTGAAGCGCAATAGTGCGTTAACCATATTAGGGAGGCGATCAGCGGCAGTGTTTTCACCGTCGAGACACGAGACGCCGGATTTCTGGAGGCTAGTTTTTCTCCCCTTCCGGGCCTGCTTGAAATTCCCCTTTGATTTCAGTGTTTTGTGTTTTTTTGACGTTTTTTTGAAAATGGCTGTTGACTGGGGAAAGGGTGCGGGTCTATAAGCCCGATCACTGACGAGGGCGGCGGCGCTGCTGGCGACGATGACCTTCGC
>NZ_JASKLR010000020.1:0-96156 GCF_030124325.1 Sinorhizobium sp. 8-89
CCACTCCTCGAGCTGATCGGCGACCTGCTCAGCGCTGCCTACGACGGTGTAGTGACCTCTCGCCGTCGCGATCCACTGGTAGAGCTGCCGGATCGTGAAGCCGTGCTCGTCGGCGATCTTGCGGATAAGCGCCTGGCGGCTCTTCATGCCTTCGGTCTCCTGGCTGACGGGGAGCGGACCATCGAGCGGATATCCGGTCAGGTCGAGCGTTCCGCCGGTCAATCCATTGAGCAGGGCGACGCCGTCCTCGGGCACGATCAGCGCATTGAGCCGCTCGTACTTGTCACGCGCTTCTTCTTCCGTTCGGCCGACGAAGGGCGCCACGCCCGGCATGATCAGCACGTGCTCGGGGTTACGCCCCGCGCGTTGGACGCGCGCCTTGATGTCCCGGTAGAACTCCTGGGCGGAACTCAGATTCTGGTGTGCGGTGAAGATCACTTCAGCTGTCGCGGCCGCAAGCCTGCGTCCGTCCTCGGATTGTCCCGCCTGGACGACAACCGGATGGCCCTGTATCGGGCGCGGCACGTTCAGCGGCCCTTTCACCGAAAAATGCTTGCCCCGGTGATTGATGTCGTGGACACGTCCCGCATCGAAAAAGCGACCGGTCGCCTTGTCGCGGATGAAAGCGTCGTCCTCCCAGCTATCCCAGAGGGCTTTGACCGTTTCGACATGCTCGTGCGCACGCTCGTAGCGCTCGGCGTGGGTCGGCTGCGTCTCCCTGTTGAAGTTGCGCGCCGTCTCATCCCCTGCCGACGTCACCACGTTCCACGCGGCCCGGCCGTTGGAAAGAAGGTCGAGCGACGCAAATTTGCGGGCGAGCGTGTAGGGCTCCTCGTAGGTGGTCGAGGCGGTCGCGATAAAGCCGAGATGCGTCGTGAGCGGCGCGAGTGCAGCAAAGAGCGTAATGGGTTCGAACCCCGCGATCTTGGCGTTCCCGCCTTCACGGCCCCCAAGCCCTACGGAGAGATTGTCCGCCAGGAAGTAGGCGTCGAACAGGCCGCGTTCAGCCGTCTGTGCAAGCCTCTTGTGGAATTCGAAACTTGTCGCGCCGTCTGCCGGTGCCTCCGGGTGTCTCCAGGCGGCGACATGCTGACCGCCGCCCGGCAGAAAGGCGCCGAGCTTGATCTTTCTGGTCATTGAACCCTCCGAGAATCGGCCGATCGGCCACGAGTTGATGGTTGCTTCACGATGTCTGTTCTCAGTCGGCGCGCTAGGCGGCGATGCTCCGCCAATCGGAGCGCGCCACGGCCCGCGTCGCTTCGTCGACCGACTGCCCTACCCGCGCATGGATCGCTTCGGAGAGCAGAACGCCGTCCGCAAAGTCCTTGTCCGACGCGTAGATTGCCGTCGGCATCGCAAGGGCTTCAAAGAAGCCGAACAGAGGGCGTAGCTGATGCTCCACGATCAGCGAATGACGTTCGCCGCCGCCGGTCGCCGCGATGATGATCGGCTTGCCGCGCAACGACCTAGGATCGAAGAGGTCGAAGCAGTGCTTGAACAGGCCGGTGTAGCTGCCTTTGAAGGTCGGTGAACCGACGACCAGCACGTCAGCCTCGATCACCTGGCTGACGAGATATCGTGCTTCAGGGGCGAGATCGTCCAGCCGCCTCGCCTTGGGCAGCGAGGGACCGAAGTCCTCGATATCGAATGTCTGCGCGGACGCCCCGATGTTCAGCGCGAGCCGATGAACGATATGATCGACGAACCCCCGGGTTTTGGATGGGCGTGTGATGTTTCCCGAGATTCCGGCTACTCTTTTATCCGGCATCTTGACCTCCGTTGGCGCCGCTTCAGATGTCGTCATCTAAATCTATAATTTTTATGATTTATAGAAACGAAGTTCTATTCCGCATCGTTAGAGGAGAAGAGTTTCCCATGATGCGGCCCGTGACCGCAGCGACCTTGGCGCAACCAGTCTCTCCGCCCGTATTTGCCTGACTGTCATCGTATTCTGGAAAGGCAAGAAGTGCCGGCTTGGAGAGGACCTACTTCCCCGCACAAGCGGGTTGAACGACCAGTTGTTCGAGATCCTTGTTCGAAGCGGCGGCACGCGGACGCGATTGGGGCAGTCCCGCTCCGTCTGGCCCCCCACAGCGCCGCGCGCCTTGTTCGACGCGCAAAGGACGCCAATCGGCTACGATTTAAGGAAGCGACAGTGGATCAAGCACGTCCGACCGCGTTTCGTAGTCGCTCTCTGGTAAATGGCAAATCATAGAGACGCTTGCCAGTGGCGTCCCTGATCGCATTGGCGACAGCCGCGGCCGCAGGTCCTTGGGCTGCCTCGCCGGTACCGAGGAACGGTTCCCCGGGGCGCTCGACAATATGCACCTCGACGCTATCCGGAACGCTCGCAAAACGAAGGATCGGATAGCTCGACCAGTCGGTGCTGGTAATCCTCGTCCTGTCGAATGCCACGGCCTCGTAGAGCGTCCAGCTGATCGATTGCAGGATGCCGCCTTCCGTCTGGTTGCGGATGCCGTCCGGATTGACGATCTCGCCGCTGTCGATGGCGGAAACGGCGCGTACCACGCGAACGCGCCCGGTCTCCGGCTCGACTTCCGCTTCCATCGCCACCGCTAGGTAAGCAGCCAGGTTCTTGTAGCGCGCGAAGCCGAAACCGCGTCCGCGATTCCTCGGCATCTGGGCCTTGTCCCAGCCGAAGCGCTCTGCAGCCAGTTCGATGACGGCACGCGCACGCGGATCCTCCATGTGCCGCAACCGGAATTCGACCGGATCAGCTTCGGCCATCAGTGCCAATTCGTCGATCGTGCTTTCGATCGCGAAGACATTGGCATAGCCGCCCAGCGCCCGGAGCGCAGAGACGCGCAGCGGCATGTCGGGCAAGAAGTGCCAGAGCACGCGCTTGTTCGGAATGGTGTAGAGCGGATTGGCGTTTCGGTCGCCGTTGCCGGAGGGACTGATTCTGAGCTCGGCCGGCTCCGGCTGGAAGGCTTGGGCCTTGTGGCGCGCTGCGAGCAGCGCACCGGCCCCGCCGGGCCGCGTCGAATGCGTATTGCTCCAGAGATCGTAAGCCCAGCTCGCGATCTTGCCTTGATCGTCGAGCGTTGCGCTGACTTTCATGAGCATCGCCGGACCATAAGGCTCCCAGCTGTGCTCCTGCTCGCGCATCCACTGAACGCGCACCGGCTTGCCGGGAATCTTGGTGGCAATGAGCGCGGCATCGGCGGCCGCGTCGTCGGCACCGTTATGGCCGTAGCACCCCGACCCTTCCATATGGATGACATGGACCTTTTCTTCCAGCATCGACAGCATCTCGGCGATCGCCTCGCGGTCGGGAAAGACCCCTTGCGTGTGCGATCAGACGTCCAACGTCCCGTCCGCCTTCATCTGCGCGACGGCGCAGGAGGGGCCGATCGAGCCGTGGATCTGATAGGGCCGCGTGTAGGTCGCCTCGAACACCTTGCCGCTGGATGAGATCACGCCCGCCTCGGCGACGGTTCCCACCTCGCGCTCGAGCCTTTGCAGTTCCGCCGGCAGGTCGGTCTGATCGGGGAGCGTCTCCCTTTCCTGCCACCGCGCGGCCTCTGCCAACGTCCGCATGGCATTTACCGCCTGAAATTCTTTCTCGGCCACGACGGCAAGGAAGTTGCCGTCGCGCACGACGGAGACGACGCCGGGCATTCCATCGGCCGCGCTTTGATCGAACTCGGTAAGCTCCGCTGCCGGGCTCGGCGGACGCACGACGCGAGCATGCAGCATGCCATCCAGACGCAGGTCGTGCACATAGGCGGGCTGGCCTGTCACTTTCGCCGGGATGTCGACGCGAGGAAGCGGTTTGCCCATCACTCGGAAGCTACCGGGCTGCTTGAAGGCGGATTGCGGCTGCGCTTCCACGTGCAGCGTCTGGCCGGAAACAAGCTCGCCATAGGTGGCGCTTCTCCCGTCTTTTGCCAGCACGGATTTGTTTTCGGCCCTGAGTTCCGTCGGCGCTATGCCGAAGCGCTTGGCGGCTTCCGCCAGAAGCAGCGCGCGCACCTGTGCCGCGGCGTTCCTGATTGCGGTACCGCTGTTTTGCATCGACTGGCTGCCGGCCGTGAAACCTTCGTTCGGCGTACGGCCCGTGTCCGCCGTGATAAACTCGATCTCCGTCGGGTTCACCTCCAGTTCCTCGGCAGCAACCTGCAGAAGGGCTGTGCGGATGCCTTGGCCGAGCTCTGCCTTGCCGGTGAAGACGGTAATCGAATTGTCGGGATTGATCCGGATCCAGGAATCGAGGAAGCGGTCGTCGTCAAGGCTGCCGGGCAAGGACGCGGGTGGTGCCGGTGGCGTCGTCGGCGGTGCCGGTGGCGCAGGCGCTTGGGCAAATGCGCGGCTAAGCGAAAAACTGACAACGAGCCCGCCGGCGCCGGCGATCACACTGCGGCGGGTGATTTCGTCCTTAAGAATGCCCATCAGCCTGCCCTCCGTTCATCGGACTCAGGCAACGAGGCGGCCTTCATCAATTCGCCTGCCCGTCTGATCGCCGCGAGAATCCGCATATGCGTTCCGCAACGACAGAGGTTTGTCGCCAGCGCCTCGCGGATGTCCTCGTCGCTTGGCTGCGCATTCCGGCGCAAGAGCGCGTGCGCACTCATCATCATGCCCGGGATGCAGTAACCACATTGCGCCGCCTGCAGCTCGATGAATGCCTGCTGCAACGGTCCCGGGTCGTCAATGGTGCCCAGACCTTCGATGGTCGTGATTTCGCGGCCTTCCAGCAACATGACGGGCACCATGCAGGAAAGCACCGCCTCGCCGTCCACCACCACCGTGCAGGAGCCGCACTGGCCGAGCCCGCAGCCGTATTTGGCGCCGTTCAAGGCCAGGTCGTCGCGAAGGACGTAGAGCAGAGGCGTCGACGGATCGGCGTCGATCTGATGCGGACTGCCGTTTACTGTCAGCGATATGCTCATCATCCCTCCTCGGCACCGACATTGTGCGGCGCCCTTTCAATGCCGTCCGACGGCCGGATGGTCACCTTGTGCGCGCCGGACCGGGTATTGGCGACCAGTTCCACAAGACCCGCCCATGCCGGCTCCTCGGAGAACCGCTCGCGCATGTAAGCAAGGACGTCGGCCACCTGCTGGTCATTGAGCAGATGTCGGAAGGCCGGCATCACCGCGCTTGCCTCGCCGTCCGCCGGCGGAAGGCCGAACAGGACGATGTTGACGATGTTTTGCGGATTCGGCGCATTGACGGCAGTGCTGAGTTCGAAGTTCAGGCCGCCGAAGGGCTGGCGCTGGCGGCCTTCATGGCAACTTGCACAGGCGGCAATATAGATCGCTTCGCCTGAACCGGCCCCGGAAGCACTCACGAGCGAACTCTGGCTATCGGCCGTCTGCTCCAGGCGATCCCCTTCGAACTGCTCGCGCAATTGCGCCGCTCTTTCCCCGCGTTCGGGCGTCGGATCTCCCATGATCGACGTCACATAGGTGGCGATTGCCATGATATCGCTATCCGGAAGGGCGGAGAGATTGCCCGTTACCTCGGCCATGGGTCCGCGCGAAACGCCGTGGAATTCATGCCAGCCGTTGCGCAGGTAGAAGGCGAGGCTTTGCTCGTCCCACGGGATAGGAGCCTTGGAATCCTTGTTGATCGCGTAAGCCTGCCAGCCCTCCGCCTCGCCGCCGCCGAAGTTCCGGTCGCGATCTTCAGCACCGAACGCGTTGCGCGGCGTGTGGCAAGCGCCGCAGTGGCCGAGCCCTTCGGCAAGATAGCGCCCACGCGTCCACGCCTCGCTCTGACCGCTGTCCGGTTCCAGTTCGCCCCTGTCGAAGAAGAGCAGCTTCCAGCAGGCAAGCAGGGGGCGGAACGTCAGCGGGAACTGGAGATCGTTCTCAGGCGCTTCAGCCTTTACCGCGGCACGCGTCATCAGGAAGGCATAGAGAGCGCGGTTGTCCTCTTCCGAGACGCGCGTGAAATGGTCGTAGGGGAATGCTGGATAGAGATGGCTGCCGTTCCGGTCGACGCCCTCGTTCATGGCGCGCTGGAAGGCCGCCTCGTTCCAGCCGCCAATGCCCGTTTCACGATCGGGGGTGATGTTGGTGGAGTAAATCGTGCCAAAAGGGGTCGGCACGGCGAGACCGCCCGAAAATGCGGGTTTGCCGGGAACGGTGTGGCAGGCGATGCAATTGCCGAGCGCCGCCAATTGCGCGCCCTTCGCGACGAGATCCGGGGCAAAACTCGCCTGCGCCGCAGCGGCGTCCTCGGGGATTTCGGAACGCCACGCCAACAGAAAGAAAACACCTGCAGCCACAAATACGGCCGCAATGAAAACGATCGCCGCCCTCAAGGCCCGCATCGCAGATCTCCGCCGATCAGAGGAAACGCCGCACTTCCCGATCTGTTCCGAGCGACGAAGTGACGTGTAGGTGAGTGCGGGAAGTCCGTGAGCGTGCTCTTGGGTACGAAGCTGGTCGGGCTGCTGCTGCATGCCGGGGACGATCAACGACGCCGCCTCTGCTGCGGCCGCTGCAGATCCGCGTCGAGCGACGAAACGAGAGGAAGGACGTCACTGACGCCCTTCCTCTGCTTCCGCCGGTTTGCCGTCTTGCATAGCGATGCACCTTAAAGCCGGACATCCCAAAGGGGAAATCTGGCTTCCAGGAGCGTGTCCCCACTCTCCGGAAGACCGATATCGCGGCGCATGCGGTTTGACAGATGGGCGGTCCGGTTCGTCGTTTGACGACGTCTCCAGGCGGCCCGGATCAACGCACCCGCGGTCTTCCAGATGCCGAATTTCCGGCACAGGTCATCGACCGTTGCGGTAAGGGTATCAACAACTAAAAATTGTGCTTCACGCATGATTTTTCCGTCCCGGCGCGACAATGCGGCCAGGTCCTCTCGAAGGTCGAATAGACGTGCGGAAGCGGACGCGGAAATGCGAACAATCGCTCCGTCAGCCGGTCACGTCAGCTCAAATGGGAAAGCGCCAATCGGCAGAAATCCGGGGCTTAGAGACCCTGGAAGCAAAATCGGCTCGAGCAAGATGTGCGATACATCGTCGTGCTGCCAGCCGTCCCGCCAGAGAGGCGCATAATCACGAGAACAGATATCATTTCACGCCTCCTCTGATTTGAATTGCGAGTATGGTGACTTTACACGAGACCGACCAATCTGCAAAGGCACAATTCGGGATTGTAGAAATCACGCCAGGTCCGTTGCGAGAATGCAACACTTTTCAGAGCTTCGTGCCGGCGCCGGCGAGCTGAAGCGCCACTTGCTTGTTCCGAGCGGGGCGACTCGCGGGACAAGCAAGAGACGACTGGAGGCCGCCAGGCGAAGGAAGCGGCCTGGGCATCAGCCGCTCCGCGGATTCTCATGCCGGGTGCCGTTCCCAGCAGACTGATCACCTTTGATCGGCCTCGTTCCCGAGAAGCGCATCGACTTCCGCCATGATCGCGGACGGTAACGGACCTTTCTCCAGCGCGGCCAGATTTTCGCGCACCTGCGCCTCCGTCTTGAAGCCGGGGATGGGAAAGGTGTTGGGCGAGCGGGCCAGAATCCACCCGAGTGCCCCTTGCGCCAAGGTCCTGCCGCCGATCTGGAGGAGCTCTCGTACCTCTGCAAGGCGGTGGAGATAATCGGCGCGAGGCCGCCCGCCCTCGAAGAACCGCACCCAGCTATGACCGGCTGCGCGCACGTCGCTTGGCGGCAGACGCGTCTCGGGACTGAACTTGCCGCTCAGGAACCCCATCGCCAGCGGTGATCGATTGAGGCTGGCGAGATTGCTGCCCTCACACATCGCCAACATGGCCGGCCCATCCGTAAAGACGTTCAGCTCCTGCTGAACCGCAACGAAATGCGGGAATTTCACCATTCGTTTCGCCGCTGCGGCGTTGTCCGCGCTCCAGCCCCAGAAACGGATGGCGCCTTTCTCCGCCAGCTTCTCGAGCGTCTCGCCGGCCGCATCCGCCAGATCGGCCGAAAGCTCTCCGACATGGATTTGATAGAGGTCGATATAGTCGGTGCCCAGACGCTCAAGCGATGCTGCGCAGGCCTGTTCGATGTAGGCGGGGCTGACATCGGTGCTGACGAGGGCACGGGCGACGCGATCGTAAGTGTATCCGAACTTGGTTGCGATGATTGCATCGGCTCTTCGTCCGCTCAGTGCCCGGCCAATCACCTCCTCGCTGTGCCCGGTTCCATAAGCATCAGCCGTGTCGATCAGCGAAGCCCCCATCTCAAGCCCGAGTTGAATGGCACGGATCGACTGTTCGTCGTCGACCTCCCCCCAGCCGTCCGGTTTTCCATCGAGTGTGAAATAGCCTCCAATCGCCCAGCAGCCTAAACCGATAGGTGCGGCCGCGAGGCCGGAGCGTCCCAATGGCCTGCGGTTGATCGCAGAGTTGTCGCTGGCAAGCATGGCATTCCTTTCCACTATGGTGATTCCAGCGAACTATGGCACCGCGTGCGCGGCGATCAGAAGCTTCGATTCCGCAGGGGGTTTTTCAACAATGAAAAGCCGTTCGCCAGCGCGGCCACGAGACTTGGTGTTCGGCGTGAGGGGGCGCGGCACAAATTTGCGCCGCGCAGGAGGCGCCCGTCCGCCGGTCTGAGGGGACTGTGCTGCCGCTTCGAGCCATTCGCCGCCGGCGCAGTGCCGGCGGCTCAGACCGGTCTCTGCCGCATGTGAGGCCCTTATACCCGTGCCGACGTCAGGCTGATTCTGCATTGCCGTCCATGACGGCCTGAGGATCCATCCACGCCAACTCGACTACATGCCCGTCGGGATCCTCGAACGTACGGTTGTACATGAAGCCCATGTCCATCGGTTCACGAATGTCGGCCTTGCCTCCGGCCTTCGCTGCGGTCTCGGTGAGCGAGTCCACCTCTTCGCGGCTGTCGCAGGAGAGGCAAAGCAGCACCTGGCAGGTCGCATGCGCGTCCGGAATCTCTTTCGACGTGAAGGTTGCGAAATAGTCGCGCGTCAGCAGCTGGAAGGTGATCGCGTCCGACCAGACCATCGAGGACGCCTTATCGTAGCTGAATTGCTCGTTCTTTTGGCACCCGATCGCTTGATAGAAGCGGGTTGAGGCGGCGATGTTCTTCACCGGCAGATTCACGAAAATCATCTTGGGCATTGCTGTCTCCTTTGATCGAAGTTGGTGGCCTTTGCGCCGTTCGCAACGAACGCTCTCGTCGCCAGCCCGGACGCCGGGCGACCGGCTGCAGGACGAACACTCTCAAGACCCACTTGGCTGAAACCGTCGAGGCGAGTTGCACCGCAGGTCGCCGGTGCGTTCATCCTCCTATTGGCTGGACACCGGCAACGCTGCCATGTCCCTTGAACGAGGTGGGGCGGAAGTCTCTCGCGCGATGGGAAACAGAGCCCTGAGGCGCTGGTCGCGGAGCCATAGGCCGCCCCACATGAACAGCCCGAGATAGACGCTGAACAGGATATGGCTGAAGAGTGGGCTGCCCGCGCGGATCTGGGTCGCCATAGCGCCGCCGAGCAGCCCCATCATCATCACCGCACCGAGCACACTTGTGCGCGGGATCAGGTAGAGCACCAGGCAGATCAGCTCGATGAGGCCGATCGTGAAAGAATAGCCGGCGGGCCAGCCAAGCTCAGCCATCGTCGCTTCCGCCACAGGCATTTGGAGCAGCTTGGGCGCGATCGAGGCGCCAAGCATGAACAGGGCAAAAAGCCCGGTGAGAATCCGACCGGTCCAGAGCATCGCAGGCGTGTTCATGCCGTCCTCCCGTAGGTGTGCAGCCACTGTTCGAGCCGGGCGAAGGTGCCCGTCCAGCCGTGGCGATGTCCGGCAAGACTCTGCTCGGACTTCAATCCCTGCTGCGTGAACTCCATTTGCGTCTGCCCGTCGGGCAGTTCGGTGAGGAGCACGGTGACGAGCGTGCCGACCGGAGTGCCGTCCTCATGACCGTCGCTCTCCCACTTGAAGCTGAACACCAGCCGCTCGGGTGGAACCACCTCGCGATAGACTCCGCCCTGCCAGAGCACGCGATCTTCCGACGTTGAGCGCAGGCAGGCACGCCAGGCGCCGCCCGGGCGCAAGTCCTGCTCGGTGCGGACCGCGGGCCACTCAGGCGGCCCCAACCATGCGACAAGCATCTCCGGCCGCGTCCAGGCGCGCCAGACCAGCTCTCGCGGCGCATTGAAGATGCGACGCAGGTTCAGCGAGTGCGCTGCAAGCGCGTCAGTGACGGGAGCCATCGTCGCTCCCCGATTGGATGCTCTTCAGATAGGCATCCAGCCGATCGAAGCTCGATTCCCAGTAGTGGCGATACTGATCGATCCAGTCGGCGACCCCCTTCATCGCAAGCGGCTCGAGCCTGGCCGGCCGCCACTGCGCGGTGCGGCTGCGGCTGACGAGCCCGGCATTCTCCAGCACCTTCAGATGCCGCGAGATGGCCGGCAGGCTCATCGCAAACGGCGCGGCGAGATCGTTCACCGAGGTCTCCCCCTCGCTCAATCGGGCAAGGATCGCGCGGCGCGTGGGATCGGCAAGGGCAGCGAATTGGGCGCTCAGTGGATCGGTATGCATGACATATCCCTGTATTTAACAGAGATGTTAAGTACGCTGTGAAAGGCTGTCAAGGGCTCGATCGGGCGCTTAGCGTATTGCCATCTTGAGCATCAGGATGTTCGACGGAGCGCAAAAAATGTCCTCGCTGCAACAGGCGCCATAATGAAGTATAGTCGCGTGGGACCCCCAAGCGATCTTAGAGGGAGGAAAAGAACAAATGTCCGTGGGCGCGGGTCCGCGAAAAGCGGACGCTGAATATGCGATTGAGTACTTCCAAGAGAACCCGGAAGCCGGCCTTTGCTACGAGGATCGGCGCTGGTGGATTACGCCGAACGCAAACGAGACCGACCAGCAGGTCCTGCTTCTTGACGTGAATGAGGCCGAGCGGCTCAAGGACAATCCTCGCCTTCAACTCGTGTCGGGAATCGCTCATGCGGAACGGTCGCTCTGGGTCGTTCGAAGAATGACATAGATAGCTATCCGCCGTCTGTGTCCAAGCACTAGCATGGCTTGGCAGGTTCGAGCGGGTGTTGCCCGGTTGCGAATTCGACGTCGCGCCGATCTGGGAAAAAATACGCAGCCACGTAAAGTGCCACAGCCAGTGCGTCTAAAAAGACGCACGGTGCTGTAGCCTGCATCGTCGCGGTTCCGATCACCCCGCCTTCAGTGCCACGCGTTTGCCGGTCGCGATCAGGCGTGCCGCCGCATAGGTCTGAGTGACGATCTCCGGAACGAGGTCGATGTCGGGCAGGCTGCCCACTCCGAGCGGACCGATCGCAAAGAGGTTCGGCGTGCGGCCGCCGCTGCCAAGCACTTCTCCGGTCGGGCTTACGGCGATGCCGAGTTCAAGCTCGTCGGGCATCGCCAGTCCGCCGGCAAAAAGGCTCTGCAACAGTGGCGCCTGCAGGTCCGGCGCCGAGCAGCGGCAGTCGATCACCTGGTCGGCCCGCAGCAGTTCCTCCGCGGGCTCGCCGGACCAGCGAACCATCAGCCCTTCCGGTACCCGCCGCCCGGCCCATCCGCGACGAAGTACCGTCCGGCCTTCGGCAAGCTCCTGCTGGAGGCGAGCGTGGACGGCCGCCGGCAGGCGGTTTCTGTGGCTGTCGTAGATGGCGCGCAGATGCCGGTTGAACTGGCGCTTTTCGCGCGCGGGGAGCGCCTGCCAGAGAGAGCGCGCACGGCGGCGAAGCCCGTTCATCGCCGACTGCCAGCTCTGTCCCTTGGCCTCCGCATCGGCGCAGGCCCTGCGGACAAACCGGACGATCTCGCGGAGGCTCGACGGCATCGGGTCGACAGGGAAACTCGGGGCCGCCGACAGGCGCGTATGCGTCTGCGGGAGAAAGCCATGTCGCGACAGGAGCGTGACCGTCCCCGCGTAGCCGTTGTCACGCAACTGGAAGAGCTGGTCGACGACACGAATGCCGCTGCCAAGAAGGATCGCATGCCGCGGATCGACGAGCCGGCGGGCTCTGACGACGGGCCGCTCCTCGTCGGGAACATCGACGTCGCGAGCCCTCATGCCAAAGCCGGTCGCGAGCACGACGACATCGCATTCGTCGGTTCCGGCGTCGTGAACGAGCGTGAAGCGACCAGTGGCGAGCTTGTGCAGACCACGGACTGGCTGGTGGGAGAATTTTACGGTGATATCGGAACGGCGTGCAAGCGCTTCGGAAAAGCGCTGATGGACGTAGTCGCTGAAAATGCCCCTGGGCACGAAAATCTGCTGGAACCCGGGTATCGCCGCCGGTACCGCCGCCCGGAATTCGCCGTTGGTGCAAAGCCAGTCGTTGAAATCGTCAGGCTGCCCGGCGGCAACCGAAAGATCACGCACGCGGCTGTTGAGGATCTCGCAGCTCTGCGCCGAGGACAGCGCCTGGCCACCGCTGATCGACGGGTGAGGATCGTACATGGTCAAATGGAAGGATACGCGGACCGACTTCATGAGCGCGATCGCCATCATGATGCCCGAAAATCCGCGCCCGACGACGGCAATCTCGGGCTTCGAGGATAGCCCGGCCGCCGCGGACGGCTTCGCTGCAAACAATCCGTAAACAGTCATGTGAGCTCCTTTGCGTCCGGCCGCAGCCGTATCAGTCGTGGGCAACCCCTACGCAGGACTTCGAGACACACAAATAGCTGCCGTTTGAATTTTCAGGGATATCAAGACTGGATGCCGCTCGGCTACCGGTAAGTCTGCGCTCCTTTGGCTGCCTCCAGCGCCGCGCCTCCTCAGGCGCATGCTTATGCGGCATAGTCTATCAAGTTAGTATTTTATGACAAAGAGACCGATCGGCAAGCGTTTTGTTCGACCCCTCGTCTCAACCACTCGTCTCAAGCAGTCGCCGCCGAGGAACATCGCCCGGCGTTTCCGATTGAAACCCTGCCACGATTGCCCCTCGACAGCGGTGCGTCAAACGGCTTCGCCCGTCACGCTTTCTACAGCCTTCTCTACCGCGACCGGACGTATAATTGGCGAATGCAAGAAAACAGTCCATGCTTCATGCTATGAGAGAGGATCGACCCGAGCGAAGTAAAGAAAGTTCAATATCCACAAATTCTATAGAACAAGCTTCCTTACCGGATGTAAGGTGATCATTCAGTGATACGGGCCAATGTCGGAGCGGAATCGTCGAGAGTGGAAAACGGCTTCCGCCCGCACCGATGTTCTTGGAACCGATCGCGAGAGTTCCGGATTGATGCGATCCAGGGACGTCGCGATCTATGGAGGATCGATATGGGAACCATCTCGCATTTCGCCGAGAAGACGAGATCGCCCGCGCAGCGCATCGAAAGCGAGGAAGAGGCCTTGTCGGTTGCAAGAGATCTGGCGAGGCAGTTTGCGGTACGTGCCAGCGAGCGTGACCTGGAGCGCGTTCTTCCCTATGAGGAACTCGATCAGCTCGCGCAATCAGGCCTGCTGGCGATCAGCGTTCCATCGGACTATGACGGGATCGATGTATCGAACGCCGTGCTCGCCGAGGTCGCGGCGATCCTCTCCGAGGCCGATAGCTCGATCGGCCAGATTCCCCAGAACCATTTCTATGTTCTGGAGGCGCTTCGTCACGACGGGACGGAGGAGCAGAAGAAGTTCTTTTTCGGGCGGGTGCTTGCCGGCGACCGGTTCGGCAATGCGCTCGCCGAAACCGGAACGGAGACCGTCGGCGATTACGAGACGCGCCTGACCGAAGACGGTGCCGGGTACCGGATCAACGGCCGCAAATATTATTCGACCGGCGTTCTCTTTGCCGATTGGATCGCAATTTTCGCGCTCGATCCTGCCGACCAGCTGACCATGTCCTTCGTCCCGCGCGGCACCGAAGGCGTCCAGATCATCGACGACTGGGATAGTTTCGGACAACGCGTCACCGGCAGCGGCACGACCGTGCTGCAGAACGTCTATGTGAACGCCGGATCCGTCGTCCGGTTTCACCGCGGATTCGAACGTGCCGGCACCATCGGCTCCGTCGGCCAGATCATCCGTGCCGGCGTGGATCTCGGCATTGCGCGCGCCGCCTTCCGGGAGACGGTCGACTTCGTTCGCACCAAGGCGCGGCCGTGGACGGACGGCGGCGTGGAACGAGCGTCGGAGGATCCGTTGACGATCGCCCGGGTCGGCGAGATCGCCATCCGCCTGGAAGCGGCGTCGGCAGTCGTCGAACATGCGGGAAGAAAGGTCGATGTCGCCCAAATCGATCCGACGGAGCAACATGCAATCGAAGCGAGCCTTGCTGTCGCCACCGCCAAGGTTCTGACGACGGAGGTCGCGCTCGACGCCACCAACACGCTCTTCGAACTTGCCGGCACCGCCTCGACGAAGGTCGCGCTCAATCTCGACCGCTACTGGCGCAATGCGCGCACCCACACGCTGCACGATCCGGTTCGCTGGAAATATCACGTGGTCGGCAACTACCATCTCAACGGCGTGACGCCGCCTCGAAATGGATCGCCTTGACTGATTACGCTCGGCGAGGACCGAATCAAGCTCATGGGCTGGCGATTGTAATTGTCAGTTTAGCTCAAGGATCCGCATGAGGAGCTTGGTCGGCAAGGCCTGCCCGGAACTCGTCGATCAGCGATTGTTCCCGACCGAGATAGCGCGGTGAGAAATGCATGGAACGGCCCTTGCCACCCGCGCGGCTGCAGCGATGCCCCTCCGGTGCGGGCTGACGTCACCTGAGACACCGCTCTCCGCTTGCGACTAGCGGGTCCCTGCTCAGGCAACTCAATTGCGCAGAAGATCCTGCATTTGACCTTGTTTTTGCAATCCGACTTCGCGAACGATCTCGGCGATCAGGGTAAACTGTGAAGACAGGGGATTCGTCTTCCGCCACACCATTCCTATAGTCCGAGAAGGACGCGGCTTGGCCAGGCGAGACATGCACACTCTGGAGGATAGCGTCTCCGTATAAACCGCCATCTGCGGAACGAGAGTAACGCCGATGCCGGCACCCACCATCTGGACAAGAGTGGAAAGAGAGCTCCCCTCCATCAACTCGCGTGTAGGCAAGGCCGCGACATTGCAGAAGGAAAGGGCCTGGTCCCTGAAGCAGTGGCCCTCCTCAAGAAGCAGCAGCTTCATCTCGTGAAGTTTGTCGGAACTGGGTACCGGTTTACCCGCATCTTCCAGCGGACGCACCAACACGAATTCCTCATCGAAGAGCGGGACCTCTTCCAGCGCAGGTTCGGAAACCGGCAGTGCGACGATCGCCGCGTCGAGCCGGGCTTCCAAGAGGTCTTCGATCAGCTTCTGAGTGATTGCCTCGCGCGGCCTGGGTTCCAGACCGGGGTAGCGCTGGTTGAGCGTCTTTATGACATCAGGAAGAAGATAGGGCGCGACCGTAGGAATGACGCCGATACGAAGGCGGCCGGCGAGCGGACCATGCGCCGCGCGTGCCAGGTCCTTTAGTTCGTCAACTGAGCGCAGGATCGAGCGAACCCTTCCTGCGAACTCCTCGCCAAGGCCTGTGAGACGAATTTTTCGGCCCCCTCTTTCCACCAGGGGAGCACCGATCAAGTCTTCCAGTTCCCTTATCTGCACCGACAACGCCGGCTGGGAGATTGCGCATGCCTCAGCCGCCCGTCCGAAGTGGCCCAATCTCGCGAGGGCATCGAAATAGCGCAGGTGTTTCATGGACAACCCAATCATAACCTGAGCATATCGGAGCCTTTAGAATATACAATTGGAATTTATCGTCAGGGTTGGCTACTGCGTCGGTACTGCTAGTGGATCTTGATGGTTATCGCCGCTTTCGAAAGCGGGCGTTCCATGGGCCACTTTCAGTCGCTCCTTTCTGTCTAGGCAACCCCATCGGAGAGCAAATATGGACGCAAAGACGAAACCGGCCGGCAAGTGTCCGGTCATGCACGGCGGTAATACTGCCCTTGGCAAATCTGTCATGGAATGGTGGCCCAACGCGCTGAATCTCGACATTCTGCACCAGCACGACACCAAGACCGATCCGCTCGGCAAGGAGTTCAACTATCGGGAAGAACTCAAGAAGCTGGACGTGGAAGCGCTGAAAGCCGACCTGCGTGCGCTCATGACGGATAGTCAGGATTGGTGGCCGGCGGATTGGGGCAGCTATGTCGGCATGATGGCTCGTGTCACTTGGCATGCGGCCGGGTCCTACCGCACCTCTGACGGCCGCGGCGGCGCCAACACCGGCAACCAGCGTTTCGCGCCGCTCAATTCCTGGCCCGACAACGTCAACACCGACAAGGGCCGCCGTCTGCTTTGGCCGATCAAGAAGAAGTACGGCAACAAGATTTCCTGGGCCGACCTGATAGCGCTCGCCGGCACGATCGCCTATGAGGTTGCTGGTCTCAAGACGTTCGGCTTCGCCTTTGGCCGCGAGGACATCTGGCATCCGGAAAAGGATACCTACTGGGGTGACGAGAAGGAGTGGCTCGCGCCGAGCGACGGCCGCTATGGCGACGTCTCCAAGCCTGAGACGCTCGACAACCCACTTGCCGCCGTACAAATGGGTCTCATCTACGTCAATCCCGAAGGCGTCAACGGGAAGTCGGATCCGCTGGCAACCGCCGCGCAAATGCGCGAGACGTTTGCTCGTATGGGTATGAACGACGAAGAAACCGTGGCGCTCACTGCTGGCGGCCATACGATCGGCAAGACCCACGGTAACGGCAACCCGCTCGATCTCAGCCCCGATCCGGAGGCTGCAGGCCCGGAACTCCAGGGCCTGGGCTGGTTGAATACGAAGGGCCGCGGCATCGGCCGCGACACGGTCGTTTCGGGCCTCGAAGGCGCTTGGACCACCGAACCGACCAAGTGGGACAATGGCTTCTTCAAGATGCTGTTCGAACACGATTGGCATCTGGTGAAGAGCCCGGCCGGCGCGACCCAATGGGAGCCGGTCTCGATTGCCGAACAGGACAGGCCGGTTGACGTGGAAGATCCTTCGATCCGCCACAACCCGATGATGACTGACGCGGACATGGCGCTAAAGGTGGACCCGATCTACCGCGAGATCTCCCTGCGCTTCATGAACGATTTCGAAGCATTCTCGGACGCTTTCGCCCGCGCCTGGTTCAAGCTCACACATCGGGACATGGGGCCGAAGACCCGCTATCTCGGTCCCGACGCGCCCACCGAAGACCTCATCTGGCAGGATCCGGTTCCCACCGGACGCAAGGACTACGACGTCAACGCCTTCAAGGCAAAGATCGCGGCCTCCGGTCTTTCGGTTTCGGATCTGGTCACGACCGCGTGGGACAGCGCCCGCACCTACCGTGGTTCGGATTTCCGTGGTGGTGCAAACGGTGCGCGCATCCGCTTGGCTCCCCAGAAGGACTGGGAAGGCAATGAACCGGCGCGTCTGGCCCGTGTTCTCTCGGTGCTCGAGCCGATCGCGGCGGGGTCCGGCGTCAGCCTCGCCGACGCGATCGTGCTTGCAGGCAATTACGGTGTGGAGCAGGCAGCGAAGGGTGCTGGCTTCGAAATCGAGTTGCCCTTCGCCCCGGGTCGCGGCGATGCGACCGCCCAGCAGACCGATGCGACAAGCTTTGCGCCGCTGGAACCTCTCGCTGACGGCTTCCGTAACTGGCTGAAGAAGGACTACGTGGTCAGCCCCGAGGAATTGCTGCTCGACCGCGCACAGCTCATGGGCCTCACTGCGCCGGAAATGACGGCGCTGGTCGGCGGCATGCGGGTGATCGGCACCAACCATGGTGGAACGGCGCACGGCGTCCTCACGGATCGCGCCGGCGCGCTGACGACGGACTTCTTCGTCACGCTGACTGACATGGCCTATTCCTGGGTGCCGGCCGGCAATAATCTCTACGAGATTCGCGACCGCAAGACCGGAACGACCAGATTTACCGCCACGCGCGTGGATCTCGTCTTCGGCTCGAACTCCATCCTGCGGGCCTATGCCGAAGTCTATGCCCAGGACGACAACAAGGAGAAGTTCGTCAAAGACTTCGCCGCCGCCTGGACGAAGGTCATGAACGCCGATCGTTTCGATCTGTCTGAATAAGGTTCCCTCGGAATCTCGTCATCAATGTCCCATCCCTGGTTTCCCCGGGGGTGGGTCACTTGTTTTCCGCCCGAGGCCGTTTGGAACGATTTGCCGGATCACCCGCAGGGTCGTCCATCTGCCTGTCGCCGCGCTTCGATGGCGCCTTCCCGGCACGTTCCCGCGCATGGGCATCCGGACCGGCGACTATGGTGCCGGGTTTGGTGCTGTCCCGCTGTTCACTTTCCTTGTGATCAGGACGTCGACCCTCTTTGGCCATGATGTACACCCTCCTTTTTGAACTATAACCTCAACGGCGCTGGCCTTGCCTTGTTCCGTAGATGTCATCGGTGCTGAGGATGAAAAAGTCCCTGGTGCCGTTCCGCTCTGTCGGGAACTCTGCCACAGCCCGCTCTGTGAAATCGCTCGAGACGTCGTGAGCCATCCGTACGGTGATGCACCGCAACGACGGCCGCATAGCCGGCCTAGCCGGCCGTTAACCTGGAAAAAACCTGGACGCCACAAAGCCTCGGCGGGAAGCGGCCGAGATCTTTGCTGCCGATGCCGAGATCTTTGCTGCCGATATAGAGGCGATCCCAACCCACTTCGGGCATCTAAGCTTTGCCAAGTGAGCTATCGGGAACTAGATTGTCTGAAATAAGGCCAAAAATAAGAGAGCAAACTACTCCGCTAATGTGCGCACAGCCTCTAAACCTCGTTGAATTCATTGATCATTTCACGAGATCGCGTCATTGTTAAAGAACCATGCCATCAAGTTTCGCCATCTGCAGACATTTGTCGAGGTCGCGCGCCAGAAGAGCGTGATGAAAGCGGCCGGAATCTTGCATGTCAGTCAGCCGGCGGTTACCAAAACGATCCGCGAACTGGAGGAGGTGCTGGGCGTCGCCGTGTTCGAGCGGGAGGGGCGCGGCATCAGGATCACCCGCTATGGCGAGGTCTTTCTCCGCCATGCCGGTGCCGCGCTGACAGCGCTCAGGCAGGGGCTCGACTCGGTCTCGCAGGAACGGTCCGGCGAAGGTCCGCCGATCCGGGTCGGGGCGCTGCCGACCGTTTCCACCCGCATCATGCCCCGCGCCATGGCGCTCTTTCTCAAGGAGGAAACCGGTACCCGCACCAAGATCGTCACCGGAGAAAACGCGGTGCTGCTTGAACAGTTGCGCGTCGGCGACCTGGACCTTGTCGTCGGCAGACTCGCCGCGCCCGACAAGATGACCGGCTTTTCCTTCGAGCACCTCTATTCCGAACAGGTGGTCTTTGCTGTGCGCCCCGGCCACCCGCTCATCGCTGGCAAGCAATCGATCTTCGCTCATCTCGGGGACTATCCCGTCCTGATGCCCACCCGTGCGTCGATCATTCGTCCCTTCGTCGAGCGGCTCCTGATTGCGAACGGCATTGCCAGTCTGCCGAACCAGATCGAAACGGTCTCAGATTCCTTCGGCCGCGCCTTCGTGCGCTCGAGCGATGCGATCTGGATCATCTCGGCCGGCGTCGTCGCGACCGATTTCGAAGACGGCCTGCTGGCGACGTTGCCGATCGACACCAGCGAGACCAAGGGGCCGGTCGGGCTAACTATGCGCACCGACGCGATCCCGTCCCTGCCGCTCGCCATCCTGATACAGACCATCCGCGAGGCGGCCGGAGTGGCGATGCCGAAGGGCTGAACGCTGTGCCGGGAAGCGGCGCTTTACTTTCACCGACCGATAGCGAGAATGCCCGGCACTGGCGTTTTCATCCCTACCGTCCGTCATGTCCGAAACAGAACTGCAGCTCGAAAATTTCGCGGAAGACCATGCCCGGGACCTGCCGAGCTGGTTCCCGACACTGCAATCGCTCATCCAGTGGGGCGGACCGGATGTCCGCTTTCCGCTCGACAAGGGACAGTTCGAGGCGATGGTCGCCGAAACGGCCGGCTCAGAACCGAAGCGCTGGATCTTTTCCGCCATCGCGCGAGGCGCTGTTGCGGGCCATGCACAGGTCGCCCTCGACTGGCGGAACGGCGTCGCGCGCCTCACCCGGGTCGCCGTCAATCCGCGCTTTCGCGGCCAGGGGCTCGCCCGTCCCTTCCTGCGGCTCGTCGTTCAGCGTGTCTTTGCGGTTCCCGCATTCGAGCGGCTGGAACTCCACGTCTATACCTTCAACAGCGCGGCGATCCGCACCTATCTCAGCCTCGGTTTCATCGAGGAAGGCGTGCGCCGCTCGTCCGTGAAAGTCGGCGACGAACGCTGGGACACCGCAACTTACGGCCTGCTGCGCAGCGATCTTCCCCGATAGGGGCAGCTGCTGCGGAAACGCTACTGTCATCGGCGCCCGCACTATGCCGGCCTTACTGCATGTTTCCTTGGATCGTAGCCGATTTAAGGACAAAAACACGCAGCCATTCAAAGTGCTGCCGCGTCCTTTGCGCGCCTGAAAAGACGCGCGGCGCTGTAGATCATTCATCGTTTTATTGAAACAGTGAAACGATCTGACCTTTGAAACGACGCAATTTCGGGTGGAAAACAGTTACACAGTTTTCCTGGAACTGCTTTAATACCCACTCGCGGCGCCCGCCCCGATGCGGCTGTCGACGGCCCCGTTATAGCGGGCGCCGCCGCCGGCCTCGATCTCCGTGAGGTTTTCGCCGCCGACGAGGATGCCGGTCGCCTGTCCCCAGATCATCCAGTTTTCGTCGATTTCGACGTCATGGCCCATGGCGGCGAGAAGCTTGCGGGTATCCGGCGAGAGCGCATAGGGCTCCATGAACACCTTGTCCGGCAGCCATTGATGGTGGAGGCGCGGCGCGTCGACCGCCTCCTGAATGTTCATGCCGTGGTCGATAACGTTGATGATCGCCTCAAGCGTGATGGTGATGATACGCGCGCCGCCGGGGCTGCCGATCACCATGAAGGGCTTGCCGTCCTTGGAGATGATCGTCGGGCTCATCGACGAGAGCGGCGTCTTGCCGGGCGCGATCGCGTTCGCCTCACCCTGGACGAGACCGTAGAGATTAGGCGCGCCGGGCTTGGCGGTAAAATCGTCCATTTCATTGTTGAGCAGTATCCCCGTTCCGGGTGCCACCACACCCGCGCCGAAGGAGCCGTTCAGCGTATAGGTGACAGCGACAGCATTGCCCTCATCGTCGATGATCGAATAGTGGGTCGTCTCCTTGCTCTCGGCGAAACCCGCCGGCATCAGCGCCTGCGAGACGCCGGCCCTGAAGGGTTCGATCTTCTCGCGGATCTCCTTGGCATAAGCCTTGTCGACGAGTTTGCTGACAGGATTTTCGACGAAATCCGGATCGCCGAGCGCGGTGTTGCGGTCCACATAGGCGTGCCGCATGGCCTCGACCATGGCATGGACCGTCTCCGCCGAACCGTAGCCGAGATAGGAGAGCGGATAGCCCTCGAGGATGTTGAGTATCTCGCAGATGATGACGCCGCCCGACGACGGCGGCGGCGAGGAAACGATGTCATAGCCGCGGTAGTTGCATTTCACAGGCTCAAGCTCGCGAACGGCATATTGCTCGAAATCCTTCTTGGCGAGGATGCCGCCCTTATCCGCGCTCGCCTTGACGATCGCGTCGGCGATCGCGCCCTTGTAGAAGGCGTCCGGCCCGTTCTCGGAGATGCTCGAAAGCGAGGCGGCGAGATCGGCCTGGATCAGCTTTTCGCCGACCGCGAAGGGCTTGCCGTCGGGTTTCAGAAAGATCGCCGCTGCCGCCGGGTCCTTCGCCAACCTCTCCGTTTTACCGTCGAAAGAGTCGACGTCGCCCTGCTCCAGCACGAAGCCTTCCTTGGCGAGCTTGATCGCCGGCGCGATCAGTTCCTTGAGCGGGCGCGTGCCATAGCGGCTGCGCGCGTACTCGAAACCCATCACCGGTCCGGGCACCCCGACGGCGAGATAGCCATTGGTGCTCAAGCCTTTGACGAGATTGCCCTTGTCGTCGAGATACATGGATTTGGTGGCGGCGAGTGGCGCACGTTCGCGAAAGTCGAGGAAGGTGGTCTTGCCGTCTTTGAAACGGATGGTCATGAAGCCGCCGCCGCCGATATTGCCGGCGGTCGGATAGGTGACGGCGAGCGCATAGCCGACGGCGACCGCCGCGTCGACCGCGTTGCCGCCCCTCTTCAGAACTTCCACGCCGATGTCGGAGGCGAGATGCTGGGCGGTAACGACCATGCCGTGCTCGGCTTTGACCGGCTCCGGCGACGCCGCCTGGGCGCTCCACGGTGAAACGGCGACAAGCGAGAATATCAAAGCAAGGGACAGGCTCTTCAAGCTCAGACTGCGCATGCTTTCCTCCGGCGACTGGAATGATTGCCCGCAAAACGATGCCCTCAACCGATGACTGTAGCAGCAAAATTCACCGGCTGCACTCAGGAACGGGTCCGCATCAATCGCCGGAATAGCGCTCCTCGCGCCAAGGATCCCCGCGCATGTGATAACCATTCCGCTCCCAGAAGCCGGCCATGTCGGCAGCGCGAAAATCGATCCGCGTCAGCCATTTGGCACTTTTCCAGAGGTAGAGGTGCGGTACGATGAGGCGCATTGGGCCGCCGTGGGCGCGGCTGATCGGAGCGCCTTCCCAACTAGTCGCGAGGATCGCGTCCTCTGCGGCAAAATCGACGAGCGGAAGATTAGTGGTATAGCCGTCATAGCTCGTCAGTATGACGTATTCCGCCTCGGGCTTCGGCATCACGCGGTCGAGCAGGTCGCGGGTCAGCACGCCCTGCCAGCGATTGTCGTAACGCGACCAGGTCGTGACGCAATGTATGTCGGAGAGGCTGTCGCTCTGCGGCAACGACTGAAACGCCGTCCAGTCGAGCGACAGCGGGTTCTCGATGAGGCCCTTGAGGTCAAGTCGCCACGTCTCCGGCACGATGTGCGGCTGCTGCCCGAGATCCAGAACCGGCCAGTCCTTGACAAGGTGCTGGCCGGGGGGCAGACGGTCGGTCTCCGGACGTGCGAGGAGCCCGGTCAGGAACTTGCCATCCGCCGCCCAGCGCCGTTTGGTGGAGGTCAGTTTTGTCTCCAGTACCGGTTCGTCCTCGGCCATGATGCACCCGCCCGTCGTTTTTTTATTTCTGAGGCTGATTTGAGGCTCGAAAGGCCGCGGCGTCAAGCGAGCGGTTCGGGTGTCTGCCCATACCCGTTCGAGCTAACTCGGCCGGGTGAGTTCATTGACTATCCGCTTCCGCCATGACACTCTCTGCTGCAGTGCAGCAATGCTGCGCACCTGTCTCGCACGGTCACCCTGCTCGGTGGAGGACTGTTTTCTTGCGGCCGGATGAACACGTCTTCGGAAACGCGCGCGGACTCGCGCCAGCCCCGTGGCCTTCGCACTCGCGCGGCCTGATATCGCAGGTTGCGTCCACCCAGGAGCGACCGACCCAACAATTGCCGTCATTCTGGAGTTGATGCCTTTCGCCTCGCCCGTTCGGGTGAGACGCCAGCGGTCACGGTGAAACGTCTCTATGAAGGAGAACAGTGGTATGAAAGTTCTGTTTGCCGGCGGAAACGGTTATTATCCGGAGTTCAGCGGCGGCGTTCAGTCGAGCACGCACCACCTCGTCCAGCAATTGCGTGACCGTGGTCACGAGGCTGGCGTATTGGCCGCATTATTCGGCGACGGCATGTTCGGTTTCAAGGCGCGCGTCAGGCTCAAGTTGTCCGGTGAGCGCGGCGTCATGGACAGCTTTCCCGGCTATCCCGTCGTTCGGGCTTGGCATCCCTGGGAGGCAGCAAGTTTCGCCGTCAATAAGCTCCGCCCCGACGTTGCGGTTGTGCAGTGCCACAAATCGGTCCCGATCGGAAAGGCGCTGCAGGTGCACAATGTGCCGCTGGTCATCTATCTCAGAAACGTCGAGTTTCACGAACTCGCGGGCGATCTCAGGGAACTGACCGGCGCCTACTACATCGCCAATTCGGAATTCACCGCCCGCACCTACAAGCAGAAATACGGCATCGATTCGGTGGTCATCCCGCCGACGATCAACCCCGAAACTTACAAAACGCCGACGACGCGGAACTACGTGACCTTCATCAATCCCTATAAGGAAAAGGGATTCGAGCTCGCGGTCCGCATCGCCGAACAATGCCCTGACATTCCTTTCCTGTTCGTCGAAAGCTGGAAGCTCGCCGACGACCATCGGGCAGAGATCGAGAAGATCATCGCGCCGTTGAAGAACGTGCGGCTCGAAAACCGCACCAGTGACATGAAAACCGTCTATGGGCGGACGAAGATCCTGCTGGCGCCGAGCAAATGGGAAGAGGCCTGGGGACGCGTGGCGTCCGAAGCCCATTGCAGCGGTATTCCGGTCGTCGGATCGACGCGCGGCGGATTGCCGGAGGCAATCGGCGACGGCGGCATCCTTCTCGACCACGATGGACCGCTCGAAGAATGGACTGGAGCGATCCGCCGCCTCTGGAGCGACGATGCCGAATACGAACGGCTGTCGGCGGCCGCCTCGAAATTCGCCGCGCGCCCGCTCATGCAGCCTGAACGCCAGTTTGCGGCCTTCCTCGAGGTCCTGGATCGCGCTGCCGCGAGCCGCGCCTCTGCACTCAAGGCTTCTTGAGACCGGCAAAATGCGTATCGGTTTCATAGTTGGTCAGTTTCCGTCGCTTTCGGAAACCTTCGTCGTCGGCCAGATGGCCGGCCTCTTGCGGCGCGGCTTTACGGTCGATGTCGTCTGCAACGGGATCTCGGACTATAATTTCGCGGATCGCAAGCAGGAGCCGCTTGCGACGCTTCTCGCACGAACCCGCGACTGGTGGGGTGCGGCGGCGCGCACGCGTCCGACGGTCGGGCGTCTGCCCGCGAAACTTCGCGACAAGGTCTCCACCGCACTCGACCTGTCGTCGGTCGCTCGCCTGAACGAATGCGACGTCGTCGTCGCTCATTTCGGACATAACGGCGCCCGCGCCGCGCGGCTGAAGAAATGGAAGAGGCTGAAACCTCCGATCGTCACGATCTTCCACGGCTATGACGTCGGCGTCCCGCTGCGCGAGCGTGGCCTCAGCCGATACAATGACCTCTTCGAACACGGCACTCTCAACCTGACCGTGAACGACTATTTCCGCCGCGTTCTTGTGGACGCCGGGGCGCCGCAAGCCAAGGTCGCCGTGCACCATATGGGGATTGATCTGCGAAACATTTCCTATGGATGGAGATCCTGGCGCGGCGTGCCGCTGCAATTGATTTCCGTATGCCGGTTGGCCGAAAAAAAGGGCGTGGAATACGCGCTGCGCGCGCTCGCACGAGTTCGTGCCGACGCGCCGGAACTCGACTGGCACTACACGATCATCGGCGACGGCCCTTTGCGGCAAAAACTCGAGGCGCTGGCTTCCGAACTCGACATCGCCGGTCGCGTTTCCTTCCTCGGCAGCCTTGCCCACAAGGACGTCAAGCAATGGCTCCGGCGCTCCCACGCCTTCGTGCTGCCGAGCGTCACCGCCAAGAACGGCGATGTCGAAGGCATCCCCGTGGCGCTGATGGAGGCCATGGCAGCCGGTTTGACGGTGGTGAGTTCCAATCATTCCGGTATTCCGGAACTGGTCGAGGACCAGGAGACGGGCTTCCTCGCGGACGAAAAGGACGTCGGGACGCTCGCGAACCGGCTGCGCTTCGTCGCGGAGCATCCCGAGCACTGCGAGCGCATAGCGCTGCAAGCAAGAAAGAAGGTCGAGGCCGAATTCGACATGGAGGCACTCGACAACGATTTCGCCAAAATCATCAGTCGGTTCGCCGGAACGAGGCAAGTCGCTTGAACGCAGAAAACATCCGATTCGGTCGCCTCGCGCTTCGCGGCGGGCTGGTGACAGGTGGCGCCCAGGCCATTCGCATGGTCGTTCAGTTCGTCTCCGTCATCGTGCTCGCGCGTTTGCTCGCGCCGGAGGACTTCGGCCTCGTCGCATCGGTCAGCCCGATCGTCGCCTTCGTCGGGCTTTTTCAGAATCTTGGGCTTCAACAGGCGGTTATCCAGCGCAAGGAGATCGGAGAGAGAGAGCTTAATCAGGTCTTCTGGATAAGTACCCTCGTCGGTCTCGTCTGCACCCTGGTGGTCGTCGCCCTCTCGCCCGCCATCGCCTTTTTTTACGGCGACCAGCGCATGACGGCCATTGCGATTGCCGCCGCGCTGCCGCTGTTGCTCGGCAGCCTGGCTGCCCTTCCGCTCGCCTTGATGAACCGGCATCTCAAATTCGGACAATTGGCGTTGAACGATGTCTACGCTGCGGTCGTGGGCCTTCTGGTCACCGCAACGGCCGCCTATCTCGGGATGGGCTACTGGTCGCTTGTCATCGGGCCTGCGGCGTCTGCCGCCGTCGCGCTCCTCGCGGCGTGGTGGACGACGCGCTGGATGCCCGGCCGGCCGGCATTCGCAATCGACCGTGACATCATCTCGTTCGGCGCCAATCTCACCGGTTTCAACCTCGTCAATTTCTTTTCGCGCAATCTCGACAACGTTCTGATCGGCAAGTTTTCCGGGCCGATCGAGCTCGGCTATTACGATCGCGCCTACAAGCTTCTCCTGTTCCCGCTGCAGAACATCACGCAGCCGCTGTCGCGCGTGATGATCCCGCTGATGAGCCGCATCCAGGAAGACAAGCTCCGCTTTCGCGATATCTACCTGCGCACAAACTGGCTGCTCGCGGCAGTCACCATGCCCGGCATTGCGGCGGTGACCTCGGCCGCTGAACCGACCGTCAGCATCCTCTTCGGTGAACAATGGCTGCCGGTCGCCCCCATTTTCGCCTGGCTTGGGATCGCGAGCCTGATGCAGCCGGTTTCGAGCACCACGGGCTGGATCTTCATCTGCCAGGGCGAAACGAAGACGATGTTCCGCTGGGGCATATACTCGTCGCTGACGACGGTGCTCTCCTTCGTTGTCGGCCTGCAATGGGGCGCGATTGGTGTCGCAGCCGCCTATGCGGTCAGCGGCTACGTCTTGCGCGTCCCGGTGCTCGCCTGGTTGTTGCAGCGGGTGGGGCCAGTCTCGGCGATTGATTTCCTTTACGTCCAGGGCCTCTTTCTGGTGTCGGCCCTGGCCGCCTGGATCTGCTATCGGATGCTGCCGGAAGCCCTAACCGGTTCATCGGACTTCCTCGCCCTCGCTTCCGCGATCTGCCTCAACTACGGGCTGGCGCTCATCTTCGCACTTGCCCTACGCCAGCCTCGCAAAGTCCTGTTCGACGTCCTTTCGAAGGCCATGAGCGCCATTCGCCGATAGGCCTTCGATCAGAGGGCGGAGGAGATCCGCCGCCGACATCGCCGAGGCGTGCTCCTCGAGCACGGCCTTGAGGCTCACCTCGCGATAGTGATCGAGATTGCCGACGAAGCGGTCGAGCTTGCCGCTCGCCTCTTCCGGCGTGACCGTATCGATGTCGAGCAGGACATCGTCGACGCCAACGCGCTTGGCGACTTCTTTGGTCTTGAACTCGTAGGCGATCGGCAGCACCGGCGTACCGACGCAAAGCGACATGATCATCATGTGCATGCGCGTCGCCACGACGAAATCGAGCTCCCTCGCGATCGTCATCAACTGCTCCGGCGTGTGGAACGACGCGTCGACCGTCACGTGCTCGGCGATGTCGGGCGCCAGTCCCGAGACGATCAGCTTCGCCGTCTTCGAGTCGTCATGGGCATATTCCGGCACGCCCTGGCAGGTCGAAATGAAAGTGACCTTCTTGCCGTGGTCGCGCACGAGCTTCGTCGCGATCTCGCGGACGGAATCGATATACCGGCCCATGCCGCCGTCGCCGCCCTTGACGTAATGCCAGTGCCGTACGGAGATGCCGACGCGGCCAGTTGGCGCTGGGCGCCCGATCAGCAGCAGCGCCTTGATCCGCTCCACCTCCGCAAGCGCGAAGACGGAATCGGCGACCACGTGGCATTTCTTGGGATCGTCGACGAGATCGAGGATATGGTCGCGCGAACGGACGTCGCGCAGGAGGATCAGCGGACTGCGGGCAAAAATCGGCGGCAGCATCCGGAGATTGTAAGGCTTCTCGAACGGCCCCAGAGACTGGGTGAAGAAGATCGTTCTCTTGCCAAGCATCTCGCCGAGCTTGAACTGGTTGATGCGCCGCTCGAGCGAATAGTTTTCGACGAGATAGGTGCCGCCCGTGGTGATCACCAGATCGGCGCCCTTGTAGAGTGCAAGACTCTTCCGGTCCTCGTCGCTGAAGAAGCGCCTGTCGAGATAGTTGCCGCTGCCGAGATGGCGGAGCGCGTGGAAGGCAGCCTGGTTATAGACCTGCTTCAGCGCATTTTTAACGGTATTGTCGTCGTATTTGTACTTGAAGATCGATTCCGACGGGAGTTTCCGTAGCTCGATGTCGGGATATTGCTCTTTCGGATACAGTCGCGCCGCGACGTCCGGCTGGCTGTCGAGCACCAGCAATTCCACTTTCTCACCCAGTATCGATTTCAGGATATGCCTGATCGCGAAAAGAATGGCCGCGTCGCCCGTGTTCAAGCAGACGGTATTTTCGACTACAACTTTCATGTTCCGTCATCCCCGTGTGAAAGTCTCGCCAGACATGGGAGGGTAGTGCCGGCCGACTTGCCGCTTGCGAGAGGTATTCCGTGCCCGACGGACAACCCGCAATAGCGTTCTGTCGCGAAGTTTTGGTGAATTCATGGCCGATGAGGCGATTTTTGCCGCAATGCAGCATAAGGGCAGATTTACGGGATCGGCAGCAAAGCGCCCCGAATCCGCCATCCTGCGTTTTGCGGTGGTCGCAGGAGGAGGCTCGCCTGCGCACGGGCGGAACAGGCGCTTTGCCGCCTCGAAGCGGACACTCGCTATCCCTGGCGGCATGGAATTGAGGCGGCCTCAGAGCCGGTTCACGTCGTCTCGACCGTATCGGCAATGTAGCCACCCGTCTGCCGCTTCCATAGCCGCGCGTAGAGCCCGTCTCGTTCGAGCAGCACCGAGGGCGTTCCTTCCTCGATGATGCGGCCTTTATCGAGCACGACGATCCGGTCCATGCTGGCAATGGTGGAGAGGCGATGCGCGATGGCGATCACCGTCTTTCCCTCCATCAGCAGGGCGAGCTTGTCCTGGACCGCGGCCTCGGCTTCGCTATCCAATGCTGACGTCGCCTCGTCGAGCACGAGAATGGGCGCGTCCTTAAGCAGGACGCGGGCGATAGCGACGCGCTGGCGCTGGCCTCCGGACAGTTTTACGCCGCGGTCACCGATGAAGGCGTCGTAACCGCTGTCCTTGAGGTTGGCGATGAAGCCGTCCGCTTCGGCCAGCCTCGCGGCATGTTCCACCTCTTCTCGCGAGGAGCTTGGCCGACCGTAGCGGATATTGTCGCCGACCGAGCGATGCAGCAGCGACACGTCCTGGGTGACCACGCCGATGCTCTCACGCAGGCTCGCCTGCGTGACGCTCCGTATATCCTGCCCGTCTATGGAGATCGCGCCGCCCTTCAGGTCGAAGAAGCGGAGGAGCAGGCTGACCAGGGTCGACTTGCCGGCGCCTGAGAGACCCACAAGCCCCACCTTCTCGCCGGCACGCACGGTGAGCGACAGGCCTTCGATCACCCCCTGTCCCTGCCGGTACTCAAACTGCACGTTCCTGAACTCGACCTCTCCGGCTGTCACCGTGAGCGACCTGGCGTCCGGCATGTCGATGATAGTCGGCGGCGTAGTCACGACGGGCATGGCGTCGCGGATCGTTCCCACCGCCTGGAAAATCTGCTGTCCCATCTGCAGGAAGGCACGGGAGTTGGCGTTGAGCCGCAGCACGATAGCGATCGAGGCGACGAACTGCCGATGGTGACGAAACCACCCACAAGCCCCCAGAAGCCGATGATGGAAATAGCGAGTGTGAGGACCGTATTGATCAGGATGACGCACGTGTCGGTCGTCAAGTGGATCCGCCTTTCGCGCTGTTGGCTCTCGACGGCGTTCTCCATGATCTTGCGCATCGCGCCCGCTTCGCTGTCTTCTGCCGCGAACAGCTTCACCATCTGGATGTTGCTGTAGAGATCGGTCATGGCGCCGACGACGAGGCTGCGCGCGCGGGCGGTCCTGCGCGAACGCAGGAAAAATGTGGCACCGCCGCCACCGCAAGCGCGATGTTGGCAGCAATCCAGACGAAAACCGGGAGCGCCAGCGGCCAGGAGAGCGCGCTGAGCAAAACGAGCGAGCCGACAAACTGTACCAGGAAGAGCGGCACCTGGTAGAAGGCCACGACAATCTGCTGCTGCACGGCGGACGCGACCTGGGAAATGCGCGTCGCCACCTGGCCAGCGAAAAGATCGTGGAAGAAGGCGAGGTCCTGGCGCTCCACCGCCCTGTGGCCCTGCCATTGCATCGCGGCCGGCATACATACGTCCACGGTCTGCGAGTTCAGCGTGTTGCCGAGGAAGATCAGCAGCGGCAGCACCGGGAAAATCAGCACGCCGAGGACGGCTAGCGTCGGCCAATTCCCGTCGAGGAAAGCAGCTGCGCCCTTGGCGGTCACCCCGTCGACGACGAAGGAAATCCCCCAGATCGTCGCGAGATTGATGCCTTCGATGGCAATCATGAGGATGGCGACGGCCGCGAGCACGCCGCGGAACATCGAAGCGAAATGCACGAGCAGCGCGAAAGGCCCGCGTGACGGCAGCGGCGCGTAAGGAATGTCGAGCGGACGAATGAGCGTCTCGAAGGGACGATAGATGAGATCCGAAAACGACATGACGGCTCCGGCTAAGGGCGAAGGGATCGTTGCGATTAGACACGGATCCTATCGGCCGCGAGAAATCGGGATTTGAATATATCGGTGCATCAGCGGCGCCGATCCGGACAGAATGCAACGGAACGGGCGCAATGCAACTCCTGATGACAGAAGATCTTAGCTTCTCATCTGAGGGCTGTCTGCTATAGCCTATGTCACCAACGGGAGTGGGCGGCCGGCCGAAAATATCTTGCCGCGGACGGAGGGAGGTAATGACTACAAATCGCCGTGCCAGCCTGGATGAGATACGCGCATTCCACGCGAGGATGATGGCGGTTGCCAGTAACTCAGCAGATGAACGGCTTGAGCGGATTTTTGAGCTTGTCCCGCGCGAGGCGTTCCTGGGTCCCGGGCCGTGGCAGATCAAAGTCAATCGACGCTACATAGAGACGCCCAGCGCCGATCCCTGCTACGTCTATCAGAATGTCCTTGTCGCACTGGATGTCACGAAGGGCATCAACAACGGCGAACCGTTCCTCCACGCAGCCTTGATTGGCGCGGCGGCCCCGAAGTCCGGTGATGTGGTAATCCATGTCGGGGCGGGAACAGGCTACTATACCGCGCTGCTAGCGTTGCTGGTGCTGCAAAACGGGCATGTTCACGCTTTTGAGATCGACCGGCGCCTAGCCGATCGCGCGCGGGAAAACCTCGAGCCGTTTGAGGGTGTTGCGCTCACCAATGATGACGCGACGGCTTTGCCCATGCGGAGCGCCAATCTCGTCTATGTGAGTGCCGGCGTCGTCGCGCTTCCAGCGCACTGGCTCGAAGCACTGCTCCCAGGAGGCCGTATGATCTTTCCTTGGCAGGCAAACAAGAGGACCGGTCTTGCAGTCCTGATCACTCGGACAGCCGCAGGCTACGAAGCGCGGCCACTAATGCCAGCTTGGTTCGTTCCCTGCGTCGGTGCATCGGATAGCGCCGAATGCAGCAAGTTTCCAACTTCGGCCGAGGCCTGGTCGATACGCTCGGTCTGGCTGACGCGGGATCGCTCGCCAGACGAGACGGCCATTGCAATCTACAAAGACCTTTGGTTCTCAAGTGCTAACTGCCAGAATGTCCAAGTTGATCGGCGATTGGCTAACCTTTGATGCCGACCAACCCTTTTAGCGACTCGGACGCCGCAGCTTTCGTCATCAGAGGAACTCAAACGTCGCTAACCAGTGTGCTCGACATCGGCTAGTCACGCCTTCGGCCCTAAGCAGCCATATGCAACATTCAAATACGTCGCATATCTTGGATGAATCCATGGGGGAGAGAACTGTGCGCCGAACTCGACTGATTGTTACAGCAGGACTGCCAGGTTCAGGGAAAAGCATCATCGCTGAAGGGCTTGCCAGGACGATTGGCGCGCCCATTCTCTCTGTTGATCCGATAGAGGCTGCAATGTGGCGATCTGATATTCCCAAGCATATGACGGGAATAGCTGCTTATGAAGTTGCGGCAGCTGTGGCGGAAGAGAACCTGAAGGTCGGTTTAACTGTCATTGTGGATGCTGTGAACCCTGTGGAAGCTGCGAGAGCGACATGGGTCCGATTATCGGAACGTCAAAAGAGCAAGCTGATTTTCGTTGAAGCCTACTGTTCCGATGAGGGTGTTCATCGCAAGAGAATTGAAAACCGGGTTCGCGGCATTACAGGCATGCCTGACATACCGTGGGAGCGTGTGCAAGAACGTCGCGCCGAATATGAGCCGTGGTCCATGGATCGCGTAATGATTGATACGGCCAAGAAATCTCCGGAGGCCCTGGTTCAGGACGTGCTCATGCAAATGGGGGAAGTCTGAACAACGACAAGGAATCTCCGCCCTCCACCCAAAGCTGAAGCCGAGGCGTGTACGAGGCGTCAGTTTTCTCGGTCGCGCCTATTGCACAAGCGGCCGCAATGCACCTTGCGTCTCCTTGAGCAAGGGCAGGTAACGTTCTGCGAGTTCAGAGGCTGCAACATGGGCGGCCGGAGCACCGATATTGAGCGCCGCGACCACCTGCCCGCGCGCGTTCATCAAAGGCACCGCGATCGAGCAAAGTCCGAGCTCGAGCTCCTGGTCGATGACCGCGTAGCCCTGCGCGCGAACCCGGCGCAGTTCCTCGATCAAATCTTCCGGATCGGTCTTCGTGCGTGGCGTGTTGGCCCTTAGCTCGGTGCGTTTCAGGATCTCGCGCGCTTCCGTTTCAGGAAGTGCGGCGAGCAGCACGCGGCCCATCGAGGCGCAATAGGCGGGAAGGCGCGACCCCGGCATCAGGTTGATCGACATCACCCGGCGCTGCGAGGCGCGCGCCACATAGACGACCTCCGTGCCGTCGAGCACGGAGGCCGACGCGCTCTGGCCCGCCTTTTCCGAAAGCTGGTCGAGATAGGGCTGGACGAGTGCCGGCAAAGGTGTCGCCGACAGATAGGCGTGGCCGAGCCGCATGATTTTCGGGGTCAGCGTGAAAAACTTGCCGTCGTAGTCGGCATAGCCGAGTTCGGAAAGCGTGAGCAGCGAGCGCCGCACCGTGGCGCGGTCAAGCTCGGTGATCTTCGCAGCCTCTGCAATCGTCAGGCGCGGCCGCGCCTCTCCGAACGCCTCGATGACCTTCAGCCCGCGCGCAAAGCCGCTGACGAAATCCGTTTCCCGCATGATTCGCTCACCTCATTCATACAACCCATTTTGTGCGATATATGAACTAAAGTCAACTATCGCACAAAATGTTTGACGAGCGGCCGAAACGAGCGCTTATTTGCGCCATCGCCGACGACGAAAGCCTCGCGGACCCCTGGCCCTCCGAGGAGCATCCCAGGTCGGCAACATCAACGGAGGAGGGCCAGAATGGCTCGCATATTGTCGCTCGCCGAGGCGGTCGCCGAAAACGTGAAGGATGGCGATACCATCGCCATGGAAGGTTTCACCCATCTCATCCCCTACGCCGCCGGGCACGAGGTAATCCGCCAGGGCAGGAAGGATCTCTTCCTCGTCCGCATGACGCCGGACATCCTCTACGACCAGCTGATCGGCGTCGGCGCTGCACGGAGCATGAAATTCTCCTGGGGCGGCAATCCGGGCGTCGGCTCGCTGCATCGCTTCCGCGACGCGGTCGAAAATCAATGGCCGCGGCCGCTCGAAATCGAGGAACATTCCCATGCGGCCATGGCCAACGCCTATGAAGCAGGCGCCGCAAACCTGCCCTTCGCGATGCTCAGAGGTTATATCGGCGCCGACCTTCCGAAGGTGAACCCGAACATCAAGACCGTTACCTGCCCCTTCACCGGCGAAGTGCTTGCCGCCGTGCCGGCGATCCGCCCGGACGTGACGATCATCCATGCCCAGCGTGCCGATCGGAAGGGCAACGTGCTCCTCGAAGGCATTGTCGGCGTGCAGAAGGAAGCGGTGCTTGCCGCCAGGCGCTCGATCGTGACCGTCGAGGAGATCGTCGACGAGCTTGTCCCGCCTTCCCCCAATTCGGTCGTGCTGCCGACCTGGGCGGTGACGGCAGTCGCCCACGTGCCGGGCGGCGCCTTCCCGTCCTATGCGCATGGCTATTACCCGCGCTCCAACGCCTTCTACATCGCCTGGGACGAGATCGCCCGCGACCGCGAAGCGTTTACCGCGTGGATCAAGGAGAACGTGCTCGACGCAAGGCCCGAGGATTTCGCCAGACACGCCGTAAAGTCGGCAAAGGCCGCGTGAGGAGGACACGATGACGGATTTCACACCCACGGAAATGATGACGATCGCCGCGTCGCGCGAACTTTCCAACGACGATGTCTGCTTCGTCGGCATCGGCGCGCCCTCGGCTGCCTGCAACATCGCCCGGCTGACGCATGCGCCGGACATCACGCTGATCTACGAGAGCGGCACCGTCGGCACCAAGCCGGACGTGCTGCCGCTGTCGATCGGCGACGGCGAGCTTTGCGACACCGCGCTCTTCACCGTCTCGGTCCCGGAAATGTTCCGCTACTGGCTGCAGGGCGGGCGCATCACCACCGGCTTTCTCGGCGGCGCGCAGATCGACCGCTTCGCCAACCTCAACACCACGGTCGTCGGCCCCTACGACCACCCGAAGGTCCGCCTGCCGGGTGGTGGCGGCGCGCCGGAGATCGCCTCCAATTGCGGCCGCATCTTCATCACCATGGCTCTCTCGAAGCGCGGCTTCGTCGAGAAGCTGCCCTTCGTCACCTCGATGGGCCATGGCGAAGGTGGCGACCACCGCGAACGGCTCGGCATGAAGACGAAAGGGCCGACCCGCGTCATCACCGACCTTTGCATCCTCGAGCCCGATCCCGAGACGAAGGAACTGACCGTCGTCTCGATTCATCACGGCGTCACGCGCGACAAGATCGTCGAAAACTGCGGCTGGGCGATCAAGTTCGCCGATGCCGTCATCGAGACGCCGGTGCCGTCGGAGACAGAACTTGCGGTGCTGCGCGACATCAACGCCCGCACCAAGAAGGCCCATCAGGGCACCGAGACGGGCAAGGAGGCCGCCTGATGCGCGACGTTTTCATCTGCGACTATATCCGCACGCCGATCGGCCGGTTCGGCGGCTCGCTGTCCTCCGTGCGGGCCGACGATCTTGGCGCGATCCCGCTCAAAAGTCTCCTGGAGCGCAATGCTTCGGTGGATTGGGAAGCCGTCGACGACGTGATCTTCGGCTGCGCCAACCAGGCAGGCGAGGACAACCGCAACGTCGCACGCATGTCGCTGCTGCTCGCCGGATTTCCGCTTTCCGTTCCCGGCACGACGATCAACCGGCTTTGCGGCTCGGGCATGGACGCTGTCATTACCGCTGCGCGCGCGGTCAAGTCGGGCGAAGCCGAACTGATGATCGCCGGCGGGGTCGAATCCATGTCGCGCGCGCCCTTCGTTTTGCCGAAAGCCGAAGGCGCCTTCTCGCGGCATGCCGAGATCCACGACACCACCATCGGCTGGCGCTTCGTCAACCCCTTGATGAAGAGGCAATACGGCGTCGATTCCATGCCGGAGACCGGCGAGAACGTCGCCGAGGACTATCGCGTTTCCCGTGACGACCAGGATGCCTTCGCCGTCCGCAGCCAGGCCAAGGCGGCCGCGGCGCAGGCGAACGGCCGCCTTGCCAAGGAGATCGTCTCGGTCACAATTCCGCAGAAGAAGGGCGAGCCCGTCGTTGTCGATAGGGACGAGCACCCCCGGGCGACGACGATGGAAGCGCTTGCCAAGCTCAAGGCACCCTTCCGCGAAGGCGGCACCGTCACCGCCGGCAATGCCTCGGGCGTTAACGACGGTGCGGCGGCGCTCATCATCGCCTCGGAGGAAGCCGCCTGGAAGCATGGATTGACGCCGATCGCCCGCATCCTCGGCGGCGCCTCCGCGGCCGTGCCGCCGCGGGTGATGGGCATCGGCCCGATCCCCGCCTCCCGCAAGCTTATGGCGCGGCTCGGCATGAGGCAGGAGCAGTTCGACGTGATCGAACTCAACGAGGCCTTCGCAAGCCAGGGACTGGCCGTGCTGCGTGAACTCGGCATCGCCGACGATGACGCCCGCGTCAACCGCAACGGCGGCGCGATCGCGCTCGGCCATCCGCTAGGCATGTCGGGCGCACGCATCACCGGCACGGCGGCATTGGAACTCGCCGAGACCGGCGGGCGCTATTCGCTCTCGACCATGTGCATCGGCGTCGGCCAGGGCATCGCGGTGGCGCTGGAGCGGGTATGACCCCGCACCGGCGCGACACCAGTATCTACCGACCGTCGTGTCAATCGGTGATGTGAAATCCCACGGGCGCGTGCACGGAGGAGGCATCTTCGCTCTTGACGTTCGAGACCCGTGCTGCCGGCGGGCCTTTCCAGAACCGGCTCAACATCATCGAGATCGCCGCCTCGGGTCCGGCGATCAGAGCGGTGACTGAGCCGTCGCGTTCGTTGCGGACCCAACCCGCCAGGCCGAGCCGCGCCGCTTCGTCGCGGGTCCGGACGCGGAAGGCGACGCCCTGCACTCTTCCGGTGATCCGCACCAGAGCGGCCTTGCGATGATCCTCCGCCATGGCTGCCTCCTTCGTCTTGGGGATCCTCTAGATCTGGCGCAGACAGCGGCGAATGCAAGCGCATCGCTCGGCGAGCGGTTGCACGCACCAGGCATCCGCGCACGATCAGCCGACACTGTTGCAATTCCATATCTCGATTGCGTAGAAATTTACCACGTCGGACTTGAAGATGTTGCATCGCAGCATTATTGTATGACTTATCGATAGAGTCTTCCTCCTCCCGGCTCTATCGTGGGATCGGCAACCCTCCTCCTCCCAGTTGCCGATCAGGATCGAAAGCCCGGCGCAACTCCTCCCGCGCCGGGCTTTCTCTTTTGAAGGCTTTTGCACACCGATTTAAGGACAAAACATGCAGCGATTCGAAGTGCTGCAGCGTTCTTTGCGCGTCTGATAAGACGCGCGGCGTGTAGGGTCGAAGCGTTGAGGCGATCGCGATAGAATGGCAGTCACCTGCACATTTGGGAACGTTTGAGCGGGTCCGGCATCCAATGTGCGACAAGGAGCCACGCCATGCCCATCGCCGAAGCAGTCCCTTCCCGAAAACGAGAGATGCCGTCGCGTGACATCGACGCCTTCCGCGCGATCATGCAGACGCACAACCGGAAACTCTATCGCATCGCGCGGAGCATCGTGCAGAACAACAGCGATGCGGAGGACGTTCTCCAGGAAGCCTATGTCCGCGCCTTCACGCATTTTTCCGAGTTCCGCGGCGACTCGGCGATTACCACATGGCTGTCGCGCATCGTGATCAACGAGGCCTTGGGCCGACTGCGCCAAAGTCGGCGCAGGAAACGGCTCACCGAAGACATGTCGCAAGCCCATCAGGCGGAGATCATCGCCTTCCCACTCAACGCAAACGCCGACGACCCGGAAAAGACGATGGCACAGAGACAAATTCTCGACCTGGTCGAAAAGGCGACCGACCAGCTCCCGGACATCTACCGCACGGTCTTCGTCATGCGCGTGATCGAGGGCCTCAGCAACGAAGAGACCGCCGGTCTGCTGGCGCTCCGCCCCGAGACCGTCCGGACGCGGCTTCATCGGGCTCGACACCTGCTGAAGGAACGGTTGGAGCGCCAGATCGGCCCCGTCCTAATGGACGCCTTTCCCTTCGCGGGCAAACGCTGCGAGCGCCTAACGGAGGCGGTCCTCGCTCGCATCTCGCGCCCTGATCCAGGGACCGGCGGCGGATAATCGGGAACGTTTCGACCCGCGAAGCATCCAAAGCACGTCAATTGGACATCACGCTTTGATCTTCTACAGCGCCGCGCGTCTTATCAGACGCGCAAAGGACGCTGTAGGACTCTGAATTGCTGGAAAGGGACATCCGATGACCATACGCTTAGCCACCGCAGCCGCTGCAATCGCCCTGTTGCTCGGGAGTAATTGGGCGCTCGCCGCCGACAAGCCGACGGATCAACAGATCGCGCATATCGCCTACACCGCAGGTGTGATCGATGTTGAAGCGGCGAAACAGGCCATTGCAACGTCGAAAAACAAGACCGTCGTCGAATTCGCCGAGAGCATGGTGCGCGACCACGAGTCTGTGAACAAGCAGGCGCTCGATCTCGTCAAGAAGCTCAACGTTGCGCCGGAAGACAACGACACCAGCAAAGCTCTGTCGCAGGCGGCCGAAACCAAGCGCGAGGAACTGGCGAAGCTGACGGGGGCGGACTTCGACAGGGCCTATGTCGAGAATGAGATCGCCTACCACAAGCAGGTCAACGGCGCACTGGAAACTCTGCTGATCCCGTCTGCGCAAAATGCCGAGCTCAAGTCTCTGCTCGAGACCGGGCTCAAGCTCTTCCAGGGCCATCAGCAGCACGCCGAACACGTCGCGACGGAGCTGAAATGAGCGCGAACCCTGCGAGACGCGCTTTTCTGGCGCTGTTCTTGGGCGCGGCGGCCATCGCCGTTCCCGCACAGGCAGAAACCGTTCAGGTCACGATCGACCGCCTCGCCTACGCGCCCGCGGAGATCGAGGCGAAGGTGGGCGATGAAATCGAGTGGATCAACAGGGATGCGCTCGTTCACACCGCTACCGTGCAGGGAGGCGCGGAAGTGCTCCTCCCTGCGAAAAAATCGGGGCGCCTCGTACTGCAGGAGCCAGGCAGCTTCGACTATATCTGCCGCTACCACCCCAATATGAAAGGGCACCTCATCGTGCGCCCTTGAGCCTACAGGCAAGAGCGACCGGCCGGGTATCCGCCGACCGATCGCCTGCTCAGTGCAAGCCGAGGAACTGCTTCAGCTCCGGCGTCTGCGGATTGGCAAAGACATCCTCCGGCCGTCCGATCTCGTGCACGCGGCCCTGATACATGAAGACGACACGCGAGCAGACATCGCGGGCGAACTTCATTTCGTGCGTCACCATGAGCAGCGTCATTCCTTCGGCGGCAAGCTCGCGCACGACCGCCAGCACTTCGGCGACCAGTTCCGGATCAAGCGCCGAGGTAATCTCGTCGCAAAGCAGCGCCATCGGTTGCATCGCAAGCGCGCGAGCGATCGCCACGCGCTGCTGCTGTCCGCCAGAGAGCTCGTCCGGATAGGCGTCGAATTTTTGCTCCAGGCCGACGCGCTCCAGCATCCTGCGCGCCATCTTCTCCGCCTCCGGTTTCGCCGTCTTCTTGACCACCATCTGCGACAGCATGACGTTGCCGCCAACCGTCAGATGCGGGAAGAGATTGAACTGCTGGAAGATCATGCCGATCTTCAGGCGCAGCGCCTTCAGGTGCACTTCATCGTCGTGAAGCTGAGCGCCCGCAACGGAGATTGAGCCCTTGCTGATCGTCTCGAGGCCGTTGATGCAGCGTAAGAGCGTCGACTTGCCCGAACCGCTCTTGCCGATGATAGCGATCACCTCGCCCGGCTCGACATCGAGATTGATGCCCTTCAGCACCTCGTTCTCGCCGTAGCTTTTGCGGACCTCAGTAATTTCTATGAGCGACATTGAGCTTCCTTTCGAGGATCTGGCTGCTCCAGGAGAGCGGCCAGCAAAGCGCGAAATAGATGAGGGCGACGAGGCCGTAGACGGTGAAGGGCTGGAAGGTGGCGTTGGTGACGACGGTGCCGGCCTTCGACAGTTCGACAAAACCGATGATCGAGGTCAGCGCCGTGCCCTTGATGACCTGAACGGAGAACCCGACTGTCGGTGGGACCGCGATTTTCATGGCCTGGGGCAGGATGACGTAGCGCATCTGCTGCAGCCGGCCCATGCCGAGGCTGGCGGCGGCTTCCCATTGGCCCTTGGCGATCGCCTCGACGCAGCCGCGCCAGATCTCGCCGAGAAAGGCGGCGGACCAGAAGATCAAGGCCAGTCCGGCGGCAAGCCAGGCCGGCACGTCTATGCCGAAGAGACCAAGGCCGAAGAAGGCGATGAAGAGCTGCATCAGCAGCGGCGTGCCCTGGAACAGCTCGATGTAGTATTTCGCGAGCGACCGCGACCATTGGCGCTTGCTGACGCGCAGGAAAAGCAGGACCAGCCCGACGATACCGCCGCCGATGAACGAGACGAGCGACAGGACAATCGTCCAGCGGGTGGCAAGCAGCAGGTTCCGCAAAATGTCCCAGATCGTGAACTCGATCATGGCACCGCCCTCCTCGGAAAGATGAGCCCGCCAACCATCGCCAGCACCTGGCGAAGCAGGACCGCGAGCGCCAGATAGACGGTAGTCGAGACAATATAGGCTTCGAAGGCGCGGAAGGTTCTCGACTGGATGAAATTCGCGGCAAACGTCAGGTCTTCCGCGGCGATCTGCGAAACGACGGCCGAGCCGAGCATGACGATGACGACCTGCGAGGAGAGCGCCGGCCAGATCCGCTGAAGCGACGGTACGAGAACCACATGGCGAAAGGTCTCGAAACGCGTCATGGCGAGGCTGGCGCCCGCCTCGAACTGGCCCTTCGGCGTCGCCTGAATACCGGCCCTGATGATTTCGCAGCTATAGGCGCCGAGATTGACGACCATGGCGACATTGGCCGCCTGCAGTTCACTGAGCTGCGGACCGAGCGAAGGGAGCCCGAAGAAGATGAAGAAGATCTGGATGAGGAACGGCGTGTTGCGGATCAGTTCGACGTAAAGCGCGATGATCGGCTTTAGCCAGGCAGGGCCGAGCGCCCTCACCCAGGCGCAGAAGATGCCAAGCGAAATGCCGGCAACGGCGCCGACCGCGATCAGTTCGACCGTGATCCCGATCCCCTTGACGATCTGCGGATAATATTCGGCGAGCCAGCCGAATTCGAATTGATAATTCAAAGGCGCACCCCTGTTTAGCAAACATTCGGCGACGCCATCCCGTCCGGTAATCTCCCGCGCGGGATGGCGGCCGGCTGATTAGAGATCGGTGGGCAAATCGGTTCCGAGCCATTTCTGCGAAATGGCGTTCAACGAACCATCCGCCTTGGCGGCGGCAATGATACCGTTGACCTTTTCGAGGAGCGCGGGCTGTTCCTTGCTGAGGCCGATGTAGCAGGGCGAATTCTTGATGAGGAACTTGAGCTCCGGCCGCTTCGGCGGGTTCTTGGCGAGTATGGCCGCGGCAACGACGTTGCCGGTCGCGACAGCTTCGACCTGCCCGGAAAGGAAGGCGGAGATCGTGCCGTTGTTGTCCTCATAGCGCTTGATGATCGTGTCGGTCGGCGCGACCTTCGTCAGTTCCAGATCCTCGACTGCGCCGCGGGTGACACCGACCACCTTGCCGGCGAGTTCCTCGGGCTTCGCGACGGCGAATTCGGCTGGCCCGAAAACGCCGTTGAAGAACGGCGCGTAGGCGGTCGAGAAATCGATGACCTTCTCGCGCTCGGGGTTCTTGCCGAGGCTGGAAATCACCAGATCGACCTTGTTGGTCTGCAGATAGGGAATGCGGTTGGCGCTGGTGACCGGCATGAGCTCGACCTTCACGCCCAATTTCTCGGCGATCAGATTGGCAATATCGATGTCGTAGCCGACCGGCGCCATGTCCGGTCCTACGCTGCCGAAGGGCGGAAAGTCCTGTGGAACGGCGACGCGCAGCGCGCCGCGTTCGGTGATGTCGCCGAGTGCATCGGCGTGGGAAACGGAAGCGAAGCCGACGGCTGCGGCCAGCGCCGCGATGGCAACGAAGTGTCTTCTTTTCAGCATTACGGCATTCTCCTTTGTCTAGGGTTTGGCTTTGCGCGACGCCGTCGAAGACGGAGCGGCGGTCTGGGCAGGAAGCGAGAGGGAGTGTCTGAGATCGGCGAGCGGGTCGGGGCGTCTTGTAAGGTCCAGCCCCGTCTCCACCTGGTCGAGATGCTCGACGGAAAGTGCTGCCACCTTCTGGAATTCACCTTCCTCCATCGCCGCGACGATACGGCAATGGCCGAGGTGGGACTGCATGGCGTGAAAATCGGACTGATAGAGCATCGAAATCAGGATCGTGCGCGCAGTCAGATCGCGCAGGATATCGACGAGAATGGCATTGCCGGCGAGTTCCGCGATGCGGATGTGGAAATCGCCCATCAGGCAGGTCAGGCGCTGCCGGTCACCGGCGGCAATTGCCGCCTTCTCCTCGGCGAGATGGGCGTTGAGGATTGCGCGGCCGGTTTCCGTCAGGCGGCTCATGGTGCGCAGAAGCCCGGCCTCGATGACGCGCCGCGCCTCGTAGACCGTCATCGCCTCCTCGGCGGAGGGCTCCACCACGAACCAGCCACGCCGCGGGCTGACATTGACGATCCCGCGCGCCTCCAGCCGCATCATGGCCTCGCGCACGCGGGTGCGCGAAACATCGAAGAGCGCGGCGAGCTGGTTTCGCTCAGCCGCGTACCGGGACGGATCCTGGCGGAGAGAATGGACGAGACGATGGCCTCGTCGATGCCATTCTGTGCGGTCTGTTGTGGCGACAAATCTTGCATACAAGGCAAGCAAGCAAGCGTCGTGCCAATTTCAGATCGTTAATATTTTCAGCAACTTGCGGCCCTGTCCTGCACGTTTGGTAACCAGCCATGGATTTCGCGTGATTATTTGAGCGCCTCTTCATCAGTAGCCGATGGGCGACTAAGCGGTGCGAACGCCGAGAAGAGGCGGGGCGGCCCAGCCCGCCCCGCTCGGCACTCATTCCGTCCAGATCGCCACATCGACCGGCGCGAGCCGTCGGCCGCCGACATGGAACGTCGCCGTCTCTGCCGCCGGAACCTCTGCCGTCGCCTTGCCGAAATTGAAGGCAAAGCGGAGCCGTCCGCGGCGTGTCACCCGCAGATCGCCGAGCTCGGTCAGGCTTTCCACCCCGGCCCAGCCGAGCGCGTCGCCGATCACCTTCCGGAGGAAGTCGCCGCGCGCGACGGTCGCGAGGTAGCGCGCCTTGTCGTTGCCGACGAGCGCCGGCGCGCCGTTACGGTATTCGCCATCGAAAGTGGCGAGCACCGTCTCGACGGTTCTGATGCTTTCGCGCCAGACGCCGGCCTCAAAGATCTCGTTGCCATAGAGGACGGTTTCCTTGTGGAAGTCCGGCAGCGACTCGACCCGGGCGACACTGACATCGATCAGCCTCGAAAGCGGCCCCGGCGGCAGGCCTTCCGGAATGTGCATGTCCTCGGTCTTGCTGCCGCTGCGCGCGCCGAAAAGGACCTTCGCGCCCGACCTTGCCAACCGTTCGACAAAGGCCGCGTCGGCAATCATCAGATCGGGCGCCAGCACCAACCGATAGCCGTCGACGTCGGAATGCGGGCCAATGAAATCGATGTCGACGCCGAGCCGTGACACCGTCGCGTACCAATCGAGCGCCGTGGCTGCGCCGGAATAGCTGCTGCCCTGCGGCAGTGCGCGTGTCGCCCAGCGGGAGCTGTAGTCAAGCACGATCGCGACCTTCGCCTTGCCGCGCGTCTCGCCCTTCGGCAGCCGTTTCATCTCGTCGGCCACCTGCGCGACTTCCAGATAGCCCTGGTCCGCTTCGCTGTTCGGCAGCAGCAGGCCCGCGTGGAACTGCTCCTGTGCGAAGGGCACCTGCCGCCAGCGAAAATAGGACACCATGTCGACGCCGTGGGCATAGGCGAGCCAGGTCCAGAGCCGCACCATGCCGTCGGCCGGCGACTGGTTGTGCGCCGCCCAGTTTACCGGGCCCGGCTGCTGCTCCATCACCCAGACGCGGCCGCGGCCGACCGCCCGATAGAGGTCGTGGTTGAACGCCGGCTGATCGGGGTCGCCGACGCGCAGGTAGTGCACCTTGTCTTCCGCCGCCAGCCGACCGTTCAAGAGCCCGCCCATCGGGTAGACGTCCCAGGAGGCAATGTCGATGTCCTCGCCGACCTTGTAGTGGTCGAAGTCTGTATTCTGCGACATGAAGTTATGTGTCACCGGACGGCCTGGCGAATGCGTACGGATGATATCGACCTGCGCCCTGTTGAAGCTCTTCACCTGATCGGAGGAGAAGCGGATGAAGTCGACGATATGGGTCGGGCTCGGCTCCTCGACGAGATTGTTCGGCAGTTCCACCTCGTCGAAGCTGTTGTAGTGCATCGCCCAGAACGACGTACCCCAGGCGCGGTTCAGCTCCTCGATGGTTCGGTAACGCTCAGCGAGCCACAGCCGGAAGGCGCGCAGCGCCTCGTCCGAATAGCTGTAGATCGTGTCGTGGTCGCCGTATTCGTTGTCCGTCTGCCAGGCATGCACATAGGCGCTTTCGCCATAGCGCGCAGCCATCGCCTCCGTGATGCGGGCGGCCTCCTGGCGGTACCGGCGGCTTGAGAAGCAGTAGTGGCGGCGCGCGCCGAACTTGCGCACGACACCGCGGGCGTCGACCGGCAGGATGTCCGGATGACGGTCGACCAGCCACTTCGGCGGCGCAGCCGTCGGCGTGCCGAGAATGACCTTGAGCCCGGCACCGCCAAGCACGTCGATCGCCTCGTCCAGCCATTGCCAGTGGAACTCGCCGGACCTCGGCTCGATCCGGCCCCAGGCGAACTCGCCGATGCGAACCCAGGCAAGCCCGAGGTCCACCATGCGGCTCGCATCCTCTTCCCATTTCTCGCGCGGCCATTGCTCCGGATAGTAACAGACGCCGAGTTCGAGCATATCGGAGGTCGGGAGGTCGGGATTGAAACGGTTAGGTTTGGTCAGCGGCAGATGCAAGGTGGGTTCCTTTGTCACTTTCAGTTGGCGACTGCAGGCGAAGCCTTCGTCGCAGCAACGAGCCGGCGGGCGCCGGGATAAAAACGTTTATATTCTCGGTCGGAGAGACGCTGCGCGCCGCCGTTCCTAGAACTTTTCGCCGTTTCATTGAAGCCGTGGAATTACTCCAACCCTTTGAAATTACGCAGGTCCGCAGGGAAAGCGGCTACACACTTTTCTGGCTCTAGCGCTCCGGCCTGAGGCGATCGTCGCATCGCTCGATAAGGTCGGGCATCAGCAGAATTTGCAGCGCCTCCGGTTGTTCGCCCTCCATGCGGCGCAGGATGAATTTGCCAAGCAGCGCGCTCGGTTCGCCGATCGGCAAGTAATAGGTGGTGATCGGCGGCGCGAAATACTGGCTGACGTTCAAGTCGTCGGTGGCATTGATGACCGCGTCGCGACCATGGACGAGGCCACCGCGCGTGGAAGCCGGAGAAGGCACCAAGCGCGGTGGCCTCGTTGGCGCAGATATAGGCGGTCGGCGGATCCGTAAGTTGAGACATGGCGATCACGTTTTCCCGACCGAAGGCCGGGGTCAGCCGCCCGTGGGCGACCAGGGCCGGATCATAGGGAAGGCCCGCGATGTCGAGCGCTTGCCGGTAACTGTTAAGCCGAACAATGCCGTAGGTCAGCTGCTCCACCGGATTGAGCAGGGCGATGCGCCGGTGCCCGCGCGCGACCAAGCGCGCCATCGATATGCGGATCATTTGCTGGTTGTCGGCGTCCACATAGGCGTGCGGCTCGTTCTCGATGCTCATGCCATAGGTGACGAAGGGAAAATCCGCCTCCTGCATCACACGGATGCGCGGATCGTCGGCGCGCGTACCGGAAATGATGATGCCGTCCGCCTTTTTCAGCGAGACGATCTGCTTGATCGTCGCGAGACTTTCCTCGAAATCGCGCACTGCAAAAAGGGCGACGCGGTAAGGGCTTTCCTCCAGCGCCCAGGAAATACCGCTCAGGAGTTGAGCGTATTCGACGCCTTCCCATTCGTCCTGCTTCGGCCCCGGCGCCGTCATGATCGCGGCGACCTGAAAGGTCTTGCCGGTACGCAACTGCACGCCGTGAAGATTAAGCTCGTAGCCGATCCGCTCGGCGGCATCGAAGACGATCGCGCGCGTTTCCGGACGAACCTGCGGCGAGTGTTTCAACGCCTTGGACACGGTGGCGATCGACAGCCCCGTCTCCTGCGCAATGGTCTTGATCGTCGGTCGCTGCATCGCCGTTCAACTCTTTACCGGTTTTCGTCGCGAAGGGATTGCGCCAGCAGCAGATAGACCGCCGACGTCCAGGCGAACGCCCGGTCGTGCAAGCCCCTCCCCGACCGTGCGTCGAAGTTTTCGGCCATACCGCTTTTGTTGGCAAGTGCACAGAACTTTTGCGCGATTTCTCGCGCCAATGCGCCCTCGCCCTGCCGACGCAGGCCGTCCCAGAGGAGGTAGGTCGTCGGCGCCCAGATCGGCCCACGCCAATAGCCGTCGTCCTCGTAGAAGCGGCTCTGCGGGCTCTCGGTCGCCGGTCCCCATTCGGTGATGAAGCCGCCCGCCTTGAGCCTGGCGACAAGCCTTTTACTGATCGCCGCCGGGAGGCGCTTGCCGAGAAGCAACGGCATGAACTGGATCAGGCTTTCCCCGTCGACAACGCGGCCCGGATCGCTTGCGAGCCGCGCGCCAAATGTCTCGCCGGTCCACAGCCGGTCGATCAGCAGCGCGTGCAGCCTGTCGGCCGTCTCGGACCAGACGGCGGCACGGCTGGCATTGTCCGTGAGCAGCGTGGCAAGGGCGTCGCAGGCAAGGATCAGGAACACCGGCAGGTCGGGAGAAAGAACCGGACCGCCCTTGGCAAAGAAACTCGCATTGTCCCAGCCGCTGTCGTTGCCATGAAAATAGCTCGGCAGTTCGTGTTCGCCGGCTCGCGCACACGTCAGCCAATAGGCAATCTGCCGGCCGATCGCAGTGCAAAGATAGGCTTTGCGCTCGGGCGTCAGGAAATCCGGCTGCGCCGCGGCGATCAAGGACACCGCCCAGCCGTGCACCGGCGGCTTGGTAAAGGCGAAGAGCACGTCGCGGTCGTTCACATAGTCGGGCAAGAGGCCGGAGGGGTGCTGATGATCGAAGATCGCGGCAAACTGATCGAAGGCGAGCTTTTCATCGAAAGCCGCCACACCCAGCGCCGAGAAAGCGTTGTCCCAGCTCCAGATGTTGATCATGTGATTTTTCGACATGTAGATCGCCGGCCGCGTCAGCGCGCCGCCGGCGGGCACGGCATTCGCCCAGAGCAGGTAGGCGGCAAGCCGGCGCGCTTCCTCTCCGCCCGCCACGCCTGCGGGTACCGATCGATACCAGGCGGAAAACTCCGCCGCCACGCCGGCATGTGCCGCGTCGAAGCCGCCCGGCTTTTCCAGCGGCGGCAGCGCGCGGAAAAAATCCACGTTGCCTTCGAAGCCGCCTTCACCGGAGAAGGCGAAAGAGACCTCGGTCGAACGATCGCGCTGCCATTCACCAGAGACGGCAAGATCTCCTGAAACGACTCTTGGAATGAACTTGACGTTCTCGGCGGCCGCGACGAGGCAATCCTCGCCGGCGGGCGTGCGGTAGACATAGTCGTAGCGCGAGCCTTCGAGATGGAAGCGAACGCCCCCGCGTTCGCCTTTCAGATACAGCCGCTCGCCCTCGCCGATCACGAAACGCACGCAACCCTCGCCGATCCGCGCGACGAACTGGTCCGGCGACAGCTCCAAGCGAGCCTCGGCGATTTCTCCTGTCCGATCCAGGAATTCGACGCGGCAGAGTCGACCAAGCGAGGGACGCTCGTCACCGCCGCTGACGTGTCTCAGATAGAGGGCGCGCTCGCTCTCACGGCCCGGCACCCGCATCATCGACAGCGTCAGGAACCGTCCCCTTCGGCTGAAGGGAACATGCTCGATATCGAACAGCATGGCCTAACCTTTCACCGATGAGCCGACCGCGCCATCCATGATGTAGCGTTGCGCCAGGAAAAAGAGCACGAGCGGCGGCAGGCAGAGGATCACGGTGATCGCCGCGATCGAGGTCACGTCGACCTCATGCAGGCCCTTGAACATCGAAAGCCCGAGCGTCAGCGTGTATTTCGACTGGTCGTTGAGGAAGATCAGCGGGCCGAGATAATCGTTCCAGGCATTCATGAAGTGGAAGGTCCCGACGAGCACCAGCGCCGGCATCATCAGGGGCAGATGGATGCGCCAATAAATGTCGAAGCTGTTCGCCCCGTCCATCCGCGCCGCCTCGTCGATCTCCATCGGCACCGTCATGATGTATTGCCGGAGCAGGAAGACGAAGAACGCGTCAGCGAAATAGGCAGGCACGATCAATGGTTTGAGCGTGTTGATCCAGCCCAGCATGTTGAACTCCATGTAGAGCGGAATCATCTTCACGTCCCACGGAATCATCATCGTTGCGAGCAACAGGATGAAGAGCGCATCGCGCCCGGGAAATCGAAAGCGGGCAAAGCCGAAGGCGACGAGCGAACTCGAGAGTAGTTGCCCGACCGTCGAGAAGACGACGACGATCAGCGAGTTCGTGAGATAGGTGCCGAACGGCTGCTTGCTCCAGGCGGCGGCAAAGTTCTCCCAGTGCCATTCGGACGGCCAGAAGACCGGCGGGAACTGATAGAGTTCGGCCGAGCTTTTGATCGCCGTCACGAAAGTCCAGTAGAAGGGCGCGATGAAGAGCGCGGAGGCAAGGATCAGCGCCGAATAGAGGAAGGTCTTACGCATTGCGCTCTCCGTCGGCCTGGCGGATCTCGCCTTCGTAGTAGACCCAGGCGGCAGACCAGCGCATCACCACGAGGCTCAAGGCAAGCACGATGACGAACATCACCCAGGAGCCGGCCGCGGCATAACCCATGTCGAAATATTTGAAGGCGTTGTCGTAGACATACATGGCGAAGAAATAAGTTGAACCGAGCGGACCGCCCTTCGTCAAAAGCAGCGCGATCGTCAGTTGTTGGAAGGCGGAGATGATCGAGGTGATGAAGGTGAAGATGAGCATCGGCCCGAGCATCGGCAGCGTGATGAACAGCATTTGGGCCCAGCCGGGCACGCCAGAGATGGTCGCGGCCTCGTAAAGCTCCTTCGGGATCGCCTTGAGGCCGGTGAGCAGAATCAGCATCGTGCCGCCGAGCCCCCAGAGACTGGCGATGATGATCGCGACGATCGCAAGATTGGGATCGCCGAGCCAGTTCGGGCCGTCGATGCCGACGAGCGACAGCATGAAGTTCAAGAGCCCGTATTCCCTGCTGTAGATCCAGCTCCAGATCGTCACCAGGGCGACGCCGGAAATGACGCTTGGCAGATAGAAGGCGGTGCGGAAGAAGCCGCTGGCAAAGGTCACGTGGTGCAGCATCAGCGCCAGGAAGAACGACATGACGATGTTGAACGGCACGTAGATCGCCGCGAACTTCACGGTGATCCAGAGGCTCTCCCAGAACTGCGGGTCCTCGGTGAACATCGAACGGTAGTTGTCGAGGCCGACGAAGGTGCGCTCGCCGACCACCGGCCAGTCGAAGAAACTCATCGTCAGCGAGAACAGGAGCGGCCCGAGCGTGAAGAACAGGAAACCGAGAATCCACGGGGAAATGAACAGATAGGGCGCAATGTGGCGCCTGACGCTCGCACGCTTGCGGCGCGCCGCTCCTGTCTGCGTTCCGGCATAGGCCATATCCATTTCCCCGTTCCTCGCTTATTTCAACAGTCGCTTCGAGCGAGCCACGGCATCGTCCAGATGCGCCTTGGCGTTGCCCTGATCGATCATCGTCGCCTCGATGGCGCGCGCCAGGTTGTCCTGGATCTTGCCCCAGTTCTCGTTCTTCAAATACGCGTGGATTTCAATGTTCGAGGTGGCGAGGATGTCGAAGAACGGCTTGTAGACCGGGTCCTTGGTCATGCCCTTCGCTTCGGCGACGCTGGTGCGGACCGGCAGGTCGTTGGTGCGCATGGCAACCGCTTCCGGCGAGGAGAAGAACTTTACGAATTCCCAGGCGAGATCCGGATGGGTGGCGTCCTTGGCGATCGAAATCGCCGATACACCGAGCGCCGAATGGGCGACATGGTCGCCGAACTTCGGCAGCGGCGCCACGCCATAGTTGAAGCCGGCAGCATCGATGCCCGCCTTCGACCACATGGCGCTCTGGAACATGGCGATCTTGCCGCCCTTGAAGAGCGTCCCGCCCGACGTATCGTCGCCGAGATTGAGGGTCACCGCCTCGTGCGACTTGGCCATATCGGCGAACATGTCGAGCACCTCGGCGGCCGCATCGCTGTTCATATAGCCATCGATCTCCTTGCCGTCGTCGGAGATGTATTTAGTGCCGTTCGACCACAGGAACTGCTCGAAGTCATAGGGGTCCGGTTTGGCGTCGACGGCGAAGCCATAGACCTTGTTCGCCTCATCGCGGAACTTCGCAGCCTTGGCGCGGAGGTCCTCCCAGGTCCATCCGTCCTTCGGCTGCTCAACGCCGGCCTTGGCGAACATGTCCTTGTTGTAGAAGACGACCTGGGTGGTGAAGCCCGAGGGCATGCCGTAGGTCTTGCCCTCGACGCGCGTCGTGTTCATCAACCCTTGAGGGAAATCGTCCGGCTTGATCTCGGCGGCATCGCGCGCGATCAGCTCGTCGAGCGGCATCAACGACGTGTAATATTGCGGAAAATTCCACATATACATGACGTCCGGCGGATTGCCGGCGCCGAAGGCGGCGACGAGCTTCTGGTCGTAACCGTCCGCATAGGGTTCGACCTGAACCTTCACGCCCGGATGCTTTTCCTCGAATTTCTTTGCGATCGCCTGCTGGATTGCAAGGCTTTCATCCGTGTCCCAGGTCGCGAAACGCAAGGTCTCTTCCGCCCGCGTGGTCGCTCCCGTTAGCGCGAGCGCCAAAAACGAGCCGGCGATCGACTTCGTCATCTTATGCATGTCTCTCCTCCAAAACCGGGCCGCGCGGGCCCCTTCCCTCTTCTTGATTGATGAGCGCCCGCGTCTCGGCATCGAGCGGCCGTTCGATCGCCTTCCCGTCGGCATCGAAGAGATGGCAATGCTCGGAAGGAATGCGGATATGGACGCGCTCGCGGGTTGAGACGGGATGCGTGCCGCGCACGACCGCGGTCAGATCACCGCCGCCTTCGAGGCTGATATGGACGTGGCTTTCGGTGCCGAGGCGTTCGACGAGCCTGACATTGCCGGCAAGATGCGCTTCATCGGGCGATGTCAACTCCAACTTGTTCGGGCGAATTCCAAGCGTCACGGGGCAGTCGCGGCCGATCGGCGCGGGCGAAAGCGTGTCGAGCGAAAGCTCCCGCGCGAGCCCGCCGCCGGCAAGCCTCAGGCCCGTCTCGCACTCGTCCGCCACGTTGGCGTTGACGAAATTCATGCGGGGGGAGCCGATGAACCCTGCGACGAAGAGGTTTGCCGGCCGATAGAACAGTTCCAGCGGCGTGCCGAACTGGCTGACCTTGCCCTTGTCGAGCACGACAACGCGATCGGAGAGCGTCATCGCTTCCACCTGATCATGCGTCACATAGATCATCGTCACGGCGAGACGCTCGTGCAGGGCCGCGAGCTCGACACGCATCGTCACGCGTAGCCCCGCATCGAGATTGGAGAGCGGCTCGTCGAGCAGGAACAGCTTCGGCTCGCGCACAATCGCCCGGCCGATCGCCACGCGCTGGCGCTGGCCACCGGAAAGCTGGCGCGGCTTGCGGTTCAGAAGCTCGGTAATACGCAACACCTCGGCCGCGTTCGTGACGCGCCGATCGATCTCGTCGCGCTTCATGCCGTTCAGCGCCAGGCCGAAAGAGAGATTCTTGCGGACGTTCATGTGCGGGTAGAGCGCGTAGTTTTGGAACACCATCGCAATGTCGCGCTTCGCCGACGGCAAGTCGGTGATGTCACGCTCGCCAAGGCGGATCGAGCCGCCGTCGAGATTTTCGAGCCCGGCGATCGAGCGCAGCAACGTGCTCTTGCCGCAGCCCGATGGGCCGAGAAAGCAGACGAACTCACCGTCGGCGATGTCGAGGTCGATGCCCTTCAACACTTCCAGCGAGCCGAAGCCCTTGCAAAGATTTTCGATGCGGATCGCTGCCAAAAAATCTCTCCCCAAAGCGCACGAGGCGATCGCTGCCTTCGATGCACCACATAGTTAAACGTTTTTATAGACGAAAAAAACGTTTAACTTACGTGTAAAGCGAAAATTCAGAGACCGTTTCAAGGTGGCGGTTTCAGGCGGCCATGATTCAAGTTTCTGATGTCGACAGCAGCGATGGCCGCCGTGTTGGGGGCATGTCAAGCGTGCGTTGTTGGACTAGGCGACATCTTGTAGATTTGGCACGACACCTTGGAGATTGGGAACATGGCGCTCAAGCGGATGGACAACGTTGGAATCGTCGTCGAAGACCTCGGAGGCGCGATTGATTTCTTTGGCGAACTCGGCCTTGAGCTCGAAGGGCGGGCCACGATCGAAGGAGAATGGGCCGGACGTGTCACTGGACTGGGTGATCAGCGTGTCGAGATTGCCATGATGCGCACACCTGATGGACACAGCCGGCTCGAGCTCTCCCGCTTCCTCACGCCGCCTGTCGTCGCAGATCACCGGAACGCCCCGGTCAACGCTCTCGGCTACCTCCGCGTCATGTTCACCGTGGACGACATCGACGAGACGCTTGAAAGGCTCCGTACGCGCGGCGTGCAGCTCGTAGGCGAAGTGGTCCAGTATAAAGACGCGTATCGGCTCTGCTACATTCGTGGGCCTGAAGGGCTGCTCATCGGACTCGCCCAAGAAACTAGCTGAGGGCGATACGAAGACAAATGGCGACGAGTGACCAATGTCAGCGAGCGCGTCCGAGGCGGCCCCGCCTGTTCGAGGTCCATCCCTCCACGGTCGGCCCGGCAGGGCAGAGGGGGTGTTGACACCACTGCAGCCGGATTGACTCTGGCCGGCTCCGCCCCGCGACCGGTTGATCAACCGCTCGAAACACTTGCCAGCACCTCGTCGAGCGCATCGAGGAAATAGTCGCTGTTCTCGGCGCTAAAGGGCGCCGGCGGTTTGATCTTCAGCACGTTGTGATGCGGCCCCTCGCTTGAAAGCAGGATCCGGTACTTCCTCTTCATTTCGGCAATGACAAAGTCGAGTTCGCTCGCGGCCGGCTCCAGGGTTTCTCGATCGCGCACGAGTTCTATGCCGTTAAAAAGACCATGGCCACGCACGTCAGCGATGATTGGGTGCCGCTCCGCCAGCCGGCGCGCACCATCCATCAAACGCTTGCCGACGACCGCGCAATGGTGCACCAGCCGCTCGTCGCGAATGACGTCGAGTACCGCAAGGCCGATCTCCGCGGAAACCGGATTGCCGCCGAACGTATTGAAATACTCCATCCCATTGGCAAAGGTCGCCGCGATCGCCTCGGTGGTGACAACGGCCGCCATCGGATGACCGTTGCCGATCGGCTTTCCCATGGTGACGATATCGGGCACGACGCCTTGGGTCTCGTGCGCCCACATGTGAGTGCCGACACGGCCGAAGCCCACCTGCACCTCGTCCGCCAGGCACAATCCTCCGGCAGCGCGCACATGGGAGTAAGCCTGCTTCAGATATCCCTCCGGCAGGACCAATTGGCCGCCGGTCCCCAAAATGCCCTCGCTGAAGAACAGCGCCGGCTTGCGGCCTTCCGCCGCCAGCGCTTCGACCTGACGTTTGACGTCTTCGGCATATTTCGCCCCCGCATCGGCATCGCCGTAACGGTAGCGGCCGCGGTAGAGATCCGGCATCTCGGCGACGCGCACATGCGCCGGCCTGCCCTCCCCGCCTTTGCCGGCGAATTTATAGGGACTGACGTCGATCAGGCTCGAGAGATGGCCGTGATAGGCGTGATCGACCGTGATGATGTCGCGGTTGCCGGTATAGGCACGGGCGAGCCGGATCGCGAGATCATTCGCCTCGCTGCCGGAATTAACGAAGAAGCAGACGTTCAGGTGGTCGGGGAAGAGTGCGGTCAGCCGCCGCGAATATTCGACCAGGCTGTCGTGCAGATAGCGCGAATTGGTATTGAGCCGCGCCATTTGCGTCTCGGCCGCCTTGACCACACGCGGATGGCAGTGGCCGACATGGCAGACATTGTTGACCATGTCGAGCCAGCGGGTGCCCTCCTCGTCGATCAGATAGGCACCTTCGCCGCCGACGATCTTGAGCGGCGCCGCGCTATAGGCGATGCTCAACGACCGGCCGATGCGGCGATGGCGTTCGCGCACCAGAAATTCCTTGTCGCGCGAAACGGTTACCGAGGCCGGCACCGAAAGCCCGAGCACGACGCTCGGATCAGGGCTCACTTCGCGCCAGACCTGCCATTGGTCGCGCACGCCGACGCCATGCATCCGCGCTTCGAGACCGAGGTGATCGGTAACGATCTGGAAATGCAGATGCGGCACCCAACCGCCGTTTTCATCGCGGGCGCCTAGGGCCGCGAAAGCCTCCCCCTTGGTGATCGGCTGACCGATCGCAAGTTTTTCCGCGCTCTCGCGCGACAGGTGACCGTAAAGCGTCCAGAACACGTCACCCTCGGCGGTCACGTGCTCAATGAGCACCGTCGGACCGAAACCGTGCGCCACGGCGTCGTCATGGTAGAAGGCGACCTTGCCCGCAAACGGTGCATGAACGGATTCGCCGGCCGGCGCAAAAATATCGACGCCGAGATGGACGGTGCGCCGCTGGCTCGCGACCGTCGTGCGATAGGCATCCCCCTTGTAGACCGCGCGGTCCTCGCCATAAAGGCCAAGGCCGAAGTCCGCGCCCTCGTCGCGGATAAGCTCCTCGATCCGGGCTTCCGCCTTCGCCTTGTCAAGTGTCGCCCAGTCGTTCGCAGCGAGCCCGCTTGCCGAAAAATCGAAGACCGCTGCCTTCGGCTTCGAGACTGCCGGCCTTATGATTCTCGAAAAATCATGGGCGTTCCGCTCGAGCCAGCGCACGATCCGCGCCGCCGTGGGAACCGGTTCGAAGCCACAGGCATCCCGAAGGCGAGCAACGGCAATTGCGCGGTTTTCGCGCTCGATCCGCTGCAGTTCGCGCCAGACATCCTTTTGGCTGACGAGCAGATAGGTGTTCTCGGGATTCTCGCGGATCTGTTTTGCTGCCACGCAGATGCTGACGGCGTAGCGCGTGCGCACGAGGTCGAAGATCAGCTCGACTTCGGTTTCCGTAAGCGGGTTGACGTCGTGATAAGCGCCGGCAAGGCGGGCGATGGTGCCAACCGCATCCTCCGCGCCGATCAGAGCATAGGCGGAGGCCACCGCGATCTCGATGACGCGAAAAGTCTCGACCATGTCGCCGAAGTCGAGCAGGCCGCTGACGCGTCCATCGGCGTCGAGAAGCACATTGTAATCATTGGCGTCGTTGTGGATCACCTGCCGCGGGCAAGCCTTCAGGCGCGGCAGCACGGCGGAAACGAAATGATCGAGAATGGCGCGAACCACGTTGCGCTTTTCCTCGTCCGCGATCAGATCGACATGGGCGCGATGCATCTCGGCCTGAGCGAGATCCCAGCCATAAACGCGCCCTGCACCCGGATGATCGAAGCCCGTCAAGGCGCGGTCGAGCGCGCCGAGCAAGGCTCCCAATGTCTCGACGCTTGCAGCGCTGCGGTTCGAAGCTCCCGCCCAGGTTTCGCCGGGCAGCCAGGTGAGGAGCCGGGCAAGGCGCGCTCCCTTGAAGTCGACGGAACTGAGCAGCGCGCCGGAACGATCCGGCAGGGCGCGGGAGACGGGCAATGCCGGCGCTGCCAGGGCCAGGTGCTCGAGAACGGCGACCTGCATGTCGAGCTCTTCCGAAGCACCCGCCGCGTGCAGCTTCAGCAGGAATTCACTGCCGTCGCTCGCGCGAACACGGAAATTGAGGTCGTGTTCGCCCGGCAGCGCGGAGATCTCTCCCTCCATCCCATAGGTCCCGGTCAGCAGCTTTTTGATCGCCGCTATCTCCTGTCCGCCCAAATCCTTCGTGGTCATGATCCCGCTCACATTCTCACCATGAAACCCGCTTGCCGTCGAAAGCGAGGAAGCTGCCGCTATTGGCGAGCCCCGCTTTGTCGATGACCGCTTTGAGCCCGGCTGCGCTCTCCGCGATCGGGACTGTCGCCGCCTCGCCGCCCATGTCGGTCTTTACCCAGCCGGGATGCAGCGACAGAACCGCAACTCCGCGCTTACGCAGATCCTGAGCGAGCTTCACCGTCGCCATGTTCAGCGCCGCCTTGGAGCAGCGATAGGCATAGTCGCCCTCGTCATCGTCGAGCGTGCCCTCAACCAGCGATCCCGCACGGCTGCTGATATTGGCGACGATCCGGCGCTCGCCGGCGAGGATGTTGGATAGAAGCGCCCGCACCAGAAGAAGCGGGGCCAATGCGTTGACGCGCATGACCTCGAGGAACTCCTCCGGATCGAGCGTCGCCAAGCCGCCCGTGTCGCCGCGAATTCCGGCATTGTTGATCAGGAGGTCGATCGGCAGGCCGTCGAGTTCGCGCGCCAATGTGACAATCGAATTGCTATCGGCGACATCCAGCCTTCGCCGGGCGAGCCTGGGGTCAACCGAAGCCGAGACGGAACGCCCGCAGGCAATCACCTGCCAGCCAGAATCGGCATAGAGCCGTGCGAGCTCCAGGCCGAGACCGCGGGAAGCGCCGGTGATCAGGACCGTGGGGCCGGTCATGGTGCTCCTCCTATCGATGCTTGATGTCATATTTTCGCTCGATCATGTTGACGAGGCTCGCCGCTGCAAGCGTCAGGAAGATGTAGAAGATCGCTGCCGAGTTATAGGGCGCAAAGGGCAGGAAGCTTGCCGACTGGAACTCGCGCATGCGCTGGGTGATGTCGCGGATCGACAGGATCGACAGCAGCGACGTGTCCTTGAGGATGGCGATCAACTCGTTGCCGAGCGGCGGGATGATGATCCGGAAGGCCTGCGGCAGCACGACGAGCCGCGCCGTCTGCCAGCGGTTGAGACCGATGCTGCGCGCCGCCTCGATTTGGCCGACGGGAATGGCATTGATGCCGGAGCGAAAGATTTCGGCGAGATAGGCGGAATAGGCAAGCGCCATCGCGACGATGCCGCGCATCAGGTTAGGCGGGTCGAAGACGCCTTGGGTCGCGTCCTTCAAGGCGCCGCTCAGGGGCAGTCCGACATAGAGCACAATCACCAGCATCGGTATGCCGCGAATGGTATCGACGACGAACTCCGATCCGATCGCCAGCGGATGGCGCCGATGCAGGTAGCCGCCGAAGGTGAGCAGGCCGAGGATGATGGCGAGCACCGCGAAGGTGATGCCAGCCGACCGGTCCCGGTCGTTCAGCGCTTCGGTTTCCCAGAGTACCCGCCAACCTGCGGGAGCTGCCGCCTTAGGTAAAAGCGCAGCCGTCACGTCCTTCTTCTCCGCGGCCGCGACCGCTTCGGTCGGTCCAAGGAAGGTCCTGACGGCGGACTCGTTTTCGGGCGCACCCGGATATTGGCCGAAGCGCACAGCACCGATCAGGCCGGACGGCGTGTTGCTGACGATAGCCACCTTGCCTTCGAGCGAGCCAGCAAGCACATAGGCCTCGCGCGGCTGCAGCAGGAACCAGGCGGACGCGAGGGCAAGTGCAAGGGTCGCCAGCGCGAAAAGCAGGCTCGTGCGTGCGGTGTAGTGCAGTTGCAGCAGGCCGACCCAGATGAGCCCCATGACCGCCGCGAGAATATAGGCGGCGATGGCGGCGCGGATCGTCGTCGCAACCCCGGCGGCAAAGGCGATGTGTGCGAAGAAAAAGATGAAGATCAAACCCGCGCCATTGACGAAACCGAGGATCCAGGCGCCGACGCGGCGGAGCCGGGTGTCCGCCGCGTCGGTCTTGCGCGTGCCGGCGAAGAAAAGGCCAAGTCCCAGCAGGGTCATCCCGAAATAGGCCGGATAGAGTACGGATTCGACACCGTGCACCGCGAGGTCGGCCGCTTCCGACAACTGGCGGGGCGTCACGCCCTTGACCACGAGAGAAGACGTGAAGGGGTCGACGCCATTGGCGACGACGGAGGCAACGAAGGGATGAATGGTGCCGCTTGAGAGAAGGACGGCGGCGGCCACGAGATTGAGTATGGCGGCCGCCGTCGACAGCCGCGGGCGGTATGCCTTCGTCCGCGAAAGGAACAGAACGGCGATGCCGGACGCAAACGCGATCATCAAGGCCAGAAAGCCCGGTACGAAGGTGGAGGAACCGTTCTCCACGCCGAGTATCGCCCGTAGCGAGCGCTGGTAGTCCCCGGAGGAAGCAAAGAGATAGACGATGAATGGCAGCGCGGTCAGGATGATCAGATTGCTGGGCCGCACGCTTCTCAGAAACGACATTCATTTCTCCGAGGAGTATGTTCCGGAAAGTTCCTGGTCCCGGAACGGACAACGCGCTCCGGGACAGTCGGATCAAGTCGGCGGTCGGCCTATTTGAGGCCCCAATATTTGTCGACGAGTTGATCCAGCGTGCCGTCGTCCTTGATCATCTTCAGCCCTTCGTTGAAGGCCGCGACATTGGCGTCGCCCTTGCGGAAGACGAGGCCGAGCGGATCGGATTCGAGATCCTTGATCCCAACAACGAGCTCGCCGGCGAATTCGCGTTCATAGGCCGCGGCATTGGCGCCGTTGATGACGACGCCGTCCACATCCTTGTTCTTGAGGGCGATGATCGCCGCGCTGAAACTGTCATAGGCAACGACGTTCTCCTTGCCGACGACACCCTCGGCGACCTGCGCGTCGGTGGTGTTGGCCTGGGCGGAAAGCTTTTTGCCCTTGGTCTTGAAATCATCGAGGGACGCACCCTGATCCTCGACGCGCACCAGCACGGCCTGGCTGTTGACGATATAGGGGTCGGAGAAGTCCATGGCCTTCTTGCGCTCCTGGGTGATCGAGACGCCAGAGGCGACGAGGTCGAAGTTGCCCTGATCGAGCGCGGTGAAAATGCCGTCCCAGCCGGTGGTCACGAATTCCGCCTGGCAATTGATCTTGGCACAGATGGCATTGACCACGTCGACGTCGAATCCGACGACCTGACCGGTCGCCGGATCGACGCTTTCCATCGGCGGCGACGTCGTGTCCGAGCCGACTTTCAGGAGCTGGCCGCCGAGATCGACGGCATGGGCGGCGCCGGATGCCAGGGCCGACAGCGCAAGGGCAATCACAACGTTTTCTCCTCCGTTGTGAATTGTGGATCTCTCTACCCGACGAGACGCCCGCCGAGGCTGTCCGGCTGCCGCTCGATCAGCTTCGGCCGGAAGATCTGGCGCAGTTCCTTTGGCTCCTCGCCCGCCATGCGCCGCAACAGGAACTCACCGAGCGTGCGCCCGAGAACTTCGATCGGCTGGTAGAAGGTGGTAATCGGCGGCGTGAAATAGGCGCTGACATTGATGTCGTCATAGGCGATGACATCGATGTCGACGCCCACCTGCCGTCCGAGACTGCCAAGCGCCGAAAGCACGCCGAGGGTCGTCGACTCGTTGATGCAGACAAAGGCCGTCGGCGGTTCCGCCGACTGCAGGAGGCGAGCGGCGCTTTCCCTGCCGAAATGCGTTGAAAGATCGCCCTCAACGACAAGATCATGAGAGGCTGGCAGTCCCGCTTCGCGGAAAGCGCGCGTAAAACCGTCGATCCTGTCGAGCGCATAAGAAAGGCGCCGCTCCGGGTTGACGAGGGAGATGCGGCGGTGACCGCCAGCAATCAGCCTTGCCGTCGCCGCATGCGCCGCCCACTCGTTGTCGATATCGACATGGGCATACTCGAGCGGTTGGCGGCAGCGGCCAAGCGATACGAATGGAAACCGGCTCTCCACCAGAAGATCGATGCGCGGATCGTCGTCGAGGATGCCCGAAAAGATCAATCCGTCGGCCAGCCCCTGGTCGATGACCCGGCGTGCAACATCACAGCCCTCCGCCGCATCCCGAACGACATGCACCGACATGCGATAATCGCTGCCGTCCAGCGCCTGGCTGATGCCGCTCAGGATCTGGGTATATTCGACGCCGTCCCATTCGTAGTTTTGCGCCGCGGTCACCGGCATCAACACGGCTGCCTGGCAGGTCCGGCCGGTTCTAAGCGCCATGCCGCGTGCATTGGCCTGATAACCGGCCTCGCGCGCCGCCTTGAAGATCACCTCCCGGGTCGCGGGCGCGACCACCGGTGAACCGCGGAGTGCCTTCGAAATCGTGGCAATCGAATAGCCGGTGATGTCCGCCAGAGTCTTGATCGTTGGCGGTGCGCTACGGCGCGCTGTGGGATTCTCCGCGGCCATGCGTCCTCCCCGACCTTGGCAACATCGCGTTCACTAGCAGGCAATAAAAACGATTTCAACGAAAATATAAACGTTTTTATCGCTGATAGAGTTGTTGTTGAAATCACGCCTCCCTCCGCGGAAGCACACGGTCAGGTAGCGTCGCAGGCACAGTCGACAACAGGAATGGCAATCGCGTTCCGCGCGCAGCGGTCCGCCGTCTCACGATCCGGCAAAACGAATCAAAATAAGGCGAGCAGTTCCGCTGCCTTCCGCAGTGTCGTTAGCCTGAGAAGATCGGAAGCACCGCCGGGAGGCGCGCCCTCAGTGGGCAGTGTAGGCACCGTCCACCAGGTGGACGCTTCCGGTGATGAAGCTCGCTTGCTCGGAGAGGAGGAAGCACACGAGGGAGGCGACCTCTTCCGGCGTGCCGCGCCTTCCCATCGGCTGCAGCGACATCATGCGCCGGGTGCTCGCGATGTCGGCATGCTCCGACAACAGCGGCGTCTCGATCCAGCCGGGACCGACGGCATTGATGCGAACGCCGATTCGCGCATATTCCATGGCGGCGACCTTCGTCAGGCCGACCAAACCGTGCTTTGCTGCGGTATAGGCGGCCGCAGTCGGCAGACCAACCGAACCGAGAATGGAAGACATGTTGACGATCGCGCCGCCGCCCTGCGCCAGCATCGCGGCAATCTCATACTTCATACAGTAGAAAACGCCGTTCAGGTTGACGCTCATCACCTTGTGCCATTCGTCGAGCGGATAGTCGGCCGTCGGCTTGCGGATGCCATCGATCCCGGCATTGTTGACCGCCAGATGCAGGCCGCCGCATTCCTCGACGGCGAACTTTACCAACTTTTCCACAGCTTCGGCGTCGGCTACATCGACGGCGAAATCATGGGCCTTGCCTCCGACCGAGCGAATCTCGGCGGCGATTCGGCGCGCGGCGTCAGCATCCAGATCGGCAACAACGACCTCGGCCCCCTCGCCACCGAGCTGCCGGGAAACAGCCGCGCCAATTCCGGAACCCGCGCCGGTCACGACCGCAACCTTCCCCTCGAAGCCAAGTTTCATTTTGTCTATCCTTATTGCCGTCGTTCGACCTAATCGAGCGGGCGCGGGGCCGCAAGACGTTTCACAACCTACCCGGAGCGGCGACTGAATCGCCGGCCTGAAAACCCCGCAAGCTCCCGGGAACCCGCCTGTTGATCCCGCTCCTATTCACTCGCCTGATCTACGCGCCATCACAGATATACCACGCTTATCCTGCAGATGCTTTCGACAACGAACGAAGATGTTCCCCGTTCGCGCTTTCTACCCTCGCCGGCCATCTTAATCGGCGTGCAACACTTGGCCGCCACGCGCCGCAGTGTTAAAGACGAATCGGGGGCGCATCAATTTGCTCAGCAGGTAAAGATGGACAATGACCAAATTACGCGCCGGATGCTCGTTTTGGGCAGTCTGGCTCTGTTGACCTCTGGATGTAGTGCAACCTGGCAAGGCGTGGGAATCCCATCGCTGCTCCCAAGTACCTCCGGCGTGGATCCCCGCTACCGAAGGCGGCATGTCCGCTACGAAGGATACGAGGCGCCCGGAACGCTTGTCGTCGATACAACGCAGCGTTACCTTTACGCCGTCGAAGAGGGCGGTTGGGCGATGCGCTACGGGATCGGCGTCGGAGAAGAAGGCCTCACGATGAAAGGCAAGGCGGTCGTCGGCCGCAAGGCGGAGTGGCCCTCATGGACCCCGACCGCCAGCATGATCAAACGCAAGCCGCACCTGGCGCAATATGCGGGCGGCGTCTCCGGCGGGCCGCACAATCCGCTTGGCGCATCGGCCCTTTATCTCTATCGCGGCGGACAGGACACTATGTTTCGCGTGCACGGAACGAACGAGCCGTGGACCATCGGCCACGCGGTTTCGAACGGCTGCATCCGCCTGACGAACGAGGACATCGTCGATCTCTACAGCCGCACGCCCGTAGGCACCGAGGTATTGATCATCTGATGGTGTTTCCCCTTAATTTTCGGTATAAACAAGGAAGCTGTGTGTTTTTGGGACACCGTTGAAAGTTCGGCAACGACAAACCGGATGGCAACTGTGTCCTTTCTGCACTAGGCCGACTCGCAATTCGCCACTATTACTTTGAATGTTGCCTTCGATAACCCATTCCGACTATTGAGGAAAGGACTACTTGATGAGCCGATTTCTAATCGTGATGATTGCGTTGTTTTCCGTCGCCAGCCTGAGCGCTTGCGGGACGATTGGCAAGGGCAAGGGGAAGGAACCGCCACCGGCGGCGGCAGCGCCAGTAGAGCCGGCGCCAGTCTATAAATAAGGTTGACCTTAGCGTGGGGAGGGTCCCGTGGCCCTTCCCACGCGATCTAATCATGGCCACGCCGGCTTAGGATTTACAGCGCTGACGCCTGAAGCTCACAAAAGTTGGCTTCAACTTGCCGCTCATCAAAGCTCGGGAGATAGAGCGTAGTAATGACGCTTATACGAGGTCGCATATCGCTCGTGGTCTTGCTCGCACTGGCGACCACAGCATGTCAAACCGAAGACAAGGCTCCCCAACCGCGTTTTGTTTCGAGTTACGCTTCCACCGGAGCACTGCCTGCCGGAAGTTCTCAACAGAAAAACTACGGATACTTCATCGAGTTCCGCTCTCGCTACGCGCTTAGTTACGGGCACTCTTACGTGATCTTCGGGCGCACGAACAAGTCCGGAGCGATGATCGATCCTGAGGTCGCAGGACTTGCCCCGGCTACGACCGACACCGCACCCTACGTCATGGGCCATTTCCTGCCGGTCCCGGCCGAGACCGGGTGGAGCGACGGCGACCTGGAAGAAGAATACAGGTCGGCAAGCTGGCGCGTTCTGCTGACGGAATCCGAGTACCAGGAAGTCGTTGCGAACATTCGCAAGCTGAAAGCCAAGGCCCGCTTCTGGCACGCGTCGCTCTATAATTGCAACGCCTTCGTGGCGGAGATTGCGCGTTCCATGGGGTATAAGACACCCGGCATCTGGCTGAGGCCGCAAGAATTCATTACAAAGCTTCGGGAGATGAACGGCGGGTGAGCGCAATCGGTGCTCGCCCCCGCTTGTCCGACGGTCGGATCGTCCGACCGTCGCATTTTATCGGTCGGAGCGGAGCGTAATGGCCACATCCTTGACAGCTGTTGCGATGACCGCGGATCGCAGCGAAGCTTTGGTGAGCTAGCGTGAACCTAACAGTCGCTTCCGTCGGCGAAATCATCTGGGTACTCGGTATCGTCGCGTGGTACTTCATTCGGCGTCCTTATGAGCGCCGCGCCAAACGCGTGCGGGTTGTCAGCGACCGCCGCTCGGGTTCCGAGAAGGTCGGCCTTGCAGCGGCCCTGCTCGGCCTTGCGATCGTTCCCGGCTTTTACGTCGCCACCGGCATTCCGGAGACCGCCGACTACCCGGCGCAGCCGTGGGCTGTCGCTCTCGGCGCGCTGATCTTTGCCACGGCGATGTGGGTCTTCCGCAAAACCCACAAGGAACTCGGCCGCAACTGGTCCATTTCGCTGGAGATTCGCGACAAGCACGAACTGATTTCCCGCGGGCCATATGCGCTCGTCCGGCATCCGATGTACACCTCCTTCCTGCTTATGGGCGTTGGCCAAGCCTTTCTGCTGTCGAACTGGGTGATAGGCCTCGCCGGTCTGGTCGGCTTTGCCGTCCTGTTTTTCCTCAGGGTGGACAAGGAGGAGCGTATGATGCTGGAGATCTTCGGCGCGCAGTACCGCACCTATATGGCCAGGACCAAGCGAATTATCCCTTATCTTTACTAGAGGTGGCATGATGCGAGGTCGAGCCCTGAAGCTTTCGCCGGCACGACGCCTCGTCGGAGATCTGATGAGGTTTTCGATCGGCGTGCCACGGGTCACGGTGCAACGCCAGATGAACCTTGGCGCTCTGCAGAAAGCCAGGATGGCGCAACAGAGCAAGCCCTCCTGGATGGCGCTTTTCCTGAAAGGATACGCGCTTCTCTCCAAGGAGACCCCGGAGTTCCGCCGCGCCTACGTCAAGTTCCCGAGACCTCAGCTTTACGAATATCCCGGAAGCGTCGCCTCGGTTGCACATGAGCGCGAACATGACGGTGAGCGGGTCGTCCTGCTGAGCACCATCAAAACCCCTGAGCGTCGCTCGATCACCGAACTAGGGGAGCTGATCCAGGCCGCGCGATCACGCCCCGTGCAGGAGATCAAGGAGTTCCGCCGCGCATTGAAGCTCGCCCGCGCACCGGCGCCGATCCGGTGGCTGCTCATGTGGCTCGGCCTCAATATCGGACGGCAGCGGGCACGCCATTTCGGTACCTTCCAGCTGTCGGTCTATTCCGGCCTCGGCGCCGAGTCCCTCAACCCTCTGACGCCGCTCACCACGATTTTCAACTACGGTCCGATCGGCGAGGACGGATCGGTAATCGTCCGCATCCATTATGATCACCGGGTCATGGACGGCGCCAATGTCGCGCGCGCGCTGGAGCGGTTCGAAAAGATCCTGAACGGCGAGATCGCCGATGAAGTGGCAGGCTTTTCCGGGAGCGAAACCATTCCGGCCGCCGCGGCATCGGGACCGGCGGCATGACGCTGAAGCAAGAGTTCCGGCCAGCGGTCGTTGTCGTCGGCGCGTCGCGAGGCATCGGCAAGGCAATCGCCGAAGTGGCCGCAAGGGACGGCGCCACCGTGGTCCTGGTCGCGCGCTCGCCGGAGGACCTCCAAACCGTCGCGGCCGCAATTCAGAGGGCCGGAGGCGAGGCATTCCCGCTTGCGCTGGACCTGACGGCCAGTGACGCAGCGGCGCGTCTCGAAGATTTCCTGTCCGAAAAGCGTCTGATATGCGACGTTCTCGTCAACAGCGCCGGCTACGGCTTGCGCGGCGGAGCAGCGACACTACCGCTCGCCGAGCAGCTCGGGTTGATCGACCTCAATATCCGCGTCGTGACCGAGCTCACCCTCCGCTTCCTGCCGGGAATGGTGGCGCGTGGCCGGGGCGGCGTGATCAATCTTGGCTCTGTGGCAAGCTTCACCCCCGGGCCTTTTATGGCGCTATACTATGCGAGCAAGGGCTTCGTGCGTTCCTTTTCGGAGGCGCTGCATCAGGAAGTGCGCCGCGCCGGCGTGACCGTCACTTGCGTAGCTCCAGGGCCGGTGTCGACGGAGTTTCTCGAAAAGTCGGGTGCCGACAGGGCAGCGCTGTTCAAGGTTCTGCCCAAGCTTGATGCGGAATACGTGGCCGAACGCGCCTGGCGCGGATTCAAGGCACGCCGACGCCTCGTGATCCCGGGCATCTCCGCCAAGCTGGCGATCCTGGTCGCCGCATTTTTGCCTTCCGCGGCTCTTCTGCCCCTGATCGGCCGATTGCAACTGCGCGGCAACGACCCCTGCCCTTGCGGTTCAGGCAAGACGTTCAGGGACTGCTGCCGCGCGGGCCGATCGGAACGGCACGCTCCATCCGAAACGAGGGCCTGATCTTTGCCGCTGTGACGGCCGGTGGCTCGCTCCCCCGGACATGATTCGTTTCGCTTATACGGACGGAGCGATCAGTGTCAGCGACGGGAAATAGGTTCGGTAGCGGCCAATAGCTGGCTGGCGGCGGATTGCGCCCAGCTCGGCACCGGCGGATTTTCGGGGTGCAGTCAGGAAAGCTGCGACAGGCTCTGGATGCAATCGGATTTAATCGTTATGATTGAATTGACTGGAGTAGAGCCATGGAAACGAAGGTGCTGACGGCGCATGTGCCACTACCGCTCGCTGAGAAGGTCGACCAGATTGCCGCACGGCTCGAACGTTCGCGCGGCTGGATCGTAAAGCAAGCGCTGACAGCCTGGATCGCTCAAGAAGAGGAGCGCCGCCGCTTGACGCTGGAAGCGCTCGCCGATGTCGACGGGGGTCATGTCATCAGCCACCAGTCCGTCCAGGCTTGGGCCGACAGGCTGGAGAGTGACAAGCCTCTGCCTCTGCCGCTTTGATGAACATCCAGTGGACAACAAAGGCGGTTTCTGAGCTCGGGCGCCTTCATGATTTTCTCGCACCGGTCTATCGGAAAGCAGCAGCCCGCACCGTGCAGGCGCTGGCAAGCGCCCCAAACCGCCTGCTAGAACAGCCACGTATGGGCGAGCGGCTGGAGGAGTTCGATCCCCGCGAAGTCCGCCGCCTTCTCGTCGGCCATTACGAAATGCGCTATGAGCTCACGCAGTCAACAATCTACGTCCTGACCCTTTGGCATACGCGTGAGGGTCGCTAGACGCCCGTAATCACCATTGTCGCGGCCAAGCACGCGCATTGACGGAAGTGCGCCCATCGCCACGCCACTGTGATCCGTGACACGTCGAATCAGTCCATATCCTCGTTTTCGGGCACGCCGGAATGGTCGCGTTGGCCGTAGACGATTTCGCGCTTGCCGACATGGTTGGCAGGACCGACAAGGCCCTCCTTCTCCATGCGCTCGACGAGCGAGGCGGCACGGTTGTAGCCGATGCCGAGGCGGCGCTGGATGTAGGACGTCGAGCACTTCTTGTCGCGCAGCACCACCTTGACCGCTTGGTCGTAGAGCTCGTTGCCGTCCTCGGACGCAATCGCACTCTTGTCGAATACCGCGCCCTGGTCCTCTTCGGCCTCTTCTTCCTCTTCGTCCGCAGTCACGGTCTCGAGATATTCGGGGCGGCCTTGTGTCTTCAGATGCGCCACGACGTGCTCCACCTCCTGGTCGGAGACGAAGGGGCCATGGACGCGGGCGATGCGGCCGCCGCCGGCCATGTGCAGCATGTCGCCCTGGCCCAGGAGCTGTTCGGCCCCCTGCTCGCCGAGAATCGTGCGGCTGTCGATCTTCGAGGTGACCTGGAACGAGATGCGTGTCGGGAAATTCGCCTTGATCGTGCCGGTGATGACATCGACCGACGGCCGCTGCGTCGCCATGATCAGGTGAATACCGGCCGCACGCGCCATCTGAGCGAGGCGCTGGATCGCGCCTTCGATTTCTTTGCCTGCCACCATCATCAGGTCGGCCATCTCGTCGACGATGACGACGATGTAGGGCATCGGCGCGAGGTCCATTTCCTGCTGTTCGAAGAGCGGCTCGCCCGTACCCTTCTCGAAACCGGTCTGGACTGTCGCGAGGATCGGTTCTCCCTTCTCGCGCGCGGCCGCCGCACGCTGGTTGTAGCCGTCGATGTTGCGCACGCCGAGGCGCGACATCTTGCGATAGCGGTCCTCCATTTCGCGGACCGCCCATTTGAGCGCCATTACGGCTTTCTTCGGGTCGGTCACGACCGGCGTCAAAAGGTGCGGGATGCCGTCGTAGACGGAGAGTTCGAGCATCTTCGGATCGACCATGATCAACCGGCATTCCTCCGGCTTCAGCCGGTAAAGCAATGACAGGATCATGGTGTTGATCGCCACCGACTTGCCCGAACCGGTGGTGCCGGCGACGAGCAGGTGCGGCATCTTGGCGAGTTCGGCAATCACCGGTTCGCCGCCGATGGTCTTGCCGAGGCAGAGCGCCAGCTTGTAGCCGGTCTTGCGGAAGTCGGCGGACTCGATCAGCTCGCGGAAATAGACGGTCTCGCGGGTAGCGTTCGGCAGCTCGATGCCGATGACGTTGCGGCCGGGCACGACCGCGACGCGTGCCGAGAGCGCCGACATCGACCGGGCGATATCGTCGGCGAGGTTGATCACGCGGGACGATTTGACGCCCGGCGCCGGCTCGAATTCGTAGAGCGTGACGACGGGGCCCGGCCGCACATGGATGATCTCGCCCTTGACGCCGAAATCTTCGAGCACGCTTTCGAGGAGCCCCGCATTCTGCTCGAGCTGTTCCTGCGTCATGAAAAAGCCCCGGCCCTGCGGGGGCTCCTGCAGAAGTTCTTCGGACGGAAACTCGTAGGCGTCGGCGGCCTGGAACCGCTCGGTCGCTCCAATTGGCGGCAGCGACGGGGGCGCGCGCTTGACCTGGACCGGCATGGTGATCGCTGCCTTCGTAACGGCCGGCTGAGGGAGCGTATCATTTGCGGGCGTGGCGGCAAGAATAGGTGCTTCTGGCTGCCGTGAACCGGCCGTAACCGGTTCCACAGCGGGGTCCGTCGCGAGATCCGCAGCAGCGGGCGTGTCGATCCCCGGCGACGGGGCTGCGACGGAATCCAGAGCGACGGGTTCGGGGCGCCGGCATTCGACGACGCGGAAAAGCGAGGTGATCGCCGTCGGCGGCAACCTGCGGATCTCCACCGTTTTTGCAACGACAGCTTTCGGACCCGCCGGCGGGGTCGTTCTTGCTGGCTCAGCCTCGGCCATGACGGGCAACTCATCCTCGAGCGGCATGAACTCGAAAAAGGCGTGATCGGAGAGATAGGAGAGACGCGTGCCCGACGGCGCGGCATCGAAACCGCAGGCGGCGTCGGAAACTGCCGGTATCGCCAGTGCTGCTTCCGCGATGGCGGCAGTTGCGGCCGGCTCGGGCGATTCTTCGACGGGCGCTGGCATCACGGCAACCGCCGGTTCATCAGCGCGCTCCTCGCGCGACTGGGGCCGACCGGGCCAGGACGGAAGCTGCTGCATCAGCACCCGCAAAAGTTCCGACGGACTGTAGGGCGGCGCCTCAGTCTCGACCGCCGCTGCGGTTTCCTCCGCAGCCGCTTCCAATATTACCTCCGGCTCGGAAGCCTGCTGGTCCGCTGGCGCATCTCCCTCCGCTTCGGCCGCGCTCTCGTCCATCGACGGCGCGCGGCGCTTCATGAATTCGCGCTCGGGGGTACGGGTGAAGCGGACATTGGGCGACAGGAAGAAGTGGCTCTCCCAAGTCGTATCGCCGTCATGACCGGTGATTTCGGCAAGCGTCGGCAGCGGATCCCGCGTGGAGGCCGTTACCTGGGCCGGAGCATAGGCCGAGCCTTGGCCATAGAGCCGCATCGCGCGCCCGGCATAGCCTGCGTCGTCGGCTTCATGGCTGGCGGCCCGACGCGGCGCTTCGAACAGGTGATCGTGTTCGGCGGAGGCCACCGGCATGGGGTGGGCGCTGCTCGGCGCACCCGGACGCGGTGCCTCGAAATCGTCCGCCTGGTTTGCATCATACAAATTTGCCGTCGAGAAATTTGTCCGGGGAATACGCATGGCCTGAAAACTCGAAATTCATTATCGAAGGGGCTGTCTCAAGCGAATAGGAAATGAAGGTTAACAAGTCCCTTCCAGCACCTCGCCGAATGGATCGCGCGCCGGGTCGAAACGTGCCGCCGGTTCTCTTTCCGACCCGCGCACTCAAGCGTTTCCGGGCGTTCCGCAAGAAAATCCCGCCACCGTGGCGAGCCGTTCAATTTCTGTTTCAGATCAGGAAAATTCTCCGCCGCGGCAATTGCCACCGCCATAGCTGACACCTAGTGACCATCAACTCCCGCCCCTCCGTTACTTACTATCGCCTTAGTCGGCCCATAGGCAGTCCCTTGTGCGTCGCAACATAGCTCGCAGGCAGTGACCTTTTAGTTGCTAACAAGGACGAAGATTGCTGATGGCTGACCATGCTTCCCGCAAGATCCGAATCGATTGCCTGGATGGGCTTCGAGGCCTGGCGTCTCTCTGGGTTATGGTTGGCCATGCGCTGTTGCTGACGGGTTGGCGCCTGCCCGTTCTGTCGGAGCCTGATCTCGGCGTCGATCTCTTCATCATGCTTTCCGGTTTCCTGATGGTGTTTCACTATCAACTGCGTGCCGGCAAGGAGCCATGGGATCTGACCTCGACCTGGGTACGCTTCTGGGTCCGGCGTTTCCTCAGGATCGCGCCTCTCTACTATGTCCTCCTGGCCGTTGCCTTCATGCTCGGTGCCTGGCTGTTCGAATCGAGAATGATCATCGACGCCTTCCTCGAAAGAACGCCGCAGTCACCCCAGCGCTATCTCGACAACGGCGTGAGAAACGGGCTGATGCATGTCAGCTTTCTTTTCGGTCTCTCTCCCGACTACGCTTACCGGACTCCCCTGCCGGACTGGAGCATAGGGCTCGAAATGCAGTTCTATGCGGCCTTTCCCTTCATCATGCTTCTGCTCAAGAAAGGCGGCTGGCTGAAAGGTGCGCTCTTCACGGCCGTTATTGCCCTCGCGATCGTTTCGACGTTGAGCCTGTTCGGCGTTCACTTTCCAATGCCGGCCTTCCTGCCGTTGAAGATGCATATCTTTCTCAGCGGAATGCTGTTGGCGCTTGGTCTTCACGCGGACGGGCCGAAGGCTGTTCTCCATGGCGGTGCCGCCATGGCGCTCGCTCTGCTGCCGATCGGCGGCGATATGACGATGACGAAAATGCTGATGCGCGTCATGCTCGTCGCCGTCTTCTTCGCGCTGCTCTATCATCGGCTGGCCGGCGATGGTTTGGGCGCGCGGCTTCGCGCAGTTTCCTCGTCCCTCGGAAACAGGTTTTTTCATTGGCTCGGGGAACTTTCATTCGGGGCATATCTCTGGCACCTCATCTTTCTGCAGCCGATTGCTGCCTATTTCATCGGCGCTTTCGGCGACACGATGACAGCGCCTGTGCGGTTCGCCGTGGTTACCGCCATCCTGGTGCCCTTGGTTTACACCGCTGCCTGCCTGACGTTCTTCGCGGTCGAAAAACCTGGCCAGAGGCTCGCCAAGCGTTTGATCGACAGGCGAAAACCTCAGCCGGTCGGGGCATAATCCTTCGGAGGAGAGCCGTCAGACGTTCTCAGGCGTAAACGTTAGAAACCGGCCGGAGACCGCGACGGCAGGAGGCACCGCGGCCGCGCGCGATCGCCCCAGCCGTTCAGGTGCTATTGATCATTCCGTTCATCCCGTTCGGGTAAAAGCCACCCTTCGTCGCGCCCTCCTGATCAGTGAGATACACGATGCGCAACACCTCTTGCGGGGTCCGGGTGAAGCCTATCGCATCCGGCGTCGAAGGAACGATATTGGCCTTGCCGTCCATCTGGATGCCTTGATCCTTATCTTCCGATCCATCGATTTTGTCACGAGCATCAGAAACTGCATTCGCCGCCTTCCAGGCTTGCTCGCCCATTCTGTAGAGCGTGGATCGCGCCATTCCCATGTGGTAGGCCTCAACGGCCAGGATACCGGCGGCTGCAGCGAGAAAATCCTTGTTCCTCAATACTGTCGCCGCGCCGGCATAGGCGGTAACGCCGACGTCTTCGAACAGCATGCCACCGAGCACAAAGTTCATCTCGTTGCCGAAGGGATCAAAGTCCTCGCCAAAGCCCGCGGCTTTTGCGACCGCTGTAAAGCCCGCATCGAAATCGATGGCCGGTCTGGGCACCGCCTGATCTCCGAGAGTCTTGCGATAGAATCGGACATGCGCCAGTTCGTTTTCCGCCACCTCGCGCATGAACTCACCGATGGCGGGCGTATCGAAAGAAACCTGGCTGCCACCGGTTACCGGGCCAGCTTCCGCGCCCGCATCAGTATCATCGATCCCTTTCCCGGTTGTGCCGCGCAGATAATACTCGGCTTCCATGTACTCCAGGTTGAGCGCGAACTGGAAAATATCCTCATCCATAATGTCCCCCGGCTCGTCGGCACGCGAAACCGGCGCAAGACCTGGGCTCGAGGCGAGCGTCGCTCCAAGGCCCAGCTGCAAGAGGAGACGGCGCGGAAGAAAAAGTGAAGGCACCGGACGGATCATGGCTTTCTCCTTAAAGCCCGCCCGGCGTCAGTTTTGGCGCCCCGATCACGCGGGCCAATTAACGTCCAACATCATCAAAGACCAAATGTTCCGTACCTCAAGATCCTGGGAAAGCGGGAGCTTTTTAGGCCGGCCTTTTGGGTTCGAAAGCGGCCGTTCAGCGCGCCCTTGGCATAGTTTTGAGGCATTGGGTATTCTGGCGAAATAGATCCTCCTGCTCAGTGGCTCCCGCCCCTTTTGCTGAGCCCGCTCGATGCAGTCGACGGCCCTGACCGGATCTCGGGTGCCTGATCCAGGACGATCGACATGACGTCCTGATGGAGAAGGTCAAATTTCTCTGTTGTGTATGAATTTCGAGTAGAGCAGGGGCGAGCGGTGTTTTTCGCATAGATTTTCCCCTCATCCACCTGCCAGCCCCGTCTCCCGCAAGCGGGGAGATCTACTGCATGTTTCCTTGGATCGTAACCGGTCCAAGGAAACAGCAGTAATTCAAAGTGCTACAGCGTCCTTTGCGCGTCTGATAAGACGCGCGGCGCTGTAGGATGAGGGGCTTAGCCCTGAACCGCTCAAATCAGGGACTTCTGGTTCTCCATAAAGGTCGCGTGCCACTTCGCCAGCATCGACACCGCTTCCTTGAGGAAGGCCGGGTGGGTGCCAGGCAGGAACTCGATTCTTGGGGCTTTTCCGTCAAGCCTCAGCCGTGCGAAGACACGGCCCGCCTCGTCTCTCAGTTCCTCCGGCTTGTCCGGCTCCGGCTTGTCGCTCTGCGACAGGCGATTGAAGACGAGCTGAAAGCGCTGGTCGGTGTCTGCAGCGCGGAACCGCGGCAAACCGACTTCCTCGTCCGCCAGTCCGCGGGCCTCTTCCCTTTCGAGCAGCGTGGCAATCGCCATCCACCGCTCGCGTCCGGCTTTCGGCGCCGGGCCGATCGCCCGCACCAGATGATGCGGTACGCTGTCCGCCACCTGCAGCAGGCGCGACAGCTCGCTCTTCTGCACGGCAAGCGCGTCGCCGATCACCTTGCGCTCGAATCCGCGCGCGGCGAGCGTCGCGGCGAAAAGCGCGCGCTCGATGAAAGAAAGATTGCGTCGCTCCGCGTTTTCCTTGCCTTGGGCGAGCACCAGTTCATCGTCGGAAAGCGGCCGGACGATCGCCTTCACCAGGAGCTCGAGCCGGCGCACCGCCTTTAGGCGGCGATGGCCGTAGGCAGTCTGGTAATGACCCTGCTTTTCCGGGTGCGGCCGCACGAGGATCGGCGATTGCTGGCCGTTTTCGCGGATGCTTTCGACCAGCGCCAGAAAGTCGGGATCGTCCACTTCGCCGTCCGTCAACCGGTCCTCGACGAAGGAGGCCTCGACCAGGACAGGATCGAGCGCAACCACCCGCTCGCCCTGCGTGAGAGCTTCCCGCAACACGCGTGCTTCTTCCGCCTCGCGGGTAATGTTGCCGAGCGAAAGCCCCATGGCTCGGACCGCTCCGGATGCCGCACGCGGCGCATCGGCGGCCGTCTGCCGGTTGACAGGTGTCAACTCGCTCGGGCTGGCCTGTTCCGAAGGTGCCGCAGGAGTGCCACCTGCAAACAGCGCCCGCAATTCGTTTTTCCTGTTGTTGCCAGCCATGTCTTAGCGCCCCCAGGCCGCGTGAATGAGAGCCTCGATTTCGCCGTTGACGGCGTTCAACGATTCGATCGCCCGGTCGTAAGTCGCGCGGGTAAAATTCTCCCGGCCCACCTCGTAGAGCGTCTGTTTCGTCAGGCCGGCATCCGAGATCGCCGTCGACTTCACCATGGCCGACGTCAGCACCCGATCGCCGAAGAGCGAGCGCATGAAGCCGACGATCTGCGCCTGCGGCCCGTCATTAGGCTCGAAGCGGGTGACGAGATAGCGCAGGAAATCAAAGTTGAGCTCGCCGCCGGCCTCGCGCACGACGCTGAGGAGATCCGAGGTCATGTAGAGGAACTGGTTCATCGAGGCGACGTCGAGCATCTGCGGATGCACGGTGACGATGACCGAAGTCGAAGCGCAGAGCGCCGAAAGCGTCAGGTAGCCGAGTTGCGGCGGGCAGTCGATGACGACGACGTCGTACTCGTCGGCAACGGTTGCAAGCGCCGTCTGAACGCGGGCGAAGAAGAGCGGCCCGGCATCCGCGCCGCTCTGGCGCGCGCTCAAGGCCTGCGGCGTCGTGTGCTCGAACTCCTGCAGTTCGAGATTGCCCGGCACGAGATCGAGCCCGTCGAAATAGGTCTTGCGGATGATGTCCCTGAGCGGCCGCGCCTCGGAATCATAGCGGATGGCGCCGTAGAGCGTGTCGTTGCCGGTCAGGTCCAGTTCCGGCTGGTAGCCGAACAGCGCCGAAAGCGAGGCCTGCGGATCGAGATCGACCGCGAGAACCCGATGGCCGGTCAGGGCGAGATATTGGGCGAGATGGACCGACGAGGTTGTCTTGCCGGAGCCTCCCTTGAAGTTGGTGACGGAAACGACCTGCAGATGCTCGCCCTTCGCGCTGTCGCGCCATTTCAGGTAGCTGCGCGCCTTGGCGCCGTTGCCCTTGACCAGCGCCTGGTCGGCAAGATGACGCCGAAGCGCATTGATGTCGAAAAGCGAATAGGAGCGCCGCCCGCCCGCACCGGTGTCAGGCTGGGGGCCCTCGCCTGCCAGCGACAATTGCCGAAGATAACCGTCGGAAACGCCGATCAGCTTGGCGGCCTCGCCGGAGGTGAAGCTCCGGAGCGTCTTCATCGCCGTCGGCGCGAACAGGCGGTCGCGCATCGCTTTCAACTGCTCGGAAAGCGCCCGTGCATCCGCCGCGATCGCCTCGTCCGCCGGTCGCCGATATGCCGTCGCGCTCAAGCCCCCCGCTTCTCCGGCCGCCGCCGTCGATCCCGCCATATCCATTCCCAAATGCCCTCTCTCGCGTTTCGCATCGCATTCACGGCAGCAATCAACCGGCAACAGCATCCGTTTGACGGTCGCGCAAATGCGCCCGCAACGTCTTCTAACAGGCCTGTCGCTGAACTACGCTGAAATGCGGAATATGCGATCTATTCCGTTAGAAGGTGATTCATCCTCTGATTCGCGTCAAGCCATTTCGGGGAAATGGTGATAGCTTCACCGGTTCGGTGGGGCGCGACCATAGAAGAGCAGCATCACGATGATGACGACACCGTAGACGATCTGGCGGCCCGCTTCCGGCATCTGCATCACCGAGAGGATCGATTGCAGGAGCGTGATCAGGATGACGCCGGCAACCGTGCCTAGGTAGGAGCCGCGACCGCCGAGGATAGAGGTGCCACCGAGCACGACGGCCGCGATTGCCGGCAGCAGATAGGCATCGCCCATCGCTTGCGCCGCCTTCGACGCATAGCCAGCGAGCAGCACGCCGCCGAAGGCGCTGAGCGCGCCCGAGATCGCGAAGGCGATCATGACGATGCGGCGCGTATCGACACCCGAAAGATAGGCTGCGCGTTCGCTGTTGCCGATCCCGTAGACGGCCCGACCGAAGGAGGTGCGCGTGAACAGGAACACCATTATGGCGCTGATCGCCGCCCAGACGATGATGGCGTTCGGCAGGCCAGGAATGACGAATCCCGTTGCGAGCCAGCGTATGGCAGGTGGTGCGGAATCCTGCGGCGAGAAGCCGCCGGTGTAAACGACCATCAGCCCCTGAGCGACGACATTGCTCGCAAGCGTCACGATCATCGACGGAATGCGCAGATAGGCGACGCCGAAGCCGTTGACGAGTCCGAAGGCAGCCCCGCAGAGCACGCCAATGGGAATGGCCATGATCGGACCCGCGCCACCGAAGCCTGCGGCCGCGCAGGCCATCATCGCTCCGGTCGTCATCACCCAGGGAACGGAAAGATCGATATGGCCGAGAAGGATCACGACCATCATGCCGGCGGCCACCACCCCGAGGAAGGAAGCGACCTTGAGCTGCTGCAGGAGGTAGTTGAGCGACAGGAAGTTGCTGGAATAAAGGCTGCTTAAGAAGAGCAGCAGCAGGATGCAGCCGAAAGCGGTGAGCACGGCCGGATCGGCCCGGCGAAGAAATGCAGGCAGGCGAGCCCTGATCGAGATACGGTTCTCTGAAGTCTCGCTCATAGGAACCAGTCCAGACGGTTGCGCACCCGCAGCAGAGCCAGGGAACCGATACTCACGGCGATCATCAGAACGACGCCCTGGAGCAACGGCTGCCATAGCGGATCGACGTCGAAGACGAACAGCATATCACCGGTCGTGCGGGCGGCGAAGGCGCCGAAGATCGCACCGATGGCGCTGCCCCGGCCGCCATAGAGCGAGACCCCGCCGAGCACGACCGCCGCGATCGACCAGAGCGTGTAGCCGCTGCCGCTGGCATAGGCCGCCTCGCCCGTGTAGGTGAAGAAGGTCAGGAACAGTCCGCCCATCGCGGCAAGCAGTCCGGCGAGCGTGTAGGCCGCAAACTTGCCGCGCCGGATCGGCATGCCGGACATGAAGGCCGCCTGCTCGGACGAGCCCGCCGCAAAGGCGGCCCGCCCGATCTTCGATCGCCGGAAGGGCAGCCAGACGAGCAGGACCGCGGCTGTCAGCAGCACCAGGCTTGATGGGATCACGCCGAAGAGACGGCCGGTGAGCGCATCTGCAAGGTCCTCGTTGACGGAACCGCCGGGAAAGGGTCGCAGCAGCAGCGCCAGGCCGAAATAGATAGCCCCGGTCGCGATCGTCGCGACGATCGGCTGCAGCCGTCCGTAAATCACCAGGAGCCCGTTGACGGCGCCGCAGACCATGCCTGCGACGAGGACGGCCACGACACCCAGGGCAGTCGGCAGCGGTTCGCCGACGACAAGCCAGGATGCCAGACAATTGGTCAGCACGAAGATCATGCCGACCGACAGATCGATGCCCGAGGTGATCACGACCAATGTCTGGGCCATGGCGACGAAAGCAAAGAGCGCGCCCTTGTTGGCGGCGGTCTGTGCCACGTTGGCGGTCAATCCGGCCGGGTGGTTGGCGATATAGACGGTAAACATCAGCAGAAAGATCGCGAGCCCCATCAGCGTGCCGCGCTGTTCGTTCAACCAGTAGCGCCACTCGCTCATGCCGTCGCTCCCTCTTGACCACTATCGACGTTGAGAGCGCTCGCGATCAGCGCGTGCTCGGTGATGCCTCGGCCTTCAAGCTCGCGGACGATGCGGCCGTCATAGAGAACCAGAACCCGGTCGCAGCAGCCGATCAGCTCGTCATAGTCGGTCGAATAGAAGAGGATCGCCGCGCCGGCATCGGCCAGCCGGCGCAGAAGCTGGTACATCTCCTGCTTCGTGCCAACGTCAATGCCGCGTGTCGGGTCGTTCAGCAGAACGATGCGCGGCTTGCGCATCAGCCACTTGGCAATGACCACCTTCTGCTGATTGCCGCCCGACAGCGCCCCGACCGGAACGTCGAGGCCGGCAGTCTTGATCGCAAGCAGCCGCACCATTTCATCGATCAATTGTTCTTCTGCCGTACGATCGATGATCCCGCTCCGCGAAACACGGTCGAGCGCCGCGAAGGACAGGTTCTCCCGCACCGTCATCGGCAGCATCAGCCCCTCGGTCTTGCGGTCTTCCGGGATCAGCGCCATTGCGCTGCGCGAAGAACGCGCGGCAGCCGGGCTGCCGATCGCGACCGGCCCGCCATCGATGAGCACGGACCCTGTCGTTCCGCGTAGCACCCCAAAAAGGGCGAGCAGCAGGTTGCGCTGACCCTGCCCGTCCAATCCGCCGAGGCCCACCACCTCTCCCTCGCCGACCGAGAGCGAAATGTCGCGCAGCCGGTCGCCCCAGCCGAGATTCCGGCATTCGAGGACGGGCGGCTTCGACGACGGCGCACGCTGCGGTTTCGGCGGGAAGACGTTGCTGTATTCGCGCCCGATCATCATTTCGACGACTTCGCCGTTGGTACGGGTGCCGGCGCGAAAGCTCGCGACATTGCGGCCGTTGCGGAACACGGTGCAGGTGTCGGCGAGTTCGGCGATCTCGTGCATGCGGTGCGAGATATAGAGCAAGGCAAGGCCCTCCGAGCGCAACCGCTTCAACACCGCAAACACCTTGGCGACGTCACCGGCAGTCAGCGCCGAGGTCGCTTCATCGAGGATCAGGATGCGCGGACTGGAGGCCAACGCTTTGGCGATCTCGACCATCTGCCGGCGGGAGAGTGGCAGGTCCTTCACCGCCGCACGCGGATGGATGTCCTCCGCCCCGGCCCGCGCCAGCGCCTCTTCCGCAAGCGCCCGCTGCGCCCGCCGGTCGATCATGCCGAAGCGGCACGGAGGGTTGGAGATGGCGATGTTGTCCGCAACGCTGAGATCGGGGACCAGGGACAGTTCCTGGAAGACGCAGGCAATGCCTGCCGCGGAGGCTGCGGCCGGCGAGCGGAAGACGACGTCCCGGCCATCGAGCAGCATCCGCCCTTCATCCGGCGCCACCACGCCCGCCATGATCTTGATCAGCGTCGACTTGCCTGCGCCGTTCTCGCCAAGAATGGCGTGGATGTGCCCCGCTTCCACGTCAAGCTCGGCATTTTCCAGGGCACGCACCCCGCCGTAACGCTTCGACACGCCCTCCATCCGGAAGAGCGGTGGCGTCGCCTTTGTCTCTACCGTGGTCATCTGTCGCCTCGGATGCCGAATTTTTCGTGCATGCCGCGCCTCAGCGCGGCATGCGAATCGGGAGGGCTCCTACTGGTTTTCCTTCGTCTGGCCCATGATCTCCTGGGCAGTGAAGTTGATGCCGCAGGTCGGGAAGGCGTTGCCGACGAAGAAGTTGTCCGACTGGTCGGGATAGAAGTCCTGCCCTTCCTTGAAGTTCGGGTCCTCGACAATCGCCAAAGGAAGCTTGATCGATTGCGGCACCACCTGCCCCTCGAGTGCTGCGATCGCCGTCTTGATGGCAACCGCGACCTGGGCCGGGCCGGTGCCCGCCGACGAGCACTTCAGTCCCTCGCCAGCATGCTTGGCACAGAACTTGCGGAAGCCGTTCTCGGTCTCGCCGCCGAATGGAACGAAGGGATGGCCGGCATCGATCATCGCCTGCACGACGCCGGTGTCGCCACCCTGCGCGGTAATGCCGTCGAATTTCTTGTGAACGGCAATCGCGTCGGCCGTCGCCTTCTGTGCGGTCGGATCGTCCCACTTGCCGAGCACCTCGACGACGTCCCACTTCTTGCCCGTGGCGGCAAACGTCTCGTGAATGCCGTTATGACGGTCTGTGTCGACAGAAGTGCCGGCAACGCCGCGCACCTCCAGGATCTTGCCGCCCTCAGGCAGGTGCTTGGCAAGCCAATTCGCCCAGAGCACACCGAGCCCCTTCTGGTCGACGTTGACGTTGATCGCGTCTTCGGTGTCGAGAATATTGTCGAAGGCGACAAGGACCACGCCGGCTTCCTTGGCGCGCTTGATGACCGGTCCGAAGGCGGTGGGGTTCTGGGCATTGACGACGATCGCGTCATAGCCGGAATCGATGAAGTTGTTGATCGCCGAAATCTGCGCCGGCACGTCCTCGCCGGTAGAAACCACCTTGAATTCCTTGAGCTTGGCAGCAACGTCCGGCTGCGCCGCATAGGCCTTGGCGGTCTGGATCATCTGAATGCGCCAGGTATTGGCGATATAGCCGTTGGCAAGCGCGATGCGATAGGGCCCGTCCTTTTTCGGAAACTTGAAGAATTTGGTTTCGCCCGTCCACGGTACGAAACAATCCGGTTCGGCCGCGGGGCCGCTGACGACCTCGGGTTCGGCATGCGCAGTCGTGGACAGAAGTGCAAGTGCAGCGGCCGCGAGAATGCCGCTGACGAATGTTCTGGTCATCGAATTCCCTCCCATTTTGTTGGAATGCCAGGACAAGGCATCGAACCAGGGGGCCGTTAGAGCATCCCGCTTTGGGTGGAATCACGAAAGCGGACGGGAATGCACTAGAATCAACGTGCTGGAGCGCTCCTTATGCGTCCACTACAGCCGCGCGTCTTATCAGGCGCGCAAAGGACGCTGTAGCACTTGAGTTGCTGCATGTTTTCGGCCGTAAATCGACTACGGTTTAACGAAACATGCAGCGGAACCCACAAGGCTCTAGACGTCGAGCATTCGACGCAGACAACGTCTGCGCTCATTGCCGATCCGGCACGACATGTCGATACGCGAGTCCGGTGACGTCAGACAGGTCTCCTCCCGAAACGTCACAGGCAGGGATGGTAGCGCTACCAACTGGCAAAGTAAAGCGCCGCATTCTGGCCGCATTGCGCTCAGAACGCGGGGATTGGCGCGCGCATCGTGCTCTCGCGTATCTTCAACTCGAAGCCGAGATCCACGATGGTTCGTTGCGGCCGTTCGCCCGCAATCGCGGCCCGCGCCATGGCAATGGCGCGCCGGCCGATCTCGTATCGGGGAGTCCGTACACTGGTGATGGAAGGAGACGCGACCTCCATCATTTCGAGGTCGTTGAAGCCGGCTATGGCGATTTGCGCCGGAACGTTCAGACTTGCGCGATGGCAGGCGAAAAGCACCCCCAATGCCATGTCGTCGTTGTTGCAGATGACCGCGTCGAGATCCGGGGTCTTTTCGAGCGCCTTGTGAAACAGACCGGCACCCATCGACACGCTCGAGGGCAAAATGGTCGTCGTCACGAGCGCTGCGTCGAAACGGCCGGCTTCGCCCATCACCGCCTCATAACCAGCGAGGCGCCGCCGCGAACGTGGGTCCATGCGCGCGCCGAGAAACCCTATGCGCTTGCAGCCGACATCGACCAGGTGCCGCGCCACCGCCTTGCCGGCCTCCAGGTGGGAAAAGCCGATCATCATGTCGATGGGGTCCGGCCCGATTTCCATGATCTGCACGACCGGGCAACCTGCCACCTCCAGCATCTGCCGCGTGGTCGGGGCCTGATCGATGCCGGAAACGATCAAGGCGGACGGACGCTGGCCGAGAAAAACCCTCAGCAGCCGCTCTTCCTCCTCATCGGAATAATGCGTGTTGCCGAACTGGATCTGCAGCGGGCAATCTCCCAGGCCGTCGTGTATGCCGCGCAAGACCTCGGAAAAGACGTTGTTCGTCAGTGACGGAACGAGCACGCCGATGACATCGGCGCGCGCCGAAGCCAGTGCACGCGCACTCGGGTTCGGCACGTAGCCCAGCTCATCGACGGCCGCGGCGATGCGCTGGCGCAGTTCCGGCGAGACGCGCTCCGGATCCCGCAGCGCGCGGGAGACTGTGATGCTGCCGACGCCTGCGAGGCCCGCAACATCCGCAAGGGTCGGACGGCCGCTGCCCCGGCGCGATCGATTCCTGACTTCACTGTCGTTTGACGACGCCACACCCCGCCTCAATCTGGCCACCGGCGCTGCGCGCCGCTGCTTGTTATTCCTGCTCGGCGCGAGGAAATTGCGAATGTGCTGCGCTCCCTCACCCGACCATCTTACGGTGCGTCGTATGAAATGAAAGAACTCTCAGTCGCACAGACATCGGCCGAAGACAGACGGCAGCGCAACGAAACAGCGCGGCTCGAAGGCCGCGCCGTTTGCTAATCAAGCCTCGGCTCTGTCACTCAGCGTGAAGCCGCTGACTGAAGCGGTCAGCAAAAGCTTCGACCGAACCGCGACCGAAGCGCCTCAAGCGGCGCCTGACCAGAACGGACATGACGCGGGCTGCGGTGGAAAAGGTCATCTCGTCAAGCGGTCCGCGGCCACTCCACGGCTTGCTCAGCCGGTCGGTGACGATACCGATCATGTTGGCGGGCATGGTATCGGTGCAAGGTTTCATCCAGTCGAAGACGTCGCTGATCGGCAACACGTTGCCTTCGTAGGAAACGACCGGTTCAGGCATCCCCTCATCCCAGTCGTCATAGGCCTCAAGTGCCTCTCGAAACAGGTTTTGCAGGGTGATCGGGGCGTGCCCTTCGTAAAGGGCGGGCAGGAAATTCGTCATTAGGGTCTCCTCCGATTGGGTAGGCCGGAAACGCGAAATGGCCAATTCCGTCAGCGGTAACGGATTGTGATGCTCCTTCATAAAGCGTGCAGCGGGAGTATGGTTCAAAGAAACAGGCAGCGCAACACAATCGATTAAAACACTGTATTTTTTGCAGCGCTCCGAAGGCAAGACATCCTTCGGGGAGCGGGCAAGCGGCTGAATTTCTGGAATAATTTACCCTGTGGAAAACAATTACACGGTCAAATGCCGGCGTGCCTCCGCCGTATCCAGTGTTTCTGCCGGCCCCTCATGCACGAAGGCACCGCGATCCATGATGTAGACGTGGTCGGCGAGATCGCGGCAGAAATCGAGATATTGCTCGACGAGCAGGATCGCCATGCCGGTCGAATCCCGCAGGTATTTGATCGCACGGCCGATGTCCTTGATGATCGACGGCTGGATGCCCTCAGTCGGCTCGTCAAGCACGAGGATTTTCGGACGCGTGACAAGCGCGCGGCCGATGGCAAGCTGCTGCTGCTGGCCGCCGGAAAGATCGCCGCCGCGCCGGCCGAGCATGGTTTGCAGCACCGGGAACAGGCTGAAGATGTCCTCTGGGATCGAGCGGTCGGCCCGCTTCAGCGGTGCATAGCCGGTTTCGAGATTTTCCCTGACGGTGAGCAGGGGAAAAATCTCCCGGCCCTGCGGCACGTAACCGACGCCGAGCTTGGCTCGGCGAAAGGGCGCCAAGCCGTCGAGCGGGGCGCCGTTGAAAGCGATCGCGCCGCTGGTCACCGGATGCTGGCCGGTGATCGCCCTGAGCAGGCTCGACTTGCCGACGCCGTTGCGCCCGAGCACGCAGGTGATCTTTCCCATCTCGGCCTTGATCGAGACGTTGCGCAAGGCCTGCGCGGCGCCGTAGTGGAGGCTGACGTTTTCGACAGTCAACATGGGTCCAGGTTCCTTCCGCTCGCCTCGCTCATCGGCCGAGATAATTTTCGATCACCTTCGGATCGCTGCTGACGAAATCGATCGAGCCCTCCGCCAGAACCGAGCCCTCGGCAAGACAGGTCACCTTGACGCCGAGATCACGGATGAAACCCATGTCGTGCTCGACCACGACCACCGAGCGCGTCCTGGCGATCTCCTTGAGCAGCACGGCCGTCTCGGCCGTCTCCGCATCGGTCATGCCGGCGACCGGCTCGTCGACGAGCAGGAGTTCCGGTTCCTGCGCGAGCAGCATGCCGATCTCCAGCCATTGCTTCTGGCCGTGCGAAAGGTTGGCGGCGAGGTCGTCACGGCGGGCCGTGAGCCGCACGGTCGAAAGGATTTCCTCAATGCGGGCCCTATCCTCGGTCGTCAGGCGATAGAACAACGTCGCGAAGACGCCGCGGCTGCGGTTCAGCGCCAGCTCAAGATTGTCCCAGACGGTGTGGTTTTCGAACACGGTCGGCTTCTGGAACTTGCGGCCGATGCCGAGCTGGGCGATTTCCGCCTCGTCCCTCCGGGTAAGATCGATATCGCCCTTGAAGAAGACCTCCCCTTCGTCGGGTCGGGTCTTGCCGGTGATGATGTCCATCATCGTCGTCTTGCCGGCGCCGTTCGGACCGATGACTGCTCTGAGCTCGCCCGGCTCGATGATGAAGGAGAGCGAATTCAGCGCCTTGAAGCCGTCGAAGGAGACGGAGACGCCGTCGAGATAGAGCAGGCTCTTCGGTTTCTTCTCATTCATGACGATCACTCCGCAGCCATCGCTTCTGCAGCCGGCAGGCCTGCCTCTTTGGCGCTTACTCTTTCCTTCCGCGCGGCCTCGCGATAGGAGCGGCGTCGGGCAAGATGGTGCTGTGCCGTGCCGACAATGCCCTTCGGCATGAGCAGCGTGACGAGCACGAAGAGCCCGCCCAGCGCGAAGAGCCAGAACTCCGGGAAGGCGGCGGTAAAGATGCTTTTTCCCCCATTGACGAGGATGGCGCCGATGATCGGGCCGATCAGCGTGCCGCGACCGCCGACCGCGGTCCAGATGACCACCTCGATCGAATTGCCGGGTTCGAACTCGCCGGGATTGATAATGCCGACCTGCGGCACGTAGAGCGCGCCGGCGACACCGGCCATCATCGCCGAGACGGTGAAGGCGAAGAGCTTCATATGCTCCACGCGGTATCCGAGGAAGCGGGTGCGGCTTTCCGCATCGCGCAGCGCCACCAGCACCTTGCCGAACTTGGAGCGCACAATCCCTGACGTGATGACAAGCGAACCGGCGAGTGCCAGAGCCGATGCCGCGAAGAGCGCGGCGCGGGTTCCGTCCGCCTGGATGTTGAAGCCGAGAATGTCCTTGAAATCCGTGAGCCCGTTGTTGCCGCCGAAACCCATGTCGTTCCTAAAGAAGGCGAGCAGCAGCGCGTAGGTCATCGCCTGGGTGATGATCGACAGATAGACGCCGTTGACCCGCGAGCGGAAGGCGAACCAGCCGAAGACGAAGGCAAGCAGGCCCGGCACGACGACGACCATCAGCGCCGCGAACCAGAACATGTCGAAGCCGTACCAGAACCAGGGCAGTTCCTTCCAGTTGAGGAACACCATGAAATCCGGCAGGAGCGGATTGCCGTAGGAACCGCGCGCGCCGATCTGGCGCATCAGATACATGCCCATGGCGTAACCGCCGAGCGCGAAGAAGGCGGCGTGGCCGAGCGAAAGAATGCCGCAAAAACCCCAGACAAGATCGAGTGCCAGCGCCAGCAGCGCGTAGGTCAGATATTTTCCGATGAGCGAAACGAGATAGGTCGGCACGTGCAGCGGGTGATCCGGCGTCGTCAGGAGATTGAGCGCCGGAATGACAAGCGCGAGGCCGAGCAGGATCGCGACGGCGATGATGATCGTGCGATCGAGAGACTTGATGAGGAAAGAGGTGATCATGCTTCCACCGCCCGGCCCTTGAGTGCGAACAGCCCGCGCGGCCTCTTCTGGATGAAGAGGATGATCAGCACGAGCACGAGGATCTTGCCGAGCACGGCGCCGGCATAGGGCTCGAGGAACTTGTTGAGGATGCCGAGCGAGAAGGCGCCGACGAGCGTGCCCCAAAGATTGCCGACGCCGCCGAAGACCACGACCATGAAGCTGTCGATGATATAGCCCTGGCCGAGGTTCGGCGAGACGTTGTCGATCTGCGAGAGCGCCACGCCCGCCATGCCGGCGATGCCCGAGCCAAGCGCGAAAGTGAGCGCATCGACCACGGGCGTGCGGATGCCCATCGAGGAGGCCATGCGCCTGTTCTGCGTGACCGCGCGCATCTGGAGGCCCAATGGTGTCTTCTTCAGGAGGAAGAGCAGGCCGGCAAAGACGGTGAGCGCGAAAACGATGATCCAGAGACGGTTCCAGGTGATCGTCAACCCGCCGAGTTCGAACGCGCCAGACATCCACGACGGATTGCCGACCTCCCTGTTGGTGGGACCGAAGATCGAACGGACCGCCTGCTGCAGAATCAGCGATATGCCCCAGGTGGCAAGCAGCGTTTCAAGCGGGCGGCCGTAGAGGAAACGGATGACGCCCCGTTCGATCGCCAGCCCGACGGCGCCGGTAACGAGGAAGGCGAGCGGCAGTGCGATCGCCAGCGACCAGTCGAAGAGCCAGGGAAAGGACGTGCGCACGATCTCCTGCACGAGAAAGGTGGTATAGGCGCCGAGCATCACCATCTCGCCATGCGCCATGTTGATGATGCCCATGACGCCGAAGGTGATCGCAAGGCCGATTGCCGCGAGCAGCAGCACCGAGCCGAGCGAAAGCCCGTACCAGACATTCTGGCCGGCGGCCCAGAGCGCCTCGCTCTGCTCGATGCTGGCGAGCGCCGCCTCGATGTCGGGCTTCAACGTCTCGTCCGCCGTGCCGAGGGCGGTCGAGAGAATGGAAAGCGCCTCGCGGCTGCCGCCTTGTTTCAGGATTTCAACGGCCTGTCGCTTCTCCTCACGGGGACGGTCGGAGGTGAGGATCGCCGTCGCGCGCGCCTGTTCGAGCAACGCGCGGATGGCCGCATCCTTCTCGGCGGCGAGCGCGTTTTCGATGGTCCGGAGCGAGTCCGCGTTGGGCGCCTGCAAGATGGACTGCGCGGCCTTGAAGCGTTGGTTGCGATCGGGGCTCAGCAGCGTCAAGCCGCCGAGCGCGGCGCGCACGGCGCGGCGCACGCTGTTATTGACCTTGATCTTCTGCAGCGCCCCCTTCGGCGTCTCCCCGACGCTCTCGCCGGAAAGCGGATCGGTCAGCGTCAGGTTCGCCCCGTCTTCACGCGTGAGAAACACCTGACCATCGGCCTTGCGGGCATAGAGGTTGCCGTCGCCGAGCGCTTCGAGGACCGGCACGATCTTGGCATCGCCGCTCTTTGCGAGTGCCGCGATATGTTCGTCCATGTTGGAGAGCTTCGCCGTACCAAGCGCATTCACCAAGTCGCGCAACGGCTCCTGCGCCCTCAGCCCTGCGGTCGGAATCGCGGTCAAAAGGATCAGGGCCACAAGCACGGTTTGTAAGATGCGATACATTCGCCCCTCGCACGGTTTCCGCGTCGGTTCGCGGCGCGGCATCGGTGAAAATGCCCCTCCGTCCGAATGGACGCTTTCGGACGGAGAGTATTTCGATCTATCGGTTCGTCATGAAACGAGATTGTCGAAGAAGGCCGACATGGTCTTTTTCGAGAGCAAGTGCTTCGTCATGAAATCAGGAACCCTTGCCGCCGCATTTGCCCGTGGCGATGTTGAAGTTGCCGCAGGACATCGGTGCCCGCCAATCGGCGATCAGGTCCTTCGAATCCGGCAGGTAATCCGACCACTCGTCGCCGACGACCAGGCCGGGCGTCTCCCAAACGGTTTCGAACTGGCCGTCCGACTGGATTTCGCCGATCAGCACCGGCTTGGTGATGTGGTGGTTCGGCATCATGGTGGAATAGCCGCCGGAGAGGTTCGGCACCGAGATGCCGACCATCGCATCGAGCACGGCGTCGGTGTCAGTGGTGCCGGCCTTTTCGACCGCCTTCAGCCACATGTTGAAGCCGATATAGTGGGCTTCCATCGGATCGTTGGTCACGCGCTTGTCGTTCTTGGTGTAGGCCTTCCAGGTCTTGATGAATTCGGCATTGGCCGGATTGTCGACCGACTGGAAATAGTTCCAGGCGGCGAGATGGCCGACGAGCGGGCCGGTATCGAGACCGGCGAGTTCTTCCTCGCCGACGGAGAAGGCGACGACCGGAATATCTTCGGCCTTGATGCCCTGGTTGGCGAGCTCCTTGTAGAAGGGGACGTTGGCGTCGCCGTTGATCGTCGAGACGACGGCGGTCTTCTTGCCGGCCGAGCCGAACTTCTTGATGTCGGAAACGATCGTCTGCCAGTCGGAATGACCGAAGGGCGTGTAGTTGATCATGATGTCCTCGGGCTTCACGCCCTTGGAGATCAGGTAGGCTTCGAGGATCTTGTTGGTGGTGCGCGGATAGACGTAGTCCGTGCCGGCGAGCACCCAGCGCTCGACCTCTTCGTTCTCCATCAGATAGTCGACGGCGGGGACCGCCTGCTGGTTCGGCGCCGCACCGGTGTAGAAGACGTTGCGCTGGCTTTCCTCACCCTCGTACTGGACCGGATAGAAGAGGATCGAGTTCAGTTCCTCGAAGACCGGCAGGACGGATTTGCGCGACACAGAAGTCCAGCAGCCGAAGACGGCCGAAACCTTGTCGACGGAGATCAGCTCGCGCGCTTTTTCGGCAAAGAGCGGCCAATCGGAAGCCGGGTCGACGACGACCGCCTCCAGCTTCTTGCCGAGAATCCCGCCCTTCTTGTTCTGCTCATCGATCAGCATGAGCATGGCGTCCTTGAGCGTCGTTTCGGAGATCGCCATGGTGCCGGAAAGCGAATGAAGAATACCGACCTTGATCGTGTCATCCGCCGCAAAGGCGCCGTTGAACGCGGTCGTCGAAAGGGCGGCAGCAAGGAATGCGCCGCAAACGCGTGCCCTGATAGTCATCGGATTGAACCCCTCTTGTTCTGGTCGCCGCAACGGGGGCGGTGATTATTCTTTGCCGTTGCCGGGAGTGGGATCGAAAAGTGTGAAGCGGTCTTCCGCCCGCATCCCGCTCCCATTCCCGGACGCGATCATCCGCCAGTCTCGCTGCGCTGCACATACGTCATTCTACGTAGGCGGCGGGGGGAAGGAGGAAGCGAACCCAACGTGGGCTCCGTTCGCCGTTGACAAGCTGCCCGAGCCTTCAGGGCGCTCCATGCTCGACGCATACGGATCTGAACATCACGAGGAGCCCAGCGACCAGAACCACGAGCAGAATGACGTGGCATGTCTTATCGATCGCAGTCTGCCGACCGACGCCCACGGCGTGGTTAAAGCGCCGACCCAATGTCCCGAAAAACGCAAAAAAACCTGAACTGCGAGGGCGATGGCGCGTGCCCGCTTTGGCATCCCGATGCAACCGAGGAGGCCGAGCATCAGTACTGCCGCAATCAACGATGCCGGCGTGGACAAGCGAGGCGGCTGCAAACAGCAGGGCCTCAACTACGCGTATCGCTTTTTTTGCGAGAGACTGGATCACACCCCTCCGAAAGTGCGGTCACCGCGGCGCCGCTTCCCATCCTTTAACGCGGCAGGATCTGTTCATAGGTGCACTGGCGCGGATCCTTGTCCGGCCGCCAGCGCATCAGTTTGGTACCGTGGCGAAAGCGCCGGTTGCTGACGTGGTCGAATCTTACCTCGACGACGAGTTCCGGCCGAACCGGCTCCCATTCGCCGCTACGCTCGCTGCTCCAGCGGCTTGGACCGCCCGGTGCCTTGCCGGTGAAGCCGGTGGTTCGCGCAAGGCCTCGAGCCGGCGGGTCAGCGGCGGTCGCTCCTTGTCGGAGATCGTCGCGGTGAAGCCGACATGATTGAGCGTTCCGTCCGTATCGTAGAGACCAAGCAAGAGGGAGCCGACCAGAGCGCTGTCGCTTTCGTAGCGGAAGCCGCCGATGACGCAGTCGGCCGTCTTCAGGCGTTTGACCTTCACCATGGCTCGCTCGCCACATTCATAGGCGCCTTCGCGGCGTTTCGCGACGATCCCGTCGGTGGCGCCCGCTTCCCACGAGGTGAGCCAGCGCTCGGCCTCGTGCCGGTCGAGCGTGAAGGGCGAAAGCTCGAGCCTTTCCGCAATGGCGTTCTCGGCGGCGAAGCCTTCGAGCGCGGCTCGCCGGTCACCGAGCGGCCTGCCGGTGAGGACCGCGCCGTCCGTGGCGACCAGCATGTCGAACAGGATGAACTTGGCTGGCGTCTCTCTCGATAGCTTCTGGACGCGGCTTGCCGCCGGGTGCAGCCGCATTTGCAGCGCGTCGAAGGAGAGTCGGCCGTCGACTTCGATCACCAGTTCGCCGTCGACCACGAATTGTTCGGCGTCCAGCCCGCGCAACAAAGCGACAACCTCAGGGAAAAAGCGGCCCAGCGGTTTGCCGGATTTCGCCCTGAGATCGACCTCTTCGCCGGATTTGAAGGCAAGGCAGCGGAAGCCGTCCCATTTCGGTTCGTACTGCCATGCACCGTCGGCCGGGAGCCCCTGCGCCGAACGCGCCTCCATCGGCGCGGTGCTGACGGGCAGCACAAAGCCGCCGGCGGCTATTGCCTCTTGGGCCGACCGCGACGTCCCGGCCCGCTTTGTTGGTCCTTCACGCGTGGGCAGAGCCATCGTCCATCTCCCCCTAATTCCGCTTGACGGAGGGTTCTCCGCCGTCGCGAGGTTCTGCAATGCCTGTTTCGCCGCGGCTCGGCTCATGGTCCTGAATGGGGTTTCTTTTTGTCTGGCCCAGCAGGCTTCCTGGCCATGGCGGCACTCCTCGATCGAGGTCGAACGGGCACGAAACCTTGGTCGCAGAGGTTGGTTCCGCCTGCGACCCGAAATTGAGCGGGTGCCGCCTCTCGGCAAGCCAACCCGACAGCCGACCGACACGGCGCGCGATCGATTTCCCGCAATGCAGCAATTTCGCAGGGCGATCGTCTGTGTTACGAAAAAGAGGCTGGCGGTTTGCGACCGGCAATCCGAGAGACACGAGGCACCATGGCGGCACGCCAGCGCATCATTCCCGTTCGACGAGAATACAATCGCTGGGTCGCCAACCAGACGCTCGAAGACTACGCCCTGCGCTTCACAGCGAAAAGCGCGCGGCGCTTTTCCTCCGAGCGCATCTCGCAGACGGCGATCGGCGCGATTTCCTTCCTGGCGCTGGAAGCGATCGGCGGCGCTATCACCATGTCCTACGGCACGACGAACGCGATTGTGGCGATCCTGGTCGCGAGCGTGATGATCCTTCTGGTAGGCCTGCCGATCAGCCGCTATGCCATCCGCCACGGCGTCGACATCGACCTTCTGACCCGGGGCGCCAGTTTCGGCTATATCGGCTCGACGATCACGTCGCTGATCTATGCGAGCTTCACCTTCATACTCTTCGCGATCGAGGCGTCGATCATGTCCGGGGCACTGGAGCTTGCCCTCGGGATACCGTTGTGGATCGGCTATATCGTCAGCGCCGTCGTGGTGATCCCGCTGGTGACCCACGGTGTCCGTCTCATCAGCAGGTTCCAGCTGATGACGCAGCCCTTCTGGATCGTGCTGAACATTCTGCCCTTCGCCTTCATCGCGTTCGCCGATTGGGAAAAAGTGGGGCTCTGGCTTGCCTATTCCGGCATCCACCATGCTTCCGGTCCTTCGGGCACTGTCGCGCCGTTCGATCTCGTCGAATTCGGCGCCGCCTCGGCCGTGATCTTCGCGCTGATGGCGCAGATCGGCGAGCAGGTCGATTTTCTCCGCTTCCTGCCGCCCGACGGCCAGAAGAAGCTGCATCACCGCATCGCCGTCTTTCTCGCGGGTTCCGGCTGGGTGATCGTCGGGGCGCCGAAGCTGCTGGCGGGATCGTTTCTCGTCGTGCTGGCGCTCAGCGCCGGCGTGCCGTCGACGCGCGCCGCCGATCCGGCGCAGATGTACTACACCGCCTTCGGCTACATCTTTCCGTCGGATACGGCCGCACTCCTGCTGATGGTCGCCTTCGTCGTCATCTCGCAGCTGAAGATCAACGTGATGAACGCCTATGCCGGGTCGCTCGCCTGGTCCAATTTCTTCTCGCGCCTCACCCACAGCCATCCCGGCCGTGTCGTCTGGCTGGTCTTCAACGTCGCGATCGCGCTCCTGCTGATGGAGCTCGGCATCTATCGCCTGCTCGAGGAAACGCTCGGAATCTTCTCGATCATCGCCATGGCCTGGCTCTGCACGATTTCGGCCGATCTCTTCGTCAACAAACCGCTCGGACTTTCGCCACCCGGCATCGAGTTCAAGCGCGCTCATCTTTACGACATCAATCCCGTCGGCCTCGGCACCATGGGTATCTCGGCGGTTCTCGCGCTGACAGCCCATTTCGGCGCCCTCGGCGATATCGCCGCCTCACTTGCACCCTATATCGCGCTCGTCACCGCCTTCATCGTCTCGCCGCTGATCGCCTGGTGGACGGAGGGCAAATTCTATCTCGCCCGCAAGCCCCGCAAGAGCTGGTTTCGCGAAAGCGAGATCGCCTGCTCGATCTGCGAGCACCCGTTCGAGCCGGAAGACATGGCCTGGTGCCCGGCCTACGCCGCGCCGATCTGCTCGCTCTGCTGCTCGCTCGACAGCCGGTGCCACGACATGTGCAAACCGAGGGCGCGGCTGAACACGCAGGTCGCTACCGTGGCAAAGATGATCCTGCCAGAGGCGGTGACCGCGAAGCTCGCCACGAGGCTCGGCCGCTACGCGATCTCCGCCATCCTCTCGATCACCGGCATCGGCATCATTCTCGCGATGATCGCTCATCAGACGACCGCCGCCTCGCCCGAGACCGCCGCCGTCGTGGAGCGGACGGTGGCGATCGTCTTCTTTGTCTTTGCGATCTTCGCCGGCGTCGTCTGCTGGTTCTATGTGCTCGCCCATGACAGCCGCGTGGTCGCGGAGGAAGAGTCCTCGCGCCAGAACACGCTGCTCCTGAAGGAGATCGCCGCGCACAAGAAGACCGACGCGGCGCTTCAGAACGCCAAGGAGGCGGCGGAAGCGGCAAACCGCGCGAAGAGCCGCTATGTCGTGGGCTTGAGCCACGAACTGCGCACGCCACTCAATGCCGTGCTCGGCTATGCGCAGATCCTCGAACGCGACGAGACCATACCGCCCTCAAGGCAGGGGGCGATCAAAGTGATCAAGCGCAGCGCCGATCACCTCTCTGGTCTTATCGACGGCCTGCTCGACATCTCCAAGATCGAGGCTGGCAAGCTGCAGGTCTATTCCAACGAGATCAACATTCACGATTTCCTCGACCAGATCGTCGACATGTTCCGCCCGCAGGCCCAGGCCAAGGGCATCGCCTTCGAACACAACCGTGTGGCATCACTGCCGCGATACGTGCGCGCGGACGAGAAGCGGCTGAGACAAATCCTCGTCAATCTCCTGTCGAACGCGCTGAAGTTCACCGAACGCGGCCGCATCCGTTTCGACATCGGCTACCGCAATCAGGTTGCCACCTTCATGATCGAGGACAGCGGCCGCGGCATCAGCGACAAGGACCTGCCGCGAATCTTCGATCCGTTCCAGCGCGGCGAGGCTGAACATCGCATGCCCGGACTCGGGCTTGGCTTGACCATCACGCGCCTCTTGACGCAGACGCTCGGCGGCGAAATCTCCGTGATCAGCGAAAAGGACAAGGGCACAACCTTCAGGATCCGCCTGATGCTCTCCGCCGTCGACCGGCCAGCGGCGCTCAACGACCCGGTACGCCGGATCCGATCCTACAAGGGCGCGCGCCGCACCATCGTCGTCGTCGACGACAACGAGGATCATCGCGATCTGATGCGCGAAGTGCTGGTTCCGCTCGATTTCGTGGTGCTGGCGGCGGCAGGCGGCCAGGAGTGCCTGACGCTCATCGAAGACATCAAACCCGACCTGTTCCTGATCGACATCTCCATGCCGGGCATGAACGGCTGGGAACTGGTGACGCGATTGCGTGAAGGCGGCCAGACGGCACCGGCGATCATGCTGTCGGCTAATATCGGCGATGGATCGACCGCCGGCGCCGCAGGCGGCCACAACGACACGCTCGCCAAGCCCTTTGGCGTCCGCCAACTCCTCGACAAGCTGGCGATCCATCTCGGCCTCGAATGGATTCATGAGGACGACGGCAAGAACGCCAGCGGCAGCACCGATCCTGTGACCAATCCCGGACATCATCACCTGGAGGAATTGATCCGGCTCGGCGAAATCGGCTACGTCAGGGGCATCGAGGCGAAGCTGACGGAGATTGCCGTGAATCCGGAGAACCAGGCCTTTGCCGAGGCGGTGCGCGCCTATGTGCGTGCCTTCGATCTTTCGGGCTACGACGTCTTCCTGAGGCGGTTGACGGCAGAGGAGGTCGACACGCGTGGCTGAACCCGCCAATCCGCGCGATATCGTTCTGCTGGTCGACGATTCGCCAGAGGCTCTGGGCTTCCTGACTGAAGCGCTGGAACAGTCCGGCTTCTCCGTGCTGATCGCCACGTCCGGCAACGCCGCCTTGAATATTGCCGACCGCATCACCCCCGACATCATCCTGCTCGATGCAGTGATGCCTGGCATGGACGGTTTCGACACCTGCATCAGGCTCAAGGCGAACGCCTCCGTCACCCAGGTTCCAGTGGTCTTCATGACCGGGCTCACCGAAACGGAGCACGTGGTGCGCGCGCTGGAAGCCGGCGGCGTCGACTATCTCACCAAGCCGATCAACATCGACGAGCTGAGGGCCCGCATCCGCGTCCACCTTTCCAATGCGCGTTCCGCCCAGAGCGCGCGGGTTGCGCTGGATGCGGCCGGGCGGCACCTGCTTGCCGTGCGCGGCGACGGCGGCGTCCGCTGGTCGACGCCGCAGGCGACGCGCCTCGTCAATGCCGCCACTGGCAGCGACGACGGGCTTGCGGTGGTGACCACCCGCATCGCCGAATGGATGCGGCAGCGCGAAAAGCATGGCTCCGGTCAGGCCAGCTTCACGCTGCAGCAGGCGGGCCAGACGGGCTTGCAGATTTCCTATCTCGGCGCCATCGGCTCCAACGAATACCTCTTCCGCCTGACCGCCGAAAACGGCATGAACGACGACGAGATGTTGCGCCAGCATTTCCTGCTTACGCAGCGCGAATCCGAGGTGCTGCTGTGGATCGCCAAGGGCAAATCCAATCGCGACATCGGCGAGATCCTCGGCTTGAGCGCCCGCACCGTCACCAAGCATCTCGAACAGATCTACGTGAAACTCGGCGTCGAAAACCGCGCCTCCGCGGCGGTCAAGGCGACGCAGGTCCTGCACGGGATCTGACTTGACCTTCTCAAAAAAAGAGTCCGGGGGATTGCCGGTGCTTTACCCCTTCTGGCCTGCCGGCCATCATTCCACCCCTGAGGCGGACAAAAAAGCGCGGTCTGCGAAAACAGACCGCGCCAAACTGCACTTGCGTGCAGGCTTGCCCGGGAGGCAACCTATTCGGCGGGCTGGACGACCGCCGGGATCGTTTCGACGGCGGGGGTTTCGCCGCCGAGCACGGCAGCAAGCTGCCCGCGGTCCAGTTCGCCTTCCCACTTCGCCACGACGATGGTGGCGACCGCATTGCCGATGAAGTTGGTGATCGCCCGGCATTCCGACATGAAACGGTCGATGCCGAGGATCAGCGCCATGCCGGCGACGGGCACGGCCGGAACGACGGAGAGCGTTGCGGCGAGCGTGATGAAGCCAGCGCCGGTGATACCGGCAGCCCCCTTCGAACTCAGCATGGCGACGAGCAGCAGCAGGATCTGGTCGCCGAAGGAGAGCGGAATATCGGTCGCCTGCGCGATGAAGAGCGCGGCAAGCGTCATGTAGATGTTCGTGCCGTCGAGGTTGAAGGAATAGCCGGTCGGAATGACGAGGCCGACGACCGACCGCTTGCAGCCCGCTTTCTCCATCTTGTTCATAAGGCCCGGCAGCGCCGCTTCCGACGAGGAGGTTCCGAGCACGAGCAGCAGTTCTTCCTTAATGTAGCGGATGAGGGCGACGATCGAGAAGCCGTTGTAGCGTGCCACTGCGCCGAGCACGAGAAAGACGAAGAGGAAGGAGGTGAGATAGAAGGTGCCGATGAGCATGGCGAGATTGGCGATCGACGCCACGCCGTACTTGCCGATGGTGAACGCCATGGCGCCAAACGCGCCGATCGGGGCGGCCTTCATCAGGATCGCCACCAGGCGGAAGATCGGCGACGTCAGCGCATGCAGGAAGTCGACCACCGGCTGGCCCTTGTCACCGACCATGGCGAGCGCGATGCCGAACAGGACGGAGATGAACAGCACCTGCAGGATATCGCCATCGGCGAAGGCCGCGACAAGCGTCGTCGGAATGATGTTCATGAGGAAGCCGGTGATCGACTGCTCATGTGCTTTTTCCGTATAGGTCGTGACCGCCTTCATATCGAGCGAGGCCGGGTCGATATGCATGCCGGAACCAGGCTGGACTACATTCGCGACCACGAGACCGACGACGAGCGCGAGCGTCGAGAAGGTCAGGAAGTAGATCATCGCCTTGCCGGCGACGCGCCCGACCTTGGCAAGATCGGTCATGCCCGCAATACCGGTCGCAACCGTCAGGAAGATGACCGGCGCGATGATCATCTTGACGAGCCTGATGAAGGCGTCGCCGAGAGGTTTGAGCTCCGTGCCGATATCCGGATAGAGATGCCCGAGCAGAATGCCTGCGGCGATCGCCGCGAGGACCTGGACATAGAGATGCCGATACAGGGGTGTCTTGCCGCGGACCTCCGCGGAATGTTCGATGATCATGATATCCTCCACGAGGGCCTAGTCCGGCAACGCGCCGGGCCTCCCAGGCCATTTTCCGAAGAACGACAGCACCCGGCTGCCATGCGGAGGTAGTTGCAACGGGCGTGCCAGATTCGACGCGCACGAATAACGTCTTGATTCTCAATATGTTTATATTTGACCGTTGGAGAACTCACGCCTGGATGAGCGGAAATCCGCACAGATGAATTGGCACGCTGAGCGAAAAGATGCACAATGCCGCGATGACTGTTCCCGACAAAAATGAACTCGGCATTCTTCAGCGTCGCGCCCGGAGACTCTGGCTCGCCTTTACCGTGGTTGCGCTCGCGCTCCTTTCGCTCGGCTTTCTCGCAGCCGGCGAGTACGGCCGCTCGGAGGCGCTCCGCGCCTTGGCCGACCAGAGCCGGATCGACGCCAGCCTCAAGGCGGCGCTGTTGCGCGCCGTCGTCGAAAAACAGCGCGCGCTGCCTCTGGTGCTCGCCGACGACACGGCGATCCGCCAGTCGCTCCTGTCGCCCGACGCGCGTTCGCTCGACCAGATCAACCGCAAGCTGGAGGAGCTTGCCACAAGTGCCGGCGCCGCGGTCGTCTATCTGATCAGGCTGGACGGCATCGCGGTCGCCGCCAGCAATTGGCGCGAGCCGA
>NZ_JASKLR010000020.1:96166-96690 GCF_030124325.1 Sinorhizobium sp. 8-89
ACTATGGCTTTCGCGACTATTTCCGGCTGGCTATCCGCGATGGTCAGGCGGAGCATTTCGCCATGGGCACGGTGAGCAGGCGGCCGGGCCTCTACATTTCGCGGCGGATCGACGGGCCGGCGGGGCCGATCGGAGTGATCGTCGCCAAGCTCGAATTCGACGGCGTCGAAGCGGATTGGGCTAGCACGGGCAAGCCCGTCTATGTCACCGACCGACGAGGCATCGTCCTCATCACCAGCATCCCTTCCTGGCGTTTCATGACGACGAAGCAAATTCCCGAGGATCGTCTGGCGTCGATCCGCGAAAGCCTGCAATTCGGCGACGCGCCCCTGCTGCCGCTGCCATTCAGCCAAATCGAAGCAAAGGCCGACGGTTCCTCCACCCTCAATGCCCTGCTCCCGGGCAGCCGCCCCGAGAGATTCCTGCGCGTCGAAACGATGGTGCCGTCGACGAACTGGCGGCTGGAGCAATTGTCGCCACTGACCCCCGCACTATCGGCAGGCGCACGCGATGCAAGGCTGCAG
>NZ_JASKLR010000003.1:0-385094 GCF_030124325.1 Sinorhizobium sp. 8-89
TAGCTCGTCAGGCTCATAACCTGAAGGCCGCAGGTTCAAATCCTGCCCCCGCAACCAACAATCCACAAAAGGCGCCCTCCCGGGCGCCTTTGCCGTTTCTGGCACATCGGCCCGCACGACAAAGCGCCCAAACCGCAAACGGCAGGCAAACGGCGCCGCGGCAGAGCCGATAAAACAAGCCCTCGCAACAATGCAGAACTGAAAAGCTGTCCGCAGGAAGATCCATTTCCGGCCGTCACGGCATTCTCGACATCGGTTGCCGGCCATCCCGGAGGGGAGGGAAGCGGCGCTCGCCCATTGCCGGCATACGCGCGCGCGAATACGTTTACGGCGATGATGCCATCGATAGCTTCTGGAGCGCAAGGTGGCGGGAGAAATCGTCGCCTACTGCATGTTCCCTGAAATCGTAGTCGATTTGAGGATAAGACATGCATCGATTCAAAGTGCTACAGCGACCTTTATGCGTCTGAGAAGACCCACCGCGCTGTAGAAGACGATGATCTCAGGCTGCCTCGGCCTAAGATCATAAACGTTTCGATGCGAAAAAGTCAGAGCGGGATGCGAGCGGATCGATTCCGGCACTCTCCGAACGTTGCACGCGAGCCGAAGTCGTGCTTCAAGATGACACGTGACTGGACATGCGGCATGGCGTTCGCAATGCCCGCTCAGACGCATGTTGCTACGATGAGGCCGGCGAAGTCCGCCAGCCGGTCTAATCCATTTTGGCGGCGGTTCTCCCGAGAGACTCTCCATGGCGCTCAAAGTTGCGGTCCAGATGGACCATATTTCCTCAATCAACATCGCGGGTGACAGCGCCTTTGCCTTGATGCTGGAGGCACAGGCACGCGGCCACGAGCTTTACCACTATACCCCCGACCGCTTGGCGATGATCGGCAACGACGTTTTCTGCGTGCTGGAGTCGGTCGAGGTGCGCGACGAGAAGGGCAACCATTTCGTGCTCGGCGAGAAGCAACGCATGAACCTGGCCGATGTCGACGTGGTGCTCATGCGCCAGGATCCGCCGTTCGACCTGTCCTACATCGCCGCGACCCATATGCTCGAAAAGATCCATCCCAGGACCCTCGTCGTCAACGATCCAGCCGAGGTACGCAACGCCCCGGAGAAACTCTTCGTCACCGAGTTCGCGGATCTGATGCCGCCGACGCTCATCACGCGCGACAAGACGGAAATCGACCTATTCCGTGCCGAATACGGCGACATCGTCATGAAACCACTTTTCGGTCATGGTGGTGCAGCCGTGGTCCGTCTCACCAGGGACGATCTCAACTACGGCTCCCTCTACGATATCTTCGCCACGACCTTCCGCGAGCCTTGGGTCATTCAGCAGTTCCTGCCGAACGTGAAGCATGGCGACAAGCGCATTCTCCTCGTCGACGGCGAGTTCGCGGGTGCGGTCAACCGGGTGCCTGCAGCCGGCGATTTGCGCTCCAACATGGTTCGCGGCGGCGCGCCGACCGTCGCCGACCTCACCAAAAAGGAGCGGGAAATCTGCGAGCGTTTGGGCCCTTCACTGCGCGAGAAGGGGCTCATTCTCGTGGGCATCGACGTCATCGATGACAAGCTCACCGAAATAAATGTCACCGCGCCAACTGGTATCCGCGCCGTGAGGAAGCTTGGCGGTCCGGATGTGGCGGCGAAAGTGTGGGACGTGTTGGAGGCGAAGCTGGCGGGGTGAGCGTCGTCTGGTGATATCCGCAGCCATTGGCGAGCGTTGTCGCGCGCGCGGATATGGAATGAACTTCGATGTAGGAAACGTCTCTCACGCGCTTGGGGCCATGGCGCATGCCCATCGGCTGCTCATCCTCGAATTACTTCTCGAGCGCGAATGGTCTGTTGGCACGCTCGCCGTTCGGGTCGGGCTCAGGCAGGCGACATTATCGCAGTATCTGGCGAAACTATGCGTGGCAGGCGTTGTCCAATACCGGCGAGAAGCGCAGACGGTTCTTTATTCATGCCGCTCCGACTTCATCATGCGCATCATGGACGTACTGAAAAAACGTCGACGAGGCGCTGTTGAGCCAAGACGAGCGTTCTGGAGTTGTGATCTGGTTCGCGCAGGCGTGGATCAGACGCGGCAGCCGGAAGCCGCCGCGCCTTGTCGATCATTCGGCCGCGAGCGTCTGCTCGCCGCTGTTCAGCGTCATCAGCCTCCTGGCGCGCGCGAGGCTTTCGGGCTGTTCGTTGCGGTACCGAGCGCCGATTTCCATCATCAGGACAGTGTCGGGCAGGAATTCGAGTTCGCTGAAAATGCTATCCCAGTCGATATCACCCCAGCCGAGCGGCATGTGCAGGTCGCCTATGCCGAGCGCAGTCGATTCCTGCGGGTGGAACGCCTTGTAAAATCCTTGCGGGCGGCCGAAGGAATCATGGACATGTAGATGCCCGGCGACCGGCGCCATGGCGCGAAGCTGTTCGCGAAAATCGAGCCCGCGGTAGGTCGATTCGATATAGGCGTGGCTGAAGTCGATCAGCGCCACCAGGTTAGGGTGACCGACCGCCTTCACCGTTTCCGCCAGCTCGACGGGCGTCTGCCGGTATTGTCCCGGTTCAGTGGTGAAGATGTTTTCGAACGCGATGCGCACACCATAGGGCTTGCAGAACTCGGCGAGCTCGAACAGGGCTTCCCGCTCGCACCGATCGGCGGCCGCCCGATCGAAGATCTGGTCGGCACGCAGATAGCCGCCATGCTGCACGAGAATACGCGCATCGATCCGGTCACATAGCTCGACCAGCGCCTTCGCCGCGTCGATCTGGTAGCGGCAGGTGACTGGGTCCATGAAGTTCGACGATACGAGGCCGTGGACTGTATAGCGGAAATCGAACTGGTTGGTGAGCGCCACGAGCCTGTCGGCTCTTTCCTTGATGATGCGGCCGCCGGCGATAAGGTCGAGGCTGGTGAGCCCCAGTTCAACCGTGTCGACGCCGACTCCTGCAAGGCGGTGCAGGTCCGCTTCGAGACTGTCCAACTCGCCGTCGGTCGAGCCGGAATTGAAGCCTGTCGCGATGATATTGCCCATTGTTCGTCTCCGATCGTATGATGTTGGGATTATGCGTTGACCAATGTCTGCGCGCGCAGTTTCAGCGCCAGATCCGGGCTGTCGGAGGTAAGGTGTCCGATGCCGCGGTCGAGCCATTTGCGGATGAGTTCTTCATCGTTCAGCGTCCACGTGCAGAGCCGGTCGAGCGGCATGGTCCTGGTGACGAGGTCCCATTCGCGCTCCATCAATTCGTGATGGATAGCGATGATCTCGACCAGATCGTCGACGCGGCCGAGAAAGCTCTGCAGTCCACCCTGCTTGTCGGCCCACGCCGCGTTGACGGAGACGAGCCGCCGGATGTGCGGCGCATGGCAACGGCAAAGCTCGAGGACCGACGTGTCGAAGGAGGTGAGATAGCTGCGGTCGTCAAGGCCGAAGCGGGCGATCTCTGACGCCACCTTCTCGACGATAACCGGGTAGGGCGTGCCGGTTGCGTCGGACTTGATCTCCACGTGCAGCGTCTTGTCCTTTGCCGGGGCGAGCACCGAGAGCACGTCGGCAAGAGTGGGGATGTTCTCGTCAGTGCCGCTCAGCCTGATCCGTGCACGGGTTTCGGGTGTGAGCGCGCGTACCGCACCTTCGCCCTCGGCCGTCCGTTCGAGCGTTGCGTCATGGATGACGACGAGCTCTCCAGCGTCTGTCAGGTGCACGTCGAATTCGACGGCGTCCACCTCGAGCGCAAGCACGTTGCGAAAGCCCGTCAGGGAATTTTCCGGCCAGAGATTGCGGCCGCCGCGATGTCCGGTGATGAGGGTCATTAGCTGGTCCTGTGGAGTATCGGAACGGTTCACCGCACCGTCGGATCGAGCGTGTCGCGCAGCCAGTCTCCGACGAGCGAGATCGACAGCGTGGTCAGCATGATGACGAGTGCGGGGGCGAGCATGGTCCAGGGTGCGCGCGTGAGGTATTCGCGTCCGAAGCCCACCATGTTGCCAAGGCTGGTTTCCGGCGGTTGCACGCCGAGGCCGAGGAAGGAGAGGCCGCTTTCCATCAATATGATCTCAGGGAAGGTCAGCGTCATCGACACGATGAGCGTGGAAGCAACGTTGGGCAGGATGTGGCGCAGATAGACTCTCGTCGGTGTCGCCCCCAACTGCACCACGGCGGCGGCATATCCCTGCGCGCTTGCGGAAATCGCCAGGCCACGGGCGATGCGCGCGTAACGCTCCCAGCCATAAAAGCCCATCAGGCAGACCAGAAGCAGCATGGACGAGCCGAAAAAGGCGAGTACGGCAAGCGACATGATCAGAAACGGCAGAGCGGCCTGAAAATCGGCGAGCACCAGCACGAGATGTTCGACCGCACCACGGAATTTGGCAGCGGCAAAACCGAGCGCCGTTCCGAAGACCGCCGACAGGATCGTTGCGCCAAAAGCGATGACGAGCGAGACGCGGATCGACTGGATGAGGCGGGAGAGCACGTCGCGGCCCAGCTCATCGGTGCCCAACCAGTGCGCGGCATTGCCGGGCGATGCGAGCCGGTTGGTCAGATCCATCGCGGTGATGCCGTAGGGCCTCAAGGAGTCGGCAAAGCAGGCCACCAGGACCATGGCCGCCAGCCAGAAAATGCCGAGCCCGACCGAAAAAGGTACGTGGCGGCGAAGATACGAGATCAGCCCGAGGACGCCGCTGCGCGCCGATTGCGGTTGTGCCGATTGCTTTTGTGCCATGTCTGCCGACGTCATCGCCGTTCCTCAATGTGCAGTTTGCGCGCGCAGGCGCGGGTCGAGCCAACCGTAGAGCAGATCGACGACAAGATTCGAGATAACCATGGTGGCCGCGATCATCAGGAGGATGCACTGGACGACAGCCAGATCGCGGTTGGTGACGGATACCACCAGAAGGCGTCCGATGCCGGGCCATGAAAAAATCGACTCGACCACGACGGCGCCGGCGATCAGCGAACCGACCATGAAGCCGACAATGGTGACGATCGGCACTGCCGCGTTCGGCAAAGCATGGCCCCAGACGACGTCCGACCACTTCAGCCCCTTTGCGGAGGCCGTCCGGATGTAGGGCTGGCCCATCACTTCGATCATGGCGCTGCGCGAGAAGCGCGCCAGGATGCCGATCCCGCCGATGCTCATGGTGATGGTCGGAAGGATGCTATGCATCCATGTGTCCTGACCGCCAGAGGGAAGAACGCCGAGGATCACCGAGAAGATCAACACCAGCAGCAATCCCATGACGAAGGAAGGGATGGTGAAGCCGAAAATCGCCAGCAGGATCACGCCGCGATCGGCAAAGCTCTGCCGATGAAGGGCTGCGTACACACCCGCCGGGATGCCGATCAGGAGCTTCAGCAGGAGCGCCGGAAGGGTCAGTTGCAGCGTCGCCGGAATGCGCTCCAGAACGAGTTGCAAGGCCGAGACCTTGTCGCGCATCGAGACGCCGAAATCTCCGGAGAAGATCGATTTGATGTAGGCGAGATATTGCACCCAGAGGGGCTGATCCAGCCCCCACGCCTTGCGGAAGGCGTCCACAGCGTCCTGCGGAACATCCGGTCCGAGCATGACCTGTGCCGGATCGCCCGACATGCGCAGCACGACGAAAGCGAAGGTGACAACGGCGAAAATGGTCATCACGGCGCGAAGCAGGCGGGTAAGAACGAAGCGTATCATCGTCACCTCCCGTTATGCGGCGACCGGCGCGGTTTCGCCGGGGACCAAGTGACAGGCCGCGGTTCGACCATTTCCGATCGAACGAAGATCCGGCGCGCTTGTCCGGCAGATGTCGCTCGCCAGGGGGCACCGAGGGTGGAACGCGCATCCGGAGGGACGTTTGGCGGGGTTCGGCGGCTCGCCCTGGAGGATCCTGCGCCCCTCGAGTATCTTGCCCGGAACAGGTACGCTCGATACCAGGGCCTCAGTGTAAGGATGTCTGGGCGAGTGAAAAATCACGTCGGAGGATGCCTCCTCGACGATCTGTCCGAGATACATCACGGCGACACGGTCCGCGATGTTGCGCACGACTTTCAGGTCATGGCTGATAAAGATCATGGCGATCCGATTCTGTTCCTGAAGGTCGCGCAGCATGTTGACCACCTGCGCCTGGATGGAGACGTCCAACGCCGAAACAGGTTCATCGCAGACCAGTAATCGCGGACGGGAAGCGAGCGCCCTTGCGATGACCGCGCGCTGACGCTGGCCGCCCGAAAGCTCGTGCGGAAAACGGCCCGCCTGATCTCGGCGCAAGCCGACGGCGGACATGAGTTCCTCGACACGGGCGGCACGATGTTCCTTCGGAATGAGCTTGTGAATATTCAGGGGCTCTCCGATCTGGGTGGCGATCGTCAACCGCCGGTCGAGTGCGGCAAGCGGGTCCTGGTAGACGAATTGCATTCTGGCGCGTAGCGCCCGCCATTCGGCCGTACCGGGGGGTGCCATCGGCTTGCCCTCGAATTTAACCTCACCGGATTGCGCCGGATCGATGCCGAGGAGCATGCGCCCCAGCGTGGATTTTCCGGATCCCGATTCGCCGACGATGCCAAGGGTTTCGCCGGGCATCAGTTTGATCGAGACCCCGTTCACCGCGCGAACGGGGGTCGGCTTGCCAAAGAGGCCGCGACGGATCTGATAGATCCGTACCAGGTTATTGGCTTCGAGGAGGGCGCTAGTCACTATACGGCTTCCAGAGTTCGTGTCCTGACCGGTGGCGCCGAGACGACGGGAACGGGCCTATGGCAGGCCAGCCGCCGGCCATCATGTATCGGCTCAAGGTTCGGCAAGTCGCTGCGACAAGCCTCCACGGCGCGCCCGCAGCGGGGAGAGAAGGCGCATCCGGCGGGAAGATTTTTTGGATTCGGCACGGTGCCGGTGATTGGGATCAGCCGCTGGCGGGGACCATCGATCCGCGGGATCGCGTCGAACAGGCCGCGGGTATAGGGATGGCGCGGTTCGGCGAACAACTGCTCCATCCGGCCCTGTTCGACGATGCGGCCGGCATACATGGCGCAGACGCGCTCGCAGACCTGCGACACGGCGCCAAGATCGTGACTGATGAACACCATCGCCATGCCGGTTTCGGCCCGAAGTTGGACGAGAAGGTCGAGGATTTGCGCCTGGATCGTCGCGTCGAGCGCGGTCGTCGGCTCGTCAGCGATAAGGAGATCAGGTTGACCGGCAAGCGCCATCGCGATCATCAGCCGCTGGCACTGGCCGCCGGAAAATTCGTGGGGGTAGAGATCGAAGCGGCGCCGGGCATCCGGAATGCCGACCATGTCCATCAGTCTGAGGGCTTCAGTTTTGGCCGCCTCACCATGAAGCCTGCGATGGATCGCGAGTGCTTCGGTGATCTGTCGTCCGATACGGATCACGGGATTGAGGGAACTCGATGGGTCCTGGAAGATCATTGCGATCCGGCCGCCACGAACCTCCTCCAGCACATGGCGGGAGCCACCGCAGATTTCGCGGCCTTCGATCCGAACGGAACCGGTGACGCTCGCCTTGCCCGGAAGCAGGCCCAGCGCCGCAAGCCAGGTCACCGATTTGCCGCAGCCGGATTCGCCGACAAGCCCCACGGACTCGCCGCGCCCGACATCAAGGTCGATGCCGTGCAGGACCTGGACGCCGTCAAAAGCAACTCTCAGACTGCGCAATTCCACGAGGTTGGGGATCATTCCACTGACCTCCTTCGATGTCCGCGCTTGCGTGCCTTCCGGTTCGCAACTGCGCTTGCTGAAAAGGGGAAAGACACCGGGACTTCGGGCCACCGGTGTCTCTTGTTTGGGGATCACATGGTCCAGTTGCTGGCACGGAAGTCCATTGCAAAGGCCGGAGCAGCCTTCCACTTCAGCGACGACTTCATGCCGGTGAAGACGGCGTTCTGGTGCAGGACCTGATAGACTGGGTCTTCGCGCTCGCAGATTTCGAGCATGCGGGCGAAGGCCTTCTTGCGCAGGGCCGGATCGGTGCTGGTCTCCAGAACGACCGACAGTTCGTTTGCCTCGGCATTGGTCCAGTCCTTCTTCTGCTGGACTTCGCTGTTCGGACCGAACTGGGCGACCATCGGCGTTACGGGGTCGTTGATATTGGCCGAAGCCGACCAGTCGCGGACGCCCTTCACGCCGGACGGATCGTGGATCTGGCCCCAGTTTTCCTTCATTTCGATCTGGACGTTCAGGCCCACCTGTTTCCACATCTCCACCATGACCTGACCGTTGGCGGTCTGGTTGGTGTAGTAGTTGTTGAGCAGGCGGAAGGGGATCGGATCACCTTTGTATCCCGCCTGTTTCAGAAGGTCCTGGGCCAATTGCGGATTGTATTCGGGCGCTTTCCAGTCCTTGATGAACATGTCGCCATAGGATGAGAATTGGAGCCCGTCCGGAATCACGGTCTGGCCGGCCCAGAGCGCATCGACGATCGCCTGGCGGTCGATCGAATGCGTCATGGCGCGGCGCACGAGCGGATCCGCCAATACCGGATTCTGTACGTTGAAGACCGAAATGCGGTGGTTGAGAATGGTCGAACCCTGCACTTCGAAGCCCGAAGCGGCGCGAACGGCGCCGATCTGGTCCGGCGGTAGGTCGCAGGCAAAATCATATTCGCCGGAGAGCAGACCGTTCACACGGGACGAAACTTCGGGAACTTCTACGAAGCGGATTTCTTCTAGCGGCGGGCGGCCACCCCAATATTCGTCGAAGGCAACCAGCGTCAGGGAAACGTCCGGCTTGTACTCGCCGACCATATAGGGGCCGGTCGTGACCGGCTTGCGGGCCCAATCGGCGTAGGTCGCAGCTTCGTCCCAAGCGCGGCGGTTTGCGATCTGGCTGCCGAATGCATAAAGGCGACCTTCGAGCGTGACGTCCGGCGTCGCATTGTGGAAGCGCACGGTATACTTGTCGACGGCTTCCACGCCGGCGAGCGCCGGCCAGAGACGACGGCCGATGCCCGGAACGGAGGCAGGCAGTTCCTTCGCCGTCGTGGGCTTGTGTTCATCGGCGAAGATCGTCTTGCCGCCGGCGGGCTGGGTATCGCCGAAGAGGCGTTGGGCCGAGAAGCTGAAGACGACATCGTCGGAGGTCAGTTCGTCGCCATTGTGGAACTTGACGCCCTGGCGCAGCTTGAGTTCAAGCGTCTTGTCGTCAATCCGCTTCCATTCGGTGGCGAGACCCGGCACCGGACCCTGGCTGCCCATCCAGTCGCGCAGGATCAGGCCTTCCCAGAAATTGGGGAAGAAAACGCGCTCGCCGACGTTCGACTGTTCGTTCCAGATGTCGAGGGTGTTGTTGTTGGTGATCTTCTGGACGGCGATCGTGACGGAAGGGCGCTTGCCCTGACTGAAGGCCATGCGCGGCATTATCAGGCTGCCGGCGGTGGCTCCCATTAGTCCAAGCGCGCTGCGTCGGGTGATTGAAAGCATCTGGATCCTCTCCTTCTACAAGGGACAACTCAAAAAGCGCAGAAATCTGTCTTGTGCATTCCGGGTGTCGGCTTCTTGATAATCCTGTGAATTTTCAGTGACATCGCTTGCATCCTCGAGGGCGCCAGTCATACCGGCGTTGGAATTTTCACCGCGCGCTCGGCCGGATGAACGGGTGCTGCGGAAAAGACGGTGCTCAAGGCCGCCGACAGTTCCGCGACGCCGGTGGCGACCAGTGTCGCGCCCGCCTCGGCGAGCACCGCGCTACGCCCCTCGCGAGGGTCGGTAGGGTCGATGAAGCCGATCGCGCTCATCCCGGCGGCGACGGCGCCGGCAATTCCGTGAGGGCTGTCGTCGATCACCAGGCACTTGTCTGGATCGACGCCAAGAGTCTTGGCACACAGCAGGAAGAGATCGGGCGCAGGCTTGGCACGCGCGACCATGTCGGCGCTGAAGATGTTCGGGGCGAATTCATCCCAGAGATCGAAGAGACCGAGACTGTTCTCCAACCGCTCCATAGTGCTGTTGGATGCGACACATTTCATATGCGGCAAGGAGCGGATAAGCTCTGCGATGCCCGGCATCGGCGCCAGCGACCGGGCGAACTCGGCGTAGAGATTGTCCCGGGCATCCGCAAAAATACCGTCGGCGTCCTTGAGCCCCAGTTCCTGGATACAAATGCCCCTTGCATCCGCCTCCGAATAACCGGTGAACCGCTTGTGCACCTCGGCATGGGACAATGTTGCGCCAGCGCGCTGCAACGCCTTCCAAAAGACACGGCTTGCGACAGGTTCGCTGTCTATCAACACGCCGTCGCAATCGAAAATAAGCAGTTCTGGGGTCATCATGATGCACGTGCCTGGTGGTGGTTATGCGGGCATGCTGGAATGCAGGAAGGCGAACTCCCGAAGAGTTTCGGATTGCCGTTTTCCAATTCGGTTGCTGACCGGCTCGCTCGGCGTGAGAATTGCCTTTGGCCGAGCGACCGTGTTGCGCTGCTTCTAGGTTACAATTGTTACGCCGATGTGACATTTGTTCAGGAGGAATTGAGCTTGGACATCCAGGAACTGATGGTGAAGGCGTCGTGGCTCTACCACGTGGAAGGTCTCACGCAGGCAGAGATCGGCGAACGGATGAATCTCACGCGGCGTCGGGTGAATGAGCTGCTCGCCGCCGCGTTGCACAAGGGCATCGTGCGGGTCAACTTCAATTCCCCGCTTGCGGAGAGTATCGAACTGGAAGCGCAGCTATGCAGGCGCTTCGGCCTCCAGGAAGCTGTGGTCGTGCCCACGCCCTTGGATTCCGGCCAGATGCATGCCGTGCTCGGCCGTGCCGCCGCCGCTTTCCTCGATCGCCTGATCCACGTCCGCAAACCAGGCGCCATCGGTGTGGGCTGGGGCGCGACATTGCGTGAGACGGTGCAGCATCTGACGGCGAGGAACGAGCCGCATATCGAAGTCTGCTCCATGATGGGTGGGCTGACGCGCGGTTCTGAAATCAACACCTTCGAGATCGTGCGTAGCTTCGCTGCGGTTCTCAATGCCAAGTGCCACTATTTCGCGGCACCGATCTATGCGAGCAGCGAGCAATCGCGCGACGTCATCGTTGCGCAGCCGGTGTTTCAGGAACTGCTTCGGGAAAGTTCAAACGTCGATATGTCCTTCCTGAGCGTCGGCGATGTCACCGACCAGTCCCTGCAAGTCCGCTACGGACTGCCGCTGCAAAGCGACATACGGGAGCTTGTTGCGACCGGTGCCGTGGGCGATTTGCTCGGGCACTACCTCGATGCCGAAGGGAGACCTGTCGATCATCCGCTCAATCGCCAGGTCATCTCGCCAGAGCTTGCGGACTATCTCGGCATTCCCTGCCGCATAATCGCGTCGGGTGGATCCCATAAGCGCGCCATTCTCTTGGCCACGATAAAGGCACGTTTGGCAACCGCGCTCGTTACGGACTCCGATAGCGCCCGTTGGCTGCTCTTGCAGTCCCCGGCGGAGGCCGGCCGTTGATCAGCCGCGCTGGCCGAGATCGATCAATTGCTAACCCATTTGAGGACGAGGTCTGTCGCTCAACGGGATTGCAATAAACTGGTTTCACATCGACGTGAGCTTCGGTGTCAGCGTGATGATTTCCTCGAGCATCCACCCTAGGGTGCGTCGATGATCAAGCTGGTTGCTGCATTTCTGTCGTTCCTGGCATTCCTGCCCTTTGCGATCGCGCAGGAGGTCCCCTCCGTGCCTTCGCTGCTCGATGGCCTTGCTGCCCGCGACGATCTGAATGCATTGAAAACCGTCGTCATTGCCCGCGACGGCGAGGTCGTCGCGGAACGCGGCTATCGCGGTCATACGCCTCGGGAATCGACCAATATCAAGTCGGCATCGAAGGCTATCGTGTCTGCGCTTGTCGGCATTGCGATCGACAAAGGTCTGCTCGAAGGGCCGGATCAGAAGATCGCGCCGATCCTGAAAAGCGAGCTACCGGCTTCACCGGACCCGCGAATCAACGACATCACGATCGGCAACCTGCTTTCGATGCAAGCGGGACTTGGACGGATGTCGGGGCCGAACTATGGACGCTGGGTCTCCAGCCGCAATTGGGTTCGTTTTGCACTCGCGCAGCCATTCGACGACGAGCCGGGAGGGCGGATGCTTTACTCGACGGCCTCTACCCATCTCCTTTCGGCGATCCTGACGAAAGTCGGCGGCAAATCTACCCTGGCGCTCGCGCGCGAGTGGCTAGGGCCGGTCGAAGGCTTCCGGATCGGAGCCTGGGAGCGCGATCCGCAGGGCATCTATCTCGGCGGCAACCAGATGGCGATGAGCGCCCACTCGCTGCTTGCGTTCGGAGAACTTTACCGCAATCGCGGCAGGACGGCGGAGGGCCGGCAGATCGTTCCGGAAGATTGGATCGATTCCTCATGGCAGGCGCGCACCAACTCCCGTTTCTCAGGCGATGCCTATGGCTACGGTTGGTTCGGACGGCAGATCGGCGGCGAGGACGTGTATTTCGCCTGGGGATATGGTGGCCAGATGCTCTATATCGTGCCGTCGCTGCAGCTCACCGTCGTGATGACCTCGGAGGAGAGCGGGCCGTCGGCGCGCAATGGCTATCGTGACGCACTGCATGGTGTCATGGCCGATATCGTAAGAACGGTTCGCGCATCCTGAAGGTGAGCCCACCACAAGAATGGCATCCGCGCCTTCACTGTCCCGCGCCGAAGAACGCGAGTCGGGTGAAGAGCACGTAGTTCGATTCCGACACCATCAGGGCCACGAAAACCAATACGAGGAGGGGCGGCAGCAGGATCGCATAGGTCAGCGCGAGGCGCTCCCAAGCCATGTGCATGAACACAGCGACGATGAGACCAGCCTTAAGCATCATGAAGATCAGGATCAGCGACCAGCGCAGATAGCCCTCAAGGCCGAGGTAGTCCACCATGTAGGAAAAAGCGCTGAGGACGAACAACAGTCCCCAGACCAGAAGATAAAGCTTGATCGGGTGGTGCTGCTGCTGCTCGGCATGCGCCTCTACCGTAGCCATGATGCCCTCCTCACCAGAGATAGAAGAATGCAAAGATGAAGACCCAGACCAAATCGACGAAGTGCCAGTAGAGGCCGGTGATCTCGACGATCTCGTAGTGACCCTTGCGGCTGGTGAAGAAACCGCGCCGCTCCGTATCGAAATCGCCGCGCCAGACCTTGCGGGCGATGATCAGCAGGAAAATCACGCCGAACGTGACGTGGGTGCCGTGAAAGCCGGTGATCATGAAGAAGGTCGAGCCGAACTGCGCCGCTCCCCAGGGATTGCCCCAGGGCCGCACGCCTTCGGCAATGAGCTTCGACCATTCGAAGGCCTGCATCCCGACGAAAGTTGCGCCGAACAGCGCGGTCAGAAGCATCAAAGCGGCCGTCTTGCGGCGGTCGCGGCGGTAACCGTAATTGACGGCCATCGCCATGGTGCCGCTGCTGGAGATGAGCACGAACGTCATGATCGCGATTAGGATCAGCGGCACATGGACGCCGCCGATCTCCAGCGCGAAGACCTCGCTCGGGTTCGGCCAGGGCACGGTTGTCGACATGCGCGCCGACATGTAGGCGATCAGGAAGCAGCCGAAAACGAACGTATCGCTCAGGAGAAAGATCCACATCATGGCCTTTCCCCAGGAGACGTTCTTGAATGCCCGCTGGTCCGAGGCCCAGTCGGAGGCAAAGCCGGCGAGGCCGGACGAGCGGGGCAGCGGTTCCAAGGCAGACGGCTTTAGCGGAGCAGACATGTCAGCGTTCCTATGTCAGCAATTGACGGCAGAGGTCGACGACGTCGTTGGCCCAACCGGAAAAGAGGGCGAAGAGAACCACCCAGACGGCCAGCATGAAATGCCAATACGTGGCGCAGAGCCCGATCGCGAGACGCGTCCGCCGGTCGATCGGCGCGTCCCATGTGCGCAGCGTGACGCGCCCCAGCGCCGCAAGACCGCCGACGATGTGCAGGCCGTGCATTCCGGTGATCATGTAGAAAAAGCTGTTGGCGGGGTTGCCGCTCAAGAGATAGCCGGCGGAAGAAAGCGCTCGCCAGGCGAAAAGCTGTCCGACGAGGAAGGCGAGGCCAGCGGCGAGCGCGACGAGCAGGCTGGTCCGTGCCGCCTCGTCATTCCGGCGCTCGGCTTCGACCTTTGCCCAATGCAGTGTCACGCTGCTCACGACGAGAACGCCGGTATTGATCCACAGGAAGCGCGGCAGCGGCATTGGCGACCAGTCGGACGAGGCCATGCGCATGAAGTAGGCGCTGATGAAAAGCGTGAAGAGCGCGCCGACAACGGCGAGAAACACGCCGAGACCGATCTTGGCGGCCGGCACCGGCTCGATGCCACGGTGGTCGTGCGTGTGCCCAACTTCCAGCCACGGTTTCGAGGCCAGTCGCTGCTGTGCCAGCCACCAGGCGATGATGACGGCGATGACCGCCAGGAAGACCATCACGACCGTCATGAAGCGGCCTCATGGGACATGCGTCCGGGTGCCGGCTGGTTCTGTGGAATGAAGTCCTCGGGCGCGCCCGGGACGCTATAGTCGTAGGCCCAGCGATAGACGACCGGCAGTTCCTTGCCCCAGTTGCCGTGGGGCGGCGGCGTTTCGGGTGTTTGCCATTCGAGAGTCGTTGCGCGCCAGGGATTACCGCCGGCCTCTCTGCCGTGGCGCAGGCTCCAGACCAGGTTGAAGAGAAAGACGATCTGGGCGGCGCCGACGATGAGCGCTGCGACGCTGATGAACGCGTTGAGGCTGTGAACGGAGTCCGTCACGAACGACGCATCGCCAAGCTCGTGGTACCGCCGCGGCACGCCAACAAGGCCGAGATAGTGCATCGGGAAGAAGATCGCATAGGCACCAAGGAAGGTGACCCAGAAATGCAACTGACCGAGCGCCTCGTTGAGCATGCGTCCGGTAACCTTGGGATACCAATGGTAGATCGCACCGAAGATGACGAGAATCGGCGCAACACCCATCACCATGTGGAAATGCGCCACCACGAACATGGTGTCGGATAGCGGCACATCGACGACGACATTGCCGAGGAAGAGGCCGGTCAGCCCACCATTGACGAACGTGACGATGAAGGCGAGCGCGAAAAGCATCGGCAATGTCAGGTGAATGTCGCCGCGCCAAAGCGTCAACACCCAATTGTAGACCTTGATTGCTGTCGGCACGGCGATGATCAGGGTCGTGGTCGCGAAGAAGAAACCGAAATACGGGTTCATGCCGCTGACGTACATATGGTGCGCCCAGACCACAAAGGAGAGCGCGCCGATGATGACGATCGCCCAGACCATCATCCGGTAGCCGAAGATGTTCTTGCGGGCATGGGTGCTGATAAGATCGGAAACGATGCCGAACGCGGGCAGGGCGACGATATAGACTTCCGGATGGCCGAAGAACCAGAAGAGGTGCTGGAACAGGATCGGACTGCCGCCGCCATATTCCAACTGCTCTCCCATCTCGGCGATCGCCGGCATGAAGAAGCTCGTACCGAGCAGGCGGTCGAAGAGCATCATGACGCAGGCGACGAACAGTGCCGGGAAGGCGAGAAGCGCCATGACCGTGGCGGTGATGATGCCCCAGACCGTCAGCGGCATGCGCATCAGCGTCATGCCACGGGCCCGGCCCTGCAGGACGGTGACGACATAATTGAGGCCGCCCATCGTGAAGCCGATGATGAAGATGATCAGCGAAGAGAGCATGAGGATGATGCCCCAGTCCCTGCCGCCCGGTGTATTGGAGAGAATCGCCTGCGGCGGATAGAGCGTCCAGCCTGCCCCGGTCGGTCCGCCGGGCGCGAAGAAGCTTGCGGCCAGCACCAGCACCGCGAGCAGATAGATCCAGTAGCTCAGCATGTTCGCGTAGGGAAAGACCATGTCGCGAGCGCCGACCATCAGCGGAATGAGATAGTTGCCGAAGCCGCCGAGGAAGAGCGCGGTAAGCAGATAGATGACCATGATCATTCCATGCATGGTGATGAACTGGTAGTAGCGTTCCGCATCGATCAGTTCGAAGGTGCCGGGAAAGCCGAGTTGCAGGCGGATCAACCAGGAGAGCACCAGCGCGACCATGCCGATGGCGATTGCCGTCGTCGAGTATTGGATGGCGATGATCTTCGCGTCCTGGCTGAAAACGTATCGGGTCCACCAGCTGTGCGGATGATAAAGTTCAACATCCTCGACTTCGGCGGGCGGGACCGCCTCGCCAATACCTGACCGGACGTCGACCATCATGTTCCTCCCCGTTCGCTACCGCATGTTTCCTCAGATCGGAGCCGATTCAGGGGCAAAAACATGCAGTAATTCAAAGTGCTACGGCGACCCTGTGCGTCCGATGAAGACGCCCGGCGCCGTAGTGTTCCTGGCGCCTCCTATTGCGCCGACGAGGCGTCGGCCGTGGCTGCCGTCGAGCTCCCACCGGCCGATGCCGTCAATTGCGAAAAAGTCTGCTGCTGGGCGAGCCACGTCTGATAATCGGCCTCGGTGTCGACCACCACCGTGCCGCGCATCTGCGGATGGCCGACGCCACAGAGCTCGGCACAGAGGATCTCGAATGTGCCCGTCCGCGTCGGCGTGAACCAGAAATAGGTGACCATGCCGGGCACCATGTCCATTTTGGCGCGGAATTCCGGCACATAGAAATCATGCAAGACGTCGACCGAGCGCAGAAGGACCTTGACAGGTTTGCCGATCGGCAGGTGCAACTCGCCGCCTTCTATAATGAGGTCGTCAAGAGTGGCCGCGTCGTTGCGGTTGAGGCCGAGGGAGTTCTCGGGCGCAACGTCCCGGGTTTCCGATGTTCCGAGCTTTCCGTCCGCGCCCGGCAGCCGGAAGCTCCACAACCACTGCTGGCCGACCACTTCGACTTCCGTGGCCTCCGCCGGGACGGTGACAAACTGGTTCCAGACGAACAGGCCGGGCGCCAGCATTGCGATGACGCCAACCGTCGTGCTCATTGCAAGCCAGCCTTCAAGCCGCTTGTTTTCGGGTTCGTAAGCGGCCTGATTGCCCGGGCGATGGCGGAAGCGCAGAACGCAATAGGCCATGAACAGGACGACCGCGACGAAGACGAAGCCAGTGATCCAGAAGGTTATGATCAGGGTATTGTCTATGTAATTCCAGTTGGAGGCGATTGGTGTCCACCACCAGGGACTCAACAAATGGAACAACACTGATCCGGCGGCCAACAACACCAGAATCACCACCACGGCCATTTCTTGTCCCTCCTCGCCGTGATCGGCTGTGGGCATGAATACGCAATCCGCAGAGTTCCGATCACGATTATTGCACGAACGGAAAATAGTCGCAAATCGCCAGAAAGGGTTGTTATCAGGCTCCCTTTCGCGCGTGAGTTTGGCTATTGAGAATGTTGTTTGAGGTAGGCAATCACGTTGGAGATATCGGCCTCTTCCTTCAGGCCGGGAAAGACCATTTTGGTTCCTTTCACCTTTGCCTTCGGATTCTGGAGGTATTCACGCAGCGTCGCGTCGTCCCAGACCAGGCCGCCCTTGCCGGCCTCGACCATAGCCGGTGAATAGCGGAAATTGGGATGCGTGCCGGCTGTCCTGCCCATGACATGGTTGAGTGATGGGCCGACTTTGTTGGTGTCTTTGTCGACGACGTGACAGACCGAGCATTTCTTGAAGACGACCGCGCCGGCCTCCGCGTCACCCTCCTGGGCGAGGGCCGTCACGGGACAGAGTGAGAGTGCCGAAAAGGAGAGGGCAACAACAGAAATTCGCATGACACTTCCTCAATTTCGCCGGGCGCGGGGCAAGGAGGACTATCGTCAATTCGTCGTATTGGCGGTGCTTGCTTCTCTCAATGGTGGCGCGCCGAGGGCGGTTGATACTTGCGACAAGAACAAAACTAAGGCTCGCTTGGCAGAAGTCAATTGCCATGTCGGGGCGCGTCCAGCGGTGCGAAGGCCCGGGAGATGCGATCCCTGACGGTTTCCGCGGCGGCGCGCCCGGTCAGATGCGGTTTCCCGCCGCGTCGAAGAAATGCAGGTAGTGTGCGGGAAAGCGGACCGGGATCGTGCCGGAGGTCGTCAGAAACGACCGGTCATTGGTGAAGGCCTTGAAGCTTGTCCGGCCGAGCGACAGGTGCAGGATGATGCCGAAGCCGGTGGGCTCGACGAGTTCCACGGTCGCGAGCAGGCTGTCCGGCCCGTGACCCGCGAGCACGACGTGCTCCGGACGGATGCCGAGCGTCGCCTTGGCATGGTCCGCGGCCGAGGCGGACGCATCGAGCGGAATGCTGACGCCGCTCTCCATCTCGAAGCTCGGCCTTTCTCCGGCACGGTATGTGCCCTCGAAGAAGTTCATGCCGGGAGAACCGATGAAGCCTGCAACGAAGAGATTGGCGGGTCGGTCGTAGAGTTCGAGCGGGCTTCCCACCTGCTGGACCACGCCGGCATTCATGGCGACGATGCGGTCGGCCAGCGTCATCGCCTCGATCTGGTCGTGCGTCACGTAGATCGACGTGGCGCCGAGGTCCTTGTGCAGTTTCTTGATCTCGGCGCGCATCTGTTCGCGCAGGCGAGCGTCGAGGTTGGAGAGCGGCTCGTCAAAGAGAAACGCTTTCGGCTGCCGCACGATCGCACGCCCCATGGCGACGCGCTGGCGCTGGCCGCCGGAGAGCGCACGCGGGCGGCGCTCCAGCAGGGGTTCGAGACCGAGCTTGGCGGCGGCGCCGGAAACGACGGTCGTGATCCTGTCCTTGGCCGTTTTACGAAGGCGCAGGCTGTAGCTCATGTTCTTCTCCACCGACATATGCGGGTAGAGCGCATAGGACTGGAACACCATCGCGATGTCGCGGTCCTTCGGCGCCAGTTCGTTGACCCGCTTGCCGGCAATCCGGATCTCGCCGGCCGTCACGCTTTCAAGCCCCGCGATCATGCGCAGGAGGGTGGACTTGCCGCAGCCGGACGGGCCGACGAGGACGACGAACTCACCGTCGCGGATCTTCAGATCCACGTCGTGCAGCACCGGGTGGATGCCGTAGGATTTCTGGATATTGGCGATATCGATGGAAGCCATGGTAATCAGCCTTTGACCGCGCCGGCCGTGAGGCCCTGGACGAGATAGCGTTGAATGAGCAGGAAGAAGAGGCACGCGGGGACCAATGCCAGCACGCCGGCCGCCATCATCTGCCCGAAATCGACCGAAAACTTCGACACGAAGGACAAGAGCCCCACCGGGAAGGTCGCCTGCTCGTTGCCCGAGATCAGCATCAGCGAGAACAGCAGTTCGCTCCACGCGGCGGTGAAGACGAAGCCGAGGGTGGCGGCGATGCCTGGCAGCGTCAGCGGCAGGATGATCTGGCGGAAGGCGACGAATTGCGTGGCGCCGTCGATCATCGCCGCTTCCTCCAGATCCTTCGGAATGCCATCGAAGAAGGACTGCATCAGGAAGGTGGCAAAGGGTACGTTGAAAGCAGTGTAGACGATGACGAGGCCGGTGAGGCTGTTGGTCAGCCCCATCGGTGACAGGATCTTGAAGATCGGCGCGACCAGCATCACCAGCGGGAACATCTGGGTAAGCAGCATCAAGGTCACCAGCCAGTACTTGCCGCGGAAACGGAAGCGCGAGAGCGCATAGCCGGAGAGCGAGGCAAGGATCGTCACGATGACCGCGGTCGAGCCCGAGACGATCAGGCTGTTGCGGAAGAAGACCGGAAAGGCGCTGTGCCTGAGCACGAAGTCGAAATGCTCGAAACTGGCGCGCGACGGCCAGAGGCGAACGCCCTCGGTATAGAGCAGATCGTTCGGCGTGACCGCGACCTTGAGCAGCCAGAACAAGGGGAAGAGCGCAAAGGCGATGTAGGCGAGGATCGCCAGACGGTGCGCAATGGTGAGGAAGGCTGATTTGGTGCGCATCGGTTTCAATCCTTGCTGAGCAGCCACTGTCTCAGGATGACGATCAGCAGCGAATAGGCGAGCAGCAGTGCGAGCAGCACCAGCGCGATTGCCGAGGCATAACCGAAATCGAGCCGCTTGAAGGCCTGGGTGAAGATGTAGCTGGCGACGATCTGCGTCCGGTCGGCCGGCCCGCCATTGGTCATGACGATGATGAGGTCGGCGAAGTTCGAGATCCAGACCGTGCGCAGAAGAATGGTGATCGCGATCGTCGGAGCGAGGAAGGGAAGGGTGATCGAAAGGAAGCGCTGAACCGGTCCTGCCCCGTCGATGCTGGCGGCCTCGTAAAGATCGCGCGGAATCGCCTGCAGCGCGGCGAGCAGGGTGATGGCGAAGAAGGGGATACCCCACCAGATATTGGCGACGATCGGTCCCCACATCGCGAGCTGCGGATCGGACAGGATATTGGTCGGCTGGCTCATGAACCCGAGCCCGTAGAGCCAATGCGGCAGCGGACCGACGACGGGGTTGAAGAGCCAGGCCCAGTTGAGACCGGCGAGGAAGCTCGGAACGGCCCAAGGCAGGAAGACGAGCGCCTGGGCGAGCGCGCGGCCGTGAAAGGGTTTGTCGAGCAGAAGGGCGAGGGTCAGCCCGAAAGTGAACTGCAGCAGCACGGAAGCGCCGGTCCACCAGAGCGTGTTGCTGAGCGCGCGGAAAAACGCCTGGTCCTGCGACAGCGCCCTGAAATGATCGAGCCCGACGAAGGCGCCGGAGAAGGGGTTGAGCAACTGGATGTCGCGGAAGGCATAGGAGACGCCGAGCACGAGCGGCACGAGCATGACCGCTACGATCAGGATCAGCGCCGGCGCGCTGTAAAGATAGGGCGCGGACGCGTCGGCGATGCGCTTCATCAGCGGCGGACGAATTGCGGGCAGGCCGTCATGGCGTGCAGCATAGGCCATCGATCGTATTTTCCCCTTTTTGACCGCCGTTATCGATCGGCGTGCCTTCTTGTCGTTACGGCGGTCGACCGGCGGCGGCGCGAGCCGCCGCCGGTGCCGGTTTACTTCTTGTTCGCCAGGTACTTCTGCTGCGCCTTGGTCAGGTAGTCGGCCCACTGGTTGGCGAGCTCTTCCGGCGTGATGTCGCCAAGCAGCGCTTCCTGGGTCGTCTTGATCGCCAGCGAATCCTTGAAGAAGGCGAATTCTTCCAGGTAGGTCGGCATGACGGTCAGCACGACATCCTTGTCGGCGAGTTCATCGAACCAGCCCTTGAATTGCGGGCTCGCGTAGAAGGGGTCCTTCTCGGCCGACTTGTGAACCGGCAGCGCGCCAGTGCGCTTGTTCCACTCGATATTGCCTTCCGGACCTTCGAGCGTCTCGATGAGCTTCCAGGACAGATCCTTGTTCTGGCTTGCGGAAAGCATCGACCAGCCGGCAAAGCCGATCGTGGTGAACGCCTTGCCGCTCGGACCCTTCGGCATCGTGGTGACGCCGAAATCCTCCGGCTTCATGCGCTGGGCAATGGCGATCAGCGCATCCGGATCCTGGTCGAGGAAGGCGCAGGTGCCGCTATAGAAGCCGGCGACGATTTCGTTGAAGCCCCAGTTGACGCTGTCCTTCGGCGCGAGCCCCTTCTTGTAGAGATCGATGACCCACGTCAGGCCCTTCACCCAGCCCTCGCTGTTCATCGTCGACGTGCCGTCTTCGTTGAAGAACTTGTTGTCGCCGGCCATGGTCGCGCCGAACATCACCCAGCCGTTGAGGCCACCCGGACCACCGCGCAGGCAGTAGCCGGATTTGCCCGGCAGCTTGGAAACTGCTTCGGATGCTTTGACGAAGTCGTCCATCGTCTTCGGTGGCTCGGCAACGCCCGCTTCGGAAAGCAGCTTCTTGTTGTAGAACATCGCCCTGAGATAGAAGCCGTAGGGCAGCATGTAGGCGGTGTCGTTGACGTCGCGGCCGAGTTCGAGCGCACGCTCGGTCAGGCCGGAGGTGTGCTCCCACTTTGCGAGATAGGGCTCGAGGCTTTCGAGCATGCCGTTATTGGCATAGAGCGAGAGCCAGGTGTCAGGCATTTCCATGACGTCCGGGACTTCTCCCGCCGAGACCATCGTCGCGAACTTCTGGAAGGCTTCGCCCCAAGGCAGCGAAATGATCTCGACGGTGGTGCCGGGGTTTGCGGCCTCGAACTTGGCGACGATCGATTTCAGGGTTTCCGTGCGCTCGGGGCTGGTGATGACCTCGACGAGCTTCAGCTTGGTGTCGGCGAGCGCGCTGCCGGCCATTAGCGTCGCAAGCAGCGTGGCGGTGATCAGTTTCCTCATTTCAGTTCCCCTTTTTCTTGGGTGGTTGATCGCTTCTCTGAGAACGGGATGCGGGCGGAAGACCGCTTGCACTTTCCCCATCCCGCTCGTCGTCAGCCTGACGAAGCGGCGGCAATCGCCGCTTCGAGATCGCTCCAGAGGGCCTCCGTTCCCTCCAGGCCAACATGGAGCCGTACCGACCGCGGAGAAATGCCGAAGGCGGCCGCGGAATTGGGCTGGGCTTTCTGCGCCAGAACGACTTCGCCCGGCACGATGAGGCTTTCGTGACCGCCCCAGGAAACGCCGAGCTTGAACAATTGAAGATGATCGGCAAAGCGGCGCACGTCGATGCCCTCGCTGAAGATGAACGAGAACAGGCCGGACGTGCCGGAAAGACCCGGCGGCAGATGATTGGCGAGGCCGGGATGGCAAACCGTTTCGACTAGCGGATGGCTTTGCAGGCGCTGCGCAACAGTGAGTGCCGAGCGTTCATGCGCCTTCATCCGAATCGGCAGCGTCCGAAGCCCGCGGATCAGGAGCCAGGCGTCAAAAGGCGAAAGCTTGCCGCCGAGATAGGGGTAGGCTTCGGAGCGAATGCGGCCGATCAGTTCCTTCGAGCCGGCAACGACGCCGGCGACGACATCGCTGTGGCCGCCGAGATACTTCGAGGCCGAATGTATGACGAGGTCGACGCCGAGCGCGATCGGCTGCTGGAACACCGGGCTCGCCCAACTGTTGTCGATCACGGTGACAATGCCCTCGGCCTTGGCGAGGGCGGCCAGGGCGGCAACGTCGTGAGTATCCATGACCCAACTCGTCGGGCTTTCCATATAGAAAAGCTTGGCACCGGGCAGAGCCTTCGCCACCGCCTCCTCGTCACGCCCGTCGACATAGGTGACTTCGACGCGCATGCGCTTCAGATGCGTGCCGAACAGCCGGAAGGCGTCGGGATAAACATGCTTCACGGCGACGATGCGGTCGCCCGGCTCGACGAAAGAAAGAACGGTGGAGGAAATCGCCGACATGCCGCTGGCAAAGCCGATTGCATCCTCGGCACCTTCGAGTTTCGCCAGCATCTCCTCGAACATCCTGACCGTCGGGTTTAGGCCGCGTGTATAAATCGGCCGCACCCGCTCGCCCCGGTAGGAAGCGACCATGTCGTCATAGTCCTTGAAGGTGAAGAGCGACGTCTGGACGATCGGCGGCACGACCGCATCGAAGGCATTGCCTTCGTCATGCGCGACGATGAGGGAAGCTGCATCGAATGGATCGAGGCCGTTGCTCATTTGGACATTTCCTTGATGTCTTCCTCGACGATCGCGAGGATTTTCAGTGTTTCCAGGCGCGCTGCGTCAGAGTCCTGCGCCGCGATTGCGTTGAAGAGCGTGCGGTGGAACGGGAAGGAGCGCCGCGCGAAATCCGGCCGGTCGAAAGGCTTCTCCCAGAAGCGCTCGAAGCCCTCGCGCATCTGTTCGAGGAGCTGGCGGAAGAGCGGATTGTGGGTGGCGTCGTAGATCGCCAGGTGGAAGGCCAGGTCTTCCGGACCGGACGTGCCCTTGGCGAGATGCACGCGTTCCATCTCATCAAGTTTTGTCTCGATGTTGATGAGATCCACATCGGTGCGGCGGCGCGCGGCCACCATGCCGGCCTCGACCTCGATCCCACGCCGCACCTCGAGCGTCTGCAGAAGCGCGTCGCGAAGGTGCTGGGTGTCGAGCGTCAGCGGCATGTGGATCGTCGCGCCGGAAATGGTGCGCAGAAGATAGGTGCCGCTGCCCTTGCGCGCTTCAACAACGCCGAGCGCCTGGAAATGGCTGAGGACCTCGCGGACCGTGGAACGCCCGACGGCAAGCGCCGCCATCAGCTCGCGCTCGGCCGGCAGTCGATCGCCCTGCTTCAAGCCGGAATGCTGAATGTAGTCGGCAAGAGCGGCAATGACCTGCTGCACCCGATCGACCGGGGGCAGGGGCAGGAGCGTCGCCTTGTCTTGTTGAGGCATCCGGTTCTCCCCATGACGCCAAATTGGTCTGACATCTGAGCAATATGCCGCCGGCGAGTTGGGCGGTCAAGCGGCAAGCCCGGTTTTCTCGGCTGATACTGCGGGACTTGAGTTCTGGATCGCCGGATCACACGGCCATCCCCGGTGGGCCCGGAAGGAAGCGGGTGCCACCGAAAAGCCAGCAGGCGGTATCCAGCCCCGAGCTTGAATGCAAAGGACGCCGGCGCGTTGCGCCGGCGTCCTGCAAGTTACGGAAAGGCGCGTCAGACCTTGGCGACATAAACTTCGCGCGGCAGCGAGGAGAGAACCTCCGGCCCGTCGGCGCGCAGGATCACGATATCCTCGAGCCGGATCCCGAAACGGCCAGGCAGGTAGATGCCAGGCTCGATCGAAAATACCATGCCTTCCTCAAGGATCGTTTCCGAAGTCGCGGTGATGTGGGGCGGCTCGTGACCGTCGATGCCCATGCCGTGGCCTGTGCGATGCACGAAATATTCGCCATAGCCGGCATCCGTAATCACCTTGCGGGCGGCCGCATCGACCTCCTTCGCCTGCACACCCGGGCGGGCTGCCTTCATCGCCGCCTGCACGGCCTTCTCGACGATCGTGTGGATCTGGCCATAGCCCTCCGGCGGGCGGCCTACGACCGCCATGCGCGTAATGTCGCTCGGGAAACCCTGTTTGCGGCCGCCGATGTCGATCACCACGACGTCGCCTTCTTCTATAACGCGGTCGCTCGCCGAGTGGTGCGGAAAGGCGCCATTGCCGCCGGCACCCACGATCCAGAAGGCCGGTGCCGCGCCTTCGGAGGAAAAGTGGGCTCGGATCTCGGCGGCGAGTTCCTTCTCGGTCATGCCGGGACGGACCTTCGAGAACGCGGCCTGCATCGCCCGGTCGGCGATCGCCGCGTTCATCTTCAGGAGTTCGTATTCACCGCGATCCTTGCGCATGCGCAGTGCACCAAGCGTGCCCAGCGTAAAATCGCGCGCTGTGTCCGGCGGCAGATTGTCGAGAAGCAGCAGCGCAAAATCGGCGCGCATCGTCTCATCGAGAACGACGCGGCCGGGCTCTCCGGCGCCGAGGCCGGAGAGCGCCGTCCTGAGCGCCTGAACGGGACCTTCCGCGTCCGACCAACTGTAGAAGTCGATGTCGGTGTGTTCGCGCGTGCCCTCGGCATTGAGCGCCGGCATCAGAAAGGCTTCGCTTTCGGGCGCGATCAGAAGCAGGCAGGGGCGTTCGTCCGGGTGCGGATGGAAGCCGAGAATCCAGTCCATATGCGATCCAGGTGCGATCGCGATCAGTCCTGTGCCGGTTTCCGTCATTCGTGCGCGCAATGCGGCAAGCCGCGTCTTCGTCTGCTCGTTCATGGGATTCTGTCCTGTGTTGGTGGAAAATGCTGCATGTGAGGCGGGCGTCAGCGTGACTCGTGTTTCTTCACTGTTCGGCGGCGATCTGCCGCGCGCGTCACCGCCAGGCTGTCGTCCGGGTCGCCGGAAGGCACGCCATCGCCGAAGACATCCATGGTGCAGGTGTGCAGGATGGTCGCCGGCGCGTTCGTGTGGTTCCAGGTCGCGTGGGTACGCGTGGAGGGGAAATGGGCTGAATCGCCGGCCTCCAGTACGACCCGCTCGCCGTCGATCTCCAGCGTCAGCGATCCCTCGAGGATGAAGTAGATTTCCTCGCCCTCATGCGACATCGGCTCGCTCCGGCGCCCAGGTGGTTCATGAATGATCGTGCTCCGAAGGATGTTGCCGGGAAAGGCCGCGGAGAGGCGTTCGTAGGAGACGTTGCCGTCGCCTTTGCCGAGCGCATAGACCGGGCGATGTGCGCGGCGGGTGACGGGCGAGGCGACCTTCGGCGGCGAGAAGAAGGTGCCGACTTCGACGTTCAACGTGCGGCAGACCGCGATCAGCGATGTCAAGGAGGGCACGGTGATGCCGCGCTCGATCTGGGAGATGAAGCCAACGGAAAAGCCGGAGCGGTCGGCGACGTTCTGAAGCGTCAGCTTCAGTTCCTTTCGGCGCCGGCGCAGCCGCTCGCCCAGCGGCGGGTCGCCTCCACCGATGTGCGCTTCTGAAGGGTTCTCCGTCTCCAAAGGCTCCTCCGCTTTTTAGTATTTCTTCAAAGCTGGAGCAGTCGCGAACCGCTGTCAATGAGATTTTTTAGATATACTAAAAATCGCCGTCGGATGTACTTGAGCGGGCTTGCCGCTCGGTTGCCTGTCAGTGCGTTGAGATCGGGTTCATCCGGCGAGGCTGAGCAGTTTACCGATCGCTTGCTGGTCAAAGCCGCCGATGCCCTCGCGGATATCGGCGCCGATTGCCTCGGCGACAGCATCCTCGTCCCGGCGTCTCAGCGCGTCGATCGCCTCGCGATGGCGATCGACGACGTAGAGTTTGGTAACGTGCTCCATGGCGATACCGAGAATGGGTCCGAGCTGCAGCCACACACTCTCGATCAGCGGCATGGCGACCTGGTCCGGATTGGCCATGTAGATCTGCCGATGGAATTCCTGGTTGGCGATCAGCGCCGCAGCCTTCTGGCCATCGAGGATTGCGGCCTCGATGGCGTCGTCGATTGCGACGATGCGGTCGATCTGCCGGTCTGAAAGGTGGGCGACAGCGCGGCGCGCGGCGTGGCTTTCAAGGACGATCCGCAGCGAAATAAGCTCCTCGAACCGTGCCGGCGTTATGCGCGGCACAACGATGCGGCGGTTCTCGAGGAAGCGCAAAGCGCCGATCGATGTCAACTGCCGCAGCGCTTCACGCACCGGCGTCGGGCTGCTCTCCAGCGCTTCGGCGAGACCTCGGATCGTGACCGAGGTCCCGGGACGAAAGGCGCCGACCATGATCGCCTGCCTGAGGCGTGCAAAGGCATAGTCATGCGTGGTCATGCCTTCCGGCCGTTCAAACGCCGGCAAAACCGGGGTCTTCAAGACTGTGATTCCTCCTGCCGCGTCGGTTCGGCCAAGCTTGACTTCAAACCGTAAATTATGTCAACTTTCCATAAATGTGATCACAAAACAAGAATTGAGATATGTCTCTAGAGGCGGAAGATCCAAGCGCATTCAAGGTCTGGCTCGAGCAGAACGGCCCGATCGAAAGCATCCAGGCAGTTATCTGCGACCTGAACGGCAGGGCAAGCGCGTGCCGGTCGAACAGGCCTCCAAGGTGCTCGGCGGCGGCATCCGCATGCCGCTCTCGATCGTCGGCGTGGATGTCTGGGGAGAGGACATCATCGGCAGCGAACAGGTTTTCGCGACCGGCGACCGCGACGGAATCTGCGGTGTCACCGGGCGAGGGGCGTTGCCGGTTAATTGGACGTCCCGGCCAAGCGCGCTGGTGCCGCTCTGGCTCTTCGTCGAGGAAGGCAAGCCGTTCCTGGCCGATCCGCGCCAGGCGCTTGCGGCAATCGTCAGGGAATACCGCGAACTGGGCCTGCGTCCGGTCGTGGCGACCGAGATGGAATTCTACCTGATCGATCCGGAGCCCGACAGCGCCGTGCCGCCGATCTCGCCTTACACCGGGAAGCGGCTCGATTCCGACGCGATCCTGTCGATCGACGAGCTCGACGATTTCGGCGAGTTTTTCTCCGACGTCTACAAGGAATGTGCGCGTCAGAACGTGCCGGCCGACGCGGCGATCGCCGAGAACGGCATCGGCCAGTTCGAGATCAACCTGCTCCACACCGACGATCCACTGAAAGCGGCGGACGACGCGATCTTCTTCAAGCGCATCGTCAAGGGGGTTGCCCGCAAACACGGGCTCGCCGCGACCTTCATGGCCAAGCCCTACGGCACGCGATCCGGCAATGGCATGCACGTCCATTTCAGCCTGCTCGACGAGGAAGGCAACAATGTCTTCGACGACGGCAGCGACGAAGGGTCGTCCGTGCTGAAGCATGCGGTCGCGGGACTGTTGCGAGGGATGGCGGAGACGACGCTGCTCTTCGCACCGCACTTCAATTCCTACCGGCGGCTGAGGCCCGACACGCATGCGCCGACCTCGATTTCCTGGGGCTACGAGAACCGTACTTCGGCGATCCGCATTCCGGGCGGCAATCCGGCGGCGCGGCGCATCGAGCACCGCGTGGCCGGTGCCGACGCCAATCCCTACCTCGTCATCGCCGCTATCCTTGGCGCAGCACTCGTCGGCATCCGCAACAAATGGAAGCCAGCGGCACCTGTTGAGGGGCGGGCCTATGACGCGGAGAAACTGCCCAAAATTCCTGCCGAGTGGGGGCAGGCGGTCGATGCCTTCGAGGCCGGACCGATTGCCGCCGAGATTTTCGATCCCGTGCTTCGCTCCATGCTGATCGCCTGCAAGCGCCAGGAGATCGCCGGCTTTGCCGAGCAGGTTACGGATTATGAGTTCAGCGCCTATCTGGAAATCGTATGATGGCAAGCGCAACGAAATCCTACGCCGGTGACGGCAGCTATCCGACGAGCTATTACGCCGCCTCCCGCAACATTATCCACACCCCGGTCAAGCTTCAGGGTCGCATAGAGAGCGACATCTGCGTCGTCGGCGCCGGCTATTCGGGCCTGTCGACGGCAATCCACCTCGCGGAAAAAGGCTACAAGGTCACTGTGATCGAAGGCGCGCAGGTGGGGTGGGGTGCCTCGGGTCGCAATGGGGGACAGGTCGTCAACGGCCTCAACGCCAGCCTGTCGACGATCCAGCGCCGCTATGGCGAGGACGCCGCGCGTTTCATCGGCAGCCTGGTGCAGGAGGGCGGGCGGATCATCCGCCGGCTCGTCAGCCAGTACCAGATCGACTGCGACCTGAAGCCCGGCAATATCTATGCCGCCTATACCGCCGCGCATATGAGGGAACTGGAGGCCAAGCAGGCGCTCTGGCGCAAATACGGGATGGACGATCATCAGCTTCTCGACCGCGAGGCGCTCAGGAAGCTCGTCAATTCCGATGCCTATTGCGGCGGCATGCTCGACACGACGGGCGGCCACATGCACCCGCTTAACCTCGTGCTCGGCGAGGCCCGCGCCCTCGAGAGCCTGGGCGGCACGATCTACGAGATGTCTCCAGTGACACGCGTGGACCATGAGGCGGCGCGACCGACGGTCTATACCCGAGAAGGCGAAGTCAGTGCCCGCATCGTCGTGCTCTGCGGCAACGCCTATCTCGGCGATGCCGTGCCGAAGCTTGTCTCGCGCGTCATGCCCGTCTCGACGCAGATGATCACCACGGCGCCGCTCGGCGAGGAACTCGCCCAATCGCTGATCCCGAGCGACATGTGCGTGGAAGACGTCCGCTATATCCTTGACTATTTCAGGCTCTCGGCCGACAAGCGGATGATTTTCGGTGGGGGCACCGTCTATGGCGGCACCGACCCCGCGGATGTCGTCGCCAAGCTCAAGCCCAATCTCGAAAAGGTTTTTCCGCGGCTCAAGGGTGTGAAGATCGACTATGCCTGGAGCGGGAATTTTGCGCTCTCCTTCACGCGCGTGCCGCAGATGGGACGGATCGGCGCCAACACCTATTTTGCCCATGGCTATAGCGGTCATGGCGTCACCGGTTCCCACCTCTTCGGCCGCACGCTCGCCGAGGCGATCGACGGCGACACCGCGCGCTTCGACGTCTTCGAGAAACTGCCGTGGTATCCGTTCCCGGGCGGGCGAATGTTCCGCGCGCAATATTCGACGATCGGTTCCTGGTGGTATTCGCTGAAAGATGCGGTCGGCTGGTGAAATGACTGCCGCTCTTCCGAGGCGATTGGTTGCTGCGGATGACGTCTTTCCCTCCCAAATCGATTCCGCTCGTCCCGATCATGCGCTAGAATTTCTTGGCTGGACCGTCTGACCGGGGCGTCCGTCTGGGCGTGATATCCTGCGTACGGCAACGGTACGCCGAGGGCTGTCCCTAGCCCGAATCTCAACAAATCGAGATCGCGGCAAACGCGACGCATGGACATCCATTTCGGGGCGTTCACGCCCTGACTGCGGGTCAGAGCCATGACGGAACGGGCGCGGTCGATCAGGGAGGTCGGAAATGTTCATACGCTTCGGCTACGAGATCGGCATTCGGTGCACCCAGCCAACGCCCATGATGACCTATCTTTCGGTCGTACCCGAACGGCGTGGAAGTATTGTCCGGGAGCACGGCCCGGTCGCGTCACCGATCCTGGCGATGGAGGAAATTACCGATCCCCACGGCAATGCCTGCCTGCGGATGGTCTTGCCCGAGGGCGAAACCGGGCTCAGCTATGACGCGGTGATGAATGATGACGGCAGGCCGGACGCCTCGGATCCATTGGCGGAAGCCGTGCCGGTGGAAAGGCTTCCGCCCGCCTGGTTGCCCTATCTTTCTGCCAGCCGCTATTGCGAGACGGACCGGCTCGGTGCGCTGGCGTGGAGGCTTTTCGGCGATGTTCCGGCGGGATGGCTGCGCGTCCAGGCGATCTGTGACTATGTCCACGACCGGCTGGTTTTCAGCTACGGCTATGCGCAGGCGATGCGCACGGCACTGGAAGCGCACGAGGATCGCTTGGGCGTGAGCCGCGACTACGCCCATCTCGCCATTGCTTTCTGCCGCTGCATGAACATGCCATCGCGTTTCGTCAACGGCTACATGACCGATGCCGGCGCGCCGGAAAGCCCGGCGCCGATGGATTTCAATGCCTGGTTCGAGGTTTATCTCGGCGATCGCTGGTATACCTTCGATGCCAAGAACAATGCGCGGCGCATCGGCCGCATCCCGGTCGCGCGCGGCCGCGACGCGGCAGACATCCCGTTGATGCAGACTTTCGGCAAACACGAACTCACCGCCTTTACCGTGTGGACCTCGGTCGAAAGCGACGTGTCGCTCACCCGGTCCCACCGCGCGGCCGATGTTTCGCTGCTGACGCCCTGGTTCAGCGAAACCTGGTCGCGACACCTGCAGGAGCGCGACCGCAATCGGCATTGACCGCGGCCATGGCGCGTAAACGGATTTTTCATTTCCCACGCAATCGGCAGAAAATAATATCTATAAACTCAATCGAATACATGGGAGAACATTACTATCGCTGCACGTTTCCTTAAATCCTGGCCGATTTGAGGATAAAACATGCAGCGATTCAACGTGCTACAGCGTCCTTTACGCGTCTGAGAGGACGTCCGGCGCGTAGTGAAGCTGCAAACGCGGAGAGACAAGATGAACGCGACCAGAGCGACTCAGTCCCGCCACGTGATCTACGCTGCACCGCCGGCCCGACGCTCTCCGGTCAATCTGATCCCTCACACCATTGCCTTTGCCGCGGCGTTCAGTTTCGTCTCGGCGCTCATTATCGGTGCGATCTGATACGTCTAGCTTAGCCGCGTGTCCGCGAGCCGTCGGCCGCTTGGCGTCCTCTTGAGCACCTTTCCCTTTCCTGCACATTTGTCGGCACACTGCGAACTCGAGTTCCTTTTCGACGCAGTGGGTGACAGCCTTTCGGTCGCTCGACCGACAGGCTCGGACATGGAAGCCGTCGCGGGCCTCACATAGCGCCCATTCCGCTTTGTATTCCCATCTGCTGTGCAGTGGCCAGTTGTGAAGTAAAGGCGGGATCGTTCCCCTTGCGGTTCGTGCCGCCGACGTCGTAGCTTGCCGTCGGCAAGCGGGAATGCGTGACAAATGCGGCGAATTGCTCCGGAAGACTGGTATGCGGTGAAGCGTCTCGAAGATGACGTGACCGCTATTTCGGAGCCTTGCACCCAGGAACTCTACCGCTGCAACGTCTGGCACGTCCGCGGCCGCGATTGTGACATGCTGGCCGACAGCGTCTTTAGCGGCGACATTCTGTGCGACGGACCGCTGATCGAGAACACTTACCATTCCAATGCGGACGATCTGGCGTCGATGGGCCTGCTGAGAATACCGGCACGCATCGTCCATGGTGGGGCATTTTCCGAGCTTTTCCGGCGAACGCTACCGGGAGCTGATCAAAACCTGGCAGGCCGAGATACAACAAGCACTTTGACGCGAAGGAGGGAGCGAATGCTCGACAGGAGAAAATTCTACATCAACGGCGAATGGATCGACCCCATCGAGCCCAAGGATCTGGAGGTCCTGAACCCGGCGACCGAGCAGCCGATCGCAGTGATTTCCAGGGGCACCGCCGCCGATATCGATCGTGCCGTTGCCGCCGCGAAGAAGGCGTTCGCAAGCTACAGCCAGACCAGCGTCGAGGAGCGTCTGGCGCTGCTCGAAACGCTGCTTTCCATCTACAAGCGTCGCTATAACGAGATGGCCGCGACGATCACGATGGAACTGGGCGCCCCGGCGACGATGGCGCGCGAACAACAGGCCGATGTAGGGGTCGGTCACCTGCAGGGCTTCATCGACGCGCTGAAACGCTTGAAGACGCGTGACCGGCTTCCGAACGGCGATGTCATGCTGCGCGAGCCGATCGGCGTCTGCGGCCTGATCACGCCCTGGAACTGGCCGATCAACCAGGTTGCTCTCAAGGTCGTGCCGGCGCTTGCGACCGGCTGCACCTGTGTGCTGAAGCCAAGCGAGTTCACGCCGCTCAACGCCATGCTCTATGCGGAGATGATTGACGAGGCGGGCTTCCCGGCGGGTGTCTTCAATCTCGTCAACGGCGACGGGGTCAATGCCGGTGCCGCACTCTCGAAGCACAAGGACATCGACATGATGTCGTTTACCGGTTCGACCAGGGCTGGTATCGCCGTCAGCAAGGATGCGGCCGAGACGGTCAAGCGCGTCACGCTGGAACTCGGCGGCAAGTCGCCGAACATCGTTTTTGCCGACGCCGATCTCGAGGATCGCGTCACCGGCAGTATTCTCGAATGCTTCAACAATTCCGGCCAGTCCTGCGACGCGCCGACGCGCATGCTGGTGGAGCGCAGCGTCTACGACAAGGTGGTGGAGATTGCGAGACGCGTCGGCGCCGAGGCGAAGGTCGGCGACCCGACAAAGGAGGGCTCGCACATCGGCCCGCTCGTCAGCCACGTCCAATACGGCCGCGTCCAGGCGCTGATCGAGGCGGGTATTGCCGAGGGCGCCAAACTGCTCGTCGGCGGGGTGGGCAAGCCGGAAGGATTTGAGACGGGCTATTTCGTCAAGCCGACGATCTTTGCCGACGTCGACAACACCATGCGCATCGCCCGCGAAGAGGTGTTCGGTCCGGTGCTTGCGATCATTCCCTTCGATACGGAAGAGGAAGCGATCCGAATCGCCAACGACACCAACTACGGGCTTGCAGCCTATGTTCAAACGGGGGATCGGAAACGGGCCGAACGCGTCGCCGCAAGGCTGCGTGCAGGCATGGTGCATATCAATGGCGGTCCGCACCGATACGGCAGCCCCTTCGGCGGCTACAAGCAGTCGGGCAACGGTCGCGAAGGCGGCATGTTCGGGCTTGAGGATTTCCTGGAAGTAAAGACCGTCCACGTTCCGGACGCGGCATGATCCGCGCCAGTCGACAATCAGCCGGTGCGCGCCGCGCCGGCTGATTTATATCGCTAATTTAGCGGTTGGCCGCTGTTGCTGGCAGCAGGCTTCTGATAGCTGGCTTGCGAGGTGCCATTGATCTCGTGGCGCCTGCCATGAGTCGACTTCTCTGGACATCGCCGTGACCCAACCCGCCGGTTCCGTTTCTTCCCGCGACTCGATTGCGATGACAGCGCTGCTGCTCGGTGGTGTCGCCATCGGCGGCTCGCCGATCTTCGTTCGGCTCTCCGAAGTCGGGCCAATGGCGACGGCCTTCTGGCGCGTGGCGCTCGCGCTGCTCCCGCTCGTCGCCTGGTCATGGTTGCGCAACGGATCGGCGAGCGACAGGCGGCCGGAGCAACTTTCCGATTACGCCACGCTCATCCTGCCGGGCGTCCTGCTTGCGATCGATCTCGCCGCCTGGCATCTCGCCCTGACCATGACGTCCGTTGCGAACGCGACGCTGCTTGCGAACCTTGCGCCGGTCTTCGTGACGCTCGCAAGCTGGGCGCTGTTTCGCTCGCCGGTCAGCGCCGTCTTCGTCGCGGGGCTTGCCACGGCCGTTGCCGGCGTGGTGATCTTGAAGGGCGGGCCTGCCGCGCTCGCTGGCGGCGATGTCCTCGGCGACAGCATCGCTGTCGTCGCCGCGATGTTCTATGCTGGTTATATCCTTGCGATCGGCAGGTTGCGGAGCCGGTTCAGCACCAACCGGATCATGATCTGGAGCACCGCCTCGGCTGCCGTCTGTATGCTGCCGATGACGCTTGCGTTTGAACCTGCGCTGTTTCCGGCAAGCGCCTTCGGATGGGCGATGCTGTTCGGTCTCGCCTTTGTCAGCCATGCGGGCGGACAGGTGGCGATCACCTATGCGCTCGCCTACCTGCCGGCAGCTTTCTCCTCGCTGACGCTGCTCTTGCAACCTGTGGTGGCGGCGATCCTCGCCTGGATGCTGCTCAGCGAACCGGTGGGCCTCGCGCAGGCGATCGGCGGCGCGATCGTGCTCGTGGGGATCTTGATCGCCCGCCGCGGATAAGCCTCGAAGATCGCTCAGATACCGGGCAGCTCGAAGCCCGCGAGCCGTTCTTCGAGCTTGCGGATCGTCACGACGTCGGCATTGGCGAAGGCGAAGCGCAGGTAGTTTTCCTGGCCTTCGCCGAAATAGTCGCCAGGCAGGCAGACCACGCCGGCGAGCTTCGCCAGTTTTTCGGCGACGAATTGCGAATCGATGTCGGGGAAGGGGTGGCGGATATAGGCAAAATACGCCCCGACTGCCTGCAGCTTCCATTTTGCCAGGCGGCTCATGACGCCCTTGAGCGCGTCGGCACGTGCGGCAATTTCGGCGCGATTCGCAAGCCGCCAGTCCGCGAGTGCTGGAATGGCCTTGGCGACTGCCGCCTGTGCGGCCCGGGGGGCGCAGATCTGCAGGTTGTCCATGACCTTGGTGATCTGTTCCACGAGCGCCGGACCGGCGGTAATTGCGCCGAGGCGATGGCCGGGAATGCAGAAGGATTTCGAGAAACTGTAGAGGCCGATGAAGCTGTCCTGCCAGCCCTTCGTCTGAAGCAGGCCGTGCGGCGCAATGTCGGCCGATGGCAGGAAGTCGCGATAGGTCTCGTCGAGGATCAGCCAGGTGCCGTTCTTGCGGCACGCTTCGTGAATGCGCTGGAGAAGTTCCGGCGGGTAGACGGCGCCGGTGGGATTGTTGGGGGAAACGAGGGCAAGCGCGCGAATGCCCGGCCGAAGCGCCGAGACGATCGCGTCGATCTCCGGCAGGAATCCGGCCCCGGCGTCGCAGGGCACCAGCTCGACGTTGATGCCCAGCATCGCCAGCGTCGTTTCCTGATTGAAGTAATAGGGGTTGGTCATCAGCACCGTGTCGCCCGCGCCGGCGATCGCCATGACGGCACACATAAAAGCCTGGTTGCAGCCGGAGGTGATGTGAATGTTGTCGGCCGTAACCGCCGCGCCATAGAGGCCCGCAACATGGGCGGCATAGGCCGCGCGCAATTCCGCCTCGCCCTCGATCGCACCGTAGCCGGTAAAGGCGGTCGATGCGGAAGCTTCGCCGAGCCATTTCAGCATGTCCGGATGTGCAGGATAGCCCGGCACGGCCTGCGAAAGATCGATCAGCGGACCTCTCGCCCCGTCATAGGCCTTCGCCCAGGCAAGCACGGAGGGAACCGGCGGCGGCGAGAGCTTTTCGACGAGGGGATTGAAATGCGGCATTTGAACCTTCCTGTTGCTGTTAGCGGCGGACGAAGTGCTGACGGAGAGAACTGCACAGGCCCCTTCGCTCTATGATTTGGCCTTGCGTTTCGGGGGGCGTTCCGGGCGCCGATTCCGCGTCGGCGACGAGATCGGCTGAAAGCTATCCGCTTTCGACGTTTGCGCGGCTTCCGGTCTGGACATGCGGCTGCGGATGATCGTACGGGCGGAGACCTGGAGCTCCGGCATAGGATCGCTTTCGAGCGCTGCGAACAGCCAGTCGATGAAAACGCGGACGATCGGCGCGGCGCGGATTTCGTTGCGGCAGGCGACAAAAAACGCGTCGTTGGCAGGCACCGTCAGATCGAAGGGAGCGATCAGCTCGCCGCGCGCGATCAGGCTTCCGGCGGTGATCGTATCGCCGAGCGCCACGCCCTGATTGTGCAGTGCCGCCTCGGTAGAGAGTCGCGCATCGCTCATGAAATGCTGGCGGCCGCGCTGCAGGTCGATGGCGTCGGCTGCGGCGAGCCACGTGTTCCACTCTCGGCCGTCATCGCCGTGAAGCATTACGTGGTCGCGCAGATCCCGTACCGAGCGCAGCGGCCGCATGTTGAGGAGGGTCGGGCTTACGACCGGGAAAAGCTCGAGCCGGCTCCAGAGCTTCGCCCAGCAGTCGTTCCAGTTGCCATCGCCATAGAGCAGGCAGACGTCGACATCGGGGGAATGGAGGTGCGCCGCGTCGTTGGAGGCGATCAGCGTCAGCCTGACATCGGGGAACTGCTCGGTGAACTGGTGCAGGCGCGGGATCATCCAGAAGGAGAGCAGCGCCGGCACGCAGGTGATCCGAAGCTCGCCGCTCGTTGCGGGCCGGGTCATGGCCGCGGTCGCGGCGGCGATTTCCGCGAAGGCGTGGGTAACGGCCGGTAGCAGCAGGGCACCCTGTGGCGTCAATCTCAGCCGCTTGCCGCCGCGCTCGAAGAGAGTGGCGTTGAAGGAAAGTTCGAGCGCGCGGATCTGATGGCTGATCGCACCGTGCGTGACGTTGAGCTCACGTGCCGCGGCCGAAACGGAACCGCGCCGGGCGGTCGCCTCGAAGGCACGCAGCGGGTTCAGCGGGGGCAGTCGGCTCGACAAGAAAGGCTCCGAAAGGCGGTGCAAGAATGTGAATTTTTCTCACACGAAACGCTATAACAATGTCAATTGATTTTCCAGCAAAATTGTTTCCTAATATGTGCCAACAAGGGCAAAAGCCTGGGGAACGTGACCGCGCCGGCAAAGCCGGCGAAATCGCAGATCGTCATTTGCGGTGCTTCGCGCACATGTCCCCGGCTGAACACACGGAGGTTCGGGCGCATGGCCTGGGATGAACAGAAGCTCAACGAATTGAAGGTGAAATATGGCGAAAGCCACGGCGGTGAGCTCTTCGATCCGGCGTTTCGCAAGGTCGCCGACAAGATCTTCACGAAGAGCGGCACGCGGCTGGCGCCCTATTCCGGCATCCCGACCTTCCTGACCGCGCCCTATATGCCGGTCGATGCCGAAAATCCGGATTTCGGCAATCTCCAGGTGGCAATCGTCGGCATACCGATGGACCTCGGTGTCACCAACCGTCCGGGCTCCCGTTTCGGACCGCGGGCGCTGCGTGCGATCGAGCGCATCGGGCCCTACAACCACGTGCTCGGCTGCGCGCCCGTCCACGATCTCCGGGTCGCCGATATCGGCGACGTTGCCTTCCAAAGCCGCTACCGGCTGGAGCTCAGTCATGAGGACATCGAAAAGCGCATCAACCAGATTGTCGACGCCGGCGTCGTACCGCTGTCGGTCGGCGGCGACCATTCGATCACGCATCCGATCCTGAAGGCGGTCGGCAAGAAACGCCCGGTCGGCATGATTCATATCGACGCCCATTGCGACACCGGCGGCGCCTATGACCTCACGAAGTTCCATCACGGCGGCCCGTTCCGCAACGCGGTTCTCGACGGCGTGCTCGATCCCACTCGCGTCGTGCAGATCGGCATCCGCGGCTCGGCCGAGTATCTCTGGGAATTCTCCTACGAATCCGGCATGACCGTGATCCATGCGGAAGAGGTTTCCGGTCTCGGCATTCCGGCGATCATCGAGAAGGCGAAGAGGATCGTCGGCGAGGGTCCGACTTATCTCTCCTTCGACATCGACAGCCTCGACCCGAGTTTCGCTCCCGGGACCGGCACGCCGGAAGTCGGCGGCCTGACGACCCGTGAGGTGCTTGAACTCATTCGCGGTTTCAAGGGCGTCAATCTCGTCGGCGGCGACGTCGTCGAGGTCGCCCCGCAATACGACGCGACGACCAATACGGCGCATGCCGGGGCGCAGGTGCTCTTCGAAATCCTGAGCCTGATGGTTTTCAGCCCGGCGATCACCGGCAGGGCCGGCTGAGCCTTTGACGCTCGTTCTGCCGTCGAACTGGAAGCGGCGGCGGAGCGAGAGCCGGAACAAACAAACTTCCAGGCAGGGGGACCACGATGTCGTCTTGTTTCCGGAACCGGGACAGTTTGCCGGTTGCATCGGGAATGAAGCGATCGTCGGCGCCGACGAAGCCGGATGCGGTCGTGTCCGGCATCGCCTTTGACACGCATCGGGAGCAGTGATCGAATGCCAGGCTTCTCAGGATGGCCAATGCGGTCGATAATGCGGACGTGGAGTTTTTTGCGGCCGACAGGCTGATTGCGGCCTTGTTCGCGCTTTGCGACGCGCTGATCGAACATGGGACAATTCTCCAGCGACAAATGCTGGCGGAGCGAGCCGAAAAGATGCAAGGAATCAACTACAACAGGGAACGCGGCGGTAGCCGCCAAAACAAAGGAGACATGCGATGAACATCAATTCCATCAAGCGCCGCACGCTGCTGGGGGCAGGGCTTGCCGGCGCGTCGATGCTGGCGATGCCGGCCGTCCTGAGAGCGCAGGACAAGTCGCTGAAGGTCGGCGTCTACGGCGGCTACTTCAAGGATTCGTTCGACAAGAACATCTTCCCCGAATTCACCAAGGCCACGGGCATCGCGATCGAGTCTGTCGCGGAGCCGACCGGTGAAGCCTGGCTCGTCCAGTTGGAACAGGCCGCTCGCGCCGGCCAGGCTCCGGCGGATGTCTCGATGATGTCGCAGGTCGCAATGCTCAAGGGGCAGGCGACCGATCTCTGGACACCGATCGACATGGCGAAGATCAAGAACAGCTCCAACCTGCTCGACCGGTTCGTCAACAAATATCCGGACGGCCGTATTGCAGGTATCGGTGCGGTTTCCTGGTACATCACTCTCGTCACCAACACCGACGCCTACAAGGAAGCGCCGACATCCTGGTCCGCCTTCTGGGATCCGGCCAATGCCGACAAGCTCGGGCTGCTCGCGCTTGTCTCGAACTCCTTCCTGCTCGAGGTGACCGCCAAGACCTTCATGGGTGGCACCAATGCGCTCGACAGTGAAGAGGGCATTCTCAAGGCTTTCGAAAAGCTCGCCGAAGTGAAGCCGAACGTGCGGCTCTGGTATCGTGACGAAGCGCAGTTCGAACAGGCGCTGAAGTCCGGTGAAATTCCGATGGGCCAGTACTACCACGACGTGACCGGCCTTGCCGCGGCCGATGGCCATCCGGTGCGCTCTACCTTCCCCAAGGAGGGCGGCATTCAGGATTCGGGTTGCTGGGCATTGTCGCGCGCCTCGCAGAAGACAGAGGAAGCGCACATCTTCATCGACTATATGTGCCAGCCGTCGATTCAGGCGACGCTGTCGCGCAAGGTCGGAACTTCGCCGACGGTCAAGCGCGAATCGACAGATCTCACGGACAAGGAGTTTGCAGCCGTGTCATCGGACATCGAACCGATTGTCCCGCGCTACGATCTCTACCAGACCAAGTCGGATTGGCTGAACCAGAAGTGGACGGAACTGATCGTCGGCTGATCGCCAACAGGGCTCCCGCCAGCCGAGCGCCGGCGGGAGACCGCATTGCAGCGCCATTGCGCGTCTGACAAGACACGCGGCGCTGTGGAAACCATCTGCGCATGAGGCGCTACTGCATGGTTCCTTAAATCGGGAACCGAGTTAAGGAAGCGATACAGCGACCTAGAGACGCACGGCGCTGTGGGACGGGGAATACATGTCGGGACTTGCCCTTCAGAACGTCGTCAAGGAATTCGGATCTTTCACGGCCGTCAACAATGTCGAGCTCACCGTGCCGCACGGCACCTTCGTTTGCATGCTCGGCCCATCGGGCTGCGGCAAGACGACGTTGCTGCGCATGATTGCCGGGCTTGATCTCCCGACGGGAGGTGCGATCCATCTCGACGGCGAAGACATCACCCGCGTGCCGACCCACAAGCGCAACCTCGGCATGGTGTTTCAGTCGCTGGCGCTCTTTCCGCACCTGACCGTCGGCGAAAACATCGCCTATCCCTTGCGCATCCGAAATGCACCGAAGGAGGACCAGAAGCGGCGGGTCGAGGAACTGCTGTCAATGATCCATCTCTCGGGCTATGCGGACCGGCCAGTTTCCAAGCTTTCCGGCGGCCAGCGTCAGCGTGTCGCGATCGCTCGCGCCCTGGCGATCTCGCCGAAGCTTTTCCTGCTCGACGAGCCGCTCTCGGCGCTCGACGCGAAACTGCGCGAGGCGATGCAGGTGGAGCTCCGGCAACTGCAGCAGAAACTCGGGATCACGACAATCGTCGTCACGCACGACCAGCGCGAAGCGATGACCATGGCCGATACGGTGGTCGTCATGAACGGCGGGGAAATCCGTCAGGCGGCCTCGCCGATCGAAATCTACCGTCGGCCGGCGGACAGTTTCGTGGCCGATTTCATCGGTCAGACCAACTTGATCGAAGCCGAAGCGGACTCGGTCGGCCATGTTTCCGTGCTCGGCCAGCCAGTGCCCGGTCTCGCGCTGCTCCCCGGCGCGGCCAAGGCGACGTTGTCGATCCGTCCCGAGGACGTGCACCTGACGGCGCCGGGTGCCGGTGCAATTTCCGGCACGGTCACCTTCGTGCGCGATTTGGGCGGGACGATCGAAACCTTTGTGGATGTTGCCGGTCGCCAGATTGTCGCCGTTTCCACGCCGCGCGAGCGGCCGGACGTCACCGTCGGCCAACAGGTCGGCGTCGCGCTCACTCCGGATGTTTGCGTGGTGCTCAGGAAATGAGACGCGAACCGCCCCAGACCATCGGCGACTACGCGCCGCTTCTTTTCCCCGCGGCGATGCTCACGATCTTCTTCGTCGTGCCCTTCGGCACGATGATCGCCGTCAGCTTCTTCCAGCGCCAGCAGGGCGGTTTCTATACGCCGGCCTTCGTTTACGACAATTACGCCCGCTTCCTCTCGGCCTTCTTCGGCGGCGTGCTCGGCTTCTCGCTCATGATGGCGATCGCGGTCGCCATCTGCTGCATCGTGCTGGCGCTGCCCTTCACCTATATGCTGACGCGGATGGCGCGCAACGTGCAGGTCGTCTGGCTTGTCGCGCTGCTCTCGGTGCTATCGCTCTCGGAGGTCATCATCGGTTTTGCCTGGTCGACGCTCTTTTCGCGCACGGCCGGCATCACCAATATCCTTGTCGCGCTCGGCCTCATGGGTGAGGCTAAGGCGCTGACGCCGAGTTTCGCGGCAGTGCTGACGGGCATGGTCTATCAGGCCTTCCCTTATACGGTGCTCGTCCTCTTCCCGGCGCTCGTCCGCCTCGATCCGACCTTGACGGAAGCTGCTCGCACGCTCGGCGCCTCGCCGCTCAAGGCCTTCTTCACCGTCGTCGTTCCGGCACTCAGGAACACGATCGTCGCGACGCTGATCATGGTCTTCATCTTCGCGCTCGGGTCCTATCTGCTGCCACAGCTTCTCGGACGGCCTCAGCACTGGACGCTGTCCGTCCTGATCACCGACCAGGCGATCTACCAGTCGAACATGCCCTTTGCTGCGGCGATGGCGGTGTTCCTCGTGCTGGTGACGCTCGGCCTGGTCGCCTTGACGGTGATTGCGGGACGGAAGGGAGAAGCGGCATGACGTCCATTTTCCGCAAGTTCTATTTCTTCCTGATCGCGCTCTTCCTCGCGCTGCCGCTGATTGTGGTTGCCGGCGTTTCGATCAACGAAAAGCAGACGCTCGCCTTCCCGCCGCAAGGCTTCTCGACATCCTGGTATGGCGAGATCTTCCTGAATCCCGAATGGCGAAACGCGCTGATGGCCTCGATCACGCTTGCCGTGCTTTCGGCGGCGCTTGCCGTCGCCATAGCCCTGCCGCTTGCCTGGTTCCTGTGGCGGCGCGTGGCGCCTTGGGCGAATATCTTCCAGCTTCTGGGCGTCGCACCCTTCACGCTGCCGCCGGTCATCACGGCGCTCGGGCTTCTCACCTTCTGGGCGACCGCCGGATTCTACGGCCAGCCATGGACTGCAGTCGTCAGCCACGCGATCTTCTTCGTGACCTTGCCGCTCGTCACCCTGTCGCTCGGTTTCACGTCGATCGATCGTTCTTTGGTCGAGGCGGCCTCAACCATGGGCGCGGACGAGCGTACGGTTTTCCGTACGGTGGTGCTGCCGCTGATCCTGCCCTACATCGTTTCAGGCTATGCCTTTGCCTTCGTGCTATCGCTCAACGAATATATCGTCGCCTATATGACCGTCGGCTTCACCATGGAGACGCTGCCGATCAAGATCTTCAACGCGCTGCGCTATGGCTACACGCCGACCATGGCGTCGGTGACGATCCTCTTCGTCACGACGGCTGCGGTCATCTTCGGTCTCGTCGCCCGCTTCGGAGACCTACCGAAGTTGCTCGGCGCCATGTCATCGGATGGTAAATGATGAGGCTTGCCGCTCTGCAGATGAAATCCATTGCCGGCGACGTTGCCGCCAATCTCGGCCGGATCGGCGGGGCGGCGGCGGAGGCTTCACTCCAGGGTGCGACGTTGCTGGTCACGCCCGAACTCGGCATTACAGGCTACGGCGCGGGCGATGTGATCCGTGACCTCGCCGAGCCCGCCGATGGCCCTATCGTGCGGCGATTGCAGCAGATTTCGGCCGAAACCGGTATCGCGATCATTGCCGGCTTCGCCGAGCGCGAGGGCAATGCCGTCTACAACAGCGCGGTCTACGTCAACGGCGACGCCGCCCCGACCGTCTATCGCAAATCGCATCTTTATGGCGACTATGAGCGCGGGCTGTTCACGCCGGCTGAGCCGTCGACGCGCCTCTTCGAACACCGGGGCGTCACCTGCGGCATGCTGATCTGCTACGATGTCGAGTTTCCCGAAAATGTCCGGCGGCTCGCGCTTGCCGGCGCCGAGGCGGTATTGGTGCCGACGGCGCTTCCGGCCGGCTGGTCGGGAACCTTCATCACCGAGCATATGATCCAGACAAGGGCGTTCGAAAACCAGGTCTTCGTCGCCTACATCAATCATTGCGGTTCCGATCCGATGTTTTCTTTCGCCGGCTTGTCGCGGGTTGCCTCGCCGGACGGCCAACCCCTGGCGAAAGCCAATTCCGCGGACGAGACCCTGATCTTTGCCGAGATCGACCCGGGGGCATTTGCCATTTCGCGCTTGGAGAATACTTATCTCAAGGACCTGCAGCGTCCGCACCGCTAGATCGTTCGCGTTTAGAGAACAATCTGTTCGCGTCGTTTCCTCTTTTTGAAACGACCGGGCCGACCGATGTTCTGCTCAACGAGGTGCCCGCCTTACGGCGCCGCGCGTCCCCGGATGCGCAAAGTCCGCCGTAACGCTTCGAATTGGAGGCAATCATGAGCTTGCAACTAACAGGTATCCACCATCTCACGGCGATCACGGCCAATGCACCGGAAAACCTGCGCTTTTACACGAAGACGCTGGGACTGAGGCTGGTCAAGAAAACCGTCAATCAGGACGATACGACCGCCTACCATCTCTTCTATGCCGACGGGAAGGCGACGCCCGGAACGGACCTGACGTTCTTCGACTGGCCGGTCGGCCCCGAGGGACGCGGCACGCACAGCATTTCGCGCACCGGCCTTCGCGTTGGCAGTGCCGAAAGCGTCAGATGGTGGAAGCGCCGTTTCGAGGAGCTAAGCGTCTCCGCCGGCGAGGTCACGGAAATCGATGGCCGCACCTCGCTTGCCTTCGAAGACGGCGAAGGCCAGCGTTTCCGGCTGCTGGACGATGGCGGACTGACGCCGTCGCATCCCTGGGACAGGAGCCCGGTTCCAGCCGAGCATCAGATCAAGGGCCTTGGTCCCATTACCATCAGCGTGCCGGATATCACCAACACGGCGCTCGTGCTCACGCATGTGATGAACATGGCGGAGGTGCGCCGCTACGCTTCGCCCGACGGCTCCGGCGAAGTACACGTCTTCTCGATGGGCGAGGGTGGTCCGGCGGCCGAATTGCATGTCGCGGTTCAACCGGACCTGCCGATTGCGCGCCAGGGCGCTGGCGCCGTTCACCACGTGGCGTTCCGGGCGCCGGACGTGGACGCGCTGCATCAGTGGACCGAACGCCTGAACGGCTTCCGCCTGCCGTCGAGCGGCGAGGTCGAACGCTTCTATTTCCGCTCGCTCTACTTCCGGGAGCCGAACGGCATCCTGTTCGAGATCGCGACCGACGGGCCCGGTTTTGCTGTCGATGAACCGATGGAAACGCTCGGCGAAAGCCTGTCGCTGCCGCCCTTCCTGGAGCCCAAGCGGGCTCAGATCGAGGCAAGGCTGAAACCGCTGGAATAGTGCCAAAGCAAAAGCCGGGACGCTCCTCCTGGCTTTCTTTTTGTCCTTTGATCTCTAGTTCTAATGAGATGCGGCCTACAGCGCCCTGCGTCTTGTCCGACGCGCAAAAGATGCTGTAGCCCTTTGAATTGCTGCATGTTCTTATCCCTAAATCGGCTAGGATTTAAGGAAACATGGAGTAGCGCCACCGAGGCATAAATAAGAGGAAACCAAGCATTCATGACGAAGATACTCGGCATATCAGGCAGTCTGCGGAAGGCTTCCTTCAATACGGCCTTGCTGAAGGCTGCAAAGTCCGTCGCGCCGGACGATGTCGAATTCGAGAGCGCGACGCTGCACGGCATCCCGCTTTACGACGGCGATGTGGAGGCTGAGAGCGGCGTTCCGGCGGCGGCGGCCGATCTCAAGCAGAAGATCGTGGCGGCGCACGGCGTGATCCTTTTCACGCCGGAATACAACAATTCGATGCCGGGCGTTTTTAAGAACGCGATCGACTGGCTCAGTCGCCCGCCGGCTGACATCCGAAAGGTGTTCGGTGGTCGTCCCTTTGCCTTGGCCGGCGCCTCTCCCGGCAGTTTCGGGACCATTCTCAGCCAGAATGCCTGGCTCGCCGTGATGCGGACGCTCGGAGCCGAGCTTTGGTCGGGTAAGCGGCTGATGCTGCCGAAGGCCGACACGCTCTTCGACAGCGAAGGGCAGTTGACCGACGACCAGACCAGGGAGCGGTTGCGCGGCTTCGTCAGGGCTTTCGCCGACCATGTCGCGACAGTGAAAGCATAAGGCGGTGTTCAGAGCCTGTTTTCCGCCATCCAGCGGCGAATGGCTGCAACATCGTCGTCGCCGATACCGTGATGGGTATCGATATCTAGTGCCTCGAGATTGGCGCCGGTATCGGCGAGGACCTTCTTCAAGGCCGGCGCATGTTTGCCGTAGGGATCCTGCTTTCCGGTGAGCACCAGGATGTTTGCTTCGGCAAGATCGGGCTTCGGCGCGTCTTCGAGCGCGGACATCGCGCGCATCATCACCACGTTCCTGAGCAGGCCGGGATAAAGCAGCATGACGGCAGCCAGCATGTTGGCGCCGTTGGAATAGCCGATGAATATTGTCTTGTCAGGAGCGAGCCCGTAGCCCTCGCACGCGCCTTCGACGAAGGCCACGAAGGCCGCTGCCTCCGAGCGGATGTCTTGCTGGTCGAAGGTCGTCATCGACACGCGGCGGAACCACCGGGGAAAACCTTCCTCGTTGCTTCGGCCACGCATTCCGAGCAAGGTGGCGTGCGGATCGACCTGATGTCCGAAGGGAAGCATATCCGTCTCGTTGCCGCCGCTGCCGTGCAGCAGCACGAAGGTGCGATCATTCGGCTGGTCCGGATGATAGAACCGGTGGATAAAGGGCAGGTCGCGCGGCGTTAGCCGCGGCTCGCCGGGAAGGGCGAATTGCGGCAGCTTGACCAAAGTCGCAGCCGCGTCGGCATCCAGATGCGATGGCAGGAAGAGCTTGGATCCGAGCGTGTCCGAAGGCTCGTCGACAGAAAAACCCGGACCGTCGGTGGCCAGCTCGAAGAGCGAGCCGCCCGGCTCACGCACATAGAGCGAGAAGAAGTACTTCCGGTCATGCGCATTGGTGGCGCCGGCGTGCTCCTGCTCGAGATCGGCGCGCACGGCAAGCACCGTCGCCTCGTCTGGCGCGCGAAAGGCGATATGGTCGATCGTGCCCGTGCCGGGCGCCGACGTCCAGAAGCCGGTGGCGTCGCGCACGTCGATGACATCTCCGGATTTCGACGTGAAGCGCCGGATCGTGGCTGTCGCTCCGGTCTCCGAATAGCCGAAATGGTTTTGAAGGAAGTGAGCGGTTTCCTTGGGCTTCTCGGTGAGAATGGTCGCGCCGCGCAGCCGCCGGACCGCGTCCGTTTCGGGGATGTCCCGGCTCGCCCACGGGGCAGGTTCGGCGAGCGCGTTCGTTCCGACCAGTTTCACGATCACGCCGTCCGGATCTTTCAGACGCAACACCGGTTCGCCGAACTCCTGTGCCGGGCCGGTCGCCTGAATGTTGAATTGCAACGCACGCGTCAGCCAGAAGCCGATGCTCTCCGGCGGGATGGCAAAGGCGATTTCGCTCGGCTGGCCATGCCCGACGCGTCCTGGCGAGCCGTCCTCCCACATAAGGAAGGTAACGAGCGAACCTGGCGATCCCACCGCATCGCCGTAAAAGAGATGCAATTGATTAGGGTCCTCGTAGCCGCCGGTGCGCTTGACGAGGCGCAGGCCGAGAAAGCCGACATAGAAATCGACATTTGCTTGCACTTTTCGGGCGATCAGGGTGATGTGGTGAATACCGCTCGTCACCGTCTTGTCCTTCCTGCTGTTCCCCTGCTGCATGATTCCTTAAATCGGAATCGATTTAAGGAATCATGCAGCGATTCAAGGTGCTACAGCGATCTTAGCGCGTCCGCTTGGACGCGCGGCGCTGTAGAACCGCCCGTCGGGTTGCCTTGTTTCGTCGGGCGGCCGTTTCTCAATCGCGGTCGAGGAATGCCTTGAAAGCGTCGCCGTGATCGGGGTGCCAGCGCGAAAGCGGCGGCCGGTTCTCGACGATATCCCCGGCGGCCCACAGGATGCGTTTCTCGTCCGTCGAGCGGACGACTTCGTTGTCCGGGCAGAGGATATAGAAATCGCCGCGTTCGAGGCTATCCATCATGAAGTCCACCGTCTGCTCGGGCGTCCACGCTCCCGCCGGTTTCTCCGTCCGTCCATGGGCGGTCAGCGACGTATAGACGAAACCGGGGATCAGCAGGTGGGCGGCAACCTTGCAGCCTTCGGTGTTGCGCAGCTCGTGCTGCAGCGCTTCGGTGAAGACCTTAACGCCGGCCTTCGACACGTTGTAGGCGGGGTCGCCGGGCGGCGTGGTGATGCCCTGTTTCGAGCCGGTATTGATGATCAGCCCCGGTTCGCCATGGGCAATCATCGCGGGCGCGAAAATACGCGAGCCGTTGATGACACCCCAGAGATTGACGGCGATCACGCCTTCCCAGTTCTCCAGCGGGCCGAACATCGAACTGCCAGGCTGGATGCCGGCATTGTTCATCAGCACATGAACGTGGCCGAAGCGTTCGCGTACCGAGCGCGCCAGCGCCACGAGATCGTCAGGCCGGGAGACATCCGTGGCGATTGCGGCGACATCGCTCGCGCCCCCCGTGGCACCCTTTGCCACCTCGGTCGCAGCCGCCTGCAAGCGCTCACCGGGCAGGTCGGCAAGGACAACCTTCAGCCCGAGGCCAGCGAAGCGCTTGGCCGCGGCAAGTCCGATGCCAGAGGCAGCTCCGGTGATGACGGCGACATGGTTTTTTGCAATGGCGGCGTAGGACATGGCGTAGATCCCCGTTGACGGCGGAAAGTTCCGAAAGAGATAGAGCGGCGCCGCTGCCAAGTCCATCGCAATCACCGCCGAACGGGCCCGTGAAACATCTGAAATGTCATCGCTTTCCAGCAACCTCCTTGTCCGCAAGCGCGTGAGCGCTACTTCACGACTTGGGTCTAATGGATGAGTGCCGTTGCACGCCCGGCCACGAGAAGTTCATGGCAAGCCAAACGAGCAAGAACAGCAAGCGCACGCCCTGTGACCATTGTCCTCTTCGTCAGCTCGCGGTCTTCCGCGATTTCACAGCCGAGGAACTCGCCTTCGTTTCGGACTTCAAGACGGGCGAGTTGGCAGTCGATAGCGGCGCGACGATAGTTCTTGAAGGCACGCATAGCGCTCACCTCTTCACCGTTCTTTCCGGTTGGGGCTTTCGATACAAGATGCTCGATGACGGCCGGCGCCAGATCCTGAACTATGTCATGCCTGGAGACATCGTCGGACTGCAAGGCAGTCTGATGGGAGAAATGCAACATTCCATCGAGGCGCTTTCACCGGTTACTCTCTGCGTCTTCGAACGGGACAGGCTCAATCAGCTTTATACCAGGCATCCCGACCTTGCTTATGATCTGACCTGGATTGCAGCCCGGGAGGAACGCATGCTTGACGAGCATCTCCTGAGCATCGGCCGGCGTTCGGCACTTGAGAGGGCCGCCTATCTCCTTGCTTTTCTTTACCAGCGGGCAAAGGTACTGGACCTCTTTCGCGGCAATCGAGTCGCGATCCCGATCCGCCAACAACATGTTGCCGATACGCTTGGCCTTTCGGTCGTCCACACCAACAAGACCCTGAAGAAACTTGCCGACCGCGGGCTTATTCGGTGGGTGGACGGTGGGTGCAACGTGCGCAATGTCGATGGGCTGCTTGCGATTGCCGAGTGGAGGGGTATCACCGAGCACAAGCGTCCATTCATCTGATTTACTGGCCGTATGTCATTTTTAAGTGCCGAACCGCTCCTTAGCGCCTAGGTTAGCTTGTCGGGTCGAGCCCCGGTCTTGCGCAGGGTTCTGAAAGGGCGTCGGGAGTGCAAAGCAACGAAATTCCGCCGACAATTAAGACGGTTCTCGTTTTGGACGACAATTTCATCATTGCGATGGACGCCGAGGAAATCCTCACATCCTTGGGAGTGGCAGAGGTTCATGTCGCCACCAATGCCGAGCAGGCGTTGGAAATGGCTACCGCTCACTCGATCGATTTTGCCCTCATCGACGTCAATCTCGACAGCGATACAAGCTTTGTCGTCGCCGATGCCCTGATCGCGCGCGGCATCATGGTCGGATTTACCAGCGGATACGGAGAATCGTTTCCTTCGCCGCAGCATCTGCGCAGTATTCCGAGGATCGACAAACCTTTCAGCGAGACGACGATCGGCAGCCTTATCGCCGCCGCGTATGACCAGCGCGGTCCTTGAAACGATTTCGTTGATCATCAGGGCCTGCCGCGGGCGACGAACCAGGGATTGGCAAAATCGCTGTCGTGGCGCTGATTGCGCTTGCCATAGGTGAGCGGCGTTCCCTCCATGGTCAGCGTCTCGCCGCCGGCAGCCCGCAGAATGGCGTCGCCGGCTGCCGTGTCCCATTCCATGGTACGGCTGAAGCGCGGGTAGATGTCGGCAAGCCCTTCGGCCAGTAGGCAAAATTTCAGCGATGAGCCGACAGCCTCATAATCGGCAATGCCCTGATCGGCGAGGTAGGCGATCGTCTCTGCGCTGTTGTGCCAGCGGCTGGTCAGCGCCACCGGCCGGTCGCCGCAGGTGCGGCAGCCGATAACTGCGTGGGGAGCGGCAACGCGATCGTCCTCGATCAAGGCCTTCCTCGCTTTGCCGGCACTTGCCGAATAGAGGATGCCGAGCGCGGGCGCATAAACCACGCCGGCAACGGGGACGCCATTCTCGATCAAGGCGATGTTGACGGTGAAATCGCTGCTGCGGCCTACGAACTCCTTGGTGCCGTCCAGGGGATCGACGAGAAAGAAGCGTTTTCCGGAAATATCGGGTACATGCCCGGCCGCAACCGATTCCTCGGCGATGACCGGAATATCGACAAAGTTCGCCGCGAGAGCGGCGAGGATTATGCGTTCGGCGCTGTGGTCCGCGTCGGTGACCGGCGAAGCATCGGCTTTGTAGGCGACGGCCGGCCCGGCGTTGTAAATGTCCAGGATTGCCCTTCCAGCCGCGATCGCCGATCTTTCCAGTATTTCCAGCATCGTCACTCTTCTTTTTCCACGCCGTTGCTGCGATTCGCATGAGCCGGGCCGAATACCGATAGGCTTCTTCCGTTCATACTCAAATCTTTCTCTTTGCCGCAATCGCGGACGCTCGACGCCGTGGCGACCCATCACCGCGGCATTTTGCAGCCGCAGGGCCTCTTGCATCTTTGCGTTGCGCTTCGCTTATGCAAAAGTGGCCGCGCAAGTGAACTGGATGCCTTCATGCGCTACTCCGCATTCTCGATCGTCAAGAACGCTCTCTCCGGAAATCTGAATTGGAAGCCGCAATGGCGACAGGCCGAGCCAAAATCGCATTATGACGTGATCATCGTCGGCGGTGGGGGTCATGGCCTTGCAACCGCTTATTATCTCGCCAAGGAATTCGGTATCAAAAACGTTGCCGTGCTGGAGAAGGGCTATCTCGGCTCCGGGAATGTCGGCCGCAACACGACGATCGTCCGCTCCAATTACATGCTGCCGGGCAACGAGCCGTTCTATGAATTTTCCATGAAGCTTTGGGAAGGGCTGGAGCGGGAGCTGAACTATAATGTGATGCTGTCGCAACGCGGCGTCATCATGCTTTACCACAGCGATGGCCAACGCGACGCCTATATACGGCGCGGCAACGCCATGTGGATGGAAGGCGTGGCGGCGGAGCTGATCGAGCGCGATCAGCTGAAGAAGATGATCCCCTTTCTCAACTACGACCACGCCCGCTATCCGATCCTCGGCGGGCTCCTCCAGCGGCGCGCCGGTACGGCCCGACACGATGCGGTCGCCTGGGGTTACGCGCGCGGCGCCGACCGGCATGGTGTCGATATCATCGAGCACTGCGAGGTGACCGCGATCCGTCGCGAGAATGGCGTCGTCACCGGTGTCGAGACGACCAAGGGGTTCATCGGCTGCGGCAAGCTCGCGCTGGCGGCCGCGGGCAACAGCTCCCGCGTCGGTGAGATGGCGGATCTGAAGCTGCCGATCGAGAGCCATGTGCTGCAGGCCTTCGTCACCGAAGGGCTGAAGCCCTGCATCGATCATGTGATCGTCTATGGCGGCGGCCACTTCTATATCTCGCAGTCGGACAAGGGCGGCCTCGTCTTCGGGGCGGAGATCGACGGCTACTCCTCCTATGCCCAGCGCGGAAACCTCGCGACCGCCGAGCATGTGATGGAGGAGGGCGTAACGATGATCCCCGGTCTTTCGCGCGTCCGCGTGCTGCGCTCCTGGGCCGGCGTCATGGACATGAGCATGGACGGGTCGCCGATCATCGACCGCACGCCGATCGACAATCTCTACCTGAACTGCGGCTGGTGCTACGGCGGCTTCAAGGCTACTCCCGCATCCGGTTACTGCTTTGCCCACCTGATCGCCAAGAACGACACGCATCCGGTCGCACGTGCCCTGAGGCTCGACCGCTTCGCCCGCGGCTATGCGGTCGACGAGGCCGGTGCCGGTCCACAACCCAATCTTCACTGACAGAAGCGGCGAGCCCGCAGCGGCCGCATTTCGAGCCAACTGGACCCGCTCGGGCCCAAGGACAAGACGATGGCAAGCCTGATCACCTGTCCCCATTGCGGGGTCCGTCCAAAAGAAGAGTTTTCGATCCGCGGCGACGCGTCGCTCGTTCGTCCGGCGCCGACCGCATCGGACGAGGCCTGGCACGATTACGTCTATGTACGCGCCAACCCGCGCGGGCGCACGCTCGAGCACTGGCAGCACGTGGCGGGCTGCCGCCGTTTCCTCGTGGTCGAGCGCGACACGTTCACCCATGAGGTCCATTCCGTGACCGACGGCGCGGTCTTCGCCCGGGAGAACGGCCGATGACCGCCTATCGCCTGACGGCCGGAGGGCTGGTCGATCGCAGCCGTTCGCTCAGTTTCAGCTTCGACGGCCGCCCCTTGCGTGGTTTTGCCGGCGATACGCTGGCCTCGGCGCTGATTGCCAACGACCAGATTCTGGTCGGCCGCAGCTTCAAATATCATCGTCCGCGTGGGATCGTCAGCGCAGGCTCTTCGGAACCGAATGCGCTCGTCACCATCGGCTCCGGCGCGCGCAGCGATCCCAACACAAAGGCGACCGTTGCCGAGCTCTATGCCGGATTGACGGCGCGCAGCCAGAATCGCTGGCCGTCGCTCGGCGTAGATATCGGCGCGGTAGTTGATCTTTTCTCGCCATTTCTCGGTGCGGGTTTCTACTACAAGACCTTCATGCGGCCGGCGCAACTTTGGGAAAGGCTCTACGAACCGCTGATCCGCCGGGCTGCCGGTCTCGGTCGCGCAGTGCTCGAACGCGACCCGGAAAGCTACGAGAAATCCTGGGCACATTGCGATCTGCTCGTCGTTGGCGGCGGCCCGGCCGGGCTGATGGCCGCGCTGACCGCGGGACGCGCGGGGCTTCGCGTCATTCTCGCCGACGAGGATTTTCGCCTGGGCGGTTCGCTCCTTTCGGAGACGCAGCCGATAGACGGTGCGCCCGCGCATGTCTTTGCCGATCGCGCCGTTGCCGAATTGCAGGCGCTGCCGAATGTAACCTTGCTGCCGCGGACGTCAGTCTTCGGCTGGTACGACGACAATGTTTTCGGCGCGGTCGAGCGGGTCCAGAAGCATGTCGCCGAGCCCTCGGCCAAGCTGCCGACGGAGCGGGTCTGGCGCATTGTCGCGAGGCGAGCGCTTCTCGCGACCGGTGCGGAGGAGCGCCCGCTTGTCTTCGGCGGCAATGACCGGCCGGGAGTCATGATGGCCGGGGCACTCAGCACCTATGCCAACCGTTACGGCGTGGCGGCCGGCAGGTCGGTTGCGATTTTCACCAATGGCAGCGCGGGGTATTGCACCGCCCGCGATCTCAGCGCCAAGGGCATCGCCATTGCTGCAATCGTCGACAGTCGCGCAGCGGCAGCGGACGCCGCGCCGGAAGGCGTGCGCGTGATCCGTTCGGCCTCCGTCGTCGATACGCGTGGACGCCTGCGGGTTTCCGGGCTTGTGGTCGAACGGTCGGGTTTCGAGGAGCTCGTCGCCTGCGATGCGGTCGGCATGTCCGGCGGCTGGAGCCCGGTCATCCACCTGGCCTGCCAACGGGGAGCGAAGCCTGTGTGGTCCGAAGCTCTAAGCACGTTCGTCGCGCCGGCTGTCGGCGGTGGATTGCGCGTTGCCGGTTCGGCGAATGGCGTTTACACGCTCTCGGGCTGCCTCGGCGACGGGGCCGCCAAGGCGTCGGCGATCGCGTCCGAGCTGGGATTCAAACCCGTTCAGGACGTCTTGCCGGCAACGGGAGAGGAGACCGATCCGTCGTTCACCGCACTTTGGTACGCACCCGGTGCAAAGTCCAAGGCCTTTGTCGATTTCCAGAACGACGTGCACGCAAAGGATCTGGGGCTTGCGCTCCGCGAAGGGTTTGGCCACGTCGAACACGCCAAGCGCTACACGACCAGCGGCATGGCCACGGACCAGGGCAAGCTCTCGAACACCAATGCAGTCGGCATTCTTGCCGGTATGCGAGGAGTAAGCCCCGCGGATGTGGGGACGACGACATTCCGCCCGTTCTACACACCCGTTTCCTTCGGCGCGCTTGCCGGCACGGCGCGCGACAAGCATGCAGCATCTGTCCGCAAATCGCCGTTGCATGAATGGGCACGGAAAAACGGGGCGACCTTCGTCGAAGCGGGCCTTTGGTATCGATCCGCCTGGTTTCCTCGGGCGGGCGAAAAGACCTGGCGCGAGAGCGTCGATCGCGAGGTGCTGAACGTGCGCGCGAACGTCGGCATTTGCGATGTGTCGACATTAGGCAAGATCGAACTTTTCGGACCGGACGCGGCTGAATTCCTCAATCGGCTTTATTCCAACGCGATGTTGAAGCTCCCGGTCGGCAAGGCGCGTTATGGCCTGATGCTGCGCGAAGACGGCTTCGTCTATGACGATGGCACCGTCAGCCGGCTCGCGGAGGAGCATTTTCTCGTCACGACGACGACCGCGCTCGCGGGTGGCGTGATGTCCCACATGGAATATTGCTCGCAGGTGCTCTGGCCGGACCTGAAGATTCGCTTCTGCTCCGTCTCCGACCAATGGGCGCAGATCGCGATCGCCGGTCCGAAGGCGCGCAGCGTGCTGCAGCAGATCGTCGAGGACGACATCTCCAATGCGGCATTCCCGTTCCTCGCTGCCGGAACAGTAACGCTCAAAGGCGGCCTGAAAGGGCGGTTATTCCGCATCTCCTTCTCCGGCGAGCTGGCTTTCGAACTGGCCGTTCCGGCAGGATTTGGCGTGGCGGTCGCCGATCAGATCATGGAAGCGGGCCATGCCTTCGATATCTGCGCCTATGGCGTCGAAGCGCTCAACGTCCTGCGGCTGGAGAAGGGCCTGCCGACGCATGCCGAGTTCGACGGCCGGGTGACGCCGGACGACGCCGGACTCGGCCGAATGGTTTCGGCGCAGAAGACGGACTTCATCGGCAAGCATCTTTCGGCACGATACGGGCTGACCGCCGCAGACCGCTCGCAACTCGTGGGACTGAAGCCGGTGGACAAGGAAAAGGATATTCGCGCGGGTGCGCATCTGCTGCGTGAGGGCATGAAGCCATCGACCCTCAACGACCAGGGCTGGGTGAGCTCCGCCTGCTTCTCGCCGGTGCTCGGTCACCATATTGCGCTTGCCTTCCTCAAGTCGGGCCGTGAGCGCTATGGCGAACGGATTGTTGTCTGGGACAAGCTGCGCGATCAGGAGGTGATGGCCGAGGTCTGCGATCCGGTCTTCGTCGATCCCGAAAACGCCAGAATGAAAGCCTGAGGGACTGCCGATGATCCGCGATTACTACAACCGTCATGCACTCGATGAGAAGCTGCGCGGCGCGCCTCGGCCGGCAGGTGTCAATCATCTGGCCATCGGCCACAGGCAGGCGGTCGCTATGGTGCTCGCCCACGCCGGCGAGGAGGACACCGTCCAACAGGTGTTGTCATCGGCAACTGAATTCACCGTGCGTTTCAGCGCGCCAGGCGAATGGCTGGTTGTTTCTGAAAGCGATACGTCGGAAGGGCTGCAGCGTCGTATCGACGCCTTTTGCGCCGGCCGGGCCTATGTCGTCGACCAAAGCGAGGCACGTGTCCTGTTCCGGCTTTCCGGTCCGTCGACGCACCGGATTCTTGCAAAGGGCGTCGGCCTCGACCTGCATCCCGCAGCCTTTGCGACCGGCGCCAGCGCGAATGCGTTGTGCGGCCACATCGCCGTCAATCTGGCCCGAACGGGAGACGACACATTTGAACTGATCGCTCCACGCTCTTTTGCCGAATCCCTTTTCGACGACCTCATGGCGATGGGACGCGAATACGATCTGACTGCGGCATTCGCCGGTTGACGAGGCAGGCCGCGGCGAGAATCCGCCCTGATATGATCCGCGCGCTATGTCGGCACGCCAGCCACCGATTTCCGCGCTTTTGCGTTCAAAGTTGCCCATTTGGCGTGCGAATGCTGCTAAAAATTTGATTTTTCTGGCTCCGAAAGCGCCAAATCGATTTTATCGCCGAAGAATCTGGCGAGGAAGCATTTTTTAGCTTTCATTTTCATTTGAAAGAGGTATGGAATCGGGGCAAATAGCACGCTCACAATGAGCGCCAATAACAAGAGATCGGACCGATAGGATCTGGTCCAGGGGAAGATTGATGGAGTATTTCGTCCAGCAGCTCGTCAACGGGCTGACGCTTGGGTCTATTTATGGTATGATCGCAATTGGTTATACCATGGTCTACGGCATCATCGGCATGATCAACTTCGCCCACGGCGATATCTTCATGCTTGGCGGCTTCGCCGCTTTGATTGTTTTTCTGCTTCTCACCTCATTCATAGCAGGCGTGCCCGTTGTATTGGCGCTTTTGCTTATGATGATCGTGGCGATGCTCGCGGCGTCGCTGTGGAATTGGACGATTGAGCGAGTGGCCTACCGTCCGTTGCGCGGGTCTTTCCGCTTGGCGCCGCTGATTACCGCGATCGGCATGTCGATCGTGCTGTCGAACTTCATTCAGGTGACGCAGGGACCGCGCAACAAGCCGATCCCGCCGCTCGTGTCGTCAGTCTATGACGTGTTCGGCATCGCCATATCGCTGAAGCAGATCATCATCATCATCATCACGGCGTTTCTGCTTTCCGTCTTTTGGTACATTGTCAACAAGACGCCGCTTGGTCGTGCGCAGCGCGCCACCGAGCAGGATCGCAAGATGGCGGCTCTGCTTGGCGTCGACGTCGATCGTACGATCTCCGTGACCTTCATTATGGGTGCCGCTCTCGCTGCGGTCGCGGGAACCATGTACCTCATGTACTATGGTGTGGTCGTCTTCACCGACGGCTTCGTTCCCGGGGTCAAGGCATTCACTGCCGCCGTTCTCGGAGGCATCGGCTCGCTGCCGGGCGCTGTTTTGGGCGGACTTCTGATCGGCCTCATCGAATCCCTGTGGTCGGCTTATTTCACGATCGACTACAAGGACGTTGCGACATTCTCGATTCTCGCAATCGTCCTGATCTTCAAGCCGTCGGGTATTCTCGGACGACCGGAAGTCGAGAAGGTATAATTCCATGGCAAACATTGCATCTACTACTGCAAGCGCCGGCACTGAGGTGACGGCGCGGGCCCTGCGCGAGGCTGTCTTCGCCGGCCTCATCACCCTCGGTCTGTTCGTGCTCTTCGTTGGCCTCAAGACCGACCAGAACATTCGCAACGAGTTGGTCCTCACCCAGCGCTGGGGGCTGCTGGCGATCTTCGTGATCGTTGCCATGGTCGGTCGCTTCCTGATCGTCGCCTACGCCCAGCCCTGGCTCGCGCAGAGAAAGGCGGTGAAGGCTGCCGCTCCAGAGGTTGCCAAGGAGGAAAGCTTCTTCAGCCGCAACTTCTCGAAGATCGCGATAGTGGCTCTGGTTCTCTATCCGCCGGTCATACTGGCCCTCACCGGTGTCCAGGGATCGCTGAAGTGGGTGGACAACTTCGGCATCCAGATCCTGATCTACGTGATGCTCGCCTGGGGCCTTAACATCGTCGTCGGCCTTGCCGGTCTTCTCGACCTTGGATACGTGGCCTTCTATGCGGTTGGCGCCTATTCCTATGCGCTGCTCTCAAGCTATTTCGGCCTGTCATTCTGGGTGCTGCTGCCGGTTGCCGGCCTTCTATCCGCCTGCTGGGGTATGGTCCTCGGTTTCCCGGTGCTGCGCCTGCGCGGTGACTACCTGGCGATCGTCACCCTCGCCTTCGGGGAAATCATCCGCCTCGTGCTGATCAACTGGACCGAGGTCACCAAGGGTACCTTCGGTGTGTCCGGCATCGCCAAGGCGACGCTGTTCGGCATCAAGTTCGATGCTTCCAAGGACGGCTTCGCGGCGCTGATGGGCCTGCCGATCTCCTCGGCCTACTATAAGATCTTTCTATTCTATTTGGCCCTCGGCCTTTGCATGCTGACGGCCTTCGTCACCATCCGGATGCGTCGGATGCCGATCGGGCGTGCCTGGGAAGCGCTGCGCGAAGATGAGATCGCCTGCCGTTCGCTGGGCATCAACACGGTCACCACCAAGCTGACTGCGTTTGCGATGGGCGCTATGTTCGGCGGCCTTGCAGGGTCCTTCTTCGCCGTTCGTCAGGGCTTCGTGTCGCCGGAATCGTTCGTGTTCCTCGAATCTGCGGTGATCCTTGCAATTGTCGTTCTTGGTGGCATGGGATCACTGACCGGCATAGCAATCGCAGCGATTGTCATGATCGGCGGCACCGAAATCCTGCGTGAGCTCACCTTCCTGAAGCTGGTCTTCGGACCGAACTTCACGCCCGAACTTTACCGCATGCTGATCTTTGGCCTAGCCATGGTCGTCGTCATGGTCTGGAAGCCGCGCGGCTTCGTCGGATCGCGCGAACCGACCGCGTTCCTCCGCGAGCGTAAGGCCGTCTCCGGCAGCTTTACCAAGGAAGGTCACGGCTGATGGCCATCGAGACAATGACTACGACAATGACAAAAGACCCCATTCTCAAGGTTGAGCACCTGTCGATGCGCTTCGGCGGTCTCATGGCGATCAACGACTTCTCCTTCGAGGCCTCTCGCGGCGACATCACCGCGCTGATCGGCCCGAACGGAGCGGGCAAGACGACAGTGTTCAACTGCATCACCGGCTTCTACAAGCCGACGATGGGCATGATCACGATGAAGCAGAGATCCGGAAAGGAATACCTGCTTGAGCGTCTGCCGGACTTCGAGATCACCAAGCATGCGAAGGTGGCGCGCACGTTCCAGAACATCCGGATGTTCTCAGGCATGACGGTGCTCGAGAACCTGCTGGTCGCGCAGCACAACAAGCTGATGCAGGCGTCGGGCTATACGGTGCTCGGACTGCTCGGATTTCCGGCCTATCGGCAGGCCGCCAAGGACGCGAAGGAACTTGCGAGGCATTGGCTCGAGAAGGCGTCGCTGATCGATCGCGCCGACGACGCGGCCGGGGACCTCCCCTATGGTGCGCAGCGGCGGCTCGAGATCGCCCGGGCGATGTGCACCGAGCCGGAACTGCTCTGCCTTGACGAGCCTGCGGCCGGCCTCAACCCACGCGAATCGCATGCGCTCAATGAATTGCTGCAGAGCATTCGCGCTGAAACGGGCACATCCATCCTGTTGATCGAGCACGATATGTCCGTGGTCATGGAGATTTCCGACCATGTGGTCGTGCTTGAATACGGTCAGAAGATTTCCGACGGCAACCCGGATTTCGTGAAGAACGATCCAAGGGTCATTGCGGCCTATCTGGGTGTCGAGGATAAAGAGGTTGAAGAGGTGATCGAACAGATCGAGGAAATCGAAGGCGGGCAGGGAGGCACCAAGCAATGAGTGCGCCGCTGCTGCATGTAAGAGCCGTCGAAACCTATTACGGCAATATCCGGGCGCTGAATGGCGTCGATGTGGAGGTCCACCGCGGAGAAATCGTCAGTCTTATCGGCGCCAATGGTGCCGGGAAGTCGACACTGATGATGACGATCTGCGGCAGCCCGCAGGCGCGCACCGGCTCCGTCTACTTCGACGGTCAGGACATCACGCGTCTGCCGACGCACGAGATTGCCCGTCTCAGGATTGCGCAGTCGCCGGAAGGGCGACGCATCTTCCCGCGCATGACGGTTCTGGAAAACCTGCAGATGGGGGCGAGCCTCGATAACCTGAAGCATTTCAACGAGGACGTCGAAAAGATCTTCACGCTGTTCCCGCGCCTCAAGGAACGGCAGGCGCAGCGCGGCGGTACGCTGTCGGGCGGCGAACAGCAGATGCTGTCGATCGGGCGTGCGCTGATGGCGCGACCGAAGCTCCTGTTGCTCGACGAGCCGTCGCTCGGTCTTGCTCCGCTGATCGTGAAAGGCATCTTCGACGCGATCAAGAAACTCAACAAGCAAGAGGGCCTGACGGTGTTCCTCGTAGAACAGAACGCCTTCGGTGCGCTCAAGCTGTCGGACCGCGGTTATGTCATGGTGAACGGCAGGGTGACCATGAGCGGGACAGGCAAGGATCTTCTCGCCAATCCGGAAGTCCGTTCGGCCTATCTCGAAGGCGGCCGTCATTGATGCGCCGCACCTGGAGTATGTGACATGCAGGGAATTCTCTACGAAGAAGCGTCGATCTGGCAGTTTCTCTTCATCACGTGTGTGCTGGGCGGATGGACTGCCTGGCGGACGGGCAAGAGCGTCGCCGACACTTGGCATAACTTTCCGCGGCTGCTGCTCTACGTGGCGCTGCTAGGCTGGGCTATCCGCTTCATCCACCACGCTCTTTTCGGCGGAACCATGTTCAGCCTGCAGTACTATATCGTGGACACGATCGTGCTTTTGTTGTTTGCTACCGCCGGTTTCCGATACTACCGGACCAGGCAGATGACCAAGAGCTACTACTGGCTCTATGAGAAGGCGTCGCCCTTCTCATGGAAAACCAAATAAGGGAACAGCGCGTGCCGGTCCGCCGCGGCCGGTGCGAAAGAACACCGGCGCAATTAAGGTGGGCATTGCGCAGGCTTGGAAACAAGACCCGCTCGAATATTTGGGAGTAACAAGATGAAAAAGTCTCTTCTGTCGGCCGTTGCGCTGACGGCAATGGTCGCCTTTAGCGGCTCTGCATGGGCTGACATTCTGGTCGGCGTTGCCGGCCCGCTGACCGGCCCGAATGCTGCCTTCGGTGCGCAGCTTCAGAAAGGTGCGGAACAGGCGGCGGCCGACCTCAATGCTGCAGGCGGCATCAACGGGGAACAGATCAGGGTTGTGCTCGGCGACGACGTGTCCGACGCCAAGCAGGGCGTTTCGGTCGCCAACAAGTTCGTTGCTGATGGCGTGAAGTTCGTCGTCGGCCACTTCAACTCGGGCGTGTCCATTCCGGCTTCGGAAATCTACGCCGAAAACGGCATTCTGCAGATCACGCCGGCCTCCACCAACCCGCAGTTCACCGAGCGCGGCCTGTGGAACACGTTCCGTACTTGCGGTCGCGACGACCAGCAGGGCGCGGTTGCCGGTGCCTACCTCGCCGCCAACTTCAAGGACGCGAAGATCGCCGTCGTTCATGACAAGACCCCCTATGGTCAGGGCCTTGCCGATGAAACCAAGAAGGCGATGAACGAAGCCGGTCTGACCGAAGCCCTCTACGAAGGCATCAACACCGGCGACAAGGACTTCTCCGCGCTCATCGCAAAGATGAAGGAAGCCGGTGTTTCGATCGTCTATTACGGTGGCCTGCACACGGAAGCCGGCCTGATCATGCGCCAGATGAAGGACCAGGGCCTGAAGGCAACGATGATGTCGGGCGATGGCATCGTCTCGAACGAACTGGCCTCAATCGCCGGTGACGCCGTCGACGGCACGCTGATGACTTTCGCGCCGGATCCGCGCAAGAACCCTGAAGCCAAGGAACTCGTCGAAAAGTTCCGCGCTGCCGGCTTCGAACCGGAAGCCTACACGCTCTACGCCTATGCTGCCCTCCAGGTCATCGCCGAAGGCGCCAAGGCTGCCGGCGGCAATGATCCCCAGGCTGTCGCCGAAGCGATCAAGGCCAAGGGTCCGTTCAAGACCACGATCGGCGAGCTCGGCTACGACGAAAAGGGCGACATCACCCGCCCGGACTACGTCATGTACACCTGGAAGAAGGGTGACGACGGCAAGTACAGCTACTTCCAGAACGAATAGTATCGTTCGATCCGCTTTGGAGGACCCGGCGTGCGAGCGCCGGGTCTTTTTGTTCTACAGCGCCGCGCGTCCAATCGGACGCGCAAAGATCACTGTAGACTTTGAATTTCTGCATGATTTTGTCCTTAAATCGATTCCGATCTAAGGAGTCATGCGGTAGGGCGGCATCCACGCCGTTCGATGCGCATGTCTACGTGATTGGAAGCAGCGTTATTTCAGCAGTGATGTGCGCAGCGTCGCGATCTCCTGCTTGAGCCGGACGAGCTCCGCAGGCTCCATCCCGGTGGCATTGGCAATGCCATACGGTACGTTGTCGGCCTTTTTCCGCAAGTCGCGGCCGGTTTCGGTCAATTTCACGCGCACCTGCCGTTCATCGGCCCTGTCGCGGACCCGCGAAATGTAGCCCATGCCTTCGAGGCGTTTCAGCATGGGGGTGAGCGTGCTCGATTCCAGAAAAAGCTTTTCACCCAAATTGCCGACGGTCTGGTCGTCCTTTTCCCAAAGGACCACCATTACGAGATATTGCGGATAGGTGAGATCCAACTCGTCAAGCAGTGGCTTATAGACGCGCGTGAACGCATGGTTCGCGGAATAGATTGCGAAGCACAGGAAATTGTCGAGCTTCATAAGGTCTTCGTGAGAAGGATTTTCTGCCTTGGTCATTGTTCTAACCCAGATTTCGTCATGCGATAAAAATAAATCGTTCACGATCTAATCGCAAGGTATTGACACGCGAAATTCGGCCCGATAATTATCGTGCACGATTTAATCGACAGCGATTAAAGCGGGAACCTAGAAATTTAACTCGCGCGCGATTTAGTTGCGGATTTGGACTAGGCTCAACGGGAAACAAGGAGCACTCCCATGACAAAGGCAAAGGCAAGTGCAATCGCGAACGGCATCTCTCGAAGAGGCATGCTGGCTGGCACTCTGGGCGCCGCTGCGGCAGTATCTGCCGTCGGCCCGGCTAGGGCGCAAACGCCAGCGAAGACAACAACCAGCAACAGCGAAGGAGCAAGGACCATGGGCAGCAGGATCATCACCCGCGACGGCGTCGAAATCTATTACAAGGACTGGGGTCCGAAAGACGGACCGGTGGTCGTGCTCAGCCACGGCTGGCCGCTGTCATCCGACAGCTGGGAGGCCCAGGCTTTCCATCTCGCCAACAATGGCTTCCGCGTCATCACCCATGACCGCCGCGGTCACGGCCGCTCCAGCCAGCCTTGGGACGGCAACGACATGGACCACTATGCCGACGATCTCGCGGAGTTGATCGAACAGCTGGATCTCACCGAAATCTTTCTCGCCGGCTTCTCCACCGGTGGCGGCGAGATCTCGCGCTATATCGGCCGCCACGGCACCAAACGCGTCGCCAAGGCCGGGCTCATCTCGGCGGTGCCGCCGCTGATGGTCAAGACTGAGACCAACCCCGGCGGCCTGCCGAAGGAGGTGTTCGACAATCTGCAGGCGGCAAGCGTCGCCGACCGCTCGCAGCTCTACAAGGACATCGCCTCCGGCCCGTTCTTCGGCTTCAACCGACCGGGCGCCAAGGCTTCTCAGGGCATGATCGACAGCTTCTGGCTGCAGGGCATGATGGGCGGCCACAAGAACACCTATGACTCGATCGTCGCCTTCTCGCAGACCGACTTCACCGAGGATCTGAAGAAGTTCGATGTGCCGACCTTGATCATCCATGGCGACGACGACCAGATCGTGCCGATCGACGCGGCGGCGCGGGCCTCGAAGAAGCTGGTGCCGCACGCGACGCTGAAGGTCTATCCGGGCGCTCCGCACGGCATCACCGACACCCACAAGGATCAGCTTAACCAAGACCTGCTTGAATTCGCGAGGTCGTAATTCGCGCGAAAGAGAAGAGGGCGCCCGCGGCGCGTCTTACAAGACGCTCAAAAGATGCTGCAGCACTTTGAATTGCTGCATGTTTCTATTCTTAAATCGGTTAGGACTTAAGGAAACATGCAGTAGCGGCGCCCTCTTGCTTTTCATGGGAACAGGCTGTCCGCAGGCGCGATTTTGTGCACTATCCGGAGCCGATTCTTCATTCTCGGAGGGTAATCCATGACCGCAAAGCCGCGCATTCTTCTCACCCGCCGCTGGCCACGAGCCGTGGAAGAGGTTCTTGCCCAACGCTTCGAGACAGTCTTCAACGAACGCGATGTGCCCCTCGATGCCGCCCAGCTTGCAGAGGGGCTTCGCAACTTCGATGCCTTGCTGCCGACAGTATCCGATCGCCTGCCTGCGCCACTCTTCAAGGACGGTGACCTTCGCTGCAGGATTCTCGGCAACTTCGGGGTGGGCTACAACCACATTGACGTCGAAGCAGCGAAGGCGTCGGGCGTCGTGGTGACGAATACGCCGGGGGTCCTTACCGATTGCACGGCGGATCTCGCCGTTTCGCTGCTGCTGACCGTCGCGCGGCGTGCCGGCGAGGGCGAGCGGCAGGTGAGGGCAGGCGAATGGGAAGGCTGGCGCCCCACGCATATGATCGGAACGAAAGTCACCGGCAAGACGCTCGGCATTGTCGGTTTCGGCCGCATAGGCAAGGCTATGGCCAAGCGCTGCCACTTCGGCTTCGACATGGACGTGGTCTTCTACAACCGATCGAAGATCGCGGAAGAGGAAGCGCAACGCTTCGGTGCCCGCCAACTCGACACGATCGAGGATGTCCTGAGGGAATCCGACTTCGTCTCCCTGCACATCCCCGGCGGCGGCGAAAACCGGCATCTGATCGATGCGGCGCGCCTCGCGGTCATGAAGCGGGGCGGCTATCTCATCAATACCGCCCGCGGGGACGTGGTCGATGAGGAGGCGTTGATCGAGGCGCTTGAAAGCGGTGTTATCCGTGGGGCCGGCCTCGACGTCTACGAGGCGGAACCGCAGGTGCCCGCGCGGCTGCGGGCGCTCGAGAACGTCGTGGTCCTGCCGCATCTCGGCAGCGCTACGGAAGAAACGCGAACCGCAATGGGCATGAAGGTCGTCGACAACGTCACGGCATTCTTCGCCGGTCGTGAACCGCCGGAAAGGGTGGCTTGAGTTGTCCCGCCTTCACAGCGCGAGTCCCGCAAGGACGCGGGAATTCTCTTTGCGAAACAACGTCTTGACTTTGGGGATTGACGCACGGACGATGCCGCCATCGGTGCATGCCGTGTCGCAAGGATATACGATGGCCATTCATGAATGATGCAGTGATCATCGCTCCGCAGCGGGCGTGGGGAAAAGGGCGGCTCGTTGCCAAATGCCGGAGCGGCCGTACGGCTATTGCCGAACTCTATCAGGAAGGCTGCGCCAAGATCCGTCTCCCAAAGACCTTTGATGCGTCGATCGAAGCGGTGCTGATCAATTCGTCCGGCGGGGTCACTGGCGGCGACCGGATAACCTGGGCTTTCGAAGCGGGAGAAGGCACGGCGCTGACGTTGACGACGCAGGCCTGCGAAAAGATCTACAAGGCATGTGCGGGAACGGCGGATATTTCGACGCGGATTTCTGTTGCCAGTGGAAGCCGGGTCGATTGGCTGCCGCAGGAAACCATCCTCTTCGACCGCGCATCCTTGTCGCGATCGCTGGAGGTCGAGCTTGCCGAAGACGCAACCTTTCTGGCGGTCGAGGCGGTTCTTCTCGGCCGGAAGGCCATGGGCGAGATGGTGCAGGCTGGTCTCTTTCGTGACCGCTGGCGGGTGAGAAGCGGCGGCCGGCTGCTGCATGCTGAGAACCTGACACTCGCCGACGATATCGCAGCACTTGTCGGGCGCTCGGCGGTGCTCCGTGGCGCAGCAGCTTTTGCGACATTGCTTTATGTCGCACCGGATTGCGAAGCGATGCTATCCAAGCTGCGAGGCACGCTTGGCGGCTACGCGAGCGCCGGTGTCAGCCATTTTCAGGTCGCCGGTCGCGACAAGCTGATTGCACGCATCGCGGCGACCGACGGCTTCGCACTCAGAAAAATTCTCGTCCCGCTTATTTCGCACTTGCGTAACGATGCGTCTGTGCCGAAAGTCTGGACTCTTTGATCCCACAATCCACTGGACGGCGACGCATGAATCTCACTCCGCGCGAAAAAGACAAGCTGTTGATTTCCATGGTGGCGATGGTCGCTCGCCGGAGGCTGGAGCGGGGCGTGAAGCTCAATCATCCGGAGGCGATCGCCCTCATCACCGATTTCGTCGTCGAAGGCGCGCGCGACGGGCGATCCGTGGCTGAGCTGATGGAAGCCGGCGCGCATGTGCTGACCCGCGATCAGGTCATGGAAGGAATTCCGGAAATGATCCATGACATTCAGGTTGAGGCGACTTTTCCCGACGGAACGAAGCTCGTCACGGTCCACGAACCGATCCGTTAGGACATGACGGGCGGCGAGGAGCAGCTTTCCGACTGGACCGACATGAACATTGAAGAGGGGCAACCATGCTGAGCCTGCGTCCGAACTGCGAATGCTGCGATCGAGACCTGCCGCCCGCGAACCGGGACGCGATGATCTGCACCTTCGAGTGCACATTCTGTGCCGACTGCGCCGAAAATAGACTTGGCGGCGTCTGCCCGAATTGCAGCGGAGAACTGGTCCGCCGTCCCGTCCGACCAGCGGCGATGCTCGTGAAATATCCGGCGTCGACGGAGCGCGTCCTGAAGCCACAGGGTTGCGCAGGCGGCGAAGCGGCGTGAGAAGGAGAGGAATATGATCCCAGGCGAAGTCATCACGGCCGACGGGGAAATTGAACTGAACGCCGGTTTCGAGACCGTCACCATCGAGGTTTCCAATTCCGGCGATCGTCCCGTGCAGGTCGGGAGCCACTATCATTTTGCCGAAACCAACCCGGGCCTGATCTTCGATCGCGATGCCGCCCGCGGTAAGCGGCTCGACATTCCGGCCGGCACGGCGGTGCGCTTCGAACCCGGCCAGACGAGGCAGGTGACGTTGATCCCGCTTTCAGGCAAGCGCGAGGTGTTCGGCTTCCGTCAGGCGGTGATGGGCAAGCTATGAGGATTTTCGCGCCTCTCGTCGGCTTGCTTCTGCTGTCAGCGGTCTCCGCAGTCGCACAGGAGCAGCCAACGGTCGATTGCCCGAATGCCGTGACGCAGATGGACATGAACATCTGCGCTGGCCAGGACTATGACAGAGCCGACGCGGAACTGAACAAGGTCTACAGGCAAGCGGTCGCTGCCACGCAGGCAATGGACAAGGAGCTTGGCGAAATCGATGCCGCCTATGTCGGGGCCAACGAGGCGTTGAAGAAGGCGCAACGGGCCTGGATCGGCTATCGCGACGGCCAGTGCGAACTCGCCGGGTTCGAGGCGCGCGGGGGCTCGATGGAGCCGATGCTGGTTTCGGGCTGCCTGGCGGAACTGACCCGCAAGCGAACCACCGAATTGAAGCAACTCCTGGAATCGAGCGGAAACTGATCGTTGAGCTGCCGCACCATCACGATCGTGGGTAATGGCGACGTGCCGGAAGGGGGGGCGGCCGTGATCGATGCCGCCGACCTCGTGATCCGCTTCAACGATTGCCGCTCAATCGGCAAGGGCGGCTTCAGGACCGATATCGTCGCAGTCTGCAATACCGGCCGTCCTGCGCTTTCGATGCTCGGCGGCGGTCGATGGAAGACCAGCGAGGCAGTACGCCAGGCGAGGGAGATATGGAGCGTTCGTTCCGGTGCGAAGTTCGCCGCCCTGCGCGCGGATATGGCGAGGACGCATCCCGACCTTGACGATCTCTGCGACGATTACACGACAGGTTTCGAGGCTTTCGCCCGCGCGACCGGTCGGCGCCATCGGGTGATCCCGATGGAAACGCATGAGCGGCTCGACCGCGATCTCGCTCTTTTCGAGCCGGCCCCTTATGTCGTACCGTCGAGCGGTCTGGTGGTGATCGCCGACATCTTGTTCGATTTCGTCCAGCACGGAGACGACGTCGTGCTTGCCGGCTTCGGCCATAGCGGCTGGGAATGGCATCCCTTTGCGGCGGAGCGCCGCTACGTTGACGCACTCGTCGCCGAAGGCCGCCTGCGCCGTCTCGGCCAATCCCAATCTTCAGACTTTTCCCAGGGAGCCTGAGCCCATGCCTTACAAGATGTCGCGCGCAGCCTATGCCAACATGTTCGGTCCGACCGTGGGCGACAAGGTGCGCCTCGCCGATACCGAGCTTTTCATCGAGGTGGAGAAGGATTTCACGATCTATGGCGAAGAGGTGAAGTTCGGCGGCGGCAAGGTTATCCGCGACGGCATGGGGCAAAGCCAGGTAACGCGCGAGGCCGGCGCGGTTGATACGGTGATCACCAATGCACTGATCGTCGACCATTGGGGGATCGTGAAGACGGATATCGGTCTCAAGGATGGGCGGATCGCGGCGATCGGTAAGGCCGGCAATCCGGACACGCAGCCGGGTGTCACGATAATCGTCGGGCCGGGCACGGAAGTCATTGCCGGCGAGGGCAAGATCGTCACGGCCGGCGGCATGGACAGCCACATTCATTTCATTTGCCCGCAGCAGATCGAAGAGGCGCTGATGAGCGGCCTCACCTGCATGCTCGGCGGCGGCACCGGCCCGGCGCACGGCACGCTCGCTACGACCTGCACGCCCGGCCCCTGGCACATCGCCCGGATGATTGAGGCAGCGGACGCCTTTCCGATGAATCTCGCCTTTGCCGGCAAGGGCAATGCCTCGCTGCCCGGGGCGCTTGTGGAAATGGTGCTGGGCGGGGCCACGTCGCTGAAGCTGCATGAGGATTGGGGGACGACGCCGGCGGCGATCGATTGCTGCCTGTCGGTCGCCGACGAATATGACGTTCAGGTGATGATCCACACCGATACGCTGAACGAGAGCGGCTTTGTCGAGGATACGATCGCCGCGATCAAGGGCCGAACGATCCACGCTTTCCACACGGAAGGCGCGGGCGGCGGCCATGCGCCGGACATCATCAAGATCTGCGGCCAGCCGAACGTCATTCCGTCTTCGACCAACCCGACGCGGCCCTACACGCTCAACACGCTGGCGGAACATCTCGACATGCTGATGGTCTGCCACCACCTGTCGCCCTCCATCCCGGAGGACATCGCCTTTGCCGAAAGCCGCATCCGCAAGGAAACCATCGCGGCAGAGGATATCCTGCACGACATCGGCGCTTTCTCGATCATCTCGTCCGACAGCCAGGCGATGGGCCGCGTCGGCGAAGTGGCGATCCGCACCTGGCAGACGGCCGACAAGATGAAGCGCCAGCGCGGGCGGCTCAAGCAAGAGACCGGCGACAACGACAATTTCCGCGTCAAGCGCTACATTGCCAAATATACGATCAACCCCGCGATCGCGCACGGTCTCAGCCATGAGATCGGCTCGCTCGAAGTCGGCAAGCGCGCCGATCTCGTCATCTGGAACCCGGCCTTTTTCGGCGTGAAGCCAGATATGGTGCTGCTCGGCGGCTCGATCGCCGCGGCACCGATGGGCGATCCGAATGCCTCGATCCCGACGCCGCAGCCGGTTCATTACCGGCCGATGTTCGGAGCCTATGGGCGGAACCGCACCAATTCCTCCGTCACCTTCGTTTCGCAGGCATCGCTCGATGCGGGGCTCGCGGGAAGGCTCGGCGTTGCCAAGCAACTCGTTGCCGTCCAGAACACCCGCGGCGGTATCGGTAAGGCGTCGATGATTCACAACAGCCTCACGCCGCATGTGGAGGTCGACCCGGAAACCTACGAGGTGCGTGCCGACGGCGAGTTGCTGACCTGCGAGCCGGCGACGGTGCTGCCGATGGCGCAGCGTTATTTTCTGTTCTAGACCGGGCTGCTCTGGGGCATTTGTGAATGAAGCGAACGGTCAAGCGGGTCTTCGCGGCCGTTGTGCTCCTGCTGCTCGCCGTCGCGTGCGGGGCTTTGATTCCGCGTCCCTTCATGCCTGTCCACGCCTCGTCCGAAATCGCGGGATCGCGACGAATCTTACTGCTGTCCGGGCCGATTCACACCGATATCGCAATTCCCCTGGACGACGAGTTGCGCGCAAGGTTCGATTTTGTTGAAAGCGCTGGCGTGCCTCTTCGCCAGCCTGATGTGCAATGGCTGATTTTCGGGTGGGGAGGGCGCGCGTTTTACCTGGAAACGCCGACCCGGGGCGATCTTAAACCGCTACCGGTTTTGCGGGCACTGAGCCTCGATCGTTCCGTGATGCACGTCGATATAGCAGCACGCATCGTCGAATCGCAGGCATCAGTTGCCGGATTTGAAGTCGACGATGCGGGGTTCGAGCGGCTTGTAACCTTCATATCCGACAGCTTCCGGAGAGAAGCTGGCCAAGCCGTCTCCATTCGTAACTTCTCCTACGGTCCGGACGATAGGTTTTTCGAGGCGAGGGGCTATTTCAACGCCCTGTTCGGCTGCAACACATGGACTGCAAGTGCATTGAGATCAGCCGGCATTCGGACCGGATTCTGGAATCCTTTTCCTGCGACGCTTGGCGTCTCGCTCGGCCTTTACAATTAGCAACCGCGAAGCGGCGCAGAAAGCCATGCGGTCACCGCATGGCTGCCATGCGCAGCCACCGAAATCGCCGCTTTGATGCTGCACCGCAGCGCAATCTCCGATAGGAAAGTGTTCTCACTTTCCGGCCGGCTCGCGCTTTCCTCCCAAGACTGATCGCGGCCGGCAGCTTGCCCTGAAGGAGATGATGATGCTCGGCAGAAAAGTTCCCGCTGTAACCTTCCGCACCCGCGTCCGCGACGAAGCCGTCGGGGGCTCCAATCCGTTCCGCTGGCAGGACGTTTCGTCGGACGAGTATTTCGCCGGCAAGCGCGTCGTGCTGTTTTCGCTCCCGGGTGCCTTCACGCCGACCTGCTCGACCTACCAGCTTCCGGACTTCGAAAAGCTCGTTGCCGAGTTCCGCGCCGAAGGCGTCGACGAGATCTACTGTATCTCGGTCAACGACGCCTTCGTGATGAACGCCTGGGGCAAGTCGCAGAACCTCGAAGATGTCAAGCTGATCCCGGACGGCTCCGGTGAATTCACCCGCAAGATGGGCATGCTGGTCGCGAAGGACAACCTCGGTTTCGGCATGCGCTCCTGGCGTTATGCTGCCGTCGTCAACAACGGTGTCGTCGAGCAGTGGTTCGAAGAGGAAGGCTATTCCGACAATTGCGACAGCGATCCATATGGCGTTTCCTCGCCGCAGAACATTCTGGCGGCTCTGCGGTCGCAGAAGATCGCTGCCTGATCGGGCTCCGCCGCCTGCGCGTCCGGAAAGACGCGCAGGTGCAGGGACCGAGGGAAGGCCCAGGCTAATCAGACGGATTGCGCGAAACCGTTTGGATTTCCGTCTTCCTGCTGGCGCCGGGGTCTTTTCTTGCTACATTGGTGCCGACAGCGCCGCGCGCCCTATCAGCCGCGCAAAGGACGCCCTAACACTTTGAATTTCTGCATGTTTTTGCCCTTGAATCGCTTAGGATTGGGGAAACATGCGGTAGAACGCAGCGAGGATCGATGGTTTACGTCACCGCATATCTGAAGGCACATGCGGGGAAGGGCGATGACGTTCTCGCTTTGGCGGCACAGCTGATCGGGGCCGCACGCAGGGAAGCGGGCTGCGTCAACTACGATCTCTACCGGAAGCCCACAGAACCGGACACCGTGGTCTTCGTCGAGAACTGGAAAGATCGGGCCGCCGTGGACGCGCATTTTGCCGAGCCGCATCTGAAAGCCTTTCAGGCGGCGTGGCGGACCTTCTGGCGGACGCTCGTATCGATGTCGTGCACCCGGAAAGGATAGAGGTGATCTGACGTGCCTTATCGCTCGACCGAAGTTCTCTCGCCGGGCCCCGCAGACAAGGTGCCGCTCCACAGCGTGACCCTGGCGCATGACGAGCGCCATCTGCGGCGCAAGCTGTTGCATCTCGAAAACGACGACGTGGTGATGCTCGATCTCAAGCAGCCAGTGATGCTCGCCGATGGCGATCTGCTCGTGCTGGAAGGGGGCGGCTATATCCGGATAAAGGCCGCCGACGAGGCGCTTTATGAGGTTCGTGCGCGAGACATTCTGCATCTCATCGAACTCGCCTGGCATCTCGGCAATCGGCATCTTCCGGCAGCGGTCGAGGAGGGGCGGATCCTGATCGGCCGCGATCCCGTCATCCGCGTGATGCTCGAAGGCCTCGGTGCCGCCGTCAGCGAAGTGACGCAACCCTTCCAACCGCTGCGCGGCGCCTATCATGGTGGCGGGCACAGCCACGACAATCACGGGCATGGCGGTCACCACCACAATCATGGCTGACCAGGCCGACATACGGGCGCTCCTGCGTCTCGTTACCTGGCTATCGCCTGCTTTTCCGGTTGGTTCGTTTTCCTATTCCGGGGGGCTGGAGCAGGCGGTCCACGATGGCCTCGTGACCAGTGCCGAAGAGCTGCGGCTTTGGCTCGAAACGCTTCTGATGCATGGTGCCATCTGGAACGACGCCCTTCTGCTGGCCGAGTGCTACCAGGCGCATGACGACCCACAACGACTGAAGGCGGCGAGCGAGTTGGCCGAAGCGATGGCCGGTTCGTACGAGCGTCACATGGAAACCATGCTGCAGGGCGAAGCGTTTCTTGCCGCCGCTCGCAACTGGCCGGGCGCCGTATTCGACCTGCTTGGGCCTGTAGCAGCCTATCCGGTGGCGGCCGGTGCAGTGGCGGGCGCGCATCGAACGGGATTGCGAGCTGCACTTGCTGCCTATCTCGGCGCCGCGACATCGAATGCCGTTTCTGCCGCCATCCGTTCCGGCGTCATCGGCCAGCGCAATGGCGTCGGTGTATTGGCCGCTCTCGAAAGCACGATTGCCACTGTCGCCGATCGTGCTGCGCAAGCCTCGCTGGACGAGCTTGGCGCGGCGACGATCATGGCCGATATTTCGTCGCTGAGACACGAGACCCTGCACACCCGCCTGTTCCGCTCCTGACGGGCGGCCGCATTCTGAAAGGACACGCAAAGATGCCATCAAAAAACGGTCCCCTTCGCGTCGGTATCGGCGGCCCGGTCGGTTCCGGCAAGACGGCGCTAACCGACAAGCTGTGCAAGGCGATGCGCGAGAAATATTCCGTCGCCGTCGTCACCAACGACATCTACACCAAGGAAGACGCCGAGGCGCTGGTGCGCATGCAGGCGCTGCCGTCGGAGCGGATCGTCGGCGTCGAAACCGGTGGCTGTCCGCATACGGCGATCCGCGAGGACGCATCGATCAATCTCCAGGCGATTGCCGATCTCAATCGCCGGATTCCCGATCTCGACGTGGTCTTCATCGAATCCGGTGGCGACAATCTGGCGGCGACCTTTTCTCCCGACCTCGCCGACCTGACGATCTACGTCATCTCGGTCTGCCAGGGTGAGGAAATTCCGCGCAAGGGCGGACCGGGGATCACCAGATCCGATCTCCTTGTGATCAACAAGAAGGACCTCGCACCCTATGTCGGGGCCGATCTCGACGTGATGGAGCGGGATGCGACGCGGATGCGCGCGGCAAAGCCCTTCGTGTTTTCGGACATGAAGCGCGGCGACGGTGTCGACCGGATCGTCGAATTCCTGACGGTGGAGGGAGGGCTTTAGTCAGTCTAGACCGCGCGACGCGGACGGGTCAGAACCTCTCGAGCGCCTGCCGATCGCGGATTTCAATCACACGGCCCTTTACGGTGACGCCCGACTGGCGGAGCATCGAAAAGGCGCGCGACAAAGCCTCCGGCGCAAGGCCGAGCTTGCCCGCAAGGACGTTCTTCTGGAACGGCAGGCGGAAGGAGAAACTGCTCAGCCCATCCGGACAATGGCTGAGGATATAGCTCGCGACCCGCTGAGGCGCGGTGAGCAGACGATCCTCGGCAAGGCAGTCTTCCGTCATCTTGCCATGATGGCAGAGAAGTTCGATGAGCGCCTGGGCGACGTCGGTGTTCTCCGCAGCAAGCTGGCGGAGCTTGCGGCTTTCAAGCCGCGCGACGATCAGAGGCTCGGCCGCCTGTGCGTTGGCAGTGGCGCGATGGTCCAGAAACATGGCGTTTTCGCCGAAGATCTCGCCCTTGGGAAAAACGGCGATGTCGGCTTCGCGGCCGTCCTTGCCCAATCGATAGAGACGAATAAGTCCCGAGAGCACGAAGAAGACGTGGTCGACCGGCTCGTCCTGACGAAACAGGATGTCGTGTTCCTCGTGGGTGGAAACGATTGTCCCGTCGAGGATCGCCTCTGCCGTCGCCCGCGGTAGTCTCGCGAAGAAACGTGAAGCGAGAAGAACGGCTCTATCGTTAGAGGTCAGTCGCAGGGTCTTCATCGTGCCATCCCGAATGGATCGAACCGACCCTAATCGGTCATCGAGACATGCGGATTGACCCTAATCAAATAATTTTCACAAATATGACCCGCGCGTGGGTGCGCGGGCTTCAGGTAACGGTTCGCGTCTGCTGACGCAGACGCCTCTATTCTGCAGCAAGCGCGGGATGGTTGATGACTTTGCGGTCGGACTTGCCGTCACGCTGCGCTTCCAGCGTCTTGATGCGCTCCTGCAGTTCCTCGATCGTATCGCCGTGCTCGGCCACCCGTTCGGTGAGCGCTGCGCTGTCGAGCGGCAGGTTTTCCTCGTCCTTCTTGCCGACGAACCGACCGAAGATGCGGGCGAGCAGCCGCGACAGGTCGTCCATGATCAGGAAGAAGGAAGGAACGACAACGAGGCTCAGCACGGTCGAGACGATGATGCCGCCGATCACCGCGATCGCCATTGGTGCGCGGAAGGAGCCGCCTTCGCCGACGCCGAGCGCCGACGGCAGCATGCCCGCGGACATGGCGATCGACGTCATGACAATCGGGCGCGCGCGCTTGCGGCCGGCCTCGATCATCGCCAATCCCCGGTCCATGCCGTGATGCATCATCTCGATTCCGAAATCGACGAGCAGGATCGCGTTCTTGGTGACGATGCCCATCAGCATCAGGATACCGATCAGGACGGGCATCGAGAGCGCGTTCTGAGTGAGGATCAGCCCGGCCGCCACGCCGCCGATCGCGAGCGGCAGCGAGAACAGGATTGTGAAGGGCTGGATGACATCCTTGAACAGCAGGATAAGCACCACCAGCACCATCATCAGACCGAGCAGCATGGCGTTGCCGAAGCTCTGCTGCATCTCGGCCTGCACTTCGGCATCGCCGCTTTCGAGGAACTCGACGGTGCCCGGCAACTTGGCTTCGGCCGCGATCTGCTTGAAGCGATCGGACGCGGTGTTGAGCGCAACGCCGATCGGCAGGTCCGCGCCGAGTGCCACGACGCGGTTGCGGTCGTAGCGCTTGATCGAGCTCGGGCCTTCCGAATAGTTGATGTCCGCGACGCTTGAAAGCGGAACCGTAGCGCCCGATGCGGTCTGGATCTTCAGGTTGCGGATCGCCGCGATATCGGTGCGGAAATCGCGGTTGAGCTGAACCCGGATCGGAATCAGCCGGCCGTCGAGCGCGATCTTCGTGAGCGCGGCGTCGATGTCGCCAATCGTAGCGACACGGATCACCTCGGAGATCTGGGCGGTCGTGATGCCAAGGCGGGACATCTGGTCAGCGCGTGGACGGATCTGCAGCTCCGGCCGCGGCAGCGCGCCGTCGGGGCTGACATTGGCGAGCAGCGGATCGCTGCGCAGCTTCGCCTCGAGGGTCGCCACGGCCGCGTCCAGATCCGCCTCGTTGTTCGAGAGCAAGTTGAAGGACAGGTCGCGTTCGCCGCGGTCGTTCAGCTTGATGACCCGAACGTCCGGGATCGATTGCAGCCGCGCAAAGATCTCCTTTTCGATCTGCGACTGCGGCTTGGTGCGCCCGGCGGGTGGCAACTTCGGCAGGTATTCGCCGATCAGCGGCGTGCGGCCGATGACATCGTTGACGATCTTGTTGATCAGCGAATGGTCTAGCTTCTTGAGAAGCACGGTCACGGCAGCGCGACGCAGCTCCAGGTCGCCCTTGGGCGATGCGCCGCCAAGCACGAAGACGTTTTCGACGCCTTCGATGTCCTTGACGCGGTTGTAGATTTCCGCTGTCGTCCGATCCGTGTCCTCGAGCATCGCGTCCGGCGGAAGCTCGATCGACAGGCTGACGCGCGATGCGTCCTCGGGCGGCAGGAAGCTGCCCGGAACCTGGAACAGGAAGTAGACGGAAACGACGAGGCAGGCGATGGCGGCGAGAAGCGTCGTATAGCGCCAGCGCGTCGTCACGCGGATGAGGCCCGTATAGAGCTTCATGATCGCGCTGTCGTCGTCACCGTGGTGGCCGCCGCCGACGTCGGTGGGCTTCATCAAGTAGGCTGCCATCACCGGCGTGATCAGGCGGGCGACCAGCAGCGAGAAGAACACGGAGACAGCGACCGTAAGGCCGAACTGGATGAAGTATTGGCCCGGAATACCGGGCATGAACGAGACCGGGACAAAGACCGCGATAATGGTGAACGTGGTGGCGATCACCGCAAGACCGATCTCGTCCGCCGCTTCGATCGCGGCCTTGTAAGGCGACTTGCCCATGCGGATATGCCGCTCGATATTCTCGATCTCCACGATTGCGTCATCGACGAGGATACCGGTCGCGAGCGTCATCGCCAGGAAGCTCACGAGGTTGAGCGAGAAACCGAGAAGCTCCATCACCCAGAAGGTTGGAATGGCCGAGAGCGGCAGCGCCACCGCCGAAATCAATGTCGCGCGCCAGTTGCGCAGGAACAGCATTACGACGAGGACGGCGAGCAGGGCGCCTTCGATCAGCGTGTGAATAGCGGCCTCGTAGTTGCCGTAGGTGAAGTAGACCGAATCGTCCACCATCTCGATCGCGACATCCGGATGTTTCGCCCGGATTTCGTCGAGCGTCTTGGCGACCGTTTCGGCGACCGTCACTTCGCTGGCGCCCTTGGCGCGGAATACCGCGAAGGTGACGCCGGGGTTGCCGTTAAAGCGGGAAAACGACTTCGGCTCCTCATAGGTGTCGGTCACCGTGCCGAGTTGCGACAGGCGAACGAAGCGACCGTTCGGGAGCGAAATCATCGTATTGGAAAGCTCGGCTACGTCGCGCGTGTCGCCAAGGGTACGGATCGCCTGTTCGCTGCCGCCGACCTGGCCGCGGCCGGAACCGAGATCCATGTTCATCCGGCGAAGCTGGCCGTTGACATCGGCGGCCGTGATGCCGAAGGAGTTCAGCCGGTCTTCATTGAGTTCGATGCGGACTTCGCGGTCGGAGCCGCCGTAACGGTCGACACGGCCGATGCCGCTTTTACCCTGGATCGCGCGCTTGATCGTGTCGTCGACGAACCAGGAGAGTTCCTCGAGCGTCATGCCGGGGGAGGACACGGCGAACGTCTGGATCGCCTGGCCTTCGACGTCGACCTTGGAGACGATCGGCTCCTCGATCGAGGTCGGCAGGTCGCTGCGGATGCGGTCGATCGCATCCTTGACGTCCTGCACGGCTTGAGTCGTCGGCACTTCCATGCGGAAGATGACAGCGGTGGTGGAACTGCCGTCGGTGATCGTCGACTGGATGTGGTCTACGCCCGAAACACCCGCGACCGCATCCTCGATCTCCTTGGTAACCTGGGTCTCGAGTTCGGCGGGGGCGGCACCGCTCTGCGTGACGCTGATCTGAACGATCGGCACGTCGATGTTCGGGAAGCGGGTGATCGGCAAGGAATTGAACGACTGCCAGCCGAGCACGACCAGTACAAAAAAGGCCAGGATGGGCGCGACCGGATTGCGGATAGACCAGGCGGAGAAGTTCATGGTCGCTGTTCCCGTCAGTTGGTTGCCGGTTGCGCGGATTTGACCGGCTTGATGCGGTCACCATCGCGTACATAGGCGCCGGCCTTTGCCACTGCCTGTTCACCTGCCTTGAGGCCGGAAAGGATTTCGACGTACTGTCCGTCCTGGATACCGGTTACGACCGGAACCAGCCGGACCACGCCGTCCTCGACCTTACGGACGATCGCCTTACCGTCTTCTGCTGTAACAGCCGTTTGCGGCAAAACAACCGTTTGCTTCTGCTGAACGATGATGGTCGCGGCGGCATACATGCCGGAGCGGGCCTTGGAGGTGTCGCTGAGAGTAATATGCACTTTTCCAAGCCGCGTCTGCGGGTCCACGATCGGTGCAATCAGGCGAATCTTGCCTTCGATCGTCGTGCTGCTGCCGGCAAGCCTGACGGTCGCCGGCTGGCCGACCGCAAGTTTAATGATGTCTGCTTCGGCCACATCCGCCTTCATCTCGATGACGCCATCGCGGATGATCGCGAACAGCGGCTCGCCGTTGCCGCTGGCGATGGCGCCGACCTTGGCGTTCTTGACGGAGATGACGCCGCTGACGGGCGCTTTCACCGCGGTGCGGGCGAGGCGGAGGTCGATATCATCGATCTGGGCCTGGACCACCTTGATGTCAGCGGTGGCAACGCCGACGGATTGCTCGGCGGAGCGGACGCGGGCGCGTGCGGCGACCGCAAGTGCCCTCACGCGATCGGCCTCTGCCGTCGGTACGGTGCCGTTTTCAGACAGCCGCGCTGCACGGTCGGCGACCCGCGTTGCTTCCTCGGAATTCGCCGTGACCTCGGCGAGCTGGGCGCGCAATTGAGCGAGAGCGGCTTCCGCTTTGGCGAGATTGGCTTCGAGCTGGCTCTTCTGCAAGAGAAGCGCATCGTCGTTGAGCACGACCAGAGTGCTGCCTTCTTCTACCTTGTCGCCGACATCGACATTCAGCGATCGGATGGAGAGACCGTCGACCAGCGGCGAAACATAGGTTTCCTCGACCGCCTCGATGGAGCCCGTCGCGATGACGCGGTCACTGATCGATTGCTGCACCGCCTCGGTAACGACGATAGAGGGCAGCGGCTGCGATTGTTGCGGCTTGACGGCTTCTTCGGCAAAGGCGCTGGAAAATGCGCCCAGCGTCATTGCGGCACAGGCGCTGAAAAGGGGTAGGAGTCTCTGAGCCATCGGCCAATTTCCCAAAAAATGAAATGCCGGACATCGCCCTGGATGGCGAAGGTCTGGCTTAATTCACGCTATTTTTGTGTCCCAGTGCCGGCGGCGGATCGCCAGTTGGCAGTCGTGGCCCACAAGCTTAAAAATCTCTGCCCCAACGCAGGCGGTTTCAAACCGAATACATCGAGTCCAGGAAAAAGTTCCCTAAACCGTATTGCTTAAGAAAACGATTTCCTCCCTGCGCCTGCCCACCCAAACGCTTTGGCCTATGTAATCGTCGCGCGAAATGCTTACAAGGTTGCTGAAGCGATGGTGCCTCATTATTTCTATTCTTGTGTGTCTCGCGATGCAATACTGGTAGTGCGGCAAAGGGTTCAACTTAGGCGCGACCTTTTGTCTGTGGCCTCGGCTTGATCCTGCAGCGCCCGCCCCTTCCGATGCACAAAGGTAGCCGCAGCACTTTGAATGCTGCAGCAGGCGGCAGGCATCAAGGAAAAGAGCGCGCGGCAAGGGCCGCGCGCTCCGCTTTCCATTGGTTACCGCTTTTTACTTAAGCGCTTCGTCAGTCACTTCGTGCGTCCAGGCGCCTTCCGGCTCCTTGGAGATGACCGGATCAGAGCCGCCGGCGAGCAGCGACTGGACCGTGCGCTTGAAGTCGGCCTCATCGAGAGCGCCGTTCGAGCCGGCCGTCAGCTTGGCGATTTCGCCCATCATGCGCTTCTGGTGCTTTTCCGTCTGGGCACCGGTGGAATCGTTCTCGAGAACGATATCGGCAGCCTCGTCCGGGTTCTCCTCGGCATATTTCCAGCCCTTCATGGAGGCGCGGACGAACTTCACCATTCTTTCCTTGAAGGCGGGGTCCTTGAGCTTGTCCTCGAGCACGTAAAGCCCGTCCTCGAGAGTGGCTACACCCTGGTCCTCGTATTTGAAGGTGACGAGGTCTTCCGCCTTGATGCCGGCGTCGATCACCTGCCAATACTCGTTGTAGGTCATGGTGGAGATGCAGGCCGCCTGCTTCTGGATCAGGGGGTCGACATTGAAGCCCTGCTTGAGCACGGTCACACCTTCCGGACCGCCATCCGTCGGGATCTTCAACTGCGACATCCAGGAGAGGAACGGATATTCGTTGCCGAAGAACCAGACGCCGAGCGTCTTGCCCTTGAAGTTGTCGGGGCTCGTCACGCCGGATTCCTTGAGACAGGTCAGCATCATGCCGGACTTCTTGAACGGTTGGGCGATGTTGACGAGCGGCACGCCCTTTTCGCGCGTGGCGAGGGCGGAAGGCATCCAGTCGACGATGACGTCGGCTCCGCCGCCGGCAATCACCTGCGCCGGGGCGATATCCGGACCGCCCGGCTTGATATCGACTTCAAGGCCCTCTTCCTCGTAGAAGCCCTTGTCCTTGGCGACGTAGTAGCCGGCAAACTGGGCCTGGGTGACCCACTTCAATTGCAGCGTAACCTTGTCGGCGGCATTGGCATGGAAGGCGGCAAGCGAAAAGACGCCGGCTGCAAGCAGAGATGCAAGTTTCTTGTTCATGTCTGTTCCCTTTTATTGTTGGTTTATTCCCATTGTCGCTTCATTTTAAAGCGCGCCGCATTCAATAGGAGCCCGGCGACGCGCTTTAAGTCTTTGTTTGCATGCATGTCGTTGTCCCGAAACCGCTGCACACTTTCGGGCGACATGCGTTAGGCCCGTCCACTGCGGACGGACGGATGCCAGAACGTGACGGCCCGCTCGGCGAGCGCGACCACCCCGTAGAAGGCGGAGCCAGCCACCGCCGCCACGGCGATCTCGGCCCAGACCATGTCGACGTTCATACGGCCCACTTCCGTGGAGATCCGGAAGCCCATTCCGACAATGGGCGTTCCGAAAAATTCGGCCACGATCGCGCCGATCAGCGCCAGCGTGGAGTTAATCTTGAGCGCGTTGAAAATGAAAGGCCAGGCGGCGGGCAATCGCAGCTTGACGAGTGTCTGCCACCATGTCGCCGCGTAGGTTCGCATCAGGTCGCGTTCCATGTGGCTTGCGGCGGCAAGACCCGAAACCGTGTTCACCAGCATCGGGAAGAAGGTCATGATGACGACGACGGCGACCTTCGACTGCCAGTCGAAGCCGAACCACATGACCATGATGGGCGCCACGCCTATGACGGGCAGGGCGGAGACGAAGTTGCCAAGCGGCAGCAGACCCTTCTGCAGGAAGGGAGAGCGGTCGATCAGGATCGCCACGACGAAGCCGAGGCCGCAGCCGAGCGCATAGCCGGTCAGTACGGCCTTAAGAAAAGTCTGCCGGAAGTCGGCCGCCAGCGTCGGCAGGGAGTTGACTAGGCGCTGCCAGATCATCGACGGCGCTGGGAGCAGCACCGACGGAATGCCGAAGCCGCGGACGATACCCTCCCAAAGCACGAGAATGGTGATGCCGAAGAGGAGGGGAACGGCAAAGCGCGCGGCGCTGGCGGCTGTGCGGTGCGCAAAGTGCTGGCGCACGAGCCATTCGTTGAAAGCCCAGGCAGCGAGCCAGAAGAGCACGGCTCCGGCGAAAACGGGAATATTCATGGCTTGGCCCCCATGCGCTTGAGAACGGCCGAATGGGCGAAGCCGACAATCATGACGAGGACGGCCGCGAGCGCTGCCGCCATGAACAGGGCCGCCCAGATCTGCACGGTCTGGCCGTAATAGGATCCGGCTAGCAGGCGGGCGCCAAGCCCGGCCACCGCACCGGTCGGCAACTCGCCGACGATGGCGCCGACAAGCGAGATGGCGACCGCGACCTTCAGCGAGGTGAAGAGGTAGGGCATGGAGGATGGCCAGCGCAGCTTCCAGAAGGTCTGCGCCGGTGAGGCATTATAGGTGTGCATGAGGTCGAGCTGGATCGTTTCCGGGCTGCGCAATCCCTTGACCATGCCGACGACGACCGGGAAGAACGAAAGGTAGGTCGAGATCAGCGCCTTCGGCAGCAACCCTGCGATGCCGATGGCGTTCAGAACGACGATGATCATCGGCGCGATGGCGAGGATCGGGATCGTCTGGCTGGCGATCACCCACGGCATCAAGGACCTGTCCATCGCACGGTTGTGGACGATGCCGACGGCGAGCAGGACGCCGAGAGCGGCACCGATGCCGAAGCCGAGCAGCGTCGCGGAAAGCGTGATCCAGGCGTGATAGATGAGGCTGCGCTTCGACGTGATCGCCTTGTTGGCGGTCGTATCCCAGATTTCGGCGACGACCTGGTGGGGGGCGGGCAGCACGGGCCGCTCCTGTGCCATCGTGTTCCGGACGATCTCGGAGAAGCCGATTTCGGTGCCGGCACGCGCCGCCGTATCGCGCTCGAAGGGCGCGTTGAGGAAAGCGGCCGCCACATACCAGACGGCGATCAATAGCAAGACGACGGTGCTGATCGGCAACAGCTTGTCCTTGAGAAAGCTTTGTTCGCGCATGATCAGGCCCTTCCGCTGGTCGGCAGCAGCATCAACCCCATCGCGGCGATTCCGAGCAGCACGCCCGCCATCTGCGTCGTGCTCAGTTTCTCACCGAAGAGCGTGAAGGCAATGAGGTTGACGAGCACCAGCTGCACCACGGCCGACAGGGAAATCGCGAGCCCCAGGCCTCCCTCGCGCATCAGCTTCACCATGATCAGGTTGCCGATCACATAGAGCCCCAGAGCGAGCAGCAGCACGGGAACACTGTTGCTGGAGACGTAAGCGCGCGATGCGGTCGCGCCGCCAAGAAATATGAAAGTGGCAAGGAGAAGCCACAGAACATAGGCGGGGTTCATGCTCGCTGACCTCCTGCGGCATGCCAGCTGTAGAGTCTGTCGGGCAAACCTTCCTCGTTCTCGCCGTCCGTTCTCCCAACCGCGACGAAGCCTTCGCGCTCATAGAAGCGATGTGCGTCCGCGTTACGCTCGAAAGTCCACAGATTGAGCGCGTCCGGGGCGCGTTTCTTTGCCTCGCGCAGCAACCGGGCGCCGACACCGCCCCTTCGGTGGCGTTCATCAACGTAGAGCGCCGTGACGAAGGCCTCCGATGACAGGGCGACAAAGCCAACAACTTCACCCTCGCGGTCGGCAACGATGATCGCGCGGTCCGCGAAGACAGTTTCCCGGTAATACCGCTCCACGTCGGTTGCAGCATGCACTCTCGGCATCCAGGGCGTAGCATCGATCCAGCGGTTGAGAATACCGGCACATGCCGTCATATCCGCGATGACGGCGTCCCGGCACGTGATGTTGGCGGAACCGCTACTCATCATAGCTATGCCCCGCTCTCAAGCCCTCTCGGACGCGATGGGCGATTTCCAGGAATTCCGGCGTCTCGCGAATGCCGAGCGGCCGCTCCCGGGGCAGAGTGGATTCGATGATATCGGTCACGCGGCCCGGGCGCGGGCTCATGACGACGATCTTGGTCGAAAGGTACACCGCCTCGGGAATCGAGTGGGTGACGAAACAGATGGTTTTGTTGGTGTGTGCCCAGAGTTTCAGAAGCTGCTCATTGAGGTGGTCTCGGACGATCTCGTCGAGTGCGCCGAAAGGTTCGTCCATCAGAAGAAGATCGGCGTCGAAAGCGAGCGCGCGGGCGATCGAGGCTCGCTGCTGCATGCCGCCGGAAAGCTGCCAGGGATACTTCTTGCCGAAACCCGAGAGATTGACGAGTTCGAGCGTACGCTCGATCCGTGCCTTCCGCTCGTCCTTCGAATAGCCCATGATTTCGAGCGGCAAGGCGATGTTCTTCTCGATCGTGCGCCAGGGATAGAGCGCGGCGGCCTGGAAAACATAGCCGTAGGCGCGGTGCCGCCGGGCTTCTTCGGGCGTCATGCCGTTGACCGTGATAGCGCCGGAGGTCGGTCTCTCGAGGTCGGCAATGACGCGCAGGAACGTCGTCTTGCCGCACCCGGACGGGCCGATAAAGGAAACGAAATCACCCTTGGCCACGTCGAGGTTTACGCCCGTCAGCGCATTGACCGGCCCGTCGCTGGTCTGGAACGTGAGGCCGAGATCCCGAGCCGAGACCACGGAGGCAGAATTGGATGTCATGGGCGGATTCTCATTCTGGCTTGCCTGTGGCAGACTGCTATCCGAACCTGCAACATGCAATCGTGGATTTGCCGCCGATGCCGTCTGTTGAGGGTTTTTCAGCGAATTCTGGAGAGCGGTCATGTCTCGATCATCCAATTCTGGCTGTCGCGTGGTTCGTCCGGGCGATGCCTATGCCGGCAAGCAGGGGCTTAATTATTTCGAGGGCATAGCCCAGGAAACGGTCGGCTCGACCGGTATTTGCATGCATCTCTTGACCATGCCGCCCGGGGCGCGCGCCAAGGCGCATCTGCACGAGAGCCACGAGACCGCGATCTACATTCTTGCCGGCGAGGCGCATACCTGGTTCGGCGATCGGCTCGAGGAGCATGTGATCGTCAAGGCCGGCGAGATGTTCTACATCCCGGCCGGCGTGCCGCATTTGCCCGCCAATCTCTCCGACAAGCCGTGCTCGGCGGTGATTGCCCGGACAGATCCGAAGGAACAGGAAAGCGTCGTGCTGCTGCCCGAACTGGATGCGCTGGTGCCGGCCTAACGCTCCGGAAAGCGATGTTGTCGATGACGTGGGTGACAGATGCGGCATCTGGTGTGCGTCAAACCCCGCTTGCCGGAATGCCGGTGCGCTGAACGGCGCGCGGCGCCGTCACTTCCTTCCATGTAGAAAGAGCCGTGCTGACGGCGGGGAAGGGCTCGCGCCTGACGAACTCTCCGTGGCCTTCCTGCGTCTTGACCATGCCTTCCTCGATCGAAACGACACCGCGGGTGAGCGTGAAGCGAGGCAGGCCCGTCACCGTTTTACCCTCGAAGACGTTATAGTCGATCGCCGATTGCTGGGTTTTCGCCGAGATCGTCTTCGAGCGCTTCGGATCCCAGACGACGAGGTCGGCATCGCTACCCACCAGGATCGCGCCCTTCTTTGGATAGATGTTGAGGATCTTGGCGATGTTGGTCGAGGTCACCGCGACGAATTCGTTCATGGTGATGCGGCCGGTGGCGACGCCATAGGTCCACAGCATCGGCATCCGGTCTTCCAGCCCCCCGGTGCCGTTCGGGATCTTGGTGAAGTCCCCGACGCCGAAGCGTTTCTGGTCGGTGGTGAAGGCGCAATGGTCGGTCGCCACCACCTGCAGCGAACCGGAGGCAAGCCCAGCCCAGAGGCTGTCCTGATGCAGCTTGTTGCGGAAGGGCGGTGACATCACGCGGCGGGCGGCGTGATCCCAATCCTTGTTGAAATATTCGCTTTCATCGAGCGTCAGATGCTGGATCAAAGGTTCGCCGAAGACGCGCATGCCCTTGGCGCGGGCGCGGCGGATCGCTTCATGCGCCTGCTCGCAGGAGGTATGGACGATATACACCGGACAGCCGGCCATGTCGGCGATCATGATCGCACGGTTGGTGGCCTCGCCTTCGACTTCGGCCGGCCGCGAATAGGCGTGCGCCTCGGGGCCATTGTTGCCCTCGGCGAGCAGCTTCGCCTGCAATTGGGCGACAACGTCGCCGTTTTCGGCATGGACGAGCGGCAGGGCGCCGAGCCCGGCGCAGCGCTGGAACGAGGAAAACATCTCGTCGTCATCAACCATCAGCGCGCCCTTATAGGCCATGAAGTGCTTGAAGGTGTTGATGCCCTTTTCCTTGACGATGGTCTCCATCTCGTTGAAGACCTGCTCGCCCCACCAGGTGATCGCCATGTGGAAGGAATAGTCGCAATTGGCGCGCGTCGACTTGTTGTCCCACATGGTGAGCGCTTCGAGCAGCGACTGGCCGGGCGAGGGGAGCGCGAAATCGACGACCATGGTCGTGCCGCCGGCGAGTGCCGCGCGCGTGCCGCTTTCGAAATCGTCCGAGGAATAGGTGCCCATGAAGGGCATTTCGAGATGGGTATGCGGGTCGATGCCGCCGGGCATGACATAGCAGCCGCTCGCATCCAGCGTTTCAGTGCCGGAGAGGTTCGGGCCAATCTCGACGATCCTGCCGCCCTCGACCTTGATATCAGCCTTGTAGGTGAGGTCGGCCGTGACGATGGTTCCACCCTTGATCACAGTGCTCATTGGCTATGTTCCCTTGCGATTGTGTTTTCGGCCGCCGGAGGGGCCAAGAAAAAGGGCGGAACCATCGTCCCGCCCATGATGTCACTTCACGATTTCGGCCGTTTCGACCACGGCGTGGAAGAGGACATCGGCCCCCGCGGAGGCCCACTCCTTGGAGATGTCTTCCGCCTCGTTGTGGCTGAGCCCGCCGACGCAGGGGCACATGATCATCGTCGTCGGGGCGACCTTCGCGGCCCAGCAGGCATCGTGGCCGGCGCCCGAGATGAGATTCATGTGGCTGTAGCCGAGCTTCTCGGCGGCGCCGCGAACGGTTGCGACCAGTTTCGGATCAAAGGTCACGGGATCGAAATGGCCGACCGCCTCGATCGAACAACCGACGCCCAGCGCCTCGGCGATCTTCGGCGCCTCGGCCTCGATGCGCGCGCGCATGCCGTCGAGCTTGGCCTGGTCGGGCGAGCGAATGTCGATGGTGAAGACGACCTTGCCGGGCAGCACGTTGCGCGAGTTGGGTGAAAAGAACACCTGGCCGACACCGCCGACAGCGCCCGGCTGGTTCTCCATGGCAACCTTCTGAACCATTTCGAAGATGCGTGACATGGCGAGACCGGCGTTGAGGCGCATGTCCATCGGCGTCGAGCCGGTGTGGGCTTCGCGGCCGGTGAGTGTAACTTCCAGCCACCACAGGCCCTGACAGTGCGTGACGACGCCGATCTGCTTGTTCTCGGCCTCCAGGATCGGCCCCTGTTCGATGTGGTATTCGAAATAGGCGTGCATCTTGCGCGCACCCACTTCTTCGTTGCCAAGCCAGCCGATGCGTTTCAGTTCGTCGCCGAACGACTTCCCTTCCGGGTCCTTGCGGGCGTAGGCGTAGTCAAGCGTAAGAGCCCCGGCAAACACGCCGGACGCGACCATCGCGGGCGCAAAACGCGCGCCCTCTTCATTTGTCCAGTTCGTCACCACGATGGGGTGCTTGGTGCGAATGCCGAGATCGTTCATCGTGCGCACGACCTCAAGACCGCTCAACACCCCGAGCACACCGTCGAACTTGCCGCCCGTCGGCTGTGTGTCCAGATGGGAGCCGATGTGCACCGGCAGTGCGTCCGGATCGGTGCCGGGGCGGGTGAAAAACATGGTGCCCATCTTGTCGACACCCATGCTAAGCCCGGCCGCCTCGCACCAGGACTGGAAAAGCCGGCGAGCCTCGCCGTCCTCGTCCGTCAATGTCTGGCGGTTGTTGCCGCCGGCGACGCCGGGGCCAATCTTTGCCATTTCCATCAACGAATCCCACAGGCGGTCAGCATTGACGCGCATGTTCTCGCCAGGTGCTGCCATGGCGTTCTCCTCATTTTTTTGGTTTGCCCCTTGCGGTGCAGCCCTCATGTTCCCGCCGGTCAAATCCAGGCTTTGTTGTTGGTGCCTTTCGATCAGTCGTTGCCTTTGTCGACAAACTGGCTGATAATTTGACCGGTTGGTAAACATTACAACTTCCGTGGCGGCACTCAAGCCGGAAAAACAAAAAATCGGAGTTGCTGCCCAAAAAGATGGCGCGTCCGAATTTTGGGCAAGTCGGGCTGCTGCATGTTCATTGGATCATATTCGATTCAAGGACAAAAACATGCAGCAATTCAAGGCGCTACAGCTTTGTGCGTCCGCAGAAGACGCACGGCGCCATTGTTGTTGTGCGCAAGCAGCGGGCAGGGGGGCAATATGGTACTTCCGAGAGCGGCCAGAACCCAGAGGCGTACACGCATACAGGAGGAGAAGGAGGAGCAGATCCTCGAGGCGGCGCTGGAGGTTTTTTCGGCCCACGGCTTTCGCGGCTCGACCATTGATCAGATCGCGGAAGTGGCGGGCATGTCGAAGCCGAACCTGCTTTATTATTTCCGCACCAAGGAGGCGATGCACCGTGCGCTGATCGACCGCGTGCTCGATACCTGGCTCGATCCGCTGCGCGAGTTCAATGCCGACGGAAACCCGGTTGCCGAGATCCGTAGCTACATCCGCCGAAAACTGGAGATGGCGCGCGAGTTCCCGCGCGAAAGCCGGCTGTTTGCCAACGAAGTGCTACAGGGGGCGCCTCATATCGAGGACGAGCTGAAGGGCCCGTTGAAAGCACTCGTCGACGAGAAGGCCGAGGTGATCCGCGCATGGGCAAAGGCCGGCAAGATCGCCAAATGCGATCCCTATCACCTGATCTTCGCAATATGGTCCACGACGCAGCACTATGCCGACTTCGATGTGCAGGTTCGCGCCGTGCTAGGACAGGAGAACGCCGGCGACGGGCGCTTCGAGGATGCCGCGCGATTCCTTGAGCGGTTGTTCGTCGACGGACTGCAGGTAAGCGAGCAACCCTCGTCGGAGCACGACGAAGGAGGATAGGTCGCTGGATGACCTCTTCCGCATGCCGCACGCTCTCCCCGCGCGGGAGCGGGGTCAATCAGATGCGGTAGCTCCTCGCCGCTCAACCCGGCGCCGGCAGCACTTCGGAAATCTGCGCTGCATCGCCAATGATCCAGGTTTCGAGCTTCGCCTGACGGCCGCGTAGGCCGATATCGAGCCGCATGTTGCCCTCGAGATCGAGGCCGGCGCGACGGACGAGTTCCACCGAAACCGCGAGTTCGGCATCATGCTCTTTCGCCAGACCCTCGAGCCGGCTTGCGGTGTTGATCGTATCGCCGACCGCCGTCAGCGAGGTCGCCCGGCCATAGCCCATCTCGCCGATGATTGCCGCGCCGGCGTGCAGGCCGATCGCCAGTCGCAGCGGTTGCTCGAGCTCACCTTGGAATGTCTGATTGAGCGCTCGAACCCCGTTGGACAATCGCACTGCGGCCGCAAGCGATTGAAGGCATGCTTCCTGGAATGGGCTCTTCAACCCAAAGATCGCAAACGCGCCGTCGCCGATGAACTTGTCGATCACGCCGCCGGAGCTTTCGACGGCCTCGCCGACCATTTCGAAGTAGCGGTTGAGCAGGAACACCGTATCGAAAGGCAGCCTGTGCTCGGCGATGCGGGTAAAGTCACGCAGATCGCAGAAGAGTACGGCGATCCGGCGCTCGCGGCCCTCGCCGTTCTGCTGGGCGAGCTGCTTCTTTATTCCCAGGCTGTCGGTGTCGAGAATGGGGACGACGGTCACGCTGTGAACCGGGCGGAACTGGCAAGCGAGCCGCACATTGTCGGGCGCGCCGATCCGGGTCAACGTCGCCAGTTCCGCGGCCTCCGGTGCCGGCTGGCCATCCAGGCCCTGGATGACGCGAACCCTGCACGTCGAGCAGCGGCCACGTCCACCGCAGACGGAGACATGGGGAATTCCCGCAGCACGGCTCGCCTCGAGAACGCTGAAACCAAGACTGACTGCCGCGACACGGCCGTCGGGATAGCGGACGCGAATGCGACCGCGCGCGGGCAGGGCGCGAAGGGCGAATGTGCCGGCGATCAAACCGCCGAAACCGGCGTAGAGCGCCAGGCGGATGTTTTCCATCAGGGCCGGATCGACCCGCAGTTTCGCCTCGCTCACATAAGCCTTGTCACCATAACCGCCATGTTCGGCATAGTCGCGCTCAAGCGACCGCGCACCGTTGATGAAGCCGAGCAGCGCAAAGATCGGGACGAGCAGGGCAATCGTATAGAGCAGGATTTCATAACGGGGAAACCAGGGGCGGCCGCGCATCCAGAACCAGGCGCCGAGACATCCGTGGCCCCAGGCAAGGAGAAGCGCCGCCGTTTGCCGGGTGGTGTTGATGGAACTCGACCAAAGCGTTCGAAGGATTTCGGGATAAGTGGCTTCTACCCCGGAGAAGATGGGTTCCACACGGGTGGCGACCACATGCGCCATCAGCACGAAGGGCAGACTGAGGCCGAAGACAATCTTCAACGCTTCACGGGCGGGCATTCTGAGCGTCTGGCGCCGGTAGAGGCTGTCGAGCGCCATCATGAAATGCAGGAGCAGCGCGCCGTAGAGCAGTATCGTTCCGGGCACGCTGTGCCAAAGGAGGTTGAACGTCCGCCTTCCAGCTTCCATGGCGTTGATGGAGATGAGGCCGAGCGAATGATTGAAGAAATGGCAGAGGATGAATGTGCCGAGCACGGCCCCGGAGATCAGGTGTGTCTTCTTGCGTGCACTGGTGGAAAAGATCGTCAAGCACTCTGCCCGATGTCTGCCGGCTGCGGCCGGCTATTGCTGATTACGTCCCTTATTAACCAGATCGCCAGTGCCGACAACTTGCGTTTTCGACACAAACCGTTTCGTTTTCGTGACTCGTGCCCGTGGTTGGGCCATTACTCGACCGCGTCCGGATTCCGCGATGGGCGGCAACCGCTCGGCGCGTTTGTCGATCACCACCCGGAGCTTTGTCGGTATAAGTTTTGTTTACGGCCAGACCGCGCATGCGCGATAGGCGGGTGCCGCGTAGACCGTCATGCGTCGGTCGGCGACCGTGCGCGCTATGAGGTCTGGATCGCTGTCCGCTGAACCGTTGCAGATGGCGAGATCGACAACGGTATTGATCGAGTTCCAGCGCACGCAAATGCGAAGGCCGCCGGGGTCTCTCCCGGCGGCCTTCCGGTTTATCGGCGTTCCGTCACTCGGCGGCCTGGCGGGCCATCGGATTGTTCGGATGCGTCGTCCAGTTGGCGTAGTTCGGGTCGACCGGCTTGCCGGTACGCTTGTCAAGCGTGCCCGCTGCGAGCGGTTCCATGGTGATGCAGTTGTCGACCGGACAGACGTTGACGCAGAGATTGCAGCCGACGCATTCCTCCTCGATCACCTCGAAATGACGCACGCCGTTGACGAACTGGGTGATCGCCTGGTGCGAGGTGTCCTCGCAGGCGATGTGACAGCGGCCGCATTTGATGCAGGCGTCCTGGTCGATCTTCGCCTTGGCGACGTAGTTGAGGTTGAGATACTGCCAGTCCGTGACGTTGGGCACGGCGCGGCCGCAGATATCGTCGAGCGTGCGGTGGCCTTTGGCGTCCATCCAGTCGGAAAGGCCGGAGATCATTTCCTGGACGATCTTGAAGCCGTAGGTCATCGCCGCCGTGCAGACCTGCACATTGCCGGCGCCGAGCGCCAGGAATTCGGCCGCGTCGCGCCAGGTGGTGATGCCGCCGATGCCGGAGATCGGGAGCCCGCGGGTTTCCGGATCGCGGGCAATCTCGGCCACCATGTTGAGCGCAATCGGCTTGACCGCCGGGCCGCAATAGCCGCCGTGGCTGCCCCGGCCGTCGATCGAGGGCTCCGGTGAGAACGTGTCGAGATTGACCGAGGTGATCGAGTTGATCGTGTTGATCAGCGAGACGGCGTCGGTCCCGCCCGCGTTGGCGGCGCGGGCAGGCTTGCGGATGTCGGTGATGTTCGGCGTCAGCTTGGTGATCACCGGCATGCGCGTGTACTGTTTGCACCAGCGCACGACCATCTCGATATATTCCGGCACCTGGCCGACTGCCGATCCCATGCCGCGTTCGGACATGCCGTGCGGACAGCCGAAGTTGAGTTCGATGCCGTCGGCGCCGGTTTCCTCGACGAGCGGCAGGATCGCCTTCCAGGCATTTTCCTCGCACGGCACCATTATCGAGGCGATGAGCGCCCGGTCCGGCCAGTTCATCTTCACCTGCTTCATCTCGCGCAGGTTCACATAAAGGTCGCGGTCGGTGATGAGCTCGATATTGTTCAATCCGAGCAGGCGCCGGTCTGCGCCCCAGATTGCGCCGTAGCGCGGTCCGTTGACGTTGACGACCGGCGGTCCTTCCTCTCCGAGTGTCTTCCAGACGACGCCGCCCCAGCCGGCCTTGAAGGCGCGTTCGACGTTATAGGCCTTGTCCGTCGGCGGCGCCGAAGCGAGCCAGAACGGGTTCGGGGATTTGATGCCGACAAAATTGTTGCGAAGATCAGCCATTGTTTCGTCCTCTCGATCCTGTTCCGCTCTTCACGCGACGGCACTCGCCAGCGGCTGAGCCGCGGCGAAAGCCTTGTCGATCGATTCGGCGGCATCACGCCCCATGGCGACGGCGGAAACGGTGAGGTCCTCCCCGCCAAGCACGCAGTCGCCGCCCGCCCAGACACTGGCGAGCGACGTGCGGCCTTCCGCATCGATGATGATGCGTCCGCCCTCCAGCTGAAGTGCGCCGAGGCCAGAGGCTTCGAACGTCTGGCCGATGGCCTTGAAAATCTGGTCGGCTGCGATGATACCCGTTTCCCCTGTTGTCGTCAGCTTGCCGTTGTCGAGCGTGGTGTACTCGAGCTCGATGCCGGCGACCCTGCCGTCCTTCAGCGCGATGCGCTTCGGCTGCAGCCAGTGGCGGATGGTGACGCCCTTGGACGACGCGAGATCCTGCTCGAACTCGGAAGCATTCATCTGCTCCTTTCCGCGGCGATAGCAGATCGTCACTTCTTCGGCCCCGAGCAGCTTTGCCTGGACGGCCGCATCGATGGCGGTCATGCCGCCGCCGAGCACCACGACCCGGCGGCCGACCGGGATGTCGGCCTTGGTCTTCGACTGGCGCAAGGCTGCAATGAAGTCGACGGCGTCTTCGACGCCCTCGGCATTCTCGCCTTCGATCCTGAGCGCATTGACACCGGTGAGCCCGAGGCCGAGGAAGACGGCATCATATTGCTCCGTCAGGTCAGTCAGCGAGAAGTCGCGGCCGAGCGCCTGTCCGTGACGCACCTCGATGCCGCCGATCGAAAGGACGTAATCGACCTCCTTCTGGGCGAAGTCGTCCACCGACTTATAGGCGGCGATACCATATTCATTGAGGCCGCCGGATTTCTCGCGGGCATCATAGATGACGACGTCATGGCCTTTGACCGCAAGCCGATGTGCGCAGGCAAGCCCCGCGGGGCCGGCACCGACCACGGCGACCTTGCGACCGGTCGAGGCGGAGCGGGCATAGAATTGCTTGTTCTCCTTCATCGCGATGTCGGTCGCGTAACGCTGCAGCCTGCCGATCTCGACCGGCCGCTCCTCGGCCGTGTTGCGCACGCAGGCCTGCTCGCAGAGCGTTTCGGTGGGACAGACGCGGGCGCACATGCCGCCGAGAATGTTCTGGTCGAAAATCGTTTTCGCCGAGCCGATCGGATTCCCTGTTGCAATCTGCCGGATGAACATCGGGATGTCGATCGAGGTGGGACAGGCCGTCATGCACGGCGCATCATGACAGAAGTAGCAGCGGTCGGAAGCGACCAGAGCCTCGTGTTTGTCGAGCGGTGGATGAAGGTCGGAGAAATTGTCTTCGTATTCCTTAAGCGGCAGTCGGCCGCCAAGGATCCCAGATTGCGTCGTTCCCATTTTTTGCTCCCAATGTTTCTCAGGATGAGAGAACGGTAACACGCTTTATTTTTTTATCAAACGGTAAAAGTTTAGTTCGGGAATTCCGAACGCCTTGAGAATTGAGGCTTTGTCTTCGCGCATCTTGCTGCGTGTTGCCCTAAATCTGAGTCGATCGGCGAAATACGCAGCAATTCAAAGCGCTACAGCGACCTTTGTGCGTCTGAAAAATGCACGGCGCTGCAGTCGACCTCCACGTTTGTTTGACAGGGTAGGGCAAATAGTGGCAGCAAATCGAAGGGGAAGGAGTCAACCGCATGGCGCGCAGGCCGGAGACCAATAACAGGCTGGACGATGCTGCCCGGGCTGGCTGGCTATACTATGTCGCCGGTCGGACGCAGGACGAGATCGCGTCGATCATGGGCATTTCGCGGCAATCGGCGCAGCGCCTCGTCTCCCTCGCCATGGCCGAGCGGCTAATCAAGGTGCGGCTCGATCATCCGATTGCCGCCTGTCTGGAGGCGGCCGCCCGGCTCAAGGAAAAATACGAGCTGAAGCACGTCGATGTAGTACCGAGCGATCCGGGCTCGAACTCGATGACCGTCGGCATCGCCGAGGCCGGCGCGGTGGAGATCGAGCGCTGGCTGAAATCGACGGACCCGGTGGTTCTGGCGATCGGGACGGGGCGGACGCTGAAGGCAACCATCGACCAGCTGCCCTCGATGGAGTGCCCGCAGCATCGCATTGTCTCGCTGACCGGCAATATCAGGCTCGATGGCTCCGCCGCCTATTACAACGTCATCTTCAGCATGGCGGATACCATCAAGGCGCGCCATTTTCCCATGCCCCTGCCGGTTCTCGTCTCGTCGGCCGAGGAGCGGGAGGTTCTTCACAAGCAGAGCCTGGTGAAACTCGCACTCAAGCTCGGCGCGGAGGCCAATGCCGCCTTCGTCGGCGTAGGCGAACTCGGGCCGGACGCACCGCTCTGCGAGGACGGCTTTCTGGCGCGCGAGGAAATGGCGCGGCTGATGGCAGCCGGTGCCGCAGGCGAGATCTGCGGCTGGATGTTCGACCACCAGGGCGAACTGCTCGCCGGCAGCATCAACGAGCGCGTCGCCTCCATTCCGCTGCCGCCGCGCGAGCGCGCGTCGGTCATCGGTATTGCCAAAGGCAAGCGCAAATACCAGGCGCTCCGCGCGGCGCTCAAGGGCCGCATCATCAATGGCCTTATCACCGACGAAACCACTGCCGACTTTCTGCTCGGCGCTTGAATCGGTCGAGATCGACTCGTTCGAAACCTGCCCGGGCGCGCTCGACGTTTTTAGAACGGCGCGGCGGCGCCGTCGCGGCTGGCGTTCGGACACCCGCTCGATAAAAAATCCATAGCTAAAACAGCTCATTAGAATTTCGCGTGCGTCGCAGCAACGAATGCGCATTGACATTTTGCGTCAACGGGTGAGTAATTGCCCATGAGCAAGGCAAATGCTCATTTTCTTCTGGGAGGAAGTCGATGAACTTGAGAACTTTCCTGCTGGGCACATGCTCGGCAGTCGCTTTGGCGGGTCTGGCCCAAGCAGAAACCCTGACCATCGCGACCGTGAACAACGGCGACATGATCCGGATGCAGAAGCTGACGGATGATTTCACCTCTAAAAATCCGGATATTCAGCTCGAGTGGGTAACGCTCGAGGAAAACGTGCTGCGCCAGCGCGTGACGACGGATATCGCCACGAAGGGCGGGCAGTACGACATCATGACGATCGGCACGTATGAAGTGCCGATCTGGGCCAAGCAGGGCTGGCTGCTGCCGCTCGACAATCTTGGCGCCGACTACGACGTCGATGACCTGCTGCCGGCGATCCGCAGCGGACTGACGATCGACGGCAAGCTCTATGCCGCGCCCTTCTACGGCGAAAGCTCGATGGTGATGTACCGCAAGGACCTGTTCGAGAAGGCCGGCCTAACTATGCCGGACGCACCGACCTGGGATTTCATTGCCGAAGCGGCCCGCAAGATCACCGACAAGGACAATGAAATCTACGGCATCTGCCTGCGCGGAAAGGCAGGCTGGGGCGAGAACATGGCCTTCCTGACGGCGACCGCGAATGCCTTCGGTGCGCGCTGGTTCGACGAGAAATGGACGCCGCAGTTCGACCAGCCGGAATGGAAGAACGCACTCGACTTCTACGTCAAGCTGATGAATGACGCAGGCCCGCCCGGTGCCTCCTCGAACGGCTTCAACGAAAACCTGTCGCTCTTCCAGACCGGCAAGTGCGGCATGTGGATCGACGCGACGGTTGCCGCTTCCTTCGTGACCAACCCGAAGGAATCGACGGTTGCCGACAAGGTCGGCTTCGCGCTTGCGCCCGACACCGGGCTCGGCAAGCGCGGCAACTGGCTCTGGGCCTGGAACCTCGCTGTGCCGGCGGGCACGCAAAAGGCGGACGCGGCGCAGAAGTTCATCGCTTGGGCGACCGGCAAGGACTATCTGAAGCTCGTTGCCGAGAAGGAAGGCTGGGCAAACGTGCCTCCCGGCACCCGCACCTCTCTCTATGAGAACCCGGAATACCAGAAGGCGGCGCCGTTTGCGAAGATGACGCTCGACTCGATCAACGCGGCCGACCCGAAGAACCCGGCGGTCAAGCCGGTGCCTTATGTCGGCGTGCAGTTCGTGGCGATTCCGGAATTCCAAGGACTGGGTACGGCTGTCGGCCAGCAGTTCTCGGCCGCACTTGCCGGTCAGATGAGCGTCGATCAGGCGCTTGCGAGCGCGCAGCAACTGACGACCCGCGAAATGACCAAGGCAGGCTACATCAAGTAGGGCTCCCAAGGGCCGGGGCGCTGGCCGGAAACGGCTGGTGTCCCGGCAACTCCCAGGGCGGGAGGGGAAAGCGTCAGGCGGTTCGTCCGCCCGCTTCCCGCTCTGTCTTTTTGGATCGACAGCGGGCGCGTCCGGCATGCGCGGCAAACCGCGCAAGCCCTTTCATGGAACAGCGTTGACAATCACAGGGGAACGCCATGGCGACCTTGCACACCCGCTCCGCCGCGCGGCTGATGATCGCGCCTTCGGTGCTTTTGCTTTTGGCCTGGATGATCGTTCCGTTGGCCATGACCATCTATTTCTCGCTTCTGCGCTACAATCTGCTGATGCCGGGAATGGAAGAGTTCGCCGGCCTCTCCAACTACACTTATTTCCTGACCGACCCGGCCTTCTTCCAGGCGATCTTCAATACGCTCGCCATCGTCCTCGGCGTGTTGTTCATCACGGTGGTCGGCGGCATCGCCCTCGCGCTTCTTCTCGACCAGCCGATGTTCGGGCAGGGGATCGTGCGCATCCTGGTGATCGCGCCCTTCCTGATCATGCCGACCGTTGCGGCGCTGGTCTGGAAAAACATGTTCATGAATCCGGTGAACGGGCTCTTTGCCTGGGTCGCCAAGCTCGTGGGCCTTCAGCCCTATGACTTTCTCGCAAATGCGCCGCTTGTCTCGATCATCATCATCGTCGCCTGGCAATGGCTGCCCTTCGCGACTCTCATTCTTCTGACGGCGTTGCAGTCGCTCGACGAGGAGCAGAAGGAGGCCGCGCAGATGGATGGCGCAGGCGCCTGGAGCCGCTTCTTCTATCTGGTGCTGCCGCATCTTTCTCGTGCGATCACCGTTGTGATCCTGATCCAGACGATCTTCCTGCTCTCGGTCTTCGCCGAGATCCTCGTCACCACCAATGGCGGCCCCGGTACGCAAAGCACGAATCTCACCTTCCTCGTCTATGCGCAGGCTCTCCTGCAGTTCGACGTGGGCGGCGCTTCCGCCGGCGGCATAATCGCGGTCATCCTCGCCAATATCGTCGCATTCTTCCTGATGCGCATGATCGGCAAGACATTGGAGGCTTGAGCCATGGCACGCAATGTTTCGACCCGACGCAAGCTGGTTGTCACGGTCGTCGCCTGGACGGTCGGCATCCTGATCTTCTTCCCGATCCTCTGGACGTTCCTGACGAGCTTCAAGACCGAAGCGCAGGCGATCGCCTCGCCTCCGTCGCTCCTCTTCTTCGATTGGACGACGGAAAACTACCATGAGGTGCAAAGCCGCTCGGACTATTTCAAGCACTTCATGAATTCGGTCGTCGTGTCTTTCGGCTCGACGCTGCTCGGCCTCGTCATCGCCATTCCGTCGGCCTGGGCCATGGCCTTCGCGCCGACGAAGCGGACCAAGGACGTGCTGATGTGGATGCTTTCCACCAAGATGATGCCGCCCGTCGGCGTGCTGGTGCCGATGTATCTGATGTTCCGCAACACGGGGCTTCTCGACACGCGCACCGGCCTGGTGATCGTCCTGACGCTGATCAACCTGCCGATCATCATCTGGATGCTCTACACCTATTTCAAGGAAATCCCCGGCGAGATTCTCGAAGCGGCACGCATGGATGGCGCCTCGCTCTCCAAGGAGATCATCTACGTGCTGACGCCGATGGCGATCCCCGGCATTGCCTCGACGCTGCTCCTCAACATCATTCTCGCCTGGAACGAGGCGTTCTGGACCCTGAACCTGAGCGCGGCGAAAGCGGCACCGCTGACCGCCTTCATCGCCTCCTATTCGAGCCCGGAAGGCCTTTTCTACGCGAAGCTCTCGGCCGCCTCCACGATGGCGATCGCCCCCATCCTCATTCTCGGCTGGTTCTCGCAGAAGCAGCTTGTACGCGGCCTGACCTTCGGCGCGGTCAAATAAGGATACGACCATGGGAAGCATCACACTCAAGAACGTATCGAAAGTCTTCGGCGCCCACGCCGTCATTCCTTCGATCGACCTCGACATCAATGACGGCGAATTCGTCGTCTTCGTCGGGCCGTCCGGCTGCGGCAAGTCCACGCTGCTGCGATTGATCGCGGGGCTGGAAGATGTCAGCGACGGCGAGATCGTCATCGACGGCAAGAAGGCGACCGACCTGCCGCCGGCAAGGCGCGGCCTCTCGATGGTGTTCCAGTCCTATGCGCTTTATCCGCATATGAGCGTGCGCTCCAACATCGCCTTTCCCTTGAAGATGGCGGGCGAGGACAAGGCCGTCATCGACAAGAAGGTGGCTGACGCCGCCCGGGTGCTGAACCTCACCGACTATCTCGACCGCAAACCCCGCCAGCTTTCCGGCGGCCAGCGCCAGCGCGTCGCGATCGGCCGCGCCATTGTCCGTCAGCCGGAAGCCTTCCTGTTCGACGAGCCGCTTTCGAACCTCGATGCGGCGCTGCGTGTCAACATGCGGCTCGAGATCAGTCAGCTTCACCAGCAGCTGAAGACGACGATGGTCTATGTCACCCACGATCAGGTGGAAGCCATGACAATGGCCGACAAGATCGTCGTGCTCAACCGCGGACGGATCGAGCAGGTGGGCTCGCCGCTCGACCTTTATCACAAGCCGGACAATCTCTTCGTCGCGGGCTTTATCGGCTCGCCGAAGATGAATTTTATTTCGGGGGCGCCGGCGGCCACCTATCAGGCCCATACGATCGGCATCCGCCCAGAACATCTGGTGCTTTCGAAGGACCAGGGAACGTGGAGGGGAACGGTTGGTGTGGCCGAACATCTCGGCTCCGACACCTTCCTGCACGTGAACGCCGACAGCATCGGCACATTGACGGCGCGCGTCAGCGGCGATTTCGCCGTGACACATGGCGACCAGGTCTTCCTGACGCCGGACGTCCAGCGCCTGCACAAGTTTGACGAAAAGGGATTGGCAATTCGATGAAACGTCTCGAAGGGAAAAGCGCGCTGATCACCGGGTCCGCGCGGGGAATCGGCCGCGCCTTCGCAGAGGCCTATGTGCGTGAGGGCGCGACGGTCGCGATTGCCGACATCAATATCGACCGGGCGAAGCAGACGGCCGCGGAAATCGGACCGGCAGCCTACGCCGTCGAAATGGATGTGACCCGACAGGAGTCGATCGATGCAGCGATCGCCGCGGTTGTCGAGCGCGCCGGCGGTCTCGATATCCTGATCAACAATGCCGCCCTCTTCGATCTGGCGCCGGTCGTCGAGATCACCAGAGAAAGTTACGAAAAGCTATTCTCCATCAATGTTGCCGGCACGCTCTTCACGCTGCAGGCGGCCGCCAGGCAGATGATTGCGCAGGGGCGCGGCGGTAAGATCATCAACATGGCGAGCCAGGCGGGCCGCCGCGGCGAGGCGCTGGTGGCGGTCTATTGCGCGACCAAGGCTGCCATCATCAGTCTCACGCAATCGGCCGGACTCGATCTCATCAAGCACCGCATCAATGTGAACGCCATTGCCCCGGGCGTCGTCGACGGCGAGCACTGGGAGGGCGTCGACGCGCTCTTTGCCAAGTACGAGAACCGTCCGCTCGGCGAAAAAAAGCGGCTGGTCGGCGAAGACGTCCCTTACGGACGGATGGGCACAGCCGAAGATCTCACCGGCATGGCGATTTTCCTCGCCTCGCCGGAAGCCGACTACATCGTCGCACAGACCTACAACGTCGATGGCGGCAACTGGATGAGCTGAGGCTTCGTCGCAGGACGGGTTCTCGAAAGGAACGATAGGATGACGACCAAACTCTCCCTCGCCACACTCGATGCCGTCAAGGCCAAGGCTGGCGTTCCGAAGTATGATCGGCACGATCTCCGGGCCGGCATCGTCCATTTCGGTGTCGGCAACTTTCACCGCGCGCACCAGGCCGTTTATCTCGACGATCTCTTCAACCTGGGGCTCGACCATGACTGGGCGATCATCGGGGCAGGGGTGTTGCCGTCGGACGAGGTGATGCGGGCCAAGCTCGAAGCGCAGGATTTCCTGACGACGGTGGTGGAACAGGACAACAACCGCACCGGCGCGCATGTCACCGGCGCGATGATCGCCTATCTGAAGCCCGGTGATACGCCGGCCATCGTGGCGCAACTTGCAAGCCCGTTCATTCGCATCGTGTCGCTGACGATCACCGAAGGCGGCTATTTCATCGATCCGGCGTCGGGCGTTTTCAATCCGGCCCACCCGGCCATCGTCGAGGACGCGCGCAATCCAACCTCGCCGAAAACGGTCTTCGGTTTCATTCTGGCAGGCCTCGCCGAGCGTAGAGCCAGGGGCATACCGCCCTTCACCGTCATGTCCTGCGACAATATCCCAGGCAATGGCGAGGTGACGCATGCTGCCGTTTCCGGCCTCGCGCGCCTTTCGGATCCCGCATTCGCGGATTGGATCGACTCCAATGTCGCATTTCCGAATGGCATGGTCGACCGCATCACGCCGGCGACTGGTTCCCGGGAAATCGGTATCGTCGCTTCGGACTACGGCATCGACGATGCATGGCCGGTCTTTTGCGAAGAATTCAAGCAATGGGTGCTGGAGGATCGTTTCCCGCAAGGCCGCCCCGCATTGGAAAAGGTGGGCGTGCAGTTCGTGCCGGACGTCGCGCCTTATGAGCATATGAAGATCCGCATTCTGAACGGCGGCCATGCGGCGATCGCCTATCCGGCCGCGCTGCTCGACATCCATTTCGTCCACGAGGCGATGGAGGAGCCGCTGATCCGCGCCTTTCTCTCAAAACTCGAGCACGACGAGATCATCCCGGTCATTCCGCCGGTTCCGGACACGGATCTCAAGGATTACTACAAGCTGATCGAAACCCGCTTCGCCAATCCGAAGATCGGCGACACGATCCCGCGACTGGCTCAGGACGGTTCGAACCGCCAGCCGAAATTCATCCTGCCTTCGACGGCCGACCGGCTCCGCCGCGGCGAGGACGTCGTGGGTCTTTCGCTCGTGTCCGCCTTCTGGTGCCGCTACTTCGCCGGCAAATCAGACAGCGGCAAGGATATCGTCTTCAACGATGAGAGCGCCGACCGGCTGCAGGCCGCCGCCCTTGCGGCCAAGGACGATCCGATGGCCTTTCTTGGGCTCTCCGACATCTTCGGCGATGTCGCCCGATCCGACCTTTTCCGGCGGCGCTTCGGACATGCATTGAAAACACTCTGGGAAAAGGGCACACGCGCAACGCTCCAGCTCTATCTGGATGGCAAACTCGGGGAATAGAGCCGATGGCGGACGGCCCTGGGCTGATCATTTTCGACTGTGACGGTGTCCTGGTCGACAGCGAGCCGATCTCGCTCGCCGTTCTGGTCGAGGCGCTGGATGCGGCCGGCGTATCGATGACGACGGCGGAGGCGAGCGAACGCTTTCTGGGCCGCAGTCTGAAGACCATGTCCGCTATCCTTCGCGACGAACACGGCCTTGCGACCGACGACGCCTTTCTGGAAGGGATGCGCACGCGTCTCTATGCACGCTTCCGCGAGGAACTGAGGCCCGTTGACGGCATTCGCCGGGCGGTCGAGCAGCTCGATGGTGCTTGCTGCGTTGCTTCGTCGAGCCAGCCCGAGCGCATTCGTCTTTCCTTGACAGTGACCGGACTGATCGACCTTTTCGAGCCACACATCTTCAGCGCAAGCATGGTGGCGCACGGCAAACCGGCACCCGATCTCTTCCTTCATGCGAGCGCGCAAATGGGCTACATCCCCGCCGACTGCATCGTCGTGGAGGATAGCCCGGCCGGTATCGAAGCGGCGAAAGCCGCCGGCATGCGCGTCTTCGCCTTCGCCGGTGCAAGCCACGCGCGAAACGACCTGCACCGGCAGGCGCTGGCCAGACTGGATCCCGATGTGCTGTTTGACGACATGGGCGAATTGATACAGTTTGTCCGGCAGTAATTCAGAACAGGATCGCGGATCGTGCAGCGGTTTTCTGTCCGTGTCCGACTCTGAGCTCTCTAAAATCACCATGATCTCGGGACGGGGACTTCCATTGATGCGCGAATTGGTCGTTGCGGTCGATATCGGAACCGGTAGCGCCCGTGCCGGCTTTTTCGACCGGAAAGGCAAGCTTCTCGCGCGGGCCGACAGGCCGATTGCCATGAACCGGCCGGAAGAAAACCACGCCGAGCATGACTCCGAGGATATCTGGGCGGCCGTGTGCGGGGCGGTCAAGGCGGCACGAGACAACGCCGGTGTCCGGCCCGAGAGCGTTGCGGCCATCGGTTTCGACGCGACCTGCTCGCTTGTCGTGCGCGACCGCGATGGCGCACCGCTTTCGGTCAATCGCGGCGGTGAAGCGCGCTGGGACACGATAGTCTGGCTGGATCACCGGGCGCTGGCGGAGGCCGATTTCTGTACGTCGACGGAGCATCCCGTTCTTCATCATTCCGGCCGCGTGATGTCGCCGGAGATGGAAATGCCGAAGCTGATGTGGCTGAAGCGGAACCTGCCGCGGCAATGGGAGAGGGCGGGCTATTTTTTCGATCTTGCGGATTACATGTCGTGGCGCGCGACAGGCAGCGCGGCTCGCTCGCGGTGCACCCTGACGGCAAAATGGAATTATCTGGCGCACAAGGGGAGTGGCTGGCAGCAGGACTATCTCGAACAGATCGGTCTCGGGGACCTTCTCGACCGGGGAAGATTGCCTGACGAAACCCTGCCCGTCGGAAGTGCCGTCGGGCGCTTGAGCGCGGCGGCGGCGGCGGAGCTTGGGCTCGATACGGAATGCCGCGTTGCACCGGGGCTGATCGACGCCTATGCCGGCGCGCTCGGCGTGCTCGGTGGATTTGCCGCCGAGCCCGCAAATCTCGAACGGCAGCTGGCCCTCATCGGCGGCACGTCAAGCTGCATCGTCGCCTTTTCGCGCGATATGAAGCCCGGCTTCGGCATGTGGGGGCCGTATTTCGAAGCGGTGTTTCCGGGCTGCTGGTTGGTCGAGGGCGGGCAATCGGCGACAGGCGCGCTCCTCGACCATATCGTCCGCATGCATGGTGCCGGGCGGGAGCCGACCGCGGAGACGCACATGAAGATCATCGAGCGCGTGCAGGAACTGCGTGCGCTGCACGGCCCGAGCTTCGCCGGACGACTGCACGTCCTACCTGATTTTCACGGCAACCGGTCGCCGCTGGCCGATCCGCATGCGCTCGGCGTCATCAGCGGCCTCGCGCTCGATTCATCCTTTGATGCGCTTTGCCGTCTCTACTGGCGCACCTGTGTTGCGATTGCGCTCGGAATACGGCACATCCTCGAGATGATGAAAGGGGCGGGATATAACCTCGACACGCTGCACGTGACCGGCGGCCATGTGCGCAATCCGTTGCTGATGGAGCTCTATTGCGACGCCACCGGCTGCCGCGTCGTTGCGCCCGAGACGCCCGATGCAGTGCTGCTCGGCACCGCGATGGCGGCTGCTGTCGCCGGCGGTCTCTATTCCGGTCTCGCAAAGGCCGGATCGGCAATGGCGTGCGGCGGCGAGGTCCGTCTTCCCGATGCTGCCTCGCGCGACTTCTACGACCGCGACTATCGGCGGTTTCTCACGCTTTACCGGCATCGCGCCGAGCTGGAGGCGATGCGATAACGGTGCCGCGTCGATGTCATTTTTTATTGGAACCTTTTTTTCCTTCGCGCGTTTTTGCGTACAACCGGACGGTGGCGCACATCGCCCCCAATGTGACGCCGGAGGCATACCGCCGGTTGCCAACTCACATCCCCTCTGTGAGTTGATTCAGCTCAGCCAGTGCCCTTCCCTCGGCACTGGCTGTTTTGCGTTTGGCACCGTGAGCTTTTCAGAAAGATCTCAGGAATATCGCGGTTGGTTTGCGGCTCAGGCCGCCGCTTTCGTCGACTCGTTGAAGAAGAGTGCCTGGCTGATAAGCGCCTTGACCATGTCAGGGTTGAAGGGCTTTGTAACAAGGAATGTCGGCTCGGGCCGTTCGCCGGTAAGCAGCCTTTCGGGGAATGCGGTGATGAAAATCACCGGGATGGCGCTGGTTTTAAGGATCTCGTTGACGGCATCTATGCCGGAACTGCCGTCGGCCAACTGGATGTCGGCGAGCACCATTCCCGGCTTGGTTTCCTTGTAAAGAGCGATTGCCTCGTCCCGGGTGCGTGCAATACCGGTGACGTGATGGCCGAGGCTCTTGACCATCTGTTCGATGTCGATCGCGATCAGCGGTTCATCCTCTATAATCATGATATCGGTGGCAACCTGGCGGGAGATTTCCTGCGAGGCCCGCTCGAGAAGATCGCTTAATCTGGCTGAATCGACGTTAAGCACCTCTGCAGCCTCGGATGGGCTGAAGCCCTCGACCGACACGAGCAGAAAGGCCTGGCGAGCAAGCGGTGACACCGCCGCAAGGTTGACCGACGCCCGTTGTTCCCAGGCGAAGGGCGAAACCGGCTCCGGGATCAGGACCGAGGATGAACCAAACAATGAAGTGTAGAGGCGAAACAAGGCGACCCTGTCGCTGCTTGCTTCTGGAAAGATCGTGGTATCGGCGATAAGAGCTTCAAGAACCGCGGCTACATAAGCATCGCCCGAAGTTTGTGAGCCGGTCAGCGCGCGTGAGTAACGGCGCAAATAAGGCAGAAGTGGAGCGATCCGGTTCGACAGTGCCATGCAGGACTCCCTCGGTCAGTTTTTTATTTCTGTCACCACGCGGAAACGCCCCGCCGAAAAAAAGGTTCCGCGCCGGAACATTTCATTTTTCCTCTGCGTTATGGTGCAGGCGAACTCTCGAAGGTGACGATTGTAAAATGAGGTATAATTCAGGGGCAGGGCGGCCGATTGGCACAAGCTCGTCGACCGACGATCCGAATGCACAGATCGCGGCGAAGCTGAAAGCGCTCTATCAATCAGTACAGGAGGAGGCGATTCCAACCCGCTTTCTCGATCTGCTGGAAAAGCTGGACGCAGCGGAACAGCACTCGACTCTGCAAGGCCGATCGGCTCTGCAAGGCAGGGAGTAACCGCCGGAATGTCGTCCGAAAACCAAGAATTCAAGCGTGAGATGCTTGCTGCACTGCCAAGCCTGCGCGCTTTTGCCATGTCGCTGATCGGTCGCCACGACCGCGCGGACGATCTCGTGCAAGACACGATCATGAAAGCCTGGGCGAAACAGGACCATTTCGAGATCGGTACCAACATGAAGGCTTGGCTCTTTACGATCCTGCGCAACGAGCTTTACAGCCAGATGCGCAAGCGCGGCCGGGAGATCCAGGACAGCGACGGCCATTTCACCGAAACCCTTGCCCACCACCCCGAGCAATATGGTTCGCTCGATCTTCAGGATTTCCGGCGGGCTTTGGATCAGCTGCCACCGGACCAGCGTGAAGCCATCATTCTGGTCGGCGCGTCCGGTTTTTCCTACGAAGAAGCCGCCACGATCTGCGGCTGCGCACTGGGCACCATCAAGAGCCGGGTCAATCGCGCCCGCCAGCGTCTGCAGGAAATTCTCCAGGTGAAGGGCGAGAACGATTACGGCCCTGATGAGACGTCGGCGCCCATCACCTCGCGCGCCTTCGTTTCATGATATTCTCGCGCGCTCTCGACGTCAGACCGTTGCAAGGCGAAGGCGGTCCTGCTTTTTTGCTGCGAGCACCGATCACTGGTGTGACGGCCGGAACCTGCTACAGCGTCCTTTGCGCGTCTTTTCAGACGCGCAAAGGACGCTGTAGCACTTTGAACTGCTGCATGTTCTTAACCTTAGATCGGGTACGATTTAAGGAAACATGCAGTGGACCCTGATCGGTTCTGCTGCGGGTGCGCGACTTGGAGTTGGACCGGATGCGCGAGAAGACCGAGGCGATGCTTCCAGCGGTAGCGCAGGTGCTCGACACCCCCGAAAGACTTGGCGTGCTGCATGCGGTCGTACCCGACATGGCGGTGCCGGACGGCGACTTCGACGGTCTTGCGAAGCTCGCGGCAAGCCTGTTCAGCGCGCCGATCGCGATCGTCAGCCTTGTTGACATTGAGTGGCAATGGTTCAAGGCGGCCGTCGGAACGACGGAAACGCGACAACGTTGCGACGAAACCTTCTGTCTCCACACAATTGCGGACCCCGACAGCGTCCTCGTGGTGCTCGATGCTTCCCGGCATCCGCTATTTCGTCATCGGCCAAGGGTAACCGATGCGCCGTTCCTGCGGTTCTATGCAGGCGCCTGCATTCTTCTGGACGGCCAGGCGGTCGGTACCGTCTGCGTCTTCGATGTGGCACCGCGCCAGGAGATCGCGCCGAAACTGGTCGATGACCTTCGCCGGGTCGCCGATGTTGCGGCCTCGCTGCTCAAGCTGAAGGATGAGGCGCGCCGACGTGCACTCAAGGAAGCGGCACTTTCGCGCGAGGAGCAACGCCTCGCCATGGCGCTTGACGCGGCAAATGTCGGCAGTTGGCTCTGGGACATCCGTGCCGGCGTGGTTGCGGGCAACAGCGCGATGATGCGCATGTTCAGGCTCCCGGCCGAGCGTTCCGTAGGTGCCAAGACGATTTTCGCCGCCATTCATCCCGACGATCGCATCGCGACATTCTCCAAGCTCAGGGAGGCTATGGCGGCGAACGAGGAATATGACGGCATGTTTCGCATCCGCGACAGCGGGCGCTGGCTGCTTGGTCGCGGCAGGGTGCTCGACCGCGACGGCAAGGGTGCTCCGCTGACCTTCCTGGGCATGACCATTGACGTCACAGATCAGCAGGAGTCGGTGCAGCGGACGCGACTTCTGCTCAAGGAACTGAATCACCGGGTCAAGAATACCTTGGCAATGCTGCAGTCGCTGGCGCGTCAGACGCTTCGACAGACGAGCGATCCGGTGGAATTCATGGCGGCATTTGCGGGCCGGCTCCAGGCCATCTCGGACGCACACGGGCTGCTGTCCGACTACGAATGGGGCACGATCCACCTTTCCGAGCTGATATCGAAGCAGTTGCGCCCCTATGTCAGCGACTATGCCGAACAGGTCGAGATCCACAAGGACGAAATCCTGCTGGGGCCGGACCAGGCGGTTGGCCTTGGGCTGGTGCTGCACGAGCTGGCGACGAACGCCGTGAAGTACGGCTCGCTTTCGGTGCCGAAGGGCAAGGTCGTGCTGACGGCGCGCAGCGTCGTCGAAGACGGTGGTGCCGTCTTGCACCTGACCTGGACGGAGGTGGGCGGTCCCCCGGTTCGCGAACCCAGACGACGGGGCTTCGGCTCGATCCTGATCGAACGCAGCCTCGACAAGGTCATCGGCAGTTCCGTCAAGGTGGAATACCTGCCGGCCGGCGTGACCGCGCTGATCCGGCTGCCACTATAGTTGTGATTGCCCTAACCTCTCTTGGCAGGCGGGAGCGGGGGGTTGAGAGACTGTGGTTTGCCGGGGAGAAGGTGACCCGCAGGCCCGATTGAGGGGCGTTTACCGCGCCAGATCATGCCGCCTCGGCGCGAAATCAGCGCTCTTCGCTGCGACGGCGGCCCTTGCCGAGACCAAGCAGGGCTCCGACCGCGATGGCTGTCGCGGCGGCGAGCAGCGGCTGCTTTCGCACGATGCTTCCGGCGGCAACAAGCGCCAGATTCGCCTGAAGCGCCGCGCGGCGCCTGCGCGCTTCGGCGAGCCGTCGATCGCGGGCACGAAGCGCTGCCATGACGCCGAGAAGGATCAACGCCGTCACGAACAGAATGACCGCCATCGTGGTAGCGGCTGCCACGGGCGAATAGCGTGCCGCGAGAAACAACGCGACCGCTGCCAGCGCGAAGACGTAAGCGGTGCCGAGCAAGATCGCGATGACCGCCCATAGAACAACGTTGCGCCTGTAGCGTGAGGCGGTGGCGGTCACGTCGACTGCGAGCAAGGCGGACAAGGCGGCCCCGAGGGTTCCCATGCAAGCTACTCCGATCACCCGTCAAGCGGTACAGGAAGCGCGGGCTTTCCTGCGGCTGGTCGTTCACCCCTATGGAAATGTTATCGGCGCAGAAGCGCAGCCGCGATAAGGCCTATCGCCGCCGCAGCGCCGAGCGTTGCGATCGGATGCTCGCGCACCGCCCTGCGGATCTCTCTTTCCGTTCCGGAATAGCGGTCGCGCAAATCCGAGAGCAGTTGCTCGCCGCTGGTCAGCAGATTTTCAAGATCGGCTTCGGCCCGATCGCGCGCGCCCTTCGCCTTGGCTTTCGCGTCGTGGGAAACGGCCGCCCCGCGCTCGCTGAGCAGTCCGACCAGCGCCGCTATGTCCTCGCGAATTTCGTGGAGTTGATCTTCGATAGGGGATTCGCCGTGTCCGCCGTTGCGTTTCCTGGTGCTCGAACTCGAGAAGAGGCCCGTTGCCATGATATGAAGCTCCCTTTCGCTGCAACGCCGGCCAAGACAGCCGGCGCGTGTTCAACCCCCATCGGCGAGGCACGCCTCGGCCGACATTCAGCGGAACAACGCACGAAGGCGAGTTTTGTTTCGATAAATCCTGCCCTTATCGCAAACAGCTTCCGGCAGCTTGGAAAAAGGCGCGCAGGCGGCCGATCAGATCGCCACCGATTGCGGCAGTACAAAGGGAACGTCTTGTGCCGGGGTGACATTGACCTGCATCCGGCATCCGAACACGGCTTCCATGGTTTCGTCGGTCAAGACCTTCCTTGGCGGCCCGCTTGCGCGGACACGGCCGGCCTTCATCATCACCATCTGGTCCGCGAACATGGCGGTCAGATTAAGATCATGCATGACTGCGACCACGCCGCCTCCGCGTTCGCAGAATTGGCGTGCCAGCTGCATGATCGTCAGCTGGTGGCGGATGTCGAGGCTCGATACAGGCTCGTCGAGCAGGAGATAGCGGGGCTCGCCATCGCTGACCGGCGCCGAGATCTGGCAAAGGACACGCGCAAGCTGGACGCGCTGCTGCTCGCCACCCGAGAGCTCTTGATAGAAGCGTCCGGCAAAGCCTGCCAGGTCGACGGCTTCGAGCGCATCGTCGGCGATGCGGGCGTTGGCGGCATGGCTGCCCGTGCCGCCGGCCGAAAGGCCGAGACGGACGATTTCGCGTACCGTGAAGGGGAAGGAAATAACCGTCGATTGCGGCAGGACGCCGCGTTTCAGCGCAAGCTCCCATGGCCTGAGGCCGGTGAGATCATGCCCATTGATGGTCACCCTGCCGGTTTCGGGCGACAGTTCGCCCGAAACCGCCTTCAAGGTGGTTGTCTTGCCCGATCCGTTCGGTCCGACGATCGCGGTCATCGTACCGGCAGCGGCAGCGAACGAGACGCCGTGGAGGACCTGCCTGCCCCCAAGCCGAACGGAGATATCGGAAACGGTGATCATGACGCGCTCTCAAAGTCCCATGTTCGATCGGCCGCGCAGCAGGATCCAGAGAAAGAAGGGCGCGCCGACGAAGGCGGTGATGATGCCGATCGGCAATTCGGCGGGGGCAACAATCGTTCGGGCCAGCATGTCGGCAAAGATCAGCATCGTCCCGCCGAGGAGGGCCGAGGCGGGCAGCAGGTAGCGGTGGTCCGGACCGATGACGAGGCGCAGAAGATGCGGCACGACGATGCCGACGAAACCGATGCCGCCGCTGACCGCAACGGAGGCACCGGTCGCGGCCGCAACGCTCAGGATCGCGACGTTCTTCAGGCGCTGGACGGGAACGCCCATGTGGAATGCCGCCGCTTCGCCGAGCGTGATCGCGTTCAAGCCGCGTGCCAGAAAGGGGACCACGGCAAGCGACATGAGCATGATTGGGGCGGCGGCGAGAATTTTCGTCCAGTTGGCGCCGGCAAGCGAACCGAGCCCCCAGAAGGTCAGGTCTCGCAGTTGCTTGTCATCGGCAATAAAGACGAGGACGCCCGTGACCGCACCGGTGAGCGCGCCGAGCGCAATGCCCGCAAGCAGCATTGTCGCCACCGACGTCTGGCCGCCGCGCGTCGCAATGCGGTAGAGGAGGAGGGTCGTGGCGAGGCCGCCGAAGAAAGCAGCGATTGGAAGCGCGTAGAAACCCACGAGCGCAAAGAGCGGGCCGAACAGGCTGGCGCCGAGTACGATCAGCAGAACGGCGCCAAGACTCGCGCCGGACGAAACGCCGACGAGACCGGGATCGGCGAGCGGATTGCGGAACAGGCCCTGCATGACCACGCCGGAGACGGCGAGGGACGCGCCGACCAGCAGGCCAAGCACGGCCCGCGGCAGGCGGATGTCGAGGATGATGATGCGGTCGCGGGCACTCAGCGCCTGGTCAGCTCCCTCTGCGCCGGCAAGCCAATCGAAGACATTGTATAGCGAGGCGTCGGCGGCGCCGGTCATGATCGACGTGACGAATGTTGCCGCCGCAAGAACCGCGAGCACGACAATCAGCAGGCGCGCAAGCCCCGAACGGTTCCCCGCGCGCCATTCGCTGACGATATTGGCGGCGAAGGCAGGCGCGCGCATGCTGCCTTCCATCGCCTCACTGCGGGGCATTGGTCTTCTTTCCGTAGATTGCGGCGTTCAGTTCACGTATCGCACCGGCGGTGCGGGGGCCGAAGCCGAGCATGTGCAACCCGTCCATGCGGATCAGCACCTTGTTCTTCGCGGCCGGCGTCAAGCTCAGGGCGGGCATGGCGAACAGCTCGTCGACGCCGGCCGAATGATCGCCGCCCCGGGTCATCATCAGGATCACATCCGGCTTGGCTTCGATGATCGCCTCGTCGGTCAGCGCCTTGTAGCCCGGAAATGCGCCAGCGGCATTGACCGCGCCTGAAAGCTCGATAATGCCGTTTGCCGCCGTGCCCGTGCCGGAAGCCAGTATCTTGCCGCCCTGGGTGCTGAGAATGAAGAGGACGCGTTTGCGTTCGCTCTCGGGGCGCTTGGACGTCTCCGCGAGCGCGGCATCGAGATCCTGCTCCACGGATTTTGCGAGCGCCTCCGCCTTTTCCTCAACGCCGAGAAAGGCCCCGACCGCGCGGATCTTCGCGACGATACCGTTCCTGTCGAATGTCTCGGGAACGCTGGTGAAGGGAATGTTCGCCTCCTTCAGCACCGCGAGCGCCTCCGGCGGTCCGCTACCGTCGACTGCCACGATCGCCGTCGGATTGACAGCGATGATCCCTTCCGGCGCCAATTGCCGCATGTAGCCGACATCGGGAAGCTTCGTTGCCGCTTCCGGATAGGTGCTGGTGGAATCGCGACCGACGAGGCGGTTTTCCTCGCCGAGCGCGTAGATGATCTCGGTAACCGCACCGCCGACCGACACAACGCGGGAAACGTCCGGTCGCTGCATGTCCTCGGCCATTGCCGGGCGCAGGAAGGAGGGGCCTCCGGGGGCCAGCGTCGGCAGCAGCAGCGGCGCGGAAAGCGCGAAGGCGGCAAGCGCCAGCTCCCAACGGCGAAGGCGGCGGAAATCGAGACCGGTAATCATGATCGTTCCTCAGGCTGCGACGGTCGTGTTCAGCCGGGGCAGGCCTTCCACGAGGCTGCGCCACTCGGGCCGTTCGGCCAGACCTTCCTTACGCTTGCCAAAGAACTGAATGACCATCTCGCCCTTGGCGTCGAGCGCCTCAAGCGAGGTCACATGCCCGTCCGTTGTCGGTTTGCGCACGGCCCACAATTCGGCGATATGGTCCGTGCGCAGATGGAGATGGAAGCTCGGATCCATGACGTTGAGCCACGGGCCCATCACTCCGATGCGGGCAACCGGACCGGAATGGATCTGGATCACGCCGTGGTTGCCGACGAAGCACATGATCGGCAGTTCGATTTCCGCGCCGCCGCGCATCATCGCCTCGACGCCGGTCGGATCGAGGCGCCACGCCAGGTCCTCGCCGACGACATGCAAGGCTTGGCGCCGGCCGATCTTCAGGTGGCGCAACATTCCGTGGAACTGATGAGTATCGGTCAGCTTCGTCCAGCGCTCCCTGAGTTCCGTGGCGTCGACCGCGACATTGTGCCCGTCGTCGCTCGTCGGTGCGCTCGTGTCGGCGACGAAATCCTGTGACTGGTCAGGGAGACGGAAGTCCTCGACGATCCTTTCGTAGGCGGCGAGGTTCGAGGCGGGGCGCAGGTGAACCTTGTGGACGGCGTTGCCCCACTTGTCGAAGAATTGCAAGCTGCGGCGGATATCACCGTTGGAGTCTGTCTTGCTGACGGCAAAGCCGTGGGCCCAGGAGCTGGGAAAGATGCGCAGGTCGATTTCGGAACCCAGCACCAGGGCGGCGGCCTTTCCTGCCTTGATGTTTTCGTAGACGCCGATCTTCTCGTGGACCGCACTTTCGTTGCGGGTGAGCGCCAGCACTTCGCCCAGCTCCTCGACCCGCTCCAGAAAGCGGTTGGCGTCGCCATCGATGCGGACCGTGGTGATGCCGCATTCTGCCGCGACGAACGCGGCTTCCGACGCGCCGAGCTGCGCAGCGATATCGCGCTCGCGCAGCTTCGGGTTCGCTGCGCGGTAGGCGCGGATTTCGGAAGGGGTTGGGCGAATGCTGTCGATCATTGTCTTCTGCCTATTTATTCAGGATCAATTTGCCCTGACGGGTGATCTTCATCCGGTAGATCGTACCGTCGTGCGAAATGAGGATCTCGCTTTCGCCGCGGAAAAGGTCGCGGCTTTCCACGATTCGCTGGGTTCGACCGGCAAGGGTCGGCTGCGAGGGGCGCGCGTTATCTTTATCGTTAGGTGTCACGGTCTCGGCCAGTTCGCGAGGGACGTACCGGCTGTTTCCCGAATTCCTCCCGCGTATTCCTATTAGTATCTTGACTTCATTACTCATATTTATTTAAGGACGCAATACCGGATTATTACAGTCAAGTTAGAGCGTGAGCCTTCGGGAATTCCGGGCAAGGCGCGCAGATGTCGAGTGGTGTTATGATGACGCGTCTTTTCCGTTTCGCCTTTTCGGCCGCATTCTTGCTCCTTCCCGCTGTCGCACCTGCTATCGCGCAGGAGGCTGCGGCTTCCGGGGGGCTCGCTATCGAGCTGAACGACGTCGCTCCTTCGGAGAAGGGCTGCAAACTGACGTTCGTTGCCGGCAACGCGCTGGCGCAGTCGCTCTCGAAAGTCTCCTTCGAATTCGTCCTCTTCGATCAGCAGGGACTGGTGGAGCGCATGGCCGTGCTCGACTTCCGTGATCTGCCTGCCGGCAAGACGAGGGTGCGCCAATTCGATCTGCCGGGCACGAAATGCGAGTCGGTGAAAAGTCTCCTGATCAATGATGCACCGGCATGTGTCGGCGAAGGCGTCGACAAGAACACCTGCATGACGGGTCTCAAGACCGGTTCCAAGTCGGCGGTCGAGCTCAAGGGCTGAGCGGTGCCGGCCGGTCGGCGATGAAGGTAAGGCATCGATGAAGCAGACGGTGAAATGGACGGGGGCGATCGCGCTGTCGCTTCTTGCACACGCAAGCGGCGCGATGCTGGTCAGCCCAGATAAAGAGGTCGTCCAAACTGCCGGCGGCGCTGTCACGGAAGTGACGCTGCTTGGCGACGCTTTCGCGCAAACGCTCCAGGCGGGTGATCCCTCTGACATCGTCGAGCCGACGGAAGATATGGCGGAAGAGCTGAAACCGGACGAGATTCAGCCGACGGAGGAACTGAGCGAGGAAGTGCCGCCGACCACGCAGGAGGTCGTCTCTGAACAGCCGTCCGACATCACGCCGCCGGAGACGGACGTCATCCTGCCGCCGGACGAGATGCCCACCCTTCAGCAGCCGGAGCCGGCGGTCACAGCCAGCGTAGCGCCCGTCGAGACCGTCGTTCCGGAAGAAAAGCCGGAGCCGGAAAAGGTCGAGAAGCCGAAGGTAGAAAAGCCGGAGCCGAAGAAGGAGCCGGTGAAGAAAAAGAAAGTCACGCGGAAAAAAGCCGGAGACGGCGGCGAGCAAGCGAAGTCGCAGGTCAAGGGCAAGGCCGACGGCGTCGAAAATGCCGCGGCGAGCGCCGCCGCAGGCAACAAGGGGAGCGTTGCGCAGCAATCGGGCAACGCCGCAGCATCGAACTATCCCGGCAAGGTGCGCAGCAAGCTCAACCGGGCATTCCGCTATCCCTCCGAGGCAAAGCGCCAGCGGTTGCGCGGCGTCGCCCACGTTCGCTTCACCGTAACCTCCGGTGGTGGCGTGGTGGGCGTCAGCGTGGCGAAAAGCGCAGGCTCAACGATCCTCGATGAAGCGGCACTCGATACTGTACGCCGCGCGGCCCCCTTCCCGGCGATTCCTGCCGGTGCAGGTCGCGACAGCTGGGTTTTCACCATCCCGCTGACGTTCACCACCCGTTAAATACCGTTCGCACGCCTGCGGAAGACCGTTTTTCACCTTCGCTATGGCCCGTAACTGGGTGGCAAACGCCGGATGAGTGGTGGCAGCGGAGGCCCGTGAATGGTCCAAAAAAATATGAATTAAAAACTCATGTTTATACTTTACTCTGATTATCAAGTTTAATAGGTTGCGACCGTCACGCAACCGTTCGGTGTGTGCTCTGAATCAATCCCGAGGGTGATCGACGGCGAAGTGCCGCGTGCCACGGAAGCAAGATGGAGAGGAATGCATGCGCGGCAAGCGGCAGAACGCAGGCAAGGGCAGCAAGGGCAAAGCGGCGAACACAACGCTCGAACCGAGGCCCGATGCCGGCAAGGCGACGCTCGAGGGCCGCAGCTTTCTCTATGTCGGTGGCCGGGACTGCCAGGTTGCCCATCTGCGTGAGATCGCCAGTTCCTTCGGTGCAGAGTTGATCCATCACGACGGGGGCCTGCGCGAAGCGGTGTCGCGCATCGACCGCGTCCTTCCTTCAGTCGATTGCGTCTTCTGCCCCATAGATTGCATCAGCCACGACGCGTGTCTTCGCGTGAAGACCGGCTGCAAGAAGTGGGGCAAGGCCTTCGTGCCGCTGCGCAATGGCTCGAAATCCAGCCTTGAGCGGGCGCTGCAGGATCTCACCACCCACAGCCGAGACAGCTGACCTTATACGAAGACATGCCACGCGTGCGCATGGGCGCGCCGTGCCCGGAGAATTGACGATGAATGATGAGCGCCCGGATCAAATGATGATGATCGGTCTTCACAAGCTGGCCTCGCAGTTCGGCGATGGACTGGTGCCTGAACTTTACGAACTCATGACCCGCCGCGCCCGCTTGCTGGAGGAAAATGCGAACGTTGCCGAGTTTCCCACTTGGCAGGCGCGGCAGCCGGGCAGGGATCCTCTCGGGCTTGCGTCAGCGCTTGAGGGGGTTATCCTGCCTTTCCCGAGCGCCGGGGTCGAGACCCCGTTGAAAAAGGATCATGCACAGGGGCGATGAGATGTACTTCGCGATGAACCGTTTCCGTATTGCGATCGGCCAGGAAGAGGCTTTCGAAGCCGTCTGGAAGGGCCGGGACTCGAGCCTCGCCGAAATGCCCGGCTTCATCTCGTTCCATCTGCTTCGCGGAGAAAGCGTGCCGGAAGAGGGCTACACACCCTTCATTTCGAAATCGACCTGGGAAAGCAAGGACGCCTTCATCGCCTGGACGAAGTCGGAAAATTTCCGAGCGGCGCACAGGAGCGCCGGCGACAACAAGGCGATGTATCTCGGTCCGCCGAAATTCGAGGGTTACTCGGTGGTCGAGGGCGCCTAGATCAATTCATTGAAACAGTGAAATGGTCCAACTCGTCGAAACTGCCCAATTTCAGACGGAAAGCCGTTACACACTTTCCCCGGAATTGCTCCAAGCCGCGTCCATTCCGGCAGCCCTCAGCTTGCCTTCGACGGCAGAAACGTCCCGAGCGCCACGGTGATCCAGCCGGCCATCATCGTTAGTCCGCCAAGCGGTGCCGACATCGGGAAAAGACCATGGCTGAGAGCATGGCGGGCGGTGAGATCACCCGCGAAGAGCGCAGTGCCCGTGGCCAGCAACAATGCCGCGATCGCGGCCGTACGGAAATGCGCCCACCCCGCATGGAGCGCGACAAGCGCCGGCGCGTGGGCGAGGCACATGGCGGAGGCGCCGCCGAGAAGCCGCGGATCGGCGCCATGCGACGCCGCTGCTGCCGCGGCGACACCGGCAACCCCCATCAGCCCGGCGACGAAAAGCACTGTCCCTCGCGTTCCGCTGTTCGGCATCGAAGACTATTCCTTGTTCTGCATGTGATAGGCGAGCCGCGTGATCGGTTCGAGAATGATTGCTCGCAACTTCGGATGGGCAACCGTCTCCTCGAGCGCGCGTGTGAAGCAAAGCAGCCACTCGTCTCGCTCGGCGGCGCCGATCTCCGCGACGAAGTGGCGACGCCGCAGCATCGGATGACCGCGCTTTTCTATGTAGATTGGCGGTCCGCCGAGCCAGCCGGTCAGATATTCGTAAAACTTTTCCTCGCTGCCTGAGAGATCCGGCGGATGGACGGCCCGGCACCGGGCAGCCTCCGGGAGGCTGTCCATGAGCGCATAGAAACGTCGTGTGAGTGCGCGAACCGTGGCGTCGCCGCCGATCGCTTCATAGAGTGTCGTCGTCTCGGTTTCCGGCATGTCGTCGTCCTTTACCGATCTGGTATAACGCGATCCGCCTTGCGACAATCTCTTTCATCATTTCCGTTTGCGGCCTTTCATCGCGCCGAGCACGTGACATATACACTTGACAAACCGTCCAGACGGTATCTTTATGTGGCATGTCAAACGCCTATCACAGGAAAAAACAGCCCGAGCGGGTTCGTCAGCAACTGCTGGAGGTCGCCGCGCGCCTGTCGCTGGAGCAGGGCATCGGTGCCGTGACGCTGGACGCCGTGTCGCAGGCGGCAGGCGTCAGCAAAGGCGGGCTCCTGCACCATTTTCCCAACAAGCTCGCCCTGCTTGACGGCCTGTTCGACGAGCTCGTCGCGCGCTTCGATCGGGCGATCGAGGAGGCGATGGCGGGCGACAATGTCGAGCGGGGGCGGTTCACGCGCGCCTATCTGACCGTCTGCCTTGCGCTGGAGGCGAAAGCGGATGGGAAGGGGTGGCAGGTACTGACGATTGCATTGCTTGCCGAACCGCATCTCAAGGCGCGTTGGCGCGAGTGGGTGGCGCAGCGCGCGGCTGAGTTCGCCGAGACCGATTCCTCGGCGAACTGCCTTCTCGCCCGTTTTGCCGCCGACGGCATTTGGCTCGCGGACCTGCTTGAGAGCCATGAACTCGATGCACAGACGCGGTCGTTTCTGCTCCAGAAGCTCAAGGCGCTGTCACTGCAATAATACAGCAAAGAAGTCGGAGCAGATCGCTCTCACCTATCACCGGAGACATCCCATGAACCCCGCCATGCTCTATACGGTCCTGGTGATCGCAATCGTCTTCGAGGTTCTTGGCACCTCCGCGATGCAGGCGGCGCAGCATTTCTCGCGGCTGGCGCCCACAGTGGTCATGGTGCTGTGCTATGCTGTCGCGTTCTTTTTCCTGTCCTATACGCTGCGCTATATTCCGGTCGGCATCGCCTATGCGCTGTGGAGCGGCCTCGGCATCGTGCTGATCTCGCTCGCCGGCTATCTCGTCTTCGGCCAGAAGCTCGACCTGCCGGCGATCCTTGGGTTGTCGCTCATCATCGCCGGCGTGCTGGTCCTCAATCTCTTTTCCAAGTCGACGTTTCACTGAGCGCTTGAAGGTCCGCGTGACGGGCCGTGCTCAAGACGGTGTTCGCGCTGCCCTCAGGGCGTCACGGCTGAGCCGACGGTATTTTCCATGGATTGGCCGAAGCGGCGAACCTGGTCATCGTAGTTCTCGCGTGTGCGCGGATCGAAGATCATGATCGGCGTCGAGACGGCGATACTGGCGGCGCTGCCGACGGTCTGCGCGGTGCCGAGCGCAACGGCTCCAACACGTTCGCCGAGCCCGACATCGGAATCCGTTACCGTCTGGCCGGCAATGAGCCGATTGCCGAGGAGCTGCACGACCTCCGGGCTCTCGGCGAACTTGCCATGGTTGAGCCTGTCCCCGCCTTTAAGCGCGGTCAGATCGAGCACGGTTATCCCTGCCTTTTCGAGCTGGCTCCTGTAGGGCTCGACCGACGGGTCGATCTGCCCGAGCCTGTCGATATTGCCTGAGATCCGCCGGGAGACGGTCAGTGCGCGGTCATCGCGCGAAACGAAGAGCGTGAACTTGGGCCTCGATTTGCCCATGGCCTCCAACTGCTTGGCGAAGACGTCGACGTCGAGATCGGGCGAGGCGAGGATGACATCGGTGATCTTGGGGGCGATACGGCCGTCGCGGATCGCCATCTGCCGCAGGGCCTCGACCGTCAGCCAGGATCCCATCGAATGCGCCATCAGCGTAATTTGGCCGACAGACGGGTCCTTGGATGCGCGGTGCAGGAGTTCCTCGAGGGCGTCGCGGGAATAGTTGGTGCTTTCCTTGTCGTAGTTGTAGTCGAAGATGCTGGCCCGCGACGGCCAGGTGAAGATGACCGGAGCGACATCGGCGCCCGAATCGTGGACGATCTGGGCATAACGGTAGACCGCATCCTCGAACCGGTTGTTGAAGCCGTGAATGAAGATCAGGACGCGACGGTTCTCCGGCATTTGCGCGTTAAGCCAGCCTTGCGCTTCCGGGCCTGGCGTCAGCGGCTTGACGCTGACCGTCGAGAATTCACGCGTCGGATCGGCCGGCAGCTTCTTTGGCCACTGGACCTGACCGACTTTCCGGTTGCTGGCCGGAGGAATCGAGACAACGATTTCGGTCAGCGACAGTTGAGGCGCGCGCTCGCCGGTGTAGAGAATGCCGGGGTCGGCCGACGGAGCGCGCGTTGTTGCCACCAGCAGGTCAACTTCCGATGCGCCGGCCGCCGTACCCGAGGGAACCAGAACCCCGACGGGGCGACCGCCGCAGCCGGCGACCGACAGCATCAATCCCAGGCAAAGCAGCGTGCGGCGCGACCGCGTTCTCAAACTCACAAACCGGATTGGCGGCAACCTCGACACTCCCCGCACAGCTTTCGACGGTCGTCGTGACCGAACATGATCGTACGCAAGCTCGCGTTCGGCGAAAGCCATGGCAGATTTTCTGCCGGTGGACACCTTTCGAATGGCGTTTTTCTATGGCGCTCCGGTATCGTCGCCCTTTCCGCGGTGCATTCATGCAACATTTCGCTACAGGCAGCGCTGGGAAAAACCCTTGAAATTCATTGAAATGGTCGATGCGTTTCAATAGCATCGCCGCGTCCCTTCTTTGGATGCGGCATGGAAGAATTCCATCCGATCTCCCTGATAACGCGAAGGAATTCTAAGGAATGCAGGCGGTTTTCGACGGCCACAACGACGTGCTTCTGCGCCTTTGGCAGCACAGCCGCAGCGGAGGCGATCCGATAGCCGAATTCGTCGAGGGAAGCGACAAGGGCCACATCGATGTGCCGCGGGCCCGCAGTGGCGGCCTCGCGGGTGGTCTCTCGGCGATTTACATTCCGTCGGGCGATCTGGTGCTGAAGACGCCGGACGAAAACGGCCACTATGCTACCCCTTTGTCCGCGCCGCTTGATCGTCTGCCGTCGCTCGCTACGGCTATGGAGCTTGCAGACATCGCGATCAGGCTCGATCGCGCCGGAGCCTGGAGGCTCTGTCGTTCGACCGCGCAAATCCGCTCCGCGATCGCCGACGGTGTCTTCGCCGCCGTGCTGCATATGGAGGGTTGCGAGGCGATCGGGCCCGATCTCTCGGCGCTCGAAACCTTTTATGCGGCGGGGCTTCGGTCGCTGGGTCCGGTCTGGAGCCGTCACAACGTCTTCGGGCATGGCGTGCCGTTCGCCTATCCCATGTCTCCGGATACGGGCCCAGGTCTGACCGAGGCGGGCTTCGAGCTAGTGCGCGCCTGCAACCGGCTCGGCATCCTGATCGATCTGGCGCACAGCACCGAACAGGGCTTCTGGGATGTGGCGAAGACGACCGACCAGCCGCTTGTTGCCAGCCATTCCAATGCCCACGCGCTGACGCCCGTTGCCCGCAATCTCACCGACCGGCAACTCGACGCCGTGCGTGAAAGCCGTGGGCTCGTCGGTCTTAACTACGCGACGACGATGCTTCGCCCCGACGGGCAGGAGAATGCGGCAACGCCTTTGTCCGACATGGTGCGCCATGTCGACTACATGGTCGAGCGCATGGGAATCGATTGCGTCGCGCTCGGATCAGATTTCGACGGCGCGACCATACCGGAGGAGATAGCCGACGCGGCGGGTAACCAGAGGCTCGTTGCAGCACTGGAAGACGCCGGATATGGTGAGGGCGAACTGGCAAAGATATGCCGGGAGAACTGGCTGAGAGTTCTGGGACAGGCATGGCACGAGGCTGCCTGATCCTATGATGAAAGGCCCGGAAAGGGCATAAAACGAGGGAACTGCAAAAAATGATGCACAAGCTCAATGGACGTTTTCGACTGCTTGCCGCTTCGGCGGCACTTGCCATGCTGATGGGCGCTTCGCAGCCGGCCTTCGCAGAGACGCCGAAGGACACGCTGGTCGAAGCCTTCGCATTCGACGACATCATCACCATGGATCCGGGCGAAGCCTTCGAGCTTTCGACCGCCGAAATGACCAGCAACACCTACAGCCTGCTCGTCCGCCTCGATCTCAACGACACGACCAAGGTCGTCGGCGATCTCGCGGACAGTTGGACGGTTTCCGATGACGGCCTGACTTATACGTTCAAGCTGAAATCCGGTCTGAAATTCGCCTCCGGCAACCCGATCACGGCAGAGGACGTCGCCTATTCGTTCGAGCGCGCCGTGAAGCTCGACAAGAGCCCGGCCTTCATCCTTACGCAGTTCGGCCTTAACGGCGACAACGTCACCGAAAAGGCGAAGGCCGCCGACGCGCAAACCTTTGTCTTCACCGTCGACCAGCCTTATGCACCGAGCTTCGTCTTGAACTGCCTGACCGCAACGGTTGCTTCGGTCGTCGACAAGAAGCTGGTGCTTGAGCACGTCAAGGCGGTGACCCCGACCGAGGACTATAAGTATGACAACGACTTCGGCAACGAATGGCTGAAGACGGGTTATGCCGGTTCGGGTCCGTTCAAGCTGCGCGAATGGCGGGCGAACGAAGTCGTGGTGCTGGAGCGCAACGACAACTATTACGGCGAACAGGCAAAGCTGGCGCGCGTCATCTACCGGCACATGAAGGAAAGCTCCGGTCAGCGTCTGGCCCTCGAAGCCGGCGACGTGGACGTCGCGCGCAACCTCGAGCCCGGCGACTACGAGGCCGTGGCGAAGAACGGCGATCTGGCGACGACCAGCGCAGCGAAGGGCACGGTCTACTACATCAGCCTCAACCAGAAGAACGAGGCGCTGGCGAAGCCAGAGGTGCGCGAAGCCTTCAAGTACCTCGTCGACTACGATGCGATCGGCTCGACCCTGATCAAGGGCATCGGCGAAATCCACCAGAGTTTCCTGCCGAAGGGCGTTCTGGGCGCGCTTGACGAGAACCCCTACAAGCTCGATGTGGCCAAGGCCAAGGAACTGCTGGCAAAGGCCGGCTACCCGGACGGCTTCTCCGTCACCATGGACGTGCGCAACACCCAGCCGGTCACCGGCGTTGCCGAATCCTTCCAGCAGACGCTCGGACAGGCCGGTGTGAAGCTCGAGATCATCCCGGGCGACGGCAAGCAGACGCTGACGAAGTACCGCGCCCGCAACCACGACATGTATATCGGTCAGTGGGGCATGGATTATTTCGACCCGAACTCGAACGCCGAAACCTTCACCAGCAACCCGGACAATTCCGACGAAGGCAAGAACAAGACGCTTGCCTGGCGCAATGCCTGGGACGTTCCGGAGCTGACGAAGAAGACCAAGGAGGCGCTGCTCGAGCGCGATAGCGCGAAACGCGCCGAGACCTACAAGGAGCTGCAGAAGACCGTTCTGGCGGAAAGCCCGTTCGTGATCATCTTCCAGCAGACGGAAGTTGCCGGCCTTCGCGGTAACCTGAAAGGCCTCAAGCTCGGTCCGAGCTTCGACACCAACTACGTTTGGAACGTCTCCAAGGAATAACCCGAAAGGACCGTTCCCTTGAGCATGAGTGGAACAGAACGATTGAGCGGGCGCAGACGCGCCCGTTCCCGAAAGGCTGTGGCCTCGGCATTGCAATTCCTTGTCGTCGTGGCAACCACCTATCTCGGCCTTCTCGCCGTCACCTTCTTCATCGGCCGCGTGATCCCGATCGATCCGGTCCTCGCCGTTCTCGGCGACCGGGCGCCCTCGCATGTCGTCGAGAGAACGCGTGAGGCGATGGGGCTCAACCTGCCTCTCTACCAGCAATTCTTCATCTATGCCCGACAGGCGCTTTCCGGCGACTTCGGCGTTTCGGTGCTGACGACTAACCCGGTGATGACGGATATCCGCCGCGTTTTCCCGGCGACGATAGAGCTTGCGACGCTTGGAACGCTGATTGGCGCCTTTATCGGCGTCCCGCTCGGCGTGCTCGCAGCGGTCAGGCGCGGCAGTATCGCCGACCAGATCGTCCGCGTCATCGGCCTTGTCGGCTACTCGGTTCCGATCTTCTGGCTTGCCCTGCTTGCCCTGCTTGTCTTCTACGCGCGGCTGCAATGGGTCGCCTATCCCGGCCGCATCGATGTGGTCTACGAGTATACGTTTTCGCCGATCACCGGCTTTTATCTCGTCGACGCGCTCTGGCAGGGGCAGTGGGATGTCTTCCGCGATGTCTTCCGCCACATCATTCTGCCGGCATCATTGCTCGGCTATTTCTCGCTCGCCTATATCAGCCGCATGACACGCAGCTTCATGCTGAACGAGCTGCAGCAGGAATATATCGTCGCCGCGCGCGCCAAGGGTCTTTCGGAAGCGCGGATCATCTGGGGCCACGCGCTGCGCAATGCCGCCGTGCCGCTCGTGACGGTGATCGCGCTTTCCTATGCGGGCCTGCTTGAAGGATCGGTGCTCACCGAAACCGTCTTCGCCTGGCCGGGGCTCGGCCTCTACATCACCAATTCGCTGCAGAATGCCGACATGAACGCCGTGCTCGGCGGTACGATCATCATCGGGTCGGTCTTCATCGGCATCAATCTCCTGTCCGATCTCCTCTACCGGACGCTCGATCCAAGGACGCGCGCGCGATGAGCCTTGCCACGGAAACACGACCGATGACACGCCGCGAATGGCTGCTGTCCGACCGGCCGCAATCGCGCACCCAGGCGCGTCTCGGCCGCGCCTATATGACCTGGCGTCGCTTTTCGGCCAATCGCTTGGCGGTTCTCGGCCTCATCATTCTGCTCGGGCTGGTGTTCGTGGCGGCCTTTGCCGATGTGCTGGCGCCGCATTCGCCAGTCGTTGGCAACCTCGGCGGCGCGCGGCTGTTGCCGCCGGGAAGCGAGGGTTATCTGCTCGGCACGGATGACCAGGGCCGCGATATCCTCTCGCGACTGATCCACGGGTCGCGGCTGACGCTTGCGGTGGTCGTGCTCGTCGCGATCATCGCCGCGCCCGTAGGCCTTATCGTCGGCGCCGTCGCCGGATACTCCGGTGGCTGGGTCGACGCCGTGCTGATGCGCATCACCGATATCTTCCTCGCCTTCCCAAAGCTCGTCCTGGCGCTTGCCTTCGTCGCAGCGCTTGGACCCGGCATCGAAAACGCCGTCATCGCGATTGCGATCACCTCCTGGCCGCCCTATGCGCGCATCGCCCGCGCGGAGACGCTGACGGTGCGCAATTCCGACTATATAGCCGCGGTGCAACTGATGGGGGCGTCGCCGGCGCGCATCATCTTCCGCCATGTCATGCCGATGTGCCTGTCGTCGCTGATCGTGCGCGTTACGCTCGATATGGCCGGTATCATCCTGACGGCGGCGGGCCTCGGTTTCCTTGGCCTTGGCGCGCAGCCGCCGCTGCCGGAATGGGGTGCGATGATCGCCTCCGGCCGCCGCTTCATTCTCGATCAATGGTGGGTCGCCACCATGCCCGGTATCGCCATCCTGATTGTCAGCCTCGGCTTCAATCTGCTCGGCGACGGCCTGCGCGACGCCCTGGACCCTCGGGAGGGCGGCCAATGAGCGCGCTTCTGACCGTCAACGACCTGAGGGTCCGGTTTCCGACGCGCACCGGCGTGATCGAGGCCGTGCGCGGCGTCTCCTTTACGCTCGGGCGCGAACGTCTCGGCATCGTCGGCGAGAGCGGCTCCGGCAAGTCGCAGACGGGCAGGGCGATCATGGGGCTCACGCCGTCGCACGCCGAGGTGACTGCAAAGACGCTTTCGTTCGGCGGTATCGATCTGCTTTCCGCTCCGCCAAAAGTCCGCCGGGATCTTCGCGGCAAGCGCATTGCGATGATCCTGCAGGATCCGAAATATTCGCTGAATCCGGTGATGAGCATCGGCCGGCAGATCGTCGAGACGCTTCGGCGGCACGAGAGCGTCAGCCGTTCTGAAGCGCGAGAGCGGGCGCTGGATATGCTCGCGGCGGTGCAGATTCGCGACCCGGCTCGCGTCTTCGACCTTTACCCGCACGAGGTTTCGGGCGGCATGGGCCAGCGGGCGATGATCGCCATGATGCTGGTCGCAGGCCCCGAGCTTCTGATCGCCGACGAACCGACATCTGCCCTTGACGTGACGGTGCAGCTCGAAGTGCTGTCGATCCTCGACAAGCTGGTCGCAGATCGCGGCATGGGATTGATCTTCATCTCGCACGATCTCAGGCTCGTCTCGTCCTTCTGCGATCGGGTGCTGGTCATGTATGCCGGGAGGATCGTCGAGGAGATCGCCGCATCGGATCTCGCCAGCGCCAAGCATCCCTATACGCAAGGCCTCCTGAACTGCATGCCCGTCATCGGGGCGGATCGCCATCCCTTGCCCGTCCTCGACCGCAAGCCGGAGTGGGCGCTATGACGACTGCCGTTTCCGTTCAAAATCTCACGGTCAGGTATGACGACTTCAAGGCGCTGGACGCTGTCGGGGTCGATGTCGCTGCCGGCGAGTCCTTCGGTCTCGTCGGCGAGTCAGGCTCGGGCAAATCCACCTTGCTCAGGGCGGTCGCAGGGCTTGCGCCGGTAGCCGAGGGTACGATCCGCGTGGAGGACCAGCAGCTTCAAGGCGCGCGCCGCGACAAGGCATTTTACCGTTCGGTGCAGATGGTGTTCCAGGACCCCTACGGGTCGCTGCATCCGCGCCAGACGGTTGACCGGCAATTGCTGGAGCCGCTGGCGATCCACGGCGTTGGGGACGGCGAGCGCCGCATCCTGAAGGCGCTGGACGAGGTCGGGCTCGGTTCGGGCTTCCGCTTCCGATATCCGCACCAGCTTTCCGGCGGCCAGCGTCAACGCATCGCCATCGCGCGGGCGCTCATCCTCGAGCCTTCGATCCTGCTGCTCGACGAGCCGACATCGGCACTCGATGCATCTGTCCAGGCGGAGGTGCTCAACCTCCTTGAACAAGTGCGTCGCGATCGCAAGCTGACCTTCATCATGGTCAGCCACGACCTCGGGGTTGTCACCCATATGTGCGACCGGCTGGCGGTCATGCAGAACGGACGCGTGGTCGAGCGGCTGTCGTCGGCCGATCTCGTCGCGGGACGCATCGGCGAGGACTATACGCGCAACCTGATGCTGGCGAGCAAGGGATTTCGGCGGGGGTGAGCCCGCCCCCGAAGCGGCTTGGCCTCTATTCCCGTCGCCGATCTCCTGTGAAATGCAAAAAACGCACCAAGACATTGTCTCGGTGCGTTTGCAGAACAGCGTCCTTCGGGTGATCACTTGCGCCGCAGGAAGCCGTCCGGGGCAACGGTAATCATCAGTTTCCGGTCAATCGAGCGGTCAATCTCGAATTCCGGGTGCGACTCGAGATATTTCCACACGGCCGTCTTGGGGTTGTTTCCCTTACCCCAGGGACGATCGGGATAGGCTTCTTCCGGCAGATCCTCGATGACGGTATCGAACACGACGCAATAGCTGTCCTTCGTGGTCAGCGGCGCGTAGGCCTCCAGTTCCGCCAACACGTGATCATGGGTGTGGTTGCTGTCGAGGCAGACGAGAACGCGCGAAAACGGCTTTGCAAAATCGTAAACCCGCTCGACGACGTTCCGCTCGATGCTCGACCCCTGGATCATGTGGATCCTGGACGACATCGGGTGAGCCTCGATGGCCTCGCGGTTGTGGGCACGGATGTCGATGTCGACGCCCAGAACCTTCCTGCGCGGAGCGCGGGGATCGAATGTCGTGCCGGCCTCGATTGCATCGCTCATGTCGAGGAGCGCCAGGATCGATGCGCTCATGATGAGCGAACCGCCGTGGGCGATGCCGGTTTCGATGATGAGATCCGGCCTGGTCTGCCAGATGATCTCCTGCATCGCGACGATGTCTTGCGGATACTGGATGATGGGCCGGCCCATCCAGAAGTAGTTGTAGGAGTATTTCGGACCGATCGACTGGCGCAGGAAATCGGCGGCACTCTTGCGGAATTCGCTGTTTGCTTCGATCTCGGAGATTCGCGCAGCAACCTCCTCTCGGAAATCAGTCATGGTCGACCTCAATATAGGTGTATGCGTTGTTGGACATTCGCTTGATCTCTTCGAGATAGTTGCGGTTCATCACGTAGATACTCGAACCGGGGGGCAAATCCGCCAGCACGTCGTCCGGCGCGCGGACGCACAATCCGGTGATCGGCAGGTACTTGCCTTGCTTGGCCGGGTTGATGTCGATGACCGCCTTTACCGGCAGCCCTGCGCGCGTGCGCAGCAGCGAGAAGATCACGCCCTTCGACGCTCCGCCCCAGATCACAGCCGGCTCCCGGTCCGCCGTATCCAGCGCCTCGAGCTTGCGGGTGAAATCCTCGGGAAGGCCCGCCCGGTCGTCCTCATTGATAGAGGGTTTGCGCAACGAATTCAGTTCCGCGACGACGAACAGATACTGGCCGCCGAAGACCCGGCCGCTCGAGATGACGTTGCCGAAGATCCGGTGAAAGTCGGAAAGCCTGAAGTAATTGACGTGCTCGTAGAAGATATCGAACCAGGCCCGGCGCTCGCAGATCCAGTCGAAGCACGGGACTTCGATATAGATCTTTCCTTGGCCGCCGTTCGCCTGTTTCAATTGCTCGAGGAAGGCGACGGGATCCGGAATGTGCTCGAGCACATGGCGCAGGATGAGGCCCTTGGCCTCGATGCCGGACCCGGGCTGGAAATATTCCCTGCGGACGCGCGGGTTGTCGCCCTCATAGGCCGGATCGAAACCGGTGATATCGACGCCCTGGCCGAGAAGCTTCTCGAGGAAAAAAGCCTTCCCGCATCCAACTTCAACAAGCTCCTGGCGGCCCATCGTATCGAGAATGATCCTGGTGACATCATCCAGATGACGCTGGAACGAAGGGCTGACGGCCTGCTCGTTCTGATAGCTCGTATCGTAGACCATCAGTTCCGGCCGGAAGGCCGCATTGCGCACCAGACCCGTGCCAAGATCCTCCACCAGGCGCATCTCGCCGCGCGGAGAGGATATTGCCTCGTCGGCGCTGTCGTACATCTTGTTCTGAAAAATCGGCAACTCGCGTTGCTCGTAGAGCACCCGCGTCGCGTTTCCTGATGCCATAAGTGGTTCCTCAGCCTGTCGGTTCACCTGACGCCCACGACATGAGGTGGGTCGACGAGGTTTTCAGCTCGACCCCCGAAATTGAGCAGGTCCCGCCTACCATGCTCGTCGGCGATTCTCTCAGCAAATTCTCGGATCGTTACCGGTACGCCTGAACAGATATTGACCGCTCCTTGCGCGGTGCTAACCGAAGCGTCCACAATCATCCTGGCTGCCTCGCGAACGTCAAGAAAATCGCGGACCTGATGACCTTGGGTCAAATCCGCCATCTGCCCGGAGGCAAGGGATTTTCTGAGATAGGGAACGAACCGCCGTTCGTCTTCTCCTTCGCCGTAAAGATAGAACAGCCGGCACCAGGCAAATTCCACGCCTGCGTGCGGCAGCCATTGCGAAAGCGCAATGAAGGCCGCTGCCTTGGCGCCCGCATAGGGCGTCAGGGGCTTGAGCGGCGTGTCGGTCGTCAGGGGGCGGCCGGTGAGTTCGTATTCAAAGCATGTGCCTATGCCGACAAAGCGCCTGACGCCCGCGGCTGCGGCGCCTTTGGCCATGGCCAGAGTGCCGGTGAGGCAATCGAGATTGATGGGCGATGTGAGGTATTTGCCGGGCTCGGCGTACCAGGCGAGATGGATGATCGTGTCGATGCCGGCGAGTGCTTGCGCCCACCACTCCGCCGATTCGGAAAAAAGCGCGTCGGTTGAAAGAATGCGCCCGATTCGGGCCATGCCGACGAATCTGTCCTCGCTTGCCGGGCGGACGACAGGACATGCGACAATGCCGCGTTCGGTCAATTCGCGTAAAACATGGCGGCCGACAAAACCGGTGGCGCCGGTGAGAAGGACTTGTTTGGTCAAGCGTTTTCCAGTCGCGGGCGAGGGCGATTTTTGCAAGGCATAGTGTTCATGGGGCTGATATCAGGTTTCCGCGCACTAACGTCTTTCGATCGCGCGGAAATGATGGTACCGCCCTCCAAAGTCGTCGCTCTGATGAACCCTTCGGCCGATTGAGAGGACATGCCATGCAGCGCTTCAGGCGCATTCGTACGGAACTTCCCGGCCTGACGGTGGTCGAGCGCATACAGTTCGGTGACGAGCGTGGTTTCTTCTCGCGCTTCTTCTGCCAGGAGGAGCTTTTCGGGTTCGGTTCGACCGGCGCGATTGCGCAGATCAATCACACGATGACCCGCACCAAGGGCGCCGTTCGCGGGCTGCATTTCCAACGGTCTCCCCATGAAGAGGCGAAGTTCGTGTCGTGCCTGGTCGGCGCGATTTTCGATGTCGCCGTCGACATGCGTCCGGACTCGCCGACCTATTTGCGTTGGCACGGCGAGGTTTTGAGCGCCGAGAACGCGCGGTCGATAATGATTCCGGGCGGCTTTGCCCATGGGTTCCAAACCCTCACCGAGAACTGCGAGCTGATCTATCTCCACGACAAACCCTTTGCGCCGGAGGCGGAAGGCGGATTGAACGCGCTCGATCCGCGGGTGAACATCGCATGGCCCATTGAAATCACCCAGATGTCGGAGCGCGACCGAAGCTTTGCCTTCATCTGATCGCCGGCATGAGGTGGGGCGCGCCCGCCTCAGATCACCCGCACTTCCGGAATGGCAACCACGAAACGGCCGCCCCAGGAGCGGACGTGATCGTTCGCGGCAACGATTTCCTCCGTCAGGTTCCAGGGAAGGATCGCGACATAGTCGGGCTTGGCGGCCGCCAATTCGTCTGGCGCGTGGATCGGGATATGGCTGCCGGGCGACAGCTTGCCCTGTTTCAGGTCGTTACGATCGACGATGAAGGCTATGTCGTCGGAGGTAAGGCCGCAAACATTCAGGAAGGTGTTGCCCTTGGCCGCAGCGCCATAAGCCGCCACGGTCTTGCCCTCTGCCTTTGCGTCGGCGAGAAACGCCCGGAATTCTTCGCAGACCGCTGCAATCCGCTTTCCGAAGGCCAGGTAGGTCTCCATGCGCATCAGACCGGCCGCGGCTTCGTCGGCGCGCACCTTCGCGAGGCCCGCGGTCTCCGGCCTCGTGCCACCCGCCAGTTGCGCATAGACGCGCAGCGAGCCGCCATGGGTCGGCAGTTCCTCGACGTCGAAGACGTGCAAGCCGCAGGCTTTGAAAATACGCTCGACGGCGACGAGCGAGAGATAAGAATAGTGCTCGTGGTAGATCGTATCGAACTGGATGCCTTCGATCGTGTGCAGCAGATGCGGGAATTCGAAGGTCGCCACGCCGTCCGGCTTGAGCAGGATCGGGAAGCCGCTGACGAAATCGGCGATATCCGGCACGTGCGCCAGAACATTGTTTGCGGCCGTCAGGTCGGCGCGGATGCCGCGGGCGACCAGTTCACTCGCAGTTATCTGCCCGAAGAAGGCGACATGGGTCGGGACTTTGCGACCCTCGGCTATCTTGGCGGCGTTGGCGGCCGGTTCGACGCCAAGCACGGGAATATTCTTCTCGGCGAAATATTGCAGCAGATAGCCGTCGTTGGAGGCAACCTCCACCACCTGTGACGTGCCGTCGAGATTGAAACGGCCGATCATCTTTTCGGCATAGCGCCGGGAATGGTCCAGCCAGCTCGTCGAGAACGACGACAGGTAGTGATATTCCGCGTTGAAGATTTCATCGGCGGGTACCGTTTCGGTGGTCTGGACGAGCAGGCATTCCGAGCAGACCATCACCTGCAAGGGAAAGGCCTGCTCGCGCGCGATCGCTTCCTCGGTCGGCTCGAGAAACGAATTGGACCAAGGCGTCGCCCCCAGGTCGGCAACCAAGGTTGCGAGAGGGGTCGAGCAGAAGCGGCAGTGATGAGGCATTATCATTGGCGACCTTTCGTAAATGCTGCGATCTGGCCGAGCGTGAGTTGGCGTGCGGTCTCGCCCCGGCGCCAGCCGTTGTACCAGTGTGCGGTCCACTCGATCGCCTGTCGCTGCGTCAGTCGCGCGCGCCAGGCGAGGGCCTCGGCTGCGAGTGCCGGGTCAAGACCGAGTGTCTGCATTTCGCGCGGCTGTCCGAGTGAGGAGACATCGTCCCATTGTGAGGACAGCCCCATTGCCGCCTGGATGGCGTTTGCTACATCGCGCACGGCGATCGCCGGTTCGGCCGGGGAGGGACCGAAATTCAGCGCGTCGGCGCGGGTTTCGTCCTTGTAGAGCGCTTCGGCAAAGAGGAAATAGCCGTTGAGACAGTCAAGCACGTGTTGCCATGGGCGTGTCGCTAGCGGACTGCGTATATTGAGCCTTTCGCCCGAAAGCGCCGCGCGCACGATATCCGGCACCAGCCGGTCGGCAGAAAAGTCGCCGCCGCCAATGACGTTACCGCCGCGCGCCGTCGCAATGCGGATGCCGCGCTCGTTGAAATAGGAACTGCGCCAGGTCGCGACCGCGATCTCGCACGCGGCCTTCGAGCCCGAATAGGGATCATGGCCACCGAGCGTGTCGGTTTCCCGAAAGTGGCGGCCGCTCTCGTCGTTGCGGTAGACCTTGTCCGTCGTCACCACGAGAATGGCCTTGACCGACGGAGTGGCGCGGGCGGCCTCCAGGAGCCGTACTGTGCCCATGACGTTCACGTCGAAGGTCTCAGCCGGCGCCGCATAGCTTTCCCGCACCAGCGGTTGTGCCGCCATGTGCAGAACGATTTCTGGCTCGCTCGTCCGCAGCGCCTCGGCAAGTGCTTGGCGATCGCGAATGTCGCCGAATTGCCCCTCCGGCAATTCGTCCTCATGCAGCAGGGCGTAGAGCGATGGCTGCGAGACCGGCGCCAGGGCGTAGCCGCTGACATGCGCCCCCATCTCTCGCAGCCACAGTCCAGCCCAAGCGCCCTTGAAGCCCGTATGGCCGGTGAGGAGGACCCGCTTTCCCGCCCAGAACTTTGGATCAGGCAGACGGGTCATGACCAGAGCTTCCAGGGTGCGCGATCCTGCTGCCAGAGCTCTTCAAGCTGGTTCTTGTCGCGCAGCGTGTCCATCGGACGCCAGAAACCGTCATGCTGGAAAGCCATCAACTGGCCGTCGCGCGCCAGGCCTTCGAGCGGCCCGTCTTCAAATGGAGTGTGGTCGCCTTCGATCCGGTCGAGCACCGAGCGGTTGAGCACGAAGAAGCCGCCATTGATGCGGCCGTTGTCTCCCGCAGGCTTTTCCGTAAAGCTGTAGACTTGGCCGGAGTCGATTGCGAGCGCACCGTATCGTCCCGGCGGCACGACGCTCGTCACGGTCGCGTCCCGTCCATGCCGGAGATGGAAGTCGGTCAATGCGCGGATATCGATGTCGGCGACGCCGTCGCCATAGGTGAGGCAGAAGGTATCGCCGAGATAATCGGCGACGCGCTTCAGGCGCCCGCCGGTCATCGACTCCGCGCCGGTTTCCACGAGGGTTACCCGCCAGGGTTCTGCTTTGCTTGTGTGAAAAATGGTCTCTCCCGTCGCCATGTTGAAGCTGACGTCCGAGGAGTGCAGGATGTAGTTGGAGAAATACTCCTTGATCATATAGCCGCGATAGCCAAGGCAGATCACGAAATCGGAAAAGCCGAAATGGCTGTAGATCTTCATGATGTGCCAGAGGATCGGACGGCCGCCGATCTCGATCATGGGCTTGGGTCGCAGGTGGCTCTCTTCGGAGATGCGTGTGCCGTATCCACCGGCGAGAATGACGACTTTCATGCCCGATCTGCCTCCAACGTGCGCGTTGCGCTCCGTTTTTTTCGTATTCCAGCCTTGCCCGGGGCTTGATTGGCGACGTTCTCCCGGGGGAATCGGCATAACCCGCGGCGGAGACCGGGCGCTGCTGGCGCTCCTTGGCGTATTTTAGGGGCGATTGCAACCGTAAGGCGTTCCGAGGCTGGCCGATGCAGCCGGGCCCGGCTGCTTGCGCGGGTTTGGGGAAAGGCGCAAAATGCCGCTCGCTGGGGCATGGTTCACCGCGGGAGGAGCGAATCATGGATGAAATGAGCCTCACTAATCTGCAAGCGGGAAAGACGACTGTTAAGGCCGAGGCGATCGAGGCGCTGGCGGGGCAATTGCGCGGCCGCGTGCTCACTGAGAACGACGAGGGCTACGACGAGGCGCGTACGATCTGGAACGGGATGATCGACCGCAAGCCTGCTCTGATCGTGCAATGCGCCGGGGCCGCCGACGTCATCAATGCGGTTCGTTTCGCGGCCGAAAACGGCCTGCTCGTCGCCGTGCGTGGCGGTGGACATAACATTGCCGGCAACGCCGTCTGCGACGGCGGCCTGATGATCGATCTGTCGCCGATGAAATCGGTGCGGGTGGACGCCACGGCGAAGAAGGCATGGGTCGAGCCGGGCGCGACGCTCGCCGACGTCGACAAGGAAACCCAGGCTTTCCGACTGGTACTGCCGAGCGGGATCAATTCGACGACCGGTATTGCCGGATTGACGCTTGGCGGCGGTTTCGGATGGACCACGCGCAAGTTCGGTTTGACGCTGGACAGCCTGCTTTCGCTCGATGTCGTGACGGCGAATGGCGAGCTGGTGCGCGCAAGCCCGACGGAACATCGCGACCTGTTCTGGGCGCTGCGCGGAGGCGGCGGGAATTTCGGCGTCGTCACGGCCTTCGAATTCCAGCTTCACGACCTTGAACCGCAGGTCCTGGCGGGGCTCGTCGTTCACCCCTTCGCGGACGCACAAGCGGTCCTTCAGCAATACCGCCAGGCGCTCGAGACGGCGCCCGACGAACTCACCTGCTGGGCCGTGATGCGGCAGGCGCCGCCGCTGCCATTCCTTCCGGAAGAGTGGCACGGCAAGGAAATCCTCGTTCTGGCCATGTGCTACTCAGGCGATATCGCGGCGGGGGGGCAGGCGACCGCTGCCCTGCGCTCGATCGGCAATCCGATCGCCGACGTCGTCGGTCCCAGTCCCTTCGTCGGTTGGCAGCAGGCGTTCGATCCCTTGCTCACGCCCGGCGCTCGCAATTACTGGAAGAGCCACGATTTCATGGAACTGTCCGATACGACGATCGACATCCTGCTGGAAGCCATTCGTCAACTGCCGGGACCGGAATGCGAAATCTTCATCGGCCACGTCGGCGGTGCCGCCGGTCGTATTGCAGCCGAAGAAACGGCTTTCCCGCAGCGCAGCTCGCATTTCGTGATGAACGTTCATGCCCGGTGGCGCGAACCGGAAATGGACCCGGTCTGCATAGACTGGGCGCGCCGTCTTTTCGAGGCGGCCAAGCCTTATGCGGCCGGAACGGCCTATATCAATTTCATGCCGGCCGACGAGGTCGACCGTGTCGAGGCCGCCTATGGCAGCAATTACGGGCGGCTTGTCGAGGTCAAGCGGCGATACGATCCGCAAAACCTGTTCCGCATGAACCAGAACGTGAGGCCGATCGAGGAGCGGGGGGCGGCATAATCTCCGCCTCGATAGAAGGCAGGCTCCGGCCATGCGTGAACAAGCGCGTGGCCGGTCGATTGCCATAACGGCAGAACAGGTGACCCAGGGAGTTGCCATTGCGAATGGCCGAGGGCGATGTGGCGCCTTGGCAGGGAGGGGTTACATGGGGGAACGGTCGGTCGATGGCCTGTTTCGGCGCGCGGCAGAGCATGCCGTGCGCTTCCGCGACGGAATATCCGAGATTCCGCAAAAGCCGCAGGTTTCCTATCTCGCATCGCTCAAGGAATTTCGCGAGCCGCTGCCGATCGATGGGTGCGCCGGTCCTGGTGTGATCGACGAGCTTGTGGCGAAGGCGGAGCCGGGACTTCACACGATGACGGGCCCGCGCTTTTTCGGCTGGGTCATCGGCGGGTCGCATCCGGTGGGCGTCGCCGCTGACTGGCTCACGAGCGCCTGGGGCCAGAACACGGGCAACCATCATGCAACGCCGGCAGCGGCCGCCGCAGAGGCGGTTGCCGGCGGCTGGCTGCTCGATCTTCTCGATCTGCCGAGAGAAAGTTCCATCGGTTTCGTTACCGGCGCGACGGTTGCCAATTTCGTCTGCCTCGCTGCAGCACGCAGCGACGTCCTGGGAAGGGTCGGCTGGGACGTCGAAGAGCAGGGCCTGTTTGGTGCCCCGCCGATTGCCGTCCTGATTGGCGATGACGCGCACGCGACGGTCTTCTCTGCGCTGCAGTTTCTCGGCCTCGGGCATGACCGGGTCGTTCGCGTGAAGACCGATGATGCCGGCCGCATTCTCGCGTCCGACTTCGCCGATGCGGCTGGCAGGGTCTCCGGTCCCTGCATTGCCATCCTTCAGGCGGGGCAGATCAATACCGGCGCGTTCGACGATTTCGAAGGCATCATCCCCATCGCCAAAGATATCGGCGCCTGGGTTCATGTCGACGGCGCGTTCGGCCTTTGGGCGCGCGCCTGCCCGCAGAGGAGCGGACTTGCCAAGGGCGTCGACGGCGCCGATTCCTGGGCGACCGACGGACACAAATGGCTGCAAACACCCTATGACTGCGGCTATGCCATCGTTCGCAACGAAGAGGCGCATCGCCGTGCGATGACGACTGCGGCAAGCTACCTGCCGCCGAGCTTTGAGGGCGAGCGCGATCCGAGCCATTTCGTTCCGGAACTGTCGCGTCGTGCCCGTGGCTTTGCCACCTGGGCGATGATCAAGCATCTTGGGCGCGACGGGATCGCCGCCATGGTCGAGCGTCACTGCCGGGTCGCTCATGCAATGGCCGAAAGGCTGAAATCGGAAGAGGGAATAGAGGTCCTGAACGACGTCGTGCTCAATCAGTTCCTCGTGCGGTTCGGTGCGAAACACCCGGGCGATGAGGCCGACCGGCTCACGCAACGGACGATCGAGCGGATACAGGCCGATGGCGTCTGCTTCTGCGGCAGCGCAACCTGGCGCGGTCGCAAGGTCATGCGCGTATCGGTGATTTCGTGGCTGACCGACGATCTCGCCGGCGATGTTGCGGCAGACGCGATCATCGCGGCCTGGCGGGCGGTCCGGGCGCGTGAGGCGTCAGTCTAGGCTTAGGGACGACATCCAGAGCGTTTACGGGGCATAGCTGGGCAGATGGAAAGTCTTATGAGTTCGCTGACACTGAAGCGTGTCTATGAGGCGCCGGAGGCAAGCGACGGCGCGCGCATCCTCATCGACAGGCTGTGGCCACGCGGGATCGCCAAGGACAAGGCGCGGATTGATCTCTGGTTGAGGGACATCGCGCCGAGCGATGCCCTGCGCAAACGCTTCCATGGAAAGCCCGATGCATGGGACGAGTTCTGCACCGCCTACGCGGAAGAATTGAACGGGGCGGCGGCTCAGGCGGCGGTCAAGGAACTCCTCGAGCGGCTGGCGGAGGGCCCGGTGACGTTGCTTTACGCGGCGCGGGACATGGAGAGGAACAATGCCGTGGCGCTGAAAGCCTGGCTGGAGCGCGGTGAGGGAGGAGACCGGTCGCCGACGTAAGAGGCAACCGCCATGGGGTGACTCGTCCTGTCACACCCGCATCGCCTCAATCACGGCCCGCAGTCCGGCGGAAATGTTCCGGCGGCTCGGATAGTAGAGATAGAACCAGTCCTCCGGCGGACACCATTCATCGAGGCAGCGTATCAACTTGCCGTCGATGATCTCCCGTTGCGCGCGGTTTTCCCAAACATAGGCGAGCGCCACGCCGGAGAGCGCCACTTGGACCATGAGTTCCTGATCGTCGAGCGCGATCGGCCCGGTCGGGTGGAAGGCGACAGCTTCGCCGCCGCGTTCGAATTCCCAGGGGTAGCGGACACCGCTCGGATACGTGTTCTGAACGCAGACATGGTCCTTCAGTTCATGCGGCGTCTGCGGGATGCTCCGTTCGCGGAAGTAGTCCGGTGCGCCCACGACCGCGAAGCGCAGCCGAGGCCTGATCTTCACCGCCACCATGCCTTCCCGAAGGCTCTCACCGAGGCGGATGCCGGCGTCGAAACCTTCCTCGACGATATCCACCAGCCGGTCGGTCGCGGAGATCTCGAGTTGCAGATTGGGGTTGTCCCGGATGAGCGGCCCCATCACCCGCCCCAGGATGAAAGGGGCAACCGAATTCGGGACATTGATCCGCACCTTGCCGAACGGCGTGTCGCGAAACCTGTTGAGCGCGTCGAGCGCCGATCCGATTTCACCGAAGGCGGGCGTGAGATGCGCTTGAAGCATGGTGCCGGCATCCGTCAGCGAGACGCTGCGGGTCGTGCGATTGAGCAGCCGAAGCCCGATCCGCTCCTCCAGATTGCTGACGGCATGGCTGATCGCCGAGGCCGTGACCCCACGTTCCTCGGCCGCCTTCCGGAAGCTCCGGTGCCGGGCGACAGCGTCGAAAGCCGCAAGTTCTGACAGGTCGGTCGCGCGCATAGATGAATCTCGCTCAGCATTATTGAGAGAATTTCCATTCTAATCACGCAAATCGAATTGCGCCATTCTCCCCTTGTCGCCACGGGCAAGTAGGCCCCGGCCTCGAGGATCTGATCCTCACCCGATCAAGGAAGGAGTTCGCAATGGCACAGACATGGTTCATCACAGGCTGCTCGACCGGCTTCGGCCGCGCGCTCGCACAGCACGTCATCGCGCTCGGCCACAATGTTGTCGTCACGGCTCGTGATGCGGCGCAGGTTGCCGATCTATCGGCCATCGCGCCGGACCGCACGCTCGCTCTCGCGCTCGACGTGACGAAGACGGACGACATTGCCGAGGCGACACGCGCCGCCGAGCAGCGCTTCGGCCACATCGACGTTCTCGTCAATAATGCCGGTGTCGGTTACTTCGGCGCTTTCGAGGAGAGCGACATGGACGCGGTCCGCGCCATGTTCGAGGTCAATGTCTGGGGCCTCGCCAACATGACGCGCTCGGTTCTGCCCGGCATGCGCCGGCGCCGCTCTGGCACCATCGTCAACATTTCTTCGATCGGCGGCCTGCGGTCGGTACCGGCGCTGAGCTTCTACGCGGCCTCGAAATTCGCTGTCGAGGCATTATCGGAAGGGCTGTCGAAGGAGGTCGAGCCGCTCGGCATCAAGATACTCATTGTCGAGCCCGGTCCCTTCCGCACCGATTGGGCGGGACGTTCCGCCGGGGAGGCGACCGTCTCGATCAACGACTACGAGGACACGGCGGGTGCCGTCTGGCGCAGGATCAGGGATTACAGCGGCAAGCAGCCCGGCGATCCGGAAAGGGCAGCACGCGCGATTGTCATGGCGGTCAATGCTGCCGAACCGCCGCTGCGGCTGCTGCTCGGCCGCGAGGCTCTCGCCGGCGCTCGGGCGAAGCTCGATGCCTTGCGCAAGGATTTCGATGCCTGGGCCGAAGTAACCGAAGGGGCCGATTTCCCGGACGCCAATACGAACTGATTGCAACTCGAAGAAAACATCCAACGCGAATTAAGGAAGGATTTTCAATGCGTATCTGGTTCATCACAGGTGCCTCCCGCGGCTTTGGCGCGCTGATCACGAGGGAGGCGCTCAGTGCCGGAGATGCGGTGGTCGCCACGGCACGCCGCGTCGAATCCCTCGATGCCCTCGGCCAGCACGAAAATCTGCTTAGGTTGGCCCTCGACGTCACCAATGAGGAGCAGGCTCGGGCGGCGGCCGCGGCAGCGGTGGAGCGCTTCGGCCGGATCGACGTTCTACTCAACAATGCCGGTTACGGCTTGCTCGGGGCCGTCGAGGAAGCAACGGCGGAAGAAATCGAGAAGATCTATCGCACCAACGTCTTCGGCCTCCTTGCGGTGACCCGGGCCGTCCTGCCGCAAATGCGCAGCCAGCGCTCGGGGCATATCATCAATGTCTCTTCGATCGGCGGCTATTCGGCCTTTACCGGCTGGGGCGTCTACGGTTCGACCAAATTCGCGATCGAGGGGCTGACCGAGGCACTTGCGCAGGAATTGGCGCCGATCGGCGTCAAGGCGACGGTGGTCGAACCGGGTTTCTTCCGTACCGACTTCCTGGACGAACAGTCGCTGGCGGTGAGCCCGCTGTCGATCTCGGACTATAGGGAGACCGTTGGCGCCATGCGCGAATTCGCCAAGTCAGCAAACCATGCCCAGCCGGGCGACCCGGCACGGCTTGCAAAAGCCATGGTCCAACTCGCCCATGCCGACAACCCGCCGCTGCGCATGCCTTTCGGCAGCGACACGGTCGCTGCGATCGAAGCCAAGAACGCCCATGTCGCCGGCGAACTCGCCGCCTGGCGGGAACTTGCGGTCTCGACGGACTTCCCGAAGGAGAGTGCGTCCGCCCACTAACAAGGGCTCAATTGCAGAAGGCCGGTGGCTGCGCAAAGGCGGCAGCCGGCCTTCTCTTGCGACCCGAGCAAGGCACCGGCCCGTCGCTACGGGCTCCGTTCGCATCTGCCATTCGTCGTTGACTTCGCAGGTGATGAGAGGAAAATGTCTCTCCTGATACGTCACTACGCAACATCAAGGGTGCCTACGATGACGATCGCAAGAAAACTTCAGGACTATATTGAAGGCGAGGGTGTTGCCTACGACACCGTCGCTCATCACCGCACGGCAACCACCAGCCAGTCAGCGCAGGCGGCCCATGTTCCGGGCAGCAGGTTGGCCAAATCCGTCGTCGTGCATCACGAAATGGGATATGTTCTCGCCGTTGTTCCGAGTACGCATCGGATCGAACTTTCCACATTGCAGGAAGTGATGAACAGGCGCCTTGGCCTCGCCTCGGAGGAGGAGGTCAGCACGCTTTTCGCCGATTGCGACACGGGTGCGGTGCCGCCCATCGGATCGGCCTATAATGTGCCGGTGATCCTCGACGAAAGCCTCGGCAACGTCAGCGACGTCTATTTCGAAGGCGGTGACCACAGGACATTGGTGCATGTCAGCGGCCCCAACTTCCGCAACCTGATGAAGGATGCGAAGGTCGCCCGCTTCAGCCATCCGTCGTAAAGGGCACGGCCCCCGGTGGAGCCCTCGCAACCGGACGCCGAGGTGGCGCTTTCGGAAGATTGGCTGTGCGCCAACGCCCGGCATCAAAGTTGCATCATCCGTCGATCATGATGTCCGGAAATCAAATGGCCATTTTTGAGCGCCGCCTTTCGAGGGCAGCGCCGTGTTCCTTCACAGCAGCAGTTCCCAGTTCTGCCCGACCAGATCGTGTCCGAAGCTGTGGTGCTTCTTCTCCTGCACGAGATGAAAGCCTGTCGTTTGATAGATGTGCCGCGCCGCTGTGAGGACGTCGTTGGTCCAAAGAGTGACCTTGGAATATCCAGCTTGCCGCGCGAAGCGGATGCATTCCTCGACGAGCCGGCGACCGATCCCGAGACCTCGAGCGCTCGGCTCCGTGTAGAGGAGACGGAGCTTGCCGACGCTCGCTGACTCTTCAATCAGGAAGATAGAACCAACGATCTCGCCTTCGCGCTCGGCGACCCAGCAGCGCTCGCGCTTCGGTTTGAAGTCTTGAATGAAACCGGCCGTGATCTGGGCGACGAGAGCCTCAAAAGTCTCGTCCCATCCGTATTCTCGTGCATAGAGGACGCCGTGACGATGGACGATCCAGCCCATGTCTCCCGGCTGATGTGTGCGGAGGATGTAAGGGACGCGAGCAGGCTCGGAGGGTGCACCCCCGAGCAGACGTTCGGCCTCGGCAAGTGCCGTGGCGAGCTTGCGCCGTTCAGGCAGGGAAAGGCGATCGAGCATCGCACCCACTTCTTCGCGCGAACGAGCGTCAATGACGGCGAAGCTGTCGCGGCCCGCCGGGGTCAGCGAGATCAATACCTGCCGTCCGTCCTCGGACGACGGGCTTTTCGAGACGAGGCCACGCTCTTCCAGGCTCCGTAGGAGACGACTGAGATAGCCGGAATCGAGTTCGAGCTCTGCCCCGAGTTCCTTGGCCGTGGATGTTCCCCGCTGCGCGAGCTCGTAGACGAGGCGGCCTTCGGCGAGGGAAAGCGGACCTCCAAGCAAGCCTTCATGTAGCAGACCGATGCGACGGGTGTAAAAGCGGCTGAAGCGACGCACTGCGGCGATATAGTCCTCTTGATCAGCCTGCGGCATCGGTGAGTCCATCTTGTTGACCTTGTCAGATATATTGCTGACTTTGTCACATAAAATGCCTGACCATGTCAACGTCGGCCTTGTCAGCCAACCGCCGGATAGCGGCAGCGTTTGCCCGCGTGTTGCAATAGCCCGATCTAACATGACTACAGTCCCGGGCAGTGTTGGCTAGCCGTGCGGATCAATGTGGTCAAATCTGCCCGAACAGATCGAGAGAAGCCCGGATCGCAAGGACCCGGGCTCAGTCAGGTTCAAACTCTATGTGTTGCAATATTGAGCATAGACACGGCAATACGGTCCGCCGCAAAGCCTACTACAAGCGATGGCAATGCTAGAAGATGTGTCGTTGCGAGGTTGATCCTATACGAAAGTATTAGGCATACCAGTAACATTTCAGGGGTTTCGGTTAATGCTATTTTACTTGCGAGACGCGAAAGGTTGCGCCTGCGGGAAACGCCTGGCTGGTGGTTTGGCTGCGCTACGACAGTTAAATACCGATTTGGCCTACCGGCACAGGCAAGCGTCCTGCTGCGTCTCGAAACCGATGCCGTCAAGCGTGAACGGCCGATCACGCGAAAGATCGGCAAGCAGCTAATTCTATTGGATATTAGTGGCGCACCCGACAGGATTCGAACCTGTGACCTTTGGAATCGGAATCCAACACTCTATCCAGCTGAGCTACGGGTGCATCCGTTGGCGGCAGGGCCGCCGAAGCAGGCTGTGAGCGGTTCTTAGCCTAGCTTGCGCGTCGCTTCAATGGTCAATTGCAGGAGATTGTGGGGGAAATTCGTTTTCCTGGTCCGCACTGAAGTCGCTTCGCATCGCCTATGGGCGGATATGCACCCAAAGAAGGACGCCGCATCTTGAGGGATGCGGCGCCGGATTGATCGGGCGGATGCGGTCACAGGCCGGGGTGCCGTCACGCCATCTGCATGGCGCCAGGGCCCGGAATCGCCTTCGGCGGCACCTTGCCCATGATGATCATGCCGAGCACCTCGTCCTTGGTCACGTCCTCGGTGCGGGCGTGGCCGACGACCTGACCGTTCTTCATCACCGATACGCGATCGGCGAGGTCGAAGACGTCGTGAATGTCATGGCTGATCAGAAAGATGCCGATGCCTTCGCGCTTCAGCTGCTTGATGAGTTCGCCGACCTGTGCGGTTTCCTGCGGTCCGAGGGCCGCCGTCGGCTCGTCCATGATCAGGATGCGGGCGTTAAAGAGGATGGCGCGGGCGATCGCCACCGATTGCCGCTGCCCGCCGGAAAGCGCCTTCACCGGTTCCTTGAAACGCTGGAAGTTCGGGTTCAGGCGGCCCATCACCTCGCGCGCCTTCGCCTCCATCGCCACATCGTCGAGCGTTCCCCAGGGGGTGCGGAGCTCCCGGCCGAGGTAGAGATTGGCGGCAGCGTCGACATTGTCGGCGACGGCGAGCGTCTGGTAGATCGTCTCGATGCCGTATTTCTTGGCGTCGCGCGGATTGTGGATGTCGGCCGGTTCGCCATTGATCAGGATCTCGCCAGCATCGCGCCTGTAGGCGCCGGAAAGAATCTTGATCAGCGTCGACTTGCCGGCGCCGTTATGGCCGAGCAGGGCGACCACTTCACCCGGATAGAGATCGACGGAAGCGTTGTCCACCGCGTGGATGCCGCCGAAGGAGATGGAAATGTTCCTCATTTCCACAAGCGGAGTGCGTTGATCTGTCATGTTCGTACTCCTGATTATTTTGCGCGGGCGCGATAGACGGTGTCGAGCCAGACGGCGGTCACCAGCACGACGCCGACGACGATCCGCTGTAGCGGGCTGTCGATGCCGACGAGCACCATGCCGGATTGCAGCGACTGCATGACGAGTGCGCCGAGCATGGCGCCCGCGATCGTGCCCATACCGCCTGCAAGCGAGGTGCCGCCGATGACGGCCGCAGCGATCGTGTAAAGTTCGTCGAGCTCGCCCTGGGCATTGGTGGCGGCATTGAGGCGCGCCGTCGAGATCGCGGCGGCGACGGCACAGAGCATGCCCATCAGCGCGAAGATGCGGACGGTCACCCAGCGCGTCTTGATACCGGCAAGCTCGGCGGCCTCCGGATTGCCGCCGATCGCGAAGACATAGCGGCCGAAGCGCAGGCGCGTGGCGATGAAGGTCATGACAATGCCGATCAGGATTGCGATCAGCACCGGAATGGCGATGCCATGGGCGATGAAGAGGCCGCCTTCCCGCCAGGCAAGGCCATTCGCTTCGGCATATTTGCGGGCGATGTTGGTCGGCCACGGATAGTTGTTGGCGATCGCCACGGCGCCGAGGACGAGTGCGCAGCCGATTCCTGACAGGAAATACTCGGCCCATACCGGGCGGCGCGGAAAGCCGAAGCGTTTGCGCTGCTTGCGCGAGTGAATGATGCTGGCGACGATTGCGACGCAGGCGAGAAATCCGACGATCCAGCTGGCTGTCGCGCCGATCGACCCTTCGGTGCCGCCGCCCATCAGGCGAAAGGTGGCGTCCATCGGCGCGACGGTTCTGCCGCTCGTCACGAACCAGGTGGCGCCGCGCCAGACGAGCAGCCCGCCGAGCGTGACGATGAAGGACGGGACGTTGAGGAAGGCGATAATCATGCCGTGGAGCGCACCGATTGCCGCGCCGAGCGACAGGCCCGCAAGGAGAGTGATGATCCAGGTAGCCGGATGGTTGAAGCCGAGGAGCTGTGGGAGGAGCTCCGCCTGCAACACGCCCATGATCATGCCGACGAAACCGAGGATCGAGCCGACCGACAGGTCGATGTTACGCGTGACGATGACCAGCACCATGCCCGTCGCCATGACGGAGACCGAGGCGGTCTGCACCGACAGGTTCCAGAGGTTTCGCGGCGTGAGAAACAAGCCGCCGGATAGGAAATTGAAACCGATCCAGATGATCAGCATCGCGCCGACCATGCCCAAGAGCCGGGTGTCGATTTCGGTGGCGCGGAAGAAGCGCTTCACCGGATTTTCCGCCGCGCTGCGCGCGCGATTAAAATGTGCGGTATTCGTCGTGTCGGCCATGGCCGCCGTCCCCCACTGTTTCCATTTGCCCATGCGGTCGTTCTACAGCGCCGCGCGTCTTCTCAGACGCGCAAAGAACGCTGCAGCACTTTGAATTGCTGCGCCGCGTTGCCGCGATCTTATCACCCGCATGCGAAGACCGTCCCGACCTCAAGCAAACGCCGCAACGGGTTCACGTTGCGGCGTCTTGAGGTCAATTCAAATGCCGAGCAGTCAGTTGCACGCGGCGGTGGTGCCGGCAGCAACGCCCTGGCAAGCCGCGTCCTTGGAAATCCAGCCGGCGTCGATGACGACGTTCAGATTATCCTTGGTGATGGCAAGCGGTGCCAGGAAGACCGACTTCATGGCAACACCCTTCGGTCCGCCGTTGAAGGTTTGAACGCCCTCGATCTCGTCCATTGTCTTGCCGGCGGCGAGCGCGGAAGCGATTTCAGCGGCCCTCTTGCCGAGTTCACGCGCGTCCTTCCAAACGGAAACCGTCTGGGTGCCGAGCGCGACGCGGTTGAGCGCCGCAAAGTCGCCGTCCTGACCGGAGACCGGTACGGAGCCTGCGAGACCCTGTGCCGAAAGCGCGGCGATCGCGCCGCCGGCCGTGCCGTCGTTGGAAGCGACGACCGCGTCGACCTTGTTGTCATTCGCGGTCAGGAACTGCTCCATATTCTTCTGGGCATTTTCCGGCTTCCAGCCATCGGTGTAGGCCTCACCGACGTTCTTGACCTTGCCGCCGTCAACCGCTTCCTTCAGCACTTCCATCTGCCCGGCAAAGAGGAAGTCGGCGTTCGGGTCGGACGAGGAGCCCTTGATGAAGACGAAGTTGCCCTCCGGCTTCACCTTGAAGACTTCGCGGGCCTGCATGCGGCCCACTTCCTTGTTGTCGAAGGTGATGTAGAAGGCGTCCGGGTTCTCGATCAGGCGGTCGTAGCCGACGACCGGGATGCCCTCTGCGGTGGCCTTTTCGATCGCCGGGGCGATCGCGTCGGAATCCTGGGCGAGCACGATCAAGGCGTTTGCGCCCTGCGCGATCAGCGACTCGATGTCGGTCAGCTGCTTGGCGGCGGAAGACTGAGCATCGGCGGAGATATATTTGTCGCCGGAAGCCTCAAGCGCGGCCTTGATGGCGGCTTCGTCGGTCTTCCAACGCTCTTCCTGGAAGTTCGACCAGGAAACGCCGACGACAAGGTCCTTGGCGATCGCGGCCGAATGCATTGACGCGATGATGGCAACCCCCGCCATCAGCTTCAAAACGGATTTCATTTCATCCTCCCAATTGGTTGCGCCGTGCGCACGAACCTCCCGCACGCCTCCTCGGCCAACCCTGAAGTGCTGTCGTAAACGGGCCGCAGCCAGTGCGGACTTTTTTCTCGACAGTCGAGAAAATAGATGTCAGAGTTTTAGCAGGCTGTCAACAAGGCTCCCGGCAGCGCCGCGCGTCTTTTCCGAGACGCACGGAAATCGCTGTAGCACTTTGAAATGCCGCCTGTTTTCATCCTTGAATCGGCTTCGATCCAGGGAAACAAGCAGGGCGCCTTGTCTTGCCGCTCAACAGATGCTTTGGAGGAGGCATGTGGTTGAAGGATCCGCCGTCGACAGGGATGTGTAATGCTGACCAAGTCCAGTACTGAACTTGTACGTCAGCAGAACAGCACGCTTGTCCTTGCGGCGCTCCGCCGGAAAGGCTCCTTGTCCCACACCGAAATCGCGTCGGAGACCGGTCTCGCCTCCGCCACCGTCTCCGCCATCACCGCTGAGCTGGAACGCGCCGGAATCATCGCCAGGAGCGAACAGCATGTCCAGGGTGGCCGTGGCCGGCCGCGCGTGCTGCTCACGCCGAGACGCGACTACGGCTATGTGATCGTCGTGCGCATCTCGTCCGATATCGTGCAGTATTCGCTTGCCGACTATGGCGGCACGCTGCTCGACCGGTTCGAAGAAGCCAGAAACCACGACCTGAAGGGTACGGCGGCCTTTGGACGGATATTTGCCACCGCGCTTGAACGGCTGCTCCAGCGCTCGCGCATCACGAAGAAAGAGGTGCTCGCCATCTCGATCAGCAGCAAGGGTCTCGTCGCCGGCGACGGGGCGCGGCTGATCTGGTCGCCGGTCTTCGGCAGCGAGGAACTCGATTTCCAAAGCCTGCTCCGGCCGGAGTGGCGGGCCAAGATCTTGCTGAGCAACGAGACGCTGCTGGTGGCCCAGGCGCTTGCGGTCCGGGCCGAGGAGGGGAGGGACGACTTCAAGGCGCTTGCGGCTATATCGCTCGGCCACAGCATTGGTCTCGGTCTGGCGCGGAACGGGCATTTCGGCGAACTCGACGTTTCGGCGCCGAATTTCGGGCACATGCTGCACACGAGTTCCGCCGGGCTCTGCCGGTGCGGCAGCCGTGGCTGTATCGAGGCAGCCGCCGGCTTCTATGGAATCCTGCGCACGGCCTTCGAGGTGCCTTCCGATACGATCCCGGCGAAATTCGTGCCGCTTTCGGAAATGGACAAGATTGCGGCCAGTGCGCGCCAGGGCCATCGGATGGCTGGATATGCCTTCCGCCAGGCCGGGATCGCTCTCGGCAACGGCATTTCCCGCCTGCTGAGCCTTTATGAGTCAATGCCGATCTTCGTCACCGGATCAGGGACGCGCTACTTCGACCTACTGCAGAAGGGGGTGGAGGAGGGGCTCGCCCAGTCCTTGCAGGTGCGCCTGATAGGTCCGCCGGAGATCACGGTCGTGGCCGACGAGCAGCGGCTGGTTTTCGATGGTCATCTCAATCGGGCACTGAGCACGATCGATAGCGGCCTTGCCGCCGGGCACGGCTAGAGGCGAGTCCTGGTACTTTTGCAATTTACAGTTATTTAGCGACTCCTTGCCAAGCTGTCCCAGAAAGCGGGGGCAGCCATGTTTTCAGTGATTGCATGCATACGCAATGACCATGACTGGCGTCTGATCGCCGTGGCGGCGATCGTTTGTCTTGCCGGCAGCATCGCCACGATGCTGCTGTTGCTGCGTGCGCAGCGTAGCGAAGGCACCCAGCGGCGCCTTTGGACCGCGGCATGCGCCTTTGCGTCCGGCGTCGGCATCTGGTCGACGCACTTCATAGCGATGCTCGCCTATGACGGTGGCATACCGATCGCCTATGAGATCCAGGGCACGACACTTTCCGTGCTGGTGGCGATCGCGGCGTCCTGGATCGCATTTGCCGTCGCACTGATCGGGACCTTCCGTTCTGCTTTCGCCGTCGGCGGTTTGCTGCTTGGCTTTGGCATCGCAGCGATGCATTTCACCGGCATGCGTGCGGTCGAGACGCAGGGCCAGGTCGCCTTCGATTTCGAATCGACGGTTACCGCCGTCATGTTAGGCACGCTCATCGCCGGCGGTGCGCTTCATGCGTTTTGGACAATGTCCGGTGTCGGGAGGCTGGTCGTGTCGACACTCCTGCTGGTGATTGCGATATGCGCGATGCATTTCAAGTCGATGAGCGGTGTCAGCCTGGTGCCGGATCCGAGCGCCGCGGCCGCGGATGTATTCGATCCCACCTGGCTCGCCGGGGGCGTGATCGTCGCGTCAACGACACTCATCCTCATGGCTTTCGGCGCGCTCTTTCTCGACAGGCACCTCACGGATCTTCGCGGGCTTGTCAACGCGTCGCTCGACGGCATGATGATCGTTCGCGACGACGAAATCATCGATGTGAACGAGCGTTTTGCCGGTCTTTGCGGCCGGAGTGCAAGCGAATTGGCAAGAACAAGCCCAGCGGGGCTGTTCGTGCAGGATCGCGAGCGGCCAGTGGATCGCCAGGCGTTGGGCGGATCATGCGAACTCGAACTGGTTCACGCGGACGGAAGGCGAATCCCCGTCGAATATATCTGCCGCACGATCGAATACCGGGGCCGGGAGTGCGACGTGATTTTCGTGCGCGATCTCAGTCAGCGCAAGGAGGCCGAGCGCACCATCGAGCATCTTGCACATCACGATGCGCTGACAGACCTTTCGAACCGCAGTTCGTTCGACCGCCGCATGGCGCAGGCGATCGCCCTGGCGAGTGCGAGGAACGAACAGTTGGCCGTCCTCTGTCTCGACCTCGACCGTTTCAAGGCCGTCAACGATATTTTCGGTCACGGAGAAGGCGATCGTATCCTGCGCAAGGCGGCGGATATCCTGCGTGCGGCATGTGGAGAAGGCGACACGATCGCGCGGCTTGGAGGCGATGAATTCGCGATCATACAGCCTTCCGTCGCGCAGCCGGAGGCCTCGCGGCAATTGTCGGACCGTATTCTCGGCCTTTTCGCCGAGGAAATGGATACGAACCGCGATCCGATGGCCGTCGGCGTCAGCATCGGCGTGGCGATTTATCCGGCCGATGGGGTCACGGCGGACCGGCTTTGCAACAATGCCGATACGGCGCTTTACCGGGCGAAGCAGACCGGCAAGGGTATCGCCTGCTTCTTCGACGCCGAGATGGATGCAGCCGTGCGCACACGCCGGCAGATTGAAAACGATCTGCGGCACGCGGTCGTCAGACGGCAGCTTTTCCTCGAGTACCAACCGCTTGTAGATGTTCGTGACGACAGGGTTGTCGGCTACGAAGCGTTGTTGCGCTGGAGGCATCCCGATCGCGGTCTCGTCAGTCCCAGCGTTTTCATTCCGATCGCCGAGGAAAGCGGCTCGATCATCCAGATCGGTGAGTGGGCGCTCGAGCAGGCCTGTTTTGAAGCAGTCCGGTGGAACGAACCGCTGCCGATTTCAGTCAACATATCGCCGGTCCAGTTTCTGCTTCCCAACCTCTTTGATCAGATCGAAGGGATTCTGCGGCGAACCGGTCTTGAACCGCGCCGGCTGGAACTGGAGATCACCGAAGCAGCCTTGATGCACAACAGAGATGACGTGCTGACGACCCTCGTCCGGCTGCGATTGCTCGGTGTGCGCATCGTGATGGACGATTTCGGGACAGGGCATTCCTCGCTCAGCAATCTCCAGACCTTCCCCTTTGACAAGCTTAAGATCGATTGCAGCTTCACCGCCGCCCTCGACAAGGATCCGGCGGCGCATGCCATCATCCGCGCGATCATCGCTCTCGGCCAGAGCCTTAACCTGCCGGTGGTGACCGAAGGAGTCGAAACCGAGCGACAGAGGCAGATCATCGTAGAAGAGGGATGTCAGCAGATCCAGGGCTTCCTCTCCGGTCGTCCGGGGCGCGCGCCGAGTTCCAGCCAACAGCCTGCGCGCGACTGGTTGAAATCGGCCGAAGCGTGATTTTCGTTGCGTGAAAAACAAAGCCGGGCGTTGAGCCCGGCTTGTCCGTATTATCGAGGTGGCGGCCTCAGGCGATGCTGATCTGGCGCTTTTCGGCAACCGACTTCACGGCCGCGTCCGCCAGCGCCAGCGCGGCGAGGCCGTCCTTGCCGGAGGGGGTGATTTCCGCACCCTTTTCGACCGCGGCGATGAAGCTCTCGATCTCGTTTGCGTAGGCTTCGGTATAGCGCGTCATGAAGAAGTCATGCAGCGGCGGGCGCGTGTAGCCTTCACCGGTAGCGATTTCGATTGAAACCGGGCGCTGGTTTTCCGCCGAGACCACACCCTTCGATCCGTGAACCTCGATCCGCTGATCGTAGCCATAGGTGGCGCGGCGCGAATTCGAGATGATCGCCTGCCTGCCTGAGGCCGTCTGCAGGATGACCGAAACGCTGTCGTAGTCGCCAGCCGCGCCGATCGCCTTGTCCACGAGCACGGCTGCGGTGGCGGTGACCGTGACGGGCTCCTCCCCGAGCAGGAAGCGCGCCATGTCGAAATCGTGGATCGTCATGTCGCGGAAGATGCCGCCGGAGCGCTTGATGTAGTCGACCGGCGGCGCACCCGGATCGCGCGAGGTGATCGTCACCATCTCGACATCGCCGATGCGGCCGTCGTCGATCGCCTTGCGCACCGCCATGAAATGCGGGTCGAAGCGGCGGTTGAAGCCGACCATCAGCTTTGCCTTGGTTTCCGCCACGACCTTGAGGCAGGCCCTCACGCGCTCGACATCGAGATCGATCGGCTTCTCGCAGAAGATCGCCTTGCCGGCGCGGGCGAAGCGCTCGATCAGGTCGGCATGCGTATCGGTCGGCGTGCAGATGACGACTGCATCGATATCGGCGGCGCTTTCGATCGCCTCGATCGTGCGCACCTCGCAACCATAAGCCTTGGCAATGGCGTCCGCCGCAGCCGGGAAAGCGTCGGCAACCGCCACGAGGACGGCGTCGGGATTGCCGCTGACGGCTTTCGCGTGAACCTTGCCGATACGCCCGGCGCCCAGAAGACCAAATCTCACAGTCATTTTCGTCTCTCTCGAAATCCGGTCGCAACCGGAAGGGGGCGCGATGATTGACGCTCATTGCGCAAAGGCGTCGCGGACCGTGTGGCCTGCGTATGTGTCAAGGAGTTGTAACGAAGATTGATGTCGCCGCAGATCGCGGCGAGGTGCGTCTCTCCCTTGCCTCCGTCCCGATTCTCCCGCTTGCGACAATTTCGCGAGAAAGGCGGAATGAAAAGGCCAAATTCATTAGTTACGGAATTTTTATTCTATTTCTGCTGCGGCCGTCAAGAGCTGGTTTGTGGCGGCACACTTGCAGGCGCGGCCAATTTGCCCCTACAAGGGGAGCCAATTGCACGTCGGCTGAGAGACAGGATGCTCAAATTCATCGATCCGGACCACCCTTTTTACCGGCCCTTGTGGATCCGTCTGTTGATCGTCGCCTTCTGCGCCGCGTGGACGGCGGTCGAGTTCAGCAGCGGACAGACCGTGTGGGGCATGATCTTCCTGGCCGTGACCGCCTATGCCGGCTGCGCCTTGCTTATTTTCTACAAGCCGAAGCAACCGGCCGATGACAAGACCGACGCGGGTGACGCTCCCAAGTGAAGCTTAGGTGGAACTGTTGTCGCGCGGCAACCTTCGAGACGCTTCGTCGATCAGCATGTTGGCGAGCTTCATCCGGACGGTGGCGTTGGCCCTGAACTCCGCCGGCAACCGGTCCGGATGGTTTGCGGCGGCGAAACGCCGTCGTTTGGCAGCAAGCGTCGCCGCGGTTTCCTGCTCCTCAAGCGCAAGCTCGGCCGCGACCTCGGCAAGGCTGGTGCGTTCCAGGTACTCGGGCATCACCGGTGGCTGCGTCATCTCGGCCGGTGCAATCTCACGATAGGCGTGCGCCACGGCCTCTGCGGCTACGGACGGTGAGGTGTCGATGACGAAACCTTGCGGGAAGCCCGCTATTCCGTGCCGGAATGCCTGTTCGCCGACGTCCTCATCGGAGGTTCCGGCCTGCTGCTCCGCCTTCAGTCTCTCGAGCACCGACTGGAACACCGACATGCCGAACATGACGTCGCCTTCTCAAAAAACATTCATTCAGGGCGAACCGCTTTGCGGGCGCCCGAACGAAGCACCGGTTTTTGGCGATCCTGCCCGATGAGGGTTACGCGGGCCTGATCACGCTCTGCTTTGTTTCAGGATGAGGTCGTAAAGCAGCTTTGCGCTCGGGGGCAAGGCGCGGCCTTCTGCGGTGATGAGCCCGTAGGGCTTGATGCGGATGGGGAACTGCGTCTGCAACACGCGAATATCACCGGCGGGCGTCCCGTTACCGGCCACGAGGTTCGCGACGTCGAGGGCGACAGGGGCGATCGCGTTGGTGTTTCGGACGATCGACAGCGTCAGGATGATCGACGACGTGTTGATGACGGTCGCCGGCAGCCTGACGCCGGCGGAGACGAAGCTGTCCTCCACCGCACGGCGCAACAACGTGCCCGGCGGCTGGAAAACCCAGTCGTAACCCGGCAAGTCGTCGGCATTGGCGGATGGCTTGTCGAGCAGGGGATGGCCCTCGCGAACGATGAGGCAGACTTCCTCGAACCCGATCTCAACCAGATTGAAGAGACGCGGATTGAGATCGTCCGGGATGCGGCCGACGACGAAGTCGTGGCGCGCCGCCAGGAGCTCGCGTGTCAGCACGTTGCTGTTGTCGATCTGCACATTGATTTCGATGCCGGGATAGGCGGTCGAAACCTGGCGGATGGCCGGGACGGCTAGATTGAGGGCGGGGCCGGTCACCGAGCCCAGCGATACCGAACCGCCGCTGCCGGTCTTCAATTCGTTGATCTCGCGGGCGGCCTCGCGCAGTTCGAGAAAGATCGTGCGTGCCCGCCGCGCAAGCGCCTCCCCATAACGGGTCAGTTCGACGCCGCGCGCGACGCGTTCGCAGATCGGCGCCTTCATGATTGCTTCGATCTCGGCCAGCATGCGCGATGCCGCCGGTTGCGAAATGCCGAGCGAATCCGCTGCCGTGCTGATGCGACGGTGATCCTCGACCGCCAGGATGAGCCTCAGATGATTGATCTTCAGCCCCGACCGAAGGAGGCCGGTATCGAGGAGTTCATCCGCCATCCCTGTGGCATTCGCCCTGCTGTCCACTGTCACGGCACTGGTCCCGTTCCTGAAAAGTTTCAATAATCACACTGTTTTGGAGTGGTATATCAATTTTGATATGCATGCAAAGCGATATTGTATTTGACAGTTATGTCGATTGATTCCAGTTTCCCTTCGATGCGCCAGTGCATGCGGGAGTATGTGGGGCCGGGAGGGCTTTCCTTCACCTTGAACCACCGCCGGGGACCAGCTCTCCGCGCCGGTGGATCGCTGCGCATAAAGACGGGGCCTGCCGGCTTCAACACTCAGGGAGAGATCTGATGAAATTGATTACTTCGCTTCTCGCAGCCGCGGCGATTTCCGTCGCGTCCTTCGCTGCACCGGTTTTCGCGCAGGACAAAGGGACGGTCGGCATCTCCATGCCGACCAAGACGTCGACGCGCTGGATCTCCGATGGCGAGACCATGGAGAAGCTTTTCAAGGAAGCTGGCTACACGCCGGACCTGCAGTTCGCCGATGACGACATTCCGAACCAGCTCGCGCAGATCGAGAACATGGTCACCAAGGGCGCCAAGGTCCTCGTGATCGGCGCCATCGACGGCACGACGCTCTCCGACATCCTGCAGAAGGCAGCCGACGCCGGCGTCAAGGTCATCGCTTACGACCGTCTGATCCGCGACTCGGGCAATGTCGATTATTACGCGACCTTCGACAACTTCCAGGTTGGCGTGCTCCAGGCGACGTCACTCGTTGAAGGCCTGAAGCTCGACAGCGCCACCGAGCCGAAGAACATCGAACTTTTCGGCGGTTCGCCGGACGACAACAACGCCTTCTTCTTCTATGACGGCGCCATGTCGGTTCTGCAGCCGCTGATCGACAGCGGCAAGATCGTCGTGAAGTCCGGACAGGTGGGCATGGATCAGGTCGGCACCCTGCGCTGGGACGGTGCCGTTGCTCAGGCCCGCATGGAAAACCTGTTGTCGTCCACCTACACCGATGCCAAGGTCGATGGCGTTCTCTCGCCGTATGATGGCCTCTCCATCGGCATCATTTCGGCTTTGAAGGGCGTCGGCTACGGCTCCGGCGACATGCCGATGCCGATCGTCACCGGTCAGGATGCGGAACTGCCGTCGGTCAAGTCGATCCTTGCCGGTGAACAGTATTCGACCGTCTTCAAGGACACCCGCGAACTCGCCAAGGTCACGGTCAACATGGTCAACGCGATCATGGATGGCAAGGAGCCGGAAGTGAACGATACCAAGACCTATGAAAACGGTGTCAAGGTCGTTCCGTCCTACCTCTTGAAGCCTGTTTCGGTCGACAAGTCCAATGCCAAGGAAGTCCTTGTCGGCTCGGGCTATTACACCGAAGACCAGATCAACAACTGATCCCGTCGAACATGGAGGGTCCGCGATCCGTTGCGGACCCTTTTATCTGGGCGAGGGAGTATGTAATCTCTCGCAGACTGCCGCTGGAATGCTGAACATGGACAATATCATTCTCGAAATGCAGGGCATTACCAAGACGTTTCCGGGCGTCAAGGCGCTGGACAATGTCAGCTTCAAGGTCCGCGAAGGTGAAATTCACGCCCTCGTCGGAGAAAACGGTGCCGGCAAGTCGACCTTGATGAAGGTGCTGAGCGGCGTCTATCCCGCCGGAACCTACGAGGGTGACATCCATTATGACGGCGAGGTACGCCGCTTCAGTACGATCTCGGACAGCGAGCACCTCGGCATCATCATCATCCATCAGGAGCTGGCGCTCGTCCCGCTGTTGTCGATCGCCGAAAACATCTTTCTCGGCAACGAGATCGCCAGCAAAGGCGTGATCCAGTGGCCGCAGACCTTCGCCCGCACGCAGGAACTCTTGAAGAAAGTTGGCCTGAACGAGTCGCCGGCGACGCTCATCACGGACATCGGCGTCGGCAAGCAGCAGCTGGTGGAGATCGCCAAGGCGCTTTCCAAGAAGGTTCGGCTGCTGATCCTCGACGAACCGACAGCCTCGCTCAACGAGACCGATTCCGACGCGCTTCTGAAGCTGCTCATGGAATTTCGCAAGCAGGGCATGACCTCGATCATCATCTCGCACAAGCTGAACGAGATTAAGAAGGTCGCGGACCAGATCACCATCCTGCGCGACGGCGGCACGGTGGAAACGCTCGACTGTCACAAGGAAAATATCAGCGAGGACCGGATCATCAAGGGGATGGTCGGTCGCGCCATGGAAGATCGCTATCCGCCGCGCGAGCCGAAGATTGGCGATACACTGCTCGAGGTCAAGAACTGGAACGTCTACCACCAGCATCACCGCGACCGGCAGTTCCTGCACGATGTCGGTTTCAACGTCCGCGCCGGCGAGGTCGTCGGCATCGCCGGGCTGATGGGCGCCGGCCGCACCGAAACGGTGATGAGCATCTTCGGCAAATCGTGGGGCCACAAGATCACCGGCGAGGTGACCATGCGCGGCAACCCGGTGGACGTGAGCACGATTCCGCGCGCGATCAAGGCGGGCCTTGCCTATGTCACCGAAGACCGCAAGCAACTCGGTCTCGTGTTGATCAACAACATCAAGGATAACACGACGCTTGCCAACCTGAGCGCGGTCGCGTCGAGCGGCGTCATTGATGAGCGCAAAGAGCGAAAGGTCGCTGCCGACTATCGCGCGAAGCTCCGGATCCGCTCGCATTCGATCTATCAGGAGACGGTCAACCTGTCCGGCGGCAACCAGCAGAAGGTGGTGCTGTCCAAGTGGCTGTTCACCAATCCCGAAGTTCTCATACTCGATGAGCCGACACGCGGTATCGACATCGGCGCCAAGTATGAAATCTACACAATCATCAACCAACTCGCGGCCGAGGGCAAAGGCATCCTGATGATCTCGTCGGAGATGCCGGAACTGCTCGGAACCTGCGATCGCATCTATGTCATGAACGAAGGGCGCATCGTGGCAGAGCTTTCGAAGGAAGAAGCAAGCCAGGAATCCATCATGCGCGCCATCATGCGTTCAGGGGAGAAACACTAATGGTCGCCGATACGAGCACCCACACCACCAAACCGTCGATCGGGGACTATCTCAGGAACAACATCCGCGAATACGGCCTCCTGGTCGCACTCGTAATCATCATGTTGTTCTTCCAGTTCGTGACCGACGGCGTTCTCTTCAGGCCCGTCAACATCACGAACCTGGTTCTGCAGAACTCGTTCATCGTCATCATGGCGCTGGGCATGCTGCTGATCATCGTGGCCGGCCATATCGACCTTTCCGTCGGCTCGATCGTCGCCTTCATCGGCGCGATCTCGGCGATCATGCTGGTCAAATGGCAAGTGCATTTCGCGATCGTGGTGCCCGCCTGTCTGATCCTCGGCGGTATCATGGGGGCCGCGCAGGGCTACTGGGTCGCCTACCAGAAGATTCCATCGTTCATCGTCACGCTTGCAGGCATGCTGGTTTTCCGCGGTCTCACCTATGTGGTGCTCGGCGGACGCCCCATCGGGCCGTTCCCGAAGGAGTTCCAGCTGCTTTCGACGGGCTTCATTCCGGACTTCCTGTCGCTTTCGGACCCGGCGACCAGCCTCATCAAGAACTATGTGGCGCTGATTGCGGTCATGGCGCTGGTGGCCTACGCCATCTATGCCGGTTTCCGCAATCGCCGGATCAACGAGCAGCACGGAACCGAGAACGAGCCCTTTGTCTTCTTCGCGATCCAGATGGCCGTCATCGGCGTCGTCGCCCTGTTCCTCGGCTTCCAGCTCTCAACCTATCGCGGCCTGCCGAACGTTCTCATCGTCATGGGCGTGCTGATCGCCTTGTACACGTTCATCACGACGCGTTCGACGATCGGCCGCCGGATCTATGCCATGGGCGGCAATGAGAAGGCGGCCAAGCTCTCCGGCATCAACACCGAACGGCTGACTTTTTACGCCTTCGTGAACATGGGCGTGCTCGCTGCCCTTGCCGGCATGATCATCACGGCGCGCCTGAACTCGGCGACCCCGAAGGCAGGCGTCGGCTTCGAACTCGACGTGATCGCGGCCTGCTTCATCGGCGGGGCATCGGCATCGGGCGGTGTCGGCAAGATCACCGGTGCGGTGATCGGTGCCTTCATCATGGGTGTGATGAACAACGGCATGTCGATCATGGGCATCGGCATCGACTACCAGCAGTTGATCAAGGGCCTCGTGCTGCTCGCAGCCGTGTTCTTCGACGTCTACAACAAGAACAAAGGCAAGGGCTGACCGGGTCTCCGATCAGCCTTCATTGAACCAGAAACAGAAATGGGCGGCTCAACGCCGCTAGGTTGGGTGGCGCGAGTCACCCTCGGGCGGTGCATTGTCTGTGTCATGAATGGGTGCAGCAATTCAAAGCGTCACAGCGGGCTTTGTGCATCTGGCACAGCGCTGTAGGTCGAAAGGAAGGACAGGAACGTGCTGATTTCTCAGGTCAGGAAGGAAGATGGATCGATCGCCGTCGCGGTTCGCTCGCCGGGTGAGATGGCACGCGCGGTCAAGGGAGCGGAAAGCGTCTATGCGTTGGCAATGGAGGCGGCCAATGCCGGCAAGAGCCTCAAGGAGGTGATCGACGCCCGCGGTTTGGGCGACGAGATCGATCTCGAGAAGGCCTATGCGGAAGGGCGGCTTCTTCCGCCGATTACACATCCCGATCCGGCGCATCTTCATCTGACCGGCACGGGCCTGACTCATCTCGGATCGGCCGCGACCCGCGACGCCATGCACAAGAAGACGACCGAGGCGGCGGAAGAGACACTGACCGATTCGATGAAGATGTTCCGCATGGGTCTCGAGGGCGGCAAACCGAAGCCTGGTGAAACGGGCGTTCAACCAGAATGGTTCTACAAGGGCAACGGCACCTCGGCTATCGCGCCCGGCCACGCCCTGGTTTCCCCGGCTTTTGCCGAAGACGGCGGCGAGGAACCGGAAATGGCCGGCATCTATGTCATCTCGGACGATGGCGTGCCTTACCGTATCGGCTTTGCGGTCGCCAACGAGTTTTCCGACCACAAGACCGAGCGGGTCAACTATCTCTGGCTCGCCCATTCGAAGCTGCGCCAAGCGAGTTTCGGGCCGGAAATTCGCATCGGCGTGGCGCCGGAGGATATCCGGGGCACGTCCCGCATCCTGCGGGGCGGCGAGGTCCTTTGGGAAAAGCCGTTCCTTTCGGGCGAGGCGAACATGTCGCACAGCTTCGCAAACCTTGAGCATCATCATTTCAAGTACGAGCTCTTCCGCGCGCCGGGCGATGTCCATGTGCATATGTTCGGAACGGCGACGCTTTCCTTCGGCGACGGTATCCGCACGGAGGAGGGGGACATTTTCGAGATCGAGGCCGACGGTTTCGGCCTGGCGCTCCGCAATCCGCTGGCGATCGCCGGCGATGAAGAGATCACCATACATCAGCTCTGATATATCTGATATACGAGCCCGAGACCGCGACGGGGCGGTCGAACGCGACAGAAGACAAGGAGGCTTAAGGCCCATGACACTTCATCAGAACCTGATTGCCGGCGAATGGGTCGGTACGGACGGCGTTGCCAATATCAATCCGTCGAACACCAACGACGTCATCGGCGATTACGCCCGGGCGAGCGCCGACGACGCGAAGGCCGCGATCGCGGCGGCGAAGGCAGCGTTCCCGGCTTGGTCGCGCTCCGGCATCCTCGAGCGCCACGCGATCCTGAAGAAGACCGCCGATGAGATCCTGGCGCGCAAGGATGAGCTTGGCCGGTTGTTGTCGCGCGAAGAGGGCAAGACGCTTGCCGAGGGCATTGGCGAGACGGTTCGCGCCGGTCAGATCTTCGAATTCTTTGCCGGCGAGGCCTTGCGGCTTGCCGGCGAGGTGCTGCCGTCGGTCAGGCCGAATATCGGTGTCGAGATCACCCGCGAGCCGGTCGGCGTCGTCGGCATCATCACTCCGTGGAACTTCCCGATCGCCATTCCCGCCTGGAAGGTCGCTCCGGCGCTCTGCTACGGCAACACGGTCGTGTTCAAGCCGGCGGAACTGGTGCCTGGCTGCTCTTGGGCGATCGTCGATATCCTCCACCGCGCGGGTCTGCCGAAGGGCGTCCTGAACCTCGTTATGGGGAAGGGCTCGGTCGTCGGGCAGGCGATGCTCGACAGCCCGGACGTTCAGGCGATCACCTTCACCGGTTCGGTCGGTACCGGCAAACGCGTGGCAGCCGCCTCGATCGAGCACAACCGCAAATTCCAGCTCGAAATGGGCGGCAAGAACCCGTTCGTCGTGCTCGACGATGCCGATCTTTCGGTCGCCGTCGAGGCTGCGGTCAATTCCGCCTTCTTTTCGACCGGCCAACGCTGCACCGCCTCCTCGCGGATCATTGTCACCGAGGGCATCCACGACCGGTTCGTCGCCGCCATGGGCGAGCGGATCAAGGGTCTCGTCGTCGATGACGCCTTGAAGGCTGGCACCCATATCGGTCCGGTGGTCGATCAGAGCCAGCTCAACCAGGACACCGACTATATCGCCATCGGCAAGCAGGAGGGCGCCAAGCTCGCCTTCGGCGGCGAGCTGATCTCGCGCGACACGCCCGGCTTCTATCTGCAGCCGGCGCTGTTCACCGAAGCGACCAATCAGATGCGGATCTCCCGCGAAGAAATCTTCGGTCCGGTCGCGGCGGTGATCCGGGTGAGGGACTACGATGAGGCGCTCAGCGTCGCCAACGACACGCCGTTCGGGCTCTCCTCCGGCATCGCCACCACCAGCCTAAAGCATGCGACGCATTTCAAGCGCAATGCCGAGGCCGGCATGGTGATGGTCAACCTGCCGACAGCGGGCGTCGATTTCCACGTGCCCTTCGGCGGCCGCAAGGGCTCGTCCTACGGCTCGCGTGAGCAGGGCAAATACGCCGCCGAATTCTACACAACAGTCAAGACAGCCTACACGCTGGCCTAAGGCCAGCGTGGTTTTGCCCGCTTGCGATGCGGGGTTAAAGAGGAAACGATGAAGAAGAAAGCTGAGTGGCCGCGCAAACTCCGTTCGCAGGAATGGTTCGGCGGTACGGGGAAGAATGCCATCATGCATCGCTCCTGGATGAAGAACCAGGGGCTACCCGCCGATACTTTCGATGGCCGGCCGATCATCGGCATCTGCAACACCTGGTCGGAGCTCACGCCCTGCAACGCGCATCTGCGTGACCTTGCCGAGCGCGTGAAGCGCGGCGTCTATGAGGCGGGCGGCTTTCCGGTGGAATTCCCTGTCTTCTCGACGGGGGAAAGCACACTCAGGCCGACGGCGATGATGTTCCGCAACCTCGCGGCCATGGATGTCGAAGAAGCGATCCGCGGCAACCCGGTCGATGGCGTCGTGCTGCTCGGCGGCTGCGACAAGACCACGCCTAGTCTTCTGATGGGGGCGGCGAGCGTCGACATTCCGGCGATCGTCGTCTCCGGCGGACCGATGCTCAACGGCAAATGGCGCGGCAAGGATGTCGGCTCCGGCACCGCCGTCTGGCAGTTCTCGGAAATGGTCAAGTCCGGCGAGATGTCGCTGGAGGAGTTCATGGACGCCGAGCAGGGCATGGCCCGTTCGGCCGGAAGCTGTATGACCATGGGCACGGCCTCGACCATGGCGTCGATGGCCGAAGCGCTCGGCATGACGCTCTCCGGTAACGCCGCTATCCCAGCCGTCGATGCACGCCGCCGGGTAATTTCACAGCTCACTGGCCGGCGCATCGTCGAGATGGTCAAGGAAGATCTGAGGCCTTCCGACATCCTGACCAAGCAAGCTTTCGAAAACGCCATCCGTGTCAACGGCGCGGTCGGCGGCTCCACCAATGCGGTGCTGCATCTGCTCGCGCTTGCCGGGCGCGTCGGCATCGATCTTTCTCTTGATGACTGGGATCGGCTTGGCCGCGACGTGCCGACGATCGTCAACCTGCAGCCGTCGGGCAAGTACCTGATGGAGGAGTTCTATTACGCCGGCGGCTTGCCGGTCGTCATCAAGGCCGTGGCCGAGATGGGGCTTCTGCACAACGACGCAATCACGGTCAGCGGCGACACGATCTGGAACGACGTCAAGGGCGTCGTCAACTACAACGAAGACGTGATCCTGCCGCGCGAAAAGGCGCTGACGAAATCCGGCGGCATCGCGGTGCTGCGCGGCAACCTTGCTCCTAGGGGCGCCGTGCTGAAGCCGTCCGCCGCATCGCCGCAGCTGATGCAGCACAAGGGCCGCGCGGTCGTCTTCGAAAGCATCGAGGACTATCACGCGCGCATCAACCGTGAAGATCTCGACATCGACGAGACCTGCATCATGGTGCTGAAATATTGCGGTCCGAAGGGATATCCCGGCATGGCCGAGGTCGGCAACATGGGCCTGCCGCCGAAAGTCTTGAAGAAGGGCATCACGGACATGATCCGTATTTCCGATGCTCGTATGTCTGGAACGGCCTATGGCACGGTTATCCTTCACACGGCACCCGAAGCCGCCGAGGGGGGGCCGCTGGCGCTCGTCGAAAACGGCGACCTGATCGAAGTCGACATCCCGAACCGCACGCTTCACCTCGACGTTTCGGATGAGGAGCTTGCCCGCCGTCGCGCGGCGTGGGTCTCGCCGGTTCAGCCGCTGACTGGCGGTTACGGCGGGCTCTACATCAAGACGGTCATGCAGGCCGACACCGGTGCCGACCTCGACTTTCTCATCGGCGCGCGCGGCGATCGCATCCCGATGGACCGCGACAGCCATTGATCAGAGTTGACCGCTCCGCCATCCGGCGAGGGCGGTCGAAATCGCCTTTTGGTAGGAGTTTCCGCCAAATGCCCCGCTACCTAATCCTCTCCCCGCCGTCGGGGAGGAGCGGGCGTGCGGCTTGCTCCTTCTCCCCGTCAAAACGGGGAGAAGGTCGCGGCAGCGGGATGAGGGGCGGACGGCAAACTCCTCTGGCCGTCTACTGGCTCTGAATTTGGCTCTGCTCGCCCTGACTCTGGCTCTGCGTCTGCCCCTGCTTCTCGACCGTTACGGCCACCTTCAGCGTTTCGCTGGCCGCGCCGTGCACCAATCCGGAAATCGGCGCCGCATCCCGGTAGCAGAGGCCCGAGGCGATGCGGACATAGCGGTCGTCCGGGCAGACCTTGTTTGCGGCGTCGAAGCCAACCCAACCGAGGCCGGCGAGATGGACCTCCGCCCAGGCATGACTCGCCGTCTGCTCGGGATGGCCTTCCATCATAAGATAGCCGGAAAGATAACGGGCGGGGAGGCCGAGCGAGCGGGTGGCGGAAATCAGGATATGGGCATGGTCCTGACAGACACCCTTGCCGCGCTCCAGCGCCTCCTCTGCGGTGGTCTCGGTTCGCGTGTCGCCGGCCTTGTATTCGACCGTTTCGTGAATGATCGCCATCAGTGAATGCACGCGCTCGAGGTCGGTTTCGCCTTCGGCCGATTTCGCGAGATCGCGGATCAGCTTCCCCGCTCTGCTGAGCGGTGTTTCGCGCGCATAGAGCCACAGCGGCACGTAGGAGTGATGCGGGCCGAAAACACCGGCGCGATCCTCCGTCTCGACCTCGCCGCTTGCGACGATCCGAATGGCCGTGCGGTCTCCCTCGATGCTGACGAGATGCGTGCGATTGCCGAAGTGGTCGTCGAAGGATACCTCGACCGCTGCGCCCTCGACGCGCGTCTGCCAGTTCAGGACCGTCTGGCCGACCTGCGTCGTCGGTGTCAGTCGCAGCCGCTGCAGGGCATATTGCACCGGTTCATCGTAGTGGTATTCGGTCGTGTGGCTGATTTTCAGGTGCATCTTCTTCTCCTGAAGCTCAGTGGTAGAACCTATAACCGTCGGAGATTTCCTGTCCCAGACGGTTGTTGTCGCTGATGAACTCCTCGAGATATTCGTGCAGCCCCTGGTCCATGATGTTGGTGATCGAGCGGCTGCGCAGCGACGCGAGCGTCTGTTCGGCCGTCGCGTGGGCGGCGTGCGTTTCGCCGTATTCCCGCGCAAGATAGCCGAGATTGCTCACGATCTTCTCGTAGCAGTAGGCGAGCGAGCGCGGCATGCGGCCATTGGAAATCAGGAAATCGGCAATGTTCGATGGCCGCAATTCGGCGTCGTAGACCCAGCCATAGGCGCGATGGGCGGAAACGGAGCGCAGGATCGACTCCCACTGCACATTATCCATCGACGAGCCGACAGCGGCGACGGCCGGCAGCAGCACATAATATTTCACGTCGAGAATGCGCGCCGTATTGTCCGCCCGCTCTATGAAGGTTCCGATGCGCGAGAAGTTGAAGATCTCGTTTCTGAGCATGGTGCCGTGGAAGGCCCCGCGGATGAGACCGGCGCAACGCTTGATCGTATCGATGATCTCCGGCAGATCGGCCGGCCGCGCCTTCTTCGCCAGCATCGCCTTCATCTCGATCCAGCATTCGTTGGTCGCCTCCCAGGTCTCGCGCGTCAGCGCCGTGCGGACCATGCGGGCGTTGTGGCGTCCCGCCTCGATGCAGGACATGACGCTCGACGAATTGGCGCGGTCGCGCAGCAGGAAGTCGATGGCATCGCTGCTCGTCAGCGTGTCGTGCACCTCGTCATAGAGTTCGCGCACACCGGCGCTCTGCAGCACGCCGTCCCAGTCATCCTCGGTCGCTTCGCTGCGGGTCAGCGACATGCGCAGGCCCGCGTCAATCAGGCGGGCGCCGTTCTCCGCGCGCTCGATATAGCGAAACATCCAGTAGAGGCCGTTCGCGGTTCTTCCCAACATGGCGTCAGTCCTCCAGTACCCAGGTGTCCTTGGTGCCGCCGCCCTGGCTGGAATTCACCACCAGCGAGCCGGCCTTCAGGGCGACGCGCGTCAAGCCGCCGGGGATGATCTGCACCTTGTCGGAGACGAGCACGTAGGGACGCAGGTCGACGTGGCGAGGGGCGATGCCCTTGTTGACGAGGATCGGAACGGTGGAGAGCGACAATGTCGGCTGGGCGATGTAATTGCCGGGGCGCGCTTTCAGCTTCTCGGCGAAGATGGTCCGCTCCTTTCTTGTCGCCGTCGGACCGACGAGCATGCCGTAGCCGCCGGAACCGTGGACTTCCTTGATCACCAGTTCCTCGATGTGTTCGAGCACGTATTTGAGGCTCTGCGGTTCCGAACAGCGCCAGGTCGGCACGTTTTCGAGCAAGGGCTTGCGGCCGGTATAGAATTCGACGATCTCCGGCATGTAGGAATAGATCGCCTTGTCGTCCGAAATGCCGGTACCGGGCGCGTTGGCGATCGTGATGTTGCCCGCCCGGTAGACGTCCATGATCCCGGGAATGCCGAGTGCGGAATCCGGCCGGAAGGTGAGGGGATCGAGGAAATCGTCGTCGACGCGGCGGTAGAGCACGTCGATCGCCTCGTAGCCGCGTGTCGTGCGCATCTTAACCTTGCCGTCGATGACACGGAGATCAGAGCCCTCAACCAGTTCGACACCCATCATGTCCGCAAGGAAGGCGTGTTCGTAGAAGGCGGAATTGTAGATGCCGGGGGTAAGCACAGCGACGCGCGGCTTGCCGCTGCAGCCGGGCGGCGCCAGCGAGGCGAGGCTCTGGCGAAGCAGATAGGGATAGTTCTCGACCGGCCGCACGCGGTTCTGATGAAACAACTCCGGGAACATCTGCATCATGGTTTCCCGGTTTTCCAGCATGTAGCTCACGCCGGACGGTGTGCGGGCGTTGTCCTCCAGGACGTAGAACTGATCTTCGCCGGTGCGCACGATATCGGTGCCGACGATGTGCGTGTAGACGCCGCCCGGCGGCCTGAAGCCGATCATTTGCGGCAGGAAGGCGTCGTTCTTCTCTATCAATTCGCGCGGGATGCGGCCGGCGCGGACGATCTCCTGCTTGTGGTAGATGTCGTCGAGGAAGGCGTTGAGGGCGATGACGCGCTGCTCGATGCCTTGCGCCAGCTTGCGCCACTCTCGGCCGGAAATAATGCGGGGGATGAGGTCGAAGGGGATGAGCTTTTCGGAGGAGTCTGCGTGTCCGTAGACCGCGAAGGTAATGCCCGTCTTGCGGAAGATGTTCTCAGCTTCCTTTGATTTCGCTATGAGCCGATTTCTGTCCTGGCTGGCATACCATTCATTGTAGGTCGAATATGGCTGGCGCGGGCTGCTGTCCGCATTCATCATTTCGTCAAATGCCAAAGGCGTGGTCCCCTTATTTTCGACCATTTGAGTACAATGGTTGATGCAATGCAAGAAGCGTGCACATTCGCGGATCAAGAATTTTCGAGCTGCCTTCGATGTCTTTCCGGACGAGGTTACTGCCGCCGCGAACGGCCGAAATCCGCAGCCGATGGGGTTTATGTTCCAGGCGACCCTCCGCGTGCGTCGGGAAATCAGCAGATGCTCGAAATTTAAGCATTTCGGCGGGCAGGCGATGGGAGGAACCGAGATGGCTATATCGTTCGAAATCGTGCAACGACCGGCGCAGAGGATCACCGGCCACCTCTGGGAGGGCACCTTTGTCGAAGCGGCCGACGGCGCCGTCCGCCGCCTTATCGCCGAAACGCAGGAACATCGCCGGCGCGCTTATCCGCACGATCATTCGGCGCTCATCGGTCTCTCCTGGAATGACCGGTCCGACGGGTTCCGCTACCTCGTCGGCTATGTAGGCGAGGACGACAGGACCTTCACCCAGCCGCAGCATGTGGACCTGCCGGCCATGCGTCTGGCGACGACGATCCATCGTCCTGAAAGCTCTGATGTTTTCGTGGACTATCGGAAGATGTTGGATTGGATTGCCGCCGAGGGGCACGTCGTCGATACGACGCATCTCCACTATCGCGAGGAATACGAGGCAGGTTTCGTTTCGCCCTCGACATCGTCGCTGCGGCTGATGGTTCCGATCCGCTGATCCAAGCATCAGAAAAATTGCTTTGACCGACGGCGGCCTGCGCTTTACGCGACTCGCGTATCAGCCTTGCGACCTTCTGCATCCGGATGATTCGTCGCGATAGTCCCCAGCCACGGAAAAATCGATGACGCTTGCCCGTCTGGCTCCGGCCATCTTCGTTCTGCTCTGGTCTACCGGCTGGGTTGTCGCCAAATACGCGGCCTTTTTCGCCGATCCGCTGACCTTTCTCGTGCTGCGCTATGCCTTTGCGATCCTGCTGTTCATTGGCTTCTGTGTCGCGACGGGCGCTCGCTGGCCCCGCTCCTGGTCGGTGATCGGTCACGCCATCGTGTCGGGAATGTTTCTCCACGGTCTCTATCTCGGCGCCGTGTGGTGGGCGATCGGGCAGGGCGTGCCGGCGGCGATTTCCGGCATCATCGCCGGATTGCAGCCATTGATGACCGCGACAGTCGCGCCGTTCCTGATTGGTGAAAACTTGACGCGGCAGCAGCAGATCGGGCTGGTGCTCGGATTTTTCGGCATTGCGCTCGCCGTGCTGCCGAAGATGGTGGCGATCGATACCGCAACGACGCCGATCCAGATCCTGCCCGTCGTCGTCAATGTTCTGGGCATGGCGGCGGTCACCTACGGCACGCTTTATCAGAAACGACATCTACAGAATGGAGACATCCGTGCGATCGCGACGCTGCAATATGCCGGCGCCCTGATCGTCACCATTCCCCTTGCGCTGGCGCTTGAGGACCTGCACGTGACCTGGAACCTTCAGCTTGTCGCCGCGCTTGCCTGGTCGGTGCTCGGCCTGTCGATGGGCGCGATCGCGCTCCTGCTCTATCTCATCCGCCGCGGACAAGTATCGCGGGCCGCTTCGCTGATCTACTTGGTTCCGCCGCTTGCGGCCGTCCAGGCGGCGCTTTTCTTCGGCGAGGCGCTGACGTTGCCGATGGTTGTCGGCACGGTGATTGCCGTCGCTGGCGTCTATCTCACCAATCGCAAGCAGAAGGCATAAAAAGAACGGCGGGCCGAAACGACCCGCCGTGCTTTGTAAAATAGCGCCTTTCGATCAGCCCTGATGGCCGCGATTGCCGCCACCGGCGCCGCGACGCATGACTTGGCCGCGGTGCTCGCCGCCCTGACCCTCGGGGCGTCCGCCCCTGTTGCGGTCACGCCATTCGCCCTGCTTCTGACCGGGACGACCGTGGTGCTTCTTGCCTTCGTGATTGCGGTTGCCTTCCGAGCGGCCGTCGCTGTGAGGCTGGCCGGCGGGACGCTGGCCACGGCGTTCCTGTTGCGGACGGTCGTCGCGCAGCAGGTCGTCGCCGGCAAAGCTGCTCGGAGCCAGCGCCGACTGGCGTGCCGGACGTTCGCGATGCGGGCGCCCTTCCTGGCGGTGGCCGCCGCCGTTGCCGCGATGCTGACCATTGCCGCGGCCACCGCGTCCCTTGGACGGACGCGCCTGGTCGGCGGGTGCCTCGCCGCTGGCTACAGCAATGTTGATGCCCATCAGCTTCTCGATGTCGCGCAGCAGGCGGATCTCGTCCGGCGCGCAGAAGGCGATGGCGATGCCGTCGCGACCGTTGCGGGCCGTTCTGCCGATGCGGTGGACATAGGCGTCCGGAACTTCCGGCAGGTCATAGTTGTAGACATGGGTGACGCCTGGAATGTCGATGCCCCGAGCGGCGACGTCAGTTGCAACGAGCACGCGGATTTCGCCGTCGCGGAAGGCTTTCAGCGCACGCTCGCGCTGGCCCTGGCTCTTGTTACCGTGGATTGAGGCGGCCTTGAAGCCGACGTGGTCCAGATGCTTCATCAGCTTCTCGGCGCCGTGCTTGGTACGGCTGAAGATCAGCGACAGGCCGTCGGGATTGGCCGTCAGCGTCTGCTTGAGGATTACCGTCTTCAGGTCCTTGCCCGGAACGAAATGGACATATTGCTCGACCTTGTCGGCGGCCTTGCCCGGGGGCGTGACCTCGACCTTGACCGGATCGGTCAGGTACTCGCCGGCAAGCTCTGCGATCTGCTTCGGCATGGTTGCCGAGAAGAGCAGGGTCTGGCGGTTCTTCGGCACCAGCTTCGAGATCTTGCGCAGGTCGTGGATGAAGCCGAGGTCAAGCATCTGGTCGGCCTCGTCGAGGACGAGATAGCGAGCCTGGGTCAACGTCACTGCTTTGCGGGCAACGAGATCGAGGAGACGGCCAGGGGTCGCGACCAGAATGTCGACGCCACGGGCGAGCTGTTCAGTCTGCTTGTTGATCGAGACGCCACCGACGACGACGCCGATCTTGAGCGGGCTCTTCTTCACGAAAAGCTTCAAGTTGGCGGCGATCTGGTTCACCAGTTCGCGGGTCGGTGCAAGCACGAGAGCGCGGATGTTGCGCGGATCGGGACGTTTACCGTCGGCAACGAGCTTCTCGATCATCGGCAGGCCAAAAGCAGCGGTCTTGCCGGTGCCCGTCTGTGCGAGGCCAATGAGATCATGGCCTTTCAAGACCAGCGGGATGGCCTGCGCCTGGATCGGCGTCGGCTTTTCGAAGCTATTGGCGGAGAGTGTCGCCAGAATATGCTCGGAAAGACCAAGCTCTTTAAAAGTGGACAATGCATATACCTTTCGGGGCGCCAAGCGCTCTCGCCGGAACAGCGGGATGCGGTTCCGGTGTCGTCTGGCGTCAAGAACCCCGCGTGAATTGGGAACTTGTGGGTTAAAGAAAAATCGTCAAGCGCCTGTGCTGCCGCCGATTTCGGCGAATGTTTGCGCTTTTCCTTCTTCACGGCTTAACAGTGGTTGCCGAGGGCGCGCTCACGCGGCGGCCGGAAGGTGACGCTGCGACCATGTCGTTGTTTTGGCCGGAAAAGTCAAGGTCTATCTTTTCGCACGTGCGAAAAAGCGGTTCGATTTTCAATCGATCACCAGTTCGAAATCGGCGTCAGCCATCGGTTGACCATTGATCAGAACGACAAGCTTGTGCGTGCCGGCATAGTAGCGCCGCGTCGTGATCGGGCGGATCGGATGGCGTTTTTCGATTTCGAAGGTCGCACCCGGTTCGAGCGTCATTGTCGTCCACTTGAATACTTTCGGCGACATCGAGCCGTTCGCCTTCTGGTGATGCACGGCGTAATCGATCATCACTCGTCGTTCGGCGGTCCCGGAATTGCGTATTTCGAGATCGAATTGAAGATGCTGGCCGAAGCGGACGAGCGATGTTCCGAGCGTCAGGCCGGTATCGATGCCCGACAGAGCACCGAAACCGAAATTGGCCAGTGCTTCCGCATGCCCTTGCTTCAGCAGGGTGCGGGAAGCATGGCGGAGCAGCCTCAGGCGTTCCGGCGATGCGCCGTCAATATGCGCGGCGACGAAACGCGCGACGAGATCCGGATGATCCTTGGCGATGTCGTTGAGGCTGTTGGCGACGGAGCGGCGCACGTAGTCTTCCGGGTCGTCGATCAGCGCAGCAAGGATCGGAAGGATAGGTTGCGGATCGCGGATGAGCTCCGGCAGTCGCATGGCCCAAGGCAGGCGCGGGCGCGTGCCCTCGCTCGCCAGCCGCCGGACATGATGATTGCTGTCGCCCGTCCAGCCGGAGATCGTCGCCAGCGCTCGCTGCTGATCCCGATGGATGAAGGCGCGGATTCCGAATTCCGCAGTGAAATGCGGCGTCAGGCGGCGCAGAAGTGAGAGCGAGAGCTCGAAATCGTCGAGACCGCGGGCCGCGATGAACTGGTTCACCGGAAGAAGCGCCCAGCCGCTCAGCCCGAGTTCGCTTTCTCCGGGCAGCGCGCGTCGCAAAATTTCGGCCGCGGCCGGGAAACCTTCCGGCAGCGTATGGAAGAGCGCGTCGCGGATCTGTAACGATCGCTGCATCAGTTCGAGCGAATCAAGACCGTGGCTCGCAAGCGCAATGAAACGCTCGCGGTCGAATGCGGGCGCATTCCTACCCAGATGCTTGGCGAGTTCAAGCACGACGCCCGCATGCAACAGGTTCTTCAGCGGTTCTGCCATCGTTCGCGCCGTCTTCTCTGCTCAGATCTGCCGTTCGGTGACGAAGTGCTGCATCAGCCTTACCCGCGTGATCGCCGCCATGTACGGAGTAAATTCCGGGTCGTTCAGCACGCGCTCGCCGGCGGCCTCGGCCGCATCGAGCGTTTCCCACTCGACCAGGTCGGCGAGCAGATCGGTCATTTCGCAGGCAGTCACGGCACGCCACGAGACGAAGCCGGGATAGCGGGATACGGCCTGCATGGCGCGGCTGCGAGCGACGAGTGCTGCCTTCTTGTCCCTCACGGTGCAGACTGCGAGTTCGAGAACACGTTGGGCCGTCATCGTTGCCTCCTTTTCTACACAGCTTGACTTAACCACATTCCAACTGCCAGCCTTATGGCCATAGTGTTTGGGGAGGTGAAATCATGCGGCCCGCAGATCGGTTGTTTCGCATTATTCAACTCATGCGTGCGTCTGGCAAGGTTATGACGGCGCGGGAGATTGCTGAAAAAATGGAAGTCGCGCCGCGTACCATCTATCGCGACATGGAACATCTGATGGCATCGGGGGCGCCGATCGACGGCGAACGCGGCGTGGGTTACCTCCTGCGCGAGGCTTTTGATGCGCCACCACTCACATTCACTTTCGAGCAATTGGAGGCGCTCGCCTTCGGCGTCCGTGCCGTGCAGATGCTCGGTGACAGGCGCCTGGCTCAAGCGGCCCGCGAGGCCATGGAGAAGATCGGTCACGGCTTGCCGGCCGAGCATGCGAAAAAGTTGAGAAGTGCCCCGCTTCGCGCTTTTCGATCCGCTCTCCAGCCTGAGCCGCCGGCGCTACTTGGCGAAATCCGCGAGGCGATTGCCGCGCTGCGCAAGCTGCGCATCACGTATGAAAGCCTTGCAGAAGAAACGTCCGAGCGTACAATCTGTCCGCTCGGCCTTAGCGTTTTCGGGCACTATTGGCTGCTGACGGCCTGGTGCGAGTTGCGCCAGGATTTTCGCGACTTCCGCGTCGACAGAATCGCTTCCCTCAAGACCGAACGGGAGCGATACGAACCGGCTCCGGAGCGCAGTTTTGACGCCTATCTTGCCCGAATGGAGAACTAGATCATTTCATCGTTCCATTGAAACAATGAATTGAGCTAACTCTTTGAAACGACGTTATTCCGGAAGGTAACTTTTCCTGGAATTGCTCTCGGGCGCGTGAGATCGGACGAAAGACACCTTCGGCGGCAAGGAACCTGACGCGACTTCAAGCCGTTCTGTCCCTTTAAGCCATCGCCGACGTATCTGCCATCGACGACACAGGGGAGAAAATAGTGCGGAATCGTGTTTGGATACTCACAGCCGACGGAACCACGGCGCGCATCGTCAAGGATGTGAACCTGCTGAAGGACGGACGACAGCAACCGGAAGTGGAGATGTTTCAGATCGAAACCAAGCGTGCCAAGGACATCATGGCCGATAAACCCGGCCGCAGCCATTCGTCGGTTGGCTATGGTCGTTCGGCGATGGAATACAGTAGCGATCCGGTCCGCGAGGAGCAGCACCGGTTCGCCATGGAGATCGCCGGGAAACTCGACCACTATGCGCTTGAGCACGCCTTCGAAAACCTCGTGATCTGCGCCGCGCCCAAGACGCTGGGCGACCTCAGGAAGCTGCTTTCCCACCAGGTCAAGGAAAAAACCCTTGCTGAGATCGATCGCAATTGCGTCGCAGTGCCGACGGACCACCTGATCGCGACCGTCCGTTCAGTTGTATTTCCTTAGATCAGTTCATTGTCTCGTTGAAACATTGAAATGATTTAAGTCACTGGAATTGCGCAGTTCCGGAGGGAAACCGTTAGACACTTTTCCTGAAGCTGGATCAGCGCAGCCCGCCGGTGATTCTGCCACCGCGGCGTTCCGTCAGAAATCCGTCGGGACGCCGCCTTCCTGCTTGCGCCTGGCGATAAAAGCATCGAGCTCTTCTTCTATCGCCGGATCGAGCGGCGGGCGCTCGTATTCGTTGAGCTTCTGCCTGAAGATACGGTTGGCATGGTCGTATGTGGTCGGTCGGCCCGCTTCCGTCCAGGTCTCGAAATTCCGCCAATCGGAAAGGATCGGCGAGTAGAACGCCGTTTCGTAGCGCTGAAGCGTATGCATCGTGCCGAAGTAATGTCCGCCTGGGCCGACGTCGCGCACGGCATCAAGACCGAGCGCGTCCTCGCTGACGTCGAGCGGCTGGAGGAATTCGGCAACCATCTGCAGCATGTCGACATCAAGAATGAACTTCTCGAACGAGGCCGTCAGGCCGCCCTCGGTCCACCCGGCGGCATGCATGACGAAATTGCCGCCGCCCTGGGTCAGCGCCCAGAGGGAAAGCGCCGATTCATAGGCCGCCTGCGCGTCGATCGTGTTCGCGGCGTTGGTGTTGGATGTACGGTAGGGAATGTTGTATTTGCGGGCGAGCTGCCCGCCGGCGACAACGGCTTTCATGTATTCCGGTGTTCCGAATGCCGGTGCACCGGTCTTCATGTCGACATTCGAGGTGAAGCCGCCATACATGACGGGCGCGCCTTTGCGCACCATCTGGGAAAAGGCGATGCCGCAAAGCGCCTCGGCGTTCTGCTGCACCAGCGCGCCGGCAATGGTGACCGGGGCCATGGCTCCGGCAAGCGTGAAGGGAGTGATGACGACCACCTGGTTGCGCGACGACATCTCGATAATGCCCTGGAGCATCGGCCCGTCGAGACGAAGCGGCGACGACGTGTTGATGATCGTGAAGAGCGACGGCTCCCGCTCCATCTGCTCCATCGAGACACCGCGGCCGATGCGGGCGATTTCGATCCCGTCGGTGTTGCGCTGGCGACCGAGCGAATAGACATGAAAGACCTTGTCGGTCAGCTTCACCATGTCCGAAAGGCAGTCCAGGTGGCGGACCGAGGCATGGAGGTCGACCGGCTCGACCGGATAGCCGCCGGTAGTGTGGACGATGTCGTAGGACTGCGCCAGCTTCACCAGTTTGCGGAAATCCTCCTGGTTGCCGGTGCGCCGGCCGCCCTCGCGATCGGCAACGAAGGGGGCGCTGGCGATCTGCGCGAAAACGAGGTTGTTTCCGCCGATCTCGACGTTGCGCGCGGGATTGCGTGCATGCATGGTGAACGCGGCGGGAGCCGAGGCGACCATCTCCATGATCAGACCGCGATCGAAGCGGACGCGATCGGTGCCCGGCGTCACATTCGCGCCGGCGGCTTTCATGCGATCGCGCGCCTCAGGCAGGATGATGTCCATGCCGATTTCTTCGAGGATGGTCAGGGAAGCATCGTGCACGGCTTCGAGTGCATCTTTCGAGAGCACCGTCGACTTTGCCAGCGTATTGACGAGGTTGAGATATTTCGTGGCCGCCGGCTTTCGTGTCCGTTCCGCGCCGCGCCCGCCGGGCCGACGCCGCCGCTCCAACGGTGAAGTGTCGCCTGCCGCAGCATCCCGGACGTGATTGTCGGTCATGAAAGATCCATCCGCGTTTCCGATGAATCTCTGTCGCAGATTTTTGTGCTTCGTGCCCCCGCCATTTGCGACAGTTCACTTCGTCGGAGCGGGCCAAGGCTGAAAAACACGGCTGCCGCCGGCGTGCGCGGCCGCGATCAGCGCTTGTCGCCGCGCAGCATCTCGCGTTTGCCGGCAAAGCCGGGCCGACGTTCCACGACGAAGCCGGCTGCCTCGAGGTTCCTTCGAACGAAGCCGGCCGCGGCATAGGTCGCGAAGGTACCGCCGGACGCGGTGTTGTCGAACACCCGCTGCATCAGTTCCTGTGACCACATGTCGGGATTGCGCGCGGGCGCAAAGCCGTCGAGATACCATGCGTCGAAGGTGTGTTCCGATGCGTCGAGACTATCGAGCGCCGGTCCGCAGACCACCGTCAATAGCGCCCCATCCGCGAGGTCGAGATCGATGCGGCCTCCTGGCGTTTGCGGCCAGTTCGCGACAAGTGCCCGTCTTTCCTCGGAAATTTCCGGCCAGTGAGAAAGTGCGCGATCGATATCGGCCGCTCGCATCGGAAATCGCTCGAAGGAGATGAAGTGGAGGCGCTTGCCAGGGGCCGGCAGCTCTTTCCACTGCCGCCAGGTTTCGCAGAAATTGAGACCGGTGCCGAAGCCGAGCTCGCCGATCGTGAAGGCGCTGCTAGCTAACCACCGCGCGGGCAGTCTGTTGCCGGCAAGGAAGACGTGGCCGCATTCGAGCCGCCCGTCCGTGCGGCAATAAAAGTGATCGCCAAATTCCTTTGAATAGGGCATATCGCCGTCATGCCATTCGAGGCTTTGCTGCGATGGCGGATGGCTCTGGCGGAGTTCGGTTCCAGTCATGAGATGCCGATAATTCTCCGACCCGAAAAGGTCAATCGATGAGCGACGTTTTGATAGTCGGCGGCGGCATCATGGGGCTCTGGGCCGCATTGACGGCTGGTCGGGCCGGCTTCGCAACTTGCCTGCTCGAACGCAAGAGCATGGGCGCTGGCGCAAGCGGTGGCCTGCTCGGCGCCCTGATGCCGCATATGCCCGACCGATGGAACGCAAAGAAACAGTTCCAGTTCGACGCGCTGGTTTCCCTCGAAGACGAAATCGCCGAATTGCAGGAAACGACGGGGCTCTCCGCGGGCTACCGGCGCTGCGGCCGGGTCATGCCGCTCGGCAAGCCGCATTTGAGAGAGATCGCGCTCGGTCACGAGCAGGACGCTGCGCGGCATTGGGTGTCAGGTGAGCGCCGGTTCCACTGGCACATCGGGGATGTGGACGCTGGCTGCGACTGGCCGGCGGCGGAGGCGGCGCCTTTCGGTCTCGTCCACGACACGCTCGCCGCGAGAGTGGCGCCGCGACGCCTCCTGCGGGCGCTCGAAACAGCGCTTACGCATTTGCCCCATGTTCGGATGGAACAGGGAGCCGAGATTGCATCGCTCGATCCTAGACGCGGGCGGCTCTCGCTCGCGGACGGCAGAGCGGTGTCCTTCGGCCATTGCATTCTCGCCGCCGGGGTTGAAAGCTTTGGCTTGATCGACCGCCTAGCGCTCTCGGCACAGGCGTCAAGCGGCAACGCAGTCAAGGGGCAGGCGGCATTGCTCAGCGCAGACGTCGACCCGGCCATGCCGATCATCTTCACCGATGGGCTCTACATCGTTCCGCATGAAGATGGTCATGTGGCGGTCGGCAGCACCAGCGAGAACCGGTTCGACGACCCGTTCTCGACCGATGCTCAATTGGATGCACTGATACGGCGCGCCAAAGCCTTGGCGCCCGCCTTGCGCGGCGCGCAGGTGATCGAGCGTTGGGCCGGGCTCCGCCCGAAAGCGACGGGACGTGAGCCGATGGTCGGTCGCCATCCGGATTACGACAATCTCTTCGTGCTGACCGGCGGCTTCAAGGTCAGCTTCGGTATGGCGCGTGTCCTGGCGCGCGTCGTGGTCGACGAGATGCTGGGGCGGCCGACCATCGATCTCCCCGAGTCGTTTACGTGCGCGCACCACATCGCAGCGCTGCGGCAGCTTGTGTAAGTCGAAGCCGAAGCTGCGCAACGCTCTTAGCCCATCGCCCGCCTTATGGTTTTTGATAGCGCAGTCAGGAACGCGGGACGGGAGGATGCAACGAGCTTCCAGGAGAGCACCGATGTCGCCGCTTGCCGCGGAAGCAGGCCGACTGCAAGGAACCAAAGCGCTTCGACAGCGCGCCTGCGGATCGAGTAATTCATGGCGAGGCTGGCGGTTGCACCGGCTGTCGCCAGACGCAGCCGAGAGTCGCCTCTGACCGGGTGCCGAGTCTGCTCGATGCACAAGGACGCAAGCCGCTCTTCAAGGTGGGTCGGGTCGTGCAATGCGATTCCGGGCGGCAATTGCGATCCGGCGGCCGCGGCCTGAGTGGAAAGAGCTTCAAGGCGGCAGAAATCATGTTGCACGCGCCAACGGGCACGTTCAGCCAGTTTTTCGGCGAAAAGCGAGTGATTGGAACCATGCATGCGGTATGCACCGAGACAGACGTCGGTGGCCTGAACCTGCCCATGCAGCGGCGCCACAGTTGCAAGATAGCCATCGGCTCCTTGCCTGAATTTCCCTTCGGGCATCGGCATGACCGCTTCCAGGGCAGAACGGGCAAAGGCAAGGCCGCTTGTCACCGTCGTCTGATAACGCCCGCGATGAAAGAGCTTTGGCGTCACGTCGCCCGTATCGAACGGCTGCTCCGGTGGCGGGAAGATATCCATGATCTTTTCTCGTTCATCAACGAGATGGAGCCTGAACTGAAATTGCGCGGTCGAAGCCTCCCAAGCGTTGACGACCTCCGACACGGCATTCGGGTAAAGATAATCGTCGGCATCCAGGAAGAACACGATGTCGCCAACGCTCGCGGCGAATCCGGTGTTAAAGGCGGCCGCATGTCCGCCGTTTGCGGCTCTGAGACAGGGATGGATCCTGCTGCCGTACGACCTGATGACATCGGGCGATTCATCCGACGAGGCATCGTCGACGACAATTACCTCCGTACGCGGATGATCCTGAGCCAGGGCACTGTCGACACAGCGCCTGAGAAAGCGCGAATAGTTATAGTTGGAGATGATGATTGATACAGAAGTTTGGTCCAGCAAAGCTTGCCCTCGCTCTGATCCCCGCTTTTCGCTTCGGTACTCATGCCTGAGTGTAAGCGGTCGGTCGCCGGCATCTCGCCTGGAGACTACAAGGCATTGGTCCGCCCACGGGCGGCCGGTGCCAACCTTCAAAGGAAACCGCGGGTGGATTTCCTTCGGGGCGGTGGTGCTATGAACGGCAGGCTGCTGCCTTGCACCATTTGCGCGATTTTCCCGCGCTTCAAAGTAAGCGCTGCTTTGCAGTAACTGCACTCAATGTGTTCACAATAGGGCCCCTCGCGCATCGGCGCCGGACACGAGTGCGGCTTGAGCGGGGTTTCGACGCCGCGTGTTCCGTTGTTCGTCTTGCCCCGCATAACAGGTGCCGCCGAACGCCGGCTTGTTTCCTCGGCCGCTTTTGAACGCCCGATTCGCGACCTCGTGCCGAACCTCCGACTTCGTCAATCTGTCACGCAAATCACCTAATAGGCGGGCCATCGACGGACTTTCGGAGCTTGCGCCATGCGTTACGCCATTTGTTTCACCCCGCCTATGGGGGACCCGCTGTCGGCCGTTGCCGCCAGTTGGCTCGGGCGTAACGTCTATTCGGATGAGCCGACGGAACTGCCTTCCGCCGCCGGATTGAGCGTCTCGGAGATCGCCTTCCATACGGCGGTGCCGCGCCGTTTCGGCTTTCACGCGGTGATCATGGCACCCTTCTGCCTCAACCCGGATACTGACGAAACCGAGTTGCTGAAGGCGCTGATGCACTTCGCCGGCGCCGAGGCGCCTTTCGAAATCGCGGGAATGGAGGTCGCACGCTTCAGCCAATGCTGGGGGCTGGTGCCGCAGGTGCCGAGCCAGGAGATGCACCTGCTCGCCGCCCGCGTCGTGCAGGCGTTCGACAGGTTCCGCGCGCCGATGAGCGAGGACGAGATCGAGCGGTGCGATCCGGATCGCCTGACGGCGCCGCAATTCACCAACCTTCATCGCTGGGGCGATCCCTATGTTATGGACGAGTATCGCTTTCATATGAAGCTGACCGGCGCCCTAAACCCGGAGACTGCCCGGCGCATGGAAGCGCCGCTCCGGGAGCTTTTCCAGCCGCATCTCGAAAGGCCGCTGGCGATCGGCAGTCTTGCCTTGTTCGTCGAGCAGGGTCCCGGCGCGCCGATGCGGGTCCATTCGCAACATCCGCTCGGCAAGGTCTCCGCGCGTTCGCGCGACGGCAGGGCGAAACGGCCGGTGGTGGAAAACCTGGCCGAAGGGCGCGCTGTCGCACCGATCCCCTTCATCATGGCCTCCTTGCTCGCGGGGCGCTAAGCGCCTCTCGCGGACGTTAAATTCATCTCGACAATCCGGTTCGCGGTGCTACCGTTCCGGAAAAGTCGAAGGGTGATTTGATGGTAGAAACTTCCTATTCGCGCGATCTTGTAGGCTACGGACGCACGCCGCCGCAGCCACGCTGGCCGGGCGATGCGCACATCGCCGTGCAGTTCGTCCTGAACTACGAGGAGGGCGGCGAAAGTTGCATTCTCGATGGCGATCCGGCCTCCGAATGTCTGCTGTCGGAGATTGTCGGAGCGCAACCCTGGCAAGGGCAGCGCAATCTCAACATGGAGTCGATCTATGAATATGGCTCCCGTGCCGGCTTCTGGCGGCTGTGGCGCATGTTCACGAGCCGCGGTGTGCCGCTCACTGTCTATGGCGTGACGCTTGCGATGGCGCGCAATCTGGAAGCGGTCGCGGCGATGAAGGAGGCGGGCTGGGAGATCGCCAGCCACGGCCTGCGCTGGCTCGAATACAAGGATTTCCCGGAAGAGGTGGAGCGCGAACATATCCGGGAGGTGGTCCGCCTGCACACGGAGCTAACCGGCGAGAGGCCGCTCGGCATCTATCAGGGCAAGCCGTCGGTCAACACATTGAAACTTGTGCTGGAGGAGGGTGGTTTTCTCTATTCCTGCGATTCCTATGCGGACGAGCTTCCCTATTGGGTTCCCGGATTGACCGCCGACAAGCCGCATCTCATCATTCCCTATACGCTCGACGCCAACGACATGCGCTTTGCGACCAATCAGGGGTTCAATTCCGGCGACCAGTTCTTCACCTATCTGAAGGACACATTCGACGTGCTCTATGCGGAGGGCAGGGAAGGCAGCCCGAAGATGATGAACATCGGCCTGCATTGCCGCCTCGTCGGCCGGCCCGGCCGCGCCGCGGCGCTCGCGCGCTTCATCGATTACGTGATGTCTCACGAGAAGGTCTGGCTGCCACGCCGCATCGACATCGCGCGTCACTGGTACGATCACCACAAGCCGGAAAGCCCACGCTGATGTCCGAAAGGGAGGCCTTCGTCAGCCGCTTCGGCGGTGTCTTCGAGCATTCGCCGTGGGTGGCGGAGCGTGCCTATGACCGCGCGGCCTCCGTCGGGTTGACGGCCGGCAATGTCCATTCGGCGCTGTGCAACGCATTCCGCGCGGCGTCTCCGGCTGAGCGCCTTGCGGTCTTGCGAGCCCACCCGGATCTTGCCGGCAAGCTCGCAATTGCCGGCAAGCTCACCGCCGATTCGCGGGCCGAGCAGGCCTCTGCCGGACTGGACCGGCTTTCACGCGAGGAGCATGCGCGGTTCACCGCGCTCAACAAGGCCTATACGAAGAAATTTGGCTTCCCCTTCATCATTGCGGTCAAGGGGCTGACGAAGGACGATATTCTCGCCGCCTTCGAAACGCGGATTGACAACTCGGCGGAAGAGGAATTTGAAATCGCCTGCGCGCAGGTCGAGCAGATCGCCCGGCTGCGGCTCAGATCCATGCTGCCCGGAGATGAAAATGCCTGAGCGTGCCGTTGCTGTCTTATCCGTCTGCGCGTGGGCGTCGTGCCACCCGCCCGTGCGCTTCGGAGCCGAAGCCTGATGCCGCGCCCGCTTTCGATCGAGCCCCTGACGAAACAGACTTTCGCCCCGTTCGGGAGCGTCATCGAAACCGATCCGGCCTCGATGCGCTACATCAATGGCGGCAACACCGAGCGGTTTCATGCCCTCGCGCGGGCCGAGGTGACGGGCGCCGGCGCCGGAGTGATCATCAACATCTTCCGCGGCCAGCCACGCGCCTTCCCCTATGCCGTCACGATGATGGAGCGCCACCCGCTCGGGAGCCAGAGCTTTTCGCCGCTTGATGATCGGCCCTGGCTCGCGGTGGTGGCGGAGGATGAAGGCGGGCGTCCAGGCCGACCGCGTGTTTTTCTGGCGAGCGGGCGACAGGGAGTCAACTACGCCCGCGACGTCTGGCATCATCCGCTGATGTCGGTCGGAGCGGCGAGTGATTTCATCGTCGTCGACCGCGAAGGCCCGGGCAACAATCTGGAAGAGTTCTTCTACGACGAGCCCTTCGTCATCCCCGATCCCTTCTGAAGGAACTGAAACGATGAGCAAGGCCGGGCGACTTACCACCCATGTGCTCGATACCGCGCTCGGCAAGCCGGCAGAGGGCCTCAGGATCGATCTCTATTGGCTGGAAGGCGAGGAGCGGCAACTGATCCGCACGGTCCACACGAACAGCGACGGGCGCGTCGACGGGCCGATGGTCGAGGGCATCGGCTTCATGCCGGGCAACTATGAACTGGTCTTCCACGCCGGCGACTATCTCAGGACAACCGGTGTCGTGCTTCCGAGACCGGCCTTCCTCGACCTCATCCCACTGCGTTTCGGGATCGCCGACCCCGAAAGCCACTATCATGTGCCGCTGCTGCTCTCGCCCTACGGCTATTCCACCTATCGCGGCAGCTGATTACCCTGCGAGAATGTCGCTGCTCACATCGGCGATGTTGCGCTTGCCGCAGAGGGCCATAGTGATGTCCATTTCCTTGCGGATGATGTCGAGCGCGAGTGTCACGCCCTCCTTGCCCATGGCGCCGAGGCCGTAAAGGAAGGGGCGACCGATAAAGGTGCCCTTCGCGCCGAGGGCAATGGCCTTCAACACATCCTGGCCGGAACGGATGCCGCCGTCGATATGGACTTCGATGTGATGCCCGACCGCATCGACGATACGCGGCAGCATGCTGATCGACGACGGCGCGCCGTCGAGCTGGCGGCCGCCGTGGTTCGAGACGACGATCGCGTCGGCGCCGGTCTTGGCGGCCATCTTCGCATCCTCGGGATCGAGGATCCCCTTGAGGATCAACGGTCCGCCCCAGCGCTCCTTGATCCACTCGACATCCTTCCAGGAGAGCTGCGGATCGAACTGCTCGTTGGTCCAGGCGCCCAGCGAGGAAAGATCGGTGACGCTTTTGGCGTGGCCGACTATGTTGCGGAAGGTGCGCCGATTGGTGCCGAGCATCTTCATGCACCAGCGCGGCCGCGTCGCCATCTGCCAGAGATGCTTAGGCGTCATCCGCGGCGGCGCGGAAAGGCCGTTGCGCAGGTCCTTGTGGCGCTGGCCGAGGATCTGCAGATCGAGTGTCAGGACCAGCGCCGAGCATTTGGCGGCCTTTGCACGGTCGATCAGGTTCAGCACGAATTCGCGCTCGCGCATCACGTAGAGTTGGAACCAGAAGGGCTTGGTCGTGACCGAGGCGACATCCTCGATGGAGCAGATGCTCATGGTCGAAAGCGTGAAGGGAATGCCATAGGCCTCCGCCGCCTGTGCGGCCAGCATCTCGCCGTCGGCGTGCTGCATGCCAGTGAGGCCGGTCGGTGCAAGCGCAACCGGCATCGACACCTTCTGGCCGATCATCGTCGTTTCCAGCGAGCGGTTGCTCATGTCGACCAGGACCCGCTGACGCAGTTTGATCTTCGAAAAATCCTCCTCGTTGGCGCGATAGGTTCCCTCCGTCCAGGCGCCGCTGTCGGCATAGTCGAAGAAGAGCTTCGGAACACGCCGCTTGGCGAGCGCCTTGAGGTCGCGGATTTCCAAGATTTGCGTCATAGGATCGGCCTTCATCGATGGATGACCACTGCATGTTTCCTTAAATCGGAACCGATTTAAGGTAAAAGATGCAGCAACTCAGAGTGCTACAGCGGCCATTATGCGTCTCGTAAGACGCACGGCGCTGCAGGAGCAATTATCATGTTTTGCAGAGGCTTGTAATAGCTGCCGAGAGGAAGAGGTCAAAAAAATTGACCTCTTCCTGAACGCTTTTCTTGCTCAGTTTGCGCCGAGCGACGACTTGGCCGGCTTGCCTGCAACATAGGTTTCGACGATCGCCCGATCATCCCCCATCGTCTGCAACAGGAAGAGTTCATCGGCCAGCGAATTGACCACTTCGGCACGCAGCGCCATGGCTGGAGTCGCCGCCATGTTCAGCACCGTCAGGTCGGCATCGGTGCCCGGCTCCAGCGTGCCGATGCGATCGACGAGCGACAGCGCCTCGGCATTGCCGCGGGTCATCATGTAGAAGCTGTCGAACGGGTTCAGCCGCTCTCCCTGCAACTGAAGGATCTTGTAGGCCTCGTCGAGCGTCTTCAGCATCGAGTAGCTGGTGCCGCCGCCGATATCGGAGGCGACCGAAACCCGCACCGGCTTCTGCCGGCGCATGAGCGCTCGCAGCGGGAAAAGTCCGGAACCGAGAAAGAGGTTCGACGTCGGGCAGAAGACCGCGACAGAGCCGGTCTCGCTCATGGCGTCGGCCTCGCGCTCGGAAAGATGGATGCAATGGCCGAAAAGGCTTTTCGGCCCGAGCAGGCCGTAGCGCGCATAGACGTCGGTATAATCCTTCGCCTCCGGATAGAGTTCGCAGGTGAAGGCAATCTCGTCGCGGTTTTCGGAGAGGTGAGTCTGGACATGCAGGTCGGGAAACTCCCGCACGAGCGACTTCGTGACTTCCATCTGCTCCGGCGTCGAGGTGATGGCAAAACGTGGGGTAATGGCGACGTGATTGCGGCCCCTGCCGTGCCAGTCGGCAATGACCGCCCGCGTCTCGTCATAGCTCATCTGAGGCGTGTCGAGCAGGCCCTGCGGAGCGTTGCGGTCCATCATTACTTTGCCGGCGACCATGCACATGTCGCGCTTCAGGCTTTCGGCGAAGAAGGCGTCGGCCGAGGCCTTGTGGACCGAGCAGTAGGCCGTCGCCGTCGTCGTCCCGTGGCGGACCATCTCGTCGAAGAAGTGAACGGCGATCCGTTCTGCATGCGCCGTTTCGACGAAGCGGCATTCCTCGGGAAAGGTGTAGGTGTTCAACCATTCGAGCAGGTTGGCCGCATAAGAGGCCATCACCTGCATCTGCGGAAAATGAAGATGCGTGTCGATGAAGCCCGGCATGATCAGATGCGGACGGTGGTCGATCTCGGTGACATCCTGTGGCGCGGCCGCCTTGACCGTTGAATAGGGACCGGCGGCCTTGATCATGCCGTTATCGAGGAGAAGGGCGCCGTCGCTCTCGTAAGCGTAGGCAGCAGTGTCGTCGATGCTCTGCGGCTCCCGATGAAAGCTCAAGAGGCGGCCGCGAATGAGGGTCGATGTCATCGTGTCTCCCCGACGGCGCTTTCGAACCAGGCTGTCACCAGCCGGCGTTCGTCCGCCGTCATGTCTGTTATGTTGCCGGGCGGCATTGCATGGCTGCGCCCCGCCTGGATATAGATTTCGCGCGCCAGGGCGGCAATCTCGGCGTCACTTTCGAGTATGACGCCCTTCGGCGCCCGGACAACGCCCTCATAGGCGGGTTCGGCCGCGTGGCACATACTGCAGCGGGTCGAGATCGCATCCTTCACCGCCGGAAAATGCGCGTTATCGGCGAAGCGTTTGAAGGCCGGCGCGGCCTCGGCCTGTGCTTCGCCTGTCAGCACCTTCGGCACTGTCGAGAGCCACATGATCAGGATGAAGAGGATCACCGTGACGATCCAGGTCCAGATCGGCTCGCCCTTGCGCGCATGGGTGGTGTTGAACCAGTGGCGGATCGTGACGCCCATCAGGAAGACGAGTGCGGCGATGACCCAGTTGAAAGCCGTCGCGAAGGCGAGAGGGTAGTGGTTCGACAGCATGAAGAAGATGACCGGCAGCGTCAGATAGTTGTTGTGGAGCGAACGCTGCTTGGCCTGTGCGCCGAGCTTCGGATCCGGCGTGCGGCCGGCGATCAGGTCGGCCACGACGATCTTCTGGTTGGGAATGATGATGAAAAAGACGTTGGCGGACATGATCGTCGCGGTGAACGCGCCAAGGTGCAGGAAGGCGGCGCGGCCGGTGAATACCTGCGTATAGCCCCAGGCCATGGCGACCAGCACGACGTACAGCAGCGCCATCAGCCCCCAAGTGTTCTTTCCGATCGGGGATTTGCAGAGAAGATCGTAAAGGACCCAGCCGACGCCGAGCGAGGCGAGCGAGATCACGATAGCCGTGGTCGCCGAGATATCCAGCACATGGCGGTCGATCAGGAAGAGATCGGCGCCCTCGTAATAGACGATGCAGAGCATGACGAAGCCGGAGAGCCACGTCATGTAGGATTCCCATTTGAACCAGGTAAGATGTTCGGGCATCGTCGTCGGTGCGACGAGGTATTTCTGGATATGGTAGAAGCCGCCGCCATGCACCTGCCATTCCTCGCCATAGGCGCCTGGTGGCAGGTGGTCGCGCTTCACGAGGCCAAGATCGAGCGCGATGAAATAGAAGGATGAGCCGATCCAGGCGATCGCCGTCACGACATGCAGCCAGCGGGCGGCGAAGGCCAGCCATTCCCAGGCAATGGCGAATTCGTACATTCAGGCCCCCTTTTTCTCTCCGTTGACGTACCTTGCGAAAAAAAGCGGAAACGGGGAAGGGGCGTTCTCGGCGATCCAGAGCCTTTGCGAAGGTCGACCCACCTTAATGCACGTCGTTCCACAAGTGTGCATTCCGAGAATGTACGAAAACAATGTCTCAACATCCGTGCGTGGATTCCTTGGCGCGCGGCAGGCTTTAGGCGCCGCCGTCCTGTTTGAACTCTGCGAGGATCCAGTCGCGAAAGTTGCGGATTTTTGTGACGTTGCGCCGCGCATGCGGGTAGACCAGCCAGTAGTCGTGACCATCGCTGCCGCGCAGATCGAAGGGTTGATAAAGCCGACCGAGCGCGACGTCATCGGTATAGAATTGCGGAGTCAGGATCGCCACGCCTTGCCCCGCAATTGCGGCGCCTGCTTCGAAGGCCTGAGCGCCAAGCCGCGTCGCAACCCGGCCCTCGAGATTCGGGTCGCGGACGCCGGCAGCGCGAAACCATAGCGGCCACCAACGGTCTTGAGGGTCGATGATGCGGAGCTTCAAGAGGTCGCGCGGTTCATTCACTCCACCGATCGTCGTAGCGAGCGCCGGACTGAGCATCGGTGTAAATTCCACTTTCATCAGTCGATGGCTGACGAGACCCGGCCATGCGCCCGTGCCAGACCGGATCGCCACGTCGACCGCCTCCTTGCTGAAATCGATCATCGCATCGTTCGCCGACAGGCGGACGGCAATGTTGGGATGGGCGAGTTGGAACGAGCCGATATGACGGGCGAGCCATTGCGACGCGAAGGTCGCGGTTGAACTGATCAGCAGGGCGGACGCTGCATCGCCACGCGCCGAGCCAACCGCCTCCTGCAGCATCTCGAACGCTTCCGTCACCTTCGGCGCCAGCCGGTGGCCAACTTCCGTCAGCATGATTTGCCTCGGGCGCCTCAGGAAAAGCGGTTCACCGATATTCTCCTCGATGAGCTTGATCTGATAGCTGACGGCCGTCTGGGTCATGCCAAGTTCCTCGCCCGCTTTGGTGAAGCTGCCGAGCCGCGCCGCGGCCTCAAAGACCCTTAGGGCGTTCAGCGGGAACTGCTTCGACATTTTCATGGATGAGTTCTCTTGATGCATACAGACGGATGTTCGATTGGAATTCGAGCATTTTTCCCGACATCCTGCAAGTCAAGTTCAGCAATTGCAACAGGTGCCACAATGACTTGCGATGCACTGGAAACTATTGATAGAAAAGCATTTCTTTCAATCGACCCGATTTTTCGACTAGCTTCTATCCTGTTTCGCCCGAATCCGAGACTGGACGTCAGGGCCTTGTCCGATCACATGAAAAGAGACATGGGTTTCATGGATTGGGGCACGCCCCGGCGGGACGACGAGATGCTCGGGTAAGGGGCGAGGTTGGATGCCCCTCATCCGGCCTGCCGGCCACCTTCTCCCCGCAAGCGGGCGAAGGGGACTCGCGGCGCCGCTCTCACCCCTCTCCCCGAGGGCTAGGGTGAGAGCAAAATGTGAGGGCGTGCCTCCACCCAAGCCGCGTCAAATCTGCCTTAGCCTTTCCACCGCCAACAAAATACGCTCGGGTGTCGCCGGGGTATCGAGACGGGGACATTCGCGATAGTCGGCGACGCTCGCGACCGCCATCGACAAGGCCTCCAATACAGAGATGGGCAGCATGAGGGGCGGCTCCCCCACAGCCTTCGATCGCCCGATGGTCTTTTCGGCATTCTCCGACCATTCGGCGAGACGGACGTTGAAGATCTTCGGCCGGTCCGAGGCGAGCGGGATCTTGTATGTCGAGGGCGCATGCGTCCTCAAACGCCCCTTTTCATCCCACCAGAGCTCCTCCGTCGTCAGCCAGCCCATGCCCTGGACGAAGCCGCCTTCGATCTGACCGAGGTCGATGGCCGGATTGAGCGAGCGGCCGACATCGTGCAGCACGTCGACCCGGTCGACGAGGTATTCGCCAGTCAGCGTGTCGATCGAGACCTCGGAGACGGCGGCGCCATAGGCGAAATAATAGAAGGGCGTGCCGCGTCCGGTGGCCCGATCCCAGTGGATCTTCGGCGTTTTGTAGAAGCCGGCGGCCGATAGCTGCACGCGCGCCGCATAGGCTTGCGCGACGAGCTCCGCGAAGGGCACGAGCTCGTCGCCGATCTTCACGTGGTTCGGCACGAAAGTGACGTTTTCGGCGGTCGTCTGCCAGCGCTCGGCAGCGAAGGCGACGAGCCGTTCCTTGATCTGACGGGCGGCGTCAAAGGCAGCCATGCCGTTGAGGTCGGAGCCGGAGGAAGCCGCGGTCGCCGAGGTGTTCGGCACCTTGCCGGTCGTGGTCGCGGTGATCTTCACTCGGTCGAGGTCGATCTGGAAGCTGTCGGCAAGCACCTGCGCCACCTTGGTGTAGAGCCCCTGGCCCATTTCCGTGCCGCCGTGATTGAGATGCACCGAGCCGTCCGTGTAGATGTGAACGAGCGCCCCCGCCTGATTGAGGTGGGAGAGCGTGAAGGAGATGCCGAATTTCACCGGCGTCAGCGCAATCCCCTTTCGGATCACCCGGCTCGATCTGTTGAAGTCGATGATCGCCGCCCGCCGCGCCTGGTAGTCGGCGCTCGCTTCCAGTTCGTCCACGATCTGCCGGATGATGTTGTCTTCGACCTTCTGATGGTAGGGCGTGACGTTGCGACCTGAATCCTTGTCGCCATAGAAGTTCAGCTTGCGGACTTCGAGCGGGTCCTTGCCGAGCGCATAGGCGATCTCCTCCATGATCCGTTCGCCGCCGAGCATGCCCTGCGGTCCCCCGAAGCCGCGATAGGCGGTATTGGAAACCGTATTGGTTTTCAGCGGCTGCGAGGCGAGCTTTACATGCGGGTAGAAATAGGCGTTGTCCGCATGGAAGAGGGCTCGATCGGTCACCGGTCCGGAAAGGTCCGCGGAATAGCCGCATCGCGCCGCATAGGTTGCGTCGACCGCCAGGATGTGTCCTGCTTCGTCGAAGCCGACGTCGTAATCGACGAGGAAGTCATGCCGCTTGCCCGTAGCGATCATGTCGTCGTCGCGATCCGGGCGGAATTTCACGGCACGGCGCAGCTTGCGCGCGGCGACTGCGGCAAGCGCAGCGAATTGGTTCCCTTGCGTTTCCTTGCCGCCGAAGCCGCCGCCCATGCGACGGACATGGACGGTGACGGCATTCGACGGGACGCCGAGGACATGCGCGACCATGCGCTGGATCTCGCTCGGATGCTGCGTCGAGGACCAGACCACCATCTCGTCATCCTCGCCCGGGATCGCCAAGGCGACGTGTCCTTCGAGATAGAAGTGCTCCTGGCCGCCGATGCGCATCCGGCCCTTCAGCCGCCGTGGCGCCCGTTGCAACTCTCCTTGGGCATCGCCTCGCTGAAGCGTCAGCGGCGGGGTGACGAGTTCGCCTCCTCCGGCTATCGCATCGGCCACATCGATCATGTGGGGCAGGTCGCGATAGGTGATCTTCGCAAGCCGTGCGGCACGGCGGGCAACGTCGCGTGTTTCGGCGATAACCGCGAAGGCCGGCTGACCATGGAATTGTACGCGACCGTCGGCGAGCACCGGTTCGTCATGCAGGTGCGTGGGGCTGATATCGTTCGAATGCGGCATGTCCTTTGCGGTCAGCACGCAGACGACGCCCGGTACGGCGGCAACGGCCGAGAGATACATCTCCAGGATTTCGGCGTGCGGCCGATCGGTGAGGCCCAGCGCGCCGTGCAGCGTGCCGGCGGGTTCGGGTATGTCGTCGATATAGTCCGCGGTTCCGGCCACGTGCTTGTGGGCGCTGTCGTGGCGCATCCGAGTGTGCATCGGGCCAGCAATGGTGGTCTGCGCTTCGAAGGTGGACTTATCCATCTTGTCGATTCCTTTCGAAGAAGGCGCCCCTCGTCCGGCCTGCCGGCCACCTTCTCCCCGTTCTGACGGGGAGAAGGGACGTTGCCGCGCCACTTCTGTTCCGTCTCCCTGCCTGCGGCGAGAGGGGGAGGGTGAGGGGCGATCTCACAGCCCAGACTTCGAACGCCGCGCTCATGCCACCTCCTCGAACCGCTGGAGTTGAACGGTCTCGCCCGTGCTCTCCAGGAAAAAGCGCATCAGCAGGTTCTTTGCCGCCAGCATGCGGTAGGCGCTCGTGGCGCGCCAGTCGGTGATCGGTTGGTAGTCGCTCTCGAGAGCCGCCTGCGCGGCACGAACGGTCTCCTCACTCCAGGGTTGGCCGATAAGGGCAACTTCCACGGACTTCGCCCGCTTCGGCGTGGCGGCCATGCCGCCGAAGGCGATGAGCGCGGTCTTGACGCAATTGTTTTCGTCAAACGCCAGACGGAAAGCACCGAGAAGGGCGGATATATCCTCGTCGCGGCGCTTGGAAACCTTGTAGGCGGCGAAACGATCGCCTTCGGGCAACGTGGGAACGAAGATGCTTTCGACGAATTCCCCCGGCTTGCGATCCTGCTTGCCGTAGGCGATGAAAAAGTCCTCGAGCGGCAGCGTGCGCGTGCCGTTCTTCGATCGCAGGGTGACCGATGCGCCGAGGACGATCAGCGGCGGCGGGCTGTCGCCGATCGGCGAGCCATTGGCGATGTTGCCGCCGATCGTGCCCATGTTGCGGACCTGTTCGCCGCCGATGCGATCGATGAGCTGGCCGAAGGCTGGGTAGGCGGCGGAGAGGGCATCGAACGCGTCGGTGTAGCTGACGCCGGCGCCGATCGTCAGGCCCGCTTCCGTGCTGTCGATCCGTTGCAGGTCGGCGATGCCGTTGATGAACACCGCCGGAGTGAGCGGCCGCATCTGTTTCGTCACCCAAAGACCGACATCGGTTGCGCCTGCAACGATTGTCGCTGTCGGATGTTCGTCGAGCACCGTTGCGAGTGCCGTCGCGTCCCCGGGCACGATCAGACAGTCCTCGCCCTTGCGGATCACGATCGTTTCCGCGGAGCGGAGCGCTTTCAGCCGTGCGGTGACCGCTTCCCGCGTACGAGTGATCGGATCGAAGATCGCTGAGGGGCGTTCGCGCGCTGCCGCCTCTGCCGCCCGCACGATCGGCTCATAGCCGGTGCAGCGACAGAGATTGCCTTGCAGCGTCTTCTCGATCGCGGCCCGGCTCGGATTGTCATTCGTCAGCCACAGGCCATAGAGCGACATGACGAAGCCCGGCGTGCAGAAGCCGCATTGCGAACCGTGGAAATCGACCATCGCCTGCTGCACCGGATGGAGCGTGCCGTCTTTGGCCGCGAGATGCTCGACGGTGACGACATGCGTCGCGTTCAGCGAACCGACAAAGCGGATGCAGGCGTTGACGCTTTCGTAGACGAGCCTTTCGACGTTCTCGCCATCGTTCGAAAGACGGCCGACCAGAACCGTGCAGGCGCCGCAATCGCCTTCGGCACAGCCCTCCTTGGTTCCAGTCAGCCGGCGCTCCAGCCTCAGATAGTCGAGCAAGGTTGCGGTCGGCGTGACGTCCGAAAGGGCGACGTCGGTGTCGTTCAGGATGAAGCGGATGCTGTCGGATGCCTGTGCCATGCCAATCATTCCGTGGCTGCTGCATGTTCCCATAATCGTAGCCGATATATGGATAAAAACATGCAGCAATTCAAAGTGCTACAGCGTGCTCTTGCGCATTTGATTAGACGCGCGCGCTCTATTGCGCGGTCCAGCCGCCATCCATCGAGACATGCGTGCCGGTGATCTGCGCAGCGTCATCGCTCGCAAGATAGAGCGCCAGCGATGCCACTTGCTCGACCGTTATGAATTTCTTGGTCGGCTGGCCCTTGAGCATCACGTCGTTCACCACCTGCGCCTCCGTGATGCCGCGCGTCCTCGCCTGGTCCGGAATCTGCTTCTCGACAAGCGGCGTCAGTACGTAGCCGGGGCAGATCGAGTTCGCGGTAATGCCGTTTTCCGCGACCTCCAGCGCAACCGTCTTCGTGAGGCCCATGATACCATGCTTGGCCGCGACATAGGCGGACTTGAACGGCGAGGCGACGAGCCCATGGGCGGAGGCGATATTGATGATACGCCCCCAGCCTTTCGCCTTCATGCCCGGGAGCGCGGCACGAATCGTGTGGAAGGAGGAGGAGAGATTGACGGCGATGATCCGATCCCATTGTTCGACCGGAAAGTCTTCGACCTTTTCGACGTGTTGCACGCCGGCATTGTTGACGAGGATATCGACGCCGCCGAAGCGTGCCGCCGCGGTCGTCATCAGATCGGCGATCTCGTCCGGTTTGGTCATGTCAGCCGGATGGTAGATGACCGCGCCGCTTCCGAGACCGGCGACCTCGTCCGTCACCGCCCTGATCTCGTCCGGCGCACCGAAGCCATTCAGCACGATATTGGCGCCGGTCTTCGCGAAAGTCTTGGCAATCGCCAGCCCGATGCCGCTCGTCGAACCCGTTATGACCGCAGTTTTCGTCATTCTCGTTCTCTCCCTCGCGATGCCGACCGATCCTCATCGGTTCGAGCGGTTGCGGGCGAAGGCCGCCGCGCCTTTCCTCGTTCCGCCCTCGGCCCGGTTTTGCAATGCAACAGCGTCAACCTACGCGGAAAAATATGGGAGTGACAATTGTGTTTTTCAGATTGCCGACGCAGATTTGGCACCGTTCGCAGGGGCGATGAAGTTGCGTTTCGTTTTCGTTTGACATTCGTTTTTTCATTGTATTGAAGTTTTGCGAATGTCGGCGTTGAGGAAGGCGCGACGTCGAAGCAAGCCGGGGAGGGGCGCATGGGCGAATATATTCTCGCGATCGATCAGGGCACGACATCGAGCCGGGCGATCGTTTTCGACCGCAAGCAGAAGGTCGCCGGCGTCGGCCAGAAGGAATTCAAGCAACATTTTCCGAAGTCGGGCTGGGTCGAGCACGATCCGGAGGAGATCTGGGAAACGGTTCTCTTCACCGTCAAGGAAGCAATCGGGAAGGCCGGCATCTCGGCAAGCGACATCGCGGCGATCGGCATTACGAACCAGCGCGAGACGGTGGTCGTCTGGGAGCGGGAGACGGGCAAGCCGATCCACAATGCGATCGTCTGGCAGGATCGCCGCACGGCGCCTTTTTGTGAAAAGCTGAAGAAGCAGGGACTCGAAAAGACCTTTGCGAAGAAGACCGGTCTTCTGCTCGATCCCTATTTCTCAGGCACGAAGCTCAACTGGCTGCTCTCGAACGTGAAGGGGGCGCCGGCGCGTGCGGCGAAGGGCGAGCTTTGCTTCGGCACGATCGACACCTTCCTCATCTGGCGGCTTACCGCAGGCAAGTCCTTCGCCACGGACGCGACCAACGCATCGCGCACCCTCCTCTACAACATCTCCGACAACGCCTGGGACGACGAGCTGCTCGATATTCTGCGCGTTCCGCGGGCGATGCTGCCGGAGGTCAAGGATTGCGCCGCCGATTTCGGCGTCACCGACGCTTCGCTCTTCGGAGCGGCGATCCCAATTCTCGGCGTTGCCGGCGACCAGCAGGCGGCGACGATCGGTCAGGCGTGCTTCACGCCCGGCATGCTGAAATCGACCTACGGCACCGGCTGCTTCGCGCTGCTCAACACCGGCAAGGACATCGTCCGCTCGAAGAACCGCCTGCTCACCACCATCGCCTATCGCCTCAATGGTGAGACCACTTACGCGCTAGAGGGTTCGATCTTCGTTGCCGGCGCGGCCGTGCAATGGCTGCGCGATGGCCTCAAGGTGATCAAGGCGGCCCCGGACACCGGCACCCTTGCCGAGAGCGCCGATCCCTCGCAGGACGTCTATCTCGTTCCGGCCTTTACCGGCCTCGGCGCGCCGCACTGGGATCCGGACGCGCGCGGCGCGATCTTCGGCATGACCCGGAACACGGGACCGGCGGAATTTGCCCGGGCGGCGCTCGAAGCCGTCTGCTACCAGACCCGCGATCTGCTCGAGGCCATGCACAAGGACTGGCGTAACGGCGGCAAGGACACGGTGCTGCGGGTCGACGGAGGCATGGTCGCGTCCGACTGGACGATGCAGCGCCTCTCCGATCTGCTCGACGCGCCGGTAGACCGCCCCGTCATTCTCGAGACGACGGCGCTCGGCGTCGCCTGGCTCGCCGGAAGCCGCGCCGGCATCTGGCCAAGCCAGGAGGAATTCGCGAGGTCCTGGGCGCGCGACAGGCGTTTCGAGCCGAAGATGGACGAGGCGACACGCAAGGGGAAGCTCAAGGGCTGGCGCAGCGCGGTCAAGAGGACGCTGATCGCGGCTTAGATGGCAGCGTTTCGCCTGTGCTTTTGCCGGGCTCGTTTACAAAAACGCGTAACGCAGACATCTGCGGATAGCGGCAATGAAGCGCTGCTGCCGAGCATCGATGATTCGATGCATCTCCCATGGGGTATGGGAATTTCAAGAATGCCTTTGATGCTGCTTGCGCAATCCGAACTCCCCGGCATTGTGCGAAAAGGCCCCTGCGCGAGGTCTCGGTGACGCCGGCCCGTAGACGGCCGCTCGCTCTATCGAACATCGTCACGCCGGCGCCGGTTGGGACTTGACTCACGTATAGCTCGGTGGCTATATGTCGACCAATAGCCAACAGGGTACTGATCCCAAATGTCGAACGCTCACGATGTGCTCTTCAGAACGCTTGCCGATCCGACTCGGCGGGCCCTGTTCGAGCGATTGTGCCGTGAGGGGGAAAGGACAGTCGGCGCTCTGACGGCGCGTGCCGGGGTCTCGCAACCGGTCGTCTCGAAGCATCTCGGGGTCCTGAAGCAAGCCGGGTTGGTGCGCGACCGCCACGAAGGTCGCCACACGTACTACAGCGCCCAACTCGGCGCACTCGCCCCTCTGGTCGATTGGACAAGCCAGATGGCCGGCTTCTGGCAAAGCCGTTTTGACGACCTCGAGAACCTACTGAGAAGGATGGACCAATGAACGAAACGTCGCCCGAAACGCGCTCTGTCGTGGTCGAACGCGAGATCCCCCAGGCGCCGGAGAAGATCTGGCGCGCGCTCACCCAGCCACACCTGGTCGAGGAGTGGCTGATGAAGAACGATTTGAAACCCGTTGTGGGTCACCGTTTCAATCTTCGCGGGGACTGGGGCGGAGTATTGGATTGCGAGGTTCTGGCCGTCGAGCCGAACAAAAAGCTGACCTACACCTGGAACTTCGCCCATGAGGATCCGGCCTACGATCTGAAGAGTGTGGTGACGTTTACTCTCGAGCCAACGAACACGGGCACCATGCTGCGCATGGAGCAGTCGGGCTTCCGGCCCGAACAGCGGCAGGCCTACGGAGGCGCCAGCGCGGGATGGCAGAAGTTCTTTGCAAATCTGGAGCAGGTCTTGGCGAGGATGGATTGAAGTCTGCCGCCACCGTCCGAAGGGGGCCAAGCGAGGCCCGATTCACTGCGCTTCATGCTAATGGGAGGTCTCAATGAACTGGAATATCTGGGTTCGGCAAATCCACCGCTGGTTGTCCATCGCCTTCACGGTGACCGTGATCGCCAACTTCGTCGCCATGGGACTGGGTGAGCCTCCTGCCTGGGTGGTCTATTCGCCACTTCTCCCGCTCTTCCTGCTGCTGTTCACCGGCCTCTACATGTTCATGTTGCCGTATGTTCCGAAGAGGCGTGGCGGTCGGCCTACTGCCGCGATGAAGTGAACACTCCCTTTGGAAACGGTGCGTTTCCCCAACGCGCATTTGCGGCTCGATGTGATGCCAACTATTTCTCTGCAAACAGCAACAGGAAGGCATCATGGAACTCGGGCTTTACACATTCGCGGACGTCGATCCCAATGCGATCGACAAGGGTGCCGAAGGACGGAGACGCCTCGCCAACCTCCTTGAAGAGATTGAGCTTGCCGACCAGGTAGGGCTCGATGTCTTCGGGCTTGGCGAGCATCACCGGCCGGACTATGCGGCCTCCGCGCCGGCGGTCATCCTGGCAGCCGCTGCGTCCCGCACAGCCAAGATCCGGTTGAGCAGCGCGGTAACGGTGTTGAGCTCGGACGATCCGGTACGGGTCTTCCAGCAGTTTTCAACACTCGACCTTCTCTCCAACGGCCGCGCCGAGATCATGGCGGGCCGAGGCTCCTTCATCGAGTCCTTCCCGCTCTTTGGCCAGTCGCTCGACGACTATGACCAGCTCTTCTCCGAAAAGCTGGATTTGCTGCTGGCGATCCGGGAGACCGAGAAAGTCACCTGGTCGGGCGAGTTGCGTCCGCCGATCAACGACCGTGGGGTCTATCCGCGTCCGCTGCAGGATCCGCTGCCGCTCTGGATCGCGGTCGGCGGCACGCCGCAGTCGGTCGCGCGGGCGGGCGCGCTCGGCTTGCCGATGGCGCTTGCGATCATCGGCGGCGAGCCCCGCCGTTTCGCGCCGCTCTTCGATCTTTATCGCGAGGCGGCGCGCCGCGCCGGTCAAGACGTCGCGACGCTGAAGACAAGCATCAATGTTCACGGTTTCATCGCCGACACGACGGAGAAGGCGGCTGACCAGTTCTACGGACCGCAGGCGGAGGTGATGAACCGCATCGGCCGTGAACGCGGCTGGGGACCGACGAACCGCGCCCACTTCGACCAGGCGCGCGGCCCGACCGGCAATCTCTTCCTCGGCGATCCCGAAACCGTGGCCGAGAAGATCGTCGCGCACCAGAAGCTGTTCCGCAACGACCGCTTCCTGCTGCAGATGGCAATCGGTCCGATGCCGCATGACCAGATCATGCGCGGCATCGAGCTTTATGGAACCAGGGTGGCGCCGCTGGTCAGGAAGGCGTTGGCCGAGGAAGGCGGGCGGTCTCAACCAGCGAGCGCGTGAGTGCGCACCGCCGGTGCTGGAATATTCGGCTTCGACACGCTACATCTGCGCGCGAAAGCGAGACACCATGACCCTCAACAATGATGAAGACCTGCTCCGGTTGAAAGAGATCGGCCGCATCTGCGCCAACGCGCTCCAGGCAATGGGCGAGGCGCTCGAACCCGGCATCACGACGGCCGAACTCGATGCGATCGGCCGCAAGGTTCTGGAGGATGCCGGCGCGCGCTCGGCGCCGGAGCTCTGCTACCGCTTTCCCGGCGCGACCTGCATCAGCGTCAACGAGGAGATCGCCCATGGCATTCCGGGTGCGCGCGCGATCCGCGCCGGCGATCTCGTCAACATCGATGTTTCGGCCGAGAAGGATGGCATCTTCGCCGATACCGGCGCTTCCTTTCCGGTGCCGCCGGTGACCGCAGCAGTCGACAGGCTTTGCCGCGATGGCAGGCGCGCCATGTGGGTCGGATTGAAGCAGGTACGCCCGGGTCAATCCTTAGCGGCGATCGGCAATGCCATCGGCGAATTCGCCCGCAGGAACCGCTATTCACTCGTGACCAACCTTGCGAGCCACGGCATCGGCCGTTCGCTGCATGAGGAGCCGGGCGAGATCGCCACCTGGCCGGATCCGTCCGAGCGCCGGCACATGACCGATGGCATGGTTTTCACCGTGGAGCCGTTCTTGTCGATGGGCGCTCACTGGGCGGAAGGCGGAGACGATGACTGGACACTCTACAGCGAGCCGCGCGCCCCGACGGTGCAGTATGAACATACCGTCGTCGTCACGCGCGGCGGGCCGCTGGTCGTGACTTTGCCGGGCTGACGCTCGCTCGATCCCGTGGATCGTTCGATTCCTTCAATAGGACGTTCAATTATAGTCATTTGTCGTCTTCTTGCTGCGGTGCAATAAGAAGGTCATGAGCACGCTCCACAGATTGCCGGACCGCGACGACGTCCCTTCGAAGCAAACCGGTGCCGGTCTTCATGACGTGAAGCACCGCGGGGGCGAAGTGCCGACGTCTTCCATCGCGTATCCAGCCCCAAGCGGCAACCTGGTGGCAACGGCGGTTGCCGGCGCCATTGCCATGGCGGTTGCCATGGGATTCGGCCGGTTTTCATACACGCCGATCCTGCCGGCGATGATGGCGGATGCGGGGCTCTCGCCGCGGGACGCTGGGCTGATTGCATCGGCGAACTTCGTCGGCTATCTCGCCGGCGCCGTGCTTGCCGCCTATGGCTGGGCTCATGGCCGCGAACGGCGGTTCGGCCTCGCCGCGCTCGTGGCGACGACACTGTTGCTCGCCGCCATGGGGCTGACGTCGTCGGTGCTCGCCTACTCTGTCATTCGTTTCCTCGCGGGCCTCGCCAGCGCCTTTGCGATGATCTTCATTTCGGGAATCGTCCTGGGCGAGGGACTGCGCGCCAGATCGGAGCACGTGCCGTCGGTGCATTTCGGTGGCGTCGGCCTCGGCATCGCTCTTTCCTCGATCTGTGTCTGGGCCGCGCCGCTTGCGGCCACCGGCTTCTCCACGTCGCAAGCGGACTGGTTCACCGGTGCGCTCGTCGCGCTCGTGGGCACGGTCGTCGTGGCTGCGCTGCTGCCGCGCGGTCATCTTGCTGCGGGCGGGGGTGAACGCGAAGGGCCGCTGACGTGGACGCGGCCGCTGACGGTCATGACGCTTACCTACGGCTTCTTCGGCTTCGGCTATGTGATCACCGCAACGTTTCTCGTCGCCATGGCGCGCGAAGCCAGCGGCGGCCACAGCGTCGAATTTCTTGCCTGGCTGCTGACGGGCGCAAGCGCCGCGGTCTCGGTATATCTCTGGCGTTTTGCCGTGCCGCGTTTCGGGTTGGCGGGCGTCTACGCCATCGGCCTGCTGGTGGAGGCCGCCGGGCTGGTTCTGACCGTCTCGTTGCCCTTGCCCTTCGCGCCGCTCGTGGGCGGCCTGATGCTCGGCGCCACTTTCATGATGATCACGGCTTACGGCCTGCAGATCGGCCGGCGCCTTGCGCCGGAAAGCCCGCGCCGGGCGCTTGCCCTGATGACTGCAGCCTTCGGCATCGGCCAGATCATCGGGCCACTTGTCGCCGGCTGGCTTGCCGAACGGACCGGCAATTTTACCTTGCCGACGCTGGTCGCGTCCGTGGTGCTGTTTTGCTGCGGAACCGTAGTGGTTCTTGAACTTCGCAAGATCAGCACGGCCCTGGAACGCTGATATTCGCCGCCGTTCGGTTGAATTTGCGGAAAATTGTGAACAAGCGCAGCTTCATGAAATAACAGTAACATTCACATTACCTAATTGTTGCTCAAGGCAATTTGCCCTAGTTTCGGCACATCAGGGGGCAAGTCATTGTCCCTCCTCAGAAGCGAGAGTGCCGCACCTTGTTCCAATCCTTTTTCCCCAAGCCGAAGCAATTCTTCATTTCCGTCACCGTATGGTCGCTGCTAGCCATTGCCTTCTGGTATAGCTGGGGCGAAAGCATGGGAGCAGCTTTTGGGCTCCCGCCGTTGGCGATTGACGCGCCGCCCATTGTCGGCATTTCCGCGTTCTGGTCGCCGGCGTTCCTGTGGTTTTACATCTACTTTGCTGTGGTCGTCGGGCTTTTCACCGCGTTCTGGTACGTCTATTCGCCGCATCGTTGGCAGACCTGGTCTATCCTGGGGTCGGCTCTGATCCTTTTCGTCACCTATTTCCAGGTTCAGGTGAGTGTCGCGATCAACAACTGGTACGGCCCCTTCTGGGACCTGGTGCAGGCAGCGGTCTCAAGGTCAGCCGTTGTGACGGCCGAGCAGTTCTACGGCGAGATTGCCACCTTCCTGGCGATTGCGATGGTGGCTGTCGCTGTTGCGGTCATGACGCGCTTCTTCGTCAGCCATTACATCTTCCGCTGGCGCACCGCGATGAACGAATATTACATGGACAACTGGGGCAGACTTCGCCATATCGAGGGCGCCTCGCAGCGCGTCCAGGAAGACACGATGCGTTTCTCGACCACAGTCGAGGGGCTCGGCGTCAGCCTGATCGACAGCGTCATGACGCTGATCGCTTTCACGCCGGTGCTGATCCGACTGTCGGCCAACGTCACGGAGCTTCCGATCGTCGGCATCATTCCCTATCCGCTGGTAACGGCGGCCGTGCTCTGGTCGCTGTTCGGCACGGTGTTCTTGGCTCTCGTCGGTATCAAGTTGCCGGGGCTTGAGTTCCGCAATCAGCGCGTGGAGGCCGCCTATCGCAAGGAACTCGTCTACGGCGAGGATCACGCCGACCGCGCCCAGCCGCCGACGGTCGCCGATCTCTTCGACAATGTCCGCCGGAACTACTTCCGGCTTTACTTCCACTATCTCTATTTCAATATCGCCCGCATCTTCTACCTGCAGATCAACAACATCTTTTCGTTGCTGATCCTGGCTCCGTCGATTATCGCCGGCAAGATTTCCCTCGGCGCCCTGAACCAGATTTCCGGTGCATTCGGCCAGGTAACCTCTTCGTTCCAGTATCTCGTCAACTCGTGGCCGACGATTGTCGAACTGCTGTCGATCTACAAGCGCTTGCGCGCCTTCGAAGCGATCCTCGACGAGGAGCCGCTGCCGGAGATCGATCAGCAGTTCATCGAGGTCGGCGGCAAGGAAGAACTGGCGCTCTGAAGGACGGCAATCAGAAGGCGGAGCGATCCGCCTTCTTTTTTGCGTCCTCGACAAGAGGAAGCGCCTCCGCGTAGCTGACGCAGGCGACATCCGGCTTGCCGCACGTCTCGGTCAGGAAGCGGTCGAGCGCGCGCCAATAGGCGCCGCCATTCATCTCGACGAAATGGAAGCCGAGCTGAAGCGGAACGCGGCCGCCGTCATATTCCTTGCGGAAGGCATGGCGGTAGGCCGCAAGCGTACGTTCTTCGAAGACCGCGCTGTTCTTCTTGTTTTCGACGCCCATCGAATGACGGACGAAGAGATTGTAGTCCATGCCGATCACCGGCCGATGCGACGGGCCTTCGGGAATGAGAGGCAGGCCGAAACGCGGTAAGCCCTCCTGCGCCGACGGCCAGCCGGGCCCTTTGGTGACGAGGCTTGCGTCATAGGTGAAGCCGAACGCCTTCAGCGCCGGCAGCAGGCCATCACTCAACGAAAGGTAGGGCGCGCGGAAGCCCTTGATATCGTTTCGCGCAAACTCCGCCCAGCCTTGCGGCTCGGCTTCCGCCTTGCCGGCCTTCTTCCAGGCGTCGGCCACTGCCTCGCGGAACGCGGTGAATTCCCGCTGCCAATCGGCCTCGCTCCAGCTCTTCCCGTCGAAATGGCCGCAAGCGTGGCTGCCGATATCGTGTCCTTCGAGCCGCGCATGCCAGATATGGCCGGCGCGAATAGCGATCTCCTCGCGGCTTTGCGCAAAGCCGACATTGGAGCGTCCCGCCTTCTGCCCCGGCGCCCTGTAAATCTCTTTTCCGTCCGCCTTCGTCATCAGGAAGGTGCAGGAAAGGAAATAGGTGAAATGGGCGCCGGTGCGCTTGGCCAGGGCGAGGCTCTTCTCCCAGAGCGCGTTGTCATGCGCGCCGTCGAACGAGACGATCACGAGTTGCTTGTTCGCTGGTGCCGCTGCCTCGGGCGTCGGAGGCGGGGCGGCTGTTGCGAGGGCGGGAAAGAGACAAAGGGAGAGCGTAAGGGCGTTGCGGGTCATTCCGGGGCATCTTGGGAGAATCAGAAAAGGATTTGTTCGCGTCGTCCTTCTTCAACAATGCGGCAATCCTTTGATCCATCTGGCAATTCGCGATCGATACCGCTATGCCTTGGTAAACAAATGTATAATTGCGGCGGGTGAAACATGGCGCTTCTGGTTCTGAGCATTGTGATCTTTATGGGTATCCACCTCGTTCGAAGCTTCGCGCCCCGCGTGCGCGCGGCGGTGGTTGAGCGAAGCGGTATCGGAACCCGGCACGCGATCCACGCCATTGCTGCGATCGTCGGCCTCGGTCTTATCGCCGTCGGATTCGACCAGGCGCGCGCGACGACCGGTGTCCTCTACACGCCGCCGGTCTTCCTTTCCCATATCGCCCTGACACTGATGCTGATCGCATGCATCTCCCTGGCCACCGCCTTCCTGCCGCCCGGCAAGATCCGCGTCGTAACCAAGCACCCGGCCATTCTGGCCATCAAGATCTGGGCGCTTGCCCATCTGCTTGCCAACGGCGAGACCTCCTCGGTCCTGCTCTTCGGCGCCTTCCTGGCCTGGGGCGTCATTCTCCGGATATCGATGAAGAAGCGCTGGCGGGCCAGCGAGATCAGCTATCCGACCTTTGTTTCCTATCGCTACGATGTCGGCGCGATCCTCATCGGCGCGGTGCTCTTCGTTGCAATTGTCTGGAAACTGCACGAACTGGTGATCGGCGTAGCACCCATCGCCATCGGCTAAATGATCTTCTCCCCCTTACAAGCGGCGCAAAATCGGGTAGAAGGCGCAAAATTCTCAGCATGAAGGCCGGGCAGCCGGAACACAGGACATGGCGAACCAAGACGACAGCTTTATCCGCGAGGTCAACGAAGAACTCCGTTCGGACCAGATGAAGGCCATCTGGACGCGCTTCGGCGGGCTGATCGTTGCGCTGGCCGCCCTGATCGTTCTCGGCACCGTCGGCAAGGTTGGTTACGATTACTGGCAGGAAACGTCCTCGTCGCAGTCCGGCGACGCTTTCCTCGCCGCCCTCAATCTCGCCCGGGAGAACAAGTCGGACGAGGCCCTTGCGGCGCTGACGGCCCTGGAGAAGGACGGCTACGGCTCTTATCCCGTACTGGCCCGGCTCAGGACCGCAACCCTGCAGGCGCAGAAGGGCGAGACCGATGCGGCGATCGCCGCCTTCTCCGACATCGGCAAGGATACCCGCATTCCGCCGGCGCTGCGCGATGCGGCGCGTCTGCGTGCGGCCTATCTGCTTGTCGACAACGGAACCTACGAGCAGGTGTCGTCCGAGGTCGAGCAACTGGCCGTTCCGCAAAACACGATGCGCCATTCCGCCCGTGAAGCGCTCGGTCTTGCCGCTTACAAGGCAGGCGACTTCGCCAAGGCGAAAAGCTGGTTCCAGCAAATCACAGACGACAAGGAGAGCCCGCGCGGCGTCATGGGTCGTGCGCAGATGCTGCTTGACGTAATCGCTGCGAGCGGCAAAGCCTAGCGCATCGGCCCGAAAATCGGACCCGATTTTCGGAAAGCACGATGCGTAGACTCAAAGAGTTACAGCGTCCTTTGTGCGTCCTGAAAGGACGCACGGCGCTGTAAGAGCGGAAACGGATATTTCGAGATGAGCTTTACCGTCGCCATCGTCGGGCGCCCCAATGTCGGCAAGTCCACCTTGTTCAACCGCCTGGTTGGCAAGAAGCTGGCGCTCGTTGACGATACGCCGGGCGTCACCCGCGACCGCCGTCCGGGCGACGCCAAGCTCGTAGATCTCAAGTTTCGTATCATCGATACCGCCGGTCTCGAACAATCGGCACCCGAGAGCCTGCAGGGCCGCATGTGGGCGCAGACCGAGGCGGCGATCGACGAGGCCGACCTTTCGCTTTTCGTGATCGATGCGAAGGCGGGATTGACGCCCTCCGACGAAACGCTCGCCGAAATGCTGCGTCGCCGCGGCAAGCCGGTCATCGTCGTCGCCAACAAGGCCGAAGCGCGCGGCTCCGATGGCGGCTTCTACGACGCCTTCACGCTCGGTCTCGGCGATCCTTGCCCGATCTCGGCCGAACATGGTGAAGGCATGCTCGACCTGCGCGACGCGATCGTTGCCGCGCTCGGCGAGGAGAGGGCATTTCCGCCGAAGGACGACGTGGCGGTGACCGACGTCGATATTCGCCCAACCACTCCGGGCGAGGGGGCGGAGGACGACGACGCAGAGCCCGCCTACGACGAAACGAAGCCGCTGCGCGTGGCGATCGTCGGCCGGCCGAATGCCGGCAAGTCGACGCTGATCAACCGCTTCCTCGGCGAGGACCGGCTGCTGACCGGGCCAGAGGCAGGCATCACCCGCGATTCGATCTCCGTCGAATGGCAATGGCGTGGCCGCACGATCAAGATGTTCGACACGGCCGGCATGCGCCGCAAGGCAAAGGTCCAGGAAAAGCTCGAAAAGCTCTCGGTCGCCGATGCGCTGAGGGCGATCCGTTTTGCCGAGACCGTCGTCGTCGTTTTCGACGCCACGATTCCCTTCGAGAAGCAGGACCTGCAGATTGTCGACCTGGTGCTTCGCGAAGGGCGGGCGGCTGTGCTGGCCTTCAACAAATGGGATCTTGTCGAGGATTGGCAGGCGGTTCTGGCCGATCTCCGTGAAAAGACCGAGCGCCTGCTGCCGCAGGCGCGCGGCATCCGTGCCGTGCCGATTTCCGGCCATACAGGCTATGGTCTCGACCGGCTGATGCAGGCGATCATTGACACCGACAAGGTGTGGAACCGGCGCATCTCGACGGCGCGGCTCAACCGCTGGCTCGAAGCGCAACAGGTACAGCATCCGCCACCGGCCGTTTCCGGCCGCCGCCTCAAGCTCAAATACATGACGCAGGTGAAGGCCCGTCCGCCGGGCTTCATGATTTCCTGCACGCGCCCCGATGCGCTGCCGGAATCCTACACCCGATATCTCATCAACGGGCTTCGTAACGACTTCGACTTGCCCGGTGTGCCAATCCGCGTGCATTTCCGAGCGTCGGAGAATCCTTACGAATCGAAGGCACGCAAGAAACGTTGACCGCCTGACCGCTCATCGAGACGGTGGATTATCTTGCCGGCGGCGAACAGGACGATCGTCGTTTGCTCGAAGAATTCCCAAAGATACATCTGCATGGGGACAGCCGAAACGAGGGGATGCGCCGATGGCGACAGCATCGAGGTCAGGTGACGACTGGTGGCGCGGCGCGGTGATCTACCAAGTCTATCCGCGATCCTTCCAGGACACCGACGGCGACGGCATTGGCGATCTTCGCGGCGTCACGCGGCGACTTCCGCATATCGCCTCGCTCGGCGTCGATGCGATCTGGCTGTCGCCCTTCTTCACCTCGCCGCAGGCCGACATGGGCTATGATGTCTCCGACTATTGCGGCGTCGATCCGATGTTCGGCACGCTTGCCGATTTCGACGCCATGCTCGCGGAGGCGCATCGTCTGGGCCTGAAGGTAATCATCGACCAGGTGATTTCGCACAGCTCGGACCAGCATCCCTGGTTCATCGAGAGCCGGTCGAGCAGGACCAATGCCAAGGAAGACTGGTATGTATGGGCCGACCCGAAATTCGACGGGACGGCGCCGAACAACTGGCTTTCGATCTTCGGCGGCCCGGCCTGGGAATGGGACGGCGTCCGCAGGCAATACTACATGCACAATTTCCTATCGTCGCAGCCGGACCTCAACTTCCACAATCCGGAGGTCCAGGAGGCGGTGCTCTCGACCGTCCGCTTTTGGCTCGATCGCGGCGTGGACGGCTTCCGGCTCGATACCGCCAACTACTATTTCCACGACCGGAACCTCAGGGACAATCCGCCGCTCGTTCCCGATCCGGATGCAACGAGCCACGATGCGCCGGATGTCAACCCCTATGGCATGCAGGATCATCTCTACGACAAGACGCAGCCGGAAAATGTCGGTTTCCTGCGCCGATTGCGGGCGATGCTCGATGAATACAGCGGACGCGCCACGGTCGGCGAAGTCGGCGACGGTGCCCGTTCGCTGAAGACGGTCGCCGCCTATACCAGCGGCGGCGACAAGCTGCATATGTGCTACACCTTCGACCTTCTCGGGCCGGAGTTTACCGCAACGCATATCCGCCGATGCGTCGAGAACTTCCAGGCCGTGGTGACCGACGGCTGGGTCTGCTGGGCCTTCTCCAACCACGATGTCATGCGCCATGTCAGCCGGTTCGCGCGGGATGAGGCGGAGAGGGAGCGGGTGGCGAAACTGGCGATCTCCCTGCTTTCGGCCCTGCGCGGCTCCATCTGTCTCTATCAGGGCGAGGAACTGGGCCTGCCGGAGGCGGAGCTCTCCTTCGAGGAGTTGCGCGATCCCTACGGGATCCGCTTCTGGCCGGCCTTCAAAGGCCGCGACGGTTGCCGCACGCCGATGGTCTGGGAGGGGGACCTCGCCAACGCCGGATTCTCCGCCGGGATCCCCTGGCTGCCGGTGCGCGGCGAGCAGCGGATGCTGGCCGTCGATGCGCAGGAGAACATCTCGGGATCGGTCCTGGAGCATTATCGCCGGACCCTCGCTTTCCGCCGCCTGCACGCACCGCTTCTCGACGGCGATATGGGGTTTGTTGCCTCCAATCAGGACATTCTGGCTTTCATACGGGAGAAGGACGGTGAGCGGCTGCTCTTCGTCTTCAATCTCACGCGGGAACCGCAGACAGTTCAGCTTTCGACCGGAATGACTGTCTCGGTGGTGCTGCCGATGCCCGGATTTGCGCCCGCTTTCGCGGAGAACGCAATCACGCTCTCCGGCCTCGACGTCTTTTGTGGCAGGCTGCGAGCCTGAGGCTCACCCGATCAGCGCGAATCTATCCACGTCGATCAGTCCGCGATCCGAAATCTTCAGGTGCGGGATCACCGGTAGCGGCAGGAAGGCGAGTTGCAGGAAGGGTTCTTCGAGCGTCGCGCCCAGTGCAAAGGCGGCGCGGCGCAGGTGATGCAGGATATCGCGCACCCGTTCGTAGCGTTCGAGGCTCATCAGGCCTGCAATCGGCAGCGCGATCTCGCCGGTGACCCTGCCGTCTTCGACGACGACGAAGCCACCCTTGATCTCGCTGAGCCGGTTTGCGGCGAGCGCCATGTCCTCTTCGTTGACGCCAACGACGCAGATATTGTGGCTGTCGTGGCCGACCGTCGAGGCGATTGCGCCCTTCTTCAGGCCGAAGCCCTGGACGAAGCCGTTCGCGTGGTTGCCGTTGACGCCGTGGCGCTCGATGACGGCGACCTTGATGATATCTCGGCCAAGGTCGACTCCGGTTTGGTTTCCTTCAGCGGGCAAGTGGAAGCGCCGGTGTTCCGTGATGATCTTGCCAGGCAGGACGCCGATTACCGAGGTCTGACCTTCAGCATAGGGGACCGCGAAGTCGGCTGCCTTGACCTCGCCCGCCTTGACACTGTCGAGACCAACGGGTTCGACCGGTTTGCGCGTGGCGAAGAGCGCATCCGTTACCCGCCTCCCGGCGGAAAACACGATCTCGGCCTTGCAGTTTTCGAGGCTGTCGATGACGACGAGGTCGGCGCGCCAGCCCGGCGCGACGAGGCCGCGATCCATAAGGCCGAAGGCGCGAGCGGCGGAAACCGAGGCAGCGCGATAGATCGCCAGAGGCTCGACGCCTGCCGCGATCGCGGTGCGGATCATGTGGTCGAGATGGCCCTGTTCGGCGATATCGAGTGGATTGCGGTCATCGGTGCAAAGCGCAAGGTGAGGCGACAGCCGCTCGGTGATGATCGGCATCAGGGCATTGAGATCCTTCGAAACGGACCCTTCGCGCACGAGAATCTGCATGCCCTTGCGGATCTTTTCGAGCGCCTCGCCGGCGGTCGTGCATTCGTGATCGGTGCGGATGCCGGTGGCTAGATAGCCGTTCAGCTCCTTGCCGGAGAGAAGCGGTGCATGACCGTCGATGTGACCGCCCTGGAACGCATCGAGCTTGGCCAGGCAGACGGGATCCTTGTGGACGACGCCGGGAAAGTTCATGAATTCGGCGAGCCCGATCACCTTCGGGTGGTGGCGGAAGGGCACGAGGCGCTCGATCGGCAGGTCGGCACCGGTCGTCTCGAGATGTGTCGCCGGCACGCAGGACGAAAGCTGGACGCGGATGTCCATGATCGTTTCCACCGCCGAATCCAGGAAGAACTGGATGCCCTCTGTGCCAAGCACGTTGGCAATCTCATGCGGGTCGCAGATGGCCGTCGTGATGCCGAGCGGTAGAACGCAGCGGTCGAATTCGTGCGGGGTGACGAGCGAGGATTCGATGTGCAGATGCGTATCGATGAAACCCGGAACGACGATGCGCCCTGTGATGTCGATTTCCTCGCGCCCCTGATAATCGCCGTAGGTGCCGACAATGCGATCGCCACAGATGGCGATGTCGGAGGCAACCAGATCACCGGTGACGAGGTCGAAGAAGCGCCCGCCCTTGAGCACAACGTCTGCCGGGGCGCGGCCCACACCCTGATCGATGATACGTTCCAACATCTCGGACATGCGCGCGCTCCGCCTCTTTGCTTCGGTCATAAGAATAACCCTCTCCCCGCGCAGGGGGAAAGGGTCGAGAAAGCATGATGTCGAAGCTCAGATGTTGTTCTTCAGAACGTCTCGCAGCTTGTCGAACAATTCGTCGATCTGCTGCTTCTCGATGATGAGCGGCGGTGACAGCGCGATGATGTCGCCGGTCGTGCGGATCAGCAATCCCTTCTCATAGGCTTTCAGGAAGGCGGAGAACGCCCGCTTTGTCGGCTCACCGGCGATCGGCTCCAGTTCGATCGCACCGATCAGGCCGATGTTGCGGATGTCGATGACATGCGGGCAGTCCTTGAGCGAATGCAGCGCTTCTTCCCAATAGGAGGCGAGCTCAGCGGCGCGTGTGAGCAGGCCTTCTTCCTTGTAGGTATCGAGCGTGCCGAGCGCTGCGGCGGAAGCGATCGGGTTGCCGGAATAGGTATAGCCGTGGAAGAACTCGATCAGATGTTCCGGCCCGGTCATGAAGGCGTCGTGGATCTCCGACGTCACGAAGACGGCACCCATCGGGATCACCCCGTTGGTGAGACCTTTCGCGGTGGTGATGATGTCCGGCTTCACGTCGAAGTACTGCGCGGCAAAAGGCGTGCCGAGGCGGCCATAACCGGTGATGACCTCGTCGAAAATCAGGAGGATGCCGTGTTTGGTGCAGATTTCGCGCAGCTTCTGCAGATAGCCCTTCGGCGGGATGAGGACGCCGGTGGAGCCCGCAACGGGCTCGACGATGACGGCGGCGATCGTCGAGGCGTCATGCAGGGTGACGATCCGCTCTAGTTCGGTTGCGAGATCGGCGCCATGCTCCGGTTCTCCACGGGTGAAAGCATTCTTGGCCGGAAGATGGGTGTGCGACAGGTGGTCGACGCCAGTCAGAAGCGTACCGAACATCTTGCGGTTGGCGACGATGCCGCCGACCGAAATACCGCCGAAATTGACGCCGTGATAGCCGCGCTCGCGGCCGATCAGCCGGAAACGGGAGCCGTTGCCCTTGGCGCGATGGTAGGCGAGCGCGACCTTCAGGGCCGTATCGACCGATTCGGAACCTGAGTTCGTGTAGAGAACATGGTTCATTCCCTCGGGCGCGATGTCTACGAGACGGTTGGCAAGCTCGAAAGCTTTCGGATGGCCGAGCTGGAAAGCGGGCGCATAGTCGAGTTCGCCGGCCTGCGCGCGAATCGCTTCGGTGATTTTCGGTCGGCAGTGGCCCGCGTTGACGCACCAGAGGCCCGCTGTCCCGTCCAGCACCGTGCGGCCGTCATGGGTCGTGTAGTACATGTCCTTGGCGCCGACGAAGAGGCGCGGCTCTTTCTTGAATTGCCGGTTGGCCGTGAACGGCATCCAGAAGGCGCGCAGATCGTTCGGCGTGGTGTTCAATCGGTTCGACATGTCCTGTTCTCCTCGGCGGATCTGATTGCTGGCGGTGCCAAATGACGGCCAGGTCGGATTCTTTTACCCGTTGGTCAAACTATCAGCGCGCCCGATAGCGTCAAGCCTGCGGCTTTTGCGCCCCGCGCCAAGTTTTTCGAGTGAACGACTTGGCGGCGCCTTCCCGGCGCGCCAAAAATATAAGCCCCCCGCGTGATTGTTCGTGGGGGGCTTCTCAGAATGTCCAGCGTGGCGGACGTATTGGGAGTTTACGCCGATTTGCGGACGAGGATTTTTTCTTCCACGGCATTGTTGTCTTCACCGTAGATCTCTGCGAGGGCGCCCAAAATCTTCATGACCGCGCCAGAGGAACTCGAATAATAGATCGTCTGGGCGTCACGACGGGTGCTTACCAGATTCTGGGCACGCAATTTCGAAAGATGCTGAGAAAGAGCCGACTGGCTCAGCCCAACCTTATTGGCCAATGCGCCGACCGCCAGCTCTTCCTTGGTGAGAGAGTCGAGGATGAGGAGGCGTTTCGGATTTGCCATGGCCGAAAGGAAACCGGCTGCTATTTCGGCTTCCTCGTGTTTTTCAGGCGGAAGAGGCTGCATTGCGTGCTCCATGCGAAAATTACATCACACGTAGTTATGATTGACGAAGCACGATAATTAGCCGTGATGCATAAAAGGGCAACCACCCAGTGCGAAAAATGGGGGTAGCTTGGCGCCGATTAACCGTAAAGTTTTTTCAGAAGCGGCCGTAATTCCCCCGGATCCTGGATAGATGCCTCGAATTCGAGGCGCCGCAACCGCTCTCCGTCGGAAAGGTCGAGGCCGGCTGCGTCGATGCCGACGATCTTCCAGTCACCGTCCGGCGCGCGGCAATGGACGGTCGCGTAGTGCTTCACGGCGCCGGCATGGTCGGCATTCATGTGCTCGATCGCGCTCTCCTCCATTTCGGCGAGCGCGGGCGCGGCCGGCGAAGTAATGGCGAGATCTTCGGCCGTCAGCACGTAGGCGCGGCCGAAGCCGCCGTTAAGGCTTGCCCTGAGCGGCTGCAGGCGGAAGAAGCCGAAATCGGGAAAGTCGACATAGAGCTTGGCCTTGGGGTGGCGGCGGACGAAGCGCGCACGGATGCGGGCATGAGCCTCGGAATCGTGCGGAACCTCTTCGGCTTCGCATTGGACGGTAAGGCGCGGGTGGGCGAGCGGATCGCCCTTGCCGGGCTCGCCCGCCAGTAGCGACGCGCGCCGGTCGGCGAGCAGCGCCTGCGTGTGCGTTGCCAGTCGCGAGACGAGTACCACCGGGGCGCCATCGATGTCGATGCCGATCAGGGCGCGGCTTACGAAGGGGAAGCCGCTGCTTTCGGGCTCGATGACCGCGAGCGCAGCACTTTTGGCCGAGCGAAGCAGTACCCGGGCAAGCTTGCGCGCCTCATCGTCGGTTTCGCGCAGTACGTTGGGTTTGTCGCTCATGACTCGCCTCCTTTCGCTGCCTGCCACCCCGAACAATGAAAAGCCCGAAGCGGTCGCTCCGGGCTTTATTGGCCGTTCGGCGCGTTGCGTCAACTTTTGTTGCGATGACGCGTCAGGCCCTCGACGACGTTTTGCGCATCGATCGTGCCGACCACCGAGCCGTTGTCGACGACGCCGATGCTGCCCGGCTGCCGGGACATGGCATCCAGAATGTCGACGAGGGGAGTGGTCAGCTTCGCCGTTGCGGTCACGCCGGCAATTGTGGCGCCTCGTTCGACACCGGTTCGCATGACGTCTTTTGCCGTCAGCATGGTGATCGGGTTCATGTGCTGGACGAAGTCGGCCACGTATTGGTTTGCCGGGTTTTTCACGATCTCCTGCGGCGTGCCGCACTGGATGATGCGCCCGCCCTCCATGATGGCTATGCGGTTGCCGATGCGGAAAGCTTCATCGAGGTCATGGCTCACGAAGATGATCGTCTTCTTCAGTCGCCGCTGGAATTCGAGCAGTTCATCCTGCAGGCGGGTGCGGATCAAGGGATCGAGCGCCGAGAACGGCTCGTCCATCAAAAGGATGGGTGCACCGGTCGCAAAGGCGCGGGCAAGTCCGACGCGCTGCTGCATGCCGCCTGAAAGCTCGTTGACTTTCCGGTCTGCCCATTTCGTCAGATTGACCAGATCGAGCTGTTCGCCAACGCGTTTTTTTCGCTCCGCCTCCGGCATGCCTGCGAGTTCGAGACCGAAGCCGACATTGTCGGCGACGGTCCGCCAGGGGAGAAGAGCGAACTGCTGGAACACCATGGAGACCGTATGCATGCGGAAGTCGCGCAACGACTTCGCCGTACAGCGATAGGGGTTCAGCGAACCATTCCCGGTCTTGATCTCGACGTCGCCACGCACGACGGGCGCAAGGCCGTTGACCGCTCTAAGCAGGGTCGACTTGCCTGATCCGGAGAGACCCATCAGGACCAGGATCTCTCCTTCGTTGATCGTCAGCGAAGCGCCGGCGACGCCAAGCACGAGGCCTGTGGCCGCGCCGATTTCGTCGCGGCTTTTCCCCTGGTCGACCATCTGCAGGGCGGCCTGCGGGCTCTTGCCGAAGATGATGTCGACATTCTTGAAAACGACGGCGTCGGTCATGCGCCTTCTCCTTCGTCGGACGAGCGGAACAGACGGTCGAGAACGATGGCGAGGATGACGATGCAGAGGCCGGATTCGAAACCCCGGGCGATATTCACCGTGTTCAGTGCCCTGAGGACCGGCACGCCGAGGCCGTCGGCGCCCACCAGGGCGGCGATGACGACCATCGAGAGTGACAGCATGATTGTCTGGGTAAGTCCGGCCATGATTTGCGGCATTGCGAAAGGCAGTTCCACCTTGCGCAGCACCTGCCAGGGAGTGGCGCCGAAGGACTCGGCTGCCTCGACCAGGGACGGCGGCGTGGAGATGATGCCGAGGCGGGTCAGCCGGATCGGCGCGGGAATGGCGAAGATGACCGTGGCGATCAGGCCCGGCACCATGCCGAGCCCGAAGAGGATCAGCGCCGGAATGAGATAGACGAAGGTGGGGATGGTCTGCATGAGATCGAGGATCGGACGCATGACCGAGTAGATCCAGGCGCGCCGCGCCGCCGCAATGCCGAGAGGAACGCCGACAGCCATGCTGACGAAGCTTGCCGCGAGCACCAGCGCCAGCGTTTCGGTCGTCTCCTGCCAATAGCCCTGATTGATGATCAGCAGCAGCCCGAGACAGGTGAAGAGAGCAATGCCGATCGAGCGACGGAACCACCAGGCAAGCGCCGTGACGACGACGACAACGATGAGCGGGTGAGGCGTCTGGAGGATGTAGAGCAGGACGGCAACGACGGCCGACAGGAAGTTTGCGAGCTGATCGAAGAACAGTTCGAAATTCGTTGTCAGCCAATCGACGAACGCCTTGGCCCAGCCCCCGATGGGGATGCGGTATTCAGTCAGAAATTCCACGAACTTGGATCCCTCTCGTCAGGGTCAAAAACCGGATCGCGCTAAGCGGTGAAAAAAGGCGGGGTGGTCCCCGCCCGCTGCATGTTTCGGTTATCGGAGCCGACAAAAACATGCAGCAATTCAAACTGCTGCAGCGACCTTTGTGCGCCGCCGGGGGCGACGCATCGGTGCTCTAGCCGATCACAGACCAAGAGCGGTCTTTACCGCAGCCAGTCCGTCGCCGCCATCCTTGGTGGTAACACCGGCAAGCCAGGGATCGAGAGCCGTCGGATTGGCCTTGAGCCATGCCGCCGCAGCCGCCTCCGGCTCTTCGCCGTCGTTCAGGATCTTGCCCATGATCTCGTTCTCCATCTGGAGCGAGAACTTCAGGTTCTTCAGCAGGGCACCGACGTTGGGGCATTCGGTCGTGTAGCCGGCACGCACGTTGGTGTGCACCGTCGCTCCGCCGAAGTTCGGGCCGAAGATGTCATCGCCGCCGGACAGATAGCTGAGCTTGAAATTTGCGTTCATCGGATGCGGCTCCCACCCGAGGAAGACGATCGGCTCGCCGTCCTTTTCGGCGCGGGCGACCTGCGCCAGCATGCCTTGCTCGGAGGATTCGACCACTTCGAAACCCTTGAGATCGAAGGTTCCCTTTTCGACCATGTCGATGATCAGACGGTTGCCGTCATTGCCCGGTTCGATTCCGTAGATCTTGCCTTCCAGCGCGTCCTTGTGCGCCGCGATATCCTTGAAATCCTTGATGCCGAGTTCCGCGCCCTTGGCGTTGGTCGCGAGCGTGTACTTGGCGCCTTCGAGGTTCTCGCGCACGGTTTCGACCGACTTGTCCTCGCGATAGGGCGCGATGTCGGCTTCCATCGTCGGCATCCAGTTGCCGAGGAAAACGTCGATGTCCTTGTTCTTCAGCGAAGTATAGGTGACGGGAACGGACAGGACTTTCACATCCGTCTCGTAGCCGAGGCCCTCGAGGATAGTCGTCGCCGTTGCGGTCGTTGCCGTAATGTCGGTCCAGCCCACGTCGGAGAAACGGACGGTGCTGCAGCTTTCCGGTTCGGCCGCGGCCGCATTTCCGGCGGTCAGGGCGGCCATGCAAACGGCACCAGCCAGCATGAATTTGATAGAGTGCATCCTTATCATCATTGTCGTTCCCCTGCCTCTGATTATTGTTTTAGCCAAACACCAATGGAGCCTGAATTCAAGCGCCTTGATGTCGAAGGAAGTGTATTGCGTCAATACATTGAGGGGATGCACAATGCGACGCCGGATGTCGCAATGTCTATGAAATAAGAGCCTTTTGGCGTCGAGCGCTTGCGCCAACACGCGGGGGTTTCGCTTGGCTGCTCGGTCCAGGGAACCACGTGGGAGATGAAAATCTGTGGGTCACGCCGACGTGCTCTGGTCATCGGCCGCAAGCCCCGTCATGAAGCGGATCATGAAGTCCGGAGACGGGAAACATGGCCAAACTCTATTTCAGCTATGCGACGATGAATGCGGGCAAGAGCACGCTGTTGCTGCAGGCCTCCTACAATTATCAGGAGCGCGGCATGCGCGTGGTGATGCTCATCGCCGCCTTCGACGACCGCGCCGGCGCCGGCCGCATCTCTTCACGCATCGGACTGACGTCGGAGGCGATCCCGTTCAACGCGGATGACGACCTCTACGCCCTTGTGGAGAGGCTGAACGTCGACGGTTCCGGCGAGATCGCCTGTGTTTTCGTGGATGAGGCGCAATTCCTCGGCGAGAACCAGGTCTGGCAACTCGCGCGCGTCGCCGACCGTCTCAGCATCCCGGTTATGGCCTACGGCCTCAGAACCGACTTCCAGGGCAAGCTCTTTCCCGGTTCAATGGCGCTGCTTGCAATCGCGGACGAGTTGCGCGAAGTCAGGACGATCTGCCATTGCGGGCGCAAGGCGACAATGGTCGTGCGCCTCGATGGCGCCGGTAACCTCGTGCGCGAGGGCGCGCAGGTGGATGTCGGTGGCAACGAAAAGTACGTTTCGTATTGCCGCCGTCACTGGGAAGACCGGATGCATGACGGTTGACGCTGCCGTTGTCTGCGCGCAGAAAGCGCCATAGTCACGCGCGTTTGCTTCCTACAGCGACCTTTGCGCGTCTAGTCAGACGCGCAAAGGTCGCTGTAGGACTTTGAGTGTCCGCATGATTCCTTAAATCGATTCCGATTTAAGGAATCATGCAGGAGGGAATTCAAGCTCATGCATCGGTTTGGCGTTGTCGCCTTTCTTCTTTTTTATCTCGGCGCATCAGACGGGTTCGCCGGCGGGGATGCAAAAGCGGGAGCGGCGGTCTTCAAGAAGTGCGCCGCCTGCCACATGGCAACCGAGCCCGCAAACCGCGTCGGTCCCACGCTGATGGGCGTGGTCGGTCGTCCGGCGGGCTCGCTCGCCAACTACGACTATTCCGACGCGATGAAGGCGTTCGGCGCCGAAGGCAAGGTGTGGGACGAGGCCACGCTTTCGGAATATCTTCTCAGTCCCAAAGCCATGGTTCGCGGCACGAAGATGAGCTTTCCGGGGCTGAGAAAACCTGCCGAAATCGCCGATGTGATCGCCTATCTGCGGGACCCTTCGGCTGCACAATAGAGGGTCGCTGCCATCGCCCGCCTTTTCTTCGGCCGCTGGGTGAAAAAGGCTGCCTGCAACACTTGTCCTGACCGGCTAAACATCCTTTATATAACTGCAATCGAAGGCTGAATAATCCGGCGTGCCGATGCGGCTGTCTGTCCCGATTGAAGGGAACCGGATTAAAGGGGGGATGGAATGGCAACTCTTCAGAATTTTGACGCGGAAATCGAAAAGACGAGGGGTGTCGTCGAAGAGATGCGCGGCAAGCTCGAACAATCTGGCGTTGTCCTCGAACAGTTCGCCAAGGCCGACACCAAACTCGGCGACGTCAACTTCGATATCGAAAACGCCCGCATTCAGGATGTGATCAACCAGCAGAAGGTGATGGAAGCCAACATCGCGGATCTTATCATCGGGCTGGAGGATGCGACCAACGTCTTCGGCTCCGAATTCGAAAGCATGAAGAGCTATACCGGCTACGAGAAATTCGTCGGCATGTTCTCCAAGCAGAAGATGCAGCGGCTCCGGACCGATCGGGTGCGCAACATGTCGCTTGCCGGCAACCTGCAGGAACTTCTCGTCAAATCCGATACCATCGTCGGTATCCTCAAGGACCAGAGGGCGATCCTCGACCAGCGCTACAAGACGTCCGAACAAAGCCTCATCAAGGTGATCGACCGCCGCAAGGGCACTATGGCGGCGCTTGAGCAGGTTCAGAAGCGCATCGAGGAACTCAATCCCCTGTTGCTCGACATCGAGAACCGGATCGCTGCTTCAACTGACCAGAAGACGAGAACGGAACTCGAAGGCGAGCGGTCGACGCTTGCAACGGAATATAACGAGAAGCAGGCGAAGGAGCAGGAACTGCTCGCCGAGAGCCAGACGCTCGAGCGCTACACCTCGATGTTCCAGACTTTCGTCGATTCCCTCAACAACCAGATCGCGGCCCAGAACACGTTGATCAACAAGCTGACGATAGATACCGAACAGCGCATCGTGCTTTACAAGTCGCTGGAGGACTCGTTGAAGACGGCGGCGCAGCAGGATGTCGCGCACAAGATCAACACGCTCGGAAGCCAGGTCGATACCGCCGCCGAAGAGACCATGGCCGGCATCGGTGCGGCGGCGCAGCGTCATATCGGCGACCTGCTCGAAATGCATGAAAAGAACATGCTCGCCACGCAGGATATCCAGCGGCGCAAGAAACTGGCCGACGACGCCTTCGCCCGTCGCTTCCAAACGGTGATGGACAAGCACAATGCGGCAAACTACGTGAAGCAGTGATCGGCAAGGCGGCAATGACCAGATTTCCGACCGCCTTTCGGCGCCTGCCGAGGGATTAGGCATGAACACCGCCGCATCCGCAGCCGTACGGCAATATTTCACCTCCATCCGGTCCGCGCTCGCGGGGCTCGAGCTATTTCTCGGCGACCGCAATTCACCGCTTTACCGCAACACGGTGGTGGGCGAGGTCATCGTTCCCTATCTCGCCCGTTTGAAGTCCTCGATCGCCTGCTGGGAGAACCGCATCGGGTTCGTCGAGCGGTTCCGGATTTCACGCGCTGAAAGCGGCTTCCCGGTGTTCCAGAACGTGCTCGAACTGGAAAACGACCGGCAGAGTGCGGAAAAGCGTCTAGCGAGCATTCCTCCTGCCGATGCGCTCCGCGAAGAGATGGCCGACTTCATACTGAGGCAGAAGGCGTTTCCGGAGGCGCTGCAAGCCCGCATGGCCGAAAGGCTCTATCTCGAGCAGATCGGCAAGGGCGATATATTCTCACCCTTCATCCTGCCGGAGACGATCCGGGTCGCGGTCAACCCGAAGACGATGAGGCCGTACTACGTCGTCTCCTGGGGCGCCTTCGACGGCACCCAGACGCTTCCCATGGTCTACATGGCGACGATCGAGGATTCGTCGGAAAAGATAGTCGAGATGCTGGTCACACGTGACGGCAAGCTCAATCCGGATATCGAGATTCCACTGCCGGTCGGCGGTCTGCTCAATCCGGAACTTGCTAGCCGATTCGATGACTTCGCCTCCAAGAACAGCGCCTATTCGCTGACGCCGGTGACGATCGCCACCAATCTCGACAAGGATTTCCCGGAGCTCCATCCGAAACAGCTTCGGCGCATCGTGCTCGGCCCCTTCTATTCGGCCGGGATCACCGAGAACAATGCCAGGATCAACGACATCCTCTCCAAGGTGCGCAAGACGGAAAATGCCTGGCTTTTGACCTGGACGGTGCAGGAGGTTTTCTCCAAGGCCGAGCGTCCGGCTGAGCGCGGCTTCTGGTCTTCGACGCCGGCGCAGGAGGAATTTCACATCGACACGGACAATCTCGAGGCTGCCCGGATGGGCGTCAGCTCTTACGAAAAGCATGCGCTCGTGCCGCACGATGCCTATCAGGCGCTCTACGCCGCGGGCGAGGCCGGTGAGGTTTTCGGGGACTACAAGGTGCACGTGATTTCCGGCAACCAGGTGGTGAGCGAGGTTTGACCATGACGCTGAATACCGGCCTGACGACGCTGCACGAGGACGATATCGCGAAGCATCAGGCGACAGCCCAGAGCCTTGTCACCAAGCTGGTCATACTCGAACGGGACGACGCATCCGGGGGAACGCCGCTTGCCGGCACGGGCCGTCGCTTTGTCTCGACCGTTTCGACCGGCGGGCAGCGCCGCACGCGCGAGGTCGAGCTTCAGCGCACGATCCAGTCGGTGCGTGGCGCCGATCCACTCTTGTCGCCGGCCCAACATGCCGTCCTTTACCGGACGCGCCGGGGCATTCAGATCGCGCTTGCCGTCGCCGACGTCTTCGGGCGACAGACGAACCTCGAGCAATTGCAGGCGCGCAACGCCACTTCGCCGCTCGGCGGCGAGGACGCGAGCCAATTCAAAGGGCTGCTTTCGGCCGCCGCCTATGTCGCCGCTTTCACGCTCGCGGCTTACCTGGGCGCGACGCTGCAGGGAGAGGGCGAGCCCGTCGATGATGCGTCAGAGCCGGATTTTCTCTTCGATACGCCCCAGGATGCGCTGAAGAGCATGGTAGCGGGGCTCGACCGCAGCATTGCCGGCGCCCCGGACGATCTTGCCTTGACCGCCCGAACGCGGGCCTTTTCACGCGTTGCCATCGAAGGGCTGATCGCCCGCAAGGCGCGGTTCACCGGTCTCCAGAGCTTTGAAAACGTCCATATCCGGCTCGACCAGGATGACTTCACCCTGAACGGCTTCGATGTCGCGCCGGGACAGAAGCGCAAGCCGTTGGTGATGACCTTCAAAAAACCGGAGGAAATCATCGGCAACCACATCGCCAAATATCAGGCGCTGAAGCTCGCCAAGATGCTGATGGCCTATGACTTCGACCGGCAGATGAATCCCTTCGTCGAACTCGGCGGCTTTCTCTTCACCTTCATCGGCGACGGCATGCCCGGCACCGGCAAGACGATCCTGATACAGATGCTGGCCGGAATGCTCCACGATTACTGCGGTGTCGCCGGTTATGCCTTCCACTACGAGAATTTCGGCGTCGACCAGATTTCCTCCTACCAGGGCAAGTCGGGCCAGAACTGCAAGGAGTTCGTCAACAACATCATGAATCCTCGGGCGATCGGCTTCGGCACGATCGACGATGTCGACCAAGTGGCGGCGAGGCGCTCCGATGACCGGGCGTCGGCTGGTCAACATGAGGTGACGGCGGTGCTGATGGAGAGTTTCGCGGGTGCCTCGACCGTCGTGCGCGGCAACTGCACCTTCGGCATGTTCTCGAACTACCCCGAGAATGTCGATGATGCGCTGCGTCAGCGCGCCGGTGCCCGCTGGCTCGTCGATGGGCCGCAGACGGAAGGCGACTACATCGACATCTTCGCGCTGCTCGTCGGCAAGAACCACAAGATCCCGCTGGGTGAGCACGATCTCTACGCCGGGCAGGAGATCAAGCGGGCGGTCTCGCAGTCCTATGAGGCCCATTCACGGCCAAAGGAGGAGGGGCTTGCCGCCGTTTGGGCGCGCTACGAGAAGGAGAAGGGCAAGATCGCCACGCTTGCCGATGTCGGTGCCTACCTGCACATGATCAAGGAGGCCGAACCGCGCTTCACCGGCCGGGCGATCAGGAACATCACCGACGCGATCAAGATGCGGGCGATGGACGTCGAGCTTCCCGACGACTGGTTCAAGGATGCCGGCGCCTTCATGCACAAGTCCTACGATGAGAAGAAGGCGATGATCGAGGACCTGCGGGGCCCGATCACGATCGAGATGGTGCTGCAGGAAATCAATCGTTATGCCGACAGCGAATTTCGCTACACCGACAAGTCGGACGATGCCGCCGTCAGCGACATCATTCGCCGCGAGCGCCAGCGCGAAAAGGCGATCCGCGAAATCGAGACGATGAAGCGCGGGGGCAGGTGGCAGGCATGAGCGAAGAGGATCACGAGCGCTCAGTTGCCACTACGAGGAGCATTGCCGCATGAAACGCCTCCTCGAAGCCGAGCTGATCTACGGTCGGCTGCTCGACATTTCGGAGCCGCATCTCGTGGCGCGTTACAACAAGGCGCTGGAGGGCTTCGGCCTGAAGCCGACGGCGCTCGATCGTTTCAGCATCGACATGACGGGTTTTTCGCCGGAAATCGCCGATGAGCTCGGGGATCGCGACTATCTCGACCCGAACCGGGTCAACCGACGCTTCATCGTTCTGACGCCTGCACAGGTGGATCTTCCTGTCGTCCATACGAGTTTTTCCAATACTGCGGCGCTGATGCATGAATTCTTCAACGCCAACAGCCGCGCGATCAACGCTGTGACGATCAAGGATGCGCTTTACGGCGAGATCGAGGACTCGGTTTCGGTGGTCGAGGACATCGACGACCTCCTGTCGATCAACGAGGTTCGTTTCCGGGTCCTTTCGGCGGAAGACATGCTCGGCAAGGCAACCGAACTCAGGGAACTGGTGGATCGGTTGAAGAAGGTGCCTGCCGCCTGGGCCGACGACGCCATGCTGAACAGGATGGTGGAACTCGCGAAAGTGACCGGCGACATACGGCAGAACGCGCTGGTGCCGAACGAGCTCGTTTTCCGCCATGAGGCCTTCTGGGCCAATCATTTCGGCGGCGTCTATGTCTTCCTCGACGAGAAGACGACGACGGTGATCTGCGATCCCTCGGTACCCGGTTTCAGGCGGTCGCGGCCTTGGCAGGTGAGCTACATCGCCATCAACGATCACGCCCGTATCTACGAATTTCTCGCCCGTACCAACCGGCTGCAACTGCCACAGGCTTCCTGGGTGCAGGAATCCGGCCTGTTCCAGCACCGCGCGGATATGATCATTCGAGGACTGATCAACGATACCGATCCGACTGCCGATCTCATGAATGCCGACCGGATCTGGCTGCAGACCTGGATCCACCGCAACGCAGCGCTTGTGTCGCGCGACGGAACCTACCCCTTCCTTCAGGAAATGACCCGGACGATTGCCGCGACGGGCACGATCACCATGGCGGAGGTGCCGCCGGAAAATCGTTTCCTGCTGGTGCGCGCTGCGCCGATGCACCCGGATCAATGGCTGGTGAATCGTCTCATCTCACAGCTCGTTCCCCGCGATTTCGTCTCCCGCTTCGTGTTCGACAAGCAGGGATTCTATGACGCTTACGAGCGCTACAGCGAAAAGTTCCGGGAATATGTTGTGGCGACATTGACCAGTACGTATCTCAAGGACAAGGCCGCCTTCCGGCACAAGCTCTACGGCCTCAAAGAGGAATAGGACATGTTCGATCCGATCGTTGCGTTCTTCCAGCGGGTTTTCACGGCGATCGGCCGTGGCATCGGCCTTGCTGTTGCCTGGCTCCTCTGGCCTTTCGTGGCAATGGGCAACTGGTACCGGCAGCGAAGCTGGATCATCAAGGGTCCGATCGGCCTTATCCTGCTCGGCCTGATCCTGTTCTACGGCTATTTCGTCTGGCAGACGCAGGCATGGACCAATTTCAATCCTGACTATGTCGACCGCTACAAGCTTGCCGATCGCAAGGTACCGGCCGGTTCGCCGGTCAGCGGTCCCGGCGCCGCCACGACGGGGCAGGTCGGTGCCGCAGGCACTACGAACCAGGCAACCGCGGCTGCCCCGCCGGCTGAGGGCGAGTCCACGGAGGCACTTGCGGCTGCGCAACTGCCGGCTGGAACGGTGTGCCAGACCTCGGCGGTCGTCGACGTCGCGGCCGATCTCATCGATGTCAATGTCAACCAGAACGCCTGGATATCGTCGATGCTGCTCTACAAGCTCGGCTTTTTCGGGCTCGATTGGGACGACACGCCCTGGCTCGACAACAAGGCGTCATTCCAGCGCGGCATCAACCAGGCCGTGCGCCGTACCGCGGTCGAGCTCGTCGATTCGCTTGGCCGCGTCCGTGGGACGTCAGGCGTCAACAATGACCTGCAGAGCGCGCGCGGCAACATCCAGTTCGACGAGGAGACCTGGTATTTCGGCATCAATCCGTTCGGGCCCAAGACCCCGACCCCGAGCTTCTATCGCGCGGCCATGCGCGATCTCAGGAAGTTCAACGTTTCGCTCGGCAAATGCGAGGCGATCTTCGACGGCCGGTCGGACAATATGGTCGAATTCCTCGACCGCGTCGCCAACGATCTCGGCAACACCTCGGCCATCATCCGCGAGCGCTCCGAATTCCACAATGGCGGCTGGTTCGACACGCGCGCCGACGACCGTTTCTGGTTCGCCTTCGGCCAGCTCTACGGTTACTATGGCATTCTTTCGGCGGCCGGTGCCGATTTTGAGAATGTCGTCGCGCAGCGCGGCCTGACGCCGATCTGGACGGAAACGATGAAGCAGCTTCGCGCCGCGTTGAACATCCAGCCCCTCATCATCTCGAACGGCCGCGAGGATGGCTGGATCATGCCGACGCACCTGGCGACGATGGGTTTCTACATTCTTCGCGTGCGGTCGAACCTCGTGGAAATGCGCGACATTCTCGCCCGCTAGGGCATTTCACCGTTTTCATTGGAACAGTGAAATGCTCTAACTCTTTGAAACTACCCAATTCCGGACGGAAAACCGTTACACTTTCCTGGAATTGCTTTAACGGGCGGAACATTAGGAACAGACTTTACATGCGCTCCGCCAAGAGGAGGGCGGAGTGGAAAAACATAAGCTGAGGGGGAGCAGCCATGGCGGAGATAAGGTCCGATATCGAGATCGCGCGTGCCGCGACGAAGAAGCCGATCCTTGAGATCGGCGCCAGACTCGGCATTCCGCCGGAGCAGCTTCTGCCCTACGGCCATGACAAGGCGAAAGTCGGCGCCGATTTCATTGCCGCGCAGAAGGAGAAGAAGAACGGCCGGCTGATCCTGGTGACGGCGATCAACCCGACGCCGGCCGGCGAGGGCAAGACGACGACCACGGTCGGTCTCGGCGACGGGCTCAACCGCATCGGCAAGAAGGCGATCGTTTGCATTCGGGAAGCGTCGCTTGGTCCCTGCTTCGGCATCAAGGGAGGGGCGGCGGGCGGCGGCTATGCGCAGGTCGTGCCGATGGAGGATATAAACCTCCATTTCACCGGCGATTTCCACGCCATTACCTCGGCGAATAACCTGCTCGCGGCGCTGATCGACAATCATATCTATTGGGGCAACGAACAGAACATCGATGTCCGCCGCATCGCCTGGCGGCGGGTGATGGACATGAATGACAGGGCCCTGCGCCATATCGTCGGCTCGCTCGGCGGTGTGGCCAACGGCTATCCGCGGGAAACCGGCTTCGACATCACCGTCGCTTCCGAAGTGATGGCGATTCTCTGCCTTGCGCAGGACCTCAAGGATCTCGAGACGCGGCTCGGCAATATCATTATCGGCTATCGGCGCGACAAGAGCCCGGTTCATGCCCGCGACATCAAGGCGGACGGGGCAATGACCGTGCTCCTCAAGGACGCCATGCAGCCGAACCTCGTGCAGACGCTCGAGAACAATCCGGCCTTCGTCCATGGCGGCCCCTTCGCCAATATCGCGCATGGCTGCAATTCGGTCATCGCCACCACGACTGCTCTGAAGCTTGCGGATTATGTCGTGACCGAAGCCGGTTTCGGCGCCGATCTCGGCGCGGAAAAATTCTTCGACATCAAGTGCCGCAAGGCCGGATTGAAACCGGATGCAGCGGTCGTCGTCGCCACGGTGCGAGCGATCAAGATGAATGGTGGCGTAAAGAAGGACGATCTCGGCAAGGAGAACATCGAGGCACTCAAGAAGGGATGCGCCAACCTCGGACGCCACGTGCAGAACGTCAAGAAATTCGGCGTCCCGGTGCTTGTCGCGATCAACCATTTCACCTCCGACACGGAAGCGGAAATCCAGGTGATCAAGGACTATGTCGCGACGCTCGGCTCCGAGGCGATCCTCTGCAGGCACTGGGCTGAAGGCTCCGCAGGGATCGAAGATCTCGCACGGAAAGTCGTCGAACTGGCCAATGCCGGCCACTCGCAGTTCTCACCGCTCTATCCCGACGACATGCCGCTCTTCCACAAGATCGAGACGATCGCTAAGGATATCTATCACGCGAGCGAGGTCATCGCCGACAAGCTGGTTCGAGACCAACTGAGGACCTGGGAGGACCAGGGTTACGGCCGCCTCCCGATCTGTATGGCGAAGACGCAATATTCCTTTTCGACGGACCCGAATCTCCGCGGCGCGCCGACCGGCCACGCCGTGCCGATCCGCGAAGTCCGGCTCGCTGCCGGCGCCGGCTTCATCGTCGTCATCACGGGCGAGATCATGACCATGCCGGGCCTGCCGAAGGCGCCCTCGTCGGAGAGGATCTACCTCAACGAGCAGGGTTATATCGAGGGCCTGTTTTGAAGCTGGTGCAACGGGCGATGCGCGTCTGTCGCCCGCCGCATCCTCGACGATCTCAGCCGAGGCCGCCGATATAATCTGCCTTGCCGATCGGAACGCCCTTGTGGCGGAGGATGTCGTAGGCGGTCGTGATGTGGAAATAGAAGTTCGGCAGCACGAATTGCAGCAGGTAATCCTCGCCGGTGAACGTCACTTTGAGCTTGGTGAAGTTGAGCGTCACTTCGCGGTTTTCGCTGCCTTCGAGATCGCCCGGCCGGATCGTCTCGAGGAACGCGACCGTCTTGGCGATCCGCTCGCGTAGTTCGGCGAAGCTTCGTTCCTCGTCCGGAAAGCGCGGCGTCTCGATCGTCGTCAGCCGGCCGATGGCGTTCTTGCTGGTGTCGCTCGCCCGCTGGATCTGTCCGGCGAGCGGCAGCATATCCGGCGCAAGCCGTGCCTCGAAGAGTTCCGCGAGTGGCATGCCCTTCTCCGAAGCGAAGGCCTCGGCCTTGTCGAGCAGGCCGCCGAGGGCGGAAAAGCCGCGGATGAAGGCGGGTACGGAAAGCTTGTACATAGTCAGCGGCATGGATTGTTCCTTGAACGGTGGTGGGCGATGGTGCGGCACAGTTATACTGTTCGCCATAGATCGTACCTGGCAGGAACGATTTCAATCGCGACGCTCCTGCGAGCGTCGCTTGGCCCCAATATCAACCGGCGCTGACCGGATTTGATCGCCGCCTATCGACAGTAGCGATAGCCGTTCTTGCGTTCGATGACGTCGAGATGCAGGTGCGTCTCGTGGGCTGGATCACTGCCTGGATCGAGGACGGTGGTGAAATAGAGGCAGGCGGTTGCCGTGACGGCGCGCTGGAACGCGCCGATCAGGGTGCCGTCCTCGTCGCGCGGCTGAATGGCGATGGTCCTGCCGTCGTCGAGCGTAAAGGAAGCGATGTCGACCGCGTTGCCATGGGCGTGTTCCGATACCTTACCGGTCGTTGCGTTGTTGCGCCGGCGGCAGACATAGGCCGATGCCTGGTTTAACGCGGTGATCCGGGTGTCCGGTCCGAAAGCCGCAGCGGCGGTGGGGATCGCCGACTCCTTGGTCCAACGGGCAAGCGCCAGTGCCGTTGCGCAGCGCATCGATCCCTCGGGCTTCAATGCGACGCCCGGCAAGACCGCGGTCACACGAAGCGGTTTGTCGATGCCGCAGCCATTGCCGTCGTCGATGCGCTTAGCGTCAGCAAACGTGCTGCCGAGCGCCTTGAGGGCGGCGAGGCAGGATGCGTGCGCCTCGGGGTTTTCGTCTTGCACCGGGATGATGGGTTCTTCCGCGTCTTCGCTAGCCGGGGCTCCGTCCTGGGAGACACCATCTTTCTCTTCCTGGTCAGGCTCGGCACTTGTCTTGCCCCGCTCATCAGCGTCGCCATCGTCGTCCCTGGGCGGCGGGGCGGGCTTTGGCTCAGGTGTCGCCTGTTCGCCGGCGACCCCGGGTTTCTCGGCCGGTATTGGCCCCTTCGTGGGAAGGGTTACGCCCGAAAGAATCAAGACGGACAGCAGTATGATACCGGCGGAGTGGCGCATGCAGGTCCTTCCCATCCGTTGCGGCCGAAGCACTCAAAACGCATGAGAAGCAATCCTGTTTCAAATTGTGCTGAAACTGAGGACAAGGCCGGCCGCGAGCTTAAATGGGACGCGCGCCGGCACCCCTAGATTTATATTGACAATTACACTCATGTTTTCTTATGTGGCGTAAATGAGGCGACGCACTGACACGTCGCAGGCATCCAAACCCGCCCAGCCAGCCCCTTGAGTTTGCCGCTCAACAGCAAGCCCGGCCAACATCTCAAAGGACTGGTCCATGCTCAACCGGCATCATCGCCTGGCTCTTCTCGCGTGCACGGCGTTTGTCACTCTGGCGGGCGCCGCCGTTTCCCATGCGCAATCGATCACAAGCAACGAAACAGCAGCTGCCGAGAAGCAGGGGCGCGTAACGCCCCTGAAGACGCTGACGGTCAGGACGGGAGAGCAGGAGGGTGTGGCCGACACGCCGCTTGCCTCGCAGGTAACCGAACAAGAACTCGACGACAATCAGATATCGAGCTTCGAAGATCTCGGCAGAACGCTCGAGCCGGGCGTGTATTTCAACCGGGACAACGGCAGCGTCAACATTCGCGGCCTGGACGGGCCGCGGGTATTGACGCTTATTGACGGCATCGCGATCCCCTATCTTGACGACGGCGCGAGAGATGCGGACGGCGGCATCGACAGTTTCGATTTCAGCGAACTGTCGACCGTCGACATTGTTCGCGGGGCGGATTCGAGCCGTGCCGGCGGTGGTGCGCTGGGCGGGGCAGTGGTGTTGCGCACGCTCGATCCTGAAGATCTGATCGGCGAGGGCAAGACCTGGGGCGGCATATTCAAGTTCGCCTATGACGGCGAAGACGAAAGCGCTGGCGGTTCCGCTGCCGTGGCGGCGCGCTACGACAACACGGCCGTCCTCTTTCAGGGCGGCTACAAGAAGGGGCACGAGCGCCAGACCGGCGGCGACAATGGCGTCTATGGCACCGGTCGGACCGAGGCCAATCCGGCCGACTTCGACCAGAAGAACGTTCTCGTCAAAGTCAAGCAATACACCGACAGCGGGCATAGCTTCACGCTCACCGGCGAGCGCTTCGATCGCGATGAAGACACCGACCTTCGGCATGCGCAAACCGGCGCGACCTATCGGCCGGGCGAGTGGGATGGCACGGAAGTCAACAAGCGTGATCGCATCTCGCTGAACTACGAATTCGAGACGACGGACGACGACGCGCTCTTCGACGCGGCGAACGCCGTTTTCTACTGGCAGGACCTCATCCGTGAGAGCGGTACGCACGGCGTGCGCTATGCCACTCCGACAGGCGATTACCGGCGTCTGAGCGAAGTCGAGGATCGCGGCTTTGGTAGCGCCGGTTATGTCGAGAAGGGGTTCGACGCCGGTTACTTCCAACACACGGTGACGCTCGGTGGCGACTTCTACATCAACACCACGACGCAATATTCGTCGGGCAAGGATAGCTGCGGGCCGGGACCCTATCCGCCTTTCAGCTCGTGCAACTTCCTGCATTCCAACCAGTCGGACATGCCGGACGTCGAGAGCAAGCGCTTCGGCATATTTGTTCAGGATGAGATTGCCTTCGGTGAAACGGGTTTCTCGCTTACGCCCGGCCTTCGCTACGACTGGTACGAGCATTCGCCGCAGGAAACGGCCGCCTATACGCGTAATCCGAACTACAATGGTCTGCCGGATGGGCAGGACGGGGATGCCTTGTCTCCGAAGTTGCTCGCCAAGTATCAGGCAACGGACAATATCGAACTGTTTGCCCAGTGGGCCATGGCGTTCCGCGCTCCGACCGCAACCGAGCTCTATCTCGACTACGGTGCCCCCGGCACCTATCTCCGCCTCGGCAATCCGGATCTGAAGCCGGAAACGAGCAGCGGTGTCGAGATCGGCGCCAATCTCGGCGATACGGATTTCGGAGGCCGCATCACGGGCTTCTACAACCGCTACCGCAACTTCATCGATTCCGTGGACGCGCCGGTCCAGGATCCGATCAACTATCCCTTCGGCGTCACGCAGTATATGAACCGCAACCGTGTGCAGATCTCCGGCGTCGAGCTCGCGGCTCACAAGATCTTCGATTCCGGCGTTACGCTCCGCGGTTCGGTCACTTATGCACTCGGCAAGGATCTCGACACCAACGAGCGCCTCGGCTCGGTTGCGCCACTCAAGGGCGTGCTTGCTGTCGGCTACGAGACCGAAAGCTGGGGAACGGAGCTGGCGATGATCGCGGCGAAGGACGTGTCCGAAAAGTCCGACGCCAGCTTCAAGGCTCCGGGTTACGGCATGTTCGATCTCACCGGATGGTGGAAGCCGGAGCAGGTCGAGGGCCTGACGATGCGCGCGGGCATCTATAACCTGTTCGATAAGGAGTACTACGACGCGATCTCCGTTCGCGACGTCACCCTGACGTCCACGGGTCCCGGCAGGGCGTTCTATTCGGAGCCTGGTCGAACCTTCAAGTTTTCGCTGACTCAGCGTTTCTAACCGGTTCCCCATCGCAAAGAGGAAGGGCGGCGGCAAAGCGGCTGCCCTTCTTTGCGTGATTGGCAAACGGAGCGCCGTTTTCCCGCTTGCGTGCATGCGCAAGCCGCGCTAACACTTCCGCCCATGGCAAACACGCAGAACATTTCGATCTGGTGGTGGGCTCGCTGAGGCGGCCTTGACCAGTCATGCGTGATTGAGACATGAAGCCGCCCGGAGATTTCAGGGCGGCTTTTTCGTATTCAGGCCGCGTGGAAGGACCGGGCTTTTACGGAGCGAGGCGAATGGCAACGGTAATTCTGGAAGACGGCGCGGAGAGTTATACCACCGAAGGCGGCATTGTCGTCACGCGCAGGCGGCGCGATGCGTCCTACACGGACGCGATCTCGTCCTGCGTCGACAAGCTCGACGAGCGGCGCGGCGCGGTTTTCTCCTCGAACTACGAGTATCCCGGCCGTTATACCCGCTGGGATACCGCCGTGGTCGATCCTCCGCTCGCCATCTCTTCCTTCGGTCGCTCGCTCTGGATCGAAGCTTATAACGAGCGCGGCGAGGTGCTCCTCTCGCTCATCGGCGAGCATCTGAAAACCGTGGCGGACATCACGCTCGGCGCGTCGACGGCCCGTCGGCTCGATCTCACGATCAACGAGCCGGACCGCGTGTTTACCGAGGAAGAGCGCTCGAAGATGCCAACGGTCTTCACGGTTCTTCGCGCGGTGACGAGCCTCTTCCATTCGGCCGAGGATGCCAATCTCGGCTTTTATGGCGCCTTCGGCTATGACCTTGCTTTCCAGTTCGACGCGATCGACCTCAAATTGCAGCGGCCCGACGACCAGCGCGACATGGTCCTCTTCCTGCCCGACGAAATCCTCGTCGTCGACCACTATGCGGCGAAGGCATGGATCGACCGCTACGACTTTGCCAAGGATGGCCTTTCGACTGAGGGCAAGGCGGCGGACATCGCGCCCGAGCCGTTCCGCACTGTCGACAGCATTCCGCCGCATGGCGATCATCGGCCGGGCGAATATGCTGAACTCGTGGTCAAGGCCAAGGAAAGCTTCCGTCGTGGCGATCTTTTCGAGGTCGTGCCAGGACAGAAGTTCTACGAGCGCTGCGAGAGCCGCCCTTCGGAGATTTCCAAGCGGCTGAAGGCGATCAACCCGTCTCCCTATTCCTTCTTCATCAACCTCGGAAACCAGGAATATCTTGTCGGCGCCTCTCCGGAGATGTTCGTCCGGGTTTCTGGCCGCCGCATCGAGACCTGCCCGATCTCCGGCACGATCAAGCGGGGCGACGACCCGATCGCCGATAGCGAGCAGATCCTGAAGCTCCTGAATTCGAAGAAGGACGAATCCGAACTCACAATGTGCTCGGACGTCGACCGCAACGACAAGAGCCGCGTCTGCGTGCCGGGCTCGGTGAAAGTGATCGGCCGACGCCAGATCGAGATGTATTCGCGGCTGATCCACACGGTCGACCATATCGAGGGCCGCTTGCGTGACGACATGGACGCCTTCGACGGCTTCCTGAGCCATGCCTGGGCGGTGACGGTCACCGGCGCGCCGAAGCTCTGGGCGATGCGCTTCATCGAGAGCCATGAGAAGAGCCCGCGCGCGTGGTATGGTGGCGCCATCGGCATGGTTGGCTTCAATGGCGACATGAATACCGGCCTGACCTTGCGTACCATCCGCATCAAGGACGGGATCGCCGAGGTGAGGGCGGGCGCCACGCTGCTCTACGATTCCAATCCGGAAGAAGAAGAAGCCGAAACCGAACTGAAGGCATCCGCCATGATTGCAGCCATCCGCGACGCCAAATCCGCCAACAGCGCCAAGGTCGGGCGTGATGTTGCGCCGGTCGGCGCGGGCGTCAATATCCTGCTCGTCGACCACGAGGACAGCTTCGTCCATACGCTGGCGAACTATTTCCGGCAGACGGGCGCGACCGTCACCACCGTTCGCACGCCGGTTGCCGACGAGATCCTCGACCGCGTCAAGCCGGACCTCGTCGTGCTCTCGCCTGGACCGGGCACCCCGAAGGACTTCGACTGCAAGGCGACGATCAAGAAGGCGAGGGCGCGCGAGCTGCCGATCTTCGGCGTCTGCCTCGGCCTGCAAGCGCTGGCCGAAGCCTACGGCGGCGATCTCAGGCAACTGGCGATCCCGATGCACGGCAAGCCTTCGCGCATCCGCGTGCTGGAGCCCGGCATCGTGTTCTCCGGCCTCGGCAGGGAGGTCACGGTCGGACGCTACCATTCGATCTTTGCCGATCCTTCCAGTCTGCCGCGCGAGTTCATGATAACGGCAGAGAGCGAGGACGGCACGATCATGGGCATCGAACACATGAAAGAGCCGGTGGCAGCAGTGCAGTTCCATCCGGAATCGATCATGACGCTCGGCGGCGACGCCGGCATGCGGATGATCGAGAACGTGGTCGCGCATCTCGCCAAACGGGCGAAAACCAAGGCCGCCTGAGACCTTTGAACAGCGTTGGCGCTACAGTGCCGCGCAGCCCTTTGACAAGAGGGTCGTTATTGCCCATATGGTCTTTGGAACCCGCCTGCGCGAAATTCGCGTGGGCGGTTTTGCGTTTGAATGGGCTTGCATTTGCAACTCGTTTGCATCTGCATGAGGAATGAAGATGACCGCATCCGACAATCGAAGCGTCCAGAGGCTCGCCTTTTGGGGCATACCGCTTTCCTTGGGCGTCATGGGGCTGAAGATGTTCGCCTGGTGGGTGACCGGTTCGGTGGCGCTTCTGTCCGACGGGCTGGAATCTTCCGTTAATGTGATCGCTGCGGTGATCGCCTATGCGATGATCGGCTACGCCGCAAAACCGGCGGACGCTGGCCATCCGTTCGGCCATCACAAGGCGGAGTATTTTTCCGCGGTCATCGAAGGCGTGCTGATCGTCGTGGCAGCGCTTCTGATCATATGGGAGGCGGTACCCGAGATGATGGCGCCGGTCCTGCTGAATGCGCCGGCGCTCGGCCTTGCCATCAACTTCGTCGCCGGCATCATCAATGCGATCTGGGCCTACCTGCTGATCCGCGCCGGCACGCGACATCGTTCGCCGGCGCTGAGCGCCGACGGACACCATATTCTCTCCGACGTCGTTACATCGGTGGGCGTGCTCGCCGGCCTTCTTCTTGCCATTGCCACCGGCTACGCGGTCCTTGATCCGCTGCTGGCGGTGATCGTCGCCGGGAACATCCTCTTCCAGGGTTGGAAGGTCATCTCGCGTTCGGTCGACGGACTGATGGACAGGGCCGTGCCGGCGGAGGAGGAAGAGGCGATCAAGCAGGCGATCGCGGCAAATGCCGGCGGCTCGCTCGGCGTCCACGATCTGAAGACGCGGCAGGCAGGCCCGGCGATCTTCGTGGATTTCCACATGGTCGTACCGGAAGCCATGCCCGTCGGCGACGCCCATGACATTTGCGACCGTATCGAGGACGCCATCCGCGTCGTTCATCCGGGTGCGAGAATAGCCATACATGTCGAGCCGGAAGGCGAGAAGGCGCACGGCGTGCGCGTGAAGACCAGAGCGGGATGAGGAAAGTGTATGCGGTTTTCCGCCCGCATCCCGCTATTTAGAATCGATCACGGCCAGGAATTGGGTCGTACCGACCAAATCCTCGTGATCTAGTGGAGCAGTAAGGAAATGACAAAAACGGACGTATCGGGACTTTCACAACTCGGGGCAAAGATCGACCTGCCGCAGAGCCCGGACGAGGCGGTGCTCGAAAGGGTGCCGAGCAATCATGCGGGCACGGACTTCGTCGTCCGCTTTACAGCGCCGGAATTCACCTCACTTTGCCCGATGACCGGGCAGCCGGATTTCGCGCATATCGTCATCGACTATGTGCCGGATGGCTGGCTCGTGGAGTCGAAGTCACTCAAGCTCTTCCTGCACTCCTTCCGCAATCATGGCGCCTTCCACGAGGATTGCACGATCGACATCGCCAAGCGGCTGGTGTCGCTGCTTTCGCCGAAGTGGCTGAGGATCGGCGCCTATTGGTATCCGCGCGGCGGCATTCCGATCGACGTCTTCTGGCAGACCGGTGCGCCGCCGGAGGGCGTCTGGCTGCCGGATCAGGGTGTGCCGACCTATCGCGGTCGCGGGTGACTGGCGCTTTCAGAAGGCGATGGCAGCTTTTCATGAGTAAGCAAGACGCTGTTGCCGAGAGGCTTCTCCCAAGATTGCCTGAAGGCAGGGAGTGGGTCCCAGTTCGTCACGGCGAATCAGGCGACCGCGTATATCGTCGCAGCGACGGCGCCGCCTATGCGAAGATCGCGACCGGCAAGGCCGCAAGACTGCTTGAGGGAGAGCGTGATCGCGTTACCTGGCTGGCCGCGTGCCGCATAGGCTCACCAGCCGTTTACGACTGGATCGCCGTCCAGGATGAGGCATGTCTCGTCATCAGTGCCATTCCGGGCGTGCCGGCGAGTGACCTCGCCACCCCCGAACTCAAGAAGGCGTGGCCGTCGATCGTGCGGCAGCTGAAGGCCCTGCACGAACTGCCTGTGGAAGCGTGCCCGTTCGAGCGGCGTCTGGCTTTGATGTTCGACCGCGCCACGGACGTTGTTGCCCGCGACGCCGTCAACCCGGACTTTCTGGCCCCGGAGGATTGGACCGTTCCGTCGAGCCAACTGCTTGCGGCTCTGCGGACCGAGTTGCCGAAGCGGTTGGCCGAGGAACCTCGAGATCTCGTGATCTGCCATGGCGATGCCTGCTTGCCGAACTTCATGGTCGATCCGGAAACGCATCACTGCACGGGCGTCATCGACCTCGGCCGCCTCGGAAAAGCGGACCGTTATGTCGATTTTTCGCTTCTTCTCGGAAATGCCCGGGAAAGCTGGACCGCGACGGGCGACGCGCAGATGGCGCGGGACAGCCTCTTCGACATTCATGCAATCGCTCCCCCAGACGAAGGTCGGCTCGCGTTCTACCTCCGGTTGGATCCGCTGACCTGGGGATGAAATAGTGCTTTGGACAGGCCAATCTTCTCGAGGTCGGTCGCGAGTATGGGGTCGAACGCGACCTTCCTCCAAAGCATCCGGTAACCGAGATGCTGATAGAGCTGAAGCGCTCGTTCGTTCGCAGCCGCTACGTGAATTCGAGCGTCCGTGTATCCACGATCGGCGATCTGCGTTTCAAGTGCCCTTATAAGGGCTGATCCGGCGCCTCTCCCTTCAAAGGCGGGGGCTACCCAGATGTCGCTGATGGCGTCGTCTGCGTGCTCGCACGCCCCGAGGCCAGCGGGTTCGCCATCGATTTCAGCGACCAGAACGCGCGAACCCAGTTCCTGCAGGAACAGCAGGAATGGGTTGCTTCGCTCGATCTTCACTGCAACATGCACCGGCACAAGCGGCTTTATTCCCTTGCGCCAGGCAGATAGACCGATCTGAGCAAGAGCTTCCAGCTCGTGCGGCATGGCAGAGCGAATTACCGGCATTCAGATTTCCTTTGCAAAACGGCTAGGGTCGGCTTGGCTGAACTGCAAAGCCATGTCCCTGCGCCGCTTTCATGACACGCTGATCTTATTGGCCTTTCACGCGCTGTCCAACCAGCGTTTGCAGCTCCAACATTTACCATGGCGGCAGCGCCTGCCATCCGAACCCGTCTTCGAGTGCCTGTTGCATTGTCTTCGCCGTCGAGTCGCATTATCTGACTTAAAGACATTTCATGAGGAGTCCGAAGAATGCGGAACGACGACGAACAGGAAGAAAAGAAGACCGAATTGCCGCTCGGCAAGGAAACGGAGGCGAACCTTTTCAAGTCGCGTTCGATTTTCATCTACGGCACGATCACCCAGGAACTGGCGCAGAAGGTTTGCTCGCAGCTCGTGGCGCTCGCTTCCGCCAGCGATGACGATATCCGCATTTTCGTCAATTCTCCCGGCGGTCACGTTGAATCCGGCGACAGCATTCATGACATGATCAAGTTCGTGAAGCCGAAGGTCTGGACGATCGGGACCGGCTGGGTCGCTTCCGCCGGCGCTCTGATCTATGTCGCTCCGCCGAAGGAACGGCGGCTCTGCCTGCCCAACACGCGCTTCCTGCTGCACCAACCGTCCGGCGGCACACGCGGCATGGCATCCGACATCGAGATCCAGGCTCGCGAAATCCTCAAGATGAACGAGCGCCTGAACAAGATCTTCTCCGAAGCGACCGGCCAGCCGGTCGAGAAGATCGCCAAGGATACCGACCGCGACTACTGGCTTTCGGCCGATGACGCGAAGTCCTACGGCCTCGTTTCGCGGATCATCACATCGATCGCCGACGTCTGAGCCGGGTAAAGCCAAAATGCATTGAGGGCATCGGCGGCGCCGGTGCCCTTTTTCTTTGCTTTGTTTCCGATTCCTCGGATGAAGAGGCTTCGGCGCGATGTCTCCCTTGCCCTGTTTCGGCAAGCCGTGTATAGGCTTTCGCATGACCAGCGCGAACGCACATAAGATCGCAGCGATCTTCTCCGGACACGATCACGATCGTGCGCCGTCTCGCGCCGTTGCATCGCTTCTTCTTCTCGGCCTTATTCGCGGTTGCCGGGTTCGCTGAGGAGCGCCCGGCGGCCGAAAAGCCTGGCCGGCAGATGCTCCTCGAATCCCTAAAGAGCTGAAACAAAAGGCGCGGCCCACGCGGCGTTAGCCATCGCAATGTCTTCGACGATCGGCTATTGCATGTGGCAAGCCACGCTCCAGTGACGAAGAGAAGCTGCAATGATTCTGAAATCGCATTCCATCAAGACGGGCATGCCCGAGGCGGCGGTGAAATATCAGTCTTACCCGCAGATTGCGCTGCCTGACCGTACCTGGCCGTCCAAAGCCATCGCTCAAGCGCCGATCTGGTGCTCGGTGGATCTGCGTGACGGCAACCAGGCGCTGGTCGATCCGATGGGGCACGACCGCAAGGCGCGCATGTTCCATCTGCTGCTCGACATGGGCTTCAAGGAAATCGAGATCGGCTTCCCGTCCGCGTCGCAGACCGATTTCGACTTCGCCCGCTGGTGCGTGGAGGAGGGGAATGTCCCCGCCGACGTGTCGTTGCAGGTGCTGGTGCAATGCCGGCCGGAATTGATCGCCCGCACGTTCGAGGCGCTCCGAGGTGCCCATCAGCCAATCGTTCATTTCTATAACTCGACCAGCGAGTTGCAGCGCCGCGTCGTGTTCGGCAAGGACGTCGCCGGCATCAAGCAGATCGCGACCGATGCCGCCAAGATGATCACCGACATGGCGGCGAAGGCGGGCGGCGGCTACCGCTTCGAATATTCGCCGGAGAGCTTCACGGGCACCGAACTCGAAGTGGCGCTGGAGATCTGCAACGCCGTCACCGAAATCGTCAAACCGACGCCGGATAACAAGCTGATCGTCAATCTGCCCTCGACCGTCGAGATGGCGACGCCGAACATCTATGCCGACCAGATCGAGTGGATGTGTCGAAATCTCGACAACCGCGAGAACCTGATCATCTCACTGCATCCGCACAACGACCGCGGCACCGGCATCGCCGCCACCGAACTGGGCCTGATGGCGGGCGCCGACCGCGTCGAGGGGACGCTCTTCGGCAACGGCGAGCGCACCGGCAACGTCGATGTGGTGACGCTGGCTTTGAACATGTTCACGCAGGGCGTGGATCCGAAGCTCGACTGCTCGGATATCGAGCGGATCAAGGAAGTCTACGAATATTCGAACCAGATGGTCATTCCCGAGCGCCATCCCTACGTCGGCGAACTGGTCTACACGGCTTTCTCCGGATCGCACCAGGACGCGATCAACAAAGGCATGAAGGCGATCAAGCAGGCAAACAAGCCGCTCTGGGAGGTGCCCTATCTGCCGATCGACCCGCGCGACGTCGGCCGCAGCTACGAGGCGATCATCCGCATCAATTCCCAGTCCGGCAAGGGCGGGATCGCCTATATCCTGCAGGAAGACTACGGCATCAATCTGCCACGCAACCTGCAGGTCGAGTTCCGCGAGGACATCCAGCGCATCACGGACGAAGAGGGCAAGGAACTCCCGTCGAAGCGGATCCATGCCCGTTTCCTCGAACGTTACGTGGAGCAGCCCCACGCGCGGCTGAAATTCGTCGACCACCACACCTATCCGGCCGGCGAGCACAAGGGCGGTCTGCGTGTCGTTGCCGCGGAGATCACCGACAAAGGCGAGACCAGGCGAATCGAGGGCAAGGGCACCGGCCCGATCGATGGCTTCATCAACGCACTGTCGATTTATCTCGGCATTGAGCTTTCGGTGGCGGACTATTCGGAGCATTCGCTGCAGCATGGTTCGAATGCTGCGGCCATTGCCTATGTCGAGGTCGAATATCCCGGCGGCACGCTGTTTGGCGTTGGCATCAACACCAACATCGTCGCCGCCTCGCTGGAGGCTATCGTGTCGGCGGCCAATCGGGTGCTGGAGATGAAGGCGGCGTAGGACCCGGCGGGCACGAACCCATCGTGGAGAAAAGCCGCGCGGTTCTCGAACCGCGGGGCTTTTCCTTTGCGGGGCCCGCCTGCCATGTGCCGTGCACCCGCGCGCGTTGCCCGTCCGATCAGATGCTCGCGGCCACCGTTTCGGCGAGGTCTCGCAGGCCCGCATGGGAGGATGGACCGACCACCACCAGGGATGCGCCGTCTTTTTGCCAGGAGACGAGCCCGAGGTTGTCGCGGATGTCCTCGCGGAACTGATCCGTTTGCGGCTCCTCGCTACCCTTGAGGAAGCAGATCGCGAAGATATCGCCCTCGCGATCGCGGTAGACGAGCTGACCGACGGGCTTGCCATCGACCACCAACAGCCTTGCACCCTCGAAATTGAGGCCCTTGCTTGCGAGATCCGGGGTCTTGAAGCCGATGCCGACACTGGAGGCGAGCCAGGTCTCGATCTTCGGCCCGTCCGACGCAGGCGCCTCGACAAGGTGCTCCTTCTGCCGGGAATAGATGCGATGATACTCGGCGATCTCATCGATCCATGGACGCGTGGAGGCGCTGCCTTCGGGTTCGGCCACGTACTGCGTGCTACCAACGATGAAGCCGACAGCGCCACCGAGAAGCAGTAGTGCCACGGCCGCGGCCGTGACCCGCGGCCAGACGCGAATGGTGGGAGCCGGAAGGTTGGCCGTTGCTACGCGCTCGGCCCTCGGACTGATGCCGGGCCCCTGCTTGATCTGGCGCACCAGCGCCAACGGCACTGGATCATGAAGGAAATCCTCGAAGGCCTTGTTGCCAAAGGCGCTACCGGCTTTGAGCTTCTCGAGCATGACCTTGGCGTCCTCGTCACGCGCCAGCAGCGCGTCGAGTTCGGCCCTTTCGGCGTCGCCGAGCTCTCCGTCGATATAGGCGGACAACCGAACCTCAAGCGCTTGACCTGTCGTCTGCTGCAATGGTCAGGCCCTCCTTTCGGTATTCTCGGACAGCATGGCGGCGAGCCTCAGGCGGGCGGTGGACAGCCTGCTCATCACGGTACCGATCGGCACCCCGAGAATATCTGCGGTCTCGCGGTAGCTGTGCCCTTCGACATTGATCAGCAGGAAAACGCTGGCAAGACCTTCCGGCATGGACAGGATCATCTTCTGCAGTTGGTTGGCATAGACCGCCTTTTCGGCAACGGCTTCCACACGCAGTTCGCTCTGATCGAAGATGTCGACCGCGCCGCCGCCGGTGCGGACCTTGCGCTTGCGGACTTCGTCGACCCAGAGATTGCGCGTCATGGCGTAAACCCAGCTTTCCAGTCGGCCTTCCCCGTTCCATAGATGGCTGCGCGCGATGGCCCGCTCGCAAGCCTCCTGGACAAGGTCATCGGCGTCGTTGGCGTTGCGCGTCAGCGTCATCGCGAAACGGCGCAATTTGGGCAGCAGGCTGACCAAATCCCGTCTGAAGTCTTTCGTCTCTGCCGCTGGGCGCATTGCTCTTCCAATGAGACGTACCGGATCGGGCATCTATTCACCGTGCGAAACGCACTGCCCAATGATATGAAACATTTGATCCGAAGTCTGCAAGGGAAGAGCCGGAACGGAAACAGGTTTTTGCATTCCGGCGTCGTTTCCGGCTGTCTGCTCCCTTCTGCCGCAAGGGGGCGACGGCAGAAGGCGGCGCTGCAACGCGCAGAAGAGCGGGCCGTCGCGGTCCGGCTCGTCAGTAATGATGGCGGGTGCCGCCGAGGGATTGGAGCAGAGCCTTGTAGGCCCAGGTGTTTTCGCCGCCACGGTCACGAATCTCGACGAGTTGCACCTTCGCTTCCTCGATCCGGCCTTGCTCGACCAGGGCCTGGCCGAGGTAGGATCGGGCGAGAATGTAGTTCTCGTCCGCCTGAAGCGCGCGTTTGTAGAACTGCATGCCAAGTTCCATGCGCCCGGCTTTGCGATTGGCGTAGCCGAGATAGTTGAGCACGCGGGCACTGCGCTGATCGCTTACCGCGCCGAGCACCTTGATCGCATTTTCGTACTGGCCGGCATAGGCAAGTTCGCGCGCGGCCTCGAACAGAATATCGTCGCTGAGACCGCTCTTCTTCGCGTTGACGCACTGGCCCTTGCGCGCATCCCAGATCTTGCCGTTCTTGCACTGGGTGGTCGTCTTGGTCTTGCGTGGCGGCTCGCTGGTGTCTTCGCCGATGGCCATGGCCGGCTGGCCCGCGACCGAAGCCATGAATGCAGCAAGGACAAGGAAAGTCGTTTTTCGATACATCGTGCCTGTCTCCCTCGAACGTCGCGCAGCACGGCCGGTGACCCGACCGACGCACATGCGTCTCGCAGGCTGCCGCACCCGAACCGCAATATGACGCACAGGCATGACGAATTATTCGCGCCGGTAGGATTTTTCTTTGACGTTTGTCTTTATCGTGGACGGCCTGAACGCTAGAAACGGGTGGTTTCGGCGAGTTCGACGCCGGTCGCGTCGGCATTGAGCGTGTAGCGCTCGCGGCTGAGCTGCCAGTTGCCCGGCTCGCCTGCTATCGAGAAGAGATTATAGGCGGCCGCCGGCTTGCTGCCGCCCGGCCCCTGCGACGCCGAGGCAATGCCGACGACCGGGACCGGCGCAGTCGGCCCCTTCAGCCAGTAAACCGTGTTGAGATGGGTATGGCCGTGAAGCACCAGTTCGGCGCCGCCCGACGAAATGGTCGCCGCAAAACGGCGAATGCCGATCATGCGCTTGTGCATGGAGGTCGCGCCACGGATCGGCGGGTGGTGGATCAGCACGACTCGGAAGAGTCCAGCCTCGCCTGCCGCCCGCAACAGGTTGACCGTGGCACGCGCCTGCCGCGGGCCGAAGTAGCCGCTTGCGGCGAAGGGCGGCGTCGCGACCGCTGTCGAGCAGCCGATAAGGGCCACAGAGCCGCGCACCCGCACATAGGGAAAGCAGTGATGATTGCGGGCCCAGCCGGGCGGATCCTCGTCACCCCGCATGTAGGCGTACCAGGCGCGCGTCGTCTTCTCGTAGGCACCTGGCACATAGGCATCGTGATTGCCCGGTACAATGGAGATATCCCCGGGGTCGCCCGCCTGGGAAAGCCACGCCGTCATAGCCTCGATCTCCAGGGATGAAGCGAGGTTCACGAGATCTCCCGTGATCGCGAGATGGTCGGGATTGCGCTTCTCGATGTCGTCCATCAGGCAGGCGAGCGTGCCGGGAAAGAGATGGCGCGCCCGGTTTCTGTGCCAGTTGACGAAACCGGTGATCCGCTTGGAAGCAAGTTCCCTCAGGGACAGATCCGGCAAGGGTCCGAGATGAACGTCCGAAATATGCGCGAGTTTGAACATCGCCCCCGTCTAGCGCATATTCCGTCAGAGTGGAATCACCAGATCGTAACGATTTCGGATGAGAACCGCGGCCCACAGGGAGACGTGCTTGGAGCAGGACCGACCGGCGGAGTTGCGCAACTGGCGAATTCGCCTGCTGACGCGGTTCGCACATGTCTATTTCGCGCTCTCGCGCGGCATGACACTCGGCGTGCGCGCTGCCTGCTTCGACGGCAAAGGGCGGATCTTCCTTGTCAGGCATTCCTATCTTCCCGGATGGCACCTGCCGGGTGGCGGCCTCGATCGCCATGAGACTGCAGTGGAGGGGCTCGCACGCGAACTGAGGGAAGAAGGCAATCTGGAACTGACGTCGCCGCCGCAGCTGGTGCAGGTCTATTACAACCGGGGCACCAGCAAACGCGATCACGTCATCTTCTTCCGTTGCGACAGTGTCCGCCAACAACGACCGAAGATTCCCGATCTGGAGATAGCCGCCGCGGGCTTCTTCGCGCTCGACGAACTGCCGGCGGATACGACGCCCGCGACGCGCCGGCGGATTGCCGAACTCGCGGGAACGGAGGCGCCCGACACGTTCTGGTGAGCGTCAACGCGTACCGGTAGCCACTCGCTTTGCGGTCTCGCTTGAACGTATCGCCTTGTCAAGGCGATCGCGTCCGTGCGGCGCCGTAAGGTCGAGCAACGGGCCGGCCGGCACGATGCCCGTCGGGTTGATCATCGTGTGGCTGCGGTAATAGTGCTCCTTGATATGGCGCATGTTCACGGTGTCGGACACGCCCGGCACCCGGTAAAGATCGCGCAGGTACCCGTAGAGGTTCGGGTAGTCGGCAATGCGCCGGATGTTGCATTTGAAATGGCCGACATAGACCGGGTCGAACCGCACCAGCGTCGTGAACAGGCGCCAATCGGCCTCGGTGATGCGATTTCCGGTGAGATACCGTTGTGAGGCGAGGCGATCCTCCAGTTCATCCAACATGGCGAACAAGGCCGTCACGCTCTCGTCGCAGGCCTGCTGGGTGGTCGCGAAGCCGGCCTTGTAGACGCCGTTGTTGACGGCGTCATAAATGCGCGCGTTGAGTTCGTCGATTTCACCGCGTAGTTCCTCTGGGCAGAAATCCTCGGTCGAGCCGGTGAGATGATCGAAGGCCGAATTGAACATGCGGATAATTTCAGCCGATTCATTGGAGACGATCGTCTTCGTCTTCTTGTCCCAGAGCACAGGCACGGTCACTCGGCCGGAATAACCGGGGTCGGCGCGGACATAAATCTGCCAAAGGGTCTTGGAACCGAAGAGATGATCGACGGTGCCGCCGTTCTCGCCTTTGAACTCCCAGCCGTTAGACAGCATCAAGGGATCGACGATCGAGACCGAGATGATGTCCTCAAGCTTCTTGAGCTCGCGGAAAATCAGCGTGCGGTGAGCCCAGGGACAGGCAAGCGAGACATAGAGATGATAACGGTTCGGCTCGGCCACGAAGCCGCCTTCGCCTGAGGGGCCAGGCGATCCGTCGGCGGTGATCCAGTTGCGGAACTGCGCCTCACTGCGCTTGAAATGGCCTTTCGTCGCCTTGGTGTCGTACCAGACGTTCTGCCAGACTCCGTTGACCAGCCTGCCCATGCATGAGCTCCTTCATGTTTTCTCTTACCATTGATAGATAACGCAGCAGCGTGCCGGTGATAGGTGTCAAATTCTGAACACTGCGTTTTGGGCTTTGACAGGCGGCAATTTTCTGCTATCGCGATCAGGCAATTTTTTCGTGTTCGGAACGATCGTAACCATGATCCTGTCGGGAAGCCTGCGACGACGCTGATGCTGCCAACGCCCTTTCGGGGCGCGCCATCTCTATTGTCCGTCCGCATGCTTGGTTCTCGATATCCATGAAAAAGCACGACATCGTCTATCTGACTGAAGATGCGTCACACGACGCAGCCATCGAAATCATCAACGAAGAAGCCTTTGGTCCCGGCCGGTTCGTGCGCGCCGCCGCCCGGATTCGCGAGCAGGGTCCTCATGACCGTTCGCTGTCCTTCATCTGCACCGACAATGGCGAGACGATCGCCTCCGTGCGGATGACGCCGGTGATAGCCGGGTCGGTGAGGGGACACCTGCTTGGCCCGCTCGCCGTGCGGCCCTCGCACAAGAACCGGGGCATTGGCCGCGAACTCGTGCGGATTGCCGTCGAAGCTGCGCGGCGGAAGGGTTCCGAGGCGGTGATTCTCGTCGGCGACCCGCCCTATTACCAGCCGCTCGGCTTCGAGAAGGTGCGTTACGCCGCACTCGAATTTCCAGGGCCGGTCGATCCGGCAAGAGTTCTCGTCGTGCCGATGGCGGCGGACGTTCATGCTCGCCTGAGCGGCGTGATCCGCTGGCGAGACGACAGCGCCGCTCCCGTGACAGAACTCGCCATCGCGGCGCAGGCCGAAGGCGCTGCTGCCTGACAGGTGGGTAATCAGATTGACTTGAGCGTGAAGACGTCGAGCCGGTGGTCTCCCACATCCTGCTCGTGCAGCGACCAGCCAAGCCCTTGGTAGAAAGTTCTTTTTGCTGGCACGGCGCAGAGGTAGACGGTATCGGCGCCCGCTGCGAAGGCTGCGCGCGCGGCATGGCCGACGATGGTGCCGCCGATGCCTTGCCGCCGAAACGTGGGATCCACCCAAACGGCGGCGACCCAGGGTGTATATTGAGGCCGATCCTCCATGTCGGATGCAATAACCGAGGCGGTGCCGAAGAAGGTTGAACCTTGATGGGCGACCATCGCCATGGGTAGCGGACCACTTCCGAGATTCTCCCGGACCAAGTCGGCGATATGCTCCAGAGGGAACCCTTTCGGTTTCCACCAAGCTCGCCAGACGCGGTCGGCAATCGCATCCGAAAAATGCGGGACGGCGCGAAGATCTGATATTGCCACGTTTCTGTCGGTCACCGGTCCTCGCATTTTTCAGCTGACAGTATCGGACGAAAATTCGTGTGATCAGAAGCAGCAACAGCGATCCGGTGGCGCCCACCGGATCGCTGTGTTGAGACCACAAGCGCAAACTTGCACTCTTACCGTTCTTGGATCAACCAGCTGTATAGTTGACCGGTACCCAGTCGTAATTCGTGTCGTCCGTCCGCAGGTGACCGATACCGGGAAAGGCAATATGCGCGCCGGCGACCCAGTAACGTTCCGATGCTGCTTCGACAAATGCGGCCCGGCGTGCCTCGACTGCCTTCTGCTGGTCGACATCGAATTCGATGGCAACGCCTGGTTCGTCGAACTGCAGGACATCGCCGTGCGTAATGTCTCCCCAGAAGACCATCTTCTCTCGTTCGCTTTCGATCACCAGCGAGCTATGGCCCGGCGTGTGGCCCGAGCGCAGGATCGAACCGATTCCCGCGACTGGCGCGACATCGTCGTCGAATGTCTCCAGTCTGCCTGCGTCCAGATAGGGCGCAAGGCTTTGTTGCGCTTCGACAAACTGGTTCTTAAGCGGGCCGGTTGCACGTTCCCGTTTGGCGGGATCGAGCCAGAAATCGACGTCTCGCTTGTTGACGCGCACAACGGCGTTCGCGAAGAGCCGCTCGCCGTCGGCGGAAAGACCTCCGGAATGGTCAGTGTGGATATGCGTGAGGATCACGTCATCGATGTCACTCGCCTTGTAGCCTGATGCCTCGATGTTCCGGATCAGCTTGCCAAGCTTCGGACCGAGATAGCTGCCTGTCCCCGCGTCGATCAGGACGAGACGTTCGCCGGTGTTGATCAGAAATGCGTTCACGGACGTTTCGCTCTGTGTGCCCTGAAATGCTGCGGCCAGCGCGGACTGCGCGTGTTCGTCGGTCGTATTCGTGTAAAGGCTTGCGAGTGGTATCGGGATAGTTCCGTCTGAAAGCGCCGTCACCTCGATCGAGCCCACCTTCATGCGATAGAAAGCGGGAGCCTGGACCTCGGCGAAGGGCGCTTTGGCAGCGGCAAGCGTCGAGATAACCGGCATCGAACTCGCCGCGACGAGAGCAGTGGCGGTTCCCTTTAGGATCGATCGGCGCGTATGCATAGGTTCAACTCCTGGTTGGGGCGGGATGCCGGCGGGAAACCGCTCACGTTTTCCTCACCCCCGCTCTGATTGCTGATCTGGCTCTTGCCAGACCTCAGCTGAAAGCTATTTATGGTGCGGTCAGCAATCAAATCGATACGAATCATGGAAGTCATCGATCATTTCAATCTGCGCTCCTTCGACCTCAATCTGTTGATCGCCTTCGATGCGATGATGGAGGAGGGCAGCGTGACCAAGGCGGCTCGCCGCCTCAAGATCCAGCAACCGGCTATGAGCCACAACCTGTCGACGTTAAGGGTTCTGTTTCAGGACGATCTTTTCGTGAGGATTGGCCAGATCATGCAGCCGACCGCGCGGGCGCGGGCACTGGCCGGCCCGATCCGCCTGGCACTCAAGCAGGCGCAGGCCGCGCTCCTCGCTGCCGACGTGTTTGATCCGGCAACCGAACGGCGAATTTTCCGCCTGGGGCTATCATGCGAGGCCGAGCTTCTGCTGCTTCCGGACTTAACGGCGCTGTTGCGACGCATGGCCCCCGGTATCCGGCTCCTGGTGCGGACGTGCACGCCGGACGAGGTGGATGCGATGCTCAGCGCAGGTACGATCGACATGGCCGTCGGCTGCACCTACGCGCCTACCTCACGCTACATCTCCGAAGTGCTCTACGAGGCGGAGGTGCTTTGCTGTTTCAATCGCGGTCTGTTGCCCTTGCCGAGCCCGGTGACCCTCGATACCTATCTCCAGGCCGACCATGTGGTGATCTCGCAATCGGAAAGCCTTCATGGGTGCGTGAAAGATGCACTTGAACATGCCGGGACCGAGCTGAACGTGGTCGCCGCCGCTCCTGATTTCATGTCCGTCCTGGCGACCGCGAGTTTGTCGCCGGTCATTGCGACCGTGTCCTCGCGCATTGCCGAGCGTTATGGTCCGTTGCTGGGACTGGAGGTTAGTCCGGTCCCTTTGGCGCTGCGGTTTCCGCCGGTTACCATGGTCTGGCCGCTGCATTCCGACAATGATCCGGCCGGCGTCTGGCTGCGGCAGCACATTCGCGCTTGTCTCTCCGCCAGTGTCCCGCAGCTTCCGCATCCGCTCGCTGCGGAATAGGCAGGGTGCCCTGAAGCGTCGCTCATCTAGATGCGGGCGGAAAACCGCTCACACTTTTTCTCACCCCGCTCTATCGACCCTCGCGATACCAGGTGGAGGAGATCAGGAAGAGCAGGGCGGCGAGCCCGAAGAGGCTGGAGAACAGAGACAGCGAATTGATGCCCCTCAGCACGGTCTCGTCGGTCATGCGCAGCGAAAGGCGCTCGTTGTCCGCCACGCGGACAGCGCCATGAACCGGCAGGATCGAAGGAAGATCGACCGAGCCGTCCGCATCCGCCAGCCGCCGCACGAGTCCCTTGGTCTTTTCCGCCCAGGGACGGAGCTTTTCCTCCGTGGAAATTGCCGCCTTGAACTCCGGCGCATCGACGTTGCCGACGTGGACAAGCGTCGTCAGCTCGTCGTTGGCGACCTCGAAGAGGCCAGTTTCCGTCGTCTTGACCTCGGCCGTGTAGAGACCCGGTTCGCGTTCTGTGAGTGTGACCTCTTCGGTCTTGCCCGATGGATAGGTTAGCGTCGCCTGGCCGGGGTCGCCTTCGATCGTCTGCCGGGTAATTTCGAGCGTACGGCCGGAGGCGCGCGCCGTCAGCGCCTCTTCCTCGAGCGCCGGTTCCTGCATCAGCCAATGGGCCGTGCGACGATAGAGCGAAACATGCGGTCCGCCACCTTCAAAGCCGCGCGCCCACAGCCAACCTTGGTCGGACAAAAGCATCGCGACACGCCCCTTGCCGACGCGGTTGAGGACGAGCAACGGCTTTCCGTCTGCCGCTTCCATTACGGTCTGCCCGAGGGGCCGGTCGACGTCGACGGTGCGGAACCACCGGCCCCAGCCCGGAGGTTCGCTCGCCGCGCCTTCGAGACCGCGCGTTACCGGATGCTTCTTTCCCTCGTCGGAAAGGCGGGGGAAGAAAGCCTTTTCATTCATGGCACCGGTGGGGCTCGCGGGAAGAACCGCCGAAAGCGGCGTGGCGGCGATCGAATCGTCGCCGGCGTGTTCCGGGCCGGCGGCGATCAGCAAGGCGCCGCCGTTCTGCACATATTGCGCGATGTTGTCGTAGTAGAGGATCGGCAGCACGCCGCGATGCTGATAGCGATCGAAGATGATCAGATCGAACTCGCTGATCTTGTCGACGAAGAGCTCGCGGGTCGGGAAGGCGATCAGCGAAAGTTCGTTGATCGGCGTACCGTCCTGTTTTTCCGGCGGACGCAGAATGGTGAAGTGGACGAGGTCCACCGCCGCATCGGACTTCAGCAGATTGCGCCATGCGCGCTCGCCCGCGTGCGGCTCACCCGATACGAGCAGCACGCGCAGATTTTCCCGGATCCCGTCGAGCACGTGGACGGCGCGGTTGTTGACCTCCGTCACTTCGCCCGCGATGGGGTTCACCGCGAATTCGAGGATGTTGTTGCCGCCGCGCGGTACGGTGAAGCTGAAGGGCACGTCCGTGCCCGGCTCGGCTTGCTCGGTGGCGATCTCGTTGCCATTGAGACGGATCGTCACTTCGGCGCCACCACCGGGAGCCGCTCCGTCGTCAACGACGCGAAAGGTCATTTTCTGCTGTTCGCCGACGATGCCGAACCGCGGTGCGCTGACAATTTCGATACGCCGATCGAATTCATCCGGTTTGCCGCTGATCAAGCCATGGATGGGCGCATCCAAACCGAGCTTCTGATTGACATCGGGAACGTCATGGATCTGGCCGTCGGTTATGAAGACGGCGCCGCCGACGCGGGCCGGCGGCACGTCGGCAAGCGCTGTCGCCAATGCACCGAAGAGCTTCGTCGACGGCGCTTCGCTTTCGGCGCTATCGGCGGCCTCGACAATGCGGGTCTCTATCTGCGGAAAGCGGGCGAGGCGATCCTTGAGGTCGGCAAGCGCCCTGTCGGTCTGTTCTCGCCGATCGGCATTGTCCTGGCTTTGGCTGCGATCGACGACGACGGCAACAATGGTCGAGAGAGGCTCGCGCTCCTCCTGGAAAACAGACGGATTGGCAATCGCCAGGCAGAACGCTGCGAGCGCGGCTGTCCGCAACCAGGCGCCGCGAACGCGACGCCAGAGCCCGAGCGCCGCAAGCGCGGCCGCGACGAGCGTCAGCGCCGCGAAATAGGGCCAGGGAAGAAACGGTGCAAAGTCGACGGTCATCGAACGATCCTCACTGACCGAGCCGCTCGAGCAGGGCGGGCACGTGCACCTGGTCGGCCTTGTAGTTGCCGGTCAGCATATACATCATGATGTTGACGCCGGAGCGGAAGGCATATTCGCGCTGCATCTCGTCCGGCGGAACCGTCGGCAAGAGCGCGACGCCATTCGTGTCCACGGCCCAGGCGCCGGCAAAGTCGTTACCGGTGATCATGATCGGCGTGACGCCATCCGCGGACCGGGCTGGGCGGTCGCTTACCTCCTCGCGGTTGTCGAGTTGCGCCTCGATCCAGAGCGGGCTGCCGGTGTAGCGCCCCGGAAAATTAGAGAGCAAATAGAAGGCTTTCGTCAGCACATGGTCGCCCGGAACGGGCTCCAGCGGCGGAATGTCGAGATTGGCCAGAATCGCCTGCAGCCGCTCGGTGTTCGCGCTCGTCCCGCTCGACGAGGCGCCCAACGAGGAAAACTGGTCGCGTGTATCGAAGAGCACCGTGCCGCCCGCGCGCATATAGGCGTCGATGCGGCTTACAGCCTGCGGACTCGGCATCGGCGCATTGGCGGAAATCGGCCAGTAGATGATCGGGTAAAGGCTGAGCTCGTCCTTGGAAATGTCGAGCCCGATGGGTGCGCCCGGCTCGAGCGTCGTGCGATAGGTGAGGAAATCCGTGAGGCCCATGAGGCCGCGTTCGGAGAGGCGGTCGACCTCGTCTTCGCCGGTGACGACATAGGCGAGATGGGTCGTATCGAGACGTTCCAGGACGCGTTGGTCATCCGGACGCGCGTCATCCGCGAGCGCCTGCGGTGGAAGGAGGACAAGGGTGCCGCACAGCAGGAAGAGTATTGTGGTGGCCGTCCTTGCCATTCGAACGCGCGAAAAGGCGCCGCTCATGAAGAGGACGACGACGGCGTCGGCAAGGAGCAGCAGCAGTGCCAGCGTCAGGAGAGCAGGCTTCAGCGACCAGCTTTCCGCGCCGCTCAGCCGTTCGGAGGTATGCGGGCCTGCAGCCACCATGTCGATCTTTTTGAGTTCGGCATCGCGCGGGAGCAGGTTCAACGCCGTGAAACCGTCTTCGGAGCCGTAAAGCCCCGGCGGGTTTTCCGGAGTTGCAAGCGGCGCCTTGCCGGGGACGATGTCGAGCGGCCGCGCATTGCCGGTTTCGGCGACGAGGACGCCGTCGGCATTCAGCAGCCGGTAAGGGGCCAATGTCTGCGCCTGCGTCTTGCCTTCGCTCGCGACGCCGCCGCTGCGCGAAAGCTGCACGCTGCGTCGAAGCATTTCCACGAAATGCCCGGAAATCGGCAGGTTCGACCAGGTTGCCTCGGCGCTGACATGGAACAGGATGATGCGTCCCGCCCCTTGTGCGGCCGTCGTCACCAGAGGCGTTCCGTCGGCGAGGTTTGCCCAGGTCCGCTCGACCAGATCCGCTGTCGGCTCGGCCAGGACCTGTCGCTTGATCAAGATGTCGGTGGGGCGAGCCATGCCGGCAAAGGGGCTGTTGCCGGGATAGTCGGCGAGCGGCTGCGGCTCCGACCAGGAAAGCGCGCCCCCAAGCGCCCGCTCGCCCTGTCTCAGCGTCACGGGCACCAGCGGGTCATCGGCGGGTGCCGCTGCAAGGCGCGGCCCGGCAAAGCGGATCAGGGTGCCGCCGTTTTCGATCCACTTCTTCATCAGCGGGTACATCTCTTCCGGCAAGCGGCCGATATCGGCCATGATCAGGACCGAAGGTCGTTGTTCCAAGAGTTCCGGAATGGCGACGGCAAGATCGGTCTCGCGCGGTTCGACGAGATCGGCGTAGGGGGCTAGCGCCCGGTTGATATAGTAGAGCGGCGAGAGCAGCGGTTGGGAAAGGTCTCGGGCCTCGCCGCTCAAGAGGGCGACGCGGCGGCGGCGAAAACCGTCGTCGAGCAGATGGACGCCACCGGCGGTCGCGGCACCCTCGATGCCGATGCGAGCGAAATCGTTGCGCAACTCGAAAGGTGCTGCGATCGTTCCCTTCGCAACCGCTTCATCTGGCGCAAAATCGATCGTGCCGTCCGCGATCGCGCGGCCACGCGTATCGTAAGCGACAATCGTCACGGAACGGCGATCATCGGTTTTCAACCGGCTCGCCGTCACCGACATGCCCGCGGATTCGTTGCTGCTGTTGGTGAGTGCAATTGCCTGACTGCCGTCGGCCTCGATCACCCGGAGGTTGGCGGCGCGAATTCCCGCGAGCGCCTCCATCGTCTTGCCTTCTGTCGCTTCGATGCCATCGGTGACGAAGGCGAGCGTTCCGGGTACGGCTTCTTCGAAGGCCGTTTGCATTGCCGCGATCGCGGAGCGACGGTCGGCCGGAAGCGGTTCAGGCGATGCGGCGGCGAGGCGGTTGCGCGCGGCCCCTGCCGACCCCGGCGTTGCATCGTGCTGCCGATCGCCGGTGAAGACGATCGAGACCGCAAGGTCTCGTGCCTCCGCGTCGTCGATCAGCGCCGAGGCGGCCTCGATGCGGCGCTCCCAATCGGGCGCTGTCGCCCAACTGTTGTCGATCAAGAGCGCGAGAGGGCCGGAGGAGGCGAGCGTATTGCTGCGCGGATTGAAGACCGGATCGGCGATTGCGAAAATGACGGCGGCGGCCATCAGCATCCTGAGAAGCGTCAGCCACCAGGGGCTTTTCGATGGTGTCTCCTCGCGCTTCAGAACGGAGGCGAGGATGCGGAGTGGCGGAAAGACCTCGGCCGCCGGCCTCGGCGGCGTCATCCGCAAAAGCCACCAGATGACCGGGAGCGCGACAAGCGCGGCCAGCATTGCGGGATTGGCGAAGACGAAGGCGAGACCGCCGATCATAGCAGGCCTCCATGCGTCGCCCTTCCGGGCATTCCTGAAAGATACATGTGCACGGCTACCAGCGCCTCGGATGCGGGGCGGTCGGTCCGATGCGGAATGAAGGTCCAGCCGAGGTGCCGGAGGCTCGAGCCGAGGCTGTCACGGCGAGCGAGATAGGCGCGCTGATAATCCTCCTGCAGAATCTCGGCGCGACCCGCAGTCAGCTTTTCCCCGGTTTCCGGGTCGGTGAATTCGGTTCGCCCGGCATAGGGGAAGACCTCTTCCGCAGGATCGGCGATCTCGACCATATGTCCGCGGAAGCCGCGGCGCGCGAGCGGCGCAAGGCGCTCCATCACCTTTTCGGCGGGGTCGAGAAAATCTCCGATCAGCACCAGATCGCTGGCGTTGCGGATCATGCCGGTCTCAGGCAGTCCCTCGGCGAGCGGGCTCAGCATGATCGCGGTTGCCAGCCGCTCGGCGGCGTTGCGGGCCGACACCGGTTCCATGACGCCGGGGCAGCCGATCCGTTCGCCGGAGCGGGCGAGAATTTCGGCAAGCGCCAGCATCAGCACCAGCGCACGGCTTTCCTTGGAGACGGCGCCGAGCGTCGACTTGTACATCATCGAGGGCGAGAGATCGGCCCAGAGCCAGATGGTATGGGCGGCCTCCCATTCGCGGTCGCGTACATAGGTATGGTCGTCCCGGGCGGAGCGGCGCCAATCGATGCGCGACAGGCTTTCGCCTTCGCTATAGGGGCGGAACTGCCAGAAATTTTCGCCGATGCCGCGTTTGCGCCGGCCATGCCAGCCAGAAATCACCGTGTTGGCAATCCTGCGTGCCTCGACGAGGCAATCCGGAACGAGCATGGCGCGCTGCTGTGCGCGCGACAGGACCTCGCCGGAAGGGGTACGCGCGACTATGTGCCCGATGGAGGCCATGCACTAACCCTTGGCTCGTTTCACCAGGCCGGCGATGACGTCGCGCACGGTCATGCCTTCCGCACGGGCCGCGAAGGTGAGCGCCATGCGGTGCTGCAGCACGGGTTCGGCAAGCGCCAGGATATCGTCGACGGAAGGCGCCAGCCGGCCGTCATAGAGGGCGCGCGCCCGAGCGCACAGCATCAGGGCTTGGCCCGCGCGCGGACCCGGCCCCCAGGCGACATTCTTGTCAGTCGTCGAATTGCCGTTGCCGGGGCGGGCGGAACGCACGAGCGACAGGATGGCATCGACCACCTTTTCGCCGACCGGCATCTGGCGGATCAGGCTCTGGACCTGCAAGAGGCGCTGTGCGTCGATCACCGGCCGGGCCTCGGTCTCGACCACACCGGTCGTCTCCAGCAGGATTTGCCGTTCGGCACCAAGCTCGGGATAGCCGACATCCACCTGCATCAGGAAACGGTCAAGCTGCGCCTCGGGAAGCGGGTATGTTCCTTCCTGTTCGAGCGGGTTTTGGGTCGCCAGCACATGGAATGGCTGGGGCAGGTCTTTGCGGGCGCCGGCGACGGTGATGTGATATTCCTGCATGGCCTGCAAAAGTGCCGATTGGGTTCGCGGCGAAGCACGGTTGATCTCGTCCGCCATCAGCAGCTGCGTGAAGATCGGGCCGGGGATGAACCGGAACGACCGGTAGCCTGCTGCGTCCTGATCCATGACCTCGGAGCCGAGAATATCTGATGGCATCAGGTCGGGTGTGAACTGGATGCGGCTGTTGTCGAGCCCGAGGACCGTACCGAGCGTGGCGACGAGCTTGGTCTTGGCGAGGCCCGGTACGCCGACAAGCAGTGCATGGCCGCCGGACAGCACGGCAAGCAGCGTCTGCTCGACCACGCTTTCCTGGCCGAAGATCACCTTACCGACTTCGGCGCGTATCAGCGCGATCTCCCCAAGCGCGGCCTCCGCGGCCGCGACGATCGCCTTCTCGTCGGCCGCATCGACCGCGCTTTTCATAACACTCATCGCCATTCTCTCCGATCGTCGCTGCTGAACCGAATCGCCATTGCGCGGTATTCAGTTCCTGTTTTTCAATTTAGACCCTGGCGGACGGCTGACAAGCCGGCGCCAACGCACTATGTCGTGAGCTTGCAGGACGCTCGCCGTGCATCCCGCATTCTCATCGATGCGGACGGAATGCCAAAACCGAAGGCTGGCGCATCCCTCGCACGTTCGTCTGAACGCGTTATGCTTCAGAAGCAAGATCGGGACCAAACAGGACAGAACGATGGCAGAAGCCAAGATTCAGCAAACGGGCGATGCGGCGGGTCTTGCCGCGCTGATCGCCCGCGCCGCGGGCGAAAGGGGCGGTGAAGCGAAGGGCCTGCCGCCGGTAGACCGTTGGAATCCGCCATTTTGCGGCGATATCGACATGGAAATCCGCGGCGATGGAACCTGGTTCTACATGGGCACACCGATCGGCCGCCAGCCGCTTGTCCGATTGTTTTCCACCGTCCTGCGCAAGGACGAGGACGGCAAGACCTATCTGGTTACGCCGGTGGAAAAAGTCGGTATCCGCATCGCCGATGCTCCGTTCATCGCCGTCGAAATGAACGTTACTTCCAAGAAAGGCGGAAATGTCCTGACGTTCCGCACCAATGTCGGCGACGTCGTGGAGGCGGGGCCGGAGCATTCTCTGCGCTTTGTCGTCCACGGCGAAAATCGCGAGCTGAAGCCCTATCTCCACGTGCGTGGGCGACTTGAGGCGCTCGTATCGAGGCCTGTCATGTACGACCTTGTCGAACTGGGCGAAACGGTCGAGATCGACGGCATCGATATGTTCTGCGTAAAGTCGGTCGGCGCGGTGTTTCCGATCATGCCGGCGGCTGAATTGGAAGCTCTGTCGCAATGACAAATCATCCCTTTTCCGCCGACGAGTTTCGCCGCCGGGCGCTCACCCAGACGGGCGGGCCGATCGAGACGGCCTGGCGTGATCACGGCGATTTTCTGCTCAATCCGGGTATCGTTCCCTATCTCGAGTCCCTGCATCTGAAGGATGCGGCAGTGCTCGTCCCGGTGGTCGACGACGGCGAGGATGCGAGCGTCATCTTCACGCAGCGCACCTCGACATTGCGCAAGCACTCGGGTCAGGTCGCCTTTCCAGGCGGGGCCGTCGATCCCGAAGACCAGTCCATCGAAGTTGCGGCCCTGCGCGAAGCCCAGGAAGAGATCGGCCTTGATCCTCGCTTCGTCGAGACGATCGGCCGTCTGCCGCATTATATGGCCATGTCGGGCTTCCGCATCACACCGGTGCTTGCGGTGGTGCAGCCTGGATTCGAGCTCATGCCCAATCCGGAAGAGGTGGAAAGCGTCTTCGAAGTGCCGCTCTCCTTCCTGATGAACCCCGTCAACCACGGGCGTGGGCGCAGCCATTGGCAGGGCGCGGAGCGGCAATTCTATCGCATGCCCTATGGCGAACGGAATATCTGGGGGATTACGGCGGGCATCGTCCGCATGCTCTACGAAAGGCTTTATGCATGACTTCCGTTGCCGCTGAGGCCTGGTTTCAGGCTCCTTCGCTACAGCGCGTTTTCGATGTTCTGAACGCCGATGGCCACGAGGTGCGCGTCGTCGGCGGGGCGATCCGCAACAGCCTCATGGGGCTGCCGGCCGGCGACATCGACATGGCGACCACCTGGCGGCCGGACGACGTTGCCGAACGGGCGAAGGCTGCGGGTATCAAGGTCGTGCCGACGGGTGTCGATCATGGCACGATCACGCTCGTCATCGACGGAACGCCCTACGAAGTGACGACGCTTCGCCGCGATGTCGCAACGAACGGGCGCCGCGCCGAAGTGGCCTTCGGCACCGATTGGCGGGCGGATGCGGAGCGCCGCGACTTCACGATCAATGCCCTCTATGCGGACAGCGACGGTAAGGTCTTCGACTATGTCGGCGGCCTCGCCGACATCGAGAGCCGGACATTGCGTTTCATCGGCGATGCCGCCGAGCGTGTCCGGGAGGACTATCTGCGCATTCTGCGTTTCTTCCGCTTCTTCGCCTATTACGGTGCCGGCCGTCCGGACGCGGACGGGCTCAGGGCCTGCGCTCAGGCCCGCGCAAAGCTCGCGACGCTTTCTGCGGAACGGGTCTGGTCCGAAACAAAGAAACTGCTCGCCGCCGACGATCCTGGCCGCGCGCTCCTGTGGATGCGCCAGGCAGGCGTGCTCACCGAAATCCTGCCGGAGACCGAGAAGTGGGGTATCGATGCCATTCCCGGCCTCATTGCCGCCGAGAAGGCCTTTTCCTGGAAGCCGGATCCGCTGCTGAGGTTAGCGGCGATCGTTCCCCCTGATACGGAACGGCTTGCGGCCATGGCAGCGCGCCTGCGCTTGTCGAAGGCGGAGGCAGCTTATTTTGCACGGTATGCAGGCGCTCCGGCGATCCCCGCGACGCTTGCGGATGCGGCTCTCGACCGCCAGCTTTACCGGTATGGCGTCGAGGGGATTACCACCCGCCTGCGGCTCTCCCTGGCGTCCGCGCGCCGTCTGTCCGAAAACGATCCGTCGCGTCTTTCTGAAACCGCGGCGCTTCAACGGCTACTGTCGCGCGCGGAGAAGTGGCATCGCCCGGCATTTCCGTTGACCGGCGCCGATGTCCTAAAGGCCGGCATTCCGCCCGGCCCAAAAGTCGGGGAAGTACTTTCCGAACTCGAGAATTTCTGGATCGAGCGCAATTTCGCCCCCGACCGGGCAGCGCTCGCGGCCCGGCTCGAGTTGATGGTGCCAGATACCAAGTGATCAGGGATGGCGGGAAACTGCTGTGTGCCTTTCCTCATCCCGCGCGACCTGAACGCGGCAAAGACGGCCCTTGCCCCGCTCCGGTCAGGCGGCCTTGCTTTCGTCGACGATCCGAACTTTGATATTGTCGATCATGTTCTCGCGTATCGTCGTTTCGCCATGGGTCACGCGCATGTGCTCCACAACGCGACGGACGATTTCTGCATCATTGTCGGCGCGGGTGTGCCATTCACAACCCGGGACGAGCGAACCGCATTCAAACAGGCGCATGGTCTCCTCCTTCCTCTTACTGCTGGCTCCTGGAGCCTCTCGCTTTCACATGGAACCACGGAAAGCGGATAAGACGCTCTAGAATCAAAGTGCTAAGTCCGTTTGTGCGTTCGTTTGAACGCACGGCGCTTTGGTGCAGTAACGCCCCAATTGGCTGCCCTGCAAAGTTCAAGCTTACGATAACACCCGGCAAGCAAAATTGTTCCCGCGCACCTGCGGAGATTTCAAAGGGTTGCCGCGGGTGCAGTGGGAAGCCCGGCCTTGTGACTGCAGGGCGAAGAAAATTCTATAGAATTGCACGCCGTTGATGTTATGGCTTTGGCTTCCTGAGACTCGCAGAGGCTGTTTTCCCATCATGACCGCGACCGTTCAATCGGAACTGATTTCCGCCATCCGGAGCATTCCGGATTACCCGAAGCCAGGCGTCATGTTTCGCGATATCACGACCTTGCTCGGCAATCCGAAGGCTTTCCGCCGGGCGATCGACGAGCTTGTCCACCCCTATGCCGGCACCAAGGTGGACAAGATAGCGGGCATCGAGGCGCGCGGTTTCATCCTGGGCGGCGCGATCGCGCACCAGCTTTCGGCCGGCTTCGTCCCGATCCGAAAAAAGGGCAAGCTGCCGCACGATACCGTCCGCATCGCCTACAGCCTCGAATACGGCGTGGACGAGATGGAAATGCACAGGGATGCGATCCAGCCGGGCGAGAAGGTGATCCTGGTCGACGACCTGATCGCCACCGGCGGAACCGCAGAAGGCGCCGTGAAGCTTCTGAAGCAAATGGGGGCGGACATTGTGGGAGCCTGCTTCATCATCGATCTGCCCGAACTCGGCGGTCGCAGGAAACTCGAGGCTCTCGGCGTCAACGTGCGCACACTGATCGAGTTCGCAGGGCATTAGCCGCTCGGCGGTTTCGCGCGCTATCTCAGGTGAATTCGATCACCTTGCTTTCGAACTGGATGACGGTCTCGCCGTGCTGGTTCTCGCCCTCGCAGAAGATGGTGTTGATCCGCCACCCCGGTCTCGACGCGACGACCCGCGCCTCCAGAAAGGTGACCGCGTAGGTTATCGTGTCGCCGGCATAGACCGGCTTCAGCCATTTGAGTTCGCGAAAGCCGGGTGAGGGGCCGAGTCTCGGCGCATGCAGCCCTTCGGCCGCCAGGCGTCGGATTTCATCCTTCCAGAACCGCACGAAGCATTGCATCCAGCCGGCGCTCGTGTGCCAACCGGAAGCGCAAAGGCCGCCGAACAGCGAGTGCTTGGCGTCCTCCTCGTCGAGGTGGAATGGTTGCGGGTCGAAGTCGCGCGCGAAGCGGATGATATCTTCCGCTGAGAATGTCAGACTGCCGATCACCGTTTTTCGGCCGGCTGCGTAGATTTCGCCCAAGGTCATCATCGCCGCAGCCCCCAGTCGCGGCGGCGGAAAAGCACGGAACATTCCGAAACCGCGATCGCCTCGCCCGTCTGGTTGTCGATCTCGTTGCGGAACTTGACGATGCCGACGCCAGGTTTCGAATTCGATTGCCGCGCTCCGAGCACCAGGCTGAAGCCTGTCAGCACATCACCGGCGAGCACCGGCTTCTTCCAATCCATGAAGTCGATGCCAGGGGAGCCCTGAGAGGAGGAATCGCCAAGAAAAGCGTCGATCATCATGCGCATGCCAATCGCGCTCGTGTGCCAGCCGGAGGCAGAGAGCCCGCCAAGAATGCTGCGCTTGCCGGCCTCCTCATCCAGATGCATCGGCTGCGGGTCGAACTCACTGGCGAAGGCGATGATGTCGGGCGCCTGCATTACGACCGGCTGATAGTCGAAGCGCCTGCCTGGCGTGAAATCCTCGAAATAGAGCATGCCGGCCTCCCTCGCTGCCGGAGATGTTCAGCTATGCGGCTCTGCTGCATGTTTCCTTAATCGGAACCGGCGCTGTAGAGCCGTATCGCCACCGCATCAGGTATTGAAGCGGAAATGAATGACGTCGCCGTCCTGGACGACATAGTCCTTGCCTTCGTCGCGCGCCTTGCCGGCCTCCTTCGCGCCGGTTTCGCCGCCGAGCGAAATATAGTCATCATAAGCGATGGTGTTCGCGCGGATAAAGCCCCGCTCGAAATCCGTGTGGATAACGCCTGCGGCTTGCGGCGCCTTGGTGCCGCGCGGGATGGTCCAGGCGCGCGTTTCCTTCGGGCCGACCGTGAAGTAGGTGATGAGGTCCAGCAGCTTGTAGCCGGCGCCGATCAGCCGGTCGAGACCAGCCTCCTCGAGACCGAGCGCGGCAAGGAATTCCTTGGCTTCCTCTTCCGGCAACTGCGCCACTTCGGATTCGATCGCGGCCGAGATGACAACGGATTCGGCGCCTTGGGCCTTTGCCATTTCGGCTACGGTGCGGGTGTGTTCATTGCCGGTAGCGGCGTCGCTTTCCGCGACGTTGCAAACGTAGAGCACCGGATGGGAGGTGAGGAGGTTGAGGCCCTGGAGAATGCGCAGTTCGTCGGCGTCGAGCTTCGACAGCAGCGTACGTACCGGCTTGCCCTCCTGCAAGAGCTTCAACGATGCTTCCATTATGGGAAGCTGCGCCATCGAGTCCTTGTCCTTGCCGACGGCGCGCTTGCGCGTCTGTTCCGTACGGCGCTCCAGGCTTTCGAGATCAGCAAGCATCAATTCCGTCTCGATCGTCTCGGCATCGGCGACCGGGTGGATGCGGCCTTCCACATGGGTGATGTCGTCATCCTCGAAGCAGCGCAGCACATGGACTACGGCATCCACCTCGCGAATATTGGCGAGGAACTGGTTGCCGAGACCTTCGCCCTTGGATGCGCCGCGCACGAGCCCGGCGATGTCGACGAAGGAGATGCGCGTCGGGATGATTTCCTTCGACTTCGCGATATCGGCGAGCTTGCGCATACGCGGATCCGGGACCGCGACTTCACCGGTGTTCGGCTCGATCGTGCAGAAGGGATAGTTTGCCGCTTGCGCTGCCGCGGTCTTGGTGAGCGCATTGAAAAGTGTGGACTTGCCGACATTCGGCAGCCCGACGATACCGCATTTGAAGCCCATGGCTGAAACCTGTCGTTCTCGGAATTGCTTGGCGGTGGCTATGGGATAAAGGAGCGGAGCGGTCAAGGTCTTCGCGCGCTTCTGCGCGTTATGATACGGCTTTCCCTTGAATGGCGATGCCCGACGCGCAATATTGTTCTTCGACCCTGATGCATCTTTTGTCCTTAAACCGTTGCCGATTTAAGGACAAAAGATGCATCAGTTCAAAGTGCTACAGCGTTCGTTGCGCGTCCGATAGGATGCGCGGGCTCTGTAGTCTGCTCTTTTCATGTCATCAACGGGTGGATTCCGATGAGTGACAATGATGTTGCCGCAAAGCCGAAGATCAAGTCGAAGCCGAAACTGGAGCGGCCGAAGCTCTATAAGGTAATGCTCGTCAACGACGACTACACGCCGCGCGAATTCGTCGTCGTGGTGCTCAAGGCCGTGTTCCGCATGAGCGAGGAAGCTGGCTACAGGGTGATGATGACGGCACACAAATTCGGAACTTCGGTCGTGGTCGTCTGCGCCAGGGACATCGCCGAGACCAAGGCCAAGGAGGCGACCGATCTCGGCAAGGAAGCGGGCTATCCGCTGATGTTCACCACCGAGCCGGAGGAATGACGCCTCAACGCCGCCTGATCTGAAAGCCGGCCGGGATCTAATCCCCTTTCGAGCCGAACATCTTCTTCAGCATCTCGGCCATCGGTCCGGTGGCCGGAAGCTTCTTCGGTTGCGCGGCGTTGCGGGCTTGGTGAATATGGGATTGCGCGGGCTGCTTCTTCGCCGCCTGGGGCTTTTCCTCGCTCGCCTTGCCGCCGGTCGCAAGCGCGATCTTGTTCATGAGTTGCGAATCCTCGCCCTTCACCAGCATGTCCGCATTATCGGCGATGGCGTCGAGAAGCGGTGACACCCAGACCTGATCCGCCTTGGCAAAATCGCCGAGCACATGGGCGTGCACCAGGTCCTTGACGCCCGGATGGCCGATGCCGAGACGCAGGCGGCGGTAGTCTTTACCGCAGTGGGCGTCGATCGATTTGATGCCGTTGTGGCCGCCATGGCCGCCGCCGGTCTTGATCCGCGCCTTGCCCGCCGGAAGATCGAGCTCGTCGTAGATCACGACGATGTCCTTTGGCGCGAGCTTATAGAAGCGCATGGCGTCGCCCACAGCTTCGCCCGACAGGTTCATGAAGGTCTGCGGCTTCATCAGGAGCACACGTTCGCCCGCGATCTCGCCTTCGGAAATCTCCGCCTTGAACTTCTTCGACCACGAGGAAAAGCTCGGGCGACGCTGTATGGCGTCGACGGCCATGAAGCCGATATTGTGGCGGTTGCCGGCATATTTCGAACCTGGATTGCCAAGTCCCGCGATAATCAGCATGTCGCCATTCTCCTTGGGCTTCCGCCAGCGTCCCTAAATCGATTCCGATTTAAGGAATCATGCAGTAGCGGGGCGAAGTGACAAGCGGCGCCCTTCTCGTCCGCTCTCCTGCGAGCGGGGAGACGGCTAGATTGAGGGGCATCCAAATCCCGCTGACAAACCCAAAATCACTGAGGCCGCGGCAAGTCAATCCTTATTTCGCCGCCTGCTCGATGCGGTTCGGACGCAGGCCGTAGCGTTCGAATATTCGGTCCTGAGTGCCGCCGGCGATCAGGCGGTCGAGTTCGGCTTGCATGCGGGCAACCGTGTCGTCCGGCATGTCCCGGTGGCAGGCGATCCCGTACTGCTTGCCTTCGAGCACCAGTGCCGCCTCGACCGGTTTGCCGCCGGCTCGCATGCTCTCGAAGGTTTTTTCTGACGTTATGAGTAGATCGATGCGCCCGGCGGCGAGCTTCTTCATTGTGGAATCGAGATTGGCCGCATAATCGATCCGCTCGAAGCCATGCGCCTTCAGATAGGTTGCGGAGAAATCCTCCCGCTGTGTTCCGACGACGAACCTGGTCGCCTCATCGATCGTTTGCGGCGCGATTGCCGAACCCTTGCGTCGCACCAGAATCATATGATCGACGAGCAGTGGCTCGACCCATTTGAAGTTCTCGTGTCGCTCGGCATCGTGACCGGTGGTGAAAACGCAATGGAAAGGCTGGCTTTCAGCAAGGGCGAGGGCGCGCGCCCAAGGCAGGACCTCGATGTCGTGAGGGAGATCGACGGCCTCCATGATCAGCGCGATCTGTTCGACCGACGCGCCGTTCGCGCCGCTGCTGGTCGAGAAGTTGTAGGGCGGATATTCCTCGGTTACGAAATGGATCGTCTCGGCGCGGGCAGTGGTGGAAAGACCTAGGAGGAATGCCAGGATCAGATGCTTCACGCCCATTTCTCCTTTTCGACGGCACTATGCCGGGTCGGCAGCCTTGGCTTCTGAATCGTTTTCCAGGAGGGCCAGCATGCCGTCGATGGGCATCGGGCGGCTGAAGAGATATCCCTGGCCATTATCCACGCCGAGCTTGCGCAGAAGCTGCCATTGCTCCTTCGTCTCGATGCCTTCGGCGACAACCGTGCATCCCATCTGATGCGAAATGGTGCGGATGCCCTTGATGAGCATGCGGCTCTTGCGTCTGACGTCGGCGGTCCCGGAACTCAGCGACCGGGTGAAGGACTGGTCGACCTTGACGATATCGACGGGGAAGCGGTTGAGATAGCTGAGCGACGAATAGCCGGTGCCGAAATCGTCCAGCGCGATGCGGCAGCCGAACTCGTTGAGTTGTTTCAGGACGGCGTGGACCTCGGGATTGTCGAGCATCAGCACCGCCTCGGTGATCTCGATGACGATCCGTTGCGGCGAAATGTGATGCTTGAGCAGCAGGGCGGCGAGCTTATGGGGCAGGGACAACTCGAACTGCAGCGGCGAGAAGTTGACTGCCAGATAAGTGTTCTGTGTTCCGTCCAGCTTGGAGATCGCGGCGAGATGGCGGATCGCTTTGTCCAGCACGCGGTCGCCGATACGGCCGATCGTGCCCGTCTCCTCGGCAATGCCGATGATCTTGCCGGGCGGCATCAGCCCTTTTTCCGGATGATCGAGCCGCATCAGCGCTTCGAAGCCGACAATCTGGCCATCGCCGAGACCGACGATCGGCTGCAGCCAGGCCTCGAACCGATCCTCTTTCAGACCGGCTTCGATGCATTGCTCGATCTCGTGGCGCTCGCGTGCGGTGTCGAGCATGCTGGCGTCGAAGATCCGCAGACCGTTCTTGCCGTCGCGCTTGCGCGCATACATCGCCATGTCTGCGTTCAAGAGCAGGTCGGAAGCGTTTGCGGCATGGGTCGGGTAAACGGAAACGCCGACACTCGCACTGACCGACAGCTCGTTGCCGGCAATCGGCATCGGCTCGCGCAGTGCCGCGACGATGCGCTCGCCAATCTCGCTGGCGAGAGCGGCGACATCCGTTTCCGCAACGAGAATGGCAAACTCGTCGCCGCCGAGCCTCGACATCACGTCATCGGCACCGAGCGTCGCGCGGATCAGTTCGACGGTCCGGCGCAGAACGGCGTCGCCGGCGGCGTGGCCGAAATTGTCGTTGATCCATTTGAAGCGATCGAGGTCGATGAACAGGCAGGCAAGCTGCATGCCGCACGCGTCGGCGTTGCGGATCGCGTCATCGAGAGCGCTTTCAAAACCCTGGCGATTAAGCAGTCCAGTCAGGTGATCGGTGATCGCCTGGGCATGGTTGCGGCTTTCCGCCTGCTTGAGCGCGGTGACATCGGTCATGACGGACAGCGAGAGCTCGCCGCCATGGGCCGTTTCGGTTTCGAGGATCAGGACGGTCATGAACTCGCCGTCGGCCTTGCGGAATGGCAGCGTCACCTCGCTGATATTGTCATTGTCGCTCGCGGTCGTCTTCGCGCGAAGGCGATAGGCTTCGTGCCACAGCGGGTCGATGAAATCGGTGAAATTGCGGCCGATGACTTCTTCGCGGGCATAGCCCGTCGCAAGCAGCCAATAGTCGCTGACAGCGCTCAGCCGGTTTGCAGCGTCGAGCGAGAAGAGCATCGCCGGCGTGAGATTGTAAATCTCGGTTGCGCGATCATGCGCGATCTTGAGTTCGGTTTCCTCCCGTTCCAGCCGATCCTGCATTTCGTTGAAGTTCGCGGCGAGCGCGCCCATTTCATCGTCCGAGGTCCAGTCGACCCGATGGCGCGAGCCCAGCCGCCGCGTCGCCTCGATCGCGGCGGTCAACCGCATCAGCGGGCGGATCACGGTGAAACGATTGCCGACGAAGGCCGCCGCGAAGACGATCGTGACTGCAAATAGAAGGATGGCGAGGACGGTCCATTCGTCCTTGCTGAAGCGCGAAAGGATGCCGGGGTTCGGAACGACCACCTCAAGCGCTCCTACTTCCTTGACACCATCGATGCTGTCAAAGGCGATAGCTGTTTTCAAGGAGCGGCTTGCCGTCGTGCCGCCGATGCCACCCACAGGTAGTTGGGCAAGGATATTTCCGCTGGCGTCGCGGACAGTAACGGCGCGGATCTCGGTGGCGTTCATCAGGGATCGGGCGATGCGGTCGATGCCTTGCTGATCGAAGTCCCAGATCGGCTTGCCGAGTGCTTCGGCGCTTGCTTCCATCAGAAGCTCGATGTTCTGCAGGCGCTCGCGCGCCACACGTTCGCTCGATATTGTGAGGAAGAGTGCGAGCAACGGAGCGACGAATACAAACATCGCGCCGCAGATGATGGCAATAAACCGGTTTTCCACCGAGTGCATCACCGCATGCCCCCCTCGGCAGTCGTTGCCACTTCATTCATCGTCAATTCTCTTCGACTGCCACCGATAGGCTCCCCGCCCGGCAGAACATCATCTAATCCTTAAATGTTACTGAAACTGCACCCCGAGATTTCATGATGGTGCGGGGAAGACCTGGGCTTGCATCGGGCGGTGATGCTTCCTGATGAAGTCAGGTCTGGCGTCGGGAAAACAGGTCGTGGGTCGCCGGCCGAATTGAAAAACCCGCCCCATGCGACATGGAGCGGGTTTGTCATGTAGGCGTCGACATGGCTGGCGGGCCGGCCCAAGGAATGAGCCCTGATCTGCGTCCCGCGCCAGTCGCCGGCCGACTGACGAAAAGCAGATTATTCTTCTGCTTCGCCCTCGGCTTCTTCCTCTTCGCCTTCTTCCTGAAGGCCGCCGGCCGGAGCCGCGATCGTCGCGATGGTGAAATCGCGATCGGTGATGACCGGAGTCGCGTTCTTCGGCAGCTTGATGTTGGAGATGTGGATGGTTTCGCCGGCCTTCAGGCCAGTGAGGTCCACGGTCAGGAATTCCGGAATGTCGTCGGCCGGAACGTTCAGCTCGACGTCGTGGCGAACGATGTTGAGAACGCCGCCCTGCTTCAGACCCGGGGACTTCTCTTCATTCTCGAAGTGAACCGGAATGGCAACGGAAACCTGGCTGTCCTTAGTGACGCGCAGGAAGTCGACGTGCATGGTGAAGTCGCGGACCGGATCCAGCTGGTAGTCCTTCGGCAGGACGCGGATCTTCTCGCCGTTGACGTCGATGATCGCGACGGTGGTCATGAAACCGCCGGCGTGGATCTTCATCGTCACGTCCTTGGTGGAGAGCGCGATGGAAAGGGGGGCCTGCTTGTCACCATAGATGACAGCCGGGATAAGACCGTTGCGGCGAAGTTCACGGGAGGACCCCTTACCAACCCGTTCGCGCGTCTCGGCCTTGAGCTCGTAAGTTGCGTGGCTCATGGATAGACCTTTCTGGTTATTTGGAGAGTTTGTCCGTCAAGAAGCGGAAAAACCTGAAGCTGACCGGCAGCTTCATCCGCGTTGCCTCCAAGGGTGTCTGCGCGGACGCGCGGTCCATAGCCGAGTATGGGCGGAAATGCAAGGCGCGGCGGGCGGTTCACGCCCTTCGCTTGGAAAAGCGGGCGAGCGCGAGCATGAGGCCGCCGGCGATCAGACCCCAGAAGGCACCGGAGACGCCACCGAAGCCGGCGCCTGATGCGGTTACCAGAAAGGTGATGGCGGCAGCTTCGCGCGTCTGCGCTTCGCTGAAGGCGGCCATGGCCGAGCTTGCAAAGGCGCCGACCAGCGCCAGACCGGCGACGGCCTCGATCAGGACCGGCGGCGCAAGGCTGACGAAGGTGGTGACAGCGCCGGCGAGAAGCCCGAGAACGATATAGGCAATGCCAGCATTGATCGCCGACCAGTAGCGGCGGGCGCGGTCGGGGTGGGAGTCAACGCCAGCGCACATGGCTGCGGTAATCGCCGCCAGATTGACCGCATGGCCGCCGAAGGGCGCGCTCAGCATCGAAAAGAGGCCGGTCGCCGCAAAGAGCGGACCGGGATTGGGATGATAGTCATTGACCTTCAGCACGGCGATGCCGGGAATGTTCTGCGACGCCATCGTCACAATGAAGAGGGGCAGGGCGATGCTGACCATGGCGGCGGCGTTGAAAGCCGGGAAGACGAATTCTGCCTTGGGCGCAAGGGCCGACGAGAGCTTTGCAAACGTGCCTTCGGGCATGTCAATGCCGAAGGCGATGACGAGGACGAAGGCCAGAAGAGCGGCGGGAACGGCATAGAGCTTGTTGATGCCGCCGACCAGGACCCAGGCGAGAACGATCGGCAGGCCGAAGAGAGGGTTGAACGCGATCGCTTTGACCGGCGCGAAGCACAGGCCGATGAGCACGCCGGCAAGCATCGCATTCGCCAGGGCCGAAGGAATGGAAGAGACCATCCTACCCAGCGGTTTCCAAAGCCCGGCAACGACAATCAGCATGCCGCAGACGAGAAAGGCGCCGACCGCGGCGTTGAAACCGCCCTCGACGGCGGTCGAACTCGCCAGCAATGCCGCACCTGGCGTCGACCAGGCGATGCTGACCGGCAGCCGTGTGACGATGCTAATGACGATCGCACACACGCCCATCGAAATCGACAGCGCCATCAGGCCGGAGGCGGCCTGGGTTTCGGTAGCGCCCACGCCGGCAAGTCCGTTGAGGATGACGGCGAAAGAGCTCGCAAAACCGACAAAGGCAATCAACAGGCCCATGAACAGGCTTTGAATGGAAAAGTCGCGAAGCATGATGGACAACCGGCTGTTGCGGGGCGGGGCGCGTGAAGTATCCTGCTGCATGTTTCCGTAAATCGTAGCCGATTCAAGGATAAAAACATGCAGCAATTCAGAATGCTGCAGCGTCCTTCGCGCGTCTGACAAGACGCGGCGCCTGTAGGGGCATGTCGATACCGCCCGGCTATATCTCCATGTAGTCGTTCGATGGCACGACCTTCGTCTGGCTGGACCCGCTGCGCAATCGATGCCTATAGTGCGGCAGCCGCAGGTATGCCGACCGGGAGATCCGGCAAACCTGTCTCCGCCGGAGGACGCTTTCAGGGAGGGAGCGGATGCCTGCTGTCAGGGATCATTCCGAACACGTCTACAAGATTGCGCATCAACCGTCGGCTGCGGCGAGTTCGCCGGTCGCAGCATCATGGCGCCGCTGCATGACGCTTCACGGGTTGGCTCCAGAGGAGCCTCGAACGCCCTGGCGGCTTGCGGAAAGCGAATTCCGTCAGGCGCGCGAGCGTTCCGGCGTGTTGATTGCGGAGGCGGCGGGAGAACTCGACCGGCTTTTCGCTGTGATCGGCAGGGCCGGGTGCTGCCTTCTGCTCACGGACGACAAGGGCGTCGCGCTCGAGCGCCGCGGCGCGGTCGGCGACGATGCCGATTTTCGCGATGTCGGTCTCTGGTCGGGGACCGTGTGGAGCGAGGCGAGCGTCGGCACGAATGGCATCGGCACAGCGATCGCCGACGAGCGCGCCGTCATTATCCAGCGCGATCAGCATTTCCTGAGCCGCAATATTGGCCTCAGTTGCGCCACCGCGCCGATCCGGAACGAGGCCGGGCGCCTTGCGGCGGCGATCGATATTTCCACCTGCCGCGACGATGCGTCCGAGGCAACGCTGTCGATCCTCTCCCAGGCCGTGCGCGACGCTGCCTCGCGGATCGAGGCGAACCTTTTCCGGCGAGCCTTTGCCGGGGCCCGGATCGTGCTCGTGCCCGCCGATCGGGCAGGGCCAGCGCTGCTTGCGGTCGACCGTGACGACCTCGTCCTTGGCGCGACTCGGGCCGCGCGGCAACGGCTCGGCCTCGACGACGCGCGGATTGCCGCGGGCGTTCCGGCGTCCGACCTGCTTCAGGAAGACGCGCCCGGTGAGGGCGGCGAACTGCCGGACGCCGAGAGGGCGGCCTTGCGGCGTGTGCTCTCGCGCGCAAACGGCAATGTCTCGATGGCCGCCGACCTGCTCGGCATCAGCCGCGCCACGCTTTACCGCAAGATGAAGCGGCTTTCGCTGAACTGAGCAGCGTTGCCTAGCCCCTCCCGCAGGTCGGGCGAGGGAACTGGGAGGTTTTACTCCTCCCTCACCCGAGCTTGCGGGAGAAGGTGCTAGGCAGGTCGGATCAGGTCACTTTCGAGCCTCATTGCTGCGCTGCAGCACGCCGAAGCTAACCAACCTGTCTCAATTCTGAAACAGATGGCACTGCCGGCTGTCGCGGCCGGCTATCGAAAATCCGCATTCGGCCGCACCCTTCCTCGCACAGCAATCGGACTGCTGTTCGAAGGGAGGAAATCATGCTGCATCAGAAGATCGTCGAGAACCCATACAAGCAGAAATACGGAAACTTCATCGGCGGCGAATGGCGAGAACCGGTCGCAGGCCGTTATTTCGACAACACGACGCCGGTCACCGGCGGCACGCTTTGCCAGATCGCCCGTTCTGATGCGGCCGATATCGAGTTGGCGCTCGATGCGGCGCATGCGGCCAAGGAGAAATGGGGGCAGACGTCGACGACGGTGCGCTCCAACATCCTGATGAAGATCGCCGACCGCATGGAGGAGAATCTCGAGCTTCTGGCGCGGGCGGAAACCTTCGACAACGGCAAGCCGATCCGCGAGACGATGGCCGCCGACATTCCGCTGGCGATCGATCATTTTCGTTATTTCGCCGCCTGCATCCGGGCGCAGGAAGGCTCGATCGGCGAGGTCGACCACGATACCGTCGCCTACCACTTCCACGAACCTCTCGGGGTCGTCGGCCAGATCATCCCCTGGAACTTCCCGATCCTGATGGCTGCATGGAAGCTCGCGCCGGCGCTCGCGGCCGGGAACTGCGTGGTACTGAAGCCGGCGGAGCAGACGCCTGCTTCCATCCTCGTCTGGGCGGAACTCGTCGGCGACCTCCTGCCGCCGGGCGTTCTCAATATCGTCAACGGTTTTGGCCTTGAAGCGGGCAAGCCGCTCGCCACCAGCCCCCGCATCGCCAAGATCGCCTTCACCGGCGAGACGACGACCGGGCGGCTGATCATGCAATATGCCAGCCAGAATCTCATTCCGGTAACACTCGAGCTTGGCGGCAAGTCGCCGAACATTTTCTTCGCCGATGTGCTGAACGAGGATGACGACTATTTCGACAAGGCGCTCGAGGGCTTTGCGATGTTCGCGCTCAATCAGGGCGAGGTCTGCACCTGCCCGAGCCGCGCGCTGATTCAGGAAAGCGTCTATGACCGTTTCATGGAGCGGGCGCTGAAACGGGTCGAGGCGATCCGCCAGGGCAACCCGCTCGACCAGGCGACGATGATCGGCGCACAGGCGTCGAGCGAGCAGCTCGAAAAGATCCTCGCCTATATCGAGATCGGTAAGGAGGAGGGCGCCGAGGTGCTGACCGGTGGTGGGCGCAACGTGCTCGAAGGCGAACTTTCCGATGGTTACTATGTCAAACCGACCGTATTCCGCGGCCACAACAAGATGCGCATCTTCCAGGAGGAGATCTTCGGACCCGTCGTTTCGGTGACGACCTTCAAGACCGAGGCGCAGGCGCTGGAGATCGCCAATGACACGCTCTATGGCCTCGGTGCCGGCGTGTGGAGCCGGGATGCCAACCGTTGCTATCGCTTTGGTCGCGCCATCCAGGCCGGCCGCGTTTGGACGAATTGTTACCACGCCTATCCGGCGCATGCCGCCTTTGGCGGTTACAAGCAGTCCGGCATCGGTCGCGAGACGCACAAGATGATGCTCGACCACTACCAGCAGACCAAGAACATGCTGGTGAGCTACAGCCCGAAAGCGCTCGGCTTCTTCTGATCCCGCGCCGGCCTTGCCGGTGATCCTCCGGGCGGGCTCCCGATATTCTATCGGGGGCCTGTCGGGCGTGTGGAAGGGAGAAAATGATGACAGAAACAAGTGGCGAGCCGCGCGTGCTCGCGACCGATGCGGCCATCGAACTCATCCGCGAAATCCGGCGCGGCCATCCGGATATCCTGTTTCATCAATCGGGCGGCTGCTGCGACGGCTCGTCGCCGATGTGCTATCCGGCCGGCGACTATATCGTCGGTGACAATGATGTGAGGCTCGGCAAGATCGATGGCGTGCCGGTCTATATCAGCGCCAGCCAGTATGAGGTCTGGAAGCACACGCAACTGATCATCGATGTCGTTCCGGGAAGGGGCGGAATGTTCTCGCTCGACAATGGCCGAGAGAAGCGCTTCCTCACCCGGTCGCGGCTCTTCGGCGGTGGTGAGGGTTGCGCCGTAGCGCGCGGATAGCGCGGCCCTCCAGTCATTTCTGCCTTACGCGGGCCGGGCTATCACCGTTCGATTTACACTCCAAAGACGAAATACTTTTCATCAACGTATTGAGATTTTTGTATCCGTAATTTCGGGAATCGAAGCCCGAGATCCGTTTTCCGAGTGCGGTTCCGACTGCGCTGAGGGGGGCCCAGCCATCCCCTCGCGCTATCTCCTTGATCGTCGCGAGAATTTCTGCCTCAGGCAGCTTCGGCTTCTGCTCCGATGTTTCCTGAAGAAGGTGGTCGCAATAAAAGAATTTATCGCAAGCTTTCACATAGGGATCTGGCGCCTTCTTCTCTCCAAAGCCGTAAACGGACAGACCATTCTCTCGTATGCGACCTGCAAGAGAGGTGAAATCGCTGTCGCTGGAAGCAATGCAGAAGCCATCAACTTGCCCACGATGCAGGATATCCATCGCGTCGATCGCGAGCTTCAAATCAGTGGCGTTCTTGCTCCTCACTACCGGCGCGACATGGACCGGCGACAGTGCATATTCATGCATCCGCGGCTGCCACGCTTCCATCGCACGATTGCCAAAATGTCCATAAATGCGCTTGATGATTACGGTGCCGATGGCCGATGCTTCGCGGATGATAAGCGGCAGAAAATCGGAGCGAATATTATCGGCGTCTATCAATATCGCCAGGCGATCACGCTGCCTCCTGGAGCTAATTCCCATTTTTACACACGCCTATACATCTAAATTTCTGAAATTAGACGGGAGTATGCGGAGTACGCCTCAAGATTGTCAATATGCGTGGACTTTAGGCCTGGTTGTGAATGCAGGCGTTATTTCTGCGGGCGTCCAATCTTAGCCGCCAGATCGAGGAACGCCCGCAGTTTGGGCTGGGTCTGGGCCTTGGCAGGAAAATAGATGAAGAGGCCTGGCGAGGTCGGCAAGTAGGCCTGGAGCACGCGTTCGAGACGCCCGGTTGCGATTGCCTCGCGGACCGACGGCTCGGGCAGATAGGCGAGGCCGACGCCGGCCTCCGCCAAGTCAACGAGCAGCAGGAAGTCGTCGACGGTGAGCCCGCCCGGCGCGTTGACGGAGAAATCGCGCCCCTCGCGCTCGAACTCCCAGCGATAGATCGTGCCCGAAGTAGGATAGCGATAGCGGATCGCCTCGTGGTGCGTCAGTTCCTCCGGCGTTGCCGGTCGGCCCCTCTTGGCGAAATAGGACGGTGCGCCGACCACGGCCCAGGTAATGTCAGGGGTCAGCCTGACGGCGATCATATCCTTTTCTACGGCCTCACCGATGCGGATACCGGCATCGAAGCGGCGTTCGGTGATATCGATCGCCGCGTCATCGATCGAGATTTCCACGGACACATCCGGATAACCCTGCCGGAAGCGCGGTAGCAGCGGCATCAGGACCAGCGGGATTGCCATGCGCGGAGCGGTCAGGCGCAGGTTGCCGATCGGGCGGTCGCGAAAACCGCCCAGCAGATCATAGGCCTCGGCGATCTCGGACACCGCCGGGCGCACGCGCAGGAGGAATGAGCTGCCTGCTTCCGTCAGCGCCACGCGCCGCGTTGTTCGGACGAAAAGCTGAACGCCAAGCCGGCTCTCGAGCGCCTTGATCGTCTGGCTGACGGCATTCGGCGTAACGCCGAGCGTGGCTGCGGCGACGGTGAAGCTGCTATGCTCCGCTACCGCCAGAAACTCCGTCAATCCGCTGAAGGCGTCGGTCGTCACTTGTTTCCGCTATTATGAAGCCTTTCTTCATAACCTTTACAGTTGACGCCTATTTTCCGCAATAATTCGATTTGCCATGATCAATACCGGTCTCGTGGTTTCGCGCCTCGCATTCGGCGCCATGACCTTCACGGCGGGCGACCGTAGCCTCGGCGCCGTCTACAAGACGGATGCGGAGGCCGCAGCTGTTCTTGTTGGCAGGGCGCTCGACGCCGGAATCAACTTTTTCGACACGGCCGATGCGTACGCCTCAGGTCAATCGGAGCGCATTCTCGGCGAGGCGCTCAGGACACGCCGCGACGAGGTGGTGATCGCGACCAAGGTCGGATTTCGCAGCGGCACGCCGCTGACGCAGGCCGGACTCTCTCGCCGCCACATTCTCTGGTCCGTGGACCAGAGCCTGAAGCGCCTCGGCACCGATTGGATCGACGTCTACATCGTTCACAAGGAGGATCCCTATACGCCGCTCGAAGAGACACTGTCGGCGTTGGACGAGGTCGTCCGCTCGGGAAAGGTGCGCTACATCGGCTTCTCGAACTGGTCGGCCTGGAAGGTCGCCGCAGCGTTGGAAATCCAGAAGGCCAGCGGCCTCGCGCGCTTCACGCACGGACAGATGCATTACTCTCTTCTCGGCCGCGATGTGGAGCGCGACGTAATCCCGATGATGCAGCGCTACGGCCTGGGGCTGACGGTGTGGAGCCCGCTCGCCGCGGGCTTCCTCTCGGGCAAATACACCCGCGACAATCTCGGCGATCCGGACAATCGCTACTCCGGCTTCGACATTCTGCCTTTCGACAAGGAACACGGCTTCCGTCTCGTGGAGCGCATGCGCACAATCGCCGACGCGCATGGGGCAAGCGTCGCGCAGGTGGCGATTTCCTGGCTGCTGGCGAAGAATGCGGTGACGAGCGTGCTGCTCGGCGCCTCCAAGCTGCATCAGCTTGAAGACAATCTCGGCGCCGCCGAGCTTGCTTTATCGGAAGGCGAACTGTCGGCGCTCGACGCCGAAACCGTCCCCGCCCCAGTGTATCCGAACTGGTTCATCGACAATCTTGCCGATCAGCCTGTGGCGCAGGTTTTGGGAAAAAGCCGTTAGGCTGCAGAAAAACGCCGGCGCTTGCGGCGCCGGATACATTTTCCGCTCCCGAGTAATCGATCTCAGTCGAAGAGGCTCGAAACCGACTCTTCCTGGCTGGTGCGGCTGATCGCTTCGCCGATGAGCGCCGCGGTCGAGATCACGCGGATATTGTGCGCGGACTGGACGGCGGTGGTCGGCTGGATGGAATCGGTGATGACCAGTTCCTTCAGCATGGATGAGGCGACACGGGTAACCGCACCGCCGGAGAGAACGCCGTGGGTGATATAGGCGGTGACGCTGGTGGCGCCATTCTTCAAAAGTGCCTCGGCGGCGTTGCAGAGCGTACCGCCCGAGTCGACGATGTCGTCGATCAGGATGCAGTCCTTGCCGTTGACATCGCCGATGACGTTCATGACTTCCGATTCACCGGGGCGATCGCGGCGCTTGTCGACGATCGCCAGCAGACAGTCGAGCCGCTTCGCAAGTGCGCGCGCACGCACGACGCCGCCGACGTCCGGGGAGACGACCATGACGTTCCTCAGGTCGTAGTTCTCCTTGACATCGCGCGCCAGGATCGGAACGGCGTAGAGATTGTCGGTCGGGATGTCGAAGAAGCCCTGGATCTGGCCGGCATGAAGGTCGAGAGTGAGAACGCGGTCGGCGCCTGCTCTGGTGATGAGGTTGGCGACCAGCTTGGCCGAGATCGGCGTGCGCGGCCCGGGTTTGCGGTCCTGTCGGGCGTAGCCGAAATAAGGGAGAACAGCGGTGATGCGGCGGGCGGAGGAGCGGCGCACCGCGTCGATCATGATCAGCAGTTCCATCAGGTGATCGTTGGTGGGAAAGGAGGTGGACTGGACGATGAACACATCCTCGCCGCGCACGTTTTCCCCTATTTCGACGAAGATTTCCTGATCGGCGAACCGCCTGACTGTGGCTTTGCCGAGCGGCAGATTTAGATAGTTGCAGATCGCTTCGGCAAGCAGCCGGTTCGAATTGCCTGCGAAAACCTTCATTGACGGTCCGCCTTGAGCTGGCGCGGCCACCGTCCGGGTGCAGTCCGGGGCGGCTTTTTCCGCGCGAAATCCGTGAGCCATTCCGATCGCGGGCAATCTTTACGGAGGGCCGCTATTCAGAGCTGATCGGCCGCTTTTTAGCGTCCCTGAACTCGAATGCAAGTGGGAATGCTGCGGCGCAAAGGCCATTCTCCTAAAAACTTTGCGTCAACTGGCCAAGATCACGATGATTATGGGTCGACCGACCCAGAATCATAGATCGTGATCGGTTCTCGCAAGTCGGAGCCGGATGCGGGCGGAAAACCGCGCGCTTTTCCTCATCCCGCTTTGGATTGCCGCCAATCGAGATAGGCCCTGATCGTTTTGGTGGCGATTGCCTGCATAGTTTCCGGCGGAACCGCGCTCCAGGGCTCGGCCGCGGTGCTCCCGACAGTATCCTGTCCCTGAATACGGTGCAGGCGGTTGCCGCTGCCATCGAGAATGTCCCAGACATAGACGACCGTCGTTTTCCCGCCGTCGTTGAGCGCCGAAAAATAGCCCTTCAGGATGTGCTCGCTGGTCGCGTCCGCGGAGCCTTTGATCGCCAGCCCCTGCGCACGGGCATCGGCTCCGAGCTGCTTCGAAAGCGGGGTCACCGCCTGGACCGGTGCGCCTATGATCGGCAGGAACCGAATGCCGCCCGAGCCGGACGTTGCCGCGGCGGGCGGCGCGGCGGCGGCCTGCTCTGGCTCTTCCGGAGTCGCAGCGGCAGCCTCCGCCGGGGCCGATTGCTGCCGGACCTCTTCGGCTTCAGGCATCGCATTGGCTTCGGGCATCGCGTTGGCGTGAGGCATTGTATTCTGGATCGGCGTTTCGCCTTGGGCGAGGCGGTTTGCCTGGGCGTCGAGCGTGCCGGCAGGATCCGTATAGGTGGCGTCGCCCGTGACATATTGCGTCGGCGGGCCGGAGATGTTCGGCTGTGCGGAAAAGGCGGCCGTGCGGCTTGGCGGCACGCTTTGTACCGGAACGATGGCCGTTTGTGTGGACATGGTGTCGAGATCGGATTGCGTCACCGGCGGGGAACGGAATGTCCCTCCGCCCACGTCCACCTGCGGTATCAGCACATCCGTGCTGTTGCAGGCTGCAAGTGCTGTTGCAAGACCAAGGCTTGCGATAGGCATGATCGGTTTACGCATCGTTCCCACCGTCCGTCTCGACTCTAACAGTTGGAGCGGGATGGGTCGGAAAACCGCTTTCGCACTTCCTCATCCCGTTCCGGCTCGCGGCGGTTCTATGAAGCCGTCGCCGTTCGTCCGTCTCGGTCGGGGATCATAGGCGGATTTCCTTACGCAGAAATGAAGTCCAGTCCGTAGCGTGAGAGCGCGCGCGGCGTATCCGGTGTCGTAAGATAGGTCTGGCCGAGGGTCATGGCCGTGCCGGTATCGGAATCCATGATGATCATGTGCACGAACAGCGACATGTCCGACTCTATCTCCTGGGGGTTGCCGACATGGAACATCTGGTGCTCCATCCAGGAGGGCGAAAAGCGCGCGCCGAGCGAATATCCGCAGGCGTTCAGCCGGTGGCGGGCGAGGCCGCGTTCGTCCATGATCCTGGCGTGGACGTCGAAGACTGTGCCAAAAGTATTGCCGGGCCGGAGCACCATTTCGATCGCCTGGATTGTCTCGCGGCAGGCGCTGTAAAGCTCGCGGTGGCGGTTGCTCGGCTCGCCGATCACGACTGTGCGCATCATAGCCGCATGGTAGTGGGCGCTGACGCCTGCCCATTCAAGGGTCAGCTGGTCGTTGGCGTCGAGTGTGCGCCGGCCCGATTTGTAGCGGCAGAGCAGGGCGTCGGCACCCGAGCCGATGATGAACTCGTTGGCCGGATAGTCGCCGCCGCCCGCAAAGATCGCGCCCTGCATGGCCGCGAGAATATCGGCCTCGCTGCCGCCCGGCCGGATCAGTGGCAAGGCCGCCTCAAGCGCGTCGTCGGCGAGGCTCGCGGCCTTTTCGACATAGGCGATTTCCGCGGGGCTCTTGATCAGGCGAAGGCGGCTTACAAGCAAGGAGGCATCGATCATTTCGCCGAAATTGGCGAGTTGATGGTCCAGAAGCCGGGCTGTCCGGCCGGTCATGCCATGGGTGTCGTATTCAACGCCGATGCGGCAGCCGAGAAGATCGAGTTCGCTGAGGAGATTCTTGAGATCCATGGCCGGATCGGCGTTGACCCGGTCCACCCAGATCTCGATGCGTTCTATATTCGAGGTATGGCGGGCCTGGCGCAGGTCGGCCGAGCGGGTGAGCAGCACCATCGAGCCGTCCTTCTTGACGACCAGCGTCTGGAAGAAGCAATAGCCGAAGGTGTCGTATCCCGTCAGCCAGTACATGCTCTCCTGGGCAAAGAGCAGTAGCGCATCGAGCTTCTCTTCCTGCATCCTCGCCGTAAGCCGCGCAAGGCGGACCGCATATTCCTCTGCCGCAAAGTGAAGCGCCATCTCAAACCTCCCGTATGCAGATCGCCGACATCTGCCGGCCGTAGTCTGGCTCCTGTCTGTGCGTCGTGCGCCGATAGGAAAAGAAACGGTCCTCGTCCGCATAGGTGCAGATGTCGAGGTTTTCCGCCGTCACGCCGGCTTCCGTCAGTCGTCGGATGGTCAGTCCCGGCAGGTCGAACATGGCATGACCGTTCCGTCCGGAAGGGCTGAAGAAAGATGCGTTATCCTTGTCGGCGGCAAGGAACCGCTCGACGAATTCGGCTCCCACCTCATAATGTGTCCGGCTGATCGACGGACCGAGGCAGGCGATGATCCGCTCACGGCGCGCGCCGAGCGAAATCATCGCCTCGATGGTGCTTTCAAGAATGCCGCCGAGGGCGCCTTTCCAGCCGGCATGGGCCGCACCGATCACGCCGGCTTGCGGATCGCTGAAGAGGACAGGGCCGCAATCGGCCGAAAGAACGCCGAGCACGATGCCGGGGGTCGCGGTCACCAGCGCGTCGGCGTCGGGACGCGCGCCGTCATAGCTGCCGTCGACGACGAGGACGTCCGGCGAGTGGATCTGGTGGACGGTTGCAAGGCGCCGCGGTTCGGCATCAAACCAGCGGGCGACCCGGGCACGGTTCTCGCCGACGCGCTCGCGGTCGTCATTCGAACCGAGGCCGACATTGAGGCCGCGATAGATGCCTTCGGAAACGCCGCCCTTGCGCGTGAAATAGCCGTGTGCGATCGCCGGTCCCGCCTTGGCGCTGAAGAGCGGACTCTGAACCGGGGAAAGCGAGGCATCGTCCTGCATCGGTGTTCTCGCCCTTGTGATTCTAAGGTTTCATTGGAAATGAGGGCGCGTCGCGGCCCGGTGATTTGCGGCTGATTTGCCGGCGCGATGTTGACGCGGCATGCCGATACTGTCAATCGCCGAACCGCTGCCGGCTTGCTCCATATTCCCTTAAATCGAAACCGATATGAGGATGAAACCTGCAACAATTCAACGTGCTACCGCGAGCTTCGGGCGTCTGAAAAGCAGGGCGCCGCAGAAAGCGGATCGTCACTGCGCCTTTTTCTGGAAGGGTGCCAGCGTGACTTCGGGACTGCTGACTGCCAGCACCTTGAACAGCTCGCCCATCTTGCCGGAACCTGAGCCCGCGAGCCGTTCGACGGCAGAGCGAATACCTTCCTGCATCAGCGTGTCCTTGCCGCGGCCGAGTGCCGCGGCGCGCTCGAGGAGGCCAAGGCCGATGAGAAAATCCCCCTGGTAGGCAAGGCCGTTGACCTGCACTCCTTCCATTTCGGCGCGATGGGCAAGCTGCTCGAAATCGACGTGGCTCGTGAGATCCGCCCGGCCGGGATTGGCGAGCGGAGGATCGTAGCGATGTTCGCGGACCGCCTGCAGCGTGTCCCCGTAGCCGGTCGCCAGATGTCCGTAGTCGATGATGATCGCCGTGCCGCCGCCGGCGCGGAGGCGCTCGCAGAGTGCGGCCATGACGGCATCGCGCGCGGGGGCGATCTCGAAAATCGTGCCTTCGCCAAGGGATTGCGCCGGCGACGGCAGAAACGACGGATCGATGCCAGCGACACCCGCTGCAAAGGTCAATTCGCCACCCGCATCGAGGCCTACCATGCGCTCGCGGAATCCCTGCGTCGTGTGCACGAATTGCCGGATGGGGATAGCGTCGAAAAGCTCGTTTGCCGCGAGCAGGAGAAAGCCTGCGGGCAAGGTTTCGAAGCTCGCGTGCCAATGAATCTTGCCTTCGTGGTCCGCGAGCGTTTCGGCCTGCACCTTCTGCAGGCGCTCGCTTGTCTCGACGAGATGCACGCTTCCAGACTGATAAAGATCTGGCGCAAGGCGACGGATGACGCGCAGCATATCGGACATCATAGTGCCTCGGCCGGGGCCGATCTCGGCGATGATCGCGGGCTCGGGGCAACCGTGCTGCTGCCACGCATGCACCAGGAAGATGCCGATCATCTCGCCGAAAAGCTGGCTGATCTCCGGCGCGGTGGTGAAATCGCCGGCCCGGCCGAAGGGCTCGCGCGTGCGGTAGTAGCCGTGCTGCGGATCGGCGAGGCAGAGGGAAAAATAGTCGGTGACGCTGATCGGCCCGTTGGCCTTGATCAGGGACTTGATCTTGTCGGCGAGAGGATTCGTCATGCACCCGTCCAGTTATGCGGTCGCTGCCGCCGCCCGGCGTGCGCGCGCGATCGCCCATATGCCTGCGAGCGCCATCGGCAGTGAAAGCACCATGCCCATGGTCAGCCAGCCGCCGGCCAGATAGCCGATCTGAGCGTCCGGTTCGCGGAAGAATTCGACAAAAATGCGGCTTGCGGCATAGCCGCAGACGAATATGCCGCAGATCAGCCCGGGTATCTTCAACGCCTTGCGGCGATAGACGAAATAGCCAAGCACCAGAAGGAGCAGAACGCCTTCGAGCGCCGCCTCGTAGAGTTGGCTCGGATGGCGGGCGAAGGGGCCGCCAGTCGGAAAGACCATTGCCCAGGGCATCGAGGACAGGCGTCCCCAGAGCTCGCCATTGATGAAGTTGGCGATGCGGCCGAAGAACAGGCCGATCGGCACCACGGTGGCGACGACGTCGAACAGGCTCCAGACCGCAATGTCGTTTCGCCGAGCGAAGACGATGATCGCGAGTGTCGTGCCGAGAAGGCCGCCATGGAACGACATGCCGCCGTTCCAGATTTCGATGGCGCGGATCGGATCCTGCAGAACAGAGCCCAGGTCGTAGAAGAGGATGTAGCCGATGCGTCCGCCAAGCACGATGCCGGCAGCGGCCCAGAGCAGGAAATCGTCGAGCTGCGTCAGATTGAAGGCCGGGGTATCGTTGCGCCAGAGCGAAGCGTTCTGGATGATGCGGCGCGCATAGAGCCAGCCGAGGAGTATGCCCGCGACGTAGGCGAGGCCGTACCAATGGATGGCAAGCGGCCCGATCGTGAAGATGACGGGGTCGATTTCCGGGAAAGGGAGGATGGCGAGGCGGGTGGCGATTGTTTCCAAGGTCTTGTCTCGTGCCGGCCGGTTGTTTTGGCGGAACATGGCGATCGAAATCGGGCGGGTCAAGCCGGCGGGTGCCGGTCCGTGATCCCGCTGCCGTCTTATTTTTCTTGCATCCTTCCGCCGACGATCCTACCTGAATTTCAAGACCGCGCTGCTACGCGCGATGCTGAAATGGAGATCTGGACGATGAGCACTGGAGCCAACCGCATTCTGGACGATTTTGCCAAGCTGATGACCGATGCGGCGGGCGCCGCCCAAGGCGTGCGACGCGAGGTCGAAACGGCTTTCCGCGCACAGGCCGAAAGCTGGCTGAATTCGCTCGATGTCGTCAAGCGCGAGGAATTCGAGGCCATCAAGGAGATGGCCGTCAAGGCACGCGAGGAAAACGACGCGCTGCTTGCCCGCATCGAAGCGCTGGAAGCGCGCCTCGCGGAGACCGGAAACATAAAGTAAGACCTGCAGAACCGCGCTTGCGCGGTTCTGCTCGCTTCACCTTCGGCCGAATTGAAGCGAGCGACGATGACGGCACCGTTTCCGACGGGTTTCCGTTTGCTGATGATTCCTTAATCGGTTCCGACTGATACCATGATCGGCAATTCAAAGTGTTACGGCGACCGTTGCGCGTCCGAGAGGATGCATGGCGCGCTAGGGTTAATAAAATCTCGAAAGTTTTCCACCTGTGGACACTGCCAAAAAATCCTTATGGCAGAGTCGTTTATGCACCTGCGCTGAATCAAAATCACAACGCGGCCCTCGTTCTTCGCCGCAATTTTTCGCCTGAGGGGCTGGCAGGCTGACTCTGCCGTTATACACTGATTTTAAATGATGATTCGAAACGGATCACGTAAGCTCCGGGCAGGGTAAGTAAGCCAGGATGGCCGTGCGTCCAGCAATCATAGTGTGTCCGTATCTGGTATTGGGTTTGCAGCGTTGCGTTTTGTGAGCGCGATCATGCACGCCTGTGCCGCACCGTAGGGTGATGCATGAGCCTTTTGGAAATGGAAGTCGAGCGCCAATCCAACCCGGTCGATATGATCGAGTTCGTGGCCGCAAACAACGACTGGTCGTTCGAGCGATCCGGCGAAGACGAGATCGCCATGACGGTCGAAGGTAAATGGGCGGACTATCACGTTTCCTTCTCCTGGATGGAGGAGTTCGAGGCGCTGCATCTGGCCTGCGCCTTTGACATCAAGGTGCCGGAGGGCCGCGTCAACGAGGTGATCCGGCTCCTCTCCCACATCAACGGTCAGGTGCTGATGGGTCATTTCGATCTCTGGCGCCAAGAAGAAGTCATCATCTTCCGTCAATCTCTCTTGCTCGCGGGCGGCGCGGAGCCGACGAACCAGCAGGTCGAGGTGCTGTTGTCGAGTGCGCTCGATGCTTGCGAATCCTATTTCCAGGCGTTCCAGTTCGTCGTCTGGTCCGGAATGGATGCGCAGCGTGCAGTCGATGCGGTGCTGTTCGAAACCGTCGGGGAGGCGTGAGGTGGCTGTAGCCGTTTCCGGTCCAATCGTTCTCATCGGTGCCGGCAATATGGGCGGCGCGATGCTTGGCGGCTGGCTGAAGAGCGGGGTCAAGGGCGCCGATGTCCTCGTCATCGATCCGGGGCCGCAGCCGGCGATGGCCAAGCTTATCGCCGACAATGGTGTCAGCCACGCCACGTCCGCGCCTGATGGCGTCAAGGCAGGCGTGATCTTCCTGGCTGTCAAACCCCAGGTCATGGATGCGGTATTGCCGCCGCTCAAAGGGCTCGTCGGTCCCGAAACGGTCATCGTTTCCGTCGCCGCCGGCAAGACGCTCGGTTTCATCGAAAGCCATCTTGGCGACGCTGCAACCGTGCGGGCGATGCCGAACACGCCGGCGATGATCGGTCGCGGCGTGACGGGCGCCTACGCGAATGCTCATGTGACGGGCGCGCAGCGTGCGCTGGTTCACGACCTCCTGAAGGTCAGCGGTCCTGTCGAATGGGTCGAAACCGAAGCCGACATCAATGCCGTCACGGCCGTTTCCGGCAGCGGACCGGCCTATGTCTTCTATCTCGTCGAGTGCATGGCGGAGGCCGGGCGCAAGGCCGGCCTCAAGGCGGACCTCGCCATGCGTCTCGCTCGGGAAACCGTCGCGGGGGCTGGTGAACTCCTGCATCAGTCCCCCGACGAAGCCGCGCGGTTGCGCCAGAACGTGACCTCTCCCGGTGGAACCACGGCCGCGGCGCTCGCCGTCCTTATGGCCGACGACGGAATGCAGCCGCTCTTCGACAAGGCAATAGCCGCTGCGCGCAAACGGGCCGAGGAACTGGCCGGATAATTCAGAGTGCAATCATGACCGAAACGATCTCCTTCGCCGATTTCGAGCGCGTCGACATTCGCGTCGGCACAATCATCGAAGCCGAACCGTTTCCGGAGGCGCGCAAGCCCGCCCTCAAACTGAAAATCGATTTCGGTCCCGAGATCGGCATAAAACGGTCATCCGCACAAATTACGGTGCATTACAAACCGGAGGATCTCGTCGGACGGCAGGTGCTGGGCGTGGTCAATTTTCCGCCACGTCAGATCGGTCCCGTTCGTTCCGAAGTGCTGACCCTCGGTTTTGAAGACGAGGCCGGCGCGATCGTGCTAGCGGCGACCGACAGGCCGGTTCCGAACGGCAAGAAGCTGATGTGAGTGTGATGGTATCCAGCGGCGATCTGATCCATGAACGCGTCAAGGTCTCCTGCCTCTGGCGGGCGGCGGACGCGGCGCGAGAATGGCGGGCGAGCCACGTGCTTTCGCTTCTCGATCCGGAGCTGCCGGAAGCGGACGTGCCGGTCATCGCCGGAGTCGCTCACCGCGTCGTGCGCATGCGTGATCAGGAAAATGCCGGTGCGACGCAGCATTTCCCCGACCTCGTTCAGGAAGTCTTCGCGGCGATGAGGTCGGTGGCCGACGATCGATCGAGCCGCATCCTTGTCCATTGCCATGCCGGCGTCAGCCGCTCGACGGCCTTCGCCTACGGGCTCATTGCCCATCAGTTTGGAGAGGGCAGGGAAGAGGAAGCCTTCGCCGCGCTGCTGACGATCACGCGCAAGCCCTGGCCGAACCGCCGTATCATCGAAATCTTCGATGCGTCCCTTGGCCGTGAGGGCAGGCTCCTTGCCCCGCTCGATGCGATGCGTGCTCGTTATCCGCTCCGGATCGAGGCCTGGCATCGCTTCAACCGTCGGCGCGGCCTGACCGCCACCTATTCGCGGTAATCCGGATCCGGAAACAGGCACGCAGGGCGCCGCGACTGATCATGTCGGCACACGTACGGTTGCGCGCAAGCCACCGAGCGGGCTGTCGCCAAGAATGACGTTTCCGCCGTGGCTTCGCGCGATATCGCGGGCGATCGCGAGACCGAGCCCGGTGCCGGAGCTGTCGAGGTTGCGCGCCTCGTCGAGGCGGAAGAACGGCTTGAACACGTCCTCTCTGGAGCGCTCGGGAATACCCGGGCCGTCGTCGTCGACTGTGATCGTCAGCCACTTGGCACTGTGGCGCGCCTCGATCTTCACCGTGTTCGCATAACGATAGGCATTCGAGGCCAGATTGGCGATGAGACGCGTAAAGGCCGCAGGCCTCACGCGGATATCGTCTTCGCCTTCGATGGAGGTCGTCAGTGTCTTGCCGTATAGCTCCGCCTCGGCCGCAAGACGTGCCATGAGATCGCTGAGTTTCAGCTGGCCGACGTCCTCTTCTGCTTCGCCACGCGCGAAAGACAGGTAGCCTTCCAGCATGTTCTGCATGTCCTCGACGTCCTGGTTGAGACTTTCGAGGTCCGGATTGTTGCCGGCGAGCGCGAGCTGCAGCTTGAAGCGCGTGAGGATCGTGCGCAGGTCGTGGCTGACGCCGGTCAGCATTGCGGTCCGCTGCTCGATCTGGCGCTCGATGCGCTCGCGCATCAGGATGAAGGCAAGACCGGCGCGGCGGATCTCCTCGGCACCACGCGGCGCGAAATCGTTGATCTTCTGGCCTTTGCCGAAACTTTCCGCGGCGCTCGCCAGCGCCAGGATCGGCCGGATCTGCCCGCGCAGGAAAAGAATTGCGATTGTCAGGAGCACGAGCGAGGCGCCGACCATCCAGACCAGGAAGATATGAGTGTTGGACGCGTAGGCCTGGTTGCGCCGCGCATAGACCCTGAGGATGCGGCCGTCATCGAGCTTGATACGGATCTCGACGATCTTCGAATTGCCGACGGTGTCGATCCAGAAGGGGCGGCGGATCTGGTCCGAAATCTCCTCGCTGAGGATCTGGTCGAGGATTTCGAAGAAGGGTTTGGGCCGTGGCGGTGGCAATTCGCCGCCGGGCTCGACGGTAATGTTGAGATTGAGCTTTTCACGGGCGATGCGCACGACCTGGTCGATATCGCCTTCCCGCGGAAAGGTCGTGATCAGATCGACGATCGCGGCGATGTCGCTGGTCACCGCGGCCGAAAGGCGCTGCGTGACGAGTTGCCAGTGGCGCTCCATGAAGACGAAGGCGACGACCGACTGCAGCAGCACCATCGGAATGATGACGATCAGCAGCGAGCGCGCGTAGAGGCCCATCGGCAGGCGCCGGCGCAGCCATCGCGTCAGGCGCTTCCAGGCGCCGTCGGCGGGACCCGTTCTTTCGCGCCTGATGCTGTCAAAGCTCGCCATAATTCTTTGCCGCGCTCGCCGGAATATTCCGCATGTCAGTCCACACTCAGCCGGTAGCCGATGCCGCGTACCGTCTGAAGCCAGACGGGGTTGGACGGGTCGTCCTCGATCTTGCGCCTCAACCGGTTGATTTGCACGTCGATCGTCCGCTCGCCAACCTCGGCATCGTCTCCGATCAGTTCATGCCGGGGGATTGTCTCGCCGGCGCGCTGGGAAAACAGGGTCATGATTTCCTGCTCGCGATCGGTCAGCCGGATATGGTCGGCGCCACGGCGAAGCTCCTTGCGGACCACGGAGAAGGTGTAGGGCCCAAAAATGACCTGATCGACTTTCGGTGCCTGGGTCGGCTGGTTGCGGCGCAGGATGTTGTTGATCCTGAGCACGAGTTCGCGCGGCTCGAAAGGCTTCGGCAGATAGTCGTCTGCGCCGGCCTCAAGGCCCTCGATGCGCGAATTCGATTCCGCCAGCGCCGTCAGCATGATGATCGGCACTGTCTTGATCTGCCTCAGGCTCTGCGTCAGTTGAATGCCGCTCTCGCCGGGCATCATGACGTCGACGATCAGAAGGTCGAAATCGATGCCGATCAGCTTGCGCCGCGCCTCGTCGGCATCGGCCGCGGTCGTCACCCGAAAACCCTGCTCGATCAGGTAGCGGTTGAGCAGGTCGCGAATCCGCCTGTCGTCATCGACAATCAGAAGATGCGCCGCATCATCGGAGACTTTCGCTTTTACTGTCATAGCTCGACTACCCTCATTTTCCGCAAAGCCGCGCTGGCTGGATCACGCATTCAGGCGGACGCGCGGCGGCGGCCCACCAATTCCCCGATCCCGGGGCTGCCCGCTTCGCTCGAAAGCTCAAAACGCAGGCCCCATGAAGATCAGTCCGCGGCGGCATTCTTCATGTTAGCGAGAAAACGCTTCACGGTTTCACGCGCGCCGGGACCCGTTTTTGCCAATGCCTCGGCTATGCGGCGGGACTGTGGCTCCGCAAGCGCCCGCGCCAGCGCTTTGCCTTCCTCGGTGGTGTAGAGCATTCGCTGCCGCCTGTCCTCAGGACCGGTTACCTGCCGAATATAGCCGGAATCAATGAGCTGCTTCAGCACGCGCGCAAGGCTCTGCTTGGTGATCTTCAGTGTCTCAAGGAGATCGGCAACGGTCATGCCGGGCTCACGGTTGACGAAGTGCACGACGCGGTGATGCGCGCGGCCGAAGCCGCTCTTTTCGAGTATTGCGTCCGGGTCGCCGGTGAAGTCGCGATAGGCAAAGAACAGCAGCTCGATGATCTCGAAATCTATCGTGTCTTCGTCCTCACCGACAACTTCGGTCAGGTAATCGGTGTTGTCCTTGGGTCGGCCGGGCACGCAGTCATTTCCTTTCAACCAAATTGCACTTCGCGAAATATATCGCAAAATATGTCAGTTTTGTTGACGTATTTTTACCGCGTTGATAGCGGTCGGTTCGTCGGGCGAGATATCGGACCCGGCTTCGCCGTTGGAGGATATGCTGCGTGTTTCGGTTCGCAAATCCAAAATCGTGAAATTGAATTTTCCCTTAGTCTGTTTGCCGATAAACTGGAAACAGCAAGATAATCAACAGTAGATATGGTGCATAGGCGCCGGAGGATAACACCATGGCAGCTATTCCTTTTGATCAGTTGGACGGTGAAATCTGGTTCAACGGCGAGTTCGTGCCCTGGAAGGATGCCAAGATACATGTGCTGACACATGGGCTGCATTATGCGAGCGCCGTATTCGAAGGCGAACGCGCCTATGGCGGGCGCATCTTCAAGCTCACAGAACACAATCAACGGCTCCACCAGTCGGCGGACATTCTGGGCTTCAAGATTCCCTATTCGGTCGAGGAACTCGACAGCGCCAGCAAGGAGTTGCTGACGCGCCAAGGTTTTTCCGAGGCTTACGTGCGTCCGATCGCCTGGCGCGGCAGCGAGCAGATGGGCGTCTCCGCGCAGAACAGCCGCATCAACGTCGCCATCGCCATTTGGCAATGGGGCAGCTATTTCAACCCCGCGGAAAAGTTGAAGGGCATTCGTCTAGATATCGCCGAGTATCGTCGCCCCGATCCCAGAACCGCTCCGTCGAAGTCGAAGGCGGCGGGCCTCTACATGATCTGCACGATCTCCAAGCACGCGGCCGAAGCCAAGGGCTACGCGGATGCGCTGATGCTCGACTGGCGCGGCCAGGTGGCCGAGGCGACCGGCGCCAACGTCTTCTTTGTCAAGGACGGCGTTCTGCATACGCCTGTGCCGGACTGCTTCCTCGACGGTATCACGCGGCGAACCGTCATCGAGCTTGCCAAGCGCCGAGGCTATGAGGTGGTTGAACGGGTGATCATGCCGGAAGAGCTTTCCGGTTTTTCGGAATGCTTCCTGACCGGCTCGGCCGCCGAGGTCACGCCGGTATCCGAGATCGGCCCCTATCGCTTCACGCCGGCCGCGATCACCGAAACGCTGATGAACGACTATACGAAGGAAGTTCATCCGGTCGCCGCCGCGGCGGAATAGAGCAGTTTCAGGAAAGTACGCAACGTTTTTTGCGCCTCTCTGACGAAACGGAAATATTCTTGAAGCAATCCGAAACAGAAAAGGCGGCCCGCGGCCGCCTTTGTCTTGCTACGGATATTGTTCGCGAGACTTCATGCTGTTTTGCCGAGGAATTGTCCTACGAGGCCGCTCAACACGCCGCCGCCGACCACGCCGCCAATTGCCTGCATGACAAGGCCGGTGGCGGCTGCTTCCCCGCCGAGCGTCTGGATCAGGAACCCGCCGCCAAGGCCCCCGATGGCTCCGACGATCGTGCGTGCGACGACCCCGAATGCCTGCTGCTTCAGCATGGCGCTGGCCGCGTTGCCGCCAGCCGCCCCCGCAATCAACTGGGTAATGATAGGCATTAATGCTTCCATTGATCCCTCCGTCTTGCGGCCCTCGCCCGAGAGTCGCGATGCGCCGATGATCCGGCACGGTCAGGTTGAGACCGAAACTGGAAACTTGTCAATTTTGCCGTCGCGACTGTGCGGGACGGTCGTTGCGGATAGTGCCGGGCAGAGTGCCGGAGCCGCTATAACGCCTTGAGCTATATCACTTTTTCTTCTTTTTATCGACGCTTGGCTGGTTGAAGAATACACTTTGCAGAAGTCAAGGATTTCTTCCGCCGCAGAGGGCGCATATAAGCACGTGATTCGGCGAACCACTGCTCTCCAGCGCGCCTAGCGTGGCGCGCTGTGTCTGTTGAGAGGGGAAGCGAGGCGGAGCCCCGATCCTCGACCGCTCTCGGTGTCAGCGATAGACGTAGACGATGCGCCGTGTCGCAGGTTCTACCAGAACGGGCTGTCCGTTCACGCTGACATATTGGTACTCGTAGTCCGGGATCTGCCGGACGGCGACCGTGTTCGGCAATGCGGCCCCGAGGACGACCTCACCATCGAGATAGACCGTATCGGCAGGATTTTGGGTGATGTAAGTGCGCACCGCCGGTGGCGGCGTGATGGCATCAACCTCCTCGACCGGCCCGATCAGTTCAAGTGGTTCGGGGCTCGTGGCGATCACCGGATCCCCAGGCTGCACTTCATAGGTCACGGCAGGAATGGGGAGATCCGCGCGCCGCTGCTCGATAACGACGGTGGACCCGCCCATATCGGTTGCCAGATATTTGGCATAGGCCCAGCCGCGCATACCGTTGACGCTGACCCGGCACCAGTTGCTGCCTTGGATGCATCCGTCGAGAACCGCGGCGCTGCCGCGCGTTGCAAGACCAATTGCCGGATATTGCGGCCCCGGGCCTGCGCGGATGTTCAGATCCGTAACCGCGGTGGCGCTCATTGCTGCATAACCCGTCGACGCGCCGGCGGCGAGCATCAAACCCGCTGCCGCGACCGCTCGAAACAGGTGGGGGGAAGGGGTTTTCATCGTCTTGCTCCTCTTACGTGATGAAGGCGAAACGCCTCGTGCAGCCGGGATGTTCCCCCCGTGACATCACTAAATGTGAGGATGAGACACATTGCTTTGCGAGAAGCGATCAGGTCGAGAAGGCCGGCCGGCGAGTTCCTCGAACGGCCGCTTGAAGCGCCGGTACTTTCCCGTGCCGGGAGGGGCGGTCTGTTGCAATCCGGGGGCGATGAAATGAAGCAGGAACTCATCGACGAAAGCAGGACCACGGCCCAGCGGCTTCGCCCGCTGGTGATCGTCGTAGTGGCATCGGAACTGGCGGTATCGGCCCTGCTGCTGACGACAGTGCAATTCCCTTCGCCAACGCCTGCACCGGAAATCGCCGCGCTGCGCTGAATTGGGCTGTCATCCCACCCATATGTCGCTATAGGTGGCGCGAAACAGGTCCAGATCGGAACGGGAAGCGTGGAGGTACGCCTGCATTAACCCTGAAGACGATCCAGCAGCGAGGCGCGGTTGCATGTTACAGGCGGGCATTATCCCGGTTACGCATTTCGAGCAGAACTGTACGGTGCTGTTCGACAGTGAGACCAAAGAGGGCGTGATCGTCGATCCGGGCGGCGACGTCGATATCATCCTGCAGACCATTCGTGAGAACGGTATCGCGCTGAAAGCGATATGGCTTACGCATGGCCACATCGATCATGCCGGCGGCGCCAAGGAGCTGAAGGAGGCGCTCGGGCTTGAGATCATCGGCCCGCACAAGGACGACCAGCCCCTGCTTGAGCGATTGGAGAGCCAGGCGGAGCGCTTCGGCCTGACGATGAAGGTGGAGAACGTCCTGCCCGACAGGTGGCTCGAAGACGGCGACACGGTTTCGTTCGGCGATCATGTTTTCGAGGTGCTGCATTGCCCGGGTCATGCGCCGGGCCACGTCGTTTACTTCAACCGGGTGCAGAACTTCGCTCATGTCGGTGACGTGCTCTTCCACGGTTCGATCGGGCGCACCGATTTGCCGGGCGGCAACCACCAGCAACTGCTTGCCTCGATTCGCGACAAGATCCTGCCGCTCGGTGACAATGTCGGATTCATTTGCGGCCACGGCCCGGGCGGGCAGATCGGCGAGGAGCGCCGCAGCAATCCTTATCTCAGGGGCCTCTGATACTGCTGGATGTTTCCTCCGTGAACGATCGAAGGAAACATGCCGTAGCTATGGGTGGCCGGGAGAATCAGAAAGGCACATGCCTCACGCGAGGCATGTGCCTTTGTTTAAGCCATTGCGTTTAAATGAGATCAGCCGGCGCTGCAGAAATGCCGGAGACCATCATAGCCGACGAAGGTGCCGGAGTCCGGATCGAACGAGCGGTAGCGCTGCGAGCAATAGCGGTACCAGGCCGGCGTCCAGGGCTCGAGATCATAGCTGTCGACAACGACTTGGCGATAGACCGGGCGGGCCTGATAAACCGGGCGCGGCTGGTAAACGGGGCGAGGCCGGTAGACCGGGCGCGGTTCATAATATTCGGGTTCCGGATCGACGTAGACCGGCTCGTTGTAGTAGCGCGGCTGCGAGGCGATCGCGCCGCCGATGAGCGTGCCTGCGACCAGGCCCACGGCGCCCGCCGCCCACGCGTCGTCGTGATCGCGACCACCCGCGTGGGCGGTACCGACGGTCGGGAGAACCATCGTGGCTGCGGCAACCGAGAGAATGGCGGCTTTGAAGAACTTGTTCATGGCTTCAATCCTATGCATGGGGCCGGAATCAGTTCCGGTTTTCATGATGACCGGACTCTATGGCGCCCAAACTGAACGGAGCCTGAATGAAAAAACCCGGCAAGGTTGCCGGGCTCCAACTTGAATCTGTCAAAAGGCGCCGTATCAGCCGGCGATCTGCAGGTTGACCGCCTTCGGGCCTTTGCCGCGGCGATCGGGTTCGGTGTCGAAGCTTACTTTCTGATTTTCCGTAAGGCCGCTCAGGCCCGAAGCCTGCACGGCAGAAATATGTACGAAGATGTCTGCACCACCGTTGTCTGGCTTGATGAAACCAAAGCCCTTGTCGGTGTTGAAGAATTTTACAGTGCCAGTTTCGGCCATGCGTCAGGTCCTTTTCTCTCCACCCGCTTGACGGCGCGGGCAGCATTGCAGTTTTGCCCAAAATGGGCGTGGCGGCAGGCAGTTCTCGACATTTGAGGAAAGGGTCCTGTTCTCGCAGCCAGCCATAGGAAGGGAAATAAGCCTCCCCCCGGTCTGGCCGCCCGGAGTGGTTTGCGTCTCCGGCCCGCTTATATTCAAGATCTTCCCGTGTTCGCAGATTGCCCGAACAGAGTAAGATTGATGGGTTTATTTTGAATTGGCAAGCAAAACTTTTCTGACGAGGTATTGCCGCTTCCCATTGCTCAAAAACCGGTCAGTTGCGGTTTAAGCGTGGAATATTCGGAATGCATCGCAAGCTGTTGAAATCACAGCTTTTTGAACAAAGCTGCGATTTGGCTACACTGTTTGCGCCATATTTTGTCGCTCTCGATCATGCCGCTGCTTTGTGCAGCCTCGCCGAAAAATCGCAAGCGTCTGATATGTCTCATGTTCCGCACGCGATCAAAGCGAAGCCGCAAATTTTGCAGAAAAACTGCAAGGAATACTACGGTGCTCTCGCGCGATCCGCTTAAGCGTCTCGATTAGAAGCAAAATCGGCACTGTTGGACAGTAATAAGTAATACGGTAAGTTCAGCTTGCAGCAGTGCAGAAGATCTTGCCGCGGCGCGCCGCTTCAAGCGGCTGCTTCCGCCTCCTCACGCCTTCTCGCCAGTTCCGGAACAAGCTCGACCGCCAGCATCGCGACGAAGATGACGGCACAGCCGACATAACCGATCGGCATGATGACTTCGTCAAGCAGCAGTACGCCGAAAAGGGCGGCGAACAGGGCTTCGCTCGACAGGAAGATCGCCGCCTGTGGCGCGGTCGTGTAGCGTTGGCCGACAACCTGGCAGATGAAGGCAACGCCGCTCGAAAAAACGCCGGCGTAAAGGATCTGGGGCAGGGCGTTCCTGATCACATCGAGGCTGAGGGGTTCGGAGAAGGCCGCGAACAGGCAACCGAGTACGGCGCAGACGGCGAATTGCACCATCGACAGCAGCATTGGCCGACCGGTATGGGAGGCGAAGATGCCGACGAGCAGCATCTGGATCGCCCAGAAAACGGCGCAGACGATTGTCAGAAGGTCTCCGCCGGTCAGGCTCGACAGAGCTCCGCCGCTCAACAGGAAGATGCCGAAGCTCGCAAGCAAGGCACCCGGCCAGATGACCCAGTGCGGCTTGCGGCGCAGGAACACGACGGTCAGTATCGGCACGAAGACGACGTAAAGCCCCGTCAGAAAGCCGGAGTTGGTGACGCTGGTGGTCAGCAGCCCGACCTGCTGTGTCACCGCGCCGCCGAAGAGCGCCAGGCCGATGAAAACGAAGTTGGGGATCGACTTGCGCGGAAGCGGAGCCGTGGCGAGCCTCGTTTCGACCAGCGCCAGCGGCAGCGCGACGATCGTCGCGATCGCGAAGCGAAGGCCGATGAACCAGAGCGGACCGATTGCCTCCATCGCCGTCGACTGGGCGACGAAACCGGCGCCCCAGATCGCGCCGGAAAACAGCAGGAAGAGATTGGCCTGAAGGCGAGTCACGGCTGTGCTCCCGGATCGTAACGGTTTTGGATCGAAGCAATCCAAAGCCATGCCGCTCCGGTAATTGCCTTGCCGCTCTATCAGTTGCGTTTTTGCCGGGCAAGCCTCATCCTCGCGCTTTCGTTGTGGCTCAAGATCGGCGCGCCACGATGACGCTCGACAAATCGGGGTCTGCAGCCACGAAGGAAACGGCAATGAGCAACGCCGGCTATTCCGGAACGCCGCTGGCAAAAAAGCTCGGGCTGCGCGACGGGCAGGCCGCGCTCCTTCTCGCCGTTCCAGCCGAACTTCCCGAGATCGCAGCCTTCCCCGGTCTTGCGCTTGTCGAGACGTCGCTCATGGATCTCTCGAGCGACCGTGTCGCCTCGCGCCGCTATGACTACATCCATGTCTTCGAAACCGAGCGGACCGCGCTCGAAGCCCGGGCCGTGCTGCTCGCGGCGCGGCTGAAGGCCGATGGAATGTTCTGGGTTTCTTGGCCGAAGAGGGCCTCGGGTGTCGCAACGACCCTGACCGAGGATGCCTTGCGCGAGATATTTCTGCCGCTTGATCTCGTCGACGTGAAGGTCTGCGCCGTCGATTCGACCTGGTCGGGGCTCAAGTTCATGTTTCGCAAGGAAGTGCGGGCATCGCTTCGAACATGATCCAACGCTTCGAACTCCGAAATTCGGGACTGGAGACCCTCGTTTCTGGAATTGCTCCAAACGCGGTTACTGCGTCGGGGCCTTGGAGACCCGGAGTACGGCGCCATTCTCTTCGTCGGTCACCATCAGAAGCGCGCCGTCCGGCGCGACGATCACGTCCCGAATGCGGCCGAATTCGCCATCGAACAGCCGCTCCTCGGAGGTGATCGCGCCATTTTCGTCCCGCTCCAGGCGGGCGAGCAGCTTGTATTTCAGCGCGGCGATCAGCAGGTCGCCGTTCCATTCCGGAAACATGCTGCCGCGGTAAACCGCAAGCGCTCCGGGGGCGATCGACGGATCCCAATAGTAGAGCGGCTGTTCATAACCCTCCTTGGCCGTGCCTTCGCCGATCTCCGCGCCGGAGTAATCCTTGCCGTAGGTGACCACCGGCCAGCCGTAGTTCTTGCCCGGCTGTGGATTGTTCACTTCATCACCGCCGCGCGCGCCATGCTCGACCGTCAAAAGCCTGCCGTAGCCCTGGTCGAAAGTGATGCCTTGCGGATTGCGGTGCCCCTTCGACCAGATCTCCGCCCGACCCTCGGTGCCACCGCGATAGGGGTTGGATGTCGGAATGCTGCCGTCGGGGTTGATGTGCAGAATGGCGCCGGCATGATCCCGCGGGTCCTGGGCACGGTCACGCTGACCCCGATCGCCGATACCGAAGAACAGGCTGCCGTCCTTGTCGATGGCGATGCGCGAGCCGAAATGCTGGCCCCCGCCGGTGAACTTGCTCATCCGGAACACTTCCTTCACATCGGTCAAGCTGCGCTGGTCGTCGGAGAGTTCCGCTCGGACGAGGACCGTACCGTAGCCGCCGTCGCCTCGGGCGGAATAGGTCAAATAAAGCACGCGGTTGGTGGCGAACTTTGGATCCAGGGCGACATCGAGCAATCCGCCCTGGCCGCGTGCGGCCACGTCGGGCACACCCTCGATCGGGGGCGACAGCTTGCCGTCCTGCAGGATTCGCAACCGTCCCGGGCGCTCGGTGACGACGAGGCCGCCGTCCGGCATCACCTCGACTGCCCAGGGATGGCTGAGCCCGGTTGCGAGCGTCTCGACGAGTACGGTGCCGGACTGGGTCGAAAATTCCTGCGCCCGCTGCGCGGAGGCTGGCTGCGGGGCAGCGAGGCAGAGAAGCCCGGAAAGCAGAGCGGCCGTGGACCGCGCCAAGCCGGCCTGAATATTGGTCAAACCTGCTCTTAAGAGCCAGCGCTGCATGGCATTCTCCGGGCTGCGTTTGTCTACCGCATGTTTCCTTAAATCTCAGCCGATTTAAGGAAACATGCGGCAATTCAAAGTGCTCCAGCGTTCTTGCGCGACCGATGAGACGCGCAACGCTGTAGCGTAAGCTGGGACGCAGCGGGGTGCGTTTCAAGTCAAATCGGATCAAAACGGCTTTATCGGGAGATCGAGCCGGTGGTGAGCGGAACAGCGCGCTGTTCGCCAGCGAGCTCGGCCCTGGCCTTCATGTAGAAACCCTTGCCGATCAGCAGCAGACCGGCAAGGGCAATGAGGGCGATGATCGCCACGACGATCGTTTCGATTGCCGACAGTCGGGCGAGGAAGCCGGCGCGCTGTTCGGGCAGATCGTCGTCAGCCATGGTGGTGAACCCTTGCGACAACCAAGGAGGCGATCTGCTGCCGCCAGAGGGCGAAGGTCGTGCCGGACATCAGCGCCATGGCAAGCAACATCAGGCCGATCAGGATCTGCCGGTCGGCCGCAGTTGCCGTCTGCGGCAGGTTCACCTGGCTGTTTGCCTCGGCCATCAGGCTTGCGGCATGGGCCGTCGGCGCGTCCGCGACGCGGTCCGCGACCACCATGGCGCGTTCGTCGCGATTCCCGACTGCCGCTTCAAATATGTTCGGCCGCTGCTGCTCGAGAAGCGTGACCAGCCGCTGCGGTTTGGCCTTGGCCGTTTGCGCCGAAGCTTGTGCCATCAGACCGAGTATCATCACGATGCAGGCTGCAAGTGCTGCGAGCGCCAGGTAGAAGCCCCAGCGCACCTCGTTGCGCCGCGTTCGCGCGGCGGCGATTTCGTCATCGAGAAACATTGCATACCCCCACGATGCCAATGCATTCGCGTCAGGGTAGAAAAGACCCGGAAATCGGCTGTTGCTGGACTAAATTGCGGCGCTCTGCGACAGTTGTTGTGACCAAATTAAGGCGTTGCGAAAAAGGGCAAAACACGCTGATTTTCTTGAGAAAAATCCGAAGCGGGCGGCGTCGCCTGGTGCCCCATGTTCGCCATCGTGCGGACCGCCTGGCTGTCACGGAAAACCGGCCTTGTCAGAAGGTGTGGGTGTCGAAGTCGTGGCGTGGCGATCGATCGCCTTGATGGTATTCATGAAACTTTGTCATGGTGACGCATTTTGAGCGGCCTTGGCGGCGTTTTTCCCCCTCAAGCGCTTGCAAGACCGGGCTTCTTTCGACATAGACCTAACCGCTATGGAGCCTGACTTCCCGTTCCGTAGCGCTTCACGCCGTTTCGAAACGATCAGGACCTCACACCATGGCCTTCCTTGCCGATGCCCTTTCCCGTGTAAAGCCTTCCGCTACCATCGCCGTTTCGCAGAAAGCCCGTGAGCTGAAAGCGAAAGGCCGCGACGTCATCGGCCTCGGTGCAGGGGAGCCGGATTTCGATACGCCGGACAACATCAAGAAGGCCGCGATCGATGCGATCAACCGCGGCGAGACGAAGTACACGCCCGTTTCCGGCATCCCGGAACTGCGCGAGGCCATCGCGAAGAAGTTCAAGCGTGAGAACAATCTCGATTACACCGCGGCGCAGACGATCGTCGGCACCGGTGGAAAGCAGATTCTTTTCAACGCCTTTATGGCCACGCTCAACCCGGGAGATGAGGTCGTGATCCCGGCGCCTTACTGGGTCTCCTATCCGGAGATGGTGGCACTTTGCGGCGGCACCCCGGTCTTCGTCTCGACGAAGCAGGAAAACAATTTCAAGCTTAAGGCCGAGGACCTTGAAAAGGCGATCACGCCGAAGACCAAGTGGTTCGTGTTCAACTCGCCATCCAACCCTTCGGGCGCTGCCTATTCGCATGACGAACTGAAGGCGTTGACGGACGTGCTGATGAAGCATCCGCATGTCTGGGTTCTGACGGATGACATGTACGAGCACCTGACCTATGGCGACTTCAAGTTCGCAACGCCGGTCGAGGTCGAGCCTGGCCTCTACGACCGTACGCTGACGATGAACGGTGTCTCCAAGGCCTATGCCATGACCGGCTGGCGCATCGGCTATGCCGCAGGCCCGCTGCAACTCATCAAGGCGATGGACATGATCCAGGGGCAGCAGACCTCGGGCGCGACCTCGATCGCACAGTGGGCCGCTGTCGAGGCGCTGAACGGTCAGCAGGATTTCATCCCGCGCAACAAGGAGATTTTCCAAGGCCGGCGTGATCTCGTCGTCTCGATGTTGAACCAGGCCAAGGGCATTTCCTGCCCGACGCCGGAAGGTGCATTCTACGTCTATCCGTCTTGCGCTGGCCTCATCGGCAAGACCGCGCCGTCGGGCAAGGTCATCGAGACGGATGAGGACTTCGTATCGGAGCTTCTGGAGGCGGAAGGCGTAGCGGTTGTCCATGGTTCGGCCTTCGGCCTCGGTCCGAACTTCCGCATCTCCTACGCGACGTCCGAGGCGCTGCTCGAAGAGGCCTGCCGGCGCATTCAGCGCTTCTGCGCCGCCTGCAGGTAACAGCAACGATCCTCGACGACGGAAAGCCCGCCAGCACTGGCGGGCTTTGTTGTTCAGAAGTCGATTCAACAGCCTGAGAATTCGATTCACGCAACGCGCCTATCGCGTTGAAAACGGATTCACTTTTGCTTCCGGATCAGCTCGACGACGCCAGAGATATCGTCCCCGCCATGACCTTGACCGACCCGAGCGGCGGCGAGCTGTCGCATGGGTTCGATGAAGTCGGGCGAAATGTGACTCTCCTCGCTCGCTCTGACGATGTTCTCAAGAGCGATCGTCTGCATGGCGAGGTTGGAGACGACATTGCGGCTATGCAGGCCGCTGTCGATCTTCTCAGCAAGGTCGGGGAGGGTGCCGCTCATCGCTTCGAGCCAAGGCCGGAGGAGCGACAGGAAATCAGCCACCTTGCCGCCGCTGCTTGCCACCAGCGCGCCGGCATGCAGGAAGCCTGAGAAGAGACCGTACATTGCAGACAGCAGGGCGAGGTCATAGAGCGCCGCAATTCCTGGGTCCTCGCCGAGCATACGGCAGGTAGCGAGCGCGCCGAGCGCTGCCTCATGCTTTTCGAGAAGGGCGCCCGAGCCACTGTAGAGGATCAGGGCACCGGCCTCGCCGATCATCGGCGGGACCGCCATGATGCCGCCGTCGAGATAACGCGCGCCCTTTGCCTCCACCCATGCGCCAAGACTCTTCGCATCGTCGGGCGTGCCATTGGTGAGATTGACAAGATCGCGGCCACGGAGTGCATCTCCTGCCAGCGCCAGAACCGCACGGGCGGCGGCGTAGTCGACGACGCACACAATCGCAAGCTCGCTGGCCGCGACCGCCTCGGCCGGGCTCGCCGCAACGCTCGCACCGATGGCGGCAAGCGGCTCGGTCCGTAGCAATGTCCGGTTCCAGATCGTGACGTCGTGGCCCTTTCGAATGAGCGTTGCCGCCAGCGCCGAACCCATGGCGCCAAGGCCGAGAATGGAAATCCTGCTCATGATCTTTCTCCCGGGTGTCAGGCTGCGGTGGACAGCTTCTGGCCAAGGCCACCGTCAACGGCGAGCTTTGCGCCAGTGGTGAAGGTTGCGTCGAAGGCCAGGAACAGCACGGCGCGCGCCACTTCGTCGGCGGTGCCGTTGCGTTTCATCGGTGTGACCGCGTCGCCGAGCGCCTTGAAGTCTGAGCGTTCGGCATCCGTAAGGCCCGCGGCACCCTTGGTCGGTGTGTCGATGAAACCTGGGCTGACCGTGTTGACGCGGATGCCGCGCGGCAGAAGCTCGGTAGCGAGCACGGAGGCGAAGGAGACGAGCGCCGCCTTGGTGGCGCTGTAGACGCTCATGCCCTGGTACCCGCCTTCGTCGGCAACCGATGAGGTGAAGACGATGGAACCGCCCTCGCGGATCAGCGGCGCCAGCCGCTGGACAGTGAAGAACGCGCCTTTGGTGTTGATGGCGAACTGACGATCGTAGGAGGCCTCGCTAACCTTGTCGAACGCCTCGAGTTCCGAAATGCCGGCGTTGATGTGGAGAAGGTCGATCGCGCCGAGCTTCTGACCAACGGCCGCACCGAGAACCGCGATGTCGTTGAGATCGGCGATGTCAGAGCGCAGGGCGTGGACGCGCGCGCCGAACGTCTCTCTGACCGTTGCGACATTGCCTTCGTTGCGTCCGGTCAGCAGCACGTCTGCGCCGCCACTGACCAACCGTGCGACCGTCGCCAGTCCCATGCCGTGGGTGCCGCCGATCACGACGGCCTTCTTTCCTTGATAGATGGTCACGATCTATTCCTCTTGGTTTCGAATGAACGATGAGGAAGAGATGCATTCGTGGACGAACTTGTGCTAGATGGGAAAGTGTGGACTTATCATCTATGAATGTGGACGATCGATCGGGACTATGGCGAACCTTAACGACTTCATGCTCTTCGTCCACGTCGTGGATCACGGGGGCTTCGCTCCGGCGGCGCGCGCGCTCAGCGTACCGAAATCGACGCTTAGCAAGCGCGTGGCGGAACTCGAAAAAGCGCTAGGCGTTCGGCTCATCAACCGCACCTCGCGCCGTTTCGCGGTGACCGAAACGGGGGAGGATTTCTATCGTCACGCGGCGGCAATGCTCATCGAAGCGGAAGCGGCCGAAAGCGTGGTCAAGGGCAGGCTTGCCGAGCCAAGCGGCACGGTGAGGATCACGGCATCCGTCCCGACGACGCAGCTCTCACTCGCACCGCTATTGCCGCAACTGGCGGTCGCCTATCCGAAAATCCGCGTCGTGATGCATGCGACGGATCGGTTCGTCGACCTCATCCAGGAAGGATTCGACATCGCCGTGCGCGACCATTTCGGGCCGCTTCCGGATTCCGGCCTCGTGCAGCGCCGTGTCGCTTCCGAAACGATTTGGCTGGTGGCGTCGCCAGCCTATCTCAATCGGCGCAGCGTTCCCGAAAATCCTGAAGATCTGGAGCATCACGACGGCTTGCTGACATCGCTGGCATCGGCGGGCTGGACCTTGGAGCATGCGGACGGAACGATTGTCGGCGTGTCGCCGAAGCCGCGCTTCGTGGCGGATGAATCGCATGTTCTGCGCGAGGCCGCGGTGGCGGGGCTCGGCATTACCGCCTCGCCCGGCAAGCTTTGCCGCAACGAGATCGCCCGCGGCGCGCTCGTGCGCATCCTGCCGGAGTGGACTGCGGGTCGTGTGACAACGACGATCCTGATGCCGCACCGGCGCGGGCAGTTGCCGTCCGTGCGTGCCGCCGTCGATTTCATCGCGGCGCGGCTCGGCGAAATTTGATGCTGCCGCAGACGTCGAAAAAATAAAGGCCCGCGGGAGCGGGCCTTTAAGAAGCGGATTGTGTTTCTCAGCGTTCGGCGAGCGCCGGTTCGCCCTTCTTCTCGCGCACGAGATTGAGGAAGCGGCGGAAGAGATAGTGGCTGTCCTGCGGACCCGGCGAGGCTTCCGGATGGTGCTGGACCGAGAAGACGGGCTTGCCGGTCACACGCAGGCCGCAGTTCGTGCCATCGAAGAGCGAAATGTGAGTCTCTTCAACACCTTTCGGCAGGGACTTCGAATCGACTGCGAAGCCGTGGTTCATCGAGACGATCTCGACCTTGCCGGTGGTGTGATCCTTGACCGGATGGTTGGCGCCGTGGTGCCCCTGATGCATCTTTTCGGTCTTGGCGCCGAGCGCCAGCGCCAGCATCTGGTGACCGAGGCAGATGCCGAAGACTGGAATGTCGGTCCTCAGCAGGTCCTGGATCACCGGTACGGCGTATTCGCCGGTCGCGGCCGGATCTCCCGGACCGTTCGAGAGGAAGATGCCGTCCGGATTGAGGGCGAGCACTTCCTCGGCGCTTGACTGAGCCGGCAGAACCGTGACCCGGCAGTTGAGGCCGGCAAAGAGCCGGAGGATGTTGCGCTTGACGCCATAGTCGAGGGCCACGACGTGATAGGCGGCGTCGGTTTCGCCGAGCGTCGAGTAGCCCTCGTTCCAGACCCAGGGCTTTTCGTTCCAGCGGTAGGACTGACCGGAGGTCGCGACCTTGGCGAGGTCGAGGCCTTCAAGGCCGCTCCAGGCCTTGGCCTCAGCCTTCAACGCATCGACGTCGAAGACGCCGGCGGGGTCGTGGGCGATGACTGCGTTCGGCATGCCGTTTTCGCGGATCCAGGCGGTCAGGGCGCGCGTGTCGATGCCGCAGAGGCCGATGATGCCGCGCGCTTTCAGCCAGGCGTCGAGGTGCTTGGCGGCGCGGTAGTTCGACGGTTCGGTGATGTCGGCCTTGAAGATCACGCCGACGGCACCGTGGCGGGCGGCGGGCGTCAGGTCTTCGATATCCTCGTCATTGGTGCCGATGTTGCCGATATGCGGGAACGTGAAGGTGACGATCTGGCCGAGATAGGAGGGGTCAGTCAGGATCTCCTGGTATCCGGTCAGCGCCGTGTTGAAACAGACTTCGGCCTGAACCTTGCCGGTCGCGCCGATGCCCTTGCCTTCAATCACGGTACCATCGGCCAGAACGAGAAGGGCGGTGGGTTTTTGAGTTGTCCATGCGGGTGTCGCGGTCATCGTTCCTATCCCGTTGCGGCGGAAAGCGCGGCTTGAAAGCCGGTCGGTTCATCGCCATTTCAAGTGCATGCGGCATGGCGCGCGGGAACCCCGCGAGAAAAGGTTTCATGCCGATGTCGTGCAGGTGCCGGAAAATAGCCAAAGGCGTCGATCGGGTCAACCGGCCGCCGTGAATTGTAAGGAAATAAAGTTCCTTATAATTCAATTGGTTGCCTAATCCGTTTGATTGTACCTGCCGCACTGGTTTAAGACGACGACAACAACGACGTAATCGAGCCGGTTCCGGGCACAAGCACCGCGGGCCGGTTTCGACATGGAGTAAAGACATGCGCGACCAACTCGCGAACGCATTGAAAGACGCACTCAAAGCCAAGGATACGCGGCGCACATCGACCGTCCGGTTGATCCAGGCGGCGATCAAGGATCGCGACATTGCCAATCGCGGCCACGGAAAGGACCCGGTCGGCGATGACGAGATCATGCAGATCCTCGCCAAGATGATCAAACAGCGCGAGGAATCCGCCCGCATCTATGACGAGGGCGGACGCCCCGAGCTCGCGGAGCAGGAACGCCAGGAAATTGCTGTCATCAATCAGTTCCTGCCCGAACAGCTTTCCGAGGACAAGGTGAAGCAGGCCTGCGCCGCCGTCGTCCAGGAGACGGGCGCCCACGGCCTTCGGGACATGGGCAAGTGCATGAACGCGCTGAAGGAGCGCTATCCCGGCCAGATGGACTTCGCCAAGGCGTCCGGCCTTGTGAAGGACCTGCTGAAGTAAGCCTGTGCGCCCGCTTTGCAGCGGGCGCCGCTACCCTTCCGATCTGTTTCGGAAATCTTGCGACGCCTCAATTTATCGGCGCGCCCTCGCAAAGATCATGCCTTCAGCCTGGAGTTCGTGCCTGTGAATTGCGGGCACGAAGCAGGGCGGCTGTGGCTTCCGCTCGCCATGCCGCTTATATGGAAGACTGATCAGAGGTATTCATGCGCTTTTCACCGTCCTTCCTTGACGAGATACGCGATCGCGTTCCGATTTCGGACGTGGTCGGCAAGCGCGTCACCTGGGATCGGCGCAAGACCAATGTTTCGCGCGGCGACTACTGGGCCTGCTGCCCGTTCCATGGCGAAAAGTCGCCGAGCTTTCACTGCGAGGACCGCAAGGGCCGATATCATTGCTTCGGCTGCGGCGTTTCCGGCGACCACTTCCGCTTCCTGACCGACCTCGAAGGATTGAGCTTCCCTGAAGCCGTGCAGCAGATCGCCGACATGGCCGGCGTCGCGATGCCGCAACCCGACCCGCAGGCCGAGCGGCGCGAGAAGGAGCGCACCAGCCTGCTCGACGTCATGGAAATGGCGACGCAGTTCTTCCAGGACCAGCTCCAGACGGCGAATGGTGCCAAGGCACGGGCCTACCTGCGTGAGCGGGGGCTGACCGGCCGCACGATCGAGACCTTTCGCCTGGGCTTCGCGCCCGACAGCCGCAATGCGCTGAAGGAATTTCTGGCCGGCAAGGGCGTCGGCAAGGAACAGATCGAAGCGTGCGGCTTGGTGGTTCATGGGCCCGACGTGCCGGTCTCCTACGACCGTTTCCGCGACCGCATCATGTTTCCGATCCTTTCCTCGCGCGAGAAGGTGATTGCGTTCGGTGGCCGCGCCATGTCGCCCGACGCGCCGGCCAAATATCTGAACTCGAACGAGACGGAGCTTTTCCACAAGGGCAACGTTCTGTTCAATTTCGCGCGCGCCAGGCGGGCTTCGCAGGGCGCCGATGGGGCGGGAACGATCATCGCGGTCGAGGGCTATATGGACGTGATCGCGCTCCATCAGGCCGGCATCGAGAATGCCGTCGCGCCACTCGGAACCGCGCTCACTGAAAATCAGCTCGACCTTCTCTGGAAGATGACGCCGCAGCCGGTGCTCTGCTTCGATGGCGACGGTGCGGGCATCCGCGCTGCCAACCGCGCCGTCGATCTGGCGCTCCCCCATCTCAAACCCGGGCGATCGGTCCGGTTCGCCATGCTGCCGGACGGCAAGGACCCGGACGATCTCGTCCGCCATGACGGGCGCGAACCTTTCGACAAGGTGCTCGCCAACGCCCGCTCGCTCGCCGAAATGGTATGGCTGCGTGAAGTGCAGGGCGGCGCATTCGACACGCCGGAAAAACGCGCCGAACTCGAAGCGCGGCTGCGGCAGGTGACCTCCGTCATCGCTGACGAAAGCGTGCGCCGCCACTATGGGCAGGACATGCGCGACCGCCTCAATGCCTTTCTGCAGGGCAGTGCGCTGTTCAGGAACGAACGGCGGTCGTTCGAGCGGGGCGGGCGCCAGAGTGGCGGCCAGAGAGGCGCCGGCGGTGGGCGCACCGCAGCCGGTCCGACGGCCATATCAGAGCGGCTCGCGCGCTCCTCCATCGTCAGCGGCCAGCAGGCGGTGCCGCTTCTGCGCGAGAGCGTGCTGGCGCTCACCATTGTCAACCATCCGCAATTGCTCTTCGATGAATATGACGAGATCTCGACCATCGAGTTCGATAACCGCGATCTACAGCGCTGCTGGGCGGCGGTGCTGAATGCTGCGGCGGCAAACGGGCCGCGGCTGACGCGGGAAGCCCTCATCGAGCAACTGGAGGCGGAGGGTTTCGGCGCACTGATCGGTGCGCTCGATCAGCAGATCCGCTATGCGCGCCTTTGGACCGCGACGACCGCGGCGGCGCCGGAAGATGCGCGCGAAGGCTATCTCCAGGCGCTTGCGCTCCACAGGCGCAGCAAAGCCCTTCATTGGCAGCGGCGCGAGCTGGAACGTGAACTGGCGCACGCCACCGAGGAGGGGGACCTCGAGGTCGTGCCACAGCTGCTGCGGACGCTCCAGGAGGTCCAGCTCGAAGTGACGCGGCTTGAGAACCAGGAAGCCATCATCGAAGGCTTCGGCGTGCTTTCGGGGAGGGTGAAGGGTCCGGCCGCGCGGTAGCGTCGCATGGACTGCCCCTCATCCGTCTGCCGCGCCGGCTCTGCAAGGCCTCGTGCAGTTGGTGCACAACGCGAGCCCCAGATGCGACGCACCCTCGCCCCGCTCGCGGGGAGAGGGCAGGGTGAAGGGCAAGTCTCCGTCCCGTTTACATCCGGCGTGCACAAATCCCATACTGCACGCCTCACGAAAGCGATTCCATGTCCGAAAGAACCCACAGTACTGTGCCCCTGTTCGAAAGAGAAGGCGCCGCCAATCCTCTCGACGTTCTGAAACGCGTCTACGGTTACTCCGCTTTCCGGGGAAAGCAGCAGGACGTCGTCGAGCACGTGGCGGCGGGCGGCGATGCGGTGGTCCTCTTTCCGACGGGCGCGGGCAAATCGCTCTGCTTCCAGATCCCGGCACTCTGCCGCCGAGGTGTGGGCATTGTCGTTTCTCCCTTGATCGCCTTGATGCGCGACCAGGTCGAGGCGCTGAAGCAGCTCGGCATTCGCGCCGCTGCGCTCAATTCCTCTCTGACGCGCGACGAGGCGATCGCGGTCCGACGCGCGCTTTCGGCGGGCGCGCTCGACCTGCTTTATGTCACGCCGGAGCGCGCCGTCACCGACGGTTTCACCGAGATGATCGGCGATATGGATATCGCGCTCTTCGCGATCGACGAAGCCCATTGCGTCTCGCAATGGGGACATGACTTCCGGCCGGAATACCGCGGCCTCGACTGCCTCGCGTCGCGCTTTCCAGGCGTGCCGCGCGTCGCACTGACGGCCACGGCGGATCCGCATACGCGCGACGATATCATCGAGCGGCTGGCGCTCACCGGAGCGAAGATCTTCACGACCAGCTTCGACCGGCCGAACATTGCCTATGAGATCGTGGAGCGCGACCAACCGCGCCATCAGCTTCTTCGCTTTCTCTCCCGCTTCAAGGGATCGAGCGGCATCGTCTATTGCCTGTCCCGCGCCAAGGTCGAGGACACGGCCGAATGGCTGAACGCGCAAGGGGTGCGCGCGCTTCCCTATCATGCCGGCATGGACCGCGTCCTGCGCGACGCCCATCAGGATGCATTCCTGAAGGAGGAGGATCTCTGTCTGGTGGCGACGGTCGCCTTCGGCATGGGCATCGACAAGCCGGATGTCCGCTACGTCGCCCATCTCGATCTGCCGGGGTCGGTCGAAGCCTATTACCAGGAAACCGGCCGCGCGGGGCGCGATGGGCTGCCCTCGGAGGTCTGGATGGCCTATGGCATGGCCGATGTCATCCAGCGCCGGAGGATGATCGACGAGGGCGGCGCCGCGGAGGAGATCAAGCGCATCGAGCGGGCGAAGCTCAATGCGCTGCTTGCGATCTGCGAGACCGCGGGCTGCCGGCGGCAGGCGATCCTTGCGCATTTCGGAGAGGCGCATCCCGGCCGCTGCGGCCATTGCGACACCTGCCTGAAGCCGGTCGAGACCTGGGACGGCACCGAAGCCGCGATCAAGGCGCTCGCCGCCGTCTACCGCACCGGCGAGCGCTTCGGCGCCGGCCACGTGATCGATGTGCTCATGGGGACGATCAACGAGAAGACTGAGCGCTTCGGCCATGTCGATATGCCGGTCTTCGGTGCCGGTAAGGACCTGCCGGCACGAACGTGGCAATCGGTGATTCGACAGTTGCTCGCCGCCGGCCTCGTCCGGGTCGATCAATCCGCCTTCGGGGCGATCCAGCTCGAGCCGGAGGCGCGCGCGGTGTTCAAACGCGAGCGCCAGGTGTTCTTCCGCAAGGATAGGCCGACCTCGGGCAAGGCCGCACGAACAGCGAAATCCGGCGCCCAGCGTGAGAGAGCCGATCTCGCCGGCTCCGATCTCGAGCTTTTCGAACGTCTGCGCGCCGAGCGGTTCTCGATCGCCAAGGAATTGAACGTGCCGCCCTATGTCGTCTTCCCGGACACAACGTTGATCGCGCTGGCGAAGCAGCGTCCGCGCGATTTCGACGACCTTCTCGATATTCCCGGCATCGGCGAGAGCAAGCGCGAACGCTACGGCGAGGCATTCCTGGCCGTCATCGACAGCTATCTCGATGGATAGCAGCTTCAGTCTGGCCCCGTGGACCGCTCCGCATCTCGCGAATGAAAATGTCGCCTGAGGCGCTCCGGGAGACAGAAACTATCCGGAGGCGGCGCCCTGCGTGAAAGCCCCTGTCGTTTTCGCCGGTCCATGCGTTCCGGCCCTCCGAGGGCGCTGGAAATTGCTGCAAGAGGCGGGTTGTCGTGGTAGTCGTCTAACGCTCCAGTGAAGTTCGAAATCGAGCTTCGCAGGAGCCTATGCGCAGATTTAAGATGTCGGGTGCCCACAGCGTGCGAACGCGCGGTGCCCCGATTCGAACGTCCTTCTTACAGCGAGAGCGGCCGCCATGACCCAAGCCTTTCTGTCCCATCTTCGTTCTGAACTTGAGGGCCTGAAGGCCGCCGGCCTTTACAAGTCCGAGCGTGTCATCACCTCGAAGCAGGCGGGTGAAATCGAGGTGGCGTCCGGCGATCGCGTGCTGAACTTCTGCGCCAACAACTATCTCGGTCTCGCCGACAACGAAGAGCTTGCCACGGCCGGCAAGCAGGCGCTCGATCGCTACGGCTACGGCATGGCCTCGGTGCGCTTCATCTGCGGCACACAGGAAGAGCACAAGCAACTCGAGGCCCGCATCTCCTCCTTCCTTCGAATGGAGGACACGATCCTCTATTCCTCCTGCTTCGATGCCAATGGCGGGCTGTTCGAGACATTGCTCGGAGAAGAAGACGCGGTCATCTCCGATGCGTTGAACCATGCCTCGATCATCGACGGCGTGCGCCTCTCCAAGGCGAAGCGCTTCCGCTACGCCAACAACGACATGGCAGCGCTCGAGGAGGAGTTGAAGAAGGCTGAAGGCAGCCGCTTCAAGCTGATCGCCACCGATGGTGTCTTCTCGATGGACGGCATCATCGCCAATCTTCAGGGTGTGTGCGACCTTGCCGAGAAATACGGCGCGATGGTCATGGTCGATGACAGCCATGCGGTCGGTTTCGTCGGCAAGCACGGACGCGGCTCCGCCGAGCATTGCGGCGTCGAGGGCAGGATTGACATCATCACCGGCACGCTCGGCAAGGCGCTCGGCGGTGCCTCGGGCGGTTACACCTCGGCCAAGGCCGAAATCGTCGATTGGCTGCGGCAGCGCTCGCGCCCCTATCTTTTCTCCAACACGCTGGCTCCCGTCATCGCCGCCGCCTCGCTCAAGGTCTTCGATCTGATCGAGAACGGCGATGAGCTGCGCGAACGGCTTTATGCGAACGCCGCGCTGTTCCGCGCCGAAATGTCGAAGCTCGGCTTCACGCTTGCCGGCGAAGGGCATCCGATCATTCCCGTTATGCTAGGTGACGCCACGCTTGCCCAGGAGATGGCCGCCCGGATGCTTCAGAAGGGCGTCTATGTCATCGGCTTCTCCTTCCCCGTGGTGCCGCGGGGCCAGGCGCGGATCCGAACCCAGATGTCGGCCGCCCACAGCGAGCAGGACGTCCGGCGTGCGATCGCCGTTTTCGAAGAGGTCGGTCGCGATCTCGGCGTGATCTGACGAGTTAGGGTGAGGGGCGGAGGATCTTGCGATGACGAACATGATGAAGGCGCTGGTCAAGACGAAGCCGGAAGTCGGGCTCTGGATGGAGCGCGTGCCGGTGCCGGAAGTAGGCCCCAACGATGTCTTGATCCGGGTGAAGAAGTCGGCGATCTGCGGCACCGACGTTCATATCTGGAACTGGGATCAGTGGGCGCAGAAGACGATTCCCGTGCCGATGGTCGTCGGCCATGAGTTCATGGGCGAAATAGCGGAGGTCGGCTCCGCCGTCACCAAGCATCACGTGGGCGAACGGGTGTCGGGCGAGGGCCACATCGTTTGCGGCAAGTGCCGCAACTGCCGGGCAGGCAGGGGCCATCTCTGCCGCAACACGCTTGGAGTTGGGGTCAATCGTCCGGGCTCCTTCGGCGAGTTCGTCTGCATCCCTGAATATAATGTCGTCTCGATCCCGGATGATGTGCCGGACGAGATCGCCGCCATCTTCGATCCCTTCGGCAATGCCGTCCACACGGCGCTTTCCTTCGATCTCGTCGGCGAGGACGTGCTCGTCACCGGGGCGGGACCGATCGGCATCATGGGTGCCATGGTTGCCAAGCGGTCTGGCGCACGCAAGGTGGTGATCACCGACATCAACCCGACGCGCCTCGAACTCGCCCGCAAGGTCGGCATCGACCATGTCGTGGATGCCTCCAAGGAAAACCTCGCCGACGTCATGCGATCGATCGGCATGACCGAAGGTTTCGACGTAGGTCTTGAAATGTCGGGCGCGGCGCCGGCCTTCCGCGACATGATCGACAAGATGAACAACGGCGGCAAGATCGCCATCCTCGGCATCGCACCGGCCGGATTCGAGATCGACTGGAACAAGGTCATCTTCAAGATGCTCAACCTGAAGGGCATCTACGGACGCGAGATGTTCGAGACCTGGTACAAGATGATCGCCTTCGTCCAGGGCGGGCTGGATCTCTCGCCGGTCATCACCCACCGGATCGGGATCGACGATTTCCGTGAGGGCTTCGAGGCGATGCGGTCGGGAAATTCCGGCAAGGTGGTGATGGACTGGTAAGCGCCGCGGATCGCGCCAATGCGCGCTGCCGGATTGCTGCTTTGCCGGCTTGGATCTCGGGAAAACCAGCGCCACCCTTGTCTTTTTTTGGACTGCTCCTACATCTTGAGCGAAAGCTGATAAACAGCGCAAAAACCCGCGGAGTAGCGTTTTTTGCCGATTTACGCGGTTTTTCACCGGAAATGCTTGACGGGATCAAAAATTCTGGGAATCACCATTTCAGGCAGAAATGGCGACACGGTACGGCGGATAGGAAAATCATGCCTGAGAGGTTTCAGTGGCAGGGCTGTCGAAGCCTGCCCGCTCAACCGCGATCGCTGTCGTGGTTAATCAGGAATTAAACATCATCCCGTTACGTCAGGGGAAATGATTCGGTGGCGGGTGCGCGGCGCCCGAACCACGAAGCGGCATTGGCACCAGGCGCACGCTGGTTGCGACAAGGAAAGCGACGAATAAATGGCAACTAAAGTCAAAGAAAACGAAGAAGCAGACGTTGAACGCGAAGGCGCTCCGGACGGCCCGCTTCTCGACCTTTCCGACGACGCTGTCAAGAAGATGATCAAGGCCGCCAAGAAGCGCGGCTACGTGACGATGGACGAACTGAATTCGGTCCTGCCGTCCGAAGAAGTCACCTCCGAGCAGATCGAAGACACGATGGCCATGCTCTCCGACATGGGCATCAATGTCATCGAAGATGAGGAAGCCGAGGAAGCTGCCAGTGGCGGTGACGACGAAGACGGCGGTGACGACGGCGACAGCGAAGGCGGCGAACTGGCCACCTCCACCGGTACCGCGCTTGCGACCGGCAAGAAGAAGGAACCGACCGATCGTACCGACGATCCGGTGCGCATGTACCTGCGCGAGATGGGCTCGGTTGAACTTCTCTCCCGTGAAGGCGAAATTGCGATCGCCAAGCGCATCGAGGCCGGTCGCGAAACGATGATCGCGGGTCTCTGTGAGAGCCCGCTTACCTTCCAGGCACTCATCATCTGGCGCGATGAACTGAACGAAGGGCAGACGCTTCTGCGCGAGATCATCGATCTCGAAACCACCTATTCCGGTCCCGAGGCGAAGGCTGCCCCGCAGTTCCAGAGCCCGGAAAAGATCGAGGCTGACCGCAAGGCCGCCGAAGAGAAGGAAAAGGTGCGCAAGACGCGCGCAGCCGCAGCCAATGACGACGACATCACCAATGTCGGCGGCGATGGCCAGCCACCGGAGGAAGAAGAAGAGGACGATGATGAATCGAACCTCTCGCTCGCCGCGATGGAAGCGGAACTGCGCCCGCAGGTGATGGAAACGCTCGACATCATCGCCGAGACCTACAAGAAGCTCCGCAAGCTGCAGGACCAGCAGGTCGAGGCGCGTCTTGCCGCCACCGGCACCCTGTCGCCTGCACAGGAGCGCCGCTACAAGGAACTGAAGGACGAGCTGATCAAGGCGGTGAAGTCGCTGTCGCTCAACCAGAACCGCATCGATGCGCTGGTCGAGCAGCTCTACGACATTTCCAAGCGCCTGATGCAGAACGAAGGCCGGCTGCTGCGCCTTGCCGAGTCCTACGGCGTCAAGCGCGACTCCTTCCTGGAACAGTATTCGGGTGCCGAACTCGATCCGAACTGGATGAAGTCGATCAGCAATCTCGCCGGCAAGGGTTGGAAGGAGTTTGCAAGGGCCGAGAACCAGACGATCCGGGATATCCGCCAGGAGATCCAGAATCTCGCGACGGAAACCGGCATTTCCATCGCCGAGTTCCGCCGCATCGTCTCCATGGTGCAGAAGGGCGAACGCGAGGCGCGTATCGCCAAGAAGGAAATGGTCGAGGCCAACCTGCGTCTCGTCATTTCGATCGCCAAGAAGTACACGAACCGCGGTCTGCAGTTCCTGGATCTCATTCAGGAAGGCAATATCGGCCTGATGAAGGCGGTCGACAAGTTCGAGTATCGCCGCGGATACAAGTTCTCGACCTATGCCACCTGGTGGATCCGGCAGGCGATCACCCGCTCGATCGCCGACCAGGCCCGCACGATCCGCATTCCGGTGCACATGATCGAGACGATCAACAAGATCGTTCGCACCTCGCGCCAGATGCTGCACGAAATCGGCCGCGAGCCGACGCCGGAGGAACTGGCCGAAAAGCTCGCCATGCCGCTCGAGAAGGTGCGCAAGGTGCTGAAGATCGCCAAGGAGCCGATCTCGCTCGAAACGCCGGTGGGCGACGAGGAAGATTCACATCTCGGCGATTTCATCGAGGACAAGAACGCGCTCTTGCCGATCGACGCCGCCATCCAGGCGAACCTGCGTGAAACGACGACCCGCGTTCTCGCTTCGCTGACGCCGCGCGAAGAGCGCGTGCTGCGCATGCGCTTCGGCATCGGCATGAACACGGACCACACGCTCGAAGAGGTCGGCCAGCAGTTCTCGGTCACCCGCGAACGTATCCGCCAGATCGAAGCGAAGGCGCTGAGGAAACTCAAGCACCCGAGCCGTTCGCGCAAGCTGCGCTCGTTCCTCGACAGCTAAGCGCCACTGAGATTTCGAAGAAGCCGGGCCTCGCGTCCGGCTTTTTTGTGCGGCCATCTTTCTGGTTTTTGCGGACGCACCCTGTTCCGGTCGCGCTTGTTCGCCCATGACCACGGGATTATAATTTGCGGCTCGCAACGAGCCCGCGACGCAGGAGAGGACGCACCGCGGGTGTGAACCGAGAGCGCCCATGCGATGTACGCATCATCGGCGCGCGAGATCACAATGATTTTAGATCGAATCGACCAAAAATCATTGTGATCGATTCTAGTGAGTTGGAGCGGGATGCGGGCCGCGTACACTTTTCCTCATCCCGCTAGTTCTTTAAATCCAGAGCATTTTGTTCGCTTTCATCCGAAAGCGGGATGTTCTGCGGGAGGTGTGAGATGACTACTTATGTCGTGCTTCTCAATTGGACCGAGCAGGGTATCAAGAATGTGCGCGAGTCTCCGAAGCGGCTGGATGCTGCCAAGAAGGTACTTACCGAAATGGGCGGGTCCTTCAAGGATTTCTATCTGACCATGGGTGAATACGACATGGTCGCAATCTGCGAAGCACCTGATGACGCGGTCGCTGCGCGGTTTGCGTTAACGCTCGGCATGAACGGCAATGTCCGCACCCGCACATTGAAGGCATTTCCGGAAGCGGCCTATCGGGAACTGATCGGTACGCTCGGCTAAAGCAACGGCTGGTCGACGGCCCGGTGATTTCCATCGCTGAGACTGACTGGCACGCCACTGGCGCGCGAAGGCCTAGAGCATCCCGTTTTCAGATGGAATCACCCAAAGCAGATAAGGTGCTCTAGAATCGAAGCGCTGGAGCATCCTTTGTGCGTTCATTTGAACGCACGGCGCTCCAGTCTGCGTCAAGGCTCGCCGTTACCCGACAGGACCTGCGCTGTCCCGCGGATCGCATTGCGAAAGGCGTCGTCGAAGCTGACGCCGCGGAGCTGCCACCGGTGCGTCTTCCCGGCGCTAGCGAGTTGCCACGCGGCTATCCAGCCGAGCGCCTTGTCGCTCCAGGAGATCGTCCCGGCGAGCGCGACATCGCCGCCGATCTTCTTTGCGAGCCGTTCCAGTTGCGCAGCTTCTTCGGCTGACAGGACGTCGAGGCCGAGCTTTTCCGCGGCAAGCGTTTTGCGGGCCGGCAGCCTTGCTTCAAGTGCGAGAGGCACGGTCGCGGCGGCGAGCGACTCGGCCATATAGGGGCTTTCGTCGCCGTCGCTGGTCAGCATGAAGCTGCGTTTCTGGTCATGGACGGCGAGGAAGACGGCAATCCGTGGCCGCGGCTGAAGCCAGGGCCTCGATCCGAGCGTATCGAGCAGGTGGTCGATCGTTGCCGGCTCGTATCGGCAGGTCAGGTCGTGCGGCCGGTCGTGCGTCCCCTGTTCATCGTGGATCGGGATGCCCTCGAGCCGATCCCGATAGGCAAAGGACGCAACGAAGCTGCCGGCGCGTTCGATGAGCGGTGCGAGCGCGGGCGAGGCGAGCACATGCTGGTCGCCGGAGACCTTCACGAGGACTTCGCCCAGGCATTCGCGGAAACCGATCTGCCGATTTTCCTCGCCGGTGCCGGTGACGATCGCGTCGCTCGTGTAGAGATCCTGCGTGTTGCCGGCCCACGCTCGCACCGGAGAGAGCACGCCGGCAAGCATGACGAGAACCGGCAGGACGGCTGTCATTCTGGCGGTCATTCAACTTCGCCTCAAAACCGATCCTTAACATTTACGCTTTATCAATCTCTCGCAAACGAGAGGTTCCACGATGCGTTGCGTTTTTGTCGTCGTCCTCCTGTTGCTGGCCGGCTGCGGAACGGTGCCGAGGGACACCCGGAACGCCTGTGCGGTTTTCGAGCAGCGAGACGGTCTTTTCAACAGTTGGCGTCGGGCCGCCTATGCGGCGGAACGCGAATATGGCGTGCCCGTGCCCGTGCTGATGGCGACGATCTACACGGAGTCCGGATTCCGCCACAATGCAAGGCCGCCGCGCACCAAGCTCTTCGGCTTCATTCCCTGGACGCGCGTCTCGACCGCCTATGGATACTCGCAGGCGCTCGATGGCACCTGGGCCCGCTACCAGGCCGAAACCGGACGCTGGATGGCGCGCCGGACGGATTTCGCCGACGCGATCCGCTTCATTGCCTGGTACCACAATCAAAGCCATCAGAGGAACGGCATCGCGCTCAACGATCCCTACCGGCTCTACATTGCCTACTATCACGGTCATGGCGGTTACGCGCGGGGCAACTGGAGCGCAACGGCGCAGACAGGCGCGAAGCGCGCGGCCAGTGTGGCGGCGATCTATGCGGGGCAACTGCGCGGCTGTGGTTCGTGACCGCAGCACCGCGCGTCTTTCCAGACGCAAACCGTTACGCTGGATGAATGGGAAGTGGGCGTTCCGAGAGCGCAATCGACGCGTTCTGCTCCGTCGCCCATGGACGTCAGCGAAAGCGGTCTCGCCTCCCGACGAAGATCACGAAAAATCATCATCCCTTGTCGGAACCTTTCCGCTTCGATCGTCCTTTGCCTGTCCAGCCAAAACAGGAGGAGAGATACATGCCCTATGTCGATGGTTTTCTCATCGCCGTGCCGAAGGCGAAGGTCGAGGAATACAAGGCGCTCGCGCGTCGGGCGGGCGACGTCTGGAAGGAGCACGGGGCGCTCAGCTATGTCGAGTGCCTGGCGGACGACGTACCTTACGGCGAATTGACGTCCTTTCCTCGCGCGGTGCAGGCGAAGGACGACGAGACGGTGGTCTTCTCCTGGGTCCTTTACGGGTCGCGCCAGGATCGCGATGCGATCGTCGCCAAAGTCATGGCCGATCCGCGGCTTCAAGGTGACGAGTGGAAGTCCATCTTCGATGGCAAGCGTATGATTTATGGAGGCTTCCAACCGTTTCTGCAGCTATAGCGGGACAGGGGCCGCAGCGCCGTGCGTCTTAAATCGGCTACGATCCAAGGAGACACGCAGTAGCGCTCGCCGGCTGCGCCGGTGACGCCCGGCCCTTGACGCTCTGCTCGTTCCTAAATGGGCGGCGGCGAATTTTGAATTGCCGGATATTTTTCCTAAATAGATTCGTTCAAGGACGTGTTCCTTCGTCGCCGCCAGTGAACGGGAAGAGCCGCAATGCCGCAGACAGTCATCCCCATCGCTACCCGTGGCCAGGGACTATACGAGTTCACCGATGCGGCGGCCGGTTACGTGCGGAAGTCCGGCGTCGAGGAGGGGCTGCTCACCGTATTCGTGCGTCATACGTCCGCGTCCCTGCTCATCCAGGAGAATGCTGATCCGGATGTGAAACGCGACCTCGATGAATTCTTCCATCGCCTGGTGCCGCCGTCCTCCGATCCCTCCATGCGCTGGATCGTCCACACCCAGGAGGGTCCTGACGACATGCCGGCGCACATCAAGGCTGCGCTCACGCAGGTCTCGATCGGCATCCCGGTAACCGATGCGCGCATGGTGCTCGGCACCTGGCAGGGGCTCTACCTCTTCGAGCATCGTGACCGGCCGCACCAGCGTGAAGTCGTCCTGCATCTGGGCGCGTGAACCTCTGCTCCGGACGGAAATTCAGCAGTACAGTGAGTGATCATTCAGCTTCAGGGGGAGATGATGACAGACGCGCAGACCATCGCCAGCCGTTTCATCGAGGCCGTCAACGAACGCGATTTCGATGCGCTTTCCCGCCTCGTCGATGAGGACATCGCGCTCGATTCGCTTACCGGTCAGCGGACCCTCGGCGTCGATCCGTTAAGGGCCTGGATCATGAATTATCTGCGCCATTTCGACGAAACGTTCAACGACGTCGTGCTGATGCACGATGCCTTCGGGCAGCGGGTCGCCGCCGACATGACAGCCCGCGGCACCTATCGCGAGACCATGTCGGGCTTCCCCGAGGCCTCGGGCCAGAGCTACGCCATTCCGAGCGTTTTCATCTTCGAAATCGAGGATGGCGCCATTACCCGCCTCAGCCACTACCGCAATCTACGCATCTTCGAACGGGAACTGGCGGGTTGAGTGGTTCTCCGCGCGTAACCTTTTGAATCTCTGTCGTATTTTTCTCCTGCGTCGGGGCAGCGCGCCAAGAGATGCGAGGGGCCGAGGCAGCGAATTGTCTTGCAATCCTGTTTCGTCCACGCGGGATTCATCAACCTGAACAGCACATGAACGGAGGATTCCGGTACCGTTCAGTTTATCCAGTCTATGTTTGGCTCAATGGTCGAGAGCGGTAATCGCCAATCTCGAACCTTCGCCATACCGGAGAAAAGCTATGAAAAAGTTCCTCGTCAAAGCCGCCGTTGCCGCCGTCATCGGATTGACCGGTCTTGTTGGGACGGCGACCACGGCTTCCGCTGATTCGCTCGTCTTTCAATTCGGCTCGCCGCGCGGCGTCGACGTGCAGTACCGTGACTACGACCGCGACTACGATCGCGACTGGCGCCGGGATCGGCCCCGCTGGGGCGGTGAGCGCCGCGGCCGTTGTGACCGGTGGCTTGCCGTTGAAAAGGCACGTGATCTCGGTCTACGCCGGGCCCATGTCGCCAATGTCGCGCGGCGCAAGGTTATCGTCGAGGGCCGCCGCCACGGTTACCGCGAGGCAATCATCTTCGCGAATGTGCGCGGATGCCCGGTGATCGGCCGCTGGTAAGCTGCCGGATTTCCGTCTCGTCTCCCCCGGCTGGCGGAAACAAGCCCCTCACGGTCTCCGCGAGGGGCTTCTGATTCGATAAATTCCCGCGCGAAGCGACTCGCCCGGGGCTTTCAGTTGTCTTCGCGCGAAAGCCCTTTGAATTGCCCTGGCCCGTTTAATCTCGGGCGAACAGGGCCGGCGAGGATTCCTTGTCCGCGCCGAGCCGGGGTTGCATCACTGATCGATAGCGAAGGTCACGTTGACCGTGACGTTGTAGGTGTTTTCACCGGTCGCAATCGGAACGGCATCGGCGGCGAATTCCTTGGCCATGCTGCGCACCATCGGAACCGGTTCCGGGCGCGAGGCCTGTTCCGAAATCTCGATCAGTCGGCCGAGCGAGACGCCGGCGGCTTCGGCCAGCACCTTCGCCTTCACGATGGCATCGGCCACGGCGGCCTTGCGGGCCTCGGTGATGACATCGTCGGGCTTGTCCTTGGTGAACTCGATGCCACCGCCCTGGTTGACGCCGAGCGTCACGGATTTGTCGAGGACCTCGCCGAGTTCGCTCAGCTCACGCACACGGACTGTGACGCCGTTGACGACCTGATAACCGATCAGTTCCGGCGGGCGGTTGCTGCCATCGTTGTTCTGCGGATAGTGGTATTGCGGGTTGATCGAGAAGCCGCTGGTCTGCAGGTCGCGCTCGGCAATGCCGCCTTGCTTCAGCGCGGCAAGCACCTCCGCCATGGCCTTGTTGTTGGCGTCGAGCGCCTCACGCGCGGTCTTGGCATCCTTGACGACGCTCAGTTGCACGATCGCCATGTCGGGCGCTGCGGTTGCACGGCCCTCACCGGAGACCTTGATCAATGCCTGCCGGCCCCGCACGCCATCCGGACGCCCATTGCCACCCCCCTTGTTGCCGTTGCTGTCATCCGCAAGAGCGGCAGCCGCAAAGGCGCCGGCAAGGGCAGCGGCCATGGCAGCGACATGAGCCGTGCGGGCGATGCGTGTAGAAAACATGGTTATTTCTCTCCGGTTGTTTTATGCCGAACTCTTGCTTATCGATTGTGTAGGCATTGCGGCAATGGGTTGTCGTCAAAAAGGTTTTCCGCTAGAGCCATTGCGACCCGCGAATTACCATTGGTTCGCGGTCACCGGTGGATTACCGGCACGGGCCTGTAGCTCAATGGTTAGAGCCGGCGGCTCATAACCGCTTGGTTGGGGGTTCGAGTCCCTCCGGGCCCACCATTGCCTTTTAAAATCAACGACTCGTCGGGTGAGCTGATTGGCTGTCCACTCGGGCCCTTTGCCGCGAACTTGTTCCTCTGGCGCGCCGTGGCATTTCGACGAGTCGCTGCTGTTCGGCCGATCGTAATCAACCCATTCGTCACAAGAAGGAACCTTCACGGGTGCCATAGGTTGAGACCTCGAAAGAAAGGATTTGAAAGATGAGTGACCCCAAATACGATGACCTCACCGACCAGCCGATGCCGTCTCCGACGTGGAAGCCTGAAACCAAGGAGATGCACGTGGATCCCCAACCGCTTCCCGACCAGGCTGCAGAATCCGGCACGGAAGATGCTGATCAGCCGCCGGCAAGGAGTGGCCAGGCGGCGCGGCGCGAGCAGCCCACGGAAGGAGCCGGAAAGGACAATCCGGTCCACCATACTGGTCGGGTTCCGCCGAAGGTTACCAAGGATCAGATTTGACGTCTCGGCAATTCCGGTTTGCCGCTGATCGTCGATAATGTGGCCTATGGGCTCTGCGAACGACGGCGAGGGGATGCCGCAGCGCTTGGCGTGCAATGCACTGTCGGCGTGGACCGTTGAAGGCCGACGACTTCGAGCTTCGGATCCTTGATGTGGATGCGAAAGGCAGTGGTTTGTGCCTTCGCATGCTCCTGGCGAAACGTCTTCCCTAAGTGTGTCGACCCTTTCCTTGTGCCCATGTCGGCGACTGGAGCGAACGACTCCGCATCGTCGTTGCATGAGATCCGTGCAGGCTTGACCGGCCATCGCGGTAAGTCGGACCTAAGGAACGAAACGCCATTGCGCGCTTGACATCGCGGGCGATAGCATTGCGGCGGCCGTCCGCATGGGCCGGCGATCTTCGATATCCTCTACGAGAAGCCTTCGCCGATCGTGCTGCCGTCGCTGACCGGCGAAGTATCGGAGCGGGTGGTTCACGATGGCAGTGTTCTTGCCGAGCTCGACGAGGCGGCGCTCCGCGAGACGCTTGCCGAACTCCGTGGCCAGGGCGTGGAATCGGTTGCGGTCTGCCTGCTCTTCTCCTTCCTCTATCCGCGCCACGAGGAGCGGATTCGCGAGATCGTTCGCGAGGAACTGCCGGACTGCGAGGTATCGCTTTCGTCGGAAATCGTGCCGCAGATCCGCGAATATCACCGCGTGAGCACGACGGTGATCAACACCTACCTGCAGCCGGTCCTTGCCCGCTACATCGCCCGGCTCGCCGACCGGCTGGAAGCGGCAGGCGTGAAGACGCCGCAGAAATACATCATGCAGTCGAACGGCGGCATGGCGACATTCGAGGCGACGGCGAAGAAAGGCGTCACCACCGTGCTTTCCGGTCCCGCGGGCGGCGTGACTGCGAGCGTCGCGATGGCACGCTCGACCGGCTACCACGACATCGTCACCTTCGACATGGGCGGCACATCCTGCGACGTGGCGCTGATCAAGAACGGCGCCCCGGTGATTGCCAACCGCGGCAAGGTCGAGGGTCGCGACATCGCAATGCCGATGATGGACATCAACACGGTCAGCGCCGGCGGCGGCACAATCGCCGAAGTCGACCGCTTCAGCGTCCTCCAGGTCGGGCCGGAAAGCGCCGGCGCTATTCCTGGCCCCGCGTGCTACAGCCGCGGCGGCACAAAGCCGACGATCACCGACTGCAACCTCCTGCTCGGCTATCTCTCGGAAGAAAATTTCCTCGGCGGAAAGATGCGCCTCGATGCGCAGAAAGCGCGCCTGGCCGTGGAAACCCACGTGGCCGCCCCGCTCGGCATGGATGTGCTTGAAGCGGCCGAGGGCATCGTCAGGATCATCAACGTCAAGATGGAGGAGGCGATCAAGGCCATCTCGACGATGCGCGGCCACGATCTTCGCGACTTCATGCTGCTGCCCTTCGGCGGCGCCGGTCCGCTCCATGCCGCCCGCATCGCCCGCGAGCTCGGCATGGCCGGTCTCGTCGTGCCGCTGCATGCCGGCGTGTTCTCGGCCATGGGCCTGGTGATGTCGGATGTCACGCATGACTATGTGCGCTCACGGCTGACACCGCTTGACGGCGCTTCGGCGAGCGAACTCAACGCGATTTTCGCCGGCATGGAAGGGCAGGCGCTTGCCGACCTCGCAGAGGAAGGGTTCCCGGCGGACCACATTCGCATCGAGCGGGCTCTCGACCTCCGCTATGCCGGGCAGGGGTACGAACTGACCGTTCCGATCGGTGCGCTGGCCGATGCCACGGAGGTCGACGCCGTGCGCAGCGCCTTCGATGCCGCGCATGAAGTGATGTTCGGCCACAAGGCGTCGGGCGAATCCGTAGAGATCGTGTCCTACCGGGTCAAGGCCGTCGGCCTCGTGCCGCCGGTCGACGCCAAGCGCTACCAACCGAGCGGCGGAATGCTTGCCGACGCCTTTCTCGGCCGCCGTCCGGTCCGTTTCGACGGCGAGAACCTCGATTGCGCCGTCTACCAGCGCGAACGCCTGGACGTCGGGCTCGTCTTTGCCGGGCCGGCCGTCGTGGAACAGTTCGACTGCACGACCGTCATCCTGTCGGGCCAGCAGGTTCGGGTCGACGAGTTCAAGAATCTCATCGTAACGGAGGTCGCGTGATGCTGCAGCGTAGCGCTTCGCTTGGCAGGCCGACTGCCGTCGAACTTGAAGTCATTCGCGCGAGCCTTGGCGGCATCGTGCAGGAAATGCAGAACTCGCTGTTCCGCACCGGCTTTTCAACCATCATCCGGGAATCGCAGGATGCTTCCTGCGCGCTGCTCGACGCCAATGCGGCAGTCATCGCCCAGCATGTGGTCCTGCCGCTGCATATCGGTGCTTTCCCGGCGTGCACTGAGGCTGTGCTGCGGGCGTTTGCCGGCGAAATCGCGCCCGGCGATGCGTTCCTCATCAACGACCCTTATGAGGGTGGCAGCCCGCATGCGCCGGACATGGCGGTGATCACGCCGCTCTTCTTCGAGGACACGTTGGTCGCCTTCTGCGCCAGCATTGCGCACAAGGGCGATATCGGCGGCCCGGTGCCGGGGAGTTGCTCCGGCCAGGCGCGTGAAGTCTTCAACGAAGGCCTGCAGCTGCCGCCGGTGCGCTACCAGCGCAACTACCTTCCCTTCGGCGATGTCGAACGGATCATTGCCGCCAACAGCCGCACGCCGGAACTGGTGCTCGGTGACATTCGCGGCCAGTTGGGATCCGCACGGCTTGGCGAGCGCCGGCTTGCCGCCCTTCTGGAAAAATTCGGCTTGGCCAAATGCGTTGCGGCCTTCGATGAATTGGGCAGCATCGCCGAGCGGCGGATGCGGGCAATCATCAAGACGTGGCAGGACGGCGTCTTCGAGGCGGAACGCTATGTCGACGACGACGGCGTCGAGCTGTCGAAACCGGTGCGCATCCATGTCCGGGTGGAAAAAACAGGCGACGCCATCCGCTTCGACCTCACCGGCTCGGCCGATCAGACGCGAGGGCCTGCGAACATCCGCCCGCCGCTCGTCCAGGCGGCCTGCGCCTATGCGCTGATCTCGCTGGTCGATCCGAACATCTTCATCACCAGCGGTATCCTGCGCGCATTTACCGTCGAGACCCGGTCGTCAAGTGTGCTGAACCCGCGTTATCCGGCGCCGGTCAACACCTACAATCCGACGGTGCACGCCGTCGTCGACGCGATTTTCGCGGCGCTCGGGCAATTGGTGCCGGAACGTTCACGAGCCGATGGCTGCGGCAGCCGGTCGATCATCCTCGGCGGCCGCGGCACCAATACCGGCAGCAGCTATGTGCAGTACGAGATCGTCGGCGGTGGGGCGGGGGCGCGCTCGACACGCGATGGCGCCTCTGGAACGACGGTCAACCAAAGCAACGCCAAGATCGCGCCGGTGGAGATCATCGAGAGCGAGTTTCCGACCCGGCTCCTTGCATTCGAGCTGATCCGCGACTCGGGCGGAGCGGGCAAGTTTCGCGGCGGACTCGGTATCCGGCGCAAATATCTGAACCTCGCCGATGCGCGTTTCTCCATCCGCTCGACCAAGCACGTCATTCCCGCCGAGGGCTATGCCGACGGCCTGCCGGGCCGGACCGGCGATATCAGGATCAATCCGAGTGAGGATAGCTGGAAGCGCCTGCCTTCGCGCTACGCCGATTATCCGCTCAAGGCCGGCGATGTGTTCGAACTCGAAACGCCGGGCGGTGGCGGTTATGGCGATCCGCTGACGCGCGATCCGGCATCGGTGCTTGCCGACGTCAGGGAAGGGTATGTCTCGGTCGAGGCGGCGGGGCGCGACTATGGCGTGGTGTTGGTGGCGGGGCCGAAGGGGCCGCGCCTCGACGAGGAGGCGACGCAGAGACTGCGTGCGGCGCGGTCGAAGGCCGGGGCGGCTTGAAGCGAGATCAGGAGGAAGACAATGGATGGAATCATGAACAAGCCGACGGCCGGCGTGATTGGCCTGGGTGCCATGGGCTACCAGATGGCCCGACACTTGAAGGAGAAGGGCTTCGCAGTTTCCGGCTATGACGTTTCTGACGAGGCCACGGCCAAGTCGCAGGCGATCGGCATTCCGACCAAGGCGGACATCGCCGGAGTCGGCAGCGGCGCAGACGTCGTCGTCGTCATGGTTCAGGCCGACAAGCAGGTCGTCGACGTGATCGGCAAAGGCGGACTTCTCGCGTCTCTGGCACCGGGATCGGTCATCTGCATTGCGAGCTCGATTGCGCCAGACACCTGCCGGCAGCTCGAGCGCGAGGCGGCTGAAAAGGGTATCGGCGTTCTCGACACGCCGGTGGTGCTTGGCCAGGAAGCGGCCGACAACGGCACGCTGACGGTCTTCGTCGGCGGCGAAGCGAAATGGCTCGAGAAGGCGCGCCCCGTGCTCTCTGCCTTCGGCGGCAACATCCTGCACATCGGACCGAGCGGCACCGGCCAGATCGCCAAGACGGCCAACAATATGCTGCTGTGGGCGTGCATCTGCGCGAACTTCGAGGCGCTCAGCCTCGCGAAGCAGCTCGGTGCCGATGTGCCGACGCTGGTCTCCGCGCTGATGCATTCTTCCGGTGCCAACTGGTCGCTGTCGCGCTGGGGCAAGAGCACCGGCAAATGGGCGGAGAAGGACATGGACGTCGCCCTCGACCTTGCGCAGAGCGTCAAGCTGCCCTTGCCGCTCAACGGCCTCGTCGACCAGCTCATGAAGTCGATGAACAGGGAACGAATGCAGAGCCTGCTTAGCTAAAACTGCTGCGTGTTAAATCGGAGCGTAATCGAGACGAAACTTGCAGTGATTCAAACTGTTACCCTCTACCCGAAGCTTGGAGGAGAGCCGGGTGAGGGCGAGCCAACTGTGGAGGAGAGCATGAGAAATCTATTGAAAGTTGTTTGTGCGGCGGGGTTGAGCCTGTTTGCCGGCGTCATCTCGCCGGCAGCGGCGGAAGAAGCCCTTACAAAGGTGAACGTCGCCTATGACGGCTTCACCATGACGAGCGCGCCGATCCAGTACACGCTTGCCAAGGGCCTCTTCAAGAAGCATGGGCTCGACGTCAACCTCGTCTACGTCGAGGGCGGCTCCGTGCTCACCCAGGCGCTCGTTGGCGGTTCGATCGATATCGCTCAGAACGGCTACACCCCGTCGATTGCCGCCGCCGTTGCCGGTGCCGACGTCGTCATCATCGGCAGCATGGCCAACAAACTGCCGTTCCAGCTCGTCGTCGATGCCTCGATCCAGAATGCCGAGCAGCTGCGTGGCAAGAGCATCGCTATCAGCAAGCTCGGTTCGTCGACTGATACCGCCGTCAAGTTCGCCCTGAAATCGCTCGGACTCGAGCCGTCGGACGTCAACATTCTGCAGCTCGGCGGCGAGGGCACGCGGGCGGCTGCCTTTGAAACCCGCCAGGTGCAGGGGTTGATGTCACAATATCCGCGCACGCAGGAGATGGTCGATGCTGGCTCGAAAATGCTCGTGGACGTGACCGAGATCGTCAAGGACTATCCGAACACCGCCTATGTGACCTCACGGAACTACCTTTCCGAGCACCCCGACGTCCTCAAGCGTTTCTTCATGGCGATGGGCGAGGGCCTCCACGGCTTCCGTGCCAACCCGCAGGACGCGATGGAGGTGACGGCATCTTTCCTGAAACTCGAGAAAGGGCCGTCGGTAGAGCAGGCGTTCCGCTTCTATTCGGAGAAGGTGTTCCCGCAGAACCTGCGTCCCTCGATGCCGGGCGTGGCTGCCGTTCTGGCCGAGCTTTCAAAAACGCTGCCGGCTGCCGCCTCCGTGAAGCCGGAAGCGATCGTCGACACAAGCACGCTCGATGCGCTCGACAGCGAAGGCTTCTTCAAAGCGCTCGATTGAAACTGCGAACAAGGCGGGAGGAAAACCCATGTTGCAGGCAACGCCGGTCAAGCTGAAGGCCGACAGCGTCAGGCTGAATTATTACAACGATCGCACCAAACGCGATCTGAGCGTACTCGACGGCATCGACTTCAGCGTCAACGAGGGTGAACTCGTCAGCATCGTCGGCCCGAGCGGCTGCGGGAAATCGACCTTTCTCGCCGCCGTCGACGGCCTCGTCGCGATCGATGGCGGCAGGATCCTGATCGACGAGCGGGAGGTGACGAAACCCGGGCCGGATCGCGGGCTCGTCTTCCAGCAGGATTCGCTCTTTCCCTGGCGTACGGTCCAGCGCAACGTCGCCTACGGCCTGGAGATCCAGAAGATTTTCAGCAAGGAGGAGATTGGCGCACGGGCGCGCAAGTTCGTCGAGCTTGTCGGACTCGCCGGCTTCGAGGACAGCTATCCGAGCGAACTCTCGGGCGGCATGCGCCAGCGCGTCAACATTGCAAGGGCGCTGGCCGTGGATCCGGAGTTGCTGCTTCTCGACGAGCCCTTCGCGGCGCTCGATGCTCAGACGCGCGAATTCATGCAGTTCGAATTGCTGCGCATTCTCGACCGGGCACAGAAAACCGGCGTGTTCATCACCCACCAGATCGACGAGGCGATCTTCCTCTCCAACCGCGTCGTCGTGTTTTCGGCACGCCCGGCAAAGGTGAAGGAAATCGTCGAGATCGATCTGCCGAAGGAGCGCACGCTCGATCTGAAGCATACGCCGCGCTTCATGGAGATCTTTCGCCATATCTGGCGCCTGATCGAAGAGGAAAGTGCCCGCATGGGCCTTCTGCGCGTTCATTGAGGGAGCGAGAGATGACGTCCGTTACCGAAGAACAAGAGATCCCAAGACAGCGCAAATCGGAATTCGCCATCTACGAGTTTCTGGTACGCCACGAGAACGCCTTGCTCGGGGGCTTCACCATGATCATGGCGCTCCTGCTCTGGGAGGCGGTCGTCCGCCTCGACCTGGTCAATCCGCTCTTCACCAGTTCGCCGAGCCGCATCATCGCAACAGGCTATGCTATGTTCGCCGACAGCAGCATCTATCCGCACCTTGCCATCAGCGGACTGGAACTGCTTGTCGGCTATGGACTGGCGATCGTCGTCGGCGTCCCGCTCGGCATTCTGATGGGCTGGTATCGTCGCTTCAACGCGGCACTCGATCCGATCATTTCGGCGCTCTACGCGACGCCGCGCATTGCGCTCCTGCCGCTGATCATGATCTGGTTCGGCATCGGTCTCGGCTCGAAGTTCGCGATCATCTTTCTGAGCTCCGTGTTCCCGATTCTCATCAACACGACCGCCGGCGTGCAGACCGTCGAGCGCGACTACATCAAGGTGGCCCGTTCCTTCGGTGCGAACGACCGGCAGATGTTCCTGACCGTCGCTTTCCCGGCGGCCGTTCCTTTCCTGCTGACGGGCCTGCGCCTCGGCCTTGGCCACGCGCTGATCGGCATCGTGGTGGGCGAGATGTACTCGGCACAGGCGGGTGTCGGCTATCTCATCTCCGTCGCCGGCGCCACCTTCCAGACCGACCGGGTCATGTTCGGCATCATTCTGATCGCGGCCGCCGGCGTCGATCTCACCAACATACTCAGGATGATCGAGCGCCGCTTCGACCGGTGGCGGCCGGACAACAAGCTCTAGTCTCGTGGCCGGCCCTCAGCGGCCGGCCGGATCACTCCACGCCAAAGAACGGTAGGACAGAATGAAACTGATCGATCAAGTGGCGGTCGTCACCGGCGCCGGCCGGAATATCGGCGAGGCAACGGTGAAGCTTCTGGCAAGGGAAGGCGCAAGCATCGCCGTGACCGACATCGACGCCGAGCGTGCCGGACGCGTCGCGGAGGAGATCCGCGCAGCAGGTGGCACGGCCGAGGTGTTCCTCGCCAACGTTGCCGACGAAGAAGGCGTCATTTCGCTCGTCAGAGGCGTGGCCGACCGCTTCGGCAAGGTGGATATCCTCGTCAACAATGTCGCCATCAGTGACAACAAGCACATTCTGGACGTCACGAAGGAGGAATGGGACCGGGTGATCGCGGTGACGCTGACCGGCACATTTCTCATGAGCAAATATTTCTCCCAGCAGATGGTGGCGCAGGGCCATGGCGGTAACATCGTCAATGTCGGCTCGACCTCGGGCTTCTACGGCCGTCCGCGTGCCGTTGCCTACACGGCGGCCAAGGCGGGTGTCACCAATCTCTCGCGCTCTCTGGCGATCCAGCTCGCCAAGCACAAGATCCGGGTCAACTGCGTGGTGCCGAACAAGATCGGCTCGCCGGTCGGCAAGGATACCTTCGATCCGACCCGACCCGTCTTGAACCTGCGTGACCGGCCCGGTGTTCCGGACGATCTCGCCCGCGCCATCCTCTTCCTGGTCTCCGCCGATTCCGACTTCATCGACGGCACGACCCTTTTCGTCGACGGCGGCGTCTCCGCGCTCATGCCTGGCAGCGAATGAAGGAAGCAGTGTTGTCAATTCAGTGACCGCGACACTGTCTATCGGTCGAGCTCCGGATAGATCCGGTCGAGAAATCCCGGTCGGAGCTTCTCGCCGATCAGGCAATCGGTGCCGGGCGCAGTTGTTGCGGCCAGATGAAGAGCGGGCGGTGGAGTGAGCCCGCTCACTTCGAGGATCAGCTTCTGGCGGATCGCGATCGCGAAATCCTCCGGTTCATGCACCGGCAGCACGAAGGATCCGGGTCCGCCGATGACGCATTCCGAATAATACTGGTCGAGCGGTCCGGTCGAGACCGACGGGCGGATGAGGATCGCAAGCCCGTTGATGATGATGCCGCGGCCAACCGCCCCATCGCGGGCGGGCGTCACCGGCGGGCCGGTATTGTTCGGGCCGTCACCGGAAATATCGATGACCCGGCGTGCGCCGGAAAAGGCGTTGGAATCGATCAGGCTCGTGCCGAACAGGATGGCGTTGGAAATCGACGTGCCGCGGCGCGTGCCGATCGGGCGGGCCTCGACCTTGGCCGCGAAAGCCTCGGCGTCGCCTGCATCGTCGATCACTTGCCAGGTGACCACCGACTGCTCGTTCACAAGTCCCGCCCACTCGAAGTAGCCGATCGCGATACGCCCGAGCAGGCCGCCCTTGACCGCGTTGATGAAGTCCGGATGCCGCAGCGCCTGCAGATAGCCGGACCGCTGCACCCGAGCCTCTTCCATGTCCATCGATCCGGACATGTCGACGGCCAGTACCAGTTCCACATCGACGTCCGCCGGCATGGCGGCCGATTGAATCGGACTCCCACTGAGGGCCAGGATCAATGCCAACGTGCTCAACATCGCATCAACCTATTGCGTGGTCACTTCGTGGCTGAATGCGGAGAAATATAAGGTGGTCTGCCCGCACCCTGCACTTCAAAAAATTGATCACATCAGTGATGCTTGGATTGCATCACGCCAAAATCAAGGCATCTGGGAGAATGTAGCACAGGATTGCGGCTGTGCGACCGTTGCGAACGATCCGCTCTACAATATTCGGTGATCGCCGATGTCTTTGCCTGCAGGTGGAGCCGAACATCGCCCGATTTTGCCCTTGAACGGGTATTATCCGCGGGTGCATGTAAGGGGCGTTGAGCGTTAGATATCGCTGACGCAGTCGGCGCGAACGCGTTGAGCGATCCCGCGAGAAAGCGCGTCAGACGGAACTTGGGATGCTTCAATTCACCTTGGACACGGACAATACGCGGATCGACCGGCTGCAACGCGCTGGCTTTGGCTATTTTCTTCGATATTCCGATGCCAGGACGGGTCTCGTCGCGGACACGTCCCGCGCAGGATCGCCGTCAAGCATCGCCGCGACAGGCTTCGGCCTCGCCTGTTACCCTGTCGCGGTTGAACGCGGCTGGATGGGCCGCGCTGAGGCCGCCCGTCGCGTGCTGACGGTCTTGCGTTTTCTTGCGCCCAGCAGGCAGGCAAGCGATACACGCGCCACCGGCTATCGCGGCCTCTACTATCATTTCCTGGATATGCGCACCGGCGAGCGCACCTGGAGCAGCGAGCTTTCGACCATCGACAGCGCTCTGTTTTTTGCCGGCATGCTGACGGCAGCCGCCTATTTCTCGGAGCGCGGGCGGGACGAGGTGGAGATCCGCAGCCTTTCCGAACGGCTTTTCGAGCGAGCGGACTGGGCATGGGCACTCAATCGCGGCGACACGCTGACGATGGGGTGGCGTCCGCCCGGTCGTTTCCTGCGGTACCGCTGGCGCGGATATAGCGAAGCGCTGTTGCTCTATGTGTTGGCGCTCGCCGCACCGCGCCACGCAATCGCGGCCGAGAACTACGACGCTTTCACCGCTGCTCATGAATGGCTACCGATCGATGGCGGCCGGCATCTTCACGCGGGTGCGCTCTTCATCCACCTCTTTCCCCATGCATGGATCGATTTCCGCGCCCTTCGCGATGCCGAGATGGGCAAGACCGGGAGCGATTATTTTGAGAACACCCGTCGGGCGATCGCGCTCCAGCGGGCGCATGCAGAGGAAAACCCCGGCGCCTTCGCCGGCTATTGCCGCGATCTCTGGGGCTTCAGCGCCTGCCACGCGCCGAAGGGTCGGTTGCGACTTCGTGACGGCCGTTGGCAGCGCATGCTCGGCTACGCGGCGCGCGGCGCGCCCTTCGGAGCCGACGACGGGACGCTCGTTCCCTGGGCGCCGGTCGCTTGCCTGCCCTTCGAACCGGAGGCAGGCCTTGGTGGCATCAGTCATCTGCTTTCCCGTTATCCGGCGCTGCTCAGCGAAGACCGCCTTCCCGGCGGCTTCAATCCAAGCCTGCCGGGCGCGGGGGCCGAGGGTTGGGTGGACGACAGGGTCGTGGGACTTGACCAGGGCCTGTCCGTCATGATGATCGAGAACTGGAGAAGCGGATTGCTCTGGGATATCACACGCAGCATCCCGGCCTTCGGCCGCGGACTGCGCCGGGCCGGCTTCGAGGGTGGCTGGCTGTCGGCGGGTGGCCCGCGAATCTGATCGCGACGGAGACGGGATGGAGAATGCGCGGAAGCGGGAGATGGGAGACACCGCCGGCGAGGGGAAGGCGAGGGCCGCCATCGCCTGGCTCGAGGCCGCGTTTCCCGAGGTTGCCTGCTCGCTAACGCCGGACGAGGACATGCGGCTGCCGTCGGCGTTCTGGGCCGAGGGATCGCCCAATGTGGAGACCTGTCTCGCTTATCAGGAGCGCTTCGCCGCCGGCATGGACAACAAGGTGCGGGCGGCGCATCTCATCGCCCTCTATAGTCATCAACTCAGCCTTGCGGCGGCAGCCATCTATCTCTGCGGCAGTCTCATTCCGGACGTGAAGCATTTGCGCTTCGAGCATTATGCGCGTCCGCTCGAGGCGGGTGTCGTCGAGGCTGGGCGTTTTCGTTTTTGTATGACACTGAAGGAAGTCGCCGGCTGCGTGCCCGACGATCCCGACGAGCTTTTTCACGATCTCTTTGTCGCTCATCTGAAGCCGATCATCGCACTCTTGAAGTGGCGCTGCGGCCTGTCGGCGCGCGCGCAATGGCGGCTTGCTGCCGACAGCATGGCAGGTGCCTTTCTCGAAGTCGGACGACGGCGCGGAATGGAGGCGGAGGCGATCGCGCAGGCGCTGGCGATCGTCAAGCGCGTCGGGTCCCCGCTCAGCTCCGAGGCGCTTTGCTACGAGAAGATCGAAGCGGCCGTGGGCGAGAAAGGCTTTACGCGGACCTACAGGATGCGCGGCGGGTGCTGTCTCTACTATCGCACCGACGGCGGCAGCTATTGCGACAGCTGCGTGCTGTTGGAGCCCGAGACTCGGCGCGAGCGGCTGCGCGCGCATCTGCTCGATACTGCTCGCGACCGAATGGGCTGAGTTTTTCGGCCCTCATCGCCCGCCGCTCTCCAACGCCCCCCGAAGGTGGGGGCGTTGGAATTTTCGGGCGGTGCCTTGATCCCCGTCTCCGCTAATGCGCCTTGACGAAACGGTCGTTGATGAAGCCGGAAACCACCCCGAGCACGAGCCAGAAGGCAAGCGTGGTCGCAAGCGCGGCGACGGCGAACTCCGCACCGAGGACGGCGGGCACGTTGCTGGAAATGTCGAGCGGTTGCGGCGCGCCATAGATCTGCGGTGCGGCGATGAGCGCCAGACCCGCGATCTTGGCGACCAGTTCGCGGCGCAGCGCCAGCAGATAGAGGGCTACTGCCGAAAGCAGCACGGTTGCGGCCCACCAGACCTGCCGGTCGCCGAGTTCGGCCGCCGGGAAGCCCGGCAGTTCGGGTGGAAGGCCGATCGCTGGCAGCAAGTGGACGGCCAGCCAGCCGAAGGCGCCCCAGAAGGCGCCGTTCGCGAGCGTGATCGGATAACCGATCACAAGGCTGACGCCGGCAAGCAGCAGCGAAAAACCGGCGCCGGTCACGAGATTGGCGAGAAGAGTGCCGGAGAAGCGGCTCATGCCGAACATGATGCCGCCTTCCTCATGCTCGCCCTCATGTTCATGTGCATGGGCCGGTGTGACTGGCGAGAACGTGGAAAGCAGCGCACCGAGCGCCGAAGTCCCGTTCAGCCATGAATGCTGGTCGTGACCGGCGACGGGCTCCTGCGTTGCCGGATGATCCGCCGACGGCGCTTCGCCCTCGTATTTCTCGGCGTGCAGGATCAGCGGCACGACGCGCATTTCCTGCGCGGCGGTCATGAAGACGCCGGCGATCAGTCCGGCCACGATCGCGGCCAGAAGTGTCTTGACGATCATTGTCGATATTCCTCAATCGGGCGCGCGGCCACTCCGAAGCGCAGCGCGTCATTCAGCATCCGCGAACGCCGTGCAGACGCCACAGCCGGCGCCATTTCCGGTTTCCGTGGATGCAAAATGCCAGCGGAGCACGCTGGGGCGCATGCCAAACGGCAACTGCGCCCGCGTGCTATACGCCGGACGAACGATGGAACGCCATGCGCGTTCCATGGCATCGATCAGTGGCAGGGGAAGCCATAGGAATGGCGGGTGTCGTGCGCCGTGTCGTGCAGAACGGCCGAATTCGCGAGGCCTGCACCGAAGACAAGGAAAGCGCCGATCAACAGGGCAGAGATGCCCGCGACCAGACGATCGTTAAGGGAAAGTGGAATGCTCGAAACTGTAGACGTAGCCATAACAACCTCCGTGATGGCGTTGGGACGTTTCCCGGGTTGGGCACAATGCCCGCATCAACTGGCAGGTTTCCTGGCTCACGGCGTCAGGTGCCAAGATCCTTGCGCGTTCATCTGAACACACGGTGTTCTAGTCACCAGGGATTTGCCTCGCCTTCCCAGGATCGAACCGCCCTCTCGCGGTCCTTCCCAGTGGCTTCTTCCGGATCGCTCCGGAACGGCAAATTCACGCCGCTCTACAGTCGCGGGGTCGGCCGTGATTGAGATGCCCAGTTTGGGTCCATCCGTCACGTTCCCGTTTACTCCCGAAAGGCGTTCGCTTTCCGGGAACCAATCGATCTCAGATGATTAGGATCGGTTGCCGGCGATGTCAATTGAGCTTGCGGCTTCTCAAGTGGCATCTGCGACAAATTCCCGAAGGATCATGTGCTCGTAGGCCTTGACGATGCGATCGCCTTCGGGTCTGTCGACCGAGACCGCGAGCCTCATCGTGCATTCCCCGAGATGCATGATGAGAAAGGCGGCGTTCTCGATTCTCTCGCGCGGCGTTTCCGGAGCGACCCTCGCCCAGGTGTCAGCGAGCAATTTTCCGTTCGCCCGGCTTTCCACGAGTTCGATTTTGCGCAGGGTTCTGTCCGCCTGCATCGCCGACCAGATGTCGCGCATCACCGGCTCGGCGAGAAACATGTCGTAATACGTGTCGAAGAGTGCCGAAAAGGCGCTGCGCAATTCGGCGAGCGTGGTGACTTTGGCGAATTCGCTCGCGATGCAGTTTCGGCTGGCGGCATTGTAGCGTTCGGCAAGGGTGCGCACGATCGCCGCCTTCTCGGGAAAATATTGATAGAGCGAGCCGATGGAGATGCCGGCCATCTCCGCGAGCTCGCTCATGCGCATGGCGTCGCTTCCCCTTCTCTCGATCAGCCTGATGGCACAGGAGAGAATGTGCTCGACACGCGCACGGCTACGCTTCTGGCTCGGCTTGCGGCGAAGGGTTGGTTCCTCTTCGGTCGGTCTGGTCGCCGGATTTGATTTCATGAGTAGTCCTCACATTTGCTTGACACTCAAAATACGAGGGTTTATCACATTTGCAAATGTGAGGACTGCTCATATTTTCTAAAAGGATGATGTGATGGCTGCTCTAATTCCCGCATTGGCTTTTGCCGCCGTCGTCGGTTCCGGCCTCATGGCCGGCCTGTTCTTCATCTTCTCCGTCTGCATCATGCAGGCCTTGTCGCGGTTGCCGCCCGAACAAGGCATCGCCGCAATGAATGCCATCAACGTGGTGATCCAGAATCCGCTGTTTCTCAGCGCCTTCATGGGAACGGCGCTCCTCGGGCTGATCCTCATTGCCGCGGCCTTCTTTTCGGGCGGGCAGGGCAGCTGGCTGCTTGCGGCCGGCGGGCTTGCCTATGTCGTCGGCACGCTGCTTGTGACGATCGTCTTCAATGTGCCGTTGAATGACTCGCTTGCGGCCGCGGCCCCCGGACCGGCAGCCAACGAGCTCTGGCAGAAACGGTACCTGACCGATTGGGTCTGGTGGAACCACGTGCGGACATTCGCGTCGATCGGAGCGCTGGCGCTCTTCGCACTTGGCTTCGCCCGCAGCTAGGCGCGATTTAAGCGTCTGTTCAGCGTCCGGCGTAGTGCGGCTCGCGCCGTTCCTTCCAAGCCGCGAGTGCCTCACCGAGATCATGGCTCGGCACCATGCGCGCGAACTGTTCGCTCTCGTTCAGCAGGCCTTCTCCGATCGTCATGTTGAGGCCCCGGGTGACAGCAGTGATGATCGCGGCGGTCGCAAGGGGCGAGTGGCGCATGATGCGGGCAGCCAATTCGCGGGCGGCTGTGATGAGGTCGCCATGCGGCACGATCTTGTTGACGAGCCCCATATCGAGCGCCTGGCTCGCGGGAAAGTCGTCTCCAGTCAGCAGCAGTTCGAGCGTGCGCTTGCGACCGGCGAGGCGCGGCAGGCGCTGAGTGCCCCCGAAGGTCGGCGGCATGGCCAGCCTGATCTCGGGCTTGGCAAAGCGTGCTTGCTCGCTGGCTATGGCGAGATGCACGGCTTCGGTGATTTCGCAGCCGCCGCCATAGGCAAGGCCGTTGACGGCGGCAATGATCGGTTTCGGAAAGGCTTCGAGACGGGCGGTAAGCCTTTGTCCCCGCCGCACGAAATCACGGACGGCCGCGTTTACACCTTTCGCTACGCTTCTGGAAAACTCAGGAATGTCTCCGCCGGCTGAAAAGGCCCGCTCGCCGGCGCCGGTGAGAATGACCGTCTGGACCGTGTCGTCGACTTCGATCAGGTCGAGCAGGACAAGCAGCCGGTCTATCAGTTCATAATTCAACGCGTTCAGCTTTTCCGGCCGGTTGAAGGTGAGCAGCGCGACGCCTTCGGAGACGTCGAAAAGCACTGTGTCGGACATGGCGATCTCCCGTGGTGTTGACGGAAGCAGGCTAGGGGAGCGATAAGCGACTGTATATTCACTAGTCGGTATACATAGCATGACGGGTACCTCCTCCACTCGCGACCGCATCGTCTCCGCGGCAGCCAAGCTCTTCTATGCGGAAGGCATCCGCGCCGTCAGCGTCGACGCCGTAGCGGCGGCCGCCGGCGTTACGAAACGCACGCTCTACTATCATTTCGACAGCAAGGACGATCTGATCGCCGCCTATCTTGATGGCCGCGACCAGCCGAACCTCAAGCTCTTTCAGAAATGGTTTGCCGACACCGAGGGTGACGTGGCAGCCAAGATCGAAGGTATCTTTCGCAATCTGGCGCGCGCCGCCCGACACCCGAAATGGAAGGGCTGCGGCTTTTTGCGCACGTCCGTCGAGCTCGCCAGCATGCCCGGCCATCCGGCAATCCGCGTCGGTGCCGCCCACAAGAAGAGGTTCGAGGCCTGGCTGCAGCAGGTGTTTGAAGCGGAAAGGGTCGAACAGCCTCTGATGCTGGCGCGGCAGGTGCTGCTGCTCCTCGACGGCAGTTTTGCCGTGGTGCTGCTTCACCGCGACCCGACCTATATGGAAACCGCGGGCGCGGCGGCGGCCTTGCTGGTGAAGAGCGCGCTAGTGGGGCGGTGATCGCGTGCCGTGTTTTGTGAGGGGCCCCGGGAGCATGATGGCACGGGCCCCGTAACGCGTCAGGCAACCGTGAGCGCGTTTGCGAGATCGGCCACGAGATCGTCCGGATGCTCGATGCCGATCGACAGGCGGATCGTCGATTCGAGCACGCCGATCCGGCGGCGCACCTCGATCGGCACGCCCGAATGCGTCATCGCGGCCGGGTGGCTCGCAAGCGATTCCGTGCCGCCGAGGCTGACGGCCAGCTTGAAGATCTGCAGCGCGTTGAGGAAACGGAAGGCGGCATCCTGACCGCCGGCGATGTCGAAGGAGAAGGTCGAACCGGCGCCGGTCGACTGGGCGGCAAAGGTGCGCCCGACCGGCGAGACCCCGTCGTGGAAGGGCAGATAATGGATCCGCTCGACCTTCGGATGGTCGCGCAGGAACTCGGCGGCGATGCGGGCATTGTCGTTCGCCTTATGCATACGGACCGACAGTGTTTCCAGCGAGCGGCCGAGCATCCAGCAGGAGTGCGGATCAAGCTGCGTGCCGATCGCGCCGCGCAGCGCCTTGATCTGCTTTATGATTGCCTTCGAGCCAAGCACTGCGCCGGCAATGAGGTCCGAGTGGCCGCCGACATATTTGGTCAGCGAATAAAGGGAAACGTCGGCGCCATGGTCGATCGGGTGCTGGAAGACCGGACCAAGCAGCGTGTTGTCGCAGACAAGGATGGGCCGGTGCCCCTGTCTCTCGCCGATCATGTCGGCAACGCGGCGGATCATGGCGATATCGACGAGGCTGTTGGTCGGGTTGGCGGGGGTCTCGATGAGAATGACGGCGACGCGCCCGTTTTTCATCGCCTCCTCGGCTGCAAGATTGACAGCCACTTCGTCGACGCCATCGGCGAAACCGACCGCCGAGACGTTGAGATTGAGGAAGGTCCTGGCGAGCAGCGTTTCGGTGCCGCCGTAAAGCGGCTGCGAGTGCAGGATGGCGTCACCCGGGCGCACGAAGGCGAGCAGGGTCGTTGCGATTGCCGCCATCCCGGAGGAAAAGACGGCGCCGCTTTCCGCGCGCTCGAAAACGGCCAGCCGGTCCTCGACGATTTCGCTATTCGGATGGTTGAAGCGGGAATAGACGAGCCCCGCACCGACACCCGCAGGCGGTTCGCGTCGGCCCGAAACGAAATCGAAGAAATCGCGGCCTTCCTCGGCGGAGCGGAAAACGAAAGTGGACGTTAGGAAGACCGGCGGCTTGACCGCGCCCTCCGAGAGCTCCGGATCGTAACCATAGTTCAGCATGAGGGTTTCAGGATGCAGCTTGTGGTTGCCGATGTGGGTCTTGGAAGGATGCGGCGCGGTCATGGCTTTTCTCCTCGAACGAAACGGACTCGACTAACCGCTAAATTATATCAGACGCTTGGACGGGTCCTTGCTATTTGCGATCACTTCGCTTTGATAAGCGCAAATAATTGCCGGAAACGAAGAGATATGACGCAGAAAATTGCCGATGAAATGGATCGACGGATTTTGAAGGAATTGCTGGCCGACGCAAGGATCACCAACAACGAGCTCGCCGATCGGGTGGGGCTCTCGGCCTCGCCCTGCCTCAGGCGCCTGCGGCGACTGGAGGAAAGCGGTGTCATCCGCGGCTATACCGCGCTCGTCGATCCGGCGATCGAAGGCTGGACGATGACGGCGATTGCGACCGTCCGGCTGAGCCGCCAGCACGAAGACGAGATCGTGATGTTCGAAGACGCGATCCGCGGCTGGGACGAAGTGCTCGAATGCCATCTTGTCACCGGCTCGCGCGATTATGTGCTGAAAGTCATGAGTGCCGGGCTCGAACAGTATGAGCGCTTCATCAAGGAAAAGATCGCCCGGCTGAAATGCGTCGCCTCGATCGAGACGAGTTTTGTGATGAACACGATCAAGGAGCGACGAATTTAGGCTGCATCGCGCTGGCCGCAACAATTGACTGCAAGAGAGTGCGAGGCGACATTGCTCCCTGCGCGTCGCTCGCGCCGGACATTCCGGTGATAGTGCCTCTACTGCATGTTTCCTTAAATCGTATTCGATTTAAGGAAGAAAACATGCAGCGATTCAAAGTGTTACAGCGACCTTTGTGCGTCTGAAAAGACGCACGGCGCTGTAGAGTGGAGGGTCGCATGGAACACCTTCAACGGACGGACATGTCGCGGCCGCGGCTCTCAAGCAATCCTGCAAGCTTCTGGGATTCGTTTTCTGCGACCGGGCTGCTCGTCGGCGTGCTGTTCTTCGCCGTTTCGCTGACGCCGAGCCTCATTCCGCGGCCCTACCTGATCCAGGGAGCGATATCCGGCTTCTCGCTCGCGGCCGGTTATGCAATCGGCGTCTTCCTGCGCTGGCTCTGGTCCTTCTTCGAACTTCCGGACGCGTCTCCGCGGCGCCAACGCACGCTGAAGATCGTGGCGGGGCTCGTCTGCGGCGCGGCAGTCGCTGTGTTCCTGTGGCAGACCGCGGGATGGCAGAACACCGTCCGGAACATCATGGGGCTCACGCCGATCGAAACGGCGGAACCCTTGAAGCTCGGTCTCATTGCGGCGTCGATCTTCGTCGTGCTCGTCTTTCTGGCGCGGCTGTTCCGGCTGACATTCCATTTTCTCTCGCGCATGCTGGAGCGCCTTGTGACCCGCCCCATCGCGAGGGCGATCGGCGGGCTTGCAGCCATTGCACTTTTCTGGTCCGTGGCCGATGGCTTGATCTTCAAGTTCGCGTTGCGTGCCGCCGACAGTTCGTTCCAGACGCTCGATGCCTATATCGACGCCGAGATCCCACCACCATCGGATCCGGTCAAGACGGGCAGCGCCGCATCGCTGGTCAATTGGGATGAGCTTGGGCGGCAGGGCCGTCAGTTTATTGCCTCCGGCCCGACGGCTGCCGAAATCGGTGCCCTCTTCGGCGGTCAGGCGAAGGCCCCGGTAAGGGTCTATGTGGGGCTGAATTCTGCTGAGACCGCGAGAGAGCGGGCGAAGCTCGCCCTCGAAGAGCTGAAACGCGCCGGCGGCTTCGAGCGCAAGTCGCTGCTCGTCGTCGTCCCGACCGGCACCGGCTGGATCGATCCGGCGGCACTCGATCCGGTCGAATATCTGCTGCACGGCGATGTCGCGAGCGTCGCGGTGCAATATTCCTATCTCACGAGCTGGTTGTCGCTGCTGGTCGAGCCGGGCTACGGGGCCGAGGCCGCCAATGCGCTCTTCGATGAAGTCTACAGCTACTGGACGACGCTGCCCAAGGACCGGCGCCCGAAGCTCTATCTCCACGGCTTGAGTCTTGGTGCGATGAACTCGCAGGGCTCGGTCGATCTCTTCGACGTCATAAGCGATCCTTTTCAGGGCGCGCTCTGGAGCGGGCCGCCCTTTCCAAGCGGGATGTGGCAATCGGTAACCGCGGACCGCGATCCTGCCTCCCCGGCATGGCTGCCGCGCTACCGGGACAGTTCGGTCATCCGCTTCACGAGCCAGGAGAATGCGCTCGATATTGAAGGCGCGCGCTGGGGCGCGATGCGGATCGTCTACCTGCAATATGCGAGCGATCCCGTGACCTTCTTCGATCCCCATGCCTTCTATCGCGAGCCGCAATGGATGAAAGCGCCGCGGGGGCCCGATGTCTCGCCAGCGCTAAGCTGGTTTCCCGTCGTTACCGGGCTGCAGCTTCTTGCCGACATGGCCTTGGCGACGACGTCGCCGATCGGTTACGGCCATGTCTATGCGCCGGAGCACTATATCGATGCCTGGATGGCGGTGGTCGATCCGCCGGCGGTTACGCCCGCGGACGTCACCCGGCTGAAGGCGCAGTTTGGGGCGCAGTGAGTGGAGTGTGTGCGGTTTGCGCCCTTCATCCCGCTGCCGCGACCTTCTCCCCGCACGCGGGGAGAAGGGACAATGCCGCGCCCTCCAGTCCCCTCTGCGGGGAGAGGGCTAGGGTGAGGGGCAATTCCGCCAAGCTGCGCCGCTATAATGCAGACAGCAGCCCCTCCATCGCGCCGATGATCTTGCGGTGCTGATGCGCATGGCGGGTGCGGAGGCTGGTCGCCGCGTAAACGGCCTGCGGGATGACGGGCGCGTCGGCGACCGTTTCGACGACGCCATCTTCGGAGAGTCGTTCGGCGGTGGCCTTCGTCACATAGGCGGCCCCACCGAGTGCGCGAAGCAGGCCCGTGATCGCCATGTTCTGCCCCGCGGAGAGCGAAGCGGCCGAGAGATGCGGCAGAGCCAGCCGATGGGCACGGTCGAAAGCCGGCGAATAGCTGGAGCGGATATACCTTTCGGGATTGACGGAGGCCATGTCGCGGGCCTCGGTGCTGACCAGCAGGTAATGCAGTTCGCCGATCCGTTCATAGTGGAGATCAGGGAGGTAGTGGGGCGTATAGAGAATCGCCAGGTCAAGCTCCCCGGCCGCGAGATCGCGGTTCATCTGGTTGGAATAGTCCGCCTCCATGTAGATCTCGGTCTGAGGCAACTCGCGACGGACGGCGGCGAGCCAGTCACCGGCAAAGGTCTCGGCCAGATCGTGCTGGATACCCAGCCGCATCGAACGCTCGAAAGCACCGGCGCTAGCGACGGCTCGCGTCGCTTCATGCCATTGATTTTGAAGCGCTTTCGCGTAATCCAGAAAGCGCAGGCCCGATGCGGTCGGGACTGTGCCGCCCTTGCTGCGGGTGAAGAGCTTGCGGCTGAACTGCGCCTCCAGCGCCTTCACACGATGAGAAACGGTCGACTGGGTGATGTTCAACCGCTCAGCCGTGCGGTTGAAGCTCCGCGTTTCCATCAGGTCCAGAAACGTCTCGATCAGTTCAACTTGCATCTTTGCGACGCGCCGCCTCCAAAACGCGGGAAGACTAATCGAAATCCTCGATCAATAAAACCTCGTTTCGCTGCTTGATGGTCTTTCGCTCGTCGTCAAATATCCCCTCAAAAGAGGGAACTACGCATGTCGAATTTGCCGTCTCACGCGCGCGTCGTGATCATCGGCGGGGGAGCGGTTGGCGCTTCCTCGCTCTATCATCTTGCCAAGGCCGGCTGGACCGACTGCGTGCTTCTGGAAAAGAACGAACTGACCGCAGGCTCGACCTGGCACGCGGCCGGCAATGTGCCGACCTTCTCCTCGTCCTGGTCGATCATGAACATGCAGCGCTATTCGGCCTCGCTCTATCGCGATCTGGGGGCGCTGGTCGACTACCCGATGAACTATCACGTCACCGGATCGATCCGCCTCGGTCATTCGAAGGAGCGGCTGCTGGAGTTCAAGCGCGTCGTCGGCATGGGGCGCTACCAGGGCATGGATCTCGACATCCTGACGCCGGCCGAGATGCGCGGCCGCTATCCCTTCCTGGAAACCCACGAGCTGACAGGCGCGCTCTACGACCCCTATGACGGCGATATCGACCCGGCGCAACTCACCCAGGCGCTCGCCAAAGGCGCGCGCGACTTGGGCGCGAAGATCATCCGCTTCTGTCCGGTAACGGGAGCGCGCCGCGAAAATGACGAATGGGTGATCTCCACGCCGCAGGGCGAAATCCGCTGTGAATATGTCGTCAACGCCGCCGGCTACTACGCTCGCGAAGTCGGCAAGATGTTCGGCCGCGACGTGCCGATGATGGTGATGAGCCATCAATATATTCTCTTCGATGAAATCCCCGAACTCGCCGCCTGGTCGAAGGAGGCGGGGCACAAGCTGCCGCTGCTGCGCGATGTCGATTCCTCCTATTATCTCCGGCAGGAGAAATACGGCATGAATCTCGGGCCCTACGAGAAGAATTGCCGCGCTCATTGGGTAACGCCTGATGATCCGATGCCGGAGGACTTCTCCTTCCAGCTCTTCCCCGACGATCTGGAAAGATTGGAATGGTATCTGAACGACGCGGTCGAGCGCGTACCGATCCTCGGCACCGCCGGTCTTTCGCGCGTGATCAACGGGCCGATCCCCTACGCGCCGGACGGCAATCCGCTGATCGGGCCGATGCCCGGCGTGCCGAACGCCTTCGAAGCCTGCGTCTTCACCTTCGGCATCTGCCAGGCCGGCGGCGCCGGCAAGGTGCTCGCCGAATGGGTGACCGAAGGCCAGACGGAATGGGACATGTGGTCCTGCGATCCACGCCGCTACACCGACTACACCGACCAGGACTATTGCATCGCCAAGGGCATGGAAATCTACGGCCACGAATATGCGATGCATTTTCCGAAACACTACTGGCCGGCAGGCCGCGGCAAGAAGCTCTCGCGGATCCACGACCGTATCGCTGCGCTCGGCGCCCAGTTCAAGCCCTATAACGGCTGGGAGCGTGCCATGTGGTACGCGAAACCCGGCGATGACACGTCCGAGCAAGCGACGCAGACCTGGGGTCGCGAAGGGCCGTGGGCAAGACGCATCGAGGAGGAATGCCTGGCGGTCCGCGATGCCGCCGGCATTCTCGACCTGCCGGGCTTCTCGCGCTTTCGCATCAAGGGCGAGGGGGCGCGGGAGTGGCTGACAGGGCTCATCACGGGTCGTGTGCCGAAGCCTGGACGTATCGGCCTTGCCTATTTCGCCGACGACAAGGGCCGCATCGTCACCGAAATGTCGGTGATAGCGATCGAGGAGGATTTCTTTTTCCTGATTACCGCGGCGACGGCGCAATGGCATGATTTCGAATGGCTGCAGAAGCACCGCCCGGCGGACGCGGCCTTCACACTTGACGACGTGACCGCGAATTTCTCCTGCCAGATCCTCACCGGGCCGAAATCGCGCGACATCTTGGCGGAAGTTTCGGACGCCGACCTTTCGAAAGGCTGGCTCACGCATCAGACTGCACAAATCGCCGGGCGTTACTGCCAGCTCGTTCGGGTATCATTCGCCGGCGAACTCGGATGGGAAATCCACACTAAGGTGGACGACACGGCGGCGATCTTCGACACGGTCTGGGCGGCCGGCCAGAAACACGGCCTCAAACCTTTCGGCATGGAGGCGCTCGACAGTCTGCGGATCGAGAAGGGATACCGTGCCTGGAAGGGCGACCTGTCGACCGACTACACGATCCTGCAGGGCGGGCTGGAGCGCTTCGTGGATTGGTCGAAGCCGGCCTTCAAGGGCAAGGCGGCGCTGGAGCGCGAGAAGCAACAGGGTGTCAGCAAGCGCTTCGTCACCCTGACGGTCGAGGCCGGCGAATGCGACGCGCCCTACATGTCGACGCTCTGGTCGAACGGCGAGGTTGTCGGCGAGACGACCTCCGGAAACTGGGGCTATCGCGTCGGAAAGTCGATCGCGCTCGGGATGCTGCGCGCGGATCTCGCCGTACCGGGTCAGGCAATCGAGGTCGAGATTTTCGGTGACCGCTTCAAAGCGATCGTTCAGCCGGACCAGCCGCTCTGGGATTCCTCGAATGAAAGATTGAGAGCATGACGAAGCCCATTCCTGCAAAGGCCCGTGCGGTCATCATCGGCGGCGGCGTCTCCGGCTGCTCGGTCGCCTATCACCTGTCGAAACTCGGCTGGACGGACGTGGTGCTGCTCGAGCGCAAGCAACTGACGTCTGGCACGACCTGGCATGCGGCCGGGTTGATTGGCCAGCTCCGCGCCTCGCAGAACATGACGCGGCTCGCGAAATATTCGGCCGACCTCTATGTCAAGCTCGAGGCCGAAACTGGCATCGCCACCGGCATGCGCCAGAACGGGTCGATCACTGTCGCGCTGACGGAGGAGCGCAAGGAAGAGATCTACCGCCAGGCCTCGCTCGCCCGCGCCTTCAACGTCGATGTCCGCGAAATTACGCCGGACGAGGTGAAGGCGATGTATCCGCATCTCAACACCTCCGACGTCAAGGCGGCGGTGCATCTGCCGCTGGACGGCCAGTGCGACCCCGCCAATATCGCCATGGCGCTTGCCAAAGGCGCACGCCAGAACGGTGCGAGCATCATCGAGGGTGTGAAAGTCACCTCCGTTCTCAAGAAAGACGGCCGCGTGATCGGCGTCACTTGCGAGCAGAACGGCGAGAGCTTCACGATCGAGACGGAGAATGTGGTCAACTGCGCCGGCATGTGGGGCAGGGAGTTCGCGCGCCAGTCGGGCGTCACCGTGCCGCTGCACGCCTGCGAGCATTTCTACATCGTCACCGAGGCGATCCCGGGCCTCACCCGTCTGCCGGTGCTGCGCGTGCCGGACGAGTGCACCTATTACAAGGAAGATGCGGGCAAGATGCTGGTCGGCGCTTTCGAGCTCAAGGCCAAGCCCTGGGGCATGGACGGCATCCGCGAGGACTTCTGCTTCGATCAGTTGCCGGAGGACTTCGACCACTTCGCGCCGATCCTCGAAATGGCGGTCAACCGCATGCCGATGCTGGAAACAGCGGGCATCCACACTTTTTTCAACGGACCGGAAAGCTTTACGCCGGACGACCGCTACTATCTCGGTGAGGCGCCGGAGGTGAAAGGTTATTGGGTTGCCGCCGGCTACAATTCGATCGGCATCGTTTCCTCCGGCGGCGCCGGCATGGCGCTGGCGCAATGGATGAACGATGGCGAGCCGCCCTTCGATCTCTGGGAGGTCGATATCCGCCGGGCGCAGCCGTTCCAGAAGAACCGCAGCTATCTCAAGGAACGCGTGTCGGAGACGCTCGGCCTGCTCTATGCCGATCACTTTCCCTATCGCCAGATGGCGACGGCGCGCGGCATCCGCCGCTCGCCGCTGCATGAACATCTGAAGGCCCGCGGCGCCGTCTTCGGAGAAGTGGCGGGTTGGGAGCGTGCCAACTGGTTCGCCAACGACGGACAGGAACGCGAATACCGCCATTCATGGAAGCGTCAGAACTGGTTCGAGAACCAGAGGGCGGAGCATCTCTCTGTTCGCAATGGCGTCGGTCTCTTCGACATGACGTCCTTCGGCAAGATTCGCGTCGAGGGCCGCGATGCGCTTTCGTTCCTGCAGCGGCTCTGTGCCAATGAGATGAATGTCGAGCCGGGCCGAATCGTCTACACCCAGATGCTGAACGCGCGCGGCGGCATCGAGAGTGACCTGACCGTGACGCGACTTTCGGAAACCGCCTTCTTCCTGGTGGTGCCCGGCGCGACGCTGCAGCGCGATCTCGCCTGGCTGCGCAAGCATGTTCGCGACGAGTTCGTGGTGATCACCGATGTGACCGCCGCCGAAAGCGTGCTTTGCGTGATGGGACCGAGGGCGCGCGAGCTGATGCAGAAGGTGAGCCCCAACGCCTTCTCCAACCAGGCGCATCCTTTCGCTACGGCGCGCGAAATCGAGATCGGCATGGGCCTCGCCCGCGCCCACCGCGTGACCTATGTCGGCGAGCTCGGCTGGGAACTCTACGTCTCGACCGACCAGGCGGCGCATGTGTTCGAGGCGCTGGAAGCGGCAGGCGGGGATGTCGGCCTCAAACTTTGCGGCTTGCATACGCTCGACAGTTGCCGGATCGAGAAGGCGTTCCGCCATTTCGGGCACGACATAACCGACGAGGATCATGTGCTCGAAGCCGGGCTCGGCTTCGCAGTGAAGCAGGACAAGGATGATTTCATCGGCCGCGAGGCGGTCCTTGCCAAAGAGAACAAGGGGCTGTTGCGCCGCCTGGTGCAGTTCCGGCTTGCCGACCCGGAGCCGCTGCTCTTCCACAACGAAGCGATTGTCCGCGACGGCGAGATCGTCGGCACGATCACGTCGGGCAATTACGGCCATTATCTCGGCGGCGCCATCGGCCTTGGCTATGTGCCCTGCCGGGGCGAGAGCGTCGCGGATGTGCTGGCGTCGAGCTACGAGATCGAGATTGCCGGAACGCGGGTCAAGGCCGAGGCTTCGCTGAAGCCGATGTATGACCCGAAGGCGGAGCGGGTGCGGGCATAGGGGTGGTCCGCCCGGCTTTCGGACAAATCACGCAATGCCCCTCTTCCCGCTGCCGCGATCTCCTCCCCGCATACGGGGAGAAGGGCCTGCCGCGCCGGCTCGTCCCCTCTCGCCGCGCGCGGGGAGAGGGTCAGGGTGAGGGCAAAGAGCTATAGCGCCATTGGGAGATGAATGATGGCTGAGGAATGCGCAGTTGCGGTTTCTAGGAGATCCGGCGGACGAGCGGCGCGTGTGGCGCTTCGGTCCGCGCCGCTTGCGGAAAACATCCGGCCGGTGCGCCCCGGTCTTCCCGGCGGTCAGTACAAGCCTCTGAGCGAGGCGAATGTCCGGCGCATCCATGAAGCGGCGCTCGATGCGCTGGAGCAGATCGGGCTTGCCAATGCGCCGAAGTCCGGCGTCGAGATCATGACTGGTGCCGGCGCCGTCCTCGGCGATGACGGCCGTCTTCGCTTCCCCCGCGCGCTGGTCGAGGACATGCTCGCCATTGCCGCCCGCGATATCACGCTTCATGCCCGCGATCCGAAGCAGGATCTGGAGCTCAGCGGTACGCGCGTCTACTACGGCACCGCCGGTGCGGCGGTTCACGTTGTCGATGTCGAGAAGCGGGAATACCGAGAGTCGACCGCGAAGGACCTGCTGAACGCGGCGCAACTCGTTCACCACCTGGACAATGTCCATTTCTTCCAGCGGGCGATGGTCTGCCGCGACGTTCCCGACAACTTCCTGATGGACATCAATACGCTCTATGCCTGCTGCGCCGGAACGACGAAACATGTCGGCACCAGCTTTTCCGATCCGTCGCATGTCGAGGGCTGTTTCGACCTGATCCATATGATCGCCGGCGGCGAGGAAAACTGGCGGGCGCGGCCTTTCGTTTCCAATTCCAACTGCTTCGTCGTGCCGCCGATGAAATTCGCGGAGGAAAGCTGCATCACCATGGAAGCCTGCATCAGAGGCGGCATGCCGGTGCTGCTGCTTTCGGCAGGGCAGGCGGGGGCGACTGCGCCGGCGCCGCTTGCGACCGCGATCGTGCAGGCGGTCGCCGAATGCCTGGCGGGTGTCGTCTACGTCAATGCCATGTCGCCCGGCCATCCGGCGATCTTCGGCACCTGGCCCTTCGTTTCGGACTTGAGGACCGGCGCGATGTCGGGTGGTTCCGGTGAGCAGGCGCTGCTGACGGCGGGCTGCGCGCAGATGCACCAGTTCTATCGCCTGCCAGGCGGGGCCGCCGCCGGCATCGCTGACGCGAAGCTGCCGGACATGCAGGCCGGCTGGGAGCAGGCGATCTCCAACGTCATGGCGGGACTTTCCGGCCTCAACATGGTCTACGAGGCCCTCGGCATGCATGCCTCGCTCCTCGGCTTCTGCCTGGAATCGTTGGTACTCGGCGACGACATGCTCGGGCAGGTGCAGCGCTGCATCCGCGGCATCGATGTGACCGAGGATTCGGTTTCGCTCGAAACCATGCGCTCCGTCTGCCTCGACGGTCCCGGCCACTATCTCGGTCACCCGCAGACGCTCGGGCTGATGCAGACCGAATATATCTATCCCGCGGTTGCCGATCGCACGAGCCCGAAGGAGTGGGTCGAGATCGGCCGTCCGGACCTCGTCGCCCGCGCGATCGAGAGAAAGAATCGCATTCTATCGGAAGCGGCACCTTCGGTGATCGCGCCTGACATCGACCGGGCGATCCGCGAAAAATTCCGGATCTATTGCTGACGACACCGATGCAGCGCGATCCGCTTTTCGAGTGCAAGGCGGAACCGGGAGGACATCGTTCGAGATCAGCATCGGCGGTTGAAATGCGTCCTGAGCGTCACATGCGTCTGGACGGTGGCGACACCTGGAATCGTGGCAATCTTTCGCCGGATCGTGTCGAGCTCGCCGTTGGAATCGCATTCAACCAGCAGCATCAGATCCGTCGCGCCTGCGAGCGACCAGCAACTGACCACGTGTGGCATGCCGGAAAGGTGCGGCACGACATGGTCGCAATTCTTGCCGGGCTGGAAGGCGACGGCGACAAGCGCCCGCACGACGGGCGACTTATCCTCCTGACCGAGGCGGATCGTGTAACCGGCAACGACGCCCTTCGCTTCGAGCCGGCGCAACCGCTCGTGCGTGGCGCTGCGCGAGAGACCGGCGTGGCGGGCAAGCGCCACAAGGCTCTGGCGTGAATCCTTGCGCAGGGCGGCGATCAACAGCCGGTCTTTTTCATCGAGTTCAGTCAAATCGTCGTCCCCTGCCGTTGTAGCCGGACGAATGTCCGACCCAGGCGGCATCATGCTGAGTGAAACCGGACGATAGGGCAGTTACCGTTCAGGAACAACGAAGGAGCCTTGTTCATGAACAGCTTGAAATTGCCCGACAATGCCGTCCTGCTACCGATCGATATGCAGCAGGCCTTTGATGCGGCACCGTGGCCGCCGCGCTGGAACGATCGCGTCGACGAGAACGGTCTTGCGCTTCTTGCCGCCTGGCGCGCCGCCAAACGGCCGATCATCCATGTCCGCCATGACAGTGTCGAAGACGGATCGACACTTCGTCCGGAGCGGCCGGGCAATGCATTCCGCCCGGGGTTCGGTCCGAGAGGCGGCGAGCCGCTCGTGACGAAGAGCGTAAACGCCGCTTTCATCGGCACCGACCTCGACTTGCGGCTTCGGCGTCTCGGTGCCGACACCGTCGTGCTCTTCGGCATCTCCACCGACATGTGCGTTTCGACATCGGTGCGGGTGGGAGCCAATATGGGCTATCGCATGATCCTGGTGGAGGATGCCTGCGACTGCTTCGACCTGCCGGACGGCGTGGGCGGCGTGGTTCCTGCGCGGGATATCCATCGCGCGCATGTCGCGACTCTGAGGGCGGAATTCGCTTCGGTCGTGACGACGGGCGAACTGCTTGCGATGCTCGGCCCTGCCGTGGCGGCGTGACGGTCGGCTTCAACGAATCGGCGGAGGGTGCCGGATCGCTTCACAGGCACTCTCCAGGGCTAACGCGTCGCCGCACCTCTCACCTGGCTTACCTCGTAGGTCCATTTCGGCGCGGTGGGTGCCTCTCCGTCCCGGAACGGGAAGGTGAGGAACGTCTCGAAGGGGCGGCTCTGGCCGCCCGGCACTCGGACGAGGATGAGCGCCGTGTCGTCACCGATCCGCTCGCAGGCTCCGCCGGGGCAGTCTTCGAGCGTGACGGTGAGCCGGAAATATTCAAGTGCGAGGGCGGAGCTGTTGCGAACGGTGCCGCGGACGCGGTAGCTCCGTTCGGACTGGTTGCGCTCGAAGCTCACGCCCTCAAGCGCGACGTCCTTGGTCGTGAGGCCGGCAGGGCGGGTTGGCTCTGGCGCCGGCGGTTGCTGATTGCCGCGCTCGCTCAGCCAGATCACGAAGGCGATGCTCAGGCCGAGGGCGACGGCGATTGACAGGACCAGTTCGGCCCGGTTGCGAAAGCGGCTGTATCGGGCCGCGAGATATACGATCGCCACCGCGACCAGCAGCACAATCAACCACAGCATGAAGCTCCTCCTTGCGGAACCTTATATGGCGTCGAGCGCACCTGGCAATTGCTAGGCGCTCGCATCCGCTCGGAGGAAGCGAACTCGAATAAGATGCCTTGGAATCAAGGCGCTAGGCGCCCGCTGCGTTCGCGCTCTTTTCCGGCCGCCGGCCGTGCTACTTTCCCGTCCTCAGGCTGATCCAGTAGCTGCCCTCAAACGGAACCGCGGCGAAGCGGGTGTTGATTTCCGCAAGGCTCGCCGCCGGGTCGACATCCGGAAAAAGGTCCGGGCGCAGCCAGGAGGCGAAGGCTTCCGCCGCGAGGACGTTCAGCGGCACGGCATTGAAGAAATTCCAGAGGCCATGGACGCGCCCGTTGCGGACAGCCGCGATACTCGTCATCACCGGCGTCGTGACTGCTTCTGCCAGTGTCCGCTCCGCGTCTTCCGATTTCACGCCGGGGCCGATGGAGAAGCCGCTGTATTTTCCGCCCGGCGAGGACGTGGCGATGTAGACGTCGGGATTTTCGGCCATGATCGCTTCCGCGTTGACCATGCCGCCCGGACGCGGCAGCTTTCCCTCGACGATATTGCGGCTGCCAGTGATGCTGACGAATTCGCCGAGACCGCCGACGCCATAGGCCCAACAACAGGCGGCTGCACCGGGGAACGCTTCCATGAGCACCGTCGGTCCCGGCTCGGGATGCTTCGCAACCCGTTCGCGGATGCGCGCGAGGCGCTCTTCATAGAAGCGGGCGAAATCGTCCGCCTGCTTCTCGCGCTCGAAGATCTTGCCGAGCAGCCGCATGTTGCCGGCGGTGTTCTTCAAGGGGTCGCCGTTGAAGTCGACGACGACCACCGGCACGCCGACGTTTTCGAGATAGTCGATCGCACGCTTGCCCGGCTCCGTATCGGCCTGCCAATTGGCAAGGATCGCGAGATCGGCCTTCAGCGTCAGGAGCGCCTCGAAAGAAAGGCCGGCTCCGCTGCCGTCATCGATCAGCGGCACATCGGCAAGTTTCGGAAACTTGTGGACGAAGCTTTCGTAGATCTCCGGATTGTCATTCTTCATGTCACTCGACCAGCCGGCCAGCAGGCTTACGGGATCCGGATGGATGAGCGAAAGCGCGACGAGATTGAAGCCGCTGCCGAGCAGAACCGCCTTCGGTGGGGCCGGAATCGTCACTTGCCGGCCGACGGCGTCAGTGATGGTCATCGGCCATTGGGTCTCCGCACGGGCGGCAAGGCAGAACAGTGTCATCGACAGAAGCGCGATGGCCCGGATGATGATTACAAGAGCGAGACTGGGGCGAGACAACTATTGTTTCCTTTGGCTGGGAAGGGCGCAAAGACTGCCGCAGCTCGGGATGCCGGGGAGAAGGTACCTGAGGCAGCAGATCTTGCGTCGGCAGACGCTTGTCCCGTCCTCTTCCTCGTGGCGAAGGCAATCGAAGAAGGGGTTCGGCGCGCCATTGGGCAACAGGCGACAGCCGACCATCGCATCGGCCTGATCGCTTAAGGGTTCGGTTCCGGCCGTGCGAAGGGCATAGTCGATATAGACGGCGGCATTGTTCCAGGCGAGCTTGGGCGAAATCCCGCCGACAAATTTCAGGTGACCGACGACCTTGGCGAGGTGTTCTTCCATCAACGGAGCGAGGACGGACAAAATCTCCTGCTCACCGTCCTCCCGCCAGTCGCCGGGCGTCGCGACGCCGAAGGCGCGAGGGAGGCCATCGGCCGAAAGCGCCACGGTCATTGCGTCGAACGCAACGGGCAGCGTCTGGTGGTCCAGGACCCGGGCAACGACATAGGGGATGGTAAGACAGGAGAAATAATAGAGCGACCACATGGAGGCGACGGCACGCCGGTCGCTGCCATTCGACGTCTCGGCATAGGTCGAAAGCGCCCGTTCGAAGGCGCCCGAGGCGAAGAACGTGGAGAGCGGAATGCCGTCGGAGAGGTCTTCCGCCAGCATCATCTTCTCGTTGCACCAGGCATGGGGACCGGCAAAGGCGGCCGACAGGAGCTTTGCTCCGCCGACTTCCGTCATGCTCTCATGCCCGCTAGTTGCCATGGCCTTACCAATTGTAGCGCAGCGAGCCGATGACGGTACGGCCCTGGTCGCGATAGCAGAATCCGGCCGAGCAGACGGGCTCGCGCCGGTCGAAGAGATTGGTGGCGTTCACCTGAAGCCGCAGGCCATCGTACTTTTTGTCAAGCGCGGCAAAGTTGTAGTGCACCGCAGCATCGAAAAGAACGCGCCCGGAATTGCGGATGGTGTTTGCGTCGTTGCCGTAGCTCGATCCGATGAAGCGCGCCCCTGCGCCGAAGCCCAACCCGGCACCCGGACCGTCTTCCGGCAGCGTGTAATCGGCCCAGATTGACGCCATATGGCGCGGCACGGAGGAGACGTAATTCCCAACCGTTCCTGCCGGGCCCTGAATGATCTTCATATCGGTGTAGGCGTAGGCGGCAGTAAGCGAAAGGCCGTTGTCGAGGCTCGTGTTCGCCTCGATCTCGAAGCCGCGCGAGCGCAGCTTGCCGCGCTGCACCTGGATGTTTGCAGGGCCCGAAGGCAGGTTGACGACCTCGTAGTAGAGCCCGTTCTTCTGGTCGATATTGAACAAGGCGGCGGAGATCAGCGTGTTGCTGTTCGGCAAAAGCCATTTGACGCCGATTTCCTCCTGGCTGCTTTCCGTCGGCTTGAACGGCTGGTTCGTTTCCAGGTTGAGGCCGGCATTAGGTGCAAAGGCTGTCGAGTAGCTGATATAGGGCGCAAGGCCAAAATCGGTCTCATAGGTCAAGCCGATGCGGCCGGAGAATTCCTTGTCCGTCTGAGACACTGTGGTGAGCGTGTCCGTCAGCAGGTCGGTCGTATCGGTGTCGGACGAGACCCAGTCATAGCGACCGCCGATCGTCAGCGTCCAGGCGTCGTAGCGGATCTGGTCCTGCAGGTAGGTGCCGACCTGCCACTGGTCCTGCACGACGCGCGTTTGGAAGTCTATCGGGGCGACGGCATCGCCGCGGGTGGGGTCCTTCGTGTCGAGCGGCGGCGAGGCGCCGCGACCATCGAGCGAACGCCAGCGCAGTTTTGTCAAATCGACGCCAGTAAGCAGTGTGTGGTCGAGGGCGCCGGTTTCGAAGTTCGATTCGAGCTGGTTGTCGATCACAATGGCGTTCAGTCGTTCGTCGAACGTTCCGGCGCTGCGGTCGATAAGCGTCGGATCGACGGCATTAGGAGCATAGGCAAAGGCCCAATCGGCATCGATGTTCAGCGTGGACACGCGTGCATTCTGACGGAAGACGAACGTGTCGTTGAACCGGTGCTCGAATTCATAGCCAACCCGGCCCTGCGTCTGTATCGAGTCGTTGAAGGCGGGGTTGCCGGCGAAGAAATCCGTCACCTTGCCCGTGGTGGTGTCGTAGTAGTAGGCCGCCGTGCCACCGGTCTTGGTCCGCGAATATTCACCGAGAATGGTAAGGCTGGTGTCCTCGTCCGGCTTCCAGGTGAAGGCGGGCGCGACATAGGCGCGATCGTCCGGAACACCGACCTGCTCCGTGTCGGCATCGCGCAGGAGACCGGTCAGACGGTAATAGACCGGATCAGTTTCATTGACCGGACCGGAGAAATCGAACTGACCTTGATAACGATCATGACTGCCGTATTGAACCTGCACCTCGCGCAACGTCTCTTCAGTCGGACGCTTGCTGATCAGGTTGAAAAGCCCCCCGGCTCCTGACGCACCGTAGAGGGCAGAGGAAGGGCCGCGCAGGATCGATACCCCTTCCAGGCCATAAGGTTCGGTCTTGAACAGCGATGAGCCTGCTCCCGGCTGACGCAGGTTGTCGCGGAAAACGCCGGTATAAGTCACGTCGAAACCACGGACCGTAAAGCTGTCGAAGCGCGGGTCAAAGCCGTAAGCGCCGACACGAGAGCTCGGTGTATAGGCCAGGGCATCAAGCAGTGTCTGCGGATTGCGGTCCTTCAACTGCTGTTCCGTTACCGTCGAGATAGACTGCGGCGTCTCAAGGAAGGGCGTATCGACCTTGGCTCCAGTCGCACTGCTGATGCCCACATAGCCTTCCGCCGTGATCACGCCGCCGCTGCCGCCGTTGACGACCAGCGTTTCGAGTGCAGTCGAATCGCCAGTGGACGTCGTCTCCTGCTGTGCTTCCTGCGCCTGCGCGGCGGCGACGAGAGCAAGGGCGGAGGTGCCGGCGAGGGCGGCGCGGACAAGCGGCAGCAGAAGGCTTCTGGTGGGGGGCATGCGATGCAACTTTCTGATCGATAAGCGAAATCCTATAAGATGAGCTATTCACTCATGATTTTTGCACGCGCAAGGATTTTTTATGACTCAAAGACTCATGTTTTCGGATTTGTGGGAAATCTGCAACAGGCGGACGGAGGCCAAGCCTTGCGCCGGGTCACGTTGCTGAACTATCGATCAGGCGAGAAAGAATGCCCTCCGGCCGTCTTTCGACAATCGAAGGGCAAACCGGCTCCTTATGTGTAGCGAATCAGCGGTTAGGGCGTCGCTACCGATCGGCGTCAGCCATGATTAATCATGATGTGGCGAACGGCCGTGTAATCCTCGAGCGCATAGACGGACATGTCCTTGCCGTAGCCCGACTGCTTGACGCCGCCATGCGGCATCTCGTTGGTCAGCATGAAATGCGTGTTGATCCAGGTGCAGCCGTATTGCAGTCGGGACGCCGCCCGCATCGCCTTGGTGATGTCCCTCGTCCAGACGGAGGAGGCGAGGCCGTAGTCGCTGTCGTTCGCCCAGGCGACGGCATCATCGCTGCCGGTGAAGCGCGTGACGGAAACGACCGGCCCGAACACCTCGCGGCGGACGATTTCGTCTTCCTGCGTGGCGCCGGCGACGACGGTCGGCTGGAAGAAGAAGCCATCCTTGCTGCCGGCGCCGCCGCCGGTGGTGATCTCGATGTGCTTCTGATCCGCCGCCCGTTCCACAAAGCTCGCGACGCGATCGCGCTGGCGCTTCGAGATCAGTGGACCGATCTCGTTTTCGGTATCTTCGTCAAGGTTGTAGCGGATCGTCGAGACGGCGGACGTCAGATCGGCGACGAGCGTCTCGTAGATGCCCGCCTCGGCATAGATGCGGCAGGCGGCGGTGCAATCCTGGCCGGCATTGTAGTAGCCGAAGGTGCGGATGCCGTTCACAACAGCTTCCAGGTCCGCGTCGTCATAGACGATGACAGGCGCCTTGCCGCCTAGCTCGAGATGCGTGCGCTTCACCGTCTTGGCGGCCGCGGCGAGCACCTTCTTGCCGGTCGCGATATCGCCGGTGATCGAGACCATCGAGATCTTCGGATGGTTGATGAGCGTGTTGCCGACCGTTTCCCCGCGGCCGGTGACGACGTTGACGACGCCTTCGGGCAGAATGTCCGCGAGCAACCGCGCGAGCTTCAGTGCCGTCAGCGGCGTCTGTTCGGAAGGCTTGAACACCACCGTATTGCCGCCGCCGATCGCCGGCGCCAGCTTCCAGGCCATCATCATCAACGGGTAGTTCCAGGGCGCGATCGAGCCGACGATGCCGATCGGGTCGCGGCGGATCATCGAGGTGTGGCCCGGCAGGTATTCGCCCGCCGTCGGGGCGTGCAGGTTGCGCACCGCACCGGCGAAGAAGCGCCAGCAGTCGATGATCGCCGGCAGTTCGTCGTTCTTCACGGCATTGATCGGCTTGCCGCAGTTCAGCGCTTCCAGCGCGGCGAAGCCGTCGGCATTCTTCTCGATCGCGTCCGCGATCTTCAGGAGATAGTTCGAGCGCTCGGCGGGCGTCGTCTGCGACCAGGCGACGAAGGCGCGCTCGGCCGCGTCGACGGCGACGTCGAGCTGCGCATGGGACGCCTCCGCGACATCGATGATCTTGGCGCCCGTTCTCGGGTTCAGGATGTGCTCTTCGACCTCGGTTCCGGCTTCGAAGCGCGATCCGATCAAGAGTTGGGTGTCCATGTCTGTTCTCCCTTTACGTTCGATATCATTTGCCGGCACCGGCGATCTGATCGCCGTCGCGCGTCAGGTAATAGGCGCCGAGGATCGGCAGGAAGGTGACGACGACCACGATCATGGCGACGACATTGGTCACCGGACGCTGACGCGGGCGGATCAACTCTTCCAGCATCCAGATCGGCAGGGTCGATTGCTGCCCGGCTGTAAAGGTCGTGACGATCACCTCGTCGAAAGAAAGCGCGAAGGCGAGCATGCCACCGGCGAGGAGTGCCGTGCCGATATTCGGCAGAATCACGTGGCGGAACGTCTGGAAGCCGTCGGCGCCGAGATCCATGGAGGCTTCGATCAGCGAGCCGGAGATCCGCCGGAAGCGGGCAACCGCATTGTTGTAGACGACGACGATGCAGAAGGTCGCGTGGCCGAGAACGATCGTCCAGAAGGAAAAGGGGATATCCGCCATCGAGAAGGCCGAGCGCAGCGCGATGCCGGTGATGATGCCGGGAAGCGCGATCGGCAGGATGACGAGAAGCGAGATGGTCTCGCGGCCGAAGAAACGGGTCTGGCTGACGGCGGCCGCGCAGAGCGTGCCGAGCACAAGGGCCGTCGCCGTCGCGATTGAGGCGACCTTGACCGAGAGGGTCAGCGCCGCCCAGACGTCCGGCCGGTCCCAGGCGACACCGAACCACTGCGTCGTCAGGCCGGGCGGCGGGAACTGGTAGCTCTTCTCTTCGGTCGTGAAGGCGTAGAGAAAGATCAGCAGGATCGGCACATGCATGAAGGCCAGGCCGCCGGCGGCTGCGATCTTCAGGCCCACGGGAGCGCGGTTCGATTTCTCAGAGCGCATCGAAGGCTCCCATGCGTTTGGCCATCCAGAGATAGAGGCCCATGATGACGATCGGCACCACGGTGAAAGCGGCTGCGAGCGGAATGTTGCCGGCGGTGCCCTGTTGGGCATAAACCGCCTGGCCGATGAAAAGCCGCGACGAACCGATGATCTGCGGAATGATGTAGTCGCCGAGCGTCAGCGAGAAGGTGAAGATCGATCCGGCGACGATGCCCGGCAGCGCCAGCGGAAAGAGCACGTGGCGGAAGGTCTGGGCCGGCGTGCCGCCGAGATCCGACGACGCTTCGATCAGGTTCGTCGGCACGCGCTCCAGCGCCGCCTGGATCGGCAGGATCATGAAGGGCATCCAGACATAGACGAAGACGATGAACGTGCCCGTGTAGCTGACCGACAGCGAATTGCCGCCGACGACCGGAACCGCGAGCCATGCATCGAGCAGCCAGAGGAGATTAAGCTTCTCGAAGAACCAGTTGAGAATGCCTTCCTTGGCGAGGATCAGCTTCCACGCATAGATCTTGACGAGATAGCTCGACCAGAGCGGCAGCATGACCCCGAGATAGAACAGCACTTTCCATTTTCCGCGCGCATAGCGGGCCGCGTAATAGGCGATCGGAAAAGCGATGAGCGCGGAGACGAGCGTCACCGCGGCCGCCATCGTGACGGTACGGATGATGATGTCGAGATTGGTCTCGCTCAAAAGCTGGCGGTAGGTGGCGAGCGTGAATTCGTAATTGATGAGGCCGGAGAAATCGTCGATCGAGAAAAAGCTCTGCAGCAACAGCGCGAAGAGCGAGCCGAGATAGACGACGCCGAGCCAGAGGAGTGGCGGCCCGAGAAGTACCGCGAGGAGCGCATACGGGTGTCTCCAGAAGAAATCCGAGAGACGGCCAGCCGCGCCGCGGCGTTCCGGAAGGATGATGCTTTCGGCGACGATGGTCATGCGTCCTCCATCGGGTGAAGGTCGCGTGCGGCGAAACTGATCGTGACTGGGCTGCCGATGGAAGGGACCGCGTGCGCAGCGGGGCTTGCAACAGCGATACGCGCGCCTTCGACATCGACGACGACGCGGTTTGTTGCGCCGAGGAAGCTCTGGCCGGCGATGGTGCCGGCCAGGCTGAGTGCGCCATTGCTTGCGGGGGCGATCGCGATCGCTTCCGGCCGCAGGCTGGCGAAGGGCGCCTTCAGCCCGAGCGTCTGGCAGAGCTTCGTCGAGAGGACGTTGGACGAGCCGACGAAATCGGCGACGAAGCGGGTTTTCGGCTGGTTGTAGACCTCTTCCGGCCTGCCGAGCTGCTGGATCCGTCCCTCGTTGAAGACAGCGATGCGGTCGGCCATCGACAGCGCCTCGCCCTGATCGTGGGTGACGAAGACAAAGGTGATGCCGAGCGATTTCTGCAGGGTCTTCAGTTCCTCCTGCATCTGTTCGCGGAGCTTCAGATCGAGCGCGCCGAGCGGCTCGTCGAGGAGCAGCACCTTCGGCTTGTTGACGAGCGCACGGGCGAGCGCCACGCGCTGGCGCTGGCCGCCGGAAAGCTGGCCGGGGCGGCGCGCGCCGTAGCCCGGCAGCTTGACCATGGCGAGCGCGTCCTCGGCGGCCTTGCGCCGCTCCTCGCGGCCAATGCCCTTGACCATCAAGCCATAGGCGACGTTGTCGAGGATCGAGAGATGCGGGAAGAGCGCATAGTCCTGGAACACGGTGTTGACGCTGCGCCGGTAGGGCGGGACACCCTCGGCCGTCTCGCCGAAAATTTCGATATGGCCGCCGGTCGGCTGCTCGAAGCCGGCCATCAATCTGAGGCATGTGGTCTTGCCGGAGCCAGAAGGTCCGAGCATGGCGAAGAATTCGCCCTCGACGATGTCGAGATTCACGCGGTCGACGGCGCGAACCGCGCCGAAGTAGCGGGAAACGTTGTCGAAGAGGACGGCGGTGGTCATAGGGAAACTCCAGTATTCCGGCCCCTCATCCGCTGCCGCGACCTTCTCCCCGCGAGCGGGGAGAAGGGGACTCGGCGGCCGGCGCCTTGCCTCAAGGTCGGCTTTGCCGAAGGCGTTCCCTCTCCCCGCGAGCGGGGAGAGGGTTAGGGTGAGGGGCGATGCTTGCGATGCAGTTGCGACTGGCTTACCGCCCGCCGATCACGCCGATATAGTCGGAAACCCAACGGTGATAGGGCACGCACTCGCCCTGGCTTGCGCATTTAGTCACCGGTGTCTTCCAGAACTTGACCTTCTCGAAGTCCTCGTAGCCGTTGGTCTTGCAACCGGCGTCGGTCAGCAGTTCATTGCCCTTGCAGGCGGCACCGACCGATGGATTGGCGCCGAACCAGGCGGAAACGTCGCCCTGCACCTTGGGTGACAGTGAATGCTCCATCCACATATAGGCGCAGTTCGGATGCTCGCTTTCGGCGTGCAGCATGGTCGTATCGGCCCAGCCCGTTACCCCTTCCTCCGGGATGACCGAGGCGATCGGCAGCTTTTCGGCCTCCATCAGGTTGACCTGGAACGGCCAGGAGCCGGAAGCGACGACGCCTTCGTTCTTGAAATCGTCGATCTGGATCATCGCATCGTGCCAGTAGCGGCCGACGAGGGTGCGCTGGGTGCGAAGCAGGTCGAGCGCGGCCTTGTACTGATCTTCGTTGAGCTCGTAGGGATCCTTGATGCCGAGTTCTGGCTTGTGCGCCATCAGGTAGTTGGCGGCATCGGCGACGTGGATCGGACCGTCATAGGCTTGGACCCGGCCCTTGTTGGACTTGCCGTCCGGCAGGGTCATTTCCTCGAAGACGACGTTCCAGCTCTTCGGCGCTTCACCCTTGAAGGCTTCCTTGTTGTACATCAGCACGTTAGGGCCCCAGACATAAGGGGTGCCGTAGTGGACGCCGTTGACCGTGTGCCATGGCGCATTCTGCATGCGCGCGTCGATCGTCTTCCAGCTCGGGATGAGGTCGGTGTTGATCGGCTGCACGCGTTTGCCGGCCACAAGGCGGAGGGAGGCGTCGCCGGAAGCAGTGACGAGATCGAAGCCGCCTTCGTTCATCAGGGCGACCATTTCATCCGACGTGGCCGCGGTCTTGACGCTGACCTTGCAGCCCGTCTTTTTCTCGAAGTCGGTGACCCAGTCATAGTTCTTATCGGTTTCGCCGCGCTCGATATAGCCGGCCCAGGCGACGATCGACAGCTCCCCTTCGCCCTTGCCCAGCTCCTTCAGCGGCTCCTGCGCGAGCGCAGGGGCGACGAGGCCCAGCGAAAGAGTGAGCGCCGTGCAGGATTTCAACATCTGCTTCATCGGAAGTCTCCCCAGTTTATGCAGCGTTCTGCAGCTTTGTTCCCGATCGAAGCGTGCCTTGATTTCTCCGTATTCGCAAATTCATTAAACAGAATGGCGGTATCGGTTTTGCCGATAGCGAGCAGTGAAGTAAGGAGCGCTTTTCGACTTCAGCGCGGGCGGGCGCTGCGCAGAGCTTCCGCGATGCCGACAAAATCGCGAGCCGATTGCGGCAGGCTCGAGCCTTTGCGCCAGACCATGCCGACCTGCACCACCGGCAGCGCGCCGGAGACGTCGCGGCTTTCGATGCGGTCGCCTTCCAGCGACCACGGTCGGTAGACGAGATCCGGAAGCAGAGCGATGCCGGCGCCGGTGGCGACCAAGCTTCTGACTGCCTCGACCGAGCGGGTACGGAAGGCAACGTGCGGGCGGGCGCCGAGCGCCGTCAGGAGCTTGCCGGTGTTCTCCTCGATTTCGTCCACCGTCAGCATGATCAACGGCTCCTTCGCGATGTCGTCGACCGAGATGATGTCGGCGCTGACCAGCGGATGGCCGATCGGCAGCCAGAGGCGATAGGGCGAGGTTTCGAGGATCTCCGCCTGCAGCGCCATGCGGTCGCGCAGGTTCGAAATGACCATGACCGCGACGTCGAGCTCGCCGCCGATCAGCAGATGCTCGAGATAGGAGCCATTGTCCTCGATGGCACTCACTTCGACCCCGGGGCAGGCACGCCGGTAGCGCGCCAGCAGGTCAGAGAGCACATAACCGGCGACGAGCGAGGTAACGCCGAGATTGAGCTTGCCTCCAAGTTCCTCGCGGCTGTCGGAAAAGCTGCGCCGTGCATCGGAGACGTCGGCGAGGATCTTCGTCGCATGGCGCAAGAACTGGTGGCCGTTATGGGTGATCGACAGGCCGCGCGGATGGCGATCGAAGAGTTCGACCCCGAGGTCGGTTTCAAGTTCCTTGATTGCTTCGGTGATCGAGGACTGCGAGATCGACAGATTTTGCGCCGCGCGGGTGACCGAGCCCTGTTCGGCGACGGCGATGAAATACTGCAATTGCCGGAGTGTGAATGCCATGATCGGACTTAACACCGGCCAGGGACCCGATGGCAAGCGAGGCGAAACGGCTGCGCCGTGCCCTGCCGCAATTTGTCATGCGTCGGACGATGCCGATGGTAAGCTCTCTTCCACAGCGCCGTGCGACTTTTCAGACGCACAAAGGTCGCTGTAGCACTTTGAATTACTGCATGTTTCCTTAAATCGGCAACGATTTAAGGAAACATGCAGTCGGGAGAGCAGGATGGATTCGAAGACTTCGCGACCAATGCCGACCGAGCCGGGTATTCTCGCCTTTCATGAACGCTGCGAGGCGTTCTATCCCGCCGATGCTGTCAACGCATCAACTGAGCAGCAGCGCCAGTGGTACGACGCGCTTTGCGCCGAGTTCGACGCGCCCTCCCCGGCAGGGCTTACACGGCAGGACGAGCGTTTGGTCGGGCGGATTCCGGTCCGGCGCTATCGTCCGGCGGAGATCGCCACCGAAGCACGGATCTTCTACATCCATGGCGGCGGTTTCGTCGTCGGCTCGCTGGAAAGCCATGATGCGATTTGCGCCGAGCTTGCGCATGGGGCGCGGGCGGAGCTCGTCTCGGTCGACTATCGGCTTGCGCCCGAACATGCCTGGCCGGCGGCGTTCGATGACTGCTACGACGTGCTGAGAAGCCTGCTTGCTGGAGGTCGCCCGCTGGTTGTCGCCGGCGACAGTGCCGGCGGCAACCTCGCGGCGGGCATCGTGCTCAAAGCGAAGGCGGACGGGCTTCCCGGCATTGTGGGCCAAGTTCTGATCTATCCCGGCCTCGGCGGCGATCTCGTCAGCGGGTCATATGCCGAGATGGCGGAAGCGCCGGGGCTTTCGACGATGGACGTGGCCTATTATCGCGCCGTACTGCAGGCGCCACCGGAGGATGCCTTTGCCTACCCATTGAAAGCGACCGATCTCGCAGGACTGCCGCCGGCCTACATCACGGGCGCATACTTCGATCCGCTTCGGGACGATGCCAGGGCCTATGCGGCGCGCCTCGCACAGGCAGGCATCGACGTGACATACAGGGAAGAGCCGCAGATGATCCATGCGTGGCTCAGGGCACGCCACATGAGTCCCGGCGCGCGCGAGGGATTTCGTCACCTTCTTGATGGCGTGGCAAGACTGCTCGGGACGGCTTGAGAGATGACGATGAATGGAGAAACCGACCTGCAGCGCCTGCTCGCGGATATGAATCCTATGCTGCGCGAAGGCGAGTATGTTTACTGCGCCGTCGAGGACGACGCCGCGTCCTGGCTATTGTTGGAGCCGATAGGCACGTTCCGCGAGCCGGAGGGCCTGACGCTGATCCTCGAGCGATCGCGGGCGGACGCGGCCGGGCTCTCCTACGGCCCGGTTCTGCGCCTTATCACACTCAGCGTGCATTCCGCGCTAGAGGCCGTGGGACTGACGGCTTCGGTTTCCGGCGCGCTGACGCGAGCGGGCATCAGCGCCAACGTCGTCGCGGCCTATTACCACGACCACGTCTTTGTTCCGGCGGCCGACGCGGAGCGAGCGATCGAGGCGTTGCGGGCGTTAAGCTCTGAGCTTGCCTCTCACTCTAACCCTCTCCCCGCTGGCCGGGAGAGGCGATAGCCGTATCGGCAGGCCGGATGAGCGGCGGTTGCCCCGGCCGGAAGCCCGCCGCCTACATGAAATCCCGCTTGATGCGCTTTTCTAAGCTCTTCTCGAAGATTTTCTGTTCGCCCTCGAAAGCCTCGACCTTTGCCGACGTGATCCACTCCGTCTGCGTACAAGCCAAACGTGATGTCGAAACCGTCCTGACCGACCAGTCGTCGCGGCGAGCGACGCAGGTCCAGGTGGAAAGGCCCGTCATCGAATGCGGGTCGCCGGGCGCGATGGACCAGGTCTCGTCGCGGATATCCTGGGTGGCATAGCCGGTGTCCGGATGTTCGGAAAGCCCGGTGTCCTCGTGGATCCGATAGTGGGTCAGCCCCTTCGTCATGTCGCGCTCGACGGTGCGGCGCGTTTTCCCCGGCGAACGCTCGATGTAGTGCGGCAGCGGGTTGGGGTTTGCAGGCTGCGGCACGACGACTTCGCGATGGGCGCCCAGGAGCGGCAGCGACAGCAAAAGGGTGGCGGTGTCGATCGTCAGGCCCGGATCGGTCGGCGGCGGCAGGATCATGGGCCAGTAGGACGTCGAGAGCGACAGGCGGATGCGGTGACCGGCGCGGAAACGATAGCCGCAGGCGTCGAGCACCAGCGTCACGCGCGCCTTGTGGTTCTTCTCCATCAGTATCGGTTTCGCATTGCCGTTGCGATGGGCGAGATTGAGGACGCCGAAGGCGACGCGCGTTGCCGTGCCGTCGGGATGGATATCGACGAGGCGTGCGACGAGGTTGGCGGTGTCGGCGCCGCAGGCTACGTCGAGGCTGAGGACCGGCTGTCCGAGATAGTCCTGCGCTTCGAGCAACGGGTGCGTTTCGAAGGTGAGGGACCCGGCGTCATCGATGCGCTGGTCGCCTGCCATCTCGGCATCCGGCTTCAGCGTAAAATATTCGCCGGCAGCCGTGCCGGTATCGAGCGGTGAGCGGATGTAGACGTCGCCGACGCCCTTCGCCGAAGAAACCCCGGCGGTCAAACTGCCGTCGCCCGCGATCGCAAAGTTGCGCATTTCCGGCGAGGTCCAGACGTCCTTGGCGATCCATCGCCCCGGGTCTTCGTTTCGTCGGAGCCCAGGTCTCGGCCCGTCGAGGATGTAGGCGCGCATTTGCGGCAGCTGTTCCGCGTCGTTTTTCTCGTCCCTCAGCCAGCGGTTCCACCAGCGGATCGCCTCGCTGTGGAAATCGGCACGCGGCTTCGGCCAGGCGAAATGCGGGTATTTATGAATCCAGGGACCGATCAGGGCCTTTGCCTTGCCGCCGAGGCCTTCGACAGCCTTGATTGGGGTATTGCGATAGCCGTCCGCCCAGCCGGCGATCACCAGGGCGGGAATCGGGAAACCGTCGAAATCCTCCGAGATCGAGCCATGGCGCCAGAAATCGTCGCGGCGCTGGTGTTTGAGCCATTCCTCCATGAAGAAGGGTTCGTTCTCGAGCCGCTCCAGCCACATCTCCTTCCATTGTTCACCGACGAGGGCCGGATCCGGAGAACGCGATTGATAGGCGAGCATGGTCGCCGCCCAGGAGAGTTGCGCCGAGAGATGGCAGCCGTTCTTGTAATGGATGTCGTCATTGTAGCGATCGACGGTTGACGCGATCGAGATGACCGCCTTCAGTGCCGGCGGCTTGAGGGCGGCCACCTGCAGGCAGTTGAAGCCACCCCAGGAAATGCCCATCATGCCGACCTTGCCGTTGGACCAAGGCTGCGACGCGATCCATTCGATGATCTCGCAGCCATCGGAAAGTTCGCGCGGCGTATATTCGCCATCGATCACGCCATCGGATTCGCCTGAGCCTCGGATGTCGACGCGCACGCCGGCGATGCCGGCAGCCGCGAAGACCGGATAGGTGGATTCGTCGCGTGCACAGGTGCCGTCGCGCTTGCGATAGGGCAGATATTCGAGCACGGCCGGCACGGGGTTCTGCTCCGTGCCTTCGGGCATCCAGATGCGCGCGGCAAGCCGCGTCCCGTCCTTGAGCGTGATCCATTCGTTCTCGACGACGGTGAAATTGCGATCGGCCACCTTGTCTACCTTCCATGCCTGACTATTGAGACGCGGGATGCGGGCGGAAAACCGCACGCACCTTTTCTTATCCCGCTTTACAGCGCCGCGCGTCCAATCGGACGCGCAAAGCCCGCTGTAGCACTTTGAAGTGCTGCATTTGTGCGACGTCAGGTGATTCCACCTGACTGCAAAACGCTTTAGCCTTCGAACCAGACGCGGCTTCCGACATAACCGTTCGAAAGGTCGTTGCCGATATCGTGCACGAAGCCCTTCAGCGAGGCGGAGGCGGCGTTCACATAGTCGTTGAAGACGGGCAGGATCAGGCCGCCTTCGTCGCGCACCATAATCGCCATCGTATGATAGAGTTCCTTGCGCTTGGCGTCGTCAAGCTCGGACCTTGCCTGAAGCAGGAGTTTGTCGAAATCCTTCCGCTTGAAGCGCGTGTCGTTCCACTCGGCGCTTGAGAGATACGAGGTCGAGTAACGGGAATCCTGCGTCGGGCGACCGCCCCAGTAGGAGGCGCAGAAGGGCTGGACGTTCCAGACATTGGTCCAGTAGCCGTCCTCCGGTTCGCGCCGAACTTCGAGCTCGATGCCGGCCTTTTTGGCGCTTTCCTGGAAGAGAACCGCCGCATCGACGGCGCCCGGGAAGGCGGCATCGGAAGTGCGCAGCAGGATCGGCCGGTCATGACCGGATTTCTTGTAGTGGAACGCGGCCTTGTCCGGGTCATAGACGCGCTGCTCGATTCCCTCCGGCGCGAGCGCGTAGTTCTCGTTGACCGGGTAATCGTTGCCGAGCTTGCCGTAACCGCCGACGGCCCGATCAAGGATGGCCTGCCGATCGATGGCGTATTTCAGCGCCATCCTGAGGTCGTTGTTGTCGAAGGGCGCCGTGTCGCAATGCATCAGGAAGCTGTAGAAGCCTTTGCCTGGCGTCTGGAGGATCTGGACGCGCGGCGCACGCTCGAGAAGCGATACGGTTTTCGGATCCACGTTGTTGATGAAGTGCACCTGGCCGGAGGAAAGAGCCGCGATGCGCGCCGAGTTGTCGTTCATGACGATGATTTCGACGCTATCGACATAGCCGCGGTCCGAACGCCAGTCGGCTGCGTTCTTTTCGAAGGTCGCGCGGATGCCGGCCTCGTAGCTTACGAGCTTGTATGGACCCGTTCCGATCGGCGAGGCAGGATTTTCGACGCCGCCGCCCGGCTGGATGATCAGGTGGTAATCGGTGAGAAGCAGCGGCAGGTCGGCATTGCCTTCCGAGAGCGTCAGAACGAGCTCGCCGGCCTTTTCCTCGATCGTCTTGATCGAGCGCATGAGGCCGAGCGCGCCCGATTTCGAACCCTCGTCGGAATGGCGCTTCAGCGTCGCGACGACGTCGGCGACGGTCAGCTTATTGCCGTTATGGAAGGAGATGTCGTTGCGGATCTTGAAGGTCCACACCGAAGCATCCGCGGAAGGCTCCCAGGAGGAGGCGATGGAGGGCAGGGGTGCGCCCGTCACCGGATCGGATTCGACGAGCTTGTCGCCCCAGAGATGGCCGATCACGAAGGAGACGGAGCCGGTATAGGCGGCGGGATCGAGGGAATCGGTTGTCGCGCCTCCCTTGAGGCCGAGCTTCAGGTGGCCACCGCGTTTCGGCTCCTGTGCCTGAGCTTTGCCCGGCAAGCTACCGAGGCCGGCGGCGAGGCCGAGTGCTGCCGTGCCCGCGAGGAAGCCGCGGCGGTTGATGCCGGCCGGAACGATAAGGCCGTCGGGACGCTTCGTGAATTCGGTCATTTTCGGGGTTCCCCTTTTTGTGCTTGTTCAAGGGAAAACCTAGCGCCTGCCGGATAGCACGCAATTTCGCGACTTGACGCTGGTTTACGCTAGTTTACGCTGTTGGCATCAAGGGTTTGGGAATGCCGACGTGGAACAGGTCGATACATTCGTCATCAATTTGCGGTTCGCCTGCGCCACCCGGCGCTCGATCTCGCAGATTTGCCGCGAGATTGGCATCAATCGCCAGCAGTTCAATCGCTACATCAGCGGCGAGGCGCGGCCGTCGGCGCACAATGTCGCGCGGATCGCGGCCTTCTTCGGGCTTTCCGCGCAGGATTTCTCATTGTCGCCGAAACTGTTCGAAACGCGCATGACGGGCCCCGGGCGCGACCGTTCGGAGGCGCGGCTGCTGTTCGAAGGCTTTCCGGGCGATATCTCGGCGCTCAGGCGGCACGTCGGCTACTATCAGACCTATCACATTTCGCCGTCATGGCCCGGCCTCGTCGTCTGCTCCTGCGCGCGGATATACGAAGACAGCGGCTCCATCCGCGTGAAATCGATCGAACGCATCCGCGATGCCGCCAACGAAATCCAGCAGTTCTCGAAATATGTCGGTCTCGTCACCTTCTGGCGAAACCGCATCTTCATCACCGAGCGAAGCGTCGGGCGGCAGCCAATGCTTTCGCAAACGATCCTGATGCCGTTCGAAGTGCATCAGCGCATCTACCTCCGGGGGACGACCATGGGCGTTTCCTGGCGCAAGGAAAACCAGCCATACGCTTCGCGCATGATCTGGCGCCATATCGGACAGGAGCCGGATATCCGCCAGGTGCTCGAGCGTTGCGGTGTGCTCGCCTTCGGCTCGCGGCAATTGCCAGCAACGGTCAGGAGCTTTCTTGATACGCCGGCCGCCGAGGTGTTGACCGTGCCAAGCGAATACTAAGGGGCTGTGCCGCGAGCGGCGTGCCGACCGAGCGCAATTCCAGGAAAGCTGTCGCGGTTTCTGTCCGAATTGCGTCTCGCCAGCTTTCTCTCCCCGCGCGGGGAGAGAAAGCGATCAGTTTCCAGCGCTTTCCATACGGCGGGTCTTCAGCACTTTCTCGAGCCAGCCGATTTCCATCTCCGGCACCGATTTCAACAGCAGGTCGGTATAGTCGTCGAAGGGTGGCGAAAGCACTTTCGATTTTGGCCCGAAGCGCACCAGCCGACCGCGATGCATCACCGCGACGCTGTCGGCGATGGCGCGAACGATGGCGATGTCGTGGGTGATAAAGACATAGGAAACAGCGGTTTCCTCCTGAAGCCTCAGAAGCAGATTCAGGATACCTTCGGCCACCAGCGGATCGAGGGCGGAGGTCGGCTCGTCGCAGAGGATGAGTTCGGGCTTGGCGGCGAGCGCCCGGGCAATGGCGACGCGCTGCTTCTGCCCGCCGGAAAGCTCGGCTGGATAACGATCGAGGAAACGTGGTCCCATTTCGATCTGGTCGAGCAGTTCTTTCACCCGCTCGGTCTTCTTTGCGCCGTGCATGCTGAAGTAGAAGGAAAGCGGCCGGCCGATGATGTCGCGAACCGTCTGTCGCGGATTCATTGCCGTGTCCGCCATCTGGTAGATCATCTGGACGCGGCGCAGCTCGTCGTTGGTCCGGCCTTTGAGCGCCTTGGGTAACTCCTTGCCGTCGAAGGTGATGCGGCCCTCGCTCGGTGGCAAAAGCCCGGTAATGACGCGGGCGAGCGTCGATTTGCCGGAGCCGGATTCTCCGACGATCGCCAGCGTCTGGCCCTTCGGCAGATGCATCGATACGTCGTGCAGCACCTTGAAGCCGTTGGCATATCCGGCATGGACACGCTCGATCTTGAGAAGCGTGCCCGACTGGTCCGTCGCCTCGTCGCGTTTCGCCTGCCGGACGCTGACGAGGGCTCGGGTATAGTCTTCCTTCGGCGCTTCGATCACCTGCTTGGTCGTGCCGTATTCAACCGTCTTGCCATGACGCAGCACCATGATGTCGTCCGAGATCTGCGCGACGACAGCCAGGTCGTGGGTGATATAGAGCGCCGCCGTATGCGTCTCCTCGATCGCGTGCTTGATCGCCGCGAGCACGTCGATCTGCGTGGTGACGTCAAGCGCCGTGGTCGGTTCGTCGAAGACGATCAGTTCGGGGTTCGGGCAGAGCGCCATCGCGGTCATGGCGCGCTGCAACTGGCCGCCCGAAACCTGGTGAGGATAGCGATCACCGAAGGTTTCCGGATTGGGAAGGCCGAGCACCCGGAAGAGATAGAGGGCGCGTTTCTTTGCCTCCTCGCGCGACATGAGTCCGTGACGGAGCGAGGCCTCAATCACCTGGTCGCCGAGCTTGTGAGCGGGATTGAACGCGGCGGCCGCGGACTGCGCGACATAGCAGACATGGGCGCCGCGGACCGTGTTGATGCCGCTGCGGTCGAGCTTCAGGATATCCCTGCCGTTGAGCAGCACTTCGCCGCCGGTGATCCTGGCGCCACCACGGCCGTAGGCAAGCGCCGAAAGGCCGATCGTCGACTTGCCGGCGCCGGATTCGCCGATGAGGCCCAGCACCTTGCCCTTTTGCACGTCGAAGGAGACGCCCTCGACCAGGGTCACGACCTTGGGCGGCTCGCCGGGCGGATAGCTGGTCGCCTCGATTTTCAGGTTCTTGACGGAAAGAAGCTCAGGCATCGCCACGCCCTCCTTTAAGGCTCGAGGTCCGCTTCATCAGCCAATCGACGACAAGGTTGACGCAGATGGCGAGCGTCGCGATCGCCGCACCCGGAATGAGCGCGGCCGAAATGCCGAAGATGATACCGTCCTTGTTGTCCTTGACCATGCCGCCCCAGTCGGCTGCCGGCGGCTGGATGCCGAGGCCGAGGAAGGAGAGGGTGGAGAGAAACAGGATCGAGAAGGCGAAGCGCAAGCCGAATTCGGCAAGCAGTGGCGAAAGCGTGTTCGGCAGGATCTCGCGGAAGATGATCCAGAGACTGCCTTCGCCGCGCAGCCGCGCCGCCTCCACGAATTCCATCACCGCGACGTCGAGCGCGACGGCGCGACCGATGCGGAAGACGCGAGTGGAGTCGAGCACCGCCATCACGAGGATCAGGATCCAGAGATGCTGCGGCAACACCGCGAGAACGACGAGGGCGAAGATCAGTGTCGGGATCGCCATCATCAGATCGTTGAAGCGTGAGAAGAGCTGGTCGACGAAGCCGCCCATGACCGCGGCGGCAAAGCTCAGGATCATGCCGAGCGAGAAGGACAGCACGGTCGCCGCCAGCGCCACGAAAATCGTGGTGCGGGCGCCATAGACCAGGCGGGAGAACAGGTCGCGCCCGAGATTGTCGGTGCCGAGCAGGAAATCGCCGCCGGCCGGCAGCCAGATGTCGCCGACAACGTCGCGCTCGCCGTAGGGTGCGATAACAGGCGCGAAGATCGCACAGAGGATGGTGATCGCGATGCCCGCGATGCCGACCCAGGCGCTCAAGGGGATAGATCTCAGGTTCATCGCGGGTGCCTCAGCCTCGGGTTGGCGAGAATGGCGAGAATATCCGCGGCCATGTTGAGGAAGATGTAGAAGGCCGCAAAGATCAGGCCGCAAGCCTGGACGACCGGCATGTCGCGCACGGTCACAGCATCCACCATGTATTGCCCCATGCCCGGATAGACGAAGACCACCTCGACGACGACGACGCCGACGACCAGATAGGCCAGATTCAGCGCGATGACGTTGATGACCGGGGCCACGGCGTTCGGTGCGGCGTGGCGGGCGATGATGCGGAACATGCCGAGACCCTTCAGCTCCGCGGTCTCGACATAGGCCGAGGACATGACGTTGAGGATCGCCGCCCGCGTCATGCGCATCATGTGAGCGAGAACGACGAGGACGAGGGTCGCGACGGGAAGCGCGATCGCCGAAAGTCGTTCGATGAAGCTCATGCTGTCGTATACGGTCGCGGGGAAGGTCGCGACGCCCCATTTGACCGCGAAGAACATGATCAGCAGGTAGCCGATGAAGAATTCAGGCAGCGAGATCGCCGCGAGCGATATCACGTTGATGATCTTGTCGGGCATTCGGTTGCGGAACTGCACGGCGAGCATGCCGAGCCCGACGGCGAGCGGCACGGAGATAAGCGCGGCGAAGAAGGCAAGGAACAACGAATTGCCGAGCCTATTGCCGATCTGTTCGCTGACCGAATTCTTGCTGGCCCAGGAGGTGCCGAAATCGCCCTGCACGGCGCCGCCGAGCCAATTGAGGTAGCGTTCGCTCCAGGGCCGGTCGAGGCCGAGGTCCTTGCGGATGTTCTCGACCGCCTGCGGCGTCGCCGACTGGCCGAGATAGGTGGTGGCGAAATCGCCGGGCAAGGCTTCGATGCCGCCGAAGATCATCAGCGACACGGCGAAAAGCAATCCAACGCTCAGGCCGAGGCGCTGAAGGACCAGCGCCGCGAGAGGACGGCGAAAGACGAAACGCCGCCAGAAGGTACCCCCGATCGCGCCGGTGCCGGCGGCGGGGTTGGGTGTTGCTGGAACTCCGGAAAGATCGGCGGGCCGCGGATGTGTTTCACCCGCGGTCCCATCGGTCAGAACCGGACCAGTGATCGGTCCGCTTTCCATCGTCACGCGTCCAGCCACACCCGGGTTGCGACATAACCGTTCGACATGTCATTGCCAATGTCGTGGACATAGCCTTTCACCTGCTTGGTGGCGGCGTTCACGAAGTCGTTGAACATCGGCAGGATGAGGCCACCTTCGTCGCGCACCATCATCGCCATGGTGCGGTACATTTCCTTGCGCTTGGCCTCGTCCAGTTCGGACCGCGCTTCGAGCAGGAGCTTATCGAAGTCCTCCCGCTGGAACCGGGTGTCGTTCCAGTCGGCGTTCGAGAGATAGGCGGTCGAATACATCTGGTCCTGGGTCGGGCGGCCGCCCCAATAGGAGGTCGAGAAGGGCTGGACGTTCCAGACGTTCGTCCAATAGCCGTCGCCCGGCTCGCGCTTCACCTCGATCTCGATGCCGGCTTTTTTGGCGCTCTCCTGGTAGAGAACGGCGGCATCAACGGCACCGGGGAAGGCGACATCGGAGGTGCGCAGCAGCACCGGACCGCTATGCCCCGACTTCTTGTAGTGGAAGGCGGCCTTGTCCGGGTCATAGGTGCGCTGCTCGATGCCTTCCGGGAAGAGCGCATAGGTATCGTTGATCGGGAAGTCGTTGCCGACCTTGCCGTAGCCGCCGAGGATGCGCTGGACCAAGGTCTCGCGATCCATCGCCAGTTTCAACGCCATCCGCAGATCATTGTTATCGAACGGCGCCGTGTTGCAATGCATGATGAAGACGTAATGACCGCGGCCGGACGTGTTGAGGATTTCGACGGTCGGCGCGCGCTTCAACAGGTTCACCGTCTTCGGATCGACGCGGTTGATGTAGTGCACCTGACCGGACGAAAGAGCGGCGATGCGAGCTGTCGCGTCGTTCATGGCGATCAGCTCGATCGTATCCACGTAGCCGCGGTCCGTGCGCCAATCGTCCGCATTCTTTTCGAAGGTGGCGCGCACGCCGGGTTCGAAGCTCGCCACCTTGTACGGACCGGTGCCGATCATCGCGTCCGGGTTGTCGAGGCCGCCGTTCGGCTGAATGATGAGGTGATAGTCGGAAAGCAACAGCGGCATGTCGGCGTTGCCTTCCGTCAGCGTCAGCACAAGCTTGTCGCCATCGGCCTTGATTTCCTTGATAGACTTCATCACGCCGAGCGCGCCCGATTCCGACTTGTCGTCAGTGTGGCGCTGCAGCGTCTTGATGACGTCGTCGACCGTCAGTTCCTTGCCGTCATGGAACTTGACGCCCTTGCGGATCGTGAAGGTCCAGGTCGCCGCGTCAGCGGAAGGCTCCCAGGATTCGGCGAGTGCCGGAACCGGCGCACCGGTGGTCGGATGGGTTTCGACGAGCATGTCGCCCCAGTTACGGCCGACGACGAACATGAACTGCGAGAGGGCCTTTGCCGGGTCCTTCGAATCGGTCGCGGCGGCGCCTTCGAGACCAAGCTTCAGATGCCCGCCGCGCTTCGGCTCTTGCGCCGCGGCACTGGTTGCGAAAAGCGTACCGGCCGTGGAGGCGGCGATACCGAAAGCGGCCGCGCGTCCGAGAAACTCACGCCGGTTCATTTTGCCCAGCATGACCTGCCGTGTCAGATAATCCTTGTAATCGCTCATTCCCCTGTTCCCTTCTTTCAGTCGGCATTCGCCGTTCGTTGTGATTGGTAGAGACTGTTGCGTATCACCATCATTTGAAATGGCTTCGAAGGTCGTGATGTCTTCGGTTTTCTCCCTCCTCTGCGGTCTGTGGCGGCGATACAGCTGTTCCGATCCATAAGGCTAATCGTTCGGAGCAGGCTTGTAACGTCCTAAATTATAAATCTTTTCCATGAGTTCGCCTCATGGAACGACAATGCATTCCGCGTGCGCCGATACTCGCGGCGCCACGTTGAATGCCGGTAGTTCGCCGGCCGAAATTTCATTCCGCGGCCATTGGCGGCCGTGTCTCAGCGCCCCTTCCAGACGGGATCGCGCTTCTCGGCGAAGGCGCGTGCTCCTTCGAGCTGGTCTTCGCTCGAATAGAGGATGTCGACCGTCTTGAACTGCCGGCGGGTGATCTTGTTCATCGTCGTCTGGAAATCGCGGCCTTCCGCCTCGCGCACCACTTCCTTGATCGCGGCGTAGACGAGCGGCGGCCCGCTTTCGAGCAGGCGGGCGAGCTCCCAGGCGCGCTCCATCAGGCGGTTGGCCGGCAGGATTTCGTTGACGAAACCCCAGCGGTTCGCCTCGGCGGCGTCGAGCCAGCGTCCGGTCAACAGCATGTCCATGGCGATATGGTAGGGAATGCGTTTCGGCAATTTGATCGAAGCGGCATCGGCGACCGTGCCCGAACGGATTTCCGGAAGCGCGAAGGTTGCATGCTCGGCGGCAAGGATGAGATCGGTCGAAAGCGCGATTTCGAGCCCGCCGCCGCAACAGATGCCGTTGACGGCCGCGATGATCGGCTTGTTGAGGTCGCGCAGCTCCTGAATGCCGCCGAAACCGCCGACGCCGTAGTCGCCGTCGACGGCATCACCGTCGGCGGCCGCCTTGAGGTCCCAGCCGGGGCAGAAGAATTTTTCGCCAGCACCGGTGACGATCGCCACGCGCAAGCTGGGCTCGTCTCGGAATTCGCGGAAGATTTCGCCCATGATCCGGCTCGTCTTCAGATCGATGGCATTGGCCTTCGGCCGATCGATCGTGACTTCGAGAATGCCGCCTTCGCGGCGGGTGAGGATCGGTCCGGTCATAGGCATCATTTCCTCCGGCGGATCAGGGCGTCAGCGGCGATGGCCCCTTGGCCTTCCGGTAACACCATAACAGGATTGATATCGAGTTCGTCGAGCTTTGAAGCGTTTGAAACGACATAAGATGCCGCTGCGGCGACAGTCCTGGTCAGCGCCGCTACATCGCCCTTCGGGCCGCCGCGATAGCCGTGCAGCAGTTTTCTGATCTTGAGACTGTCGATCGCCTCCGAAATCGCCTTTTCGGTGGTCGGAAGCGTCAGGATCGCGGAATCGTCGAGCAATTCCACTAGGATTCCGCCCGCGCCGATGGTCAGTACCGGACCGGCAACCGGGTCGCGCATCGCCCCGATGATGAGCTCCGCTACGGGCTTCGCGACCATCTTTTCCACAAGATAACCGGAAGCGATCTCGGCCATCGCGTTTGCCGCGGCGTATACCTCGTCGCGGTTCGCAAGGTTGAGCTTGACCGCCCCCGCTTCGGTCTTGTGGGCGACGCCGAGGCCCTTGAGGACCACGGGGAAGCCGAGGTCTTCGGCGGTATCTGCCGCTTCTTCGGCCGTGGCGGCCGTTTTGCCCCGGGGGACCTCGACGCCAGCCTCTAGAAGCTCCGCCTTGGCCTCTGCCTCGGTCAACGTGATGGCATCGCCCGCTTCGGCCCGGATCTTGAGGAGGGGCGGCGGAGCTGGTCCTGCCCAGGCGGCGCCGATCTCAGCCGCAGTCTCCGCTGCGGTGAGCGCTTCGTCGATGCCGAAGAAGGGCACCACGCCTGCCGCCATCAGCGAAAGGGCGGTTGCTTCCGGCATGTTCTCGCCGAGGCTCGCGACAATGCCGGCGACCGCGCCGGTTGCCTTCGACGAGGCGATGACAGCCTCGCAGGTCGTCACCCAATCGGCGGCATCGCACCGATCGAGACGCGGAAAGTCGAGCACGGTCAGATTCAGCGCGTAGTCGCCTTTCATCATCGCGGTGAAAGCCGCGGTCTGTTTGTCGCGATTACCCCAGACAAAGGTGTGGTAGTCGAGCGGATTGGCGATCGCCACCATTTCGCCGAGACTTTCCCTGAGCGGCTGGCGCTGTTCTTCGCGAAGCGGACGGAAGTTGACCTTGCGCCGCACGCCGGCATCCGCCATCAGCGAGGCTTCGCCGCCCGAACAACTCATCGAGGAGACGTCGGCACTGGCGAGCGGGCCGTGAAGATGCAGGAGCTTCAGCGTCTCAAGAAGCTCCGGCAGGGTGTCAACCCGGCCGATGCCGAGGCGGGCAAGCAGGGCTGAGGAGACGCGGTCATTGCCGGCGAGCGAAGCCGTGTGGGAAACGGTCGCGAGTTGGGCTGCCTCGGACTTGCCGACCTTCAGCGTCACCACGGGCTTGCGCAGTTCCCTCGCGCGGGTCGCCAGCCGCTCCAGTGCCTCGATACTGTCGAAGCCTTCGATATGCAGGCCAACGGCGGTGACGCGCGTATCCTCGAGAACGGCGCAGGCAATGTCCGAGAGCCCGGTCTGCGCCTGGTTGCCGGCCGTCATGACATAGGCAAGCGGCAGCCCACGCGTCTGCATGGACATGTTGCAGGCGATGTTGGAGGACTGCGTAAGGATCGCCACGCCGCGCTCGACGCGCAGCATGCCGTGCTGGTCCGGCCAGAGCAGGGCGCCGTCGAGCATGTTGATGAAGCCGTAGCAATTGGGCCCGACGATCGGCATGCCGCCGGCGGCGGCAACCAGCGCCTCTTGCAGGTCATTGCCGTCGGCAAGCTCGCTTGCCGCTTCGCGGAAGCCCGAGGCGTAGCAGATAGCGCCGCCGGCGCCGCTTGCGGCCAGATCACGGATGATCTCGATCGTCAGTGCCCGGTTGACGCCCACGAAGGAGGCGTCCGGCGGATCCGGCAGGTCCGCCACCGAGCGATAACAGTGGCGGCCGAGAATTTCCTCTTCTCGCGGGTGGACCGGCCAGATCTCGCCGGTAAAGCCCATCTTATCGCATTGTTCGATGACACGGCGCGCCTCCTTGCCGCCGAAGACGGCGATGGAACGGGGCCGGATGAGACGGTCGAGGGAGCGGGGAGGCGAGGTCATGCTGCGCCCTCGTCGAATGCATCAAGGGCGCGCGAGTCGCGGAATACCCCCCTCTGCCCTGCCGGGCATCTCCCCCCCAAGGAGGGCGATTGGACGGGGCGGTGTCTTCGCCAGCCAGTGACCGTCGAGGAGTGGAGTGCTCTGAATGAACGATGGATTGCGGGAATGATGCGGCGGATGGCAGAGATGGCCTGCGGATCAAGAAGCTGGATGGTCGCGTCTTGCCAATCTCCCCCCTTGTGGGGGAGATGCCCGGCGGGGCAGAGAGGGGTGAGTTGCGGAAACTCGGCCATCGCTCAAGCCCCCAGCGGCCGCAACAGGTCGCGGCTGATGATGTGGCGCTGGATTTCCGAGGTGCCGTCCCAGATACGCTCGACGCGGGCGTCGCGCCAGAAGCGGGCGAGCGGCAGGTCGTCCATCAGCCCCATGCCGCCATAGATCTGGATCGCCTCGTCGGTGACGCGGGCGAGCATTTCCGTGGCAAAGACCTTGGCCGAAGCGATTTCGCGGTTCGACGGCAGGCCCTGGTCGAGCCGCCAGGCGGCAGACAGCGTCAGCAGGTCGGCGGCATCGATCTCGGTGATCATGTCGGCAAGCTTGAACGAGACGCCCTGGTTGGCGCCGATCGGCTTACCGAACTGCTTGCGCTCGGCGGCATAGGAAAGCGCATAGTCGAAGGCGCGGCGGGCGCGGCCGACCGAGGTGGCGGCGACCGTCAGGCGCGTGGCGTAGAGCCATTCGTTGGCGATGTCGAAGCCCTTGTGCACCTCGCCGAGGATCTGCGAGGAGGGCAGCCGGCAATCGTCGAAGGTCAGGATGCAGTTCTTGTAGCCGCGATGCGAGACGGAACTGTAGCCCTCGCGGATTTCGAAGCCCGGCGTGCCGCGATCGACCAGGAAACAGGTGATCTTCTTCTTCGGCCCGCGCGGCGTCTGCTCCTCGCCGGTGGCGATGAAGACGATGACGAAATCGGCGATGTCGGCGTGGCTGATGAAATGCTTCGTTCCGTTGACGATCCAGTCGTCGCCGTCCTGCCTGGCGAAGCACTTCATGCCGCGAACGTCCGAGCCGGCGTCCGGCTCGGTCATGGCGAGCGCATCGAACTTATCGCCCTTGACCGCCGGAATGAGGTAACGCTCGCGCTGCTCCTCGTTGCAGGCCATCAGGATGCCGGAGGGGCGGCCAAAAAATACGGTCAAGCCCATCGAGCCGCGGCCAAGCTCACGCTCGACGAGCGTGAACGTCAGGTGATCGAGCCCGGCACCGCCGACTTCTTCGGGGAAATTGCAGGCGAAGAAGCCGAGCTCCTTGCACTTGCGGGCAATTTCCTGGCCGAGCTCGCGCGGGACGATGCCAGTGCGCTCGACCTCGTTTTCGTGTGGATAGATCTCGGTCTCGACGAAGTTGCGGACCGTGTCGACGATCATCTGCTGTTCTTCGGTCAGTGCGAAATTCATTGTTCTCCCTCGTCAATTTTGGTCCGCCTGCTATTGGGCCGATCTCCTCATCGGGCCGCAGCGTGCTTGGCTCTTTGCCCTCACCCTAGCCCTCTCCCCGCGCGCGGGGAGAGGGGACTGGGAGCGTGCCGCGAGTCACTTCTCCCCGTCAGAACGGGGAAAAGGTGGCCGGCACGCCGGATGAGGGGCAATCATCCGCCTCAAATGGGGTCACCGCTTCTGCCCCACCTGCCGCCCGGCGCCTTCCGGCACCTCAAGCTTCGCATGCCCTTCCGCAATCGGCTTCAACTTCGCCAGCACTTCCGTCGGCGCCGGTACGGACTTGCCGGCCTTCGCGTCGACGTGCAGCATCATCTGCTCGGCGGTCGCGATCACTTCGCCGGATTCGGCATCGTGGATCCTCGTGAAGAAGTGGATCCGCTTCTCGTCGGAGGCGAGAAGCTGGAGCGTCGTGTAGAGCGCCTGACCGAGCTTGGCTTCGCCGAGATGGCGGATGTGGGTTTCCACGGTGTAGTAGCTGTGGCCGGCCTCGACATAGGCGAAATCGACGCCGATCAGCCGCAACAGCGCGTCGGACGTGTCGCCGAAGAGCTGCAGGTAGCGGTGCTCGGTCATGTGGCCGTTGTAGTCGACCCAGGCGGCGTTGACCTTGGTTTCAACAAGGCGCAGCGGACCGGAGGCGTCATAGGTTTTCGCCTGATTGCCGCCCTTCGCCCAAAGGCGCTTCTCGAAATCGGCGAGCAACTTGCCGGCGCCCCAGCCTTCGCCGCCATTGCTGGCTTTGAGCGCATGCATGATGCCGACGAGATTTTCGTCTCGGATGCGTTCGAGTTCGCGGATCGAGCGGCCGGCGGCCTGGGCATCCGACTGCGCGCCGATCTTTTCAACGAGCGCATCGTCGAGATCGACCACATCGGTGAACTTGGTCCAGGGCCATTTCAGGCAGGGTCCGAACTGGGCGAGGAAGTGGCGCATGCCAGCCTCGCCACCGGCGATGCGATAGGTCTCGAACAGGCCCATCTGCGCCCAGCGCATGCCGAAGGAATAGCGCATGACGTTGTCGAGCGTCTCGGTATCGCAGATGTCGTCCTGGATCAGCCACAGCGCTTCGCGCCAGAGCGCCTCGAGCAGACGGTCGCCGACGAAGGCCTCGATCTCCTTGGCGATGACGACGCCCTTCATGCCGATTTCGGCAACACCCTCCTCGGCCCGCTTGATCGTCGCCGCCGAGGTCCTCTTGCCGCCGACGAGTTCGACCAGCGGCAGGAGATAAACAGGATTATAGGGATGCGCCACGAACATGCGTTCGGCGTATTTCATATCGGCCTGCAGGTCCGAGGGCAGGAGGCCCGACGTGGAGGAGCCGATGAGCGCCTCTGGGCGGGCGAAGGCGTCGATTTCGGTGATGACGCCGCGCTTCAGCTCCAGCCGCTCGGGGACGCTTTCCTGAATCCAGTCAACGCCTTCGACCGCCTGCTGGATCGTCTTGCAGAAGGTGAACTTGCCGCGCGGCGGCAGCGGCGCCATGGTCAGCATGCCATAGGCCTTCTCGGCATTGGCCATGACCTCGCCGATGATGCGCTCGGCTTCCGGATGCGGATCGAAGATGTTGACGTCGATGCCGGCAAGCGCGAAGCGCGCCGCCCAGGCCCCGCCGATGACGCCGCCGCCGACGCAGGCGGCCTTGGTGATGATGCTCATTCCCTCTCCATCCAACTGTTTTGGTTGGGAGCTCTCCCGGCCCTTCGGGGCTACCCTCCCCGCAGAGGGAGGGATGGGCGGCTCCGGATCCTGTTCGTCTCTCTCAAGCGGCACTCCTGCCACTTCGGCGGCCTTGATCGAACATTTCCACGAAACCAGGCGTTCGGTGGGGAGTTCGGCGATGCCGCACGTCAAGCCTTCCCCTTGCGGGGAGGTTGGGTTCTTATCTCTTCGTAAGCTTCAGCTTCTCGCGGACCTCTGCCGGACCGATAATCTTCGCGCCCATGCCCTCGATCACGGAGACCGCCTTTTCGACGAGCTGGCCGTTGGTCGCGAGTTGGCCCTTGCCGACATAGAGATTGTCTTCGAGGCCGACGCGGACGTTGCCGCCGGCAAGGATCGCCGCCGCCGGATAGGCGAGCGCATTGCGGCCGATCGAGAAGGCCGAGAAGGTCCAGTTCGCCGGTACGTTGTTGACCATCGCCATGAAGGTGTTGAGGTCATCCGGCGCGCCCCACGGAATGCCCATGCAGAGCTGTATCAGCACCGGATCCTCGATCAGGCCTTCCTCGACGAGCTGCTTGGCGAACCAGAGATGGCCGGTGTCGAAGGCCTCGATCTCGGGGCGGACGCCGAGCGCTGTCATCTGGCGCGCCATCTCGCGCAGCATCGACGGCGTGTTGGTCATGACGTAATCGCCAAGCGAGAAGTTCATCGTGCCGCAGTCGAGCGTGCAGATTTCCGGCAGGCATTCGGCAACATGGGCGACGCGCTCGGTGGCGCCGGCCATGTCCGTGCCTTTCTCGTTGACCGGGAGGGGGCTTTCGACATTGCCGAACACGAGGTCCCCGCCCATACCCGCGGTCAAGTTCAGCACGACGTCGACGTCGGCGGAGCGGATGCGGTCGGTGACCTCTTTGTAGAGATCGAGGCGGCGGGCCGGCGCGCCGGTTTCCGGATCGCGAACATGGCAGTGGGCGACCGCAGCACCCGCCTTGGCGGCCTCGATCGCCGCGTCGGCGATCTGTTTCGGTGTGATCGGAACGTGGCCGGATTTCGAAACGGTGTCTCCCGAACCTGTGACGGCGCAGGTGATGAATACCTCGCGGTTCATGCTGAGCGGCATTGCTGTCTCCCTTTTATTGAGAGCCATTACGAGCCAGAAAAGCCGTCTCTGCTTTTCATTATCAGCGACATTCTATACATTCTCGGAAGTTCCGGGAGGAAGTTTCACAATGGATCAATCCGTTTCGCAGTCGCAGCATGTGGATCTGCTTGTCCTCCCGGAGACGAACCTGATCCTCGTCGCCTCGGTCGTCGAGCCGCTGCGGGCTGCCAACCGTATTGCCGGACGCACGCTTTACACCTGGACAATCTTCAGTCCGGACGGCGAAGCAATCGAGACCAAGAGCGGCATCCCGATCCCCGTCGCCGGGCCCTTCCGGCCCCAGCGCGAGACGGCGCCGCTCTTCGTGCTTTCGAGTTATAGCTGGGAGCGCAGCGCCACCTCGCAACTCAGGATGCTGCTCTCGCAAACGGCGCGGCATCGGGAAGTCATGGCCGGGATCGAATCCGGCTCATGGCTGCTCGCCGAGACCAGCCTGCTCGACAATTTTTCCGCCACCACCCATTGGGAGGACTTCGAGGACTTCGCCGCGGCCTATCCGCAGGTGACCATGGTGCGCGAGCGTTTCGTCATCGATGGCAAACGCATCACCACCGGCGGCTCGCTGCCGACGCTCGATCTGATGCTCGAACTGATCCGTCGTGCGCACGGCTATTCGCTGGCGCTCGAGGTCTCCCGCCTCTTCATCTACGAGCAGGAGCGCACGCGCGGCGATCTGCTGCAGGTGCCGGCGATCGGCAATATGCGCATTCTCGACGCCCGCGTCGGTGCGGCGGTCAAGCTGATGGCCGAAACGGTCGAGGCGCCGCTGACGCTGGCGCGCCTCGCACGCCGGGTCGGCATCAGCGCCCGGCATCTGCAGGATCTCTTCAAGGAGACGATGGGTGTGGCTCCGCACGAGCACTATCTCGCTCTCCGCCTCAATGCTGCGCGCCGCAAGGTGATCGAGACGCGGATGGAGTTTGCGGACATCGCCGCGATCGCCGGGTTCAATTCCTCGTCCTCGTTCTCACGCAGCTACCGCGCCCACTATCGCGAGAGCCCCAGCGAAACGCGCCGGCGCCTGAAGCTCAAGATGTGATTCAGCTTCAGGTCTTGATTCACCCGGCGCCGGATCAGCGAGCCGGATCAGCAGCTTATTGCGGCCGCGTTCCATTTTTCATCATCCTGAACATGGCTTCGCCGGCCTGGGCCCAAAGCGCCTTTCGCGGCCAGACGAGGGTCAGGGATTGTTTGTAGGCGGGGGCGAGGCGGATCATCGCGGGCGGGCGATGGACGCGTGCGAGCGAGCTTTCCGGCAATATCGAGAGATAGCCGTGATGGCTGACCAGATTGATGATCACGGGGATGGAGTCCACCTCGATCAGGGTGACGCGCCGGCGCTCGCTTTCACTGAGGGTGTCTTCCAGAAAGCGCGTCGCCTCGCGCCTCAGGCCGCTCTTGGCGCTTGGCACGGCGATCGGCGTGGTGCAGAGCAGATGGGCGAAGTCGCCGCTGATTTCGGACAATGTTCCCGCGGCGCCCGCGAGCGCCAGCGGCGTCTCCGACACGAGCCGGCCTTCGAATTCATTCGGAAAGTCGGCGACGTCGAGGAGCGCGGCATCGAAGCGCCGGCTCTTCAGCCCGGCGATGAGTTCGTCCGCAGTCGTGCTTGAAATGAAGAGGTGCTGGCGAGGGCGGGCCGCATGCCAGGCAGCCGTCAGCGCCGCCAGCATGCGCGCGATCTCACTTTCGGGACCGAGCGGCATCACCGCACCGAGACGCCATGTCGTCGCGTCGCGGCGAAAGCGGTCGTCCGATGCACGCGTCAGGCGTCCCCAGGATTGAAGCAGTTTTTCCGCAAGCGGGAGGGCGGCAAGTGCTTCCTCGGTGCAGACCACCCCATGATAAGCGCGCTCGAACAGCCGGTAGCCGAGATGGCGTTCGAGGCCCGCCATCTGACGCGTGAGCTGGGGCTGGCCGAGACCGAGCATCCGCGCGACGGAGCGTATGCTGCCGTTGCGGGCGATCTTCACGAAACGGTCGAGTGCGGCCAGGCTGACCGGAGGAATCAGGCCTGCCCTCCGGCGCCCAAGACCGTTGGCAAGGAGCGTTGCGGTTTCCGCTGCCTCTGCGATTTCCGCGATGCGTGCCTGGGCCTCGAGCGTCGGCACGAGCATGGCGCCTTCGCGGCGGAGCAGCGGCACGGAAATCGTCTGCTCGAAGCGCCGTACGGCGGCGCTGACACTCGACGGCGGGCGCCCGCTGAGCTTTGCCGCACGTCGTATGCCGCCTTCACGCAGCGTCGCGTCGACAAGGACGATCGTCGCAATATCCACGATATCAACCCACGCTTCGAACAGGGATGTCGATCTGCCCTGTTCGGATTTCGGCATCATTCGTTCCGAATTTGGGATATATCACGCATTGGCACTGTGCGCATAGCATGCTCGCAAAAGAGGTTCGTTTCGGCATGCTGCAATCGGTCAAGACCATCGTCCTGTGCGGAAAACCGCTCGACTTCGGGGTACTCGAAGAGATCGGCGTCGGGCTGGCACGGCCGGTCGCCGACGATAGCGGCATGGAGCGGGTTGCCGCCGCCCACAAGGTGGTTGCCGACCGCGTCGCCATGGGGTTGCCGGTCTATGGCTCCAACACCGGCGTCGGTTCGATGAAGGACCGCCTCTGGACGGCGGACGATCTCGCCGAATTCAACACGTCGCTCGTGCGCGCCCATCACTTCGGCACGGGCGAATTCTTTGCCGCGCCGATCATTCGCAAGGCAATCGCCATCCGCGTGAACACCGCGATGCGCGGGCATACCGGATGCAGCCCCGAACTTATCAACGCCTTCCTCGCGCTTCTGGAGCGCGGAATCGTTCCGGCTGTGCGCCGCCACGGCTCGATGGGCTGCGCCGACATCGGGCTGATGGGGCAGGTGGCCTCGGTATTGACCGGTGTCGGCGACGCCTATTTCAACGGCCAGCTCATGACGGCCGAATCGGCGTTGAAAGAAGCGGGGCTGAGCCCTTTCGCCATGCGGCCGCGCGATGCGCTGGCCGCGCTGAGCGTCAATGCGATCTCCTATGCTGCGGCGGCCGATGTCCTGCGCGAGGCGGCGGCCGCGATCCGCGTCCTGCTTGTCACCGGTGTCATGTCGTCGCGCGCGCTCGGCGCCTCCGCCGATCCCTGGCTCGTTGCGGCGACGCTTTCGACCCGCGGCGAAGCGCTTGTCGGGTCCTGGCTCTATGGCCAGTCGGGCATCGCCGATTGGCCGTTGCCGACGGCGATCCACGATCCGTTGAGCCTTCGCATGACCGCCCAGGTCTTTGGCGCGGTCGTCGATACCTTGCTGGTGGCCGCCGGCCGGCTTGTCGAGGCAACCTATCTCTCGGATGACAACCCGGTGGTGCTGGGGGGCCAGGTGCATTCATCCGGCGCTTCCCTGCCACTGACGACGACGCTCTATATCGAGGCGGCGCAGGTCGCGTTCTCGCATGTGGCGCGCAATGTCTTGAACCGATGCATCCTGCTTTCCAACGGAGGGCGCCGCAATCTCTCGGTCAATCTCGTCGCGCCCGGGGAGGTCGCCACGGGGCTCGGGCCGCTGATGAAGCTCGCGGTCGAGCTCTATATGCGCGTCCAGTCACTCGCCGTTCCCTTGTCCGCCCAATCGATCGTCGTCGCCGGTGGGCTGGAAGAGGAGGCGACTTTCCTGCCGCTGATCGTTGAGCGCATGGAAACGCAGGTCCGCGATCTCAGGCAGCTTGCGGCGATCGAGGCGATGCTGTCCGCGCAGGCGATGGATCTCGTCGGCGACGAGCCGTGGGGCGTCGTCAAGCTGGCCTACGATCGCACTCGCTCGGTCAGCCCGATCTACCTCAAGGACCGTCCGCTTTCGAAGGAGATCGAAGCGCTGCAGGCGGCGTTCACTGACCACGACCTGTTGCGCGCTTTCGTCGAGACGGCGCCGATGCCGGAATTCGACGACTTTTTTGCGCTGGCCAAATAAGCGGGCAGAGTGAACGGGAAGGGAAAGAGCAATGTCCGATTTCGATCTCGTTCTGAAAGGCACCGTCGTCCTTCCGCATCGCATCGTCGAAGGCGGGCATGTGGCCGTCCGAGACGGCAAGGTCGTGCATGTCGGGCAGGGCGCTGCACCGGCGGCGCGCGAACGGCACGACCTAGGTCAAGCGCTGATCCTTCCCGGCGCGATCGATGCGCAGGTGCATTCGCTGTCGCAGAAGAATCAGGAGGACTTCATCTGGTCGACGCGCTCGGCTGCCGCCGGCGGAGTGACGACGATCGTCGACATGCCTTACGACGAGGGCAATCTCGTCTCATCGGCGCAAGCGGTCAGACGCAAGGTCGCCCACGCCGGTCCGCAGGCCCGCGTCGACTTTGCGCTCTACGGCACGATTGATCCCGAGGAGGGACCGTCGCGGATCGGCGAGATGGTAGAGGCAGGTGTTGCCGCCTTCAAGTTCTCGACATTTGGAACGGACCCGAAACGTTTTCCGCGAATTCCTGCCGCGCTATTGGAAGAGTGCTTCCGGGCTATCGCCCCGACGGGACTGACCGCCGGCGTTCACAATGAGGATGATGAGGCGGTGCGGGCCGCGATCGAGAAGGTCAAGGCCGCAGGGATCACGGACTATCGGGCGCATGGGTTTTCGCGCCCGCCGCTGACCGAGCTTCTTGCCACCAACCAGATCTATGAAACCGGAGCCGTGACCGGCTGCCCGGCGCATGTGGTGCATTGCTCGCTTGGCCGCGGCTACGAGATCGCGGCCGCGTATCGGGCGCAGGGTCATGCGGCGACGATCGAGTGCTGCGTTCATTATCTGACGCTGGACGAGGAAAACGACGTGCGCCGCCTCGGTGGCAAGGCCAAGATCAACCCGCCGATCCGGCCGCGTGCGGAGGTGGAAAAACTCTGGCGGCATGTGGCCGAAGGTAATGTCACGATGGTTTCGACCGATCACGTGAGCTGGTCGGAGGATCGCAAAACCAATCCGGACATGCTTACCAATGCTTCCGGCGTGCCGGGCCTCGAGGTGATGGTGCCGCTTTTCGTCAAGGGTGCGCTGGAGCGCGGCATTCCGCTGACGCGCGCCGCTGAGCTTATGGCGCTCAACCCCGTGCGGCATTTCCGGCTCGACCATTGCAAGGGCGCGCTCGAAGCCGGCAAGGATGCGGACGTCATCGTCATGACGCCGGAATCCTATGTCTATGACGCGGCGACAAGCGGCAACAATGTTGTTGGCTGGTCGCCCTATAACGGCATTCGATTGCCGTGGCGGGTCTCCGCCACCTATCTGCGCGGACGGCTCGCCTTCGATGGCAGCCGGGTCGTGGCGGAGCCGGGCACGGGTGCCTTCATCCGGCCGCTGCCGAGCCTGCCGATTCGGGAGCCGCGGCAATGACCGCAACGCAAACCAATCTGCCGGTCGATGCGCGGCGCATCGCCGAGATCGTCAAGGGGCTCGCGCGTATCACCGAGCCCGACCGCCCCTATACCCGGCGGGCCTTCACGCCGCTCTTCCTCGAAGGACGCGCCTTCCTCGAAGAGCGTTTCAGGGCGGCGGGCCTCGACACGAGGATTGATGCGGCCGGCAACCTTATCGGTCGGCGCAAGGGGCGCAAGTCGACGCTCGGCACTATTATGCTCGGCTCGCATTCCGACACGGTTCCGGAAGGCGGCCGCTTCGACGGGATCGCCGGCGTTGCGGCGGCGCTCGAAGTGGCGCGCTCTCTTTCTGACGCTGGCATTGAGCTCGATCATGATCTGGAGATCGTCGATTTCCTTGCCGAGGAGGTGTCGATCTTCGGCGTTTCCTGCGTCGGCAGCCGCGGCATGGCAGGACTTATTCCGGATGGCTGGCTGAGTCGTGCGCACGACGAGCTGACGCTCCGCCAAGGGATCGTCGAGGCCGGGGGCGATCCTTCCCGCCTGCCGTCGTTGAAGCGGTCCGATATCAAAGCGTTCCTTGAGTTGCATATCGAGCAGGGGCCTGTGCTCGAGGCCGAGCGACTCGACATCGGCGTCGTGACGGCGATCTCCGGGATCACGCGCATCGAGATCGTCGTCGAGGGTCAGGCGGATCACGCAGGCACGACGCCGATGGGGCGGCGTCGTGACGCGCTTGTCGCCGCGTCGCGGCTTGTGCTGGAGATCGAGAAGCTCGGTTTTGCCCATGCTGCGGGCGAGGGCCACTTCACCGCGACCGTCGGCGAATTCGAGATCGAACCCAATGCCGCCAATGTCGTGCCCTCGCGGGCACGGCTCCTGATCGATGCCCGCGCCGAGCTGCGGCCGCAGATGGAGGTGTTCATCACCGAGGTGGAGGCGCTTGCCGCGCGCATCGCCGAAGAGACCGGCGTCGCGATCACGCCGCGGAAGGTGATCTCCGACAATCACCCGACACCCGGCGACCCCTCGGTTCTTGCTACGTTGGAAGCGGCCTGCGGGCGCGTCGGCGCGCGACACCGGCTGATGGCTTCAGGGGCAGGGCACGACACGGCCTGGATGGGCCGGATAACGAAAGCCGCGATGATCTTCATTCCCTGTCGCGACGGCCGGTCGCATGCACCCGAGGAATGGGCGGAGAATGACGATATCGCGCTTGGCGCGGCCGTGCTGTTCGAGGCCGTGCGACGGCTCGACGGGCAATTGCAGGAGAAGACGTAGATGGGCCGGATACTGACGGAAAAGGATGTCGAGGCGGCGGTCAAGGGCGGTTCCGTCTATGCTGCGGGCGGCGGCGGCTGGGCCGATCACGGGCGTATGCTCGGATATGCGGCCGTCTCGATCGGCAAGCCGGAACTGGTTTCGATCAACGAGCTGGAGCCAGACGACTGGGTGGCGACCGCGGCTGCAATCGGCGCGCCGGCTTCGACGACGCCGTGGGAGATGCGCGGCGTCGATTACGTGAAGGCGGTTGAATTGCTGCAGGAGGCGCTCGGCGAAAAGCTCACCGGCCTGATCATAGGGCAGAACGGCAAGTCCTCGACGCTCAATGGCTGGCTGCCTTCCGCGATCCTTGGGACCAAGGTGGTGGATGCCGTGGGCGATATCCGCGCCCATCCCACGGGCGACATGGGGTCGATCGGCCTTGCCGGTTCACCCGAACCGATGATCCAGACGGCCGTGGGGGGAAACCGCGAAGAGAACCGCTATATCGAACTCATGGTGCGCGGTGCGACGGCCAAGGTGTCACCGATTCTGAGGACTGCCGCAGACATGTCAGGTGGCTTCATCGCCTCCTGCCGTAACCCGGTGCGCGCGTCCTACGTCAAGGCCAATGCCGCGCTCGGCGGCATTTCCATGGCGCTGACTCTGGGCGAGGCGATTATCGCTGCGGAAGGCAAGGGCGGCAGCGCCGTAATCGATGCGATCGCCAATACCACCAACGGCTCCATTCTTGCGGAGGGAACGATCACGGATAAATCCGTCGTCTATACCAAGGAGGCCTTCGACATTGGCATGGTCACGCTCGGGAAGGGCGATGACTCAACGGTACTTCATGTGATGAACGAGTACATGGCCGTGGAAACGCCGGACGGTGCGCGCCTTGCAACGTTCCCGGATGTCATCACCACGCTGTCGCCGGAGGGCGAACCTTTAAGCGTCGGGCAGTTGCAGGTGGGCATGACAGTCTTCGTGCTGCATGTGCCGAAGTCGGTGATCCCGCTCGCCTCCAGCGTGCTCGACCCGTCCGTCTATCCGCCAGTCGAAAAGGCGATGGGGATCGAGATTGCACGCTACGCCCTGGCCGGGAAGCGTTGACGGGAGGGCGATGTGGCGCGCGATACCGGGCTTGAGGAGCTGGTGAGGCAAGACCTCGGTGAGCGTGCAGGGCTCTCCGAAAAACCGATGTTCGGTGGCTTGGCCTTTCTTCTGAACGGCAATTTGCTCTGCGGCGCGCGAGAGGATGGAATGCTCGTGCGGCTTGGCAAGGGCAATGACGATTGGGCCTTGGCGCTGCCCGGCATCGTGCAGATGGTTATGGGTGAGCGCCGGATGCACGGCTGGGTGCGCGCCGGTGCGGAAGCCTATGGCGATGACGCCTTGCGCCAGCGCCTGCTGGATGCGGCGCTCAGCTACGTGGTTTCGCTGCCGTCGAAGTGAATGATGGGCGGCGTGGGTTGCCCTCATCCGCCTGCCGGCACCTTCTCCCCGTGAGACGGGGAGAAGGGATATGCCGCGCTCTCCCAGTGCCCTCTCCCCGCCTGCGGGGAGAGGGTTAGGGTGAGGGGCAAAGACACGACCGCGACGCAACAAAGGAACGACCACCATGCCCAAACCCAATCCCCGTCACCCGAACTTTCCCATTCCCGGCGGGCCGGAGTTGCGCGCCAAGGGTTGGCGGCAAGAGGCGTTGCTGCGGCTGCTCGAAAACGTCCTTTCGGTCGGCGAGGATCCGGACAATCTCGTCGTCTACGCGGCTCTGGGCAAGGCGGCGCGCAACTGGCCGTCACATCGGGCAATCGTCAAGACGCTCACCGAGATGGACGAGGACCAGACGCTGCTCATCCAGTCCGGCAAGCCTGTCGGCCTGTTGAAGACCCATGCCAAGGCGCCGCTCGTCATCATGGCCAACTGCAACATCGTCGGCCAATGGGCGAAGGCCGAGGTCTTCTATGAGCTGCAGCGCAAGGGGCTGATCTGCTGGGGCGGGCTGACGGCAGGCGCCTGGCAATATATCGGCAGCCAGGGGGTGATCCAGGGCACCTACGAGATCTTCATGCGGATTGCCGAGCGGCGCTTCGGCGGCGATCTTTCCGGACGTTTCGTGCTGACTGCCGGGCTCGGCGGCATGGGTGGCGCCCAGCCGCTTGCCGGCCGCATGGCGGGCGCCGCCATCCTCTGTGTCGATATCGATCCGGAACGCGCAAAGAAGCGCCAGCAGGTCGGCTATCTTCAGGAAATCGCGCCTGACCTCGACGCGGCGCTCGCGATGATCGACGCGGCGGTCAAGGAGAAGCGGGCGCTCTCGGTTGGGCTCGTCGGCAACGCGGCTGAAATCTATTCGGAGATCGCACGCCGCGGCATCGTTCCGGATGTGGTGACAGACCAGACGTCGGCGCATGATCTTGTCTACGGCTACGTGCCGAAGGGCATGAGCCTCGATCAGGTGCGGTCGCTGCGCGAAGACGGGCAGGGGCAGTTGATGGCGGCAAGCCGCGCCTCGATCGTCGAACATGTGAAGGCCATGCTCGATTTCCAGAAACAAGGTGCCGAGGTCTTCGACAACGGCAACCTGATCCGCACGCAGGCGCGGGAAGGGGGTGTTGCCAATGCCTTCGACATCCCGATCTTCACCGAAGCATATCTCCGTCCGCTTTTTGCCCGCGCCATCGGTCCGTTCCGCTGGATGGCGCTTTCCGGGGAGGAGAGCGACATCGGCCGTATCGACGACCTGCTCCTCGAAATGTTCCCTGACAATCGGATCATCACCAACTGGATACGGCTCGCGCGGCAGCACATTCCCTTCGAGGGCCTGCCGGCGCGCATCGCCTGGCTCGGCCACGGCGAGCGCACGGCGCTCGCGCGGCGCGTCAATCAACTGGTCGCGAGCGGCGAACTCAACGGACCGATCGCGTTTTCGCGCGATCATCTCGATGCCGGCGCGATGGCGCATCCGAACATCATGACGGAGCGGATGAAGGACGGTTCCGACGCGATCGCCGACTGGCCACTGCTCGACGCCATGCTGCTCTGCTCCTCGATGGCCGACCTCGTCGTCGTCCATTCGGGCGGGGGCGGCTATGCCGGTTACATGACCAGCTGCGGGGTGACGGTCGTTGCAGACGGCACGACGGCCGCCGACGAGCGACTCGACCATGCGCTGACCAACGACACCGCACTCGGCGTCATCCGCTATGCGGATGCGGGCTACGACGAGAGCTTCGAGGAGATTGCGGCAAAGGGCATCGGGCACGTGAAGGTTTGACGGCGCTGCGATGGGCTGTCAGACGACCGTCTCCCCGCCATCGACCACAAGTATCTGCCCGGTCATGTAGGAAGACCGGTCGGAGACGAGGAAGAGGATCGACTCGGCAATTTCGTCGACGCTTGCCCAGCGGCCGAGCGGCACCTTCTCGCGGATATAAGCCTCGATGGCACTCCGTCCGCCCATCTGGGCGATGAAGGGTTCGTTGAAGGGCGTATCCACCCAGCCGGGGCAGAGCGCGTTCACCCTGATGCCGTATTTCGCATAGTCGCCGGCCATCTGCCGGGTCATGGCGATGACGGCATGTTTGGTCGTCGTATAGGCGATCATCTCGCGATCGTAGAGCACGCCGGAGGAGGAGGACGTATTGACGATGACGCCGCGGCTCGCCGCCTTCATCGACGGCATGACGAGGCGGGCGGCCATGAAGTGGGCGCGGACATTGAGGCTCCAGGAGCGGTCGAAACCCGCCACTTCGACTTCCTCGAGGTCGCCGGCTATCTGCGCGCCGGCATGATTATGCAGGATGTCGATGCGGCCGTGGCGGTAGACAATGTCGGCGATGCCGTCCGATAGCGCCACGTCGTCGGTGACGTCTAGTGGGAGCGCCTCGGCGCTGCCTCCCTTTGCTGTGATCGCTCCGACCGTTGCTTCAGCGGCCACGAGGCTGCGGTCGACGACAATCACATGGGCGCCTTCGCGCGCCATGATGGCGGCGCCCGCCTGACCGATGCCGGAGCCTGCTCCGGTGACGATCGCGATCCGGTCTTTCAGGATCATGGTTTCACTCCCCGGATTTGCTTTTTTTTTCGCGCATCAGCACGCGCGCGGTGAGGATCAGGAGCAGCGAGGCGACCAACACCAGGGTCGCGATCGCGTTGATTTCCGGCGTCACGCCGCGGCGGATCGAGGCGAAGACATAAATCGGCAGTGTCGTCTTCGAGCCAGCGACGAAGAAGGCGATGATGAAATCGTCGAAGGAGAAGGTGAAGGCGAGCAGGAAGCCGGCGAGGATCGACGGCAGGATCTGCGGCAGCACGATCAGGCGGAACGTGGTGAGCGGCGTCGCGTAGAGATCGCTCGACGCCTCGACGATGTCGCGGCCGAGGCTGGCGATCCGCGCCTTGACGATCATGGTCACCAGCGCCATCGAGAAGAGGCCGTGGGCGGCGATGATCGAGCCGTAGCCGAGGCCGAACTGCGGCGGCTGGTCGCCCGGCCAGATCGTCGCGAGCGCCGGATTGACGAAGGAGAAGACGGCGACGAGCGCGACCAGCGTGGCAATGCCGATGACGACGCCCGGCACGACGATCGCCGCGGCGAACAAGGCGTCGAAGACGGCGCGTGTGCGCGTGCCGAGCCGCTCCATGCCGAGTGCGGCCATGGTGCCGAAGACGGCGGCGAGCGCAGCACTCGTAAAGGCGATCATCAGGCTGTTTTGCAGCGCTGCGACCAGGAACGTGTTGCCGAGGGCCTTGCCATACCAGGCTGTCGAGAAGCCGGTGAACTCGCTCGCATTGCGGCCCGCATTGAAGGAGAACAGCACGACCAACGCGATCGGCGCGTAGAGGAAGAGATAGACGGAGGAGACGAAGGCGCGCATCAGACGAGGTCCACCTGTCTTGTGCCCGCGACCTTCCAGGCGATCCGCATCGCCACCATGAGCACCACGACGACCACGGCGACGAGCGTGACGGCGATCGCGGACCCGAAAGGCCAGTTGCGCGATTGCAGGAAGAGGTCGACCAGCGCATTGCCGATGAAAAAGACCTTGCCGCCACCGAGGAGCTGCGGGATCAGGTATTCGCCAAGGAGCAGGATGGTAACAAGCGCGACGCCGGTCATCACGCCCGGCAGGGAGAGCGGCAGCGTGACGCCGAAGAAGGTGGAGACCGGTCTGCCGCCAAGATCGGCGGAGGCTTCGAGCAGCCGGCGGTCGAGCTTTTCGAGGCTTACATAGATCGGCATGATCATCAGCGGCAGATAGCCATAGACGATGCCGAGCAGCACCGCCCCAGGCGTGTTCAGCATACGAACATCCTCGATGCCGATCATCGCGAGCAGGTTGGGGATGCCGCGCGAGCCGAGGATGTACATCCAGGCGTAGGTGCGTACGAGCAGGCTCGTCCAGAACGGCACGACCACAAGCGAAACGAGGATGAGGCGATAGCGTGGGTTCGCCTTGACGGCGAGGTAATAGGCGACGGGATAGGCGACCAGCAGGCAGAGCAGGGCGCCGACGGGCGCAAGCACGAGTGTATTCCAGAACGCTGCCGCCCGCGTCGGCAGGTTGGCGAACTGGGCGAAGGTGAAGGCGGCCTGATATCCGCCCTCCGGCGCGCGCTCGCCGAAGGCAAAGATCAGCATGGCGATGAAGGGGAGAACCAGGAAAACACAGAGCCACGCCGCCGCCGGCGCAACCAGCGCCGCCGTCACCAGGTTCCTCTTCGTGTTCATTGCCGCTTGCATGAAGTTGGTCCGTCAGAATGCACGTTGAAGAAGGCCCCTCGTTCCGCTGCCGCGACCTTCTCCCCGCTGGCGGGGAGAAGGGGGCCGGCAGGCCGGATGAGGGGGCGGTCAGGCCGTCACGCCGACTTGAAGCGCGCCATCAGTTCGGCGCGGCCGGGGTCGGTCAGCGTCACGGCAGCGCCGAATTCGAGCGGAGTGAGAGCCGCTTCGTCCGGATAGACGATCTTGTTCGAGGTGACCTCGGCCGGCAGCAGCTTCAGGACGCGGCTGTCGGTCGTCGGCGCGCCGTTGGCGATGTGTTCCTTGACGGCGTTTTCCGGTGTCATCAGGTAGTTGAGCAGCGCATAGCCGGCGGCCTTGTTGGCCGCACTCTTCGGGATGGCGTAGAAATCCGACCAGATCTCGCCGCCGTCCTTGCCGAGCACAAACTGGATTTCCGGCATGTCGCGGTTGAGCTGGGCGCCGTCATTGGTCCAGCACATGGTCATCCAGGCGTCGGTCGCGCGCATCGACGGCTGATAATCGCTGTTGATCGCGTAGAGATGCGGCTTCACCCTGATCAGCAGTTCCTCGGCCTTGACGAGTTCGTCCGGCTTGATCGAATTGAACGAGTAGCCAAGCGCGACGAGCGCATTGCCGATGGTGGTGAGCTGGTAATCGTGCACCATGGCGCGACCGTCCGCCTCTGTTATCGCCACGTCGAAGAACTCCTTCCAGCTCGTAACCGGCGCCTTGATCTTGTTGGAGTTCACGGCGATGCCGGTCGTGCCCCAGTTCTTCGGCACGGCATAGGTCTTGCCTTCGACGATGCCTTCGTTGGTGAAGCGCGCGGTCTCCGTCGAGGCGTCGTAGTTCGGCAGTTTCGACATATCGAGCTCGTCGATGAGGCCGAGCTTCACATAAGTCGAAATCGTGTAGTTGGTGGGCACGAAGAGATCCCAGCCGGTGCCGCCGGCCTGGAGCTTCGCCAGCATTTCCTCGTTCGAGCCGAAGACGTTGACCTCGACGGCAACGCCGGTTGCGGCGGTAAAGGCCTCGAAGGTGGCAGGATCGTGGTAGTTCGGCCAGGTCGCGATCGACATCTGCGTACCGAGATCGCCGGCGAAGGCGGCGGAATTGAAGAGGCCGGGTTGGCGCGCGAGGACGGCGGTCGCGAGGCCGAGGCCGGTAACGCCGAGGAAGTGACGGCGCGTGACCGAGCCGCGCTTCAGGCGCATCAGCTCGTCGGCAAGCTTGTCGGCGGTAATCGGGGCATTCTCTCTGTACCACTTGGTCATGATGCTGTTCCCTTATCGTTGACGTGCAGTGATGGCAGCAGATCCGGCGGTTCAGGCCGGGAAGACGTGAAGCGCGTTGGGATCGAAGGAGAGCCCGATTCTTTCGCCAGGTTCCGCGAGGTCGCTTTCGTTGAGGCTTCGGCGGTCGGCGGTCACCAGAAAGTCGCCGAGGCCATCGACCTCGACCGAATATTCGACCGACGACCCCAGGAAGATACGGTGCGTCACGGTGCCTTGAAGCGTCGCTCTCCCATTGCGGACGAGGCTGATCGCTTCCGGGCGCAGTGCAACCATGGCCGCGCCGAGCGTGCCGTTGGCGCTCGCGGGTTTCGCAAGGGCGACGCCGTTCGCCAGCCGGATCGAATTCGTGCCCGCGTCGATCGTGGCTGCGATGCGATTGGTCTTGCCGACGAAGTCGGCGACGAAGAGGCTTGCCGGGCGGTCGTAAATCTCCTGGGGTGGCCCGATCTGGACGATGCGGCCGGTGCTCATGACGCAGACGAGATCGTTC
>NZ_JASKLR010000003.1:385104-567369 GCF_030124325.1 Sinorhizobium sp. 8-89
CTCAGTGACAACGCCTCTTCCTGGTCGTGGGTGACGAGGACGAATGTGATGCCGAGTTCGCGTTGCAGGCTCTGGAGCTCGATCTGCATCGCGGTGCGAAGCTTCTTGTCGAGAGCGGCAAGCGGTTCGTCGAGGAGCAGCACCTTCGGCTTGTTGACGATGGCGCGGGCGAGCGCCACGCGCTGCTGTTGGCCGCCGGACATTTCGTGGATGCGGCGCTTGCCGAAGCCGCCGAGACGGACCATCTCCAGCGCCTCCTTCGCTCGACGGGCAATTTCGGCGGCGGGGATGCGCGGGCGCGTCTGCTTCAAGCCGTAGGCGACGTTCTGTTCGACATCGAGGTGCGGGAACAGCGCATATTGCTGGAACACCATGTTGACCGGCCGCCGATAGGCAGGCACGCCGTTCATCGGCTGACCGCCGATAAAGACCGTGCCCTCGCTCGGTTGCTCGAAGCCGCCGATCATGCGCAGGCAGGTGGTCTTGCCGCAGCCGGAAGGGCCGAGCAGGGCCACGAAGGCGCCCTTTGGCACTGCGAGGTTGATGTCCGATACGGCCGTGACGCTGCCATAGCGTTTGGCGACCGAACGGAATTCGATGTCGTTCGTCGAAGCGGATGTCACGTCTGTTCCCTGCGGTTATCTTTGGAGATCGTTTGCGGTTCTTACGCCGCTTCTCCCGCCGCTATTACCGAGCAGCCTAGTCAAAGGCGGCCGCGCTGGTATATACCCCAAGAGAGGTATTTCAACCCGGATTGCCCTGTGGAAGGAGTATACCCCGAAGCGGGAAAATCGGCCGGGAGCGCGATTTGAGTATCGACCTCGATGGACTTTTTCAGGCACTCGTACCCTTGATCGACGGTATGCCGATGGACGATGAGGCTGTCGGCGGCGCATTTCGCCGGCTGATGTCGACGTTGATGAATTTCGACTATGTCGTCGTCTTCGCCTATCGCGGCAAGGAGCGCCCGATCGATCTCTACAGCACCTTCGACGCGAAGGACCATGTCCTCTTCGTCAGCCTCTATCAGGCCGGGCCCTATCTGCTCGATCCCTTCTATCATGCCGCATGCGCACCGAAGCCCGGCGTCTGGCGGATGAGGGAGCTTGCGCCCGATCGGTTCTTCTCCAGCGAATACTATCGGACCTACTACGTTCAGACGGGGCTCGCGGAAGAGGTCGGCTTCTTTGTGCCGATCAGCGACCAGATCACCGTCGTTCTCTCGCTGATGCGGCGCGAGGCGACCGGCACCTTCAGCGCGGCGGAATTCGCGCTTCTCAAGAAGGCCGAGCCGCTGGTGGCGGCGCTGGTGCGCCACCACTGGGCCGAGCTCGGTCGCCGCTTCGACGCGGCGCTGGCGAAAACGGGACGGAGCCGCCGCAAGGCGGCGCACCCGCCCGCCGACGGCGTCTGGCAACATCTGAACCTGACGGAAAGGGAGGCGGCGATCGTCGAGTTGGTGCTCCAGGGGCACTCGTCGGAATCGATCGGCCTCAAGCTCGGCATCTCGACCGGCACGGTCAAGGTTCACCGACGCAACGTCTATCGCAAGCTCGGCATCTCCTCGCAGACCCAGCTTCTTTCGCTCTACATCAAGAATCTCGGCCATTGAGGCGTCACGCGCGTTTCGACGCCATTTCAAAGGTGCGGCCTTGACTGGCTTCCGATGAATAATTGAGGATTGTCACATTCCCTTCTGCATGTCTCCTCGAATCGGAGCCGATTTAAGGAGGAAACCTGCAGCAATTCAAAGTGCTACAGCGAACTTTGTGCGTCTGAAAGACGCGCGGCGCCGTAGAAAAGCCGGAGCGTTCGATGTCCGAGATCCCGCCGTCCAAGCCGCATTCGATTGCCCATCATGTCGCCAGGATGAGCGGGCGGGATCCGCACGAGGGGCATCGCGCCGCGACGCCGCTGGAGCTGCTCTTCGACCTGACATTCGTCATCGCTTTCAGCCTTGCTGCCGCGCAGCTCGCCCACCTGCTGGCCGAGGGACATTTCAAAGCCGGTCTGATCGGCTTCGGCTTCGCGAGCTTCGCGATCTGCTGGGCCTGGGTGAATTTCTCCTGGTTCGCTTCCGCCTATGACACCGACGATTGGGCATTTCGCTGCGTCACCATGGTGCAGATGGCCGGCGTCCTCATTCTCGCCATCGGGCTGCCGCCGATGTTCGAGTCGATCGACAAGGGAGAATATCTCGACAATCGCATCATGGTGCTAGGCTATGTCGTGATGCGCGTCGCCATGGTGTTTCAGTGGCTCAGGGCGGCGCGACAGGATCCGCACCGCCGCAAGGCCTGCACCACCTACGCCACAGCGGTCTCCATCGCCCAGATTGGCTGGATCGTGCTGATCTTCATCGATTTCTCCCTGCTGGTGACGCTTGCCTTCGTGGTCGTGCTGACCGCGGTAGAAATGGCCGGGCCAGTGATCGCGGAGTCGCGGCAGGGCGGAACGCCCTGGCATGCGCACCATATCGCCGAGCGCTACGGCCTGCTCGCCATCATCGCGCTCGGCGAAGGGGTGGTCGGAACGGTCGCCTCGGTCACGGCGGTGGTCGAGGGGCGGGGATGGAACCTTGACGTGGCGCTTGTCTGCATCGCCGGGACGGGGCTAACCTTCGGGATGTGGTGGATCTATTTCACGCTCCCGAGCGCGGAAATCCTTCACAAGTTCCGGAAGCGCGCCGTTGTATGGGGCTACGGGCATATGCTGATCTTCGCTGCGATCGTGGCGACGGGCGCCGGGCTGCACGTCGCTGCCTACTATATCGAGCACAAGGCGCATATCTCGTCCGTCGCGACGGTGTTGACCGTTGCCGTTCCCGTCGCGATCTACATAGGCTTGATCTACGCCATGTACGTCTATCTGGTCAGGGCGATGGAGCGTCGCCACATCTGGCAGTTCTGCGCCACGGTCCTCGTGCTGGCCGCGTCCGTTGGTGCGGCGATGGCGGGAATCGACATGGCGGTCTGCCTTATCATCCTGATGTTCGCGCCGGTCATCACCGTCATCGGTTACGAACGCGCCGGCCATCGCCACAAGGCGCGGGCACTCGAACGCGCGCTCGGTGGCGGGCAGAGCGCGCATTGAGGCCTTGCTTGGGCACGAAATTGTTGAGTCGCATCAAGGCTTTGCGTGAGGCGCCTGACGATCCGTTTCAAGCGCTTCACGAGGTGATTCAATTCGCTCCGGCGTTGTGGGCATAGCCGCTCACCACGTCTTGCTGAGCTTCAGCGTGAAGGTCCGGCTTTCGCCGTAGCCGCAGGTCAAGAGTCCCTGGCATCCCTTGACATATTCCTTGTCGAAGAGGTTGGCGACGTTGAGGGAGGCCGCCCAGTCGTTCCTCTCGTAGCGGATCGCGGCATCGACGAGCGTCGCCGCCGGGACTTTCTTCGTGTTCTCGACGTCAGCCCAGGACTCGCCCTGGCGGCGCACGCCTGCGCCGAGGCTCACGCCTTCGAACGCGCCACTGGTCACCGTGTAGTCGAGCCACAGGGCAGCCTGCGTTTCGGGTATGAGATAGGGCGACTTGCCGAGCAGCGACGGGTTGGTGTCTTCCGTGATCTCGAGATCGGTATAGCTGAAAGCGGAAATGACCTTCCAGTTCTCATCAAGATTGATCTTGCCTTCAAGCTCGACCCCGCGGGAGCGCACCTCGCCGAGTTGGCTCGAGAGCCCAAGGATGGGCTCCGTCACCTGGACGTTCTGCTTGGTTATCTCGAAGATTGAGGCGGTGAACAATCCGTCGATAAACGTCGGCTCGTATTTGATTCCCGCTTCATATTGGTAGCCTTCTTCGGGCTTCAGGGGCACCAAAGTCGTGACCGCAGGATCAGGGTTCGAGTCGCGTGAGCCCACGAGAGGGTTGAAGAAGGTCGCGACGCTTACATAGGGCGTGAAGCCGTTGTCGAACTCGTAAGCGAGGCCGGCGCGGCCGCTGAGCGCGCCGTCATCATATCCGAAGTTGGAAGCTCCGGCCCAGGCCGTAGCGCCGTTCTTGAGGTCGGTATCGACATAGTCGTAGCGCCCATTGAGCGTTACGAGCCAACCGTCGCCGAAGCGCACCTGATCCTGGGCATAGATGCCGATCTGCTGCTGTGTGAAAATCTGGTTGACATAGACCGCCGTCGGCCCTTGGGGCACACCATAGACCGGATCGGTGGGGCTGATCGGCGTAGCGCCTCCCGACGCCCCGATGTGGTCGAGGCGGTAGTATTTGTAATCGAGCCCGGCGAGGAAGGTGTGATTCGTGGCGCCGAGATCGAAATCCCTCTCCGCCCGGTTGTCGATCGAGAAGCTGTCGACCTTCGACGTCGCCTCGAAGCCGATGCGGTTCAGAAGGTAGTCCGGACCGATGGGCTCGACATTGCCAAAGCCAGGGCCGACATAGCCGTAGGGGTATGGGTACCGCTCGTGCTTGTGCAGATGGGCGAAACGCGCGTTCTGGGTAAAGGTCCAGCCATTGTCGAAATCGTGCTTGAACTCATAGCCGAGCATCTGTTGGGCGTAGGTTCCCTCGTCGATATCGGGTTCGCCGAAATAGGCATCACGGTCGATCTTGCCGAAGGGGGCGTCGACCACCGTTGCGACATAGGGCAGGAAGCCGTTGCCGACATGGATCTGGTCGAGCCCTTGCAGCAGGCCGAATACCGTCAGGCTAGTCGCGTCGTCTGGGGCATAGGTCACTTGCGGCAGGATGAAACCCCGCAGGTCTTCGGAGAAATCCGAGTAGTTGTCGCCGCCGGCGATCTTGCCGGTCAGACGGTAGCGAACGGTTCCGTCTTCGGTCAGCCGGTCGTTGACATCGAAGCCGGTGAAGGCGTTGCCATCACTGTTGATGCCAACTTCCGTGTAGTAGAGCGGCTCGTCAAGCGGCCGCTTGCTGATCAGATTGATGATGCCGCCCGGATTGGCGCCGCCATAGAGCACGGAGGCCGGTCCCTTCAGCACCTCGATCCGCTCCAGCATGAAGGGGTCGATCTGGAAGTTGCCGAAGGCGTAGCTGAAGAGGGAGAGGCCGTCGAGAAAAACGCCGGTCTGCGCCGCGTCGAAGCCGCGGATATAGAACCAGTCCGTATCGGCGTCGACGCCGAAGGGCGCGGCCATGACGCCGGGCGTATAGCGCAAGGCTTCATCGACCTTGTTGACGACGGCCCGATCGTCCAGCTCCTCGCGACCGACGACGGAGACCGACTGGGGGATTTCGCTCAGCGGCGTGGCGGTCTTCGACCCCGTTGCGGTTGCCTTGGCCACGTAGCCGTCAACAGGGCCGGTGGCGCTGCCGTTCGCCGGTGTTCCGCCTTCGACCACCAGTCTTTCAAGCTCGGTGGCGCTGCCGTCCTGAGCCTGCGCCGCTCCGGCGATCAGCACTGCGGCAAATGCCGCCCCGCCTGCCAATAGGTCTTTCAAACGCGCCCCGCTGCCATTGCTTTGCATCGCACTTCTGCCCCGAAATCAGCCGTCCGGCGCTCCATCCCCGGAGAACGCGGCACAGCCGGTCTTCACCTTGATAAGATGAGCGTTTATCTCAAGTATATCGGGCGGGGCTTGTCCGGACCCGGGAAAATTGAACGATCCTGCGCAAATCTCCGCACCGCACACGGACAATACAGGGACAATCTTCGTCAGGAGAGACGGCTCTTTTTCCAGAGCGCCGGCGTCGTGCCGACCGTCTTGCGGAACACGCGGGTGAAGTGTGCCTGATCGGCAAAACCTGTTTCCGCCGCCACTGTGGTCAGCGATGCGTTGTTCTCAAGCAGCATCTCTTTTGCGCGCTTGATCCGGGTATTTGTCTGCCATTGGTGCGGCGCCATCCCTGTCGACGCCTTGAAGGCATGGCTGAAATGCGATTGCGACAAGCCGGTGAGATTCGCCAACTCTTCAAGCCGGACGTTGCGGGCGACGTTTTCGCCGATGTAGTCGATCGCGCGGCGCAGTTGCCAGGCCGCCAACTGGCTGCGTTTGCGACGGGCGCTCCGGTTGATTTTCATCAGGTCGATGAACAGCGCCAGCGTCAGCCCGTCGCCGTAGAGGTCGTGCAGCGGTTGCGGATTGAGGCATTCGGCGGCGATCAGCTCGGCAAGCTGCAGAAAACGAGGGTCCTGAAACATCAGCCGAGGCGTCTCGACCGCGCTGGGGTCGAGATCTTCCATCAGACGGCGGCTGAGCACATCGACATCGAAATGCAGGTCGAGATGCCGCAGGTACTGGATATCGACGACATCGGTCCAGAGCTCCACGCCGGCCGGTATGTAGGAGAGGGCCTGCCGATGATAGTTCTGGACGGTGCTTCTGCCGTTAGAGGCTAGCTTGACGCGGCAATTGCCTCCGCCCCTGGCGTCGAGCACGATGAACATACGCGGATCTTCCGCGACGTAATATCCGCCGGCGTGAGGAACGCACTCGACATCCCACACGTCGGCGACAACGCCGTTCCAATGACGCCGGTGCAGCCCGCCTATGACAGAGAAACCGCTGATCTTGTTTTGCATGCGCGGTTGAAATGTCATCGTCGCATTCCCGTTCGCGGGTAGGTCGGCCCGGCGTAGTGCCTAATCTTTCATTTTGTAGTCAAGTTTCCATACTGTAGGAGGTCGGGGTTTTCAATCGCGCCGATCGCGTTGCATCGCTCCGATTCAACGAAACATGCAGCAGGGGCACGACCGACGCCGGTCGTGCCCCTCGTTAAGACCGCAAATGTCGCGCCGTCAGGCGCCGATCAGTGCCAGCTTGGCGCGGGCGTCCAGGATCTGTGCGCAGGCATTGGCGGCCTCTTCGCCCTTGACGATGAAATGGTCGCGGAAGAAGGCGATCAGGGGTTCGCTTTCCTGGAAGTTGTGCGGGGTGAGCACGGCGGAAAGGACCGGCACGTCGGTGTCGAGCTGCACCCGCATCATGCCGTCAAGCACGGTACCGGCGACGAAGTCGTGGCGGTAGATGCCGCCGTTCACCACGAAGGCCGTACCGAGGATCGCCGAATAGCGCCCGGTCCTCGCGAGCTTCTGCGCGTGAAGCGGGATTTCGAGAGCCCCCGGCACGTCGAAGATCTCGACGTCGGCCGCATTGCCGCCGAGTTTCGTCCACTGCGCGACGAAAGCGTCGACGCACTGATCGACGATGTCGGCATGCCAGCGGGCGCGGACGACTGCAATTCTGGCGGAGGGTTGGGAAAGAACGGTCATGGTCTCAAGCCTTTCAGGGTTTGGCGTTTTTCCAATGATCCCGTCGGGCGAACATGCACGCGCGGAGAGCCCGGATGGGACTCCGCTCCTGCTTGCTCTCTTCCATCCGGACTGTAACCGTCGGCTCCGGAATTCGACCGGATCTGCTGACCTCCGAACACCTTCGTGCGTCCAATTGGACGCACGGCTTCCGAAGCGCTCGCGGGCTTCGATCGGATGATCGCTACCGCCGGTGGGGAATTGCGCCCCGCCCTGAGAACGCTTGCGACTATATAGATCGACCGGTGGCGGTCAAACGCGCGCAACGACGCGGAAGTGAAAAAACGCGACAGATTTTTCCAAAGCAGGCGCGTTGCCGGACAATTCTTTCCGGCAATCAGCGGCCCCTATTCACGGATGACGAGCAGGTCCTTGGCGGCGAAGCGCAGGGTGACGTTTTCACCCGAGACCGGCAGCGTGAGGCCGGGATCGTTGAACGTGTCGAAGGAGATGATGTCGCTGCCGACACGCAGTTTTGTCCGGATGACCGAGCCAAGGAAGCTCGTGGAGACGACTTCGCCGATAAGCGCGGTATCGCCCCTGGCGCCCTCGGCAATCGAGCCCGCTTCCGGGCGCAGTGCAAGCGAGATGCTGTCGCCGCCCTTCAGGCCAGCGATCGACTCCCTCAGCGAAATCCTCTGGCCGCCAATGGTGACTGCGCCGGCGGAGGGGTCCGCGACCTTTCCCTCGATGATGTTCAACGTACCGACAAAAGACGCGACGAAACGGGTTGCCGGCGTGTTGTAGATCTCGAAGGGTGTGCCGATCTGGTCGGCGTGGCCGGCGTTCATGACGACGATGCGGTCCGATATCGACAGCGCCTCCTCCTGGTCGTGCGTCACGAAGACGGTGGTAATGCCGAGCTGCTGCTGGATCTGCCGGATCTCTTCGCGCAGCGACACGCGGATTTTCGCGTCGAGGGCGGAGAGGGGCTCGTCGAGCAGCAGCACTTGCGGCTTGACCGCAAGCGCGCGGGCAAGCGCCACGCGTTGCTGCTGGCCGCCGGATAATTGATAGGGGAAGCGGTCCGCCAGGTGCTCGAGCTTGATGAGCCCGAGCATCTGCTTCACCCGTTGATCAATTTCCGTTTTGGAAGCGCCCGCGACCTTGAGGCCGAAGGCGACGTTGTCGTGCACGTTCATGTTCGGGAATAGCGCATAGGCCTGAAACACCATGCCGATATTGCGCTGGTTCGGCTTCAATGAGCCCTGGTTCTTGCCGTCGATGATGACGGAGCCGTCCGACGGGCTCTCGAACCCGGCAATCATCCGCAGGATCGTGGTCTTGCCGCAGCCGGAGGGTCCGAGAAAGGAAACGAACTCGCCCTTGTCGATGCCCATGTTGAAGTTGTGCACGACCTGAACCGGGCCGAAGGACTTCTGGATGTTGGTCAGTGTCAGGAATGCCATGTGATCAAGCCTTGGCCGGAGCGGATTTCTGGAAACGGGAGACGAGCTGGATCAGACCCATGCTGAGCCAGGTGATGGCAAACGCGATAACGGCGAGCGCCGAGGGCTCGTAGGCCTTGTTAGCCCCGACGAGCTGCAGGTAGGGGCCGAAGGCGGGCCGATTGAGCAGCGCGGCCATGGTGAATTCACCCATCACGATCGCGAAGGTGATGAAGGAGCCGGACAGCACGCCGCTCATCACGTTCGGGAAGATGCAGCGGAAGAGGATCGTCGGCCATTTGGCGCCAAGGCTCTCGGCCGCTTCCGTCAGTGTCCTGACGTCGATCGCCCGCATGGCTGTATCGACCGCGCGATACATGTAGGGGAGCGATAGCGTCATGTAGGAAAACATCAACAGCGCGTTCGTTCCGGAGGTCGAGCCGGTCAGCGGCAGCATCGATGAGGAGTTGTAGAGACGCAGGTAGCCGAAGACGATGACGATCGCCGGGATGACGAGCGGCAGCAGCGTGATGAATTCGACGACCGGTCGCACCTGCGGCAGGCGCAGCCGCACCCAGTAGGCGGTCGGCACGACGAGCAACATCCCGAAGATGATGGTCAGGAGCGCCATCATCATCGAATAGCCGAAGGTTTCGCGGAACTGGATGTCGGCGAAGACCGACTGGTAGGCGTCGAAGGAATATTCGCCGCGGCGCATGCGCAGCGAGAATTCCAGGGTGCCGAGCAGCGGAATAATGAAATAGCTCGCTCCGATAGCGATGGCGATCCAGGCGCCGAGGCGTTGTGCTTTCATTTTTGCCACCGTTCGGCGCGCATCCGCAGCCAGATGTAGAGAATGTTGGAGATGCCGGTGATGACGATCATGCCGAGCGCCAGCGCATAGCCAAGATTGGGGTTGTGCAGCACGTCGCCGCGGATCTGCGCATAGAGCAGGATCGGCACTATGTTGAGCGAACTGCCGGTAAGCGCGTAGGCCGTGGCGATTGCGCCAAAAGCGTTGGCGAAAAGCAGGAGTGTCGTGCCGAGCAGGCTCGGCCAGAGGATCGGCAGCGCCACCATGCGCCAGTATTGCCAGGTCGAGGCGCCGAGGATCTCGGATGCCTCGCGCCATTCCTTCTTCATGCCGTCGAGCGCCGGGGTCAGGATCAGCACCATCAGCGGGATCTGGAAATACATGTAGGTGATGGTGAGGCCGAAGAAGCTCAGCAGGTTGAAGCCGGTCGAATAGAGATTGAAACCGAACCAGTCGCGCAGGAAAACCGTCACGAGGCCGGTGCGGCCAAGGGTTGCGAGAAACGCGAAGGCCAGCGGCACGCCGGCGAAATTCGAAGCGACGCCGGAGAAGGTGAGGAGGCCGGAGCGGACCCAGGTCGGCACGCCGCCGAGCACGATCGCCCAGGCAAGGAAGAAACCGATCAGCGCGCCGCCGAGCGAGGAGGCGACCGAGACCCGGATCGAGATCCAATAGGCAGAGAGAATCGAAGGCGTGAAGAGATCGGCGATGTTCTTGAAAGTGAGCTCGCCCTCGGGCGTCAGAAAGGCGCCGGTCACGAGATAGAGCGTCGGGACGATCAGGAACATCAGCGCGAAAATCATGAACGGCGCGATGCCGAGCCAATCGATAATCGCCCGTTTGCTGATCAGGGGTGCTGCGGCTGTTGTTGTCGTCATCGCGTTTCGGCTGTCCCGGCGTCAAAGGAAGCCTCCCCGCCGCGCGTGCGGAGGGGAGGCCGATCTTGCGGTTACTGTACGTTGGCGCCGACGACGCTATCCCACTTGGTGGTGATTGCCGTCTTTCCGGCTTCCTGCTCTTCAAGCGTCGGGAAGACAGCCTTCTCATAGGCTGCTGCCGGCGGCAGCTTGTCGAGCATTTCCTGCGGGATCTTGCCGTTCTTGGCGAGATCGTTGAAGCGGATCGGGTGGCAATAGCCCTTCAGCCAGCCGAGCTGGCCCTCGTCCGAATAGAGGTATTCCATCCAGAGCTTCGCTGCGTTCGGATGCGGAGCGAAGGCCGAGATTGCCTGGACGTAGACGCCGGCGACGACGCCCGAAGCCGGAACCACGACTTCGACCGGCGGGTTGCCGTTCAGGCTGTCGCGCCAGGAGAGACCGTTATAGTCCCAGGCGATGATGATCGGGGTCGAGCCTTGCGCCAGCGAGGCGGACTTGCCGATGACCGGAACGAAGTTGCCGGCCTTGTTGACCTCGGCGAAGAAGGCGAGACCAGCTTCGCCGGCCTTGGCAGCATCTTTTTCACCGGCAGCGAGACCGGCTGCATAGACGGCCTGCACGGCCTGGTTGGACGCGCGCGGATCGCCGGCGAGCGCGACCGCGTTCGCATAGTCCGACTTCTTGAGGTCGGCCCAGTCCTTCGGCACGTCCTTGACGATGTCGGTGTTCACCACGAACGACAGAACGCCGTAATAATCGCCATACCAGTAACCGTCGGCGTCCTTGGCGCTGTCCGGGATCGTGTCCCAGGTCGAGACCTTGTAGGGCTGGATCAGGCCTTCGGCCTTCGCCGACGGACCGAAGGAGAGACCGACGTCGATCACGTCGGGTGCCTGCGGGCCGGTGTTGCCCTTGTTGGCCTTGATCGCTTCGATTTCGTCACCCGAACCGGCGTCCGGGTTCAGTTCGTTGACTTCGATGCCGTACTTGGCCTTGAAGCCGGCAATGACGTCGCCGTAACCGCACCAGGTGTGCGGGAGCGCGATCGTGGTCAGCGTGCCTTCCTTCTTGGCGGCGGCGATAAGCTCCTCGCTCGGCTCGGCGACGGCGATCGCCGACGTTGCGAGCAGCATGGCGGTGGAAAGCGAGAGCAGGCGTTGAGTCTTTGAAATCACTGACGTTCTCCTTATGTGCTTTCGTTCGTTGTAATTTCGGCGATGCTGTTAATGAGACGCGATGAAACCTGTGTGACACGCTCTGTCCCGTTCGCGCCATGCGTGTCGGTCACTGGACGGCGGTCGCCTCGATTTGCACCGCAGCCGTTAGCTTGGTCCATAAACAGCCGGTTCCTCCCTAGACCGGCCTGCGAAAGATGCGCGTCGAATCGAACAGGCCTTCAAGCATCTTCATCCGGTCCCGTGTGTCGTCCCAGTTCATGTTCTGCACGGCCTCGATCAGCGCCTCGACGAGAAAGAGCAGCATCACCGAACTATCCCAGGCCGAGGGTGCTTCGATCTGCACGCGAAAGACCTTGGAAGAGGACTTGGCGACCGGCGAACCCCACTGGTCGGTGAAGAGAACGATTTCGACGCCCCGATCACGGGCGAAGCGGGCAAGCGTTTCCATCTCCTGTTCGTACCGGCGGATATCGAACAGGATCAGAACGTCGCCCTGCTTCATGTCCAAGACGTAGTGCGGCCAGGAGCTCGGGTTGGCGGCGATCTGCGTCACGCCGGTGCGGATGACCTGGAGATGGGTGAAGAAGTAGTCCGCCATCGAGCGGGTGATACGCCCGCCGGCAAGATAGATATTGCGCTTGCTATCGGCGATCAGGGTGGCGGTTTGGTCGAATTCGCGCGGTTCTATCTGGGACAGCGTCTGGCGCATGTTTCCCATGACCGCGTCGGCGAACCGGTTCAGCGTGTGCGTGCCGGGGGCGCTGGCGGCCCAGCGATCATGCTTGGCGATCGGATTGGAAATCGTCGCCTCGAGCTCCTGGTGCAGCCTTGACTGAAAGTCCGGAAATCCGCGGAAACCCAGCTTCTGGACCATGCGCGCCACGGTTGGCGTCGAAACGCCGGCGTTCTCGGCGACCGTAGTGATCGAACCGAGCCCGGAGACTGGATAGTTGTCGAGGAGTGTCTCCGCCAATCGCTTCTCGGCGCGCGTCAGCGCCGCGAAATGTGCGTTGATCACATCCGACACCGTCATGGATGCCGCTTTGCTGCTCAATGTCGTGCCCCTGAACTGGTCTGTGCCAGCTTGTGACGAATTAAACATCGCTGTCACAATCGGAGTCAATCTGCTTTTTGAAGAGATCGTTTCAGATTTTCGTTGACACTCTCTGATTCGTGAAGAATTCTTTTCATCAAGATCGTCTGACGAGGCAATTTGGGGGTGCCGGTTTTGACGGGACTTTTGACGCAGGCAGAGGGCGATCCGGTCGCCATCGACAATGCCGACGGGAAGGGAGAGTTTCTCTTCGTCTGCGAGCACGCGTCGCGCCGCCTGCCGGAGCGCCTGGGGACGCTCGGCCTTTCAAAAGAAGCACTGGAGAGCCACATCGCCTGGGACCCCGGCGCGCTGACGGTCGCCAGGCATCTTGCCGAGAGGCTCGATGGCGCGCTCATCCATCAACGCTTTTCTCGCCTTGCCTATGACTGCAACCGGCCGCCCGAGTCCGACGCGGCGATGCCGGCGGTCAGCGAAATTTACGAGGTGCCGGGCAACAAGGCGATGTCGGCTGCCGAACGTCAGGCAAGGGTGCAGGAAATTTACCTGCCGTTTCGTGATGCCGTGGGGCGGTTCGTGTCCGAGCGCAAGGCCGCCGGGCGGCGCCTCATCCTTGTCACCATGCACAGTTTCACGCCCGTTTATTTCGGCAACCCGCGCGCCGTCGAAATCGGCATCCTGCACGATGCCGACAGCCGGCTTGCCGACCGCATGCTTGAGATCGCGACTGATGGGGAGGTCGCCTACGATATCCGCCGGAACGAGCCCTATGGACCGGCGGATGGTGTCACCCACAGTCTGGTGGAGTACGGCGTGCGAAACGGACTGCCGAACGTGATGATCGAGATCAGAAACGATCTCATTCGCGACGAGATTAGCCAGAGGGTCATGGCTGATTATCTGGAGGGGCTCCTCGCAAAGAGCGCGGCCGCCCTTCCAGCACGATAAGAAGACCCTGGGGAGCGGCAAAGCCGCGGTGGTGATCATGAACAGGAGCAAGACAGCCAATGCTTGGATCGGCAGCAAGGGGAGGCGCGTTTCCTCGGCCGGATAACCCACACCCTCGGCAGGGGCGCCACCATGCCTGAATATTTGAAGACATATGTCCGCGTCGTCGATGGGTTCAATCGACACGTCGGCAGAGCGACCATGTATCTTATCTTCGCGATGATGGGCATCCTGCTCTATTCATCGGTATCGAAAGCATGGCTCCTACCCTCGCTCTGGACGCTCGAAATGGCGCAGTTCGTGATGGCCGCCTACTATCTCCTTGGTGGCGCCTATTCGCTGCAACTCAACAGTCATGTGCGCATGGACCTGCTCTATGGACGCTGGACGTTGCGAACGCGTGCGGCCGTCGACGCCGTAACCATCACCATGCTATTCGTCTACTTGGCCTTCCTGCTTTTTGGCGGCGTTTCCAGCACAGCCTATGCGCTGAAATACGGAGAGACGAGCTACTCGAGCTGGGCGCCCTACATGGCTCCCATCAAGATCATCATGACGATCGGCGTCGCGCTCACTCTCCTTCAGGCGACATCCATCTTCATCAAGGACTTGGCTCTGGCGATGGGGAGACCGATCGTATGAGCTATGAACTGATCGCCTTCATGATGTTCTCGTCCATGATGATGACCATGCTTACCGGCCAGCGCGTTTTTGCTGCCATCGGTGTCGTCGGAGTGGTCTCCGCTGCCTTCCTCTGGGGTAATGGCGGCTTCGAAATGGCCTTCGCCGCCTCGATGAAACTGATGAAGTGGTATCCGCTCCTGACGCTGCCGCTCTTCATTTTCATGGGGTACATGCTGTCGGAGTCCGGCATCGCCGAGGATCTCTATAAGATGTTCCATGTCTGGATGGGGGGCTTACGCGGCGGGCTCGCACTCGGCACCATCGGATTGATGGTCATCATTTCGGCTATGAACGGGCTGAGCGTCGCCGGAATGGCGATCGGCGCGACGATCGCGCTGCCCGAGCTTTTGCGCCGCGGCTACGACAAGATCATGGTTTCCGGCGTCATTCAGGCGGGCAGTTCGCTCGGCATTCTGGTTCCGCCGAGCGTCGTGCTTGTGCTCTACGGCATGATTGCACGTCAGCCGGTCGGCCAGCTCTGGCTCGCGGGCGTTTTCCCGGGTTTGCTGCTGGCGTTGCTGTTTTCCATCTACGTGGTCATCCGCTGCAAGATTCAGCCTCATCTGGGACCGGCGTTGCCAAAGGAGGAACGCAACATCCCGCTGGCCGAGAAGCTTAAGCTGCTGCGGGCCGGCATCCTGCCCTTCATGATCTTCTTCCTGATGATGGGCCTTTTCGTCATGGGCGTTACGAGCCTGGTCGAAAGCTCGGCGGTGGGGGCGATTTCGGCGCTTGCCGCTGCGTGGTGGAAGGGTCGCCTGACATGGACCGTGTTCGACAAAACGATCGAGCAGACGCTCGGGATATCCTGCATGTTTATGTGGATCATTCTGGCGGCGCTTTGCTTCGGAGCAGTTTTCGATGGCCTCGGCGCCGTCAAGGCCATCGAATATCTGTTCCTGGAGAAATGGGGTCTGGGCCCCTGGGAAGTGCTGATCCTGATGCAAATTTCCTATTTGATCATGGGCACGTTTCTCGACGATACGGCCATGCTCGTGATTGTTGCGCCGCTCTACATCCCGCTTGTCGGCAGCCTCGGTTTCGACCTCATCTGGTATGGCGTCCTTTATACGATCACTTGCCAGATCGCCTACATGACCCCGCCCTTTGGATACAACCTGTTCCTAATGAGGGCCATGGCGCCGCCCGAGATATCGCTGATCGACATCTACAAGTCCGTGTTCCCCTTTGTTGCGGTGATGATCGTAGGACTAGCGATCGTGACGGCTTTCCCGGAGATCGCGCTTTGGCTTCCGCAGAACGTTTATGTGAGAGGGTGACAGGACAGGCCGGAAGAGACTTCTCCGCACGGCGTTTCGCGGAGACAAAGTAAAATAAGGAATGCTTCTTCAACAAAGACAGAGGGAAACAAGACGATGACCAACAGACGCGATTTCCTGAGGAAAGCCGGGCTCGCCGCGGCAGCCGGAACAACTGCGCTTTCAGCGCCTGCCGTGCGCGCACAGTCCCGTAAGATCACTTGGCGCCTGCAGACCTATGCCGGCCCCGCACTGGCCGAGCACGTAATCAAGCCGGCGATCGATGCGTTCAACAAGGCGGCCAACGGCGAAATGCAGATCGACCTCTACACCGCCGACCAGCTCGTTCCGACGGGCGAACTCTTCCGCGCGATGCAGGCGGGCACTATCGATGCCGTGCAGAGCGACGACGACTCGATGGCCTCGCCAGTCGACATCAAGGTCTTCGGCGGCTACTTCCCCTTCGCCTCGCGCTACAGCCTCGACGTGCCGACGTTATTCCATCAATACGGCCTCAACGAAATCTGGGCCGAAGCCTACGGCGAGGTCGAAGGCGTCACCTGGCTTTCCGCCGGATCGTGGGATCCGTGCAACTTTGCCACGGTTAAGCCGATCAAGACATTGGCCGACCTCAAGGGGCTGCGTGTCTTCACGTTCCCGACGGCCGGCAAGTTCCTCACGCGCTTCGGGGTCGTGCCGGTGACACTGCCTTGGGAAGACGTGCAGGTTGCCATGCAGACGGGCGAACTCGACGGTCTCGCCTGGTCGGGCATTACTGAAGACTACACTGTCGGTTGGGCAGACGTGACCAAGTACTTCCTGACGAACAATATTTCGGGTGCCTGGTGCGGTTCGTTCTTCGCGAACTCCGCGCGCTGGAAGGAAGTACCCGAACATCTGCAGACGCTTTTCCGTCTCTGCATCGATTCCTCGCACTACTACCGCCAGCATTGGTATTGGGGCGGCGAGGCCAAATTGCGCGCCGAAGGAACGAAGCTCGAGTTGACAACCATTCCTGACGAGGAATGGAAGACAGTCGAGGAAGAGGCGCTCAAATTCTGGGACGAAATTGCCGCCACCAGCCCGCGCGCCGCGAAAGTCGTCGACATCCTGAAGAAATACCGCGCGACAATGGAAAAGGCAGGCCCGCCTTATCGCTACGGCTAATTGGCGGCTCGCCTCCCAATTCGCATCCGGTGCCGGGGGGCCGGCCCGGATGCAGATCGACTAACTCAAACCGGCGCGATGCCGGAACCAGGACTTTTCCATGACCGCCAAGTACACTTTCGACGACCTGAAGAAAGACGTGGCCGAAGGCCACATCGACACCGTGCTCGCCTGCCAGGTGGACATGCAGGGCCGCCTGATGGGCAAGCGCTTCCATGCGGAATATTTCGTCGAAAGCGCGTGGAAGGAAACGCATAGCTGTAACTATCTGCTTGCGACCGACATGGAGATGGAAACGGTCTCCGGCTACAAGGCGACGAGCTGGGAGAAGGGCTACGGCGACTATACGATGAAGCCGGACCTTGCGACGCTCCGGCGCATCCCGTGGCTGGAAGGCACGGCGCTGGTCATCTGCGACGTGCTCGATCACCACACGCACGAAGAGGTGCCGCATTCGCCCCGCGCCATCCTCAAGAAGCAGATTGCACGCCTCGAGGCCATGGGTCTGAAGGCTTTAATGGCGAGCGAGCTCGAATTCTTCCTCTTTGACCAATCTTATGACGACGCACGCCAGTCCGGCTATCGCGACCTGCAGCTCGCCAGCGGCTACAACGAGGATTACCATATCTTCCAGACGACCAAGGAAGAGGATGTGATGCGGGCGATCCGCAACGGCCTTCAGGGCGCCGACATCCCGGTAGAGAATTCCAAGGGTGAGGCTTCTGCCGGTCAGGAAGAAATCAACGTCCGCTACGCCGATGCGCTCGCCATGGCCGACCGCCATGCGATCATCAAGAACGGCTGCAAGGAAATCGCCTGGCAGCGCGGCAAGGCCGTCACCTTCCTCGCTAAGTGGAACTATTCGGCTGCCGGCTCGTCCTCGCATATCCATCAGTCGCTCTGGAGTGCCGATGGCGAGACGCCGCTCTTCTTCGACAAGAGCGCGCGTCACGGCATGTCCGAGCTGATGCGGCATTACGTGGCCGGCCTTCTGACCCATGCGAGCGAGATCACCTATTTCCTTGCGCCTTACATCAACTCCTACAAGCGTTTCATGGCCGGTACCTTCGCGCCGACCAAGGCGATCTGGAGCAAGGACAACCGCACCGCCGGCTATCGCCTTTGCGGCGAAGACACCAAATCGATCCGCATCGAATGCCGCGTCGGAGGTTCCGACCTCAATCCATACCTTGCCTTTGCCGCTTTGATCACGGCCGGGATATCCGGTATCGAAGGCAAGATGGAACTCGAAGCGCCCTTCGTCGGCGATGCCTATCACGGCAAGGACATACGCGAGATCCCGCAAACGCTGAGGGATGCGACCGAGGCATTGACCGGCTCGAAAATGCTGCGCGCCGCCTTCGGCGACGATGTGATCGACCATTACACCCGCGCGGCGCGGTGGGAGCAGGAGGAATATGACCGACGCGTAACCGATTGGGAGGTCGCGCGCGGTTTCGAACGGGCATAAGAAATTCTCCTTCCCATCCCTTCGCCACAAGGGGGAGAGGCTTCCCCCGGACAGCCTTCTCACTCAATCTGGGCTGTTGCCAGCTGCGGGGGCCGAATCGGGGCCGGACGGTAACGCCAGCGAGCCCGTCCCTCTTGTGGGGAGGGGACAGTCAATTGAAATGAAAACAGGATGACGATCATGACGATGATCAAATGCATTTCCCCGGTAAACGGCGAGCTCTACGCCGAGCGCCCCGCAATGCCGCTGGAACTCGCCAGGCAGGCCGTGGCCCATGCGCGTCTGGCGCAGAAAAACTGGGCAAAGCGGCCGGTCGAAGAGCGGGTCAAGCTGGTGCTCGCCGGCGTCGCGCGACTCAACGAGATGGTCGACGAAGTGGTGCCAGAGCTTGCCTGGCAGATGGGCCGGCCGGTGCGGTACGGCGGCGAGTTCAAGGGCTTCAACGAGCGTTCGAACTATGTCGCCTCCATCGCCGCCGATGCGCTGAAACCGATTGTCGTCGAAGAGAGCGATCGCTTCGAGCGGCGCATCGAGCGCGAGCCGCATGGTGTCGTCTTCGTCATCGCGCCGTGGAACTACCCTTACATGACGGCGATCAACACGGTCGCCCCGGCGTTGATGGCCGGCAACACGGTCATCATCAAGCATGCGAGCCAGACGATCCTTGTCGGCGAGCGTATGGTGCGGGCCTTCATCGAGGCGGGCGTGCCGGCGGACGTGTTTCAGAACCTCTTCCTCGATCACGAGACGACGGCGGCGCTGATTGCGGCGAAGAGCTTCGACTTCATCAACTTCACCGGCTCGGTTGAAGGCGGGCGCTCGATCGAGCGGGCGGCGGCTGGCACCTTTACTGGACTCGGCCTCGAACTCGGCGGCAAGGATCCCGGCTATGTGATGGAAGATGCGGACCTCGACGCCGCCGTCGATACACTGATGGACGGCGCGACCTACAATTCCGGCCAGTGCTGCTGCGGCATCGAGCGCATCTATGTGCATGAAACGCTCTACGACGCCTTCGTCGAAAAATCCGTCGCCTGGGTCTCCAACTACAAGCTCGGCAACCCGCTCGATACGGAAACGACGCTCGGACCCATGGCCAACAAGCGCTTCGCCGCCACGGTTCGCCAGCAGGTCGCCGATGCGGTGTCGAAGGGTGCCAAGGCGCTGATCGACCCCAAGCTCTTCCCGCAGGATGACGGTGGCGCCTATCTCGCGCCGCAGGTTCTCGTCGACGTCGATCATTCGATGGAGTTCATGCGCGAGGAAACGTTTGGGCCGGCGGTCGGCATCATGAAGGTGAAAAGCGACGCAGAAGCGATCGAACTGATGAACGATTGCCAGTATGGCTTGACCGTTTCGCTCTGGACAAAGGACGCCGAGCGCGCCTCCCGCATCGGCCGTGATCTTGAGACCGGCACCGTCTTCATGAACCGCGCCGATTATCTCGACCCGGCGCTCTGCTGGACGGGTGTCAAGGAAACGGGCCGTGGCGGCTCGCTTTCGATTCTCGGCTTCCACAATCTCACTCGCCCGAAATCCTATCATCTGAAGAAAGTAACCGCATGACGATTACCGCCAACTGGAGCTATCCGACCGCCGTCACGTTCGGTGCGGGCCGGATCAAGGAGCTTGCCGACCATTGCAGGGCCCTCGGCATGAGGAAGCCGCTGCTCGTGACCGATCGTGGCCTTGCGCCGATGGCGATCACGCAGAATGCGCTCGATATCCTGGAAGCAGGCGGCCTTGGCCGCGCCATCTTCGCCGATGTCGATCCGAACCCGAACGACAAGAATCTGGAAGCAGGCGTGAAGGCGTTTAAGGACGGCGGCCATGATGGCGTCGTTGCCTTCGGCGGTGGCTCCGGCCTCGATCTCGGCAAGTGCGTCGCCTTCATGGTCGGCCAGATGCGGCCGGTCTGGGATTTCGAGGATATCGGCGACTGGTGGACACGCGCGAGCGTCGAAGGCATCGCACCGATCGTTGCGGTGCCGACGACCGCCGGCACCGGTTCTGAGGTCGGTCGCGCCAGCGTCATCACCAATTCGGCAAGCCATGTGAAGAAGGTGATCTTCCACCCGAAGTTCCTGCCGGGCGTGACGATCTGCGATCCGGAACTGACCGTCGGCATGCCGAAGGTCATCACCGCCGGCACCGGCATGGACGCCTTCGCTCATTGCCTGGAGGCCTATTCCTCGCCCTTCTATCATCCGATGTCGGCGGGCATCGCGCTCGAAGGCATGCGGCTCGTCAAGGAATATCTGCCGCGCGCCTACAAGGACGGCACTGATATCGAGGCGCGCGCCCACATGATGAGTGCTGCCGCGATGGGCGCCGTCGCCTTCCAGAAGGGGCTCGGCGCGATCCATTCCCTCTCCCATCCGGTCGGCGCGATCTACAACACCCACCACGGCATGACCAATGCCGTCGTGATGCCGCCAGTGCTGCGCTTCAACCGCCCGGCGATCGAGGACAAGATCGCGCGTGCAGCCGCCTATCTCGGCATTGCCGGAGGCTTCGACGGATTTTATGACTACGTCTTGAAGTTGCGCGAAGAGCTCGGCGTGCCGGACAAACTTTCCACACTCGGCGTCGGCACCGATCGCATCGATGAAATGTCGGAAATGGCGATCGTCGACCCGACCGCCGGCGGCAACCCGGTGGAGCTGACCCTCGACGCAGCGAAAAAACTGTTCAGAGAAAGCATTTGAGCTTGATCGCGTTAATTTTCTGGAGCCCGGAAGGCCTTGGTTTTCCGGGCGTTTTTATTGATGTGCGGCGCTGCGGTTAATCTTTGCACCCCAAAGTTTCCATTTCGTTAACCATCTTCTGAAAGGCTTTGTTAAGGGCCCGCCTGCTGACGCATCGGTCGGAGCCTCGAAACAATGACGGAATGAGGTGGAAGATGGCGGTCATCACATTTGCCAACGCAAAAGGCGGTGCCGGCAAGACGACGGCGGCACTGATCCTGTCGACGGAACTGGCGAGACAGGGCAACAGGGTGGTGGTGCTCGACGCGGACCCGCAGCGCTGGATCACGCGCTGGTCGGAAGTCTCCGGCCATGTCTCCAATCTCGAAGTGATCTCGCATATCACGCCCGCGTCGCTGCCCTGCCACATCCGTGAACTGAAAGACGCGGCTGATTTCATCATTATCGACCTCGCCGGCGCCAAGGATGCGATCGTCGCGCTGGCGCTGGGCCTGTCCGATCAGGTGCTGATCCCGGTCCAGGGCTGCGCAATGGACGCGCAAGGGGCTGTTCAGATCCTGGAATTGATCCGCCATATCGAACAAAAGACAACGGCTCGCATCAAGCATTCGGTCGTGCTCACGCGGGTTAACTCGCTGGTGACCACACGTGCGCTCCAGGCGATCAAGACGCTGCTTGCTTCACGCAACGTTTCGATGCTCGACACCCCGATCGTCGAACGCGCCGCCTATCGCGAGATTTTCGAATGCGGCGGAACGCTGCAGACGATGGATGCGGGCCGCGTCAGCAATCTCGACAAGGCGCGCGAGAATGCCCTTGCGCTCGCTCAGGAGGTTCTGGCGCTCCTGCCCGTTTGCTATCAGCGGTCCTGGGCTGCGCGGGTGCCGTCCTGGGCGCGGTTGCGCGCCGCCTAGCCACTTTGCCGGTCGGCGCATTTCATCCGGCCTCGGCTCATCGTCATTCAACCGGAATTCAATTCGGTCAACAAGGTCGCCCGGTCGCCAGCAGATCGTGCCCAGGTGGTGGAGGTGAGTTCGATTTTCGGCGCAATCCGCGCCAGCACAGCCGAGCAGGCGACCGGCCTGCGGGAGGTAGACCAGATTACCCAGCAGAATGCGGCAATGGTGGAGCAGGCGAATGCCTCGTGCCAGGCGCTAACGGCCGAAGCCGAGCAGATTGCGTGACGTCTCCGCGCGTTCCAGACCTCGGGCAATGCGAAGGCAAGTATAGGGCCCGGCTACCAGACGGCGGCTTAGGACCCAGGCGGAAGCGGCGCTCGCCCCGGAGAGGCGCCGATGGCGGTGACTTCAAAAGCGCCGATCGACGAAGTGTTTTGCCTGTGCGCCGGCATGATAGAAGGCGGATTTCACGGTCCGCCACGGATCCGGCGTGATCGGTGTTTCAGCAAGCGGAATTGCCGAGGCATCGCCCATGACGTGGTGGGCGAGCGCTCGTCCGAAGACGGTTCCGGGCGCAATGCCGCGACCGTTGTAGCCGCTCACCGACACGACATTCGGCGCGAGCACGTGCATGGCGGGCAGGTTGTTGGTCGTCATGCCGATGCGGCCATCCCACCAGTATTCGAAGCGGAAATCGCCGATATCGGGAAAGAGTTTGCGCAGCGAGCGGGCCGCGAAGGCGCGATGCGTGCCCTCGGCGATGGCATCGAGCCGGCCGATCGAACCGAAGATCATCCGGTTCTGCTGATCCATGCGGAAGGAAGTCATGACGAGCCCGGTATCCCAGGCGCCCTGACGCTCCGGCAGGATACGCGTTGCGACCTTTTCGGGAAGCGGATTGGTGGCGAACTGGAAATAGGGGAGAATCGTCAGTTCCCGGGTATGCGCCTTCCACGGCACGTCGGGAACGAGCGCTCCATAGGCGTTGGTCGCTAGAATGATATGCCGGGCCGTAAGACTGCCGTGGCCCGCCTTAAGCCTCCACTGATCGCCCTGGCGCTCGGCGGCAAGGAGAGGGGTGTCCGTGAAGATCTTGGCGCCGGCGGCGAGTGCGGCGCGCGCCAGCCCTCTTGCGTAGGCAAGCGGCTGGATCGTTCCGGCGCGGCGGTCGAGCAGCGCGCCGGCAAAGCCCTCGGCGCCGGAGAGCATGTGAGCCCTGTCGGCCGAAAGCACTTCGACCGGCGCGCCGCGTTTCTTCCACTGCGCCTCGCGATCCCGGATGTCCTTCAGGCCCTCGGCACCGACGGCCATGTGGAGCGTACCGTTGCGTACGGCCTCGCATTGCATGCCGTGTTTCGCGACGAGATCGTAGACGAGAGACGGACCGTCGCCGAGCTCGTTCAACAACCGGTTTCCGGCCCCAGTGCCGAGGGTTGCGACGAGATCGTCCGGCTTCACCCACATGCCGGCGTTGACGAGGCCGACATTGCGGCCGGAACCGCCGAAGCCGATCATCCGCGCTTCGACCACGGTTGCTTTCAGGCCCTTTTCCGCAAGATGCAGCGCGGCGGAGAGACCGGTGAAACCGCCGCCGACAATTGCCACGTCTGTGCTCAGCTCGCCGGTAAGGGGACCGGTTTCAGGCGCGGCGGGTGCCGTCGCATGCCAGAGGTTGGGGAGAGCACGCTCCGTAGCCATTGCGGACATTCCTTATCTTCGGAGCGGATGTGGAAGGCGTAGCGTGTCCGCCCATCCTGCGCCGACCGATCGTGATGGAAAATACTTCGTCAGTGATAGAACCATTGCCGCAAAGTTTTTCATGACAATGTTTCATGAGGTCATGAAGGCGCGCAATACCGAATGGCCGCCGCAGAAGCGTTCAGGATCGATTGCGGCGCCGTGAAAAACGGGAGCGCCCGCTTGGCCGGAGGCGCAAGCGCCGGGTCCGGATCAGTCGACGAATTCCACCGTCACGCCCTTGCTCACCATCTTGCCGAGTTCGGTCGCGTCCCAGTTGGTCAGGCGAATGCAGCCGTGACTCTGGGTCTTGCCGATCTTCGATGGATCGGGGGTGCCGTGAATGCCGTAGGTCGGCTTCGACAGTGCGATCCACATCGTGCCGACGGGACCGTTCGGTCCTGGCTGCAGGGTCAGAATCTTGTCGTTCGCGCCCTGCTGGAAGTTGATCTTCGGATTGTAGGTGTAGCCCGGATCGAAGGCGATCCGCTCGACCGATACGATGCCGGACGGGGAGGGTGTGTCCGACGAGCCGATCGTAGAAGGATAAGCGGCAATGAGCTTGCCGGCCTCATCATAGGCGAGCACCTGCTTGCGACCCTTGTCGGCCACGATCCGCGCGACCTTGCCCGCCTTGTTAGGGCCTGGATTGATGACCTTGATGATCGTACCCGGAATGGAAAAATCGACACCGGGATTGAGTTCGCGCAGGTAGTTCTCGTCCATGTGGAATTTTTCGCCGAGCATCTCGACGGTGGACGTGAAGGACAGATGCGGAAGCATCGACTTGTGGGCATAGTCTTCGGGGATCGACGCAACATAGGGGCCAGCCGCGTCGGCAGCGGTGATCGTGTAGGTCGTGATCGGCAGGCCGCCGTTGAAGCGCAGCCGTTCGAGGATGTCCTCGGTGTTGTTCGGGTCGAGCGTTTCGCCGGTTGCCTGCTGCCAGGCTTCGATCGCCTTGGTGACGTTGGAGCCCATCTTGCCGTCGATGACGCCCGGCGAGAAACCCTCGCGGTCGAGAAACACCTGCAGAGCGGCGATTTCCGCGCGCGACTTGCCCTTCACCGAGAGCGCCGGAGGCATCGGCTGCCTGAGCGGCTCATCATATTGCGGATCGTAGGCGGCCTGCTCGCTGCCATCGATCAGGCCCGGCAGGTTGTCCCGCAACTCCTCGCGCTCGACCGGGGCCGGTTCGCGGTAGTCCGGGACCGTGCCCGTAAACTCGCCGGGCTCGGAATAGCCGTAGCGGCGGTCGTAATCAGCGTAGCCGTCGTTCGAATAGACGTCGACGTCGCTTTGCCGGCGGCGGGCTCTGCCGTAACCGTCCGACGGCATCACTGTCGCGACGACATTGCCCCAAGGATCAACGAGAACAGTGCGGCCACGGTGGTCACGCATCGCGCGGACCTCGTCCTGCCCGGGCATATAGTCGAGAATTTCGCCATTCGGCGTAACCAGGATCACGTCGCCGCCGCCGCGATAATAACCTTCCTGCGCGGAAGCAGGGCTAAGCTCCACGGCTAAAAGGCCGGCTGCGGCGAGAAGCGAGAGGCCGGTGCGGGTCGCAGTCGTCACGATAGAACCTGTTTTCATGGTAGATGATCCGCGGCGGTACATGCCGATTTCGACGTTAATGTGAAAAAAGTGAATCCATCGTGAACGGTTGGTTAAAATTCATCCTGACCGATCGGTTAACCGTAGTAGATCGATCCGGCGTCTGTTTCAACCGGGAGAAAGGGCGGGCCGAGGCCCTGGAGCAATCCTCGCACCGTATTCCCGACCGTCTATGTCGATAACGCGCGCGAAAGCCGGATTGTTCAATCGGGATTTATCGTTTTACTTTGCTTTTCATGCATTTGCGGCCATCGCGGTTTCCCGGATGTTTCTTGCAAGGGAATCGATTTAAGGATGAGCCAAGCGGCAGTTCAATGAATTGCAGCCACCGTCTGCACTGAAGAGACGCGGGCCGACTGCGGGGGAAACATGGAAACGACCTTGACCTGCACGCACGACGGCGTTCCCGGTCATCTCCTGTTCGACCGCTCGTCTGCGCTCGACATTGCCGCCTTCGTGGTCGATGGCACGGATCTTTCTCCCGGCTCCGCTATTCCCTCGGATGGCGACCCGCGGATCGACCGGGCGCTTGCCGGCTTTTTCTTCACCTGCGGTCCCGATCACATTCGCCATCCCGAGCCGGTCGAAGGTCAAGACGGGAGGCGCTATCCGCTGCATGGTTCGCTTGCAGGCACGGCCGTCGTCCGGACGGAGATGTCCGCCGACGCCACCCGTTGTGAGGCTCTGACTGAGGTAGATCTTGCCTGTGGTGGCAAGGCGGCGGTCGAGCGTCGGTGGCATGTGAGCGAAGGCGGCCAATGCGTGATGCTTGAGGACCGCGTGACCAATATCGGCGCCTCGGCCTTCGCACCGATGATGATGTATCACATGAACATTGGCGGCCGGCTGCTCTGCCAGGAAACGCGGGTCGTCAGCCCTTCGCTGGAAAGCGGATCACTGGAGTGGCGCTTCGGCGAAGGCGAGAGCGCCCACTTGTGCACTCCCGCGCGCGCAGAGGGCGGATGGTCGGAGGTCGCGCTCGGGCCGTTGCCAGGGCTTGGCGGGCGGCGGCTTATCGTCCGGTTTCGCGTGGATACGCTACCGTTCTTGCAGATGTGGCGGTGCCAGCGCGGCGGCGCCAACGTCATCAGCATCGAACCCGCCTCACACCGCCTGGCGAAGCGGGGAGAACTCGCGGCATCAGGCGAACTCGGCCTCATCGAGCCGGGGCAATCGCGCGGCTACGCGCTCGGCTTTGCCGTTTCCTGAAGCTTGCTTCGCGATTGACGCCGCCTCATGCCCGGCCTACATCAAGCCAACGCAGTTCAGAGGAAGCATCATCATGGACATTCGCCCGATCAACGATGAATACTCGGTCTCCGGCCAGATCACGGTCGAGGACCTCGATGAGATCAAGGCGCTCGGTTTCAAGTCCATCGTCTGCCATCGTCCGGATTTCGAGGCGCCCGATCAACCGACTTTCGATGCGATCGCCGCACGCGCTGCTGAGCTGGGCCTGGAGATTACCCATATTCCCGTGGGCCCGATGGGCGTGACCGCCGATGCCGTCACCCGCATGGTGGATGCGCTCGACGAATTCCAGCGCCCGATGCTCGGCTATTGCCGTTCCGGCGCCCGCTCCACCGCAGTCTATCAGCAGACCCAGCATATCCGCGGCTGACAGGATCGGTTTGCCGCCTGCCGAGCGAACATGCTGTGCGCGCGAGATAGGGAGGTAAAGCATGGCCGGACCGCATCTGATCAACCGGGACCAGTGGGCCGAAAGGCCTGACGTCTGGCAGGGCGAGTTCGAGGGCGCTGCTTATGGCGCCGGCGTTTCGGTCATGTTCTACACGACCGACCGCATCGGCGGCGGTCCGAAATTGCACCGGCATCCCTATCCGGAAACCTTCATCGTTCGCACCGGCCGCGCCCTGTTCACGGTCGGCGACCAGACGATCGAAGCGGAGGCGGGGCAGATCGTCGTCGCACCTGCGAACGTTCCGCACAAGTTCGCCAACCTTGGTCCGGGTCGGCTGGAGACCACGGACCTGCATGCGAGCGATGCCTTTTCGACCGAGTGGCTGGAATAGGCGCGGGCAGCCGAACAACCGTATTTCGCTATTCGCCGTCTCTTCAAACACGCGTAGACTGTCTCCACCGGCAGATTTACCTGGAGAGGAGATCGGCCATGAATCCATTCAATAACTTTCGAGATTATCCCATCCTTCCTGGCGACGTGTTGATCCTCGAAGGCGTGCTGAACAAGGCGCTGAAGGAACGCAACTTGTCTATCGCCAGTGAGGAGGCTGACCAACTCGCCAGAAGGATCATCAAGCTTTACCAGACCGGCGTCAGGGAGCCGGACCAGATTTGGGAGATGATCCGGACAATCTGAGGCAGCAACTCAGAGTGCTACAGCGTGTGCGACTGAAAAGGCGCACGGTGCTGCCGGGAGCAGAAGCCTTCTCCTTTGCGTCCCTCAGCCGTTGCGGATTTCAGTGAGCGTTCGCGTTGGCGTGATTGCTTCCGGGTCGAGCTTGATCTCGATGATCGCAGGCTTGCCAGTGGCGCGTGCTCGGAGGAAAGCATCGGCGAATTCTTCCGTTCGCTCGACTGTTTCGCCATGGCCGCCATAGGCACGCGCGAGCGCTGCAAAATCCGGATTGGTGAGGTCCGTTGCGCTGACACGACCTGGATACTCGCGCTCCTGGTGCATGCGGATCGTGCCGTAGATGCCATTGTTGATGACGAGCACGATGATCGGCAGCTGATAGCGGATCGCGGTCGCGAACTCCTGCCCGTGCATGAGGAAGCAGCCGTCGCCGGCAAAACAGAGGACTTCTCGTTCCGGGTGGAGTTGCTTGGCCGCGACAGCCGCCGGCAGGCCGTAGCCCATCGAGCCTGAAGCGGGGGCTGCCTGGGTTCCATAGCGGCGGAAGCGATGGAAGCGGTGCAGCCAGGTGGCGTAGTTGCCGGCGCCGTTCGTGAAGATCGTGTCCGGCGCGGTATTCGCCTCGATCCAGTTCATGATCGGCCCCATCTGCACGTCGCCGGGTCCCTTCTCGGGCGGCGTCGACCATTTGAGATAGGCTTCGTGCATCGCGGCGGTGCGAGCGGAGCACGCGGGTTCGCCGCCCGCGGGCCCGATGTCGTCGAGTGCCGCCACGAAATCGCGTGGGCTCGCGGCGATCGCCAGATCCGGGCGGTAGACGCGGCCGAGTTCCGCAGGGTCGGGATGGACATGAACCAGCGTCTGCCTGGGGTAGGGGACGTCAATCAACGTGTAGCTGGAGGAGGGCATTTCCGAAAAACGGCCGCCGACGAGAAGGACGAGGTCGGCCTCCTTGATTTCCTTCGCCAGCGCGGGGTTGATGCCGATGCCGACATCGCCGGCGTAGACCGGATTCAGGTGATCGAAGAGCATCTGGCGGCGGAAGGAGCAGCCGACCGGCAGCCTCCAGCGCTCGGCAAAGCGCTGGAACTCCGCCACGCTTTCGGCCGACCAACGCGTACCGCCGAGAATGGCGATCGGCTGTTTCGCGGCGGCGAGCAGTTCCTTCAACCGGGCGATCTGGCCACGCGCTGGATGGCTTTCGACCGGCTGGTAGGCGCGCGCCGGAGGCGCCTCGGTGCTCTCGGTCAACATGTCTTCAGGCAGCGTCAGCACCACCGGCCCCGGACGACCGGACGTCGCGACGGCAAAGGCGCGGGTGACGAATTCGGGGATGCGCGCCGGATCGTCGATTTCGCCCACCCATTTGGCGACCTCGGTGAAGGCGCGGCGATACTCGATCTCCTGGAAGGCCTCGCGCTCGCGCGCATCGCGCTGCACCTGGCCGATGAAGAGGATCATCGGGATCGAATCCTGTCTCGCGACATGAAGGCCGGCGGAGGCATTGGTGGCGCCGGGGCCGCGGGTCACCATGCAGATGCCGGGCTCGCCCGTGAGCCGTCCCCAGCAATCCGCCATCATTGCCGCGCCGCCTTCCTGGCGGCAGACGACGACGTCGATGTCGGTGTCGTGGAGCGCGTCCAGTACGGCAAGATAGCTTTCTCCCGGCACGCACGAGATGCGCTTGACGCCGTTTGCGACCAGCGCCTCGACAATCAGTTGACCACCCGTTTTCATCCACACACCTCCCAATGCTCTTTCATTCTATCCGCTTGCGGATTTGTTCATTTTACGGACGCCTCAGATCGCCGGCGATACCGGCGCGATGCTCGCCGTCTTCTCGACCCTGCGCTCACGCCAGATGATATAGAGGCCCGAGCCGATGATGATCGCGATGCCCAGCCACTTCAGCGCATCCGGCAGGTCGCCGAAGACGAGCCAGCCGAAGATCGTCGCCGAGACGATTTCGAGATATTGCAGCGGCGCGAGCACCGAGGCCGGGGCGGCGCGATAGGCATAGACACCAAGCACGCCCGAGATCGTCGCAGAGACACCGACGCCGAGCAGGTAGATCCAGGCGTCGCCTTCCGGCCAGACCGGATCGAACACGCTCGATCCGCTGCCTTCGCCGAACGACAGCAGGACGAGGCAGAAGAGGCCGCCCCAGATGCCGGCATGGAACTGCATCGACCAGGGATCCTCATTCTGCGCGACCATGCGGGTGACCAGCAGGAAGACAGCGAGACCGAAGGCGGCGACGATCGGCAGAAGCGCAATCAGGCCGACTTCCTGCATGCTCGGCTGGATGACGAGCAGTGCGCCGAAGAAGCCGACCGCACAGGCGGTATAACGGCGCCAGCCGATCGTCTCCTTCAGGAAGATACTGCCGAGAATGGTGAGGATGATCGGTTCGACGAAAAAGATCGCGATCGCGTCGGCCACCTCCATCACCTTCAACGTGGTGATGAAGGAGAGCATGGTCAGCACCAGCAGGCCGCCGCGCAGCGCATGCAGCGCAGTCTTGCGCCAGGTAAGGTCAAAGAGCGTACGTCGGACAAGGACAACCGGCAGGATGAAGACAACCTGCAGCAGGAAACGAGCGGCGGTAATTTCCGCCGACGGAACCGTGGCAATCGCCAGCTTGGCAAAGATGTCGATCAGCGGCGATATCAGAACGGCGATGACCATCAGCGTCAGGCCGTAGGAGACGCGGCTATGATCGGTGGCGATTTTGGGCAGCGAGAGGTCGGTCATGATCTTCCGTTTCAGCGCTTCCTGTCGACGGCCTTGAGGCACCAGGCGGCGAAGTCTTCCATCGCCTTCTCCCGGCCGATCTCGTTGAGCGTCTCGTGGCGCATGCCGTCATGGATCGTAACCGTGACATCGGTCATGCCGCGCGCCTTCATCCGTCCGGCCAACCAGCGAATGGCGGCACCGTTGAAGGTCGAAGGATCGGCGCTGCCGCCGACGAGATGGACCGGCAGATTGGAGGGTAGCCGCGCCAGCCGGTCCGCGCGGGCACCGGCGAAGGCGAATTTGAACACGTCGATCCACAGCGACACCGTCGCATCGAAACCGCAGAGCGGATCGGCGGCATATTTGGCGACTTCACTTTCGTCGCGCGACAGCCAGTCGAAATCGGTCTTCCGATCGGCAATCGCCTTGCTCCAGGCGCCGAAGGTGAGCTTCGTGAGCAGCGGGCTCGGCACGTCCGAGCCTTTCAGCATCCTCTCGATCGCCAGCACCGCCTGGCCCGCCCGACCGGCGAGGCCCGGGCGGAAGTTGGAATTCCAGACGGCAAGAGCGTCGTAGAGTTCCGGATCGCTTTCGGCGGCGTTGAGCGCGATGAGGCCGCCCATCGAATGGCCGAAGAGAACGATCGGCAGGCCAGGGTGGCTGGCGGCGGCCATGTCGCGCATTGCCCGCAGGTCCGCTATGACCTTCTCCGTTCCTTCGCGATGCGCGAAGGTCGCAAGCGGCGCGTCCGGCGCCCGGCTCTCCCCGTGGCCGCGATGGTCATGCGCATAGACATGGAAGCCATGTTTCGCCATCGCTTCGGCGAAGCGCGCATAGCGGCCGGAATGTTCGGCAAGTCCGTGGCTGACAATGAGAATGCCCTTCGGATCGACAGAGGTGGCGAAATGGCGCCACCCGAGCGCGGCACCCGTCGGGCTCTGATGCGTCCTCACCTGCCCGAACATGCATGCCCCCGGAACATTCGCCAGACTCTCGTGTGCGCCCAAAAGAGGACGCCCGTTATGCAAAAACCGGAAACACTTCCCAAAGGAAAAATGCTCCGCCGGATATCAAATCGATTTGGGCGGCAAAGGCAATCGCTGCTTGTTGCTTGTTGCGCATGAGGTCACAACGAATCCGGAAACGAGGATTAGGGGTTGCAATTTTCGCGTTCCTGTCGATATTTGTTCTCGTTTTGTTTTCTTGTTGGAGGCTATCTGAAATGCGGGCGAAGGCGGTAACGAATCTTACGAGGGTTGCGACGCTCATTCTGGGCCTGGGACTGTCGTCCCTTGCCGCAGCCGAGGACGTGTCGACGGACGAAACTGCGGGGGCGACGAGCTCCGACAAGACGCAATATGTGCTGGCGGTCAGTTGGCAGCCGGGATTTTGCGAGACGCGACCCACCCGCAAGGAATGCGTGGACCAGACGGCCGACCGTTTCGATGCGACGCATTTCTCGCTGCACGGGCTTTGGCCGCTGAAGAAAAGCTATTGCGGCGTCGAGGCGGAGCTTAAGGCGCGCGACCGCAAGGGCGATTGGCTGGACCTGCCGAAGCTTGCGATGGCCGACGAGACTGCAGCCCGTCTGCTTGTCGCCATGCCGGGCGTCAAATCCGGCCTCGATCGCCACCAGTGGCTGCAGAGCGGCACGTGCCAGGCGGCAAAGGCCGAGGACTACTTCAAGCTGCAACTGCGTCTTCTCGACGAACTGAACTCGTCCGCCGTGCAGGCCCTCTTTGCTGAAAAGGTCGGTTCCGAGATTGGCGAAAGTGAGATCAAGCAGGCTTTTGACCGGAGCTTCGGCGCCGGTGCCGGTGACCGGGTGCGCATGCGTTGCCAGACGGTGGAGGGCCGCAGCGTCATCACCGGTCTCACCATCGGGCTTTCCGGAGATCTCGCGGGTGAGGACGACCTTAAAAGCCTGATCCAGGCGGCGGGACCGACAGAGTTCAAATGCGCCAAGGGGGTCGCCGACGCTGCCGGTCGCGGCTGATCCGTGACGGGTAGCCCGTCGGGAGGGAATGGCGGGGCGGGGGCCTTTGGCGGATTGCCCCGCCACCATAATTCGCCTACATAGCGGGCAAATTTCCCTTCCGATGCGGAGCATTCCTTTATGGCACGTCAGTTCATCTATCACATGGCCGGGCTCAACAAGGCCTATGGCAACAAAAAGGTCCTGGAGAACATTCACCTGTCGTTCTATCCGGACGCGAAGATCGGTATTCTCGGCCCCAACGGCGCGGGTAAGTCGACGGTGCTCAGGATCATGGCCGGCCTCGATCATGAATATACCGGCGAAGCCTGGGTCGCCGAGGGCGCGACCGTCGGCTATCTGCCGCAGGAACCGCAGCTCGATCCACAGAAGACGGTGCTCGAGAACGTCATGGAAGGCGTTGCCGCCAAGAAGGCGATCCTCGACCGCTACAACGAGCTGATGATGAACTATTCCGACGAGACGGCGGACGAAGGCGCCAAGCTCCAGGACATCATCGACAGCCAGAATCTCTGGGATCTGGACAGCCAGGTGGAAATGGCGATGGACGCGTTGCGCTGCCCGCCCGGCGATGCGGAGGTCACCAATCTTTCGGGCGGTGAGAAGCGCCGCGTCGCGCTCTGCAAGCTGCTGCTGTCGCAGCCGGATCTCCTTCTGCTCGACGAACCGACAAACCACCTCGACGCCGAGACGATCGCCTGGCTTGAAAAGCACCTGCGCGAATATCCGGGCGCCGTGCTGATGATCACCCACGACCGCTACTTCCTCGACAATGTCACCGGCTGGATCCTCGAGCTCGACCGCGGCCGCGGCATTCCCTACGAGGGCAATTATTCCGCCTATCTGCAGGCGAAATCCAAGCGCATGGCGCAGGAGGGGCGCGAAGAGGCCACTCGCCAGAAGGCGATCAGTCGCGAGCAGGAGTGGATCGCTTCGAGCCCGAAGGCGCGCCAGGCGAAGTCCAAGGCGCGTATCCGTGCCTATGACGAGCTGGTCAAGGCGGCGGCCGACCGGCGGCCGGGCGACGCGCAGATCATCATTCCCGTCGGCGAGCGTCTCGGCCAGGTGGTGATCGAAGCGGAAAACATCTCCAAGGGTTATGACGACCAGTTGCTGATCGAAGGCCTGAGCTTCAAACTGCCGCCCGGCGGCATCGTCGGCGTCATCGGTCCGAACGGCGCCGGCAAGACGACGCTCTTCCGCATGATCACCGGCCAGGAACAGCCCGACGAAGGCGCGTTCCGCATCGGCGACAGCGTCCAACTCGGCTATGTCGACCAGAGCCGCGACGCGCTCGACGGAAGCAAGACCGTCTGGGAGGAAATCTCCGGCGGCAACGACGTCATCAAGCTCGGCAAGCACGAGGTCAACTCGCGCGCCTACTGCTCGTCCTTCAACTTCAAGGGCGGCGACCAGCAGCAGAAGGTCGGTACGCTTTCCGGCGGCCAGCGCAACCGCGTACACCTCGCCAAGATGCTGAAGGCCGGCGGCAACGTCATCCTGCTCGACGAACCGACCAACGACCTCGATACCGAAACGTTGGCGGCGCTCGAGGACGCGCTCGAAAACTTCGCCGGCTGCGCGGTGATCATCAGCCACGACCGCATGTTCCTCGACCGTCTGGCAACCCATATCCTCGCCTTCGAGGGCGACAGTCACGTCGAATGGTTCGAAGGCAACTTCGAGGATTACGAAAAGGACAAGATCCGCCGCCTCGGCCCGGATTCGGTCAATCCGAAGCGGGTGACCTATAAGCGCCTGACGCGCTGAGGCCTGAACGATCGAGGGGACGCACCCGGGGCAGGTTTCCCGCGCAACGGATCGTTGCGCTTCGCCTGCTCATTGTGCTCGCCAGGAATACGGCACGGCCAGGTTCTGGGCCCAGAAATCGCCTTCATGTTCCGTACCGCTTTCCCTCAGTCCGCATCAGGTCAATCACGGCGCCTGACGCGCCGTGATTCCTGTGACGAGCGCAGGGATAAGGGTGGAGGGCGTTACCTTGGCCCCGACAGGGATGCTGCCTGGCAGCATCCTGCGGCGGCGGAGGTTTTCCGTCCGTCCGGCTATCTCCCGCGCGCCACTCTATTGTCTTTCCGCGCAAATTCGCTTGCACGCGTCTCGCAATTCACATAAAGATATCTTTATGTGTTGATGAGGAGACGACGGTGAGCCGAGGAACCCTTGGGTTGGATGCGTTGGTCGACGTTTTGAAGGCGGCGGGTGAGCCGACGCGAATGCGCCTTCTCGCGCTGCTTTCCGCCAGCGACCTCACCGTTACCGATCTTACCGAAATTCTCGGCCAATCGCAGCCGCGTATTTCTCGGCATCTGAAGCTGCTCGCCGAAGTGGCGCTCATTGATCGCTATCAGGAAGGGGCATGGGCCTATTTCCGCCTGCGGCAAGAGGGGGGGCGCGTCGCTCTGGTGCGTGATCTGCTGTCAGCAGCCGCGGCTGAAGACGCCATCCTCGCCAAGGATGCGGCGCGGCTGGCCGTCCTGAAGCGGCAGCGTGCCGAGAAGGCGCAAGCCTATTTCAGCCGTAACGCCGCCGGATGGGATGAGCTGAGACGGCTGCATGTCAGCGAAGGCGATGTCGAAGCCACGCTGAAGGCGATGGTCGGCGACGAGCCGGTCGAGAGTCTGCTCGATCTCGGCACCGGCACGGGGCGCATCCTGCAGCTTTTCGAGGGCATCTACCGGCGCGGCATCGGCGTCGACGCCAGCCGCGACATGCTCGCCGTGGCGCGGTCCAATCTCGACAAAGCCGGGATCACGAAGGCTTCCATCCGTCACGGCGACATTTTCAATCTGCCGCTTGATGGCCAGGCTTTCGATCTCGTGACGATCCATCAGGTGCTGCATTTCCTGGAGGAGCCCGAAGCGGCGATCGCCGAGGCCGCGCGTATGCTCGCGCCTGGCGGCCGGCTCGTTATCATCGATTTCGCGCCGCACGGGCTCGAGTATCTGCGCGACGAGCACGCCCATGCACGCCTCGGCTTCTCCCATCAGGCGATGGCCGACTGGCTGCAGAAGGCGGGCCTTGCGCTGGAGAAAACAACCGACCTCGCGCCGGAAGGTGCGGACGAGGGCAAACTGACAGTGACGATCTGGCTTGCGCGCGATCAGCGCGTCGCCGATCACATCGCCGATATGCCGCGTCAGCGCGTTCAGGCAGGGGGAGTTTGAGAATGGCGACACGCACGCTTTATCCGGCCGAGCGCGGCAATCTCAGGCTGTCATTAGAGTATTTTCCTCCGAAGACGGACGAGATGGAGGTACAGCTCTTCCAGACCGTGGCCGACCTCTCCGTTTTCAATCCCGCCTTCGTCACCGTGACCTACGGTGCCGGCGGCTCGACGAAAGCCCGCTCGCTGACGACCGTCAGGCGCATGATCGGGGAGATGGGCGCGACGAACACTGCGGCGCATCTGACCTGCGTCGGCGCCCCAAAGCCCGAGGTCGATGCGGTGATAGAGGAGTTCCTGGCCTTTGGCGTCCGGCATTTCGTGGCTCTCCGGGGCGACCCGCAGGGCGGCATCGGCAGCACCTATCAGCCGTTTCCGGGCGGTTATGAAAACGCCGCCGCCCTCGTGAAGGCCTTGCGTGCCCGTGGCGACTTCGAAATCTCGGTCTCGGCCTATCCGGAGAAACACCCGGAGAGCCCGGATGTCGCCGCCGACATCGACATGCTGAAGCGCAAGGTCGACAACGGCGCGACGCGGGCGATCACCCAGTTCTTTTTCGACAACGATGATTTCGAGCGCTATCTGGAGCGGGTGCGGCGGGCTGGCGTCCAGGTCCCGATCGTCCCGGGAATCCTGCCGATCAACAATCTCACGCAAGTGCAGAGATTTGCTGGCCTGTGCGGAGCGCGGATTCCGCAGGCGATAATTTCGCGGCTCGCCCATCTTGAAGAACAGCCGGCGGAGCGGTTCAAGGAAGCGACCCACATAGCTGCCGAGCAGATTGTCGATCTTGCGCGGCGCGGCGTGCGCGACTTCCATCTCTACACGATGAACCGCTCGCCGCTTGTCACGGCGGTTTGCGACCTGGTCGGCTATGCGCGTGCACCGGCACAGGAGACCGCTGTCGAGCTCCCGGTCAAGGCGGTCGCAAGGGCATAGATATCGATATAGATATAGATAGTGCCGGCAGCGCGCAGTGCCGGAACAGAGAGAAAGCCCATGAACGAATCAACGTTCATGGGCTTTGGTCATTATCGCAGCCTGTTGACCGGGTACTCTATGAGAGGCCTGCCTGACTAATCTCGCTGCAAATGGATTTTCCGGAATTAAAGTCCCTGTCTCGGTTTGGACTTGTCAGTGGCCTTGCTCAGACAAAAAGCATTACGGCCACGAATGCAAACGCTGCACTGATCATGAGGACATTCAACGAATGTGTAAGTCCCATAAGCTGATCCTCCCTGCGTTGACGGGTAAAACATAGGGCGAAAAAGCGGCGCGTGAAAGCGAAACTTGTGCTGCGCTGCGAAACGCGTCTGGTGGAGAAACCATATTCACAGGGCTAACCGCCGGGAATCGCTCACCAATTTCCGTTGCCACATTTTTTTCACAATTGCTTCGCAGCGGTTAATATGAACGTTTGTAATGCTGCGTGAGCGGGGCGTCGCGTGGCGGCGAGAGCCGTTTTGATTCTGTTTCAAGCTGAATATCGGAGTTTCAGGATGCGTCCGTCGAGGACCGTGAGACCGGTCGCGATGAGGGCCATGCCGGCGACGTCCAACGCCTGCAGCGTTTCGCCGAGGAAGAGATAGCCAAGCAGGATGGCGCTCGGCGGCACCAGGAGAGTGACAAGGGAAGCATTCGTCGCGCCGGCTTCCGCCATGACCCGGAAATAAAGAATGTAGCCGTAGGCGGTGGAGACAAGGGCAAGTCCGAGGATCGCGAGCACAGCGGTCATCGGCGGCATGGGCAATATCCAGGGCGTATCGGCAAGGGCAGCGATCGGCAACATCATGAGTGTCGACGCCGTCAGTTGTCCCGCTGCCGTCACGGGCGGCGCCAGATTGCGGAAGCGCTTGCCGTAGGTTGCTGCGAGACCGTAGCTCACGGCAGCGAGCACGGGCAGGACGAGCGCCCAAAGCGGGATCGTGGTGGAACGGCCGACAAGGCCCGCGAGCGCGCTCGGCCCGACAAGCACGATGGTGCCCGCCAGTCCCAGCAGGCAGCCGCTGATCTTGGAGGCGCTCAGTTTCTCGTCGTCCGTCGCCATGTTGGCGATCAGCACGGTCCAGACCGGAGTCGTCGCATTCAGGATCGCGGCGAGCCCCGCACCGATATGGGTCTGGCCGAGGAAGATGAAGGCGTGTGGAATGGCATTGTTGATCAGCCCCATCAACAGGAATTCGGGCCAGCGTCTCTTGAGCGCCGGATAGATGTCGTAGCGGCCGCGAATATAGATGTGGAGAGCAAGTGCCGCGAGACCGAGGCGCAGGAGAACCAGCGTGAAGGGCGGCACATGGGCGACAGCCACACGCGCGAAGAAAAACGAACCACCCCAGATGAGACCGAGCAGGGCCAGGAGCGCCCAGTTGCGCATCGTCATCTGTGTGTTGATCGGTGAATTCATGATCGTGCCTGCGCCGTTCTGCAAATTGACGCGTAAGCCCTAATACGGCGAAGCGGGTGGTACCACCCGCTTCTTGCTCGCGTTCGACTGTTTTCGAGCCCGTCTCGGCTTGTCCGATGACGAGCGTAGTTCTACAGCGGCGTGCGTCTTTTCAGACGCACAAAGGCCGTTGTAGCACTTTGAGTTGCTGCCTTAACTCGGCTTCGACCTAAGGGAACATGCAGCAGATCAGAGCGCGCCCAGGAGCTCCGGCGTTGCCCAGCCGTCGGCGGGCAATCCCAGCTTCAGCTGCTCCTTCTGCAGCGCGGTGCGCGTTCCGGAACCGAGAATGCCGTCGATCTTGCCGACGTCGTGGCCGAGGGCCTGGAGCCGCGTTTGCAGCGCCTTCATCTCGACATCGCCGAGGCCCGGTTCCGGATTGCCGCCCTGGTAGGGCGGGGCGCCGGCAAGGCGGGTGGCAAAATAGGCTGCGGAAGTCGTGTAGATGAACGACTGATTCCACTCGAGATAGATGTTGAAGTTCGGATAGGTCAGGAAGGCGACGCCCTTGCGACCTTGCGGCACGACGAGGGATGCTTCAAGGCCGCTGTTGGCGGTGTTGCCGTCGCGCGGCGTGACGCCGAGCGCGAACCAGTCTCCCGCCGTCATGCCGGATTGCAGCCCGGTCTTCTCCCATGGCAGGTTCTCCGGGACCCTGACTTCCTGAATCCAGGGCTGGCCGGCCTTGAAGCCGAGGCTCTGGATGAATTTTGCCGCCGTGAGGATGGCATCCGGTGAGCTCTTCTTCAGATTAACGTGGCCGTCGCCGTCGCCATCGACGCCATAGGCGATGATGTCTTCCGGCAGCATCTGCACCTGGCCGATCTCGCCGGCCCAGGCGCCGGTGGTTGTCGCCGGGTCGAGGTCGCCGTGCTGCACCATTTCGATCGCAGCCAGCAGCTGCGGGCGGAACATTTCCGGGCGGCGGCAATCATGTGCCAGCGTCACCAGCGCATTGCGCGTGTTGAAATCGCCCTGGACCGCGCCGAAATCAGTCTCCATCGCCCAGAAGGCGGTGATGACCGGAGCCGGCACGCCGAATTCGCTTTCCGCCCGAGCGAAAACGTCGGCATATTCCCTCATCTTCTGCGCGCCGATATCGAGCCGAGCCTTGCTGACGGTGCGCTTGGAAAACTCGGTGAACGTCTGCTTGAACACGCCCTGGGCGCGGTCGCGGCTCAGAACCTTCTGGTCGATCGCGGCGCCGGCGAGAGCGCGGTCGGCGGCATCGGCCGGCATACCCTTGGCAACGGCCTCGGCCTTGACGCCCTCGAGAAACGTGGCGAGATCGCCGCCGCAGGCCATGGCCGGCGTCTGCGGTTGGGGCTGCGCCAGCGCCGAGGTGGCGGTCAGCGCGAGCAGTCCGAGAGTGAGAAGGGCTTTTTGGGCTGCGCCAGTCATCATAATTCCTTTCTGTCGCCGGTCGGTCTCAGTCGGCCGGCGAGCCTGCAATCTGTCTACTGCATGTTTCCTTGTACCGCCGGCGATCCAGGGAAACATGCAGCCATTCCGAGTGCTGCAACGACCGTTGCGCGTCTGAACACCGCATGGCGCCGTAGGGATCAAATCTGCCCAAGCTCTCTCAGAGCATTATGACCGAATGAAGAAATGCGGGGTGTCCACGACCAAATCCGAACAGCAATTCCCGTCTATCTCGCCCGGGAAACCGCCGCGACCCACTTCTGCCAGTTTTTCGCGGACCCGGCGAAGGCGTTGATGTCCGTGCTTCCCTGGATACCGGGGATGACGCCGGTGCTGGTGTATTGCCAGAAGGCCCAGCGGCGCTCCACGTAGACCTCGCCCGGATGCTTGGCAACCGAGCGGACCCAGAAGTGATAGTCCTTGAACTGGTCAACGAGATTGTCGCGATGGAAGTCAACGGACGTATAGATGATCGGCCGCTTGCCGTAATGCGCTTCCAGCCGGTCCATGAAACGCTTCATTTCGGCGCGCACGGTCTCGGGCGAGGGGCGATAGCGGCAGGTCTTCGATTCGCCGTTCCATTCGACATCGAGTACCGGCGGCAGATAGACCGCGCTCTTTGGCACGTTGGCGATGAACCAGTCGGCCTGGGCGTCCGCGGTCGAGCAGAAGTAATAGAAGTGGTAGGGCGCGTAGGGAATTCCGGCGGCGCGCGCCTGCTGCCAATATTCGTTGAAGCGCGTATCGACCCTGTCCTTGCCTTCGGTCGCCTTGATGAAGGCGAAGGAGACGCCCGAATTTTTCACGCTCGCCCAGTCGATGTCGCCGTTCCACTTGGACACGTCGATACCGTGGACGTGGTGACCATGCGGCGTGCGACCGCCGAAATCCTGCGGGTCCGTGTCCCGGAACCGCGGCGATATCGAGGCGGTCTGGACCAGGTCGTAGTCGGTTGAGGTGCAGGCGGAAAGAATGGTTGCAATAGGCAATAAAGCCAGAAGAAGCCGGCGCATGGGGTTCCCGTTTCGAGACGATCGACGATCCTGCCTCACGCGATGGCTTCCATGATGATGATTTTCCCCTCGGAGGCGTGCCCCATTTTCACCATATCATCGTAAAAATTGAGTTAGCTCAAGTGGGGATTGCGACGGGACGAACAGTTCGGTGTCGCTGGTGCGGGCGCTTGCCCCGCCGGTGATGCGTCAGGGTTATCTAGGCCCGTTCGCGCCGGGGCGGCGGTAGACGGCCAGCCAGGCATATCCCCGACCGATCGACTTCAGTTCGAGCACCGCTCCGTTTCTGTCGGCCTTGTCATGCAGGACGTCGAAAAGCGCTTCACGAGGCGTCACGTGAAAGCGCCGGAGCCACGCCTGGAGCAGGCGGCGGAAGCCGCCGGGCCAACCCTCCTGCTGGCCGAAGTCGGCGATGTGAAGCGAGCCTCCCGGGTTGAGCGCGGCGATCGCGGCATCGAGCGACCGGTCCCATTCGGGGATCATCGAGAGCGCATAGGAAATGACGATCCGGTCGAAACTCGGCAGGTCGAAAGCGGCGGGTGTGAAATTCGTCGCATCGGCGACGCGCAAGGTCACGTCCGACCGCCCCTGTCGCCGAAGCTTTGTTCTCGCGGTGGCGAGCATTTCTGCAGAAATATCGAGACCGAACAGCCGGGCGTCCGGATAGAGATCGCCGATCATGGCGAGGTTGCGGCCCGTGCCGCAGCCGACCTCGAGCACGGAGGCACCCGGCGGCGGGTTGAGCTCCCGGATCAGCGTGTCGCGCCCGAAAAGATAATATTTCCGCGTAAAATCATAGATGTACCGCTGGTAGCGGTACATCCGGTCCATGAGGCGGGCGTGGTTGTTTTCCAAGGGCTGGGCGGCGCTCATGCTTTCTTCCGGTAGACGTGGAAGCCGCCGTAGATGGCCGAACGGTCCTCGGCGCCGAGCTTGATGGACGCCTCGGCATCGTAGTGCCACTGGTCAAGCAGTGCGGCGGAGACGCGGCCCGGCAGGATGCTTGCTTCCGCGGCCGTGCGGAAGATCACCATGGCCCCGGCATCGGCGGTGCGCGTGATCTCCGTCCAGAGATCGTTCAATTGGCGATCGGTCATCCAGTCCTGCGCGTCGAGCAGGACGTAACGATCGACGGACGAAGCGGCCTTGCCGGCAAGCAGCTCGGTGAAGCTTGCGTGGTGGACTTCGACGCGTTCGGCATGGTTGCGGATCGCCTCGTGGTTCTGGGCTTGCAGATAGGCCGGCAGCTCACCTTCGTGCGGCTGCGGATAGCGTCGGGCGAATGCCTGCCAGGCGAAATAGTTCTCGCGAAGCGGGAAATGGCAGGTGAGCTTCTCAAGACGGTGGCGAAGCACTGCGGCCAGCGATTTCTCCTCGCTCAGGCTCGCGAGCTCGTCGAACTGCTGCGGCGGGATGCCGAGGCCAAAAAGCGAGCTCTTGCGGCTGGTGATCCAGCGGATAACGGGACGGTCGAACAGCGGCGCGAGCTTGTCGTCGAAGAACTGGCGCTGTTCGCGCATGGAGCGCGCCTTGACGAAGTCTTCCGGATTGATGCCGTGAAGACAGGCGAGCAGATGGCTGGCGGCAATGAAGCGGCCGAGCAGGCCGGTGCGATAGATGTTGCGGCCGAACACGCCGATGCGGCGGCGTCCGTCGCGTGCGCGGCCGTTCCAGTAGGCGCGGGTCGCCGCATCGAGGTTAGGGGCCAGGAAGAGATCGAAGGCCTGTACGTTCGACCGCGTGCCGGTTTCGCCGAGAAACCGCACGACATCTTTGTGGCTCGGCAGGTGGCGGAAGGCCGCGAGTTTCAGCCGGTTCAGTGCGATGTGGTGTGGATTGAGATCGACGACATCGATACGGGCGGGGCCGGCGGAGAGATAGGTCAGCATGTTGCAGCCGCCGGAGCCGATCGTCACGATGCGGTGTCCGGGGCGGATCTGCATTGCCGCCATGTCGACGATCGGGTCTTCCCAGATCTGCGGATAGACGAGCCCGGAGAAGAGCAGCCCGAACAGGCGTTCCGACAGGCCGGCGAGGGAGAGGGGCTTGTGCTGGAGCAGCGCGCTTTTCAGCTTCGGGTTCTTCCTGCCAAAGCCGGCATCGGGAGCGAGTTCGGTCATCTTTGCCTGTCATCCAGTTGAAACTTAGCCGCTTCTAAAGTGACTCCGCTACACTTTGATGACGGGGTTTCGCACAGGCGCGCGCTTTCCAAAGGGCTTTTCCTTTCGCCGGAATCCTGTTTCTCTGAAGCCTGTTGCGTGCCCTATGCGCGTGCATGCAATAGAGCCCGGGAGGATGCGAATGAGACGTTTGCTGAAGACGATCGCCGGGGCCGTGGTCGTCGGTCTTGCGGGTATCGGCGGCTGGCTGGCGCTGTTTCCGCCGGACCTTCTGAAGGTCGGTGACGGCTATGCCGCCAAGATCGTCTGCTCCAACGTCTTCATTGCCAAGCGCGATCCGCAGGCCGTCCTTGCGGAAGACGTGCAGGCACCGGGGCATCCGCTCCTGAAGTTCGTGCGTGTCTCTGTTGACCGGGACCGGGAGACCGTGACGGCGCGCATATTCGGCTTTGCCGCGCCTGGCCGAGCGGTCCACAGGCCGGGATTTGGCTGCACTAACGTCGACGACGGCGGCGCGCAGGCGCTTGCAGGCTCTCCAAGCGAGACAAGGGGTGCGGCCGGGGTATCCGCCGTTCACGATGCGGCGCTCGGCTGGCCCGACGGCAGCAAGGCCGATATCGATCCGGCAATTCAGAGCGTCATCGAGGATGCCGGCCTGGCGGGGCCCGGCATACGGGCGATCGCCGTCGTGCGCGACGGCCGGCTGGTGGCCGAAACCTATGGCCCCGGCTTTGACCGGGAGACGCCTCTGCTCGGCTGGTCGATGACGAAATCCGTGACCGCGGCGCTGATCGGTCTGCGGATCGGCGAGGGGGAGATGGACGTTGCGCGCAGCGACCTGCTGCCCGCCTGGAGCGGCGACGATCGATCGCGGATCAAGCTTGCCGACCTGCTGGCGATGCAAAGCGGCCTCGCATTCAACGAGGACTATGGCGACGTCACCGACGTCACGCGCATGCTCTATCTCGAATCCGATATGGCCGGCTTCGTTGCATCCAAGCTGCCGGAGGTGCCGCCGGGCACGAAATTCCGCTATTCGAGCGGTACCAGCAACCTTCTATCCCGGCTCTGGATGCAGACGTTCGACGATCCGGCTGAAGCACTTGCCTATCCCGGCAAGGCGCTTTTTGCGCCACTCGGCATGAGAAGCGCGGTGATGGAGACCGATGAGAGCGGTACTTTCGTCGGCTCTTCCTACATGTATGCGACGGCGCAGGACTGGGCGCGCTTCGCACAGTTTCTGCTCGAGGACGGAAGCTGGAAGGGCAGGCGGCTTTTGCCCAAGGGCTATGTCTCCTTTATGCGAACGCCATCGGCGGCTTCCGGCGGCGATTATGGTTCCGCCCAGGTCTGGTTGCAGGAAAACGGCATTCGCGCCGGGACGGGCAGCTTCCCGCCGGACACGTTCTGGATGCTCGGGCACGACGGACAGGCGATCATGATCGTCCCCTCGCTGAGGCTGGCGGTCGTCCGTCTCGGCCTTACGCCATCGCGAACCGGTTACGATGTGCAGAAGCTGAACGCCAAAATAATAGAGGCGCTCGATTGAGCGCCTCGGATGTCAAAGCCGTGTTGCTTGCGGAAGACGCAGTAGCACTTTGAATTGCTGCATGCTCCTTCAACCGCTTACGATTCAAGGAAACATGCAGTAGCGCTTACCGCATGTCGAGCTCGTCGAGCATGCCCTTCCGCTTGGCGTGATAGTAATAGCCGCTGGCGTAGAGCTTCACCGCGCCATCATGCTTGTTGTCGGCCACCATCCAGGCGCCGCGCAGATACCTGGTCGCGTATTTGAGATTGGTTTCCGCGTCGAAGAGGCCCTCGGCCGGTCCTTCAAAGCCAAGGCCCTTGGCGGTGTTGTAGCGGATCTGCATCAGGCCGTAGTTGCCCTTGCTGTAGGCGCGGGGATTGTAGTTGCTCTCGCGCTTGACGACCCGATGCACCAGCTCCAGCGGGATACCGTTCAGCTCGGCATAGTATTTGATCAGCCGGTCGAGCTCGGGCCGCGAGCTGGTCGGCGTTTTCGAGAATTTCATCGAATCGGGGATGACGCTTGCGACTGCGCCGACGGCCGAGCCGATAACGCCCGTGTTCGGCCGCGCGGTCGGAACGATCATCCTCTTGGCGACCAGCGTTTCGAGGCCGACCGGCTCGCCCGTGTCGAAATCGGATTCCATGGCGGCAGCGACACCCAGGAAGGGCACGGCCGCGGGCTCGGCGACGGCAGGCTTCTCGGCAAGCTCTGCCGATGCAAGGGACTGTCCGGCGGGCGCTGCAATCGCTACCTCGAATGCCTGGCCCGGTTTGGCCACGGGAACGGCGACGCGCTGCGGTGCCGCAAAGGCCAATGTCGTGTCCGTTGCCGGAGTGACGCCTGTCGCGGCTTCCGTCGCGGCCGGCAGCATTGCCGTCGTCGTGGCGGCGACTGGGGTCGCCTGTGCTGCGAGCGCGCTCGAAGCGGTGGTCGCCACCCCGTCCGGCGTCGGCAGGGCATAGGCCGTCATTTCCGTTCCGGGCTTCGCTATGGGCGTGACGGTCTGCACGGCGGTCAGTTCTTCAAGCGACGTATGCTCTACCGTGGAGCACCCCGAGGCAATGGCCACCGATGCCAGGGCAGCGGCAGTAAATGCCCGTTTTGAAAGGGAGATACGGAATATCGCCATAGTGTCACTTTCGTGCTTCTGGGCCCCGTAGCCCCTGCAAATCAGTGGATGCCAACCACCGCGCTTGAATCTCCATTAACCGATGCCGTTGGTTGCGGCAAGCGTGGGGGCGATTTTCACGACGCAGTCCGCTTCAGGCCGGCCGTCAGCAGCCCGGCGCCGATGAGCAGCGAACCGCCGGTGCGGTTGACCACGCGGCGAACATTCGGCTTGCGGATCGAGTTCCGCGCAGCCGAAGCGAGAAAGGCATAAAGCGCCGCATTGAGCGTTGCGAGCACGAGGAACGTGGCCTCGAAAATCGCCATCTGGGCAAAGAGCGGCCGCGACAGATCAAGGAACTGCGGCAGGAAGGCGACGAAAAAGATGATACTTTTCGGGTTGAGCGCGGTGACGGCATAGGTGTGCAGGAAGATGCGCAACGGCCGTTCCGTCGGGGCTGTGCCGTCGGCATCCTGATCGTCACTGCCGACCGGTGCCTTCCAGAGCTTGATGCCGAGCCAAACGAGATATGCGGCGCCGACCCATTTCAAGAGGGTGAAGATGGCGGCCGACGTGGCGAGCAGGGCGCCAAGGCCGAGCATCGAGGCGGTCATGGCGGTGAAATCGCCGAGGGCGACGCCGGCGACCGTCGCTCCGGCGGTCTTCCGGCCATGACCGAGGGAGTAGGAGATCACAAGAAGAATGGTGGGGCCGGGGATGGCGAGCAGCACCGCCGAGGCGGCCGCAAAGGCAAACCAGTGTTCGAAGGACATGAAAAGGCTCCGCGCTTGAATGGCTCTCTTTCCTGGGTAGAACCCGGAGGGAGCCACGCAAGCGCGCAGCCGTCAACTGGTAGTGCGGGGGCGCTGCTTGGCGCGGGATGAGGAAAAGCGTGTGCGCGGTTTTCCGTCCGCATCCCGCGCGAACTTCTTAGAAGCGATCACGTTTATGATTCCGACCTGAAATCATCGTGATCTAGTCCGCCGCTTGCCACTTCTGGCCGATGACATCCATGACATCGCCGAACCACTTGGCCGACGTGTCGAAATGCTTGCCACCCTTGATGCGCGGGAACTCGATCGTGCGCAGCTTGCCGCCCTGGTCCTCGTCATGGCCGGTGACGCCGGAGACCTTGTTGAGAGCGCTTTCGACCGCGAGGTCGACCATGCTCTGGATCAGGCGCAGGTCGTCGCCATTGGCGGGCGCGGAGCGGGCGTAATAGCCGGACTTCTGCACCATCGAGCGTTCGGCGCCGAGCAGGGCGGCGAACTGCTTGGAAAACCAATTGCCGACGTTGATCGTATCGATCTTCACATGGCCGAAAGCATCACGCTTGACCGTCTCGCCGGCCGCCTCGCGCTCGGCGACGATCGCGTCGAGGCAAGCGCCTTCACTGACGAACAGGGTGACGAAGCCGGCGCGGTCCATGACTTCGCGCAGACGCTCGGCCTCGGCCTCCAAGTCGAACTTCATCTCCGGCAGGTATAGCCCGTCGATGTTCTTCAATTGCGCGTTCATCATGAAGCCGTCGACATAGTCCTTGTCTCCGGCCATCTGGATATAGGAGCGTGCGGTTGCCGCCGTCAGCCAGCCGCAGTGGCGGCCCATCACTTCGTGGACGACGAGGGTGCGCGGCGCTGCGCTCTGCTCGTTGCTGACATGGTCGAAGAAACGCGCACCGTATTCGGCCGCGGTCCAGGCGCCGAGCGTCTGGCGGATAGGCACCACGTCGTTGTCGACCGTCTTCGGCAGGCCGACCACCGTCAGGTCGTAGCCGTTGGCACCGAGATAGGCGGCAAGATCGGCCGCCGTCGTATTGGTGTCGTCGCCGCCGATCGTGTGCAGGATCGTCACACCGTCGGAAGCCAGCCTTTCGGCGGCAACACGAAGCGGGTTCTGACCTTCCTTGACCAGGCCGCGCTTCACGCAGTCGGCGGCATTCGTGAGCTTCACGCGGCTGTTGCCGATCGGCGATCCGCCATGGCGATGAAGCACATGCGCCTTCTCGCGCATTTCCGGGGTAATTTCGATACGATCGGCGAGAAGCAGGCCCTGGTAGCCGGAGCGGTAGGCGACGAGTTCGTAGTCGGGCGCGATGTCCGTGTACCGTTCGATCAGGCCGCCGACAGCGGATGAAAGGCAGGGGGCAAGCCCGCCCGCCGTCAGCATTGCGACTTTCTTCTTGGCCATGGTTCCTCCTCGGCGATTCGGCACTGGCTGGCGGCTCATCAGAGCCAATCACATTCATGATCCTTGCCTATTCAAGGACACCGTGGTCTAGCGCAAATCCGATGGAAGTTAAATGACAGGGCTGTGGATGCGCGAAAAGTTCGAACAGGGCGGTGGCGTAAACCGCGTCGCGCCGCCTTGGCGATGCGGGCTTTCAGTCGCGCCAAATTTTTTTGCCCGATCGCAACTTCACCGGAATCGATCGCGTTTATGCCGCACCGAAATCGGTTGAAATTTACGGCGATATGATTTATTGAGGGGCCATCACAAATCCGTCATCCAGGACGTTTCCGGCTGCCGGCCGCTTGCAATTTGCCACCACATCGGGTCATGCTGCTGGTGGACAGGGAAAAATCGCACATATGTCATTCTGGGACAGCCTGCTGAAAATCGTCACGGCCACCGGCAACGCGCTTGCAGGCGTGGTGGAGGCTGTTCGCACCCTCTTTGAAGGAGATCCGGAAACCCGGCGCAAGGTCGCGTTCTCGGTCGCGATGATCGCCCTTTCGGCGAAGATGGCGAAGGCCGACGGGATCGTCAGCGAGAACGAGGTTGCCGCTTTCCGCGATATCTTCAAATTTCCCGCCGATCAGGCGCGGAACGTTGCGCGTCTCTACAACCTCGCGCGTCAGGACGTTGCGGGCTACGAAGCCTATGCCGAAAAGATGGCGTCGCTGTGCTCCTCCTGCGAGAAGAACTGCCCGATCCTCGAGGACATTATCGACGGACTCTTCCACATCGCGAAGTCCGATGGCGCTGTCCACGAGAAGGAACTGACCTTCCTCATGCGCGTCGCCGAGATCTTCAAGATGGACGAGGAGCATTTCCAGAGCATCATGGCGCGTCATGTTCATCTCTCAGGCGACCCCTATGAGGTGCTGGGCGTATCGCCGAAGGACGACTTCGCCAAGATCCGCAGGCGCTATCGCGTGCTCGTGTCCGAGAACCATCCGGACATGCTGGTGGCGCGTGGCGTTCCGGAAGAATTTCACGCGATCGCCAACGATCGCATGGCCGCGCTCAATGCGGCCTACGAGGCGATCGAGAAAGAACGCCGCGCCGCATGACAGCGAAGACATGCGATTTTCCCGGCGCGCGTCTCGTGCCGTCGCCGAACCACGGCGAGCGGGCGGGCGGTCGCGAGCCGGATATGATCCTGCTGCACTACACCGGTATGGAGACGGCGGTATCGGCGCTCGACTGGCTTTGCCGCGAGGAAAGTCAGGTTTCCAGCCACTACTTCATCCACGAGGACGGGCGCGTCGACCAACTTGTCGCGGAGGAGCGGCGGGCCTGGCATGCGGGAAAAAGCTTCTGGAAAGGCGAGACGGACATCAACTCGTGCTCGATCGGCATCGAGATCGCCAATCCCGGCCATCCGGGTGGCCTGCCGGAGTTCCCTGAAGCGCAGATTGAAGCGGTCGTCGAATTGTGTCGGGACTGTGGCCAACGCTGGTCCATCGCCCCTGAAAGGGTGCTTGCGCATAGCGATGTCGCGCCGATTCGCAAGGTCGATCCGGGAGAAAAATTTCCCTGGCATGTGCTGCATGCCAGAGGGGTCGGCCACTGGGTGGAACCGACGCCGGTCGGCGGTGGCCGGTTTTTCCAGCGCGGCGACCGTGGGCAGCCCGTCGCGGCAATCCAGTCGCTCTTGTCACTTTACGGCTATGGTATTGAAGTAACAGGCGATTTCTGTGAAAAGACCGAGGGCGCGGTGGCGGCGTTCCAGCGACATTTCCGCCAGGCGAGGGTGGACGGAATCGCCGATGTTTCGACCATCGACACGCTCCACCGCCTGCTTTCCGCACTTCCGAATCTCAGCGTTTAGGCGGCGATTTTCGGGTGCGCTAATTTAGCGTGCTCTTCACTTTCCTGCGCGATTTTTTTGTGTTGCCACATGTTTACCATGATGGCCCCTTCATTTGCGCTCCATCAACTGCAGGGGATGCAGCGCGTCCGCGCCGCTCTTTTGTCAATGAAAGCGATCGGGAAATTCGGTCGGGTGGCGGGGTGCGCCGCCCGGGCAGTTCCCCAGACCGGAGACTTCAAACTAAATGAGAATATCGTCTGTTGCTGCGGTGGCGGCATGCCTTGGCATGTTCATCACCGGGATGGGTACGTCGTACGCGGGGGGCGTCGACAAGACCATCAAGACCTCTGCCCTTCCGTCGGCCACCAGAACGACAGGCTATCCGAAACCAGACCTGACACTATCGCCCGCCTCCCAATACACGATTCTCATCCATTCCTACGCAAAACAATTTGGCGTCCCCGCGGGCCTCGCCCATGCCGTCGTGCAGGTCGAAAGCAACTTCGACGCGAAGGCGCGCGGCAGCTCCGGTGAAATCGGCCTCATGCAGATCAAGCCCGCCACCGCCCGCATGATGGGCTATTCCGGTTCCGCCAAGGGCCTCTACGACCCGGAAACCAACATCAAGTTCGGCATGATGTATCTTGCGAAGGCGCGCGAGCTTTCGGACGGCACCACCTGCGGAACCATCCTGAAGTACAACGCCGGTCACGCCGCCAAGCGCATGAACCCGGTGTCGAAGCGCTATTGCGGCAAGGTCCAGTCCATCCTCGACTAAACGTTGAAATCGCCGGTGGGCCGGCGGCGTCGCCCTTCGTGGCTGAGCATGACTTGCCTTGGAGCGGTTCCGATCCAAGGCTTGGCCGGATAGGTCTCGCGTTCCGGCATACCGTTAATTCAATTCGGTGCCATTTGTTATTGCGGCATGTTATTCCCGGCGAACTGAACAGTCGGGGAGTGGCATGTCGGAGAACTTTGATTTCGTCGTTGTCGGCAAGGGCATGATGGGTGCTGCGGCCGCGCGGCATCTGAGCGGTGCCGGTGCAAGCGTTGCGCTCATCGGCCCCGACGAGCCGGAAGATTGGGCCAATCACGGCGGCGTCTTCGCCAGCCACTATGACAATGCCCGCATTACCCGCACGATCGACGACGATCCGGTCTGGGCCCGTCTCGCCCGCCGTTCGATCGATCGCTACGCGGAGATCGCCGGCGAGAGCGGCGTCGACTTCTACGCGGAGGTCGGCTGCCTGATCGCCGCGCCAGCGCCAGGCGGCGAATTCGATTATCTGGAGAACGTCGGACACGCCCGTGACAGGCTCGGCGTCGAGGCGCCGCTGATTTTGGGCGATGATCTCGCTCAGCGCTTTCCCTGGTTTCGTTTCCCCAAGCGCTACGGCGGTATTCATGAGGCGCGGGGCGCGGGCCACATCAATCCTCGGGCGCTGGTGCTGGCGCAGACGATCCTTGCCGAAAGGTCGGGCGCACGCGTCATCCGTTCCGAGGTGATTGCCGTCGACGAAAATTCGGATCACGCCGCCGTTACGACCGCCGACGGCCAAACGGTTCGGGCCGAGCGTGTCCTTGTCGCTGCCGGCGGCTTTTCGCTGTCGAAGGCGCTGCTGCCGCGGCCGATCGATCTTTCCGTGAAGGCGCGTACCGTGCTTTTTGCCGAGGTCGCTGCCGGGGATCTCTCGAGTTTCGAGGGCATGCCATCGCTGATCGGTGCGGCTCCGGAGCAGGAGCGAAGCTATTATCTGCTGCCCCCGGTTGCCTATGCCGACGGCAAACACTACATCAAGATCGGCGGCGACCCGACCGACCGGCTGCTCGCGAGCGAACCGGCGGTGAGGGAATGGTTCCGCAGCGGCGGCAATGCGCCCGCGGCCGATCATTTGCGTGGCTTGCTTGCCGGAGTGATGCCGGGCTTCCAGCCTGTTTCGACGCATTTTGCGCCTTGCATCACGTCGTTTACGCGCCACGGCTATCCCTATATCGGCTTTGCCAGCGATCGCGTCGGCGTCGTCACCGGCGGCAACGGTCAGGCCGCCAAGAGTTCCGACGAGATCGGCCGACTCGGTGCCGTGCTCGTCCTGAACGGGCATCTCGATGCCCCCGAATACGAGACCGATTTTGCGGTTGCGTACCGCTGACCGATCTACAGCGCCGCGCGTCCGATCGGACGCGCTAATGTGGCTGTAGCATTTGAAGTGCTGCATGATTTTGTCCTCAAATCGATTCCGATTTAAGGAATCGTGCAGTAGGCAAGCGGATCCGGGCGAGCGAAAGTGAAATCACCGATTTCTCTGGCGCTTGTCGCTTTGGTCAGTTAATGACCGCTCTGCCAGTTGGCCGGGCAGCCGCGCCCCGCAAGCGCCGAAAGGCCGCGGGGGGAGGAAAGTCCGGGCTCCACGGAAACACGGTGCCGGATAACGTCCGGCGGGGGCGACCCCAGGGAAAGTGCCACAGAAAGCAAACCGCTTCGCTTCGCGGAGTAAGGGTGAAAGGGTGGGGTAAGAGCCCACCGCGGACATGGCAACATGGACGGCACGGCAAACCCCACCGGGAGCAAGACCGAATAGGGATGACACGGGCGCGCGAGCGCCCAGCCGGTTTCCAGGCGCGTCATCCGGGTGGGTTGCAAGAGGCTGCGCGCAAGCGCAGTCCCAGATGAATGGCTGCCACGTTCCGTTCCTTCGGGAGCGGGGCCATACAGAACCCGGCTTACAGGCCAACTGGCAATTTTTCTTCCACACCTTTTCGCGCGTCGACGTCGAGCGGCGCGTCGCCCCTTTCCTTCTCCTTAAACGAATCAGCTGGCAAAGGCCGTCTGGCCGGCCCGTCCCGGGCGGTTTCGCGCGGGATTCCAATGGATTAGGGTTCCGATCGTAACCCTTTGTTAAACTTAACAACCTATCAATATTTGATCATCCGCGAGGCTTATTACGAGCTTCTCCCATTGACGCCCATATGGTCCCATGTTATCCCATAATGGTACTGCGCAAGGGCCGCGTCGTGGCCCATCGTCGCAAAATTCCAAGGTTCCTTCCTCGGAAGGATTAGGCGGGCATGCTTGTGTCCGGCGGGGGTTTTTTGCGCGCGCAGGCAGGTGTTCGCGCGGGCCGATGATTGTGGCCCGTCAGTCGGAGGCGGCCGTTTCGCGTCATGAACCGCTTCTTGTCACATGCAACGAACCGGATCGATGCAAAGGGACGGGTCTCTGTGCCTTCGGCGTTCCGTGCCGTGCTTTCGGATGGAGGCGTCCGGGAGTTATACTGCTTTCAGGACTTCGTCTTTCCGGCGATCAGCGTCGGCGGGCCGGAGCTTCTGGACCGGTTCGAGAAGCAGATGGCGGCCGAGGATCCGTTTTCGGATGCCGCCAACCAGATGTCGCTCCTCGTTCATGGGGGCGGCGTCTTTGTGAAGCTCGACCCGGAGGGCCGGTTGATGGTGACGGATTTCATTCGCGACTTCACCGGCATCTCGACCGACGTGACTTTTGTCGGCCGGGGAGATCATTTTCAGCTCTGGGAACCGCAGGCGTTTGCGAGAGCGCAGGCGGAGGCCCGGGAAGGGCGCAAATCACGGGGGTTGCGTCCGGAATAGAATGGAGAGGCGGAATGGTGACGGATCAAGGCGGCGGAGTTTCTGAAGCCGACGGCGGACCGGTTCGTCACATTCCCGTCCTGTTGAGCGAAGTGCTCGCCGCCCTCGATCCCGCGCCCGGCAAGATCATTCTCGACGGCACCTTCGGTGCCGGCGGCTACACGTCCGCCATCCTGAAGGCGGGCGCCGACGTGATCGCGCTCGATCGCGATCCGACGGCGATTGCCGCCGGCCAACCGCTCGCCGCTGCCTCCGAAGGGCGGCTCACGCTCGTTCATTCCCGTTTTTCCGACCTCGCCGAGCACGCGCTGGCACAAGGGCTTGATGGTGTCGTGCTCGATATCGGCGTCTCGTCCATGCAGATCGACGAGGCCGAGCGCGGCTTCTCGTTCCAGAAAAAGGGCCCGCTCGATATGCGCATGTCGGCCGCCGGCGTCTCCGCCGCCGATGTCGTCAACCGCGCCAAGGTCTCCGATCTCATTCGCATTTTCGGGTTCCTTGGCGAAGAGAAGCAGGCAGGCCGCATCGCCCGCGCCATCGAGAAGCGCCGCGCCGAGGCGCCGTTCGAAACGACGCGCGACCTCGCCAACCTCATCGAGACGGTGACCCCGCGCAAGGCCAAGGACAAGATTCATCCCGCGACCCGCGTCTTCCAGGCGCTTCGCATCTTCGTCAACGACGAGCTCGGCGAACTTGCCAACGCGCTTTTCGCGGCTGAGCGGGTGTTGAAGCCCGGCGGGCGCCTCGTCGTGGTCACCTTTCATTCTCTCGAAGACAGGATCGTCAAGACATTCTTCCAGGACCGATCCGGCAAGGCGGCAGGATCCCGTCACCTGCCGATGGTTGCTGCCCGCGCCGCAACCTTCACGCCAGTTGGCAAGCCTATGATTGCGGCCAGCGAGGAAGAAGCGTCCCGCAATCCGCGCGCCCGGTCCGCGAAGCTCAGAGCCGGCATCCGCACGGAGGCCCCGTCGCCGGGAGACGATCTGTCCATTTTCAATCTGCCGGAACTGGCGAGCCTTGCGAAACTGGGGGGCTGAGAAAGATGCTGCGAACGCTCGACATTGTCCTGATCGTCGTCATGACGGCAGCCGCCACGGTGACCTATACGATCAAGCATCAGGCCGAGAACAAGCGCGAGGAGGTCCGCCGGCTCGATGCGGCCATCAAGCTTGAGGAAGACACGATCGATCTGCTCAGGGCGGACTGGGCGCTGCTGACCCAGCCGAACCGGCTGGAGCGCCTCGTCGCCGCCTTCGCCGTCGACCTGCAACTCGCGCCGACGCCTTCGACCCAGCTCGCTCGGCCCGAGGAGCTTCCGATGCTGAAAGCGGACCTGCCGCAGCCGGAAGTCGACAAGGCGGCTGAAGACGGCGTCGCTGCCGTCATCAAGACAGATGGTATCGCAACAGGTTCGGTGGCGCGCTGATGTCGTTTCTCTCCCGTATCATGGTGCTGAAGAGCAAGGCGCATTTTTCGGCGGGCGGCAATAACCGCCCGTCCGACGGGGTTAACGTCACGATCCAGGGGACGCGCAAGAAGAGCGCCAGCCAGGCGAAGAACCGGGTGGCGATCGTCATTGCCAGCTTCGGCATCGTTTATGCGGTGATCGGCGGGCGGCTGGTGCAATACGGCATGGCGCAGCCGGAGACCGTCTCCTCGATCGGGCGCGCCGACAACCTTATGGCTTCGCGTCCCGACATTCTCGACCGCAACGGCGAGATCCTCGCAACCGACATCCGCACCGTGTCGCTCTATGCCGAGCCGCACAAGATCGTCGATGCCGACGAAGCGGTCGAGCGCCTGGCGACGGTTCTGCCCGATCTCAACGCCCGCGAGATCTACAACAAGCTCAAGTCGAAATCGCGCTTCCAATGGCTGCGCCGGCAACTGACGCCGAAGCAGCAGAGCGAAATCCTTGCGCTCGGGATTCCGGGCGTCGGCTTCCGCCCGGAAAAGCGGCGCTTCTATCCCGGAGGTCCGACCGCCGCCCACATTCTCGGCCATGTCAATATCGACAACCGGGGCGTCGCGGGCATGGAGCGCTACATCGACAGCCAGGGCCTCGCCGACCTGGCGGCCATCGGCATGACAAGCGACGCGAAACTCGAGCCGGTCAAGCTTTCGATCGATGTGCGCGTCCAGAACATCGTGCGTGACGTCATTGACGCCGGCATGAAGAATTTCCAGGCGATTGCCGCCGGCGCGGTCGTGCTCGACGTCAATACCGGCGAAGTGCTGGCGATGGCCTCGGTTCCGGACTACGACCCGAACAAGCCGGTGGAAGGCGCCGAGGAAGGCTGGATGAACCGCATGTCGAACGGCACGTTCGAGATGGGCTCGACCTTCAAGACCTTCACGATCGCGATGGGGCTCGACTCCGGCAAGGTGACGCTCAACGACAGCTTCGATGCGACCGCGCCCATCCGCATCGGCGGCTTCACAATCAAAGATTTTCACGGCAAGCGTCGCGTGCTGACCGTCCCGGAGATCTTCCAGTATTCCTCGAACATCGGCACGGCCAAGATCGCCGATCTGGTCGGCATTCCCGGGCACAAAGAGTTCCTGACGCGCATCGGGCTCTTGTCGAAGCTGCCGACGGAGCTTCCGGAGGTCAAGACACCGAGCCAGCCGCGCGAATGGAAGAAGATCAATTCGATCACCATCTCCTTCGGCCACGGCGTTTCGACGACGCCATTGCAGACGGCAGTTGCCGGGGCGGCGCTGGTCAATGGCGGCAAGCTCATCCCGCCGACCTTCCTTCCGCGCACGGAGGAGCAGGCAAGCGAGCTTGCGACCGCGGTCGTCAAGAAGAGCACCAGCGAAGATATGCGCTTCCTGCTCCGCTGGAACGGCATCGCCGGTTCCGGAAAGCGGGCTCTCGTCCCCGGCTTCAACGTCGGCGGCAAGACCGGCACGGCTGACAAGGTGGTCAACGGCCGTTACGCCAGCGACCTGAACTTCAACGCCTTCCTCGCCGCGTTCCCGATCGACAATCCCAAATACATCGTACTGACCTTCATCGATGCGCCGAAGACCGGCGAAGGCGGCGGGCGGACCGCAGGTTCCAACGCAGCGCCAATGGTGCGCGACATCATCAGCCGCTCCGCGCCGCTTCTCGGTGTCGAGCCGAAATTTGGAGAAGACGGCTCTGCCTTGCTTGTGTCTTATTGACCGTGAAATGAGAATGCGGACGATTCGTCATCCGGCGGATCGATATCGATGCGAGACATGCAGTTCATGAAGATCAAGGACCTGGCGGGAGCAGCTTTCCCGGAACTTTCGGCGCAACTGAAGGGCGCTTCCTCGGATATCGATATCGCCGGCATTACGGCCGATAGCCGGCAGGTCAAGCCAGGCGACCTTTTCGTCGCCGTTGCCGGGACAAAGGCGAATGGCGCTGCCTATATTGCCGATGCTCTTTCGCGCGGCGCCGCGGCCGTGATCACCACGGCCGGCGCCGAGGCGGAGGCCGGCGCGCCGGTGTTCGGGCTTTCGGAGCCGCGCCGCTTCCTAGCGAAAGCGGCAGCCGCCTTCTACGGGCGCCAACCGGAGACCATGGTGGCCGTCACGGGAACGGCGGGCAAGACCTCCGTCGCCTCCTTCACGCGCCAGATCTGGGCGCATTCGGGCCTTGCGGCTGCGATGATCGGAACGACCGGCGTCGTGGCGCCGGGCCGCAACGACTATGGATCGCTGACCACCCCGGACCCGGTTTCGTTGCACAAGCTGCTTAAAGAACTCGCCGACGCCGGCGTAACCCACGCGGCGATGGAAGCCTCCAGCCACGGCCTCGATCAGAGCCGTCTCGACGGCGTTCGGCTTGCCGCTGCGGCCTTCACCAATCTCGGCCGCGACCACATGGACTATCATCCGACGGTCGAACATTACATGGCCTCGAAGATGCGTCTCTTCTCCGACCTCCTGCCCCAGGGAGCGCCGGCGGTGATCTTCGCCGACGACCAATGGTCGGACCAGGCGATCGCCGCCGCCCGCAAAGCCGGCCAGGATGTGCGCACCGTCGGACGCAAGGGCGAATTCATCACGCTGAAGCGCGTCGAGCATTTCCGCCACAAGCAGTCGGCGGAGGTCCATGTCGGCGACGATATCTTTGAAATCCATGTGCCGCTTGCCGGCGACTTCCAGATCGCCAACGCGCTGGTTGCCGCCGGCCTTGCCATGTCCACCGGCATCGGCGCCAAGGCGGCCTTCTCGGCGCTCGAGAAATTGCAGGGCGCGTCAGGGCGCCTGGAACTCGTCGGGCACACCAAAGACGGCGCGCTCGCCTATGTGGACTATGCCCACAAGCCCGACGCGCTGGAAAACGTCTTGACCTCGGTGCGTCCGTTCACGACCGGCCGCATCATCATCGTTTTCGGGTGCGGCGGCGACCGCGACAAGGGCAAGCGGCCGATCATGGGCGAGATCGCCACGCGGCTTGCCGATGTCGTCATCGTCACCGACGATAACCCACGCTCTGAGGTGCCGGAAGTCATCCGCGCGGAGATCATGGCGGCGGCCAGGGGCGCGACCGAAATCGGCGACCGCGCGGAGGCGATCCGTACCGCCGTCGGCATGCTCAAGAGCGGCGACACGCTGATCGTCGCCGGCAAAGGACACGAGGAAGGGCAGACGATCGGTTCCGTGACGCTGCCGTTCTCGGACCACGAGGAAGTGCGCAAGGCATTGGGAGGGCTATGATTTGAACTGGCTCTGGACAAGCAGCGATCTTCTGGCTGCGATGAACGGCCGCCCGGTCGGAAACCTGCCAGAGGGAATTGCCGGCATCTCGATCGACAGCCGAACGATCAACAAGGGCGAGGCATTTTTCGCGATCAAGGGCGATCGCGTCGACGGCCATGACTATGCCGGGATCGCACTTGCCAATGGAGCCGCCCTTCTTGTCGTCAGCGAAGGCAAGATTCCTGCACTCGGCCGGCTGATCGCACCGATGATCGTCGTCGACGACGTGCTGGAGGCATTGATCCGCCTCGGCTGCGCCGCGCGCGACCGGAGCGCCGCGAAGGTCATTGCCGTCACCGGTTCGGTTGGGAAGACCACGACGAAGGAAATGCTGAGGCACGTGCTTTCGCCGCTCGGCCGCGTGCACGCCTCCGTTGCCTCCTTCAACAATCACTGGGGCGTGCCGCTCACCCTTGCGCGCATGCCGGAAGCGACGGACTTCGGCATCTTCGAGATCGGCATGAATCATCCGGGCGAGATCCGGCCGCTGACGAAGATGGTTCGCCCGCATGTGGCCGTCGTCACCAGCATCGCTCCCGCCCATCTCGGCAATTTCGAGAGCCTCGACGAGATCGCAGCGGCAAAGGCCGAGATCTTCGAAGGCGTCGTCAACGGCGGTCATGCCGTCCTCAATCTCGACAGCCCGCAATACAGCCTGCTGGAGCGGGCCGCCGGTGCGGCAGGGGTGAGCTACATCCATTCCTTCGGCGCCAATCCGAAAGCGGAGTTCCGGCTGGTCGAATTCGCCGGCGGATCGGAAGGCTCGGTGCTTTGGGCGGGGATCGGCGGCAGGACTCTGGAAGTCGCGATCGGCGCTCCTGGGCGTCACATCGCCGAAAACGCGCTGGCCGTGATCGCCGCGGCGAAGCTTGCCGGCGCCGATCTCGATCAGGTCCTGGCGTCGCTTGCGACCATGCGGCCGGAAAAGGGCAGGGGATTGCAGCACCGCCTGAAGGTCGGCGCGGGCCACCTGACGCTGATCGACGAGAGCTACAATGCCAACCCGGCCTCAATGCGGGCTGCGATCTCGCTGCTCGGCGATGCCGAACCACCGGTCGGCGGACGCCGGATCGCGATCCTCGGCGACATGCTGGAGATGGGCGAGCACGCGGCCGATGTCCATGCCGCCCTTGCGGAACCGATCGTGGAGGCGGGAATTGTGGACGTCTGGTTAGCCGGGCCCGAGATGGCGCATCTGCGCGACGCGCTGCCGCCAGAGGTTTCGGTCGTCTATCGGGAGGCCGTCGACGATCTCACGAATTACGCGCTCGCGGCGGTTGCCGCCGGCGACGTCGTGATGGTCAAATCGTCCAAAGGAACCGGCTGCGCGAAGATCGTTGAGGCTCTTCTCGATGCCTATCCGGAGGAGGCGGTGAGGCGCGGGGAAGTGTAACGGGCGTTGCCACTACTGCATGTTTCCTGATCGGAACCGATTTAAGGAAAGAACATGCAGCAATTGAAAGTGCGACAGCGAGCTTTGTGCGTCTGAAAGGATGCACGGCGCTGTGGTGCTGGTGGATACCGCCCTTCGGCCAGGGGATATGGCCTAACATAGTCGACCACAAGCGGGTAACGTCTATCAGATGATTCTGTTGGACGATGTCCGATTCTAAAACCTTTGGGGAAAGGTCCCTTATGCTGATCTGGCTCGTGGAACTGGCGGACCACTTTCAATTCTTCAATCTCTTTCGCTACATCACTTTCCGCACGGGTGCAGCTCTCTTCACTTCCGCTTTGATCGTCTTTCTGTTCGGCCCGGCGATGATCGCATCGCTTCGCATCCGCCAGGGCAAGGGCCAGCCGATCCGCGCCGATGGCCCGCAGACTCACTTCAAGAAGGCCGGAACGCCGACCATGGGCGGCCTGATGATTCTTGCCGGCATTGTCGTCTCGTCGCTGCTATGGGCGGACCTTTCCAGCGTCTATGTCGTCTCGACCCTTCTCGTGACGCTCGGCTTCGGCGCGATCGGCTTCTACGACGATTACCTCAAGGTGACGAAGCAGTCGGACAAGGGCTTTTCAGGCAAGGCGCGTCTCGGCATCGAATTCGTGATCGCGGCGATCGCCGTCTTCTTCATGATGCGGGCCGCGCTTTCGGCGGGGACCGCGGGCTCCACCTTCGGTTCCTCGGTTACTTTCCCCTTCTTCAAGGACCTGATGCTCAATCTCGGCTATTTCTTCGTGCTTTTCGGCGGTTTCGTCATCGTCGGTGCGGGCAATGCCGTGAACCTGACCGACGGTCTCGACGGGCTTGCCATCGTGCCCGTGATGATCGCGTCCGCCGCCTTCGGGCTCATCGCCTATCTCGCCGGTAACGCCGTTTTCGCCAACTATCTGCAGATCCATTTCGTACCGGGCACCGGTGAACTCGCCGTGATCCTCGGCGCCGTCATCGGCGCAGGCCTCGGCTTCCTCTGGTTCAACGCGCCACCCGCCGCGATCTTCATGGGCGATACCGGCTCGCTGGCGCTGGGCGGCCTCATCGGCACGGTTGCCGTCGCCACGAAGCATGAAGTCGTGATGATCATCGTCGGCGGCCTCTTCGTCATCGAGACGTTGTCGGTGATTATCCAGGTCTTCTGGTTCAAGCGCACCGGCCGCCGCGTCTTCCTGATGGCGCCGATCCACCATCACTTCGAAAAGAAGGGCTGGACGGAAAGCCAGGTGGTGATCCGCTTCTGGATCATCGCCGTCATCCTCGCGATGATCGGCCTTTCGACGCTCAAGCTGCGGTGAGTGCGCGATGATCCCGGTCTCCACATTCAAGGACAAGAAGGTCGCACTCTTCGGGCTCGGCGGTTCCGGCCTTGCGACGGCGCAGGCGTTGGTCGCGGGCGGGGCGGACATCGTCGGCTGGGACGACAATCCCGATAGCGTCGCCAAGGCCGCCGCAGCGGGGCTTTCGACGGCCGATCTGCGCGGCGTCGACTGGTCCGGTTTTGCCGCCTTCGTACTCTCTCCCGGCGTGCCGCTGACGCATCCGAAGCCGCATTGGACGGTCGATCTTGCCCATCAAGCGGGTGTCGAGATCATCGGCGACGTGGAACTTTTCGTCCGCGAACGCCGGGCGCACGCGCCTGCCTGCCCTTTCATTGCCATCACCGGCACCAACGGCAAGTCGACGACGACGGCGCTTATCGCCCATATCCTCAGAGAAAGCGGGCGAGACACTCAGCTTGGCGGCAATATCGGCACCGCGGTACTGACGCTCGATCCGCCGAAGGCCGGGCGTTTCTTCGTGGTGGAATGCTCCTCCTACCAAATCGATCTTGCGCCGACGCTCGACGCGACGGCCGGCATCCTGCTCAACCTGACTCCGGATCATTTGGATCGGCACGGCACCATGCAGAACTATGCCAACATCAAGGAGCGCCTGGTGGCGGGAAGCGGCACCGCGATCGTCGGCGTCGACGACAGCTTCTCGGCACTGATCGCCGATCGGGTGGAGCGTGCCGGCACCAAGGTCGTTCGCATTTCGCGCCGGCACGTGCTTGCCGACGGGTTTTATGCCGAAGGCTCGCGGTTGATGCGCGCCCATGGCGGCACGTCTTCGCTCTTCACCGATCTTGGCGGTATCCAGACGTTGCGGGGCGGGCATAACGCCCAGAACGCGGCTGCGGCGATTGCTGCCTGCCTCGCGGTCGGCGTCGAGGAGAAAGACATCGTCGACGGTCTCCGCAGCTTCCCGGGGCTGAAGCACCGCATGCAGCCGGTCGGGAAAAAGGGCGACGTCGTCTTCGTCAACGACAGCAAGGCGACCAATGCGGATGCCGCGGCGCCGGCGCTGTCGAGCTACGATCGGATCTATTGGATCGCCGGCGGTCTGCCGAAGGAAGGTGGCATCACGTCGCTGACGCCGTTCTTCCCGAAGATCGTCAAGGCCTATCTGATCGGCGAGGCGGCTCCCGCCTTTGCAGCGACGCTCGGCGAGGCCGTGCCCTACGAGATTTCGGGAACGCTGGAGAATGCCGTGGCGCATGCGGCGGCGGATGCCGCACGGGACGAGGGCGGACCGTCGGCCGTGATGCTCTCACCGGCTTGCGCAAGTTTCGACCAGTACAAGAATTTCGAGGTGCGCGGAGATGCCTTCGTCGGGCATGTGGCGGCGCTCGAAGGCGTGACCATGCTCATCTGACGGGCGGAGTTGGGCCGAACTATTGACGTGGCGCACATGTGCGCCGGAAAAGGGGACAGACAGATGGTAAGCCGAGCCGAACGTGGCCCTGTGGCCGACTGGTTCTGGACGATCGACAGGTTTTTTCTGGCAATCTTCGTCCTCCTGATGGGCGTCGGCTTCATGCTCTCCTTCGCGGCGAGCCCGCCGGTCGCCGAACGGCTCGGCCTCGACAGCTTCCACTTCGTCAAGCGTCACGCGCTCTTCCTCCTGCCGTCGCTTGCGGTCATGGTCGGCATCTCCTTTCTTTCGCCGCGCCAGGTCAGGCGCGCAGCGATCATCCTGCTCGCAATTTCTCTCGGGATGATGGTGCTGGTTCTCTTCGTCGGTCAGGAGGTCAAGGGCTCGCTGCGTTGGATTTCGGTCGCCGGCATTTCCATTCAGCCTTCGGAATTCATGAAGCCGGCCTTCGTGGTCGTCTGCGCCTGGCTCTTCTCCGAGCACGCAAGGCAGCCGGAAATACCGGGCAATCTTTTCGCCATCCTGCTTTTCGGTATCGTCGGCGCGCTTCTCGTCGCCCAGCCCGATCTTGGCCAGACCATCCTGACTACGGCCGTCTGGGGTGGCATGTTCTTCATGGCGGGCATGCCGTGGCTCTGGATCATCGTGCTCGCCGGCGCTGCGGTTGGCGGTTTCTTCGTCGCCTATACCATGCTGCCGCACGTCGCCGGCCGTATCGACCGCTTCCTGACCGGCGAGGGTGACACCTTCCAGGTGGACACCGCGCGCGAAGCGATCATCCGCGGCGACTGGTTCGGCCGCGGTCCGGGCGAGGGCGTGGTCAAGCGCATCATTCCCGACAGCCACACCGACTTCGTCTTCTCGGTGGCCGCCGAAGAGTTCGGCATTGTCTTCTGCATGGCCATCGTGCTGGTCTTTTCCTTCCTCGTCATGCGCGGCCTCAGCCATGCCTTCCGGGAGCGCAACGATTTCAATCGCTTCGCCGTCGCCGGGCTTGTCCTGCAGATCGGCATTCAGTCGCTGATCAATATCGGCGTGAACCTCGAACTTCTTCCGGCCAAGGGCATGACGCTGCCGCTGATCTCCTACGGCGGCTCGTCGATGGTGGCGATCTGCGTGACGGCCGGCTTCATTCTGGCATTGACCCGTCACCGACCGGAGAAGCGCGCCGTGGAGCGCAGTCTCTTTCGATCCGGCGTAGGTGTGCCGGCGGAGTAAGTCATGAGCAAAGGCATCATTCTTCTCGCCGCCGGCGGCACCGGCGGTCACCTCTTTCCCGCGGAGGCGCTGGCACATGAGCTGAAGGCGTCCGGCTATTCCGTGCATCTGGTGACGGACAGCCGCGCGGAGCGCTTTGCCGGCAGGTTTCCGGCGGACGACATCCATGTCGTGCCGTCGGCGACGATCGGCTCGAAGAACCCGATCAAACTGGCGCAATCGGTCTGGAAGCTCTGGACAGGCCTGCGCGCGGCGCGGCGGCTGATCGCGCGCCTGAAGCCGAAGGCGGTGATCGGTTTCGGGGGTTACCCGACCGTGCCGCCGCTGCTGGCGGCGACCGGCATGGGCGTCCCCTCGATGATCCACGAGCAGAACGCCGTGATGGGACGAGCCAACAAGATGCTGGCTTCGCGCGTTCAGGCAATCGCGGGGGGCTTTCTGCCCGAGGGCACCGGCGGCTTCGCAACGAAAACGGTGGCCACCGGCAATCCGGTTCGCCCCGCCGTCCTCCAGGCGGCGGGCATGCCCTATGCGACCTCGGCGAGCGATGCGCTCTTTCACCTGGTCGTCTTCGGCGGCAGCCAGGGCGCACAATATTTCTCGCAGGCGGTCCCACAGGCGGTCTGCCGTCTCGACGACACCGCGCGCCAGCGGGTGCGGGTCACGCAGCAGGCGCGCCCCGAGGATCGGGAAGGTGTCATCGCGGCATACCAGAAACTTGGCGTTCCGGCCGAGGTTGCCCCGTTCTTCAACGACATGGCGGCGCGGATCGCGGCGGCCCAGCTCGTCATCTGCCGTTCGGGCGCATCGACCGTTTCCGAGCTTGCCGTGATCGGCCGGCCAGCAATCCTTGTGCCCTATCCGTATGCGCTCGATCACGATCAGGCGGCGAATGCGGCCGCGCTTGCAGGCAAGGGCGGCGCCCGCGTGATCGCGCAGGCCGAGCTCAGCGCCGAACGGCTTTCGGGCATCCTCGCCGATGCCATGAACAATCCACAGTCCCTGGCACAGATGGCTGCGAGTGCCCGCGAAACCGGCAAGCCGGACGCCGCGCGCTTGCTTGCGACCCTCGTAGAGGCTATTGCCAGCGGTTTGACAGTCGAGAAATTCAAGGAAACACGCTCATGAAAATGCCGAAGACGATCGGGCTCGTACATTTCATCGGTATCGGCGGCATCGGCATGAGCGGCATTGCAGAGGTGCTGCATAATCTCGGTCACCGGGTGCAGGGTTCGGATCAGTCGGACAGCGCCAACGTGCAGCGCCTGCGCGACAAGGGCATCAGGATCTCCGTCGGCCACAAGGCTGAAAACCTCGGCGATGCCGAGGTTGTCGTCGTCTCGACCGCGATCAAGAAGGACAATCCCGAGCTGATCGCCGCGCGCGAAAAATTCCTGCCCGTGGTGCGCCGCGCCGAAATGCTGGCCGAACTGATGCGCTTCCGCAATGCGATCGCCATCGGCGGCACGCACGGCAAGACGACGACGACCTCGATGGTCGCAGCGCTGCTCGATGCAGGCGGGCTCGATCCAACCGTCATCAATGGCGGCATCATCAACGCCTACGGCACCAACGCGCGCATGGGCGCCGGCGAATGGATGGTGGTCGAGGCGGACGAGTCCGACGGCACCTTCCTGAAGCTGCCTGCCGACATCGCCGTCGTCACCAATATCGATCCGGAACATCTCGATCACTACGGCAATTTCGACGCCGTGCGGGCGGCCTTCCGGCAGTTCGTCGAGAACGTGCCCTTCTATGGTTTCGGCGTGCTTTGCCTCGACCATCCCGAGGTCCAGGCGATGGTCGCCAAGATCGAGGACCGCAAGGTTGTCACCTATGGCGAGAACCCACAGGCGGACGTGCGCTATCATAACATCCGCATGGACGGCGCGACCTCCGTCTTCGATATCGAGATCCGCCGCCGCCGCACCGGACAGGTGATCACGATGAAGGATCTGCGGCTGCCGATGCCCGGGCGCCACAACGTGTCCAATGCCACGGCCGCCATCGCGGTGGCCCAGCGCCTCGGCATCAGGACGGAGGATATCGCGCGCGGGCTTGCCGCTTTCGGCGGCGTCAAGCGCCGCTTCACGCTCACCGGCGAGTGGAACGGTGCGCGCATCTTCGACGACTACGGCCATCACCCGGTCGAGATCAAGGCGGTGTTGAGGGCGGCGCGCGAGGCCTGCCAAGGCCGGATCATCGCCGTCCATCAGCCGCATCGCTACAGCCGTCTTTCGAGCCTCTTCGAGGACTTCTCTTCCTGCTTCAACGATGCCGACACGATCCTGATCGCGCCCGTTTATGCGGCCGGCGAAGACGCGATCGACGGCGTGAATTCGGAAGTGCTGGTCAATCGCATCAAGGCGGCGGGCCACCGCGACGCGCGCTATGTCGCCGGGCAGGAGGAAATCGCACCGATCGTCTCGAAGATTGCGCAGGCGGGCGATTTTGTGGTTCTCTTGGGGGCTGGCAGCATTACCTATTGGGCTGCAGCCCTGCCCAAGGAACTCGCGAATATTTCAGGAATTTGAGCATGAAACAGGTCAACGGTCAGAAACTTCTCGAAGCGCTCGGAAGCGGCGTCAGTGCAGTTCGCGGACGCATCACGCCCGATGCCCCGATGGACCGCGTGACCTGGTTTCGCGCCGGTGGGCTTGCCGAGCTCATGTTCCAGCCGCACGACACGGACGATCTCGTCACGTTCCTGAAGCTCGTGCCGGAGAGCGTGCCGGTCATGGTGATCGGCGTCGGCTCCAACCTGCTCGTGCGCGACGGCGGTATTCCAGGGATCGTCATTCGCCTGTCGGCCAAGGGCTTCGGCGATCTGGAGATCGTCGGCGAAAACCGTATCAAGGCGGGTGCCATCTGCCCGGACAAGAACATCGCCGCCATGGCGCTCGACCACGGCATTGGCGGCTTCTATTTCTACTATGGCATCCCGGGTTCGATCGGCGGTGCGCTCCGGATGAACGCCGGCGCGAATGGCGGCGAGACGCGCGAGCGGGTCGTGGAGGTCCATGCGGTCGACCGCAAGGGCAAAAAGCATGTGCTGAGCAATGCCGAGATGGGCTATTCCTATCGTCACACTGCAGCGGCGAAGGACCTCATCTTCACGCATGCGATTTTCGAAGGTTATCCGGAAGACAAGAACAAGATTCGCACCGACATGGACGCCGTGCGCCAGCATCGCGAGACGGTGCAGCCGATCCGCGAGAAGACCGGCGGCTCGACCTTCAAGAATCCGGAAGGCCACTCCGCCTGGAAGGTCATCGACGAGGCGGGTTGCCGCGGTATGATGATCGGCAGCGCGCAAATGTCTCCGCTCCACTGCAACTTCATGATCAATACCGGACAGGCGACCGGCTACGAGCTCGAATATCTCGGCGAGACCGTGCGCTCCCGCGTGCTCGAACATTCCGGCATTCGCCTCGAATGGGAGATCAAACGCATCGGCAAGTTCATGCCGGGATACGAGATCAAGGAATTCCTCGGCCGCGGCATCGCCTGAGCCGGGAAACATTCAAAGGAAGGGCCGCGACGGTTGCCGTCGCGGCCCTTTCTGCTTTTCAATTCGGTGTTGTCGTCAGCCGGAAACTTCCTCTTCCTTCGAGAGCAGCAGGCAGACGAGCGTGATCAGCGCGGCGGCCAGCAGGTAGTAGCCGACATGGCCGAGGCTGTAGTTGGTTGCAAGCCAGGTGGCGATGTAGGGCGCCAGCGACGCGCCGAAGATGCCGGCGAGGTTGAAGGTCATCGACGCGCCGGTGTAGCGCACTGCCGTCGGAAAGGGGGCGGCGAGTGCTGCGCCGATCGGTCCGTAAGTGAGCCCCATCAGACCGAGGCCGATGATCGATGAGGCGAAGGCGCCGCCAAGGCCGCTCGTCATCAGCGGAGCCATGACGAGGCCGAAGACGCCGATGCCGATCGTCGTCAGCACCAGAACAAGACGCCGGCCGAAGCGATCCGAAAGAATACCCGAGACCGGGATCATCAGGCCGAAGAATACGACGCCCGCCATCTGGACGACCAGGAACTGCTCGCGCGAATAACCGAGCTTCGCCGTGCCCCAGGAGAGCGAGAAGACGGTCATCAGGTAGAACAGAACGAAGGTCGCCAGCGCCACGAAAGTGCCGAGTACGAGACTGCGCTTGTGCGAGCGGAAGATTGCCGCGACCGGAACCTGGACGCGCTCGTGCTTGTCGATCGCTTTCTGGAATTCCGGCGTCTCGGTGATCTTCAGGCGGACATAGAGGCCGACGATGACGAGGAGCACGCTGGCGATGAAGGGAATGCGCCAGCCCCAGGCAAGGAAAGCTTCGTCGCTCATCACCTCGCCGAGCACAAGGAAGGTGCCGGCGGAAAGGATGAAGCCGATCGGCGCACCGAGCTGCGGGAACATCGCGTACCAGCTCCGCTTGCCTTCCGGGGCGTTTTCGGTGGCGAGCAGCACGGCGCCGCCCCATTCGCCGCCGAGCCCGAGACCCTGGCCAAAGCGGCAGAGCGCCAGCAGCAGCGGCGCGGCAATGCCGATCGTCGCATAGGTCGGCAGAAGACCGATGACGACGGTCGAAATGCCCATGGTCATCAGCGCCGCGACGAGTGTCGCCTTGCGGCCGACCTTGTCACCGAAATGGCCGAAGACCACCGCACCGAAGGGGCGGGCGAAAAAGGCGATCGAGAAGGTGGCGAAGGACTGCAGCATCGCCGAGGTCGGATCGGCCGAGGGGAAGAAGAGATGCGGGAAGATGATCACCGCCGCGGTCGCATAAACATAGAAGTCGAAGAATTCGATAGTCGTGCCGACGAGGCTGGCGAACAGCACCCGTGCAGGCGAGTTCACTGCCGGCTGATGCAACGCACTATCCTTCGGCGACAGCGAGGTTGTCGCGTCTGTCATTGTCTTGTTCCTGATGTGATTGTCATGCCGTCTTGGGAGGCGGTCGGCGGGTCTTAGCGCAAGTTTCGATTGCGGGAAAGTCTGAATTAGTAAGAAATGCGAACTAAAAATGCGGCGGGCGCAGCATTATTCCGCCGGCGCACGGCTCGGCATGATCTGCCCGCTCGACGTCTCAATTTTCCGGAATGGGCAGGTGCCGGAAACATTCCTTTGCGGTAGTCACCGCCGTTTGCAAGATTTTCAAAGCGATCGTGCCCCGGGTGGGCGGAGGGCTTAGGCAAGCGACGAGAGCCTTGCCAGGAACCCCGGCATATCCAAGGGCTTCATTTTCGCCGTCCGCACTCACTTTCTCAACGCAGCCGTACAAACTGCTGATTTCGCGGCTAATTGCCTTGTTTTGGGAGGCATTTTCGGCGGCAAAGCTGACGCGCTTCATGAGAAGAGTTAACCAAAGTAAACGATTCATTAACCATAATGCCGTTCTAGTGACGCTGTTCGGGCGCCGGCGACTCGGCAGCCGGAACCAGCCAGACGCAAGCAAGAATAGTGATAGTGGCGTATTGTTTGGGGGTTTTGATGAGCGGCAGGCATGTTGCTGTCCTGATGGGCGGATTTTCCTCGGAGAGGCCGGTGAGCCTGTCTTCCGGGGCTGCTTGCGCCGATGCCCTTGAAGCCGAAGGCTATCGCGTTACGCGCGTGGACGTCGGGCGCGATGTGGCCGCGGTTCTTGCGGATCTGCGTCCGGAGGTCGCCTTTAACGCCCTCCACGGCCCCTTCGGCGAAGACGGTACGATCCAGGGCATCCTGGAATATCTCGAGATCCCCTACACCCATTCCGGCGTGCTTGCCTCCGCACTCGCCATGGACAAGGCACAGGCCAAGCATGTCGCCAAGGCTGCCGGCATTCCGGTCGCCGATGCGTTGATCATGGATCGGCGCACATTCGGCAACCGGCATCCGATGACGCCGCCCTATGTGGTCAAGCCGGTTCGCGAAGGTTCGAGTTTCGGCGTCGTGATCGTCAAGGAGGATCAGTCGCATCCGCCGCAGGTGATCACGTCCAGCGAATGGCGCTACGGCGACCGTGTCATGGTCGAGCGTTATATCGCCGGCCGCGAGCTGACTTGCGGCGTCATGGGCGATGTCGCGCTTGGCGTCACCGAGATCATTCCACAAGGGCATGCCTTCTACGATTATGATTCAAAATACGTAAAAGGTGGTTCGAGCCACGTCATTCCGGCGCAGATTTCACCAAATATTTACCAAAAAATACAAACACTCGCTTTGAAGGCGCATCAGGCAATCGGTTGCCGCGGCGTCAGCCGATCCGACTTCCGCTTCGACGATCGCGGTCCCGGCGAGGGCGAGTTGATCTGGTTGGAAATCAATACCCAGCCCGGCATGACCCCGACCTCCCTGGTGCCCGAGATGGCGCAGCATGCGGGCCTTCAGTTTGGTGAGTTTCTCAGGTGGATGGTGGAGGACGCATCGTGTTTGCGTTGAGGGGCAGAAGGGGCAGAAGGGTGCGTCACCCGCTCGGCGTCGCCGGCGAGGCGGACGAGACGTTCGTGCTGCCGCGTCCATTGCGCAAGGTCGTGCGTTTCCTGGTCAGCCTTGGCACGGGCCGCATCCTCTTTCCCGCGTACACCGGTACTGTGTCGGCCGCCGCCTTCCTTGCGGCGACGGGCTTCTACGGCATGTCGCTTGGGGGCCACACGCAGGATTTCGCGCAGGCCTCGACGACGGCAGCCGGCTTCGCCATCGAGGACGTTCGGGTTTCCGGCAACGAGCAAACCTCCGAAATCGATATTCTCCAGCAGCTCGGGCTCGATGGCGCGACGTCGCTCGTCGCTCTCGACATTGCTGAGGCGCGCAGGCTGATCAGCGAATTGCCCTGGGTGCAGAACGTGACCGTGCGCAAGGTCTATCCGGGCACGATCGAGGTCAACCTCGAGGAACGCAAGGCCTTCGGCATCTGGCAGCATGGCTCCGACCTGTCGCTTATCGAGCGCAGCGGCAGTGTCATCGCGCCGCTTCGCGACAACAAGTTCGCCGCTTTGCCGCTGTTCGTCGGTCGCGATGCAGAGACGGCGGCGGCCGGGTTCTACGACGAATTCTCGCGCTGGCCGGAGTTCCGCTCCCGCGTGAAGGCTTTCGTGCGGGTTTCCGGCAGGCGGTGGGACCTGCGCCTCGACAACGGCATCATCGTCAAGCTTCCGGAAAACGACGTCGCCCGGGCGATGGAGGTTCTCGCCGAGATGGAGGAGAAGCACCAGCTTCTCGAGCGCGACATCGCCGCCGTCGATCTGAGGCTTGAAGACCGCACCACGGTACAATTGACGCCGGAAGCCGTTGCCCGGCGAGAGGTCGCGTTGAAGGCGAGGGAGAAGATGCTGAAAGCCCAGGAGAAGCGGATATGAGTTTGTTCGGGTCCGCCAATTTTGGCCTTCCGCGTCTGAAGCCGCTTTCGTCCAAGCGGTCACACGTCGTCTCGGTGCTCGACATCGGCTCGACCAAGATCGTCTGCATGATCGGCAGGCTGACGCCGCGCGCCGAAAGCCAGATCCTGCCAGGTCGCACCCACAACATCGAAATCATCGGCATCGGCCACCAGAAGTCACGCGGTGTGAAGAACGGCGTGATCGCCGATCTCGACGCGGCGGAAGGTGTCGTCCGGCTTGCTGTCGACGCTGCGGAGCGGATGGCGGGGCTGACGATCGACAGCCTGATCGTCAATGTTTCCGCCGGCCGCCTGCAGAGCGACGTCTACACGGCAACGATCGATCTCGGCGGGCAGGAGGTCGATGCAAGCGATCTCAAGAAGGTGCTCGCCGCCGCCGGCCAGCAGTCGCAGCGCTCCGACCGGGCGATCCTGCATTCGCTGCCGACCGGCTTCTCGCTCGATGGCGAGCGCGGCATCCGCGATCCGTTGGCGATGTTTGGCGATGTCCTTGGCGTGGATATGCACGTGCTGACGGTCGAGCGCGCGGCTCTCAAGAACCTCGAGCTCTGCGTCAACCGCGCTCACCTCTCGGTCGAGGGCATCGTTGCGACGCCTTACGCCAGCGGTCTTGCCGCACTCGTTGACGACGAGGTCGAGCTTGGCTGCGCGGCCATCGACATGGGCGGCGGCACGACGACGATTTCCGTCTTCGCCGAAGGCAAGCTGGTTCATGCCGACGCCGTCAGCCTCGGTGGCCATCATGTCACCACCGATCTTGCGCGCGGGCTCTCGACGCGCATCGAGGATGCCGAACGGCTGAAGGTCGTGCACGGTTCGGCGCTGCCGAACAGCGCCGACGAGCGCGACATCGTATCGGTCCCGCCGATCGGCGAAGACGATCGCGACCAGCCGACCCATGTGCCGCGCGCACTGGTGTCGCGCATCGTTCGCGCCCGTATCGAGGAGACGCTCGAACTCATTCGCGATCGCATCCAGCGTTCGGGCTTCAGCCCGATCGTCGGCAAACGCATCGTGCTGACGGGCGGTGCCAGCCAGCTGACCGGCCTGCCGGAAGCGGCGCGGCGCATTCTCGCCCGCAACGTCCGCATTGGTCGCCCGCTCGGCGTGTCCGGTCTGCCGGCCGCTGCCAAAGGGCCCGCCTTTTCCACGGCCGTCGGGCTGATGATCTATCCGCAGGTCGCCGATCTCGAGACCCATGCTGCCCACGGCGGCATGTTCTCCACCTTCGGCGGCGGCAACAGCCGCATCGCCCGCATGGGACAGTGGTTGAAAGAGAGTTTCTGAGCTTCGCCGGCCTCGCAGGGCGCCGGGCGAAACAGGTGTTTGAGTTTTGAAGGATTTGGCCGGCTCGGCAAGGCGGCCAGAAAACGAGAAGGAACAGTGATATGACCATCAACTTGCAAAAGCCGGATATCACCGAGCTGAAGCCCCGCATCACGGTGTTCGGCGTCGGTGGCGGCGGCGGCAACGCCGTCAACAACATGATCACCGCGGGCCTGCAGGGCGTCGACTTCGTTGTCGCCAACACGGACGCGCAGGCGCTCACCATGACCAAGGCTGAACGGATCATCCAGATGGGTGTGGCAGTCACCGAAGGTCTCGGCGCCGGCTCGCAGCCGGAAGTCGGCCGCGCAGCCGCCGAAGAGTGCATCGACGAGATCATCGATCACCTGAACGGCACGCACATGTGCTTCGTTACCGCCGGCATGGGCGGCGGCACCGGCACGGGCGCGGCTCCGATCGTCGCCCAGGCTGCCCGCAACAAGGGCATCCTGACCGTCGGCGTCGTCACCAAGCCCTTCCACTTCGAAGGCCAGCGCCGCATGCGCCTCGCCGATCAGGGCATCACCGAACTGCAGAAGTCGGTGGACACGCTTATCGTCATACCGAACCAGAACCTCTTCCGCATTGCCAATGACAAGACGACCTTCGCGGACGCCTTCGCCATGGCCGACCAGGTCCTCTATTCGGGTGTTGCCTGCATCACCGACCTCATGGTCAAGGAGGGCCTGATCAACCTCGACTTCGCCGACGTCCGCTCGGTGATGCGCGAGATGGGTCGCGCCATGATGGGCACCGGCGAAGCATCGGGCGAAGGCCGCGCAATGGCTGCCGCCGAGGCCGCAATTGCCAACCCGCTGCTCGACGAAACCTCGATGAAGGGCGCTCAAGGGTTGCTCATCTCCATCACCGGCGGTCGCGACCTCACGCTCTTCGAGGTCGACGAGGCTGCAACGCGCATCCGCGAGGAAGTGGATCCCGACGCAAACATCATCCTTGGCGCAACCTTCGACGAAGAACTCGAAGGCCTGATCCGCGTCTCCGTCGTTGCAACCGGTATCGATCGCACGGCTGCGGAGGTAGCCGGTCGCACGGTTGACTTTCGTCCGGTAGCGCCGAAGCCGGTCGTTCGCCCGTCCGCCGCAATCCCGACCCAGCCTCAGCCGGTCGCCCAGCACCACCAGCCGGCACCACAGCCGCAGCCGGTTGCCCAGCCCGTGCAGCAGCAAAACACGGTCGATCAGATCGCGCTCGCAATCCGCGAAGCCGAAATGGAGCGCGAGCTCGATATCGCCACCCGCACCCAGGTCGCTGCGCCTGTGCAGCAGGTGCAGCAGGTGCAGCAGGTGCAGGAAGAAGCCTTTCGGCCCCAAAGCAAGCTTTTCGCCGGCGCCGCCCCGGTGGAGGCCGCTCCCGTAGTGCGTCAGGCCCCGCCGGTGCAGCGTCCGGTCGAAATGCCGGTGCAGGCACACGTCCCGCCGCAAATGCAGCCGCAGCCGGTCCGTCACGAGCCTGCTCCGGTCGTGCGCCAGCAGGCCGAACCGGTGCGCATGCCGAAGGTCGAGGACTTCCCGCCGGTCGTTAAGGCCGAGATCGATCACCGCGCGCATGCCGCACCCGTTCACCAGGAAGAGCGCGGCCCGATGGGACTCCTGAAGCGAATCACCAATTCGCTTTCCCGTCGCGACGATGACGATCACGGCGTCTCGGCCGACATGACGGCCGCAGCACCGAGCGCCGCCTCCCAGCAGCGCCGCCCGCTTTCGCCGGAAGCGAGCCTTTATGCGCCGCGTCGCGGGCAGCTTGACGATCACGGCCGCGTCTCGCCGCAGGCGCGCTCGCACGAAGATGATCAGCTCGAAATCCCGGCGTTCCTTCGCCGGCAGTCGAACTGATTTTGAAGGACTGTTCCTTCACCTTGCCGAATGCCCGGGCGACAGCCCGGGCATTTTTCGATTTTCCTCGTGATTTCAACCGCTTGCCACTTAAGTTGTGCGCATGACAATTGCGTAACAATGCGAAACGAACAGTGATTTGGAATGGTGCCTCCAAAATCTTATTTTCAGCATCGGAATTGGGGACGCATACGATTCGATCGGGCGCTGTTAGTTCAAAAGATCGAGGTTTCGGCCGACAGGCGCGAATCCTCGGGTATCTGACTTGTGCCTTTGAACATCGTTGCATCCTTCGTGCGTTTGGCCCAGGCGGCCTCATTGAGTGAAAGTGACGACGAGAATGGGAATTGAACTCCTCGGGTTTCAGACGACGATTGCAAGCCCGGTAACGCTGAAGGGAATTGGCGTCCATTCCGGCGTGGAAGTGTCGATCACCTTCCATCCGGCCGAGGCCGACGCTGGCATCGTCTTCCAGCGGGTTCTCGCCGGCGGCCGCGTCGCCGAGTTCCGGGCCGTCTCGTCGCAGGTCGGCAACACCGATCTCTGCACCGTTCTCGGCTTCTCGCCGGCGACTTCTGTCGCGACGGTCGAGCATGTGATGGCTGCGATCTATGCGCTCGGTCTCGACAACCTGCTCGTCGAAGTTCACGGCGCCGAAATGCCGATCATGGACGGCAGCTCCGAGCCCTTCATCGACGCGATCGAACAGGTCGGCCTGAGGGCGCTTGCGGTGAAGCGGCGCTATATCCGTATCATCAAGCCGGTGCGTATCGAATCGGGTGCCTCCTGGTCGGAGTTCACACCCTATGACGGCATGCGCTTCGAGGTCGAGATCGACTTCGACTGCCCGCTGATCGGCCGCCAGGCCTGGAAGGGCGATATGACGCCTTCGGTCTTCAAGCGGGAACTGTCGCGGGCCCGTACTTTCGGCTTCATGCGTGATGTCGAGCGGCTGTGGGCAGGTGGCTTCGCGCTCGGCTCATCTCTCGAAAATTCGGTGGTGATTTCGGACGACAACACGGTGATCAATGTCGAGGGCCTGCGCTATGCGGACGAATTCGTTCGCCACAAGACCCTTGACGCAGTCGGCGATCTTTCGCTGGCCGGCGCTCCCTTCATCGGCTGCTATCGTTCCTATCGCGGCGGCCACAAGATGAACGCCAATGCACTGAAAGCCCTGTTAAGCGACAACAGCGCTTACGAGGTCGTCGAAACGGCAACGCCGCGCCAGCGCACCCGCTCGCGCGATTTGGTCGCCGTCGCTGCCCCCGGTTTCGCGCCTTGGTCCGCATAACAACACGAGTCAGTTCTTCTCCAGTCGCCGGCCGAAAGGCCGGCTTTTTCATTGCGCCGGATGATTCCCCGAAGCGGAATCGAGGCCGGGAATATGCTTTCACGCAAAGTATTGGGCGGCTTTCATCGGTGGAAAACGCGTAAAGCACTGCATACCGCCACAAATTTGCATGAATTGCTGATCATGACGTTGCGATCTTGAGGCAACTTGCTCTAAAACGCGCAGGTCTGGCGGGATGCGGTCCGCCGAGTGAAACGGGAATATTCGATGGTTCTTGCAGTTTCGGTCGACATAAGAAAATCGGTGCGCGTCGCCGCGGTCGTTATTGCGGCTGTGGCTGGCAGCAGCCTGATCACAGCCTGCCAGAACGATCCGGATATCGACATCACCAAGCTTGCGGCGGAAACCGATCCGCCGGAGGTGCTCTACAACCAGGGCCTTGCCAACCTCAATGCCGGTAAGACGACCGAAGCGGCGCGCAAGTTCGAAGCACTCGACCGCCAGCATCCATTCTCCGAATACGCCCGCAAGGCGCTGGTGATGAACGCCTTCGTCGCCTACCGCAATGGCCAGTATCAGGACGCGATCAACGCGACGAGCCGCTACCTGAACCTCTACCCGCAGTCGGAAGACGCGGCCTATGCGCAATACATTCAGGGCCTCGCCTATACGAAGCAGATTCCCTCGGTGACCCAGGACCAGAAGGCGGCCGCCAAGGCGATCGATGCGATGCAGGCCGTCGTCGATAAATATCCGGACTCCGATTATGTCGAGGACGCGCAGTCGAAGATCCGCTTCGCCCGCGACCAGCTCGCCGGCAAGGAAATGCAGGTCGGCCGCTACTATCTCGAGCGCAAGGAATATCTTGCCGCCGTTTCCCGCTTCCGCGTCGTCGTCGAGCAGTATCCGAATACGAACCAGGTGGAAGAAGCGCTTGCCCGACTCGTCGAGGCCTATTACGCCATGGGTGTAACCACGGAAGCGCAGACTGCGGCGGCAGTGCTCGGCCACAATTATCCGGACAGCCAGTGGTATGCCGATTCCTTCAAGCTGCTGCAATCGGGCGGGCTTGAGCCGCGCGAAACCGGCACGTCCTGGATCGCGCGCGCAGGCAAGAGGCTCATCGGCGCCTGATAGCCTCGGCGCTCGACAAGGAAGATATGAAACCGGATGCTCGCCCAGCTCTCGATCCGCGATATCGTCCTGATCGAACGGCTTGACCTCACCTTCGATGCCGGGCTCTCCGTGCTGACCGGCGAAACCGGCGCCGGCAAATCCATCCTTCTCGACAGCCTGTCGCTGGCGCTCGGCGGCCGCGGCGACGGCTCGCTTGTGCGCCACGGCGAGGACAAGGGGCAGGTCACAGCCGTTTTTGACGTGCCTGCCGGCCATGCGGCGCGGCTGATGCTGCGCGAAAACGGCATCGATGACGACGGCGATCTGATTTTCCGCCGCGTGCAGTCGACGGACGGCCGCACCAAGGCTTTCGTCAACGACCAGCCGGTGAGCGTGCAACTGATGCGGCAGCTCGGCCAGACACTGGTCGAAATCCATGGCCAGCACGACGACCGGGCTCTGGTCGATACTGACGCGCATCGCGCGCTGCTCGACGCTTTCGGCGGCACATCGGACGCGGCGGAAGACGTTGCCGCGCTTTACCGCGGCTGGCGCGACGCAGAACGCAGTCTCAAGAAACACCGCGAAAGGGTGGAGGCGGCGGCGCGCGAAGCCGATTATCTGCGCTCCTCCGTCGAAGAGCTGGAGACGCTTTCGCCGCGTGACGGCGAAGAGGAGGAGCTTGCCGAGAGCCGGGCGCGGATGATGAAGGCCGAGCGGATCGCCGGCGATATCAACGAGGCGTCGGAGTTCCTAAACGGCAATACGTCGCCGGTTCCGCTGATCGCCTCGCTTGTCCGGCGTCTCGAGCGCAAGAGCCACGAGGCCCCCGGTCTGCTCGAAGAGACCGTGGAGCTTCTGGACGGGGCGCTGAACCAGCTTTCGGACGCGCAGATGGCGGTGGAGCGGGCGCTGCGCAACACCGAATTCGATCCGAAGGAACTGGAACGCGCCGAGGAGCGGCTGTTTGCACTGCGTGCCGCAAGCCGCAAATATTCCGTTCCGGTCACTGAACTCCCGGCGCTTGCCGTTCGCATGATCGCCGACCTCGCCGATCTGGATGCCGGCGAGGAGAAGCTGAAGCAGTTGGAAGTGCAGATGGGAGAGGCGAGGGCGGCTTTCGATGCCGCGGCCCGGTCGCTTTCCGAGAAGCGTCACCATACGGCGGATGCGCTTTCGGCTGCAGTGATGGCGGAGCTGCCGGCGCTTAAACTCGAACGGGCGCGCTTCATGGTCGAGGTCGCAAGCGATCCCAATTCACCGTCGGCCGATGGCATCGATCTCGTCGAGTTCCATGTGCAGACCAACCCTGGCACGCGACCCGGGCCGATCATGAAGGTCGCTTCCGGCGGCGAACTTTCGCGTTTCCTCCTGGCACTGAAGGTGGCGCTTGCCGATCGCGGTTCGGCGCCGACGCTCGTCTTCGATGAAATCGACACCGGCGTCGGGGGCGCCGTGGCCGACGCTATCGGCCAGCGGCTGAAGCGGCTTTCCAAGAATGTCCAGGTGCTATCCGTTACCCATGCGCCGCAGGTTGCCGCGCGTGCTGCGACCCATCTCCTGATTTCCAAGGGGCCGTCGGCGGAAAAGGCAGAGACAATCGCAACCCGCGTTGCCCGCATGGACGACAGGGCGCGCACGGAGGAGATCGCGCGCATGCTCGCCGGCGCCTCGATCACCGAGGAGGCGAGGGCGGCGGCGGCGCGGCTGCTCGCCGGCAACGGCTGAGCGCACACTTTTTCCTTCGCGTCACCACAGCGCCGCGTCTTTTGAGGCGCAGTACACGACCGCAGCCTGCTGTTGCCTCGTCGGTTGTGATGGGCAAGGCTTCTCCTCCGATCCTCGTTCCTGTGGTCGTCACAGGAATTCAGCCGGCCAAAGCCTTGGGCTGAAAAGACTCTTCCGCACCGCAGACTTGGGGCGCTGTTCGCATCCCCGTGACGAGCACAGGCACGAGGGCGAAAAAAGCATCCGCCAAACCCACTACGTTGCTCCTCAAATCGATTCCGATTTGAGGAATCATGCAGTACAAACGACTCGCGAATCCGGAGTCGTCATGCATGTCCAGCGAACTGAAACCCGTCGAGCAACTGACCGAAACGGAAGCCGCCGAGGAGCTTGCGTTCCTCGCGAGCGAGCTTGCCCGCCATGACGCGCTCTATCATGGGCAGGACGCACCGGAAATCTCGGATGCCGATTACGACGCGCTGAAGCAGCGCAACGACCTGATCGAAGCGCGGTTTCCCGCACTCATCCGTGAGGACAGCCCCTCGCGGAAGGTCGGCGCGGCACCCTCGCTCACCTTTCAGCCGGTCGTCCATGCGCGGCCGATGCTTTCCCTCGACAACACCTTTTCCGACGAGGACGCCCGCGATTTCCTCGCCGGCATCTATCGCTTCCTCGGACGACTTCCGGATCATTCTATCGACTTTACGGCCGAGCCGAAGATCGACGGACTTTCGATGTCGCTGCGCTACGAAAACCGCCGGCTGGTGACGGCAGCGACACGCGGCGACGGCACGACCGGCGAGAACGTCACCGCCAATGTCCGCACCATCGGCATGATCCCCAAGACGCTTCCCGCCGACGCACCGGGTGTCGTCGAAGTCCGCGGCGAGATCTACATGGCGAAGTCGGACTTCGCGGCGCTCAATGCCGAGATGGCGGCGCAGGGCAGGCCGCTTTACGTCAATCCGCGTAACACGGCATCCGGCTCGCTCCGCCAGCTCGACGCCAAGGTGACGGCGAGTCGAAAGCTCCGGTTCTTCGCCTATGCCTGGGGCGAGATGTCGGCAATGCCGGCGGACACGCAATTCGGCATGGTCGAAGCTTTCAAGGCCTGGGGCTTCCCGGTCAATCCGCTGATGCAGCGCCTCTCCTCCGCGGACGAATTGCTGGAACACTATCATCATATCGAGCGCGAGCGGCCGGACCTCGACTACGATATCGATGGTGTCGTCTACAAGGTCGATCGGCTCGATCTGCAGGCCCGCCTCGGCTTCCGCTCGCGCTCCCCGCGCTGGGCGACGGCACACAAGTTCCCGGCTGAGAAGGCTTTCACACGCCTCAAAGGCATCGACATCCAGGTCGGCCGTACCGGGGCGTTGACGCCGGTCGCGCGGCTGGAGCCGATCACCGTCGGCGGCGTCGTGGTGACCAATGCGACCTTGCACAACGAGGATTACATCCGCGGTATCGGCAACAGCGGCGAGCCGATCCGCGAGGGGCGCGACATCCGCATCGGCGACATGGTCATCGTCCAGCGGGCAGGGGACGTCATTCCGCAGATCGTCGACGTGGTGATGGACGAGCGGCCGGAGGGTGCGGAGCCATACAGATTCCCGACCGCATGCCCGGTCTGTGGCAGCCATGCGGTGCGCGATATCAACGAGAAGACCGGCAAGGTCGATGCCGTGCGCCGCTGCACCGGCGGCTTCGTCTGCCGGGCCCAGGCGGTCGAGCACCTGAAACACTTCGTCTCGCGCAACGCCTTCGACATCGAAGGGCTTGGCTCCAAACAAATCGAATTCTTCTTCGAAAGCGAAGACGAGAGCCTCAGGATCCGCACCGCACCGGAAATCTTCACGCTGGAGCGCCGCCAGGAGTCCTCGCTCACCAAGCTCGAAAACATCGAGGGCTTCGGCAAGGTCAGCGTCAGAAAGCTGTTCGAGGCGATCAACACCCGTCGCTCGATCGCCCTTCACCGCTTCATCTATGCGCTCGGCATACGCCACGTGGGAGAGACGACGGCGAAGCTGCTTGCGCGCTCCTATGGCAGCTACGATCATTTTGGCGCAGCCATGGTCGAGGCGGGCAATTTTGCCGGCGACGCCTGGAACGAGCTCAACAGCATCGACGGCATCGGCGAGGTCGTCGCCCGTGCCATCGTCGAGTTCTACAAGGAGCGCCGTAACGTCGAGGTCGTCTCGCGGCTTCTTGAGGAAGTGACGCCGGAAAGTGCCGAGATGCCGGTTGTGACCGACAGCCCGGTTGCCGGCAAGACGGTGGTTTTCACCGGCTCGCTCGAGAAGATGACGCGCGATGAGGCGAAGGCGAAGGCAGAAAGCCTCGGCGCGAAGGTGGCGGGCTCGGTGTCGAAAAAGACCGACATCGTCGTGGCCGGTCCGGGTGCAGGCTCCAAGCTAGACAAGGCCCGCGAACTCGGCATCCAGACCATGGACGAGGACGAGTGGCTGGCGCTGATCGGCGGGTAGACAGCGCGTCGTGGCGACCCGCCTGCCGGTGCAGAAATGCGGAGAGCACCACCCTCTTTCATCCTCGGGACACGCCCGAGGATGACGGAGCAAAGGGAAAGCCATCGGCGAGACAGCGATGTAGACGAGATCGGTACGCCTTCGTCCCACCGGCTGCCGGTATTCTTCGCTGCGGCTCAGCCAGTCACGCCGCCTGCTCAGCCGACATGTCCATCCACATGAACTCCCAGACATGGCCGTCAAGATCCTGGAAGCTGATACCGTACATCGAGCCGTAGTCGATTGCCGGCTTCCACTGTTTGCCGCCAGCGGCGAGCGCCTTGGCCAGCATGTCGTCGCACTCGGCGCGGCTTGCGGCGGAAAGGGCGGTGATGACTTCCGTTCCCTTCGCCGTATCGCTGATCTCCCCGGTTATGAAACCGCGGAATTTCGGCTCGGTCAGCAGCATGGCGAAGATGTTGTCGTCGATGACCATGCAGGCGGCCGTGTCGTCCGAGAACTGCTCGTTGAAGGTGAAGCCGAGGGCGGAGAAGAAAGTCCTGGAGGCTTCCAGGTTCTTGACCGGCAGGTTTACGAAAATCATGCGCATGGGATGTTCCTCGTGAAGGATGTTTGCTTCTACGCAACAAGGACGAAGCCCGGTTTCGCCAGCCGACAGGCGGAAGCGAATTTTAACTGGCGTCGCGGTGACTACTTTCAAGAAGATCAGCCACGGCTGCCGGCAAAACGTTCCGCAAGCCTGTGCCGTTTGAAATGATCGGCGACGAAATCGATGAAGACGCGTGTCTTGGCGGGTAGAAGCGTGCGGCTGCCGTAATAGACCGATATCGGGCCGGCATCGGCACACCATTTGGGCAGGACGCGGACGAGCTCGCCGGATTCGAGATGGGGCAGTACGTCCGGCACGGCAACCAAGGTCACGCCGAGGCCGAGGAGCGCGGCGCGGCACATGGCGGCCGGATCGTTGATGACGATCGTCTCCTTCGGCGCGGCGGCCATTTCCTCTCCCGCGGCGTTGCGCATCATCCATTGCCGGATGCGGCCCGTGCGTGCCGAACGCATGACGATGCCGTCGAGATCGGCGAGACCGGCGGGTTCGAGCAGCGGGCTTCGCCCTGCGAGATAAGCAGGAGAGGCGACCGCGATGATATGGGCGGGAGCCAGCACCCGCGAGACAATGCCGGGCGACAGCTCGAAACCGCCGCCGATTGCCGCGTCGAAACCTTCCGCGACGAGATCGACCTGCCGGTTGTCGAACTGCCAGTCGATCCGGATCGCCGGGTACTGCTTCAGGAAGTCCGGCAGCAGCGGCAGAATGTGGTCGATCCCGAAGGTCGGGCTGAGGCTGACCTTGAGCACGCCCGCGGGTCCTCCCCGTTCGCCGCCGGCTTCGGCGATCGCGCTTTGCAGTCCCTCGAGATTGTCGCGGATCGCGGCCAGGAAGCGCTCGCCGTCCTCCGTCAGCGTCAGCTTGCGGGTCGAACGATGGAAGAGGCGGATGCCGAGGGTTTTTTCGAGCATGGCGACGTTGCGGCTGACGGCGGCGGGTGTCAGGCCGAGACGCCGGGCGGCACCGGAGAAGCCGCAATGCTCGGCGCTACGGACGAAGGATTCGAGGTTGACAAGCGTTTCCATAGAATTTTCAAGTGATCGTTGAAAATGCTGAAAGTGATTACCGACTTATCCTAGCTGAATGAGATGGCAATATCCACTCCATCGAAACCCTCAATGGAGTGAAGACAATGTCCAGCCAGAACCTTCAAGGAAAGGTCGCTTTCGTCACAGGCGGCTCCCGCTCGATCGGCGCTGCCATCGTCAAACGCCTTGCGAACGACGGTGCCGCCGTCGCCATCACCTATCACGGTTCGCCCCAAAGGGCGGCCGCGGTGGTTGACGCGATCAAGGTCGAGGGCGGCCGCGCCGCCGCCATCCGGGCCGATGCCGGTGACGCTACGGCGGTGCGCGCCGCCGTCACTGAGGCGGTCAGGATGTTCGGCGGCCTCGACATACTTGTCAACAATGCCGGCATCGCCCTCGGCGGTCCGATCGACGAGATTACCGAGGCGGATTACAATCGCATGATTGCGGTAAACGTCACCGGCGTCTTCGTCGCCACGCAGGAGGCCCTGCGCCACATGAAGAGCGGCGGCGCGTCATCCACATCGGCAGCTCGATGGTGCGCTACGCGGCCTTTCCGACCGCCTCGCTCTACACGCTGACCAAGGGTGCCGTTGCCGGCTTCAACCGCAGCCTGGTGCGCGACCTCGGGCCGCGCGGCATCACCGTCAACGCGGTGCATCCCGGCCCCACCGACACCGACATGAATCCGGATGGCGGGCCGGTCTCGAAGATCGTCCGTCCCGGCATGGCGATAGGCCGCTACGGCAAGCCGGAGGAGATCGCAAGCGTCGTGGCCTATCTGTCGAGCCCCGAAGCAGCTTTCGTTACTGGCGCCGACATTGTCGCGGACGGCGGCTTCACGGCCTGACGTCGCAACAAACGGGAACATCGAAAGGAACGTGCCATGTCCATCGGCATCATCGGATCCGGCAATATCGGATCGGCCTTTGCCCGGGCGCTCGCGAGAGCCGGCGTACCGGCCGTCATTTCCAATAGCCGCGGGCCGGAGAGCCTGAAAGAGCTTGCCGGCGAACTTGCCCCCTACATCACCGCTGGGACGCGCGAGGAGGCCGCAAGCGCCGATATCGTCCTTGTCGCCGTCAACTGGTCGAAACTTCCAAAGGCGCTTGCCAGCCTGCCGGACTGGGACGGCCGCATCGTCATCGACGCGAACAATCCGATCGAGGCGCCGCTCTTCCAGCCCGCCGAGCTCAACGGGCGGCTTTCGAGCGAGATCTTTGCCGATCTCGTCCCCGGCGCCCGCGTGGTCAAGGCGTTCAATCATCTGCAGCCGCATCTCGTCTCGGGCAATCCGAATGCGGAAGGCGGGCGCCGCGTCCTGTTCTTCTCGGGCGATGACGACGCCGCCAAGACGGAGGTTGCGCGCCTGATCGACCGGCTGGGCTTCTTCGGCATCGATCTCGGCCCGCTCTCCATTGGTGGAAAGCTCGCGCAGTTCCCGGGCGGCCCGCTGCCGGCGCTCAACCTGGTGAAGTTCGACTAGAGTAATTCCACCTGTGTAACGGTTTCCGTCCGGAATGGCGTTGTTCCAAAGCATTGGATCATTTCAACAAATGAAATGATCCAAGATCAGGCGGGCCGGACGATCCGGCCCGCCTTTTGGCCTCGGCTGATCCTTCCCCACACCATTTCCATTTGTCTTTTTGCGCTGCACAAGATAGAGCTTTTGCAGCCAAAATTTGTGCAATTGCCTTTTCGCGGGGCTGGCTGCTACGGCGCCGCGCGTCCTACCGGACGCGCAAGGTTCACGGTAGCACTTTGAGTTGGTGGGTGATTCCTTAAGTCGGTTCCGATTTAAGGAGTCGTGCAGTAGCCATATCGGCGAAACGGGGCGCGCCACTCAGTGCCCCGGCGGATTGGAGGATCCGGAGATGAGAACTATTACCACCATCACCGAGCTGCGCGCAGCCCTTGCCGAGCACAGGCGGGCGGGGAAGACCATCGGTCTTGTCCCCACGATGGGGTATCTTCACGCCGGTCACATGGAACTCGTGCGCCGCGCACGCAGCGAGAACGACGTTGTCGTCGCCAGCATCTTCGTCAATCCGCTGCAGTTCGGGCCGAACGAGGATCTTGCCAAATATCCGCGCGACCTTGCCCGCGACGAGGCGATGCTCGCCGACGGCGGCGTCGATTTTCTGTTCGCGCCTGGCGTTTCCGACATGTATCCGCGTCGGATGGAAACGGTTGTCGACTTGCCGAAGCTCGGCTCGGAACTCGAGGGCTCGGTGCGGCCCGGCCATTTCGCCGGTGTCGCGACCGTCGTCACCAAGCTCTTCAACATCGTGCAGCCGGATCGCGCCTATTTCGGCGAGAAGGATTTTCAGCAGCTCCAGATCATCCGCCGCATGGTCGAGGATCTGGCGCAGCCCGTCTCGGTGATCGGCATACCGACGGTGCGCGAAGCCGACGGTCTCGCCTGTTCATCGCGCAACGTCTATCTGACCGCGGACGAGCGCCGCGCTGCCGGGATCGTTCCGAAGGCGCTGGACGAGGCCGAGCGGCTGATAGCCGGCGGATTGATCGACGCTGCCGCGGTCGAGAAGGGCGTCATCGACTTCCTGTCCACGGAACCGCTGGCCCGGCCCGAGGTCGTCGCGCTGCGCGATCCGGAAACGCTGGAACCGATCCAGGAAATCGGCGAGAAGCCGGTTCTTCTCCTGCTTTTTGTCCGCTTCGGTACCACGAAGTTGCTCGATAACCGTGTTATCGCTCCGAAATCCGCCCGTTTTGCAAAGGTTGCCTGAGAATGAGCGTACAAACCACGAAGCGGCGGCTGAGCCCCGCCAGTATCGAAGCGCTGAAGGGCGAACGTCCGATCGTCAGCCTCACCGCCTATACGACGCCGATCGCGCGCCTGCTCGACCCGCATGTGGATTTCCTGCTCGTCGGCGATTCGCTCGGCATGGTGCTTTACGGCCTCGACACGACCGTGGGCGTCACGCTCGACATGATGATCGCGCATGGCCAGGCGGTGATGCGCGGCTCCGAACGCTCCTGCGTCGTGATCGATCTTCCCTTCGGCTCCTATCAGGAATCGAAAGAGCAGGCCTTCCGTAGCGCCGCCCGTATCCTGAAGGAAACCGGCTGCAGCGCCGTCAAGCTGGAGGGTGGGGCGGAAATGGCCGAGACGGTCGATTTCCTGGTCAGCCGCGGCATTCCGGTGCTCGGCCATGTCGGCCTCATGCCGCAGCTCGTCAACACCACGGGCGGCTACCGTTCGGTCGGGCGCAACGAAAAGGAAGTGGCCAAGATCCGCCGCGACGCGAAGGCGATCGACGACGCCGGTGCCTTTGCGATCGTCGTCGAGGGTACGGTAGAACCCGTCGCCCGAGAGATCACCGCGACCTTGCGGGCGCCTACGATCGGCATCGGCGCATCGCCCGCCTGCGACGGCCAGATCCTCGTGTCGGACGACATGCTCGGCCTCTTCAACGACTTCAAGCCGCGTTTCGTCAAGCATTTCGCCGAACTCGCGCCGGCGATCTCGAAGGCCGTCGAAGACTATGCCAACGAGGTGAAGGCGCGGACCTTCCCGGGTATCGAGCATACCTTTCAGTTGAAGCGCTGATCGCACGGACGATCGTAATCTTTTGCCCCTCACCCTAGCCCTCTCCCCGCATGCGGGGAGAGGGGACTGGGAGTGTGCGGCGAGTCCCTTCTCCCCGCATGCCGGGAGAAGGTCGCGGCAGCGGGATGAGGGGCGGAAACGAATGACGCAGAGCGATCGGATCAAGGGTCGCTGCCCCGTCGTCGGAGCAAGAGAGGCGACACCCCTAACCATCAGAAAATTCAATCACTGCATCAGCGTAATTGAATTGTCGGGGCGTGTGGCAGCGCCTATCTGTCCCCATGCCGGGTCGCGGACGTGCCTCCGGTTTCGGCGGAGGATGATCATGAACAGAGACGATTTCCGGGCGGGCCTGCGCGGCGGCTTTCCCGTTATGCTTTCCGCGTCGCCCTTTGGCGCGCTCTTCGGGGCGCTCGCGGTCGACAACGGCTTTTCGGTTGCCGATGCGGTGTTCATGAGCGCGACCGTCTATGCCGGCGCCAGCCAGATGGTCGGCATCGAACTCTTCGGCAACAATGTCCAGCCGTGGCTGGTCGTGCTTTCGGTTTTTGCGGTTAACTTCCGCCATGTGCTCTATTCGGCCTCGATCGCAAAGCATATCCGCCACTTCACGCTCATCCAGAAGCTTCTCGCCTTCTTCCTGCTGGTCGATCCGCAATATGCCGAGACGGAGCAGCGTGGCGAGCGGGGCCTGCCTGTCACCTTCTCCTGGTATCTCGGCTTCGGCCTCGTCATCTATTTTCCCTGGGTTCTCAACACGCTTGTCGGCGCGCTTTTCGGGCAGTTGATCGGCGATCCGAAGGCGATCGGCCTCGATGTGTTGTTGCCGATCTATTTCCTCGGCCTCGTGCTCGGTTTCCGCACGCGCGATCGCTTCCTGCCCGTGGTTGCGATCAGCGCCGTCGCCTCCGTTGCCGCCATGCATTTCGTCGGCTCGCCCTGGCATGTCAGCATCGGCGCGCTTGCCGGCATCCTGCTCGCGGCTTTCCTGCCGCAGGAGCCCCGCCCGCGGCAGGGGCTGGCGGCTGTTGAAAAGGAGGCGTGAGCCATGGATGCCCAGCACCTCAACCTCATCTACCTGATCGTCGCCGCCGCACTCGCAACTTTCGCAACCCGGTTCGGCGGCTATGTGCTGATCACTCAGTTGAAGCGCATTCCGCCGCGGCTCGAGGCGGCGCTGAATGCCGTCCCGGCGGCGGTTCTGACGACGTTGGTTGCGCCAGCCTTCGTCTATGGCGGCTTCGACGTCGCGGCGTCCATGCTCGTTGCCTTTGCAATCGGGCTGCGCTTCTCGACACTTCGCATGCTGCTTGTCGGCTGGGTCGCGGTAATGGCGATTCGGCACCTGGTTCTGTAGACCTCCAGGAAACGAGAGCTTCCGGCCGCCATTGGCGTTGGAGCGCTAGTGGACTATCATTCTTTCATTGCCGGAGAGGCATCGGCGCTCCGGCCGTGGAGGAGCGACCATGATGATCAGGATATTGATTGCCCTTTTGCTAGCGATCGCGCCTGTGACCGCCTTCGCCAATTCGTGCCCCTCGCAGATGGCCGCAATCGACGCGGCCCTGCCGTCAGCCTCCCTTTCCGAGGCCGACATGGCCAAGGTCAAACAGTTGCGCCAGCAGGGCGAAGACCTGCACAAGGCTGGCGATCACGCCGGTTCCGGGGCAGCGCTTGGCGAAGCAAAGAAAATGTTGGGAATCTGAATTGAGGAGCCGGGCTACCCCCGGCTTTACAGTTCCCGAGAAAATCCGCGACCGATCGGTTAAGCCGCAGGTTCGGTGTCGTGCCTGGAATATTGACGTCCGCGCCCTGTGTCGACTGCGGGCGGCGAAGCCGCCGGCCTCGCCAGTGGGGGCGCGGCATGCGGACGGACGGCATCCCGTTTCAGGCGCAAACGATTGATGATTGTCAAATCCAGTAGAATTTTCGGGTTACGCTCGGGCGTCGCGGGAAATATAAAGTTGTTGTTGGTAGAGACTATAAACCTCCCAACGGAGGCCCGGCTGCCCCAGCCCCCAACCTATGCCGGGCCTCCCGCAACCAGCCATGATCGAACGATTCGCCGGCTTCCGCGGCGCAACCGGCGCGGAAAGGCCTTTCGCCTGTTCGGCATACTGGAGTGCCAGATCATTTCATTGTCTCATTGAAACAATGAAATGAGCCAACTCATTGAACCTACGCAATTCGGACAGAGAACCGCTGCACACCTTTCCCGGAATCGCGCTAACGCGCGATCGCCTCCGTGGCGGCCTTTAGCCAGTTGCGCGTCTCGTCGCTGGCGAGCAGCGGCATGAGCTTCTCGCGCGTTTCCGCGTGGTAGGCGTTCAGCCAGGCAAGTTCGTCGTCCGTTAGGAGCGCGGGGAGAACGAGGCGCCGGTCGATCGGGCAGTAGGTCAGGGTGTCGAACCCGAGCATCGGCAGGTCGCCGCCCTCGATCTCCGAGGCCTCGCGGACGACGACGAGATTTTCGATGCGGATGCCGAAGGCGCCCGGGCGATAGTAACCGGGCTCGTTGGAAAGGATCATGCCCGACAGCAGTTCCTGGGTCGAAAGCCGCGCAATGCGCTGCGGCCCCTCATGCACCGAAAGATAGGAGCCGACGCCATGGCCGGTGCCGTGAGCATACTCGGCGCCCGCCTTCCAGAGCGCGATGCGGGCGAGCGGATCGAGATCGACGCCGCGCGAACCCTTGGGGAAGCGCGCTGTGCTGATCGCGATCATGCCTTTCAGCACCAGCGTGAAGAAGCGCTTTTGCTCTTCCGGAACGGAACCGATCGCGACCGTTCGGGTGATGTCGGTCGTGCCGTTTATGTATTGCGCGCCGGAATCGATGAGGAACATGGTTCCGGGCTCGATTGTCCGATCCGTATCCGTCGTCACGCGGTAGTGCATGATCGCTGCGTGCGAGCCGGCGCCTGCGATCGTATCGAAGGAGATATCCTTCAGCGGGTTCTGCATGCGTTCGCCGACGGTCGCGCGTGTGGCCTCCAGACGTTCCGTCGCGGCAATCTCGGTTACGCTGCCCGGTTCCGTCTGGTCGAGCCAGGCGAGGAATTCGACCATCGCGGCGCCGTCCTGTAGATGGGCACGGACTGAGCCTTGGATCTCGGCGGCATTCTTGCGGGCGCGGGGGAGGCGGGCCGGATCGACCGCGCCTATGACCGAACCGCCCTTCTGGCGGATCAGTTCGCCGATGGCGAAAGGCGCAAGGTCCGGGTCGATCATGATCGCTGCGCCGGTCTCAGCCAGCGCCGCCAGCCGGTCTTCGAAGCTCGCCGGTGCGGCGATATCGGCAAGTTGGGTGAGATAGGCTTCCTGCTCGATACCGGTCTTGCGCTTGTCGAGAAAGATCTCGGCGCGGCCGCCCGCATGGATGATGGCGCGGGCGAGCGGATGCGGCGTGTGTGGCACGTCGCTGCCTCGAATGTTGAAGGTCCAGGCGACGGAGGAGGGGTCAGTGAGCACGACGGCGGCGGCCTTGGTCTTTTCGAGGCCGGCGGCGATCGCGGCGATCTTTTCCTTTGCCAGTTGGCCGGCATGCTCGATCGGCTGGATCGTCACCCGGCCAAGCGGAGCGGCGGGCCTGGCAGTCCAGATCCGGTCAAGCGGGTTGTGGTCGAGGAAGACGAGCGCGCCGCCGATAGCGGCGAGCGCCTTCTGCAACTTGAGGACCTCGGCACCGGTGTGAAGCCAGGGGTCAATGCCGAGGCGGAAGCCTTTCGGGGCATGACCCTCTAGCCAGACATGCGGCGGTTCGCCGATGAGGTCGCCACCCGTGAAGACACTGCCGTCCACCTGTTCCTTGAGCTGAGTCACGTAGCGTCCATCGACGAAGACGATCGCTTTACGCTGCGTGATGAGAGCGACGCCTGCAGAACCGGTAAAGCCCGTCAGCCAGGAGAGGCGCTCGGACGAGGCCGGCACGTATTCGCCCTGGAATTCGTCGGCGCGCGGCACGAGGAAGCCGTCAATGTCGAGGGCCGGGAAAGCGGCGCGCAGGGCGGCGGTGCGCTCCTTGCCGAACTGAGGCGTGGAGGTGACTTCGAAGGACTGAAACATGGATATTTCCGGTAATCTGGCGGAGATCCGCGGCTAAGATGATCGCCATGTTAGCGGAAAGGCCGCTGCGGAGGAAAGAGGCGATATCCGGCCGTGAACAGACGGAAGCGGCCGAACCACCGCCGGAGCCTGAGGCGTGAAGGCAGGGCATTTGCCCATCCTGCGGACATATGCACCGCATGCATGGCACCCATGCTGCAAAGCATCTATCTCTATCGGAATAATGGTTTATAAGCCCGCTCAACGAACACGGACGAACATCCGGTGGTTCAAAAAGCTGCGGTTCTGAGAATAGTTGGTCATTCTGTTCTCCTCCTCCCTCAAGGGTGGCCAATTTCAGAACGGTAGACGCCCGCTTGAGCGCTCCTCCTCCTCAGGCTCGCGGGCATGGTCGGTGTTCAAGCCGGCCAACAGGCGATGCCTCTGGCATCGCCTTTGTTTCGAAAAGGGCCGCCCGTCATGATGGACCGGGTGGCCTTTTTCGTTTCTGGACTTTCTCAAATTAATGCTATCGTTTTCCGCGATACGGTGTTGCAAGCGGCGAAGGACGTTGCTTTGCAAAGCGCCACGCGGACGAGTTGTCTTGTGCGGCCAGCGAGCCGCTATTTCGTCAGATGGATCGTGACCCAGCCGTTGCGCCAGATGGTGCGCACGTGCTTGAGATGCTGGCCGTTGTAGGCGGCAAGCACCTTCCAGCGCTGTTCGGCGAGGATGCCGGACAGGATGACCGAGCCGCCGGGGGCGAGATTGGCGACGAGCTGCGGCGCCATCTTCATCAGCGGCCGGGCCAGGATGTTGGCTATGATCAGGTCGAAGGGGCCGTTGGCGCTGAAGGCCGTCGAGTGGAAACCGGGGGCGGTAGCAAAGGTCATGCCGTTGACGACGCCGTTGCGGCGGGCGTTTTCGCGCGCGACGCGGGTCGCGATCGGGTCGATGTCCGTAGCAAGCACCGGTACGTGCAGGAGCTTCCACGCGGCGATCGCGAGCACGCCGCTTCCCGTGCCGAGGTCGAGGACGTTGCGCACGGTCCGCGTATGCGCGACGGAGGCAAGCACTTCGAGGCATCCGGCCGTCGTGCCGTGGTGGCCCGTGCCGAAGGCCTGGCCAGCGTCGATCTCAATGGCGATTTCGCCGGTTTTGACCTTGTCGCGGTCGTGCGAGCCATGGACGACGAAGCGGCCGGCGCGCACGGGGGCAAGCCCCTCCAGCGACTTGGCGATCCAGTCGATATCGGGCAGTACCTCGCGTTCGATGGAAAGGCGGGAGAAATCGGCGGCAAGCGCTTCGGCAAGCCGCGCCCTCACGCCATCCTCCTCATCAGCCATCATGTAGATAGAGGCTTCCCAGACGTCGCACTTCTCGTCGATCTCCATCGTCGCGATGGCGTAGTCTTCGTCCTCGAAAACCACGCTCATCACATCGAGCACGGCCTCGGCCTGTTTCTCGGTGCTGGTGACGAAAAGTCGTATCTCGCTCAACGGTCTGTCCTTCGGCTGCAATCGGTCTCGCCGCTATCATGAATGGGGCGCAAACGCAAAGCGCCGCTACGGCATGTTTCCTTAAATCGTCTCCGACTTGAGGGTAAAAACATGCAGCAATTCAAAGTGCTGCAGCGTCCTTTGCGCGTCTCGAAAGACGCGCGGCGCTGCAGGCACTGCGCTTCCAAGAAGGTCGGATGAACTGTTAGCTCAGCCCTTTGTCAGGTTCTCGAGCTTCTCGACGGCGGTTTCCGGGTTCTCGCCATAGGCGATCGTACCGCTGAAGTGCCCGTTCGCGTCGAGCAGGAACACCGAGGCTGTGTGGTCCATGGTGTAGTCGCCGTCCGGGTTCTCTTCGTCCACCGGCACCTTCTTGTAGTAGACGCGATAGCCCTTGACCATTTCGAGGACCTTGTCCGGCGGGCCGGAAATGCCGGTGACACGCTTGGAGACGTTGGAGACGTATTGGCCGAGAATCTCCGGCGTATCGCGCTCCGGATCGACGGTGATGAAATAGGCCTGCAGCTTGCTGCCGTCGGGATCGACCTTTTCGAGCCAGCCGTTCATCTCGAATAGCGTGGTCGGGCAGACTTCAGGGCAATGGGTGAAACCGAAGAAAAGCGCGGTCGGCTTGCCGGTGAACGCCTTTTCGGTAATCGGCTTGCCGTCCTGGGCGACAAGCGTGAAGGGCACGCCGAAGGGGCCGGAGGATGCCTGCTGCTTCGATTGCGTCATGTCGTAGGTGAGCCAGCCGAGGATCGCCACCATGACGAGGATGGCCGCCCAGAGGGCAATGCGAATGGATTTCATCGTTGGTACCGGTCTGTTGTGGGCCGCGGCGGGCCGTCAATGAACGTGGCGTTGTGATACCGCGTCGCCACCACCGGCGCAAAGGGAGAATTGCCGCAGGGACCCGTCGGGTCACGCGGCACGCGTGCGAACACGTATCAGAAGCACCACGAAAGTCCGGCTTGGGCGAGCGACAGGAAGATGTCGGCGCCATGTGCGATCCAGCCCTGGAAGGCGAGAACGGCGACGAGCGCGAACGCGCCCGCGACAAAGGCGAGAACGAGGGGCGAGAGCGATTTCTTCGTATCCGTGCGCATGAAACAAATCATAACACTGCAGGGCGACAAGGAAAGGGCCCCGGGACAGATCGTCGGCAGTTCATCCGCAACTTGGCAGCCGTGTTTTAGCGAATGTTTAAGGTCTGTTTGCCAGTGTCGGCGAACGCGGAGAAGTGCACCACTTCGACATGACATGAGGTCATCCGGTTGATCGAGCCCGGCCTTCCGCATCGATCGTAACGGACGACCTCGCCTGCCGCGGCGGGTCCAATGCAATGGACTGCCAGTTGATGAATACCTTCCCATCCGTCGAACGCACCCTTTCTGTCAGCCAGCGACTTGCGACGCTTGCGGGCGCTGCCTTTCTCGGCTTCGGCTCGGTGCTCGCCGTCGGCTTGTACCAGGAACGCCGGTCGGAGGAGACGCTTGAAAAGGCGATCACCGCGCAGCAAGGCATGCGAACGGTCGAGGAAATGCGGGTTGCCGGTCTTGAACTGACGCTTGCGGCGATGGACACGATTGTCGATCGCGACGAGCGCCAGATTCTGCCTGAGCGCGCGGGCCAGATCCGGGCTTCTCTCGCGGCGCTCGGTACCAAGAAAGCCGATGTCGAGGCGCTGGCGCGTCTCCTCGGCAAACCCGAATTGCTTTCGAGCTTCGATGCCGACCTCGCAGAACTGCGCAAGGCGATCGAAGTGGACTTGAAGGCGCTGGTGGAGGCGGGGGCGCAAGCGGAGGAATTCGCCCGCATCGACGATGCGATCGACGGTGGCGGAGAGCGCGTAGCCGCCGCGCTCGCGCAGTTGAGCGAAGCCGCCGCCGATCTCGCGTCCGCACGCATCGCCGAGACACAGGCCGCATCGACGAAGGCACTCATTCTGCAGGCGGCTGCCGGCTTGGTGGCGATGGCGACCTTGCTGGGCCTGATCTGGTTTCACGGCAATATGTTGCGCCGGGGAATCCTGGGCTTACGCGAAAGCATGCAACGGATCCATTCGGGTGATCTGAACTCCAATGTTACCGGGCTCGGGCGCGGTGACGAAATCGGTGAGATGGCGCGCTCGGTCGACCTGTTCCGGGCATCGGCGATCGAGAAGCGCACTCTCGAACAGAACGCGACGGTGAGCCGCAAGGAAATCGAAGAGGAGCGCCGGCGCCAGGAAACAGAGCGCGATCAGGCCGTCGATCGCATCAAAGCCGCGGTCGATGCGCTCGGGCGGGCCCTCAACCAGCTTGCAGAGGGCAATCTGGCGGTCGCGATCCGCGAGCCTTTCGCCGACGATCTCGATACGCTGCGCCGCGATTTCAACAACACGGTCGAACAGCTGAGCCACGTTCTTTCGAACGTGAAGGAGAATGCCGTCTCGATCGAATCGAACGGCAGGCAGATGCGCAGCGCCGCCGATGATCTGGCACGGCGGACGGAACGGCAAGCGGCGTCGCTCGAGCAGACCTCGACCGCGCTGGAGGAAATCACGGTGACCGTGAAGACCGCGACCGAGCGTGCTGAGGAGGCGAGTCGCATGGTCGACGACACGCGCACCAATGCGGAAGAATCCGGCCGCATCGTCGCCCAGGCGATCTCCGCGATGGCTCGCATCGAGGGGGCCTCCAACGAAATCGGCAAGATCATCAACGTCATCGATGAGATCGCCTTCCAGACGAATCTTTTGGCGCTCAACGCCGGCGTCGAGGCGGCGCGGGCGGGCGAGGCCGGCAAGGGCTTTGCCGTCGTTGCCCAGGAAGTCCGGGAGCTCGCCCAGCGCGCGGCCGGCGCGGCGAAGGACATCAAGGCGCTCGTCACACGGTCCGGCAACGAGGTGGAAACCGGCGTGAAGCTGGTGCAGGCGACCGGTGAGGCGCTTGGCCGTATCGGCGCGGACGTCGCGCGCATCAACGAACATATGAGTTCCATCGTGATGGCGGCGCGCGAGCAGTCGACCGGGCTCAACGAAATCAGCACCGCGGTCGGCCAGCTCGATCAGATGACGCAGCAGAACGCGGCGATGGTCGAGCAGACCAATGCTTCGAGCCACACGCTTGCGCAGGACGCCGAGAAGCTCAGCGGACTCGTCAGCCAATTCCGCAACGGGCAGGTGAGCGAGGCAGCGGTCCGCGCGGCAGCGCCTGCTCAGCCCTCGATCAAGACAGGCATGCCAGCCAGGGCGAACACGTCCGTCCGCGCCGGCGCCGCCGCCGCTCCCGCAAAGCCGGTGCCGCTGCGTAAACCTGCGGCGGCGCAGGCGTCCACCCGTCCAGCTCCATCCCCCGCCAAGGCCCTGATGGGCAAGCTGGCGGGCGCTTTCGGCAACAAACCTGGCTCTGCACCGTCCGTGACGGCATCCGGCGACAATTGGGAAGAATTCTGATCATGAGCAACGCTATCAAGCAGTCCGGCGCCTATCTCGAAATCGTCTCCTTCCACCTTGGGGACCAGGAGTTCTGCATCGACATCATGGCGATCCGCGAAATTCGTGGCTGGGCGCCGGTCACGCCGATGCCCCATACGCCGTCTTATGTGCTTGGCCTCATCAATCTCCGCGGGGCGGTGATCCCGGTCATCGACATGGCCTGCCGTCTCGGGATGAAGATGACCGAACCGTCCGAACGCTCGGCAATCATCGTCACCGACATCAACGGCAAGCTTGTCGGCCTCTTGGTCGAGCAGGTTTCCGACATGATGACGATCCGCAGCGAAGACCTGCAGCCGGCGCCGGAGATCATTCCGGAAGCGCAGCGCGCCTTCTGCCGCGGCATCGTGGCGCTTGAAAAGACAATGGTCTGCTTCCTCAACCTCGATACCGTCATCGCCGACGAGCTGGCGCAGGCGGCATAGCCCGAAGGCAAGCTCTGGTTATCGCAAGGCCCGCTTCGGCGGGCCTTTCCGCGTAAAGGGATGTAGGTTGCTCTCGGGCGAGCCCCGTGTTTTCGCGGCGGGCATCAGGGCAGGACGGGCAAATCGTCAGTTGCTTTCCAGGAACACGTGCCCGCCAAAGGCGTTATACCAATTGTGACAAACGCAGTATCCGTTAGGAGGGGGATGCTGCTAGCGACACAGGAGAATGCCATGAGAGTTTCCATGAGAACATCTTTCGCTGCAATCGTCCTCTCAAGCGCCCTTGCAGGTGTCTCGGGTTCGGCCTTTGCCGACAGCTACTATCAGGGCATCGACCCGCATAATCCTCCAGGGACCCAGAACAGAGGAACAATGCTAGTACCGACGCAGCGGGCGCCCTATTATGTCGATGAAATGCCCACGGGCAGCATCTACGTCGATCCGATGTCGACAGGCAGCCTTTACGTCGATCCGAGATCGACAGGCAGCGTCAGTGGAGCCCCTGGCGAGGTGCGTGAGCACTACAGGAATGAATACCACGGTCCCGGTGAGGGCGACTACTATCAGGGTATCATGCCCCCGGCACCGGTTCCCTAAGCGGATAATCAATCCAACTCACCGATAAAGTTCTCCGGCGCTGGCTAGCGGGCCAGCGCTCAGGGGCGGTTTTCCAACTCCGGAAGAGCTTCGTCGCCGCGGCGTTACCTGCTTGCCAGACGGCTGTTTGTCGGGAAGGGCGCCGCGCTCCCAATACGCGTATGCAGACCAGGCAGGCGGGCCATAGGCGGTCCGTTTCGTGCGGCGTCAAGTTAAAGTTGCGTAATGTTCCATCACGGTTGGATGAGTCATTCGTGACAAAACGTCACCGCTTGCAAGCAACAACCGCTTCAAAATGGTGTTATCCTTTCCGCGTCCGTTGGAGGCCGGATGCGTAATGAACATAGGAGCCAATGTCATGAAAGTTTCGCTGAAAACATCACTTGTTGCATTTGCCCTGTCCTCCGTAGTCGGCGCCGCGGCGCCAGCCTTTGCGGACTCCTATTACCAGGGCATCGACCCGAACAACCCTCCGGGCACGCTGAACCAGATGCGAACCACGGCGATGCCGCAAAGCCCCGCTCCTGTCGATGAGATGCCGACAGGCAGCATCGACCGGGCGCCGACAGGCAGCATCGACAATGGTCGGGTCATATATCCGAATACCGGAACCTATCAGGAACGCTATGACCCGGGTGAAGGCGATTATTACCGCGGTATCGTCCCGCCGAAACCCTGACATTCGTCTAGTGTGAGCAATTCTCAAGGCGGGATGGGACTCCCGCCTTTCCTTTTGAGCGCCATTGCCTTTGAGCGGGCTACTGCGGGCGCCCATTCTCCCAGGTGACCGTCTGGCCAAAGAGCGGAACGGTGGTGATCGACATCTTGGCCGATCCGTCCGTCAATTGTCGCGAATGCGCGAGGTAGATCAGCGTGTCATTGGCCTTGTCGTAGATGCGGGTCACCAGGAGATCCTTCCAGATCAGCGACAGACCGGAGCGGAAGACCTCTTCTCCATCCCTGGACAGGTTGATGTCGCCGATGGTGATCGGCCCTGTCTGCCGGCAGGCGATCGAATTGTTGGAGGGATCTTCGAACCAGTTGCCGTTCTTCAGGCGGTCGATCACGCTGCGGTCGAAATAGGTGACGTGGCAGGTGACACCGTTGACCTTTGGGTCACGGACGGCGTCGATCTTGATGTCGTTGCCGAGCCAGTCGACGCCCACTTCGCCGACCGTTTCGGCGCGCGCGGGGAGGGACGCTATGGCACAGGCGGCCAGGGCGGCAAGGAGCAGGATGCGGATGGGGCGGAACATGAATATTCTCCGATGGATTGCAGCGTTGAGATAGGTGGCGGACGCGGCAAAACAAGGCGAAGGTGCGGCCCGCAGCTGCCTGCCAAAGCAGGCGGCAGGGCTTGAATGTCAGGATCGATGCCGGCGCGTCATGCGGCGCGGAGCAACACTTTCCCGCTCCGGGATATCGGACTGGCGCAACTGCGCCGCCGCTGCCGCGAGTGCGCGGGCGCTGGCGTCGATCTGGCGCTGCCTAGCGATCGTACAGCGGTCGCGGCCATCCGCCTTTGAATCGTAAAGCGCCAGATCGGCGCGGATCATCACGTCGGTAATCGTATCGCCCGGCGCTGCGGCCGCGATGCCGATGCTGACGGTCAGCCGGATGCGCTGGTGGACGCGGCCGACCGGCGTTTCACGCACGGTCCGGCAGATTGCCTCGGCGAGCGCCGTCGCCTGCTCTTCCGTGTGGTCGGGCAGGATCAGGCCGAACTCCTCGCCTCCGATCCGGCCAAAGGCACCGCGGCCATCGAGGAAGGCAGATACCGTCTCGGCGAAATGGGTGAGCGCGATGTCGCCGCAGGCGTGGCCGTAGTGATCATTGATCTGCTTGAAATAATCGAGGTCTAGCAGCAGGAAGGCAAGCGGCCGGCGCCGGGTCAGGCAATCCACGAAAATCCGCTCTCCCGCCTCGATCAGCGCCCCGCGCGACAGGGCACCGGTCAGTCCGTCGCGGGCGATGGTGATCCTGAGATTGGCGATCACGCGGCTCTGGACCGTGAGGATCACGGCGAGAAACAGGAGCGGCAGAAAAGCGACCCGCATCGCGGCAAGCCCGAATTCGAAGGCGATCGCTGCATGGGAAGCGGAAGCACCCGCTGCCTTCTGATGCCAGGGGCCAAGCGCATAGACGACAGCCGCGCAGCCGATCGCGGTGGAGGCGACGATGACCGCGTGGCTCAGAGGGTGCGCCTTCGGCCAGCGATCGAGCATGGCGAGACCGGCAACGAGGAGAAGGGCAGAATTAGTACCTGCGGCAATCAGCACGCGGGCGCCGAGCCCACCGTAGCCATTCAACGAGACAACCAGACCAACCGCGCCAGCCGCGAGTGCCAGTGCCGGGAAGAGGGAGGCAGGGGCCGACAGCGCGAGGAAGCCGCGGAATCCCAGAAGGATGAAGAGGCTCGCGGATATCAGCGTGGCGTAGCCGAGCATGGCGGGAAGGAAGGCCCGGGTTATTTCCGCCGCCATCATGGACGCTATTGCGAGCGCCGAGAGTGCACAGGCCAGGCAAAAGAACTGCACCCCGGCGACTGTCGAGCGCCGCAGCGACAAAAGAACCGGCAGAACCAGCAAAAGCGCAATGAACGATATGGCAGGGAGAAAGCTCATTTCGAAACGGCCTGTGCTAAAATAGAAAGGCGGCTTGCGTTCCAGCCAATATGGACGTCATTGGTACCTGTGGCGCATTAACGAAAGCCGGCGAATTTTGATGCAATTTTAGCGATTGGTTGACCGCGATGCGGTTGTCCTTGCGGAAGGGGAGAGCCGAAGCGGAAGGGCCGAAAGGAGCGGGTGCCATGTCCGGTGAAAGCATACCTTTTGCGGACAGGGTCGATGCGGGCCGAAAGCTCGCTCGCGCAATCGAGCGCGAAGGCTTTGCCGATCCCGTGGTGATGGCGCTGCCGCGCGGCGGCGTTCCGGTGGCCTTCGAGGTCGCCGCCTATCTCGGCGCGCCGCTCGAACTCCTGATCGTGCGCAAGGTCGGTGCGCCCGGGCATTCCGAGTTCGGCCTCGGCGCTCTCGTCGACGGCGAAGAGCCGCAACTCGTGCTGAACGAGGAGGCGATGCGCCTCGTGCGTCCACCCGAAGCCTATGTGAAGGCGGAAACCGAGCGCCAGCGGCTTGAACTTACGCGTCGCCGGGCGCTCTACGTCGGCGACCGGCCGCGCCTTTCGCCGAAGGGACGCAACGTCGTTCTCGTCGATGACGGTATCGCCACCGGCGGGACCGCCAAGGCGGCAATCCAGGCGCTGCGGCAGGAGGGCGCTGCGGCCCTGATGCTCGCCGTTCCGGTTGCGCCGCCGAGCGCCGTCGCCAGCCTGCGCCGGCAGGTCGATCGGATCGTCTGTCTTGCGAGCCCCAGCCCGTTCCATGCGGTCAGCATCTATTACGACGATTTCGAGCAGACGACGGACGCGGAGGTGGTTGCGCTCCTGAAGGAGGCGAGGGGCGATGGCCCGTGAGCTTCCGGCAGGACAAGATCGTCCGGCCGCGACGACATTCCGTCCCGCCGCATATCGTAGCCGTAAGAACAAACACATGCAGCAGTCCAAAGTGTTACAGTTTTTGCGCGTCTGACAGGACGCGCGGCGCTGTGGTCCAGCTTGAATTTTCGAACGCCCGCCTCATGTCTTTGACAAAGGAGAGGAGAGGCTGATGATCGCTGGACTTGGAATTGGAAGAACGTTGCGGGATTTTTGTCGTCCGCACCGGATGGCGCTCGTCGTCTATGACATGCAGGCCGGCATCGTCCAGCAGGTCAAGGACGGTGCGGAGATCACTGCCAAGGTCCTGAAGGTCATCGAGGCCGCCCGCGACGGCGGCTATCCGGTCATTTTCCTGCGGCACATGTCGATGCCGCGCGAATTGATGGGCGCGTTCCAGCTTCGTCAGGCGATGGCCTGGCAGGGCACGGACGATCCAGACGCGGTCACGCCCTGGTTCCTGCGTGGCACGCCAGGCTTCGAAATCGTTCCCGAACTAGCGCCCCGCGAAAACGAGGCCATCCTCGACAAGATCACCTTTTCGGCCTTCGAAGGCACGCCGCTCTCGATCATCCTGCGTGATCTCGGCATAACATCCTTCGCGATCTGCGGTATCGCTACCGAGATCGGCATCGATCCGACCGTGCGCCACGGCGCGGACCTCGGCTTCGTTCCGATCGTCATCCGCGACGCCTGCGGAGCGGGGCATCAGGAGGCGGCCGAGCGATCCTTCGACAACATCGCTTATATGGGTGACGCCATCCTCAGCGACGTGGAGGAGATTGTCGGGGCGATGAGAGGGCATCCCACCGCCGCATAGACCGGATCGGTGCCAGGGTTTATCCTCTCGCCCTCTGCAGGGCCTTTTCCGTAGGTTCGAAAAAATGACCGAAGACCTATCCATCCGGCCCGTCGTGCGCAGTGACTACGATCGATGGCTGCCGCTTTGGGAAGGCTACAACGCCTTCTACGGCCGCTTGGGCGAAACCGCGCTCACGTCGGACATCACGCTCATGACCTGGTCGCGCTTCTTCGATGCCTATGAACCGATGCATGCGCTGGTTGCCGAAAGCAAGGGCCGGCTGATCGGGCTGACGCATTATGTCTTTCACCGCAGCACCACCTCGATCCAGCCGAATTGCTATCTCCAGGATCTCTTCATCAACGATGCCGCGCGCGGCAAAGGCGTCGGCCAGGCGCTGATCAACGGTGTCTTTGACGCAGCGCGACGGGCAGGATCATCGCGCGTCTACTGGTTGACGCACGAGAGCAACGTCAAGGCGATGCGGCTTTACGACCAGGTGGCGCAGAAGTCCGGCTTCGTCATGTACAAGATGATGATTTGAGTGCCCCCTGTGCAGATCGTAACGGTGGAATCGGCGGCACCAAGCCACGGCGCATCGGCGCGGTGAATGGCCGAGCGTTGCGTTTGATGCCGCCGTGATCCGTCCAATGTGAAGGACGGATCGGCTTGATCACACCCGCTCGACAAACCCATCCAGCACGCGCTTCTGTCCGGCTCGATCGAAGTCGATTGTCAGTTTGTTGCCTTCGATCGCGGCGATGTTGCCGTTGCCGAATTTGAGGTGGAAGACGCGGTCGCCGATGTTGAAGCGGGAGGGCTCAGAGGTCGTCGACTTGGCGACCAATTCGCCTTCGATCATGCGGGTGCGGGGGCCGGACTCGCCGTAGCCGATACGCTCGACGGCGTGGCCGGAGCGGGTGCCCCAATTGTCGCGGGTGGCCTCCGAGCGGTGCTGCTGGGCCCGCTTCCAGCCGGGGGTCTGATAGGAGTTCTCGAAGGGATCGGCCTTGTCGAAACGCGATTGGCCATAGCCGCCGCGTCCGTAGCCGCCGTAGGAGACGTCCTGCTCGGCGACTTCCACATGGTCGATCGGCAGTTCGTCGAGGAAACGCGAAGGCATCGTGGATTGCCAGAGGCCGTGGATGCGGCGGTTCGAGACGAACCAGATATGACAGCGGCGCTTGGCGCGGGTGATGCCGACATAGGCGAGGCGGCGTTCTTCCTCAAGGCCGGCGCGGCCGCCCTCGTCGAGCGCGCGCTGGTGGGGGAAGAGGCCTTCCTCCCAGCCCGGCAGGAACACCGTGTCGAACTCCAGGCCCTTGGCCGAATGCAGCGTCATGATCGAGACGGCATCCATGTCTTCGTTCTGCTCGGCGTCCATGACGAGCGCGACATGTTCCAGGAAGCCGCGCATCGACTCGAAGGCCTCCATCGAGCGGATGAGTTCCTTCAGGTTTTCCAACCGCCCCGGGGCTTCCGCCGACTTGTCGGCCTGCCACATGGCGGTGTAGCCGCTCTCGTCGAGGATCTGCTCGGCGAGTTCGGTGTGCGGCGTCGTTTCGAGCAGCGTCTGCCACCGGCGGAAATCGGTGACGACGTCGAAGAGCGCCTTGCGCGCCTTCGGCTTCAACTCGTCGGTCTCGATGATCTCGGTCGCGGCGGCGAGCATCGGGATGTCACGGGCGCGGGCATAGTCGTGCAGCGTGCGCACCGTGGTGTCGCCCAGACCGCGCTTCGGCGTGTTGACGATGCGCTCGAAGGCGAGGTCATCGGCCGGCTGGCAGACGAGGCGGAAATAGGCCATGGCGTCACGGATTTCGAGCCGCTCGTAGAAGCGCGGGCCGCCGATGACGCGATAGTTGAGGCCGAGGGTGACGAAGCGGTCTTCGAATTCGCGCATCTGGAACGAGGCGCGCACCAGGATCGCGATGTCATTCAGGTTATGCTTCTGTCGCTGGAGCTGTTCTATCTCCTCGCCGACGGCGCGGGCTTCCTCTTCGGAATCCCAGGCGGCATGCACATGCACCTTCTCGTCGTCCGGATTGGTGCGCTCGGTGAAGAGCGTCTTGCCGAGCCGGCCTTCGTTATGGGCGATCAGATGCGCGGCGGCGCCGAGGATATGTTCGGTCGAGCGGTAGTTGCGCTCGAGCTTGATGACCCTGGCGCCGGGGAAGTCTTTCTCGAAGCGGAGGATGTTGTCCACCTCCGCCCCGCGCCAGCCATAGATCGACTGATCGTCGTCGCCGACGCAGCAGATGTTTATCTGCTGCTGTTTGTTTGCGCTCGCGCTGTCGCCGCTAGCACGGCTGCGCTCCGCGGGGGCGGACGAAACGTCGTCCGGCCAGCCCTGGCTGGCTCGGGCTTCGCCAGCGGGCGCGGCCCTCGCGACGGCAGCCTTGCCCTGCGGACGCTGCGCCAAGAGCCGCAGCCACATATACTGCGCAGTGTTGGTGTCCTGGTATTCGTCGACGAGGATGTAGCGGAATTTGCCGTGATATTCCCGGAGCACGTCCGGATTGGCGCGGAACATCCGGATCGGGTGCAGCAGCAGGTCGCCGAAATCGCAGGCGTTGAGCGTCAGGAGCCGGTTCTGGTAGGCGGCGTAGAGTTCGCGGCCCTTGCCGTTGGCGAAGGCGCGGGCGTCGCCTTCCGGAATCTGCGAGGGGTCGAGGCCCTTGTTCTTCCAGGTGTCGATCATGCCGGCGAATTGTTTTGCCGGCCACCGCTTGTCGTCGAGCCCTTCAGCCTGGATGAGCTGCTTGATCAGCCGCACGACATCGTCTGTGTCGAGGATGGTGAAATCCGACCTTAAGCCGACCAACTCCGCATGGCGGCGCAGGAGCTTGACGCCGATCGAGTGGAAGGTGCCGAGCCAGGGCATGCCTTCGACCGCATGGCCGACGAGCACGCCGATACGCTCCTTCATCTCGCGCGCGGCCTTGTTGGTGAAGGTGACTGCGAGGATCTGCGAGGGGAAGGCGCGGCCGGTCGAAAGGATATGGGCGATGCGGGTCGTCAGAACGCGGGTCTTGCCGGTACCGGCACCAGCGAGCACGAGCACAGGGCCTTCGAGCGTCTCGACAGCCTCGGTCTGCTCGGGATTGAGGCCGGAGAGGTAGTCCGGACGCTTGGCCTTGTCGCGGGCGGCCATGGCGCGCGCGGCGATACCGCCGGCGGCGGCGGGTTTGCGCGGCGCCGGCTCCTCGTCGAAGAAGGGAATGTCGTCAAAACCTTTGGTCATGCGGCCCAATGTAGTGATTCGGGACCGAAAGGCCAGAAAGGATGTTCCTCTTTTATTCCGGATTCTTCAAGCGCGAGAGCAAGCCTGTGGAAAGACTACAGCGCCGTGCTTCTTTTCAGAAGCACAAAAGATCGCTGTAGCTCTTTGAATTGCAGCATGTTTCTGTCCCTAATCGATTCCGATTGGGGACACATGTAGTGGCGTTTTGCTGCATCCGCAGTCATCAATTTTCGCCTGCCGCATCGAACGCTGGATCGACCGGGACCTGCAGCGCTGTTGCCAACTGATTGGTCTTGGCGGCAAGCGAGATGACGCGCAGGAGATCGGTGTGCTGCGCCTCTGTCATGCCCTTGGCCTTGGCCGCTGCCGTGTGGGAGTGGATGCAGTAGCCGCAGCCGTTGGTTACGGAAACGGCGATATAGAGCATTTCCTTCACCAGCGGATCGAGGGCGGAGGGTGTCGCCATCACCGCCTTCACTTCCGCCCAGGTTCGTTCCAGGAGCTCCATGTCGAAGGCGAGCCAGAGCCACATATTGTTGATGAAATCCGATTTCCGCGTGACGCGGATGTCGTCGAAGACCGCCTTTATGCGCGGGTCGGCTTCTGGATCGGGCGGCGGGACGACAGTGCTCATGCTTTCTCTCCGAGCTTACATTGCGTTTGCGCGACCGGTTGTCAGACGAGGGCGAAGACCCGGGCCGGGCCGCCGGTGCCGCCGCGGTGCTTCGGTGCACCGAGCACCAGGGTCGCGCCCTTGACCGGCAACTTGTCGAGATTGGCCGCGGCCTCGAGCCCCCAGCGGCCTTGCGGCAGCCAGGCATAATGGGTGGCGAAATCCGGCGAGGCGCCGAAATCGAGCGAAAGCGTATCGACGGCGATGCCGGCGGCCTGCGTTTCTTCGAGCAGGAACTTGGCAGCCTCTACGTGGAAGCCCGGGAAATGGAGCTTGCCTTCGGCGTCGGCATTGCGGAACTTATCGGTTCCGAGATGGCCGGCCCAGCCGGAAAGCATGGCGACGCAGGCGTTTTCCGGGATGTCGCCATTGACGCCGATCCATGCCTTGATGTCGTCGGGCGTTATCTGCGCATCGGCATTGCCTGCCGCTTTCTCTCGGATATCGACGACGCAGAGCGGCACCACGAGTTTCTCGACCGGCAGTTCTGCGACCGACATGCCGTCGGCGGAGAAATGCAGCGGCGCATCGACATGGGTCCCAGTATGTTCGTTCACCCGGAGTTCGAAGAGGTTGAACTTTTCCTTGGCGTAGCTGAACTTCTGCTCGCGGAAGAACTGCTGCTGACCGAAGTAGGTCGGGAACTCCTCGTAGAGTTCATGGGTGAGATCGGTCACGCTTGTGTGGCCGGCCGCAAGCGCCGGCGGTGCTATTCCCATGCCGGCGGCGGCGATACCCGCCGTGCCGGCCGCGGCGGCGCGGAAAAAGCCGCGCCGCGACAGCATTCGCTGTTTTACCGATTCCATGACGCATGCATCGCACATTGTTCTTCTCCCAGAATGAGCTGAACGAGGAAGCCGATCGGAAATGGTGAGGCCGAACACAGCATAGCCCAGCCGCGAAGCCTGTAAATATCGGTTGTCCAGTAAAACTCCTGCAATCGCTGCTTGATGGCGCGCGCCATCATGCCGCCAACAAATTCGCTTTTATTACAATTGCGTAATGATGGCATTCCGAGATTGCCCGAAGGCACGCAAATAACGATACTCGGGCGCATATCGGAACGCTCCGCCGGCACGGGCCGCGCTGGAGCGTGCTTTTCATTTGGAGATGTGAATGCGGCTTTGGAAGCAGCTGGCTGTCAGCTTCGTTGTGCTCACCGTGGGCGCGGTTGCCTGGGTGCGTTTCGCGCCCGGCGCGGGCGAAACGCTGGCGGCCATCGGCGTTTCGCACCCGCTGATCGATGCACTGTCGAAGCCGCAGGATGGCGAAGGCGGAAGCGGTGGACGGCGCAACGGCGGGCGCGGGCAGGGTGGCCAGGGCGGCTTCGGGGATGCGGCGCTGGTCGTCGTCAGGCCGTCGGCAAGCGCGATCGTCAACGACAGGCTCAACGCCATCGGCAATGGTGAAGCGATCCACTCCGTCACCGTGACGCCGACAGCGACCGGCAATCTCACCGAAATCCTGGTAAGGTCCGGCGACAGGATCGCAGAGGGCCAGGTGATCGCCAGGCTCGATAGCGATGACCAGCGGATTGCCGCCGAGCAGGCGAGGCTCACGCGCGACAGCGCGCAGGAAAAGGTGCAGCGCTATCGCAATCTCAGCACGGCACGGGCGGTGACGGCAGTCGAGGTCCGCGACGCGGAAATCGCGCTTCAGGCGGCAGAACTGGCGCTGAAAACGGCAGAGCTCGATCTCAGACGCCGCGATATCGTCGCGCCCTCGAAGGGCGTCGTCGGCATCATCACCGTCAATGTCGGTGACTACGTCACGACGTCGACGCCGATCGCGGTGGTGGACGACCGCTCGCAGATCCTTGTCGATTTCTGGGTGCCGGAACGCTTCGCCAGCAAGATTTTCGTCGGCCAGCCGGTGATGGCGAACGCGATCGCTCAAGCCGGGCGGCAGCTCGAAGGCGTGATCCACGCGATCGACAACCGTCTCGACCAGGCGAGCCGGACGCTTAGAGTCCGCGCGCGGCTCGAAAATCCCGATGACATGCTGCGGGCAGGCATGTCCTTCTCGGTCACCATGGCTTTCGACGGGGACCGTTATCCGACGGTCGATCCGCTCGCGATCCAGTGGAGCTCGGAAGGATCCTATATCTGGCGGGTCAACGGTGACCGCAGCGAGCGGGTGCCGGTCAAGATCATCCAGCGCAATCCGGACAAGGTGCTTGTCGACGCGTCTCTTGCCGAGGGCGACCGCATCGTGACCGAGGGCGTGCAGCGCCTGCGCGACGGCGGCGCGGTGCGCATTGCCGGTGAAAACCGGCCCGATCCTCAGCAGAAGGTCGCGGGAGAGGCGCAATGAACCTCGGAATCGGCGGCCATCACGGCAAGGGCGGAGGCCAGGGGGGAAAGACCGGCTTTACCGCGCTTTTCATCCGCCGGCCGATCTTCGCGCTGGTGGTCAACACGCTGATCGTCGTTGCAGGCCTTGCCGCCTGGAACGGCATCGAAATTCGCGAACTGCCGCAGGTCGACCAGCCTGTCGTGTCGGTGACGACCGAGTTCGAAGGCGCATCGCCTGAGACCATCGACCGGGAGGTGACCTCGGTGATCGAGGGGGCCGTCTCGCGCGTCCAGGGCATCAAGGGCATTTCCTCCAGCTCCTCCTTCGGGCGCAGTCGCGTGACGCTCGAATTCTCCGACACCACTGATATCGGCCAGGCGGCGAACGATATCCGCGATGCACTCGGCCGGATCGCGGGCCAGTTGCCGGATGACGCGGAGGAGCCGCGGATCGTGAAGGCGGACTCCGACAGCCAGCCCATCATACGCCTGGCGCTGACCTCCGATACCATGACGATGGAGGACATGACGCTGCTCGTCGAGAACGAGATCAGCGATCGGCTGGCGGCTGTCGAGGGCGTCGCCGACGTCACCGCATACGGCGAGCAGGAAAAGATCTTCCGCATCGACGTCAATCAGGCGAAGCTCGCCGGACGCGGCGTCACGGTCGCCAATCTTCGCGAGGCGCTCGCCGACGCCTCCTATGACGTGCCGGCCGGTTCGCTGACGAGCGCCAGCCAGGACATCTCGGTCCGCGCGACGGCGGACCTGCAGACACCCGAGCAGTTCGAAAATCTCATTCTCGGCGACAATGTCCGGCTGCGCGACGTCGCGACCGTGACGCTCGGCCCGGACACCGGCACGACCGCGCTGCGCTCCAATGGACGGCAGGGCATCGGCCTCGGCATCATCCGCCAGGCCCAGTCGAACACGGTCGATATCTCCGAAGGCGTGCGCAACGTGGTCGCCACGATCTCATCGGACATCCTTCCCGAGGGGACGGAACTAAAGATCACCAGCGATGATGCGGTGTTCATCAACGGCGCAATCCACGAGGTCGAGATCGCGCTTGCCGTCGCCGTCTTCATCGTCACCTTCGTCATCTATCTCTTCCTGCTCGACTGGCGGGCGACGCTGATACCGGCGATTTCGATGCCGATCGCGTTGATAGGCACGCTCGCGGCGATCTATCTCGCCGGTTTCTCGATCAATATCCTGACGCTGCTGGCGATCGTGCTGGCGACCGGCCTCGTCGTGGACGATGCCATCGTGGTCCTGGAAAACATCGTCCGGCGCCGGGCGGAAGGGCTTGGCCCCCGCGCTGCCGCCGTGCACGGCACACTCGAGGTGTTCTTCGCGGTGCTGGCGACGACGGCGACGCTTGCCGCCGTTTTCGTCCCTCTCTCGTTCCTGCCGGGACAGACGGGCGGGCTTTTCCGTGAATTCGGCTTCGTGCTCGCCTTCTCAATCCTGCTTTCATCCTTCGTGTCGCTGACGCTGTGCCCCATGCTCGCCTCGCGCATGCTGACGAAGGAGGCCCACGCACATGAGGGTGTGATGCAGCGTTTCGGCGCGCGGGCTGCCGCCTTTTATCGCACGACGCTTCGCGCGTGCCTCAACGCCCCGCTCATTGTTTTCGTGGTCGCTGCCTTCTTTACCATGGCGGGCGCGGCAGGGTTCCTGACGCTCAAATCAGAGCTGACGCCGAACGAAGACCGTTCGCAGGTCATGCTCAGGATCAACGCGCCGCAGGGCGTCTCGCTCGAATATGCGCAGGCCCAGATGCGTCGCATCGAGGAGGGGCTTCAGCCGCTCGTCCGGTCCGGCGAGATCAGCAACGTCTTTTCGATCTCCGGGCAAGGCGGCTCGGCCAATAGCGGGTTCATGGTGTTGACGCTCGCCCCGTGGGAGGAGCGGGAGCGCACGCAGCAGCAGATCGTCGCCGACATAAACAAGGTGACCGCGGCCATTCCTTCCGTCCGCGCCTTCACCATCCAGGCGAACAGCCTCGGTATTCGCGGTGCCGGCAGCGGCCTCCAGGTGGCGCTGGTCGGCAACGATTATACGAAGCTCGGCGACGCGGCGGCAAAGCTCCTTCGCGCGATCGAGGACACCGGCCGCTTCGAGAACGTGCGGCTCAACTACGAGGCCAACCAGGCGCAACTGTCGGTGACGATCGACCGCGAGCGCGCGTCTGATCTCGGCGTCGACATCAGCGGCCTGTCCTGGGCGCTTCAAGCGATGCTCGACGGCAGCAGCGTTGTCGATATCTTCGTCGAGGGCGATGCCTATCCGGTCAAGCTGCTTTCGTCGACCACGCCGCTCAACGACCCGACGGACCTGCAGAACATCTTCGTCAAGGCCCGCGACGGCCGCATCGTGCCTATGTCGACCATCGCGACGATCGAGGAAAAGGCCGTGGCGCCCCAGCTCTCGCGCGAGTCACAGCTTCGCGCCGTGTCGCTTTCGGCCGGCCTGAAATCGGACCTGGCGCTCGGCGAGGCGCTGTCGATGGTGGAGGAGATGGCGGAACCGCTGCTGCCACCGGGATCGCGCGTGATGCCGCTGGCCGAAGCCGCGACGCTCGACGAGAATGCCAATGGCCTGTTCATCACCTTCGGCTTTGCGATCGTCATCATCTTCCTGGTGCTCGCAGCACAGTTCGAAAGCTTCATCAGCGGTGTCATCATCATGTCGACGGTGCCGCTCGGGCTCGCTTGCGCCGTCTTCGCGATGATTGTGACCGGCAACACGCTGAACATCTACAGCCAGATCGGGCTCGTCATGCTGGTCGGCATCATGGCGAAGAACGGCATCCTGATCGTAGAGTTTGCCAATCAGCTGCGCGACCGCGGCCAGGATGTGCGCAGCGCCATCGAGAACGCCGCCAATATCCGCCTGAGACCCGTGATGATGACGATGATCGCGACCGTCGTCGGCGCTGTACCGCTGGTTCTGGCGAGCGGGGCAGGGGCCGAGGCGCGCATCGCACTCGGTTGGGTGCTCGTCGGCGGGCTGGGCCTTGCGGTGATCGTGACCCTCTACCTCACGCCGGTCGCCTATCTCGTCATCGCACGCTTCACCAAGCCGCACGCGGACGAGGAGCGCAAGCTGCACGAGGAAATGGACGCTGCCGCAGCAGCGGTTGAAGCGCTGTAATCCCGCGTCTAACTCTGAAACGAGCGGACGGAAAACCGTTACGCACCTGGAATTGCTTAAAGCTGCAAGTGGATGCGGGCGTCGCTGCCGATGGGCGCCCGGTCTCCAGCCGCGCTTTCGTGCCTCCGCCTGATCAAGGCGATCCCTGAAAAGGTCGCCACGCCGATCGCGCCGAGCGCAACCATTGCCCAGAGCGACGGGGTAACGCCCGTCCCAGCCATCGCCAGCGCCAGCGCGAAGGGAGCGAGGGCCGACGAAACCTGCCGGGCAGCGGTAACCCAGCCGAGCCGGGCACCGTATCCTTCGCGGCCGAACAGCTCGAGCGGCAGCGTGCCGCCGACGATGCTGGTGAGGCCGGAGCCAAGTCCGAACAGGATTGCGAAGACGATTGCCCCGGGCATCGACGGGTTCGTCGTCAAGAGAACGATGAGCGCGAGCGGCAGCAAGGTTGCGGCGATGAGCGCCAGCCAGACCTGCCGCAGCCCGCGGCCGAACAGCATGTTGACCAGCCGGCTTGCCACCTGCGCCGGCCCGAAGAGGCTGGCGACGAGAAGACCGGCCGTTCCCATGCCGAGCGCCGACGTCAAAGGCACCATGTGGATGAGGATCGACGACAGGACGAAGCCTTCGACCGCAAAACCGGTGAGCATCAGTAGGAAAACGATGGAGCGGTCTTGTGATGCGACGGCGATCGGTCGTTCGTGCGTTGCCGTCGCAATTGCCGCCAAGAATGGAGCGGCGACTGCCGCGCGGCGCGTCAACCGCGCGATCCAGGCATGGATCGGCAGGCAGAGGACAAGGTGCATCGCGGCAAAAGCGACGTAAACCTCTCGCCAGGAGAAGCTTTGATGCATCGCGCTCGTCAGCGGCCAGAAGAGCGTTGAGGCGAAGCCGGCGATCAAGGTCAGGTGGGTGATGCTTCGCTGCGCATTGCTGCCGCCGAACTGCACGACTGCGACGAAGGCGGCGCTATAGAGCACGAAGGAAGACGCGAGTTCCATCGCCACGAGCGCGAGCACGAAGGCCGAGCGGCCGGGCGCGGCCGCGCAGGCAAGAAGCGCCACGGCCGCGCCGGCCGATCCAAGTGTCATGATGCGGCCGGCGCCGAGGCTGTCCGCCCATTTTCCCGCGATCGGCGCAAAGAGACCGCCGATGAGCAGCGCGACGGAGAGCGCGCCGAAGACCCATTGCTCCGGCCATTCGAGCTCGCGCGCCATGTCGGGCGCGAGAATGCTGAAGCTGTAATACAGCGTGCCGTAGCCGACGATCTGCGTCAGGCCCAAGGCCCAAAGCGCCGCGGCGGGTATCCTGCGTTCGCTCATCCGGCGGTTTCCACGATCCGGTCGGTTCCGCCGCTCCTTGGCATCTCCGCGGGCCCGCCGCAACCGCATCCTGACCTGTTGACCGCCTTCGCTTCGGCATCCGCGGCGCAGCAGGCATCGACGGCTGCGGGCGCCGGCCCGCCGCAGCACCCGGCGGAACGATCGGAGCCGACAATATGGTCGGCGCTGCAAACACCGGTCTCCGGAAGCACGAGGCGCACCTCGCGTGCCGCTTCGTGGTCACCGGCGATCTCGGCGACGACGGAGCGCACTTGCTCGTATCCGGTCGCCATCAGGAAAGTCGGCGCACGTCCATAGGATTTTGAGCCGACGATCGTAAAACCCGGCTCCGGATGGGCGAGTTCGACAGCGCCGTGAGGCGGAACTGTGCCGCAGGAATGGAAATTCGGATCGATCAGTGGAGCGAGCGCTGGCGGCGCTTCGACGGCTGGGTCCAGCGCAAGCCGCAGTTCCCGCAGGAACGAGAAGTCAGGCCGGAATCCGGTCGCCACGACGATTCGATCCACGGTGATCGAGAACGGCTTGCCATCGAGCAGTGCCATCACGGCGAGGCGACGTTCCCGGAGCGAAATGCGTTCGACGGCGAAGGGGGCCAGCATGGTCAGCCGGTTCTCGTTCATAGCCCGTCTGGCCGCAAGGCCGAGCGCACCGCGGGCCGGCAACTGGTCGTTCAGCCCGCCGCCGAGCAGCCGCTCGACGCCTTTGCGACGGAGCGCCCAGAGAACCTCCGTTCCTGGCGCCGTCTTCTGAAGCTCCATCAGCGCCAGGGCCGTGTTGATGGCCGAGTGGCCTCCGCCGATGACCAGCACGCGCTTGCCCGCATAGTCCATGCGCCGCGCGCCGCCGACGTCGGGAATGCCGTAGGCGATTTGATCCCGCGCCGCAGCCTCTCCGGCGACGGTCAGGCCGTCGATGCCGATCGGATTGGGCTGCGTCCAGGTGCCGGAGGCGTCGATGACTGCGCGGGCGCGGACCTGCTCTTCGTTGTCGTTATGGTCTGCAAAGCGGACGATGAAGGGGGCTGTGGCACGGTTGGCCGAGGAGACCTTGTCCAGCCCCTCGCGCGTGACGGCGACGACGGTCGAGCCCAGGCGGATGTTCGGCGCGATCGCGGGCAGGGCGGCAAGCGGGGTCAGGTAGTCCCGCACGATTTCGCTTCCCGTCGGCAGTCCGTCGCCGGCGGGTGCCTGCCAACCTGCAGCCTCGAGGAGCGAGCGTGCGGCGGGGTCGATGTTGTAGGTCCAGGGCGAAAAGACCTGGACGTGGCCCCATTCCAGTAGAGAGGTCCCGACTACGTCGCCGCGTTCGAAGACGATCGGCTCGATGCCGCGGGCGACGAGATGTGCGGCCGCCGCCAAACCGACCGGGCCTGCTCCGATAACGGCAACGGGAAGTGCGGCACTACTGCTCATGTCTTCTCCTTCCATATTTCCGGTATATTCGAATTATCGGGGCAAAAAAAGGGGTCAGGCCGCGACCTCCTTCTCGGCCGTCCCGCATCGGGAATCGGCACAGCATTCGTCGACGAGATAGCCGACCAGCGCCTGCATACCGGGATAATTGGCGCGGCAGATCAGCGTCGTTGCCTGCCGCTCCTGCGTCACGAGGTCGGTGTCGACCAGGCGCTTGAGGTGATGCGAGAGCGTTGACGCCGCGATTTCGAGCTTCTCCTGGATGCGCCCGACGGCAAGCCCGTCCTCGCCCGCCCGGACGAGCGTCCGGTAGAGCTGCAGGCGGGTGGGATTGCCCAGTGCTTCGAGCTGGGCGGCTGCTTTTTCGAGTTTCATGGAAACAAGCGTAACAGCGCTGAAGATGGAGTCAAGGCTATTTCGATGGAACTCGAAATAGCCTTGACCGCGTCAAATCGACTTTAACGAAACCCGCTGCTCGAGTTTGGCGGCCTCCTCCTTCCGCTCGCTGTAGCGGTCGGTCAGATAGTCCGAGACGTCGCGGGTGAGAAGCGTGAACTTGACCAGTTCCTCGCAGACATCGACGACCCTGTCATAGTAGGAGGAAGGCTTCATGCGGCCGTCGGCGTCGAATTCCTGAAACGCCTTGGCGACGGAACTCTGGTTGGGAATGGTGATCATCCGCATCCAGCGGCCGAGCACGCGCATCTGGTTGACGGCATTGAAGGATTGCGAGCCGCCGGACACCTGCATGACGGCCAGTGTCTTTCCTTGCGTCGGGCGAATCGAGCCGACCGAAAGCGGTATCCAGTCGATCTGCGCCTTCATGATGCCGCTCATCGCACCGTGACGCTCCGGACTCGCCCAGACCTGGCCCTCCGACCATTGGGAAAGCTCCCGAAGCTCGTGGACCTTGGGATGGTTCACGGGCGCGCCATCCGGCAGCGGCAGCCCGGCCGGATCGAAGATACGCACCTCGCAGCCGAAATGCGTAAGCAGACGCGCCGCTTCCTGCGCCAGCAGCCGACTGTAGGAAACCGCACGCAGCGAGCCGTAGAGGATGAGGATGCGCGGCGGATGCGTCGCGAATGGCGGGCGCAGCGCCTCCCTGTCGGGAAGGCGCAGGTGCTCCGGGGATGCTGCTGGCAGATCAGACAATGCGCTTGCCTTCGTCGTCCAGTACCTTTTCACCGTCCTCCTTGCTGAACGGCCCCTTGTGCGTGTCCGGCAGGATCTCGAGCAAGCTCGGAGGGCCGCGAGAGTCGGGTGCCGAGCGGCGTCACCACGAACGGCCGATTGATCAGGATCGGGTGCTCGAGCATCGCGTCCAGCAACTGGTCGTCCGTCAATGCCGGATCGTCGAGGCCGAGTTCCTCATAGGGTGTGCCCTTCTCGCGGATCGCTTCACGCACCGTCAGGCCCGCATCGGCGATCATCCGGACGAGTTCGTCGCGCGATGGCGGCGTCTTCAGATATTCGATGACGGTCGGCTCGATCCCGGCGTTGCGGATCATCCCCAGCGTGTTGCGGGAGGTGCCGCAGGCGGGATTGTGATAGATCTTGACGTCCATGGTCATTCAGCACCTTTCAGCTCGTTGAGCGCTTGAATTCTCGGTTTCTCCTCCGTCAGCATCCAGCCGGCAAGCGCCATCGCCAGCAATGCACCGAAAATCTCGGCGAGGATGAACCCGGGCAGGTCGACGGGGCGGATGCCCGCAAAGGTGTCCGACAGTGCGCGCGCAATCGCGACCGCCGGATTGGCGAAGGAGGTCGATGCGGTGAACCAGTAGGCGGCCGTGATATAGAGCCCGACCAGCCATGGAATGGCATCCGACCGGAACCGAAGCCCGGCGAGGATGGTGAGGACGAGGCCGAAGGCGGCGACTGCCTCGGCGAGCCACTGGCCGGTACCGGTGCGCGCGGTCGCGGAAATCTGGATCAACGGAAGCTCGAACATGGCGTGCGCGACGACCGACCCGGCGATGCCGCCGACGATCTGCGCGACGACATAGAAGAGTGCCGCATTCGCCTCGATCTTGCGCCGGAGCGCAAAGACCATCGTCACGGCCGGGTTGAAATGCGCGCCGGAGAGTGGTCCGAGAACGGTGATCAGCACGACGAGGATCGCCCCCGTTGGGATCGTATTGCCGAGCAACGAAAGCGCCACGTCATCCGTGAGCCTGTCAGCCATGATCCCGGAGCCGACGACGGTGGCGACGAGCATGGCGGTGCCGAGCGCTTCGGCCGCGAGGCGGCGGGGGAGATCGAATGCCATCGTCGGTCAGCCCGCGTTCGGCCTATCGCGGCCGATCTCGTCGAGGCGCTGCTTGAGGGCGAGCTTGTCGAGAGAGCTCATCGGCAGGCTGATGAAGGTCGAGATCCGGGTGTTCAGCATCCGATAGGCTTCAGCAAAGGCAAAGTGTTTTTCCGGCTCGCTGCCTTCCGCCGCGGCCGGATCCGGCACGCCCCAATGCGCAGATACCGGCTGCCCCGGCCAGACGGGGCAGGCTTCATTGGCAGCATCGTCGCAGACGGTGAAGACAAAATCCATTTTCGGCGCATCCGGAGTTGCGAACTCGTCCCAGCTTTTGGAGCGCGCGAAGGAAGTGTCGTAGTTGAGGCTCTGAAGGAGTTCCAGGGCGAGGGGATGAACTTTGCCCTTGGGTTGGGATCCGGCCGAAAATGCCTTGAACTTGCCTTGGCCGAGTCGATTGAGGAGCGCCTCGGCCATGATCGAACGCGAGGAATTGGCGGTGCAAAGAAAAAGAACGTTGAATGGCTTATGGTCGGTCACGATTGTTCCTCCTCAACAATTGCAGGTTACGGCCTGGATGACCGGACGGCATAGTTCGGGATTGCCGTTGCAGCAGTCTTCCATGAGATAGGCGAGCAGGTCGCGGAAGCCGGTCATGTCGGCGACGTAGCGCACTGTCCGCCCGTCGCGTTCGGCGTGCACGAGACCGGCTTGGTCGAGCACCTTCAGATGCGCCGACGTGGTGTTCTGGACGGTGCCGATCCGCGCGGCGATCTCGCCGGCCGGGACGCCATCCGGTCCGGCGCGCACCAGGAGGCGGAAGACTTCGAGCCGGGTGTCCTGGCCAAGGGCGGCGAGCGCGGCGAGGGCTGTTTTCTTTTTCATATATCCAGAAATCCAGATTTATGGATATGTTAGTCGCCATTCATGACGGTTTGATGACGGCTCAGAACCCGCGCGATGCGGCAATCAGATAGATTGCCGCCGCTACCGCGCCGAGCGCGCTTCGGCCGGCATGGAGCGTGCCCCAGCGCACGAGAAGCGCACGGGTCTCATCCCCGGCCTCTTCCGGGCGCGTCGCTTCCAGGCGCCGATTGACGGGCATGATGGCGAGCAGGGTGTAGGGCCAGTTCAGAATGATAATCGCCGCCCCGAGACCCCAGAGCGGATTGCCCGTCTGCCACCATGCCGAGGCGCCGAGGAGGCCGGAAACGATCGCGAGCGAAGCCTGCATTTCGAAGCCGCGCCGATAGGCGGGACCCCACTCGGCAAGCGCCGCGCGGTCATCCAGCCCGAGCCGCGCCGGCTGTTCGGCGACGTTGATGTAAATGGCGGCGCCGAAGAAGACGGACGCCGTGAGCAGGGCGAGCAATCCAAGCATGCGACCTTCTCCCTCAGCGCGGACAACGGGTGGCCCTGCAATAGATGTATCATAGCACCGGCTGCTGCCAAACGAGGAGGAGCACGGCACGCCCGCCGGCGCACTTGTGACAAGCCGGTATCACCACCTGTGTTTTCGTGCTCCGCGAAGGCTCGGCACCGTGTGAACTTCTGGACAAATTGATTCCAATTTGCACAGTAGCGCCTTGAAATGTCAGCGCTTCCGATCCGACCCGGAGCTTTTCGTCGCGACGTGGAACCACGGAAAGGCGAGAGTGCGCGTTCGGGCCCGGAGGTCATGACCATCTTTGTCCCCTCGCTTGGGCGCTGTGCTCGGGCGGGGCCGGTTGCCGCATAATTCCTTAATTCGGCGTTGAATTGGGAATAAAATCGGCGGCAATTCAGAATGTTACAGTGACCTGGCGCGACTGGCCGAGACGCGAGGCGCTGGAGGGAAGGGGCGTTTTCGTGGCGTTGAAGGCAATCAAAGCGGGAACGAGAAACGAAAGCGGCATCGTTGCGGCGAAGGAGCTTCTTGCCGTCCGATTCGGCGACCGCTTCCAGGCGAGCGAGGCGATCCGCGCCCAGCACACCCACACGACCACCTATATTCCGGCACAATTGCCGGATGCCGTGGTCTTTCCCGAGAATGCCGCCGAAGTGCGCGAGGTCGTCGAGATCGCCAGTGCGCACCGCGTGCCGCTGATCCCCTTCGGCACGGGCTCGTCGTTGGAAGGGCACGTGAATGCGCCGAACGGCGGTATATCGGTCGACATGATGCGGATGAACCGCGTTCTCGCCGTCAATGCAGAGGATCTTGATTGCACGGTCGAACCCGGCATTACGCGTGAAGAGCTGAACACGTATCTGCGCGATACCGGCCTCTTCTTTCCGATCGATCCGGGGGCGAACGCCTCGATCGGCGGCATGGCGTCGACGCGTGCCTCCGGCACCAACGCAGTGCGCTACGGCACGATGAAGGAAAACGTGCTCGCGGTGACGACCGTCGTCGCCGGCGGTCGCGAGATCTCGACCGGCCACCGGGCGCGCAAGTCCTCGGCCGGCTACGATCTGACGCGGCTCTTCGTCGGCGCGGAAGGCACGCTCGGCATCATCACGTCGATCACGCTGCGCCTGCAAGGCATACCGGAGGTGATCTCCGGCGGCGTCTGCCCGTTCCCGACGATTGCCGACGCCTGCAATGCGGTGATCCTGACGATCCAGTCGGGTATTCCGGTAGCGCGTATCGAACTGCTCGACGCGCTGCAGATGAAGGCGTGCAATGCCTATTCGAACCTGGGCTACGCGGAGACGCCGACGCTTTTCGTCGAGTTTCACGGCAGCGCCGAGAGCGTCGAGCTACAATCGCGCCAGTTCGCCGAAATAGCGTCGGATTTGGGGTCTACTGGTTTCATCTGGACGACCAATCCGGAAGAGCGGTCGCGACTCTGGAAGGCGCGGCACAACGCCTATTGGGCACAGAAGGGGCTGGTGCCCGGCGCCGCGATCCTTTCGACAGATGTTTGCGTACCGATTTCGCGGCTTGCCGATTGCGTTGCGGCGACGCATGAGGATATCGCGGCACATGGGCTGGTCGCACCGATCGTCGGCCATGCGGGCGACGGCAACTTTCACGTCGGGCTGCTTTTCGACGACAAGGATCCAGCCGATGTTACGCGGGCGGAAGCCTTCGTCGAGCGGCTGAACGCGCGGGCTCTATCGATGGACGGCACCTGCACGGGCGAACACGGAATCGGGCAGGGCAAGATGCCGTTTCTCAAGGCGGAACTTGGCGATGCGCTGGATCTGATGCGGCAGATCAAGCGCGCGCTCGATCCGGACAATATCTTCAACCCGGGCAAGATCTTTGCCTGACAGTGTGGGGCGGCCGCTTAACGATGCGAGTAGGGCGCGAATGAGACAGACGGGAATGTGACACGGTGCTGGCGCGAATTCTGGTTACCATCGGTGGGCTGCTTGTCGTCGCGCTTTTTGCGGCGTTGATCGCGCCATTGTTCATCGATTGGACCGACTTCCGCAAAGATTTCGAGCGCGAGGCAAGCCGGATCATGGGCAAGCCGGTGGTCGTTCACGGCAGTGTCGACGCGCGGCTTCTCCCGTTCCCGACGGTGACCCTCAACGACGTTCGCGTCGGCCCGGCAGAGGGTGGCGTACCGATCATCCAGGTCGCGCAGTTCTCGATGAGCGCCGAGCTGGCGCCGTTCCTGAGCGGCGAGGCGCTGATCTTCGACATGCGGCTCGACCGTCCGAAGGCAAGGATCCGCCTCCAGCCGGACGGTACCCTCGACTGGGCGCGCGGCCGGCGCGCATCGATCCCGGCAAGCACGGTCGTTCTCGAAAAGGTCGAGATCGTCGATGGCGAGATCGAGTTCATCGATGAGCAGACGGGGCGTACCCGCCGCGTCAGCGATCTTTCCGCCGATCTGTCGGCGCGCTCTCTTGCCGGTCCGTGGAAGATCGAGGGCCGCGCGGCGCTCGACGGCGAGGCCGGCAGTTTCGCCTTTTCTACGAACGAGGTGAACGAGGAGGGGGCGCTGAGCCTCCGGGCGCGGCTGACGCCGGACAAGCGGCCGTTCGGCGTCGAGCTCGACGGCGATCTCAAGGTCGTCGACTTCAAGCCGGTCTATGGCGGCCGGTTCACGCTGACGGAAAATCGGCCGGCGGAAGAGGCGGAGGAAAGTGGCGCCGCCTTGCGCATCAACGGCGATTTCCAGCTCACCAACGAGAGCATCCGCGTTCCGGAATACCGTTTCGAGATTGGGCCGCCGGAAGATCCCTATATCGTCACGGGCGAGGCGACGCTCGACACCGGCAAGGACCAGAAATTCCTCCTGATCGCCGACGGCCAGCAGATCGACGTCAGCCGCATCGGCAATTCGGGCCGCAAAGGCAAGACCGGCCGCGACCCCGCCATTTCGCTGCGTCAGCGGGTCGAAGCGATGCTGGCGATCGCCGCCGATATTCCTATCCCGCAGGTGCCGGGCCGGGCCAGCCTCAAGCTGCCGGCGATCGTTATCGGCGACACGACGCTTCGCGACGTGCGGCTCGACGTCAGGCCGGACGGCGCCGGCTGGATCGTGGAGAATGCGGTGGCGCTGCTGCCCGGGCGGACGCAAATGGAAGCCAGCGGGCGGCTGAACCTCAAGGAGCAGCGCGCCTTCCGCGGCGACATCCTGATTGCCTCCAACCAGCCTTCGGGACTGGCGAACTGGCTGGCGGGATCGGTGGACCCGGCGATCCGCAAGCTGAAGACAGCCGGTTTTGCCGCCACCGTGAACCTGACGGATACGTTGCAGCAGTTCGAGAGCCTTGAGGTAGCGGCAGGCCCCGCGACGCTCCGGGGGCGGATCGAACGCCAGTCCTTCGCGGAGCAGCAGCCGAGCCTTTCGCTGCAGCTCAAGGGCAACCGCATCGATCTGGAGGCGCTGCAGGCACTGGCCGGTCTCGTCGCCGGTGATGCGTCGACCGGAACCCTGCTGCAGCACGCGATCGCTGCCGATCTCTCTGCCGAGGCTTTTTCCGCCTTTGGTGAGGAGGCGCGGGACGTGCAGGCGGTGCTGACGCTCAAGAACGGACAGTTGCAGGCGGAGCGGGTGGCGATCGGCTCGCTTTCCGACGCGCAGCTTGCCCTTTCCGGCCGGATGAGCGGTGGCTTCGATCAGCCGGTGCTCTCGGCGAAGATGAAGCTCGCCGCAAAGGACCTGACGCCCTTTCTTGAAATGATCGGCCGGCACACGGTCGCCCATCCGGCGCTGCAACGGCTGATCAAGGCCGGCCCCTATTATTCCGATGCCGCCTTCGACGTGACGCTGACAGCCGGCAGCAACGAGGGCAGCGCGCCCGTCACCTTCGGCGTGATCGGCACCGCCAACGGCGGCAAGATCGCCGCAAGCTACCAGGCACCAGATGTCGCCCAGGCGCTCGCCGGCAAGGGCATGCTGCTGGAGGCGACGCTCGAGAATCCGCACACGCCCGTCCTCATCGGACAGGCGGGCTTCGATCCGCTGCCGTTCGACGCCGATGCCAACGGTATCCTGGCGATAAAGCTGCAGAGCACCGAGGGTTCGAAGGCGAACGGTACGCTGACCTTTACCACCGAGAAGACGTCGCTCGCCACCAAGGGTGTCTTCGATCTTGCCCGCGACCACTATCTCGAGGGTCAGGCGAAGCTGACGCTGCAGACGGAGGATCTGGAGCCATTCCTGCTTCTTCAGGGAATCGGATTGCCGCAGATGGGCAGCGGACTGCCGGTGATGCTGTCGACTGACATCACCACCGATGCGGAAAAGATCGCCCTCTCGGCGATCGAAGGCAAGGCCGACCAGAATGCCTTTACCGGCGCGCTCGCGATCGATCGAAAGACGGCCGGCAAGGCCGTCGGCGAACTTGCGCTGGATACGCTCGACCTCCCCTGGCTCGGCGAGGGCATCCTCGGTCAGTTCGAGGATGTGTCGACCGGCGGATTGTCGAGGGCACCGGTCGCGCAGCCGGCCTGGTCCGGGCTCGACGTCGCGTTGAACGTCACCGCGAAGCAGTTCTGGCCTGGCGTCTACGGTCCCGTCACCGGCTTTGCCGGAAAACTCGAATGGAAGGGCGACGAGATTGCCGTGAGCGGTGCCACCGGCGAGTGGTTGGGGGGCAAGCTCGAGGGGCGGCTGCAAATCGGCAACGCCAATGGCTCGGGCTTCCTGCGCTCGCGCTTCGATCTCAAGGGTGCCGATCTCGCCGCTGCCGGATGGGCGCGCGAAAGTGGCCCGGTGGCGACCGGCCGGTTCGATCTGGCGGTTGCGATGGAGGCTTCGGGCGCGACCCCCCGCGCGATGGCGCATTCGGCGAGCGGGTCGGGAACCGCGACGTTCAACGGCGTTACGCTGAACGGCATCAACACGGCAGCGCTGCCGCCGCTGATGGCCGCCGCCGATGCCATGAAGACCGAGATCTCGCCCGAGGCGATCCGCAAGGCGGCAGAGAAACTGCTCTTCACCGGCCAGTCGGTCGTCGGTGTCGTCAAGGTGCCTTTCAGCGTTGCCGGCGGCACGGTCAGAGCGCAGAACGTCACGGCCGGCGATGGCAACGCCGCGTTCACCGGCGAGGCATCGTTCGATCTTGCCGACCAACACATGAACGGCGTGATCGACCTGGTGTTCCGGCCGGGCGAAGAGGCGCTTGCCGGCGCCGAACCGCGTGTGCGCTTCGGCTATGGCGGGCCGCTGAATGCGCCCGGTGTTACGGTCGACGTCACCGATCTTTCGAATTTCCTGTCGCTGAGGGCCTTCGAGCGGGAGCGGCGGCGCGTGGAAATGCTTCAGGCGAATGTGCTCGAGAAGCAGCGGCTTCGCCGAGAGGTGGCGCTTTACAAGGCGCGCGCGACCGAACGCGAGATTGCCCGGCGGAGGGCGATCGCCGAGGAACGCCACCGCCAGGCCGCGGCCGCAGAGGCGGCCCGGATGAAGGCCGAAGCCGAGGCGCGCGCTGCCGCCGAACGGCGCGCAGCCGAGGAGTTGCGCCTGCGCCTGCGGCAACTTCCGCCGCGCGGTGCCGTCGAGCAGAAGCCGCCCGCGCAAAACGTTGAGCGCGTCAACCCGCCGCCGCCAACCGGCGGCAGCGTTACCGACGAGAATGCCGGCCCGCCGGCCGGGCAGGGCCTGAACTTCGACATGCTGCCCGACATCACGGTGCAATAAGCGGGATGAGGAAAAGTGCGCAGCGGTTTTCCGCCCGCATCCAGCACCCTTGGCGCCAAAAATCGGCAAACATCCCTAGAATTTTAGTGGCCCACTTGAAGCCGCATTAGCATCCCTCGGTCACAATGTGCCTACAACTGGGGTTGCGAGATGAAATCGCTTGAGCTGGGGCTTGATCGCCGCGCAGTCATCCGGATCGTGAACTGTACCCTCGGCGGCACCGTCGGCTGCGCGGCGATCGCCATGCTCATCACCTATTATTGCACTGCCCGCTTCGGTGCGGAGGTGATGGCCACCACGCTCAGGCTTGCCTTCTACATTCCCTTGCTTCTCGCCATTCCGCTCTTTGCCTTCATCGGCGTCAAGATGCAGCAACTGGCATTGGCTAACCGGCTCCTCGTGCAGGCAAGCCGCTATGACGGCTTGACGGGTTGCCTCAACCGCAGCGCCTTCACTGCTGATGTCATCGACTTCTTCGCGAAGCAGGATCTCACGCCGTTTCCGCCGACATCGGCGCTCCTGATCCTCGATGCCGACCATTTCAAGAAGATCAATGATTGCCACGGCCACCTTGCCGGCGATGCGGCGCTCGTCGCAATTGCTGCGGTACTGCGCGGTGCCATCGGCGATGACGGTGTGGTCGGGCGGCTCGGCGGCGAGGAATTCGGGGTTTTCGTGCGCTCGACCGATCCGGGCGCGGTCGGCGGATTGGCGGAGCGCATCCGCCTTGGTGTCGCAGAGGATGGATTGCCGGAAGGCGGCTGCACAGATGCGGTCACCGTCAGCATCGGCATTGCCCTCTTCACCTATCCGGCCGTCTACGAGGACATTTTCAAGATTGCCGACGACCAGCTTTATCTCGCCAAGGGCGCCGGGCGGAACTGTATCTGCATGATGGAGCACTCGCACACGCCAAGCGACATACGCGCCATGGCCGAGCAATTGCGCAGCGGTTTTGCGGAGTTCGACGCCCGGCCGCGCGCGGAACGCACAGGAGAGGGCGGTCAGCCGTGGTAGCTGGCAGGGCGCTGATCCATGCAGTTCCCTACAGCGTCGTTAGGGGGCTTCGGTTGCCTCCGCCGTGCATCTCTCAGACGCACGATGGTCGCTGTAACACTTTGAATTGCTGATTTATCCTTAGATCGATCCCGATTTAAGGAATCATGCAGTAGCGTGCGATTTTACCCAGGCGAGGACGTAGACGCGGAGCGCCGAGGAGAGATTGCCGTCAGGGTTGCGCCCGTCGTCGACTTCGGCAATCAGCCGGGCAAGCGGCATGCCACGGATCTGCGCGATCGATTTCAATTCCTGCCAGAACGGTTCTTCGAGGGTAATGCTCGTTCTATGTCCGTGCAGGGTGGCGGAATGCTTGACGATCGTCATCGCTTATAAACCGATTCAAGGTGTTGGCACTCCGATTCCGGAACCGGGCTCAAGTCTTTGCGGTCGAATCGTTTTTGGGTGGTGACGACGCGGATGCTGCAGCGAGCGTCTGTTTTGACGCGCGGTGCCAGTCAGGTCTTTTCCGTGTCGGAGGCGCCGTCCGCTGAACGCGCGATGGCCGGCGTTTCCAGCCGGCCCTGATCGAGCTTCTTCGATGCCTTTTCGTTCAGGGCGCGGGTGAGCGACTTTTCAGTCTTGGTGCGGCCGAAGGCAACACGGTTCTGCTCGGCCTGCTTTTCCTTCTCGGAGCGGGCCTGCTTCTTGCGGAACTGGCGCAGATTGACGATCTCGCCGGCCATGGGCCGCCTCCGTATCGGTCAGTTCTTTTTTCGGAAGGAGTCGAGCGAGACGACCGAGGCACCGCCGTTTTTCGGTTCACCCGGCTTTTCAGTGCTCTTCTCGGCGGGTTCGTCGTCACCTTCGCTGACGGGATAGGCGGTGATCTCCGCCGTTTCCTCTTCTTCCTCGGTGGCGGCGACGTCAAACTCCAGTTCGAAATTGACCGACGGGTCGTAGAAGCCGCGGACGGCATTGAAGGGGATGACAAGTTTCTCCGGCGTGTCGGAGAAGGAGAGGCCGATCTCGAAGCCGGCGTCGCTGACCTTCAGGTCCCAGAACTGATGCTGAACGACGATCGTCATCTGTTCAGGATATTTCGCCTTCAGATGCTGCGAGATGCGTACGCCGGGGGCGCCGGTCAGAAAGGTGATGAAGAAATGGTGGTCGCCGGGCAGATGACCCGTGGCTGCGACTTCGGCCAGCACCTTGCGAATGACACCGCGAAGCGCGTCCTGCGCCAGAATGTCGTAGCGTATGTGGTCCTGGCCCATGTGATCCCCGTCTTCTCTTAGACTCAACTGCTGCATGTCACGCCACAGCAACTCTTGCGCACCGAAGCGGTATGCAGCGCTGTACGGACACTCCTTTGCCCCGTCCGCTTATGACGAGTCAATTATCAAGCATCTATAGACCATTTCGCGACAGGGGAGAAGGTGAAGGCTTCTGTTGCCAGGTGCCTTCGGACCCCGCCTTACGGTGCTACCCGGAAGGACTTGATTTGAAGTGCCGCACCGCCGTTAGGCAGCGAGACGTGCTTCAGCATAGTTGTCGTTTGCAACTATAAGTTTAGCCCGATAACGGTGGTACAATGCCGAGCAAAAAGTCGATCTTTACGCCCTTGTCGATCCTATTTCGCCCCCATCAAAAGCCGGTCCGCATTTCCAGGCCGGTTTTTGGTGGAGGCGCCGGGTACCGCCCCCGGGTCCAATGGGTTTATTGCATCGCCCGTTTATTGCCATAGCCGCCCGAAGACGGCACACGTCATATAGGTCTTTCCGCAGGCCAAGAAAAGGGCCGCGAGGGAGAATATGACAGATATATTATCCCGGATACGGCCCTTACTGAAACGCCTTGACATACCCGATCAGCGTGAAAAACTCCCGCTGCTGCACGCGGTTCGCGAAAAGGGCAGCCGCTTGAGAGCAAGTGCAAACTGGAGGCATCATGACTGATTATCTCGCAGACGTGCAGAAATACGACAGCGGCGCCGACGAAGCTGTTGTCAACAAGATCGTGCGCCATCTCGGCATCGCCCTTCGCAACAAGGATTCGTCTCTCGTTTCGGCCTCGGACCCCAAGGAACTCGACCGCGTCAAGGAAAAGTGGTGTGAAAAGAAGCTCGGCGTCGGCGGTGCGGACGCTGACGCGGCAATCGCCGCCACGGCCAAGGCGATGGCGGACGACCGCACCAAGTCACGCGTGACGTTCTATTACCTGGTGGCCAAGAACCTCGGCAAGCTCCAGGTCCTCTGATTCGTAGGGATTCTCCGGATTCCCCGGCACCGCGCGACCCGTCGGGTACGCAGGGGGGCGCTGTAGTGGTTTGAATCGGGGAAATTTTTTCGTGATCCCGGCCGAACGGCCCGGGATCACGAACGGAATGTATTTTTGCCGGTTCACGCCAAATGGAAGGCGAGCGGAAGCCGCCTGACCGTTTCGTGTTACGCCTGCTCCTTGGTGCCGACACTGTCGGGCCAGAGAGCTCGGATTTCCTTCGGCAGCGTATCTCGCACCTTTACCGATTGGCCGAGATCTATGTGCCGCGCGAGAACCTGAAACACCGATTTCGTGGCTTCGACGGGATTGACGGGACGGCCGGGTTTCAGTCCATCCGTAACACATTGCAGAAATTCGTCGAGCGACCGCGTCGCCTTGTCGGGCCGATGGTTCGGTCGGTATTGATCGTAGTAGGCGCCCCGCACGAGCAGCGGCAGCTCCGCGCCAAGATGCGCGGCCACCTCCGGAGGAATCCTGTCACGCAGCGCCCTCAACACGACGTTCAATATATGCCAGGCGACTTTGCGGTTCGGGCCATGATGCTCCATGATCTCGCCGAGCCAGATATTGGTGGTTTGCAGGGTTTTGTCGAAAACTTCGAGGCCTGTCGCACTCATCGTCACACCTCTCTCGCGGTCGATCGTTGATAACTCAAAGATCTAACCCGAGGCGGCGGAGTTTGTTTCGTCGCTTGACCGAGAAGATCCCGCCAGCGCACTCGAATGCGGAGGAAACGGGCTCGCACTCGCCGCCAATCTCGGAACCTTCGCGGGTCCGCCGGGTTAAGCCAGTAGATATGCCCGGCCGAAACGATGACGCAGGTCGGGCAGAACATGATCAGCAAAACACGAAAGGGCAGATACGGAGGGAAGTCCGATGACATCTTCCAAGCATCAGAAGACACGCCGCCCCAGCGACAAGGATCTGAAGCAGGATCCGGGAATCGGCCGGAGCAAGGGCATCCAGGGCCCATCCGACTACGAAATGCTGAAGCGCGGCAACACCATCGAAGGCGATGTCGAGAACGATACGACCACGCAGGGCGGTGCGAACCCGCGCCAGCGCGGCCGGACGAATAAATAGGAGGAAAGGCAATGGTCGGCAAGAAGACGCATGAACAGCAACAGCGCGTGCTTCAGGGCCGCGAGGATACGTCGAACGCCGGCAAGGATTTCGGCGCCGCGGAGAAGCTCCGGCGCTCCGACGCCTTGCGAAAGGCTCATCGCAAGGGGGCGGAACTGGATGCCGAGCACGCCGATGCACGCGAGCCGGACGAGCGCAGCATGACGCGCGGAAAGAACCAGGAAAGCAGGCATCACAAGGGTGCGGAGAACTGAGGCTAAGACTTCTCTTAGCGCCATCCGAGATAATGAAAGGAGACGGACCATGGCTCACGCCAGTCGCAAGCATGTGGGCAAGCCGGACAAAGGCAAGGGTTCGGGCAGCGGTGCACAGACCGAAGTGAAAAGGGGCGTTCTTGGTGAGAACGACGTTCTTTCCAATCGAGACAAAGCGCAGCATTCCGATGCACGTGGCCTCGATGAAAAGGCAGTGAGAAACGAGCAATACCAGGATCACGCCGGCAACCGGCGCCCTGCGAAATGATTGGACGGGCGGCGGCGCTGCTCCGAAACACATAAACTTTAGCGCCGCCACGGCGGCACGAAGCGCCTGTCGTCATAGGAAGCGAGATATCCCGTGTGTGCGGGGGAAGCCAAAAGCCTCGCTTTGAGATAGGCGAATGCGTCGCAGGTTGCGCCGGATCTCGCTGGCATGACACTGATCAGCTTTCGAAAATTCCACGGCCGCCCTACCGCCTCCAGCCGATCAAGTCGATGGAGGGTGGCCGGATCGACTTGATAAAGCTCGCCCCTGACGTGATGGCCTTGACCCGGTTCGTCCAGCATCATCGGAGCGAGCCACGGCCCGGCAATGAGCATCGGATATTTCCTGGTTGTCCGATAAAAACCAATAAAGCGCGCCCGGGCGAGACCTCGCCGATGCAGCGGAAAGCCTCTCTTCAAGGTGCCGAACACAAAAACGAGTGCGGTTTCGGGCATGATCCGGGTAGACCAGCGCAAGCGTTCTTGTTCAAGAACGCGGGGAACCTCTGCTGCGTTCCCTTGAGTGCGTTCCGTTGACTGCGTTCCCTTGACAGCGGTCGCCCAGCGTGGGCGGAGGCCATGCATAGCGCTGCTCGAAGTTCGGACATCAAATTGCGGGAAAACGCACCGTAGCCATTGGTTCGCCCGAGGGTTCGTCCTATTTTGAGCGAAGCGAACGAATCGTCGGCGAAGAAGCATGCGACAATATCTCGATCTCCTCGAACATGTGATGACAGTGGGAACGGACCGGGGCGACCGGACGGGCACGGGCACGCGATCGGTTTTTGGTTACCAGATGCGCTTCGACCTGTCGGAAGGCTTCCCGGTGCTGACTACCAAGAAGCTGCACCTGCGTTCGATCATCCACGAGCTCCTGTGGTTCCTGAAGGGCGAAACGAATATCGCCTATCTGAAGGAAAACGGCGTCAGCATCTGGGACGAGTGGGCGGACGAGAGTGGCGAACTCGGACCGGTTTACGGCTATCAGTGGCGTTCCTGGCCAACGCCGGGCGGTGGGCACATCGACCAGATCGCGACCCTCGTCGAGGGCCTGAAGACCAATCCGAATTCCCGGCGCCACATCGTTTCGGCCTGGAACCCGGCGCTGGTCGAGGAGATGGCGCTGCCGCCCTGCCACTGCCTGTTTCAATTCTACGTGGCGGACGGCAAGCTCTCCTGCCAGCTCTACCAGCGGTCGGCTGATATCTTCCTTGGCGTTCCATTCAACATTGCGTCTTATGCGCTGCTGACGCTGATGGTGGCGCAGGTGACGGGACTGAAGCCCGGCGATTTCGTTCACACGCTCGGCGACGCCCACATCTATCACAACCACTTCGAACAGGCGCGCTTGCAACTGACGCGAACGCCGAAGCGGCTGCCGGAAATGCGCATCAATCCGGCAGTGAGGGATATATTTTCCTTTAAGTTCGAGGACTTTACGCTCGTCGGCTACGAAGCCGATTCACATATCAAGGCGCCGGTCGCCGTCTAGAATGGGACGCGATGAGGCTGCTTCCGGCGGCGCTTGCGCCGATCGGCGCAGGCGCGCGGGGTCAGGTGAAATTGCCTGAAGCGGCCTCTATGTTCTGGAACTACAAAACCGGGAGCTTCCGTCCGCGTTCCTCTGGGCGCGTGGGCGGCGTTTCCCAATAAGGCCGCCGGCGTTCCGGCGGAACAGGGAGGTTTCGATGCTGACGCTTATCCATGCGCCGCTCTCGCGCTCGTCGCGCATCATCTGGCTGCTCGAGGAAATCGGCGCCGAATACGAGATTCGCTACGTCAACATCCGTCGATGGGACGGCTCGGGCGGGCCGGACGAGAACAATCCGCATCCGCACAAGCAGGTGCCGGCGCTTCTGCACAACGGCGCGGTGATCTGGGAGTCGGCCGCCGTCGTGCAATATCTGACCGACCTCTATCCGGATTGCAGTCTCGGCCGGCCGCCCGGCCATCCCGAACGCGGCGCCTATCTTTCCTGGCTCGCCTATTATGCCGGCGTCATCGAGCCGACGGCGCTCGCCCATATCTCCGGCGTGACCGTCAACAACCCGGCGCTCGCCAGACTCTACAGCGAAATGTGCGCCCACGTGATCGGCGTCCTGAGCGGCCAGACCTATCTGCTCGGCGAGACCATGAGTGCGGCCGACCTCTTGCTGGCGAGCGCGCTGCAATGGATGCGCAAGATCCTGCCGGAAAGCGACGTGATCGACCGCTACATTCGCGTCGTGACCGACCGGGCGGCTCTGGAGCGTGCGCGCGAGATCGACAGCAAGCCGAGTGGTTTCCATGACTGACGCAAAGACCGAAATGAGCGCCGATCCGAGAATCGTGATCGTCGTCGCTGTCGCGACCAACGGGGTGATCGGGCGCGAGGGCGACCTGCCATGGCGGCTCTCGACCGATCTCAAGCGCTTCAAGGCACTGACGATCGGCAAGCCGGTCGTGATGGGTCGTAAGACCTGGGCCTCGCTCGGGCGGCCGCTGCCGGGCCGACCGAACATCGTCATCAGCCGCAATCGCGACTTCGCGGCGGAAGGGGCCGAGGTCGCGTCGTCGCTGGAGGCGGCGCTCGAGCTGGCGCGCCGACACGCGGCGGCGATCGGCGCGGACGAGATCTGCATCATCGGCGGCGGAGAGATCTATCGCCAGTCCATCGGCCTCGCGGACGTGCTGCACGTGACGGAAGTGCATGCCGAGGTCGACGGCGACACGCGCTTTCCGGCGATCGATCCCGTGGCTTTCGAGAAGGTGTTCGAGGAGGATCTGCCGCGCGGCGAGAAGGACAGCCATGCGATGCATTTCGTGACCTGGCGTCGGCGGGAGACAGCGGAATGAGGAAAAGTGCGAAGCGGTTTTCCGCCCGCATTCCGCGTAAGACCAAGAAGCTGGAATGAGGAAAAGTGCGAAGCGGTTTTCCGCCCGCATTCCGCGTAAGACCAAGAAGCTGGAATGGGGAAAAGTGCGAAGCGGTTTTCCGCCCGCATTCCGCGTAAGACCAAGAAGCTGGATTGAGGAAAAGTGCGGCGCGGTTTTCCGCCCCGATCCCGCTCTCACCTGTTCCCGCGGCGGGTCCGCCAACTATTTTAACCCATTTACGGTGAACTCGGCCGTATCGCGTTGAAAGCAATGCATGTGATACCTATAACGGGTTCACATCGCGACCGATTGCATATGCCTGCTGGCGGTCGGCGAAAGAGTTTTCTTGAAGAGAGGTTTTGATGCCCTGGAGCAATCAGAATGGCGGCGGCGGCGGTCCGTGGGGCGGCGGCGGCAATCAAGGGCCATGGGGCCAAGGGCCTAATCGCCCGCGAGGCGGCAGAGGCGGGCCGCCGGATCTCGAGGAGATCATCCGGCGCGGTCAGGACCAGTTGAAGAATGTGGTCCCGGGCGGCTTCAACGGCGGCGTCTTCGCCATCGTCGGGTTGTTGATCGTCGGTTTCCTGCTGCTCAATTCGATCTACACGGTCCAGCCGGACGAACGCGGCGTCGAGATGCGCTTCGGCAAGCCTAAGGAGGAAATCTCCATGCCCGGCCTGCACTATCACTTCTGGCCGCTCGAAACGGTCGAGATCGTCAAGGTGACGGAGCAGCAGCAGAATATCGGCGGCCGCACCGCCGGCCAGTCCAATGCCGGGCTGATGCTCTCCGGTGACCAGAACATCGTCAACGTGCAGTTCTCGGTGCTGTTCTCGGTGACCGACCCGAAGGCCTATCTCTTCAATGTCGAGAACCCCTCCGACACCCTGCAGCGGGTAGCCGAAAGCGCCATGCGCGAGGTCGTCGGCCGTCGACCGGCGCAGGACATCTTCCGCGACAATCGCCAGGCAATCGCCGCCGACGTCAAGAGCACGATCCAGGCGACGATGGACAGCTATGCCGCCGGCGTTTCGGTGAACACGGTGGCGATCGAGGACGCAGCGCCGCCACGCGAAGTCGCCGATGCCTTCGACGAGGTGCAGCGCGCCGAGCAGGACGAGGACCGCTTCGTTGAGGAAGCCAACCAATACGCCAACCAGGTGCTCGGCAAGGCGCGCGGCCAGGGGGCACAGATCCGCGAAGAGGCGGCCGCCTACAAGGACCGCGTCGTCAAGGAGGCGCAGGGTGAGGCACAGCGCTTCATCTCGGTCCATGACGCCTACTCCAAGGCCCCGGAGGTCACCCGCAGGCGGCTTTATCTCGAAACCATGCAGGATGTTCTCGGCAAGTCGAGGAAGGTCATTCTCGACGAGAAGAACGGGCAGGGCGTATTGCCCTACCTGCCGCTCACCGAAATCGGCCGACCCGCGCAGTCGGGAGGTACCCAATGATAAACAATCGCAGTTCAGTCATCCTTATCGTCCTCGCGGCAGTGCTCGTCGTCGTCTATTCGTCGGTGTTCGTGGTCAACGAGCGCCAGCAGGCGATCGTCGTGCGCTTCGGCGAGATCCGCGCCGTCAAGACGGAGCCCGGCCTTTATTTCAAGCTGCCCTTCGCCTTCATGGACGCCGACCGCGTGCAATTTGTAGAGGACCAGGCGCTTCGCTTCGATCTCGACAATATCCGCGTGCAGGTCTCCGGCGGCAAGTTCTACGAGGTCGATGCCTTCGTCGTCTACAGGATCGCCGATGCCCGCCGCTTCCGCGAGACGGTTTCGGGCGATCGGGAATCGGCCGAGGCGCGGCTCAGGACCCGTCTCGACGCGTCGTTACGCCGTGTCTACGGCCTGAGGGGGTTCGAGGCGGCCCTTTCGGATGAACGCGCGTCGATGATGCGCGAAGTACGGACAGACCTCAGGGCTGACGCCGAATCGCTCGGCCTCAACATCGAGGATGTCCGCATCCGCCGGACGGACCTCACCCAGGAAGTCTCGCAGCAGACCTTCGACCGCATGAAGGCCGAGCGTCTGGCCGAGGCCGAACTGATCCGTGCACGCGGCAACGAAGAGGGCCAGCGCCGCCGCGCGATCGCCGACCGCCAGGTGGTCGAGATCGTGGCGGAAGCCCAGCGTGATTCGGAAATCCTGCGAGGCGAGGGCGAAGCCGAACGGACCGGGATCTTTGCCGATGCCTTCACGCGCGACCCCGGCTTCTTCGAATTCTACCGCTCGATGGCGGCCTATACGCAGTCCATCGGCAATCCGGACACAACCGTGGTGCTATCGCCGCATTCGGAATTCTTCCGTTATTTCAACAGCGCGGACGGGGTGGCCTCACCATTGCCGCCGACCGCACCGGCGGCGCCTGCCACCGGAGATTGAGCGGACAATGTCCGATTTCCTGATCGGGTTTGGTTTCTTCCTGATCATCGAGGGGCTGGTGTACGCGCTGGCCCCTTTGGTTTTGGTGGAATTGGCGAAGCGTTTACCGTATGTCCCGGAGCATCAGCTCCGACTGGCCGGGCTCGTTTCGGTGGCGGCTGGCGTCGGACTTGTATGGTTGGTTCGAGGATAATGCGAAATGCCACATAAACTGCTGATCCGGCTGATCGATGCCGAATATGCCATTACCCGTCTCAATGTCGGGTCCGCGATACCGGAGTGGCTGCCGGGGCCGGGTTTTTGGACGGTGTCCAGCTCGCGCGAGGAAATGACGCTGGTCTGTCGCGCCGCCCGCGTACCGTCGAGCGTGCAGAGCTCGCTCGGATGGCGCTGCTTCCGCATCGAGCAGCATTTCAGCTTCGACGTGCCGGGTGTCCTGTCTTCGGTCTTGCGCCCGCTTTCGGCGGCCGGTGTCGGCGTCTTCGCCAATTCGACCTTCAGCACCGACTATGTTTTCGTCGCCGGGTCCGATCTTGAAAAGGCCGTGCAGGCACTGAAGGATCACGGGCACGAGGTCACCGGCTGAATGCTGCGAAGCGAGGGCTGACCGGAATCGCCGACGCTCGGTTTTCCTGGGGCGGATCAGGAAATCGTGTCTGGACGCTCCGGAATTCCGCCGTATCTTCAAGGGAAGATCGCTTGTGTGCGGAGCGGCGGCAGCGGCGCACCGCGCTCGGTTGAAGGGAATCGATTACGCGGCAGTCCCGGATTGTGACAATCCCAACGCCGGCGTAATCCAAGAGGAATGATAGGAGCCTAGCGACTTGTCGACACGACCCGAATTCATCCGCGGCCTGGTGCTTGCGGCCGCGACGGCACTGCTTCTTTCCAACACGGCGCTCGCCGAGACGGCAACCTCGCGACCGGCGGCCGGGCCGCCATCCGTTGCCGATCTCGCCGAAGGTCTGCTCGACGCCGTCGTCAACATTTCCATTTCCCAGAACGTCAAGAGCGATGACGACGACGCGCCGATGCCGCAGGTGCCGGAAGGATCGCCGCATCAGGAATTCTTCGACGAGTTCTTCAGGGGGCCTGGCGGCGACGGTAACCGGCCGCGAACAGTCAATTCGCTTGGCTCCGGCTTCATTATCGATCCGACGGGGTTCATCGTCACCAACAACCACGTCATCCAGGACGCCGATGATATCGAGGTCAATTTCGCGAATGGCACGAAGCTGAAGGCGAAGCTGGTCGGCACGGACAACAAGACCGATCTGGCGCTGCTCAAGGTCGAGCCGAAGAAGCCGCTCAAGGCGGTCTCCTTCGGCGACTCGCGCAAGATCAGGATCGGCGACTGGGTGATGGTCGTCGGCAATCCGTTCGGCCTCGGCGTTTCCGTTTCGGTCGGCGTCGTCTCGGCGCGCGGGCGCAACATCAATGCCGGCCCCTATGACAGCTTCATCCAGACCGACGCGGCGATCAACCGCGGCAATTCCGGCGGGCCGCTGTTCAACATGCAGGGTGAGGTGATCGGCATCAACACCGCGATCCTCTCGCAGACCGGCATGTCGGTCGGCATCGGCTTCGCCGTGCCGACGGAACTGGCGATGAACGTCGTCAGCCAGCTCAAGGAATTCGGCGAGACGCGCCGCGGTTGGCTCGGCGTCCGCATCCAGCCGGTCACCGACGACATTGCCGAAAGCCTTAAGATGGAGACGCCGCATGGCGCGCTTGTCTCCGGCATCATTGAAGGCGGACCGATCACCAAGGGCGAGATCAAGGCCGGCGATATCATCGTCCGCTTCGATGGAACGGATGTGGCGGAGATCCGGGATCTGATGCGTGCGGTCGGCGAGAGCCCCGTCGGCAAGGCTGTCGACGTGGTCATCATTCGCGACGGCAAGGAGCAGACGGTTCACATCACGCTTGGCCGTCTTGAGGATGGCGAGCGTCTTGCAAATGCCCCGGTGAGCCAGAACGGCGAAGGTGCCAAGCCGAATGAGCCGCCCGCGGCCCAACTGCCGGCGAGCGACGTCGTGCTCGGCATGAAGCTCGCGGTGCTCGACGAGGGTCGCCGCAAGACCTTCGGCATTGCCGATGACGTCAAAGGCGTGGTGGTGACCGAAGTCCAGCCGAATTCCGCCGCGGCCGAGCGCCGCGTCGCGGTCGGCGACGTGATCGTCGAGGTCGGCCAGGAGGCAATGGACACGCCGGACGATGTTTCGGCGCGGGTCGAGAAACTGAAGAACGATGGCCGCCGCAACGCGCTTCTGATGATCGCCAACAAGACCGGCGAGCTGCGCTTCGTCACCGTGCGGGTGGAGTAGCCGCGGACTGCCTTGTTGGCGCGATGGCTTTTTCTTGAGTCATTTCAGGATCATCGCGGCTGATCTTCGCAGACTGCAGCGACCTTTTGGCGTCATTTCCGACGCCAAAAGGTCGCCGTCCCGGTTTAGACAAGCGCGTTTTCCCGCTTGCCTCATGAAACAAACTCGCAAACCATTCCTTCGAAAGCGCTCTGGCTAACCCCGTTGGCTCCCAATCATGTCCCGCGTCCAGCAGGTGGTAGGCGACATTTGCTCCGGCAATGCGGAACTGCTCTTTTATGACCGGCGCATCGTAACGCTCACGGCGATCGTCATGTGCTCCGGCTAGGATGAGCACCGGATATCGCTCCAATCTCGGGAAAGGCGTTTGCGGGTCTGGCGACTGCGGTCGCAGGAGAATTGCTCCGGACGTAAGGGTGCACCGACGACACACGACGGCTGCGGCGATGATAGCCCCACTCGAATAACCTGCGATAAGCGGACGTTGGGCAAGCCTGTATTCTCTCGTTATCGTCTCTACGAACACGCAGAGCTTTGCCGCTCTGTCGGTTAGTTCCTCCAAACTCAAACTTCGATCCCGATTACGTCGGAAGAAGGTGAAGCCGTGCTCACAAGCGATCGGACCGCGGACTTTGAAACATGTGGAGTTGGGAGCAACCTGCTCGGCGAAATCGGTCCAGTCCGTTTCTCTTCCACTGCTGCCATGAAGAAGAACCATTGGCGGATTGTCCGGGCTTCTCGCCTCAACCTCGAAATCAAAGCCTGCAGAATGCAGCATTTGGAAAGCACCTGATTCTGATGTCCGCGCATCAAGCATAGCATTTCGGGGAACCCGTTGGTTCAGTGACCGCCGCCGTTCATCGTGGTTCAGCAGGCGGCGGGCTGATGCGGGATCAGGTGCGGGGCCGAATGGCTAGACGCCAGCTTCCCCGGCGAGGCGCGTCCACTCGCCCGCCGTGATCGCGTAAAGCACGTGTCGTTTCAGATGCGCATGTGTGTCGGGCACGCGAGGGTGGTCGAAGTCGCGGCTCGGGTCCGGCCGCATGCAGAGCCGTTTCATCACGGCGGTGGAGCGGGTGTTCGCGGGCACGGCGAAGGAGACGATTTCGCCGAGGCTCCGTTCGGCAAAGCCGTAGTCGAGGAGTGCCGCTGCCGCCTCGGTCACGTACCCGTTGCCCCAGAAGGGCAGGGCGAGCCGCCAGCCGATCTCGATCGTGCCGTTCGGCAGATGCGGTTCCAGATCGGTAAGGGCAAGGCCGCAGAAGCCGATCGGGGTGTCGCTGTCGCGCAGTGCGAGCGCAAAGAAGCCGAAGCCGGTTTCGCTGATGCCGCGGCCGATGCGATCGAACAGTGCGTCAGATTCCGCCCGGCTGCGGCGGAAGGCGAAGAATTCCATGACCTTCGGATCGCTGTTGATCTCGGCAAAGAGGTCACGATCGGTCTCGTTCCAGCCGCGAATGCGCAGTCTGTCGGTTGCGCGGATGATCACGCGACGAAATCCGTCTTGCGATAGCCCTGGAGGTAAAGGAGGGCCGTCAGATCGCCATGGTCGATGCGGATCTTCGCCTGCTCGGCCACCACCGGCTTTGCGTGCAACGCCACACCGCTGCCGGCAAGCTGCAGCATGCCGAGGTCGTTGGCACCGTCGCCGACGGCGATCACCTCGGCGGTCGAGATGCCGAGCCTGCGGGAAATATCGATGAGCGCATCGACCTTGGCCTGCTTGCCGAGGATCGGGTGAGCGACTTCGCCGGTCAGCATGCCGTCCTTTTCGATCAGCACGTTAGCGCGGTTCTCGTCGAAGCCGAGTTTTTCAGCGATAGGGCCGGTGAAGACGGTGAAGCCGCCGGAAACGAGGGCGGTGTAGTGGCCCTTGGCCTTCATGGTCGCGATCAGCTCGCGGCCGCCGGGCGTCAGCGTGATGCGCTTGGCGATCACCTCGCCGATGACACTGCCGGGCAGGCCCTTCAGCAGGCCCACGCGCTCGATCAGCGCCGGCTCGAAAGCGATTTCGCCGTTCATGGCGCGGGCGGTGATCGCGGCAACCTTTTCCTTCAGACCCACTTCGGCGGCAAGCTCGTCGATGCATTCCTGGCCGATCATGGTGGAGTCCATGTCGGCGATCAGGAACTTCTTGCGACGGCTTTCGGCATCCTGCACCGCGACGTCGACCGCGAAACCGTTTACCTCGGCGCGCAGATGCGTCTCGGCGGCGTCCGGATCGGTGCCGTCGGTGAGCGCGATGTCGCAGGCGATGCCGTCCGCCAGCCAATAGAGCCCGGACGCCTTTACAGCGCTCGCCGCCGCCTCCGCCAGCGCAGGCGTCAGAACAGGATTTGACGGATTGGCGATAAGCGTGGCAACGAGAGCCATGATCAAGAACCTTGAAAGAGATACGGACGCGATCCTGATAACCGGGCCGACCGCCAGCGGCAAGTCCGCGCTTGCGGTGGAGCTTGCGCGCCGGCATGGCGGCGTCGTTGTCAATGCCGACAGCATGCAGGTCTACGACACGCTGAAAGTCCTGACTGCCCGGCCGGACGAGGCGGAGATGGGCGGCATCGAGCATTTTCTCTACGGACACGTGCCGGCGGGCGCCGCCTATTCGACTGGTGCCTGGCTGCGCGAGGCCGAGGCGCTGGTTCAGCGACTGCGCAAGGAGGGGCGGTTGCCTGTCTTCGTCGGCGGCACCGGGCTCTATTTCAAGGCGCTGACGGGCGGGCTTTCGGATATGCCGGGGGTACCGGCGGCGATCCGCGACACGCTGCGCACGCGGCTGAGGGACGAAGGCGCCGAGGCGCTCCATGGGGAGCTTGCCGACCGCGATCCCCAAGCCGCCGCGCAATTGCGACCCGGTGACGGACAGCGGATCGTGCGGGCGCTCGAAGTGATCGAGGCGACCGGCAAGCCCATCCACTTCTTTCAGCAGAACCGTGGCCCGGTGATCGTCGACCCCGACCGGGCGCGGAAGATCGTCGTGCTGCCGGATCGTGCCGTCCTGCATCGCCGCATCGATCGGCGCTTCGAGATCATGCTTGAACGCGGCGCCGTCGACGAGGTGCGCGCGCTGCTTGCGCTCGACCTCTCGCCCGACATGCCGGTGATGAAGGCGATCGGCGTCCAGCAGATCGCAGCGATGCTGAGAGGCGAGATCAGCGAGGAGAAAGTCATCGCCACCGGGGCAGCAGCGACGCGGCAATATGCCAAGCGCCAGATGACCTGGTTCCGCAATCAGCTCGATGAAAGCTGGGAGCGGATCGAGACGCCCGACGCCGTGCTCTAAGGGAGCGTGCGCTCAGACGATGCCGTGTTCCTTGAGCACAGCCTCCTCGTCGCCGCTGATCCAGCCGAAGATCTTCGGCTCGTCGTTGCGCACCTGGACGAGATAGTGGACCTCGAAATCGATGGTGACGTCCGGCCTGCTCTTCATATCGTAGGTTGATCGCCAATCGATCCTGACGAGGAAATGCTGGTTGTCGATCGGCGTGATCGTGGTCTTGCGGATCTTCAATGCCTTGGTGCCGATCGCACGATAGCGGGCATAGCCCTGTGCCATCGACACCTTCAGGCTGTCGTCGTTCTTGCCCGCCAGAACGCCTGCAGGCGAGGCGGCGATGAACTCCGAGGCGAAAGCGAAGGTCGTCTCGCCGACATCCATTTCGTCGGCAAGCACCCGATTGGCCATGGTTTCGTATCGCGCGAAGAAGCGCCGGAGGGTCTCTTCCATCGTTCTGGTCCTGAATTTCGTCGAACAGATTGAATGAGAACGCTCTGCCGTGCCGCGCGGTTCCTGTAAAGCACCGGCCCGCGAGCCGCGATCACTCGATCGGCGTCTGCTGGTGCTGCACGAGTTTCCAGCCCGCGCCGGTATCGCAATAGGTCGAGGTGCAATAGGCGCCGTAAGGCTTTGTACCCGCGCGATAGCCTTCGGCGCAGTATCCGAGAACTAAGCAGCCATGCGCCGGACGGCCGACCGATCTTTCGGCCATGATCACGCGATCCCATCGGGGTGCGCTCTCCAGACTATCGATGATCGAGGGCACCCGCATGAGACCGACCGGAGCAGGAAACGCCATGATGCATTGCTCATCAAGCAGCTTGCGATACGTGTCCAAGCCTTCGAGCCAAAGCCGTTGCTCCAGATCCCAGGCGTGAGCGTCGTCCATGCCGTCCTCCGTTGCTCTTGGTGCGGCTACGCCGTCAACGCTCGAGAGGGTGCAAGGATCCAGCGTCTACGGCAGATTCAACTGCCAGGAGACGCCATATCGGTCGTTAATCCAGGTGAATTGACGGCTGAAGCCGTAATTGGCGCGCGGCATCAGCACCCCACCACCTTCCGCGAGTGCCGAAGCAAGGCGTTCAAGTTCGTCCTCGTCGTCGCAGTCGACGAACAGCGAGACGGCGGGCGTGAAACCGAATTCATGTTTCACCGGACTGTCGATGCACATGATGGTTTCGCCGGCGATCGACAGTTCCGCCTGCATGACCGAACCCTCCGCGCCAACCTCACCCGGTCCGTAGCGATTGATGCTCACGATCTTCGCGCCGGAGAACAGCGACAGATAGAGGTTCATCGCTGCCTCGGCTTCGCCCTGGAACATCAAGAAAGGTTTCACGCTTTTTACCATGACGGTTCTCCGAATATTGCTCACGTCGGGCTGTCGGACACGGTATATTCAAAGAAGAGGTCGGTCTCGACCCGTTGGAATTTATGCCACTCTGCGGCGCTGACGTCAGCCGGTTTTGCGACCCGGTCGAGATCGCTGCGGAAGACGCGGCCGCGGGCCTTCTGCTTCAGCCTGTCCTCGATGAAGCCGAGCGGATGCTCCCACGGGTTGTCCTTGTGCGCCGCCCAGGACGTATTGGCCGGGATCATCGCCACGAATTCGTCCTGGAAGGCCTCGCTTGCCAGCCAGGACAGGTTGGCATAATCCGCCGCCGCGCTGCCGTCGAGCGTCGCATTGTGGCTGCCGTGATGGCCGACCTTGTAGAGCACCGTGCGGCCGAGAAGGTCGCGCGCGGTGACGGTCCTGCCATCGACCGTCCATTTCAGCGGCGCCCAGGAGATCCAGTTGCCGCGCTGGGCGTCGCCCGTGAAGAGCAGCACCTTGCCGGTTCCGCGGAGCTCGATGGCGATGACCAGGCTCGTGTTGTTCACCTCGTCGTTCAATCTGAGGGCCAGCGTTTCCGCGCTCTCGAGCCAGTCATTGTCGATCTGCCGCCAGCCGGTGGGGCCGCTCTTGCCCTTCGCGCCATAGTGGTCGACGAAGAACGCCTTCAGGAACTTGTCGCGGCTCCGTTCAACGTCCCTGCGGGAAATGCCAAAGCGCGGATCGAAAGAGCGCCTGGCGCTTTCCGGGTCGCCCTCGACCGTAGCCGCGAGGAGGCTCAGTGTCGGGCCGTCGGCCGACAGCCTGAACTCTTCCTCGTCCTGCGGCTCCAGCGACAGCAGCAGTTCGACGTCGCGCGGCGGTCCAAGCGCGTAGACGCACACGCCCTCCACGCCCGGCAACTGATAGGGCTCATGGTCCGGCCGCAGGAAAACAGGATCACCGGCGATCCGTCCGCGCAGATATTTGATGGCGCGCTTATTGGTGATCCCTTCGATGGCGAGCGCTCCCTGCCTTCGGGCCGAGAGGGCGGGGTGGCGACGCCTGACCTCTTTCAGCCGTTCGCGAAGTTCGTCGGCGGCATCTTCTCCCGTCTCGAAGGAGAGAAGATCGCGCAGCATCGTGCGATTCGGCGAATGGACGCCGAAGCCCGCGCGATCGAGGCGCTCGTCGGCGCCCATCAGAGCGAGCAGCGTATCGTGAAAACGTTCCCGCAGGCTGTTGGCAAACGGATCATCGTCGTCCTCGGTCCAGGCAAGCCAGAGTTCGCCGATCTCGATCGCGTCGAAGCACGGTTTTCTTGTCGCGGGATCCTTTGCCGCGAAGCCGTTGACGTGATCCATGTGCTCATGGGTCACCAGTACCAGATCCAGCCGGTTGCCCGTGGCTTCGGCGATATCGGCAATCACCTTGTCGATCGTCTGCTCGGGCTTGACCTCGGAATTCGTCCACAGGCCGCAATCGATCAGCATATAGAAGGGACTTCCGTCGGCCTTGGGTGTCGCCAGAAGAAAGCAGTCGCCATGGCCCTGCCGATACATGCGTACCGTGACGCCGGACGCGGGGGCCTGCATTCTGGGCATCGGTTCCTCCTCAAATCCGTTTGGCGGACGGCAAGCCGTGTCGAATTCTCTCGTCGGTCAGCTCCGCTGCCGGTGGAGATGAGCGAAAATCTCCGGTCGGAGGGGCTTGCTTCCGCCGGTGGTGAAGGCGTTTTCCCGGCTCCGCGCCTGTCTTGTGAGATATGCGCGCATTCGTTCGAGCGCTGCATCGTCGCAAATGTCGCCGGGCGTGCGGATGACCCGCCGGATCTCGAAGGTTTCGGCGTCGATGAGCAGCGTGCAGCCACGGCGAAAATAGAAATCGTAGGGGCCTTTCGGCGGCTTGCCCTTGTCCGCTGCCTCCTGCATCTTCGGGTCGAGGTAGCCGTGGCGGGTCTGCGTCAGCTCGACGACATATTCGCGCTCGATCTGGTCGCGATTGCCGCGGCGTGCGGCCATGCGAACACTGTGCACCTCGATTGCCGGGCCCGCGACGATCTTGCTGCGCCTGATGGTGGCCGGCGCGTCGGCATCCGTCCTGATGCGGATGATGTCGCGAAGCGGCGCGTTCTTGGCTTCGGTGATGAGCCCCCAGAACAGCCGCCCGTAGAGGTCGCGCGCCAACCATTCGACCTTGCGATCTGCCTCGAGCCCGAGCTCCAGAAGGTTGCGGCTGAGAATTTCCCGGAGCGATGATTTCGGCCGCTTGGCGCTCTCCGGCAGGCGGTTGCCCATCGCCTTGTTCAGCTCCTCGAAGATTTCCCGTGCGGTGCGGTCCAGACCGTCCAGGAATTTCTGGCCCTCGCTGTCGGTGAAGTCGCCGCGGGTTTTGAGCTCATCGATCATTTCGAGCGGGCGGGAAAGCAGATAGGCGACCTCGCCCTTGAGATCGGTCAGACGTGGGAAGGCGGCTTTGTAGTCGGCGGCCGCTTCGCCCATCGTCGGCCAGAGCAGCGTCTGGACCGAGACGATCGGCATGTCGCGCGGAACGATGCCCCAGGCGATGAAGGCCTCCATCACCGCGACGCGATAATTGTGCTCGTCCTCGGGATAGAGATCGTGGTCGGCGGTGATGATCGCGCGCAGGTAGTCGCCGAAGGTAACGTCGACTGGTGGGCAATAATCGAGCGCGCGAATGCACATCTGCAGGATGTGCCGGGCCGATTTCGATGCTTCGCGCGCCAGCCGGTTGACGAGGTCGGGATGCAGCGCGCCTGCCGGCAGGATTCCCGTGCCGCTCGACGCGATGCGCAGCAGGTCGGATATGCGCGCGCGGTAGATCGACAGGAATGCCCGGAACACGGCGGCCACCAGAATGGCGCCGCGGTCATGCACTTCCTCCGTCTCGCGCAGAAGCCTCGGATTGGGCTCGTGCGCCCGCCAGACGCCGTCCTTCCAGCCGCCGAGCGCGTCGCGCAGCGCCGTTCCGCGGCCGAGCACCTGGCCGAATTCCTGGGCCAGCTGGCCAAGCAGGTTCTGGCTTTCGAGGTCGCCATGCGTGCGAGCGATCTGATCCTTCAACACGTCCGCATAGGAGAAATGCTGGAAGATCGCGACGATATCGGCGAAGGCCTCGTGCAGCGCGAGCACGTCCGGATTGGTCGCCTCGCTGAAGCGGGGATGCATGCCGTCGAGCAGTGCGTGCGACGTTTCATGGGCGATGATGTCGTGGGAGAGGCAGGTGAATATGATGGTGCCGGCAGGTGCTCCCGACTGGCCTTCACCGGCTGCGAAATAGCCGAAGAGAAGGGCCTTCTTCTCGGGGCTGTAATAGGCGTTGGCGTCGCGCAGCGCATGCGGATAGATGCGCAGCCGCTGAACATATTGCGGATTGATCCACCGGCCCTTCTCGTCCCGGTCGCGCCCCGCCCAGAGTGCGACCCGGCCGAGGGCACTTTCGAAATTGACGATGGTGTTCATCGCCACCGCATAGGTCATCTGCTGGTGGAATTGCGGGTTCCATTCCGCCGGTCGGAGACCATTGTCGGCAAGCAGGCCGGGATCGTGCAGGTTGACCGGTGCGTAGACCAGATCGAGCGACGGATCGAAGTCGATCACCTCGATATATTCCCCGACGGGCCCGACGAACGGCATGCCGGGATCGAGCTTGTCCATTTCCCAGGGGATCGAAACGATCACCTCATTGAGCGGCAGCGTTTCGTGTCGCCGCCCCATGCTCGGGTCGAAGGCGAAGATCCGGAGCTTGCGCGGAGGCATGGTCGACAAAACGGACATTTACTCCTCCCGGGAATTGCCGCCGCTATCTGCTGCCCAGTCGATGCATTCCTTGAAGTTCCGCCGCCTCGATATTGCAAAAGGATTCGTCCGCGTGACAGGAATGTCAACTCACGATTGCAAGACCGGGTTGGCGGGTTTTCCGGAGTCGTTGACGGCGCGGTGGCTGCGCTCGTCGACGAGCACGGGAATAGGGTTACCCTTCCAGCCATTCGCAGCTTGCCGCGTCCGCGCAGCCTATTTGCGGATCAGGCTGCCGAGCGGACGTTTGAGCAGGCTTTCGCGCAGCGAGCCCTCGCGGCGAGGCTCGGCTGGCGGGTGCGCGGGGCGCGGATCCGGAGCATGCGGCCTGCCGTCTGCTTCCTTCTCGCCGGACAGGAGCTGCTCGCGGATCTGATTGAAACGCTCGAGTTGTGGATTGACCGGATCCGGGCGCGGAAGCATGTCCGGCCGGTAGGGCTCGAACGTCGCCTCATTCCAGGCTTCGGCCTCCGGCAGGTCGGCGCCGTGGGCGGCCGCCGCCTGACTTGGCCCATCATCATCCTCGAGGATCGGAGCCTTGCTGCTCTGCGCCGCCATATAGCTCTGCTGGAAGCTCGAAATGTCGGGCCCCGATACCGCCCGCATCCGGCTGACGATCGACCGCAGGTCGACGCTCGGGGACTCGTCCTCGTCGACCTTATCGGTGATTCCGTGGGCGCGCGGCAGGCGCCGGTCGTCGACGCGGGTGAAGCGCATGCGCATCGGCACGGCGACCGCCTCGCCAAACGCGATGGCCTCGCCGTTGCCGATCGACGAAATAAAGCTGGTCGTGGAGATCGACGAATTCGAAATTGCCGAGCGGATGATCTCCTGGTCGCGATCGTTGGCAAGCCGCATGGCGAAGACGGTGGAGCACTGCGACAGGATCGTCGGATCGAGCTCGCCGGGTCGCTGGGTGATGATGCCGAGCGAGACGCCGTATTTGCGGCCTTCCTTGGCAATGCGCGCGATCGCCTGGCGGGTCGGCAGGAAGCCGAGCGAGGGATCGGCGGGCACGTAGCGGTGTGCCTCTTCGCAGACGACCAGCATGTGCACGCCGCCATCGCTCCACAGGCCGATTTCGAAGGCCATGCGGCAGAGCACCGAGGCAACCGAATTGACGACTTCCGAGGGAATGCCGGCGAGTTCGAAGGTGGCGATCGGCCGGCCTTCGCCGGGAATGCGGAAAATCTTGGCGATCGTATCCTGGATCGTGTCGGTGATCGTGTTCGAGGAGAACATGAAGTGGTAGCGCGGATCGTTGATCGCGGAGACGATCTTGGTCTTGAGCGAGCGCAGATGCGGCTTGTCCGTGCGGCCTTCCAAGCGGCCGATGCGCTCGTCGATCATCGCCAGAAGATCGGCGATGCGATAGGGCACCGGCGTGTCGGCGGTGATCGAGCTCTTCTCGTTCTGGCGGCGCATCAGCCCGGATTCCCCGCCCTTGAAGGCCTTCTTCGCCTCGGGAATGACGTCGCGCAGGATGTCGAGCTCTTCCGCCACCGGCGGCCGCCCGCGAAAGACGACCTCGGCGAATTCTTCCAGCCGGAAAAACCAGAAGGGGAGGTCCAGCGTATCCGTGTCGATGACGACCGCATGTTCCGGGAAGGCGGCGGCAAACTCGTTGTGCGGGTCCAGGATCAGCACGCGCAGCTTCGGATCGGCGGCGATCGCCTTGTTCAAGAGCAGCGTGACCGCGGTCGATTTGCCGACACCGGTCGTTCCGACGATGGCGAAGTGCTTGGCGAGCATCGACGGCACATGGATCGTGGCGTCGAGACTTTCGTCCTGCGTCAGCTTGCCGATGACGCAACTGTCCGTCTGGCTGGACTCGTAGATGCGGGCGAGGTCGGTGGCGCGGATGCGGTGGGCGATAGCGCCGAGATAGGGATATTGGCTGATGCCTGTCGAGAACGACTCGCGTCCGTCCGGACCGATGTGGACCTCGCCCATCAGTTCGACCTCGATGCGGAAGGTGTTGTTCGCCTGCTCGCCCCATTCGCTGGAGACGGTCTGCATGGCATAGACGAGTGCGACGACGCGGTTCGCGCCGACGGAAATGGAAATCAGGCGGCCGACCGACCAGAGCTCCGTCAGCGAGGTTTCGCCGTTTTCGGCGATCGCGGCGATCGTTGCGCGCGAGCCGCTGCAGGCAACGACGCGACCGAGGAAACGGTTGCCCGGCTTCAAGACGTCACGACGATCCTCTACTCCCGCAGGATTCGAGGAATTGAGTTCTCTGTCGAGCAAAGCTGCACCTCGCGCGAATGGCGCCAAATCTGGCCGAACGGAAACCATCTCCACTTTTCCAGATCACGCTCCAGGGTAACAACCGCGGTTTAACAAGTCGTTTCGCTGAATAGCGCGCGGATGTCCCCGTTCGATCCGGTCGGAATGGCGTCCAAAAGCCCGTTGACGGGCAGGGCTTTTCTGTTTATCAAATCGCCCCATGAAAAATTTCGCGGTTATTCTTGTGGTGGGACGGCGCATGGGCAGGATGGTGTAACCATCCGGCAGTAGCCACCCATGCGCTGAACGAGGCTCCTGAAGGGGCCTTTTTTTATGCCCTGAGAAAAGCTAATCACACCCAAACCTTGAAAAGGGACGGAAGCAGGCCAATGAGCGGAACAGAAAACCAGATGACAGGCGCGGAGATTGTTCTCCAGGCTCTGAAGGACAATGGCGTCAAGCATATTTTCGGCTATCCCGGCGGCGCCGTGCTTCCCATCTATGACGAAATCTTCCAGCAGGAAGAGATCGAGCACATTCTCGTTCGCCACGAGCAGGGCGCCGGCCACATGGCCGAGGGCTATGCCCGCTCCACCGGCAAGGTCGGCGTCATGCTGGTCACCTCCGGTCCCGGCGCGACCAATGCGGTCACGCCGCTGCAGGACGCGCTGATGGACTCGATCCCGCTCGTCTGCATCTCCGGCCAGGTTCCGACCCCGCTGATCGGCTCGGACGCCTTCCAGGAATGCGACACGGTCGGCATCACGCGGCCGTGCACCAAGCACAACTGGCTAGTCAAGGACGTCAATGATCTCGCCCGCATCATCCACGAGGCCTTCCGCGTCGCGCAGTCCGGCCGCCCAGGCCCGGTCGTCGTCGATATTCCGAAGGACGTCCAGTTCGCGACCGGCACCTACACGCCGCCTTCCGCCGTTCCGACGCAGAAGAGCTACCAGCCGAAGACTCAAGTGGATCTGAAGAAGATCGAGGAAGCGGTCGAGCTGATGAAGAATGCCCGCCGGCCGGTCATCTATTCCGGCGGCGGGGTCATCAATTCCGGCCCGCAGGCGTCGCATTTCCTGCGCGAGCTGGTAGAGCTCACCGGCTTTCCGATCACCTCGACGCTGATGGGCCTCGGCGCCTATCCGGCGTCCGGCAAGAACTGGCTCGGCATGCTCGGCATGCACGGCACCTACGAAGCCAACATGGCCATGCACGACTGTGACGTCATGGTCTGCATCGGCGCCCGCTTCGACGACCGCATCACCGGCCGCCTCAACGCGTTTTCGCCGAACTCGAAGAAGATCCACATCGACATCGACCCGTCCTCGATCAACAAGAACGTCCGCGTCGACGTTCCGATCCTCGGCGATGTCGCGACCGTTCTCGAGGACATGGTCCGCCTGTGGCGCGCCGCGTCGAAGACCGTCGACAAGGCGCGGCTCGAAGACTGGTGGGCCGGAATCGCCAAGTGGCGGGCGCGCAATTCGCTGGCCTATACGCCGAACGACGACGTCATCATGCCGCAATACGCGATCCAGCGGCTCTACGAGCTGACTAAGGGTCGTGACACCTACATCACCACCGAAGTCGGCCAGCACCAGATGTGGGCGGCGCAGTTCTTCGGCTTCGAGCAGCCGAACCGCTGGATGACCTCGGGCGGCCTCGGCACCATGGGCTACGGCTTCCCGGCCGCCGTCGGCGTCCAGGTCGCGCATCCGGAGAGCCTCGTCATCGACATTGCCGGCGACGCCTCGATCCAGATGTGCATCCAGGAAATGTCCTGCGCGGTGCAGTACGGCCTGCCGGTCAAGATCTTCATCCTCAACAACCAGTACATGGGCATGGTCCGGCAGTGGCAGCAGCTGCTCCACGGCAACCGCCTGTCGCACTCCTACACGGAGGCGATGCCGGACTTCGTCAAGCTCGCCGAAGCCTATGGTGGCGTCGGCATCCGTTGCGAGAAGCCCGGCGAACTGGACGAGGCGATCCGCCGGATGATCGACACGCCGGCGCCGGTCATCTTCGATTGCCGCGTCGCCAACCTCGCCAACTGCTTCCCGATGATCCCGTCGGGCAAGGCGCACAACGAAATGCTGTTGCCCGACGAGGCGACGGACGAGGTGGTCGCCAATGCGATCGACGCCAAGGGCCGCCAGCTCGTCTGATGAAAAGGTAGGAAAGAACAAATGAGTGCACATCTTCAGCCGACGGGCTCTGCCTATTTCATCGCCAAGGAGACGGAGCTTGCGGAAACGCACACGCTCTCCGTTCTGGTCGACAACGAGCCGGGCGTGCTCGCCCGCGTCATCGGCCTCTTTTCCGGCCGCGGCTACAACATCGAGAGCCTGACGGTATCCGAGACCGAACATGAGGCGCATCTGTCGCGTATCACCATCGTTACCCGCGGCACGCCTCATGTCCTGGAACAGATCAAGCACCAGCTTGAGCGCCTGGTGCCGGTGCACCGGGTTGTGGACCTCACGGTTCGCGCCGCCGACCTCGGCCACGACCGGCCGATCGAGCGCGAACTGGCGCTCGTCAAGGTGCACGGCTCCGGCGAGCACCGGGTTGAGGCGCTGAGACTGGCGGATGCGTTCCGTGCATCGGTCATCGACGCCAATATCGAGCATTTCGTCTTCGAGATCACCGGCAAGCCGTCGAAGATCGAGCAGTTCATCGCCATCATGAAGCCGCTCGGTCTGATCGAGGTCTGCCGTACCGGCATCGCCGCGATGAACCGCGGTCCGCAGGGGATGTGAGGCGGAACGCTACGTTGTAGTGGGAATTGCCCTCACCCTAGCCCTCTCCCTGCAGGCGGGAGAAGGTGGCCGGCAGGCCGGATGAGGGGCAGTTTCAAAACGAAGGATGATAGCTGGCGTCAAATAACTTCCAGCCGCATCTTCCTCCTCGGCGGCGGAAAGAGTTCATCGAGCTCGGCGAGCTCTTCCGCCGTGAAGTGAATGTCCATCGCGTCGCGGTTTTCGCGGGCGCGCTCGGCCGAACCGGTCTTCGGGATCGAGATGACGCCTGGGCGGCTTTTGAGGAAGGCTAGTGCCACCTGCGCCGGCGTCGCCTGATGCGCCTTGGCGATGTGGATCAGGTCGGCGTTGTGAAGCAGCCGGCTCTCGTCGAGCGGCGAATAGGCCATCACCGGCACGCCGCGGTCGCGGCACCAGGGCAGGAGATCATATTCGATGCCGCGACGGGCGAGGTTGTAGAGCACCTGGTTGGCCGCGACGTTCTGGCCGTCCGGCACGCCTTCCAGTTCCTCCATGTCGTCGAGATCGAAGTTGGAAACGCCCCAGGCCACGATCTTGCCGCCCTTTTTCAGCGCTTCGAAGGCGGCAACGGTGTCGGCGAGCGGATATCCGCCGCGCCAATGCAGAAGATAGAGATCGATCCGGTCGGTGCCGAGATATTTGAGGCTGCGTTCGCAGGCGGCGATGGTGCCTGAACGGCTCGCATTGGAAGGCAGCACCTTGCTGACGAGAAAGACCTCGTCGCGCCGGCCCTTGATCGCTTCGCCGACAATGCGCTCGGCGCCGCCGTCGCCGTACATCTCGGCCGTGTCGATCAGCGTCATGCCGAGGTCGATGCCAGCCTTGAGGCTGCTGATTTCCGCCGCCGCCCTTACGTGGTTCTCGCCCATGCGCCAGGTGCCTTGGCCAAGCACGGGAACCTTGCGGCCATCGGGAAAGCTCGTTGTCGGGATCGGATCGTGCATCGGAAATCGCCCTGAAGGTTGGTTCGACACTCCAAGATTAAAATTCGGTGCAAGAATGTCCATAAGCCGGTCGGCTCTGCCTCGTTCGCGGCGGCCGCACCGCCTGACGATCCAGGCGGCAAAGCGGGCTTCTTTTGAAGGCGCGTCCCGCAGGCGAAAGCCGTGTGCTTCTTTTGCTCTAGTCCAGCGAAAGCTCGTTGCGGACGGCGCTCACGCCACTCACCGAGCAAGCGATGTCGATCGCCGTGGCAATTTCCCTGCGGGTGTGAACCCAGCCTGCGAGGGTAACTTCGGCACCGTCGGCCGTGACGAAGACATAGCTCGCGTCGAGCGCGCCCGTCGATGATAGTGCTTGGGTGACGGCGGTCTCAATGTCGGGTTCTTCCGATCTTCTTTTCGCTTTCTTCGGAAATACATGGAAGATGTTGGACGTATCGCTCATGAGGTAACTCCCGTGACGCTTCCGGCATGAATCGGGCCTGTGGGAATGGCAGCGTCGGTGCGCTGTCAGGTGCAGACGAGTATGATGACAAATGTCATCGCAGCCGCGAAACAAATGGCGTCGGATCTCGCCCAGCCGGCCACAAAGGCGTTCAGAGGAGACATCCACCGCATAGCATCCTCTCGCGGCCTGCATCGCCTCGCGCAGACCGATAGGCGTCGGCCGATCTTCGATGATGGAGCGGCTAACGCGAAGAAAAATCATCGTACAATCTGCGATAATCTTATCTTCGGCTAAAAATCATACGCTCGATGACGAATTGCGCAATGAAAAACGGAACAATCATAGATCGCGCGAGGCTTGGAGGCTTATAAAATGTTGTATTTCATGTCATATTTATTTGGCATCTTTTGATGGGGTGCAATAAGATATTATCTTCGACACCAGGTTCGCGCGGCAAACGAATTGCCAGTCTTTGCGTTGAAATTGCCGCGCCAGGGATCTTATCCGGATGCGGCGCGACCATCGTCGTCACTGGCCCGTCGGGAGACGCCGAATGAAATCCGTGCTGGACTCTTTCATTGCTGATCTGGAAGTGGCCGCTCGGGATATCGGGACATTGACGATGGAGCGCAAGGAGAACCTGCTGCACCGAGCCGCCGCGGCGCTCCGGTTCGGGGATCTGGTCCCGGCGGGAGGCCGAACGTCCGGAAGGCTCCCATGGAAGCTGATGCAGCTTCGACGAATGGGCGGGAACGCCAGCAACCGGCTGATTGCGTTCAATCTCCGTCGCGCCGCCGCCTGGCTTCGACATCAGGAGGAGGCTTGAATATGCGGGTCGGCAGCGGTAATTTCTTCCAAAGGAAAAAACAAAATCACGGCCTTGCAAGGGACACAATTGTAATCTACATAGATGAAATCGATATTGATCGACGAGATTTGTTTCTGCGCTGCGGCGCTTCGTCACGAAGATCCTGACAAAATCGGTTTCAATACATCGCGGAAACGCGGTGTTGTTTTTCCATGAGCGATTGAAAGGATATCAACGTGGCTTCTGGAACAGTAAAGTGGTTCAACAGCACCAAGGGCTTTGGGTTCATCCAGCCGGATGATGGTGCTTCCGACGTGTTCGTACACATTTCGGCCGTCGAGCGTGCCGGCCTGTCCACTCTCAAGGACGGTCAGAAGGTGAGCTTCGAACTCGCCCAGGATCGCCGCACGGGCAAGACGTCCGCGGAAAACCTGCGCGCCCTTTGAGTGCGTGCTTGCGATTGTGCTCTATGATCGCGCTCCATGAAATTGTCATCTCCCGGTCTTTGACCACGGATGTACTGGCACTGGCCGGTTGAGATGATGAAGAGGAAGGTCGGGTTCGCCCGGCCTTTTTTATTGCCTTCGGAAAGGAGGAACATTGATGAAGGAAAGCCAGACCAACAGCGTGTTCAAGCCGGCCAAGAAAAACCCGTCCGACCGCGCCGATCAGGCTACAATCGCTTCGCGCGCTATCGTGGAGCAGGAAGCAGCCGCCCGACACAAGAAGACGGCCCGCCTCAAGCAACTGCGACTGGAAAAGGAAGCCGAAGAGGCGGCGGCAAATTCTGTCGCCCCGCCCAAAGAAAAGCGAAAAGCGCAAAAACGCAAATAGGTAGCCCGAAAAGAATGCTTGTCGCTTTAACGCTGGGCGGCGACGAGAAGCATCATCGGCCGGTCGACCTCTTCCGCGAGATCGGGATTGGCGGCGATCTGCTCGGGCATCGGCCTCCACTCCTCGACATGGCGGATCAAGAAGCCGGCTTTGATCAGCGTGTTCAAAGTGGTGCCGATGGTGCGGTGGTATTTGACGACGCCCTTGGCCAGCCAGTCGGTGACGCGCTCCCCTTCGACCGAATAGCGGTCGAGCGGCCAGATCCTGCGGCCGTCCGCGTCACTGGACCAGCCCGGATTGGTCGGCGCCATGTAGATCGGATGCTCGATCGTGAAGACGAATTGCGAGCCGGGCAGGAGACTTGCATGGATGGTCCGCACCAGCCGGTCGAAATCCTCGACGTAATGAAAGGCGAGCGAGCTGTAGGCGAAATCGAAGCTCGCCTCGGGCAGCACGAGATGATCGAGATCTGCAATCCGGTAATCGATTGCCGCGTCGTCCGTATCCTTTCGCGCCCGCGCGATCATGTTTTCTGAAAGGTCCAATCCCAGCACATGGGCCGCGCCGCTTTCGCGCGCCCAACGCGCAAACCAGCCGAAACCGCAGCCGAGATCGACCACGCGCAAGCCTTTCAGGTCCGGCAGCACGGCCCGGATCGCCGGCCATTCGGCGGCGCCGTCGAGGCCGTGCACGGACCGCGCGAGCTGGCTGTAGCCCGCGAAAAATTCCGGTTTGTCGTAGATATTCTGTGCCATTTACGTCTCCACCGATGGCAGATGGACGGGGCGCGTCGTACCCCGAAATAGAGCCCCGTCCGTTGCCGGCGAGGCTGCGGGTTACGCGTGGCGCGCAATGATGTCGCGCCAAGTTGCGGCGCGCCTACGCTTGGGCGCCAACTTTCACGAGGCCGGGGCGTTGTCAAGGCAGCGGTCGTGGGCGGGACCTTCCCGCCGAAAACGGCCATCAAGTCCGGTTTGTCACCATGACAAGAATTGGCTGGTCTTTGACTTTGCGACAGCTAGGCTGACGCAAATTGCGCTGAACCTGATTCCAGCTTCATGCAGCAATTCAACGCGTTACGGCGTCCTTTGCGCGTCTGATAGACGCGCGGCGCTGTGGACCGATGCCATAACGAGTCAGCGATACAGGGGGCGCGTCGCCACGGCGGCGCCGCGCCGGCAGGAGGAGATGCATGCAATCTGATACGCTTCTGGCGCTGTTCCTGTTTGCCTTCACGACGTCGATCACGCCGGGGCCGAACAACATGATGCTGTTCGCTTCGGGCGTGAATTTCGGCTTCGTGCGCACCATTCCGCATATGCTCGGCATCGGCGGCGGCTTCTTCGTGCTTCTCATCGCCGTTGGGCTCGGGCTTGGCGCGCTGCTGCACTCGGTGCCGCTCATCTACACCGCGCTGAAATTTGCCGGCGGCGCCTATCTCGTCTGGATCGCCTGGAAGATCGGGACCTCGCGTTCGCTCGGCGAGGGCAAGGCGAGTGCCAGGCCGATGACCTTCCTGCAGGCGGCCGCCTTCCAATGGGTCAATCCGAAGGCCTGGGTGATGGCAGTCTCTGCCATGGCCACCTATACCAGCAGCGACAGCTATCTTCTGAGCGTGCTCGTCGTCGGCCTCGTTTTTGCCCTCGTCAACGTGCCGAGTGTTTCGACCTGGGCGGGCTTCGGCTCGGCGCTGCGGCAGTGGCTCTCCGAGCCGTCGCGGCTCAAATGGTTCAACATCACCATGGCCGTGCTGCTCGTCGTCAGCCTCTGGCCGATGCTAAAATAGGGTGATGTCGGGCTTCGTCAGCATCAGCCAGAAAATGGCGACAACGGCGGCGAAGGCAGGAAACCCGCAGGCAAACCAGTTGCGATAGAGGCGGTCGAAGGCCGGCGGCAGGGGCGCCTCCGCTGACAGCCTGCTTCGCGGTCGGATCTGGATCCAGACGACCGCCAGCCAGAACAGGCCGGCGAAGTCATTCCGGCGGAACAGACGAAACGAGGAGATGAACGGTGCCACCCATTCTCGAAGGACCGAACATCAGGCTAAGGCCACCTTGTGAAGCGGATATCGAGGCGCGCTTACTTTTAGGGAGCGATCCGGACATCGCTGCAATGTTCGCCGCCAGCAAAGAAGACGTGCGGCCGATAACGAGAGAAAGAGCGGCAGCCTGGGTCCGGAATTTAGGTGAGCACCCGCACGCCTGGATCATTGAAATTCAGGGGGCGTGCGCTGGTGAGATCAGGCTGGACCGCGTCGTCCAGCATGATCGGCACGCTTCGATGGCCATCGGAATATACGACAGCGCCTTGCTCGGGCGTGGGTTTGGCAGCGAGGCCATCGACCTTCTGCATAAACACGCCTTCGGTTCAATGGGGCTGCATCGAATTGGAGTACGCGTGCTCAGCTACAACAAACGGGCCATCAGGGCGTATGAAAAGTCCGGCTTTGTTGTCGAGGGGAGAGAGCGCGAGGCCGCATTCGTCAACGGGGCATGGCACGACGACGTGATGATGGGCTTGCTCCATCATGAGTTCCTGGGCAAAAGCCCCGCGAATTTGCTGTCAGATAGGAGCAGCGGCTACAACTGAAATACGCGGCAACTTCCGGTCGTGATCCGCTCAGAAATCGATTCCGATTCCTGTGCTAATGCACTAGAAAGAACAGCGTTTCCGGCAGAGGAGTGGCGGAATGTCAGGTCATCATGGCCACGGCCACGATCATCACCATCACGACAACCATTTCACCGACATGGAAGCGCGGGTGAAGGCGCTGGAAACGGTGCTGACGGAAAAGGGGCTGATCGACCCGGCCGCGATCGATGCGATCGTCGAGACCTACGAGACGAAGGTTGGACCGAGAAACGGCGCGCGCGTCGTCGCCAGGGCCTGGAGCGATCCGGAGTTTGCCGATTGGCTGAAGCGCGACGCGACGGCGGCGATCGCGAGCCTAGGCTTTACCGGCCGGCAGGGCGAGCACATGCGCGCCGTGTTCAACACGCCCGACACGCACAATCTCGTCGTTTGCACGCTCTGCTCCTGCTATCCCTGGAGCGTGCTCGGCTTGCCGCCGATCTGGTACAAGGCGCCGCCTTATCGTTCGCGCGCGATCATCGACCCGCGCGGCGTGCTGGCCGAATTCGGGCTCGAACTGCCGGCCGGAAAGAAGATCCGCGTCTGGGACTCGACGGCGGAACTGCGCTATCTCGTCGTGCCCGAGCGGCCGGACGGAACCGAAGGCTTCAACGAGGAGCAACTGGCCGACTTGGTGACGCGGGACTCGATGATCGGCGCCGGGGTTGCGCTTTCGCCGGAGGCCGCGCGATGAACGGGCCGCACGACCTTGGCGGCCAGCATGGCCTTGGGCCGATCGCGCCCGAAAAGGACGAACCCTATTTCCATGCGGAATGGGAGAAGCGGGCGCTCGGCGTAACGCTCTCCTGCGGTGCTTTCGGCGCCTGGACGATCGACGAGAGCCGGCATGCGCGCGAATGCCTGCCGCCTGCGACCTATCTTTCGGCAAGCTACTACGAGATATGGACCCGCGCGCTGGAGATCTTGCTCAAGCGCCATGGCTTCGTGACGCAGGCCGAACTCGATGCCGGCCATATGCTGGAGATAGGGACGGAGCCGAAGCGGGTGCTGAAGGCCGAGATGGTGGCGGGCGTGCTCGCCAGGGGCGGCCCCTGCGACCGTCCGGTCGAGGCGCCGCCGCGCTTCGCCGCCGGCGACAGGGTGCGCACCAAGAATTTCAATCCCGAAACCCACACGCGCCTGCCGCGCTATGCCCGCGCCAAGATGGGCGTGGTGGAGGCGGTACAGGGCAGTTTCGTGTTTCCGGATGACAATGCTCACGGCAAGGGCGAGAACCCGCAATGGGTCTATACGGTCGTGTTCGACGGCGGCGAGATCTGGGGCGAGGGGGCGGACCCGATGCTGACGGTCTCGATCGATGCCTGGGAGAGTTATCTTGAGCGGGTATAAGACCAGTTCGTTGGAAGAGAATACGGACGGCAAACCGGTGTCTACTTTTCCTCGTTCCCCGCTGCTCGCCTCCGCCGAACTGCCGAAGTCGGCGGACGGCGATCCGGTCTTTGCCGAGCCCTGGCAGGCGACCGTTTTCGCCATGACCGTCCGGCTGCACGAGCAGGGCGTGTTTTCCTGGGGCGAGTGGGCGGAAACGCTCTCGGCCGAGCTCTACAGGCCAGGCCGCAAGGCCGACGCGAGCGACTATTACGATTGCTGGGTCGCCGCGCTTTCCCGCCTGGTAACGGAGCTCTCCATTGCTTCCGGGCGTGAACTCGAAGCGCTGACCCGAAGCTGGCAGCGCGCGGCCGAAGCCACGCCGCACGGCAAGCCCATCGTTATCGAGAACGATCCGTTGAGATGAACGTGCCGAAGCCGGTGAGGTGTCCTTGCCGTCATCCGGCCGCCCGGCAATGCCGCCACGATGCTCTTCTTACGACGCCGATGAGCCCTCGAACTGCCGGTAACATTCGTCGGCGACCCTCTGCAAAAGGTCGCGCGGTACTTCGCCGGTGACGGCATAGCCTATCGTGCCATCGATCCAGTAGAAGGTCTCGACCCCGCCCTGGCTCGCAATACGGAAGCTCGTTTCGCGGTTGTCGGTGTTGCGGCCGAGAAGGACGGTCAGCCGCTGACCGGTGCCGTCCTCATACATAAGCATCGCGCCCGCCTTGCCGTTGACCGGAACCAGCCGGCCCCCGACGAGCGAGAAGCCGAGCGCGGAGAGATCGGGAATCCTCAGCTGGTAATCGAGCCGCTTGCCGAGCCAGGTGGCGAGATGCGCCCGCTCGTCGGCGCCAACCTCGACCGGGTGGCGCACCTCGCTCGCATAGATGAGGAAGGCCGACTGCGCCTGCCGCGGCAGCGTATCCGGGCCTTGAGCGATCTCAAGCGGCCGGTCGGGGGCGATGGTCGCGGGCGCATAGAGGCCTGTGAGCGCGCCGGCGGCAAAGATCAGGATACCGGCGGCGAGGCGGCCAAGGATATGACGGCGGGATGTCGCCCCCGTCCTGGCTCTTGCCCGGCCCGTAGCCAAAAGAGAGCGGTCCCGTTCGTCGCTGCGGGCATAGCTGGCGAAATGCGATTTCAGGGCTGTGGCCTGCGCCTGCCATTGACGCACTTCCTCCGCGCGGGCCGGATGCTTTTCGAGCCATGCCTCGATGCGATTGCGCTCCGGCTGGCTCAGGTGGCCATCGACATAGGCGTGCAGCTCGTCTTCGGAGACAGTATTGAATTCGTCCGTCATTTCGGTCTCCGCAGGGCAATCACATTGTCGTCCTTCATCGCTTCGGCAAGCTGGCGGCGGGCGCGCGACAGGCGCGACATCACCGTGCCGATCGGGATCGCCATCATGTCCGCCACGTCCTGGTACCGGTAGCCTTCAATCACCACCAGCATCAGCACCGAGCGGTTTTCCGCCGAAAGCCGGTCCAGCGCGCGTTCGAGACGCAACTTCTCCAGCGGGTCGGCGTCGTCTGCCTCGGAAGCGAGGCCGAGTTCGTCATCGAGCTCCACTTCCGGATGCTGCACCCAATGCCTGTGCCGGTTGCGGTAGAGATTGGTCATGATCGTGAAGGCCCAGGCGCGCAGGTTCACCCCCCGCCATTGCGCGCGCCGCGCCAGAACCTTCTCGACGCAGTCCTGGAGCAGGTCCTCACCGTCCGGATCGGACCGGGTGAGGCTGCGCGAATAGCGCCGAAGCGCCGGCATCAAGGCAAGGACATTTTCTTCGAATGGGTCGGGGACGGAAGGTTCCGTCCCCGTGCTGCCCTCCTGACCGTCACGGCCGTGCGACATCCCATTCGCCCTTCACGCCGTCACCGGTGACGTCACCCATCTTCTTGTCCTTCACCCAGAAATAAAGCGGCATCCCGTCCTTCGCCCATTGCTTGGCGCCGTCCTTGCGCTCGACGATCGAATAGGCGCCCTCAGCTGTCGCATTGCCTTCCACCATGAAAGGCGGCCAATTCTTGGCGCAGGCATCATAGCAGTTGGAGACGCCCTTCTGGTCGTCTCTGTATGTATAGAGCGTCATGCCGTTCGCTGCGGCCAGCACATTGCCCTTTTCCGATTCGACGGTCTTGACCGGCGGCGCGGCAAGGGCGGAAGCGCTTGCAGCAAGGCAAATAGCGATGGCTAATGGAAACGTTCTCATGGGAGCTTTCCTTCCTCGATAGATTTCTGCGGCGGAGGCGAGGGTTTCATCATCCCGCTCCCGCCGAAACGGAACCATGTTTCTGGCAGGTTCGCAGGTGAGACACGGAGGGTAGCGGATTTATTCCCTCGGCGCTCGTGATGGTTGCGGCGACGTTGCCCAGGGGGCGTAACCGACGCCTTGTGGGGGAGCTCTTCGTCTGCCCGGCGAGGCAATGCGCGCGACTAAGCTCGATCTGCGATGAAGCGGGCGAGCGTCGGACCGAGCAGGGTGATGATCAGCACCCGCACTGTCTGCAGTGCCATGACGAAAGACACGTCGACATTGCTCGACGTGGCGATGACGGCGATCGAATCGAGGCCACCGGGACTGGTTGCGAGGTAGGCCGTCAGCGGATCGATGCCAGCGGCAACGATCAAGAGGGCCGCCAGCAGTCCGGAAAAGGTCATCAGCACGAGGATGGAAATGACCGTCGGAAGCAGCGCCCGGCGGGCATGTGTCAGGATCGGGCGGGTGAAGCCGAGGCCGATGTTCCACCCCAGCATGATGGAGCAAAGCGCCAGCAACCATTGCGGCAGCTCGGTCGTCAGCGTGCCGGTGATGTTGAGAACGGAGCCGATAGCGAAGGGCACGAGGAAGGTGCCGGCCGGCACGCGGAGGAACTTGCCGAGGAAGCCGCCGGCGAGCCCGACGGCAAGCGTTGCCAGGAAGGGGAGGCCGGCAATCGGCGCGAACCAGTCGGTCGCCGTCTGCACCTCGGCGCCGGTGACCCACATGTGCGCGACCAAGGTCGCGGCGCTCGCCACGAAGACGACGCGCAGATATTGCATGAAAGCGACAAGCCTCGCATCGGCACCATAGGCGTCCGCCATTAGGAGCATTGTCGAGGCGGCGCCAGCCGAAGAGCCCCAGATCGCGGTCGTGCCCGGCAGGATGCGCATTCGCGTCATGGTCCAGCCGCAAAGCGTGCTGACGCCGATGACGGAGAGGACGACGGCAAGGAAGAGGGGCCAGTTGCCGGAAAAGGCGACCAGCAGGCCTGGCTTCATCGAGCCGGCGATCATCATTGCGAGGATGAACTGGACGCAGAAGTAGAACTGGCGGGGCAGGCGGACCGTGCCGCCATTCACGCCGACGAGCGCGGCGGCGATCATCGGCCCCATCAACAGGGCGGCCGGCATGCCGATCGTTTCAAGGATCGCCGCGAAGACGAGCGAAAGGGGCACGAGCACGCACCACTGCAGCCCAGACGGCAGCCGACCGATCCCTGCATTTTCCTGCGGGGAGGGGATTGCGGGGTGTTCCGGTCTCAAGGGCCTTCTCCGGGTGTTCTCCGGCGGGTGCGGCGGACGAACGACATGGCGGCGCAGCTATGCAACGGTTGGTAGCCCATAACCGGAAAATCGGAAATCGATTTTCGGAAAAAGCATATGCGCGGTTTCGAAGTGCCCAGCATCCCTTGCACTGTACAGTAGGAGCATTGGCGACCGACGTTCAAGGCGCACTGCAAAAAAGTGCCACAGTCGCCCCGGGATTTTTTTAGGCTTGCCGCCCGGGGGTAAGCGGTCATGAGAATTCCGCACTTGCGCACGGCCCCCGAATCCTGACACTGCGGGCCATGCAGTTCGCTCCGCAACAGGATGAGGCCCTGAAGGCCGTTTCGCGCTGGCTGAAGGAAGGGCGTTCGCCGCTCTTCCGGCTGTTCGGCTATGCCGGAACCGGCAAAACCACACTTGCCCGCCATTTCGCCGAGCATGTGGACGGCGAGGTGCTGTTTGCCGCCTTCACCGGCAAGGCCGCGCAGGTGCTGCGCTCCAAGGGCGCGAGCAATGCCAAGACCATCCATTCGCTGATCTATCGCCCGCGCGGCGAGGAGGAGGTGGAGGACGAGGAAACCGGCAAGACCTCGATCGCGCCGATGTTCTCGATCAACCGGCAGAGCCCGGTGGCCAAGGCGGCGCTGATGATCGTCGACGAATGCTCGATGGTCGATGAGGCGCTCGGCAAGGACCTGATGAGCTTCGGCACGCCGATCCTCGTTCTCGGCGATCCGGGACAGTTGCCACCGGTTTCGGGCGGCGGCTATTTCACCAATCAGGAGCCGGACTATCTGCTGACCGATATCCACCGGCAGGCACGCGACAATCCGATCATCCAGCTTGCCATGCAGGTGCGCGAGGGCAGCGAGATCATGCATGGCGACTACGGCACCGCGCAGGTGATAGGGCGCGGGCAGGTGACGCAGGAACTGGTGCTCGAGGCCGACCAGGTGCTCGTCGGCACCAACCGGACGCGGCGGCGCTACAACCAGCGGCTTCGCGAGCTGAAAGGCTTCACCAGCGAATATCCGCAATCCGGCGACAAGCTCGTCTGCCTTCGGAACGACCCGGCCAAGGGGTTGCTCAACGGCTCGCTCTGGCAGGTGATGAGCTCGTCGAAGGAAACCGTGAAGCCGGGCATCAACCTGATGATCCGCCCGGAAGACGACGACATGGATCGCGGCGCGGCGAAGATCAAGCTCCTGAAGGCGGTCTTCGAGGATGTCGAGGGAGAAATCCCCTGGTCCACCCGCAAGCGCTACGACGAGTTCGACTACGGCTACGCGCTGACGGTGCACAAGGCGCAGGGCTCGCAGTGGAACAATGTCGTGCTCTTCGACGAGAGCTATGCCTTTCGCGACACGCGCGAACGCTGGCTCTACACGGCGATCACCCGCGCGGCGGAACGGCTGACGATCGTCCGGTAATGCCTTCGCAAGCCTCGACCGCGCTTCAGTCTCGCCTTCAGGCGCGGCGGCATCGCGATTGATTGAAATACAGTTTTGCACCGCGCCGTAGGGGGCTTATTGCGATCCCGACAAAGCATTGCCGGGATCGCCAAGCGTTAGGCGACCTTCTGGAGCCCGGAGACGCGGTGCGCCGCCGCGGTGTTCCGTGCCGTATCCCCCAGTTGGAAATGTCCGATCAGTTCGCGAATCTGCGCCGCCGCGTCGGCAAGCGCTGCGCCTGCGGCGGTCGCCTCCTCGACCATGGCTGCGTTCCGTTGCGTTACCTGGTCCATCTGGGTGACGGCGGCGTTGACGCCGGCGAGTTCCGAGGACTGTTCGCGCGCGGCGAGCGCGATTGCGTCCATGTGCTCGTTGACGGTCACGATATAGGTTTCGATCGCGCTCAGCGTCGCACCGGTCTCGCTGACCAGCTTGACCCCGTTCTGGACCTCGGCGCTTGAATTGCGGATGAGTTCCTTGATCTCCTTGGCAGCCTGGGCGGAGCGCTGCGCCAGTTCGCGCAATTCCTGTGCGACGACGGCAAATCCCTTGCCCGCTTCGCCGGCTCGCGCGACCAAAACGCCGGCATTCAAGGCCAGCAGATTGGTCTGGAAGGCGATGTCGTCGATGACGCCGATAATGCTGGAGATCTGGGTCGACGATTGTTCGATCCGGCCCATGGCGTCGACGGCTTCGGAGACGATCCTGCCGGACTGCAAGGCGCTGGTATTGGCCTGCGCCGCGACGACGCGAGCTTCCTCCGCCCGCTTGGACGCGTGAGTGACATTGACGGTGATCTGGCCGAGGGCGGCTGCGGTCTCTTCCAGCGACGCGGCCTGCCGCTCGGTGCGCGTCGAGAGTTCGCCGGAGCTCCGGCTGATATCGCGCGAGTTGCCATCAATGGCGCCGGCAGCCCGCGCCACGCCTTTCAAGGTCGCACTGAGTTGCGAGACCGCCCCGTTCAGATCGTGGCGAAGCGCCTCGAAATCCTGTGCGAAAGGCTCGGTGAGCTGGAAGGCAAGATCGCCCGCTGCCAGCCGGCGAGGGCCGGCGCCAAGTCCGGACGTGGCCTCTTGCAGACGCATGCGCGCGGCCTCTTCCGCTTCCGCCGTGAGGCGAACCCGCTCGGCTTCGGCCTGGAAGTCGGCCGCTCTCGCTTGCTCAGCCATCTCGGTGTTTTGACGATGGGCTTCTTCGGCTTCGTGCGTCGCCTTTTCCGCCGAAACCAACGCGGAAACCAGGGAAAAAGACCATCGCGATGAGAACCGCGCTTTCCAGCGTCAGGATGACGGCGTGGAGCAGCATGCGCGAAAAATCCGAGCTTTGCGGGAAAACCGCGAAAGGCGAGACAAAATAGAGCAGCAGATGATGAACGCTGACGAGCGCCGCATAGCCGACGATCGCACGCCAGTCGATCCAGGCGGCGCAGATCGCGAGGCTGGCGAAGAAATACATATGCATGTCGATCTGCAGCGGCGAGCCTGAAAAAGCAAAGACGAGAAGGGCAACGGTGGCCGCGTGGGCCATTGCGGTGACGATCCGAGTCGTCGCCCCCGTCCTGTCGCGAATCCAGCCGATGGTTGCCGCCGCCACGATGATGATGGCGGCGCCGACCGCGAGGCGGTCGAAGCCGTCCAAGCGTCTTCCACGTCCCCGATCTGTGCAACCAGAGTTTGCTAAAAATATTGATTTAACGTTAAACGGATGAAGATGAGCGCAAGTTGTTTCCGGCGTTTTGCCACTCATCTTCGAAGATGGTTCTTCGCGTTACTGCATGTTTCCTTAAATCGTAACGGATTTAAAGAAACATGCAGCAATTCAAAGTGCTATAGCGTCCTTCGTGCGTCTGAAAAGACGCACGGCAATGCTTCAAACTCCGTCAGGGGGCGCAAAGAAGCAGTTCATGTGCTCCTCCGTGGGGTGAAGGCAGATGTGATAGTCGTTGTCGCCCGATGGAATTTCGTCTCCATAGGGGATCAGGAAGCGCTGCTTTTTCGTCACCAGGTGGTGGTCGCCTGGATGGAGTACCACCGTAAATCCATGTCGGCCTTTGCTGACATCTCTTCCTGGAATGGCCTGGCAGTCACCGGTGGAATGATCGCCCTTGCAGCATGCCGGCGGATAGGTCCAGTCGCTGGCGGTCGGATGCGCTTCGACATGAGTGAGGAGGCCAAGAAAGGCTCCGGCTGCGAACAAGGCAGAAGGCATTGTTGGCGTTTGGATCATCCGAGTCCCTCGATCCGGACTGATGTGCCGGATCAATCAATCTGTGTCGATTGCGCGGATGAAGTAACGAAGGGGCGCCGATCAATTGCCGAAATTATCCCGAAGCACCACATCGGGCGGCATTTCAGGCAGCCCAAGTGTTTGCTAATATTTGGACGCGGCGTTTCCAAGAATTGCCCGGCAGACGGAGGACGCGGCATGGATGCCCGGTTACCTGATGCCTTCACATGCAACGGCATAACCGCGGATTTCGCGTGGGGCTGTTGCATGATGGTCAAGGTCGCGACGTGACGTTGCGGCCGCAGGCTTTTGCCGTGCTGAGATATCTGGCCGACCATGCCGGACGGGTCGTGACCAAAGACGAACTGATCGAAGCAGTGTGGGGTCGTGTCGCGGTGACCGACGACAGCCTCGTGCAATGCATCGCCGACATTCGCAGGGCGTTCGGCGACAACGCGCATACGGTCATCCGTACGGTGCCGAAACGGGGCTATATGCTGTCTGTGTCGCAAGCCGAGGCCGCTCGGGTTCCGCCGAAACGGTGGAGGTGGAAGGCGGCCGTTGCGGCGATTTGCTTGGCGATGATCGCCGTTGTTGTCGGTTGGCCGCTCCTCAGGCCCGATCGTGATGACGCGCAGCGCAGCCGCGTGCCGTCGGTCGCCGTATTGCCATTCAATAGCATCGGCGACGAGGCCGCCCAGCGCCTTGCCGACGGGCTCACCGAGGACATCATTACCGATCTGGTGCGCTTTCCTGAATACGCAGTCATCGGCAGCAACTCGACGGCCGCCTACAAAGGGAAAGCCGTCGATCCGCGGGAAGTCGCAGCCGCATTGCATGTCGGCTATGTCATCGAAGGCTCGATCCAGCGGGAGGCAGGTCGAGCCCGCATTGCCGCACGCCTGATCGATGCGGCCAGCGGCGAAGACATCTGGTCCAATCGTTGGGATCGGCCGGACAAGGATATCTTCGCCATCCAGAACGAAATCGCCGAACAAATTGCCAACCGGCTCGGCGGCGGCGCGGGGCTTATACAAGAGACGGGGCGCAATGCCGCCCGCCGCAAACAACCGGAAAATCTATCGGCCTACGAGCTCTATCTGCTGGGTACCGAGAAACTGGAACTCTTCACCAAGGCCGACGTGGAAGAAGCCATCCGGCTCCTCACGCGCGCCGTTGAAATCGATCCCGGGCTGGCGCGCGCCTGGGCGGAGCTCTTCCACTCCTATTGCATATGGCGGAGCTTTGGTGCCGACTGGGACACGGCAACGCGCAAGGCCGACGAAGCCGCAGAAATGGCGGTTCGACTTGACCCGGGCGACCCCGAAGCGCACGCGGTTCTAGGGATGAGCCTGGGAGGGAGGGGCGACTTTGTGCGCGCGAAGGCCGAATTCGACACCGCACTTCGCCTGGCGCCGGGGGCGGCGGAAATCCTGATTTTCTATATCGGCTTGGCATCAACGCTTGGCGAAGCCGAGCGTGGCGCTGAACTGATCGAACAGGCGATAAGACTCGATCCGAACTATCCGATGTGGGCCTCGGGCCCGTTTGCCTATGCCTATTTCATGGCAGGCCGTTACGAAGACAGCCTCCGCATGCTCGACCGTCTGATGACGGCCAACTACAACCGCGATAAATGGGTCTTAAAGGCGGGCTCCCTAGCCGCTCTCGGGCGAACCGCCGAGGCGAAGTCTTGGGTCGAGCAGGCGCTGAAGGTTTTTCCAGACCTCAACGCCGAGCTGATGAACAACGATCCGGGCTACAACGAGGCCGAGCATCGGCGCCTTGTGGAGACAATGCGGCTGGCGGGCTTTCCGCTTTGTCTTACAGAGGAGCATCTGGGCAAATTTGAAAAGCCGCGGCGCCTGCCCGAATGCCAGAAGCCGTAAGGCGGCTAGCACTACAGCGCCGCGCATCTTATCAGACGCGCGGCGCTGTAGCGCTTTGAGTTGCTGCATGTTTTCCTTAAATCGGCTTCGTCAAGGAAACATGCAGTAGGCGCGCAACGGCCGATAGCGTTGGCTGATCGCGCTCGCCGAATGCGCCGGCACGTCTTCTACTGAAGATTGCCGTCGCCGCTGCGGTCGGCTGTCTTGAAGTCGGCCATGACCCGGTTCAGGAACTCGTTTTGGCTGAGCCTGCCGTCGCGGTTGGCGTCGGTAGCGGCAAACTGCTGCGTGTTCAGAACCTGCGTCACTTCTTCGGAGCGCAGGCTGCCGTCCTTGTTCTTGTCCAGACTCGTGAAGGCCGAGGTCATGAAGGCCTGGTATTCGGATTGGTCGACCGCGCCGTTCCTGTCACGGTCGAGCCGATCCATATGGCCCTGGTTCATGGCCGCCGGTTGATTTTGCGCCACGGCCGCAAGGGCCTGCGAGAATGCGAATGCAGTCAGCAGGACGAGTCTTTTCATCATTCCGGCCCTTCGTATCAATAGCAGGTCAAGGCATTGCCGCCCGCCGCGCCCAGCGCGGCGCCGCTGCCGACGGCCCAGAGCTGACCGCTTCCCGAACCGATCGCCGCGCCGGCAAAGCCGCCGACGACCGCGCCGCCGACCGTGCCGGCGATGCAACCGAACTCGGTAGCGCGTCCGGTCGATCCTGTCATCACAGATTGGCAGCCAGACAGGGCGAGGCCGCCTGCGAGAATGACAATTGTCGTGAGCTTGCTCATTTTTTCCTCCAAGTATATCCGGCCGAATTCAATAAAGATCGGCGGACACGCCATTTACTGGCGCCGGATGGAAATAAGCTTCTGAATATGGCTCTCGAATTTCGAGAGGCTCTTCTGCTCGATCAGAAGCATATTGCTGACAAGACATGCAGTCGGTGGATAAAGACGTACACGGCTGCGGGCAAAATACTACTGCTGCGCAGGGGCGATGACAACTGCGCGGGCCTGTTCTGCTCGTCAAATATTGCGACAGGCCGTATCGGTCTGTGGTCAGCGTTATCACTTCGTTCGATCTCTATTCCGACGCGATCACCCCGGCGAGAACCGCCTTGGCGACAGCCTGGAAGCGATTGTGAGCGCCGAACTTGCGGATGATCCCGGATTCAAGCGTGAGCGCCGCGGTAAGGTCCATGTCCATCAGCCGGGCGATGCGCGAGGCCGGATAACCTTCGGCCATGAAGCCCAGGCAGTCGGATTCGATCGGCGACAGATGGGCATGCTCCGCTGCCGTCGCGACGTCGTCGCCTTCCACCGATCTCCCTTCGAGCAACTCGGCGATCTTCTGCATCTGGCGGCGCAGGATCGATTGCTGGGCGGCGAGCTCGCGGCGGCGCGCCTGCAGGGCGGCGTCGAACATTTCGTCGGCCTGCTCCTGGTTTTCCGCCCGGTCGAGTGCCGCCATCAGTTCCTGGATCGCGGCGATCGGCATGTCGATTTCCCGGCAGGCGTTAATTACCGCCATGCGGCGGATGTGATCCTCGCCATAGACGCGCATCGGTCCCATGCGGGCGGCGGTCAGCAAGCCTTTCTCTTCGTAGAAATGCAACGTCCGGTGCGTCACACCGAAGACCTCCGCCATCTCGGCGATGGCGAGCCGGTCGTCCGGGCCATGGTATGGAACGGGCAGTTGCGGCAGGAAGCCGACAGGATCGTCCTTGGCGCCCGCCTGTTTCCAGGAATCTTGCGGCATGTCCAATGTCCCCCACTTGAGCGTCTGGAAGGCGTAGCAACCCGCCGATCAAGACCTTCTCCTCCAGCCAAGCGTCCGGCCGGTCGCCGACCTCGACACCTGCTGCTCGTGGGACACATCCGCGCAAGGCGCGGTTACTGCTGACCAATGTGCATGCCTGCGACCAAACCCAAGACGCCGCAGGTCCGACTAGCTGGAACCCCGTTACGCGTTCGCCGAACGCGCGGTGCTCCAGTGAGCAACCCGGCATGAAATCCAACGCACGCACACACGGTAAGTGCGAATCACGCAAATGAACAGTCTTAATATTGCAGGGAAAAACGCGCTCTCACGCGTCGCACCAGCAGAGCCAAAAGCATCGCGTGTGCAGCGGAACGCGCAAAGGGTGCTCTAGAACTTCAAATGTAGAGCATCTGCTTTCAGCGATACCACCTGAAAGCAGGATGCTCTAGTGGCCGATGATCTTGAGCGGGCTGTTGGCGGAAATGATGAAGAATGGCTCGTCGCCCTTGAGCGGACCGAGCTTCTGCTGGCAGTCCCAGGCCTTCTGGAAGCTGTCGCGCGTGAGCAGCCGGCGGTAGCGCGCCGTCGCGGTCATGCATTCCATGAGCGTGCTCTGAACCTTCTCAGCGGCGGCATGGGCGTATATCTCGCCATTAAGCGCAAAAAGCTGTGCGGCAAGCGAGGTACTCTCGTAGAGAATGTCCGGCTCGCTCGTCAGCCGTTCCGCGGTGATGAAATCGTGCCGCAGCGGAATGCCTTCGCCGTCATGCGAGAGCGTGATGCGGATGCCCGCTGCAGGGGCGTCGTACCAGGTGAGATTGATCGAGAAGGCCAGAGCCTGATTGCTGGAGGCGGGGGCGCCTTCGCCCTCGACCGCGCTCGCCCGGGCAAGCGTCTTATGGCGAAGTGCGGCCTCGCGCAGCGCCTTTGCGAAATGTCTGGTGCCCTTGTGTTCGGGGCCGGTTACGCTGACGCGGACGGATGGCAAGCCGCGGATGGCGGCCATCGGCCCGTCGACGAGCTTGGCCTCCGCGTCGATGTCCAGCGTCATCTCGGGGGAGGGCAGGGGCGCAAAGAGCAGCAGCGGCAGGACGCTCAGCACCGCCCATGGAGAAGAGAAGGGGGCCGGCTGCCAGGGAGCACGGCGTCCGGATGACGGTCGGCGGGCGCTCTTTTCCTGCTGGACCGAAGCCGCGACCGTCTCGGCAGCGGCGCCATGCACGCGGCGGTACTCCGGGACATAGGTTCCCTTCGGAATGGTGATCTGCCACTTTTCGTCGGCGCCGTCGGTGTCGTAGAAGGTCTTGAGCAGCTTGCGCAACTTGCCGGCATGGACGCGGACAAGTGGGTCGCCATCTGCATCGAAGGTCTGATCGCGGCCGAAGACGTCGACGCCGATCGAATATCCCTTGAGTTGCGCGCCTTCGCCGATCATTTCCTTCTCGACGACGTAGGCAAGGAAAGCGCGCAGTCTTTCGGACCGCCGAAAGCCGCGGCTGTCGAGGATCCGGCGCAGCGCCAGCCGGATCGTCTCGTCGCAGGGCCTTTCGGCTGGCGTCATCGATGTTGCTCCAAGGGATGCGGCGGAATGCCGGGACAGAGATCGCCGGGAAAAAACAACCTAAATCTGATTCGGAGCTTAAGTCCAAAAATGGCGGTTGTCAGGTTCGATGGCGATAAGTCGCACTTTTCTTAAGTGCGACTCACCGCATGCTGCGGGGGCGGCAGGCCGCATGCCCGCACCGCCCCGAGAGCGCGACTCACGATCTTGAACGCAACGCCTGGGCGCGAGGAATGCGCGGCGCGCGCTGTTCGGCATTCACCCGCCGTTGCGGTAGTCGAGCTTCGGATACCAGTCCTTGCCGCGGCCTTCAGGCGTGGTGTCGAGAAGGGTCCACAGCGGGTCGAGGTCCGGTGCGTCGCGCGGGTCCTGGCCGGGGTCGGCCATCTTGTCGTTCATCTCAGCGCTCCAGAAATGCCGGATGGTGCCGTCGCGGCGGGTGAAGACCGTGTAGCCGGGGACATCAGCATCCTCGGCGCTGACATAGTCGCGGGTGAAGGCGCCGTCTCCGTCGGAATAGACCTTCAACTGAGTCCAGCCGCGCGCCTTCTTGGCCTCCACCAGCCGCTCGATCGGCGAGCGGGCGACCAAGGCGAGCGCCACGCGCTGCTCGATATCAGGCACCTTGCCTTCCCATGCTCCCATCAAAGAGGTGCACATGGGGCAGGGTCTTTCGCGCTTCGGACCGAACATGTAACTGTAGATGACGAGCGTGTCCTTGTCGCCGAAAAGGTCGGCGAGGATGACGGGTCCGTTCTCGCCCACGAAACGATATTCCCTGGTGACTTCGCCGCCGGGCGGCAATTGCCGGCGCAAGCCGGCCACGCGCTCGATATGGCGCCTGAGCTCGATTTCCTCTGCAAGTAGCGCGTTGCGCGCCCGCCGATACTCCGCACTTTCGTTGGGAAGGCTGGCGTGATTCCTCGCCGCCAGTTCCTGCGCCGGGATGAGTGTGGTCGTCATGATCGCTCTCCTCTCGCTCTCTGCGATTTACCTTCATCCTGCCTCGAGTAGGCTAAACACGTTGATATCAACATAATCTACTTGTGTCAAAACGCTTTGCCCTTGTCAGAAAGGCGCGGACAAAACCTGCAAAACGGCGATTCCGGTTTTGTAAAATCTGGGGTAGAACAGGCACCGATGACGTTGCCCGCCTCTCTGAAAGTTTCGACATGCCAGCAAAACTGTCCGTGAATCTCAATGCCGTCGCGATGTTGCGCAACCGGCGCGATCTTCCGTGGCCGTCCGTTACCGGCCTAGGCCGCATCGCGCTGCAGGCGGGGGCGAGCGGGTTGACCGTGCACCCGCGCCCGGACCAGCGCCACATCCGGTTCTCCGACCTGCAGCCGATCCGCAACCTGATCGACGACGAGTTTCCGCAGGCGGAATTCAACATGGAAGGCTTTCCGAACGAGGATTTCCTTCAATTGGTCGAGCGGCACGAGCCGGAGCAGGTGACGCTGGTGCCGGACGATCCGGCGCAGGCGACCTCCGATCACGGCTGGGATTTTCGCAAGAACCATAACCTGCTTGGGCATGTGGTCGGGCGGCTGAAGAAAAAGGGGTTCCGCGTCTCGCTGTTCGCCGATGGCGATCCGGATCCGGAGGCGCTGAAGATCGCCAAGGAGACCGGGGCGGACCGGATCGAGCTTTACACCGGCCCCTATGGCGGCTGCTACGATGATCCCGAGAAGACCGAACGGATCGCCAGCGAACTCGGCCGAACGGCGGAGATCGCGCTCGGCCTCGGCCTCGCCGTCAATGCCGGCCATGACCTGACCGTAGCCAACCTGCCGCTCTTGGCAAAGCACATCCCGGCGCTCGCCGAGGTTTCGATCGGCCACGGGCTGACGGCGGATGCGCTGGAATACGGCATGGCGGAGACCGTGCGCCGCTTCCGCCGCGCTTGCGGCGAGGCGGTTTAGGTCAACGAACGAGACTCGTTCGCGCGTGCTTGCACGCATTCTTTATCCATGCAATATCCATACATTATCGTATTGGGATGTTGTCGATGGACAAGGATCGTGTGAGTCTTTCCTGGGAGCCGACGCTTAGCAAGGCGGACGGGCCGCTCTATCTGGCGATCGCGGATGCATTGGCCGCGGATATCGCGACCGGCGCACTCAAGGAGGGCACACGCCTGCCGCCGCAGCGGGCGCTCGCGGGCGTGCTCGGCATCGACTTCACCACGGTCAGCCGCGCCTATAACGAGGCGCGGGCGCGGGGGCTGATCGAGGGCCGAGTCGGGCAGGGCACCTATGTCAAAGTGCGGCGAAGGAGCGCCGGTCGCCCATCCGGCGGCGGGCTCGTCGACATGAGCATGAACCTGCCGCCGCTCTTCGACGATCCAAGCCTTATCGCCCGGATGTGGGGCGGTATCGATGCACTTGAGCGCGAGCAGGGCCTGGATCTGTTCATGCGCTACCAGACGATCGGCGGTGCCTTGCCGGACAGGGCCGCAGGCGCGGCCTGGCTGCGGCCACGGCTCGGCGAGGTGGAAGCGGAGCGGGTGCTCGTCTGCCCCGGGGCGCAGGCGGCGCTGCTTGCAACCGTCAGCATGCTTGCCGCCCGGGGCGATGTAATCTGCGCCGAGGCGCTCACCTATCCGGGGCTGCGGTCGCTCGCTGCCCATCTTGGCATTGGCCTTGCCGGCGTGGCGATGGACGAGCATGGGCTTCTGCCCGAAGCGTTCGAGGCCGCCTGCGTCAAGCACCGGCCGAAGGCGCTTTATTGCAATCCGACGCTTCACAATCCGACGACGGCGACGTTGCCGCTCGACCGCCGGGAGGCAGTCGTCGCGATTGCCCGCAGACATGGCGTCGCAATCGTCGAGGACGACGCTTACGGTGCGCTGCCGGCCAGGTCGGTGCCGCCGCTCGCGGCGATCGCGCCCGAGCTTGTCTATCACGTGGCGGGGCTTGCCAAGTGCCTGTCGCCGGCGCTCCGCGTCGCCTATCTCATCGTACCGGATGCCGTGAGCTCCGTCCGCATCGAGGGCGCGATCCGCGCGACCGCCGGCATGGCCTCGCCGCTTTCGGCCGCCATCGCCACGCGCTGGATCGAGGATGGAACGGCGGATGCGGTGCTTGCCGCCATTCGCGCCGAGACCGGACGGCGCCAGCGGATCGCAACCGGGATCCTGCCGAACGCTCGCGTCGTGACCGATCCCGAAGCATTCCACCTCTGGCTCAGGCTGCCCTCCGCCTGGACACGCGGCGCGTTCGGTGACCGGTTGCGCACGGCCGGCATCAGCATCGTCGCAAGCGATGCCTTTGCGCTTGCCGTCCCGCCGGAAGCCGTGAGGTTGGGGCTCGGCGCGGCGGAAACCGAAGTCGAGCTCGAGCGCAGCCTCGCCGTCATCGCCGATCTTCTCGCGCAGTCGCCTGCGGTCCTGAACTTCGTCGTCTGACGGCGTACAGCCGCAACCCGGCGCAATTGTCGCAGGTATTGATGCATACAATTAATTGACAATGTATGCTTTGTATGGCTTCCTTTTCCATGGGCCGGCGAGGACGTGGAGCACCGGGCATCTAGGAACCGTAATATCGCTTGCGCGTTCGAATTATGTGCCCCGCGCCTGCCGCCGACGAGATTTTGGAAAGGAAAGACAGTGTCTTCACACAAGGATTGGCCGGCACTTTCGCCGTTGCAGACGGGTCTGCGTGGCCGCTGCCCGCGTTGCGGCCAAGGTCACCTGTTCGAGGGTTTCCTGAAGCTCCGTCCGGAATGCGAGGTCTGCGGGCTTGATTATTCTTTCGCCGACCCGGCCGACGGCCCGGCGTTTTTCGTCATCTGCTTCGCCTGCGTGCCGAGCGTGTTGCTCGGCGTCTGGCTCGAGGTGCAGTACGGCGCGCCGCTCTGGGTGCATCTGCTGACGACCGGTCCCTTCATGCTGCTCACCTGCATTCCGCCGCTGAGGCCGCTGAAGGGCTGGCTGGTCGCAAGCCAGTTCTTCTACAAGGCCGAAGAGGGCAAGGTCGTGCGCCGGGCTGTGGCGCAAGCGCCTGATGCGAGCGCCAGACGGTGATTTGAAGTAAAATCATCGTGTAGGCCGGGGCGTCGGAGTCGCGAGTGCCATGGAGGCACGGACGCATGACGAATCTGATCTCGATCGTGACCTGTCCCGCCTGCCGGCATCAGTCGGTCGAAACCATGCCGACGGATGCCTGCCTGCACCTTTACGAGTGCAAGAGTTGCGGCACGCTCCTCAAGCCGAAGGAGGGGGATTGCTGCGTGTTCTGTTCCTATGGCTCCCAACCGTGTCCGCCCATTCAGGAGGCGCGAGCCCGCCGATAACTGCGTGAAGCAATTGCTCGGCGCGCCCGTCTACCAACGGGCGACGCGGCGGCCGGCGAGGGCCCCGAGAAGCGCCAGGATCGCGATCGCGATCGTGTACCAAGTAGCGACGAACAGGGGCGAATCGTCCGTGCAATGGGAGGCATAGAGCGTCGCGGCGATGCCGCCGGCCACAAGGCCCGCCATTGCGCCGGCCAGCGCCGGATGGGACGGGGCGCCATGGCGCAGCGCGAGCAAAAGCAGCGCGAGCGGGCCGATCCCGATCAGCGGAATGAAGGTCAGGCAGACCAGGCTGTTCGTCCCGACAAGCCTGCTCGACCAGGTTTCGGCGGGCACGACGGCGAGTTCGATCAAGACGCCTGCAAGGATGAGCGCAGGAGCGATGGCAAGAAAGCGCAGCGGGCCGCGCGGATCCATGTCCGGCCGCGAGAGCATCCGCAGAAGAGCGAAGGCGCTTGCGGCAAGGGTGATCGTCACCACGAACTTGAAGAGAAAACGGAGCGTCTGCGCGGCGCTGGCAATATCCGACCGGGGGCCGAGCAGGACGAAGAAGACGGTTGCGGCGATGACGACGGCAGCGAAGACCGCGCCCCACCAAGCCGCGTTCATCGGCACGCCGGTTCGCCGGCTGTCCGCGGCAAGAGCCTTGATGAGTTCGTGTGTCTCCATTTCAGTCTCGTCCAAATCGCCGGGCAATGGCAGCAAGGCCGCGATGAAGCGCGACGCGAACTGCGGTTTCGTTCATGTCCAGGCTCCGGGCGGCCTCCGCGATCGTGCGCCCTTCGACCGATATTGCCGTCACCACCGAACGCTGGCCGGGGGTGAGCGTTTCGAGTGCACGGCCGATTTCCCAATCCCTGATCGTTTCGGTTTCCTCGGCAGCGAGCCGGTCTTCCACCTCGCCGATCTCGACCTGGGAATGGCGGCCCTGCCGTCGCAAAGCATCGACCAGCTTGTGCCTCGCAATCGCGTAGAGCCATGGCGTTACCGGCCCGTCGCACCGCCAGGTGTGGCGCTTTATATGGATGGCGAGCAGCGTTTCCTGGACGATGTCTTCCGGATCCGGGCCGCCGAACGCCCTGCGGCGCGCCCAGGCGCGAACGAGGCGCGCGGTCTCGTGCAGGAAGTCGCCATAGGCCCGCTCGTCACCGTCGAGCGCGGCCCGGAAAAGTCTGGCGAGGCTCCCTTCATCCACGCCGTCCACCTGTGCTTCCTCCCAATTCGCTCGTCCTTGTCGCTTGTTACATCTCCGCGGGCAATCGTTTCGCTAAAATGGGGCGACGAGAAGTGTAAAGCGGTATTCGGTCCGCATCCGCAGCCTCTCTTCATCGTGATCCGCCAGGGGGCGCGGGCTCACGAAAGCGTGTAGATGCCGAATGTAACATATCTCCCATTGGTGCGAACGAGCCTCTGTGTGCCTGAAAAACAGCACACGAGGAAACCAACACGGAGACGAAGTCATGTCTACGAAATCCACGATAAGTGCGGCCATGCTGGCGAGTGCGGTGGCAGCCGCGGTATCGTCGTTCGCGATCGCCGCGCCGCTTTCGGAAGCCGAGGTCAAGGCCGCGATGGATGCCGGCAAGGAGAAGTGCTTCGGCGTCGCGCTCAAGGGCCAGAACGATTGCGCGGCCGGCCCGGGCACCACCTGCCAGGCGACCTCGACCGTCGACTATCAGGGCAATGCCTGGAAATTCGTCGATGGCGGCACCTGCACGACGATGCAACTGCCGGACGGCCGCAAGGGCTCGCCGGAACCGCTGTCGCGCGATCTTCCCTCCTAAGCAATCCGTCCTGAGCCACCTGTAGACAAGCGCCGGAAAGCGGAGGCGACGATGGCCAAATTGGCAATTCACGCGGATCGTGGCGCGTCGGAAGGCTCCCGTTTTCCGGCGCATCGGATCGACGGACTGGCAGGCACCAGTTTCAAGCACCAGCATCTCACATCCATTCTTGACGATGAGGCAAGCAATCGCGGTTTCTTCGAGGTTCACGCGGAAAACTATATGGGCGAGGGCGGGCCGCCGCACGCGGCACTCACCCGGATACGCCAGGATTACCCGGTTTCGCTACATGGCGTCTGCATGTCGATCGGAGGACCGCAGCCGCTGGACAAGGCCCATCTTGGCCGTTTCGCCGGGCTGATCGAGCGATACGAGCCGGCGCTCGTCTCGGAGCACCTGGCCTGGTCGACGCACGAAACGACCTACTACAACGACCTTCTGCCGCTGCCCTACACCGAAGCTACCCTGCAGCGCGTCGGCGACCATATCGACGAGGTCCAGGAGAGGATCCGGCGACCGATATTGCTCGAGAACCCCTCGACTTATGTGCTGTTCAGGGAATCGATGATGGGCGAAACCGCATTCATCCGGGAATTGGTCCGGCGCACCGGCTGTCGCCTGCTGCTCGACATCAACAATGTCTTCGTCTCGGCGACCAATCACGGATTTTCCGCGCTTGAATACCTCGCGGATTATCCGCTCGAACATGTCGGCGAGATCCACCTGGCCGGCCATGCGGAGCAAGAGGACGACGAAGGCGATCTCCTCCTGATCGACAGTCACGATGCGCCGGTCGCCGACGCGGTCTGGACACTCTTCGATATCGTGATCGGCCGGTGCGGGCCGATCCCGACGCTCATCGAGTGGGACAGCGCCATTCCCGACTGGCCGGTGCTGGAGGCCGAAGCGATTGCGGCACAAGCAATCCTCGATCGGCACGCAGGCGCCTTCCTGCGGGAGAAGAGTTATGCGCGCCGCTGAGAGCATTTCCGGCGACGTCGCCGACGGGCTGGATTACCCGACGGGCTTCGTGCCCGCACTGCTCGATCCCGGCTGCGCAACGCCTGCTCTCGTCGCCGGCCCGAGGGGCAAAGCCGCCGACAAGCGCTTCAACGTCTACCGCAACAACGTGACCGTCAGCCTCATCGAAGCGCTTGCGGCGGCGTTCCCCGCGACGATGCGCATTACCGGCGAAACCTTCTTCCGCGCCATGGCCCGGTTTCATGTGCGTGAAACGCCGCCTGTATCGCCGCTTCTCTTCGAATACGGCCGGGACTTTCCCGCCTTCATCGAGCGCTACGAACATGCGCGATCGATGCCGTGGCTCGCCGATGTCGCGCGCGTCGAGCGGGCCTGGCTCGACGCCTATCATGCGGCGGATGCGCCCGCGCTGCCGCCACATGCGCTGACGTCACTCCCACCGGACGCCCTTGGTGACGTCGTCTTCGAGGCGCACCCGTCAACGCGCATGGTTCGCTCGGCCTATCCGGCGGTGACGATCTTTGCCGCAAACCGGGCGAGCGGACCGGTTGGTCGCATCGAGGCCACCGAGCCGGAAAACGCACTGGTCACACGGCCGGCGCTGGAGGTGGAGGTTCGCCGCCTTCCACCGGGCGCCGATGTATTCCTGGGCAGCCTCCTGTCAGGCGAGCCACTTGCAAGCGCTGCCGGGACGGCAAGTGCGCGCTGTCCGGAATTCGATCTCGCAACTGCCATTGTTGTGATGCTTGAGGCCGGTGCCTTTGCCGCGCCAGGGAGGATGAGAAGGTGACTCTTGTACCGAAGTTCTTCGGAAGACACGAAAAGTGGGGCGGCGCAGGCTGGCTCGGCCGGATCGACGGGACGGTCGCCGCCATCGCACCGATGTCTCTCGCCCAGCTTGCCTTGCGCCTGGGGCTTGCCGTCCCCTTCTGGCGCTCGGGCATGAGCAAATGGGACGGCTTTCTGGAGCTCAACGATGTCGCTGTTCTGCTCTTCACATCGGAATTCCAGTTGCATCTGCCGGGAGGACCATATCCCTTCCCGGCGCCGGCGGTGACGGCCTTCGTGGTCGCTTGCGCGGAGGTCCTGCTGCCGACGCTCGTGGTCCTGGGACTGGCGACACGCCTCGTCGCGCTCGGACTTCTCGCAATGACGGTTGTCATCCAACTCACCGTTCCGGACGGATGGCCGGTTCATTTGACCTGGGCGGCGATGGCGCTCGGCGTCATTACGTGGGGTGCGGGCAAGTTGTCGGTGGATTGGTGGCTCGTTTCGGGGAAGGGAAAAGCATAGGCGGTTCGCCCCTCATCCCGCTGCTGCGACCATCTCTCCGCTCGCGGTGAGAAGGTGCCGGTAGGCGGATGAGCAACTCAACATGTCATCACCGCTTCACCCCGGATTCCCCTGGTCCAGATTGTGCTGCCATTCGATCGCGTCCTCCAGGCGATCGTGGCCCCAGAACAGTTCGCCATCGGCGACGAAGGAGGGTGAGCCGAAGATGCCGATCTCTTTCGCCTCTCTGGTCGCGGCGTCAAGCGCCTCGGCCACGGCGCCGGAGTTTGCCTGCTTCAGCACGCGGGCGGGGTCCTGTCCCGCTTCCCTGATGCTCGACGAGAGGTTGGGCTCGCTGCCGGCGGGGTCGCGGTCGACGAACCAGCGGCGGTAGGTGGCGATCGCATAGGCAGGGCACCAGCCTTCATCGGCGGCGAGTACGGCAACGCGGTTGGCCTGTTCCAACTCGGGCAGCGGGTAGGGGATAGGCAGCCTCAGGGGCAGGCCGAACTTCGCGGCGCGCCGCTCCATATCGCGCCACATGTAGGCGGCCTTGAGCGGCTTGTCGGCGAAGGGAACGTCGCTTGCGTCAAGCTGGACCGCGCGTGCATCGAAGGGTCTCCAACGAACCTCGACGCCCGCCTTCTCGGCGATCTCCGGCAGCCGCATGACAGCGAGAAAGGTGTAAGGACTTCCTATCGAGAACCAGAAGTCGATCGGTACCGCCATTGCTCTTTCTCCCCTGTGCTGTGGGTGTTCGCGATCGCCTTCGGAGCGGCAACCCCAACGATCCGCGCAGGAAAAAGTAGATAGGGCTTGGACGCTGCGCGCCAATGCGGGCCTTCGACAAAAAGCCCCGGTCGGTTCAGACCGGGGCTTGATATGCGGTGATCTATTGAACGAGCGCGGCCTTGCTCCCTTCGAGGAATGCGGGAAGGCTGACGGGGGTCTTGCCGGTCAGCGCGGCAAAATCGCTGGTCACCATGCCGATATGGCCTTCGCGGGTATTGCTGTCGAAGGAGACGACGATCGGGATCAGAAAGTCGGGCAGGCCCGCACCTTTGAGGCCGCCGGCGAGCGCTTCATCGGAAATGTGGACGACCTCGAGTTTCTTGCCTGCGGTGCTGGCGACGAGCGCGGCGATCTCGTCGGTCGAGTGCAGTCCGGCGCCGGTCAGCGTGTAGGTGCGGCTTTCCGTGGAGCTGGAGAGGAGTGCCGCTGCCGCGGCTTCCGCCGCGTCGCTGCGGGCGATATGGGCCAGACGGCCGGCGCCGGCGGAGGAAAACCACTGCCCGGTTTCAAGCGCGTGCGGCAGGGCCATGAAGAGGTTTTCCATGTACCAGCCGTTCCTGAGGATGGTGTAGGGAATGCCGGTTGCCTTGATGGCGTTCTCGGTGCCGAGGTGATCGGGTGCGAAGGGAATGACCGAGGTTTCGGGGTTCGGCATCGAGGTGTAGAGGATATGCTTGGCGCCGGCCTTCCTGGCGGCGGCGACGGCGTTCAGATGCTGCTGCAGCCGCTTGCCCGGCCGGTCCAGCGTGTCGGTCGAGATGATGAGGATGCGGTCGGCGCCGGCGAACGCCTCTGCGAGCGATGCCGGGTCGTCGAAGTCGGCGGCGCGGGTCTGGACGCCCTTGGCGGCGTAATCGGCGAGCTTCGAGGTGGCGCGGCTGGTCGCGATGATATCGGCGGGCCTCGCCTTGCCGGAGGCGAGCAGCGCATCGAGCACGAGCTTGCCGAGCTGGCCTGCGGCGCCGGTCACGAGCAATGTTTCGGACATGTTCTTCCTTTCGTTTCGCTTCCAGCTCGCCTGAGACGTTTTGGCTCACGCAGGATGCTGGTCTCTTTTTGAGAGTTGCTCTTATGTCGTAATCTGCTAAGAGCTGTAAAGGAGGCAGTTTTTTCTGCTGTGGTTACGGAAAGGGTACCGCCATGAACAGGGCGACGGGCGCGGTGAAGGGCAAGCGGGTGGTAATGGTGTGCGGCGTGCCGATGGATATGGCCAACTGTCCCGTGCGCGACGTGATGGACAATATCGGCGGCAAGTGGAATTCGCTGATGATCCTGTCGCTCGCCGATGGCCCCTTGCGCTTCTCGGAACTCCGGCGGCTGATCCCGGACATTTCGCAGCGCATGCTGACCCAGACGCTACGCGACCTGCAGCGCGACGGCTATCTGAGCCGCACGGTTTACCCGACGCAGCCGCCGAGTGTGGAATATGCTCTGACGGAGCTCGGCCGGTCGTTTCTCGTACCGCTCAAACTGTTCGTCGACTGGTCGCTCCAGAATCACGACGCGATCCGCAAGGCGCGGGCGGAGTATGACGCGGCGGCGTAGGCGGATTGTCGCCACATGCCTGTGATATCGCCCCGTCCATGGCTGTCGGTATTGCAATCGGCATCGGCGTCGGCGCGGCCATAGGATCCGCGCTCGATAACGTTCCGGTGGGTATCACTGTCGGCATTGCTCTCGGTGCTGCGGCGGGGCTGATGTATCAACGCCGATAAGCAACCTGCGCTGCAGCCTTATGCGGCGCAGCTCACGGTTTCCCCGCCGAGGGCGAATTCAACCGCCGCGTCGGCATGGATGGCGGTGGAATCGAAGCCGGGAAGCGGCAGGTTGGCGGGGTCGAGGATGAGGCAGATTTCGGTGCAGCCGAGAATGACCGCGTCGGCGCCTTCGGCCTTGGCCCTCTCGATGAGCGCGACCAGCGCCTTGCGCGACGGCTCAAGCACCTTGCCGGCGCAAAGCTCGTCGAAGATGACGTTGTGGGTCAAGGTGCGGCCGTCTGCGTCCGGCACGATCAAGTCGATGCCGTGCCTTTTCATGCGCTCGGCGTAGAACCCGTGCTCCATCGTGTAGCGCGTGGCAAGCAGCAGCGGCCTGCGGCTGCCGGCGGCCTTCAGCCGCGCCGCGGTCTCGTCGATTATGTTGATCAGCGGCACGTCGACCGAGGCCTGCACCTGATCGGCAATCAAATGCATGGTATTGGTGCAGATCAGCACGCATTGCGCACCGGCGGCCTTGAGCCCGCGTGCGACCTCGGAGAGGCGCTCTGCGGCGTCCTCCCAACGGCCCGCCTTCTGCAGGTCTACGATCTTCTGGAAATCCACGGAATGAAGCAGCACTTCGGCCGAATGCAGCGCGCCCAGGCGCTCGCGGACAGCCTCGTTGACCATGCGGTAGTAAACCGCCGAGCTCTCGAAGCTCATGCCGCCGATAAGGCCGATTTTGCGCATTTCCATGGTGAGGTTCCCTTGTTCTTGAACAGACATCAATCGCGGGACGCAGAAGATGCCGCGTTGCCACCTTCTGATCCCGTTCCATTGTTAAAAGTATGGCGCGGCTTTGACCGGATGTGTTTGCTTTGATGAAGAGATTTGGGGAAATCAGCGCCCAAAATTTGTGTCACGGTCGAATTTTCTGCAAATTGTTGGCGTCAACAGGATCAGCAGCGAGGAGTCACTGGCGTGTTGGATGAGAGAGACCGGAAGCTGCTGGCGCTTCTGCAAGAGGATGGCAGTGCGGCGATGAGCGACCTCGCGGAGCGCGTGAACCTGTCGCTTTCCGCCTGCTCGCGCCGCATCCAGCGACTGGAGGAGGCGGGTTACATCGCGCGACGCATCGTCGTGCTCGACCGGGAAAAGATGGGTGTGCCGACCACGGTCTTCGCGCTCATCAAGACCGCGCATCATTCCGATGAATGGATCGAAATATTCCGGCGTGCAATCAGCGATATTCCCGAGATCGTCGAGGCGCATCGGCTGACCGGCAATTACGACTACATCGTCAAGATCGTGCTGCCGCGCGTCGAGCATTACGACGTCGTCTACAAGCAGATCGTGCGCAAGGTGGAACTCTTCGACGTTTCCGCCTCGATCTCGATGGAGGTCCTCAAGAGCGGCACGGCGGTGCCGGTCGGCTATGCGGAATAGCGCTGCGGTGCCGGCGCGCACGATATTGCAAGGGAGCAATGTCGAACGCGCGATTGTCTGCGGACGCCCGGAGGTGGACAGTGTGCTGACTGCATGTTTCCCCTAATCACCTCCGATTTTAAGGAAACATGTAGCAGTTCAAAGCGTTACGGCGAGCTCCGCGCGTTGAAAAAGACACACGGCGCCGGAGAAACAAGGCGGAATGCGATGCAGGATAGACATCACGTCGTTGTTGTCGGCGGAGGCTTCGGCGGACTGCAGCTCGTCAACAATCTTCGCGGTGTGCCTGTCCGGATAACGCTGATCGACAAGCGCAACCACCATCTCTTCCAGCCGCTGCTCTACCAGGTGGCAACGACGTTGCTGGCGACGTCGGAGATCGCTTGGCCGATCCGCAGTCTCTACCGCGACCGGCCGGAAGTGACGACGTTGCTTGGCGAGGTCGTGGGCGTCGATCCGGCCAACAAGGAGGTGACGCTGACGAGCGGCAGGCCCGTCCCTTACGACACGCTGGTGCTCGCGACCGGCGCGACGCATGCCTATTTCGGCCATGACGAATGGGCTCCGGTGGCGCCGGGACTGAAGACGCTGGAGGACGCGACGACCATCCGCCGTCGCGTGCTTCTCGCTTTCGAGCGAGCGGAGGTCGAGGAGGATCCGGAGATACGCAATGCGCTGCTGACCTTCACGGTGATCGGCGCGGGACCGACGGGGGTCGAACTCGCCGGCATCATCGCCGAAATGGCGCACCGGACGCTGCCCGGCGAGTTCCGCCGCATAGACACGCGCAAGGCACGCGTCGTGCTCGTCGAGGCGGGGCCGCGCATTCTTCCCGCCTTCACCGAAGAACTGTCCGCCTATGCGGGCCGCGAACTCGAAAAGCTCGGCGTCGAGGTGCGCACGGGCGTTCCCGTTACCGACTGCACGGACGAGGGCGTGATGATCGGCGACAGCTTCGTGCCGAGTCGCACGCTCGTCTGGGCCGCCGGCGTCCAGGCCTCGCCTGCTGCCCGGTGGCTCGGCATCGAGGCGGACCGCGCCGGCCGCGCCGTCGTAGAAAAGGATCTGACCGCACCGGGGCTGCCCGATGTTTTCGTCATCGGCGACACCGCCTCGGTCGTGTGGGAGGCGGGCAAGCCGGTGCCGGGCATCGCGCCGGCCGCCAAGCAGCAGGGCGCCTTCGTTGCCCGGGTGATCCGCGCCCGGCTCGAAGGCAAGCCGGCACCTGAACCGTTCCGCTACCGCCATCAGGGGAGCCTCGCCACGATCGGCAAGCGCGCCGCCATCATCGACTTCGGCAGGGTCAAGCTCAAGGGCGCGCTCGCCTGGTGGATTTGGGGCATTGCCCACATTTACTTCCTGATCGGCACACGAAGCCGCTTCGTCGTCGCCTGGAGCTGGCTTTGGATCTATCTCAGCGGCCAGCATAGCGCCCGGCTGATCACCCAGAAGGAGACGCTGCGCGAGGAAGGATAGCTGCCGGTACGGCCATAACGGATCGGCACGCGGCAGCGATGTGCCGGCGGAAAGCCGTTTTGCACTTCTCCCTCCCATGCTCTAGAAGGTTGCTATCTTCGGTCTCCAAACGCAACCTTTGGCATGCTAAACATCGACGCATCTCTCGTCAGCAAACTGATCGCCGCGCAATTTCCCGAGTGGGCGGATCTTCCGGTCAGGCCAGTCGAGTTCGACGGATGGGACAATCGGACCTTTCATCTGGGCAGGCACATGACGGTGCGGCTGCCGAGCGCCGCGCCCTATGCGCTTCAAGTCGAGAAAGAGCAGCGCTGGCTGCCGGTCCTGGCGCGGCGCCTGCCGCTGCCCATTCCTGCGCCCCTGGCAATGGGGCGGCCGGGCGAGGGTTATCCCTGGCCCTGGTCGGTTTACAAGTGGCGCGAAGGCGAGATCGCGACCCATGCACCTGTCGCGGATCTCAGCGCCTTCGCGACGACGCTGGCACGGTTCCTCGTGGCGCTCCAGGAGATCGACGCAACCAACGGGCCGACGCCGGGGCAGCACAATTTTTTCCGGGGTGGTCCGCTGACCGTCTATGACGCGGAAACGCGCCGGGCACTCGTTGCCCTCGAGGGAAGAATCGATACGGACGCGGCACGCGCGGTGTGGGAAGCAGCGCTTGCCGCGACGTGGCACGGCGCGCCGGTCTGGTTTCACGGCGACGTCAGTTCCGGCAATCTTCTGGTCGAGAATGGGCGGTTGAGCGCGGTGATCGACTTCGGCACTTCAGGCGTCGGCGATCCTTCATGCGACCTCTCGGTCGCCTGGACCTTTTTCCACGGAGAAAGCCGGGAGGCGTTCCGCGCCGCCCTGCCGCTCGACAAGGCGACCTGGGCACGCGGCCGCGGCTGGACGCTCTGGAAGGCGCTCATCGTCTTCGCCGAACTTCCGGGCACCGATCGCCTTGAAGTGGAAAAGTCGCGGCGCGTGATCGAGGCGGTGCTCGCGGATCACGAACGCCACGGCTAACGGGTTCTCAGCCGGAGACGCGAGCGACGGAGCGGCCGCACCAGGAGGAAGCTTGTCCTGCCCGTTTGCGCACGAGCCCCTCGGAGACCAGGACATCGCCGAGCGACGTTCCGTTGCGCATCACCACATGTGGGCTTCCACCTTCGCTGCCGCCGCCCTTCGATGCGACGAGCGTGAATTTGCCGGCGTTCAGCAATTCGCGCAGCCGTTGCTTGGCATAGAAGCCGCGCGCGCGTTCCGCCTCGCATTTGGCGTCCTTCGTCTCCGGAGCATCGATATCGGCGATCACGATCTTCTCGCCCCTGAAGAGGAAAGTATCGCCGTCGACAACACAGTTGTCGTTGCGAATACCGCAGAAATAGAACGTATTGGAATCCGCGAACCGGGGCGTCGGCTGTTCCATCGGCCGCCCGATCGGAGCCGGGGGAGCAAGCGCCGGCGTTCTGCCGACCGGGACCGGAGGCGCGAGTTCCTGCTTCCTGGCGATCGGGTCGGGGCGCGCAAGCGCCGGCTTCCTGGCGATCGAGCCGGTATGCTCTTTAGGCCGCGCCTGTGCACTTGCCGGCTTCGTCTTCTCCCTCGGCGAAAGCATGGCGACCACTTCGGAGGCGCCGGGCAGATCCGCGAGTTTCGCCCGGTGGTCATAGGCTGCGATGCCGCCGATCATCAGGACTGCCGCGACATACCAGGGCGCCATGCCGCCGCGATTACCCTTCCGGCTTGTGCCGCGCTTGCGCCTCTTTGAACTCGTTTTGGCCATCCGATTCGATCCTCGATTGCCGGGGCATTATCGGCGCGAGGGGTTGCTGAAAGGTTGCCATCAGGGGGCTGGAACCGGTCAATGGCGGAAGGGGCGGACTGCTGCGCGACCTTCCGCCGGTATCGGACCTATCATCAGAGAGGGAGTCCGGAAAAGGAAGGCGGGCTCTTGCAGCCGTGCGTCTTTGCAGTCGCATGATGGCCACGAGAACCCGCCAATGTCGGCAGAAATCCTGCCGCGCGCGCTTTTTTTATGTGCAGGCTGTATGGCGCGTTCCTTCGAACGCGCCATACACGCGTCAACGGTTGCGGTCGGTATGCCTGGATCTGCCGGGAATTCCGTCACCGCCACCGTCGCCTTTGCCATTGTTGGCTTGTCGAATGTCGCCGCCCTTCTTGCCGCCAGCCTTTTTGCCGTCAGCCTTCTTGCCGCCAGCCTTTTTGCCGTCAGCTTTCTTGCCGTCGGCCTTCTTGCCGTCAGCTTTCTTGCCGTCGGCCTTTTTGCCGGCCTTACCGCCGGCCTTATCGCCACCCGATTTGTCGCTGACTTTTCCGGGGGCCTTGTCGCCGCTTTTGCCGCCACCGTTGTCGCCGCCGCCGCCGTTGTCGCCGCCGCCGCCGCTGTCGCCGCCGCCGTTGTCGCCGCCGCCGCCG
>NZ_JASKLR010000021.1:0-53648 GCF_030124325.1 Sinorhizobium sp. 8-89
AAAGGTGCTCACGATCCTCTGAAATCGTTGCTCATGATCCCCTGAAATCCGTGCTCACGATGCAGTGAAATCCGTGCTCACGATCGCCTGAAATACGCAGAGTGGAAAGCGAATTGCACCCAAGAACCCTTGATTATCGCCGCGCCGACATCAGCGCCGGAGTCGGTCTTGCAGTGCCAGCCGATCAACGACCAGGTTATCGAGGTGCAGCATGGCTGGCCGCCGTTCTTGCGCCAATTGGCGAACCAGTACCCGCGTGCCGTCCAGGACGAAGACACCGCAATCATAGCCGTTGCGCTGCTGGGTCATGCGGGCTGGCTCCAGACGGGCGCCCAGGCGTTGTGCGAGCATTGTTGCAAGCTCGTTGTTGGATCCCCGGTTCGAGTCGTAATGAAAGGCAACCGGCCTTGCCCGCTCGCGACGATCAACGAGCAGCAGCGACCAGTGCCAGCCGCGGCATTCGGGATCCCAAGCACTGGCATCGCTCACCGGCAAGAACAGGAAGTCGGCTGTATCGTTACCGTCCTGATTATGGACAATGCGCTGGAAGGCACGCACCGCCTCGTTTTCGGGGCCCAAGCGCAGATGATAGTGAGCTATGAGGGGATCCACGAGCCGCGTCCGGGAGGCGAGATCCGGATTGTCCCGCTGCAATTCCTGCATCAGAAGCGCGTAATCCGCCGCGATATGCTGGTCACCCAGCCAATCCGTGGCGCCGAGCTCCAGCCGACCACCGTCATGGGACGAGGCGGTCGGACTCAACGCCGCGATCTGAGCATCGGAGGATGTGCTCGGAAACGCCGGCGCATAATGATCATCACGCAACTCGTGCGGTGTGGACGGCAAATCAACCAGAGAGTCAAGACTGCGGTAGATGTCTGACGACCGAGACCTCGAAGACGAGGGACGCGCGGGGCCCTGCATCTGCCTGCTGAGCCAATCCCAAGCTCCCTCGAACGGGGTGTCTGGAGCTGAGGAAGACTCTTGAAACAAGCTGGACTGCCGGGCGTCTTCCCCGGCGAACGAACGCGCCTCCTCAGGAGCCCGCAACCCGAGCGCTCTATTCGCCTCGACGACTTGTAGGTATTGCCGAAGCATCGTCAAATCTTTTTCGCAGAATGAACGTCTATTCCTCCTGAAGTTCTTGGCATCTGCGTTTAACGCATTCCGCTGCCCAGTCCCGCTGAGCCGGTCAACTATGTTGCCCTTTCCCTCCCTTTGGAGCCAGTCACTGAAGGCACGAAGCCGGCTAGCGCTTAATCGAAGGGGCAGCTTTTGCGCCGCAGTCGAGTCTCCAAGTCCGCGCAGGGCTTCCTTGAGCATAGCGTCGATGAGCCGGGCGTCTGCGGGATGGGGGTTCAGCTGGCGCCCGAAGCGCTGTCGGCCGTGGATGTTGAAATTCGCAGGGCGTTCCTCGACGTTCGCGGCATGGAATTCCTGGAGCACTGGCAGCGCCGCATGGATACTCCTTGTGCCAGAAAGTGTCGCAAGGTCTGACGACCGAGACCTCGAAGACGAGGGACGCGCGGGGCCCTGCATCTGCCTGCTGAGCCAATCCCAAGCTCCCTCGAACGGGGTGTCTGGAGGTGAGGAGGGCTCTGCAGACGATTGCGACGCGGAGCCCTGCATCTCCCTGCTGAGCCAATCCCAAGCTCCCTCGAACGGGGTGTCTGGAGCTGAGGAAGACTCTTGAAACAAGCTGGACTGCTGGGCGTCTTCCCCGGCGAACGAACGCGCCTCCTCAGGAGCCCGCAACCCGAGCGCTCTATTCGCCTCGACGACTTGTAGGTATTGCCGAAGCATCGTCAAATCTTTTTCGCAGAATGAACGTCTATTCCTCCTGAAGTTCTTGGCATCTGCGTTTAACGCATTCCGCTGCCCAGTCCCGCTGAGCCGGTCAACTATGTTGCCCTTTCCCTCCCTTTGGAGCCAGTCACTGAAGGCACGAAGCCGGCTAGCGCTTAATCGAAGGGGCAGCTTTTGCGCCGCAGTCGAGTCTCCAAGTCCGCGCAGGGCTTCCTTGAGCATAGCGTCGATGAGCCGGGCGTCTGCGGGATGGGGGTTCAGCTGGCGCCCGAAGCGCTGTCGGCCGTGGATGTTGAAATTCGCAGGGCGTTCCTCGACGTTCGCGGCATGGAATTCCTGGAGCACTGGCAGCGCCGCATGGATACTCCTTGTGCCAGAAAGTGTCGCAAGTCGCTTCAATTCCTCGGGGCGGTCAAGCACGCTGGTCAGCGTCAAGCCCTCGGACCAAAGCCATATGCGCAATTGTTGCAGCCGACCCACCCACCAAAGGACGGTGCTTTTCGGCCGGCCGGCCGATTGGGCCGCCTTCCTGAACTCGGCAATAAGCCTCTCGTCATCTGTGAGCTCAGCTGGTGGCAGATCGGCATGCCGTAGATTTTCCAATGCCTCTATGATTTGATCTTTGGTGCTCTTGCTGCCGGTAGGGTCAGATTGCTGCGCATACTCCCGCGCATCGTCGTCCAACTTATGCTCGTTCAGCCGGTCGGCAATTGGCTCCCTCTCGCGCTCGTTAAGCCAGGCACTGAACTGGCGCAAATGAGATGCATTCCTCTGGGCAGGATGCAAAAATGTGCTGCCGAGAGACGCTCTCAGAAACCTGGAAACAAGGATTTTGTCCGACGCGAAGGGCTCGGTCGCGATGCGTCGCTTCGCGCAGCATATGCGAAGCTCTGAATGGACTACTTGCGACGCAGAGACGCCGGCCGAGTTCTCGCGACAACTTCCCCCGAAGGCTTTGACGACCCCTGACTTGACACGTGACAGATGCCGGCCTTTGCTGTCCTTCGTCCGCGCAGCAGGATGCGCTTCCGAGGGCACGGTGTGGCTCGTGCTGCTGAACCCGCTATTTCGTGGGTCGGACTGCGACGGCATCCACGTCGATTCCTCGATATCAGCGCGCTGGATGTTTCCATGCACCTCCGCGGGGCGCGTGTTAGGCATACTAGCACCAGGGTAAATAGCATCACCGGAGCGCTCGCCGGCGGAACTGAGCTGCAACCCGCTCACCTGCTGTTCAAAACCTGCTTGATCCTCGGGCATGTCTCCCGATTGTTGCCTCGCCCGCTGCTGTTCTTGCAGAGCAGCATAGTGGTACATCCAAGCGTTAAACCATCCGTTGCAGGGCTCCACATCACTCTCCCTAGATGACACAAATCATAGCTGGCCAATGAGCTAAGCTCGGACGCACAATTTGCATTCCTTTTCGTTGCTCAACGTCCAATGTATCTCATTTAGCTTTCAAGAGGCTGACGAGCCTCTCTGTGACTGCCGATGCAAATTCCGTGCCGGCTGAGGGTAGACAATGATGCGGCTACTGATGTGCCGGTCTGCCGGATGTTGATGTTTGAACTGGTTGCGAGCTTAAATGGCTGAGTGGGAATGTAGCCCGCGCTTGTGCTGGAAGTCCACCGGACAGACCGCTTCGACCGTCAATCGTCTTTATTACGCTCTCCCTGCTTTTGACCCCTGTCGTGCGGACTCCGTCTTCACCCCATTGAGCCGATCAGGCCATTGCGCCTCGGTCTTGTGGTTCACGACAAGCGCCCTGTTTCCCGGGAGTGCCGATACGAGGATACCCACAGGAGTCTAATTCCTTGCAGCTGGCGAACATCGCCTTCAGTATTGCACTCTCGTCGTCCTCGTTCGGCATCGTTCGGCGACGGAGCGGCCGCAGGCCCAACGATGACGCAGATTGCTCAGAAATTCCCAGGACCGCTCTCAGGATGCAACCTGCGGCAGGTCAGGTTCATGTCAGGTAAGAGCGGCTGTGTTCGACGGCCAAAGCGCGACCATTGCCGCGCGGAATGACCGCTTCGCGCTTTGCTCTCGCAGCGAGAGATCGATGTGTCGTTGATCGGCGGATGGTAACGGTACTGGATGGAGTGGAAATGAGCGAGGGTCGAGAAGATCAACCGGGGTTCGTCCGTGTGTATTCGGTCGACCGCGGCGATATGGGCTCTGATCAGCGGAACCCGAAGATCGCGCCAGACCCCGGCGCCTCCTTTATGACCGCTTCGACCAACGCCGACAGCCCAGCAATGCCACGCCGCATATCGGTCACCCCACAGGCCAAATAGACCCGCACATTCCCTGAAAACCCGATCGTGCTGCCTCCACACAGGCGATCAACCATGCCAGCATCTTTCGCTCGATGTCTGGTGGAACTTTCAAACCCCGACCGTTTCGTAGCAAGATCTTGATAAACAGTGGCGTCGGCAAAGCCGCAGGCCGCCCAAGGCCTACTTCGTCGACGAGCTGTACCGGAAGAAACGATGCTGACGCATCGAAGTGGCTAAGTGTCTTCCGCCATAAACGGATCTGAGCCGGATAGATGGTCATGAAGACGAGCTACATCGCCAATGCGGACGCCAGGCTGGTCCGCTTCTGCCAATATCTCCAGCTTAGCTTCTTTTCGACCATACGCTCAACGCTGGAAATGATCTCCATGCGAGCCATGCCAACTCTGAGATCTGGAATTAGTGTCAGCACCAATGCTGGTTCTAATGCCAGAACATCGCCTAACTGGCTCGCTCAGCAAAATTCGCTCACCGGACCCTCACCATTTAGCAGAAGTCTTCCGTCCATCGGAAGCAGTGCACGGTGCGAGCCGGCGACCATGAAAGATTGGGAGGCCCCAGGCAGAAGCAGTGCAAGCGAGTCAATCACTACGACGGCCACCGTGACACCCGGTATACGGCTCGGCTCTCGGCCTTTGGGGGGACTTCGTATTGGAGTACTGGAGCAGCCAACACGAGCGCGCGCTCAGGGAAACTTGGCAGCCAGGCTTTCGCGCAGCCTCGTTGACGTAAGGATTATTCCATTTTCGAGGTCGAATTCCGTCGGAGTCCTTTCCTACACCGGCATCGTTGAAGATCGCTGCCTTGCCTGCGCTCGTGCTGCACAGAAGGCCGCGAACTCCCCTCGGAGTGATCCTGCGACAATGACGCGCCCCGTACCGCAAACGTCCTTACTAACTTGGATCTGACAGGCCGCTAGCTTGCGTCAACTACGGGCTCAAAGCTCCCGGCTGCGAACATTCCGCCGTCCACACAGAGGGTATGGCCGGTTATGTATCCAGAGCGGATGGGATCCAACAAAAATGCGACGCCCTGCGCAATTTCATCGGGGCTTGCGTATCGTCCTTGCGGTACAGAACTAAGCAGTCGCCGTCGCTCGGCTCCGTCGTGCATTTTGGCAGCCATTTCGGTCAGCGTCGGCCCAGGCGCGAGAGCATTGACGCGCACGTTGAAGGGCGCCAACTCCACGGCCATTACTTTGCTAAGCATCTCAACGGCAGCCTTGGACGATCCGTAAGCGGATCGACCCGCATTGGCTCGCAGACCTGAGACTGAAGAAATGTTAACGATAGAGCCTCCGCCCTCTTTAACCATGCACCGTGCAGCGGTCTGGCAAATGGAGAACGTCGCAATGAAATTTAACTCGATCAGGGAGTGCAGCGAATCCAGAGAGATGTCTAAGAAGCGTGTGTTGTCTCCACGCGCCGCACAACAAACCAATCCGCGCAGCGGCGTCGCGTCAGGCAGTTCGCTGAAAATTCGCCCAACCTCAGTGGTTCGCGTGACATCCACTGCGTGAATCGTCAGTGCATCGCAAGGATCGACATCGCGGCGGAGCACTTCAAGTGCCTCTGCATTGCAGTCTAATGCCAGCACTTGCCACCGCTCGCTTATAAGCGCTGAGGTCGTCGCTCGTCCTATTCCAGATGCTGCACCGGTGACGATCACGCAGCCGCGGGCATCCCCATGGGTGTGTTCTTCAGTCCTATTCATGAGTTGCACCAATCTGTTGTTGAAATGCCGTGACCAAGGTGGCTTTCCACCGGCTCGCCACGCCTTCTGATCTGAAGAGAACACCCGCACCGAACTATGCGCGTTGCACGCGAATCTCCAATTCGCAAGATTCACATTGTGTCCAAATTCCCGTCGAGGCGATTAGAAGTAACAATTTGATCGGAAGCGGCGCGCTAACATCTGTTCGATCCGTCAGAAGATTCGCCTGCTAGAGGCCAGAATGTTCGCCCCGAATGCTTACTCTAAAAGCTGCATTGCGGCATGAGCACCGCGGCCAAATGGGTGGCGCTAGGGGGCGTGGTGCGATGGCACAGCTCCGGCTCGACACTCCGGTGAGCGACGTAAGAAGCTGACCTTGGCGACTCCCGACCACGAGGATGTGCACAAGTCTGCAGGCCCGCCGCCTGGAGAACGTCGACCCGACCGCTGCCGCGACGGTCGGGCTTTCTCTGCGGACCATCAACCTCTCCTTTCCTCGAGCGGCGCTCCGAGGATCAAGACAGCGGGGTCCGTTGAGAGAAGCCGTCTCGCGGCCGACCGGACGTCATCCACGGTTACGGCTTGGATCAGCTGTTTCCGCCGCTCGATATAGTCAATACCGAGATCTTCCATCTGGATTTCAAGCAGTGTGTGCGTGATTGCGCTCAACGAGTTGAGGCTCGCGATCGCATAACTGCCGATGGCCTCTTTCTTCGCTGCTTCGAGTTCCTTCTCACTGACGCCCTCATCTGTCATTCGCCTCACCTCCCCGCGAATGAGGGACAGTACCTCCGCGGCCCGATCCGGGCGGGTTCCCGTGCCGATAACGAGCGTCGAGGCATAGTCGCGGTTGTCGAGTATAGAGTGAATATCGTAAGCAAGCCCTCGCTTCTCGCGAACCGCGTTCCAGAGCCTGGACGTGGATACGCTGCCCCCGAGGATGTTGTTCATCAGATAGGCTGCGAAGAAATGCGCGTCTTTATGGCTGAGCCCCGGATAGGTTAGGCTCAGCCGGGTTTGCGCGAGGTAAAAGGGAGTGAGGATTTCCTGACCCAGTTTAGGTTCGGCTTCAGGGATCGGCACTAGGGAGGGTTCGGCAGGCAACCCACCGAATATCCGATCCAGATCGCGCTTGAGCGTGTCGGCATTGATCGCTCCTGCCACAGCGATGGAGAGGTTGCCGCGCGCGAAAAGCCGCTTGTGAAGCGTTCTCAGATCGGAGGTCGTAACAGCGGCGAGGGTTTGCTCGGTGCCCTCATATGGCCGGCTATAAGGATGATCGCCATAGATTGCCTTGCTCCATGCGACCTCTGCGGCCGTCTCCGGATCCTTAGCTTGTGACCTGATCCCGGAGCCTATCTGACCTCGAATGCGATCCAGAGGCTCTTGGTCGAAACGCGGCTGCTCGATGGCCCGCCGGAGTAGATCGAACGCATCGTCCTTCTGATCGGCTAGCACTCGCATCGAGCCGTACACCGCATCCGATCCGGCCCAGAACCGCGTCGCCGCGCCAGCATCATCCAGCCGCTCCTGGAAGGCTTCGCTGTCAAGCTCGCCGGCCCCTTCGTCCAACAGGCTTGTCATGAGATTGACAATGCCTTCCTTACCAGATGGATCCTGGGTGCTGCCGCCCCGGAACGCGAAACGAATGCTGACGATCGGCAGCGAATAATCTTCCACCAGCCAGGCCGTGATGCCGGTTGACGTCGTGACCTCTTGGATCGCCTTGGCTGCTCTAGCCGGCGTCGCAGAGAGGCCCATCAATACGAGCACGACCAGCAATGGTTTGGCGGCCCCGACCGGTAGTCGGTTGAAAATTGTCATCGGCTCTTCTCTCCTGAGGTAACGGTTTGCCGCGGCAGAAGATATCCCGTCACGGATCGCTCGGGATCTAGGTATTTCCTGGCAACCGCCTGCACCTGCGCCGCCGTTACCATGCGGACCCTCAACGGCCGTTCCTGTACGTCGTAGGCAGTGCCCCCGGTTGCAAGCGCGGCCCCGTACATCCTGGCCATTCCGGCTTGACTGTCGCATGCGAAGATCACCGAGCGCAGGAAGCGGTTTTTGGCCTTCTCCAGCTCGACATCCGTAATGCCGTCCTCGATGATTTTCTGAATTTCAGCGTCGATCGCCGTTTCCACTGCCTCGATCTTGGCACCCCCGCGAGGCGAGCCATAAATCGTGAAGCTTGAGGGGTCGAGCATGGTTCCGTCGAAATAGGCGCTACCGGCGTCGGCTATTCCTTGCTTTACCACCAAGTCCTGATAGATCCGGCTGCGCGTTCCTCCGCCGAGAATTTCCGATAGAAGCTCGAGGGCTTCGGCTTCGCCGGGCTCGGCTGTTCCGTAGGAAGGCGTTACCCAGGACTTTTGGAAGCTCGGCATGGTAACGCGCGGGTCGGTGAGCGTGACCGTCCGCTTGGTGTTCTGCTCCGGCTCCTGCGGCCTCACACGCGGCGGCAGGTCGGGTCCGCGCGGCACGGCCCCGTAGGTGTTCTCAGCGAGCCTCCACACGGTCGCGGTGTCCACGTCGCCTGCCACCACCAGTATGGCGTTGTTTGGGGCATAGAAGCGATCGTAGAACGATAGGGCGTCCCCGCAATTAAGCTGTTCCATCTCGTGCATCCAGCCGATGACCGGAATGCGGTAAGGGTGGTTCTGATAGAGGGTCGCCTGCACCTCCTCGTCGAGAAGTTGCTCGGATTGGTTCTCGATACCCGATCGCCGCTCCTCGAGAATGACATCGCGCTCTGTCTCGACAACCGCGTCGGTGAGGACGAGATTGCGCATCCGGTCAGCTTCGAATTCCATCATCGTCCCGAGCGCCTCCGGCGTAACCGTCTGAAGGTAGGCGGTGTAGTCCCGGTAAGTGAAGGCGTTCTCCTCCCCGCCGATCTCGGCGACCTTTGCGGCCAACTCGCCGGCAGGGTGCTTCTTCGTACCCTTGAACATCAGATGCTCCAAAAAATGAGCGATGCCCGATTTGCCGGCTGGTTCATCGGCGTTGCCAACCTTATACCAGACCATGTGCGTAACGATCGGCGCCCGGTGATCGGGTATCACGACCACCTCCAGGCCGTTGCTCAGCATAAAATTTCCAACCTCGAGCGGGTCCCCGACGGCCGCCGCTTCCGAGGTCATCATAGATTGAAGCGCGAGGGCCAGGGCAAGTGCACGTATGCACGAAACCACTCCAGGACGGATCGTCGACCAACACCAAGGTATAAGCGCCTGTGCAGTCTTGGCTTGACCGTTTCTTGGCGAGTACGGCGTCCTCCTTCTTCTCCATCTGGAACGTGCTGCGGTAGGAAGGCCGGGCGAAGGCCCCGGCATAAAGCGTTCTGAAATCATTTGGACATTCTCCGCACGATTATCGTTGTCCGTGATGCGTCTGCAAAGGCCGCAGAGCAACGCGCGTGCCACAGAAAAAGCTTCATGAATACAAGGTAGTCGATCGAACCAGCTGTCTCGCATGTCCGACATTGTTGTACATCGGACACTCGAAATCGACAGGATCTACTGTGCGAACGGCGATGGCACCGACCTGCCGCATCTCTGCTTTCCGGCATGAATTGATTTTCATATCCGTCGCCACCATGTACAGAGGTCGACCGCGCGCCAGTCGTTTTGTCCGACCTGGAGACGACTAGTCGAGCATTGAAAATGGCACTCCTGGGAGACCGGGACTCTGCCGTCCGAGCCGAGACGCACCGCAAGCTGTTTTTCCGGTTGAAGCCGTTACGACGGGATTGAAAGACAATCCGACCGTGCGGAGTTGGGATCGGTCTTGAACCGAGTAGACGCCCCGCGAGCATAAACATCGTCGGCGACCAAGGTCACGCAGCGCGAGGGTTTTCTTCTGTTCAAATGATCTGGCTCAAAGACTTTCGGGTACCGGGTGAGGAAGTTGTCTTGTGGTTCGCTATCGCAGACGCTTGAAGTCAGGCCCAAGACGAAACGAGTTATATCCCTGCGAGAAGCGGTGCGAACCATTGTCAGCAGTTCGCTACGCTCATCATTGTACCCCACGAGACTGGTGAAAGGCTCAATGGCTTAGTACTGATGTATGTCGATTGACGGCGGACTCGGCACGGCCGCAGTACCGTGTCATGAATGCAGGATGGCGTCACATAAGGAGCTTCTTAATGGATGCGAGCATCAATTTTCCGTCACCGTTTCCCATGACAAAGCATTCGACGGCGAAGGCATTGTGGTCCATGATCAAGAATCCACTGGACGCTCTGCCTCCATCCGTATTCCAGGAGTCCATCGTCTTCACTAGGCAGTTGGGCAGCCTGAACGTGTATCTGAGCGATCCCGTCCTTATCCAGAAGACGCTGGTAGAGAATGCCCAGCGCCTTAGCAAGGGCGAGCATACCAAGCACATGTTGGGACCTGCGCTGGGCGGCGGGTTGCTAACCGCCGACGGTGCGCACTGGAAATGGCAGCGGCAATCGGTGGCCGCCGCTTTCCGGCACGAAAGGCTTCTTGACCTCCAGCCTACGATGATCGCGGCCGCTGAACAGACTAAGACTCGCTGGCTGCAGCACGACGGCGAAGTTCTGGACGTGGGCCACGAGATGATGCGCACGGCCTTCGACATAATTGTCGAAACGATGATGTCGGGCGGACACGGCATCAATGTCTCTCGCGTCGAGCGGAGCATAACGGACTACCTTGAGCCGAGCGGTTGGACATTAGCTTTTGGAATGATCGGCGCACCTGAGTGGCTTCCGTATCCAGGCCGCACTAGAGCACGCGCGGCAGTCGCCTTTCTCCGCGCGAGCCTGGCGGCAGTGATCGCGAAACGTCGAAACCAGGCGAACGAAAGGCATGACCTCGTTTCGATGCTGCTGGCGGCGTCTGACCCTGAAACCGGCCGAACAATGAACGACGAGGAAATCATTGACAACCTGATGACCCTCATCACTGCTGGACATGAGACAACTGCGCTCGGTCTAGCTTGGACACTTCACCTTCTCTCGCGGCACCCGGCAGATAAGTCAAAGGTCGTCAGGGAGATTTCGCAGGTTACGGGAGGTGGCCCAGTCCTCCCCGAGCATTTAACTCAACTCATCTATACGAAGCAGGTATTTTTGGAGGCAATGCGCCTCTTTCCCCCGGCGCCGATCATCACGCGTACGGCAATCAACGACTTCCGGCTTGACCGGTACCTCATCCCAGCCGGTACAGTCTTTTTCATCCCCATTTACGCCTTGCATCGTAAAGCCGATTTATGGCCGGATCCAGAAAGCTTCGAGCCGACGAGGTTTGACCCCGAAAACACCCGCACGCGGCACCGCTATGCATATATGCCGTTCGGCGCGGGTCCCCGAGTTTGTCTAGGCAGCGCCTTCGCACTCATGGAAGCCGTCGCCGTTCTTGCTGTCCTCCTTCAGTCCTTTGAGTTCTTTAACTGCACCGAGACCCCGCCGAAGCGTGTGATGAAGATCACGCTGCGGCCTCACCCAACTCTCTCGATGTCGATTCGGCGACGAAGGAAGTAGGGAGGAAGCGTGAGGCATGATAACAAGAAATTTCAGGTTGCTGGACGTGGGCTTCACTGTAATCTGGATGAAAGCGTGACGAAGTGAACGTATCGATCCCATTTGCCTCGTCTTAATCGAAATTTGCGTCAGCGCGGCGAATGGCTGTTCGGCCATCTCACTTCGGCTACCAGATCACCATTACGCTCATTCCGCTTCCACGCGATAACCGCGGCCGCGCTCCACGAGCATCGATCGCAGCCGTAAGTGAGCCTAACCCTGGAAGGGAGAGAGCATTCACCTGCTATGCTCCTCCAACCGGAGCTCCTGTGACCGCCGTTTTCGTGCCTACACAAGCTCGCTGCAAGATCTGGCCCGCTTGGCACAGCGTTACCTCGGCTTTTTGAAAGGCGCGGCGTGATAATCGCACCGTGCACCAGAGGGCCGCAGCGACCGCCGTCGCAACGGAGGGTCAGCCTTCGCGAAACGTATAGCTGTAGCCGTTGATAGCTGGCGCGCCACCGAGATGCACGTAGAGAACCCGCGACCCTTCTGGGAAGAAGCCATTTTTGATGAGATCGACCATTCCCTGCATTGATTTACCCTCGTAGACTGGATCAGTAATGATGCCCTCAAGCCGCGCGCAGAGGCGGATAGCCTCCTTCGTTCCCTCGGATGGAATGCCATAACAGGGGCGTGCATACTCCTCGAGCAAGACCACATCGTCCTCAATAATTTCCATTGCCGGGTCGATCAGATCTGCTGTATGCCGGGCAATGTTTAGTACTTGCGCCTTGGTTTGGGCGGGAGTGGCCGAGGCATCGATGCCTATCACGTTTCGCTGTCGGCCGTCCTTAGCGAATCCGACGAGCATACCCGCGTGCGTCGACCCGGTGACCGTGCATACCACAAAATAGTCAAAGGCAAACCCAAGTTGCTTCTCCTGAGCGCGCACCTCCTCTGCGAAGCCCACGTAGCCGAGGCCGCCATACTTGTGAACGGATGTCCCGGCCGGTATCGCATAGGGCGTACCGCCTCTTGATTTGACGTCGTCTAGCGCCTGTTCCCAACTGCGGCGGATACCGATGTCAAAACCCTCGTCGATAAGGCGCACCTCCGCGCCCATGATACGGCTCAACAGAATGTTGCCGACCCGATCATAGACGGCGTCCTCATGCGGCACCCAGCTCTCCTGCACCAGAAGGCATTTCATGCCGAGCTTCGCAGCAACGGCCGCGACCATCCGCGTGTGGTTGGACTGTACGCCGCCGATGGAAACGAGGGTGTCGGCCTTGGAGGCGATCGCCTCAGGAACGATGTATTCGAGCTTGCGGAGCTTGTTTCCGCCAAAAGCAAGACCGGAGTTGCAGTCCTCGCGTTTAGCGTAAATTTCGACTTTATGTCCAAGGTATTTTCCGAGGCGGTCAAGCTTCTCGATAGGCGTCGGTCCAAAAGTAAGCGGGTATCGTTCAAATTGTTTTAGCATGATCTCTCCAGCCATACGTGAATGATCGAACTGAACGTGGTTCTGCATGAGCCTTAGCGGCGCACCTGAGGTCGGCTGCGTTTTCGGATTTCAGGCTCTTAAAAAAGCGAGTACGCTGCCGGCGCGGCTGCTGCGAGGAGGTCCGTTTACGAGAAAGCCCATGCCTACCGTAGCGGCCACCTTAGCGTCTTTTGCTGCTACCGCTCCAACTGCTTTTCTTGGCGCGGTTCGCGTAGTTGAAGTATCCTCAATGCGGGTCGTCGAAAGGTATACCGCACTCGTCCGACAGATCCGCTCCGTCGATCCGCGCTGCGACGGCTATTTCACGGCGCAGCCACCGATGTTCCACGTCGCGATGGCAGCGCTCGTGCCAGATCAGCACGACCTCGTAGGGCGTCACTTCCACCGGGGGATCGACAATCGCGAGCGGCAACATGGCGGCGATTCGGGTTGCTACGCGATGCGGTACAATCAGAGCGAGGTCGGTCGCGGCGACCACTACAGCCGCCGTCAGCAGGTTAGAAACCACCAATGGATTTCGATCCGGTAGACCGAGCTGGGCCAGTCCGTCATAGATTTGACCGAAGCGATCATTGGCGTTCGAGCCAATGGAGGCGTGGCGCAAAGCAGCGAAGGTCCCGATACTCCATTCCCGCTCCAGGGCCGGGTGGTCGTGGCGTAGCAGGCAGGTGCAGCGGTCGGTGTAGAGCGTTCGCCGCAAGTAGCCCGCCGGAGCCGCACCGATTTGCCCCATGGCCAGATCGATCTCACCTTGCTCAAGTCGCCGCAGTGCGCCGTCCAGCACTGGATCGGTGACAATATGGAGATGAGGTGCGCACTCCTGTAGACGCCGCAATAGACCGGGCAGCAGAACGAGGCCTTGGTGATCTGGCATCGCCATTGTTATCTTGCACCGCATGTCTCTTGGATCGAAGCTGCGACTGTTCACCATCTCGCGGATTGCATTCAACAAAGACGGGAGCCTTTTGGCCAAGCGATCAGCCTGCGGCGTCAGGACCAGGCCGCTTGAGCCGCGAACCAAAAGATCGTCATTGAACATGCCTCGCAGTCTTGACAACGCGCGGCTCATTGCCGGTTGACTGCGGCCGACGTGTTGGGCCGCGTGCGTGATGTTTCGGCACTGCAGTAGCGCCTCAAGCTCCACCAGTCGGTTCAGGTCGATCGATGCCAGGTTCGGTATCTGCCGCTGCTGTGCGGCGTCACCTTCCCCGACAGTCGTCTGCGGCCCCTTCCAAACGGGCTGATCCATGATTACTTCTCCAGGGTAAGTAGCGTTCTCGGGCCATACCCTCAAAAACGAGGCCGTCGTGAAACGGATTACTAAAGGCCTTCATAGGCCTCGCGACTAATTGCGAATTGCCGCAAGATCGGAGCACTTGGGGCATCACGTGATCATCGCCGGACGCGACATGACCTTTGCGCCTGCGTACATCACCTCCAAACTTGAGCCTTACATAGTCGGTCCTCATTGAGTGAAGCTAGTGAAGCATGATCAATCATTGCCGGCCTCGACGGTGCCGTTAAGCTGTTTCGGCTGCGTTCTGCCGCGCACCGCATTCATTGTGCAAGGGCAAGGCTAATAGGTTAAGCTGTTGTGCCCGCTTGTTTCCGATCGTTCAATCCGGCGAAGGACCTCTTTGCAATATTTACCCAGCCTGATTTTATGCGTTGATGACACTGAAGGTAAATGTTGCAGGGCCACTCGTAGACGCCGCGGCCATGGACTGAGCTTACCTCGGCCTGATGAAGCCGATGAATCTGGCAGCGGCGCGAAGTCAGGGCAAGCGCAGGCGCCTCGCCACGGGGGGCCCCGCGCACTTTGAGCCATTGCTCGTCGCATGCTTGCGCTCGCACGGCCGGGCTCCTCGAGATTGCACTGGTGGGCACCCCGGGTCGGGGCACCAGTGCACAAGCCGAAAAAACAGTTTGTCGCTGGAAACCGCGTGCCGAGGCCGGGACCAATCATGTTCCCTTTGCAACAGCCCCCGTTGGAGTGGTGTGTTCGAATTTCCACGTCTGCCTCCGATGTAGTCAACGCTTTTCTAATCGAATTCCGCCTGAGTGGGAAAATTGAGTTTTCGCATGATTCTCATCCACGCTGTGGATACATGCGCTCCAACGCTCTTCATCTGATCTGCTCGTTTGCGCAACGGCGACCAGGCAGCGGGCACACGCGCCTCGCCTTCGCCCGTAACGCACTGGGTGGCCCCGCGCCGCTCGTTGGGCCAGCAAATTGTGATGTCGCGTAACATGTCGCCGAAGAGAGAGAGAGAGAGAGAGAGAGAGAGTGTGTGTGTGTGTGTCAGGTGTGCCGCCAAAGAGCGCTGTTCGTTGCAGTCCTTCGAAAGAGCTTCACCTATATCCAAAGGGCATGATGCGATCAGCAGTTTGCATGGCTCGGGTCAGACAACCGGCGCTAACATTGTCCATCCTTTCATTTACCGGAGAATGCTGTCGATGTGCTCAGGAAAGTTCCAGTCAGGCGCCACGTCCAAACAAGATGATCCGAGCCCGGGCAGGGCACTGGGGAACGCTGTGGCGACGGCGGAGACGTCTCCTGCTGGCAAGTCGACAAACCTGGGCAGTAACGCGCTTCTGGGCGAAATCCCGGAGGCCGGGGCTGTCGACAAGGGTCCGGTGGCAGAGGAAAAGCGTCGAGAGGCAATGAGCCGAGTCACGCCCTTGGGGCAAACCCGAAACGCCGATGTCTTCCTGGGCCTGTGGTCCCCGTCCTTAAGAGCCTTGCTCGCCGCACTCCGGCTGAGGCCCGACTGGCTCAAGACGAGCGACAGCCGGCTGACCAGTCGGCCACAGGCCCTGCTGACGCCGCTAGTCCGAGAAAAGCAACATCAGGCGCGTTCCATACCTGAGGCAGTGGCACATTCATTGATGATCGCAGGCGGTGTCGCCTCAGCGAGAGTTCGCCCGTTGGCGACCTCTTCCTCGACAAACTACGTGACATCGTGAGCTATGCTGATTCTTAAAGCTCGGGTGCTGCTTAAGAGCCACGGCTTCAACGCCTTGCTAACGATGCGCCTCAGGGTGCTCGATCATGTGCGACCGTTGCTACTCAGAGCAGAGCAATTCCCTGGATCCGATGCGCAGGTCAGCGCGTTTATGCCTTCTCATCTTGAGCGCAGTAAACAGCTCGGTCGCGCAGTGTCGCTTCCGCGGCGCGCCAACTGACTGCGGCCCAGCCGCCTGATCTTCTTCTCGTCGGATAGGCATCCGTGGCTAGCCCGGAGGCCGAGGCCCGAGGACGCCCATTCGGCAATCGTATGGATTGTTTTAGATGGCAATCATCCGCACCGTGGGATACATCCAATGCGTTTCAAAGGCCTTGATCTGAATCTCCTCGTTGCGCTGGACGCTCTGATGAGTAAACGAAGCGTCACCGCCGCGGCACAAAGCATCAACCTCAGTCAATCGGCGATGAGTTCGGCCATCGCTCGGCTACGCACCTATTTCGGCGACGAGCTATTTACCATGCAGGGCCGCAAACTTGTCCCAACACCGCGTGCGGAAGTGCTTGCACCCGCAGTCCGCGACGCCCTGCTGCATATTCAGTATTCCATCATTTCGTCGGACATGTTCAACCCGGCCTTATCGGAGCGCAGGTTCAGGATCAGCCTCTCCGATTTCATGACGCTGGTGTTCCTTGAGAAGGTCGTAGAGCGTGTGGCTCGAGAAGCACCTGGCGTCGGCTTCGAGTTGCGGTCTGTCGATGATGATCCCGATGAGCTACTGCGATGCGGCGACGTCGATTTTCTGATCCTTCCGGAATCATTCTTGTCGAACGCGCATCCCAAAGCGAAACTGCTTGACGAGAGGTTCGTGTGCGTCGGCTGCCTGACGAACAAGCAACTGCCGCGGCAGCTTTCCCTCGAGAGATACATGTCGATGGGGCACATTGGAGTCAAATTCGGGCGTACGCTCAAACCATCCATCGAGGAATGGCTATTGCTCGAATACGGAATGAAGAGACGCATCGAGGTCGTCGCGCCGGGCTTTAGTTTGATTCCGCCGTTGCTGTCAGGGACCGACCGCATAGCGACCATACCATTGCGGCTGGCCAATCATTTCGCAAAGACCACACCCCTGCGGATCGTTGAACTTCCGCTACAACTTCCAACATTCACCGAGGCTGTCCAGTGGCCCGCGCTTCACGACAGGGATCAGGCAAGCATCTGGATGCGGGAGATTCTGTTACGGGAGGCGTCCCGCATGGCTGCTCCGAGCGAGGCGGTCCGGCATCCACAGCCTAGGCGGGTTTGAGGAGGCACCGCTTTCATATCCAGCCTATCGGCGGACGCCCGCGTGTTGCAAAGTCGAAAGGCACACCTTGCGCCGACCAAATTGGATGCTCTGCTTGATCCGACTTGCGCTATAAGATTTTGCTTGGCTTGCAGCGGCAATAGCACGCAAGGCCTAACGCACCCATCCACTCCGCGGTCTGATGGCCGACGCCGTTCCTTTCAGCAGGTCGAGATGGTCCTGGGCCTCACTTTGCCATTCCACCGGGAGCTGGCGCAGCTCCGCGCGCCGCCGTCGGGGGCACTACCCGGCGATGGGCCGCCACCGAGATCCAATCGAACTCGTGGAATAGGCTCTGCCACCCGCCTCCGACGTAGGGTTGGATATCGGTTAAACGCGGCGTCCGTTTTTGAAAGCAAGCCCTTAGCTCGGCATAACTCTCCGGCAACTCAGCCGCAGTAATTTCTCGCCAGAACGGCGTGTCGTTTCGGTTCCCATCATAGTGCAGCTGCAGGAGTTTCGAACGCCTGTCCAGCGCTCGTCTGAGCAGGCACGATTCCGCGTGCATTAGCGAGAATGCATTCCAAATTCCTCAACTGCTCGAAGGTGGGCGGCAAGAGCGCAGCCTGCAGCGGCTCGACGAACCCGGATGCCGTTCCGAGTGCCACGAGGTTGTTGACCCGCGCGGTTTCGAAATAGCCTTGATAGAACGAAAGCTCGTGCTTCGGCTGGAGACGGTGTCCAAAGCGCTGCTCGGCCTTCGCCATCGCCATACCAGTGTCCGCATGTCTGCTACTGAACAAATAGCCGGCCCTGGTCGTGCGATTCAATTGGACCTCCCAGATCCATCCGGCAGTCATGGCGGTCGAACGGTCAGGGCTTGAGGCGAAGATCCTGCCGGCTGAAGATCAAAGGTGATCGCTCGGTCGGTCGGCAAAACATTGGCGAACGAACGCCAACGGGCATTAAAGACACTGCCGAGACCCACTCTGGCAGAGCCGGAGGCATCGACGGCGAAGTCGACCTCGAGTTGTTCGCCCTCGAGCTGCAAGGCGCACACATGGCCTCGATCATCAAGCCTAATCCCGCATACCGCGGTGGCGCAGGAAGTGATCCCACGTGCCAGGCCAACCCGCTTGAGGTACCGCTCGAAACCGGCATCATCGAAATGGTAGGACGGGTAGAGACCGGACTGGCCGGTCGCGATCAACTCGTCTATCTCGCTGCTGCGATGAATTCCTCGCGATCGCCTCAAATCCGGGGATGCACGTGTGTAGGTCCTCCCCCACCGCGATTCTCGCGGACAGCTGAGGGAAGAAGCCATCGACGCGGTAGTCGATCTCCGGAACTCCGCCACCCTTCCAATTGTCATAGAGCACACCATGATATGTGGCACCGGCTTCACCGATGAAAACGTCCGAGTCGAGATCATTACGACACAACGTGTCAATCAGGTTAAGCGATCCCCTCCAGCAGGCCAAGTGGAAATAACGCCGGAGAGTCTCTATGACCGTGACATCCACATCTGGGTCGAAAACACGGGACAAGCAATCGCCGCAAGCCAGTCCACAATACCGCCCCCGATAATTCCTATCTGCCTTGCATTCGTCAGATCAAGCATTCACGTCTCCAATCGTTGTTGTATGGTAGTTGCCATGCGCCCTTTTACGAGAGGTCCGCAGTATGTCCGGCCTGGATGATAACCGATGTCCGCGCGTTCGGTCGCCGCGCCGAGATTAGATCGCAATAGCTAACGTCGGCGCCGCCAGGACCGGTCGTGTACTCGCCTGGCCGTGCGCCCTCTGGTTGGCGTTCGTGACAGTACCGAGCCTTTCGCCGCTGATGCGGGTGCGGCCATGCCCGTGATACAGGTTTCCAACCGTTTTTGAGTTGATCGAGCATGCTCAGACCCCTGACCAGCTCCGCTACCGCAGCCAAACAGACTAGGAGGAAGACGCTTCCGGCATAAGCCATTTGAAGGAGCAGCGAATAAGCTAGCGTAGTGACAAATAGGCTGCGAACGGTATGCGAGACAATATAGGCAGCGAGAGCATTGGCGCACAGGAGCAAGCACAAGACGCGAAGAAAGGTTCTGAAGGGCAACGCGATTCTCCTGATTCTTTCGCTGAAGGCATGTGACGAACTTCGCAGCGTCCATCTGCGCAAGAGCGTCGACCGTTCATCCGTTGCTGCATGATTTCGGCGAGTTGACCAGCATGTGCTCGGAAACATCGTGCCTTTGCAGTTTCAGCACTCGACTGCAGCTGTCGCTGCCACTCTTCTTCAACCCTTTAAGATCAGAGCGGCTTTTTTCCTGAAACATAGGCCCTTACTCCCGTGCCAAGTCCGGATAAGCTTGGATGACTTCGACCGCATGGTTGACCAGCTTCGTGCCGGTCTTGGCAAGTTTGCGAAGCGTACTGAAGCCAAACCGATGAACGTCGCGCAAGGTCTTCGACAACACGACTAGCCGTCTGGTCGTAAATAGCACGCGCCCGCAGCCCTCATGGCTGATCTCCATCGTTCGCGATACCAGCAGGCCCGCGCGCTCCTCTATAGCGACACCAACTGCCCCGTAAAATGCGTCAAGCCTCCACAGCACGTCCGGATCGGGGTCGCCGATGATCGGGATCGCACGACGCTGTTCCTCCGTGACAGTGAACTTGGCCAGCAGCTGGGCGTCGCACTTATTCTCCCTCGATCCGTAGAAATCGTGAGCGCGTATCCACCGCACGAGGCATTTGATGAATGGGGTGGCAAGAGCCTTGTCGTCGCCGACTGCAGGAGTAACAGCGGGATCAGATAGTGTTGCCATCGTCCAGTCCTCATCCTCCGCGCGCGTTTTCTCTTAGATCGATGTGGTTCCTCCAGCACCGTCTGATGCTAGTCCCCCAACAGCTGTCCGCCACCATGCAAAATGCATTTCCCGCCATGCTCACCAGGAATGGTCGGAATCCTGCGCCCCTTCGACGCTGTCTGTGTGCAGCCACTTCGCCAGATCAGAAAAAGTACGCTTCCGAAGTAGGCGCCTTGAAGAAGCAGCGAAGTACCCAATGTTGTAATGATTACTCTGCGGATCGAATACGAGACGAAGTAGACTGTTAAAGCGTTGGTGCACAGGACCAGGTGCAGCACACGAGAAAAGATTCTGAAGGGCAACGGCGTTCTCCCGGTTCGTCCGTTAGATCAAGCAGCAATCTTGTCTGCCGCAACATGGGTCTGGCAGTTCTTCGGGCAGACGCGGGCGCAGGCCCCGCAGCCGATGCAGCGGCCGGGGTGGTCGACAAGCATGATCATACGATTGAGCTCGCCGTCGAAGTCGTCGTCCTCGCCATCGCAGACACCGAGAATTTCACCTGATTCATCGATGCCGTGCAGGTGCATGACCTCACGCGAGCAGACCTTATAGCAGCGGCCGCAACCAATGCAGGTCGTGCCGTCGATAGCCGTCAGATACTCCGGCATCCATGGGGAGCCGTCGCGGGTAAAGAAATGACTTGTCATCGCTAGTTCTCCAGCTCTTTCTCATGCGGGGCGGCCAGCGGATCATCGTTGGCGGTTGCAGGAATTTGCGGAGGCATTGAGCGCCTCAGGCTTCGGGGCAGTGGCGGCAGCGGGACCGGGGAGGTATAGCCCCGCTGCCCACGTCGGCCCAGAGAGAGGGGGGCCGGCGATTCCTTGTGCCCAAATCGACGTCACTCTCGTGCCACATCTGGATATGCTTCGATGGCGGCGATCGCATCGGCTTCGGGGCAGTGGCGGCAGCGGGACCGGGGAGGTATAGCCCCGCTGCCCACGTCGGCCCCAGAGAGAGGGGGGCCGACGATTCCTTGTGCCCAGATCGACGTCACTCTCGCGCCACGTCTGGATATGCTTCGATGGCGGCGATCGCATCGTCCACTAGTTTCGCGCCGGCCTCCGCGAGCTTACGAAGCGTTGCGAATCCAAATCGGTGGACGTCGCGCAGTGTCTTCGAGAATACGACTAATCGCCCGGTCGTTAGAAGCACGCGCCCGAAACCCTCGTTGCTGATCATCATAGTGGGAGAAGCCACCAAGCCGGTGCGCCCTTCGATCGTGAGCCCCACGGCGGTATAAAAAATATTGATCCTCAACAGTACGTCCGGATCGGGATCGCCGATGATCGGGATCGTACGGCGCTGCTGCTCGCTGACGATGAAGTGGGCCAACAGCTCCGCGTCCGATGTGCCATCCCGCGACCCATAGGTATCCTGAGCGCGGATCAGCCGCGTGAGGCATTTGACGAAAGGGGTAGCAAGGGCCGCATCGTCCTCCTTGCAAGCAGGCGTACCCGGGGTGTCCGACATTTTTTTCATGATTCAGGCCTCGTCTTCGAAGGGCTTCTTTGCGGCGGCGCCCGCTTCTGTCAGCACCTTGCGCAACCAGGGCGGGGGAGCCGTCCTGAGCATTTTCCGGGTTCGCGAAAGCACGTCTAGGATCGGTTCAGGGTGCCCCACCTTGATCGGATGGATTTTCGCCGCTACGGCCTTGGCTGCGGAAGGTCCCCCGATAGCCAGACAAAAGAGGAGTTGACAGCCCCTCAACGCGTCCACCTTCGAGGTGATCCGGCCATCGCCCTCGGCTCGATGCTTTCCGCTCTCGTCGGAAACGTCGGCGAAACTCACTGCTTCCACCAAATCCCAGCCGTCACGGGTTACGTCGTAGACCGCAAACCGCTTGGCCGATCCGAAATGAGCGTTGAGCATTTTCATGTCTTGCGTCGCGATCGCTATGCGCAACGCGCCGGAGCACCGCGGGTGAATCTCGTCAGGGACGAGCGACAGGCGACGAACGGAGGTCATGTGGCATTTCCCTGCTTCCACACTGGATCAAGTATCTCAGGCGCCGGCGTATGCCGATTGGCCTGGAGGATGTTGGCCGCCTCGAAGATCAGGTTGCGCGTCCCCTGATAGAGAACTGTGAGCTTGTGCTGGCTGCCGAGACGGTCAAATATCGGGAAGCCAACGCGCAGGAGAGGAATGCCGAGGCGTTCTGCCGCCTGGCGTCCGTGCGAATGGGTAACGAGAAGATCAGCGCCGCCGGCTAGATCTTCGAAATCGCCGAGATCGCCGATCTGTAGCGACTCGGTCGGCACTTTCTCGAGAATTTTCGACGAACCCGTAGTCGTAACGGCCGCATTGATCTCGGCGCCTAGCCCCGTGAAAAAGGTGGCAAGCTGGTAGAGCTGGTCCGGCTCGGCGGCGATCGCGATCTTCTTGCCGGCGAAATGGAAGTGCCCGTCGAGCAGCGCGTCCTGCAGCTGTGCGCGGTACCGATGGATTTTGGCCGGCACCGGCACGCCGGAAATTTCGGAAAGAAGCGAGACGAACTGGTCGACGTTCTTCAGTCCCGTTAACGACTGGAATGAGATGTAAGGCACGCCCGTCAGTTTCTGCAGCAGCTCAGCCGGGCGCCGCATATGCTCTCCGACGGCGATGCATCGCACCGTCGTGCCAAGCTCCTCGATGTCCTCAATGCTGGTGCCGCCATAGGTGGTCCGCATCCAGCGGTCGGGCACCGTACCGTCGAGCGAGTTGGAAACGTCCGGCAGGATGACCGGCTTGAGCCCGAAACTCTCCACCATCTCGCGCAAATGCTCGATATCGGCGACCGTGAGATGCCACCCGGGCAGAATCGCCACCTTCTTCGGCTTACACGGCTGCTGGCCGCGCCGTGTAAGCCCTTGGATCATCGCGGCGACAGCCTTGGCCCAGCCCTCCTCGAGGGAGCCGTCGAAATCCGGCGTGTTTGCCAGCACGATCTGCGTACCTGCGAGTTCTTCCGCGCGCATCATCTTGATGTTGGCGATTTGCCGTGAGAAGTCTTCCGCACGGGTTTCGACCAGTGCCGTCGTGCAGATCCCGATCAGCTTCGCGTTCGTACGGGTCTTTAAGTTGAGGATCGCTTCTTCCAGATGGCCTGCCCCGCCCAGGACCGTTGCCACTTCGTCCATCGCCGTTGTCTGCAGGGGGACCGTTTCTTTGAAATGGCGAACGCAAAGCACCAGCGCGAAGCTGGTGCAGCCTTGGCTGCCGTGGAACAGCGGTATCGCACCATCCACTCCAAGAAAGGCTAACGCGGCACCCAGCGGCTGGGACGACTTGAGCGGATTGATGGCCGCTGATTTGGTCTGGGGATAGATGCGAACCATTGGCTTCCTCTTTACTCAGCGAAGTCTGCGACGTTGTGCCGGCGAGACTTTGAAGGCGCGACACTCGCGGTTCCTCCCTGCGTGCTCGGCAGTTCTTCCGCCACGGCGGGGTCGTGTTCCCATGGTGGCGGCTCCCGCACTTCGGACCAGATAGGATTGTGAATGGCGAGATCGATTTGGCGTACGAGTTCCACCGTGCCGTCGTAGCCGGCATAGGGATGGTGACGCTCCTGGTTGATATCAAGCCAGGGTGTCTTGGCCTTCAACGCGATGAACTGGGTGCGCCCGCCCGACAGCATGATGTCGGCCCTGTGTTCTGAGAGCATGGCGTAAAGCTCGTGCGGCGCCATCGACTCAAACATGTGGTGCTCGTCCTTCAGCATCTGCTTGATGCGCTCCTTGTCTTCGGCGGTCGATTTCTTGACCGAGGTGCCCACGATCTCCATGCCGATTTCCATCAGCGCATGAACAAGCGACCAGGACTTCACGCCGCCGGTGTTGATGAGAACCCGCTTGCCTTCGAGTCTCGGCCGGTAAGCCTCAACCTTTTTCCACGCGATCGCCTCCTCCTCTGCGATGAGTGTATCGGTGCGATCGAGAAGCTCTGCATCGGCGCCGTTCTTCACGAGCAGATCAGCGATTCGCCGGAGTGCTTCCGAGGTGGCCGTGATGCCGTAGAAGGAACCCTCGAAAAAGGGGATCTGCCAGCGCTCCTCCATCTTGCGGGCAAGGTTGATGAGCGCGGTTGAGCACACCATCATGGCTGCCCGTGCGCGGTGAGAGGAGGCAATCTGTCGGTAGCGCGCGTCGCCCGGAATGCAGGCGCGAACACGGATGCCAAGCTTGTCCAAGAGCGGCTTTACCAACCAGAACTCGCCAGAGAGGTTGAACTCGCCAAGGATATTGATGTCGTAAGGGCCGGCGTCATTAGGCTCCACCGTACCGATGACATGATCCAGCAAAGCCTCGCCGGCGAGCTTGTTGCCAAGATTCTTTGAACCGACGAAGCCCGGCGCATTGATAGGCACCACCGGTAAGCCGAATTTTTCGGTCGCGCGCTTGCAGACCGCCTCGATGTCGTCGCCGATCAGTGAGGTGACGCACGTCGCATAGACAAAGATAGCTGGCGGCGCATACGCCTCTTTGATTTCTCCGATTGCTTTTAGAAGCTTCCGTTCGCTGTTCCCCATCACAACATCGAGTTCGGTGAGGTCAGTGGTGAAACTTGTCCGCCAAAGCGTCGGACCTGACGAAGCCGTACCGCGATTGTCCCAGGAATTGCCTTCGCAGGCGAGCGGTGCATGGACCAGATGCGCGACGTCGGTGATCGGCTGCAGCACCACCTTGGCGCCATCGAAGGCGCAGCCGCCGGCTGCCGCACCGGGGGTCAGCGGCTTCGAACAGCCCTTTTTGCGCGTCTCGGGATCCTTGCTGCGATTCCTTTCGCAGGCGGGTTCGACGAAGGTATCCTGGATTTTTACAGTGAGCGGGGACATTTCGCTGAACTCCAACATTTATAGGGAGAAGGCCGGCCTTTGCCGGCCGCCGATTTCAGCGCGTGAGGTCATAAGAATAGTCCGTCACACCAACCTGCATCGACTCGCGATCGAGTTTGTCGAAGATCTTGTCGAGGATCGTTGTTAGGACACGCAGTCCGCCCTGGTACCCCATGAGGGGGAAACGATGGTGATGGTGCCTGTCAAAGATCGGAAACATCAGCCGGATGAGTGGCGTACCGGTATCGCGCTCTAGATACTTGCCATAAGAATTGCCGATCAGCAGGTCCACAGGCTCGGTGAAGAGCAGCGAGCGCATTGCCCACAGATCCTTCCCAGCCCAGACCTGGGCATCCTTTCCAAACGGAGAAGATGCAAGTAGCTCCTTCATCTCGCGTTCCCAGGCCGGCGTGCCGTTGGTAGCGAGGCAGTGGATCGGCTCGCCGCCGGTTTCCATAACGAACCGGGCTATGGCATAGACGAAGTCAGGATCGCCGTAGATTGCGTATTTCTTGCCGTGTAGCCACGATTGGCTGTCCGCCATGGCGTCGATCAGGCGGCCGCGCTCAAGGCGTATTGTCTCGGGAATTTCTTTGCCGGAAATGTCCGACACCTTCATCAGGAATTCGTCAGTTGCTTTGACTCCGAGCGGATAGTGGAAGGAGGCCGTAGCCTGTTCGACCTCCCGACAATATTCGAGCGTCCTGCGGGTATTGTAGTGCTGCAGCGACAGCGTAGCCTCCGCGTTGAGCGCCGCCCGCACGTCTTTGATCTTTGTGCCTCCGTCATACATACGGAATTCGCCATCCGACGGCGTATCGAACTGGTCGGAGGCATCCTGGATAAAGGTGTAGGACACGCCCATAAGGTTGAGCAGGCGCTTCAGCTCGCGATTGTTGCCGACGCAGAAGCCGTCGAAGCCTGGAATGATGTTGATCGTGCCAGCCTCTTTCGTGCGCTCCTTGCCTTTCCAGAAGTGCTCCAGAATGCCTTTGACCATGGCGTCATAACCGTCGACGAAGGCTGGCGTGTGCGCGAACGGCACGTCGAATTCGGGAGGGACTGAGCCTTCGTTCTTGGCGTTCTCGATGAAACCATGCAGATCGTCACCAATGACCTCCGCCATACAGGTGGTAGAGACGGCAATCATCTTCGGGTCGTAGAGCGTGTAAGTATTAGCAAGCCCGTCGACCATGTTCTTCAGACCGCCGAACACTGCCGCATCCTCGGTCATTGAGGACGAGACGGCCGATGAAGGCTCCTTGAAATGCCGCGACAAGTGCGAACGGTAATAGGCAACGCACCCCTGGCTACCATGGACGAAGGACATGGTGCGCTCGAAACCCGCGGCCGCGAACACCGCGCCGAGCGGCTGGCAGCCTTTGGCCGGGTTCACTACGAGCGCTTCGCGGGCAAGATTTTTTTCGCGATATTCCCAGGTTTCGGTATATGCACCCTGATCAGTAACGATCTGATCTGGATGAGGACATTCGAAATTGAGCTTCTTCTCCGCCAGCATTTGCCTGTATTCCGGCTCGCGGAACAGGGGAGCATGGTCGAGAATTTGTTCGGCGGATTGCGGCATAGTTGTCACCCTCTTTCATCTGGCCTCGTCGAACGGCGGCACAGAAACGTTCGAGACGTCAGGTCTCCCGCGGGTCCTTGTCCGCGAAAGACCAAGTTCTTATTCGGCTGAAACCGCTGCCCCAGGCGCTGCCACTTTCTTCCAGGGCGCGTCGTAGAGGTCCCAGACTGGATTGTTGATGGCCAGATCCATGTCGCGGGCGAAGATGGCGAAGCCGTCGTAGCCATGGTATGGGCCGGAGTAGTCCCATGAGTGCATCTGGCGGAATGGTATACCCATTTTCTGCACCGGGTACTTCTCCTTGATGCCGGAGCCAACAAGATCGGGACGTATCCGCTCGATGAACTTATCAAGTTCGTAACTGGTTACGTCGTCATAGATGAGCGTGCCCTTCTTCACGTAATGGCCGGTGCGCTGATAGTCGTCGTTGTGGGCGAATTCGTAGCCGGTGCCGACGATCTGCATGCCGAGGTCTTCATAGGCGGTGATGACGTGACGGGGGCGCAAACCACCCACGTAGAGCATCACCCTCTTGCCCTCGAGCCGCGGCCAATACTTGTCGATCACAGCATCGACCAAGGGCCGGTACTTGGAGATGACCTTCTCGGCCCTTTCCTCGATTGTAGGGCCGAAGTGCTTGGCTATCTTGCGCAGAGAGGCTTCGATCTGGGATGGACCGAAGAAATTGTATTCCAGCCAAGGGATACCGTATCGTTCCTCCATGTGCCGACAGATGTAATTCATCGATCGGTAGCAATGAATTAGGTTGAGCTTGGCCTTTGGGGCGCGTTCCACTTCCGCGAGTGTTGCGTCTCCCGACCAGTTTCCGACTACGCGCAGGCCCATCTCCTCGAGCAGGATGCGCGAGGCCCAGGCGTCGCCGCCGATGTTATAGTCGCCAACCACGTTGACGTCGTAGGGACCAGTTTCGAACTCGACGTCTGCCTTGCCGAAGACCCAGTCACGGATCGCGTCATTAGCGATGTGGTGGCCGAGCGATTGCGAGACGCCGCGGAAGCCTTCGCAGCGTACCGGTACGATCGTTTTTTCGTGCTCCTTGGCCTTCTTGCGAGACACCGCCTCAATGTCGTCGCCTATGAGGCCGATCGGACATTCAGACTGGACGGTGATGCCGTTATTCAGGGGAAACAGTTCCTCGATCTCGTCGATAATCTTTTCCAGCTTTTTGTCTCCACCGAAGACGATATCTTTCTCCTGAAAGTCAGAGGTGAACTGCATGGTCACGAACGTATCGACGCCTGTCGTGCCGACATAATAGTTGCGGCGCTGGGACCACGAATATTGACCGCAACCGACCGGCCCGTGTGAAACGTGGACCATATCCTTGACCGGCCCCCAAACCACGCCTTTGGAGCCGGCATAGGCGCAGCCGCGGATCGTCATCACGCCTGGAATGGACTTGATGTTCGATTTAACGTCGCATTCGGAGATGGTCTGGGCTTCCCCGCCGACCTCCTCCCTATCGGTTGCGACACTGAGGTGCTTTTGGCGACGCTTCGCCGCTTTGTGTGGGTACTGCGACAGCACTTGCGCGATAAGCTCCTCATGGCGAGCACTGTCATTTTCGTAATCGAGGCTCATTTGGGCCTGCCCCCTTCTCGAGGTTTGGGTGACGCCTCCAACGAGAGGCACCGTTCGTGGAATGGTGCGCCGGATCAAGTTCCGCGCCCCTCGTATGCGGCGGCGGTTATTGGGCAGCTGCTTCCTTGGCCTGGAGCTCTGCAAGCATCTGCTCGTCGGTCTTCATGATGCCGAAGTCGAGCAGCATGTCTTCCAGCTCCTCCATGGTGATCGGGGTCGGGATGGTGCCTTGGCCCGAATTGGCATGGATCTTTTCGGCCAGCGCGCGATATTCCGCCGCCTGTTTGGAGTCCGGTGCATATTGGATCACCGTCATTTTCCTGAGTTCGGCATGCTGGACGATGTTGTCGCGTGGCACGAAGTGGATGAGCTTGGAATTGAGCTTGGCCGCCAGTGCCTCCGCGAGATCAAGTTCGCGGTCTGTTTGGCGCTCATTGCAAATCAGCCCGCCGAGCCGCACGCCGCCCGAATGGGCATATTTCAGGATTCCCTTGGCGATGTTGTTGGCAGCATAGAGTGCCATCATCTCACCGGACATTACGATGTAGATTTCCTGGGCCTTGTTTTCACGGATCGGCATGGCGAAGCCGCCACACACCACGTCGCCGAGCACGTCGTAGGAAACATAGTCGACATCGTCGTAGGCGCCGTTTTCTTCAAGAAAATTGATCGACGTGATAACGCCGCGTCCGGCGCAGCCGACGCCCGGTTCGGGGCCGCCGGACTCCACGCATTTGATGCCTTTGTAACCGACCTTGAGCACGTCCTCGACTTCGAGGTCTTCCACGGAACCTTCCTCGGCCGCGAGATGCAGTACCGTGTCCTGCGCCTTCGAGTTCAGGATCAGGCGGGTGGAGTCGGCCTTGGGGTCGCAGCCGACGATGAGGATCTTCTGCCCGAGGTCGACAAGAGCGGCGAGCGTATTTTGCGAGGTGGTGGACTTGCCGATACCGCCCTTCCCATAAAATGCGATTTGACGCAGACCTGCCATGTTGCTTTCCTTCGTTTGTTCGAACCATCGCGGTTGCCCGCAACATGAATGCCGCCGGCAGCTTCCGCCGCCTGCGCAAGAATGGTTACAAAAGCCGTGCCAACTCGGGCCACGTGAGCCGAACAGAAGCTGATTTTTTTGCTTTCTCAGCTATTTAGGATGAGCAAGGACACCGCACGATGAAACAAGCTTTTGTCGCGGAACCGACAAATGGAACCGGCATTGTCGTATAGCGTGCCTGTCACACGTTAGGACGGCGACAAGACAACGCTGCCGATCAAGGACTAAGGCACTGGGGGTGAGGCTTTTCTCAGAGGCATTGTCAGCTCGAAGTGTCTTCCGCCGATCAAGTTTCCTTCAGACCTTTTTCCCGACCCTCATCCGTTTAAGCTCGCGACTCATCGGGTCAAAAGATTCAAATGAGAACTGGTGCTTGAACGTCTGCCGGTCTAGCATCTGAATGTATGCCTTGGAAACGACGGGCTTTCTATGGACAACAGGTGAAACGGAGGTCGGAGTGACGGGCACGACCAGTCTAGTGAGCGCTGTTTTCCATCTAACGTTTGCTAATGAATGAGTCAGCGCTTCCACGAAGAGTTCAGCTATCGTGAGCGCCCGACATTGTCGGGCGCCGGCGACGCCGGCTTGCACCCGATGGGCACTCCGATGGGTCTGAGTTAGTCGAAGTGGCCGAAGTGGAAGGCACGATAAAACTTCAAGCCTCTCACTGCCCGAGAGATTTCTGGACTGCTGGGATAATCCTGTCTCCCCAGAGCTCTATCTGACGCAGCATCGTCTTCTGGTCCAAATCCCCCAACTGGGTCTGAATTGCAATCTGGTCCGGCTTGAAGACTTCGATCTCCTCCAGAAGGCGATCAATTACGCGGTTTATGCTGCCGATCGGCAGGTTCCTTCGCATAGTGTCGAACGATAGATCATAAGGCGTCGGCACCTCCTCCAGCATGTAGCCGTCCTGGCTCTGCTGGCGACGCTGATGCAGTGCCTCGGACAGCCGGCGCTGGAAGCGGGCGTTATCGAGATAGTTGTCGATTTCCGCTCCATTATCGCTGGCATAGCAGCAGCGCAGCAACGATAGCTTAATGTCGCTGGCCCTCTTGCCCTCGGATGCCGCCGCCGTCTGGATGATGCCGCGTAGCGCGCCCAGAGTTTCCAAGCCGTCGTGGAATGCCGTGACGAAAAGATTGTGTCCCTCACGATAGGCGCGGGCCACGCTGCGAGAGGACGCGGTAGCAATCCAGATCGGCGGCGTGGGCTTTTGAAGGGTGCGCACCGAAATCGCCGTCGGGGGTATCTGGATGTTGTGACCGGAGTGCGAGAAGATCTTGTCGTTGAGCCCCTTGAGCAAGATGTCGAGGTATTCCGAGAAGATGGCCGGCGCCTCATCGATATTGACGCCGAAGCGGTCGAATTCGAACTGCTGGTATCCAGACCCAACGCCGAGTTCGAGTCGGCCGTTCGCAACGACATCGACAAAGCCGATTTCGGATAGCAGGCGCTGCGGTTGATAGAGTGGCAGTACGCAGACGGCGGTGCCGAGGCGAATGGTGTTCGTCAACCCGGCACAGTGGGCCACCATCAAGAGGGGCGACGGGACCAGGCTATAGTTGTTGAAGTGGTGCTCGGCGAACCAAGCTGTGCTGAAGCCCGCCTGCTCTGAAAGAATGGCTTGTTCAATGGAGTGGCGGATGATGCTATCGGGCGATTGATGATAGCCGCGCTGAGCGGCCAGAATGAACGTTGCGAATTCCACTGGGTGTCTCCTTGTTTGCGGATCGGGATCGCACAGTTGGTGACGTCCGCGCCTCTTTTCGGTTCCGCCTTTTGGCCAGCCGTTGCCTCAGTCTACGCATGCGGTCGGCGTGGACTGACGTCGTCCACGAGACATCCCATGATCGATGGAGCGACTCGTCCATAGCGTTTCGTTTGAAGTCGGAGCGCCGGAGGTAAGACGTTCAAACCCTCAGCTACGCGGAGGGAAACGTCGTCGACTCGCTGTTATCCGACCCCGTGTTCTCTCCGTCGAATTTGTCCCACCTAGCTCGCTGAGGCATCCCGCGTCTCTGGAGGCGGTCCAGCCTCCGTCTACGTGCAGGGTCGAGCCGTTGATGTAGCAGGCATCTGACGAGGCCAGAAAGTAGGCCGCGTCGGCGACTTCTTCCGGGCCGCCAAACCTTCCCAAAGGGATCAGCTGTCTGAGCCTCGTCTGGTCCATGCCGGCTACCTTTTCCCACTCGATGGCGCTGGACGTGCGGATGTGACCTGGAGCGACTGTGGCTGTGCGGATCCCAACTGGCCCGAGTTCGGCCGCCATGCAGCGGGTCAGCATGTCTATGCCTGCATTGTATGCGCGGTAGGCATGACCCAGCCCGAGAGGTAAGAGGCCGCAACTTGCCCCAAGATTGAGAATTACGCTGCCAGGTCGCATTGATATAGCGGCCTCACGTACGCATGTGAAGGCGCCAGAAAGATTCACATCCAGATGGTGTTTGAGCGCTGCCGGCACCTGTTCGATAGGGGGGACGAGTGTATCACTCATGCCAGGGCCGTTGACAAATACGTCGATGTGGCCGAAGCGCTCCCTCACCTCTTCGAACAACGCCACGACCTCGCTCTCCACCGTCCTGTCCACGCGTTTTGCCAGGTGCTTGTCACCGAGCAAGCCCGACAACCCTACCGCTGCATCACCGTCGACGTCAGCGATCACGAGCGTATCGCCGTTCGCGGCAAAACGGCGAGCGACGGCCGCGCCTATGCCTTTAGCGCCGCCCATGACGACTACTGTTCGCGCCTTGGTGCCTTCGAGCGGCGGGGAGAGTTCTGCTTGGGGCGCCGCATCCTTGGGCGGATTTGCACGACCCGGTTGATTGAATGACATGCAACCACCATCGACCACAAGCGTAGACCCCGTGATGTAACCTGCCTGCGCGCTGGCCAGAAAACGCACGGCGTGCGCGATCTCGTCGGGACGAGCCATTCGGCCGATCGGTACCCGGCACCTGATTGCGGTAGCGTTGATTTTGCCGGTGCGCTCCAGTTCGGCAACCATCGGCGTGCGTACGTAGCCGGGCGCTACCGCTGTCACACGGATGCCGCGCGAACCCCATGCGGTGGCCAGCGATTTCGTGATTGAGATCAGACCAGCTTTCGAAGCGGCGTAGGCATTGCGCTTCGGGTTGCTGGCCAGGCCAGCCATCGAAGCGATATTGACTATGGCTGCGCCAGGTTTCATCAGCTTCGCGGTTTCGCGCGCCATGGTGTACGGCCCCGTGAGGTTTACGGCTAAAGCGCGTTGAAAATCCTCCACCGGAGTGTCTGCGGTCGCCGTCATGGTCGGCGCTATCCCCGCATTGTTGACAAGCACTCCAATCTGCGAAAATCGGCTTTCGATGAGGGCACAGAGGGTGACGACCTCTTCTTCTCGAGACACGTCGCACTCAAGGCCAAGGTGGGGCTGGCCCAGATGACGCCCCAATTCAATTACGCCACTGTCCGGGAGGTCCACCGCGACAACAATGTCTCCAGCCGCGGCAAAGGTGTCGACCAGCGCACGGCCAATACCCCCTGCAGCACCTGTGATGATGATGACCCGCCCTGGCTGAACCTGCCGATCGTCTGGGCGTGTCCCGGCAGGAAGCGCTGGATATCGCAGTCTTATCATAGTTCTTCGTCTCCACTGCCGACCCGGTCCTCTGGATGACTTGTCGCGGCAATACGGCGCTTCGAAAGCGCGTAGACCGGATCATTCGGGTGCGGGGCTCCAATTGGCTGGCGAGGGCCGAACCGTTCTGGTTCTAAGGACGTCGGAGGCTTCTGCTCTTCGACCCAATCATAAACCACGACGCGTTCCAAGATGCGCCACTCTCCTTCCCTTTTCTGAAACAGATCGCAGTAGCGTCCGCATAGGAGCACCTGGGTTACCTCGCCTGCCCCGTCAGGTCCGCGTTGCAGCGCCGTGAAATAACTCTCGACCGCGGCTTCTGCCGGGCTGCGGAACTCAAACATGATGTTCGTAATCTGGTGGATGTTGCGCGGCTGCGTTTTGAAGACGCCAACCGCAAGCTGAATGAAACCGTCGACAGAGCCGGAGTAACTCCCGTGATTGTCACGCGCATCCGGCCAATAACAGCTGCGCAAAGCGGCCTCGTCTGCGCGGTCAATTCCTCGACAGTACCGATGGAGACAGTCGCGGATGGCGTCTCGGTCGAATAGTCTGGTTACGCTCTGTTTGTTCATGGGCTCTCTACAGGTTTCTGAAGATTGAAGGAGCGTGTGCCTGCCTGGCACGAGGACATTCAAGCCATTGCAGTTTAAGCGTGCGGGTGGGGCTCGAATGGCCTGATATTGTTCCCCTTCCGAGACAATCAGGCCACCTTGAGGTCCGTTAGAACCCGTTCGAAAAGGTGCTTGACCGACTTCGAAAGATCTAGCAGCACCTACAGGTGAGTGCCTCCGATTGTCTTACCTGCTCGACAATCATGTCCATGTGCTTGCGCAGGAAGGACGGCTGTCGTTCAATAACCTGGGACGGCGACTTCACCCCGAACATCGCTTGAACCTGGGAGTAAATGGCCTCGGCATTGGCCCGCAGCGCTGCCATCATCTTCAGCGGCAGTGCGAGCCCTGCCCGTTGTGGATTCGAAGATCGATTCAACCATTTTCTGAGCCTCAAAAGCGAGTATCAGCTGCTCGCCTCCTTTGATCGCCGTGGATCGATCAAAGGACGACTTTTCCATAGTTTCAAAGGGTTTTTCTGCCGTCTCGCTCATTTCCTTTTTCCTTTTCGTTTACGACGGTGTGGCTTTCCAAGTTGGAGTGTACAAATCGGCTTGCAGCCGTCGCGAGAACTCAGTTGAATTTGCCTCATCTTCATGAATCCAGGCCACTCGGGCTTGAGACCTCGTATTCGAGGCTGTAGAAGTGTGCTCACCCAACAAGCAGCCACCGCCTGTCAGTGCAGTGTTCAAAGTTCATGCCAATTTCATCGACAGCTCCCAAAGCTGAATATTAGACGTTCTTTTCAGCTACTTAGGCGCAAGTGTGGAGGAATTCGATCAGACGAGGCTGTGTCGTCAATTCGACAAGGCGGACAGTCTTGTCCGAGTGCCTCGCGAGGCCGCTGAGAGTACATGAAACTGCGAATGAAGCGCGGGGAGATCACATCGCCTCTTTGTACCCGTGCGGCGTTCCGATCAGGACCAAGCCACAATGAGATCTTTAATCCCGAATACATGACCCCCGTGGATGATCGGCGCCGTACCTTCCTTGATTCCAAATGGCGGGATGTGCGCCAACCATTCACGTAGACCAACGACAATTTCTCGCCGGGCAAGGTGCGCGCCAAGGCAAAGATGAGGACCAAAGCCAAAGGCGGTATGGTGGTTGTCCTGTCGTGCCAGATCGATAGAGTTAGGGCACTCAAATTCAGACGGGTCACGATTAGCGATCATAGTGGCGCAGCAGACATAGTCTCCCTCACGGATCGGCACGCCTTCGAATTCGACGTCCTTCGTGGCTACGCGAATCATCTGAACAGTTGAATAAGCGCGCAGCAACTCTTCAGTGGCGAGCACGAGCCGGCCTGGTTCGTTCCGCAGCAATTCTTGGTCTTCGGGATTGCGCGCAAGATAGGCAATGTCAAAGCCTATGGCGGCTGCGACCGTGTCAAGTCCCGCGACCATGAAAAGCACGCCGATGCCACGGACTTCCTCCTTTGTTAAGGAGCGGCCGTCGACCTCAGCCTGCACGATGAATGTCATGAAATCAAAAGCTGGTTTCTTGCGGCGCATCGCTGCAACTTCGTCAATGAATGTCACGATCGACCGGGCTGCTGCCGTTCGCTTGACCTTCTCACCGTGGAGCAAATCGCCTACCCAGCTAACGAATTCATCGGATCGGCTCTCTGAAAGCCCCAGAAAGCTAAGGAAAACGCTTACCGTGAAGGGAAAGGCGAAATCCTTCATCACGTCACAGCTGGTCCCGGATCGGGCTATCGCGTCGATCAGCACACTCGCTCTCAGGCGGACGGTCGGCTCCAGGGCCATCACCCGCTTAGATGAGAACAGAGGATTTAGCAGTTTACGGAAGACACCATGAGCCGGTGGATCCAATTCAAGGGGGATAACCGGCCAGTGCTCGCCGAGTGCGGAGGCGAAGATGCTACGATGACTGGAAAAGGTCTCAGCGTCCTCCAGCACCCTGCGCTGGTCTCTCGCGCGTGTGATGACCCAGGTACCTCGTCCATCGCGCGTGTTGCAAGGAGAGTAAAAGATTGGTGGGCCGTCATGAACGCAAGCCACGGCGGCGTGCGGATCCCCGTTAGGCGTCGGCGCCATGCCGGGCGACGTGAATAGACTGAAGTCCCTCACCAATCCGGGCGGAACATGATCTGGAATGGGATTGCTCTCCACTCGATTTCTCCTTCTCAACACTCATCAGCTGCGCCCGATCGTTTTCACATCCGGCAAGGGTTCTGGGTTACACTTATCTCTGACCTCTTTCTCTTGCGGGAGTTCCCTCGCGGCTCGACGACTACAGGCCTCGGGCCGGGCAAGCTTCAAAGTCCTGCCAATCTGCTGGTTGACCCGAAAACCGCAGTGCGACCGAAGAAGTTGGCCGGGGGGTCCGGAGTCCTGGAGCATCGAGGAGCCGGGGAAATACTGCTGCAGAAAACGCCCATGGTTGCGCAGGAAGGAAAGTAGGCGCGCTCTGGAGAATAAGACCGCGCCCGCACTTGTCCGGGTTTGCCGTAGGAGGCATTACTCCGCTGGCTGGACGGCCGCAGGGATCGGCGCGTCCCCTGCAAGGGCGCTCGCAAGCTGCGCCTGATTGAGCTCGCCTTCCCATTTCGCCACCACGACCGTCGCAACTGCATTACCGATTATATTGATAATTGCGCGGCATTCCGACATGAAGCGGTCGATGCCGAGGATCAGCGCCATGCCGGCGACCGGTACGGAGGGAACGACCGAGAGCGTGGCGGCAAGGGTGATGAAGCCCGCGCCGGTGATGCCGGCAGCCCCCTTCGAGCTCAGCATGGCGACAAGCAGGAGCAGGATCTGGTCACCGAGCGACAGCGGGATATCGGTCGCCTGCGCGATGAAGAGCGCGGCAAGCGTCATGTAGATGTTGGTGCCGTCGAGGTTGAAGGAATAGCCGGTCGGGATGACGAGGCCGACGACCGAGCGCTTGCAGCCTGCCTTCTCCATCTTGTTCATCAGGCCCGGCAGTGCCGCTTCCGAAGAGGACGTGCCGAGCACGAGCAGCAGTTCTTCCTTGATGTAGCGGATGAGCGCGACGATCGAGAAGCCGTTGTAGCGTGCGACGGCGCCGAGCACGATGAAGACGAACAGGAACGAGGTCAGGTAGAAGGTGCCGATTAGCATGGCGAGGTTGGCGATCGAGGCGATGCCGTACTTGCCGATGGTGAAGGCCATCGCACCGAAGGCGCCGATCGGAGCGGCCTTCATGAGGATCGCGACCAGACGGAAGATCGGCAGCGTCAGCGCCTGCAGGAAGTCGACGACGGGCTCGGCCTTCTTGCCGACCATGGCGAGCGAAATGCCGAAGAGGACCGAGATGAACAGCACCGACAGGATGTCGCCCTCGACGAAGGCGCCGATCAGCGTTGTCGGGATGATGTTCATGAGGAAGCCGGTGACGGACTGCTCATGCGCCTTGGCCGTATAGGTGGCAACCGCCTTAGCATCGAGCGAGACCGGGTCGATATGCATGCCGGCACCCGGCTGGACGACATTCGCGACGATGAGACCGACAATGAGCGCGAGGGTCGAGAAGGTCAGGAAGTAGATCATCGCCTTGCCGGCGACGCGCCCGACCTTGGCGAGGTCGGTCATGCCGGCAATACCGGTCGCGACCGTCAGGAAGATGACTGGCGCGATGATCATCTTGACGAGCTTGATGAAGGCGTCGCCGAGCGGCTTCAACTGCGTGCCGAGTTCGGGGTAGAAATGCCCGAGCAGGATGCCCGCGGCGATCGCCGCGAGGACTTGGACATAGAGGTGGCGATAAAAGGGTGTCTTGCGGCGAACCTCCGCGGAATGTTCTGCGATCAACATGACAAAATCCTCCACATGGTTGCGTGCGTGTGCCGTGAACCGAGCCTCCTGAATTGACGAAAGGCCTGACATCCCTCAACAGCTCGCGTGGGTGGCCTAACTTAGGGTCGGCTCCCTACGTGACCTCCTCGCGACGACCGTCGAATTCCTCAGGGCCAAAGCAGTTTTTCAATTCCTTGCATTCTTGGCAGCTGGGTGCGGTGCACAACGAAAAGCCCTCAGCCTCGCAGAGCTTGCGGTAAAAATACTTCTTCCACCGCATGTTATTCGTATTGCCGGCTGCAAGCGTGGGGAAATGAGTGGCGAGCAGGCGGCTTAGTTCGACCCGGTCGAAAAGACCAAGCTCTCGCCAGAGGTGGTCGTGGCGCATGGCACGCCGGGCAATGATCTTGGCGAAACGGACGCTCGCCGGACCGCCTGGTCGAGCATGCGCGAGCAGCAAACCGCGCAGGAGTTCCTCCTCCGCGCCAGGCTCCACCTCGCGTACTTCTTCCAAGCGAAAGGCGTGAATCGTTGGGGCAGGGAAATTGCCGTTCAGGATATCCCGCAGCTCGACCTGCGAAAGCCCCGTTGCCTCTGTTGCAGTTGCCTCGCCGGCATCGATTTCCTCGAGTGCACGCGAGAGGACACAGGCAAGCACGTACTGATCGAAATCCATTTCGAGGTCTAGAGGCGCCCATGGTCCGAGGCCCAGCGACTGAAATAATTGTCGCCAACCCGGCCGATCGGGCATTCTAATTCCGAGGGTGGCTCTCCCTTTCGAAAAAGCGCGGAATTGAGCTATGTTCGACATGTTGCTTTCCTTCCCTGTTTCGTTCCACGCACCGGGTGCTCGAGGTGATTACGGCACGGCAGTTCTGGCCGCTTCGTGCCGGGGGAGTTTCAAAACTCGTGCCAATCGAGTCTGCTGAGCCGAAGACGTAATTTTGTGGTCATTCAAGGACTAAATGGATGTCCGGCAGACAGCAGGCGCATGCGGCCATGTCGAGAGAACGACAAAGACGACATTAGACGTCGGATCCGTGCCAAAAGCAGCGGCCGGTTCCCTCAATGGAAAAGCGGGACCGCCAATTCGGGGCAAACTCCACACACCCTGGCCTTGCAGGCGGTAGCGTTGGTACGCGCGAGCGACTGCCAACCATTGCGCCTATGGTTTGGGCCTCGAGAAGCTGCGAGTGTTCCACCCTATGCGAATGGCTAATACCTGCACACCACACCGGCTACACAAGCAGTGCCGCTGCAGGGTTGATGCCGAATGGCACAGCGCTTGCTTTTCGCTTGTGAGTGGCCGCCAAGCTGCCAAATAGAAGATTGAAAGCGACGCCCTGACATGCCCGATATTACAAATCTCTTGAGGACTAGTGGTCGTCCTTGTTGGTGGCGGACGTTAATCGAGACACTCCCAAGTAACGGGTTTCGCAAGAGGATCCAGAGCGGCGAATGCGCCAGTTCTTTTCCGAAGGAGCAATGCTGATGGCTATAAAAAAGAGAATCCCCTTTGTCGCCTTTCGCACGCGCGTTCGCGACGAGACTGTGGAGGGGCCAAATCCATACCGTTGGGAAGTCAAAACAACCGAGGACTACTTTAGCGGCAAACGCGCTATTCTGTTTTCGCTTCCCGGTGCCTTCACGCCGACCTGCTCGACACAGCAATTGCCCGATTTTGAGAAGCTTTGTGACGAATTCTGGAAGGTGGGAATTGAATCGGTTTACTGCCTGTCAGTCAATGATGCGTTCGTGATGAATGCATGGGGCAAGGCGTTGGGGCTAAAGAAGGTCAAGCTTATTCCTGATGGTTCGGGCGAATTCACTCGCAAGATGGGCATGTTGGTCGCAAAGGACAATCTTGGCTTTGGCATGCGCTCGTGGCGTTACGCTGCCCTTATCAATGATGGCGTGGTGGAGCAATGGTTCGAAGAGGAAGGTTTCTCGGACAACTGCGATTCCGATCCCTATGGGATCTCTTCTCCGCAGAACATTCTCGAAACGCTGAGGACGCCGAATGCCGCATCTGCCTCCTGAACGGCCCCCTGAAAATATCGATCTGGCTATGGAGCCTGCACCGGTTGTTTCGAACAGGCCGGTCGGCTGATGGGCAGCTTGTATTCTACGCTGCCATGCGGTAGCCATGACGCTGATTTCTCTTCCTGCCAGCCTCTTCACACTTCTGCGAGCAGCCAGTCTGCTGTCCGTCGTCGGCGAAGTGTCGCATGCGCCCATCGATTATGATCAACGACGGCTGGGCTAAGGGCGTGGAGCTGATCAAGTTTGGTTTTTGTTGACTTCCGCCATTCGACGCCAATATGAGAAGATTGGAATAGATGGTCGGGCGGAGTGCGCAACTTTCCGCGGATAAAGGGAATGGAGTAGAACGGCTTTGCCTAAATTGCTAACGGAACGTCCAGCTCCCATTGTTGCCAGATGTCTCGATTCGTGGGGAGACTTGGATGATGCAATCCACCATCTCACTCCAAAGGGTAGTGGGATCTGGAACAATGTCGCCTTCGTGCGCAAGACGTCTTTCGCGCCCGATTGGCATATTGTCTTTAATTCTGCCTCTCTTTTCGGGTTACCCGTCGAGATCGAGGCGAGCCCGAACAGGATAATTTATGCTATCGGCGAACCGCCGACGAAAGCTCATCGCGTGTTCCACGAAGGGCAGGGGCTAAATAGCATCGTTCTCACGTCTGACGCGGAGTTGGCAGCTCGGCACGATGCAGGGCGCCGGTTCGTCCTGTCTCCACCGATCACTCGGGCTTGGTCTGTAAGAAAGACTTATGACCAACTTCTGGCCACCGAAGTCGTTGACAAGCCGCGCCGGCTCTCGTGGATCACCAGCAATATCGCCCTCCTCCAAGGACATCGATATCGATTGGCATTTCTGGAACGACTACGAGGGGCGGTCGATTTTGACCTGTTCGGTCGAGGTTTTCGGCTGATCGGAGACAAATGGGATGCACTCGCGCCTTATCGCTACAGTATAGCCTTCGAAAATACTCGTGCGGACTACTATTTCACCGAGAAGCTAATGGATTGCTTCGTTGCTGAAACAATGCCGATCTATTACGGTAGTCAGGACGTTACACGGTTTTTCCCTTCCGAATCAATGGTGATAATTAATCCAGAGGACCCAACGGTGTTGGACAAGATCCGAGAAGTTATTGACTCGGACCTCTGGAAGGAACGCCGCGACGCAATACGTGAGGCTAAGCGATTGGTTCTTGAGAAATATAATACATTTGCTTATCTCGCCAACTTCATCGAGAGCGTTCGGGATGTTCCTTTGCCCCCCGAACTTATACAGATTCGTCCCTCTGCGGTCGATTTTGGGAGGGACGAATGAAGGACTCGGATGTTCGCTCGCATCCGGCGCCCCACGATTGGCTAAATTTGGTCTAATTATGGCTGCTCAAAGGCACACGAATCACCAGAAATCCTGATCATCGATTTGTGCGATCATGTTCTTTGTTGTGGAGGAGATGATCGATGGGGGACGCGATGATTGCAGTTGCCTTAGAGGCTGTCTCAAAAAGAAGTGGGCGATTTCAATAGCTCTGGGTTCCGTCGGATTTGCAAAGATTGAATGGAACTCACAAGCGCCTGAACTGAAATCGCCCGGCGGCAATATGGGCGCGTGTTATGTAAGTGATCTTGCGGATCGTGAGTGGCTTGGTGCAGTTCCCCGCCCCTGAGCGGTCCGAACGGATTGGAGTTGAGATTTGGAAACGACATGCCGGCGTGAGCAGTTGGGTCAATGCGCCGGCCGGGGCGTCGTCGGGACGCTCGGCGGCAGGATCGGATAGGTCACCTGCGGCTGGACCCCGGTGAGCGTCCGTAAGAAGGCGATGATCTTGGCGACGTCCTCAGCCCCCAGCTCGGTGCCAAGCTGGGTCGTACCCATCACCGCCACGGCCTGCTTGAGGTCCCATACATTGCCGCTGTGAAAGTAGGGGGGAGTGAGTGTGACGTTCCTCAACGTCGGAACCTTGAAGACGTAGGCATCGTCCAACTTCCCTGTTACCTGGAGACGGCCCTTGTCGTTAGGCGGCAGGAACTCCGAGCCGGGCTTCTCGACCACGCCAAATGGAGCGTACATGCCACCGCCCACGTTTATGCCGTTGTGGCAGGAGGAGCATCCCTTGTCGACAAAAAGCCTGAGGCCTTCCTTCGCTTCATCGGTGAGTGCGTTCTCATCACCCTCGAGGTATCGATCGAACGGCGCATCGGGTGTGGTCAGTGTCCCCTCGAACACGGCGATGGCCTTCTCGATGTTGTTGTAAGTGACTGGATTTACTTCATCCGGGAAGGCTTTGACGAACGCCTCGACATAGCCGGGAATGCCTTTGATCTCCTCGACAGCGTGCGCAGGGGGCGTCCCCATCTCGATCGGGTTGGCAATTGGTCCGCCGGCCTGCTCCTTCAAGTCAGCCGCCCGGCCGTCCCAAAACTGAGCAGTACCAAAGACGGAGTTGAGTACAGTCGGCGCGTTGCGGCCGCCGCGCTGCCCGTTATAGCCGATGGAGGTGGGTCTTCCGTCGGCGCCGCCGCGTCCGATCTGATGGCAGCTGTTGCAACTGATGTTGTGCGTTTTCGAAAGTCGCGGTTCGAAATACAGCATCTTGCCCAGCTCGATCTCCTCGGGTGTCGCCGGCTTGCCGTCCAGGGCCGGCGGGACCTTGGGAATGGGGCTGAATAACAATCTCGCCTCGTCCAGCAGATTGTCTTGCGCCACCGTCGTAGAAGCGAGGAAACAGGATCCGATTGCAGTAGCTCGAAAGGTCCACCCTATCGACGAGCGGAGATGAGCGGCAAGACCTGTTTTCACAGACGACGTAGAAGACATCGACATTGCATTCCCCTTCTTTTGATCGCAACTGGCTCTGCCACCGCCCAGCAATAAACATGCCAAGCGAGCAACATTTCCCTCATTCAGATTTTTCTGCGGGCCAGCATCAATCGCTCAACCGATGATGGTCTCGTTCTGTCCTTTTCTGGCAAGGTTATACCCGGGACCGCGAAGATGTTTCTCGTTACACCGGGCGTCATCAAGGAACGGTTTGTCGGCCCACTTCTGCCGACGACGGCGTGCAACGCGTCAATGTCACAATGGCGTTGTCCGATGTAGGACGATGTTGCACATGCGACACACCGGCTCGATGTACTGCTTTGTTTCAAAATGTTTTTTTCTGGCACGCGTCGTGCTTTAGGGTCATCTGAAAGTCACGGCGCGACCACTTGCGCGGAGAAAGTCGAATGACAGCACACTGCCTCCTGCCGGGGCGCCTACAGCATGAGATTTTAGATACGGAACCTCCCTTGCCGCGGCTGTCGTCGGCGGGGGCGGCAACTCTTCAAGGAGCGGGGCTTGGCCAGTTCCTGGGACGGGCACGCCGCGTGCTGGCGGAAGGCGCTCAACGCTGCCCGCACCCGTCATTTGAGAAGCGACACCCGTAATGCGGTACCCGATAACCAAAGGAAGAGGTCAACAACCATGTACAAAGTCGTTGCTTTAACGCTCGCGTTGTTTGTTCAGGGGGTAGTGGTAGCTGCCCAGGCGGTGGCGAACGGTTCTGCCGTTGTGAATGCGCCGCTGACACCGGCCGATTTTGAGCGGGCGCTGACGATGAACGATCGCTATGGCCGACTCGCTGTCAATATCCCCGAAATGCCCTTCTGGCAAATTAAGGGCGACGCCTTCGTCTACCGCCGGACTACCCGCGACGGGCACGAATTCATACTGGTGAATGCAGAAACGGGCGAGAAACGAGTGGCCTTCGATCATGTCCGCCTCGCGGCGGCGCTGAACGAGGTGACCCAACACGACTTTCAGCCCGAAGACCTTCCGTTCCACCGTTTCGAACTGACCGACGATGGTGGCAACCTCAAATTCCGCAGCAGGAATGGGCTGTGGAGCTGCGACCTTGCGATCTACTCCTGCACAGGCACCAGGTTGCATCCGAGCGACTCGGACTATCAGGAGGAGGTCTACGACGACACGCCGCCAACGAAGAATGACCCCCACAAGTGGAGCGCGTCGCCGGACGGCGAATGGATCGCCTATATCAAGAACTACAATGTCTTCCTGCGCAGCAAGGACGGCTTGGATGTCCCGCTGAGCTGGGACGGATCGGAAGGCAACTACTATGCGTTATCGACGCTGAGCTGGTCTCCCGACTCGCGCCACCTCGCGGCTTATCGCATTCGCCCCGGCTATAAGCGGGAGGTGCACTATCTTGAATCGTCGCCAACGGACCAGCTTCAACCCAAATATCTGACTAAGGTCTATCGCAAAGCGGGTGACGTCCTTCCGCTTCGCCAACCGGTGCTATTCGACATTACCGGCCGGCACGAGATCGCTATCGACAACTCCCTCTTCCCGAATCCCTTCGACGTTTCGCCCATCCAGTGGTGGAAGGACGCGCGCGGCTTTACCTTCGAATATAACCAGCGCGGGCATCAGCTTTATCGTCTAGTCGAGGTGGACGCCTCCACCGGCCGCGCCCGCTCGCTGATTGACGAGCCCAGCGATACCTTCGTCGATTACCGGCCGCTGGCAGTGAATCAGAAGAATACCGGGAAAACCTTCCGCTACGATGTCGATGACGGAAAGGAGATCATCTGGGCATCCGAGCGCGACGGGTACGAGCATCTTTACCTCTTCAACGGACGAACGGGCGCGCTTGAAAACCAGATCACCCACGGTAATTGGGTAGTGCGCGCGGTCGACTACATCGACCCGGTCAAGCGCCAGATCTGGTTTGAGGCGAGCGGGATGAACCCTGACGAGGATCCCTATTTCGTCCACGCCTACCGCATCGGCTTCGACGGCAAGGGATTGACTGAGTTGACGCCCGAGCGCGCCAACCACCACATCGAGTTCTCTCCCGACGGCCGCTATTATGTCGACCTCTCGTCACGCGTCGATCTGTCGCCAAGAATGGTGCTCTACCGCGCCAGCGACAACGCCGAACTGATGGATGTCGAGACCGCCGACATTTCCGAGCTCGTCGCCGCCGGCTGGCGCCCGCCGGTCAGCTTCCATGCCAAGGGGCGGGACGGCAAGACCGATATCTGGGGCGTCATTCATCTGCCAGCCCACTTCGACCCGAAGAAGAGATACCCAGTGGTGGAGGACATCTATGCCGGGCCGCAGGGCTCCTTCGTGCCTAAATCTTTCTCGACGCGCATAGAGCCGCTCACGCAATTAGGTTTCATCGTCGTGCAGATCGATGGCATGGGCACTAACAACCGCTCGCGCGCCTTCCATGATGTCGCCTGGAAAAACCTAAAGGACGCGGGCTTTCCCGATCGCATCCTGTGGCACAAGGCGGCCGCCGCGAAGTTTCCGTGGTACGACATCTCCAATGTCGGCATTTTCGGCACGTCGGCCGGGGGCCAGAGCGCGGTCGGCGCGCTGCTCTTCCACCCCGATTTCTACAAGGTCGCGGTCGCCAACAGCGGTTGCTACGACAACCGGATGGACAAGATCTGGTGGAACGAACAGTGGATGGGATGGCCGGTCGGCATTGAATATTCGCAATCCTCGGATACCGACAATGCTTATCGGCTGCTTGGCAAGCTGATGCTCGTCGTCGGCGAAATGGACCACAATGTCGATCCGTCCTCCACCTTCCAGCTTGCCGACCGGCTCATAAAGGCGGGAAAAGATTTCGAAATGGTCTATGTGCCTGGTGCCGATCACGGTACGCCAGGCACTTTCCGCGACCGCAAACTCCTGGACTTCTTCGTTCGCAACATTCTCGGCCAAACCCCACCCAATTGGAACGCCATACCCACCGGCTCCCAAACGACAAGTCGGCACCATGCCGGCGCCAGCAGCTTCTAACGACCGCCAATTCCCTCCGCCGTGTGCAGCGGCTTCAGCGCCGCGGCACACCCTCGACGCGCTCGCGAGCTTCGAAATGTAAGATCTATGCCCTGGGGCATACGCTCGCACCTCTTGATTCGCTGGGCAAACTTCTCAAAGGATCATTGCTGAGAGGTTCGGCCCAGCAAAGCCACGGGGCGTCACATGGAAGGGTCTGGGTGACCTTCTCGCATTCGCGGCAAGAGAACTTCTGCTGCCTCGACGTGGAGGCACAGGGATCGTGTCCATGCTGGTGAGAGAATTTCTTCAACGAGTGGCGCCGGAACTATCTTCGCATGGCAGTGTCTCAGATACCGGCGGATTGGATCGACCTGAAACTGAAAAACGGTAGCGCGCGGCATCAACCGCGCGCTACCTCCTCGGCTTTGCGCGTAGCAAATTGAAATCGCAACCGTCTTCAGCTTGAAGCACTTCATCGAAGTACAGTTTGGCGTATCCACGGTGAACAACGATATGGGAAGGAGCCGTCCATTCAGATCGGCGGCGTACGAGTTCGCTGTCGTCGATCATTAGTCTAGTGCTAGCAGGCCTTCCTCCACATCAAGACGGATCAAGTCACTATCGCGAACAAGCGCTAACGGCCCGCCCACGGTAGCTTCCCGGAGGAACATGAGGAACAATTGCTCCAAATGCTGTGCCGCTCAGGCCAGCGTCCGAAATTAGCACCATGTCCTTGACGCCGGCGGCAGCAAGCTTTCTGGGAATGGGCATATAACCCGTCTCGGGCACGCCGGATGCGCCCTTTGGACCAGCATTTTGCCACGTTTGATCGCTTCTAAAATGTCCGGCACAGAGCGGTTACACGCGTTGTAGCTGGAAAATGTATTGGGATGTCTATGACGGGCCGATCACGCGATCCATCCGAATAGCCCAGCGCTTTGATGAAAGCTTTTCGCAGGAACAGGGGGAAGCCGGCATCGCCGTAATGCGCTAGTCCCTGTTGGCTCGTCAGCCATCATGTGAACCTTTCAGATCTTTGGTTTTCTTGTAGTTCAGCCCTACGATTTGGCATCGTTGTCACATCGACTTCGTTCCTCGCACTCCCAAGCGGTATTCTCGCCAAACAGTAAACAGACCAGCTCCGACCACAATCACTGCGCCGGCTGCCATGTTCCACGTCACACTCTCACCGAAAAAGACCGTCGCAACAACGACGCTCAAGAAGAGTTGGAGGTATGTGAGGGGCTGAACTTCAACTGCACTGAGCAGCCCGTAAGCCTTGATGAGAAAGTAGTGACTGAGAGCACCGCAAACGCTCAGTGCGGTCATTGCGGGCCAGTCCGTCATATGTATGGGTGTCCAATAGAACGGCCCGACAAATGTTATGGCCACGGCTCCTGCGACCCCTGCATATAAGACGCTTGTCACAGCGGAGTCATACTGGCTGACCGCACGCGTAGCGATCGCATACAGGGCGTACAAAAGACTTGCGGCTAGGGGAGGCAGCAGGCGGATATCGAAATAGACATTCACGGGGTTTAGAAGCACCAGAACGCCAGCCAAGCCGACAACGACAGCGACGCGACGGCGCCAACAGACCTTTTCGCCGAGTAATGGCACCGACAGAATGGTGACCATCAGAGGTGTCGCTTGAAGTATCGCCTGGCTCATCGCTAGACCGGCGGTCGTGTAGGCGAAGACGACGGCCGCGATTTGGCTCACCAGAAGAACACCTCGCAGTAACTGCAGAACGAGTCGCTTCGTAAATAAGGCACCTCGCAGGCCTATTGGAGAGAATGCAGCAAGAACCATTACGAACACCGCAAACGCCCAAAAGCGAATCATGGTCACCATGATCGGTGGATACTTCTCACCAAGTAATCTGGAGAATCCGTCCTGACCGGCAAAAACTATCACGGCCAAGAGCACATGGAGATAGCCCGACGTTTTGTCCTGCATGGTTGAACTCACTCCGGTCTTAACGCCGTCGAGGGCGGAATCTGGTACTGCCAGAAGGGAAACGGCCACCTTGACCTCATGACCGCTGTGTCTGCTGGATCTAAGCGACCCAAAAGCACCGACATAAGGGTGGGCCGCATCGGTTTCCGCCGCCTACAAGGGAAGAGTTCAAACTTCATGCCAATTTCGCTGACGGCACCAAGGATTTGGTGTTTGTTCAGTTTTACAAATGCTTAGCCATAAATATGAAAAGCATCGCATGAAGCAAGTCTGTGTCCTCAAAAGCGGCAAAGGCGACATATTCGTCGAATGCCATTGAGGGCGCCGACCGAGAACGCACCCGCTTACGGTTTGCTCGGCGATACCTCTAGGTTCAGGAGAACGAGCCGAACACCGTGGTGTCGGATTCGGCCAAGCCAGAACTCGGTTCCCCTGTGATTCCAAGAACACCTCACACGGATTCTCAACCAATGTCTAAACTCCAACGGATGTCGTACATACGACACAGCCATGTTTGAACTTCCTGTTGTTTTAGAATGCTTTTTATGTTGGCACGCTACGTGCATAGTCGTTCGCAAGCTCAACTCGGAACCAGGAAAACGACACTATGATAACGCTCACCGAAAGTGCCATTGCCGCAGTGAAGTTTGCGCTTTCCCAGACTCCCGAGCCGGCCAATGGCTTGCGCATCACGGTTCAAGCGGGCGGCTGCGCCGGGCTCAGGTACCACCTGGGTTTGGACAGCGCGTCGCGCGAGGGCGACGCTGTCATTGACACGGGTGGGGTTAAGGTATTCGTAGACTCAGAGTCTCAATCTCATGTCGGCGGCATGACCGTGGATTTCGCCACGGGGCTAAATTCCCCCGGATTCATCTTCGACAATCCCAACGCGCGAGAGAATTGCGCCTGCGGTAAGTCCTTCGACTGATCGCCAGAGACAGGGAGAGCGAGAATGCGAGGTCTTTACAAGAAGAATCAGGAAACGCTACTTCAGTGCTGGTGTCGCAGCCGGCCATTGGCGTCATGTCAGTAGGCGGAGGGCGGCGTCCGTGAGGCCCGTCTATCTCGACAACAACGCAACGACACGCGTCGATTCCGAAGTTCTCCAGGCGATGCTGCCGTACTTTACGGAGCAGTTCGGCAACCCTTCGTCGATGCATGCCTTTGGCGCCGCTGCCGGCACAGCGATGAAGACAGCGCGGCAGCAACTGCAGGCGCTGATCGGCGCCAAGTTCGAACATGAGATCATTTTCACCTCGGGCGGGACCGAAAGCAACAATGCGGCGATCCTGTCTGCACTGCAGGTAATGCCTGAGCGAGCAGAGATCGTCACGTCAGCGGTGGAACATCCGGCGGTGCTGACGCTCTGCGGCCACCTTCAGAAGACAAGTGGTATCAAGGTGCACAGGATCCCGGTGGATCAACATGGCCGACTTGACCTTGACGCCTACCGAACCGCCCTGACCCCTCGTGTGGCAATCGTCTCAATTATGTGGGCGAACAACGAGACCGGAACGATTTTCCCTGTGGCCAAGCTTGCTGAGATGGCTAAGAAAGCCGACGCAATTTTCCACACCGACGCGGTGCAGGCTGTCGGCAAGCTTCCGATGGACCTGAAATCGACCGCAATCGACATGTTGTCGCTCTCCGGCCACAAGTTACACGGTCCAAAAGGCGTCGGCGCACTCTACATAAGGCGCGGCCTGCCCTTTCACGCACTCATCAAGGGGGGCCACCAAGAGCGCGACCGACGCGCGGGTACAGAGAACATGCCGGGGATAGTAGGCTTGGGCAAGGCGGCCGAACTTGCCTTGAAGTGCATGGATGAGGAAAACAGACGGGTGAAATCGCTCCGCGACCGCTTGGAGAAAGGACTCCTTGAGCGTATCCCCAAGACCTTCGTCAATGGGGATACGCTGGCGCGGTTGCCAAATACCACAAGCGTGACCTTCGACCGCACTGTCGGCGAAGCCATACAGTTGCTGCTCAATCGTCACGGCATCGCTTGCTCCTCTGGCTCCGCCTGCAACTCTGGCTTCTTCACACCGAGCCATGTACTAGAGGCGATGAACATCCCGCACACTGCGGCACTCGGGGCAGTTCGTTTCTCCTTTTCACGCTTTAATTGCCAGGAAGATGTTGATCATGTGCTCCAGGTGATACCCGCAATCGTGACGAAACTGGATGGCTCGTTTCCAGTTCCTGTGGGTTAAGGCGAAATGCTGAGGATAGATAATCCGCGGCGGCGCCCGCCGCTTCTTTTTCAATGAACAGAACACGCTTGGCGAAGGCCGTTCGAAGCATTCACTAAGGTTGCCGAAGAGCTTCACTGCCTTCGTACCGCGTCTTGGCGCCGCTCGCTGCCCCGACGGCCCCCGGCACTTGCGAGCGATGGGCCACAAAGCGGCGCTCTCGGTCGTCATCCACCGTTGCGAGTTCGCTGAGGGGGTGCGTTGACGCAGGCCCTTGTGGAACTCGCCACATTAAACCGCCGCACGGGGGCGGCTGCGGGCATCGATCTCCTTCACTCGGCTGCGTCCAGCGTCTCAAAGTGAAATGGGCCGCGTACGCCGGCAGAAAAACGCTCAGCCGCATTGAGAGCTACCTCTAGCCTTTCGCGAGGCGGAGAATCCGCCGATGCGAACAGCGCGCCCAGCGCTATCCGGTCGCCGCATCCACAGGCGTCGAAGCAATCGACCGGCTCCGCGACCTGATAGTCCCCGCAGATTTTGAAGAGCCGTCCGGCATAGCCGACGAGGAAGGTGCCACCGCGTTCGGCTTCGTACTGTCGCTGGGCGTAGCCGCCATCCTTCAGACATTGGCGCAGCGCGTCGACGAACTCCGTCACCATGAAAGCGTAGACGTCTGTTTCCGGATGCCTTTTTGGCGGATTGAAGGAGTGCGCCAACAGTTGGCCCATTCTAAACGAACTCGTAAAGCCGAAGATGAAGTTCTGGTTGCGGAAGACCTTGCGATCGGCCCTAACGGTAAGCGAAAATCCGGCCACACCAGCGCTATCGCCCCCGATGTGAACTGACCCGTTGTTGATGAGACCGACAATACACGTCATCGATTGGCTGCTCCTCATGTCGACTTCATTCAGTCTTATAGATGTTGACTGTCGCCCAAGTTGCCCCAAGGAGGCCCTGACGCTTGCCTTCACGGCATCACTTGCAAACGCCATGCCAAATATCCGGATGTGCTCGATGGCGCTTCGCACTCTTCCGGCTGCCCGGCACCTGGATAACGTCTGATGAAGCGTCTTGGCATACTGGTCAGCGAGACACGATCCTGCGGCAACCTCAAACGTCATGCGGCTAATCGTCTTCTTCCAAGAGCATTTGAGAAGATCGGACAAATTGATTGTTTGGATGAGAGCAATCCATACCATCATTATCCAGACATACGACAAGGCCTGAGCTCAATCTCCTGTTGCGCTCGACGCGCTGACCACCCCAAACGAATCTCTCGGTTGCGGCACGCGACATCAGTCACAGTCAGCTGGCAGCAAGTGCGGCCATCACCCGGCTATCCTTACGATTACCGGGCGCAAACTTGCCCCGCAGCTGCACATTCAGCTCTCCACCGTTGGACCCGGCCCAATCGGAGCGTGTTTCAGAATCAGCGGGAAGCCCCCGCCCCTGCTTTGAGTGGGAGACTCTCGGCGATGGAAGGTCGGGCTGAGGCTGCGTAAGCGTCCTAGGGCAAGAGGCATCTTCATCGCATGCGTGAAATGCCGGTTGGCGTCGTGGCTGTGTGAGGATGAGCACTGCTTCAATCTCGCTTACCGCTGTTGTAGTGTTGAGATGAGGTGGCCTGGACTTGTGAAATACGATCCATGTAGATAGCGTCCGTCAAGTTGGTGTAATTTCGGGTGTGGAACCGGGCCGTCATGATCAGGCGGCTTTCGGTGTGATCTGAAGGGGCCTTTCCTCCTCGATTGCTTGTGGGTTAAGCTCGGCCATACCCTCGATCTGCATGTAGCGATGTTGCAGTTGCCATTCGTCGTTGGCTTCGAGCAGCACAGCTCCGATCAGGCGGATGATGCTGTATTCGTTCGGGAAGATGCCGACGACATCGGCACGGCGCTTCACCTCCTTGTTCAGGCGCTCCAGCGGATTCGTGCTGTGAAGTTTGGTGCGGTGCTGAGACGGAAAGGCCATGTAGGCAAGCACGTCACCTTCGGCGTCGTCCATGAAGGTGCCGAGCTTCGGCCATCTGGCCCGGAGTTGATCGGCGACATGCCGCCATGTTTGGACGGCATTGTCATGATCAGGCTGAATGAAGGCCTGGCGGATGGCGGCCGCCACCATGGTGTGCTGGCCCTTGGGAACGTAAGCCAGCGCATTACGCATCGCATGAACGCGGCATCTTTGCCATGTCGCGCCGAGAACACGGGTGATGGCGGCCTTCAGCCCCTCATGCGCATCGGAGATGACGAGCTTGACGCCGGTAAGGCCACGGCGAACCAGATCGCGCAGGAAGCTTGTCCAGAACGGCTCAGCCTCGGAAGGGCCGATGTGCAGGCCGACGATCTCCCTCTTCCCGTCCGTATCGACGGCGACGGCGATTATTGCCGCCACCGAGACGATGCGGCCACCCTCGCGCATCTTCAGGTAGGTCGCATCGAGCCAGAGATATGGCCAGGCACCGGAAAGAGGGCGCTTGAGGAAGGCGTTCACGCGTTCGTCGATGTCCTTGCACAGCTTCGACACGGATGATTTCGAGATGCCGGTCATGCCCATGGCCTGCACAAGCTCGTCGACCTTGCGGGTCGAAACACCGTTGATCCAGGCTTCCTGAATGACGGCGACCAGTGCCTTCTCCACCGTTTTCCTCGGCTCCAGGAAGCCGGGAAAGTAGGTTCCGGTGCGCATCTTCGGTATTTTCAGGTTCATGGTGCCGAGCCGCGTGTCGAGCGTACGGTCGCGGTAGCCGTTCCGCCAGGTCTGGCGGGCTTCGCCACGCTCGTAACGTCCAGCGCCGATCAGGCCATCGACGTCGGCCTCCATGATCAGTTGCAGCACGCTTTCGGCAATGGCACGAAGAAAATCTGGGTCGCCACTCTTCGCGGCAAGCTCGGCAAGGGGTAATCTGTCGTCGGTCATCGGGGCCTCCGTTTCGGTCAGGTTGAAGCTTTGCAACTCCACCTTCTCCGACGGGCCCGGTGCCCACCTGACGTCTTGCGGAAACCGCAGTGTAATTTCCACCGCAACTTCCACTCAAATCGCCCCCGAAATTACACCATCTCCGCGGACACTATCCTCCATGTATCGGCTCGGTACGACAGGCAGTATCCGCCGATCGCCGCCAAAAGCATGAATTGACCGGTGGTACGATGCCTTGCACTAGACGCGGCGAAGGCCACACAGGTCGCAGGTGAAATCTGCGAGTTTGCAAAGTCGGACGTCTCTGAACGCCGGCAATCAGCCGGAGGCGTTTGCGAAGAGCAACAAACACAATCCGTCGAGCGGAAACCGGAGCTGATCCGCAGCGGTGATCTTCAGTTTGAAGGCCCGTGTTTTCGCCACGTTTCGGTGCCGCCCTGATCTTCCATATCCTCGAGTCATTGCAAAGACTTTCCGACAACTGTCGAGTTCGCGACCTGAAATGTTCACGCCCTTAACCGCACACGCTTTCAAATAACCCTTTCAGAAACACACTTGCGGCTCGTCTCTTAGGATTGGCACGTTTTTTGCTGCCTCCTGTGGCGAGACGTAGGAGCGACAGCAAATGTATGAAACCTCGACCATAATGTACGCGTGCACGATAGCGATAGGGCTTGGTGTCAGTGGCCTTGTGGCTGTGTCCGCAATCGGCCCAGGTGGCGGCGACAATGCACCATCTGTGTGGCCGGTACCAGCGGCTGATATTCCCAATTTCGATACTTTCGTCGTGCGCAGTCCGCCAAAATCGCTCGGCTTGGATCCGTTCTATGCTAAATATGCTGACGCAGCAGGTATACCTGTTATCGGGTCCGAAAAGGTCCCAGACACGGCACTTCTGATTGCCCGTGACATCGTCCTTTACATGTTGTCTGAACGGGTGGATGTCCGCGATGCGATGATCCGTGCTGGGGCGCGGGTGGGGATCATGGCGACCGATGAATCGACCACTGACATTCCCGAGCAGCGGGATTGGAAGAAGCCGGCCCCCGATGACCCGCGCCTCACCCCTGACGAACGGCGCAATTACGCCGAGACGATCGGCAAGATGACGGACCGAGAGTACTGGGCAAAAAGGGCGCGAGGCATGGGCGGGCTCTACACGACGGGGGCCGTCGAGAATTTGATGGGCGTACCAGGAACGCCGTATTACGGAGGCAACATCCTTGTTCACGAATTCTCACATAATGTTTTCAACACGCTTCGCACGGTGGATCCTGAGATCGTTGCACGGGTCGAGCAAGCCTACACCCATGCCTACCAAAAGGGCTTGTGGGTGTGTTCGTACATGGAACACAACGTCGACGAGTATTGGGCCGAAGGCACGCGGTTTTGGTTCAATACGAATTTGGCCTACCGCCGTGACGACACCACCGTTGCGACATCAGACGACTTCAAGGCTCACGATCCAGAACTCTACGATATCATGGCTGAAGTCTATCGCCATGATCACCACATTCTGGCGGACGCCTTTTACCAGCACCCGGCACAGTTACAGGTAAGGCCGATCGACCCCGAACACAACTGCTGAAGGCAAAAGCGAAGAGGCGACGCGAACCTAATGCCGTGCCCGCCCCGCCCCGATCACTTCATGAAGTCAGCCGAGAAATGTCAAGAACGAGCACATCAGTGCTAAATTCGGGTTCCCGAACTGCTGCAGCACCTATATCAAGGGCAGAACGCTGCCGAAGAT
>NZ_JASKLR010000021.1:53658-86600 GCF_030124325.1 Sinorhizobium sp. 8-89
ATCTTGAAAGACGCCGCGGCGCGCAACAAAGGTCTGAGCATGATGCGCAGCGCAACGGTGCGCGTATCTTCGTGGACCCAGAAGCGTTTCCTGCATGGGGCCCCTCACGGGCATCCCGTCGTGGCAGAGTATTGCGATAAGCACCGAGACCCCGCGTGTATTCCGGAGACGGGCGCCGGGTGGTGTCGTTCGATTAGAGAGAGAGAGAGAGAGAGAGAGAGAGAGAGAGAGCGCGTTCGCAGTCACACGCCGCGTGTCGTTCTCGATCTGCCGACTCGCGGAGCGGAAACCAACCTAGTGTACAGTTATTAGGAGAGTGCAAATGACTTGTGATGACGAGGCCGTCCCCACGGATGTCACTGACATTGTCGTGCGGCTAAAGGGCTTGTCCGCTGCCGAGGAATTCTTCGAGGCACTTGGCGTCTCCTATGAGCCGAGGGTGCTCAACGTCTCCCGGCTCCACATTATGAAGCGCATGGGACAGTACCTGGCCGAGGAGGGCTTTTCCGATCGCCGCGCTAAAGGGGGGCCCGCCAATGCGCGCGCTGCGCTCGAACGCGCCTATGGGGACTTTGCAACATCTTCGCCACTTTCACATCGGGTGTTCCGGGTGCTTGAGGAAGGCGACCCGGCTAAACCTACCGCGCCAGGTCGCACCTTTGTACCATTGGACTCCATCTTGCCATTCGGCAGCAACAACGCCGGCGGGTTTGCGACACTTCAATGTCTCCAACCCGACAAAACTGTCACGGCGTCCGAATGCTCCGAAACAAATAATGCTGTCCTTCCAAAGGCCTATTGAAACTCATGTGTTTGGCACGATTGGTGCGTGGTTATCGAGACAAAAACGTCATGCCCAACATATGCTATCGGAGCTAAAGAGACCTCATGCACATCGTAGTCTGTATGAAGCAGGTACCGGACTCAGCGCAAATACGCGTCCATCCGGTGACGAACACGATCATGCGCCAAGGCGTGCCGACGATTATCAACCCTTACGACCTCTTTGCTCTCGAAGAGGCCCTCAAAGTGCGCGACTACTATGGCGGCGAGGTCACTGTACTCACCATGGGTCCGCCCATGGCTGAGGAAGCACTGCGAAAGGCGCTCACTTATGGCGCAGACCGCGCGATACTCCTGACTGACCGTCACTTTGCCGGCTCCGACACGTTGGCGACTTCATTCGCTCTTTCTCAGGCTATCTCGAAGATTGGCAACAGCTTTGGCACGCCCGATATTGTCTTCACAGGGAAGCAGACAATTGACGGCGATACCGCCCAGGTCGGCCCCGGTATAGCCAAGCGCCTGAACCTCGTGCAGTTGACCTATATCGCAAAAATCACCTCCATTGATCTCGGCGCGCGTACGATCACGGTCGAGCGTCGCTCAGAAGGCGGCACGCACGTCCTCAATAGCGCATTGCCTTGCCTCATCACCATGCTGGAAAGCACCACTGCCATTCGCCGTGGCTCACTCGATGACGCTTTGCGTGCCGCGCGCAGCCAGATCGTCAAGTGGAATGCGGCGGAAGCGGGCATTGAAGACATCACCAAATGTGGTCTGCGCGGCTCACCGACAGTCGTTAAGCGCGTTTTCGCCCCTACCCCGCGAGCGCAAAAAGCGTCGCAAATCGACACCACCGAAAAGGCGGAGCGCGACGTAGCTGACGAACTGGTCGTTTCCATTTTCGCCCACCAGCCGGCGCTGAGACACGAGCTCTCCTCTACTGGTAGCGCGTGAGCACACAGGAGCAGATTATGGGAACTCGTAAATGTAAAGCACCGCCACCCACCCTCGGCCGTGCCGGCACGAAGAAGGAACTACCTGAGCATTTCAGGGACTACCGGCACGTCTGGGTTTTCATGGAGCTGGAACGCGGTCAGGTCCATCCCGTCTCGTTCGAACTTCTCGGCGAAGGCCGCAGACTAGCTGACCAACTGGGCGTTCAGCTCGCAGGTGTTGTTCTCGGGCCGCCGGGAGATTCTACCATGCATGCCGTAGCTGAGGCCTTCGCCTATGATGCGGACCTGGTCTACCTTGTCGAGAAGTCGCTGCTCACCGATTATAGAAACGAGCCTTTCACCAAAGCACTAACAGATCTAGTCCTTACCTATAAACCCGAGATTCTGCTTCTCGGGGCGACGACGCTGGGCCGTGACCTCGCTGGTTCCGTCGCGACGACACTGCTGACGGGGCTCACAGCCGACTGCACCGGACTTGATGTTGATGCGGATGGTTCCCTCGCAGCTACCCGGCCCACGTTCGGTGGCTCCTTGCTTTGCACGATCTATACGCTCAATTGCCGTCCCCAAATGGCAACTGTGCGGCCAAGGGTCATGCGCATGCCAGAGCGATCAACTAAGCCGATCGGGCGGGTAATCCGGCACGACTTGGCGATGTGCGAGCAAGAGATCGTCACCAAGGTTGTTGGTTTCCTTTCCGATGGCCAGTCGGAGAACGCTAATCTCGCCTATGCGGACGTGGTGGTTGCCGGCGGTCTTGGACTCGGGGCTGCGGAGAACCTGGAGCTCTTGAAGAATCTCGCGCGGACGATCGGCGGTGATTATGGCTGTTCTCGGCCGCTAGTGCAAAAGGGTTGGATGCCGGTTGATCGGCAAATTGGACAAACTGGCAAAACGATCCGTCCGAAGCTCTATATAGCAGCTGGCATATCAGGCGCGGTCCAGCATCGCGTTGGCGTCGAGGGAGCTGATCTCATTGTTGCCATCAATACCGATCCGAACGCGCCGATCTTCGATTTCGCCAATATCGGTGTTGTGGCCGATGCGGTCAGTTTTCTACCGGCATTAACGGACGTTTTCATCAGACGGTTGGCGCCGCGCAATCGTATGAGGCTCGTGAACTGAGGTGATATCTATGACCGAGGAAAAATTCGACGCCATAGTCATCGGTGCCGGCATGGCTGGAAACGCGGCTGCCTACACGATGGCAAGTCGCGGTCTAAACGTGTTGCAGTTGGAGCGCGGAGAATACCCAGGCTCCAAGAACGTCCAAGGCGCCATACTCTACGCCAACATGCTGGAGACAATCATTCCGGATTTCCGGGATGACGCACCTCTCGAGCGGCATCTCGTCGAGCAGCGATTCTGGGTAATGGACGACACGTCACACACCGGAATGCACTACCGGTCGGATGACTTCAATGAGCCGACGCCAAACCGCTACACAATCATTCGCGCCCAGTTCGACAAGTGGTTTTCGCGCAAAGTCCGCGAGGCGGGCGCGACAGTTTTGTGTGAGACGACAGCGACGGAACTGGTCCTCAATGCCAATGGTAGGGTGGTAGGCGTCCGCACCGATCGTGCTGGCGACATCATCCATGCGGAAGTGGTCGTTCTCGCCGAAGGCGTCAACGGCCTCCTCGGGACGCGAGCCGGGTTTCGTAAGGTACCAAAACCCGAAACTGTGGCACTCGCCGTCAAGGAAATGCATTTCGTGCCGGAAGAGGTCATCGCCGAGCGCTTCGGGCTCACCGGCGATCAAGGCTGCGTTATCGAAGCGGCTGGGACAATCTCGCGTGGGATGGCCGGACTCGGTTTCCTTTACACCAACAAGGAATCAATCTCGCTCGGTATCGGCTGCCTTGTCTCTGATCTCGCCGAGACCCTGGAAAGACCGTATGCCCTTCTCGACGCCTTCAAGGAGCATCCATCAATCAGGCCGCTACTTGCAGGCTCGGAGATTAAGGAATACGCAGCGCACCTTATTCCGGAGGGTGGGTTCAAGGCAATTCCGCAGCTCTTTGGGAGCGGCTGGGTTGTCGTTGGGGACGCGGCGCAGCTTAACAATGCCGTACACCGCGAGGGCTCGAACCTCGCCATGACATCGGGGCGCATCGCCGGTGAGGCGATCTTTGCAATCAAGAGCCAAAGGCGCCCGATGACCAGGGAGAACCTATCCCTTTATAAGGCCATGCTGGACAAATCCTTCGTTTTGAAAGACCTTAGAAAGTACAAGGACATGCCCGCCCTCATCCATACGAATTCACGCAATTTTTTCATGACCTACCCGCAGCTCCTGTCGCAGGCGGCGCAAAACTTCGTGCGCGTCGACGGCACACCCAAGATCGTCAAGGAAAGAGCGACGTCGGCCGCCTTTATAAAGGCGCGTTCGCGATGGGGACTGCTCAGCGACGCAGTCCGCTTGGCACTGGCTTGGCGCTAGAGGGGAGAAATGAGATGACAACTTCAGTCGTTCGCATCGAGGACAAGCTTTACCAGAACCGCTATCTGGTAGACGCAGGGCGGCCGCACATTAAGGTGCGACAGCATCAGTCTCCGAGCTCAAACCTTCTCGCGCTGACCCTTGTCTGCCCAGCCAATTGCTATGGGGTGAATGAACATGGCCAAGTGGAGGTTACTGCCGACGGATGCATGGAGTGCGGTACATGTAGAGTACTGTGCGAAGAGAACGGTGACATCGATTGGAGCTATCCGCGAGGTGGATTCGGTGTGCTCTTCAAATTCGGATGAAGGGCACTCAGCTCTGATCGGCACGCTTTAGATCGGCAAAGGCGAAAAGTATCTCGCTTTTGTATAGCAAGACGGCTACATTCCAGCGCTCACAAGCGCAAACGAAGCACTTGATAATATTATAACAGCGGCATTTCGCGTTGGGTGCCAGGAGCGCCCAACGAGACTATGGGTGTTTCATCGCTCAAATGCTGCACAACTGGCTCGATGAGAGTATGACTGAACTATCCGTCAAAACCATGCACAAACGGGACTTGGGGTGCAGCGGTCTCTACCGGATATCGAAGGTCTTAATCGCTCCGGCCAGTCTTGAGATCAAGCTTGCCAATGTAATCAACACCCTCCCTGCAATTCTGCCAATGCGGCGCGGCGCAATCGTTGGCGTGAGCGCTGAAGGGCAGCTAGAGATAACTGCAACGTCCGGGATTGAGCATACGTCGTCAGGCGTTCGCTACATGCCGGCGAAGGCTGCGATTGAGAGAATCGTCACAAAAGGCGCGCCGCTGGTCGTGCCGGACACTTACAAGTCGGAATTGTTCCAGGCCGAGATCGAGACCTTTTCGAGCGGCACTGGCCAAGTCACCTTCATTGGCGTTCCGATGAAAGTTAATCAGGAAACACTTGGAACATTATGGATAGACCGCGCGAAGGATGGCAGCACCAGGACGCAATATGAGGAAGAGGTACGTTTTCTGTCCATGGTCGGCAATCTTGTAGCCGGGGCTATTCGGCTGGATCGCGACCATAGTCGCGATGGTCAGCAGGTGGTGGGCGAGGAAGCAGATCGCAAGAATAGTTCAGGCGGCAAGGAATTGCCCGAACCGGTGCGACAACGGCCTGCAAGAATCGATTGGATCGTGGGGGAAAGTCCTGCACTCAGGCAGGTGATTGAAAGCATCGAGGTCGTTGCAAGGACAAATTCTACGGTGCTGCTCAGGGGAGAAAGCGGCACTGGCAAGGAATTCTTTGCAAGGGCCATCCACGAGCTTTCACCTCGCAGAAAGAAGTCCTTCGTCAAATTGAACTGCGCCGCACTGTCCGCCGGCGTCCTGGAATCGGAACTGTTTGGACATGAAAAAGGCGCCTTCACGGGGGCCATCTCCCAACGCGCAGGTCGTTTCGAATTGGCGGATGGCGGAACGTTGCTGCTCGATGAGATTGGCGAGATCTCGCCGGCATTTCAAGCGAAACTGTTGCGCGTGTTGCAGGAAGGTGAGCTTGAACGAGTCGGGGGCACCAAAACACTCAAAGTGGACGTTCGACTCATCTGCGCCACTAACAAAGACCTCGAGACGGCAGTCGCGAGTGGGGAGTTCAGGGCCGACCTTTATTACCGCATCAATGTGGTGCCCATTATTTTGCCGCCACTCAGGGAGCGAAATGGAGATATCCCCCGCCTTGCGAGGGTTTTCCTCGACCGTTTCAACAGGGAAAACGATTGCGACCTCGCCTTCGCGCCGCCTGCGCTCGATCTCATGTCAAAATGCGACTTCCCCGGCAACGTCCGAGAGCTTGAAAATTGCGTCCGGAGGACCGCCACTCTCGCGCGTTCAAGGACGATCGTTCCAGCAGACTTCGCCTGCCAGAACGACCAGTGCTTTTCTTCAACGCTCTGGAAAAGCGCTGGCCGTCCGGTTGGTGGTCATGCCAGCAGTCGATTGGCTATGGATAAGAGTTTGTCGGTCGGACCGCCGGTCAGCCTCGGCTACCCCAACGATCCTGGCGCCTTAGTGGTGGCACCGCATCTAACGGACCGCGAGCTGCTAATCAGCGCGATGGAGAAGGCCGGCTGGGTTCAGGCCAAGGCAGCTCGGCTCCTGGGCCTCACACCGCGGCAAGTCGGCTATGCTTTGCGCCGGCATCATATACAGGTTAAAAAGATCTAAACTCGGCGAGCCCACTCATCGTCGGCATTGCCGCTCACAAACCCTCATTCTTGCACGACGGGTCGGTCGTCCAATCTGGCCGGTTCTTGTTGCAAATTCGACAAGACTGCGTTGGACGACCGGCGCTCCTGCCGCCTGCAGCATCTCGCCGCGAGAATCATGATCATGCGATCCGCGCAGCTCTATCGGGAACCTGATCGGCGAGACGTTGCTGATGATCGACAGCGCTCGGCCCACGTGAAGCGTTCAATGTCCACCTGACCTACACGGCCTCGTCATCCGATGCCACACACCCACAATGGAACAAGCCGGCCTCGAACCTGGCCGTGACTCGATCGCAGACGTCGTCACACGATGGCGGAACGAGGAGCCACGAGGGGCCGGTTTCGATTCATTGAGAAGGCGTGCGAGATTGCCCGTCCCCGCGTGCCGCAAGTGTGCGACATTTTCAATCGTTGAACGGCAGAGCCGGAAATGGGGTACAGAAAGCTGCCAAGAAATGCAAAGCCCAAGACCGCTGCGGTGTGCCGCGGCTGTTCGGTCACGAGGGCGTCGAGCGCAAAGAGGACATTCAGATCAAGTCCCCGAAGTCGCATCCATCCATACTGCGAATAAGGTCAATCCAAAAGATTGATTTTATCGATGTTGTCGAATGTATTAGAAGAAAGCAAACAAGAAGGGAGGTCTTAGCTGCCCTCAGCACTGATGGGGCCTATGAGAGCCATCCGGTATGTAGACATCGCTCCGTTCGCCCCCGGCAGGCACGGTGCACGAGCTACATCGACGCTTTGAAAAGGTTGCGTTATCAAGCGCAGCCACGCACAGCAGCCTCCCTCGAGCGGAGTGGCGCGCGTTGACGGCCACTTCTCCCGTCGACATTGGCCAAGGCCCGATAATTGTACCACCACTCTCGAGGGTCTGCCCAACAGGCCGCGCTCTCGTCTGGACGACTATATGCTGCAAGAAATTTCACTTTCCGATGTAAAGGCCCTGGTCGGCAAGGAGATTGGCGTCTCTGACTGGATCACCGTGACGCAGAACACGATCGACAGCTTTGCCAAGGCTACGGGCGACTTCCAGTTCATCCATGTCGACCCGGTGCGCGCGGCGGCGGAGACGCCCTTTGGCGGGACGATCGCACATGGTTTCTTGTCGCTTTCGCTGCTTTCGGCGATGAACTACAATTGCCTGCCGAAAATTCGCGAGCTGACGGTCGGCATCAATTACGGCTTCGATAAGGTGCGCTTCATGGCGCCGGTCAAGAGCGGTGCACGGGTGCGCGGCCGCTTCACGGTGGCCGACGCCCGTTTCCGCGGCGCCGGCATGCTGATGATCACCTATGACACTACGGTGGAGATCGAAGGCCAAGCCAAGTTGGCGCTCAGCGCTACCTGGCAGACTATCATCCAATTCGACCCAAAGGACCGGCCGGCTAATGTTTGAGTGCGCATTCCGGTGAAGTCGGCGGGCTGATCACGAAGCTGCGCCTTTGACAGCGCTGCGCTTCACCTGTTCAAGCGGAGGGTTGTCGAAGACCTGGGAGACGCCGTCGCGGGCCTCGCCGACGTGCGGGAACAGAACACGAGCATCGCCGTGATGTCATCGAAAACCATATCCGTGTCGATCCAGATGCCCATGGCGGGTCAGTTGAACCTCTTCAACTTCGCGGCCTTCTCGATCGGCAGATCGAAAGCAAGTGCGGCGCCGGCACAATGGGCCGGTAGCGCCGCATCCACTTCGGCCTTGAGAGTTCCGAACGGCGTGTCGAGCAGGTATTCCCGCGCGCTGCCGGAAAAAGAGGCTCCGCGCACGGTGCCCTGGAAAGGACCTGAACCCAGGGTCAGCATGCGCGGACGCCAGGCAAGTCCCGCCGCATCGTGTGGGAGGGGCCCGGCAAGCTCAATCGGACCGTTTCCGGCCCTCAGCCTGCCGTTCTCGATGGGGAAGATGTTCTCGAAGCCGACGAAATCGGCCACGAAGGCGGAGGCGGGGCTGTTATAGATGTCCTCCGGCGTGCCGATCTGCTCGATAGCACCGTTCAGCATTACGACGATGCGGTCGGCCAGCGACAGCGCCTCACCCTGGTCATGGGTGACGAAGATCATCGTGACGCCGGTGTCCCTCTGGACCCGCTGCAATTCGGTGCGCATTTCAAGTCTCAGCCGCGCGTCGAGGTTCGAAAGCGGTTCGTCGAGGAGAAGCACCTTCGGCTCCATCACCATCGATCGGGCGAGCGCAACGCGCTGCTGTTGGCCGCCGGAGAGCTCGGCCGGCTTGCGGTTTGCGAACTTCGTCAGCCCTACGGAGTTCAGTCCGCTCACCACGCGCACTTCGAGCTCCGCGCCAGAGATGCCCTTCAGCCGCAGGCCGAACGCGACGTTCTCGAAGACGGTCAGATGCGGGAAAAGCGCGTAGGATTGGAAGACCAGACCGACGGAGCGCTTGTTCGCGGAAACGTGAGTAATGTCGGCGCCCTCGAGGCGGATGCGACCCGATTTCGGCTTCAACAGGCCGGCGATGGAGCGCATGGTCGTGGTCTTGCCGCAACCCGACGGCCCGAGGAACGCCACCAGCTCGCCCTTTTGGATCGAAAGATCGAGATCTTTCACCGCGACGGTGTCGCCATAGGCGAGCGTCAGTTTTTCGAGGCTGAGAAAGGCGGAATCAGACATAGCGGGAGAATCCTAGGAAACGCTCGGCGAGGAAAACGATGCCGATGGACATGAAAGCGAGCAACGCCGACAGTGCCGCGACCGACGGATCATAGGTGATCTCCATGTAGGAGAGCATATCGATCGGCAGCGTGCGTACGCCCGGCCCCGAGAGGAAGAGGGACACCGGCACCTGATTGAAGCTGGTGACGAAGCCGAGAATGAAGGCGGCAAGAATGCCGCTGCGGATATTCGGCATCACCACCCGAAAGAAGGCGCCGGCGCGCGACGAGCCAAGCAGCACTGCGGCCTCCTCGATGTCGGAGCGCAGGTTGTTGAGGCTCGCTGAGACGACGCGCACCGAATAGGGCAGCACGAGCGCCGTGTGCGCAAGGAAGAGCGCCAGAGTGATGTTGAAATTGAACGGAACGACCAGATAGCGCAGCAGCGCCAGCCCAACGATGATACCCGGCACGATGATCGGCAACGCGACGACAGTGCGAACCGCTTCGCCGAAGGGCAGATGATAGCGCGACAGCGCGTAGGATGCCGGGATGCCGAGGGTAAGAGCTGCCGCTGTCCCTCCGACCGCGAGCAACATCGACATGGCGAAACTCTCGCGGAAACTCTCGACCTCGAAGACCTTTGCCACCCATTTCAGCGAGAAGCCTTGCGGCGGAAAGGCCAGCGTCTCGCCAGCTGACAGCGATGCCGCGACGATGATGATGAAAGGACCAATCAGGAAGGCCGCCACGAGAAACAGCACCGTGGCCGAAAATAGACGCGGGTTCATCGCTTGCTCCTCGCGGTGGCGAGCCGCTTCAAGAGAAGATTGGCTGCGAAGCTCATGACGATCAGGATAAAGGCGATAACGCTCGCGGAGACGAAGTCGTTGGCAACGGTCACACGCTGATAGAGCAGCGTCTCCAGCATCAGGATCTTGGAGCCGCCGAGGATCGCCGGCGTGATATAGGCGGTCAGCGAACCGGTGAAGACGAGTGTCCCGCCAATCACCAGGCCTTCTCTAGTGAGCGGCAGAATTACCCTTGAGAAGACCTGAAACCAATTGGCGCCGAGTACACGTGCGGCGGGAATGGCATCCTTCGGCATGTTTTCGAGCGCGCTGATCAGCGCCAGGATCATCAAAGGCAAGAAGAGCTGAAGGAGCCCGACGAACACAGCCGTCTCGGTGAACAGGAAACGCACCGGCTCGTCCGTCAGGCCTATGCTCGTCAAGGCCTGATTGACGATCCCGGTCCGCCCCAGGATCACGATCCACGCATAGGTGCGCGCAACCGGCGATATCATCAGCGGCAGCACGACAAGACCAATCATGCGGCCCTTGCCTTTCGCCGGGAGGTTGACGATCGCAAAGGCGGCGGCATAGCCGATGACGGCGGCGAGCGCGGTCACCATCGCGCCGAGCTTCAGCGTGCGCAGGAACACTGTCCGATTGAGCGGATCGGAGAGGAAGCCGGTATAGGCGGAGATCGTCCAACTGTCGGCATTGCGGAGGCCCTCCGAAAGCAGGATGACCACCGGCGCCAGGAAGATGACGGCGGCGAACACTGCCGCCGGCAAGGCAAGTGCCAGCGCCTCGGCCCGGCTGTGAAACATCTCGACACCTTTCCGCGGACAGCCCGCCGTTGTTGACAAGGCGCGACGCCGGCCAGGTCAGGCGTCGCGCGACAGAAGGGTCGGCTTACTGACCGACCTTGGCGTTCCACTCCGAAAGCCACGCTTCGCGATTGTCGAGCGCCACCGCAGACGGGATAAGCTTCAGGCTTCTGACGGTTTCTTCGCCGTAGGTGAGGTTCTCGGCGATCTCCGGCGAGACCTTGACTTCCTTGTTGGCCGGGCTGTCGACCAGCTTTTCGGCAAGCGCCGTCTGGATTTCCGTCGAGAGCCAGTAGTCCATGAATTGGAGCGCCAGGTCCTGGTTCTTCGAGCCCTTGGTCAGAACCATGACATTCATGCCGCCGGTCTGGCCTTCCTTCGGGGTCGCCCATTTGACCGGCAGATCCATCTTGGTAAAGCCTTCCCACGAAAACCGCCCGATCGGTGCCGCCCAGATTTCCTCCTGCTGCATCAACTGCACGAGCTGTGAAGATTTGACGTAAAAGGTGACGATATCGTCCTTCTTCTCGCCGACCGCGGTGATCGCGCCCTTGAGGTCCGGCGTATTCTGGCCGATCGCTTCACCGATCATGTAGAGTGTCGGAGGGCCCTGGTTGGTCGTCACGTTGGGGAGAGCCACGTGGCCGGCGAGCTTGTCACCAAGGAGATCGGCCCAGGACGTGACTTCCACCTTGTCGGAACGATAGACGATCGAGGTGGCGTAGAACGTATAGCCGACGCTCATGCCGTCGCCATTCGGGTCCCTGGCGACGTCATAGAGCTTGTTGAAGTTGCTGAGCTTCGAGGTGTCGATCTTGTCGATCAGGCCGGAGCGTCCTGCAGAAAGCGCGTCCGCCATGGAAACGACGGCCATATCCACGACCGGGTTGGCCTTGTTGGCCTCCATCTTGGCAAGCCGCTCGACGCTGTTGCCGGTTTCGACGACGAGCTTACAGCCGCATTTGGCTTCGAACGGATCGTAGACCAGTTCCTTGAACGCGTCCTGGGCAAAGCCGTAGACGGAAATGGTCAGGGTCTTCTCCTCGGCTGAAGCGGCATGGGTGCCGATCAAGAGGAGCGCGCTCGAGGCGAGCAGGATTTTCTTCATGGCTGCGGTTCTCCTTCATGACAAGAGGTCGATACTGTGGACTTGGAAGACGAGCTGCACGGGGCCTTTTCCGAGGCGCCTTGACGAGCACTCCACGGCCAGAACGGTCCGGGTCCAAAAACACGCTTCACCATGAAGTGCCGGCGCGTGCGCTCGACTTGCGATCCGGCACCGCGACAAAGAAGAGCAATGTCCTGGTGCAGGGATACGAGGGTTCGTTGTAGAAGAGATTGCTTGAAGCGAGTTCCACCACCTATCCAGACACATGGCCGCCACGTCAACTTCGAGAGATGACTCTGCGATCGGCTCCCCGATCAGGAGAGCAGGCGTTTTACTTTCTTGCATTTTTACACGCCGCTGTTTCGTGTAGTGAGCGTTCGCAGGTTCACTTGCGGGAGGCTCGCAACCATGTGCGTAACTTGATTGACATTCGTCAGCAGCAAGCCATCGCACCATACGTGCTCGACTCGTCCCCATTGGCAGGCTGCCGCGGCACTGGGAAAAAAGCCCCGCCCATGGTAGTTGGCGCTGGTATTGCAAAGCAGTGGAATACCTGTAAGTTTTTCATACTCGACGAGAAGCTCCGAGATTTTGTGCCCAGAGGTCCTGGAAACGGTCTGCAGTCGCGCTGATCCGTCGAGATGTACAATCGCGGAGATCCTCTCCCGCCATTCTGCCCGTGTCTGGTGATCGAACAACATGTAAGGATCCGGCGTTCCAGGGCTGAATATTTCTGGCGCGCGATCTTCCAGGCAAATCGGTGCCACTGGCCGGAAGTGTTCACGAAATTTGACGTCGTTCAGATAATCCTTCATTTCCGGTGAGGTAGCGGCTGCGAGAAGGCTCCTGCCCCCCAATGCCCGTGGCCCGATCTCGGCGCGCCCGGAAAGGAAAACCACGGGCTTGTTACTGGCGAGGATGGTGGCAAGTTCTGCCAAGCTACATGCCGTAGCGTCCCATCCGGGTTGCACATTGCTGCTTTGCAGGGTGGGCCCACTGTAGACCGACCATTCCAGAGGCACGAAGCCTTGCTGCGACACCATTTCACAGCAAGCTGCCCCAATTGCCGAACCGCTGTCATTCGGAAAGGGCGGTATCCAGACAGCCTCGAACAGACCAGTCTCACGCAAGGCACTGTTCCATTTGATATTGAGGCCGCAGCCGCCTGCTATGCACAAATTGCGCGGTCCTCCAAACGAATGGTCCTGCATGGCAAGCGCCATTTCGTTAACGAGGAGACGCTCGAGGAAAAAATGAAATGATGCAAGCACGTCTTCAGGCGCTTCAGCCCGCAATCGGAGCGCGCTGACAACGAAGAAATCATGCACAGCCGCAAGCGTCGTATCCGCATTGTTAATGTTTGCACGGTAATGACAGGCAAGATCGGTGTCGGCCGCAAATCGCTCCTGGTACAGCTTTTGAAACACCTCAACGATGCCTTCATCAACCGACCCCAGTGCGATATAGGCCATCAGCTTGCCGGCTACACCCAGATCCCAGCCACCATGGCTCGCCTGCTTATAGGGCCCGAAGTAATGGCCCGCGGCGGCGTAGGCTTGACCTATCAGCGGGAACAGACACTTGAGGAACCGGGCTCCGCGTGCTTCTACATAATAGAGGCGCGGAAAGATGCTGCCGTCCCACACCAAACAAAACGCAGGTTGTCCCGCCTTGGCAAAGGGACTGGTGCAGTATGCGGAGGCCACGTGGCCCGTCACATGCGGATAGCTCTTGTAGGCAAAGACTCCGTCACCGAGTGCCAGGCCGGAGCCGTCGAGCGAGTCAAGAAGACCCTCGGCATGGCGTTCAACATAGGGCGCCCCTTTGAGAGTGACCGGAGCCGACCCACTGAGGACTTGGAACCGCGACTCGACTTCACCATCCCAACCGTCGATAACAAACTGATCAACATCCCGCGCGGCCAAACCGTGGGCCGCCAAAGCGGCGAGAACTGTGTCGAGATTTTCAATTGTTTGATATCTGGGATTGTTGTCTCGCTTCTCCTGCTCAATACAGAAGACGAGCCGTCCATCCTCGACAAGGGCGATCGCCCCGTCATGGGTTAGCTTGATGCCGCAGATGCGCATAGTGTGTCCTTGTCTAGCGCCGAGAATTCGATTTATTAGGGGGCGGAATTCCGAAAACGGGCGAGCAAGCAGTCTTCGTTGGCCGAGTCACCCTGGCAATCGTGACGCTCCACCTCGATCAACGTCTCGTTCAGCACCGTGAGGACCGTCTCAGCGCCAGCTGCATGGCCCCAGCGGCGGCAACAGGCATCGCGCGCCGATCCGAATACCAGATGCCCGCCTGGCGCAAGCACGCGTACGATGTTGCGAACGGCCGCGCGCATCTCGGCTACGTCTCCGACGTAATAGAGCACTTCCGCCACAACGATCAGATCAAACAACTCCTCAGTCGAAAACTGTCGAACGTCGGATACTATCCAGCTGACATGTGGCGGCTCTTTCAAGCGTCGGCGCGCTCGAGCTATCGCTTGCGGCATCGCGTCAATCACCGTGAGCCGTTGGCAGCAGGGCGCGAGCTTCTCCGTGAATGCGCCGGCCGCGCACCCGACTTCGAGTGCATTAATGATTAAACCTTGGGAAAGCGAAAGCCGTAGCATTTGAATGTGGCGCTGCCGCTCGAACGGATTGCCGTCAAGCCGCCACGGATCGTCGGCGGCCAGTTCCCGATTCAGCAGTTGATAACTTCGGTTATGTGCCAAACTCGTCCCCAGGCGAATCAACTATCACTCATGGCTGCAAGTGCCGCCAAGTGCCACGAACCTCCTGGGCAAGGTCGAACCTGCGAGAATCTTGGCCGCATTTCTCCAGATGATCTGAGTAGCGACCTATTTGCCCAGCACAGTTTCCAGCGCACCATAGACGTCATGCGAGGTCTTTCTCTTATTACGGCCGCGTTTGAGGCACTCTCATGCGATTGATGCCGTAGCGCGATCGGTGAACGTCACGTGTTTTTTGCTGTGCAGCATTAGACCTGATCGGTAAAATCGATTGTTTGGATGGTCATCATCTGTGTTGTAGATGCGTAGATTTGCGGCCGAAAGGTGCAATTCTTGCATATGAGGTTCTTGATAGCGGTAAAGACATTTCGCGTCATTGAAGTATAACTACATGCTTTAGTGGGCGCGGTTACGCGAGGCGGAAGCTTGCTGCTTAATTGTCTCCTGTGAGCGATCGACGATTTTCCGATCTAACAAAGGTATCGCAACGATTGTGACCCCTGAACATCTGTGGCCACCCCCGTCAGTGCAAGAGGTTTCAGGCATGGTACTTTGCGCGTAATCGGGTGCTGACACCTGTCCGGGCCTCTGTTGCGACCATCTGGATGCCGCGGGCCCATATGGGAGTTCGCGGATCGGTGCCAAATCATTAAAGCGTGCTCTGGGCACTCCGTTCAGGCCTGGTTTTCCGATCCCGTCTCTTATCGACCGTGCCTCCCTTCGACCCTCCTACACCTTCGACGCCTCCTGTTCGCGGCCAGTTTATCCGGCCGCTACTGGAGCTCCATAGACCCCGCCTTTCGCCAACAGCGCCCAAACGATGCGCGCCAGCTTGTCGGCAAGGGCCCACGGTCACAAGTATGCATGGCTTACGGACGAGCATAGGCGCGAGCCACGATCCCTCTGGCAGACCACGATGAGCGGCTTGCCGGACCACGGAGCTGGCCCCGAGAATAAGGAGCCGCACCGGCAGATCGCTGAAGTGGCGTCAGGCCGAGCCAGGCGGCAAAATCACTTCCTTTTTTGAAGGTCGACGCCGCTTGAGCCAAATTATCAATGCCGTTGTTGTTATCGGGCCAACACCGGGGATCGTCGCAGGCCGCCGAGCGTCCGCGTCTTCCCGGGCGCGACGTGCGATCTCGTGGTCAGGTCGCCTGATCCGGTCCTCCAGCGATCGCAGAGTATCAGCCAACATGGCGAGCGCCACACGAGCAAAGAGCGAAGGGGATGGGGCGAAAGCCATTTTCATCGACAGCGGGCTTGTCTTCCCAAAGGCATTCGCCGGTCAGATTCACATGTTCCCAGAGCGAAGACAGGCTGGAGACCATATGATCGGCGACGCCGGACAGTTGCTCGCCGAAAGACTGCACCATGTCTCCCGCGCACGGTGGAAAATGGGTTGATCGCTATCGATGCGAAGGATTGGCGGGATTGCGGGATCGCTCTTCCCGGCCGCATCGCTTGCGCCGGCCGACGCCTCAGACGGTTGTCGCGGCAATTGAGCGGCTGCGGCGCCAGCGCTGGGCGGGCAAGCAGATCGCTGCCGAAACCGGTATATCCCCGGCCACGGTCAGCCGGGTTCTCCGTCGGTTGGGCTTGAACAAGATCAGCGCCCTGGAGCCCGCCGAACCGATCCGGCGCTATGACCGTCAGCACCCAGGCCAGCTCATCTCGACATCAAGAAGCTCGGTCGGATCGGCTGCGTGGGGCACCGCATCACCGGGCGATATCGTGGCGCAGTCAACCGCTGTCCCGGATTTACCAAAAACGCTGTCCGCGATTTAATGGAATCGCTGTCCGCGAATTACCGAAACCCGCAGAACACACCGCCGAGCTGCCAAAGTGGCTTCACCGCTGCAACTGGCATCGGCCTCATGGCAGTATCGGTTCAAAACCACCCATCAGCCGACTTGGCCTGACTGAAGACAACCTGTCGAGGCTCCATGCGCTTTCCTTTTCCGCTCCTTGCCGGGGTTGTGTTCCAGGAGCCAGCGCAGCGTGTTCAGCATGATGAACCTCTGTGCGTCGCGCTGGTCGAACGCCAAGTCCTCCTCGAAGGACGACAGTCGAGGCGGTAAAGGCCGTTCGAGCTCTTGCGGTCGGCGGCCTGTCGCGAGAACACGGGCTAGGAGCGCCTGCGCAGACTGGCGGTCCGCCGACTCAACGCTCCTGCGCAACATCGAAGCATGCGCGCCGCAGTCTGACCGCACAGTTCGCGGTGCAGACCAATGATTGCAGCCTCGGGGCGGGTCAGATATCGTGCGACGATCCGCCGGTAGCTACGCCCAAACCTACGGAAATCCAAAAAAAGCGCCAACCTACTTGAAAACCGCCAAATCGAAGCAATCCAAAACGAACGAGCCCGCCGAAGCAGAACTCGCTGGTGTGGTTGGAAGTGAACCGATGCTCCATGTTTCGTTTGACCCAAGGCTCGCCAAAGGCATGGCGACTCTCGCCTGCAACTGTCAGGTCGCCGAAACTCTCCGCATGCCCCCAGGAGCTATTGCTCCAAAACTGGGGCCAAAACTGCAATCAAGACTGCGAATAGCCCGACCATAAAAAAGCAGACGCGCATTGTGGTTGCTTGTGCGAGCAGTCCAATTGCAAAAGGACCTACCGTCATTGCGCCATATGCGAAGGTTGCAACATAAGCGATACCTTGGCCGGCTGGCACTACAAGATCCGCCGCTGCCCGACTAACGGCTAGGGGCAGAATGGCTGCATAACCAAACCCCATCAGCACGAAGCCCACCACGACCAAGGGCAAACTATCACTCGAAACAATCAGTAAGGCGCCAAGTGCGGCCGAGGACCCGCTCAGGCGTGTAACAGTTGCTGATCCCAGTCGCATGACCAGGAAATCCGCGCTGAGCCTCATGATCACCATGGCGGCAGAAAAGCCCGCGTAGCCAAGGGTCGCATCCGCCGGCATGGTCCCGACTACATCACGCAAATATACGGCGCTCCAATCGAGAGCTGTGCCCTCGCCTAATCCAGAGGCGAGAGCAATGAGGCCCACAAGCAAAAGAGCACTACGAGGTAACGCCAATCCTACTGCACCCTTGTCATTCGTCCGGATGGTTGATTGCCAATCGAGCAGAAGGAACGGTCCGAGAATCCCACCGGTCATCACGGCTGTGAGAAGGAAATGGATGTATTCTGGAGCCTGAAAGGCGACGGCAACATAACCGCTTGCTGCGCCCAAAACGGCGCCAAGGCTCCACATCGCATGAATCGACGACATCACTGGCCGCCTCGCGTATTTTTCCACCTCGCTCGCCCAGCTGTTCATCGCTACGTCCATCGAACCATGGCACGCCCCAAAGAGGAAGAGCGCGATCGCCAACAACGGTACTGTCGGGGCCAGCCCTACCAAGACGATTGAAATCAGGAATGGGATAGCGATCGCTCGGGCGACCCGCGCGGCACCCAAGCTATCGGACAACCGGCCGGCAACCGGAAAAGAAATCAATGCCCCCAGCCCTAAAAGCACCAGCAACACCCCGAAGCTCGCCTTGTCAAAATGAAAGTGAGCCATCACGGCGGGAACGCGAGAGGCCCAGGTCCCCAAAAGGACGCCGTTCAACAGAAAGCCCGCAGCGACACTGCGCCAGGGAGTAAGCAATGTGCGCATTTTTTCTCCAACATCCGATGGCTCCTGACGCCGTTGATTTTAGGCCCGGTCTTCCGGCTCCCCCTTATGCAGATCGCGCGCAGCGGGATTCGGATTACTTCTTAATATCCGGTCGGCGCTCCCTCATTCGCGGCAGGCTACAACGGCATTCGTAGCCCGGCCTTCGCTGCAGCGTGCTGTTTGCATGGCCAATCCCTCCCCTGCTGAAGCGCTGCCGGCAATGCAGTATGCGTCGGCGACAGTGCCGTTTCCCAAAGGGTGCGCGATCAAAATGTGAGGACTCGACGGGGTCCGATATATTCGGTCTCCAACCCGTTGGATCTCGCATCATGTACGAGAAGATTAACGCCGGTCCGGTTGGTTCTGATACGGTTGCCATCCTTATCGAAAGGGAACGAATCGGCGTGCCTCTGCGCCCAATCATAAGCTTGTCGTGAGACGATCTCGATTTCCCATCCGGAGCTCTTTGAATAGGTGACGCGGAGATCTGGGCCTAGTCTCCGCTGCTCTCGCGTCTCCAGCCGGTGAAGACGGGGTAATGAGCTATCAACCATCACTCTCTCCCAATTTCGATTGTGGTCCGGCAAATAAAGATCCATGCAAGTTAGCAAAAGCGCTGTACCGTTCAATTGATGCAGATCATGGCCGCATCGATGACCGCTCGATCGGGAAAGTGATGTGAGCCGAGTAAGGCAGGCCTGCATCAGGTCTGGGGGGGTCACCTTGGACTGAATCATGGCATCCACATACGCCGACAGCCGGGGGGCACGTCATTAGGAGTGGTGTCACCTTCACGATCAATGGAAGATGGTCGCTTTTGAGATGCGGAGGAAAGAGCTGACGTCTAAGGTCGAAACGACAAAGGATCCGCCTCCCCTGCTGCATCCGACGTTGCCAAACATTACCAGGAGGAGATCGCGGCCTTCGCGATCCTCGTTGAAAGGAGAGAGCCGCGGACGTGCAGCCCAGAGAATGGGAACGCGGTTGGAACGGAGCAACCGGCCCCGATCAGCGATCAACTGTTTAGAACGCCGACCGCTTGGTGGCTACGCGATCCATGGGTTGGCTACGGGGAATTTGTCGGCGGGATTACCGCGCAGCGTCGTTAACCCTAACCATCCTGCCGGCTCCGTTCGGCCAAGGCAGCTCGGACCCCTCGGCCGTACGCCGAGACAAGTCGGCTGTGCTTTGCGCCAGCATCGTATACAGGCGAAAAATTTAAAACTCGGCGAGCCAGCTCATCGCCGGCATTGCCGCTCACAACCCTTTCCCTTGGGTGGGTGATCGTCCAATCTGGACGGTTCTTGTTGCAAATTCGACAAAAGTGCGTCGGAGCGATTGGTTTGAATCAAACACGAAAACCCAGCGCGTTGAAATGGCTTAGTTTATTCGGCTGGCATAGCGCTTGCTTTCTGGACGGCGACCTGACCACCCACTGGGAGCCGTTTGATGAGCGCACCGATAGTTTCTCTTGAAAGCCTGACCAACGCGACATCCTCTGGCCAGTTGCTGAGAACCGCGAGATCCGGTGGCGGCGTATCCTCGTCCTGCGGCTTGTCCTCGCGACCAACCGACATGGATGAGGCCACCTGGGAGAAGATTAACGATCATCCTTGCTTTTCAGAGGAAGCGCACCACTATTTCGCGCGTATGCACGTCGCAGTCGCACCAGCGTGCAATATCCAATGCAATTACTGCAATCGCAAATATGATTGCGCCAACGAAAGTCGGCCCGGCGTTGTCTCGGAAAAGCTGACACCGGACGAGGCGCTGCGGAAGGTGATTGCGGTCGCCAACGACGTGCCGCAGCTTTCCGTGCTCGGCATCGCAGGGCCGGGCGATGCCTGTTACGACTGGAAGAAGACAAGGGCGACTTTCGAACGCGTCGCGAAGGAGGTCCCAGACATCAAGCTGTGCATCTCCACCAATGGACTCGCCCTGCCGGAGCATGTCGACGAGCTCGCCGAAATGAACGTCAGCCACGTCACAATCACCATCAACATGGTTGACCCAGCAGTCGGCGAAAAGATCTACCCGTGGATCTTCTATGGTCACCGCCGCTACACCGGCATCGATGCTGCCAAGATCCTGCACGAGCGGCAGATGTTGGGTCTTGAGATGCTGACCGAACGCGGCATCCTCACCAAGATTAATTCGGTGATGATCCCCGGCGTCAATGACCAGCACCTGATCGAAGTCAGCAAATGGGTCAAGAAGCGGGGTGCGTTTATGCACAACGTCATGCCGCTGATTTCCGACCCGGCACACGGCACCTGTTTTGGCCTGACGGGACAGCGCGGCCCAACCGCGTTCGAACTGAAGGCGCTTCAGGATCGCCTCGAAGGCGGTGCCAAGCTGATGCGTCACTGTCGACAGTGCCGCGCCGATGCAGTCGGTCTGCTCGGTACTGATCGTGGCCAGGACTTCACGGTAAATCAGATTCCGGCCGATGTTGCCTACGACGCTAGCAAGCGTCATGCCTATCGGGAGGTGGTCGCGCGTATGCGCGAAGACCATTTAGCGGCCAAGAACGAGGCGATCGCAATGGTCGCATCAGCGAGCATCCGCGGGTCGCTTCAAGTGGCTGTTGCGACTAAGGGCGGGGGACGCGTCAACCAACACTTCGGCCATGCGAAGGAGTTCCAGATTTATGAAGCCTCGCAAACCGGAATCAAATTCGTGGGGCATCGCAAGGTCGAGCAGTATTGCCATGGCGGCTGGGGAGAGGACGCCACGCTCGTTGACATCATTTCTGCACTCGAAGGCATAGACATCGTCCTGTGCGCCAAGATTGGAGATTGCCCCCGGGACCAGCTGATCGAGGCTGGGATCCGAGCAACTGATGCTTTTGGTTATGACTACATCGAGACCGCGATCAGCGCTCTTTACGCCGCCGAGCATGGCATCGACCTATTGCAGGCGACGGCCTGAGCCGGCTCAGCCCTAACGAATCAGGAGTTGAATAATGGCCTTCAAAATCATCGCATCCCAATGCACTCAGTGCGGCGCCTGCGAGTTCGAATGCCCTTCCGGCGCGATCGGGTTCAAGGGTGACAACTACGTGATCGATCCTAACAAATGTACCGAATGCCAGGGAGTTTTCGAGCTTCAGCAATGCGCCTCGGTATGCCCGATGCCGAACACCTGCGTGCCGGCTTAACCTCCATTCAACTCGTCGGGCTTTCAGCCGCCGCGGGCCTGAGTTCCCCCTCTGTAACCCCAACGATGAAATAGGAATTTCGATGGGTCTTGGACGCGAAGAGGAAGTCGAAATCCACAATCCTCCACGATTTATGCCGGGTGAGCGGGTCTGTGCCACACGCCACATAAGAAATGACGGCACCTATCCCGGCAAGGAAATCGGAGAAAGCCTCGTTAGGAAGGGCGACGCGGGTTTTGTGCGCGACGTAGGGACCTTTCTCCAGCAGTTCTACATCTATGCCGTCGAATGGGTTGATCGCGGTACCGTTGTTGGGATGCGGACGCGTGAACTGATGAGTCTCGACGAGGCCCCAACTTTGAAAACTACCGAATGCGCCACTGGTCTCAACGAAGGAAAAGCCAGATGAAAGTAACGATCCGCAGGAGCGGCAGCGTCTTGTCAGCCTATGTTCCCAAGAAGGATCTCGAAGAGCCGATCATCCAGGTTGAGCATGAAAGCCTGTGGGGCGGCTTTGTAGTACTCAGGAACGGCTGGTGGCTCCAACTGCCCGACCTTCCGAAGGACACCTGCCTGCCGGTCACCGTCGAGGCAAAGAAGCTAATGACTGATGGAGCTGGTATCGCGGTGCAAAGAGAAACATCATGAATACGACACTGACTTCCAAGCGCGCTGTCGTTCGGAACAGCCATGCCGAAAGTGGCTTGACCTGCCGCGTACGAACCTGTGGCTCGAATGTGTCGGATCGCGCTGTCGCCTCCGATCTGCTGGGCGTCGTTCTTGGCATCGTGCCGTGGAGCAACCGTTCGCCTTCGCCCCCGATCATTGAAGGCTGCGTGGGCGATTCTCAAGCATAACGACTTGCCGCGGTCGCGCCCAGGCGATCGAGGGGCAATAACGCTTGCCGGAGAGACCTTCCGAGCCGTCGGCCCAATCAGTCGCACGAGAGCCCCCACGGCGCCCAAAGCCCGCCAGTGAAGGAGTTCACCATGACGACTGCAAAGGCAGCTATCCTGCGCCCAGGGAAACGGGGTCCGAGAAACGCAGCGGCGCGCCGACGCCCCTTGTCACGCGCGAAGGTTTGACCGGCATGTTCGAAAGAATCACTGTGTTCGCTCTCGGCGTTCCAATCGGCCTGAACAAGATTAATTGCGAAGACAGCGTGATGGTTCTTGACGCCATGCGATCTTACGGATCGACGGGATCCAATGCGAACTTGTCCCAAATGATGCGGCCTCGATCCCGCCGAACCTGCCGCACCGCTTCATCAACGATGGAATCGAAACGTATCTACTTCAACGGTGTCGCCAAAAGTAACATAACGAGGGCGGTTTCCGTGGCCGATAATGCGTAAGACGGGTGCGCCCGTTGTCGAATTTGCCCTGACTCTCGCGCTGGGAGCGCTTGGCGGCTGGGCAATGTGGCATTTCGATATGCCGCTTGCGTGGCTCGCCGGCGCAATCATCGCGACCGGCGTCGGCGGGCTGTTAAGACTGCCAGTGGCGATGCCTCCCTTCGCTCGACCGCCAATGACCGCTGCTCTTGGTGCAATGCTCGGAACGTCGTTCTCGCCTGCGATGTTCGAGCACACGGGTTCATGGCTGTTGTCGCTCGGCGGTCTGGCGGTGTTTATCGCGGCCGCAGGCGCACTGTTCTACATCTATTTCCGGCGTGTGGCGGGTTTCGATCACGCCACGGCCTACTTCTCGGCAATGCCGGGAGGTCTCGTCGATATGGTGACACTCGGCATCGAAGAGGGCGGCGACGAGAAGATGATCGCACTCGTCCATGCCGTGCGGATCTTCCTGGTGGCACTGTCGCTGCCGTTCCTCATTCAGAGCTTTACCGGCGTCGCGCTGGATCGCACGGCGGCCGGTTTTGTTCCGCTCGCGAGCATCGGCGCCAATGATCTTCTATGGTTCTCCCTGGCTGTTTTCATCGGAGCGGGTGCCGGAATACTGCTGCGCCTGCCAGCGCGCTACCTGCTCGGTCCCATGTCGGCAAGTGCCATCATGCATGTTATGGGATTGACGCACTTCCAGCTGCCGAGTTCGGCGAGCGCCGCGGCGCAGATCGTCATCGGAGCAACCATCGGCTGCCGTTTCGCAATGGCGCCGCCAAGGAAGATCATGGAAGTCGTTGGCCTGTCGTTCGGTTCGACAGGCCTGCTTCTGTCCATGACGCTATCCTTCGCGGGCGTTCTTTCCTACCTCACAGGAGACCCGTTCACCGCTCTCGTGCTTGCCTATTCACCGGGGGGTGTTGCCGAGATGAGCCTCATTGCTTTGTCGCTCGGTGTCGAGGTTCCCTTCGTTGTCCTCCATCACATCGTTCGTCTCATTCTCGTGATGGTAGGGGCGGCGGCCGTGTTTCGGTGGGTAAAGCGCTAAAGATTCTGAAATCTCCTGGCAGGACTATATAGACTCCAGTGGTAGCTGAAGGGACGGGCCTTGCGGGTCGAGGGTGGGCGCCGCCGTCGCCGGTGTCCTCCCCAACCTGGACGCGCGAGCAAGCTCGGAGCGCTGACGGGCATAGCTCGGGGCGATCATCGGGTAATCGGCCGGGAGTCTCCATTTACGGCGATATTTGTTCGGGCGTGAGGCCGAGTTTCGCCATCAGGTGTGGAAGACGGCAAAAAAGTTCAAGTTGCTGCGGCGGAAGCAGATGATGAAATCCTCGGTGACGGACTTCCTAACCGGCACTGCGGGCCGCCGCTCTTCGACGACACGCTCCTCCTTGGGATCAGATAAGCCGCGACAAGGCGGCCGGTGAGCTCGAGGGTTCGCTCATGGCGTCCAAGCGCGATCTGGTCATTGCTCTTCTCCCGTCGAGTTGGACCTGGCAGAGTTCGCCGAAGGTATGATGCACAAGCAATCCCCGCGAACTCGGCTTAGCAGGTTAATGGAAAACGCAATAAATGCGCCGAAGAAGGAGGCAGGCGACGCGTTCGACCCGGCAATGCTTTCCGCCACCGTGGATTTTTCGTCCTCGGTTGGGGTACGGCCCCATCAACATTCTCGCTGTTTAGGTAGCGAGATGAGCTCCCGGCCTCCTACACTTCTCCTGGTCAAATTCGCACCTTAAATGCGGGATTCGGAAAGATAACAAAAACTTTAGATTCCACCCATTCAACGTAGTGGATGTTAGAGTTTGCGCATTAAGGGCCTCGATCTCGACCTAGGTCAGGGCGGCGGTACGCGCTGGCAGCGGAGACGTCGTCTTTCCACGTAGCTGACTTCGTCGGGAATTATCGCAGTTAGGCAAGTCGATCCATCAATTCGGATTGAATGATCGTTGCGGTGTACAGCGAAGCGTCCAGAGGCAGATCTCCAAACGCGACCTGACAAAGGAGATAGTTGGCACCCGCCTCTTCCAGTTGATCAAGCAGAGTCCGTCGCACAAAAGGCGCCGTCCCTACCACGCACAATTCACTCTCGACTGCTGCATCGAAGGTCAGGGGCAGATTTGGTGGAACTGGGATTGCATTGAGGTCGTACAGGAATTTGAAGCTTTCAAGCCATCGTTCGAAAGCAGGAGCCGCGAGCGAGTATGCATGGCTTGCAGACTGCCCGACCACAATCATGCGAAGCAATCCGAGAAGTGACACTTGGTCGTCCGTGTGCATGTTGTGTCCTCCCTCGGCACGGTATGCGTCAGTAATCTTGCGAACAAACGACGCGGGTCCCACACATGCGATGTTTGCGCCGTTTGCAGCGGCCCAGCGCGCAGACTCTGGTCGGTTGGTGGCGATCCATGTCGGCGGGTGCGGACGTTGATGAGGCCTCAGTGTCAAAGGGACATTGTCTAGCTGAAAATGGTGACCCTGATAGAAAAGGGTGCCGCCCCTCATCGCCTCCATTAGAATTTCGCTGGCTTCGAGATAGCGTTCTGGCACCGCGTCGGCATCTATCCCGAAGTAAGTTAGCTCGATCGGAAGAGAGCCACGCCCTATACCAAACTCGACCCTACCACCGCTCAAGTGGTCAAGCATGCAGATCTCCTCAAACGCACGTAGCGGATGACAAAGGCTAAGCAGCATGACTAGGGGGCCAATACGAAGTTCCCGGGTGCGCTGTGCGACGCTCGATAAGAACAGATTCGGCGATGGGCCTCTCCCGTGCGGAGAACAATGGTGCTCCGCCAGGTGATAAGCATAAAAACCGAGCCGATCACAGGCTTCTGCCAGCCTGAGGCGATCTGCGTATTGTCGTCCAATGGCGCTACCGTCCTCGTCCAAATGATCGAAGATGCCGAAAGCTAGCTTGGAGGGAAAGGTTTTTCTCATTCAACTGTCTCCAACTTTCGTCCGGGAGCCGGATCTTGATCAAGCGAATTAAGACTGGGGTGTTTCTTGGCTGAACGTCACTGATCGCGGTGAATCTGCCATCAGGTGGCCGCGGGAGCCCGATTATCGAAGCTTATCGCCATTGCGCGCACACGTTCTTGCACACTCGGCTGATCGCTGAAGAGCTCACAGGTTCCTGCCGGCGAAAGCTTCCTGGTCTCAGCGGCATTGTCCAGGGTTTGCAGTTGGATGGAGGGACGCCGTGAACTAAACACGTGCAACCGGCGGGGCTATGCTGCTTGGCTTCATCCCCACGGGAGCGGCAGGACGGTCAAAGCTCTCGGGAGAATCGTTCCCCTCTGTCCTGTTACGGACGCAAAATAGCAGAGACTGAAGCTGCTATACGGCCGATCTTTGAGACGTATCAGCTCCCAAAATATCTTCGACAGCTGCAAGAAACGCGTCCATTTGCGGTGTTGTCCCGATGCTAACACGAATGCAATCTTCCAGACCTTTCTCAGGGATGACGGCCACGAGTATCCTTTTTCGTTCCAAGCAGGCTTGCCACCAGGTCCCGTCTCGTCCTGCTGGCACACGGGCCAGCAAGAAGTTCGCGTGGGAGGGTGTCACAGAGAAACCAAGTTGCGACAGTGCGAAACTCACTCGCGCTCGCTCATACTTGATATGTCTGTGATTCTCATTATAGGCGGCGCGATGGGCGAGGACGCTGACGCCAACCGCATGGCCGATCACGTTCATGTTGAAGAGATTCTGGATATTGCGCAGTCTCCCTACCACCTCAGGATGCCCGTAACCGAAGCCAACGCGAATTCCGGCGACCGCATAGCTCTTCGAAAATGTTCTTAAGACCAGAAGGTTCGAATACCGATTGACGAGACGCAGAGCGCTATCAGGCGCAAAGTCCACATAGGCTTCATCTAGCACGATCAACCGGTCAGATCGCGCTACGAGGCTTTCAATATCGGCAATCGGGACAAATGTTCCGGTCGGGTTATTCGGATTAGCCAAGAGAATGAACTTGGCTTCTTTTGCGGGACCGAAAAGCAGTTCCTTTATCGGCAATGAGCCAGAATCGCCCCATCCGATTTCGAGCAATTGAGCGCCTTGCAACAGGGCCAGTTTGCGGTTGTACGCAAAACCGGGCGACATCATTGCCACACTGTCACCCGGGTCAAGAAATGCTTTGTAGATGAGCGAAAGAACTTCAGATGATCCGTTACCAGCGATAACCTGATCCGTCGACAGGCTGTAGGACGCGGCAGCCGCTTCCCTCAAGCTGATGTTGTCGTCCTCTGGATATAAATACTGCCGCTCGAGAGCAGCAACAGCGCTTTGCATTACCGCTGCCGGCAATGCAAATGGATTCTCATTTGTGTTTAGTTTGACACAACTAGCATCCGGCGTTGGACTGGACGGTAGGCAATTCAGCTGTCTGTACACTTGCGAAAGAGACGAAAGTACGCTTTGCAATTTATTATCAGACATAGCTCTTCTCCTTCAGTCACATAGGATCCTCGCTTTGTCCGACAGACGACGGGGTCCATTACCAGTTAACGTGCATTTACTGGCTGCGACTCGGTGGACTTTCTTCTATTCGAGTCCTGTTACTTCAGTGAAATTGTTTCTTTGCATAGCACCCATCGATGCTATTGATCTAGGCATCTCTGTGGGGCTCGAAGACTGCCGTCGCTCTTCTTGAGTGGCGCCCGGGCCGGTGCGCTCGAGCCAGTGGATTGGGAGTTCTCGTCTCAACGCCGATAGGGGTCTTGGGCGGCGCGATTTAGAGCCTGAACGAGGGCTACCCCTGCGGCAGCTTGTGGAGGCGCTTCGACCGGCCGAGCAAGGCGGGCACCTTTGAGAGCTTGTTCGGAATCTCGCCTCGCTTTCCCGCTGGGCGATGTTCCTCCGTCGCCAGTATCACTTCGTCCGTGAAGTGTTTAACCGGGTCGATCAACACGCGTCAGCAAGGACGGGATAATCGCCTTATGAAAGGGAATGGCGGCGGCAAGATAGAGCCAGCCCGCAAGACTCCTGCGCCGCACCAGGGTGGTCATTCCGACAATCTGGCCATCAGCCGGTCCGTCCCTGACATCCACGACCATACGAAAAAGCAGGTGACGGTCATCATAGCCGAATATTGTTTGGCGATCGTCGCTGTGCAATAGCGGCAAGCTGGCGACCAGGTTGTCCGCATGTCCCGGGGCCGCGGTCGCGTTCAGACCGACCAAAGGCGCGAGACGGTTTCGAAAACTCACAAGGTTTCGCACCCAGCGGGGTGCGCTCCCAAGCGCTCGCCGCGCCGCCTCAGCCGCTGTCATTGGCTCGACCAAGATGAGGACTTCGTAGCGATCAGCCCAATCCGCTCCTGGAAGCCAAGCATTCGGCAGTCTTACAACAACCCGTCGTGGTTTCACGAGCGCTTACCTTTCACTCTTTACCTTGTCCGCCGATCAGTGTGGTTACTGTTGCTTTTGGCCTTCACATATTTGCTCAGGAAAGCGCTGCGAGGTAGGGGACCGGTTGCCGCAGTTCAGGGACATTTGTCGCACAGGGGTAGGCGCGGGCGGGAACAGCGTCAGCAATCGTGTTTGTACGTCCTGCAGGGGCCTTAGGAGCTAATCCGTGAAAAGCAGTGCACTGCCTTTGTAGCGGACTGCAGTCCACGTCAGACCTGTTGCGTTGAGGAGCAGCCCACCCAAACTGGAGGCGCTAAAGCCCGAAGTCCACCTTCGCAAGCGGCGGGAAACTTGTGGCACATCCATTTCGCGGATGGTTGCCATAGAACAATTGCATTTTGCCAATTTCACCGAATGCTGCATAGCCAAGCAGCGGACGTTCACCGATCACAACCAGCTTGATCGGATCGACAGGGCGTGAGACCGCTTTAGTGATGGAAAGGAGTAAGATGGAGAATGTCGTGTACCTATTGGATCCGGAAGCAGCACTCTTTCGGGCTGTTGAGGTTGCCGGAGACATCGGCCCTGCATCGATCAGTGACTTGCTCGGTTGTAAGCTTACTCAGATGGTCCGCTTTGACGAGTTGCATTGGCTGTTCCTAAATGAAGAAGGACTACGGGATGGCCTAACCGCCTTCACCTTCTTTGATCGCTACCCACAGCCTCTCGGGGGGAAAATTGTTCTCGCCCGAGGTGACGGAAGCGAGTATTATCATTCCCCATCGATAACAATTGAGGACGCTGCCGCACATTTCCAGTGCTGCCGACCGGTAATTGATCCGGTTCTTGTTACGCCTCATGATGTGCAGTCAAAGGGCCTTATACTGGCAGGCGCTTTGGCGGATTTGAAAGTGCGGATCGAGAGGCGCCCCCCAATTCCCGTGCATGGAAGCGCCTGAGATTCAATTTCGGAATTAAGAATCTCGATATTATCACAGGGACGTTCGCCGGAAAGTTCCGGCGAAACGATCAGGATTGACTTTCCAACAATGATTCATCTTCGAGGAGACGAGGCCGGTCGGGTTTCCACGACCAGGATCGACGGCTCCGCTTTGTCTCGTCAGCCTCGAACCAACGGAACCTGATGATACAGGGGACTGCCGTCAGCACACAAGAAAGGACGGCGTCGGCGGACGTACTCGATGACGAGACCACGAGTGTCGAACTCATCCCCAGTTGCCGCCCCGACGAAGCCGCGGACGAGAGGAACCTGGAAACGAATTCACTGCTTCAACGCAACCCAAGAGCCACCGGATTCGTGGCTGTCGGCACAAGCGTCAATGAATAGCATACCTTTAAGCCCATCTTCGGCTCCGGAAAGCTCGACGCTACCTTCCGGGAGAGCATATCCCGCGCGGCGCGAGGCGATTGCAACGCCAGCTTCGGCATAGAGATTTGCCCATGCATCCACTGCAGCTTCACCGTGCCCTCGCGGAAGATGTGTCAGGCGTTCCGCCTCGGGTAAGATGCCATTGCCACGACCGCGGATGAAAATCTGCTCCTGCTCGCCTAGGGGTACATAACGCAGCACTTCCGGTTTTTCCTGATCCCAGTCTAGCCCGCCCTTGTCGCCCCACACACGAATGCGGAGACCGCAATATTGGCCCGGCGCAGCCTGCGTCACCCAAAGAATGCCAGGGGCACCGTTCTCGAGACGGAAATTGACAAAGGCCGTGTCTTCCATCGGCTGTGGAGCTCCGCAGTTGTGAAACTCAGCCCTGACACTGGCTATATCCTGTCCCGTCATCGTATGCAGAAGATGATAGGCATGCGTACCAACATCCGCGGTCGTTGACGCGCGGCCGACCTTCTCCGGATCCCGCCGCCAAATGGCACCCTTCCCACGATCGGGAACTGGACTTGTCGCCCACTCCTGAGCATACTCCACGTGTGCCTGCCGGATGGTCCCAACGGCTCCGTTTCGGATCATGTGCTTAGCCTGACGAACCATTGCGTGGTGTGCATGGGGGTAAGTCATGACGACCACGCGACCCGTAGCCCTTTGAAGCTCCAGAAGTTCTCGAGCATCGGAAACCGTCGTGGTCATAGGCTTGTCCAGTATTACGTCGATACCGGCCTTGAGGAAGGCCGCCGCGATCCGATGGTGTGTCCAGTTTGGCGTGACGATTGAGACGGCTTCTATACCGTCGTCGCGCTCCGCTTCCGCTTCTGCCATTTCGTTCCAGTCACTATACGAGCGGTTGGTTGCAATCATCCATTCTGCGGCTGATGCGTGTGCGTTGTCGGGGTCTGATGATAGAGCTCCCGCAAGGACTTCCCAGTGGTTCGACAGCCTCGCGCCAGCGGAGTGCCATTGTCCAACAAGCCCGCCTCGTCCGCCGCCGACGAAGCCCAGTCGCAATCGCCGACCGAGCAGCGGGTTCCTTAAATTGCATTTTCCGACAGAGGTCATTGAATGTTCTCCATAGTGTGTCTTCAACGAAATCAGTAGCGGCATGCTTCTGCGCCAGACCGAGAGCTTCACCACTCCTCTCAACTACGATGCCGCTTGTAAGTCGCTCGTTGCTTCTTGGTGCCGCCCCAGAGCCGCGTCGAACAGCTCGGCGGCTCGCGAAGGTGCTGTCATCACGGCTCAGAGCTTCTTGGCCGGTTTTGATCTAGCATTGCTCCTGCTCATGTGTTTGCGAGTTTGCGGGATTGGAAGCATGCACCGTGCCAAAGGAGAAGGTTCTTTTAAAACAATGGAGTAGCTCTAATATGCCATGTCGGATGTTGGACATCGCCGGATCCGACATCCGACATGTCGTGTGCAATCAATGCTGGGCGGCTGAATGAGGCCGCGGAAGGCCATCGCACCGCAGTGCGTGTGGCGAATTACGGCATGGAATTGGAAACCCTGCACTATGAGGTTGCTGAAAAGTCTATGTGGGACTCTTTGGCGCTAGTATGGTCACAGGTGGGGTCGCGCTGGCTATTTAGAGCGGAGAACCTCTGATATAGGCGCGCTTATCATGTTAGTGCACGAATGTGGCAATTGCGGTGGGCGCCGAAGCAATCGCATTTGGATACGTGAGGCACTTGCTCCCTCTCTGTATTCCGGCTCTGCGGGGCTAAAGCAGACCGGCCACTGCGGGGACCATAGCTATGATTGTTTTCATATTGACGTACTTATAGTTGCGCGGATGGGAGCGGTATTCGATAACTCAACATGTGCGATAAGGCCAAGTCATCCCCGCCTGAACTCATGGCACGATTTATGCAGAGCGCGGATTGTCCCATGCGGATAACGAACTTGACCACTCGGCCTTAATGTCAAAACTACAGCTGGCGTGTAGCCGAAGGAAACCGCGGCGTGGCACGAATCGGCATAGAAGTCATCATCAGGCAGTCACTGTTCAAAAACGAGCCTGCAGGATCGAACCATGAGCACAACGACGGATTTCATTGCAGAGCTGATCAGGGCGGTAAACGACATTGAAAAACTCACGCACTATGAGGTAAGCCGCCTCTTAGACCGCTCGATCGATACCATCCGGGACATGCGCAGGCACACTGGCGACGCAGGTATCCACAGTGTGCGGGACGTTCTGGCTGATCTCCGGCTATCGTCAGAGCGCGTTCAGGACCTGTCCGCGGAACAAGTCAGGGACGCTCTCGTCGACGCAGCTGACGTCCTGAGGTCATTAAAGATTGTGTTGGACCGGACTGAGTGAGTTGCTCACGCCACTGATCTCGAACTTAAGCCGATCGTGGCCATTGCATTTGTGTGCTTCAAGGCGGCAGTAAGCTCAGTTGTTGCAGCGGCTCCGCCGTCACTCCGGGGCAAGTAGCGAGAATTGAAACGTAGCGCCGACTACCTGATGGCATCTCCAGTTCCCCAAAAACGCGCATGGAGCCGGACCCCGCCACCCCAGGGGGCGCTCTCCTCATCTGTTACTTGCCGCGAGGGGAAGGTCTTGTGCACCAGCAACGAGCGCCTACGACCAGGCATGATCTTCTCCTCGCTGAAGGGAGCGCGCGCGCCACAATCCCATCGAACAGCCATGGTGCACATTAACGAGTCGGTCTTCGCTGTCCCGCATCCCACAAGCAAACTCGGGCGCATGAGAGCTGCAGCGGTTCCAGCTGGCCAGCTGCAACCGTCAATGGCGCTCCTTTCAGAGGTTCACACCGCCGATTTCACTGCCAAAGCCTCAGGATTTCCATTTTTTGGCATTGCGGCATTTTTGGGAATTCCTTTGACCCTGGCATTTGTAGCTACAGCTTCCGCCATAGTCGACAAGAACGGTTCGAGGTGAAGAACATGGGGGCAAGCTTCGATGCTTCAGATTTAATACGGATGAACTGTTATAGAAACTGCGGCCCTCGGGAGTCTGCAATAGTTCGCGGCTACGCGTTGTTGGTTCTGCCCGCTTGCGAGCCGCGGCGCCCTCTTTCATCGACTGGCCGTGCGACCGGTCCGACCCCAGTTTGCGGATGAGGACGGCGGCGCCCATCAGCGTCGTCTGGACGGCGGAGCGTATAGAAGTCACCGCATATTCCGCGATGGTCCATGCGACGAAGATGATCCTTCTTTCCTCATTCGAATGGCCGGAGTGTCGCTTCCGTCTGAAGCTGCGTTCAGCGGCACTGAGCGGTCGAAAGCGAGGGTGAGATCTTCGATATTCTCGTTGAGCCCGGACGGGATCAGGTCGCTCTGAAGCTGATGCGTGTCCTGCTGAGGAAGCAGGGGCGTGCTCCGAGCGTAGTCGTGACCGGCAAGCTGCCCTGCATACGGAGCAGCCAAACGACAGCTTGGAGTTTCCCGCTCAGCATGAGGAGGGTTGCGCTAGAGCACGTCCACTTTAATCCGGGTCATATCCTGCTGCTGCGAAGTAGTTCGCACACTCTTGCGGCTCGAAGAGCTTGACGATGTCGCCAACGGTGT
>NZ_JASKLR010000022.1 GCF_030124325.1 Sinorhizobium sp. 8-89
CCTCGAATTCGCAGCATCGATCCTGCCGGATCTCGTCACGATCAACCCTGAGCGAAGAAGACCAGGTGAGATCGTGCGCGCTTTGACCGAAGGCAAGGTCGGCTGCGACGTCGCGATCGAATGCGTCGGGAACGAGCACGCGCTCAAGACCTGTGTCGATGCGGTGCGTAAGCAGGGCATCGTCGTGCAGACCGGCCTGCATCCGCATGAAAACCCGCTCGACTGGTTCCAGGTCACCTTCAAGGACATCGATCTGCGCGGCTCCTGGGCCTACCCAACCCACTATTGGCCGCGCGTCATCCGTCTGATCGCGTCCGGCCTCCTGCCGGCGAAACGGATCGTCACGAAGCGCATCGCGCTCGATGAAGCGGTGACCAACGGCTTCGACGCGCTGCTCGACCCGTCCGGCAAGCACCTGAAGATCCTGATCGATCTCATGAAGTGACACCGATGTTCCCGCGCGGGCGGATGAGGAGCCGCCCGTGTCTCAATCAAGCGAAAAAGGAGGAGACCTCATGCTTGAAGAAAGTCCCAACACCCGCATCGACAATACGCTTGCCAAGCTCGGCAGAGCGCTCGAACAGGGCGATATCGAGGCCGCCGTCAATCTGTTCCAGGCGGATTGCTACTGGCGCGACCTCGTCGCGTTTACCTGGAATATCAGGACGATGGAGGGTCGGGACCAGATCCGCGACATGCTGACAAACCAGCTCGCAGCGGTGAAACCGGCACTGTTCCGGCAGGACGAGAAGGAACAGGCGAGCGGCGGGGACGGCGTGAGCGAAGGATGGTTCGAATTCGAGACGGAGGTGGCGCGCGGCTACGGCCACATGCGGCTGAAGAACGGCCTGATCTGGACGCTTCTCACCACGATGACGGAGCTAAAGGGGCTCGAGGAGCCGAAGGGCTTCAGGCGGCCGCTCGGCGCCGAGCACGGTCATGATCCCAACCGCAAGACGTGGAGGGAAAAGCGAGAAGAGGAGGCGGCCGAACTCGGCTACGAGACCCAGCCCTACGTCGTCATCATCGGCGGCGGGCAGGGCGGCATCGCGCTCGGCGCGCGCCTGCGCCAGTTGAACGTGCCGACGATCATCATCGAGAAGAACGAACGCCCGGGCGACAGCTGGCGAAAGCGCTACAAGTCGCTCTGCCTGCACGACCCGGTCTGGTACGACCACCTGCCCTATATTCCCTTCCCGGAGAACTGGCCGGTCTTCGCGCCGAAGGACAAGATTGGCGACTGGCTGGAGATGTATACCAAGGTGATGGAGCTCAACTACTGGAGTTCGACCACCTGCAAATCGGCCAAGTACGACGAGGAGGCGAAGGAGTGGACGGTCGTCGTCGAGCGTAACGGCGAGGAAGTCGTGCTCAAGCCGAAGCAGCTTGTTCTGGCGACCGGCATGTCGGGCAAGCCGAACATCCCGAAACTCAAGGGCCAGGACGTCTTCAAAGGCGAACAGCAGCATTCGTCGCAACATCCGGGTCCGGACGCCTATCGCGACAAGAAGGTGGTGGTCATCGGCTCCAACAATTCCGCGCATGATATCTGCGCGGCGCTTTGGGAAGGCGGTGCCGACGTGACGATGGTGCAGCGTTCGTCCACGCATATCGTCCGGTCGGACACGCTGATGGATATCGGACTCGGCGACCTCTATTCCGAACGGGCCGTCGCCGCCGGCATGACGACGCGCAAGGCCGACCTGATCTTCGCCTCGCTTCCCTACCGGATCATGCACGAGTTCCAGATTCCGCTTTACGAGAAGATGCGCGAACGTGACGCCAGGTTCTATGCGGATCTGGAAAGGGCCGGCTTCATGCTTGACTGGGGCGCCGACGGGTCCGGCCTCTTCATGAAATATTTGCGCCGCGGTTCCGGCTACTACATCGACGTCGGCGCCTGCGATCTCGTCATCGACGGCAGCATCAAGCTGAAATCGGGCTCCGACGTCAGCCACCTGACGGAAGACGCGGTCGTGTTGAAAGACGGCACCGAGCTTCCGGCCGATCTCGTCGTCTACGCCACCGGCTATGGCTCGATGAACGGCTGGGCGGCGGATCTCATCTCGAAGGAGGTCGCCGACAAGGTCGGCAAGGTCTGGGGCCTCGGCTCCGATACGCCGAAGGATCCCGGTCCGTGGGAGGGCGAGCAGCGCAACATGTGGAAGCCGACGCAGCAGGAGGCGCTCTGGTTCCACGGCGGCAACCTGCATCAGTCGCGACACTATTCGCAGTATCTTTCATTGCAGCTGAAGGCCCGCTGCGAAGGCATTGCGACGCCGGTCTACGGCCTTCAGGAACGTCATCACCTCGGCTGAGGGCCGATGAAATGCGCCAGCCGGCTTATCCTCCGGCTGGCGTATCAAGAATCGTGGCGGCAGAGTTTACTCCGCAGCGATCGGCGCGGGATAGCGCTCTTCCTCGTTATCGTCCTCGGTGGGCTGCTCGGCCGCTTCCGGCTCGCTCTCCTGTGCCTTCGGCTCCTTGCCGAAGAACAGCGCGTAGCCGGCCGGCAGCACCAGGATCGTCAAGACGGTCGCAACGAGGATGCCGCCCATCATGGCATAGGCAAGCGGGCCCCAGAACACGCCGCGCGAGATCGGGATCAGCGCGAGTACCGCCGTCAGCGCGGTGAGCATGATCGGCCGGAAGCGGCGAACCGCCGCGCCGATGATCGCTTCGGCGCGCTCCATGCCTGCGGCGATGTCCTGATCGATCTGGTCGACGAGGATGATCGAGTTGCGGATGATGATGCCGAGCAGGGCGATGACGCCGAGAATGGCGACGAAGCCGAAGGGCGCGCCGCTGATGAGCAGCGCGGCGGCGGCGCCGATGATGCCGAGCGGACCGGTCGCGAGCACCAGCATCGCCTTTCCGAAGTGCTGAAGCTGCGCCATCAGGAGGATGACGATGACGAGCAGCATGATCGGCGCCTTGGCGGCGATCGAGGCTTGGCTTTCGGCGCTATCTTCGGCGCCGCCCTGGATCTCGACCTTGTAGCCGGGCGCGAGGCCGTTCCGCAGGCCCTGAAGCTCTTCGTAGAGCTTCATCGTCACGTCGTTCGACTGCATGCCGTCGGGGAGCGTTGCGCGGACCGTGATCGTCGGCAGGCGATCGCGGCGCCATTCGATGCCCTGTTCCATGACCGGCACGACCTTGGCGACCTGCGAGACGGGCACGAAGCCGCCGAAATCGGTCGGGACATAGACCGAGTTGACGGCCGAGAGCAGTTGGCGATTGCCGTCCGGCTCGCGTGCGACGATCGAGACCGTTTCCTCTCCGTCGCGGAAATTATCAAGCGGCACGCCGGACATCGACGCCTGCAGCATCTGGCGGATGCGCTGCGAGGTGACGCCCAGCGCACGGGCGCGGTCCTGGTCGATCACCAGCTTCATCGCCGGCACCGGCTCCAGCCAGTCGTCGTGAACGGCGCCGAGCTGGGGATTTTCGTTGAACTTCGCCTTTACCTCATCGGCGATGCGGCGCACCTCGGCGCGGTCCGGGCCCATCACGCGCAACTGCACGGGCCAGCCGGTCGGCGGGCCGAGGAACAGCCGGTCGACCTTGGCACGGATCGACGGGAAATCTTCGGCAAGGACCGTCCGCAGCTTTGTGATCAGCCGCTCGCGGGCCGGCTCGTCCTTCGCCATGACCAGGAGCTGGGCGAAGTTCGGGTTGCGGAGCTGCTGGTCGAGCGGCAGGAAGAAGCGCGGCGCGCCTTCGCCGATATAGGTGGCGATGAAGCGCTTGTCCTCGTCGTCCATCATCCGAGCTTCGAGAGCCTTGGCCTGCTTCTCGACCTCCCTGATGCTGGTTCCTTCCGGCAGCCACAGATCGACCAGGATTTCCGGCCGCGAGGACTGCGGGAAGAAGTTCTTCGGGATGAACTGGAACGCCCAGAGGCGGCCGACGAAGGTCGCGAGCGTCATGACGAGCACGATGACCTTGTGGCGCACCGCCCAGCCGACGGTCGCCCGCAAGCGGCGATAGAAGCGTGTGTCGAAGACGTCGTGGTGGCTGCCCGCATGATGGCGCTGCTTGAGGATCATGTAGCCGAGCCAGGGCGTGAAATAGACGGCGACGAACCAGGAGACCACCAGCGCGATGCCGACGACATAGAAGAGCGAGCGCACATATTCGCCCGCGGTCGATTCCGCGAAGCCGACCGGGATGAAGCCGGCGGTCGTGATCAGCGTGCCGGTCAGCATCGGGAAGGCGGTCGAGGAATAGGCGAAGCTCGCCGCCTCGATTTTCACGAGGCCTTCCTCGAGCTTGCGCTCCATCATCTCGACCACGATCATCGCGTCGTCGACGAGCAGGCCGAGCGCGATGATGAGGGCACCAAGCGAGATGCGCTGCAGGTCGATGCCGAGTTCGTACATGATCGCGAATGTGGCGGCGAGCACCAGCGGGATGGCGATCGCGATCACCAGGCCCGAGCGCCAGCCGATCGACAGGAAGGAGACGACGAGAACGATGATCAATGCCTCTCCGAGGGCATGCATGAACTCGCTGATCGCGTCAGTCACGACCTCCGGCTGGTTGGCGATCTGGTCGACCGACACGCCGTAGGGAAGCGAGGATTCGAAGCGGTCATAGGTCGCTTCCACCGCCTTGCCGACGTCCGTGACATTGAAGCCTTTCGCCATGACCACGCCGATCTGGACGCTGTCGTGGCCGTTGAAGCGGTATTTGCGCTGGAAGGGGTCTTCCAGTCCCGAGGTGACACTGGCGATATCGCCAAGCCGGATTACCTGATCCCCCGCACGCAGCCTCAACGCGCGGATATCCTCCGCCCGGTCGACTCCCCCTTCGACGGAAATGCGGACGGAGCGGGTGCCGGTATCGACGGAGCCGGCGAGATCGACATTGTTCTGGCCGACAATCGCACTGCGCAGATCGTTGAGCGTCAGCCCGCGTTCCGCGAGCGCCTTGGAGGAGACGTCGATATAGATCTTCTCCGGCTGGTCGCCGATGATCGACACCTTTTCGACGCCGGGCGTCGTCAAGAGCATGTCGCGGCCCTGGATCGCGAACTTCTTGAGCTCGGGATAGCTGTAGCCGTCGCCGCTGATCGAATGGAGCGTGATGAAGGTGTCGCCGAACTCGTCGTTGAAATAGGGGCCGAGCAGGCCTTCCGGCAGCTCGTTGGCGATGTCGCCGACCTTCTTGCGCACCTGGTAGAAGGCGTCGGCCACCTCTTCGGCATTGGTGTCGCCTTCGACCTGCAGCGTGATGATGGCGCTGCCGGCGCGCGTGTAGGAGCGCACGAAATCGAGATGCGGCGTTTCCTGCAGCTTGCGCTCGATCTTGTTGACGACCTGGTCCTGCATCTCCTCGATCGATGCACCCGGCCAGACGGCCTGGATAACCATGACGCGGAAGGTGAATTCCGGATCTTCGCGCTGGCCCATGCGTACGAGGCCGAGCGCGCCGGTGATGATGATCAGCGCGAAGAGGAAGCGCGCGATGCTCGGGTGGCCGATCGCCCAGCGCGAGAGGTTGAACGGTTTCCTGTCCTCAGTGGAGGCGTGCATGGCGTCGTTCCGTTCTGTCGATCAATGGGAGTTAGCGAAGGACTTCGCCGGTTTCGGTGAGAGCTGCCTGCTGTTCGACAGCCGGCAGCTTCACCTTCAGGTCTTCCGTCATGAATTGCGTGCCGGCAGCAACGACGAGATCGCCCTGCCCAAGCCCTTCGGCGACGCGAACGCCATCGCCGGTGAATTCACCGAGCTTGACGTCGCGTGCATGCACCGTCGAGCTGTCACGATCAACCACCCAGACGATCTTCCGGCCATCCTTTTCGGCAAGCGCGCTCAACGGGATGGAAACCGACAGCTGGGCATTGGCGGCGGCCGCCTCGATCGTGGCTGTCATGCCGAGCAGCACGCGCGGGTCGGTCGGCAGACTGATGCGCACGGAGAAAGTTCGCGACTGCTGGTCGGCACTGCCGGAGACCTCGCGCACCGTGCCGTCGAGCACGAGTGCGTCGTCCGACCAGAAGTGCGCCTTGACGGTCTTGCCCGGCTTGAATTCGGATATATCCATCTCGGGCACGGCAATCTGTACTTCTTTCTCGCCATCGACGGCGACGGTCACGACCGGTGTGCCGGCGCCGACGACCTGGCCGATATCGGCATTGATCGCGGTGACGATGCCGTTCTGGTCGGATTTCAGATCCGTGTAGGTAACCTGGTTCTTCGCCTGGTCGAGCGACGAGGCAGCAGCGTCCCGCGTGGAAACCGCCTGGTCGTAGAGAAGCGCCGCCTGATCGAGCTGGGCCTTGGACGAGAATTCCTTGGTGAAGAGCTGCTCCGCCCGCATCTTGGTCAGCGCTGTCGTTTCCACCTGCTTCTCGGCGGCGGCGAGATTTGCCTCGGCGCTTTTCACGGCGAGCTGGTAATCGGTCGGATCGACGCGGGCAAGCAGATCGCCCGGCTTCACCCGGTCGCCGATGTTGACGAGCCTTTCGGTGATCTTGCCGTTGACGCGAAAGCCGAGATTCATCTCTGTGCGTGCCTTCACCGAGCCGGAATAGTCGAGTTCACGCACATTGCCGCCCCCGGCGACCTCGAAGACCTTGACCGGCCGGATGACCTCCTTGGTCTCGACCTTCTCTTCCGAGCAGGCCGAGAGGGCGGCGGCAATGGCGAGGGCGGCCGCGAACTTGGCGGCGACCGGGATGCTCATTCCGAAGGCCTTGGGTGAAAACATCGCTGGCACTCCTGATCCTGTCTGCCGCCACGCGGCTCTATTATTTCTTCAGCGCCCTGATCACGTATTCGACCAGTTCGTCGGGTGTCGCGCGATTTTGCTTCGCGAGACACTGTGCCACCATTTGCGGATGGCAGAGCGTAACGGTGCTGGCGCCAAAGCACCGGGCGGCGGCATCCGCGTCCTGATCGGCGAATTCGCCGGACGCGATCCCGTCACGGATGATGTCCGCCACGAGTTCATGCAAGCGGTCGATATGTTTCTCGATGACGTGCCAATCCCGCTCGATCGCGACGACCACCATCTCGTGGACCTTCTGCTCGTCGAGCATGGTTTCGACTGTCATCTTGTGCTGGCTGTGCACGTAGCGGCGCAACCGCTCGGAGGCGCTCAAGGGGAGGTGTGAAATCTCGTAGGCCTGTTGGTAGCTGGCGGCGAGCATGCGGCCGCAGATCGCCTGGTGGATCTCGGTCTTGGAGGCGAAGAAGCGGTAGATATTCGCCGGCGACATTTCGAGGTCGCGGGCGATGTCGGCCACGTTGGTCTTGCTGTAGCCGTAATGCCGGAACAGCCGCTCGGCGGAATCAAGGATCCGCGTCACGTTTTCCTGTCTGGCTGCATCGACGCCGGTATCTGCGAGTTCGCTCATTTCATCTCACGAATTACGAGTGACGATTTTCGAATTTCGTTATTCTTAATCCGGCAGACGTAACCTGTCAACGATCTTCGGCTGAGGAGGCGGGCGGGCTTGACCATGACGTGGCGATTACGGGTCGAAGTTCGCATGCATGAGCGCAAGAGGCGGTCGACCATCATCTTTCGCGTTGTTTGACGCGCGTCAAAGTCGGCAGGCCAGCGTCGGCCTATTTCCGGGGAGACAACCCCAGGCAAGGGCTTGGCGGTTCAACGGAGAAGATGAAATGCTGACCATGATGAAGAAGAGCCTTGGCCTCGCCGCGCTGGCAATGCTCATGACCACGCCCACGCTTGCGGCAGATTTCGAAGTGCACATGCTCAACAAGGGTAAAGACGGCGTGATGATCTTCGAACCGGCCTCGCTGAAGGTCGCCGCCGGCGATACCGTGACCTTCGTTCCGACCGACAAGGGCCACAATGTCGAGACGATCAAGGGCATGCTGCCGGATGGCGCCGAAGCGCTGAAGAGCAAGGTCAACGAGAACTACAAGGTCACGTTCACCACTCCGGGCGTCTATGGCGTGAAGTGCACACCGCACTACGGCATGGGCATGGTCGGCGTCGTGCAGGTCGGCGACAACCCGGCTAACCTTGACGCGGCGAAAGGGGCGAAGAACCCGAAGAAGGCGCAGGAGCGCCTCAATGCTGCCTTCACGGAGCTGGCGCTGTAAGCGGCGGTGCACACCCGGCAACACCAGAATCATAAAGCCGGTGCGGCGCGAACGCCGCGCCGGCTTTTCTTTCTCTGTCCGACCTGCCGCCGATTTTCCACGCGTTGGCGTTGTAGAATGTGCGTTTTTTCGAAAATACGAAATGTACAGGCGGTCGCTTCCAAGAGAAACGTATATTTGTTCGGGATAAAATATCTCCTTGAATTGACAGATGTTATTTGTCTTCTTGAGGAAGAGAGTTTAGTTTATTTTCCTTTCTTTCCCGTCAAGGATCGTTACTATGTTGGCGGTGACATCAACGAGGGATGTTAACGTGTCAGAATTATCTTCGCAGCAGGTGACGGAGCGGCGGCCGCAATCCAGAAGACGCGAACTTCTGACATTCCTCGTGCTCGCCTTCGGTATCTGGCCGCTCGTGGCCGTCGCCGTAGTCGGTGGCTACGGTTTCCTCGTCTGGATGTTTCAGCTCGTCTTCGGACCACCCGGTCCGCCACCGGCGCCGCATTGAGGTGCGTCATGGCGGTGGCGACGATCTCCAGACGAAACCTTCTCTTCGGACGTAACGCTTCCGAGGCCGAACGGATCTGTCCGCCGGGCGTGACGCTCGAGAACCTCGCCGTCTGCACCGGCTGCGGCCGCTGCGTAGACGCATGTCCCACGAATATCATCAGCCTTGCCGCAGAGCGGCCGTCGCTCGATTTCTCCGTCGGCGAATGCACCTTCTGCGGTGATTGCCGGCGCGCCTGTCCGGAGCCGGTCTTTCAACCGGCGGACGTGAAGCGCTTTGCGCATGCGGCGGCGATCGCCGATCATTGCCTGGCGAAGAACAACGTCGCCTGCCAGTCCTGCCGCGACAGCTGTCCGGAAGAGGCGATCCGCTTTCAGCCCCGCACCGGCGGGCCTTTCTTGCCGGTCGTGAACGAAGATGCCTGCAGCGGCTGCGGCGCCTGCGTCGGCATCTGTCCGGTCGGCGCCGTCCAGGTCGCCGCACGGACCGGGGAGGGCGCCCATGCCTGAAAAATCGAGCGAAAAACCAGCCGAATATCATGTCTCGAGCGCTGTCGTCGTCGCCGTTCCGGCGATGGAGGAGCAGGTCCTCGCGGCGCTTTCCCGAATGAACAATGTCGAGGTTTACGGCCACCAGGGCGGCAAGATCGTGGTGGTCATCGAAGGAACGAGTACGGGCGTGCTCGGCGAGTGCCTGTCGCGGATTTCCACGCTCGAAGGCGTGGTCGCTGCCAACATGGTGTTCGAGCATGTCGAGAAAGAGGAGACGATCGGCAATGACCGACGAACTGACGCGGCGTGACATCCTCAAGGCCCACGCGGCCGGCATAGCGGCGGCAACGGCGGGCATTGCGCTTCCCGCCGCCGCGCAACCCGTACCCGGTGGCGTAAGCGCGCTGGAGATCAAATGGTCGAAGGCGCCATGCCGCTTCTGCGGCACCGGTTGCGGCGTGATGGTGGGCGTGAAGGAAGGGCAGGTGGTCGCCACCCATGGCGACATGCAGGCGGAGGTCAATCGCGGCCTCAACTGCATCAAGGGCTATTTCCTGTCGAAGATCATGTACGGCGCCGACCGGTTGAAGACACCGCTCATGCGCAAGCGAAACGGCGCCTACGCCAAGGACGGCGAGTTCGAGCCGGTCAGCTGGGACGAAGCGTTCAACGTGATGGCGGAGCAGGCGAAGAGGGTCTTGAAGGAGAAGGGGCCGACGGCTGTCGGCATGTTCGGCTCCGGGCAGTGGACGATTTTCGAAGGTTATGCGGCGACGAAGCTGATGCGCGCCGGCTTCCGCTCCAACAACCTCGACCCCAATGCCCGCCATTGCATGGCATCGGCGGCCTACGCCTTCATGCGCACCTTCGGCATGGACGAGCCGATGGGATGCTACGACGACTTCGAGCACGCCGACGCCTTCGTGCTTTGGGGCTCCAACATGGCGGAGATGCACCCGATTCTCTGGACCCGGCTTGCTGACAGGCGGCTGGGCCATCCGCATGTGCAGGTCGCGGTGCTCTCAACCTTCACCCATCGCAGCATGGACCTCGCCGACATCCCGATCGTCTTCAAGCCGGGCACCGACCTTGCGATCCTGAACTATATCGCCAACCACATCATCCAGACCGGGCGCGTCAACCAGGAGTTTGTCGAGAAGCACACGACCTTCATGGTCGGCGCGACCGATATCGGCTACGGCTTGAGGCCGGATAATCCTCTGGAGGTCAAGGCGGTGAATGCCAAGGACGCCGCCAAGATGACGCCGAGCAATTTCGAAGAGTTTAAGACATTCGTTTCGGACTACACGCTCGACAAGACCGCTGAACTCACCGGCGTCGACGCAGCCTTCCTGGAGCAACTGGCCGAACTCTATGCCGACCCCAAGCGCAAGGTGATGTCGCTCTGGACCATGGGGTTCAACCAGCATGTGCGCGGCGTCTGGGTCAACCAGATGGTCTACAATCTCCATCTCTTGACGGGGAAGATTTCGGAGCCGGGCAACAGCCCCTTTTCGCTGACCGGGCAACCATCCGCCTGCGGCACCGCGCGCGAGGTCGGCACCTTTGCCCATCGCCTGCCGGCCGACATGACTGTCACCAATCCAGAACATCGCGAGCATGCCGAAGAGATCTGGCGGATACCGCACGGGATCATCCCGGAAAAGCCCGGCTACCATGCCGTCGAGCAGGACCGCATGCTGAAGGACGGCAAGCTCAATTTCTATTGGGTGCAGGTCAACAACAACGTCCAGGCGGCGCCCAACACCAGCAACGAGACCTACCAGGGCTACCGCAACCCCGACAACTTCATCGTCGTTTCCGATGTCTATCCGACGATTACCGCGATGAGCGCGGACCTTATCCTGCCGGCCGCCATGTGGGTGGAGAAGGAAGGCGCCTATGGCAACGCGGAGCGTCGCACCCATGTCTGGCACCAGCTCGTCCAGGCACCGGCCGAGGCGCGTTCGGACCTGTGGCAGATGGTCGAATTCTCCAAGCGCTTCATGACTGACGAGGTCTGGCCGGCGGAAATCCTTGACGCCAATCCGTCCTATCGCGGCAAGACGCTGCACGACGTCCTGTTCAAGAATGGCGCGGTGGATCGCTTCCCCTTGAGCGAGGTCAACGGAGACTATGCCAACAACGAGGCCGAGGCCTTCGGCTTCTATATCCAGAAGGGCCTTTTCGAGGAATATGCCACCTTCGGGCGCGGGCATGGGCATGACCTTGCCTCTTATGACCGCTACCACGAGGAGCGCGGCCTGCGCTGGCCCGTCGTCGACGGGAAGGAGACGCTTTGGCGCTACCGGGAAGGCTATGATCCCTATGTGAAGCCGGGCGAGGGCGTGAAGTTCTACGGCCGCCCGGACGGCAGGGCGGTGATCCTTGCCGTTCCCTACGAGCCTCCGGCCGAAGAGCCCGATGACGAATACGATATCTGGCTGGTTACCGGTCGCGTGCTCGAACACTGGCATTCCGGATCGATGACGATGCGCGTGCCGGAGCTCTATCGGGCCTTCCCCGGCGCAGTTTGTTTCGTGAACGCGGATGACGCCCGCAAGCGCGGCCTCAACCAAGGTGGCGAGGTCAGGATCGTTTCCCGGCGCGGCGAAATCCGTGCCCGCGTCGAGACACGCGGCCGCAACCGCATGCCTCCCGGCGTGATCTTCGTTCCGTGGTTCGACGCCAGCAAGCTCATCAACAAGGTAACGCTGGACGCTACCGATCCCATCTCCAAACAGACGGATTTCAAGAAATGCGCAGTCAAGATCGTCTCTGCCGCATGATGAGAAGCCCAGCATGGATGCTCGGAGCGCTGCTTGCGGTGCTGTTCGTGAGCACCGCGGCCATCGCCCAGATGGTGCCGGAACTTTCTGGACCGCCGCAATCGATGGACGAACCGGGAGCCGAACCGATACCGAAATGGGTGGTCGACGACGTCCGCAAGATGCGGGCCTATCCCGATCAGCCGCCGGTGATCCCGCATTCGATCGAAGGCTATCAGCTGTCGGTCAACACCAATCGCTGCCTTTCCTGCCACAAGCGTGAATTCACTCAGGATTCCGGGGCTCCGATGATCAGCGTCACCCATTATCAGACGCGGGATGGGCAGATGCTCGCGGACGTGTCGCCGCGGCGTTATTTCTGCACCGCCTGCCACGTGCCCCAGGCCGATGTCAGGCCGCTCGTCGACAACACTTTCAAGGACATGAGCGAGCTGGGCGTCAAGCCGGCGGGAAGCGAGTGACGCCATGGGATGGATCCGGAAACTCGTCCTCTGGGCGTGGCACCTCGTCAGCACGCCGGCAGGAACGCTGAGCCTCGGCTTTCTGACACTCGGCGGCTTCGTCGGCGGTGTGATGTTCTGGGGCGCCTTCAACACCGCGCTCGAGCTTACCAACACCGAAACCTTCTGCACCTCCTGCCACGAGATGCGCGACAACGTCTATCAGGAGATGTCGCGGACGATCCACTTCTCCAACCGCTCCGGGGTCAGGGCCACCTGTCCGGACTGCCACGTCCCGCATGACTGGACGGACAAGATCGCCCGCAAGATGCAGGCGTCGAAGGAAGTCTGGGGCAAGATCTTCGGAACGATCAACACCCGTCCGAAATTCCTCGAGCACCGGCTGGAGCTTGCGCAGCATGAATGGGCGCGTCTGAAGGCGAACGACAGTCTCGAATGCCGCAACTGCCATTCGTCTATCGCCATGGACCTGCAGAAGCAGACGCAACGGGCGGCGGCGATTCATACCCGTTACCTGCTTCCCGGCCGGGCAACCTGCATCGATTGTCACAAGGGCATTGCGCACGAATTGCCGAACATGGAAGGCATCGATCCGGGCTGGAAGATGCCGCCGGAACTGGAAGGCCAAAGCACCAGCAGCTTGACGCCGATCGACGAACTCAGGAAAGCGATGAGGGAGCTCCACGCCAGCAACTTCTGACGCCTGCGATCGGCGGTCAATTGCTCGGGCGCGTGAGGATGAAGGCGACCGGAAGCACCATCACGGCCGCGACGAGGGCCGCAAGCGCGGCATTCGGCTTGCTGAACAGACAGAAGAGACCGTAGGTCGCGGCCATCAAAGCGACGGCGCTGAACTTCGCCCGCATGGCGATCGCGCCCTTTTCTCGCCACAGGCGCAGCGAGGGACCGAAGACGGGGTGCTCGACGAGCCAGCGCTCAAGCCGGGGAGACGCGCGGGCGAACAGGCCCGCCGCCAAAAGCAGGAAAGGTGTGGTGGGCAGCACCGGCAGGAACACGCCGGCGACGGCGAATGCGACCATCAGCCAGCCAAGGCACAGGCAAAGAATACGAAACGGAAGATTCATTCGCCGTCTCCAGATCGCGCGCAACAGGGCTCGCTCCCGAAGGTCCGTGCCTCATCATCGCACACCCGCCTTCGAACTCGGTAACGCGGCGGCGACATCGAGCAGGCGAGCCCCCTGGTGCGCGGCTTCGGCAATGTCCTCGAAAAGCAGCCGCGCTTCCACCAGCACGCTTCGGTCGGCGTCGTCATAGCCGATCTCGTCGAGTTCGTGAAGAAGTTCCATGATCGCCGCTATGCGTCGCCGTTGGCGCCGGGCCTGGTCGAGCATCCGCTTTTCGCGTTGCCTGGCCGTCAGGCTTTCGAAACGAAGCAGCAACTCGTCGACGCGTGCGCGGCAGCCGCATTCGAGCGAAGCGCCATCGATCAGCCGGCGGATCTGGCTGATGACGGTTGCGAGATTTTCGTCTTCTGCGGTCTCATTCGCGAGAACATCGAGCTCATGTGCCATGGAACAACTCCAAATAAGCTGGAGCGAGGTGCGGGCCGAAAACCGCGCCCACTTTGCCTCACCCTGCTCTAAGTTAACGTGTGGTCTGCGATCCAGGCGGCGCCTTGCTGGCCGTAGTGGAAGCCGTTCGAAAACTGTGCGCCGGTATAGGCATCTAGAAGACGGGCGATGGCATCGGCGGGGAGAGACCTGCCGGCGATCGCGTCGTCGAAGACCCGGGCGACCGCGACCATGTCGCAGTCTTGAGGCGAAAGCCGGATCCGCGAAATGCCGGCCTTAATCAATTCCGGCAGTTCCTGGATCAGTGTCTGGCATGTGTGCGACACGGTCTGTACACCGTTCAGGGCGAGAAAGGGCTGACGGTCGAGCGTTTCGACCACCAACCCATCCGGGTCGTCGCCGCAGATGAACTGACAATTGTCCTTGACCAATCCCTTGGACCGGGCGTGCGCGCAGCGGGCCGAGATCGCCAGCGGTACACGCCCGAACGCGAATATCTCGAACGACACACCGGGCGTATCGCGAACGATATCGCGGACGGACGCCATTGGCAGTTCGGGCGGCAGGCAGATGCTCGTCGCACCGCGCGAGGCGAGCAGCCGCGCGGTGGCGCCGTTATAGACGTTGATCAACGGACCGACGGAATGCGGCTTGCCGGCGAGCAGCCCGAGCGCCGACAGGTCATTGGCCTCGATCGGATGCGTGCTGTCGCGCACCAGCGCCCGCACGACTTGGGCCTCGCGTTCGAGCGTGACGAGCGCCAGCGAGGCAAGGCTGACGCTCTTGCCCGCGCGCTCCAGCCGCTCGACCACTTCGCCGACATGCGGCTCGATGAAATGCAGCCGTTTAGAGCAGACCGTCTCGCCGATGACGACATGCGCGATTGGCGTTTCGTCCGCGATACGGAAATAGAAATCGCGCCATTTCGGCCCGTCCCACAAGTAGAGGACCGGGCCGAGGCTAAGGCTTGGAAGCGTTGCGCCGGTCATGATCTACCTCCAACGCTTTTCATAGGCGCCGGACGTCGTCCGCTGGCCTTCGCTCAAGAGTCTGAGCCGCGAGATGAGGGCGGGGCGGTCGGCGGCATTCGCGGCAAGGGCGCGGCGCATCACCGAGACGACCTCCGCGACATAGGCCTTGCCCCGCTGGCGTCCCTCGATCTTTAGCGCGCTGACGCCTGCCTCGCGCAAAAGGTCGACGTGGTCCATGACGTCAAGCGAAACGGGGTCCTCGAAGGCGTATCCGCGCTCGTCGGCGACATTGAAGCGCCCCTTGCAGAGTGTCGGGTAGCCGGCTGCTTCGCCGGCGGGAAAGCGATTGATCGTGTAGTCGCCGAGTTCCGAGACGAGTTCGCAGCCATCCTCGCGGTAACGCACATGGCTCGCCGGAGAACAGACCCCATTCATGTTCGGCGACTTGCCGGTGGCATAGGATGAGAGCGAACAACGCCCCTCCGCCATCACGCAGAGCCCGCCGAAGACGAAGACCTCGATCTCGCATCGGATCTGTTTTGCAAGGCGGGCGAGATCGGGAATGGTGAGAATCCGCGGCAGCACGACGCGTTTTGCCCGAAACGTTTCGACCAGGAAATTGACGGCGTCCGCATTGGAGGCGGAGGCCTGGACCGATACGTGCAAGCGCTGCTCGGGATAGCGTTCGGCGGTATAGGCCATCAAACCGAAATCAGCGAGAATGACGGCGTCGGCGCCAAGACGCACGGCATCGTCCACGGCCTCGTGCCAGAGCTTTTCGCGACCGGCGCGCATGAAGGTGTTGATGGCGACGAAAGTCATCGCTCCGTGCTGGCGGGCATAGGCGATCGCCGCCTTCAGCTCGTCGCGGGAAAAGTTCAACCCCGGGAAATTGCGGGCATTGGTCTCGTCGCGAAAACCGCAGTAGACGGCATCGGCTCCGGCATCAACGGCCTCGCGGAAGGCGGCCGGCGTTCCGGCGGGGCAGATCAGTTCCATTGGCCGGCCTCCCGGGGCAGGACGCGGCTACGAATTTCCGAGGCGGCGCGCCGGACCAGCGGTGCGAAAGGCCCCGCCAGGCTGCCGATGTCGGAGGGCAGGTCGATGTTGCAGTCGTCGAGCGCATTGCGCAGCGCCAGCATGGCTTCCATGTCGCCGGTGACCGTCAGGTCGCGCGAGAAGAAGACCGCATCACCGTCGAGGCGGCCCTCAAGCAGCCCAAGGAGAAGCACGAAGCCACCTGTGACCGCAGCGTCGGTGGGTGGCAGATCGGGCTTGCGGTGCACGGATATGCGTCCCTTGCCAGGCTCGACCAGGAAGCCGACCGGCAGGTCGGACGGGATGAAGCCATATCGTTTGTGGGCGTAGTCCCCCAACCGGTCGAACAGGCCCGGATGGCGCGCCATGACGTGAGAAAAAACGAGCCTTGTCGCTCGCTCGATGGCGGGAATGGGGATGAGCCGGAGCGGAACGGCCATCGCGGAGGAAACGGTCATATGGGGCCTGTGCAGTGTGAATGTTCTCCCAATGTTTAGCCGGCAGCCGTTCCTTGTGTTTGTCCCACATCAAAGACAGGCGGAAATCACGAGCACAAAGAAGCGGGCATGAACAAAGCCTTCCGCACCGCATCCCACTTCGCGTCGCTACAGGATTTCACTTCGGCGCTTGAGCGCGACGGCGAGCTGAAGCGGATTTCGCGACCTGTTTCGCTCGTCCATGAAGTGACCGAGATCCACAGGCGCGTGCTTGCGTCGGGCGGACCAGCGCTGTTGTTCGAAAAGCTGGTCGACGCCTCCGGCCGCGTGCACGAGATTCCGCTGCTCGCCAACCTGTTCGGCGCGCAAGCGCGGATCGAGCGCGGCTTCGGCCTTGAGCCGGGCGGGTTGCCGTTCTTTGCCGAGGAACTCGCCGAGCTGCGTGATCCCCGCGCGCCGGCATCGCTGCGTGACGCCTGGGAGAAACTGCCGTTGCTGCGGTCCGCACTCTCGATGCGGCCGAAGCATCGTAGCCGTGCGCCGTGCCAGGAGATCGTCTGGAGCGGTCCAGAGATCGATCTCGCGAACTTGCCGATCCAGTGGTGCTGGCCGGGCGAGCCGGCACCGCTCATCACCTGGCCGCTAGTCATCACCATGGCGCCGGACGATCCGACCGACATCAATGTCGGCATCTACCGCATGCAGGTTCTGGGCAGAGACCGGACGATCGTTCGCTGGCTCGCCCACCGCGGTGGAGCGCGGCACCACCGCCTCTGGCAGCGAAAAGGCTTGGACATGCCGGTGGCTGTCGCGATCGGAGCGGATCCCGCGACGATTCTGGCCTCGGTTATGCCATTGCCGGACGGGTTGAGCGAACTCAATTTTTCCGGGCTCATTCGCCGGCGGCGGACGCAGCTTGCGAACGGCCGGACTGTACCGCTTCCGGTACCCGCGAATGCGGAGATCGTGCTCGAAGGCACCGTGTCTGCCTCCGATACCGCCGACGAGGGGCCTTATGGCGACCACACCGGTTACTACAATTCCGTCGATCGCTTCCCGGTCATGACTCTCTCGGCGATCACGATGCGTCGAAATCCGATCTATCTCTCCACCTACACCGGCCGGCCGCCCGACGAGCCGTCGCGTCTCGGCGAAGCGATGAACGTTCTGTTCGTGCCGCTGGTGAAGAAGCAGTATCCGGAGATCGTCGATCTGTGGCTGCCGCCGGAGGCCTGCTCCTACCGGGCAATGGTCGTGGCGATCGACAAGCGTTATCCGGGACAGGCGAAGCGGTTGATGATGGGGCTCTGGTCGATGCTGCCACAGTTCAGCTACGTGAAGCTCATCATCGTCGTCGACCCTGACATCAATGTGCGCAGCTGGCCGGAAGTCGTCTGGGCGCTCTCCACGCGCTTCGACGCAAGCCGCGATGTCACAATCGTCGCCGACACGCCGATCGACTATCTTGATTTCGCTTCGCCACGATCCGGTCTCGGCGGCAAGCTCGGTCTCGACGCGACGACAAAGATCGGCGCGGAGACCGACCGCGAATGGGGGAGGGTGCTCGACATGTCGCCAGAGGTGAAGGCCGATGTCGATCGGATGTGGCCGGAGTTGGGTCTGGGAGACAGCCGATGACGGGAAGGTTGAGGATAGTCGTTGGTGTAACCGGCGCTTCCGGAGCCGCGATCCCGCTGCGCATCGCCGAGCGGCTTGCGCGGATCGGCGAAGTCGAGACGCATCTGGTCATGTCGCCGGCGGCGCACAGGACATTGAGCCACGAAGTTGGACCGGACGCGCTGTTGCGCTTGTTCGAAAAGACCGACCGCATCTACGAACACGACGACATCGGCGCGGCGATTGCCAGTGGATCCTTTCCGACGGCCGGCATGATCGTCTCACCCTGTTCGATGCGCACGCTCGCGGCGATCGCCAATGGACTTGCCGACAACCTCCTGGTTAGAGCCGCCGATGTGCATCTGAAGGAGCGCCGGCGGCTCGTCTTGATGACGCGCGAAACGCCGCTCCACCTTGGGCATCTGCGCAACATGTGTGCCGTTACCGAAATGGGCGCGATCGTCATGCCGCCGGTGCCGGGATTTTACCATCGGCCGGCAAGCGTCGAGGCGATCGTCGACCATCTCGCCGCGCGCGCCATCGATCTCTTGGCGCTGCCAATCGCGCCGCTCGCAGAAGCCTGGCAGGGGTAGAGCCGCGTGCTGGGAAGCATGCGGCGCGGCTCAAAGCATCGGGAAGGCTTGCAGCAGCGGATCGGCGCCGAAGATTGCGTAGTGACCGCCGGCAAGCAGCCACAGCGTGATTGCGCCCGTGGCAAATGCCGAGAGCACCAGGACCGGATCGACACGGAAGCGGGCGCGGCCGCCGAGAATGGCGGCAAAGGGCAAGATCGACGTGCCGGCGGCAGCGCTCGGCCACTTGTCGCCCAGCCGACGGCGCGCGCGCCGCTCGATCATCAGGAAACCGCCCGCGGCAAAAAGCGCGAAGCCGCCGAAGAGCACGAGCGAGCGAAGATCGCCGTTCGGAATGACGTGTCCAGCCGCCCAGACGAGGAACCCCCAGAGCACGGGATGGCGGGTGATGCTGACGACGGCGCCCGTTCCGCCGGTACCCTGAAAGATCGAAATCGAAAGCGGGTTCTCGCTGAAGAGGCCCGCAAGAACGAAGAAGATGCCGAGGGGTGCGAGCACGAACGTCACCCAGGCCTGCCATGGCGCCGGGTCCCAGAGCGGTATGAAATCCAATGTCAGCGCCGCGTGGAAGACCCAGGCGAGCGCTACGATCGACAGCAGCGAATAGCCGGCGAAATAACCCTTCCGGCCCAGCCGCTGAATGAGCCACTCGCGAAGTTTCGGCATGGCGGGCACCATGTGCAGCGCGAGAAAGACCGCGAAGGCCAGCAAGAATTCACGCATGGCATACATCTCGACGGCTCTCGGAAAGCAGCAGGCGCTCGGTCGCGACGTGGCGGCGGAGGCTCTCGAAGAGCGCGCGCAGCATATAGCCGATCGCGTCCCAGCTAAGCCGGCAGCGACCGTGAAGAAGCTCGCTCAGCACTTCAGCGACATCGGCCGCAGCTCTCTTGTCACGCCGATGATCTTCGCGAAGACGTTCGATCAGCGCCGTCACGTCTCGACCATCCGTTCGTGCGCGAGAAAAGAGGACTCGCTCCTCCAGCTCGTGCAGACTGCCAAGCGTCGGCACAAGCGTGTCCGCGATCTGCTCGTAGCGCGTCACATCGATTGCGTTGGGCAAGGCATCGGCGATTGCCGCCAGCCGATCACACAATTCCAACAGCGCGTCATAGCCCTGCTCCAGCATGCTGCTTCGTTGCATTGTCTCTTTTCCAGCGATCAGCCGGACTCCGGTCATTTAACTTAGCGCAATCGTCTAGCCGGCGAACCGGCTCGCATCTTTGACATATCGCAAGTCCGGGTTGATATGACGCAACTCCGGACGGAAAACCGTTAGCGGTCGAGAAAGAGCACCACGGCGATCGCGATCGAAAATAGAACAGCCGAGACCGTGCCCGCGCGCTGCAACACGCCCATGCGGTGAAGGACAAGGGCGAAAACGATGATGATGGGGGTTGCGACCGAAAGGCCGATCTGTGCGTCTGTCATCGAAGAACTCCTAGACCACGATGATTTGGGTCGAATCGACCCAAATTCATAAACGTGATCGATTCTAATAAGTTGAGACGCGGGATGCGGCCGGAAAACCCCGCACACTTTTCCTCATCCCGCTCTAGTTGCCTTCGCCGATATAGGGTTTTTGGCTCGGGTTCCTTGCGCAATGTCAAAGACATCGTCTCGCCGGCTCGCCTAAGTGCCTGTTATTTCCGATCAAGGGAGATGTGGCATGGATGCACGGGCGACGACTGAAATCGAGGCGAGAGGAGAAGCGCCCACGGATGAACTTCTGCTCTGGGTTCTGGTGTGGAGCGAGCTTGCGGCCTTCGGCATCCTGCTTGCGGCCTTTCTCATCACCGGCTTCCTGCAGACCGACGCATTTGCCGCAGGGCGAAACGAACTCAACCCCTTGCTCGCGGGCATCAACACACTGGTGCTTTTGACCAGCGGCTGGCAGGCAGCGGTCGCTGCGCGCAAATCTGCCCTACCCGGGGAGCGCCGGCGTGCCCTCGTCATGGCCGCCGTGCTCGGCTTCGTCTTCGTCGCGGTCAAACTCGCGGAGTATGGCGGCGAGCTCGCGAGCGGCGACATTGCCCGGTTCGGTGCCTTCTTCGAGCTCTATTTCCTGATCACCGGTTTCCACCTCATGCATGTGGCCTTCGGCGGCCTGATCCTGCTTCTCGTCGCCTGGCGCCAGACGCCCGGCAATGTAACCCTGATAACAACCCTCTGGCATGTCATCGATCTCATCTGGATCGTGATGTTCCCGATCATCTATCTGGTATGACCTCATGACGGACCGCACTCGAAACCAACTCGGCCGAACCTGGATCGTGCTTGTTGCCATCGTCCTTTCGGGCATGCTGGCGGTCGCCTTTCAAGGCCGCGCCGCTGTCGTCGTTTTCGTCGCCCTCGTGCTGGCGTTGCTCAAAGCCAGGCTGATCATCCTGGATTTCATGGGCCTGCGCTCCGGTCCGGCCGCCATGCGGCACGGGCTTTTCGTCTGGCCGCTGGTCCTCGCGCTGCTCGCAGCGGCGAAGCTCGTCGCGTCAGGCATGCCATCCGTTTGAAACCGCTTTCCTTGTTTGCCGAAACGCAAAGAACGCACGCGGGAAATCCATAGACATGGACCGTGCCCCGGACATTCGTCGGCGTCGCTGCAGGCGGCGTCAAACGGGGAGGGGATCAGATCAAGCCGGCCACGCATTCGCGGCCATCTGAAATCGAAAGGACCACGTGATGGCAGAACGCCTCACCAAGACCGGGGCCCGAAACGTCTTCTACGGCGGGTCCTTCTTCTTCTTTGCAATATTCGTCGGGCTGACGGCCCACAGCCACTATTACATGAAGACGACCTCGACGGACGAGACGACGTTGACGGATTCCGTCGGCCGCGGCAAGCACGTCTGGGAAAAGAACTCCTGTATCAACTGCCACACGCTTCTCGGCGAAGGCGCCTATTTCGCGCCCGAGCTCGGCAATGTCTGGAAGCGCTGGGGCGGCGACAAGGATCCGGAGGGCGCGCGCGAAACGCTGAAGGCGTGGATGGCGGCGCAACCCTCCGGCGTCGAAGGCCGCCGGCAGATGCCGCAATTCAATCTCACCGAACAGGAGCTCAACGACCTCGCCGACTTCCTGGAGTGGACGAGCCGCATCAAGACCCAGAACTGGCCACCGAACGAAGCCGGCTAAGCGTTGCGATTGGAGTAAAGAACCATGAAATACCAGACCCAGAAGGTCGCGATGCTCTATTTTTATGGCGCACTCGGCCTGTTTCTCGCCCAGGTGCTGTTCGGCGTTCTCGCCGGCACCATCTACGTCCTGCCCAACACGCTCTCCGAGCTCCTGCCGTTCAACATCGTGCGCATGGTGCACACCAATGCGCTGATCGTCTGGCTGCTGATGGGCTTCATGGGCGCCACTTATTATCTCCTGCCAGAGGAAGCGGAAACTGAGCTTTACAGCACCAAGATCGCCGTGGCCCAGTTCTGGATTTTCCTGATCGCCGCGGCCGTAGCGGTGGTCGGATATCTTCTCCACATTCATGAGGGCCGCGAGTTTCTCGAACAGCCCTTCGCGATCAAGGTCGGCATCGTCGTGGTGGCGCTGATGTTCCTCTACAACATCACCCTCACCGTCCTCAAAGGCCGCAAGACGACGGTCACCAACATCCTGATCTTCGGTCTGTGGGGTGTGGCGATCTTCTTCCTGTTCGCGTTCTACAACCCGATGAACCTGGCACTCGACAAGATGTACTGGTGGTACGTCGTCCATCTGTGGGTCGAAGGTGTCTGGGAACTGATCATGGCATCGGTGCTCGCCTTCCTGATGATCAAGCTCAACGGCATCGACCGCGAGGTCGTCGAGAAGTGGCTCTACGTCATCGTCGGCCTGGCGCTCTTCTCCGGCATCCTCGGCACCGGTCACCACTACTACTGGATCGGTGCTCCGGGTTACTGGCAGTGGATCGGCTCGCTCTTCTCCACCCTCGAAGTCGCGCCCTTCTTCACCATGGTGATCTTCACCTTCGTGATGACCTGGAAGGCCGGGCGCAAGCACCCGAACCGCGCGGCTCTTCTCTGGTCGATCGGCTGCTCGGTCATGGCCTTCTTCGGCGCCGGTGTCTGGGGCTTCCTGCACACGCTGTCCTCGGTGAACTACTACACCCACGGCACGCAGGTCACTGCGGCCCACGGCCACCTCGCCTTCTTCGGTGCCTATGTCATGCTGAACCTTGCGGTGATGGCCTATGCGATCCCGGAAATCCGCGGCCGCCAGCCCTACAACCAGTGGCTCTCGATCGTCAGCTTCTGGGCTATGTGCACGGCCATGTCGGTGATGACCTTCGCACTCACCTTCGCGGGCGTCCTGCAGGTCCACCTGCAGCGCGTGCTCGGCGAAAGCTACATGGATGTGCAGGACCAGCTGGCGCTGTTCTACTGGATCCGCCTCGGTTCCGGTGTCGTCGTCCTGGTCTCGGCGCTGATGTTCTTCTGGGCCGTGCTGGTTCCAGGCCGCGAGCGGAGTGCAAGGCTTAGCCCTTCGATCCAGCCTGCCGAATGATCGCCCTGGCCGACCCCGCGACTTGCGTCGGGGTCGGTCCTTCCGCTTGCTTCGACTGTTTGTCACGGAGATCACAATGAATTTCGTTCTGCCGAACGCACCCCGCCCGACCGCCGACATTCCGCACTACAGTCCGCTCGGCAACGAATGCGCGCTGTTCGAGACCGCCTGGGTCAGGCAATTGCCACTCTTGCTGAAAGGTCCGACCGGCTGCGGCAAGACGCGCTTTGTCAGCCATATGGCGGCAAGGCTCGGCCTCCCGCTTTCGACCGTTTCCTGCCATGACGACCTTGCCGCAGCAGATCTCACCGGCCGCTACCTCTTGAAGGGCGGCGATACGGTCTGGGCTAAACTGTCTGAGACTTCATGCTTCCCTGAGTGCGGCGTGTGCTATCTCGACGAGATCGTCGAGGCGCGTAAGGACGTCGCCGTCGTCCTGCATCCGCTCACCGACGATCGCCGCATGCTGCCGCTGGAGCGCACCGGCGAGATGCTCGAGGCGCCGTCCGGTTTCATGCTGGTCGTATCCTACAATCCCGGCTACCAGAATCTTCTCAAGAGCCTGAAGCCCAGCACGCGGCAGCGCTTCGTCGCGATCGAGTTCGATTTCTTGCCGAAAACCCAGGAAATAGCCGTCGTCTCGGCGGAAAGTGGTCTTGCGGAGGCGCAGGTCGCACGGCTCGTCAATCTCGCCGCGCGCCTCAGGGCGCTCAAGGGCCACGATCTCGAAGAGGGCGTTTCGACCCGCCTGCTCGTCTACTGCGCCAGCCTGATCGACGCCGGGATGCCGGCGAAGGAAGCTGTTCGTGCTGCCATGATCGAGCCTTTGACGGACGAGCCGGACGTCAGGGCCGCCCTGCTGGAAGTGGCCGACTCCCTGATAGCCTGAGGTCCTGGCGATGCTCGATTTCCTCGAACTGGAAGAAACGGTCGGCCGTGCCTGGCACCGCTTCATCGGCAATACGCGCACGTGGCGGCGCCACCCGGAGCACGCGGTGCGGCTCGCCGATCTTTTGCCGGTGCTCTCGATCTCGTTCCGGGGGCACGGCGGCGAGAGCGCGGTGCAGATCGCCCCGGCGCGCGGTCGCACCTCTGCCCACAGGCTCAAATGGCGCCAGCGCGTGGGCCTAGGGGAAGAAAAGCTCGCGCAGCCCGGGCGCGATCACGCATCGCTGATGCTGCCGGCGGAAATCGATCTTTTTCCGGACAAGGATCTCAATCGCGACCTCTATTTCTGGCTGGTCGCCTATATGGCGACGATGTCGCTGGAACCGCTGGCGGAGGCCGATCTCCTCCGCCGCGATCTTGCCGCACTTACTCGTGCGGAAGTAACCGTCACGGCCGTGTTGGACACGTTTCCGGGCATGCGCGCGCGTTACCGCCGGCTCGCCGCAGCCGTCCTTGCAGAGCGAACCCGAGGTGCGCTGCCATCCGTGGAGCAGCATGTCGAAAACCGGATCCTCGGCATGTTGCGGAGGGCCGCCGGGGAACTGGACAACACTTTGCCGGTGATTTTTCCGCACCGGGCACCGCCCGGTTATCTGCCGATACTGCCGCTTCCGCTCTGGCCGGATGCATTGGTGCGCGCCGAGACCGAAACGCGACGCGAAGACGATGAGCCGGCGCAGGGCAGGGCAGGGACGCCCGCTCTCGAGACCGAGCGTCATGTTGCCGCCCGCGAGAACCCCGAAAACCGCAAGGGCGACCGCAGCCCGTTCATTCTCAATCGTTTCGAAAAGATTCTCGCGATGGCGGAGATGGTCAACGTCGACCGGCCCGCCGACGACAGCGACGACCACGACGCGAAGGCTGCGGAAGAGCTGGACGAGATGACGCTCGGCGAACGCAAGGGGCGCCCGTCCGCACGCTTCCGGTTCGATCTGGACTTGCCCCCCGAGGCCGTCGACGTCACACCGTTGACGGCTGAACATACTTATCCGGAGTGGAACTACCGTACAGGCACCTATCTCAAGGATCATTGCCGCGTACTGGCTTCCCCAGCTTCCGCACTCGGCGACCGCGCCGAGCTGACCTCGGAAACGCAAAGCCTCATTCGTCGCGTGCGGCGCCAGTTCGAGGTGCTGCGACCGCGCCACGAGATCCTGCGCGCGCAGATCGACGGTGCCGACCTCGATCTCGACGCCGTGGTTCGTGCGCGCACCGACCTTGCGGCCGGTGGCCAGGGAAGCGACCGCATTCACCTGATGAGCCGGCCGCAGGCGCACGATCTCGCCGTCACCATCCTTGTCGACGTTTCCCTGTCGACCGATTCCTGGTCGGATAACCACCGCGTTCTCGATGTCGAGAAGGAGGCGTTGACGATTCTGGCGCATGGCTTGGCCGCTTGCGGCGACAACCATTCGATCCTGACCTTCACGTCGCGCCGGCGCGACTGGGTGCGGGTCGAAACCGTCAAGGCTTTCAATGAACCGATGAACGGTCTCGTCGAGGCGCGGATCGCCGCGCTCAAGCCCGGTTATTACACCCGCATCGGCGCGGCGATCCGGCACGCCTCGGCCGAACTCCGCAGGCAGCCGAACCGCAAAAAACTGCTTCTGGTACTGACCGACGGCAAGCCGAACGACGTCGACCACTACGAGGGGCGCTTCGCGCTGGAAGACAGCCGGCGTGCCGTGTCGGAGGCGCGCCGAAGCGGGATCAGCACCTTTGCCGTCACCGTCGACCGCGAGGCGCGATCCTATGTGCCGACGATGTTCGGTCAGAACGGCTATGCCATGGTCGGCAACATTGCCCGGCTACCGGCCGCACTTCCCGCCATCTATCGCGGGCTTGCTGGATAAGGCAGCTCAGAGCTCGGGGAAGACGCGCGAGAGTCAAGCTCGGCACCGACCGCATGAGGGCGTTGAAACCTCATTCGGCGGTGCTGCGCCGGCTTCTCATCGAGCCTCACCGGGCCGCTCCCCTTGAAGCAGCTGCTACACTTCGGCGGCCCTGTTTTTGACAGCGGCTTTCGGGAGAGGGAACGTGATGCTCTTTCCGCAACACTCACCCTTGACGATGCCAAGCCGCTATTCCTGGAATTCCAAGGCGCAGGCGTGACATTCCCCCAAAGCTTGAGGACAGAGCCGTGGGGCGCTCGCACCTTCATCGTGCGAGACCCCGATGGCAACCCGATCGCGTTCGCCGGTGACAAAGGCTAGCCGCGCTTTGGTGAGAGGCGCTCGAGCCGCGCTTTCGCATGCCGTATCTGTTCCTCACGCAGCCTTGCTATGCGTCCTTTGCGACTGCTCGAGATAGGCATCGAAAGCGGCGGCGACGGCGCGAACGACGAAGCGGTGATCCTGCCGTACCTGGATGATGCAGCCGGCAACGTCCACAACGCCGTCTTCGGCAAGCGCCGCGAGCTTGGCGTTTTGATCGATAAGCCGATGGGCGTCGAAACGGTGGGCCGCTGCGATCGCATCAACGTCGGCGCTGAAGTCGCACATCAGCCTTTCGATGATCTCAGCCCGCATGCGGTCTTCGCGGGTCAGGCGATATCCCTTTGCCGTCGCCAGGCGACCGGACGCGATGTGGCGGGCGTAGAGGCCGGGCGCAACTTCGTTCTGCGCATAGCCCTCCTGGGAACGGCCGATGGCGGAGGCGCCGAAACCGATGAGAGTCTCGCAATTGTCGGTCGTGTAGCCCTGAAAATTGCGCCGCAGCTTTCCGGCGTCCTGGGCCTTTACGAGGTCGTCGTGCGGCAGGGCGAAGTGATCGAGACCGATCTGCCGGTAGCCGGCGGCAACGAGGGTCTCGCTGATCGCCATCGCCTGGGCATTGCGGGCGGCACCGTCCGGCAGCGCGTTCTCGTCGATCATGCGCTGGTGCTTCTTGAAGGAGGGGATGTGCGCATAGCCGAAGACGGCAAAGCGCTCCGGCCGCATCGCCAAGGCGGCTTTAGCGGTTGCGACGCAGGAGTCGACGGTCTGATGCGGCAGGCCGTAGATCAGGTCGAAATTGATGTTGTCGACGCCGGAGCGGCGCAGATGATGAACGGCGTCCGCCGTCTGCGCCTCGCTCTGGATGCGGTTGATGGCCTTCTGGACGACCGGGTCAAAGCTCTGCACGCCGAGACTGGCCCGGGTGACGCCGCCGGCGCCAAGCGCTTCCGCCATCTCGACCGTCAGCCGGCGCGGATCGATCTCGACCGCGATGCCGGTTGAGCCGGTGAAGGAGAATTGCTCGCGCAACAGATTCATCAGCGCAAGGAATTCCTCCGGCTCGATGATCGTCGGCGTGCCGCCGCCGAAATGCACTTCGCCGATCGGGAGCGGCTGCCGTGTGCGGCCTCCCACCATCCGGATCTCGTCCTTCAAGACCGCGAGATAGTCCAGGATCGGCTCATCCTGCCGGGTGATCGTGGTGTGACAGCCGCAATACCAGCACATCGACCGGCAGAAGGGGATATGCAGATAGAGCGATACGTCTTGCTCGCGCGGTATCGCCGCCAACCATTCGGAATAGGTTTCGTGATCGATCGTATCCGCAAAACGCGGCGCAGTCGGATAGCTTGTGTAACGCGGCAGGCGCATTTCGCCGTACTTCTGAAGGATCGAGGCGTGCATGGCGGCTCCTGTGGTCATGTCGTGATACATGAGCCGACAGTAGGGCGCGATGCCGTGCGGTTCTTTGCGAAATGCCAAGTACTGCATGTTTCCTTAAGTCATCGCCGATTTAAGGGCAAAACATGCAGCACTCCAAAGTGCTACCTTTGCTCGTCTGATAAGACGCGCGGCGCTGTAGTAGACGCGTTCATCAATCCGGAATTTGTTTGCGCTTCGACAAAATGTCGCGTTGCCGCGCCGACTAGTTTTCTCAAATCCAGGGTGACCGCGCCGCCTTGCCCCGGAGAGTTCAACAATATCGGCGGCGAACGGATCCCTCATGACAACTGCAGAAACGGAATCAAAGCCCTCCATCGACGTCCGCACCATTCCACCGGTGGAGCGCCACCCGAAAATCTTCGGCATGCTGAATGCCCTCGCCGCAGGTGGTTCCCTCGTCCTCATCAATGACCACGACCCGCGACCGCTCCACTACCAGCTCGAAGCGAGATACCCGGGCGAATTCTTCTGGGAGTATCTGGAACAGGGACCCGACGTATGGCGCGTCGAGATCGGGCGTCATGAGGCCTCCGGTTGCGAATGCTGCTGTGGTAGCCATTGAGCGGCGGCGGCATGCCGCTCCTGCTTATCAGAACTGATCACGTGACCTCGATTGCCTCACGTGATCCGGTCAACCAGGTGAATAGAAATGTTCGGGGCCACGCTTTCCCGCTGGACCATGTCCTATTTTGCGGCCGCGCTCGCCTTTCTCCTGATCGGCGAGGCGATGATGGTCCTCGGCTACGGATATCCGGCCGCTGCGATTGAGGCGCCCGAGACTCTGGCGCTGGTTCACACGATCGCGCTCGGCTGGTTGAGCCTCCTGATGGCGGGTGCGCTGCTGCAGTTTGTGCCGGTCCTTGTCGGCCGGCCGCTTTGCTGCGCCCATCTCGCCTTTCCCACCCTCGTGCTTCTCGTCGTCGGGATCGCCGGCCTGATCATAGGTTTTGTGGGTCTTGCCGGCAGTATCGATCTGCCGCCGATCGTGCTGCCGGCGGCGGCGGTCCTGACGATAGCCGGCTTTGCCTGTATCGGGGTCGCCTTTGCCGTGACGCTGTGGCGCGCACGTCCGCTGCCGCTGACCGCGCGTTTCGTCGTCGTTGGTCTCGCCGCACTGGCGGTGACGATCCTGCTTGGCGGAACCTATGCTTTCGTTCTTGGCGGGGCGGGCGCGTCCGATGCTGCGATCGCGCTCACCTTGGAAGGAGTTTCGCTGCATGCCGCGCTCGGTCTGGGCGGCTGGATGACCTTCACAACGATGGGCGTCAGCTATCGTCTATTGACCATGTTCATGCTGTCGCCGGATGCGGAGCGTCGCAGCAGCAGGATCGTCTGGCTGTCCGGCAGCGGTGCGCTCGGCCTTGTCGCCGGCGTCGCTCCGCTTATCCTGGCGGGCTCGTCCGGCCGTCTCGTCCTGTTGTTCCTTGCAGCCTTTCTTGGCATGCTTGCGGTCGTGGTCTATGCCAGCGACATCTTCAGGATCTACCGGGAGCGAAGGAGGCGGGAAATCGAGCTTAACGCCCGCGCCAGCATCGGCGCCTTTGGCGCCCTCATCGCCGCCGCCGTCCTTCTCGTAGGGCTGCTCGTCACCGGTCGCATGGAACAGGGTATTGGCTCGCTCGTTTATCTTGTGGCTTTCGGCTGGCTTACGGGCATGGGCCTTGCGCAACTTTACAAGATCATTCCTTTCATGACCTGGCTCGAATGCTACGGCCCCGCGCTTGGCCGAACCCCGACACCGCGGGTCCAGGACCTGGTCGTCGAAAGGCGGGCGTTCGGCTGGTTTCGAGCGTTCTACGCGTCCGTCCTGATTGCCACCCTCAGTCTCTCGGTCGGCGCGGTGCCGCTCTTCCGGCTTGCCAGCCTTTGCCAATTGGTCGCGATCCTCGCGCTCGTCCTGGAGTTCACCCGGGCGCGTCGGCTCGCGAACGTACCGGCCAGCCTTCGCTTGCCGACGGGTGCGGTCCGTCCGCATCTTTTCCTGCCATCCCTTCAGTTATGGAGACAGCCATGAGCCCCGAACCCCATGAACTCGATGTCCGGCCGATCCTGCGCGGCGGCGGTGATCCCTTTCAGGTGATCATGAATGCCGTCGACAATCTGGCCCCCGGACAGGGCCTGAAGCTCATCGCCTCGTTCAGGCCGGTGCCGCTTTTCAGCGTCATGGCCGGGCGCGGATTTTCCCACCAGGAAGAGGCCCTCGGCGGCGGCGATTGGCTCGTGCTGTTCACCCCCGAGGGCGATATCGACGATGTCCGCATGTCGGCTGGGGACATGGACCTGGACGGATGGCCGGATCCGGTGCGCCAGCTCGATCTGACCGAGCTCGATCCACCGGAGCCGATGGTGCGCATCCTTGCCGCGCTCGAGAAGATGGAAGTCGGCGAAGTGCTTTTCGCCTTGCTTTCGCGCGAACCGCTCTTTCTCTATCCCGAACTGGCGAAACGCGGCCATCGCTGGGCCGGAAATTTCGATGCGAGCGGCGAGGTCTATCGCATCCTCATTCGCGTCGGAAAGCCGGTCCACCATGTCGGCGCCTGATACCGGGGACTTGGTCGAGCGGATCCGCGACGCGCTTCGCATCATCATCGATCCGGAACTGGGATCGAACGTCGTTGATCTCGGCCTTATCTATGACATCGAGGTGCTGGAGGGAGGCGTCGTGCGCGTCGCCATGACGACCACCGTGAAGGGCTGCCCGGCGACCGCCTTCCTGAAGGAGGCGGTACAGAACTGCGTCTGGTATGTCCCCGGCGTCGAATATGCCGAGGTGCGGCTGACCTACGAGCCGCCCTGGACACCGGACAGGATGGCCGCGGCTACTGCATGATTCCTAAATCGGAATCGATTTAAGGACGACTCATGCAGTAATTCCAAATGCTACAGCGACCTTCGCGCGTCCGACTGGACGCGCGGCGCTGTAGAGAGCCATACGATCGATGAGAGGCGACGTGAAATCCCGGCCGCCAACCCTTTTCGCAAGGCGCACCTCGCTCAGAGAACGAAATAGCCCTTCTGCAGGGCAGCGGCATCATCGAGGTGAATGGCGAAATCCGCCTTCCGGTCGCCGTTAACGTCGCCGTAGATATAGGTGTCGGACGCCCCTTGGACGTAGCGCAATTCGCCCTTCCCTCCGGCGAACGCGGCTGTTCCGACGAAGACAAACGCCTGGTTGCCGGTCGCGGCTGAATTGGCGTCGATCGCAGAGAGATCGATCCTGTCCGATTGCGAGGCGACGAAATCGTAAATCGTGTCGCGGCCGGTCGTCGCGACTGTCGTATCCGTGAGCGTCCTGAAAAGAAACCTGTCGGCGGCGGTCCCGCCAATCAGCCTGTCTGCTCCGGCGCCACCATAGAGCACGTCGGCACCCGCCCCGCCCGAGAGGCCGTCATTGCCGATGCCGCCGTCGAGCCAGTCGTTGCCGCTGTCGCCGTTCAACGTGTCGTTGCCGGCATTGCCGCGCAGCGTATTGGCGGCCAGGTTGCCGGTGATCGAATCGCTGGCCGATCCGCCCAGGACGCTTTCGATCAGCGAGCGCGTGTCGCCGTGGTAGAGCAGGGCGTTGAAGACATTGCCGCGTGCGAAGCCGCCGTTCGGGCCGCCGCCCAGATAGGCGAGCTGATCCTCGCTGAAGGTCGAGGCTTGGCCCGGCCGCAAGTCGACCTTGAGCCCGGTGTTGTAGGCCGAGAGGTCGTAGGTGTCGGTGCCGCCGCCATCCCAGACTGTTGCGAAAATGCGGTTGGCTCCCGGGGCGATGGCCGTTGCGCCGTTCACCAGCGTGGCGCCGCTGCCGGGGGTCCATTTGTAGACGGTGTTGCCGCTGTTGGTCGAGAAATCGGCGCCGTACATTTCCTGTAGCGCCGCGATGTCGGCCATCATGAAGGTTTGCGGAGCGCCAAAGCGCTCGTACCAATAGGTATTGCCGGATCCGACGAAGCCGCTGTAGGTCATGATCGAGTATTCGATCGAATTGTATTGCGCGGGCAGCGCCCCGTAGTCGTCGGCTTCGTGCCCGTGCGAGAGCCCGAGTGCGTGTCCGAGCTCGTGCAGCAGCGTATGCCAGGCGTAATTTCCGGCCACGGCCGTGCGATAGTCGTTGGCGGTGCCGGCATAGGCGGTGCCGAACCAGATATCGCCAGCTTCAGCGTTGGTGCCCGGATAATAGGCGTAGGCCGTGCTCGGCAGCTTCGACTGCGCGAACCGAACCGTCGCGGAGCTGGCGCTGCCGGCCGCGAAACTGGCGTTGGTGAAGCCTTCGACGGAAAAACCGTCATTGGCGGCGGAACCGAACGATTGCTCCATGCCGAACAGCGCGGCGTTTCGCTGAGCGGCCGATACGGCGGCAAAACCGCTGTTCTTTTCCCCGCTGTAGCTGTAGCTGCCGGCCGACGTTGGAAAGACATAGGTGATCGCGCCGCTCCACGCAGCACTTGAGAGAACACCATCGATCAGACTGTTCCCGGTTGCCTTCACAATTTTGATGGATTTGCCCGTTCCGCTCATGCAAATTTCCCGATCGTGAGTAGCGGCGCCATGCGCCAGGAAGCTCGCGATTGGGACGATATGCCTTCACGAGATACGATTCTCATAAGCCGATCGTTAAAATTGGAGACATTTTTGTGGCCATGCGCGGATTATTGAAATCGGTTGGCCTGGCCATCTTGGCGATGGGCCTGTCGACTTCCTTGCCAAGCGCAACGAACGCAGGTGGGGTGCAGATGCAGAAACCACCGGATCCCGAAACCGCCGTCAGGTCCGAGTTCGAGCGCGTGAAGGCGAAGAATACGGTCGAAGCTTATGAACGCTTCATTCGCCGTCACCCGGACCACGCCCTGGCTGACGAAGCCCGAAAGGCCCTGTTGCGACTGAAGCAGTAGGAGCCTGCCGGCAGGCCACCGGCACGCCTCTATGTTTGATAACGACTTCCAACCGATCTCAGGCCGCGGCGCGCGGCGAGCGGCGGTTGCACACCAGCATCGGTCCGTATTCCAGGCAGAACAGCGCGAATGCGCATATCCACAAGGCGCCCGATGCGGCTGCTAGGATGTGGTAGCAGGACGGCACGATTTCCGCGAAGGGCCGCACCAGCGCGGCGCAGATGAGCGCCACGTAGGATGCACTGGTGACGGGCGACGCCGTCAGCGGCCGACCGGTGTGTCCCCGGCTCGCGCGGGTCATCACCGCCAGCATCATGCAGGCTATGACTCCCACGGTCAGAACATGCATCACCGGATATTCCCCGAGCAGGCCGAGCGCGCCGGCGGTAATCCCCGCGAATCCCAGAGGCACGAAGGCATAGGCGACGTGCAGCACGACGAGCAGCTTTTCGGGATAGGTCGTCCAGCCGCGCCAGCGAAGCAGGCGGACAATGTGAAGCAGGGAAGCGACGATTGCGATTGCCGCGGTCAGAGCATGCTCCGGCGTCAGCGCCCAGGAAGCGAGCGCGGCGATGCCCGTCAGAATCGCCGTCGTATCAAGGCGATTATAGGGCACCGGAAAATCGGTGCGGCCGGCCTTGCTGAGCCAGTTGCGCGTGAAGCTCGGGAGAATTCGTCCCCCGACGATCATGATCAGCATGACATAGGCTCCGATCGCAAGCCTTGCAGCGGTATCGACGTTAGCGCCTCCGAGCACGGCGAGGTGGAAATGCGCGTTGGCGCAGGACAGCAGCACCAATCCCCCGATCACCTTCAGATCCTTCCATTTCCGGCCCGCGATCACTTCACGGGCGCAGATCGCCAGGAGCGTCGGAAGAAACAGTGCTTCGATCGCTACCGCCAGCGTTAGGCCGAGCAGATCCGTTGCGAGCAGCGCCAACCGGCCTGCAAGCCAGAGGCCGAAGAGCCCGGCGAGCGGCAGGCCGGACACGGGAAGCCTGCCAGTCCAGTTGGGCACGGCAGTCAGAAGAAAGCCCGCAAGCACGGCGGAAGAGAAGCCGAATAGCATTTCGTGGGCATGCCAGTGCGCGGCGCCATAGCCCCCCGCGATATCGATACCGGCGCTCAATGCTGCGATCCATGCGGCCATCGCGCCGATAGCCCAGAGACCGGCGCCGAGAAAGAACGGCCTGAAGCCATAGGAGAAGAGGACGGGCCCGGTGGTGGCAAGCCCGCGCGGTATGCCGCCACGGGGCGGCGATTTGCTGCGCATATGAAACATTGTCCGATCCTGTCTGCGGGATCCCGACCGACATCGAGATGGCACCGAGTACCATGGGGGGAGGCCCATTCTTTGCGAAAACGCAAGTAATTGGCGAGCTTTGCTAAAACGCAAGTATTGGCGAGGGTGCGACAAAGTGCGCACGTGATTTTGCCAAAATAGGCGAAGCGGCAGGAAACGTTTGTTCCAACACAAAGATGCCGATGGGATCTGGTTCTACTTGGAATACGAAAGCTGAAAGAGCAGCGATCAAAGCAACGGTGAGCCGCCCGCGGGGGCAATGGCAACCGTAACACGTTGAATATCGGCGTGATCTTTAGACAAGCCAATCCCGGTGTCATGATCATGCAAAAGGAGAGCGATGATGAGTGAACAGCTTCAGATGACCCGCAGGACGGTTCTCGCCGGCGCGGCTTTCGCAGGCGCCTTGACGCCACTCTTGCAGACAGCGACCGCGCAGGCGGCGCCCGCGGCCGCGGCAGCCACTCCGCCGGTCGACATCTCGACCTTGCCCCGCGTGAAGGTGGACCTCGTTAAGCCGCCTTTCGTCCATGCTCATGACCAGGTGGCCAAGACGGGTCCCCGCATAGTCGAATTCACGATGACCATTCAGGAAAAGAAACTTGTGATCGACGGCGACGGAACGGAAATCAACGCGATGACCTTCGATGGCTCGGTGCCGGGGCCGCTGATGGTTGTGCACGAGGGCGACTATGTCGAACTCACGCTGATCAACCCGGACACCAATACGCTGTTGCACAATATCGACTTTCACTCGGCGACCGGTGCGCTCGGCGGCGGCGGCCTGACGAAAGTCAATCCCGGCGAAGAAGCGGTTCTGCGCTTCAAGGCAACCAAGCCGGGTGCATTCGTCTACCATTGTGCGCCGGAAGGCATGGTGCCTTGGCATGTCACCTCGGGCATGAACGGCGCAATCATGGTGCTGCCGCGCGACGGCCTCAAGGACGAAAAGGGCCAACCGCTCACCTATGACCGCGTCTACTATGTCGGCGAGCAGGATTTCTACGTACCGCGCGACGAGGCCGGCAACTACAAGAAGTATGAAACCCCCGGCGACGCCTATGAGGACACGGTCAAGGCCATGCGCACGCTGACCCCGACGCACGTCGTCTTCAACGGCGCCGTGGGCGCGCTCACCGGCGACAACGCGCTGACCGCCGCCGTCGGCGAACGGGTGCTGATCATCCATTCGCAGGCGAACCGCGATACGCGGCCGCATCTGATCGGCGGACATGGTGACTATGTCTGGGCAACCGGCAAGTTCCGCAATCCGCCGGAGCTCGATCAGGAGACATGGCTCATCCCCGGTGGCACGGCCGGCGCGGCCTTCTACACATTCCGGCAGCCCGGCATCTATGCCTATGTCAACCACAATCTGATCGAAGCGTTCGAACTCGGCGCGGCCGGCCATTTCAAGGTCACCGGGGAATGGGACGACGATCTGATGACGTCGGTGGTCAAGCCGGCATCGATGTAAGCTGATACTTACGAAATGTCGCCGCGGGGGCATTAAACCTCCCCGCGTCGGCCGCGACAAATGTCCCATCCGGAAACCAGGCCATGAGCAAGAAGAACCGGAAAACTTCGCCGTCGATCCTGTCGCTGACCGTGCCGGCGGCCCTGCTCGTCGCGCTCGGCGTGACACTGTCGGCGAAACTCGGCCTGTTCGATCCGGTGGGGCCGGTCTCCGGCCTTGAGGTCAAAGGGCCGGAGACCGTCGTCATCGGGCCGAGACAGATGCGCTATCGCGCTGAAGGGCACTTCCTGAAACGGGGTTTGGCCGTCGACGCGCCTCTGGTTGATGCCGCGCTCAGGGCGCCGTTCGCGATCACCAAGTACCAGGTGAGCCGCGGTGAATATCGCCGTTGTGTCGAGGATGGCGCCTGCGAGGCGCCGGAGGCCGGGGACGGCGGCGAGGACGTGCCGGTCACGGGCGTCAACTACAGCGACGCAGAGAACTACGCCAAGTGGCTTACGGCGCAGACAGGAGAGGTCTGGCGGCTTCCGACCGACGAGCAATGGGCCTTCGCCGCCGGCAGCAAATTTCCCGACGATGCGCTGGGGATCGACGCCGAAAGCGACAACCCGGCGCTGCGCTGGCTCGCCGACTACGAGCGTGAGGCAAGCCGCCAGAAATCGCCGGATCCGCGGCCTCAGCCGCGCGGTACATTTGGCGAGAACGAATATGGCGTGGCGGATGTCGGTGGTAATGTCTGGGAATGGACCAGGACGTGCCATCGCCGGGTGACGATCGGCGATCGCGGCGAGGTGCTGAAGGAGCAGCCAGCCTGCGGCATCTATGTGGTCGACGGCAAGCACCGCGCCTCCATGAGTTTCTTCATACGCGAGCCGAAGAGCGGCGGCTGTGCCGTCGGCGTTCCGCCGGACAATCTCGGCTTCCGCCTGGTGCGCGACGATCGCTGGTACGCCCGTTTGCTCTATGCCTTCGAACGGCGTCGCGAGGGTGCGGTATGACAGCGCACATGCCGTCCGGGCCGGCCGTCGGGGCCTGCGCGGACGACAAGGACGCGGGTCGGTCCTTTCTTGCTCCGGTGCTGTATGGTATAGCAGCCGCGATATCGGAACGGCAGAAGACAAGGAACGACGTGGCCGCGCTCGACCGAACACTCGTAAAATCACTCCCATTGTTTCAGAAGATGAGCGACCAGGAGCTCGATCAGCTGCTGGCGCACGCGACCGTCCGGCGTGTCCCGCAAAACGAGGCGGTGTTCGAGCAGGGAGGTATGGCGGATTTCTTTTACCTGTTGCTGCATGGACGCCTGAAGGTGACCCAGGTCACGCGGGACGGGCAGCAGATCATCGTTCGCGTCGTCAATCCCGGCGACCTCTTCGGCTTTGCCCGCGCCCTTCAGCGCAATGACTATCCCGGCACCGCAACGTCGGCAACGGAGAGCCTTGTGCTCGCCTGGCCGACGGAACTCTGGAGCGTTTTCGTCGAGATGAACCCACATCTCGCCGTCAACGCCATGCACACGATTGGTCAGCGGCTGGACGAGGCGCATACGCGAATCCGCGAAATGTCGACCGAGGAAGTCGAACGGCGCGTTGCGCATGCGGTGCTGCGACTTGCCGAAAAGGCCGGCCGCCGGGAGGAGAGCGGCGTCCGCATCGACTTCCCGATCTCCCGTCAGGACATCGCCGAAATGACCGGCACGACGCTGCACACGGTCTCGCGAATTCTCAGCGCCTGGGAGGGGCGGGGCCTTGTCCAGGGCGGCAGGCAGAAGCTCGTCCTGTGCGACATTCCCGGCCTCAAGCGCCTGGCCGAGCAGGCTGAAGAGCGGTAGCTATCTCGTCCTCGCGCCGGATCGCATCCGGGCCGTTCCTCATTCAGGCAGCTGGCGATCGCCGGCCCCATCTCAGTTCGACGGCTTGCGTGCCCGGATCGCGTAGCGGTGCTGGCTTTTGCGCGCGAGCGCCTTGAAGACATTCCAGTTCTTCGCCTGCGTCCGGTGGATTTCGCCGAGATCGGTATTGATCTCGACATCGACGAATCCGGTCATGCGCAGGAGTTCGGCCACGTCCTCGGCACGCGCGCCGCGTGAGAAGTGGACGCGGGAGAGAATGCTCCTGTGGGTCTCCATCATTTCGCGCGATCCGGACGGCGTGTCGGCCTTGAGAAGCCCGGCGCGCTGACCCCAGCCGCTGAGCTTCGAGAAGAGCCACTCCAGCGCGCTCGTATTGACGAAGTCGCCGTCGACGATCAGCAGCCTGCCGCCCGGTTTCAGCACCCGCAGCCATTCCGCAAAGGCGGTGGCCGGGTCGACCAACGTCCAGACCAGATGCCGGTTGACGACCGCGTCGTAGTGATCGTCCGGCTCCATCGTGTTTTCGGCATCACCCATGCGGAATGAAATCTTGCGCCGGCGCTCGCGCGCCTTGTTGCGCGCCCGCTCGAGCATGGGCTCGGCCCAGTCGAGGCCGGTCACCCGGAAGCCGAGATCGTCGAGCAGGTGCGAGACGACGCCGGTGCCGCTCGCGAGATCCAGGGCCGCGCGGCCTTCGCCTTCGCCGAGATGGCGCCGGATCAGTCGGTGCCACGCTGCGCGCTCCTCCTCGGAGAAAATCTCATGCCCGGGGGAAAGATCGAAGGTTGCCGCGCGCTCCGACCAGTAGATCTTGATCTCGTCGCGAAGATTGTAGTTCCGCTGCTCTGCCACGTCGCTCATATCGACCTCATCCGCTAAAGCGCGTCACAAGCATGCGACGCGCTTTATCTACCTATTCTTGTGCATGTCGTTGCCCCTAAACCGCTGCACACTTCGGGCGACATGCATCGTGTTTGGAAGCGTTCTAAAAGATATATGTTGACTGATAAAGTCATGAAATATTAGATCGCCCCAATTTTTAGCGGAGCGAAGAACAATGAGGCTTTTCAACAGGGTGGCCACCGCCGCCATGGGTTTCTGCGTGCTTTTTTCAGCACCGGCCTGGGCTGAAACGGTCACGGTCAAAGACGTCACGGGCCGTGAGGTCGAGGTCGAGGCGCCGGTCGAGCACGTGATTCTCGGCGAAGGGCGCCAGATCTATTTCCTCGCCGCGCTCGACCGCGAAGAGCCTTTCAAACGCGTCGTCGGCTGGCGCGACGACCTGGCCAAGGCCGACCCCGAAAGCTATGCCGCCTATCTCGCCAAATATTCCGACATTGCCAAGCTACCGGCTTTCGGCGGCATGAAGGACGGAACCTTCGACATCGAGCAGGCCGTGGCGCTGAAGCCGGATGTCATCCTGATGAATGTCGACGCCAAGACGGCGACGGAGGAAGCCGGCTACATCGAAAAGCTCGGCAAGGTCGGCATTCCGCTCGTCTATGTCGATTTCCGTGAGAAGCCGATGGAGAACACCGAACCGAGCATGCGCATCATGGGCAAGCTACTCGGCAAAGAGGACAAGGCCGAGGAGTTCATCAAGTTTCGCGCCGACAATATCGCTAAGGTGACCGGCGTGCTCGCCAACGCCGACGCGAAGAAGCCGCTAGTCTTCGTCGAACGCGCCGGCGGCTATTCCGACGATTGCTGCATGTCCTTCGGCAATGAGAATTTCGGCAAGATGGTCGAACTCGCCGGCGGCGTGAACATGGCGAAAGACATTATCCCGGGCACGTTCGGCACGGTCAATCCGGAGCAGATCATCGCCGCAAACCCGGACCAGATCATCATCACCGGTGGTAACTGGCAGGGTTATGTTCCCGGCGGTGACTGGGTCGGCGTCGGCTATGGCGCCGACGAGTCGGAAGCGCGCCGCAAGCTCGACAACCTGACCAAGCGTGCCGCCTTTACCGGCGTCAAGGCGGTCAAGGATGGCAACGTCCACGCCATCTGGCACCAGTTCTACAACAATCCCTATCAGTTCGTCGCCGTCCAGCAGATCGCCAAATGGCTGCATCCGGACCTCTTCAAGGATCTCGATCCAGAGGCGACGTTCAAGGAACTGCACGAGCGCTTCCTGCCTCTTCCCTACAAGGGTGGCTACTTCGTCTCGCTGAATGTCGGTCAATAACGGTTCAGGCGCCGGAGGGAAGGGAGACTCCCCGGCGCCGCCATCAAGAGGTTTGCATTTGCAGATGTCACTGTTCAAGAGACTTTTCCCGGCGCTGATCGCCGTGGCGGCGTTCATCGCTGTACCGGCCATGGCCGCGGAAATCACCGATGTCACCGGTCGCCGGGTCGAGCTCGATCTCCCGGCCAAGCGGGTGCTGCTTGGCGAGGCGCGGCAGATTCATGTGGCGGCGGCATTGAAGGGCGAGCACGTCTTCGACACGATCGTCGGCTGGCGCGATGACCTGATCAAGAAGGACCCGGATTCCTATACGGCCTATCGCGAGCGTTTTCCGGCGATCGAAGACCTGCCGCTGTTCGGCTACATACCGAGCGGCGATTTCAGCCTCGAAGCGGCGATCGCACTGAAGCCGGATGTTTTGACGCTGAATCTCGAAGCGCAGCAGGCGGTCGAGGAATCCGGCTTCATCGAAAAGGCGGCCGCCGCCGGTATCGTCGTCGTCTTTCTCGACTTCCGCGTCGATCCGGCGAAGAACAGCGTGAAATCCGTCGAAATCCTCGGCGAACTTTTTGGGGCAGAGGCGCGGGCCAAGGAGTTCATCGCCTGGCGTCAGGCCCAGATCGCGCTGGTGACCGATCGTCTGGCGGCCGCCGGCGCGATTGGGCGCCCGAAGGTCTTCATCGAGCGCTCGCCCGGCATCACCGGCGAAACCGCCTGCTGCAGGACGTTTGGACCTGCCAATTTCGGCGAGATGGTGGAAAAGGCGGGCGGCCACAATATCGGCTCGGATGTTGCCACAACAACCTTCGTTGATCTCAATCCCGAACAACTCGTCGTCGCCAATCCGGACCATGTGATCGTCACCGGCAGCAACTGGGCGGCCGAGTCCGATCTCAACCAGTTCGTGAATGTCGGCCGCGGTGCCGATCCTGCGGCGGCCCGGGAAAGGCTGGCGGCGCTGATGCAGCGCCCGGGTTTCACCACCCTCAAGGCGGTGAAAGAGGGCAGGGTGCATGCCGTCTGGCACCAGTTCTACGGCGCGCCCTACGAGTTCGTGCCGATCCAGCAATTTGCAAAGTGGTTCCATCCGGAGCTTTTTGCCGACATCGATCCGGATCGGACGTTCCGCGAATTCCACGAGAAATTCCTGCCGGTCGCCTATCGTCCGGGCTATTTCGTCTCGCTTCCGCAAGGAGGTGAATGATGGTTGCGGCGGTGGGGGAATTCTCCGGTGTCGCGGGGCGCGGGCGTTACCGCGCCCTCGTGCTGCGCCGGTTGCTGCTGATCTCCTGTCTCGTCACGGCGCTCTTCGTGTCGGTCGCGGTCGACATGGCGCTCGGGCCGGCCAACTATCCGCTCACCGACGTGCTGGCGGCGCTGTTCTCGCCGGAGACGGTCGGCAACCAGCTTCGCGTGGTGATCTGGGACATCCGCATGCCGATCGCCCTGATGGCGGTCACCGTCGGCGCGTCGCTTTCGGTGGCCGGCGCGCAGATGCAGACGATCCTCGCCAACCCGCTGGCGAGCCCCTTCACGCTCGGCATTTCCGCCGCCGCCGGTTTCGGCGCGGCGCTTGGCCTCGTCGCAGGCGTGGCGATCTTTCCCGTCGCGGTTCACTACATGGTGCCGATCAACGCCTTCCTGATGGCGATGGTGGCGGCACTCTTCATCCATTTCGCCTCGACCATGCGCGGGGTGACCGTGGAGACGATCGTGCTCATCGGCATCGCCCTCGTCTTCACCTTCAACGCGGCCCTGTCGCTGCTTGAATATCTGGCTTCCGAGCAGGCGCTCGCCGCCGTCGTGTTCTGGACCATGGGGAGCCTCACCAAGGCAACCTGGCCGAAGGTCTGGATCACCGGCGCCGTGCTCGTCTTCGCCGTGCCGCTCTTTGCGCGCCACGCCTGGGCGCTGACGGCGCTGAGGCTCGGCGACGACAAGGCGGCAAGCTTCGGCATCAACGTGCGCCGCCTGCGGCTGGAGACGATGCTGACGGTCAGTTTGCTTGCGGCTATCCCGGTCTCCTTCGTCGGCACCATCGGCTTCGTCGGTCTCGTGGGGCCGCATATCGCCCGGATGCTCGTCGGCGAGGATCAGCGCTTCTTCCTGCCCGCTTCCGTTCTTTGCGGTGCGCTGCTGCTCTCGGTGACGTCCGTCGTCAGCAAGATGCTCATTCCCGGCGCGGTACTGCCGATCGGCATCATCACGGCGCTCGTCGGTGTTCCCTTCTTCTTCGCGCTGATTTTCACCAACAGGAGACGGTCATGGTAGCCCTGACGCTGGAGAAGGTTGGCGCGACATACGGCCGGCGCGTGGTGCTGTCCGACGTCAGTACGGGCATGTTGCGGGGTGGCGGCCTGACCGCCGTCATCGGTCCGAATGCCGCCGGAAAGTCGACGCTCTTCAAGCGCATCGCCGGGCTTGCAGCCGGCCCTGGCCTCGTCCAGCTCTCCGACACCGCCAAGGGGCCGGAAGCGATCTGTTACATGCCGCAGGATACCGGAGCGAATGCGGTGCTAACCGTCTACGAGTCGGTGCTGCTTTCGGCCAAGCAGGGCTCCGGCTGGAAGGTCAAGGATGAAGAGCTTGCGGAAATCGACCGGGTGCTCGCGGCGCTCCGGATCGACGACCTGGCGTTCCGCGGTCTAGGCGAGCTTTCCGGCGGCCAGCGCCAGCTCGTCTCGATCGCGCAGGCGCTGGTGCGCAAGCCGGAAGTCCTGTTGATGGACGAGCCGACGTCGGCGCTCGACCTCTTCCGCCAGATCGAGGTGCTCGGCTTCATGAAGCGGTTGTCGGCGCAATCCGGAATGGCAGTGCTGATCGCTTTGCACGACTTGAACCACGCGCTGCGCTATTGCGACGATACGATCGTGATCAGCCACGGATCGGTGGTCGCCAGCGGCCCGACCCCCGAGGTGATCACGACCGAAATGCTGAAATCCGTCTATCGCGTCGAAGCCCGCGTCGAGGCGTGTTCTCTGGGCCGCCCCGTCGTCATTGTCGACGATTCCATTTAGGCCACCTGCTCGCCGGGTGGCCGCTGACGCGAGCTGCCCGAACGACTTGGCCACTACCGCGCAGTGTAGCGGCGCTATTGTGTCTGGATCGAGATGGGGCGCGCTTGCCGCGATGCTCGCGACGCTGGCCCGTGAGGCCGACCCGCGAGACGCAAGCGCTTACCTTGCGCCAGCACATTCAAGACTTAAAGCAGTTCTCGCGATGCCATTTGAGGAAATGCCGGTGCGGTTTTTCGAAAGCCCGGTGCGGCACGATTGCTCGTCCCGTATTGTTGATAAGCGCTCCAATGCTTTCCGGATCGTTCACCTGCCGCGAAACAAGGATGTCCAGGTCGTCTGATAGGCTGATCAATCCCCGATCGAACATCCAATGCGCCGTTCCAGAAAGCGCGATGCCATTGCTGAGGATATCTGGACCATTGGCCTCAACCGGCCGAATGTGCGCCGCGTCCACTTCGGCACGGCCGCCACCGATAATGAGCTTCAATCCAGTAACCGCGCAACGCTTATCGTAGGCTTGCAACACGAGTCGGCGGAAAAGTCGGTTCCGGACAATGCGAGACGAGAGCTGAGTGACGCGATCACGCTCCTGTTCGAAGATAAAGGGCGACTGCCCTCCGTCGCCAAAACCGCGTACCAGAGAAATGACCTCTGGCTCGCCTACTCGTGGCAGCTCAGACTCAATCTCATCGACCCCTAACGACACGATGCGGTTGAAGTCAGCCGGAGAGATTGGTCTTACGGCAGACTGTGCCCGTCCGGAAATGCGGCCTTCATCGTTCAGGACCCCGCGTTCAATAACCCCATCCGCATTGCTGAACGGAACCGGATTGATGAAGTCGAGATACGTCCCCGGCTCAATCAATGCGATGTACATGCCTGGTGCTTTTGGGTCTGGAATGACTTGGCTGACCTTGGCGATCGCAAAATACCCGCGTGTCTCGGCGACCTTTCTCGGCTCGTAGTAGATGATCCAATCACCGATGCAGGCCTGGACACGGCCCAAGTACTGACTCGGGAACTGATATCGTTCAGCCGGGCTGTCGTCGTAGATCGAGTCTGAGCGGTGAATGAAAACCCCGAATCCCATGTTACCGCTATAGCATGTTCTCGGGTCTGCTCGACAGAGTTGTAGGACGCAGGAGTTGGTAAAACGCCGCATACAAAACGGTGCAGCAGCAAAATCGCCATCAGTACGGATTGACGTTCCGACGACGGCACGATCGACAACAGCTTCACAGTAAATCTATCTGGAAACTGAATTGATTTCTTGCCGCCGGAATGGGGTTGATCTATATAACATATATCTAAGATGCCCCATGAATGTATGAGCCGGCGCGACGCCCGGTGTGGTGGGCGGCCACTGGCAAAAGTCTTTCTCGAAAGCTGTGTCTCATGCTGACAAAAAAGGGAAAATACGGGCTGAAGGCCATGGTTGACCTTGCCCAGCTTCAGCCGGGCGAAACGGCCTTTATCACCGAAATCGCCGTCCGAAACAATTTGCCGAAGAAATTCCTCGACACGATCATGCTGGAACTCCGCAACGCCGGGTTCCTTCGCTCGAAGAAGGGCCCCGGCGGCGGCTATTCGCTCGCGCGCCCGGCGGCCGAGATCCGCGTTGGCCAGGTGATCCGCACCCTCGACGGCCCGCTTGCGCCGATCCGCTGTGCCAGCCGCACGGCTTTCGAGGCCTGCGACGACTGTCGCGATCCAAAAAGCTGTCACGTGCGGCGCTCGATGGTGGTCGTGCGCGATGCCATCGCAGGGATCCTCGACAACATGACGCTCGAACAGTTCGCGGCCAGCGAGAACGAAGACCTCGTGGCGCCGTTTCGCAGCGAAGCCGGCTGAGGCCTGCCCTTTGCTGCGTCGTGGTGAACGACCGGGCTGATGTTCGACAGTTTGGAGCGGCGAGGCTTTGCGCCGACTTCAGTGTGCGCGCGCAGGATTGTTGCGCGCCTCGTCTTCCATCGAGCGTCCGAACGGCCGGCGGAAGGCGGAGACCGTGCTGAACGGCAGGGGAATGCGGATTCGGACCACCACAGGAACGATCACAACAACGGGTGACGCAAGAGCAACCGCGTGGTGAAAGAAATCCTGCTCAACAGCCAAAGGTTTCACGAGACGGCATTGTCCCGAGCATAGTATATGACGTGCAATCTGTTGGAAAATGCTCGCGGCTGAATTTGAAAGAAACTCAGCTGTCTGCAGGGAACTCTTCGCGCAGAGCTTAGTTTGCTCCACAGTGTAAACGGATGCATTGCGTCCCAAGACAGCGAGCGAAGAGAAAAATGTTGATACGTCTCATAGCAGCTACCGCCTTCCCCCTTCTGTTGGCTGCGCCGGCATTTGCGGACTGCAGTCAGGAACTTGCGAAACTCGAGCAAGCCATGGTTTCCGCGGAAACGGGCGCAAGCGGCAGCACGTCCGGCGTGCCCGTTACGGAGCACCAGGAAGACGTCATGCCCGGCAAACAGCAGAAGGGCGTTGGAACCGAAACAACAGGATCGACCGGTACCCAGACCGAAGCGGTTTCGCCCCATCAGGAGCAGGTAACCGGGACACGGACCGATGAAAGCGCCGACAAGCCAAGCGAGCTCTTAGCGGAAGCCCGCAAAATGGCCGAAGCAAATGATGAGCAGGGCTGCATGAAGAAGTTGGCGGAAATCAAGAGCCTGATTGGGGAAAAGTGATCTGGTCTGGACAAGGACGGGCTAGCGGCATTCCGACCACCACGATGTGATCGGCGCCAAGGCGAAGCTTAGGTCGCATTCTCCCGCCCCTCGACGAGCGGTGACGACTCCGTCGCCATCGCGGGCGTGACGGTAGACGCCAAACAGCGCTGCCACCGACCGGCAGCTCTCGGCCGCAAGAACCGCTCCAACAGGGCGCACCTGCAGATCACCGGCCCTGCAGATCACCGGCAAGGGGTCGTATTCATCCGCGAGGAAACGCTCTAACGAAGATGCGAAAGCACGTTGAGCAGCGTGCCTGTCGGGTCGGCAATGAAGAAACGTCTTACGCCCCACGGTTCGTCGGTCAGATCGTGGACGACCTTGCATCCGATCTCTTTCGCACGACGGTACACCTCGTCCACATTGTCGACTTCGATCGACAGATCGGGCACAGGCGCGTCCGAGCCGCCCTCGCTGAGGATGCTGATCTGGGGAAAGGTCGTTTCGCGCGACGCCAGCGTGGCAATCCACCCGAGATCCATGACGACATCAAGCCCGAACAGATCGGAATAAAACTTCCGAACGTCGGTGACGTTGTCTGCTGCGATATTCGCGACGATGCGCCGTACGGTCATCCTGCCACTCCTTCCCTGGATGTTCGAGTCGGGCGCCTTTCTGGTTCGGTCGCCACCGGTTGTCGAAAAGTGCTGTTCGCGCATGGTGTGGGCCGACCGGCCGGCCACATCGGAAATCTGCAGGAGCTGTTTGACCAATGGCGTCGAATTGCGCCGGATCATTCCTATCATACGCGATGGCCGTGGAAACTTCGCCGTTTGCGTCTCACGCACCTATATTTGAATACCGTCGAACGTTCTATTCAGATCGTTTATGATGGCCGGTAACAGGTAGGGTGCAATCGTTGGAACTCTCCCAGTTTCATCCACGGCACGAAGGATGTCGCGGACGCGCAGCGGATGTTTGACCGAACACGGTCAGTTTCACTTCACGCGCTAGGTTCAAAGAGGTCGTTGCCAATTCTTCTTCGAGTTCTTTGATTTGCATTGATAATGCCGGCTGAGAGACTGCACAGGCGTCAGCCGCGAGCCGGAAGCGGCCATGTCGTGTCAAGGCTTCGAAACAACGAAGCTGTTTCAGCGGGAGGATGCGCATCGGCCTGTGTCTCTGGCTTGAACCGGTAGGGGTCACACTCTGAAATGGCGCACTGATCGACGGCTCCGACAGACAATTCCCCTTTTTGAATGGCAGACAAGTGAAGCAACAAGGAGAAAATCATGGACATGGAAACTGACAGCGGGAGCAAATGTCCCGTCGCACATACGGCCCGCGGCAGATCGAATCGCGACTGGTGGCCCAATCAGCTGAACGTCCAGGTTCTTCACCAGCAGTCTGGTCTTGCCGATCCGCTGGGCAAGGCGTTCAACTACGCCGAGGAGTTCAAGAAACTCGATCTCGACGCCCTGAAGAAAGATCTTCATGCGCTGATGACGGATTCGCAGGATTGGTGGCCGGCCGACTTCGGTCACTACGGCGGCCTGTTCATCCGCATGGCCTGGCACAGCGCCGGCACATACCGCATCACCGATGGCCGCGGTGGCGCCGGCGCCGGGCAGCAGCGTTTTGCGCCGCTCAACAGCTGGCCGGACAACGCCAACCTCGACAAGGCCCGCCGTCTGCTGTGGCCGATCAAGCAGAAATACGGCAACAAGATCTCCTGGGCCGACCTGATGATCCTCACGGGCAATGTCGCCTTGGAATCCATGGGCTTCAAGACCTTCGGCTTCGCCGGCGGCCGAGCCGATGTGTGGGAGCCCGAAGAGCTGTTCTGGGGGCCGGAAGGTACGTGGCTGGGCGATGAGCGCTATAGCGGCGAACGCGAGTTGGCAGAGCCGCTCGGCGCGGTACAGATGGGCCTCATCTATGTCAATCCGGAAGGTCCGAACGGCAATCCCGATCCCGTCGCCGCGGCGCGCGACATTCGCGAAACCTTCGCCCGCATGGCGATGAACGACGAGGAAACCGTGGCGCTGATTGCCGGCGGCCATACCTTCGGCAAGACCCATGGCGCCGGCGATCCGTCCTTCATCGGTGTAGAGCCGGAAGGCGCAGCGATCGAAGACCAGGGCCTCGGCTGGAAGAGCACCTATGGGACGGGCATCGGCAAGGACGCGATCACGGGCGGCCCGGAAGTGACCTGGTCGCAGACGCCCACCCGGTGGAGCAACTACTTCTTCGAGAACCTGTTCAACTGCGAGTGGGAACTGACCAAGAGCCCGGCCGGCGCCCATCAATGGAAGGCGAAGAATGCCGATGCTTCCATCCCGGACGCCTACGACGGGTCGAGGAAGCATCTTCCCACCATGCTCACCACCGACCTGTCGCTGCGCTTTGATCCGGTCTACGAAAAGATCTCGCGCCATTTCCTCGAAAACCCGGATCAGTTCGCCGATGCCTTCGCCCGCGCATGGTTCAAGTTGACCCACCGCGACATGGGTCCGAAGGTTCGCTATCTCGGTCCGGAAGTCCCGGCCGAAGACCTGATCTGGCAGGACGTGATTCCGCCCGTCGACCACAGGCTGGTCGACGAGAAGGACGTCGCCGACCTCAAGGCAAGAGTTCTCGCGTCCGGCCTCTCGGTGCAGGAACTGGTGTCGACCGCCTGGGCCTCGGCTTCGACCTTCCGCGGCTCCGACAAGCGCGGCGGCGCCAATGGTGCGCGCATCCGCCTCGAACCGCAGAAGGATTGGGAAGTCAACCAGCCGGCGCAACTGGCCAAGGTGCTTTCCGTTCTTGAAGGCATCCGGAAGGACTTCAACGCCGCGCAGACCGGCGGCAAGAAGATCTCGCTCGCCGACCTGATCGTGCTTGCTGGCGCGGCCGGCGTCGAGAAGGCGGCAAAGGCTGGCGGCGTGGACATCACCGTGCCGTTCATGCCGGGCCGCATGGATGCCTCGGAGGAGCAAACCGACGCCGCCTCCTTCGCCGCGCTCAGGCCGCGCGCCGACGGTTTCCGCAACTATCTTGGCGGCCGGCAGTTCATGAAACCGGAAGAGGCTCTGGTGGATCGCGCCCAGCTGCTCACATTGACGGCACCGGAAATGACCGTTCTCGTCGGTGGCCTGCGTGTGCTGAAGGCGGGCGCGCCTGAGCATGGCGTCTTCACTTCGCGTCCCGAGGTGCTGACGAACGACTTCTTCGTCAACCTGCTCGACATGCGCACGCAGTGGGCTCCAATCGCCGGCAAGGAAGGCGTTTACGAAGGGCGCGACCGCAAGACGAACGAACTCAAGTGGATCGGTACCCGCGTCGATCTGATCTTCGGTTCACACTCGCAGCTTCGCGCCCTGGCGGAAATCTATGCCCAGTCCGACGCCAAGGAGAAGTTCGTGAAGGACTTCGTTGCCGCCTGGAACAAGGTCATGAACGCCGATCGATTTGACCTTGTCTGATCGGAAAACCCGCCTGGACGTGGCTCTTGGCCACGTCCAGGCATCTTCATCGTCAGATACAGCAACGTCAATCGTCGAATGCCGCCCAACCTAGATCAAGGCATTTGCTCCGACTGTCCAAACGAGCCCGGCGACGGCGCAGGCAAGCAGCGTCGCGATGATCGAAGCTTGGAAGCGGAAGATTGCGACCGCGGCCGCCGCTGTGAGCACGAGCGATGGCAGCACCAGTGAGGATGGATCGGGGACATCGAGCGCGAACCATCCGAGCCTCCACGTCACCACCTCTGCAAACAGCGTGTGCAGGCCGAACCAGACGGCGAGATTGAGGATCACCCCGACGACGGCGGCGGTGATTGCCGACATTGCGCCGGTCAGCGCCGCGTTGTTGCGAAGGCGCTCGATGAAAGGCGCTCCGAGGAAAATCCAAAGGAAGCAGGGAACGAAGGTCACCCAGGTCGTCAGGATAGCCGCAAGCGTCGCGGCCGTCATCGGGTTCAGCGAGCCCGGATCACGGTAGGCGCCCATGAAGCCGACGAACTGGACAACCATGATCAAAGGACCAGGCGTCGTCTCGGCCATTCCGAGGCCGTCGAGCATCTCGCCGGGCTTCAGCCAGCCGTAGTGCTGAACCGCTTCCTGGGCGACATAGGCGAGCACGGCATAAGCTCCGCCGAAGGTAACGACGGCCATCTGGCTGAAGAACAGCCCGATCTGGGTAAAGATATTGTTGGCGCCGAGGAAGGCTGTAAGCAGCATCAAGGGAAGGAGCCAGAGCGCGAAGAACACCGCCGAAACACGCAGCGACCAGGAAAGGTTCGGACGGGCATGGGCCGGAGTTTCCTCTCCGAGCAGCGAATCTTCGTCCTTCAGGACAGGACCGGATCCCGCCTTGTGACCGCCGCCAATCCGGAAGAGCGGCGAACCGGACCGGCCGCCGACATAGCCGAATATACCCGCCGCCAGGATGATCAGCGGGAATGGGACGCGGAAGAAGAAAATGGCGACGAAAGCGGCCGCCGCGATGCCGATCATCAGCCGGTTCTTGAGTGCCCGGCCACCGATCCGGAAGACGGCATGAATGACAACGGCGAGCACAGCCGCCTTCAGACCGAAGAACAGCCCTTCGACGACGGTGACATTGCCGAAGGCTGCGTAGATGTAGCTCAAGCCGAGGATGGAGAGGAAACCCGGCAGCACGAACAGCGTGCCGGCAACGAGGCCGCCGGCGGTACGGTGCAGGAGCCAGCCGATATAGACCGCAAGCTGCTGCGCCTCCGGTCCCGGCAGCAGCATGCAGTAGTTCAAGGCATGCAGAAAACGGTGTTCGCCGATCCAGCGTTTTTCGTCGACGAGGATGCGATGCATCACCGCAATCTGGCCGGCAGGACCGCCGAAACTCAAGGCCGCAATTCTTGCCCAGACTCGTACGGCCTCGCTGAACGGAATCCCGTGGGCGTATTCCTGCCGCGCCGCTCCCGGCGCGGCCCTGTTTGCAGTCTCGGTCATTCACGAATCCTTCTTCGGCGATGGCCAGTTATGCGTTTCGTCGGTAGCATCCCGGCACCAGCGGTAAAAGGCGTCGTAGAGCAGCATCCCTGCCTCCAGTTGCTCAAGATCGTCGGCATACATACGCGACAGACCGAGTGATGCCGCTAAAAGACCGGGCGCCTCCGGAGCGAGATCGAGGCGTGCGGTGTCCGCGCCGCGCACGATCATGGCGAGCCGCTGCAACGGTTCGGTCGAAAGACCGAATTCCTCGACCATGACATCGAAGGTGCAAAGCTCGCCCTTGTGGCTCCAGCGGATCGGGGCATCTATGTCGAAGGGCGTCGCGGCGAAGCGCTCGCCGACCACCTCGACCTCGGTGGGCGACACGAACAGGAAGACTGCCTGCGGATCGACGAAGCGGCGGATCAGCCAAGGGCAGGCGATGCGGTCGATTTTCGGCCGCGCTCTTGTCACCCAGACGGTGCGTCCGCTCGTATCCCGCTCCGGGATTGCGGAAGCGGGTATTGCTGGATAGCCAAGCTCAGCCCAGGCTTCGAAGCCGCCCTCGAGCACGTCGGCGGCAATGCCATAGTGGCGAAGCCAGGCGGCGACACCGTGGCTGAGCTTCTTGCCGCGATGGCATATGACCACCGCTGAGTCGCGATCGAGCTCCGCAATCCACTCCTGTACATTGCGATAATCGCGCCGCATCGAGCCGGGCACCAAACGCGGATCCGCGTCGAAATCCTCATCGATCCGGACATCGATGAGCGCGTGGCATCTGGGGGTGCCGATCAGGCGGGCAAGTTTCTCTGGGGAAATTTCGAGCAGTGACGACATATGACGCGTCCTCCGTGTGAGCGGTTGATTGGACGCGATGCTTCGGCTGTCGCCTCGTGGGGTGATCGCAACCCCCATGCGCGGTGTTTTCCGCTCTTTGTCCGGCCCTGTCAAGCGGCTCGACTGGTAGGAAACGCAGAGACCGGATCACCGCGCAATACGTCGATAAGGGTTCGCTTTTGCCCGAGGCGTGTACTTGGATGTTTCGCCCCTAATGAATCCGCGCGAAAAGAGAACATTTGAAGAACTTCTCCCTGTCATAACTCCGACTGCCGGTTTATAAGCAACGGATGGTTCAAAGAGCAGGCAGTGCGGATCTCCCGCTTCATGGTGGCAAGGTTCCCCGGTGGCTGGGCGACCGTATGACGAAGCTTGGCGCGGTCATCACTGAAGCAATCGTGATCGAATATGGCCGCGACGAGTTTCTCCGGCGGTTGGCGCACCCTTTCTGGTTTCAGTCCTTGGGCTGCGTCATGGGCATGGATTGGCACTCTTCCGGAATCACAACCAGTGTCATTGGTGCTTTGAAGCGCGGCCTCGCACCTCTTTCGCGGGAACTGGGCATTCATGTCTGCGGAGGACGCGGGCGAAACTCGAGGCAGACACCAGACGAATTGATAGACGTCGGCAACCGCGTCGGCATTGACGGCGGCGGTCTTGCAACTACCAGCCGGCTCGTCGCAAAGGTCGACAGCGCGGCGGTTCAAGATGGCTTCGACCTTTACCTACACAGTTTCATCGTGGCCGACGACGGCAAATGGGTGGTCGTGCAGCAAGGCATGAATGGCGATAAGCGACAGGCTCGGCGCTATCACTGGCTATCAGAAGGCATTTCCAGTTTCGTCGATTCCCCCCATGCAGCGATAGAAGGAAGGCGCCAAGGTGAAATCGTCAATCTCGCCGACAGCCGTGCCGCAGCGTCGCGACGTAGTCAGCTTGACCTTTTAATCTCTCACGGACCGGATCGAATTGTCCGGGAGGTATCCGCGATGGACCGGAAGGTCAAAGCGAAGGAACTAGCGCAACCGCTGTTGCCGCACCTTGTAATGCCGGCACATCATGAGGTGCGAGAGGAAAACATCAACATGAAGCGGTTGCATGCAACGCTTGCTGCGGCCGCCGATCGCGGACCTGAAGATTTCGAACAGCTCCTGCTCGTGCCAGGCGTCGGTGCGCGGACGGTCAACGCGCTCGCGATGGTGGCAGAAGTAGTACATGGCGCTCCCTGTCGCTTTGCCGATCCCGCGCGGTTCTCCCTTGCACATGGCGGCAAGGATCGGCACCCGTTTCCCGTGCCACTCAAAATCTACGATCAGACGATCCGCGTCATGAAATCGGCTGTGACCAAAGCGCGGCTGGGTCGTGATGAGGAGCTACAGGCGCTGAGACGCTTGGACGATCAGGCGAGGCAGCTGGAGAACTACGTTACCGGCCCAGATCTAAAAGAAATTGTCGCCGGGGAGTTCCGCCGGTCACCCGAATGGGACGGTCGCAGCATCTTTGGCTGGGAGGCATGTCCTGAGCAGTCCGAGGAGAAAGCACGCTCCTAGGCGAGGGTGGGCGGCGTCGTATCGACGTGAATTCACATCCTATTTGTGGTGATCAGGTGCAAGGCAGAATTGTCCCTTGTGACCACCGCTGCTGACAGCTTGCGATTGTTGCCAACGGACCTCCACGCTCCTTGGCGAGCGCAAGCAGATAGGTGTCAGTTACCTGCCCCGAAGTTAGGATCTCCGTAGGAGCGATATCACCTGACCCGACAAGGGCTGTCATCGCCTTTGCTCCATACGCAGACGCGTTCGCGGCGGCGCTGCCCAAGCTCGAAATGTCGACCGGCATCAAGGTGCTCGTCACGTTGCAGGCTATGGCGACCCACAGGGCTGCGGAGGCAGGTGAACGCTTGCAGTGCGTCGAGCCTCCGGAAGTCGTCATCAATTTCACGGAAAGTGGATGGATATTCCGGGCCGCATCATCCATGTGCGTCCGCGTGATGCTGAAGCGGCGCAAAAGGCTGCTTCCCGTTACTTCCGGAACTGCCGCGCTGGCACAGCCGGTGTATTCCCACTGACGGATTGATTGCGCCTGCGGGCTGAACGAACCCTGGCCATCGCATCAGGAGCAATAAAGCGGTGAATCCGTCGCCGACGGCCGCATTGGCGAGTGTCAACCGACTGCTGGACACTCGGATCAAGAAGGGAAGCACCATGTCTAAGACCTCCTTCAGCATTAATCCATCGGTCTTTCTGGCCGCAGCGCGAAGCCCAGCCTTCCTGAGCCACGCTGCACAGGTTGCCGAGACAATCCGCCGTCGGAGGCGGATCACTCGGGCGCGCGGCTGCGCCCTGCATGAGATGCCGGATCACATCCTCAAGGACATCGGCGTAACGCGTTTCGAAGTTGAATACCTCGTCGGCTCTGCACGAGCCAGCAACTGGCGCAAGGGCGCGTGAAGCGGCCGAGTGCCACGGTCTCCCTCCGATCGAAAACAGATGAGAATGACCATGAAAACGCACCTTCTCTCCAGCGCCCTGTCGGCAGCAATTCTGATCGCCGCCGGCCCGACGCTTGCCCATGATGCGAAGTACCACCTGGCAAAGAACACGGAACTGAAACAGTTCGGCGGCAACCAGCTTCCGACGCCGGTTACCCATGGTGCACAAGTTCCTCTGTGGCCAAATCTAACCGGTCGTCGCTCCTCCGCCTCTACGGCGAGCGAAGAAGCGCAGCCCTATATCGATCAGGCGATGATGCTGAGTTTCGGGTTCAACCATGCCGAGGCTGCACGCAGCTTCAGGCAAGCACAGGAACTTGATCCATCTTGCGCGATTTGTTTCTGGGGCGAGGCGCTCGTGCTCGGCCCGAACATCAACGCACCGATGGATCCCGATGCAAATGCTGCGGCAATGGCGGCGGTGGCAAAGGCCACGGCCCTGGCGCCGAACGCATCTCCGCGTGAGCAGGCGTTGATCGCCGCCCTGGCCCGTCGCTACGCTCCAGATACCGACCGTGAAGCCCTCGACCAAGCCTATGCAGATGCCATGGCCGAAGTCGCGGGTAAGTTTCCGAACGACGACGATATTGCCGTTCTTTATGTAGAGGCGTTGATGGATCTCAGCCCCTGGGACTACTGGACCGACGGCGGCGCAAAGCCGAAGGGAAGGACTGCGGAGATCATCTCGACGCTTGAACGGGTACTGGCGCGCAACGCGAACCATGTCGGTGCGATACATCTCTACATCCATGCTGTCGAGGCCTCGACCACGCCCGAGCGGGCGGAGCCGCACGCCGATCGCCTGGCGAAGATGGAGATCGCTGCCGGTCATCTCGTTCACATGCCTTCTCACATCTACTACCGCGTCGGACGCTATGCGGATTCGCTTGCGGTCAACCGCCGTGCGGTCGCGACGGACGAGTCGTTCTTCAAGGCCGTGGCGCCCGAGGGGCTCTATGCAGGCGGCTACTATCCGCACAATATCCACTTCCTGCTGGTTTCGGCGCAAATGGCCGGCGACGGACCGACTGCAATCGAGGCGGCGCAGAAGCTCTCTGGGGTGATTTCGGACGAGCTTGCGCGCGCCGCACCTGCCTTCGTTCAGCCGATCAAGGCCGCGCCCCTCTTCGCGCATGCCCAGTTCAGCGATCCTGAAACGATCCTCGGGGTCGCGCGTCCCACTGGCGCCTTCCCTTTCGTTGACGCTGCCTGGCATTATATGCGCGGGGTCGCCCAGGCTGCGCGCGGTGACCTTGAGGCTGCTCGGGCCGAAGGGGCGGCGATTGCCGAGATCGCCCGATCGTCCGACTTGAGCGAGCTGGAGGCCGGCGGAATGCCCGCTGCCGACGTGTTGGAAATAGCCGGGCACGTCCTCACGGCGCGTATCGCCCAAGCGGCCGATGATTGGCCGGCTGCCGCCCGCGCATTCGCAGATGCCAAGAAAGTGGAGGATCTCCTTTCCTATATGGAGCCGCGCCATTGGTATTACCCGCTCGGGCAGTCGCTCGGGGCGGCGCTGCTCCGCGTCGGCGATCTCGATGGCGCGGAGAAGGCCTTCCTCGAGAGCCTCGATCTTGCTCCGAACAATGGCTGGGCATTGTTCGGCCTGAGCGAGGTCTATCGTGCACGCGGCGACGAGGCCCTGGTTGAAAAAACGACGCGTCGATGGCGCGAGGCCTGGGTCGGCAACACCTCGATGCTGCGGCTCGACCGGCTTTGACGGCCTGCGAAACGAGGGCGCGGCTTTGGCGGCTTCCTCCGGCAGATCCGTCACCACATCGCAAAAGGCTCGCCCTGCTCTTCCGGGGCGAGCATCGCTTTCGTGCCTGGATGTACTCGTTGATCTAATCGGCCGCAGCTTTGACGCGGTGTACGAACGTGCTCGGCCGGCTCCATAGATCACACCTGGGCGGTAGCAATGCTCGTGCCCCGATCGTTTCCTTGACGCGGCGTATCGGTCTGTCGCGCGGCACCATGAACTCACGGAAAACACGACTGACGCGGTGGTCTTTTGGTCGCACACGTGCCGATCGCGGGCCCGCATGGGAGGAGCCATCAAGATCGGAGCCGCGATATTGCCGGATGAACGGAAAAGCTAAGGCACGGGTCGTGCCAGCACCGGTGCCATGGCCAGAACACGTCGAGTCACGCTTCCGCAATCAGTCATGCAAGTCGCCGCTTGGTGAACGCCTCGGCGTAGGCGTCGAAGGACTCGCGCTTTGTGGCCACGAATGGCAAATATCCACTTCTTGTTGAGCTGCGCCATGCACCGCCCGGAAATTGTTGATCCCGTTGTCTGGGGAAAGTATTCCTTTTGTCGACAAGAGGATTTGCCAATGACCGACACCGACAACAATTCCCTCCCGGAACGCAAGCGGGGCTCCGGCGTGAAGATGGTCTATGACCTTCTTCGCGACGAGATCCTTGACCTTGTCTTGCCGCCCGGCAGCCCCATCGACGAGGTGCAACTGGCCGAGCGCTTCAAGCTCTCACGCACGCCGATCCGCGAGGCACTGGTGCGGCTGGCAGGAGAGGGGCTGATCGATACGTTGCCGAATCGATCGACGATGGTGTCGAACATCGATTTCCTCAACCTTCACACATTCTTCGAGGCGCTGGTGCTGATGTACCGGGTGACGACCCGGCTTGCGGCGCAAAACCACCGTCCGGAAGACCTGCCGGTCATCCGCGGCTTCCACGAAGATTATGCGGCGGCCGTCCAGTCGCGCGACGCGCTGGCCATGATCGCCACCAATGCAGCTTTTCACGCGGCAATCGCCGAGGCTGGACGCAACCCCTATTTCACCGGGCTGTTCCGCCGGTTGCTCGATGAAGGGCGGCGGATTCTCCGCCTCTATTACCAATCCTATGAGGAACAGTTCCCACAGCGCTTCGTCGACGAGCATGCGGAAATCATTGCGGCGATCGAAGCGCGCGATGTGGAGGCGGCCGATCGTCTCGGCAAGGCGCATGCCGAGCAGATCGTCGAGCAGGTGCAGAAACTGTTCACCCGAAACAACAAGCTCGACATTGACCTGTAGCGGCCTGTATTTTTCTTGTCGACAAATAAAATACAAGACGCTATTGTTCGCTTCAAAGGTACGGAAGCGGCACCAAAGCGCACGCCCCTGGCCCGCGACAAGACAAGAGGAGTTTCAAATGAAGGCGAAGATTTTCTCTGGCGTCATCCCCGCCTTGATGACCCCCTGCAAGGACGACCGCACCCCCGATTTCGACGCCCTCGTGCGCAAGGGGAAGGAGCTGATCGCGCAGGGCATGTCCGGCGTCGTCTATTGCGGCTCGATGGGTGATTGGCCGCTCCTGACCGACGCACAGCGCATGGAAGGCGTCGAGCGTTTGGTCAAGGCCGGCATCCCGGTCATTGTCGGCACCGGGGCCGTCAACACAGCGTCCGCCGTCGCCCATGCTGCCCACGCCCAGAAGGTCGGTGCCCAAGGCCTGATGGTCATCCCGCGCGTGCTTTCGCGTGGCTCGGTCGTCGTTGCCCAGAAGAACCACTTCAAGGCCATTCTCTCGGCCGCTCCGGATCTGCCGGCGGTCATCTACAACAGCCCCTATTATGGTTTCGCCACCCGCGCCGACCTGTTCTTCGCCCTGCGTGCTGAACATCCGAACCTCGTCGGTTTCAAGGAGTTCGGGGGCGCCGCCGACATGCGCTATGCGGCCGAGAACATTACCAGCCGTGACGATGGCGTTTCGCTGATGATCGGCGTCGACACAGCCGTGTTCCACGGTTTCGTCAACTGCGGCGCAACCGGCGCCATCACCGGCATCGGCTGCGTGCTGCCGAAGGAAGTCATCCATATGTGCAACCTGTCGCAGGCAGCCGCCGAAGGCGACGTCGATGCACGCCAGCGCGCACTGGAACTGGAGCAGGCGCTTGCCGTGCTTTCCTCCTTCGACGAAGGGCCGGATCTGGTTCTCTACTTCAAGTACATGATGGTGCTGAAGGGCGACAAGGAATACACGCTGCACTTCAACGAGACCGACGTGCTGTCGGAAAGCCAGCGCGGTTATGTCGAAGCGCAGTTCAAGCTCTTCAACACCTGGTATGCCGAGTGGAGCAAGCTCCCGGGCGCCGTACAGAAGTACAAAGCCTGATCGCCGCATCAGCCTGCAAAACAGAAGGCCCTCCGATCGGAGGGCCTTTTTCGTTGGTGGCTTCGATTTCGAAATCGATCATCGTGCAGCAATTCAAAATGCTACAGCGACCTTTACGCGTCCGATTGGACGCGTTGCGCAGTAGACGTGCAGACCGCCTTATCTTATGCGACGGCGTCCAGCCCAAGGGCGAGGAGCCGGTCGAGTTGGTCCATCTCGGCCTGTGTCAAGGTGACGCCCTCTGCCTCGGACTTGGCGCGCGCCATGAAGCGCCGCTGCGAGGGAAGGCGGGCGCCCTGACCCACGATCGCCTCGAACAGAACCTCCGCGCGGGCAAGAGGATTGCCCGGCCGTCCGGCCGCGAAGGCCTCCGGCGAGAAGGCGATGATGAGTTCGCCGTGGAACGGCGCCAAGGTGGTGGTGCCGAGGTAGTCAAGCACTTCGGGGCTCGTCAGGTCGCCGATCATAATGCCCGCGAGAAGCTCGATCATCGTTCCAATCGCCGAGCCCTTGTGGCCGCCGAACGGCAGCATGGCGCCGGCGAGCGCCGCTTCAGGATCGGTCGTCGGCTTGCCTTGCGCATCGATCGCCCAACCCTCCGGCAAGGGCTTGCCGGCTCGCCGGTGCAGCTCGATCTCGCCGCGCGCCGCGACCGAGGTGGCGAAGTCGAAGACGTAGGGCGGCTTGCCTTCGCGCGGCCAGCCGAAGGCGAAGGGATTGGTGCCGAGCAGCGGCTTGTTGCCGCCGGTCGGCGCCACGGTCGCATAGCTCGGGCACATGACGAGGCCGGCGAACCCCTCGCCCGTCAATCCTTCGACTTCAGGCCAAAGCGCCGAGAAATGCGTGCAATCATTGATGACGAGTGCGGCGAGGCCGAGCGCCCGGGCACGTTCGGCCAGGACCGGCAGGCCGAGTTCGAAGGCCGGGTTGGCGAAGCCGCCCTTGGCGTTCACCTTGACGATGGCCGAGCCCTCCTGCTTTTCGAGTTCCGGCACGGCGTCTGGCTTCACCTTGCCCGCCTTCACTGTTCGCAGAGCCCCTTCGATGCGATAGATACCGTGCGATTTGCAGGCGTCACGCTCGCCGGCGACGATGACGCGAGCAAGCGCCCCAGCTTGAACGCTATTGAGCCCCGCCTTGCGGAAGATCGCCTCGACGCGCTCGTGCAGAGCACTGATGGGAAGGGTTGTGGTTTCGCTCATGGCATTGCCTCCTGTCGCTACGGGCGGCGGAACGGTTGATGTTGTGCATACAAACAGTATACAAAGTTTCGACAAGTGCAATTCGTTCGCGGGTTGATCTTTGCCGAAGCACCGATTTTTTGAGAAAGGAACGTCAGATGGTCTTTACCCCAAAAGGAAAACACCTCGTCGCCGGCGAATGGCTCGACGGCGCGGGCACATTCGGCTCCGCCCCGGCCCACGGCCCGGTGCATCACTTTGCCATAGGCACCGTCGAACTGGTGAACCGGGCCTGCGAGGCGGCCGAGGAAGCCTTCTGGAGCTTTGGCTATTCCTCGCGGGCGGAGCGCGCGGCCTTCCTGCGCGCCATTGCGGACGAGATCGAAGCTCGTGCCGACGCTATCACCGAGATCGGCAGCCAGGAAACCGGCCTGCCCGAGGCCCGTCTGCAGGGTGAACGCGGCCGGACCACCGGACAGCTCCGGTTGTTCGCCGACCATATTGATAAGGGCGAGCACCTGGACCGCCGCTTCGACGCGGCGATGCCGGACCGCCAGCCGGCGCCGCGTCCGGAGATTCGGCTCATCCAGCGGCCGATCGGTCCGGTCGCCGTCTTCGGCGCCTCGAACTTCCCGCTCGCCTTCTCGACAGCCGGCGGCGACACCGCTGCCGCGCTTGCCGCAGGCTGCCCCGTGGTGGTGAAGGGCCATTCGGCGCATCCGGGCACCGGCGAAATCGTCGCCCAGGCAATCGAGGCAGCCATCCGCAAGACCGGCGTCCACCCCGGCGTGTTCTCGCTGATCCAGGGCGGTAGCCGCGAAGTCGGCCACGCCCTGGTGCAGCACCCACTGATCAAGGCCGTCGGCTTCACCGGTTCGCTGGCTGGTGGCCGTGCGCTCTTCGATCTCTGCGCCGCACGGCCCGAGCCGATCCCGTTCTTCGGCGAACTCGGCTCGGTCAACCCGATGTTCCTGCTGCCGGAAGCGCTGAACGCACGGGCGGAGACGCTCGGCCAAGGCTGGGCCGGTTCGCTGACCATGGGCGCCGGCCAATTCTGCACCAATCCCGGCATCGCCGTGGTCGTCGGTGGTGCTGCCGCGGACCGGTTTACGGCTGCCACTGTCGAGGCACTCGCCAAGGTCGCCCCGCAGACGATGCTGACCGACGGCATCGCCAAAGCCTATCATGACGGGCAGGCGCGCTTTGCCAGCCGCAACGCCGTCAAGCCGCTGCTCGTCACTCAGTCTTCCGATCGCACCGCCTCGCCCAATCTCTTCGAGACGACCGGCGCGCAGTTCCTCTCGGATCATGCGCTCGGCGAGGAGGTCTTCGGACCTCTGGGGCTCGTGGTCCGGGTAGGCTCGCTCGAAGAGATGGAGCAACTCGCGCGCGGGTTCGAGGGACAACTGACCGCGACCATCCACATGGATTCCACCGACCTTGACGCGGCGCGGCGCCTGCGCCCGGTACTTGAGCGCAAGTCGGGGCGGGTGCTGGTCAACGGCTTCCCGACCGGGGTTGAAGTGGTCGATTCCATGGTGCATGGAGGACCCTATCCCGCTTCGACCAATTTCGGGGCAACCAGTGTCGGCACCCTGTCAATTCGACGTTTCCTGCGTCCGGTGGCCTATCAGAACATGCCGGAAGGCCTGCTGCCGGAAGATTTCCTCGGCTGATCCAAACGGCGCGCAAGCAATAAAAGGAGCTTTTCCACAAGGGAAAGCTTCCTTTAATTGCGTCCGGGCGCGCGGCTATATACTTTTTGTATTTTTCTTGTATTTTTGCAATTGATTTGTGCGCTTCAATGCGAAATAGTCCGCCGCCGTAAGACGGCACACACCATTTCAGGGAGAGAGATAATGAAGACCTCGGTGCTCGCGTTCGGCCTCGTTGCGGCCACGGCTCTGACCAGCCCGGCCCATGCCGACAAACTTGATGACATCATCGGCTCGGGCACGCTGCGCTGTGCCGTGGTGCTCGACTTCCCGCCGATGGGTTCTCGCGACGAGAACAACAATCCGATCGGCTTCGACGTCGACTATTGCAACGACCTTGCCAAGGCACTCGGCGTAACGGCGGAGATCGTCGAAACCCCGTTCCCGGAGCGCATTCCCGCTCTCATGTCGGGCCGTGTTGACGTCGGCGTCGCCTCGACCTCGGACACGCTGGAGCGCGCCAAGACCGTTGGCATGACCATGCCGTACTTTGCCTTCGAAATGGCTGTCACCTCCAACGACAAGTCGGGCATCAAGTCCTTCGAAGACATGAAGGGCAAGGTCGTCGGCGCCACGGCAGGTACGTTCGAAGCGATCGCGCTGGAAAACCAGGTCAAGGCCTGGGGCGCCGGTGAGTTCCGCCCGTACCAGACGCAGGCTGACGTCTTCCTTGCGCTGAGCCAGGGGCAGATCGACGCCACCGTGTCGACCTCGACTGTCGCCCAGGCCAATGTGAAGACGGGCAAGTTCCCCGGCATCTCCGTGGTCGGCAAGGCACCGTTCGACACCGACTATGTGGCGCTCTTCACCAACCGCGAAGAATACGGCCTGATCAACTACCTCAACCTGTTCATCAATCAGCAGGTTCGCACCGGCCGCTACACGGAACTCTACGAAAAGTGGGTTGGCGGCGAGGTGCCGGAACTGACGGTCAACGGCGTCTATCGCTGATCACGCCGCTTCTCTTGCGGCGCGAGGCCTAGTGCATGCTCCTTGAATCGTAGCCGATTAAGGAAAAAACATGCAGCAATTCAAAGTGCTACAGCGTCCTTTGCGCGTCTCATAAGACGCGCGGCGCTGTAGCCTCGCGCCGCTATTCGTTTCCGAAGGGGTGAGACGAAAAATGTTCAGTTATACCTTCCATTGGAACCAGGCGCTGAAGGCCCTGCCGCAGATGCTCGATGGCGCGCTGATCACCTTGCAGGTGGCGCTGCTGTCGATGGTCATCGGCCTCGCGCTCGCGCTCGCGCTGACGGCCTGCCGCCTGTCCGGGAACCGCGTCCTTGGTGGCATTGCCGCGACCTGGGTTGAGATCGCCCGCAACACCCCGGCACTGTTCCAGATCTACATGGCCCATTTCGGCCTCGGCAATTTCGGCATCCATCTGAGCCCCTATACTGCGCTGCTCGTCGGGATAGCATTCAACAATGCCGGCTACCTTGCGGAGAATTTCCGCGGTGCGCTCAAGGCCATTCCGGACACCCAGACGCGCGCCGGTCGCTCGCTCGGGATGACCCCGGTGCAGGCCTTCCGCTACATCGTCCTGCCGCAGATGCTGCGCGTTGCATTCTTGCCCGCCACCAACCAGATGGTCTGGGCGATCCTGATGACGTCGCTCGGCGTCACCGTCGGCATGAATTCCGATCTCGCCGGCGTCACCCAGGAGTTGAACGCGCGGTCGTTCCGCACCTTTGAATTCTTCGCCCTTGCCGCGGTGATCTACTACGTCATCGCCAAGGCCGTGACGCTGGCGGCGCGTGCGCTCGCCTCGCGCCTGTTCCGCTACTGAGAGGTGAGAGATGTTCAATACCGCCCTCACCCTAAGTGATCTCGGCTTTCTCGCACAGGGTGCGTTGATGACGCTCGCGGTCACGGCCGTCTCGGTCGCGGCCGGCACCGTGCTCGGTGTCATCTTCGGCGTCGTGCGCAACCAGGTCGGTCCTTACTGGTCGGCGCCGCTCACCTTCCTGCTCGACGTCTTCCGCTCGGTGCCGCTGCTGATCCAGCTCGTCCTCGGCAATGCCTTCCAGTCGATCGCCAAGCTCGGCTGGCCTCCGTTCACGACGTCCTGCGTGGTGCTGTCGCTCTATACGGCCGCCTATTGCACCGAGATCGTGCGCGGCGGCATAGCCTCGGTGCCGCCGACGACACGGCGCTCCGCCCGATCGCTCGGCATGACCTGGTGGCAGGACATGCGCTACATCGTGGCGCCGCTTGCCACCCGCGTTTCGCTGCCGTCCTGGATCGGCCTGACGCTCGGTGTCATGAAGGACTCCGCGCTCGTGCTTTGGCTCGGGCTGATCGAACTGCTGCGCGCTTCGCAGGTGCTCGTCACCCGCCTGCAGGAACCGCTGCTCATCCTCATGATCTGCGGTGCCATCTACTTCCTTATCAGCTTCCCAATCGCCCGGCTCGGCGGTTATCTTGAAAAACGGTGGTCCAATGATTGAGATCCAGAACGTCCGCAAATCCTTCGGCTCGCTGGAGGTTCTCAAAGGCATCGACCTCACCGTCGAGAAGGGTGAAGTCGTGACGGTCATCGGCGGCTCCGGCTCCGGCAAATCGACGCTGCTCACCTGCATCAACGGCCTCGAGCCGATCGATGCGGGCCGCATCATGGTCGATGGTACCGAGGTCCACGCCAAGACGACCGACCTCAACAAACTGCGCCGCAAGATCGGCATCGTCTTTCAGCAGTGGAACGCCTTCCCGCACCTGTCCGTTCTCGAGAACGTCATGCTGGCGCCGCGCAAGGTCCTCGGCCTTTCCAAGGAGAAGGCCGAGGAGATTGCCGTCAAGCAGCTCACCCATGTCGGCCTCGGCGAGAAGCTCTCGGTCTATCCGACCCGCATGTCGGGCGGCCAGCAGCAGCGCATGGCAATCGCCCGCGCGCTCGCCATGTCGCCGGAATACATGCTGTTCGACGAAGTAACTTCGGCGCTCGATCCCCAGCTTGTCGGCGAAGTGCTCGATACGCTGCGCATGCTCGCCTCCGAGGGCATGACGATGATCTGCGTCACGCACGAGATGAAGTTCGCCCGCGAGGTGTCCGACCGGGTGGCATTCTTCCACAAGGGCGTAATGGCAGAGATTGCGCCGCCGGAAGCGCTCTTCGGTGCGCCGAAGGATCCCGAACTGCAGAAGTTCCTCGCAGCGACGCACTGAGGCGATCATGAAGGATGCAGCCCAGCCTGACGTCATCGTCATCGGCGCCGGCGTTGTCGGCCTTTCCGCCGCAATCGCGGTCCAGGCGCGGGGGCTTTCGGTCACCGTGCTCGACCGGGAAGGCCCCGCTGCCGGAGCCTCGGCCGGCAATGCCGGGGCTTTCGCCTTCACCGACATCCTGCCGCTCGCCTCGCCCGGTATCCTCAAGAAGGCGCCGAGGTGGCTGCTCGATCCGCTCGGGCCGCTGACCGTTCCGCCCGCCTACGCCGCACAGATCGCACCGTGGATGTTCCGCTTCTGGCGCGCCTGCTCGCCGAAGCGGGTGGCGCATTCGACGGCAGCACAAACGGCGATGATGGACCTGTCAAAGGCGGAGCTGGAGCCCTTCCTCGCGGCGACCGGAACCTTGCCGATGCTGCGCAAAGAGGGCAATCTTCAGGTCTATGAAAGCGAGGCAGAGCTGAAGGCTTCGCTGCCCGGCTGGAAGGCGCGGGCGGAGCACGGCATCGAGTTCCGTCACCTCGACGCCTCGGCCATGCGCGAGATCCAGCCCGGCCTTGCGCCGCGCTTCACTAATGGGACCTTCACGCCCGGCTGGTACTCGATCGCCGATCCGAAGCTCTACACGCTGGCACTTGCGGACCATTTCCGCGCCCAAGGCGGTGCGATCGAACGCGCCGAGATCGCGGCACTGCGACCGGTGGAGGGCGGGGTCGAATTGACGGCGGCGGACGGCAAGACGCGGCGCGCCCGCCACGTGGTGCTTGCGGCCGGCGCCTTCTCGCACCGTATCGCCCGCACCCTTGGCGAGCGCATTCCGCTCGAGACCGAGCGCGGTTACAATACCACGCTTCCCTCGAACGCCTTCGATCTGCGGACCCAGGTCACCTTCGGCGGCCACGGCTTCGTCGTCACGCGGCTTTCGACCGGCATCAGGGTCGGCGGCGCCGTGGAACTCGGTGGCTTGAAGTTGCCGCCGAACTTCCGACGCGCGGAAGCCATGCTGAAGAAGGCGCAGACCTTCCTGCCGGGGCTGAAAAGCGAAGGTGGCGTGCAATGGATGGGCTTCCGTCCGTCGCTGCCCGACAGCCTGCCGGCGATCGGCCGCGCCCGCGCCACGCCGCATGTGATCTACGCCTTCGGTCACGGTCACCTCGGCCTGACGCAATCGGCGGGGACCGCCCGGCTCGTCGCCGATCTCCTGACCGGCCAGAGGCCGGCCATCGACATTCAATCCTTCTCGCCACAAAGATTCTGACAGGGCACCGACCATGGCCACCTACACCTTCTCCTGCATCGACGGTCACACCTGCGGCAATCCGGTCCGCCTCGTTTGCGGCGGCGGGCCAAGACTGGAGGGGGCCAACATGCTGGAGAAGCGCGCCCACTTCCTCAGGGAATTCGACTGGATCCGCACGGGCCTGATGTTCGAGCCGCGCGGGCACGACATGATGTCGGGTTCGATCCTCTATCCACCGACGCGACCGGACTGCGACGTCGCGGTGCTCTTCATCGAGACCTCCGGCTGCCTGCCGATGTGCGGTCACGGCACGATCGGTACCATCACCATGGCGATCGAGAACGGGCTGATCACCCCGCGCGAACCCGGCAAGCTGTCGATCGACGCACCGGCCGGCAAGGTGGACATCACCTATCACCAGGAGGGCCGGTTCGTCGAGGAGGTACGCCTGACCAACGTGCCCGGGTTTCTCTACGCCGAGGGATTGACCGCCGAAGTCGAGGGCCTGGGCGAAATCGTCGTCGACGTTGCCTATGGCGGCAACTTTTATGCCATCGTCGAGCCGCAAAAGAATTTCCGCGACATGGCCGACCATACGGCCGGCGAACTCGTCGGCTGGAGCCCGAAGCTGCGCGCGGCATTGAACGCCAAATATGAATTCGTCCACCCCGAGCATCCGGAGATCCGGGGCCTCAGCCACATTCAGTGGACGGGCACGCCGACGCAGGCTGAGGCGCATGCGCGCAACGCCGTGTTCTACGGCGAAAAGGCCATCGACCGTTCGCCCTGCGGTACGGGCACGTCGGCGCGCATGGCGCAGCTCGCCGCCAGGGGCAAGCTCAAGGTAGGCGACGAGTTCGTGCATGAATCGATCATCGGCTCACTGTTCAAGGGCCGCGTCGAGGCCGCGACCAAGGTCGCAGACCGCGATGCCATCATTCCTTCCATCGCCGGATGGGCGCGGATGACCGGCATCAACACGATCTTCATCGACGACCGCGACCCCTTTGCTCATGGCTTTGTCGTAAAATGACCCGATCGATCTCCGCTCGCAGCATTCTCACCGGCACTGCCCGTGGCCCGATCGTCGCCACCATGGAGGCGCTGAGCTTCTGGGGCGGGGTCGATCCGGCGACTGGCCGGGTGATCGATGTGCACCACCCGCTGCACGGCAACTGTCTGACCGGCGGCATCCTGCTGATGCCGTCGAGCCGCGGCTCCTGCACCGGCTCGGGCGTACTGCTCGACCTCGCGCTGACGGGTCGAGCCCCGGCCGCGCTGGTATTCTGCGAAGCCGAGGACGTCCTGACCCTCGGCGCGCTGATCGCCGCCGAAATGTTCGGCAAGCCGCTGCCGGTATTGCGGGTCTCCCGCAAGGCCTTTGAAGCGCTTTCGCAAGCAAAGACAGCTCGGATCAGCGACACAGCGATCGAGGCGGATGGCCTGACGATCATGGTCGAACCACCGGCCACGGCTGCGCTCGACCTTTCCAAGGCTGATCGCGCCATGCTGGATGGCCGCGACGGCGTCGCGGTCCAGCAGGCGATGCGCATTATCTGCGCCATGGCGGCACAGCAGGGGGCAGAAGGACTCGTGGACGTGGTGCAGGGCCATATTGACGGCTGCATCTATGCGAGCCCAGCCAACCTGACCTTCGCCGAGAAGATGGCGGAGATGGGTGCTGAGGTCCGGATGCCGACGACCATGAACGCCATTTCGGTCGACCGCGCCAATTGGCAGGCGCAGGGCGTGCCGGCCGCCTTCGGCGACCCGGCGGCGCGACTGGCCGACGCCTATGTCCGCATGGGCTGCCGTCCGACCTTCACCTGTTCGCCCTATCTGCTCAACAGTGCACCACGCGCCGGCGAATCCATCGCCTGGGCAGAATCCAATGCCGTGATCTTCGCCAATAGCGCTCTCGGCGCGCGGACGGCGAAGCATCCCGATTTTCTCGACCTTTGCATCGCGCTGACCGGACGTGCACCGCGTTCCGGCGTCTACCTGGACGAACATAGGAAGGCCCGACGGGTGATCGACGTCGACCTGCCGGAAGGCGTAGACGACGCTTTCTGGCCGCTGGTCGGTTACCTTGCCGGTCGCGCTGCGCCGGATCGTATACCGCTCCTGCGCGGGCTCGCCGCAGGGCAGCCCACGCGCGACGATCTCAAGGCGCTCTGCGCCGCGTTCGGCACCACCTCCGCCGCGCCGATGCTGCATGTGGAGGGCATCACGCCCGAGGCGGACGGCGCGGCGGCCGAAGACGCCGACCACGTAACGATCACCCGTGCCGACATGGCCGCAGCCTGGTCGAGCTTGAACGACGGACCGGACGAAGTGGAACTCGTCGCCATCGGCAGCCCGCATGCCTCGCTCGGCGAATGTCGCGCGCTGGCCGATGCGCTCGGCGGGCGCAAGCGGCACCCCGAGGTCGCGGTGATCGTCACGGCCGCGCACCAGATCATCGCCGAGGCGCGCAGCGAGGGTACGCTCGCCCGGCTCGAGATGAGCGGCGTGCAGGTTCTGCCGGATCTCTGCTGGTGCTCGATTTCCGAGCCGGTATTCCCGACCAAAACCCGCGCGCTGATTACCAATTCGGGCAAATACGCCCATTACGGTCCCGGTCTCTCCGGCCGCACCGTGCGCTTCGGCAGCCTCGCCGACTGCATCACCGCGGCTCTGACCGGGCGCGTCCCGGCACGGCTGCCAGATTGGTTATCCTGAAAGGAGTTCGCGATGCGCAGCACGAAAACCATTCATGTCATCTCCGCCCACGCCGAAGGCGAGGTGGGTGATGTCATCGTCGGCGGCGCTGCGCCTCCGCCGGGCGAGACGATCTGGGAACAGAGCCGCTGGATCGCCCGCGACCAGACGTTGCGCAACTTCGTCCTCAACGAACCGCGCGGCGGTGTCTTCCGCCACGTCAATCTGCTGGTTCCGCCAAAGCACCCGGAGGCCGATGCCGCCTTCATCATCATGGAACCGGAAGACACGCCGCCCATGTCCGGTTCGAATTCGATCTGCGTCTCCACGGTGCTCCTCGACAGCGGCATCCTCCCGATGCAGGAGCCGGTGACGGAGATCACGCTCGAAGCGCCGGGCGGTCTCGTGCGCGTCCGTGCCGAATGCCGCAACGGCAAGGCCGAACGCATCTTCGTGCAGAACCTGCCGAGCTTCGCGGAGCGGCTGGACGCAAAGCTTGAGGTCGAAGGCCTCGGCACGCGGACCGTCGACACCGCCTATGGCGGCGACAGCTTCGTCATCGTCGATGCTGCCGCAATGGGCTTCAGCCTCAAGCCGGACGAGGCCCATGATATCGCTCGCCTGGGCGTGCGGATCACCAATGCCGCCAATGCGCAGTTCGGCTTTCACCACCCCGAAAATCCCGACTGGCGGCATTTCTCCTTCTGTCTCTTCGCGGGTCCCGTGGAGCGGACGGCGGAGGGCCTGCGTACCGGAGCGGCCGTCGCCATCCAGCCGGGCAAAGTCGACCGCTCGCCCACCGGCACGGCGCTTTCGGCACGCATGGCCGTGTTACACGCCCGCCGCGAGATGGGACCGGAGGACAGGCTGACGGCTGTATCGCTGATAGGCTCGACCTTCACGGGCCGTATCGTCGGCACCACCGAGGTCGGCGGCCGACCGGCGATCCTGCCGGAAATCTCGGGCCGCGCCTGGATCACCGGCGTTCATCAGCATATGCTCGATCCTTCGGATCCCTGGCCCGAGGGTTACCGGCTGACCGACACCTGGGGCGCTCGCTGAGCCGGTTCGATCGCCGCAGGGAGAGACGGACAGCGGACGCTGCCGAATCCGCAAGGCACGGATCGATCGCGCGGGGACCGACAGGGGCAGGCTTCTCGGCTATCGCTGGGCCCATCCCGGCCGCGGTCTGGCCGAGCGCAACAACGGCGCCGACCGCTTCCCTGCCGCTGAATGACGAATGTGAAGTGCTTCCTCGCCTTATCGCGATTTCGGATTGATCTTGAGCATCGTATCCGCTTTCAGTGACCTGAAAGCGGATACGGCAAGCGAGGGATGAAGATGAGCAGAACCTGGACCTGGGACTTCTGGGTGGATCGTGGCGGCACCTTCACCGACGTCATCGGCCGCGACCCCAAGGGCGCGCTCCACGCGCTGAAGGTTCTCTCCGAAAATCCCGAGGCTTACCGCGACGCGGCGGTGCATGGCATCCGGCAGCTTCTCGGGCTTCCGGCGGGCGAACCTATACCGGCCGGCCTGATCGGCGAGGTGCGGATGGGAACGACCGTCGCCACCAACGCGCTTCTCGAACGCAAGGGCGAGCGGCTGGCCCTGATCACCACGCGCGGCTTCCGCGATGCGCTGAGGATCGGCTACCAGGAACGCAAGAAGATTTTTGCGACCGAAATCATCAAGCCGGAGGCGCTCTACCAGGACATCGTGGAACTCGAAGAGCGCGTGCTCGCGGACGGAACGATCGAGCGGCCGATGAGCGAGGATGAAGCGCGGTGTGCGCTCGAAGACCTGAAGGCGAAGGGTTATGGGGCGATCGCCATCGTCCTCATGCACGCCTACAAATACCCCGAGCACGAGGCGCTGGTGGCACGGCTGGCTCGTGCGATGGGTTTCGAGCAGGTCTCGGTCAGCCACGAGGTATCGCCGCTCGTCAAATATGTCGGCCGCGGCGATACCACCGTCATCGACGCCTATCTCTCGCCGGTGCTGAGCCGCTATGTGGCGCAGGTCTCGCAGGAACTCGACGTCGGGCGCTCCGGTGCTCGCATCATGTTCATGATGTCGTCAGGCGGCCTGACGGCGGCGGACATGTTCCAAGGCAAGGATGCCATCCTTTCCGGTCCGGCCGGCGGCGTCGTCGGCCTTGCGAGGACCGGAGAGGCGGCGGGTTTCGATCGCATCATCGGTTTCGACATGGGCGGAACCTCGACCGACGTCGCCCATTTCGACGGCGAGTACGAGCGCGCCTTCGAGACCGAGGTCGCTGGCGTGCGCGTGCGGGCGCCGATGATGCTGATCCACACGGTCGCCGCCGGCGGCGGCTCGATCCTCCATTTCGACGGCGAGCGTTTTCGCGTCGGCCCGGATTCGGCCGGTGCCAATCCGGGACCAGCCTGCTACCGCAACGGCGGACCGCTCGCCGTGACCGACGCCAATGTGATGCTCGGCAAGCTGATGCCGGAATTCTTTCCGGCGTTGTTCGGACCGGAGCAGAACCTGCCGCTCGATGTCGCGACGGTGCGGGCGCGTTTTGCCGAACTCGCGGCCGAAATCGGCGATGGGCGCAGCCCCGAAGAGGTCGCCGACGGCTTTATCCGCATTGCGGTCGCCAACATGGTCGAAGCGATCAAGAAGATCTCCGTCCAGCGCGGCTATGATGTGACGCGCTATGCGCTGAACTGCTTCGGCGGCGCTGGCGGCCAGCACGCCTGCCTGGTCGCCGATGCGCTCGGCATGACGAGCATTCTCCTGCATCCGATGTCGGGCCTCTTGTCTGCCTATGGCATGGGCCTCGCCGATATCCGAGCCACCCGGCAGAAAGCGCTTGGCGTCGCCCTCGACGATGCGGCGCCGGCTGCGCTCGCCGCTCTCGGCGCTGAACTGCAATCCGAGTGCCTCGACGAACTCCAGGCGCAGGGTATCGTCCGCGAGCGCACGCGCACCCATCTGCGCGCCCACATCCGCTATGCCGGCACGGACACGGTTCTCGCCGTCGAAGCGAGCTTCCCGAAGCAGGACGATGCGACGCGGCTGCGCGCCGAATTCGAGCGCCTGCACAAGCGCCGCTTCGGCTTCATCGCCGAGAACAAGCCGCTGGTGATCGATGCGGTTGAGGTCGAGACGGTCGGCGGCGGTGCGGCGCAGATGGAAGCGGACGGCCTTGCCGTCACCTCCGGTGCGCCTGATCTCGGACGGCGAACCCGCTTCTATTCGCAAGGTGCGTTCCACGACGCGCCGGTGGTGCTGCGCTCCGAGATCGAGCCGGGGCAACGGCTGGCAGGGCCGGCGATCATCATCGAAGCCAACCAGACGATCGTAGTGGAAGACGGCTGGCAGGCGGAGCTGACGGCGAAGGATCATATCGTCCTCACGCGCATCAAGCCGCTGCCGGCGCGCACCGCCATCGGCACCCGGGCCGATCCTGTCATGCTGGAGATCTTCAACAATCTCTTCATGTCGATCGCCGAACAGATGGGCGTCACGCTGCAGAACACCGCCTACTCGGTCAACATCAAGGAACGGCTCGACTTTTCCTGCGCGGTCTTCGACAACAACGGCAATCTCGTCGCCAACGCGCCGCACATGCCGGTGCATCTCGGTTCGATGGATGCTTCCGTCGCGACCGCGATCCGCGAAAACCCGGTCATCCATCCGGGCGACGTGTTCCTGATCAATGCGCCCTATAATGGCGGCACGCACCTGCCGGACCTGACGGTCTGCACACCGGTCTTCGACGATGCCGGCCGCGAGATCCGCTTCTGGGTCGCAAGCCGCGGCCACCACGCGGATATCGGCGGCATCTCGCCGGGATCGATGTCGCCGCTTGCGACCAATATCGAGGAGGAAGGCGTCTATATCGACAACTTCAAGCTGATCGACCGCGGCCGCTTCTGCGAGGAGGAGTTGGAGAAGCTTCTCAACGGCGCGCGCTATCCGGTGCGCAACATCCTGCAGAACGTCAACGACCTGAAGGCGCAGGTCGCCGCCAATGAAAAGGGCGTGGCCGAGCTCAGGAAGATGATCGCCCAGTTCGGCGAGGAGGTGGTCGAGGCCTATATGGGGCACGTCCAGGACAATGCGGCCGAGAGCGTGCGTCGCGTGCTCGACCAGTTGCGCGACGGCGCGTTCTCCTACGAAATGGACCAGGGCTGCCGGATCGTCGTGAAGATCTCCGTCGATCGCGAAAGCCGAGAGGCGACGGTAGATTTTACCGGCACGTCGGAGCAGCGCTCGGACAATTTCAACGCGCCGGCGCCGGTGACGCGCGCGGCGGTACTCTATGTGTTCCGGGTGCTGGTCGAGGCCGATATTCCGATGAATGCCGGCTGCTTGCGCCCGATCCGTATCATTATCCCTGAAGGCACGATGCTGACGCCACGTTATCCGGCGGCGGTGGTCGCCGGCAATGTCGAGGTCAGCCAGGCGGTGACCAATTGCCTGTTCGGCGCCGTCGAGGCACAGGCGGCCGCGCAAGGCACGATGAACAACCTGACCTTCGGCAATGCGAACTACCAGTATTACGAAACGATCTGCTCGGGCGCGCCCGCGGGTCCCGGCTATAACGGCGCCGACGCTGTCCACACCCATATGACCAATTCGCGGCTCACGGATCCCGAAATTCTCGAAACGCGGTTCCCGGTGGTGCTGGAGGATTTCCATGTCCGCGAAGGTTCCGGCGGCCGCGGAAAGTGGTTGGCCGGCAATGGCACCAAGCGCACCATCCGCGCCCGCGAACGGCTGGATTTCGCCATCCTTTCCGGCCACCGCCGCGTCGCGCCCTTCGGGTTGAAGGGCGGAGAGCCGGGCGAACTCGGCCGCAACAGTGTTCGGCGCAATGACGGCCGTATCGAGGAACTGCCGGGTTGCGCCCACACGGTTCTGGAAGCCGGCGAGGCCTTCACCGTCGTGACGCCGACCGGCGGCGGCTATGGAAAGGCGTGAGGCGGACTGCCGGTCCTTGCCTGCCTCGACTCTTTTGGAGCGGCATTCACGCCCGCGCGGCGCCGTAGGCGCTCGGCCGCGAAATCCACGAACGCACGAACGCGGGCGGAAACCATGCGCCCCTCCGCGTGCACGATGTGGATCGGCACCGGCTCGCGCTCGTAGTCGGCAAGCACCACCTTGAGCCGGCCGGCCTCTATCTCCGGCGCCACCTGGTACGACTGAAAGCGCGACAGTCCCCAACCGGCGACCGCGGCAGAAATGGCCGCGTCATTGGTGTTGACGATGAGACGGGCGCTGATCGGAACGCGAATGCTGCTGTCACGGCCGAAGAGCCATTCCGAATGGCCGAAAAGACCCTCCCGGCCGATGACGCGGTGTTGAGCAAGATCCTGCGGTTCCGTCGGCTCGCCGAAGCGGGCGAAATAATCCGGCGAGCCGCAGAGGACCTGCCTGACCGAACCGACGCGGCGAGCGATGAGGCCCGAGGCGGGAAGCGCGGCGATGCGCACGGCGACATCCAACCCTTCCTCGACCAGATTGGTCACCCGGTCGACGAAGACGGTCTTCACCTGCATGGCAGGGTAGTGATCGAGAAAATCGAGGACAACGGGGAGGACGTGGATGCGCCCAAAAAGGGCTGGCGCCGTCACCGTGAGCAATCCCGCCGGGTGCGTGAAGCTGCCTGCCGCATTGGCCTCCGCCTCGGCAATCTCCGCCAGAATGCGCCGGCAATCGGCCGCGTAGCCTTCGCCCGCCGCCGTCAGCTTCAGCGAACGGGTCGTGCGGACGAGCAGCCGCGTGCCGATCATCTCCTCCAGCCTCGCAATCGCCCGCGTCACCGATGGCGGGCTTAGGTGCAGTATCTTGGCGGCAGGCGCAAACCCGCCGCTTTCCACCACCTGCACGAAGATCCGCATTGCCTGCCAGCGATCCATCGCCTTCCCGCTTTCGCACATTATTGCGTTCAGTGAAATTGTCTAATGCCTTTCTGGGTGCTTATCAACTTCTCGGTTAACAATCATTCTGGTGCCGTTCTTCTCTTCTCCACGAGGCAAACATGAAGCTCTACCATCATCCGCTGTCCGGCCATGCGCATCGCGCCCGGCTCTTTCTCTCGCTGATCGGAATCGAGCACGAGCTCGTGTTCGTCGATCTCGCCAGGAAGGAGCACAAGGAGCCGCAGTTCCTCGCGCTCAACCCCTTCGCTCAGGTTCCGGTGCTTGATGACGACGGCGCGATCATTTCGGATTCCAACGCCATCCTGGTCTATCTTGCGAAGAAGGCGGGACGCACGGACTGGCTGCCCGAAGACCCCGGGGGTGCGGCCGCCGTTCAGCGCTGGCTTTCGGTCGCCGCCGGCCAGATCGCCCATGGCCCGGCGCAGGCGCGCCTCATCAACGTGTTCAAGGCGCCCTATCGGCCGGAAGAGGTCATTCCCCGCGCTCACGCGATCCTGACGCTGATCGAGGCGGCGCTTGCGGGCCGGAGCTGGATCGCTGCCGACCGGCCGACTATCGCCGATGTCGCGCTTTACAGCTACGTGGCAAGCGCGCCGGAAGGCGACGTTGATCTTCAGCCCTATGCCAACATCCGCGCCTGGCTGGGTCGCATCGAGGCGCTGCCGGGCTTTGTCGATTTCCAGAAGACACCCGTCGGTCTGGTAGCCTAGCGCATCGGCCCGAAAATCGGACCCGATTTTCGGAAAGCACGATGCGTAGGTTCAAAGAGTTACAGCGTCCTTTGTGCGTCCTTAAGGACACACGGCGCTGTACAGCGGGATGAGGAAAAGTGTGCGCGGTTTTCCGCCCGCATCACGCTCTAACTTATTAGAATCGATCACGTTTATGATTTTGGTCGGTTCGACCCATCGTGATCTAGGGAGCCGCAATCATGGACAGTCCCCCTTTCGATCCTTCGCCCTGGCATGCGGGCGAGCTTGCGCTGCAGAGGCGGTTCGGTGTGGAAGCACGCATGGACGAGATCGGTCGCCGGGTTCTGCGCGATCATCTGATCGACCAGCACCGCGAATTCTATCCTCTCCTGCCGATGGTAGTGCTGGGGGCGGTCGACCAGACCGGCGACGTTTGGGCGACGCTCCGGGCGGGGCGCCCCGGCTTCCTTAATGCACCGGACGCCCACCGGCTCACCGTCGAGCTCGCCAGAGAGCCGGCGGACCCGGCCGAGGCGGGCATGGAGGATGGCGCCTCGCTCGCTCTCCTCGGCATCGATCTGTCCACGCGCCGGCGTAACCGGCTTAACGGCACCCTCAGCCGACACGCGCGAGGGTTCGATCTGAAAGTCGGCCAGAGCTTCGGCAACTGCCCGAAATACATCCAGCTCCGCCAGGTGCAGTTCGTGCGCGATCCGTCGGAGCCGCCGGCGGTGCCCCCCACCTGGAGTTCAGAGCTCGACGCACCCGCCCGCGCCCTGATACGGCAAGCGGACGCCTTCTTCGTAGCGACCTATGCGGACCTTCCCGCCGGCCGGCAGGTGGACGTTTCCCATCGCGGCGGCCGCGCGGGATTCGTCGATGTCGGCGAAGACGGCTGGTTAACGATCCCGGATTTCGTCGGCAACCGCTTCTTCAACACGCTCGGCAATATCGCGCTTAATCCGCGCGCCGGGCTGGTCTTCCCGGACTTCTCGACGGGTGGCCTGCTGCAGATGACCGGCGCGGCCGAGCTCATGTTCGACCACCCCGCCAAGCCTCTCGAAGGGGCGGAGCGCTACTGGCATTTCCGCCCGCGCCGCATCGTCTGGCGGCCGGACGCGCTGCCGATCCGCTACGATTTTGCCGAATGGTCACCCTTCGCGCTCGCTACCGGCACCTGGTAGCGTGCCCTCTAAGCCGTGGGCGATCGTCGCCGTCTTGGCGAGCATCGTCGATACCGAGCAATATTTCTCGACAAGACGCGGTCAGGCCGTGACGCGCAGGCCCGGTTCGCCTTCCTCGACCGCGCCGATGATCCGCGCTGCGGGATAGCCTGCGGCCACGATCTCTTCGAGCAGCGCGTCCGCCTGATCGGCTCGGCATGATACGAGCAGGCCGCCGGAGGTCTGGGGATCGGTGAGGATGTGGCGCCGCCAGATCGAAAGATCGTCCGGCAAGGCGACGTCCATGCCGTAGCTTGCCCAGTTACGATGCGATGCGCCGGTCACGAAGCCTTGCTCTGCGAGTTCGGAGCAATGGGAAAAGAGCGCAATGGCGTCGGCATCGATCGCTATCCGCTTGTTCGACCCTCGCGCCATCTCGAGTGCGTGGCCGAGAATGCCGAAACCGGTGACATCGGTGACTGCATGGACGTGAGAATGTTTGGCGAGCTCGGCGCCGATGCGGTTAAGAAGCGTCGTCGAGGCTATGAGTTCGGCATAGGCATCCGCTGGCAGCGCGCCCTTCTTGAACGCCGCCGAATAGATCCCGACACCCAGCGCTTTCGTCAGGATCAGCGCGTCACCGGCCTCTGCGCCGCTGTTGCGCCTGATATTGGCAGTTGAGCCCGTGCCGATCACCGCCAGTCCGTAGATCGGCTCGGGGGAATCGATCGAGTGGCCGCCGGCGACGGGAATGCCGGCCTCGGCGCAGATCGCGCTGCCGCCCTTCAGGATCTCCCGCACCATTTCGGCCGGCATCTTGTCGATCGGCATGCCGAGAATGGCGAGCGCCATGATCGGTTTTCCGCCCATGGCATAGACGTCGGATATGGCGTTGGCTGCGGCGATCCTGCCGAAGTCGAAGGGGTCATCGACCATCGGCATGAAGAAATCGGTGGTGGCGATCACGCAGGTCTCATCGTCGAGCTGCCAGACGGCGGCATCGTCGCCAGTCTCGGTGCCGACGAGCAGCCGGGCGAAAGACCCGCCCGCAGGCTGATCGGCAAGCAGCTGCTGCAGGACCGAAGGCGCCAGCTTGCAGCCGCAGCCGCCGCCGTGGGCAAGCGCGGTCAGGCGGAACGGGGGTGTTGCAGTGGAACTGTCCATAGCGGCCTCCTACTGCATGTTTCCTTAAGTCGTATTCGATAAGGATAAAAACATGCAGCGATTCAAAGTGCTACAGCGACATTTATGCGTCTGAGAAGACGCACGGCGCTGGAAGGCTTCACAAAAAACCGCCCGCGAGGCGGCGCTCCGTCAGACGAAATTGCGGTCGATATGCCGGCGCGGAATTGCCATGCGGTGGGCATGGGTTCGAACGCTACAGGAAATGAGATGGGCGCAGGGCGTACCGGCTCGCCCTTTCCGGCGGCGGCCCAAAGCGACAGTTGGTGCGCAATGCCCCGAACCTCGGGAGCGGCGTGCAAGCCCATAGTGTTATTATGGTTGATCCGAGTGAGAGCGTCAATTTGCCGGGGAACACCCGCCAGCAACGGTCAAATGGGTTCACGGAGATGTGAGAGAAACCGCTCGACCGCCGATGCTCCCGATTGTGTCCGCTGCGGTTAATACACGCTCGCACCAATTTAGATGTAAGTTGGATATCATATTCTGGATTTGGAGTTCTTATCGATTTGACAATAGGATAGGGAGGATTAAGATTTAAACTTGCAACGCCGATTTTACGTCTTTCTTGTCAAAAGGCGGACCCAAATTCTCCGGCACGCCCCTTGTCGGCAAGGCCGGTTTCAGGGAGGTGTCATGCTATGAACATGGAACTCTCGCGGCGCCAATTCCTGGGCGCCGTCGGTGCCGGGGCGGCGGCCACGGCGCTCGGATCATTAGGCTTCGGTGAAATCGAAGCCGCGCATGCCGAAGCGATCCGCGCCTTCAAGCTCGTGAGCACGACCGAAACCCGCAACACCTGTCCCTACTGTTCCGTCGCCTGCGGCGTGATCATGTATTCGAAGGGTGACCGGACGAAGGGCGAGAAGGCGGAAATCATCCATATCGAGGGTGACACCGATCATCCGACCAATCGCGGCACGCTCTGTCCGAAGGGCGCGGCGCTGCTCGATTTCGTCAAGTCCGAAACGCGGCTGAAATATCCGATGATCCGCAAGCCCGGTTCGGACAAGTTCGAGCGGGTTAGCTGGGATGAGGCCCTCGATCGGATCGTCCGGCTGATGAAGGACGACCGCGACGCCAATTTCGTCGAGAGAAACGAGGCGGGCGTGCCGGTGAACCGGTGGACGACGACCGGCTTCCTTGCGGCCTCCGCGACAACGAACGAAACGGCGTGGGAAACCTACAAGGTCGTCCGCAGCGCCGGGATGCTGGTCTTCGACAACCAAGCGCGTGTCTGACACGGCCCTACGGTAGCCAGTTTGGCTCCAACATTCGGCCGCGGCGCAATGACCAACTCCTGGACGGACATCAAGAACACCGACCTCGTGGTCATCATGGGCGGCAATGCCGCCGAAGCGCATCCTTGCGGGTTCAAGTGGGTCACGGAGGCGAAGGCCAATCGCGGCGCGAAGCTGATTGTGGTCGATCCGCGCTTTACCCGGTCTGCGTCGGTAGCCGATCTTTATGCACCGATCCGCCAGGGTACGGATATCGCCTTCCTCCTTGGCGTCATCAACCAGTGCATCCAGAACGACAAGGTGCAGTGGGACTATGTCAAGGCGTTCACCAATGCCAGCTACATCGTCAAGGACGGCTTTGAGTACAAGGACGGGCTGTTCACGGGCTATGACGAGGCAAAGCGCGACTACGACAAGTCGACCTGGGACTATGACATCGGCCCCGACGGCTACGCCGTCGTCGATGAGACGCTGGCGAACCCACGTTGCGTATGGAACCTGCTGAAGCAGCATGTCTCCGTCTACACGCCTGAAATGGTGGAGCGCATATGCGGCACGCCGAAGGACAAGTTCCTGAAGGTGGCCGAAATGATCGCGGAATGTTCGTCGCCGACCAAGGTGATGACCTCGATGTATGCGCTCGGCTGGACGCAGCATTCCAAGGGTTCGCAGAACATCCGCGCCATGGCGATGCTGCAGCTGATCCTCGGCAATATCGGCTTGCGCGGCGGCGGCATGAATGCGCTGCGTGGCCATTCGAACATTCAGGGCCTGACCGACATCGGCCTGATGTCGAACCTGCTGCCCGGCTAC
>NZ_JASKLR010000023.1 GCF_030124325.1 Sinorhizobium sp. 8-89
AAAGGTGCTCACGATCCTCTGAAATCGTTGCTCATGATCCCCTGAAATCCGTGCTCACGATGCAGTGAAATCCGTGCTCACGATCGCCTGAAATACGCAAAGCTTTGCGCGGCAGATTTCGGCGCAGACTATCTCCGCTCAATTCGATGCGGTGGGCATTGTGGACCAACCTGTCGAGTATGGCGTCGGCATAGGTTGGGTCGCCGATGACGCCGTGCCAGGCGGATACGGGAAGTTGGCTGGTAATGATCGTCGATCGACGGCCATAGCGATCTTCGAGGATTTCCAGCAGGTCGTGACGGGCCTGTTCATTGAGCGGTTCGAGCCCCCAATCATCCAGTATCAGGAGCTGAACATGGCCCAAGGTCCGTTGCAGCCGGGCATACCTGCCGTCACCACGCGCGAGCGCAAGCTGGGCAAACAGCCTTGGGACACGCTGATAGAGAACTGAGCGATCGTCTCGGCAAGCCTTGTGGCCGAGAGCGCAAGCCAACCAACTCTTTCCGACGCCCGAGGGTCCGCAAATGGCCAGATTGTCATGGGCGTTGATCCAATCGCCACTGAGCAGTTTCATGAAGAGAGCGCGATCAAGGCCGCGTTCGCTACGATAATCGACATCTTCCGGGGTGGCCTGGTGGCGAAGCTTGGCAAACCTGAGGCGTGCCGCAAGCTTTCGATCGTAGCGGGAGCTCCACTCCCGCTCGAGCAGCAGTCCGAGCCATTCGGCGTGCGAGAGATGTTCGCTTTCGCCGTTGGCAACGAGTTCACTGAAGGCCTTTGCCATGCCGGTCAGGCCCATGGCATTCAGTTTATCCAGGGTTGGATGAGCAAGCATCTTTCGTTCTCCTTAATGGTAATAGCGGGGTCCGCGGATGTTGGCGTGATGGATCGGTTCATGCGGCGTCGCCCCATTTGACGCAGCCGTTCGGTCGAGGTGGTTGTCGAGGATGGAGCGTACCGAGCCATAGGTCCGGGCACCGATCTCCAGCGCCCGGCTGCAAGCGGCATTGACCCTGTCGCGGCCAAAGCTCTTGTTGAGGCGGATGATCCCGAGACAGGCTCGAAAGCCCTGCTCCGGGTGCGGCCTGTCGGCAAGAATGCGTTCGCACAACAGCGCAACATCCGGCCCCATCGCAGAGGCTTCGCGTTGAATGCGTTCGATCGTCCAGTCGGCAAAGCGGCGATGCGCCGAGGGCATATGATCGGGGATCGTCGTGTGCTTGCCGTTGCCGCTGGAGCGGCGATGGGCGGCAATACGCTCGCCCTTGTGGAAGATCTCGATCGTATTGGCGGTGATACGAGCCTCGACCTGCTCGCGGGCGAAGCGATAGGGAACCGAATAATAGTGCCGCTCGATCTCGACGTGATAATCCAGCCCGGCACGCCGGATACGCCATTCGGCAAAAACATAGCGTTCGACAGGCAGCGGTCGCAAAGCCGGACGATCAAGCTCTTCGAACAATTGGCGGCGCGTGACGCCGACGCGGCGCAGAACGCGCTTATCGTTGAGATCATGGAGCAATTGGCCAATCGCCGCATTGACCTCGGCCAAGCTGTAGAAGATGCGATGGCGCAGGCGGCCCAACAGCCAGCGTTCGACGATACGAACCGCAGCTTCCACTTTCGCCTTGTCACGCGGGCGTCGCGGCCGCGTCGGCAAGACGGCGCTGCCATAATGGGCCGCCATCCCGCAATATGTCCGGTTGACCTGGGGATCGAAGTGGCAGGCCTTGATGATCGCCACCTTGGCATTGTCGGGAACCAGCAAGGCTGGCGCACCGCCAAAGAACTCCAGCGCCAGGATATGGCATTCAATCCAGTCGGGAAGCGTCTCGCTCCAGCGTGCCTGCGCATATGAAAGGCTCGATGCTCCCAGAACCGCCACGAACAGGTGCGCCTGCCGTGTCTTGCCGGACAGCCGATCAATAACCACCGTGACCGTGTCGCCGGCATAGTCGACAAACAGCTTGTCGCCGGCCGCGTGATCCTGCCGCATCGTCACAGGCAGCTTCATCGCCCAGCCGCGGTAGAGGTCACAGTACCGACTGTAGCGATAGCCGTCCGGATAACGGCTGATGTATTCGTCCCAAAGGATCTGCAGCGTCATGTGCTTGCGCTTCAGCTCGCGATGGACCTGCGCCCAGTCCGGCTCGGGGCTGCGACGATGACCCGTCTTCGTCCCGGCCGCCTTGTAAAGCGCCGCTTCCAGGACCGCATCGCTGACGTCGTCACCCAACGGCCAGGAAAGCTCCGCAACGGCCGCACGCCGCAGCGTCTCACGCACCGTCGAGGGCGCAGCGCCAACCCGGACCGCAATCGACTTGTGGCCAAGTCCTTGTTCGAAACGATATCTCAATATCTCGCGGACACGCCGCATCTCCAGTCTCTCCGCAGGCATCCCGTTCCTTCCTCGTCACGTCGAAGGAAGAAACTTCACACCAGCAGAACACCCACGCCAGATGCCCTCCGAAGGGGGCGGCATCATCTCGGAATCAGGGGGCGACTATTTCTCGGAATTGGGGGGCGAGATCATTTCGGAATCAGGGGGCGGATTGCCTCGGAATTTGCACCGCCTATTGGGATTAAAGGTTCAGCACAATTTCCGATGCCGGAAGCATCTCTTCACGCCGACCTCCTTGTGGCAGATATCGCCAGTTTAACCGCCGAAACGCCCTTACTTCGCGCAACTCGTGCCGCCGGGGCTACGACCTCCGACGGTAACGATATGCTTTCTGCTCAAATCAAGCTGATCGCGGGGTTTGCCGTCGGCCTGCCGGCAGGCACCTCTCTCGGGCAATAGTGATCGACTGACGTCAATTTGGATCTGCCGGATGTGCCTGCAGGCATCCTATCGTTGAATTGCGAGTGGACGTCCTTGTTCCAGCGGCTGTTCAGCCTTAAAATCACGCGCAGGATTACCTTTGCGTGCCTCCCACTCTTCGATTCGACGGATGCTGTTTGCAATATCAGCCGCAAGAACTGGTCGGGCGACATTGCGCAGATGAGGGCTTCGGAAGCAAGCCCCATGTCGGCGAGCCGTGCATGGCAGCCCGATCTGCTGAAAGAATTCCGTCATATCGTCGAGTTCATCCTCACTGCAGCCCTCTACGGCGAGCTGAACAAGAAGTCCGTAGGAACGTGTTCGCCTTGTTGGGCATGTCGCGTTCCGCGCGTAACGAGAAGGCCAAGCATCATGGCATGGGCTATCGAGAGACCGCCATTTTCGAAGGCAAGGCAACTCACAGCGGCCTCAACTGCGGCCTCCACGTCTGCAGTGCAGTTGACTTCCCCGCGCTCTACCGCGCGCATTGCGGCCACACCATGAGCCCGGATCATTGTGTAGCAGCCCTCGGCAACAAATCAATGCAGAACGCAGCTGCCTCAACCCGTGCCTGTTGACACCGGTTCCAGCAAACATCCGTGCGCTTCGAAGGACTTGGTTATTGCATCGCCGATGCCAGCACAAGAAAAGCGAGCCGGCGCGGCCGCGATCACGGCCGTGTCGACGATCACGCAATCAGCTACGGTTCATATGCTCAACTGCCACGAGCCGATGGTAATGATCGTAGACCCACAGTCCGCATTCCGGCAAGAAGGTGCCGATCGTCGATCGCAAGACTGGCGAGATCCGCGAGGCGAAGCTGTTCCTCGGCGTTCTCGATGCGTCGAGCTTCACTTTCGCCGAGGCCACCTGGACCCAGCCCTTGTCGGACTGGATCGGTTCGCATGTGCGGATGTTCACCTTCTTCGGCGGCGTGCCCCGTCTGGTCGTGCCCGATAGTCTGAAGTCCGGCGTCAACCGGGCCAGCTTCTACGATCCGGAGATCAACGCTACCGCATGATGGCTTAGAACGGCGTGCGCTTCGCCCAGTGCAGCGCGACAACCAAGATGAGACGCGATCTCAGCCAGATTTGTCGCTCTACAGCCCAGAGCTGCATTCTCGGTCGGCTGCGCAAGCAGACGTTATTCTCGCTCGCCGAGGCCAATGCCGTGATTGCCGACGTGTTGGAGCGTATCAACAATCATGTCATGCGCCGTTTGGGTGTCAGCCGTCGCCACTCTTCGAGACGGTCGAACGCGCGGGGCTCGCAAGCTTGCCCGCCGACGAGTACGAGTTCGCCGAATGGCTTTGCGCGGGTCTCGACGGATTACCATGCCGAGTTCAAGACCTTCTTCTATTCCGTCCCGCACGCGCTCATTCGCCAGCAGGTCGATATCGGGGCGACCGCGCGGATGATCGAGATCTTTCATCGCGGCAAACGCGTCGCGGTCCATCAGCGCCGCTAAGGCGGGCCGCGCTATGGAACAGACCCGGCGCACATGCCGAACTCCCACCGCCGATATGCCTAATGGACGCCGGAGCGCTTCCGGCGCTGGGCCGCGTCCATCGGTCCGCAGACCGAAGAGCAGATCGTCGCCATTCTCGCCAGCCGGCCACATCCCGAGCAGGGCTTCAGAACCTGCCTCGGCATCCTGCGCCTCTATCGCGACATCGGCCGCGAGCGCGCCGAGGTCGTTTCGGCACGGGCCGTCGAGATCGGCGGCCTGGCAAGACGATTGCCTCGCTCATCGCCACCCACAAGGCCACCAGACATTCCACCGAACCCGCCGCCGTCATGGAACACGCCAATCTGCGTGGTCCCGGCTACGTTCGTTGAGGAGACACCAACGATGCTGACCCAATCCGACCATCGACATGCTGCGCGAACGGCCTGACAGGCATGGTCAGTGCCTATCAGGAACTCGAGGCGCAAACGGAAGCGACACCTCGAGCATGGCGAATGGCTTGCACTGCTGCTCGAACGCGAGGCGACGACACGCCGCCAGAAGCGCTTCGGGCGAGAGCGCGCGCTGCAAAGCAGCGCCATGACGCCCAGATCGAGAACGCTGACTTCCGCGCCGCCCGCGGCCTGGACCGCAATCTTTTCATGAAGCTCGCCGGTTGCGACTGGATCTCTCGGGGCCATAGCCTGCTGTTGGTCGGACCCGCCGGCATCGGAAAGAGCTGGCTTGCCTGCGCGCTCGGAAACAAGGCATGCCGCGGGGACTTCTCCGTCGCCTATCACCGCCTTCCAAGGCTGTTCTCCACCCGAGAATTCTATGTTAGGTTTCAGCGGTATAAATCAGATTGTTTTCATAGCAGACTGTAGCACCAGGTGAGCAAGTTCTAAACTTTTCACGTTGTCCTCAGCTGACGGAAAGAAGTCTTCACACTGCCCGCTTACCACCGCTGCTTGGAAGTCGGCCAGGACAGCGGCTCGACCAAACAAATCCCGGGTGGCTAATTCTTCTTCAGTGGAAGTTTCGCCGCGTCGCACCTGAAGGCGCTCTCCATTTAGTGATACGTCGCGATCTCCGCGGCTACACCAGTCCACGCATCCGTTTTCAAACTCCATTCGCCAATCGCCCGAGAAAGTCGTTTCAGGGGCCCGGGTTATCCAGCTACCGCTCCAGTTGACGACCACCCCGTTGGCAAAACGGATCAAGGCCGACGCTGACGCCGGGTCGCTATATTTACTCCAGATGGGGCTTGAGGCGAGAGCATCAACATGTGTTGGTTCAGCGCCTATAATCATGCGCATAAGATCAAAGTGATGGATTCCCATGTCAAGGAGAAGCGGCTGCACCATCGTCTGGTGCCAGCGAGCTCGAGCTTCTGATTCGAAAGTGATGCGGCGGCGAAAATCTACGCGCACGTCGCCGAGCAGTCCCAGCTCTTGTTTCCGCACTATTTCGCGTGCGCGGACAGCCGCGGGGTAGTAGCGGAAGTTTTGATTGACCATCAGGACGCGACGCGCTTCCCGAGCGATTTCTGTCAGACGACGCGCATCGCTCAGTTCGCTGGTAAAGGGCTTCTCGACGAGAACATGCAGCCCGATCTGCAGGGCCTCTGTGACAAGGTCCGGATGAGCATCGGTTGTTGTGAGGACGAGAGCGGCTTCTGCGCCAGTCGCGGCGGCCGCTTCGCTGATTGAGCGGAAGAAGAGGGACGGCAACACATTCAGACGGCTTGCTGCCTCTGCGACTTTTGAGGGCTGCCGGTTTACGAAGGCGACTATCTCGATACCCGCGACTTGCGGAACAACTGTCAATGCCCAGTTGACACCCCAGTCGCCAATGCCAACCTGGATGACTCGCATGAAAGTTCCCCTGCTGCTGATGCGGTTGATCGCGCTTTGCAAATGTATGGAACTAGTCCCGTAGGCGATTTCACGGGGCCGGCTTTGAATGGGTTGGTCAGCCGCGTGTGGCTTTTGGCACCAGAACCGCATTCTCCGTTGGGAACCGCAGTCCGACCGTCTGGTCGAGTACGAAACGACGCGACGGGCTCGGCTTCGCGAACGCCGTTACTGTTCCCACCGGCGTGTCGACCTCGATCCGCGTGAAACTACCCAGGTAGACGGACTTCGTTATTCGACCTTGCAGCATGGCCTCGGTTTCGGAGCAGACCTCGACGTTTTCCGGGCGGAGCAATAGGAGATATTGCTGCGCCGGATTGATGGCGAAATCCAGGCTACAACGCAATACCCTGCCGTCCGCGAGTTTGAAGTCGCTTTCGGACGACTGATTGACCGGAAGGAGGTTTGCCTCCCCCAGGAAGTTAGCCACGAATTCGGTCTGAGGGCGCTGGTACAAGCTCTCAGGTGATGAGACCTGTTCGAGCCGACCATCTCGCATCACAGCTGCGCGATCAGAAAGCATCAGGGCCTCACTCTGGTCGTGAGTCACATAAACGATCGTGAGCCGCAGCCGCTCCTGCAGGTTCAAAAGCTCCAGTTTGAGCTCCTCGCGAAGATTCTTGTCCAACGCGCCCATGGGTTCGTCCATCAGGAGCACATGGGGCTCGTAGACCAATGCGCGGACAAGAGCGACGCGTTGGCGTTGGCCGCCTGACAACTGGAGCGGCAATCGGTTGGCGAACTTATCAGGCGATAACTTCACCGTTTCCATTGCCCGGCGCACGCGTATGTCGATGTCAGCTTTTGACATGCGTCTGAGCTTGAGGGGATAAGCGATGTTGTCGAATACGCTCATATGGGGGAACAGCGCGTAGCTTTGAAACACCATTCCAATGCCTCGTGCATATGGCGGAACCGATGTGACATCCTGGTGGCCGATGTGGATTGATCCCGACGTTGAACTCTCAAACCCCGCCAGCATCATCAGTGCTGTCGTCTTGCCCGACCCGGATGGGCCGAGCAGAGAAATGAACTCTCCAGGCTCGATATCGAGTGAGACGTTGTCGACAGCGCGAACTATCCCATACTCTTTCGTGAGACCTCGCATTTGCACCCGAGAACCGGCTACTGAACCAATTTTTTCTAACACCGGAACTTCTCCTGTATAACTTTGCGACTGCACGATTGCTGATTGGATGCCCACGAAACTTTCCTTCTAAGTCAATTTGACACACGTCGCTTCACATTGCAGGGGCGGCTTCCGCCCACCGCCGCTGCCAGCGCTGGAGGATGCCCGCCATGCACATCAGCACGACTGCAATTATGATCTGGACTGTTGAAACGGCAGCGACGACCGGCGAGGCTGCCATGGATAAACTGGAGAAGATCCGCACAGGCAGTGTCGGCGCAAGCGATCCCGACACGAAAACTGTCACGACGACCTCATCGAACGAGATCAGGAAGGCGAACAGCCCTCCAGTGATGATGGCCGGCAGATTGACGGGCATCGTCACGTCGCGAATTGTGCGCCAGCGATTTGCTCCTAGGCTGAGGGCAGCGAGTTCGATGCTGGGATCGATCCGGGCCAATGCCGAAGCTACGATCAGGTAGACATAGGGGACACCCAGCACAGTGTGCAATACGGCAAGACCAATATTGGAGCCGATCATGTCCAGCTTTGCAAAAAGTGAATAGCCACCCGTTGCCAGGATGATTGGCGGAACCACCAGCGGTGCGATTGCGAGGGCTTCAACCAGACGCTTTGCTGGAAGTTTTGTCCGCGCCACGCCAAAGGCTGCAATGCTGCCAATCGTCGTAGAGAACAAGGTGGCCAGACCACCGACAAAAAGCGTCCGCAAGACCGCCTCATTCCACCGTTCGTCAAACACAAACTCCTGATACCAGCGCCAGGAAAACAGTTGCGGAGGAAATCTTAGGACGTCGTCGGTGCTGAACGATAGCCAGACGACTACCAGTGTCGGGCCGGTAAGATAGAGAGCTACCAGTGCAATGAGCAGAAAACGAATGCGGCGGATGTTTGCTGTGTCGCCCATCTCTATCTCCTGTAGTGAGCAGCGACGCTGCCGATTTTGCTGGCAATGAAAAGCAGGCAAAGGGTCACTAATAGTAGGAGAACGGACATCACTGCACCGCCCTTCAGGTTGTAAAACGTAATGACCTCCGTGCTGATCATATTGGAGATCATTGCGCTTTTCGGTCCGCCGAGAATTGCTGGTGTAATGTAGAAGCCGAGGGAAATGACGAATACCAGGATAGCGGCCACCGCCGCTCCCTGCTTCGTGAGCGGCAAAACAACCTTGGTAAACGTCTGCCGCCCTTTTGCACCGCATATCGCAGATGCTCGTAGGAGGTCGAGGTCAAGACTCAGAAGCGTTGTGTAAATAGGGAGGATTGCAAAAGGCAGCATAGCCTGCACCATGCCAATCAGGACGACAGGTTCGGAGTTCAGCATCGTCAGCGGCTGGTCGATTAAGCCGAACTTGAGCAGCACTGTATTGATGATGCCAAAACGACTGAACATTGCCGTCCAGGCGTACGTCCTGACGACGATGCTCGTGAAAAGCGGAAACATGATGAGGGCCAGGGCGATTGAGCGCACGGTTTGTGAACTCCTCCACATCGCGTAGGCCATGGTGTAACCGACAACGACGCTGATGATCGTGACGATCAACGCGACCCGAAATGTTCGGAACGCAACGGAGTGAAACAGATCATCTCGCATAACGTCATATAACAGTTGACCAGCGGCTCCTACTCCCTGATCGAATATTGCTAAAATCAGTGCGATAATGGGTCCGAAGAAGAATACGCCAAGTACGGCAAAAAGCGGGGAAACGCTCGCAAAGCCAATCGGCTTCGAAAGAACAACTCCCTTGTCGACTTCCGCGACGGCGCTTCCCCGCTGAGGTTTGAATTTGTACGTCGATTGCATAACAAGGTCCAATTGGTCTTTCGCCTGACTACTTAGACTAGATTACCGAGCCACGTAGGCCTGCCAGGCTTTGCCAAGTTCGACTTCCTGGTCCGACATCTTCTCTAACAGATCATCAGTCAATGTCGTGAGAACCGCCTGTGCCTCCGGCGTCACGCTGAGAAACGGCTTTAGTTCCTCTGGGAGGTAGTCAATCGCCTCCGGATTCGGCGCGCTATAGCCGACTTGCTTGGTGAACTCCGCCTGCCGCTTCGGATCCAGCATGTATTCGACGAAAGCATTAAGAACGTCCGCGTTCTTCGTTCCCTTCGTGTAGACGAAATAGGCAAAGAATTGGATGCCGCCGTTGTACTGGATTTTCCATTCCGGGTTCGCTTGCGCCGCTTGAATGATCCGGCCGTCCCAGCAGAGGCAATAGTCGACGTTATTGTCGATCATCAACTGGGCCATCTGACTTCCGTTTGTCCAGTAGGACGTAACCTGGTCTTTGATCCGGTCGAAGATCTTGAGGCATCGATCGACGTCGATACCTTTGCTGAGGTCATCGACACTGACTCCATCGCTTATCAGTGCCAGCGTGCAATTGAACGACGCTGAGCCGGCGTTCGAGCCCATGGCGCGGGCGCCCTTGATACTCGGATCAAAAAAATCTTTCACGCTCTTCATTGGTGTGACGTTGTCACCCGAGCGATAGGAGACTGTCACGACCTGATTGATAACTCCAACGCCATTTCCATGTATCGCCGCCTTGGGAAGCTTGCTTAGGCCGGGAATGGCAGACGCGTCGATCACTTCGATCACTCCGTCGCTAACCAGCCTTGGCATGTAAGGGGCATCAACCGACGAGAGGCCGTCCCACTGGACATCCTTCGACTTGGCCTGGGCTGAAGCCGCGGTAACCGCTTGGTCCATACTCGCCTCAACCAATCGAATCTTAGCGCCGGTCTCAGCTTCGAACGGCTTTACGTAGGCCTCCTGGAGGGCGGTCGTATACTTCCCACCCGGGCTCCAGATAACGGCTTCTCTGCCTTTAAGGTCTGCCGCAAGCACGGCAGACGTCGCAAATGCAAATGCGGCAGTGATGCCGACGTAAAGCATCGGTTTCTTAAGCAATGATTTTATGCTCATGCTCTCTCTCCTTTGGTGAATCGCCCGGTGTCGTAATGCTCCCGCAAGCGGTTGCAGATCGTGTTTCTAAGCATCGTAGAGGACAACTGCAGAAGCTCTGCTCGCAGCACGAAGCTCTGAACAAACTCAGCCTCGCGGCTGTTGATGTCTCGCCGAAACGTTAGTCCTGTTCCCCGCCGCCTTGAGGCGGTCATTGGTTATGCGGAATGCAGTTCCATCTAGAACATCAATACAAAAATGTGTCAAGCTGATTCATGTCAGTGCACAAAAAGGTGACGACATGCCGGTACAAAACGCATACAAGTTACAAAATTTGTATCGTTCCCACTTGCGAACAGAATGTACGGAGCTTAACTTCGGGCCACTTAGATTTTTTTGCGGAGCATTTGCCGTTTTGAGCAAGAGTGAAGACCTGTTAGCCACAGTTCTGGCCGACTTGAAATCGGGGCGATATCGCGTCGGCTCCAAACTGCCGCCCTTGCGTGAATTGGCTCGACAGAACAAGGTTTCCGTTTCGGTCGCCGTCAAGGTCTACGACGAATTGAGACGGCGAAATATCATTGAGACCGGGGGGAGCCGCGGTACAACCGTCACCGCGTTCGCCACCGATCCGAATGAACATCCATCGAACGCATGGTTCGGCTCTGTTATCGATCTTAACCAGACCTATCCTTATGTGCCAGAGCTGATCGGCGAACTATCAGAGCTATTTTCCGACACTGCCCAACGTCAGGGTTATATTGGTCCGGGAGTGGCCGATCCTCGGATATTGCAAAGCGCCGGCGATCGCTGGTTTCAAATGACGCAGGTGCCGATCGTTGGCCGATCCGTGCAGGTTACAGCCAGCGGGCAATCGGCCTTGTTTTCCATTCTGCTGATGCTGCGCCGGAGATTGCGCTATGTTTATGTCGACACCTTCACTTATTTCGGCCTGCGTTTCATCTTGGAAGCTTTAGACTTGAAAGCGCTTGCCGTTGAGGGCGACGAGGATGGCATGCGGCCGGATGCCTTGGAAAAGGCGCTGAGATCTAACAAGCCCGGCGCGATTTACCTCATGCCTTCAGTTCACAGTCCAATGGCATATTCTATGCCCGCCGCACGAATCGAAGATCTTGCGAGAGTCGCGAAGAGCCACGATTGTCCAATCATCGAAGACGATCCCTTCCGCTATTTGCTAGACGTGCCGCCGCCAAGTTTCGGCGAATTCTATCCCGAAGGAACATTTAGTGTATCGAGCTTCTCCAAGGTCTATGGAGCGCAGACACCACTGGCGTTCGCCGCCGTTCCCGAGTCAGCGCGCGGGGACATCGTGCTCAATGCGCGTAGTGCCTTTTGTGAATTTGCCTTGCCCCAGTCGTGGATTATATCCCAATGGATCATGTCAGGCAGAATCGAGGAGCATCTCGCCGTGACGAAGTCGGTGTGCTCGGCGTTTCAAGCCATAGCCGCAAGAATCTTTCCCGCGCAGGCGGTTTCCGCCCAGAAACAGGCGCCGTTTATATGGCTGAAGCTGCCGCCCCAATGGGTCAGCAGTTCTTTTGTCGGATCGGCGATGCGCAACGGCGTGCACGTTGCGGGAGGGGATGATTTTTGGGCTGGCGGTGAACGTCGGGGCGACTACGTCCGGATCTCCGCCTTTCCTACTTCTGGACCGAAGCATTTGCCCCGAGCCCTTGAGATTCTCGGCACAATTTATAGCCGCGATCGCCTGAATCTGGCGTAAACAAGGCTCCGAAACAATTACGCGACACCACGTCTCTGCGCTCCCTTCGTCAGGCCGCGCACTGGGAATGCTAAAGCACGCCCGTACAGGGTACTTGACAACTCAATCTTGTTATGTTCATTAGTAGCAATGTTCCGGTACAAAGACAAGCTTGTACCCGATAGAGCACCTCACCCGATCCCCCGAAGTTGATTCATTGGCAATCCAACCCGATTCTAGGAGATAACATGAGTTCGGTTTTTCATCGGCAAATCCACGGACACCCCGAAACTGCCGAGTACGGTGATGGTGTTTTCGTGATTACCAAGCAGGGCAAGCGCTATCTCGACGCGAGCTCCGGGGGAGTGGCGGTTTCCTGCCTTGGGCACAACAATGCAGAAGTCATCGATGCCATTGAACGGCAGCTTCGGAAGCTGCCGTTTTTCCATGGCTTTGTGTTCACTACCGATCCACTTGAGGAACTCGCCGAGGAACTCGTTTCAAACGCGCCATCGGAACTGACAAAGGCCTTCTTCGTATCGAGTGGTTCGGAGGCAGTGGAAACCGCAGTCCTGCTGGCGCGCCAGGCCGCGGTAGAGCGTGGTGATACGAAGCGCAGGCGTATTATCGCGCGCAGGAACAGCTATCATGGCGCGACCATCAATGGCTTTGCAGTGGGGCACAACGTGGTGCGGAGGAGTCCCTTTCTGGACATGGCTGTCGAAATGTCGCACATCGCGCCATGTTATGAATACAGGCATCGCCTTCCTGGGGAGAGCCTGAAGGAATACAGCTTGCGAGCCGCCAACGAGCTCGAAACACAAATACTTGCGCTGGGAGCTGATGAAGTTCTCGCATTCGTCGCCGAGACTGTAGGTGGTAGCGCGTCGGGCGCCGTACCTCCGGTTCCGGGCTATTTCAAACGCGTGAGAGAGATCTGCGACAAATATGGGGTAACTTTGATCCTCGACGAGGTTCTCTGCGGCCTCGGCCGGACAGGAACGCTTCACGCGTTCAGTGAGGAAGGTATCGTTCCGGATTTGGTCGCTCTCGCGAAAGGCCTTGGGGCTGGATACCAGCCAATCGGCGCCGTACTCGTGTCGTCCAGGATTCATGAGGCGATCGGAGCGGGCTCAGGCATGTTTAGGGGTGGTGGGACGTACACAGGACATGCATCGGCCTGCGCCGCCGCTCTTACAGTGCAGCGTATTGTTCGCCGTGACCGGCTCGTGGAGAAGGTAGCTGTTCAGGGGCAGCGTCTGCAGGAACTTTTGAAAGCTCGATTTGGCAACAATCCGTTTGTCGGAGATGTTCGTGGTCGCGGCTTTCTGCAATGTATCGAGTTGGTCGCGGATCAACCGACGAAAGCACCGTTCGAAAAGACACAGGCCATCAGTTCGCGCATCCGCGACGAAGCCATGAATCTAGGCCTTATATGCTTCCCCGGGGCAGGGACGGTTGACGGATTGGTTGGCGACCATATCGTCCTCGCTCCGCCGTTCATAACGACACCGGACCAGATCGAAGAGATGGTCGACAAGCTCGGGAAAGCGGTGGATTCTGCCTTGGCGCATTCCTGTTCAATGTGAACTGACCTGGCATAGCCGGTCACAGACTTCAAGCGTAAACCCTAGCCTCATATTGCGGCGGCGATGCGTTCGCCCCGCTTTAATTATCGGGGCTGCGGCAAGTGCTATCGGCGCACCATCCGTCGAATGCGATATTGCGGTTTCGCGCGACATATCCTGGCAGAGCACCCCCTTCGTGAAATTTTCCCACGATGACGGTGGGTGCGAATCCGCTGCCAATTCCACAGTGTGGGACTGGAGTAATCAATGAGCTGCTCTCGGGCGGGAAGATGGCATAGAGATCATGCTAGGGTAAGAACTCTCCACCTTGCACTGAGCTTTTATGCGCGTTCTGCAATGTAACGCCGATTCACGTAAACCGCCCATTTGACGTTGTTGGATTCAGATCGGCGCATTGTTGCAATAACTACAAGGAATTATCAGGATGAATCCGTCGACTGACATCCGTCCTGCCCGTACGTCCGACCATCCGGTCCTGGTTAAGGCCATCCAGACATGGTGGGAAGAATCTCGCACTCCTGAACAGGCACGGATGCTGTCCTTGCTGCTCCCTCGGTTGTTTCTGCAGCACTTCGCCTCCAGTAGTTTGGTGGCGGAGGATGAAGCAGGAGTCCGAGCTTTCTTGGTGGGTTTTTTCTCTCCCGATCATCCCGAGCAGGCCTATATTCACTTCGTTGGCGTGGATCCGCACTGTCGTGGACAGGGACTTGCACGCCGGCTCTATACGACCTTTTTTGACCACGCGATTGCCGCCGGACGATGCGAGGTCCACGCCATTACCTCACCCCAAAACACCGGCTCGATCGCCTTTCACAAGGCCCTCGAATTTACTGTCGATGGTGAAGACAAAGGTATATCCGTCCACAGCGACTATGACGGCCCGGGTGAGGACCGCGTGGCCTTCCGCCGTAGCTTGATACACTCTGTGCCACGTGGGACCTAACCGGAACGAAAATCCCTATTCCCTTCCGATCACTCGACCAGTTCCTGACGCTTGTGGGTGGCCTCAATATGGAGGATTGGAGCAACTACGAGTTCGGAGCCCACAAGGCTTGACGGGGACGTCAAGCCATTGACGGTCCAGTTTTCAAATTTTGCTCCAATAAAGATGGTGCTGGTCATGCCAGATCTTGCGTCTCAGGTTGCTGCGCATGCATCCAGTCTGCCGCCTGTTGCGTCTTGCTAGCGGCGATGAATATGGCTTTGGGATCGTCCTTCAACACCAGCAAAGAGGCGACATAGGCGGCATGATCGGGGCGCGGATGGTGGGCGATACCCAGATCAGCCAGGACTAGCCCATTGAGAATTTCTGTCACGTTTCTTCGGCGGCATAGGCCGCTGACCCGAAGCGGCCGGAAAGATCGCGGTCAAGCCTGTCCTTCGAACCGCGGCGTGACCGGCTCGTGAATCATACGGCATAGAATGACGCGGCGTTGCGCGGCGTCGCGAAATGAGGTGAACGGCGGCATGGTGTCGGAAGACGGGAGGTGGTAGGCTTCCGACCCGCCGAATACGGTCTTGATGCGCAGGTTCGCAGTGCATGCTTTGGCATGTGGGATACGTTAGGTCTCGGGCAGGTGGCGGGCGCTCGTAGCCGTCAACCTGCGCGCCGGCCGCAGCCCGCGGCCCAGAGCGCCAGCGGTAGAGTAGGCGCGAAGCACCTCTGTCGAGGCCGCGATAGCGCTTGCCGGATGAGACGTTGGTCGGACGGACAATGCTGGTCCCAATGTGGAACCTGGGCGCCTGCCATCCACCTGTGCCTTGCTCGATGGTGGCAGTGATCTCGGCCGTGACGCGGGAATAGACGTCGGCGCGCTTGGTCCGGACAGCGTGGCTCCGGCCCGTCGCTCGTCAAAATAGATCAGCACTGCGTTGAGAGTTGGCCGAGGCTGCGCCGGTTCTCGACCTCCGCTCAGAAGTCGGATCGGCCGGAGCCGGCATAGCCTTCGAAAGCGGCGACGGAGGCATGTTTAGACTGGATCATGCCGGTGATTGTGCCCAACGGACGGTTGGTATGTGCCATTCGATCTTGCGCCTGAACTGCCGCGTCGTGATCCGCCAACGTTGCCCACCTGGCTCGTTCGGGACCGCCCGGCCTGTCGGGTGTGCCGAACAGGTGGTTGATATGGTCGCCGAAGTGATTGAGCTGGCGGACGATTTCGGCCGAGAGGTGGTCCTTGCAAACAGGCCGTGCCACCAGAACGGGCCGGAGCGTTGTGAGGCCTCGGGTGGATGCCACCCGGAACGACGGGCGTTCCAAAACCTCGATTGCGTTGGCTAGCGGCTCGACGGTAATCCACCCGGCAGGCTCACCCTGGCTGGATTTGCCTTTGTATCAGCAAGGCACTCCACAGTCCGGAAACGAGAGAAAACAAAGGAACCTGCTTCCCGCGTACAGTCTTGTTTGCCATCTCCCTTGACTGCACGGTCCGAATTGCGCTGGCCGCATAGATCAGACCCTCGAAGCATGTGGAGAGACAAGACGTCCAATCGCACCGGTGGTCTGACGACAAAGCATTGTAGGTCTTCATAGATGCCAGTAGCACGGGGAGGCCATGCATGCCTAGGTTGCCTCGCCAGTCGTTTACGACAGGCCTGAGTCGGGCCCTTCACAGGCCGCGTTAAGCGAAAACTCCAGCATGCCACAGTCGCGGCACGAGGGACGAATCACTTTGAATCTGGCCATTTCAGAGATTGATGTGCCTCAGGCCCACATCGGACAGACACGTCGGCACCGCTCCTCTAGCACGCGCTGGCTGAGATCCATAGCACTCATTGACAGGTGCGTCTGTTGCTAGCAATATCGTGCCGGTCCGAACAAATGGAACATTATTCCACGATGAAAGTCACTAATTCCTTAGTCGAAAATTGCTTCGCTGTCATTGAACTCTTGGCTTGCGAGGGACGGAGCGTGCGCCTCAGCGAGATTGCACAGACGCTTCAGCTTCAGCGCAGCGGTACACATCGGTTACTTTCGACACTTTGTGCTTTGGGATGGGTGGAACAGGACCAGAAGACAGAATTTTATCGGCTAACACTCAAGTTGTCCGCTATTGGATATCGGTATCTACAAGTGGCCCAAATTCCTGACATATGTCAGCCAATCATTGATCGCGCTGCGAATGAATGCAAAGAACTTGTTCGCTTGGCTGGCATAGTTGGAAGCGATCTGATTACATTTGCTCATGCACAAGGCGCCACCGGAAGTCTGATTTGTCAACCACGTACATTTCCGGTCTTGCCGCTGCACGTGACGGCAAGCGGAAAAGCGTGGTTGGCAACCCTTGCAGACGAGAAGGCACTCAAACTGGTACTCGACGCAGGCTTCGACTATCCGGGAGGATTTGGCCCCAATGCGCTACGTTCCGCCGACGCGTTGCTTCAAGAGCTGGCTAGAACGCGCGACCAGGGCTACGGAGTTGCAATAGAAGAGGCTGAGGTTGGAGTTTCATCTGTTGCTGCTGCCGTTATCTCCAACCAAGGAAATGCTGTTGGTGCTGTGGCGATTGTGGCCCCGGCCTTACGTCTGCATGAACGTCGAATCCCAGAGTTAGCCGAACTGGCGCGACGAACTGCCGAGGAACTCGCTTTCATGTGGCCCCTGCGTCAACTGCTGACAGAGCTGTCGGGCGAAATGAAAAACTGACCCCCCTATTGCCTCACCCAGGGATGTTACCGAAGCGTTGTGCGCTGAGATGGCCGTTATCTTCTCCTGCCGCGGCGGGAGAAGATAACGGCGCGCGCTCCATCCAGTCTCCATCGAGAATAATCTGCCCGGCTGTTTCGATGCGCCAAGCCTTGACGGCCATTTGCACCGTCCGCAGGCTTTTCTTCGTGAAGCGTGACGGATCGGCGCTCATTAGACGCTCTAGGACCGAGGCTGCCGAGACCGCCGGATCCGCCTCAAGCCACGCTCGAATCTGGGGCTCGAATGGCTCCAGCATGCTCCGCCTTTTCGGGTAAGGCTTGGTACGACGATATGGCCTCCGATGTGTCGGCCGTTTCTCCCCAACCTGCCAGGCGGTCTTCAGGCTCAAGGTGAAGCGTTGCAGATCGACGACGACCGGTTCTTCGGATCTGGCGTTTAGGCCACGCCGATCGACCCGCCTTCCGAGCTCCTCCTGGGCGGCGCGGATCCCGGCAAACAGTATCACTGGATCCGCGCTTGCCAACATCGCCTTCAGCCGATCCTTGTCGGCCTCGGCCACACCGGAATGGGCCAGCACCCGCGCAACAGGCGGCACGGGCGGATGGTAGCGTTTGATGACACGAGCGCCGATCCGCGTCTTCTCCCGCAACTTGAATGAAGGTTGGAACAGGTTGCCATGCAGGCGCACCACCTCATAGAGGCGAGCCAGCGCTGTCGTCGCCTCCGCGCCGACGAACCTTCCGTAACCGACCAGCCGTCGCACGATCGCACCGTTCTTCTGCTCGACCCAGGCTTGATCGTTCTTTCGATACGCGCGCGAACGGGTCACCTCCAAGCCTTGGCTTCGACACCAGCAGACCACCAGTTCGTTCATGAAGGCGCTGTCATTGTCGAAGTCGACGCCAAGCAGCGGAAATGGAAACTGCGAGCGGGCCTGCTTGAGGGCAGCAATCACGAGGCCGCTTTCGCGCGTCCGCACCGGCACGCACTCGGTCCAGCCCGTAGCGATATCGGTCAGCACCATCGTCTGCGCGAAGCTGCCGGACGAACAGGTACCCGAATGGGCCACGAAATCGATCTCGACGTAACCGGGCAACGGATCGTTCCAGTCCCGAAAGTACGCACCGGGACCGACCGGCGAACCGCGGAACTCATTCCGGCGCGCCGACGCTGGCCACCGCGAGCCACCACACGTACCTCTGACAGCAACCGATCCATCGTCGCTGCACTGACCATTAGCAGTTTATCGCGAAGCTCGCTGCTCAGCTCGAGCCGGCCGTGACGCTCGAGGGCGGGCAGTAAAATCGGAATCAGCGGCTTCAGGCGTTTCGAGCAAAGACGATCGGACGCTTCCCATAGAGCCACCAGCGCTTCCCTGACGTCGGGACCATACTGGACAGCGTGCTGCCGAGCGGAAGGCGGCTCGGACCCACGATGGCGGAGCTCTGATCGCATGCTTGCGGTGGTAGCCGGTAACCGCGACGAACTCATCTAGGATCCTATGCTTGTCCGCCCGACAGCTCGATCGACAGCGCTCAATGATTGCCTCAATCAGTTCCGTCCGTGTCGCCATGCTGATCCGCCGTGCCATCCATCCCCCGAGCCGGGACAGCGAACCATGACCATCCCATCGGGAGCATCAACACTATCGGTAACATTTTGCTTGAGGCAATGCGCCGTCTCATCCTGATCGCCGCGCTATACCCAACAAATGGAGCGCAGGCGATCGCGTCGCTTGGCCCGAAACACGAACACGTCACCACAACAGGGATCGGCCGCAAGGGCTGACGCCACCAGTGCAAGTCGACAGGTTGGGTCGCCGTCATGATCTTTACATTCGGCGAAAGTCCAATCACCGGCGCCCTCGCAACGCCACGAGCCGATCACGGCCATGCGTGCTCCGGCAATCTCGATCTCAATTCGACTGGAGGCAACGGAAGCGATATCCGATGATGCGCTGGTGAGGCGTTCGTTTTCCAACCACTGTCACCGGCACGAACATGGCCTGCTGTGCGCAGGCTTGCTCGGATCGTCGAACGGTCAGCCCGGCTTCGCGGCGCCAGACATTCAGCAAACCGCGATTGACGCCCCAACGCCGGACGACGGCCGAGATGTTCACGTCGGGTTCTGCGCTTTCGGCAAGAATCCACGCCTTCTCTGCGTCGGTCCAATTCCGCCGCTGGCGTCGACCGGTGATCACCTCGATCCGCCGGTAGACTCCATCGTGCCTGGCTTCATCCATGACTCCAAGCATGGCACCAGCGCGATCTCCGTAGCGCTCACGATCATGCGGCGATGGAAGCGGCCGTCCTCAGCACCGTCACCTCGGGTCGAGGCCCCAATTGGAGGAAAGCGTTGTCGTCGTCAGAACGATACAACCGCGTTATTGCAATGCCATTCTTTGTGGAATAGAGTTTCACTCGCTCCCTTGCCAACTTCCAAGCTGAAGGGGCATTCACCTAGAGAGTGCGCAGTTGAGCCGCTGGAGCCATGACCAATGCCGAGCTCTGCTGCGTTGCGAGCCCACATTTGAGGTTCGCAATGGATGGGCAGGTTCCGCGCCAATGAATTCGGCTTCCGTAACCAATAAAATTGGAGAAGACTATGATTAGTGAAGATATAGACGAGGGACGCGAGCTTCCTCACGAACCTCTTGAGCACTGGGGCGGATTCATTCCAAGACCCCAAGGCTTCGATGCAACTCGGTCGAGGTCTTACGAAACAGTGATTGATGATGCGCGAGTAGCGCAGGTCTTCTGTTATACAAACCTTCTTTCGTACCGCCCAGGCGACGACGTACTTATCCATGCGAGCACAACTGCTACCGAGATATCCATTGAAATTCGAAGAGATGAGATTGGGTCAAACCCAGTAGATGTCATTCAGCAAGTCAAAGCGCCGTTTTCACTGCTGCCGGCCGACTTTGCAGCAAACGGCTGCGGCTGGCCCGTTGTAGCTCGTTGGACTGTGCCGCGCGATCTACGAAGTGGATTCTATTTAGTGATCGCACGTGCAGCGGATGGCCAAGGGAATGTTCGCGAACACGTGCACGGGATTACAGTACTTCCCGCAAAGCGGGGCGCTCGAGCCCCTGTTCTATTCATTCTCGCGACAAGTACCTGGACCGCCTATAATGACTTTGGCGGCTCATGTCATTACCTCGCTGATAACGAGCCGGAGGGTCTGCCCTTTGCCCCTAAACTGTCAATCCATCGGCCTTGGGCGCGAGGATTCATGTCGCTTCCCGCAGGTGCGCCCAGAAAGGGATATGGCACAGCACTTGAGGTGGGCGCGATTCCGCGCTACCCAGCAAGTGAATTCGCGACCCTGCGTGGGTATAGTAGATATTATGCCAATGCTGGTTGGGCAAATTATGACCGCCATTTTGCCTTCTGGGCCGAACAAAACGGTTATAATCTCGACTACGCCACACAAACCGATTTGCATAACGACCCAGATATTCTCGAGGCTTACCGATGTGCAGTTATTGTCGGGCACGACGAGTACTGGACATGGGAGATGCGCGAAGCAGTCGATCAATATGTTGAAAAAGGTGGAAGAGTTGCTCGCTTCGGCGGCAACTTCTACTGGCAAATCCGTCTTGAGGATGGCGGCACCAAACAAATTTGTTACAAAAAACTTGCTAAAACACACGATCCACTAATGGGTTCAACGCACGCTCGAAGGATAACTGCTGAATGGGAAGATCCGTTGGTCGGCCGGCCTGGAGCAGCCACCTTTGGCCTAAATGCAACGTGGGGCATGTATGCTAATCACGGCGCCTTTGCGCCGCGTGGATCCGGCGGCTTCACTATCTATCGCCCTGAACATTGGGCGTTCACTGGAGGTAATTTCTACTACGGCGATATTCTCGGGGGAAGCGCGCGAATTTTCGGCTACGAAGTAGACGGACTTGAGTACGAGATACGCGACGGTTTACCTTATCCGACTTTCAAGGATGGTGCACCGGAAAATCTCGAAATTTTGGCGATGGGATTGGCCAATAATCGTGAGGTCCCCCATTACAGCACCGGCGAGAGCTTGTACTATTCCGACGAGACAGACACTTTCACCGTACCTAGATATGGAGCCGACACTCCCGAAAATCGCGACAAAGCGTCGCGCGGTAGCGGAATGATTGTACACTTCACACGTGGCAAAGGGGAAGTGTTCAACGCGGGTGCGGCTGATTGGGTGGCTGGATTGGCGGCACGTGAGCTAGGTACGGAAATTGTTACTAGAAATGTTCTAGATCGATTTTCTCGGTGATGCTCTATCAGGGTGACCGCTCCCACATGCGGAAGACCACCACCGGGCTAAAACTCCGGTGGTGGTCACAGATTTTCGTTGGATGGCGTCCCCTGCAGCGTTTTTTCAATCACATCCCCTCGCTTAATCATCTCCCGGAACATCTCTGTGGATAAATACCTCTGAAGCATGACGTGCCCGCTGCTCGGTCGTGATGTCGCACTTCGCTACGGCGCGTGTTGAGGGCGCGCTCCCAAGAGCTCCGATACTGTCGAGCTGCACCACCGCGCGGGACACGACCCAAATCAACATCACGGCCAGGGGACCTCGAGGCTCGATTTTTGTCAGCTGGCTCCGACCGGACTATCGGACTATCCACTCCTCCTGTTCGTCACCCAGCCGACGCCCCATGCGGAGCAAATCGATCAGACGACGAGCCACGTGCCTGGACTGCTACTCTGTCGAAGCGAGTCTAGGACTTCTGTAAATCAAGAGCCGTTGTGAGGCTTGGCGCCACGGCTGATCGGCCTTGGTGGAAACTACATAACCATTGGGAACGTGGTTGGGCATGCAGCGATCGCGCTGGCCGGTCTCACTGAAGCAATCTCGAGCTTAGTCGCGATCTCGAGGGCGCCACCGTGATTGTTCAGGGCTTCGGCAATGTCGGCTACCACGCCGCCAAGTTCCTCTCCGAAGAGGACGGCGCGCGCATCTTCGTCGTTGCGGAACGAGACGGCTATGTTGCCAATCCTGACGGCCTGGCGATCGAGGCGCTGAAGCAGCATCAGATCCGCACCGGCAGCATCCTCGGTTTCGACGGTGGCGCCTCGCTCGCCCGCGACATGACGGGCATCGAGCAGCCTTGCGACGTGCTGATCCCGGCGGCGATGGAAAATGCCATCCATGCGGAAAACGCCGAGCGCATAAAGGCGCAACTCGTCGTAGAGGCCGCCAACGGGCCGATCACCTTCGATGCGGACAAGATCCTGCGCGCGCGCGGCGTAACAATCCTTCCCGATCTCTATGTCAACGCCGGCGGCGTGGTGGTGAGCTATTTCGAGTGGGTGAAGAACCTGACCCACATCCCATTCGGCCTGATGGAACGGCGGCGGCGCGAGCGGCGGAACCATGCAATCGCCACTGTCCTGGAGCGGATGACCGGTAAGGAGTTTCCCACCGACATGCGCGACGAATTCCTCGAAGGGGGCGCCGAAATCGACCTCGTACGCTCCGGCCTCGAAGACGTCATGCGCAGCACGTGGTCGCGTATTGCCGACCTGATGCAGGAACAACCGGAACTCGGCGATTACCGCACGGCCGCCTACGTCGCATCCATCCGTCAGATCGCGGAAGCCTACGAAGCGATAGGCATTTGATTGGAGTTGCTCTCACACGGCATTATCAGTCTGTGTCGCGGCATACATGTGCGTATAAGCTCATCAGCATCTTATTCAATACAGGTCGGGAGGGGCTGCGACGCAAATGGCTGAGAGTACGACTTTCATTTGCAAACGCGACTCCGTTTTTCGCACCTCGCCCAGCCATCGGCGTTGGCGTTGTCGACCAGCATTAGGTAGGGCTTAGCACCTTTTGAAAGGCGGCCCGATAGTGGATCTTTTCTAAGGCAGCAAGTGGACCTTTCCTTTACGCGGCAGGACGGACCATCATGGAGCCGCTTATCAACTATCTCGTTCGCTCATACTTCATGCGTGAGGGATGTACGGCTGTGGAGGAAGTCATGGACGATCTCAAATACGGTACCCGTAACAAGCGCGGGGACTGGGCTCCAAACGCCAATGCGCAACCCGCACCACTATTCGCACTGCCGCCACGGCCGATCGCATTCCTAAAGTGGTTGCCGCATTATTTCTTGCCGTGGAACCTGCTTTTCGCGGCTTCCGCAGTGGCATATTGGCATTTCGTAGTGCCCGATCCTGAGGTGACAAAGACCCTGGCGATGTCTTGGATTCTGCGCCTCTTCGTTGTCAATTGTGTAGCCGTGTTTCTGTTTTACGGCGCCTTTGAACTGCGGCTTTACATTTTGCGCCGCCAGGAGAACAGGTTCAAGTACAACAGCAAATTTCCCGCCGAGCAACGAAGCGAAGCCTTTTTCTTCGGACGGCAAAATATAGACAACATGATCCGCACCTTCGGCACCGGCTTGCCCATTTGGACCGCGATCGAAGTTGTGATCCTATACGCTTATGCCTGGGGATATGCCCCTTGGATGACTTTTACGGAACATCCGTGGTATATTTTGGCAGTGGGCCTGGCAGTGCCTCTTATTCATTCTACGCATTTCTATCTGCTGCACCGACTTCTCCATTGGGGCCCGTTATATAAATGGATTCATTCGGTACATCACAACTCGGTTAACCCATCACCGTGGTCGTCTCTATCGATGCACCCGATAGAGCAGCTGGGTTACTTCGGGGAAGCCCTTTGGCATCTCGTAATTCCCTCTAATCCCATTCTCGCTCTTTACCAATTGCACTACACAGGGTTCGGCGCAATCGTAGGGCACGTGGGCTTTAACAAAATCGAAGTTGCCGATGACATCCTCGTGGATGGCGACGACTACGTCCACTACCTCCACCACAAGTTTTTTGAGGTGAACTACGGCGGCGGGTTGATCCCTTTCGATCAGTGGTTTGGAACTTACCATGACGGCAGCAAGGAAGCTGATGCGCGAATGCACGCTCGCTATCAAAAGAAAAAAGAGCGCGTAAACAAGAAATTATCCAAACCAATGTGAACTCACGCAAGGTCAAAGGAGGGGGAATACCGCTCCTCGTTCAGAACATTAGAGGAATTAGAATGGCACAGTGGGTGGAAGCTTGCTCTACAGAAGCAATTGAGCAGGAGGAGGTGATCCGCTTTGATTTCGGCGGGCGCACCTTTGCTATTTTTCGCAGTCCTGAAGATGAGTATTTCTGCACGGACGGCTTATGCACGCATGAGAAGGTTCACCTCGCGGATGGTCTGGTGATGGACAACACGATCGAATGTCCCAAACATGACGGGGTATTCGACTACAAAACCGGCGAGGCGCTGCGCATGCCGCCGTGCGTCGATCTCAAAACCTATCAAGCCAAAATCGAGGACGGCCGTGTTTGGATTGAGATTTGAACGGGCAGGAATGGCCATCGTCGGCGCTGGCGAGTGTGGAACCCGAGCAGCGTACGCACTACGCGAAGCCGGATACAACGGACCGGTGACCTTGATCGGCGACGAGGCAAGCTTGCCCTATGAGCGGCCGCCGCTGTCAAAACCTTCGAACAGGGGCATAGAGCATAAGTTGATCTGCGATACCGCCCAGTTGGAAGCTGCTGGAATAACCTACCTGCCGGGTACACGAGTGACGTCGCTTGATTCGGCTAGAAAGGTTATTTCCCTAGACAAACAAGGCCATCTTCCCTACGAGCGCCTCCTATTAGCAACCGGCGCAACGCCGCGCAGACTAACCTGTCCCGGCGGAGAACTCACTCACGTTCTACGGACGCTGGAAGATGCGAAGCGGCTCTATGAGATGGCTTCCACCGGCGCTCGTTTCGCTATCATCGGAGCCGGCCTAATCGGAATGGAACTGGCAGCTTGTCTCAAAAAACTTGGCATCGATGTAACCGTGATCGATGTGGCAACGCGTCCGCTCGGAAGGGCGGTGCCAGATGTACTGGCGCGACGTATTCACGAAAGGCATGTGGAGGAAGGCGTCAAATTCCGATTTGATGCAATCGTCGAAGAGATCGACAAATTTGGGGTGCGTCTAACAGATAAAAGCCTTGTCGCGGCGGATGTCGTCATAACCGCGATCGGCGTTGCTCCCAACATTTCCCTTGCCAAAGCTTCGGGAGTTTCTACTCAAGACGGCGTTCTCGTAGACGCTTTTCTTCGTACTTCTGCCTCCGATATCTTTGCGGCTGGTGACTGCGCACGCCTCGATCTTGGTGCAGGGAAAACCGCGCGCTATGAAACGTGGCGTAACGCACGCGTACAAGGGGAGATCGCCGCGCGCAATATGGCTGGCGGAGCGCAACCGATCACTACCCAGCCTTGGTTCTGGTCCGATCAATATGAGCTCGGGCTGCAGGTCGTCGGGCTGCCATCAAGGGACCATGTAAACATAACCCGTCATCTGGTTGATGGTGCCGAGATTGTTTTCTTCCTTGACGAGCACGGACGCCTGGCGGCTGCTGCGGGCCTCGGTCCTGGCGGCGCTATCGCCAAAGACATTCGCTTAGCGGAAATGCTTATTGATACACAGGTAAGCTTGGATACGAAGCTTCTCGCTGATCCAACTGTAAGCCTTAAATCGTTTCTGAAACGGACGCAGCTTGCTTGAAGTGGATGTGCTGAAATAGCCGTGGTCAACTAAATGGCTGCACGACAAAGCGGCAATCAAAAATCGAACTACTCTAAAGATGATCGCGACAACAACTCTAAGCCACAAGCCTCATCATCTTTCACGACGAGGTGAATAATCACTATTGGCGGACATTCGGCTCGGCGGCGCTGATTGCGCTGATTGGCACAGGGATCGACGCCTCGATACCGGAGAGCTCGACGCTTGCCACGCAGGAGACCGCGTCGGATGCGGCCAGGCGGAATTTCGCGGAAAGCTTCGGCCGGGTCGCCGAGCGGACGATCAGTCGCAACCTCAATGTCCAGCCAACGCTGGAGATCCGGCCAGGCTACAAGTTCAACGTGCTTGTCGATCAGGATATTGTGTTTTCAGGCGCCTACAAAAATCAGATTCTGCTCGGCAAATAATAGCAAAGCATAGCCGATCTCGGATCCGAGCGCGTAGGATCGGTGATCTCGTGCATCATCCGCTCGCATCCAGTGGATTGTCGATTGTCGGACCGCAGCGGCAAGCCGCTCGGCCAGCTGCAGGCGCCGTTCGGCAACCGCAGAAGTCGCCGCCCTCCGAGCAATGCGATCGCCGTCATAAGCGGATGTCACCTGCCTGCTTCCAACGCTAGAAAAGCCAAGGACAACAACATATCGTCGGTCATGGCAGCTAGCGAGATCGGTCGCAGGGTTGGCTCGAACGGCCGAATTCTGCATCAAATTAACCGCTTAAGCTACATCCGCCAACCTCTCCAACTACGCCGCTGGCATGAGACGGAGTGTGAAACTAGTGCCTCGCCCGTTGACATCGACCTAATAAATGGCCCCGTGCACCTGAGCCAAGTGGACCTTGTTTAAATGCTGTTGCTGGCACTCAATGGAGCCGCTTTAAAACCGAGAAAAGCTCTTGGGAGAGCTAAGGGAGATAACATGCATATAAAATCAACAATGGGGATCGTTCTTGCAATGACATTGGTCGCAGCACCTATTGCTCGCGGCGCCGAAGTCACTTGGCCCAGCTATGTGTGGCAAGACCCGGAAGATTCACCTTTTTATAAAGCCTTCGAGAAAGGATTTGAGGAGGCAAATCCAGATATCGATATCAAAGAAATTCCCACGCCGTTCGGCAGCTTCTGGGACAAACAGTTTCTGGATCTCTCTTCCGGGAACTCAGCGGATATCGTGACGATGTTTGATACGGAAGTGAGATCATACATCGACAAAGATCTTCTCGAACCACTCAACCCATATCTCGAGAAGGCAGGAATTTCGCTCGACGACTTTTATCCTGGCGCTCGCGCCGCCGTCAAAGACGGCAAGATCTACGGGATTAACTTGATTATCAATCCCCGGACACTGTTCTACCATCGAGGAATGATCGAAAAGGCTGGCCTCAAGCCGCCGACCAACCTGTCCGAGTTCACAACTGCTGTCGAAAAGTTGCGCAACGAGAGCGAAGGTGAATTCGGGTTCGCAACTTGGGCAAAAGCTGGCGATCCGAACACCCTTTATCTCGAAACCGCGCCAATCGTGTTTGGCTTCGGCGGTTCGTTTTTTGAGAAGGGCGAGCCCACTGCAACCAAGCCGGAGACCATCGAGGCGTTGCGTTTCTATAAGAAGCTTTACGATCAAAGCCTGATACCCAAGGGCATGGATGTAAACGGCTATCGGCAGATCTTTGTCCAAGGAAAAATCGCAATGTATGCTGGAGGGCCCTACATGGGCGCCTTGGTAGAGAAAGCCAACGCGGAACGCGGAAAAGAACTTGCTGCCGAGCAATTGCCCTTCCCCGGAAAACGGACGTTTGCGTTGAGCGTATTTATGGGAATCGGCAAATCCGCTAAGAACAAGGATGCAGCAGCAAAGGTCCTCACCTCTATGGTGAGCCGCGAGTGGCAAAATAAACTGCTCGAAATCGCTGGACAACCTCCGGGGCGGCGCGATGTGGATTACAGTGGTTATCTCGCAGAGCATCCGTGGTTCAAGGCGTTCATTGAAGCTGCCAAAGATCCGAACACCGTTTCCTATGCTCCTGATGGCGCCGAGTCTTATGCTCCCGAGGTTATTAAGATCATCGGTGGCAATGTTGAGGCCATGCTCTTCAACAATGTCACGCCTGAAGATGCCGCCGCGAAAATGCAGAAAGAATTGGTAGCCTTGGCGATGTCTCACAAAAAGTAGCTTCACCCAGAAGCTTTGGCTGCGGTCTGCATCGTGAATGCCGTAGCGGCCGGCCCACAAAGAATTTTCTCGCGGTCAAAGGCGACCGCGAGCGGGGACGAATGTCCTTCTTAATCTCGCTCAAAACTTAGTAGGAGAATCCATGAGCAACAGCAAAACCAAGATCTACATGGATGGAAAGATCATTCCATGGGAAAGTGCCACGATCCACGTGGCATCCACCGGCGCGAAATATGGTGCCAATGTCTTCGAGGGTATTTGCTGTTACTATGGCGACCAGCAGTACCTGTTCAGACTACGCGAGCACCTGGACAGGCTGCGCGAATCTATTGACCTAATGAGGCTTCCCCAACAGTACTCTGATGCGGAGTTCGAACATGCGATTTGGGAAACTCTCAAAGCTAACGACATCTCAGGGGACGCCCATATTCGCCTTTCCATCATCGTAACCGGTGAAGGTCTCTACGACGTGAGCGGTCCTCTCGCACTCGTATGCACCGCAACACCCCGCGAGCCCGGGACATTGTCGGACCGAACAGTAAGTTTGGGATTCAGTAGTTGGCGACGCATCGACGATGCCTCGATGCCTCCGCGCATCAAAGCGGGTCCTAATTATCACAACGGCCGTTTCGCACTCATGGACGCTAAGCGTCATGGTTATGATGAGGCGCTTCTTCTGAACTCCGCTGGCATGGTGTCGGAATCAACCAATTCCTGCTTCATGATGATTCGCCGCGGGGCCCTCGTCACGCCTCCAGTTTCGGCAGGTATCCTCGAAAGCATCACTCGTGATACGTTCCTTAAAATTGCTGCTGACGAACTTGGCATCCCCGTCGAGGTAAGAGAGATTGACCGGACAGAAACGGCAATTGCCGAGGAAGCGTTCCTCTGCAATAGCTTCCAAGAGGTGCGTCCAGTTCGCAGCATTGACGGTATCAAGCTGAAGCGAACGGCTCCGGGTCCTGTCACCCTACGTCTTTGGGAGTCTTACGAGAACGTGGGACGGGGGCGGATCTCAAAATACAGGGATTGGCTCACGACACGAGTGGATGTTCAGCCGCAGAAATCAGGTGCGGCCGCTGAATAATTTCCACCCAGTGATCCGAAGCTCGGATCCGCCGAACAGCCCATAGCCTCGACGAAGCTAAACTGACTCCGGTGGGCTGCCCACCGGATAACAGCCTTGAGCCGCCGTATTCGACGAAGTCTTCAAATTCGGAGGATATAACGCACGGCTATGACCAATCTAAAACCGCGGCGAACATCACAAGTTCGGATCGTCGAACACAGTGCTGAAATATGTGAAGGATCGAAACACCGACTCGGCTCACGATAGTGTTGGTGAGGACGTGAATTCTCCGATCTCTACTTCATCTCGATGAGGCAGACCTTTCAATCTTCAATCGCAGTGAGGGGCGGGAACAATAGGCCGCCATCCGTTAATAGGAGGAAAAGATGGGGAGCAATCGGACAAATACGCAAGCCAATGGCCCATCGCCAATTCTAATGGACGCTACAACTTTTCAGCTCTCGCGACGGCAGGTTTTGGGCGCCGCCCTGGCTGCTACCGTAGCAGGTTACACCACGGCCAATGCCGCAGAGCCTGTCACCGAGGTAGCATTCCCTGGTTATGAGTGGTCAAACCCACAGGATATTTTGTTCTGGCGGCCATTCAAAGAGGAGTTCGAGAACAGTAATCCTGACGTCAAAATCCGCGATATCCCAGTGCCGTACGGAGATTTCTGGGATAAGCAGTTTGTTGAGCTGTCCGCCAGTAACGCACCTGACATCGTAACGATGTTCGACACCGAGATAAAATCATACGTCGAACACGGCTTCCTTGAGCCGCTCAATTCGTACATCGAGAAAGCCGGCGTCACACTCGACAGTTTCCAGCCCGGTGCTCGCGCTGCAGTCAAGGATGGCAATATTTATGGATTGCTGTTTCTCGTCAATCCGCGGGCGCTATTTTATCACGGCAGTTTACTTCGAAACGAAGATTTAGAGGCACCAAGAAATCTCGCGGAATTCCACGCAGCTCTGCGAAAGTTGCGAAAAAGGGATATGCAGCAGTGGGGTTTTGCTACCTATTCCAAACCAGGAGACCCAAACAACCTGTTTAGTGAAATCATGCCGATCATCACTGGGTTTGGTGGAGCTTTCTTCGAAAAGGGGACGCCAACAGCGACCAAGCCGGAAACGATCGAAGCGCTGAAATTCTACAAACAGATCTATGACGAAGATTTGATCCCGAGAGGCATGGATATTAACGTTTACCGCCAGCTTTTCGCAGAGGGTAAAATTGCGATGTATGCCGGTGGTCCTTTCATGAGTGGCCTGGTTCGAAAAGCAAGTGCGGCACGGATGGACGAGCTAGGTGCGACGGCTTTGCCATTTCCCGGCAACCGCACATTCGCGCTCTCAGTATTCCTAGGAATTGGCAAGACGGCGCAGCATAAAGATGCAGCAGCGCGCGTCCTTCTAGCCGCGACGAGCCGGCGATGGCAAGGCGAGGTACTTCGCATACAGGGTTCGCCACCAGGCCTGCGGGACATCGACTACTCAACCTTTATCGCTGCAAACCCATGGTTCACCGCCTTCAGAGACGCCGCTAACGATCCACACACGGTCTCGTTTGCACCGGACGGAGCGGAAGCTATTGGCCCAGAAGTCATCAAAATCGTTGGCACCCGCTTCGATCAAATGCTCTTCGGCGACTCCAAACCTGAGGAGGCGGCGAACGCGATGCAGGAAGATTTGGAGGCGCTTCTAGCAGCCCGCGGGAAGAATTAACATGATGGGAACGCTAATTTTGCGCCTTGATTATTCCTTCAAGGGTTCGCTTCAGCGGTTAGCGTCGCTTAATGACTGTCTCTGGATACGAACTGAAGACGTTGCCGCAAACATTGCATTCTGTCTCTTTGCTGTTTGGCCGCGCCTCTCACCGACTACTAGGCATGTGGTTGGACGATGCGATGCTGTTACACGCAATCAACGCCCTTTTTAATTCTCAGTAAGGTTACCCCCATGCTTGTCATCCACCACCCTGATCAAGCTCTACATGATCCACAATGGGCTCTACGACGCGGCAAGCTCATGGAGGCACCTGATCGAGCGGAGCGGTACGGTATTCTCCTAGCAGCCGCGCGCGATGACGGGCATGAAGAGGAGATCGCACCGATTGGGCCTATTGATCCTGTTCTCGCGGTGCACGATCGTGAGTACGTCGAGTTCTTAAGGACACTTTATCAACGCTGGAGCACAATGCCCGACTGCGGAGACTACGCAGTACCTGACTCCCATCCAACGCACCGTATGCACCGAAAGCCAAAGGACTTACGTGGAGAACTCGGATGGTATTGCAACTCCACAGGTTGTCCAGTCACAGCTGAAACCTGGACCGCCGTTCATGCGAGTGCTCAGGTGGCCGCCCATGGTGCTCGCAGGGTGCTTGAGGGGGTGAATGCGGTGTACGCACTTTGTCGCCCCCCCGGACACCACGTCTACCCGGATCTTATGTCTGGAAGCTGTTTTCTTAACAATGCCTCGATCGCAGCACAGTTGCTCGCAACGCGTTTTGAGAAGGTTGCGCTTGTAGATATTGACGTTCATCACGGCAATGGCTCTCAGCACATTTTTTACAGTCGATCCGATGTATTGTTTTGTTCCGTTCACGTTGACCCATCGGTTGCGCCGCCTTTCTATGTAGGCTACGCAGACGAAGAGGGGGAGGGGCTAGGTAGAGGGTGCAATATCAACCTGCCCTTGCCAAGAGGTACCCGCAATGCTTCATGGCTGCTGGCGCTCGACAGCGCGCTTTCGAAAGTCGAGCAATTTGGTGCGCAGGCCGTCGTTGTATCCCTTGGGCTTGATGCCGGCCAACACGATCCCAATGGTATCTTTAATATCACCGATGACGGTTTCTTTGAGGCTGGCAGACGCTTTGCAGGGCTACGGCGACCAACATTGCTGGTACAGGAGGGGGGGTATCTCAGCGCCTACTTAGGCGGCTACCTCAAAAGTTTTTTACGTGGCTTTGAGAACGATCCACCCGCGGGCTGAGACTGAATCTCCTAGTAGAGCATTATCCCGAACCGCCGGCCATCAAGCTGTTTCATTGCTCAATCCAAACTCGCTGAGGAAACCGACCGATTGTCGCCTGATGGCCAGCGGTCCGCGTCTACGGGCGCCTCATTCCGTTGTCGACCTCTCCGCCGCCTGCGGCATCTCCAGAGATTGGCTCACACCCCGGTGTGAGTACATCGACAATATGCACGTCTGCAAGATCGAATACGCCAGGCTGATCTCGGACCCATCCAGTAAATCGTAACCAACTCAGACAACATCGATTACGGCGAGATGTTCCATGCTATGATCGCACGGAAGGCGTGCCTTAACACCTCAACCGAACGCTCTCGCTAAAATCCGCACCTAGCATGGCAGTGTGTCCGGCATTTCCTCGTCGATGAGCAATGTTGATCCGGAAAAGATCGAACGCATCATCGCAGACCAGCCGAACCAATACACTCCGCGCGCTCGCCGGATTCCAATTCATTTAGTTGACGAACCGCGGCGAAACCTGAAATGCAAGGATGCTTCACGATCTCGGGCCTCCCCCCCGCTGTCTTCGCTGGAGCCGAACCAGCGAACGTGTGCGGGCACAATTTCGCTCCCCGCCCAGTCGCCGCTTCGGCTAAACAAATTCGCTTGCGGTTCGGAAGACCTCATCAAAGTCTATTTAAGATGGATGCCGTCCTGCGACTAAGCACCCTGCAGCCCAGCTGGAGGCTCTAAACTTGCTAATCGTGAGGGCCACCCGATTGCTTGCTCCATCTGAGTAGCAACTTGCAGCAACAACCGATCTTCGCCTCGCGCTGCAGCAACCTGAACGCCGACGGGTAGCTGTTCCTCGGTCCATCGGACAGGGAAGACCATCGCTGGTTGACCAGACGCATTGAAAGGCTCAAGAAACACCGATTCGCTAAGGTCAATGGCCGACTGCTGCTCAAAGGAACTCTCAGCTACTTCTTTGAGGCGATACTGCAACTGATGCACAACCGGCGTCACAAGGAGATCGAAACCTTGCTCCCACCACTGTAGCATTCTCGCTGATCGAGCAAGATGCCAATTCCAGGACTCGCGAAGATCTTGAGAAGAGAGCCCCAAATTCTTCTGGTATTCTGCCCAGGTGCGCGGTTCGACGTCCTTCTCTTCCACCGGACGGCCAAGAACCTTCGCAAGGTGTGCGATTGCCGCAGGAAAGCAGTCTCCAAATCTAACTCGGTCAACCCATCCCGGTTTGGTCTCGAGTATCGCTGATGGGTGCGTGAGTTCCACGTTATGGCCGGCCGCCTGCAGAAGCTTTCCGACATCTTCGACCGCGCGGACACATTCCGGATCGACTTTCAATCCGCCGGGAGCGTCCGTCAAGAGACCAATTCGTAGCACACGCGCAGGCGCACCTAGATCGGCAAAATATGGTGCACTGGGCCGTGGAAGCGAGAAAGGGTCGCCCGGAAGCGAACCATTCACTGCGTCAAGAACCACCGCGCTGTCGCGTACCGTGCGCGAAATCACGAATGGCACGCTATATATGTCGTCAATCGAACCCACCAGCTTCGGCATCCGCCCGCGCGATGGCTTCAACCCGAAAACCCCGCACCATGCTGCGGGCTGCCTGATCGAGCCACCGCCGTCGCCCGCGTGCGCAACGGGAACAAAACCGGCCGCAACTGCAGCTGCTGATCCTCCCGACGAGCCCCCAACTGAGTGATCCAAGGACCAGGGATTGCGCGTGGGGCCAAACGCGAGCGATTGAGTGTCGCAAAGCTGCCCGAATTCCGGCATGCTGGTCACCCCAAGGGTGACCAAACCCGCTTCTTTGAAGCGTGCACCGAGCGCAGAATCGGCTTCGGCCGTGTAGTTAATCCGCTTGAGCGCAATGTTCCCTAGGGTATGTGGTACCCCAGCCTGTGCGGCGCCGGTAGTATCCTTCAACAGGAACGGCACACCGGCAAGTGGCGCTGTAGACCCTGGCCGGACAAAATCAGCCTCCTCTAGCGCCTGTTCAAACCTTCTGTGTACCACCGCATTGACTACGCCGTTTCCGGCCTCGATGCGGTGGATTGCCGCTTGAACCAGTTCACGGGCCGAAAGTTCACCTTTCCGAACTAGTTCGGCCTGCGCAACGCCGTCTAACCGGGCTAGCTCAATCGCGGTATTCTTTTCTGCGCTCATATATGAAAGTTTCCTTATCTGCACAAATCAACAAACAGGGTATGGCGCCCTAGTTGCCCGATCGATGGTGCGGCGACTGCATGAGGCTTACTTCGTTCCACACCGCGTACGGTGTAGGGAGTGGCCGCAATGCTTTGCGGCCACTATTTTTTACGTTCCTGAAGCAGCTAGTTCTTCTTTTTGGAAGCGACTAAAGCCAGAAGTTCCTTTTGCATCTTCGCCGCCGTGTCCTCTGGCGAGACGCCGGAAAAGAGCATAGCTTCCACATTTGCGCCGACAACCTTTTGCACTTCCGCCGCGAAAGACTCCGCCCCTTCGGGCGCGATTGACTTCGTCTTCGGATCATGCGCCGCGTCGATGTAAGCTTGGAACCAAGGATATTTGGATAGGGTTGCCGTGTAATCTATATCAAGACGTGCCGGCGGCTGACCAATGAGATCGAGGATCTTCTGCTGCTCCTGAAGAGTCGCGATGAAGGCCACCATTTTACCCGCAGCATCCTTGTTTTTGGAATCTTTTCCGATCCCCACGAAGACGCTCAGCGCTTTGGTTGCGTGTCCAGGAAAAGGTAAGGCCATGGCACGGAGGTGAGGTCCCAACTCAGGGCTTATCTTTCCGACAAGCTTTCCCGCAAAAGAAGCTACGGGCTCCATGGCGATCTTGCCCTGATAGAAAAGCTGAGCAGCGCCGTTGATGTCCATGCCTTTTGGCGTCAGGTTTTCATCATAGATTTTTTTGTAGAAACGCAGCGCCTCGATCGTTTCAGGTTTGTCGGCAGTCGGCTTACCTTTCTCAAAAAAGTCTACCCCAAACCCTCTTACATAGGTCTGTACGCTGTTATATTGCAGGTTCGCTGCACCAGGCTTCGCGAAAATATTGGTGGCAAATTGGTGCTTTTCAGGTTGATTGAGTTTCTTGAGCGCCTCGTAATATTCCGAAATATCCTTCGGCGGCTGCACGCCGGCCTGTTCCAGCAACTTTGAATGATAGAGTAGTACCACCGGATTGACGATTATGTTTACGCCATAGATCTTGCCGTCCCTAACCGCAAGACGAGCACTGGGGCCAAAATCGTCAAGCGAAATACCCGCCTTGTCGAGATAGGGATTGAGCGGCTCAAGAAATCCGTTCTCGATGTAGGTTCCCAGTTCGCCATCGAACATTGTCACAATGTCGGCTGGATTCCCCGAAGCAAGGTCGGTGAACTGCTTGTCAAAGAATCCGCTATAAGGTACCGGGACCCGCTTGATTTGGATATCCGGATTCGCTTTCTCAAAATCATCCGCGAAGGCTCCATAAAAGGGAACGTCTTCGGGATCTTGCCACATATACCCGGGCCAGGTTATCTCTTCAGCGTGGACGACTGTTGCCGTCCCCAAAGTCATTGCTAACACCATCCCCATTGTTGATATTATACGCATGCTTTCTCTCTCCCTAGACGAAGCGTTGCTCGCGGTTTCACAGAGCGACGCCAATGTCGGCGTTGGCTTTTCGTTATTGAAGGGCCGCATTTCGACGTTGGATAGAGCCACTTCCCGGCCCCCCTAAATGCGGAACAAATTCAGAAAGGCCCGCGCGTGCTTTCGGTGAGCCGAAACACGCTCTCAACTACTCACCAGACAGTGTAGCCACCGTCGGCCATGACGATCGCACCTGTCATCAGGCTCGATGCATCCGAGGCCAGAAAAAGCACGACTGAGCCAATTTCGTGTGGCTCGCCTTGCCTATTCATGGGCGTGGAACTCATCCACGTGGAAAAGATCGAGTCGTCATCCTTGCCCCATCTCCCCGGCTTGTCGATGTAGGTCGGAGCTACAGCATTGACACGCACGCCACGATCAGCCCATTCGGCCGCTAGACACTTGGTCAGATGGTGCACACCGGCCTTTGCGACGTTGTAATCCGACTGGAATTGCGGGCGGTTGACAATCTCACCAGAGATGGAACCGATGTTGATAATCGCTCCTTTTTTCTTTGTGAGCATTTGCCTACCAAAGGCGCGGCAGCATCTGAAGACGCCATTTAGATTGAGATCTAGCGTTTGCATCCAAGCCTCATCGGCTAGATCTTCCGCCGGAAATCTTCCAAGTCCTGCGCCAGAATTGCAGACGAGAATGTCTGCGCCACCAAACTGATCAGCGACAATTTCCGCGGCCTTTTCGACCTCGTCGGCTTTGGTTACGTCGAATTTCAAGACACTGGCGTCGTATCCGAGATGCGCGAGTTCATCCCTTCCACGTTCAGCCGTGTCGCTGTCTGACCGTCCAGTGATGACAACTTTGGCACCGGCCTCGGCTAGAGCTTGTGCACATGCAAGTCCTATGTTGCGCCCGCCGCCGGTGACAACGGCAGTACGACCTGTTAAGTCGAATTGTCTTCCGTAGAATCCGGCAAGCGGTCGATGCGTGAGAGGCTCGTTTGGGTTTGAAATCATCGTGCGTTTCCTAATGCTCAGATCTTCTCAGCTTATAAGCTGCGATGACAACCTGACAGGACCGCTTGGCGTCAGTGCGGGGAGCCAATTCTGCTGGTGTTCAATTTCGCGGAAGCGAAAGTTTCTCTGGAGTTAAGGAGCGTGGCGAGACGCGAGACAGCAAGATTTATTTCAGTTTGACTGAAACCTGCGAATGCAAGCAGAAGGCCATGTGCATCCGTTCTCTTGATGCACATCGGACTGATCGGCTTAAGAGCAACACCAACGTCCGCCGCTCGCCGACAGAATTCCACATCGTTTATTCGTTTGTCGCGCAGGTGAGCAAACAGTTGCGTTCCTTGTACAGTTGGCAATATTTCGATGTGATCGCCCAAATGGCGATCGATTGTCTTACAGAGTTGGTCTCGTGCTTCTCGGTAAACGCGGCGCATTCGAGAAAGGTGGCTAGTCAAATGGCCCTCAGCGAGAAAATCTGCCATGAGCAGTTGCTGAAACATGGGAGGCTGGCGATCAGCCAGGAAACGAGCCGCAAGAAATGCAGGCATTAACCGTGTTGGCACCACAGCGAAACCCACGCGCAGGCCAGGCATAAGCATCTTGGAGAATGTTCCTATATAAATCACTCTCGATGCTTCATCCAGCCCCTGCAAAGAGGCTAGAGGCCGGCCTTCATATCGGATTTCGCTATCAAAGTCGTCTTCAATAATCCAGGCATTATTTTCGCGCGCCCACCTCAGAAGTTCCAGTCGACGTTGTAGTGAAAGCGTGACGCCAAGAGGATACTGGTGCGATGGTGTCACGAAAGACAAACGGGCAGTCCTGCAGTTGGCCACACCGAAGCCGACGTCTATGCCGTCGCTATCGACAGGGACTGGAAATATGCGGCCTCCTACACTCTCAACTGCCGCTCGCGTCGTTGAATAGCAAGGGTCTTCAAGCCAAACGTGATCGCCGCTGTCGACCAGGACCTTAAGGGCCAAGTCGACTGCCTGTTGAGCACCGCTGACAACAATGATGTTCTCCGCATCGCACCTCACCGCTCGCGCAGCTCGTAAGTAGATAGCTATTTGCTCCCGCAGTTGAGGCAGCCCTTGAGGATGCGAGTAGGATGAGTGGCTTTCGCCCAAGGCTAGCAAGTGACGTTGGGCTAGCCTGCGCAGGCTCTGGAGGCTATTTGCATCGAGTGAGCAGACGCCGGGGTTGAATGGCTGCCGACCACCAAGGGGGAGTGACGGCCACCAGTGCTCGGCAATTTTGCCTAACTTGGAGAGATCATCTGGTGGAGCGAACGTTTGCTCTACGCCACGGGCTCTCGTTGGCTGCAATAGGTCAATGGAAACGTCGGCAACAAACGTGCCCGAACCTGAACGCCCACAAATGTAACCCTCTGCCGTTAGTTGCTCGTATGCCTGTGTGACCGAATTACGAGAAACGCTAAGTTCATCCGCTAGAGCCCGTGTGGACATCAGTCTAGACTCAGCCTTCAAGCGCCCCCCGATGATCGCCTCTCTCAGTCCCAAATATATTTGTCGGAAGATTGGAACGTCCGAAGATCGATCGATCGTCAACGCGATAAGTTCGGCGAGTGACCCTCGCGGCGCTCGCTTGGATTCAATGGACATAGCAAAGCGGCCTCATATTTCCTATCCGACGAGGTGATACACAGGATCCAAGTTACTCCTTAATACGCGGGTATTCTATTGTTAAACAGGCTCAAATACCCCAGGTTCGGCCTGCTCCTACGTCACTGCTAATTGACCCCGAGACCACTACGCGCACCGGGGTCAATACTAATTTACGCCTATACCGTTTCGACAGAGGAGAGACCGATTTCAGCCAACACCTCTTTGGTATGCTCCCCCAATGCCGCTGCCGGTCGGCGCGAAACAAGTGGCGTTTTCTCCATGCGGAGAGGTTCCACGACAACCTTATATTGACCGCCGTAAGGGGTATTAACGTCTTGGATGATCCCCGTTTCGACCACCGCGGGGTCAGCAAGCGCTTCGCCAAGTGTGCGGACAGGCGCAGTCCAGGTGCCTGTCGGCTCAATTATCGCCGTGGCTTCGGCAATGCTCATGGTTGCAAGGCGCTTGGCAATTTTTCCAGCAATTTGATCCCGATTGAAGCGGATCTTCTGCTCAGTGATATCCTCTTCGGTCAAGTCTTCGATTTGTAGCGCGATAACGAGTTTTTTGACCATCGGTACGCCACCAAATGTCGACAGGACAATCGCCCCATCCTTCACTTGATACACACCGTAAGGAGCCGATTGGTTGACATGGGCAATCCCAGCGCTGCTTCTGATCGGATTGGGATTAACGTTGAGGATGTAGGAAGCTTCCTGTGACATCAGAAACATCGACGATGACATCATGTCCGCGCGTACAGCTTGCCCCTCGCCAGTCGCGTCCCGGTGGCGTAGCGCTGCGAGGATACCCACTAGGACCTGCATCGCGGTGAAGCCGTCAATAATGTACGCGCCCACGGGGATTGGAGGGCCGTCACCCCGACCGGTCAGGGACGCGATTCCGCTCAGCGCTTGGATCAGAAGATCCTGTCCCGGGCGGTCGCCCGCCGAACCTTCGGGATCATATGCCGAGATTGACGCATAGATAATGCGTGGATTGATTTTCTTGACCTCCTCGTATCCCAGGCCTAGCTTTTCCATCACGCCCGGACGATAGTTCTCAATCAGCACGTCGCTTGATGCTATCAGGGCCTTCGCAGCGGTTAAGCCATCCTCAGTCTTGAGATTCAAGCAAGCATTGCGCTGATTGCGGTTCGTCACGACAAAATAGGGGCTGATGCCCTGCAGATGACCGTCCGGATCGCGCAACGCGTATCGATTTACGTCCTGAGCCGGGCTCTCGATTTTAATCACATCGGCGCCCAAAGAACCCATGTATTGAGCTGCGATCGGGCCGGCAGCAAAATGTGTGAAAGCAACGACGCGGATTCCGTCAAGTGCAGTCTTAGGCATCATGCAGCCTCCTTCTTAAGGTGACGTGCAATGATCATTCGTTGCACTTGGTTGGTTCCATCCCAGATCTGATGAATTTTCGCATCCCGGAAGAGCCGCTCGATCGGATATTCCTTGGAGTAGCAATAGCCGCCAAAGATCTGCATGGCGTTGGTTACGTTTCTCATGCACATGTCGCCGGCAAATGTCTTCGCAAGCGATGTGGCGAACGTGAAGGGCTGGTCGGCATCTCGTAGTGCCGCGGCATTATGCATCAGAAGCCGAGCAGCCTCGATCTCGATCGCCATGTCGGCAAGCATGAACTGTACCGATTGGAAGTCGAAAACAGGCTGACGGAATTGTTCGCGTTCAAGCGAGTATTTCAGTGCGACGTCCATAGCGGCCTGAGCGACGCCCACTGCCATCGCGGCTGCACCCAAGCGGCCAGCGCCATCAAGTCCGTGCATCACTGCTCGAAATCCTTCGTCTCCACCAAGCTGCTGGCTTTTGGAGATCCTGCAATTGTCGAAGAATACCGGCGCTGTCGCGAAGCCGCGGATGCCCATCAGGTCGAGCTTCTCGCCGAAATTGAGGCCCGGGGTTCCCCTTTCGACGATATAAGTGCGAACGCCTTTGGAGCGTTGCGACTTGTCGACTGTTGCGACAACAATAAAGAAGTCGGCGACGAGGGCGCCTGAAATCCACATCTTCTGGCCATTGAGAATGACGTCATCGTCCTCGATGGTAGCAGTGGTAGTTAGAGAAGCGGCGTCGGAACCAGCGTTTGGTTCGGTAAGGCAAAAGCTGCAAAGCGATTCGCCACTGGCAAGGCGCGGAAGATATTTCTGCTTTTGCTCCTCAGTGCCCATCGCGACAAGATAGTGCACCATAGATTCCGTAAGAGTAACGCCGTTGGCCACTGCGGAGGACGCTTTGGCGATCTCCTCAACAACCATGCACCAGGTAACGGTATCTGCACCGCTTCCACCGTATTCCACTGGAGCTGTCATGCCGAGGAGCCCGAGCTCACCGAGTCTCTTGTGAAGCCCCCGGTCAAACGTTGAAGTTTCGTCGATTTGACGAGCTTTGGGTGCGATCTCCTCAGCAGCAAATCGTCGTGCCATGTCTTTAATGGCGCCTTGCTCTGGAGTTAACGTAGCGTGCATAGTGCAATCATCCCTTTACTGCGCCAGCGCCGAGGCCAGCCATGAAGTGCTTTTGAATGAGGAGGAAAAGGATCACGGGCGGTAGCGTGAAGATCGTTGCAGCCGCCAGAATTTGATCCCAGGGCGTCACATAAATCCCTATGAAGGACGCCAGTCCCACAGTACCAACCCACTTGTCTGTCGCCGTAACGACCGTGCGCGCGAACATGAATTCGTCCCACCCATTGATGAAGGTAAAGACGGAGACGGCGACCAGTCCGGGAAGCGCGATTGGCAAGGTGATGCGGGTCATAATGAAGAACCAGGACGCACCATCGACGCGAGCAGCCTCTTCTATTTCCACGGGGATCGTGTCAAAAATTGACTTCATCATCCAGATCACGACGGGAAGCGAAAACGCGAAGTTTCCAATGACTAGGCCGAAAAGCGTGTCCGTCAGATTCAAGCTAATATAGATTGTGTAGATCGGGATGATCAGGACGAGCGGAGGCATCATCTGCGTCGTGAGAACGATAAGCGCCAGAGAAGACTTTGCGCGATACCTGAACCGGGACAGCCCATAAGCGCCGGAGATACCCGCGGCCAAAGCGAGCACCGTGGATCCAACGGCAACCACGAGCGAGTTCCAAAGCCAGAGGACTATTTCTGTGCTGTTTAGTAGGCCGACATACGCATGGAAGTCATAAGACTGGGGCACTAACTTCGGCGGGTAGGCAAAGATTGCTCCGTTCGAATCCATGGAGGTTTTGAACATCCAGTAGAACGGGAACAATACCGCGACAAGAAGAATGACAAGTGCCACGTAGAATGCTGCTGACCAGAGCAACTGCTTTGTCTCATGTATTTTAGTCATCGCTGGCTTCCTTTCCGATAAACCAGAGCAAGGTACGCTGCCGAGAATGTGAGAGACAGGAGCAGAACAATTGCGCCGATCGCGCTGGCAGTGCCTACGTGGAAAAACTTGAAGGCTTCAAGGTAGCTGCGTACCACGATGGTTTCTGTGCAACCGGCCGGCCCGCCCTCTGTCAGAAGGAAGATTGCTGTGAAGCTCCACCCGAAGCTCCAAATCGCAATCAGGAGCGTGAGCATGACTGTTACACCGCGTAAGCCGGGTAGGGTGACATGCCTGAATGCCTGGATGGGGCCGGCCCCGTCGATCTTTGCGGCTTCGTAGTATTCGGACGGTATGGTCTGCAAGCCCGCCAAGTACATCACCGTGCCGAACGGCACGAGCTTCCAGATCGACAGAGCACCTACGCTATAGAAGGCTGACGGGCATGCCGTGAGGAAGTTGACCTTGTTTGACGCAAGGCCAATCGCATTGATCAGGTAATTCAGTACGCCAAATTCATAGTCATACATCCAACCCCATACGATACCTGCTGCAACGTACGGCACCGCCCAAGGCAAAAAGAACAATGCACGGACGAGACCCCGCCCCGGAAATTTCCTATCCAGCATCAGGGCAATCGCCAGCGAGAAGCCGCATACGAAGATGACATTGCCAACGGTCCAAAATAACGAAGTCCTCATCACCGTTGGAAACCAGTCGCTTGCGATGACCTCTCGATAGTTCTGAAGGCCAATAAAGTGAGCCGCGCTTCCGATGTTATTCGAGTAGAAGCTGATAACGATCGCGTGGATCATCGGGTAAAAAAATACGACCGCCAAGGCGAGGAAACTTGGCAGAAGAAACGCGTAAGGCACCAGCGCCTCCCGTTTCTGGTAGCCGAACCACCGGCGCCGTTGTTCCACCTCCATGTTCAATGCGGCCGCTTGAGTGCCGCTTCTCTGTATCTCGCTGTTCATCTCGCGTTTCCCCTGCGATTTTGACGTTCAAAAAACTCAGTGCTTTGTCGCAATGAACGTTGTGAGCTTTTGTTGAAGGCTGTTCGCTGTCTCCTCTGGAGAGAGGCCTTGGAAGAGCATGTTCTCCACGCCTTCGGAAACGATCTTGATGATCTCCGGTCCGTACTGCTCCGCGCCTTCGGGCGCATAGGAACGAGCAGAGAGAGATGCGCTCTCGAATGCCTTGAACCACGGATTTTGATCGAAGAACGTGGCAGGCAACATATTCACGCGGCCTGGGTAAGCCTTGCCGATCTGCGCGATCTTCAGCTGGAAATCGTCTTTGAGCATCCGCATTAGCACAGCGGCGGCAGCATCTTTGTTCTTGGCGCCTTTGGGGATCCCAAGGAACACAGTGACCGAGACTGTCTGATGGCCCGGGAACGGCAATGGAACTGCGCGCAGATCCTTGTAGACGTCCTTGTCTGCGTTCTCAACAACGCCAGCAATGAAGGAGCCAGCTGCGTACATGCCAACCTTCCCATGGGCAAACATGTCACGATAGACGCCGGTTTCGACGCCCCGTGGTATTAAGTTTTCATCGAAAAGTTGCTTGTAAAGCTTAAGTGCAGCAATCGTTTCGGGCGAATTGGCACTCGGACGTCCTTCCTTGAAGAAGCCGCCGCCGAATCCTACGATCAAAGGCGAAATTTCGATATAATTCAGGCTAGCATTGCCGGGCTTGGATGCAGTGGCATACCCGAATTGCTGCGCCGCAGGTTGGCGCAATTTCTTGGCCGCCTCCAGAAACGTCGCCGAGTCTTTGGGAGGCTGCAGCCCAGCCTCGCGAAATAATTTTTCATTATAGAAAAGCGCGCGGGCGTTAACGACAACCGGCACGGCATAAATATGTCCGTCCTTCTGTCCAAGGGAAGCGGTAGGTACAAAACTGGAGCGATCAATGCCGGCCGCCCCCAGGTAGTCGTCAAGAGTTTCTAGAAGACCTTGCTCGATATAAGAACGAACATCGGGATCGTAGAAGGTACCAATATCCGGCGGGTTTCCATTGCTCACGTCAGCAAACTGCTTGTCCCAAAAAGTTGAGACCGGGATCAGTACATTGTTGATGTGATCCTGGGGATGCTCCTTCTCGTACGTGCCTTTCAGTTCCTTGAGGGCGGGCGCCAGTCCAGGATCATTCCAAAGAAAGCTCGGCCATTCGATATCCGCCGCATGGCTCACAGTCGACGTAAGCGCAAAGCCGAAGGCGATTGCGGCTCTTTTGAAGGCTTTCATGTGACTCCTCCCGGGACCATTTGATTGATTGAGCGAACTTAGCAGGTTGACCGTCGTCGAAAAGGAGTCTACCTTGAAACGAGTTCTTAATGGAATGGTATTCCACGCAGATGAAGGTTGTCAACTCGCTTATCGAAAATTGCTTTGCAATCATCGAGCTTCTGGCAACGGAAGCGCAGAGCATGCGCCTTTCGGACTTGGCAGACAGGCTTGAATTGCAAAGGAGCGGCGCCCATCGCGTCCTGACGACGCTCGTCGGTTTGGGGTGGGTGGAGCAAGACGATGCCACAGACTTTTACCGCCTGTCGTTGAAGCTGCCAGCCATAGGTTATCGCTTTATGCAGGCGGCATCGTTACCGGATGTGTTGCAGCCTGTACTGGATAGACTCGCTCGAAGCAGCCGAGAACTTATCCGGCTGGCTGCGCTCGTAAGTGAAAATCTAACGACGGTTGCCCACGCTCAAGGAGCCCAGGGAAGCCTAATCTGCCGCTCGCGAACATTTCCCGTCCTGCCACTTCACGTCAGCGCAAGCGGCAAGGTTTGGCTGGCAACACTGTCGCGTGAAGCTGCGCTCAAACGTGCGCTGGAGGCAGGGCTTGGCAAGCCGGGCAGTTATGGCCCGCGCGAAATCAAGACCGTAGATGAGTTCATGTCTGAACTCGACCGCACTGCAGCAAGAGGTTACGGGATTGCGCTGGAGGAAGCCGAAGAAGCAATCGGCGCCGTTGCGGCTCCAATCGTCACGACCTCTGGTCAATTCGTAGGGTCGCTCGCCATCGTTGCGCCAGCCTTTCGCTTAAATGAAGCACGACTGGAGGAACTTGGTGCGCAGGCAAAAGCTAGCGCAGCAGAGCTTGCGCTGGTGTGGCCCCTCCGCTCCGTGGCCGGATCTGATTCAGGCGAAGGCGACGCAGCATGAACATTACATTGATCGGTGACTTTCCTCGCGAAACAGATGCGTCACGGTGGAGGAAGCCATGAAACCAGTCGTCGTTATTCCCGCGCGAATGGATTCGAGCAGGCTTCCTGGCAAGCCTCTTGCTGACATTCACGGAGAGCCGATGATCCGGCATGTGCTTCGCAGAGGTGTGGAAGCGGGTTTGGGCCCTGTGTTGATCGCCGCCGGGGACCAGGTGATCGCTGATGCGCTTGTGGGAACGGGTGCCAACGTCATTTTGACGGAGACCGATCTTGCATCTGGGTCGGACAGATGCCACGCGGCGTTGTCAAGCTTTGATCCTGATCGAATATACGACGTTGTCGTAAACCTGCAGGGCGACATGCCCACGTTCTCACCGCTTTTATTGCGCAAAGCAATTTCTGTACTCGAAACCCTTAATGTCGACATCGTCACGCTGGCAACTCCTGTATCTGATCCGTCTGAAGCGGAGCGCACGGCGGTCGTCAAGGTGGCTGTAGAGCCCTCAAAAGAGGATTCTCTGATGGGTAGAGCCATCTACTTCAGTCGGTCACCGGTCCCGCATGGGGCACGTAACCTTCTGCATCACATCGGGCTGTATGTTTACCGACGCGACGCACTCGACCGTTTTGTAGCCGCCCAGCCATCCCAACTTGAACGCCTTGAAAAACTTGAGCAACTAAGAGCTCTTGCCTTGGGTCTGACCATCGGTGTCGCAGTTGTTGATACACTGCCTCTTGGGGTCGACACTCACGACGACCTCGAAGAAGCCCGCCGCCGATTAGCTCTATCTGCACAGAGGACGTCATGAATAAAAATCTTCACGAGGCGTCTTTACGATTGGTAGGAAAGCGGAGGAATACCCGCTCCGGCGAGGTAAGCCTATCCGGCATTGGCGCGCTAAGCGATGCGTATAAGGTACAGGCACAAACACGCCTGCTCCTTGCCGCTTCTATTGTCGGTTGGAAGGCTTCACTACAGGCGAATGGAGCCCTGTTATCAGCACCACTGTTTGATTGCGACACGTTTCATAGCGGCAGCAAAGTGCCGTTTGTCGGGCGAATTGGTCACGGGGTCGAATGTGAGCTCGCTTTCCTAATCGACGATCCATTGCCGCCACGGCCGTGTCATGGCTACACAAAATCTGAGGTCCTTTCGCACGTCAGTGGCGTAGTACCAGTATTTGAGATGCTGGAGAGCCGCCTAGTCGACGGGTTCGGGTCGTCTCAAGCACATCTCGTGGCCGACAACCTGGGCAATGGGGGAGTTGTGCTGGGTATGCCGATGTATGGCGGGCAGCATCGAGGCTTAGCAGAGATCGGCATCACGGTTAATATCGATCGTAAGGTTATCCTTTCGAAGCGTTACACCCACCCTGCAGGTGATCCGGTGGATGTGCTGGTTGCCCTGGCAAATCATTTGGCCGACCGAGGATTGGTATTGGAAGCCGGTCAATTCGTTATCACCGGTTCCTATACGCCCGCGCAAAAGGTCTTGCCGGGCGCCCTTATCACAGCCTCGTTCGATGGGTTCAACCCTGTCACGCTTCGAGTTGCGGCCGAGGAAGAGCCGCCAACACTCGCGGCAGCCGCCCACATAGAAGGCGCATCCCTCCACAGGCAGATGCCTCAAAAGTAAACCAAACAACTAAGGGAACACCGCACATGGCAAATTTGAAAATCGCAAATCTCCGCAAGGCGTACGGCAATTATCCCGTCATCCATGGAGTTGACATTAACATCGCGCATGGTGAGTTCGTGATTCTCGTGGGCCCCTCCGGCTGCGGGAAGTCAACGTTGCTGCGCATGATCGCTGGTCTCGAATCCATCAATTCCGGAGAAATCCGCATCGGGGAAAGGGTCGTCAACGACATTTCTCCGAAAGAGCGTGACATCGCGATGGTGTTTCAAAACTATGCGCTCTATCCGAATATGACGGTCGCGCAAAATATGGGATTCGCGCTCAGACTGCAGAGAGCCTCTAAATCGGATATCAGTCAGCGCGTATCTAATGCAGCGAGTATCCTCGGACTTGAGAAATTGCTCGACAGATATCCCCGCGAACTGTCAGGTGGTCAACGTCAGCGCGTTGCAATGGGAAGAGCGATTGTGCGGGACCCGAAGGTGTTCCTTTTTGATGAGCCTCTTTCCAACCTGGATGCGAAGTTGCGCGTATCAATGCGATCGGAGATCAAGGCTCTGCATCAGCGCTTGGGCAGCACGATTGTGTACGTGACGCACGACCAGATCGAAGCGATGACGATGGCAGATAAAATCGTCGTGATGCATGATGGCATTGTGGAGCAGATCGGCACTCCGTTGGACCTCTACGATAGTCCCGCAAACTTGTTTGTCGCAGGTTTCATTGGCTCTCCAGCGATGAACTTCGTGAAGGGAACGCTGACCACAACGGGAATGAAAGATGACAGCGGCACGATCTGGAACATCGCAGAAGATCGAGGGAACGTCGTTGGGAAACCGGTTACGCTTGGAATCAGACCGGAACATATTCGGCTTGATCCTCAAGGATACAAGGCGAAAGTATACGTCGTTGAGTCAACCGGCTCTGAGACTCAGATTATCGCTGATGTCGGGCAGACGAGACTCACATGCCTCATCCGGGAGCGCATCGAGGTCCGGGTGGGCGATGAAATTTCAATCGGCTTCGATCCTTCAATCGCACACCTCTTCGACGGCGCCACGGGGGAACGTATTGTTGGCACGAGCAGACTCGCAGCGTAAGCAGTTTGAACTCTTGTTACGTGCTGCGAGGTACTCAGCACTTGTGCGCACAATAGCAAGTTGACTAGTGCGCCTTTTGGCGCGCTGCTCATTGATAACAGACAGGTGAGCATTACAATGAAAATTCTCGTCCCCGTGAAGCGGGTGGTTGATTACAACGTGAAGATCCGCGTGAAGTCGGATGGCACGGGTGTTGAGCTTGCCAATGTGAAGATGTCGATGAACCCGTTCGACGAGATCTCGGTCGAGGAGGCGCTGCGGCTGAAGGAAGCCGGCAAGGCCGAGGAGGTGATCGTCGTGTCGATCGGTCCGGCCAAGGCCGAAGAGACGCTGCGCACGGCGCTTGCGATGGGTGCCGACCGCGCCATCCTCGTGGAGACCGACGACGCCGTCGAACCGCTCGCCGTCGCCAAGATCCTCAAGGGCGTCGTCGACGCCGAACAGCCGGGGCTGATCATCGTCGGCAAGCAGGCGATCGACGACGACTCGAACCAGACCGGCCAGATGCTGGCGGCGCTGCTCGGCACCGCGCAGGCGACCTTCGCCTCGAAGATCGAGATCGGCGACGGCAAGGCTGAGGTAACGCGCGAGGTCGATGGCGGTCTGCAGACGATCGAGATCAAGCTTCCGGCCGTCGTCACCACCGATCTGCGCTTGAACGAGCCGCGCTACGCTTCGCTGCCGAACATCATGAAGGCGAAGAAGAAGCCGCTCGACAAGAATAGCCCAACCGACTTCGGCGTCTCCACCGCCCCGCGTCTGAAGGTGCTGAAGACCGAGGAGCCATCCGGCCGCAAGGCGGGCGTCAAAGTCAAGTCGGTCGCCGAGCTGGTCGAGAAGCTGAAGACCGAAGCTGGCGTCCTCTAGGGTTCGACAAAGGGAGATATATCCATGGCCATTCTTCTTCTGGCTGATCACGACGGCAATCACCTTTCCGACCAGACCGCCAAGACGCTGACGGCCGCAACGCAGATCGGCGGTGACATTCACATTCTAGTCGCCGGCAAGGACGCAAAGGCCGCCGCCGACGCGGCTGCCAAGCTCTCCGATGTGTCCAAGGTGCTGCTCGCTGAGGGCGAAGCATTTGGTCACAGCCTAGCGGAACCACTTGCCGAACTAATCTACTCCATTGCGGCGGACTATGAAACGATCATCGCCGCGGCCAGCTCGACCGGCAAGAACGTTATACCACGCGTCGCCGCCCTGCTCGACGTCGCCCAGGTTTCGGAAATCATCGAGGTCGTCTCCTCCGATACCTTCAGACGGCCGATCTATGCCGGCAACGCCATCCAGACGGTGCAGACAACCGATTCTAAGAAGGTGATCACCGTACGTACCGCCTCCTTTTCCCAGGCCAGTTCCCAAGGCCTACCTGCTGCCGTTGAGGAAATCTCGACGGCAGCCTTTTCTTCCGACCTATCGCGCTTCGTTACCGATGTGCTGTCGACGTCTGAACGTCCGGAGCTGACCTCGGCGAAGATCATTATCTCGGGTGGACGGGCGCTCGGCTCGTCGGAAAAGTTCAAGGAAGTGATCCTGCCGGTTGCCGACAAGCTCGGGGCTGCCGTCGGTGCCAGTCGCGCGGCCGTCGATGCCGGTTTCGCCCCGAACGACTGCCAGGTCGGCCAGACAGGCAAGGTGGTCGCCCCCGACCTCTACATCGCCTGCGGCATTTCCGGGGCCATCCAGCATCTCGCCGGCATGAAGGACAGTAAGGTCATCGTTGCCATCAACAAGGATGAAGAGGCGCCGATTTTCCAGATCGCCGACTATGGCCTCGTTGCCGATCTGTTTGAGGTGCTGCCAGAGTTCCAACGGCAGATTACGAAGGTCTGACTACTTAGCCGCCAGTTGCGAGGTCATAGATTTCTCTCTGGTCTAATTGATTGGAAACGAATTCCGTTTTGGAGTTTTTCACGAACCCGGAGATATGGATGACAGTCGCCGCCGTAACGAGATGCCAAATTTTGGCTGGAGAGCCTGATCCGGTTGAGCTTTCAGAATTGGCCGGTCGACTTGATATGCCGGCGAGTGCAGTGCATCGACTACTCGCGACTCTGGCTGGTCAAGGCTGGGTAATACAGGATACGACAAGTCAAAAGTATGCACTTTCTTTAAGGATGAGCACATTGGCCTTTCGCAATCTCGATGCTCGAAATGTCCCAGATGGCGCAATCCATTTTAGATAAGCTGGCCTTGCAAACTCGGGAATATTGTCGATTGGCTATATTGGAGGGCCAGGACTTGGTTTGGGTTGCTCGCGCGCAAGGTGCTATTAGCGGACTGAAGTATGATCCCGACATGGGGCAGGAGATAATCCTGCACGCTACGGCGAACGGGAAGGCTTGGCTTGCAACACTGCCGGAGGAGGAAGCGCTTTCGATTGCATATTCAAGGGGCTTTGGCGGCTCCCGCAAGCTCGGCCCAAATAGCGCACGCAATGTTGACGAGCTTCGAGAGAAGCTAGCTGAGACACGGCGTCAGGGCTTCGCGACTTCATTGGAAGAGGCCGAAGCAGGTACCGCGGCTGTCGCGATCCCGTTTCGAGATAATTCCAGTTCCAACGCAAGGGTTGCCGGCACCGTATCGGTCGCCGGGCCCATGGTTCGGATAACACCAGATCGCTGGCAAGAGCTTGCGGCCGCACTTAATCAGGCGGCGGCTGAACTTAGTCAGATCTGGCCACTCCGCAACCGTCAACGCACCGCGGTCCGTCCCAGATGACCCTGGGTGTGAGCAACTGCTGCTGCAGAGATTACTTGATGGGTTTATCGTCGAGATGTCTTTAACTGAAAGTTCCTCAAGATCTGTCGTCATTAACCACGCGACAGTTCGAGAACGCGCCGATATGACGACTCTCGTTCGACTTTGTGCCGAACGAGACATTCGGGTGGTCTCCGTTTGGGGCAACGAGATCGACAGGGTCGGAGAGGCTGAAGCGCTGAATGCTCTTCGCGAACATGGCATCACCGTCTCCGGCTACAACCGAATTGTCCCGTTCACTCCTGGATATCTGGAGCAGGCACGGTTCGAACTCGAAAGAGCTGCGAGGTTTGGCGCTGATCACGTCTTCCTTTTTACCGGCGGTCTTGCGCAAGGAGATCGCGATCTCGGTATGGCTCGACGCCGTGTCGAAGACGAGATGGGTCACTTGCTGGAGATCGCAAAGCCCCTTGGAATGAAGCTGGCAATCGAGCCTCTCCACCCAATGCTAACCGGCGATCGAACCGTCGTTGCGAGTGTTTCCCACGCAAATGATCTCTGCGAAACGCTCGGACCGGGTATCGGGATCGTCATTGATGTATACCACGTCTGGTGGGATGAGCGGCTGGAATCGGAAATCCACCGCGCAGGAAGTGCCGGCCGGTTGCTTGGGTTCCACGTTAACGATTGGTTGCTTCCGACCAAGCACCTTCTCACCGACAGAGGCATGATGGGCGACGGGATCATAGATCTTGCCGCCATCGATCGTCTAATGCGGGAGGCAGGTTTTGAGGGTCCTGTCAAGGTGGAATTGTTTTCTAGGGATTGGTGGGAGCGCGATCCGGCCGAAGTGCTGGATGTCGCGCTTTCCCGTTGTGAACAAATTTTTGGGGGCACTCAACGTGCAGGAACAGATACCCAATCTTAACGGTCACTCACGCGTCTACGCCGTCTTTGGCGATCCTATTACGCAGGTGCAGACGCCACACTTAATTAATCCGATCTTTGCTGCAGCGGGTGCCAACCTTTACGCTGTCCCCTTCCACGTCAGATCGGCAGATTTTGACGCTGCCTGGGATGCATTCTCAGAAATGTCCAACCTAGCTGGCATTGGTGTTACGGTACCCCACAAGGTGGCGGCCTGCGGACGGTGTTCAACCTTGACACCTACAGCGAAAGCGGTTGGAGCAGTCAACTCGGTTCAGCGCGGCCTCGATGGCCGCATGCACGGAGCGCTGTTTGATGGACAGGGCTTTATCGACGGCTTGGGTAAAGCGAAGGAGCGTTTGCGCGATGCTCGCGTGCTAATGGTTGGAGCAGGAGGCGCCGGGCGTGCCATCGCTTTTGCCCTCGCGGCTGAGGGCGTCGCTCGACTGGAGATCATCGATCCAAACGCTACTGCGCTTACGTTCACCGTGGACATGTTCAACGCTGCGAAAAGAAGCGGTCGCGCCAAGGGGGCAGATGCCACAGGGGGGTGGGACTACGACATCATCATAAATGCTTCGCCGATCGGAATCAAAGGAGCCGCTCACTTCCCAATGCCGGAGGAGTTGCTTCGGCGCGACATGCTTGTCGCGGACATCGCCAGCCTGACAGCGGAGACGCCCCTTTTGCAAGCGGCACGTGCTGCCGGTGCCACAGTATCGGACGGCAATGATATGCTGGCCGCTCAGATCAGGTTGATAGCGGGATTTGCTGCGGGATTTGAAGCGGGTACTCCTCTTAGTTAGCGTTGCGCAGAGTCGAGTTTCAGCGCGGGACCTTAGGGAGTCTAGAGCTAGGCGGCACAGAGCCCTTCTCGTTGGCGAGGGCGCATGCAGGACCTCAAACGGAAAGATAAGATGGCAATCACATCGAAAGCTTGGATCAGGGATCTAGTTGAAGAAACTCCGCTCATTGATACGCACGAGCATCTGGTAGAGGAACCGCGCAGGTTCTCGGGCGTGATCGACACAATGTTCCGATGCGACGACTGGCCGCTTTTGTTCAGGGACTACGTCTTAGAAGATCTCCATAGTGCTGGCATGAGCACGGTTGAGGAAGAGCAGTTTTATGACCCAGATTTGTCTTCCGTAGACAAATTCAGTGTTATATCACCTTATTGGGAGCGCATCCGCCATACCGGCTATGCTCAAGCGTTAAGCATAACATTTAGAGAGCTCTATGGCATCGCTTCTCTTTCATCAAACACTGTTGAGGAATTGGCGGATAAATACCATCAGGTAAAAAAACCTGGCTTTTACAATTACGTTCTGAAGGACGTTTGCCGCATCTCGGAATGTCACGTGCACTCCGTCGAACGCATTTTCATGGAAACTGCCCAACCTGCACTCCTGAAGCAAGACCTTAGCATAATGGAGCTTACTAGGTGCAGCCTCACGGACATCCGCAGAGTTGAAGAAGAGATGGGATTAACAATCAGCTCCTTCGACGACTGGCTAAAGACCATCGATACCTACTTCGAGCGGTTTGGAACGAAAGCAGTCGCCGTCAAATATCAAGGCGCATACTACAGAGGACTTCGATTTGCCCACGTGGAGCGACACGTTGCCGAAAAGCAATTCAAGACCCTGATTGCCCCTAGACCTTATCTCGGTCCAGAGGGCGCACAGGCATTGGAAGATTACCTGTTTCATTACTGCATGAAAAAAGCTCAGGATTTCAAGCTGCCCGTCAAGCTACACACTGGCTACTATGCAGCGAAAAGCAACATGCCGCTCGTCCGGATAAGAGATAACGCAGTCGACGTGTGTCGGCTATTAGAGGACTATCCCGGGATCAACTTTGTGCTCATGCACATTGGATATCCATATCAGGATGAGTACATTGCACTCTGCAAGCAATATAGCAACGCGTATGTCGATCTCTGCTGGGCATGGATAATCAACCCTGTTGCATGCGTCAGATTCCTGGCCGAGTTTCTGATGGCGGTACCAGCCAACAAGGTTTTGATATTCGGCGGAGACTATATTGCCGTCGAGAATGTGGTTGGGCATGCAGCGATCGCGCGCGCGGGTCTTACCGAGACAATCTCATCCTTGGTAGAGCGTGGTTGGCTCGGAGCCGAAAACGTGCCCGAGCTTCTGGATCGCCTCATGCGTCGGAACGCTCATGAGCTTTTCAGGTGACCTCGCCCCAGATTTCGCAGATGTGGTCCGCAATAAGATCAACCTGGCTATTGATCATGTGCATGCCCGAGTGGGTCTCAACGCCCCGTGCTTTTGCCTGCAATAAAAGGGGTGTGATTTCTGGCTCAGCGATAACCTCAGCAACGGTCATTCCGGGCTTCAGCACAACGGGGTCGAAGGGGAGGGGATCCGCCGTCTTCAGGCCAAGCGACGTGGCATTGATAACGAGCTGCCCGGCTGTGGATACGGGGTTCCCGGCCCTGGCGACGCTACGTCTGAAATAGGAATTCACCGCTCCTGCTAAAGCCTCAGCCTTTTCAACGGTGCGGTTCGAGACGACAACCCTTTTTGCTCCCGCCTCGACAAGTGCGAAGGCGATGGCGATCGCGGCGCCGCCCGCGCCGACCAACAGCACATCCCGGTCCTCGGTGGCGACTTTTCTTGATCGCAAGCCACGGACGAAGCCCTTTCCATCGAATTGGTACCCACGGAAGCTGCCGTCCCGTTCGCGACGCACGAGATTGACCGCGCCGACCCGGTCGGCGACCGGATCAAGCGTGTCGCAGAGTCCGATGGCAGTCTGCTTGTATGGCAGAGTAATGCCGAACCCCACGAGGTTCGGCATCGCCTTCAGTCCCGCCCAGATCGTGGAAAGATCGGCGGGGGGTACATGCAACGGCACGCATGCGATGTCGACGCTGCGAGCCACAAAGATGGGATTGATAGCAGAGGGTGACTTTGCCTGAGCTATTGGATCACCGATCAGCCCCAGCAACCTTGTCGTCCCTTTGATCTCGACACTCACCAAGAAAGCTCCTCGCGCTTCAGCCAGACGATGCTACCGTCCTCGACGCCGACGACGAGATCGAGAGCGCCGCGTCCGGCCCAGTCCACTGCCTCCGGCGAAGCGACGTGCATTGCCATGGCGATGGTTTCGTCCCGGAACTTGAACGGGATAGGAAGCGCGAAGCGCGGCTCTTCCGGTGTACCGACATTACGGGACAGGAAGAGACCCGCCTGTTTGGTTGTGTTTCGCGGCGCTCCCGTTTGCGGGTCCGGTGGAACGCAGGCGCGGGCATGGGTGCCGAAAATTAGGTCCGTGCGGCCGGTGCCTTCCCAATCGCAGAAGCAGAGCTTCACGCGCCCGCGCCCACCGCCGACATCGACCGTGAAGCGCATTTCGTCGCCGTTTTCCCAGCGAAGGAAATGTTTTTCGACAAGTTCAGTGTCGGACGCCTTCTTCCAGTCGCTGAGAACGCCGTCTTCGTCGAGAGCGACATAATGTAGCTGACCATTCTTCTCCCAGTCGACGACGGCTGGGCGCACACGCCAGACTGTCTTCAGGGGCTTGCCCTTATAGGTTAGGAATTCCTCTGCGCCAAAACGCGGAGGAATGGTTTTTTCTCCGGTGTTGCGGAACAACCGATGACGGCCGGTCACGTCGCTGACCAGGATGTCCATGTGGCCGGAACCGGTCCAGTTCGCGAGTGTCGGGCAAGAATAACCGAACATCTTTTCGGATGGGCCCTGGATGGAACCGGTCAAACCGGCTGCAAGCCGCACCGGCTTGCCGTCAGCCTCCAGCATGACTTCTTTGTCCAGATAGATCATGCCGTTCTCTTCGCGGCTTGCGTAAAAGAGAAGCTCCCCGGTGCTGTTACCGACGACGAGGTCGAAATGACCGTCGCCGCTGAAGTCGTGAGCTGCCGGGCTTGGTAGTACGCCGGCATGGATCAATGGTTTGGTGGTCTCGACGCGTCCGCGCTTTTCGAAGCGTGGCAGGCCGTCTTCGCTGATGCCGACATTCTTGAGAAACGTCACGTAACCGTCCTCGGCTCCGACGAGAATATCTTCAAGCCCGTCACCATCCCAGTCCACGACGCAGGGCAGGTGGATGCACTGGTCGAGTTCGAGGACTTCGTCATTCACCGCGGCGATCAGGCTCGTCGGTGCAAACGTTCCGTCTTCATGCTGCCGGGCGATATGCAGAATATTCCAGAACTCGCCCGCGATAACAGTCTGGCTATCACTTCCGAAACGACCGAATGCCGGGGCAAGCTGACCATAAACTTCGAGCGGCGTTTCTCCGGATACCAATGCCTTACCACGTTCAAGCGACGGCGATGCCAGCGTGCCCTTGTTCTTGAAGACATAAAGAAATCCGCGCAACGGACCGCCGAGCCAACGGCCGGCATCGTCATAGCCGCGATAGCCTTCATCGTTCCATTCGAGACCGTTCGGCCAATAGTCATCCCAATAGTCGCTGCCGACGATCAGTTCCGGAACGCCGTCTCCGTCGATGTCGTGGAAGCGAGCCATATGGAAATACTCGTTGCCCTTTACCCAGTCAGCATCGAGATCAAGCCGCACCGGGTCGGCAAACTCCGGGTCGCCCTTACTTCCGACATTGGGAAAGATATAGATTTGCTTGCGCATACGCGATGCTGAAACCAAATGAAAAACGTCGCCGTCGCGAACGGCCGTAACATAACCCCTGACCCCTTCGACGAGTTCTTCCTTGCCGAGGATCGGGCTGCCATCTTCATTCGTGCCAATTTGGCGGCGCAAGAAGACGCGACCGTCATAGCAGGGATCCCAAGCGGATAGGAGAAGGTCTCGTGTTCCGGTGCCGCTCCAGTCGACGACCTCGACGCATGTGATAATGCGACCTGCCACAGCGGCCGACTTCACGTCCGGATGATATTGCAGTGCTTCCGAACCGTAATCGGGGCCATGCCAGACTGTCGCATCATCCTCCCATCGTTTAACACTCACTTGCATTACTCCCTGCTTCCGTTTAAATTGGAATTCAATTCTAAAACGAAATCGCCTTACAATTCCAGTGGAAAGTACGAAGATGACCAAAAACGCTCACGGCGTCGTTCCGGTGATGCTCACCCCGCTTACGATTGACAACCGCATAGATTGGGGCGGGCTCGAAAGGCTTGTAGAGTGGTACATAGCACTGGGAGCGGACGCGCTCTTTGCCGTGTGCCAATCGAGCGAGATGCAAAGGTTGTCGCTTGAAGAGCGCGTAGCGCTCTCGACGAGGGTAGTATCCCTTGTGCGAGGACGCGTTCCGGTTATTGCTTCAGGCCATGTAAGTGAAAATACGGAAGATCAGCGAGCCGAATTGAAGGCCATGGCCGACACCGGTATCGACGCGCTTGTGCTCGTTACCAATCGGCTCGATACGGCCAATGCCGGATCAGAGGCTTTTCGTTCCAGCATCGATGCCGTGCTGAGCTGGGTGCCAGGTGATTTGCAGCTTGGCCTCTATGAATGCCCTGCGCCGTACCGCCGACTTCTCAGCGATGACGAGTTCAAGCTTTGCCGGGACACTGGCCGCTTTGTGACATTGAAAGACGTCTCTTGCGATATTGAGACGGTGAAGCGTCGCGTGGCTCTCGCCGAGGGCTCCGATCTTGCGGTTGTGAACGCGAACGCAGCCATCGCCGCGGCTGCAATGCGTGCCGGTTCGAAAGGCTTCTCAGGCGTCTTTACCAATTTTCACCCAGATCTTTATGCTTGGCTGTATCGCCATGCGGCGGAAGATAGTGACCTGCGCCGAGATCTGGAAATCTTTCTGGCATTGTCTGCTATGGCGGAGCCAATGGGGTATCCTGGCCTTGCCAAAACCTATCACACCCGGATTGGCACGTTCGCCAGCGCACGCTCTCGCGTGACGGATTACGACATCGCGGAGCGGCACTGGGCCGTGGTGAAGCTACTCGACCATATTCATGAAGGAACCGAGCGCTTTAGGCAGTCGATCGCCAAACGCGGATAACAATCTTGAGCGATGTAGCACCCGAGCATCGCGTTCCCACGAAGAATGTACCCATGATCATCACATTTGGTTCCATCAATGTCGATCTCATCTTTTCGATGAGCGAGATACCTCAAGCCGGCCAGACGCTTCTGGCGAAAGACTTTCGAACAGAAGCGGGCGGCAAGGGCGCAAATCAAGCCGTCGCTGCCGCCCGTGATGGCGCCGCGGTTGTGATGGTGGGGGCCGTGGGCGATGATGCTATGGCCGCAATCGCTTTGCGAAACCTGCAAGATAAGGCAGATGTTACCCGAGTACAGCGGGTACGCGAGCCAACCGGCTGTGCTTCAATTCTGATCGACGCTGGGGGCCGAAACATGATCGCCGTCGCAGCGAGTGCGAATTTGATCGCGTCTTCCGATGTCATTGATGAGTCTCTTCTTCAGCAGGCGTCGATTGTCCTCATGCAGATGGAAAATGACGTTTCTCAAATCGCGAAACTTGTTCGGCGGGCCAAGGAAACAAGCGCGCAATCGATCTTGAATCTTGCACCCGCATTTCCGCTAGATCCTCAAATTCTGTCCCTTTGCGATCTCATTGTCGTTAACGAAGACGAGGCCGAAACGCTGGCGGTGTGGCTTGGATGCGAGCCCTCCGCTCGATCATTGTCAAAGCGATTGAATACGGGAGTTCTAAGGACCTTGGGGGGCGAGGGTGCGGAAGCGGTGACGAACGGTAAGGAGATCAGGGTTTCGGCGATGGCAGTCGATGTGAAGGACACCACCGCGGCCGGCGATTGTTTCGTCGGCGTCCTTGCGGCGGCTTTAGATCGCGGCTTTTCTCTCGAGGACGCAATGCGACGAGCTTCGAAGGCGGCGGCAATAGCCTGCTCACGCCCAGGCAGTCAGTCAAGCATCCCCTTCGCGTCCGAAACTGACAATTGGAGGACCCTATGATTTCGCCCCAGCACAGGGCTCGATCCAGTCGTTTTCACCCAGATGGCCGCATCAAGATTTACCTATGACCTATTCTGCTTACGTGTTCGCTGTTCTTGCATTGCTTGCGACACCCGGACCCACAAATACGCTGATGGGATTAGCTGCCTTACGCAAAGGCCTTCGGTCTACTGTTGAATTGCTACCAGCTGAGCTGGGGGGATATCTTACAACGATACTACCTCTAACCTTGCTTGGAGCCGAGATTATCTCAAAATGGCCGGCGGTTTCTGTGCTAGTCAAGGCCGCCGCAGCAAGCTGGGTCCTATATCTCGCGGCCAAACTCTGGACGATTGGCGCCAATGTCGGGCGTTATGACGAGATCACAATTCGGCGTGTTTACTTTACCACCTTATTGAATCCGAAGGCCTTGGTTTTCGCCCTCGTCCTCCTGCCTCCGCCCACGGATGAACGGTTTCTCCCGAAGCTCGGTATCTTCGTTCTCTTGGCAGTCTCAATGGCGATTGCCTGGGGCGGATTGGGCGCTCTTTTGGGAAGCCAGAAGACGCAAACGCGTCTGCTTCTGATCCAGCGCGTCTCCTCAGTATGGCTTGCAATCGTTGCGACGACACTCATCCTCGGCATCATTCGCAGCTAGGGAAAAAACATGGAAAACGTAGCAGCTCCCGAACGCGAAAGCATGGAATTCGACGTTGTGATCGTCGGGGGCGGTCTTGCGGGGTTGTCGGCTGCGATCCGTCTGAAGCAGGCCAATCCGGATCTGTCGGTCGTCGTGCTCGAGAAGGGGGCTGAAGTCGGCGCGCACATCCTGTCAGGTGCCGTCGTCGATCCCATCGGCATCGACCGTCTGCTGCCTGGCTGGCGCGACGAGCCCGACCATCCGTTCAAGACCGAGGTGACGGACGACCACTTCCTGGTGCTCGGCCCTGCCGGCTCGGTGCGTCTGCCGAATATCATGATGCCGCCGCTGATGAGCAACCACGGCAACTACATCGTTTCGCTTGGCAACGTCTGTCGCTGGCTGGCGACCCATGCCGAGGCGCTCGGTGTCGAGATCTATCCGGGCTTTGCCGCAACGGAAGTGCTCTACAACGACGAGGGCGCGGTGATCGGCATCGCCACCGGCGACATGGGCATCGAGCGCTCCGGCGAGCCGGGACCGAACTTCGCCCGTGGCATGGCGCTGCTTGGCAAGTACACCCTTATCGGCGAGGGCGTGCGCGGTTCGCTCGCCAAGCAACTGATCGCCAAATACCGGCTCGGTGAGGGCCGCGACGTGCCGAAATTCGGCATCGGCCTGAAAGAACTCTGGGAGGTCAAGCCCGAGAACCACAAACAGGGGCTGGTGCAGCACTCCTTCGGCTGGCCGCTCGGCATGAAGACCGGCGGCGGCTCCTTCCTCTATCACCTCGAGGACAACCTCGTTGCCGTCGGCTTCGTCGTCCACCTGAACTACAAGAACCCTTACCTCTATCCCTTCGAGGAGTTCCAGCGCTTCAAGACGCATCCGGCGATCCGCACGACCTTCGAGGGTGGCAAACGGCTGTCCTATGGTGCGCGTGCGATCACCGAGGGCGGCTATCAGTCTGTACCGAAGTTGTCCTTCCCCGGCGGCGCGCTGATCGGCTGTTCGGCGGGCTTCGTCAACGTGCCGCGCATCAAGGGCAGCCACAATGCCGTGCTGTCGGGCATGATGGCGGCGAACCGGATCGCCGCGGCTATTGCAGCCGGTCGCGCCAATGACGAAGTGGTCGAGATCGAGAACGACTGGCGCTCGAGCGATATCGGCAAGGACCTGAAGAGGGTGCGCAACGTCAAGCCGCTGTGGTCGAAGTTCGGCACGGCAATCGGCGTGGCGCTCGGCGGCTTCGACATGTGGACGAACCAGCTCTTCGGCCTTTCGATCTTCGGTACGCTGAAGCACGGCAAGACGGATGCGGCCTCGCTGGAGCCTGCCTCGCAGCACAAGCCGATCGCCTACCCGAAACCCGACGGCGTTCTCACCTTCGACCGGCTTTCGTCGGTGTTCCTGTCGAACACCAACCACGAGGAAGACCAGCCGGTGCATCTGCAGGTGAAGGACATGGCGCTGCAGAAGTCGTCCGAGCACGACATCTATGCAGGTCCCTCGACGCGCTACTGTCCGGCCGGCGTTTACGAATGGGTGGAGAAGGATGGGCAAGAGACCTTTGTCATTAACGCCCAGAACTGCGTCCACTGCAAGACCTGCGACATCAAGGACCCGAATCAGAACATCAACTGGGTTCCGCCACAGGGTGGTGAGGGGCCGGTCTATCCGAATATGTAACAACTCTAGCGAGAATAACCAGTGCCCATATCCAAGATACTTGTTGCAAACCGTTCGGAAATTGCAATCCGCGTGTTTCGCGCGGCCAACGAGCTCGGCATAAAAACGGTCGCGATATGGGCGGAAGAAGACAAACTGGCGCTGCACAGGTTCAAGGCAGACGAAAGCTATCAGGTTGGCCGCGGCCCGCATCTTGCCCGCGACCTCGGGCCGATCGAGAGCTATCTGTCGATCGACGAGGTGATTCGCGTCGCCAAGCTCTCGGGCGCCGACGCCATCCATCCAGGCTATGGCCTCCTGTCGGAGAGCCCGGAATTTGCCGAAGCCTGTGCCCAAAACGGCATCACCTTCATCGGCCCGAAGCCCGAAACGATGCGCCAGCTCGGCAACAAGGTGGCGGCCCGCAACCTGGCGATCTCGATCGGCGTGCCGGTCGTGCCGGCGACCGAGCCGCTGCCGGATGATCCGGCCGAGATCAAGCGGCTCGCTGACGAGATCGGCTATCCGGTGATGCTGAAGGCCTCCTGGGGCGGCGGCGGCCGCGGCATGCGGGCGATCCGCGACCCCAAGGACCTGATCCGCGAGGTGACCGAGGCCAAGCGCGAGGCGAAGGCTGCCTTCGGCAAGGACGAGGTCTATCTGGAAAAGCTGGTCGAGCGGGCCCGCCACGTCGAGAGCCAGATCCTCGGCGACACGCATGGCAACGTCGTGCATCTGTTCGAGCGCGACTGCTCGATCCAGCGGCGCAATCAGAAGGTCGTCGAGCGGGCGCCGGCGCCCTATCTCAGCGAGGCGCAGCGCCAGGAGCTTGCCGCCTACTCGCTAAAGATCGCCCAGGCGACCAACTATATCGGCGCCGGCACCGTCGAGTATCTGATGGATGCCGACACCGGCAAATTCTACTTCATCGAGGTCAATCCGCGCATCCAGGTCGAGCACACGGTCACCGAGGTGGTCACCGGCATCGACATCGTCAAAGCGCAGATCCACATCCTCGACGGCTTTGCCATCGGCACGCCGGAATCGGGCGTGCCGAAGCAGGCGGATATCCGCCTCAACGGCCACGCGCTGCAGTGCCGCATTACTACGGAAGATCCGGAACACAACTTCATTCCGGACTATGGCCGCATCACCGCTTACCGGCAGGCTTCAGGATTCGGTATTCGGCTCGACGGCGGTACTGCATACGCAGGTGGCATCGTCACCCCTTTCTATGATCCGCTGCTAGAGAAAGTCATCGCATGGGCGCCGTCCCCGGCCGAAGCCATCCACAGGATGGACCGGGCGCTACGCGAGTTCCGTATCCGCGGTGTCGCGACTAACCTGACATTCCTGGAAGCCATTATCACGCATCCCAAGTTCAAGGAAAACAGCTACACCACGCGCTTCATCGACTCCACGCCGGAGCTCTTCCAGCAGGTCAAACGCAAAGACCGCGCAACCAAGCTTTTGAGTTACCTTGCGGACGTGACGGTCAATGGTCACCCCGAGGCAAAAGATCGCCGACGGCCACCAAAGGACGCTGCGAAGCCGATTGCGCCCGTGAGCTACGAAAGCCCTATCAAATCTGGCACCAAGCAACTTCTCGACAAGCTCGGTCCGAAGAAGTTCGGCGAGTGGATGCGAAACGAGAAGCGCGTGCTGCTGACCGACACGACGATGCGCGACGGTCACCAGTCGCTGCTCGCCACCCGCATGCGCACCTATGATATCGCGCGGATCGCCGACACCTATGCACATGCATTGCCGAGCCTTCTCTCGCTGGAATGCTGGGGTGGGGCGACGTTTGACGTTTCGATGCGCTTCCTCACTGAGGATCCCTGGGAACGCCTGGCGCTGATCCGCGAGCGGGCGCCCAATATCCTGCTGCAGATGCTGCTGCGCGGCGCCAACGCCGTCGGCTACAAGAATTATCCCGACAATGTCGTGAAATATTTCGTCCGCCAGGCAGCCCGGGGGGGCATCGACGTTTTCCGCGTCTTCGACTGCCTGAACTGGGTCGAGAACATGCGGGTATCGATGGATGCCATCGCCGAGGAGAACAAGCTCTGCGAAGCGGCGATCTGCTATACCGGCGATATCCTCAATTCAGCCCGCCCGAAATACGACCTGAAATACTATACCGAACTTGCGGTCGAGCTCGAGAAGGCCGGCGCCCATATCATCGCAGTCAAGGATATGGCGGGTCTGTTGAAGCCGGCGGCGGCGAAGGTGCTGTTCAAGGCGCTGCGCGAGGCGACCGGCCTGCCGATCCACTTCCACACGCATGACACCTCGGGCATTGCCGCCGCGACCGTTCTTGCGGCCGCCGAAGCCGGTGTCGATGCCGTCGATGCGGCGATGGATGCGCTCTCCGGCAATACCTCGCAGCCCTGTCTCGGCTCGATTGTCGAGGCGCTCTCCGGCTCCGAACGCGATCCGGGCCTCGATCCGGAATGGATCCGCCGCATCTCCTTCTATTGGGAGGCGGTCCGCAACCAGTATGCCGCCTTCGAAAGCGACCTCAAGGGGCCGGCCTCGGAAGTCTACCTCCATGAAATGCCGGGTGGCCAGTTCACCAACCTCAAGGAGCAGGCACGCTCGCTGGGTCTGGAGACCCGCTGGCACCAGGTAGCGCAGGCCTATGCCGACGCCAACCAGATGTTCGGCGATATCGTCAAGGTGACGCCCTCCTCCAAGGTGGTCGGCGACATGGCCCTGATGATGGTGAGCCAGGACCTGACGGTCGCCGACGTCGTCAGCCCCGAGCGCGAAGTCTCCTTCCCGGAATCGGTGGTGTCGATGCTGAAGGGCGATCTCGGCCAGCCGCCGTCGGGATGGCCGGCAGCGCTGCAAAAGAAGGCGCTGAAGGGCGAAAAGCCCTATACGGTGCGCCCCGGCTCGCTGCTGAAGGAAGCCGATCTCGATGCCGAGCGCAAGGTCATCGAGACCAAGCTGGAGCGCGAGGTCAGCGACTTCGAGTTTGCCTCCTATCTGATGTATCCGAAGGTGTTCACCGACTTTGCGCTCGCCTCCGATACCTATGGGCCGGTCTCGGTGCTGCCGACGCCTGCCTATTTCTATGGGCTTGCCGATGGCGAGGAGCTGTTCGCCGATATCGAACGAGGCAAGACGCTCGTCATCGTCAATCAGGCGATGAGCGCCACCGACAGCCAGGGCATGGTCACCGTCTTCTTCGAGCTCAACGGCCAGCCGCGCCGCATCAAGGTGCCGGACCGGGCTCACGGTGCGACGGGTGCGGCCGTGCGCCGCAAGGCCGAGCCCGGCAATGGTGCTCATGTCGGCGCGCCGATGCCCGGCGTCATCAGCCGCGTCTTCGCCTTGGCCGGCCAGGCCGTCAGCGCCGGTGACGTGCTCGTCTCCATCGAAGCGATGAAGATGGAAACGGCGATCCATGCGGAAAAGGACGGCACAATTGCCGAAATCCTCGTCAAGGCCGGCGACCAGATCGATGCGAAGGACTTACTCATCGCGTACGAAACATAATAGCTTCGAAGGGCCCGTTAGTTCTGCGCTGAGCATCAGTTCGCGCGGGCGACGCGAAACCCAAAGAAACGGCTATAATGTGGTTTTCACATGCGCTCGCTTGCTTCCGCCGTAGATCACCCGCGGCCGGATTAGCAGCCGGTAACGCCAATGAGGTGGTGCGCCGATGGCCCCACCGGTGCCGTCTAATCTAAGCAGTTTTTCACTGGTCCTCTCAGCAACCGGCAAGTGGATCTATCGACCTAATACAAAGTCGCGCATTGAAGTGTGCACAAGTGCTTGAATGACAGGTCAGAGATTTCGGAACAAGCTAATGATGATTGAGGAAGCCCCCTTCTCTTTTCGGCGGCGCAAGTGGTCTCGGGCCACTTCCGGCTTCGGTTGTCACGGTGTTAGCCCGTTGAAGAACAGATTGCAGATGGTGGACTTCCGGGTAATTTTTCAACCCGCTTGTGCTCGCTTGCCAGACTATGCCCGGCTTCTAACCGCAGAGAAGGGCGCCACCGAATGAAGCCGCAATCCGCCATGAAGTGTTCGGCCCCGCTTTTCATTAGCGCGAGATCGGGCTTGGCCGCGCGCGCCCCACTTGCGCACGCGGAGGGATGAGAACGTGGCCGCCGTTGAGTTTCGGCTTTGTGATGTTTTGGTGGATCGCTTGCTGCCAAATCATGACAAGCGCGTTGAGCGTGAACGAGACATCGCGTTGCGGGACTTGATTGAGACTAACAGTTTTATGCCGGTCGGACATGTTGGGGGACCATATTGCCTTAAGCTGTGCCTGGCTAGTTCACGCCTTATACTGAGGATTACGACGAATTATGGTACACACGTCGCGACCCAAGAGTTGTCTCTGGTTCCATTTCGTCGTCTCGTCAGGGATTACACACGAATATGCGAGAGCTACTACGAAGCGATCCGCAGCCCTGGTCCGGAAAAGCTAGAAGCAATCGACATAGGCCGTCAGACCATCCACAACAAGGCCGCCGAACTCGTTAGATATCATCTCTCGAGCAAAGTGATCGTCGATACCGAGACCGCGCGTCGGCTGTTTACGCTGATCTATACACTGATCGCGCGTAATGCCGGCCATCGAGTTCTGCTGAGCTGAGGCAACTGCGGTCTTAGATTGCCACCCAACGAGGAGTTCTAGGTGAATACAGTACCACAACGCGAAATGCACCTCGGAGAAAGAAGCTGCGCTGGCTTTCTGAAGAGCGTCGACCAAACTTTCCGTCACGCCATGTCATTCCTTGATCTGCCGGAGGGACTGGCAGAGCGGATCGTTCAGTGCAACTCGACCTACACGGTTCGCTTCGGTGTGCGGCTGCGCGGCCGGATGTATAGCTTCATCGGCTGGCGATCGGTGCACAGCGAGCACTGCGAACCGGTGAAGGGCGGCATTCGCTATGCTCCCAACGCCGATGCCGAAGAGGTGGAGGCGCTTGCAGCACTGATGACCCTCAAATGCTCTCTGGTCGACGTACCGTTCGGTGGCTCGAAAGGCGCGCTGAAGATCGATCCGCGCGAATGGACGCCGCAGGAACTCGAGCGCATCACCCGCCGTTTCACCCAGGAACTCAACAAGCGCAGTCTGATCGGTCCGGGTGTCAACGTTCCAGCCCCCGACATCGGCACGGGCGAACGGGAAATGGCCTGGATGATGGACGAGTTCCGCCGCGCCAATCCAACCGATGTCGTCAATGCGCGTGCCTGCGTGACCGGCAAGCCGCTATCGAAGGGTGGTATTGCCGGGCGCACCGAGGCGACTGGCCGGGGCGTTCAGTTCGCCATCCAGAGCTTCCTCCGCGATACGCGGACCGTCGGGCTGAACGGCAAGCGCGACCTCGAGGGCGCCACCGTGATTGTTCAGGGCTTCGGCAATGTCGGCTACCACGCCGCCAAGTTCCTCTCCGAAGAGGACGGCGCGCGCATCTTCGTCGTTGCGGAACGAGACGGCTATGTTGCCAATCCTGACGGCCTGGCGATCGAGGCGCTGAAGCAGCATCAGATCCGCACCGGCAGCATCCTCGGTTTCGACGGTGGCGCCTCGCTCGCCCGCGACATGACGGGCATCGAGCAGCCTTGCGACGTGCTGATCCCGGCGGCGATGGAAAATGCCATCCATGCGGAAAACGCCGAGCGCATAAAGGCGCAACTCGTCGTAGAGGCCGCCAACGGGCCGATCACCTTCGATGCGGACAAGATCCTGCGCGCGCGCGGCGTAACAATCCTTCCCGATCTCTATGTCAACGCCGGCGGCGTGGTGGTGAGCTATTTCGAGTGGGTGAAGAACCTGACCCACATCCCATTCGGCCTGATGGAACGGCGGCGGCGCGAGCGGCGGAACCATGCAATCGCCACTGTCCTGGAGCGGATGACCGGTAAGGAGTTTCCCACCGACATGCGCGACGAATTCCTCGAAGGGGGCGCCGAAATCGACCTCGTACGCTCCGGCCTCGAAGACGTCATGCGCAGCACGTGGTCGCGTATTGCCGACCTGATGCAGGAACAACCGGAACTCGGCGATTACCGCACGGCCGCCTACGTCGCATCCATCCGTCAGATCGCGGAAGCCTACGAGGCGATCGGAATTTGACTGGAATTGCTCTGACGCATCATCAGTCTATGTCGCGGCATACATGTGCGAATAAGCTGATCAGCATTTAGCATTTAAGGCATTGCTGCGCCTGACTGTAAGCTGCGACGAAAATGGCTGATATTATGATCTTCATTTGCAGAGGCGACTTCGGTTACTCGCATCTACATCGAGGTAACCAGGTGGTTACCGGGGAAATCTCGGTTGGATGTGAGTTCTGATCGACGAAGGCCTCCCCGATCCGTTAGCGAACGGGATTAGCCAGCATTAGGAAGCGGGCCTTTTGACAAGGCCGACTCAGAGTGTGTGAGGTTGCAGAAGGGCGCCGAATGCCATATGCGCGTCGATCGTCGATCGATCGCAGTATGGTCTGAAAATCGGCACCTATCTGATCCTGCCTATTGGGGAAGCTTGCGGCATAAGAGCGGTGTATAATCACGCGCGAACGGATCGTTGTTGAACGATGGGCGAGGGCGACCTGGTCGGGGAAATCCCAGCGCTTGTGGATCGCGACCGACAGGTTTTCAACCGCTGCGGTATTAAAGGAGACCTTCCCTGCCTCCTGAAGCGCATGCTGGACATTCGCGGTCAACGCGCCAGCGATCGTATAGAAGCGCCAGTTTATCAGCTTCAGCAGGAAATCGCGCGACCGCTTGCAGGTTTTTGCTTGGACTGGGCGACACCGAATGCCGCCTCGATTGGTGCGAACGGCGCCCCGCTTGCTCATCCTCTGCTCGTGCTGTCATGGGATAAAGTCCGCTTGCCGCATTGGGTGGGACCCTTCCAGCGAGCTACAATTGGCCAGCCGCACCAAACCGCACCCTTCACCTGCAATATTGGGTAACGTGGAGAATGGGGATCGATAAGCTCAAGTGGACTTGGTCTCCCGTCGTCCCGCCGGTCGATTGAAAGGCTCTTAGCGGTAAGTGCTTGCGTGCACTAGCACCTCCTGACTCGGGCGATACGACGGCCGATCAGTATAGCAAAGGACCTGCAGCAAATTCGGGTCATCACAACGGTTTCATAAGCCCTCAATCGGGTAGCATCAAAACCCTGCCTCCTGGACAGAAAGCCGGTCCAAAGTTTCGGATCTGTTTAAACGGGTCCAGAGGACATGGTGTTTTTTCCGCACGTCATGGTCATCAGGATTTCCCTTACGCTGTGCACCAGCACCGACGTGATTCAGGTACGTGGCCATGGATAGTGACGTCTATCTTGCGATCCAGATGTGCCACTAAGAGCCGAAATCTTAGCGGCGACAGCGTAGTCATTTTGGCATGCGGACTGCTTTGAGCGACTCTAGTTCTTTCTGCATAGTCTGCGCGGCATCTTTTGCGGTAGAGTTGCCAAAGATCATGGCTTCAACATTCTTGCCAATAATTTTGATCACTTCGGGCGCATACACCTCGGCTCCATCTGGAGCGAAAGATACAGTGTGCGGATCACCCGCCGCTGCGGCAAATGCCTCGATCCACGGGTTTGCTGCGATGTAACCAGAGGCGTCGATGTCTTGTCGGCCAGGCAGCTGAGCGGTGGTTTCTAGCAACTTGCTTTGCATATGTTTACTTACAATACCGAGAAGGACCCTTGCAGCAGCATCTTTATGCTTGGCCGTCTTTCCAATTCCCATAAACACCGAAAGTGCAAAGGTGCGGCGGCCGGGAAATGGCAGTGCCATCGAGCGCAAATGACTCATTCGCTCCATACTGGCGGTCCGAACCAATGGGCCCATATAGGAGCCAGCCGAATACATCGCTATTCTGCCCTGCGCGAACAATTCTCGATAGGTCTCGAAATTGACGCCTTTGGGTATCAGATCCTCATCATAGATCCTTCTGTAGAATTCTAGTGCTTCAATTGTTTCCGGTTTCGTCGCGGTGGGCTCGCCTGCTTCGAAGAAAGCGCCCCCAAATCCGAAAATAATAGGCGCAATTTCTAGATACAGTGAACTGGGCGCTCCTGGTTTGGCCCAGGTCGCGAAACCCCATTGCTGCTTCTCTTTGTTGCGGAGTTTTTGCAAGGCTGCATAGAATTCCGTCACGTTCGTTGGTGGGTGCAGACCTACGTTATCGAGCATATCGCTGAAATAGAGCATTGCTCGCGGATTAACGATAATTGGTAACCCAAAAATCTTACCGTCCTTAACCGCTGCGCGGGAACCGGGCTGAAAGTCGTCGAGGGTGACACCAGCCTTTTCGAGATAAGGATTGAGCGGTTCGAGGAAGTCATAGTTGATGTACGATTTTATCTCGCTATCAAACATCGTTACTATGTCAGATGAATTGGCCGACGAAAGTTCGAGGAACTGTTTGTCCCAAAATGCTCCGTAGGGTACCGGAATGTCGTCGATCCGGATGTCGGGGTTCTCCTGTTCAAATTCCTGCTTGAATGGTTGCCAAAATAAGGAATCGGGCGGGGCTTGCCAGCCGAACCATGGAAACGTCACCTCGGTAATACCGTCGGCTGCAATTGCGCCACTTCCTGTATATGCCACCACGCCAGCGGCCACGGCACTCTTTAAAACCTGCCGTCTTGTCAGGCCAGAGTGCGTCGTCGTCGTCGTCGACTGAACGACTGGCGGTACGAAGTTTGTTGCAGATTTGCGCATGTTGCTCCCCTTCCCTCATCTTCTCGCTTGTGGGTTTATGAGAAGACGCATCCGGAACTCGATATGCTTTCAATGAAAGGTCCACTTGTCACTTTCGGGAGGGGCCACTTTGACAGTGAAGGCAACGGGGCTGAAGCTAAAGGAAGACAAGTGGTTGATCACGGGATGTCGGGATTGGCAGAACTTTCGCGCGCGGTGCTGAAAACGGGATACATTGCGTCCTCACGGCACGTAGTATGCATTTTCTTGGACGAACTTGTTTCGGCGTGTCCGAACAACGCTATCCCAGTAGCGCTAGTGCATTGATTTAGACAAACTGGCGCGTCCCGGCTACATTGCTGTCGGAAAGCCTCAGCTTGTGCTTCATCCAGCGCCACAGCCAAAGGTCCCGATATCGGCACCGGCGAACGGGCCTGATGCCGGACGGCACCTCGCGCGTCTCGATTAACGGGTAGAAGCTGCACCACTACATGGCTCTGACAAGACGCGACTGGCTGATGGCCAAAGACCGTCCCGAAATGGACCCGTTCGCGCAAGCCAAGTGGACCTTTTCAGCGGCGGCTCAGACGCAAATGCTGCTTGCCTACAAATCCGCTGCGAACAGAGTCCTACGTTTGGATCGTTCCCGCCCCGTCACCGAATCGAACGCGACTTTTCCGCCTCCCAGGCAATCTCGTTGTCGCCGACGTGGTTTGGCGGCAGGCATCTTGTGTGTTCAGCCCCGTTTCCTAAAGGCGGGCATCAGGAGCTTTGAAAGTAACAAAACATGCAGCGTGTAGAACCGGCGCAGCTTACTCCAACCACCCTTGCACCGCTACGAAATGCAGCATTTCGTTCGATCTGGGCTTCCACTCAAGTGGCCAACCTTGGATGGCTCGTGCAGACGGTTGCCATCAGCTGGATGATGGCCACAATTTCCGCTTCCGACCTGATGGTCGCGCTGGTGCAGGCTTCGACGACCCTGCCGGCGTTCATCCTCTCGATCATCGCCGGCGCCATCGCCGATAATTTCAGCCGGCGATCCGTCATGATCGCTGGCCTGACTTTGATTGCGGCTGCCTCGCTCATGCTGGCGATCTCTGCCGGCCTTGGCTTTATCAGTCCGTGGCTCATCCTTGGACTGGGTTTCATGGCGGGCTGCGGTTTTGCCCTCAACGATCCTGCCTGGCACGCCTCTGTTGGCGATATCCTCGACAAGCGGGATATCCCGTCAGCGGTGACGCTCATGTCTGTCGGCTACAACATGACGCGCAGCATCGGACCGGCACTCGGCGGGGCGATCCTGGCCCTCCTCGGTCCGCTGGTCGCTTTCTCGTTTGCTGCCTTCAGCAATGTGGCGCCGCTCGGCGCGGTGTGGCGCAACAAATGGCACGTTCGTTCATCTCCCCTGCCTCCTGAGCGGATGATGACGGCCATTCACGACGGACTGCGCTTCACGGCGCTTTCCTCGGACATCAGGGCGGCGGTCATCCGCGCGACGCTCTTTGGCCTCGCCGCCATTGTCATTCTGGCACTTCTGCCGCTCGTCGCCCGGGATCGTCTGGCGGGCGGCCCCATCGTCTATGGTGTTCTCTTCGCCGGCTTCGGGACAGGCGCGTGCATTGCCGGACTGAGCAATCGGTACTTAAGGAAATTGTTGCCGCAGGAATGGTTGATGGCAATCGCTGCGACCGCTTGCGGCATATGCTGCCTCTCGCTCGCCTTGACCTCATCCGCAACAGTCGCAACAATCGCGCTGGCGATCGGCGGCGCCGGCTGGGTCGTCACCTGGACCGGCTTCGATGTCTGGGTGCAATTGGCCAGCCCAAGATGGGTCGTCGGCCGGACGCTCTCCATCTACTATGCTTTCCTTTCCGGCGGCATGGCGCTCGGCAGCTGGATCTGGGGTACCGTTGCTCAGAACTATTCTCTGACGTCCTCTCTTGAACTGGCTGCCGCCGCGCTCATTGTTGTGGCGGCGCTGGGATTTGCCTTGCCGGTGCATCTCGGGGTGGATGGGGATCAACAGGGTTCGGACTTCCGCACACCGGAACTGGTGCTCGATCTGAAGCCCCGCAGCGGCCCCATTGCAGTAAAAACCGTCTTTTCCATAGCAAACTCCGACCTTGAGACGTTCCTGGGGCACATGCGGACACGCAGATATGCCATGGCCCGGGCGGGGGCGCGCGACTGGACGCTCCAGCGCGATCTTCGCAAGCCCTCGGAGTGGACCGAGACATTTCGAACGCCGACCTGGATGGACTTCCTGCGTCTCAATCACCGTCTTTCTCCAGCGGATCAGGCGGTATTCCAGCTCCTCTCCGCGCTCCATGAGGGAGATGCGCCGCCACAGACCGATCTTGCGATCGAGCGAACCACAGACGCGCTCCGGACCCGCAGCCAGCCGGTCGCGCGCGTTTCGCGTCCATGAGGAGATTTGAGATGAAACCGCCCGTAGACCATGCTTTCGCGCCGTCAAGCCGGCATCTTCTACAGCTCTCCCTTCCACCTGGCCTCCCAAGCCGCCGTGGCTGTCGTCGAACTCGTTTTGGCGGCAGCCACTTTGACCGCCCACTCATAGGACAAGGCGACAGGGGCGTCTGGGGAGTTCCCGTTGTGAGGAAAATCTATGGACCTTCGTCATCTTCGATATGTCGTCGCGGCCGCACGCAATGGAAGCTTCAGCGCTGCCGGCCATGAGCTGAACGTGCGACAGCCCATCATCAGCAAGCGTATTCGCGAACTCGAGGATGAACTGGGCGTTTTTCTCTTTGACCGCGCCACCTCAGGAGCGCGCCTGACGCCCACTGGCGAGGAGTTCGTAGTAGGCGCCCGGCGCATCATCGACGCTTTTCAGCGCCTTTCCGAGCGGGCGAAGGCGAGCGGCGCCGGCAAGACCGGACGCCTTGTCGTGGGCTTCTACAGATCGATGTCGTCGGGCTGCTTCCGGATCGCCCTGAAGACCTTCCGCAACAAATTCCCCGGCGTCGAGGTGGAGCTGCTGGAAGCCTCCTATATCGAGCTCAAGGCCGGCGTCATGTCCGGCTCGATTGATCTGGCGATCGTGTTCGGCGATACGGGAAGAACCGAGATTCTCGACTCGATGCCGCTCTGGTCCGCGCACTTGATGGTGGCACTGCCGAAGGACCATGCGCTGGCCGAGAAGGCGACGATCTACTGGTCGGAACTGAAAGGGGAACGGTTCCTAGTCAGCCACGACGATCCAGGTCCCGACATCCGCAATGTCATCCTTCGCCATCTCGGCGCACCTTCTGATCATCCCGAAATCGTCACGCGGCAGTTGAGCCGCGAAAGCATCCTGGGGGAGGTCGCAGGCGGGCAGGGCATCAGCCTGCAATGCGAGGGTGCCCATATTGTCCCGGAGCAAGGCGTCGTCCTGCGACCCATTCACGACGGCAATGGCAGCATCAAGTTCGGCTACATCGCCTGCTGGCGGCCAGACAATTCCAACCCGGTCCTCAAGAACTTTTTCGAGACCTTCCGCTGCGTCGATTGATTCTCACCCGGCGGTAATCGCCGGACATGGACGGAATACAGTTTCGCCGAGGCAAGTATTTTCACGAGCGCCTACGCCCAGCTACGACCTCCAAGATTCTCTTGTTGCTGAGCGCATATTTCTGCCTTTCTTGATTGTCCCCGTCGCGATCCGCCGCCTGGCCGATCGCCGGAAGCGGGGACCACATGCAGGGACATCACCACCAGGACAAAGAAGCGATCTCGCGTGGCGCGCGCATGCTGCGCACGGCGCTGGGACCAGCCATCGCCCGCCATCTTGAAGACCCAGCTGTCGTCGAGGTCATGCTCAACCCGGATGGCCGGCTCTGGATCGACCGGCTGAGGGACGGGCTCTCCGACACCGGTCAAACGCTGCTGGCCGCGGACGGCGAGCGTATTGTCCGTCTCGTTGCCCACCATGTCGGCGCCGAGGTTCATCCGGGCAATCCCCGTGTCTCGGCTGAGCTTCCGGAAACCGGTGAGCGCTTCGAAGGCCTGCTTCCGCCCGTGGTTGCCGCCGCCACCTTTGCGATCCGCAAGCCGGCAGTCGCCGTTTTCACGCTCGCCGACTATGTCGACGCCGGTACCATGACCGACACCCAAGCCGAAGTGCTGCGGCTCGCGGTCGAACGGCGCAGGAACATCCTGGTCGCCGGCGGCACCTCGACAGGCAAGACGACGCTCACCAATGCGCTGCTGGCAGAAGTCGCCAAGACCTCCGACCGCGTGGTGCTGATCGAGGACACGCGCGAACTGCAATGCACTTCGCCTAATCTCGTGGCGCTGCGGACCAAGGACGGCGTCGCTTCGCTTTCCGATCTCGTCAAATCATCACTGCGTCTCAGGCCCGACCGCATCCCGATCGGCGAGGTGCGTGGCGCCGAAGCGCTCGACCTTCTCAAGGCCTGGGGCACCGGGCATCCGGGCGGCATCGGCACCATCCACGCAAACAGCGCCATCGGCGCACTGCGGCGGCTCGAGCAACTGGTGCAGGAAGCGGTCGTCACGGTGCCAAGGGCACTGATCGCCGGCACGATCGATCTCATTGCCGTGCTTTCCGGACGCGGCGCCGCCCGCCGCCTTGCCGAGATCGCCCTCGTCGACGGGCTCGATCCAGCAACCGGCGACTACCGCACCCTCAACGCACACCTTCCGAACGACCGCCAACCGCTCCCGAAAGGAGAAGAGGAATGACCTTGTCCGCTATTTCCCTGTACCGCCAGTCCCGCCGCCACGTCATGCAGGCGACGGCGTTCGTGTCCGTCTTCGTCCTGACGGTACTGCCGGCGCATGCCTCGGGCTCGTCCATGCCCTGGGAAGAGCCCCTCGAAAAAATCCTCGAAAGCATCGAGGGGCCAGTCGCCAAGATCGTCGCGGTGATCATCATCATCGCCACCGGTCTCGCGCTTGCTTTCGGCGACACGTCCGGCGGCTTCCGGCGTCTCATTCAGATCGTCTTTGGCCTGTCGATCGCCTTTGCCGCCTCGAGCTTCTTCCTCTCCTTCTTCTCCTTCGGCGGCGGAGCGCTGATCTGATGGCGGCGTTCGGCTCGGAACACGAGGAGATCCACGGCTATTACGCGCCGGTCCGCCGGGCACTGACCGAACAGATCCTGCTCGGCGGCGCGCCGCGGAGCGTCGCCATTGTCAACGGCACGCTCGCCGGCGCCGTCGGCCTCGGCCTCCGGCTCTGGCTTGCCGGTCTCGCCATCTGGGCAATCGGCCATTTCGCTGCCGTCTGGGCTGCCAGGCGGGACGCGCAATTCGTCGATGTCGGCCGCCGGCACCTGCGCTATCCCGCGCATCTGGGCGTGTGAGGTTCGACCATGTTGAACCTTGCCGAATACCGGAAGAAGAATGCTGGCCTTGCCGATTTCCTGCCGTGGGCGGCGCTGATTGCCCCCGGCATCGTCCTCAACAAGGATGGTTCGTTCCAGCGCACGGCACGGTTCCGCGGACCGGATCTCGACAGCGCCACGCCGGCCGAGCTGGTCGCCGTCACCGCGCGCCTCAACAATGCGCTTCGACGCCTCGGCTCCGGATGGGCGGTCTTTGTCGAGGCACAGCGCAATCCCGCCAATGACTATCCCGAGAGCCTGTTTGCCGATGCCGCATCCGCGCTTGTCGATGTCGAACGCCGTGAGCAGTTCGAAGAAAGTGGAGTTCTGTTCGAGAGCAGCTATTTCCTCACGTTTGTGTGGTTGCCGCCGGCCGAGGAAGCCTCTCGCATGGAGGGCTGGCTTTACGAAGGGCGCGAGCAGTCGGGCGTCAATCCATGGGAATTGCTCAAAGGCTTCATCGACCGCACCGACCGGGTGCTGCATCTCTTCGAAGGCTTTGTTCCGGAAGCCGCGTGGCTCGATGATACGGAGACGCTCACCTATCTGCATTCGACTATCTCGGTGGCGCGCCAGTGCGTTCGGGTTCCCGAAGCGCCTATGCATCTCGATGCGCTGCTGGCTGACCAGCCGCTGGCCGGCGGGCTCGAACCGCGGCTCGGCGATTTTCACCTGCGCACGTTGACGGTGATCGGCTTTCCGACCGTCACCTTTCCCGGTATCCTCGACGATCTCAACCGGCTCGCCTTCTCCTATCGCTGGTCGACCCGGGCGATCATGCTCGACAAGACCGACGCGACGCGGCTCGTCACAAAAATCCGGAGGCAATGGTTCGCCAAGCGCAAGTCGATCGCGGCAATCCTGAAAGAGGTTCTGACCAACGAGCAGTCGGTGTTGGTCGATTCCGATGCCGCCAACAAGGCGAACGAGGCCGATGCCGCCCTGCAGGACCTCGGCTCCGACCAGATCGGCGAGGCCTATGTGACCGCGAGCGTCACCGTCTGGGATGCCGATCCGCGCATCGCCGAGGAAAAGCTGCGGCTGGTCGAGAAGATCATCCAGTCCCATGATTTCACCTGCATCGCCGAGACCGTCAATGCGATCGAGGCCTGGCTCGGCAGTCTTCCCGGCCATGTCTATGCCAATGTCCGGCAGCCGCCGATCTCGACGCTCAACCTTGCCCATTTGATCCCCATCTCGGCCGTCTGGGCCGGACCCGAGCGCGATGAGCATCTCGGTGCGCCGCCGCTCTTCTATGCGAGGACGGAAGGCGCGACACCCTTCCGCTTCTCGCTGCATGTCGGCGATGTCGGCCACACGATGGTGGTCGGCCCGACAGGGGCGGGGAAGTCGGTGCTCCTGGCGCTGATGGCTCTGCAGTTCCGCCGTTACGAGCGCTCCCAGGTCTTTGCCTTCGATTTCGGCGGTTCCATCCGGGCGGCGACACTCGCCATGGGTGGCGACTGGCAGGATCTCGGCGGCTCGATCTCCGACGCCACCTCCTTCCTCAGCATGGTGGCGTTGCAGCCGCTCGCCGGCATTCATGACACGCCGGAACGCGCCTGGGCCGCCGACTGGCTGGTCGACATTCTCATCCGCGAAGGCGTCGAGATCACGCCGGGGGTCAAGGAACACCTCTGGACGGCGTTGACCTCGCTTGCCTCGGCGCCGGTCGCGGAGCGCACCATCACCGGCTTGACCGTGCTGCTGCAGTCGACCGCCTTGAAGCAGGCGCTCCGGCCCTATTGCATCGGCGGGCCCTATGGGCGTCTCCTCGATGCCGAACTGGAGTGGCTGGGTGACGCCTCGGTCCAGGCCTTCGAAACCGAAGGGCTGATCGGAACCGGAGCGGCGCCTGCCGTTCTTTCCTATCTCTTCCACCGGATCGAGGCACGATTCGATGGACGGCCGTCATTACTGATCATCGACGAGGGCTGGCGGGCGCTCGATGACGGCGGCTTTGCCCAGAAGATCAAGGAATGGCTGAAGACGCTGCGCAAGAAGAATGTCAGCGTCGTCTTCTCCTCCCAGTCGCTTGCCGACATCGAAGCGTCGCCGATCGCGCCGGTGTTGGTCGAAAGCTGCCCGACCCGCATTTTCCTCGCCAATGAGCGTGCCGTCGAGCCGCAGATCGCCAGCGTCTACCGGCAGTTCGGCCTCAACGACCGGCAGGTCGAGATCGTCGCCCGCGCCACGCCGAAGCGCGACTATTACTGCCAGTCGCGGCGCGGCAACCGGCTCTTCGAGCTCGGCCTCGGTGAGGTGGCGCTCGCACTCTGCGCGGCATCCGACAAGGCGGCGCACGCGGCGATGAATGAGCTCGTCGAAGAGGGCGAACGGCCGCGCTTCCTGGAAGCCTGGCTTGCCAGCCGCGGCCTCCGATGGGCCGCCGATCTCATTCCGGTCCTCACCAACATCGGCGAACCAGTGCCGGCCAAGGACGACATCAAACCCTCCCATCCAACATCACCCGAAGAGGAGATCTTTCAATGATCCGTTTCGTTTCGCGTTTCAACCATTCCGGCCGTGCGCTGGCTCTGGCGCTTGGCGCCACCACGCTGTTGCCGATCGCCGCTGTCACGCTCGCGCCACAACCGGCCCACGCGCTGATCGTCTTCGACCCGAAGAACTATACGGAAAACCTGCTGTCGGCTGCCCGGGCGTTGGAGCAGATCAACAATCAGATCACCTCGCTTCAGAACGAGGCGCAGATGCTGATCAATCAGGCGCGCAATCTCACCAGCCTACCGACGTCGATGCTCTCTGAGATCGAGGGCAACTTCTCCGAAATGAAGAGCCTGCTCGATCAGGCCGAGCAGCTTGCCTATAACGTCCAGACCATCGACCAGCAGTTCAGCTCGACCTACGAAACCTTCGCCTCCGGCAAGAGCAATGACCAGCTGGTGACGGCGGCGCGCGAGCGCTGGCAGCACTCGGTCTCGGCCTTCGAGGATTCGCTGAAGACAGGCGCCGTCGCCGTCAGCGGCATCGCCGGCACCCGGGCCCAGACCTCGACGCTGGTCAGCGCCAGCCAGTCGGCGGTCGGCGTGCTGCAGGCCGCCCAGGCCGGCAACCAGCTGCTGGCGGTGCAGGCGAAGCAGATGTCGGATTTGACCGCGATGCTGGCCGCGCAAGGGAGGGCGGAGGCGCTCGAAAAAGCACGCCAGGCGGCCGCCCAGGAACAGGCGCGCGAGCAGTTCAGCCGCTTCATGACCGGCACGGCCTACAGCCCGTCCAACGTCCGCATGTTCCACGATTAAGGAGCAAGGGGACGATGGACCTCAAGATCGCCGCCCGGATGACCGCTGTCATCGCCATTGGAGCAGGACTGACCGCGACGCTCATGGCTATGAGTAAGCCGCAGGGACCGGAAGAGACCCCCGTCTTCCGGTCACTCGATCCGGGCGGCGAGCCTGAGACCAAGGAGACACGGGCCGAGCTCCTGCGCTGCCGCGACCTCGGCGCCGAAGCCCTCAAGGACAAGGGCTGCCTGAGAGCCTGGATGGAAAGCCCCCGGCGCTTCCTCAAACCCTCGCAGTCCGGCGGCCCGGCCGCGCCAACAGCCGACGCCGATCAGACGGTGAAGCCATGAACACCGGCATCATCGATCGCTTCCTGGAGACCTTCACCTCCTATATCG
>NZ_JASKLR010000024.1 GCF_030124325.1 Sinorhizobium sp. 8-89
GTTCTCGACATTGCGGATCGTATCCTCCGCAACACCGTCAACAAAGACAGTGGAGTTATTGGCGCCGTTGAGCGTTACGACAACCGCATCCGTCTTCTCCCTGAGGTCAAAAGTGTCGACCCCGGCGCCGCCATCGGCCGTGTCGTTGCCGGCGCCACCGAAGAGTGAATCGTCGCCGCCGCCGCCGTTGAGGGTGTCGCTGCCGGCCTCGCCGCGCAGGACGTTGTTCTGACTGCTGCCGGTCAGGATGTCGTCGCCTGAGCCGCCATAAGCGTTCTCGAAGTTGCTGATTGTATCCTCGGCGAGACCGTTGACGAAGACCGTGGTCGGCGTCGCTCCACCCAGAGTGATCACGACCGACGTGGTCTTGTCGGCATAGTCTACCGTGTCATTGCCGGCGCCGCCGTCGAGCACGTCGCTTCCGCCCCCGCCTCTGATAAGATTGTTTTGTGCGTCGCCGGTGATGGTGTCGGCACCCGAGCCGCCATAGACGTTTTCGATCTTGCGGAGAATGTCTTCGGCAACACCGCCGACCGTCACCACCGCATCATTGATCCCGTTGAGCGTGACGGTGATCCCTGCCGTCTTCTCCCGATAGTCGGCCGTGTCCACGCCTGAGCCGCCGTCGATGACGTCAGCCCCTCCCAGTCCCTGAATGAGATCGTCACCGGCCGCGCCGAGGATCGTGTCGTCCTGATCCGTGCCGATGAGGGTATTGTTTCCAGATGTGCCGGTGATGACTGCCATGGCTAATCCTCCCGTTCGGAACCCTGAAGCCGCAAAGCGCGGGGCATTGGGGTTCGTTTCAATGTTTCAGTGCGGTGCCCTTGCGCACTTTTCATTTGTTGCGGTGCATGTCGTTAACGCAAACCGTTGCGCATTTCGGCGTCGTCCACTAGGTGCGAAAGACCCACAGGAGCGCGACGAGATAGTTCCAGGCGAAGACCACAGGAACGCTAAGAATTTTTGCAAGAGGCGGCGGAATCAACCTCGCCAGCAGCGCGACCAGACAGGTCGAAATTACGAGGCCGGTGAGAGTGCCGAGGACGAACTTCAGCGCCTGAACCTGACTGTGCCGTGCGCGGAAGGTCCACGACCGGTTGAGAATGTAGCTCACGAGAATGCCGCAGGAATAGGATAGGATATTGGCCTGGCCGGGTGCGGCGCCGACGGCAAATAGACCGGTGAAAAGAACGAAATCCAAAGTCGTCGTGACCGCACCAACAGTGGCAAAGCGCAGCAACCTGTCGGCGCCTTCCTGCCGGCCGAAGGTGTAGCGGGCGAGAAGATTTCGCATCAGGCTGACCCCACTCTCGACGGCGCATGTTCAGGCTGACTGTGAAACTCGTCGTTCAGGCTGGCCTCGATTATGGGTGTCGGACGTCGCTTGGATTGCATGAATATCCGTCCGATATATTCGCCAATGATCCCGAGGAAAATCGCGTTCAGCGTGATGGAGAGCAGGATCAGGATCGTTGTCGTTGCAAAACCGGCAGGCCACTCCTGACCAAAAACCAGCTTGCCGATGACATATCCAATGAGCAGCAGAAAGGTCGCTGTCCCCATGATCAGGCTGGTCATCGAGGCAATCCGCAAAGGCGTCAGCGAATGATTGAGAATGCCGTCCACAGCCAGCGAGAACATGGCCCTGAACGGAAATTTGCTTTCGCCCGCCACCCGCGCCTCGCGGTCATACTCGAAACCCATTTGAGAGAAGCCCATCGCGCTGATCAGCCCGCGCAGATAGGGTGACGTGTCGTCGACCCGGCGCAACTCATCCAGGATGCGTCTGTCGACCAGGCGGAATTCACCGACGTTCAGCGGGAGGTCGTCTTCGCTCAGGGCATTGATGCATCGGTAGAAGGTGCGCCTCATGAAGGCAGTGAACCAATCATCCGTGAGCGAGCGGCGAATTCCATAGACGACCTGATGCCCCTGCCGCCAGAGGGCCACCATCTGAGGAATGCGGTGCGGCGGGTCCTGAAGATCGCAATCGATCTGAACGGAGCAATCGCCAGTGGCCGCCTTGTATGCCACGAGGAGCGAGCGCTGATATCCGACATTGCGGCTGAAACGGATGACGCGAACGCAGCGATCCTCGCGCGCAATCTCCTGGAGGATCTGGAAGGTACGGTCCGATGAATGATTATCAGTGAAGATAATCTCATACCTGTAGCCGGGCATTTCGCCGAACGTATCCACGATGGCGGCATAGGCGCGCCGGACGTTCGCCTCCTCGTTGAACGCTGGTACAAGGACAGAAATCAACGGCTTCATGTCAGCCACTATGGAGCTCCTGTTCTTTCCCGGCGTGACGTTGTCGGCAAATGGTTATGCGGCTCCTGCAAGCGCAGGTGCTCGCGATACCATGCGACGGTCTGCACGAGACCCTCCGCGAGCGGAGTGGATGCGCTCCATCCAAGCAGGTTTCGTGCGAGGGCGGTGACGGCGCGGAAATCCGGAATGCCGGACGAACCGTCTGCCGGGCCGTATTGCACGAGTGTCGGATCGGCGCCGGTTTCGGCGATGATCAGTCGGGCCACGTCGCGCATCGTCGGAGCAAAACCGGTGCCGATATTGATGATCGTGCCGCCAGGCAACTGCGCCGCTGCCAAGCGGAGAAGCCCGCCGACGGCGTCGTCGATATAGATCAGATCACGCCGATCCTCCGGATGTCGCACGATCGAAGGCTCTCCGGCCAGGCATTGGGTAACCAGCGATGGCAGGAGATAGGCGGTGGACTGCCAGGCGCCGTAGACCAGGGCGAGGCGGGCGGTGATGGCCGGGAACGGAAGCCGACGCTGAAGGGCGCCGACCAGGTGCGTGGCAGCCACGAGTTCGGCCCCATAGGAGTTGACCGGCATTTCGCGCGTCTCCTCCGGAAAGGGCGCCCGCGCGGAGCCATATTCGGCGAGCGAGCCGGTCCGGATCATGGTTTTTGGAGGACGAGGCGCGGTCGCGGCTGCGCTCAGCAAGCCGATCAACACTTGCACCTGCTCGCGCATTCCATCCCTGGCGTCGGAGAAGTCCGGATTTTCCGGCCGGCGCGGACGGGCCGCGAGGTGAAAGATGCACTCGGGCTCGGCGTCGGAAAGACAATGCTTGAGCGCTGTTTCTGATTGCAGGTCAAAATTGTGTCGAATGACGTCGCCGCGCAGATCCTGGATCCGCGTATCGTCGGAGCCGGGTCGGATGATGAGGTGAACCTGGTGGCCGGCCGCAAGACAAGCCCTCGCAAGATGCGAGCCGACGAAGCCTGCGCCACCGGTAATGAGAATACGCGCCATCGACTTGGACCCAGCCTGTCTTGTTGCACCTTGGTCATGCGACCGAAGCCTGCATGCCGCTCAGGAATTGCGAAGCATTACCGCTCATTGAGCGGCACCCATCTTCCGGCGCCGCCGGATCACCATCGCGGAGGCGGCCCAGAGGTAACGGGATCGTCTCCGATCGTTGAGAGCCGGGCGGAAAACCGCGTACATTACTTCCGCACCTCGCTCCGTTAGGTTCCAGTAGCACTCGCCTGCAGCGGTACTCGTACCTTCGATTTCGCCGAGAAACTGTCGACGAACTCGCGGAACGACGAATGGATATGGTCGAGTTGCTCCGGAGTGAGACCGTGATGACAGGCGAGCAATATCCCGCCGCGCATCACCCCGTCCGCGACAGGGTAGCCCTCGTCCGAGATGCGGCTGTTGATGCCTTCCATTGCCGGTTGGCGCAGGATGTTGCCGGTGAACACGGGGCGAGTCTGAATATCCCTGCGTTCGAGGAAGATCTGCATATCGCGCCTGGTGAACGGCGCATCCGGCCGTATCGTCAGCGGGAAGGCAAGCCAGCCGGTACGGGATTCGGGCAATTGCCGCGGCAGGATGAACCAGTCCTCGTATTGTCTAAAGAAGGCCAACTGGGCGGCAAAGTTGCGCTCCCGGGCGGCAATGTTCTCTTCGAGCCTATCGAGTTGAACAAGCCCGAAGGCGGCGCCTATCTCGGAGGGCTCCAAATTGAAGCCGAGCGCCTCGAACACGAACTTCGCGTCGTAGGAGAAGCCGTCGATGTCGACATTGAAACGGTTCTCGACCGACTCGGAATCGACGAACAGTGAGGAGGTGCGGCCCCAGGAGCGCATCAGCCTCGCGCGGCGCGCCAGCTCATCGTCATTGACGCAGAGCATGCCGCCGTTTCCGGCCGCCGTAATCACATGCGAGCCATAGAAGCTGGTCGTGCTGATATCGGAGCGCTTGCCGGTGCTGGCGCCTTTGATGGTGGCGCCGAGCGTATCGCAACTGTCTTCGACGACGAATAGACCATGCGCATCGGCAATCGCACGAATGCGCTCCCAATCCGGAAGATTGCCGATCAGTGACGGGATCATCACGGCTCGGGTTTTTGGCGAGATCATCCGTTCGATCGCGTCAACATCGATGTTGTAGGTCGCCTCCGCCGCATCGACAAATGCCGGTACGAGACCCGCCCTGACGATGGGCGCGACGGTTGTTGCAAAGGTCAGGGCCGGAGTGATGACTTCTGCACCTCGCGGCAACTGCAGCATCTCCACGGCGAGGTAATTGGCCGAGGATCCGGAATTGACCATGATGCCGTGCCGCTTGGCGAAGAGGGCCGCGACGCGCTCCTCCATGCTTCTCACCGCGCGGCCCATTTGGGTCGACGTCCGCATGGCATCCACAACGGCTGCGATTTCCTTTTCTCCGTAAACGGCCTGCCCATAATTGACACGCATGTGATGCTCCCCATCTGCGGTTCAGGCCGCTCGGCCCCAGTCTGCTGCGTATCCGTCAAGTTGCTGCTGTGAGAACCGGCGCATGTCTGTCGGATCTTCCATGTACCTGCAGTACCAGGCGACGGTCATTGCGACGGCCTCGTCCAGCCCGAGCAAGGGCTTCCAGCCGAGTTCGACATGCGACTTCGTACTGTCGAGGCGCAGAACGACCGACTCGGCCGGTTCGTCGGCCCGCCGTTCGATGACGTATTCGGGTGGTCGGCCGCCCCAGTGAGAAACGACCAATTCCGCGAGCGTACCGACATTCACCGTAGCGTCCTTTTCGGGGCCAAAATTCCAGCCACCGGCAAAGCGTGCGCCGGCATCGACGAGGCCGGCCGCCAGCATGAGGTAGCCGCGAAGCGGCTCAAGAACATGCTGCCATGGTCTCACGTTCTTCGGGTTGCGCAGGCGCGCCGGGATGCCGGTTTCGGCAGCACGCATCAAGTCCGGAATCAGCCGGTCGGCGCCCCAGTCTCCGCCTCCGATCACGTTGCCTGCCCGCACCGTGGCAAGTTGCGGACCCCCGGGATCGCTGAAGAAGGAGGAGCGGTAGGCCGCGGCAACCAATTCGGCACATCCTTTCGATGAACTGTAGGGGTCGCGGCCGCCCATCGGGTCGCTTTCTCGGTATCCCCACACCCATTCCCGGTTCTCGTAACATTTGTCGCTCGTGACAATGACGATGCCGCGCAATGACGGCATGCGGCGCGCCGCCTCGAGCACCACGGCGGTTCCGATGACGTTGGTCATATAGGTGTCGACCGGCGTCTCGTAGGAGGTTCGCACCACGGCCTGCGCCGCCATGTGAATGACGAGGTCGAAGTCCTGCCCGCCTATGCTCTCCATGAAGCCTGCCTCGGCGCGAATGTCGCCAACGCGCCCCTCGACGAGGCCCTCGAGGTCAACGGCAGAGCAGAACGAAGGGGCGGGCACCGGCAGTGCAACACCAACCACATGCGCGCCGAGACGGCGAAGCCAAAGCGACAGCCATCCGCCCTTGAAACCAGTGTGCCCGGTGACGAGGACCCGGCGGCCGCGTAGAACCCGTGAGAGATCCGACTCGTTCACGTTTCCCGCTCCGCCTAGAGTCTTGCCAGCGGCAACTCGGCCGCGGCAGATTGAGGTGTCGGGCTTCGGTCGAATTGCATCCACGGCGGATCGTCGGTTTCCGCAAGGCCGTTCAGATAATCGCGGTCGCGGATCGTATCCATCGGATGCCAGAAGCCCTTGTGCTTGTAGGCAAAGAGCTCACCATCCCTGGCGAGGTTCGTAAGCGGCGCCATCTCCAACGGATCCGACGGGCCAGAAATGTAATCCAGAACGCCTGGTTCAAATACGAAGAAGCCGCCATTGATCCAGGTCTCGTGCCTGCGCACCTTTTCCGTGAACTCGACGACCTTGTCGCCCTCGATCTCCAGATTGCCAAATCTCGCCGGCGGCTGCACGGCGGTGACAGTGGCCAGACGACCGTGCGAGCGGTGGAAGTCGAGCAGCGCTTCGATATCGATATTGCCGACGCCATCCGAATAGGTGGCCATGAAGGTCTCGCCGTCGAGCCAGTCGCGCAGCCGAAGCAATCGGCCGCCGGTCATCGTCGAAAGGCCGGTGTCGACCACCGATACGTTCCAGTCGAGGGGATGAACCGGGCGCAGCACCATGGAACCGTTTCCAAGCGCCACCGTGAAATCCGCGGTCGACAAGTGGAAATTGTGGAAGAAGTTCTTGATGAACATGCATTTGTAGCCGCCGGCGACGACGAAGTCGTTAAAGCCCCAGCGGCTGTATATGTCCATCACGTGGAGAATGATCGGCTTGCCGCCGACCTCCACCATGGGCTTTGGAATGCGTGTGGTCTCCTCGGCGAGGCGGGATCCGAGACCCCCTGCGAAAAGAACGACCTTCATGACGGCCTCCAACAACTTTAGCGACGGAAATCCGATTGGATCATCCAATCGGTGTCGTGCACGCGTCTACCGCGGCGCCCTGCATCCTTTCGGACGCACAAGGTTCGTAAAACTATATTCTGCTGCGTCGCTTCGCCTTAAATCAAAGCCGGCCTAAGAAACCATAGAAGTAACGGGTGCGCACAGCGAACCGGTAAAAACGCATCCGCAAGGGGCGTGAATGAAAAAAGCGAACAAGCCGAGCGGGCGCGAAGATTTCAGTACTAAAACGACTGTAACTAAGCTATATTTCTCCGAAATTATTCGAAAAATATCTTATTTAAGCTCATGCTATCCATACTTCCGTGAATCCGCAAGCTGCGCGGTGTCAGGATAATCCCTATGGCGTTGTCGGGAATAACCCGGGATGGTGCCGAGGAATCGCTTTCGATACAGAGAAGGATGTCATGGGGCCTCGAGACTTGGGCCGTGCTTCCCTAAGGCGAGCAGCGGCTGCGGGCCGGCGGCAACGTGATCGATGTCCCAAGTACTGGAATGTCTTTGCGGTCGGGGGAAATCTGAATGACGGATGTTAAAGAGGTCACTCCATCACAGGTCGCAATGCCCTCGGCAGACCTGAGGGCGCTGCTCTATCGCGTTGCGATCGTCATTCTCTCGGCGCTGCTTCTTTTCGCCCTGCTGCTGAGGGTGATGAACTACGAGATGCGCAAGGACGAGCAATTATACGTGCCGCCAATCGCGCTCCTCGATCACCATCGCCTCTATGAGGATTTCTTCTACAATCATCCGCCGGGTTCGGCCTGGTTGTTCCATTGGGTCGGCGCGATCGTCGGATCGGACCATCTGTTGTTCAGCGGCCGGCTGTCCGTCTTTCTTGCCTGGATGTTGTTGCTGGCGGCGATCGGAGGCATCACCTACTCGCTGACGCGATCCGGACTGATCAGTTGGTGCGTGGCCGCTATCACTGTTGCGAACGATCTCTTCCTGACTCAGACGGGCATGGCGGCGACGAATAACTTTCTACCGCTGCCTTTCGCGTTCCTCGGCCTCGGGCTGTTTGTGCTCGCTGTCAAAGAGAGGCATCCCAAGCCTTTTCTGCTTGCGATTGCCGGCTTCTGCCTGTCACTTGCCGCTGCCTTCAAGATCAGTGCCGTGGCCTTCATCCCGCCGGTGGCGATCGCAGCCTTTCTGCTGCCGCGCGCCTGCCGTTTCAAGGACCGCCTTCTGCGTGTTGTTGCGCCGCTTGCTGTGGGAGGTCTGGTGGGGGGGATGCCGATTCTCATACCCTTGGTCTCGGCGCCCCAGAGATTCCTTGCCCATGTTGCGCAATATCACACCGGCCCACATCTGCAGTATTGGCGAATAGCAGATGCACCCGGGGAAGAGCAGGCCTTATCTCTGATGGCGAAGCTGTTGCTCGCACAGAGTATATGGTTCTCCGCGACCTGCGCCGTGGTGATTTCCGTTCTTGTCGCACTTCTTCTAACGGCGCTACAGGCGCCGGACGACGGCGTGCGAGCACGGCTTTCTCGCATCGTAAACGGGCCGCTTCTCGTTGTCGCCGGCGCGTTCGTTTGCAGCGCCGCCATGAGCCTCTTGCCCACGCCCAGCTTCCCCCAATATTTCGCGCCGCCGCTGATTTGTCTCCCCTTGGGGCTCGCTCTGCTTTTCGGCAGTCTTGCGCCCGAGACGCGAACACGCTTCCAGCCGGTGTTTGTCGCCGCGACGATGGTGGTTCTGGCGATCGAGGCGCCGCGTCTTGCTCAGTATATCGGGACGGCTGTCCGGGCGGACCGGTGGACGGTAACGCGGGTTCACGAGGCAGGTGTTGCTATCTCGCAGCGGATTGCGGTGGCGCGCGCGCAGGGAAAGGTGGCCACGTTGTCGCCGATCTATCCGCTTGAGGGTCATTTGGAGGTCTATCCGGAACTGGCGACTGGCCCCTTCGCCTATCGAACCGCAGATTTCACCGAACCGGCACTTGCAGCCTGGTACAGGATGACGTCGCCGGGTCGCATTACGGCCATGTTCGAGGCTGACCCGCCGGCGGCGCTGCTACTAGGCTTCGACGAGGTGCTTGAGCGGCCGATGCTCGATTATGCGCGGCGAAATGGCTATCTGCCTTCAACCGACCTTGGTTTCAAGGACCGATATGGCAGCCCGGTGCTTTATCTGAAGCCGTCGCCGCAATGATCTGCTGCATGGATCGGAACCAGTTTAAGGATAAATACATGCAGCAATTCAAAGTGCGACAGCATCGTGACGCGCTTTGCGTGTCCGAATGTGTATGTCGTCACCGCAAACGGCTGCGTCCGGTTAAATGCGCCTCAGGCATGGCGTTGCGCACGAGGGGGAGCAGCGCTTTCGCTATAGGTCGGCTTAAGCGACGGCGGCTTAACGGATCTGGCGATCACGTTATCCCATTGCTGCAAAACAGATGAGGTCGCATATCGCGCCGAGGCGGCGGCCGAGCCGCAGGTGGAAAGCTTATTCCTTAAAGCCGGGTCGGCTATCAGAGAGAGAATGGCTTCACTCAATTGCCGGATATCGCCAGGGGGAACAAGCAAGCCGGCATCTGGACTGCTGAGAATTTCCGATGGCCCCCACGAACAATCGAATGCGATCGACGGTAGCCCAGCGGTCATCGCCTCCAGAAGCACGTTTGGAAAGCCTTCGAAACGCGAGCTGAGCACGAAGATGTCGCCCGCTCCAACCCATTCGAGCGGAAACCTGGTAACGCCAGGCATTTTGACGTTATCGCCAATGCCGAGATCTCGGGCGAGGTGCTCGAGGGCGCCGCGCTGGGAGCCGTCGCCAAAGATGGTCAACTCGGCCGTTGGAACGGATCGTGCCACGTAGCTGAACGCTTGGAGAAGCAAATCGAAACCTTTCTGCTTTTCCAGGCGCCCGACAGCGACCACGCGGGTGCCTTGGCTCGGAACGCGTGCCACATCGGGCGGGAGCGTCACCGGGTTGGGTATGATCTCCGCCTTCCCGCGCAAGCTCGGTGGCAGCGATTGAAAGGCATCCTGAGTTTGCATGACCAAGCTCGCTGCACCCTTGACGGCAATCGGCTGAACAAGCCGCCAGAAGAGATGCGTCTCCTGGGACGTGAAGTTGTTCCGCTCGGACATAATGATCGGCGTGTTGAGCCCACGGGTGGCCAAGCCGACCAGTACGTTGACCTTGGTCAGGAAGGAAACGACAAGATCCGGTTTGAGCGCCACCAGCCGACGGCGAAGTCTCGACAGCCGTTGTGCGGCTTGCGCGATGCGTGGCATGGCGCGAGTCGAACCTCCAAGCGCCTCGATCGCTATGGCACTGCGGTAGGGGAAATAGGATTCCGGGCCATCGGCATTGACTGCCAGAACGTGAACAATATCGCCTTGTGCATTGCGATGGTGCGCAAGGAGATTGACGACTTTTTCCGCGCCGCCCGCGCCGAGCCCCGAGAGGACGAATGCTATCCGCACGGTAACCTCCAATGCTTTGCCCCAGGGCCTTCTCGCAAATGATTTTTTGTCGGCGGGGCAGTTCCGGTCGGATCGCTTGGCCGGGTGAGGAATGTGGGTTCGCTGTAGAATGGTGGCCAACCGCGTTGCGGCCACTTCAGATTTCTAGCTGGCACGTTGCCCCCTTGATCCTACGGGAAACGTCCGAGAATAACGAACTCGGTCGGTGAACGGTTTACTGGCATCAATTGACGCTCATCCAGCCGTGGGTCAAAGCGAAGTGCACGATTTGCGCCCGCGAGCGCAGGTTGAGCTTTTCAGTGGCCCGCGCCTTGTAGGTCTCGATCGACTTGACGCTGATGTTCGCGTGGGCGCCGATCTCCTTGTTCGAATATCCGAGCGCGACCAGCCGAAGGACGGCCTGTTCGCGGGCGGTTAGCCCCAGTGCACCGATCGAAGCCGAGCGTGCCGCACTCCGGTCGGCGACGGACGTCGCCATCTCGCGCGCCGTCAGAGAGTCGAAGAAGAGCCCGCCGAGCATCACCGAACGTATCGCCAGCAACAGGTTCTCCGCGGCCGAACATTTCTGAACAAATCCCTTCACGCCAACCTGCAGCGCTTGCTGAACGTAAGAACGGTCATGATAATGGGTCATTATCACCACGTGAGCGGCGTGACCGTTGGCTATGACCTTCGCGGCAAGTTCGAGACCGCTCATGTCCGGAAGTGACACGTCGAGTATGGCGACATCCGGCGCAGTCTGGCTGATCTGCGTCATGGCCTCCGCGCCGGTCTTGGCTTCTCCGACGCAAAGAATATCCCCGGATGTCTCGATAAGCGTTCGCGCGCCCGCAATCACCAGCGGGTGATCATCGACAATAACGGTGCGGATGGGCGGCTTCATGCTGGCGCTCCTTCCTGGTGTACAGCCGGGGAGAATTGCATGGGAACTGTCGCTTTAAGCCGCGTGCGTCGCCGGACTCGATCTTCGACGCTCAGGGTGCCACCGAATTTCACCACGCGATCCTGCACGCCGGCAATACCGACAGGACAAAAGTGCATTTGTTTCAATCGCACGGTCACCAGCGAAGCCGTAACCGAATGTTTTACCAAGGGGAAATTGCTTTGTGAGTTCGTCATGACAAAAGTTACTCCGCCAAGACATAAAATAAGTTTGTTCGTCAACCAATCCGTTGATTAATAGTCATTGGTCCTGGTGACCGGGAAAACAATAAAAGAAAGTCATGCATTGCGCTTTAGGTTTGAGCATAACAGATAGTTCCGGTGCGTCAACTTTGCGAGGCACCGGCAATAGTCGTCGTGCCAGAGGCGATGGGCTGCAGGGGCGTGATCGCGCAAGACCCATCTCTTCAGCATCGCCCCGGCAGCATCTGATCATGGGTCGCATACACGCCCGGCAAATTGGCCACCGGTCATTGCTGAACGCTTCCATTTCTCAGCCACCCATCAAGATCCCTGCCGACGATGGTACCGAGCTTCTCTATCTCCGCCGCGTAGAAGTCGCTCATGCGCGCGCGAAGCTCACCGCTCAACGGTGCGTACTGCACTTCGGCGGCGGCGATCGACCGTAGCTTTTTGAAGCTCGCACTTTTCCTGAAAGGCGCGACTAAAGGCTTCAACGGGCGCAGCAGACGGCGCAGCGTCGGGTTGATCACCGGCTCGGCCTTGTCTTTGACTTTCTTTTCCAGGGGGCGAAGCGGCAGGTCGTTCGTCATCTTCATGAATCTTCGGACGCGATCGAGCTGTGCACTCGCATCGATTTTCATGTCCTCGTAAAGAACGACGAGGATCTGCTCGGCAGGAAACCGGTCGAGATAGGCTTGCAATTGCTGAAAATACAGCCCGCCGTTCAGGAAGCGTCCGCCGGCACCGCTGCGGGGGTCAAGATATCTTGCGATGTCGCGATCCACCTCGCCCCTGCGATAGAGCATGCAGTAGTCCGAGTAGGCGCGCTCGATGGGGTTGCGTAGCTGGGCGATCAGCAGCGCCTTCGGAAGCTTCTGTTTTATCCGTTCCGCCGCGCCCTCCGTGTCCATGTAGGAATTGGACTTTTCGCCGACGAGACGTTGATCCTTCTGTCCTTCGAAGTTCGAAAGGTACCACTCTTCTCCACGATCATAGTAACGACTGAAATAATGCAATTCCGGAGCCGGCATGTATATGTTCGGGTCTTGCTGCAGTGATTGCTGGAGCCACGTCGTGGCGCTCTTGGTCGCGCCAATGATCAGGAAATCGATGTCCTGCAACTTCATATTGTTCCCCCTCACAGAGCTCGCGCGGAGCTGAAGATAGGCGTCCACAAGATCACGCGCAGCGAACGCTCATCATTTGGATCGGCCTGAAATTCGCAATTCTCCTGAGCGCACCTGGCGACACGCTCGGTCGGGACCATGAGCCGAGGCGAGCATCATGCGCGCCGCGAACACACGGCTGTCGCGCGGTTCATCGCTCGCAAAGGGAAAGGCCATGACATTTTTTCCGGAACTGGGAGGAAGGCGTTCTTCCTCAGCGCCAATGACGTAAGCCACGTAAGTAGGTCCTTCTATTCAAAAGCCGGTGCAGGAAAAGCATTCGTGCTCGAAATCGACAAAGTGCATCAAGGAACTACAGGGAATGTGAGCATCATGATAATAAACGTGTGCGGGTTGGGCAAGCAGTGGCCACGAGTGTCGAGCAATCGCGTGGTGGCGAGGCGTCGAGAGAGTCCTACCGTACCGCCAAGGCCCGGCGATACGCGACCGCCATCATCGAGAGCCAGATCAACGCCATCACGATATGAGCCATGTTGGCCCCCATCGGGCCGACCCGCGGGATCAGGATCAGCGCGGTGACGTGGAACGCAACTGTTGCCACGAGCACGCCCTTCAAGACTCGGTCTTCCCGCCCCATGGCCAGAAGCGCAGAGCGGGTAACGGTGCCATACAACGTCATCGTCACGGCAATGGATTGAACGACGACCAACGGGGCCGCCGCCTCGAATTCCGGACCGACAGCCAGTCTTAACAGCGGATCGATCGTCAAATAAACCCCGCCAACCAGCAATAATCCGAAGCCGAGGAGGAGCGTCCGCATTTGTACGACGGCCCGATGAAACTCCTTGATTGCGCTTGCGGCCCAGGCCCGGGCCAGATCCGGGTAGAGCACGGCCTGGACATGGTCACCGATTTGCAGTGCCATGCGGCCGATGCGCTTAGCGATGTGATAAAGACCCGCGGCGGCCGGGTTGGCCAGGTAGCCGACGAGAAGCGTGTCGAGCTGGTTGGCACTCGAGCGCAGCGTCAATGACAGGTTCGTCGAAATCGCGAATTTCCAAAGCCCGGGAAAGTGGGAGGTAATACCGCGAACAGAAGCAGTGAGCATGCTCGCCAGCATTCCCCGTTTTCGCAGTTCTGCAAGCGCAAGGACGACGAGGGTCAGCGAGCCGACGATCTGGGCTGCCATCCATATCAGGACGAATTCACGCAAGGTGCCGCCGGTGGCAAAGCCGATCGCGCACAATATAATGCGGAAAATGCTCGAAGCGACCTGGCCATAGGCGATGGATCGAAACTTGCCGAACAGGCGCAGCACGGCCATCGGCATGCCGGAGATCTGAAACGGCAGAATGGCGCAATAGAGGGTGACGAGCCCCAACATCTCGGACGAGATCCCGAGCCACGGACCGAAGGCCCACGCGAGAGCCACGGCGATCACGCATCCGGTCGCTGCGGCGGACACGTCAAGCAGGAGGCCGAATTTGAACAACGAATTGAGCTTTTCGGTGCTCTCCGATTGCGCACCGAACTTGATCAGCGGCTGCCAGGACTGGAAGTTTACAAGCCGTTCCACCGCACTCGTGTATGTGAAGCAAAGTGCCAGAATGCCATATTCGGACGGACCGAGCGCCCTTGCCGTCAAGGCGAATCCAACGAGGCCTAACAGCGAGGTGAGCGCGTTTCCGGTAAGTAGATGTGCTATATTTCCCAGGCGGCCCTTCAGACTTTGTTCCCGGGCGAATATCTTGTTGAGGCCGTTGAAATTTTTGGCAAGTTTTTTCCGGATCGCCAAACGATACCTCCTGCCTCCAACTAGGTCAGCTGATAAAAGAGGCGCCGCCCTACGGCCGTGGCACGGGGTTGACGCCCTTGTTAAATCTTAAATCTGTTGGGGTGGCCTGACATCGGGGGCAAGAACACCCGGCGCCACTCGTACATATGGGTTGGTGTATGAAGCCTCGTGGAAAGTCGTCTTGTCAATCACAGCCCGGCGCAAAAAAATAGCTAAAATCCTTTGACGTGACAGTGCGAGGGAGAATATAGTCGCTCAATATATTTTGACAGCTTTTTCTTTAATGCTTTTTTGGGGTGCGGTTGCGATGGGGATATTACCTGCGCTAACGGCCGTGAGCTTGCCTTTGCGGGCTTGGGGCGCATATATTTTTGCGGTCCTGTTGCTGGCAGTCGTATTTTCAATGGGCCCGCCGTCGCGCGGCTACGCCAATGAATACCGGCTCAACACGGGCGATGTTCTGACCTTTGACTTGCTCGACGATGCCGAATTGCCTGTCACCGCGACTATTTCCGGTAATGGCGAAGCACAGTTCCCCCTCATCGGTGGAGTTAAGGTCGCGGGTCTGACGATAACGGAGGCCTTGGACAAGCTTCGCAACGAATTCCGTAGTCGCGATATCCTTGTCGATCCAAAGCTGTCCCTTAACGTTTCGACCTTCCGGCCAATTTTCGTTCTCGGCGAGGTCAGGAACCCGGGGTCGTTTCCCTTCTACAACGGCCTAACGGTCGAGCAGGGCATCGGCCTTGCAGGTGGTATGCAGGTCATCGCGGCGAACGCATCCGACCGGCTCATCGCACGCGCCCGTCTGCGCGCGGAAATAGAGGCCGCAAGAGCCGAAATCGTTCATGAAGCCGTCTATGCGGCAAGACTTGCGGCGCAGTTGGAATCCAGTGAGAACATCGAGCTGAACGACGTCCCGGAGTTCGCGCGCGCGTATGTCGATGGCGTGCCGCTTGATGGCGTCATCGAGCTTGAGGCGAAAATCCTGAAGGAGGATCTCGCCGCCCACAAATCGCAGACGCAAATTCTCACGGAAGGAATCGCCCAGGCCGAGGGTGGGATAGAGATCCTGAACGAGCTCGTGCAGCAGCAAAAGGATGTCGTTAAGAACAGCGTTGAAGATCTGGCGCGTGTCGGCGCGCTTCGTAAACGCGGGCTGAACACCGAAAGCGAGCTTTCTCGTGCCGAGAACAGCGCGTCTGCCGAGAAGGCCCAGCTCCTGCAAACCTTCGCGACCCTCGCGCGGACACGCCAGGAATTGAGCGAGCTGAAGCTGGAACTTGCAAAGCTTGCAGCCGACAGGAAGAAGGAGATTCTCACCCAGCTCCAACAGCGTGAAATTGCCATCAAGAAGCTGATTTCGAACCAGCACTCCGCGGAAGAACAAATCCTGCTCATGGCCGCGGTGGCCGAAGATGAAACCAAAAAAAATCAGATTTCATATACCTATGAGATCCGTCGAAACCCGGTCGGCGGAAAACCGACCAGCCTACAGGCATCCCTCGTGACAGAATTGCTGCCGGGCGATGTCGTCGTCGTGGGTATCGCGGGCATGTAAGGATCGTCGGCAAGTAATAAGTCCATAAGTCCGCCGCGCGCCAAAGGGACATTAACTTGAAGCCCAATCGAGAGCATGCAGTCTCCGCTTTCAGTTTGCCTGCCTCCTCGGGATCATACCATCTCAAGCGTATTCTTGAGTGCGCGCTTGGCGGGACGCTTTTCGTCCTCTGCCTACCGCTGATGGCGATGACGGCGGTGGTCGTTTGGATGAGCCTTGGCTTGCCGCTGTTCTTCACCCAGGCGCGCGCCGGCGCGGGCATGCGTGTCATCACGGTCGCCAAGTTTCGGACGATGACGAATGCGCGCGGACCTGACGGCGCCCTGTTGCCGGACCAGATGCGGCAGACCGCCGCGACCGCGCTGTTGCGCAGACTCCGCTTTGACGAGTTGCCGCAGCTCCTTGCCGTCATCTCAGGCGACATGTCGATGGTGGGGCCGCGCCCGCTGCCGGTGGCGACGGTTGCAAACTTCGGTGAGCTTGGCCGCATGCGCTCGATGGTTGCCCCGGGCATGACGGGCTGGGCGCAGGTGAATGGCAATACGCTGCTCTCGGATGAGGAAAAGATCGCGCTCGATCTCTGGTATGTCGCGCACGCCAGTCTGTGGCTCGATGTGCGAATTCTCCTGTTGACGCTGAAGACGCTCGTAACTGGAGAACATATCGATGAGCGGCATCTAAAGGTTGCCAAGGATTTTCTTTTGCATCACCCTTGCGGTCAGCAGCCGCGAATGATGATGCGATAGCATGCCCTTCGGCTGGCCGATTAGATGGCCGAGGGTTAGGCGCGTGCATGGCGGCAAGGTCTTTTGGGGGTCCCATGGATGGTTCGCATTTCTCTTTTGGACGCACTTTGGTCGTCGCTCCGCATCCTGATGACGAGGTGCTCGGCGCCGGCGGAACGATCGCGAAGCTGGCGGCGCAGGGCGAGGAGGTCTTCGTCGCGATCGTAACCGAGGGAAAGCCGCCGGCCTTCGACGCGGCGACCATCGCCAAGACGCAAGCCGAGGCGAGGGAGGCGCACCGGGCTCTGGGAGTGCGAGAAACCTTGTGGCTGCGTCTGCCTGCCGCCCAGCTGGCGGAGACGGCGCATGCCACCGTCAACAGCGCGCTGCTTGACGTGGTTCGCCGCCTGTCGCCGCGAACCGTGCTCGTGCCGTTTGCGGGCGATATGCACATGGATCATCAACTGACCTTCACCTCGGCGCTGGTCGCCTGCCGGCCACACCAGACCGAGTATCCGAAGCTGATTCTCGCCTACGAAACGCTCTCGGAAACGAACTGGAATGCTCCGTATCTATCGCCAGGATTTCTTCCAAATGTATTTGTCGACATTACCGAGCACCTCGAAGTGAAGGTGAAGGCAATGCAGCTGTTCGCATCGCAGCTGCGCGAGGCACCGCACGAGCGTTCCATAGCGACACTGCGCGCGCTCGCCACACTGCGCGGTGCGACCGTGATGCGCCAGGCGGCCGAAGCGTTCGTCCTGGTTAGGCAGGTCATTTGAGTTTTGTGGGAACCGGCCGGCGCCATCGCCGGCCATCCCCGACTATCCGATGCGCCTTCGGTACGTGGCCGGAGACCGATCAAATGCAGATCTGGAGGGATAAATGGGACGCTGGCCGGTTTACGACGAGGAGCAGATCGAGGATGTCGTGTCCGTCCTGAGATCGGGCGAGGTGAATGCATGGACGGGGCCGCATGTCCGTGACTTCGAGGCTGCATATGAGCGCTATCTTGGTGTCGAGCATGCGGTGGCCGTGGCGAACGGAACGGTGGCGCTCGATCTCGCGCTCTTTGCGCTTGGACTTCAGTCCGGCGACGAAGTGATCGTTACCCCACGCAGCTTCATCGCTTCGGCATCCACGGTGCCGATGGCAGGCGGGGTTGCGGTCTTCGCTGACGTCGATCGCGACAGCCAGAACATCACCGTCGAAACCATCAGGGCGAAGCTGACGTCGAGGACCAAGGGCATCATCGTCGTGCACCTCGCCGGCTGGCCCTGCGACATGCCGGCGATCATGGCCTTCGCCCGCGAGAGGGGGCTGTGGGTCATCGAGGACTGCGCCCAGGCGCACGGTGCCGAAATCGACGGCCGGCCGGTCGGCAGCTTCGCCGATATCGCGGCTTTCTCCTTCTGTCAGGACAAGATCATCACCACCGGAGGCGAGGGTGGACTGGTGGCCATGAACGATGACGAGCTGTGGAAGAAGGCCTGGAGCCGCAAGGACCACGGCAAGTCCTATGATGCCGTTTACAACAGGCATCATCCACCGGGTTTCCGCTGGCTGCACGAATCCATCGGGACGAACTGGCGCATGATGTCCATCCAGGCGGTATTGGGATCACGGCAACTACAGCGCCTTGAGCAATGGCGCGGCATCAGGGCGCATAATGCAGCGATCCTCGCCAGGGCCGCCGAGGAGATCGATGCTCTGCGTACGCCTCTGCCGCCCCCGGGCATGCGACATGCGTGGTACCGGTTCTACACCTTTCTCAGGCCGGAGCTCCTGAAGCCGAACTGGAGCAGGGACCGGATCGTAGCGGAGATCAATGGAGCGGGGGTCGTCTGCTTCAGCGGCAGTTGCTCGGAGATTTATCTGGAGAAGGCATTTGCCGACATCGGCATGGGCTCGGCCGAGCGACTGCCGAACGCTCGGGAGCTCGGGGAGACGAGCCTGGCATTTCTCGTCGATCCAGCCCTCGATACGGCCGCGATGGAGAAGGGTGCGCACGTCCTGCGTGAAGTGGTTGCGAGTGCCAGCCACGCCAAGGAAGCGCGTTTCGCCGCACGAACGTAGCAATAGAATCAGGATGCGGGTATGCAATTGCCGCGATCAGACCTGCATTCCGGTGCGGCTGACAAGGCGCCTGGCAGCTGTCGTCAGATCCGCGGCGCACAAGCGCTCGATTTCCGCCACTTGCGCATCGTCCAGATAGTCTCTGAATCCGCCTGCCTTGCCGCGCCGCATGCGCAGGCTTTCGACGTCGTTTCGGTCATAGTCATGGGCCGGAATGCCTTCGGCACGCTCTCGAGCCTGCATGGCTTCGAAGCGGCCCGCCTCGACTGCTGCCCGAAGCGCCTTTCGATCTATTGGGCAGCCGAGAAATTCAAGAGCCGCTTCCACTTGCCGCTCTGTATCGGCAGAGAGAGCCTCATAACTCAGAACGAAGTGAGCGCGATTGGATAAGCCGCCGGCCCAACCATTCAGATAATCGATCATTGCGGGCAGCCCCTGGTCGCGGTCCGCTATGAAATCCGAAAGGCTGCCGGCGAAACGGTGCTTGTGGCGGCTCGCGTGGAAGTAGGCCGAGACGATCACGTCACGCGGGTCCCGGACCATCATTATGACCGGGCGTTTGAGGAAGAGGCTTGCGCTATAGTCGAGGTGGCTGACAAAGACCGTGGGGGTCACGCTCTTCGCCCCGCGAAAGCGAGAGCCGGGAATTCCGCGCACCGGGTCGAGATCGAAATTTGGCACGATCGAAAACATGTTGTGAAGGTCTACAGGCTCGGAAATGCCTGCGGTCGCAGCGAGGTAGTGGGAAAGAATGTAGCGGAACCATGTGCGGCCCGATTTCGGATAGGAGATCAGGAAACTGTCGGCGTGAGCCGCATGTACGGTAAGCCGTACGCGCCTCTCCACCCGACGCCATGCTCGCTTGACAATGCTGACCATTATAGTCTCCACAACCCGGCGTTGCCGAGAAAGTATAAAACTGCCATGCTTCAAAGAGGGCAATAAATGCTATATAGCGTAACTCATCTGACTTGCAGCTTTGAACGCTCAGAGCGGATAGAAGCAATCAAGAGGTGGAAAAATATTCGTTCCGCGTTTTCTGGGTGCGATTGGACCTCATAGGGTATCTCTGCCGGAAATGCTTTTTATGTCCGCAAGTGCCGATAAAATTAATGTTGATTCTCCGAATATCGCCAAATACAGTCCGGAAAACAGCTAGAGCTTATTGACGCGATTGTTGAAAATCAATTCGGTTAGTTGATTCTGAAATAAAAAACTTGCATCCTGTCAATAGCGCACTCGCCATTGCACCTGGGGGAGCGTCCGTGCCGACGCCGATAATTCTGTTTACCCGTTCTGAGGTCAATAGAGTCTGCACGATGAGACGAGATTCGCCCCGATCCTTGGGCCGTCGGGGGAGGGGCATTCGATATGAATGAGAGTGCGGATTCCCGGACCTTTGGATTGTCGAAGATCGCCGGCGCGCGAGTAACGATCGTCGTTCCAGGCCTTGGAGCGGGCGGCACCGAGCACGTGGTGAACGTCGTCAGTAATCACTGGAATGAGCTCGGCTGCACGGTGACGCTGATCACCCTGGAGCCGCCGGATGCGCAGCCCTATTACGATTTCGATCCCAAGATTGCCGTCGTGCGCCTGGGGGTGCCTCCTCGCAGAGCTTCGAAGATGCGGTCCGGCTCCCTCGTGTTTCGGCGATTTCAACGGCTTCGGACGGCTATCCGCGATTCGCGGCCGGACCTCGTCCTAAGTTTTCTGACGCGAACGAATGTCCTGACGCTCCTGGCCACAATCGGCCTTGCGGTTCCGGTCATCGTTTCCGAGCGCAACAACCCGACTCTGCAGCCGCTCGGACCGTTTTGGAGATGGCTCCAGAGGGGTCTGTATCCGCGAGCATTCGGCATGGTCACAATGACCCAGGGGGCCCTCGACCAGTTCCCAGCGAGAATACGCCGCAATGGATGGGTAATCGCCAATCCTGTCGATTTGCCCGACGGCTGGCAGAAAAGGCGTGGAAAAAACATTCTGGCGGCGGTGGGCCGCCTGACCCGCCAAAAGGGATTCGACCTTTTGCTGGAAGCATTCTCGAAGATCGCCGAGATCCATCCCGAATGGAAGTTGGTGATTTGGGGTGAAGGTGATGAAAGGCGCAGCCTGGAGGCTTTGCGAGATGCCCTCGGCCTACAAGAGCGCGTGGAAATGCCGGGGCTGACCCGGCGACCGGGGCTTTGGATTGAGAACGCGGACGTCTTCGTCCTGTCTTCACGTTACGAAGGGTGGGGGATCGTCTTGCTGGAAGCCATGGCCGCGGGCCTGCCCGTCGTTTCCTACGAATGCGATTGGGGACCGCGCGTCATGATAACGCATGATAGCGACGGCATACTGGTGCCGAGGGAGGATGTCGAAGCCCTTGCGAAGGCACTTGCACGGGTAATGGCAGATCGGGACCTCAGGGAACGGCTGGGGACGAGGGCGGAGGCGAGCGCTCAAAGGTACATGCCGGAGCAGATACTCGCCGAGTGGGACCTACTAGCCTCCTGCGCATTGAAGCATGCGTCGAAGATGCACATACAGGCACCTGATAACGCCGTCTAATCGGGCATTCCTCTCGTCGTGATTACTCGACGCCGTGTTGGCGGAGCGGGTCACGCTGGCCGGCATCGCGAAGGGGATTTCAATCTCTCCGGTCGCTGAAGACCAAGCTGGGTCGGAGGAGACACCGGCGCGCACGCTTTCGAGGAGGTTCATCGAGGTCGACGGTGTCTACGGCGTTCAAGTTTATCGCGCGTCGCGCGCCGCTATCTCGAAGTCGCCTGTGAGAAGGCTAGGCCATCGATCTGGCCGCCTTTCAGGCGGTAGACCGGGGATTGCGAGATGCCGGCGCCCGCATTGCCGCCCGGATTCTCGTGAGCATGGCGCACGATGCCCTCGTCCGGAGCGTTGCCGAAACGCTGCCGAAGGTCGTGCGGGCTATCGCCGAGCGTGGGAACCGGCAGTCTCCAACTCGAAACGTCGAACTGGCCCTTGTCGCAATCATCACGGCGCTCTTCGGTCTCTTCGGTAGAAACCATGGTAAGCGTGGGCTTCGCCCCGGAGGCATCTTCGCCGTCGGCAACGAACCACACCCGGCGCTGATCGTCCCTTGCAGGGATCATGTAGCAAGCGGAGCGCCAACGAAGGGCTGCGCGAATGCGTGCACGTCAACGAAACACGCAACCGCCTTGCACGAGCGTACTCCCGATCTCGATCAATCATAAACCAGATCACGCAGGATGGTGTTGCGCTCTGACACTGTTACAAGGCATCTGATATGTAATGTATGGTCGTGGCTGGGAACCTCATGGCGGTCGGCCGCAAACGGGAGGGCGGGGTCCATGAATGTAGCTTCAAGTCATTGCAGGAATGGCGTGTTTCTCGCCTCGTCTGTCCTGTTTCTCCAGCTGGTTTTTGCGCTCATCGGCCCTGTGGCCGCACAGGAACCGACGGTTACGGCACCCCCGGCCAAGGTGCAGCAGTTGATCGGACTGCTTGATGATCCCGAGGTCCGCCAGTGGCTCGCGTCCAAGCAGACCGCCACACCAGAGGCACAAGCGCCGTCGACGGGGCTTGCCTCCCGATTGGTCGCCCAAATCAAGAAGCACCTTGGCGGCATGCGGGATGCGGTTCCCCGGATGGTTCCGGAATGGCAGGCGGCGAGAGAGCGCATGGCAAGCGACATGCAGAACCATGGGACGATGCCCGTTCTGCGGGGCTTTGCCTTCATATTGTTCCTCGGCTACGGCGCCGAATTCTTGCTGCGCTATTTCCTGCGACGCGGCGCGGGCCGCAGTGCCGCGCATGACGGGTGGGCCCTCAACGCGTTTACAAACATCGCGCCTCTTGTGGCTTTCGCAATCGTTGGTATTGCAGCCTTCGTGCTATCCGGTTGGCCACCGCGGCTGGAAGCGGCTGTCGCGCCGCTGCTCATAGCCTGGATCGTCGCCCGCTTACTGATTGCCGTCGCATCCGCTGTGTTCAAGCCGGCGGCCACGGCAGCCGCGACATCGGGAGCAGAAGGGGAGCATGCCACGCTTGCTCCGGACGACGCCAGGTTCTGGTTCAATCGATCCGTGTTGTTTATCTGCGCGTTCGCCGTTGCGTGGGCGATTGGCGATCTCATGGAGGCGCTGTCATTTCCGGCCGATGTCCGCGACCTCGCCACGGCGATTCTAGGGCTTGTCGTTCTCGGCCTGGCGATCGACACGGTGCGTCGCCGGCCTGGCCAGGCGGTGATGGCCGGGCGCCGGATGCTCCGCAACGCGATGATCGTCGCCTTTCTGGTGCTGCTCTGGCTCCTTTGGGTTGCCGGCATGAAAGTCTTGTTCTGGATTGGCATCTATGTTCTCGGCTTGCCGCCGCTGTTGCGCTTTACCAGTGCGACCACGAGAGCGATACTCGACACTTCTGGAACCGACGGTGTTCTCGTGTTGCGCAATGTGTTGATCGAAAGAGGTGCCCGGCTGGTGATCATCGCGCTGGCGGCTGCCTGGCTCGCCATCGTCTTCCGCTTTAATGGCAGCACGATGATGCAGGACGATGCCTTCAACCGCATCTTCCGCGGCATTCTCGCCGGTGTCGTCATCTTGCTCGCGGCAGATCTCATCTGGCAACTGGCGAAGGAGATCATCAATCTGCGCGTGAACCAGGCCAGCGTCGAAGTCGCGGATCCGGCGCAACTCGCCCGCAATATGCGCATGCGCACGCTGCTGCCGATCCTGCGCAACTTTCTGGCCGCCTTCATTGCCGTGGTTGCCGTGCTCATGGTCCTTTCCGGCCTCGGCGTCGCGATCGGTCCGCTGATCGCGGGCGCAGGCGTGTTCGGCGTCGCGATCGGCTTCGGCTCGCAGACCTTGGTCAAGGACATCATAAGCGGCATTTTCTACATGATGGACGATGCCTTCCGCGTCGGCGAATACATCCAGAGCGGCAGCTATATGGGGACGGTCGAATCCTTCAGCATCCGCTCCGTCAAGCTGCGCCACCACCGCGGTCCGGTGTTCACCGTGCCGTTCGGCTCGCTTGGGGCAGTCCAGAACATGAGCCGCGATTGGGTGATCGACAAGTTCAAGATCAACGTTTCCTACGACACTGATGTTGCCAAAGTGAAGAAGGTGGTGAAGGGTGTCGGGGCCGCGCTGCTCGAGGATCCAGAACTCGCGCCGCTGATCATCGAAACGGTGAAGATGAAGGGCGTCGAGCAGTTCGGTGATTATGGCGTCACCCTGAGCTTCGCCATGACCACCAAGCCGGGGCATCAGACTCAGGTCAGACGGCGCGCCCAAGCCCTGATCAAGGAAGCATTCAAGACGCACGGCATTTCGTTTGCCTCGCCGACGGTGCAGGTCGCGGGTGACGAGGCGCAGTCCACGACGGTCGCCGCCGCCGCGACACGTGACGCGATCGCCAAGAAGAACGCGGCCCTCGCCCAGGCGCAGGGGGCGCCGACGGAATAAATCGACGATGCGGAGTGAGAGCCTCAGGTGACGCGCGTGGGCTGCGGCTCCGCCCGCTTGCTGCGGTGCCGGTAGCCGATCGGACGCATGCCGGGCCATGTTGACAACCGATCAGGAAGGCGAGATAGCTCGCCTCGAATGAAGATCGCCTTTTACGCGCCTTTGAAATCGCCCGATCATGCCGTCCCTTCCGGCGACAGGCAGATGGCGCGCCTGTTGATCGACGCGCTTCGACTGGGCGGACATGATGTCGGGATCGCGTCGCACTTGCGCAGCTTTTCACGCCAGGCCTCCGACGAACAGCTCTCGTCCCTCAGAACGGAGGCCGAGCGAGAGGTTCGCCGTCTCCGACGCCTTTGGCGCGACGAGGGACCGCCGGACGCGTGGTTCTGCTATCATCCCTATTACAAGGCGCCGGACCTGATCGGTCCTCGCATTTCGGCGGAATTCTCCATTCCCTATGTCACTGCCGAAAGCTCCTACTCCCACCGCCGCAATGTGGGCGCCAGGAAGCCGGCTCAGGATGAAGTCGCGGCCGGCGCCAGGCAGGCCGCCGTCAACATCTGCTTTACGCAGCGCGACCGCGAAGGGCTGGAAGAAGCGATTCCGGGTGTCCGCCATGCCATGCTCGCGCCGTTCACAGACGTGGCGCCGTTCCACGAACCACGACAATCCACGGACGGCGTTTGCCGGCTGTTGGCGGTGGCGATGATGCGGCCGGGTGACAAGATGGATAGTTATCGGATGTTGGCCAAGGCGCTGACGCTCTTGGTCGATCTGCCCTGGAAAATGTCGATCGTCGGCGACGGCCCCGCTCGGGCGCAAGTGCATGAGGTGTTTGCCGGGCTGCCGGCCGAGAGGCTGGACTGGCTCGGCGAGAAGGAGCCTGGGGCGATCGCCGGGATTCTCGCACGTGGCGATCTCTATGTCTGGCCGGGCTGCGGCGAGGCCTATGGCCTCTCCTATCTTGAGGCGCAAGCGGCTGGCCTGCCGGTCGTCGCGCAACGAACCGCCGGCGTTCCGGAAGTGGTCAGGGATGAGGAAACAGGTTTGCTGACGAAGGCGGGTGAGATCGACCTGTTCGCCGCAGCGATTCGGCGGCTGATCAGTGACACCGCCCTGCGGGCCGAGTTCGGGGCAAACGCGCGCCGCTTCGTTATCGAGCAACGGTCGCTGCAGGCGGCGGCAAGACGCCTCGGCGAGATCTTCAGGGATTTTGTGGAGAAGGCGGCATGACGGAGACCTCGACATGGCAACCGCTGATCGACAGGCTGGATCGCTTGCGTGCCGGGCAGCGCGTCGATTTCTGGTTGCGCGACGATGACGCGGTCGAGCCGACTCCGGCGCTCGACCGGCTGGTGGAACTGACGGATCGCTTTTCGGTGCCGGCGACCTTGGCCGTTATCCCGGCGCATACGAACGGCGAGCTCTCGCATTATCTCGACCGCCGTGACGATATCAGCATTGCCGTTCATGGCTGGGCGCACCGAAACCATGCGTTACCCGCGGAAAAGCGGCAGGAACTCGGTGACCACCGGCCACGGGAGATTGTTCTCGACGAGTTAAACAGGGGGTACTCCCGTCTGAGAATGCTCCATCCCTCCTCCTTCGTGCCGCTGCTCGTCCCGCCATGGAACCGGATCGATGTAGCCCTGCTTGGCGGATTGCCGGAGATGGGCTTCAGGGCCCTCTCGGTGTTCGGTCCCGAACGGAAACCCGCGCGCAAGGCGGCGTACGAGAAAGCGAGTTCGCTATCCGCTTTTCCGCGGCTGAGGCTCATCAACACGCATGTGGATGTAATGGATTGGCGCGGAACGCGCGGCTGTCGGGATCACCGGGAAATCATTCGAGATATCGTACGGCGTCTGGACGAGATGGACCTGGACGAAGAGGCGGTCGGTATTCTCACGCACCATCTGGTCCACGACGAGAGCGTGTGGGAATTTCTGTCGCGACTGTTCGATCTCACCGCCGCACACCCCGTCTGCCGCTGGCGCAAGGTTGGTGATCTCATAGCTCGATGATCTGGTGATCGCGGGCCGCAAAGGCTCCCTCGAAAAAGGCCTGTACTTCCTCTTCCATCGCCGCGATCTCGACATCCGTCCGCGACGGATCATGGTGAAACATTGCCAAGCGCGATACGCCGGCAGCTTGCGCCAGCTTGGCGCCGTGCATGCCGGTCGAGTGTCCGTAGCCTCGATAGGTCGGCATCTCCGATTCGAGATAGGTGCAGTCGTAGACCATGAGGTCGGCACCGGCGATGAACTCGAGGAGGGTAGGGTCGAGAATGCCGGCCTCGTGTTCCGTGTCGTAGATCAAGGCGACGGCGCGGCCGCCCCAATCGACCCTGTAGCCGACGCAACCGCCTGGATGAACGAGGCTCATCGTGCGGATGGAAACGCCCTTTCGCGGTGAAAGGGTCTCGCCGGGGCGAAAATCCACGCAGTCGAGGCTTGCCTGACAGATGCCTGGGCCAACCGGAAACCAGGGCGGCCGCATGAAATCGTTGATCATTTCCTGGGTAGACATCGTGCCGTGAAGATGGCCGGACCAGAACCGCACCGCCGAACTGCAGCGATAGATCGGCTTGAAATAGGGAAGCCCGATAATGTGGTCATAGTGTGTGTGGGTGAAGAAGACATCGTACTCGGCGACGCCCTCGGCCATCAGCGCCAGCCCCGCCTCGCGCAACCCCGAGCCGGCGTCGAAGATCAGGACTTCGGTGCCGCAACGGACTTCAATGCAAGGTGTATTGCCACCATAGCGTAGGAACTGTTCGCCGGATACCGGCAAACTGCCTCTTACTCCCCAGAACCGGACTCGAAAGGTGTTTTCCTGCATTCCTGTTTTGGCTTCGTGCTGCCCGCCTCGGCGCTTTTGCCTGCGTGCATTTTCTCTAGACAAGCACAGATCATAAGGGTCCTGCAACGCCATAAGTTCCAATCAGATTGTAGGGGTTGCTTTATTTCTAAGTTCTGCACTCCAAAGCCTGTATTGAAACTTTATCTACCGATCTAACGTGATCTGGAGCAAAACGAAGAATTGAGAAGCGATTTTCAGCCGCATTCGGGCTGAAGGCGAAAGGTTGGACGCAATCATGGTGCAGGCAGCTGACATGCAGTTTTACGACAGCCTCCTCCTCTTCGAGGCATTCGAAGGGGTTGCCGACGAGGCCAACTACCGGCCCTTGCCGGATGGATGGGTGCTGGCGGTTGCAGACATCGTCGATTCGACCGGCGCCATCGCGGAAGGTCGCTACAAGAGCGTCAACATGGCAGGCGCAAGTGTCATATCGGCGCTGATGAATGCGCTCGATGAACGAAACCTGCCTTTCGTCTTTGGGGGTGACGGGGCGCTCGCGGCAGTACCCGAGGCAATGGCGGCAAGGGCACGAACGGCGTTGGCGGCCGCAAAGACCTGGGTCGCGGAAGAGCTGAACCTCGATCTGCGCGCCGCACTTGTTCCGGTCAGCGACATACGCGCCAGCGGCCTCGACATGCGTGTCGCGCGCTTCAAGGCAAGCGAGGAAGTGTCCTACGCCATGTTTTCTGGCGGTGGCGCCAGTTGGGCAGAGGCGCAGATGAAGGCCGGGCGCTATCAGATCGAGGCCGCCGCGCCAGGAAGCAGGCCGGATTTGACCGGACTGTCCTGCCGCTGGAATCCGATTGTCTCTCGCCATGGGGCGATCGTCTCGATCATTGCTGTTCCAGGCCCGCAAGGCAATGGTCCGGACTTCCAGGCGCTTGTCGGCGACATCGTGGCGTTGGCGGAAGGCGAGGAGCGTGGCGGACACCCTGTGCCGGAAAATGGTCCCGAGCCGCGGCTTTCCATGCAAGGGGTCGCGGTCGAATCGCGCGCCGTGGCGCCCAGAGGTCGACGTTTCCTCGCCTGGTCGTGGATAACCCTGCAGAGCCTGGTGCTGTTCTTGTGCTTCAAGCTCGGCTGGAACCTCGGCAAGTTCGATGTCACGCAATACAAGCGTGATCTGGTCCGCAACTCCGACTTTCGCAAATTCGACGACGGGCTGAAGATGACGATCGATATCGGCGTCGAGCGGCTGCGCCAGATCGAAGAGCGGTTGAAGAGGGCGGCTGACGCCGGCGTGTCCAGCTACGGGTTGCATCAGCAGGATTCCGCGCTGATGACCTGCATCGTACCGGCGGCAATGAGCCGCGACCATGTGCACTTCGTCGACGGAGCAGCCGGTGGTTACGCAATGGCGGCGAAGAATCTCAAGACGGCGCTCGCTCCAGCCTAGCAATTCGAGGAAAAGCGCGTCACGGTTTTCCGTCCGCTCGCAAAACGCGACGTCGTCTCAGGCCTTGACCACCTGGTCCGCAGCAATGCCGAGCCGGGAGAAAACGTTACGCGTATCGACGATCAGCGTCGCCCAGTCCGCCAGCGCCTTATAGTCGATGCCGTCGTGGTCCGTTGCGATGAGCACCGCATCGAACCGGCGCACGTTTTCCTCGTTGAAGGAAATCGATCGACGGCCCTTCAAGGGGAGATGCTCGCGGGTCGACGGGATTTCTTCGACATGCGGATCGTAGAACGCGGCGCTGCCGCCGCGCTCCTCGATGAGTTCGATCAGCCTGAGAGAGGGACTCTCGCGAATGTCCGGCACGTTCTTCTTGTAGGCGAGGCCGATGACGAGAACGTTCGAGCGGCTGAGCGCCTTGCCCTGCCTTCTGTCGAGCGCTTCGGCGAGCCGGCTGACGACATGGCGCGGCATCGCCGAGTTGATTTCGCCGGCAAGTTCGATGAAGCGGGTCGGCAGTTCGTATTCGCGCGATTTCCAGGTGAGGTAAAAAGGGTCGATCGGGATGCAATGCCCGCCGAGTCCCGGTCCGGGATAGAAGGGCATATAGCCGAACGGCTTCGTCTTGGCCGCTTCGATGACTTCCCAGATGTCGATTCCCATGGCCTCGTAGACGACCTTGAGCTCGTTGACGAGGGCAATGTTGACGGCGCGGAAGATGTTCTCGGTAAGCTTTACGGCTTCGGCCGTGGCGTTCGACGAGACCGGAACGACGGTCTTGACCACGGCGGCATAGAAGTGCTGCATCAGTGCTGCCGCCCGCGGTCCGTCACCGGCCACAACCTTGGGGATGCTCGCGGTTTCAAAGGCGCGGTTGCCCGGGTCTTCGCGCTCCGGAGAGAAGCCGATGAAGAAGTCTTCGCCGGATTTCAGACCCGTTTCTTCCAGGATCGAGCGGACGATACCGTCGGTGGTGCCAGGATAGGTGGTCGACTCTAGCACGACGAGCTGGCCCGGCCTGAGGGCGGCGGCGATCGAGCGCGCCGTTCCCTCGACGAAGGAGAGGTCGGGATCGCGATGCTTGGTCAGTGGCGTCGGTACGCAAATGACGATCACGTCGCAAAGAGCAAGATCGGCGAAATCGGTCGTCGAACGGAACCGGCCTGCGGCGATCTCGCGGCCAAGCGCATCGTCCGTAACCGCCTCGATATAGGAGCGGCCGTCGTCGAGGGCGACGATCTTCGAAGGATCGATATCGAAACCGATCACCGGAAAACCGGAGCGGGCCACCGCAACCGCGAGCGGCAGACCGACATAGCCGAGGCCGATGACACCGATACGCGCCTGGCGTTGAGCGATCGATTCAAGCAGCCTGTCGTGATGAAGGGAGGTCAAGATAGGGTTCCATCTTTCAGGGGCGGGCGATCACGGCGATCTCGATTGCCGGAGCATGCGCCGCCGGAGCATGCGTCGTTTGTTGGCGAGAAAGCAGCCGCAAGTCAAGCACGACGCATACCGCAGGCCACCCCAACAATTACAGGGTGCAATTACGCGATCAATCCCGTGTACGATCGACGCATGATCAAAAATTTCGAACGTCTCTGGAAATCGGGCTCGCCGGTGAATATCTCCAGGCAAGAAGATGCTGCGATTCAATCGCCGCAACGCCTGCCGCCAAGCGCGGCACACGCCGTTCGTTACAACGGGCATCACACGGCAGACGTGGCCTTGATCGCAAGGTCCGCGCGATAGCTGTCGTTGCTGGCCGTCATGCCGATATGAGGAATGCGATGAGCCCGATCAACAACAGCGTTTCCGAGATTCTTCTGGACAAGGTCGCAGACTGGCTGATGCGAGCATCGCTCAGCGACGAGACGCTCGAAACTCTCGTGCGCGGCTTCTGCGAACGCCTGGCCGCCGCGGGCCTGCCGCTCATGCGCGTCCATCTGTCCTTTTCGATGCTGCATCCGCTCTATGACGCGCTTGGGTTCACCTGGTGGCGCGGCAAGGGCGTGGAGGTAAGCGGTTTGCGCCACGAGGAGCTGGCGCTCAATCCCGACCGTTTTCTGCGCAGTCCCTATTACTATCTGCTCAACAACAACCTCGATCACGTCAGGCGGCGGATCGATCCGGCAGAACCGTCGGAGTTTCCGATTTTCGACGAGTTGAAAGAGCACGGTGCCACCGATTATCTCGCCTTCATGCAGCCGCTCGGGACCGATTCCGACCATGGCATGGTGGGATCCTGGACGACGGATCGCCATGGCGGCTTCAGCGACGACGTGATCGCGGCGCTGCTCAAGCTTCAGAATCATCTGGCGGTTGCTGCCAAGGTCGCCGTCCTCGGCAAGCTTGCCGACAACATGCTCACGACCTATCTCGGCGCCAATGCCGGACGGCGCGTGATGAGCGGCCAGGTGCGGCGCGGCGACGGCGAGACGGTTCGCGCCGTCCTGGTGATGGCGGACATGCGGGAATCGACCATGCTCGCCGAGAAGGAGGGTCGCCAGGCCTATATCGAGACGCTCAACGGTTTCTTCGATGCGATCGCGACGCCGTTCAATCGAAACGGCGGGCAGATCCTGAGCTTCGTCGGAGACGGGTTCATTGCCGTCTATCCGTGCGGCCGCCACAAGGAGCCTTCGGAAATGGCCAGCCGTGAGGCGTTTGCCGCGGTGAGCGCGGCGACGGCGCGCGTGGCGGCGCTGAACGCGGAGAGGAAGAGGCAGGGACGCGATCCGATCGGCTATGGAATTGGCCTCCATGTCGGCAACGTCATGTTCGGAAATGTCGGGCTTCGTGACCGGCTGACCTTTTCCGTCTTCGGCTCGGCGGTGAACGAAGTGCAGCGGCTGCAGAACCTGACGAAAAAATACGCCCACAACGTTGTCGCCAGCGAAGCCTTCGTCAACTATTGCGGCGGCGACTGGGCGACGCTCGGGCAGGAGAAACTGCGCGGCGTCAGGCAGAAATTCACCATCCTCTATCCCAAGGACGCAGCGCTTGCGGCAATTGCGGAAGAGCGTCCCGACGATGCAACTCAGGATGGACTTTCGGAGGCGGAGCATGTCATGCTGCTCTATCGCAACACGAAGCAATCGCCGGGGCCGCGCGGCCTCATCGACAAGATGTTGCAATAGATCGGCAAGACGCTCGCTTTGAGGAGGTTCGATGTTCCGTGTCGTTTTTCTGGCCGCAGCACTCGCCGCAACAAGCGTTGCGCATGCCCAATCGACGGAACAGCAACCGACCTTGGAGCAGAAGCTGGTCGACGGGTTCGAGGGTAGGGACTTTGCCCCTGAAGGCGGGCTCTACTATCGCGACAACTTCGAACAGAGCGCCGGCTCCTATGTATTTCAGAGTGACGTCAAGCGGACCGGAAATGGTGGGTTGAAACTGTCCATCGTGCCGAAATGCCCGCCGTCGGACGACGGGTGCAGCGAGCGGGCGGAGATCTGGGAGAAGACCGCATTGCGCGTGGCTTACGACCAGGGAGTCTGGTACGGCTTTTCGGTCAAGTTCGCCGATCCCGTTCCAAGTGGAGACCATCGCTACCTCATTGCGCAGTGGAAACGTGAAATCGATCACGGCGCCAACGGAGACTTCAGCCCCTTCCTGGCGTTCCGCATGAGCTTGGGTAAGCTCTTCGTTACCGTCGAGACCAATTATCTGCCGCCAGTGTCCACCGGGCCTGCGAACACGCCGGCGCGCTGCGCGCCGGGGGAGGTTCCCGTCTGGGTTCGCCCCGAACTGAACCAGATGCGCATGCTGGTTGCGACGGACGCAAACTGGAAGGCGGAAGATGGCCGCCTTTTTAATTCGTGCACGACCGCGGTCACCGTGACCAATCACGGCAATCCGCTGCCGGAACCCAAGTCCGGCTGGATCGACTTTGCCGTCTTCACCAAACCCGGACCCGACGGGTCCGGACATATAGAGCTGTTCGCCAATGGACAGCCGGTCATTACCGTGAAGGGGCATATCGGCCACGCGGACAAGGGGCTGGGCGAAAACCAGTATTTCAAGTTCGGGCCGTACCGGGCGGCGGATACTACGAACTGGACGCTTTACTATGACGATTTCCGTCGCTCGACGCGTTGCGCCGACGTCCTGCCGAGCGGCATTTGTCCCTTCTCATAGGCTGCGCCGCCCGCGCAAATACAGCACCTCTGGCGCTTCGGGTGGTGTGCTGGACAGCCCGTTGAAGCTAGGCTACTCTTTTTTTGGGGCCGGACGCTACGCCATCGCCGAGCGCGGAGTCGCTTTCGGGCAATGATGCGTAGAACCAAAGAGGAGAGCGTCCATGTGCGTTCCGGGACGACGTACGACGCTCTGGGGTAGTGAGGAAAGCGTGCTGCAATGACATCAGGAGCGGACCTGCTGCGAGTTGAGGGTCTGCGGATCACATTCTCGGTGCTCGGCGGCGAAGTCGAAGCCGTCAGGGGTGCAAATTTCAGGATTTTGCCAGGCAAGGTAACTGCGCTCGTCGGCGAGTCCGGGTCCGGCAAGTCGGCGATCAGCCAAGCCATCATGGGCATTCTGCCGAGCGTCGCAAGGGTTAGCGGACGCGTCCTGTTCAACGACCCGGCCGTCGCGGGCAAGCCTGTCGACCTGCTTTCGCTCGACCCGGACGGGGGCGATATCCAGGACATTCGTGGCGCGCGCATCAGCAAGATCTTCCAGGAGCCGATGACCTCGCTGTCGCCGCTCCACACGATCGGAAACCAGATTTCCGAGGTGATGGCGATACACACGGACGCCGAAAAGGCCGAGCGGAGAGCGAGGACCGAGCAGCTGCTGGGCTATGTCGGATTTGCCAATCCGACGCGCGCTTACGACATGTACCCTTTCGAACTCTCCGGCGGGATGCGCCAGCGCGCGATGATCGCCATGGCGCTGATCTGCCGCCCGGCGCTCCTGATTGCCGACGAGCCGACAACTGCGCTCGATGTGACGGTGCAGGCACAAATTTTGCAACTTCTGCGCGAGCTTCAAGCGAAGCTCAACATGGCCATGCTGTTGATCACGCATGATCTCGGCGTCGTCGCCAACATGGCCGACGAAGTCGTCGTCATCTATCACGGCGAGATCGTCGAGGCGGGACCGGTCGATGCGATCTTCCGAAACCCGCAGCATCCCTATCTGAAGGGGCTGATGGCCGCTGTGCCGCACTTCGACATGAAGCCCGGAGAGCGGTTGAAGGCATTGCGCGAGGTGCCGGTCAAGGCTGAAAACCTTCTTGGAAACAAGCCATCTCAAAAGACCTCGGGCTCGGACATTCTGATCTCCGTCCGTAACGTGACGAAAACGTTCACCACTCGAAGCTCGGGTTGGTTCGGCAGCAACGGTGATTCTGAGCACCGCGCCGTCGACAATGTCAGCTTCGACATTCGCCGCGGCGAATGCCTCGGTCTTGTCGGCGAAAGCGGCTGCGGCAAGACGACGGTGAGCAAGATCCTGATGCGTGCGGTGAGCCCCGATGCAGGATCGATAACCTACGACGACGGCGAGGGGGCGATTGACCTCCTGAAGCTCGAGGGCGCGGCACTGAAGGAGTTGCGCGCAAAAATCCAGATGGTCTTCCAGGACCCGGTATCGTCGCTTTCACCGCGCATGACGGTCAAGAACATTCTCAGCGAACCGCTCGAGATCCACGGTCGCGGAACGGCAAAGTCCCGGGTCGAAACCGTCCGCTCGCTGCTTCAGGCCGTCGGGCTCGACCAGCGTTTCATCAACCGCTATCCGCACAGTTTCTCCGGCGGTCAGAGGCAGCGTATCGGCATCGCCCGCGCGCTCGCGCTCGTTCCGGAGTTGCTGATCTGCGACGAGCCCGTCTCCGCGCTCGATGTTTCGGTGCAAGCCCAGATTCTCAACCTTCTCAAGGACTTGCAGAAGGAATTGGGCCTGACATCGCTCTTCATCTCGCACAATCTCGCGGTGGTGGACTATATGGCGGATCGGATCGCGGTGATGTGCGCCGGCCGGATTGTCGAGCTGGCGCCGCGCGAAGTGCTGATGCGTAATCCCGTGCACCCCTATACCAAATCACTGCTCGCAGCCGTGCCCTATCCGGATCTCGATCGGAAGCTCGATTTCGATGCCCTCCAGGCGAGTGGGGGATCGGACAAGGGGCGGTGGGGAGCACAGTTCTCGGACGATGGTGATGAAGACGCCCTCTTTCCCGCGAATCTCGGCGGCGATCATTTCGTCCTTGCCCGAAAGTCGGTGGATGCAAGGGAGCTACGCCCATGATCACCCGCAGAACCGCACTTGCCATGCTCGCTTCCACCGTTCTGCCGCCGCGCCTGCTTGCGGCGGGAACGGAGGCCGAAGCGCTCGCGCCGCTGGTCGCGGAAGGCAAGCTTCCTCCACTCAACGAACGGCTGCCGAAAACGCCGCGCGTGATCAATGTCGCAGCAATGGGGCGCACGCCCGGCAGGCACGGCGGCGTCATCCGGAGCCTGATCGGCAGCGCCAAGGACATCCGTCTGATGACGGTCTATGGCTATTGCCGGCTGGTCGGCTACGACGAGGCGCTGAACCTCAAGGCGGACGTTCTCGAAAGCTACGAAACGGTCGAGGACCGCATCTTTACGCTGCGTCTGCGCGAGGGCCACAAGTGGTCGGATGGAACGCCGCTTACGACGGAAGACTTCCGCTACTGCTGGGAGGACGTGCTGCTGAATGAGGACCTGTCTCCGGCGGGTCTCCCGACGGCGCTGGTCATGGATGGCGAGGCGGGCAAATTCGAGATCATCGACGAACGGACCGTGCGTTATTCCTGGACGAAGCCCAATCCGGATTTCCTGCAGAAGCTCGCCGCTCCGCAGCCGTTGGTCATCGTCATGCCGGCCGCCTACCTCAAGCAGTTCCACAAGAAGTATCAGGACGAGGACAAGCTCAAGGCAACGATGAAGGAAGAGCGGGTCAAGAAGTGGAGCCAGTTGCACATGCGCATGGCACGCTCCTATCGTCCGGAAAACCCCGACCTGCCGACGCTCGATCCCTGGCGCAACACCACGCCGCTTCCGGCCGAGCAGTTCATTTTCGAGCGCAATCCATATTTCCACCGGGTCGACGAAAACGGCCTGCAACTGCCCTATATCGACAAGTTCGTGCTGAATGTCAGTTCCTCCTCGCTCATTCCGGCGAAAACCGGTACGGGCGAAAGCGACCTCCAGGCGACGGGCATTGATTTCGTCGACTACACTTATCTGAAGGATGCCGAGAAGCGCTATCCAGTGAAGATCAAGCTGTGGAAGAAGACGCAAGGGTCGCGCCTGGCGCTGCTTCCCAATCTCAACTGCTCCGATCCGATATGGCGCCCGCTTTTGCAGGATGTCCGTGTCAGGCGCGCGCTGTCGCTGGCGATCGACAGGCGCGAAATCAACATGGCGGTCTTCTATGGTCTTACCAAGGAGAGCGCCGATACGGTGCTGCCGGATAGTCCGCTGTTCCGTCCCGAATTCGCAAGCGCCTGGGCGGCCCACGATCCGGCTCAGGCCAACAGCTTGCTCGACGCGGCGGGTCTGGCCAAGCGCGGCAGCAACGGAATCCGTATCCTGCCGGATGGACGGGCGGCGCAGATCGTCGTCGAGACGGCGGGCGAAAGCACGCTTGAGACCGATGTTCTGCAACTCATAACCGATTATTGGCAGAAGGTCGGCATATCCCTCTTCATCCGGACATCCCAGCGCGACACCTTCCGCAGCCGTGCGGTCGGCGGCGAGATCATCATGTCGATGTGGTTCGGCATCGACAACGGCGTTCCCACCGCAGACATGAATCCGGGCCAGCTTGCACCCACCGCCGACGACCAGTTGCAATGGCCGGTCTGGGGACTCAACTATCTCTCGCACGGCGAAATGGGCGAGGCGCCGGAGCTGCCGCCGGTGGTCGAGCTTCTGGATTTGCTCAAACGCTGGCGGCATTCGTCGACCGACGCCGAGCGGGCGGAGATCTGGACATCGATGCTGTCGATCTACACCGATCAGGTCTTCTCGATCGGCCTCGTGAATGCATCGCTGCAGCCGATTCTCGTCTCCGCGAAGCTCCGGAACGTGCCGGAAAAGGCGCTCTACGGCTTCGACCCGACGAGCTATTTCGGCGTATACAATCCTGACACCTTCTGGCTTGAACAGGACGCCTGACATGCTGCGATACATTCTCTGGCGTATCGCCGCGATGGTCCCGACCCTCCTCATCATTTCGGCTCTGGTGTTCGCGATCATCGAACTGCCGCCGGGAGATTATTTCGAGAGCTATATCGCCGAGATCAGGGCGCAGGGCGAAGGCGTCAACATGGAGCAGATAGACGCCCTGCGCAAAGAGTACGGCTTCGATCAACCGCCGGTGCTGCGCTACATCTATTGGGTCGCCGGCATGCTGCAGGGGGACTTCGGCTATTCGTTCGAATACGAACTTCCGGTGAGCGAGGTCGTGGGAGACCGGCTCTGGCTGACGATCCTCGTCTCGTTCTTCACCATCATGCTGACCTGGATCATCGCGTTCCCGATCGGCATCTATGCCGCGACGCATCAGTATAGCTGGGGCGACTATGGACTTTCCCTGATCGGCCTCATCGGGATTGCGGTGCCGAATTTCATGCTGGCGCTCATCCTCATGTATTTTGCCAACATCTGGTTCGGCACCTCGATCGGCCATCTCATGGATCAGAAATTCCTTTCCGAGCCGATGAGTTGGGCCAAGGCCAAGTCGATGCTCGAGCACATGTGGATACCGGTGATCATAATAGGCGCGGCGGGAACGGCGGGCATGATCCGGCGGCTCAGGGCCAACCTGCTCGACGAACTTCAAAAGCAATATGTCGTCACCGCGAGGGCGAAGGGGCTCTCACCTACCAAGACCCTCCTCAAGTACCCGTTGCGCATGGCGCTCAACTTCTTCATCTCCGACATCGGCTCGATCCTGCCGGCGATCATTTCCGGCGCCGAGATCACGGCGATCGTCCTCTCGCTTGAAACGACAGGACCGATGTTGATCAAGGCGCTGCAGAGCCAGGACATGTATCTCGCTGGTTCGTTCCTGATGTTTCTCGCATTTCTCACAGTCATCGGTGTGCTGATTTCCGATCTTGCGCTCGCCGTTCTCGATCCCAGAATCCGTCTGCAAGGCAGGAGTACGAAGTGACGTCACCTATACCGGCGCCCGGCGAACCCCTGCCGCATTATGTATCCACCGCCCCGTTCGATCCCTATTCCGTCGAGGTCATGACGGAGGAGCAGGTGCGCGTGAACCAGGCGTCGCAGTTGCGCCTGATGTGGTGGAAGTTCAAGCGACACAAGCTGGCGCTCGCCTCTGGCATTTTCCTTGCAGCCCTTTACGTCATGATTCTCTTTTGCGAGTTTCTGGCGCCGTACAACCTCCACACGCGCAACGTCGATTTCATCTACACGCCGCCGCAGCCCGTTCACTTTTTCCATGACGGCGCATTTGTCGGCCCCTTCGTCTACGGCCGGACGATGACACTGGACATGGATACGCTGAAGCGGAACTATGCGGACAATCCTTCGGACGTGGAACCGATCCGCTTCTTCTGCCGCGGCGACAGCTATCGTTTCTGGGGTCTTTTCGAGACCAATCTGCATCTGGCCTGCCCCGCAGAGGGTGGCCAGCTCTTTCTCCTGGGGACCGACCGGCTGGGGCGCGACGTGCTGTCGCGTATCATATACGGCGCGCGGATTTCACTGACGATCGGCCTTCTTGGCATTACCGTGAGCTTTGTGCTCGGGATCGTCATCGGCGGGCTCGCCGGCTATCATGGCGGCGTTTTCGATCTCATTGTCCAGAGATTGATCGAGGTGCTTCAATCGATTCCGAGCATTCCGCTGTGGCTGTCGCTCGCGGCGATCATGCCCGCAACATGGAGCCCGATCCTCATCTATCTCGGCATCACCGTGATTCTGGGGCTTCTCGACTGGACGGGCCTTGCGCGGGCCGTTCGCTCGAAGCTGCTTGCGCTGCGCGAGGAGGACTATGTCCTTGCGGCACAGCTGATGGGCGCGCGAAGCAGCCGCATCATCGGGCGCCATCTTGTGCCGGGATTCATGTCCCATCTCATTGCCACTGCGACGATCTCCATACCCGGCATGATCCTCGGCGAGACGGCGCTGAGCTTCCTCGGGTTGGGTTTGCGCCCGCCGATAACGAGCTGGGGCATTCTGCTGACGGAGGCAAAGAGCGTCAGCGTCATCGCTTTCTATCCCTGGCTGCTCTTTCCGACTATACCGGTCATTCTTGTGATTTTGGCGTTCAACTTCCTGGGAGACGGCTTGCGCGACGCGGCCGATCCCTACAAATAAGGCCGACATGCCATTGACTGCCCGCGGGCGCTGTAACGTGTTGCAGGCTTTCTAAATAATGAGCGAAAGGTTCTTCGCATGGTACGGCGTTTCGAGGATGCCCGGATCCTCATGTACAGCCACGACACGTTCGGCCTCGGTCACCTGCGGCGCTGTCGGACGATCGCGCATGCGCTCGTGGAAGACTATAGCGGATTGCAGATCTTGATCATCTCCGGCGCAACGATCGCCGGAGCCTTTGATTATCGCGCGCGCGTTGACTTCGTGAAGATACCGAGCGTCATCAAACTCAGAAACGGTGAATACACATCGCTCGACCGGCATATCGAATTGCACGAGACGCTGAAGATGCGCCAGTCGATCATCCGCTCGACGGCGGAGACGTTCAAGCCGGACATCTTCATCGTCGACAAAGAGCCCATGGGCCTGCGCGGAGAGGTCGAGGATACACTCACCTATCTCAAGACCCGTGGCACGAAGTTGGTTCTTGGGCTTCGGGAAATCATGGACGCCCCGCACCTGCTCGAAGTCGAATGGAAGCGTCGCGACACCATGCGCAAGATCGAGCAGTTCTACGATGCGATCTGGGTCTATGGCCCGCCGGATTTTTACGATCCGCTGGTGGGCCTTGAGGTGCCTGCGGCGGTGCGCGAACGCATGAACTTCGTCGGTTTCCTGCAACGAAGCGTGCCGCATGACGGGCTGCCCGACCACAGGCCCGAAGGGGACTATATCCTCGTCACCACCGGTGGAGGCGGTGACGGCGCTGAACTCATTCATGACGTGATCCATGCCTATCAGCAGGATCCCGAACTGACGCACAACGCCCTCGTGGTGCTCGGGCCTTACATGCCGGCGAAGCAACGCAACAAGCTGATCAAGAAGGGCGGTCGTATTCCTTTCATAAAGATAATCGAGTTCGACAATCGCATGGAGGAACTGATCGCCGGCGCGAGAGGGGTGGTCTCGATGGGCGGCTATAACACCTACTGCGAGATTCTCTCCTTTGACAAACCGGCCTTGATTGTGCCGCGTCTCGAGCCGCGCGAGGAGCAGTTGATCCGCGCTCGACGCGCGTCCGATCTTGGCCTCGTCGAGATGCTGCTTCCCGATGAAGCCGAGGATCCGCTGCGGTTTGCGGCTGCGTTGAAGGCGTTGCCGGGACGTGCGCCCCCGTCGCGCGCCGCCAATGGCCTGAGGCTTGAGGGCCTTGTCCACATCTCCGAGCTTGTCGGCAGCTGGCTCGATCATAGATCGAAAGAGCACCTGAGCATCGTGAAGCAAACGAGCTGAGCCAGTGTCGCCAAATCGCAAGATTGCCGTAGTCCTGAAAGGCTATCCGCGCCTGTCGGAAACCTTTATCGCCCAGGAACTGCTTGGCCTTGAAAAAGCGGGACACGAACTCGTTCTGGTCGCACTCCGTCGTCCGACTGATGGCAAGCGACATCCCGTGCACGACGAAATCCGCGCCGACGTCTACTATTTGCCGGAATATTTGCACGAGGAACCGTGGCGCGTGTTTCGCGCGTCGCTGCGGCTGATGCCGAAAGCCGGCTTCTGGCGAGCGCTCGGCCCATTCCTCGCGGACCTCGTGCGCGACCCGACGCGCAACCGGTTCCGGCGGTTCGGGCAGGCACTGGTACTGGTCGCCGAATGGCCGGGCGCTGCGACCTGGCTTCACGCACATTTCATCCACACGCCCGCCTCGGTGACCGGCTATGCCAGCATCATCGCAGGCGTCCCCTGGACCTGCTCCGCCCATGCCAAGGATATCTGGACGTCGTCCGATTGGGAGCTTTCCGAAAAGCTCGATCGGGCCCGCTGGACCGTTACCTGCACACGCAGCGGTTTCGAGCACCTGCAAAGCCTGACGGCATCGAAATCAAGGGTGCATTTGAGCTATCATGGCCTTGACCTGGACCGCTTCCCGACGTTTGGAGGCGACCACTCCGGCCGCGACGGCTCCGATCCGGCCGATCCCGTTCGCATCGTCAGCGTCGGGCGCGCAGTCGCCAAGAAGGGCTATGATATCCTGCTGAAGGCCTTGTCGCTTTTGCCTGGCGATCTCAACTGGCGCTTCGAGCATATCGGCGCGGGTGAACTTGCCGGCGATCTCAAGAAGCTAGCCCGCGAACTCGGCCTTGCCGACCGTGTCAGCTGGAAAGGTGCGCTCGACCAGACTGACGTGCTCCAGCATTACCGCGACAGCGACATGTTCGCGTTGGCGTGCCGGGTTGCAGCCGATGGCGATCGCGACGGCCTGCCCAACGTTCTGGTCGAAGCGTCGAGCCAGAGGTTGCCTTGCGTCTCGACATCCGTTTCGGGCGTCCCGGAATTGCTGGCGGACAATCAGAACGGCCTTCTCGTGCCCCCCGAAAACCCTCGTGCGCTCGCCGTGGCGATCGAGCGGCTGGCTCGCGACCCGGATCTCAGGCGGCAGCTTGGCACGGCCGCCGAACGGCGCGTTCGCGCCGAGTTCGATCATCATTCGAGTGTTAGCCAACTGATCGGGCTCTTTGAAAGCGAGTGGAGCAAGGTCTCTTGACCAAGCGTGTCTTCTTCTATGTGCAGCATCTGCTCGGTATCGGGCATCTGGCACGAGCGAGCCGGATCGCCAAAGCGTTGTCCGCCGACGGGTTCGACGTGACGATGGTCACCGGCGGTGCGCCTGTTCCGGGATTTCCGGGAGATGGTCTGACGACGGTCGCGCTACCTTCGGTAACGGCCGGCGATAAGGGCTTCTCCGGTCTGACCGACGGCGACGGCAATCCGGTGACGGACGCTTTCCAGCAGCACCGCAGGAACCTGCTGATCGAGGCGCTACACGCTTCGAAACCTGATGTCGTCATCATCGAAGCTTTCCCCTTTGGCCGCAGGCAGATGCGTTTCGAACTGCTGCCGCTGCTGGATGCCATTGCGGCGATGGAGCGGCGGCCGTTGGTGGCGACTTCGCTGCGCGACATTCTGCAGGAACGGGTCAAACCCGGTCGTGCAGAGGAGACGGTGGAACTCGTCAAGGCGCATTTCGATCTCGTGCTCGTTCACGGCGATCCAGCCTTTGCTCGGCTTGAGGAAACCTTTCCGCTCGCGGGCGAGATCGCCCAGAAGGTCGCCTACACCGGTCTTGTCGCACCGCCGCCACCTGCCGAGCCGAATGAGAAATTCGATGTCGTGGTTTCGGCGGGCGGGGGCGCCGTCGGCAAGGATCTGATCGGCGCAGCGCTCGGAGCCGCAGCAATCCTGCCGACAACGTTTCGCTGGTGCCTCGTAACCGGGCCCAACCTGCCGCAGGCTGATTTCGATGCCCTCGCCGCCGTAGCTCCAGCCGGCGTTGGCCTCTTTCGCTTTCGGCAGGATTTTGCGGCCCTGCTCGCCGGGGCGCGGCTCTCGGTCTCTCAAGCCGGATACAACACGGTTTGCGATATTCTTCGCGCCGGCTGCGGCTCGTTGCTCATTCCCTTCACGGCGGGTGGGGAAACCGAGCAGAGCACACGCGCGACACGGCTCGAGAGACTCGGCCTTGCCCGCGTTCTGCCGGAGGAAGACATCACGTCCGATCGGCTCGCACGGGATATCGAGGCGATGCTTGCCCGGCCGAAACCGGAAGTCCCGCCGCTTGATCTTGACGGCGCCGCCCGGACTGCAACGATCCTCCGGGAGCACCTGTAAGCGGGAGGTCAGACCGTCCCGATCAGCATGAAGCGGTTGTATTTTTTCATCGGCAACGTGCCTGCGAAGTCAACTTTCGCCAGGCCGGCTCGTGCCTGAAACTCCTCAAGCGACGAGACACAGCTTATGTGGGCCGGTTCGCTGAAATAGTCGTTTGACTGCAGCAGTACGCGGGTCGCCCGTGGAAGAAGCTCGAGCCAGAGTCCGAGATCGGCAATGTGCTCGCAGCTCGTATTGACGATCAAGTCGGCCCCGATGGTTCGGTAGTCGAGAGCATACATGTCCGCCGTTATTGCCCGGAATCGGTCGCCATGCGCAGAATTCAGCGTGCGTGCGACCTCCTCCACCGCAGGATCGATGTCGTAGCTGTCGATCGCGCCGATGTTGAAACGCGCGTCTTCGAAGAGCATTGCCGGCAAAATGCCATACCACCCGCCCAGCACGGCGATTCGACCGAAGGCTGGGCCACAGCTTTCGAGCAGCTTGTCACGCGCCCAGATTTTGCAGCCGACCTGTTTGTAGTTGAACGCGTTCGCGATGTCCGCGTCCCGGTGCTTGGCTATCACCTTGCCGATGCCCGCCACGACGGCGCTGCCGGAATAAACGGCGATCCCGCGTACGAGATCATAGGCGTTCTCGTGCCAATCTTCGGGGGGAGAATGGGTGGCATGCATCATGAGCCTGTTGTAAGCTGACGGGTAGGCGAGTGCAAGCCATGCGCGAGGACGCCGCAGGCCGAAGATGCTCGCGACATATGCAAGGGACCGTCAGGCTTTGCTGAAGGGGCGATCTGTTCGACGGATCTTATTCGCGGTTCGTGTCCGCTTGACATGGGGCAGGGCTCTGTTCTCATGCCGGGCAGTCACGATTTCGTGGACCATGCGCGAGTCCATTGACGATCTGGTGGACTGGAACCATCTGCGACAGGAACCCGCCGGCCCAATCGGTTCGGCGATCCGTATTTAAGTTAGGTCACATTGCCGGCACATGGAAACACGTCTTTCCCGCTACATCTGGACCCACACACGCAAGCAGCAGCTTTGGATACTGCTGGTCGTTGCGCTGTCGATGGTACCCTATTTCCTGTCCTTTGATCTCCCCAAGCAGATCGTCAACGGACCGATTCAGGGCGCGGGTTTCGAAAGCCCCGAGGCAACCCAGGCGTTCCTGCCGATTTCCTTCGATCTGCCCTTTTTTGGCGAGGTCAATCTGTTTTCGGGCATTCAGCTTGAGCGGGAGGGAATGCTGCTTGCCCTCAGCCTTGTCTTCCTGCTGCTCGTCATCATCAATGGACTCTTCAAGTTCTACATCAATACCTATAAGGGCCGCCTCGGCGAGCGCCTCCTGCGGCGCATCCGTTTCGAGCTTGTCGACCGCGTGCTTCGCTTCCCACCGGGTCACTTCAAGCGCGTGAAGCCCGCCGAAATCTCGACCATGATCAAGGATGAGGTCGAGCCCCTTGGCGGATTCACCGGCGATGCCTTCGTACAGCCGGCGCTGCTTGGCGGGCAGGCCTTGACGGCGCTGATCTTCATCCTGCTCCAGAGCTTGTGGCTCGGTCTCATCGCCGCCTTTATCGTCGCGATACAGGCGGTGATCATCCCACGCATGCGCCGGCGGCTGATCGTCCTCGGGCGCGAACGCCAACTGACGGCGCGCGAATTGTCGGGCCGGGTCAGCGAGATCGTGGACGGCATCGGTACCATTCGCGGGCATGATACGTCCAACTATGAAAGAGCCGACATCGCCGCCCGCCTCGGCCGGATATTCAAGATCCGCTATGATCTCTATCAGTGGAAATTCCTGGTCAAGTTCCTGAACAACTTCCTGGCTCAGGTCACTCCGTTCCTGTTCTACTCGATCGGCGGCTATTTCGCCCTGCAAGGCCGGCTCGACATCGGCCAGCTCGTTGCGGTGATCGGCGCCTACAAGGACCTGCCTGGCCCGCTGAAAGAACTCATTGACTGGGATCAGGCGCGTCAGGACGTGCAGGTCAAGTACGCCCAGGTCGTCGAGCAGTTCAGTGTCCAGCCGTTGATCGATCCCGGTGTCCAGGCGATCTCGGTCACCGCTGCGGCGCCGATCACGGGCGCGCTTGCGGCCGTCAATCTTTCCGTGGCCGATGACGGCGGTTCGAAGCTCGTGGAACATGTGTCGCTCCAGGTGCGCCCCGGCGAAGCTGTCGCGATCACGGGCGGCTCGACCGGCGGGGGAGAGGCGCTTGCCGAGGCCTTCGGACGCCTGACATGGCCCGAAAGCGGCAGGATCGTCGTCGGCGACGATGATATCCACGACATGCCGGAATCGGTCGTCGGACGGCGAATCTCCTACGCCTCGTCGGAGGTCTACACCTTCCAGGGCAGCCTCGGCGACAATCTGCTTTACGGCCTCAAGCACGCGCCTCTGCAGGAGGTGACTTACGAGGGCGACAAGGCTGCCCATCGTCGGTGGGAGGTGCTCGAAGCAAAACTTGCCGGCAATCCCTCGCTCGATCTCAACAGCGACTGGATCGATTATGGGGCCGCGGGTGCGACCAGCCCGGATGATCTCTTCGCGAAGGTCAGAGCCGTGCTCGATACCGTGCTTCTCACGAACGACATCATGGCGCTCGCGGGCCGCGCGACCATCAATCCTGAGGAACACGAGGCTTTTGCCGCTGAAATCGTGGAGATGCGTGGAGCCCTTCGCAGACGTCTCGAAGCCGAGAAGCTCAGCGATCTCGTCGTGTTCTTCGAACCGGGCTCCTACAATATCGAAGCGACGGTCGGCGAAAACCTGCTCTTCGGGACGGTGACCGATCATGCGCGCTGGGAAAGGGCGCTCGAAGACCACCCCTTCTTCAAGACGGTCTTGAGAAGAGCCGGGCTGCACGAGATCTTCTACGAGATGGGCCTGGAAATTGCCGGCAACGTCGTCGAACTGTTCCGCGACCTGCCGCCGGACCACCCATTCTTCCAGCAACTCACTTTCATGGCGGCAGAAGAGATTCCGGTCTATGAAGCGCTGCTCCAGAAGGTGAGGGGACGAGCGCTCGACGAGGTTTCCGAAGATGACGCCATCAAGGTCATCCGGCTGTGCTTCGGCTATATCGAGCCACGCCACCGCTTCGGTCTGTTGTCGGAAGAATTGATGACGAAGATCGTCGAGGCGCGGCGAGAGTTCAGCGAAGGTTTGCCCGAGGATCTCGTCGGCATCATCGAGCACTACCAGCCGAACCGTTACATAGCCTCGGCCAGCATCATCGATAACGTGCTCTTCGGCCGCATCGGCCACAAGCACACCGACGGTTCCGAGAGAATTCGCGCAATCGTGCGCGATCTCTTCGAGTCGCTCGGGCTCTACAACGATGTGCTTGCCTTCGGACTGGACTTCAACGTCGGCGCGGGCGGCAAGCGGCTGACCGCGGGCCAGCGGCAGAAGCTCAATCTTGCGCGCGCATTGATCCGCATATCGGACTTCTACATCTTCAATCAACCGCTGCTCGCCCTCGACCAGCGAGCACAGGAGCAGATCACCCGCAACGTCTTTGCCTTCCTGCGCCAGGACGAACGCAAACCGGCGATCGTCTGGGTTCTCGCCAATCCGGCTCTTTCCGAGTTGTTCGATCGCGAGGCGAACTTCGAAAACGGGCGGCTCGTGAGCGACGAAGCTGTGGAAACAAGTGTGAAAGACACCGACTATAAGGAACTGGCATCTTGATGTAGTATTAGTGTCAAGGCGCAAGCATATTTTCCCGCTCGCCGGGGGAAAGGGTGCTTATGCCCGCGACACACTCGGAGAAACGGACTGTTATGCTCCTAAAAGATGAAGTGGAAATGCTGCGCCGGATCACGCTGTTTTCCGGCTTGCCACCCGCCAAGCTCAAGCTTCTGGCATTCACCTCCGACAGGGTAATGTACAGCGCGGGAGAAAATCTGTTTCATCAGGGCGATATCGGCGACGCGGCCTATGTGATCCTCTCCGGCAAAGCCGACGTTTTGGTTACGACGCCAACTGGACAATTGAAGGTCGCCGAGGTGGAACAGAATTCGATCGTCGGCGAGATCGCCATCCTCTGCAACACACCGCGCACCGCTACCGTCAAGACAAGTACGGCGCTCGAAGCGTTGCGCATTCGCAAGGACGATTTCCTGAAATTGCTGGCGGACTTCCCGGAGATGGCGGTGGAAATCATGCGGGTGCTCGCCGACCGCCTCAGCCAGACCACCTCCGAACTCACCGAAGCGCGCAGCCGCGCTCAGAGGGCAGAGGCGTAAGCACCATTCGGCCGCCTTGACGTTTTGCCAATGGGCAGCGGCGCCGCATTGCCCTAACTCCTTGTTTCCTCGCATTTCCCTGGGGAACCGCTTCACACCTCCCCCCGAAATGCATTAAAGAGGCGCGATGCGCGCGATTACTTATTTTCAGAAGACCGTTTATTTTCCCGAAAAGCCGGAGAAGGCGCGCTTCTTTGCTCGGCTGCAAGGCGGGCAATGGGAGCCCGGTACGTTCCGCAATATAGAGCGCCTCGTCGACGGGACGACGACGTTCATCGACATCGGCGGCTGGATCGGCGTAACGCCCTACTGGACAGCGCAGATCGCGGACAATGTCATCACGGTCGAGCCCGATCCGGTGTGCTTCGACATACTCACGCAGATGCAACGCGAAAATGCGGGCGAGGTGAAGCTCATCAATGCGGCGCTATCCGAGGACGAATGCCTGGTGCTGCACTCGGTCGGCGGCGGCTTCGGCAGTTCCGAAACTTCGGCGCTGATTGCCGACGACACGGGCATGGCTGTGACGGCGCAGACCGTCACCGTTGCCGACCTTCAGACAATGGCAAGAACGGAACGGCTCTGCTTCAAGATCGACATCGAAGGCTACGAGTACAAGGCGCTCGATCAGTTCCGGGCGATCGACCGCAAGAGAACGGCGGGCGTGCTAATCGCGGTGCATCCGCAGATCCTCGCCGCCTCCCTATCCGGTCCGCGGTTCATCCGCGTGCTGCGAACGATCGCGGCCACGGTGCGCCTGGTCCGGAGCTTTCGCGGGTTCAGGCTCGAAAACCCGTCCGCCATCTGGGCGGCGATCCGCAAATCGGTGGCGCGGCGCGAATTCAAGGGCTTCGATCTGCTCTTCGTCGCGAAATGACCGCAGGCGCCGGGGCGCGTTCGAAGGACACAGTCGGGACCGCGCCGGCCTCCATTTCAGCCGGTACGGCGAAGCGGCTCTTGGCCGCCGCCGCGTCGTTCAAATTGTGACTTCGACGGCGAACCCGCCAGTCTTCATCGTGCCTTGACCCGCAACGGATCGATACCGCTGCGGCCGAAACGGGCTGGTTCCTGTGCCTTGTCGGAGTTCGCTTCCGCTTCGGCAAGGTCATCGAGAATCGGGCAATCCGGCCGCTCGTCGCCGTGGCAATGGGCGGCGAGGTGCTTGAGCGTCCGGCTCATCGCCTTCAGTTCTTCCGCCTTGCGCTCCAGGATTTCCACTTGATCGAGCGCGATCTTCTTGACCTCGCTGCTTGCACGGGAGCGGTCGCGCCAGAGTGCAAGCAGATCCGCCATCTGCTCGACCGTGAAGCCGAGATCACGCGCGCGGCGGATGAAGCGCAGCGTATGGACGTCGTTGTCGCCATAGTTGCGGTAACCGGATTCGCTGCGGTGGGCGGGCGGAATGAGGCCGATCGTCTCGTAGTAGCGGATCATTTTCGTCGAGACGCCGGAGGCGCGCGCGACATCGCCGATATTCATGACATCACCTTTCAGGGCAATTCCAGGAAAAGCGTGCAACAGTCTTCCGTCCGGAATTGCGTTAATTTCAAAGAGTTAGATCATTCGCTGACTGTTTCAATGATCGATGCAAGCATATGCCGCTGATATAGGACTTTCGCCCGGGAGGCGCCAACGGCGCCAAGCGCTATCGGACTGCGGCGCTCTCACGCGAGATGCTCCTGAAGCGCTTCAGGCGCAGCGCATTGCCGACCACGAAGACACTGGAGAGCGCCATGGCGCCGGCCGCGAATACGGGCGAAAGCAACACGCCGTAGGCCGGGTAGAGCGCCCCGGCGGCGACCGGGATCAGCAAGGCATTATAGGCGAAGGCCCAGAACAGGTTCTCCTTGATGTTGCGGAGCGTGGCCCTCGAAAGCGCGATGGCATTCGGCACGCCGAGGAGATCGCCGGACATCAGCACGACGTCGGCGCTTTCGATAGCGACATCCGTTCCCGTGCCGATCGCCAGCCCGACATCGACCGCGGCGAGCGCCGGGGCATCGTTGATGCCGTCGCCGACAAAGGCCACATTTTGTCCGGTCGTTTTCAGCCGCTTCAGTGCGGCGACCTTTCCCTCGGGCAGAACCTCGGCGACGACCTCATCGATCCCGAGCTTGCGGGCGATTGCCTCTGCCGTGCGGCGGTTGTCGCCCGTGATCATCGCAACTTTCAGGCCGAGCTGATGCAGCATGCGGATCGCCTGCGGCGTCGTCTCCTTGATCGGATCGGCGACGGCGATGATTGCCGCGAGCTTGCCGTCGACCGCCGCGTAAAGCGGGCTCTTGCCTTCATCACCGAGGCGGCGGGCGTGATCGGCGAAGACGGTGACGTCGATACCCTCGCGCGCCATCAGCCTGTCTGCGCCGATATGAACGGTTCGTCCAGCGACCTTGGCGCGGGTTCCGAAGCCGGGGATCGCCTCGAATTGCTCCGTTTCGCCGACCGCGAGACCGGCTTCCTTTGCCGCGGAGACGATGGCTTCCGCGATCGGATGCTCGGACCGTTTCTCGACCGCGGCGACCAAGGCCAGAACGGCATCGCGCTCAAAGCCCGTTGCGGTCTCGAGGTCGGTCAGTTCGGGCCGCCCCCGGGTCAGCGTTCCGGTCTTGTCGATCGCGATGATTTCGGCATCGCGCAGCGTCTGCAGTGCCTCGCCCTTGCGGAAGAGCACGCCCAATTCGGCCGCGCGGCCGGTCCCGACCATGATGGAAGTGGGGGTGGCGAGCCCCATCGCGCAGGGGCAGGCGATGATCAGCACGGCGACGCCATTGACGAGCGCGAACGTCAAAGCGGGATCCGGGCCGAAGACGAGCCAGACGAGGAACGTTGCGAAAGCGATTGCCATGACGGCAGGTACGAACCAGGCGGTCACGCGGTCGACGAGCGACTGGATCGGCAGCTTCGCGCCCTGGGCCTGCTCGACCATGCGGATGATCTGCGCGAGCACCGTGTCCGTTCCGACTTTGGTGGCGCGGAGGCTGAAGGAGCCGGTCTTGTTGATCGTGCCGCCGACGACCTCGGCCCCCTCCGTCTTCTGAACGGGGACCGGCTCACCGGTGATCATCGATTCGTCGACGTAGGAGTTGCCCTCGACGACCACGCCGTCGACGGCGACCTTCTCGCCGGGGCGGATGACAAGGATATCACCCGCGTGCACGTCGGCGATCGCAATCTCCACCGTTTCGCCATTGCGGATGACACGGGCGGTCCTGGGCTGGAGGCCCATGAGGTGCTTGATCGCCTCCGAGGTGCGGCCCTTGGCGCGCGCTTCGAGAAAGCGGCCGAGCAGGATCAGCGTGACGATCACTGCCGCTGCCTCATAATAGACGTTGGTGGTCTCCGCCGGGAGCAGGTCGGATGCAAAGGTCGCAACGACGGAATAGCCCCAAGCCGCAAGCGTGCCGATCGCGACCAGCGAATTCATGTCCGGTGCGGCTCTCAGTAGCGCGGGAATGCCCTTCTCAAAGAAACGAAAGCCGGGGCCGAAAAGGACGAGGGACGCGAGAACGAACTGCAGGTACCAGCTCTCCTGCATGCCGATGCGGGTCATGACGAAATCATGGATCGCCGGAATGAAATGTGATCCCATTTCGAGCACGAAGACAGGCAGCGTCAGCAGCGCGGCGATCACGAGAGCGAGCCTCAGGCGAAGGCTCTCCTGCTCGCGTCTCTCCGCTTCCTGGTCGACATCATGCCCGCCTGCCATGCGCCTCGCATCGTAGCCGGCGCCACGCACAGCCTCGATGAGCACGTCAACGGATGCGAGCCCTTTGATCACGCGAACGGTAGCCCGCTCGGTGGCAAGATTGACACTCGCCTCAATGGTTCCCGGCACGGCCTTCAGCGCTTTCTCGATGCGCGCAACGCAGGATGCGCATGTCATGCCTTCAATGCCGAGTTCGAGGAGCTCTTCTGACGTGCCATAACCCGTATTCTCGATAGCCTCGACGATTTCGGAGGGTTTCGCCGTTGCATCGAAGCGCACATCGGCCCGCTCCGTCGCCAGATTGACCGAAGCCGAGATGACGCCCGGAACCGCGCGAATGGCTTTTTCCACCCTCGCGACGCAGGAGGCACAGGTGATGCCTTCCACCGGAATGCTGGCGGTTCTCGCAGACCCGGCAATCGGTTCGGCATTTCTTGTTTGGATCATCGTCACCGATCCCATGTCGTGCTCCTTGCAATTCGATTGCGAACCAGAGCGCCGTGCGTTCAAATGAACGCACAAAGGACGCTGTGGCACTTTGGTTCTAGAGCATGCCGCTTTCAGTGATTCCGCCTGAAAGCGGGATGCTCCAGGATGAGGCTTCTGGCGTAAGGTCAAGCTTGCCTTGCCCGTTCGCTCGCTTTTTCCGCCTTTCGAAAATGCATCGTGAGTTCAATGTTTGTGGTGGGCGTGGATGACGGCGTGCCCCCTGCCGCGGGCGATCAGCCAGCGGTTGACAGGAAAGGCGGCGCCGCCGGCGATAACGAGCGATACGGCGAGGCTGATCCAGAAGTGTGGCGATGAGAGACCAGCGTCCATTGCGCCCGGGATCGCCAGCATCATTGCGTTGTCGACAAGTTCCATAATTGCGATCGACGCCGTGTCCGAAGCGAGCGCCAGTTTGAGCACGGCGGCGAATGGCATGCCAGCCCGCAGCAGCGGGAACATCGTCAGCCCATAGCCGAAGATGAACGCCAGCAGGACGGCCAACACGATCGTCTTCATATTGCCCCATCCAAGCGCGGTGCCGATCACCATGCCCAAAGCCTCACCGATGGCACAGCCGGTCAGACAGTGCACGGTGGCGGAAAAAGCCAATCGGTTCAGCGATGTCGCTGCGGCGGACACGTTAGCGGAATGACCGCCGTGGCCGTGATGATGGGCGTGTCGGTGCTGTTGCATGTTCAAGCTCCGATTCTTCATGGGAAGAATAGAGGGGCAGCGCTCGGGCTGTGCCGGGCGCTGTGGCGACCGTATCCAGCTTTACAGCCGCAGACTGTCGTAACCGGCCGTCTTCAACGCCTGCGCGATCATGCCGCTGTCCGCGGTCGTTTCGACGCTTACTTCCTTCGTGCCGAGATCCACGTTGACCTTGGCGGCCGGATCAATTCCCCGGATCGCCTTTTCGACCGTGCTGACACAGTGGCCGCAGCTCATGTCGTCGATCTTGTAGCGTTGCATGCTTGTCTCCTTTGTTTCGCTATGGCATGAAGATGGAGCTTCCCATCGTTGGAAGGTCAAGGCCTCGTCTGAAGAAATTTTCCCCGGCTTTCTGATGGGGCAAATTTAGTTTGAAGCAAAACCAAACACAGGTGAGGCACCAGCAAAGAAGCCTGATGCGTCCGTTTGCTGCTTTCCGCCGTATGTCGATGATTTTACATCGTTTCCGCGGAGGAGGAGATTCTGCTCGTGACACGGTTTGGTCACATTCCGCTTTTGCCGAATTTGACGCATGTAGCTCTCGCCTTGCCGGAAGATGTCCGTTAACTCCAGGCGAGGTGAAGCAACGGCGTGACCCCGGTGAGCCGCATCGCCCGCAGTCGGCCCAGGTTCCCGGCCTTTCGGCCGGCGCTGATGCTGAACCTCCTGCGGCTACCCTGTTAACCGGTCAAGCTGCGCGCGAACGGGCTTCGGCGCTTCAAGCGCCTGCGCCTGGTATGCTCATTGTTGGTGGCGCGCGCGTGCCTCGATCATCAATGGCGTCCCGCCGATGGCGATGCGTCACAATATCGTCGATCCCTATCTCCACATCGGCGAGATCAGAATGAAGACGCGGGATTTCCGATTGACGTAATGGCGGGGTCGCAAGTCCGGATCCGTTCAAGGCGGTCGATCAGGATGCGGGAACATTATTTGCGTCGATTCGCTATGGCATGACTGCCGTTGGCGCGAAGCAACCATAGAAAAAGAGCGTCGCGGCGGACCAAAAACTCACGGGACTTTCGTCCAATCTTCATTGTTGCCATTGCAAGTCACGATGGTTGCTTGCAAACATGCGGCCGATAGAGCAGTGCCATTATTCCGACTACAGCATTTTTCATAATCCATTCGCGAGACAAGCGTTGAGCGACATACATTTCGGACCGTTCACGATCGTGCCGAGCCGGCGCATGCTACTGCGTGACGGGCAGACCGTGTCGCTCGGCAGCCGTGCGGCCGAAATCCTCGTCTTCCTCGCCCAGCATCCCGGTGCGATCAAGACGAACGCGGAGATCATCAAGCACGTCTGGCCGGACACTTTCGTCGAGGAGGCAAACCTCCGCGTCCATATTTCCGCGTTGAGGAAGGCCCTGGATGATACCCAACGTGAGTCCAAAATCATCGCGAACGTTCCAGGACGCGGCTACACCTTCATCGCAAAATTGTCCGTCGACAAGGCCGAAGCTCCGGCCGTGGTGGTGCCGTTCTTCCGCTCGACAAGCGGCTCATACGCACCTCGTATCTTCGGCCGCGAGCAGTCGATCGTTCAAATCGCCACGCAGTTGCGCCGTTCTCGGCTGCTGACGATCGTCGGGCCGGGCGGCATCGGCAAGTCCACGGTCGCGCGCGCCGTGATGGCGGGCGAGGGGATGCCCGAGGCCGTCTGGATCGATCTGTCGGAAGTCACCCAGGCAGGCTTGATCCCGACCACGATTGCTTCGGCGCTAGGCATCCTGGCCAGGAGCGAGGACATCGTCGGCGACATCGCCGACCATCTTGCCAGCCGCGAGTTGATCCTGGTGCTCGACAGTTGCGAGCAAGCCGTCGACGGCGTCGCGCCCACTGTCGAGGCCATCATGTCCGTATGTCCGGCCGCGCGCATCCTCGCCACAAGCCGCGAGCCTCTTCGAGCGGAGGGCGAGCGGGTTCACCGGTTGCCGCCTTTGGAGGTGCCGACGAAGATCGGCGGAGCAAGTGACGCCCTGGCGTCGCCCGCGGTGCAGCTGTTCGTCGAACGGGCCGACGCCTGCCTCGGAGACTATGAACTCACCGACGAGGACGCCCCCTATGTCGTCGAAATCTGCTCGCAGTTGGACGGAATCGCGCTCGCTATCGAGCTGGCCGCCGGCCGCTTGGAGGCAATCAGCGTGCAGGGCCTGGCGGCTTCGCTTTCGGACTGCTTCCGACTCCTGACCCGTGGCCGACGCACCGCCTTGCCCAGACACCAGACCCTCCGGGCCACTCTCGACTGGAGCTACACCACACTGTCGCGGATAGAGCGGACGGCACTGCAGGAGCTTTCCGTCTTCCGGGGATGGTTCAGTGGCGAGGCCGCAGCGAAGGTGCTGTCGGGCGACCTTCCGGAAGACGATCTGGCTTCACTGGTGTCGAAGTCTCTGGTGAGCGCGGACACGCAGTCGGCCGGGACGCGTTACCGACTCTTGGATACGACACGTATCTATGCAGCCGAGAAACTGGTGGAGTCCGACGGCACGAACGGAACGATGTCCCGCCTCGCCGGGTATCTCGAAGAGAGGCTCGGGCGCGCCGAGCAGGAACTCTATGCCGTCGCCGTGGACGACTGGTCGGAGGACTACGCCTCGCTCGTAGCGAACCTGCGCGCGGCGCTCGATTGGTCATTTGGCGCGCAGGGCGATAAATTGCTTGGAGTGAGGCTCACGGTGGCGGGGCTTCCCCTTCTGTTCCGGCTGTCTCTCTTGGACGAATGCTTCGTAGCGGTCACCAGAGCCATCAATTTCCTCGAATCGCGACCGGGACTGGACGAGCGCAGCCGCATGAAACTGTACGCCGCGCTCGGTTGGCCGCAGATGCGGGCGACAGACGCGCCGGAATACGGAATCCAAGCCTGGTCCACCGCGCTCAAGATCGCCGAGGAAATCGGCGATGTCGACCATCAGCTTCGCGCCATCTGGGCTTTGTGGGTCGACGCCATCAACCGCGCGCAACCCGGCTTGGGTATGGAGTTCGCCGAGCGGTTCGGTGAACTAGCGGTGTCCTCGACCGATCCTACCGACACGATCATAGGCAGGCGTATGCGCGGTGCTACTCTGCACTGGCTCGGCCGTCATGCCGAATCCTGTGACGAACTGCGGCAGATGCTGCGGGAATATTCCAGCCTGCGGGGCGCCCAACATTCCATACGCTTCCAGTTCGACCAGCGCGTGACCGCTCGCATCATCCTGGCGCGGGCCCTGTGGGTTCTCGGCGAGGAGGCTGAGGCGTTGCGGGAGGTGCGCGAGACCGTCGACTATGCTCTCGACATAGGCCATACCCTATCCCTCTCCAATGTCCTGGCCGAGGCCGCGTGCCCGATAGCGCTTCTATCCGGACGCGACGATCTTGCGGCCGACTACATCGCCCAATTGAAGGAGCATACCAAGGCACTCTCGCTCGACGTCTGGCACTGCTACGCCGACTGCTTCGAAGCCGAGTTGATGTTGCGCGAGGGCAGGGCGGAGGAATGCGTCCGGACCTTGAGAGTCGGGATGGAAACGCTTTCGTCGGCCGGCTTCACTTTGTTCATGACCCACTTTCAATCGGTCGCCGCACGCGCCATGGCCGAGCTCTCGCGCCATTCCGAGGCGCTTAGGCTGATGGATGACGCCATCGAGCATTGTGGTGCCTCCGGCGAACGGTGGTGCCTGCCGGAACTCTACCGCGTGAAGGCGGCAGTCATCCTGTCCGAAAACCCGGGCCAAGCCGTTCGTCTCGCGATGGAACAGCTGGCGCTTGGAGCCGATGCCGCACGCCACGGCGATGCCCCTGCCTGGAAAAGGAGGATCGATCGCGACCTGGCGGCGTTGTCGTCGAACGACGCCGAGATGATGGCTGTCGCGAAGAGCGATGCTTCCGGTGCCTGAGGGGCCGACGAAATTTACACGGATTTACAACTCTAAACTCGTTCTACGTCCTCGCACGCGTGATGATTATGCGGATAGCAGGAGACTACCATGAACGAAGAAGCCGCCATTCGCTTTCTGATATTGATCGTCGAAGGCGAAGGTGGGGCGGGTAACCCCGAAGTGGATTTGGCGAGGATCGCGACCACTTATTACGCGTTCAAGAACGTCGGGTCGGAGGTCGTCATGGCCACACCCCTGGGCGGCCCGCCGTTGATCGTGGACGGTATGCGGTACGCCGACATGTCTGATGAATCCGTCAGGAGGTTCAAGGGCGACCGGGACGCTCGCGATGAACTCGCCGACACTCTTGCTCTTGACCAGATCGTCGTCGAGGATTTCGCGGCCGCTTTCTGTATCGGCCTCTCCGGAAGAATTTGGACGGACTCCGCCGACGGTGTCACGGCGCTCGTCAGGGCATTCCTCGGTGTAGGCAAACCCGTGGCCCTGGTCCCGGGCAAGCACCTGCTGGTCGCGCCGGAAGGTGCGGGAAACGGGCTGCTGATCCTCGGGGACAACGACGACTCTCCACTCTGCGCCGCCCGCGCCTTGATCAACGTCGTCGCCGACATGCGCCAGGACGGCCGGGTCTGACGCTCTCTGCGGCCCGACTTTTCATCGATTTACGACACTTAACTCGCCCGCGTCCGCACCCCGACCTACCCTCCAGACATCGCGACCGGTGATCAACTGGTCGACGAATGCAAAGAGGAGATCAGGCATGTCCAACTTCGACACCAATGTTGACGCCACCAGAAGGCAGTTGCTCGTCGGCTCGGCCGCCGTCGCGGCCGCCATGGCCTTGCCGGGCGACATCTTCGCCGCTTCGTTCCACAACTTCGCGCATGGAGCGTTCGACATCACTGTGATGAGCGACGGCTTTATCACCCTTCCGCCGGAAGTCCTGCTTCCGGACGCCGAGGCTGACGAGCGGGCCGACTTCCTCAAGCGCCTCGGAGGCGGGGAGAAAGGCGCGCCGGTGCAGACGAACATCCCCTTAATACGACACGGCAACGACCTGATCCTCGTCGACAACGGCTCTGGGACCAACTTCCAGCCGACCGCTGGCAAGCTCGCGGACAATCTCCGGACTTTAGGTGTCGGGCCGGAGGCGATCACCAAGGTGGTGTTCACCCATGTGCACCCGGACCACTCTGGCGCGACGACCACGACCGACGGCAAGGTTCTGTATCCGAACGCCCAGTACTATGTGAGCCAGACCGAGTGGGATTTCTGGACCGACAAGCGATTCGAGGCAAAGAGGCCGACGGCGTTGCACGGCTTCGCCAAGGGCGCTCAACGCGACTTGTTCGCCGTCGAGGATCGGATCACGAGGATTAAGGCGGGCGATGAGATCGTCCCTGGAATGTCGATCGTCAGCACGCCCGGCCATACACCGGGCCACGTCTCGGTCGAAATCAAGGGCAGGGACAATCTCCTCATCACGGGCGACGCCTGCACCAACGACGCGATCTTCTTCACAAGACCGGACTGGCACTTCGGTTTCGACACCGACGCGGAAGCCGCCCTTGCCAGCCGCCAGATGCTCTTGGATCGTGCGGCCGCCGAAAGGCTGAAGCTGCTCGGATATCATTGGACTTATCCTGGCGTCGGCTATGCCGAGCGCCGTGGCGATGCCTATGAGTTTGTGCCCGCCTGAACACCTTAGTTTTCATCCAAGGGTCGGATCAATCCGACCCCTTTTTGCTTGCCTTCGCAGCGGCGAGATTTCTGATTTTCATCAATTTACGACCCTTAACTCGTTTTACGGCAGTCCGTGGGGCACCGTCCTCTTCGTCAACACAGGCTTCCACGGAGACGGACATGAACGGCACCGCAATCGCAATGCACCAGAGCGCCACCAGGCGTGACTTCGTCCTCGCAGGAGGTGCGGCGGTGGCCGTCGCGACTCTTCCGAAATGGGCCTCGGCCGCCACCCAATCCAACTCGACCGAACAGGGGAATATGACGATGGGCTACATCACCACGACCGACGGAACCGAAATCTTCTACAAGGACTGGGGCCCGAAGGACGCCCAGGCGATCGTCTTTCATCATGGCTGGCCTCTGTCGGCCGACGACTGGGACAACCAGATGATGTTCTTCTTCGGGAAGGGTTTCCGCGTCATCGCCCATGACCGCCGGGGCCATGGTCGCTCGACGCAGACCGACACCGGAAACGAGATGGACACCTATGCGGCCGACGTTGCCGAACTCGCCGAGAAGCTCGACCTCAAAGACGCGATCCATGTCGGCCATTCAACCGGCGGCGGCGAAGTCGTCCACTATGTCGCCCGCGCCAAGCCCGGCCGCGTCTCGAAGGCCGTAATCATCGGAGCCGTACCGCCGATCATGGTGAAGTCCGAAAAGAACCCGGGCGGCATGCCTATCGAAGTGTTCGACGGATTCCGTGCCGCGCTGATCGCAAACCGCGCCCAGTTCTTCCGCGACGTGCCGGCCGGACCCTTCTACGGTTACAACCGTCCCGGTGCCCAAGCACCCGAAGGCGTCATTCAGAATTGGTGGCGGCAGGGCATGATGGGCGGAGCCAAAGCCCATTACGACTGCATCAAGGCCTTCTCGGAGACCGACTTCACGGAAGACCTCAAGAACATCGATCTGCCGGTCCTGGTGATGCATGGCGACGACGACCAGATCGTGCCTTACGCCGACTCCGCGCCGCTCTCCGTCAAGTTGCTTAAGAACGGAACGCTGAAGACCTATCCGGGTCTGCCGCACGGCCTGTGCACGACCCACCCGGATGTCGTCAATCCTGACCTGCTGGCCTTCTTCCAGAGCTGAGGCGGCAAATTCCAACCGTCAAGATGGAGAGCTCCAATGACCAAGACCATCATGCTTATTCACGGGGCCTGGCTCAACGCGAAGAGCTGGGAGGCCTTCAAGGCCCGCTACGAAGCGAAGGGCTACACGGTAATTGCGCCCAATTGGCCGTATGACGACCGCGACCCGGCTGATCTCCGCGCCAATCCGCACCCCAAGCTCAAGGATGTCGGCGTGAAGGGCATTGTCGACCATCTCGAGGCCGAAATCCGCAAGTTGCCGGAGCAGCCGATTTTGATCGGCCATTCCGCCGGGGGCGTCTTCACGCAGGTCCTGCTCGACCGCGGCCTCGGGGTTGCCGGCGTCGCAATCGATCCCGCGCCGACCACGGGCGTCAGGCTCGGCATCCATGCCATCGTCTCGGCGTTTCCGGTGCTCGGATCGTGGGGTAGTTGGGGCCGCGTCATGCATATGTCGCGCAAGTTCTTCGCCAAGCGCTTCGCGAACACACTGCCGCCGGAGAAGGTCGACTACTATTACGATCGCTACATCGTGCCGACGGCAGGCAAGGTCTACTGGGACGGCATCCTGACCTCGGTCGGCAAGATTCGCTGGGACAATCCCAACCGTGCACCGTTGCTCCTCATCGGCGGTGGCCTGGACCTGATCGCCGACGCCAGCATGACGAAGGCGATCTATGACAAGCAGAAGCGGGCAGCGTCACAGACCGCCATCAAAATTTTCGAGGATCGTTCCCACTGGACCTGTATTGATCCCGGTTGGGGAGAGGTCGCAGATTACGCACTCGATTGGGCGCTGCGTCATGCACGGTCCGGCACTTCGAACGTCACGCCGCTGCATATCATCAAAGCCGCTTGACGTGTCCTGTGCGGGGGCAGCGATGGCATCGTACCAGCTTCCCTGTAACGCCCTTTGGTGTCGGATCGACGCGACCCGCCGCGCACGACACCCGTGGGGCGGACTGTTCCGCCCTCCCGGTCCGCCCCCATTTCTCATAGCCCGTCGACGCGAGCTCCGCCTCCGCCCAACCTGCAAGGAACGAAGCAATGAGATACGCAATCGCATTATTCATACTTCTCGTCTGGCTGCCGTTCGACGTCCTCGCCAAAGACACCGCCTCAACCGCCGAGACGAAATACGTCGAGGTCGGAGGCGTTAGGCTCGGTTACCGGGAGGTCGGGTCCGGCGACCCGATCATCATGTTCACCCGGCTTCGGGGAACGATCGACACCTGGGACCCGGCCTTCATCGACGCCCTCGCCGAGGGTTACCGCGTCATACATTCGTCGAAACTAGGACGCATTCCCACGCCCCGACGATATGACTTTATTGCGCATTTGAGACGTTGTCGTAGTACTCGCAATGAGAGGGTCGATTGTTCGATTCTCATAAAGGCAGGGGATTCAGAGCCGGGCTTTCGAAGGGCCGCCGGTCCATCGGTCTGGCAGTAACCGTCGGGAATGGGTGGAGAGCGGTCGTTCGCGTCGTTGATCAGAACGAGTAGGGTGCACCAATTGACTGACGTTCGAGCCGCTCCTCCACTTCGGACATTCACATGATCGTCGCCCACAGAGGGAGCCGTAGGCCCCCGCGTGCGAGATCGGCTCCGAAAGAACCCGAAGCGGGGTGCGTTTTATCAGCGCCACCTTCCCATCCAGGAATCTGCCCATGGCCGAAAGCTGGGGGGCGTATTTTCGATTTGTCCAGACGCTTTGTATTGTTCGCCACAATATGCAGGCGTAGAATTTTTTTGGACTGCTCCCGGCGGTTCACTGGGGGCAGCCACCTCAGACGGGAGATTTGTCATGAAAATCGCGCAGGCATTCATGATTGGTACTGCTGCGCTGGCGGCCAGCCTATTCGTGGTTCCAGCCCAAGCGGGAGAAAAGCATGTTCTCGTTTCGCCGGACAATATCCAATGGGGGCCAGCTCCGCCGGTCCTTCCGAAGGGCGCCCAGGCCGCGGTACTCTTTGGTGATCCGACCAAGGAAGGTCAGTTCGCGCTCCGCATCAAAGTACCAGCCGGTTATCACGTCCCTCCGCACTCGCATCCAGTGGATGAAAATGTCACCGTAATCTCTGGCACGTTCAAACTCGGCATGGGAGAAACCGCTGATCAAAGCAAGGCCGAGGCTTTGCCTGCAGGCAGCTTCATTTCGCTGCCTCCTGGAATGAACCACTACGTCTATACGGACGAAGAAACGGTGGTTCAGATCAACACCGTTGGTCCATGGGCTCTCGATTACGTCAATCCGCAGGACGATCCACGCAAAAAGATGTGACGGGTCCTTGCGCCCTCCTATAAAGCTGAGCGGGCGGCGAAAGCCGCCCTTTTCCTCTTCTCTTTCGATCGGGCCGGGCGGAAACAATTGAAAGCTTGGGCGACGGCAGCCCCGATGCACCCGCCCTCCTTGATAGATGTCAGACCGTCTTGCCGCCATCAGCATACGTAGCGCTGTCTAGGTCTGCAACGGGTCGATCATTCCGGTACAGATTAAGCAGCAGCAGGGTGGAAAATAACCGTTTGGCGCGGTTCGGCCGAACGGCTTAATAGCGCCAAACAGGCCTCGAACCCGCAAACCCTCGAGACAACCGGCCGCGAGCAGCCTCGGCGAATGCGGCGCAGACCCAAGGCACTTCGGTGAGCCCAGACACGCTAACCGGGTTTGGCGAGCCATCCTCGTGGAGATCCTTCAAACACTTCCCCACGCTCCCATCAGCATCTTGAGAAATCTCTCCGCTGCCGGCGATAAGATGCCGCCCCGGCGGCGGACCACGCCGATCGTGCGTGATATCTCGGGATCGCGAATGGGGCGTGTAATCAAGAATGGATGGTCATCTTGCGGGGTCGCCATTCGTGGTAAGACCGATATTCCGAGGCCCGCCTCCACTAAACCGAGCGAGGTGGACAGATGGGTTACCTCGTAGAACCACCGCAACTTGATGTTGGATTTAGCCAGGGCCGCGTCCAGCAAGGTTCTGTTGCCGCTTGAACGATGAACGGTAATCAGGTGATAGGGTTCAAGCTCCGCCCAGCCGACCGAGGGCCTGGCGGCGAGGGGATGATCCCTGCGCGCTGCCAGCACGAAAGGGTCTTCCACAAGCCGGTCGAAGATCAAGTCCGGATCCGATGTGCCCATGATATTTATGCCGAACTCCACCTCGCCGCGTGCCACGGCCTGGAGGCCGTCGGTCGCCGGCAGGTCGAGGATGCGAAAGCGGATATTGGGATACTCTTCGTTGAACTGGCGAATGACGGTCGGCAGGAAGTAGAATGCTGCGGTCGGGAGGCAGGCGATCGTTACCAGACCGCCTCGATTGGTACCAACGTCACGGACGGCGAACAAGGAACCGTCGAATTCCTCCAACATGCGTCGGACAAGAGGAATGAGTTCTGTCCCGAGGGCCGTCGCCGACACATGCCTCGTCGTTCGCTCCAGGAGGGGCGCTCCGATCGTCTGTTCGAGCTTCTGAATCCGGCGGCTCAGCGCCGGCTGCGACAGGTGCAGCGCCTCGGCAGCGCGATGAAAGCTCTCCAGCTCTACCACGCTTAGAAAAGCTCGAAGATCTAGGATCTCGCAATTAATGTTCATTGTGCATCAATTACACGATTCTTAGCATTTCACCAATCAACCGTATTTCCGATAATTGGATCAAACAGGCCGATTGATACGGCGATGACATAATTCCGATGGAAGCACAAGCGATGAACGACCTGCTGGCGATCCCTTGCGTCTTGATGAGAGGCGGCACCTCGAAAGGTCCGTTCTTCCTGGCGAGCGACCTTCCTGCAGATGCCAGCGAGCGGGACAAGATCCTGCTGTCCGTCATGGGTTCGGGCCATCCATTGCAGATTGACGGCATCGGTGGCGGCAATCCGGTCACGAGCAAGGTGGCCATCGTCGGACCTGCCACCGTCCCTGGTGCTGACGTGGACTACCTTTTTGCCCAGGTGCGGGTCGATCAACGGATCGTCGACACCTCACCGAACTGCGGCAACATGCTTGCTGCGGTCGGCCCTTTCGCCATCGAGGCGGGTCTCGTTCCGGCCCGCGGCGAAACGACTCTCGTCCGAATCCACAACGTCAACACCGGCAAGATGATCGAAGCCGACGTTCCCACGCCGAATGGCAACGTCTCCTATCTCGGCGAAGCGGCGATCGACGGTGTACCGGGCAGCGCAGCGCCGATCGCGCTGACCTTCATGGACGCAGCGGGGGCTCGTACCGGACAGCTCTTCCCCACCGGCAGGCCTATCGATTCGATCGACGGTGTAGCTGTCACATGCATCGATTGCGCCATGCCGATGATGTTGGTCGAGGCTGGCGCGATCGGCGCAAGCGGCTTCGAGACGACAGCCCAGCTCAATGCCGATAAGACGCTGCTTGACCGTTTGGAGAAGCTGCGCATCGCTGCCGGAGAACGGATGGGCCTCGGCGACGTTCGGAACCAGGTGACCCCGAAGCCCGTGCTCATTTCCCGACCGAGGTCAGGAGGGGATGTCAACGTGCGCTATTTCATGCCGCATCAATGTCACCCTTCGCTGGCGACGACCGGGGCCGTGGGGATTGCCACCGCCTGCATCAATGAAGGCACCGTTGCTTCCTTTCTCGTCGGCACGCGCGAACCGCCGGTGGTGCTTTCGATTGAGCACCCGAGCGGCCACCTGGACGTCAAGCTTCATGAAAGGGACGGCAAGGTCGTTGCCGGCATCCTTCGCACGGCCAGGCGGGACGACTGTCCGGGCCGGACCCACTCTGACCGCCATGGATGAGATCCGACGGAGGGTGGTGGACTGGTCGCGTAGCTGACGTCAGGCGCTTGCAGATGAGTGATCTCGTTCCGCCACGCGGCGTCTGCTCGCTAATGATGACAATACGGATTGTCTGGTTGGGCGCCGTTAAAGACCGCATTGCGCCCACGACCGGCTATGCCGGCTTTGGGTCGATTCTGCTTGTTCCTGTAAGTCTCACCAGGGTGGACTGCGGTGGCTCCCTCGCGTGTCCCGCCAACTGCTTCAATTGCTCGGCTTACCCGCACTGCAATGCTGCTGGATGAAGTCCGACAGGAAGGTTGAAGCGTGAACGCACCTCCGATGCACAGCGATCGCCTGAGGCACTTTCAAGAATGTCCCCTCAACAAGGCGGAAATCTGGATTCTCTTCGCAGAAACGTGACAGGGACTCGGTCAAGCCCGCAGCCGCATCGCACTGGGAGGATACAAGCATGTCCAGGGCGGAGGCGGGATTTTCGGTATGGAGGAGGATTGCATTTCTAATCTGTCGCTCAAGCTGCTTTGTATACGCAGCGATTCTGGCTGCGGCAATGCGCACCCCTTGGACGTCGACATGCCTCACGCTGCGCAGCGGGCTACTGTCTGACACCAGAAAGGTGGCGGTCACTGTGGTATAGGGTGGCGAGAAGGAGAACCTGTCGGCACGTGATGGATCGGAAGCAATGAATGCAATGTCCCACTCGTTGCCTTCGGCAGCCGCAAGAATTTCAGCCGCCGATTCATATCGAACCAGCGACAAACTGCAGTCGAGTTCTGCCGCAAGTGCGATCGCGATCTGCGCGCTCGGCCCTGTTAGAACGCCTGTCACTGGATCGAGTTGGACAAGTGTGGCATTCGACATGTTGACCGCCGCTCTGATGACTCCCGTCGGTGCGATTTCAGTGAGGAGTTCATCACGTTCCGGCATCGCGGTACGCTCCTTGCGATGCAAATCGTGCCGCGAGTGCTTCCGATCCCCTTGCCAGAACAGCGACATCGACACCAACGGCAGTAAATAGCGTTCCCAGTGAGATGCACCGTGCCGCGAACTTCTCATCCGGGGTAAGAATGCCAGCCGGCTTGCCCAACGCTTTCAGGCGTTCAATCGCGTCGACAATTGCATCGACTACTTCCGGGTGGCTCGGTTGGCCCCTGTGTCCGAAACTCGCTGCTAGATCTGCCGGTCCTACGAATACCCCATCCACTCCCTTTACCGAGGCAATCGACTCGAGGTTGCCAAGCGCTTCCCGCGTCTCAACTTGCAGCAACAGGCAAATTTCCCGTTCCGCATTTTGCGCATAGTTCGCAACTCTGCCGAAACGAGTGGCGCGCGTCAGGGCAGAAACACCACGGATTCCATCCGGAGGATATCGCACCGCCGCGACTGCGGCTTTCGCCTCTTCCGCGTTCTGAACGTAGGGAATGAGCAGTGTCTGAACGCCAATATCCAGGAAACGTTTGATGAGAACGGGGTCGTTGATGGCCGGGCGGACGACTGGGGAAACGTCGTATGGTGCGACCGCTTGCAATTGTGGCAGGACGGTCAGAACGTCACCCGGAGAATGTTCCGTGTCGAACAGGAGCCAATCGAAGCCTGAAGGCGCGACGATTTCCGCGGCGTAGCTTCCCGGCAGGCCACACCACAGGCCGATCTGACTTTGACCAGCAAGGAGCTTCCGCTTGAACCGATTGACAGGATGTTCCATCTAGCACCTCACACGAACGACACGCCGATGGAGCCAACAGGGCCATAGTCGGCCTGAATGACATCACCTTTCGCGATATCGACAGGACGCGTGAAGGAGCCGGCCAGGACTATTTGTCCCTTCTTCAGGCCACCGCCCACAGCATGAAGTTTGTTGACCAGCCACGCGATGCCGGCTGCCGGATGTCCCATGATCGCCGCCGACACGCCCGACTCCTCGATGATGCCGTTCTTGGAAAGAGTCGCTCCGACCCAACGGATATCAATGTCCATCGGGCGAATTATACGGCCGCCAACGACGAGGGCGCCGAAAGCCGCGTTGTCCGCAATGGTATCGGTGATCGCTCGAGGGACTTCGGTCCGGTAGTCGATAATCTCGAGCGCCGGGACAACGAACTCGGTCGCACGCATGACGTCATAGATCCTGGTGCCGGGCCCGACGAGATCCTCACCCATAACAAAGGCCAGCTCGACCTCTAGGCGCGGCTTGATAAACAAGTCAGCCCTGATCTGCGCTCCGTCGTTGTAAAGCGCATCGTCAAGAATGCAGCCGTAATCTGGCTCCGTCATCTTCGAAGCCATCTGCATTGCGCGTGACGTCAGGCCAATCTTATGCCCGACGATCCGTGCTCCCTTGGCTACCCTCGCCTCCGCCCACAAAGCCTGAATTCGGTAGGCGTCCTCGAGTTCGAGGTTCGGGTAGGTCTCGCTAGGCTGTATGATCGGCTTGCGCTCGATTTCAGCTTTGAGCAGCGCGTCTGCCGCGGCCCGGCGTTCTTCTTCGGTGATCATTTCGTTTGCTCTGCTGATCGTGATTTATTTGATCGGGGGACGCGGCAAAACTGCTTCGCCGGGTTCCATGACATAGGTGTAGTCGAGCGAGAACCATGGACCAGGAATATCCGTTTCGGTCGGATGGGGCTCCTCATGGCGGATGAAGTCGCCGGTCAGCGCCGCCGTGACACCGAACTGAACATCGGAGTCGATGTTCGGGTCGCTGGGGTCAAAGACCTGGGAAATCAGCGTCTTGTATCCGGGCTTGAAGATCAGTGCGTGCAGGTGCGCTGGTCGGTACGGATGGCGTCCCTGAGCTTTGAGCAGGCGTCCGACCACGCCATCGACCGGTATCGGATACCCGACCATCTTGACGGTCCTGAACCAGAACCGACCTTGCTCGTCGGTCATGAATTTGCCGCGCAAGTTCATCTCGGCCTGGTCCGGGTCCTGGTTTTCATAAAGACCGACGGGAGATGCATGCCACACATCCACTTCGGCGCCGGCAATTGGCTTACCGTCGCGGTCAACGACCTTGGCATGCACGAACAAGGGAGTGCCCGGCGTCTCCGATCGGATGATCGACCCCCCATTTTCGACTCGCGGAGAGTTGAGGCGCCAGAATGGTCCCAACAACGACTGGGAGGTCTCAGTCTGTCCTCTGTCGCCATTGTTCAGCAGGCAGACAAGTGAAGACACGCCAAGAGAACCGGCCATCAGCACAAACTCGTTGTGGTGATCAGTATGCAGCTTCCCGATCTCATTCAGCATGGCTGTCGCCTCCCGAAACTCGACCTCCGTCAGTCGAACCTCGCGCACGAAGGCATGAAGATGCTTGACCATCGCCACGAGGATTTCTCGCAGGCGGGGGTCTTCAGTGCGATTCATCACAGCGAGGACGGCTGGCGTCAGATCGCTTTCCGTTTTGATCACCATGTGGGCTACCTCCCGATTTCCACGACTATCCAAATAATCGATTATCTGTCAAGGCCGCCGTACATCCCCGCGGCGCCAATTAGCCAGAAGAAACAGGACGGCGGCATGCAACCAGTTGATTATATTATATATTCGTTTACGAGGAGCAAGCTGAGGCTTAACTTTGTGCAGATTTCAGCGCTCTCAAGTTGACAAGAATAATCGTTTATTGTATCGATCATCGACAATTAGTTCGGGGGAGCCTTGGGAGGAACAATGGTACCGGATGACGACGGCGCATTTGCTCCGACGACAGAAGATGCTCCATCGTCTTCTGGCTTTCTTGACGACGGCAAAAACACAATTGGGAGCCAGCTTGCATCCCGTCTTCGTGAGGCGATCATCTCCGGCGAGCTTCAGGCCGGCAGCAAGATCAATCTCGACAAGGCGCGCAAGACGTTCAACGTAAGCCTCAGTCCGCTGCGTGAAGGGTTGGCGCGGCTGATATCGGACGGTCTAGTGGAGTTCGAGGACAATCGCGGCTACCGCGTTTCATCGATTTCCTTGGCCAATCTGGAAGAGATCACCACCCTGCGCGAAGAGTTTGAAGTCTTTGCGCTTCGCGAGTCCATGCGGCTCGGCGATGTGGAGTGGGAGGGCAACGTCATGCGCGCGTTGCATCGCCTTAACCGCACCGAGCGCGACGCGGCTCGGCCAGAGACACTGGAGCGCTGGGAAGAGCTCCACCGCGAATTTCATCTGACACTTATATCTGGCTGCGGGAAGCCGATCCTGCTCCATTTCTGCAGATTGCTTCTTAATCTCAACGACCGTTATCGCCGGGTGTTTCTGACCCGCACGTCGGGTGACCGCAACGTCAGCCAGGAGCACAGTGAGATTGCTCAGGGAGCCGTCGCGCGGGATCTGGATTATGCGTGCGATATGTTGCGTCAGCATATCCACCGCACGGGAACCAATCTGCGCAATCACCTCGCGACAAAGGGGATCTTGTGATGACCGTCGCGACGCCAAGACCGAGCCTTGAACTGGGCGTGGCGCATTTTTCATCCATCGCGCTGCCGCCCAAGGAATTCGCCGTGATGGCTGCTCGGGCGGGTTTTGCGTCGATAGGTCTGCGTCTGCACCCTGCCTTTCCCGGAGCCCCTTTCTACGAGTTGCCGGTGGGCAGCCAGAGTGCCCAGGAGTTCAAGACAGTTGCCGATAGCGAAGGCATCAAGGTGTTCGATATCGAGTTCTTCGTGATCGACGAGAACTTCGTTGCGGCCTCCCATGAGGCGACTGTGGCAGCCGCTGCAAACATAGGGGCGCGCCGGCTGAGTGTTTGCGGCGATGATCGAGACGGCGGCCGTCTTGCCACAAACCTGTCTGAGTTTTGCGCCCTCGCGGCGCGATATGGCATGTCAATCGACGTCGAAAACATGGGCTGGCGGACGGTAAGAACCTTTCGCGACAGCGTAGCGGTCGTGAATTCCTGCGGAGCAGAGAACGCCGGTATCCTTGTTGACGGGATTCACTTCTTCCGAAATGGAGCCTCGATCGACGAGCTTCGCGCAAATGCAGGGAAGGTAAAACACGTCCAGCTTTGCGACGTCCGCGGGCCTGCTCCCAAAACATCGGACGCAATGATCGCCGAGGCGAGAAGCGGCAGGCTCGCTCCTGGAGAAGGCGAATTGCCATTGAAGGACCTCTGGGCGGCAACCGAATACGGCGCTGCTATCTCCGTTGAAGTGCCACTCGTCGGGCCGGTGGACCCGGAGGCACATCTAAAACATCTGCATGACAGCGCAGTGGGGATTTTGAAACCGGATCATTGATCCGGCGCCGACGCGGCGTACGCCGGTCGGAGGGAGGAAGTCTTACATGACTTATACGTTTGATTTCGGTGCGGTCCTCGACCGCGCCCCGGAATTGCTATGGGGTTCTCTTGGAACGCTTGGCCTTGCGCTGGCTGGGATGCTCCTCGCACTCGTCATTGGAATCCTGGGCGTTGTTGCAAGGACTTCCAAGAGCGAGATCACGCGCACTCTCGTTATCGCCTTCGTCGAGGTCGTGCGTAATACGCCATTCCTGGTGCAGATCTTCTTCATATATTTTGCCCTTCCTCTCATGGGCATCCGCCTCAATCCGACCGTTACGGCGGTCATTGCCCTCGGCATCAATGGTGGGGCGTACGCAATCGAGATCATCCGAGGCGGGGTCGAGAGCGTGTCGCGCGGCCAGATCGAGGCAGGTTTCGCACTTGGTCTGCACAAGGCGGACGTCTTCCGGCTCATCGTGCTCAAGCCGGCGCTGCGGGCGATTTATCCCTCGCTCACAAGCCAGTTCATCATGCTGACACTGACAACGTCTGTCTGCACGTCAATCGCCGCCTACGAGCTGACCTCGGCGGCTCAGCGAATTGAGTCTGACACCTTCCGCAGCTTCGAAGTCTATTTCACGGTGACCGCTATCTACCTGGTTATCTCGACGCTGATGATGGGCCTCTTTGCCCTCATTTCCCGCCACTACTTCAACTACCCGACGCGATAGGAGGCAGCCATGGGACCCATCGGCGAAAATGAATTCTTCTTTTTGATGCAGGGTTTGAAGTGGACCGTGCTGCTTGCGATCGTGGGGTTCATCGGTGGGGGGATATTCGGAATCCTGATCGCGCTGCTGCGCACCTCGAAGACGAAAGTCGCCCGGACGATCACCGCAGGCTATATCGGCGTCTTCCAGGGCACGCCCCTTCTGATGCAGCTCTTCGTTGTCTATTACGGCGTTGCGCTGTTGGGCATCGAGGTCAACGCGTGGATCGCGGTCGCAATCGCCTTCACGCTCCATGCCAGTGCCTTCCTGGGAGAGATCTGGCGCGGCTCCATCGAGGCTGTGCCGAAGGGCCAGACGGAAGCCGCCAACGCCCTCGGTCTGCATTATGTCTCGCGGATGAAAGACGTCATCCTGCCGCAGGCCCTGAAAATCTCGATGCCGGCCACGATCGGCTTCCTTGTCCAGCTCATCAAGGGCACGTCGCTGGCAGCAATCGTCGGCTTCATTGAACTCACTCGCGCCGGCCAGATCATTTCAAACCAGACCTATCGTCCGCTGCTCGTCTTCGGGATCGTCGGCGCAATCTACTTCATCATTTGCTGGCCGCTCTCCCATGCCGGAAGCGGCCTCGAAAAACGGATGGCGAAAGCTGCCCGCTAACCGCTTCGCTCGAAGCAAAACTCTTGAGGAGGAGAAAAAGCATGCATAACAATCGTAGGAATTTTCTCGGACTTGCACTGGCAACCGTTGCCTTCGCAACCGTTGGCGCTGCCGCCGCCTCTGCGGCAAATGTGGAGGAAATCAAGGCAAAGGGCACGCTTGTGGTCGGCATCCAGGGCGACAATGCGCCATGGGGGTTCGTCAACACAAGCGGCGTGCAGGACGGCTTCGACGCTGACGTCGCCAACCTTTTTGCTAAGGAATTAGGCGTGAAGGTTCAGTTCCAGCCGCTCGCCGTTGCCAACCGAATTCCGGCGCTTACGACCGGCAAAGTCGACATCCTGTTCGCAACGATGGCGATGACGGAAGAACGCGCGAAATCAATTCAATACAGCAAGCCCTACGCCGCTAACACGATTTCGCTTTATGCCGCGAAGTCCGACACGGTTACGAAGCCTGAAGACGTTGCGGGATGGGAGATCGGCGTTCCGAAGTCCAGTTCGCAGGATAAGGCAGTAACGGACGCCGTCGGATCCACCGCAACGGTTCGCCGCTTTGATGACGACGCTGCAACTATTCAGGCTCTGATCTCCGGACAGGTAAAGGCGGTTGGCGGCAACCAGTTCTATGGTCAGCGTCTGGATGCGGCGAGTGCCGGCACCTATGAGAGCAAGATCGACTTTCTGACGACCTACAACGGCGTCGGGACCCGTCTCGGCGAGAAGGACTGGAACGAAGCCGTCAACGCCTTCATCGAGAAGATCAAGGCCAATGGTGAGCTTGCCGCCATCACGAAGAAGTGGATGGCGATCGATCTGCCGCAGTTCCCGGAATCCATTCCGAACATCCCGTTCACCGTCAATTAAAGCCCAAATGGAGGGTTCCGTGCTCAATTCCGCAAACCATCAACCGACGCTGATTTCCCTTGAGGACGTGCAGAAGTGGTACGGCGCTTTCCATGCCTTGAAATCCATCAGTCTGTCGGTCCGCAAAGGCGAAAAAATCGTCCTCTGCGGGCCGTCAGGCTCCGGGAAATCGACGTTAATCCGCTGCATCAATGCCCTCGAAACGATCGAGGACGGCAAGATCGTCGTCGAGGGTCAGGTACTGGACGGAAGCACCAAATCCGTCGATGCGATACGTCGCGAAGTGGGAATGGTCTTCCAGAGCTTCAATCTCTTCCCCCACATGACCGTACTTCAGAACTGTACACTCGCCCCGATGCGTGTTCGAGGCACAAGCCACACTGACGCAGAGCGACTGGCTCGAAAATATCTCGAGCGCGTTCGAATCCTTGATCAGGCGGAAAAGTATCCTGCGCAGCTATCCGGCGGACAACAACAACGCGTTGCCATCGCTCGCGCGCTCTGCATGGAGCCGAAGGTCATGCTCTTCGACGAACCAACCTCTGCCCTCGATCCTGAAATGGTGAAGGAAGTGCTCGACACCATGATCGGGCTCGCCCGTGACGGCATGACGATGATCTGTGTCACGCACGAAATGGGCTTTGCCCGCCAGGTCGCTGATCGCGTCATCTTCATGGCGTCAGGAGAAATCGTCGAAGAGGCCGAACCGGAGATCTTCTTCAAGTCCCCCAAGCACCAACGCACGAAAACCTTCCTCGGCGAAATCCTGGCCCACCACTGACGTCCGAAAGCGATGCCAATGCACGACAAGAAATTCCTCGTGGGACTGATCGGTGCCGACATCCAAATGTCAAAGTCCCCGGCGCTCCACGAAACGGAGGCTCGACATCAGGGCCTCGATTACCGCTACGAGCTTCTCGACCTCGCCGAGCGGGGCCTTCCCGCCTCGGCGCTGCCGGACCTCCTCGATGAGGAAGAGCGGTGCGGTTTTGCCGGGAGCAACATTACACATCCGTGCAAGCAGACGGTGATCGCCCACCTCAATCGCCTTTCCGAGGATGCGGAGATGCTCGGTGCGGTCAACAGCGTGGTCTTTCGTGACGGCGAGAGGATCGGCCACAACACTGATTGGTACGGTTTCTACGAGAATTTCCAGCGCGGCCTTCCGGACGTCGCGAAGTCGCATGCCGTGCTGCTTGGCGCCGGCGGCGCCGGTGTCGCCGTGGCGCATGCCGCAATCAAGCTCGGTATTGAGAGATTATCGATCTTTGACCAGGATTCGAAACGGGCAGAAACCTTGGCTGGGCAGTTGAACGATCGGTTCTCAAGGGATTGTGCTCGTGCCACGACGGATGTCGGCAGCGCCCTGCGCTCCGCGGACGGCCTCATCCACGCGACGCCGACGGGTATGAAGAGCCATCCTGGTTTGCCGATTGACGCGGACTGGCTTCTGCCACGGCATTGGGCCGCCGACATCGTCTATATGCCGCTCGTCACAGAGCTCCTTGCTCTCGCCGAAAGAAAAGGCTGCCGGACCCTTCGTGGCGGCGGCATGACCGTCTACCAGGCAGCAGCGGCTTTCGAATTGTTCACCGGGATAGCACCCGACGCAGAGCGCATGTCCCGTCACTTTATGGACTTGTGCCGCCTGTCGGCTTGATGGGGAGATCCCAGATGCCGCATATCATCATCGATTATAGCCGGGGCGCAGGCGAGCATGTAGCCATGGACCGGCTCACGCTGACCGTGCATCGCTGCGTTCGCGATGGCGGCCTTGTGAAGCCTTCCGCCGTGCGCACGCTTGCGCGGGAGGCGACATACTCCTGCGTGGGCGATGAGCATGTCGATAACCATTTCATCCAAATCATCGTGCGGATGGCACCGGGTCGTACTGCAGAGACCAAGCAGAAGCTTCTCACTGCCGTTCTCGACGCCGCGAGGGCGATCGCCGCGCCTGCTCTCGAAGCGGGAAGGCTCGGCTTGCGCGCAGATCTCTACGAGTCGGACCCTGATTTTGCTGTGCAAGCAATCGCATTCGTCTGACCAGGACGACGTGCTCAAGAAGGACACTATGCTATGAGCCTGATCTACGTTCTCAATGGACCAAACCTCAACCTGCTTGGCAAACGCCAGCCGCACATCTACGGGCATGAAACGCTCGCAGACGTAGAGGCGGACTGCCGCAAACTGGCAGCCGAACTCGGCCATGAAATCCGCTTTCATCAGAGCAACCGGGAGTACGAGATCATCGATTGGATTCATGAGGCGCGCGAGGACGGTGCGGGCATCGTTATCAATCCGGCGGCCTTCACCCATACCTCACTCGCCATCCTTGACGCTCTGAACACATTTGAAGGGCCTGTGATCGAGATCCACATCTCCAATGTGCACAAGCGCGAAAGCTTCCGACACCATTCGTTCGTTTCGCACCGCGCGGACGGCGTGATTTGCGGCCTTGGAACAGAAGGATACCAGCTTGGCATCCGGCGCGCGGCGACAATGATCAAGGCGGCGGGCAAGGGCTGAGGTGACCATGACCCAACGGGTTAAGCTGGCCGTAGTTGGGGCAGGCCTCATCGGTAAGCGCCATATTCGGCACGTCCTGGCCGAGCCCTCGGCGCAACTCAGTGCCGTGGTCGATCCCGCGCCGGTTGGCGAGACCATTGCCAAGGAAGCCAGCGTGAGGTGGTTTCCAAGCTTCGCGAACATGATTGCCGCAGACCGACCTGATGGGATCATCGTGGCTACGCCCAACCCGGCTCACGTCCAGAACGGGTTGGAAGCCGTTGAAGCCGGCATTCCCGCACTCATCGAGAAGCCTATCGCCGACGACATTATATCCGGGGAAAAGCTGATCGCAGCGGCTGAGGCAAAAGGTGTTCCTCTTTTGACCGGCCATCACCGCCGACACAATCCGGTGATGCTGAAGGCAAAGGAAACCATCGCAAGCGGGAAGCTCGGCCGCGTTCTTGTTGTCAATGCGATGTTCTGGCTATTCAAGCCCGACGACTACTTCGACATCTCGTGGCGTCGTGAGCGCGGTGCGGGGCCGGTTTTCCTCAATCTCATCCACGATGTCGATAATCTGCGCTACCTTTTCGGCGATGTTGCTGCGGTTCAGGCACGCGAGTCCAACGCGGTGCGCGGCAACGCAGTTGAGGAAACGGCTGTGATCCTGATCGAGTTCAAGAATGGAGTTTTGGGAACTGCGACAGTCTCGGACGCGGTGGTCGCACCGTGGAGCTGGGAGATGACAAGCGGAGAGAATCCGGCTTACCCCAAAACCGAGCAATCCTGTTACATGATCGGAGGAACGCACGGGTCGCTGGCTGTTCCGTCGCTCGAGGTCTGGCGCAATCCTGGTAAACGGAGTTGGTGGCAACCATTTGACCAAACGCGTATCGAGGTCGACGACGAGGACCCGCTCGTTCTGCAGATCAGGCAATTTTGCAAGGTGATCCGCGGAGACGAACCGCCGCTTGTCAGCGGGCGTGAGGGGCTCGAAACCTTGAGGGTAGTCGATGCGGTAAAACGCTCGGCGGCAACGGGAGAACGTATCGAGTTGAACTGACGCCGAGTAATGCGACCGCCTGCTCGCTCTTCGCGTCTCCTTGCATCCGATGCGCTGAGAACGCCGGCTCAACACCGACGTTAGGCATCGCGCTTCTGGCGGAGGAAATCGTCGCCGCTCTGTCTTCGCCGCCATCGACACGCGTCTACTTCGGCAACGACGCAACGCTTCATCGAATTTCTGGGCGACTGCTTGAAGCCGACTAAGGCAGAAACCAACGTCCGCCTCGACGTACCTTTTTGTCATTCGGTACTTGGAGCCGGATGACCGCAACGGGTCGAGAGCGGACGTGTTTCCGATTGGCGGAAGCACAGCCGCGCCGGAGTAGCGGCAAGGCGCGGGATCGATGCTCTCGCCGCTGTCGTCAATTCCGCCGCCGCACTCTAGGTGTGGTCCAGATCGTTCGCCGGATATAGCAACTTTACTCCCGCTTTTCTCGCCAGATGGGTCAGTGTTCAGCCGCCGCCTTTTCGATCAATCGGGCGACGGTATCAGAATGGGAAACCATGACCACATGGGAGCCGCGTTTGACGACGACCGTTTCCTTGGATCCTGCGCGCTCGGCCATCCAGGCCAGAACGGCCGGGGGGATGTTCTTGTCGGCGTCACCATAGACGAACCAAGAGGGTATGTCCTTCCAGGCCGGTGCTCCGGCCGGTTCCTTGAGGGCGGCCTCCGCTATGGGCCGCTGACTAGCTGCCATCAGCTTGGCCTCCGATTTCGGTACATCCGCCGCAAACTGCTCGTGGAACTTCGCCTGATCGATGTAGAGGTCATGGCCGCCATCGGCCAGTTCGACGGGAGGCGCCAGCGTCGGCGCAAGCGTGCTGCCTGGAAACTTCGCGCTCAGGTCTGCCGCGCTTTCACCGGCTTCCGGAGCAAAGGCAGAGACAAAAACCAGCGCTTTCACGTTGTCGTGGCCGAGCGCGGCTCCGGAGATCACGCTACCGCCGTAGGAGTGACCGACGAGAACGACCGGACCGCGGATGCTGGAAAGCAGTGACGAGACGGTTTGCGCATCAGCCTTGACCCCGCGTAGCGGATTTGCGGCGCCGACAACAGAATAACCGTCCGCTTCGAGGTCCTTAACCACGCCGTTCCAACTGCTCGATTCGGCGAAGGCGCCATGGACGAGCACAATGGTGGGTTTCTGCTCCGCCATGGCCTGCCCCGACAGCAAGAGGGCACCGGTCGCAAGGACGGCGAATATATGATGGTGAAGAGGCACGTTTTTTCCTTTCATTGTAAGAGCGATTGTTATGAGGAGTGACGTGTCTCTCGACTATGTCGTGGCAGCACCACTCTGGAACGAAGCGTCGCCTGATTGCGATACAGAGTGACGATGGTTTCCGCAGCCCGGACGTTAAATGGGGCGGCCGGTTGGAACCAACTGCGGCAGCTCTGAAGCGTCAAAGTCGGTAGACACGCTCAGTGCTTCCCAGGCGTCCAACTCTGCTTGTCGCGTCTCGCTGGCGGTTCGGATTGCCTTGACTGCGTCGGTGCCAAGCGCGAGGCGAAGCGGCGGATCGTCGAGCTGCGAGATCTGCAGAATGGCGTGGGCTGCTCTAGTAGGATCGCCAGGTTGGCGGCCGTTATATTCCCGCTGTTGGCGTGCGGCAGTCCCAACAACGGCGTCGTATTCCGGCCGGCCATCGTGCAAGACAGTCGATCCACCTGCGAAATCCGTTCGAAAGCCGCCCGGTTCGATTATGGTCACTCTCACGCCGACCAGCGCCATTTCCTTCGCAAGAACCTCGGAAAAGCCTTCGACACCCCACTTGGCTGTGGAATAGGCAGCCCGGCCCGGCGCACCGAGGCGCCCTCCGACGGAAGAGAGGTTTATGAGGTGTCCTTTGCGCTGTTGCCTCAGAACCGGGATGGCCGCCTTCGTAACGGTGATGGTTCCGAACAAGTTCGTCTCTATCTCGCGACGAAAGTCCTCGAGGCTCGCATCTTCAATCGGTTTACCGTTCCGTAGCCCGCGTTATTCACGACAACGTCCAGACCTCCAAATCCATCAACGGCTTTCTGAACAGCGGAAGCAGCGGCAACGGGGTCCGTGACGTCGAGCGGGAACAGAATGACGCGATCCCCGAAGCGTGCCGATACATCGGACAATCCCTCGATGCTGCGCGCTGTTACGACGACCTTATGACCAGCCTCCAGAACAGCTTGCACCAGTGCATGGCCGATGCCCCTCGAACTTCCTGTTATAAGCCAGCGCTGTTTCATTGGAGCCTCCATCGCGATTTCGAACATCATGCGATGGAGAATTACGACGAGATGTATCCGAACTTTGTCAGCCGACGGCCTTTGTGAAACTTCGTGTAGCTGACGCTGCCAGCAATTACAAATTGATACCACTCGGCGGCAAATCTTTCGAGATCCGTGACGCCCTCGCTCGCCTATCCCTTGAATCCTCCGCATTTGCTGCATAGATAGCCACAATCGCAGCACCAACAGGACGGTCAAACATGGATTCTGCCCAGATCGCAATGCCGCTTCGCCTTGCAATCGGGGATTCTGTCCATGCCTTCCATTACGCTTGCCAATCTTTCGTGGTCCACGCCTGACGGCCGGCCGCTCTTCTCAAACCTGAATATCAGCTTCGGTCCCGAACGGACCGGGCTTGTCGGCCGCAACGGCGTCGGCAAGACGACGCTGCTGAAGCTCGTCAGTGGCGAGCTTTCGCCCGCGTCCGGCACGGTCTCCGTCTCCGGTACGTTCGAAGTGCTGCGCCAGAGCGTGCAGGTAGCGACCGACGAGGGGATCGCGGATCTGTTCGGGACGCGCGACGCGCTCGCCCTGCTTGCCCGTGCCGAAAGAGGCAGCGCGACGGCGGAAGAGCTCGCCGATGCCGACTGGATGCTGCAGGCCCGCATGAACGAGGCCCTGGCACGCGCCGGGCTCGCGGCGACGGCCGAAACTCTGCTTTCGACGCTGTCCGGCGGCGAGCGGACCCGCGCCGGGTTCGCGGCCCTGATCTTCCGCGAGCCGGATTTCCTGATCCTGGACGAACCGACCAACAATCTCGACCGGGATGGCCGGCGGGCGGTGATCGAGCTTCTCGCCGGCTGGAAGGGCGGGGCGATCGTCGTCAGCCACGACCGCGAACTGCTCGACACGGTCGATGCGATCGTCGAGATGACCACGCTCGACGCCACCCGCTACGGCGGCAACTGGAGCCACTATCGCGAGCGGAAAGCCCTGGAACTGGCGGCTGCCGAGCACGACCTCGCCGATGCCGAAAAGCGGATCGCCGACGTGAACCGAACCGTGCAGGCGACCACCGAGCGCAAGGCACGCAGGGACAGCGCCGGCAAGAAGAAAGCGGCCAAGGGC
>NZ_JASKLR010000025.1:0-3909 GCF_030124325.1 Sinorhizobium sp. 8-89
CCCCGTCACGGCTTCGGACTCGCGCACGGCAGTAAACTTCAGCGTCGGTGGCCGGTCGCAGATCGCGAGCATCGTGGCGGCCGCGGCGCTGATGGCGGTCCTCCTGTTCTTCGGCGACGTCCTGCGCATCCTGCCGATCCCCACGCTCGGCGCGGTGCTGGTGGCAACCGCGCTCAGCCTGATCGATCTTTCCGCGCTGAAGGAGATCTGGCGCATCAGCCGCATCGAATTCGTCTTCGCGCTGATCGCATTGTTCGGGCCGATCAGCTTCGGCGTCCTGAAGGGCGTGGTTACGGCCATCGCCGCGACGCTGGTCTACGTTTTGCGCAAGACCATGTTTCCGCGTGACGCCCTGCTCGGCCGCCTTTCCGGCCGTGACGGCTTCTACAAGCTGCATCGCGTCCCCGCCGCACGCCCGGTGCCCGGCTTCTGTGTCTACATGGTCCAGGGCAGTCTCCTTTTCTTCAACACCGATTACGTTCGGGCACGCCTGCGCACCGTCACCGACGAACTGCCGGCCGATACCCGGTGGTTCGTTATGGATGCGAGCGCGATCGCCAAAATCGACAGTTCCGCAGCCGGCATGCTCGATGAGGTTCATGACGATCTCGGCAGGCGCGGCATCGTGCTTGCGATCGCCGAGCTGCATTTCGAAGCGCGCGAGATCCTCGAACGAGCCGGGGTGATCGCAAAGATCGGCCCCTCGATGATCTTCGAGGACCTCGAGGATGCCCTGGACGCTTTCGAGGCGGATGGCCGCAAGGCGGCCGCCGCCGAAAGGAAAAGTGTGTAGCTGTCTTCCATCCGGAATTGCGCAGTTCAATGATCGAGGCCCGCTGACAATCGCAACGGACCGGCGCGCTTGACGCCGCGTGGTGTCAGCTTGACTGTCAAGATATTCCTGACATGGAGGCAACGATGAGTGCCAACCCGAGGGTCTCGGAACCTTGCGCATCGTCGGAGGCCCTGCCGCAGACCGCCACCTGCTATTGCTCGTTCTGCCTGCGGCCGAGTGACGAGGTCGACAAGCTGGTGGCCGGCCACGGCCGCATCTTCATCTGCGACGAGTGTGTTGCGACCTGCAACGACTACATCTTGACCGCAACATCAAAACGGCCGCCCCGCGCGCCGCTGGAGGAAGCGCCGACGGAGCGGCTGCTGTCCCTTTTGAAGCCGATCGAGGACACGGTTGAAGGCAAGAGCAACCAGCTCCAATCCGTCGTGGAAACGCTCCGGTCGCGGCGGGTCAGCTGGGCCCATATCGGCCAGGCGCTGGGCATATCGCGGCAAGCGGCCTGGGAACGGTTTTCCTAGTCCAGAGATACCGCTTGCGGTTCTGCGAAACGGCAAACGCCCCTCCCGCTTATGCCGCCGGGCTTCCGGCCTGTTTGCGATATTCTTCCAGAAGCCCCTCATAGGCCTCCATGGGCGGCAGCGTCTCGTAGCTATGGACGGCGGGCGTCGTCGCCCAGGGTAGTTTCTCGCTCGTCCAGGTTTCGATGAACGGCGCGAACCAGCTCGGATCGTCGAGCATCGTCGCGCGGACGTTGACGAACCAGTCCATGCCCTCCGGACGCGTGAACATCCAGCTCATGCAGTGCGGGCAGAAATAATGCCGGGTTGCGCCGTGGAGGCCGCCGATCACCGGCTCGCCCGTCGTCACGGCAAACCCTTCGCTCGGGATCGCGGCGCTCAGCGAGAAGGCGCTGGCGGTCATCCGCTGACAGCCGGTGCAATGGCAGGCCATTGTCAGAAGCGGCGGGGCGCTGACCTTGAACCTCACTCCGCCGCAGCGGCATCCCCCTTCCCAGGGCAAGTTGCTTTCGCTCATCCTTTCCTCCTTTAGTGCGTCCGTCGGTATTGGCTCACCACCGGGACTGCTAAAACCCTGCGCCCGGCTCAGCCAGATAAGCCTCCTCGGCCGCTGTCGAGGTCCGACCGAGGATGGCGTTGCGGTGGGGGAATCGGCCGAACTGCTCGATCACCTGGCGGTGGCGGATGGCATAGTCGAGATAATCGGCATCGCCGAGCTCTGTGAAAAGCTTTACCGCCATCGTCTGGTCAGCCAGGTTTTCCGAATGCTCGAACGGCATGTAGAAGAAGGCGCGCCATTCCTTGGGCACCGCCAGATCGGCGCTCGCGCCGATGGCGAGATTCGCCTCGCGCAGCGCCAGGCAATCGGTGGCGAAGGCGAGCGGCGAGCCGCGATACATGTTACGCGGCAGCTGGTCGAACAGGATGATGGCGGCGAGCCGGTTGCGGGGCGTCTCGCGCCAAATGTCGTCGAGCTTTCTCGAAAGCGCCAGATGCGAGGCCTGGAAGCGCTGCACGCAATGCCGGTCGAGTTCGTCACTCGGCGTGAACCATTGCTCATAGGAAAGCTCCGTGAACCAGAACTTAAGGACCTCTTCCGGTGTGCAGGTCTCGATCTCGTCAGCCATTCCTTGCCTCTCGTGACTTCCGCCTTTCAAATAGCGGCCGATCAGGCGGTTTCCATGCCGGTCACGACGCCGTTAGCTCATCGCCGCCTGAGCAGAGCCCGGCCGATGGATTTCGGCGGCTCCGCGCGCAGGACCAGAGACGTCGTTACCGCCCCGAACCTTGCGATCGAGTCGACGATCGTTTCAAGCTCTCCGGGCGATGGAACCAGCACCTTCAGCAGAAAGCAATCCTCCCCGGTCAGCCGCAGCACTTCCACGATATGCGGCATCTCGGCGAACTGCTTGAGACAGGGCTGGATATTCTCGTGTGTGGTGCGCAGCCGGATGACGGCCATCATGCCCAGTCCGAGCGCGGCCGGATCGACCCGCGCACCATAGCCGACGATGAAGCCGCGCTCTTCCAGCCGTTTGACGCGTTCCGACGTCGCCGGCTGCGAGAGCCCCACCCGGCGCCCCAGTTCCGAGATTGCGATCCGGCCATCGTCCTGCAGCGCTTCGAGGATGGCGATGTCGGTCGGGTCGAGCGTGCGATGATTTTCCACCAATGTCATGTCCGGCCTTCAATTCATCGGAAATCGGAGACGTTCTCCGATAGTTCTGCATTCCAGGCAAGAATGAAAGCCGTCATCCTCTCCCGGGCATCGGAAACCACAGGAGACCCCATGACTACCTTCATCATTCTGCCGGGGATCGGCGGCTCGGGCGCGGCCCACTGGCAGACGCACTGGGAGAACGAAGACCCGCGAATGCAGCGATTCCGGCCGACGAGCTGGGACAGCCCGGAACTGGCGGACTGGATTTCCGCGCTGGAGCGGTCGGTCGCCGCGGCGCCCACGCCTCCCGTGTTCGTGGCGCACAGTCTCGCCTGCCTTCTCGTCGCGCACTGGCAACAGGCTTCCGCCCTGCCGGTCGCCGGCGCGTTCCTTGTGGCGGTCCCGGATCCACAAGCGGCGGCATTTCCGAGCGAAGCGAAGGGGTTCGCAAACCCACCCACGGCCGCACTTCGTTTTCCCTCCGTCATCGTCGCCAGCGCCGACGACCCCTACGGCACCCCGGCGTACGCACGAAGCCGTGCCCGCCAATGGCAAAGCCGGTTCGTTAAAATCGGCGCGCGCGGTCACATCAATGGCGAGAGCGGTCTTGGCCGCTGGCCGGAAGGTTTGAACCTGCTGATGGCATTTGCGGCCGAATGCGTGCCTGTGGCGGGCCTCCAAACCTAACGAGGGCCGCCAAAAGAGACACCATGCCGCCACGTTACCAGCCGAGAGCGTCCTGGACAGCACGTGATGGCAGAGCGTGGCTCATCCCCGACGCTTGAGAATGCCGATGAAGGCGATGCCGCCAGCAAGCCCGGTGACGATGCCGATCGGCATGTCCTCGGGCGCCATGACGACGCGGGCGATGAGGTCGGCGAGGATCAGCGTCAGCGCGCCGGCAAAGGCCGAAAGCGGGATGAGTCGGACATTGT
>NZ_JASKLR010000025.1:3919-56728 GCF_030124325.1 Sinorhizobium sp. 8-89
TGTCCGACTCATCCCGCTTTCGGCCTTTGCCGGCGAAGAGGCGGACGAAATGGGGGATCATCAGCCCGACGAAGCCGATCGCGCCGGAGAACGCCACCATCACCCCGGTAAGCAGCGCGGTGATCACGAAGAGCATCAGGCGGAAACGGCGCACCGGAATGCCGAGCGTCATCGCCGTCTCGTCGCCCATGGCGAGCGCGTTGATCTCGCGCGCCCGGATGGTGAGCCAGCCGAGGCAGACGGCGAGCGCCAGCGCCGGGTAGACGAGATGCGGCCACTGCGCGAGGCCGAGACCGCCGAGCATCCAGAAGATCACCGTGTGCACGGCGCGCGGGTCGCCCAGAAAAATCAGGAGATTGCCGGCCGCCGTGAGCGTGAAGGCGACGGCGACGCCGGAAAGCACGAGGCGGTCGGCGCCGGTGCCGAGCACGCGGGTGACGAGCGCCACCAGCGCAGTGGCGCCGAGCGCACCGGCGAAGGCGAAGAGCGGCACCGTCGCAAGGCCAAGGACAAGACCGGTGTGGAGCAGAGCGACGATGGCCCCGAGCGCCCCGCCGGCCGAGACGCCGAGGAGATGCGGATCGGCCAGCGGATTGCGCGTCACCGATTGCAGCACGGCGCCGGTCACGGCAAGACCCGCCCCGACGAGTCCGGCGAGCACGACGCGCGGCAGGCGCACGTCCCAGACGATGCTTTCACGACCGGCCGACCACAGGACCTCGACGCTGCCCGGCGCGATCTTCGCCGCAATGATCGACCAGACGGTCGCAACCGGGATCGGCGCCGAGCCGAGCGAAACGGCGGCGGTGACAGTCAGGCAGAACAACAACGCCGCTGCGAGGAAGAAAAGCGCGGATTTCACGTCGGTTGCAGCCTTCGGGTTTCCCGGACTTGAGGGCCAGATGCCGCGGCATCATTATTAGAAATCATTAGGTTGCAGAGCCTTCTTCATGCGGTCGCGGTGATGAGCAGCCGCTCTTGCGCGCCGCCGACGTGGGCGCTGGTGGATCCCCGTGACGAGCACGGGAGTGAGGCTCTGGCGTGAGTCATCGCGACTTCCGCCAGTGCCGCGACGCCGCGACAGCAAGCGCGGAAAGCTGACGCAATCCCTCTTCACGCCATCGCTACTCACATCGCTTCTGCGTGAAAACTCTTCGCCAACCGCCCGATCGCCTCGATGTTGCGCGGCCCGGGCGTCGCCTCGACATATTCGAGCACGACGAAGCGGTCGTTCTTCACCGCGTCCACATTCCTGAAGACCGGATTGTTCTTCATGAAGGCGATCTTCTGCTCGGCGCTCACTTCGCCGTAATTGACGATCACGACCACCTCCGGATTGCGGTCGATCACCGGCTCCCAGGAGATTTCCGTCCAGCTCTTCTCGACATCATCAACGATGTTGACGCCGCCGGCCGCCTCGATCATCGCCGTCGGGATGCCGTAGCGGCCGGAGGTAAACGGCTTTTCCTCGCCGGAATCGTAGACGAAGACGCGCACCCGTCGCTCGGCGCTCTTGATCTTGCCGGTGATGCCGGCGAGTTCATGACGGTAGCCCGCGACCAGCGCCTCCGCGCGCTCCTCGATACCGAAGATGCGGCCAAGGTTCAGGAGATCGATGAACACGTCCTCCATCGTCGGCTTGCCCTTGGCCATGATGTGGATGCAGCTCTCGGTGAGCTCATAGACCTTGATGCCTAAGGGCGACAGCGTCTCCGGCGTCACCTCGCCGCCGACCTTCATGCCGTAGTTCCAGCCGGCGAAGTAAAAATCGGCATCAGCGTTGAGCAGCACTTCCTTTGTCGGATATTTTTCCGCGAGTTCGGGCAACTCCTTGACGCCCTCGCGCAGGCGTTCGTCCAGCGTCTTCCAGCCCGAAACGCCGGTATAGCCGACCATGCGATCCTGCAGCTTCAAGGCCAGCATCATCTCGGTGAGATTAACGTCGTTGGAGATCGCGCGCTTGGGCGCGGTGTCGAAGCTGACTTCGCGGTTGCAGCTCTTGACGGTCACGGGATGGGCAAGCGCCGGCGCCGCCGCAAGGGCAAACAGGCCGGCGGCAAAAAGAAGTCTGTTCATCGTGTGGCTCCTGTGGAACGGGAAGATCGCGCGACGGCAGGCGCTGCGGGCGGCGAGAGCGTGAAGGAAAAGCGGGAGCAGCCGGTGGCATCGTCATGCGCGGTCGCGTAGACACCAAAGGCGGCCGAGAGCGCCGAAGGCTCCAGCACCGTCTCCGGCGGGCCGAAGGCGGCGAGCCGCCCGTCCGTAAGGATCGCGACATCGGTCGCGAACTCGGCCGCGAGATTGATGTCGTGTAGCGTCGTGACAATCGTCAGCTTCAGCGTCTGCAGGAGATTGAGGATTTCGAGCTGGTGGCGGATGTCGAGGTGGTTGGTCGGCTCGTCGAGGATGATGATCTTCGGCTCCTGGGCAAGCGCGCGGCCAATCAGCACCCGCTGCTTCTCGCCGCCCGAAAGCGTGGCGAACTGCCGCCGCGCAAGGTGGGCAAGGTCGAGATGCTCGAGCGCATGCGCCACCCGCTCGCGGTCGCGATCGCTCCAGCCGCTGATCCCCTCGCGGCGCGGGATCCGCCCCATCATCACGACATCGCGCACGCTGAAGGGGAAATCGCCGGGCATTTCCTGCAGCACCACGGCGATCGTCCTTGCCGCCTCGCGGGCGGTCATCGCCCAGAGGCTCACGCCGTCGATCTCGACGCGGCCGGCGATCGGCTCGACCGCGCGGTAGAGGCAGCGCAAGAGCGAGGTCTTGCCGGCGCCGTTCGGGCCGATGATCGCCAGCCGGCTGCCCGGCGCGACGGAAAAGCCGATGTCGCGGACGAGGCGGAGACCAGGGCGCGGCCCCCATTCCAGCCCTTCGACGCGGAGGCTGACGCCCGCAGCGGGATCAGGAAAGGCGTGAAGCGGTTTTCCGCCCGCATCCGGCGGCCCACTGAACTTGTCACAGCTCATGAAAGTGCCCTCTTCGCTCATTGGAACCGCCCTGCGGTTTCCTCGGAGACGAGGATCGCTGCCGGAATGCGGGAAAGGCCCTTGGCGTCCGGCCCGAAGCCCGGACGCGGAAAAGCGGGAAACGACTCGCCGTGTCCGTCCTGCTCCGACTGGCCGTCACGCACGGCCGAGGGCAAGACGCTGCCCTGCCCCTTGGCAAAAGTGGCGGCGAAGCTCACGAGATCGTCGATGTTTTCCTCCGGCGAAATGTCGCCGAAGAGGTAGGTCGCTTTGCCGGTCGCCTGGAAGGCGATGGTGCAAGGCCGTGTGCAGGCGGTCATCGCGACGGTGCCGGCGATGGCGAAATCCCGGTCGAGCGGCCTGCCGAGGGCGCAGACGCTGCGGTTCAACTGCGCGAGCAGCGCGGCGCCGGGCCGGCACGGCCCTCCGGTGAAGCGGCAATCGGTGCAAAGGGTTATCTTGTGCTGTCGGAAGTCTGATTTCGCCATGGCTCATCTCCGCCGGGCTGGGCCGGAGAGAAAACGGCGAAAATGCAAGAAGACGGTTGCCCGCCAAGCAGAAGCCAGTTCTTTTCCATCGGAACACCCCGTCCGTTGTGGTTGATCGGTTCGATGGCAGGTCTCCTGGCTCGCGGGTCGCCGCGCATCCACGTCTTCCCGGCTTGTCGCCAGTGACATAGTGTGAATGCGCTTTCCGCTCACAGTTGCGGGGGCAGCCACGGTTTCGGCCCCTCCTGGGTCGTCCTCACCGTGTTCCCTTTTCAGCCGCTCCCGGGTCACGGAAGCAGCACCATCGCGCCCTTGGTGACATGAATCGCAATGGTAAGCAACCGGTGGATGAGGGAGGCAGGGAGATATCAACACGGGTGGGTGTCTCGTTGTGGCGGTATTCTGTTACTAAATAACATAACACAATACAAGGCAGAAACTTCGTCACAACGCGTGATTTGTCGCCGTTGGCGGTCAGTGGCCGAACGGCAGAGCCAATCACATTACCGACGCGTCGGTCGCCAATCGTGCCGGGCCACTGCAGCAAATTCCCCTCATTCCCTCTGCTCGTCGCAGGAATCCAGCGCGCCGAAGTCCTTGGGCACCGGAGACTCTTGATAGGGCGCGCGCCCCGAACGCCTCACACCGAAAATAGGTTCTCCGCCATGAAATCCACGAAAACCCGAAGTTTGGGTGAAAGGTAGCGGCTGGAAGGCCAGAGGATCCGGAACGGGCCGGAATGTTCGACGTGCTCGTCAAGCACGCTGACGAGCGTGCCGTCACGAAGCTGGCGGCGGATACCGACATCCGGCAGGCAGGCGATGCCGAGCCCCTGCTCTGCCATATAGATCAGTGGCTCGATCGTGTTGACGACCGCCGTCGTCGGCAGTTCGATGTCCCTCTGCCCGCGCTTGAGCGGCCAGCGTTCAAGCTTGCCGCTGGTCGCGTAGCGATGCTGCAGGCAGGCATGGGATTTCAGATCTTCCGGCGTACGCGGCACGGCCCTTCGCGCGAAATAGTCGGGCGAGCCGACGAGCATGAGTCGGAAGGTGCCGAGCGATCGAATCATCAGCCGCGAGTCGCTGACCTCGCCGGCGCGCACAACGGCATCAAAACCTTCGTCGATCACGTCGACAAGCCGGTCGCTGAAATCGAGGTCGAGTTCGATCTCGGGATAGGCGCGCATGAAGGCTGAAAGCGCCGGCATCATCAGCATGCCGATGAGCGGCATGCTGATGCGTAGCTTGCCGCGTGGCGCGCCCTGCGTCTGGGCGATCTCCTGTTCTGCCGCCTCGACCTCCGAGAAGATGCGTCGGCAGCGTTCGAGGAAGAGCGCCCCCTCCGGTGTCAGCGTGATCGAGCGCGTCGAGCGATGGAGAAGCCGCACGCCGAGCCGTTCTTCCAGCCGCGCCACCGCCTTGCCGACCGCCGAGGACGATACGCCCAATTGCCGCCCGGCGAGCGTGAAGCTGCGGGCGTCCGCCGCCTGGACGAAAGCGTTGAGCGATCCGAGACTGTCCATCTGCCAACTCCATTTCGGACATTATTGTCCGTTGTGCTCGGAATTGTAGCGCATTTTTCGGATACATCGAGTGGCTTACCTTCAGCGCAGGCGGCAGATCGCCCTCTTCGGAAGGCCCTGCTGCGTCCATGATCAACTGAAGGAGAAAGACCATGTCCCAGATTTCAACGGCACCGCAGCACCACGACCGCTTTGAATATTCCGCCATCGTCGACCGTCCGCCGCTGCGCTGGGCGGGCGACGCAAGGGTTGCGGTCTGGGTCGTGCCCAATGTCGAGCACTTCCTGTTCGACCGGCCTTCGAGTTCGATCACGCAACTGACCGCCGGCTTCGTGCCGGATGTGCTCAACTATTCGTGGCGCGATTTCGGCGCCCGCGTCGGCGTATGGCGGCTGATGGAGGTGATGGAGAAATACGGGGTCAGGGGCACCGTGGCACTCAACTCCGACGTCTGCGACCACTACCCGCGCATCATCGAGGCCGGCAAGGCGCTCGGCTGGGAATGGATGGGCCACGGCACCAACAACTCGACGATGATCAATGGCCAGCCAGAGGAAGAGGAGCGCCAGATCGTCAGAACCGTGGTCGAGACGATCGAGCGAAGCACCGGAAAGCGGCCGCGCGGCTGGCTGAGCCCCGGACTGACGGAATCACACCGCTCGCTCGACCTGCTCGCCGAAGCCGGCATCGAATATGTCGCCAACTGGGTCAATGACGAGCAGCCCTACCCGATGCGAGTGAAAAGCGGCTCGATGCTGTCGCTGCCCTATTCGGTCGAGATCAACGACTTTGCCGCCTTTCTCGAACAGGGCCAGAGCGGCGAGGCTTTTGCGCAAACGATCCGCGACCAGTTCGACGTGCTCTATGAGGACGGCGCGAAAACGGGCCGGGTCATGGCGATCTGCTTGCACCCGTTCCTGATCGGCCATCCCCACCGCAGCAAACACCTCGAGAGAGCGCTGGCCCATATCACCTCACGGCGCGAAGTGTGGCTCGCGACCGGTGGCGAAATCGCCGACTGGTACAAGAGGAACTATCTGGACCAAGCGACGGCCCCTGCCCACTGTCAATATGCCTAGTGGAGCGGCCAGACCCACATCAGCATCGGTACGGCAACGAGCACGATGACGGCGGAAAGCGGCAGGCCAAGGCGCGGATAGTCGCTGAAGCGGTAGCCGCCGGGACCCATCACCAGCGTGTTGCACTGGTGGCCGATCGGGGTCAGGAAATCCGAGCCCGCGCCGATTGCCACCGCCATCAGGAAGGCATCCGGCCGATATTCGAGCGCCGCGGCGAAACTCGCGGCGATCGGCGCCATGACGAGCACGGTGGCGGCATTGTTGAGGAAGGGCGTGACGGCCATCGCTGCCATGAGGATGAGGGCAAGCGCGCCCGCGGGCGGGAGACCCGAGGCAATGCCGCTCAGCCAGCCGGCGATGAGGTCCGAGCCGCCGGTGGTGCGCAGCGTGTCGCTGACCGGGATCAGAGCCGCCAGCATGACGAGGATCGGCCCGTCGACCGCGCGGTAGACGTCGCGCAGCGGGATGACGCGGAAGATCACCATGGCCAGCGCCGCCGCGAAGAACGCGACCGGCACCGGCACGACGCCGATCGCAGTCGCCCCCATGGCGGCGGCGAGCACGAGCAGCGGCACGGTCGCGCGGCGGATTGTGCCGAGCAGGATTTCGCGCTGGGCAAGCGGCAGGCAGCCGAAATCCTGCAGGAAGGGCGGCAGGTCGCGCCGCGTCCCCTGCAAGACGACGATGTCGCCGGCCTGCAGCCGGATGTTGCCGAGACGCTGTTTTAGCCGCTCGCCCTGGCGGCTGACGGCCAAGAGGTTGATGTTGTGATTGTTGAAGAGTGCCAGCCGCTGCGCTGTCATGCCGACGAGCGGCGAGCCGCTGGCGATCACCGCCTCGACCGCCTCGATGTCGGCCGGCGCCTTGCCATTGCTGGCTGCCGGCGAGCGGTCGCCGGAAATCCTGAGCTTCGCCTGGGAAACGATGCGGTCGAGCGCCGCCGGCCCGCCTTCGAGCAGCAGGATATCGTCGGACTCGACCTTGATATCGGGCAGCGGTGCCAGATGCGTGCCGCGCCGGAAGATGGCGATGACGACGGCGCCGCCGTCGCCGAGCTTGACCAGGTTTCCGAGCGGCTTGCCGATCATCGGCGAGCCGGCCGGGACAATCGCTTCGGACGTATAGTCGGTGATTTCGATCGCCTGGTTGACGGAAACGTGCTGGCTCTTGCGCTCCGGCACCAGCCGATAGGCGAAAAGCAGGAACACCGCACCGACCGCCGCCAGCGATGCGCCGACGGGGGTGAAATCGAACATCGTGAAGCTCTCGCCGGTGAGATCCTGCCGCATCCGCGACACGACCACGTTGGGCGAGGTGCCGATCTGCGTCATAAGCCCGCCGATCAGCGAGCCGAAGGCCATCGGCATCAGGAACACCGAAGGCTGCACGTTCGACCGCCGCGCGAACTGGAAGGCGACCGGGATCATGATCGCCAGCGCCCCGATATTCTTGATGAAGGCGGAAAGCACCGTGACGGTGACGACGAGAAGCGCGAGTTGCGCCCTCACCGAGGTCAGGTCCGGCAGGAAGCGCTGGATCGCCGCATCCACAACGCCGGAGCGCGCAACACCCGCGCTGACGATGAGCGCGCTGCCGACGATGATGACGATATCGTCGCTGAAGCCGTCGAAGGCATGGTCGAAGGGTACGATGCCGACCGCGACCGAGAGCATCAGCGCCGAACACGCGATAATGTCGTAGCGGAAGCGGTCCCAGATGAAAAAGGCCATCATGGTGCCGATGACGAGAAACGAGAGCGATTGTTCGGCGGTCATGGGCAGTACCTGAAGCAACGCGGGTCGGGCGATGGCCTTCCAAAAAGCGGCCTACGCAGGCAGCCCCAACAAAACGCACGAACTGCTGTTCGCGCGACCGTGGCCCTCCGGCGAGTCCGGCTCCTTACATCCTTCAAAGCGGCCACCGGATGCAACAGAATTCGCATCGAAGCACCAAACGTCACCAGGAAACTGCGCCGAAACTCGTTGGCTCCTTTGATCGTTGTTGAAGAAGGAATAAGATATGCAGCCAGTTTAGCGTGTATCAACGGGGCCCTCGCGCAACGGAGAGGGACGCAATCGCCGGAGCCAAGGAAAACCGTCATGAAGATCGCCCTGCCCGCCATTTGCCTGGGTTTTCTGCTCGCCGCCTGCGGCTCCACCGCTCCGCCGTCGATCGGCTACTCGCGCAATCTCGAGCCCATTCCCGGCAGCATAACCTATGGCGGTCAGCCGCGCACTAAGCTGACCAAGGCGCCGGTCGGCAGCATCGTGCCGCACCGGTTCCGCGACAAATTCGGGCGTCAGGTCTCCGAAACCTATGTCATAGAGCCGGACCGTTCGCTGCAATTGATAAGTCGCCGCATCGACTATGACCTCCCGAGCGACCGATAGGATGGATTGCCATGAAACATGCCTCGCTCGCCCTCCTTGCCGCCCTACTGCTTGGCGCCTGCACGGCCACGCCGCCGCCGTCGGTCGGCTACGGGCGCTATCTCGAGCCCATTCCCGGCAGCATAACCTATGGCGGCCAGCCGCGCACGAGGCTGACCAAGGCGCCGGTCGGCAGCATCGTGCCGCACCAGTTCTTCGACAATTTCGGCCACCGGGTCTACGAAACCTATGTGATCGAACCGGATCGCTCGTTGCGACTCGTGGGCCGTCGCATCGACTATGATATTTTCGGCGATATGGACGATTGATGTTCGGTTCGGCTTCGAACCGCAGCGCCGCGGTGGCCCTATTCCCCGCCGCCGAGCGAGTGAACGAAGACCGCGAGCTGCTTGACCGTGGTGTCGCCGATGCGAGGCAGCCAGGCCGGCATGACGCCGTGCTTCGGCGCCTTCATCTGGTTGATGATCGCCTGCTCGCCCTCGCCATTCAGCCAGATCGCATCGGCAAGGTCAGGCGCGCCCATCTCGCGGCTGCCTTTCGCATCCTCGCCGTGACACGAAGCGCAGTTGTCCGCGAAGAGCTGTTTGCCGGGCTCGACCAGTGCCGGGTTTGACGGCGTGCCGGTAAGGCTCACGACAAAGGCCGCCGTCTGCTTCAACTGCTCGGGCTCCAGCATCTCCGCGAAGGACGGCATCTCGGAGACGCGGGTCTCGCCGTCGCTGGGATGGCGGATGCCGTGCGCGATCGTCTGGTAGATCTCGTCGGGCTTGCCGCCCCAGAGCCAATCGTCGTCGTTCAGGTTCGGGAAGCCTTTCCCGCCCGCCGCACCGGAGCCATGGCACTGCGCACAGTTCACCTTGAAGGCGGAAGCACCGGCCGAAACGGCGAACTGCTGCAGTTGCGGATCGGCAATGATCTCATCGAGCGAGCTCGAAGCGATCCGCTCCAGGTTGCCGGCCTGCGCCGCCTTGGCATTGGCAAGCTCGACGCTGACCTCGGAGCGACTCGAATAGCCGAGCACGCCCTTGGTCGCGTCGGTCAGCATCGGCCACGAGGGGTACGCGATTGCGTAGCCTATTGCCCAGATGATCGTTGCGTAGAAGCTGTAGACCCACCAGCGCGGCATGGGGTTGTTGAGCTCGCGAATGCCGTCCCACTCATGGCCGGTGGTCTCGACGCCGCTGATCTCGTCAATGTGTTTATCCGCCATGGATCAATCCTCCTTCAGAGGGATAAAGGCGGCCTGATGGGCGGCATTCTTGGCGCCCGGCCGGAAGATGAAAGCGACGACACCGAGGAAGAAGACCATCATGGCGACGAGGCCCCAGCTGTCGGCGAAGTGGCGCATGAGCGTGTAGGTTTCCATGTCGGTTTCCTTCCTCAGCGGTAGCCGGTGGTGTCGTCATAGGAGGAGAAGTCGACAAGCGTGCCGAGCATTTGGAGATAGGCGATGAGCGCATCCATCTCCGTCAACTTTTGCGGATCGCCGTCGAAGTCGCCGAGCTTGGCCTTCGGGTAACGCTCCTCGACACCGGCGGTGTCGGCGTTGGGATCGGCCTGCGCCTTCAGGTCCTGAGCCGCGTTATCGATCATCTCGTCCGTGTAGGGAACGCCGACGGCCCTGTTGGCCTTGAGGTTCATGGCGACGTTCGTCACCTCGAGCGGCGTTTCCTTGAGGAAAGCGTAGCTCGGCATCACCGATTCAGGCACGACCGAGCGCGGCTCGATCATGTGCTGGACGTGCCATTCGTTGGAGTAGCGGTCTCCGACGCGTGCGAGATCGGGCCCGGTGCGCTTCGAGCCCCACTGGAACGGATGGTCGTACATCGACTCCGCCGCCAGCGAGTAGTGTCCGTAGCGCTCGACTTCGTCGCGGAACGGCCGGATCATCTGGCTGTGGCAGACATAGCAGCCTTCACGGACATAGATGTCGCGTCCGGCGAGTTCCAGCGGCGAATAGGGCCGCATGCCTTCGACCTTCTCGATGGTGTTTTCGAGATAGAAGAGCGGCGCGATTTCCACGATGCCGCCGATCGAAACGACGAGCAGCGAGCCGACCAGGAGGAGCGTGGCGTTGCGTTCAAGGGTGGCGTGTTTATCGAGAATGGACATGGGTCTGTCCTCCTATTCCGCAGGCTGCGGCAGCGGCGTCGCACCGAGGATCGGGGCTTCGTCGCGCACGCGTCCGAGGATCGTCATTGTTACGTTGAAGGCCATGAGCAGCGCTCCGGCGAGGAACAGGCCGCCGCCGGCAGCACGCAGCACATAGTAAGGGAACATGGCCGCGACCGATTCCGCGAAGGAATAGACGAGGAAGCCCTGGTCGTCGTATTCACGCCACATCAGCCCCTGCTGGATGCCGGCGACCCACATGACGGCGGCGTAGACGACGATGCCGAGGGTGGCGAGCCAGAAGTGCCAGTTGACCATGCGCATGCTGTAGAGCCGCTCGCGGTTCCAGAGCTTCGGGACGAGATAATAGATCGCGCCGAAGGTGATGAGCCCGTTCCAGCCGAGCGCGCCGGAATGCACGTGGCCAATGGTCCAGTCGGTATAGTGGCTGAGCGAGTTGACCGTCTTGATCGACATCATCGGCCCTTCGAACGTCGCCATGCCATAGAAGGCCACGGACATGACCATCATGCGGACGATGGGATCGGTGCGGACCTTGTCCCAGGCGCCCGAAAGCGTCATCAGGCCATTGATCATGCCACCCCAGGAGGGCATCCAGAGCATGACGGAGAAGACCATGCCGAGGGTCTGCGCCCAGTCTGGCAGCGCCGTATAATGGAGATGGTGCGGACCCGCCCAGATATACATGAAGATCAGCGCCCAGAAGTGGATGATCGACAGCCGGTAGGAGTAGACGGGGCGGTTCACCTGCTTGGGGATGAAGTAATACATCATCGCCAGGAAGCCGGCCGTCAGGAAGAAGCCGACGGCATTATGCCCGTACCACCATTGCGTCAGCGCGTCCTGGACGCCCGAGAAGGCCGAGTAGCTCTTCGAACCGAAGAACGAGACCGGCACCGCCAGATTGTTGACGATGTGCAGCATGGCGATCGTGACGATGAAGGCGAGATAAAACCAGTTGGCCACATAGATGTGCGGCTCCTTGCGCACCAGGATCGTGCCGAGGAAGGCGATGAGATAGGCGACCCAGACGATCGTCAGCCAGAGGTCGACATACCATTCAGGCTCGGCATATTCGCGGCTCTGAGTGATGCCGAGCAGGTAGCCCGTTGCCGCCAGCACGATGAAAAGCTGGTAACCCCAGAACACGAACCAGCCGAGATTGCCGCCGAAGAGGCGTGCGCGGCTGGTGCGCTGAACGACGTAGAACGAGGTTGCGATCAGCGCGTTGCCACCGAAGGCGAAGATGACGGCGGAGGTGTGCAGCGGCCGGACGCGCCCGAAATTGAACCAGGGCTCGACATTGAGGTCCGGAAAGGCAAGCTGCAGCGCCGCGACGACGCCGACCAGGAAGCCGACGACGCCCCAGAAGACCGTGGCGATGACGCCGTATTTCACGACCTCGTCGAAATATTCCGACTGCCGGGGTGCCGCACCCGCGATCGCCGGGCGGAACTCGATCCGCTGCAGCAATAGGATCGTGCCGCCGAGCAGCACGAAGAATAGCACCCACATATGCGCCCCGAAGAGGCGATCTTGAGCGAAGCCGGCCCCAACCAGCGCCAGGAAGGCGCCGACCCCGAGCACGATCATCTCGAATGTGTATTTCATGGTTGGGTCCCCAACTTTCTCAAATCGCTGACGACGGAGCACCGACGCATGCCGCCGCAACCTGCCCTGATCTGTCAGAATCGCGCGCCGACAACCTTGATTCAAATCAAGGCCCGCACTCCCCCTTCGATGCATCTTGCGATCATGGAGGCGGCACATGAGGCGGTGGCGGGAAGGGCCGGAGCGCATGAGAGCAAAAATCAACGGCCGTACGTTGGGCACACTTCCCCCGGCTTTTACAGAGTCGCCGGTTGAGCCGTTGACCTGGTTGGCCGGCGCCCATCAGGACCAGCTCGCGCTCTGCGACAGCCTGGAAGCCATTGCCGACAGCCTGCCGGATGAGATCAACCGCGAGACCTGCGCCTATGCCGCAAAGATGCTCGGGCCGATGATCAGGGATTTTCATGCCGGCGAGGAAGGGCTGGTCTTTGCCTGGATCGAGCAACGCTTCCCGGACGACACGTCAGTGCATGCCCTGCTTGAGCGCCTGAAATACGAGCATTGCGAGGACGAGTGTTTCGCCGAGGAACTGACCGAAATGCTCGGTCGCATTGGCGCGGCGGACAGGACCGTCAATGCCGAGACCGCCGGCTACATGCTGCGCGGCTTCTTCACCAATGTGCGTCGCCACATCAGCTTCGAGCAGGAGTGCCTTCGCAGCGTGCTTGTCCGGCGTTCAGGCGAAACGCCCTGCTAATGCTCCCGCAACTAGCCTGCTAGAACTCAAGCCACTTTGGAGTAGATATCGAGTTTGTCGCTGGAGACGAATCCATTCCGACGGTAGAACTCGGATACTTTACCCGAGCGTTGCGATACCAGCCACACTTTGTGACATCCCGCCGCTTTTGCCGCCTCGACGATGGCGCCGAGCAGTGCCGTTCCGACACCGGCACCCTGCGCAGCTGGAAGCACCGCAACCTCCTCCAAGTACAGCAACTGGCCCGCATAGTGTCGATGCCATGTGCCGATTGCGATCCCAACGAGATTATCTGCATCCCAAGCGGCTAACGCTATTCGCCTTGGCGCGGCCAAGAGCTGCGAGACACGCTCAGTTGCGGCTTCGACTGACCAGTCCTCATTCCAGGGAGGCGCCGCGTATGCGCGAGAAATGATGGTTGCTGCCGCCTCGAGGTCTACCTCGTTCATCTGGGTAATCAAAAAAGACATGCGCTCAGATTTCGTCATGACCTTCCATAGTATGTCTCTCGAACACCGGCGATGTGAGCGTTTCGAACCGGTGCACTCCGCCCGCCTACCGTCGATCGTGCTCAGCTTCCGTGATGTGCAAGAGTCGCAAACATCTCGAAATCGTCGCGCAATTTGCTGCTGAGATCTACCCTAACGATAGCGTGCCAAGAAATGAACGCAGTTGTTGAAATTAATGCGCGGTTGGAACAAACTGCCGCTGATACATAGTCGGCAGCTTTCCTCCGGCCCCGGCACGTCTTTTGCATCGGGTCGCGTCGTGAAGGACAAAATGGCTTCCTGTCTGCAGACCTTTGGAGGTTTGAGGCTTGTCGACTCGGAAAGCAACCACGTTGCTTTTCCGGAAAAGGGATTGCTGATTCTCGTTTACTTGCTCACAACCTCAAACGGCTCCGCGTATCGACAGGAGTTGGCCGCGTTTTTGTGGAGCAACGAGGACAAGGCCGTTTCGCTTTCGAACTTGCGTAAGACCGTTTCGAGAATAAAGACTCGCCAAAATGAACTCGGAGCGCAGTTCCTTTCCTTCACGGAAGCCATGATTTACGTTGATCGGGGGTCTCTGTCCTCCGATCTCCTGTCGATTGACAAGGAGGGTGTGGCAGAGCCTGTTGCTCGGCTCGTGCGCCTCATAGACCTATTGAAGCAGTCCTTCATCGGCGCGGTGACTGCGACAGCTCCGATTTTGACAGCTGGCTTGCGGAACGCAGAAAACAGCACAAGAGCCTCCTCAAAGATTCGCTGGAGCGAGCGGCACCTTTGGCCCGCACCCAAGCCGAATCTGAAGTCGTCAATGATGCGGCCATCCTCCTCTTCCGAGCCGAACCCGCGGATCCGGATACGCTCCAATTCCTCGTAAAAATATTCGGCTCGGAAAAAGACGTTGAGGAACTGCGACGTTTCTTTGAGCAGAGGAGCAGTTCAATTTCGCGAGGCATCGATGCTCTTAGCGTCGAAAGCCGGATTGGCTTCGCGAACTCTGCGCACAAAAAAACGCGCCTTATCCATGTGATCCAACATCGCCCAGTGGGCAGCTGAAAACCTGTCAGCCAAGCTGCGATCTTCCATCTGGCTAATGTAATCCAGCGATGCCTCGAAATGGCTGAGAGCGTAGTTGGCTCCCGCAGCGGTCCAGAGATAAGCGTCCGGGCTGAGAGGGTTCAACTCGATCGCGCGCTCAATCTTCTGCAAGGCCATAGCAGGGCGCGAACAATGGACCAACGTATCCGCGTGATCGGCGATAACATCCGGCCAAGCGTCGACCGGTGGCTGGCCGCCGTTCCGAGCAAGGAGCAATGGCACAAGGATCTCTACCGTGAAGGACTGAAGGAGGCAGGATTTTAACCGATGCCGGGAGCGTAGTGCCTCTCGATCCGCCCAAGGCAGGCGGGCTCAAGACAGTGACGGACCTTCGCGCAAGCGGCACAATCGTGACAAAGGGCGTGGACATGGCGGTGACCGTCACGTCTGCCGAGGCCGCATTTTGGTCACTATGATGGCTAGGCCGTAACCCCGCACGGCTCTTGAATCCGACAGCGCAGATATCGCAGCCGGTGATCACGCCGTGAACGACTGCCTCGCTGTGCCTTGCCGCAGCGCCATTGATCGACGGCGCTGCGGCTCAGGATCGAAGCCCATCGCCCGCGCCGCGTTGCGTTTTTCTCAGCGCGGGCTATCGATTTCCCGGAGGCACGACGCCGACATCGGCGCGCTACAGCCCTACCCTCAGCGCTCAGGCCGCAATTGCCCTGCGTCGGTCGACATGTTCCTGTATGACCAGGATTTGCGCCGATCAGCTTGCCGTTGCTCGACAGGCATGGCGTCATGCGGCAGCGAACCACCACCGTGCGCGCATCGACGGTCTTGGCAAAGGTGTAGTCGACGACTTCGCCGCCGAAGCAGCGGTCAAGATGGGCCTTCACGCGTTGCTCGAAGCGCTGGAGGCCGATGAACTCTACGATGTGCCGGCCGATGAGATCAATCGGCCTGCTTTCGAGATGATTTGCATTCAAGGGATTGGTGTAGAGATAGCGGTAATCCGGCGTGATGACGGCGATCCGGTCGGGAAAGCAGTCGAGAATCGCCTCGTTGAGCAATCCCTCGTCGGCGCGCCCCTTGCTCGGCAATTTTGCCTGGCGGTCGAGGTCGAGACCGGCGAGGTCTGCCACCCCCGTCGCCGCGAAATAGCGATCGATCAGCGATTGAAGCAAGTGCGAATGGCGCAGCACGCAGGACATGTCGTCCGCCTCGGCGCGCAGAATGTCGACCAGGAACTGAAACTGCAGCCGGGCGTCTTCCACGCTTGCGGCCTTCTCGTCATAGACCGCCCTCAGAATAGGATCGAGCTCACGATCCAGAATGCCGATCAGATGTTCGTCAGCCACGCTCACGGCATACTGCAACTGCGAATACTTGAACCAGAACAGTTCAATCAGTGCGTTCAATTCGAATCCCCATTCCCCCACGGCAAGGCCGTGTCGATGCACTTCAAGACAGACGGTAATGTCGCAGACGATATCCGGATTTTGATGATTTCCCCTCGCCCACCAAACTGCGGTGGGCCTGTCACCCCACAGCGCTTGCAGCAGCCCCCATACCACAACGATGAGTTTACACTCATTGCTGCATCGTTCAACAGGGAGAAAGCGCGCGCATTAAGCATTTTCGGATCATGGCAATGAACTACTCGGGGACGCGGCGAAGGACAGCCGAGTAGCGAGCCGCAGCCAGAATCGAGAGCGCACAGCGAGAATCTCGGGCTACCTCCTCCAGTTGAGGATCGCTGCTGGCGCCCGATCTTCCGTGATACATTGCAATTCGGGACCATATCCGGATCGAGGGGGCACGCATGATGCGGGGACTTTATAGGCTTGGCATTCGGATTTCGGCGCTAGCGATATTTCTCCCGGCGGCCCCGTAGTCTCTGCCGGCATCGGCAACGGACCCTTACACCTCGAACAACGGTCTCCATCCAACGGCGAGCGAATGGAGCGGCCCTTACCGCAGCTTGAACTACAACTATTCGCAAGGCCGAGAACAAGTGGTTCACGGTGGCGCCACGCATGCCGTTGAACTGGTTCCCGTCATTTATAACACCGCCTGCTAGCGGGGGGCGCCTTTAGAGGCTGCGCTTGATGTTCCAGCGGTCGTGATACCAGAGCCATTGGCCCGGATATTCGCGCACCCAGCTCTCGACCTTGTCGTTCAGCATCTGGGCCGTAGCATTGACGTCGACGCTGCCGTCCGTCCTGCGCGGGATCGTGATCGCCGGCTCGAGCTCCAGCCGGAAACGGCCGCCCGGCAAACGGATGCAGCGGGCGGGATAGACCTCGCAGTTGAACTGGCGCACGAGCTTGGCAAGAAGCGGATTGGTCTGCACGTCCCCGCCGAAGAACTTGGTTTTTAGACCCTTGCGGAACTTCTGGTCGACCAGAACGCCGACACCGCCGCCCCGCTCAAGCTGGCGGGCGAGCGCGAAGGAGGAACCGGCATGGGAGGGCACGAGATTGCCCATCCGCGCCTTGCGGAACTCGAAGACCTTGTCAGCCATGTAGGGATTGTTCGGCGGGCGGAAGAGGACCGTGACGTCGAGGCCGAAGGCCGAGCCCGCGACGGGCAGCATTTCGAAATTGCCGCTGTGCGCAGTAAAGACGATGAAGGGCCGCGGATTGTCGCGCAGGTCCAGGAACAGCGGAATACCGGAGACCTCAACCCTGCGCGGCTCTGGCCGATGAGGATCGAAATCGAAGAGCTGGTCGAGGAAGACGTATTCCGCCGCCATACGACCCATATTGCCCCAGCTGTCGAGCGCAATTTCCTCGAGCTCCGCCTCGCTCTTCTCCGGAAAGGCGTTGCGCAGATTGGTCAGTGTCAGTTTGTAGCGCCCGGTCTTCGGACCGATCCACCGGGCGACGCGGTCCATGAAGTTGATCGCCGTATCCGGCGGAAAGAGCTTCAGCACAGTCAGCAGCAGAAACACGAACTGCGCAATCAGCCATTGCCGAAAATGGTTGGCGGCCAGCACCAGCCGGGTGATAAGCATCCGCACGATGTTCAGTCCATCCGAAGGATGATCTTGCCGAAGACCTGCCGCGATTCCATCCGCTCCAAGGCACGATCGATATCATTGAAGCCGACTTCGGTATCGATCACCGGATGCACGAGGCCGCGGCCCATCTTCTGCATCGCATTCGCCATGTTTTCCATGCGGCAGCCGAAGGAGCCGAGCAGCTTCAGTTGCTGCTGGAAGAGCATCATCAGGTTCATGTCGGTCGATACGCCGGAGGTGGAGCCGCAGGTGACGAGACGCCCTCCCCGCTTCATCGACAGCATGGAGCCTGCCCAGGTGTCCTTCCCGACATGTTCGAAAACGACGTCGACGCCCTTCTTCTTGGTGAGCTTGCGCACCACGCCCTCGAAGCGGTCGGTGCGGTAGTTGATGACATGATCGGCGCCGAGCGCCTTTGCCCTCTCGATCTTGTCGTCCGAGCCGACAGTCGTGATCACCGTGCAGCCGATCTTCTTGGCAAGCTGGATCGCGGCCGTGCCGATGCCGGAACCGCCGGCATGGACGAGGATCGTTTCGCCGGGTTCGAGCTTGGCGTTGTCGAAGAGCATGTGTTCGACCGTGCCGAACGTGACGGGTGCCAGCGCAGCACCGACAGCGTCGACGCCCGGAGGCGCGGGAACGAGCAGGCGCGCCGGGAGGTTCACCAGTTCCTGCGCGAAACCGTCGAGGTGGAAGCCGTGCACGCCGCCCACATGTTCGCAGAGATTGTCGCGACCCTCGCGGCAGGGGCGGCAGAGCCCGCAGGTACGCGCGCCGTAGATCGAGACGAGTTGGCCGGGCAGGACATTGGCGACGCCTGGGCCGATGCTCTCGACCACGCCGGACGCTTCCGCGCCGATCACCAGCGGCATCTTGCGCTTGGCAAAGGCCATGCCGCGCCAGCCCCAAACGTCGATATGGTTGAGCGCGACGGCCTTGACGCGGAGCGTGACTTCACCGGGACCCGGCGTTTCCGGCTCCGGAAGGTCGGTGATTTCAAGCTTGCGGTCATCGAGCAGTTGCAGGGCGCGCATGGTCTTTCCTTTGAATATTCGGATCGCCGAAGGGCGGGGTCGTGCCGACTCTCAGGGCATATACACGTGTTGTGAGTGTGTCGCTATGCCGGTGGCGGCGCTGTACCCCCCTCTGACCGGCAGGCCAGAGGGGGGGTAGCGCTTGCGCCATCCTCAAGCCGGCTCCGCCGCCATGACAAGGCTGGCGTTCTGACCGCCGAAGCCGAAGGAGTTCGACAACACGGCAGTGACCTGCTGGCTGCGCTTCACGTTCGGCACCACGTCGAGAACAATCGCCGGGTCGGGGTTCTGGTAGTTGATGGTCGGCGGCAGCGTCCCGGTCAGCATCGTCTGGAGCGAGAAGACCGCCTCGACCGCGCCTGCGGCCGTCAGCGTATGGCCGATCATCGACTTGTTCGACGAAACCGGAATGGTCGGCAGGCGCTCGCCGAAGACGGACGACATCGACAGATATTCCATCTTGTCGTTCTCCGGCGTCGAGGTGCCGTGGGCATTGATGTAGCCGATGCCCGTCTCGTCGATGCCGGCGTCCTCGAGCGCGGCACGGATCGTCGCGATGGCGGGGCCGCCATCCGGCGACGAGCGCGTGCGGTGGAAAAGGTCTGCCTTTTCGCCGCAGCCCTTGAGGATGCCGTAGATGCGCGCGCCCCGGGCAACCGCCGCCTCCAGCGATTCAAGCACCAGCGTCGCAGCGCCTTCCGCGATGACGAAGCCGTCGCGGTCCTTGGTGAAGGGCTTCGAAGCCTTCTCGGGCGGGTCGTTCTGGGTCGAGAGGGCGGACAGCAGCGAGAAGCGTATCAGCGCCTCGGCACTGACCGAGCCGTCCGTTGCGACCGTCAGTGCCCGATCGGTGCGGCCCTGACGGATCGCCTCGATGCCGAGCTGGATCGCGGTGGCGCCGGAAGCGCAGGCCGTCGAAAGCGTGACCGGCAGGCCGCGCGTGCCGAAGCGGTCGGCAAGCCGTTCCGAGATCGAACCGAAGAGCACCGCCTCGTGAAACACCGGATCCGCCTTCTGCCGCATCGCAGCAAGGAAGCGGTTATAGGCGTCGCCCGGCCGCTCGGACGGCGGCGAACGGTCGGCAAGCTCGAAGCGTGCGCTCCATTCCGGCTCGATCGGCGGGGCGGCCAGGAACAACGGACCGTTGAAATCACCGGAAAGACCGGCCTGCGCCAGCGCCTCCAGTGTCGTTTCGCGCGCCATCGCATAGGAGCGCTCGACCGCATTTTCCGCCGGCAGTTCGATGAAATCGACGGTGCCGCTGATGCGGGTCGAAAGTCCCTCGGTCGGGAAGCGGGTGATCTTGTGGATGCCGGAAACGCCGCCGGTCAGCGCCGCCCAGTTGTCTTCGAGACCCTGGCCCAGCGAGGTGATGACGCCCATGCCGGTCACGGCGACGATCGGGCGGCCGAGATGATCCGTATATGCCTTGCTCATGGTTCGAGCCCCCTTATTCCGCTGAAAGCACGGCGATGCCTTCGCCGCGGGCGTGGCCGATGGTCGTCACGATCGCCGTCTTTGCCGGCGCCGTCATCGCGGCCTCCGCCTCGGGATCGAAGGGCGGAACCGTTGCGGCATGGCCGAGAGAGAGCGCCGCGAGCGCCAGCCCCACCGGAAACTGCGCCTCGATGCCGTGTCCGACGATACCGCCATAGGCGCGAACGGGCCGGTAGGCGAGCTTCGTTTCGAGAAACGCCTTCTCGCGGCGGGCGAGATCGTGGAAGCCGCTGGTGCCGGAAAAGACGACGCTCGACTGCGGCTCGAAGGCCGCTGCCGGTGCCGCGAGATCGGCAAGACGTGCCTCCAGCCGCCCATCCTGACGGCTGCCGCGATCGCCGCCGATCGCCTCGATCGAGGCATAGATGCGGGCGCCGCGCGCCTCGGCATATTGGCGCGATTCGAGAACAAGGAAGGCGCCAACGGAACCGAGGATCAATCCGCCGCCATCCTCAGGCTTGCGTGACCAGATCGGGTGCCAGTCGCCGAGGGCATGGCCCTGGATGGCTTCGATCAGCAGTATGATGTCCATGCGCTCGGCCGAAAACGCGCCGCCGACGAGCGTGTGGCTCGACTGGCCGGCCTTGATGCGGGCGAAGGCAGTTTCGAAGGCGGAAATGCCGGCCGCCTCCTCGCCCATGAAGGTGCGCGACGAGCCGGTCACCTTGTGGACGATGGAAATATTGCCGGCGAGCAGGTTGGAAAGCTGCGCAAGAAAGAGCGTCGGACGCAACTCCGTCGTCAGCTTCTCGTTCAGGAGCTGCTCCCGATCGTTGCGCTTCAGGCCCTCGTCGACGATCAGCGAATCGACGTTGATGTCGCGCTCGCCGCCGCCGGCGGCCACGATCATGTCCATGCTGCCGCAGGCTTCGAGATTGTCTTTCAGGCCCGCATCATCGAGTGCCAGGCCGGCGGCAAAGACGCCAAGGCGTTGCCAGTTCTCCATCTGCCGCTGGTCGCCACGTTTGGCGATCTGCTGCGACCAGTCGATCTCCGGCAGCGGATGCACCGGATAAGGGGCGAAGCGTTCCGTCTCGATGCGCGCCTTCGGCGGCTCGGCGGCGCTCAAGAGTGCGACATGCGGCTCAACACCGACGCCCTGGCTCGTCACGATACCGACGCCGGTGATCACCACGTCGTTTGCGGATTTCGTCATCTTCAGTTCTCCGAACCGGCCGTCGCGGCCATCAGTCCCAGTTCCTCGGCGCGCTTTCGGACGATATCGCCGAGCGGCACCTGGTCGAACGGCATCGTCCTCAGCTTCAGCTGGGCATCGCATATCTTCTTGCCGCCCGAGGTGATCTTCGCCTTTGTTACGGCAAAGCCGGATCCTTCATGCTCCAGCAGCGCCTCGATCTCAAGCTCGGTGGAAGGCTCTACAAAGGTGCGCATCTTGGCGCCGTCGACCGACATCAGGAAGGGCATCGCCGCAAATTTCGTCGCGGCAAGCACGAGGAAACCCGAGGCCTGCGCCATCGTCTCGATCAGGAGCACGCCTGGAACCAAGGGATAACCCGGAAAATGTCCCTCGAACACGGGGCTCTTTTCCGGAACGACGGACCGTGCCGTCAGGCGACCCGCCGCGAGATCGACCGTTTCGACGCGGTCGATCATCTGGAAGTATTCAAGGAGCATGAAGGCTGACCCCCGTTGGTTTCGGGCTCAAGTAAAAACGCCGATGCCGCCTGTCAAGCGCGGGACGCGACAGGCGGCATCGGGAAACGGAACGAACCGCGTCAGTGGAAGGTCTGTCAGGCTTTAGATCACGTGATTTTGGTTTGAAAAACCAAAATCATAAACGTGATCGATTCCAACAAAGTAAAGCGGGATGCGGGCGGAAACCCGCTTCACACCTTTCCTCATCCCGCTTTGGCAGCCCGAAGTTCATCGATTTTCGCACAGAGGTTCTTCAGCACGAAGTATTCCTCGGTCGACACCTTGCCTTCGTTGACCTCCTGGGTCCACTGCTCGAGCGGGATCTTGATCCCGAATTCCTTGTCGATCGCAAAAACGATGTCGAGGAAGTCCAAGCTGTCGATGCCGAGATCATCGATCGTGTGGCTTTCCGGCTTGATCGTCTCGCGATCGATCTCGCTGGTTTCCGCAATAATATCGGCGACCTTGTCGAATGTTGCTGTCACGCGCATACCTCATGAAAATCGAGTCTTGGCGATCCCTATAGAAAAATGCACGGCAAAAGCCAATGCCTCTTGGCTTTTGCCGTGGTGATTGCCGTGGCGATTAAAAAAACGGTGTTGCTAAACGGCGACCGAATGCCGGCCGCGCCCGTTCGAAAGATGAGCGTCGAAGACGGCGGCGACCGAGCGGGCGACGGGCCTCCCGCGCGCCGTGAGCTTGAAGACGCCAGCCTCGATCGTCGAGAGGCCATCGGTGTCGCGCGCACGGAAGAGCCGTGCCTCGTCGATGACTGATGCGGCGAGCGCCGGGAATTCCGCTTCGATGCGAGCGAAGGAGAAGCCGAACTCGCACATGACGAGAGCGATCACCCGCGCCCGCAGCCGATCCTCCGGCGTCAGGGTGTAGCCGCGAATAGCCGCAAGGCCGCCCTGCTCTACCCGGCGCAGATATTCACCGGTCGCCGGCATGTTCTGCACGTAACCCTGGCGGAACTGGCCGATCGCCGAAGCGCCGAGACCAATCAGGGTTTCAGCACTGTCGTCGGTGTAGCCCTGGAAATTCCGCCGCAACCGCCCTTCCCGGCTGGCAACGGCGAGCCTGTCGGAGGAACGCGCGAAATGGTCGATGCCAATCGCCTCGTAGCCGGCGGCGACGAGCATCTCCGCTGCCCGCGCCATCTGGGCGTAGCGCGCGAGTACGTCCGGCAGGCTCTCTTCCGGGATCATCTGCTGATGCTTCTTCATCCACGGCACATGGGCATAGCCGAACAGTGCGACCCGATCGGGGCCGAGAGACAACACTGCCTCGATGGTCCGCTCGAGCGTCGCCATCGTTTGATGTGGCAGACCGTAGAGCACATCGCAATTGACGGAACGCACGCCGCGCGCCCGCGACGCCTCGATCGCATTGCGCGTCTGCTCGTAGGTCTGGATGCGATTGATGGCCTTCTGCACGACCGGATCGAAATCCTGGATGCCGAAGCTCGCCCGGGTCATGCCGATCGCCGCCAGCGCATCGTGGCGCGCCTCGTCGAGATCGTTGGGATCCATCTCGACGCTAATCTCGCAATCCTCGGCAAAGGTGAAATGCCGCGAGAACCGGTTCTTCAGCGCGATAAGATCACCAGGTCGCACGAGTGTCGGCGAACCGCCGCCGAGATGCAGCGCGGTCACGCGTGCGCTCGACGTTACCCGGTTACCGACAGCCTCGATCTCCTGGTGGAGGCCCGCCAGATAGGCGGCCACGGGTTCGTAGCGCAGCGTCTGCTTCGTATGGCAGGCGCAGAACCAACAGAGGCGGTCGCAATAGGGAATATGCGCGTAGAGCGACAGGCTGTCGCTCTCGCCGATCGCACCGAGCCAGCTCTCGTATTCCGCGTTGCCGATTTCTCCGGAGAAGTGCGGCGCGGTTGGGTAGCTGGTGTAGCGCGGCACCGCCGCCGCATATTTCAGAACGAGTGCGTCTTCCATCTTTCTCTCCAAGAAGGTGAAGGAGAGATAAGCGAGAGTGGCGCGGCCGCCTTTGATTTTGATCAAGTAAGCCGCGAACTTCGAAAAATTGACACTTCGCAATTTCATCTGAGACATAGTTTCGCGGTTCCGGAACTGGCACCTGTCAACTCTTGATTTGAGAACTTCAATCCTCTTTGGTTCCTTCAGCGCCGCGCGTCTTATCAAACGCGCAAAGGACGCTGTTACACAGTGGGGCACGGAAGAATTGCAAATCGTCAGCGAACATAGCCGCAAGGACATCCATAATTCGGACATCCCGGTCGTCTGCGTTGCATGCGAGGCGCGCCACGGCGGCGTGTGCAGTACACTCACGCCAAGCCAACTCACCGAACTCAGCCGCCATTCGACCCGCCGACGCATCGATCCGGGCAGGGAGATGGTCGGCCAGGGCGAAGCGACCAACAATTATGCGAACATCATTCGCGGCGTGGTGAAGCTGAGCAAGATGCTCTCCGACGGTCGCCAGCAGATCGTCGGCCTGCAGTTCGCACCCGACTTCATGGGCAGGCCCTTCACTCGCGAGAGCGCATTGAGCGCGGAAGCGGCAACCGGCATCGATATCTGCGCCTTCCCGCGCGCCGTCGTCGAGCGGCTGGTCGCGGAGGCGCCCGGGCTGGAACATCGGTTGCACGAGCAGGCTCTAAAGGAACTCGACGAAGCACGCGACTGGATGCTGACGCTCGGACGCAAGACCGCGCAGGAAAAGGTCGCGAGCTTCCTCTACCTCATCGCCACGCACATCGATCCGGAGCATGGCGATGCAACCGAGTTCGACCTGCCGCTGTCGCGCGCCGATATCGCCGACTACCTCGGTCTCACCATCGAAACGGTAAGCCGTCAGATCACGAAGCTGCGCAAGGACGGCGTGATCCGCGTCGAGAACAGCCGCCGGGTCATAGTGCCCGACGTCGACCGACTGATGCGCTTCGCCGGTATGGATTGACAGCACGGTGCGTTGCACCGCGAATCGAAGTTCTATTTGAAGCTGCCTTCCACGGCCAAGCGCGGATCGTCGAGAAGGATCGCGTCCGGTGCGATCTGTCGTAGCCGTTCAAGCCCTTCCCGATCGACCAAGCCGACGGGAAACGGCGGGTACTCGGCACGAGGGACCATCCGCGGCTGACCAACCATCACGGCAAGCCGCATGCCGGCGTTACGCACGGTGGCAGCACGTTCGGCGGTCGCATCGCGCTGCCACAGCCTGAACCAGCTTGCACCCGCTCGCCGCGCCTCTGGTGCGGAGTCCGGCTGTTCCAGGAAAGCAAGAACAGCGATATCTGCCACGATGTCTTGCGCGGCACCGATAAGTCCGATGTCACGCAATCCAAGCAGAGTTCGCTCGACCGCGTCCATGAGCACGATTTCGCCGATGGTTTGCGAAAGAAGCCGTTCCTCCGTCAGCTTGACGTCGAGCAGAATGCCCAACGGATGAGAGGCAGCAAGGGCATCCCTTAATGTCATTACCGACGGCAGCAGGCTGCGGAGGGTTGCCAGATCGAGCTCGGCCACTGCACGCGCGTCACCGCACAGCCGCCGAAGATCGGCATCGTGCATGCAGACAAGGGCTCCATCGCTTGTCCGGCGGACATCCGTCTCGATGGCATCGGCGCCGGCCGCCGCTGCCGCCTTGAGAGCGCCGACGGTATTTTCAGTGGCGAGAGCCCCACCGGCGCGATGAGCGATGATGAGCGGCTGGCGTTTGGATGTCTCGTTCCACAATGAGGTCATCACATCTGATATACCGGGGATCAGACAAAAACAGAAGAAATTCAGAACAGCAATGCCACCAGAGCCGCGGCGGCAAAAGCCAGCGTCATGGCCGAGCATGCCCCGTAGAAGACGGAAACCGCGGCATCGATATCCTCCGGGATCGCGACCGATCTTCCGGGCTCGTTGATCATCGGCTCGTCGACCCTCACGCCGCTATAGGTCCGCGGCCCAGCCAGCTGGATGTCGAGTGCACCCGACATCGCCGCCTCGGGCCATCCGGAATTCGGCGAGCGATGGAGGCCATGGTCGCGCAAGGCAACGGCGATGGCATTGCGCGCCGCCTCGATGCCGCGATAAAGGCGGGCGCCGGCGGCAACGAGCAGGATCGAAAGCCGCGCGGCAGGCCAGTTGGCAAGATCGTCCAGCCGTGCGGAGGCCCAGCCGAAATGCAGATATTTCGGGCTCTTGTGGCCGATCATCGAATCCGCCGTGTTCAGCATCTTGTAGGCGAACAGGCCCGGAAGCCCGGCGATTGCGTACCAGAAGGCGGGAGCCACGACGCCGTCGGAAAAGTTTTCGGCTAGGCTCTCGATCGCCGCCCGGCAGACGCCGGGCTCGTCGAGCGTCTTCGGATCGCGCCCGACAATCATCGACACCGCCGCCCTGCCGCCTTCGAGGCCTTCGCCACGCAGAGCTTGCGCCACGCGCACCACATGTTCTGCGAGGCTCTTCTGGGCGAGAAAGACCGCAACGAGGAACGCTTCCAGCAGGAAGCCAATGGCACCCAGCTCGCCGAACAGGCGGTTAAGAACGACGCCGACTACGATGCTCGCCATCAGCAGGAGCAGAATCGTCGCCAAGCCCCGCATTTTCAGGGCGCCCGCTCCCGCGCTGCCGCGGTTGAGCGCCCGATCGAAAAGCCCGATCGCCTTGCCGAAAAAAACGACCGGATGCGTCACGCGCGACCAGAGCCAGTCGGGATCGCCGACGAGACGGTCGATTATCAGCGCAACGATGAGGATGAGGAAAATTTCAGCCGTCATTACACACCTGTCCGCTGCAAGGCATCGGCGAGGCGCCGATCACCGTTTTCGTCCGGGGTGAGTCCTATCCTGAGCCAGTGCGGGTTGTAGTCGAACCTGCGGGTCAGGACGTGCACTTCGCAGAGCGCGGTATGAAGCTCGTGGGCGCGCTCATTTTCGATTAGGGTGAAAAGCCCCGTACCGCCCGCGATCTTCAGGCCGGCCGTGCGGAGCACCGCGTCGAGCTCGGCCTTGCGCGCGAGAATGCCTCGCGCAATCGCATCGGTGTCGCCTTCCATGAGTTTCGCGGAAATGGCAAGCGCCGGGCCGGAAACCGCCCAGGGACCGAGCCATTCGCCGAACCCCCTAAGCACGGGAGCGCCGGCGATGACGAAGCCGAGCCTCAGGCCCGCAAGCCCGAAGAACTTGCCGAAGGAGCGGAAGACGATGAGATTGTCGAATGCGGCGGCATATCGGGCGACGCTCGCATCCGGCTCAAGATCGCCGAAGGCCTCGTCGACCACGAGCAAGCCCCCATGCGCTTTCATGGCCTCGGCCATCGCAAAAATTTCCTCCGGCGGGAAGATCCGCCCGGTCGGATTGTTGGGATTGACGACCACGGCAAGGCGATGCGCCGCGGTGAGATCGTCAGCGCGCTCGACGGAGTCGACCGCAATGCCGGCGACTGCGAGCACGCGGGCATATTCGCCATAAGTCGGCGCGAATACGGCGGCGCGCTTGCTCGTCTCCACCAGCCGCGGCAGCAACTGGATTGCCGCCTGGGTCCCGGGCACCGGCAGGGGCAGGATATCGCCGGTTCGGTAATAGCGGCTCGCAGCCAGTCGAGCCCCCTCTTCGACATAGCGGTCCGGCAGGCGATGCCAGATGCGCCGGTCGATCTCCGGCAGAGAAACCGGGCACGGGTTGATGCCGGTCGAAAGATCGAGCCAGTCACCCGGCGTGCCACCGAAACGCGCGGCGGCCTCGGTGATCCCGCCGCCATGAAGGATGGGAGCGGTCATCGCCTGTCCGAGAGATCGATGAGATGCATGAAGGAGCCGGCGACATTGCCGCGCCGGAGGCCAGCATGGCCGAGATCGACACCCGCGGCGTCACGGACCGCGAAGAGCGGTTCTGCCGCCCCTTCGGAGACAATCGTCGCGTAATGGAATTCGTGCGCCGTCATCGGTCCATCGAAAAATGCGTTGTCGAGCGGCGCGACGCGCCGGTATCCAAGATGCCGCTTGCGCTCCGCAAAGCTGGTCACCAGCGGCAAGAGGCCGAGCATCTCGTAACGCCTGCCATCCGCTGCGACAAGCCCCTCGCCGAGAGTCATGTAGCCGCCGCACTCCCCGAAGATGCGCGCGCCTGCCTCCGCCGCCTCTTGCATGGCCTTGCGGAACTGCGTCGCCCCGGCCAGTATTTCGGCGTGCAGTTCGGGATAGCCGCCGGGCAGATAGATCGCGCTCACGCCGCTTTCGGGCGCTTCGTCCTGAAGCGGCGAAAAGAACGAAATTTCCGCACCCTGCCCGCGCCAGCCGGAAACGAGGTGCGCGTAACAGAAGGCGAATGCGACGTCGCGGGCGACGGCGATTCGCTGGCCGAGCGGCTTCAGAGTGGCTATTTCCGATTTGGCCGCCTGCGGTGGCGAGGGTGTCGCGGCAGCCAGGATCGCGTCGAGATCGCAATTCGCCTCGACAAGGTCCGCGGCGTGGTCGATGAACGGTTCAAGGCTCCCGTGCTCGCCCGCCTGCACAAGGCCCAGGTGACGCTCCGGCAGTTTCAGCGTGCCCTCATGTCGAAGCACGCCGAAGATCGACACGCCGGCACGCTCGAGCGCATCGCGCAGCATCATCTCGTGGCGATCGCTGCCGACCTTGTTGAGGATGACGCCGACGACGCGGATATCGTCTCGGTAGTCCGCGTAACCGCGAACCAGCGCCGCGACCGAATGGGACAGACGGGCGCAGTCGACGACGAGGATAACGGCCAGGCCAAGGGTCGCGGCAAGATCCGCCGGCGCGCCGCTGCCGTCGGCGGCGCCATCGTGAAGCCCCATCATCGCCTCGACGACAAGCGTACGCCCGTCCGCAGCCGCCTGCGCAGCATTGGCGACGAGCAATTCGGGGCGCATCGCCCAGGGATCGTAATTGAGGCAGGGTTCACCGCTTGCGGCAGTGTGGAAGGCGGGATCGATATAGTCGGGCCCGGCCTTGCCGGGCGCAATGGCGATGCCGCGCCGCCTCAGCGCCCGCATCAGCCCGAGCGTCACCGTCGTCTTGCCCGAGCCGGAGCTCGGGGCAGCAATCAACAGACCGTTCATGCGCGATCCCGAACAACACGGTTCGCGAAGGGATCGGCCGCGAGCACGCGGCCATCACGTGCCCCAAGCCAGTCGAGGGCCGCGCGCAGGCGAACGACCTCGCCGACGACGACGATTGCCGGCGGCTCGAGGCCGGACGCCGCGACATCGGCTTCGGCGCGCGACAGCGTGGTCTCCAGCACCACCTGCTCCGGCGTCGCGGCATTGCAGACGAAGGCGACCGGCTCCTCCGGCGAGCGGCCGCCGGCAATGAGATTCGCGGCGATCTGGCCGATATGCTTCATCGCCATGTACATGACGATCACCGGAGAGCCCTTGGCGATGCCTTCCCAGTTGATCCGATCCGGCACGACGCCCGAGGAGTCGTGCCCGGTCAGGAACGTGACCGCATGATTGACCTCGCGATGCGTCACCGGAATGCCGGCATAGGCAAGACCGCCGATGCCGGCGGTGATGCCCGGAACGATGCGGAACGGAATGCCGTGCTCGACGAGCGTCAGCGCTTCCTCGCCGCCCCGGCCGAAAACGAAGGGATCGCCGCCCTTGAGGCGGAGCACGCGGTTTCCGGCGCGCGCCAGTTCGACAAGGCGCAGCGAGATGTCGCGCTGCTTCGGCGAGGGTTTGCCGCCGCGTTTTCCGGCAAATTCCAGCGTTGCGCCGGACTTTGCGAGCTTCAGGCAGTCGCCGCTCACCAGCGCATCATGGACGATCACGTCCGCCTGGCGCAGCGCATTGGCGGCGTGCAGCGTCAGAAGGGCAGGGTCACCCGGACCGGCACCGACCAGCCAGACGCTACCGGGTTCAAGTTCGGGCAGGCCGGCGAAAAGTGCATCCGTCATGAAATAATCCTTGAGGTCCGGCGGGACTGCAGACCTGATTCAACCCGCGAGGCAGGTAATTTATTTTCATAGAAACTGACGACAGAGCATTGAATCTGCTCATCAAAGGGCACCTGCAGATCACTGGACAACGCCATCAGGTCGCCCCCGCGCGCTTCGTCCGGATAGCAGTCCTGCCAGCCTCGTGCGCAGGGCCAGCAATGGCCGCCGTCGCGCGGGCCGAACGGATTTTCGGCACGATCAGCACCGCATCCAGGCCCGCTCCGGCAAGTGCCGCGCCTTCCGCCACACCGTGGCAGCCGGTATGGGCGAATACGATCTCCGAGGGGTTCTGCAATCGCGCCGCCTCCGCCTCCAGCGCCGCGGCGTCAAAGAAGCGTACGGGCGCCGAAAAAAGACGGCCGACAGCATGGATCGCCGCCTCCTCGGCGCGGGCATCGAGCGAGGCGACGAGTTCAATCTCTTCCTTGTCGGCACCGGCTTCGGCAAGCGCCCGCTCGGCAAGCGCGATCACTTCCTCCGGCGCGGTGTTCCGCTCGCAGCCGAGGCCAAGGACAAGCTTGGTGGTGGTGACGGTTGGTCCATTGACCGAAGGCATCTGCTGTGCGGCTCCTCTGCAGCGCCGCGCATCCGCCTCGATACGCAAGCTGCTCCTTGATTTGCCGCACGGTTCCCCAAGTCATCGGGGAATACATGCAGCGGTCGGCGTTCCATACGAAGCGCCGGCCTGGGCAGATACCCGCACCGGTCTGGACAGCACCGGATCGGGCCCCCTGCATGGGTCGGCCGCACCGGACGCTCTTACAGTCCGCTCGAAGCGGACGCCGTCGCATGATTGTCATTTTTACCGGAGCCCATCCGGCCGGTCAAACCGGATTGCGCCATCCACGTGTCGTAATCGGCGCGGAAGACTCTGGCGACGGACACCATCACCCTTTGCATTTCCCCGCCAGCTCTGACACAAGGCGGAAACAACTCCGCTTCCCGAGCTTTCCGTGCACGATCTCGCCCTTCACATCCTGCTCTTCCTCTTCGCTGCCGCCTTCATAGCCGGGTTCATCGATTCAATCGCAGGCGGCGGGGGGATGATCACCATTCCCGCCATGCTGATCGCGGGCATTCCGCCGCTCGAAACACTCGGCACCAACAAGCTGCAATCGCTCTTCGGTTCGGGTTCCGCAAGCCTCGCCTATGCGCGATATGGCCACGTGAGTCTGAAAGAGCAGCTGCCGATGGCCGCAACGGCGGCGCTCGGCTCTGTCCTGGGCGCGCTGCTCGCGACGGTCGTTCCTGCCGACGCGCTCAAGGCCGCTCTGCCCTTTCTGCTCATCGCCATCGCCGTCTATTTCGGTTGCAAGCCCAACATCGGTGAGATCGAAAGGCACCACCGTATCTCGAAACTCACCTTCACCCTCAGCTTCGTACCGCTCATCGGCTTTTATGACGGCGTCTTCGGTCCCGGCACCGGGTCCTTCTTCATGCTTGGCTTCGTCACACTCGGCGGCTTCGGGATCATCAAAGCAACCGCCCACACGAAGTTCCTGAACTTTGGCTCCAATCTCGGCGCCTTCTTCGTTTTTCTTGCCTATGGCGTGGTGCTCTGGAAGGTCGGCCTGACGATGGGCGCCGGTCAGTTCCTCGGCGCGCAGGTCGGCTCGCGCTTCGCGATGGCGAAGGGCGCGAAGATCATCAAGCCGCTGCTCGTCATCACCTCGATCGCGCTGGCAATCCGGCTGCTCGCCGACCCGGCGCATCCGCTACGGATCTGGCTCGGCATGTGAGGTCGCCCTCCAGACCCGCCGACCTCCGCTACTACTCGAGCCGTTAACTAATCCGAAAGGCTGAGCTTGCCGCGATTCGCCGGCCGTGGTTCTATTGCCTTCGAGTGGGGACTCAAAACGATGACCGAGGCTGGGGCGAGCTACTTTGCCGGGGTTTGCGTGATGCCCAGCATTGCTGCGGCTGGCGCCACCCCTGACGTGCTTTTTCTCCTCCGCATGCGCCGGACCGCAGGGCTTCTCGCCTTTGCGGCACTGATGCTCGCTGGTTCAGCGTACTTCGGCTGGCACCACGCCGTGAACGCCTATGTCTCGATCATGGCAGTTCTTCTTTTCTCGACTTTTTTCTCTGCACAGGTCTTGAGACAAGCTCCGGGTCATCCGCAATGATGGAATTGCTAGGCCTGAAATCGATCCTGATCATCGCGCTGATTTTCATTCCTCTGGAGCGACTGCTTCCGCTTCATCCGGAACAAAAGGTGCTCCGCAGGCACTGGCTCAACGATGTGATCTATCTCTTTTTCAACGGAATCCTGATCAAACTCGGTTTGCTCCTTGTCGTTGGCTCGCTGATGATCGCAATACGGGTGATGATTCCGGAAGAAGGCCTCCCTGCCTATGTGCAAGCGCAACCGATCTGGCTCCAATCAATCGAGGTGATCCTGATCGCGGACTTGGGTTTTTACCTTGCGCACCGAGCTTTCCACGCCGTTCCCTTGCTGTGGAAGTTCCACGCGATCCACCACAGCATTGAGGAAATGGACTGGCTCGCCGCACATCGCGTCCATCCGGTAGACCAAGTCGCGACGATGACGGCCTCGCTTTTGCCGATATTTGCCCTTGGATTCTCGGGCTCCGCAGTCGCGATCTATGCCTTCCTCTACCAAGCGCAATCCCTGTTGATCCATTCAAACACGCGGATCGGTCTCGGCCCGTTGAAATGGCTGTTCGCCTCGCCGCAGTTCCACCACTGGCACCATGCGAACGAGCGCCAGGCATTTGACAAGAATTTCGCGGGGCAATTGTCATTCATCGACGTGTTGGCGGGCACCCTCTACATGCCCTCGCGAATGCCGACTGCCTATGGCACCGATGAGCCGGTACCGACACTTTATCACCAGCAGCTCGCCTATCCGATCAAGATGCAAACACACCGAGCATCGACATCTGAGGCGCAAATTCCGGAGAAAGCACGCTGATGAGCGACAGACTCGAAGACCTGATCGGCAAAGGTTTCATCATTGTCGTTTTCTTCTTCTTCGCCGTCCAACAGGGCGCGGCAATCATGGTGATGATCAACCATCGCGAGACCACCGATTACTGGGGGCTGGCTCTTACCTCGCGCGCCTTGGGCCTGCTGTTCCTTTGCATGGTCGTGTATCTCACGCTGATCCGCCTGCCGCCGCGACGAAATGCGGAAGGTGCAGAGCCGAGGCTAAGTGCTCTTGCCGGCACATTCATCCTCATGATCATCCCTGTCCTGCCTGCCGCCTCGATCGGACCAGGTCTGCTTCTCTTTTCCACCGTTCTCGTCACAGCCGGATTCGCGCTGTCCATCTACTGCCTGTTTTGGCTTGGGCGTTCATTCTCGATAATGGCCACCGCGCGCGAATTGGTCACCGGCGGCCCCTACGCGATCGTTCGGCATCCGCTCTATGCCGCGGAAGCCACCAGTACCGTGGGTTTTCTGATCGCGAACTGGTCGCTTGCGGCATTCCTGGTGGGCGCAGCCCACTTTGCCTTCCAATTCCGGCGAATGTTCAATGAAGAACGCGTATTGCGGGCCACCTTTTCCGGTTATTCTGATTACGCCAGCAGGGTGCCGATGCTCATTCCGCGACTGTCGAGACCGATCCCGGGAACGGAACGAGGATGACGACGGTCCCAACCGTGGCGAAGATGCCCGAAATCATACAGTAATCCAAAGTGATACAGCTCGCGTCTGATTTGAACGCGGGGCCTTAGAATACCGCGAGCAGCAACGCGCCGGCGGCAATCAGGCCGACGCCGAGCCAGTTCATCAGGCTGAGCTTCTCGCCGAGAAAAAGCACGCCGAACGTGGCGACGAAGACGATCGAGAGCTTGTCGATCGGGGCGACGCGAGCGGCATCGCCGAGTTTCAGGGCGCGGAAATAGGCAAGCCAGGAGGCGCCGGTGGCAAGGCCGGAAAGGGCGAGAAACAACCATGTGCGCCCCGGAATCTCCGCCGGCTTTTGCCATTGCCCGGTCGCCGCGACGATGCCGACGAGCACCACGAGGATGACGACCGTGCGGACAAGCGTCGCGAAGTCGGAATTGACATTCGCGACGCCGACCTTGGCGAAGATGGCAGTGAGCGCCGCGAACACGGCTGAAAGCAACGCCCAGAACTGCCAGCTTTGTGCCATCAGTACTCGACGCCTTTCTGCGCCTTGATGCCGGAGCGGAAGGGATGCTTGACGAGTTCCATCTCGGTTACCAGGTCGGCGATCTCGATCAGGTCTTCCTTGGCGTTGCGGCCGGTCAGGACCACATGCGTCATGTGCGGCTTTTCTTCCTTGAGGAAGCGCACGACCTCGGCGATGTCGATGTAGTCATAGCGAAGCGCGATGTTGATCTCGTCAAGCAGCACCATGGAGTTGCGCGCGTCGCGGATCAGCTCCTTGGCCTTTTCCCAGGCCTTTTCCGCCATCGCCACATCGCGGGCGCGGTCCTGCGTTTCCCAGGTGAACCCTTCACCGAGCGTGTAGAACTGGCAGAGATCGCCGAAATGCTTTTCGACCAGGTCGCGCTCGCCGGTCTGCATGGCGCCCTTGATGAACTGCACGACAGCGCACGGCATGCCGTGGGCGATGTGGCGGAAGATCATGCCGAATCCGGCGGTGGACTTGCCCTTACCCTTGCCCGTGTGGACGATGATCAGACCCTTTTCGTCCGTCTTCGTCGCCATGATCTTCTCGCGCGCGGTCTTCTTCTTCGCCATCTTCATGGCATGGCGGGCCTCGTCCTTTTCCGGCGCAACTTCGCCGCTGTTTACCGTTTCGTCGCTCATGGTGATCTCTCCCTATTTGTTTCCGGCACGCAGCCGACGGGCGGCCACGTCTGCGGACAGGCTGTTCAGTTCAAAACGCGCCGAGTTGGAACGCGGATTCCAGAGACCGCGATCGATCGCTTCCAGGAAGCGTTCCGACAACTCGGCAAGTGCGGCCGGGTTCTTGTCGCGCAGGAAGTCGAGGACCTTCTCGTCGGTGATGAAAGCCCGGTAGGCGGCCTCGAAATGGTGGTCGCGGACGGCGCCAGTGGTCGCGGCGAAGGCGAACATGTAGTCGACCGTCGCGGCGATCTCGAAGGCGCCCTTGTAGCCGTGGCGCATCACGCCATCGATCCATTTCGGGTTGACGACGCGGGCGCGCACCACCCGGCCGATCTCCTCTTCCAGTGAGCGGATCACCGGCTTTTCCGGGCGCGAATGATCGTTGTGGTAGATCGCCGGGCGTGTGCCACTCAAATGCTCGGCGGCAGCACCCATGCCGCCCTCGAACTGATAGTAGTCGTCGCTGTCGAGCAGGTCGTGTTCACGGTTGTCCTGGTTCTGAATGACGGCCTCGATCGACCGCATCCGTTCCTCGAACAAACCGCGCTCCGCCTTGCCGTCCTCGCCGGCGCCGTAGGCATAGCCGCCCCAGGTGAGATAGGCATCGGCGAGATCGCCGCGCTTGTCCCAGCCCTTCTCGTCGATCAGCGCCTGCAAGCCGGCCCCGTAGGCACCCGGCTTGGCGCCGAAAACGCGATAGGAAGCGCGCCGCGCGGCCTCCTTCGGCTCCACGCCCTTCTCCTCGAGCCGTCTCGTCTCGGCACGCATGCGCGCGGCAATCATGTTGTCGGCGTCGTCTTCGTCCAAAGCCCCGACCGCGCGGATCGCCTTGTCGAAAAGCGCGATCTGCTCCGGGAAGGCATCGCGGAAGAAGCCGGAAATCCTGAGCGTAACATCTACGCGCGGACGACCGAGCACCGCTAGCGGCACGATCTCGTAGCCGGTCACCCGGCGCGAGGCCATGTCCCAGACCGGCCTGGCGCCGATCAGCGCCAGAGCCTGAGCGATGTCGTCGCCGCCGGTGCGCATGTTGGAGGTTCCCCAGGCTGTAAGGCCGAAGGAGGACGGCCATTCGCCATGGTCCTGCAGATAGCGGCGGATGAGCAGCTCGGCGGATTTCTGGCCGAGCTCATAAGCCGCCGGCGTCGGTACGGCGCGGCTGTCGACGGAGTAGAAATTGCGGCCGGTCGGCAGCACGTCGGGGCGGCCACGCGTCGGTGCGCCGGACGGCCCGGGTGCCACGAAACGGCCGTCGAGGCCGGTAAGCAGGCCTTTTATCTCCGCCTCGCCCGAGCCTTCGATTGAGGGTTTCAGTCGATTGTCGATCTCGTCGAGAACGGCACGTGTCGCCACCCAGTCCGCCGGGCAGGCAATCTCGCCGGACACCAGCTTCGCCGCAAGGAGTTCGATACGCTCAACCGTATCGCCGGCGGTGCGCCAGGGTACATCCGAGACGGCGGCGAGAGACGCGGGCTTCGGGCCGTTCCACGGGGCGGGCATAACGCAATCGAGAGGGTCGAAGGGTTGTGCCGGGTGAGAAGCATCTAATCCCAGATCTAACGCAATCGCCCGCTGCAGGCTCTGGTCACCGCCTTCCCCAAGGCCGCGCGGCACGCGCGCCAGTGCCACGGTCAGGTCGGTCAACAGCCGCCCCTCCGGCGCGACGCCGAAGATGTGCAGCCCGTCGCGGATCTGCATCTCCTTCAAGTCGCAAAGATAGGCGTCGAGCTTTTCCAGCGCCTTGTCGTCGCTGTCGCCCTGGTCGATGCCGGCATCATGATCAAGCCCGATGTCGCGGACGAGATCGAGGATCTGTCGGCTCAAGAGCCTGAGCCGTCGCGGGTCGCCGCCGGCCGCCTCGTAGTATTCATCAACCAGCGCCTCAAGGTCCTTGAGCGGCCCATAGGACTCCGCCCGCGTCAAGGGCGGTGTCAGATGGTCGATGATGACGGCGCTGGTCCGGCGCTTGGCCTGGGTTCCCTCACCCGGATCGTTGACGATGAAGGGATAAAGGTGAGGCGTTGGGCCGAAGACAGCCTCAGGATAACAATTCTCCGAAAGCGCCAGTGCCTTGCCGGGCAGCCATTCGAGATTGCTGTGCTTGCCCATGTGGACGATCGCGTCGGCTTTGAAGACCTGCCGCAGGAAGGCGTAGAAGGCGAGATAGCCGTGCGGCGGAACGAGGTCCGGCGCGTGATAGGTTTCCTTCGGATCGATGTTATAGCCGCGCGCCGGCTGGATGCCGACAAGCACGTCGCCGAAGCGCGCGAGCGGCAGCGCGAAGGCGCCGTCGAGAAAGAAGGGGTCAGCTTCCGGTTCGCCCCAGCGTGCCGTCACCTCGTCCTGAATCTGGTTCGGAAGAGAGGCGAGGAAATCCCTGTAATGATCCTGCGAAATGACCTCGCGGATTTCGCGGTCGCGGCTTGCCGCATTGGTCGGCCCGGCCATCAGGAAGCGCATCAGCGCGTCGCCGTCCTCGGGAAGGTCGCCGATGGGATAACCTTCCGCGGCCATCGCCTTAAGAACTTCGACGGTGCCGGCCGGCGTGTCTAGGCCGACGCCGTTGCCGAGGCGCCCGTCGCGGTTGGGATAATTGGCCATGACGATCGCAACACGGCGCGCCTCCGGCCTTGCCCGACGCAGCCGTGCCCAGTTGGCGGCAAGCCGCGCGGCAAAGCGGACGCGATCTGCAAGCGGTTCGTGCCCGACGATGTTGGCTTCCACCGCCGGATCGTAGACGGACGCCGCCTTGAACGAGACGGCGCGGGAGAGAATGCGGCCGTCCACCTCCGGCAGCGCGACATTCATCCCGAGATCACGCGCCATCAGCCCTTGCGGGGAAGCCTCCCAGGCGGCGCGCGAGGAACCGGAGAAGATCACCTGCAGGACAGGCGCGCCGGTCGATTCGAGCACCGTCGGCTGACGATCGGCACCAGGCGCGGAAACTGCAAAACCGGTTGCGTTCATCACCACGTCCGGAGCGGCTTCAGCGAAAATCGCCTGCAGCGTGCCGATCGAGACCTGATCCTTGAGACTCGAAACGAAGACAGGGAGCGCCCGCATGCCTTCAGCCGCAAGCGCCTCGATCAAGGCTTCGACGGGTTTCGTCTCGCCGCTCTGGACGAGGGCGCGGTAGAAGCAGATGGCAACGGTGGGTTCGGCTTCCCTCTTCTCAGTGCTGGTCGCAATCGTGCGCCACCGGTCGACACCAATCACCCCCTCGCCGGGCGACCAGATACCCGCCTTCAACAACGGTCGTGCCGGCTGCGGCTTCTCGCCGCCGGAAATTAGCGCTTCGGCGTAATCGAGGAAAAGCCCGGCATTATCGGCGCCGCCCTCTGTGAAATAGGCCCAGAGGCGCTCGCGGTCCTCCGCCGGCACCGTGGAAAACGGATCGAGACCCGGGTCCGGCTTGTCATCGCCGGGAAGCACCGCGATCTGGAACTTGCCCATCACCGCCGCCGCATGCAGCGCCTCCAGAACGTAGCGAAAATAGCTGGCGCCGCCGAGCGGGCGCACGACGATGAGTTTCGCATGCCGCGCCGTGCGCTCGACATAGGTGTCGACCGACATCGGATGCATCAGGTTCATCAGGCTGGCGATACGCAGCGTTCTCGCCCCCGCCCGCCGCCCATAGGCCGCGGCGATCGAGGCAAGCTCGGTATCGGCGGCCGAGAGGAACAGGATGTCGGCCGGGCTTTGCCCCAGGTCGATCGCCTCGTTACCATCCGCGATCGTGCCTTTCTGGGCGAGAAGCAGGTGCATCTTCTATCCGATCAGGCGAGCGCCGAAATCGCAGCGCGTACTGCGGCCTCGTCCATGTTGTGCAAGCCGATGACGACGAGCCGCGTGCCGCGTGCTTCGCCCGTCGCCCAGGCCCGGTCGTAATACTGGTCGATGCGGCTGCCGACCGCCTGGATCAGCAGGCGCATCGGCTTGCCGGGAACGTCGGCAAAGCCTTTGAGGCGCAGCACGTCGTGCTCCGCGATCACGCCCTTCAGCCGGTCGATGAAGGCGGCGGGATCGCTGATCGCGCCGAGCTCGACGACAAAACTGTCGAATTCGTCATGGTCGTGCTCCTCGCCGGCCTCGTGCTCCATTTCGTGATGCGACTTGCGGTTGGCGATCTCCCCCTCGGTGCCGACGCCGAGGCCGAGCAGGATGGCGGCGGCCACCTCGCCGTTCTTCGCCTCGATCATCGTCGGCTTGCGGCTGATGCGGGAGGCCACCTCGTCACGCACCGACTTGAGGCCCGAGGCGTCGATAAGGTCGGTCTTGTTGAGAACGATGAGGTCGGCGGCCGTCAACTGGTCCTCGAACAGTTCTTCGAGCGGGCTTTCATGATCGAGATTGTCGTCGTTGACGCGCAGCGCGTCGACCTTGTCGTGATCATCGGCAAAGCGGCCGGCGGCAACGGCGGCGCTGTCGACCACGGTCACGACGCCGTCGACCGTCACTTCGCTGCGAATATCCGGCCAGTTGAAGGCGGCGACCAGCGGCTGCGGCAGCGCAAGGCCAGAGGTCTCGATGACGATGTGGTCGGGCCGGTTCTCGCGCTCGAGCAGCTTCGTCATCGTCGGGATGAAATCATCGGCGACCGTGCAGCAGATACAGCCATTGGTGAGCTCTATAATGTCCTCCTCAGAGCAGGCTTCCGCGCCGCAGCCCTTCAGGACGTCGCCGTCGACACCGAGATCGCCGAACTCATTGATGATCAGCGCAATGCGCTTGCCGTCGGCATTCTGCAACAGATTGCGGATCATCGTCGTCTTGCCGGCGCCGAGGAAGCCGGTGATGACGGTGGCCGGGATCTTGCCCTGCTGGGCCTTAGCGAGTGTCATGGATCAACCCTTCATTTTCAGCGGCAGTCCGGCCGCGACAAAGTAAACTTCGGCGGATTTCTCCGCGACGATCTGGTGGAGGCGGCCGGCATGGTCACGGAAATCGCGCGCCATCCGGTTTTCCGGAACGATGCCGAGACCGACCTCATTGGAAACGAAGACGAGGCGCGCCCGCGCCTCGGGCAGGAAGGCGGCGAGCGCGGCGAATTCCGCCCCCATGTCGCGCTCTTCCATCATCAGGTTGGTGACCCAGAGGGTCAGGCAGTCGACGAGAATCGCGCGCGCCGGATCGTCGATGCGGCGAAGCAATCCCACAAGGTCGACCGGTTCCTCATGCGTCGTCCAGCCTTTGCCGCGGCGCGTATCCTGATGGTGGCGGATGCGATCGCGCATCTCGTCGTCCCAGGCTCGCCCCGTCGCGACGTAATGCATCGGCTGCCCGGAGGCCGCGATGAGTTTTTCAGCGAAAGAGGATTTGCCGGAGCGGGCGCCGCCAAGGACGAGAATCGGTCCGGCATGGGGAATGATCATGCTGCCGGCCCCAGCGCCCTGACGGCTTGCAGCAGAAATGAATGGCCAACACGCCGACTGCGTGTTCGCAAGAGAAATTTTTGAGCCACGACAACCTCCGTGCTGGCATCGGGGAACGGTCTCCCCTTCGGGCGGAATGCCCTGACGGATGGCAGGTCTCCTGGCTCACGGCGTCACGACTTCGAAGCAGCTTGCGTTCAAGCGATCGCCCGAATGCAAGCTGCCGGAAGCCGAACGGGCCCGCCTCGCCTTCCCGGCATTTGCGGTATCGTGAAAGGCGGACGATTCGTAGAAGAAGAGGCGTCCAGCCCGGCTGATCACGATGCCATGCCAGTGGCTTTTCCGGCCGGCCGTCCGATCCCGCGAGACTGCCCCATGCAGCTCGTCAGGAGAAGGCGACAGGCCCGATGGCGAACCCTGACCGTTCTACAGTCGCGGGGTCGGCTGCGATAAGGGCGCCCGGTTTGGGTCCGCCCCGTCACATTCCCATTTACTCCCCCGCTCCGCTCCGGCGCGGGGGAACCATCCTTTATCGTTAATTATGAAGCAGAATCCGCAAAGTCAATCGACGGGCTGCGACATGGGCCGCCCCGAAATACGCCAGCAACCATGACGGACAGCCACGCGGCGGTTTCGCGGTATCGCTATTGCCAAGGCCGCTCGGAAATCGGACATTCCCGTGAAACGACGATTTCACGGAATCAACGATGAACGCCAAGGAACGATCCTTCCTCACCCGCGTGCGCGAGGTTCTGCCGGAGCTACACCCGGCAGAGCGGCGCCTGGGCGACTTCCTCTGCGACTTTCCGGGCGAGATCGCCAGCTATTCGGCGCAGGAACTCGCAGCGCTCGCACACGTGTCCAAGGCCACCGTATCGCGCTTCATCCAGCGGCTCGGTTATGAGAATTACGAGGCGGCACGCCGGCACGCGCGCGCGGACAAGCAAACCGGATCGCGGCTGTTCCTGGCGACCGCCACCGATTCCGGCGGCGAACAGTCGGTCGCCGCACATGTGGCCCAAAGCGTCGCCAACCTGGAGGCCACATTTCTCGCCATTGCGGAGACCCAGATAAACGCCGCGTCGGAAGCAATTCTCAAAGGGCGCAAGGTTTGGGTCATCGGCTTTCGCGCCAGCCATTCCTTCGCCACCTACCTTCAGTGGCAATTGACGCAGGTTATCGAGAACATCGCGGCCATTCCGGGCGGCGGGCAAACGATGGGCGAACATCTCGTCAGCTTCTCGGACGAGGACGTCGTCATCGTCTTCGGCTTGCGCCGTCGCATCGCACTGATGGACAGCCTGCTGGCGCAAGTGGAGAAATCCGGCGCCAAGCTGCTGTACATCACCGATGAAGGCGTGCCTTTTCTCAGCCAGGCGGAGTGGCATTTCCGCTGCCAGACGTTGGCGCCGGGGCCGCTCTTCAACCATGTCTCGGTCATGGCGCTCTGCCATCTGCTCACAACCCGCTGCATCGAGATCGCCGGCGTCGCCGGTCGAAACCGCCTGCGTGCCATCGAGGCGCTGAACGACGCGCTTGAAGAACTCTGATTGCCGTTCGGGCACCTGCCTGGAACTGCAGAACATTGTTTAATCACACAAAACGACAGTTTCACGCGCACGAATTTTGAAGTTCTGGCGATAGATGCTTGATTCCAAGAGGCGAAACCAGCGTTTCACTAACATTGGCATGAAATCTGCATTCCCTTTGGTGTCCAGGGAGATCACGCGGCGCATGGCATCCGTATGTCTTTGTTACGGTTCGGCCAATGCAAATCACCTTCCACCAGGCGAAAATTCGTTATGAAATTCTCGTTTCATAGTGTAGATTCATGAAACTAGGTTTTCACATTGTTAGCCAACAAGGGGAACAAACCATGGCAGCGGAAAATATGGTGCAGTCCGGCGGGAGTTCGCCGGTTATACGACAACTGGAATCGGCTTTCACGAAAATCGGTGTTACGGGAGCGCATAAGCAGATCCTGGCTCTCGTTCTGATTGGCTGCCTGTTCGACAGCTTCGAACAGAATACCATCGGCGTCGCCGGTCCCATCTTGAAGGAGCATTGGGGGCTGACCGGCACCGACATCGGCTTTCTCAACACGATCACCTTCGGCAGCGCCGCGCTCGGCCGGCTGCTGTCGGGCATACTTGGCGACCGCTACGGCCGGCGGGTGATGCTGACGATCAACCTTCTGCTCTTCACCATCGGCTCGGCCGCCTGCGCGCTTGCGCCGAATTTCGCGACGCTCTGCTTCGCCCGGGCGATCGTCGGCTTCGGCGTCGGCGGCGAGATCTCCACCGCGGTGACGATGCTGTCGGAATTCTGCTCACCGAAATTCCGCGGCACGGCGGCGGGTCTCGTCAATGTCGGCGCCGGCGGTTTCGGCAATTTCCTCGCCCCGGCCTTCGGCCTGCTGATCTTCACGCTCTTCCCGGGCGAAAACAGCTGGCGCTGGTTGTTCGCCGCGCTTGCCCTGCCCGCGCTGCTCGTCGTCTTCTATCGTCGCTTTGTCCCGGAGACGCCGCGCTTCCTCGCATCGAAAAACAAGATCGACGAGGCAAACAAGGTCCTGTCCATTCTTGCCTCCGGATCGCTTCGGCCCCGGAATCTGGTCGTCCAGGAATATCTGACGAAAGACCACGTCCAGGATGAGGCTCCGCAGAAAAGCGACTGGAAGGAACTCTTCCGGGCACCGTTCCTTGGACGAACCATTCCTGTCGCGATCGCGATCCTGATGAGCTACGGCGCCCAGCTCTCCGTGCTGACGCTGATGCCGGTCATTTTCGTTTCGATGGGGTATACGCTCTCCGGAAGCCTGCTCTACAGCATGATCATCCAGAGCGGCAGCGTGCTCGGCGCCATCGCCGCCTCCACTTTCGGCTACTACTTCCCGCGCAAGAAAGTCCTGACGCTGGGCGCCGTGTTTGCCTGCCTGGCAGCGATCTCGATCGCCTATCTCGGCACCAATATCTACCTCGTCCTGCTGTTCGGCGCCGTCTTCCAGTTCTTCGTGCTGCTGCTCAACACGTCGATCTGGATCTACGCTCCCGAGCTCTATCCGACGCGCATCCGCGCCTTCGGCGTGGCGCTCATCCTGGCAACGGGATCGGCGGCCGGCTCCTTCGTGCCGACGATTTCCGGCGCACTGTTCGACAGCTACGGCATGGTCGGCGTCTTCGCTCTGGCGGCGGCGATGTATGCGGTCTTCGCCTTCTGCATACAGCTCGGCCCGGAGACCTACGGCATGTCGATGGAAGATCTTCAGCAACCGGCCGAAGCGGAGCAGCCGAAGGCTGCCCAGCAACAGGTCCGCGTCGGAGTGGAACTGAGAACGTGACCTCGCACATCCTCCTGATCAACCCCAACAGCTCGCGCGCGACGAGCGACATGATGGTCTCCATCGCGCGCAAGGCTGCAACCGGGCGCTTGGCCGTGGCAATTGCCACGGCTGAGCGTACCCCCCCGATGATCGTAACCCCGGAGCAGTTGAAGGCGTCCGCCGCCGAGGTCATCGAGCTCGGCTCGAAGCACGATTCGGCTTGCCTCGGCATCGTCGTCAGCGCCTTCGGCGACCCGGGCCTAGCTTCGCTTCGGGAACGCGTCGACATCCCAGTCGTCGGGATTTGCGAAGCGTCGATGATCGAGGCCTCGCGTGCCGGGCGACGGTTCGGCGTCGCCACCACGACACCGGACCTGCTGGAGGCGATCGGCGATCGGGCCCGCGACCTCGGCGTCGCTCATCTCTATACCGGCATCCGCTGCACGGCCGGCGATCCTGTCGCCCTCGCCGCCGACGAAACACTGCTCAGGCAATCGCTTGCCGAAGCAGTCCGGGCCTGCATCGAAATCGACGGTGCCGAAGCCGTCATCATCGGTGGCGGCCCACTCGGACAGGCGGCCGAGCAATTGCAGCCGCTTTTCGAAACACCTATCATCGCCCCCATTCCCTGCGCTATCGAGCGCGTGTTCTGCCTTCTGCAGGTGAACGTCTGAGGGCGCGTCCGACAGCACAGTAGCCTAAGCAATGACCGGCAAGCCGGCCTTGCGCAGCCCCTCGATGAAATGCGCATAATGATCCCGCTCGACATAGGGCGTGAGCATCCGCCAGTGGTGGGCGAGGTCGGCGGGAATGCTGCCGGTGATCTCAGGGATGAGCTCGCGCGCCTCATCCTCACGGGCAAGCTGACCGAGGCTTGCAAGTAGCACCACCCGGTTGAAGTAAGCGCGGCGAAGCGAAACGCCTCGCTCCGAATAGTGCCGCGCCTCCTCGTAGTTCCCGAGGTGGTAATGGGCGAGCGCGATCCTGTCGAGGAACAGATAGGTCAGCGGGTCATGCGGACTGAGCCGCAGCGCCATGTGGAGCGGATCGAGCGCCTCGGCAAAGTGTCCGGTGAATATCCGCGCCCAGCCGAGTGCCATATGGGCAAGGGCCAGGTTCGGGTTGAGGTCGAGCGCCCGCTGCGCCTCTTCGACGGCCGCGGGCGCGCGCTGTGCGGTGAAATGGGCAAGGCACATGGCATAGTGCGAATAGGGATCGCGCTCTTCAAGCGCGACGGCGCGCTCGGCAGCCGCGTAAAGTTCGGCGCCGTCGCGATCGACATCGTCGCTGAAACCATGGAAGCAGCGCGCATGGAGCGAGCGGGCAAGCATCATATGCGCGCGACCGAACTCGGGATCGAGGGCGATCGCCCGCCGATGCCAGACGATCGCTTCCTTGAAGTGCTCGGCGGTGTCCTGCGCGTTGTGCAGCCATGTGCCGCGCATGTGACATTCATAGGCGTCGAGATTATGGGTGGGGCTGAGCAAGGCGCGCCGACTCTCGCCGATGAGGATTTCCGGCTCGATGGCGCCGACGACGTTCTGGGTGAGTTCGTCCTGGATGGCGAAGATATCCGCAAGTTCGCGGTCGTAGCGCTGGGCCCAGAGATGGACGCCAGTCTCGGCCTCGATAAGCTGACCGGTCACGCGCAGACGTGTCCCCGCCCGGCGCACGCTGCCTTCGACGATGTAGCGAACGCCGAGATCGCGGCCGACCTGCCTCACGTCGACGGCGCGCCCCTTGTACGCGAAAGAGGAATTCCGCGCGATGACGAAGAACCAGCGATAGAGCGAAAGCGCGGTGATGATGTCTTCGGTCAGCCCGTCGGCAAAATACTCCTGCTCCGGATCGCCGGACATGTTGACGAACGGAAGGACGACGATTGAGGGCTTGTCGGGAAGGTTGAGCGGTCCGCCGAGCACACCAGCTTCGACCGGATCCTCGCGACGCCAATCGACCCTGTGGACCGGCAAGGGACGCGGAATGTTCCTCAGGCTACGGTCGCCAAGATGGACAGTCGGGAAGTCGAGCTTGCCCACGATCTGGTCGTGAAGCGCGCCCGAGATACAGATGCCGCCCGGCAGCGCCACCTCCTGGAGCCGGGCCGCCACGTTGACGCCGTCGCCGAGAAGATCGTCACCCTCGACGACGACATCGCCAAGGTTGAGACCGATGCGGAATTCCATCCTCTGATCGGGACTAAGATCGGCATTGCGACGGTACAGCGCCCGCTGGATCGCGACCGCGGCCCGCACCGCCTGCACGGCACTGTGGAACTCCGCCAAGACGCTGTCGCCGGCCGAACCGAATATGCGCCCGCCATGCTCAGCGACGAGATCGCGGGTCGCGGCGCTGTAGGTGCCAAGCGTCGCAGGCGCCCCTTCCTCATCGGCAGCGACAAGCCGGCTGTAGCCAGCGACGTCGGCGGCGAAGATCACTGCGAGCTTCTGTTCCACAAGGACAGCCGCTCCTGCGGCATCTGGCCAGAACATTTTAAGCGTAGCTTAAATGCGGAATCCGGAGAAGCAACAAATTGGCACCGCCGGGCGCAGCGCCCTGGGCCTCTTCGGCGCTCCGCGTGACTTCACGCCGTCTCGCGCTCACCGACCAGCAGCCGGTCGAGCCAGGCGGGGTCGAGCACGGCTTCGAGTTCGCCGGCGATATCGTCAAGCGCCGCATCGACGGACTGGCGGTAGTTGCCTCCACCGCCCTCGATGCCGAAGCTTCTGAGCAGCGCGGCCCGATAGGCGTCGCTGCCGAAGAGCCCGTGCAGATAAGTGCCCATCACCTTGCCGTCGGCGGACCTCGCCCCATCACGGCGGTCGTCGATCGAAACCGGCGCGCGGTCGCAATCGGCGCCCGCAGTCCTGCCGAGGTGGATCTCGTAGCCATCGAGCGCCACGTCGTGTTCCAGCGACCAGGCCCGGCTGTGGCGCACGGTCTTTTCCGGCGCCATCTCGGTTTCGACGGAAAGCAGGCCGAGGCCGGCGATCTCGCGTTCGCTGCCTTCGATTCCGAGCGGATCGGTGACGCGCGCACCCAGCATCTGGTAGCCACCGCAAATTCCGATCACGCGACCGCCGCGCCTCACATGGCGTTCGAGGTCGCGATCCCAGCCCTCGGCGCGAAAATCCTTGAGGTCTGAAATCGTCGATTTCGAGCCGGGAATGACAATGAGCCCGGCATCGTCGGGGAGCGGTGTGCCGGGGCGAACGAAAACGAGATCGACCTCCGGCTCGGCCCTCAGCGGGTCGAGATCGTCGAAATTGGCGATCCGCGACAGGACCGGCACCGCGACCTTCAGCGCCTTGCCGCCGCCGCGCGCGAGCTTTTCGAGCACCACCGAATCCTCGGCAGGCAGCCGGGACGCACTTTTCAGCCATGGCACGACGCCGAAGCAGGGCCAGCCGGTGAAGCGGTGAACGGCCGCAATGCCATCGTCGAAAAGCGTCACGTCACCACGGAACTTGTTGATGAGATAGCCGCTGACCATACGCCGGTCCTCTTCCGGCAGGATCGCGTGCGTGCCGACGAGCGAGGCGATGACTCCGCCGCGGTCGATGTCGCCGACAAGCACCACCGGCACGCCCGCCCGCGTGGCAAAGCCCATATTGGCAATGTCGCCGGGCCTCAGGTTGATTTCCGCTGGCGACCCGGCGCCTTCGATGACGACAAGATCGGCCCCGGCGGAGACCAGTTCGAAACTCTCCATAACGGCGCCGAGCAGCTTCGGCTTCAACGCCTGGTACTCCCTGCCCTTCGCCTGGCCTGCCACCCTGCCCTGGAGGATGATCTGGCTCCCGACGTCCGACTGCGGTTTCAAGAGCACCGGGTTCATATGGACGGAGGACGGCACCCGCGCGGCCAGCGATTGCAACCACTGCGCCCGGCCGATCTCGCCGCCGTCATCGGAAACGGCGGCGTTGTTCGACATATTCTGCGGCTTGAATGGCCTGACCTTCAATCCACGATTGGCGGCGAGCCGGCAGAGCCCAGCCACCAATACCGATTTTCCGACATCCGAGCCGGTCCCTTGCAGCATAATTTTCTGTGTCATGCGACCTCCCGTACCATCGAAACCATCGCCGGCAAAGGCCCGTTTTCGACGGGATTCAACCTCCTTTCGCCATTCGCGATCACGGCCCGTTTCGGCCACTCACGGAGCTTGTTCGAAATCGCGACTGGACTAGCGAAATTGCGACATGCGATGGCGACAATGGCATTTAAATTCCACTGGCTCGCGCCTATATCGACGCCATCGTAACAACCTCCGGGGTGACCCGGACTCCCAAGGTAGAAAAGTCATGCTGTTCGTCTTCAGCAAACCCAATTTCGTTCAGATCGCCTGGAACTCGAAGGCGCCGTCGAGCCAGTCCCGCGTGCGCAATGTCGAGATGGACGCGCCTCGCGGCCCGCTCGGTTTCATCCGTACGTACAACATCGGATAATCGGGCGCTTTCCCGCTTCAAGCCGCTCCATTCGGGGCGGCTTTTTTATTGGCCGGTTTTGGTAGGGGGCCTCAACACGAAAGCCGCACCCGACTTCCACCGAGGGGATGCGGCCGTCAAGATAACACATGATCTCTCCGGCACAACACGCCGAAAATCGCTACTCTCTTCGGGCTCGAGAGCGCCCTGCCCGTCCGCACAACAAGCCAGATCGGGAAGTCTAAGGTCCGGCACGCAATACCTGATCCGGACCTGCGGCAGTCGCCCGCCGCAGGGCAAACAATTAGCCTGACATCGTTACCGGATGGTTATTGAGGGCTTGATCAATGGTGAATCGCGGTTTTTTTTGAATTTTTTTCGCGACATCTTCGGGTCGATGCCGCGACGCAATCGCGACAGGAAACGTCCGGATTGAACCATGTTCGAAAACGGCCCGGACCTGCGGGCCGCATTTTGGGGCAATTGTTGTCGTAAATGCTCAAATTCGCAGCCAACGGCGAAAAAATTGCACACGCCACAAGGGGCGCGGACAAGCGCCTGACAACGCCATTCGACGCCGCCCTCCGATTGAAGAGGTTGATTTCTCTTCGGGAATATCTAGGCTTGCCGCAGCGGTGCAGAGGAGATCCGGCCGGCGACAGGGTTCCGCGGCCAGGATTTGAAAGAACTCCCACACTGCTGCAGCGGGGCATGACTTTGGCCTTTCCGATGGCGAACCTCGCGCTGCTCACTGAATAAAGTCTGGTGTCGGAACAGCAGTAACCCTGCGGCACCCTGGATCGTTGGCTGCACAAAGACTGGGAGGTCTTGCAAAGATGAAGAAATTTCTCGCGTCCACATTTCTCGCCGCGGGTCTTTACGCCGTAGCGGGCTCGGCGCAAGCCGCGGAATGCGGCAGCGTCAGTATTGCCGAGATGAACTGGGCCTCCGCGGGCGTTGCCGCCCACGTGGACAAGTTCATCCTCGAAAACGGATACGGTTGCACCGTGGAGCTCGTCACCGGCGACACTATGCCTACCTTCGCCTCGATGAACGAGAAGGCGCAACCGGACATGGCGCCGGAACTCTGGGTCAACGCCGTGCGCACGCCGCTCGATGCAGCGATCAAGGAAGGCCGCCTTATCCAGGCCGCACCGCTCCTCAGCGAAGGCGGCGTCGAGGGTTGGTGGATCCCCAAATTTCTGGCCGACGCCCATCCGGACATCAAGACCGTTCAGGACGCGCTGAAGCACCCGGACCTGTTCCCGGCGCCGGAAGACCCCTCCAAGGCGGCGATCCACAATTGCCCATCCGGCTGGAACTGCCAGGTCTCGACAGCCAATCTCTACAAGGCACTCGAAGCGGACAAGGCCGGCTTCGAACTCATCGACACCGGGTCGGCCGCCGGCCTCGACGGCTCGATCGCGAACGCCTTCGAGAAGAAGACCGGTTGGCTCGGCTACTATTGGGCGCCAACTGCCATTCTCGGCAAATACGAGATGACCCGCCTCTCCTTCGGCGTCGAGCACGACAAGAAGGAGTGGGACGCCTGCTCCGCAGTTCCCGATTGCCCGAGCCCGAAGGTCAACTCCTATCCGATCTCGGATGTGTTCACCGTGGTGACGAAGTCGTTTGCCGAAAAGGCTGGCGTTGCAATGGACTATGTCAAAGTCCGCAAGTGGGACAACGGCACGGTGAACAAGGTTCTGGCGTGGATGGACCAGAACCAGGGAACCAACGAGGACGCCGCGAAGCACTTCCTCGAAAACTATCAGGACATGTGGACGCAATGGGTCAGTCCCGAGGTTGCCGAGAAGGTCAAGGCGGCCCTCTGACAGAGGCAACGCAGGTGGGCGGCAGCCGATTCGGCCGCCGCCCGTGCCTTGGCAAGCGATTGCACGGCCTGATTAGGCTCACAGCGGCACAGTGCTTTTGCTGACGTCGCAAACAGTAAAGCGGAACCGCCGTTCCGCTGTCACATTTCTTACGCCGGGACACATAAGAGGTCACAAGCAGGTCTGCGCTGGAGTGCCGCACGCGGTCGTTCCGAAGACGCAGCCGGCGGCATAAGACTTCCGGGCCAAGAAGGGGGAAAAATGGCTATCTGCAGTTTCTTGCCGGAACTGCTCTGCAAGTTCCCGGCCATAGACGATGGCACTATTCGCATGGCGCGCAAGAGCGTCGACGACGGGTTCAAGGGGTTTGTGCGCAGCTACGGCAATGCCATCGACGCGGTAGTCCAGCCGCTTCAATGGTTCCTGAACTATCTGGAGCGGGTCTTCGTCGGTTCGCCCTGGATTTTCGTGCTGATCATCATGGTTGCCGTCGTCTATTTCGGCAGCCGCAACGTGAAGATTACCATCGGCACGGCGCTGTCCATGGTGGCGATTGGCCTCGTCGGACTCTGGAACGACACGATGATCACGCTCGCCATGGTCACTGTCTGCACATTGATTTCGATCGTGATCGGCATTCCGATCGGCATCCTTATGGCGCGCTCCGACCGGGTGCAGGCCTTCGTCAACCCGGCCCTCGACGTCATGCAGACGATGCCGAGCTTCGTCTATTTGATCCCGGTGGTGATGATCTTTGGCATCGGCAAGGTGCCGGGGCTGATCGCCGTCGTCATCTATGCGGTGCCACCGATGATCCGGCTCACCAATCTTGGTATCCGGCTCGTCGACAAGGAAGTGCTGGAGGCGGCCGACGCCTTCGGCTCCTCCGCCTGGCAGAAGCTGAAGAACGTGCAGATGCCGCTGGCGCTGCCGACCATCATGGCCGGCATCAACCAGACGATCATGATGTCGCTGGCGATGGTCGTGGTCGCCTCGATGATCGGCGTCGGCGGACTCGGCAAGAACGTGCTCCAGGCGATCGCCAACCAGTTCTTCACCGTCGGTTTCCTAAACGGCTTTGCCCTCGTCGGCATCGCCATCATTTTCGATCGTACCAGCCAGGCCTTCGGCAGGCGGCTGCAGAAGCATTCGGAGGTTATTCATGGCTAGTCACGCAATCGAGGTAAAGAACCTCTACAAGATCTTCGGTCCGCGCGGCGAGGACTATGTCGATGTCGTCAAAAAGGGAATGGGCAAGGCCGAGCTCAACGAGAAACACGGCCATGTCCTGGGTCTGCAGGACATCAACATCCTGATGCCCGGCGGCTGCATCACGGTGGTTATGGGCCTGTCCGGCTCCGGCAAGTCCACGCTCATTCGCCACATCAACCGCCTGATCGACCCGACTGCGGGCGAGGTGCTCTATGACGGCACCGACGTCTGCAAAATGAACGAAAACGACCTTCGCCAGTTTCGCCGACACAAGACGGCGATGGTGTTCCAGAAATTCGCGCTGCTGCCGCACCGTACCGTTCTCGAAAACACGATTTACGGGCTCGAGATCCAGGGCATCGAGCGGCGCGAGAGCGAAAAGCGGGCGCTCGGCTGGATCGAACGCGTCGGCCTCAAGGGGTTCGAAAACCACTATCCGAACCAGCTCTCGGGCGGTATGCAGCAGCGCGTGGGCCTCGCCCGGGCGCTCACCAATGATGCCGACATCCTGCTGATGGACGAGGCCTATTCAGCACTCGACCCGCTGATCCGCGTCGACATGCAGTCGGTGCTGCTCGATCTCCAGAAGGAATTGAAGAAGACCGTCGTCTTCATCACCCACGATCTCGACGAGGCGCTGAGGCTCGGCGACAAGATCGCGATCCTGCGCGACGGCCGCGTCGTGCAGCAGGGCACCGGCCAGGAAATCGTACTGTCGCCGGCCGACGACTACATCACCGCCTTCGTCAAGGAAGTGAACCGCGGCCGCGTCGTCCATGTGGAGACGATCATGCGGCCGCTCTCCGGTAATCCGGAAGGCCTACCGCTCGCTGCGGGCACGGTTCTCGAAACGGCCGCGCGCACGATGACCGGCGCACATATCAACACGGCCCATGTCGTCGATGCCGACGGCCGGCCGATCGGCGCCATCGACCTGCAGACGATCATCGCCGCCATGGTGACGCCGACGAGCCACACCGACCGCCAGGCGGCATAGGCTGGGGTGACGATTGAATGTCACAAAGGGCGCCCGCAAGGGCGCCCTTTGTGCATGTTCCTGGAATGCTCTACGCAGCCGACTTGAGCTTGCCGCTGATGAAGCGGAATTCCTGCGTCTTGCCGCCATAGCCATAGGCAGCGGCGGAAACTTCGTGAACGAGCACGTAGCTCTCCGGATGGACTTTTCCGAGAAGCATCTCGAAGCCAGCGAAGATGGCTTCGATGTAAGCGGCCAGTTCCTGCTTGGTATTGGTGCCGTCGACCACCTTGATGTCGAGCCAAAAACTGTTCGTCTCCTGCGAGGCGATCGACTTTCCGCCGGCGAACCAGTGCTGCGGATCGACATAGGTCACCGCAACGGCGGTGACGGTCGGATCTTTGCGCAGATGCTCTTGGGTAAGATCGCTCACTTTCGCTGCGATCTCCGCGGAGCGATCCGGATCCGGCCGGCCGGTGACGGTGATGTTGATGATGGGCATATCAGGCTCCTTCTCTCATGCTGTTGCCTTGGGACAGACCTTGCCACCAGCGGTACATCGAAAAAATCAAATTGTTTTGCACGAATGCTTCTGTACAATCGAATTATGGATGCAATCGACCCCGATCTCCTGCGCACTTTTCTTGCCTTCGCCGAAGGTGGTTCGCTCGCCCGCGCCGCGGCGGTCGTGAACCGGTCCCCCTCCGCCGTGACGGCCCAGATGCAGCGTCTCGAAGCGCTCATCGGCGAACCGCTTCTGGCGCCCGCCGGCCGTGGACGTTCGCTGACACCAGTCGGCGAGGAACTCGTGGATCATGCTCGCCGCATTCTCGACGCGCATCGGGATGCCTGGCTCAGCCTCAGCGGCGCGCGCGCCGACGGTCGGATTTCGCTCGCCAGCACGCAGGATTTCGCCGATACGACGCTGCCGGACCTCCTGCGCCGCTTCGCCCGCTCCCATCCGAGAGTTCGCCTCGATCTCAGGATCGGCAGGTCGAAGGAGCTGGCCTTGGCCTTTGATCAGGGGCAGGTCGACGTTCTGCTCACCATGCGGCAGGCGGCTGCGACCGACGAACTGCTCGTCCTCAAAGAAGGGATGATCTGGCTCTGCTCCGACAGGGGGCTGGCGACGGTCGATGCGCAGCTTCCGTTGGCCGTGCTCGACCCGCCCTGCGGCTTTCGGTCTGCTTCCATCTCGGCGCTCGAAGCGGCGCGGCGCCCCTTCCGGCTCGCGGCGACGAGCCCGAGCCTGTCGGGCCTGCGCGCCGCCGTCGTGAGCGGCATCGCCGTCACGAC
>NZ_JASKLR010000025.1:56738-74512 GCF_030124325.1 Sinorhizobium sp. 8-89
ACCTCCTGCGCCGCTTCGCCCGCTCCCATCCGAGAGTTCGCCTCGATCTCAGGATCGGCAGGTCGAAGGTCGTGAGCGGCATCGCCGTCACGACGCGCACGGCGCGGTTCCTGGGGCCGGGAATGGCGCCCGCCCCCACGCACCTCGACCTGCCGCCCCTGCCCGTCGCCGAATTCAGCCTGCGCGTGCGGGCCAACGCCGGCAAGCCCGCGACGGACCTTGCCGCCCTTCTGGCAGACGGCCTGCCATGAATGTCGCGCAGCCATGGCCCGGCGCATGACAGCTCTGAGGCCGGCTTTCCGACTTTTCCGCCACGCGTCTGCGAAGTTGGTTGCAATCACATAAAGATATCTTTATATCTTATTGCAATTTCATTCAGCCGGGAAAAACCGATGTCCGTTTCCGCCAATGCACTTTCCGATCTCCTCGCCCAGAAGGGTGTCCTGCTTGCCGACGGTGCGACCGGGACGTCGCTCTTCGCCATGGGCCTCGAAGCCGGCGAAGCGCCGGAGCTCTGGAACGAGGCGAAGCCGGAAAGCATCACCAAGCTGCATCAGGATTTCGTCGATGCCGGCGCCGACATCATTCTCACCAATTCCTTCGGCGGCACGCGTCATCGCCTGAAGCTGCATCAGGCCGAGGACCGCGTGCATGCGCTCAACAAGCGCGCCGCCGAGATCGCCCGCGCCGTTGCCGACAAGGCGCCGCGCAAGGTCATCACCGCGGGCTCCGTCGGCCCTACCGGCGAATTGCTGATCCCGCTCGGTGCGCTCTCTTATGAAGATGCGGTCGCAGCCTTCGCCGAACAGATCGAGGGCCTGAAGGCGGGCGGCGCGGAAGTCGCCTGGATCGAGACTATGTCCTCGCCGGACGAAATCCGCGCGGCGGCCGAAGCGGCCACCAAGGTCGGCCTCCCTTACGTCTATACCGGCTCCTTCGACACAGCCGGCAAGACGATGATGGGTCTTCACCCCAAGGACATTCACGCTGTCGCCGGCGACATCGGCCAAGGTCCGATCGCCGTCGGCGCCAATTGCGGTGTCGGCGCCTCCGACATCCTGTCCTCGCTGCTCGACATGACCGCGGACGCTCCGGAGGCGACCGTCGTCGTGAAGGGCAATTGCGGCATTCCGGAATTCCGCGGCTCCGAAATTCATTATTCCGGCACGCCGCCGCTGATGGCGGAATATGTGCGGCTGGCGGTCGACGCCGGCGCGAAGATCATCGGTGGCTGCTGCGGCACTACCTGCAATCACCTGGCCGCGATGCGTCTCGCGCTCGATAATCACGCCAGGGGCGAACGCCCGACGCTCGACGTGATCGTTGAAAAGATCGGACCCTTGCGGAACAAGACCGCCAACGAGGGCGCCTCCGCCCCGACCCGCGAACGCGGCGGTCGCCGCCGCGCCTGAGAAGCCGAAGCAGCACGGCGCTAAACGACAAACGCTCCGGAGCGGAACGCCCGGGGCGTTTTCTTTGTTCTTCGGCGAAAGGTCAGGCGCTACGGCGTGCTGCACCGTCGCGAAGATGGCTGCGCCAGGCGTCCAGCCCGACCTCGATATTCTTGCGGCCGAAGCCGACGCGGAAGCGGTCTGCCGCGACCGGGAGGAGATCGGAGGCGAAGAGGCTGGATGGCAGAAGCAGCACCCCCGAGTCCTCGACCAGCCGCCGGCAATGTTCCTCGACGCCGTCCGCCCCGAGATAGCGGGCGAAACCGACACAGCCGCCATCCGGCGCTCGCCATTCGTAGAGATCCGGAAATTCGGCAAAGAAAGCCTGGAGCTTTGCGAGGTTTGCCGTGCAGAGCGCCAGGTTGCGATCGAGGATCCGCGCCCGCGATTTCAGCGCAATCGTCGCGAGAACCTCCGACGGCCGGGAGTTGCAGATCGAGAGATAGTGCTTCATGCCTTCCATGCGCTGCAGAAGCGCATGGTCGCGACAGGCGATCCAGCCGATTCGGAGGCCCGGAAGACCATAGGCCTTGGACATGACGTTCAGCGATACGCCGCGCTCGAAAAGCTCGGCCGCCTGCGGCAGGCGCTTACCCGAATCGCGCTCCAGCCCGCGATAGACCTCGTCGCTGAAGAGATGGATGCCGCGCTCGGCACAGAGATCGGCGAGCGCCCGGAAGGTCGCCTGATCAGCAATCGCACCGGTCGGATTGTTGGGGAAGTTGACGGCAACGAGCCTGGTATTCGGCTTCAGCGCCGCGCGCACATCGGCGATATTGAGCTGCCAATGGTTTTCCGGCCGCAACGGCACGCCGGTCACCGAAGCGGCGATGGTCACCGGCAGGGTTTCCATCGACTGGTAGTTCGGCACCGTCACGATGGCGTGGTCCTCAGGCCCGAGCAGAGCGAGCATTGCGCAATAGAGCCCCTCCTCGGCACCGGCAAAGCAGAGGATATCGCCGGCATCGAGCCCCTCGTAAGTCGCGGCGATCGCCTGGCGCAGTGCCGGCGCGCCATGGGTTTCGGTATAGCCGAGCGTCAGTTGCTCCCAGGCCTCCCGATCGGCATCATCGGCGAGGGAAAGCAGTTCCGCCATCGTCATGGTTTCGCTGTCGCTCGCGGTCATGTGGTGGCGTGCGGTGAATTCCCAGCGCGAAAAATGGGTTTCGAGGCGGAAGGCCGGCAGGGTCGTCATGTCGATTGTCCTTGTTGAGCGCAGGCTTCGCTGGCGAAGCGGTCGCGTATCGGAACTTCAGGCGGTCTCGCCGCGCCGTGCGGCCGCGAGGTAGTTGTAGATCGAAGCGCGCGAGGCCCCGATGAGGCTCGCGAGGTGGTCGACCGCGTTGCGGGTCCTGAAGAGACCCTGTTCTTCGAGAGCGGCGACAAGGGCGACGCGGTCGGCGCGCTTCATGGCCGAAAGCGCAAGCCCCCTCGCCTTCAACCAACCATGCAGCGCGGCATTGATTTCCTCCCGCCAGTCACGGGAAAACAGCGCCTGCGGCCGTGGCTCCGATGTGCCCGCAAAGGCCGCCAGCAATTTCACCGCGTCATCGATCCGCGAAACGTCGAGATTGATGCAGAGCAGCCCTGCGGCACTGCCGTCGGCGTGGCGCAGCACGGCCGAGACCGATTTCAGCCGCCGGCCGTCAGGCCCGACCTTCTCGTAGGGGCCGAGCACGGTTTCGTTGCCAGGGCGCTTGCCGAACTCCTCCTCGATCAGCGACTCCATGCCGGCGGCACGGCCTGAAAAGGCGTTCCAGATGCCGGCGATCCGACCCGTCGCAAGATCGTGCAGGACGACCTCCGCATGAGGGTAAAGCAGCGCACTGATCGCAGCGGCGGATGGTGCGTGCGTGGCGAGACAGAAGGGGATGGTCGGCTCGATATTCATGACACCCACATCAACATATTTGGGTGTTTTGTCAATGTTAGACGTATTGTCTATTTCGACACCTTCTTGCGGACGGCTGGCGGCTGTCCTATCCCCGATAGCACGTTCGATTCGAGGGGAGAGACAATCCATGGATGCCGGGCCAGCAGCCTTTCCGGACAGGGACACGACAGCCGCCAAGCTTTCGAGCTTCGGCGAGACCGACCAGGCCTTCGTCAGGCTGCTGATGGAAAGCTCCGAGCAGGACGAAAACCTGATCGAAGGCTTGCATCGCCATCTCGATCTCGCCGCTGAGGCGCGCTTCCTGAATTCGTTGAAGCTCGAAAAACTCGGCGAATGGCTCGGCAACGAGGCACCCGGCCGCCTGCAGATGCGCCTCATGGACGCCGCGCGCTCGAGCCAGCATCCGGCCTATCAGGCGTTCAAGACGGGATTGACGCGGTCCGGGGGACTCCAGCGGGCGTTTAAGGCTTGAGGCTGTCGTCGCGCTCGAGCCTCGGCCCTATGGCACTGGCGATGTAGTCTTCCGCGCCGCCGACTTGGACCGCTGCTCGATCCCGAGTGACGAGCGTAGGAATGAGGACCGGGAAACGCCGCCGCGAATCCCTTCCCCCCGCCTCACGGGGAGAAGGTGCCGGCCAGGCGGGTGGCGACCATCCATCAATTATTCACGAGCAAGCCCCTTGGCGAGGCGCACCAGATTGACGAACTCGGCGCGGTAACCGAACGGGTCGGCCCCTTTGGCGGCGGCCGCGAGATCGGCGATCGCCGCATAGGAATAGCCGGAAAGCGCCGCATTCCCCGCAAGCTTCTGGCCGAAGGCGGCGACGGCGGACGAGAAGCGGACGTCCGCCGGGGCGTCAGCGAGCGGCGCGGCATTCGCCTCCGTGACCGGCGTGGTGGTCAGCTCGCTTTTGTCGCCGTCCGGCTTCTTGTAGCGGATCTTGAGGTAAGCGAGCTCGTTCGCACGTGAAGGCGCGCCAGCGGCAGGCTTCTCCGCGGCTGCATAGCGCAAGTCGTCGTTGAGGACGGCCGGGCTTCCCTTCGGCGTCACTTCATAAATTGCGGTAACGCTGTGGCCGGAGCCGATATCGCCCGCATCCACGCGGTCGTTGTTGAAATCCTCGCGTTTCAGCGCCCGGGTCTCGTAGCCGATGAGGCGATATTCGGCGATCGCGGCAGGGTTGAACTCCACTTGCAGCTTGACGTCCTTGGCGATGGGGAAGAGCGACGAGCCCGCTTCCTCGACCAGCGTCTTCTGCGCCTCCGCCAGCGTGTCGATATAGGCGGCAACGCCGTTGCCGTTCTGGGCGATCGTCTGCATCAACGCGTCGTTGTAATTGCCACGGCCGAAGCCGAGAACCGAGAGGAAGATGCCGGTTTTGCGCTTCTCCTCGACGCGCCGCTTCAGCTCCTCATCGCTCGACGGACCGACATTGAAGTCGCCATCCGTCGCCAGCAGGATGCGGTTGACGCCGCCCTTTACGAAGGCTCTTTCGGCCAGCTGATAGGCCGCGTCGATACCGGCCGCCCCGGCCGTCGAGCCGCCGGGCGTCAGCGTGTCGATTGCAGCCAGGATCTTTGCCTTGTCCCTGACCGCCGTCGGTTCGAGCACGGTGCCGGCGTTTCCGGCATAGGTGACGATCGAAACGGTGTCCTCGGGCTTCAGCTTTTCGACGAGCAGCCGGAATGCGTTCTTCAACAGCGGCAGCTTGTCCGGCTCGTCCATGGAGCCGGAAACGTCGATGAGGAAGACCAGATTGGCTTTCGGCGCCTCGGCCGGTACGACCTCATAGCCCTTGATCGCCACATGCATGAGGCGCGTGTCCGCGTTCCACGGGGTCGGCGTTACGGTGACCGTCGCCTTGAAGGGTTCGGCGGCCGACGCCGGGCGCGGCCAATCATAGGGGAAATAGTTGACCATCTCCTCGACGCGCACCGCATCGGGATTGGGCATCTCGCCCGCCATCAGCGAGCGGCGGACGAAGGAATAGGAAGCCGTGTCGACATCGACGGAGAAGGTCGAGACCGGCTCGGTCGCAACGCTCTTCACCGGATTGGCATCGGCGTTACCGAAGCGTTCGCGATTCTCGACCGGCGGCGGGAGAATATCGCTCGGCACAGCCGGCGCCGGCATGATCTCCGTCTGCCCGCGCGTTGCAAAGCCGACCGCCTCGCCAAGGGTGCTCGGCGCCGCTGCGTCGGCGGCCGTCTGGCTCGCCATCGCGTCGGCTTCCGCGGCCACCGATGCCTCGGTTTCCGCCTTCTCGGCGCGTTTTGCGGCGGCCTGCGAGCGCGCGAGCGACGCACTGCTGTCCGCCGCGGGCGCAGCCGGCTTCGGCTCCACTTTCGCGGCAATCTCGGTTTCCGCCTCGAGCGGCCGATCGTTGCGGATCATTTCCAAGCTCAGGAAGGCGGCGGCAGGCACGACGATGAGCGTTGCCAGTGCCGATCCGGCAAGCAGTTTCCGGTTCATGATGGGCCTCCATATCCGGTTGAGGATGGAGCTTGGACGCCCGGGCGTCACCGATCCTTGGGTAGCGATCGAATTTTCCGCCGCCGCGTCGTAGGCCTCCATGGCGGCGGCGAGTGCGCGCGCCCGCGCCTCGCTCGATGGCGTCGGCGGCAGCTTTCCGGCAAGCGTTTTGAAATCGTCGGTCATGATCACACAGCCTCCTTGCCGAGCAATGTCCGCAGGCGCTTGCGCGCCTCATGAACATGCCAGGAGATGGTCGTTTCGGAGCAGCCGAGCACGTCGGCCGCCGCGGCATGGCTCAAGCCCTCGGCATAGACGAGCAGGACGGCATCGCATTGCTTTTCCGGCAGCCCCCGCACAGCCGCCCAGAGCACCTCCTGCCGGTCGTCGTTCTCCCCGTCGGATACACGCTGCGCCGCTTGATCCGATGCATAGGCCTGCATCTTGCGCGCATCACGCACCTGCCGTCGTCTGTGGTCGCGCGCGGCGTTGAGCGTCAGCGTGTAGAGCCAGGTGCGGAGACGGCTGGTGCCTCGAAAACCGCGAATCGCCGAGCCGAGGTGAATGCAGACGTCCTGCGCTATATCTTCCGCATCGGCCCCATTGCCCGCCCAGCGCCAGGCGACCGCATGGACGAAATCATAATGGCGCTCGACCAGAAGGCCGAACGCCTCCCTGTCGCCCCTCACCGCCCGTTCAACGAGTTCTGCGTCCAAGTCCGTGCCCGCTTTCGACCTGTTTTCCCGTTAGACGTCCGTCGGCCGTCATTCCTTGGGTGCCGCCCACAAAAACTTTATCGCGGAAACCGGCCGACGACGGCGATGATCGGGCCGAGCGGAAACAGCCGATCGTAACGGTTGATGTCCGGTGCATAGAGGCTCGAAATCGTACCGTCGAGGAAGAGCGCATTCGGACAATCGAGCGCGTCGCGAAACAGTGTCGCGAAGTCGTGAAAGCGCACCGGGCGTTTCGACACGGCGAAGACCACCTCGCCCCTGGTCGTCACGCCGACGCCGTTGCGGGTCTTCAAGCTGTCGCTGTTCGGCAGGAAGCGCGGATGCAGGGCGCCGTCGATCACCAGCATCGGTCCTGATTGCGTCGCAAAGCGCGGCTTGATGCCGGCGGCGCGGAAGGCCTCCGCCGCCATGACCCCCGCCTTGCCGTCCGCCAGATAAAAGACGCCGTTCGGCAGCAGGTGAAAATTGCCCCAGCCGGAATTGGTGTTGAGCGGTGCCTGCTCCACGCCCTCCTCCACATGCAGGCCGACGGGCGAAAGATCCTCATGATACATGCCGCCATTCATGGCGAAGACGAGATATTCGTCGCGTTGACGCAAGTCGAGCGACAGCGCCTTAAAGGATCTGAACGGCACGCCCGCCTGGTCCTTGTTGTAGAGGCGAATGTCGCTCGCCGTCGGATCGAAGGAGCAGACCAGATAGTCGCCGCCGAGATGGCTGACATTCCGGCAAACGGCGCCCGCGGGCTCGGCTGGCGCCGGTTTGGCAAAGCCGGCCGTGAGCAGGGCGGCACCGACAAGAAAGGCTTTGGGAAACAACGGCATGGTTCGAGGTCCCGAATGGAATCGTGAGGCACAGCATCGCATGGATTGCGGCGGTTTGATGCGCGACTTCCGGGTGATCTCCTGGTCGCCAGGTCAATCGCGGCGCGGACGCGCCGTGGCCGGATTCCTGTCACTCCTGTGCTCGTCACAGGAGTCGAGCGGCGCCGCGTCTGCGGCGCGGTAGACTTTGAGTGTCGTTCACAACCCGGAATCGGGACAATCTTCGATCTGACACAACCACCGTCATCGCCGTGTCTAGGGACTGAGTGCCGCCATATGGAAACGCAGTTGCTCCGCCGAATAGAGGTGGTCCCGCCCCACCGGACAGGCATCGCGCGAAATGCATCCTTGCATGAGGCAACCGCCTGCCCCCGTCTGCGTCCTCAGATGCGTGCGGCAACGGGCGACATGGAACGTACCGGAGGCCAAAGCGTCGGCCGGACAGGCGGAAATGCACGGCTTTTCCGAACAGGCATCGCAAGGATGACCAGCCGAAACGCTGCCCGTCTGCGGCAGCTCTCGATCGAAGCCGAGCGCGCCGCGGTAACCGTGCCAGAGGCCAAAGCGAGGATGGATCAGAATGCCGAGCGGAGAGGCCTTCATACCCTCGGCGCGCATCGCCCATTGCTGGAAGGGCTGCCAAGGCGGATCGGAGGGGAAATAGGCCGTGGCACCCGTCGCCCCGGCCACCGGATGGATCGCCTGTTTCGACCAATTGTCGAGCGGGTCAGCTCCGCCGCGGTCCGGTTCGCGCTCCCTCCACCGGGTGAAAGGCTCCCAGAGCGAACCGCCGATATTGCCGATGAGCACCACGCTCGCGGCGGGCTTTCCATCCCCGCACGTCGGCGCAGCCTCGCCGGCTGCAAAATTCACCGTCCCGCGCAAAAAAAGACCGTGCGGCGCGAGCGCCGCACGGATCGTTTCAAGCAATTGGTCCGCCGATGGAACCGTCATTTCGGTTTCGGCCCGTGTAGTTCGTAATGCGGGCGCCAGACGTCCTTCTGGATCATGTCGGCCACCTGCGCCCTGCCGCCTTGCTCCCTGGCTCGCTCGGGAGCCTTTCAGGTGAAGGCGTCCGGCATCGAATCCTTGCGCTTGGCGATGTACTCCTTCAGCGCATCGTCGATTGCAGGATCGAGGTGCGGTGCTTCGTAATGTTCGAGCCAGGACCGGGCGAGCGCGTTGGCACGCTGCTCGATCCGCTTCTCGCCTTCGATTTCCCACTGTTCGAAGGAGTTGTTGTCGGCGAGTGGCGAGCGATAAAAGGCCGTCTGGAAGTTGGCTTGCGTATGGGCGCAGCCGAGATAATGGCTGCCGGGGCCGACTTCGCGGATGGCGTCAAGCGCCTGGGCGTTTTCGGAAAGATCCACGCCTTCGGCCATCTTCTGCATCATGCCGAGCTGGTCCTGGTCGATCATGAACTTCTCATAGGACGAGACGAGGCCGCCTTCGAGCCAGCCGGCCGCATGGAGCACGAAGTTGGTACCGGCAAGCAGCGTCATGTTCAGCGTGTTCGCCGATTCATGCGCGGCCTGCGCATCCGGAACCTTCGAGCCGCAGAGCGAGCCGCCGGTACGGAACGGCAGGCCGAGACGGCGGGCAAGCTGCGCCGCGCCGTAGGAAACCAGCGACGGCTCCGGCGTACCGAAGGTCGGCGCGCCCGACTGCATCGAGATCGAGGCGGCGAAGGTGCCGAAAAGCACCGGCGCGCCCTTGCGGATGAGCTGCGTGAACGAGGCACCCGCGAGCACTTCGGCCAGAATCTGCGTGAGTGTACCGGCGACGGTCACCGGGCTCATTGCACCGGACAGGATGAAAGGCGAAAGCACGCAAGCCTGGTTGTGGCGGGCATAGACCTTGAGCGCGCCCACCATGGTCTCGTCGAACACCATCGGCGAGTTGGCGTTGATAAGGTTCAGCGTCACCGTGTTCTTCTCGACGAAGTCGTCGCCGAAGACGATCTTCGCCATGGCGATCGTGTCTTCGGCGCGCTCAGGCGCGGTGACCGATCCCATGAACGGTTTGTCGGAATATTTTATATGGCTATAGACCATATCGAGGTGGCGCTTGTTGACCGGAATATCGACCGGCTCGCAGACCGTGCCGCCGGACGAATGCATCGACGGCGCCATATAGGCGAGCTTCACGAAGTTGCGGAAATCCTCGATCGTCGCGTAGCGGCGGTTGCCGTCGAGGTCGCGGACGAAGGGAGGTCCGTAGACCGGCGCGAAAATCGTCGCCTTGCCGCCCACATGGGCGCTGCGCTCGGGATTGCGCGCATGCCAGGTGAAGTTCGACGGCGCGGCCTTCAGCAGTTCGCGGCAGAGCCCCTTCGGGAAGTGAACGCGCTGGCCCCGCACGTCGGCGCCGGCTGCCTTCCAGAGATCGAGCGCTTCGGCGTCGTCGCGGAATTCGATGCCGATTTCTTCGAGAACCTTATCGGCATTACGCTCGATGAGCTGCAGGCCTTCCTCGTCGAGCACCTCGTATTCGCGAATCTTGCGCTGGATATAGGGAAGAGACGGTCCCGGCCCACCGCCGGTGCGGGATGCCCGGCGCGCCGCCGCCCCCCGTCCCTCGCCACGCGCGCGGCGTCCGCCACCTTCGACCGCGCCTTGTTCTGTCACGTCGCTCATTCGCTCTTTCCTCTCCCGCCGCGCCTCTATGCAAGGGACGCGGCAACGCTTTGATTAAGTGGCGCATATTCCTTCGGAAGGTCGACACCAACTGTCGGAACCATGCACCGGGATCGATTTTTGGCTAATGCTACCAAGCCGCCGAACCGGTACGGGTCTCAATGCGCCAAGACGTGGCGCATCTCAGACACTCAACCTTGACACCCGTCAAGGCCCGGCATGGGGTGAAATTGGGCGCACAGCGCAGGAAAGCCGTTGCAGGAAGCCGACGGCGCCCAATGTAACATCTTGAACTGTTGCAGAATTTTACCGGCCGCCCGATTACGAATGCGGCCCAGATGCGATAGGACTATGAATGCGCGGACGAACCGGCGGCGCCGTCGCTTTTCATCATATGCGACGTCGCTTTCAAAAAGAGATTTTTAGGTTTGGGCCGCTAAGGATGAGCAACGCGTCCGGATCGTGTCCGATCGTGCCAGATCACCGCGCGAAGACTACCGTGCCAGGAACCGAGGAACCCTACTATGGCAGACGACGAAATCATTCTCGAGGACCTTTCCGACGAGGAACTCGTGCAGCAGATGCATGACGACCTTTATGACGGTCTCAAGGAGGAAATCGAGGATGGGACGAACATCCTCCTCAAGCGCGGCTGGACGCCCTACGACATCCTGACCCAGGCGCTCGTCGAAGGCATGCGCATCGTCGGTATCGACTTCCGCGACGGCATTCTCTTCGTGCCGGAAGTTCTGCTTTCGGCGAACGCGATGAAGGCCGGCATGGCGATCCTGCGTCCTCTGCTCGTCGAAACAGGCGCGCCGAAGCTCGGCAAGATGGTTATCGGCACCGTCAAGGGCGACATCCATGATATCGGCAAGAACCTCGTCGGCATGATGATGGAGGGTGCCGGCTTCGACGTCGTCGACCTCGGCATCAACAATCCAGTCGAGAACTATCTGGAAGCGATCGAACGCGAGCAGCCGGATATCCTCGGCATGTCGGCGCTGCTGACGACGACCATGCCCTACATGAAGGTCGTCATCGACACGATGAAGGAAAAGGGGCTGCGCGACGACTACGTCGTCCTCGTCGGCGGCGCGCCGCTCAACGAGGAATTCGGCAAGGCTGTCGGCGCGGACGCCTATTGCCGCGATGCCGCCGTCGCCGTCGAGACTGCCAAGGACTTCATGAAGCGCAAGCACAACCGGCTTGCCGCCGGCTAAGGCTTAAGGTCTTTAAAAAGGAAGCCGGCTGCGCGGATGAAGACCGCAGCCGGCTTACCTATATTCAGGGGCAGCGAGGAATGGCGCCTTTGTCAGGCGCGCGCCCGTCGAGCCGTCAGTTGGCGGCCTTGGCGACTCTGTTGCCGGCCCCCTGTGTTGCGTTCACGGTATTTGCAGTATCCTGCCCCATGCCGCGGATCGTGTTGGCGCAGGAACTCAGAGTTGTCAGCGCCAAGAGAACAGCGCCGATCATCGCGAGAGCTTTTGTTGTCATGACCATGATTCCTTCATGTTGCTGCAAGGCGGAATAAAGATGGAAAAGAGACCGTCGGCAAGAGAACGTGCACAACCGAAGAAAGTTCACGTGATTGGTTGTGGAGCGATCGCGCGCGAAATTCTTGCGATCTGCAAGACCAACGGGCTCGATCACATCGATCTCCATTGCCTGCCCGCGATCTGGCACAACACCCCGGAAAAAATCACACCGGGTCTTCGCGAGGCGATCGCCCGGGCGCGCGAAAACGGCTTCGAACGCATCTTCATCGCCTATGCCGATTGCGGCACCGGCGGTGAACTCGACCGGCTTTGCGAGGAGGAAGGTGTGACACGCATCCCCGGTCCGCACTGTTATTCCTTCTTCGCCGGTAACGCCGATTTCGCAAAGCGCTGGGACGACGACCTCAGCGCCTTCTTCCTCACCGATTTTCTCGCCCGCCAGTTCGAGGCCTTCGTCATCGAACCACTCGGCCTCGACCGCCACCCCGAACTGCGCGACATGTATTTCGGCCACTACCGCAAGCTCGTCTACCTCTCGCAGGTGGAGGACACAGCGCTCCAGGAAAAGGCCCGCCGCGCCGCCGACACACTCGGCCTCGAATATGAATACCGCTTTACCGGCTACGGCGACCTGACCCGGTCGCTTATCGAGGCCTGAAATCGCTCCAACGCTGTAGCGGCTGCATGCTTCCTTAAATCGGCTAGGATTTAACGCCACATGCAGTGGGCGGACAGGGTGACCGCGGAATCAGCGAGGTCTCCGATACACTGATGCTTAAGCCTCATGCTCTAACGGTCGGGTATTCATGGTGAATGCGCCGGGAGACCTGTGTGACCGCTGGGGCAAGCAAAGGGAGAGAGTATTCCGCGGCGTCGGAACGCATCGTTGTGGTGACGGCAGGCGGCGATAATCCGAATATCATGATCAATGCGCTCGCCGCGCATTTCGCCGATGTGGTGGTGCTGCAGGAGCAGCCGGAGTCGAAGGCGGTCTTCCTCAAGCGGCGGGCACGAAAGCTTGGTTGGCCCACAGCGTCTGGGCAACTGGCGACGATGATCGCGTCCCGTCTCGGCAAACGCTTCATCCGCTGTCGGGCGGAAGAGATCATCCGTGAGCACGGCGTCTTGACCGCGCCCAACCCATCGGTCGCGGTGCACCATGTCGCCTCGATCAACGACGCCGAAGGCCGCGCGCGGCTTGTCGCCCTTCGTCCCGCCGTCGTCTTCCTCATCAGTTGCCGCATGTTGAAGCCGGAGACCCTTGCGGCGATCCCCTGCCCGGTTCTCAATTTCCACGCCGGCATCAATCCGCAATATCGTGGCCTGATGGGCGGCTACTGGGCGCGAGTCAACAACGACCTCGAAAACTTCGGCGCGACCGTCCACCTCGTCGACGAAGGCGTCGATACCGGTGCCATCCTCTATCAATCCCGGCAGGTGCCGACGCGGGCCGATACGATGCACACCTATCCGCTGCTTCAGACCGCCGCCTCGACCGGGATCGCCATCCAGGCTGTCGAAGACGCGCTTGCCGGGAATCTCCAGCCGATCGATGTCGCAGCCGCGTCGCGGCAATGGTACCATCCGGCGCTCTGGACCTGGGTTTGGAATGGCGCGTGGCGCCGAATCTGGTAATCAGGTGAGAAAGTGAGGAGAACACAAATGTCACAAGAGCGCTATGAACTCGTTCTCGATCCAACCGATCGTTGGACGGTATGGGACAATGTGACCGGCGTGCCTGTGGTGTTCGCCGATCAGATCCTTGGAGGTCTTACCGAAGAGGAAGCGGAGGCGGCCGTCAAGGTGCTGGTCGAACTTGACCGGAATCGCATGGCGACAGCTGTCGAGAACGCGGCGTAGTCGCAGGGACAGGCCGAGCGCTCTGCCTGAAATTCCTCCGGCGTTGCCTTCATGCGAACGCGCCGATCCGGCCTCTACCGAGCGCCTGCCCTGAGTACACGATGGGTGGCGCTGTCGACGGCGTGGCCTGTTTGAGTGCTGTCCTGCACGAAACCCCGAGCAGTGTTTGCGCAAGACGAAAGCGCAAGAAGCCCGAGGCACATCATTGCGATCACGACTTTGGACATGGCCATCTCCGGAATGAACTCGCGCTGCGCGCGATCCCAAGGAGATGATGCACCTCGTGGCGAAATCAACCCCATCGCGAGGACGCGGCGATCACGAAGGCGTGCCGCCTTCACAGTCGCATGTTTCCCTTAAATCAGAGCGGATTTAAGAATAAACCTGCAGCAGTTCAAAGTGCTACAGCGTCCTTTGCGCGTCTGGTAAGACGCGCGGCGCTGTAGTGCCATGTTTTTGACCAGCAAGTGGCGGAACATCAAAGAGGATGAGGAAGTGTGGCGGGTTTTTCGTGCCGCGTTCCGCTCAAAGCTGCCTGGATTGCTTCGATCCAAATCGTCGTGATCCAAAGGCTCGCCATAGCCTTCATGATTGGAGAATACGATGGACCGCAAAACTCTTGTCGTCGCGATTGCGACAGCGCTCCTGGCGGTTGCGGGATGCACCACCAGTCAGACCAGTCAAAACGCCAGCACGCCTCCCCCTCCGTCCGCCAGTACCGGCTCCCCGAGCGGCGGGGGCACGGGCGGTGGCGCACAGGGAAGCGGGAGCTCGGGCTACTAGGGCGCCGTGCGCTAGCACTTTGATTCTAGAGAATATTATCCGCTTTCCGTGATTCCACCTGAAAGCGGGATGCTCTAGGGAACGGCGGGCGACGATCTCACTCGATGAGCGCCACGACGGCGAACACCAGGGCGGCGACGATGATCGCCAGGACCACGATCTGTAGCAAATTTGCGTCACGCATGCCGAGGATCCTCGGGCTTTAAACGAGCGAGACAGTCCACTGTTCCGCGTGCGCCTTTGCGCGCGATGTGTTCTCTCCATGCGAGCTGCGGCCCGCAAAGCGCCGCCAAGCTTTTCCATAAGGCTTGTACCGATAGCCGCCGGCGCGTGACCGGCCCGCTGAAAGCACGGCGCGCCGGTGCATTCGCGACGAATGCGCGCCCGCCCGGATGCGCGGCTGGGGAGCGTCGTTTTTGGACATATCCGACGTCGTGGCAAGGTGAGCCACCGCGCATGGACATGCGCATTGTCGGCTCTTGAGGAGAAGAAGAATCCCATGGCAGATCGCATCATCGTCTACTGGCGCGACATTCCCGCCCAGGTCATCATCAAACAGGGTCGCAAGAGCGCCAAGCGCGAACTCTCGCTGCGCTTCACCGAGGCAATCGACATGTGCGCGATGCGCACCGGCGCCGCCGAGACCGACGACTACCTTGCCGAATGGCGCAAGGCCGATCCGATTCCGGTCTCCGACGACCTGGAAGCGGAGGCCGACAAGGCGGCGGCGGAACTGGAAGCCGCCTATGACCGCGAGCGGCTGGTCGCGCTCGTCAAGGCCGGAGGCCGGGACAATGCCTGACCCGAAGGTCGTCACCGGCAACGCTCAGCCCGCCAAGAAGGCCGCGACTGGCGCCTATACGCCCCAGGGCGTGTCGCCGAGCCGGCGCTCGCGCCACAAATATACGGTGCGACTCTGGGCGGTGCGCAATTCGCGCTTTCTCGAATGGTTCTACAACCGCTTCGCCGACGTGTTCCTGCTGCTTCATCCGCTGTGGAACGCGATCGGCTACGGCCGCGTTGAACGGCCGGTGACCTTCGTCGAGCGCCACGTCAAGGGCTTCCTCTTCGACTGTCGCATGTGCGGCCAGTGCGCGCTGTCCTCGACCGGCATGTCCTGTCCGATGAATTGCCCGAAGCAGCTCCGGAACGGCCCCTGCGGCGGCGTGCGCGCCAACGGCAATTGCGAGGTGGAGCCGGACATGCCCTGCGTCTGGGTGCAGGCGTGGAAGGGCTCGCAGAACATGGTGAAGGGTGACGCAATCATGAATGTGCAGAAACCGGTCAACCAGTCGCTGCGCGAAACGTCGTCGTGGTTGCGGGTGACGGCGGAAGCCGCGGCCGCCCGCGAAGCAGCGAAGAAGGAGGGCCCGCAGCAATGAGCCCGGATATCAATCCTCAGGATCCGGGCGCCCCGCTCGATCCCCTGCCCGGCCATTCCTCACGCGGACGGCTGGAGCGTGTACTGCGCCGCGGCGAATTTGCCGTGACCGCCGAACTCAACCCACCGGACAGCGCCAATCCCGAGGACGTCTACGAGCGCGCGGCGGTCTTCGACGGCTGGGTCGACGGCATCAACGCGGTCGACGCCTCCGGCGCCAACTGCCATATGTCCTCGGTCGGCATCTGCGCGCTTCTCACGCGCATGGGCTACGCGCCGATCATGCAGATTGCCTGCCGCGACAAGAACCGCATCGCCATCCAGGGCGACGTGCTCGGCGCTTCCGCCATGGGCGTGCAGAACATCATGTGCCTGACCGGCGACGGCGTGCAGGCCGGCGACCAGCCGGGTGCAAAGCCGGTCTTCGACCTCGACTGCATGTCGCTGCTCGAGACTGTCCGCATCATGCGCGACAATTCGAAGTTCCTCTCCGGCCGCAAGCTGACGACGCCGCCGCATGTCTTCCTTGGCGCTGCGATCAACCCCTTCGCGCCGCCTTACGATTTCCGCCCGTACCGGCTCGCCAAGAAGATCGAGGCCGGCGCGCAGTTTGTGCAGAGCCAGTATTGCTTCGACGTGCCGATGTTTCGCGAATACATGAAGAAGGTGCGCGATCTCGGTCTGCACGAGAAGTGCTTCATCCTCGTCGGCGTCGGGCCGATGGCCTCCGCCAAGACCGCCCGCTGGATCCGCTCCAACGTGCCGGGCATCCATATTCCCGATAGCGTCATTGCGCGTCTCGAAGGCGCGCAGGACCAGAAGAAGGAAGGCAAGCAGCTCTGCATCGACATCATCAACGAGGTGAAGGAGATCGAGGGCGTCTCGGGCGTTCACGTCATGGCCTATCGGCAGGAAGAATATGTCGCCGAGATCGTGCATGACTCGGGCGTGTTGAAGGGCCGCAGGCCCTGGAAACGCGAAAGCCTGCCGAGCGACGCGATGGTTGCCGAGCGGCTCGAACACATCCGCGAGGGCATCGAGGAGAACCAGGAGAAAATGGCGGAGGCCGCGGCGCACCATCCGCACTAGAGCGGGATGAGGAAAAGTGTGAGCGGTTTTCCGCCCGCATTCCACTCTAACTTATTGGAATCGATCACGTTTATGATTTTGGGTCGATTCGACCCAAAATCATCGTGATCTAGGACGCCGGGGCCACTCCCGTTCGATAATCAGAGGAAAACCGGCGCTTCGGCCCGTGCAGCGCCTTACAAACGAAGACGGGGCCTACTACAAAGCCTCACGCTCAGGATCAAAGGATCTTACATGACCCGCACCATCGTCGCTTCCGCCACCCGAGAGATCGTCATCGGCTTCGACCAACCCTTCTGCGTCATCGGCGAACGCATCAACCCGACCGGCCGCAAGAAACTCGCCGCCGAGATGATCGAAGGCAACTTCGACACCGTGATCAAGGACGCGCTGGAGCAGGTCGCCGCCGGCGCGACAATGCTCGACGTCAATGCTGGCGTCACCGCCGTCAACCCGAATGAGACCGAACCGCCGCTCCTCGTCAAGACGCTGGAGATCGTCCAGGGCCTCGTCGACGTGCCGCTGTCGATCGACAGTTCCGTCACCGCCGCGATCGAGGCGGGTCTGCGCGTCGCCAAGGGCCGTCCGCTGGTGAACTCCGTTACGGGCGAAGAAGAGAAACTCGAAGCGATCCTGCCGCTCGTCAAGAAATACGACGTTCCGGTCGTCGCGATCTCCAACGACGAGACCGGCATTTCCATGGATCCGGACGTCCGCTTCGCCGTCGCCAAGAAGATCGTCGAGCGCGCCATGGATCATGGCATCAAGCCGCACGATATCGTCGTGGATCCGCTCGTCATGCCGATCGGCGCCTTGGGCGATGCGGGCCGTCAGGTCTTCGCCCTGCTGCGCCGCCTGCGCGAGGAACTGAAGGTCAACACCACCTGCGGCCTCTCCAACATCTCCTTCGGCCTGCCGCATCGCCACGGCATCAATGCCGGCTTCATCCCGATGGTGATCGGCGCCGGCATGACCTCGGCGATCATGAATCCCTGCCGTCCGCAGGAAATGGAGGCCGTGCGCGCCGCGAACGTGCTGAACGGCACGGACGCGAACTGCACCAACTGGATCATGACCTATCGTGACCACAAGCCGGCCGAAGGCGGCCATGCGGTCGCCGCTGCGGCGCCGGCTGGCGGCGGCGGAC
>NZ_JASKLR010000026.1:0-21629 GCF_030124325.1 Sinorhizobium sp. 8-89
CTATCGCACACCAGCCGAGGTGTTCATGGCACATTTGCGAGATTGCGGGTAATCCCCTACCATCCACTCGTCATTGTTGCACTTGGATTAGATTCTCCACGGCATTTTAGAGATGCGACATATGAGCCAGTTAGAGATGCGACAGTCGTCGCCTCTTGGGATGCTGGTCAAACGTCAACGTTTGGAAGGAAGACTGGCGACGTGAAGCGTGGTTGAGACCATGAGTGTTCGGAGTCGTCATGTCTTGTTTGATCACCATGTCGCAGAAGGAATTGCATCGTCTTGAACTGATCCAGCGGATTCGCGGCCGCAGCCTGACGGTCGTCCAGGCGGCTGCGTTGCTCGGTCTCAGCCGCAGTCAGGTCCACCGGCTGCTGCAGGCCTATGACCGGGCCGGCGCCGACGGTCTTGTCTCGAAGAAGCGCGGCCGGCCGAGCAACCGGCGCCACAGCGAGGACTTCCGCAACACGGTGCTCGACCTGGTGCGTGAGCATTACCGGGATTTCGGACCGACCCTGGCCGCCGAGAAGCTGCTCGAGCGCCACCGGATTGCCGTCAGCAAGGAGACGCTGCGCCAGTGGATGATCCAGGCCGGCATCTGGACGTCACGGAGCGAGCGCAAGAAGCGGGTTTTCCAGCCGCGTGGCCGGCGCGATTGCTTCGGCGAACTCATTCAGATCGACGGCTCGCATCATTGGTGGTTGTCTAATCGCATTCCATCCGTCAAGCGGGCTTGAGCATTCAGCTACCTTGCCGGCTTGCGGGACAGGCAACCGGCTTAATCGATTGGATGGATCTGCCCTCACCGGCCGGGTCCTTCAGAGCTATCCAGTGCTGGGAGCAGGGTTGTCTCCGCGGTCGACAAATGTCGCCGCACAATGGTTTTCGCAGGTGGGATCTTCCTAATGTTCGAGGCGCAGTCTCAACGAGCTGCAGCCACCAGAAGCGGAATGATCCTGCCCACGTCCGCAGCAGGGACGCTCAGCACCAAAGTTAGATGGCGCGCTGAGGGACGAAGGCTGAGCGTCGCCTATATGGTCGCGCCAGCCGATGCGTTGAACACTTCTCCGGTCTTGAGCATGCTGTGCATGATGACCGCGAGTTTCCGGGCGACGGCCACAGCGGCCCGCTTGAAGCCAAGTCGCTCGCGCAGCTTAAGTCCCCAACTCTTGAGACTGCTCTCGGTCCTGGCACTGGTTCTCGTCAAAAGCACTGTCGCCGCTTCATAAAGCAGCCCACGTAAACGATTGTCACCCCTTCGCGAGATATGGCCGTCATAGTCGACCTCGCCTGACTGGTAACGCCGCGTTGTTAGCCCAAGCCAGGCGCCAACCGAGCGCGACGTTCGAAAGTTTTCTGGATTTTCGATTGCCGTAACGTAGGACACCGCTGTGACCGCGCCGATTCCCGGAATTGTCATCAATAGCTTCGTGGCTTGGCTAGCACGTGCCACTATCAGCAACTGGCGACCAAGATCGGCTGCGCGCTTGCGGATATCGTGCCACGCCTCCAAAAGAGGCAAGATAATCTTCGCAAGCTCGCTGTTCCCATCCAAAAGCTTCCGCACATCGCCATCAAACACTCGACCCTTCGCTTTCGGGATGATCAGACCGAAGGTCTTCATCAGGCCGCGGATTTGATTGCCAAGTTGCGTTGAGATGTACAGGAGCTGTTCCCGGGCAGCCACCAATGCGCGGGTCATCATAGCGTCAAACGACTTGACCCGAACCGCTTTGTAAAAACCTGCTTCAGCGAGTTGAGCTAAACCATCCGCATCGTTGGCATCGGTCTTGTTGAGCGTTTCGTTCAATACCTTTTGCGCGTGCCGCGCTTCAATGCAGATCGCCGGCAACCCCTCGCTCGTCAGCGCGTGATAGAACCACGTCGACAGTGGTCCCGTTTCGAATACGACGCGCTGCGCGCGCGGAGCTTTTTTGCGGATCATCTGCGCGAGAAGATTGGGATCCGAAGGACACTTCCCCCGCCAGATCCGTTTACCGTCTTCCCGGATCGAAATTGCGGTGTCTTTCAATGAAACATCAAGGCCAATATATTGGTTCAAGGTTGCCTCCATCCGATGTTTGGGCCCGGTTCCAATCGAGAGCCCGTTTCTCCATCCTATCGGGGGCAACCACCCTCACCAGCCCAAAAGCCAGAGACGGTCGCGCCGCGATTACTCCATGTTCGAGAACCGCGGTCCCAAATGCGCCCTGCTCGTCTATATCGACGATGCCACCGGCAAGCTGTTGCATCTGCGCTTTGCTGCCTCGGAGAACACCTTCGACTATCTGCACGCGACGAAGGCCTACTTGCAGCAATGGGGCAAGCCGATCGCCTTCTACAGCGACAAGCATGGCATCTTCCGCACCACCCATGCTTCTAAGAAGGACAGAACCAGCGGCCTGACGCAGTTCGGTCGGGCCCTCTACGAGCTCAACATCGACATCATCTGCGCCAATACCCCGCAGGCCAAGGGGCGTGTCGAGCGCGCCAACCAGACGCTGCAGGATCGCCTCGTCAAGGAGCTTCGGCTGCGCGGCATCGACACGATCGCGGCCGCCAATGCCTATGCGCCGGAGTTCATGGCCGACTTCAATCGTCGCTTCGGCAAGGCGCCGCGCAATCCCAAGGACATGCACCGGCCGTTTGCCGAGCATGAGAACCTCGATGGCGCGATGTGCCGCAAGGAAGTCCGCACGCTGTCGCAGGCGCTGACGTTGCGCTACGACAAGGTGCTGTTCATCCTCGATCCGACCGATCTCGCCAAGAGGCTGGCCGGTAAGAAGGTCATCGTCTGCGACTATCCCGACGGGCGCCTCGAGATCACCCATGAGGCGACCTCCCTGCCCTACAGGACCTTCGACACGCTGCGCTCGGTGCACCGCTCCGAGGTGGTTGAGAACAAGCGCCTCGACGACATTCTTTCGATCGTCGCCGAGATGCAGGCCGGGCGCGAGCAACAGCGCAGCAAGGGCGGGCCACGTCGCACTGGCCAGACGGATCATATGTTCGGCATTCGAGATGGTAGCCAGAGCAATGGCTATCAGAAGCGTGGCCGCAAGCCGGGTCCAAGGACGGATTTCACCAACGATCCTGTCGTCATCGCCCGGCGGCAGCAAGCCCTTGCGCGGCTGAAAGCGGCCGAGTGATCGGGCGAGCGGGCTGTCAAAGCTAAAGTTTATTTTGCAGCTGGAGCCATCCGCCGCCGACCGGCCTGCGCAACCCTGACCAGCTTCAGCCGGTCGGCGGCTTGCGTTTGCGTACTGTGCAAATATGTTCACTTGCGAGCGCAGTAATAACGAGTATGATGATGTCGCATTTCTAAGTTGACTACTTTGTCTCTTCTTTAAATAGCTTTGACATTTGATGTAGCCGCAAAGTTAAAGTGTCCTGATCCTGCAACGTAAGAATGTCACTCTCCCCGCGTTTTCAATGACCTGGGAGATTGCGGATGGGATTGATTGCGATGAGCGAGCGCGATCTGCAGCGGATTGAGGTTTTGTCGAAGGTGATCGACGGCCGCATGACGATGGTGTCGGCGGCGCATGTCCTGGGCTTGAGCACGCGCCAGGTGCGTCGGCTGCTGGATCGGATGAGCGCTGGCGGTGCGGCGTCGATCCGCCACAAGGCGATCGGTCGCCCATCGAACAATCGGATTTGCGACGGCGTGCGCGATTACGCCGTGGCGATCGTGCGCGAGCGCTATGCGGACTTTGGTCCGACGCTGGCGGCCGAGAAGCTTGCGGAGCTTGATGGCCTGACGGTGTCGCGCGAGACCTTGCGCCAATGGATGGCGGAGGCCGGCCTGTGGCTGTCGCGCAAGCAGCGCCGGACCTTTCATCAGCCGCGATTGCGGCGCGAGGCCTATGGCGAGCTGGTCCAAATCGATGGATCCGAGCATCGCTGGTTCGAAGATCGCGGTGACCCATGTTCATTGCTGGTGTTCATCGATGATGCGACCGGCAAGCTGATGCAGTTGCGCTTCGCACGATCGGAAAGCGCGTTTACGTATTTCGAGGCGCTCGAGCTCTATCTGAAGGATCACGGCGCCCCGATCGCCTTTTATTCCGACAAGCATTCGGTGTTCCGGGTGGCCAAGAAGGATGCCAAGGGCGGCCAGGGCATGACCCAGTTCGGCCGCGCACTTTCAGAGCTAAACATCGAGATTCTTTGCGCAAATTCGAGCCAGGCGAAGGGCCGTGTAGAGCGGATGAACCGGACCCTGCAGGATCGGCTTGTCAAGGAATTGCGGCTGGCTGATATCTGCGACATGGACGAAGGCAACGCCTTCCTGCCTAGCTTCATGGAGCGCCATAACGCCCGGTTTGCGGTTACGCCTGCCCGGTCCGGCGACCTGCATCGGACCCGTTAATCTTGCGCTGGATCGGTTCCGGGAGATCCTGTGCAAGCGCGAGCAGCGCTACGTCGGAGCGCAGCTGACGTTTTCGTTCGAGCGCAAGCGGATCATGCTCGAGGAGAACGAGGTGACGCGCGGGCTGGTTGGTCGCTATGTCGAGACCTACGCCTATGCCGACGGCCGACTCGACATTCGCTGGAAGGGGCATTCCCTGCCCTATAGGACGTTCGACAAGGACCAGCGGGTGACGCATGCGGCGATCATCGAGAACAAGCGGCTTTCCGATGTGCTGGCCTATATCAAGGAGCGGCAGGATCAGCCGCCGTCGCCGAAGGTCAAGACCAACAGCGAGAAGAATGGCTACACGCCGCGGGGTCGCAAGCCGGGCAAGCGGATGGATTTCATGAACGACCCAGCGGTCATTGCTCGGCGGCAGCAAGCGCTCTCTCGCCTCGATGCCGCAGAATGATCGACTGCTCGGCTGTCAAAGCTAAAGCCGATCAGTGGCTAATCAACCCGCCCCGATCTCACCTTGCAACCCGGACCAGCCGGTCAGATCGGGGCTGGTCGTCGTGCCGTGCGGCAGCCTGAAGTGACATTTTTACTTTGCGCCGGAACGGACATTTCAACCTGGCCGCCACACGTATGTAGCCGGGTACATTCTATTTTCAAGTGCGACATGCCAATGATTTCAATGGCTTCCCCTTGGAGATTTTGGAATGTCTCGACGTTATTCGCAGTTCACCCTTTCCGATCGCCGACGTTTGCATCAGCTCATGGAACGCAAGGTTCCTGTCGGTGAGATCGCCCGCCAACTCGGTCGGCATCGATCGACGATCTATCGTGAGCTGAAGCGCAATACCTTTCATGATGCCGACAATTTCGCTGGCCTCGAGCGCGCTGAACGCCGGCGTCTTCGCGACGCTGGCGTAATCTCTTACGTCGATCCTTCGGCGCCGCTATGACATGCTCTGGCGGCGCCAGGCCCTGACAGCGTTGGCCGTGTCGGATTTCGGCTCGGTCTCGCACCATCGATCCCAAAACGCCACCGTGTGGCTGTCGGGCTTCTTGGACGGCTCCGAAATCCGGATGCGGGTCGGCAACAGGCTGGCGTCGCCGACTACGAGCGCCTCACCCACGTCGAGGACCGGCAGCAGTTCCCCAAAGCTTCCGAGCGAGTCGGGGAGCAATCGTTTGATCACGCTCTGGTCGTCCCCGTTCGTAAGACGCATGGCGATCACGTTGTTGCATTGGCTGAGCACCGTCCGGTTGACCTCCGAGGGCCTCTGACTGATGACCATCAACCCGATCCCGTACTTTCGCCCCTCCTTGGCGATACGTTCGAAGATCTCCACCGCAACCGCGTCTCCGCTGTCCGCCTGCGTCCGTTCGGGAATGTAGAGATGCGCTTCGTCGCAAAGGATGGCGATAGGGTGGCGCATCTTGGATTCCGTCCACAGGCTCGTCGTGAAGATGATCTGCGCCAGCAGGCTGACCATGAGCGGCAGCACGTCGGAAGGCACTTCGGAGAAGTCGATGATCTTGACGCCGCCTTTCGCTTGTTGTGCACCCCGGCCGGCCACCAGACGGTGCACCATCTTCGCCAGCCACCCCATCTGCATGCATTCATTCGGAGGCTGAAACAAGAACGCCAGCCGACGGTCGCTGCGCTTGGCCTCGAGGCGGGCGATCAGTCGGCTGAGCTTGCCGTGGAAGTCACCCTGCTTCTCCCGGCCGGAGCTTCCAGTGACCATCTCGCCGTTGAGCTCCTCTAGGGTCTTGAGCACGGCGTCGAGGTTGAACGGAACCGGACTGTCGATCGTGAAGTTGTCGAGCAGTTCCTTGTGCTCGGACCGGTTGAGCGTTGCCTTCTTCGCCTCGGTGATCGTGCGCGTGATCACCATGGATTGGTTCGGCGCGTTTTGGTCGCTGCGATCGACGAACATCGAGACCAGTGCCTCATATCCGAGCAGCCAGTACGGAAGGTGCAGCACGCCGTCGTCGAGAGCCCGCCCCTTTTCGATGTCACCCGGCCCCGCGATCCGGAAGTGCTGGAATGCCTCGCCTTCCAGCGGAGCGTACTCTCCATGGATGTCGAAGAGCACTGCATTTGCCTGCGGCAGCGCGGCGATCTGATCCAGCAGGCGCGCCGTCGTCCAGGACTTCCCGGATCCGGTGCTGCCAACGACGACCGCGTGCCTTTGGAACAGCTTGTTCCCGCTCAGGTATGCGACGGCCTCGTCGTCCAGCGTGTAAGTTCCCAACGACAGCTTCGGCCCGTCCATTTCGACGTTCGACACGACCTGCATGAATCTGGTGAGACGGTCCCCTTCGAGCGAGAAGCAGTTCGCCTCGATCTCCGGAACGGTCTCCAGAGTGCGTCGAAAGACGTTCGACGCAAGGCCGACCTTGTCGATCAGCGTCCCGATAAGGGTGATCCTCACCAGGTTGTTTTCGGCCGGCTCGCTTTCCACGCCCGGTTCGATCCCGGTGTCGGCCGCTCGCTCGTCGGGTCTTCGCGTGATCTTCACCACGATTCCGATGAGATGTTGCCCCGCCCGGCTGCTTTGCAGCACAACGAGGCGGTTCACCTGCAGGCGCTTGAGCCGGTCAAGATCTTCGACACGGACGATGACGGCGGTCGTGTCGACCGAAACGACGGACCCGAGTGCCTCGGCGTCGTCGAACTTACAGATCCCCAATGTAGTCCCCCTAGAATACGAGCTTGTTAAATTCATTCATCGACCAGAGGCCAGGTGACGCCACAGCCACTCCCTCCGGAAATTCCGCCGTAAAGATTCGGCTGCCCTCATTGGCCTGTTCGATGCCGAGATAGTTGCTGCCAGCCTTCGACCGCAGGAAGCTTTTCGCCTCGTCAGTCAGCTCCTGCGCCAGCACCACGATCGGAACGTTCTTTTCCCGGCATCGCTCGATGATCTTCGGATGGATGTGTTTGTCGCGGAAGCCGAACCCAATGCAGAGGAAAGCCGCGGCGCGCTTGAGAGCGGTGTCGGCGCCGTTGATCGTCGTCCGAAACGGATCTTCTGAAGTCTTCTCGTATTTGTTGAGCCCCGGCGTCACGATCAGTGGAGTGACCCCGCTGTCCGGAAGGGTGAATACCGGGAGTCCGATGACGCGCTCGTCGGCCGTCTGGAACCAGTCCAGCGAGCCATGCACCTTCCAGATCTTTACGACACGGGCCTCCTTGTGGCCGCTTCGAAAGGTGATCTTCTCCCCCGCCTCCCACTTCTGGAGATAGCCGGGCGCGAATCCCGTCTGAAACAGCAGGCCCGCGGAGTTGCAGGCGTACTCGACTACCCGGTCGTAGTTCGTCGTGATGACGTCGACGGAGTTGGCGCTGCTATGAAACAGGGCCTCCAGCAGCTCGCCCAGGGGATATGCGAATGGATCCGCATAGAGCCTGCGATAGAGCTCGGCGTCCTTCTCGTTGACGCAGTTCCAGGTCGATCCGACGATCTTGTGAAGCAGGCTGGCTGGCAGATTCAGACCCTCCAACGCCGCTTCGAGGTGCTCTCCGCGGTCCAGTGCCTGGGAGACCGCCGACCACTTCTCCTCCTCTTCGGAGCCCTTGGGATGTACCGACGCGTTCAGGTACTGGCTCAGGGCCTTCATGCCGGGCAGGCCATGCGGCATGGACGCGCCGCTGCCCAGCACGACCGTCGGGATGCTGGCAAAACACCGTTGAGCCGCTTTCGCGATAGTCTCTATGTCCATGGGTGTTCCGCGTGCGTAAGGAGGAGCCGCACACGTACGCTGTTTAACTAGAAGTTGTCTATCTAAATCTTTGAAATCTGCCCGCATCGCACGACGACAGTCAGCCCCGGCGCGCACCTGCGACGCGCGGTAGCGGTCCCACGCGTCGGCGCCGAGGATGACGAATCCTTTGATGATCAACTGCCAGTGTCGCTGAGCGGATTTACATTCCCTTAGCCGGCCACGAGAACACGACCGGAAGGCCGCATTCAGGTCTGGTCGGTGGATTCCGCACCCGTGGCGGCTGTGAATTCAGTCGCACCTGCTAGGGCGAGCACGGCTGCCGGACGCCGGACTGCTGCCGTCTCGTCCGAAGGCACGAGACCAGCGAATTCTTGAGTTGCCCTGCATTTTACGGAGATCCGCTACCTCGGCTTCCTACATTCCGACGGTGTCTGGACCGAAGGTCATCTTTGCAATATGCCATCGAAGCGCCCGGCCCCGGCTACGACTTCTATTTGCTGACTACACTTGGCCTTCCCGTAGTTCGACGCCTCTGACCCAGACGCGCCTGACTGAGTTTGGCCGCGCACTGGACGACGAAGGCGGGCTTTTCGCCACGAGGTAACAATGCGGCTCGATGGCGGGCTCAACATGTTCCGCGGCCAGCCTCTGGGGACGCGAGGCTTTTCCGAGGACCCGCATCTCAAACCCCTATTTTCACGGGCTCGCCCAGCCGCTCGCCGACGCACGGTCTGCTGTTGCGCAAGCGAAGAACCGCGAACTGTTTTCGAACCAATGTCCGTGATTTCGTTCGAAGTGAAATCACTCATCTTCAGCAACGGGCGCGGGCGCATCGCTAACTCTGTTGGTCCGCCTGCCGTGTTTTCTTCGCCCGTTCCGTTCCCAAAGATTGTCCTTAGCAACGCTACCTCTTCCAGTGAGGCTCAGGACGATGATGCGTCGGCGGACGAATAATTCGCGGGACGTGGAAGAGTTGAGGCTGAAGTGGTCGACGACGATCCGATGCCGGCATCGTGACGCCGTCGACGCCATATTCGTCGCCGTTCGTCTAGTCCACCGTTTCAACGATTTCATAGCTCTTGAGGAAGGCCGCCATTCCATCGTTGAGCAGGGTCAACAGGTTGGCTTTCGAAACTGGAAGCGTTTCGATCTTTTCAATCCGGAACGGAGGAAGAGCCTCTTCATCGCTCGCCATCAAATCCTCCCGCAATCTCGTGACTTCCGCCTTGGCCTCTTCGAAGCTGGCAAAGAAAATGTTGGGGATGCCCGTCTCCTTCCAACGCTCTTCGCGGTCTTGGACCACCGAATAGGTAAACAATTCGAACGAAGATTGCTCAGTCATTTGCTTCTCCTGATTTGTCACAAGTCGAAAGCATGCACATTCGCTTTGCATGGGTCACTCGCAATACTGTTAATTCAACAATGCAGCCACCCGAGAAGGTCGAAGTCTTTTCGACGCCGCCGTCGCAGGCGGTGCCGCGCACACCAGCGCTTGGCATGCGGAGCTTACACCTGGAAAGAAGCCGGCTTTCGCGACGCCCAGAAGAAACCGAAGCACGATAAAACTGGTGGGTCCCTGCACGAGAGACATTCCTGCTGATAACACCCCCCAGGAAATCATAATGCGCGCTATCCAACGGCGGGCGCCACCTTTTTCCAGTATTAGATTGCTCGGAACTTCGAACAAGAAGTAACCAAAGAAGAATATGCCCGCACCAGGCCCGAAGATTTAAGGTGAAATTCCCACATCAGAATTCATATGGATTGCAGCGAAGCCGACATTGATACAATCAATATAGCCAAGGATACACGAACAGAACCGGCATCAGACGTGTGAATACACGCCTTATAACGGAAACTTGATTGACTACTTCCATTTTCTCCTCCCAAGTGCAAAATCGCTAGCGAGGAAGTCGAAGTCACATCCCTGTGGGGCTTGGGTTACGCTTCGGCGATAGAGAGCCTTGTACCCGCGGCTTGGAGACGGGGGCGGTTGAAAGTCCGCCATCCGACGCGCGATCTCCTCCTGGTCGACCATGAGGTCTATGCGCTTTTCTTTGATGGATAAGCGGATTCGATCACCGTTCCGCACAGCGGCCAATGGTCCGCCGACAGCGGCCTCTGGCGCAACATGCAGAACGATGGATCCGAAGGCAGTACCGGACATACGGGCGTCTGAAATTCGCACCATGTCCTTCACGCCCGCCTGGGCGAGCTTTTTCGGGATCGGGAGGTAGCCAGCCTCGGGCATCCCTGCAGCATGCGGGCCGGCATTTTGCAGAACCAGAATGTCACCCGGCTCCACGTCTAGACCAGGGGAGTCGATACGAAGGCTCAGATCTTCCAATCCAGTGAACACCACTGCGCGTCCGTCAGACTCGAACAGTTCCGGAGTCGCCGCCGCCCGCTTGAAGATTGCTCCATCCGGAGCGAGGCTTCCGGAAAGAGCAACCAAACCGCCAACCGGGGAAATCGGTTCATCAAAAGACCGAATTATCGAGCGGTCGATCCAATCAAGTGGCTCCTCCAAACGCTCTGCAAGAGTCCTCCCTTCGATATCGACTGTATCCTGGTGAAGAAGAGGGGCGAGTTCGCGTAGCACAGCGCCCATGCCGCCAGCCGCGTGGAAGTCTTCCATGTAACCTTGCCCTACGGGCTTAAGATCGACAAGGACTGGCGTCTCGTCAGATATCTCGTTGAACCTCTCTGGCGAAATTCGAATGCCTAGTCTGCCGGCAATGGCAGTCAAATGGACAATGGCGTTCGTTGAACCCGAGAGTGCCATCAGGACACGAATGGCGTTTTCGACCGACTTCTCGGTGATCACCTGGTTTGGAGTAATGCGCGTTTCAATCAAACGGACAGCGGCCCGGCCGCTTTCTTCGGCCGCGACAAGACGGTCGCTGTGGACTGCGGGAATCGCTGCGGTCCCCGGCAACGACATCCCGAGCGCCTCGGAGAGGCATGCCATCGTCGATGCAGTTCCCATGACTGCGCACGTACCTGCCGTCACTGATAGTCTACCCTCGACTTGCGCGATTTCCTGCGCATCAACGGTCCCTGCCCGGTATTTGGACCAGAAGCCTCGACAGTCGGTACATGCGCCAAGTCTTTGTCCGCGGTGGCGGCCAGTTGACATTGCTCCGGTAACCAACTGGACCGCGGGTAAACCCGCCGAGGACGCTCCCATAAGCTGCGCGGGCACCGTTTTGTCGCAACCGCCGATCAAAACCACGGCGTCCATGGGCTGAGCACCAATCATCTCCTCGGTGTCCATTGCCATCAGATTGCGGTACATCATGCTGGTCGGGTTCAGGAAGACTTCTCCCAATGACACGGTCGGGAATGGACGCGGCAGCGCACCCGCTGCAAGCACGCCCCGAGAGACGGCTTCAACGAGTTCCGGCATCATACGATGACAGTTGTTGAAGCCAGACGGCGTCATTGCAATTCCAACGATCGGCTTGTTGAAAAGACTGGAAGAGATTCCCAGCGATCGAGCGAACGAACGGCGCAGAAAGCGCGCGAAGTCCCGATCACCATAATTTGTCAGTCCACGATCAAGGTCATGCGGCTCATCTTCAGCCATCTTCTAACTCCCATGTGATGTTGGGAGGAGGCCTTTCGGTCTGACGAGGTATCCGCAAAAGAAGCTACCGCTCGTAAAAACAGGCGAGCGCCGACAGATCCTTGAGTTCCTCCCGAACTCCGAGTGCAATGTATGCACTGTCGGATATTATCGGAGGAGCGCGATACCGTACGAGAACGGGTTAGGCATCATTCAATGCGTTTTTCGCATCAAAGAAGTTGCGCGCCGAAGTTCCGAGAGGGGTTTTATTTGAGATTTGCGTCCATTTCGACGAACCGCGGAAGCAACTTCTCGACGAAAACCTCCAGTGCCGGATTCCGGCCGGCGGGCCGCCAAACAAGAGTCAACTCGCTGTAGAGGACGGGGGTCATTTCCAATTCGAGCACACACACGTTTGGAAAGCTCAGGTTTCCCACTACCTTGGGTACCAGCGCGGTACCGATCCCTGCATCCACTAAAGCAAGCATCGTGTGAATTTCCCGCGTATATTGCATAATGCGAGGCTGAACACCCGCCGGCTGGAACGCAGTCGTCAGTAAATGATAGTGGTAGCGACTCTCGACCGGCGAGTACATAATAAACGGTTGTGAGTCTAGGTCCGTTATATGAAGTGACGGCCGCCTGGCTAACGCGCTGGAATGGGGAACCGCTGCGACGAACTTCTCGCGACTGAGGGCGATGGTCTTCAGCCCGCGCCGATCAATTGGTAAACGTAAGATCCCGGCGTCGATGCGACCGCCTGCCAGAGCTTCGACTTGGTCGGCCGTCACCATTTCTTTAAGGTTTAGGCTCACATGCGGCAGCTCCTGTAGCAAGAGTGCCACCAGCCTTGGAAGAACCGCGTAACTGGTCGCCGGAATGAATCCTAGTGTAATCGTTCCCCCAGTTCCCTCCGATATGCGACGTGCGTTCGACAACGCCTCCTCTGAGGTACGCAAGATCTGGCGGGCATCCTTTAGAAACGCTTTACCCGCGACGGTAAGGCCGATGAAATGGCTCGAACGCTCGATCAGTTTGAAACCGACCTCATGCTCAAGTTGCTGCAATTGTCGGCTCAGCGGTGGCTGGCTCATGTTCATGCGGTCCGCTGCCCGGCCGAAATGCATTTCTTCCGCAATCGCAACGAAGCACCGCAATTGTATCAATTCGAACATTCGCTCGCTCCCTTCAGTCGATCATACAAGCCGCGTCGCCTAGACGCCGACGAAGCGATCCCCGACCTTCATCTGGCCCTTTGCATAAAGCACGGCCATGCACGAAGAGCATCCGGTGCCGGTCGGTCGATCTAGCCGGTGCCCATAGTGAGCACATTCTTGCCCGTCAAAATAGCGTCCTTCATCACCACGGGATTGGTGAACTGGCAGAAGGAGATGTGATCCCACTCGTTTGCCGGATGCCTGAAGCCATTTCGCCCGACACCGTATTGGTCGCGGCGCCGAGGCTGCGGGCGTACCTATCGCAATGTTGTCACCCCATGTTAGCCTTCGCCCTCTGCCAGGGATTCCTCCGGCCACCAGCGGATTGTCCCAGCCACAAACGCCAGAAGAGCGGATCGCGACTGCGGCGGCGAACGAAGACTGGACCTGCTTCCTGAACCAATTCCTTCCACTCCTAACGCGCGCTGGCCTCGGTCTCTCCGACTTAGACAAGACGGTGGACTTATTCGGGTGTGCAGATCGGCACTTGCTCGCTATCAGTCAGGCCTTCGACTTTGCAGCCGACTCCCTGCCGGACAAGGTTCGCTATGTCGGGCCGCTGCTCGATCAACCGAATTGGTCACAGAGTTGGGAGGCTCCTTGGCCTGTGGACTCCACTCGACCATGTGTGCTCGTCGCCTGCAGCTCCGGCGCTCAGGGCCAAGACGACTTGGTCCAGCAGATCATCAGTGCACTGGGTACGCTGGCGTGTACGCGGTGGCGACCATCGGCCCCCATTCCTCAGGCTCGGCGCCAGCCAACCTGGTGCAACCCTCGAACACAGAATGTCACGGGAGAGGCCACCGACCCAGTCAGTCCACAACCCGATCATGGGGTCTAGAAGGATCAGCGAACGCATTGCCTCCGCGGTCTGCCCGTCTTCGAAAGTCCAACCGCAATGGCGGTCAGACCATTAAGCCGTGGGGGCACCTGCCGAGCGTCGAGCCAGACGAAGTGGCCTGGCATACCTGACGGCGCCTCGGCCGCCGATTCAGCCCAGGACTCAGGGTCCTAGCATGGTTGCCGATGCAATCAGTACGGTCTCTGGGCGTGCGATCTTCATTCGTTTCGCAAGGAGTAAGGGACAAAGCTGCACAGTTCGAAAGGAGATCCTCATGGTGCACCCTTGCTGACAATTTCGCGGCCTATTGTTTTAATATGCTCTAAGCCTGCCCGGAGCATATCCGAAGTAACCTCTGGATTGCCTGACATAAATCGCAGGCAGAATATCTTCCCTGCAGGCTCATATTTGAACCTTCGAGAGTCGTTCTTCAGCAAGAACCCGTGAAAGTAAAAAATACCTAGTTGGGTCATTCTCGCGTATATAGCTTTGTTCAGTCTAGAGATTTCATCTAACGTAAACGTTGATTCTGCACCCCCAATGTACACAAATGGAACAGAGTTGATGTCGGGAACGTCGAGCAGAGTTTGGAACTCACCGTCGGCTTCTACTTGATGATAAAATTGCTCGGCCAACGCGCAACGCCGGTCCACTAGGGTAGCCATTCCATCCAGCCCTAGTTTTTTAATTTGCAGATATAACTTCAGACTTGAGAAGGACTTGCTTCCGATCCCTGGGGTTAGCTGCCCCAACGACCAAGGGTCGTCCATAACAAGGGTTGAGGAGGTACAAAACCCAACGAACTCGGAAGTGTCACGAACTAGGAAGTAGCTGCATGTGTAAGGGACTGAGAGTACTTTGTGGGGATCCAGGGAAATCGAATCGGCGCGCTCGATCCCCTGAAGGCGACTACGCCGCTCTTTGCTGAACAGCAACTGGCCGCCATGGCATGCATCAATATGGATCCATGCGTCCGGCGCGTGCTCTTTCACCAAATCGATGACGACATCGATCTTCTCAATTGAAAGCGTCCGTGAATCCCCAGCGTTGATTACCACGCATATAGGATACTCGTCGGTAGCCAAGCAATTGCGTAGTATGCGATCGAGTTCTTGGAGATCGTATCGGTAGTCCCGTGTGGGCACCGGTAGTATGGCATCAGTACCCATGCCCGAAATTGCGACACCTCCCACCACGGAGTAATGCGTGAGGCCCGCCGGGATCAGTATTCTAACCTTCTTGCCTTGGCGCAGCCCATCTTTTGAGACTGTCGGATTGAAACGTTTCCTCGCCATGAGGATGCCATAGAGGTTGGCCATAGTACCTCCTGTGACGGCCACCCCTCCTACGTCCAAGACCGACTGCATTTCGGCGATTTCAGGAAATTGCGCCAATCTGCGTAGCCAACATACGGTCGCCACTTCCACGAAAGTTGCTGCCTTGGCGGCAAAGGTCGAGTTGTTCATATTCTGCTGGGCTAGCGCCTCAACCAAAGCGCCCGACAAAGCCGCAACACTGTTGCCGGCATCGGGGAAGCCCAGGAAGTTCGGGGAGGAAAAATTGAAGGAATTCTCCAAAACAAGCTCAATTTCATCTTCCAGCTCTTCAAAACTGCAGCCTCGAACCGGAGCTTGCCCTACGTACATTCGCTTCAATCGCGCGCTTTCATCGGGACCGTGACCATATCCTGCCCCGGAGCGCATTTTAAAAGCAATGCATTGATTGAGCGTTCTGTGAAGCAAATCCTCCCCGGCGACCAGATCATAGTTCTCTTCGATTGCACGAGCAGATCGCTCGCTTGCGCGCTCGGTACCCTCCACGCGTCATCCTCCCGTTGGGTTGAGAAAAGTATTAGCTATGCGCCCAAAGCATCAGGTCCCGCAGCCACTGCTTGTGTTCCGGAGACGATTTGTAGCCGAGATGCTCAACCGGACGACGTCCTTCGAACTGTCCAGTCAAGCATCGAAAGAATTCTTCCTCGTTTTGATAGTCGAAGCCATACACTTTCGAAATCAACACGTTTAGAGACCTTGCAGCTTTCCTTGCTATATTTTCATAAGCACCTCGTCGATCTACAAGAACTACGTGCGGCGTGGTTATGGCGCTCAGCACTGTGCGCATTTGGCACAACTCGGATCTTAGAAATGACTTGGAGAATTCCATCATCGGAATGAATAAACCGCGACTACACTTGAACGGCACCAGATTTAAGGCCTTCTCGATTATACGCTCCGAAAGAACGACCTTATATTTGAACGGTACATCTTCATCTGTTAGTGGCGGAGCACCTATTTTCTCGTTTATACGTTGGACAAAGCTCGTGTATGCAGATCTACACTGCGCGCTTACGTCGCCAGACACAAAGAATTTAACGTCAATGTCTCGCCCGCGTTTTCCTAGGGCGTACGATCCAAAGATGAGACCGAATTGGCATTCTTCGCGGGTTTGGGCGAACTGCACCAGCTCCCGGGTTACTCCATCCGTGGGAAACTGTCGCTCCGCGCGGGGATGCAGGTTTGTCGAATCAAAGCGTGCAGAATCAAGCTCCATCGGCGGCCTCTGGTTCGCGGTAGGGTCTTTGCCCGTGTCCACGCAATTGCCGTGCCAAGGAGAAAACCCTTTGAAAACAAGATGGTCAGTCTAAACAGTCCAGTGTCTCCCTCCGACATATTGTCTAAAAGCCGACAACGGGTGCAATCGCTTTCATCTAGACATGATGCTTATGCTGATCCCTCACTAAGCATCGTTGCCGGTGCGTCGGGGGATTCCGCATGGGCTTGCAGTAGGCACAAATGTCCTCCACCGAGCAGGCTCTCCGGTGGCTTGGGGAAGGTCGAAGCAAACATCCCGCCCAGTTCCGGCTTGGCCAAAAGCTGTTCGCCGGGGTTTCTTTTTTGCGAATAGAGGCGCCCTTTGCTCAAGGTTAGGTTTATTCGCCCCCAAAGAACCCCAATCTGTCCAGTCACCTGCGAGTATCTCCTCCTCGCCGGTCGCATGTAAATCGGAGCAAAGGCACCGCCGGTGGTGAGCAGATATTGTTCAACGGCCTTATCGAGCAGGGCCTTGCATCTTGTTGCCGATAAATGCCCCCGCTCGTGATCGCCACCAAGACGCTACATCCGGTCATTGGGCAGGAAACCGCGCCCCCCTTCGCGATCTAGTATCGCCCCGTCGAGCGCGCTCCGACCCAGTCGCCGTGTAGCCAAGATGCGCGATCACGCAGCGCGCCCTGCGCCATACATCCCCCAGCGATGGCTCGCTTGAGAAACGGAGCAATGGTGAAAACAGGGCCACCGCCCCGCGGCTGAGGGCGCCATGGATGGCGAGTTCTACAGGACACCCCGTGCCGGGCCGCCGCAGGTCGACAAGCAGGCGCTGGGAAAGCGAATTGAAGCTTTGCCGAGGAGCAGTATCCGCATCGGCCGGCCTCAGCAGATCCGCGGCAACTGTTCGCCAGATAGCCAGTCGACGATCCGGCGGCCCCCGAACGAGGTCGCCATCTGCACGAAGCAGTTTTCGTCCGCCACCGCATGGCCGACAAGCGACGCTTCGAGCCCGAGCGGGTGGGCCCGCATCGCCGCCAGCACCACGTCAGCAGCCTCGGGCGCCACGACCGCCACGAGCTTCCCCTCGTTGGCGATGTTGAGCGGGTCGAGGCCGAGCAACTCGCAGGCCGCAGCGACTTCCGGCTTCAGCGGAATCGCCTCCTCCTCGATGTGGAAACCGACGTTCGACTGACTGGCGATCTCGTTCAGCACCGCGGCAATGCCGCCGCGCGTGGGATCGCGCATCAGCCGGATATGGCTACCTCCCGCCGCGACCACGTCGGCCACAAGACCGTGCAACGCGGCACTATCCGAGACGATCGCCGTGTCGAATTCAAGGTTCTTGCGCTTCGACATCACGGCGACGCCATGGTCGCCTATAGTGCCGGATATGAACACCGCATCGCCGGGCCTGGCAGCGTTCGACCGCAAATCGAGCCCGGCAGGAACTAGGCCGACGCCGGCGGTCGAGATGAACACACCGTCCGCCTTTTCGCGCTCGACCACCTTGGTATCGCCGGTGATAATCGGCACCCCCGCGTCGCGCGAGGCGGCGCCCATGCTGTCGGCAATCCGGCCGAGGTCAATGAGAGGGAAACCCTCCTCGATGATGAAGCTCGCCGAGAGGTAGAGCGGAACCGCGCCCGCCATGGCGATGTCGTTGATCGTGCCGTAAACGGCGAGCGTGCCGATGTTGCCGCCGGGAAAGAAGAGCGGCGAGACAACGTAACCGTCGGTCGTCATTACCATCCGCCCACCGGGCACGGCGAATGCCGACTGATCGTTTCCGGCGCGCAGCCAGTCATTGTCGAAGGCCTTGTGGAAGATGCCCTCGATCAGCTGGCCCATGGCGCGGCCGCCGGCGCCATGCGAAAGGTCGACACGGCCGTTGGCGATGTCGAGCTTGCGCCTTTGAGCCTGGATCATCACACTCATGCCACCGCCCTCCCCGCGTCCACCTGCGGCGCCTTTTCGCGAAAGCGGCCATAGGTCCAGTAGGCAGCGCAGGCGCCCTCCGACGACACCATGCACGACCCCATCGGCGTATCGGGCGTGCAGACCGTGCCGAACAGCTTACAATCAGCCGGCTTCTTGACACCGCGCAATATCGCGCCGCATTCGCAGCCTGGATTGTCCTTGGCGGCCGGGATCACCATCGAGAAGCGCCTCTCGGCATCGTAGGCCGCATATTGCGCCCTTAGCCGCAGAGCGCCATAGGGAACCTCGCCGAGGCCGCGCCATTCGAAGCTCTCGCACGGTTCAAAGACTTCCGCGACTTCCGCCTTGGCCTTCTCGTTGCCGATCGCGGTGACGGCGCGGATGTACTGGTTCTCCACCTCGTGCCTGCCGTCATTGACCTGACGGACCAACATCAGGATTGCCTGGATGACGTCGAGCGGCTCGAAGCCCGCCACCACCACCGGCTTGCCAAATTCCTCGGCGAAGAATTCGTATGGCTCGGTGCCGATGACGGTCGAGACATGGGCGGGGCCGATGAAGCCGTCGATTTTGATCGCGCCGAGCTTGCGCACGTCCGGGCTTTCGAGGATGTTCTGAATGGCCGCCGGCGTCAGCACGTGGTTGCAGAAGATTGAGAAATTGCCGAGCCCTTTTGCAATCGCCGCCTTGAGCGCCAGCGCGGTGGGCGGCGTGGTGGTCTCGAAGCCGATGGCGAAGAACACCACTTCGCACTCCGGCTCGGCCTCGGCGATCCTCAGCGCATCGAGCGTCGAATAGACCATGCGGATGTCAGCACCGGCCGCCTTGGCCTTCAGAAGGCTGGATCCGTTCGAACCAGGCACGCGCATCAGGTCGCCATAGGTGCAGAGCGTGATTTCCGGCCGCATCGCGAGCGCTATCGCCGCGTCGATGCGGCCGATCGGCAGCACGCAGACGGGACAGCCCGGACCGTGGATCATCCGCACATTGGTGGGCAGCAGGTCTTCGAGGCCGTAACGCGAGATCGCATGCGTATGACCGCCGCAGAACTCCATTAATTGATAGGAGCGGGTTGGGTCGGCAATCGCGCCGATCCGCCGCGCGATGTCCTTGGCGAGCCTGCCGTCGCGATATTCGTCGATATACTTCATGCCGCACCTCCGATCGCAGCTTCGCGGATCAGAGCGAGCGTCCTCTCCGCCTCCTCCGGATCGATCTTCGCCAGCGCATAGCCGACATGAAGCACGACGTAGTCGCCGACCTTCACATCGTCGAGGAGCGCCATCGAAACGATCTTCGATACGCCGCCGATCGTCGCTTTCGCCATGTTATCAGGCAGCAATTCCTTGACCTGGACCGGGGCGGCTAGGCACATGACGGTTTTCCTCTACTCACGCATGTTCGTTCATGATGACCTGCCGCGCATAAGCCGCCTGGCCGAGCGCGATGCCACCGTCGTTGGCCGGCGCCAAGCGCGGCAGATAGGGATCGAGGCCGCATGAGCGGAGCGCTTGCATGAGCCCGGTCGCAAGGACTCCGTTCATCATGCATCCGCCACCCAGCGCGATCTGCTTCGTACCGAGGCTGCGCGCTCCTTGCTCCGCCCATTCCGCAAGCCCTGCGATCAGCGTTCCGTGAAAGAGGTCCGCGGCATCTCCGTCGCAAAGACCTTGCCCGGCGAGGTGCAGGATGAGAGCTCGGAAATCGAGCACGCCGTCCCGGACGGTATACCCGTCGAGGAGCCGGCGCGGCGCCCGGACCAGAGCTTCGAACTCCATTGCGGCCTGCCCCTCGTAACTCTGGACGAGACGAACGCCCGCTATCGCGCAAGCTGCATCGAAAAGCCTGCCTAGGCTGGTTGTCGGGGACGGCTGCATGCCGCGCTTGAACATCGTCCTGAGACGCGCGACGCCCTGATGGGCCGGCCAGAGCTGTGGTGCGAGATCGAGACATCCCGCCACCTGAAGCGCAGCAACACCCATGCGCCAAGGCTCCCGAGCCGCACGGTCACCGCCCGGCAGCGGTAGCGGCGCGAGCGCTCCCGCGCGCTGCCAGCGATGTCCGTCGATGACGAGCATTTCGCCGCCCCAGCTCGTGCCGTCGGTGCCGAAGCCGTGGCCGTCGAGTGCTAGACCGACGACCCGCCCCTTAATACGGTGCTCCGCCGCCACCGCCGCGACATGGGCGAGGTGATGCTGGACCGGCACGATTGGTAAATTCAGACCTTCCGCCATCCGCACCGAGCGGAAATCCGGGTGCAGATCGCATGCGGCGAATTCCGGCTGCACGTCGAGGATCGAGCACAGATGGCTGATTGCCTGGCGCTGAAAGCTGATCGCCTCGGCATTGTCGAGGTCGCCGACGTGCTGCGACAGGAAGGCTTCGCGCCCGCGCGTTACGCAGACGGTGTTCTTCAAATCAGCGCCGGTGGCAATTACCGAGGGACCATCCTCGCCGAGATCGACGGGCTCCGGCACGAATCCGCGCGCGCGTCGGATGAAGGCAGGGGCGCCGTTGATCACCTGCATGACGGAGTCGTCGGCGCGGACGGCGATGTCGCGGTCATGGGTAACTATCAGATCGGCGATCGCGGCGAGTCGGCGAACGCCATCGGCATTTTCCGCGACAAGCGGTTCTCCGCCAGCATTAGCGCTGGTCGTGACCAGCGCGAGAGGACGGGGCAAGTGCTTCGCCAGCGCATCAAACAGCAGATAGTGCAACGGGGCATAGGCGAGCATCACGCCGATGCGGCCGAGTTTGGGCGCGATGGCGTTGGAGACTTCGCCTGCTCGAGCTTCGACGAGGACTATCGGACTTGCCGCCGAGATCAGCAGCGCCTCTTCGGCTTCGGTCAGCTTCGCGAGTTGCCGGGCTGCCTCGATGTCACGCACCATGACGGCAAACGGCTTCTCGTTATGCGCCTTGCGCAGCCTGAGGAGGTCGATGGCGGCATTATTCCGGGCATCGCAAAGCAGATGGAACCCGCCAATTCCCTTAAGAGCGACGATCGCGCCGCCAGCAACCCGGGCGGCCACCTCGCCAATCGGATGGCTGAGCCTCGGCCCGCATTCGGGACAGGCGACGGGCTCGGTATGGAAGCGGCGGTTCTCCGGGTCGACATAGTCGGCCGCGCAGGCCGAGCACATCGGAAACGGGGCCATCGAGGTCTGCGCCCGGTCATAAGGAAGCGCGCGGGTGATGGTGAATCGCGGCCCGCAATGGGTGCAGTTGACGAAGGGATAGCCGAAGAAGCGGCTCGCGGGATCGGTAAGTTCCCGGCGGCATTCGGCGCAGGTCGCGGCATCCCCACCGATTCGGGTCGCGCTCCTGCCGCTCACACTCTCGAGGATCTCGAACCGCTCGCCGCCGGCTGGCGTGAGTTCGAGCACGTCGATTGAATCGATGCGGGCGAGCGGCGGCGCCT
>NZ_JASKLR010000026.1:21729-72404 GCF_030124325.1 Sinorhizobium sp. 8-89
ACCAACGTTCTCGATGAAGAGCACCGAGCCCGGTTCCGGCGCGAGTTCCTCGGCCGCATGGCCGACCATGTGGGCGTCAAGGTGGCAGCCCTTGCCGGTCCTGCCGCTCACACTCTCGAGGATCTCGAACCGCTCGCCGCCGGCTGGCGTGAGTTCGAGCACGTCGATTGAATCGATGCGGGCGAGCGGCGGCGCCTGGGTCCGGATCGCATCGGGAAAGCGGCCCGCATCCGGGCCCTCGATCTCTATCAGCACGCCGGCACTGTCGTTCAGCACAAAGCCTGAGAGCCGCATGGTGCGCGCAAGCCTGTAGGCGAACGGTCGGAACCCGACGCCCTGCACGGCGCCGCGCACTCGGAGTCTCAGCCGTCGGACCCGGTTTGCGGTCGGTCGTGCAAGCGCCCCCGCCATGGGTCATGCCACCTTCGGCCGCGCGGGCCGGTGGGGAGCGGATGATTCGAGCCAGGCATAGAAGGCTTCCATCCCCTCTCCCGTGCGGGCGGAGAGGGTTAGCGTCTGCAAGCGCGGATTGACGCGCAATGCATTTGCAATGCAGAGCCCGACATTGAAGTCGAGATGCGCCAGCAGGTCGGCCTTGTTGAGGATCATCAGGTCGGCAGCGGCGAAAATGTCGGGATATTTGAGCGGCTTGTCCTCGCCCTCGGTGACCGAGAGCACCACCACCTTGTGGTCCTCGCCGAGGTCGAAGGCGGCGGGACAGACGAGATTACCAACGTTCTCGATGAAGAGCACCGAGCCCGGTTCCGGCGCGAGTTCCTCGGCCGCATGGCCGACCATGTGGGCGTCAAGGTGGCAGCCCTTGCCGGTATTGATCTGGATCGCCTGCGCCCCGGTTTCGCGGATCCGCGCCGCATCGTTCGAGGTCTGCTGGTCGCCTTCGATGACGGAGATCGAGAGGCGGTTCTTCAGGTCATTGATCGTGCGGACTAGCAGGCTGGTCTTGCCCGAGCCGGGGCTGGAGACGAAGTTGAGGGCGACGATGCCCCGGCGCCCGAAATAGCACCGATTCTCGGCCGCATAGGCGTCGTTCTTGGAAAGGATATCCCGCTCCACCTGGATGATCCGTTCCTGGCTCATCCCCGGAACATGCACGCCGGAAATGGCGTAGCCATAATCGACGCTGCCGTGGCCGGGTTGTTGGTCGTGCTCGTGGGCGCCATGATGTCGGTGGTGGTGGCCACGATCGTGGTGACCGTGGTGATGGTGATGGTCATGGCCGTGACCATGGCCGCTCGCTTCGTGCTTGTTGCCCTCGATGGCCGACGTCCCGCAACCGCATACCGTGCACATCAGATCACCTCCATGTCCCTGATCTTCAATTCATCGCCTGCCGTCATCTGGACGCGGTGCCGTTTGCAGTTCGGGCAGGCGCCGAACCGCTCTTCCAGGGCTACCGTCTTGCCGCAATCGAGGCACCAGCCTTCGCCGGCGATGCGATTGATCTCCAGCGTGGCGGCGTCGGCGATCGTGCCGTACCGCGCCGCCTCGTAGCAGAAGAGCAGCGCATCCGTATCGACGTGGCTGAGCGCGCCGACATCGAGGCGGACCGACTTGATCCGCGTCGCGCCGTTCTGCCGCGCCGTCTGGCAGACGATCTCGATCACGCTCTCCATCAGCGACATTTCATGCATCGCCAACCTCGCGAACATCGATCTCGAAGGCCACGCAGGGATCGAAAAGGACCGCGAGCCGGGATACCGACCGGACGGCAGCCTCGTTGCTCCCGATCGACGACGACACAAGTGTCTCGACGAAGGGGCCGGCTGGATGAAAGTTCCATTCGGTCGGGGCGAGAATGCGATAGGCTGAAAGTCTGCCGTCGTCTCCGATCTCGGCCTGATGATAGAGCCGTCCGCGCGCGCATTCGACCGCACCATAGCCACCCTGGCGCGGCGTAGGCCCGCTGGAGGCGAGCCTAGTCCAGTCGAACTCCCCTGTCCTCGCAAGAGCCATGAGTTGGCTAAGCGAGATGTAGACGTCGGCGGTTCTGGCCCGCAGGCGCTGCGCCAGATGGGATGCCGGGACGAAGCCGGCGGGCGCGAAACGGGCATATGCGCCGGTTTCCGCTACGCGGCCGAAAAGGTGCGGCAGGTCGGCATAGCCGGGCTCGTTGCAGAGCCGCACTACGACTTCCGCGTCGTCCTTGATGGTCAGCGCATCGGGACTGCGGCCGGTGAAGGTATGGTCGTTCTCGACGTCGCGAAGCATCGCTGCCCAGGCTGTCCCCGACAAGGGCGCATCGCCCTGACCAGGGATTCCGAGCGCGGTGACTGCAGCGGAAAGCCGCTCGGTCGCCACCGCTAGGTGCGACCGGTCGATTCTCTGGGCCTTGACCTCCGCGATAATCGCCTTCGAGGCGGCCAGCGCCTCGCGGAGATGTTTACCGGCGGCCGCGGCAAGCGGTGCAGGCAGGGGAGTCGGCCAATGGAGGATGAGCGCGCGCAGCGTTTCGAATATCCGCTCCGCCAGCATTCCCGCGCTGGCGCCCGCGCGCTCCTCGTCGTTCATTGCCAGGTCCGCCGCGTTGAGGACGGCAAGCCGGGCCGCCACCGATTGCGCAAAGCCGCAAAGCGAGAACACCTGCGGCGCAAGCGCGGGTGCTTCCTCGGGTCTGCGACCGACGAAGATGTACGTCAGCCCCTTCAGGCGGTTCGCCTTCACCGAGACGGAGCGGGCGAGCGCGCGTGACACCGTCACCTCGATACTGATCGTGCCTGCCCCGAGAAGGAGCGTCATTCCGAAGTCTCCTCGCGCCGAGAGAAGGGCCCGCGCAGCAGATCACGCCGGTTGACGATCGCGGACGGCGACGGCGGCGGTACGAGCGTGCCAGGATCGAAGAGGGCGCGGACGGCCTCCTCGGCGATTTCAAGTGCCGCCTCCATGGTCGAGAACTCGAAGACAGGAGAGAACAGTGAACAGGAATCGACACGGGCGACCGCATCGAGTTCGCCGACGATGAAGTCGACCTCACCCGCAGGCAGGCCGATGCGGACCGTGGAGCCCGCGGCGGCCGGAGCGGCGGGCGTTCCATCGGGCAGATCCGCAACCACGAGGTTCATGAACCAGGGCGTGGTCACGATCCCGAAGGCGCGGCCGCTATAGGTCCGGAAGCCGGTCGCCGCGACGCCGAGCGCGGCATTGCAGATCGGTACATCCACCATGGCCGTGGCGCGGATCTGCCGGTAGTGCCTCTCGAGCCGCAAGCCGAGCGCCCGCGCCGGATCGACTGCCGCTCGGTCATTAGCTATCATCGCCCAGCCTCATGAACTTCGATTGCAGTGCATCGCAATTCGGACACCGCCAGTCCTCCGGCAGCGCGGAAAACGGCGTGCGGGCCGGGATCTGCCAGACCGGGTCGCCGTCGGCGGGATTGTAAACGTGCCAGCAGATGCCGCATTCCATTCTGTCCTCGTCGGACAGGGTCTCGCGCTTACCGAAATTCTCGAAGGCGCTCATTTGAAATACGCCTCCTCAATCTCGCGCAACCGCGCCTCGGAGTCGCGGAAATCCTCCTCGGCGGCGATGGCGACCGAGGGAATGCCGCAGATTTCCAACGTATCGAGAATGATCGTGTCCATGGCGTTGTACATTTGGACCGACCAGACATTGCGCGTGCCGGTCGCGACGATACGGCAGGTTCCGTAGCCGCGTGAAGTGAGCTGTACCGGGCCTGCACCCAGCGTCTCCTGCAAAAAGGCCATATCTTCCGGGCTCATTGGGAAGAGCGAGAAGTTTATGACATATCCTGGATCGCCATCGCGATAACGACTGATCCGGTCGCCGATCTCGCTTAGCACGGGCATGATATTCATGGCGCCGGGCGGGGCCGGCCCGTGGCTGATCGATGCTGGCAGCACCGAACGCGCCCGCCGGACGGCGGCCGGGATACTTGCCACTTCGACATAGTCGGCAATGCGCCGGCCCTCGGCGTCGGTAAATCGGATTCGCCAGAGGCCGGCCATGACCGCTTCCTGCATCTGCGCCGTGATGCCGTTCGCAAGGGCCGCGACGCCGGCAACCTCACCCTCGCCGAGAGTTTGAGCAATCAGTTCTCTGTCCTCACCGGCGAAATCGGTGATGTCGAACAGCCGGCCCGGCTCGTCGGCCTTCTGAACCGCGAGCGCGTCGGCCAGTTCCGGCAGGAGCATCGCCGTCCGACGACAACGGCGGATCATCTCTTCGCCGCTGCTGGTGGCGAGGAGATTGAGCTTGCGGGCACCTGGTTGCGGTTCGGCGCCGATCTGCATAACCGTCATCGCGGCATCCTCGCCATTGGGGGAAACCCGAAAACCGGCCCTCATCGCACGATCTCACCTGCCGGCACGGGCATAACGACCTGTGGTCCGCCCGAGGGCACCACGACCGGCGCGTCGGGCGGGAGGCAGGCGCCGATTTTCTCGATATATTCCGACCAGTCGCGGACGTTACCGAGCACGCCCACCAGCTGATCCCGCCACGTCACGACGAGGCTTGGCATGACGACGACGTTGAAGCGCGTCTTGAGCTTGTCCTCGGCCGTGCGGCGGACCACTGCGCCGCGCAGGCGGCCGCGGAAGAACCGCAGGAGTTCGGGAAGAATGACGGCGACGTCATCGACCTCGGGCCGTTGCGACGGATCGCCGGTGAAGAACAACACGGCATTGACAGGCTCGCCCGTTGTCGAGGCGAGGAAAACGTCGATGTTCGTCTCGTCGACAACAGGAAGGCGCACCCGCTCGCTCAGGGCGCGGACCACGGCAGATGGCATTCTCTCCTCCACAAATCACCATGCAGAACGTATGGCCTGCAAACAGCGTGCCAGACTGACGAATGTTGGATGAAAACTTTTCGCCTTCTTGAGCGTCACCGAGATCTGGATGCAAGTTCCAGCCTGGGATTTTTCACTTGTCGCGCAGATGCGATGGTAGTTCCGGTTCGATGGAGATGAGATCGGAGAAAAAGGTCTCGAAGGCTCTTCCCTCTGCCGCTTCGGCCAAACCCGACAGCGCATCGTCGATCACGCGCGCCTCGTCGGCATCGAGTACGCGGATGGCCGAGCCGAGATGGGTGAGGACATAGGTGCCGGGCGGCTGCGGGCCGACCAGCGTGAGTGAGATCGACAATATCGCGCCGTGACGTTCGCATTGCGCGACAAACTCGTTAACCGCGACGACGCGCATGGGAATGCCGATGCACATGACATTACTCCGTTCCGAACGGCGGAATGGGTAGGCGCGGGGCGTAGGGTGCCCCATACGGCTCCCGGCAGGCCTCAGCGGTGGGGGATGGTTCAGCCCGCAAGCAGAGCCGCGCCAGCGAGGGCGACAGCCGCGCCGGCGATTCGCGCCGCGGCCGCCCTGGCCCTGCCGGACTTGAGCGAGGCCAGCCCGAACCAATGAGATGAAGGACGATCGTAGCGCCGAGAAAGGCGGCCACATAGTCGCCCGCATGCGCCCTTCTCGACAGTTCGGTACCATGGACATGGCCGTGGAAGAGGGCGCAAATCCCGACCACGGTCCCGGCCACTGAAGTAGGAACCTTCACATCGAAGGCCTCTAAGGCCACCAAGGCACCGAGCACGGCCACCGTCAGCGCGACCCCGGTCTCAGCCATCGGAAGCGCGATGCCATAGGTGCCCATACTGCCGCCGATCGCCATCACCGCGACAAAGGTGGAGGGCACGATCCATCGGGCCTTGCCGCCTAGGGTCGGCGCGCAGCCAACCGCAACCATCGCCAGGATATGATCGAAACCGCTGAACGGATAGCCGAGACCTGCAAGCGTGCCATCGGCATGCAGCCCGACATGGGCATGGGCGACGCCCGGTAGCGTAAGCGCGGCGAGCGCCACCGTCATTTTCCGGCAATTCATGGGATCCCCTCACTAGTTGAACGCGCCGACTCGGCGCGCCGCTCGTAATGTTCGCAATCGATGTCGTTTTCGAGCAGCGGCAGAAACACCGCTCCATCTGGTCGCGCCCTGACCGCGACGCCCCAGCTTCTCAGTATCTGAACGGCCGTTTCGACGGCCGCGGGTATGACCGCGTTGATCGGTGCTGTCAGCGGACCGCCCCAGTCCTCGAGATCAAGAGGCTGGCAGCCTATCAGGGCCAGTCGCTCCGGATAGTGCCCCATTAGGTCGGCGGCGCTCAGCACCTCTTGGAATCCAGTCTGGTGCAGGCTCAACTTCTTGGCGCCGGTGAATTTCGGCACTTCGTCGTCCAACACCACCTTCATCGCGCCCGGCTCGAGACCGTAGTCGATGGCGTCAAAGACGATCAGCCGATCGTGCTCGTTGACGAACTGGACGAGGTAGAGCCCCTGCGTGCCGCCATCAAGGATAGTGACACTATCGGGCACTTCGTAGGTCTTATGGAACTGTTCCACCGCGCGTACGCCAAAACCCTCGTCGGCCCAGAGGATGTTGCCAATGCCGAGTACGAGAATGCGTAACACTGACGAGGGTGCCGGGGGAGGGCTGGCCATCTAGCCCTCCCCGTCCTTGAAGAGCTGCACGCCCGAAATCATCGACGAGATGATGCTCTGCCGGCTCATGATGTCGTCGCGCACGGCCACATAGATGTGGACCATCGTGAATACGAGGACCACCCACATGCCGAGATGGTGGTGGGAGTGGATGTCCTGGCTGTTCGGCCAGATCGAGAACATCCAGCCGAAGAGCGCATATTCCCAGCTGTCGCGGCCGGCCCCCTCGCTATAGAGCGCGAAACCGGTGCTCACCATGAAGGAAAGCGGCAGAGTGAACAGGAGGAACATGGTAGAGCGGGCGAGCGGATTGTGGCCGACATATTTCGTCGGCTGCCGCGCTAGGAAGGTATACCACAGCACCTCGTGCAGCCATTCCTTCCAGAAATGGACGCTCCAGAACGGCACGTAAAAGATCTGGCGGGCATGAGTGTTGCCGACGAATGCCCAGTAGACCCTGAGGATCAGGAACACGACGAGGACCTGCCCCGCCGCGAAGTGGATGAAGCGGATATAGCCCATCAGAAAATTGGCGCTCGCCTCTCCGGGCGCCGAAGGCAGCGGCGAGCCGATGAAGTAACCGGTCAGCGCGAGCGTCAGGATGGCGAAGGCGTTGACCCAGTGCCAGATGCGCACCGGGGCCTCATAGACATAGACGCTCTGGCGCTGGACCGCCTTTTCGCCATGTGCGTCTGCGGCGGCGGGAGTTTCATGGATACTCATACCCCAACCTCCTCACCGGACCTGGACCCTGGCCATTTGCTGACCGTCCGGGCTGATGACATGTGTTGAGCATGCCAGGCACGGATCGAAGGAGTGGATGGTCCTCAAGATTTCGAGTGGCTGAGCGGGGTCCGACATCGGTGTATCTATCAGCGATGCCTCGAAGGCGCCGATGTTGCCGGCCGGATCGCGTGGGCTACCGTTCCATGTGGTGGGGACGACGCACTGGTAATTGTCGATCTTGCCGTCCTTGATCTTTATCCAGTGGGCGAGCGCACCGCGCGGCGCCTCGGTGAAGCCAACGCCCTTGACCTCCTTTGGCCAAGTCTCAGGGCTCCACTTGTCAACTTGGGCGGTGCTCGAGTTGCCGGCCTTGATGTTGGCGATCAGCTTGTTCTGAAAATGGCGCATCTGGTAGCCCGCCCATTGTGATTCCAGCGCGCGGGCCGCCGTACGACCGAGCGTCGAGAACAGAGCCGAGATAGGCAGGCCGAGGTCCTTGAGCACCTTGTCGACTGGGTCCGTGAACTCGGCCTTGTTCTGGGCGTAGCCGACGATCCAGCGGGCGAGCGGCCCGACCTCCATGGCGTTGCCGCGCCAGCGCGGCGCTTTGATCCAGGAATATTTGGCGCCCTCGTCGAGCTGCTGGATATTGGTCTTGGTGCCCTTGGCGTTGGGGCCGAGTTCGTAATGCGGATCGGTGACGCCGTCCCATGGATGCAAGCCTTTGCTCTCGTCGGGATACTTGTACCAGGAGTGGGTGACAAATTCCTGTATTTGCTCGGGGTCAGCGTGATCGACCGGATGCACTTCGGCAAGGTTGCCGTTGATGATCGCGCCGCGCGGCAGCTTGAGGCTCGCATCCGAATAGTCGTTGGCGTACTCCGGCACGTCGCCATAGGCGAGCACATTCTTTCCGGAGAGCCCGCCCCCATAGAGCCAGTCCTTGTAGAACGAGCCTATGGCCATAATATCGGGGATGTAGACCTTGTCATTGAACTCGATCAGCTGATCGATGATCGAGGTCACCATGCTCAGCCGTTCCATGTTGATCGCACCGACGGCGCCGGTGCCATCGATGTTGATCGGACAGGGCACGCCGCCGACGAGCCAATTCGGATGCGGATTCTTGCCGCCGAAGATCGTATGAATCTTGACGATCTCCTTCTGGAAGTCGAGAGCTTCGAGATAATGCGCCACCGTCATCAAGTTGACCTCCGGCGGCAGCTTGTAGGAAGCGTTGCCCCAATAGCCGTTCTTGAACGGGCCGAGCTGGCCCGACTCCACGAATTTCTTGAGCCGGCTGTGGATGTCCTTGAAATACCCAGGCGAGGAGAGCGGCCAGTCGGACATCGACTGCGCGAGCGCGGAGGTCGCCTTCGGATCGGCCGAAACCGCCGAGATCACGTCGACCCAGTCGAGGGCGTGGAGGTGGTAGAAGTGCACCACGTGGTCATGAACCTGCAGCGCGAGCTGCATCAGGTTGCGGATCGAGTTGGCGTTTTCGGGGATTGTGATGCCAAGCGCGTTCTCGACCGCGCGCACCGAAGTGAGTGCATGGGTGCCGGTGCAGACGCCGCAGATGCGCTCGGTGAAGGCCCAGGCGTCGCGCGGGTCGCGGTTCTTCAGGATCACTTCGATGCCGCGCCACATCGTGCCGGTCGACACGGCGTTGCGGATGATGTTGTTCTCGTCGACATTGACCTCGACCCGCATATGCCCCTCGATGCGGGTAACGGGATCGACGACGATGCGCTTGCCGGAATTGTCCAGCTTGAAGCCGTTCGGAGTCTGGATCGTCATGATGGTGATTTTCCTGCCTAGAGGGTTAAGAGTCGGCTTTTTCGCGCTTTATGGTTACGCGCTTGACGGCGGTCACAGCCGCATGCGCGGCGATCGCGCCGCCCACGACGCCGGCCGCGGCCATGCCGACCTTGTCGGCATTCGCCTCGATCCCGAACTGGTGGATGGTGGTCAGCCGGTCATAGAAGGTGCCATTGTCCCAGAAACCGTCTTCCGAACAGCCGATGCAGCCGTGGCCCGACTGGATCGGGAAGGAGACCCCGCCGTTCCAGCGCATGATGGAGCAGACGTTGTAGGTGGTGGGCCCCTTGCAGCCCATCTTATAGAGACAGTGACCCTTGCGAGCGCCATCGTCATCCCATTCCTCGACGAATTGGCCGGCGTCGAAGTGCGGGCGGCGATAGCACTTGTCGTGGATGCGCTGAGAATAGAACATCTTCGGCCGGCCCTGCCGGTCGACATCGGGCAGCTTGCCAAATGTGGTGATAAACGTGACGACGCCCGTCATGACCTCGGCGGTCGGCGGACACCCCGGAACCTTAATGATCGGCTTGTCGAGGACGACCTTGTCGATCGGTGTCGCCTGGGTCGGATTAGGTTTTGCCGATTGTACGCAGCCCCAAGAGGCGCAAGTACCCCAGGCGATGACCGCCATCGCGTCCTCCGCCATCCATTTAAGCTTCTCGACGAAAGGTCGGCCGCCGTCGATGCAGAACATACCGTCCTCTTTGAGTGGCGGATTGCCCTCAACGGCGAGAATGTATTTGCCCTTGTACTTCTCCTTGGTCTCTTCGAGGATGGCTTCCGCCCGATGGCCGGCCGCTGCCATGATCGTGTCGTCGTAGTCGAGCGAGATCATTGACAGAACGACATCCTTCACCAGCGGGTTGGCCGAGCGGATGAAGCTCTCCGAACAGCAGGTGCATTCGAGGCCGTGCATCCAGATGACGGGCACCCGCTCTTTCGTCTCGAGAGCCTCGGCCATGGCTGTCGCCGCTGCCGGGCCTAAACCGAGGCTCGCGGCCGTTACGCTGCAGAACTTGGTGAAGCTGCGCCGTGTGATCCCCTGGCGGCGAATGACGTCATAGAAGGTTTCAGCAGTTGCCATAGGGTTCCACCAGCAAATCGATCCCCCATCATCGCATTTCGCGAACGGACAGCGGGCTTTGTCAGAGAGACCTGCAAAAAGCGGACCAGTTCGGAATAAATCGATCATTTTCCTTCTAAAGGAAGGCACGCTCTCGCGCCGGCGCGCCGATTAAAAGGCTTGAGCAATTGCTCCCGTGGAAGTGGCAACCACCAGCGTTCGCTCTCGGATTATGCCGCCGAGATAAAGCAGGCTACGGCAGGCAACCGCGACGCGCAGATCCGCTACGCCTCCATCCTGCAAAGCGTGGGAACTACGAGAAGAAGCTGGCTGGCGATCTCCGGAGAACAGCCGGGCCTCGCTCGAGGAGCTGGGGAGGCGCTGCTCGGCCAAGCGCAGATCCTCTCCTCCGCGCGCACACTCTATCGCTGGGCGAAGGAGCACGAGAAGCCCGATGCCGCCCGCAAAAGCGGCTTTCAGGACGGTGACCGCAACGAGACCATCGATCGACTGACACACGTCGAATGCCAGTATCTGCCCGACGTCGATCGCAAGCTGCTCGACGGCGCGCTTAAGGAATATCACCGGCTGGAGGCGAAAGACCGCGACACTGCGTTCGATACCGCTCTGGGCCAAATCGGCGTCGATCGACTTTAAGATGACCCCAAACTCGCCGACACGGCCACGCGGCTCGACTGGCTCGACAGGCCGGCAGTTGCCTTCGAGGCATCGGACGACCCTTTGATCAAGCTGGCGGCCGCGCTTTATCCCGGCGACCTAGCCGCAGAGGGCGCGGAGAAGGACCGCGCCGGCCGCACGCAGGCGGCGCGCGCGATCTACATGCAGGGTCTACTCGCCTATCGGAAGGCGATCGGCCGGCCCGTGTATCCCGACGCGAATGGATCGCTCCGCCTCACCTGGGGCAAGGTGATGGGGCGAACGCAAGACGGGCAGATCTGAACGCCCTGCGCCACGGCCGAGGGACTTCTGGCCAAGCACACTGGCAAGGGCGAGTTCGAAGCGCCCGACGCCGCCGTGACCGCGGTTCGCGCTAAGGATTATGGCCCCTCTATCGCGCCGGAGCCCCTGCTTTGCTCCCTTCAGATGAGGGGGTTAAAACGGCGGTCTTGAACCGCGCTGTTGGCAGTGAAGCCGACCGGCGGTCATTGGATAGCCTCGAATGGGCCCCGCGCCTGCACTGCTGGAGCGGCACATAATCGGCATAGCGCGTCAGCATCAACAACTTGAGGAGGTGAGATTACCTACAATCCCAAGGTAGGAGGAGCAAGAAGCCTGGGCGCGTCCGGTGCTTTGTGAGTGCCCGTTCCGCCCACCCAGAGCGGGCACTCATACTTTTGCGACTATCGATCTTTCGCACCCTCTCCTACCCTCACCACAGGAAAGGGGGTTAGCCATCGGCTCATTGAGAAATCAAGCAAAGCGACGCCGCGGAATTACTGCGCGGTATTTGGCCAACCACTGTCGCTCCTCGTCAACCGAAATGATCGCCAAAACGCCCGACGGCAGCTCCTCGTCGACTTCTGCATCGATTCCAAGCGCAACATAGTCCTCCTGCAGGGCCACAGCCGCAGCGCAGAATCCAGCACAATGCGTTATGCTGCCAACTATGCCAGACGGCCAAAGCGGCGCTCTGTGGGGTCCACCTGGGATGGCGCATGGAGGAAAGCCAAGCTTGGACAATGCCGATCTAGCACAAGTCCGTCCGATGGCGAATTCACGCCTTCTGCTTTCGACTGCACTGACAACCGCACTCTCTTCTTCGACCATCACTTCGGCCCTGCTGACTTCATTTGCTCGACAGGTTTGTACGGCTATGTTTGATGGAAGCAGCGTCTCTATCACCTGGGGATTTCCTCTCGCTCGGGCACTATTACTGTTGAATACCTCATGCAATATCGCGCTCAGGCCGACGACTGTGCCCGCCGATGCCGTTTGAGTCGGATTGAGATTAGCAGCCAAGGGGAAGGATGAACTACCAATTGCATCCGCGCTGGTCAGCTAGAATCGCAAACAGATCCGAAATGATCTGCACGTCCTCATCAACTCTCAGCCTTCACCTCGTGCCCTGGCCGTCTAAGGACTAATCCCTTAATATCCCTGAACTGCTTGAGCATTACAAACGCGGCAAGCAGGCCTGCCACCAGCTCAGCAACTGCCTGGCTGATCAATAGTCCCTTGAAGCCCCAAATACGTGGAAATAGGAGTATGGCTGGTACGAAGAGATATCCTTGCCTCGCGAAGGCCACGACCGCACTCAGGCGTGATCGCCCAAACGACTGAAGCATAGTTATTACAACGTATTGAACGCCAAAGAGCCCGAAAAAGAGATGGAACATAATACAAGTGGAGACGGCGATTTCAATGACATCCGCGCTATCGCTGAAAAGCCAGACGATTGGCCGGGCAAAAATCACGACCACAGCAGAAAAGCTAGCTGACAATGCGAAGGCCATAGAAAGCATGAACGTCGCGGCCTTCTGCACTCGAGCGAAATCCTCTGCTCCCCAACTGAAACCAAGAACCGCCTGCGAGCCTATACAAAAGCCGATAATCGGGAATGCCCCGATTGTCAGCAATCGTGAGGCTATGCCAACAGCGGCAATGGAATTGTCGCCGAATGGTGCAGCAGCCCTGTACAAGAGCATAAATGCAACAGCAGACAAGATACCGGTGATGGTTGCTGGCGTTCCGACGGCGGCGATCTGCCTTATGCGCCCGCCCCTCAAAGTGATGTAAGAAGGGCTGAAACGGACAATCCCACGTTGCTTCAGGAAGTATACGACGTAGATGCTGGTGGCGGCCATCAGAGACAACAGTGTTGCGAGCGCCGCGCCGCGAACTCCGAGATCTAGCGAAAAAATTAGGATCGGATCGAGCAGGGCATTCAGCGTAAAAGCCATAATCATGGTCCACATGCTGAATCGTGTGTTACCCTCCGCCCTGACGATGAACCCACTGACTATGTTCAACAGCATGAAGGTGTAACCAAATAGGAGCGTCGATGCATAGTCGAGTGCGGCTGGCATTATGGTCGGACTGGCGCCGAACAAAGCGAGAGCGTCGCGCAAGCTGAAAAGTAGAACGAGGGTAAGCGCCACTCCAATCGGAGCCGCGAGAGCCAGTGCCAAGCTCGCACCGCGACTCGCCTCTGACGAGTTGCCAGCGCCAAGATTTCGCGACACGAATGATGCTGTACCGACGCCGATCCCCTGCCCGACGGCCGAAAGCAGGATGATAATCGGTAAAGTGATGCTGACGGCAGCGATGGCCTGGGGGCCGAGCCTTCCAACAAAGATTGCATTCACGAACTGCTGAAGTGCATTAATCGACAAACCAATAATCGAGGGTATGGCAAGACGCATGATGAGGCGGGGAATCTTGTCCCCCAACAAACCGAAATGCTCTGCCTGCGATGACATGCGTTCTTCCTTCATAAGCAGCTTCAACGGCCCTATCGGGCCGGTTGCCCCAACTCTCCGAACGCATCGACAGTCCGCAGCAGTTCCTCGCGGAAGAGGGTGCAGAGGGTGCGGGTGGATTCGTAGCTCACTTGTCGTGGATCGTACCTCACTTCAACTCGCAGTTCGCCCGACTGATATCCAACACGAAACCAGAAGAGGTAGTTCATCACTGACTGATCCATATCTTCGCCGATCCACAGTGGGGATGGATCTCTGGATAGCAGGCGGCGCGGATAATGACGTTGGAGTCTCGAGCGATAGTTCACTCCGATCCGGGGTAACGGCAAACGATCGACCCGCTCCCGCACAGCGGGATACCGGTTCAAGAACTTCAAGGCACGGAAACCAATGCCCTTGCGCGGCAACGAGTTGCGCTGCTGATATATGGCGCGAGCGCGGTCTGGACGAGATTCCGTTCCGGTAAGGTATAACGGCAGCGGTACCAGTTCACCAATGTAGCCGATGATTTGCGACGGATCGATGTCGTCGAACAGCCCTGCCCGGGTCGAAGTGAGGCTGTCAATCCAGAGCGAGTAATTTCCGAAAGCGCGGCCAAATGCCCCCGAGATAGCCGCAAGCAATATATCAAAATCTTCGCAATGCGCAGAAGTTGGCGCAATCTTGAGAAGTCTCGCCGTCGTCTCCTCACTGATCCTTAGATGATATGTGGCCTGATCTTTCCACAGTGGTCTGCAGAATTCCTCATCCATAGGGGCTTCAAAACCTGCATAGTGGAGCCACCTCGCAGTGTCAGCTGAAAATCCCGCCGCACCTGACCCAGCGTCGCTCACGCGCATATCGAACAAGTCATACCGCAGGCCCTCCCAATGTTCGAGCTCGGTTGGCGCTTCGCTATTCGCGTAATCATCCAACCGCTCGAGCCATTGAGAGAGGGTTGTAGTCTCTGGATCTACAGCGGTTCGGCCTGCAGCAAACGAGTTATACGCCGTCTCGAGTGCATTCAGGAACAGTCTGTATCCAACCCCGTCTGTTACAAAGTGGTGGAGCAGAACAAGCAAATAGTAATCGCCGCTCTCTGATGTCCGGAATGCTGAGACTCGGATAAGAGGTGTCCGACCGTCAAATCGAAATCTGTGCTGACGCTCCGCACAGGCGCGCTCAATGACGGTGAGTTGCTCTGACGTGGCCATACCGACAAGGTCAACTTCTTCTATCAGGGAATCTGGTATCGATCCGATTACCTGAGATAGGCCGCTTTCCGTTTGCGCGATTCGGAGCCTCAGTCCTTCCTCCCGGCCGATGACATGCACAAGGGCACGTTCAAGAATGGATATATCCAAGAGGCCGGCGGGCATGAAGAAGAGATCGCCAATGTTGTAGTGCTCGCCGATTCCGACAACACTGTTCCAATGTGAGACCGCGGGGGGCACTGGCAACGGTCCATTGGAAGCCGCGATGGCACACGTCGAGGCCGGCGTCTGGCCCGTTGCCAGTTGCCGAATCGTCGGTGTCCGGTGCAACTGACCGACGGTCAACTTCAGTCCCGCTTTGCGCGCCAGTGTAACGCACCGCACACTCAGAAGCGAATTTCCGCCGATATCAAAGAAGCTATCATCGATGCCAACAGTGTTGGTGCCCAACAGCTCTTGCCAGATCTCGGCGAGGAGTTGCTCCCTCTCCGTACGCGGTTCAGCCGATCTGCTTTTTCGGATCCGCCGGGATGAGATCGAGGACAAACGCGCTCGATCTATTTTCCCGCTGTGCGTGAGCGGCATACGTTCCACCATCCGAAAATCCGATGGCATCATGTAAGACGGCAGTGCCAGCCGCAGGTGATTCACAATGTCTCCTGAGTTCAGGCTATGTTGAGTGGGGACCACAACGGCAACCAGCCTCCGGTCGTCGCCCACGCTCTCTAGCACTACGCCGGCCTGCTGAATGCCAGGATGAGATACAAGCGCCGTTTCAATTTCCTCCAGCTCAATTCTGAAACCCCGAAGCTGAATTTGGTTATCCGCTCGACCGCAAATCTCCAGAAGGCCCTTGGCTGAGATGCGGGCGATATCACCACTGCGATAAAGGACGCTGTATTGACCTTCATCGTATGGGTTTGGCACGAAAGAGTGCTTTGTTCGCTCGGAATCCTTCCAATATCCCGCGCTCACGCAGCGTCCTGCCACACAGAGTTCACCTGCGACTCCAACGGGGACCCGCTTCAACTCTGCATCAAGGACGTAAGCTTTCACGTTATCGATCGGGCGCCCAATCGGCACAGCTGATGAGCCATGGTCGGTCTCCGAGGTTTCGTACACCGCTGCGTTAGACGCGCACTCCGTGGTGCCATAGAAATTCCAGAGCGGCACATCTGGAAAACACTCTCGCCAAGGGACAAGAAGCGATGACGGCATCGGTTCAGCACTGCTTGTAACTAGGCGCAGGCTGGTCGTTTCCGGATGTCGTTTTTGAGAGGCGATTAAACCGGCCAAGACGGGCGGAGAGGCAAACAACCGCGTAACGCGATGGCTTGCCAATGCCCTCAACAAGAGGTCGGGGTCGAGCAACTGCTCATGCGTAAGGATTAGCGTCGGAACCCCCTTCAAGAGCCCTCCAAAATACTCCCACACCGCTGCAACAAGTGCCGCTGACTTCTGAACCACCATCACGTCGGTGCCATCAAAGGGAAAGCATCGCCACATCCAGTTCAGTCGATTACGTATTGCGGATTCGGGGATGAGAACGCCCTTCGCCTTACCCGTCGAGGATGAAGTATATATTAGACTGGCTGCGTCCTTCTCGATGGGCTCTATAGTCCGATTCGAGACCCGGGCACGCTCGTATTTGGCCTGCAGCGTAGACAGATTGACGGACGGCACACCGACCATGACCTCTTCATCCGCGCTTGCGTGAACAAGGAGTTTTGCGCCGCTATCCCTTATGATATGGCCGATCCGTGCTTTCGGGTAATCTGGCGATATAGGCACGACGATGGCCTGCAAATCCCGGATCGCCAAAGTTGCCGCCGCCACATCCGGCGACCGGTCCACCAGCATGGCCACCGTGTCACCCGGCCCCACCCCGCAAGTTCGCAGAACGGAGTGGATCGTGGTCATGCGCTTGCGCAGCTGGCCAAACGTAATTGCCCCGAACTCGCCGAAATAAGCCACCTGATCCACATTTAAAGCGCTCACTTGGTCAAACGCTTCCACAAGCGAAGGCTCGTTCTCGCATAACCGCTCATCGCCCTTTAGCGAGTCGAGAAAGGCAACTTCCGACGGGCTGAGGCCGCTCAGGGCAACAATCGGCTCGTCCGGCCTCTCAACGCAGGCAGCAATGAGATGGCGAAGATTATCAGCCATGCGAGCGATCACATCGCTCGAAAAACTGTGGTCGGCATAAGCCAGTTGCAAGGCAATTGCATCGTTTTCGTCTTGCGCGTACAGGGTAAGGTCGAATTTCACATAACCTGTGTCATATTCGCGAAATGTCAGCTCCAAATCGCGTTTTGCAGGTGGCTCCGGAAGCTCGGAGTACATGTTGAACATGACTTGGAAGATGGGCGATTGACCGGGCTCGCGGTGGAATCGGGTATCCCTGACCATCCAGCTAAATGGATACGCCGAGTTCGCGATAGCATCGCTTATAAGGCCCTGCACGTGAGTCGCGTGTGTCACAAAGGACTTATTGACGTCAATCGTGCTTCGGATTGGCAACATGTTGAGGAAAAATCCCACGATCTTCTCGGTGCCTGGTTGGCCACGCACAACGTGCGGTATACCAACGATAACGTCATCTTGGCCGCTATACATTCGCAACAGCAGCTTGAAACATGCCAAGAGGATCGTGGAAGTCGTGCATCTGTGCCGGCGTGCAAAATCTCGCACTTGACCAGACAGTTCGCGGCCAAGAAAAAACGCATGCGAGCTCCCGCGGCAGGAGTTCTCTTCCTGCCGCGGTCGACTACTGCCTAGCGAAAGTACCGGAGGATTGTCGCCTATCTGCCGACGCCAATAGCGCCGCTGCTCATCAAGCGACTTCGGTGTAATGTGTACACTTTCCCAAAGAGCATAGGTCGAGAGTGATATGCGTTCTGCTGGAGAGAAAGCAGCAGCATTGGAGTATCTCGTCCGCAGATCTCTAAGCAGGACAGAGATTGACCATGCATCTATGATGATTTCGTGCGCGCTGATCAGCACGAGATGATCATCCGCGCCGAAGCGGATCATCCGCGCCCGAAACAAACTCCCCTGACTGAGATCAAAGGGCTTGTTGAGCTCCGTGCGCCGCAGCTCTGCCACAAGTTCATCAGCCTCTTGATCAGTCAGGTCAGTGGCGTCCACCAACTCTAGATCGGAGCCCTGCGGATCATCAAAAATCTGAACCGGCCCGTCTTCGTCGCTGAAACGTGCCGAAAGCGCGTCATGCGCCTGAACAACATCGAACCAGGCTTCATTGAATGCAGTCAGATCGATGGCACCTCGTATACGCAGACCACCCTGGATGATGTAGTTTTTCGCGGCCGGATCGAGCTGCCAAAGAAACCAGAGGTGTTCTTGCACTCGCGTCAGGGGTGATCGTTTGAGCTTCCCACACGTAGGAAGCAGGTGATGTGCTTCTTTGGATTGGCTTGATATCGCCGTCGCCAGCGATCTGATGGTCCCATTCAGAACAAGCCTGAAATCCACATTCGCCCCGAGCTGGCTCTGGATCTGAGCCAATATAAGCATCGCTCGGAGCGAGTCGCCGCCGAGGTCCATGAATTGGTCGTTGACGCCGATATTTTTGATCCTAAGAACGTTGGACCAAATGTCCCGCAGTGTCCTTTCGAACGCCGTCTTTGGTTCCTCGAAGGGACTGAGCAGCTCGGGGCGAAAGGTCGTCGGATCTGGCAACGACGCGAGATCCACCTTGCCGTTTTGGGTGACAGGAAGCCGGTCGACGCGAATGATTCGTTCCGGAACCATGTAGTTGGGAAGCGCTTCGGCAACAAAGCTCCGGAGTTCACCCTCTGATAGGTCGGCAGGAGCCGACACATAGGCCACAATTCGTCTTGACCCAGTATCGCCGTCGGTATTGGTTATGTCCCTCGCCGTGAGTTTCACGCTCTCGTGGACGGGTGCGATAGCCACTGCGGCAGTCACCAAACGATGAGCGCAGAGGCGAGACTCGATCTCTCCAAGTTCGATCCGGTGCCCCCGGATCTTGATCTGACGATCTCGTCTACCCAGACATTCCAGCAGGTCGTCTGCCCTGATTCGTCCGAGATCGCCGGTCTTGTAGAGATGGCGATAGGACGGGTGGTCCGAGAACGGGTTTGGCAAAAAGGCATCTTTGGTGCGCTCGCTATCGTTGATGTACCCATCGGCGAGACCGACTCCACTGACACAGATTTCGCCGACCTCTCCCGTCTTGCACAGACGCGATCCATCGACGACATAGACCTCAAGATTGGAGATCGGCTTACCGATAGGCACATAGGCGTCAGCTGTGCTGGGTGGGACCGATATCAAATGATGCGTAACCCCGTCCGCACATTCGGTCGGGCCGTAGTGATTGAGAATTGGGATTTGACGATAGAGTTTCAGCCAGCGGCGCGCCAAGGCGGGCGTCAGCGGTTCGCCGACGGTGGAGACCAAGCGTAAGGCACCAAGGAGCCGCTCCTTGGCTGAGAGTGTCTGCAGATATTCAACGAAAACGGCGAGCACCGATGGAACGAATTGGACAATCGTGACACAATGTGCCTGCAGCGCCTTATGAAGGATTATCGGAGATCTCAGTGCGGCATCATCTATGATCGCGACGCAACTGCCGACACATAACCCTGCCAAAAGCTGCCACAGGGAGATGTCAAAGCAATGAGAGGCAGTCTGTGCGACACAGTCCTGCTCACGTAGTTCGAGCACCTCTATCTTTGCCATCAAATGGTTATTTAGCCCCGCGCGCTTCACCATCACGCCCTTGGGCCGTCCCGTCGAACCGGACGTAAACAGAATGTAAGCGAGACGGCCTTCCGCTGAAGCTGGCATGGCAGGAGAGACCCGGCTACCCAATAGCGCTTTCTGCACCGTCATGAATTGTCGAGCGCCGTCGCAGTCTTCCTCAAACAAACCAAGCGCTTCCGGTCTTTCTGGCCCGATAATCAAAGTGCACCCACTTTGCTTAATCATGAACGAAATTCGGGAGGCCGGTAAGGATGGATCGAGGGGTAAATACGTTGAGCCGCTTTTCAGAATTGCGACTACTGTGGCTACCCAATTGGAGTTCCGTTCACCGCAATAGCCCACAACCGTGCCCTGTGCGCCGCACTCACGTAGGGTGCTTGCGATGCTATCAGACCGCACTCGCAGCTCATCATATGTGAGTTCCTCCGCGCCATGTTTAATCGCAATCCTGTCCGGGAACGATGCCGCAATTTCATCAATAGCCGCGACTACATCAATGAGCTGGCCTCCGACAGGTTTAGGTCGCCATCCGTTCAGCATTAATCTCCTCTCAAGGCGAGGCAATCAGTAGGTAACATTTGGGAGTTGGTGCCGCCTCGCGACGAGGAAGCATCAAAATTCGTGCCAGCTACGCAGAGGGTCGCTCAGCAGGAATTATGCCTGGACTATCAACAGGTTAAATGAGAAGCAGGAAACCAGGCCGAACCGCATTGGTCGCACACGCGACAAACCAGACAGTCGGTGGCGGCTACACGCGTTTTCCTATGAGTTGCGGACGGGACGCCAACTAACGACGGAACTGCAGGCTGTAGCATCGTGTTTAGTATTGCAGCCACAATCTTCCACTTCGGGAGACGAAGCGGAGTCTTGACCGCCACCAGTGCGGCAGAAGTGGTCCTCCCCGGGCCCACCGAAGCGGTGAAGCTAGAGCCTGAGCCTGACGCTATGCGCGACCCGGATCCGCCGCTTTTGCGCTACGGCACCGGACGAACTCGCCAGCCCCCCTACTCTACTCATGAGGAGGAAGGCTCCTCCCGCCGAGGACGTCGATTCCTTGCCCCAGAGCCGCCGGCCTCAAGCTGAGCTGGCCCGAGAGACGTCTAATGCTGTGGCGGGCGCCGCGCAACAGGCTCTGCCACGAAGGGGCAGCGGCGCGTCCGCATCGAACCGAGGGCGTGCATCGCATGCGATCATCGCCCGCGTCGGCGCCGAGCGCACAGGTGCCCAATTGGCTCAAGTTCTGCTCAACGCGCGCTGACTCCAGTTTGCGGTGCCTGTTATGATGGCGCCGAAAACGTCGCCGTCAGTGCGCCAACCGGGCTGGAACGATTGCGCCAGGATCGAAGAGATCAACGCCGCGAGTGTCATGACGAAATCCGTCGCCTGCATCGGGCCGGCATGTCGCCCCGTCTCGGCGTAGGCGGAACTCCTCTTCATGCGGCCCCTCCTCCACTACAAACCGATATTCTTGCAGTTTGGTGACAAACTCAAATGATAGTTGTGTGACGGGCCAGAGAATGAAGGGACTGAAAGGAGCGGAAACCCTTCGCAGATCGGTCCTCCTGTGACGCTCAAACACCGCCCTGCGCCCCGACCGCTCTTCCTTTGCCGGTCGGCCGCAGTGCGTCCGGCCGCCCGATCAGCGGTCCAGGAGATGTCTTCGAGGAAGAACGAAGACAGACCAAGGCCGGTCCCCATCCCTGGAAAAGGACCCCTCCCCGATGTATCTCATAAGGGTCCATCCCCGTGCAAGAATAACCGACATCGACGAAATCGATAATTGTTGACGAGGCCGCCAACGATAACGGCGCCATGGGCTCGATAGTCGAGAACATCAAAACGCTGAACCCGGTCGATCATTGGAGGGGTATTAAACGCCTCAGCTGCGGCATCGAATGTGCCGGGGAGGTCAATGCACTTTCGCGAAAACTTCCTCGACGCCGCCATCGCGGCCCCTGCGGTCGCGCCACCGGCATGCCCTTCGATCCCGCAAGATGTGGGGAATGGCTCCGTGACCGGTGCTGACGTTCCAGTCGAGCGTGATGCCGCCACCGACGGTCCGCAGAAAGAGCTGGCCGATCTGGTGACGCAAGGTTGTTGTGCCGCTGGAGCGCTCGCCGCGAGACGACGCCGGCTGAGAGCGGCGCATCATCCGGGGCCATTTCGGGCGTCGATCTGTTCGGGTGCCTCCTTCAACTCGCCCGTCGAGGCGGGGCTCGGTTACGTGGCAGACGCTGCCAGCCCATCAACCCTGTTCCGCAACCAGCACCGAGAACAGGGTATGACGAGCCGGCTTTCCGCGTCTGCCCCTGCTGCCTCGCCCTCGACGAAGAGGGCGAGCTGAAGGAGGCACCAATGACCACAGATTCCACGAGCCCGATCCGGACCGATATCTACGAGCGCGTCACCAGCCAGATCATCGCCGCCATCGAGGCCGGCGCCGGCGAGTACCGGATGCCCTGGCATCACGACGGATCGGCCATCACGACACCCTACAACATCGCCTCGCGTAAGGCCTATCGCGGCGTAAACATCCTCTCGCTCTGGGCCGCGGCGCATGCTGCAGGCTATCCCGCCGGCATCTGGGGCACCTACCGCCAATGGCAGGCGCTCGGCGCCCAGGTTCGCAAGGGCGAGCGCGGCCATCTCGTCGTGTTCTGGAAGACCACCGATCGCCACGGCGAGCCCGATGATCGAGACGGTGACGAAGACAACGACCAGCCCGCACGGCGCCTGTTCGCCCGCGGCTACACGGTTTTCAACTGCGCGCAGGTTGACGGTTACACGCCGCCCGAGGTGCCGGCACTGCCCGAAGCCGAACGGATCGAACAGGCCGAACGGTTTTGCGCGGCGCTGGGCATCGACATCCGCCATGGGGGATCACAGGCCTACTATCGCCCATCAACCGACCATGTGCAGATGCCCGAGTTCGCTTGCTTTTGCGACGCGGTCGCCTATTACGCCGTGCTGCTCCATGAATGCGGACACGCCTCCGGCGCCCAGCATCGCCTCGACCGCGATCTTTCCGGACGGTTCGGCTCGGCCGCCTACGCCATGGAGGAATGCACGGTCGAGCTCTTGAGCGCGATGATCTGCGCCGATCTCAACCTTAGCGTCGAGCCGCGACCCGACCATGCCCGCTACATCGTCTCTTGGCTCGAAGTGCTTCGTTCCGACTCGCGCGCCATCTTCACCGCCGCAAGCAAGGCGCAGCAGATCGCCGATTGGATGCACGCGCAGCAAGCCGGCGCTCGCCAGCATGAGGTCAGGGGCGCCGCATAGGCGCCTCCAAAGGACCAATTGACCGCCGATCCCCGAAAGCATCTCGATCAGCGGGCATTCCGGCACCGCTCCCGGTAAACAAGTCAAGGGTTCGGACACGTTTTAGGAGCACTTTCGTGTCGCGAGTCCCAATGGGCATCAGCGATTGCGGACTTCTATCCACTCATTGGCTTGTGCCAGAGTGTCAGCATCAAGCCCGCCAGCCCATTGGCCTCGGGTCTGACGCCAACAGCAGTAGTTCAGGAAAATCTCGTCTCGGCGGCCTAGCATCCGATCGGTCCAATTAACCTCAAGGACATCTTAGGAGAACGCGCCAAAGGCGAGCCCAATCGCGAGGCCATCGTGCTGATAGGAGGCAACTCCCCCGTCGGTCGGGTTTATCGACATCAAGGTAAATGCCATGACTTTAGGAGAGGCAACGCCAGAGCAATATTCTAGTTGGCCAAGGCAGGGACGGCGCTCGCCATTGCCCGTTTCTCGTTGATCCGCCGGCATAGGCCACGTCTCCGCGGGCTCGATGAGGCATGTCTGATTGGAGAACGGCTTCGCCTCGATCGTCCTCCCGCAACGGCCGGCCGCAATTTTCTTACCCCTGCCGGTACCCACCCCACTCGACAGGTCGAGCGGGGGACCCCGGGTCCGCCGCCATTCCTCGCCGACTAACAAATTTGCGACTTGCCGCCCTCCACGCTGTTCCGGCCCTATGGGTACGGTCCGATCATCCCCGATCCTTGCGACAGCCATCGAGGCCGCAAAGGGCGCGGCCCGAAACCAACGAAAGGAACATGAAAATGGCAACCATCGGCACCTTCACCTCCACCGAAAACGGGTTCAACGGCTCGATCCGCACACTCGCCCTCAACGTCAATGCCCGTATCGCCCGCATTGAGAACCCCTCCGACAAGGGCCCGCACTTCCGCATCTACGCCGGCAACGTCGATTGTGCTGAGAGTGGGATTATGCGGAGCCTCAATCGATGACGGCTGGATTTGCCGGTAGTTGCGGCGGATTTCTGCTCCGCATAATTCCGAGGCGTGGAAGGCAGGCTTCCGTCAGACCTTCGACAAACTTGTCCATTTTCTATTCCAAGCCTCAAGAATTGGCGATGTCGCGCAGATAGCTCCACGGATAGATGCCGCGGTCATGGCCATCGGAAAAACCCAGGCGCACGGCGTAGGAGCCGATTGCCTCGGCGCTCGTGATGGTCACGTCGTCGAACGAATCCTCCCTGCCCTCGATGGAGGATCGGACATGATGAGCCGCTCAGCTGAGTGCACGCAATCGTGAGGCAGCTATGGAGGAGAAATTGCCGTCATCCCACGTGATCGCGAGTGACCGGCGCTCGGCGTTGATTCTGAGTTCCAAAGGTATCATGGCGTTTCCTGATCGTTCGACGCCATTGTAGGAATCGGCCCCGATTGGACACGCAATAAATTGCCTGATCGGCCGCCGCGGTGAAAAGGCGGCGGCGCCCCTCCCTTCCCTGCCGCATTGCTGACTTGTCACCCTACTGCGGGAGGCGAAAATGGTCGTCGACCCGGCGCAGGTGGCGCGTTTCCCTCGCCCCAAGGCGATCGGTCGGGCGATAGCTGTCGACGAGGCCCGCCTGCTTCACATCCACCGTCACGTCACTCTGTTCGGAACGGCCGGATCGGGGTCGGCGTAGAGCGAATCCGCCGGACAACAGACCTCGCACATGAAGCAGGTTTGGCAATCGCTCTGACGGGCGATGATCGCGGTGCCATCGACAGCGGCGTCGAATACGTTGGTCGGGCAAACTGTGATGCAATGATTGCAGTGCAGGTTTCAGTATCAAGCCGGCTGGCGATGGGTCCGGCAACAGCGACAACCCTATCGGCCAAGTTGGTAGTCATATGGGCGGGTGCCGGAAGTCCCGGGAGACGATATGGTCACTGCCTCCAATGTAATCTCGCCGCAGAATTTCCATCAGGGGTGGCGGGAACGACCGTTTCGCCGCGCGTGATTCGGCTCATGGCTGTTGCTGATCGCTGTAATTTGCCGCCGCCGATATTGCCGCAGCCTCTGCGATCGTCGCTCTCGCTAGTTTAGGACCAGGGGCGCACCGGTGGCTGCTCTCGGGAAAAGCTCGTCGTGCGGTGGTCGCCCGATGGGCAAACGTTTGCTCGATGACCTTAGAAGGTCGAACAAGGCATATCCCGTCTGCCAGCGACCGAAGCCGCTTGCGATGTTGATATGCCCGGCCTCGCCAAGATCTATGAGCGCACTACCCCAGCATCGGGCCGTAAGCCGGACTCTTTCCACCGACATATAGGGATCATTGATACTTGCGACGACGAGGCTCGGGAACGGCAGTCGTGAACGTGGCATACCGCCGAAGTTGATCACGCAGGGATGCAGCTTCTCCGTCGTTTCGAGGTCACAAGGCGCCACCAGCAGCGCGCCGCGAACGCGGGATGTGAGGCGGTGGCTCGCAAGGTTTGCTGCAAGCAAGCAGCCGAGGCTATGGGCGACGAGCCCGACATCGCCGGGGGCGGCTTCGATCGCCCTTTCCAGGCACCCCATCCAACTATCCAGGTCGGGACAGGTCCAACTGTCCTGCTCGACCACGCGGCTGCCTGCGTTGTCCCGCGCCCAGTGGGCCTGCCAATGATCATCGGGCGATCCGTTCAGCCCCGGAAGAATGAGAGTTTCGGTGTCCGGAATCAGCGGCTTCATGCGAACAACCTCCTTCTGAATGGCCGGCCACCACCTACGACGGCTGCGCCCAATCCTTCCACGCACTCGTCGAGCAGCAGGCTTCTCTGTCACCGGCAGCGGAGTTGCATCCATCTCCGATGCTGACGAGACCATGGCTGTCCCTATACCTCGTTCAGAATTCGCGCCTGAAACGCGACGGCTGACGTGTCCGCCGGCCCGCGACGCGGGCGGTGAAGGTCGATCGGAATGTCGAGGGCGATCCCGCCGTCGCGCAGGACGATCACCCGATCGGCAAGCGCGACTGCCTCCGCAACATCGTGCGTGATCAGAACCGTCGTAAAGCCGTGCTCGTGCCAGATGCGTTCGAGCAGGCGGTGCATCTCCGTGCGCGTGAGGGCATCGAGCGCGCCGAATGGTTCGTCCAGCAGAAGCACGCCCGGCCGGCTGACCAAGGCGCGTGCGAGGGCGACGCGTTGGGCCTGGCCGCCCGAGAGGACAGCCGGCCAGTCATTCGCCCGATCCGCGAGCCCGACATCGGCAAGAGCCGCCGCGGCGCTGTCGCGCCAGTTCTTTGCCCGCGCGATCCCGACGTTGCTGATCACCCGATGCCAGGGAAGCAGCCTCGCATCCTGAAACAGCAGCCGCACATTCGACTGAAGCGAATTCACCTCAGCACCGCCCACTGAAATCGTACCGCTGCTCGAACGGTCGAGGCCCGCAATGAGACGCAGAAGCGTGGACTTGCCGCAACCGGACCGCCCGACGATCGCCAGCAACTGGCCGGCAGGAATCTCAAGATTCAAGCGCGAGAGCACATGTCTGCGCCCGAACGACTTCGATAGTCCTTCGAGCAACACGGCCTGCCCATTTACCCGCCGCTCCTCTTGCTTCCGCGGCTTCAACGCGCGGACGACGTTCCGTTCGGTCGGGCCCGGCGATTCCCGGAGTACTGACCGTTCACGCAAACGAAGGTCGGATGCGGGCTCGCTCATGATGTCGCTTCCCTGGTTGCGTTTAGTCGGTAGGCGGGATGCCAGGCGAGCGCGCGGGCCTCGATCAGCCGAGTAATGGTGTCGGCAAGCTTGCCGAGCAGCGCGTAGACAATGACGCCGAGCACGACGACGTCGGTCTGCAGAAACTCCCGCGCGTTCATGGTCATGTAGCCAATACCCGACGTCGACGAGATCGTCTCGGCGACGATGAGTGTCAACCACATGATGCCGAGCGAAAATCGCAGACCGATCAGTATCGATGGCAAAGCGCCGGGAAGGATAACCCGCCAGAACAGAGCCAGGCGGCCGAGCCCATAGACACGCGCCATCTCGATCAAGCGGACGTCGATCGTGCGAATTCCATGAAAGGTGTTCAGGTAAAGGGGAAAGGCGGTTCCGATTGCCACGAGAAAGATCTTCGCCTCCTCGCCTATTCCGAACCACAGGATGACGAGCGGAATGATGGCGAGATGCGGTACATTGCGGAGCATCTGCATCGAGGAGTCGAACACGACCTCGATGAGGCGCGAAATTCCGGCAAAGATCCCAAGGACGAAGCCGATCCCGCCACCGATTGCGAGGCCTTTCAACGCCCGCTCTGTCGAGATCGCGGCATTTGTCGGGAGCGTGCCGTTGCGCACGCTTTCCGCAAAGGCGGCAGCGACAGCGCTCGGTGCCGGCAGGAGACGGGTCGACAGGACGCCACTGCGCGAGGCGATCTCCCATACGACCAGAAGACCGAGCGGCAGCGCCCAGGAAGCGATGAACGTGAGTGCTGTCGCGCTTCGGGTTTGAGCTGGACGAATTGCCATCAGGACGTCTTTCTTCCTAGCTGTTTCGCTGCCGACGGTCACTTCTCCACCGCGTCGGCGATCTTGATTGCCGTCGGAATGAGACCGAGCTCATGAAACACGTCGGCGATCTTCTGTTGTGCGGCGACCACCTCCGGCGTGATCGGCTTCACTCCATACTGGCGCCGCTCGACGGCCACTTCGAGCACGTCTTTGGGAAGGCCGAGTGCTGGAGAAAACTGCTCGGCAACGTCGCTGCGATTGGCATTAATCCAAGTGTCGACCTCGCCGAGCGACGCGACGATAGTCTCAACCACTTGGGGGTGCGTATCGATGAAGTTGCGGGAGGCGAGATAGAACTCGTGGTTGTCCACCACGCCGGTACCATTCGCGAGCTGCCTTGCGCCTGTAGCGGCCTCCGCGGCAGCGAGGAAAGGTTCCCAGATTACCCAAGCGTCAACCGCCCCCTTTTCAAAGGCGGCACGCGCGTCCGCCGGCGGCAGGAACGAAACGTCAATGTCGGAATAGGAAAGCCCCGCCTTCTCGAGTGCCTTGACCAGGAGATAGTGGACGTTCGAGCCTTTGTTCAGCGCGACCTTCTTGCCCTTGAGATCGGCAACTCCCTTGAGCGGGCTGTCCTTCGGGACGATGATCGCCTCCGCTTCCGGGGCCGCCGGCTCATAGCCGACATAGACGAGCGGAGCTCCGGCCGCTTGCGCAAAGATGGGAGGCGCCTCACCCGTAGTACCGAAATCGACGGACCCGACGTTGAGGGCCTCTAGGAGTTGCGGCCCAGCCGGAAATTCCGTCCACTCGACCGTATAGCCCTGCGGCTTCAGCCTTTCCTCGAGCAGGCCCTTTGCCTTTAGCAGAATGAGGGTGCCGTACTTCTGGAACCCGATCCTGACGATCTTGTCCTCGGCCTTAGCAACTGTGGCGAGGCTGAGAGCGATGCTCCCGGCGAGAGCAATCTTAGCAAGGTACCGTATAGCTGCGTTCATCGAATAGTCTCCCAGGCAGTACTTCCTAACCGGGGCAAGGCTGCCATCTGCGCCCCACGCGTGCGGAAGCTGCAATGGAGATTGCCGATGTGGAACCCTAACGGCTCGAAGACATCTGTCTCAAATAATAATCTACCAATATTATCTAGATAATAGACAATATTTTTCGGCAAGGGGTGAAAAATGCCTGCTGTCGATTTTCAGACCTCGCGCCACATCAACCTCGGTGGGTAGGAGATTTCTCGGAATTAGGGCATAATTCCACGCGAAATTCACTTGCACATTAAATCGCCAAAACCTATTTACTTAGTCAGAAATAGTAGGTTTTCGCCTCCCGCACGTTGCCGCTCGGCACGTGCAACATCGACACCATCCGAGTTCCAGAATGCTTACGAAAAAGGGCAAGTACGGATTGAAGGCGCTGGTTGATCTGGCACGCCTCGATCCCGGCGAAACGGCGTTCGTGACGGAGATCGCCAAGCGCAACAACCTGCCGAAGAAGTTCCTTGACACAATTCTGCTCGAGCTTCGCAATGTGGGAATCCTGCGATCGAAAAAGGGCCCAAACGGCGGTTACGCTCTCTCGAGGCCAGCCTCGGAGATCATGATCGGCCAGGTAATCCGCGCACTCGACGGACCACTCGCCCCCATCCGCTGCGCGAGCCGGACCGCTTTCGAGGCCTGTGACGATTGCAACGATCCGGTCGGCTGTCAGGTGCGATTGTCGATGACGGAGGTTCGCGACGCGATCGCGACCATCCTCGACAACATGACGCTTGCTCAGTTCGTCGCCAAAGATGGTGCGGATGCCGATAGCTATACCGAAACGCTCATCGCCGGCGAGTGAAGCGGTCTTGCCTGCGGCAACAGCAGCGCCACGCTAATCCGTCAAAAGTGTCCGTCCGAGTTGGGCGAGCAGGCGGTCGCTGTCGCGCGCGCGATGGCAGTCAGGTAGAGCAGCGAATTCAAGTGCAGAAGCGCTGCGGCATACATGGAACACGCCAGCCGGGGAGGGATTGACCTGCGCCAGATCAAGCGCGGTCGCTGCCCGATCTATCAGCGCTGCCAGTATTTCGATATCCACCTGGAGCTTTCCGATCCGCTCGTCCCATGGGCGGTCGCCGGAACGGACGCCGCCCCGCCAAAGCGCCAGATCTGCACCGAGGCGCTGGCGTTTCTCGCCCAGGATTGTCGAAGCATGCAGGATCGTCCCCAGTGACTGCGAAAGCGGCAGCGCATCTTCGTGCAAAGCAAGCACCGCGTCCGCGGGCACATGGGCCTCGTCGAGTCGGTAGCGCGCCGGCTGGCTCCCGGCGACGAGTTCGGTGCGCGTGCTGCCCCGTTGAACCAGGAGCAGGCTGAGCAACTTGGCCTCGCTACTGGCGAGCACTGCAAACCAGTCCGGAACGCCAAGACTGGCCACCTCGAGCGCGCCGCTTAGTCTGAACCCTATGCCATCGGTGAAATAGCGCTGGCTCGCCGTATGCTCTCCAATGCCTCCACACGACAGCCTTTCACCCGATTCCACGTGCAGATAAATGCTGCGTCGTTGTTCTTCGCTGCCGGAGTTGCGAACCAGTTCAAGCGCGCGAAAATGCTGGACCAGAGCGCGTGCGGCAGCCGGCTGCACTTGCGCAATCTGCGATACCACTTGTGCTATCAAGCCGTTCGATACGTCCGCGCCATCAAAGTCGCTCGGAATGGATATGGCAAGCAGGCCTGAACTCACCAGCGACTCGACCAGGAGGGCTGCGGGAGCATCAGTACCGAGCGCGATGACCTCGCCGGCCGCGGTAAGCACCTCTTCGTCGGAGGCGATGCGAAGCGGCGCCGGTCGCGGGCGCTCATGCAGATGTGTAATGGATCCCATCTCAGATGCATCCTCCCTGATGATAGCCAGCCGGACAGGCGGTTTTCGCATTGTCAGGCGCTGCCGAGGGCTTGGACCCGATCGGCTCCAGCCCAAGACACGAGCGCGGAAAACCGCTCCACACTCTTCCTCTCCCGCTTAGAGAACGGGAAAGAGACCCCAGAACAGCGCCTGTTCGTGTTCTCGCTCCTCTTCGGATCGGACGCCTGGGACGGTTTCGTTGTTATCCTGCTTTTTCGCAGCCGCGCTCGCGGAGCGGATGTCGCACGCCTCGGCTCGCCTGCGCCAAGGGGCGAGAAGATCGAAGGAAAAGTTCACCATACCGAGCGGCATTTGACCATTCCTCTCGCTTGAACCGTTTTGAGGCGGCGCACACTTTCGCCGCGTTCTGGTTATTCGTCAATAATTCGATATAAACTGTGCGGTATGTGCGACGTCTGGTAGACGGCTAGCCACCGAGCGCGAGGTATCGGCCATCGCGGTAAACCAGCGAGCCGCCATTGCCAATCCGAATACCAACGACGCGGCCAAGCACGATCGCATGGCTGTGGCGTTCGATCGCCTCCTCGACTTCGCAGTCTATTGCCGCCGCCGCATCCTCGAGGACCGGCGCGCCGCTCACGAGGCGCGTCCATGCGCCGCCGCGGTAGCGGTCCACCCCTTTCAGTCCGCCGCGGCCGGCAAACTGGTTGGCAAGTGCTTCGTGCGACGAGCCGACGACGTTGACGCAGAAGTGGCCGAAACGCTCAACGACGGGCCAGGTCGATGATGATCGATTGAGGGAAACGAGCATGCGCGGCGGTTCGACGGATAGGGCCGTCGCCGAGGTGACCGTGGCTCCGGTGCGTATTTCGCCCTCCCCCGCTGTTATGATGCTGACGCCGCCACCCAAAGCGCGCAGCGCCGCCTTCAAACCGTCAGCATCGACGGGACGGTTTGCTGAATGGCTGGTTATTCTTTCGACATCAAATGTCCGCACGGACGATTGAACCGACATCTATCACTCCCTCTGTTCAGGAATTCCACCTTCGCCAGATCAGCAGCCCGCGCGCGGGCCATTCGCTAGTTGCCCAAGCGAAAGTCAGGAGCCTGCCACGACCCGCAGATTGCCGCCGTGTCCGCCGCCGCCAAAAACCTGCCGCTCACCGAAGGACGAGCGGATCTGGTTGCGCGGGCCACCGAGGCCTATTTCCGGGAACAGCAGTTCGGACACGCGATAGGCTTCCTCAAGATGGGGATAGCCGGAGGCGATGACCGTATCGATGCCGAGGGCCTGGTATTCCTTCAGGCGCGCTGCGACCGTCTTCGGCGAGCCTACGAGCGCGGTCCCCGCGCCCGAGCGGACGAGTCCGATGCCGGCCCAAAGATTGGGCGAAACCTCGAGCTTGTCGCGGCGGCCCCCGTGAAGCGCCAGCATGCGCGCCTGCCCGACGGAATCGGAATTTTTCGCAAATCCTTCCTGCGCGGCAGCGATCGTCTTGTCGGAGAGCTTGGAAATCAGTCGGTCGGCGGCGGCCCAGGCTTCGTCGTCGGTTTCGCGCACGATGAAGTGCAGGCGGATGCCGAAGGTCACTTCACGCCCTTTGGCGGCAGCAACCTTGCGCACTTTGGCGACCTTTTCGCCGACCTGGTCCGGCGTCTCGCCCCACGTGAGATATTTGTCGACGAGACCGGCGGAAAACTCGATGGCTGCATCGGACGATCCACCGAAATAGAGCGGCGGGCGCGGTTCCTGTACCGGCGGGAAACCGAGCTGTGCATCGTGAGCCTTTATGTACTTGCCATCCAGCTTGGCCTTGCCGGTCTCGAGGAGCCGATTGAAGACCTGGAAGAACTCGTCCGCATGCTCGTACCGCTCGTCATGTGCAAGAAAGACCCCGTCGCCGGCGAGCTCCTGGGCGCTTCCACCCGCGACGATATTGAGGAGCAGACGGCCATGCGAGACGCGGTCGAGCGTCGAGGCGAGGCGAGCATAGTAGGCAGGCGAGGCGATTCCGGGGCGAATAGCAACGAGGAATTTAAGCTTTTCCGTGAAGGCCGCCAGGTTGGCCGCAAGAATGAAGGATTCCTCACAGGCTATTCCGGTCGGGATGAGCACGCCGGAATAGCCCAGCCGGTCGACAGCCGACGCGATCTCGCGGAAATAGCCGGGATCGGAGGGCCGGCTCAGATCATCGGATCCGAGATAGGCGCCGTCGCCCGAGGAGGGAATGAACCAAAGGAAATCAAGCGGTTTGTCAGTCTTGGTCATTTTCTATCCTTTCAGCCGCAAAGCGCCAGCGCGCGCCTGCGAGTTATCGTGACCCGCCTCAATCTTTCACCGAACCGCAGCGCATCACCGATCATGTGGTGATAATATGATAATCTATAGTTTTACTAAGCAATATTTTTTCAAAGAGAAGACCTTCCCGGAGATTATCCGTCACACTCGGATCAGTACGCGAATGCCTGTGCTATCCCCTCGCCGCCCAACCGCCCTGGCCGGTTTGGCTGGCCGGCGCATCGACCGCCAAGAGCGCTTCCACTTCACGGGCAACGAAAACCGCATGCTCGGTCACCTGCGGGAGCCCCATCAGTTCGCCAAAGGTGCCGCGTGCGAGCGGCCCCGCTATGAGCAAGCTTGGGTCGGCAAGGCCATTGGCGCCGATGGCGCGCGCCTGGAGATCGCAAGCAATGCCGAGCCCGGTTTCGCATGGTGTTAGTGCGCCGGCCTCTTCCAACGCTGCAAGGAAGGGCTGGGATCGGAGAATGCCTCCGTGAGCGGGACCGGTGGTGACGAGGATGGCGTCTGCCGCAATCCGGCGCCGTGCGCCCGGCCCCCTCTCCTTCAAGTCGACCACGATCTCCTGCCTTTCAATCGCCGCAGATACGATGGAGGCAGCTAGAATGTTCAGCCTGCCGCTTTCCACCGCGCGATCGATCACCGTTTCGACCTGTGGCGCTATACGGAAGCGGTGGACGTCCCAATAGGGCCGCCCAAGTCGGGCGATGCGCCGGCGCTCAACGACGGGTAGGGCCTGCCAGATCTGCTGGCCTTGCGCCCGCAGGGCATCGAGGACGGGATGCCAGTCGAGCCCCTGTTGCCGGGCCGCGTGAAGCGCCTGGCGGATGCGACGAAGAAGTTCGGAGGCGTGGGTGATCGGTTCGGAGACAAAGTCGCCATAAGGATCCTGCGCGAGGGCGGGATGGCCTCGGGACCGCAGGCCCCGACGCGAGATGGAAATGATCGCGCCATGATGGCCCCGGTGCTCGAGCGCGGCGACGACATCGGCTGACGTCAGACCGTTGCCGATTATGAGGACCCGATCCGCTGGCGCAATGACCTCGAACGCTCCGGCCTTCGTCGGATCGGCCACCAGCTTCGGATGTGACAGCACGGGCAGCAGGGCTTTCGGCAAAGCGGGCGGCGGATGACTGACCGCGATCACCACGATGTCGGCCACCAGTTCCTCACCGTTGCTGGTGGAGATCGTCCACTGGCCCGTCGAGCGTCTGATGCCGAGCACCTGGGCGCGTCGGTGCTCGATCGCCCCGCTCGAGAGATAAGGCGCAAGCTCGCTCGCCACATAATCACCGAACACGGATCGGCGCGGATAGGCGACGCCGTCCGCGGTGATGGCATCCGGGTCGCCGGCGAGCGCATTTGCCCGTTCCAGATAGGCGACGAAACTCTCCGGCTCGTCCGGATAGAGGCTCATTCTGCCGGCGGGTACATTGATCCGATTCGTCAGTTCAGCCGTGTCGTAAGCGAGGCCGGCACCGAGCCTGGGGCGCGGTTCAAACACGACCACGCGGGCCTCTGGCCGCTCGCTGCGTGCCAGATGCAGTGCGACGGCGGCACCGCTGAAGCCGCCTCCGACGATGGCCAGGACTGGCAAAGGCTCGAATTTCCGCATGTAGGCCCCCCCCAGTTCCCGCGCCCGGGGCGCGGTCGAAAAGACACCTCAAATGTCAAATGGCGCCGTGCCGCGGCGGCAACAGCCCGTTCAGGTAATAGTTGCCGATATGATGATACTTCCACCGCACCGGATCGTGCAGCGAATGGGTGCGGGCATTGCGCCAGAAGCGGTCAAGGCCGTAGCTCTCGAGGGTCGAGCGCGTTCCGCCGAGTTCGATCAGCTTCGTCGACGCAAGCTGGGCGACTTCCGTCCCGAGCGCCTTGACCTCCGCGACGGCGATCGATGCGGCCGCAACCGTGCCTTCCGTTGGATTTTCCCTCGTGACGTCGAGTAGCCGGCCAGCGCGGGAAAGCAGCGCGTCAGCCGCATGCACACGGATCGAGACGTCTCCAACCGCATGGATCGTGTGCGGGTCCTCGTATCCGTGCTCGATCGAGAGCTCGAAGAACGGCCGGGCATGCGCCCGCACATAGGAGATCGTTTCCGCAAGAGCGCCGCGGGCGATCCCGACCTGCACTGCCGAATGAATGATCTGTGCGAAGGGTCCCATCGGCGTCGACCGCTCGAAAACCCCATCGTGATCGACGATCTGGAAGGGCGTGATCTCGACGTCATCGAAGGTGACTGTGCCGCTTCCCGTCGACCGTTGGCCGAACGAACTCCAGTCGTCGACGAGATCAAGGCCTGGGGTTGCCCGATCGATGAAGACGAGATGCACCCGGCCGGCCTCGTCCTTCGCCACGGCGACGACGATGTGGGCAAAAAGCGAACCGGTCGAGTAGAATTTCTGCCCGTCGAGCAGCAGCTTTCCGTCTTGCTGGCGAAAACGTGTCTTGAAATCGACTGGCGTCTTCGTGCCGATCTCGGTGAATGCGTTGCCGAGGCGGTCTCCGTCGAGAATGCGCGCAAAGAAATGCGCCTTCTGCGCTTCGCCGCCGGCGAGTCCTAGTGCCTCCACCATGTAGTAGTGGTTCTGCGGAATCTGTCCGATGCTCGAATCGGCGGCGGAAATGATCGCCGTGACCTCGGCGAGCGTGACGGCGGAAGCGCCGGCGCCCCCATAGGCCTTCGGCACGGTGATCGCCCAAAGACCCGATTGCGAGAAGCGCTCGATCTCGGCGATCGGCAGGCGCCGCTCCCGGTCGCGCTCGGCGGCGCCGATCGCAAACTCGCGCGCGAGCTCGCGTGCGACGGCGATCGCCTCGCCGTCGTCCTTGATGCGGTGCGCCTTCACCCGACGCGGCGGGATATGGGGCGCGGGGCGGCCGGCGACGAGTGCCGCCTCCCGGTGCAGTCTGCGGTCGTTGTGGCTCATCGCTTCCCCCTCAATTCCAGGCGTGGCGCGGCGGATGCACGCCGTTCAGGTAGTAGTTGCCGACGTGATAGAACTTCCAGCGCACCGGATCGTGAAGGGTATGGACGCGCGCATTGCGCCAGTGCCGGTCGAGATTGTGCTCAGCGAGGGTCGAGCGCGTGCCGGCAAGCTCGAACAGCTTGTTGGTCGCGAGAATGGCGATTTCAGTTGTGAACACCTTGGATTCCCCGGTCTTGATCGTCGCCTCGGAGACCGTCTCGAGCGTCGGGTTCGCTTTTGCTGCGTCGATGCTCTGGCCGGCGATCTCGAGAAGCGCCTCGGCGGCGTGCAATTTGATCTTCAGGTCGCCAACGGCTGCGATCGTGAACAGATCCTCGCCCGCCGTTTCCTTGCCGCTGTCGATCCAGGGACGGCTGTGGTTCTTGACGAAGGCGATCGTGTCCTCGATCGCGCCTCGCGCAATTCCGACGTCGATCGCCGACTGAATGATCTGCGAGACCGGACCGCCGACCGTCGGATGATCGAAGGAGGTGACATGCACCGCGCGGGAACGCGGCACGCGGACGTTATTGATTTTCACCGAGCCGGAAGCCGTCGTGCGCTGGCCGAAGCTCGACCAGTTGTTGGTGACCGTCAGTCCGGGCGCGTCGCGGTCGGCGAAGACCAGGTGGCCCTGCCCGTTCTCGTCGACCGCGACGATCGGCACCACATGCGCAAGAAGCGCGCCGGTCGTATAGAATTTTTCCCCGTTGACGATCACGTCATCGCCGTCGAAGACGACCTTGGTCTCGAACGCCGCCACCGTCTTGCTCTTCAGTTCGGAGAAAGCGTTGCCGTAGCGGATGCCCTGAAGCGCCCAGGAGAAGAACAGCTTTTTCTGTTCCTCGGTACCGTCGAGATCCACGGTCGCGACGATGGCGAGATGGTTTTGGGTGATCTGGGCGATCGCTGGATCGCCGGCGGCGATGGTGGCGATGACCCGGGCGAGCGTCGCATAGGAGACCTCCGGTCCGCCATAGGCCTTCGGCACGTTGATGCTCCAGAGGCCGCTTTGTGAATACTCGTCCAGCTCGGTGATCGGCAGCAGGCCTTCGCGGTCCCGCAGCGCCGCTCCGGCCTTGAATTTTTCCGCCAGCCTTTCGGCGATTTCGATCGCCTCTTGATCGCTCCTGATGACGTGCGCCGGCGTCGCCGGCTTGGGACGCGGCGCCACCGGATCGGCCGAGTTCACGCGGGGGTGGACGGAATGGTCGATTTGCGCGTCCGGGAGTGTGCCCATGCTCTGATGCTCCTTGGTGAGAGTTAGCTGCCGGTGGCCCGCAGCGCTTCGCCGCGTTTGACGGCTTCGATGTCGCGGTAATTTGCGCCCGGATGCGGCGCCTCCAGGCGGGGCCCGCGCCCGAACAGCTTTTCGCGCAATGTGCCGGGACGGTATTGCCTGGGATAGACGCCGCGCTTCTGCAGCTCCGGGACGAGATAGCCGACGATGTCCTCGAAGGTCTCGGGCGTCACCGCATAGGCGAGGTTGAAGCCGTCGACACCGGTCTCCTCGACCCACTGCTGCAACTCGTCCGCAACGGTCGAGGCAGAGCCGACGACGACCGGCCCCATGCCGCCCACGCCGCCCCATTCGGCGAGCTCGCGAATGGTCCAGCGCTTGTTCGGATCGCCTTCAGAAAGACTTTCGACGGCGGAGTGAATGGCGTTCGTCTCGACCTTCCGCACCAGGTCGTCCGGCTCATAGCGGAAAAAATCAATGCCGGTCCAGCCGGACATGAAGACCAGCGAACCGTCATAGGAGACATAGTCGAGATAGTCGCGGAACTTTGCCCGCGCCTTCTCCTCAGTCTCATCGACGATAACGGTCAAGAGGTTGTACATCTTGAAACCGTCGGGCGAACGGCCGGCAGCCACGGCTCTTGCCCGTATATCGGCGACGTAGTTGCGAAGAATCGTCTTCGTCTGGGCCGCGACGAAGACACATTCGGCATGCTCTGCGGCAAACTTCTTGCCCGGTCCGGACGCGCCGGCCTGGTAGAGGACCGGAGTGCGCTGCGGCGATGGTTCGGAAAGATGATAGCCCGGCACCTCGAAATATTTGCCGCTGTGTCCGATCTCGTGAACCTTTTCGGGATGGGTAAAGACGCGGGCTTCCCGGTCGCGGACCACGGCGTCATCCTCCCAGGAGCCTTCAAGCAGCTTGTAAATCACTTCCAGGTACTCTTGGGCGACGGCATAGCGGTCGTCATGCTTGCGCAAACCGCCCTGGCCGACATTCTGCGCGCCGCTTTCGAGATAGGAGGTGACGATGTTCCAGCCGATCCGGCCTTTGGTGTGGTGATCCGCCGTCGAAAGCCGCCTCGCGAAGGTGTAGGGATGCTCGAACGAGATTGACGCCGTGATGCCGATTCCGAGGTGCTCGGTCGCCAGCGCGATCGGGGCGGCGAGCTGCAGCGGGTCGTTGACCGGAATCTGCGCCGCCTGGTGGATGGCGTGATAGTTGTTGCCCCTGTAGACGTCATAATAGCCGATCACGTCGGCGATGAAGATGCCGTCGAAGACGCCGCGCTCGAGCGTGCGCGCCAGGTCCTGCCAATAGTCCAGATCCTTGTATTTGAAGGATCTATCGCGCGGATGCGCCCAGAGCCCGGGCGACTGATGGCCAACGCAGTTCATGTCGAAGGCATTGAAGCGAATGGTCTTGCTCATCGGAGGCTCCGTCCGGTTCGGCCGAGAAATCGTTCGCCATCAGCATCGCAGTTCGGCAGCAGCAATACAGTTATTCCATCATTTTAATATATTAACTCGTGGAAGTTTTTTCTTCGAGTCCTCTCATTTCGAGAAAAGCAGATTACCAGTCCCGCCACGGCTTGGCACAACCAAGCGGCGCTAGGCCAATTTCAATGCCCGCCCGCGCGGGCGGCAAAAGCATTTCCCGAACCGCTGCTTCCGCGGCATGAACATACTTTGTCTACTAGATTTGTAGATTATAGGCTTTTCCAAGGTGCCGCGAAAGAGATGCCGGTTGAGACCGCCTGCCGCGGCCACATCAGGAGAGTAGCATGAGCATCCACGCCCTACCGACACATTTGCCACTGATCGATATCTCCCGGTTCCACGGCGGACAGGAGGAGCGTGCCCGCTTCGTCGGCGAGCTCCGCAAGAGATTGCATGACCATGGTTTCTTCTATCTGACCGGTCACGGCGTCGCTCCGAAGCTGATCGCCGGCGTGCTGGCGATCTCTAAGCACTTCTTCGCACTCCCGCTCGAGGAGAAGCTGAAGATCGAAATGGTGAAGTCGCCGCCTTTCCGCGGCTACAACCGCGCGGGCTACGAACGCACGCGCGGCCAGCAGGACTGGCGCGAACAGCTCGACATCAACACCGAAGGCGCCGCCGTCGAAATCGGTCCCGACACTCCGGCTTGGAAGCGCCTCATCGGACCGAACCAATGGCCGAACGCGCTGCCGGAACTCAAACTCCTGCTGCTCGCGTATCAGGCGGAGGTCACGCGGATCGGCATCGACGTTTTGAAGGCTATAGCCGTGGCCCTCGGGCAGCCGGAAAATGCCTTCGCCGAGATTTACGAGCCGCAGCCTTCGCAACTCCTGAAGATCATCCGCTATCCCGGCCGTGACGTCGCCGAGACGGAACAGGGCGTCGGCGCCCATAAGGATGGCGGCTTCGTCACGGTGCTGCTGCAGGACACGATTGCCGGGCTCAGGGTGCAGACCGAGGATGGCGTCTGGATCGACGCGCCGCCCGTTCCGGGCACCTTCGTCGTCAACACCGGCGAGCTCCTGGAACTCGCGACGAACGGCTTCGTCCGCGCCGACATCCACGTCGTGGTCGCACCGCCGGCGGGCACGGAACGGTACTCCGTCGCCTTCTTCCTGGGAGCTCGCTACGACGCCACCATCCCGGTCATCAAGCTGCCCGAAGAGTTGAAGCACGCCGAGCGCGGCGTATCGGTTGATCCGCTCAACCCGATCTTCCGCGAGGTGGGCCAAAACCACCTGAAGAGCCGGCTGCGTTCCCATCCGGATGTGGCGCGCACCCATCATGCCGATCTGTTGAGCCCGGAACAACTGTCCGGCAGTGCAGGCGGTTCCGCCTATTGAGGCGCCGCCCCTCCTGCTCGACTCCCCTCGTCTTCGCTAACCCAACCCTTTCCACGGAGGAAACGATGACCATCCAGCAATCTACCGAGACCCTCAAGCAGTCCGCAACGCCACAGGCGGCGCCGGGCGCGCCGACCTTCAAGAGCCGCCATCCCGAAACCCAGGCCCTGCACGGCGGAAGCTTCCGTTTCGACCCGACGACAGGGGCGGTCGCCGTGCCGATCTACCAGACCACGTATCAGCTTCTCGGAACGGAAGGCGCCGACAAGCTCTTCGCGCTGGAAGCGGCCGGCCACCTTTACACTCGGGTATCGAACCCGACCCAGGACGCCTTCGAGCAACGCCTCGCCGAGCTCGAGGGCGGCGCCGCCGCGCTCGCGGTTTCCTCCGGCCAGGCCGCATCCGCCTTCGCCATCCTCAACGTCGCTCGCGCTGGCGACAATGTCGTCAGCGCCGCGGGCCTTTACGGCGGCACCTGGGCGCTTTTCGCCGCCACGCTGAAGAGCTTCGGCGTCGAGACACGATTCGTCGATGCGGCGGATCCGGAAGCCTTCGCCCGCGCGACCGACGACCGCACCCGCGCCTATTACGCCGAAGCCCTCCCGAACCCAAAGCTCGAGGTTTTCCCGATCGCTGAAGTCGCGGCCATCGGACGCCGCTTCGGCATTCCGCTGATCGTCGACAACACCGCGGCTCCCGTGATCATCCGGCCACTCGACCATGGCGCCGCCATCATCGTCTATTCGGCGACGAAATACATCGGTGGCCATGGAACTTCTATCGGCGGCGCTATCGTCGATGGCGGCAATTTCCCTTGGGCCGAGGTCAGGGAACGGCAGCCGAACATCAACGAGCCGGATCCGAGCTATCAGGGCAAGACCTGGGTCGAGAAGGCGGAAGCAATCGCCTTCCAGCTCATCCAGGGCCTTGAAACCCTGCCCTTGCGGCTGCGCCAGCACAACGAGAATGCGATCAAGATCGCCGACTACCTGAAGGCCCACCCGAACGTCTCGAACGTCGTCTTCCCGAAGTTCCAGAGGGGCGTGGCAGCGGAGCGGGCGGCCAAGTATTTCAAATCCGGCTCCTATGGCGCGCTGGTCGGTTTCGAGCTGAAGGGCGGGCGCGAGGCCGGCCGCCGTTTCATCGACGCCCTGCAGCTCTTCTATCATATCGCTAACATCGGCGACGCGCGGTCACTGGCAATCCATCCGTCGACCACGACCCACTCGCAGCTCTCCGCCGAGGATCAACTCGCCACGGGCGTGACGCCCGGCTATGTCCGCCTGTCGATCGGCATTGAGCATCCCGACGACCTCATCGCAGACCTTGCGCAGGCGATCGACGCCGCTTGAAGACGCCCGGACGGCATGCTTGCCTTGTGCAGCATGCCGTCTTTCCACCGGCATAGCAGACTTAGCTTCGAACGCCGTATCGGAGCCTCGAAGCGATCGCACCTACGACGTTAGTCGCCTGCACGCGGATATCGGGAGCCGCAGTAATTTCCCAGAACTGGCCGGCTGTCAGAGCGCCAACGGCGTAGAGCCCGGGCTGCGGCTTTCCTTCGCAGTCAATTACACGGGAGTGCCTGTCGACCGAAAGGCCGAGCCCGAGCTCATCGGCGGCGATCAATCCGTGTCGATGCATTCCTTTAAGCAGCGGAGAATGGCTAACACCGGCGCGCTCCATGCCGGTGCAGTTAACGATCCAATCTGCATTGAATGACCTTGAGCGGTGGCTCTGCCGCTGTCTGTAGCGCACCAGCACGCCACGATGTCCTTCCTCGATCGCCTCGAGGAAACCGGCATTGACAGTGACGATGCCGTCGCGTCTCAACGTCTCGAGTCGCAGGAATATCTCCGGAGCGATGCGATGACGATGGATGTTCCACCACGCGAGTCCATGGCGCAGGAATCGGGCACGTTGATCGTTCGAAAGCTGCTGCCATAGCCCTTGCGCCATCGGCCTGAGACCGTCCATCAGACCCCGCCAGTCCGCGCCGTTGCGAACCTGCCTGCGAAAGCCCTGAAGCAAGGCACTGATTTCCCGCGAACCCGCAAGCTCCGGTTCGATCGGTTGCGCACGGTGGCTTGCCTGCGCATGCGGATGCGGCAGCAACCCACGGCGCGACAGGACGCGGATCGGTCCGCGGTGACCGTGGACCCGTAATGCAAGCACCTGATCGACCATCGTCAATCCGGAGCCGAGAATGCAGATGGTGTCGCTGCGGCCGACCCTCGAAAGCCAGCTCAGCCGCCAGGGATTGCGCACAATGCGCTTTTGCGCGCCTGTCGCGATATGATCCGGTTTGAGTGGCAGATCGGCGTTTCCGACACCAAGACAGAGCACTACGTGGCGCGCGTTAAGCTCCGTGCCGTTGTCCAGTTTGAAGACAAGGCCGGCCTCACTGGAATGAACGCAATTCTGCGCCTTCGCGTTGACGAAATCGAACCTCGCGCGGCGGTCGCCATTTCGAAGCAGCGACGCCAGCCGGTCGCGCAGATAAAGACCATAGTCACCTCGCGACGCGAAGCCCTCCGATGAAACCTTCCTCGCATGCTGCTCGAGCCAGTGGACGAAATCCTCCGGCTCACGCCGATGATGCGGGCGGCCGTCTCGTTGTCGCGCACCGCAATGAAGTTGCGCCCGGTCTGAGAGGAGACGAGCCTCAGCGCCAGAAAGGTCAGCAGCGCCACGACGCTCAGCGCGAAGAGATACCGGCCGGCGGCGGTTTCAAAGGTAATACCGGCGATCGCCAGCGGCGGCGCATCGATGACGCCGGAAGCGGAATTGTTGGAGAACCAACCGAATTTCGTCAGGGCCCACTGCACGAAGAACTGTGCGGCAAGCGTCGAGACCGCCAGATAGAAGCCCTTCAGCCTGAGGCTTGGCAGGCCGAAGACGATGCCGATCGCAGCTGCGGAAAAGCCGGCGAGCACGATGCTCGCGACAAGCGGCAGGCCCTCGACGCGCAGGTTGAAATTATAGGCGGCGAAGGCACCGACCGCCATGAAGGCAGCGCTGCCGAGCGATACCTGGCCGGCATAGCCGGTCAGAAGGTTGAGGCCGACGCCAGCGAGGCTGAGCGCCAGGAACGGCAGGAGGATCGCCTCGAAGAAATAGCTGGTGCCGACGAATGGAACGACGAGATAGGCAACGGCAAGGAGCGCCACTGGCGCCAGCCAGCGCGGAAGCGTCGAGGACGCGGGAAGGTCGGTTGCAATCGAGACCATGATCAGACCCTTTCCACGAGCTTCTGGCCAAAAAGACCGGAGGGGCGGACAAGAAGGAAGGCGAGTGCCACGACATAGGCGAACCAGCTTTCGATGCCGCCGCCGAAATAGTCACCTAGATAGACTTCGGCGAGCTTCTCGGTCGCGCCGATCAGCAGGCCGCCGACGATGGCGCCGAGAATTGAATCGAAGCCACCGAGAACGAGGACCGGAAGAGCCTGGAGGACAACGAGCGACAGCGAGAACTGCACACCGAGGCGAGCCCCAGAGGAGACCGGCGACCAGCGCCACCAGGCCGGCGGTCGCCCAGACGGTCGCCCAGATCCACGGCAGCCGCAGGCCGATGGCGAGCGCCGCGAACTGATCGTCCGCCACCGCACGGAAGGCGAGACCGACGCGAGTGTAGCGGAAGAAGACCGACAACAGCGCCACCATGCCGGCCGCAACAGCCGCGGCGAAAATGTCGAACTGGCTGATGAGGACGCCACCGACATCGAAGGGGATGTCCTCGATGCCGAGCTCAAGCGCATGCACTTGCGTCCCCCAGAGGAGCTGCGCAGCCCCTTCGATGACATAGGAGAGGCCGAGCGTCGCCATGAAAAGGGTGATCGGCGGCTTGTTGGTGAGCGGGCGAAGTACGGTTCGCTCGATAACGATGCCGATGACGACCATCAGGGCAAAGGTGATGGCGAGCGCCAGCGCGAAAGGCACGCCGCGTTCGACGAGGCTGACGAAAGTCAGTGCCGCGAAGAGCAGCAGCGCTCCTTGCGCGAAATTCAACACGCCTGAGGTTTTATAGATCAGCACGAAGCCGATCGCGACCAGCGAGTACATGACGCCCGAGAGCAGCCCGCCGACGAGCACCTCGGTGAAGAAAAGCCAATCGAAGTCCGACATCAGATCCCCGCTCCGTCTTCATTCTCGGGCGCGACGCCCAGATAGGCGTCGATGACGCGCTGGTCTGCCCTCACCTCTTCCGGCGTTCCGTCAGCGATCTTGCGGCCGTAGTCGAGCACGGCGATCCGGTCCGACAGTTCCATGACCACGCCGATATCATGTTCGATGAGGATCACGGTCGTGCCATAGGTTTCTCGGGTCGCCCGCACGAAGGCGGCCATCTCGTTCTTCTCGGTGGCGGTCATGCCGGCCATCGGCTCGTCGAGAAGCAGGATCTCCGGCTCCGCCACCAGCGCACGGGCGAGTTCCACCCGCTTCTGCAGCCCATAGGGCAAGGTGCCGGCAAGGCGGCCGGCGACGTGTTCGAGATGAAGGAAGCCGAGGATGCGCCGGGCCCGGTCGCGCGCGTCCGCCTCTTCGCGGCGGGCGGCGCCGACACGGGCGATCTGACCGAGAAACGTCGAGCGGACCGTGTGTGCCCGCCCGGCGACCACGTTGTCGAGGACGCTCAGGCCTTTGAACAAGGCGAGGTTCTGAAAGGTCCGGGCGATACCGAGGCGCGCCAGCCTTTCGGTCGGCACCGCGCCGTAGCGCTTGCCGCCGATCGCCACCTGACCTCGATCCGGCCGGTAGATGCCGCTGATCACGTTGATGAGCGAACTCTTGCCGGCGCCGTTCGGGCCGATGATGGCGCGGATTTCGCCGCGTCGCACCGCGAGATCGACATTGTCCAGAGCCGTGACGCCGCCGAACGAGAGGCTCACGCTTTCAAGGCCAAGCAGCAGGTCGCTGGAAATCGCCGCATGCGGCTGAGGCGTCGGCCTGGCGGCAACGTCGAGGAGGTGCTCCTGGACCTCTGGCGGGAAGGCAGACGTGCCCAGCCCCCCAAGGGCAAATGTCATCGCGTGCATATTTTCCCTCTCAACAGCTTCCGGGCGCCACGACAGCCCGTTGCCACCGGCGCACAGCTTCCCCCGGCCGTCCCAATGAAGCCCGGTAATTCTGTTGTGGTACGGACCGGCGTTCCAGCATGCCTTATTCCATCAAGGTGAATTCTACCGACTACTCCGCAGCAACCGGCTGCAGCGCCTCTGCCGCTTCCAGTTCGCGCACCAGCGGAATGACGTACTTGCCGAAATATTCGACCTCTTCCTGGAAATGCAGGAAACCGAGCAGGATGAGGTCGGCCCCGGCGCGCTTCAGGTCGAGGATCCGCTCGGCCACCTGCCGCGGTGTACCGATCAGATTGGAGCGGAAGCCGTCATTGTATTGGACGAGATCCTCGAAGGAGGATTTCGCCCAGTTGCCCTTGCCTTCCGGCGAAGCCTTGCCGGCATTCTTGACCTCGTGACCAAACGCATTGACCGCCTCCGGATTGGCCTTCTCGATGATCTCGGCAAGCACGGCCTTCGCCTCTTCCTCCGTCTCGCGGACGATTGCGAAGGCATTGACGCCGACCCGAACCGAGTGGTCGCTTTCCTTGGCCTTCTGGCGGATGTCATTCACCTGCTTGGCGATCTGGTCCGGCGTGTTGCCATTGGTGAAATACCAGTCGGAAACGCGGGCCGCCATGTCGCGCGCGGCGCGCGACGAGCCGCCCTGGAAGATTTCCGGCTGCGGATCGATAGGCTTCGGCTTCAGCGAATAATTGTTGAACCGATAGAAGTCGCCGCGGAAGGTGAAATTGTCCTCGGTCCAGATGCCGCGCAGCGCCCGGATGAACTCTTCCGAACGGCGATAGCGTTCGTCGTGGTCGAGCCAGTGCTCGCCGATTGCGGCGAACTCGCCGCGGAACCAGCCGCTGACGACATTGACGGCGACACGCCCGTTGGTGAGATGATTGATCGTGGCGATCTGCTTGGCCGCGAGCGCCGGATTCCACGGTCCCGGCAGGATGGCGGCGATGACCTTCAGCGTCTTGGTCGATTCGAGCAGCGCATGGCTGAACGAGACGGACTCATGCTGGAATTCCGCGCCATAGCCGGCGGTGAAGCGGATCTGGCTCAAGGCATATTCGAAGCCGTTCTCCTCGGCGATTTGCGCGAGCTTGCGGTTATAGTCGATCGTCCAGCTTGTCCGCTGCTCGATATTGGAAATGACCAGACCGCCCGAAACGTTCGGCACCCAGTAGGCGAATTTCACCGCTTCTCTATTTGCATGCGACATTTGTCTTCCTCTCCAGGGTTTCATGCTTTGGTGGCAACCAGTGCCGGTCCATGCTCACCGGCAAACAACGTGGTTCTCTGCGGACTCACCGGTATTCATTTGCATCGCGGTTCCAAGTTGCTGACTTACTCTACCAATTAGTGGACTGCAGTAAGAAAAATTCTCCCAATTTTGCCGGCGCGGAAAATTCAAAAATCCTGATCGGAGGTCGACGGCGCGATTTCACGCCTAATTTAGGCCGCCCTTAAAGTCGTGGACCGGTGCGCACAAACTGGAGTGCTATCCGGCTGCGTCGACTTTTCGCCGGGCTCAAATGCGAAGAGAACTTGGGCGGGCGCGCTGAAGGCCAGCCCATTACTTCCTCGTGTAGAGTCCCGTGCCGCTGCAGGCTTCGGAGCATGTCGTGCCCCGCAGGCGCCATCCTCGGAGGAAAATCATTCCAGATTAATACACATAATCGATGGACTATATGTGTATTCCTCTCGTCGCCTGTCGCATCATGCAGAACGAAGGCCGCAGGCAAGCAGCTCGCCCGCCGGTCATTGGCTGCCCAAACAGACCCCGATGGAGGAATGCATGTCCAATCCCATTTCCAGTCAGACCTATCGCCGCCGCAGCATACTGAAATCGCTCGCAGCCGCCGGCGCGTTGCCCTTTATCGCGCCGCTGGCCTCGTCGACGGCACTCGCCTCGAGCAACAAGTTTGCGGGCCGCACCATCAACCTCTTGATCATCCAGCCGCACGTCGTAACCGGCAAGAAGATCGCCGAGGATTTCGAGAAGTTAACCGGAGCCAAGGTCAATGTCACCGCGGTGCCCTATGACCAGGTCAGCGTGAAGGCGACGCTCGACGTGCAATCGGGCGCCAACGAGTTCGATGTCATCGACTACTTCTATACCTACAAGGGTCAGCTCGCCGACGACGGCGTCACCGAGGACGTGACGGATCTCATCGAGCGCGACAAGGCCGAAATCCAGCCGGAAGATTTCATCCAGACCATCTACGACCAGTACACCTTGCATGATGGCCGTCGCTATGGCCTGCCCTATGACGGCGACAGCCATCTTCTCTTCTACAACCGGGAGCTTTTCGATCGCTATGGACTGAAGGCGCCGACGACCTGGGACGAGTACAACGAGAACGCCAAGGTCATCACTGAGGCCGAGTCGAAGAACGGCATCTACGGTGCCGCCGTGCTAGGAGCGAAAATCCCGGTCATCATCCTGTCCACCTATGCCAACCGGCTGACGGGCTTCGGCGGCAATTTCCTCAAAGCGGACGGTTCGTCGGCGCTCGATAGCGCAGAGGCTGTCGAGGCGCTGAAGTCGCTGCTCGCCTCCGCGCCCCACGCGCTGCCGACGCCGCTCGAGACCCGGTTCGAGGAAGGCCTGCCGGCGTTCCTGAATGGCAAGGCGGCGCAGATCGACTTCTGGACCGACCTCGGCGGCTATGCTCAGGACCCCAAGGGATCGAAGATCGTCGACAAATGGGGTGTGGCGCGCATCCCGGTTGGCGGCGGCAACAAGACGCCGCGCCTGGCCTTCAATGCCGGCTTCGGCTTTGCAATCACCACCGGATCGCAGAACAAGGATGTGGCTTGGGAACTGATCAAGCTGGTCACCAGCAAAGGCTATCATGAAGAGCTCCTGGCGCTCACCGGTTCGGGCATCGATCCCGACCGCCAGTCGGGTCTGAGATCCGAGAAGTTCAAGGCCTTCCAACCGCTCGTACAGCCGCTGCTCGACGACGGCGCCTTGGAAAACAGCCTTGCCTGGCCGACGGCCGTCTACGCGCCGAAGCTCGAAAACGCGCTCACCGACGAACTGGCACTGGCGCTCGCCGGTACCAAGAGCGCCGAACAGGCGATCGCCGATGCCCACCGGGCCTGGACCGAGATCATCGAGGTCAACGGCTGATTGCGCTAGGGGCGCGCGCCATCGCTTCCTTCCGGCGCGCCCCGCCACTTCCAAAACGAGGCGAGAGACCATGAGCGAACATTCCTTGCCGAAGCGCAGGCTCGGCCGCACCGATTTCGACATCACACCGGTTGGCTTTGGAGCCTGGGCCATCGGCGGCCCCGATTGGGGTTGGGGCTGGGGGACGCAGGATGATGCCCAGTCGATCGCGGCCCTCCACCATGCAATTGCGCGCGGCATCAACTGGATCGACACGGCCCCGGTCTACGGTCTCGGCCATTCCGAGGAGATCGTTCGCGAGGCACTCTCGACGATCCCGAGATCCGAGCGTCCCTTCGTGTTCACCAAGGCCGGTCTTGTCTGGGACTCCGAGAACCGCAATGCCCTACCCGCCCGCATCGGTGATGCAAAGTCCTTGCGTCGCGAGGTCGAAGATTCGCTGCGGCGCCTCGATGTCGAGGTCATCGACCTCTACCAGATGCACTGGCCGGCCAATGACGGTACGCCGATCGAGGAATACTGGGCCACTTTCGCCGACCTGAAAGCCGAGGGTAAGGTCGGAGCCATCGGGCTATCGAACCACGATCGGGAACTGTTGCAGCGAGCGGCGAAAGTTGCCCCCGTGGACGTGGTGCAGCCGCCCTTCTCCGCCATCAAACGCGGATTCGCCGAGGAAGACCTGCCCTGGGTGCGGGCCCATGGCAGCGGCGTCATTGCTTACAGTCCCCTCCAGTCGGGCCTGCTCACCGGTGCTTTCACCCCAGCGCGCGCTCGCGCCCTCCCTGAAAATGACTGGCGCTCGCGCGACGAGGAGTTTGGAGGGGAGGCCCTTCACCGCAATCTTGCCTTCGCAGATGGGCTGAGGCCGATTGCCGCGCGGCACCATACGACCGTTGCGGCCGTCGCGGCCGCCTGGGTTCTTGCCTGGCCCGGCATCACGGGCGCCATCATCGGAGCACGCAAGCCGGAGCACATCGACGGCTGGATCGATGCGGCAACAAGCGCCCTTTCGCCGCGTGATCTCGACGACGTCGAAGACATGCTCCTCGCCACCCAGGCCGGCACCGGGCCGACACGTCCCGATCTCTCGGAGGCGGCATGACCGTCTTCGCCGCCGACGCCCTGCGGCTTGATGAAACCCGCCTTGCCACGCGCCGGAGCACCCTTCCGGCGCGGCTCAGCCGTGCGTTGTGGATTGCACCGATTATGCTTGCGCTCAGCGTCACGACGCTCTACCCGACCATCTTTCTGCTGGCGCTCGCCTTCAGCAAGAGCACGCTTGGAAGGCCGTTCCGCGGCTTCGTTGGCATGAAGCATTTCGCGATAACCTTACAGGATCCGCTCTTTCTCTCGGCGATCGGACGAAGTGTGGCCTATGCGCTTTCAACTTCGCTGCTGCAACTCGCACTCGGCTTCGTGATCGCGCTTCTTTTCAGCTCCCTTTTGAAGGCGGGACGCTTCCTGATGAGCCTCGTGCTGCTGCCGCTGATGACGCCGCCGGTGATGGTCGGCGTCGCCTGGAAGCTCATTCTCGCGCCGGCCGGAGGGCTCCTAAACGGTACTTTGATCAAATACGGGGTGATCTCCGAACCGATTTCCTTCCTCGGCCATCCCTCGCTCGCCTGGCTGGCGATCGCCGTCGCCGACCTCTGGCAATGGACGCCCTTCATCGTCATTCTCTGCTTTGCGGCACTTTCGACGATACCGGAAGGCGTCCACGAGGCAGCGCTCGTCGACGGCGCGAATGCCTGGCAACGCTTTCGGCACATCACGCTCCCACTCGTCGCCGCGCCGCTCTCGTCGATCTATCTTCTGAAACTCATTCTCTCGTTCAAGCTCTTCGACCTCGTCTACATCCTCACTTTCGGCGGGCCGGGTTTCGCGACGACATCTGCCGGCTTTTCCATCTACCGGCGGGCGATCGAGCAGTTCGACGTGGGGCGCGCGGCGGCCGAGACGATCGTCTATGGCCTAGTCATAGGATTGGCGACGCTCCCGGTCGTTCGCCTGCACCAGCATTTCGAAAGGCGGGAAGCATGAGGCTCGGCACTCGACATCTCTGGCTGGCGATGGCGACGGCGCCGATCGTCGGCTTCTTCGCCCTGCCCATCCTCTATCTCCTGGCCGTTTCCTTCAAGACCAAGGACGACGTGCTGAGCGGCCATTTCTGGCCGACAGTGCCGACATTTGCGAACTGGCCGGGCGCCTTCGAGGCGGCCGATATTGACGGTTTCATATTCAACTCGGTCGCGGTCTCCGTGTTTGCCGGCCTCCTCACCATCGCGCTTACGCTCCCCTCGAGCTACGCCGTGTTGCGGCTCAAGATTGGCGGCAAGTGGCTGGCGGACGTGGCGCTTTCGAGCTACATGGCGCCGCCCATCGTGGCCCTGATCCCCCTCTTCTTCCTGCTGAAGGCAACCGGCCTTCTCAACACGCGCGCCGGTCTCATCCTTGTTTATGGCTTCGCCAACGTGCCGGTCGCCTTCTGGCTGCTGACGCCGTTCCTGCGCCGGATGCCGATCGAGATCGAGCATGCGGCGGCGATGGACGGCGCGGGACCGTTTCGCACGCTTTTGCAGATCGTCGCACCGGTCATCGCGCCGGGCATCGTGGCGACGCTGATCATCGTCACGGTGCTTTCCTACAACGAGTTCCTGTTCGCCTCCGCCTTCACCTTTTCCGACGCCACGCGAACGCTGCCAGTCGGCATATCGCTCTTCCAGGATGACAGGCTGGTGAACTTCGGCCAGATGGCGGCTGCCTCGCTCGCCGGCATCTCGCCCGTCTACCTGATCGCGCTTTTCATGCAGCGTTACCTGGTCAGCGGGCTCGCACATGGCGGGGTGAAATAGGGAAGAGACCAAACGCGAGGGGTCAAATCGCGCTCGATTAAAGCGTGTCGCATTTAATTGGCCTCATATCCGGCCGCATTGAAATAGTTTCTGCATTCTGTGACGGAGAAGAGATTGCAGATGTCGCCGAGGGCCTCGGCGATGGCGTCGAAGCTGCGAGCGGCCCGCTTGCGCAGCAGCGCC
>NZ_JASKLR010000027.1:0-631 GCF_030124325.1 Sinorhizobium sp. 8-89
GACGAGGGCAAGCGGAGCGCCCGCTGCGCTAAAACGCTTCGTATCCTCCAGCAGCGTCGGGGCCAGCGCCAGTCCGAATGCCACGGTCTTGCCGGACCCGGTCTGGGCGGAAACCAGTGCGTCGGCGCCATCGAGCGCCGGATCGAGCATCGCCTTCTGCACTGGCGTCAGTTCGTTGTAACCGCGTTTTGCCAACGCCTCGGCGATCGCGGGCGCGATCCCTTCGAACTCAGTCATATCTTGTCTTTCGGATTCGGTCTTCACGCCGACGGACGAGCGGACATGGGATCAGGTCGTCATCAGGCGATTGCCGCGGCCAACACGTCGCGGGCCTGTTCATGGCGCGCTACATACGCGGCAGGAACGCTAATGTACAGGCGGAATCTTTAACGCCTGGGACCGTTGTTGCGGCCGCCGAAGTCGTTCTCGCCCTTCGCGCCCGGCCACAGGCAGAGCGCGATGAAGACGATCGGGCTCAGCACGGGAATGAAAAGGCAGAGAGCAAGCGGGCCCGGATAGCCGATGTCATGCAGGCGCTTGATCGCCAGCATGGCGATGGAGACGGTCGAAAGGACGCCTGAGACGACGAGCCCCAGTGTCCAGAGCGCCAATGCTGTGTCCTCGTTTTCGT
>NZ_JASKLR010000027.1:641-65677 GCF_030124325.1 Sinorhizobium sp. 8-89
AACCAGAAGAGCCAGGAAAGGAAGAAAGGCAGGCGGCCGATGCGGCCGGAAGGGCTGAAGAACAGCCAGGTCATGCTCGGCTGCTGCCCCTCCTCGGCCATGACGTCAGTCTCTGAGCAATTCGTTGATGCCGGTCTTGGCGCGCGTCTTCTCGTCGACGCGCTTGACGATGACCGCGCAATAGAGGTTCGGGGCAGGCTGGCCGTTTGCCATGGTCGAGCTCGACGGCATCGAGCCCGCAACGACGACGGAATAGGGCGGCACTTCGCCGTATGTCACTTCGCCCGTCGCGCGGTCGACGATCTTAGTCGACTTGCCGATGAAGACGCCCATGCCGAGGACCGAACCCTCGCGGACGATGCAGCCCTCGACAACCTCCGAGCGCGCGCCGATGAAGCAATTGTCCTCGATGATCGTCGGTCCCGCCTGCATCGGCTCCAGCACGCCGCCGATGCCGACGCCGCCTGAAAGGTGCACATTCTTGCCGATCTGGGCGCAGGAACCGACGGTCGCCCAGGTGTCGACCATCGTGCCTTCGCCGACATAGGCGCCGAGATTGACGAATGACGGCATCAGGATAGCGTTCGGCGCGATATAGGCCGAGCGGCGGACGACGCAGTTCGGCACGGCGCGGAACCCGGCCTTCTCGAATTCGTTGACGCTCCAGCCGTCGAACTTGGAGGCAACCTTGTCCCACCAGACCGACTCGCCGGGGCCGCCTCTGACGAGTTCCATCGGGTTCAGCCGGAAGGAGAGAAGAACGGCCTTCTTCAGCCATTGATTGACGGTCCAGGTGCCGTCCTCGCCGCGCTCGGCGACGCGTACCTTGCCGCTGTCGAGCAGGTTCAGCGCCGCTTCGACGGCTTCGCGGACCGCTCCGCGGGTGCCGGTGCTGACGGCTTCGCGATCGTCGAAGGCGGTCTCGATGGTCTGCGACAGGGAGGCGAGGTTGTGGGTCGTCATCGGAATTCCTTAAGTTCGGCGGTTGTCGTGCAAGCTCTACTGCATAATTCCTTAAATCGGAACCGATTAAAGGACAAAGTCATGCAGCAATTCAAAGTGCCGCAGGGGTCTTTGCGCGTCTCGATGACGCGCTGCGCTGCGGCGCGTGATTCTGAAAAGTTGAAGCGCTTTTCGGCTCCGACCTCTCAGCAGGACTTGGCAAGCTTCGATGTTTCCGGCAGTAGGGACGCCTCTATGACCGAGGAAACACGACAAGGCGCGTCCGGACGAGATGCCGTCTGTCCGAAACGCGACGGGAAGATGAAATATGGCACGTATGAAGAAGCGCAACCTGCGCCGTAAGGATGGGGTCTGGGATCCGCTGGCAGACAGCGCACAGAGCAGGCTGCGCGCCTCGACCGTGCCGCTGACGCCGCAGTCGGCTTCGCCGACCTATCGTCTTGCCTATGTCGATGATGATTTTCTCTGCCGCGAAGAATTGAGACCGGTGCGCCTGCAGCTCGAGCTCTTGAAGACGGAAATGATGCTCGAGGAGCGGGGAATCAATTCGACCGTGGTGATGTTCGGCGGCGCGCGCATTCCCGAGCCGGGCGGCGAGGCCTGGGCGGCCAAGAACGATACGCAGCGGAAGAACCTCGAAGCGGCATCGATCTATTACGACGAAGCACGCAAATTCGCGCGGATCTGTTCGGAGCAGTCCGCCAAGCTCGGCCACAAGGAATATGTCATTGTCACCGGCGGCGGCCCGGGGGTGATGGAGGCGGGAAACCGCGGCGCGGCGGATGCCGGCGCCCCTTCGATCGGCCTCAACATCGTCCTGCCGCACGAGCAGGCGCCGAACCGCTTCGTGACGCCGGACTTGTCGTTCAATTTCCACTATTTTGCGATCCGCAAGATGCACTTCCTGCTGCGCGCGAAGGCGGTGACGGTGTTTCCGGGTGGCTTCGGCACGCTCGACGAATTGTTCGAAACGCTGACCCTGATGCAGACGGGCCGTCTGGCCCTGGTGCCGCTTATCCTCTTCGGTGAAAAGTTCTGGCGCACCATCATCAATTTCGAGGCCTTGGCCGAGTTCGGCACGATTGCGCCGAACGATGTCGATCTCGTTCATTTCGTCGAGACCGCGGAAGAGGCCTGGGAGATCATTGCCGGCTTCTACGAAACGGTCGACCCGCGATCGATCCCGATGGCATCGGGCCGGCGCTAGCCTAGATGCGTCTCGCCCCTCCTCGGTCCGGAGAGGGCGAGACGAGTCGCCTCACACTTTTCTGGTAAAATCGGCCGCGTCGATCAAGCCGTCGCCGTTCCGGTCTCGGCGCTTGAACATCCTCTCCGCGGCACCTGTCACTTCCGTTGCGCTCAGCGATCCATTGCCGTCTGCATCGACGCGGGCGAAAGCGCGCGGTCGCATGCCTGGCAGCATCGCGGGGCGCATCTCCCGGAGCTTGGCGATCGCCTCGCCGCGCTCGGCGCCGGTCTTGGCCCGGGCTTCGCGCCAGGTCTTGCGCGCCTCGCGGAATGCCTGGCGCTTTGCCTCGATCTCTTCGCGGCTGATCTCACCATTGCCATTGGCGTCGAAGCTCTTGAAATTGGCCGATATCCGCGCCTGAAGTTCCTGGAGCGAAACCTTGGAATCGCCGCTTGTGTCGAGACGCTTGATCATGCGCTCGGCGCGCTGTTCGGGCGTAAGCTTGGCCTTTGCGGCAAACGACGGTGCCGAAAGTCCGGTCGCTGCCACCGCGAGGACGGTGGCGCCGAGAATGAAAGTCCTGTTGCGCATCATGCTGCCTTTCGATCAGTAATCCCGACTGAAGGATAGGCACGCGCGACGCCGGCACCAGTTAAACTTTGGTAATTTAAGTCTCTACAGCGCCGCGCGTCTTATCAGACGCGCAAAGGACGCTGTAGTACTTTGATAGCTGCATGTTTCCTTAGATCCTACGATTTAAGCAGCATGCAGTAGCGGAAAAGCGGTTTTTCCTTGGTTGAATTGTGTTGCGTCAGGCTGGCGCCACAACCCGCCGCAGGAACCCGGCCAGATTTTCGGTGACGTAGTCGATCTGTTCGTCCGCGTCGCTCGATGTCTCCCACGCTTCGGCGAACTCGTATTCGAGATTTTGCGGCACGAGCAGCACCGTCTTCATCCCGAGTGCCTTCGGGACCAGGAGATTGCGCGGCAGATCCTCGAACATCACCGCGTTGCGGGTGTCGACGCGGTGAAGGCTCATGAACTTGTCGTAGGTATCGCCCGCGGGCTTCGGGACGAAACTGGCGGCGACGATGTCGAAGATGTCGTCGAAATGGTCGAGAATACCGAGCGCGCGCGCCGTCATCTCTGCATGGTGGACGCTGCCATTGGTAAAGATGAACTTGCGGCCAGGCAGCGCCTTGATCGCCTCGCCGAGCGCGGGATCGGCTGGAACCACGCTGTAGTCGATCGCATGCGCCCGCTGCAGGAAGTCGTTCGGATCGACGCCGTGATGGATCATCAGCCCCTGCAGGGTCGTGCCGTGATCGCGATAATATTCCTTCTGCAGCTTCTTCGCTTCCGCCGGCTCGAGCGACAGGAGCTCGGCGACATAGGCAGTCATGTTGCGGTCGATCTGTGCGAAGAGATTGACGTGATGCGGATAGAGCGTGTTGTCGAGGTCGAAGACCCAGTCTGTGACATGGGCGAACTCGGCATGGGTCGGGAGGCGGTCGAGCTTTTTCATGGCCGGGTTATGACACGGGTATGGGCGGCGGCAAACCAGAAAATGCGCCCCGGGCTGTCCTGCCGACGCACACATTTCCACTTTGACTTGCCAAAACGGCATGGCATCTTTCGGCTGGCGCGGTTTTGGCTCGGGGCTGCAGGTGCCAATGTCGGACGAACTGTTCTATCTGCTGTTTCTGTTCGGATTCTACGCTACGACTGTCGTTACCTATTTCGCCCTTGGCCACGGCCTGACCTGGGTCAACGATCGCAATCCTGAGCGAAGGATTCAGAAGGGACGCGGTTCCGACAGGCGCCGCAAGGCAGAAATCCGCCAGAGCCTGGCCTCGATGTTCAGCGCCAGTCTGCCGCTGGCAATCGGCCTGTACGCCCAGCAGAAGGGCTGGGCGCCGGCGCCCTGGGCCTTCAACTGGTGGGCGGCGGTGCCGCTCTTTGTCCTGTGCCTGTTCCTCTACGATACCTGGTTCTATTTCATGCACCGGCTGCTGCACACCAAATGGCTCTACCCCCTGCACGCACTCCACCATAAAAGTATCGCACCGACGATCTGGAGCACCTATTCGGAGGATGTTTTCGACAACTTTCTATTGCAGGGTTTTTCAGCGGTGATCGTTTTCGCCGTCCCGTTTCCGCCGACGATTCTCATCGGCCAAAGACTGTTCGAACATTTCAACGGCATGTTCGGGCACTGTGGATTCGAGTATTTCGCCTCATCGACAGCACGTTATCCGTCCCCCCTGTTGTGCACCACCTTCCATGATCAGCATCATTCGGGTTTCCGGTACAATTACGGCAACTATTTCTCGTTCTGGGATCGCGTGCTGGGCACACTCTCGCCGAACTACGACGATCGCGTGAAGACATTCGAGCAGGAGGGGCCGGCGCTCAAATTCAGTCGGGCCATTTACCCGGCGGAGGTTCAGGAAAAGTCGGATTGAAACACCGATGGCTGTACGGAGTTCTTGGCAATGTCTGGACCTGCGTGCTAGCTCGCAGCCATGGAAACCTGGGTCCTTATCACCGTCACGGCGGCCTTCCTTCAGAACGTCCGCTCCGCCATGCAGAAGCATCTGAAGGGTGTCATGGGCACCACCGGCGCGACCTTCGTGCGCTTTGGCTTCGGCCTGCCGTTCGCGCTCTTCTATCTCGTGGTCCTCTGGCGTTTCGCCGCGCATCCCTTGCCGGTTCCGAACGCCACGTTTTTTCAATGGGCAGTTATCGGCGGGCTGGCGCAGATCGCTGCGACCTTCCTGCTCGTCCACCTCTTCTCCTTTCGCAACTTTGCCGTCGGTACGGCCTATTCTCGCACCGAACCGGCGCAGGCAGCTCTCTTCGGCCTGATTTTCCTGGACGAGAAAGCGAGCCAGGGCGCGCTGGTCGCGATTGCCATTTCGGTGGTCGGCGTCATGCTTATTTCCGTTGCCCGCACCAAGCTCAGCGCGCGGTCTTTGCTGACCTCCGTTTTCAGCCGCACCGCCGCGATAGGCCTCATGTCCGGCACGTTCTTCGGTCTCTCGGCCGTTTCCTATCGATCCGCCTCGCTGGCGCTTGCGCCCAGCCTGCCTGCGCCGGATTACATGATGCAGGCGAGTTTCACGCTAGGCTTCGTCATCCTGCTGCAGACGGTCGTAATGCTCGTCTGGATCACCGTCCGCGAGCCGGAGGAGTTGCACCGCATCGGTGCGGCATGGAGGCCGGCCTTCGTCGTCGGCTTTGTCGGCGCCTCGGCGTCGTTCGGCTGGTTCATGGCGATGACCTTGCAGCAGGCGGCGATCGTCAAGGTGGTGGCGCAGGTCGAAATGCTCTTCACCTTCGCCTCGTCCTTCTTCGTCTTCCGCGAGTGGATCAACCGCCTCGAATTGCTCGGCTGCCTGTTGATCGTGCTCGGCGTCGTGATGCTGGTCGTTCTCTAGGGCGCCCGAAATAGACGCCCGAATTTCGGCGGACGAGTCGTCCGTCGAGTGCTACAACTGCGCCATGCTTTTCGATCTGCCGAACGACGATATCCTTTACGACGCGCTTCTGGCCCGAAGCGCGGATTACGAGGGCCAGGCCTTCGTCTGCGTCAAGAGCACCGGCATCTTCTGCCGGCTCTCCTGTCCTGCCCGCAAGCCGAAGCGGGAAAACACGCTGTTTTTCGACAGCATCGCCGCTTGCATCAATTCCGGTTTTCGCCCCTGCGAGCGATGTCGCCCGCTGGGCCAGCCTTCTGAGAAGCAGCCGCTGGTCAACGACCTTCTTGAATTGCTCGATGGTTCTCCGGATCGTCGCTGGACGGAGGACGATCTCGTCCTGCACGGGTTCGATCCATCGACCGTGCGTCGCGCCTTCAAGCGGGCGTTTGGGGTTACCTTTCTCGACCTCGCCCGTCAGCGGCGGATGGGCGAGGCCGCCCGTCAGCTTTCGGCCGGCGCAAGCGTTATTGAAGCACAGATCGATGCCGGTTATGACTCGCCGAGCGGCTTTCGTACCGCTTTCGCGAAGCTGATAGGGGAGGCGCCGGCCTTGTCGCAGGGTCGCCAGTTGCTATTTGCCGATACGATTGAAACGCCGCTCGGCCCAATGGTTGCGGTCGCCGACAAGACGCATCTTCATCTGCTCGAATTCCACGACCGCAAAGCCTTGCAAACCGAAATGGAAAGCCTCAAGCGCAAGACGCGGTCCGCGGTCGCACGGGGCAGGACGCCGCCGATCGACCAGATCGAGGCGGAACTGAAGGCCTATTTTTCCGGAGAATCAGGCGATTTCCGCACGCCTCTGGCGCTCGACGGGAGCGCCTTCGAGCGACAGGTCTGGGCAAAGCTTTTGGAAATACCGTTGGGCGAGACGCGATCCTACAGCGATATCGCGCGGGAGGTCGCCACCCTCCAGGCGGTGCGTGCAGTCGCCAAGGCAAATGGCGCCAACTGTATCGCGATCGTCATCCCTTGCCACCGTTGCATCGGCGCGGACGGATCGCTGACCGGCTACGGCGGCGGTCTTCGGCGAAAGCAATGGCTGCTGCGGCACGAAGGAAAAATGAAACCAGTTGGATTGTTTGCGGAGGATGTCGGATGAATCAACAGGAAAAGGCGCTTGCCTTTGCAGCGCTGCATCGCAAGGGCGACCCGGTCGTTCTGTACAATATCTGGGATGCGGGCAGCGCCCGTTGCGTAGCCGAAGCCGGTGCAAAGGCGCTTGCCACCGGAAGCTGGTCGGTTGCGGCGGCGCAGGGCTTCGGCGACGGCGAAAAGATACCGCTCGCACTGCTGCTCGAAATCGTTCGGCTGATCGTCGGCGCGACGGATCTGCCTCTTTCGGTGGACTTCGAAGGCGCCTATGCGGAGGACGCGGCCCAGGGGGCGGCGAACGTCGCTCAGTTGCTCGATGCCGGCGCGATCGGCATCAATTTCGAGGACCAGGTGGTCGGCAAGGGCGGTGTCCATGCCATCGACAAGCAGGCCACACGCATCCGAGCTATCCGCGAGATGGCGGAGCGTCGCGGCACAGCGCTGTTCATCAATGCCCGTACCGATCTTTTCCTTCAGGAGAGCGATGCAGCACGCCATGCAGGGCTGCTCGACGAGGCAATCGCGCGCGGCAAAGCCTATGCCGAAGCCGGCGCCAGCGGCTTCTTCGTGCCGGGATTGGCCGATGCGGGCCTGATCGGCAGGATTTGTGCGGCCTCGCCGCTGCCGGTGAACGCGATGATGAAGCCGGGCGCGCCGGACCTCGCTACGCTCGCGGCGGCAGGTGTCGGCCGGGTCAGCTACGGACCGTTCCCCTATCGCGCCATGATCGAGCGGCTGCGTGGTGAGGCCGAGAAGATCTACAAGAACGCCGCCAGGTAACCACGGCACTCTTATGGCAGATCACGGCACGATCAGCGTGCCCGCGCCGTGCTCGGTGAAGATCTCGAGCAGGACCGAATGGGCGGTCTTGCCGTTGAGAATGACCACGCCCTGCACACCGGCCTTGATCGCGTCGATGCAGGTCTCGACCTTCGGGATCATGCCGCCGGAAACCGTGCCGTCGGCGATCAGCGCGCGCGCCTGCGCCACCGACAGTTCCTTGATCAGTTCACCCTGCTTGTTGAGCACGCCCGGAACGTCGGTGAGGAAGAGCAGGCGGGTCGCGTTGAGCGCACCGGCAATGGCGCCGGCGAAGGTGTCGGCGTTGATATTGTAGGTGTGGCCGTCGCGGCCGGGCGCCACCGGTGCAATCACCGGAATCATCTCCGAGCGCGCGAGCAGGTCGATCAGGGTGCGGTCCACCTCGACCACGTCGCCGACGAAGCCGAGATCGAGAACGCGTTCGATGTTGGAGTCGGGGTCGCGAATGGTCTTCTTCGCCTTTTCGGCGAAGACCATGTTGCCGTCCTTGCCGCAAAGGCCGATCGCCCACTCGCCGGTCTGGTTGATGAGGGCGACGATTTCCTTGTTGATCGAGCCGGCAAGCACCATCTCGACGATCTCGACGGTCTTCTCGTCGGTGACGCGCAAGCCGCCTTCGAATTTCGATTCGATGCCCATCTTTGTCAGCATGGCGCCGATCTGCGGCCCGCCCCCATGCACGACGATCGGGTTGACACCGGACTGTTTCAGAAGCGCGATATCGCTGGCGAACGCGCGCCCCAGTTCCGGATTGCCCATGGCATGGCCGCCATATTTGACGACGATCGTCTTGTTCTCGTAGCGCTGCATGTAGGGCAGCGCTTGTGTGAGCAGGCGTGCCTGGATTTCACTTTCTGATGCGGACATGGCGGATCCTCGAAAATATCGGGTGCTGTTTAGAGCCTTTCATGGCGAAAACGCAAGTTCCGAAAGGATGGAATGATCGGCGGGCAACATAAAGCCGTAATGACACTCCTGCTGGTTCTGGCGGTCTCTCTATCCTATGGTGATGCTTTGATGCCGTGAGGGGCGCAATCGTCATGGCTGATGAGGAGATCTCCGCGCTGCTTGGCCGCGTGGCCCTGAGAGACCGCGATGCCTTTGTGGCGCTCTATCGCCAGACGAGTCCCAAACTTTTCGGCGTTTGTCTTCGTATTCTCAAGGATCACAGCGAAGCGGAAGAAGCGCTACAGGAAATCTACGTCAAGGTATGGCAACGCGCCGACCGTTTCGCGACCGGGCAGGCGAGTCCGATGTCCTGGCTCACGGCAATCGCACGCAACCATGCGATCGACCACATCCGAGCGCGAAAACCCGTCGCAAACGCGATTGACGAGGCCTATGATTTGGCTGATCCTGCTCCAGATCCGGAACGATCGGCAGCAGTCCGGTCGGAAGGCAGGCGGATCGACGCCTGCATGGAGGAGCTCGAGAAGGATCGCGCCGAGGCGGTGCGCCGAGCCTATGTCGAAGGATTGAGCTACCAGGAACTGGCCGAGATGTTCGCGGTACCGCTCAATACGATGCGGACCTGGTTGAGACGCAGCCTCCTGAAGCTGAGAGAGTGCATGGAGCGATGACGACGCAGAATCCCGAGAGCGGAGATTTTCGCCGCGATGAAGTGATCGCCGGGGAATATGTGCTCGGCGTTCTGTCGGCGGAGGACCGCCGCAAGGTCGAGGCGCGCATGGCATCGGACCGGAATTTCGCCGCCATGGTCGATCGCTGGCAGCACAATCTCGCCTCCTTCGATGATGCCTATGAAGCGGTTAGGCCGCCAGCCCATGTGCTTGCTGCCGTGGAGCGCAGCATTTTTCCGCCTGCTCCGGTGGCCGCTCCTCCGGTCGGCTTCTGGAACTCGCTTCTTCTCTGGCGCAGCCTCGCCATCGCTTCGCTTGCTGCCGTCGCGATCATGGGCGCGTCGATGGCTGGCCTCTTCAGCGAGCCGCAAAGTCAGCCGCTGGTGGCGGAGCTTTCCGGCGAAGGCAATACCATCAATCTGGTTGCCCGTTTCGACAGGACATCCGGCAGTCTGAAGCTGACGCCGGTGGCGGCGCGGCAGCCGGAGGAGAAGTCTCTCGAACTCTGGCTGATCGAGGGCAGCAATCCGGCGATCTCGCTGGGAGTACTGCCGCAGTCCGGCGAAGGCGAACTCCTGGTGCCGCCCGAAATGCGGACGAAGTTCATCGAGGACGCGACCCTTGCCGTCAGTGTCGAGCCGCTTGGCGGCTCGCCGACCGGCTTACCGACGGGTCCCGTCATTGCCTCCGGCAAGGCTCGCCATCTCTAGGCAGACGCTGGCGCCTGCAGCGCTTCCAGCAAAAAGACGTCGTCTTTCAGATGGATAGAAGCAGAGCGCGCCGCCTGAAACTCTTTCTCCGCGCCTCCCGTTGCTTGTCAATGTTCCCTGGGAGGAACAGCAATCGCCCGAGCGGACCCTTTCAAGGTCGTCTCAGCGGGCAAGCGCAACAGGAAGGAAGAGAGAGATGTTCAGGTTTGTGATCCGTTCGGCACTCGTCGCCTCCATGTTCACGACAGGTGCGGTCGCCGCCTACGCCGAGAACCCGATGGTGGGTGGCGCGCCGATGTATGCCGAGAAGAATATCGTCGAAAATGCCATCAACTCGAAGGACCACACGACGCTGGTTGCGGCCGTGAAGGCGGCCGGTCTCGTCGCGACCCTGCAGGGCAAGGGACCCTTTACCGTCTTCGCACCGACGAACGCGGCCTTCGAGGCGCTGCCGGCCGGCACGGTCGACACGCTGCTGAAGCCTGAGAACAAGGACAAGCTTACGACCGTTCTGACCTGCCATGTCGTCGCCGCCGACGCGATGTCGGCGACGATCGCGGCGATGATCAAGGACGACGGCGGGGAACACGACGTCAAGACGATCGGCGGTTGCATCCTGAAGGCCAAGACCGACGGCGGCAAGATCGGACTGACCGATGAAACTGGTGGCACGGCCTGGGTGACGATCGCCGATGTGAAACAGTCGAACGGCGTCATTCACGTCATCAACAAGGTACTGCTGCCGAAAGGTTGACAATCGCAGGCGGCGGGCAACGACCCGCCGCCCGGGCGACTCGCGCTCTGCTGCCTGCGGCTCTCTCACGGCGGTTTGATGGACTTTGTTTTGTCCCGCTTCCGTCGGTCCGCTAGTCTCTAATACGAGCATCAACGGCAAATGCGTCTTTGGACGGGAGGTTCTCATGACGAACCGTCGCAATTTCCTGGTGGCGGGCGCCGCACTCGCCGCATCGACGGTCGCCCGTGGCTTTGCGCCTGCCGCGCGCGCGGCCAACAGTGAAACTTTCGAGGTCGTAAAGACGGACGAGGAGTGGCGGGCGATCCTGACAGCGGAGCAATACAGCATCCTGCGGCAGGAGAACACGGAACGGCCCTTCACGAGCGCGCTGAATAACGAGAAACGCAAAGGGATTTTCCACTGCGCGGGATGTGACCTGGCGCTTTACTCCTCCGATGCCAAATATGACAGCGGTACCGGTTGGCCGAGCTTCTGGCAATCGCTCCCGGGCGCGGTCGGCACACGCGAGGACAATTCCCTGTTCATGACAAGGACCGAATGCCACTGCCGCCGCTGCGGCGGGCATCTCGGCCACATTTTTGACGACGGTCCGCCGCCGACCGGCAAGCGGCACTGCATCAACGGACTGGCGCTCAAATTTGCGCCGGCCGCCGCGTGACCAGCGGCCGGTGCGCGTGACCGTGACGCGCAGGGCCGATGCGTATGAGGCGCCGCTAGGGAACGACGAAGAGCAAACGCTTAAAACGTGCCCGCCTGCGGCGAGGGTGTCTGCACGTCGGAGAGTGCGGCCTGGAGCTTTTGCTCCTGCTCGGGCGAGAGCGACGTTTTCAGCACACGGCCGCGCAGGCCCGAAAATTCGGCCAGCACCTTCTCCGGTTGCACCTTGCGCACCAGAATGAAGAGCGCCGAGGAACTGTTCGGGATCGTGCTGCCGAGCGACTTGATGAAGTCGTCGTCGATGCCGTAGTCGGTGAGCGAGCCGGAAAGCGCCCCGGCGCCAGCACCGAGTGCGCCACCGATCGCGAAGCCTGCGAGCGGATTGAGGAAAAGCAGGCCGACGAGGCCACCCCAGAGCGAACCGGAAAGAAGGCCCGAGGTCGCACCGACGGCAGTGAGATTTAGGCTCTGCTTCAGATGCACCTTGCCTTCGCCATCGCGCACGACGACGACAGCATCTTCGAGATCGACCAGATATTCCTTGCTCAGGCTGTTCAGCTTCAAGAGAACCCTGTCGGCCTCTTCCATCGAATCGAAACCCACGACAATCAGATCGGACATGTCTCTCTCCTGGATCTTGGCCCGGCCGGCGAAAAGGATGCCGCCGCTCGCAAAGATAGAGCGCTTTGCCTGTCGGGGTAGTGACGAAGATCAAGGACTTTGTCGTGGGATATGCTGGTCCGCGGGTAGATGCGCCGGTCTCAGCGCGTGACCGCGAGATCGATCGCGGCGCGCAGTTCCTCGATGCCGACACCCTTTTCCGACGAGGTCGATAGCACCTCCGGAAAGGCGGCCGGACGTTTCTTGATCTTCTCGATTGTTTCGGCGATCAGCCGAGGCACGCCCGCCGCCTTGATCTTGTCGGTCTTGGTGAGCACGATCTGATAGGAAACGGCGGCCTTGTCGAGCAGCGCGAGCACTTCTTCGTCGTTCTTCTTGATGCCGTGACGGGCGTCGATCAGCACGTAGACACGCTTCAGCGTCGAACGGCCGCGCAGATAGTCGAAGACGAGTTTGGTCCAGGCATCGACCTGTTCCTTGGGTGCCTGGGCGTAGCCGTACCCGGGCATGTCGACGAGCGCCATCGGGGGCAGGTCGCCGGCCTCGCCGGAATAGCCGTCGGGCACGAAATAGTTGAGCTCTTGGGTGCGGCCCGGCGTGTTCGATGTGCGCGCGAGGCCCTTCTGTCCGACAAGGGCGTTGATCAGTGACGATTTGCCGACGTTCGAGCGGCCGGCAAAGGCGATCTCCAGCGGACCCTCGGGCGGCAGGAACTTCATGGCAGGAACGCCGCGAATAAAGATCCATGGGCGGCCGAAAGCGGAGGAATCGTTCCGGTTTTTCTTCTTCTCGGTCATCGCTCGATTTTTCCTCGTTGCCCGGTCGGCTTCAATGTTTTGGTCCGACTTGTCAAGCGTTGGCCGGCTTTGCACTGGCTTCACGGCCATATGGAAAGCCTCAGCGCAACAACCGGCGCTGCCGCCAGAGTTCGATAGCGAGATAGGCAAAAAGGGCAAATAGCGCGATCGACCCGCCGACGATGGTGCTCGCGCGGGGAATTTCGTCGTAGATGACGGCGACCCAGAGAGGCGCGAGCACGGTTTCGACCGTCCCAAGCAATGCCGCGAGTGCCGAAGGAAGCAACCTCGCACCAGTGACGAAAAGGGCGAGGCCGAGGCCGAAATTCAAGGCCCCGAAAGCGATGAGGATTCCGAATTCGGCTGCAGTGACGGCAAAGCCCGAGGCCTGCGTTGCCGCGATCGTGGCGGCAATGAGTGTGCCAAGACAGGCCGCCGGCGTCATGCGGACATCGGCATAGCGGCGGGTGATGACCGTTGCGCAGGCGAAGGCGAATGCGATCAGCAGGGCAAGCGCATCCCCGACCGGCGAGACCGCGCCGCTAATCGAATCCGAAACCATCACCAGGACGCCGGCGATGACCGCGGCGATTGCGAGCCAGGTGAGTGATGAGACAGTTTCGCGGAACACGACCCGGCCGATGAGGGCCGCAATAAGCGGAACGCCCGCTTGAATGAGCAGGATATTGGCGACGGTCGTGTAGGCAAGTGCGAGCACGAAACTCGTGGATGCCGTCGCGAAGCAGCAACCGACGGCGACGCCCGGCCAGCCCATGTCGCGGAAGAGCCGCGTCATGTTCGAAGCGCCGTCGCGGACAAGCATGAAGCCGAGCAGAAATAACGCGGCGAAGATCGACCGCCAGAAGACGATAATCCAACTGTCGTCGATTGCGAGAAAACGCGCGAGCGTGCCGCCGAAGCTCCACACGATCGCCGAGCCGAGAACGAGCGCGATGCCGGTTGCGCGGCCTTGCACCGGCATGGCGGATTTCGGCAGTACGGTCGGTTGCGACATGAACGGAATCCGGATCGGAACTGGCAGACGATAGATTGCTTGCCGGTTGCAGGCGCGGGCGTTCGCGACAGGCGGTTGTCGCAAAGCGGAAATGAGGAAAGAAAAAGCCCCGGATCGTTCGACCCAGGGCTTTGAAGCGGTGTGACGTCCAACGGCTATTCCGCCGGTTTGGGTTTCTTCGTGAACAGGGATTTGAGGTTCTCGATGAGCTCGATCTTCACGCCCTGACGCTTCATGATGATCGACTGCTGGATGATCGACAGCGTGTTGTTCCAAGCCCAGTAGATGACGAGGCCGGCCGGGAACGACGCCAGCATGAAGGTGAAAACCACCGGCATCCAGGTGAACAGCATTGCCTGCGTCGGATCCGGCGGTGTCGGGTTCATCCGCATCTGCAGGAACATGGTGATGCCCATGATGATCGGCCAGACGCCGAGATGCAGGAAGAGAGGGACGTCGAAAGGCAGCAGTCCGAACAGGTTGAAGATCGTTGTCGGATCGGGTGCCGACAGGTCCTGGATCCAGCCGAAGAACGGCGCATGGCGCATCTCGATGGTGACGTAGATCACCTTGTAGAGCGCGAAGAACACCGGGATCTGCAGGAGAATCGGCCAGCAGCCAGCCAGCGGATTGATCTTCTCTTCCTTGTAGAGCTGCATCATCGCCTGCTGCAGGCCCATGCGGTCGTCACCGAATTTCTTCTTCAGTTCCTCCATTTTCGGTTGAACTTTCTTCATGTTCGCCATCGACGCATACTGCTTGTTGGCGAGCGGGAAGAAGAGAAGCTTGACGACGATCGTGGTGATCAGGATCGCTATGCCGAAGTTGCCGAACAGCCGATAGAAGTAGTCCATCATTTTGAACATCGGCTTGGTGATGAAATAGAACCAGCCCCAGTCGATCATCAGATCGAATTGCGGGATGGAATAGGCAGCCTCGTAATTGTCGATGACCGGCACTTCCTTGGCGCCCGCAAAGACCAGGTTCTTCACCTCTGAAGTCTGGCCCGGAGCGATCGTCACCGCATCCGCCTTGTAGTCGCTCTGGTAGCGCGCGCGGCCATCGGTGAAGTGGGAGAAACGGGTGTCGAAGGCCGTTGCCTGCGGCGGAACGATCGCCGCCGCCCAGTACTTGTCGGTGATGCCGAGCCAGCCGCCGATGGCCTTGCCGGGCTCGACCGACTTCTCGTCCTCGATCTTCGAATAGCCGTATTCCTGCAGGCCGTTGTCGCCGGCCACGCCGATGAAACCCTCATGCAGCACGTAGATGCTCGGGGTCGTCGGCTTGTTGAAGCGCGTAACGCGGCCGTAGGCGGAGAGCGAAACCGGCTCTGCGGCGCCGTTCTTGATGCTGTCGACGACCTGGAACATGTAACGGTCGTCGACGGAAATCGTCCGGGTGAAGGTGATGCCCTTGTCGTTGGTGTAGGTCAGCGTCACCGGCGTGGATGCGGTCAGCTTGTCGCCGCCGGAAAGCGTCCACACGGTCTGCGGACCGGGCATGGTTCCGGTCGTGTCGTTGCCGACATAACCGAGCTCGGTGAAATAGCCGTCGGCGGTTTCCGCCGGGCTGAAGAGGGTAATGACCGGGCTCTGCGGATTGACCGTCTCATGGTAGCCCTTGAGCTTCAGATCGTCGAAACGCGCGCCGGTCAGGTTGATGGATCCCGCAAGCGCCGGCGTGTCGATTTCCACGCGTGCAGACTTGGCGACGGCCTGGTCGCGGCTTTCGCCCGGAACGGCGCCGCTGGGCAGCGCCTGCCCCGGGGTCGCCTGCTGCGTGCCGCCCTGTGGTTGAGCCTGTTGCGTCTGCTGGGCTTGTTCCGCAGCGATGCGGTCCTTTTCGATCCTCGGATTGACATAGAAAAATTGCCAAGCGACGAGGATCAGCACGGACAGTGCAATCGCGACGAAATAATTGCGGTTGTTTTCCATCATGGTTTCCTGGAACCGGCCGAAGGCCGCTTCTGTTTCGGCTTGTTTTCGATGCGATCGCAAAGCGCCCGGGCCAATGCGTCGAAGGGGGCATGCAGCAGATCGCGTCGGGCGACAATCACATAGTCGTGTCCGGGTTTCATTGCAAACCCGGCTGAAAGCCGCACTGCTTCTTTGAGGCGTCGGCGCATTCGGTTGCGCTCTACGGCATTGCCGTGCTTCTTGGTAACGGTGAAGCCGACGCGGGCGTCACCTTCCATATCCTTGCGGTCGAGCACTTCGAGGAGAAATAGCGGGCCTTTGCGGCTTTCTCCAGCTCTGACGGCCAAGAACTGCGGACGGCTTTTCAGCCGCCCGACAGTCGTTTTGTCTTTATCTGACGTCATATGCCCGGACATGAGGTTTCGGGCAAACTCGGCTTACGCCGAGAGACGCTTGCGGCCACGAGCCCGGCGGGCTGCGAGGACCTTCTGGCCACCCTTGGTGGACATGCGTGCACGGAAGCCGTGACGGCGCTTGCGAACAAGCTTGGACGGTTGGTAGGTACGCTTCATTTATTTAAATACCGCGGTGTGCGGCCCTTCTTGGGTTTGCAAAGTGCAAGAGCGTTTACGTAACCGGGCACAGCTCCGCCTTGCGGGCAGGATGGTTTGACCGGACGTGCGCGGCTTATAAGGACAAATGTCCGGCAAAGTCAATTCCCGATCCCCGCGATCATCCGACGCCAGGCCTGACAGCGGTTCCTTTGGCGCGCTGAGCTTGTTGCATGATCCCTCAAACCGGTCGATCTAAGGACGAAATCATGCAGCAACTCACAATTGTGCAGCAACCTTTGCGCGTCGGATAAGCCGCGGGGCGCTGTAGTGCAGATCTGTGAACAAAAACCTAATTCAGCCTCGCCAGATGTTGGCCGGACCGGTGATGGTTTTCGTTAACCACGCGCATTTTAGCATTCCCTTTGTGTGTGCAGCGAGCACCGTGCACCAAGGGGGCGACGTCTGCGGGCGTTGGGGACAGGAATGAAAATTCGCGGGAAAATATACTTGATCGTCGGCATCATGAGTCTGCTGGCGATCGCCATTACCGGCATGTCTTTGCTGATCGTGTCGCAATACAACGACAAGCTTCATCAATTCCAGAACGCATCTGACCGGGCGTTCAAGGGCGAGCGGCTCAATCGTCTGGTGACCGGCGTCGTCATGGAATCGCGCGGCATCTACGCCGCACCGACAATCGAAAAAGCAAAGCCCTTCGCGGAGGGCCTCCTCAAGAATCTCGACAAGATCGACGCGCTGCTCCAAGACTGGCGTCCGCTGGTTCCCGCCGACAACCTTTCTTCCTTCGATGCACTGGCGGAGCGCGCTGACGAGTTCAAGACCTTCCGCATCGAGACGGCCCGTCTCGGCCGAGAGGTTTCGCCGCAGGCTGCCAACGAGCAGGGCAACAACGACGCCAATCGCGCCAACCGCAAGGCTTTCCAGGCCGAGATAGACGTGGTCGTGGATGCCAATCTGGAATCGCTTCAGGCCATCACGGACGAGATCGCAGCTTTTGAACGCTCGGTTGTTCTGATCGTGCTCGGGATCGCCGGCCTCGGGCTGATCGCCGGCATCGGTACGGCCTTCTACATCGGCACCAATCAGCTCAGCCGGCCGATCCTCGACCTGACGGGCACCATGAAGCAGCTTGCCGGGGGTGATCTGTCGGCGGATGTGCCCTTCGCCGGACGCAAGGACGAGATCGGCGACATGGCCGCCGCCGTCGCCATCTTCAAGCAGAATGGGCTCGCGGTGCGTGAACTCAACGCGCAGGAAGCGGCGTTGCGGGAAAAGAGCGCCGATCTCCAGTCGAGCATCGGCATCGTCGTCTCAGCGGCCGCCGCGGGCGATTTCACCAAACGCATCAGCAAGGACTACGGCAACGACGACCTCAACCGTTTTGCTGCGAGCGTCAATGAACTCGTCGGCGGCGTCGACAGCGGGATTTCCGAAACGCGGCGGGTCATCGCAAGCCTTGCAGCCGGCGACTTGACGCAGAGCATGAACGGCCAGTTCCAGGGCGCCTTCGCGGAACTGCAAAGGAACGTCAACGACACGCTCACCACCTTGCAGAAAACCTTGCGCGAGGTTCGCACCACGACGGACTCGATCAATGGCAACGCATCCGAACTGCGCTCGGCGGCGGACGACCTGTCGAAGCGCACGGAGCAGCAGGCCGCCTCGCTCGAGGAGACCTCGGCGGCGCTCGACGAGATCACCGCCGCCGTTCGCAGCTCGACCGAGAGGGCGCAGGAAGCGTCGGTCATGGTCACTGAGGCAAAGGAAAGCGCGGCCGAATCCGCCTCCGTCGTCCGTAGTGCGGTCGAGGCCATGGGCCGCATCGAGCAGGCTTCAAGCGAGATCGGCCAGATCACCAACGTCATCGATGAAATCGCCTTCCAGACCAACCTTCTGGCGCTCAATGCGGGCGTCGAGGCGGCGCGTGCGGGTGACGCCGGCAAGGGCTTCGCAGTCGTTGCACAGGAGGTCCGCGAACTCGCCCAGCGGGCGGCCAGCGCAGCCAAGGACATCAAGACGCTCATTTCCAAGTCGGGCAGCGAAGTGGCGACCGGAGTCAAGCTCGTGCAGGCGACCGGGTCCGCGCTCGGCGAGATCGAAACGCGCGTTCTGAAGATTAACGACCATATCCATTCGATCGCGACGGCCGCGCGCGAGCAGTCGACAGGGCTTGCCGAGGTTAGCACTGCCGTCAACCAGATGGACCAGGTCACGCAGCGCAACGCCGCGATGGTCGAAGAGGCGAACGCGGCGACGCACAAGCTTTCGGCCGAAACCGGCAACCTTGCGAACCTGATCGCCTACTTCAAGGTCGACCGGGATGCCGGTGTGATTGCACCTGCAAGGGAAACAAGTCGTCCCGTCGCATCGCCCGCCCGGCGGATGATGGGCAGCGTCGCCCGAGCCTTCGGCGGCAGTTCCGCCGCTGCACGGGACGATTGGGAGGAGTTTTGAGCTTCTCGCATCCGATGTCATGATATTCTCGCGGGAAAGCCTCGGCGTTTTCCGCGAGAAACAGTCTTTGGTGCAACGGGCCTCGCCGGATCGTGCTATCCACTTTCACGGCAACGTGAGTTGTCAGGGCGAACCGTTCACGTTGACGTTTGACGGCGCGACCATTCGTTATTGGTTCCGGGTCCGGATTCCCTCTAACTCAAGGGTAGATCTCGCCGAAAGCAAGCCGCATGAGCCATGGTGCCAGAAACGGGGCAGAAGATGCAGCCCTGAACCCTTCGTCGGGGCGGAGCGACGCTGGACATGCGGCGCGTCGTTCGCCATGGCGGTTCGTGCCATTCGCTCTTCTGCTCGTCGGTGGTGCCGCTTGTTACGCGTTTGGCCTGCCGCAATATCTTTCGTTGACGGCGCTGGTCCACCACCGCGAGACCCTCAGCGCCTATGTCGATGCCTACCCGCTTCGAGCGGGCGCGGCTTTCTTTGCGGTCTATGTCGCAGTGGTCGTCTTTTCGATCCCGGCTGCGTCGGTGCTGACCATATTCTCCGGATTCCTGTTCGGCTGTATCACCGGCGCAGCCATGGCGATCGTGGCGGCGACGCTCGGATCGTGCCTTCTGTTCCTTGCCGCGCGCGGGGTCCTCGGGGACCTCCTGCGGCCGCGCGCCGGTCGCTTCCTGGACCGGCTCGCGGATGGGTTCCGGCGCAATGCGTTCCTTTATCTCCTGATCTTGCGGCTGGCGCCGATTTTTCCCTTCTTCATCGTCAACATTGCGCCTGCGTTCTTTGATGTGAGGCTGCGCACTTTCGCGGCAGCAACGCTGATCGGCATCGTGCCGGGCACGCTCGCCTATGCTTGGCTCGGCCGCAGCCTCGATGACGTGATCGCCCGCTCGGCGGCGTCCGGAGGCGAGCTTACGCTTTCGGATTTTGCGACGAGGGATATTTCGCTCGGGCTCGCGGCGCTTGCGCTCATCGCGGCATTGCCTCTGGTGTTCAAGCTAATACAGTCACGCCGCAAGACGGTGTGACGGGGCGGAAGACAGCGTGGCGAAAATCCTCAATCCGGATATCTGCGTGGTCGGCGGCGGTGCGGCAGGCCTGTCCGTGGCTGCGGGTGCCGCGGCCTTCGGCGTGCCGGTCGTCCTTGTCGAGCGCGGCCGAATGGGTGGGGATTGCCTGAACTTTGGCTGCGTGCCGTCGAAGGCGCTGATTGCGGCCGGGAAACATGCACAGGCGATCCGAGCAGCGGGAGAATTCGGCATCGCAGCAGGCGAGCCGGTCGTCGACTACGAGCGACTGCAGGCGCGGGTCCACGCGGTCATCGGCGCAATCGCGCCGCATGATTCCGCCGAGCGTTTCGAGAGCCTCGGCGTGAAGGTCATCGCCGACACGGCCCGGTTCGTCGACGACAGAACGGTCGCGGCCGGCGACCTTCTCATCCGGGCGCGGCGCTTCGTGATCGCCACCGGCTCGTCGCCGGCCATTCCCGCAATCCCAGGGCTGGTGGAGGCGCCGTACCTTACCAATGAGACACTCTTCGATCTGAAGCGGCTGCCGGAACACCTCGTCATTGTCGGCGCCGGAGCGGTCGGCATGGAGATGGCGCAGGCATATCGCAGGATCGGGGCACGCGTGACGGTCGTCGAGGCCGGCAAGGCGCTTTCGAGCAGCGATCCGGAACTGGCAGCGATCGTCCTGGAGGCGGTCCGCGCCGAGGACACCGTGCTACACGAGCAAACCGCCATCCTGTCGGTCGAGCGGCAGGCGGGCGGCGTCCGGCTGCTTTGCGAGAATGCGAAAGGGCGGTTCGCGGTCGATGGCAGCGATCTTTTGCTGGCCGCGGGCCGTGTCCCCAACCATGCTTCTCTCGACCTCGGCGCCGCCGGTATTCGCCACGACGCGAAGGGGATTGCCGTTGGCACGGGCATGCGTACAAGCAATCGCCGCGTCTATGCGATCGGCGATGCCGCAGGCGGCCTGCAGTTCACCCATGTTGCGAGCTACCATGCGCGGCTCGTGCTGCAGCAGATCCTGTTCCGAATGCCGGCGCGCGAAGACCGCGACATTGTTCCGAGGGTGACGTTTACCGATCCGGAGCTTGCGCAGGTCGGCCCTGGCGAGGCAGAGGCGCGGGAAAAGTTCGGCCGGGTCGACGTCGTCCGCTGGGATTTTTCCGCAAATGATCGCGCCCGCACCGACGGTCTCGACCGAGGGCTGATCAAGATCACGGTCGGCCGGCGCGGACGGATCATCGGGGCGGCGATCGCCGGTCCCGGCGCCGGAGAGATGATCAACGGCTTTGCGTTTGCCATCGCCAATCGGCTGACACTCAAGCATTTTCGCGGCTATGTGGCTCCGTATCCGACCTTGTCCGAGATTGGAAAACAGGCATCGATCTCCTATTATGCCCCCATGGCGCGAAGTCCGCTCGTCCGGTCGGTAATCGGAATGCTGCGGTATTTCGGCTAGACCACGATGGTTGGGTCGAATCGACCCAAGTCATCGTGGCCTATTCTATTGAGTTGGAGCGGAATGGGGGCGAAAAACCGCGCACAGTTTTCCTCATCCGCTCTACTGCATGATTCCTTGAATCGGAATCGATCAAGGAGAAAACCATGCAGCAGTTCAAAGTGTTCAGCGAGCTTAGCGCGTCCAATTGGACGCGCGGCGCTGTAAGTTGCAGGGAATGTTCTAGAGTTATGGTGGAAGACGCGCGTCCGGCCAATGCGAGTGCGATGCCCCGAGCGGCCGTCGGGTTTCTTCGCGGGCTCTCCGGCAAGTTGCTGCTTTTGACGGTGGCTTTCGTCATGCTCGCGGAAGTGCTGATCTTTGTGCCGTCGGTCGCCAATATGCGGATCCGTTGGCTTCAGGATCGGCTGAATACCGTGGCCGCCGCGGCCGTCGCCGTGGACGGGCTGCAGAATGTCGAGCTTCCGCGTGCCGTGCAACGCGACACGCTGATGGCGACGGGAACCAAGGCCATCGTCATTCGCCGCAAGGATGCGTCGCGGATGATCGCCAGCGTCGACATGCCCCCGGCGATCGACGGGGAATACGACATCGCCAACTTTACCCCTGTCGGCGCGATACGCGATGCATTCGATACGCTGCTGTTCGGCGGCAGCCGGATCGTGCGGGTTTATGGTCCGCTCGGCGAAAGCGATGCGACGATCGAGCTGGTGATGAAGGATGCCGGCTTGCGCAAGGCGATGCTCGTTTATTCGCGCAACGTCTTCCTTCTGTCGATCGTGATTTCGCTGATCACGGCGGCACTGATCTTTCTCGCCATCAATCGCATGCTGATCGTGCCGATCAGGCGGATGACGACGAGCATGCAGGAGTTCGCCGACGAGCCGTCCAACCCGGAGCGCCTCCTCGTTTCGCCGGAAGGCAGGGATGAACTGGCGGTCGCCGGTCAGCATCTCGCGAGCATGCAGCGCGAACTGCAGAAAACCCTGAAGCAACAGAAAAGCCTCGCCGAACTCGGCCTCGCCGTTTCGAAGATCAACCATGACATGCGCAACATTCTCTCGTCCGCGCAGCTCATTTCCGACCGGCTCGCCGACGTTGATGATCCGGTGGTCAAACGTTTCGCGCCGACGCTCCTGAGAACGATCGATCGCGCCGTCGGCTATACGCAGGAGGTGCTCTCCTACGGGCGCACGGCCGAGGCAGAGCCGCACCGTCGCTTTGTCGCCCTGCGACCACTCGTCGAGGATGTTGCCGAGCTCCTGGCGATCGACCGCCAGAGCGGTATCGATTTCGAGATCCAGATTCGGGACGACGTCGTCGTCGATGCGGACAGCGAGCAGCTTTTTCGCGTCGTGCACAATCTCTGCCGCAATGCCGTGCAGGCGTTGACGCAACACGAGCCGGAGGACGGCCGCGCCAAGATGGTTTCCGTTTCCGCCATCCGCACGGGAAGCGTGGTTGCGATCTCGGTGGACGATACCGGGCCGGGCATGCCAGCCAAGGCACGCGAAAACCTCTTTGCCGCCTTCCGCGGCTCGGCGCGCTCCGGCGGCACGGGGCTTGGCCTTGCCATTGCCCGCGAACTGGTGCTCGCCCATGGCGGGACGATAGCGCTCGTGGAAAAGCCGACGCCCGGCACGCTGTTCCGCATCGAACTGCCCGATCGCCCGGTGCCGTTGGACGCCTTCCGTTCGAAGGCGCGGCCCTGATATTCCGCCCTTAGGTCCTCGCCGCGCCCTGATAGCTCTCTCCAGCGCATCATCCACGGTTGTCGCAAAAATGAAATTTTTTCCCGAAAGGCGCTTGCAATCGCCGAAAGGACCCAGTAGAGGATCGCCACGCAAGCGGTTCTCACCGCTTCAGGCAAGCACCCGTAGCTCAGCTGGATAGAGCACCAGACTACGAATCTGGGGGTCAGGAGTTCGAATCTCTTCGGGTGCGCCAAGTCTTTCATTTCCGTTACATTAACGCCGAAAATTGCCGCGATCCCAGTCAGGGCTACGCTCCCGCGAAGCGCGGTAGATGGCCAAGAGGCGAAAAATCGTGGGAGCGACGGCGTTTCGGCGGTGAAAAGTTCGAATCGCTCACGCTCGAATATCGTGTCTTTGCGCAAGGCAGAGCGCGAGATTCGTCATTTGGGCGATAGCTTTGCGCCTCCAAGCGGCGATTTCCGGCCAAGACGTCAGGCAAGCTCACCGAGATCCTGGCGAACCCATTTGCCCTCTTCCGGCGCGATACGCCTAGCGAAGGCGGTCACGCCCTCCCGATGCCGCGATGCCGGCCGTCTTCAAGGCATGGTGATATTTGCCGAGCGCGAGTATCTGGATCGCGATGTGAGGGAATGCGCGACCACAGCGAGATCGGCACTCCCCATTGACGGTCGATCATCGGTGTTGAACGGCGTCGCCGCATCTCTGCCCGCCCACATCATTCAGCCGACCCCTCGGCTGGCGAGACGAATGCCGCGAGCTTGCCTTGCTTGCGCAAATGGATGATCTGGGCTGTCAAGCCAACGATGAGAATGACAAGCAGACTGGCTTGTGACCCAAGGAGAAGGGGCGAGTTCAGATCGGCAACTAAGGGGTGACCGTCTGGAACACGGCGCAGGGTTTCGGAAACGGTCGGCACCATCAGCAGAAACGTCGTCAGGCTGAGGAGGATTGTTTCGAGGTACTTGCCCGCACGCCCAACGCTCGAAACACGGTCGATGCCGTATCCGGCGAGCAGCAGCAGGATTGTTGCCGCACCAATGCCGTAGCTCGCGGGCTGATGCGCGACGAGGAACGCCGATGCCCCGCCAATCAGCATTGAGACGAAATAAGCGACGCCGGGCGCTGACCGAGGCACAATCCGTCCGTAGCGAGCAAACATATAGATAGCCAGTGGGATGGCGGGCAAGCTGCCGAGCGTGTGCACCCAACCGATCGGTGAGATTCCAAACATTTCAGTGTCCCTTGTCGTTAAATTTCTTCCGACTAGTAGATAGCCTAAGGAGGCAAAGTCCACGCCGGAAGTCGAGAGCACCTTGTCGAAGTGTTCATCCGCGAGGGGCAGGTTCTCGCGTCGCCGACTTGGCAATCGATCGGCGGCTCGACGCCGGTCCACAATCCGCGCGCCGCATCGATCAAATCCGTTGAAATGTCGATCGCCGTCACCTTTGCGCCGAAGCTTGGCGCATGGCGCGCGCTCCATCCGGTGCCGGTCGCAATGTCGAGCACTTCGTCGCCGGGCTTCGGGCTCAATCGCTGGGCGGCGGCGCCAACGCGCCCGAAATCGCGAGGCTGACAAGGTCGTAGTGTCGGCCTCCTGCTCCCCAGATTGCCGACGCTTCGCGGTTGTGCTGCAGGATCCCGTCGTTAGCAGAGTCCGACATGACATCCTCCGGTAGCGCCTGATTGAGGCGCAGGCTACCAGACATAGGGGATCAGGCGATAGCGCACGCGCGCTGCATAGGCGTCGTATCCCGCAAGACCGGTCCGGAGCTCCTTTTCTTCGATGCCGATGCGCATGGCCAGCAAAGCGATGAGCACGAGCACCGCCCCCAGCCCCCACCAGGAGCCGAGGAGCAGCGAGGTGCCCGTGATGAAGATGAGGGCGCCGGCGTAGAGGGGATGGCGGACGTAGCGGTATGGTCCCGTAGTAACCACCCTTTGCGCTCGTTCCCTCTGGATCTTCACGACAGGTGCCGCGAAGCTGTTTTCCCTGAACGTCCGGTAGTCGAACCAGATCGAGAACAGGAGCGCCGAGCCGCCGACGACCTGTACCCACTCGGGAACCGACGACCAACCGAACCGTACGGCGTCGAGTGCCATGAATGCAAACGCGCCGAGCAGGAACAGAAGGATGACGGTGGTCAGCACCTTGTCCGCGAAAGGCTGCCCTTTCTGAATAGGTGCCGACAGTCTTTCCTTGAGCAGTGCGGGATCATGCCGGGCGAGCGACAGTCCGGCGATCAGGGAGAGCGCCAGCATCGCCGCGAGAAAGACCCACGCGGCCGGCCACTCAAGCGTTCCGGCGGAGGCAAAGAGCACCACTCCAATGATTGCAAACCAAATGAGGGTCTGCAGGGTCAGCCTGGCGATCATGGGCAAGCTCCACACGACCTGACGAGGATAATTATACAGATAGTAATTCCACCACCGATCGCAACCTCTCCGTCGCTGCGCGTTTTTTCTGATTGTGCAAGCGATCGAAGCTCGTCTTCGCGCGTTTAGCTTGGCAGCGTGACCATTTGTCGATCTTGGAAGGCACGCAGCCGCGGCCGCATTTCACGGTGTTGTGTGCGGGCGCGCCTTCAAGTTCGGTGATCCGGATCCCATATGAAGTTGCATGCTTCCCGACGTCATCCGTGGGAGGATTTTATGTATCGCTATATGATGAAGGAACTGATGCTGATCATTGTCGGGCTGGCAGCCTTTGCGACATTGCTCCTGTTTGTTCTTTCCCAGATGCCGGTCACGTCTCTGTAGTGACGGGTTAGGAATTCAGTCCCGGTTGAGGATTTGGAGCGTCCTCGGATCTCTCAGGCCGTCGAAATAGCGCTCGAGCGCCCGTGCGAAGGCGCCGACCGTCGGGGCGGCTCTCTCGAAGAGCGTCATGGACGAGCGAAACTTGAGATCGTCCGGTCGGCCGAAAATCTCGAGTGCGGATCGCCCCTGAACAGAGTTCACCGCTTCCGTGCATTCGAGGATGCGGTGACCAAGCAGCGGGTGCCGCAGATAGGCACGCGCCTCATCGAGGTTGGCAAGGGCATAATATTGCGCCGTCGGCGATTGGCCGAGGCCTGCAATCTGCGGAAAGATGAACCACATCCAATGGGTTCGCTTGGCGCCGGCGGCGAGTTCCGCCAGTGCGGCACGGTACGTGCTTTCCTGCGCTTTCACGAAGCGCTCCAGATCGAAGGCCTCTTGCATCGGTGCCTTCCTTCCGAGACCCCGCATCTTCTGCGGAGCGCCGTTTCCTACCATCTGTGATGAACATGAACCTTGATCAGCCGCTCGTAAAGCGCGGCGATCGCGGCCATGGTCTTATCGTCAAGCGCGGGCAGCGCGCTCGCCGCGGCGTTCGACTGCGCCTGCGCCTCGTTGCGGGCACCGGGAATGACGACGGAAACGGCCGCCTGCTCCAGGATCCAGCGAAGGGCAAACTGGGCCATCGGCACATTTTCCGGCACCAGCGCGCGCAGTTCATCCACCGCTTCGAGCGCGACGTCGAAAGGCACGCCGGCGAAGGTTTCTCCGACATCGAAGGCTTCTCCGTGGCGGTTGAAATTGCGGTGGTCGTCAGCGGCGAAGACCGTGTCCTTGCCGATCTTCCCCGTTAGCAGGCCGGAGGCGAGCGGAACACGCACGATGACGCCGACATTCTTCTTCCGCGCCTGGGCGAAGAAGAGTTCCTGCGGACGCTGCCGGAAGATGTTGTAAATGATCTGAACCGTGGCGACGCCCGAATATTCGATCGCCTTCAGCGCCTCCTCGACCTTTTCGACGGAGACACCATAGTGGCGGATCTTGCCCTTGACCATCAACTGGTCGAGCGCGCCGAAGACGTCGGGGCGGTAGTAGACATCCGTCGGTGGACAATGCAGTTGCACGAGATCGAGCGTATCGACACCGAGATTCGTCAGGCTGCGGTCGATGAAGGCCTCGATATTGGCGGCCGTATAGCCGTCGGCGACATGGGGATTGAGCCGGCGGCCGGCCTTGGTGGCAACGAAGGGCTTTTCACCGCCGCACTCCTTCAGCACCGCAGAGATGATCTTTTCCGAACGCCCGTCGCCATAGACGTCCGCCGTGTCGATGAAGGTGACGCCGCTATCGAGCGCGGCGTGAAGCGCGCGCTTGCCGTCGTCTTCGCTGACGTCGCCCCAGGCACCGCCGATCTGCCAGGCGCCAAAGCCGATTTCCGAGATCGTTGCACCCGTTCGTCCCAAAACTCGCGTTTTCATTTCGATGTCCTCGTCGTGTTCTGCGTCGGCGTGACTTCTATGCTGGTTGTGTTTCGCATGGAAGTTCAGTCGTCGAGCGAGACGGTCGCCTTGCCGCGACTGAGATCGGTGACGAGTGCAACGACCTCCGTCGCGACGTCCCGCCGCACCTCGGCCGTCAGGACCGCCCCTGTATCCGTGAATGTTTCTCCGGCGAGCATTACGCCGCGGGCCGTTAGCCGTGCTTTGATCAGGGCAAGATCCGCAAAGTCGCAGACGATCGTGGCGCACTGCGTGTCGACGAGTTCGACTTTTTCAGCAGACCGAAGGCAGAGTGCCGCAGTGCCGCCATAAGCGCGGATCAGCCCGCCGCTTCCAAGCAGGACGCCGCCGAACCAGCGGATGACGACGATCGCGACGCGGTCGAGCGACTGGCCGTCGATCGCCGCGAGGATCGGCTTGCCCGCCGCGCCGCTCGGCTCGCCGTCGTCATTGAAGCGATAGGTCTGGCCGATGCGCCAGGCCCAGCAATTGTGATTGGCGGTGGGGTCGGAATGGGCGGCGAGAAAGGCCTTTGCCGATTGTTCATCCTCGATCGGACCGGCGATCGCCAGGAACCGGCTTTTCTTGATGTCCTGTGTCGAGGTCTCGATGCGATGGAGAGTGAACATCCGCTTCTTCCGTTTTGGGGACGCTGATAGCGGATCGGCGGTGTTTCGTCATCTATCTGGATTGCCGCAAACCCCTCCCCACAACGGGCAGGGGCTTTGGCGCGCGCTGCGGTGGAATGTCATGCCCAAACACTTGATCCTGCCACGGCGATCAAAGCGAGCGGATTGGGTGCGGCAGATCGACCCCTCCCTTGTGGGGAGGGGCCACAGGCTCAGCCGATCGCCATAAGGCTGGCATTGCCGCCGGCGGCAGCAGTGTTGATCGAGGTCGAAACCTCTTCGAGCAGCCAGTTCAGGCAATAGGCGTCTGGATTGCGGGCGATCTCCTCGCTCGACGCGGCCTGGACGAGCACCAGCGGACCCGGGAGCGCGGCGATCGCCTTGTTGACGTCGCGGATGCGCTCGGCGTCTCCCTCAACAAGGGCGCCGGCGAAGGGGCCGTCGGCCGCCCAGTCCTTCGACCAGGAGACGCGGAGGGAGACACTCTGCGGAAGGCTCTTAAGCGAGGGCTGCAGCCCGGAGGCGGCGTCGATGACGACGCTGTTGCCGGTCGCGAGCGCCGTGGCGAGCTGATGGTAGAGACCCGCCTCGGTTTCCGGCACGAGCAGGATCCGGCCGCGCGGGTGCAGCGCGTAGAGATTGCGCTCGCCGACGGGACCTGGCAGCTCGAGCTCCAGCCCGAGGGCCGAACTGCTGCCTGCGTTGCGTGCCGCTTCCGCTCCGGTCCTCGCGCCGCGGCCGTCGAGCCACTTGGCGAAGTCGAAGAGGGCGGGGTCCGTGTGCACCGAGCTGTGCTGCGGCGGCACCGGTGCGGTCGTCACCAGCCGGCCGAGGTAGAGCGGGCCGCCAGCCTTCGGACCGGTGCCCGAAAGGCCGCGTCCGCCGAAGGGCTGCACGCCGACGACGGCGCCGATGATGTTGCGGTTCACATAGAGGTTGCCGGCTTTCACACGGCTGGTCACATGCGCGATCGTCTCGTCGAGACGGGTGTGGAGGCCGAAGGTCAGGCCGTAGCCGGTCGCGTTGATGTCATCGACCAGCCGATCGAGATCATCACGGTGGTAACGGATGACGTGCAGCACCGGTCCGAAGACCTCACGCTTGAGATCGGAGAGTTTCTGAAGCTCGATGATCGTCGGCGGCACGAAGGTGCCCAGATCCGTTTCGCTCGCAAGACCGATCTGTTCAACCTTGCGGCCAAGCCCGCGCATCGCGTCGATGTGCTTTTCGATGATGCCCTTCGCCTCGGCCGTTATGACTGGGCCGACGTCGACGGCAAGACGGTCGGTGCGGCCGATGTTCAGTTCATGCAGGGCTCCCTTCAGCATGGCGAGCGTGCGATCGGCGATGTCCTCCTGCAGGCAGAGCACACGCAGCGCCGAGCAGCGCTGGCCGGCGCTGTCGAAGGCCGAGGCGATCACGTCTGCGACGACCTGCTCGGCAAGGGCGGAGGAATCGACGATCATCGCGTTCTGGCCGCCGGTCTCGGCGATCAGCGGGATCGGCCGTCCTGCAGGCGAAAGCCGGTCGGCGAGTTGCGCCTGAATGAGCCGTGCGACTTCGGTCGAGCCGGTGAACATTACGCCGGCGATCTCCGGTGCGGCGACCAGCGCGGCACCGACGCGGCCGTCACCGGGCAGGAGCTGCAGCACATTGGCAGGAATGCCCCCCTCGTGCAGGAGACGCACACCTTCTGCCGCGATCAACGACGTTTCCTCGGCCGGTTTGGCAAGCACCGGATTGCCCGCGACGAGCGCGGCGGCGATCTGACCGGTGAAGATCGCCAGCGGGAAGTTCCATGGACTGATGCAGACGATCGGGCCGAGCGGCCTGTGGGCCGGGCCGAGCGTGCGGCGGGTCTGTTCGGCGTAGTAACGCAGGAAATCGATTGCCTCGCGCACCTCGGCGATCGAATTCGGCAGGGACTTGCCGGCCTCGCGGGCGATCAGCCCAAGCAGTGTCGGCATGCGCGCCTGCATCAGATCGGCTGCGCGGTCAAGGCAGGCGGCCCTTTCGGTTGGGGGAACGGCGGCCCACGCTTCGGCGGCCTCGCGAGCGAGACGCGCCGCGCGCTTGGCATCGTCGTACGACGTTTCCGTCACCGAACCGACGATGTCGCGATGGTCACCGGGATTGACGACGGGGCGCGTTTCGCCCGAGGCTGCGCCGGTCGCGAGCTGCGGCACGGAGGTCCAGGCGGTTGCCGCGCTCGCCTTCAATGCCTCGGTCAGCGATGCGAGATTGGCCTCATTCGAGAGATCGACGCCGGCGGAATTGGTGCGAGCCTCTCCGAAGAGCTTGGCCGGCAACGCGATCTGGTCGTGTTTCGCTCCCATGACCGGCATGGAACGAACGATCTCGACCGGATCGGCAATGAGCTCGTCGACAGAGACCTCCGGATCGGCAATGCGGTTGACGAAGGAGGAGTTTGCGCCGTTTTCGAGCAGGCGGCGGACGAGATAGGCAAGCAGCGTTTCATGCGTGCCGACCGGCGCATAGATGCGGCATGGGCGGTCGAGATTGTTGCGGCCGACAACCTCGTCGTAGAGCGGCTCGCCCATGCCATGCAGGCACTGGAACTCGTATTTGCCAACCTGAAAATCCTTGCCGGCCATGTGGTAGATGGTGGCGAGCGTCTGTGCGTTGTGGGTGGCGAACTGCGGAAAGATCACGTCGGTTGCCGAAAGCAGCTTGCGGGCGCAGGCGACATAGGAAACGTCGGTGTGGATCTTGCGCGTGAAGACCGGGAAATCCTCAAGCCCGTCGAGCTGCGCGCGCTTGATTTCGGCGTCCCAATAGGCGCCCTTGACCAGTCGAACCATGATGCGTCGGCCCGAGCGGCGTGCCACATCGATGATGAAATCCAGGACGAAGGGGCAGCGCTTGCCATAGGCCTGCACGACGAAGCCCATGCCGTTCCAGCTGGAGAGATCGGAGTCGAGGCAAAGCTCTTCGAGGAGGTCGAGTGACAGCTCCAGCCGGTCGGCTTCCTCAGCGTCGATGTTGAGGCCGATGTCGTATTTCTTGGCGATGAGCGCGAGCGCCTTCACCTTCGGCAACAGTTCGCCCATGACGCGCGCGGCCTGGGCGCGCGAATAGCGCGGATGGAGTGCCGACAGCTTGATCGAAATGCCGGGGCCTTCATAGATGCCGCGCCCCGCGGCAGCCCTGCCGATCGCATGGATCGCGGCTTCGTAGTCCTTGTAATAGCGTTCCGCGTCGGCGGCCGTCGTCGCCGCCTCGCCAAGCATGTCGTAGGAATAACGGAAGCCCTTCTGTTCGAGCGCGCGCGAGCGGCGCAGCGCCTCGTCGATCGTCTCGCCGGTGACGAACTGCTCGCCCATCATCCGCATCGCCATGTCGACGCCGCGGCGGATCACCGGTTCGCCGCAACGGGCGATGAGCCGCGTCAGCGCCGCGGCAAGGCTGCGGTCGTTGACGGTCGAGGTCAGCTTGCCGGTGACGACGAGACCCCAGGTCGCGGCGTTGACGAAGAGCGAGCGGCCGCCGCCCAGATGCGACTTCCAGTCGCCATCGGAGATCTTGTCGCGGATCAGCGCGTCTCGGGTTGCCGTATCGGGAATGCGCAGCAGCGCCTCCGCAAGGCACATCAGCGCAACGCCCTCCTGACTCGACAGCGAATATTCGTGCACGAGCCCTTCCACGCCCGAGCCTTTGTGCTTGGCGCGGAGTGCTTCGATCAGCTTGCGGGCGGTTTTGGCGGCGGCGTCGCGGGTTTCCTTGGGCAGCGTCGCCGCCTCGATCAGCGCCGGCAGGCACTCCGTTTCCGGGCGACGATAGGCAGCCGTGATTGCCTGACGGAGCTTGCTTTGCGGCCGGACCGGCGGCGCGAAGTCGGCAAAGGGCGCCGGTGCTGCATCGGCAGATGGGGGGGATTTTTGAGGCTTGGTCTGGCTCATCGAACGCGGTCCTCCACGGAGCGGTAACAGGCGCCCTGGCGCCTCTGATTTCGTGGCAGAAAATACGCTTGATACGGCCGAACATCCATCCGGCAAATTCCGGCATCATCGGAATGTTTCGCTACCTGGCCGCCACGAAACGGAGGAACATGCGGAGTGTCGCAGCGAGTACCGGATGATCCCTACTGCATGTTCTCCCTAAATCGTAGCCGATTTAAGAAAAAAACACGCAGCAATGCAAAGCGCTACAGCGTCCTTTGCGCGTCTGATAAGACGCGCGGCGCTGTAGTCAGGCGGCAGCGCCGAAATGCCGTGCGCGCGCCATCAGGCATTCGTCATCACCGGGCATGCAGGTCCGGCACACGATCGGTCGCACAGCGTAGATCTTGCAGGCGACGTAACGTCCAAGCGTGCCGTCAAGCGCCGTGCAGCGATCGTTCTCGCAACGCATGCCGCCGAGGTCGGCAGCGACATATTCCGCCGGAATGCGGTCGAGCTCTTCGTCGGTTTCCAGCGAAAAGCGCGGCCAATCGGCCGAATAGGCACAACAGGCGCCGCAACTCTGGCAGTCGAAATCCTGGCTGGATGAAACGAAATGGCTCATGGCCCAGCCTAACACGAAGGCGGTGGCGTCGAAATGGCTGTTACGCCATCGCCGCATCGCGCCGGGCAATTTCGTAGTCCTCTGTGTGGACGAGGACGCCGTCATCCGTAACGAGAACGATGCCATAGGCCGCCGGTTCGTCGACGGAGAGCGAAGCGTCCGGCGTATCGAAGGGCATAGGCTGCTGATGAACCGGGCTCTTGAAGATCGAGAACGGAATGCCGCGGCTCGAGCCGCTGATGGTGCGATGAACATGGCCGGCGATGATGTGGCGCACATTGCCGTGGCGCTCCGCGAGGGCATAGAATTCCTGCCCGTTGATCAGGCGGATCATGTCGATGCCGGTGAAGCCGGTTACATGCGGGGGATGGTGCATGAAGATCAGCACCGGCCGGTCGCCGGCCCCGCCGAGTTGCCGATCGAGCCACGCAAGGCGTCGTTCGCAAAGGTGGCCAGCATGGCTCACGGGGTAGTCGTAGGGCGGCGCAAACAGCGTGTCGAGCAGAACGGCGCGGCAATCGGTGAAATCGATCGCCTGCTGGACGAAGCCGTTCTCGTCTGTTGCTGCGTCGGAAAAAACATCCAGGAAAACCTCGCGCCGGTCGTGATTGCCAATCATCATCGCCGCCGGCGGGACGAGTTCGCCAACGAGCGCCTTCAGCCGTTCGTAGGACGGGCGGTCGGCCCAGTGCGTAAGGTCCCCTGCAAAAATCACGCAGTCCGTATCGGCATGATAGCGGTTGACGTGAGCGATCCCGTTGGCGAGCCGCCGGTAGGGATCGAGCCCGATGATCGTCATGCCTTCGGGAACCATGTGCAGGTCGGTGAAGATGATGAACTTCGTCATGCGCGTTCCAGTGATGCTCCCGGTTTTCACGCTCCCGCGCGGGGGCACTGCCGTCAAGCGGCATCTTTGGGTGAATTAACAGCGGGCGACGCGGGGCTGCAATCCGGCCGCGTCGTCGCCCGTCTTGCGGTCGAAACGCGGAGGCTGTATGCATCGTCACCGGTCTGATATATCAGACGAGCGTTGCCACCGGATTGAATGCGGTAAGCGGCGGCAAGAGCGATATCCGGAGATACGTCATGAGATGGAAGCGCACGATCCAGTTGCTGGACGTTCATTGCGAGGGCGAGATCGGCAAGGTGGCGATCGGCGGCGTGCCGAAGATCCCGGGAAACACGGTCGCCGAACAGCTGAACCACATCAATACGGTCGACGACAGCCTGCGCCGGTTCCTCTGCCTCGAGCCGCGTTCCGGATCGATCGGCTCGGTCAACCTGCTCGTGCCATCGAAGCGGCCGGAAGCGGATGCCGGCTTCATCATCCTCCAGGCGGATCAGGCCCATGCCATGTCCGGATCCAATTCGATCTGCGTGACGACCGCGCTGCTCGAATCCGGCATGATAGAGATGAAGGAGCCGGAAACGGTCGTGATGCTCGACACTGCAGCGGGCCTCGTCAAGGCGACCGCCACCTGCCGCGACGGACGGTGCGAAAGGGTGAAGCTCACCATGGTGCCCTCCTTCGTGCAGGAGTTGGACGTCGAGATCGAGACGCCGGAATGGGGCCGCATCAAACTGGACCTCTGTTTCGGCGGCGTTTTCTACGCGCTGGTCGACGTCCGCCAGATCGGCACGACGATCGAAAAGGCGAACGCGCGGCGGATCGTTGAAGCCGGCATGCTGCTCAAGGACCTCGTCAACCGTACGATCCCGGTCGTCCACCCGGAAATCCCCGAAATCAGTGGCGTCGCCTATGTGATGTTCCGGGATACCGAGGCGGGTGGAACGGTCCGCACCTGCACGACGATGTGGCCGGGCCGTGTCGATCGCTCTCCTTGCGGCACCGGCAGTTCGGCAAATCTTGCGACGCTGCATGCGCGCGGCCAAGTGAAGCCCGGCGACGTCCTGAGATCACGTTCGATCATCGGCTCGGAATTCGAGGTGGGGCTCGAAGGCGTCACGACGGTCGCCGGCAGACCGGCAATCATTCCGACCATCTCGGGCCGGGGCTGGACGTTCGGTCTGCATCAGGTGGCGCTCGATCCGTTCGATCCGCTCGCCGAAGGTTTTGCGCTGACCGATACCTGGGGGCCGCAGGCGGGCGAGATCCGTTGAGACCTGATCGCGCGGTGGATTCCAACGAGCCGCGCAGAGATCGTGTCGTCATTTGGGCCGGTCCATCTTTGCGACCATGGCGGCGTGAATGACGCTGCCCGTGGCGATCGGGTCGAGCTTTTGCTGACCAAGCGGATCGCCGCGGTCGGCTGCCTGCCTGAACAGTTCCTGTGCAGCGGCGGGATTGCGCCGCACGCCTTCACCGCTTTCGAACATCAGGCCCAGATTGACCATCGCATCGACATTGCCGCGCTGGGCGGCGAGACCGTAGAATTTTGCCGCCCCAAGATTGTCTTCCGGCACGACCGTGCCTTCATCCAGCATTACCGCCAGGTTGAACGCGGCGACGTCGTCGCCGGCCAGCGACGCTCGTTCGAACCAGCGGATTGCCAGTGCGCCGTCGGCGACGGTGCCGACGCCATCGCGATAGGCGACACCGAGATTGTAGGCGGCGAGGATGTTCCCGGCCGCCGCCGCCTGCTGATAGAGGTTGAATGCCGTCTCCGCTTCCCCGGCCTCGGCGAGCAGGGCGCCGTAATTCACCCTGGCCAGTGCATGGCCGTTATGCGCGGCTTCCTCCAGAATTCGGCGCGACTGTATCTTCTGCCCAGCCCTGTCGAGAACGCGCGCGAGCTGGAACTGCACCCGCGCGTTGCCATTCTGGTTATAGGCCTCGCGGCAAGCAGAAAGCGCGATGCCGATCCGGATGTCCTCCGTGTCGACTGCCGGGAACGATCTGTTTCGTTCCAGGTCGAATTCGCTGCCCGCTTCCCGGTCGCATTGTTCGGCGGCAGTCAGACCGGCGGCACGCGCCGCAGGAAGCGCGATAGTAGCAAATGAAAGAAGCGCGATGACCGCCAGCTGAAGAACATTGGCGATGCAAACGCTCTGATTGATCCGGTTGTCCATCATGGTCTCCCTCGTATTGCGGTGATCTTAAGGGCCGTCGCGATGCGACACCTGTTCCTCGGGAAACAGCGATGATCCGGTCCTGACGGCGAGTGTGTGGGTGAGCATCCGCGCCGGCCAAAGAAGAGATGCGTCTTGCATCGCCGATGCGTGCGGTTATCCTCGGAGGCGCCGGAGGCTCGAACAGGGAGCGTTGCGAGAGGCAGCGGGTAAGGCCGATGCGGCAGATACATGTGAAAAGGCGAGTTTTTGTCGGCTGCCTGATGCTGGCGGCCATTGTCGGCCAATTGGGGAATGCGGCCACCAATTCGGTGGTCGGCAAGGCCGAGAAGATTCGCGGCAACGTTCGCCGTCGCCAGGGAGAGGACGAGGCGCGGTTGGCCGTCGGCGCCTCGGTTCTCGACAACGACTATGTCCTGACGAGCACCAACAGCTTTGCCGATCTCGCGCTCAGTGAAACGCGCATCCTGCTCGGCCCGCAGACGGAACTCCTGATCGACAGTTTCATCGCCGAGCAGGGCGGCACGCTGGAGCTCGGTCTCGGCCGGATGGTCTTCGATCGGCCGGAAGGGCTTTCCAAGATGGACGTGGCGGTGCGCACGGCTTTCGGGATGATCGGCGTGCGCGGCACGAAGTTCTTTTGCGGCCCGAGCCGGGCGGCCTTCGCCGTCTTCGTGGAGCGCGGTGCCGTGTCCGTCGAGGGTGGTGGTGTGACGCGCACGGTTAGGGCCGGCCAGGGCGTCGACTTCGACCGGCCCGGTGCCGCACCCTCGGAACCGACGAATTGGGGGCAGGCCCGCATCCGGCAAGCCTATGCGAGCGTCGGGTTGACGTAAAGTAATTCCAGGAAAGGTGTGGAACGGTTTTCCGTCCGGATTGCATGGTTTCAAGGAGTTAGAGGATTTCACTGGTTCAAAGAAGCTATGAAATGCTCTTAACGGCCGGCTCTCATTCTGCTTGGGACGGCAGGTCAGCGACCGTGAAAAGCTCCATCGGCCCGAAGCCGCGGATATCGTGGCGTCCAAGCGCCCGAAGAAGCGTGCCCGTTTGCGCCGCGGCTGCCGGTCCGATGCAGATTGCCGTTCCAAGGAATTTGTTCGCGTCCTGAAGCCTGGCGGCCAGGTTCACAGCGTTGCCATGCGCGGTGTAGTCGAGCTTGCCTCCGGCGCCCACCTCGCCGAGGATCGCGGGCCCGGTTTCGACGCCGATCCGAGTCCTGCCGAAACCGTTTTCCGCAAATTGCGGCCGCTGACGCATCTCTTCGGTTAATGCGTGGATCGCCACGGCGCATTCGATGGCCTTGTTGACGTGATCGTCGAGGTCCTCCGGCGCGTTGAAAAGCGCATGCACCGCGTCGCCGACCACCTTGTCAACCATGCCGCCATGGCCTGCGACAAGCGCGTTCACTTCCGCGAAATAGATGTCGAGCAGAGCCACGAGTTCGCGAGGGCCGAGCTTGTGGGCCAGCGTCGAGAACCCCTCGATATCGGTGAAGAGCGCGGTGACGATGCGCTCCTCGCCGGCGACGCGTCCGGCATTCGGCTGGTCTATGTAGCGCGCCACGACGGACTGCGGCAGATATTGCGAAAATTTCTGCCGGGCGATCGCCTCCGCGCGGCGTACGTGGGCAAGTTGCAGCGCACTCGTTACGACGAGCACTGAAACCAGCGCTGCCCCGATGCCGACTGCATCGACGAGCCAGCCCGTTGCCGCGTAAATCGCGCCGGCGCTGGCAACGACGAAGAGCAGCGCGAGGAGACCGAGGGCGAGTGTCGCTTGCGGCCGAAGTCGGATCGCGCCAAAGGCTGCGATCGTGCCGGCTGCCAGGCTGAACAAGGCTTCGGCGAATGGCAGCCCGTCATGCCGATAAGGAACGAAGCCGGTCATAACGGCATTGGCGATGTCGGCGTGGATCTGTACCGAAGGCTCGAGCGGCATCGAGGCGCTGGGTCTAAGCCCGCCGAGACTTGGCATGCTGCTGCCGATAAAGACCAGTTTGCCCGCGAGACGGCTTCTGCCGACCGTGTTTGGCATGACGTCGGCGGCCGAGATCGTGCGCGCGGCAATCGCACCTTCCGAGCTTGCCACGAAACGCAGGTTGCCGGCCCGGTCGAGGGGGATGATTGCATGATCGAGCCGCAGCCAGGCAGGCTCGCCGCCGAGCACCGGGGTGCTGCTCCCGGCCGCGAGCCTTCCCGCTTCGATGCCGAGCGCCGGATATGCGTCGTTGCCGAGAATCGCAAAAGCCTGCGCCCGTCGCACGCGAGCGTCTTCGTCGCCGACGAGAAAGCCGGCAGTGGCCGCCCTGGACCGGTCCATGAATTCCGGGCAGGACGTTTCCGCCCCCGCGATAAACCACAGGTCGGGAACGGCAAGCCTGCGTCGCAGGGCGAGCGGAGGAACGGGGCGTGGATGCTCCAGAGCACGGTCGGCGGCGAGAAAGCCCAGAACGACGGGTGCATTTGCAATCGCGGAAGCAAGCGCGACATTGCCGGCGGAGTCGGGCTCGCATTCGGTACTGAAGACGAAGTCGACCGCAATCACCTTTGCTCCCGCCGTGGAGAGCCGCGATATCAGAGCGGCCGTGGCCGCCCGGTCCCAGTTTCCAGAGCCGAGCGCTTCATGGGCCTTGCGATCGATATCGACCACGATGATGTCCGGCGACCGCGGCGAGGTCACCCATTGCGTGAGATTGTCGAAGAAAAGTTCGCGTGGGGTTTTGAAAACGGTTTCGCCGTAGAGATAGAGAAGCAGCGCCGCCGCCAGGCTTGCGATGATCCCGCCGAAGAGCGGGGTGACGCGATAGTGGCGGCGTTGCGCGCTCAACCGACCTAGCCCTCCTCGGGATCGGCGACGCTCAGCAGTTTATCTACATTACAGCAAATGATGCCGTCCGCGCGTTTCAGCGCACCGCATTCCTCGAGCGACAGAATAGCGCGATTCACCTTTGGCCGGCTCGCACCGAGAATGGCGGCGATATCGGTCTGGCTCAAGGTCAGGCGCAGATTGGCGCTGCTCGGAAGCTCTTGACCGTGGATCTGTTTGAGCGTTGCAAGAAAGAAGCGGGCAACGCGGGCATGGAGGTCATAGAGCGCAATCGTTTCCAGCCGCTCCGTCGTATCGCGAAGCTGCGCGCAGAGAAAGCGGATCACCGCTTCGGCGATCTGTGGCCTATGGGTGATGAGATCGAGAAAGGCTTTCTTGCCGATCACATAGCCTTCGGCTGCGGTGACCGCCGTCGCATCGGCCGACCGCGGCTGTCCGTCGAGCAAGGCCATTTCTCCGAAGAGCGAACCGGCTTCATGCTGGCGCAGCATCAGTTCGCGGCCCTGCGGCGTGAACAGCGAAAGCTTGATGCGGCCGGACACCACGACGACCATGTAGTTGCCGTCGTCGCCGCGCTGGAAGATGACCGTGCCCGCAGGCCATTTCCGGTACGTGGCGATGCCGGCGAGTTCCGTCAGCGTCTCCTTGTCGAACTCCTCGAAAATCGGAAAGGATCGCCAGAAGGCGGGACTCCTGTTGACTTCGGTCATGAGATCTCCCCCGTACGCGTCCCCTTGCAACGCGTTGAAATTCTTCGCCCAGTCCTTCCGTCGTTGCAACATAAAAAGAGCTGTATGGAAGGGGTCGGCGGCCGTGGGAAGCGGCGGCAGAGGCGTGATTTCAAAGCATCGGTTGACGATAAATCGTGTCTGTCACTGCATTGTGAACGATCTGTCGCCGGTTGTGCAGCTAGATGTTTTTGAAAATGCTGATATTTCTCCCTCTAACAGATTTCCAATCAGGAGCCTCGCGCATGTCTCAGAATGTCATCGTCCTTATTGGGCGCATCCTCCTTTCGATCATCTTCATCATGTCGGGTTTCGGCAAGCTGACCGATCCCACGGCAACCGCCGGCATGATCACCGGCGCCGGATGGCCGGCGGCAACCGCGCTCGCCTATCTCGCCGGCCTGTTTGAACTCGTTGCCGGTCTCGCCATCGTCGTCGGCTTTCAGACGCGCATTGCGTCCTATCTGCTCGCCGCATTCTGCCTGGTCACCGCTTTCGTCTTCCATGGCGGCGCCATCAACGTTCCGGACTTTCCGCCGGCTGCCAACGGCCTGCTGACCGTCTTCAACCAGATCATGATGATGAAGAACATCACGATCGCCGGTGCTTTCCTCGTACTCGCCGCCTTCGGTCCGGGCGCCCTTTCGCTCGACGCCCGCACTGGAAAGGTCCTCGCCACCGCGTAAGGCGTGAGGGAACGTTTCCGACAAACGCGAAGAACCCGCCGGCCGCTCCGGCGGGTTCTTTGCGTTGTGGCGTGTCGTTAGAGCAATTCCAGAAAAAGTGCGTAACGGCTTTCCGTCCGGAACTGTGTCTTTCAATGACACGATGAAATGAACCTAGGGGTAAATGACGCCCTTGCGCAGAATGACGTTGCCGTAGAGGCGCGGCTCGCTGGTCTGCACCACCGTGTGTGCCGCCTTTACGCGCGGATAGAAATCGGCGCCTAACAGCGGCACGACGTTGCGCGCCGGCTCATGCTTGCCGCAGCATTCGATGATTTCACGATGCACCGGGTCGAGCGCGTGCTTGTCCTGTTTGACGGTGGCGCGGAAGATCGCCTCGGGTACGAAATCGTCGATCGGCAGAACACTCAGGATCGCATCGAGCACCGGGATGAGGCCATGTCCGTCGAGGCGGACCAGGCGACGCGCGTGTTCCTGGCCAGGATAATTTCCGTCGACGAGCGCGATCTCGTCGCCGTGACCCATTGCTCTCAACGCCGAGAGAAGTTCCGGGCCGAGCAGCGGGTTTATTCCTTTCAGCATTAACTAAGCTCCTTGAAGAGGACATTAGTGTCCAAGAGATAACGGGAAAACAACGGGAGGCTTGCACCGCCGATCGCCCGGGCGTGGCTTCCGACGGCGCCTTCCACAAGATCCGGAACCGTCACGCCCTGCAGGTCGAGCGTTTGCAGCGCCCGGCGCGTCGCCGTAAGGATGCGTGCCCGAACCCAGGGCGGGAAACCACCATCGATGACTGCCGCCGAGAAATCGATGATCGAGGCGGCGGAGACCACGGCTTGGGCAAGCGCCGCGGCCGTGTCCTGGATCCAGATCTCCAGCGGTTCGCCGAAGTCGATCCAGTCATCTGCGGAATACCAGAGCGGCTGCGGATCGATGCCGCGCTCGCGCAGCAGGTTTTCAAGCACGAAGACCGAAGCGATCTTCAGCAATTGCGTGGATTTGCCATCCTTGCCCGAGACCGGCAACGGGCCGACCGCTCCGGCGGTCCCGGTCCGTCCGGAAAAGAGGGCGGAGTTGAGGACGATACCGCCGCCGATGAACGAGCCGATGTAGAAATAGACGAAGTCGGGATAGCTGGAGCCGACGCCAAAGGCGAGTTCCGCTCCACAGGCGCTCGTTCCGTCGTTCTGGAGAAAGACCGCATGGGGTACCCGCGCGGCAACGGCCGCCTGCAGGTTCGTATCACGCCACCGATCCATTTCCTCCCGCGGCGCGCCGACTTCCTCGGCCCAGTTCCAGAGCTCGAAGGGGGTCGCAATGCCGACGCCGGCGATGCGCGCGCGCTGCTCGGGCGCGAGTTGCCGCTCGAGCTTCTCGATGCCGCCGATGATGAAGGCGACGAGGTCCTCGGGCAGCGGATAGGTGTGGATCTGGTGCAGATGCAGCCGGATATTGCCGACGAAATCCATCAGCACCAAGTCGGCGCTGCGGCGGCCGATCTTCACGCCGAACGAATAGACCGCATCCGGATTGAGGCGCATCGGGATCGAGGGCTGGCCGACGCGGCCACGTACCGGAGCGCCGCGGATCAAGAGGCCATCGCGTTCCAGCGCGCGCATGATGACGGAGACGGTCTGCGCGGAGAGGCCGGAGCGTCGGGCGATATCCGCTTTCGAGAGGCTGCCGTGGCGGCGGACCAGCGACATGACGAGCCGTTCGTTATAGGCGCGCACGCGTGTCTGGTTCGCTCCTCCGCTTGGGTCGACCACATCCGGTTGCGTCGATCCCCCGCGGGAATCGTGTGTTATCGACATGCCACCGTCTCCTCCCGTTGGCACATTGCATGATTCCTTAAATCGGGAACCGATTTGAGGGCAAATCACGCTACAAATTCAAAGTTCTACAGCGACCCTTGCGCGTCTGATCGGATGCGAGGCGCTGTAGATGCTCGCTCGGCGCGAGTCTGTTGTTTCCACTTCAGGTCGATCTGTCAATTTGCCGGACGGTCCGGGGTTCCTCCAAGCTCGTCCCGAGCCTAAGAATGCCACAACGGAATAATAATTCAATTTGATTTATTTATTGACACCCAGAAAGTTTGGTGTTTGACTTACCTTCGGAAGCGCCGTCCGCAGGAGGAGAATGCTGCGGCGACGATGCCTGTGCCGGTCCACCGGCGTTTTTCATCCTTGGGAGGGTTTTATGAAGAAAACAGTTCTTTCTGCCGCATTCGGTGCGCTCGCACTTGGCGTGGTCTTCGCTTCGCCGTCGCAAGCCGCCGACGTTTCCGCCTGCCTCATCACCAAGACCGACACCAATCCCTTTTTCGTGAAGATGAAGGAAGGTGCCACCGCCAAGGCCCAGGAACTCGGCATGACGCTGAAATCCTATGCCGGCAAGATCGACGGTGATTCGGAAAGCCAGGTCGCAGCAATCGAGACCTGCATTGCCGATGGTGCCAAGGGCATCCTGCTGACGGCGTCCGACACCAAGGGCATCGTGCCACAGGTGCAGAAGGCTCGTGAGGCCGGCTTGCTGGTCATCGCGCTCGACACCCCACTCGAGCCGCTCGATGCCGCTGACGCGACCTTCGCGACGGACAACCTGCTCGCCGGCAAGCTGATCGGCCAGTGGGCGGCCGCGACGCTGGGTGACGCCGCCAAGGATGCCAAGGTCGCCTTCCTCGACCTGACGCCGTCGCAGCCGACGGTCGACGTGTTGCGCGACCAGGGCTTCATGATCGGCTTCGGCATCGATCCGAAGGATCCGAACAAGATCGGTGACGAGGACGACCCGCGCATCGTTGGCCACGACGTCACCAACGGCAACGAAGAGGGTGGTCGTACGGCTATGGAGAACCTCCTGCAGAAGGATCCGACCATCAACGTCGTGCACACGATCAACGAGCCGGCCGCCGCTGGTGCCTATGAGGCGCTGAAAGCCGTCGGCCGCGAAAAGGACGTGCTGATCGTTTCCGTCGATGGTGGCTGACCGGGCGTCAAGAACGTGGCCGACGGCGTCATCGGCGCGACGTCGCAGCAATATCCGCTGATGATGGCCGCGCTCGGCATCGAGGCGATCAAGAAATTCGCAGACACCGGCGAAAAGCCGAAGCCGACCGAGGGCAAGGACTTCGTCGACACCGGCGTTTCGCTCGTCACCGACAAGCCGGTTTCAGGCGTCGAGTCGATCGACACCAAGGTCGGTACGGAAAAGTGCTGGGGTTAATCGCCCGGCGATCCGGTGACCATGTACAGGGAAGGGCGGCCCCGGCCGCCCTTCGCATAAGCGCCGAGATCTTTGACATGGCGCGGAAAACCTGCACAGTTTTTAGAGGTTGCTGAAACTCGCCGAAATCATCGGCGGGGCCGCATACGACAGCAATGCACCCCCCTTGGGAGTGGGGTTCACGGGAGGAGTCTCCATGGGCGAGCCAAACACAGCCGCACAATCATCCCAGGAATTCGAAAAGGTCCTGGTCAACAGTTCGACGGAGGTGGCGTCCTTCGATACGCACGACAAGACGCCGCTTCAGAAGCTGCAGCATTTCCTTCATTCAAGCCCGGCCGCCGTTCCCCTGATCGTGCTGGTCCTGTCGCTGATTACCTTTGGCGCGATCCTTGGCGGCAAGTTCTTTTCCGCCTTTACGCTGACGCTTATCCTGCAGCAGGTGGCGATCGTCGGTATCGTCGGCGCCGCGCAGACGCTTGTCATCCTGACGGCCGGCATCGATCTCTCGGTCGGCGCCATGATGGTGCTGTCGTCGGTGGTCATGGGTCAGTTCACCTTCCGTTACGGCCTGCCGCCCACGCTGTCCGTCCTCTGCGGCCTCGGTGTCGGAGCGCTCTGTGGCTTCATCAACGGCACGCTTGTTGCACGCATGAAGCTGCCGCCGTTCATCGTAACGCTCGGCATGTGGCAGATCGTGCTCGCCTCCAACTTCCTCTATTCCGCCAACGAGACGATCCGCGCCCAGGATATCTCCGCCAACGCGCCGATCCTGCAGTTCTTCGGTCAGAACTTCCGCATCGGCAACGCCGTCTTCACCTATGGCGTCATCGTCATGGTACTTCTCGTCGGCCTGCTCTGGTACGTTCTGAACCGCACGGCCTGGGGACGCTATGTCTATGCAGTCGGTGACGACCCGGAAGCGGCGAAGCTGGCCGGCGTCAACGTCAAGCAGATGCTCGTCACCATCTACACCCTGTCCGGCCTCATCTGCGCGCTTGCAGGCTGGGCGCTGATCGGCCGCATCGGCTCCGTCTCGCCGACGGCGGGTCAGTTCGCGAATATCGAATCGATTACCGCCGTGGTGATCGGCGGCATCTCGCTGTTCGGCGGCCGTGGCTCCATTCTTGGCATGCTCTTCGGCGCATTGATTGTCGGTGTTTTCTCCTTGGGGCTTCGCCTCATGGGCACGGATCCGCAATGGACCTATCTCTTGATCGGCTTGCTGATCATCATCGCCGTCGCAATCGACCAGTGGATCAGAAAGGTAGCAGCCTGATGGCACAGGAACCCATTCTCACCGCTCGCGGTCTCGTCAAGCGCTACGGTCGCGTGACCGCTCTCGACCACGCCGATTTCGATCTCTACCCGGGTGAAATCCTGGCTGTGATCGGCGATAACGGCGCCGGCAAGTCCTCGATGATCAAGGCGATCTCCGGCGCCGTCACGCCCGACGAGGGCGAGATCCGCCTCGAAGGCCAGCCCGTGCATTTTCGCTCGCCGATGGAAGCCAGGAAAGCCGGCATCGAAACCGTCTATCAGAACCTCGCCTTGTCGCCGGCGCTCTCGATCGCCGACAACATGTTTCTCGGCCGCGAGATTCGTAAACCGGGCATCATGGGCAAGTGGTTCCGCTCGCTGGACCGCGCGGCCATGGAAAAACAAGCGCGGGCAAAGCTCTCCGAACTCGGCCTGATGACGATCCAGAACATCAACCAGGCGGTGGAGACCCTGTCGGGTGGCCAGCGCCAGGGGGTCGCCGTCGCCCGCGCCGCAGCCTTCGGTTCCAAAGTGGTGATCATGGACGAACCGACGGCGGCGCTCGGCGTCAAGGAAAGCCGGCGGGTGCTGGAACTGATCCTCGACGTTCGCCGCCGCGGTCTGCCGATCGTGTTGATCTCGCATAACATGCCGCACGTCTTCGAGGTGGCGGACCGGATCCACATCCACCGCCTCGGCCGGCGACTCTGCGTCATCAATCCGAAGGACTATACCATGTCGGATGCGGTGGCCTTCATGACCGGTGCCAAGGCGCCGCCAGGCGAGGCCCTTGCCGCATGAACATGCATGCCCTGCGGGATGAGATCCTCAAGCGGGCGGCCGGCGCCGCCCGTTTCATCGTTGCCATAGCCGGTCCACCGGGCGCCGGCAAATCGACGCTCGCTGAAGCGCTTGCCGAGGTTCTCGTGGAAGTCGGCGAGAAGGCGGCGGTACTGCCGATGGACGGCTTCCACATGGACAATGCCGTTCTCGAAGAAAAGGGACTGCTTGCCCGCAAGGGCGCGCCCGAAACCTTCGACTTCAGGTCGTTTCTTTCGACGCTCGCTGCCGTTGGCGCCAATGACGGCGAAGTCCTCGTGCCGATCTTCGACCGCTCGCGCGAGCTGGCAATCGCCTCTGCGCGGGTGATCGCGCCGGAAACGCGCATCGTTCTCGTCGAAGGCAACTATCTTATGCTCGACGAAGCGCCGTGGAACAGACTCGAAGGGGCCTTCGACCTTTCGATTTTCATCGATCCCGGCCTCGATGTGGTCGAGCAGCGATTGCTGAAACGCTGGTTCGATCACGGCTACGACGACGAGACGGCGAGGGTGAAGGCGTTCGGCAACGACATCCCGAATGCCCGGCGCGTTATAGGCAGCCGCCGGTCGGCCGACCTCGTCATCCAGGATTTCTGAGGGATGGGCCTCGTGCACCATTGTGTTTTGCGGCGCAATGATGATATCGAGGCGCGGTTTCACCACATGAAGTCCCGTTCATCGAGTGCATCGACCGGCCAGCGCGCCGCTCGCGCCGATCGGACGCGAGCATCGGGAGAACGCTGACCATGCAAGACCTCGTTATCCGCCGCCCGGACGATTGGCACCTTCACCTGCGCGACGGCGGCATGCTGCGCGGCGTGATAGCGGACACGAGCCGCCACTTTGCCCGCGCCATCATCATGCCCAATCTGGTGCCGCCGGTCGTGACCACCGCCGATGCGGCCGCCTATCGCGAACGCATTCTCGCCGCCGTTCCCACGGAGGATCGATTCGAACCTTTGATGACGCTCTATCTGACTGAGGGCACCGACCCGGACGACGTCGAGGCCGGCCACAGGCGTGGCCTCGTCAAGGCGGTCAAGCTCTATCCGGCAGGAGCGACGACCAACTCGCACAGCGGCGTTCGCGACATCGAGAAAGCCATGCCGGTGCTGGAGCGCATGGCCGAGATCGGTTTGCCGCTCTGCGTCCATGGCGAGGTGACGACCGCCGACGTCGACATCTTCGACCGCGAAGCGGTGTTCATCGAAACCGTGCTCGACCCGCTCCGCCGGCGCCTGCCCGAGCTTCGGGTCACTATGGAGCACGTAACGACCAAGGATGGTGTCGACTACATCAACGCGTCGAAAGCCAATCTCGCCGGCTCGATCACGACCCACCACCTGATCATCAATCGCAACGCCATCCTCGTCGGCGGTATCAAGCCGCATTACTACTGCCTGCCGGTCGCCAAGCGCGAGAAGCACCGCCTGGCGCTGCGTGCGGCGGCGACGTCCGGAGATGCACGCTTTTTCCTCGGCACCGATTCCGCGCCCCATGTCGATCCGCTGAAGGAGTGCGCCTGCGGTTGCGCCGGCATCTATACGGCGATCAACACCATGAGCTGCCTTGCCCATGTCTTCGAAGAGGAGGGGGCGCTCGATCGTCTGGAGGCCTTCGCATCCTTGAATGGTCCCGCTTGGTACGGCCTGCCGGTGAACGAGGAAACGATCACGCTGCGCAAGCAGGAACAGCCGGTCCGCTATCCGGCCAAGGTTGAGACCGAGGCCGGCCCGGTCACCGTTTTCGATCCGATGTTCCCGCTTTATTGGGCCGTCGTCTGATTAACGAGGGGTTGTTTTGCCGTGTGACTGAGTCCGAAAACCGGTTCCCGCTTTTCGGGGTCACGCCAGGAAGGAGAGATTGATGTTTTCCAACGCGTTCACCGACAAGGCGGTGATGGCCGAGCTGGTCGCGAAAATGCTCTGGGAGATTAAGGCGGTGCATTTTCGTGCCGACGAGCCCTACAAGCTGTCCTCCGGCATGGCGAGCCCCGTCTATATCGACTGCCGCAAGCTGATCTCCTATCCGCGTATCCGCTCCGCGGTGATGGATTTCGCCGCCGCGACGATCCTCCGCGAGGCCGGCTTCGAGCAGTTCGACGTGGTCGCCGGCGGCGAGACGGCCGGCATCCCCTTCGCCGCCATGCTTGCCGAGCGCCTCGGTCTGCCGATGATCTATGTGCGCAAGGCGCCGAAGGGCCATGGCCGCAATGCCCAGATCGAAGGTCATATGCCGGAAGGGGCGCGTGTTCTGGTCATCGAGGATCTGACGACCGCCGGCGGTTCGATGTTCAAGTTCATCGATGCGATCCGCGCGGCCGGCGGCGTGGTCAACCACGGCATCGCGCTCTTCTACTACGACATCTTCCCGGAAGCGCGCGGCAACATGAAGTCCAAGGGCGTCGACCTGCACTTCATTGCCACCTGGCGCAATGTGCTCGCGGTTGCCCGCGAGCAGGCGCTGTTCGACGAGAAGACGCTGAACGAAGTCGAAGCGTTTCTCGATGCTCCGCTCGCCTGGTCCGGCCGCAACGGCGGCGCCAGCACGCTCGCAGCCCAGTGAGCTTTCCACTGGCATTGGTCGGAAATCTGATTTAAATCGATTGAATAGCCGTCAAGAAAAAAGCTCAGGGGAGGAACGCCGATGATCGTTTGCTGCGGGGAAGCCTTGATCGACATGCTGCCGCGCGACACGGCGGCCGGGGAGGGCGCCTTTGCGCCCTATGCCGGCGGAGCGATCTTCAATACCGCCATTGCGCTCGGGCGGCTCGGCATCCCGACCGGCTTCTTCACCGGCCTTTCCGACGACATGTTCGGCGATATCCTGCGCGCGACCCTCAAGGCCGCGAACGTCGATTTCGGCCCTTGCGCGACCCTGCCGCTGCATACGACGCTTGCCTTCGTGAAGCTTGTCAACGGTCACGCGAGCTACGCCTTCTTCGACGAGAACACCGCCGGACGGATGATCACCAAGGATCATCTCCCGGCGCTCGGTGATTTCTGCGAAGCACTGCATTTCGGTGCGATCAGCCTCATTCCGGAACCGTGCGGCTCGACTTACGAAGCCTTGATGATGCGCGAGCACGAAAAGCGCGTGATCTCCTTCGACCCGAACATCCGCCCCGGCTTCATCAAGGATCGCGAGGCGCATCTCGGCCGCATGAACCGCCTGGCGGCAATGTCGGACATCATCAAGTTTTCCGACGAGGACCTCGCTTGGTTCGGCATGGAAGGCAGCCATGACGAGCTTGCTGCCGAATGGCTGAAGCGCGGCCCCAAGCTGGTGCTGATCACCAAGGGCGCCGATGGCGCGGTTGGTTATACCAGGAACCATAAGGTCGAGGTCGCCGGTGAACGGGTGACGGTCGTCGATACGGTCGGTGCCGGAGACACGTTCGATGCCGGCGTGCTGGCGTCGTTGAAGCTCAACAACCTGCTGACCAAGCACAGCGTGGCAAATCTCAGCGACGCGGCAGTCCGTCAGGCTCTGGCGCTCGGCGCCAAGGCCGCGGCCGTTACCGTTTCGCGCGCCGGCGCAAATCCGCCATGGCGGCATGAGCTCGGGCTTTGACGTTGATACCTGCGGCGCTGTGCTATCAGCCGATATGATCGGCGTTTGATTGCAGCACGGAAAATCGGGACCGGAATCGTCGCTACCCCCTCTGCCCGGCAGGGCAGAGGGGGTAGCGTTCGCCGCTTTCGCTCAGCGTACCGCCTTCAACAGCGCGGCAACAAGGCCGGCGGTCGATGAATCATGGCCTTCGGCGCTTTCCCTGCCTTCGACCACCGGCAGCAATCCGGTGGCCAATTCCTTACCGAGCTCGACGCCCCATTGGTCGAAGGAATTGATGTTGAAGAGCGCACCTTCGACGAAGACGCGATGTTCGTAGAGCGCGATCAGGCGGCCGAGCGCGAAGGGATCGAGCCGGTCGTAGACGAAGGTGAGAGACGGCCGGTTTCCGGTGAAGACCCGGTGCGGGGCGATCTTGTCGGCCTTGGCGTCATCCATTCCCTTCGACGCGAGCTGCGCCTTGGCTTCGGCAAGCGTGCGGCCCTTCATCAAGGCTTCCGACTGCGCCAGGCAGTTTGCCATCAGCAGCTGATGCTGGTGCCGCAGCTCCTTCTCATGGCCGTTAGCCGCGATCATGAACTCGGCGGGGATGATGTCGGTGCCTTGGTGAATGAGCTGGTAGAAGGCGTGCTGGCCGTTGGTGCCCGGTTCGCCCCAGACCACAGGCCCCGTCGAGAACTCGACCGGCGTGCTGTCCATCGTGACGCCCTTGCCGTTCGATTCCATGTCGAGCTGCTGCAGATAGGCCGGGAAACGCGCAAGGCGCTGATCGTAGGGCAGGATCGCGCGCGATGGATAGCCGAGCACGATGCGATGATAGAAGCCGACCAGGCCGAGCAGCATCGGAATGTTCTGGCGCAGCGGCGCGTCGCGGAAATGCTCGTCGATGGCATGGCCGCCATCGAGGAAGCGGCCGAAATTTTCCTTGCCGATCGCGATCATCAGCGGCAGGCCGATCGCGGACCAGATCGAATAGCGCCCGCCGACCCAGTCCCAGAAGCCGAAGACGCGTGCCTGATCGATGCCGAAAGCGGCGACCTTGTCGAGCGCGGTGGAGACGGCGGCGAAGTGATGCCCGACCGCCGCTTCGCCGAGCTTGTCGGCGATGAAGGCGCGGGCAGTTGCCGCGTTGGTCATTGTCTCGATGGTGGTGAAGGTCTTCGAGGCAACGATGAAGAGCGCGGTTTCCGGATTGACGAGCTTCAGCGTGTCGGCGATATGCGCGCCGTCAATATTGGAAACGAAATGCAGCCGCGGACCATCGTGGAAGGGGCCGAGCGCCAGCGTCGCCATCACTGGGCCGAGGTCGGAGCCGCCGATGCCGATATTGATGACGTCGGTGATCTCCTTGCCGGTGGCGCCCTTCAAAGCACCCGAACGGATGCCATCGGCAAAGGCACCCATCGCGTCGAGTACCGCGTTGACGTCGGGCATCACGTCCTTGCCGTCAACGAGGACCGGTCGGTTGCTGCGGTTCCTGAGCGCCGTGTGCAGCACGGCGCGGCCCTCGGTAATGTTGATGATGTCGCCGCGAAACATGGCGTCCCGCTTCTCTTCGACCTTCGCCACCTTGGCGAGCGTTTCGAGGCCGTCGAGAATCTGGTCGTTCACCGCGCATTTCGAATAGTCGAAGAGTAGGTCGTCGAGCGTCGTGCTGAAGCGGGAGAAGCGGTTCGGGTCGGCCGCGAAGGCGGCGCGAATGTCGGTTGCATTGGTCTCGCGTGCAGTGGCTTTCAGGTGTTCGACAAGCGCTTTCATCGCAGGCTCCTTGCATCGGAAATTGGCTGCGATAGCTAGTCGGTTTGTTTGCGGTAAATCAAGGGCATGTGTGCGCTGCAGCGAAAAAAGGCCGTGCGCGAGAGCCTTCGCTGCGTCACGCGCGATGAGGCCCGTTGCCGCTTGCCGGCACCTTCTCCCCGCGAGCGGGGAGAGGTCAGGAGGAGGCGCAATCAGAGCCGACGCTGCTGCTAGCCGCGCAAATCCTTGCGCAGGATCTTGCCGACATTCGACTTCGGCAACTCGGTGCGGAATTCCACATGCCTCGGCCGCTTGTAGTTTGTGAGGTTGGCGGCGCAGTGGCGCTTCACTTCCTCTTCGGTGAGGTTTGGGTCCTTGCGCACGACGAAAAGCTTCACGGCCTCGCCGGAATGTGGGTCGGCGACGCCGATGGCCGCGCATTCGAGGATGCCGGGGTGGGTTACCGCGACTTCCTCGATCTCGTTCGGGAAGACGTTGAAGCCGGAAACGAGAATCATGTCCTTCTTGCGGTCGACGATTTTCGTCAGCCCCTCGGAGTTTATGAAACCGATGTCGCCGGTGCGGAAAAAGCCGTCCGGCGAGATCGCCCTGGCCGTCTCGTCCGGCCGTTGCCAGTAACCGGCCATGACCTGTGGGCCGCGGATGCAGATTTCGCCGATGTCGCCGACGGGCAGCGTGTTGCCGTCCTCGTCCCGAATTTCGACCTCGGTGGAGGGGAGCGGCATGCCGATCGTGCCGGTGAAATCGCCTGTATCGAGCCGGTTCGCGGTGGCGACCGGAGAGGTCTCGGAAAGGCCGTAGCCTTCATGGATCGGGCAGCCGGTCATCGCCAGCCAACGCTCGGCGACCGGTCGCTGCACGGCCATGCCGCCACCAAAGGTCAGCACCAGCGACGAAAAGTCGAGCTTCTTGAATTCGGCGTTGTTCATCAGCGCGTTGAACAGCGTGTTGAGGCCGGGGAAGATGTTCGTCCGGTACTTGCCGAGTTCCTTGACGAAGGCGGGAATGTCACGCGGGTTGGGGATGAGAATGTTGTTGCCGCCCGTCGAGAGACCCATCAGCGAATTCACCGTCAGCGCGAAAATATGATAGAGCGGCAGCGCGCACATGAAGGTGAGATTTTCCGGGCGCGCCTTGCGCCGGAAGGCGGTTTCCAGCCACAGCTCCATTTGCGCCATGTTGGACAGCAGGTTGGAATGAGTGAGGGTGGCGCCCTTGGAGACGCCGGTGGTGCCGCCGGTATATTGCAGGAAGGCGACATCGGAGGGCGCCAGATGGGGTTTCGTGAGGCTCAGTTTTGCACCCTTTGCAAGTGCGGTCTTGAACGAGATATGTCCCGGGATCGACCAGTCGGGCACGAGTTTCTTGACGCGCCGCACGACGAGATTGACGACTGCTCCCTTGACGCCGAGCATGTCGCCCATGCTGGCGACCACCACATGTTTTACCGCCGTACGGGCGACGACCTGCTCGACCGTGTGCGCGAAGTTCTCCAGTACGAAGATCGCCTTGGCGCCGGCATCGACGAGCTGGTGCTCGAGCTCGCGCGGCGTATAGAGCGGATTGACGTTGACCACCGTCAGGCCCGCACGAAGGATGCCGTAGACGATGACCGGATTCTGCAGGATGTTCGGCAGCATCACTGCGACGCGATCACCCTTGGCCAGGCCGAGCGATTGCAGCCATGCGCCGACCGCGGCCGAATGCGTGTTGAGAGCGGCGAAGGTGAGCGACTTGCCCATGCAGGTGAAGGCCGGGCGCCAGGAATATTGCGCCACCGCATGATCGAAGAATTCGCCGATCGAGCGGTAGGGCAACGGGCCGATTTCGGCCGGCACGCCTGGCGGATAGGACTTGAGCCAGATTTTCCCTGTATTGGAGCCCGCCTGCTGCGTGCTTGCTTCCGCCATGATCTCTCTCCCTCTGGTCGCCATTGACCGGCCGTGCTCACGGCGAAGAAAAATCCCTCCCGATCTTCCTCTCCGTCGAAGATGAAGCTTTTACAGCGTCTCTTCAAGCCGTGAATCCGCTTATATGACTTTGACGTAAACGTCAACAATGGCAACGGCTTCATGCACCGGCAGAAGGCGCGAGATTTTGATATGCGCCGCAGCATAAATCCTTGCGGCAGCTGGCAAACAATTTATATTGCACCGCAATAAACACCTCCCTGCGGCATCGTCGGTGCCGACGCCGTTCGCGGCATTTCCAGATATCGATTTTCGAGCAGCGGTTGAAGTGCCGCAGCAAGGCTGTTCCATGTCCGACGACGTCCTCCCCTCCACCGTTGTCACGCATCGCGGCAGGGTGTCGGCGGCAGAAATCGCGCTTGCAGTCGGCGGGTTCGGTATCGGTACCGGTGAATTTGCGATCATGGGTCTGCTGCCTCAGGTCGCCGAAGATGTTGTCGTTTCGGTACCGAAAGCCGGCGCCGTGATCAGCGCCTATGCGTTGGGTGTGGTGGTCGGTGCGCCGTTGATTGCCGTTCTTGCCGCCCGCTTCGCCCGCTTTCACGTTCTTCTCGTCCTGATGGCACTGTTCGCTCTTGGCAACTTTGCAAGCGCCGCGGCGCCGGATTTTCACACGCTGGTCGCGGCGCGGTTCCTCGCCGGGCTGCCGCACGGCGCCTATTTCGGTGTTGCGGCGCTCGTCGCCGCCGGCCTCGCCGCGCCTAACCAGCGGGCGCGGGCGATCGGCCGGGTGATGATGGGGCTGACGATCGCCACGCTCTTCGGCACGCCGCTCGCCGCGTGGTTTGGCCAGGCGCTTGGCTGGAGGACCGCCTTTGCCATCGTCGGCGGCATCAGCCTGCTGACCATGGTCCTGAGCTGGCTCCACGTGCCGCGGGACAAGGGTGACCCGCAGGCAACGCCGCTTCGGGAACTCGGCGCGCTCGGAAAGTTGCAGGTCTGGCTGCTGCTCGGCATTTGCGCCATCGGCTGCGGCGGCATGTTCGCGGTCTTCAGCTACATCACCCCGGCGCTGACGGAAGTCGCAGGCGTCTCCCTTGGGAATGTGCCGATCATGCTGTCCGTTTTCGGGGCGGGCATGATCCTCGGCAACATCGTCGGCTCGCGGCTCGCCGACTGGTCGTTGCTGCCGGCGATCGGCATTGCAATCGCCTTCAACATCTTCGCCTACATCCTGTTCTATTTCACCATGACGAACCCGTGGATGGCGATCGTCAACGTGCTGTTCATCGGCGGAGGTTTCGCCGTCGTGCCCGGCGTGCAGACGCGTTTGCTGGACGTGGCGGGCAAGGCGCAGACGTTGGCCGCAGCCCTCAGCCACTCCGCCTTCAACCTCGCCAATGCGCTCGGCGCCTGGCTCGGCGGTGTGTCGATCGCTGCAGGCTACGGCTGGACCTCGACGGGGCTGGTCGGTGCTGTTCTCGGTCTTGCCGGTTTTGCCATCTTCTTCGTCTCGGTTCTTGTCGACGGCAGGGCGCGGCAGGCAGCATGAGTTTGCGAAGAGACCCGAATTTTCGCGCGACGATCTTGAGTACGCCTAAATTTATCTGTCATGTCCCGCCGCTAACGTCCGCGGCCATCGCCACCCATCGGAAACTGAGCGTCGACGCAGCAGATGGGCTGGCAAGGTCCGGGGTTTGATGTAAGGTCTCTAAAAGACGGAGGATGACAGGTGCAATTGGGCAATCGTGAGCGAGAAAACCTTCCCGCGGAGCCGAGGCTCTTCGGGCAGCCGGCCCATTCACGCTCTGCCCTCGTCCTGCCGATCTCGGCTGCCCGCTGGCTGCTCGTCCTCGTTCTGCTGGCAGGCGTCTATTTCTTCCATGGCTTCGTGGTGCCGGTGCTCGCCGCCGTCGTCATAGGCTTCGCGAGCTGGCCGATTTACCGTCGGCTGCTCCAGGCGGTCGACGGCAACCGCACGCTGGCGGCAACGATCGCCATCGTCGCCGTGGTTGCCTTCATCGTGGTGCCGATTTCGATCGCCGCGGTCTATGCGGTGGACGAAGTGCGCGATTGGCTCGTCTGGGCGGTCGAAACCAATGCCAACGGGGCGCCGGTGCCCGCCTGGCTGACGACCATACCGGCCGCTGGCAGCTGGCTCGGAGAGCAATGGGTCAAATATGTCGGTCATCCGGGTGCGCTGGGCGAACTGGTGCAACTCGTCAGCGGCTCCAACATCGGCAATATCTATCGCGGCGTGCTGGTGATCGGCGCTTCCGCCTTCCAGTCCTTCCTGACGCTGCTCTTCATGCTGATCACGCTGTTCTTCGTCTATCGCGACGGCCAGTCCTTTTCGAAGCAGCTCGACCATTTCGGCGAGCGGATTTTTCCGATGCGCTGGGAGCGTCTGTCCCGAGTCGTGCCGTTGACCATCAGTTCGACGGTAACCGGCATGGGCATCATTGCAATCGGCGAAGGTATCGTTCTCGGCGTCGCTTACTGGCTGGCCGGCGTCCCGTCGCCGGTGACGCTCGGTATCATCACCGGCATCATGGCGATGGTGCCCGGTGGCGCGCCTCTCTGCTTCACGCTGGTGTCAATCTATCTCGTGGCGAGCGGTTCGCCGGTGCAGGGGGTCGCGCTCTTCGCCTGGGGCACGACAGAGCTGTTCATCGTCGACAAGACGCTCAGGCCGAAACTCGTCGGCGGACCGATCAAGTTGCCTTTCCTGCCTACCTTCTTCGGTCTGATCGGCGGCGTGAAGACAATGGGCTTCCTCGGCCTGTTCGTCGGCCCCGTGCTCATGGCGCTGCTCGTCGCCATCTGGCGGGAATGGCTGCACGAAGTGACCACGCAGCCCGACCCTCCGGCCGTCAACCAAATCTCGCGGGGCGACGTGTCGGTGAAGTGACCGTTACCGGCCGGTTGCGAGCCAGACGAACGATCGGCAATCAGCCGAGCGAAATACCGACAGTCGTTCTCGTCCACGCAGTACGTTGTCGGAGCGGCCCGGCGGGCGTCGCCAAGGGCCGAGGGACCGCAGCGATGGCGCCTTCGGCGCGGGGGTGACGATCGGCCGTTGCTACTTGCTCAAGCCTCGCCTTCGCGAGCCTCTTCGAGAAGCCGGATGACCTCGTCGTCCGATGTCTGGTCGAAGTCGATATAGTGGATGCCGACAGCCCGGAACGGATCCGGTGTTTGCAGACAGACGACTTCGTCGGCCTCCGCTTCGAGTTGTTCGAGGGCGTCGCCGGCTGCCACGGGAACAGCAAGAATGATCTTGCCGGTTCCCGCTTTGCGCAACGCCTTCAGTGCGACCTTGACAGTGCCGCCCGTCGCGACGCCATCGTCCACGACGATCACCGTGCGGTCCTCGGTTGGTGTCGGAGGCCGATTTCCTTGATAGACCTCGCGTCGCCGCTCGATCTCGGCGAGTTGGCGGCGGCTCTCGGCCTCGATGTAGCCAGCCGGAGGATTGACGATGCGGATCGCGTCCTCGTTGTAGACGAATTGCGGATCATTGCCGTCCACCACAGCGCCTATGCCATATTCGGAGTGTCCGGGCGCGCCGATTTTGCGCACCAGAACCAATTCGAGCGGTGCATGCAAGGCTTTGGCTATCTCGAAAGCCACGGGCACGCCGCCGCGCGGCAATGCCAGGATCAACGGCTCCGATTGGGCATATTTCGCCAGAACGTCTGCGAGTTGCCGTCCCGCATCCCGGCGATCTACAAATTTCCGCGGGGGATAATCCATGATCTCATGTCCTTCCTGGAGTGCTGCCGAGATGGATCAGGAACCAGTCTGTTGCATGCCGGATCACCTGATCCATAGTGCCAGGCTCGTCGAACAGGTGGCCGGCACCATCGACAATGATGAGCCGCTTCTCGCACGTCAGTACCTCAAAGGCGCGTTCGTTCATGTCGATCACCGGCCCGTCGAGGCTTCCGACGAGAAGGAGTGTGGGAGCGCGGACTCCTGCTAGCATCTGGATGGCAAGATCAGGGCGCCCGCCGCGTGATACGACCGCGCCTACATCCGGTTCGGCGGAAGCTGCCTGCAGCGCCGCGCCGGCCCCAGTGCTCGCGCCGAAGTAGCCGACCGCCAAGTGCACCGTATCGGGAAGTTCGGCGGCCCAACGCTTGGTCGCCACGAGCCGATCGGCGAGGAGGTCGATGTCGAAGACGTTCCGCCGGTCCTGTTCTTCGTCCGGTCGCAGGAGGTCAACGAGAAGTGTCGCCAGTCCCGCTTCCCGCAGTGCGGCCGCAACGCGATTGTTGCGAGGGCTGAAGCGCCCGCTGCCACTGCCATGGGCAAAGATCACGAGGCCGCTCGCGCCGGAAGGGACGCCGAGGAAGCCTTCGATGCCCGGGGGCTCGATTCTTACGGATTGTACGTCATCAGGTGTCGAGAAGGCCATTTGCTCACCCTCGCAGCCGGAGCACGCGTTCTGCTGCCGTTTCGTCGCTAAATCCCGTTCGACCGCCCCGATGTCCCCGCCAGAGCATCCCGTTTTTCAAGTGAAATCACTGAAGCGGGCAAACGCTTTAGAATCAAAGTGCTACCGCCCTTTGTCCGTTCATTTGAACGCACGGCGCTCTCGGGGCATCGTTCGGGCCTCTCTCAGGAGTTGGCGCACGTCCCCTGGTCGAATCCCGCGCCTCTCCAACCGCCACCGTCTCGTGCTCCACTCCCCGCAGAAGTCGATTGTTCCCCACTTCGATCCGTCTCATGAACGGCTGGCTGACGCTCGCCAACTCTGCCGAACTGCGCCGGTCCCGAGACGACCGCCCGGAACACTTTTCCTGAGCAGGTGTTTGGCATGTGAGCGCGGCGCGGCGGCATGATGGACAAAGGCGCAAATTCATGGACCCGAAGACTGAGATAGTGTTGCACACCGCCTGTTCTGGGGCTCGGCACATGGCAACTGATGGCCTGAACGAGCGCTACTCGTCGCTGGGGACGCTTCCCTATAGCTGAGCATCAAGTCCCGGCCGTGATGGACAGAGCATCAGGAGCAACAACCGATGGCTGAATCCAGGCAGGAGCGCGAAACGGTCGTTCTGGAAGAGGGCGATATCTTCTTTCTGTATCGACCTCGGGTGGAGGAAGAGCGTCCCTCAAAGATCGGCGACGTGCAACGGTTCGAGATGGTGCTCCGTGCGCGCTTACTCGCTAGACGCAATCGCGGGCATTTCATGCTAAATATTTGGAATTAATGGTGCCGCTTACGTGACTCGAACACGTGACCCCATCATTACGAATGATGTGAAACGGCCTTTCACGGGCATTCAGGACATACCAGGAAGCTTTTCTGGGGGCCTTGAGAATCAAGGGCTTGGCTGCATGTGATGGGGCGTGATAACACCACTGCCTATCACTACCAGTCACCATTTTCTGTTACCCCTTGTTACCCCGGAAATTCCTTAGTGGCAAAGTCGGTCCTGAATCAGAAAAAACTCGAAGCAATCGCGAAGTCGGCCGCGGCCGGGGGCTATACCGTCAGGACGGAAATTCCCGATGCGGGCCAGCCGGGCCTGTATCTTGTTGTCCAGCCCAGCGGATCGATGAGTTGGGCATTCCGATACCGTCACGCCGGCCGGCCTCGGAAGATGACCATTGGTCCCTTCGTCCTGGGGGAGGATGCAAGCTTCACGCTGGCAAAGGCTAGGGAGGCGGCTCAGGAAGCTTCTCGGATCGTGTCGGATGGCAGAGACCTCGCCGAGGTCCGCGACCAGGAGAAGGCTCAGGAGCCAGAACCTGAGCCGGCCAAGGCGGATCTTGTAGGCGATGTCCTGGACGAGTTCGTGAAGCGTCACGTCAAGAAGAAGAACCGCGAGAGCACCCAAACGAACACCATATCCTTCATAGACAAGCGCATCCGGCCGGAGTGGAAGGACAGGGATATTCGGAGCATCACCAAGCGTGATGTCGTGAAGCTGCTAGACGACATTGCCGATGATGGGGCGCCAGAGTCGGCGGCCCGCGTACGTGCCATCCTGAGCAAGTTTTTCAATTGGGCGGTTGATCGCGACATTGTTGACGCGTCGCCCGTCCCGAAGGGCTCGACAGCCAAGCAGGGCGCTAGCCGGGAACGCGTTCTGACGGACCAGGAGGTCAGGCTTGTATGGCTCGCCTGCGAGAACGTTGGGTGGCCTTTCGGTCCACTCGTCAAACTCCTGCTCTTGACAGCGCAGCGCCGCAACGAGGTCGCACATGCAGAGCTTAAGGAACTCGCGCTGTCCGGCAATGATCAGCAGTGGGTCATTCCAGAGGAGCGGACAAAGAACGGAAAGGAGCACGTCATCCCGCTTTCCGCGCTAGTGCTGCAGATCATTGAGGCGCTTCCGAGGGTGGGCAAGAAGTTCCTGCTCTCCACGACGGGGGAAACGCCGGTCAGCGGCTTCTCCAGAGCGAAGAAGATAATCGCCGCTGAAATGCTGGCGCTCGCCAAGAAGGAAGCGGCTGAGCGTGGACTAGATCCGGAAGAGGTGAAATTGGAGGCGTGGACCTTCCACGACTTGCGGAGGACGGCTGCAAGCGGAATGGCGCGGCTTGGCTTTCCGGTTCATGTGGTCGAGGCAGTGCTGAATCACCAGAGCGGGTCCATTAAGGGCGTCGCGAAGATCTACAACCGATATCAGTATCTGGATGAAAAGCGGGAGGCGTTGACGTCTTGGGCTGAGTATGTGCAGCGGATCACGGCAGTAGGTGAGGAAGCCAACCGTCAATCTGCTGCCTGATCATTACTCTTGTCCCTAGCCGCGGCCCGGGCTTTCCGGGCTTCTTCTCGTCTGGTTTCTAGCTCTGCATCCTCTTGCTCGCGCTGCGCCTTTCGCGTTTTTGTCTCTTCGATCCATTGCTTGATGGCATCAAAAATAACGTCCTCGGCCTCGTCTATCCGCGTTTCAGACGCCTTCATGGCTTCCTCGATGCGCTTCCCGGCACCCTGAAAATCAACGTAACGCAGTCGTTCTCTTTCTGCGCGCGCTCGCTCTCGTTCGGCTGCTAGGGATTCAGTGACCGCCTGGATGGCTTGCCGGTTCTGCCGGAGCTTCTCAGTAGCCTCCTCAATCGAGGACGCCGTACGCATCGCGAGGACGGCTCCCAGAACGACATCTAGGTCGAGAGTCAGATCCGCTACCTGTTCCGAGACCCGGTCCAAGAACACTCTGGCGCCCTCTGCTATCCGTTCATTGGTGAGCGCTGCGGTCCTCGTGTTCTCGGTGACCGCCTTCACCTTCTGGGCAAAGCGCCCAGTCGCTGAATCGACGCGGCCCAGGTTGAAATCAATCCTGTTCGCTCTGCTGTCCAATTCCAACGCTGCCGCACAAAGGCGGCGGATTGCTTCGGCTCTCGATCGAATGCGGTTCTCAAACCCCCAGTCATCGATGGCCTTGGCTTCGGCCTCGCTCAGCATGAGTTGAAACTTGATGGTTTTCGGCTCGTCCGCCGCCATGTGAGTTTTCCCCATTTTCCCCCGCTGCGTAGGCCAGAATAACCTCGATAACAAGGGAATTCTCCATCGTTCGCTTGGTTTTGAGGCGAATTTATGCCATCACTGGTTAACATCCATCATGTGCTCGTATATGGATGTATTTTGAGACTCGATGATGGAAGGAGAACAATGCAGCAACATTTTTTAAGCAGCGCTCAAGTGATGAAGCGCTACGGCATTTCCGAGATGACGCTCTATCGCTGGCAGAAGGACGAGAAGCTCTCCTTCCCGCAGCCGATGGTGGTCAACAGGCGGAAGTTTTTCAGCGAAAACGAGATTGCGGCATGGGAGCGCGAGCGCGCCAGAGTGTCGGCATGATCAAACCTGACAGAAAAGCGGCGAGGGCAGGTCGCCAAACCCACAACGCCCTCGCCGCCTCGATTGGAATACCGCTCCGCAAGCGGCTCCCCCTTCATCAACGATAAGGACCGTCGATGACGACACAAGGTAAAGCACACTATCGCATGCGCGTCCAGATTTTGGACAAAGGTGAGCCGCTAGGCCTGCCCATAGCTGTGGAAGGACGCCTTTGCTGGGCGCTACGCAACCTCATCAATGCCGGCGCTGCTGGCTGCACCCCGATCAACCATCCAGGGCCACGTTGGAGTCATTACACGTGGCGCCTCCGCGGCATGGGCTTTGCGATCGAAACTATCCACGAGAAACATGGCGGGCCGTTCGCCGGCACACATGCACGATACGTCCTTCATTCTGAGGTCTCTGTGCTCGAAGACGTGAGGGTGGCGGCATGATGGAGGCGGTTGGCGAAGATAAGGTGAGGGCCGCCGCAAGGTGGCTCTCCGAACAAGACCCCGTTCCGCCATATGTCGTGAACGTCCTGAAGGCGAAATTCGACCTGAGGGCACTGCAGGCCTGTGAGGCTTGCAGGCTGGCGCAAGAGTATCGCGTTGAGCGGAGGGCAGCCAACTGATGGGAGCGTTCGCGGAGTGGCAACCCCGATACGCTGAACATGGCATCGCTACATTCCCCGTCGACATTCTTGATGACGGTCGGAAAAAGCCAGCCGTTGGCGGCTATCTCAAGTTGGGGGCTCAGTACAGCTCCCAACTCACTTTGAAATTCGGCGGACACCAAGCTCTCGGGCTTGCCTGCCGCCGAAACAAAATCACCGTGCTCGATGTGGATACGCCCGATGAACGTATCCTGGCAGATGCAATAAGCAGGCATGGGCACACGCCCTTCATCGTCCGCAGCGGCTCCGGCAACTGGCAGGCATGGTATCGCAACAATGGTGAGGGGCGGCGCATTCGCCCTGATCCAAGCTTACCGATCGATATCCTCGGCGATGGTTATGTGGTCGCGCCGCCCTCTAGGGCGAAGAAAGGGACCTATGAGCTGGTCCAGGGCGCGATGCACGACCTCGACACGCTCCCAAAGATGAGAGGGGTAGCCAATCGCAACGAGCGGTCTCCCAAGCCGACAAAAGAAGTTGAACAGGTCAGCAAGGTCCTCGCGAACACCATGCGCGAAGGCAGCGGTCGCAACGATTCCCTATTCAGACGCGCTCTCCGCAATGCCCACCACGCCAGAACACAAGAGGAGCTCATCCAGATGGTCGCTCATGCCAACCAACAGTTTGCGGAGCCGCTGCCCTATGAAGAGGTTCTTAGCTGCGCCCGATCCGCTTGGAAATACAAAATGGAAGGTCGATTGATGGTGCCCGGTGGCGAGGCAACCGCAGTCATCTTCAAGAGTGACGTGGATCACCTATGGGACGCGCCGCTAGCTCTCACTCTCCTGACAAGGCTGCGCCTCGCGCATGGCTACAGGAACGGTTCTCCGTTTCCGCTGTCGCAGGAAGTAGCAAAGAGCATGAGCGTCAGCACACCGACTTACCGGGCTGCCCGTGACGTTCTGGCGCAGCGCAACTTTATTGAAATCCTGCACCCTGGCGGGAAGGGGAAAAACGATCCCCCGATTGTCAGGCTGCTTTGATGGAGTGCTTTAGGTGCAAAATTCTTACAACAATATAATTAGACACTCTCTCCTCTCCTCTCTCTCCCTCTCTTGGGAGTTAGTCCCTTTCTGCTCTTCTCAGCCGAAAAATGGGCTGGAAAGCAGGTCGGCAAAAAATTTCGGCGCTGCCGAAGGGGGATGTCATGGCTGAAACAAGACACTTCCCCATCTTCGACCAGAAACCGAGCGAGGACTTTGTGAACGCTTGGCGCGAGCACACGGACGCGACCGGTTACCCGGAGCTTTTTGACAAGGTGTCGACGGCGAAGCCTCATAACCTCGCCGACGTTTACCTGCTGTCCGGTGAGATACAGGTGAAAACTCACTTGCGAGAGGGAGGGAGCTGGGTGCCGTGCCCGCTCTGCCAGCCGAACAGCCCCAAGTTCAAGTTGGGGCGGCTGGCTTGGTTCCCCCACGAGCTGACTGTACTTTTCATCGGGAACGACTGCGCCAAGAACCACATCGGCGAGGATTATCGCAGAGCCGAAGAGCGGTTTAGCCAAGAGTCGAAGTGCCGCCGCTACATCAAGCAGTGGGACCAGCTGCAGGAACGGCTCCCGGCGCTGCACTATCTGGTGAAGGAACTTCTCCCCATCGCCTCCGCTCTGGAAACCTGCCGCTACCAGCTGGACAAGGACGCCTCCGGCTTCGCCAGCTTTCTCTACCGAGAGCTCCGCTGGAGCGCGGGCGTCATAACCGTTACGGAAGATAGCGGCCTAAGGGACCAGCACGGCCGCGGCATTCTCGAGAAACGAGACCTCGGTAAGGTGCAGGGGCTGGAGTTTCTTGATGGTGACGGTCGCCCGGCCGCGGCACTCAAGAAGCACCTAGAGACCTTGGAAGACATAGCGCGGCCTCTGCCGGAATGGCGCGCGGATTCGGATGATGATCCCGCCACCACCGACGATATCCTGAAGCGTGGCTCAAAAGGGGTATCGGTCTTAAAGAAGCTGAGGCAGGCCCGAGAATCGATCGCCAGCGCTCGGCGCTTCCTCGACGCCCCAAACCTGACGCTGCTGGAGCGCTGGGCCCAATACGGAGAATCTCCCTTCGCGTCTCTTGAGTTTCGGCGGGAAGGGAACCGTGTGTTCCTTCGCTCGGAAACGTTCGAGGCTCGGCATTATTCTAACATCACCATCCCCAAGGAGCTCGATGCCTCATTACCGGACGACGGCAGTCTTGAGCCTCTGGAAGAATATTAAGGAGCGCAGCCGTGGCTAAGTGGCGGAAATTCAAAACCAAGCCGGCCGGCGCGGTGCGCTACGAAATCGATCATGCGGCCTTCGAAACCGGGCTGCATGTGTTCGCGGATGGTGCATGTGAGCCCAACCCCGGCCCTGGCGGCTGGGGCGTCGCTGTGTACCGCGACGGCGTAGAAATCGCTTCCGATCATGGTGGCGACGCCGATACCACGAATAACCGCATGGAACTTACGGGCCTCCTGAAGGGCATCGAGGCCGCGAAGGCGCTTCGCGCGCCTGTCACGGTGTGGTGCGACAGCCAGTATGCCGTGAAGGGCGCCAACGAGTGGCGACACGGCTGGAAGAAAAACGGCTGGCAACGGGGCGGGGCGAATGCGGACCCCAAGAACCGCATCCTCCTCAATGCCGAATTGTGGCAGGCGATCGACGCTGCTCTTGCTGGTGTCGATCAGATTACCATTCTCTGGTGCAAGGGGCATGCCGGCATTGTCGGGAACGAACGAGCGGACGAATTGTCCAATCTCGGCATTGCGACCGTGATCAAAAGCTATGTGACCCAAGAGGAGGAAACGGGGGATTACCTCACGGCGCAATACCGGGGATAGTGCAGTAGAATCAACAATTTGCTATTCTCCATCATCTGCAACAGGAGCGCTTCGCATGGTGCAATCTGGTGATTGGTACGTGGTAAGAACGCGGGCAGGGCAGCAACAAAAGGCTGTCCAAGAAATGCAAGAAAAGGGCATTGAAGCATATTGCCCGACGATGCGGCGCGAAACCCGGCACCATCAAACCAAGAAGTGGATCATGCGGGAGTTCCCGCTATTCACTGGCTATGCCTTCGCTCCGCTTACTCCGTGGGACTTTGCCACGCTGCGCGATATCCGGAACGTGGTTTCCGTCCTCGGCGATGCTGACGGCAATCCTGCTCCCGTCAGTTGGTCGGTGATCGAGCAAATCAAGGATGCTCAGGAGCGGGGAGACTTCGACGTCCTCCGGCCGCCAGTCCGACGCCTGAAGGCGGGCGACAGCGTGCAGATCAAGGACGGGCCGCTGTCAGGTCATTACGCTGCAGTAACGAATGTAGTAGGACGGCGTGCGATCAAAGCTTTTGTGGAAATGTTCGGGTCTCTTCGCGAAGTCGAGATTGCGCTTGAAAGTATCAGGCGAGTAGCTTAGATTGTCGGCAGCGATTTGCAGCCTGTTCTGCTGGGCGCCATAGAGTGACCCACGAGGCTTAGGGGAGGTTTCGCGCTCCCCGCCTCGGCTTTACTTTGCCAAAATTTCGCCGATATAGCTTTGGGTGGCGCTTACAGCAGCGCCTTTCGAGCCTCCGCGGCAGGATAGGCCGGCCGGCCAGGGGTTTGGTCACCGAACAGTCCCTCGACCCAAACGTTCTTGAGGAAAAGCGTATCGCGCAGATTGCGCAATTCGGTGTTTTTGCTGAGAGCCATGCCGATCAGCATCTTTTCCAACCAGTCGATAAGATTCTTGCCGGTTTGCCGGGCTGTGCTGAAACGCCAATCGTCGCCCCCGGTGATCAACGGAAACAGGAATATATAGCCGGACGTACGTTTAGCAGCCTCCAAGGAAGCTTCGTAGTGGTCTAGCTTGTGACGCTCGAAAATCTCACCCTCAAATCCTTTTTGAGCTCTAGTTTGGCCGATGTACCACGGCTTGTATTGGTCGCCGCGTTTGGTCGCAAACATGTAGCAGCCTATAGCATTCCTCACACGATGAGGTGGCCATCCGTAGGCTTCCTCTTGTGCGGAAACTTGCTGCCAAAATTCTGACTTCCACGTATTCCGGTCTGTTCCCGAGAATTCGAATGGGCCCCACGTGTTGAAATTCATTCGGTCTGCCTCAGTGTAAAAAATGGATACTCCGCCCGGTGCCACGTTGATGCGTAGATCCAGAGAGCCAGGCATGGCGGACACAGGTCGTCATAGATCGAGCCTCAATCGAGCAATCGCATTCTCGTTCTCCTCAGTGCGTTTCTTTAGGTATTCGATCTCAGCATGAGCATCGTCGACGCGATTACCAAGAATTACCGCAACGGCGACAATCACTCCGAACAACATGGTCGTATCGTCGACGATTTCGAGGTAGCCAACGACCGCGGCGCCGAACATTATTGCCAACAGAGCGCCGTCTGAAAATCGTTTCTGCATTGCGGACCTCACCAGAGACCCGCCAGAAGCCCTAGGCCGTGGATCACGCCAACGGCCGAAGATGCGGGCGAGAACAGGAATTGGCCGCCTTTCGTGAAGAAATACGGCGTTGTGGACGGAACGCCGACGATGACGGCCCATTGCC
>NZ_JASKLR010000028.1:0-28616 GCF_030124325.1 Sinorhizobium sp. 8-89
CGTTGAACATCAGCGTCAGGTTGGCGGCAAAGGCCGGCATTTTCGCGTCCTATTCGTTCTCTGAGTTGGAGCCGGGCAGCACCGCACCTGAAAGCTGGGCGTAGAGCCGGGCGAGGGAAGCATCGTCGTCGCGTCCCATGCCCGCGCCGGCCGCAGCGAGATACATCTGCAGCGCCGCGGCCGCGAGCGGCACTGGGTAGCGCTCCGACCGGGCCATGTCCTGGACGATGCCGAGGTCCTTGACGAAGATGTCGATGGCGCTCCGGGGCGTGTAGTCTCCGGCAAGCACATGCGGCACGCGGTTTTCGAACATCCAGGAATTGCCGGCGGATGCGGTGATCACCTCATAGACCTTGCCGAGATCGAGCCCCTGCTTGGCGGCGAAGCTTATCGCTTCGCAGGCGGCTGCGATATGGACGCCGGCAAGAAGCTGGTTGATCATCTTGAAGGCGGCTCCGGTCCCCGCCGTGTCTCCCAGTTCGTAGACTTTGGCCGCCATGGCATCGAGGGCCGGGCGTGCCGTTTCGAACGCCGCTTTCGAACCGGACGCCATGATTGTCAGTTCGCCGCCGGCCGCCTTTGCCGCACCCCCGGAAATCGGCGCGTCGAGATAGTGGAACCCAAGCGCCTCGGCCCGTCGCGACAGTTCCCTTGCGACGGCCGGATCCATCGTTGCCGAGGAAATGAACACCGCGCCGGGCTTGATCGCGCCGGCAATCCCCTCGGGGCCGAACAATATCGCCTCGGTCTGCGCAGCGTTCACAACCACGGAGACGATGATATCGGCTCCTCGCGCCGCTTCGGCCGCTGTGCCCGCGCCGCGGCCGCCTTCGGCGACGAACCGTTCGACCGCAACTGGCATGATATCGTAGCCGACAACGTCGAGGCCCGCACGTTTCATCGACCGGGCCATGCCGAACCCCATCGAGCCGATGCCGATCACGGCGGCAAGCGCCGTATTTTCTGGGTGCGATGACATGGCGACATGCTCCAATCGAGGTAGGAGGCTGCGATGTTCCGGTAGCCTCTTTCGGCGCCGGCAGCTCTTTTTAGTTCGTTTTGGCAGCGCTGCCAAATTGAAATTGGTAGCGCTGCCAAAAAATCTTGCTATTGATTTGGGCAAGAAATGCAGAGCGGCAATCTTGTTGGAAGGCACGTTTTGAACGTGAACCCGGAAACCAGGCACCAGACCATGGTGACGCTTGCAAAGGTCGCCGAAGCGGCCGGCGTCGGCGAGAGCACGGTTTCGCGCGTTCTGCGAAACCATGGGTCGTTCTCGCGCAAGACGAGGGACCGGGTGATGGAAGCGGTCGAACGGCTCGGCTACGTTCCGAACCGGATCGCCGGAACGCTGGCTTCCGCCGGATCGCGTCTCGTCGCGCTTGTCATTCCGTCGCTGACGAACATCGTGTTCGCCGATGTGTTGCGCGGCGCGAGCGGTGTATTGGAGGAAAACCAGCACCAGGCCGTTTTTTCCGTGACCGATTACGATCCGGAAAAGGAGGAGGCGCTGGTTGCCGCGATGCTTGCCTGGCGGCCGACGGCGGTGATGCTGGCCGGCTTCGAGCACACCGAGGGCACGGTGAAGATTCTGCGGGCGAGCGGGTGCCGTGTGGTGGAATTGCTTGATCTCGACGGTAGGGCACTGGACCTTGCGGTCGGCTTTTCGAATCGGGCGGCCGGAGCCGCCTCGGCCGATTTTCTGTTGAGACGCGGTTATCGCCGGATCGGCTATGTCGGTCACGATCCCGACCGTGACACCCGCGCCGCGAAGCGCTTTGCCGGCTTCCGAGAGACGCTGGGCGCCGCCGGGGTTCCACTCGTCGACACTGAAATTCACGCCGGCGCCTCCTCGGTGGAAAACGGACGATCGGGGCTGGAGCGGCTGCTGGCAAGGACGCCCGACCTTGATGCAGTCTATTTCTCGAATGACGATATGGCGCTTGGAGGCTATTTCCATTGTCTGGCGCACGGCATTCCGATCCCCGCGCGCCTCGCGCTTTTCGGCCATAACGGTCTCGACATTGGCCGGGTTACACCGCAGCCGCTCTCGACCATCCGCACGCCCCGGGTTGCGACCGGGCGGGTGGCGGCGGAACTCGTTGTCGCAGATGCACCGTCGCAGGTCGTCGACCTCGGCTTTGAGTTGATCGAAGGGGCGACCACCTGACAGAAAGGGATTGCGATGTCCGAGAACCGTCTGCGCGAGGAAATCTGCCGATACGGGCGATCGCTTTTCGAGCGGGGCCTGACGCCCGGTTCCTCCGGCAATATTTCGCTCAGGCTCGATGATGGTGGCTGGCTGGTGACGCCCACCAACGCTTCGCTCGGCTTTCTCGATCCCTCCCGCATTTCCCGGCTCGACGCCACGGGACAACTCATCGCCGGCGACAAGCCGACCAAGGAAATTCGGCTTCACTCCGCCCTTTACGAGTCGCGCGGCAGCGCCCGCGCAATCGTCCACCTCCATTCCACCCATGCGGTGGCGCTCACCATGCTGCCGGAGATCGATCCGCGCGCCGCACTGCCGCCGATGACGCCCTATTATCTGATGCGCGCTGGTGAAACCGCTCTCGTACCCTACTATCGCCCCGGCGACCCGGCGGTTGCCGATGCGATCCGCGGACTTGCAGGCAAGTACTCGTCGGTGCTGCTTGCCAATCACGGTCCGGTGGTGGCGGGCGACAGCCTTGAGGCGGCGGTTTTCGCCACCGAGGAACTGGAGGAAACGGCGAAGCTCTATCTTCTGCTGCGCAATCTCAATCCGCGCTATCTCAGTCCGGAGCAGGTCGCTGACCTTGCGAAAACCTTCGAGCTCGACCTGCCTTCCCTTGATGGTCATGAAGGGCATGATCACGACTGAGCCGTACTGGTCCGCAGGCCGGTCTTTGGCCGGAAGAGTCATCCGAACTGCTATGCGCCGCACAAGAAGCACATACATTTTTGGTGCGGTGCCGCGACGAACTGGCCTTGACCGCGTCTTCATATGAGATGTCTATTCGTATTACTGATCCGGTGGACCAACCAGTAGATCAGTAGGAGGCGTGGCGCAGTGAACGGCAGTCCCATACTCACGCAAATGCCAAAGGTCGGGCGGAGTCTCGAACGCCGCACGGCGCGTGACGTGATTGCCGATAAGCTGATGGTTCTCGTCGCGACCAACATGTTGCGTCCGGGCGACGAACTTCCCGGCGAGCGGGAACTCGCCAACGTGCTCCATGTCAGCCGTGAGACCGTTCGCGGCGCTATCCAGACGCTTGCGGCACGCGGGATCATCGAGGTCTCGCAAGGCAGCCGCAGCCGCGTCGCCAATGTCGACCTCAGCGACGTGACCGTGACGATCGCCTCGCCGAACGCCATCGACAGCTATGATCTCGAGGCAGTTCATGCCGCAAGGCTGCATATCGAGCTGAAGGTCGTCGGCGACGCTGCCGAAAACATCGACGACGACACGTTGCGCAAGCTGGAGACCCTGCTCGAAGCGCAGCGCCTCGGCGGCGACGACGCCATGCGATTCCTCATCTGCGACCGTGAATTCCACGTGGCGATCTATCGGGCTTGCGGCAATCCGCTGCTCTCCGACTTCGTCACAGACCTCTACACCTACATGATGAACTACCGCCGTAGCGCCATGTCTCGACCCGGTGCGATAGAGGCGAGCTACAAGGATCACAGTGATATCGTGGAAGCGCTCGCACGGCGCGACCGCGAAGCCGTCGTCGCGGCGTTTCGCCATCATCTCATGCGAATCTATGAGACGACGAAAGAACTGCTCGCAGAGGTCGGGCGAACGGAAAGAAGCATGGGCAAGGGCGGAAAAACACGCTGAACCCGGAAGGGTTCGGGGATCGAACGGGAGGTTCGCCGCGAATGCATGTCATGGTCATAGGTGCGGCCGGAATGATCGGCCGCAAACTGGTCGAGAAACTCGCCGCTGAGCCGGACGATCTCGGCTACGACATCGCCAAGCTGACGCTCGCGGACGTCATCGAGCCGTCGGTTCCGCCTGGGCTTGCCTCGATTTCGAAGACGCTCGCGCTCGACCTTTCGTCGCAAGGGATAGCGGCGCGGCTCATTGCATCGCGACCTGACGTGATCTTCCATCTGGCAGCGATCGTCTCCGGCGAGGCGGAGGCGGATTTCGACAAAGGCTACCGCGTCAATCTCGACGGCACGCGAGCGCTCTTCGAGGCTATTCGCCATGAAAGCCGCAATGAAGCCTATTTCCCACGCCTCCTCTTCGCCTCGTCCATTGCCGTCTTCGGCCAGCCTTTCCCCGAGAAGATCGGCGACGAGTTCTTCACGGCGCCGCTGACGAGCTACGGCACACAGAAAGCCATCTGCGAATTGCTGCTCGCCGACTATACGCGCCGCGGCATCTTCGACGGCATCGGTATCCGCCTGCCGACCATCTGCATCCGGCCGGGCAAGCCCAACAAGGCGGCGTCAGGCTTCTTCTCGAACATTCTGCGCGAGCCGCTTGTCGGGCAGGAAGCGGTCTTGCCGGTGGACGAGAGCGTCCGCCACTGGTTCGCAAGCCCGCGCTCGGCGATCGGTTTCTTCGTCCATGCGGCGCGCATGGACACTGCGAAGATCGGGCCACGGCGCAACCTGACCATGCCGGGCCTGTCGGCGCTGGTCGGCGAGGAAATCGCGGCCCTCGGGCGGGTTGCCGGCGAGAAGGCCGTGCGCCTTATCCGCCGCGAACCGGATCCCGTCATCTCCTCGATCGTCGGCGGCTGGGCCACTGATTTCGACGCCCGCCGTGCGCGCGAGCTCGGTTTTACGGCAGAAAACAACTTCGACGAGATCATCCGGATCCACATCGAGGACGAACTCGGAGGAAAGATCTGACATGGCTCAAGGCACGAGAACTGGCGAAGGCAAGATCGCGCTGGTGACGGGCGGCGGTACAGGCGTTGGGCGCGGTATTGCGCAGGCGCTGAGCAATGAAGGCTACGTGGTCGTCATCACCGGCCGCCGGTCGGATGTGCTGGCCGCAGCCGCGAGAGAGATTGCGGCGGCGAGCGGTGGCGTCGTTCGGGCGGTTGCCTGCGATGTCGGCGACCCGGGCGAGGTCAAGGACCTGTTCGATGCAGTGCGGGCAGAGTTCGGCCGGCTTGATCTGCTCGTCAACAATGCCGGCACGAATGTGCCGCCGGTTCCGCTGGAAGAGGTGACCTTCGAGCAATGGAGCGCCATCGTCGCGGCGAACCTGACGGGAGCCTTCCTTTGCACGCAACAGGCATTTCGGCTGATGAAGGCGCAGGAGCCGCGCGGCGGAAGGATCATCAACAACGGGTCGATTTCCGCAAGCACGCCGAGGCCGAATTCCGCCCCCTATACCGCGACCAAACACGCGATCACGGGGCTGACGAAATCCACGGCGCTCGATGGGCGAGTTCATGACATCGCATGCGGCCAGATCGATATCGGCAATGCGGCGACAGACATGACGCAGAAGATGGGCACGGGCGTGATCCAGGCCAATGGCGAGATTGCGGCCGAACCGACCATCCCCGTCGCGCATGTCGCCGAGGCCGTCGTCTACATGGCGAGCCTGCCGCTGACGGCCAACGTGCTGACCATGACCGTCATGGCGACGAAAATGCCGTTGGTTGGCAGGGGGTAGGAGAATTCAAGAGGTTGCGTGAGAACGGGTAGGGGAACGACCGGACCGCGCGATCAGCATGGGCAGATACTGGGAGGAACGCATATGGCAGCCGTAGACTTCGTCGATGTCAGAAAATCGTTCGGTGCCTTTCCCGTCATCAAGGGCGTGAATATCGAAATCGAGGACGGCGAATTCGTTATTCTCGTCGGTCCTTCCGGCTGCGGGAAATCCACGCTGCTGCGGATGCTGGCGGGACTCGAGAACATCTCCGCGGGCGAAATCCGCATCGGCGACCGGGTCGTGAATTCGCTGCCGCCGAAGGACCGCGACATTGCCATGGTGTTCCAGAACTATGCGCTCTATCCGCATATGACGGTCGCGGACAACATGGCCTTCTCGCTGATGCTCGCCGGTTCGTCCAAGGCGGATATCGACAAGCGCGTCGGCGCGGCGGCGGAGATCCTCGGCCTGTCGAAGCTGCTCGATCGCTACCCGCGCCAGCTTTCCGGCGGCCAGCGCCAGCGCGTGGCCATGGGCCGGGCGATCGTGCGCGACCCGCAGGTATTTCTCTTCGACGAACCGCTTTCGAACCTCGATGCGAAACTGCGCGTGGCCATGCGCGCAGAGATCAAGGAACTGCATCAGCGCCTGAAAACCACCACGGTCTACGTCACTCACGACCAGATCGAGGCGATGACGATGGCCGACAAGATCGTCGTCATGCATGACGGCATCGTCGAGCAGATCGGCGCACCGCTCGATCTCTATGACAACCCGGCCAATCTTTTTGTCGCCGGTTTCATCGGCTCGCCGGCGATGAACATGATCAAGGGCAGGCTCGATCCGGCGAATGCCAACGCATTCCTCACGGAGGACGGAACGGCGCTGCCGGTGGCGCGCCCGTCCGCCGCCGCAAGCGGACGCGAGCTCGTCTATGGTCTCAGGCCCGAATACATGGCGCTGGACCCGAACGGCCTGCCCGCCGAGATCGTGGTGATCGAGCCGACCGGCTATGAGACGCAGATGATCGTCCGGCTCGGCGGCAACGATGTCACCTGCGTCTTCCGTGAAAGGGTGACCGCCAGGCCCGGCGAGACGATCCGTCTTTCGATCGACGCCGCGCATGTTCACCTGTTCGACGCCGAGAGCGGGCGACGCTTGTTCGGTTGATGCTGCGCTGAGAGGCAACCGGGGGGAAGAGGAGCCTCCGGTCTTGATCGCGCGGAGATGTCCGGCAGGGGCTGGGCATCATTGCCGCCGCATTCGCCAAGCGGGACGGTGAATGCCGGGAAGGACGTGCTCCCGCTTTTCAAGGAGGAGTATCATGCCAATAAAGAGACGTGACTTTCTCGCAGCCTCCGCTGCTCTCGCCGGTGTCGCCGGCCTTTCGCCACTCGGCATCCGACCGTCCTTCGCGCAAGCCGCTGAGCCGAGCTACAAGCCGGAGGAAGGCGCGAGCCTTCGGCTTCTGCGCTGGACGCCTTTCGTCAAGGGCGACGAGGATGCCTGGCTCGCCAATACCGCGAAGTTCACCGAAGCGACCGGCGTCGAGGTCCGCATCGACAAGGAAAGCTGGGAGGATATACGGCCCAAGGCAGCGGTCGCCGCGAATGTCGGCTCCGGACCCGACATGATCATGTGCTGGTTCGACGATGCGCATCAATATCCGGACAAGCTCGTCGACCTGACGGAACTGGCGAATTATCTCGGCGGCAAGTATGGCGGCTGGTACGACGGCGTGAAGGGCTATGCGAGCCGCGGCGACCAGTTCATCGCCATGCCGCTGACGGCGATCGGCAACGCTATCTGCTATCGCGACAGCCACATGAAAGCGGCAGGGTTCAGCGAATTCCCGAAGGACACGGCCGGCTTCCTCGAACTCTGCAAGGCCATGAAAGCCAAGGGAACGCCGGCCGGCTTCCCGCATGGCAAGGCTGTCGGCGACGGCAACAACTACGCCCACTGGCTGCTCTGGAGCCATGGCGGCAAGATGGTCGACGAGAGCGGCAAGGTCACCATCAACAGCCCCGAGACACTGGCTGCGATCAACTATGCCAAGGCGCTCTACGAGACGTTCATTCCGGGCACCGAAAGCTGGCTCGACATCAACAACAACCGCGCCTTCCTGGCGGGCCAAGTGTCGCTGACGGCCAACGGTGTTTCGCTCTATTATGCGGCAAAGAAGGACCAGGCGCTTGCCGAGGTGGCGGCCGACATCCGCACCACCAACTTCCCCGTCGGCCCGGTCGGCCAGAGCGTCGAGCTTCATCAGACGAGCTCGCTGCTGCTCTTCAGCCACACCAAATATCCGGAGGCGGCGAAGGCCTATATCAAGTTCATGATGGAAGCCGACCAGATGAATGCCTGGATCCAAGGCTCCAGCGCCTATTGCTGTCAGCCCCTGAAGGCCTTTGCCAACAACCCGGTCTGGACGTCAGATCCAATCCACGCGCCCTATGCGCGCGCTTCGGAAACATTGCGTCCGAACGGCTACGCCGGACCACTCGGCTATGCCTCGGCCGGCGTCATGGCGGATTACGTGCTGGTCGACATGTTCGCGACGGCAGTCACCGGGCAGATGACGCCGGAAGACGCCGTCGTCGAGGCCGAACGGCGGGCAAACCGCTACTATCGCGTGTAACCATATCGGGCGGCCCTTGATCGGGCCGCCCAAGACCGGAAAGGCGCCGGCGAGATCTTGCCGGCACTAACTGCGAGATCTTCCGCGGGAGAAGTTCGATGCCCACAGCACCATCCGGAAAGCAGCCATCCGTCATGGCTTCGCTCATGCAGAACAACAACGTGCTCGGCTTCCTGTTCATGCTGCCGGCAGCTGTGTTCCTCGTCTGCTTTCTGACCTATCCGCTCGGGCTCGGCGTCTGGCTCGGATTCACCGATACGCGCATCGGCCGCGACGGCGTCTTCATCGGCCTTGAGAACTACGTCTTCCTGGCCGACGACGCGGTCTTCTGGCTCTCGGTCTTCAACACGCTACTCTACACCTCGGTCGCGTCGATCCTGAAGTTCGTGCTTGGCCTGTGGCTTGCTCTCTTGCTCAATGAGAATCTGCCCTTCAAGTCGTTTTTCCGGGCGATCGTGCTGCTTCCCTGGGTCGTACCGACGGTGCTTTCGGCGCTTGCCTTCTGGTGGATCTACGATTCGCAGTTCTCGATCATCTCCTGGTCGCTGATGCAGCTAGGCCTCATCGACGGACCGATCAACTTCCTAGGCGATCCGACCAATGCCCGGATTTCAGTCATTGCCGCCAACGTCTGGCGCGGCATTCCGTTCGTTGCCATCTCGCTGCTCGCGGGGCTGCAGACGATCCCCGCTTCGCTGCAGGAGGCAGCCTCGCTCGACGGCGCGACCAACTGGCAGCGCTTCCGCTATGTGACTTTGCCGATGCTGACGCCGATCATCGCCGTCGTCATGACCTTCTCGGTTCTCTTCACCTTCACCGATTTCCAGCTCATCTACGTGCTGACCAAGGGCGGGCCGGTGAACGCGACGCATTTGATGGCGACACTTTCCTTCCAGCGCGGCATTCCGGGCGGTCAGCTCGGCGAGGGGGCGGCGATCGCCGTTGCCATGATCCCCTTCCTACTTGCCGCAATCATGTTCAGCTTCTTCGGACTGCAGCGCCGCAAATGGCAGCAGGGCGGCCAGGATTGATAGGAGGCATGCCGTGAACACCACCGCGAAAATCCCGGACGAGGTCCTTACCGACCATGCGGAGGGCATGAGCTATCTCAATCGGCTGCCGCGCCGGATCGTCGTTCTCTACCTGCCGATGGCGGTCTTCGTCTTCGTCCTCCTGTTTCCGTTCTACTGGATGGCGATCACGGCGGTGAAGCCGAATTCGCAACTGACCGATTATAATAACTACAGCCCATTCTGGGTCGTCGGACCGACGCTTGAACACATCAAATATCTGTTCTTCGAGACGTCCTATCCGGGCTGGCTGTGGAACACGATGCTCGTTGCAGTCGGCTCCACAATCCTGTCGCTTGCGGCCTCGGTGTTCGCGGCTTACGCGATCGAGCGGGTGCGCTTCACCGGCTCGCGGCCGGTCGGGCTGATGATCTTCCTCGCCTATCTGGTGCCACCGTCGATCCTCTTCATCCCTCTCGCCTTCATCGTCTTCAAGTTCGGGATTTACGATTCGAGGCTGGCGCTGATCTTCACCTATCCGACCTTTCTCATTCCCTTCTGCACTTGGCTCTTGATGGGCTACTTTCGCTCTATCCCGTTCGAACTGGAGGAGAGCGCACTGGTGGATGGTGCGACGCGCTGGCAGATCCTCGTCAAAATCATCCTGCCGCTCGCCGTGCCCGGTCTGATATCGGCAGGCATCTTTGCCTTCACGCTCTCCTGGAACGAATTCATCTATGCGCTGACATTCATCCAGTCTTCCGAGAACAAGACTGTTCCGGTGGGCGTATTGACCGAGCTGGTGCGCGGCGACGTGTTCGAATGGGGGGCGCTGATGGCGGGTGCGCTGTTCGGCTCGCTGCCCGTCGTCATTCTCTACTCGTTCTTCGTCGACTACTATGTTTCGTCGATGACGGGTGCGGTGAAGGAGTAGAGCGGCATGCTCATGGCCGGCCAATGGCGAATAGCGCTGACTGGGCGAGGCCCGCAGCGATCATCGATCGACGGGGCAGGCCTCTGACCGTCAGCGTTTCCAAACGGCTGGCTAAGATTTACCACCGGGCCGGGAAGGCTGCCATTCGCTAAAAGGGCTTACCCCCGACGTGCGAGCGATAGCACCCAAATGGATGTGCTACTTCTGGCTGCAGCCTCCGATGGGCGATCCCGGCCGCACGCGACGAACCTCAGTCGTCAGAGGGTGCCACCCATCCATTCAACTGCGGCGATTGCTGAGCCGAGCAAAATAACCGGCACCGAGAGGGCGCCGAGGAACTTGATCATCTGAATGCGGCGCGAACGTCTGCCATGCCAATCGTAAGCCATCTTTTTAAGCCCCTGACTGCATCCAAGTTCTGCACATATCAAAGCATCAAAGGTGCCGGACGGTCGAGTCCAAAAGTCGTGACACGTCCTTCGGGCGAGTCCGCCAGCGTGGCACACGTGGCCAACACGTGGCAATGCTTCCACTAAATTGCCGCGGCTGCGCAATCCTCGGCCGCTCAGCATTGCGTTTTCGGATCTAAACTGGTTCTTGAATGCACAGTGAAGAAGCGATCGGCGCCGGAGCGCGCTGAGATAAGGTGCTTGGATGAGGTACTTGTGCTAAAGGCGGCGGACAGCTTGCCCGACGTGGTGGACAAGACGTGGCATCCGCCGGACGGGGCGAGGCTCGGCGCGACGTTCTTTGTCCGCCGCGCCTTTCCATGGCTCGGCCACTATTTTGGCGGGGCTCGTCTTGCCTCGACACTCACCCCCGGTATCGACGGAATTGTCTCCTGGGGCGGGCGCATTCCGGCAAAGACCGCAATGGCTGTTGCCCGCTTGCGGCGATTGCCGCATTGGCACCTCGAAGATGGCTTCCTGCGCTCGGTCGGCCTTGGCAAGGACGGAGCCGCACCCGTCTCGATCATAGTCGATGACCGGGCGCTTCCCGTCGACGGCGGGAAGGCGTCGCGCCTGGAGTTGCTGATCGCCACAGCGGCCAGGGGGAACTGGGATCTTCTGGGGGAGCGCATCCGCGCGCGGATGGTCGAGCACAAGCTGTCGAAATACAACAACCTGCCGCACGAACCGCCCTCGATCGAACAGAGCACCCGGAGGCGTATCCTGCTCGTCGACCAGGTTTTTGGCGATGTCTCGGTGGAGCGTGCGCTTGGCAGCCGTCACTCCTTCGACGCGATGCTCGACGATGCCTTGGCAAGCGGCGCGCAATGCGTCGTGCGTACCCACCCGGACGTCATGGCCGGCTACCGAAAAGGCTATATGACCGAGCGTGCCGCGAGGACGCCCGGCGTCATTCTCTTGGCCGACCGCGTGTCCGTCGCTTCAATTCTCGACGTCGTCGACGAGGTATGGACCGTTTCGAGCCAGGTCGGCTTCGATGCCTTGTTGCGAAGGATGCCCGTGCGCTGCTACGCCTTGCCGTTCTACGCGGGATGGGGGCTGACGGACGATCGGGCGAGCGGCGGCGCCGTGACCGCCTTGGCTCGGCGCGCCGGTGCGAGACCCTCCGTCGATCAACTCACGGCTGCAACGCTCGGGCTCTATCCGAGCTACCGCAATCCGGAAAACTGGCAGCCGATGGATGTGTTGGCGGCGATCGATTTCCTGGTCGCGGAGCTCGAGATGGCACGGCGCGGCTAGATCATTACATTGTTTGATTGAAACAGTGACCACTCCCGCCGGCCAACAAGCTGGCGGAATCCGCCCAGCTCGGGGCTTCGTCAATTCTCCCTGACCGAAATACCGTCCTGGCCAATCTTGATCTCGACGCCCGGCTGGCTTTCTTCGCGGTAGACATAGATGCCGAGCCCGATTGCGACTACCGCAAGAACTGCGATGACGAGATAGAGCCCATTCCGGTTCATCCAGTGCGGTCCTTTCGACGATTGGTGTACTCTACCCGCATCTTTCCTCGAACCGAAGCGATCTCGCGTGGGAGAGCTTGGCGACATGACCGGTCCGGAGAGACGCTACCGCTCGCGACGGCAAGCGATCATTCGCGCTTGTTGTTGAAGTGCGCGTTGCCCAGGCCAGTGCCGATCGTCAGAACTCCCCAGCCTGAGACGTCCTGCATGAATGGGATTTGCGAAAGCCCTTGAACGACGGCGTCGTTGTGCATGATCACAAAGGTTTCGTCCTTGCCGATTTGTGGAATGGCCTCCTTGATCGCGGCAGGCAGATTGAAGTGCTCGCTTTCCCAGTTGCCGCCTGGCAGGTTCTGACCTCCGCGCACGATCGATCCATCGGCGGCGATGACGCCGGGGCAGGCCACTCCAATCACGGGTGCCGGTAAAAGGTCGGCCTTATCCGCCTTTGCAATGAGCTCTTCAATCATGCTGATGAGACGTTCGATCGCGGTGGTCCGATTGGGCTTGTCGTCCGCGTGTCGCCATTTGTCTGACTTCCAGACCTTAGCCTTTGAGAGGTCCGCCTCTTCCTTCAAGCGCAGTTCGACTATGCCCACGCGAACATTTGTGCCGCCAATATCAATGGCGAGCATAGCCTTGTGCCCCTTCAGCATCCAAGTCGGCATCAGGTGGGCGGCGCCGATAAGCCCTGCGTCGTCCGGATGGTGGGCGATGGGAGTGAGTTCTATCTTGATGCCTTTGGCCTTTAGCAGGACCATTGCGCGGGCGATTGCGAGTTCACCCACGGCGCTCCCTCCAAAGCCACCGCCGATAACGACACGTTCCGTATTGTTCCAGCTCTTCTGTTGCAGGAATTTGGCAAGAATGCTGGCGAGCTCGCCCGCGAAATCGTCAGCCGCTCCCATAATCAGGGCGGCCGCCTCCTTGTCGTCACTCTTCAGAAGTGCGTCGATCTGCTTTTTCGACAGATCGCCGGTTGGCGTCTTTCCCAGTGGATCGTCGCCCCCCTTGCGCACGCGCCTGCGCCACGCGTCGAGCTTTTCTTGAAAGGCGTATTTGTTGGCCTTGTCGCCCAGGAACCCGTCAGAGCTACGCAGTCCGATATTGTAGTCATCGACGGTGACCGACGGCAGATCGTCGGCACCATGCGTGAGGAGGGCGCCATTTGGCTTCTCATTCGCGGATTTGCCCACGCAACCTCCCGTATGACGATTCACCTGAATTGGATCCGAGACCGGAGTGAGTCCTATAACGTGAGGGGCCGGGCGATGTTCCGACGTCGAGGCCGGGCTGGATGGAACCGCGAATTGCGAATTGCAGATCGACGAGGAACAATCGCTCACGCCATTGCGCTTTGCGACCTGCCTGCCCGCCGCTTGCCTAGTGCCGTTGAGTTTCGATGCCAAGACGGTCGCGGCTCTGCGCACCGGCAAGGCCCTAAAGATCAACGTCCAGGGTGTGGACAAGAAAGAAGTGGGGCTGTCGGTCGCGTTGAAGGGATTGGCTGCGGCTCTCGACAGGCTTGAGGTCCTGGCGGGAGCCTAAGCTCCCGATCAACTCAGGTCCACACTGCGTTGGTGCGTCTTCGTACCAGCCCCGTAGTCGGCTCAATTCCAAGGCTAATCCAATTCCGCATCCGCTCCTTTGCGGTGAGGGTTTCGACCAGGCTGACAAAACGCTTTCTGACTTTCGCGTCGCGAATTCGGTCGAAAGCCCGGTTCAAAACTAGACCCCTTCGCCAGGCAGTCGGTAAGCTCATTGCAGATTCAGCTTGGTGGTCTCGCCGCCGTGACGATCGGACGTGTCCTCGAAGAAGTACCAGGGTGCCACATCGAGTACTTCTGCGATCGCTTGAAGTCGGCTTGCTCCGACCCTATTGATCCCGTTCTCGTACTTCTGCACCTGCTGGAGCGTAATCCCGAGCGCCTTGGCAAGGGCCTCCTGGGTCATCTCGATCCAGAGTCGGCGCATGCGGATCCGGCGGCCTATGTGAATGTCGATGGGATCAGGTTTCTTTCTCTCAGGGGTACGAGTGAACACGCGTTACTCCTGTGTTTGCTGATTTTCGAACCAAGCGTCGCCGGTGAGTGGGGTTCCAGACACCGACCGATCGAGCGCAATGTGTAACGTCCTCCGTCGGCGCACGAGCATCCCTGAAACCGCAGCACGAGCCTCAGGAGCAGGCCCCTGCTGAACGGCGTCGAACAACAGCTCCTGCCACTCCGATCAACTTCGTCGCGAAACTCTTCCCAGTCAGTTGTATACTGCTACAGCGCTCAACTTATGTCTTGTCTTTGCACGCCAACTTTGCTGCTCGTATATTTTCAGCCTTGGGGGTTTGCCTTCGCACTCACCGCCGGTTTCACCGTTCTCATGAGCGGATCCAAGCTCGCGTTCCGACCCGATCTTCCAACGCAGATCGCAAAGAGGCGCGTCGCAATTGCCTTCCTCGAAGGCCAACCCTCCTCGGCGTTGCGAAGCAAGGTGATGACCGAGGGCATGACATCGTTCAACCTTCATTTTACGCTTGATGAGTTCGAGCGTTACATGCGGTCCAACAACAACGAAATCGCCTGGGAGTCTGAAAACGAGCGGTCATTCGTCGTCCGCACAACGCGATCCGATCCGATGACGCAAATTGCGAACGAGGTGCCCTTCCTGATGAAGGTGCGAGAGCCTTCGGAACTACCAACAATCGATCCGGCCTTCGCTTCCGGTGCGGTTGCTGCAATCGCCCTCAATTCCGAAATGGTCGATCCCGCGTTGCGCAAAACCTGCTGTTTCAGATGTAGACCGACATCAGCATGAGGCGGCAAAACGGCGCGCTGTGAACTCGGTAACAGGTCTTCAGATGGCCACACATTGCAGGATGCCGCCCCTCGATCCCCCAGCGCCCGGCCCCCTGGAGCCACCGGCCTTTGGACAGCAAATATCTGCTTCATAAAGCTTAGGGTTGGTCGATCGCCGGCTCTGATGTAAATAGGGGCTATGTCACATCAGAAACAGTTTCTCGGGGCCGCGAAACCGGACGCGGTTTCAGGAGAGGACTTCATTCGCGCCGCTCTGACAACGGATCTGCAGGGCTGGGCTCTGTTCCTCGATATCGATGGGACGTTGCTTGACCTTGCCGAAACGCCGGACGCGGTAGTCGTTCCGCCTTCGCTGCCTGCGAACCTCAATGCTTTGTCGAGAAAACTCGGAGGTGCGCTGGCACTCGTGACCGGTCGCGATCTCGGCTATGCCGAGCAGCTTTTTTCGCCATTTCTTTTTCCAATCGCCGGTCTTCATGGTGCCGAGCGCCGCGATCCGGACGGCCTTGTGCACAAAGCCGCCGACACGTCGGAATTTGAGCGGCTGAAGGCCGATCTTGTCGCCGATACGGCCAACTGGCCCGGGGTTCTAATCGAGGACAAGGGAGCGGCGGTCGCCGCGCACTACCGGCTTGCGCCGGACAGAAAACTCCAGCTTGAGCCGCTGATCGAGCGGGCGTTGATCCGAGCAGGGCCAAACTGGACGATCCAGCATGGCAAGATGGTGATCGAAATCCGTCCAGCCCGCGCCGACAAGGGCGACGCAGTCGAGGCGTTTCTCGCGCAGCCACCTTTTGCCGGGAGACGCGCAATCGCCGTCGGGGATGACGTGACCGACGAAGCGATGTTTCGCACGTCCAACCGGCTCGGCGGCTACTCGATCCGTGTCGGACCGCCGTCGCCTGCGAGCGAAGCGCTCGGCTCCGTTCCCTCTGCCGAGGCTCTGCGCGGCATCCTCGCTGCACTGGTTCCCTGAATATGTGTTGGTCGCCTGAATATTTGAGCACCTGACCTATTTTCTTGCATGAAAGGAGGTCGGCATGGGCCGTCTCGTCGTTGTTTCCAATCGCGTACCTGTTCCGGACAAGGGTGGTATTGCGCCCGCCGGTGGGCTGGCGGTTGCGCTGAAGGTCGCTCTTGAAGAGCATGGCGGCATATGGATGGGCTGGTCGGGGAAATCGAGCGGAGAGCACGAGCCGCAGCCGCTTGCACAGCTACAGCAGGGCAACATTACCTATGCACTGACGGATCTGACCGACACCGATTTTGAGGAGTATTACCAGGGCTTTGCCAATCGGGTTCTTTGGCCGATCTGCCACTACAGGCTTGATCTCGCAGAGTACGGTCGCAAGGAAATGGCCGGATATTTCCGCGTCAATCGCTTCTTCGCCCACCGGCTTGCCCCGCTTGTCAAACCCGATGACGTTATCTGGGTGCACGATTACCACTTGATCCCTCTCGCGGCGGAGCTGCGCCAAATGGGATTGAAGAACCGCATCGGTTTCTTCCTCCACATTCCCTGGCCGCCCGCTGACGTGCTCTTCACGATGCCCGTTCACGAGGAGATCATGCGCGGCCTGTCCCACTACGACGTCGTCGGCTTTCAGACCGATCATGACCTTGAGAACTTCGCCGGCTGTCTCAGGCGGGAAGGCATCGGCGACGAGCTTGGCGAAGGGCGCTTCAGCGCCTATGGCCGCATATTCAAAGGCGGCACCTATCCAATCGGCATTGAGACTGCAGCCTTTGCCGAATTCGCCAAAAAGGCATCGACCAACAAGACGGTCAAAAGAACGCGTGAAAGCATTGGCCACCGCAGTCTGATCATCGGTGTCGATCGCCTCGACTATTCCAAGGGAATCACGCAGCGCATTGACGCGTTCGAGCGCTTCATCCTGGCCAATCCGGCCCAGCATGGGCATGTGACCTATCTACAAATCACGCCGAAGTCCCGCTCCGAAGTGCCGGAGTACGAGGCCATGCAGCGCATGGTCGCCGAACAGGCCGGCAGAGTGAACGGCGCGCTCGGCGCCGTCGATTGGGTGCCGATACGCTATATCAACCGGTCGATAGGCCGCCACATTCTTGCTGGGCTTTACCGGCTTAGCAAAGTTGGCCTCGTGACGCCGCTTCGAGACGGGATGAACCTCGTCGCAAAGGAATATGTGGCCGCACAGGATCCGGAAAATCCCGGCGTGCTTCTGCTTTCGCGTTTCGCCGGAGCTGCTCGCAAGCTAAACGGCGCGCTGCTCGTCAACCCTTACGACGTAGAGGGTACGGCGAATGCCATGGCGCGGGCGCTTGGCATGCCGTTGGAAGAACGGAAGGCGCGCTGGAAGACGATGATGGATCACTTGCTGGAACACGACGTTACGCGCTGGTGCCAGGATTTTCTTGATGATCTAACGGGCATGACGGAATCAGCCTGGTTAGAGCCCCCGGATGGAAGGCAGGCTGAAAAAACTGAAATGAAGACGAGCGAATGAAATTTCTCTCTCAAGACGCACTTCATCCCTGAACTCACCGATCCCGCCGAGAGGATCAGATATTCTCCGGCGTGAAGATGTCGAAAGGCAGGAAGGTCTGTCCCGGCACGCCGGCCGCGCCTCGATCGATCGCCCCGATCATCAGGTTGATGGTCTCGCGGACGAGCGCGGGAACGGGCGTTGCGATCGCCATCGTGACTGCCTCGTAGGCGAGCGCGGCCCGTGACTCCGGTGTGAGTTCGTTGACGACCACCAGCAGCTTGCGCTCGAGCTTTTCCTCTCGGATCGCCGAAATTGCGCCCTCCATCCCGCCGCCACAAACGTAGAAACCGATGAGGTCGGGATGCCGCCGCAAAAGATCGAGCGTCGCCTCGTGGGTGATTTCGGCGGTGTCCAGGTTGACCATCGTGTCGAGCACTTCGAACTCGGGCGCATTCTCGCGAAAATAGGAGCGAAAGGCGATCTCGCGCAGTTCATGCCCGTGGAAGCGATGGCTGCCGACAAAGGCGGCGACCTTTCCCGGGCGTTTCGCCGCCTTGGCAATCATCCAGGCCGCGGTTCGTCCAACCTTGTGGTTGTTCAAGCCGACGTAACCCTCTCGCACCCCGGCCGCGAAATCGGAAAGCAGTGAGAAAACCGGAATTCCGCGCTCCTTCAGTTCTTCTATCGCTGCCGTGACGGCTGGATAGTCCGGCGCGACCAGTGCGATTGCCTGATTTCGCGCCGCCATCGCCTTCAGCTTCTCGGTGATGCCTGCCGGGGTAGAATTCGGAACGAAGTCCACCTGAGGGAGCGCGCGGACATGGGTCAGTGACAGTGCCGCGTTCTCGATCTCTTTCGCAACCGCCCGATAGAAAGACTGCTGCGGTTTTTGCAGGAGAAAGCCGAGACGATATTGCGGAAGGTCCTCGAACACCCGTTGGCGAAGCAGGCCGACGGCGTGATAGCCGATCGTCTTGGCAGCGTCGTAGACCCTCCGCGCCGTTTCCTCGCGCACCGGATGACGCCCGTTCAAGACACGATCGACCGTGGCAACGCTCACACCCGCCGCCTGCGCAAGATCGGCGATCGTCGGTCTCCTGGTCATTGCGCTTCCTCCCTGAAACTATCCTCTCAAGAATGAAGTCGTCATCATGATGGAATTTGAGAGAATATATCATGACTGCATTGAGAATTGTCAAAAGTCAACATACGCTCCTTTCATCGAATTTGAGGCGCAGTCGGGAGCGCGCTTCGGGAGGAAGAGATGATGGCGGTTGCCACGACGAGAGATTACAGCCTGCTCGGGCGCGATGCCGAGGCGGCGGTCGCCAATGGCCTTTCCGCGGCTGAGTGGTATCACACCGAGATTCCGCGCAAGCAGATGAAGGAATTGATGAAACGCGAGGATTGCCCGGCCATCCGCGACACATTCCTCTGGCTCGGCAGCATGGTGCTTTTCGGCGGGCTCGGCATCTATTTCTGGGGCACTTGGATCGCTGTTCCGTTTTTCCTCGCCTACGGCGTGCTCTACGGCTCGGCCTCCGACAGCCGCTGGCACGAATGCGGCCACGGCACCGCGTTCAAGACGATGTGGATGAATGATGTCGTCTATCAGATTGCCTGTTTCATGATCATGCGCAATCCGGTGACCTGGCGCTGGAGCCACACCCGCCACCACACAGATACGGTCATCGTCGGCCGCGACCCGGAAATCGCCGTCATGCGCCCGCCGGACCTTCTCCGGCTCGTTCTCAATTTCTTCGGCATCATCGACGTGTGGCACGCTGTCATCGATATGATGCGGAATGCCTTTGGCGTGATCAGCGCCGCCGAAAAGACCTTCATTCCGGAAATGGAGCAGCCGAAGGCGATCCTAGTCGCCCGCATCTGGCTGGCGATCTATGTCGCGACGATCGGCCTGTCGATTTATCTCGGCTCTCTTCTGCCGCTCATGCTGATCGGGCTGCCCCGCCTCTATGGCGCCTGGCATCACGTGTTGACCGGCCTGCTGCAGCATGGCGCGCTTGCCGACAACGTCACCGATCACCGGCTGAACAGCCGCACGGTCTATATCAACCCGGTGAGCCGCTTCATCTACTGGAACATGAACTATCACGTCGAGCATCACATGTTCCCGATGGTGCCTTATCACGCCCTGCCGAAGCTGCATGAAATGATCAAGCACGACCTGCCGGCGGCGAATCCGTCCATGCTTCACGGCTATCGTGAAATGATCCCGGCCTTCCTCAGGCAGCTCAGGAACGAGGATTATTTCCTGAAGCGCGAACTGCCGCCGACGGCAAAGCCCTATCGCGAAGAGTTCCACAACGACCGGGTTATCCGCGCCGCCGAGTGAGCGTGGAAAACGACAGCCTATCAAAACCTTGCATTGAATGGAGGAAACCCATGAGCTCGAACTGGGTCGAGGTCTGCGCGGCCGATGAGATCGATGAGGAAGACGTTATCCGCTTCGATCACGAGGGGCGAACCTTCGCCGTTTATCGCAGCCCCGATGACGAATATTTCGCGACCGATGGGCTCTGCACCCATGAGCACATTCATCTCGCAGACGGGCTGGTGATGGACGACATCATCGAATGTCCCAAGCACAACGGCCGCTTCAACTACAAGACCGGCCAGGCCAAGGGCGCACCTGTCTGCGTTAACCTCCGGACGTATCCGGTGAAGGTTGAGGCCGGCAGCGTCTTCATCGCGATTTCCTGACGACAATTTGCCTTAGCGTCGAAGCGGCGAGGGAGGAGAAGGCATGACACATATCGTCATCGTTGGCGCCGGCGAATGCGGCGCGCGGGCGGCGTTCGCGCTGAGAGAAAAAGGCTTCGACGGCGAGATCACGCTGATCGGCGCCGAACCGCATCTTCCCTATGAGCGCCCGCCCTTGTCGAAGGAAGGGCTTGCGGGCGCCGTGCCCCCGAAATACGTGGCGGCCGCAGAGCGCTATGAGGATGCCGGAATATCGGTGCTCACCGATGCACCCGTCGAGAAGCTCGACCGTGAGCAGAGGGCGGTACGGCTCGCTGACGGCCGTTTGATTGGCTATGATCGGCTGCTGCTTGCGACCGGCGCTCGGCCGCGGGCGTTTCCGGGCGCCCCGGAAAACTCCGCACGCATCCGTATGCTGAGGACGCAGGCCGACGCGCTGGCGATCCGTACGCTGCTTGCCCCGGGCCGCAAGCTTGCGCTCATCGGCGGCGGCTTCATCGGCCTCGAACTCGCCGCCACCGCCCGCAAGCTCGGTGCGGATGTCATTCTTGTTGAAGGCCTGCCGCGCGTATTAAGCCGCGGTGTGCCGGAAGAGATCGCCGCGGTCGTGGCCGAGCGGCATCGCCGCGAAGGCGTCGAGATCGTCTGCGGCGCGAAGATCGCAGCACTTGAAGAAGAGGGTGGCCGAGCGCGTGTTTTCTTCGCCGACGGCGGCAGCGTTTCCGCCGACCTGGTCATCGTCGGTATCGGTGCGGTCCCCAACACCGAACTGGCGGAGGCCGCGGGTCTTGCGATCGAAAACGGCATCGCAGTCGATGAACGGCTCTGCACCTCTGATCGCGATATCTTTGCCGCCGGCGATTGCTGTTCCTTTCCGCTGTCGCAGTACGGCGGACGGCGGGTGCGGCTCGAAGCCTGGCGCAATGCCCAGGAACAGGGAACGCTCGTCGCCAGTAGCCTTATCGGCGGAGCCGAGTCTGTCTCCAGCGTGCCGTGGTTCTGGTCGGATCAATATGATCTCACCTTGCAGATCGCCGGCCTTGCCGACGGCGCGGCGAGGATAGTCCGGCGCGATATGGAGGAAGGGGCCTTCATCCTCTTCCACCTTGATGGCGAAGGCCGGCTGATCGCCGCAAGCGGCATCGGCCCCGGCAATGCAGTCGCGCGCGATGTCCGACTCGCGGAAATGCTCATCGCCGCAGGCAGCCGACCCGACCCGGCGGCGCTTGCTTCGCGCGAAACCAAGCTCAAGAAGCTGCTGGCAGCCTGAGCGTCGCCCGGTTCTCACTGTTCGCTAAGCACACCGCTGGAGGTTTCGATGAAACACCGTCGCCCGACCGTTTCCGATCTGTTGTCGATGAAAGGCACGAGGCAACTCACCATGCTTCGTGTCGTGACGCTTGATGAGGCCGAAGCCGCCGAGGAGGCCGCCATCGACCTCGTCTCCGTTCCTCCGGCGCTCCTGGGGCCGGAATTCCGCGAGGCAGCACCCTCCGTCTTCGCCTTTCCGGGGCTCGAATACGGCGACTTCGTCACGGCTGAAGATTATCTTCGCGCCGCCTTCCAGGCGATGCGCGCCGGCGGCGACGCGGTCTATTGTGCGGCCGGTCTCTCCACGGTCAGGCGGCTGCGGGAGGAGGGCATACCTGTCTGCGGCCATGTCGGGCTGATCCCCTCCAAGGCCACCTGGACCGGCGGCTTCCGTGCCGTCGGTAAGACTGCGGAAAGCGCGCTCGCGGTCTGGCGGCAGGTAAAGTCGCTCGAAGAGGCGGGCGCCTTTGCGGCCGAGATCGAGGTCGTGCCCGCCGAGGTGGCGACGGCGATCTCCAGGCGCACTTCACTGCTGATGCTCTCCATGGGTGCTGGCACCGGATGCGACGCCCAGTATCTTTTCGCCGAGGACGTGCTTGGGCAGAACCGCGGCCATTATCCGCGCCACGCCAAGGTCTATCGCGACTTCGCCGCCGAGTTCGACCGCCTGCAACAGGAGCGAGTTGCCGCCTTCCGCGAATATGCCGAGGATGTCCGCTCCGGCGCCTATCCGGAAAAGGCGCATCTGGTCGGCATAGCGCCCGCGGAACTGGAGGATTTTCTCGAGAAAATCGGTGCGCAGGAGTAGAACCTTCTCGCAAGTTGAAGGCAGCGGTTCTGCGCTGAAGGACGCGACGACAAGGACGAAAACGATGCACAATTATGTTTTGACGGTGACCTGCAAATCGACGCGCGGCATTGTGGCCGCGATCTCCCGTTATCTCGCCGAACAGGGTTGCAACATAATTGACAGCTCACAGTGCGATGACCTCGAAACCGGTCTATTCTTCATTCGTGTCAGCTTCATTTCGGAAGAGGGCGTGAGCCGGGAGGCGCTCGAAAAGGACTTCACGCCGATTGCTGAGACGTTCGGCATGGAGGCGGCAGTCCACGACGCCAGCGAGCGCATGAAGGTGCTGTTGATGGTGTCGCGTTTCGGCCATTGCCTGAACGACCTGCTCTGCCGCTGGAAGATCGGCGCGCTGCCGATCGACATCGTCGGCATCGTCTCCAACCATTTCGACTATCAGAAGGTGGTCGTCAATCACGACATTCCCTTCCACCACATCAAGGTGACCAAGGAGAACAAGCCGCAGGCTGAAGCGCGGCTGATGGAGATCGTCGAGCAGAGCGGCGCGGAACTGATCGTGCTCGCCCGCTACATGCAGGTCTTGTCGGACGCGCTCTGCAAGAAGATGTCGGGCCGGATCATCAACATCCACCATTCCTTCCTGCCGAGCTTCAAGGGCGCCAACCCCTACAAGCAGGCCTATGAGCGCGGCGTCAAGCTGATCGGCGCGACGGCGCATTATGTCACCGCCGATCTCGACGAGGGTCCGATCATCGAGCAGGACATTGCCCGCATCACCCATGCCCAGAGCGCCGAGGACTATGTCTCGATCGGCCGCGACGTCGAAAGCCAGGTGCTGGCCCGCGCCGTGCACGCCCATATCCACCACCGCTGCTTCATCAACGGCAACCGCGTCGTCGTCTTCCCGCCGAGCCCGGGAAGCTATGCGTCCGAGCGGATGGGGTGATAGTTCGTGTGACTGTGTCGTTCATCTGATCGACTCAGTGGCAGATCAAACAGCGCTTTATCCGCCGAAGTCAGCGGCGTCACTTCAACATCACTCCTGAAGTAAGCGCACCGGCTCGAATACGGGCAGACGATCGCCACGACTACGAGCAAGCCCATCACCGTGCGTGTGATCAAGAGCGAGGCCGTTCCTTGATTCTGTTCCGCAGTCGTTGGGTCGCATTCGGAATGGATGACGTTGCGCGTGGTGGTGCGGCCGCTGCTTCATCTTGGACAAACGAGGCGATGTCGTTGAGCAGCATGAGCTCGATGGCGGCATAGTCGGGATCGCCTGAAAGGTTGTCGGTTTCCCATGGGTCGGTCTGGAGGTTGAAAAGCTCTCGTTGGCTAGAGCCGCCGCTGGTGTAGAGAGTAAGCTTGAAGCGTTGGTCCCGCGCCATGGTCGCCTGCATCGATGGATCCCAAAAGTTGCCGCTGTCGTTTACGCCGGAGTTGCGATAAGCGCAGATTGCGCTGCTGCGCCTCGTTGCGTTCCGCGATGCCATGGCGACGAGATCCTCGCTTTGCGGGCATGATTCCGTGCTTAGACCGGCTGCCGCGAGACAGGTGGCAGCAACGTCGCGGCCCTGCGCAAGCGCGGTGCACCGGGTTCCAGCGGCGATGCGGGTTGGCCAGCGCAATAACAACGGCACTCCGACCGTAGGCTCGTAGAGTGCCACTCCCTTGACGAAGAGCCCATGGTCGCCAAGTTGATCGCCGTGATCGGACACGAAGATGACCAGCGTGTCGTTCGTTAGCTCCGCATCGTCTAGTGCCTTCAGAACGCGACCGATCTGCTCATCAAGGAACGCGATCGAGACGGCATAGCCGATGCGAATCTTGCGGATTTCTTCCGGCGAGAAATCCGCAAAACGCCCGAGATAGGAACCTTGGCTCTCCCGCTGGACGCATTCGGGTTGGGCCGTGCGCGGAGGGATCGGATCTGGAATCTTCGCTTGATCTATTCGATTGCTGAAGGTGGATGGGTAATCCTCATAGGGATCATGGGGATCAAACAGGCTCATCAGGCAAAAGAACGGCTGCCGTTCCGCTTCCATCGACTGAATGAACGCGATGGTGCGATCGGCCGCCCACTTGCTCATGTGGACGGCCTCCGGGTGGTGAAGCTCGCCGCGGCCATTGCGCTGAAGCGCGGCAAGGAAGTCGGGTGCGGTTTCGCGAAGCCAAGCGGCATAGCCGTTGAACGGGCTCTGCATCGCGACCGACGGTTCCAGACACCATTCATAGATATCAAAACCGTCATGCGGGTGCCGCTCGCGTTCTTCCTTGAGACGGCTGCTGACATGGAGTTTGCCGAAAAGCGCGGTTCGGTAACCGGCTTCCTGTCGCAGTCGTTCTGTGAAAAGCACCTCGTCCGGGGGCAGATTATCATGCACCCGCTCAACCCCGTGACCCGGCACGGGCTTGCCCGTGAGGATGCTGGCGCGCGAAGGGGTGCAGATGGGATTGTCGACGGTGCAGTGCTCAAAGACCGCTCCGGCATTGCCCAACTGGTCGAGATTAGGCGTAGGAATCCAGTCGCAGCCGTAGACGCCAAGCGTGTCCCGACGTTGCTGGTCTGTCATGATCATCAAAATGTTCGGCGGCGTCATGATGCTTACCTTAACGATCACGGCATGATTTCGGGGAGGGCGGCTTTGGCTTTCTCCCGCAGTCCCGATACGATCTGCGGATCGAGCCAGCGATACGGCCGGCGCAGCCGCGTGCCGATATCCGTCCATCCCCCGATTGCGGCCAGCAGCTTGTCCAGTGCCGCATTCGAATAGCCGTGCACTTTGGCGAGCGGTGTGATGTGGACTTCGAGGAAAGTGCGTAACCGTGCTTCCACTTCGAGCGCCCGCTCGATGTCACTGGCCATCGATGCGGTCCATTGTTGCGCCCCCGATGGGCTCAGGCAGGCGACATTCGAGAATGCCCCGACGGCGACGTCTCGTTCGACGCCCGTCGCAAGGTGGTGCCCAGGAACATAGATTCCCCAAGCTCCGAGGTGATGACGGGCGTGCTCGTACCAGCTGAGATCTCCGTCTGCGAGCTTGACGCCGACGACCTCGGGCACCGGTGTGAGGATCGCTGCCAGTTCGTCCGGGGCAAAGACGCGCTTGGCATGCGGCGGATGGTAGAGAACGAGCGGTACCGAACCGGCCGCCTCCGCAGCCATTCCAAGGAAGTCCGTCGCCTCTGCGGTCGTGACCGGCCACCAGTCCGGAAGGATCACCTGGATTGCCTCTGGCTTGAGTGTTGCCGCCCTTCGCACGCGTTCAAGGGATATCCGGGGATCAGGTTGGCAGGCGCCGATGATGAAAGGCATCTCCGCAGGCTTGCAGCGATCCGCCAGCAGCTGCTGAATGGCATCGAACTCCTCTTCCGTCTGATTGTGGAATTCGCCTGCAGTGCCGTTGGAGTAGATACCGTCCACGCCGGCTGCGATCAGGTGGTCGATTTCGTCGGCGAGGCGCGCGAGATCGATCGAATCGTCGTCATTTATCGGCAAGAGCAGCGTCGCCCAATTTCCGCGAATGCGGCCCCAGCGACCATCCCGTCGTTCGAACTTTGCGGCTGCCACACCTCACCTCCCTTTGCGGCCCTGCGGATTCAGCTGAGCTATCGGGCAGCGCCGACGGCAGAATCCACTCGCTCCTCATTTATCGACTTGCAAGATATCCTACAAGTCGATATACCTCAACCGTATTGGAGGTCGAACTGACAGGGAGCAATTCTTGGCCAAGCCGATAAAGCCGTTGGCGCGTCCGCCGCTTCTGCATGTCAGCGTGCAGGAGAGCCTGCGCAGCTATATCGAGGATAATAAGCTTTCCGCGGGCGCGGCCCTGCCGCCGGAGACCTTCCTGGCGCAGCAATTGGGCGTCGGGCGCAACTCCGTGCGCGAGGCGATCAAGGCGCTGGAATCGGTCGGCATCCTCGAGACGCGGCGCGGCATCGGGGTTTTCGTCAAGGAATTCTCGTTTGCGCCGTTGCTGGACAACCTTGCCTATGGTCTGCAGGCTTCGCTGCGCGACGTCGAGGAATTGCAGGAGATCCGTCGCGTACTGGAAACCGGCCTTATCGACAGAACCATCGAGATGATCGGCGAGGAGGATATTGCCGAGCTCCGCAAGCTTACCGATCGCATGCGTCAACGCGCTGAACGCGGCGAGAGCTTTGCCGAGGAAGACCAGCAATTTCACCAGCTGCTGTTCCGCTGCCAGAACAACAAGATGCTGAGCGCGCTGATCAATATCTTCTGGTCTGCTTTCTACAAGGCTTCGGACCTTGCAAATCTGACCAATCCGAACCCGCTGGCCACCTGGCGCGATCACCACGAGATTGTCGAAGCCGTCGCGGCCAGAAATGTCGAGTTAGCGCGCAGGCGCCTTGGCGAACACTATTCCGGCATCAGGAGGGTCATCGCGATGAACCGGCCCGAGGAGGGGCTCGATCCGATCCGGCAATAAACTGAATAAAAGAGGAGGAGAGCATGCATCGACGAAATTTTGGCCGCCTTCTGGCGGCGGCAGCCGTTGCTTTTGTCAGCGCCACCGCGATGGTGCCCACGCCGGTTCTGGCGCAGGAGCAAAAGACCATTGTCGGCGGCTTCGACGTGGGGCCGGGCGGTTTCCCCGGTAACTTCAACCCGCAGACCGCCACCGCCGGCTTTACCTGGCTCAACACCTATTTCGAGCCATTGGTCATCTACACATCCGATCTCTCAAAGCTCGTCGGCGCGCTCGCATCCGAGTTCACCGTCAGCGAAGACAATCTTTCCTACACCTTCAAGCTGGTCGACACGAAATGGCATGACGGCAAGCCCTTCACCTCGGCGGACGTCAAGTTCACGTTGGAACTCGCCAAGAACGCCAACAGTGGCAGTATATTCGCCGCCCGGCTCGCCGACATCGCGTCGATCGAGACCCCTGACGAGCACACGGCAGTCGTCAAGCTCAGCAAGCCCAACTCGGCCTTCCTATCCGTTCTGTCGCAGGTGATGATGCTGCCGGAGCACGCCCTGTCGTCCATCGAGATCAAGGAAGTCGCCAAGAGCCCGTGGTGGTCGACAAAACCTGTCGGCACCGGTCCGTTCAAGTTCGTGAAGTATGTCAGCGATCAGTATGTCGAGATGGCTGCTTATGACGGCTATCGGGGCGGCAAGCCGAAGGTGGATCGCTTGATCAACCGGTATTTCGCCAATCCGGCTGCAGCCGTCTCGGCACTTTCGGCGGGAGAGATTCAATTCACCTTCGCTGAGCCTGATGACGCCAAGACCTTCAAAGGCAATGAAGACTTCCAGATCATCGAAGGCGACTCCTATGTGGTGAATTACATCGGCTTCAATCACAGGGCCGGGATCTGGAACGACCTTCGCGTGCGGCAGGCGGTCATGCACGCCATCGATCGAAACGCGATCATTTCAAGTCTGTTCGGCGGTGCGGCCAAGATGGCCAACTGCGGCTATGTCGTGCCGCAGCTCGTTCCGAACGGCCTTGACGACTATGCCTACGACCCGCAGAAGGCGAAGGAGTTGTTGGAAGAGGCGGGCTGGGACAAGATCAACGGCGACAAGCCGATCCCGTGGCTCACCTACTATAATACCCCGCAGGTCGCCAACGTCATGGCGGCGATCCAGGCCATGCTCGCGCAGGTTGGCATCAACGTGGTGCCGCGCGCCCTCGATGTCCCGAGCTACAACGGCATCGTCCGAAGTGAGAAGTGGCCGGAGTTCCCGCTGGTCTATGCCGGCCTGCAGAACGGCCCCAACCCGGCTTCGCTCAACGTCGGGCTCAACGCCGCGCAGATACCGCCCGCCGGCAACAACATCATGCGTGTCGAGATGCCTCAGCTCACCGAGGCATTGAACACGGCGATGGCGGAAACCGATCCGGCCAAGGCGGACGCCAAGTGGCAGCAGGTCTGCAAGGAAATGAACGCTAAGCTTCCCTGGAGCCCGATGTGGGTCGCGAGCCGCTACGGGGTCGCGTCCAGCAAGCTCAAGGACTTCTTCTGGACGCCCGCTCCGGGCGGCGGTCCATTCGTCTCCCACCCCGAGAAGTGGGATATCGCTCCGTAGTGGGGGCGGGGCTGAGGTGCGGTCGGACGGTCAAGTCCGGCCGCACCCCTGCTGCATGTTTCCTTAAATCCTAGCCGATTTAAGGACAAAAACATGCAGCAAAGTGCTACAGCGTCCTTTGCGCGTCTAAGACGCGCGGCGCTGTCGGGACCCTGTTGGTGAAACATGCTGCAATATGTCCTCCGCCGCACGGTCGTCGGCCTGCTCATGCTATTGGCCCTGACCGTCCTCATCTTCACGCTGCTGCCGAACTAATCCGGCTTTCTGCGCCTTTTCGCCAAAGACTGTCGCAA
>NZ_JASKLR010000028.1:28626-64118 GCF_030124325.1 Sinorhizobium sp. 8-89
CGCTGCTGCGGCTCACGCCCGGCGACCCTATCGATGCCTACATCAACCCGTCGGTCCCAATGTCAGCCTCGGACCTGGTGGCGCTGCGCACGCGCCTCGGCCTCGATCAGCCGCTGCCGGTGCAGTATTTCTCCTGGCTTGGTGCGGCCCTGACCGGAGATTTCGGCTATTCCATCCAGCGCGGCGGCGAACCGGTGCTGCCGCTCGTCCTCGGGCGCATCGGACCGACGATCCTCTTGATGTTCAGCGGGCTTGCCATCTCCGTTGTCGTTGGGATCGCAGCCGGCATTCTTGCCGCGGTCCGGCGCAACCAGTTCGCCGATCTCTCGTTGTCAACGGCCGCCTTTGTCGGGATTTCGAGTCCGGCCTTCCTGACGGCACTCTTGGGGCTCTATGTATTTGCGGTCGTCCTGCGCTGGGTGCCGGCCGGCGGCATGCTGACACCGGGAGCTCCCTTCTCCGTTAGCGACCTGCTGGCACATCTCATCCTGCCCGCCGCCCTGCTGTCGATCGGCCATGGTGCGCTGATCATGCGATATATGCGCTCCTCACTGCTCGAGGTGCTGTCGCAGGATTACGTGCGGACGGCGCGCGCCAAGGGCGTTCGCGAGTCCTGGGTCATCGTCAAGCATGCCGTCCGCAATGCCCTGTTGCCCGTGATCACGGTGATCGGATCCACGATCGGTATCGCCATCGGGGGCGCCATCTTCATAGAGAGCGTGTTCGACTGGCCGGGCATGGGCCTGCTGATGATCAACGCTGTGGTCCGGCGCGACTATCCGGTCATCATGTGTGCGACGCTGCTCACCGGCGCATGCGTCATTCTCGTCAATTTGCTGACCGACATCGCCTACGCCGCTGTCGATCCGCGCATCAAGGTGGCGTAAGATGATGAGCCTGACGAAGACCCGTTCGGCCGGCCCCATCCGTCGCGCGATGTCGCGCTTTCTCGACAATGGTGCGGCCGTGGCCGGTTCGGCCATCCTGATTCCGATCCTGCTGCTCACCCTTACCTATGATCTCTGGTGGCCTTACAAGCCCAACGACATCGACCTCTTGGCGATGAACCAAGGGCCGTCGTCAGCCCACTGGCTTGGAAGCGACGGCGTGGGGCGGGATATCATGGCGCGGCTCATGCAGGGCGGCCGGATCTCGCTGCTCGTTGCGACTGCGTCGATGGCGATTTCCACGTTCATCGGCTTCTTCATCGGCGCCGTCGCCGGCTTCGGAGGGCGCCTCGTTGATGGTGCTACGATGCGGTTCGTGGACCTTGCCATGACCCTGCCACCAATCATTTTCCTCCTGGTCCTCGCCTCGATCGTCGGTAGCGGCATCATGCCGACGATCCTCGTGATTTCGCTGCTGTCTTGGCCGGTGCTCTCGCGCATGGTCCGGGCCCGCCTCTTGGAACTGCGCGAGCGGGATTTCGTCGTCGCATCGCGCGGCATGGGCGCCGGCCTCTGGCACCTGCTGGTTCGTCATGCCCTGCCCAACACGATCGATATTCTCGTGGTGTATGCCACGCTGCAGGTGGCAAGCGGTATCCTGCTGGAGGCAGGCCTTTCCTTCCTCGGCCTCGGCGTCACGCCACCGGAAGCGAGCTGGGGCAACATGCTGAACGCCGCCCGCGCGACGCATGTCCTCGAAAATTATCCCTGGCAATGGATGTTCCCCGGCGCGGCGCTCGTCGTAACCGTCCTTGCCATCAACTTCGTGGGCGATGGGCTTCGCGATGCCTTCGACCCGCGCTCCGAACTCAAGTGAAAGGTCTGAAATGCCTCTCTTTACCGGCGTCATCCCTCCTGTCGTCACCCCGCTTACCACGAGCTTCGAGGTGGATTACCCTTCGTTCACGCGTGTCATCGACCATCTCATCGACGGTGGCGTGCACGGCCTGTTCGTGCTCGGCTCGACGAGCGAGGTCGTGTTCCACGACGAAACCACAAGGCGGCGCATCATCGAACATGCGGTCGAGCGGGTGCGCGGTCGCGTGCCGATCCTGGTCGGAGTGATCGATCCCACGACGGAGCGCGTGATTGCCCACGCAAGGGCGGCGCAGTCGGCAGGTGCCGACGCGGTCGTCGTGACCGCCCCCTTCTACACGCGTACCAATCAGTCCGAGACCATCGACCACTTTCGCTACATCCGGGAGGCGGTCGAGATACCGGTGATCGCCTACGATATTCCTGTCTGCGTCGGCACAAAGCTCGAGCGGAAAACCACCGTCACACTCGCGCGCGAAGGCACCGTCGTCGGTCTCAAGGATTCAAGCGGTGACGACGGCAATCTTCGCTACGTCATGGCGGACACCGCCGATCTCGCCGACTTCTTCGTCATGACCGGATCCGAAATCGTCGCCGACAGCGTCGTGAATATGGGAGCGCATGGCATCGTGCCCGGCCTCGGAAACGTCGACCCACACGGCTACGTCCGCCTGTGGAATTTGTGTCAGGCGGGCGATTTCACGGCCGCACGCCAGGAACAGGAGAGGCTTTGCCGGCTTTTCGAAATGGTCTGGGTCAGTCTGCCGCGGACGAGCGCCGGTTCTGCGGGTGTGGGCGCCTTCAAGACCGCCATGCGTCGGCTCGGCGTCATCGATACCAACATCATGGCCCGTCCGCAACGATCCCTTAATGACGAAGAGGCCGCGATCATCGATCGCATCCTGCGTCAAACCGGCCTCCTGGACTGATGATGAATGTAGTGCCGATCCTCGAGATTTCGGGACTGACCACGGTTTTTCACATCGGCGATCGCGAGATCGTCGCCGTGCGCGACCTCAATCTCACCGTAGCGACGGGAGAAACCGTGGCACTCGTCGGCGAGTCGGGCTCTGGAAAGTCGGTGACGAGCCTGTCGATCATGGGCCTCCTGCCGCGCGGCGTCGGCCGTATCGCCGCGGGAACGGTTCGCCTTAGGCGCAAGACGGGCGAGGTCGTCGAACTTCAGAGCATCGGCGGCGAAGCGTTGCGCCGGGTGCGCGGCAACGATATCGGTATGGTCTTTCAAGAACCACTGACCAGCCTCAATCCGGTCTATACTGTCGGTGAGCAGATTGCCGAGCCGATCCGCATTCACCTCGGCAAGTCCCGTCGCGAGGCGTTGGCAGATGCTATCCAGCGGCTGGAGGATGTCGGCATTCCCGACCCGCACCGGCGTGCCGGACAATATCCGCACGAATTGTCGGGCGGCATGCGGCAACGGGCAACCATCGCCATGGCTCTGGCATGCAATCCGACGCTGCTGATTGCCGACGAGCCTACAACGGCCCTCGATGTCACCATCCAGGCGCAGATCCTCGACCTGCTCGGCCAGCTGCAACGGGAACGCGGCATGGGCATGCTGTTCGTCACCCATAACCTCGGGGTCGTGGCCGAGATCGCCGATCGCGTGGCCGTCATGTATGCCGGCTCGGTCGTCGAGACCGGCAGCGTGGCGCGGGTCTTCGCCCATCCGCGCCACCCCTACACCAAGGGGCTGATGCGCTCTGTGCCGCGGCTTGGAACAGCAACGCGTCTCAAGGAAGCGGGGACGCCGCTGCCGACCATCGCCGGATCGGTTCCAAGTCTCATGAACCTGCCTGAGGGCTGTCCGTTCGCGCCGCGCTGTCCTTATCGGATAGAGGCCTGCTCTCAGGCTTACCCGCCACTCGTCGAAACCGGCGAGGGCCAGTTCAGTCGCTGCATTCGCTGGCAGGAGATCTGAACGATGTCGGATGAATTGCTCCTTGAGGTCAGCGGGCTGACCAAAGATTTCGCCCCGGTGGCATTCGGGCGCGGGCCGGTCGTCCGTGCCGTCCAGGACGTCTCGTTCAACATCAGACGCGGGGAGGTTGTCGGCCTCGTCGGGGAGTCGGGAAGCGGCAAGACCACCATCGGCCGCATGGTTGCGCAGTTGATCCCGCCGACCTCCGGCAGCATTCGTTTCGACGGAGTCGAAACGACGAGCCTTAGCCGCCGCGAACTTCGCCGCCTGCATGCGCGCGTCCAGTATATTTTCCAGGATCCCTTTGCGAGCCTCTCGCCGCGCATGACCATCGGTGAAATTCTCACGGAAGGGCTGGATATTCAGCGCATCGGCAGCAAGTCCGACCGGATCGCCAAGGCCGCCAAGAACCTCGCGTCGGTGGACCTGCCGCCCGACGCGATCTCCCGCTATGCGCACGAGTTTTCCGGCGGTCAGCGCCAGCGGATCGGCATCGCAAGGGCGCTGACGCTTGCGCCCGAGCTGATCGTCGCCGACGAACCGGTCTCGGCGCTCGACGTCTCGATCCAGGCGCAGATCGTCAACCTGCTGCGCGACCTGCAGACGCGCCTGGGCCTTACCATGCTGTTCATCGCGCATGATCTTGCGGTGGTCGAATACGTCGCCGATACCGTCATCGTGCTCTATCTCGGGCGGATCATGGAAATGGCGCCCAGCCGGAAGCTCTACGCCAGCCCGCAGCATCCCTATACGCGCGCGCTTCTCTCGGCCGTTCCGTCGCCCGATCCTTCGCAACGCCCCAACCGGCAGATCCTCAAGGGCGACATACCAAGCCCGGCCAATCCTCCCAGCGGCTGCGTCTTCCGTACCCGTTGCCCGGTCGCGGTTGAGGCGTGCGCCAGCATAGTGCCGCCGCTCCGAGAAACGGCGAAAGGACACTTCAAGGCCTGCATCCGCGACGACCTCGACTAAGGGAATAGGGAGGGCATCTCGATCATGAAGAACCTGCTCTTCATCGGCGTCGATCAACTTCGATGGGACTGCCTTGGGCCGCGCAAGGCGGTGCCGGTTAAGACCCCGAACCTCGATCGGTTGATCGAGAACGGCGTGAGCTTAGATCGGGCCTATTGAACCTCGCCGCTCTGTACGCCGTCGCGCCTCGATGCTTACCGGAGACTATGCGTTCACCCACGGCATGGGCACCAATTGCGACATGTGTCATGCGCTCGCCCGCGAACTGGCGCGGCCGGAGCGGTTATTGCACAATGATCTTCGTCGCGCCGGCTATCGCTGCGGCTTTGTCGGCAAATGGCACGTAGGCGTGGAGAAAGGCCCGGGTGACTACGGTTTCGAGGGCGACGCACCGGCCGGTTATGGCAACATCGTCAAGACCAGGCTTTTCAGGATTACCTCTCGTCGAACGGTTTGAGCTACCGCGTCGAGCCGGAGCTCTACTTCAACCCCGACGAGCAGACCATGGCGGCCGGCCGATGGCGCGGCCCGCGGGCGTCGACGCCCTGCCATTTCCTGACCAACCAGATCATCGATATGCTGCAAGATCTGGCAGGCGGATCTGAACCCTTCTTCGCCACGGTGCAATATTGGGATCCGCATGGGCCACACCTGATCTCGGACGATCTTTCAGGCAAGCCGCGGCGCGTTAAGCGCGAGCGGGACGATTTCTATCGCAACCATCCGAGAACGGAAGAGGATCTCGTCGCCCATATCGGCTACTACTGCGATCATGTGGCCATGCTCGACTACGAGATCGGCCGGCTGCTCGACTATCTCGATCAGAGCGGCCTGGCGGAAAATACGCTTGTGGTCTTCACGTCGGACCATGGCGACATGACCGGCGCGCACGGCGGGCTCATCGACAAAGGCTTGCCCTACAGCGAGGCCATGCGGGTGCCGCTGGTCTTCAGCCATCCATCGTTGCCGAGCGGCAGGCGGGACGCACTGGCACTCAACACGGACATCCTGACGACGGCCCTATCCTTGCTTGGCGTCAGCTACGCCCCTCGGCAGGCGGAGGATCGCTCGGCGCAGGTGCTTGCGACGAGCCAGCAGGGCAGGGACTATCTGCTTGCCCAGTATCACGGCCTGCGCTTCCTTTATTCGCAGCGCATACTCGTGTCGCACGACAACTTCAAATACATCTTCTCGCCGGGCGATATGGATGAACTCTACGATCTAGACAGCGATCCGGGCGAGATGCGAAACCTCGCAGGCGAAGCCGACTATGCGGATGTACTCTCGCGCATGCGATCGGGACTGATCGTCGAGACGGCCAGGTACCAGGACCCGCTCTGCGATTGTGTCGCGAAATTCAATGGCCAGTGGCGGACGCGTTCAGGACAGTTCGATGTCACCAGCGCCTATCTGACCGAAGCGGCTCCTGGTCCGCCTCGAGCGAAAATGGTCAAGGCGGTCTTTTTTGTGGGAAGGCCGCTGCGCTTTCGCGTCTGCCAAAGATTTGCCAGGAAGCGCCGTTTGTGGAATATGCCGGCCCGAAGCCCATTTCGCAGACCATCGAGGCGAGACGTGAAGCTCATCGAGCAACATTTGAGAGTGACTGCGGCACTGATCGTGCGCGAAATGTCGACGCGCTACGGTTCGAAGCCGGGCGGCTATCTCTGGGCGATCTTCGACCCGGTGGCGCATGTCGCGATGATGACGGTGATCTTTCAGGCGATCGCCCGCATGCCGGCGCTGGGCTTGAGCTTCCCGCTGTTTTTCGCGAGCGGTTATCTCCCCTTCACCTTTTACCAGCGTATGTCTTCCTTCATGGCCGGCACGATGAAGGGGAACAAGGCGTTGCTCTCCTATCCAGTTGTCTCGCCGTTCGATGCTATCGTCTCGCGCTTCATTCTCCAGTTCATGACGGATGCCCTAGTGACTGGGGTGATCTTCTTGATGATCGTGGAACTTAGCGACGTTACCCAACCAATGAACGTCGCCGGTATGATGGAGGCAGCGGGAGCAGCCGCGGTGCTCGGTCTCAGCATCGGCACCATCAACATCGTGATGTTCGCTCGTTTTTCGCTCTACGAACAGATTTTCGGCATTATCAGCCGTCCGCTCTTCATGATTTCTGGTGTTTTCTTCCTGCCGGAGAACCTGCCAAATCCCTTCAGGGACTATATTCTCTATAATCCGCTGGTGCATATCATCATGTGGTTTCGGAGTAGCATCTACCCGGAGTACCGCGCCGAAGGACTGGACAAGGGCTATGTCGTCGAATTCGCGGTCGTGTGCTTCGTGGCCGGCCTGGCGCTGCTGACGACGTCGATGCGAGAGATCAGGGAAGACCGGCTGTAACGACCGAGATATTATGCTTCATCCGGGCTGAATTCATTCCGGCAAAAGCCGCCAGATTGCCTGGTTACGTTAGAACAGTTCCTACCTCAGGCCCGTCCGAGGGACGTTGTGACGGAAGTTTGCAAGAGGATTAGTCTTCCGAAGCCAGTCGTCCCTCGAGAAGACCCGGCTTGCGATTGTGCAGCTACGCAGACGTGGCCCTTTTCATAGTGTAGAGAAGTTCTAATGCCTCTTCGAAGGTAAGAGCCCTCTTTTGCTGTGGATGGAAGTACTTTGGGTATAGAATATATGCGGCGGCAAAGACTTCCTCAACGCTGCGCCTCGCCGATCTGCGTCGGCACGTCTGTCGATCATCCGTAAGTCCCCAGCCGGCGTAAAACGGCATGCCAAAGCACGTTACCGGTATTCCCCTGATCAGCGCCTCAAACCCCGAGAGCGACGTCAGCGTGTAAACATGATCAATCGTTTGGAACGCATCGGCCAAGCTAATGTCTTGCTCGAGCACTTGCGCAATCGATTTGACTGCATCAGGTCGTGATCGGGCCGGTCGCGTGCCATGCAATATTTCCGGATGAGGCTTGTAGATTATCTGCGCTTCCGGATTCTCCTGGGCTGCGGCTCGCACGAGGTCGTTGTTATCCATCCGCCGCTGACAGCCCTTGAGAATGGACATGTCGTCCTCAACCTGGCCCAGGACAAGTATGCGTTTGCGGTCTTTTGGGCCATAGATGTGTTCGATGTCGACGTCCGCAGACGTGTTGTATTTGCTCAACCTGGTGCTGATCAAACGGCTTATTCCGGTGCGCGCGCGAAGGATAAGGTTGGGATCGGCCGAAAAATCGTGGTGTTCGAGAATTTGCTCCAAGCGCGAAGCAGCACTTGCATCATAGTAGAGAACAGGTGAATCGAAGCAAAGCGATAGTGGTGGCGCCTTGGTGGCCCCCAACGCTACCGAGCGGATGAAGCCGTCTTCGATTCTGATTAACGGAACATTGCGTCTCTCACAGAATTGCTCGATGAATGGCGGATGCTTATAGCCCCAAACGTATATTTTGGGGTGTTCTGATACTAATATTCTGGGAACCCAAAATGCGTGGAATTCGAGCCATGAAATCGATCGATTGCGACAGTATATTTTTAGTTCTGGAAGCCAGCTTCTTATGAAGGCTTTCCACGGGCTCAAGCCGAATACGAATGCAGTGGACATGGCGTAGTCTTCAACTGATCAGAGATTTTCTTGGATGAGCTTAAGGATGCATAATAACCGCGCTTAGGCTTTAGATGTGCCTCGACAAGATCTTTGACATGGATGAAATCCCGCACGCAAGCTCGGCCAGCGGTTCCATGCAGGAGTTAAGCCCGATCACGAATGTTGTAATAGCTCATCACCCCAATTCCCCAAGCAAACAAGAGCCCAAGAGTGACGAGAAACGCGTTCAGAAGGCGGTTTGGATATTGCGCCAATTCCGAGAGGGTGGGCTCGATGAAGAGAGCGAGGTAGCGCTGCCGGTTGTTCGCGTCGATGCGCGCCTTTTCAAGGGAGGCCAACGCTGCCGTGTAGGCGCGCTCGGCGAATTCGCGCTCGGTCTCCAATTCCTCGAACTGAGCGATGCGGCCTGCGACGTCCGGTGAATTGGGTTCGCCCGCGGTCGGGCTTCTTTCGCCTGTGCCGAGTCGCTGGCGCTCGACGGCGAGCTGCTGCTCCAGGCTTTCGATCCGCGTTTTCAGCACACGGATGCGCGGCGTGTCCTCGCTCATCTGGCTCTTCGCAGTGGCGAGATCGGCGTTCAGCTGCGTCAGCTGCTGTTCCAAGGAACCGATAAGCTGAACAGCGAGCTTCGCGCCCTCCTCCGGGCTGATTTCCTGCGATTTGTCGCGATAGTCGCGCAACCCGGCCCGCGCCTTTGACAGCCGTGCTTCGCCCGCCAGGACCTCGTCCTGCGCCGCCCGCAACACGTCGTTGCGTGCCGAAAGCGACAGGCTGTTCACGAGGCTGTCGGCCTGGCCGACGATGAACTGGGCGATCTCCTGCGCCTGCTTTGGATCGAAAGCCTTTACGGTCACCTGCATAATGCCGGAGGCGTGGTCGAAACTGACGTCAACCATATCGTGCCAATAGTCGAGTTTGTCCTCGATCGGTAGCGCGGAGCCGATGCCATAGAAATAGTCGAGGCCTCGGGTGGCGTAGACATCCTCCAGCTTGAACTTTCGGTCGGCGGCCGCAACCATACGCTCGCTCAGGATATAATCCATGAGGATATAGCTGTCGGAGACAGTGCTGGCGCCGGAGGCTTGTGTGAACATGCCGAGGATATCGGAGGAAACGCCGCCCTCGATACTGCGCACGGCGAAGGACGCAGAGCTGTGATATTGGTCGGTTGCAATAAAAGCCATGTAGAGCGAAGCGAGCGTAGCCGGGACGGCAACAAGTCCCAGGAAGGATGCGCCGATAATGGCGTGGCGCCAGCGCAGCTTCTTCAGCCAGCGAGCCGTCCAATGCGCCTTCTTGGCGGGCTCGATCTTATTGCGCCGCCCTGGCAGGGGAATGACTGGCGCGCTCTCCTTGCCGAGCAGTCCTTCCAGGACCGCAATGCCCTTGCTTTTGGCGGATGCTTCGGCCTTGTCGGCGGCCTGCGCGGAATCAGGCTTGTTCACTGCCGCGTCTTTGCTGGCCGCCATTTAACTTTCCTTCATGTTTTTATCGTGCGCGCGGATCGCGTCCTCGATATCTTCATAATAAGTCAGCTTGCCTTTTTCCAGCACCACACCGCAATCGCAATAGGTGCGGATCGTTCCCGTGCTGTGTGAAACCATTATCAGATCGGAGTCCTGGAGCTTGGTCTCAAAGACAGCCTGGCATTTTTTCTTAAAATTTGTGTCACCGACGGCAGTAATCTCGTCGACGAGATAATAATCGAAGTTGACGCCCATGCTCAAGCCGAAGGCGAGCCGCGCCTTCATGCCGGAGGAATAGGTGCCGACAGGCGCCTTGAAGAACGGACCGAGTTCGGCGAAGTCCTCCACGTAATCGATGAGTTGCTCCGTATCGACGCCATAAATGCGTGCGACGAAGCGCACATTCTGTTCGCCGGTCATCGAGCCCTGGAAGCTTCCCTGAAAGCCGAGCGGCCAGGAGATCTTGCCGCGCCGGATGATTCGCCCCTTGTCGAGCTTGATCGCGCCAGCGATCAGCCTCAAAAGCGTCGATTTGCCGGCGCCGTTGCGGCCAAGCAGACCAACGCTCTTCCCCCGGTTCATCGTGAGGGAAACGTCTTCGATGATCGGCTTCTTAATGCCCTTGGTGCGGGCATATTTTGTGGCCTGCTCGAACCGGATCATTCGTTTCTCAGCGTCTTTGACGAAAAGGTGAACACAAGCATTCCGGCAAACAATGTCAGAAATGCGAATCCATAGAGGTATTCCATGTCGAGGCCTATTGCCCTGTACTCCGGATAGAAGCCCTGGCGGAAGCCCATGATCATGTGAACCAGAGGGTTGAGCAACACGAGGTCATGATAGGGCGCGGGAATCGAATCAGGCAGGAAGAATACCCCTGATATGAGGAAGAGCGGGCGGTTGACGATATTGAATACCTGCTCGTAGAGCGGGTATTTCAGAAACAGCACGCTGTTGATCATCGCCACGCCGAGGCCGCAAACGCACGCCATCGCCACCGCCTCAAGGATCGCCGGCCAGTGCAGGCTCGTATCCACCCGCATGGTCGCGACGATCGTGCCGAGAACGATGAAAGCCACGAGCGTCGTTGTCCCTACCTGGAGGACGAAGCGTGCAACGACCGTGTCGATCGGGGCCACGTTGGGATAACTGAGCAGCGCCCTGTTAGCCCGCACGGCGCTGTTCAGGTAGCTGGTCATCGCCTGATAGAACTGAAAGGCGATATAGCCCGTTGCGAAAAACAGGGCGAAACTCGTACCGAGTGCAGGAGCGCGGGCGATCGCCCGGAAGATGAAGGTCATGAGGAGGATGTGAGCAGCGGGGTCGAGCAGCGCCCAGATATAGCCGCCTGGCTTTGAGCCGAAGCGCGTCGACATCTCCCTGACCAGAAGGGCGCCGACAACGCGAAAGTGGGTGAAAACATGGCTCACGTCAGTTCCCCGAACGGATAGAAAATGCGCCTGACCAATCTGTGGTCGAGTTGCTGAACAAATGGATTGGACGCCCCGCCCTGAAACCTACGACATCGCGATTACTGCTGATGCGGAGGATAACGGGAGCAACGATATCGATCAACAGATTGCGCATCTCCGAGAATGCCTTAGCATAACCCGACGCCAGTCTTCACTTACGCAGTCAGTTCTTTGGGATCTTCATCTCGTTACCCCCGATGATAAACCGAAGCGGCGGGAATTGCATAGTCAGGAGACGAAGCCTTACGGCCTTGTTCCCCGGCAACCGTTTCGCCGCCTCTGTCAAAGCAGCCAGAGCCGCCTTCCTGTTTCCGCTGCGCCAATGCGCTTCTGCGGCATATCTGAGTATATTCGGCTTCGACGTTTCTCTCTTGAATGCTTCGGTGAAGTCTTTGGCCGCCGCGGCAAAGTTGCCGGCGGCATAGTGAGAGATTCCCCATTCGTAATACATCGAATGGGAGTGCCGCGAAGCAGCCTTCGCGCCAAGCTGAGACCAGGCATAACCACGCTGGCTGTACCGCACAAAACTGCGCTGGCGACCGAGAGGCAGATCAAGGCCGTTCCATCGGAAATGGCTGACAAGGATATCCTTGTATCCGTGTGCCTTCCGTTCTTTGAATTCGGCGATGCTGTCGGTCGCGACAAACTGCGAATAGCGGCGGAAGATAAACCACGCTGCGAGACGTTCAATGAGATCCGAAGGCGCGGGCGTTAGGTTCCCGGCCTTGAACATATCGATCGCATCCTGAACCGACGAGGCGCGGCAGCCAGCGCCTGCCATGTTGTAGAACGCGTTCCCTAGTGTTGCGGTCGGCGTTTGGTGGAGGATGGAAAGGAGACCGACGCCGGAGTTGTAGCAGACCGTGAACGAGGCGATGTCGAGCAGGCAATGGATATTGTCCTCTCGCGAGGCCAGGATCAGGTTCGGCTTCTGCGTCAGGTGGTCGAGCTTCGAGAGCGGATGCGGCTTAACGACAAATACAATGTCCGGGTTTGCGTCGATCGTGTCGGAAAGGCTCGCAGAAAACTCCGGATACTGCTGGTCACCCTTGATGAACATGGTAACTGCCATGTCATCGTGGAGCTGTAGCGGAATAAGGCAGACGGGGATCTTTAAGGAAGCCAAGGCGGAAAGCTTGCGCTTGGTCGTCGCATAGTCGTCCATCTGTTCAAGCGTGTTGTCGCCGGCCTTTAGATCCTCGATATACGCGCGAGCGCCTTCGATCTCCTCCTCGGAGAACTGCTCCTGCAGGAATCGCTCCTCATAGAAACTTGGGGAATTGTAGGCGACATCCTCGTCATAATAGATCGTGCCGGGGAGGGCGCCGCGCTCGATCACGATCACGTCGCGGCCAAGCTCTCTAGCCAGCATAACCACCTGCTTAAACTGCGCGTGGCTCTTCATGTACGGGTTGAAGATGGAAAGGGCCGAATATTCACCCGAGATGAGGCCGGCGGTTATCGCGGCAATCGTCTTTGGCTCTGTATCGAAGACGGGGTGGAGGCGATAACCAGCGGCGCGAAGTGGCGTGTAATAGCCCCACTGGTCAAGGTGCTTGCAGAGGCAAACGACGGTTTTCTCGCGAGCCAGGAAATCGACCTGGAGCAGGTTATGCTCCGACTCCACATAGACTTCGAACGCTTCGTTCATGCGCTCGCGTTTCCAGTCGTTTTGCGAGCCCCAGTCTTCGCTCTTCGATCGCTCATGATAGAGATGAAAGACACGGAGACCGAGGTTTTCGGCGGGCTTGGACAGCGCCTCAAGGAAACGACGGAAGCCGCTGTAAGGGCGCGAACTGAAGAAGCCTTCACGCAGCGGGCCAAGATGATCCTTGGTGAGGTCCAGCGGCGTCGGTAGGTTCTTGATGTAGAGACCAAGGCGGGTCAGGAACTCGAAATCCTCTGATCCGTGGCCGCGGAATCTTTCATCATAGCCGCCAGTCAGAGAGAACATGCGCCTGTTAATCAGGAAGATGTTCGAATACGGCGCGATGAAAAAGTTCTCTTCCTTGCGAAATTCCGCCAAGGGAGAGTAGAAGGCCATCGCATCCAGGAGACGGGAGCGGTGCGGCATATCCTCGATATCGAAGAAGGACTGAGTGTCGGCCTCATTGAGATGGTAGACAGGCAGAACCAAGGGCGTGTCGATGATTGACTTCATCTTCAGCGATGTGGCGATGCTTGCCATTCTCGCGAACATGTCTGCCGGACCAAAGCAGTCCGCGTCGCAGAAAAACACCAGATCCGTTTCGCATTTCTCAAAGCCGCGGTTGTGAGCGGCGGCTGGCGAATAGGTGTCGGTGTCCGGTTCGTGGAAATAGTCCAGTCCGTTCAACGCGCAGATCGTGGAAATCTCAGAAGCAAAAGGCTCCGGGGATCCGAAATCAAGGACCAGCACCCTGGGCATTGGGTCGTAATAGGAGCGGATCAGGCGAAGGCGCTCCATGACCCAATGATTGCCCTCATGCGCGCGAAGGCAGATGACCATCGTGATATCGCTGGGTGTGACGATATCTGCAGCGCTGAATTTCTTTAGCCCGCTCGCGCCGAGAATGGATTTTACCCGTGCCGGCTCTTCCGTGTCGGCCGCAGGCAGTTCTGCGCCGGCTGGCTGCGCATGAAACATGATTGACCCCCATCGGTTGGAGTTGTCGCTATTGGACAACGGGGCCGCAGAGTCAACCTCTCAAATTTTAAGGATCCCGCTGAAGGATGTCGAAAATCGACGCGTCGAGGAACAATCATTGTTTTGGCGCGCCGATTCTTATACGCCATTCGCAATTCTTTTGTGGGACGAGGGGAAATGAAAGAGGAATTGGTTTCTGTGCTCAAGCGGCACAAAATATCGTTCATGGGGCAGCCAAGAGACACCCGATTTGGCTTCGGATATAAACGGGACCCCATAACCCTGGAGCCGTTTATCCAGTTCCGGGGCGGTGCCTTTGACGTATGGCGCGTGGGAGCGTTCACATATCTCGGCTGTCGGTCGACGGTCTTCCGGCACGTCGAAAGCATTGGTCGGTTTTGCTCTATCGCACCAAACGTCACAACCGGTGCGGCCGAGCACGCAACCGGCATGCTTGGCACTCATTCGATGTTCAACGGCCAGTGGGACAAGCAATGGCCAGAGCTTTTCGAAGAATTCGGATGGACTCCGGAACAAATAAGCGAAGGCAGGAAGGCGGCTAACGCTCAACTGGAGCCACGGTCTTCTCGGGTGAAAATCGGAAACGACGTTTGGATTGGGGATGGGGCCTATATCTCTCGCGGGGTGACGATCGGTGATGGCGCGATTGTGGCCGCGAGGGCGGTGGTGACGAAGGATGTCCCGCCCTATGCCATCGTAGGCGGCATCCCGGCTCGAATTATTCGACATCGATTCAGCGAGGAAATGATAGGGCGTCTCTTGGAGTCTAGATGGTGGGATTGCGGCCCAGCGATACTACAAGGTGTCGACTGGTCTTCGCCGCAACGATGCATCGATATGATCGAGCAGCGCATTGCTGGTGGCTTCCCCAGATATTCACCGAAGAGGATAATCGTCAAACCAGACGATTCAATCGAGATGCGATAAGAACCTCCTGAAGCCCCGCCATCGAGTGGGGTTTTTCCTTTCCAACAACAAGGTGAACCATATGGCTCGGGAGACTCTTCCCGTCGCCCCTCGACTCACGTTCGGGGATGAGGGCGGCTATTCAAATCGCAGCTCGGACCGGCGCGGCCCGGCCAAATAAGGCGTGACGCATACGCTGGCAGCGCACCGCGACGTGGCCGATCAGGTGAAGGCGATGAGCCGGGAGGAGGCAGAGGACATCTATCGTCGCTCGCACTGGGGGCAGAGCGGCGGCGACCTGCTGCCGCCGGGACTCGACTATGCCGTGTTCAATAGCGGCGTCATGTCGAGGCTCGCAAAAGCGGTGAAGATCCTTCAGGCGGTCGTCGGCGTGTGCGAGGTAAAGCGCCATTTGTCGAGCATCGCATGCGCCAGAAGCCGCTTTAGCTTCGTGTTTTCGTCCTTCAGCGTCTTCAGTCGCTTGGCCTCGGACACGTCCATGTCGCCGAATTTGGCTTTCCACCGATAGATGCTGCCATCGCTGACGCCGTGCTTGCGGCAAAGTTCCGAGACCGGCATGACCGCGTCGCGATCTTTCAGAATGCCGATAATCTGTTCGTCCGTGAAACGCTTTCGCTTCATCCTCTGGTCCTCTCAATGGGCCAGAGCTTACTTCACAATGGATTATTTCAACGGGGCAAGGTCAGTCGTTACCCAGACCGCAGCGGACCGATCAGCCACGTGTTGTCGGCAATGCTCTTTCAAGTCACGCCCCAGCGCTCTCTAACGATCGTCATCCGCCCGTCACCGCATTCGCCCCAACATCGTTCGTCGGATCATCATTGCGGATAAGGCTTTCAGAGCCACCCACGAGCTTGTTATCGCGGACGATATTGTGCTGCGCGAAATCAAGATTGCTGGCGCTGCTGCCGAATGGAGAAGCCGGCTCGTCGGAGCAGTAGCTGCGGTTGCCCTTGCGGGAGTTCAGCCAGACAGCCGGCTGGGTCAGGAAAGCCGATCCATACCGGAATGTATTGCCGGTGATCTGATTGAACTGCGGTTTTTGATGGCGGATGACGCCACCTTCGCCGCAGTTGCGATAGACGAATATTCCGCCGTTCTCGGGGTGTTCGAAGGTGTTGTTGACAATCCTGTTGTTGGCCGAGCCGTCGATGGCGATCAGTTCCCGGCTTTCTGTCGAGATTCCGAAGACGTTGTTGCTGATCGTGTTGTTGGCGGATTCGGCGTCGAGATAAACCGCGACGGACGTCGATTTGCCGTTTACTCGGGAGTCGACGAGGGCGGCCCCAGTCACGCCGGGTCCGATGTAAAGAGGTATGCCGTCGGGCGCATTGAAAGTCACATTTTCTAGCCGGACGTTGTTCGGGGCCGACGCTTGCGCAAATGCCGTATGATTGGCGCTCAGTGACGATGCTTTCATGATCGCGCCGTTGGCGTTCTCGTCGAGCCCATAAATGCGAACGAACCCGTCGATCCTGCAGTTGCGGATCGTGACGTTGGACGGTGCCGACCAGGCGCCGGAGCTGACTTTGCTGGAGCGGACGACCACCGCTGTTTTCTGCTGCCGGGACGTGCCGGCACTGACGTCGAGCGTGCCTCCGCCGCAATCGAGTACCGCTCCGGAAGCGGCTGCTCCTTCGAAGATGAGTGGATGCGTGATGACATCTGTCGATGACAGGCGGACGCTGCAATCGAGCGAAACAACGTTTGTCCCGGGTGCCTTCAACTTGGCCTGCACGTCGGCGTCACAGGCGGGCTTTGGTGCGACATTGTCGACGGGCTGCGCAGGCGCGGGCGTCGGCTGCTCGGCGTTGGGCTGCTGTTCGATCGGCGGCCTTGGCGGCTTTGTGAAAGCAGCGTCCGCTACCATCGCCAGGTCGTTTTGGCAACTCGCCAGGACGAGACCTGCCAAGGCCAAGCTCGCCAGGACCGGGCTTGCAGACTTCGGATACATCATCAGCTCCAGTCCTGAAAATAAGCGTGTCACCTCGCCGGTGTGAATCGCTCGACCGTGCGTGCTCTTTTCTGCCATTTCCAGAAAACAGATGGCAACAATCCGGCGATGGAAGTCTGTTCGATCTTCGCTTGACGGGCATGCCGGCTCACGCCGGCATCGCCTATGCGGCATATGGTTCGAGGCGCCGGACCCGATTCCGCTACTGATGAACTGCAGGAAGTGCCATAATAGCCCTCAGACCTTGGTCCTAAACGGATCGGACGAACGTCCGGCCGCACCGGGGTAAAAGTCCGGGATGCCCGGGCTTACAGGAGCTGAGAGTTGACGGCGGGAATGAACCATGTGCAAAGATTCCTGGTCTTGCCGAGCGAGTTTTATGCCGTGCGCTGACATGGCGCCTCAACGGTGGTTCCGGGATCGGAGATGAGACTGTCATTGCCGCCCGCGCATGGTTGCTTGCCACGGTCCGGCGGGCGCAAATGGACGTTTACTGAATGGCTGAAGTGATCACGCGTCGAAAGTTTATTACGGCCTTATGCACCGCGACGATAGGCTTCGCCGCCGCGGGCCTTCCCTGCAAGATCACGATGTCCGGCTCAACGCTTGAGATCGGCCCCCAATCCGCCCTGGCGAGAAACGGCAACAGCGGCAATGGCAGCGGGGGTGGGAGTGGCAACCGAGGCGGCAACGGGAACGGCGGCGGAAATGGCAATGGAAAGGGAGGGGGCTCGAGCAACAGCCGGTCAAACAACAGTTCGACGGGGTTGAGCGAAAAGAGCACCACGGTTCAAGACAGCGGATCGGCCTTGAGGGTTCGCCATACCGACGGAATAAGCGAGGAAGTCAGGAACGGCCGCTACATCATGAAGGATTCGCGCGGGCGCACGATCGTGAACCGGCGAGCAACCTCGGCAGATGAAAAGCGGCTTCAAGCCCTCGTTGACTAAAGCAATTCCGGGAAAAGCGTGCAACGGTTTTCCGTCCCGAACTGCGTAGCTCCAATGATCAGAGCCTTTCAGGGTTAAATGGAAGCAGTTCTGCCGGAGCAGGTTTTCGTCAGGGCAGAGGCGATGGCGAAGGGCGTACCCGGATGTACGTCCGAGCCGATCGCCTCTGAGCCAGGCGGAAAGATACCCGGCCCTCCGGGTTGGCTGAAACGGGCCGCCTGATCGGCCGGCCGGCTTGGACGTATGCTTTGGCTACGCCGGCCGGTCGACCATCCGACTCCGTTTGAGCCAACAGAACTGTTTCCATTTAACCCTGAAGAGCTCTAGAGGCGGCCGTCGAGCGCGTCGCGCAGCACCATCGCCGCCTCGGTGCGGTTGGCGACGCCAAGTTTCGTCATGATCTGCGTCATGTGGTGCTTGACGGTCTTCTCCTGGAGATCGAGCTTTCTTGCGACCTGCTTGTTGCTCATGCCGGAGGCCACGAGGCGCAGAACCTCGTGCTCGCGCGGGGTCAAGTCGGCGATGAGGTCGGATTTGCTCGCAGGAGCGGGCGAATTGCTCGAGAGCAACTTGGCAGAGAGTGTCGGAGCGACATAGCTCTCCCCGGAAGCCACCATCCGTATGACATCCGCCAGCGCCCTCGATCCGATCCCCTTCAGGACATAACCCTTGGCGCCGCCTTTAAGCGCCGCCGTGACATCGTCGCCGGCTTCGGAAACGGTGAGCATCACGATCTTCTGCAGCGGCACGATTTCAAGGATAAGCGGAACGGCGTTCAATCCGCCTCCCGGCATGGAGATGTCCAGCAGCATGACGTCTGGAGACAGGTTCTCCGCGATCCTGAGCGCGTCGTCGCGTGAGCTTCCCTCTGCGACGATCTCAAACCCGTCGATCTCCGAAAGGCTTCTCGTCACGCCCTCTCTGAATAGAGGATGATCGTCGATCACCGCCACGCGTATTGCTGCAGTCATGCCTGTTCAACCTCCCCGATGCCGAGTGACATTCTAACAACCGTGCCGGGGGCGGCGCCGTCGATTTCGAATGTGCCGCCCAGGCTCTCTATCCGTTCCCTCAGGCCCGCGAGGCCGAGGCTCGTGGGTCTTATGGCTTTGGGATCAAAACCAGCTCCGCCGTCCGCGACCGCGATGCAGACCCGATCGCCTTCCGTAGTCTGCCTTACACGTTGCCTGATGCCGCCACCGTGGCGGTAGGCATTGTTGAGCGTTTCTTGCACGAAGCGGTATATGCATATCTTCGCAGACGGAGAAAGGTGCTCGGGCGGATTGGACAACGACAGGTCCACAGTCGATCCGGTTCGCTGTTCATGGGCGCGTACGACACGTCCGAGGAGCTCTGGCAGGCCAGCCGTTTCGATCTGCGGCAGGACCAGGCCGCTGCATATTGTCCTGATCTCGTTCATCGCTTCGTCGAGGCTTGCCTTGATGGCCGCGATTTCCCGTTCGCGTATTTCTTCCGCAGTCGAAGGACTGACCAATGCATTGCTGTCCAGCCGCAACGAGGCGAACGCGACAAGCTGCGCCGGGCCGTCATGCAAGTCGGCGCCGATCCGTCGCAACATGTTCTCGTTCAAGGCTGTTGCGCGTTGCGAAGCGTGCTGCAGGCGTCCACGCAGGGACTCGTTTTGCGCAAGCAGCGCCGAAAGCTCGTCCACGCGCTGCCGAAGGGCATGGCGCTGTTTTTCGATGGTTCTGCTGCCGCGCATGACGATCGCCGAAAGCATAATGAAAAAGGCAAGCGTGAAGCCGGCGACGGCCAGCCAGGTAAGAAAACGGGCCTGGGTCAGGCTGAGCTCGAAATCATGGGCAAATTCATGGAATTCCGAAACGGCGACGACCTGTCCGGACCACGGTTGAAGCACCGGATTGTAGATTTCAAGCAGCGGCTCGCTCGCCGGTTGGTTCGTCTCGTCCACGGACTCGTCAACCGGCTTGAACTGGGCCACCATCTTGCCGTCGAACGCCGTTCTCAATTCATCGCTCAGCTCGAAACGCCTTCCGACCATGTTCTCTTCGTTCGAGTAGAGAATGGTGCCGTCCGAGCGCCACAGGCGAAATGCAAGCAGCCGGTTTCCGAGAGCCCCCTGTCCAAGCGTCTCGTTGAGCGCGCGCGCAACGGTGTCGTCAAGAACCTGCGTCGTCTGCATGTCGGGCAAGAGCGGCGCGATCACGCTATCGACGTAGAGTGCAGTTGTCGCTGCCGAGTTCCGCGTAACGGCATCTTCTATCAGGCTGGTGACGAAAGCACCGACCACCAGCATGGCAGACGTTGCGACGATGCCGCCGATCAGCAGGAACTGTCTTGCCAGCGGCTGCGCGTTCCATCGTTTGATCAGATCACTGGCACGCAAGAGAAATCTCGGAATTATCCGCACAACAAAGTAGCCGCACATCGGTCGACGTGAGCCGGTAAACTAATGCCTTCGGGCGACCGGTCAATGCCATGCCATCTTTATCGATGTCCATCGGACTTTTGATGACGGCCCGATCAGACCTAAGTCCTATCCGCCAAGGCAATGGTCCGAAGATGGTGGTGCGTTCACGCGGCGCAAGTTAACGTTGCATCAATACGCAAGCGGTTCGATCGGCTTCACCGGTAGCGGAGCCGCGAACATCGAACGACATGGAGGACTTTATGACCATTTCCAAAGTAATCGGGCGAAGCTTTGTCGCACTGGCCATCGCCGTCGCCCCTGTGGCAGTCGCCGTCGTCGGTACACCGAGCATTGCCTTTGCCAAGGGTGGCAACGGCGGTGGAAACGGCGGCGGGGGAGGTGGAAACGGTGGCGGCCACGGCGGAGGCCACGGCGGCGGGCATTCGAGCTCGGGTAAGTCAGGCAAGGCACAGACGAGCACGAAAGGTAGCAATAGCCGGGGCACCTCGCAGAAATCGGTCATCACGCGCAAGAAATCCGGTGCGACGGTCAAGGCAGCGACGGCGGTGAAAACGGAAAAGCTGGCCACGGCCAAGCTGAAGAGCACCGTTTCCGGTACGGCGGGCCTTAGTTCGCTGAACCGGAACTATCATGCCTATTTGAACTCCAGCGACCCTCGCATGGCGGCCATTTCGGCCTATGCGATCGCTTATGCCGAGTTCGAGGCTGAGAACGGCCCTGACGCAATTCCGACCGATCCGGCCTTGGGCGATGAAGCACTCCGCGAGGCGCTCGAGAGCTTTACAAAGGGGGAAGTCGTGACCGACGAGACCCTCGCCGAGGCCAAAGACATACTCGGCGTCGGGCCGGCGGTCGGCAAAATCGACCAGATTCGCGAGACACTTCCGGAGCCGGAACTTGAACCGGAACTGGAACCGACCGACCCCGAAACGGACACCGCTAACTGAACCTTAGTGCAGCTGGCAGCGGCGATGGCCGCCGCTGCCAGCCTTAAATCCGAATGGGGCAGCTCAATCCATGAATTTGCAGAAGTTCAACAATGTTGTTCGTGGTGTCACACAGGCGATGCAACATGGGCGGATCGGGTTTTCCCTGCAGCAAATAAACGCGATCGACGATTCGAGCGAAGTTCTCTACTCGGAATGCCTGGGGAGGCTCGTGGAGCCTGACGGCACAATCAGAACCAGCGGTGAATTCATAGCCTTTCTTGAGGCGTCGGGGCGCGCCCCGGCCTTTGACCGGCATGTCATTGATCTCGCATTCGACTGGCTGGCTTGTCATCCAACAGGTGCTTTGGGCTGCAACATCTCGGTCGAAAATATTGCCGACAAAGAAAGCTGGGCCCTATTGTACGATCTGCTCTCTCAGCACAGTGCGATGGCTCCGCGGCTGGTTCTCGAAATAACGGAGAGTCTGCCGGTCGCGACGCTCTCCGCCGCGGCCGACCTGCTTCAGAACGTCCGGAAACTGGGATATAAGGTTGCGATAGACGACTTCGGCACCGGCTATTCGACTCCCGAAACGCTTCTGGCCATTCCCGCGGACATCGTGAAGATCGACGGGTTTTTCGTGCAACGCCGCGGCCATGAGATGGAGCGGTTCCTTTGGCACATGGTCGGCTTGGCCTCCTGCGCCGCATCGACCGTCATCGTCGAGGGCATCGAGACATATGCCCAGTTCGAGGCTGCAAAAGCGGCTGGAGCAACACATGTACAGGGCTTTCTCCTGTCCGAGCCAAGCTTGCCGCCTGTCCATTGCGGACAGGTGAATTCCGCCCTGCACGCGTTCGCGCCCAAATGGATGATGTGAGCGGTAGTGCGGACTGAGCGGCTGACCCCCGCCCGCTGCCTGCGGAGATATTCCTTCGCCATTGTCCATGGCGCCGAGCGGATGTCCTTCGGGCGTTCCTAGGACTTTCTCGATTTCCGGACGTATTCGACCAAGGCGCGGAGCTTCAGCGGCTGCCGGTGGCGCACGGGATAGTAGAATGGAACCGGCGAACGGGGACATCAAGCAGCGGCGCGTGTTCGCCGCGCCCGATACCGGGCGGGATCGTGAGGACCGCGTCATTTGTCGAAACCTATTATGACGATGCGGCGAGACCGTAACGTCGCCTCACCGCAGGGTCGTCGGGGTGTGAACATCGGGCGCGGGCCCGGAAGTCGCCTCTTACGGGCGAACGCCCGCATTGACGGCATCGTGGAATGAAACGAGTTTCCGGCGTGTGTCATCCCAAAGGACGAGCTTAACGCATTTCACGCTCTCCCAAAGAGTGATGCGGCCGATACCTGCGAGTTGTGGGTGGTCGCGCAGAACTTCCGGCAATCTATAGTAAGGGATCCTGCTCGACAGGTGGTGCACGTGATGAATGCCGATATTGCCGGTCAACCATCGCAGCACCAACGGCAGGTCATAGTGGGATGCGCCGTGAAGGGCCGCCTGGGGAAAGTGCCAATCCTCGCCGGCCGACCAGTGCGTTTCTTCAAACTGATGCTGGACATAGAAGAGCCAGATGCCGGCCGCGCCCGACAAAAGCACGATCGGCAGGTGGATCAAGAGGAAAGGCAGGAGACCAATCGTCCAAGCCATTAAGGCGGCGCACATCACGATCGCAACGTTCGTCGCCATGGTGGAGATCCAGGGCAGCGCCCCTCCGTTCATCATTCCGAACGGCAGGCGTTGCTTGAAGAGGAAGAGCCAGGCCGGGCCGATGCCGAACATCACGAGCGGGTGCCGGTACACGCGATAGCCCAAGCGCTTCATCGGAGAAAGTGCGCGATATTCTGAGATCGTGAGCGTGGTGATGTCGCCGACGCCCCGCTCGTCCAGATTGCCGGCCGAGGCGTGATGAGCGGCGTGCGCCCGGCGCCAGTAATCGTACGGCGTTAGCGTAAGCACGCCGATGGCGCGTCCTGTCCAATCGTCGAGCCGGCGACGAGCGAAGAACGAGCCGTGGCCGCAGTCGTGCTGGATCATAAAAAGCCGCAGGAGGAAGGCTGCGGCCGGAATGATTGCGATCAGCCCGAACCAGAACCCGTGAGCGAGGGAAAAATAGGCGATGGCCCAGAAGCCGGCGAACGGGATGACGGTGACAAGAAGCTCGAAGACGCTGCGCCCGATGCGGGGCTGACGGTATTTAGCAAGGGTCTTCAGCCATGCTCCCGCATTCTCTTCAACAAGTGGGGCCGGTGGGTAGATATGTGCATTCATCAAACTGTCCGTATTTCCTTGCCTGGCAATAATCAGTCCGGTCTTCGATTTGCGCCCGATTTCAGGCGCAACGGTTGAAAGTGTCAGGCCTGACGGGCCTTGCGTGCCGCATAACGGCGATCGCGCTCGGCTTTGCGGGCAGCTTCGTCGGCCACACCGCGTAAAGCGCGATTGGCAATTTCAGCCCGCCGGGTCTCGGCTTCTTTCCTCTCCTCGGCCTCGGCCGCCGAGATTGCTACTGCGGTCTCCGCTAGCAAGCGCTCGTTTTCGGCAGTCTTCAGCGCCTGGCGTTCGGCCCGACGGACCTCGCGTGCAACCGCCACCGCTTTGCGGATGGCAAGTCGCTCCTGCATGTCCGCATCAGTTTCCTTGGGAGCGGAGACGAATTTTGCCAGAAGCCGACGCTTGGCTTTTGCAGCAGCGTTACGGCGTTCGACAAAGCCATTGTCGTTCGGGTGCTTCAATAGAAATTCCTTTGATTCTCGGTCACGAGCTTTCCAGCCGTCCTCAGAAAGGAGACGCGGATGTCGTGCCGGCAGATAGCCCCTCAGAACACAAAAAGGCCAGACATCCGCCTGGCCCTTTCAAACTTCCTGCCGCCATGCCAGTACATCCGTGGTCATCGGCGGCCAAAAGCCTTAGGCAGCGCGGAGCTGGCCTGCGGACATCTTGCCCGACTTTTTGTCTCGCTCGAGCTCGAAGCCGAGCTTCTGGCCTTCTACGATCGAATTCAGTCCTGCGCGCTCGACAGCCGAGATGTGAACGAACACATCGGCACTGCCGTCGTCAGGTTGGATGAAGCCGAAACCTTTGGTGGAATTAAACCATCTAACTGTGCCAGTGGTCATAACGAACCCTTTCTTAGCAACATTGATCACCGCTGAGCGACGCGCAGCGGGTTTTTTCGACTTTTGAAAGAGGGAAGTTCGTCAAGAGGCGCGAGGCGCAGCAAAAACAAATATCGGCAAACAAAGTATCGATGTTTTCTCACTACCGGACATTGACGGCCGCGTCAACTTTTTGTTCTTGCCATTCCTTGCCGCTATCTAGGGTAAGTCATTGGCGAACGAAGTCGCCCAATCACATTGTCTTTCTGATCGCCCTAATTCTCGTTTTGGCGATTCAAGCGGCGGCCGCGTCAAGCGACTAGTCCCCAAAAGCCGGCTTCGGCTTTCGTCCATTTTCTCGCCGTTGCGCTACGTGACTGCGTCTGGTCAGAAGCGAGCGCTTCCGCGCCCCTGAAGACTTTTATCCAACGCTTGGTCCTGCGGACGTCTCTTCGATGTCGGTACCCTTCCCCTTGCGAGAGCGGCGAGCGATTTTCGGGTGCGGCAACGTGATCGGTCGGGGTGCTTCGTCCGACAAAGCTTCCCGAACCGCCTCAACGATCGCAGATACCGCGAAGTCCGCCTGCAACTCATCGACGAGGACTCTTGCATCGGTTTGCCATTGACCATTCTCTTGCCAAAGTACAATGCCGATCCGGGTCGCAGGGGCGAGACGTTTTAGCCGGCGCACGATGAATTTGGCGTGTCGCAGGGAATCCTGATCGAGGAAGCTCACGACAATGGCGTTACGCCCTTCGAAGGCAAGAGTTCTGATTTTGCCCGGCTTGAGGTCTTCGTGGCTCGCGGAAGCGACCTCCGCACCCTGAATCCGGATGATCTGAGACAGCATGGAGGCAGACACGTCATCGAGTTCACCGCGCCCACCTAAGCAAAGGACGGATTTCCCCTCTCCCAGCGGCAGGTCGTATTCGCGAGCCTGATCGTCGTCTTCCGCATCTTGCGCGCTGACATCCTCCTCCTCGCCTTCCTCCTCGCTCGCAATTTCCTCGAGATTGGCAACGAGCGTGCGCGCGCTCTCGGCAAACTGCGCGACCTGTGCATCCGTCAACGCTCCCCGCGCCCGGTCACGCTCGGCAAGGAGCAGAGCCGGAATCGCCGCGGTCTCATAGAACTCGACCAGATATTTCTCTTCCAGCATTTCCTCCGCATTGTCCGTTGCCTCATCCGGATCACCGGCAAGCAGACGCTGGTATAGGCGCTCCTTCGGGTCGAGAACGGGCTCGTTGCCCAAGAGTATTTCCAGGAACTCGAACTGCGGGACATGGCGCCCGAGAACGACGAGACAAACGGTCAGCGGCGTCGACAGCACCAATCCGACCGGACCCCAGAGCCAGGTCCAGAAGATTGCGGCAACGATGATCGCAAGCGGCGACAGGCCGGTGCGCGAACCGTAGAGCCAAGGCTCGACAACATTGTTGCTGAGAAGCTCTAGTACGATGAACAGTGCCGCCGTCCAAGCCAACAGGCTCCAGCCTGGTGTCGCCGCAAAAGCGAGGAACAGTGGCAGCGCCGCGGCAATGACCGGACCGATATAGGGAACGAAACGCAAGACGATCGCAAGCATCCCCCAGAGGATCGCGTTGGGTATGCCGAGCAACCAGAGACCGGCGGCGAGCGGAATGCCGTAGGTAATGTTCACCACGAGCTGCATGAGCAGATATTGGCCGACCCGTGCGCCGGCATCCTGCAGGGCTTCGGTCGTACGGTGCAGATCGCCGTAGCCGACCAGCCGGATGAAGCGATCGCGCAGGTCCTCCCTTTCGAAAAGCATGAAAATGACGACCACGATGACGAGACCGGTTGTGGCCAACGGCCCGATCAGCGGATTTACAACGTTCCTCAGCATCTCGAGCGGGCGCTGTGGAGAAAATATCTCCACGAGAAGCGGTTTGCGCTCGGGTTCCGGTTCGGGCGAAACGCGGGTTTCGGGTTTGGGTCGGCTGATTTCCGTTCCGATCCTCTCCATGGCGCGACTGAGGCGATCGAGGATCTGGTTCTCCGATCCCGCTTCTTTTAACGTCCTGATCTTCTCGACGATGTTGTATTGATAGGTCGGCAGGTTCTGCGCCACTTCGCTGATCTGCATGGCGACGACGATGCTGAAGGCGGATAGGAACAGAAAGGCTGCAGTCACGCTGCCGATGACGGCAACTGAACGCGGGCAGCCGGCCCTGCGCAATTTCGAAATCAGGGGCGCGAGCGCGAAAGTGAGTAGAATGGCAATGGCTAGCGGCAGGAAGACCTCGCGGGCGAAATAGAGAACGGCCACCGCGGCAGCCGTTGCCGCGAGCGTCGGGAGCCTGGGCTGCGCTCTGGCCGACGTCTGCATGAAAGCGGCTTGCGCCGACGAGCTTGCTGCTGCCCCATCCTGGTCGAGCCTCCGAGAAAACCTCAGCATCGTGCCTCCCTGCCGTGACCGCTGAGGCCCGCCGCAGGACCTCGGTCCCCGCAGACCAGCTGGCTGTGAGCGGTCCGGCAATCGTGGTCGCCAGGGCAAGGGCTGGGAAAATCAGCAGCGGCGCCGCGGCCGAACAGAATAGGACCACGGCGATGACCGTCGTCGTCGGCAGGAATGCCCGAGAGGGCGAGAAACGCCGAAATCGATGAAATCATCAGAAAATGAGATCCCACTTGAGCACAGTGCTGCCTTCCCTGTGGAAGCATTGTTAAGCAGGTAGGGCAGTTTCCGGAGAAGCCCAGGGACGGACGCGCTTGCGAGAGTCGGCGGCTCTTCCTCGGGCGCTTTGCGGCCGATTTCCCACTTTTGAACGCGAAATGCGGATGGTGCAGTACTGCGGCTGTCCGCACTCGCCATTGCCTGGCTTGGAAATCTATGCGACAAAATGCCTCGCGCCGTGCTGGGGAGAGCGTGGCGGCATGGGAGCAGAGATATTTCAGGTGATGTCCAGAGTCGGTTGAGGCTGCTCCCTTGGCTAGGAAGTATTTTGGGAGGAAGCCATGTCGCGGACCGCTTTGTCCGTCCCTTCGCTTTCGATAAAATCGGCCTTGGTGATCGATGATCATCCGCTCTATTGCGACGCTCTGGCCGCGACGATGGAAAGCACCTTCAACACGCGCCGAATCCGAACAGCGACTTCATTGGGTGAAGCACTACAGCAATTGCGGATGCGGTTTTCACCCGATCTGATCATGCTCGATCTGAACCTGCCCGATGCGTCAGGTCTGAGCGGTTTTCTGAAGATCAAGGAAAAGACGCCTGATATCCCGGTGATCGTGATCTCCGCGATCACGTCCAAAGGCGTCGTCCAGTCGGTCATTGCCGCCGGTGCCGCGGGTTTCATTCCCAAGGATATCGGACGTCAGAATTTCCAGGAGGCGATGCAGGACATCTGGAGCGGCAAGACCTATGTGCCATCCGGCTACACGATGCCGGCCCGCACCCCGGCCACGGAAGGATCGGTGGAAACGATTTCGCGCAAGATTGCCCATCTGTCTCAACAGCAGACGCGCATTCTGGGGCTGATCTGCGAAGGAATGCCGAACAAGCTGATCGCCTATGAGATGCAACTGGCCGAGGCGACCGTCAAAGCGCACATCACCGCGCTTCTGCGGCGACTCGGCGTGCATAATCGCACGCAGGCGGCAATGCTGGTGCGCGAAGTCTCGATCCGCCATAGCCTGCAGTAAGGTGCCGCACAGGGCGCGGGCTTGGAAGTGGAGGAGACGGTGCTGACAGCTGTCGACGATCTTGATCGCAAACCTGCGGAGGCGGTGCGGATCGCCGTGTCGCGTGCCGACGATGCGGCCGTTGCCCTGGCCGAAATCAGGCAGCAGCTCGCCACGGCAAGACCAAGCTTCGTCCTTCTGTTCTTGCCAAGCAGGCTGCAGCCGGACGCCCTTGCCAATGCTCTTCGAAGGTCGTTACCGAACACTGTTGTCTTCGGCTGTACGACGGCCGGCCAGATCACCTCTCGGGGGTATGAAGACAGCGCCTTGCTCGCGATCGCATTCGAGCGGCGTCACTTTCGGGTGGCCTCCACCCTGTTCAAACCGATTTCGCCGGTTTCGATTGCCGACGTGGTGTCGCAGACCGAGCGGCTCGCCACGCAGTTTCGCGCAACGCCGGGACGGAAGCGGCTTGCCCTGATCTTTGCCGACGGATTGTCCAAACAGGAGGATATCCTGGTGGCAGCCTTGGAGGCCGGGCTGAAGGACATTCCCGTATTTGGCGGGTCGGCGGGCGACGGGTTGCGGTTCGAGCGCACGCAGGTGCTGCACAATGGAGAGTTCCACAGCAATGCCGCGCTTCTTCTTCTGCTGGAAACCGATCTGACCTTTAGCGGTCTGGGCTTCGACCATTTCCAGCCCACGGAAGAGCGCATGGTGGTTACCCGCGCGGTCCCGGAAGAGCGGCTCGTTCTGGAGATAAACGGCTCACCGGCAGCACAGGAGTATGCTCGCCTCGTCAAGGTGCCGGTTGCCGAGTTGTCGCCGACGATTTTCGCCGAGAACCCCGTTCTGGTGCGCAATCGGAACCTCTACCATGTGCGGGCGATCCAGCAGATCCAGGGCGAACATGGCCTCACTTTCCTTTCGGCGATCGACGACGGTCTGCTGTTGACGCTCGGTCGCGGCAAGGAAATCATCCGCACGCTCGATACCGGGCTTGCCGTCAGCGACAAGGGCGGTGAAGCGCCCGATTTCATTCTGGGTTTCGACTGCTACCTGCGCAAGCTGGAGATCGAGCGCAAGGGCCTGGATGGGGAGGCGTCGGAGCATTTCCGCCAACGCCGGGTCGTCGGCTTCAGCACCTATGGCGAGCAGCATCTCGGGGTACATGTGAACCAGACCTTTGTCGGCGTCGCCTTTTTCCGGCCAGATGGAGGCGCGCCGCTGTGATCAATCCGGACGAACCCTACGAGATCCAGATCGCCAAACAGGCGAAGATCATTGAGGCCCTGATCAATCGGGCCGAGCGCGGTCATGAAGTCGGCAGCTCCGCCTATTCGCTCTTCGAATCGGCCATCGCCCTGCAGGCGGAGGTCTGGGAGAAGACCAAGGATCTCGAAAAGGCCCTCGACACGCTCGGCAAGGCGTCGAGCGAGCTGGAGATCGCCTATCAGGCGCAGGAGCGCATTCAGAGAAATCTTGCCGATGCCATGGTGGCAATGGAAGGTGGCTTCGCGCTCTTCTCCGAAGAGCGATTGCAGGTCTGCAACACCCAGTTCCGCCACTTGCTTCCCGATATCGAGCCGCTGATCAAGCCGGGCCTCGGTTTCGACGATTATCTCGCTGCCGTCAGCGCCAGCAAGTATCTGAACCGCAGCGACAGCGGAGTTATCGGCCGCCCGCAGCCGGCGGCGAAGGAGCAGAGGCCCGGTCAGCGCTTTTCCTCCTTCGTGATGGTTCTCAGGAACGACCGCTGGTTCCAGATTTCCTACCGGCAGACCAGTTCCGGCAACATCGCCGTATTGCAGACCGAAATCACCGACATCGTGCGGGAGAACCGGCGCGAGAAGAACCGGCTGATCGACCAGCAAGCCCATTTCCTGCAGGCCGCTTTCGATCACATGTCGCTCGGCATCTGCACGTTTTCGTCGCGCGGCGAATTGCTGGTCCGCAACGAGCGCTTCGGCGAGCTTCTCGGCGTGCCGCTTTTGCTTCTGAAGAAGGGAAGTCGCTTCCAGCGTATTGTCGAACATGTCGAACGCCATGAGATTCTCGACCGCAAGGGCGGCCGCTCTCAATTTGCCGGCTGGTTCAAGGCCATGCGTCGCGGCGAGTCGGTGCAGGAGCGGTTCAGGCGGAGCGATGGGATGAGCCTCGACGTTCGCATCCGTTCGTTGCCTGACGACGGGTTCATCGTATCGATCATGGACGTGACGATGGAGACCCAGGCAGCGGCGCTTCTGGAGCAACGGGTCCAGGAGCGGACAGCCGAACTGATCGAGGCCAATCGCCTGCTCAAGATTCACGCCGATGAGCAAACGAAGATCGAAGGCGCGCTTCGGCAGGCTAAGGAGGCGGCCGAAGCGGCCCACACATCCAAGACCCGCTTTCTGGCGGCAGCCAGCCATGACCTTCTTCAGCCGATCAACGCCGCGAAGCTCTATCTCTCGATGTTGACGGAGACGGCGGGACAACCGGGCGCGAAGGATGTGGTCAGTCGGCTCAATCGGTCCTTCACCTCGATCGAATCGCTTCTGCAGGCGCTTCTCGATATTTCGCGCCTCGACAGTTCGGGGGCCGAGTTCAACATCACGTCATTCGATCTCGGAAGCCTGCTGCAGGGCCTCGCCGAGGATCTGGCACCCTTGGCGACAGAGAAGGGGATAGGTCTCCGGATCGTCCCTTCTACGCGCTGGGTGACCAGCGACCAGCGCTACCTGATGCGCTGCATCCAGAACCTGGTGGTCAACGCTATCCAGTACACAGAGCGAGGCCGTGTGCTGGTTGGTTGCCGCCCGCGCGGCGATCGGCTGCGGATCGAAGTGTGGGATACCGGCATCGGCATTTCGGAGGAGGACCAGACGCGGATCTTCAACGAATTCACCCGAGCGAGCGGTGCGGAAAGGGGCACCGGCATGGGACTTGGCTTGTCCATCGTCGAGCGGGCCTGCCGGCATCTCGATCATCCCGTTCGACTGGTGTCGCAGCCCGGCCGTGGCTCCGTCTTTTCGATCACGGTGCCGCTAGCCGCGCCTGGCCGTGCCAGCGCCTGCGAAAATCCGATGATCGAGCCGATGCTCGATGGCAGTCTCGATCTCATCGTCATGATCGTCGAGAACGATGCCGACGAGCTTCACGCGATGACGCAGATATTGGAGAGCTGGGGGGCGAGCGTTCTGGCGGCCGGCTCGACCGCCGACGCGGCGGCGCTGATGCAGGAAATCGGCACGGCGCCCGACATTCTGCTGGCCGATTATCAGCTGGACGACGGCGACAATGGCGTCGAAACGATCCGTACGCTGCGCGCACTGGCGGGAGTCGAAATCCCGGCGGTCATCGTGTCGGCCAACCGGCAGCGGGAACTGCTGAGGCTCGGCAATGAAATGTCGTTCGCCGTTCTCGCCAAGCCGGTGCAACTGGTGCGGCTGCGGGCATTGATCGACTGGAAGACCCGGGCGCGCGTGGCGTGAATACAGACAAAGGTCTCCGGTGACATTGCCGCAGCCATTGTTAGGCTTGTGGCCAACAAACGGGAGCCTGAAAACCGGCCCCAACACGGGAGGCCTGCGATGCGTGTTCTGCTTCTGCTTCTGTTCCTGCTCGGGCTCGGCCAGGGGCCGCTGGCGGCTGCCGAAACTTACGAGCTTCTCTTCCCGTCGAGGGCGCTGAAGGGCCTCGAGGCAGTGCCGGGCGGTAGCGAAGGCGGCGAAAGCACTCTCGTCTACGACAGGGTCATATCTGGTGTCGAAGGGCCGGCAGCCGGGAGCTTCAGCATCGGGCTAAAGATTAGCCCCGACGACAAGGTCGCCCTGACGCTCCATCAGGGCGCACGGGCCCGCGGGCTTGGCAATTATCCGGCCTCAGTCGGCAACCCCCTGATCATGTATTTCCTCGAAAGCGTACTTGCCGACATCGCCGCTCAATCGGGCGGCAGCCCTTTCTATATGCGCAATCGGATCAAGGAGGCCCTGCTGCGGGATGCGCAAATCGTGCCCAAATCACTGCACTATCAGAGCCGTGACATCGCTGCGCGTGAAGTGACGATCCGGCCGTTCGTCAATGACAAGGCACGCGAGCGGATGGGCCGGTTTTCCGAACTGGCGCTTGCCGTCACCGTGTCGGAAGACATTCCCGGCTGGTATTATTCGCTCGTTGCGACCGTTCCTGCGGCCGCTGGCGGGGCACCTGCCGGCTATTCAAATGCAATTACCCTGAAAGCGAGGGAGGAGGGCCGGCCATGATACGGGCTGTCATGACGGCGCTGGCCATCGCCGCGGCGGCCGTGCCGGCCAGCGGGCAGAGCATGTCGGAGCGCCTGAACGACTATCCGACGGAAGCGCGGGCCGACTATGTGTTCGGTTGCATGGCGGTCAACGGCCAGAGCCGGACGGTGTTGAACCAGTGTGCCTGCTCGATCGATGTGATCGCTTCGATCCTGCCCTATGACAAATATGTCGAAGCCGAAGCGGTACTGTCGCTCCAGCAGGTGGGCGGCGAACAGGTGGCCATGTTCAAGTCTGCGGTCGCACCCCGCACGATGGTGGCCGATCTGAGACGCGCCCAGGCGGAGGCGGAGATGCTGTGCTTTTAGGGGAATGCCACAAAAACAGCGTAACGGCTTCCGTCCGGAATTGCATTGTTTGGAGGAGTTCAGGCGGGCGGTGTCTTCGGCAAAACGCGGTCGAAGACGTTGCCATCCGTGTCGACGGCATGGACGCTGATGTTCGGTGCGCCGTTGTCGGTATAGCTGAAGCGAAACACCGGATTCTCGCTGACCGAAATCCCGCCGTTGACCGCAAACAGCAGTTCGTCGCCCTGCTTCACCTCAAGCTGGGCGATGAAATTCGCGCCGATGAACAATTGGGTGATCTGGTCGCGCTGAAGGCCGGAATAGTTCGGATGGCGGATCATGATCTGCGCCTCACGGCGATTGTTCGATAAAGATTCCTTGCCATCGAAGAGTTTCAGCCGCATCTCTCCCATGCCGTTCAGGGCCGCGACGGGATCCTTCGTGGCTGGCGCCGAGCAGCCGCCGGAGGCCTTTACGAAACGGCCGGTCATGAAGGTTCCCTTCGGCGTCTCGGCAATGGCGCGGATGTTGGAATACTGATTAACGCGGACGCGGGTTTCGAATTTGAGCGGCGCCATGGACGGGCCGAAGCGAATTTCCGCCGCCAGCGGCGCGGGGTTCTCATCGATCACCAGCTTGATTGAATCGATCGGCCCGGCCGCAGGCTCCTTTTGCTCAATGGTGACGGGCACTGTTGCGGCGTCGTTGGCGCGGTAGGGGGCCGTGACGGAGAACAGGGCGGCCCCGTCGATGAGGGCCGTCTTGCCGACGATATCTTCCTTCAGCTCGTTCCAGGTGGGGCTTTCGACAAGCGGATTGTCGGGTGTCATCTGCTGGGCGGATGCAACGCTTGCCGCCAGCATGACGGAAAATGCCGTGAGCATGAGCTTCATGGTTCAAGGTCCCCTTTTCAAGGACAGGCACGACGCCGCGTCGGACACTCGTCAGCATAGGACGAAATGCCAACGATCATAACCGAGCCTTTCGGATGTGTTGCGGACCAATGCACGCCGCCCAAAAAGTGTGCAGCGGCTTTCCGACAGCGACATGCGCAAAAACAAAGATGTAAAGCGCGTTGCGTGAATTCGCTTGAACGCCACGCGTTTAGCCGCCGAAGCAGGCATTTGAGATCGCTGGCAACGGGAGGTTGGACAGTGTTCGAAGCGTTCGTGACAATGTGCATGCTTGCGGCCGCCGCCCCCGAAGCATCGCTGCCGGGTGAGACATGCCGGGCCGCACTGCTGCCCGGCTTCGCGGCCGAGACCAAAGCAGCCTGCGAGCGTGCATTGCGAAGAGCTCCGCGCCAGCCGGTCGCAGGCGCCAAGGAGGAGGGCTTGCCATTCTGCATGCCGCGGCCTGCCTCGGTCCTCGCCTTCAGCGAGGTGGCTCCGGGCGTCTTCGTGCATCGCGGCTCGGTGGCGGAGCCGGACCCGACCAATGCCGGCGATGTTTCCAACATCGCTTTCGTTGTCGGATCGCGCAGCATTGCCGTGATCGATGCCGGCGGCTCGCGCAACGTGGGCGAGGAGGTCTATCTGGCAATCCGCGAAAAAAGTGCCCTGCCGATTACCCATCTGATCCTCACGCATATGCATCCGGATCACGTTTTCGGCGCCGAGCCACTTCGCGAGGCCGGGGCGACGATCCTCGGCCAGGCCAACCTGCCGCGGGCGCTTGCCGATCGTGCCGAAACGTACCGGGCAAACTTTGCCCGGCTGATCGGCGGGCCGGCGTTCCTCGGCACCAGGGCACTCGTGCCCGATCGGGTGATCGCAAAACAGGAAGTGCTCGACCTGGGCGACAGGCTGCTGGAGCTGCGCGCGTGGCCATTAGCGCATACCGCCACCGATCTGACGGTTTTCGACCGGACCTCCGGCATCCTTTTCGCCGGTGATCTGCTGTTTGACAGGCATACGCCCGCTCTCGACGGCTCGCTGCGCGGCTGGCTTGCCGTGCTTTCGCAGATGAAGGGGCTTCCTGCACGCCGGGTCGTGCCCGGTCATGGCGGGCCGCTCCTCGACTGGCCGCAGGCGGCTGAGCCGCTCGAGCGTTATCTCGGCGTGCTGGAGGCCGATACGAAGAGGGCGCTTGAGGCCGGCCTGGCGCTCGGGCCGGCGAGCGAGGCAATAGGCCGGAGCGAAGCGGGCCGATGGCATATGTTCGATCTCTTCAACCCGCGAAATGCCACGGCGGCCTACACGGAGCTGGAGTGGGACCCGTAGCGGTATGGTCAATCCGGCGTGTGCTTGAGCAGGATCTGGGCAATGGCATAGGCGCGCTTTTCAAGAAGCACCGGCGTTTCGCAGACATAAGTGAGGGCCTGCGAGCGATCGCGGTAGATACGCTCATCCCAGTCGATCTGTTCCTCCAGCTTGTCGATACGGTCGAAATCCGGCTTTCCTTCGCCCGAGAGCTTCGCCATCTCGACACGACTGCCGTCGATCCGGTAGGCCAGCGCGACCTGGCTGCGGGAATAGCGGGCAATCCCCGCCATCAGCCGTTGCCGGGTATCGGCGAGATTATCAAACACGCCGTAGAAGATATTGCCGAGCAGCTGGCCGTCCACCGGAGCATTCTCCTCGACGAAAGCCTGAACATGGGCCGCTGCCTCTCCCAGGGTCACCCGGCGAAGCGACAGAATCGCCACCAGATCGCTTGCCGCAGGTTTGAGTGGCGCTCGGGTTACCGGCGCCGGCCACATCAAGCTCGCCGAGAGGTTCTCGACCTTGCGCTGAATGCAGGGCCAGTCGGGATCGGAAAAATCCGCCGCACCTGCAATGCCGGGAGCTTGCGCCAGGCAGAATGCCAGACCGAGCGCGTGACATGCGGCTCTCATCTTACGTATCTCCGTGTCCGAACGAGCGTCAGTATAGGCGCACCCAGAGAGAAGCCAAAGGCCGCGATTTACACACTAAGGTCGCAATTGTCATTGCGCTTGGCCCGTCGGTAATCTGCAGACAAGGCCCCATAAGGCGACCCTTACATAACGCTGTTACCGGGAGGCATTTCATGCGCACACGCGCTGCTCTGGCTGTCCAAGCCGGAAAACCCCTTGTTGTGACCGAAGTCGAGCTCGAAGGTCCTCGGGCCGGCGAGGTGCTGGTCGAGGTCAAGGCGACCGGCATCTGCCACACCGATGATTTCACCTTGTCGGGCGCCGATCCGGAAG
>NZ_JASKLR010000029.1 GCF_030124325.1 Sinorhizobium sp. 8-89
GTGCGCACGGTCCTTGACGGATCGATGTTGAGATTGTCGCAAACCGCATCGAAGATCCGGACATTCGCCTGGCACGGCACGAAGCGGCTGACGTCCGCCGGCCGATGCCCGCATCGGCGAGGGCGCGGGTTGCACAGTCTCGCTTCGACTTCAGGCACCTGTGCTGTGATGGGTACAGCCAGCACGATGGCCTCGCTCGCAGAAGCGATCGGCATGATGCCTGCCGGATCTGCGGCGATTCCGGCCGTGGACGCAGACCGTCTTAGCATGGCCGAGGAGACCGGACGCATTGCGGTCTCGCTGATCGGCACCGACAAGACTCCCAAGAAGATCATTACCGAGAAGCCCCTCGAGAACGGCATCCGTGTCCTGATGGCGATTGGTGGCTCGACAAACGCGATCATCCACATGGCGGCGATCGCTGGTCGGCTCGGGCTGAAGATCGACCTCAAGAAGATGAACGAGATCAGCGACACCACCCCGGTGCTCGTCGACCTAAAGCCAACCGGCGCGTCCTACATGGAAGATCTTCATGCAGCGGGCGGCATTCCCGCCGTCATGCGCGAGCTTAGGCACCTTCTCCATCTCGATTGCGAGACGATCACGGGCGAGACAATTGGCGACCGGATCGAATCCGCCGGCGACTGGATCGACCGCAACGTCATGAAGTCCCTGGCGGAACCCATTCGCGAGAATGCGGGCTAATCGCGCTCTTCGGCAACATGGCTCCCCGTGGCGCGATCATCAAGCGGTCTGCCGCCGACCCGAAACTATTCGAGAAGACCGGTCGAGCCGTCGTCTTCACCTCGCTGCAGGATCTCGCGGCGCGCATCGACGATCCTGACTTGGATGTGACTGCTGACGACTTCCTCGTCCTTCAAAACGCCGGCCCCCTTAGCGAGGCCGCGATGCCAGAGGCCGGCTACATTCCGATCCCGTCGAAACTCGCTCGCGCTGGTGTGAAGGATATGGTGCGCATTTCCGACGCACGCATGAGTGGCACGGCATACGGGACCATCGTACTGCATGTCGCTCCGGACGCCGCTTCCGGGGGGCCGATCGGTCTTATCCGCAACGGCGAAAAGATCGCCTTGAGCGTCAAGGAGCACAGCATCAACCTGCTCGTCTCGGAAGAAGAGCTCGACCGTCGTCGTTCGGAAAACAAGGTCGAGAAACGGCCTGCTGAGCGAGGATACGAAATGCTCTACCGGGGTCACGTGCTTCAGGCCGACGAAGGGTGCGACTTCGACTTCCTTTAAAGCGTGCGGACCGCGTGATCCAGGGACTGGAGGAGAAGCAATGGCCAAGGATGTTGCTGCAAAAGCCGAGGTAGTCGATCTCGCTGCGAATTATCGGCAGGTTGGTCTCCGCGCCGTGCTAGCCGCACTGAGCATCAAGTCGGAAAGGAGGGTGTCCGCTTCCCGCGACAAGCGAAACACCGACCAAAAAGTCCGCGTCTTGACCGGCCTTCCGGGTATTAAAGGCATTCGACAGTTAAGTCGGCGCGGACACTCTGTGCGCCGCCGAAGCATGCACCGCGATCGTCTGTGCGCCTTGAGGGGACTCGAACCGGAGGCCCCGTTCATTCAAGAGGCCTGGTAAAAGCTGGGCGAATGCACGCTTCGAGAGCTGGCTAGCCAAATGCCGTGCAGGCACTGGTGTTTGAGATGGACGTGTTTGCGTGAACTGACAGGCTCGTGACTGGCGAGGACATTCGGCTGCGGAAATTTTTTTATGCATGGAACTTCTTACTTTACGTTTCACTTTACATAGCTATAACGTTGAATTGCGGCCAACCACGGAATTTCCAATGACCTACAACGTCGTCGATCCCCTGTTCTCGGAGGAGCTCCCGGAGATTCCTCTAGCAAACGCCCCGCTCGCGAGGGTTCTGGCGCAGGTCCGGTTTCCCGAAATTCAGTCCGTACAAGATAAATCGTTCGTGGCTCCGTTTCAGGAGCGGATCAGGAAACTGTATCCCCGGACGATGACTGACACGCTGAATGGCTTCCTTGTCGGCTCGCCGCATTTGGTGAGCACCAACATCTGGCGATATCTGGACGCAGACGGTTGGCGCGTATCGCTGTCCGACTCGTTCATGTCGCTCGAAACCACGAAGTACACTTCAAGGAAGGACTTTACCTCACGCTTCCTTTTCCTGCTGCAACAGTTGGCGGAGACAGTGGGTCCCACCCACACAAACCGAATTGGGATCAGATACGTCGATCAGGTCCTCCTCGATGAAAGCGAAAGCATGAGCGGCATGCTGCGGAAGGAAATGATCGGGGTAAAAGATATCTTCGGCAAGACGCACCACATGATCTCTGAACTGGAAGGAGCGTCGAAAGAGGGTGGAGTGCTCGTTCGCTGGGGACACATGCCCGCTATGGCCTCCCATGATCCAGACATCATGATTCCGATCGATAAACCATCGTGGTTTCTCGACGTGGACTCGTACAAAATACACGAATCAGAGACAGTGGCATTCAATCCTGAAGAGGTGGCCGATCTCACATATTCGCTCGCCACCAGGGCGTACACGATTTTCAGATGGTCGGTGACTGACCAGTTCCTCGACAGGTACGGGAGGATAGCTCAATGACTGCTTTAAAACGGATTTCTTCGAGCGGCACTGGGCATGGCGGGCGCGACGGCGGCGGGTTTCTCCTGTACCGACGCAGCAGGCCTGACGACTTTCGTTCGTCAGCGCCGACGACGTCCACGCTGACGGACATGTTTCAGCAGGAAACCGCAGCTGAACGAAATGTCGCGGCGGTCAGGTCGGCACGTTTCATCACGCAGCTCGGGCAGATCAAGATGATCACCGGCTACAGCTGGGAGAAGATCGCAACTCTTCTCAGCTGCACCCGCCAATCCCTGTACAACTGGCGCGATGGCCTTGTCGTCACGGACATGAACATCCGCGCGGTGCAAAGGACGCATGACGCCCTTTCCCACATCAATCGGGACAATCCCGTCGAGACGCGGGCGGTACTCGAGGCGAATGATGGTGCCATCTTCAAACTGCTCAAGGACGGTATGTTTGATGAAGCAAAGAGGTTGGCAGGTGAGGGTGTTGGCTCCGGAGCGATTACACGCGCCGGCCGTGTAAATGAGCTGCCGAGTCGCCAAGATCATTGGACTGACCGCGTGACGGCAGGTCCGGAGGAGGCCCTCGGCGACAACGGCGGCTTCGAGCAGACGGTCATCAAGCGGCGCGGTGCGCCACGAAAAAGCGACCGGTGAATGAACGACATCCTCCCTCACATCACCCTTTCCGAGGAGGAGAAGGACACTCTCAGAACGTGGCGGCAGGGAGACTACACTCTCGACGCTCGCGAGTTTCCGATCATGTTCGTGAATGAACACGGCTCGCTAGACGTGGCCTGGGAAGATGTCGAGGGTTGGGTGGTTCTAACTCAGACATGCGATATCGTGAACTTCGTTGAAGGACGCGATCATGTTGCCGTCGCACCGATCGTCGAAGCCAAGCCGGGCCTGGTCCAGGCTGTTGCCAGAGGCACGACGCCCGCTGCGGCCCAACTTGAGAACTCGCCGGGCGAAAACCTCGTCATAGACCTGACGAAACTCGGTGTCGTTCAAAAGAAGGCCTTGGCCGGCATGAGACGTGCCGTCGGCTTCAATAGCGATCAGATGCGCTGCACGTTTGCTCAGACATTGGAACGTCGATACGGTCGTTTCGCGTTTCCCGATTCCCTGAGCGACGGCCCAGTAATGGCGATCCGCAACCAATCCAAGGACAAACACAAGAAGAATTCCGACTCGGGGCGAGTTTACAGGTCTCTCCGTTGCATCAGGGTCTCAGCATCCCCTGATTTCGATACAAGAGGAGCTCAGATCCAGTTTCTGGCTGTTCTTGACGAAGAAGCTAGGCTCGAGGCTACGACAGCGGAGATAAAGAAGGAGCTCGACGGCGTCGCGGCGTCTCCGAAGTTCAATTGGCCGGAAGAATTTGACCGTGCTGTCCCGCTTTTTAGAGTCGTCACACCGGACTCCATCAGCGCACGGGAGTGGTTTACCAGCCATCAAATTGACCTTGATTTCCTCTCTCCTCCCAAGGATCTCTGAGCGTGCAGCGATGCTCGACACAGCACCTGTAGTTCCGATTGATACATTATGCGCCACATCTGTAACGGGCTTTGCGTCAATCCCTTGTGAGCTTAATCCCTCGCCGAGTGCTTGCTTCCGTCCGCAGTCGAAGCTTTGCCGCTGCTCTATGGGGTCTGCTGAGGACCGGCTGACCAATCTTTTAGAGGCGCAGTCACCTTGTGCTGCTCGTCGCATAACGGCCTAACCCATCCATCGTCCCGGCGAAGGGACCTTGCTCCGGAGGGCTGATGGCTGTGCCCGTCCGAAAGCCTGTCTTGTCGTCTCCTCCCTCAAGCCGCCAGGGTGGGCGCTCCCTTATGACGAATGAAGTTGGTTCTGTCCCTGAGCATGCAATGCAACGCCACCGCCAGCTTGCGGGCCAGCGCCACGCGCGCCTTTCTCGGACCGGCACGTCTGGCGACCGCCAACGCCCGGCCCTTCAGATCGGAACCTTTGACCGGTCGCGTCAGAATGACATTGGCCGCCTCGTAGAGCGCGGTTCGCACGCTCCCATCGCCGATCTTCGAGATGCGACCGCTATGATCGGTCTTGCCCGATTGATATTTCTTCGGCGTCAATCCGAAGTGCGGCCCCACCGCCCGTGAGGAGCGGAATCGCTCCGGCGCATCGACGGCCGCCACAAACGTCAGCGCCACCAGGACGCCAACGCCTGGCGTCGTCATCAACCGAAGGGCGTTGTCGTCCCGGCGGGCGATGGCGCGCAGCTTCTGCTCAAAACCTGCAAATTCATGCACAAGCGCCTCGCGCACCTTCAATAGTGCAGTCGCGATCGCTTCCAGTCTACAACGTCATTCATAGTCCTTTTCCTCCCACCTGCTCGAGACGATTGGCGCTTGCCCAAAGCGACGCAGCGGCAAGCGTTTCCGCGAATCTCGTTCCTTCATGATTGATCGCTCGAAGCTTCTGACCGCTCTAGAATCCGCTTGAGTACATTCTAATATGGTATAGTGTACGCAGGACAACTTCCGGTTTCGAAGGCCGTGCGGCTTCGGGCCGTAGCGGAGAGAAGCAAATGATCAAAGGTGGTGTCGCTTCGATTTACGTGACAGACATGAAACGATCGGTTGAGTTCTACCAAAGCGTGCTCGGATTGACCTTGCGGAACCAGGTCGGAGACGATTGGGCCGAACTCCAGGCAGGCCCGGGCCTTATTCTCGGGCTGCACATCGCCCGTCCGCCCGAAACCGTGGCGGCAGGTACTGCAGGGGCGATCAACGTCGAGCTTCACGTTGCGGGCACGATGGAGGATGCAGTTTCTATCCTCGCGAACCGGGGAGCGGCAATCGAAGGTGAGATTGCGAACTACGAGCACGTCCGGATAGCCATGCTGCGCGATCCCGATGGCAACTCGATCCTCCTTGCGGAAGTGCTCGGCTAGAGAGATTTTCAGTCCATCGGAGGAGGGACGATGCACCATAACATCCTGGCCTACTGGCGCCACTTGCAGAGCCTGCCGCGCGGACATGAGGATCTACCCTCGCCGCGCGTCAACCGCCTGATGCTGAACATGTTCGAAGGCTGGCGTGGCCAGCAGGTTTTTCCGTCGTTCGGCAGCCTCGGCCATATTCGCGATCACGACGGCGAAGGGGTAATGGAGCTACCGTTGGTCGAGCGGCGCGGCTTGGCGATGGCGCGCACGCTCGAATTGATCTCCAGCGACTGGGGCCACGTCCGCGGGGTGTTCAAGATCGATCCCGACGAGTTGATCGTCGGCACGATGCCCCCCTACTCGGTCGGTCAGGGCAAGGAGGTGATGGACTACTTCAAGGACGACCGCGACGAGCGCGACGAGCGGCTGGAGTTCGAGGCGCGCTTCCTTAATCAGTGGTCGAATTTCGGCCACATCTGTCCGAACCATGAGAAGGTCGTGCGCCGAGGACTGCGTGCGATAATCGATGAATGCGTCGCATTCCGCGACACTTGCACCGACCCCGAACGCAAATCGTTCTACACTTCAGTTGCAACGGCGCTGGAAAGCGTAATCTTGTTCGCGAACAATTACGCGGCGGCCGCCGAGGGCCAGGCAGAGCTTTATCGCCGGGTGCTGCAGGAGAAGCCGAACCACCCGCAAAGTGCCGTGTTCAGCGAGCGGGTCGATGGCATGTCGGCCGCCGCCGAACGGCTGCGCCGGATTCCTGCTGCGCCGTGTGAAAGCTTCACGGACGCCGTGCAGTGCATCTTCCTGATGAATTGCGCGCTGCATTGGACCGGCGAGTTGACCTCGCTCGGCCGGCTGGACCAGATTCTGCAGCCGTTCCTTAACCCCGAAGAACTTAAAACAGGCGCGGCGCAGGTTGTGATCGACTGCCTGTGGGTCAAGCTCGACCAGCGCGTGACACTCGACAACCGGATGATTGTCGACCACTTCTCGCAGGCGGACGGCGCGCTGATGGGCGCAGGCGGTGCCAGCAATTTCGATCAGGGCGCATTGACCAACCAGTGGATGCAGCAACTCACGATCGGCGGCCTGATCGCCGACAACGAGGCAGAGCCGAAGGATGCCTGCAACGATGTCACGCGGCTTTGCCTGCACGCCGCCCGCCGCTTCCCGTTCAATTGCCCGACACTGGACCTGAGGGTTCACAAGAACACTCCAGGCGACGTGATCGATCTCGCCGCGCGCGCGTTGCTGAGCGGTGGCGCGCATCCGGTGCTGCTCAACGACGACAAGCTGGTTCCCGCGCTTCGCCGCGCGGGGGCGGGAGTTGAACTCAAGAGCGCGCGAAACTATGCCTGCGATGGCTGTTACGAGACGATCTTCCCCGGCGAGACCGAGTTCAGCTTTATCTACGTTCCCGGGGTCGATGTCCTCGAGAAGGCGCTCAACAGCGGTGCCGGCTTCGGAGCCTCGGGCGGCACGTTCCTTCGGGGAATGAAGGGTAGCTACCGCTCGCCTCCGGCCAATGAGATCGCCGGTTTCGAAGATTTCTTTGCGATCATGGAGGAGCATATCTGGCTCAACGTGAATCGCCAGATCGCCGGCTTTCTATCGGCATATGGCGCGAAAGGCGCGGTTTGCCCATCGCCGATCCTATCGGCGATGGTCGACGGCTGTCTCGAAAGCGGCCGGGACTTCTACGACGGCGGCGCGCGCTTTCACATGTTCGCCCCGCTGATGACGGGAATCAGCACGGTCGCGGATTCGCTCTATGTGCTGGAGAAGCTGGTGTTCGGGGAACAGGTGATCGCGCTCGATGAACTCGTCGCCTGCCTTCGTTCGGACTGGGGTGCGCGTTCGGACGTGGTCGGGCGCAAGATCACCCCCGAACGGGTGGCGGAGCTGCGCGCGCTGTGTCTTGCACAGCTCAGGTTCGGCCACGGCAACAAAGCGGTCGACCGCCACGCTTGGCGCCTGATCGACTCGTTCGTCGATTCGATCGAACGAGCGCTGAAGCATCCGATGCATGCGGCCGCCATCGCGCAGCTCGAAAGTCGATTCGCCTCGCCCGGAAAGCCATTCAACCTGGTAGTCACGCCCGGGGTCGGAACCTTCGAGCAGTATAATTTCGGGGGTAGCTTCAGCGGAGCGACCCCCGATGGGAGGCGTGCGAGCGCACCGCTCGCCTCGGATCTTTCCGCCTCTCCCTATCCGCAGGATCTCGAAGTGCCTGAGGGCACCCCGATCCCTTCGCTGACGCAGGCTTTCGCCTCGTGGAACGATCGCGCGGTAACGCGCTTCGCTGACGGAGCGCCGTCCGATTTCAACATCGCCGAGGACAGTTCCCCCGAAGCCCTCACTAAGGCGATCCGTGTCTTCGCCGATGGGCAGGGCAGCAATGTGATGACGGTCACGACCGCGAACCCCACGACGCTCGCCGCTGCAGAAGCGGCGCCTGGTGACTACGACCTTGTCCGGGTGCGTATGGGCGGTTGGACGGAGTTCTTCGCCGTCCTGTTCAGCGATCACAAGCGACAGCACCGCCGCCGTCCCGTCTATGCGGTCTGACTCTGACCAGGGAGCGCCTATGCCAAAGGACCTCGACACTATGCTCGTCCCCTTGCCGGATCCACTTTATAGCACCCCGTATCAAAACGGCATCACCGACCCAATGTGGCCGGCCGAGTTCGATGGTGCGATGGATATTCGACAGATCGCCGAACTGCTTGGCAAACTCAACCGTTCGGGCCGGCTCTCGGACGATTCGCCGCCCCATCCCGGTGAAGCCGAATTGCAGGCGGCATATATGTCCGACTATGCCGGCCGAATTGCGCGCCAAAACAATCTGACGCTGATCCGCGCCAATGTCCTTTCGAACGATCGCGCCGAGCTGATCGATATTCTCAGATTGCTCACCCAATTTGCAGTCGAGGAAATGGAGCGCAAACCGTCGATCGCCCATGTCGGGGTGTTGGAGCACATTCCGGCAAGCTACCGCGTAACTGTCACTTTCGGTTTCGGCGCCACGCTGTTCGTTGACCCTGCCGGTACCGATCGGTTCGGACTGCGCGCGCGCAAGCCGAAATATCTGAAGCAAATGCCGAGGTTTCCAGGCGATGCCGCGCATTTCGATCCGGCGAGAACCGGCACCGACCTGCTGATCGCGGTTTGCAGCGACCACCCCTATGTGAACGTCGCAACGTCTCGTTTCTTCGTGGAACTCTTCAACCGTCGTTTCCGCGAGGCCCATGCCGAAATTGCGGCTGGCCGAAATTTGCTCGAGTTCGTTTCGGTCGAGGAAGGCTTTGCCCGTAAGGACAAACGCGAGTTCCTTCGCTTCGACGATGGGATCGACAACGTTCATATGGGTGCCGACGATCTCCACCGCTTCGTCTATGTCGAGGAAACCGACGGCGAGCCAGCCTGGTGCGTGAACGGCAGCTATCTGGTCTACCGCAAGATCCGCGAGGACATGCCGCGCTGGGAGGCGATGAAGCAGGCTGAGCAGGAGCACCATATCGGCCGCCACAAGGAATCGGGGAAGCCGTTGTCGCGGCAGGTGGAAGGAGAAGACGGGATGCTGCCGGTCTACCCCGATCCGGCAGACGCAGTCGACGGCCCGCTCAATTCGCATGTCCGCAAAGTCCAGCCGCGCCGCTCCGAACCCGATCTGTTCGGCCTGCCCGATCTCGAGCGACGGTTCGTGCGCCGTCCCTATCCCTTCTTCGATGGGTTCGATCCGGCCACCGGCAGCGTGATCAACGGCCTGCAGTTCGTCGCGTTCATGAAATCGATCCAGCAGCAGTTCGAACACGTCACCAACATGTGGCAGATGAACCCGGATTTCCCGGTTTCTGGCACCGGGATCGACGTGATGTTCGCCAATGAAATCCTCTCCGTGATCGACGGCGGCTATTACTTCTGCCCGCCCGGCCTGCGAAAGCCGGGGGACTATATCGGCGCGCCGTTGTTTGAAGGGCTGCCGGAATGGTGAGCGCCGACGCCTTCGATGCGGGTTGGGTCGACGCGGCTACAGCACGGGCGTTGGCGAAGGAATCGAAGCTGTCCGAGGGGCTGTTCCTCCGAAGCCTGATAGAGCGTGCCAAGAAGCTCTCGCGCTCGACGATGTCGAACTATCGGGTCGGCGCTGTCGTGCTGGGCGGCAGTGGGGCGATTTATCTTGGAGCGAACATCGAACTTCCCGGGAGCGAGTTGTGCCAGACGATCCATGCCGAGCAATCGGTCGTGATCAATGCACTGAGCCACGGAGAGACCAGGCTTGCAGCGCTGGCGATTTCGGCAGCGCCGTGCGGATCGTGCCGCCAGTTCCTGAACGAGTTGGCGGACGCCGACAGGCTGGCGATCTGGCTCGCCCGCGACACACCTTATTCGCTGGTGGATCTCCTGCCGAAATCCTTCGGACCGCAGGATCTCGGCGTGACCGGCGGATTGCTTGCGCCGCAGGACAACGGGCTCGTGACACAGGGCAGGCCCGATGCCGCCGGCCAAGCTGCGCTCGATGCGGCGAATCGCAGCTATGCGCCTTACACAAAGAGCTTCGCCGGCTGCGTGTTCGTGCTCGATGACGGCACTCTGTGGCCGGGCCCCTATGTTGAGAACGCCGCCTTCAACCCGAGCCTGTCGCCAGGTCAGACCGCTCTGGTCGGGCTCACGATGGCCGGGCGCGACTGGCGGACGATACGCGAGGTGGTGTTGGTTGAGACCTCCGATAGTCCGGTGGATCATCGACGGGCATTGGACCAACTGCTCGGCTCGCTCGGCCTTGGCATCACGCCCGCCACCATTCTGGTCACCGCAAAAGTGGGAGAAGCATAATGGCAGAAGACCGCAAGGGAACCAGCTTCTATTTCTTTGATTTCGACGACAACATCATGTTCCTCGATACGCCGATCCTGCTGCGCAACAAGCAGAACGGCGCGATCAGGACCGTATCGACCAGCGAGTTCGCCACGATCCGCAAGATCCTCGGCGCGCCGGGCGAGTGGGTGGATTACGAGCAGTTCGAGGATACCTATCAGCATTTTGGTGATCGCGATCCGGCAACGCTGGGACCCGACGAAAGGCAATATCTGCTCGAGGACGTCGCGGCGACCATCGCCGGTGCCGACCAAGGCTGGCAGGCCCCGGCATGGCCGCTCCTCCAATATGCCTGCGAAAAGCAGCGTCCGCTCGCCATCGTCACTGCGCGGGGTCATAGCCGCGAGACGATCAAGGCGGCGATCACGCTGCTGGTTAAGGCGGGACTGTTGTCCCGCGAGCCGAACTATCTCGAGATTTACGCGGTAAACAACCCGCAGATGAAGGTCGAACTCGCCGAGGGCCTGCCAGCCGGGCCGCGCGCCCAGTTCGATGCGGGCGAGGACGTCACTTCGGATCTCAAGCGCGTGGCGATCAATGCGATCGTAGAGAAAGCTGCGAAGGAATACGGTCCCACGCTGCCGCACCGCTTCGGAATGTCGGATGACGATCCGACCAATGTGGACCTAATCGTCAAGGCTATGTGCGATTCCAAGAAGCGCTACATGCACATGCGGTTCTTCGTCATCGACACACACAAGGATGAGCACGTCAAGCTGGAGGTCTTCCCGGCGGACTTCCCCGTGGTTGGCCATCCTTTCCCCGAACGGATATTATGACAAAGCCAGTACGCTATGTTTGACCTCGCGTGGCTGCCGTCTTTTCGCGGCGGCCTTCCGTTTGTCCTCGAGCGCCTGTTGCCGTGCGGCATTAGTGGATTCGGTCGGATCGCGGCCTTGGGCCTGCTCGCTCCAGGAACTCGGGGCATCCCGGAAGAACATTTCGCGCCGCGAGTTGAGGTAGGTTCCCGGGGAAAAATCGTCCGCTGTCCAGTCATTCGTCTCTTCGAGAAACGCGCCTACCACATCCTTTGCCTTGCCGGCCTGACTATTGGCCGCGTCCCGGAAATAGAAATGTTCGTGAAGCCTGAGAAACTCCGTCAGATAGATGTCGGCGACACGAGTATCGCCCCTTATCAGGACCATATTTTCGTCGTTGTTCTGGAGACTGTTCTTGGAGAAGTTCGCTGATCCAGTGCAGATGAGGGGATCATCTGATAACGGGTCTATCATCAGGTATTTGGTGTGGATGAAGAAGACATTGCCGCTTTCACGGGTGTGTTCTTCCCGCCAGAACCACTCTCCGAGAGGGAAATCCTCGATGTCAATGGTCTTGGTAGCCCGCTTTCCGTTCGGCAGCGTGACCACGATTTTCTTCTTGCCTAGCACCGCGCCATAGGAGGTTGTGAGCATCGGGTCGCGGCCGTTTTTGTTGAAGGCCGCAATTAGTTCCGCTGGCGGACGTGATTCCATCACCAGCATGCGAAGGCAGTCGCGCTTTTGCGCCAGAACGGGAATGAGGACTGGGCTGACCGTGAAAGCGACCGTGAACATTGCTAGGTCGCGTGCGTCGAGTATTCGGTTGCCGTACCAGAACAGCATTGCGAGGTCATCCCGCGCGCAGAAAATCGGAGTTGAACCGGGTTCGATGACCTCATCCGGCTGGGGCGAGCTGTCCTTGGTACCCTTCTTTACAGCCGCGGCCGCCGGGTTGGTCGCTAGCAGATTCCAGTAATCCTGGTAGCTTCCGGCCAGCTTTGAATCGCGAAACAGATGACCGACATTGGACTGCCCGAGGAACCCCGACATGGTAATGTTCGTCGAGCCGGTCCAAACGGCCAACGGCTTACCGGACTTCGATGCGTGGATGATAAATTTGTTATGCGGGATGGTAGGCCTAGTCCGTTCGATCAGCACTCCCGAACCAGCTAGTTTACTGCCGATTGCGTCCTTGTTGGCCTTAACGGCGTGATAGATGATGCGGACTTTGACGCCGCGTTTCAGTGCTTCGTCAAACGCGTCAATGATTGGCTGATAGGTGAACTCGTAGAGGCAGGCGTGGAGCGAATCCCCTTTTTTTGCTGACTTGATATAGGCAATGCAAGCTTCGAGCAGGCCACGCGAAAGCCAACGGGTCTTGATATTGTTGACGTCAAGTACTTCGGCCTCGGTCGGCGGGATGTTGCCGAATTCGCGAGCATAATGCTGACTGGCAATTGCTCCTCGATTGAACCAGATTCCGTGCTTGCCGTCGTCTTCGTCTTCCGTCCTGATCCTCAGCGCAATCATGCGATGTTGATCAAGTTCAAGATCGTTTACCGGACCGTATGCGGGGAATACCTCGTATTGATAATCGGTACTCGGCACCGTGCCATAATCCGACCAGAAGAATTTTTGAATTGGGTGCTTGTCCGTTCGGAATACCTTGAACCTTCCGTTGATCTTTTCCTTTGGCTTGGGCTCGACCGATTTGAAAACCTTGCTGGACTGGAGCCACTTCACGCTTGTAACCGTTTCGCCATCGGGTTTCTTGAGATATTCAGTACGACGGATCGAAAAGCCTCTAAGGCCATTTCGTGTTTCCAGATTAGCATCGAAGGCGAGAAGTACCGAACGCGTCCCGGTGATGGCGCGAACCTTCAGGCCGTTATTCTCCTCAAAATACCGCATGCCGTTCCCCCATGTATTTCTTGAGTTCAGTCGACGCCTTGGTTGAGTGCTGTCGACTATACAACTTTTCGCTCATTACAGAAGCGGCCATTTGCTGCGATCACGACGACTGGCAAGAAAATCTCCCGTGAGAGATCTGCTTGCCTCGCCTGCAGGGAGGAGAAATGGCGGCTTTCAGTTCGCGCCCGCGACGTTGATCGGAGGCTGTTGGGTGCGCGGAAATCGAAGGCGCCGGCGCCCGCCCGAAGGTCGAAGGTCGCGCCGCTACCAAACCGCCTGCCAGCGTTCATCTTTACGCGACGTCTCGGCCAGCACCATCTGCAGTTGCATCGGTATCAACCCGGTGATGGCCCGCGGCGATACTTGCGGGCACCGTAGAAAAAGGGGTCGTCGCGTCCCCGAGACGCTGCGGATAAAACTTCTCCAAGGTCGCCAGCCCAGCAACTATCACCATGGCAGCAATCGCGATAAGCTTGCTCGGCTTGCTAGGACTGACAGTCACCCCCGCAAGGATCCCTAGGCTTGCTATGCCGAAAGGCACAACATTCCTAATAAGGTCGGCAGCCATGATTTTGCCCTTCGTTGTGAGTGGTGGCCTCTTGGCCTCAGCACGACGGTGCCGGAGATTTACCCTCCACACACGCTTCCGGATCCCGCCTAGGCGAGCGGCGGTAGCCACCATCCGACATCTTCAACGTGATCATATCTTTCGTCCCTCAAACCAGCAGTACCTCTGCCAATTTCAGTCAATAGCCCACCAGCTCTTCTTCTGTCGGTGGTTTGGATAGCTTCCCGGCGATTCGCGACATGATCGTCGTCATGGTCGCCGCGTCGTTGTCGAATCCACCATGACTGGTGGACCGAGTGGTTGAGCCCTCAGACCGGTCAATTTTCAGGCGATCAGACTGGGGAAGCCGCTCCGTATAAATCTCCATGCCGGCCAGCGGTGTATTGGGCTGATCCTCGTAGGCGCGGGAAACGAGATAGAGAAGAGATCGGCCGTAACCTGGGAGCCCGGCGGCGGCCACAGTGTCTTTCAGTTCAAGCGAGTCCCGCATCTGGTACAAGTAGATCTTGTCGGCGAGCTTCCATGCCCCCTTCCCCACCAGGTATGGCGCATAACGTTTGGCAAAGAAGTCCGTCGTGCAAGCCGGCGCCATAAGGTGAATGCTTTCGATCCCCAGGCTCCCCGCTTCCAGCTGATCCGCGCTTGCCAGCAACTCTCCAAGGACGATCGATCCGGCGCTGTGACCCACAAGATGTATTTTCGGGCTCTTCTTAGCCTTCGCTAAGCCCTGCATCAGGGGCTTAAGACCAAAGGTGCCGCCATTGTACTCGCCGCGCCGGTCAAAGGCGGCAACGGCATCCTGTTTCATGTTGCGCCAGGCCCTGCTGCCAAGCGCCTTTCCCAAGCCCGTCTCGAACAGGAGGTCCCCGATCCAGCCGCCGACACGCCCAGACTGAGATTGGGACAGGGCCCCAAACGCTTCATCGAAGAAGCCAGATCCCCACATCAGATGGAAGTTGTAGATACCGTTGCGCCCGAAGATGTCGTGCCGCTTCCACGTCGCGATGCGGCTGGCCTCATCGTCGAGGGCATTCAGCCCTCCGTGACAGTATATGACAAGGTGGTCGTATCCGGCTCCACCGTTCGCTTTCGGGTCGGTCAATCGCTTCACGGTCTCCTGCATTTCAACAGGGATGGGAGATGCGTATCTGCCGTTCACCACATAGCGACCGTCGTCGATGTTGATGAAATGCCCAACAATGTCGCTTCTGTTCGGCGCCGCCTTCACTTGCGGAGACGTTGCCGCCGATGGCGCCCCTCGAGGAATAGCACTGAAGGCGGTGGGGGCCCGGACGCCCAGTTGCAGGACCCAGGCGTCCATCAGCGTGGCCGCCCAGTCTTCGTACCGCCAATGTGCGATGCCGTCTTTGGCCCAGGCAGGTCCCCACGAGTTCAGGACCCAGAAGCCAGTCGAATCATAGCCGACAATTGCGAACGCGTGGCCGCCGATCGAATTTCCGCCAGGCGTGATTTCTCCATCGATTGGCTCTTTCCAATTTTCATGAATTTGAGCGGAGGCGTAAATGACCCCAACCTCGTGCAGAGCTACATGGAAATCGGACAGGTCAGCCTGGACCCGGTAATACGCACCAAGTCGGTTTTCGCGAGCATCCTTGTTGATCTCGTAGGTCAGCACCCACTCGTCCGCACCGTCGTCGGGAGAAAGATCCAATCTGCAGACGCCGTTTCGAAAAAATCCGCTAAGCCCTCCGCGAAGGCTTGAGCCTTCATACGCGGTCCCTGCCCACTCATCGTTTCTCTTCGCCATCTCATAAAGCATTCTGGCGCTGACACGGACCGGCCTTGTCGCGAGAGTCTCTCTGTGGGTGAGAACGTCGATCACGTGCGCAAGAGCGAATCCGGTACAGGAAGATGAGAGTCCCTGGTCCCGAATGGGGAATGAGATTGAAGGATAGATGCTGTCTGGGAGCGCTTGCAGCGATGGTGAATAAATCCGGTCCCGGATGTCCGGTAGGTCCGGCAAGACGTCAAGGATGCGTTTGCCGAGCTTTGCCGGCTTGAGGCTGATTTTTCGGCTAGCTATCCGAATCTCCCGATCGCCTCGCTTGCTGGGTACTGGTGCGTCGGCTGGCTCCGTCTCGGGCGGAGCCAATGTTCGTTTTGTTTCCAGTGCGTTCTTGATGTCCTCCTTTTCGAACCCCTGCTCTGCCGTCGCTTCGGTGCGTGCCTTGTCAGAAGGCGAAGAAGGCCGTTTAGCCATGTTGCTCCCCCATGCCCTCCTCGGTAGAGGATCAAGTGTATTACTACTTGCTTATCAAGACAACCATGATACAGTGCTGCTATCAACATTCTAGTTTATCGCGTTCCCTCTGGTGCGCCCGGCAATGTCGGAGCGCAGTGAAGTCCTGTTGTTTTTGTTTAAGCGGGGACGGGCTGATCCGACCACAAGGCAGCCTCGCTGAATGAAACTGGCGGCGAGCGCCACGAAACATGATGCAGAGTCGGGGGGCGATGTGATCATGCGACAAGAGCTCGATGCACGCGAATACAAGCTATTGCTCAATCCTGCGAAGTTCGATGCACCGCTGTCGAAGGCAAGTGCGAATGCCTTTTGGCACAGAGAAATCGAACAGATCATCCGCGAGTGCTTCAACAGCAGCCATGCTGTCGAAAACGCATTTGACGAACTGCTCAAGCGGAATGTGCAGTATTGGGATACGCACGATTGCGCTCTTGCCTCTGCTGATTTGACGCTCCGTTCGCGGGTAGATGCGAGCGCCGGCAGAGCGACCGTCGATGAGCACGAGATAATACTCAAACTGCGGATGGCCGATTTTTTCGTCGTCGCCGACACACGGCTGGACCGATCTGACGGCGACAAAAAACCACAGTTTGAGGAGGACATCGCGCCCTATGAAGGGAGGCCGCCCGACCCGGCCGCGGCTGTCGTTAGTCCGGCGAAGCCGTCAATCCGCAGCCGGTACGCCCTGACCACAAAACGACACCGCCACTGGGATGAATCCTCTCGCACCGAAGGCCGCCTGCGGCGCCTCTTCCCTGCAATTGAAGACCTGCTGAAACGACCGTTGGGCGACGATGACGCACTGGTCGGTGGACCCGAAGCTTATGAATTCGCTGCCAGGGGCGCAAAGGTTGGCTTCGGTCAGGGCGTCGTCGGAGAGTTCACACTGACACTATGGCATTTCGGGGCTGTGGAAGAGGCTCCCGCCGTCGCGGAGGTGTCATTCAAATGCGATACCCCTGGCGGCGAAATGTCGGGCAAGGCAGCTCGCATGGCGCTCGAACTGTTCAACGCCCTGCAAACTGATCTCGGCGACTACGTGAATACCACGCATTCCAGCAAAACCGCCCTCGCGCTGCCGGCCGGTTGCGCCTCGGGATAGCGTTTCGGTCGCAGGTACGATTGCCGGCACAAGGCCAGAACTCAATCGTGAAAGAACTGACGTGAAGGAGATGACATGCCGCTCAACAACTACGCTGCTCTCAAGGGAAGACCTATTAACAATCGCTTGGCCACCGGTTCCAGCCCGCATTATCAGGTGCTTGTATCTGAGAACGGCACGTTGCACCGCATCGCGATCAACGTTCGCTCTCAGGATGGGAGCGAGGTCGAGTTCCTCGTGCGCTCACGGTTCGAGCATCCGATCACGGATCTGCTCGCCGATTTGCCTGAGGGCCTCCACGAGACGTCAAGCGAGCCGGGAGGGATCGCCCTGGATTTCATCCGCGGCAACCTCATGCAGCCTTGGGAATTCACACCGCTTCCCTTAACGGCGGCCGGGCTGGACAATGACCTCAACGAGAAGATCGACGCATATATCCAGCGCGCCATGTCGGACGAGGGGGCGATGCTCTACGCCTTCGGCGAGACCTGGGGACCTGAGCACGACAAGGCCGACAAATACTTCGGCTTCAAACCGGGCCGCGGCATTCACGACATTCACTTCAACCAAGGCAATCCGCCCGGCAGATTTGCAGGTCAGAACGGAGCTTGGCAGGACGGCGGCCTGATCCTGGAGTTTCCGCGCGAACGGCAGTGGGTCGGCATCTTTCTCAAGTTCCAGACCCAAGCCTGGCACTCGGACGACGGGGACGGCTCGCTGATTGTGCCCGCGAACGGAGAATTCCCGGGCCGGCCGCATGCACCGGTCGAGCGCGATCGCATTCCCACGTTAGAGGTTCCGGATGGTCTCGTCCGTGTCATTGCAGCCTATGTCAATGACGTCAGGACGCCTGAGCGCGAGTCCATTACTCTGCTCAATACTTCCGACGTGTCCATCGATCTAACGGGATGGCAAATTAAGGACAAACAGAAAAATGCCATGTCCCTCTCCGGCCCGATCGCCGCAGGCGCGACACAGGTGGTCGAAGTGAAGCTCCCTGTGGTGCTCTCAAACAAGGGCGGCATCATCACTTTGTTGAATGAGCAAGGGATCAAGGTGCACGGAGTTTCCTACACGAAGGAGCAGGCGCGCCAGCCGGGGAGAACAATCCCATTCCAATCGTAGAGGCGTCATTCGCAAATCGAAGCCAAGAACCAATTTGCCGGCCGTGCACACATTCTTGAACGTTCGATCACGTCAGAAGACGATCGGCACCTTAGTGCGGCGGGCCAGAACACACGAGTGTCAATTTGGACGGTGAAGCTGCCGTGCTCTGAGACCAAGCGCCGGTGCGTTGCAGAGATGGGGGGAGTCTGATGAGAGTGCGTGTTGAGCAGAACGGCATTGTTGTAAATGCGATCGCCGGTTGTCACGTTGTAACGCTCGGCCTCGATATCGCGCACGCTTTGCGCCAAGGATTACGCGGATTTGCAGTGCGGCGTACGGACCGAACCGAGGGCGAGATTTACTGGATGAAGGGCACAAAGACCTTCGAATCGGTCGAGCCTTATCCGGCACCCGGTGAGCAATTCTCCAGTCGCTACCACCCATTCCAGACGTTCCAGTGGGCGGACTATTCGGCAAAACCGGACCACAACTACGACTATGAGGTGGTCGCCCTCTACGGTGCCCCGAATGCGCTGGAGGTGAGGGCGTCGGCAACCGTCTCGGTCAAGACCGAACCAATCGTGGAAGTCAAACACGCGGTGCTCTTTAACCGCGGAGCTGTAGCAACGCAGGAGTACGCCCGCCGCTTTCTCAACAAGCGTCCAGAGAACGTCGGCCCAGGTGCTTATCAGTGGCTGTCCCGCGGTCTTCTGGAAGGGATTGCCGGATTTATCAACCGCGCTAAGGGCCCCGGCTTTGGCCTCAAAGGTGTATTCTACGAGTTTCAATGGCCGACGGTGCTGGAGGGCCTGGCGGCCGCAAAAGAAAGAGGCGCCGACGTCAGCATCGTGTTCGATGACATCGAGAGCGAAACCGGACCTTGGGAAAAGAATGAAAACGCCATACAAGCCACCGGCATCTCGTATATCTGCATCCCCCGTCGAAACGGCAAGCTGATGCACAACAAGTTCCTGGTTCTCACCCGTGATGGCCAGCCTCTTGCTTTGCTCACGGGCTCGACCAACATTACCGAGAATGGAATTTTTGGACATGCGAACTGCGTCCATATCGTCGAGGACACTGAAGTTGCTGCACGTTATCTCACCTATTACGAGAAACTGGCGACAGATCCCGAAACGAAAGCACCATCAACATATAAGGAGTGGACAGAGCAGCAAACGCCTGTGCCGGGGTTTCTTGCCCCCCATAGCATGAGCGCCATCTTTTCCCCTCGCTCACAGCTCGACGCTCTCGATTGGTATGCCGATATAGCGCGCGCAGCGCACGGCGGCCTGTTCATGACTTTTGCTTTTGGCATGAATACCCGCTTTCGCGACGTGTTCGCTTTGCGAGACAATGTCCTTCGCATGGCACTCATGGAAAAGGAATGGAACGGCCGAAACAAGGAGCCACAAATTGCCGCCATTCGGGCATTGCAGAGGCTGCCTAACGTCGTCATCGCGATCGGCAACCGAATACCCCTGAGTGGATTTGATCAATGGCTCGGGGAACTGGAGCGGGTCACCAAGACAGTAAACATCCATTGGGTCCACACTAAATTCCTGCTCGCAGATCCATTGTCAGACGACCCCATCGTCATCACCGGTTCCGCCAACTTCAGCGAAACTAGCACGACAACCAACGACGAGAACATGTTGGTCATCCGAGGGGATACGCGGGTCGCAGACATCTATTTCGGCGAGTTTATGCGCCTTCACTCACATTATGCCTTCCGTCAAGCTGTCGCGATTTTCATGGCGAAGAACCCCGATAAGTCACCTGAGGACTTCAACGTACGCTTCCTCGTCGAGAAGGATGACTGGACGCGCGACTACTTTGATCCGAATGACCCCACCGGGCGCTACGCTCGCCGGCTTTACTTCTCCGGAACTAAGAATGGGGCGCTAGCCGAACGACGCACGGCGGGAGGGCTTTCGACGCTCCCCGGGGACCCTTCAGTGCCCTATCCCCATGGCGGGTTTCCACCAGCTCACCTTGGATACGGGGAACCACTTGCGCGTTTGACGGGCGATCCGTCCGTGCGGTTCCCCAAAAAAAGCTGATGGGAACAAAGCGAGATGGAGCTCGGAACGTTGTGCTTTTGCGATCTGCTCGAGAGCGTCTGCTGGGGTTGCCGAAGCCATTCGAAGTATCGCCAGAGAGGCCAAGACCGGCAAGTTATCGCTGAAGACGCGGAACGTTTTGATGCCTCGTTCGCAAACTGTAGCACAGCGACTGTGGATGAGTGACTGTGGGATAACAAAGATCTAGACTGACGGATTCAAGGCGGGGACTTATCTGGATGTTCGCTTCCCTTTCTCAATTGGCAAGCAGGTCCTTTATGATCGGCTCCGTCTTGCCGGTCCTCGTAACCTGTGTGTTGGGCTTATATCTTTTCCCTGACCCCCTGGGAGACTTCGGGCCATTCCTGACCGACCCCGAAGCGTTCGACAAAATCGCCTACGTTGCGGTTGCCGTTTGGGCCAGCGCAGTGGTGCTGTCGATGGCAAGCACCGCACAGTATCGTCTTCTTCAGGGTTACTCTTGGCCAATAAGTCGCCTCTCTTGCTGGAAAGCAAGCGAATTAGCGAGATTCACAGAAGACAGCAAGTCCGCTGAGAACCTCGAGAAGAAACGTGACGAGGGCAATGGCGTTGCGGCAGCAATCGAGGGCGAGCTAACCCTGGCATACTGCAAATTGCGGCAAGAGTTCCCGACAAAGGCACGGCTGTTGCCGACCCGTTTTGGCAATCGGGTTCGTGCATTCGAAGACTACGCCGGTATCGTGTACGGGGTTGACGCCGTTATGATCTGGTCGTCAATGAGCACTGTCATTCCCAAAGAGTACCTGGAGAGGATCGACAACGCGCGAGCCAACGTAGACTTTCTTGTGAATATGATCTTCATGCTCCTAGGCTTGGCCGCGCTCGCAGCCGTCCGGGTCGTCTACTTGAGCCTTTCGGCCACGGTCCCACATGAAGAGTTTGTTAAACTCGTCGGTGCGTGCGCCATCTTGCCTCTGGTGGCACGCTGCGCCTATCGCTTCTCGCTGACGGCAATCGCCCCTTGGGGAGATCTCGTTAAGGGGGCCTTCGACAACTACCTTCCGGCCCTAGCGGCACAATGGGGTTACGAAGTGCCAAAGACGTTTGCGGAGCGCCGGACCTTCTGGGAAGAAGTCTCGCAGCAGGTGACCTTTCAAATACCGGTGGTACCGGAAAAGTGGCACCCGAAACGGTCCTTGCCGAAGCAGCATCTGCTCTCGCGGCCCGCAAGTTTGGAACCGGTTGGCATGAATAACAGGGGTAGAAAGGTGAGCCACTTCTGAAAATCACTTGCTTAACGGCGATCTGGAACTTGAGGGAAGCGAACCCATGAGGCACAATCTACGGCTGGTTACTGGGGGCGCAGGCACAGCGGCCGCGGGAAGTGCGAGTGGGCCTAGTGGCGCTGGAAAACGACTGCGCGTCTCGTTCCGTCGATGAGCGCCAGCCGGCCCCGCGACGAACATCCAGAACGTGAACAACCTTGCAACATGCCGTGTAGCGGCACCGTAAACCACCGTCGCGCGAGTGACATTGGAATTCGGGTCCGGCCTCGTGCGAGATCTAATGCCTTTGGGTGACTTTTCGCGGGTCGTCCACGCGTTCTACTATCCGGGCGGGAGATCTGGAGAGGGGCATGCACTATCGGCAAAGGTCGGTGCTGTTCGCAGCACCTTGGCTGATCATCGGAGTTGCCGCAGTAGGCGTTTCGGGCGGCATAACCGTTGCAGACTTCGAAAAGCCTGAACTGCTGATCGCCGCGCTGTTTATCGGCCTCCTCATCGGCATGGCCGTTGAGCAGTTGCTAGCCGCTATGAGAAAACAGGCGTGGCGGGAGAGAAACAGGTCACGCTGGGAAGAAAGACGCAGCCACGAGCGCATCGTATTGGGGCCTTGGCCCCAGATACCAGCTGCGGAGCCATTGAGACCGGTCGACGCCACGGATCAACTACGTATCGTCATGCGCTCGGATTTCACCATCCAGCCGTTGCTGAACAAGAGCGAAGCCCGCGTGTTTCGGGAACTCGACAGCGTCGTGATCGGCTGCAATTCTTCCTGGCAGGTAATGGCTCAGGTTTCATTGGGTGAGATCCTTCGAAGCACCGACCCAGACGCCTACCGTTGCATCAACTCCAAACGTGTCGACTTGCTACTGGTGGACGGCAATTGCCAACCGCGGCACGTTATCGAATACCAGGGCGGAGCGCACCATCAAGGGGCCGCGGCCGCGCGTGACGCGGTAAAGAAGGAGGCGTTGCGACGCGCCGGGATCGGCTATTATGAGGTGGTGGCTGGCCAAACAACGCCGTCGGAACTCAGGCGATTGGTCGAGAAGCTGGTGGACAAGCCCAGTGTCACCTAAAGCGACCTCATCACGAATGCCTGGACGGTCGAACCTCTTCGACTTGAAGAAGACGTCGCGTTCGCTTGATAGAATTGAGGCGCACCCGCGATGATTTCCGATTTCCATTCAGTTCGCGAAAATCTATTCCCCGCCAGTCACGGAGCGATCGAGGACTGGGAGACGTTCCCCTGGCATCGTGACCGAGCCAACAAAATTCAGGCGCACAAGGCGCATTCGTCGCAAGCCATCGCAATCGATGTGTTCGGCACAATCAAGATCAGCACAGATCGCGACCGCATTTTCGACGCCATCGCCGAGCGTGTGGGAGTGGCGTCCGGCGGTCCGTGGGCAATAACACTCGAGTGGATGGATGCTGATCGGCTTTTGGGGGAACCGAGGCCAACGCAAGTCGATGCACTTGCCGTCGGCTCAAAGGCAGCGCTCGTCATCGAGTGCAAGTTTACCGAACCCGGAGGACAATGTAGCCAATCGGTCGTGTCACGCTCGGGCAATCGCCAGTGTAACGGAACCTACGCCGACCAAACAAACCCACGGAACGGCGTGCGCGCGCACTGCGCTCTTACAGGCAAGGGCATTCGCTACTGGGAATACATCCCAAAGGTCTTCGCGCTCGATCCGGGTGTGGACCATACGCCCTGCCCTTTTAAGGGAGACGCCTATCAGTGGATGCGCAACGCCGTGCTCGCGGCAGCGATAGGCAAGCACCGCAACCTTCAAGCGTCGGCCCTCGCAGCCTTTGCCGATCACCCAAGTTTTCCAACGGCGCGGAAAGCGAAACGGGGCCTGATGGATCCCAGTCTAGCTGGCCAAAGGGCGATCAAGCCTATTTCCTACCAGCAGATCCTAGAGATCGCTTCCCAAGTCGGCCGAGACCAAGAACTTTGGAACCACCTTTCTGGCTGGGTCGATCAGAAGATCGCACGGGCAGCGTCGCGAAGAACGGACTTCCAAGAGGTTTGAAATGGATGCTGATATCTGGGATCGAGCCTTCTATGACGACGGCGAGTGGGTTTCCTGGTCCGACGTGGAAGAACAGCTTCAATATCACGAGTGGCGCGCCAAATATCCCAACGCAATAAGATCTTTGATCCCGTACTTTCAGGATCTCCTGTCACTGGCAGAAAGCTACCACCTTGAGACAGGTCGTCATCTCAATGTGTACGGAGACATAGGAGAACTGTTCGGCGCCATCACCTACGGAATAAAGCTGAACAAGAACTACGCACAGGGTGCCGACGGTAGGCTTGGCAACGATCACATTGAGATCAAAACCATCACCCCATTCAAGTCCAAGGATGAGGTTTCAGTCAAGGTGTCGGGCAACTTCAGCAAGCTACTCGTCGTGAAGATCAACGCCGACTTTGAAGTCTCGTCGCGAATGGTTGATCGCTCGAAGCTTCCCAAAACGACGAAACCTCTGTTGAGGATAAGGTGGAGCGATCTGCCCCAAGCCGAATGACGTCTTCGTCCGCGAGCGCGCCAATAGGCATGCCTTCCTTTTGCCGCAACGAATGCCCCGATCCGCATCAATGTCCCAACTCGTCACATTCGCGAGCGAAACGCATCGATCATTGCCCTTGAGACATCGCCGGGATAGCAGATTGGGGCAGCACCCCCGGGTTTCGAATATGCGCTCCTGCGCCCGCAGCGTCGTCCGGCCCGATCGCGACTTTCCGGGCAAGGGCACGATCCGCTATAGCCGGAGATCGACTCAGCGATGATGCGCTGTACGATCACGGAATCAGATATCTGCGGGACCTTGATTGGCTCTTCAGAAGACGACTCTACGGATGCGGGTGTATCGCGCTTTGGCTCTGACTTTGGCTCTGACCGTGGGTTATCGGTACTTAGGAGATGCGATGCGATCCAACCCTCCCGCCGCGTGAGATTGTCTTGGACGCGCGACCACTCTCCATCGACCGAAAGCAAGCGGACCGATCGACCCGCATCATACCGATCAAGGATCGAAAACTTCTTCCCAGGTCCTTCTCGTAAGGCGACGCGCTTGCCGCGCACGAAAACCGTTGCGACCACTTTCTCCATGTCTGCTCTATCAGACGGTACAGAGAACTGGTCTTGCTGAAACGTCGCTGTAGAGACTTGCGTGCGACCGTCGGCCGAGGATTTCTGCTCTCGAGCAACGGTTCCTGAAGATAGCCGCGTTTCGTTGACTGCGGCCCGTTCGTCACCAATCGAACCGATCCAATAGATGATTGTTACAACTACGGCCGCGCCAACAAGAAATTGCCGCATGAGATCCCCGCCCTGGGTTGTATCATTCAACGCTTTTCCCAAGACAGCAAGCCCACATGATACTCGTCCGATCCCGGTGGAGTCGGGGCGCGGTTGAAACGCGGGGCGACTTGTCCGTGAGGTGCACCGCACTATTAACCGTTATGGCTTTTTTGTGTTGCAACTTGAACTTGATCAATGTTCACTGAATATAAACAAAGCCTGGGAGCACAAATTTGCCGAGTTTTAAGTTCGGCCTCGTCCGCATGCTGGCCTTCTGCTTGGCCATTTCGCTTGGGTATGATCCGGCATTGGCCGGGACAAAGAAATTTGGCCCTTTTTCGTTCGAGGAGAGCGACCCAAGCGTCATCACACTCAGCGGCGAAATCGACCTCTATTCCGCTCTGAACTTCAGGCGGGCGCTTCACGCTTCGCAGAAAGCTAGATTGCTGGTGCTAGATAGCGTCGGTGGCGCTGTTCAGATGGCGCTGTTGATTGCGGACGACGTGCACGAAAGGCGCCTCTCCACCTTTATCCCAAAAGGGAAAGGTTGCTACTCGGCTTGCGCCTTCGTTTTTATGGCGGGTGTCGAACGGCAGGTGGACGGTGAGCTTGGCGTCCACCAGATCTCTAGTGAATCGAACGACCTGGTAAGCGCACAGCTGTCAATCTCCGATATCATTGACATGCTCGCTCGCTTCGACACTCCGCCGGAGGTCATGACCACGATGTTCAAGACGCCTCCGTCACAGATGCATGTGTTCTCAAGCGAGGAAATTGGCCGCTACAAACTTAACCGCAAGGGCACGGCGACGACATCGAACGAACAGGTGTCCACAACTCCGATCGTCACGTCCGAGGGTGCGCCACCTTCAACGGCAAACTCGATTGCGGCTGCCTCATCTGAGTCAAACAGCCAAGTTGGCGCTGCATCGCCTATAGGCCACGGTCAAAGCGAGAAACTGTCGGCGATCGAGGAGTTTGCTCGTAAACCGACGCGTATCGCCGTCTACACTGGCCTTGACCTGTTTGGCGATGATCTCACCTCGAAAAGGACGGCCGACGTCGCCGAATGCGCCACGAGCTGTCTGGAGATGAACGGCGCTTGCAAGGCGTTCACCTTCAATGCCAATCCGAAGATTGTGCGTGGACCGAACTGTTTCCTGAAAGCAAACGAAGGTCGCGCCGATGGCAACTCGGTCGCGATCTCGGGAAAATTCCTGGCGAGCGCGGATCCAGATCCAACGTCATTTAGCATGGGCACGATCGACCCAAAGGAGGCGCTGTTCGAGGATGTGGATCTACCTGGGGGCGATCTCGGCGTTCGTGCGTCGATCTCGAACGCAACCCCTCTTCAGTGCCGACTCGCTTGCATCGACAATGACCGGTGCGTTGCCTTCACCTATATCAAAAAGAAGCGGGAGTGCTGGATGAAAGGTGCCGTTGGGACACCGCTCTTCAAAACCGGCATGATTTCCGGGGTGAAGAGTTTTCAAACATTCGCACCGGCGAAGGTCATCGGACTCGACTGACCATCTGCCGGCGATCTTCACGCCTTGAAGGGATACGAACAGGCGGGCGTGCGGGAAGCTGGGCTGCTTCCCTGGTAGCGCCAGAGTTCGCGAAATCCATTGCGCCCCGAGCTTGATCAATCGGTTTGCTGTCCCTAGAAACCTTTCTGGTGGGGACTGTAGCTCAATGGTTAGAGCCGTCGGCTGAACGGCAGCATTGCGCCCTCATTTGGGACTTGCACGGTCTTGGATGCACGCCCTGAAAGCGGACGCTGGGGTTTTAGATTTCCAAGGTCACCAAGGCGGACTTTCAAGACGTTCGGAGCGGCTGGTAGGGATGGGTTCGACCCGTTGCGGCCGCACGTGGATACGGACTGGAAATCCTGGCTTTGGCCCCGAGCCGACTCTTGGGCACCAGCACGAGATTGCCACCGCGATGCCCATCAGCCGGTGGTCGTGAGCCGATCGCTGCTTATGCAGCATGCCCTTTGCCGCGCTCGATGCCCTTTGTTGCCAAGGTGCCATCGACGTCAGCCGACATCAGAAACTCCGACAGTTGCTTGGCAGCTTCTGTGTCCTTTGGATCAGCGCTGATGCCAATGGCGAAGTCGATGTAACTTTGGAGTTCCGACGGAAACCGCCCGACAAGCATGACGTCGGGAGCGGCGGCGAGAATTGAGGTCACGGGAAGGACCGCCAACTCGGCTTCCCCGCGGGCTACAGCCAGCGCTGTCCGCCCTCCTGCTATGCCCACCAGCCTCGGCTTCACCTCGTCGGCTATTCCCAGGCGCTCAAGAAGACCGGAGAAGTAGGCGCCGCTGGTTCCTTCAACAGCGTAGGCAATTGATCTGGCACTCTTCAATGCGTGTTCGAACCCTTCCATGGACCCAATGTCTAGCGATCGACTGCCTGCCCTGGCCGCGACGCCCATTGCGATCCGGCCAAACGCTACCTGGCTCCCCGCTTTGACCTTTCCCATGGCGGCGAGATCCTGAACCATATGCGGATTGATGATGACGAGGTCAAAAGGCTCCCCCGCCTCAATCTGTTTCTTCACTGTCGGATTGAGTTCGAACTTGACCGCAACATTGTATCCTGTCGCGGCTTCGAACTGAGATATGAGCGCAAGGACCGCGGGTCGGACCGCAACAGCGCCAAAAAGTCGGATGTCGTGGTTCATAGCCTCCCCTGAAACGGTCGAAGGACTTCTTGCATTGCGTATATAGCCTACTCAGCGTCATGCTGGGAATTCGGATGCCGAGCGATGTCAGCGGCCCCAACATGATGCTCGTCAAAATCGTGCGGTTTCCACCCTGGCGAGATTTAGAGAAACAAGCAGAACCGACCCAATGGGGTCGCCTCCGATTGGGCCGAAGCCGCCCTCCTGCCTCTGAATTGTCAAATGCGGGCGTTAATGTGTCGTGTTATTCTTGTAGGATGCAACCGAGCACACGCTACAAGAAGTGACGGATTGAACATTGCCTATCAGACGATCGGCGACGGCCCGCTCGATATCATCTATGTGCCGGGCTGGGTATCCAATCTGGATCATGCCTGGATCTTTCCTCCGTTGGCACATGTGTTCGAGCGGCTGAGCGCGTTTTCTCGGCTGATACTGTTCGACAAGCGCGGCACGGGTCTTTCCGATCGCAATGTCGGGTTTCCAACGCTGGAAGAACGAATGCGGGACATGCAGGCTGTGTTGGATGCTGCGGGTTCTCGTCGAGCAGCGCTGATGGGCACCTCCGAGGGCGGCCATCCGATCGCGGAAGAGCTGATGTTCTGCGCTCCCGCCTATCCTGAAGAGCGCGCCAACGACATGCTTCCGCGATGGCGTGACTACATGGCCTGGGCGCCGGAAGAAGTCAGTGGTCTCGCCGAATCTTCCACCATACCCAGGGATCCGGCCTATCCGGAATACACATGGGGCAAGCGTGTGGTGACGCTCGCAACGGTCTATGGTGGTCCGGCTGAAGAAGGGGTGCGTGTGACGCGGCCCCTGCGCGGCTTTGGTGAACCGTTGCTCGATTTCAGCGGCCGCATGCCATACCGTGCACTGCAGTCCATCTACGACGGCTTGTTTCCCACGGGCCGCGACCGCTGCTACTGGAAGTCGACCTACCTCGCTGGCCTCGACAACGGCGCTATCGCCGATATCGCCACGCGGATGGCGAAACGCCCGTCCGAGAAGACGTTTGCCTCGATCTGGAAGTTTGGCGGTGCAGTACAGCGCGTTGCCGCCGATGCCACCGCCTTTGGCGACCGCTCCATGCCCATCATGCTGAGCCTCGATGCAATCTGGTCCGATCCGGCCAACGACGACCCCAACATCGGGTGGGTTCGCGACGTTTGGCGGCATGCAGCCCTATTCCACCGGTCGCCCGTATCTGAACTTTCCGGGATTTGGTGAAGGTGAGAATCTGGTTCGCGGCGCGTTCGGTGCAGAAACCTACGCAAGGCTTCAGAAGGTCAAGCGCGACTACGATCCAGACAATCTCTTCCACATGAACCAGAACATTCTGCCGCAATGAGGTCGGCGGAATGCGTCATTGATGATTGCCACCCAGTTCTAGCCGCACAGTGTCTCCCCTCGGCGCGACGCTGTCGCCGGTCAAAACGGAGCGAATAACCGCATCCCACCCTTTGGCGACGGATGGGAACCGGAAAGATCGACCCACCCGCGACGCTGATGAAGGCTACGCGTTTCCGCCGGTTGCTCCCACCGCGCCAAGTGGCGTATCGAAAACCGCCGAGGCTCCAGTCGCCGCTGGATGAAAGTTCAGTGGCAGGTCACTATCTGCCGATCCTGTTCGCTTATCTTGGGGCCAGACGTAAAGAGTTTGCGGGGTTGGCAGTCGGCGACATTGCAAAGGACGGATAAGGGTTACATCATCATCCTTCGCACCAACGGCATTCGACGGTTGAAAACGTACAGTCACAGAGACTGCTGCCTGTGCCCGAAGAAATGGTTCGATTGGGCTTCATCGACTATTATCATGCCGTCAAGAAGTTGGGGTACGCGCCGCATCGTTCCGCGGCGTCGTGTGTGCCCGCTTTGCCGAACTTCTCAGCCGATTAGGCCCATTTTTCGCAGCCGGTATTCTAGTTTGGCGCGGGTCAAGCCGAGACTTCGCGCGGCAGCCGAGACGTTGCCCCCGGCGCGCCGCAGGGCGTCTTCGTAAAGAGCGCTCTCGGCTCTAGCGAGATCCCCCGCAGAGGAAATCCGCGCGGGGATTGTGGCTGGGTCGGAAGTAGTCGGGCGTGACGGCTTTGCCGTGACCTTTCCTTCCCGACTAAGTGCTTGTGGGAAAACGGGCGAGACCTCGCCGGCTATGAAGAGATGCTGAACGTCGATCTGACCGCCTCGCTCCGCGCAAATAACACCCCGCTCCATCAGGTTCTGCAATTCCCGGATGTTGCCGGGGAAATCATAAGCCAGGAGCGCGTCCATCGCCCGGCGGGACAGGCCGGCGACATCTCGGCGATGGCGTTCACGGAACAGGCGTAGAAAGTGGTCGACGAGCAGCGGGATATCGTCACGCCGCTCTTTCAGCGGCGGAATGACGATCGGAAAGACGCAGAGACGGAAATAGAGGTCCTGACGGAAGCGACCGGCGCGCACCTCGTCGGCAAGATCGACGTTGGATGCGGCGATGACGCGGACATCGGCGGGGATGGTGCGCGTACCCCCGACCCGCTCGATCTGGCGCTCCTGGATCGCCCGCAGCAGCTTGCCCTGGGCGGCATAGCCGAGTGAAGCGATCTCATCGAGAAAGATGGTGCCGCCGCCGGCTCGCTCGAAGTAACCCGGCCGCGAAGCGACCGCTCCGGTGAAGGCGCCCTTTTCGACGCCGAACAGCTCCGACTCCACCAGACCCTCGGGTATCGCGGCGCAGTTGATCGGCACGAAAGGTCGTCTGGCGCGGGCGCTCAGCCGATGGAGCTGTTGAGAGAAGATCTCCTTGCCGACGCCGGACTCGCCGATCAGCAGAACCGTCGCCTCAGTGTCGGCGACCTTCTCCACCATCAGCTTGGCGCGCAGAAAGCTGGCAGAAACGCCGACGATCTGGTCGTGGACGCGCCGCGTTTCGTCCTTGCCTGTCGGAGGGCACTCCGCCGATTGGACGGGCTCGACCTTTAGCCGCGGGGGGCGCCGTGTACGCTTCCATTCGAGCCCGAGATAGGCCCGCTCCGGTGCATCTTCGCCCCACTCCTCGGCGTTCCGGCCGACCACCACGCAGCGCGGCGCCCCCATCGCGACGCACTCGGTCTCCCGGAAAATGACCGGCCGTCCGAACAAGGTGCTGGTATAGCCGGTCGGATAGCCGCTCTGCATCCAGCATACCGGTTCGCTCGCAAGGCCATGATGGGCGATATGCTCGGCGGCTTCGGAGGAATCGTCCCACTGGAATTCGCCGAGATAGGTGCCTTTGACGCTGTCGAACTCGAAGTGCCTGGTCGTGACCTTCACGAAGCCCTCGAGTGTATGGACGCGCGGCCCTGCCGCCAATGCATGCGTCAGATCCTGGTTGGGGAAGCGCTTGCGAACGAGCTCGGCGTCGCGGACGCCCTGCATGTAGCCGACACGCATGAAGATGCCCTTGGCCGTCTCCACGCCAAAAGCCTCGATGATCTCCTGTCGCAGCCGACCGAGCACCTGGGACTGCATCAGCACCATGCGCTGGTCGTTGAGCCAGATACGGCCGTCGCCGAGGGCGAAATGCAGGGCTTCCGTGAGTTCGGTCAGGGTGGGCGACGCACCGGTCTCGAGCTCGCTGAAGGCGCCCCTCGACAGCATCTTGCCCGTCGTCTTCGACGCGTCGGCGAGGGAGATGAGCTGCGGGGGACGTTCGCTGTTATGCATCAAGCGCCTTTCATGAAATTCTGCAAATGATGAAACCTTGCATTATTTCCTGAAGAAGGGCAAGTCCTCTGGCCCCAGTGCGGGCCCACCATGCAAGCTGCAAAAATGCAATTGTTTCAGGGTCATCGCCGGAAAATGACGGTGCTGCAAGGATGGGCGCGGAAACTGGCACGCTCCTTGCGCTGCCTTGGGAGGCCGCCGGAGGATGCGGCCCGGAGGATTGCACCAGCGACAGCCCGGAAACGTGGCGAAATCACCCTCGCCTCGGGAGCGGCGAAGCCAGGTCTTCTTCCATCCAACTAGACCGAGGAGGACTTCGACCAATGAACATGCATAACCGGAACTTTCTCGACGCGGGCCGCTGGAGCGGCCGCGCCTTCATATCCGAATGGGCTGAAACACGCGGCGGCACGATCGACGTGACCAATCCCGCCAACGGCACTGTACTCGCCTCGGTCGGCTTCGGCGGCCCGGAGGACGTCGCGCAAGCGGCAGGCGAAGCCCGTGCCGCCCAGAAGAGCTGGGCCAAGACGCTTCCGGTCGAACGCGCCAGGATCCTGAACAAAGCGGCCGATCTGCTCGAGGAAAACGGCGGCGAGCTCGCCCAGTGGATCATGAAGGAGTCTGGCTCCATCCACCCCAAGGCGATGATCGAGATCGAACACGGCGTCCTCTTCATCCGTCATGCGGCAACGCTCGCCATCACGCCGACGGGCATGTTCCTGCCCGGGATGGACGCGCGCGCCAACTATGCGCGTCGCGTGCCGCACGGCGTCGTCGGCGTGATCTCGCCCTTCAACTTCCCGCTGGTGCTTTCGGTCCGATCGATTGCGGCAGCGCTGGCGCTCGGCAACGCCGTCGTCCATAAACCCGATCCGCGCACGCCGATCTCCGGCGGCATCATCATCGCCCGGATCTTCGAGGAAGCCGGTCTGCCAAAGGGCGTTCTCAACATCGTGCCTGGCGGCGCCGATGCTGGTGAGGCGCTGTGCAGCGACCCGAACGTGGCGATGATCTCCTTTACCGGGTCTGCCCGCGGCGGCGCCCGGGTCGGCGAGGTGTGCGGCCGTCACCTGAAGCGCGTCCAACTCGAACTCGGCGGCAAGAATGCGCTGATCGTCCTCGACGATGCCGACCTCGACATGGCCGCCTCCAACGCCGCCTGGGGCGCCTTCCTGCACCAGGGCCAGATCTGCATGGCTACCGGCCTGGTGCTGGTCGATGAGAAGATCGAGCAGGCAATCACAGAGCGTCTCGTCGCGAAAGCGCGGCATCTGCCAGCGGGCGATCCCTCAAGCGACCAGGTCGCTCTCGGCCCGATCATTTCTGATGCGCAGGTCGCGAACATCCAGAGGATCGTTGACGATGCCGTCGCCAAGGGAGCCAGACTGCTCGCAGGCGGCACGCATGACGGCCGCTTTTATGCCGCGACCGTGCTTGCCGGCGTCCAGCCGGGCATGGTCGCCTTCGAAGAGGAAATCTTCGGACCCGTCGCCTGCATCGTCTCGTTCAAGACTGATGAGGGAGCGATAGAACTCGCCAACAGCTCCGAATACGGGCTGGCGGCCGGCGTGATTTCCGCCAATCTCGGTCGCGCCATGGCCGTCGGCGACCAGCTCAACGTCGGCCAGTTGCACATCAACGACCAGACAGTGAACGGCGGACCCTACGCCCCCTTCGGTGGCCGCGGCAAGTCGGGCAACGGCACGCGCGTCGGCGGCCCCGCCGACATCGAGGAATTCACCCAGTGGCAATGGGTGTCGGTGAAGGACAACGCGACGCCCTATCCGTTTTGACCGAGCCCGAACGAACGCAGAATTAGAACACGCAAGGCAGTCCGCTCGGCACGCGTTGACTCTACATGGACAGGAACAAGGCATGACCCTTAACGGAAAAACCATCGTCATCACCGGCGCCTCTTCAGGGATTGGCGGCGAAGTCGCCCGCCTCGCCCGCTTCCACGGCGCCCGCGTCGTCGGCATCGACCGCAACGACCCGATGCTCACCCTCGACGGTTTCGTCAAGGCCGATCTCAGCGGTCCTGAGGCAATCGACGCGGCCGTGGCCCAACTGCCGGAGCAGATCGACGCTCTGGTCAATGCCGCAGGCGTTCCGGGGACTGTCGACCGCGACATCGTCGCCAAAGTCAACTATCTCGGCTTGCGCCACTTGACGGAAGCCATGGTCCATCGCATGCCGCGGGGCGCCTCGATCGTCAATTTCGCCTCCATTCTCGGCGCCGAATGGCCAAAGCGCGCCGAAGCCCACAAGGCCTTGGCCGCTACCGCCAGCTTCGCCGAAGGCCTGGCCTGGCTCGAGGAGAATCCGGTCCAACAGGAAACCTGCTACCAGTATTTCAAAGAGGCGTTGATCGTCTGGTCGCACAAGCGCAGCTTCGAGCTCTTCATGCGCCACGACATTCGCATGAACTCGGTAGCCCCGGGCCCCGTGTTCACGCCGATCATCGGGGATTTCATCACCATGCTCGGCCAGGAGCGCGTCGAACAGGACGCGGATCTGATGAAGCGTCCGGCTTTCGCCGACGAGATCGCGGGTCCTGTCCTCTTCCTCTGCTCGGACGAGGCCCGTTGGGTCGTGGGCGTTAACTTACCGATCGATGGCGGGCTTGCTGCCGTCTACAGTTGAACCGAAGACCGACGTGCAAGCAGGCATTTGAGAAGGCCGCCTCGGTAGCCTCCTCATTGCTGTTCCTGCGCTGATCCCCGCGTCAGGCCGCCTGCAAGGCACGTTCCCGTCGCGCCAGCAGCAGAACGGTGGTCAACCCCGCCAGAAGCGTGATCGGAACAAGCGCGAAGATCACGTCAGACGGGCTGCTGCCGCCGGCGACGAGAAAACCCGCCAGCAATGGTCAAGCGATGGAACCGAGCCGGCCGACGGCCACCGCCACGCCGACACCGGTGCCACGGATTTCGAAGGGATAGCATTGAGGCGCCACGCCGTAGAGGATTGCCTGCACGCAAAGGATAGCACCGCCCACCAGCGCTCCAGCCATGAGGTGAGCCCGAGATGTGCGGGCAGCAGGCTGAGCATGAGCAAAGCTGCGGGGCCGCGGCCGCGAAGCCGAGCGCGACCGGCATTACCGGGTTCCTCTGGTCGAGCATCCGACCGCCGACGAGGCTACCTGCCGCGCCGCCCAGGTTGAACAGGATCTGGACGAAAGAGGCCTCCTCACGGGCAAGGCCGCGGGAGACAAGAAGCTGCGGCATCCAGTTCAAGAGCAGATAGACGACGAGCAGCCGAGAAAGAACGACACCCAGAGAGCCACCGTGGTAAGCAGCGTCTGCGGCGCCAGAATGCGCGAAAGAGCTCCCGAGGTGGATTTCTCGCTCTTCACCACGCCGAGCGGCGGCAGCAGGATGTAGATGGCCGGCGCGAGCAGCAACGGCATGATGCCGCCCACGAGGAAGATCGAGTGCCAGTCGCCGCCGTGCAGGCCGAGAATGGCGACGCCGCTTGCCACGGCGCCGCCCAGGGGGACGCCGGCATACATGATCGAGACAGCGCGCCCCCGGCGGCTTGGATCTGTCGATTCCGCGGCGATGTTGACGAGGTTCGGCAAGGCGCCGCCGAGACCGATCCCGGTCAGGAAGCGCATGACGACGAGCTGTTCGAAGCTGGTGATACATAGGCGGTGGCGGCCGAGAATATCTCGAAGGTCACCAGCGAAAGCACGAGTCCGGAGCGCCTACCCCAAGCATCGGCAACCCGTCCGCCGGCGAGCGCCCCGAAGATCAGGCCGACCGTCGCCGACGAGAAGAAAAGTCCGATCTGTTGGGGTGTGAGCCCAAACGCCGGGGCCAGCTTGGGCACCGCGACGCCAGCCGCCTGAAGGTCGAAGCCTTCGATGACGGCTGCCATGAATGCGAGCAAGAGCGCTCGCCGCCCGCCGGAGCGGTGGTCGATGGTAACCTGCATTTCGTCCTCCCAGAAAGCGGGTTCCTACCTCCCCGCTGGTTGCAGGCCTAGCCCTGCTTTGGCCCATCCTGCTGCCAGATCTTCGCCAATAGCCGACGAAGCTCCGTCTGTTCCTCCGCCGTCAGGCGACGGAGCATGCTGCGTTCATGTTCGGAAACGAGTGCCAGCCACGCCGCCGCCGCCTCCTCGCCCCGACGGGTCGGGAAGAGCCGCTGGATGCGCTGGTCGGACTCGTCCGCCTCGCGCAGAAAAAGCCCGCGTTCCTCGAGCTCCGCCAGGATCGGTACGATGTTTGCCCTCTGCATGCCGAGCGCACGGCAGATCTCCGCCGAGCTGATGCCGGGTGTCTCGATGATACTGAGCAACACGCTCATCGGCACAGGCCGTGTGTTCGCAGGCTCGAGCGCCGAAACGGCCCCTTGCAGGTCGAAAACCGAGGCACGGCGTAGATGGTAGCCCACCAGGTCTTGCAGCCGGCAAATCTTTGCGTCTTCGGGATCCTGCTCGGGCTGCTTCTTTTCTAAAGGCATGACGACGTCTCTCATTGGCTCTTGCATTCTGCATAATGCTATGTCACATAACAGTCAATCCGCTATATGACATAGCGGTTCTTCGCCGGCAGCTTTCGAGCCTCGCCGACCGTCATTGGGAGGAGACAAATGACTTTCGTGTCGATGCGTATTGCCGGGGCGGAACATGCCGCCTCTACCGGCCGGACATTCCGACGACAGAATCCGGTAACCGGCGAGGTGGCGAGCGAAGCCGCCGCGGCCACCGTTGCCGATGCGGTCGCTGCAGTCGACGCGGCGGCGACCGCCTTCCCCTCCTGGGCCGCGCTCGGGCCCAATGCTCGCCGCGCCGTGCTCCTGAAAGCAGCAGACGCGCTCGCCGCTAAGGGGGACGCCTTCGTCGCCGCAATGGCCTCCGAGATTGGCGCAACCGAGGCCTGGGCTCGCTTCAACGTCATGCTCGCCTCGTCCATGCTGCGCGAGGCGGCCGCGCTGACGACGCAGGTCGCCGGCGAAGTGGTTCCCTCTGACAAGCCGGGCTGCCTCGCCATGGCGGTCCGCGAGCCCGCTGGCGTGGTGCTCGGCATTGCCCCCTGGAATGCGCCGGTTATTCTCGGCGTGCGAGCGCTGGCGACACCGCTTGCCTGCGGCAACGGCGTCGTCTTCAAGGCGTCGGAGATCTGCCCTCGCACCCACGCGCTGATCGTAGAGGCGCTCGAGGAGGGCGGCTTGCCCGGCGGGGTGGTCAGCCTCGTAACCAACGCGCCGGAGGATGCGGGTGACGTCGTCGGGGCGCTGATCGACCATCCCGCCGTCCGTCGCATCAACTTCACCGGCTCCACCAAAGTCGGCCGCATCATCGCCGAACGTGCGGCCCGACAGTTGAAGCCGGTGCTCCTGGAACTCGGCGGTAAGGCGCCGCTCCTCGTCTTAAAGGACGCCGACGTCGACGAGGCGGTGAAGGCCGCGATCTTCGGCGCCTTCTTCAACCAGGGCCAGATCTGCATGTCGACCGAACGGATCATCGTCGTTCCCAAGGTGGCCGAGGAGTTCGTGACGAAGTTCACCGAACGCGCCAGGGCCTTGAAGGCTGGCGACCCGCGCAAGGGAGCGACCCCGCTCGGCGCCGTCGTCGATGTGCGCACGGTCGACAAGGTAGAAGCGCTGATCGCAGACGCCGTGGCCAAGGGCGCAACGGTGACCGGGGCCGGCGTTGCGGAAGGGGTGCTCATGCCGGCCCAGGTGGTCGACAAGGTGACCTCCGACATGCGCCTCTATTCCGAGGAAAGCTTCGGCCCGGTCGTCGCCATCCTGCGCGCGAAAGACGAGGAGGACGCAGTCAGCCTCGCAAATGACAGTGAGTACGGCCTGTCCGCGGCGGTGTTCAGCCGCGACGCGGCGCGGGCACTGTCGGTGGCGCGTCGCATCCGTTCCGGCATCTGCCATATCAATGGCCCGACGGTTCACGACGAGGCGCAGATGCCCTTCGGCGGCACCAAGGCCTCGGGTTACGGGCGCTTCGGCGGCAAAGCCGGCATCACCGAGTTCACCGAGTTGCGCTGGATCACCATCGAGACCGAGCCCGGTCGCTTTCCGCTCTGAACGGCCGAACAGATTCGTAGAAACCGTTCCGGCCGACCGGCCGAGGCTATGCACATGCAAGGAGGGCCCTATGGCCAACGATATAGACACCGTCGCCTATGATGTCGTCGACCGCATCGCCTGGGTGCGCTTCAACCGGCCCGACAAGCGCAACGCAATGAGCCCGACGCTCAATCGCGCGATGATGGAGGTGCTCGACGAACTCGAGTTCCGGGAAGATGTGGGAGTCCTGGTACTCACCGGCGAAGGCGCCGCCTGGACGGCCGGCATGGACCTCAAGGAATATTTCCGCGAGACGGAGGCGGAGGGTCTCAAGGGCGTCCGCAAGTCGCAGCGCGAGAGTTACGGCTGGTGGCGCCGGCTGCGCTGGTACCAGAAGCCGACCATCGCCATGATCAATGGCTGGTGCCTCGGCGGCGGCTACGGTCCGCTCTTCGCCTGCGATCTCGCCTTCGCGGCGCATGAAGCAAAGTTCGGCCTTTCGGAAATCAACTGGGGTATCCTGCCGGGCGGCGGCGCGACCAAGGTCGCGGTCGAGCTCCTGTCCTTCCGCAAGGCCATGTACCATGCGCTCACGGGCGAGCCGATCGACGGGAGAACCGCGGCGCATTGGGGTCTCGTCAACGAGAGCTTGCCGCTCGCGGCGCTCAAGGGCCGGGTTACCGAGGTCGCGAAGGTGCTGCTCGAGAAGAACCCTGTGGCGCTGAAAGCCACCAAGGACGCCGTGCGCCGCGTCGGCGTGATGACCTACGATGAGGCGGAGGACTACCTCGTCCGCGCCCAGGAGGCCGCCAACTCGTTCGATGATGAAGGGCGCAAGGAGGGCATTCGTCAGTTCATCGACGAGAAGTCCTACAGGCCGGGTCTCGGCGCTTACGACAAGGATCGCCAGACCCGCTGACGCCCTGAGGAGGGCAGGAGGAGGAGAAAGATGAAGGAGTTTTTTTGCCCCGATCCGGCAGCGCTGCACGTGCGCCTTCGACCGGATTCGCTTGCCTGCACTGACCTTGCAAGCGATCGCCGTTGGAACTACCGCGAACTCGATGCGGATATCCAACGTGCAGTCGCCCTATTGCATCACGAGGGCATCGGTAAAGGCGACCGGATCGCCGTCCTTGCTCGCAACAGCGTATACCAGATCATCCTGCAACAGGCGTTGATGCGGCTCGGCGCGATTTTCGTGCCACTGAACTGGCGGCTGTCGCAGCAGGAATTGGCGCTCCTGCTGGAGGACTGCACCCCAGCCATTCTCTATACCGACGATGAGATTCCCGTCCTGCCACCGGGTTGCCGGAGCTACAGCTTCTCCTACTTCGCTTCCGAAATGTCTGCCTTCGATCCAGCGCCGCGCTGTCCCCTGCATTCGGGCTGCGACACCTGCATCATTCTCTACACCTCCGGCACTTCAGGGGTTCCGAAGGGAGCGCTGCTCACTGCCCGATTTCTTCTGGCCACGGCGGTAAATTTCAACGTGCTCGGAGAAGTCGACACCGGCTGCATATTTCTGTGCGACACCCCGATGTTCCATGTGATCGGCATCGTCGCACAGATCTGGCCGCCCTTGCTGCGCGGCGGCACGTTCATTGTCTCTCCCGGCTTCGACGCAGAAAAGACCAACGACCGGCTCGGCAACCCTGACTTCGGCGTCACGCACTATTTCTGCGTGCCGCAAATGGCCGAGGCGCTGCGCCAGACGCCAAACTTCGCACCCGAACGCTGGACGAAGCTCAAGGCGCTGTTCACCGGCGGCGCGCCCAATCCGGCGGCGCACATCCGCTGGTGGCTCGACCGTGGCGTGCGGATGGTGGATGGCTACGGCATGACCGAAACCGGCACCACGCTTGGCATGCCACTCTCACGCGACCTGCTGCGCAGCAAAGCGGGAGCCGCGGGCGTTCCTGGGCCACTGACGGCGGTGCGGCTGGTGGACGAGGATGACCGAGACGTGACTGACGGCACGCCGGGCGAGATCCTGGTCTTCGGTCCGAACGTGATCGGCGGATACTGGAACCGGCCGGAGGAACGTAAACGCAGCTTCACCGAGGACGGCTGGATCCGCACCGGAGACATTGGGCGGCGCGACGAAGACGGCTACATTACGATTGTCGACCGCCGCAAGTACATGTTCATTTCCGGCGGCGAGAACATCTATCCCGTCGAGGTTGAGGCCGCGCTTTCGGAACATCCCGGTGTGCGCGAGGTAGCTGTGGTCGGCATTCCTGACGAGCGATGGGGCGAGGTCGGTCGCGCCTACGTCGTTGCCGCGCCGGGGCAGGACCTCGACAGTGACCAACTCGCCCATCACTGCCAGTCGTTGATTGCCCGCTACAAGGTTCCAAAAGAGTTCCGCTTTGTCGACGAGCTTCCAAGAACCGGATCCGGAAAAGTGATCAAACATGTACTGCGCAAGGAGGCGCTGGAGGAGTGCGGCTCGAAGCCCGGCAGTGATTTCAGGCGGTAGGCGTCCGCGGCATCACAATTACGATGGATTCCAAAGGGAGGCGTACAATGACTAATTCCGTATCAAGTATTGCATTTGTCATAACCGGATCTCTTACCTTTTGTTTGGCCAGCGCAGTGTCTCAGCCAGCATACGCGATCACCCCGAGATTGAAATAACCTCGATCACGCATGCAGCGAAAGGAGAGGAAAGTCCTATCGATCACTGCCTGGTACGTGGCCAAACGGCCAGCCGGACAGGATTGGACGGAGAACGCTATGAGATCCGTTTCGAGCTGCGTTTGCCGGATGAATGGAACGGCCGCTTCGTTCACCAATTTAACGGCGGCAATGACGGTTCAGTCGAGGAAGCTTTTGGACCGCTGCTTGGGGGAATCGTAGAGACACAGCTCTGGGAAGAGGGTATGCCGTAGTGTCGAGTGACGCAGGTCATGACGGCAGCGCACGGTTTGGCTTTGACCCGGAGGCGCGTCGCCACTACGGCTATGGCGCGGTGAAGCTATTGCAGCCAGTGGCGAAGGCGATGACCGAGGCCTACTATGGCCGCAAGGTCGAGTTCACCTATGGCGTCCGGGGGGTCGAACGGCGGCCGGCATGCCATGGTGGCTGCAGCGCGAATTCCTAGCGAATTTAACAGGCTGATAGTTGGCTATCCAGGGTTCAATCTGCCCAAGGCGGCCATTCAGCATGCGTGGGACGTCAAAGCTTTCAAGGCGGTTAACGCCGATATCCGGAAGGCCTTTTCCAAGGAGGACATGGGCCTCGTCGCGCTAAGGTCCTAGAGAGCTGCGACGATCTTGACGGCCTGAAGGATGGAGTCGTCGCCGATGTGGACGGTTGCCAAACATCTTTCGACCTGACGAAGTTGCAGTGCACTTCGACCCGGCAGTCTGCATGCTTGTCGGCCGCGCAGGTCAAAGCGCTGAAAACGATCGCAATGGGACCGCAAGATTCCGCCGGCGAGCAGCTTTAGCACCTGGGACTGGGATAGTGGGGTCGCCGGATCAAACTGGCGGTTGTGGAAGCTGGAAAGCGGCGTTCCGGAGTGGGGGGAATGCCGCGAATAGTCGTCCTCGGCGCGCCTTCCCTGGCGCAGATATTTACGACGCCGCCGACAAGGATCGATGGTGCACCGGATGCACTTGAAAAGTTCCTCTTGAACTTCGATTTCGACGCCGACGCAGGGAAGATCTTCACGACCGACGGCCCGGAATCGGCCATGGACTTCATGACACCAACCGGGACGCACGATCCTGATCTGAAGAGTTTTAAGGAGGCCGGCGGCAAAATGATTGTATTTCACGGCGTAAGCGATCCAGTATTTTCGGTCGTCGACACGACCAAGTGGTGCATGAGGTTGGATCCGAATAATGGCGGAAACGCAAAAAGCTTTGCCATGTTCTACTGGATACCGGGAATGAACCATGGCGCGCGCGGCCCAACGACAGATGACTTCGACATGTTCTCTCCACTTGTGGATTGGGTGGAGAAGGGCAAAGCACCAGGCGCCGTCTTCGCGGCGTAAGTCCAAAGAACGAGGAGGCTGAAGATCTTCAGGGTATCACGCGCAAGCTTTGCCCCTATCCTCATGTTGCACGCTATACTGGCGGAAATAAAAAATCGGCAGACAGTTTCGTCTGCGAGTAATTGCGCCGAAAACGCCGGCACAACTCTTGGCCTGCGGCTGTCTGAGTAATTAGCAGGAACTTCCCTGCTTGAGCCAGCCCGAACTGGAGGGGCCATTTGGCGCCTGACACGGCCCCGACGGGAAGGTGCCAACGCGCGGTAACTATTCAACCTGGACTACTGAGTTCAATGGGTTGGCCTGGCACTTAACTTGATGGGGTGGAGCGGCCTCGGGCTGCTGCCACTTCAAAGAAGTGGCCGCCGCCGCAAATCATCTTGCGGCATTGATCGGCACCATCGCCTGGAACATCCTGACATGGGTCTTCGCCATCCCGTCGAGCTCCTCGCACGCCCTCTTCGGCGGCCTTGTCGGTGCAAGCCTTGCAAAGGCCGGCTCGTCTGGTCCGGCCTCCTGAAGACCGCCGGTGCCATCGTCATGTCGCCCGAGATCGGCTTCGTGCTCGCTCTCCTGCTGGTGCTGATCGTCTCCTGGCTGTTCGTGCACCAGACGCCGTTTGCCGCCGACAGCACCTTCTCGGGGCCTGCAATTCGCTTCGGCCTCGCTCTATTTGCTCGGCCATAGCGGCAATGATGCGCAGAAGACCGTGGGCATCATCGCCGTGCTCCTGTGAATTCCACGTGCCCTTCTGGGTGGTGATCACCTGCCAGCGGCGAGCAGCTCGGTACGCTGTTCGGCGGCTGGGGTGATCACCAAGCTGAACCCGATGCAGGGCTTCTGTGCCGTGACCGGCGGCGCCATCACGCTGTTCGCCGCGACCTGGCTCGGCATTCCGGTCGACGACAATCGACATAATAGGCTAGAGAGGGCCTGCGCCCCTTTCTGGTCTACGGGTTCGGCGAACGACCTATAGCCTTGAGCCCAGTCGAACCGCAGACGTCACGCCAAGGCAAATCACTTGACTGGTCTTGAAGGCGCAAAGCAGCCATTTGGCACTGATGCTGCGAACTTCCGCCTGCCACCCATCTGTGCCGCTGACGGCGACACCTGGAGGGACCGAATTGGATTCCGAGCCGACCTTCGCCGCAGGTAACCTGGGCGACTGTCTTGCGCCTCCCTCGGGCACAGAGGCTCCGAGATGGAGCCCGCGAAAGCAGACACTCACTTTCGAATTTGTCGAAGTGCAGGATGAAGCCAAGTCGCCGCAGAAAACCTTCGGTATCCGCCGAAAAATATCGCTTCGCCCTCGATTTGACTAAGTAGCGACCAGTTCGGCGATTTTGGCGGCGACTTCCGCCATCGACTCTTCGGCAGTATTCAGCCCTGCTCGGGAGGCTAGCAGGAGGCTGACCTGCTCAAGCTCTTCATAGGTCGTTCCATGAACAACCGGGACGAGCCGCTCTCGCCGGAGCAGCGCCGAAAGCTCTTTGTCTGCGATGCCTTCTGCCGGGAGGCGTCGCAACATAGCCGGGGTCACCAAAACTATACCGACGCGCGAATTCACCAGGCCCTTGTCGATAGCCCGCATCATCGGCACCCCGAGGCCAAGGTCTTTCTCGCTGAACCACACGCGGACACCGCGCGCTTCGAGCAGATCATGCAGTTCCTTAGCGGAGCCCTGCCTGTCATCCCACGCGTGACAGAGAAACACGTCTCGAAGGTCAGGCTGCGACGCCGCTAGGTTCTCGACGTTCTCGCGAACCGGCGTGAGCGCCTGCACTTGTTCAGGGGTGTACCACACAGCCGAACCGGCTCCCGACCAGCGCGGCTTTGAGGTGCGGCGCCCCGACCCGCCGCTGCTCCTTGAGGAGGAGTATGAAGGGGACGAGTATGATCCGGAGCTGCTATAGCCGCTGCCATATCCGCCGTAACCGCTAGAGCGGCCATAGCGGCCCCCGCATGCAGGACAGTCGGCTGCGGCGGCCGATGAGCGATGGCCCCTTGCCGGTGCAGTGCATCTAGCCATGTCTTTCTTTCTCCTTCACCAATCCGTCGCTCGCTGAACCAACGCATTCAGGGTCGGTATGTGAACATCCCCGATCGCCGGGCCGCATCTCAGGGGTCATTGCTTTGCCTGCCCTCCTGCGCGATTCTCTGTCACCAGACCATGCTCGGAATGAGCAGGTTCCGTGTCAAGATACTTCCCCGTTTTCCGATGATTGAAGAAGTTGCAAAGCGGGTGAGCTCTGACGGTATTGCGAAAAAGTTTGGGACTTCGCCTGATCTCGTTGACTACCGCCTAAAGCGTTTTGCTCTCTGGCGGGATCATGTCGGGAAGAAGGTCACACTGGCACGTAAGTCGTCCAACCTTATCGGGCCCCAACATAATGTCCGCTATCCCTGAGGCGTGAGCTGGAAGCCGACCTTCAGCTTCCGTGAAGAGTTTCGGGCGCCGGCGGGCGTACGAAAGTCCCCGAGGAAGGAACCCGCGGGCCACAGGGCGAAGGCTATGGAGATTTCGGATTTCGGCTGATGGCTGCGATGGCTGGCGCGTCGCCGGGAGGTAACAGGTTGGATGCGGACGGGCCGCTTCGTTGCGCCTCAGCGCGGTGTTGTTGACCCGGCACACGGCTGGTTGTGGCTCTGTCGGCGTCGATGATCACCATGGGCACGCGTGGATCCGTTGCCGGAGTTTGAGCGCCTGCGGCTTGGGGTTGAAGCATGTCATGCCGGGTCATGGGACGGTCTCCCGGTTCGCTTTCGAAGTGTCCGGGGGTCCACGAGGCTGCCTCCACCGTTCGAACACCTCGATGACGACCATGCGTCCGCCGCAGCAGGGGCATATCGGGCTGAAGTCCTCCGGCTTTTTCGGGGTGCCGTCATCGGGCGGCGCGACGATGTTTAGCAGTTCGCGCGCAAGCAGGAGGCTGGCCTTGCGGGCGGAGCCGGCGAGCAATCCGTAGTGCCGGATGCGGTGGAAGCCTCGCGGCAGGACATGGAGCAGGAAGCGGCGATGAACTCGTCAGCGCCGAGCGTCATGACCTGCTGCCGGTCGGCGCCGGCGCGGCGATAATCCTTGTAGCGGAAGGTGATGCCGCTCGCGTCGAAGGCGATCAGGCGGCTGTTCGAGATCGCGACCCGGTGGGTGTATCGCGACAGGTAAGCGAGCACTGCTTCCGGTCCGGCGAAGGGCGCCTTCGCGTAGACCACCCAGTGCTTCTTCCGGACCGGCGCCAAGTGACGCAGGAAGGCGCGTCGCTCGGCGAGGTGCGCCATCGATCCGAAGAAGGTAAGCCGGTCCACCTCGTACAGCGCGAGCAGCCGGGTGAGGAACAATCGACGGAACAGCTTGCCGAGCACACGCACCGGAAGCAGGAATGCCGGCCGCGACGATATCCAGTGGCTTGCGTTGAGTGCAATCCCGCCGCCCGGCACGATCATGTGCACGTGGGGATGGTGGGTCATCGCCGAGCCCCAGGTGTGAAGCACGGCGGTGATACCAATCCTGGCTCCGAGGTGCCTGGGATCAGCCGCGATCGTCAGCATCGTCTCCGACGCTGCCTTAAACAGCAGGTCGTAGACGAGCGCCTTGTTCTGGAAGGCAATGTCGGCAACCTCGGTGGGCAACGTAAATACAACGTGGAAGTATCCGACCGGCAAGAGGTCGGCCTCACGCTTGGCGAACCATGTCCGCGCTGCCGCGCCCTGGCACTTGGGACAGTGGCGGTTACGGCAGGAGTTGTAGGCGACGCGCCAGTGGCCGCAGTCCTCGCAGGCATCGACATGACCGCCAAGGGCAGCAGTGCGGCAGTTCTCGATCGCCGACATCACCTTGAGCTGGGCGAGGCTCAGTTGGCCGGCATGGGCGGCCCGATAGGCGGGTCCTGCGGCACGGAAGATGTCGGCGACCTCGATCGAGGCGCGCACGGCTCAGCCTTCGGGCGAGTTCTCTCCCGGCTTGAACAGCCCGAGCTTGTCGAACGGACTCGTGACCGTGCGCACTGTCCGGGTCGCGACCTTGGTGTAGAAGGCGGTGCTGTTCAGCTTGGCGTGCCCGAGCAGGACCTGGATGATCCGGATATCGGTGCCGTCCTCCAGCAGGTGTGTCGCGAAGCTGTGACGCAGCGTGTGCGGCCCGACCCGCTTGGCGATGTCGGCGGCCTGCGCCGCCTCGACGACGATACGATAGAGCTGCCGCGTGCTAATCGGCTTCATCGCGTGCTGCCCTGGGAACAGCCAGCCGTCGCGGTGCATCACGCCTTGCTGACGTCCGACCTTCCACCACTCACGCAGAAGCGTGAGCAGGTCCGGCGACAGCATGGCATTGCGATAGCGCCCGCCCTTGCCGCGTTCGACACGCAACAGCATGCGCTCACTGTCGACGTCGGCGACCTTCAGCATCGACACCTCGGCGACCCGCAGGCCTGCGCCATAGGCGACCGAGAGCGCGACTTGGTGTTTGAGGCAGGTGGTGGCGTTGAGGAGGCGCGCGACCTCATCGCGACTGAGCACCACGGGCAGCTTGCGCGGATGCGCCAGACGAACCAGCTTGCGGGCCAGGTCCGGCCGGTCGACCGTATGGGTAAAGAAGAAGCGCAGCGCCGACACGATGCTGTTCATGGTCGGCACGGGAACGCCATCCTCCTGCTGCTCGATCTGGAACCGCCGCAGGTCGTCGGCGGTTGCCGTGTCTGGTGAACGCCCGAGGAATGTCGCCAAGCGTCCGATGTCACGGAGATAGTTGCGCTGCGTTTCCCGCGAGAAACGCCGCATGTTCATGTCATCGATTAGCCGTTGACGTAGCGGGCTGATCGGTGCATCGAGAACGGGATGGGTCATGGTCAGGCTCCTTGTTGAAGAAGCCCGCCATGCTCTGCCTCAGCCAAACCACGCTCAATGCACACGCGACGACCGGCCTGTGCCCTCTACCTCAAACGCGGGCGCACTCCCGCGCAGCGGGTTCGTTCTTCGGCCCCGAACGCGACGTTAGAGTATTCGATTGGTAATAGCCGCTCCTAGCGCTCTTTGCTCGTTCCGCGGGGCGTCAAACGGCAACGTTCCACCCGACTAAGACGAGAGGAAGCCGGCGACATGCCGCCTGTCCAGGATGTCGATTCCTATCCCTCGCTTTGAATGGACCAGAACCGTCGGCCCCCTTATCGCCAGAGACAAAGCCTTGGGAAGATGACTAATTTCGCGATGACGCCATTCTGCCCCTGCCGGCCGGTGGCTAACGGGTCATCGAAGAGAATTTCTCTAGGAAGAGTTCGCGCGCTTTTTCCGGGCGGAAGAAGCCGATTTGAATGGCAGCCGGCTTTACGTTCAAAGCGGCAGCCCAAAAATCGGTGCCCAATGGCATAAGTTGAGCTTGCTCCGCCGCAAGAACGCGCAAATCTGCCGCTTTGACGGCGGACTTCGATCTCGGGTCTAAGTTGAAGCGACGATTTACCGCGTCCTCCACGTTAGCTTCTATTTCCTTGTATTGAGGCAAAAGCTGCTTCAGCGGACGGGTGATGTCACCGACAAACGCCTCCGCGGCATCATGCAGCAGTGCCTCAAGCTGGAATTCCTCCACGGTATCACAGACATGCATTGAATGCTCGGCAACTGAGTAGAAATCCCTGCATTGGCCGGAAAACCGGCAGATGTTCGCTAGACCTTGTGCTATATCCTCAATTGTGAACTCGCTGTTCCAGGGATCGAGAAGATCGAACCAGTTTCCACTTGCCAACATGATGCTCGGCCCGGATTTAATTTTAACAGCGACTTGAGCATTCATCATCATCTCCCTTGAGCGAATCACTTCGACACTGCTACCTATGGTCGATCGTGGTCGACACTCGGGGCGGGAGCAAGAGTTGAAGCAGGTAATTGTCCTTTCAGGTCCGATAGCCGTCGGAAAAACAGCATTTTCAGACGAACTTATGCGCCGCTATCCTTGCGAGAAGGTTTCCACCAGAAAATACATCTTGAAGGTTAAGCAAGTTGCTGACGAGCGTAAGCCTCTGCAACAGGCTGGCGCTGAACTTGATATGGAAACGAACGGTTCTTGGGTTGCTGACGCAGTGAGTGCAGCGATCCCTAATACCGACAAAAGCTTTCTGCTCGTTGATAGCGCTCGAATCGCTGCCCAAGTAAGAGGCCTTAGAGATCGGTTCGGAGCCGAAAACGTTCACCATTTCCATTTGACAGCCCCTGATGACGTTCTCGAAAAGCGCTACCGAGAGCGAGCTAGCCTTGGAGACCAAACTGCAACCTACGAGGAGGCAAAGGCCGACCTAATAGAGGCGGAAATCGAGAGCCTTGCTGCGATTGCGGACGTCGTTGTCTACACTGAAAAGTCCGAAGTGCCGTCATGTGTAACTTACGTAACGGCCGGCCGTCTTTCTGTAGCGACGCCTCCTTCTTACGTCGATTTATTCGTCGGGGGCCAATGGGGAAGCGAGGGAAAGGGTAATATTTGCGCCCTTCTTGCGCATGAGTATGACGTTTTGGTCCGAGTTGGGGGACCGAATGCTGGCCACAAGGTGAAGAATCCTGAATACACCTATCGGCAGCTCCCATCCGGCACAGGATCAAACCAAGAAGCCGAAATTTACATCGCAGCCGGCTCGACAATATGGCTGGAGACGCTACTGAAAGAAATCGATGATCACCCCTGGCTGAAGAAAGGCGGGCTTCTGATCGACCCTCAGGCAATGATCATCGAGGAAAAGGACAGAGAGATTGAGGAAAAGCTGCTCGCCGGAATTTCGTCGACTAAACAGGGTGTAGGATCAGCAGCCGCACGCAAAATTCTTGGAAGAGACGGTGAGCTCGAGTGGGGGCCTCCTGTCAGACTCGCTCGCCAGATCGAGGCACTTCAGCCATATATTGGCAATGTCAGTCAAAGGATTGAGCAAGTGCTGGCGAGCGGCAAGAAAATCATGTTGGAGGGCACTCAGGGCACTGATCTCAGCATTCACCATGGGTCTTATCCGCATGTCACCTCTCGGGAAACCTCAGCCACGGGGTGTCTCTCGGATGCAGGTGTCCCCTTCACAAAGCTCAGGCGCGTTGTCGTGGTTGCTCGTACCTATCCAATCCGGGTCGGTGGCGAGTCGGGACCGATGGGGGTCGAAATCAGTTTTGACGATATCGCGCAGCGTTCGGGCTTGCCGGTTGAGCAAATCGGAAAAACAGAAATTGGAAGCGTATCAGGTAAAAGCCGCCGGATGGCCGAATTTGATTGGGAACGCATGAGGCGCTCAGTCTACTGGAATGGAGCGACCGATATCGCCCTCACGTTCGTAGACTATCTCGGAGCGGAAAATGTTTCAGCGGTGAGCTTCAATGATCTAAACGCCGGAGCCCAGAAATTCATTTCCGACGTTGAGCGAATATGCAATGTGCCGGTGTCTTTGATTTCCAAAGGCTTTGGGCGCGACGGTCTGATCGACCAAAGGAAATGGAATGACTGAAGAGGAACTTATAGCGACATATCCGCGTCTTTATCATATGGCGCACGATGGCGCATGGCCCGCCATCGAGCAACATGGGTTGCTGAGTGCGAGCGCATTGCTCGACTTATATGCTGTCGATGGCGAACGTCGCTTTGCACTCGAATCTCAGCGGCGCCCCGACTCCGTCGGACTGCAACGCCAAGGCTTGATGGGTGCGGTTATCAGAGATCAGAAGCCGATGCGTGATCATCTACTGGCACGCTGTCTGCAAGATGGGCTTACTCCACAGGAGTGGTACGAGATTCTCAACTCGCGCAGCTTCTTCTGGTTGTCCTCCGAGAGAATTTGGAGGTTGCTGAGAGCTCGGGCCTATCGCGAACAGCCTCAAACCGTGCTGACAATCGATACCGCCGGTTTGGTGGCCGCACATCGTGAGAGGATATGGCTCAGTCCCATAAACAGCGGTTCGACGCTTTTTAATCCTCAACCGCGGGGAAATGATACATTCCGACGTGTCGCTGACTTCCCATTTAGAGAAAGATCCAAACGTCGGAAGGAAGACAACGTGGTGGAGCTTGTCGTTGACCACTCGGTACCGGATGTCGCAGCACACGTATTAGCCGTCCATCGCGTGCAGGACGACCAAATTGTGGAAGAGATCTGGCGGAGTGAACGGGCTGGTGCCACCGACCGCCCCTAAGCTCTGTCGACCGTCGGTTTGAGCCTCGCAGGGAATTTCGCTTTTCTGAGAAGGTCGGCAACGTGGCTCGTCAAGCCAACGCTGCCGACAATCAAGATACCTTGTCCCTCGGAAAGCGTCGCAAGCAACTCACGCAGGGCTTCAAGCCCCGCCGCAGTCGTGAATTCAACCCAAGATTTTGCCTCACCCGGAACAATGACATCTGCCTGCGTGCCAGTCGCGCCACAGTGCAGCTGTACGATCCAGACGACATCACCATCATGCACCCACTCAAATCGCACCGGCCCAAGCCGGCTTGCCAGCACCGAATACGTTGCTCGCACATTTTCGATCACAAACGCAGGGAGATCTTCGGGTGAGTCTAGGCCGAGCATAAAGCGGTCACCTTCCCCGCGTCGGCCTTCGACTATTATCAGATCCTTCGCACCAGCAACGGCCGCTCCGGAGTATTTCGCTCGGACTGCAGATTGACATAGGACAGACCGAAGCTGGGTTCCCTCTGGATCTTCCTTCAACAGAAGTGCAAACGGATCGAGCCACCCCTTGACCGTCGTATAGAGTCCAGGCTGGGGTTCGACTGGAGAGGTTCTCGTCCAAACTTCAAAGGACCCCGTCTCCCGACCGAAGGTAAATGGCGCGACACGTCTTCCCACGACGGTGGTCTTGGGGACGGGTAACCCGAGGGAATCCGCTATAAGTAGACCGAAAGCTTTATCTCCAAGGTGGCGGCTAAATCGGTTCGGCCAACTTATCGGAGGAGATAGGAAATTAGGCGTGTCCCTCTCGTACTCCCATATGATCGTATGCCGCTGATGATATCCACGCGGCTTAGGGTGGATGCTGAATTCGACGCGAGCATTTGCTGCAAAGCTCAGGTCGGGAGCGAAGCCGTAGACAGTCTCCAGAACTTTCATTCCGAGTGGAAATGGCAACGAGGCTACGCCAGGTTTTTCCACACAACGCGGCGTATCGTCCGGTGAAAACTCGATTAATTGCCCCTGCGCCACGCCAGAGACGCCACCGTCTTCGACGTCGATCGTTTCGTTGACAATCAGGTGTAGCCGCTCGGCGGATAGCCGCTGAAGTTCAGCCACAACGGCATCAGCCGAACTCAAGCCGTAAATGAATTCGCGGCTCCGTGGACTTTGCGGTTCGTAGCTTCTGATATTCACCATTTTGTCAGAGCTGTTGGCCAGCAGGGCAACGATCGCCTCCCGGACACTCGAAAAGCGGTGGTTTTCCTCATACCCGGTTATCCTGCAATAGCTTTGGACGAGAGAGCCATTTTGGCTGGGGCGAAAGCTTGCGAATTGCGCCACATTCGCGGTCGCAGCCAAGGAGTTGAGGATTTCGTCTTTATGAAGCGGCATTAGTCCTCCCGGTCGCTGTTGTTGCTCGCTCTTACAAATCTGCGGCCTTACTAACAACCCTTTTCGGGGTGTAGAGCGCATGAGGGCAGCGCCCACTTTGGATGACATCAATTTTGTCCATCGTTAATTGACATATTTCCAGGCATGTAAAGATGTCCTCGCATTGGCTTTAAGTATGGGCTATAATGTCAATCATGGATGGACATACAGGGTCAAAGCTAAAGCATCTTTTGCAGGCCGTGCCCCCGGGCTTCCTAGTGGACACGGCATGGATGACCCGACGTGCCGTCTCCCGGCAATCTGTCTCAGCCTACGTCAAGCGGGGATGGCTCGAACGAGTGATGCAGGGTCTTTTCCGTCGCCCCTTCGCGCATGGAGAGAACCTAGAAGTACGCAATGGATGGAAGATCCCGCTACTGTCGGCTCAGTGGATAATGAGGCACGAGTTTCACGTCGGAGGAATAAGCGCGCTGAGCCTCCGCGGCCATTCGCACTATCTGCCGCTGGGAGGTAGTTTCGTGCTCAAACTCTACGGACCGGATGTTCCTCGCTGGCTGCTCAAGCTGCGAATGGATGCTCGCGTGGTACACAGAAGCGACGCCTTGTTCAACGGCGACACTTTTGGCGTCGAGGACACCGAATTCGACTTGTCCGACGGTTCGGATAGCGAGCTCGCATCCAGTCCCTGGCGTTGGCCGATCAAAATGTCTTCCGCGGAACGAGCGATCCTCGAGGCGATGGACGAGTTGCCGACATCCGAGAGCTTCGACACGATCGACACCCTGTTTGAGGGTCTCGTAAATCTCCGCCCGAAACTGCTGACCGCGCTGCTTGAGAAATGCCAGAGCGTCAAGGTCAAACGGCTGTTCTTCGTCTATGCTGACAAGCATTCGCATGCCTGGCGCAGGTACATCGATATGTCGAGGATCGACATGGGGCGTGGCGACCGGGCACTGGCGAGTGGCGGACGGCTTCATCCCCTTTACCGTATAACAATCCCAGCCAACCTAATGCCGAAGGAAGCCGACGATGGCGCGTGAACAATACATGCGACAGGTCGAACTGCTGGTCCGTACGTTGCCCTATATCGCGCGTCATCAGGCATTTGCGCTCAAGGGTGGGACCGCCATCAATCTGTTTTATCGCAACATGCCCCGACTGTCGGTCGATATTGACCTCACCTATCTACCCATCGAAGATCGTGACACGACGCTAAAGGGCATTGACAGCTCACTTGAGCACATTCGGGAAGATCTTCTGCGCAACCTGAGCGGCGTGACGGTCCAACGGATCGCCGGTGGCGGTAACAACGACACGCGCGTTCTGGTTCGGCAAGGCGGTGCCGAGATCAAAATCGAGGCGTCTCCGGTTGCACGCGGGACAGTGCATCCGACCGAACTGCGTATCGTCAGCGACCTCGTGGCCGACACGTTCGGGTTCGCTGAGATGCAGGTTCTCTCATTCGAGGATCTTTTCGGTGGCAAGCTTCACGCGGCAGTTGATCGGCAACATCCGCGCGACCTTTACGACGTCATGCTGCTCTATGAGAACGAGGGACTGACGGACGCGCTGTTTCGAACGTTCCTCGTTTATGTTGCCAGTTCGGGTCGACCGCCGCATGAGCTCATCAGGCCATCGTTTTCCGCCCTCGATCAGGTCTTCATGAAGGAGTTCGAGGGTATGACGACCAAGTCGGTCACGCTCGACGAATTGGTGGAAGTGAGGTCGAGGTTGGCAAAGGACCTGAGCGATCGGCTTGACGAAAACGAATGCGCTTCCTGCTCTCGCTTCATGATGCTGAGCCGGACTTCGAGTCAATCGGCTTGCCGCAAGCCGCTGATTTGCCCGCCGTTCGGTGGAAGCTGCTCAACCTCGCTAAGCTAAGACGGGACAATCCGACAAAGCATGCCGAGCAGCGTCGGGCGATAGAGGGAATGTTGGCCTAGCGCAGCGGCGCCCCTGCGAATGCCCGTATGCGAGCTCTCAGATTGGATTACTCGACGTAACCAAAAACCAGGACACGGGGTCTCCGCTACGAGCACAATGACAGCATAGGGAACGGCACCGTGAATTCGCAGTCACCTTGAAGGTGGAGTGTGTTGATTTGCACTGAGAAGTGATCCGGCATTGCGTGATATTTTCATCGAGAATTGACCCATGTTTTGAACCTTGCTCCGCGTGTTTTCAGCGGGAGCTATGGAGTGATCGACATGGCGTTATTAAGCGTGATCCGACGCTGGCATTTTCGAGAGCATCTATCGATCCGGGAGATATGCCGCAGGACCGGCTTGTCCCGGAACACCATCCGTAAATACCTGCGCCTGAATGGTGTGGAGCCGAAGTTCAAAGTTCCGGAGCGCCCGAGCAAGCTTGATCCCTTTGCCGACCGGCTATCGGCCTGGCTGAAGACGGAAGCCAACAAATCCCGCAAACAGAAGCGGACTCTTAAACAGCTCCATGCCGACCTGCTGAGCTTGGGCTACGAGGGTTCTTATTGCCGTGTCGCCGCTTTCGCTCGGGATTGGAGAGCCGATCGGCAGAGAGAGCTTCAGACGTCGGGACGCGGAACATTCGTGCCTTTGGCATTCGCACCCGGTGAAGCGTTCCAGTTCGACTGGTCCGAGGACTGGGCGATCATCGGCAATGAGCGGACCAAGCTGTAGGTGGCCCATACGAAGCTGAGCTACAGCCGCACCTTCATTGTCCGAGCCTATCTCCTGCAGACACACGAGATGCTGTTCGACGCCCACAATCATGCGTTCCGTGTCTTTGGCGGCATTCCTCGCCGCGGCATCTACGACAACATGAAGACGGCGATCGACAAGGTCGGGCGCGGCAAGGAGCGCGACGTCAATGTCCGCTTCCTGGCGATGGCCAGCCACTATCTGTTCGAACCCGAGTTCTGCAATCCGGCGTCGGGCTGGGAGAAGGGACAGGTCGAGAAGAACGTTTAGGATGCGCGGCATCGACTCAGGTAGGTGCCATCACGCAGCGCACCGGTGCGATGCTTGTAGCCCACCTGCCCGGTGCGCCCGCCGCCGATCATGCCCCAGCGAAGCGGGCGGGAAATCGTTCTTTCTCTATTGATCATCGGATCATCTTTCCTGAAAGGTGGCCCACCGATTCATTCCGCCGCCACGGCAGTCGGAGGTCCGTAAAGACTGGGTTTCGCGATTATGTTGACTGGTTCAAGCCCGCCGCTTGCCGCGGCACGCAGAGCGGCATCGGCCACCAGCGTGGCCGCGTATCCATCCCAGGTAGAAGGACCAGTCGCGGTGCCCTCATGGGCGGCCACGATCCATTCGCGGAACTCCTGGTCGTATGCTTCGATGAAGCGCTCGCGCCAGTCCTCGGGGATCGCCTGACGGATGCCGCTTGAATCCGAGATCACCGTTGCGGGGCGGTTCGGCAGTGCGGCGACGCCCGCCTCGCAGCTGACCTCGCCGCGGATGTCATAGCCATAGGAGATATTCACCGAAATCTCGACATCGACCAGTACGCCCGACGCCAGGCGCAGGAGCACGAAGACCGGATCGCGCAGTTCGCCACCACGCGAGGATCGGCGCGGCATGCGCACTTCGACCCCGGCGATCTCGTCCGACAGGAGCCAGCGGGAGATGTCTGCGTCATGTACGAGCGTGTCGTTAAGCGGCATCTCGGACGTGTAGAGGCCCTCGGGCACTGAAGCATTGCGATGCACGGAATGGAACATCAACGGCGCGCCAAGTTTCCGCTCATCGATCACGGCTTTCAGGCGGCGATAGTCGGCATCGAAACGCCGCATGAAACCTACCTGCACGAGACGCCGGCCAAAGGCCACTTCGGCTTCCATCACGCGAAGCGCGGCCGCCTCGGATGTCACCAAGGGCTTTTCGCAGAGGACCGGCTTACCGGCGGCGATAGAGGCGAGCAGCTGCTCCTCATGCGCCGGTCCCCAGGAGCAGATGACCACGGCCTGCACTTTATCCGCAGAAATCAAAGCCGTGGGGGTGGCGAACACCTCCGCTCCTTCGGGGGCGGCAGCAGCGGCGCGGGCCTGGTCGATGTCGGTGACACCGACGACCTCGACGCCAGAAAGGACTTTCGTAAGGCGGCGGATATGATCCTGGCCGATCATACCCGTGCCGATGACACCAACCTGGAGAGTCATTTCGCCCCCCAGTACTTGTCGATGTAGCGCTGCATTTCGGTGCGCATGAAGGTGCAGCTCTGGTCTGCCTTGTCCTCCCAGGCGAAGACGCATGCGGTCATGATGCCGTCGAAGCCCACTTCCGCCAGCGTGCCGAAGAATTCGTCCCAGGGCACCTCGCCCTGACCGATGTTAAGGTGCTGGTGTACCCGGGCGTTGGTGCCCGGCGGATTGAGGATATATCTCAGACCAGAGCTGGCCTTGTGGTTGAACGTGTCACCGACATGGACATGGGCAAGGACGTCCCTGGCCTCGCGCAGCATCGCCTTGGTGTCGTCGCCGAAATAGAAGGTGTGGGGCGCGCAGTAGAGGAACTTGACGTTCTTCGAATTGACCGTGCGGATGATGTCGAGCGCCGGCTGCAGTGTCTCGCACCAGTCTTCCGGGTGCGGCTCGACGTGGAGCATGATCCCCTCACGCTCGAAGACCGGCACGAGCTCTTCCATCGACCGCCACCAGGCGTCTTCGCAGGCCTCGATCATCGAGCCGGTATGGCAGCAGTAGCAGGAACCCTTGTCCGGGTGTGGACCGCGGCCGAACTCCGAGTTCATCGTGTCGACGCCCAGTTCGACGCAGATCTCGATGGCCCGCTTCCAATGTTTCACCGCGGCCTGGCGCTCGGCCTCGTCATTGGAGGCCCAGCGATACATCGGCAGCAGCGAGGCGATGCCGACATCGGCATCGGAAAGCGCTTTCTTGAAGCTTTTGATCCGCTCGGGAAAGACGCGTGGCGCCTTGAACCATTCGAGGAAATCGCCGCGCGGCGATAGTTCGATCCAGTCGTAGCCGAGTTCCTTTACCTTCCTGGGCAACGCCTCGAGCGAGAGATGCCGATGCATGAACGGGTCGAGTGCGATTTTCATTGTGACCTCCAGATTCCGGACGCAGTTTTCCCTTTTCCGGCGGCGGCCTTTTCGGCGCCTCCGGAGCTGTGCGTGTTGCGCAATTCGTTTGTGATGCCGTCAGCGATTACTGGGCTGGCGGCGGTGGCTGACCCTCGTGCGAATCCATGTAAGTCTCGATTTGAGCCTCCAGATCAGCCATGGTTTCCCCGCCCGCCATCAGATCTCTCCTCACGGGTCTTCTCCCCCCTGCGGAAATCGGCAGCGATGGCTCCACGGATGAGCACGGCGAAGTGATCACCCACCGTCATGGCGTGCATGACCTGGTGGGTGATGAAGATCACTGCCAGGCGGCGACGTTGAGCCAGCTCGCATAGCCGGCAGGGGACAGAAAAGCCTGGCCGCCCACCAGGGCGAAGAAGACGAACACCGCGATCAAGCCCAGGAGCGAGCCCGCTTCAGGGCGACGGGAAAGCTGGCCGATGGTCGCTTTGATATTCTGGTCACCTGAAGGGACCGAGGAGACATGGACACTTGTCGTGTTCATTTTATTACCACCAACGAAGCGGTATGACCGCTGACGGCCACCGCTATTGGAAAACTGGAAGCAGCCTGCCTCAAGCGACAGGCAGCTTCACGACGTTCAGCCGAGGCTCAGCGGGCACCCGCCTGCACACCCGCTAAGGTGGCGTCGACGTTCTCCTTGTCGATCACGCCGGGACCGGTCAGAATTTCCCGGGTCGGCACGGTGAGGCCGAAGTTGACGTTGCCATTCAGGATCGAGACCGCCAGATAGCCCTGCAGGTAACCCTGCTGGTCGATCGCGCAAAGCTGGGTGCCGCTCTTGATGTTGTTCAGGATTGTTTCGTCCATGTTCATGCCGCAGACGTGCACCTGACCCTGCTTGCCGGCCTGCGTCACCCCGTTGACCGCCGAGTTGGTGTCGACGTTGCCGATAGCAAACACGGCTTTGATGTCCGGGTTTTGCAGCAGGTGCGCCTTCAAGGCCTGCGCCACGGCCGTCGCCGAGCCGAAGGAGGTTGCCGGCAGCGGCAAGGACGAGCCGACGCCACCACCCTCGGTCACCCCGTCGATCATGCCCTTGCAGAAGGCTTCGATGTTCGCCGCGCCGGGCAAGGTGTTGAGGCAGACCGCGTTCTTCAGGTCATGCTTGGCGAAATAGGTCCCCGCAGCCTTGCCGGACAGATAATCGTTGGAACCGACATAGTTCATCGCGCCCAGGCGATCGGCAGCTTCAATGCCCCCGGCATTATAGATGACCAGCGGAATTTTTGCGTCGACAACCGCTTTGAAGGCGGGGTCCATGGCTTCTGGCACCCAGTCAGGGCCAACGATGGCATCCGCGCCCTGGTCGATGGCCTGACGGATCAGTTCCGCCGCGTCGACACCAAGGTTGTCGTAGTTCTGCGGTCCGAGCCAAGTTACCTTACCGCCCTGCGCCTCCACCACCTTGCCTGCATCCTCGGCGCCACGCTTCACGATCGACCAGAATGGGTCATCCGGCTTGCCGCCCACAACGAAGATGTTGGCGGCCATAACGGCCGTTGCAGTGCATGTGATGATGGCGGCAGCCGACACAGTTGCCGCCAGACGGCGAAATTTAGTCATCTCAATCTCCTCGTCCGCCTCCCTGGCATGACCGTGAGGAGAAACATATCGGTTGCTTGAAATTTCAGAAATGGCAAATCATACTAGAATTGCAAAAAGTATCATGCAGTGTCATTCACAATGATACAATCATCGCCGGGAGAGGGAGAACATCATGCGTCGGCCGACCATTGCCGATCTTGCCAAGGAGGCGGACGTCTCCATCTCAACGGTCAACAGGATCCTTACCGGTACCGCTTCGGTTAAAGGTACCACGGTGCAGCTCGTCCAGGCTGCCGCGGAGCGCATCGGCTTTTACGGCGTCGGCGCAATCGAGGACCGGCTGCGCAAGTCCGTGCCAAAATATCGGCTTGGCTTTCTGCTGCAGCAATCCAGCCGGGAGCTGTACCAGCTCTTCGGCAAGAAGATCGTCGAGGCGTGCCGCGCAAGGCGTGATGAGGTCGTCGATCCGGTGATCGATTTCGTGGATCTTTTAACGCCTGAGAATATCGCAGGTCGATTGAAGGCCCTTGGTGAAGCCTGTGACGCCGTCGCCGTAATCGCCGCAGATCATCCCGTCATCGCACAGGCCATCCGCGAACTGCACGACCACCGCAAGCCGGTCACCGCATATATTACCGATCAATCAGCCCGGGAAAGAGCCGCTTACGTTGGGGCCGATAATTGGAAAATGGGGCGGACGGCGGCATGGCTTATCGGGCACATGACGCCCGAGCCGGGGCGGATTGCTGTATTCATCGGCAACCACCGCTACCAGTGTCAGGACGTCGCCGATGCAAGCTTCCGCTCCTATATGCGGGAACACGCGCCGCATTTGACCATTGAGGACAGCCGCCCCACTCACGAGGAGCCGAATGAGGCCTACCGGATGGTCAAGGAACTGTTGGCAACAACGGATGACCTGTCGGGCATCCTGATCGTTGGGGGCGGTATCTCCGGGGTCTTGCGGGCGCTCCGGGAAGTTCCTCAAGAGCGGCGCCGAAGCATCCGTCTCGTATGCAGGGACATTGGTCCGGATACGCGAAAAGGCCTGTCAGAGGGGATGATTACCGCAGCTCTCTGTCATCCGTTGGAACAGACTTCTGCGGTTCTGGTGCAGACGATGATCGAGACGATCACGCAGGGTCCGCTGAGCAGCACGATTCAGCGCACCATTGCCTTCGAAATCGTAACCCCCGAGAACATGTGAGATTCCCGTAGGGTGCACCTGACACGATTGCGAAGTTAGCTGGCCGCAAAGCTCGGCCACCTTTCTGGCCGGCAGAAGTTGACCTCGCGTACTGGTCGAATGGCGATCAGTTCGGCCTAGAAGGCTGGCGCGCCGCTGATTACTCGCCCGGCCGCATCATCGAATACGCCGAGCCCGAATTGAAGTGCTGGATGCCGATGCCGTCGGCCAATCCCAATCGCGCCTCTATGCCCTCGCCCTGGGAAGGCGATGACGACCAAGAACTTCACGGGTCAGGGATTAAGAATGCGCCGCCATGTTGCGAAGATGGTACGCAGCGAGCGACAAAGGCTCGAGCAGACGCTCGCCGAGCAGGTGCGCCGGCGGTTGGCAGAAGATCGATTCGACGAACTTCAACTGCTCGGTCGCATCGTATTTCCCGGACGCTATGGAGCGACAATCGAAGGCCGAGTTCTGCGGGATCGCCTCGGTTGCAACGGTCCGCGGATGGCGAAGGCGCTGGCCCGACTGGTCGAGGAAAACGCGGTTCGACAGGGCGCAGACGGCCTGCTAGGAGGATTGCACGAGATCCGGTCCGCCTACCTCGATGACGCCACGCGCGCCTACCTAGACGAATCGACCTCCGAGTCGGTTACAGAGGCTGCCTGGATTGTCAGTGCTCCGGCGCTTCCTAGCTTCGTTGCGCGGGTTTTGCGCGCCCATGGCAGGCCAAATGGTGATGGCATGTTTTCAGAGGCTGGAGCGCGAATTCGTCGGCCCGCCACCGGAAGTGTCTCTGGCCCTCGAATTCGGTTGCACAACGAAGAGCCACCTCACCGACCTAGCGGAGCAGTTCACTGGCTTGAAGATTGCCCTCATGGAGCACGTACTTGGTATAGAGGAGTGGAACGACCTTGCCGGTAGTGTGGAAGAATACACTGGTTGATGTTGTCTTTCTCCGGCAGCTTTAATGGCATGTCGCCGAGCTCTGCATGGCCGTGGTGAATACAGTGACCAGCGACTGTGATGGGGAATACCGATTTCCCGGATCGTCCTGAGCTGGAATGCCGGTCTGGCCGTTACTAACAGTAGGCCGGAGCCAGTTCGCCCCCGAGATTGAAGACTCCAATCCACTAGGTTACGGACTGGCACTGATTAATCTAGATTGATATTACAAGTTGTGAAAAGTCGTTTTCTGTTTTTGCTACACCGAGGCATTCATGTCAGTTCTGGATATTCCGCTGCGCAAGGTCCTGCAATTATTCTATGCAGCTCAGTCCGTGCGGCGTTCGATTTTGAAAGAAGATATTCGACTCGACCGTAGAAAAGAAGAAGGCGGAAACAGAAGCAAAGGCGGTGATTTCTATCAACCTTTTTGGTCCGATGTAAAGAAGCACATCGCCGGCGACGCAGACCTTTCGGAAATGACCGATGATCGCATACGGTCAAACAAGAATTTTACGCGGCTATACCCACTTCTTAAAGACGGGGTAATCGAGTTGCTTGGCGCGAAGCTGCGTTGGTCAAATGAACCTGTCCAAATCGTGCCGAAGAGTGTTCACGGGAATCTTCAATTTGGGGATGTTGGGGGCATCATTCGCATACGGGACGCCCTACATGCCCATGTTAGAGGCGAGTACACACGTGTTGTGTATCCCTATTTCAGCGAGGATCCCGCGCTTCCTGATGAGGGGGGTAGATTAGGGCTGTGGGCGATGCAGCAAGCTCTGCCCGAACCTGATCCAAATGACATGCGAATTATCGACATTCTTCGTCGAACATTTTTCTCGCCTCAAACCACTCCATTAAGAGGAAATGAAGAGCTGGTGTTCCGAGAATACTACTCCTCCTTAATCACCGAATGGGAACGTCTGAAACTTGAGTGACAGCCTACCATCCTTCTTTGAACTCAAGCTAATGCCTCGACAAGCTTACGAAGTCGAAGCAATCAGGCCGGGCCAATGACGACCTCAAAACCCGACGGCATCGAATAGCAGAATTATGGAGACAACATCTCGCATTATCGAAATGCCCGAGCCACTCGGACTGTATGCGGGCCAACTTTTCGCCCGCGGTGAAGAGTATCTTGAAGCGTTTCGCCGCCTTTCCGAGCATGATGGTCAGATGATGCATGCCAAGTATTTTATGATGGCTCATGCATTCGAGGTGCTGCTGAAGTCTTTTCTGGCCGCACGTGGCGTCAGCAAGAAGGAGCTGCAGCATAGGCAGCTTGGCCACAACATAGAGAATATCTACGGGAAGTGCCTAGCGTTGGGCATTCCTTCCATCGCAAACATCGAAGTATTTGCACGCGAAATAACCGAAAAGAATCGAGACTTCGATTTTCGATACCCCAGCAACTACAATTTGTAGGCTGCCGTTACCAAGGCTGTGCTTGGAGGTACTCGACCCTCTTGTCGATGCGTTGCGTCCGCTGATCACGAGCGCCAGCACTCAGGCGCAGATCCAGTGGGCAAGCGATACGAGACACCTTAGGGGACACAAAATCCGCTGGTCAGATTGAGACTCCTGAATACTCACAAATCTGAGGGCGGCTTCGAGCCCGCTGGTTGGACACCGCCTCTCAGTAAGGCAGCGGGAGACATTCTCCATTTTTGGCCGCAAACCTCCCGCTTGACATCTTCTAGGGACGATCGCACAAAAATGCTCGGAGCGATTGAAGGAAATGTCATGGGACTTTTCGATTGGCTGTTTGGCAAGAAGTCAGATGTCCGGAAATACTATGCGCACTGGCAGACCTCGGATCGAGGCAATCCCATGATACTATACGGTGGCCAGCGGTTAACCGTCTTTCCCTCCGACGGCGGCTGGAAGTACTGCATTGCCAAAGGGGAAAATGATGATGATCCATACTTCTCAGACCCATATCGGTCGGAGGAGCACGCCAAGAATGAAGCGCTCGCCCACGCAGCAGGCAGTCCGAGGCAGCATAACACGCTTTCGGATGACGCCCGCGCCATCACCAGATCTCGGTGGGAAGCGGTGCTTGTTGAGAAGGCTAGCAAATACGATCAGATTTCCGACGCCCTATCGTTGGCGGCCAATGTCACCGATCTGCGAAAGCTAGAACGTAAGGTCCGAAGCGAGGTGAAAATCTCGTCCTGGCACATCAGCGAATGCTACCGAGTGGGCATAGAACAACAACTCCTCGATCAAGCCGAAGCGCTCGCACCGAAGTTTGAGGCTCTTGCCGGCGCTATAGAATCCCGCATCGCGGAGCTTAAAGGTCGATCACATTCAAAAACTAGAAAGAGGCAGGCAAATGACGACCGCTGACTGGGCTGCCTGTTAATCTATGCGACAAGCTAAGGAGAAAAAGCATTTCCGAAGCCTGAAGCACCGCCAAAACCTAAGTCCAAATCTGCTGAAGAGTGTGAACAATGGCCAGCCAGCAAGAACTTTTGGCGTTCCTAACCTATCCCAACGAGACGCTTTCCAACGAATATAAAAGCTGGCTGGACCTGAGTGGAAACAAAGGCAAGGCAACGCTCGCTAAAGCTGCTATCGCGCTCGCGAACCACGGTGGCGGCACCATCGTCATGGGCATGCGAGGAGAAGGCGAGGAAAAGCTCGAATCTCTTCCTCGACCCACTGAGATACCACGATACTCGACCGATACCGTCAACTCGGCCATCAACCGGTATGCCGATCCAAAAATGCACTTTGATGTCAGTTTCGAGGCCCATCCTGAAACCGGCATTGAACATGCCTTCATTCATGTCCCGCCCTCGACCGTGCCGGTGATGTGCACGCGGCTCGAAGAGAAAGTCATCCAGCAAAACCGCGTCTATATCCGCAAAGCAGGCCCGAAAAGCGAGGAGCCGACCACGGCAGAGGAATGGCGGACGCTGTTCAATCGTTGCATCCAGGCTGGCCGCGAAAGCATGTTGGATTCCATCCGCACCATCCTGCAGGGCCATACGGTCACCTCTACCGCGCCCGCCACTGACTTACTCAAGGAATTCACGGCGGAATCTTTCGAACGATGGAAATCACTGGTGGGCAATCTGCCGGTCGACGCAGGCGCCCGTCTGGCCAACGGACACTATCAACTGTCCTTCGAATTCATCGGTGTGCCGGAAAGCTCGCTGAAGCGGATGATGGACCGGCTGCGCGAGGCCGACCAAATACAGCTCACCGGCTGGGGGCCATTCGTCAACATCGGACGCTCGCCGATTGGCCCTCATCCGGTGGACAACGTCATTGAAGCGTGGTTGGGTTATGAGAACGAAGGGCGCTATGGCGATCATCATGCCGACTTCTGGCGCGTCGATCCCCGTGGCCTGCTGTATGAAATACGCGGCTTTGAGGAAGATTTCACCGAAAAGGCAAAACCAGCAACGGCGTTTGACGCCACCATGCCCATATGGAGAGTTGGTGAGACGATGCTGTATGTCGCACGGCTAGCCAGAACCTATGAGGGCGATGCGGGAATCAGGATGCGGGCTGAATACACCGGTCTCAAAGGCCGGCAAATAGCCTCCATTTTTGACAGGATGTATGCCATCCGACGTGGAACAAGCATGAGCGACCGGAAAGTGCTCGAAATGCAAGTCACCGCCACACAAATTGAAGATAACCTCGCTGAAATCTTACAAAGCTTCCTGTTACCGCTCTACGAGCAATTCGATTTCAGCACCGTGTCAATTGACGTGGTCAATGCCGAGCTGCGGCGACTGCAAAAGAAGTAGACCCGCGCCAATGCGGCGCTGTCGTTGTTGGCGAAAGAAAAATTGTACCTGTTGGCACAGCATAAATGCGAAGCCCAATTCGTCTTCAAGATGCCTGCGGCGGCATCGCCAGCGCTCGGCCCGTAACCGCCTCAGGCAGACAAACTAAAGCACGTCGCGGTTTTTAGGATTCAGGATTCCCAAATCGGATTGGCTGTGATTCCCTGCCTTCGACGGGAGGGACACGATGGGCAAATCACATCCGATTGCGTTGCGCGGCCGAGTCATTGCCTT
>NZ_JASKLR010000030.1:0-14456 GCF_030124325.1 Sinorhizobium sp. 8-89
CCATTGCCGCCTCCAAGGGATTTATCATAGCTACGCGCGACACCAGCCCCTTCGAAGCCGCAGGAGTTATCGTAGTAAACCCTTGGGACCACCGATGAATCCATCTTCCGCTGGTCTCGGGTCCGTATAGGTCAAGAGCAGCAATTCCCTGCTTAGAATCCAACGAAAGCAGAAGGCCTTTAATAGCCTAGCTAGTTGAACAGATGATGAAGCGCGTACAACCAAGTTCGCCCTCGCCCAGCGGATGTTGCCGCTGCGCCTGCAGCGGCTGCAATAGCGGCCCTCCTTTTCTGCGCGCGGGCAGTCGTTTCGCCGCCTGAGCTTCCGCACATTAAATCATCGTATGATTTTGAGGAAGACATGGAGGATTCATAGGATGCTATCGCTTTTGATGCCGACTGAGAGTATGCATGATCTCCAGAGCGGAAAATCTGGAGGAATCATGCAGCGGGCTGAACGTCCAACGTCGCGCAGATCATTCGCGTCACAGGTCGCCGAAGCCCTGCGCGCGCAGATCGAAGCAGGTTTCTACGCGCCCGGTGACAAGCTGCCGACCGAGCCGGCCCTCATTGATCGCTTTGGGTTCAGCCGCACCGTGATCAGGGAGGCGATCGCCGCGCTGCGTGCCGATGGGCTGGTGGAATCGCGGCAGGGGGCGGGGGTGTTCGTGACAGGCGCGAAGCCGGCCGATGAAGGGCTGAAGCTGTTCACGGATGAGACCGACAAGATTTCCGACATCATCGAGGAGCTTGAGCTCCGCATCGGCATAGAGGTGGAAGCCGCAGGTCTCGCGGCGGCCCGCAGTTCGCCGGCGCAGGAAGCCGAGATCCAGGCGCAGGTCGACAAGTTCGCCGACCTCGTCGCTGAAGGCCGACCCACCGACGAGGCGGATTTCCAGTTCCACATGGCAATCGCCACGGCGACCAACAATGCGAGATTCAAGGCCTTCCTCGAACATGTCGGCCGTCGGATGATCCCGCGGGTGAAGTTCAAGACCGTCATGGGCGGCATCGATCCCTTGCCTAGCCGCGACCAGCCGATCCTCGAGGAACATCGCGAAATCGCCGAAGCGATTATCGCCCGTGACCCGGATAAGGCGCGCGAGGCGATGCGCCGGCACCTCGTCACCGGAATCAAGCGCTATCGCTCGTTAATGATCCGTCGCTCGACGGTAGATCGCGAGAAAGGCGATTGACTCATCTCTAAAGTCATCATATGAATTCTCCCACGACATCATATTAATTTGGGAGGAATTCCTTTGTCGCCAGATGAAATCAAGTCGCGTATCGGCTCGGGTCTGCTGTCGTTCCCCGTTACGCACTTCAACGACGACTTCAGCCTCAACCTCAAGAGCTACCGCGAGCACGTCGCATGGCTTTCCGGCTTCGGGGCGGCTGCCCTTTTTGCCGCCGGAGGGACTGGCGAATTTTTCTCCCTCTCGCCAGAGGAGGTCGGCAAAGTGACGCGCGCGGCCAAGGAAGCTTCCGGCGAGGTGCCGATCATCGCCGGCTGCGGCTATGGTACAGTGCTCGCTAAGGAAGCCGCCCGCCACGCCGAAGCCGCCGGCGCCGATGGTCTCCTGCTTCTGCCGCATTACCTGATGGAAGCATCGCAGGAGGGCATCTACCGGCATGTGAAGGCCGTATGCGAATCCACCGGCCTCGGCGTCATCATCTACAACCGCGCCAATTCGGTCGCCAATGCCGAGACCGTTGCGCGCCTCGCGGAAGCCTGCCCGAACCTCGTCGGCTTCAAGGACGGCACCGGAAAGGTCGATCTCGTTCGCCAGGTGACAGCGAAGCTCGGCGACCGGCTCACCTATATCGGCGGCATGCCGACACATGAGCTTTTTGCCGAAGGCTTCAACGGTGTCGGCGTTACGACCTATTCCTCTGCCGTCTTCAACTTCGTGCCGAAACTGGCGCAGCGCTTCTACAAGGCGATGCGTGCGAGCGACCTGGCGACCATGGAAGAGATCCTGCACCGCTTCTTCTTCCCCTTCGCGGTGCTGCGCGATCGCGAGCAGGGTTATCCGGTTTCGATCATCAAGGCTGGCGTCGACCTCATCGGGCGCACGCCAGGTCCGGTGCGCCCGCCGCTGACGGACCTCAAGCCTGAGGAGAAAGACATGCTGCGAGAACTGATCGAGAAGGCTGCAGCCTAAACCAGCAGGTTCGGCCGGCGGGCGAATGGGACGAGGATGCCCGCTGGACGTGGCCAAGATGCAAACACCAAGGGAGGAAAACATGAAGAGGTCAAGTGTTCTTGCGATGGCGTCCGCCGTCCTGATGACGGCCGCCGCATCGCCGGCAATGGCGCAGGCGGAGCAGGAAATCCGCATTGTTCTGCCGGAGCAGCCGGCAAATCTGGAGCCCTGCGGAACGATCATCACCAACGTCGGGCAGATCCTCAGTCAGAACGTGGTCGAGCCGCTGACGGTGATCGACCCGAAGACCGGACAGCCCCAACCGAAGCTTGCGACCGAATGGACACAGGTCGATCCCGTAACTTGGCGGCTCAAGCTGCGCGACGGCGTGAAATTCCAGGACGGCTCGGACTTCAACGCGGAAGCGGTCGTCTTCTCGATCGACCGGATGCTCGGCGGGAAGATCACCTGCAGCAACATCGCCAAATTCGGCGATGCGAAGCTGCAGGTCACCGCCGTCGACGATCTCACCGTCGAGATCAAGTCGGACAAACCCCAACCGATCCTGCCGACGCTGTTGAGTGTCGTCATGGTCGTCTCGCCGAAGACGCCGGTCGATCAGGCGGTCAACGATCCGGTCGGGACCGGTCCCTTCAAGCTTTCGACCTTCTCGCAGCAGACCGTCGTGCTCGATGCCTTCGACGGCTATTGGGGTCAGAAGCCGGAGTTTACCAAGGCGACCTATGTCTGGCGCCCGGAATCCTCGATCCGTGCCGCCATGGTCGACACTGGCGAAGCGGACCTCACGCCGTCGATCGCCATCCAGGACGCGAGCAATCCGGAGACGGATTTCGCCTATCTGAACTCCGAAACCACCGCAATCCGCATCGATACCGCCCAGCCCCCGCTTGACGACCTGCGCGTCCGCAAGGCGCTGAATCTAGCGATTGACTGGGAGGGCCTCGCTCAGCTCTTCGGCGACGACGTCAAGCGTGCGTCGCAGATGGTCGTTCCGGGCATCAACGGCCACGAAGACGCACTCGAAGCGTGGCCTTACGATCCTGAACAGGCGACGAAGTTGCTCGAGGAGGCGGCTGCCGACGGCGTGGCGGTCGACACCGAGATCAAGCTCATCGGCCGCAACGGCATCTATCCGAACGGTGCCGAAGCAATGGAAGCCATGATGACGATGTGGCAGGCCGTGGGTCTGAACGTCAAGCTCACCATGCTCGACGTCGCCGACTGGCTCAGATACCTGCAAAAGCCCTTCCCGGAAGAGCGCGGCGCCAACCTCTTGCAGATGATGCACGACAACAACAAGGGCGATGCAGCCTTCACGATCCCGATCTTCTACCGCTCGAGCGGCAATTACGCGACTCTTGCCGATCCCGCCCTCGACAAGGAGATTGATGTAGCGCTCGCCGCAACGGGCGAGGCCCGCACGAAGGGCTTCAAGGCGCTGTTCGATAAGGCGCGCAAGGAGGTGGTCGCGGACATCCCGATGTTCCACATGATCGGCTACACGCGTGTCGGCACCAGACTTGATTGGAAGCCGGATATCACGACCAACAGCGAAATCCCGTTGGCCAATATTCGCCTTAAAGACTGATCACGGAGGTGCAGGGCGGCAACACCGTCCTGCACCAGCTTTCTATCATTGCGTGCGATATCCTTCGAAGGGCATCGGAAATGTTCAGCTATATAGGACGACGTGCGTCCCACAGCATCCTGTCGGTCATCGGCCTGTTGACGCTCGTCTTCTTTTTGACGCGGCTCACCGGCGACCCGTCCGCCTTGTACCTGCCGCTCGATGCAACGGCGGAGGCGCGGGCCGCATTCGCAAAATTGAACGGCCTCGACCAGCCGATCCCCTGGCAGTTTGCGGAATATCTTACGGACTTGCTGCATCTCGATTTCGGTCAGTCGCTGCGACAGAACCGTTCGGCGATGGAGGTGGCGCTTCAGGCTTTTCCGGAGACACTGAAACTTGCCTTCGTCGCGATCACGCTTTCGACGGCGCTCGCTATCCTCGTCGGATCGCTCGCCGCCACGCGTCCCGGCAGCCTCTTCGACCGTATCGCCAGCATTGCTTCCCTTGCCGGTGCCAGCGCTCCGGATTTCTGGGTGGCGATCGTCGGTATCCTGGTCTTTGCCGTCGGCCTGGAGATCCTACCGACATCAGGCACCGGCAGCTGGGCCCATTGGATCATGCCGATCTTCGTGCTGATGCTGCGGCCCTTCGGGCTGCTCGTGCAGGTCGTGCGCGGCACCATGCTCTCCGCGCTTGCCTCGCCCTACATCAAAACCGCACGCGCCAAAGGGCTTCGCCGGCAAACGATCATCTTCGGGCATGCGCTTCGCAACTCGCTTTTGCCCGTGGTCACGGTCGCCGGCGATCTTGCCACCAGCCTCGTCAACGGCGCGGTCGTGGTCGAGTCGATCTTCGGTTGGCCGGGCATCGGCAAGTTGATGATCGACTCGATCATCCAGCGCGATTTTGCCGTGGTCCAATCGACGATCCTGGTAACGGCGACCGCCATCTTCATCCTGAACATCGCGATCGATCTGCTCTACGCGTTCCTCGATCCGCGCATCCGGTATTGAGCCATGACAATCATATCTCCCGATATCAAGCCGGCGGCGGCCCCAGGCGCCAGTCGTGTCCTGCTCGCCTATTTGCGGCGCGACAGGCTGGCGCTTGCCGCAGCAATTTTCCTCGCGCTCTTCGTAATGGCGGCGATCCTCGGACCATGGCTCGTCGTCGACGCCGCGTCTCGGCTGGAACTGCGCCAGCGCAATCTTGCGCCGTTCTCCCTAGAACATTCATGGATCTACTTTCTTGGCGCCGACACGCTCGGGCGACCGCTTCTCGCGCGTCTGATCGTCGGAGCCCAGAGCACGCTCGGCATCGCCGCGGCCGCGGTTTTCTCTTCCATGCTCATCGGCGGGACACTCGGCCTCATCGCCGGTTACTCCGAACGATGGTACAGCCATCTGATCCTGCGCCTTGCAGACGTTGTGATGAGCTTTCCGTCGCTGCTTCTGGCACTGATCGTGCTCTATACGCTGGGTCCGAGCATCACCAATCTCGTTATCGTTCTCGCCATCACGCGCATGCCGATCTATCTCAGGACCGCGCGGGCCGAGGTGCTGGAACTGCGCGAGCGCATGTTCGTCAGCGCGGCTCGCTCGATGGGGGCGGGACCTGCGAGAATCATTCTGTGGCACATCGCGCCACTTGTCCTGCCGACATTGGTCACGATCGCCGCGATCGACTTCGCGACGGTCATTCTGTCGGAATCGGCACTGAGCTTCCTCGGCCTCGGCATTCAGCCTCCCGACTTTACCTGGGGCGCAATGGTGGCAAACGGGCGCGGGTATCTCTCTACCGCCTGGTGGATCGCCTTCTGGCCGGGTCTTGCGATCATGCTGACGACGCTGTCCCTCAACATCCTTTCGAACTGGGCCCGGACCGTCGCCGATCCGCAGCAACGTTGGCGTCTGCAGACTTTGCGAAAGGCAGCCCGATGAAGAACAAACACGATTCCATTCTCAAGGACGAGGGGCCGATCCTGAAGATCGAAGGGCTCACCGTCGATTTCCTCTCGAACGACGAGCCGGTTCGCGCGGTCGACAAAGTCTCCTTCCATGTCAACCGGGGCGAGACGCTCGTCATCCTCGGCGAAAGCGGTTCGGGCAAAAGCGTCAGCACGAGCACGGTGATGGACCTCGTCGATTGCCCGCCGGGCGATATTGTCGGCGGATCGTGCCTCTTCGACGGCACCGAACTGTCGCGCCTGGACGCGGAGGGCCGCCGAAACATCAACGGTCGCCGGATCGCGATGATCTTTCAGGATCCGCTCGCCTATCTCAATCCGGTTTACACCGTTGGACGGCAGATCGCGGAGGTGTTCGAGAGCCATGACGCAGCACATGGCAAGCAGGCACGTGCCAACGCAATAGAACTGCTTCGGCGGGTCGGCATCCCCGAGCCGGAAAGTCGGGTGGATTTCTATCCGCACCAGTTCTCCGGAGGCCAGCGCCAGCGCGTGATGATCGCCATGGCGATCGCGCTGAAGCCCGATATCCTGATTGCCGACGAGCCGACGACGGCACTCGACGTCAGCGTCCAGGCGCAGATTCTCGATCTCTTGCGCGATCTCCAGCGCGAGACCGGCATGGCGCTTGTCATGATCACCCACGATCTCGAGGTCGCCGCATCCATGGCCGACCGGATCATCGTCATGAATGGCGGAAAGATCGTGGAATCCGGCCTCGCCCAGGAAGTGTTCAGCAACCCGCAACACCCCTACACGCGACGCCTCATCGCCGCACTCCCGCATGGCGAGGCGGCGGAAACGTCGCACAGACGGTCGACGGACCTTACAGGCGCGACGCTTCTCAAGGTGGAGCACCTGACGAAGGAATACGTACTTGCATCCGGCGCCTTCGCCGGCAAGCGCACGTTCAAGGCAGTCGACGACGTCAGTTTCGAAGTGAGGAAAGGCGAGACGCTCGGCATCGTCGGAGAGTCTGGCTCAGGTAAGTCAAGCATTGCACGCATTCTGCTGCGGCTGAACGATCCGAGCTCCGGCGAGGCGATCTATGCAGGCGAAAACATCTTCGAGATGAGCGGGAAGCGCCTCGTTGCGTTTCGACGAAAGGTACAGATGGTGTTTCAGGATCCCTATGGCTCCATGAACCCACGCATGAACGTCCGCTCTATTATCTCGGAGCCTTGGGCGATCCACCGCGATCTCCTGCCCAGGAGCAAGTGGAAGGACCGTGTGGCGGAGCTTCTGGATATGGTCGGTCTGAGGCCAGAACATGCCGAGCGCTACCCGCACCAGTTCTCGGGCGGCCAGCGGCAGCGTATCGCGATTGCCCGGGCGCTGGCGAGCGAGCCGGAACTGATCGTTTGCGACGAGGCGGTCTCCGCACTCGATGTCTCGATCCAGGCACAGGTGATCGATCTGCTTGCCGATCTTCGCACGAGGCTCGGCCTATCCTATATCTTCATCACCCATGACCTGCCGATCGTGCGCCATTTCGCCGATCGGATCCTGGTGATGAAACAAGGAAAGATCGTCGAGGAGGGTCCGACCTCGGCATTGTTCAGCGCGCCGCGACACGAATACACGCAAAGCCTGCTCAAGGCGGTACCGAAGCCGAAATGGCTTACGTCGACCGAAGCGCCGCCGGCAGTGCCAGGCGCGCCTCGACCTGAGCGGTCTAGAAACGGGAGTGTGGCAGGATGACACTTCATCAGAACCTGATTGCCGGCGAATGGGTCGGCACGGACGGCGTTGCCAACGTCAATCCATCGAACACCAACGATGTGATCGGTGACTACGCCCGTGCCACCGCCGACGACGCTCCAGCCGCGATCGCCGCGGCCAAGGCGGCGTTTCCGGCCTGGTCGCGCTCCGGTATCCTCGAAGGCCACGCCATCCTCAGAAAAACCGCCGACGAAATCCTCGCGCGCAAGGACGAGCTGGCCGGCTGCTGTCGCGCGAGGAAGGCAAGACGCTCGCCGAAGGCATCGGCGAGACGGTGCGGGCCGGCCAGATCTTCGACCTCTTCGCCGGCGAATTCGCCGAAATTGGCACACTCCTTGGGTTGATATGTCCGCGACTGGCGGTTTTCCACCGCCTCCCGACAGCCGGCCCGCGGACGCCAAGACCGGCTGACGTCATCAGCCACCGCTCAGGCGGGGATCGCCCCGAACTTGCCGCTTCGGAAGTCGGCCATTGCCTGCCGGATCTGCTCGGAGGTGTTCATGACGAACGGCCCTTGCATGAGGACGGGCTCGTTGATCGGCTCGCCGCTCAGGATCAACGAGGCTTCATTCATCGCCTCTAACGCCACTTTGCTACCGGTTCGCTCGAGAAGTACGAATTGCGCCTCGCGAGCGGCGGTATCGCCGTTCAACTGCACGGCTCCCTTCAGAACAACGACCACGAGTGTATGGCCCTCCGGCAGCGTCAGCGACGCGGTGCCTCCCGGCCGCAGCCGCACGTCCCGGCATACCGCGCTCGCGGCTCAGCCGCCGCGTCGGCCTTCTCGAAGAGCGCCTCGGTGTGCGCCTGATTCATCGTTCGACCCGGCATTTCGCAATCACCGAGATCGGCCGGGAATATTACCGTCACTGCGTCGCGATGATGGTGGAGGCTGACGCGGCACAGGAGACGATCGATCGCATGCGGGCCGAGCCGCAGGGCATCGTGCGGGTAAGCTGCCCGTCGTCGGTGATCTCATTCCAGGTCGGCGAGATGATTGCCAGCTTCATGGAGCAATGCCCCAAGGTCGAGGTGCTGCTGGAAAGCACCAACCGGCGCGTTGACGTGCTGCGCGAAGGATTCGACCTTGCCATCCGCGTGCGCTTTCCGCCGTTAGAGGACAGCGACCTTGTCGTCCGCAAGCTGGCGGACAGCGCCCAGCGGCTGGTCGCAAGTCCTGCAGTGCTGGCAGGCCTGCCGCCCCCTTTCGTTCCCGCGTATCTAGCCGGGTTGCCGAGCCTCGCCTGGGATCCGGCAAGGCAAGAGCACGAATGGCATCTCGATGGCCCGTTTGGTGCAACCGCCGTCATCCGCCATCGACCACGCCTCATCACCGAAGACATGGTCGCGCTGCGGTTGGCCGCCTTGCGCGGTGTCGGCGTTGGTCAGTTCCCGAGCTTCATCGTTCACGAAGACATCCGTACCGGAAGTCTGGTCGATATTCTGCCGGACTGGGCACCGAAAGCCGGCATCATCCACGCCGCATTCCCATCAAGGCGGGGCCTGCTGCCATCGGTACGAACGCTTCTTGATTTCCTTGTGGGGGAATATGCCGCACTCTCTCGTCGGGAGACGTTCCCCGCTTGAGCACAGGTAGAAACTTTCGTTCACCACCACAATGCCGGAACTCTGGGCCCGTTCTACATCTGATCTGCCTTAGCGTACGATTACGAGCAGTCCTCGTTCTGACCCCAGAAAGTCGCGACCGATGCCGTTACGAGAGTCGATGGTTCGATTCTGCTCAAGGCGAGGGATAGGAGTCGATGTCCCGGACCGGGCGGCATGTTGCCGGCTTCCGATCGTCTCAGTTGGGTGGAATGTTGTCGTTCCACATTACCGATTGGACGAGCGCTAAGCGCGCCAGGAGCGGACATTCTGTGATACGCTCAAGGTCTGGCACAAGCCTCGGGCACCTCAGCAACTTATTTTCGCAGGATTTTCTCCATCGCTTTCCCCTTCGCGAGTTCGTCGGTCAGTTTGTCGAGATAGCGGATTTCACGCATGATAGTTTCTTGGATTTCCTCCACGCGGACGCCGCAGATCACTCCTGTAATCAACGTTCGGGAGGGATTCATCCGAGGCGCTTGCGCAAAGAAATTCTCAAAGCTGGTGTTCTTCGCCAACTGATCGTCCAGGGTTTGTTGGCTATATCCCGTCAGCCAACGGATGATTTCATCGACCTCTGCCTTCGTGCGTCCCTTCTTCTCCGCCTTGGCCACATAGTGGGGATAGACGCTCGCGACGCTGACGGAATAAATGCGATGCTTCGTCATGTGTCCTCCTGAGCGTTTCAGATACTTCCTGCCCAGGATAGTTGACTTCAAGGGAGGAGGGTAACCACCCCATCTACCAAGGCGGCAATACTCGGGCCGGGCAAAACAGCGATTTGTTCGGCGTCGTGCCAAGTCACAGCAGGACACGGCCACGCCTATTATCGAGCGCTCCATTCTCAAATTAAGTGCAGCGGCCACGATGCGATGATCAAATTAAGTGCTCATTCTCGAATTATGTGCACAGCTAAAATCTTGATATTATTGACGTCTCTATTCTCACGACTAACTGCCAACCGACAACTTCTGATCATTCTGCCTTGCCAGGAAGTGCTTGGCTTTCCCTTCTGCGCGGAGGCTCGAACGGCAGAACATCCGGCACCACGCGCACGCCGGTGGTAAACTTGAAAGAATAGCCAAGCTCGTTCGGATAGGTCATCTCGAGGAAATAGGCGATCCAGCCTTGGGCTGGCGTTGCCACCTTGCCGGTATAGACGCCGTCCCCTTCGTCGTTCAGCACTGAGCTGCGAAAGGCTGGCCCGATCGTCTCGAGACGGAAGTCGCGCGCTGTCGGGTTCGCCGCCTGCCACAATCGCACGACCGTAGGCTCCGTCTGCGTCCTGAGACGGATCGATCCGTCCTCTTCGAAGCTCCACTCAAATCGCGGTCGTTCCAAGCCGGCGATGATCGATTGGTAGAAGGCGAGGCTGCTCTCTGCCGCGTCCGAACCGCGCAGCGAGTGGTCGGTGTTCGGCACATATCGCAGATAGCTCTCGCCCTTCAGGCCATCGATGTAGAACTGCGAAGAGTCCGGCAGAAAATACTGATCCCCTGTCGAATTGACGATCATCTTCGGCATCGTCAGCCGATCACGATAGGCGTAAGGATCCTCGATTGCGAGGAGCTCGCGCGATTGCGCCGTGCCGAGCCATTGCATGATCCCGACTTCCTGGTAGGGGCCAAGCGCAGAGGCCCAGCGTCCATAGGCGCGATAGTGATGCTCGAAGGAGGGCTCGATGTTCAGCATGTCGATGACCACCGGGACGATCGCCACCACTCGCTTATCGACGGCGGCCGTGGTCCAGGCGGTCCAGCCCCGCTTCGATTTGCCTCCGACCACGAACCGATCGACGATCGTGGCGCCACCCTGCGTGCTGGCGCAAAACGCGGTCACCGCGTCCATCGCCCGGACCACGCTCTTCGTCATGGGCAGGCGGAGCGGCCATGTCTCATCGCCGGTCCTGAGGTACTTCTCCCAGCTATAGGCGATGATCTTGTCCTCCGAGCGCGGCCTTTCCTCCCCTGCGAACGTGAGCGGCTGGTTCGGCACCATGCGCACCTCGCTCACCACCGAGCGCGTCATGACCGCAAGCGACGTGAGGAGAGGATTGATGCGCGCCGGCGGACCCCTCGAGGTTGAGCCTCCGCTTATGACGAGAACGCCGATGCGGGTCTCGACACGCTCAGGCCTGACGATGGTCAGCCAGTGCCTCCAGAGCGGCTCATCGACCTCCCTTACCGTGCGCCATTGTTGCGAGGTCATGTCGAGGACGTACGCGGTGTAGCCGTCGCCCGCTATGGTCGTCACGAGCTCATACCGGTAGGCCGGGTCGGCCGCGGCGACATAGCGGTCAAGCGCTGTCTCGCCGTGAGCCACTGTGGATGGCGTCGGCAAAAGGGCCAACAGGGAAGCGAAAATAGCGGCAAGCGTTGCCTTCGGCATAAGCAGGCTCCCGTGTTGCAGAGCTGTATTCTACACCGCTCGCTCGGGAAGTCAGGGACGAAGCTGTCGTCTGCCCAGCCTTCTTCACGCAGAGGCCGAAGGCCCAGCTATTTCACCAGTCTGCGCGACCGGGTGCGTACTCGGCACAGCAAGTGGATAACAGAACGATTATCCCTAGAGAGCTGGCTCGGAGTGATGTCGAAGCAGCCGTCGTCTATTATGCAGGCGAAGCTGGAACCGAGGTCGCTCTGGGCTTTATCGACACTCTTCAAGTAGCTTACGATTTGATCGCAAGCCATCCCGAATCCGGATCGTTGCGGTATGCTTACGAATTGGGATTACCTGATCGTGTCCAAACATTCGGTGCTTCCGGCTGTCTCCTCGTGCTCAGATTTCGTCCTTCCTGTAAACGACGTTTGCGCAAATCCAAGGCCTATCCCCTCGCACGGTTTTGGTCTGGATCGTGCGCAATTTACGGGGCAAGGGACAGGGTGTACTCTTTCCCAGAACCGCGGTTGGCGACCTTTGAGAAGGCAGGAAATTCTTTTTGACTGCGTGCAAGCCGTCCCGGAGACACAGCGATGAGCCTGACGCGACGTCATATGCTGGCCAGCACAATGGGAACAGTGGCATGTGCGCTTGCCTTGCTGGCGCCGAAGCATACCCGGGGAGCGGATGAGGCGGAGGACTTTCTCTTCCGTCTGACCGGGCGGAAGGCAACCCCTTCGAATCGGCTTCATCTCGTGATGCCAGCGGAATTCTCGACCGGGTATACGGTGCCCATGAGCATCTCGGTCGACAGTCCGATGACCGAGGCCGACCACGTCAAATCCGTCCGTGTATTCGCTCCGAAGAACCCGCTCGTCGAAGTGGCACAGTTTCATTTCGTTCCCGGGCGCAGCCTTCCCCGCGTCTCGACGCGCGTCCGGCTGGCCGCCCCGCAAGATGTGGTGGCGCTTGCCGAGATGAGTGACGGTAGCCTGTTGATGGCAAAGGCCTGGGTGGCTGTCGCTAGCAATGGCTGTCTCTGAAATTTGCGTAAGGAGGTAGGCGTGACCACTCCCATACCCCGTGTGATGGTTCCGGGCTCGGTAGCAAAAGGCGAAGTGTTCACGGTCAAGGCTATCATTCAGCACCAGATGGAAACTGGGCTGCGCACCGATTCCGCGGGCAAGACGATCCCGCGCAAGATCATCAACCAGTTCGTCTGCCGTTACGGCGGGCTCGAGGTCTTCCGTGCCGACCTGCACGAAGCCGTCTCGGCCAATCCTTTCCTGGAGTTCAATCTGCGTGCGACGGAAAGCGGACGCCTTGAGTTCGCCTGGCGGGAGGACGGCGGCGCGATCTATTCACTCCTTCACGACATAGTGGTCACCTGACATGAAGCGGGTGCGGAGGGCCGCGATAGTCTCGCGTGTGAAGGGCCTCGCAGCCGAAATCCGGTGGTTGCTCGGTGTCTCGCTTTGCGCAATCCTCCTTTCTGCCGCAAATTCGGCGGCCGCTGACGTGAGCCAAGGCGCACAGATCGCCGCGACCTGCGCGTCCTGTCACCACCCAACTGACGGCGGGCAGGCCATCCCGCCGATTGCGACATTGGACGAACAGGCTATCGTGAAAGCCATGCTCGCCTTTCGTGCAAGTGAAAGCCCCAGCCATGTGATGCATGCGGTCGCGTTGTCGCTCAGTGACGACGAGCTGGCTGCGACAGCGCGCTATCTCGCTGACAGAGCCAACGCCGGGAGGCAGCCGTGACGGATTGGACCCGTCGCCAGATCGGCGGCCTGGCCGGAGGAGCGATGCTAGCAGTGGCTGCACCACACTTTGTTCGCGGTCAGGGACGGGCTAAGGTTGTAGTGATCGGCGGCGGCATCGGAGGCGCAACGGTTGCCCGATACCTCGGCGACATGAAGTCAATTGACGTCACACTGGTCGAACCGAACTCCACCCACGTCACCTGTTTCTTCAGCAATCTCTACCTTGCCGGCCTTCGGTCGCTCGCCTCCCTGACTTTCGGCCTGGAGACGCTGGCCGAAGGCCACGACATAACGATCATCCGCGACAGCGCCGTGGCGATCGACCCCGCAGGCAAGGCTGTCGAACTTCGCGGCGGCACAAAGCTCTCCTATGACCGCCTCGTCGTCGCCCCGGGGATCGCCCTCAAGTTCGGCGAGATCGAGGGCTATGATGAGGACGCGGCAAAGATCATGCCGCATGCCTGGGTTGCCGGACCCCAGAGTGAACTGCTGCGCCAGCAAATCAAAAGCATGGACGACGGCGGTGTGTTCGTTATCGCTGCGCCTCCAAACCCGTTCCGCTGCCCGCCCGCCCCATATGAGCGGGCCTCGCTGGTCGCTTACTATTTCAAGCAGTTCAAACCGAAATCGAAGATACTCATCCTCGACGCGAAGGATAAGTTTTCGGGTCAGGAATTGTTCCAGGATGCGTGGTCGCGTCACTATCCAGGCATGATTGAATGGCTACCGTCTCAGTTCATCGGGGCCATCAAAGCCGTAGATGTCGCGGCGCGATCGGTAGTGACAGAAGGCGAGACGTTCAGGGCTGCGGTTGCCAATATTATTCCGGCCCAGAAGGCGGGGCTCATCGCCGAGAAGGCAGGTCTCACCGACGCATCCGGCTGGTGCCCGGTCGATCCTGTGACGTTCGAGTCGACGTTGCAGCCCGGCGTCCATGTCATAGGCGACTCGATTGTCGGCGGCGACATGCCGAAGTCCGCCTTCTCCGCCAACAGCCAGGCCAAGGCATGCGCCTTTGCCGTTGCGGCTTCGCTCACGGGGTCGCCTCAGTTTCCGCCGCACCTGTTCAACGCGTGCTACACGTTTCTAGCGCCCGACGATGCTTTCACCAATGCCCTCACCTTCGCACCCGAGGGCGGAAGGCTAAAAACCGTCAAGATGTTCATCAGCAAGGTTGGCGAGAGCCCTGAAACCCGCCGCCGGACGGCCCTTCACGCCGTGGGATGGTATTCCGCCTTCACTGCGGACGTGTTCGGCGGAGGCTCCTGAAGGAATGCCTGACTC
>NZ_JASKLR010000030.1:14466-40290 GCF_030124325.1 Sinorhizobium sp. 8-89
CCGGTGGATCCGGGTCCGGCAGGCGCTGGAGCGCGTCGAATTCATAACCACGAGGACGCTCGATCCGGCCATGACGGCCGCCGCGAGGATCGGCTTCAGAAATCCGAGGGCCGCGGCGGTCAATGCGATAAGATTGTAGCCAAGGGCCCAGAGGAGATTTGTAAGAATGGTCCGGCGAACCGCGGGCGACGTCGACCACCCAAGGCAACATCCCAAGCCCGCTGTCAGCAAGACGAGTGCGGTCTTGCCAAGATATGCCTACTCTTCCCCGCGCCAGTTCGGGTTCACGTAAGGATAGCCGTAGCGCTCATCCGGACAGCGGCCGCCTTAAAACTTGCCTGGCTGCAGCACCGAACCGGTGTTGGACCACGTGATGTAGGCTTCGAGCGCCTTCATTGCCTCGGATTCCGGATCGATCTTCACACCCTGGTTCGGCTTCTCGATGCACCAGTTGATCATGTCGCGGAGGGTAGCGAACTTGGCGATCTGCGCCTGGAACTTCGGGAAGGATTGAGGGTGTGTGTCGGACGCCATGGGATGACACATCGCGCAGGCCATGCCAGTTTTCGAGAGGTCGTCGGCAACACCTAGCTGCTCGGCCATCTTCTGGTCGCCATGGAAGAGAAGGTCACCCTTCCTGACCTCTTCCATGAACACTTCCTGATAAATCTTCAACTGCTCCTGCTTTACCGGATCTTTATGGGCGCTGGTCGGTCCCGCGAAAACGGCGGCAATGGCAATTCCCCCCACCAAGCCGAAGCGCCGCAGTGAACAGCGGATTTTCGAATGGGTTGTCATGACCCTTCCTCCGCTAGAATGGCCACATGTTGTCGGCGATCCTTGGGCGAATAACCTCCGAAACATGCTTGTCGTGGTCTTCGGGGGACTGCACGAACACTTCCTTGCGCCCCCACATGATATATTCTGTTTCCAACTGGTCATTGGCCGCCACGTCGATCTTGCTCCAGCCGACCCCATCATAGGGATCACCGGGGTCGACACGGATCATCGGCTTGGTGAGCTTCGGCAAACCTTCCGGCGCATAGGGCCACGGCCAGGACGTTGCCAACATCCCAATCGAACGCAACGTTCCGATCTCGTTGTAGAGGACCTGGTGCACGTGACCGTGAATGTTCGTGACCTTGGCATACGGTTTCAGCACCTCATGGACTTCGCGCCAGTCACGCACCCAGAAATTCCACGGCGGATAGTACTCGTAGAGGGGGTTGTGGCTAAAGATGACGACGGGGCGCTGCTTGTCCCAGTCGGCGAGGGTCTTTTCCATCCAGTCGAGCTGATCCCGGCCCACGCCCGCCCATGGTCCGGCGACGGTGCCGTCGAGTGTGGCCATATGGCCCATGCGCTCCTCGGGCGTCATGTTCTTGGCCGTCCAATAGTCCGGTCCGCGGCTGACCGTGTCGAGGCCAATGAAGCGCACACCCTTGTGGTCGAAGGTCCAGTTGGGCTGGCCAAACAGCTCGCCCCATTTCTTACCCATGTCGAGGTACCAGTCGTGCTCGCCGGGGATGTAATGTTTCGGGATCTTGACCTCCTTCAGCAGGTCGACGCCGAGTTCCAACTCCTCGATCTTTCCAAGTTGGGCCAGGTCCCCACCGAAAATCAGGAAATCGGCCGGCGGATCCATCGCCTGGACTTCTTGGGCCGCACGCACCACCTTGTCTACGAACCGTGTGTTCAAGGATCTTGGATAGAGATGGGTGTCGGAGATCCAGGCAAACTTGAACGGCGTTTCAGCCGCGTGCGCAATATCGAGCGTGTTGAGCAGCGGCCACCAGGCGAAGGCCTGGCTGACAGTTGCCGCGCCGAATAGCAGGGATCCGTGAATAAAGGTACGGCGGGTAATTTTCAGTGAGTCGTCGGGCCGAGCCCCTTCGGGTTGCAGTACCGAATGCATTTCGCGACGTATGCGATCAAGCTCGTCAGACATGACGAATCCTCCTCTCAGGCCGAAAAGAAGAACTCGGCCCCACAGAGGCAGACATGGCATGTAAGCCAGTCAGTGCTTTTCTTGTTCTTTACTTTACGTTTCTCACGCCGACACGTTACTCGTGCTACTTCTTCTTAAGCTCGATATCGAACTTGGTGGCTTTCCCGCCCTCGACTTTAATGGGCATTTCCGTGGGGCCGATAAAGGGCTGCACTGCTACGAGCTTGTAGTCGCCCGGCGGAATGTCAGTAATGGAAAACTTGCCGTCAGCGCCGGTAACCGCGTAGTAGGGATTGTCTACCACGTAAATCCAGCCTTCCATCCAGCCATGCGCGTCGCAGTCGATGCGCACCGTGCCCGGCCGCGGCAACTCAACCGGTATGCGCTGACCTTTATTCGGCAGGGCCAGGTTAAAGGCGGTGCGCTTGCCGTAGTAGCCGTGCGTGTTGTGAAGCATCGGGTCCGAGTTGATCACGTCAAGCGGGCCTGCAGCGATCACCTGCACTTGGGGTTCGAAGCGGCATTTCAGGTTGTTTAGCTCGGGTGTCTTGCCGGGGGCGGGCCATTCCTTTCCCGACGCGACGTCGACCAGATATACAACCGCGCTTTCGACCGCCTGATCAGCGCCAACGCGGATTAGCGGTTCATCCCGCGGTTGCCCGCAAACCTCAACATCCTTTGTCGGAATGATCTTGGTCGTCGGAACGTCGCCGCGATAGACGATGACGCCTTCAATTGATCCGCCTCCGGTTACGGCGCTTACCTCATAGGATAGAGCCGGCGGTGCGATCATCATAACCGCAGCAGTTGCAAGAAACTTAGAGAAGAAGCGGTGCTTTGTCACAGCAAGCCTCCCTCGTCTTGAAGGAAACATTGTATTTTCCTTCAGAATGGTTCTAATATCAAGGCGAAATCGCGATTTTGGCAGGGCTGGCGACGAATGTAGATAGACGCCAGCGGGAAACACCCGGCCGCGTCATATCTCTACGTATCCATTGCAAGGCTAAGCTATCGGAGCAGTTCTTCGGCCTCGCCAGGCATCCGGTTCGCATCGCCGCTGAGAGCGTGCAACGCAGGATGTTGGCCCGCGATGGGGAGGCACGACATGGAGAGGCGGAACGATCTGCTTTGGGCTTCGACTTGCCGACGCGCGATCCTCCATGGATTGATTTCAGCTGCGGTATTCGTAAGCACCGTGCCTGGACTCGCAGCGTCGCCGGTAACCGTGGGCGGACCGTTCAGCCTCATCGAACCGGGTGGCGCCGTGGTGACCGACGCGAAGTTCCGCGGCAGATGGATGCTGGTCTTCTTCGGTTACACCTCGTGTCCGAGTCTTTGTCCAACGACGCTGAGCGAGATTGCCATCGCGCTCGACAGGCTTGGCCCCGAGGCAGCGAAGGTGCAACCAATCTTCATCACAGTCGATCCAGAACGCGATACGCCCGCTGTTATGGGGCAATATACCGGCGCCATTGACCGGCGGATCCTTGGATTGAGCGGAAGCGGGGAGCAGATCGCCGCGGTGGCGCAGAAATATGGCGCTTACAGCGACCGCCATCTGCTGGGAACAGGCGCCGACTATGTCGTCGACCACAGTACCTACATCTATGTCATGGACCCTCAGGGCAAGTTCGTTCGCGGCTTGCGGGCCGGTATGTCCGGTGGTTCCATGGCCGATATGCTGCGGCAAGTGATGACGAAGCATCGCGAGTGAATCGTCGAACGGATTGCAACTCCGAGAAAAGGAGGCCATGTCTGAACGCTTGTCTCGCCCTCAAAGGTTCGTGACAGCTCTCTCCATGCCATGACGACATCATGATTAGCCAACTTGTGGCGGCGCTTAGCGACGTTTGGGATCAACTCGGGCTTCCCCGCGAAGGTGTGGTCTCCTCGGAGACTACCGCGTGAGGTCTTAAATCGGAATCGGACTAGCGAAGAGGCCCACCAATGCGAAGCGTCGTTGCGTACTTGTCCCATCCGCTCAGATGCGCAACGCAGTAAAGGGAGAGAGGCAAATGACGGCCAAGGAGATCAGACTCGCCTTCCAAGCGCGCGACAGCATGCTGAACGGCATCGAGACACTTGCACGCGCCGTTGCCGTCACGCTCGGGCCGCGCGGTCGAAACGTAGCCATTAACCGCTCCTTTGGCACAAAAATCACCAAGGACGGTGTGACGGTCGCGAGGGAAATCGAACTGGAGGACAGGTTCGAGGACATGGGCGTTCAGCTGCTCAGGCAGGTCGCCATCAAAACCTCCTACCTGGCGGGCGACGGCACGACGACGGCGGTGGTGCTCGCCGACGCAATCCTCAGAGGCGGTGTCCGGGCGGTCACTGCTGGTATGAACCCGATGGACCTGAAGCGGGGGATTGATCGTGCGGTCGAGGCGATCGGCGCGGCATTGAAGCAGAATGCGAGATCCGTCACCTCAAATGACGAGATCGCACAGGTCGCCACGATTTCGGCCAATGGCGATCGGGAGATCGGCCAGATCATCGCCGAGGCGATGGCGAAGGTCGGCACCAATGGCGTGATCATGATCGAGGAAGGCAGGTCGCTCGAAACTGAAAGCGAAGTCATCACCGGCATTCAGTTTGATCGCAGCTACATTTCTCCCCATTTTGTCACCAATCGAAACAAGATGCAGGTGGAGATGGAGGGCGCGCTTGTCCTGGTTTGCGAGAGGAAGCTGTCGAGCCTTGGCGAAATATTGCCGCTGCTGGAAAAAGTCATGGAGGCCGACCAGCCGCTTCTCATCATTGCCGAGGACATAGAGGCCGAGGTCAGGGCGGCGCTGGTTGTCAACAAGCTGCGCGGCGGCCTGAAAGTGGCGGCCGTCAAGGCGCCTGCCTATGGCGAGCTCCGCAAGGCGATCCTGCAAGACATAGCATTGCTCACCGGCGGGACGGTCATTTCCGAGGAGGTCGGCCTGAAGCTCGAGTCCATTTCGATCGACTATCTCGGCCGCGCCCGGAAGATCAGGGTGGACAAGCAGAATACGACGATCGCAGAAGGAGGCGGCTCAAGCGCGGAAATCGCTGCGCGGATCGCCGCGATCAAGGCACAGCTTGAACTGTCCACATCCGACTTTGATCGGGAAAAACTTCAGGAGCGGCTGGCGCGGCTCTCCACCGGGATTGCCGTGATCCGGGTCGGTGGCGCGACCGAGTCGGAGGTTAGGGAGAAGAAGGACCGTATCCGCAACGCCATGCATGCCACCCGAGCCGCCGTAGAGGAGGGTATCCTGCCCGGCGGCGGGGTCGCTCTCTTGCGCGCCAGCAGAGCGATCCAGACGCTGAAGGCTGAGAACCTCGACCAGCAGGCCGGCATCAACGTCGTCAAGAAAGCCATAACCTGGCCGGCGAAACAGATCGCGGCCAACGCGGGCGTGGATGGCTCGCTCGTCGCCGCCCAAGTTCTTCAAAGGGACGACTACGGTTGGGGCTACGATGCGCAAACCGGAACGTTTCGCGATCTGTTGGTGGCGGGTATTGTCGATCCCGCCAAGGTCGTGCGCACAGCGCTTCAGGGTGCCGCCTCAATGGCCGGTCTAATGATCATGACGGAGGCCATGTTGGCCGAGGTGCCTGGCCCGCCGCCGCCCGAGCTTCCCGGCCATCACGATCACGAGGACAATCTCGACACCGAATTCTAGAGGATCCCGGTTGTCTCTCCTGTCGATGCCTTAACAATAACTCGATGAGGGTATCCGCCAGTCGAGTATGGAGAAGAGCATCTTCCGCCAAGCTTGGCGATGGTCGATATGCCAGTCTGGATTTGAGATAGAGCCGGTAGTGAAGACCAGTGCTGCCTCGGATGGTTGGTGCCGGAGAATTGCGCGCGGTTCCGCCATCGCCCGATTCCCCTGCTTGCATTAAATATGATGTCGAAGCGCGATGCGCGCTGATCCTGCTCGCAGCGTTCTCACGACCCGCGTTCGGGAAGGTCGAAGTTGAGCTGCAACATTCGCGCAATGTTTATCAGAATCGTCTCGCAGACCTTGTCTTGATTAGGATCCAGATATTTGACGGTCCAGTTTGCCCCGTTCTCTCTGGTTTCGAGCCGCTGAATCGCAAAGTCGGTGACGTGCTCGCATCCCGGCTCCTTGTGAAGATCCGCGAGGATCAATGCCTTAAGCTCCGAAGCTTCCTTCGTATGTCTTTGCATGGCCGCTCTCCTTCCGGATGACACCTTTGGACGAATGATCAACTGCATAGTCGTGATCTCAGTCATCCCAGGGCCCGTGTCATCGACCAACTCACCTAGCCTAGCGGCAGAGCCGCTGCTTGGCGTGCCAGATTCAAGCCCCTCCACGAATTGCCCCTGTCGGTTCATCATGTAGATGTGGGTGCCGTGATCCATTAGTCGTCACCGCTAACCTCGCTCTGGCGCGCCACACCTGCGAATATGACAGAGAAGGGGGTGTACTGATCGCAGGCTCAGGGGGGGCGGAGGAGTTGATGCCGTCGCTTCGTCAGAGTACCTCCGGTCCGAGAATGCCGCGCCAAACCCCCATATATTTGTGATTAGTAACCTCGCCTAAACCTGCCAACCTTGTCCCATTTTGCCACTGAATGGCTAGACATGGTACTGGTTTGGCTCTATTTTTGAGAGTTGCCCCTCATCCTCATGAAGGAGGTGGCTTCTATGACGATGCGCGTTTTGATGAGCGTGTTACTGGTGCATCGAGAAGCCGAAACCAGGGCAAGAAGATGGATCCCGAATCTGAGGCGATGAAGGCGCTCGAGGCGCACATCACCGGGTCGAACATCGGCTCGGTGTCTGTGCGCGGCAAACACTAGTCTCGTCGACAGGCGGGGCACCGGCTTCAGGGAGCGCGACGCGAGTCCGTCATCGGGGAGACCCTCTATGGCGGAAGGATGGGGTTGAAACAGTCGTGCGGCCGACCAACCGCGCGGGGAGGTCGATGCGTTGGCAGAGACTGGGATGGAGCTGCGTGGCAACTTCGCGAATGTGGACCTAGATGCGCTGGTCGACAACCGGGTCGTGCGGACCTGGCTTTATTTCGGCATGTTCTGGCTGATGGTAACGCCGTCCGTGGGCGTTTTGATCTCGAGCACATTCAACTACCCCGACTATCTCGGATCGGGGAACCTCGAGTTCACTTTCGGCCGGCTGCGCCCGATCCACGTCAACGGTGTCATCTTCGGCGCCTTCTCGACGCTTTTCATCGGCCTTTGCTACTATCTTGTGCCGCGTCTGTCGGGGGTGCGGGTAATATGGTCGGAGTGGTCGGTTCTTCTCGCATGGGTCTGGAATATTGCAACACTTGCCGGCTTGGTCGGCTTGCTGATCGGCGACAGTGACGGCTTGGAAGCCGGAGAGCTTCCGCTCTACGCAAAGGTCGCATTCTTCGTCGTGGTGGCTGTTGCGACCGCGCAGTTCCTGATCACGATCAGCCGAAGGCTCGAGCCGGCGATCTATGTCGCGCTATGGTACCTGATCGCCACTTTCGTGTGGACGACGATGAACTTCGTGCTTGGAAGCTTCATCCTGCCATACACGATCTCGGGCATCAACAGCGCCGCCTTCCATGGCCTCTATCTCCACTACATCGTCGGGCTGTGGCTAACGCCCGCAGGCTACGTGATCATCTACTATTTCCTGCCGGTCAGCGCGCGAAATCCGCTCTATGCCCATAAGCTCTCGCTGGTAGGCTTCTGGTCTCTGGCATTGTTCTACCCGTTCGTCGGCATTCACCATTACCTCTACAGCCCGATCGCCGACTGGGCCGAGACGTTGGCCGTCGTCACGTCGATGCTGCTGATCATTCCGGTGTGGACGGTGCTGGTGAACTTCTTCGGCACCATGATGGGCAAGTGGCATGAGTTCGGCAGGAACCTGCCGGCGAAGTTCCTGATCATGGGCTCGCTCATGTATCTCGTCGGCTGCTTTCAAGGCTCAACCGAGGCGCTGCGACAGCTGCAGCAGCCGACTCATTTCACCGATTTCGTCATCTCGCATTCCCACCTTACCGTGTTCGGCACCTTCGTCGTCTGGGCGATGGGAGGCCTCGTCTATACTTGGCCGCGGCTGTTCGGGCGCGAACTCTGGTCATTCAAGCTCGGCAACTGGTCGTTCTGGCTGATCACCGTCGGCATCGCGACCATGGGCCTGGTCCTCACCGCGGGCGGGCTGCAGCAGGGTTATCAATGGATGAATGGGGTCGAGTGGCTCGACTCGCTCGTCTGGGTGAAGCCATACTGGCTGGCCCGGACCCTGGCAGGCATCAGCATGGATATCGGCATGTCGCTGCTGGTGGTGAATCTGATGCTGACCGCGTTGACCAGCCCGGCGGCTGAGGCGCGACGCGTCCGCGGGCCGGCGGAGGCGCCCATCCCGGCGGGAGGGCTTGCACGGTGAACGTTCGATTCTTCGCGCTGTTCGCCGGCGTCTTCTGCATCACCCTTGCGGTGGTCACGCAGGGCGTGCTGCCTTTCGTGGAGCCGTCTTCGCGAACTACGCGCGTGACCTCGGTGGTGCGCACGGATTTCGGCCAGCTGAAATGGATGGTTTCAGAGGCCACAGACTACACCGAGCAGCAGCTTCGCGGCCGCAACATTTACCTGCGCGAAGGCTGCTGGTACTGCCATTCGCAATTCGTGCGACCAGTGACCGGCGAGATCCGCCGCTGGGGACCGGTCAGCGAAGCGGGCGAATACGCCTATGACGTGCCGCACCTGTTCGGCACACGCCGGATCGGACCGGACCTGACGCGCGTCGGCCTGAAATACAGCGACGAATGGCACCTGGCCCACTTCTACAATCCACGGATGCTGGTGCCGGACTCGATAATGGCGCCATATCGCGGCCTCTTCCACGAGCCCGATGCAGCCGTCCGTATCGTTGACGACGGCGCTGGCAATCGGACGCTGGAAAGGACAGAGGTCACCGAAGGCCTGTTCGACTTCGACAGCCAACGAGCGATCCAGCTGACGCCGAATGCGGACGGGCTGCTGTTCGTGCCGCTGGGAGCGCGCGAAAGAAAGCCGATCATCCTGACGCCGAACGACGAATATGCAGGAGAAACCGTGAGCATCGCGGCGGAGACGGAACCATTGGCGGCGCTCGTTTCCTACGTCCAGAAGCTCGGCACGAACCGGGGTAAATGGCGCGATCTTTTCGAGCCGCAAAGCCTGGAGGTCATGGATGCGACGATGCCGCGATCCGAGGAATGGATTGCTTATGGCAAGGAAGTCTATGAGCGCCGCTGCATCGGTTGCCACGGTGTCAAAGGTGACGGCAACGGACCGGCCGCCACCTTTTTGTTCAACCAGCGGCCTAGGGACTTCACGTCCGCAGTCTTCAAGTTCAGGTTGACAAAGGAGCCCCTGCCCACGGACGGCGACATGCTGCGAACCATTACTCGTGGCATCCGCGGCACGGCAATGCCCCCTTGGTACGAACTGCCGCTCAACGATCGCCTGGCGGTGATCCAGTACATCAAGTATGAGCTAGCGGTTGACCGTTCCGATCCCGCCGGTCCTTACGCTTTCTTCGTCGAGGAACCGCCCGGCCCACCGTTATATATCGGGCGCCCGCCGACTCCGTCCCAGACGATGCTGGACCGTGGCAAGGAGGTTTGGCAGGTGGCGAAGTGCTGGGAGTGCCACGGCCAAGGCGGCAAGGGCGATGGCGAGAAAGCCGCCGGTCTCAAGGATGACCTCGGCTTCCCGATAGTGCCGGCCGACCTCACCAGCGGCCAGTTCAAGTCTGGCCCGGCCGTCGAAGACATCTTCCGGACGATAACTACCGGCCTCAGCGGTACGCCGATGCCCTCCTATCGGAATGCCTTTCCCGACGAGGACCGTTGGGCGCTTTCCTACTTCGTGGTGGCGCTTTCCGCCTATAAGGACCCGCTCTCGCTGCAGCCGCTCCCGATCACCAAGGAGGTCCGCGCGGCGCTGAACGATCTGGAACTGATTGCTGACAAGCCTGAGCGCGCGTATGTGCCCGATCCGTCGGTGCCGGCGTCCGGCCCGCCAGCTCCGCCTGGCGAGCAACAGACACCCGCAGGAGGTTAGCGCATGCTCGGTTTTGAAGTCACCGGTCCCTATGCGGGTGCCATGATGATGAGCTTGGCGGCCCTGTTCTTGTTCATCTGGGGCGTCCTATCCGGCGCGTTGAGCGACACCGACAAAGCCGCCACCGGGTTTTTTGAAAGGGAAATGGAAAATGAGCGATCTGCAGAGCAGCGATCCGGAGAGCCCGAGGCATCCGGAACTGGACGTGCGTCAAAGCTCGCACCCTGAACTGGAGGACTATGCCGGCGGACTGATACAAGCGCGTGTGGGATTCATTCCGCTATGGCTTCTCGTGGTCTACGTGCTGCTGTTCGCCTGGGGGCTGTATTACATGTATGTTTATTGGGGCGGGCTCGGCCCCGGCCGTCTGTTCTAAGAAGACCGTCGCAAGGGCTTGTAAGGCAGGAGTGATGGAGATGTTGATAGCCAAAATTCTCCTTGGGGTCGCCGCATTGAACCTTCTCTTCCTGGCCTTCGAGCTGGCGATAAACGTGCTTCGTCTCTATTTCGGCTAACATAGGAGCAGCGGATGCTACAGGACACCGTCTTCAAGCTCGCTGACGCCGGCTTGCCGCAGATGCTCGGCTTCCTCATCTATGGCGGCTGCACCGTCGGCTTTATCATCTATCTTTTCTATCTTGTGCGGCAATAGCACGCGGAGGCGGCGCAGCGAAAACGCCAATGATCTATTACCTCGTGATCTTCGCCGCTGGATTTGCAGGCAGCTTTCATTGCATCGGCATGTGCGGCGGCTTTGCCTGCGCCCTGGGCCGCGATCAGCGAGGGGGAGGCGCAACCGTCGTTCGCCACCTGCTCTATAATACCGGCCGATTGACAACCTATTGCTTTCTGGGCGGGCTCGCGGGTGCGATCGGTCAGGTCATCTGCACCACGCAAGGTCTAACGGCGGCGCCGCTCTTGAACGGCTCCCTCGACATCGCTCAACGAATTCTCGCGATCATAGCGGGCCTGCTCATGATGGCCATGGCATTGCAGTTCTTCGGCTTGCTGCAGGTCTTCCATCGCCTTGCGATCGGATTTGGCGGCAGCACATTTGCATTGTCCCTGCGCGGTCTGTTGACGGCTCGGAGCAGCGCCGCGCCGCTCGCCTTTGGCGTTTTCAACGGTTTCCTGCCATGTCCCCTGGTCTATGCCTTCGCCGCCCAGGCGGCGAGCACCGCCGGAGTGCTTCCGGGGCTCCTCGTCATGGCATGGTTCGGACTGGGAACCTTCCCCGCGATGTTGATGATGGGCGGCGTTGGCTGGATACTCGGGCCAGCCTGGCGCCGGCGCGGCGTGCGGCTGGCTGGTGGCTTTATTCTTTTGCTTGGTCTCATCACGCTCGGCCGTGGTCTCCTGCCGTCTCACGCGCATATCGGCCTTGCCTGGCTGGACGGACATCCCGCATGACTGCGCATGACGATATCCTCTGTAGCCACTGTTCGCTGCCCGTCGGCCTGCGCCCGATGGAGCGCAGGCTCAACGGTGAGGCTTGCGCGTTCTGCTGCTACGGCTGTTGCATCGCCTTCCAGGTGAAGAGCGGTAGACACGAAGAGTGGGAATCCGCCTGGCTTCTGATCCAACTCGGCGTGGGAGGCTTTCTCTCCATGAATATCATGATGTTCAGCCTCCTCCTCTATTCGGACGCGTTCACCGGCGTCGATGCGGGCGTGCTGCCGTGGGTTCACTTTTTGCTCTGGATCTTCGCGACGCCGGCGGTTGTGATTCTCGGCGGACCCTATTTGCGCGAAATGTGGCTCAATGGCATTCAGGGACGAGTGACGTCGTCGGCACTCATCGTGCTTGGCGTCGCTGCGGCTTACCTCTATTCGGCATTTGCCGTGTTCGAGGGCAGCACGCATGTCTATTTCGACACCGCCGTCATGGTGCTGATGCTATTCACGGTTGGCCGCTATCTCGAGGCTGTTGGCCGCGCAAGGGCGGCGCGCGACCTCGAACCTCTTCTGGCCGCGGAGAGCGAGAGCGCGACTGTGGTCGATGGCGCGGCAGAGATCCGCCGTCCGGTGCGGGAGGTGTCGGCCGGCATGCTGGTGCGGGTCCGGCCAGGCGAGCGGATTCCGGTCGACGGCGTGGTTGTCGAGGGGGAATCGAACACCGATGAAGCCGTGATTACCGGAGAAAGCCGGCAATTGACAAAGGGCTCCGGCTCCAAGGTGATTGCCGGCAGCATCAATATCGACGGCCCGCTCTTGATCCAAAGCAGCGGTGACGGAACCGCAACCCGCTGGGCGCGGATTTGCCGGTCGGTGCGCGAAGCGCTGGGCCGTCGCAGTCCAACCCAGCGCCTCGCCGACCGCGTCGTTGGCGTGTCCGTGCCGCTGGTCCTCGTCCTCGGCGGTCTGACGATCGTTTACTGGGCGCAGTCATTGGCGTTCGATCGGGCGTTGCTGATTGGCCTTTCGGTACTGGTGGTTGCCTGTCCTTGTGCCGTCGGCCTCGCGGGTCCGATGGCGACATCACTCGGCATCGGCCGGATGGCGCGGCACGGCTGCCTCGTCCGCGACCCCGGCGTACTGGAAACCCTCGCGCGTATACGGTTGCTCGCCTTCGACAAGACCGGCACTCTGACGGCGGGCAAAGCGCGTCTCGTCGGCATCGACCCCGAGCAGGTCGGCATCGACGAAGTACTGGCGCGCGCCGCCGGTCTGGAGCGCTTTTCCGAGCATGGTCTGGCGCGGGCTATCGCGGCAGCCGCCGCTCAGCGGGACATTACGCCGCTCGTCATCCGCGATGTTCGGACGGTTCCCGGCCGTGGCATCCGCGGCAGCGCCGAAGGCCGGCCTGTGGCGGCAGGGAACGGGAGATTGATGAATGAACTGGGCTGGCCGCTTCCCCCGTCGCTGGCCGAGCGTGCGCGGTCGCTGGAGGCGAGCGGTCATTCGGTAGTCTATGTCGGTTGGGGCGAGCGGGTTCAAGCCGTGCTGTCGCTCGATGATTCACCGCTTCCCGAGGCTCAGGCCGCGATCGCGGCCCTGCGTGAGCGCGGACTCGATATCACGCTGTTGACCGGCGACTTGGCGCAAGCGGCGGAGCGGATCGCGGCCCTGGTTGGGATCAAGGACGTCCAAGCAGGCCTTTCGCCAGAGGCCAAGCGGCTGGCACTGGATCGGCTCCGCCATGATCACGGTTCGGTGGCGATGGTCGGCGACGGACTGAATGACGGGCCGGTCTTGGCCGCCGCAGATGTCGGTATCGCTGTCGGCTCCGCCACCGATCTCGCCCGCGAGACTGCGGCGCTCGTGCTGCCTGCGGATGGATTGTGGATGCTGCCCTGGATCATCGACGTGGCCCGCGCGGTCCGCAGGACCATCTTGACCAATCTTATGTGGGCTTTCGGCTACAACCTCATCGCGCTGACGTTCGCAGCATTCGGACTTCTGCAGCCAATCCTTGCGGCGGCGGTCATGGCCGGCTCGAGCATCCTCGTGGTGGTGAATTCCCTGCGGCTGGAGCGGCTGCCTGATCCTGTTCCAGCGCTGATCCCGGAGCAACGATCCGGCACCAAGGCGGGGCGTATCCACAATGGCAGCGGCATTTCCGCAATGGCCGGCCCGGCTGTTGAGCGGAGTTGACTTTCGTTTCAGTGAAACACGTCGTGAGTGAAGGCGTCATACCAGTCTTCCGCGGCGCGCAGCCTGCCGGCGGAGCTCCGAGCTCTCTTCGACCTTGCTGACAAAGCGGTGTCGCTAGGCAGTTAAAAGTTAAAAGTGAGAATGCGGCTGTTTCAGTTAAGTTTGGCATAAAGGGGCCTTCCTCACTTTGTGTGGTGATGGTTATTGTTGAGCCACAGCATGCGTGCCCTAAGGAGCTCCGGGCCTGCTCTGCCATACATCGCACGTGTGATCGTCTTCAGGCGGCTCGATCCTCCTCAAGGCGAGGGATGCAGAGCCGGCTTTTCGAAAGCCGCCGGTCCATTGGCCCGTAACCGATCGTCTGGAATGGGGTGGGGAACAGAAGTTCGGGCGAGAACCGTCTATGTCGGGACTGCGGACAAAGTGGACCTTCCCGAAATGCTCGGAGATGATGTCCTGACAAGTGGTGTAGGTCGGCGGTAGCGAGCCGATCGCGGTGCGAGCGATCGCGCCTCTACCGCTCGCGAGCTGTCGCGATAGCGCGGAGATAGAACTGCTTCGCGTCCGTGCACAGAGCAGCTGGGTTCAACCTCGCGCGCCAAATTCGCGGCACTATGTGCTATCATTCGCCATCCGGTTAAACCGTATGAGAGTTGTACCTGTTCATGCGGGGGCAGAGGCGTCCATGGGTGCGTTCCCGGCGTGACACTGGCCCGCGTTTGGAAGGGAGGTTCCCATGCATACTCTATATTCCGGACAGTTCAGCCGACGGAGCTTCCTGCATGGGGTAACGTCGGTGGGAACTGCGGGGCTCCTGGGCTGGCACCCCAGGCGAGCCGCTGCGGAGCCACCGCCTGAGACGACGCGGATCCGGCTCGTCAGGATCCCCAGCATCTGTCAGGCTCCCCAGTATGTAGCCGAAGAGCTGCTGCGCAGCGAAGGGTTCACCGACGTGCAGTACCTCCAAAGAGGGGGGACTGCAGACATCGCGCCGGCCCTCGCCTCTGGTGAAGCCGACCTCAACGGGCATTTCGCCGCCCCGCTCCTTCTCCGCCTGGAGGCGGGGGATCCCATCGTCATTCTAGCAGGACTCCACGTCGGCTGCTTTGAGCTGTTCGGGACCGATCGCGTCCAGGCAATCCGCGACCTCAAGGGGAAAACCGTGGCCGTACCAACGCTGGATTCCAGCCGATTCGTCTTTCTCGCCACCATCACGGCTTATGTGGGCCTGGACCTCCACAAGGACATACACTTCGTCACGTATCCGGGACCCGAGTCCATCCGGCTCCTAAGTGAGGGGAAGATCGATGCCTATCTAGGCTTTCCCCCCGAACCGCAGGAAATGCGGGAGCAGCGGATCGGCCATGTGGTGATTAGCAGCATCGTGGACCGGCCCTGGTCGCAATACTTCTGCTGCATGCTGGCTGGGAATCGGGAGTTCGTCCGCACGAATCCGGTGGCCACCAAACGCGCCCTCCGCGCCATCTTGAAAGCGGCGGATTTCTGCGCCAGCGAGCCCGAGCAATCCGCGCAGTTCATGGTGGACCAGGGCTACACTAAACGCTATGACCATGCCCTCGAGGTCGTGAAGGCGCTTCCCTATCAGTGGCGTGAGTATAGCGCTGAGGACACGTTGCGCTTCTACGCCCTGCGTCTCCACGAAGTTGGGATGCTCAAGAGCACACCCCAGAAGCTCCTGGCTGAGGGCACCGACTGGCGTTTCCTCAACGAACTGAAGAGGGAGTTGAAGGGATAGGAGTTCGTCGTGCTCTGCCGCGAGGTGGGGCCTCCTTGCCGGCGGCACTGCCGAAGGCTTCACCGCAGCCACCAGCTATTGGTCGGTCGATCCGCTTATGCCCCGATCGGTGAGCGCCCCTGGGCTAATGATCGTCACCATGACGGTCCAAGCCACCGCACAATTTCGTATGCCGGCATCGGGCGGTGGAAACCTTTCAGAGTCAATTCTCCAACAGGAATGGATTCGACGAGTGGCTCGACTGCCCCGAAGACCCGTTGGCTGACGAGAATCTGACGAGGTTTCGCCTCCTCGCACAGTCGGGCCGCATGGTTCGGGACGGTACCGATGACCGCATAATCCGAGCGCCGGTCGAAGCCAATCTTTCCGATGGTTGCATGACCCCGCGCGATGCCGATTCCGAAACCGAGCAAATAGCCCCGCTTGCGCCATCGCTCTGAATGCTCGTCAATTGCGTCACGCATCGCCACGGCCATGGAAACAGCTCTCTCGGTATGGCCGGCGCAGGGCAGGGGGTCGTTGAAAACCACAAGAATGCCGTCTCCCACGAACCGCTCCAACGTCCCTTCGTGGGAGGTGATTTGTTCACCGAGACAGGAATGATACTCACCAAGAACTGTCATCACCTCTTCAGGCTCGGCAGTCTCGGCAAATGCCGTAAAGCCGCGCAGATCGCAGAAAACGACCGACACCTCGCGTCGGTGGCTTTGGAGAAGCGCGTCGCCATTGTCAGCCGCAACAATGAGATCGGCAACCTGAGCAGGCAGAAACCGTCGAAGCCGAGCCATCCGCTCGATCTCCGTGACCTGCTCCGCCACTTTCTGTTCCAGGGATTGGTTCCATGCTGCCAGTTGGGCCGCCTGGTCCTTAAGGCTCTGCGCCTGGGCTTCGACGGTGTCGTGAAGCGCCTTCTGCCGCAGCATCGACCGGACGCGCGCCAGCAGCGCCTTGTGCTCGAACGGCTTGGTCAGATAGTCGTCGCCGCCGGCGTCCAACCCCTCGACGACATCTCGCGTGTCGGCTTTCGCAGTCACCAGAATGACCGGGATCGATCGTAGCGAAATGTCCTGCTTGAGCAGGCGCACGGCGCTGATGCCGTCCAGCTTCGGCATCATGATGTCGAGAAGGATGAGATCAGGCTTGAGGTCGCGTGCTTTTGCAAGACCGTCTTCGCCGTCCGCGGCGGTCACCACTTCGTAGCCATTCGCCTCGAGGCGCATGCAGAGGATTTCGAGATTTTCCGGCGTGTCGTCGACGGCGAGAATGCGGGGCGGATCGTGCATGGCGCAGCCTCCCTCAGGTCAGGAGTTCCCGGACCTTTGCCAGCAGTTGGCGCGGGCTGAATGGCTTGGCGATATAGCCGTCACATCCCGCAGCCAGGGCTTTCGCCTCATCCCCCGAGAACGCGTAGGAGGTGACGGCAATGATCGGAATGTGCCGGAGCGCCGGGTCGGACTTGATGTGGCGAGTCGCTTCATACCCGTCCATCACCGGCAGCTGGATGTCCATGAGGATCAAGTCCGGCTTCTGCGCCGCCGCAGCCGCCACGCCGGCGGCACCATCCGCGGCCTCGATCAGCTCGTATTCGGTGGTCGCGATGAGATCGCGCACGATCTGGCGATTGTCTTCGGTGTCTTCCACCATCAGGATTCGTTTGCTCATGCCGCTTGAACGTGCTCCTCTGCATCGATTGGTATCGTAATTCGGAACGTCGCACCGGAGCCGGGCACCGACTCCACGGTTATTGTTCCGCCGTGCATTTCGACAAAGCGTTTCGAGATAGCCAGACCGAGACCCGTGCCGCCTTTCTGCCGGGTGCTGCTGTTGTCAACCTGCTGGAATTCTTCGAAGATGAGCGCCTGGTCTTTGGGCTCGATGCCTGGACCGGTGTCCCGCACTACGATCTCGAAGTGGCCATCGGCTGCGTTGGCCAGAATGTTGACAGAGCCCGATTCCGTGAACTTGATAGCGTTGCCGGCAATATTGAGGAGGACCTGGGTTAGACGGCGCTCGTCACCGCGGCCGGTCGGAAGGTCGTTCGCAACTGTCGTAGTGAACGCTAGGCCCTTTTCCCGCGCCAGCGGTTCGACCGCGGCGGCGGTAGTTCGAACGATCTGCCCGAGCGAATAATCCTCAAAGGCCAGTGTGAGCTGGCCGGATTCGATCTTCGAAAGATCCAGCACGTCGTTAATGAGCCCCAGAAGATGGCGACCGTTGGCCTGCACGCGCGCCACCGTCGCTTTTGCCCTGTCCGGAAGCTCACCGTAAATACCGTCGACCAGAAGCTCGGTGAAGCCCAGAACCGAATTAAGCGGCGTCCTCAACTCGTGGCTCATATTCGCGAGGAACTGAGACTTGTGGCGGCTTGCCGCCTCAAGCTCCCGGCCTTTTTCCTCTATTTCGTGGAACAGCTTGGCGTTTTGAATGGCAAGCACCGACTGGGCGGCAAAAGTTTCCATCAGGTGGACAACCTGCTCGTCGAATTCTCCGGGTTTGCGGCGCCTGACGACGAGAGCGCCAACAATCTTGTTGGGCCTGAGCAATGGAACGATCAGGACGCCGCGATATCCAGCGTCCCGGATGATTTTCTGAACGGGACTCGGCGTTCCTTCAACAAGTTCGGGCACTTGCACAGGTTCGCGGCGCCGTGCGGCATCACCGATCCCTGGATCATTCAGAGAGATGGGCTGCCCAGAGATGGCGGCAACGAGCTCGTCGCTCATTCCATAAGTTGCACGCGGTCGGAACTGTTGCCTGGTGTTGCTGAACACATAGATAGTACCCGCATCCGTATCCGAGAGTTGCACGGCCTTTGCTACGATCGTCTGCAATACTGTGTCGAGATCAAGCGTCGAATTGACCGCCTTGGTGACCTCTCCAAGCGCTTCCAATTCGGCGACGGAGCGCGCGAGTTCGGCCGTGCGCGCCTGGACCTCCTGGAACAAACGCACATTCTCGATTGCGATCACCGCCTGGTCGGCAAAGGTCGTGAGCAGTTCAATCTGCTTGCGGTCGAATGGCCGAATCTCTACTCGACGGATTATCAGGCTTCCGATGGCTTCGTCTTCCCGCAGAAGCGGGGCAGCAAGGGTCGTCCGATGGCCAAGCCGCACAGCCATTTGTCGGCCAGCGGGGAAATCATCGCCTGCGGTGCTGAGATCGCTTACATGCACTGTCTTCCGGTCTACAAAGGCGCGACCGGCAACCCAGTCACGGCTGATCGGCCATTTCACGAAATCAATCGGGATCGGGCCGTGATGCGCCCTGATTGCCAGCGACTCACCGTCTTTCAGGAGTATGGCCGCGTCGTAAGCGTCGCAGAGTTTTGCCGCGCTCTCGGCAACGGCATCCAGGACGGGTTGAATGTCGGTCGGGGAAGCGGCGATCGTGCGAAGAATCGCGCTCGTCGCCATCTGCTGCTCAAGTGTTTCGGTCAGCTCTCGGTTGCGGGTCTCGATTTCAAGGTACAGCCGTCCGAGTTGCGCTGAGGTCTGGTTGACATTGTCGGCGAGCGCACCAAGCTCGTCCCGGTTGCCGACGGCAACCTGTTGGGCAAAGTCGCCAGCCGCTATCTGGCGCAAACGCGCCTCGATCTTCTTGACGGGGTCGACCAGCGACCAGGAGATGACGTAGCCAAGACCCAGTGCCAACAGGATGCTACCCACGGCAAAGGAAACTACGACCAGCCGCGAGGCATCGTAGGCTCCCTCCGTCACCTCGATTGCCGTCACCATGTCAGCCTCGGCCATGTTGACCAGCTGATTTGTCAGCCGTTCGAGCCTGTCGGCCGACGGCATGATCTCATCGAGCTGGACTTTACGTGCTTCCTCTGTGCGGCCGGAGCGGATGAGCTCCACGACGCGCATCACGCCAGCCGTAAACCGGTCATACTCGAGCCGAACCTGACCGAGCACGCCCACCTCGCTTGTGGCGACGAACTCCATGCGGTCGAGGTCGTAACCGAACTGGCTGAGCTGGCGTAGCGCCGCATCCAGCATCCTCTCGTCTTGCAGCAAAAGTGCCGTCGAGATGCTGTAGAGCTGATTGGTCGTGTCGTGCTGGACCTGGCGATAGGCTGCGATCCTGCGCTGCAGCTTGATCAGCTCAGTTGTCTGATCGTTGACCCCGCTCAACACCTGCAACCCGACGGCCCCAAGCACGATCAGCAGTCCGACGATCGATAGGAACGCAATCAGGAGCTTGGTCTGGACGCGCACCGGCAGACGCGCAACCCAACTCATCAGCCGGCTCGCGATACTACCGTGCTTCATCCACAAGGCTGAGAAGATCACTCCGGAACTCCTCCAAGTCGAAACTGGCGCCGATATATTGCACGCGCAAGCTGCCGTTACGGTCCACAAGCGACGTCAGCAGGATATGGTCGACGTCGCCGCTCGCCGTCTTCCTCGCTATGACGCCATATCTCCGCCCCACATCATGAACGACTGCCGGATCGCCGGTAAGGAACGACCAGCCATTCACATCGGCGGCGAAATTCTGCGCGTATTGCTTCAGCACTTCGGGCGTATCCCGCTCCGGGTCGACGGTGATCGAGACGAAGCTGATCTGCGGGCCGAACAAAGGGCCCAGCGCATCCTTCACACGCGCCATGTTGTCGGTCAGCATCGGGCAAATGTCGGCACAGGAAGCAAAGATGAATGCGACGGCGACCACTTTGCCGCGAAAGTCGCGGAGCGACAGAGGCTCGCCGTCCTGCGACGTCAGGGTAAAGTCCGGCGCCGCTCCGATCGTCGGCAAGCGCTCGGCGTGCGATGCATCATGGGCTGACATTGGCGCCGCCGGAGCCAGTAGTGCTAGGGCCAGTGCCAGCGTATGCACAGGCCAAGCGCTCATGTCTTCAACTCCCGTTTGAGCTCTTCGAGGAAGCGCCAGTTTGTGCCATTCGCGATAATCTGTTGGGGACTTGATTGGATCATGCCTGTTTCCTGCAGGCGACGTGCGTAGAAACGGATAGAGTCCTCCAGATCGTCTTGGATGATTTGCATGCGGCATCCCCTTCAAAGCGGCCGGCCACTCCTCATCTCTTGAGCTCGTGTTTCAACTCGTTGAGGAAGCGCCAATCCGTACCATTGGCGATGATTTCCTTGGGACTCGACTTGATCATGCCCGTCTCCTGCATGCGCAGCGCGTAGAAGCGCAGAGAGGCTTCGGCGTCGTAGTCGTGCCATCTATCGTAGCGGATGTCGGTGAGAGTCTGCAGCGCGATCTCGTAGCTGGGGACGAAACCTCGGTCGACCACCTGCCGTGCAACCAATTTAGGATCCGATGCACAGAGGTCGGCTGACTTGAAGATTGCCCGCAGGACACGCTTGGTCGCCACCGGGTTTTTGTTCACATAATCCTCGGTGGCGGAAATCATACAGCAGAAATGCTGCGACCACGGTGGATCGATGGTCGAATTGAGGATCGTATGGCCGATTTTCTTGGGGCGCAGCACCTGCACAACGGGTGGCTGGCCGAGGAATGCGTCGAATTTTCCTTCGACGAAGCTGCTCGCCATCGTCTCATCGTTGGGCACGATGACCCAATCGATATCCTTGACGGGATCGAGGCCGACATAGCCGGCCATCAGAGCGACTAACACATACCCCGCCGAGTCGAGATCAAACACGCCCACCCGTTTGCCTCGCAGATCCGTAATGCTGTGGACGCTGTCGTTGGCGATCAGTTCGAGGCATCCGGAATGCAGTCCGCCAAGCACATTGATCGGTATGCCGGCGTCAATCGAAGAGACGTGAACAGCCGCGTAGTTCAGACTGAAATCCGTTTCGCCGCGTGCAATCCACACAGACTGATCGACGCTCGGGTCGCCTTGCACGTAGCGGACATCGGTGAAGCCCTCGGCGCGCAGCAGCTCTCCTGCGATGTACAAGCCCGCCCAGCAGTAGGCGCCACCGATCCACCGCGGCAAGCGGACAGAGATCGTTTCCGGGGCCGGTTCCGCAGCGGCGCTGGACGCCCGGACCTTGAACAGCTCTGCACCTATGGCCGCCGTCAGACCCGCCAGAAAAGTGCGACGATTTTGAATGATCTGCATTGGGGACCTCCTTCCTTTCGAAAGAGCGCGCCGGCCATCCGCTTACGTCTTTAGCTCGCGTTTCACGTCAATGAGGAAGCGCCAATCGGTACCGTTGGCAATGATTTCTTGCGGGCTCGACTTGATCATGTCGGACTCGTGCAGCCGCAGGGCGTAAAACCGAATCGTGTCCTCGGGATCGTATTCGCGCCATTTGCCGTACGGCACCTCGCTCATCGTCTGGAGGGCATAATCATAGTTGTCGGTGAATCCGCCATCGACGATCTGGCGCGCGACGCGCCGCGGCTCGGCGACGCACAGGTCTGCCGCCCTGAGAATGGCGCGCAACACGTGCTTGGTGGCGACAGGGTTGTTCCGAACGAAGTCCGTATTGCCAGCCAGCATGCAACAGAAGTACTGCGACCAGGGGCGATCGATGGCACTGTTTACGACTACGTGGCCGATGTCGCGGGCGCGCAGTTCCTGAGGCTCGGGTGGAAATCCGAGAAATGCGTGTACTTTTCCTTTGATGAAGAGCTCCATGGGCCCGACGGATGGATCGGTCACCCAGCGGATGTCCTTTTGTGGGTCAAGGCCGACATAGGCCGCCATGCTGGTCACGAACACGTGCGGCGTTGAACCTAGGCCTTGTATGCCTACAGTTTTGCCCCTCAGGTCTGTGATGCTGTGAATGCTTTCGTCTCCGAACAGCTCGAAGCAGCCTGGATGCACGCCCGCCAGCAGGGTGATCGGGTCGCCCGCATCGATCGCAAGGACAAGTGGTGCAGCGAAGTTCAAACTGAAGTCCACATCACCGCGCGCGATCTTCTCGGACTGGCCGTAGCCTGCTTCCGCCATCACATAGCGGATGTCTCTGAACCCCTCCAAACGCAGCAGCTCCTCGGCGACGTACTGGGGGGCGATGCAGATGCCCCTGATCTTTGCCAATCGGATGGTGCTGGTTTCCAATGGCGCCTCAGTCGCAAACGATGCTGCGGCAGTCAGACCAGCGGCGCCAGCTGCAGCTACGCTGGCCAGAAAAGAGCGGCGGCTCTGGATGATCTGCATCGGAACGCTCCCTCTACAACAAGAAGGAAGATACCCGTCAGAATCGCGCGAAAGACTATTTCAACAGGAAGCCCACGCCGGTGAGCGGCCCAAGCAATTACGAATGTAGAGTCCGCCTGACCTCAAGCCAAAGGTCTGTATCGCTTGATCTGAAGTGCCCTCAACAATCAAGAACTATACGCCTTGTCCGTACCGCTAGCGAGGGAAAAGCTCTGCCTTACTGCGAACACCAAGCGGCCAACTCCCTGTTCGCAGGCGTGGCCGCGGCACTCGCCTTCGGTCCGACGGTGAATTCCGCGCGACGGCGATTGAGAGGAGCTCAGTATCCCGAGGGCTCAGCCGCCGCATCCGATTCAGACCTACGTCAGCGGAAATGAGAAATGTCGACTGTTCGGGCAACACCGGAAATTTCCGGCCCCGTCTTGTGAATGACGGCTTCGGGTCGATCTCTCCCGTTCAAATAACGTCTCTGTGTGGCGACCATCAGTGACGCGTTCCCCGACCTCATTTCGGCAACAGGAGACATCCTCGTCAAGTCGAATAACTGACCGCTTTGGGGCCGAGAGCGGAACCTGGCTGTTTCCAGGATAACTTCTGCTTCTGGCGCTACTTGCTCGTTCCGATCTCGGAAGCGTACGGCGGGAAACCATCCGAAGCAGTCGCTCGTCCCGGCCAGCCGATCGTCTGGAATAGGATGGTGAAAGGAAGTCAGCAGCGCTTCGGGTCAAGGCTGCTTCCGGCCAGAAGCTGTCATTCGTTCCGGCTGCTTTGCGCTGCGCGCCGTCTAAGGCCGACAACCGAACGTCCAATCCAAGGCGCGTGAGCGCAAATGTTACTGCGACGCTTCTTCCCTTCAGTGCCTACCGCCCTACGTCCCCTCGTCAATAGGTTGTGGAAAGGGTAGGAGGACAACATGAGCCCTTCAGATAGCAGCGGCATCAGCCGATCGGATTTCCTTCGCGGTATGGCATCGGCGGGTCTGGCGGTTACCTTTGTCGGCCGATCCGGGGAGGCGAATGCTCAGGATGCACCACCTGTTCCGCAATCCGGCAACGAGCCGAAGCCGGCAACCCAGGCGACGCTTGAATACAACGCCATGTATCGTAACGGGCTTCCCTTCGACGATGTCCAGGACTTCGAGGATTCGCGCCGGGGACTGCTTGCGGCATTGCCTGACCCGGCGATCATCAAGAACGCCGATGGCGTGCCGGTCTGGGACCTCAGCGTCTATCAATTTCTCGGCACCTCCGAGACCGACGACGCGCCCGACACGGTGAACCCGAGCCTCTGGCGCATGGCCAAGCTCAACATGATCCACGGTCTCTTCGAAGTGGTCGACGGCATCTATCAGGCGCGCGGCTATGACCTCTCGGTGATGAGCATCATCCGTACGGATACCGGCTATATCGTTATCGACCCGCTCGTCAGCTCCGAGACCGCAGCCGCCGTCTGGAAGCAACTCGTCATTCCCAAGCTCGGCGACAAGCCGATCGTCGCGGTCATCTACACTCATAGCCATGTGGACCACTATGGCGGCGTGCGCGGCCTCGTGAACCAGGCCGATATCGACGCAGGCAAGGTCAAGATCATCGCGCCGGAAGACTTCACCGATGCGGCCGTCGGCGAAAACATCATCGCCGGAAACGCGATGAGCCGGCGCGCGAGCTACATGTATGGAAACCTGCTCCCCAGAGGCCCGCTTGGACAGGTCGACGGCGGGCTTGGCAAATCGACGTCGAGCGGCGAGATCGGCTTGGCGCTTCCGACCGACTGGGCAACGGAAACGGGACAAAAGATCACCATCGACGGCGTCGAGCTTCAGGTCCTGATGGCTCCGGAATCGGAGGCCCCTTCAGAGTTCATGTTCTTTATTCCGAAATACAAGGCATTCTGCGCCGCTGAAGACGCCTGCCACACGCTTCACAATCTTTACACACTGCGCGGCGCGAAGGTTCGTGATGGACTGCTTTGGTCGAAATACCTGCAGCAGGCGCTGGACATGTTCGGCGGTGACATGGAAGTCCTCTTCGCCTCCCATCATTGGCCGACATGGGGCAATGAACGGGTTGTGAACCACATCAAGAAGCAGCGCGACATGTTCCGCTACCTGCATGACCAGGTCATGCGCATGGCCAACAGCGGCATGACCCCGAAGGAAATCGGCGAAGTGATCCGGCTGCCGCCGGGGCTGGCGACCACCTGGGCCTGCAGAAGCTACTATGGCTCCGTTTATCATGACGCGGTAGCGCAGTATAACCTTCGTCTCGGTTTCTTCGACGGCGTTCCCGCGAACCTTCATCAGTTGCCGCCGACGGAGGCGGGGCGGCGATACGTCGATTTCATGGGAGGCGCTGACAATGTCTTGCGTCAGGCGAAGGAATCCTATGAGAAGGGGGACTACCGCTGGGTCGCGGAGGTAGTGAACCACGTCGTATTTTCTGACGCAAATAACGTCGCCGCGAAGCACCTGCTTGCCGACACTTACGAGCAACTGGGCTATCAATCCGAGTCTGGGCCTTGGCGCAATTTCTATCTGACAGGTGCGCGGGAATTACGCGACGGGGTTACCCAGCTTCCGACGCCGAATACGGCAAGTCCTGATACGATCAGGGCGATGCCGATCGAGATGTTCTTCGATTTCCTGGGCGTTAGGTTGAACGGCGATCGTGCCGCCGGCAAGACGATCAACCTGAACCTGGAACTGACCGACACCAAGGAGAAATACGTCGTCGGCGTCGAAAACTCTGCCATCCATTACTCGAAGGACAAGAGCCTCCCAAATGCGGACGCCTCCATTGTCACGACGCGAACGGACCTGAACGATGTCATGCTTGGCGTCTCCACCATGGAGAAACAGGTGGTCGAAGGAAAGGCCAAGCTCACGGGCGATCCGAAGAAGCTCTCGGAATTTGTCGGCCTGCTCGACAACTTCGAGTTCTGGTTCAACATCGTGACCGCTTGAGCGGAGGCAGGAGACCAAATGTGCACCATTTGCTCGCTGACGATCGAATTTGCCGTCGAGCACCCGCTTTCACTGGCGGTTGCGGTGGCTACACGGCAGGCGATGGATATTGGTCTCCTGCCCGAAACCGATGCCCCGGAACAGGTCGATATGGCACGGTCGCGACATCAGGCGATCGTGCTACTCACGAAAATACAGCAGCGCCTCGAACAGGTCCTGCCGACGTCGCGGCTGCTGGCACTTCCCGACTTCTTCGTGTTGATGATCGAAAGCAGAACCTGGGGCTATTTTCGCGCCACCTTGAATGGGTTCGACGTGCGTGCCGATCAGTCCGCCCCCCGGCTCGATTTCGACGAGAACGGCACACGAGAGTCGGCCGCCTTGATCTCGCAGGCGGTGGCCGCCGACCTTACC
>NZ_JASKLR010000030.1:40300-58540 GCF_030124325.1 Sinorhizobium sp. 8-89
GAACTGATCCGCGGCCGATTACCATTCACGCGGGCGGCGGGAATCGAAACTGCCGTCGTGGACGCGCCGGATACGTCGGCGGCTTTCATTCAATCGGCGTTTTCGGCCGCCTATCCGGACGGACAATTCAGCGATTTTGTCTGCACGGAAGTCGCGTGACTTCGTCCTCTGTCTGCGCAAGTTTAGCGGCAGAACGGCGATTGAGCACTAGCTTCTGCTGCCGGGTGTCGTTTGCTTTGGTGCCAGTACAGACATTCCATGCGATCTCGTAGAGCGGCAGCTTCGGGCCGAGAGCGGAACCTGGCTGTTTCCAGGATGACTTCTGCTTCTGGCGCATACCTGCCGTCCCGCAACGAACTGACAGTCCGCTTCGGGTCGACTCTGCTCGTTCGTGTAGGTCTCACCAGGGTGGACTGCGGACACTCGTTGCCGTACTGCCAAAAGCCCGGCATTACACCAATAAACGGACCTTAGACTTGCGCCACCGGAGCTCGTTTCGGATCTCGGTGGGAGGCCGGGTGCGATTGAACCCGGATCACCGTCGAGCCGCGGCGTGCCGCACTGCTGCGTGCACTTTGACGTCGATGGTGTAGGCCGCCTTGCCGATAGCTTGTGACGCACGTCAAGGCAAGGAACGGGCTTGCTGATCCAGCGAAAATGCTCTTCTGGCGCACCTGAACCACGCCAAGTACCGCAGGACGTGCTCCGCAGGACTTCAATATCCGCACCGGCCGATATTGCCACGGCTACAGCACCTCAAGCGCCAGTGCAATGCCCTGTCCTCCGCCGATGCAGAGTGTCACCATCCCGCGGCGCAGTCCCTCACGCTTCATCGCATGCAGGAGCCGGTCGTCAGGATGGCGCCGGTCGCACCGATCGGGTGGCCATGCGCGATAGCGCCGCCTTCGACATTCACGATGTCTTCCGGCAGGCCGAGCTCGTGGGCGACCGCGATTGGCACGGCGGCGAAGGCCTCGTTGATCTCGATGCGCTCGATGTCGGATAAACTCCAGCCCGCTCTTGTCAGCGCCTTGCGCACCGCGGGAACATGGCCATGGGCTTGTCCTCCAGAAACGGATGGCGCCGAAGTTCTGAGCAACTACGCTACGCTCAATCTCGAACTTCCAAAATCACAATGTGTGCCCGCTGGGCGGAAGCGGCGCGGGCACACCCCAGTGAGGTGTGCCGAAAAGTCCTGACGCGTGTTATGCTAGGGTTCAAGGTTTGGTAATGCGCGCGGTGCTGACGTCATTAGCTTTGATTCTCACGGTGACGACGGCCACCGCGGGAAGATGCGGTAGCAAGCGGAAACGCAGCAGCGGTCGAGCGGGCTCTTGCCGCAGGGGCCGATGTCGACAGCCGGGCGCGCGACGGGGCAACGGCTCTTATCAACGCCGCACTCGCAGACCGGCCCGGGATAGTCGAAGTGCTGATCGATAAGGGAGCCGACGTGGCGCGCAATTCGGGCGGCTTTACAGCTTCGGGTCGGTTGTTCCGGTTCCCTCCGTCGCGGTTGGGTGGAAAGGCGAAGCTCGACACTAAGGCGCCGAACCGCCGGTTTGCGCATCAATAGCGGCCGCGGCGTCTGCCGTGGATCGGATTGAATTCAGTCGAGACCGTCAATCCTCTTATAGATAAGATCGGGTGCAACGATCCACTCTTGCTGCTGCAGCGCTGCCACATCGACACGTCCACAACGGTCCCTGCCGGCCAGCCCAACAAAGCGGTATTGGCAACCTTCCGGGTCGATAGCGACCTCTCGAACCGGTCGCGCCCCAATATTAGCAACAATATCCCCGGAGAAGCGGACATTACCCAGGAAAAAATATTCGAAGGGGAGATTTCGACTAACCATAGGTTTGTGTCACCACGATGTGGCGATTTCCTGCCGATGTCCCGATATTCTAATACGATCTCGCTTCCGGACACATGGAATGTTTATGCGGTCGAGACTAACTCCCGTTATCAACATGCGACTTCGCGCGACGCAGTCGATAATCGCAGCCGCCTCCGTTGCTGAGCAGAAGCTGAACCAATGGCGGTATTGAATCGAAGCTGCGACAGCACATCCAACCCGTGCGGTATGCCGAGTTTTTGGCCGCATCGGAAGCTCCGGCTGTGTGGTGGGCTATCTTGCTTCGTTTGCAATGACCGCCGTCGCGACGTTCGTGGCGGTCGGTGGAAGTGTTTTGGCGCTGGCACTCGGCCAGCATTCCGGGTTAGCCGCGATGATCGCCCCGCAGGTTGAAACCGCGGGTACGATGTACGGCAGAAGGTAGGTCACAAACCGGTGGTTCTTGCCGCTAGCAGGTGACGAGATCAGTGTGGCCGAAACCTTTGTTGTAGTCGAGCACGGAGATGACTGTCGGCGTGACACGGAATATGCGCACCTGATCCGGACTCGGCATTGGCCCCGGCAGCGAGACTTGCCCCGGATACTTCAACGGCAGCATCCGCAACACCTTTTCCGCTTCACTTCGGTCGACGACGAGTTCAGCGCGCGCCGCCATGGAAAGTCCGGTGATTTCCATCACTTGTGGCGTGTCGTGATCGATGGTCAAGGACACGCGATCGTCTCGCGCCAGGTTCGCCGCCTTCTGGCTATCCAGACCGCATAGAAAGTAGAGCGTAAGGCCTTCGTTCACGTAGCCGACGGTGGTCGCCTGCGGCCAACCATCCGGCCTCAGCGTTGCAATCGTCATGATCCGGTGCTGATCCAACAGCGCCAGGATCTTCTTTCCAAGCTGCTCGTTCATCCCTGTCTCCGAAAATCATTGCAGACCGTGATGATCATAGGGGCCGTAGTTCGCGTGGCATTGACGCACGTCAAGCGCAATGTCCGGCAAAGGCGCCTCGGCCGCAATTCTGGTCAGGGCCCCGATCCAGCCGTTCTGCGCACTTGCCGGCGAGGGCGGTCGAAGTCAAGCGGATCGATCCAAGCGTTAGCTCGGGTCCCACCCCGTCACGAGCAGCATGACGGCAAAGCCCACCACATAGGCAAGTGGAACGAACCACCCTTGCTTTAGCCATGCCGTCACCGAGCGACCTTCCGGGTATTCGTTGGTCAGAGCCACGCCGGCAGAGGAGCCGAACCAAACCATCGAGCCGCCAAAGCCGACCGCATAGGAGAGCAGTGCCCAGTCATATCCGCCCTGCCGCAAGGCGAGCACGGTAAGCGGGATGTTGTCGAATACAGACGATAGGAGCCCGAGGAAAAAGGCCGACTGCCAGGAAGGGTCCGGCAAGGCCCTCACCGGCATTAGTGAGGCCGAGAGCACCAGGGCAACGAGAAAAATCGCTCCCTTGGCCGCCGGCCGCATTGCCGACCAGTCGGGTCGCGCGATGGGGCTCGTAACCAGGATCGCGATCCACAGCGCTATTCCCAACCACGGCGCCGTTTCCTCGCCCTCGCTGAGCAGATTTGCGAGGACATTGGCAGCAACGGCGATGGCGAGAATGACCGCGACGATCCAGACCCGTCGCCAGTGGAGCGGCCGCTCGCCAAAATCGTTGGCAAGGATCGGTTGGAAGCGGTGCTGGTACAGGGCGCTGAGCGGCCCGAAGACCGCGAAGGCGGCAACTGCTGCGACATAGGCGGCCAGTACTGTGATCGGTGACACGCCGTTCAGCCACATGATAGTGGTGGTCGTGTCACCGATAACGCTGCCGGCCCCGCCCGCATTGGCCGCTGCGACAATGGCAGCGAGGAAGCCGACGCTCACCCGGCCCTTATAGACGTGCCGGGCCATAACACCGCCGAGCACTGCCGCTGCGATATTGTCAAGAAATGCGGCCAGGACGAAGATTATGCCGAGCAGCACCAGCCCGCCGGTCCAGTTGTCGGGCAGCAGCCGCGGCAGATGGTCCGGCACATTGCTGTGCTCGAAATGACTGGAAAGCAGCTCAAAGCCGATGAGGAGCAGCAGCAGGTTGGTAGCTATCACCCACTCACGCTCGAGGTGACGGATCAGGCCGTCGGCGCCCGTCCCGGTCGGAAAGGCACTGAAGAAAGCTGCGTACGCAAGTATGACCAGCAGCCCGACGAGGCTGATCTCCAGCTCGCGTTTGCGGAACAGCGCGACACCCAGCAGCATCAACCCGAATAGGACGAACTCAATTGGAATGCGCATGGGCGGCATGCTAGCGGTTGACCATTGAACAGTCGAGCCGACGTCCGCCTGGGGTCGGTCCTCGACGTTGGCGCAATCTGGCAGACACGAATCCAGCGGACCGCGGTTGGAGTTGCAGACTTAAAGAGTTCCGGAATGTGTACGCCACGCCAAGCGGAGGGCCAAGCGGCGCAGGAACAAGGACATTTCTTCCGGTGAGAGAGCAGCAGACAGCTCTTGAGATATTTCGAAGCTTGCAGCCGTTGGAGCCACGCGAAATGGTCGGGCTATGGAGGGGGCGTGGCATCCCGGCTGGGCATCGGGTCGACGGCGTGCTGGAGAATCTGGGTTGGTTCGGCAAACGGTTTAGGCCAGACCTGCGCGTTGATGCGCTGCTGTTTTGTTCGGGCGAGCGGCGGCTGATCGCGATCGATCCGGCAAGAATACTACTTCGCCTGGCGCTCCGGTTCCGCAAGATCGGCAGGATGCGCGTCGCGAGAAACCTGTTTCCGTATCTCCAGTGTGGACTTCGGGCGAACGGCCCGGTGGCCTCCCTGAAATCCATGCCGTTTGACGGCGTGGCAGGTGCCGCCATGCTCTACGACGGTCAACCTATCGTCGTTTATTTCCGTCGGATCCATGAGCAGAGAATCATGGGGGCGATGAGCGGCGACGAACGGATCTACTTCTTCCAACTTGCGAGGGTCGATGAACCTTAAACGGGCAGCCGGAGATCATCGAAGGATCGCGCCCCTAACGACCGCAGTGGGTGATCAGGAGACCTACGTCCTGAATCAGCGGCGACGGCTAGCAGAACAAAATCCTGCGTTGCGGGTTTGAGTTTCACAATATGTGAACAGGAGGATACGCAATGGACTGGAACCGCGTGGAAGGAAACTGGAAGCAGGTTAAAGGCAAGATCAAAGAGCAGTGGGGCAAGCTCACTGACGACGACCTCGACCGGATCGCCGGCAACCGCGACCAGCTCGAAGGCAAGATCCAGGAGCGCTACGGCATCGAAAAGGACCGTGCGCGGCGCGACATCGACGATTGGTATAATCGCCAGACCTGGGATTGGTAGCGCCTAACGCACTCGCACGCAGCTTCGGCGGGGTTCTTGCTGCGCATATCCTAGCAGTGTCTACTCGCGAACGCAGGGTCGGTTGGTTCGGCTACTACTGGTCACCGACTTCGCTGCTCGGTAAATACCAAATGGTCAAGCTGGATTTCGACGCGCCACACGATTCAGCGGAATGGAAGCGTTGCAACACGGTGGTTGATTGCGAAGATCCGAAAGTAAACGATTGGCCGACCGACAAAGTGGAGACGCTCGTCACCCGCGAGTTCGCTGATCGTGCCGGTGCGGCGATGGACTACCTGAAGAAGAGGCGCTGGGACAATGCCACGCTGAACGAGCTGTTAGCCTGGATGACCGAGAATCAAGCCACGGGCGAGGATGCTGCAAGATACTTTCTGGAGGAGAATCCCGAGATTTGGACAAAGTGGCTTTCTCCCGAAGTCGCGGAAAAGGTGAAATCGTCACTATGACTCGCGGGCCTGTGATCCGCCGCGTTCGTCGACTTCGATGCGGTTCGTCACAGATGTCGGCGGCGGGGCCGACGCCGGTCCCCATGAAATCCCGGTGTACAACCAGCTTCCGACCCAGCGTGCTGCTTCATCATTGGGCAGCCGCTCTCCCAACGCGCAACCTGCACAACATCGTGTCGGTTGACGGGGGGTGGCTTCCGCCGAAAAGGGCGCAAGCGGTTTTGATCTCGTTTGCGCTCGACCGAGGGTGCGGCAACTCGTTGTCGTAAGACTTCAGTCCTATTCCAAACCGGTTGTACGCTCTTATGTCACCGGAATGACTAAGAGAGAATCGACGATAATCATTCTATTGCTGGTCCTCGCCCTGCTCGCGATCGCGGTCTACGGCTTTCTTGGGATTCAACAGCTAATCTAACTGCATCTCAGTCCCGATTTAGTCCTCAGGCCGCGAGCCAAGTTATGGCAAACATCGCAACAATACCTAGGAGAATCATCATGCCGGCGACGTCGAGCGGGTCAATGGGCGTGGCAGCCAGGGCGGGCATTCGACCGCTCGACATAGGCTCTGTGGAAGCGATCGAACACGTATTGAAGAACGTCAGATCAATCGCCTACGCTGCTGACGGAACCAGCGGCGGCTACTTCTCCGGTTTGCTAGAGCGCCTAGGAATAGCGAACGAGGTGAAGCCCAGGCTAGTGGGTATAGCAGGAGGGCAGATAGCGCTGGCTGTAGCCCGTGGCGAAGCCGAGTTGGCGGTTGTTCCCGTGACCTCAATCCTCGCCGCCGCTCCCGACCTCATGCTTGTCGGGCGGTTTCCGTCGGAACTCCAAAGTTAAATCGACTTCGCCATCGGCATCAGCGCCGATCCAAAGGACACAGAAGCTGCCAAGCAATTGTCGGAGTTTCTGATGTCGGCTGACGTCAATGGCACCGTGGCAGCAAAGGGCGTCGAACGCGGCTAGTGGCGTCGTCGTCCAGTGCCCCGAATGGGGCGCTCGCTCGCTTCGCCGCGAGTTTGAGCGCGATGGGATCAGCCGCCATCCGTCAGCCCAAATACACCGCGATCACGCCCATGGCAGAGGCGATGAGTCCAAGCACGATGCGGACAGCGTGGAGCATCAGCCGTATGCTCAGCACTGCAGCAACCCGATCAGGGGGAATGGACTTGCTGACGAACTGGCTGTTCATCGGCCCGTTATCAATAATGCAGACCAACGCGACGCCCCAGAGGTAGCGTTGTTGCACGTCCGACCATCCCAGCCAGAGTGAGCCGGCCAAGCCAAGAAGCATCGTGGCGAGGCAGACAGGCAGCGTTTTGCCGATGAAATGGATGTTCGTTGAAAACCAATCGAGAAATTCGGCCGGCGACAGGCTCTTTCAATAGGAGCCCAGCGTCGGGCCGATAGTCAGCAGGGCTCTGGTGAAAAGGCCCGTGCCACACACGGCGAGAATGTTGAAGATCAGGCGTACGGTCATCATTGTCGCTTCCGAATTGGAGCTCTGGATTAACTGAACGGAGTGAAAGACATCCAGAAGGTGAACCAGCAAGCCGTCGGAGTTACCACCGACTGATTCTCAGCCTGGTACCTGAATTCGACACAGTGCATCAAAGGTCCTAAGCCCCTTGCCGAGTAGTTCGCAGCCTGAGACGCGGCAGATCCGTGCTATACTTTAACATGGACGAACTCTCTCAACTCGAGAAGCGACTTGCGGCCGCAGAACGGCGCGTTGCCGAGGCCGGCAAGCTCGTCGCACTACAAGGGGAGCTCGTTGCCAAGCTGGAGAGCGATGGCCGAGATGCCACAACAGCGCGCAAATTGTTGGTCAGTTTCGCGCAGAGCTTGGCACAAGTTGTTGGTGAGCGCGACCGCATCATCAGAGAAAGAGAAAGGGTGGCGCGGCGCGGTACCCGATAGCCGACGGACGATGGACGACCAGACGGCGCTGTCTCACCCGAGCTGTCCCGCGAGGCATTACAGGAGCCTTTAGGCTTGTGGAGACGCGATGTTCGGGACGTAGCTGCCTCTTCTCCTGGGGTAAGGAATTCCACGATCACCGAGAGCAATGCCTGCACCATAACGATCCAGCAAGACGTCAATCGTTGTGTCTGTGGACGAGGGCCGAAAGGATCGGCTTTCTCTCTTGACCAATGAAAGGCAGCGCCCCAGACGGAAGGAGAGGGCGCTGCCAGCTGGTCGACTCGGGAGAACAGGGAGGGGTGCTGAGCCGACCCTGCTTCGAAGAACATCGCCTCGGATAGGAGCGATTGCGCCAAACGCAGGGCTCCTCCGATGGTTCCGATAAATCAGGCCATCTGTGGCACTTTCTTTCGAGGGGCGCTGCCATCTGCGCCACCATCGCCGTCGTCATCCCGCCACCAGCCCGATACTTGAGCTTGACGGCCGTTAAGCTGGGCCTGCGGCGGCCACAGCGGTAACTTCCAACCTTTGTTCGGCAAGCTCGAGGTGCCCGGATAAGGCGCGAGTGTGTGCGACAAGTCACACTACGGGATGCTAAGGGGTGCTCCTGCGGGGCGGGGGTCGTACCACTAAACAGGAGACTTCTCGATGAGCAGAACGGTCACTAATGCCTTGGGCGAGCCGCTGTCCTATAGCGGCGGTTCTACGGCATGGTTTTCCGCCAGCGGGTCCGGATCGGTCCTCTACGGAACCGCCGGCAACGATTCGATGTGGGGCGACAGTTCCGTCCATGTCACCATGATCGGGGGCACAGGCGACGATATCTATTATCTCTATTCAGGGGGCAACCAGGCCTCTGAGGCGCCCGGCGAGGGTGTTGATACTATCAGCACCTGGATGAACTATGCGCTGCCGGAGAATTTCGAGAACCTGACGGTCACCGGCGACGACCGTTTTGCCTTCGGAAACAGTGCTGACAACATCATCACCGGCGGCGCGGGCAGCCAGACGCTTGACGGCGGGGCCGGCAATGATGTCCTCATTGGGGCCGGCGGTCAGGATACGTTCGCTTTCAAGAGCGGCAACGGTAGCGACCTGATCAGCGACTTCGGCGCCGACGATATCGTCAGGCTCGAAGGTTACGGCTTCACGTCTTTCGAGCAGATCGTGGCAAACGTGACCCAGGAGGCCGCCAATCTCAAACTGAGCCTCGCCGATGGAGAGAGCCTCGTCTTTGCGAACACCACCGCCGATCAGCTGCAGGCGAGCCAGTTCAGCCTGGCGCTGGACCGATCCGTTCTGACGCAGACCTTCTCGGACGAGTTCAACACGCTTCAGCTCAACGACGGCACAAGCGGTGTGTGGGACCCGAAGTTCTGGTGGGCGCCGGAGAAGGGAGCGACTCTCACCGGAAACGGCGAATTGCAGTGGTACATCAATCCGGCCTATCAGCCGACCGCCGCGGCCAATCCATTCTCGGTCACGGACGGCGTTCTGACGATCACCGCCAAACCGGCGTCCGAGGCGATCCAGGCCGAAACCGACGGCTATGATTACACCTCTGGCATGCTGACGACCTACTCGTCCTTCGCCCAGACCTACGGCTATTTCGAGATGCGCGCCGACATGCCGGACGACGAGGGGGCATGGCCAGCCTTTTGGCTGCTGCCGGCGGACGGTTCCTGGCCGCCGGAACTGGACGTCGTGGAAATGCGCGGCCAGGATCCGAATACGGTCATCGCTACCGTGCATTCCAACGAGACCGGTTTGCAAACCAGCATTGCGAGCGCGGCCAAGCTCACCGATACAAGCGGCTTCCACAAGTATGGTGTGCTTTGGACGGAAGACGAAATCGTCTGGTACTTCGATGATGCGGCGATCGCTCGCGCCGACACCCCAGCTGACATGCACGATCCGATGTACATGCTCGTCAATCTTGCCGTCGGAGGCATGGCAGGCTCGCCAACCGAGGGCCTCGTCGGCGGCGCCGAAATGAAGGTCGACTATATCAAGGCCTATTCGCTCGACGCCGACTGGCAGATCTGAGCGGCGAACAACAGCGACCGGCAGCGCCAAGTCTGCCGGTCAGGCTTTCCCTGATAGGACAGAACGGCGAGTGCCCGCGCGGGGGACCAGCGCGGGCACTCATAGCAGGCTGAGACCTGACGCCGCTGAGGGACGGCGCGACACAATATTCATGAGAAGTGCCTTTGTTGTTCTCGATTGTGGCCGCAAGCAACGAAGACGCTTCGCTTCCTTTTGAAAGCTTCCTCTCCTGGGCGTGGCTAGATAAGATGCCGATCAATTTCCCGATAGATAAATCCGCGACTACACCGAACGACGGAACATGGGGTCCAAGCAAAGACAACACGCCGAGGCGAAAGCTACGTCCGTCGCCGAAGGTGTCGCCAGCCCCGCAGCGCTTCTGCGTCATCTCGATTGAAGAAGGCGTAAAATACCGCCGGTACTAGCATTCCACCCGTCGCTGCAGTGTCGGGCAGAAGACAGCTTCTCCGGCTCGACAATTGTTCATGGACCCCCTCTCGAGCTCAATGCGCAAAAGGAAGAGCGCCATCAATCCATCATTGATCCGTTGCTGCACGCTGAATGGACCGAGACTAGTACCAAGCGAGCAACACATGATGCTGCGAGCCGGGAGTTCGCCAGCAGGATCGCGAGCAACGCGGCAACAATGAGCGGTAAGCCTGCGGAGAATGCATTATCTGGAAGCCGACGTAGGAGGCGGGTAGTGATGCGACCGTTCACAGACATTGCCCCGCCTTACTGGTTTCTCGCGTTCTTCGACTTGGTGCTCGATCCAACCGATCGAGCAATAGGCACGCCGTGGGTATTTCAGTGGACTATAAGTGGCCGTAGGCGCTCACCCGCCGCACTATGGATAGTGGGAGTGTTTCGCGACGGTCTTAAGACCTCTGACGGTGCCGATCGGACTAAGGTCCTAGGCGTCAGTTTACTTTAGTCCAAACGGCGAGTATATTTATTCTTTTATAGCCCGATCGTACTAAAAGCAAAATTATATAATAGCTGTTCCACTCAATATAGCTAATCCATTGGTCCCGCTTTTTTTAATTATTGCGCGGTATTAAACTAAGCGAGAGCGCAATAGACCGAAAATTCTACAACCCCAACTGAAAACAACGCGATGAGATAGCCTTGTTCGCGCTCAACCGCCGCGTTGTACATGTTCCGGATTTTAGGGGAGATAACAGTGGCTAAGCTTACACGCATTCTGACTCTGTCAACGGCACTTGCGCTTTTGGCAGCGTATTCCGCGCCTTTTGTCATCGACGTTGCGCAAGCGAGTTACGACACCGGTGACGGCGGCGATGGTGACGGCGGCGACGGCGACGGTGACGGCGACGGCGATGGCGATGGCGATGGTGACGGCGACGGCGATGGCGACGGCGATGGCGACGGCGGCGGTGGGGGCGGCAAGCACCCGAATAACGGTTTCGGTAATGGCGGCGGTGACGGAGTTCCCGGTAACTCCGGCAAGAGCGATGTAAACCGTTAATTCGCGCGATACCTGGAGGGCGGCTGTCGCTTTGGGCCGCCGCCCTTCGGGATGAGCAGCTTGGTCGTCCGTCGTTTCGAAGAAGGCTGCTCATGCCACGATGACATGTCGCGACAGTTTAGCCGATGCTGATGCAAGGACGAGTCATTGCAGACCGACGCAAAACGCAGCGGCTCCGGAGATTCTGACACGACGATCTGCGCTGCTCGGAACTATCGGTCGGCGTAGTCGGCTCCTCGGTTTCGCTCACTGAACCTGCGCCCAAGCCCACGCGCCAGGACCTCGATGATTATTCACGCGACTTGCAATGTCGAAACTTTCTCGGATTGAAGCCGAACCTGAAGACCAGAACTGGTCTGAAGTCGAGAAGGAATTTAACAAACTGGCGGAGTGAAAGCCGATAAAGTGCTGTTGAATCAGCAGCGTAAGTTCCATAATTGAAAATCTTTGATATGTTATATCAATACAAATGTGATTTGCGGCTTTAGCGAGCGACGGATCATTGGGGATCAAGGTCGTCGAGGGCGTGCATCCGCCGCTCGGCGGATTGAACGATATACGATCTTCGGTTCGACGCCCTCGCCGCGGACCGTCGTCACCGGATCGTGAGGGGTTTCGCTTCGGACTGTGAAGCTGATCGCGAGAAACACGGCTTCGGAGCGGGTGCTGACGCATTGCCTCGCCGGAACCTTAGCGCGAGGCAAACGTTACGCCCGACTGGAGCGGACGATGACCGACGGGCAGACCCAGACAGTCGAAGAGAGCCTGAGAGCGCAACGCGCCGCGCTGGCCGATTTCGGGCTGTTCGCTTTTCAGAGCGACGATATCGACACTCTGCTTCATCGTGCCTGCGAGCTGGTCTCTGCGGCGCTCAACGTGCCTCTGGTAAAGGTGCTCGAGCATCTGCCGGACCGGGGCGAGATGCTGATCCGCAGCGGCGTCAACTGGGAGCCCGGCGTCGTCGGTCACGAAACCTTTGGGGATAACGAAGACTCCCCAGGAGGCTACGCGCTCAGGGCCGACCAACCTGTTGTGTCGGCGGATCTCAGTGTGGAAGATCGTTTCAGGGCGCCGGACGTGCTGCTGCGGCACGGTGTCAAAAGTGTGGTCAACGTCATAATCGCCGGAGAACAGGCGCCGTTCGGGGTGCTGGAGGTCGACGCCCGGGAGCCGCGGAACTTCGGCGGGGACGATATCGCGTTCCTGCGCACCTACGCAAATCTCCTTGCGGCGGCGATCGAGCGGGTTCGTGCGCACGATGCACTCCGACAATCGGCCCGAGAGCAGGGTGTCCTCGCGCGAGAACTCGGGCATCGGGTCAAGAACGTACTCGGCCTCATTCGCGCACTGGCTTCTCTGACGTCGGCCGAGGGGCGAACCGCCGAAGAATTCCGCGGCGCCTTCATCGATCGGCTCCAAGCGCTCTCGGCGGCCGAGAGCCTGGTGTTCGAAAGCAGCGACGAGCGGGTGGATCCGCTGGCGCTCGCGCACGAGGTTCTTGCGCCCTATCGACAGGGCGATCCAAAGAAGATCGCTATTGAAGGAGCATCGGTCCGCCTGTCGCCGAGACAGGCCCGTATGTTCGGTCTGGCGCTTCACGAACTGGCGACGAACGCGGCCAAGCATGGGGCGATCGGCGTCGCCCAAGGAGCGGTGCGTCTCGGTTGGCATCTGGAGGAGATAAACGGGCGCCGTATCTCGTTGACTTGGCAGGAGGTGGACGGGCCAGAGATTATCCCACCGAAACGAACCGGCTTCGGCACTCGCCTGCTCGAGGATGTCGTCGCGCATGAACTGAGGGGCAAGGCGGAGCTTCTCTACGAGCGGCGCGGGCTGCAATACCGTCTTGAGTTTCCCGTGGACGAGAAAGACGATGACGGGCGATCTGCATAACGAGCTCTCCGGCCGGCGGATCCTGGTCGTCGAAGACGAACGACTCATCGCATTGGACATTCAGGACATTCTTAAAAGGTGGGGATGCACCGTGATCGGACCGGTTGCCACCGCCACCGAGGCGCTGGCGTTGATTGCGGACGAGTGCCCGGATTCGGCCATTCTCGACGTTCACTTGGATGGCGAGACCTCCGAGCCCATCGCCGTCGCCTTGCAGGCCAGCGGGCGCCCGTTCCTTGTCATCACTGCCTACCCACGAAGTCATCTCACCGGAACCCTCAGCGTCGCCCCGCTGTTGAGCAAGCCCGTCGACGAGAAGAAGCTGGGGCAAGAGCTATCCACGCTGATTCGCGATGCCCGCCCCTGAGAAACCGCTCATCGCTCTCCTGGGGGCACCTGTTCGGTCCGCATGCGGACGAGTTCATAAACCTGTTCCGGCGATCCGGCACTTCTGACGACGACCGTGCTCCAGGATACCATGTATGTTGACAACCGCTGATGCCGTGCATGAGTGGGATAGGCGGCGGCCTCCTGGCAAAGTGACACGCGTGGTTTACGCGAATGCTCTGCTCGAGTTGACCAAAGGAGAGGAGGCCGCAAGGTTGAGCATCGTACGGCACCAGCCGTGTGACGATCGGGAATCAAAGCTGAAGTTGACCCACATTGCAGGGTATCTTTTCGCGACGAGAGGCTCGCCGAAAGCTGAAGTCACGCACGCCGTCATGAATACGACGGCGCCGTTTGATCAGGAGGCCTCAGGCAAGATCCGGCCATTTTGGTAGGTAAGATTAAGCCGGATCATTTGGATCCTCCGAAAAGACTAAGGCGGAGAACTCTTATATGAGGTTTTTAGAATGACGTCAGGTGTTCTTCATGCTCTGCGTACGTCCTTGCAGGTTCATTTCGGTCTGGCGGTGAATTACGAGAAAGTACAATGCTTGACTCCTCCGCAGGAGTTCATCTCTCTTGAGAGAGGTCATTGTCAGAGAAGCAGGTCAACGCCCTGCATGCCGCTCTCCGATCGTGAAACCAGACCTTTTCCGCACTGAACTTCTCACAGAAGAGTCAACCAACTATGCGGAGGCCTCCGTCGAGGACTATGACGAGAGGCGGACGGCGCAGATCGCCTTTTGGAAGTCCCAGAACGGCAAACAGGGGGGCGACCCGGCCAAGCTCGCGCGCGCCCTGATCACGCTCACGGACCAGGATGAATTGTCGCGACGCTTCCTCGCCGGCGCTGACGCGAATGGGATCGCCGAGCAGAGTATCGCGCTCCTGCAGCAGCAGATCGCAGCACATAGGGAGCTGTCAATCTCCCTCGCCATAGACTAGCCAGCGTGGGCGTCCACCAAGCCTTGCTCGGTACACAATTCGCGCGCATTTCAAAGTCCGCTTCGCGGCCAGCACCGGAAATTCCGGGCTGTAACGGTGGCTGACCGCCTTGGGTCAAAGATTGCCATCCGATCACTCTTCGAAACGTGCAAAATGCTCTACGTTGCGGACGTTGAGACGTTTGATGCCCGGAGATGGGTTTCCCTCGCGCCTTCCTCGCGAATCTGCTGTAGAATGGAACCTTGCGCTCCGGGGACACGGAGGCGGATGAGCCATGGATGTCGGTGCCTGGCTTCGGGAGTTGGGCCTTGAGCGGTACGAAGAACCGTTCCGCGAGAACGAGATTGATGCCCGCAGCCTGCCGCATCTCACCGCCGAAGACCTGAAAGAGTTGGGCGTAACGCTTGTTGGGCATCGGAGGCTGCTGCTCGAGGCGATCGCTGCTCTAGGCAAGGCACACCCAGCCAGCGCAACACAGGAGCCCCAGGTACAAGGCCCCGCGCGCTCACCCCAAGGCGGAGCCGAGCGCCGCCAGTTGACCGTCTTGTTTTGTGATCTGGTCGGCTCGACGGCGCTCGCTGCGCGCCTGGATCCTGAGGACATGGGCGCGATTGTCCGCGCCTATCATCGCTGTTCCACGGACGTCATTCGCAGTTGGGGAGGACACGTCGCAAAATACATGGGCGATGGTGTGCTGGCCTATTTCGGGTTTCCACAGGCGCATGAAGATGACGCGGAGAGAGCGATCCACGCGGGGCTTGCACTTATCGACGCAGTTGCCGGTCTGAGAACCGCTTCCAATGAGCCAGTTGGCGCGCGGGTGGGAATTTCGACGGGTCTGGTGGTCGTAGGCGAGCTGATCGGCGAGGGGGCTGCGCACGAGGAGAGCGTCGTGGGGGATACGCCCAATCTTGCCGCTCGCCTTCAGGCGCTTGCGCAGCCGAACACTGTCGTGATTGGTCCTACGACTCATCAGCTCGCCCGCGGCTTCTTCGAGTACGCCGATCTCGGCAGCCATAAGCTGAAGGGCTTTTCCGCGCCCATTCAGGCCTGGCAGGTGATTGGGACAACCAGGGCCGAAACCCGCTTTGAAGCAGCGCACGAAGCTGGGGTGACTCCCTTTGTCGGGCGCGAGCAGGAAATCGCGCTGCTGATGGATCGTTGGAGTCAAGCGAGCGAAGGTGAAGGTCAGGTCGTGCTGATTTCGGCGGATCCCGGCATGGGCAAGTCGCGGATTACCCAAATACTGCGAGAGCACCTCACCAGTGAGGCACACACGCGCCTGCGATACCAGTGTTCGCCTCACCACCGCAACAGCACGCTCTACCCCATTATCGACCAGCTCGAACGGGCCGCCGGGATCGGGCCTCAGGACACGGCCGACTCCAAGCTCGACAAGCTCGAAACCGTGCTCGCACAATCCGCCACCAATCTCGTGGAGGTCGTGCCCCTGTTCGCCGCTTTGCTTTCAGTGCCAACCGGGACGCGCTACCCGGCGGTTGATTTGAGCACACCGCGGCAAAAGGAGAGCCTATTTGAAGCCTTGGCACAGCAAGTCGACGGCTTGGCCGCGCATCGGCCGGTCCTCTTCATTTTCGAGGATGCGCACTGGATCGATCCAACCTCACATGAGCTACTGGACCAGATCATCGATCGAGCGCAGAGACTCCGGATTCTGGTGGTCGTGACGTTCAGGCCGGAATTCGTACCGACCTGGACCCGCTATCCGCACGTGACGTTTCACTCACTCAACCGCCTCACGCGCAAACAGGTCGAGACGATGGTGGAGAACGTTGCCGGAGGCAAGATCCTGCCGACGGAGGTGCTTGACCAAATCGCCCTCAAGACCGACGGTGTGCCGTTGTTCGTTGAAGAGTTAACCAAGACAATCCTGGAATCGGATCTCCTCGTCGCTCGGAACGGCAGCTTTGTCTTGCGCGGCTCGCTGCCGCCGTTCGCAATTCCGAGCACGCTGCAGGATTCGTTGATGGCCCGGCTGGATCGGCTTGCGCCCGTAAAGGAGGTTGCGCAGATCGGCGCCGTTATTGGTCGCGAATTTTCACATCAGCTTCTCGCCGCCGTGTCGTCTCTGCCGGAGCCGGAGCTTGAGAGCTCTCTCGATCAGTTGTTGCAATCGGAGCTGGTCTTCCGGCGTGGTGTCCCGCCGCAAACAACTTACGTCTTCAAGCATGCGCTTGTTCAAGACGCTGCGTATGCCACCCTCCTTCGCAGCAGAAAACAGCAGCTCCACGCGCGTGTCGCCCAGATTCTGCGGGAGTACTTCCCGGCACAGGCCGAGGCAGAGCCTGAAGTCCTTGCTGGTCATTATATGAAGGCGGGGCTGACCGACGAGGCCATTACGCACTGGCTATTGGCCGGACGGCGGGCGACTGAACGCTCGGCCAACGTGGAAGCGATCAGCCATTTAACCGCGGGGCTGCAGCTCTTGGCGGCACAGCCCGATTCACCAGAACGGGCCAAACGAGAACTCATGCTTCAAATCGGCCTGGCGGTCCCGTTGACGGCGGCGAAAGGTTACGCCGCTCCGGAAACGGCCCGCGCCTATACGAGAGCGCGAGAGCTTTGTGGCGCTTTGGGCGATACGAAGCAGCTCTTTCCTGCAATGTACGGCGAATGGGTCTACCATATGGTGAAAGCGCATCAGCAGGAAGCGAGGCGCGTCGCGGAAGAGTTTCTGCGCCTGGCCGAACGGCATGGGGCGCGGGGTGGGATCGTTGTGGCGCATCGCACCCTGGGGCTAACGCTTCTCAACCTTGGGCAGCTCGCGGCGGCTCGGGAGCAGATGGAGCAGGTTGTTGCCCTCTATGATCCAGAGGCGCACCGCTCACTGGCGTTTCGCTATGGACAGGACCCGCGATCCGTGGGGCTGTCCTTTCTGGCCTGGATTGAATGGCTGCAGGGCTATCCTGATGTCGCGCTGAAACATAGTCGGGAGGCTATCGACCTTGCGCACGATCTCGGCCACGCCACGACCACAGCATACGCACTGAGCGTTGCTCCCTATGTGTATCACTTCCGCGGAGACCTTGCCGGAGCCCACAAGGCGGCTGAGGCCGCGGTCGCTTTCTGCAAGGAGGAGCGCAACCCATTCTGGCTGGCAACGGCACGGGTGATCTGGGGATGGGCGCTAGCCGAAGGAGGATACCAAGAGCGAGGTCTGGCTGAGATCCGTTCCGGCCTTGACGGGTGGCGCGAGACCGATTCAGCATGGCTGTCGCCATGCTATCTTGCGCTGTTTGCCCAGGCACTCGTCAAGGCGAACCAGCCCGATCAAGCTCTCGAAGCGCTCGACCAAGGCTTGGCGATAGTCGGGGAGACCAGTGAGCGACTCTACGAGTCGGAGCTCCACAGGCTGAAGGGCGAGCTACTCCTGCAGCTCTCGCCACAACAGGCCAAGGATAGTGCCGAGGTGGAATATCTCAAAGCCCTGGAAATCGCGCGGAAACAGGCTGCTGTGTCGCTCGAGCTTCGCGCCGGCACCTCCATCGCGCGCCTGTGGTGTGACCAAGGTAAGCGCGCCGAGGCCCGTGATCTGCTCGCGCCGGTCTACCGCCGGTTTACCGAGGGTTTCCATACGGCGGACCTTGGCAGGGCCAAGGCGGTCCTCGATGCGCTACTCTGACGGGGTGCTGCCGTGGCTCCGACAGCCAACCTGATGTTGCGGGGACTCAAGTCAAGCAGAAACGCCGGCTAGGTTGAATGGCAGCTTTCAAGCGCCGGAGTCGAGCCCTTCAAAGTCTGAATTGGGGCCATTTGCGCCCTAGCGCGAGCAAGTTTGGATGGCCGCATTGGGTCGATCTTTCCGGTTCAGATCGCGTCGCACGGAGGGAACCTGTCACTCGTCTCATCGATTGGAACGAGCAACTCGCGCCCTATCCTGGC
>NZ_JASKLR010000004.1:0-149472 GCF_030124325.1 Sinorhizobium sp. 8-89
GAGCGAAGGTCATCGTCGCCAGCAGCGCCGCCGCCCTCGTCAGTGATCGGGCTTATAGACCCGCACCCTTTCCCCAGTCAACAGCCATTTTCAAAAAAAATGACAGTTTTTTGACAAACCTCGGCGACGCAAGGCTTTGCGGGCCGGAGATTCTTTTCTCGCCGGATCGGCCGCCCTGTGGATTCACAATTTCGCCCTCACTTCTTCACAATCGACCGATCTAAGCGACATCATCGATGCTTCGCTTCGGGGGACATAAGCGGGGGCCCTTCCCCTCGCCGATTTGACTCCGGCGCGCGGAGGATGCACACCTTCGCGTAACGTATCGACGTCAAGAATACGGTTGAGAGTAATCAGGGGCGCTTAAGCTTGGCATGATCACCGACAAGAACATGGTCCGGTCGCTTGGCGACCAGCCGCCGATCCTTGCGGATGGCCGTCGCGCGCCGGACCGGCGCGAGATCTCGATGCGCTGGCTGTCGGGCACGTTCCTCACCGGTATCACATCGAGCCTGCTGATGGGCGTCGCCCTCTTTGCCGCTCTCGATGGCCGGCAGCAACTGGCGATCCCGGCGGAGGCCTTTGCAGCACTCGACCCTTCCGCTCCCGGCGCTGCGCCGATCAGTACCGCCAAGCGCGGCGACCGCATCCTTTCGCCGAACATCGTCGCCAAGCCTGCCGACAAGACAGTCATGGAAGTCTCGACGATGATCCATGACGGCGAGAAGGAGGTCGTCCGCCGGCAGCCCTTTGTCCATGTTAAGATGGCGCTCGCGGCCAATCACCAGACGTCCGAAAACTATCCCGCATTCGATCCGCTGGCGATCTTCGCGACGGACGATGCGGACGCGGAAGCTCCGGTGGCACGAACGGGCACCATCTACGGTTCGGACGTCGAATCCGAGGTTGCACTGAAAACCATCGACTTTCCGCTGAAGGGATCCAGCCTGACTTTCGGACCATCCATGTCGCTCGACGAGGTGGAGGAAAACGTCCGTACCAACGGCTCGGTCCTGACGGAAGGCAACACGCAGGTTGCTTCGCTTTTCTATGTCGACCCGCAACGCTTTGCTTCGGACGCAGGCGAACTCGATCTGATCCAGGGGCTGTCGGCCCGGATCGTCGAGGAAAACATGAGCGTTTCGGCCTATGAGAACATCACCAAGCAGAGCACCGAATATGCGGACGACGTTATCCCGGTTCGCCGCCCGACACCGATCGCAATGGTGATGGTGAATGCCGGTTATTCCAAGGCGCAGGCCGAGGATGCCGGAGGCTACATCGAAGAGGCACTCGGCGCCAAGGAACTGGCCGCCGGCGACGTCCTGCGCATCGGCATCATCCAGAAAGGCGAGGAAGCGCGGATCGTGCGCGCCACCATTTACTCGCGCAATCGTCACGTGCTCACCATGGCCGTCGACGACAAAGGCCGTTTCGTTCCCGGCGCCGAGCCGCCGAGACTCGATGCGGTCGCGACCGCCTTCGACGACAACGGAACGCCGGTGGTCGCAAGCGGTCATGACCTGCCGCGCGTCTATGACGGCATCTATCGAGCCGCCCTTTCCTACGGCATGAATTCCGACATGGTGGCCCTGGTGGTCAAGCTGTTGGCAAGCAATGTCGATTTCCAGGCGCAGTTGAAGCCTGCGGATTCGCTCGAGGCTTTCTTCTCGGTCACCGACGAAAGCGGGCGCGCGACGGACGAATCCGAGCTTCTTTACGTGAATGCCAAGTTCGGTGACGCCGAGACCCGGTTCTACCGTTTTCAGGATCCGGACGACAATTCGATCGATTACTTCGACAAGGACGGCAAGAGCATCCGCCAGTTCCTCTTGCGCAATCCCCTTCCGAACGGCCACTTCCGTTCCGGTTTCGGCATGCGCCGCCACCCGATCCTCGGCTTCTCCCGCATGCATACCGGCGTGGACTGGTCCGCGCCGCGTGGCACCCCGATCATCGCCGCCGGAAACGGCACGGTCGAGAAAGCCGGCTGGGACTCCGGCGGCTATGGCAACCAAACGCTGATCCGCCACGCCAACGGCTACGTTTCGTCCTACAATCATCAGAGCGCGATCGCCAAGAACGTCAGGCCGGGCGTCAAGGTCGTCCAGGGCCAGGTGATCGGTTGGGTAGGCACGACCGGGCTTTCCACCGGCCCGCATCTCCACTACGAGCTGATCGTCAACGGCAACAAGGTGGATCCTCTGCGCATCCGCCTGCCCGGCGGCAAGTCGCTCAAAGGCGAGGCGCTGGCGACCTTCGAGAAGGAACGCATGCGTATCGACGAACTCCTCGGCAAGGACGAGGCCGGCAACGAGATTGCAAGCAAACAATAATATTCCATGGCATGAGCCATGCAAAAAGGCCGCCTTTCGGCGGCCTTTTCTGTCTCGATCTTTCCGCCTTACGCGGCTTCCTTCTCGGCGGGGGTCCCGCGCTTGAAGTTCAGCCGGTCGGATCCGGCAATAACCTTCACCGCGGACCCGTCCGGGAACTCGCCTTGCAGCATCTTCTCGGCCAGCGGATCCTGAACATATTTCTGGATCGCCCGCTTCAAGGGCCGTGCGCCATAGGCGGGATCATAGCCCTTGTCGGCCAGGAAGGCGCGCGCCTCGTCCTCCAGTTCGATCGTGACCTTGCGATCGGCAAGCAGCTTGCGCAGCCTTTCGAGCTGGATATCGACAATCGCGCCCATTTCCGAGCGACGCAGCCGGTGAAACAGAATGATCTCGTCCACGCGGTTCAGGAATTCCGGACGGAAGGCGGCTCTCACCACTTCCATCACCTGGTCGCGAACCGCATCGCTGTCCTCGTTCTCGCCGAGAGCGGTCAGGTATTCCGCTCCGAGATTCGAGGTCATGATGATCATCGTGTTCTTGAAGTCGACCGTGCGCCCCTGACCATCGGTCAGGCGGCCGTCGTCAAGCACCTGCAAGAGCACGTTGAAGACATCGGGATGGGCCTTCTCGATCTCGTCGAACAGCACCACCTGGTAGGGCCGGCGGCGAACGGATTCGGTCAGCGCTCCGCCCTCTTCATAGCCGACATAGCCGGGAGGCGCACCGATCAGCCGGGCCACGGAGTGCTTCTCCATGTATTCCGACATGTCGATCCGCATCAGAGCCGTCTCGTCATCGAAGAGGAACCGAGCAAGTGCCTTGGTCAACTCCGTCTTGCCGACGCCGGTAGGCCCAAGGAAGATGAACGAGCCGATCGGCCGGTTCGGATCCTGAAGCCCGGCGCGTGAACGCCGAACGGCACGCGAGACGGCCTGAACCGCATCGCCCTGGCCGACGACCCATTTTGCCAGTTCGTCTTCCATCCTGAGCAGCTTCTCGCGCTCGCCTTCGAGCATCTTGTCGACGGGAATGCCGGTCCAGCGCGAAACGATATGGGCGATGTTGTCGGGAGTCACGACCTCCTGCACCATCGCATTCGCTTCCGAACCGTCCTGGCTTTCCGCTTCGGCAAGCTCCTTCTCGAGTTTCGGGATCACGCCGTAGGCAAGTTCACCCGCGCGCTGGAATTCGCCCTTGCGCTGGACGATCTGAAGCTCGTTGCGTGCTTCGTCGAGCTGCTTCTTGAGATCGGCAGCTTGCCCGAGTTTCTGCTTTTCTGCCTGCCAGCGCGCCGTCAGTGCGGCAGCTTCCTCTTCGAGAGAGGACAGGTCGAGTTCCAGTTTTGCGAGACGATCCTTGGAGGACGCGTCGGTCTCCTTTTTCAAGGCTTCGCGCTCGATCTTCAGCTGAATGACGCGCCGGTCGAGTTCGTCGAGTTCCTCCGGTTTGGAGTCGACCTGCATCCTGAGGCGAGAGGCGGCCTCGTCCATCAGGTCGATCGCCTTGTCCGGCAGGAAGCGGTCGGTAATGTAGCGGTTGGAGAGCGTCGCGGCGGCCACCAGCGCGGAATCCGAAATCCGCACCTTGTGGTGCTGCTCGTATTTCTCCTTGAGGCCGCGCAGGATGGAGATCGTGTCCTCGACCGTCGGCTCGTCGATCATCACCGGCTGGAACCGCCGGGCAAGGGCGGCGTCCTTCTCGACATGCTTGCGATACTCGTCGAGCGTCGTCGCGCCGACGCAATGCAGTTCGCCACGAGCGAGCGCGGGCTTCAGAAGGTTCGAGGCATCCATGGCCCCGTCCGCCTTTCCGGCGCCGACGAGCGTATGCATCTCGTCGATGAACAGAATGATCTCGCCGCTTTCCGACTGGACCTCGTTGAGCACAGCCTTCAGCCGCTCCTCGAATTCGCCGCGGAATTTCGCGCCAGCAATCAACGCGCCCATGTCGAGCGCCATCAGGCGTTTGTCCTTGAGGCTTTCGGGCACGTCGCCATTGACGATCCGGAGCGCAAGGCCCTCGGCGATCGCCGTCTTGCCGACGCCCGGCTCACCGATCAGCACCGGGTTGTTCTTGGTCCGCCGCGAAAGCACCTGGATCGTGCGCCGGATTTCGTCGTCGCGGCCGATCACCGGGTCGAGCTTGCCATCCCGCGCTTCCGCTGTCAGATCGCGCGCGTATTTCTTGAGCGAATCGAACCCCTGCTCGGCATTGGCGCTGTCGGCCGTGCGCCCTTTACGGATTTCATTGATGACCTGGTTGAGCTTGGTCGGCGTGACGCTCGCCTTCGACAGGATCGAAGCAGTGGCAGCCGAGCTTTCGATCGCCAGTGCCAGGAGCAGGCGTTCGACGGTCACGAAGCTGTCGCCGGCCTTCTTGGCGGCCTCCTCGGCCGTAGTGAAAATCTTGGCAAGCGGCTGTGACAGGTAGACGGAACCATTGCCGCCGGAGACTTTCGGGAGCTTCGCCAGAGCCTGAGCCGTGCCGGCTCTTGCCTCGCGCGCATCACCGCCGGCGCGTTCGATGAGGGACGCCGCCATGCCCTGATCATCGTCGAGCAATACCTTGAGGACGTGCTCGGGCGTGAACTGCTGGTGTCCCTCGGCCAACGCATAGGTCTGCGCCGATTGCAGGAAACCGCGCACGCGCTCGGAATATTTCTCGATATTCATTCTCTACCTCCATAGCCCGGCGAGCCCATCATCGTGGCACTGGCCGGTGTTTCAGGATCAGGCTCCCGCATTCGGCAAGCCTGTCATTGATGACTCGTCCTCGCGTTGCGCGGGATCAAGTCTTCGAAGCGGAATATGGGGCAGTGTTTTCAGAAATTAAAGGGCGGTGGCGGAAGGCGCTTGGCGAAATCTCCACGGACAGGTGGCGCCGGGCTCAACCAAGAAAGAGCGCCCCGATCGCCGAGTGGCTGACATGAGAAAACCCGACCGCAGGGCGGCCGGGTTCTGGTCAAATCGGTTGCGTAAAGCGAAGCGCCCGGGAGCGCTTAGTCCGAGGCGGCTAGCGCCGGCGCATCGCCAGCAGCTTCGCCGGACGGCTGGGCGTCGCCCGATGCTTCGTCCTGCGCGCCGCGCCGCGGCTGGCGACGCGGACGGCTGGCACTGCGACGGCGAGAGGCCGGACGGCTGGAGGTCGCCGCAGGCGTTTCCTCTTCCATTGCCACTTCGGCAGGCGTGCCTTCGATCACCGGCTGCGGACCGGAACCATCGATAACCGGTTGAGGTGCGCTCACCGAGGGTGCGGCTGCATTCGAGGCTGCGGGTGCATCCTCGGAATAGCCCTGATCCAGGTCGTCCTGATCGCGATCGATCCCGTCCCGGTCCTGATAGTCCTGGCGCTCTTCGCGCTGGAAACGATCCTGCATCTGCGCCTGCGCCGCGGCGATAATGCGGTTGTAGTGCTCGGCGTGCTGCAGGTAGTTTTCCGCCATGACGCGGTCACCGGAACTTTGCGCGTCGCGCGCAAGGGCAGCGTATTTCTCAGCGATGTGCTGGGCGGTACCGCGAATCTTCACATCGGGGCCGGAGCTATCGTAAGTCCGCGTAAGCGGATTGGATCCCTTGCGGTTATGATTGTTTCCGTTGTTATTGTTGTTATTTCGCCCACGGCCGCGCTTGTTTTGCTGTCCTGGCCTCATAGTATATTCACCCGAATTCTCTTGATAATGATGATCATGTGGTTCCGCATCCCGGCCGGACCTGTCCGCGCCCGAGAAAACACGCGCCACGAAAGACCGCATCGCGATCTCGGCGCCGGCTGACGTCAAATTAACAGGTACCCGCACAAGGCACTGTCGAACCCTAGCAACTCTTTCTGAGAGCAATCCCCGTGGCCAGGTCATACCGGAGCGAATCTTTGGTCGATGACCTTACTGCCCAGTGCGCGGGGGCAAACTAGCCCGCTTCCTTTAGGATTCCAAGCCCTTTCTTTGCCCTTCAAGAAAAGAGATGTGCCGATGCAGCATTTTTTCAACGGTTGCTGCTGCATTCCCGGTCGCGCTTGAATACAAGGGCCCGATCGTTGCCGCCGAGATCCTTCGCGCTGTCACGCAAACGGAACCCTTGCGCTGCGAACAGCGCCGTTACCGCCTGCTTTTGATCGAAACCGATTTCCAAGCCTATTACGCCGTCTGCTTCAAGATGACGATCAGCGTGAAGGGCAATGGCACGATAGGCATTCAGCCCGTCGTCTCCGCCATCAAGAGCAGCGGCCGGATCATGGAATTTTACTTCCGGCTCAAGCTCTTCGACAACTTTGGACTGGATATAAGGCGGATTTGAGACGATCACATCGAACCGACCCTCGACCTCCTCGAACCAGCTGCTCCGAAGCGTCTGGAACCGCCCGGCAAGACCATTGCGCTCTGCGTTTTCGCGCGCCGTCGCCAAGGCGTCCTCGGATATATCAGTACCGAGGCCGCGAGCTTCAAGTACCTTATCGAGAAGAGCAAGACAAATTGCTCCTGTTCCGATGCCGAGATCGATGATCCGACAGGTTCCCTTGTTGGCGACAATCCGCCGCACATGCGGGATCATGCAGTCGACCAGCGTCTCCGTATCCGGCCGCGGCTCCAGCGTGTCCTTGGAGAGCTTGAGCGTCAGTCCGTAGAACTCCCTTTCGCCGAGGATGCGGTAAACCGGTTCGCGCGCTGCGCGACGCTCGACGGCAGCTCGGATGCGCGCCGCGAGAGCGTCGTCAACCGCCTCCCCTCCCCGCGCCATTATTGCCGCTAACGAAAGGCCGAGCAGCCCGGAAATCAGGTGCCTGGCATCGACCGCCGCCGTCTCGATACCGGCGGCCTTCAGCCTGTCGCGGCTTTCGGCAAGGAGGTGGTCGAGCGTCTCGGCCATTGCGGCTCAGCCCTGCTGCTCGCCGAGAAGCGCGAGCTGGCTTGCCTGATAATCCGCCAGCAGCGCATCCACGACCTCGTCGATCTCGCCCATCATCATCCGGTCGAGCTTGTAGAGCGTCAGGTTGATGCGATGGTCGGTGATGCGTCCCTGCGGGAAATTGTAGGTGCGAATGCGCTCCGAACGATCGCCGGAGCCAACCTGGCTCCTGCGATCCGCCGACCGCTCACTGTCGGCGCGCTGGCGCTCCATATCGAAAAGTCGCGAGCGCAGCACCTGCATCGCCTTGGCGCGGTTCTGATGCTGCGACTTCTCCGAGCTCGTGACGACGAGACCGGTCGGAATATGGGTGATGCGGACCGCAGAGTCGGTCGTATTGACGTGCTGGCCGCCGGCACCCGAAGACCGCATCGTGTCGATGCGAATGTCCTCAGGACGGATATCGATATCGATCTCCTCGGCCTCGGGCAGGACCGCCACCGTCGCCGCGGAGGTATGGATGCGTCCGCTCGCCTCCGTTTCCGGAACGCGCTGCACCCGGTGAACGCCGGATTCGAATTTCAGCCGCGAGAACACGCCGCGGCCCGATACCGTCGCGATGATTTCCTTGTAGCCGCCGGCCTCGCCCTCGCTTGCCGAAAGAACCTCGACCCGCCAGCCCTTGGTCGAGGCATAGCGCTCGTACATTCGGAAGAGGTCGCCGGCAAAGAGTGCTGCCTCCGAGCCGCCCGTGCCGGCACGGATTTCGAGGATCGCGCTCTTTTCATCGGCCGCATCCTTTGGCAAGAGCAGGATCTGGATGTCCTGTTCGAGCGCTTCGATCAGCTCTTCGACCTCCGGCTTTTCCATCTCCGCAAGGCCGCGCATCTCCTTGTCGGTCGTGCGGTCGGCAAGCATTGCGTCGATGTCCGCAAGCTCGGCGCGCGCCTTTTCGTAGGCGCGGATCTTCGTCACGACCGGCTGCAGTTCGGAATATTCGGAAGCCAGCTTCACATAGACGTCCGCCGACGGCCCGGCCGACATGCGTGCCTCGATTTCGCCAAACCGACGTTCCAGTTCGCGCATCTTTTCAACGGGAAGCTTTGCCAAGTGTAACTCCAAATGCGTTCGTCCGGCCCGGGATGATCCGGGCGTGGCTACTGCATGATTCCTTAAATCGGAATCGATTTAAGGACAAAATCATGCAGCAACTCAAAGCTCTACAGCGACCTTGCGCGTCTGATTAGACGCGCGGCGCTGTAAGGACGCTTCAATCCTGTCTAAACTGGTATGCCGTTCGCCGCCGCGAAATCAACGAGAAGCTGCCGAACCGACGTATCGGATTTCACGTCGTCGAGCGCAGACTCCAGAAGCTCCGCCAGCTTGCCGGCATCGAGCGCCAGCAGCATCGCCTTGACCGGCCCGACCGCCGTCGGCGACATCGACACCGAGCGGAAGCCGAGGCCGAGCAGCGCCATCGCCGACAGCGGCTTGCTCGCCATTTCGCCGCAGAGCGTCACCGGCGTGTCGTTGCGTTCGCCGGCCCGCACGATCTCCCGCAGGATGCGCAGGAATGGCCGGCCGAGAATATCGAACCGATCGGATACGCGGGCATTGCCGCGGTCGACCGCCATCGCGAACTGGAAGAGATCATTCGAACCGACGGAAACGAAATCCACCTCGGCCATCAGTTCGTCGAGCTGCCACATCAGCGCCGGAACTTCCAGCATTGCGCCGAACTGCAGCTTGCGCGGCAATTGCTCGCCAAGCTTCGACTGACGCTCGATCTCCTTCTGCAAAAGTTCGCGCGCGATCTTGAGCTCGGAGACTTCCGTCACCATCGGCAGCATCAGCTTGAGCTCAGCGCCGGCGGCCGCTCTCAGCATCGCCCTCAGCTGCGTGCGCAGAAGTCCCGGCCGGTCGAGCGAAAGCCGGATCGCCCGCCAGCCGAGCGCCGGGTTCTCCTCTTCCGCCGCACGGAAATAGGGAACGACCTTGTCGCCACCGATGTCGAGCGTGCGGAACGTCACCGGCTTGCCGCCGGTTTGCTTCAGCACACTGCGATAGAAGGCTTCCTGCTCCTCGGCCTTCGGCATGGTCGAGGCGATCATGAATTGCAGTTCGGTGCGGAAAAGACCGATGCCTTCGGCGCCCGCCTCGTTCAGATGCGGCAAATCGACCAGCAAACCAGCGTTCATCTGCAATGTGATGCGTTTGCCGTCCTTTGTTAGCGGCTCGACGTCTTTCAGTGCACGAAACTGCGCTTGCCGGCGGGCGCGGAACCGCACCTTCTCCTCGTAAGCACGCTGCAGATCGGCGAGCGGCCGCAAATGCACCTTCGCGTCGTCCCCGTCGACGATTATGGCGTCGCGGTTTTCGGCAAGCGCCACGGCCCCCGCCGCTTGGCCCACGACCGGAATACCCATGGCACGGGCGACGATCACCACATGACTCGTGACGGCACCCTCTTCCAGGACAAGACCGCGGACGTTTTCGCGCGGATAGTCCAGCAATTCGGCCGCCCCCATGGCGCGGGCAACTATGATCGCGTCGTTCGGAAAATCGGCTGCCGACAGCTTGGCGCCATAGCCGGATAGCTGGCGCAGCAGGCGGTTGGCAAGATCGTCGAAATCATGCATCCGCTCGCGGAGATAAGGGTCCGTGAGCCGGATCATTCGCGCCTTGGTCTCGCTCTGCACGCGCTCGACCGCCGCTTCCGCTGTCAGGCCGTTGCGGATCGCCTCCTCGAGTTTCCTCACCCAGCCGCGGTCATGGGCGAACATGCGATAGGTTTCGAGCACCGCCCGGTGCTCGCCCTCCATCGACACATCACGGCGCGACAGCATGTCGTCGATCGAGATGCGCAAGGAACCGAGCGCCTCGGCAAGGCGCTGCAATTCGTGGTCCGTATCCTCGTTGAGCAGGTTCGTGACGACAATTCGCGGCTCGTGCAACACGACATAGCCGAGGCCGATGCCTTCGCCGAAGCTGTTACCGTCGATCGTCACAGGGCGCGAAAGGTCGAGTTCGAGGCCGGGCTTGGTGATCTTCTTCAACTCGCCGGTCGCGACCATCTCGGCGAGAACCATCGCCGTCGTCTCGAGAGCCTCGACCTCGTCCTCGCGGTAGTTGCGCATCGCCTTGTTCTGCACCACGAGAACGCCGAGTGCGCGCCCTGTGCGGAGGATCGGCACGCCAAGGAAGGAGTGGTAGATCTCTTCGCCCGTCTCAGGCAGATAGGTGAACGCCGGATGCGACTGCGCGTCAGAAAGATTGAGCGGTCGTGCGGAGGCCGCAATCGTACCGACGAGGCCTTGCCCCATCTTCAACTGCGCCAGGTGGACGGCGGTCTTGTTCAGACCTTCGGTGGCATAGAGTTCGAGCACTCCGTCGGAACGCAGCACATAGACGGAGCACACTTCCGCGACCATGTTCTGTGCGATCTGGCGCACGATGCGGTCCAGGCGCTCCTGCGGCTCGAGCGGTTCCGCCATGAGCTCGCGCAACCGCTTGAGGAGAACGCGCGGACCTGCGGAAAGGTCTCTCATCGCGTAAGGTCTCCCGAATAAGAATTACCGACGGCACGCACAGGAAGCTCGCGACCGTTCCAGCCGCGAATCCCAAATCAAATGCCTGCTGTTTAACTCTTATCCAGACCGTAGGCGGAATGCAAAGTGCGAACCGCCAATTCCGCATATGGACCGTCGATCAGGATGGAAATCTTGATCTCGGAGGTTGTGATCGCCTTGATGTTGATGCCCTTCTCAGCAAGCGCACGGAAAGCCGACGCGGCGACGCCCGCATGGCTGCGCATGCCGATACCGATCACCGAGACCTTGACGAGGCCGGATTCCGACTGGACGACGTCGTAGCCGACCTTTTCCTTGTTGTCGGAAAGCACCTTCAGCGCCTTGTCGACATCCCCGGAGGGCACGGTGAAGGTCATGTCCGTCTTCGACCCGTCTTCCGAGATATTCTGGACGATCATGTCGACGTTGATATGCGCTTCCGCCAGGGGTCCGAAGATCGCGGCGGAAACGCCCGGCCGGTCTGCCAGACGGCGCAGCGAAATCTGAGCTTCATCCTTGGCATAGGCAATGCCGGTTACGACTTCCTGTTCCACGATCTCATCCTCATCACAAATCAGCGTTCCGGGCGGGTTCAGAAGGTCACCCATGCCCGGCGCATCGGGATCCTCGAAAGAAGAGCGCACGAAGGTGCGGACCTTGTGCACCATGGCAAGCTCGACCGAGCGCACCTGCAGCACTTTCGCACCAAGCGAGGCCATTTCCAGCATTTCCTCGAAGGCGATTTTCTTCAGCCGCCGCGCCTTGGGCTCGATCCGCGGATCGGTCGTGTAGACCCCGTCCACATCCGTGTAGATGTCGCAGCGGTCGGCCTTGACGGCGGCAGCGATCGCGACGGCCGAGGTGTCCGAGCCGCCGCGGCCGAGCGTCGCCATGCGATTGTCCGGACCGAGCCCCTGAAAGCCGGCGATGACCGCAACCTGGCCCTCACCCATCCGGCGAATGATATCGGCGCCATCAATGTCGAGGATACGCGCGGCACCGTGGGCATTGTCGGTCTTGATCGGGATCTGCCAACCCTGCCAGGAACGCGCATTGATGTTCATGGATTGCAGCGCGATCGCGAGCAGTCCGGAGGTGACCTGCTCACCGGAGGCGACAACGGCATCGTATTCACGCGCGTCGTAGAACGGCGCGTTCGAACCGGCAACCTTCGGCATGTTTTCCACCCAGCCGACCAGTTCATTGGTCTTGCCGGACATGGCGGAAACGACAACGGCGACCTCGTGGCCGGCATCAACTTCACGTTTCACATGGCGAGCGACATTGTAGATGCGTTCCAAATTTGCGACGGACGTTCCGCCGAATTTCATCACGATGCGTGCCATTTCGCCTCTACCGATACCGATGTTTGCGCGCGAGCGCGCGACAGGGAAAGCGTCCCCGCCGGCGCCTGACGATCAAAAAAGCTTGGGACTTCTCGGACATCGGCCAGTCACCGCTTCGGGGAGCGGAAAGTCGCGGCGTCTCTTAGCGGATCGACGGGCGACGTGCAATGGCAAGGCGACGGAATGCCCGAGGTTCCGGCCGGTGTTTGGAACCGGTCCTGGGCCTCTCGTCGCCCCCAGGTTGCAAGTCCTTGTCCGCAGTGTTATCAACGCACCGCAACTCGATTGATGAAGGAGGGCTGCGCGTGATCACATACTTTCGGCACCACCGCCAGCGTGGCCCCGTCTCAGCCCTGCAGATGCGTTTGCAGGGCTGACCAGAGACTGAAGCTCATTCTCATCACCTCCTGGTCTGCCCAGTCGTCGTGCAGCGCCGAACGATAAGTTCAATGGCGCCGCCTATCGTCATCAAACCGAGCCGAGTGGCCCCAAGCGACGCGTTGACGTTCGTATCCGGCCCAGCCGCTTTGCTTCTTCCGCGATTGACGTCGGAAATGCGAAGCCTCAGCTCGGGCAGTCCAGAGAACGACAATGGCCTTGATCAATGTAAGGAATCTCGGCGCCACCTTGGGTGCGCCGCTCTTTTCGAACCTCAACCTTGCGGTCGCAGCCGGTGACCGTATCGGCATCGTCGCTGCCAACGGCCGAGGAAAATCCACGCTCTTGAAATGCATCGCAGGCGGGTTCGATCCGACCGCCGGTGAAATCACACGCTCGCGCGGTCTCACCATCGGCTATGTGGAGCAAGCCGTGCCGACCGCCATCTTCAGCAAGTCATTTTACGATGCTGTCCGCCAGGTACTGCAGGAGGAACAGGCGGAAACCGAGAGCTGGCGGGTCGACGTCATGCTGGACTCGCTCGAAGTTCCGCCGGAGCTTCGCGACCGGCCGATCGCGGCGCTGAGCGGTGGATGGCAGAGGCTTGCGCTCATTGCGCGCGCGGCGGTTACGGATCCGGACGCGCTTCTGCTCGACGAGCCGACCAACCACCTCGACCTCGCCAAGATCATGCAGCTGGAGACGTGGCTCAACAGCCTGCCCCGTGACGTTCCCGTGCTGATCTCCAGCCATGACCGCGCCTTTCTCGACGCAACGACCAATCGGACGCTGTTTCTGCGGCCGGAGCAGTCCCATGTCTTCTCGCTTCCCTATTCGCGCGCCCGCGATGCCCTCGACGAGATCGATGCCTCGGACGAGCGGCGCTACCAGAAGGAGATGAAGACCGCCCAGCAGCTGCGCCGGCAGGCGGCCAAGCTCAACAATATCGGCATCAACTCTGGCAGCGATCTCCTGACCGTCAAGACGAAGCAGTTGCGGCAGCGGGCGGAGCGTCTGGAAGATTCAGCGCGGCCGGGCTTTCAAGAACGGTCATCCGGGGCGATCCGACTTGCCAACCGTGGCACGCACGCCAAGACCCTGGTGACACTCGACGATGTGTCCGTCGAAGCGCCTGACGGACGCCTGCTCTTCAAAACAGGTAAGCGCTGGATCTGCCAAGGCGATCGCATCGTCCTGCTCGGGCACAACGGCGCCGGAAAATCGCGTCTCGTCAACCTGATCAAGACAGCAATATCCGGGCCGGATGGCGCATCCGAAAGAATCAAGACAACCCCGTCGCTCGTGCTCGGCTACAGCGATCAGGCGCTTGCCGGCCTGCCGGATGACGATACGCCGCTTGCCGCGCTCGGTCGACGTTTTGAGATCGGCGATCAAAGGGCGCGCGCGCTACTGGCGGGCGCCGGCCTCGGCATCGACCTGCAAACCCGTCCGATCGGTGTTCTTTCGGGTGGTCAAAAATCAAGGCTCGCAATGCTCGTGCTGAGGCTTACCGATCCGAACTTCTATCTGCTCGACGAGCCGACCAACCACCTGGATATCGAGGGACAGGAAGCGCTGGAATTGGAGTTGATGACCAACCAAGCGACCTGCCTTCTCGTCTCGCACGACCGCAGCTTCGTGCGCGCCGTCGGCAATCGATTCTGGCTGATCGAGAACCGGCGACTCGTCGAGGTCGAGGGGCCGGAGGATTTCTTTGCCCCCGCGACAACAGGTCAGGCGTAAAGGAGCACCTTGCAGCGTCCCGCCCGCTGGCGGGACGCTGCAAGCTCGACCGAAACCAGTGCAGCCGCTTCCGTTCATCGCGTCCGCTCATCGGCAGCGATAGGCTTCGGGGAAGCGCGATGTCCTAGCACTAACTGCCGCAGTCCCCTTGATCTGAGGAATCGGAAGGGGAGAACGATGGGTGCGCGATTTCGGGGCGCGTGGCCAACGCGACGGCTGAACGATCCCCTTGACATCGCTCCCGGATCAGCCGACTTCACCTAGAACAGTTGGAGCGAGATGCAGCGAAAGCGATATCACAATTCCTCGTCCGCTCTGAACAATACGGAGGCATCCCGATGACCGAGACGGCGCGCACCACGATCGACCAGAGCGAAGTGGACCGGTTTTCCGCAATGGCGGCGGAATGGTGGGATCCGACCGGCAAGTTTCGTCCGCTGCACAAGTTCAATCCGGTGCGGCTTGCCTATGTCCGCGACAAGGCGTCGGAACATTTCGGCCGTGACCCCAAGGGCCCGCAGCCGCTCAAAGGTCTGCGGCTGCTCGATATCGGCTGCGGAGGCGGGCTCTTATCCGAACCGATGGCGCGCATGGGCGCAGATGTTCTCGGGGCAGATGCATCGGAAAAGAATATCGGCATCGCCAAGATCCACGCCGCCGGCAGCGGCGTTTCCGTCGATTATCGCGCAGTCACCGCAGAGGCGCTCGCCGAAGCCGGCGAAAGCTTCGACATCGTCCTCAATATGGAGGTGGTGGAGCATGTCTCCGATGTCGATTTCTTCGTCTCCACCTGCGCCCATATGGTTCGGCCCGGCGGGCTGATGTTCATAGCCACGATCAACCGCACAGTGAAAGCCGCGGCGCTCGCGATCTTCGCCGCGGAAAACCTGTTGCGCTGGCTTCCGCGCGGCACCCACCAGTACGAGAAACTGGTTCGCCCGGAGGAACTCGAAAAACCACTCCAGGCCAGCGGCATGGAAATCGCCGATCGCACCGGCGTGTTCTTCAACCCGCTCGCAAACCAATGGAACCTGTCGAGGGACATGGACGTCAATTACATGATCGTCGCCAAGCGGCCGGTCTGACCTAAGGGCGTGGCTCTTACCCTCCCAACCCCTTCCCGCAGGTAGGAGGAGCTGCTCGGTTTGCGCCTCCATGTCGACCTTCTGCGCCTGACAACCCGCTTGAAATTGCAGGAGATCGCAGCGGGGACTTCGCCCCTCCCCTTGTGGGGAAGGATCTCTGGGTCGACCAAATTGTCGTGACTATCACCCTCAGTTGGCATCATCCGGCAGCACCGGCAAGGGTGCGATCTCGATGCCTTCTTCCAGAAGTGCGATCGCCTCGTCCGCGCTTGCCTTGCCGATCAGCCCGCGCTGCTCGGCCTCGCCATAATGGATCCTGCGCGCTTCTTCCGGAAAACGTTCGCCGACGTCCTCGGCATTCTCGCGGATCGAATTGACCAGTTCGCGGATCTTGGCAATCGTCTCCTTCTGGGCCCGATCCATCACGAGCGCGCGCGTCGTCTCTTTCTTGCGCGCGGTCGAGACCGCCGGCGCCATCAACTGTTTGCTGACAGAGCCAGAGCCGCAGGTGGGACAGGTAACCAGATGCCGTTCGACCTGGGAGTCGAAGTCGTCGCTCGACGCAAACCAGCCTTCGAAGTCATGGCCGTCATCGCACGAGAGGTTGTAACGGATCACGCTGCAACGCCCCCTTTCCCAGTCGGCGCCACCTCGTCCAGCACGAAAGTGCGGGCGTTCCTGAGATTGGGTATTTTCGCCCGCGCGCCGTGCACCGCGGCAACGTCGATCTCGGCGAAGATGATCCCCTCTCCGGTGGGCCCGGCCTCAGCCAGCACCCTGCCCCAGGGGTCGATAATCATCGAATGGCCAAAGGTTTCACGGCCATCCTCATGCTCTCCGGCCTGCGCGGCGGCGATGACGAAAAACCCGTTCTCGATGGCGCGGGCGCGCAGCAGAATCTCCCAATGCGCTTCGCCGGTCTGCCGGGTGAAGGCTGCGGGCACCGACATGATCTCGGCGCCGGCAACGGCCTGCTGACGGAAGAGCTCGGGGAAGCGGACGTCGTAACAGATGGAAAAGCCCAGCTTGCCGAAGGAAAGATCGGCGATACGCGCGGTAGCACCTGGGCGGTACGCCGCGCTTTCGCGCCAGCTTTCGCCGTTCTCCAGATCCACATCGAACATATGGATCTTGTCGTAGTCGCAGATCTTGACCCCGTCCGGGCCGAAGAGAAAGCCGCGATTGGCGATCTTGCCGTCGGAAAGTCCAATCGGTGTCGAGCCTACATGAAGATAGACGCCAAGTTCGCCGGCAAGGTTCGCAGCCGCGCGGACGACGATATCGTTCGCCTCGTCCTTCAGCACGGACCGAAGCCCCGCCCGATCGCGCTGGATCGCGCCGGTCATTTCAGGTGTCTGGATATAGGTCGCGCCACGAGCGGCCGCTTCGCGCACGAGCTTCGCCATGGTTTCCGCGTTTCTGGCGGGATCGACGCCGGAGCACATCTGGACGGCAGCAGCTTTGAAACTCATCTTTTTCTCCCCGTAGCCATCCTTGCGCCCACTAAGGCTTGGACGTTTTGCGGTGACGGCGCATCAGGTCCCTGGAGCGCCCTTCGCGCGCTAGGCTGCGAGCAGTTCATCGAGCTTGCCGGCACGGTCGAGCGCATGCAGGTCGTCGCAGCCACCGACGTGGAGGTCGTTGATGAAAATCTGCGGAAACGTCGTGCCGCCGTTGGATTTTTCGATCATCGTCTGGCGCATGCCCGGATCATAGGTTGCATCGTGTTCGACGTAGGGGACGCCCTTGGTTTCGAGCAGTTTCTTTGCCGCCGAGCAATAGCCGCAGAACTGACGCGTATAAATGACGACCGAAGCCATGATCCTGAACCGCTCCTTAACATCGATGCCGGACATCTGCCGCTACATGCTTCCTTGAGTTCGCTTCCCATTCAAGGAAGCATGTAGCATTTCAAGGTGCTACAGCGACCTTTGCGCGCTTTATCAGACGCGCGGCGCTGTAGTCATATAGGACCGGACATTGCTCTTGCAAAGGTCAAAACCGTGACGTCCCCGGCCCCTGCCCGCTTCAGCGCGCGGGTGGCGGCCGAGACGGTTGCACCGGTCGTATATACATCGTCCACGAGCACAATTCTTTTCCCGCTGAGAACCGGTCTGCCGCTTTCAGGGACGACGAAGACGCCGCGGACATTCTCCTCACGCGCCCGGGTGCCGAGGCCGACCTGTCGGCTGGTGCGTTTGATGCGACGAAGCACGTCCGGCCGATAGGGTTTTCCCGCATGCGCCGCAACGACGCGCGCGAGTTCCGCGGCCTGGTTGAACTTTCGCCGCCAGAGGCGGAATGCATGCAGCGGAACCGGCAGGATCATGTCGGCCGCCGCCACCGCTCCGTCGCTCGCACGGATCATCCATTCGCCCATCATCGGCGCCAGATCGGTCCGGTCGCGGTATTTCAAACCGTGGACAAGGTCGCGCACGACACCTTCGTGGATCGCGACTGAGCGAAGCCGGTCGAAGACGGGCGGCTCGGCGATCGCTTCGGGAGAGACGGCACCCGGTCCAGGGTCGAAAGCAAAGGGAAGCCCCAGGATCTCACAATAGGGCCGCTCGATCAGCCGAAGGCCTGACCAGCAAGCCGGGCAAACAGCGTGATGATGGCCGGTCAACCGGCCGCAGCCGCAGCAGACCGGCGGAAAGACGATGCCGGCGGCCTCGCTCCCGAACCGGCGCAACAGCGCCGCCCAGCGCAGGGCCCGATTTCGCCATCCTTCCGGTTCCATATGGTTGACTTTGTCCACGTCAGGGTTTCTTTGCATCCGTGATTTCGGAGAGAGTATCGTGGAAATCATCTTTGACCAGAGCCTCGTTGAGGCTCGCCGCCACAGGGCCCTGCTTCACGCCGATGAGAAGGCGACCTTCCTGCTCGATATCGTGGCACGGGAGCTCGCCGACCGTGTGAGTGTGGTCGAGCGGCAGTTCGATCGAGCGTTGGAATTGCACGGTTACACCGGGCTCACAGCCGAGTGCCTTGCGGCGACAGGCAAGGTCGGAACCATCGAGAGGGTGGAAACAGACAAGGGCTTCGGTTCCGCCGATCAACCTGTTACGGTCGCCCCACTGGAGCAGATTCCCGCCGCGCCGGAATCCCTCAACCTTGTCGTGTCGCCGCTTTCGCTGCATCTGACCAACGATACGCCCGGAGTTTTCATTCAGGCCCGTCGGGTATTGAAGCCGGATGGCCTGTTCCTCGCGGCGATCCCGGGGAGCGGCACGCTGCAGGAGCTTCGCGACACGCTTCTGGCGGCCGAAGCCGAACTGACCGGCGGAGCAAGCCCAAGGGTCATTCCGTTTGCCGACGTCCGCGAAATGGGCGCCCTGCTGCAGCGAGCTGGCTTTGCCCTGCCGGTCGCAGACGCCGAAACCTATACGGTCCGTTACGATTCCCTCTTCGGCTTGCTTAGGGACCTGAGGGCCATGGGCATGGCCAACCCGCTGGCGGCGCGAAGCCGCGTGCCCGTCTCCCGACGGTTCTTCCTGAGGGCGGCCGAGCTCTACGCGGAGCGCTTCTCCGACCCCGACGGCCGCGTTCGCGCAACATTTTCGATCATCTACATCTCCGGCTGGGCACCGCACGAGAGCCAGCAAAAGCCTTTGAGACCCGGCTCCGCGAAGCAAAGGCTGTCCGAGGCGCTGGGCGTCGATGAACATCCATTGAAAGAGAAGTGAGACAACGCTGCGTCGCGCGCCTCGTCATGCGCAAACGATGCGGTAGCACTTTGACTGCTCCCGCGTTTCGTTCAGCTCAGCATCCGCTTTTGCTGCCATCCGCATCGATGATGCAGACGGCCCCCGGAGTCTCCTGCAGCACACTGCGGCGGACCGTGTAGCGCCGGCTGGTGCCGTTCGAGGGAATCGAGCCGGTCGAAATATTGTCGTACTCCATCGGCGTATTCGCCAACATGCGCTTGTCCGTCTTTGACGACAGCATCGGCGTGAGGATCAGCGTCAGCGCGATCACCGCCGTTCCGAACAGCAGCGACAGATTGAGCACGCCCGTCCGGCGGGCCTGGGTCGCCGCCAGATCCTTGTCCTGAACTGTCCTCCAGAAATCTTCGTCCACCATCCCAGCCTCGCAAACACGTAAAGAGCGGCGGGCGAAAGCATCCTTCCCAAGCCTCGACCTGACCACACCTGCTCGAAACCGGTGCCACGCCAGAAGCCGTCGAGCACCGAAACTGATGGCCCTATCATTGCAGAAGGGTGATAAACTTTTGATTAATAAAGTGTGAGATTTTCCGCTAAAATTCGAGCTTTTACGGGACCAAAGCGATCAGGCAAGGCTCCAGCCGAGGGTTGGACCGGTCAAAGCAAATCCATCAGAAACGGAATCAGCGGCTCGTCTGCGGGAGGCATCGGATAGTCGCGCAGCGCCTTCGGCCGCACCCACTTGATCGTCTGGCCCTCGCGCCCCTCGGCGAAGCCTTCGTAGCGCCGGCATACATAAAGCGGCATCAGCAGATGGAAGTCGTCATAGCTGTGGCTCGCGAAGGTGAGCGGCGCAAGACATGCGACCTTGGTGCGGATGCCGAGCTCCTCTTCAAGCTCCCGGATCAGCGTCACCTCGGGCGTTTCACCCGGCTCCACCTTGCCCCCCGGAAACTCCCAGAGCCCGGCAAGCGGCTTTCCTTCCGGACGCTGCGCCAGGAGAATGCGGCCGTCGGAATCGACCAGCGCGCAGGCCGCAACCAGCACGATCTTCTTTCCCTGCATATCCATTCCTCAGCCCCTTCGGCATGTTTCCTTAAATCGGAGCCGATTTAAGGGCAAAACATGCAATTCAAAGTGCTACAGCGACCTTTGTACGTCTGAAGAGACGCAGGGCGCTGTAGGTGTCCGATAGAGATAGCGATAGACTTCGGTGAAGCCGGCCCTGCGGTAAAGTTCGACCGCCGGCTCGTTTTCGGCCTCCACCTGCAGCCAAGCCTTCTTCGCGCCCTTGAGCCGTGCCCAGCGGAGCGACGCATCGAGCAGCGCCGAACCGACGCCCTTTCGGCGCACGGCCTCGGCCACCGCGAACTGCATGATGCCGGCAAGATCATTGTCCTGAACTACCAGCGACACCGCGGTCGGACCGATCTCGAGGTCTTCGAACAGGAACAGACCGCATTCCGGTTTGATGGCATTGATGATTTCGGTGAGCGCCGCCTTGGTCTGCGGCTCCTCCTTGCCGATCAGGATACGCGCATCGACGAAGCGGCCTATATCCTTGATCGGGAGGTGATCGATGCCATCGCTGAAGTCGCGCTCGGCGAGATCGGCCGTCAGCACCAGGCTGTGTCCGAATGCGGCCCAGTCTTCATTGTCCATGTAGGCGATCAGTTGCGGCGGCGTCAGCGGCGTCTGGCGAACCGTGAGCGGACGACCGTAGTCGGAGAAGCGCTTGCCTGCCTTTTCAAGCCGGATGGCGATGTCGCGGTAATCCGACGGATCAAGCGGATTGACGGAGTTCAGACGTTTGGAAGCGTGTCCGGCCGTAAGACGGATCAGCCAGCTGCCGTCGTATTGAACGTTCGCAGACGGCCAGGCGCGGAAGCCGACGGCTTCCAGCCGGCGCACACTCGGAAGGTCAACCATGATCGTTTCCCCAACCGCCGCGCCTTCCGTCGGCGGCCGCCTGTCGTTCGATGTCATTCGCCCTTAACCCCGGGTCCCGGATACCGCATCACGCGAAATCGTCAGCTTCTGTAGTCGCCGTTGATCTCGACATATTCCTTGGTCAGATCGCAGGTATAGACGGTCGCGCGGCCCAAACCGAGACCGATGTCGACGCGGATCGGAATGTCCTCGCCTTTCATGACGGCACTCGCAGCCGCTTCCGAATAATGCGGATCCCGCTCGCCCTCGACGGCGACACGCACGTCGCCGAACCAGATCGCCAGCCGGTCGCGCTCGGCCATCTCTCCGGATTTGCCGACGGCCATGACCACGCGGCCCCAGTTCGCATCCTCTCCGGCAACGGCCGTCTTGACCAAAGGCGAATTGGCGATCGACAGCGCAATGCGTTTGGCGGCGGCATCGGTCTCCGCACCTTCGACGGTCACGGCGACCATCTTGCGGGCGCCTTCGCCGTCGCGCACGACCTGGAGAGCCAAATCACGCAGCACATCATTGAGGGCGGCACGGAAGGCGTCGAGGCGCGGATCGGCGGCGTCGACCACCTTCGCCTGACCCTCCTTCGCCGCGGCACCGGTCGCAAACAGCATCAGAGTGTCGGACGTGGAGGTGTCGCTGTCGACCGTGACGGAGTTGAACGTCGGACCGACGCCAGCCGAAAGCAGGGCCTGAAGTGCTTCCGGCGCGATGTCCGCATCGGTCACGACGAAGGAGAGCATCGTCGCCATGTCTGGCGCAATCATGCCGGCCCCCTTGGCGATGCCGTTGATCGTCACCGTGATGCCGCCGATCTCCCCACTGCGGGTCGCGACCTTCGGGTAGGTGTCCGTGGTCATGATCGCCTTAGCCGCCTCGAACCAGAAATCCTCCTTGGCGGAAACAGCAAGACCATCGAGCACGCCGGCGAATTTGGTCGCATCGAGCGGCTCGCCGATCACGCCGGTCGAGGCCAGGAAGATCTCGCTCTCGCTGCATCCGGCAGCTTTGGCTGCGGACTGCGCGGTGAGTTCGGTCGCCTCCCGCCCCTTCTTGCCCGTGAACGCATTGGCGTTGCCCGAATTGACGACCACGGCGCGCGCGACGCCTCCTTGGAGATTCCTGCGGCAGAAATCAACCGGTGCGGACGGGCATTTCGATCGGGTGAAGACGCCGGCAACCGCGGCGGGCTCGTCGAAGATCATCATCAGCACGTCGGTGCGGTTCTTGTACTTGATCCCCGCCGCGGCCGTTGCCATGCGCACGCCTCGAAGTGGCGGCATTTCGGCGAAGATTTTCGGAGCAAGCGGAGAGACGGAGCCGGACATGTGTAAACCTGCTTTGGAGAAGCCTGGATGATGTTGCGACAATGCCCGAACGGCATCGCGCCGTCGGGCATCGACAATGAGCGAGACCGGATGTCGCTCAGCCCTCTACAGTGCCGCGCGTCTCATCAAACGCGCAAAGGACGCTGTAGCACTTAGAAGTGCTGCATGCTTCTATCCCTAAATCGGCTAGGATTTAAGGATACATGCAGCAGGCGAAACGACATCTGCGATACCTTACTTCGTTTCCTGCGGCTTGTTGGCCTCGTCGTAGGCCTTCTTGAGCGCAGGATCCGAAATTTCGACGCCGGTGTCCTTTTTCGCGGAAGCCAGAAGCTCCAGGTATTTGTCGCGCATGACGAGCTGACGCACCTGCGGTTCGACCTGTTCCAAGGTCGGCGGCGCCTGCGGGCGCTTGTCCTCGACCAGGATGACGTGGAAGCCGAACTGTGTTTTTACCGGGGTCTTGGTATAGGCGCCCTTTTCGAGCGCGAATGCTGCTTCTTCGAATTCGGGCACCATCCGCCCCTTGGCGAAGTAGCCCAGATCGCCGCCCTCATCCTTGTTCGGATCGGACGACTTCGTCTTGGCGAGGTCGACGAAGCTCTTGCCTGCCTCAAGCTCCTTGATCACAGCCTTGGCCTCATCCTCGGTCTTCACCAGGATATGGCGGGCCTTTATCTCTTCCTGTGCCGGGATGGCGGCAACTTCCTTGTCGTAGCGGGCCTTGACTTCTTCCTTCGTCACCGCGTCCACGACATGCTTCTTGAAGAACGCATTGTGCAGCTCACGTTCGGTAAGGTAAGCGATACGCTGTTTGAAAACGGCGTCGTCCTGCAGGCCTTCCTTCTCGGCATTCTTTGCCAGAAGCTTGACATCGATGACGGCCGAAAGCGCTGCGGCGCGTTTCTGTTCTTCCGGCATCTGCTGAAGCTGCGGATCAAGACCACTGAGAGCGAGGTTGAGTTCGGACTGACGGACTTCCTGCCCGCCAACTGTCGCGATCACCGGATCGGTCTCTTCGGCGCGCGCTCCGTGCACAGCGATTGCCACGACGAATGCCGCAGCCGCCAAAGTCTTGTATCTGGACATTTCACTAACCTTTCACCTTTGGCCGCCAGCTCGATTGCCTCTGGCCCTTGCGGCTGCACAACACCAGAATGTGGCCGTTCTGTAGCCTTCCGGCTGTGCAAGTGCGTTGACATAATCCGACCCCCCTCTTATCTGTCACGCAACCTCGCGTCCAGAACAGTTTCCGGGCGTTTCATGGCATTATGCGGTTTTTCAAGCCCAACCTGAAACCCCAGGCGACAAATAAAGAAAGGGCCATTCGTATGGTCAGTCTCGGCGGCCTCGCCCGCAAGTTGTTTGGTTCCGCCAATGAGCGCCGCGTCCGTAGTTACAAGGGCCGGGTGGACGCCATCAACGCTCTTGAAGCCGAAATGAAGGCGTTGAGCGACGAAGCGCTGGCGGCAAAAACCGCGGAATTCCGCCAGCAATTGGCCGAAGGCAAGACGCTCGACGACATCCTCGTGCCGGCCTTTGCAGTCGTGCGCGAAGCCGCACGCCGCGTCCTCGGCCTACGTCCCTTCGACGTCCAGCTCATCGGCGGCATGATCCTGCATGAGCGCGCCATTTCCGAAATGAAGACCGGCGAAGGCAAGACGCTCGTCGCGACATTGCCCGTCTACCTCAACGCGCTTGCCGGCAAGGGCGTGCATGTCGTGACGGTCAACGATTATCTGGCCCAGCGCGACGCCGGCATGATGGGCCGGATTTACGGCTTCCTCGGCATGACGACCGGAGTCATCATTCACGGCCTCACCGACGAGCAGCGCCGCGACGCCTATGCCTGCGACGTCACCTACGCGACCAACAACGAACTCGGCTTCGACTATCTGCGCGACAACATGAAATACGAGCGCTCGCAGATGGTGCAGCGCGGTCACTTCTTCGCGATCGTCGACGAAGTGGACTCCATCCTGGTCGACGAGGCGCGCACGCCGCTGATCATCTCCGGTCCGCTCGACGACCGCTCCGACCTCTACAATACGATCAACGAGTTCATTCCGCTGCTCTCGCCGGAAGACTACGAAATCGACGAGAAGCAGCGCTCGGCCAACTTCTCCGAAGAAGGCACCGAGAAGCTCGAGAACATGCTGCGGCAGGCGGGCCTCTTGAAAGGCGAGTCGCTTTACGACATCGAGAACGTCGCGATCGTCCACCACGTCAACAATGCCTTGAAAGCCCACAAGCTCTTCACGCGCGACAAGGACTATATCGTGCGCAACGGCGAGATCGTCATCATCGACGAATTCACCGGCCGCATGATGCCGGGCCGCCGCTATTCCGAAGGCCAGCACCAGGCGCTGGAAGCCAAGGAAAAGGTGCAGATCCAGCCCGAGAACCAGACGCTCGCCTCGATCACCTTCCAGAACTACTTCCGCATGTACGAGAAGCTTGCCGGCATGACCGGTACGGCAGCGACGGAAGCCGAAGAATTCGGCAATATCTATGGCCTCGAAGTGATCGAAGTTCCGACCAACCTGCCGATCAAGCGCCTCGACGAGGACGACGAGGTCTATCGGACCGCGGGTGAGAAATACAAGGCGATCATCGACGAGATCAAATCCGCGCACGAGCGCGGCCAGCCGATGCTCGTCGGCACCACCTCCATCGAGAAATCCGAGCTTCTCGCCGAAATGCTGAAAAAGAGCGGCTTCTCGAAGTTCCAGGTCCTGAACGCCCGTTACCACGAGCAGGAAGCCTATATCGTCGCCCAGGCCGGCGTGCCCGGCGCGATCACGATCGCGACCAACATGGCCGGCCGCGGTACCGACATCCAGCTTGGCGGCAATCCGGACATGCGCATCCAGCAGGAACTGGACGAGATCGAGCCCGGCCCCGAGCGCGAAGCGCGCGAAAAGGCGATCCGCGAAGAGGTGCAGAAGCTCAAGGAGAAGGCGCTCGCCGCCGGCGGTCTCTATGTTCTCGCCACCGAGCGCCACGAGAGCCGCCGCATCGACAACCAGCTGCGAGGCCGTTCCGGCCGTCAGGGGGATCCCGGGCGCTCGAAGTTCTTCTTGTCGCTCCAGGACGATCTGATGCGCATCTTCGGCTCCGACCGCATGGACGGCATGTTGCAGAAGCTGGGCTTGAAGGAAGGCGAAGCAATCGTCCATCCCTGGATCAACAAGGCACTCGAACGGGCCCAGAAAAAGGTCGAGGCACGCAACTTCGACATCCGCAAGAACCTCTTGAAATATGACGACGTGCTCAACGACCAGCGCAAGGTCATCTTCGAGCAGCGCATCGAACTGATGGATGCGGAGAGCGTCACCGAGACGGTCACCGACATGCGCAACGAAGTGATCGAGGATGTCGTCAGCAAGCGGATTCCCGAGCGCGCCTATGCCGAGCAATGGGACGTCGAAGGCCTGAAAGCGGACGTCCAGCAGTATCTCAATCTCGACCTGCCGATCACCGAGTGGGCTGCGGAAGAGGGTATTGCCGAGGACGATATTCTCGAACGCATTAGGGAGGCCGCCGACAAGGCAGCAGCCGACCGGACCGAACGCTTCGGCCTCGACGTCATGCAATATGTCGAGCGCTCCGTCGTACTGCAGACGCTCGACCATCTCTGGCGCGAACACATCGTCAACCTCGACCATCTTCGTTCGGTCATCGGCTTCCGCGGCTACGCCCAGCGCGATCCGCTGCAGGAATACAAGTCCGAGGCATTCGAACTGTTCCAGGCCCTGCTCGGCAATCTCCGCCAGGCCGTGACGGCACAGTTGATGCGCGTCGAACTGGTGCGCGAGGCACCCGAAGCACCGCAGCCGCTGCCGCCGATGGAAGGTCATCACATCGATCCGCTGACCGGCGAGGACGACTTCGCGCAGTCCGGAGCGTCGCTGCTGGCCATCGCGCCAACGAACCGCAATCCGGCCGACCCCTCGACCTGGGGCAAGGTATCGCGCAACGAGCCCTGCCCTTGCGGCTCCGGCAAGAAATACAAGCATTGCCACGGAACCTATGAAGCGTGATCGAATGCCGCCTCCGGGCGGCATTTTCATAGGCGCGCCTTCGGCTTTTCCTGCGGCATGATCCGGCGCCGATTTTCGCGGATCGGATTGTGATGGCCGTCGTCGAGATAGCCGCGCTGAACCGTTTGTTAACGCTGATCTGGCAGAAGTGAGGCCCTGTATTGCGTAGGTTCAGGGTGTCCTCGTGTTCATGGCGGTATGTCAATCGGCCGGACGAATGCTGCCGTCGGCGCTGAGGCACCGCCTGTCTCCGCTGCCGGGCAGGCTTGGATCGATCGCCTCCACCACCGACCCCAAGGGCCGCGCGCAACGCACGGCCCTGATCGCCTTTGCGATCCGCATCTTCAGTGCAGCCATTGCCCTCGTCTCGCAGATCGTTCTCGCTCGTCTCATGGGCGAGTTCGAATACGGCGTCTTCGTCTTCGTCTGGGTCCTGGCCATCCTGTTCGGAAATCTGTCCTGCCTCGGCTTGCACACGGCCGTGATCCGCTTTCTGCCGGAATATCAAACGGCCGACGCCGTGGCCGAAATCCGCGGCCTCACGACGGTCGCGCGCGTCTTCGCGCTCCTTTCGGCGACTGCGCTGGCCACGCTCGGTGGCATTGGTCTCTGGTTCTTTGCGGACGTCATCGAGCGCTATTATCTCGTCGCCCTCTATCTCGGCCTCGTCGCCCTGCCGATGATCGCACTCGGCGATGTCATGGACGGCACCGCGCGCGCGCACAGCTGGCCATTCGCCGCGTTGAGTCCCACCTTCATCATCCGGCCGCTGCTCATCCTCGCCTTCATGGTGCTCGCCACCACCGCCGCCGGATTGCCCAACACGGCGAAGACCGCAATGATCGCCGCCTTGGCTGCCACCTACGTCACGACGCTCGGGCAGTTTCTCGCAATGACACGGCGCCTCCGCAGGCGGTACGTCCGCGGCCCGATGAAGATCGAACTCGGACCATGGCTGCGCCTCTCCGTGCCGATATTTCTCGTCGACGGTTTCGGTTTCCTGCTGACCAATTCCGATGTCGTGATCGTCGGGTTCTACCTGCCGCCGGATGACGTGGCGATCTACTTCGCGGCCGCCAAGACCATGGCTCTCGTGCATTTTGTCATGTTCGCCGTAAAGGCAGCGGCCGGGCCGCGCTTTTCCGAGGCGATGGCTGCCCGCGATCGCCGCCAACTCGCCGAAATCGCGACCGAAAGCGCGCACTGGTCCTTCTGGCCCTCGCTCGCGATGGGCGGCGCGGTGCTCCTCGCCGGTCGGTTCCTGCTGTCGCTATTCGGCCCGGCCTTTACCGCCGGCGCGCCATTGATGGCGATCCTTTTTGCCGGCATTCTGGCCAAGGCCTTCGTGGGCCCCGTCGAAACGCTGCTCACCATGGCTGGCCGGCAGAAGCTCTGCGTGATCCTTTACGCGACCGCTCTCGCTGTCAACATCGCGCTGAACCTTGTTCTCATCCCCGCCTTCGGCCTGACGGGCGCAGCGCTCGCCACCGCCGGAGCGATGTTCGTCGAGGCGGCAATTCTGCACCTCGCCGCAAGACGCACTTTCGACATCCCGCTCCTCGCTTTCGCGGGCAGAGGAAGCGGCAACGACAAGAACGAGGCGATCCGTCCATGATCGGCAACACCCCCCTTCCCGGAGACGCAAACAGCAGGGCGAGCCGCCTGCTCGCCGGATTGGCCCAGCCCGGCTTCGACTCGTCGCAGCCCGAGCAGACCGTAAGCGTCGGGCGGCCCGGCCGATATCTCTCGATCTATTCCGCAAAGGCCGGCTACGAGCTGCAGCGAGAGCTCGATTTCCTCTCGAACCGTGCGATAGAACCGAACATATTCTTTACCGGCCGCTTTCTCGCTCCGGCCATGCCGCGCCTGGAAGACCGGGTGATCCGGCTCGCCGTGATCCGGGACAACGACGAACACCGCAACCGGATGCGCTTCCTCATGCCGTTCTCGATCGAGAAGCCTGGCTTCGCGATCGGCGCGACCATCATTCGTGCCTGGTCCAACCCATTCGGTCCCTTAGGCGTACCGCTGCTCGACGCCGAAGACGCGGCCGAAACGCTCAGCAATCTCTATGAAGCGCTGGCCGTCCCCTCGTCCGGATTGCCGCCGGTGCTCGTGCTGCCGGACGTGAGGCTCAAGGGCCGGTTCGCACAGCTCGCCCGCGCGGTCGCGATCGGCGAAAACCTGCCGTTGACCGTGACCGACACCTTCGAGCGGCCGATGCTCGAAAGCCTGCTCGACGGCCCGACCTATCTGCGCAACGCGATCAAACGCCCGCATTTCAAGGAATTGCGGCGCCAGTGGAAGAACCTCGAAAAGCACGGACAGCTGATCTACAACGTCGCGCGCCGGCCCGAGGAAATCCGGCTGCGCATGGAGGAATTCCTGGCGCTGGAGGCTTCCGGCTGGAAGGGGCGAGAGCGCAGCGCCATGATCATGGATCGCTTCCGCGCCGCCTTCGCCAGGGAGGCGATCACCAATCTCGCCGAGACGGACAGCGTCCGCATCCACACACTCGATCTCGATGGCAGGGCGATCGCCGCCATGGTCGTTCTGCTGATGGCCGGCGAAGCCTATACGTGGAAGACGACCTATGACGAGCGATATGCCAAATATTCGCCAGGCAAGCTGCTGCTCGCCGAACTGACGGAATGGCATCTCGACGATGCCAATATAGCCCGCTCCGATTCCTGCGCCGTGCCCGACCATCCGGTAATAGGCCGCTTCTGGCAGGAGCGAGAGGAGATGGGAACACTCGTCATCGGCTTGCAGCAGAACCGTGACCGCGATGTCCGCCAGGTAGCCGCCCAGCTCCACCTCTATCGCAACACTCGCAACATGGCGCGATTGCTCCGCGAGAAGATACGCGCGCTTGCCGGCCGCTGACGCGCAGTCCGGCTTTACTGCTCTCTTAAGCGGCGCATCTCACCAGACGCAAAGGACGATGCAGCACTTGGAATTGCTGCATGTTTCCTTGATCGGCTACGATTTAAGGGAACATGCAGCAGGCTTCCGCAGCCGCCCGATCGCGCAGAAGCCGGCGGATCACTTTCCCCGACGTTGTCAACGGCAGGCTGTCGACGAACTCGATCTCGCGCGGGTATTCATGCATGGAGAGCCTCGTCTTCACCCAGTCACGGATCCCTGCCGCGGTCTCCTCATCCGCAGAGGCGCCGGGTCTCAGCACCACATAGGCCTTGACGATTTCCGTGCGGAGCGGGTCGGGCTTGCCGACAGCGGCCGCCAATTGAACGTCCGGGTGGCCGGCCAGGCAATCCTCGATCTCGCCCGGACCGATGCGGTAGCCCGACGAGGTGATGACGTCGTCGTCACGGCCGAAGAAGGTGAAGTAGCCCTCCGCATCCATCACGCCTTGGTCCCCGGTCGTCATCCAGTCGCCGATGAACTTCGTTTCAGTCGCCGGCTCGTTGCGCCAATAGCCGAGGAACATCACCGGGTCCGGACGCCGCACAGCCACCTGCCCGACCGTGCCCGGCGGCAGGACGCGACCCTCGCCGTCGATGATCGCCACGCGATGGCCAGGCGCCGCCTTGCCCATGGAGCCGGGCTTCAAGACACCGAGATTTGCCGCCGAAGAAATCACGATATTGCATTCCGTCTGGCCGTAGAATTCGTTGACTTCGATGCCGAGCGCAGCCTTTGCCCATTCGAAGGTCCCGTGCCCGAGCGACTCACCCGCAGAACCGATCGTGCGCAGCTTGAGGGCGTAGTGATCACGGGGTCGGTCGACGGCCTTCAAGAGCCGAAGCGCCGTCGGCGGGATGAAGGCGTTGCGGACGTCCATCTCTTCCATGATCCGGAAAGCTACATGCGGATCAAACTTCTGAGCCGGCGACGAAACGACCGGCACACCGAGCAGCAGCGACGGCAATAGTGCGTTCAGCAAGCCGCCAGCCCAGGCCCAATCGGCCGGCGTCCACATCCGGTCGCCCGGCTGCGGCAGGAAATGATGATGGAACTGGAAGCCCGGCAAATGGCCAAGCAGGACACGATGGCCGTGCAGCGCGCCCTTCGGCGGACCTGTCGTCCCGGAGGTATAGATCATCAGCGCCGGATCGTCCGGCGTCGTGTCGGCCGCGGCAAAACGCCTCCCGCTGTTCGCGAGCCGGTCGAAACGAACCGTCCCGGGCTCATCCGCCTCTTCCGCGAGCGCGATGAGGCCGAGGTCCGGCAACTTCGCCCGGATCGCCGCAAGCCGCTCATAGCCGAACCGATTGGTGACGATCGCCGTCGCCCCGGCATCCAGCAGGCGATATTCGAGCGCATCGACGCCGAACAGCAAAGCGAGCGGCAGGGCGATCGCGCCGAGCTTGTAGATCGCGGCATGCGCAATTGCGGCCTCGAAGCCCTGCGGCAGGAAGATCGCGACACGATCGCCGCGCTTCACACCATGACCCGCCAATCCACCGGCAAAGGCGGAAGAGCGCGCCGCGAATTCACCATAGGTCAGAGACAGATGCCCGCCGTCGGGCTTGAAATGCTGAAGGCAGACGCGTTCCGGTTCGCGCTCCGCCCAGGCATCGCTGACCGCAACACCGATGTTGAAGCGCTTCGGAATCCGCCAGTGGAAATCGCGGTAAAGTTCGTCGTAGTTTTCGATTTTCGGGAGCATGGGCCGCCGCAACAGAATTTTTCCGCCACGCAGCTAGCATTTTCGCCCCCGTCTGTTCAATGGAGGTACGGCCGCGGGAACGCGTCCGATGATCTGCGGGGGTGTAGTGGTGCCCCATGCCGGAGTCGAACCAGCACTCCTTTCGGAACTCGATTTTGAGTCGAGCGCGTCTACCAATTCCGCCAATGGGGCCAAGGCTGTGATGTCAGCGGTTTGCGATTTACACGATCGATTTCGCGGCGGTCAACCGCGAAATTGCATTTCGGCCCCCGGCGATCACAAAAGCGTGCAAACTCTGTATTATGCGGGCAATTTACAGCGAGACAGATCCTTCCTAAGAAGGCGTCGTAATTTACGGCCGGCATCGCCGACCGCCGTTTCGCATAAGCGCGAGGTATCCATGACCGCAGCTTCCGTCGCTCAACGCCAACACCTTGTTGGCGCCGTTCTCGTCACGCTCGGCATGGCGGCAACTGTCGGCGGCGCGCTTGGTTTCGAGCACATCGGCGGCTACATCCCTTGTGCGCTTTGCCTGCTGCAGCGCAACCCCTATTACTACGGCATCCCGCTCGGCATCCTAGCGATCGTCGCGAGCGCCCTCAAGCTGCCGGCCTGGATCACGCGAGCGCTGCTCCTTCTCGTCGGCATTCTGATGCTCGTCGGCGCCGGCATAGGGGTCTATCACTCGGGCGTCGAATGGCATTTCTGGGAGGGACCGTCGACCTGCGCGACAGCCGCCCGGGGCGTTTCATCAGATGTCGGCGATCTGCTCGGCGATCTCGATGCCAAACACGCCCCCTCCTGCACGGATGCCGCGCTTCGCGTCCTCGGCCTTTCCTTCGCCGGCTGGAACGTGATCGCAAGCCTCATCCTCGCGGCCATCGCTTTACGCGGTGCCGCCAAGGCCTGAGAGTGCTTTCACTTCAGGCTTGACCTTTACGGCTGCAGTTCGACATCCCAGTAGAGATAGTCCATCCAGCTTTCATGCAGATGGTTCGGCGGGAAGAGCCGGCCGTTGTTGTGCAGGTCCTGCACCGTCGGGTGATAGGGCTTCTGATGAGGGAACATGTTGGCCTGTTTCGGCAACTTGCTGCCCTTGCGCAGGTTGCAGGGCGAACAGGCCGCCACGACATTTTCCCACGTCGTCTGGCCGCCGTGAGCGCGGGGCACCACATGGTCGAAGGTCAAATCGTCAGGCGATCCGCAATACTGGCATTCGAATTTGTCGCGGAGGAAAACGTTGAATCGGGTGAATGCCGGATGACGCGACGGCTGCACGTAGCTCTTGAGACAGACGACGCTCGGCAGCCGCATCGAAAAGCTCGGTGACGACACCGAATGCTCGTATTCAGCAAGGATTGTGACGCGGTCAAGGAATACGGCCTTGATCGCGTCCTGCCAGGACCAGAGCGACAAGGGGTAATAACTCAGCGGCCGGTAGTCGGCGTTCAAGACGAGCGCCGGCAAGGCCTGAGGTGAGACTGCAATCGTCAAGCGTATTCTCCTGATCGATTCGGCATCTGCACCTTCTATATTAGGCGCGTTGCGACAGGATTGTGAAGCCACAAAGAAAAACGACGCGAAGGATTCGCTTTTTTCTTCAAGGCGTCACCGGCATCGCATCACGCCGCATTTCCTGTGCATAATAGGCCCAGAACAGCCGGGCGGCGACGCTGCGCCACGGTGACCAGGAGGTCGCGAGCGAATCGATCTCGCTTGCCGTCGGGCGATCGAAGTCGAGCGCGTGGCCGATGGCGTTCTGCAGGGCAACGTCGCCGGATGGAAAGACGTCCGGGTGGCCCGCGCAGAAAAGCAGGTAGACTTCTGCCGTCCAGCGGCCAACGCCCTTGATCGCCGTCAGTTCGCGAACAGCAACAGCGGCGTCCGCATCGCAGATGGCGTCGAGGTCGATCTCGCCTGCATGTGCCGCCGCTGCGACGCGACGCAGGGTGTCGGCCTTGGCGCGGGAAAGACCGAACTGCCGGCAATCTTCATCGCCAAGCGAAAGGACTGCGGCCGGACTGATCTCACCGAGGGAGGCTTCCATGCGCCGCCAGATCGCGGCAGCACTCGCCTTCGAGACCATTTGCGAAACGATGATGTTGGCAAGACCGCGGTAGCCGGGATCGGTGCGCCTGAGCGGCACCGGCCCTGCCTTGGCGACCACATGCTCGAGACGGGCGTCGAGCATCATCAGACCGGCAAGCCCGGCCTCGACGTCCTCGTGTGTCCGGATGATCCGCATACGCCCTCCACTGCATGTCTCCTTAAATCGTAACCGATTTAAGGAGAAAAACATGCAGCACTTCAAAGTGCTACAGCGATCTTTGTGCGTCTGAGAAGACGCACGGCGCTGTAGAAAGCGGGTGACGTTTATACCTCTTCCATGCCAAAGGGAACCGATGCCCATTTTGCCAGAGCAACCCGTTTTTCGCTTCGCGCCGAGCCCCAACGGCCTGCTGCACCTCGGTCACGCCCTGTCCGCCATCCTCAATCATGACATGGCGGCCGCCACGAATGGACGCTTCCTCTTGAGGATTGAAGACATCGACCGGGCGCGCTGCCGTCCGGAATTCGAAGCGGCGATCATCGAGGATCTCGCCTGGTTGGGGCTTGCCTGGGAACAGCCAGTCCGGCGCCAGTCAGACCATCTCGATCTTTACGCTGAGACGCTTCAGCGCCTGCGGACCATGGGCGTCGTCTATCCGTCCATCATGACCCGCGGCGAGATCCGCTCAGCCGTGGCTGCGGCAGAAGCCGATGGCGTGGTCTGGCCGCGCGATCCGGACGGATCGCCTCTCTATCCGGGCTACGAGCGCGAGCTCTCGCCTCGCGGGCAGGCCGCTCTTGCCGCCGGCGAGCGGCCCTATGCCTGGCGCCTCGACGTCGCCAAGGCAATCAAGCTCGTTGCCGAACCGCTGACATGGCAGGAAACGGGGGCCGGCCCGGCAGGTGAAACGAGCCTGATCACAGCCGATCCGGCCGGTTGGGGCGACGTCATCCTTTCGCGCTCGGATGCGCCCTCGAGTTACCATCTCTCGGTGGTGGTCGATGACGCCCTGCAGGGCATCACCCATGTAGTGCGCGGGCGCGACCTCTATCATGCAACCTCCGTCCACCGTCTGCTGCAACGGCTTCTCGATCTGCCGGAGCCGGTTTACCACCACCACCGTCTTGTTCTTGGACCGGACGGGCGGAAATTGTCGAAGAGCAATCAGGACACGGGCATTGCCGCCTTCCGCGTCGCCGGGCGCTCGCCGGCGGACGTCCGCGCCATGGTCCGCGAGGGCGCATCATGAACCGCGGTCGCCCGCTTCCCGCACCGGCTCATGTGGATCGCGATTATTGCAAGCCGGCGGTCACTCGTCCCGCGTCGTCTGAAAGCTGCGCATGACCATGCGTCTCACCCTGAACTTCATGATTGCGGCGTTGATCTCCGCGCCGATGATGAAGATGGCACCAATCATGTAAAGGAAAACGAGCACGATCACGACCGAGGCGAGACCGGCATAGGTCGCGACGTAATTGGAGAAGGTCGAGATGTAAGAAGCGAAGGCATAGGCGCCGACCGACCACAGGAGCAGCGTCAGAACGATGCCGGGCAGCACGTCGACGACTTTGCGGTGGCCGGCCGGTAGCCACAGATGCGACACCAGAAGCCCGCAAGTCACCATCACCAGCGCCAGCGCCAACCCCCAATTGTCCACCGTCGCCAGCACCGCGTCGAGCCAAGGCAGCCACTCGTCGGCATTGCGGACGGCGAGCGGCACGGCGACGAGCACGATGCTGACGGCAGCGAGAATGAGGACGGCCGCGAGCACGAAGGCAAGGCTGGAGAGGCGGGTGAAGTACCAGGGGCGGCTTTCCGCGACCCTATAGGCTCTGTTGAGTGCGATCCGGAGCGCTTCGACCCCATTCGAGGCAAAATAGGCGGCCGCCAGCACCGAAATGGTGAGCAGGCCGCCGCGCTGAACTGTCAGCACCTCCACGATCTCGTCCGCGACGGGTTTCGCGATCGATTCCGGCCACGCATCGAAAATCAGATGGACGGCGGTCACGGCAAATTGGTCGGCGCCGAGAAAGCTGCCGAGTGCCGTACCGAAAATCAGGAACGGAAAGACGGCCATCAGAGAGGAAAGCGCAACGTGGCTTGCCATCGCCCAGCCGTCGTCCTCGCTGAAATGCCAGAGCGCATCGAATATGACCTTCCAGATGACGCGAACGAGGGCTGGCATTCCATCTCCGAGCTTGCGGCATCCACTCGAAATGACGCGAGTGTACACATGCAATTCAATTTGTATCCCAGCGATGAATATGGGAAACGGGGGATGGATTTCTACAGGAATCGACCGGATGCCCGATCGCCCCGCCATCATCGTCACCGGCTGTTCTTCCGGCATCGGAGCCTATTGCGCCCGCGCCCTGAAGACGGACGGCTGGCGGGTATTCGCGACCGTTCGCCAGCCGCAAGATCAGGCGGAACTGGAGGCCGAGGGCATCGAAACCTTCATCATGGATTACACCAGACCGGAAACGATCATAGCGCTTGTGGAGGCTGTGATGGCCCGTTCCGGCGGGCGGATCGATGCCCTCTTCAACAACGGTGCCTATGGCCAGGCGGGCGCGGTCGAGGATCTTCCGCCGGAGGCGCTCAGGCTGCAGCTCGAAACCAACGTCGTCGGCTGGCATGACCTGACGCGCCGCGTGATACCGGCGATGCGCGCACGCGGCCATGGTCGCATCGTCCAGTGTTCCTCGATTCTCGGCATCGTCCCCTATCGCTGGCGCGGCGCGTATAATGCCTCGAAATTTGCACTCGAGGGACTGTCGCTGACCCTGAGAATGGAGCTTGCCGGCAGCGGCGTCGACGTCAGCCTGATCGAGCCCGGGCCGATCGCGTCGAAATTCACGGCCAATGCGATACCCTACATCGAGCGTTTCATCGATCTCAAGAATTCCGTCCATCGCACGGAGTACGAGCGGCAGATGCGACGCCTGCGCGGCGAAAGCAAACCGGCGTCCGGCAAGCTCGGGCCTGAGGCGGTCTATGTTGTCTTGAAACATGCGCTGACGTCACGCAGGCCGCGGCCGCACTATATAGTAACAAGACCCGCCAAGCAGGGTGCGCTGCTGAAGAAACTCCTGCCGGCCGCTCTGTTCTATCGCATCATCGGCCGCCTCGGCTGACCGAATCGGAGGATATTCATCATGTCCAGTTTCTTCACCGGCCTGACCCTGCTCGTCATGGGCCTGGTCGTCATCGTCCTGATCCGAGGTCTCTTCAACATGGCCACGGGCGGCAGCGGCAACACGTCAAACAAGCTGATGCAGGCGCGTATCGTCCTGCAGGCGATCGCCATCGCTCTGATCATGCTGACACTTTGGATCACCGGCGGCGGACGGCCGAGTTAAGCGCAGGCGGCGGCACCATGGTAAGGCTCAACAAGATCTACACGAGAACCGGCGACAACGGCACCACAAGCCTCGTTTCCGGGCCGCGCCGTCCGAAGTCCGACCTTCGCGTCGAGGCTTACGGAACGGTCGACGAGGCGAACGCGCTGGTCGGCCTCGCGCGCCTCCATACCGGCGACATCGCCGAACTCGACGCAATGCTGATGCGCATTCAGAACGACCTTTTCGACCTCGGCGCGGACCTTGCGACGCCCGACACCGGCGAGAAGCAGGACCATGAGCCGCTGAGGATCGCCGCCGCCCAGGTCACAAGACTCGAAGCGGAGATAGACCGCCTCAATGCCGAACTCGAGCCCCTGCGTTCTTTCGTGTTGCCGGCCGGCAGCCCGGCTTCCGCGGCCCTGCATGTAGCCCGCACCGTCGCGCGCCGCGCCGAACGGCAGATGGTGGCGCTTGGGCAGACGGCCGGCGAGATCGTCAGCCGCGATGCAATCGCCTATATCAATCGTCTCTCGGACTTCCTTTTCGTCGCGGCCCGCTGGGCAAATGACAAGGGACGTGCCGATGTGCTTTGGGTTCCGGGCAAGAACAGATAACGTTCGTCAAGAATCGCGCTCGGGGGCCGCATGTTCATACCGCTTCACGACAGGAACACGCTGAAGCACATACGCATGCAGTATGTGACGATCGCCCTGATCGCCACCAACATCGCCGTGTGGCTGGTTACCGGCCCGATCGCCACGGAGGAGTTCGCGAACGCGGCGGTGCTCGGGCTCGGCTACATCCCAGCAGTGATCTTCGACTACGCCAATCTCGATCCGTCGCTCGTGATCGTCCCCGACCAATTCACGTTCGTCACCTATTCGTTCCTGCACGGCGACTTCATGCATCTGGCGATGAACATGTTGTTTCTCTGGGTGTTCGGCGACAATGTCGAGGACGCGCTCGGGCATTTTCGTTTCCTCGTCTTCTACCTGCTGTGCGCGGCAGCAGGCGCGCTTGCACACGGACTGCTCGACCCCGCCTCCGAAGCGCCACTGATCGGCGCTTCCGGCGCCATCTCGGGCGTCGTCGCCGCCTACTTCCTGCTCCATCCGAAGGTGCGGGTCTGGGTGCTCGTCCTCTTCCGCATTCCATTGCCGTTGCCCGCCGCGATCCCGCTCGCTTTCTGGATCGGCCAGCAATTCTTCATGCTGGTGGTCGACTCCGGCAACGGTGTCTCCTGGAGCGCTCATGTCGGCGGAATTGTTGCGGGGCTTCTGCTGGTGGTCATTTTGCGACGGCGCGGCGTTCCGCTTTTCGACCGCACGATCGTCACCCCGCGCGCCGTCGAGCATCGCGCGGAGCGAACCGACGAGATCAGCGCCAGCCCCACTGGCACGAGAAAACCGCCTACACCTTGGGGACGTCCTACCTGAGGCCTGATCTCGACGTGCCCTATTGGCGCCGATATAAAACGCGATTTCAATGCCTTGGCCCTGACGCGGATGGCGTCGTTCGGGCCGTTGGACGTTCCCGGCCTCACCTCTTGCCAGGCGGCATTCTTACGTGTACGTAAACGTAATTCCAAATCTCAGGATTATATCGATTTAGCTTCGCGGGCGACGATTGTAATTGGAGAAAAAACGCGTATCGATGTCGCCAACCGACAATCAGGCAGCTCTGTTAAGGGGCATTTTCCTGCGAAAGCTCTTGGAGGGAATGAATCCATGAAAGTACTTGTGACGGTGAAGCGGGTCGTCGACTACAACGTCAAGATCCGGGTGAAGGCGGACGGTTCCGGCGTCGAGCTTGCCAATGTCAAGATGTCGATGAACCCGTTCGACGAGATCTCGGTCGAAGAGGCGCTGAGATTGAAGGAATCCGGCAAGGCGAGCGAAGTGGTTGTCGTCTCGGTCGGTCCGGCCAAGGCCGAAGAAACGCTCCGCACCGCGCTCGCCATGGGTGCCGACCGGGCGATCCTGGTCGAGACCGAAGACCAGGTCGAGCCGCTCGCCGTCGCCAAGATCGTCAAGGGTGTCGCCGAGGCGGAAGCGCCGGGGCTGATCATCGTCGGCAAGCAGGCGATCGACGACGATTCGAACCAGACCGGCCAGATGCTCTCGGCGCTGCTCGGCTGGGCCCAGGGCACCTTTGCCTCCAAGGTCGAGATTGCCGACGGCAAGGCTCAGGTGACGCGCGAGGTCGATGGCGGCCTGCAGACGGTGGAACTGAAGCTGCCGGCGGTGGTGACCACCGATCTCAGGCTGAACGAGCCGCGTTATGCCTCGCTGCCGAATATCATGAAAGCGAAGAAGAAGCCGCTCGACAAGAAGAGCCCGGCCGATTTCGGCGTCGACACGACGGCGCGGCTGAAGGTTTTGAAGACTGAAGAGCCGTCGGGCCGCAAGGCTGGCGTCAAGGTCAAGTCGGTTGCCGAGCTCGTCGAAAAGCTCAAGACCGAAGCCGGCGTTCTATAACATCAGGAAAGGGAGACACTACTCATGGCCATTCTGCTTCTGGCTGACCACGACAATACGAACCTTTCCGACCAGACCGCCAAGGCGCTGACGGCAGCGACGAAGATTGGCGGCGATGTGCATGTGCTGGTCGCCGGCGCTGGCGCCAAGGCCGTTGCCGAACAGGCGGCAAAGCTTGCCGGCGTCGCCAAGGTGCTGGTTGTCGACGATCAAAGCCTTGCCAACAATCTCGCCGAGCCGCTGGCGGCAACGATCGTTTCTCTCGCCGGCTCTTACGACACGCTCATTGCCGCCGCCACCTCGGTCGGCAAGAACGTCATGCCGCGCGTCGCAGCGCTGCTCGACGTCTCGCAGGTGTCGGAAATCATCGAGGTGGTTTCCAGTGACACCTTCAAGCGGCCGATCTATGCCGGCAACGCCATCCAGACCGTGCAGACGACCGAAGCGAAGAAAGTGATCACCGTCCGCACCGCCTCTTTCGCCGCCGCTCAGGAAGGCGGCTCGGCGCCGATCGAGACGGTCGCAGCCGCCACCAATCCTGGCCTTTCCAGCCACGTTTCCGATGCGCTGTCGTCCTCTGACCGGCCAGAACTGACCTCGGCGAAGATCATCATCTCCGGCGGTCGGGCGCTCGGCTCGTCGGAAAAGTTCAAGGAAGTGATCCTGCCGGTCGCCGACAAGCTCGGTGCGGCCGTCGGCGCCAGCCGCGCCGCCGTCGATGCCGGCTATGCCCCGAACGATTGGCAGGTCGGCCAAACCGGCAAGGTGGTCGCCCCCGACCTCTACATCGCCTGCGGCATTTCCGGCGCCATCCAGCATCTTGCCGGCATGAAGGATTCCAAGGTGATCGTCGCGATCAACAAGGACGAGGAAGCGCCGATCTTCCAGGTCGCCGACTACGGCCTCGTCGCCGACCTCTTCGATGTCCTGCCGGAACTCGAAAAGGCGCTGTGACCGCGCGTAAAACGCGTTTACCTCCGGCATGAAAAAGGCTGGAAAAAGCGCGGGCTTGGCATTAACAATCGTACCGGGCCGGCCCAATCGGCCCGGTATTTTTATATCTGCGGCAGCAAAGCCGCCGAAATCTCTTGAAGATGGATGTTCGCTTCGATGATCAAGACTGTCGGAATTATTGGCGCTGGGCAGATGGGCTGCGGTATTGCCCATGTTTCAGCAGCGGCCGGATACAAGGTACAGCTCTACGATCTTGCTGCGGACCGCATCGAGGCCGGGCTTGCCACCATCAACGGCAATCTCGCCCGTCAGGTTTCCTCCGGCAAGATGACCGACGAGGACCGCAAGAAGGCGCTCTCCCTGATCAAGGGTTCCGCCGACATGAACGATCTCTCGCAGGCCGATCTCGTCATTGAGGCGGTGACGGAAGACGAAACGGTCAAACGCAAGATCTACGGGCAGGTTTGTCCGCTTATGAAAGCGGAAGCGATTCTCGCGACCAACACCTCTTCGCTGTCGATCACGCGGCTCGCTTCCGCGACCGATCGTCCGGAGCGCTTCATGGGCATCCACTTCATGAATCCGGTGCCGGTGATGAAACTGGTCGAATTGGTGCGCGGCATCGCGACCGAGGAAGAAACGTTCAAGGCCGCGAAGGAATTCGTCGCCCATCTCGACAAGACAGTCACCGTAGCGGAAGACTTTCCCGCCTTCATCGTCAACCGCATCCTGCTGCCGATGATCAACGAGGCGATCTATACGCTTTACGAGGGTGTCGGCACCGTCGAAGCCATCGACACGGCAATGAAACTCGGTGCAAACCATCCGATGGGGCCACTGCAATTGGCCGACTTCATCGGTCTCGATACCTGCCTGTCGATCATGCAGGTGCTGCACGATGGCTTGGCGGACTCGAAGTACCGCCCCTGCCCGCTGCTGGTCAAATATGTCGAGGCTGGTTGGCTTGGCCGCAAGTCAGGCCGCGGCTTCTACGACTATCGCGGCGACGTTCCCGTTCCGACGCGCTGACGGTCAACTCCCGGCCATCGAGCCGAGCGCTGCCTCGATGAGCCGCTTGGCATCCTCGCTGTCCCAGGCGGCGGGACCGTTCATCGATCCGATCAAGCAGCCCTTCTCGTCGAGAAGCACTGTTGCCGGAAGGCCGAAGGCGAGGCCCTCCTTCTTGAGCGTGTTGAAGACGCCCATCGACGCGTCACGGTAGTAGCGGAGTTCGCGAACGCCGATCTCGTCGAGGAAGGCCTTCTGCTTGTCGTCGTCGCCAGTATCGATGTTGACCGCAACGACCTCGAAGCGGTCGCCGCCGAGCGCCTTCTGCAGCCCATTCAAGGCCGGCATCTCTTCCCTGCAGGGCACGCACCAGGTTGCCCAAAGATTGACGAGGATCGTCTTGCCGGCAAAGGCCGCGAGCGTCAGCGGTGTACCATCCGGCCCCTTGAAGTCGAGGCCGCCGATTGGACGCGGATCGGCCGCCGGCGTCATGGCCGCAACCTGCCCTTTCATGAAGGGAGTCAGCGAGGCGATTTTCTGTTTGGCTTGCGGGCAGCTCCCGCCTTGAGCCGTTAACGGTGCAGCGCCATCGCCAGGCCCTACGGCATTGCCAGACCCCGTCTCCTTCACGTATACCGCAGCCGCGCCGACGATCACGCCGAAAAGGGCGGCAAGCGCGAACAACCTGATGGCCAGCGGACTTTTCTTCTGGTCTGGCATTTCATTCTCCAAGGGCGGGCATCCTCATGGCTGACGGCAGTTCCGAGACGAAATCCTCCAACCAGATGTGGGGCGGGCGCTTCGCCTCGGGCCCGGATGCGATCATGGAGGAGATAAACGCCTCGATCGGCTTCGACAAGAAGCTCTATGCCCAGGATATCCGCGGCTCAATAGCGCATGCGACCATGCTGGCGCATCAAGGCATCATTTCAGCGGACGACAAAGACAAGATCGTTCACGGGCTCGACACAATCCTGTCAGAGATCGAAAGCGGCGCATTCGAGTTCTCACGGCGTCTGGAAGACATCCACATGAACATCGAGGCGCGATTGGCAACCCTAATCGGTCCTGCTGCCGGCCGGCTGCACACGGCACGCTCGCGCAATGACCAGGTGGCCCTCGATTTTCGCCTCTGGGTGAAGGAGGAACTGCAGAAGACCGAAAAGGCTCTGACGGCGCTCATTGCCGCCTTCCTGGATCGCGCGGAAGAGCATGCCGATACGGTAATGCCCGGTTTCACCCATCTGCAGACGGCGCAGCCGGTCACATTCGGCCACCATTGCATGGCCTATGTCGAAATGTTCGGCCGCGATCGCTCGCGCGTTCGCCACGCAATCGAGCACATGGACGAGAGCCCGATTGGCGCTGCCGCCCTCGCGGGCACCGGCTTCCCGATCGACCGGCACATGACCGCAAAGGCGCTCGGCTTCCGCGAGCCGACCCGCAATTCGATCGACACCGTCTCCGACCGCGACTTCGCGCTGGAGTTCCTTTCGATCGCCTCGATCGCGGCGACCCACCTGTCGCGCCTGGCGGAAGAGATCGTCATCTGGTCGACGCCGCAATTCGGCTTCATCCGCCTCTCGGACGCCTTTTCGACCGGGTCGTCGATCATGCCGCAAAAGAAGAACCCCGACGCCGCCGAGCTCGTGCGCGCAAAGACCGGACGCATCAACGGCTCGCTGGTCGCGCTGCTGACGGTGATGAAGGGCCTGCCGCTCGCCTATTCGAAGGACATGCAAGAGGACAAGGAGCAAGTCTTCGACGCGGCTGAGAGCCTCGAACTCGCGATCGCGGCGATGACCGGCATGGTGCGCGACATGACCGTGCGCGCGGACCGGATGAAGGCCGCCGCCGGCTCCGGCTATTCGACTGCGACCGATCTTGCCGACTGGCTGGTGCGAGAAGCGGGCCTCCCCTTCCGCGATGCCCATCACGTGACCGGCCGCGCCGTCGCGCTTGCCGAGCAGAAGGGCTGCGATCTCGCCGATCTCTCGCTCGCCGACCTGCAGTCGATCAACCTGGCGATCACCGAGAAGGTCTTCGACGTGCTCACCGTCGAGGCCTCGGTCGCAAGCCGCACCAGCTTCGGCGGCACCGCGCCGGCCGAGGTGCGCAAGCAGATCTCTTGGTGGCGCGCCCGCAACTAACGCATGTCGCCCGAAAGTGTGCAGCGGTTTCGGAACAACGGTGTGCATGCAAGCGAAAACCTAGAGCACGTGCCTGGCTCCCATTGAATGCGACGCGCTTTGGGCAGCGCAGAAAAAGGGTGCACAAGGCCCTGAAAAATCGATAAGACATCGCACCAGAGCGGCGCGAGAAATCCGCCCGCTCCAACTCAATCGGCTCCAGTTCCGGCAAAGGAAAATAACGATGACATTGACGAAGGCAGCCCGGCTTGCGCTTCTGCTCGCTATCCCCGGGCTGGTTCTCATCGGTTGTGGGCGTAAGGGCGATCTCGACAGACCCGGCGCCACGACGCTCAACACGAAAGCGCCGGCCGGAACCGTCGAAGAGAAGGCTACGGTAGAGGACCGACCCTTCCTGCTTGATCCCCTCCTCTGAACCGAGCAAACGCCGTGAACCATTTCGAATACCGTGACGGAATTCTCTACGCCGAAGACGTCCCCGTAACGGACATCGCAAGAGCCGTCGGAACACCCTTCTATTGCTACTCCACGGCAACGCTAGAACGCCACTACCGGGTCTTCGCGCAAGCCTTTGCGGATGTTGACGCCATGGTCTGCTATGCCATGAAGGCCAATTCGAACCAGGCCGTGCTGAAGACGCTGGCCCGGCTTGGCGCGGGGATCGACGTGGTCTCCGAAGGCGAACTCCGTCGCGCGCTTGCCGCAGGCGTTCCGGCAAACCGGATCATGTTTTCCGGCGTCGGCAAGACCGCGCGCGAAATGGATCTCGCGATCGAAGTGGGCATCTATTGCTTCAACGTCGAGTCCGAACCGGAACTGGAGATCCTGAACCAGCGGGCACTGCGCGCTGGCAAGCAGGCACATGTTTCCTTCCGCATCAACCCCGACGTCGATGCACGCACGCATGCCAAGATTTCGACCGGCAAGAAGGAAAACAAGTTCGGCATCTCCTGGGAGCGGGCGCGCGGCGTCTATGCCCATGCCGCCACTCTGCCCGGCATCAAGGTTACCGGCATCGACATGCATATCGGCAGCCAGATCACTGAGCTGCAGCCCTTCGACGATGCCTTCAAGCTGCTGCGTGAACTCGTCGATACCCTCAGGTCCGATGGTCACGCGATCGACCACGTCGATATCGGCGGCGGTCTCGGCATTCCCTACAAGGACGACAACAATCCGCCGCCGCTGCCCGATGCCTATGCCGAGATCGTCAAGAGCCAGCTCAAGGGCCTTGACTGCCGGATTGTGACGGAACCCGGCCGGCTGATCGTCGGCAATGCGGGCATTCTCGTCACCGAAGTGATCTACGTGAAGGACGGCGGCGACAAGACCTTCGTCATCGTCGACGGCGCGATGAACGACCTGATCCGCCCGACCCTATACGAGGCTTACCACGAAATCCGGCCGGTAAGGATTTCCGCCGCCAACGCGCCGCGCATCAAGGCCGACGTGGTCGGCCCTGTTTGCGAAACCGGCGACTATCTGGCGCTTGATCGCGAAATGGCCATGCCGAAACCGGGCGACCTGTTCGCGATCGGCTCGGCCGGTGCTTATGGCGCCGTGCAGGCCGGCACCTACAACAGCCGTCTGCTCGTGCCGGAAGTGCTCGTCAAGGGCGACCGCTTCCATGTCGTCCGTCCGCGCACGGATCACGACAGCCTGATAGGCCTCGACTCCGTGCCGGACTGGCTCGACTGAGCCAATTTCATTCAGTTTCTGATCCTGACCGCGCAAAGCCCTGTGGCGATCACGTTTTGTTGTCGCCCTCGTCTTCGCCACAAACGGTGTTATCCTGCGGTGCGAGGATCGACTACAGCGTTGCACGTCTTATCAAACGCGCAAGGGACGCTGTAGCACTTGGAATTGCTGCATGTTTTTGGCCTTAAATCGACTGCGATTTAAGGAACATGCAGGAGAGTGATCATGAGCGACCGAAAGGGAACTTGGGCGGATGACGCAATTCCGGCGGGATAACACGCCACAACCGAAGCCGTTTGCCAGAATGCTGGCGACCAAGAGGTTTTTCGCTCGTTCGGTCCTTTTGGCGGAGCAGGTGCTGCCTCGCACTCTGATACCGGCCTCGCTTGTCCTCTTGTTCCTCTCCGCGGGCTGGCTCGGCTTATTCCGTGTAGCGCCGCTGTGGCTGCATGCCGCGATGCTTCTCGCGTTCTTCGCCGCACTGTTCTTTTCGCTCCTGCCGCTGACGCGGATCCGCTGGCCGGAAAACGCCGATGCGGACCGGATGCTCGAGGAGCGGAACTATTTGCCCCACCAGGCGATCCGCGTCCAGGATGACACGCCGGCGACAGATGGAGCTTTCGGCGCGGCGCTGTGGCGCGAGCACCAGGCGCGCATGGCCCGACTGGTCCGCGGCCTGGACACCGGCCTGCCGCGTCCCGACATCGCGCGCCACGATCCCCTAGCGCTGAGGGCGGTCCCTGTGCTGCTTGCCTGCCTCGCCTTCGCCTACTCCTATTCGAACCGCGCGGGGTTGGTGACGGACGCCTTCCGGCTGCCCCAGCAACAGGTCGTCGCGGCGGACATCCGCATCGATGCCTGGGTGACGCCGCCGGCCTATACGGGCCGCGCGCCGATTTTCCTGACTGGCCGACAGGACACGGGGCCAGCTCAGGAGCAGCCCCCGGCTGAGGAAAAAGCTCTCATCACCGTGCCGCAGTTCAGCGATTTGACCGTCAGGATAACCGGTGTCGGACCGGAGGCACGCGTCAGCTATGCCGAAGCTGGCGGATCGGAGCCGATCGTCGTTCCGACTTCCGACGGCAAGGCGAGATCGGAGCCGAAGAAGGAACCGCAGGACACAGCTCAGGCACCGCGAAACGACGTCCGCAACCATCTCTACAAAATAACCAAGGACGGAACGCTTTCGGTCGGTGGGCAGAGCTGGGACTTCAAGATCACGCCCGACAGCGTCCCGGACATCGCCTTCGACGGCGCCCCGCGCCCGACCGCGAATGCGTCGCTCGAAATGAGCTTCCTTGCGCATGACGATTACGGCATCGCGCAGGCCTGGGCTGAGATCAAGCCGCTGGATGAGCCGCCTGCCGGCGCCCGGTCGCTCTACCCTCCGCCCGAGTACCGCCTCGACCTGCCGCGACGCAATGCCCGTGAGGCCAAGGGGACCACGAGCCGGAACCTCAGCGAGCATCCGCTCGCCGGAAAGCGTGTGCGCATCACACTGGTAGCCCGCGATGCCGCCGGCCAGGAAGGCCGAAGTGTGCCGCAGGACATGATCCTTCCGGCACGGCAGTTCTTCGAACCGCTCGCTGCTGCCGTTGCCGAGCAACGGCAGGTCTTCGCGCTCAATGTCAACGACCTGCCACGCGCGATCGATCTCAACGACGCACTGACGCTCTATGCAGAGGAGACGATCCCGAATCTTACACATTTCCTGCTGATCCAGTCGGCACGCACGCGCATGGCGCTAGCGCGCAACGACGACATGCTCAGGGACGCAGCTGATCATCTCTGGGAGATTGCACTCGGCATCGAGGACGGAGACCTGTCGCTCGCCGAGCGGCGGTTGCGCGACGCTCAGCAGAAGCTTTCCGATGCACTGGACCGCGACGCGTCCGACGAGGAAATCGCCAAGCTGATGCAGGAATTGCGCCAGGCGATGCAGGAATACATGCAGGAACTTGCACGGCAAGCCGCGAAAAATCCGCGCATGGCGGCCAACCCTGACCAGAACAACGTGTTGCGCCAGCAGGATCTGCAAAAGATGATGGACCAGATCGAAAATCTGGCTCGGTCGGGTGCGCGCGATCAGGCGCGCCAACTCCTGTCCGAACTGCAAAGAATGATGAACAACCTGCAGGCCGGGCGTATGCCGCAGATGGGCGAGCAGAACAACGCCATGCGCCAGCAGATGGACAAGCTTGGCCAGTTGATGCAGCAGCAGCAACAGTTGATGGACGAGACCTTCAAACTGGACCAGGCGTTGCGCGACCGCATGCAACGCGGCGACCCGCTGCAGGGCGAAGACGACGAACTTTTCGGTCAGGACATGCCGCAGGATCCCGGGCAGCGGAACGACCCCAACGGCCAGCCCAACCCGCTCGACGATATGACCGCGGAACAGTTGAAGGAAGCCTTGAAGCAACTGAGGCAGCAGCAGGAGGGGCTTGGCAAGCAACTTGGTGAGTTGCAGAAGGGCCTTGAAGACCTTGGCATCAAGCCCGGCAAAGGCTTCGGCCAGGCACAGCGTGAAATGAAAGGCGCGGCCGACGCTCTGGGCGAAGGCCAAGGGGAACAGGCCGTCGGCAACCAGGGCCGGGCGCTGCAGGCGCTGCGCGAAGGCGCACAGGACATGATGAACCAGATGCAGGCCCAGGGACAGGGACAAGGTCCCGGACAGGGCGTTCCGCAATATGGCCAGAACGGTCGTGACCCGCTCGGCCGTCGCCAGCAAAACGTCGGTCCTGACTTCGGCGATCAGGTCAAGGTTCCGGACGAAATCGACACGCAGCGCGCCCGTGAGATCCTCGACGCGATCCGCCGCAAGCTCGGTGACAGCCTGTCTCCGGAAGCTGAGCGGCAATACCTCGAACGCCTGCTCGACATGCGTTGACGACTGCGTGATTCCCTGAATCGGATTCGATTTATCGATCCCGTCGGAAAGGACGCTCGGTGCAGGAGCCGGCCCTCGCCGAGGCGGCGAAGGCCGGAAAGCGGGATAGCCTCAGGCGACGAGTGCCAGGGCGACCGCCTTGCGGATATCGGGCAGCGAGAACGGCTTGGAAATCACATCGACAACCTTGCCGGAGAGGTCGTCCGCGCGCTCGCGCTGTTCCGCGTAGCCGGTCATCAGCAGGATCTTGAGCGCGGGAAACGCGGCAGATGCCTGATGGGCCAATTCAATGCCGTCCATCACCGGCATGCGGATGTCGGACAAGAGCAGATCAAAGGCTTGGCTTTGAAGGCAGGCGAGCCCGTCGGCTCCATCCCCGGCCTCGACAGTTTCATGCCCATCGAGTCGCAATGCGCGCGCCACAAATGAGCGCAAGGCATCCTCATCCTCGGTAATCAGGATTCTCGCCATCATGGCCTCCCGTCTTCGCTCTCATAGAGCGCCACGCGCCCCCTGGAATGCAAAGGACGCTCATCTCGTTTGAACTCGAGCATCATGCCTTCCGAAAATCGCTTCCGATTTCGAGCATATGCCGACGTCGCGCTTCGGCGTGGCCGAAGCCGTGACGCTCCTTCAAACAAACAGCTTTTCGTTTGCTTTCGGTAAACGCCGGAACGTCGATTTTCAGAAAAGGCCATGCATGGGTCGTTGTTCCGATCCAGGGACCGCAACGACATTTGCGCGTTGGAGCCTCGCTATCACTCAGCGTCGCCGGTCACGACGCCGACGAACGGCAGTTCCCGGAAGGCGTAGGCGACGTCCATGCCGTAACCCACGACGAAATGGTCCGGGCACTCGAAGCCGACATAATCCGCCTCCAGATCGACTCGCCGCTTCATCCGCTTGTCCAGGAGAACGGCGATCGTGACGTTGCGCGCGCCGCGCTCCAGAAGCAGATCCTTCGCGAAGCGCAATGTCCGGCCGGACTCGAGAATGTCGTCGATCAGCAGGACGTCGCGATCGTGCACGTCGCTGTCGATATCCTTGGTGATCTTTACGCCCTTGGATTCGGTGCCCATGCCGTAGCTCGACAGCGTGATGAATTCGACCTCCGGCGCGAGACCGGCATCGTGCATGGCGCGGATCAGATCGGCCGCGAAGATGAACGAACCTTTCAATATCGAAATGACCAGCAGATCCTTGTGCGGGCCGCGAACGATTGCTTCGGCCAATTCGTGATTGCGGGCAGCGATCGTCTCGGCGCTGTAAAGGACTTCGATGTTCTTACCGCGAACGACGGGCATGCGGGCTCTCCAGCGCTTAATTGCGGAAGACGGGAGCGCCTTCCCTTTCAGGCGCCGCTTAGCACAATCAGAGCCGAGAAACACTGGTTTCGGCGAAAGAAACCGTCACGTCGGGCATTTTCCCGCCCGCATAAGGAAGGCGGGCAGCGAAATGGCGGCTCTCGCCGGGTGCAATCGACGTGCCGTCGGGCATCAAACGCGTTGCCGTCACCTTCCGGCCATTGCTCGTGACGTCGACCACGACCAGCGGCAGACGCTGCTCGGTGCCGGAACGGTTGTCGATGCTTCCGTAGACCGAAAGCACACGCATGCCGCCGGCATAGTCGAAGGACGTCGTGACGCCACCGATCGACAGAGGTCGGGCGTCCCCCTGGTCTTCGTTGAAGAGGCCCGCGATCAGAAGGAACGCTCCAAGGCCGAGCCCGCCGACCAGCCCGGCAAAACGTCGGGGCGGCATGGCGCGCAACCTTGTCTCGATGACAGTAAGAACCTGCCGAGCCGGTTTTCCGGACTGCGCCGTCGAGGCACATTGACTGCACCCGCGGGCGGCGGCTTGCCGATTGTCGTTGAAGACCGGATAGGGGCTGGGCCGGACGGTGTTGGCGACGGTCTCGAATTCGACGTCGACATAGTTCGGGCTTCTAGCGACGGCTCCCCTTGTACGCGCATCCCGCTCCGGCGGAAGCAGATCGACACGTGCGGCGGTTTTTGAACGAAATGCCTGCATCGTTCCCCTCGGGATCGCTCCGGCTCTCCTCCCGGCGCATCATGCGCCCGGATCGGCAGCTCGACCGGCGCCAGCCTTGAGCGGAGCTTGCGGGCAATGCCTGTAACCGGCCCGTGCAAGAAACAGGGCATTGCATCAAATCCTTACGACACGTAAACCGAAATGGTTAATGTTTCGGAAAGAGGCCGTGAAAGCGGCGCCTTTTCATGGAAAATGAACCGCTGCTTAACCATCGTGCCGCACGCGGTTTAGCCTTGGCAGGCGTGCTGTCCTGCTGCATGTTTCCTTAAATCGGAGCCGGGTTAAGGAAACATGCAGCGATTCAAAGTGCTACAGCGATCTTTGCGCGTCCTATGGAATGCGCGGCGCCGTACGCGCGGACGATCGCTTCGCGGGTATCGAAGGTCGTGAAGAGAGACTGGGCTGTCCCATTGATTCACTTTGAGAACGTCGGATTGCGCTATGGCATGGGACCGGAGATCCTCCGGGACCTGACATTCGACATTCCACGCCGGTCGTTCCAGTTTCTCACCGGCCCCTCGGGCGCCGGCAAGACGACATTGCTGCGATTGCTCTTTCTGTCGCTGCAGCCGACGCGCGGCCTGATCCGCATGTTCGATCGCAACATCTCCTCCATCCCGAGAGACGAATTCCCGATGCTGCGCCGGCGCGTCGGCATCGTCTTTCAGGACTTCCGCCTGCTTGACCACCTGACGACCTATGAGAACGTTGCCCTGCCGCTGCGGGTGCGCGGCAAGGAGGAGGCAAGCTACCGCGCGGATGTGCTCGAACTTCTCAAATGGGTCGGCCTCGGCGAGCGCATCAACGTCCTGCCGCCGGTGCTTTCGGGCGGCGAGAAACAACGGGCGGCGATCGCAAGAGCTCTGATCGACCGGCCGGAGATCCTGCTTGCCGACGAGCCGACGGGCAACGTCGACCCGCCGATGGCACGCCGGCTGCTGAACCTCTTCCTCGAGCTCAACCGGCTCGGAACGGCGGTGGTGATCGCCACCCACGACCTGTCCTTGATGGATCAGGTCGAAGCCCGGCGCATGATCCTGTCACAGGGGCGGCTCGACATCTATGAATGAGAACAGCGTCCCCCGCCGTGAATCCGAGCCGCCGCAGCAACGCCGCGCCGAGATGCGCGTGCGCCCGACGGGGCCGATCGTTCCTTCGGCCAATGTCTCCGGCCATGCGCTGATGTGCGTTATCGCCATCATGTCGTTCCTCGCCTGCTTGACGCTCGGCGGCGTCAGCATGGTGCGAGCGACGGCGCAAAGCTGGCAGTCCCAGATCTCGCGGGAGATCACCATCCAGATCAAGCCGGACGATAATCTCGACATGGAGAAGGCGCTGGCCGATGCGCAGGACCTCGCTCTGACCTTCAGCGGCACGACGGGCGGGAAGATCATCGACCGGGCCGCCACGGCCCGCCTCCTGGAGCCGTGGCTCGGTGAAGGTCTCGACCTCGACGAACTGCCCGTGCCGCGACTGGTCGTCATTACCATCGACGAGAACAACCCGCCCGATTTCGCCGCCATGCGCGCGGCGTTGACGGAAATCATCCCGCAGGCCTTTCTTGACGATCATCGCACCTGGGTCGACCGCCTGGTGGCGATGGCCAATACCACCGCGATGATCGGAAGCGGCGTCCTTGCGCTGGTATTCTCTGCCATGGTCCTCACCGTCGTCTTCGCAACCCGCGGTGCACTGTCCGGCAACCGCCACATCGTCGAAGTACTTCACTTCGTGGGTGCGGAGGCGGGCTTCGTGGCCTCCGAGTTCCAGAAGCACTTCCTCCGAATCAGCCTGAAAGGGGCCGGTGCCGGCGGTCTGCTGGCCGCGCTGTCCTTCGCCGCCGCCAGCTTCTGGCAATCGCAAACGCTTGCCACCCCCGAAACGGACCAGGCGACGGCGTTGTTTGGACGGTTTGCCATCGGCTATACCGGTTATCTCGGCATTTTCGCGATCATAATCGTCATCGCTCTGCTGACGACCCTGACGGCGCGCCTTACAGTCATGAGGACGATCTACGAAATCGACCTCATCCGGTCGGATCCCGGCCGGACGGATACCTATCAAAGCTGAAAGCCATGAACCGCTCACGCCATCTATTCCTTGCCGCAATCTGCGGCTACTGCATGGTTCCTTAGATCGGAAGCGATTTAAGGAACATGCAGCAATTCAAAGTGCTACAGCGATCTTTGCGCGTCCGATTGGACGCGGGCGCTGTATGTGAAGAGAATCACGATGGGGCGAGAATTACGCGAGAGCGGAATGGCCGAGAGGGGCAGATGGCGGGAGAGAGCCGCGCGCCGCCGCCGGTCCCGCAGCTTGTTGCGCAAGCTTCTGCGCCGGACCTTTTTCGTGCTGCTCGTATTCCTCGCCATTTTCATCGGCGGTTTCCTGCAATTTGCCGATACGGTCGCAACGCTGCAGCCGCCCACACATCCCAAGGCTGATGCAATCGTCGTCCTGACGGGCGGTTTCCAGAGGATCAATCAGGCGGTGGATCTCCTGAAAACGGGTGCAGGCAAGCGTCTGTTGATTTCAGGCGTACACCCGACGACGACGGGAAGCCAGATACGCCGAAACACGCAGAGCTCGGCCGAACTCTTCAAATGCTGCGTCGACATCGGGCATGAAGCGATTGACACCATCGGCAACGCCACGGAGGCCGCCCAGTGGATCCGCAACCGGGGCTACAAGAGCGTGCTCGTCGTCACCAACAATTACCACATGCCGCGCAGCCTTCTGGAGTTGCGGCGCGCCAAGCCCGACACGGAATTCATGGCCTATCCGGTCATCAATTCCGATCTGAAGACGACAAATTGGCTGCGCAACCCGCTGGTCCTGAAGGCCATTCTGCTTGAATATGGCAAATATTCCGTCGCCTCCGTGCTCGACATGATGGGCGCGCGTCCGACGAACGGCCTGAGGGCGGCCATTTCCTCTCGGGTGACCCCGGCGGAAGAGTAAAAAAGGCGGCTACGTCCCGGAGCAGAGCCGACGGCGACTTTTGCGCTGGTAAAGGCCTGCGGTGCCGTCGCAGCGGTTTTCCTTGGCGATATATTCGTGTAGGCAGCGGAGTGGCCGACCCCCGGTCACCAATCGCCGCCTGCTGCATCTTCCTTAAAGCGTAGCCGATTTGAGGAAACATGCAGCACTTCAAAGTTCTACAGCGTCCTTTGCGCGTCTTAAGACGCGCGGACCTGTAGTCCGCATCGAGAGCCACCTGATGATTATCCTGCGTTCGATCGTTTTCAACCTTGTGTTTTATGCCAATCTGGTCGTCCAGATGATCGTATTGACGCCGATCTATTTCCTTCTTCCCCGCAAGAAGGCCTGGTTCGTGCCGAAGAATTGGGTTCGCAGCAATCACTGGCTCCTAGGGAAGATCGTCGGCACGACCTTCGAAATCGAAGGCCTGGAGAATATTCCGGATGGTCCCTATATTTTCGCGCCGAAGCATCAGTCCTTCTGGGATGCCTACGCGCTCCTGCCCTGGCTCGACGATCCGTTCTATATCCTGAAGCGCGAGCTTACCTGGATACCGCTGTTCGGCTGGTACATCATCAAGCAGCGCATGGTGCCAGTAAACCGCGCCGCGCGCGGCAAAGCGATGACCGATGTCATGGAGCGCACCAAGAACGAGATGGCGACCGGGCGGCAGTTGATCATCTATCCGGAAGGCACGCGCCGCCCCCCGGGCGCGCCACCTGAATACAAATATGGAATCGCCCGCCTCTACCGGGACCTGCAGGTTCCGGTCGTGCCTGTTGCCATGCATCCGGGCCTCTTCTGGCCGCGACGCAGATTCCTGCGCTTCCCCGGTCATTTCAAGGTACGCGTCCTGCCCCCGGTGGAGGCCGGCTTGGATCCGGATGCGTTCCTCAAAAAGCTGATCGAGGTGACCGAGGCCGCAAGCGATGAGCTGCTTGTCGAGACGGTCAAGGCCAATCCGCATCTGCCGTTGCCGCCGACGGCGGAGCAGCGGCTGCGCGAACTCGGTCAGGCCTGAGCTGCGACCGCCCTACTGCATGTTTGCCTGAATCGGGACCGATTCCGGCAAACATGCATAATTCAAATGATTACAGCGACCTTTGCGCGTCTGATAAGACCTGCGGCGCTGCAGTCGTGGTCAATCGCGCAACCACGTCCTCCAGCCACTGGTCGCGGATGCCCATCTCTTTGAGATGAGCGAGCGTATTAAGGACATACTCCCTGTTCGGCCCGGACCTGCCGGAGGCGATCGCGACGGTTTCCGCCGCTTCCGCCGCACTGAGCGCCCCCGCATATTGGGCGTGGCCGCGATCGATCACATAGGCAAGCGCCGGCACCCGGCGTCCGTCGGCAAGCTGGATCGGCATGGTCCGCTCCTTGTAGACCTGCGTCACCAGCTCGCGCTCACGCAGATAGCCGATCACATCGGACTTTTCGTTTCCCGGCACGCGAAATGCGGTGCCGATGCAGGAGCCTCCGTAGTCGAGGCCGAGCACCAGACCGGGCCGCTGCTCCGTGCCGCGATGCACCCAGGAGTGTACGCAGAGGGAGCGGCGGTACCCGAAGGCGCGTGCCGTCGACTTCTCCTCGAAACGGAAACCCGGGTTCCACATCAAGGAACCGTAGCCAAAGACCCAAAATTCGTCCATATCCACTGCCATTCATACACGCCGCTTTGCCACATGTCGCATCATTCACCGGCACGGTCGTGATCGATCAAGCCGAACTTCTACGGCACACATTGCGGAACACGGAAAAGGCAGCCGGCCACCGTATACAGGAATGGAAGATAGTTTACAGGATCGGCAACCGCCACCCGGAACGGCATGAGAGAAAACCAAAATGTTCTTTCAGCCCTTCCGTCTTCGGTCGCGATGATCGAAGCGGTTTCCGCCACAGCATCAATTGGAGTACGCGATTAGAATGACCGTCACCGATGTCGCCAACGGATCATCAGCCGGCAAGAAATTTCTTTGGCTGGCAGTGGGCATCGTGCTCGCCGCTGGCATTTATTCCGCCGGCTGGTTCTTTGCCGCAGACCAGATCGAAAAGCGACTGACAACCTATCTCTCCGAAAAACGGGAAAACGGTCTTGGCGGTGAGTGCACGGACATGGAAGTGCGGGGCTTCCCGTTCCGCATCGGTCTTTTCTGCGACAAGCTGCGCCTCGACGACAATCTTCGCGGCGCGTCCGTATCCTTCGGCTCCCTCAGGACGGCTTCTCAGGTCTATCAACCGGGACGCGCCATTGTCGAACTCGACGGCCCCGCCGAGGTCCGGATGTCGCCGGGCCTTACGGTTTCGGCCGACTGGACGCTGTTGCATGCGAGCCTCAACGCGACGATGTCGGGCCTGGAGCGCTCGTCGATCGCCTACGACAATCTCACCGGAACGGCGCGTTGGCCGCTGACGGGTGACAGTCTGGGCTTCGGCGCCAGTCACGGCGAGATACACTTGCGCCAGAACGGCGAAGACCTCGATGCCGCCCTGAGCGTCGAGAAGCTCGATCTGCGCCCGGCGCAAGGACCGAGCCTCGCCTCGCCGGTCGATGTCGCAGCGGACGTCACCGTCGTTGGCAAGGCCGGGTGGATGCAGGCGGGTGCCCTTTCAGCACGCATGCTGCGCGGCAGCAGCGGCGAACTGCGTCACTTGACCCTTGATGCGGGCGAAGGAATGAGCGCGAAGCTCTCGGGTCCGTTTTCAGTGAACGATCAGGGCCTGATATCCGGCGAGTTTTCGCTGACCATGATGAATATCGATGCCTGGCACACGAGCCTCATGAAGGTCGTTCCCGAGGAAATCGACCTGATCAACAACATCGCGACCATGCTGAAGGCTCTGGCCGGCGGCAAGAACGAGGCAACGGTAAAACTCAACGTACGGGACGGCACCGCCTTCCTGGCCTTCATTCCGGTTGGCGTGCTACCGACGCTCTGAAGCCGAGGCGGCGGCCTCCCGCCGCTTCGCGGTTGCCCGCTATTTGGGATCCATTGCGTGCCGGCCGAAGTCCGGCATGGCCGTGTCCTGACCCGCCTGGATGATCGAGCGGCGGATTGCCCGCGTGCGGGTGAAGAGATCGAAGAGCTTGTCGCCGTCGCCCCAGCGAATCGCCCGTTGCAGGTAGGCAAGGTCTTCGGAAAAGCGGGCGAGCATTTCGAGGATCGCATCCTTGTTGTGCAGGCAGACGTCACGCCACATGGTCGGATCCGACGCCGCCAGGCGCGTGAAGTCGCGGAAACCCGAGGCCGAATATTTGATGACTTCGGACTCGGTGACCGTTTCCAGGTCGTCCGCCGTTCCCACGATGTTGTAGGCGATGATGTGCGGAACGTGGGAGACGATCGCCAGCACCTTGTCGTGGTGCTCGGGGTCCATCTCGTCGACCATCGAGCCGAGCGTCTCCCAGAAGAGCCTGAGCTTCGCGATCGCCTCTTCGTCTGCGCCGACGGGCGGCGTGAGGATGCACCAGCGTCCGCGGAAAAGTCCGACGAACCCGGCATCGGGGCCGGAGTGTTCGGTACCCGCAATCGGGTGGCCGGGGATGAAATGGACCGTATTGGGCAAATGCGGCGCCATCTGCGCGATGACCGAGCCCTTCGTCGAACCGACATCGGTTACGATTGCACCGGGCTTCAGATGCGCGGCGATTTCGGCGGCAACGGCACCGGAAGCGCCGACCGGCACCGAAACGACAACGAGGTCGGCATCCTTGACCGCCTCGGCCGCCGAAAGCGTGTAGCGGTCGCCGAGGCCGAGCTCGCGGGCCCGGTTTAGCGTCGCGGCACTCCGTGTCGAGACGACGATCGTGCCTGCCAATTGCTTCTCGCGGATTTCCCGGGCGATCGACGACCCAATCAGGCCAATACCGACAAGGGCGATCGTTTCGAACTGTTGAGCCATTATTTTTGTCCCATGAATTCAGTCAATGCGGCGATGACGCCTTCGTTCGCTTCCTCGGACCCGATGGTCATGCGGAGCGCATTGGGAAAACCGTAAGCGCGCACGGCGCGCAGGATAAAGCCGCGGGCCGTCAGGAACGCATCCGCCTCCTCGGCCGATTTCCCGCCCATCTCCGGAAAGTGGATCAGCACGAAATTGGTTACGGAAGGCGTCACACGCAGACCGATCGCCTGCAATGCCGCGGTGACTTTCGCGAGCCAGGTAAGATTGTGATCGACCGCCACGGCAACGAAGGCCTGGTCGCGGATAGCTGCCGCGCCTGCCGCGATCGCGGGTGCATTGAGATTGAATGGACCGCGTACACGATCGACGGCATCCACGATCTCGCGCGGGGCAAACATCCAGCCGATGCGAAGCCCGGCGAGTCCATAGATCTTCGAGAACGTCCTCGTCATCACGACGTTGCGATTGCTCGACACCAGTTCCACGCCCGCCTCGTAATCGTTGCGCCGGACGTATTCCGCATAGGCAGCGTCAAGCACCAGCAACACCCCGGAGGGAAGGCTCGCGTGCAGCCGGCGGACCTCGTCCACCGGGACATAGGTGCCGGTCGGGTTGGCCGGATTGGCGATGAAGACGATCTTCGTCCGTTCCGTCACTGCAGCGAGGATCGCGTCGACATCGACGCGCGCATCCTTTTCCTTGACCGTGACTGCGGTGGCGCAGGCGGCCAGGATCTGGATCTTGTAGACGAGGAATCCGTGCTCGGTGATGATCCCCTCATCGCCCGGACCGAGATAGGTGTGGCAGAGAAGCCCGAGCAGCTCGTCGGAACCATTGCCGCAAACGATATTGGCCGGGTTCAGGCCGTGAACCGCAGCGATCGCGTCCTTCAACGCTTGCGCCTGACCGTCTGGATAGCGCTCGAGATTGGAGGCTGCGTTCCGGAACGCCTCGAGCGCGCTCGGACTTGCGCCGAGCGGCGTCTCGTTCGACGAGAGCTTGTGAACCTTGGCAACACCCGGCGCATGCTCCTTGCCCGGCACATAGGCGGCGATGTCCAGAATGCCGGGACGCGGTTGCGGGCTCTTTGAAACAAGGTTCATCGGATCGGCTTTCACGGGAGGAAATGTGGCAAAGCCAATAGCCGGGCAGAGGAAATTTGTCGAGTGCGACAGCCCTGTCTTATGGGGCTTTGACCTCTGGTAACCGCTTGCGCGTGCTCGGCACGCCGTGCGGTGCCAGCACCGGAACGAAGACGCGGCGCGAAGCGCGGACAGCCACCGGTAGGCCCTGATAGAGCCGCTTTTGCGCCTCGACGATGATCACCCCGGAAAACACCGGCCAAAGCGAACGGCCGAACCGCTCCAGGCTGTGCCGGAGGCGAAGGACGATCTTGCGCTTCGACGGCGGAAAGAACAGCGCCTCGGAGGTAGCGCCCGGCGTGAAATTCGTCTCGCGGAGCAGCGCCGTCAACTGACCGCGCGAATAGGGTCGTCCCGAGCCGAAGGGGGTGTGTTCCATCCGCGCCCAGACGCCGCGGCGATTCGGCACGACGATAACCAGCCGGCCACCGGGCGCAAGGATCCGCCAGATTTCCTTCATTGTTTCGCGCGGGCTTTCGGCGAATTCCAGCGAATGCACCATCAGCACGCGGTCGATCGACGCGTCAGGCAGCGGCAGTTCCTCGTCGAAGACCAGCGCCGTCGACGATAACTCGGCGACCGGCCAGTTCACCGCACCCTGCCCGGCCGGCATGAAGGCGAAAGTCCGCTCGGTATCCGCCCGGAAGCGCTCGAGATAGGGAACGGCATAGCCGAGCCCGACCAGCCGCTCCTCCGGCAAGCGCGCCCAGACCGAGGAGAGCGCCATGCTGACGGAATGCTCCGCCATGCGGCCAAGCTCGGAATGATAAAATTGGCGAAGATCGACGATATCCGTGTGCATGGCCAACATGTTAGCTTTGGAACGGTAGACTTCAAGGCGAGCCTCGCTACATTCGGCTGGAGCGGTTCCGCCCGCAGCCCGCATCACGCCCGATCGGAGGACCTCATCATGGCCGCGCTCGAACTCGACCTCTTCCTCTGCCGTACCGATAATTTTGGTGTGCTTCTCCATGATCCGGAGAGCGGCGCAACGGCATCGATCGATGCACCGGAGGAGCAACCGATCCTCGACACCCTGGAGCGGCGGGGCTGGCGCCTCACACACATCCTGACGACCCACCACCATGGCGATCACGTGGCGGCGAATGTCAGTCTCAAGGAACGCTTCGGCGTTACGATCATAGGGCCGAAGGGCGAGGCATCGAAGATCCCCGGCATCGACAGGAGCGTCGGCCAAGGGGACCGCTTTGATTTTGCCGGCCATCCGGTCGAGGTCATCGAAACGCCGGGACATACCGCGGGCCACATCTGCTTCCATTTCCCACAGGACAAGATGCTGTTTGCCGCGGACACGCTGTTTGCACTCGGCTGCGGGCGACTGTTCGAGGGAACTGCCGAGACAATGTGGCAGTCGCTGAACCGGCTGACGGCGCTCCCCGATGACACGTCGGTCTTTTTCGGCCACGAATACACGCTTGCCAACGCGCATTTCGCCGTGACGGTCGATCCCGAAAACGCCGCCCTCAAGGCGCGCGCCGCTGAAATCGAGGAGACGCGCTCGGATGGCGGGTTCACCGCGCCGACGACCATCGGCCTCGAAAAGCGGACCAATCCGTTCCTTCGCGCGGGCGATCAAAAGATCCGCAAGCATCTCGGCATGGAGGGCGCCAGCGACGCGGAGGTGTTTGCAGAGATCCGCAGGCGCAAGGATAATTTCTGATGGACGTCTCACGGGATCTCACGCCAGCCGCGATTGTCGACGCGCTTGGATTGGCGAGACATCCGGAGGGCGGCTGGTACGTGGAGACCTTCCGCGACGACGTCGGCACGCCGCGCAGCCATTCGACGGCGATCTACTATCTTCTCGAAAGAGGCGAGCGGTCGCACTGGCACCGCGTCCGTGACGCCGCCGAAATCTGGCACTATTACGCGGGCGCCCCTCTCGAACTCAGCATCGCAGAGCCCGGCAAGCCGGCTTCGCGCTCTCGCCTTGGACCGGATTTGCTTGATGGACAAAGGCCGCAGCACGTCGTCCCCGCCAACTGGTGGCAGTCGGCCGCCTCGCTCGGAGACTGGACACTCGTCGGTTGCACCGTCGCGCCGGGATTCGATTTTTCCGCATTCGAGATGGCGGCTCCCGACTGGCAGCCGCCAAAGAACTGACGCCTATTCCGCCGGCTGCGGGGCAGTCCTGCTCTTGCGAAAGACCATGTCCCTCGCCGCCAGCACAGCGCCGCCGGTCACAAGCAGGCAGGCTGCAGCTATTCGCCATGAGGGTTCCGCAAAGCCGAAGAGGATCAGGACCAGCGTCGAGAGGACGGGCGCCGCATAGCTTGCAACGCCGAGAAGCTGGATATCCCCGTTCTTCACGCCGAAGTCCCAGGCATAGAACGCCGCGCCGACCGGCAAGAGGCCAAGCCCGGCGACGGCAAACCATTCGAAAGCCGTCTGCGGCCAGATCGTCGTCTCGAGACCGAGGTGGCAGAGGAATGAAAGGATCGAAGTCGCCAGGCAGAATCCGGTCACGACATCAGTCGAAACCGCGTCGAAGCGGCGCGTCAGCAAGGAATAACCCGACCAAGTGAAGGCGCAGAGGAATGCGGCGCCGTAACCGAGTGTATAGGCGTCGTCGAAGGCGACGCCATTGCGGGCGACGATCAGGATGGTGCCGCCAAGTCCTGCGAGCGCACCGGCGATATGATACCAGCGAAGCCTCTCTCCCGGCAGCAGCGCCGAGCCGACCACGATCAGCAGCGGCCAGAGATAGGCGATCAGTCCCGCCTCGACCGCCGGGGCGTTGCGCAGTGCAGTGAAATAGAGAAAGTGATAGCCGAAAAGCCCGGCAATGCCCGTGATCCAGACCTTCGCGGGCTGTTTCAAAAGCGCGAATCGCTCCGGCTTCACAGCCAGTACGACAATGCCCGGCAGGCTGCCGATCAGGAAGCAGATCGCCGAAAGCTGGAACGGCGGCATCTTGCCCGAAGCCGCGGTAAAGAGCGCCAGCAGCGACCACATCAGGATCGCGGAAAAACCGATCAACGTTGCCTTGAACTTCATTCCTGTCCCCACGCCCGCTCACCTTCGTGAAAGCCGCGTCAAATCAATCATGCCCTGCATAGTTAGCGCCCGTTCGCGACGAGCGAAAGAGACGATCGGGATCGATCACCCGCCGAATCGCGTCGCGGAAACCGTCACGGGACCAAGCTTGGTCGGGATGCGGACATAGACCGGGGCATAGACATCGACGGTCTCGGCTTTTGCGAACCAGATCTCCATCGTCTCCAGCCGGCGCAGATATTCGACGTCCTCGCGACCCTTCCTGTATCCCGCCTTCGGCACGAAGCGGACACCACAGACAATGACTTCGCCGTTAAATCCCCGGGTCTTGAAGGCTCGGGTCCCCCTGGGCGACAGCTTGATGTCGAGCCGCGATTCGCCATCGAAGATCGGCAGCGTATTGGGGCAGACCCGGCTCTTCCCCGGAATGATCAGCCCGGAGAGCGGATCCAGAACGTTGCGCATGTCGCGGCTCGTTACCGGCACCCAGTTCTTCGGGAGCGGATTGCGTTTCGGGGTCATACTCGCACGCACGACATTGCCGTTGCGGAAGGTGACACTGATCGCACGCGACTTCCTGCCGCTGCGATAGGACATCGAATATTGCGAGGCGCGCAGATGATCGTTCCCGATCACCCCGGAAACGCGTGTCTGGCCGGACGTGCGGCTGATGATGTCGACGAGGCCGGCCGAATTCAGTGTGCCGGAAATCGTGTAACGATTCTTTTCGAGCTCGGTGTGGAAAGTGGCCCGCGCGAGCGGCAGGCCGGCAAGCGAAATGCTGTAATCCGTTTGATGCGCGATATCCGCAGCCAAGGATGCTGTGGAAAACATCATCGCAGTCAGCAATGCTGACGCCCGGAAGCCATTGCGCCTGTTCATGCCCGAAAGCCCTGTCGTTCTGCCGTCGTTGCAATCCTCTGGGATGCAAGCAGTTTGCGGCTTTTTTCGCGCCAAATCCTTAAAATACAACCGCGGCAATGGAGAACAAGCGTCGCCTCTTCATTCCACGGTCTTTGTGAGAGAAATAGCGCAGTGAAGAACGGCTTGGAATGGGTATGGGCGCCGATTAATGTATCCAGATGAGCGATCGCCTTGCGAGACCGGCTGGAAAATCTGCGGTTTTTCGAGAATGCGCAGTGTTTGGCTTGACTGGCAGGCCTTCTCTGACTATAGAACCGCGACTTTCCAATAATGGCCAACAGGAACGCGGCCTGGGCTCTGGGCCCGCTACCGCATTGTCCGGCGGCGATAAGAGAATAGGTGTACCATGTCCCGTAGTTGCGAATTGACCGGCAAGGGCGTCCAGTCGGGCCACAATGTCAGCCACGCCAACAACAAGACCAAGCGCAAGTTCCTCCCGAACCTGTGCAACGTCACGCTGATTTCCGATGCTCTCGGCCAGCGCTTCCGTCTGCGCGTTTCCGCAGCCGCTCTCCGCTCGGTCGAGCACCGCGGCGGTCTCGACGCTTTCCTGCTGAAGGCTGACGAGAACGAGCTGAGCATGCGCGCTCGCCTGCTGCGCCGCCAGATCGTCAAGAAGACCGCTGAAGCAGCCTGATCGCCGCCAGCGCTTCTGACAAGACTTAAAGGCTTGCGGGCTCTGACCGGCAAGCCTTTTTCTCGTGTCGCCACATATTCATCCGCCGGGACTGTCCCGGCTATGTCGTCTCCAACTGGTGGCATCACCCAGGATAAAAAAATGCTGACCAACCGCACGTTCTTTATCTATGTCGCGCTCATGACCTCGGTGGTCGTGGCGTCGAATTTCCTCGTCCAATATCCCCTTCCAGGCTCCGTTGCCGGCATGAACCTTGGCGATCTCTGGACCTGGGGCGCTTTCAGCTATCCCTTCGCGTTCCTTGTCACGGACCTCACCAACCGCCATTTCGGACCGCGGATTGCGCGCCGCGTGGTGGTTGCCGGTTTTGTCGTCGGCGTTACCTTCTCGATCTACCTCGCGACGCCGCGCATCGCGATCGCTTCCGGTTCGGCGTTCCTGTTCGGACAGCTCCTCGACATTTCCGTGTTCAACCGGCTGCGCCGGCAGACCTGGTGGCATGCACCGCTCGCCGGCTCTCTCATCGGCTCGGCATTGGACACAGCGATGTTCTTCTCCTTCGCCTTCGCACCGTTCTTCGTGTTCTTTGGACCGAACGACAGCTTTGCGCTGGAGACCGCTCCCCTGCTCGGCGCGCTTGCTGCGGAGGCACCGCGCTGGATCTCCTGGGCGCTTGGCGATCTTTTGGTGAAGATCCTTTGCGGCATCGTGCTGCTCTTGCCCTATGGAGCGCTGATGAGCATCATCAAGCCGATGCCGGCAGCCAGCGCCACCGCATAAGACCAGTAGAGAACAGAATGGATGTTGACGGGGTCGCGATGCGGCCCCGTTTTCATTTTGCGAGGCGACGAGTTAGTCCCGTCAATCCAGGATCAGCCGGAATTCAAGCATCAGGTTGCGTTCGAGAATCGAATGATTGTCATCGGAAACGACGACCACGCGAACCTCGCCGTCGGGCCGAACGACGACATCCAGCCCCTCCATATTGTCGATCTGATAGCTCATGTCGGCCTTGAGCAACACCTCGCCGTCGACCGCGGCGCCCGGACGAATATCGCCGGCGGCAATCCGGCGAATGCGCATGCCGAGACCGGAGGCGAGATTGAAGCGACGCTCCAGGAGAAGCAGGTCGCCATTCGGCAGGAAGTCACCGTCGGTAACAGCATAGGGGTCCTCGCGAACCACCGTGAACGCACCTTTCATCGGCCCCTCCAGAATCCCCGCCAGAAGGTTATCCGCGTTGTCGACGCTGCGTTCCGCAACTATGACCGCAGCACCGCGAAGGGGACTGTCCTTTGGCGCGATCGCTATGGTTTCGAGACCGCCATTGATGCGCAATTCCTCGACGGGGAACGGCAGGGCCATTTGCCGGACGGGCTTCGAGCGCGCAAAGCCCGGATCGGGATAGATCTCGATACGGGCCAGTTGCTCGAAACTGACGATCGCCTCCCCTTCACGCAGAGCCAGGCCCTCCGAGTCTACCCTCCACTTCTTGAGCTCAGCACCACCATTTCCATCGGTCATTGATGTCACGGTCAGCTCGGTCAGGCTCTGGAGCCTGCCAGCACCGTCGCGGACAACGGCCCCCTCGATCCAGTGGCCGGTGTCCATCACGGCGACGAAGGAATCGCCGCCCGGTCGGAACCGGATCGCGGAAATTGCACCGAGCAGCGGGTTGGGCGACGTCATTTCGATGCCGCCGATGAATTCGAGCCCGCCAAACATCGTTTGATCGGAGCCGGATTTGAATTGCGTCACCTGCCGGCTCTGAACGGGCACGATCTCGCTCGCCGGCCCCGCCCCGGCGATCGTGGCCGATGCCAGAAGGGAAAGGACAACAAGGCTTCGACGGAGCATATGAGAGGGACCTTCGGAGGACAGGATGGGGCCTGGTGAGGCAGGGAACGACTTCGCAGGAGGGGCCGCCCAAGCCATCGGTGCCGTCGGTATCGGGGCCATGGAGATCCGACCGGCTCCTAGCCCGCCCGGCGCGTGCGCCCCGGGCGCCGATGCATGCTTTCGTCCTCGAAGAGCGCTGCAAGCTGCTCCGTCATCGCACCGGCCAGTTCGTCCGCGTCGACGATGGTCACGGCGCGGCGGTAATAGCGCGTCACGTCGTGGCCGATGCCGATCGCCAGAAGCTCGACCGGTGAGCGGGTCTCGATCTGCTCGATGACGGCACGCAAATGGCGTTCGAGATAGTTTCCGGCGTTCACCGACAAGGTGGAATCATCGACCGGAGCACCGTCCGAGATCATCATCAGAATGCGCCGCTGCTCTGGTCGCGCCAGCAGGCGGTCATGCGCCCACATCAGCGCCTCGCCGTCGATGTTCTCTTTGAGCAGGCCCTCGCGCATCATCAGCCCGAGATTGCGGCGTGCGCGACGCCACGGCGCGTCTGCGGACTTGTATACGATGTGCCGGAGATCGTTGAGGCGGCCGGGCGATTGCGGCTTGCCGCTCGCGAGCCATTTCTCGCGCGACTGCCCGCCCTTCCAAGCCTTGGTGGTGAAGCCGAGGATTTCCGCCTTGACGCCGCAACGCTCCAGTGTGCGTGCGAGAATGTCGGCGCAGGTCGCTGCAACCGTGATCGGCCGGCCGCGCATCGAGCCGGAATTGTCGATCAGCAGCGTCACCACCGTATCGCGGAAGGTCGTGTCCTTCTCACGCTTGAAGGACAGCGGCTGCATCGGGTCGATGATGATGCGTTGCAGTCTGGCCGTGTCGAGATACCCTTCCTCGAGGTCGAACTCCCAGGAGCGGTTCTGCTGGGCCATCAGCCGACGCTGCAGCCGGTTGGCGAGGCGGCCGACTGCCCCCTGCAGGTGGGCCAGCTGCTTGTCGAGGAACGCACGGAGGCGGTCGAGCTCCGCCTCGTCGCAAAGCTCCTCGGCGGTGATCGTCTCGTCGAATTCGCGCGTAAAGACGGTGTAGTCGACCTTCTCGTTGAAATCCGCAAAGGGATGGTTCGGCCGCTTGACTTCGCCTGGCGTCTCGCTCTCCTCGTCGCCCTCATCTTGGAGGTCGTCGTCGGAAATCTCGGCGCCATCCATCTCACCTTCTTCCATCTGCTCCTCGGCAGACTGGTTTTCATCGGCGGGCGCGGCGTCGGAGCCTTCTTCCTCGTCGCTGGCGTTCTCGTCCTGCTCCTGGCTGCGCGGCTGGTCCTCGTCGGTCTCGCTTTCCTGCTCGTCCGGTTCGATATCGTCCTCGCCGTATTTTTCGGCGACATCCATCGACGACAGCATGTCGCGCACGACGCGGGCGAAGGCCTGCTGATCATTGATTGCAGCCGACAGATTGCGCATATCCGCAGAGGCCTTGCCCTCGATGAAATCGCGCCAGAGATCGAGCACCTTGCCGGCCGATGTCGGTGGCCTCTCCCCGGTCAGTTTCTCACGCACGAGAAGCGCCACCGCCTCTTCGAGAGGCGCGTCAGATTGGCTGTCGATCGCCGAGAAATTCGCCTTGGCGTATTTCTCCTCGAGCATCGAGGTGAGATTGTCGGCGACCCCGGTCATCCGCAGCGCACCGATCGCCTCGACGCGCGCCTGCTCGACAGCATCGAAGATGGCTCGCGCGTCCGCCCCCTGCGGCGACATCGTCGCGTGGATGCGGGCGTCGTGGCATGCCTTGCGTAGCGCCATGGAATCGCCGAGGCCCCGCGCCACGGCCAACTCCTGCCGCGTGGGGCGCTTCGAAAGCTCCGGTAGCCGGATGCGCTCGCCCGCCATTCCGGGGCGCTCGTTCGCAAAGGCGACCTCGAGCTCGGCGTCGCCGGCAATCGACCGGATACAGCCGGAAAGCGCCCGCTTGAACGGCTCAGCGGCGTTTTCCCTCGCGTTCGGCTTCGCCTTGGAGTTCGAGCTCACGACAATTCCTTTTTCAGCCAGATACGGTGACATCCGGGGCGCTCAAGTCCGCTTGACTGTGAAAGTCCGCGGAGGCCGGCTTCTGCCCGAAGCCGGCAGCAGAAAACCCTCAGGCGGTGGCTTCCAGCACGATGTTGGCGGCGCTCTCCTTGAGCTCGACGCCGAAGGCTCGCTGGTAGTGCTCGGCGACCAGCGCCCGCTCCAGCTCGTCGCACTTGTTGAGGAAAGTCACGCGGAAGGCGAAGGCAATGTCGCCGAAGATATAGGCATTCTCCGCCCAGGTGATCACCGTACGCGGGCTCATGACAGTCGAAAGATCGCCGTTGATAAACGCTGCGCGCGTGAGATCGGCGACGCGAACCATCTTCGAGACGGTCTCGCGCCCCTTGTCGGCGGTAAAGCCCTTGACCTTGGCGGCGACGATGTCGACTTCCTTATCATGCGGCAGATAGTTGAGCGTGGTGACGATCGACCAGCGGTCCATCTGCGCCTGGTTGATCTGCTGCGTGCCGTGGTAGAGACCGGTCGTATCGCCAAGACCCACCGTGTTCGCCGTCGCAAACAGACGGAAGGCCGGGTGCGGACGAATGACGCGGCTCTGGTCGAGCAGGGTCAGGCGGCCGGAGGACTCGAGCACGCGCTGGATGACGAACATGACGTCCGGGCGGCCCGCGTCGTATTCGTCGAAGACGAGCGCCACATTGTGCTGGTAGGCCCAGGGGAGAATGCCGTCCTTGAACTCGGTGACCTGCAGCCCGTCCTTGACGACGATCGCATCCTTGCCGACGAGGTCTATACGGCTGACATGGCTGTCGAGGTTCACGCGCACGCAGGGCCAGTTGAGCCGTGCGGCAACCTGTTCGATATGGGTGGACTTGCCGGTCCCGTGATAGCCGGCGACCATGACGCGTCGGTTGTGAGCGAATCCTGCAAGAATGGCGAGCGTCGTTTCGCGATCGAAGAGATAGTCGGGATCGAGATCGGGCACATAGGCGTCGCCCTTCGAATAGGCAGGAACGCGCAAATCCGTGTCAATGCCGAAGACCTCCCGGACAGAGATCGTCGTGTCGGGGAGGTTCGAAATGTCGAGGTCAATCTTGCTCATCATGTCTCCAGAGCGGCCGCCGGTCAGCACCCGCGCATTCGCCTGCAAAAAGTGCTTTCTGTCATAATCCGCGTTGTTAGCAGAAACCAGCCTGTTTTAACAATTGATAGGCTTGAATAACCGCGCGAAAACGGTCCTCCGATCCCCTGTCTCCGCCATTCGCGTCAGGGTGATGTTTCTTCACGAGATCCTTGTAGGCCGTCTTGATATCGGCGGCCGTTGCCGAGGCCGCGAGGCCGAGCGTCTCGAACGCCTTGGCTTCGAGCGTTTTCAGCTTGCGCAGGCGCGGTTCGTGCCGGGCCGAGCGAGCACGAGCCTCGTTGAAAAAGCCGAACGGATCACGCATGCGGGCCTGCGCCCCTGCCGTGCCCGAGCGCATCTGCGACTGAGTTGGGCCGCTGCGGGCGCTCTTGTTGACTCCCACCGTCCAGGTCGGGCGATGGCCGGTCACGGCTTCCTTCTGGTAGCGCGCAATCTCGGTATCGGAAAGCCCGGAGAAATAATTGTAGCCCTTGTTGTACTCCTTCACGTGCTCGAAGCAGAACATGAAGTACTCACCCTCGGCATTGCGGCCGACGGGGGCCCGATGCATCGCCTTCTTGTCACAGCCGTCCCACTGGCATACGGGCGCAGACGGCTCTGCGCGCGGCTCCACCTTGCGGCGCGTACGGATGCGATCGAAGTATTTTGAATCGAGTTTCATAGCCGACATTATGGGGTTTGGAGGCCCCCACAACAAGAATTGACAAAGCGGAATGTTGCTGGCTTTGTGCGAGCATTTTGCACCGCCCCAGCATGTTTCCTTAGATCGATTACGATTTATGGAAACATGCTGCACTTCAAAGTGCTACAGCGTCTTTGCGCGTCTGATACGACGCGCGGCGCTGCACGGCCTATGCGGACAGCATTTCGCCTCGCAGCAAGCAGGGAAATAGGACGGAAGAATGTCGCTGCAAAGCCGGATCGAACAGAAACTCATCGAAGCCTTCCATCCGGAGCGCCTCGCGGTGATCAACGAGAGCCATCTGCATGCCGGTCACCAGCCCGGTTTCGACGGCGGAGGCGAAACGCATATCAGGATCAGGATTGTTTCCAGCGCGTTCGACGGCATGAGCCGAGTGGCGCGCCACCGCGCGATCAATGATCTCCTGAAGCCTGAGCTCGATGCGGGTCTGCATGCGCTCGCCGTCGAACCATTCGCGCCGGGAGAGCCGACGCGCTGGTGACGAGGTGCTAGCCGATTGGCGCATCGTCCTCGGCGGGGCGGATGCGCAACTTTGTAATCCGGTTCTTTACCCGCTTCATGACAATGAAACGCTTGCCGTAGAATGTGAAGGCCTGCCGCTCTTCCGGGATGCTCTTCGATTCATGGATGACAAGACCGGCAACGGTGGTCGCCTCCTCGTCAGGCAGCGACCAGTCCAGCGCCCGGTTGAGATCGCGGATCGGTACCGATCCATCGACGACGATCGAACCGTCGGCCTCCTGCCGCACGCCTTGGATGTCGATATCGTGCTCATCGGCGATATCGCCCACGATCTCTTCAAGGATATCCTCGAGTGTAACGAGACCCTGGACCTGACCATATTCGTCGACAACGATGGCAAGATGCAGCTTGCGCCGCAGGAAGGCATTGAGCTGATCCTTGAGATTGGTCGTATCCGGCACGAACCACGGCTTCTGCGCGATCTTGACGATATCGAGGCGCTCGGGTTCGACGTCCGGCTCAGCCAGTACGCGCAGGAGGTCCTTGGAATGGACGACGCCGACGATGTTGTCGGTCGATCCGCGCCAGAGCGGCAGGCGCGTGAAGGGGCTCTCGAGGATTTCCCGAATGCAGACCTCCGGCGGCTCCTCCGCGTTGATCGCACGCATCGCCGTACGGTGTATCATGACGTCGGAGACCTCGAGCTCGCCGAGGTCGAGCACGCCACCGAGCCGGTCGAGGTCCGCCTTGATCACGGATCCTTCCCGGTGAAGCAGATCGACCGCGCCCCTCAGTTCCTCATGCGCCGACAGCATCGGCATGTCCGACGAAAGCTTCACGCCAAAGAGATTGAGTATGCGCCGGACAATCGCATTGACGAGCGCCGATACCGGGCCAGCCACGGCGACCAGGGGGCTCACCACCGGCGCCACGGCGCGCGCGAAGCGATCCGGCGAAGCGATCGCCCAGCTTTTCGGCAGCACCTCGGAAAATATCACGAGCAGCACGGTCATCACGAGCGTCGTAATCGCCACGCCCATGTCGCCAAAAAGGCCGATCAGCAAGCTTGTCGCCAGCGAAGAGGCAAGGATATTGGCGAGGTTGTTGCCGATGAGCAGCGTGCCGGTCAAACGATCGCGCCGCTCGGTCAGCCGATTGACGAGACCGGCGCGCTGGTCGCCATTGCTTTCCAGCATATGCATCCGTGACCGCGAGGCAGCCGTCAGCGCGGTCTCCGAGCCCGAGAAGAAGGCGGAGAGCAGCAGAAGGCAAATGATCGAAACGAGAGACAGCCAGTATTCCGCCAGAAAGGCCAGAAACGCGTCGCCGGTCATTGGGGGTGCTTCTCCTTGAGGAAGCCCAGCACCTCCGAGGACGGCACATCATCCGCGACGAAGGACTGGCCGATGCCCCTTGTGAGAATGAAGGTGAGCTTGCCACCCTTCACCTTCTTGTCCTGGGCGATCGCGTCCATCAGCCGTTCGGCCGGCGGCAGCTTGCCGGGTATGTCGGCGATCCGCGTCGGCAGGCCGACTGCCTTCAGATGGGCTTCCACGCGCCGCGCATCGTCGGGGCTTGCGAGGTTCATGCGGGCGGAAAACTCATGTGCCAGAACCATGCCGATCGCAACGCCCTCGCCGTGCACCAGGCGCGCGCTGTCGTATTCCGTCGCCGCCTCCAGAGCGTGGCCGAAGGTATGCCCGAGATTGAGAAGCGCACGCAGACCGTTTTCGCGTTCGTCCGCAGCAACGACGTCGGCCTTGGCCTGGCAACTGACGGCAATGGCCTCGATCCGCGCCGGCCCTCCGGCGAAGACGGCCTGCCAGTTCCGTTCGAGCCAATCGAAGAATTCCGGCTTGTCGATCAGGCCGTATTTGGCGACCTCCGCGTAGCCAGCCCGGAACTCGCGCGGGCTCAGCGTATCGAGCACGTCCGTGTCGGCGAGGACGAGATCGGGCTGATGAAAGACACCGATCAGGTTCTTGCCGTGAGGCGAATTGATCCCGGTCTTGCCGCCGACGGAGGAATCGACCTGTGCCAGCAGCGATGTCGGAACCTGGAGAAAGCGCGAGCCGCGGCGGACGATACCGGCCGCAAACCCGGTGAGATCACCGATGACGCCGCCCCCGAGGGCGATCACCGCGTCGTTCCGCTCGATCCTGGCGCCAAGCACGGTCTCGCAGACGGGAATGAGGTGGTCGAAGCTCTTGGTCTTTTCGCCGGCGGGGAGGACGAGCGAGACCGCCTCGATGCCATTTTCGCCGAGGCTCGCCATCAGCGGCTGAAGATAGCGCGGGGCGACGTTCTCGTCGGTTATGACCGCCATCTTCCGGCCCTTGAGGCGCGACGCGATTTCCTTGCCCGCCGCGGCGATGAGGCCGGGACCGATGAGGATGTCATAGGAGCGATCTCCAAGGTCTACACGGACCTTGCGCTCGGCGGCGGGTATCACACGGCTAGTCATGGCTTCGAGCTTTCTGGCGATCGGCGATGGCGGTAAGAACCTCCTCGACGATCATCTCCTTCTTCACATCGCGCGAGAGGACCGTCAGATCCGCCTCGGCATAGATCGGGTAACGCGCGCGCATCAGGTTTTCGAGTGTCTGCTTCGGGTTCTCGGTTTTCAGGAGCGGCCGCGTATCGCGTTTGCTCACCCGCTCCCACAGCACGTCGAGCTCCGCATTGAGCCAGATTGTAACGCCGCCTTTCTTGATCTGCCGGCGCGATCGTTCGTTAATGTAGGCACCGCCACCGGTCGAGACGACCCGGGGACCGGATCTTAGCAGACGTTTCAGCACGCGGGCCTCGAGAGCGCGAAACTCTTCCTCGCCATAAGCCGCGAAAAGCTCGCTGATCGTCATGCGGGAAACCCGTTCGATCTCATGGTCGGAATCTATGAATGGAACGCCGAGCGCCTGTGCGGTCAGGCGACCGATTGCCGATTTTCCCGCCCCCATCAATCCGATGAAAACGAGATTGCGCTTACCGAGGGCGAGCTTCGCCCGTTCGGCAAGTGTCGCGGAAACCGGTTCGGTCACGTCGTTCATTGCACTTCATTTTCCCCATTCCCCTCCGATATCGACAAATCGGCGGGGAGCGTCAAGTCGTCGCGCGTGCCGGGCGACGCTTCTTGAACTCGGCGGCGCGGCCGTTCATATAGTTCGCGCATCCGCAGCAATCGCACGTCCATCCAGACATACAGGGATTGCTGCAGCACTTTGAAGAACGACTGCATGATTTCTAAACCAGCTCTGATTTAAGGGAGTCATGCAGAGGAGACCGAAATGCCGACCCTTTTCCGCTTCCTGTTCTTCTTGGCCGTCTTCGCCGGCATCGTCTATGGCACGATGGTGGCGCTCGTGACTTTCGTCGAGCCGGTCGAGCGGGATGTAACGGTGCGCATTCCATCGGAACGGGTCAACAAACCGAAATGACAGATCTCTCCGCCGCCTATGTCGAATCCTTTCTGGAAATGATGAGCGCCGAGCGTGGCGCGGCGGCCAATACGCTGCAATCCTATGAGCGCGACCTGAAAGATGCACTCTCGTTTCTGCGGACCCGCGGCACGCGATTGATCGATGCCTCGGCCGACGATTTGCGAAGCTATCTCTCGCATCTCGCCTGCGAGGGCTTCAAATCCTCGTCGCAGGCACGCCGCCTATCGGCGTTGCGGCAGTTCTACAAGTTTCTTTACGCCGAGGGCCTCAGGGGCGACGACCCGACCGGTATTCTCGATGCGCCGAAGAAAGGACGCGCGCTGCCGAAGACGCTCAGCATCGATGATGTGTCCAGGCTGATCGGCCAGGCGGAAGCGGAAGCCGCCACCGGCGGTGAAGACGCGGTGGCGAAACTGCGCATGCATGCGCTGATCGAACTCCTCTACGCAACCGGTATGCGGGTCAGCGAACTCGTCTCGCTGCCGGCGAGCGTGTTGTCGCAGAACGGACGCTTCCTCGTCATTCGCGGCAAGGGCAACAAGGAACGGCTGGTGCCGTTGTCGCAGGCCGCCTTGCGCGCCATGCGCGCTTATGGAGAAGCCCTGCGGGTCAGGAACGCGGAGGCCGACCCGCCAGAGGAAAGCCTCTGGCTCTTTCCTTCCCATGGCAAGACCGGCTTTCTGCCGCGCCAGGTTTTCGCGCGCGACCTAAAGGGCCTCGCGGCACGCGCCGGCATAAGGATCGCGGCGATCTCGCCGCATGTTCTGCGCCATGCCTTCGCCAGCCACCTGCTCGCCAACGGCGCCGACCTGCGTGCCGTGCAGGAACTGCTCGGCCATTCGGACATTTCAACGACACAAATCTATACACATGTGCTGGAAGAACGGCTGCATGACCTCGTGCAGAACCATCACCCCCTTGCCAAACAGGCGAAAAAACAGGATTAGGACCGCCGGGCAGGCTGGCTTCGACCGGAGAGCCCTGTCGCAAATTGATCGGAAACGCATCTCATGCACAACTATCTCGATTTCGAAAAACCCATTTCTGATCTCGAAGGCAAGATTCTCGAACTGAAGAAACTCGCCAGTGAAGATGAGAGTGTGAATACATCCGACGAGATCGCACGGCTTGAGGTGCGTGTACGCGACGCGATGGCCGAGATCTATTCCAAGCTGTCGCCGTGGCAGAAGACCCAGGTCGCCCGCCACCCGTCACGCCCGCATTTTCTCGACTACGCAGCCGAACTCTTCACCGAATTCACGCCGCTCGCCGGCGACCGCAACTTCGGCAACGACGATGCAATCCAGGCGGGCCTTGCCCGCTTTCGCGGCATGCCGGTCGCCGTTCTCGGCCAGGAAAAGGGCAACGACACCAAATCGCGCATCAAGCACAATTTCGGCAGCCCGCGCCCGGAAGGTTATCGCAAGGCGATCCGCGTCATGGAGATGGCCGACCGCTTCAGCCTGCCGCTGATCACGCTGGTCGACACGGCCGGCGCCTATCCGGGCGTCGACGCCGAGGAACGCGGTCAAGCCGAGGCGATCGCCCGCTCGACCGAGATGTGTCTCAAGGTCAAGGTGCCGATCGTCACCGTGGTCCTCGGTGAAGGCGGCTCCGGCGGCGCGATCGCGATCGCAACCGGCAACCGCGTCTATATGCTGGAGCATGCGATCTACAGCGTCATCTCGCCGGAGGGCGCGGCTTCGATCCTGTGGCGCGATTCAGCGCGCGCCAAGGAAGCGGCAAGCAGCATGAAAATTACGGCCGAGGACCTGAAGTCGCTCGGCATCATCGACGGCATCATTCCCGAACCGGTCGGCGGCGCCCACCGCGACCCGCTGTCTGTCATCGGCCGCACCGGAACCGTGATCGCCGACGCGCTTAAGGACCTGTCCGGCCGCAGCGGCGACGAATTGCGGACGGACCGCCGGCAGAAATACCTGAATATCGGTCGAAATCTCTGAACCTTTGCGATTAAAACGGCGGCATCGGCAACCGGAAATCGGACTGTGGCCAAATCTTGGCCATATTCGTACGGTCATGAAAGATGGCGTGCGCAGGGGGATCCTGCAGGGTTAAGATTTCGTGAAGAATAATCGCTTACTGATTCGTTGAGGGCGCCTCCTCGACGGGTGCGGCGCTCAATGACGGATTTTGTTTTTTAACGGGCCTCTGCCGATGCGTTTCAGGAACCTTGTTGCCACCGCCGCTATCGCAGCCGCGCTTGCCGGCTGCACCAACGAGACGCTGGATTCTGTCAATCTCTCCTCGGTAAAGAACAAGACGGAATATCAGCTTTCGAGCAAGATGACCGCGAAGATGCGCGAACTGGGGATGCAGAAGACGTCGCCGATCGCGCTGCGGATCTTCAAGGAAGAAGGCACGCTCGAAGTCTGGAAGGCCAACGCGGCGAACCGCTTTCAACTCCTGAAGAGCTACAAGATCTGCGCGTGGTCCGGAAAGCTCGGTCCCAAGGTGAAGGAAGGCGACCGGCAGGCGCCCGAAGGATTCTACCCGCTGTTCCCGCACCAGATGAATCCCAATTCCAATTATTACCTCGCGATCAACACTGGTTTCCCGAATACTTACGACAAGGCGAACGGCCGCTCCGGTACGCATCTGATGATCCATGGCGCCTGCTCTTCGTCGGGCTGCTACTCGATGACCGACGAGCAGATCATCGAGATCTTCGCGCTCGCGCGTGATGCCTTCAGGGGTGGACAGCAAAGCGTCCAGCTCCAGGCTTTCCCCTTCCGCATGACCGCGGAGAACATGGCCCGCCATCGCGACAATTCGAATATCGAGTTCTGGAAGATGCTGAAGGCCGGCTACGACCAGTTCGAGGTGACCAAGCGTCCGCCGGAAGTGAATTTCTGCGAGAGGAAATACGTCTTCAACCGGCAGAGCGACGGCACGTTCAATCCGACGGGCCAATGCCCGGCGATGTCGACGCCGCCTGCGCTACAAGTGGCAATGGCAAACTTCGAGAAGGACTATCAGCGCGATTACGACAAGGCGCTGAAGAAGTACGAAGGCATGGTCTGGTATGAACCGAGCGAGGCGGAGCGCAAGGCGATCGTCGCCGACCAGCGCAAGGGCCGCGAACTCGCCTATGCCCCCACGGGCAATTCGCTCGATGCCGGCAAGCTGATGAAGGTGAGCGACCTCGAAAAACAGCTCGCGGACCAGAAGGCGGCCGAGGAAGCCAAGCAGGCGGCGCTGATCCAGAAGGAGGCGCTTGAGAAGGCGACCCGTGGCGGCGCGAGCGTGCCAGTACCGCAGGCAAGCCCGATCGAGCGGCCTGTTCTGCAGGCGGCCGTCCAGACGCCGCCCGCGAGAAAATCCTTCTGGAATCTGTTCTCGGCGAGCGAACCGGAAGCCGCGACGCCTGCACCTGCGGCACAGGCGCCCGCACAGCCGGCCTCCGCGCCGGCGGCGCAGCAGCCCGCGGCAAACCAGCAGCCGGCAGCCGCCGACCAGAAGCAGGGACGTACGCCGGCCGAAGGCGATGAACAAATGGCTGCGGCCCCGGCGGAAAATCCGCAGGCGCCGACAACCGAACAGGCCGTCGCCGAGCAGCAGCCGAAGAAGCGTCCATTCTGGAAGATCTGGGGCAATTGATGCCGGACGAACCCAGGATCGTCTATGACCTAAGGGGGCTTAAGTGCCCCCTTCCCGTTTTGAAGACGCGCAAGCGCATGCAGGCGCTCGCACCCGGGGCCCTGCTCGAAATCGAGACCACGGATCCTCTGGCGGTGATCGACATTCCGCATTTCTGCAACGAGGACGGGCACCGGCTTGAGAGGGCCGAGCCGTCCGAAGGCGGACATCGCTTCATCATTCGCAAGAAAGCGTAGCCGATCGGGCGAAATCGTCGCCCTGCCGCCGGGTTGGGGGGCTCCAAGGCTCGGGATTCCTGCTATGATCCCAGCGGAGTACCAGACGGGGCTGCGGGATGAACGAGGCAAGCGACAGTTCCGGCGCGGTAGTGCGGCCGCCGATCGCCTGGGCATTGGCGGTCGTGGCGGGGCTCGTGCTCGACGGACTCTACCCGCTGCCGTTCCTACCGGCGGCGGTGCCGGCACCTTGGCTGGGCGCTGTCGTTTTCCTTGCCGGTCTGGCACTGCTGATCTGGGCTGCGACGACCTTCCGCCGGGCGGGAACGCATATCCAGACCACGCAGCCGACGACGACGATTGTCGAAGAGGGGCCTTACCGCTACAGCCGCAACCCGATCTACACCGGCATGTTTCTCGGCCTGATCGGTTTCGCCTTCGGCTTCGACAGCCTGTGGCTCCTCATCCTGCTGGTGCCGTTCTATCTCGTCATTCGCTACGGTGTGGTCGCCCGCGAGGAGGATTATCTCGAACGCAAGTTCGGCGACGCCTATCGCGCGTACAAGAGCCGCATCCGCCGCTGGCTATAGCGGCAATGCGGGCCTCCCGAGCGCTTCAACCAACTCTGTGCCGATCTAAAATCTCACGCCCGGAACGGCGAGCGGGTTGTCCGACAGTGCCTGCGCATCCGGCCGGTCGATCCGCGGCTTGCCGGTGAAGGCATCGAAGAGGTCGCGGACGAAGGCTTCCTCAAGACCCTTGGTGATCAGCACCATGCGCGTGCGCCGGTCGGCGGGATCTGGCCAGGCGGCTAGCCGCTCCGGAGGATGAAAGACGGTCTGCACGCCATGCAACACGAGCGGCCGTTCGGGATTGTCTGCCACGGAAACGACCGCCTTCATCCTCAGCAGTTTCTCGCCATGGGCCGAGCGCAGAAGGTCGATGAACATTTCGAGTGCCATCGGTTCGATCGGCCGGTCGTGAATGATGCTGAAGGAACGGATATCCGAACCGTGGCGCGTGACATCGTGATGGTGGTGATCGCCATGATGGTAACGATGGTCGTGATCGTGATGGTCGTGATCGTGGTCGTCATGATCATGATCGGCGTGCGTCTCGTCCTGAAGCCAGCGGCCCACGTCGGGGACCTTGGTGGACGGGTCGTAGAGACCGCAGGCAAACAGATCCGCTCGGCCGGCCCCGTCCGTATCGCCGTCGATCACCGGCGCGCGTGGATTGAGGTCCCTGAGCCGTTCCAGAAGCGTCTCGCGCTCTGCGTCAGTCGCGAGCTTGGTCTTGCTGACGACGAGCCGGTCGGCGACCGCGACCTGCTTCAACGCTTCCACGTGGTTCGCGATCGTCTGCAGACCGTTCACCGCGTCCACGACCGTGACGACGCCGTCCAGCCGAAAGTTCTGAGCGAGGATCGGATTGCCGAGCACGGACTGCAGCACCGGCGCCGGGTCGGCAAGCCCGGTCGTTTCGATTACGACACGCCGCAGCGGCTTGATGCGGCCGGTCTGCATACGGTCCATGAGGTCGGCGAGCGTGTCGACAAGCTCTCCGCGCACCGTGCAGCATAGGCAGCCGTCGGAAAGCTCAATCACGCCGTCGCTCGAGGCCTCGACCAGCAGGTGGTCGATCGAGACATCGCCGAATTCGTTGATGATAACCGCCGTATCGGCGAGGTCCGGATCCTTAAGCAGACGGTTGAGAAGCGTCGTCTTGCCCGCACCGAGAAAGCCGGTGAGGATAGATACCGGCACCACCGGCAGGGGACCGTTCATGGCGGACTCCATCGTAGATCACGCTGGTTTCGGATCGACTCGAAACCATGAAATTTGAGACGCGCGATGCGGCCGAAGACCGCGCACCTCTCGTTATCCGGCTCTAGAAACTCGGGCGAGGAACCGGGATGGGCACGTTGGCGATCTCGACGTCGCCCTGCCCCGCGATATCGCTGCCGGCCGTGGCGATTTTGTCGCCACTGCCCGGGATAAGCCCGGCAAAAGCAAGCTTGAGCGGGCGATTGATTTCGTGGATGTAAGGAGAAAGCAGCTTCTGGCGCCCGGCTTCGTCGCGACCTTCACTGCGCACCTTCGCGGCGGTCTTGGAGCAGATCTGCTTACTGACGTCCGTAACCGTGTCGCGGCCCTCTCCATAGGGAGCGATCTGCGTCAGAGACTGCTTGCCCGCGCTGCTGGTCGTCAGCGCCATCTGCAAGAGCCGGGCGGACTCCTCGGCGCGGGCGCCGAGACTGTCTTCACCGAGAACGACCGAAACGACGCTCCGGCCATCGCGCGTCGCCGACGAGACCTGGTTGAAGCCCGACGCGCAGATAAAGCCGGTCTTCATGCCGTCCGCGCCGTCGAAGCGGCCGATCAGCATGTTGTAATTGGCATAGTCCTTCTTGCCGGTGGTGAAGCCTTCCAGCGAGAAATAGGCCGCATATTCGGGGAATTCGCGCTTCAACGTGATCGCCAGCACAGCAAGGTCGCGAGCCGTCGTATACTGCCCCTCGCCCGGCAGCCCGTTGGCATTGATGAAATGGGACGAGGTCATCCCGATACGCCGTGCCTCGGCATTCATCCGCTCGATGAAGGCAGGTTCGGAGCCGCCGACCGTTTCCGCGATGGCAACGGCGACGTCATTTGCCGATTTCACCAGCATCATCTTCAGCGCGCTGTCGAGCGTCATCGCCTGGCCGGGCTTGTAGAACATCTTGCTCGGCGGCTCGGACGCGGCGTTCTTCGTCATTACGACCGGGCTTTCCAGCGTCAGTTGCCCCGTCTTGATCGCCCGGAAGGTCGTATAGGCCGTCATAAGCTTGGTCAGCGATGCCGGGTACCACTTCCGGAAGATGTCCTGATGCTCGTAGACCTTGAGAGAGTTGACGTCGACGACCAGCCGCGGATTGGCAAATGCCGGCATTACCACTGCCAGAAATGCCGCACAGGCTCCCGCGAGAACGCCCACCGTGCTCGCCCCATCACGCCTCAAGAATCCACCTGTCACCACAATCCAACCTCGAAATTCCGCAATTGCCTCGTCTTGTCCCGGTATTTAGCCTATATGGCGAGGAGATGGCAAAGCCCAATCCTTGGCTGCCGCGCCAATCCACTGCGCCCTTACAGCGCCGCGCGTCCAATCGGACACGCAAAGTCGCTGTGGAGCTTTGAGTTTCTGCGTGACTTTGTCCTCAAATCGATTCCGATTTAAGGAATCATGCAGTAGTGACCGAACAGACCGACAGGACGACCCTATGCCGATTCTCAACCGCGCTGCCGAACTCCAGAACGAAGTCACCGAGTGGCGGCGCCACCTGCACATGAACCCCGAACTCCTGTTCGCGGTCGAAAATACGGCAGCCTTTGTGGAAAGGAAACTGAAGGAATTCGGCGTTGACGAAATCGTGACTGGTCTTGGCAGGACCGGTGTCGTCGGCATCATCCGCGGCAATCTTGGCGACGGTCGCACGATCGGGCTGAGGGCCGACATGGACGCGCTGCCGATCACCGAGACGAGCGGCAAGCCCTGGTCGTCGACGACCGCCGGCAAGATGCACGCCTGCGGCCATGATGGTCACACGGCCATGCTGCTCGGTGCGGCGAAATATCTCGCGGAGACCCGTAATTTCGCGGGCTCCGTCGCGGTCATCTTCCAGCCGGCGGAGGAAGGCGGCGGCGGCGGCAACGAGATGGTCAAGGATGGGATGATGGAGCGTTTCGCGATCGCGGAGGTCTACGGCATGCACAACATGCCGGGCATGCCGGTCGGCCATTTTGGCAGCCGCATCGGCCCGATCATGGCGTCAACCGATGAGTTCACCATCACCATCAACGGCCGCGGCGGCCACGCGGCCCAGCCGCACAAAACGATCGACCCGATCGTGATCGGCTCGCAGATCGTCAACGCGCTCCAGACGATTGCCTCGCGCACCGTCGATCCCCTCGCATCCGTCGTCGTCTCGGTCACGAAGTTCAACGCCGGCTTCGCCCACAACGTCATTCCCGAGCAGGCGGTCCTTGCAGGAACCGTCCGCACCCTGATGCCGGAAGTGCGCGACACCGGCGAGGCGCGCATCCGCCAGATCGCCGAAAGCATCGCCGGCGCCTATGGTGCGACGGTGAACGTCTGGTACGGCCGCAACTATCCCGTGACCGTCAACCATGCCGACGAGACCGCCCACGCGCTTGCGGCCGCAGCGACGGTTGCCGGAGCGGCCAAGGTCAATCCATCGCTCGATCCGATGATGGGTGGCGAGGATTTCTCCTATATGCTGCTCTCCCGGCCGGGCGCCTTCATCTTCATGGGCAACGGCGACACGGCCGGTCTTCACCATCCGGCCTATGACTTCAACGACGAGGCGATCCCGCACGGGATTTCCTATTGGGTGAAGCTCGCTGAAACGCGACTGGCCGCCTGAGAGACGCGAGCGGGAGGCGGCGGCAATGCACCAGATCGACAAGACGGATCGCAGAATCCTGAACATCCTGCAGGCGGATGGGCGGATCACCAATCTCGAACTGGCGGACCGCATCGGCCTGTCGCCGACCGCGACCAGCGAGCGGCTGCGGCGCCTGCTGAAGGAAGGATATGTCTCGGGCTTCGGTGCACGCCTCGATCCGCACAAGCTCGGCTTCGGTCTGCTCGTCTTCATCGAGGTCATGCTGGACAAGACGACGCCGGAAGTCTTTGACCAATTTGCGATCGCCATCAAGCAGGCTCCCGCCGTGCTCGAATGTCACATGGTCGCCGGCGGCTTCGACTATCTGGTCAAGACCCGCTTCGAGGACATGACTGCCTACCGCAACTTCCTCGGGCAGGTGCTCTGGACGCTGCCCGGCGTCAAGGAAACCCGCACCTACGCGGTCATGGAAGAGATCAAGAACGACGGTCCGCTGCCGCTCGTCTGAAGGCGACAGCGGACCTCTGTTTCAGAGTGACGCCATGTCGATGACGAAGCGATAGCGCACGTCGCTTTTGACCACCCGCTCGTAGGCCTCGTTGATCTGACCAATCTCGATCGTCTCGATCTCGGAGACGATGCCGTGCTCGCTGCAGAAATCCAGCATCTCCTGGGTTTCCTTGATCGAGCCGATCATCGAGCCGGAAATGCTGCGCCGGGCCGGAACCAGCGAGAAGGCGTGGACCGGCACCGGATTCTCAGGAATGCCGACAAGCACCAGGTCGCCGTCGACCTTCAGGAGACTGAGATAAGCGTTCCAGTCGACCTCGGCGGCAACGGTGCAGATGATGAGGTCGAAGCTCCCAGCAAGCGCCTGGAACGTCTCCGGATCGTTGGTCGCGTAATAATGATCCGCGCCGAGTTTCAGCCCGTCCTCCTTTTTGGAGAGGCTCTGGCTCAGCACCGTGACCTCGGCGCCCATCGCGTGGGCAAGCTTCACGCCCATGTGCCCGAGGCCACCCATGCCGACGATCGCAACCTTCTTGCCGGGTCCCGCCTTCCAGTGGCGGAGCGGCGAGTAAAGCGTTATGCCGGCGCAAAGCAGCGGGGCGGCCGCGTCGAGCGGCAGGTTCTCGGGAATCGAAAGCACATAGCCTTCCTTGACGACGATATGATCCGAGTAGCCGCCCTGGGTCGGGGTCTTTCCGTCGGCCTCGACGCTGTTATAAGTCCCGACCAGACCCGGCATATAATGTTCCAGATCGAGATCGCGGGTGGCGCAGGTCGTGCAGGAATCGACGAAGCAGCCGATGCCGGCACGGTCGCCGACCTTGAACTTCGTGACCTTGGAACCAACCGCCGAAACGATGCCGACGATCTCGTGACCCGGCACCATGGGGAAAGTGGAATTGCCCCATTCGTTGCGGGCCTGATGGATATCGGAATGGCAGACGCCGCAATATTTGATGTCGATGACCACATCGTCGTCACGCGGTTCGCGGCGCTCGAATGTGAAAGGTGTAAGCGGCTTCGAAGCATCGGTCGCCGCATATCCTCTAGCTATAGCCATGGGTCTGTCCTTGATGTCTTGGGAACAATGCGCTCGTGAGGTGTGGACCTTGAGCGACAGGGCGGACTATGCTGTCCCCGAGCGATGATGCGTTAGAGCGATCCTGCAAGAGTTTTGCACGATCCTGCATGAATGAAGGCACTGCCGTGGCGAGGCCGCGCAGGCAACCTATCTGAACGGCATACCGCGTAGACTTAAGATACTGTAAAGGCCGCTGAATATGACGACCACACAACAGACGCCACGCCACGATATGATCGACATCATTGCCCGTATCGCCGACAAGGATGGAGACCACGCAACGATCGTGCCGGGTCTCAGCATCCATCGGCATTCAGGCACAGCGAAACCGAACTGCGCAGCCTACAAGCCGAGCCTGGCGATCATCGTGCAAGGCGCCAAGCGCGTGGTAGTCGGCGACGAGACCATCGTCTACGGCGCTTCGGACTACCTGTTGACCTCGATCGATCTGCCGGTCATCTCCCAGATCTCGCAGGCGTCGCCGAAAGAGCCGTACATGAGCCTGGCGTTCCAGATCGATACCGGAAAGATCCCGGCACTGCTCGATCTGATCGGTAACCGCCCGGCGAAGCCGTCGGCCTCCGCCCGAGGAATGATGGTCAGCAAGATAACGCCCGATCTCGAAGACGCAGCGCTCCGTCTGCTGCGGCTGCTCGAGCGCCCGGACGACATCGCCGCCCTTCTGCCGTTGATCGAGCAGGAACTCCTCTACCGCCTGCTCATCGGGCCGCACGGCACGAGGCTCAGGCAGATGATGACGGCGGAAAGTCAGCCGCACCAGATCGGTCGCGCCGTCGCATGGCTGAAGGAGCACTATACGCACCCTTTGCGCATCGACGATCTCGCGAGCCGCGTCAGCATGAGCGTTTCCTCGCTTCATCACCACTTCAAGGCGATCACGGCGATGAGTCCGCTGCAGTATCAGAAGCAGCTCCGGCTGCAGGAAGCGAGGCGCCTGATGTTGGAAGAGCGCCTCGATGCAGGCGATGCCGGCCATCAGGTCGGCTATGAGAGCCAGTCGCAGTTCAGCCGCGAATATTCCCGCCAGTTCGGCGAGCCGCCGGCGCGCCATATCGGCCGCGTTCGCCGCAGCCTCGTCGAACGTTTGAGTGGCGAGGCGGAGATGCTGAGCGAGGGCTAAGTCCAGCTCAGCAAATCCTGTGTCCGGCCGCGGCCACCCTTGAGGAGAGCTCTGTTCACCAGCCCTCTTCCAGCACCCGCTCCAGCATCCCGGCAAAGAAGTCGGCACTCTCGCGGCTGAGGCAGAGCGGCGGCTTGATCTTCAAGACATTCAGGTGATCGCCGGTCGGCTGCATGATGACGCCGAGTTCAAGGAGGCGGTCGCAGATCGCCGCCGTCTCCTGCGTCGCGGGCTCCAGCGTTTCGCGGTCACGGACGAACTCGACGCCGAGATAAAGCCCCATGCCGTGGACCGCGCCTACGATCGGAAAGCGCTCGCCAAGCGCCTGCAGCCGCGCCTTGAGGTGGTCACCGACCGTGCACGCATTCTCCTGCAGCGCCTCGTCATGGAGAATGTCGAGAACGGTGAGGCCAACGACGGAGCTTACCGGACTGCCGCCGGACGACGAGAAGAAGTAGCCTTCCTTTTCCAGCGCCTCCGCGATCTCGCGCCGCGTGATGACGGCACCGAGCGGATGGCCGTTGCCCATGCCTTTGGCGACCGTGATGATGTCCGGAACCACGCCCTGCTCTTCGAACCCCCAGAAATAGTGGCCGAGGCGGCCGTAACCCACCTGTACTTCGTCGGCGATGCAGACGCCGCCCCTCTCCCTGACCATGGCGTAGACGGCCTCGAGATATCCCGGCGGCAGCGGGATCCCGCCGGCGTTTCCGTAGACCGCTTCGCAGACGAAGCCCGCGAGACCCTTGCGGCTCTCGTCGAGCTCCTCCAGTTTCTCTGTAACGGCGCGAACATAGTCGACGGTCGAGCCTTCTCCGCGAAACGGTCCGCGATAAGTGTTCGGGGAAACGACCGGGTGCACCCAATCGGGCCGCGTCCTCAGCGCTTGCGGGTTGTCGGCGATCGAGGTCGAGACCGCATCGCTCGCGACCGTCCAGCCGTGATAGGCTTCGAGCAGAGAGAGTATGTGGCGCGCGCCGGAGTGGGCCCAGGCGAGCCGGATCGCGAGGTCGTTCGCCTCCGAGCCGCTGTTGACGAGAAAGACCGTGTCGAGTCCCTCGGGCGCCAACCCCGCGAGCCGCTCCGAAAATTCCGCCACGGACGCATAGTGGAAGCGCGAATTGGTGTTGAGCAGCGACCATTGGCGCCCAACGGCCGCCGAAAGGCGCGGATGGCCGTGGCCGACGATCGTGACATTGTTGACCATGTCGAGATAGGCACGGCCCTCGACGTCGAAGAGATGTTCCTTCCAGCCACGCTCGATCTGCGGCGGCTGCCGGTAATAATTCTTCTGCGGCCGCGCGAAATGACGTTGCCGGCGCTGAAGCAGTTCACCCGCCGCCGGCAGGGGCGCATCACAATCGAAACCGAGCATTTGGGCCGGCGACGGGCAGAGCGCCCGCCAGGCTTCCGCCTGGTTCGCCGTCGCAAAGGGCGGCGGGTCTATTTCCGCCTCCGTTGACAGTTGGACGCGGATGAAGCCCAGTGCTGACCGATCACCGGGAACGACGCCGATCGGCGCGCCGGTTTCGATGGCCCCTTCCGCGCCATCGACCGGCTCGACGCCATTGAGATGGAGATGCAGCCCGTTGGTCGACAAAACCAGTTTTTCGCCGCGTCGCGCGAACTGCCCATCAAAGGGTGCGTGGACGGTCGTCTGCCCATGCAAGCAAAGATCGACGTGCAGCGCGAAGGTCGCAGGCGACTTTGCCTGGACAGGCCGCGTTTCTGTCAAACGAAATTCGCCGTAGCGTGTCGCCGAAGCGCCGGCCGCCCGCGCCGCCGATTGCAAAAGCAGCGCTTCCGTGTCCTCATAATGCCAGCGGTCGGCGGGGAGATGGGGGCCGAGAAGTGAAAGGTCGACAATACCGACGTGGCCGGGGGCGATGTCCGGCAGCAGCCGGCCGTCCGTCAGAGGTACGGTTAATGCCGCCCCCTTTCCCACGACCTGACGAAATGCCTGCTCCATCAAGCCGAACGGCACGGAAAGCGCGACATCGAAGATTTCGCGCTCGTGGGCGGCGTTTCCTCGCACGTAGGCGTTGTCGGGATCGATCTCCAGCTGCTGCTCCGTACTCGCGACCAGGATGCCCGCTCGTGCCACGATGAGCGGCCAGAGCGCCTTCAGTTCAGCATCCGTCAGCGGGAACGCTGCGTGAAAAGCCCTGACCGCCGGCAAGATGAAGAAAGGATCGCCATCCGCGTGGTGAAGCAGCGATGCACAGGCAACCGCGAGTTCGGCGACGAGCCACCCCTTGAGGATATCGCCGAAATCGATCACGCCTTCAGGCACGAGCCGGCCGCTCGCCTCCGTCCTGCTCACGACGTTGTCGTCGGTGACGTCCTGGTGAATCGCCTGCACCCGCAACTGCGGCATGAGCGGTTGCACACGCCGCATGGCGCCGATCATCGCTTCGGCGATGCGTTTGCGCAGATCCACGTGAGCCATCGTCGACAGCAGATGCAGCGCGACCGGTCCCGCCCGCCGAAGGTCCCATTGCAGTTCCCGATCGAGCCCTGGATGGTCGAACTCGCGAAGCTCCCAGGCGAGCCGCCCGGCGAGAGCGCCGAGTTCGGCGACCGTTTGCACCGGAAGGTGCTTGCGCCGGGTCAAGGGCGTGCCATCGAGATAGGTGAGCAGCCGAAACTGATAGGGCACGTCCCGGACAATTGCGTCGACAATCTCCTCGCCATTCAGTGTGGCTACTACAGCCGGCACCTTCGGAGCACCCGCGCTGGCGGCAAGATGATGAAGGGCCGCGTTCTGCGCCTCCAGTTCCACCCGCGCATATTCCAGCCGGCAGATTTTCAGGACGAAACGGCCGTCATCGGTGTCCACCCGATAGTTTTGGTCCTGCTGGCTACCGAGTTCTGTGAGGGCGCCGGAAAGACCGTAGTGTTCCGACAGGATGCGTTTCGCCTCCTCGACGGACACATCCGGCCTTGCGAGTTGCGTGCGGAGCTTGAGCGACTCTCCGTCCATTCTTCCATCCCTGTCTATTCGCGGGACCGCCTCACTGCGAGGCGCCTTCAAGGCGATAGCGCGTGCCTGGATAAAGCAGCCGCGCGGTCGTCACGCTCGCCGTTTCCGACCAGGTCCGTCTGCGGATCATCAGGCACGGTTCGTTGCGGCCGATCGCGAGAAGCTTGCATTCCCACGGCTTGGGCGACACGGCCTCGACGATCTGTTCAGTGCGGGTGATCGGCGCCACCAAGGTCAGATAGGCGTTCGGGGTCATGGTCCGGAAATCCTGCGCCATGTAGTCTGGACAGACCGCCGGGTTGACGAACCGATCCTCGATCTGGATCGGCACCTCGTTCTCGCAGTGGACCATGATCGAATGGAACACCCTGGCGCCCGTCGGAAGCCCGAGCGCATGGCCGATCTCCGGGCCCGCCGGCTCCTCCTGCAACAGGGTCAGCCGGGAGGTGTGCCGATGGCCGCGCTCGCGGATCTCGTCCGCGATATTGCGGACCTCGAGGAGCGCCGTGCTGCCCTTATGCGCCGCGACGAAGGACCCGACGCCCTGAACCCGAGTGATCGCGCCTTCGCTCGCGAGCTCGCGCAACGCTCTGTTCGCCGTCATCCGGCTGACGCCGAGATCCGCGACGATGTCGTTTTCCGACGGTATCCGGTGATTGGCGGGCCATTCCCCGCTCTCGATCCGGCTGCGAATGAACTGCTTTACCGCCTCATAGCGCGGCACAGGCCCTTCCGCGAAGGCCGACATGTCGCTCGTCCGCCCCGGTGGCGTCATTGTCTACTCCCATCTTATGCCGATGAAGGCTGCGGCCCCTCACGGCATCGATGATTCTTTTCGTCCATTTTAGCCTTGCGCGCCACCATAAAATATCTATAGTTCCATATACAACCACGTACAGGAAAAACGCACGTGCCAACTTTTCCCGTCCCCCGGCTCTTCGCGGAGCGCGCTCTTCTTACAACCGGCTGGGCCGAAAACGTGGCAATTACTCTTGACGGCAACGGCGGTATCGCGTCGGCTGTGACGGACCAAGCGCCTGCGGAAGGTGACGAGCGGCTTTCCGGACCTGTCGTTCCAGCGATCGCCAACCTTCATTCCCATGCGTTCCAGCGCGCCATGGCTGGTCTTGCCGAAGTGGCTGGTGCCGGCGGCGACAGTTTCTGGACCTGGCGCGAGGAAATGTATCGCACGGTGAGCCTCGTCGACCCCGAGGACGTCGAGGCCATAGCCGCCAAGCTTTACATGGAGATGCTGAAGGGTGGCTTCGGCCGCGTGGTCGAGTTTCACTATCTTCACCACCAGGCGGATGGCACGCCCTACACCGACCCGGCGGAAATGTCGCTTCGGATATTGAATGCGGCTGAGGCGACAGGCATCGGCCTGACGCATCTGCCGGTCTTCTATGCCCACGCCAATTTCGGCGGTGTGGCGCCCAATCCCGGTCAGCGTCCGTTCCTGCATGATTCGGATCGCTTTCTCGCTCTTCTCGATCGCCTCGTTCCCGCCTGCTCGAAGAGCGGAGCCAGGCTCGGCTATGCCATTCATTCGTTGCGTGCCGCGACACCGGACGAGATGCGGACGATCCTCGACACGGCTCCGGTCTCCGGACCCATTCATATTCACGTGGCCGAGCAGACGCGCGAAGTCGACGACTGCCTCGCATGGAGCGGCAGGCGGCCGGTCGAATGGCTTCTCGATGAGATGCCCGTCGACGCGCGCTGGTGCGCCATTCATGCGACGCACATGACGGCGGAGGAAACGAAGCGCCTGGCACACTCCGGGGCGGTTGCCGGCCTCTGCCCCGCGACCGAGGCCAATCTCGGCGATGGCATCTTTCCGGCGGTCGATTTTATCGCCGAGGGTGGCCGCGTCGGCATCGGCACCGATAGCCACGTGGCAACGAGCGTCGCGGAAGAACTGCGGCTTCTCGAATACGGCCAGCGGTTGCGCGATCGCCGGCGCAACAGGCTTGCCGCCGGGCCCGGCGCGTCCGTCGGGCGGTCGATCTTCGAGGCCGCCCTTGCCGGCGGAGCGCAAGCGGCCGGTCTCGATGCCCCCGGCATCAAGGCAGGCGCGCGTGCGGACCTCGTCGTCCTCGACGGCGACAACCCCTACATCGCTGCCGCAAGCGGCAACCAGATTCTCGACCGCTGGCTTTTCGCGCTCGGCGGCGAGACGGTCCGCGACGTCATGGTCGCTGGCCAATGGAAGATCCGCAATGGACGCCATGATCGGGAGGAAGACATCGACCGCGCCTTCGCGCGGGTTCTGACGAAACTGAAATAGTCATCGAAGCTACGATCAAAAAAGGGGAATGCGCATGTCGATCAGCACTATGAAACTCACTCTTGCCGCCGCCGGCCTGATGCTTGCGGCCTCGACCGTCAGCGCCAACGCCTCCTATTGCGGCGACGGCAAGACCGTGACCTTTGCCGGCATAGACTGGGAGAGCGGCGCCTTCATCACCGAAGTCATGAAGACGATTCTTGCCAAGGGTTACGACTGCCAGGTGGATTCCATCCCCGGCAACTCGGTGACGCTGGAACAGGCGACCGCCAACAACGACGTCCAGATTTTCGCCGAAGAATGGCTCGGCCGCTCGGACGTGTGGAACAAGGCCGTCGAAGAAAAGAAGGTCGTCGCCGTCGGCAAGACCTTCGTCGGCGCCAGCGAAGGCTGGTTCGTGCCGGACTATGTGGTTCACGGTGACCCCTCGCGCAATATCGAGGCGAAGGCACCGGACTTGAAGAGTGTCTCGCAGCTCTCCGATCCGAAGATCGCCGAGATCTTTGCAGATCCGGAGGAGCCGTCGAAGGGCCGTTTCCTGAATTGCCCATCCGGCTGGACCTGCGAAGGTGTAAGCTCCGCCAAGCTCGAAGCTTACAAACTCGGCGAAACCTATGTGAACTTCCGCCCCGGCACCGGCACGGCGCTCGATTCGGCGATCACCTCGGCCTATTTGCAGGGCGAGCCGATCCTCTTCTATTACTGGTCTCCCACCGCAATCATGGGCAAGTTCAAGCTGGTCCAGCTCGAAGAGCCGGCCTACAACGAAGCCTGCTGGAAGGAATTGAGCAGCGCCAACGGCAAGCGTGACGAAGGCTGCGCCTTCCCCTCGGTCGACGTTGCCTATGGCGTGAACAGCACCTTCGCTGCGGAAGCGCCGGAAATCGTCGCGATTCTCGAAAAGGCAACCTTCCCGCTTGAGGATGTCAACGGCAGCCTCGCCTACATGGCCGACAACAAGGTCGACGCCACGGAGGCTGCTGCCGAGTTCCTGAAGACCAAGGGCGACGTCTGGGGCAAGTGGGTCTCCGACGAGGCGCGCGGCAAGATCGAAGCAAGCCTGAAGTAACGACAGTTTTGCCGAACCGTGCCCGCCACGCCCCTTCCGCCTTCAGCGCGGGACGGGGGCGTGGCAGCCATGGCTTAAAAGCTGTTTCCGTAGAGCAGGCAGGTTTGCGGTTGAAGACCGCCAAGGTGCCTGAACAAGGAACGACATCCGATGTTTCCGGACTCTCTCAATCTCTCCATCCGGGCGCCTGTGAATGACTTCATCCAAGCGCTCGTCACCAACTATGGCTGGGTCTTCAAGGCGATCAGCGGCGTCATCCTGAAAGCGGTGCTGTTCATCGAATGGATCCTGCGCGGCCTGCCCTGGTGGCTCGTCATTCTCGCCTTCATGGCACTCGCCTGGCAGAGTTCGCGTCGCTGGTCGCTGACGATCGCCGTTGGCGCCCTGCTGCTTGCCGTTGGCGTGCTCGGCCTCTGGGATTTGACCATGCAGACGCTGGCGCTGATGCTGATGGCCACCATCGTCTCGGTGGTGATCGGCGTGCCGATGGGTATTCTTGTCGCCAAGAGCCGGGTCGTCCGCAACATCACGCTGCCCGTGCTCGACGTCATGCAGACGATGCCGAGCTTCGTCTATCTCATTCCGGCGCTGATGCTTTTCGGCCTCGGCAAGGTGCCGGCCATCCTCGCCACCATCATCTATGCCGTACCGCCGCTGATCCGTCTCACCGATCTCGGCATCCGCCAGGTCGACACGGAGGTTGTCGAGGCAGCGACCGCCTTCGGCGGCAGCCCGTCGCAGATCCTTTTCGGGGTCGAGCTGCCGCTTGCGACGCCGACCATCATGGCGGGTCTCAACCAGACGATCATGATGGCGCTTTCCATGGTGGTGGTGGCCTCGATGATCGGTGCGCGCGGTCTCGGCGAGCAGGTTCTGAACGGCATTCAGACTCTCGACGTCGGCAAGGGCCTGGAGGCTGGCATCGGCATCGTCATCCTGGCGATCGTGCTCGACCGCATTACGCAGGGCTTCGGCAAGGCCCGAACGGAGGATGCCCGCAATGGCTGATATCGAAATCCGCAACGTCTACAAGATCTTCGGGCACGACGCGAAGACGGCGCTCGCCATGGCCAAGGATGGCCTCAACAAGGCCGATATTCTTGCCCGCTCCGGCTGCAGCGTCGGCCTCAACAATGTCAGCCTCAACATTGGCGCCGGCAAGATCTTCGTCATCATGGGGCTTTCTGGCTCCGGCAAGTCGACGCTGGTACGCCACATCAACCGGTTGATCGAGCCGACGAGCGGCGAGGTCGTCTTCGACGGAAGCAACATCCTCGATCTGGATGCCAAGACGCTGCGGACGTTTCGCATGCGCCGCGTCAGCATGGTGTTCCAGAGTTTCGCCCTGATGCCGCATCGGACCGTGCTGCAGAATGTCGTCTACGGCCAGCGCGTACGTGGCGTGTCGAAGGCGGACGCCCGCGGCATCGGCATGAAATGGATCGAAACGGTGGGACTCGCCGGCTACGACGCGAAATTCCCGCATCAGCTTTCCGGCGGGATGAAGCAGCGCGTCGGGCTCGCACGGGCGCTTGCCGCCGATACCGACGTGATCCTGATGGACGAGGCCTTCAGCGCCCTTGATCCGCTGATCCGCGCCGACATGCAGGACCAGCTCCTGCAATTGCAGCAAAATCTCTCGAAAACCATCGTCTTCATCACCCATGATCTCGATGAAGCGCTGCGCATCGGCTCGGAAATTGCGATCCTCAAGGACGGTCAGGTCGTGCAGGTCGGGACGCCGGATGATATTCTGGGCAATCCGGCTAACGACTATGTCGCGCGCTTTGTTCAGCGCCGGCAGGGAAGACCCGAAGCCCATGACTGAGACAATCACGATCGACGGCCCCCTCACCTGGCGAGAGATTGCCGCTGTCGCCGGGGGAGCGCGCCTCGCCTTGTCCGATGCCGCCCGCACGCGGATCGTCGAAGCGCGACGGATCGTCGATGCTCTGGTCGAGCGTGGTATCCGCGGCTACGGCATCAACACCGGTGTCGGTGCGCTCTGTGACGTTGTGATCAGCCGCGAGAACCAGCGAGCCCTGTCGCGCAACATCATTCTCAGCCATGCCTGCGGCGTGGGTGAGCCGCTCGAGAACGCCGAGGCGCGCGCCGTGATGGCGGCGCAGATTGCCAACTTCGCCCATGGCTTCTCCGGCGTCCGGATGGAAACCGTCGAGGCACTGCTTGCACTTCTCGATGCCGACATCATTCCGCTGATCCCGTCGCGTGGCTCGGTCGGCTATCTCACCCATGCCGCCGCCATCGGGCTCGTCCTGATCGGACGAGGTGCGGCCATGTATGGCAAAGACCGGCTGAGTGGCGCCGATGCGCTTGAAAGCATCGGGCTGGAACCGTTGCTGCTCGAGGCGAAAGAAGGCCTCAGTCTCGTCAACGGCACACCTTGCGCCACAGGCCAGGCTGCCCTGGCCCTTGCCCGTATGGAGCGGCTTCTCGACTGGGCGGATGCGGCCGCTGCGATGACTTACGAAAACCTGGGCAGTCAGGCGAATGCCTTCGCCGAGGGGCCGCTGGCGCTGCGGAAATCGCGCGGCCTCCAGGCGGTCGGCACGACATTGCGCGACTGGCTGGCACAAAGCCCGATGCTTGCCGAAACGGCGGGCACCCGCACCCAGGACCCATTGAGCCTGCGCGCCGTACCCCATGTCCATGGCGCCGCGCGTGACACCTTCGATCACGTCGCCGAGGTCGTGAACCGAGAGCTTTCGAGCGTCACCGATAATCCGGCGGTTTCCGGCACGCCGGAAGCACCGGAGGTGCATTCCCAGGCGCACGCCGTCGGTGCCGCCCTCGGTCTCGCCATGGACAGTCTCGCGGTCGCGGCGGCCGAGATCGCGGCGATTTCGGAGCGCCGCGTCGATCGGCTGGTCAATCCGCTCGTCAGTGGTCTGCCTGCCTTTCTCGCGGGCGACAGCGGCGTTTCTTCGGGCTACATGATAGCGCAATACACCGCCGCGGCGCTCGCGGCAGAAAACCGCCGCCTGGCGGCGCCGGCAAGCCTCGATGGCGGCATCACTTCTGCGCTTCAGGAGGACATTCTCACCCACGCGACACCCGCAGCCTGGAAGGTGCTCTCGATCCTCGACAATCTTGAGCAAATTCTGGCGATCGAGTTGCTCGCGGCCGCCCAGGCCTATGATCTGCAACCACGATCCCGAGCCAAGGCGACACGGACGGCCTCCCTCTATGGCCGCATCCGCGAAACGATCTCGACCTATGCCGACGACCGGCCTATGAATGAGGACGTCGATCGGATGCGCAATCTGATGCAAGGAGCTACGCCATGAAGATCCTGCGTTCGAACGAATATAGGCGCATGCCGTGGAAGAACGGCGGCGGCGAGACCGTCGAAATCGCCGTCTCCCCGGAGCGCGCGTCGCTTTCCGATTTCGACTGGCGCATCAGCATGGCGACGGTGGCGAGCGATGGTTCTTTTTCCACGTTCCCCGGCATCGACCGCACGCTCTCGATCCTCGAAGGCGCCGGCATGACACTCGCGATCGAAGGGCGACAGCCGAAACTGCTGACGGTCGCCGATGCGCCACTGTCCTTCCCCGCCGATACGCCGACATCGGCTGCGCTTCGCGACGGCCCGGTTATCGACCTCAATGTCATGACGCGACGCAGCGCGCTGAAACACCGCGTGCGGCGGCTTCACGTCGAGGGCTCGCAATCGCTCGAATCCCATGCGCGGGAGCTCATCGTCTTCTGCCACCGCGGAAGCGTCACACTGGCGGCGGAAGGGGTGACCGCGACGCTCCATGCACTGGACGCGGCGATCCTCGTCCAACCGCCTCCTCTCACGCTATCGGCAGACATCGCGTCGGGGCTTTTCCTTGTCGAGATGATGCCCGGCGGCGCGACCTGAGGAAATGCCTTCCGGCAACTGGCGATTTTTGCGCGCGTTTTACGCCTTGCCCGGGGCTACTGGGCGAAAAATACGCCGCAGCTCGCGAAGCTTTCGCTTCGTTTCCTGCCGCCGGGAAGAATGGGGCTCGCCTCCAAAGCGATCCCAGGATGGATAATGCAACAATTCCGTCAGAAGCGTCAGAAGCGTCAACGACGCGCGGAGGTATTGTCGTTCTATCTGGATTTTTCGCCGCCAAAGTTGGAAATGCGCGGCCTTGCCGAATAACGGCGTGGGAGTACTCCCGATATTGAACAATGCACTTATCGTCAGAATTTGTGTGTCGATTGCATTTCTTTCATATCCCGCTGAAAACAACGACCTCAACACCTCCCATTGTATCTCACCTGTGGAACGCGCAATGTTTGCTATGTCGAGAAGATGGCGCAGGTCGACCAAACCTCGCCAGTAATCTCCATCCTGAAATTGATCGTGCAGCATCAGACAGACTACCTGGGCGAACGGCGAAGGGATGTAGACGTGGCCTCCGGCGAGTGCCACTCGGCTGCCGTTGCGGTACAGCCACTCGATGTCGCTGAAGGAGGTCGGACCCTTCAGGCGACAGTGCAGGTCGATGCTGCCGGCATCAGCGGGACGAGCGAGCACGACAGGTAGACGGAACTTTGGATTTCCGGGCCAGGAACCCACACCGGCGTCTTCGCGGGTTTCATAGCCAACACTTTGCAGTGCTCCAATCGCTCTGGCCATCTCGGCGGGTCGAACGAAAATATCCAGATCGGTAAGCATCCGGGCACCGATCTCCTCCTGTCTCTGCGCCACCAGAATTGCGGCGCCCTTCATGGCAACCGGTTCAATGCCAATGTCGTTCAAACAGCTTACCGCTTCTTCCAGCTGGGAATTCAGCCGTGAATTGCGCTGTGAATTTCTCTGGTAAATCGCCGCAAGATAGGTCCGAACCTCCTCGGGGATATCGTTCTGGCGCGCAAATCTGGCCACCGCCAGGGCGAGCGACGGGATCGTCATGGTCTTGTTCGCCAGGTCTATGACGGCGTCCCAGTCTATCTCGTCGGGAAGGCGGCCATCAAGGCAGGAAGCAAGAGCGAGAAGATCCCTGTAGCTACTCCGCTTCATGATACCGGTCCAGGATCGCAACGGCTTCATCGAGCCGTGAAAAAGTAAGCTCGGCCAAGCGTGCGCCGGAAACGACATTCAGCAAGCTCTGGAATTGGGTCATGTCCAGCCGTCGCTCGGGAGTGAACGCGCCTGCGACCAGTTCAGACAGAGCCTGCACCGGCTCCACCGCCGAAACCACCGCCGGCCCCTTTTTCCGGCGGCGGATAAGCACGATCGTGTGCAGCGGAACACGTTCGCGCGGCGCCTGTCGAACCGGCGCGACATACCGGACACTTTTGTTGTCGAGGCGGCGGTGCACCGGGCAGGACATGATCGCATCGCGAGACCCCTCAAGGAGACTCCACGAGCCGGACTTGAGCGCGAGCGCAAAGGGCACCCCGCGCACCAGACCCCGGTCGTCCATCAATGCAATATCATCGCCGCCGTAATCAAAGCCCGCGTCAACGAGCGCCATAGCAAGTGTCGTCTTCCCCGCTCCCGGCGCACCGCAGATCAAAAGGCCCCGCGAGTTCTTCACCAGAAGCGCCGCGTGAAGCGCAATATCGGTGCCGACCGCCGCCAGGACGTCTTCGGTGAGAAAGCTCTTCAATGCTGGCGCCGCCTCGGCGCCAGTGACGATCATTCCTGGCGAGCCATTCCTGCTGATGCACAGCCGGTCGCCGAACCTTGCCACATTGTAGCAAAAAGGGGCCTCGATGCCCTTCACCGCCAAATGATCGAAAACCGGCCGAACGAGATCGACGGCACCTTGATCGTAATATGCCACCGAGGCAGCAGTCGCGGCGAGATCAAGCACATGTGTGTCAACAGGCGGTCCGTCGCTCTCGTCAAGCACAATGTCCAGCAATCCCTGACGGGACCAGGAAAGGAGATATTTCCTCACGAATGCACCGGCGGAACTCCGGTTGACGCCACGCGCCACCAGGTCGGACACGAGTTGTTGAAACGACATGGCTTCGGCGAGATTGCAGGTCAGATACGCCGTCAGGTCGTCGAGTTCAAAAATCCGTTGCAACGATTCGACGAAAATCGTTCTGCGGTTCCCAAGCAGGAAAAACTCTGCGCCGTCAGAGACGCGGAACTTCATTCCAACCCCCTTTGTACGCTGGTCGGAAACATGCAACGGCTGCACTTACTTCTGATCTAAAATCCGCCTTCCTGCTAGCCGGAAAACAGTCCAGCCCGATAACTTAGGATGCCTGAAGACCTTGATGGCTGCTACCGTCGATGAAGACGACAGTTGAGTGAGCGTGGTCCGATAGGGCAGTTGTCGACTTGCTTACCTCGCTTTCAAACCCACAGACCCTACACAAGCGGGACCCCGTACCGTTGCGGCAGGGGACCCGCCTAATTCTTTTCTGAAATAATTAGGTTCTTGTGGTTGCTTCACCGCGGCGAATTCCTTGGAGCTAGGGTGTCGTCAACTTCAATCCATGGGACCTTAGTCCCGCGCGCTGCGGGCAAACGTCTTAGGCCCGTTGCCGAATACTTCTCCCGATACATATTGCGGCAGATCCGCGCCCGCGGAACAACGAACAACTCCGTCGCGTCGCGGGCGTGAGAGGGGTCTCAGAGCGACGCCCAATGGTCTGCACCGCTCTGGGACCTTCACTCGCTATTTGGACCGTAAGATTTCGTCCGCCTCACCAAACGAACTGCCGCGACGGATGAATGGCAGAAACCAGGCGCCGGCGCCGATCGAGATCGGACCCAAGGCGGTGAAGCGCTTCAGAGAAAACATTGAAAGTTTGGCAAGTTGCCACGAGAAAGAGCATTGCCCGAGAGGGACCAGTCGAGTTGATCGAGGCTAGACAATGATAAAGTTGGTAGCGGAGGAGGGATTCGAACCCCCGACACAAGGATTATGATTCCCGTGTCAGCTGTGTTTTTATTATGTTTTTTCCCATTTTGTGCCAGTTTTGTGCCATCTGTGCCGTCGCTGTGCCAGCCGTACCTTTAACCCAGCAATGAACGTTCTGCGGCGGCTAGTTCATCAGAGTCATCGCCGCGCGGGAACAGGTGCCCGTAGGTGTCTAGAGTCATCTGTATCGAGGAGTGACCAAGCCGTTCCTGCACCGACTTGACCGGCAGCTCCAGGCCGCCGTCAACTTTCCGGTTGATGCACCATGAGGCGAAGAAGTGCCTAAGTGAGTGAAGGCCGGTGTACTTCGCCCGGATAACCGTGATCGGCTTACCGTCGTCATCAAACTCCTCCGAAGGATAGGAAACGCCGGCCTTGATCATCGCCGGAATTAGCGCCCGGTTGATGATGTTAGCGTGGCTTTCAATGTTGCCGTTCCCGTTGGGGAAGACATAGTGAAGCTCACGAATCGGGTTGTCGGCAGCATCAACCCGGCCGGTGTCACGACGTGGGCAAGCGAGGCGCCATTCCCGGAGGGTGTTGACGACGAATGGTGGGATCGGAATTGTCCTTTCTCCCGCTTCTGTTTTCGGTCGCCCGATCTTGCCGTACTCATCCGCCCGCTGGGTAACGCTAATAGAGCGCCCCTCCAGATCGACATCCTCCCAACGCAATCCGCGCAGCTCCGAGGAACGCATGCCGGTGAAGATCACGGTTATCAGCAGCGGACGCCAATGACCCATGCTATCGAGGACAGAGAGGACAGTCCTGATCTCGGCCGGCGTTGGAATATGCACCCCGACCTTTAGCTTCACCTTGTGACGCTTCTCGATCCGGGTCTCTTTGCCGCCGTGCTTCTGACGCATGTCCCTGACGGGATTCCGCGTCGCAAGCCCGCGTTCAACTGCATCCCCCACAATACCGCCGAGCGAGACGAGCACTTTCTTGATCATCGCCGCTGAGCGTCCGTTCTCCCTGAGCTTGTCTTCAAACTCCCGTATCGACGGCACTGACAGCTTGGAAACCAAAGTATCGCCTATGAACTCTTCGATGTGGAATTTCAGGTGGCGCTTTCGCTGATCGATGGTGCTCCGCTCAAGCCCCTCCCCCTCGCCGGTTGCGATCCATAGTGACCGTCTATGCCGTGCTCGGCCCCGACGAGGCAGATTTCCAGCCGGAATTGCCCGGCTCTGAGCCGCAGCCGGTTACGGCCAAGCGCCGGGTTCAAAACATCAACTTTCTCTAAGAAATCCTAAACAGGAGTCAGCCATGACAGCCAGCGGCTTCAAGGCGGCACTCGCGCGAGTGCTCGTCCATGAAGGCGGCTTTGTCGATCATCCGCGTGATCCCGGCGGAGCCACAAATCAGGGTGTTACTCAGCGGACCTATGACGCCTATCGGCGGAGCAAAAAGCAGCGCACGCGCTCCGTCAAGGCAATGGTCGCGGCTGAACGGGACGCGATCTACAAGCGGCAATATTGGGATGCGATCAAGGGCGACAAGCTGCCGGCGGGCATCGATTACGTGCTGATGGACGGAGCCGTGCACTCCGGCCCCAAGCAGTCAATTAAGTGGCTACAGAGGGGGTTAGGCGCAGCCTATCAAGGTCAGATCGACGGCGTGATGGGGATAGCAACCTTCGCCGCGCTCGATGCCACGGCAAATCACGCCGCGCTTATTGACCGCATCTGCGACCGCCGCATGGCATTCCTCCGCGCTCTAAAAACATGGAGCACGTTCGGACGCGGCTGGGAAAAGCGCGTTGCCAGCGTCCGGGCCATGGCAAAGGCGGATGTGGAACGTCAGACAATCGATTTGAAGGCGGTCGAAATTCCGAATGCGAACGCAAAGGCGCTGATCGAGGACGCACGCAGAGCGCCATCGAGGGCACCGGCCGACGCGGCGACCGGCGGCGGAGTCGGCGCGGGTGGCATTGCCGGGACATTGCAGGGGCTCCAGGAACAACTCACGCCGTTCAGAGTGGCCGGTGATTGGATTACCAATCTGGTCGTCGCTCTCGCCGTTGGTGGCGCTTTGCTCGCTGCCGGCGGCATCGCTTACCGCTGGTATGCCAAGCGGCAGCAAACCCGGCTCGCCGATGCGCTTGATGAGGTGCCGGTATGATTGCCTTCCTCACGGGTCCGGCCGGCAAAGCCTTGGCAGTGGCCGCGTTCGTCATCGCTCTATTGGGCGCCGGCTATTGGAAGGGGCGATCTGATAGCCGCGTCGAACAGCTCAAGGACACAATCGCTGCAATCGAGAAAAGGGAGCGAGTCGATGAAAGGGTCAACGGCCTGGACGGTATTGCTCTGTGCAACGAGCTTCTTGGTGGTGGGGTGCACGACGAGTGCGCTCAACTGCGCGGGGTGGAGGAAGATCGACGTAACGCCGGGCGGCGCCGCTAAGCTGGCGGGCGATCCTGAACTGATCCCGACCGGCCGGGGCATCGCCGGACACAACGCCTTCGGGCGGGCTCAGAAGTGCTGGAAATAGGAGGCAACCATGATCGAAGGTCTTATAGCACTGGCGATTTCCATTCTCGTTGTCGGGCTTGTCACCGGCCTGATCGTCTTCCCCATTCGCCGCGCGCCGTTCATCCCGGCGCCGTTCGGACAATGGGCCGAATACCTCGTGATCGTCGTCGCGGTGCTCGTGATCATCTTGTACTCGCTGCGCTTTCTAGGAGTTGCCATCTAAAATGCAGACCGGACTCCAAGTCGATACGCGGACAGTCAACATCAACACGGTGATTTCTGTCGCTGGCTTCCTCGCCACCTTTGTCATGATCGGCGTCGCCTGGGGCACATCTGTATCCGCGATCCGTGAACTGGAAGAATGGAAGCTGGGTCACGAGGCGGTGCACCGTGATCTGGCGGCAAACATCCGCACTCAAGATGCCGTTATCGAACAGCAGATCAGCGCGTTGCGCACCGACCTGGCAAAGTTGGATCAGCTAACGTACCGCATCACCACTAATGAGAAGGGAATCGAGGCGATGGACACGCGGGTCAATCGCATCGCGGAAAGTTACAGCAACCAGTTCGCCGATATGCGGACTCAGCTCTCATCGATCTCGACGCAGATTGCGTTGACGAACCAAACGCTTCAAAGGATGGAGGCGGCGGTCCCGCCTCCCCGCTGATTGATCACTCGCCGGGATCGGCAAGTGACTGCAAGACCCGGAGCGCCGTGCCCTGGACCCTTGGCGGCATTGTCTCGACTATCCGAGCAGCGCGGAGCCCGTGTTTCCCGAAGGTCGGCAGTGCGGCGTCCTGCGGCTCTGTTGTCTCGATATTGGAGAAGAAGGTGGAAATCGGCGTGTTGAAGATTTCGGCCATCAACAGGAGTTTCGGGGCGCTGACGCGGTTCATGCCGCTTTCGTATTTTTGCACCTGCTGAAACGTAACCCCAAGCCTCTCGGCGAGCGCGGTCTGTGAAATGTCGTTGAGGGTGCGCAGCGTTCTTATATTCTGACCGACGAGAACGCTGATTTGCTTTTCTCGCTCTTCTGAGCGGGCGCCTTGTGGGGCGCGGGTTCTGGAAACCTTCTGCATCATGCGGGTCCTTTACTCAAACTCGACAGCCGTCATGGTTGCCGGGCTAGACCCGTAAATCAATCAAAAGTTAACTTTTCCTCAATGGTCTTCTTCGCGTCCTTCCGCACGCGGCGGGAGAACTTTTTCTTGATGCTATGCTTGACGCGCGGGCGGTCAAGGTAGCACATGACCTTGCGCCAACCGGTGAAGGCGTCCCACTCGTCGCCGCCTTTCAGCTTTTCTCGATGTCCCATCATTCTCGTTGATCTCCGGCGGACCATTCGAAATGAATGCGGTCATATGGGAACTCAACGCCGTCCGCCGTCCGGTCGATGACGCCTGTGTTGATGAGCGTGGTCACGTCACCTTTGACCGCCTCTACGTCGCGATTGACTCGCCGTGCGACTTCGTGGATCGACAGCGGCCCCTGCCCGGCGAGCGTCACGACAATAGCAAGCCGAGATGGTGTCAGAATGCGATGCATGTCGTCGTAACTGCCGAAATAATAGGACGACTCGGCATCCGGGACATTCTCACCGGCATCGATACGCTTCGCTGTCTCTATAAACTGCTGGCGCATTTCATCGATACCGCCACCCAATCGAACATGTAATGTCGTCATTTGAGCGTCCTTTCTACCCGTCCGATTAACCCTCCCCCCGGCCGCCGATACCCGCCCCAAAATGTCGGCAAGGGCGGCATCGACCTCGGCGAGCCGCGCATCCATGCGGGCGAAAGTGGGCTCGGCTAGCTTGTCGAGGCTTGCCAATTCGCTCTTGAACACGGCCCGAATTTCGTCCTTCAACCGCGTATCAGCGCGCATTGCATGCACGTCGCTAGTCATGCGCTCGGCGGTTTCGGCAACCGTCATCAACAGCCGCCGAACCTCTGCCATGTCGCGAGCGATTTCCTGCAACTCATCCATGACAACCCCCATTTCCCGGCTGACGGCTCATGCCGGATCACCACCCGTAACCGCTCTCCTCGGGTCCATAGGTTCCGTCTTCACGGACCTCTTTCCAGTGCCAGAAATTTGAGAGCCCGTGGGTGCCCCAATATTGGCCGCTGACGATCAGCACGTTACGCCCGTCAGGGTGACGGACTGTTTTGCCGACCTCCATACTGGATTTCCCCAGGACCTCTTCGGTCATGTCCTTCACCCATTGCTCTACCATGGTCGTCCCCCGTGCACGTGCGATTTCATCGATTATGGTTGCGATCAGCTCAGGGTCACCGTCTTCAAGAGCGGCCTCAAGCATGCCGGCCTGTTCTTCCGGGGTTTTGAGGAAATCCTGAATGTCGAAACGGATTGTTTCCAGCGCCATCTTAAACCGCTCCATCAACCTTTGTCGTTTTCGATGAAGGGAACCGCCAAAGGGTAACAGCCTTTCTTCATCGCCGCCCGGACTTCCTTGCGCTGCAAGACCGCCGCCATGGTTGACGGTTCCGGCATACTCTCGTCTTCCGCCCACAACTGCAACGCCTCGATTGCTTTGTGGAGGATGCCGCCTTCGTCATCGGCGGCGGAGTAAACGCCGGGAAGATCAGGAAACGAAATGCCGTAGGCGGTCGCTTTGTCGCCCGGCTCTACAAGTGCAATGTAGGTCTTCATCTTAAACGGCTCCATCAACCTTTGTATTTCCGCCTCTTTTTGATCGGAGCGTTTGGAATTATGGAATTCCTTATAGAGATAAGCCCGAATTACATCGGAAAGATATTTGCCGTCCCTTGCGCAATCGAGCCGCGCGCGCTTGTGCAGGCTATCACTGATATCGACAGTCAGGCGCCCCATAGTTATGCTCCTTCCCTCAGAACCGCGACTTCTCTTTTTCGACGTTCCTCAAACGCATCCAGTTCGATTTTCTTGAAATACCAGCGATCCCCAATGATTAGTGGTTGCGGAAAGCCGAGACAGGGATCGCGGACCCATCGCCGCAGTGTTTTGCGTGAAATATTATCGAAACGCTTTAGGACACTGCTGCTTGTCAGATAGCCGTCGTTGTCGTCGGTCATTGCCTCTCCCGTTGATTGCCGTCGTCGGACACTCGGAAGATACAAAATAACCCGGACGGAAATCAACCAATAAAAACAAATGGTTAGAATGTTACCCCTTGGGCACCACGCCTCGGCGGGGCGGCGGCCCGATCCCACGGTTTACCAGTGTCTTAGGCTTGCCCCATGGTTTCGAAGGTGTACCCCAAGGGGAACCATCGTTGGGCGAGGATGATATCGCTCAAGCCAGCTCGTCCACGGTGATGTCCAGCGCAGCAGCTATCTTCTTTATAGTGTCGAAGGTTCCATCGCGCTTGCCGCTCTCGATTTGTGAGAGATAGGCCGGGCTTACATCGGCTTTGGCGGCGAGGTCACGCAACGTCATTGCTCGATATTCTCGCCAAACCTTGATCCTATTTTCGCCGTCGAGCATGCGGTTGACGAACTCAGCCGGGATCAACTCCTCATCGCCGCTTGCCAGACGAGCATGAAAGCGTTCGACGGCGGCAATATCGGCTTCATCCTCTGCCATCTCGGCGGCCTTGGCGAGCTTCCTGTATTCGTCTTCCGGCATGACCACCATGCGGTCACCGGCCGGAGTAGTGATGAACTGTAGCGCCATGGTTTGCCCTCCTAATCGTACGCACCGCCGCGAGGGGCGATCCTGATGATGGCGATAATCTCACCGTCCTCGGTGAAGACTATCCGCCAGTCGCCTACCCGCAGCCGGTACGTACCTTGCTGCCCCTTGAGAGCCTTGACGTTATTGGCAAGGCTCGCTGGGTCCGAAGCATATTGCTCAATTTTCGAGCGGAGCCGCTTAGCGACGTTCACTGGAATCTGCATTAAGGTCTTGAGAGCGTCGCGGGAATAGCGGATCGTTTTCATACTTCGACATTAGCAAATAGCAAACATAATTGCAATCAAGGTGTTTGCAAGTAGCTAACTAATTTGGCTCCCAGCGGCGCGGGCAGGTATACCCTCCTGGCGCCCGCGCCCACCTCGCCCCGCCACTCCCGGCGGGGCCTTTTTCTTTATCCAAACGGGCTAATGAACTTTTCTTCTCTATGTTTGAACGCCGATTGGTACTGTTTGAAAAAAAACTCGAAACATATGCCCTTCTTCTTATTGATCACTGCAATGTCCGGCTCGATCCTCCTTGACAGCGGCGGGACTTCTCTCGCCTCCGGTTCAAGCGCTGCTTTGACGAGTCCGTCTACAGCATTGTGAAAGGTCTTCGCGATTTGCGGTGGCACTCGACTAAGCGCTTCGGTGAGGTTAAGGCTTGACGGCGGTCGATTAAGAGGGTCACCGGGCCTGCATCCACACGCCTTGGCGAACGCAACGAGGTAATCGACGCTGCCATCACGTTTCCCGGCTTCAACACGGGATACCATCGCGGGCGTGAAACCAATCACCTCTGCCAGCGCCTTCTGAGACGCGAACCCGGCGTTCTCCCTCCACTCCTTAAAGAAAAAGCGCTTCATTCTTTCCTCCGTTTTCCTGGCGGCTAAACCCCGGATCATCCTCCCGGCATCATCATTGAGGCAACCGTAGAAATTTAGGGCGGCGCCTTAGCTAGAGTGAAAAGGCGCATCGGTCGCGGCCGATTCTTTGTGCCGCTTTGTGCCATTCTTTGTGCCAGTGACTTGCCGGGACCGAAAAGGAAACCCCGGAAAATAAGGGAAATTCCAAGGCACAAAGATGGCACAAAGGCCCCGGAAATCCCGGAGCCTTTTTCTTCTAAACCGCTGTATTTCTTAGGGAATTCGATGGTAGCGGAGGAGGGATTCGAACCCCCGACACAAGGATTATGATTCCTCTGCTCTAACCTACTGAGCTACTCCGCCGCCGGCACCGTGAAGCTTCCCCAAGGAAGCCCGTCTCGGCTGGACGGGCGGCTTATAAGGTGCTGTTCCGGCTAGTGTCAAGCAAAGTCTGCGGGAAAATGTGAACTTTTCCCGACGTTCCTGGTCGCACCTGCTCAAGCCGCCGCCGGTGCCTGCAAAAGCGCCTTGAGCGCCGCTTCCGCGCCGGGCTCGCGTTCGGATTTGCGGATGAAACCGCCGCCATAGACGCGCGCGTCTTCGCCGGTGCCGGAATAAAGTGCGCAGGCCTGCCCAGGCGCGACGCCGGCCTCCCCTTCGGCAAGCTCGACGTAGAGACCTTCTGCGTCGCTTCTCAGGACCGCCGGCGCCGGCTGGCGAGTGGACCGCACCTTGGCGAAGCAGTCGAAGCCCCGGGCGGCCGCGTCCTCGAGTTCCTCGTCGCCCAGCCAGTTGACGTCGCGCAGATAGACGCGGCGCGTCTCCAGCGCCTCCTTCGGGCCGACGATGACGCGGCGCGAGCGGGCATCGAGATAGACGACGTAAAGCGGCTCGCCGGTGGCGACCCCGATGCCGCGCCGCTGGCCGATCGTATAGTGCAGGATGCCGTCGTGGCTGCCGAGCACGCGCCCGTCGAGATGGACGATCTCGCCGGCGAGAGCCGCATTCGGCTTCAGCTTCGAAACGATGTCGCTGTATTTGCCCTGCGGTACGAAACAGATGTCCTGGCTGTCGGCCTTCTTGGCGACGATCAGGCCCATGTCTTCGGCCAGAGCCCGCGTTTCGGTCTTGGAAAGACCACCGAGGGGAAAGCGCAGATAGTCGATCTGTTCCTGCGTTGTCGCGAATAGGAAATAGCTCTGGTCTCGCTCGGCGTCCGTCGGCCGGTAAAGCGCCCGCTGCCAGGCATAGCGCGGCTTCGGGCTCGGCCGGGAGCGGATGTAATGGCCGGTGGCGAGCGCATCCGCGCCGAGCTCCTTGGCGGTCGCAAGCAGGTCGGCGAACTTGACCGTCTGGTTGCAGGCAACGCAAGGGATCGGCGTCTCGCCCGCGATGTAGCTTTCGGCGAAGGGATTGATCACCGTTTCGCGGAAGCGCGCTTCATAATCGAGTACATAATGCGGAATGCCGAGCGTCTCGCAGACGCGCCGCGCATCGTCGATGTCCTGGCCGGCGCAGCAGGAGCCGGCGCGGTGCACGGCCGCGCCATGATCGTAGAGCTGCAGCGTGATGCCGAGCACGTCATAGCCCTCGCGTTTGAGCAGGCCAGCCACGACGGAGGAATCGACGCCGCCGGACATGGCGACGACGACGCGCGTATCTTCGGGCTTGCGATCAAAATCGAGACTGTTCACGGGATCCAATCCGGCATTGCGGGGCACGCGTCGATCGCCTGCGCCGCCCTGTTTTCACGCTCATGCCTTGGGCCTTCCGTAAAACGGCGCCAAACGGCATTTCAAAGCTTTCTGTGCCGCGACATATAGAAACTTGTCCGCCCTGCGGCAAGGGCGGAGGTTGGCTGCGGATCAGCCGCATCAAGCCGTCAGATCAGCTTCATCCGCATCGCGCGCGCGATCGCCTGCATGCGGTTGACCGCATCGAGCTTGCGGGTCGCGCTCTTGAAATAGCTGCTGACCGTGTAGGCGGAAATGCCGAGAATGATGGCGATCTCGTCGCTGCTCTTGCCGGCCGCTGCCCACCGCAGGCACTCGATCTCACGGCTGGACAGTTTTTCGCGCACCGCGCTCCCGGTATCGAAGGTGCGCTCGAGACATTCGAAGAGCTGCACGAGCGTCAGATAGAGCATTGCGCATTCCGTGCCGACCGGCTCCTCCCGCGTGCCCGAAAGCATGACGACGAACGGCTCCCCATACGTCGTATGCAAAAGCAAGGAAAAATGACGCGTCATGTCGGGATGGGCCTGAAGGTGGCGGACGGACATCGCCTCTCCATCCTTGCGTGCGACGTCCAGAAGCTCCGCGCCACCCACGACCGGCAGTTTCGTCTGGCGCAGCCGCTCAACGAGGAGGCTCGCCTGAAAGGCCCCGGAGGCGTCGTATTGGCGCACCAGTTCGGCGGGCCAATTGCTGAGCACCAGACGTTCGGAGAACCGCTGCTGCTCGGCCAGCGGCAGCCGCGCGATCATGAAGCGGCTGAAGCGGTAGCGCGCAATCAGTCGCCGCATCAGGTGCAGCAGCTCGTATTCGGTGCGCACCGATGCGGGATCAAACTCCGAAAGCATGTCGTCATCAGCCTCGCGCCGCGAGGCCGGTTCACTCGATTCCTTCATACCTTATCACCACGTTGCCGGCGGGTTCGCCTGGTCGAGAATTGAATGGTCCTTGCAACCCCGGCACAGTCTTCAACTGGCGGCTGCAATACAGCCGGCACCGATCAGCTGGTCGCGCAAGCAACGCGGCCGATCAAGAAAATATGTTGTGCCCAGGAGATGATTCCGGGAGCGTACACGCGAACGCTCATTCTTTGCTGTGCGCCTCGCTATCAAAAATTTTAGTTGAAGTGAAATGTGGTAATTGCATGGCTCCCATGTGAAAACCACGCGAAACCTAGGTTTTTCCATGCGTAGGCCAGCAGATATCGGCAACGAGACAACGCGCCCGGCAATGGTCTCCTCTGTGGCGTCCGGTGTTACGCCGCAGCTTCGAAGTGTCTCAAATTATGAGCAAATTGTTACCGGCGGCTTAGGCAAATGTTAAATGTGGCAAGCTAAGGTCGCGGTCATATGGTCTTGAGTTTGTGTAGAGAGTCCCATGACCGAAATGATGCGACCACGCGTAAAGTATGTCATCGGCCCCGATGGCAGCCCTCTGACGATCGCGGATCTGCCACCGGCCAACACCCGGCGCTGGGTTATCCGCCGGAAGGCTGAAGTCGTCGCCGCCGTGCGCGGTGGCCTTTTGAGCCTCGAGGAGGCGTGCGAACGGTACACCCTGACCGTGGAGGAATTCCTTTCCTGGCAGTCCTCCATCAACGATCATGGTCTCGCCGGCCTGCGGACCACGCGCATCCAACAGTATCGCCACTGATTTCACCCGACAGGGCCATAGTTCGACACCGGCGGCTTCGGGATCTGCCCGCAGCCGCCGGTGTTGTTTTGGATCGCATGACGCCGCTACCGCGCCACGCGTCTCATCAGACGCGCAAAGGACGCGTAGCACTCTGAATTGCTGCATGTTTCCGATCGCGGAAAACATGCTGTAGCATTCCCGCCGGCAGCAACAGATGCGGAGCGAAGATCGATGGAAATCGTCAACGAGGAAATCAATTCGAAGGGCCGTTATTCGGCGACCGTGGAGGGCCATACCGGCGAGATGACCTATTCGCGGTCCTCACCGAAACTGATCATCATCGATCACACGCTGGTGCCGGATGAATTGCGCGGCAAGGGCGTCGGACAAGCGCTCGCAAAGCACGCAGTCGACGAAGCGCGAAAAGGCGGCTGGAAGATCATCCCGCTCTGCCCCTTCATGCGCGCGCAAGCGATGCGCCATCCGGAGTGGCAGGACGTCATCCAGGCGTAAACGGGCCCGCGCGACCGGCGTTTTCGAGGCTCAGCGTACCGCGCGCCCACAAGCAGGCGAGGTCGTGAAGACGCGCTCTTCCGTCCATGTCCGCCTTTGCATTCCGACGAGTCGATCGTCCATCGACGACTTGATACGCCCGGCATCCGAGCATGCAAGGCGGGTCGACTAGATCATTTCATTGTTCCCTTGAAACAATGAAATGATCTAACTCTTTGGAACCACACAATTCCGGACGGAAAACCGTACATACTTTTCCTGGAACTGCTCCAGGCGGCAATAGAAACGCCTCCCGCGTCAAGCAGACTGCATGACGCGGGACGGCGGCGCCGCACGTCTTATCAGATACGGAAAGATCGCTGTAACACTTCGAGGGAGCATAATGACTCAGGCGCGCATGCGGGCGCCTGTGTCTCGTTCTTCGAGCGCCGCCGCTTTCGCGTACTCGGCCTGAACCTCCTCGAGCGCGAGTTCGGCCGCATCCTGCTGCGCCTTCAGCTCGCGAATCGAGACCTGGAGATTGTCGGCTCTCTGGCGGGCGGCCTTGGCGAAGGTGGGATAGGCAAAATGCGCGGGATCCGAAATTCCCGACTTCTTCTCTTCGAATACAATCTGACTTTCCAGATCCTTGGTCATTCGCTCGAACTCAGCCATCATCATCTGAAGCTGGTTCAACTGACGCTGCTTCTCCCGGACCTGAAATTCCTTCAGGCGGACAAGGCTCTCACGTGCTTTCATACGCAATACTCCCGTGGATTGCGAGACCCCGGTTACTGATCCTGACCCGTCGTGCCGGCCCCGTGGCGGCCGGAAACAAAAAATAGAAGCGACCTTAACAAAGGCCTACCGCTGGTAACCTTTCGTTTACGGGCATCGTTAATCATAGGGGTGATGATTTAAGGCTCCGTAAATGCTGAAGCATGAAATGTGGCACTTCGCGCATTAACGAGTCGGAAGAGTCAGATAGCGGTATTTCCTCATGTATTACATGAGAGATGCCATTTGAGATTCACCTTTTGAATCAGGAGACTGCTAAAAATATTTAACATTCTCGATACACCTTGCCAGAGTGAATCAGAATTTGTTAACCATTTGGTGGCAGCCTCCAAATCAGGCAACGACTGGATCCGTATCGCGTAAGGGGGCCACGACGTACCTTGGGCGGCGGAAAAGGGGAAAAACATGCGGGTTCTACTGATCGAAGACGATAGCGCGACAGCTCAAAGCATCGAGCTCATGCTTAAGTCCGAGAGTTTCAACGTTTACACGACCGATCTCGGTGAAGAAGGCGTCGATCTCGGCAAGCTTTATGACTACGATATCATTCTTCTCGACCTGAACCTGCCGGATATGTCCGGTTACGAGGTCCTGAGAACGCTGCGCCTGTCGAAAGTAAAGACCCCGATCCTCATCCTGTCGGGCATGGCGGGAATTGAAGACAAGGTGCGGGGCCTCGGTTTCGGCGCTGACGACTACATGACCAAGCCGTTCCACAAGGACGAATTGGTTGCGCGTATCCACGCAATCGTCCGTCGCTCCAAGGGCCACGCCCAGTCGGTCATCTCGACCGGCGAGCTGATCGTCAACCTTGACGCCAAGACTGTGGAAGTCGGTGGTCAGCGCGTGCATCTGACCGGCAAGGAATACCAGATGCTGGAACTCCTCTCGCTGCGCAAGGGCACGACGCTTACCAAGGAAATGTTCCTTAATCATCTCTATGGCGGCATGGACGAGCCGGAACTGAAGATCATCGACGTCTTCATCTGCAAGCTGCGCAAGAAGCTCGCAAATGCTGCCGGCGGCGCCAATTATATCGAGACAGTCTGGGGCCGCGGCTACGTGCTGCGCGAGCCCGACGGCAACGACTACCTGGAAACGGCCTGATTTTCCATAGCATCGCGGTCGAGAACCCGCATTTCCTCGTCCGCTCTGACGGCTATTATCGGATCGAAAACCCGCCCCTCTCTCGGGCGGGTTTTTCTTTGGCGGCAGGTTGCCCGCTCACGATACGATGAAGAGACGGCAGCGCCTCCTCCCCCGTCCATGCTGTCTCATGTCGGGTCGGCGCCGGGCATGCCGAGAGGGCGCACGCAAAAAAAGGCCGCAGCATTGCCGCGGCCGTGTTTCAAACAACTGGTTTATTTCACCAATGATCTAACGAGGCTCTCAACGCTCGTCAGGCGGCCATCGACTGGCTGGCGAAGACACTCGTCAGGATCTTACGGTCAAAGGGCTTCAGCAGGAAGTCGTCGGCGCCGGCACGTTTGCCCGCCATCATCTTCCTCAGGTCCGCCTCGACAACGCAATAATAGATGCGAACCGACGTGCCGTTCGGCAGGTGCCGGATATTGGCGATCAGATCGAGCGCGCCGTCCAGCGCGGCATCGACGATCAGGATGTTCGGCAACTCGGCTTCGCAGCGCACCAGCGCATCAAGGCTGCTTGGTGCCTCCAAAACCAGAAATCCCATGCCCGAGAGGATGCGTTTCCCAACCTTCCTGACAACATCCGAGCCGTCAGCAATCATCAAGCGCCGCATGTCCAAACTCCTTCACGCCTACTTGCACGCGCACCCGCATCCAAGAAACAAAGCCTATACAGATTTGGCAAAGAAACCGTTACGACGATTGCTTAATACTTCCTTTCGGCTTGGCGCCGATCCATCAACGCTTCTTAATCGCGCAGAGGCGAGCGCAACGCCAAGACCGCACACGAAAAACCCTCCGGCAGACTTACGTTTCGGAGGGTTCGGATGCGGGCCGTTTCGATGAAAGAGGGATACTCTTGAGCGCCGGGCGTTCAAATGAACGCACAAAGGATGCTCTAGTACTTTGATTCTAGAGCATCTTATCCGCTTTCGGTGAATCCACCTAAAGCGGGATGCTCTAGGCCTCGGCCTTGGCGGTGAACACGATCGCCTCGCCGGTCGAAACGACGTCGATCGTCATTCCGGCCTCCTCGCCCAACAGGACGGTGTAATAGGGCTGGATCGAGTGCGCGTCGACGGCCTCTTCCGGGGTGCCGGAGAGCAGTTCCACGAGCTTCGGCGGCACCCGCATCATTCGCCCCTTGGCCACGAGCGTGAAGGTCGCGTCGAATTCGGGCTTTTCAAGCGTGATATCGATCGAGCCGCCGCGCGGGATGGAGCCGTAGGCGACCAGGAAGAGATTGAGGAGAAGCTTGACGCGGTTCTTGGCGATGATCGCGCGCGGGCCGTTCCAGTTGACCTCAGTCTTCTTTTCCGCCGCGGCGAAATCCTTGGCCGCCTTTTCGGCTTCGCCCGTATCGATCGACGCGCCGACCGAACCGGAGGCGCCGAAGGCAAGGCGCGCAAACTTGAGGCGGACGGAAGCGTTGAGCGCGCTGGTGCGGATCAGATCCATCGCATCGGCATCAGCCCCTCCCTCGTCCAGGAGTTCAAGGCCGTTATTGATGGCGCCGACTGGCGAGATGATGTCATGGCAAACCCGGCTGCAGAGCAGTGCGGCCAGATCGGGTCCCGTCAGTGTCAGGTTCGGATTCTTTGCCATCATTCTTCCTTGTTCGCTATCCGTCTGCCGGCGCCACCGCCGCGCGTTCTTGCCCCGCAACCAAAGCTGCCGCACGACCATGGCATGGGCCATGAATCGCGCGGGCGCGGCCGGTAATCAATAGGCCATAATGACATCACATTTGGTAAACCGATTGTTAAGATGATCGGTTCAAATTGCTGGAGCATCCCGAATTCAGCCTGAATCGCTGGAGGATGCGCGGCCGGAACCAGTTTTCACACTTTTCCGCGCCCGCCCCTGGAATTGGACCAGACCCGCGCCGGACGCGCAACCGATGCAAATGCCGGCCATGACAGCCGGCGCAGGTCACTTTCGTGCCTGACGGAGGAAACGATGCAGCCGTTCATGAAGGCAACCACGATGGTTGTTCGCGCTATCCTGACGATGATGCTGATAGCCGGCACCATGTCTGCCGCCCACGCCCAGTCCCCGAACAGCCAGTATACGATGCAGGAAATCGTGGACGCTGGCCACGGCTTCTTCGGCGAAACCTCGGGCGGACTTGCCAAGGTCGTCGAACGCGCCTTTGAGCGCTACGGCTTGCCGAATGGCTACATCCTCGGGCAGGAAGGCTCCGGCGCCTTCATCGCCGGCCTCACCTATGGCGAAGGCGAACTCTATACGAAGAACGTGGGCCAACACACGGTCTTCTGGCAGGGTCCCTCTCTCGGGCTCGATTGGGGCGGCCAAGGGAGCCGCGCCATGATGCTCGTCTACAATCTGCCCAGCGTTCCGGCGCTCTACAAGCGCTTCGGCGGCGTCTCCGGTTCTGCCTATGTCGTCGCCGGCGTCGGCATGACGGTATTGACCGACGACCACGTTGTTGTCGTGCCGATCCGCACCGGCATCGGCGCGAGACTCGGTCTTAACGTCGGCTATCTCAAGCTGACGCAGCAGCCGACGTGGAATCCTTTCTGAGGGTACTTCAAGCGGCGGCGTGTTCCAGCAAAGCCGCTTACCCGGCCGCTGCAAAAATGCCCCATCTCCCCGTCTCGCCAGAGATTAAGCGCGTCTGAAAAGACGCGCTTTGCTGTTCTGGCACTTGCAGCATTCAGGGCATCATGTTTACTGCGGTGGAAGCACCGAGATGGCGCCTGGCTTCCGCGGCGGGCAGCGCATCCGATCCAGATTGAAACGGCTAGCTCGTGATTGAATTTGCGCTCCTCTTTTCCCTGGGCTTCCTGACGGCGATTGTCATCGGCCTCATGGCCGCCCCTGCCATTCAAAGACGCATCGTGCGCTTTGCGGAGGATCGGCTGAAGGCGACTATGCCTCTGAGCCCCCAGGAGGTACGCGCGCAGAAGGATGCCGCCCGCGCCGCCTATGCTGCCGAAAATGCCAAGGCCCAGCAGGCGCTACGCCGCGAGCGCGACAAGAGCGTCACGCTGATGCTGCAAAACGAAAATACCCTGCGGGAGGCGCGCAAACTTGCCGGCGAGAAGGCCGACCTGCAGGCTCAACTCGCCGACATGAACGTCGAGGCCGCCGACATGCGCTCCACGATCCGCCAACTCGAACAACGCATCGAGCGGATGAAGTCGACCTTTGAAACCTCGAAAAAGTACAACGGCGCCAAGGACGATACGATTCGCAAGCTCAACGGCCAGATGGAGAAACATGCGGCGGATATCGACAATCTCCGGATAGATCTCGCCGCCCGCGAAACCGAGATCGAGCATCTGAAGAGCCGGGTCGCCACGCTGCGCGACGAGCGCGAGGCGCTTCGCGGCGAGCTCAAGGCCGAGAATGCCCGGGCACGGGAAATGGAACTGCGGCTCGGTCGGAACGAGACCCGGATACGCCAGCTTGAAACCACCGTCGCGCGCGAAACCGCCACCCACGCGGACCGCGAGAACGCGCTGACGCGGCGCGCGGACGAAATCGAAAAACTGAAGGCGCGCGTGAAAGAGCTGAATCATGAGATGCGTGAAGCGGCCAAGGCACTTCGCGCGGCTGGTCTGACCATGCCGAAACGCGCGGAGCAAAAGCCCGCCGTCCCGGACGCCGTGAATGGAGAGATCGCCGAGCCCCGTACAAAAGCGACGCCTACGGCAGCACCAGGCCCCGACACGACTATGCTGTCCGAAGACCTGCGCAATCGCGCTACGGCACTTTCGGAGCGCCTGCTAAACACCAAATCCGCCGCGCATGACGAGGCGCTGCGGCAGGAGATCGCCGATATTGCCGCGGGCATGATCGCTCTGACGGCGGCAAGCGAAGGCAAGGCGTCACCGATCCGCAGCCTTCTTGCCGGGGAGGAGACGAGCGCAACGCCGACCCGCAAGAGCCTCGCAAGCCGCGCCAAGGAATACCTGCCTCCGGAATGAGCGCGCTGTCGATCGTTTTTCCTTTTTGAAGACTATGCCTCACGTCGTCCGCATGTTTCGGACGATAGAAAGCGCAAGCGTCAGAGGCGCTTGTTGATCAGTGCAACCTGATGCAGCGCTATGCCGGCAGCCATGGCGACGTTCAGACTGTCGAGGCCCGGCCGCTGGCGGACGCGCGCTGTCTGGATCGCAGACAGGATAGCCTCCGGTAGCCCTTCGCCCTCGGTGCCGACGAGGAGCGCCGTGCGCGGCGCAGGCGGGATATCGTTGATGTCGACTGTGCCGCGCGGCGACAGCCCCCAGATCGCGAAACCCGCGACTTGAAGTCGTTCGATCAGCGAGGATGCCATCCCCTCGCGTGCGAAAGGCATCGTCAGTACCGATCCGACCGAGACCCGGATTGCCTTGCGATACAACGGATCGCAGCTCGCGGCGTCCATGAACACGGCATCGACGCCGAAGGCGGCCGCATTGCGAAACAACGAGCCCATGTTGTCGTGGTTCGATATCCCGCAGGCGGCGAGAACTAGGCACTCCGCCGGAAGTCCCGCGATCAGCGCGTCCGCGTCCGGCATCGCGTCGCGCCGCCCGAGCGCCAGGACGCCGCGATGCATGTTGAAGCCGGCGATTGCGTCGAAGACCCGAGCATCCGCCACATAGACGGGAATGTCGGCCGGAAATTCCGCAAGCAGCCCCGTCAAGCCGGCAACACGGCTCTCGAGCAGCAGGATCGCTTCGGCAACGATGCCGCGTCCAGCGCGGTGAGCGGCAGCCAGCATGCGGAGCACGACCGTGCCTTCGGCGATGAAACGGCCCTGCCGCCCCGTCAGATCTCGCTCCTTGATCGCGACGAACGCGGCGATGCGGGCATCGGACGGATCATCGATACGGGCGAGGGAGGGCTGCGTCATGGCGAATCGTCAATTGGTCCTGACGGTGATGTCGGCGACGATGCGGCCCGCGGGAATGTCGAACACGATCGCACGCGGCTCGGCACCCGGGAGACTGCCGAAGAAAAGCACCTGCGAACCGGAGAGCGCGACATTGCTCACCGAAAATCCGGCCGGCAGTGCGGCGATCGCGCTCACCGGCGCGTCGCTCGGCACGCTCACCGCGATCGGCGCCGCCTCCGCGCTACCATTCGGACGGGTGACCTTGTAGACAATCGTCCCAAGGACAGCCATAAGCATGACGAGCATCACGCCGGCCGAGACGAGCTGTAGGCGCACCATCTTGCGACGGACATTCTCCATCGCGGGATCAAGCGGCTTTTCTTCCTGTTCATCGGGCTCGATTGCAGTCATGGCTGGCTTTCTATCGGAATTGAAACGGAATGAACGATCCCTTTAAACAAGCGGCCGACAATAGGAAAGTCCTGAAGGCGGACGAGAGCGCGGCCGGAAGGCTGGACGCCTTCCTCACGGCCGCGCTTTCGGGCGAGTTTTCCCGCAATCGCATCAAAAGCCTGATCGAACAGGGCGCCGTTTCGATCAACGGCTCGACAATCATCGAGCCGAAAAGAAAGGTGCATCCTGGCGACGTGTTCGAGATTGCCTTGCCTGAGCCCGAGGATCCCGAACCGAAGGGCGAAGAGATCGCCCTTGACGTGCTTTACGAGGACGACGACCTGATTGTTCTCGTGAAACCGGCCGGCCTGGTCGTGCATCCGGGTGCCGGCAATTGGACGGGCACCCTCGTCAACGCGCTCATCCACCATTGCGGCGACAGCCTTTCCGGCATCGGCGGTGTCAGGCGACCAGGTATCGTTCATCGGCTCGACAAGGAAACCAGCGGCGTCATGGTCGTGGCGAAGAACGATGCCGCCCACCGCCATCTTTCGGACCAGTTTGCCGACCACGGGCGCACCGGACCGCTCGAGCGCGCCTATCAGGCAGTGGTCTGGGGACGTCCCCGTCAGTTGAAGGGCACCATCAACGCTCCGCTGGGGCGGGCCGTAGACCGGACGAAGCGAGCCGTCAAACGCGAGGAGAGCGACGACGCGCGCGAGGCCATCACCCATTATGAAGTCGTCGAGCGTTACCTCGAAAAGCCGGATGGCACCTGCCTCGCCTCGACCGTAGTGTGCCACCTCGAAACCGGCCGCACGCACCAGATTCGCGTCCATATGGCCCATATCGGCCATCCGCTGATCGGCGATCCTGAATATGGTGCAGCCTTTCGGACCAAAGCCAATCTACTGCCGGCACCGGCAAAAGCCGTGGTCAACCGCTTTCACCGGCAGGCGCTGCACGCCTTCATGCTGCAATTCGAGCACCCGACCACGGGCGAGACGATGCATTTCGAGGCGCCGATGCCCGCGGATATGGAAGTCCTGGTCGCTGCTCTGCGGGCTGAAGAGTGATCCTAAAACGCCGCGCGTCTTATCAGACGCGCAATTGCTGCATGCAGTAGGCCTTGAATTCGCCATTGCGGATTCCAATCTTATAGAAGCTTCAATTCGCAACATTCCCTTCCCCGGTCTCACGGTGGCGTGAAACCGGAGTCCTTGAATCATGCTTTCGCCGTACTTATCTTTTAGCTTCGTGGGGTCTTGACGAAGACCCACATGCCCGGTCTGCCGTCCCGGAGGCCGGAGACGCAAAAAGGGGGTGCTTCATGGCCCGCAGTACTTTGCCGACCATTACCGCCGGAGAGGGCGGTCTCAACCGTTATCTCGACGAAATCCGCAAATTTCCGATGCTCGAACCGCAGGAAGAATACATGCTCGCCAAGCGGTATCAGGAGCATGACGACCGCAGTGCCGCGCACAAGCTGGTGACAAGCCATCTTCGCCTCGTCGCAAAGATTGCGATGGGCTATCGCGGCTATGGCCTGCCGATCGGCGAAGTCGTGTCGGAAGGCAATGTCGGTCTGATGCAGGCCGTCAAAAAATTCGAACCCGATCGCGGCTTCCGGCTGGCGACCTACGCGATGTGGTGGATCAAGGCGGCCATCCAGGAATACATCCTGCGCTCCTGGTCCCTCGTCAAAATGGGTACGACCGCCAATCAGAAGCGGCTGTTCTTCAACCTGCGGCGGCTGAAGGGCCGCATTCAGGCACTCGACGAGGGAGACCTCAAGCCCGAGCAGGTGAAGGAAATCGCGACGACCCTAAAGGTCAGCGAGGACGAGGTCGTTTCGATGAACCGTCGCCTGTCGGGCGATGCCTCGCTGAACGCGCCGATAAAGGCCAGCGAAGGCGACTCCGGGCAGTGGCAGGACTGGCTTGTCGACGACCATGACAATCAGGAAGAGATCCTAATCGAGCAGGACGAACTCGATAGCCGCAGGGCCTTGCTCGCCAGCGCGATGAAGGTTCTGAACGATCGCGAGCGCCGCATCTTCGAGGCCCGTCGCCTCGCCGAGGATCCGGTAACGCTTGAGGATCTCTCGTCCGAGTTCGACATCAGCCGGGAGCGCGTCCGGCAGATCGAAGTCCGCGCTTTCGAGAAGGTTCAGGACGCGGTCCGCAAGGCAGCGCTCGAACGCTCGAACGCCTTGCGCGTCGTCGAAGGCGCGTAAGGGCTCGGCTTCCCAGCGACGCAGGAAGCCGCCACATGGGAACAAGCAAAAATCCCGGCCGGGGCTCCCCCGGCCGGGATTTTTTGTATCGCCATCTCGTCCCCGGCTACTGGCTGCTTGCGGCCGTGTTGCCGAGCGCGCCCCACGCCTGCATCGCCTTGTTGAAGGCTTCGACGCCGGCAGCCCCCTTCTCCAGCGTCAGCAAGGCACGGCGCCCGTTCCGGTAGGTGATCGGAATGTCGATCCAGCTGCGGCTGCGCAGCAGTTCCATATTGTTGCTGACAGCTTCGGCGAAGTCGTTGAGCGCAATCATGTGGAAATCGTCGGTGATCTTCGCGGGCACGGCGATCAGCGGATCGCCACGGTCCTGCTCCGTGCGCTTCATCGAAACGCGCTGGACACCGTCAATGCTGCCGCCCTCGAAGTTCTCTGGAAGCGAGAACACAAATTCGACTACGTGGCTCGCCGGCAGCGACGGGTCGGCATTGCGCTTGATCGTCATCAGCGCGGTCAACCCCCGGTCGGGTACCGTGATCTGCGCCTGGATCGTGGGCTCGGGCTTCGCGTCTCCGCCCGGCGACTCATCCTTGATCGACCAGGCGACGGTACCGGGGATCGCCGTCGGGGAGGACTGGCCGAGCCGCTCCTCGTAAAGGAACATCTTCTCCCCGTCGGCAACGGAGATCTCCGCCTGAGGCGCTTGCCCGGCGTCCTGGTTCGGCGCCGCGGGAACTTCTGCCCCTGCCGTCTGCTGTGGTTCGGCACCACCACTTTGCGGCTGTCCGGCCTCCGTCTGAGGAGCGACTGACTTGCCCTCCTGCGAGACTTCCGTGTCGCTCGCGCCTGCTGGACCCTCATCCACTTCCGACCCATCGGCAAGCAGCCGCTGGGTAAGCTTTGTCGAACTGTCCTCGGGCTGCGCCGTTTCGCCAGGCGTAGCAGGCTGCCTGTCTGGTTGGCTGGGCTGGCCGGCAGGCGCGTTCTGGCCGTCCGGTGTTCCGGTGTCCTCCGGCGCCGCGGGCATGATCTTCGCGATCAGCCCCGAAAGCCAGGCGTTGCCCGCCTCGCGGTTCTGCCAATAGGCATAACCGCCGCCGCCGAGAAGAAGCGCAACGACGGCGCCGATTGCCAGCCGCTTGAAATTGAAGCGGGAGGGCTTGGGTGTTGCGCGGTAGGATGGACGAGCCGGCGCGGAAACCGGAGGCTCACCGCCATTCTCCTTGGCAGCAGTTGCCGCTCCGTTCGCAGCCGCCCCTGCCCCGGCGTTGTCGCCAAAGCCAAGCAGGTCGTCGATGTGGTCCCAGGCGGTGCTGGCGCGCTCCTCCTGGCTCGCGGGCACAGGCGCCTTTTCCACCGGCCACGACCATTCGGAAATGTCGGCTTCGGCAGCCTTATCCTTCTTGCTCTCCGTTGCAGGCGCGAAAGGATCGTTTTCGTCGAATGACCAAGAGCGCGACGGCTCGGCGTCGCCGGGATGCTGCTGTTCGGGCTCGTCCGTTTCCGGTTCCACCGGGTGGATGCCCAGCCGCTCTGGCGCCGCCGAAGACGCATCCCCGGCCGCCTCGGGCGCTTTTGTCGTCGAAGCCGTATCGTTCCATTCCGGCAGAGCCCATTCCGATGCGGCGGATTTCGCCTCCGTATCCTCCTCGCTCGGGAGAGATTCGGACCGTACCGGCTCGCCATGATCGGGCTCAGCCTCGACCTGCTCATCGCGGAAATCAGCGCGCGATTCGGGCTGTCCCGCATCGTCAACCGGCGGCGCCTGCTCGGCTTCGAATTCATGGTCGGCCGGTCGTTCGTCGGTCGGAGCGGCCTGTCGTGCCGCTGCTTCGTCCACCGGTTCTTCGGACGGCACTTCCTCAGGCGGTTCGGACGGGGTGTCGTCGTCATAGGCGGCAACCGGTTCGAGTGCCGCCTCCTCGTCGATCGACGCGGCGTGCTGCCCCTCGTCGCCCGCTTCGGCGCTAACCGCCGGCGGCGACACAGGTTCGGCGACTTCCGGCTCCTCGCTTGCAGGTTCCTCGGTCTGTTCTTCCGACGGCGCTTCTTCCGGCTCGTCAGCAACGCTCGCCACAGGCTCCGGCTCGCTCGGGGCAGGCGGCTCCTGCCCCGTCGGCGTTTCGGCTAACGGCGGCTCGACCGCGTCGGTTTCCTCGACCGCAGGGAGGGCTTCCGCATGTTCGCTTTCGACTTCGCCGATTGCCTGTTCCAGCTTGTTAAGCTGGCGATTGATCATGTCGTCTGATGGCCGTGGGCTCATGTTTTCGAGTTGCCGGCGCACGGCACTACGCGCCTTCTCGTAAACCCTGCCCCGCATTTCCGGTGTGTTTTCCGACAGGCCGTCAACGGTCCTGCGAATAACTGCAACAAAATCCGCCATCAGAACTTTCTCATACTCCCAGGCATGCGCCTGCAATCACCGACGCCACTGTCGTCGCGCCGACACTAGTCCTCAAAAGGGTCCGTCACAAGTATTGTGTCATCGCGTTCCGGGCTCGTCGAAAGAAGTGCGACCGGCGCGCCGATCAGTTCCTCGACCTGGCGAACATACTTGATCGCTTGCGCCGGAAGATCGGCCCAACTACGGGCGCCAACCGTCGATTCCTTCCAGCCTTCAAGCGTAATGTAGACGGGCTTTACCGAAGCTTGCTGCGCCTGACTTGCTGGAAGATGGTCGATCTCTCGTCCGTCCAGAGTATAACCGACGCAAATCTTCAACTCGTCGAGACCGTCAAGCACATCAAGCTTCGTGAGCGCAATGCCCGTGATTCCGTTTGCGGCGACGGACTGACGCACGAGCGCGGCGTCGAACCATCCGCAGCGGCGCTTGCGCCCGGTGACGGTCCCGAATTCATGGCCGCGTTCACCGAGGAACTGGCCAATCTGGTCGTTAAGCTCCGTCGGAAACGGTCCTTCGCCGACACGTGTCGTATAGGCCTTGGTGATGCCGAGAATGTAGCCGAGCGACCCTGGCCCCATGCCGGAACCGGCAGCGGCCTGGCCGGCAACCGTGTTGGACGAGGTGACGAAGGGATACGTGCCGTGGTCGATGTCGAGCAGTGTGCCCTGAGCGCCTTCGAAGAGGATACGCGCGCCTTTGCGCCGATGCTTGTCGAGGAGCAGCCAGACCGTATCCATGAACGGCAGCACGCGCGCCGCGACCGAAGAGAGTTCATTCATGATCGCCTGATGGCTGATCTCCGCTTCGCCGAGCCCGCGGCGCAGCGCATTGTGATGCGTCAGCAGTCGGTCGACCTTTGCCGGCAGCGTGTCCAGATCGGCAAGATCCATGACGCGAATGGCGCGGCGGCCGACCTTGTCCTCGTAAGCCGGGCCGATGCCGCGGCGCGTCGTGCCGATCTTGGTGCCGCTGTTCGAGGCGGCATCCTCGCGGAAGCCGTCGAGCTCCCGGTGCAGCGACAGGATGAGCGTCGCGTTGTCGGCGATACGCAGGTTGTCCGGGGTGACCTTCACGCCTTGGTTGGCAAGCTTGTCGATCTCCGCGATCAGCGCATGGGGATCGATCACGACGCCGTTGCCGATGACCGCGAGCTTACCGGGGCGGACGACGCCGGAGGGAAGCAGCGACAGTTTGTAGCTGACGCCGTCGATCACCAGGGTGTGGCCGGCATTGTGGCCGCCCTGGAACCGCACGACGATGTCCGCGCGCTCCGAAAGCCAGTCCACGATCTTGCCTTTGCCTTCGTCGCCCCATTGGGATCCGACCACCACGACATTCGTCATAATTTTCTTCCTGTTCGCACGCGCACAAGGGATTGCGCCATTCTGAAACCCGCGCATCTATACTGTGTTGTCTTGCGGAAAGCGACCCCGTTGTGCCCCGCTCGAAGCCCTTTTTCGCATGACAACCGACGGATTTAGCGCCTATATCTCTGCTGCTCTCTCGCCTCTCCGGCACTCATTCCCGTCCCACATGGATCGCAGCATCGTGAACGCCAAGGCCTATTTCTATCTCGCAATAACTTCGCTTTTTTGGGGCGGCAATTCAGTCGCGGGCAAGATGGCCGTCGGGCACGTCAGTCCGATGATGCTGACGACGCTACGCTGGATGGTGGCACTCGCTGTCATCCTGGCATTGATGACGCCGCAGATCCGTCGCGACTGGGACAAGATCCGTGAGCATTGGCTGCAATTGCTGGCCTACGGCGCCGTCGGCTTCACCATGTTCAATGCGTTCCTCTATTCGGCGGTGAAATATACGAGCGCCATCAACGCCGTGATCCTGCAGGCCGGCATCCCGATGCTGATCTTCCTCTTCAACTTCGTCCTGTTCCGCACAAAAGCCTCGGTCGCGCAGCTCATCGGCTTCACGGTGACGCTGATCGGCGTGTTGATTACAGCCGCGCACGGCGACCTCGCCAGTCTGTTGCAGTTGCAGTTCAATTTCGGCGACGCGCTGATGCTTCTCGCCTGTATCGTCTATGCCGCATATACGGTCGGGCTGCGCTGGAAGCCGAACATGCACTGGCAGAGCTTCATCGCCGCCCCGGCCTTCGGGGCACTCTTGAGCGCCATCCCGCTCCTCATCTGGGAATTCTGGAACGGCAGCGCCATCGTGCCCGATGCCAGCGGCTGGGCAATCGTCGTCTACGCTGCGATCTTCCCGTCTCTGATGTCCCAGGTTCTATACGTGCGTGGCGTGGAAATGATCGGCGCCAACCGCGCCGGGCTTTTCATCAACGCCATCCCGGTGTTCGGAACACTGCTTTCCGTGCTTCTTGTCGGCGAAACATTTCATCCGTTTCATCTCGTGGCATTGCTGCTGGTGCTTGGCGGCATTGCCATCGCGGAACGTGGCCGCCCGAAGCTGCCCCGATGAGATCAAAACGCGAGGGGCAGCCGGTATCCCCGTCCGCCTCGAATGAAGGCGTGCAGCATTGAAGGCGACAGCGCCGCGCATCTGAACGAGGCGCGGCGCTGTAGCAAGCCGAGTTATGGAGCGGTGCCAATCAATCGATATTGAACACCAATTGCTTCGCCTGGCGGATTGCCGCGTTGGCACGCAGCTTGTCGAGCACCGTCTCGGAGACCGGACCGTCGACATAAAGCAGAGCGATGGCGTCGCCGCCTTCCTTCTCGCGGCCGAGCTGGAAGTTGGCGATGTTGACGCCGGCGTCACCGAGCGTCGTACCGATGAATCCAATCATACCGGGGACGTCGGTGTTGGTGAGATAGACCATGTGCTTGCCGACATCGGCATCGAGATTGATGCCCTTGATCTGGATGAAGCGCGGCTTTCCATCGGAGAAGACCGTACCGGCGACCGAACGGGTCTGGTTCGCCGTCGTCACCGTCAGCTTGATGTAGCCGTCGAAGACGCCGGACTTGTCGCGTTTCACTTCGGAAAGGATGACGCCCTTTTCCTTGATCATGACCGGCGCGGAAACCATGTTGACGTCCGCCACTTGCGGACGGATCAGGCCGGCGAGGACGGCGCTCGTCAGTGCCTTGGTGTTCATCGCGGCCGTGGAACCGTCATAGAGGATTTCGATTTCCTTGATGGCGCTTTCGGTGACCTGGCCGACGAAGGCGCCGAGGACGTCCGCGAGCCGGATGAAGGGCTTCAGGATCGGCGCTTCCTCCGCCGTGATCGACGGCATGTTGATGGCGTTCGAGACAGCGCCGTTGACCAGGTAGTCCGACATCTGATCGGCGATCTGCAGCGCCACGTTCTCCTGCGCTTCGGTCGTGGAAGCGCCGAGGTGCGGCGTGCACACGACGTTCGGCAGACCGAACAGCGGGCTTTCGGTGGCGGGTTCCACCTCGAAGACGTCGAAGCCGGCACCGGCGACATGGCCCGATTTCAACGCTTCGGCAAGCGCGCTTTCGACGACGAGGCCGCCACGGGCGCAGTTGACGATGCGCACACCCGGCTTCATCTTGGCGATTGCTTCTGCGTCGATGATGTTGCGGGTCTTGTCGGTCAGCGGCACGTGCAGGGTGATGAAATCCGCCCGCGCAAAGAGTTCGTCGAGTTCGACCTTGACGACGCCCATCTCCTCGGCGCGCTCCTTCGACAGGAACGGATCGTAGGCGATGACGTGCATCTTCAGGCCGATGGCGCGGGCGCAGACGATCGAGCCGATATTGCCGGCACCGATGACGCCGAGCACCTTGCCGGTGATCTCGACGCCCATGAATTTCGACTTTTCCCACTTGCCGGCTTGGGTGGAACCGTCTGCCGCAGGAAGCTGCCGGGCGACGGCAAACATCAGGGCGACCGCATGCTCGGCCGTGGTGATCGAGTTGCCGAAGGGCGTGTTCATGACGATGATACCGCGGCGCGAAGCAGCCGGGATATCGACGTTATCCACGCCGATGCCGGCACGGCCGACGACCTTGAGATTGGTGGCGGCAGCGATCAGCTTCTCCGTCACCTTGGTGGCGGAGCGGATGGCGAGACCGTCGTAGTTGCCGATGATCTCGGCGAGCTTTTCCTTGTCTTTGCCGAGCTTCGGCTGGAAATCCACTTCAACGCCGCGGTCGCGGAAGATCTGGACGGCGGTTTCCGACAGTTCATCGGATACGAGAACGCGAGGTGCCATGAGAGGCCTCCTTAAGGATCAGTTCTGAAAGGAATGCGGGATTGGCTTCGCTCGCAGCGAGCGAAGCGTATCGCTTGGATCAGGCGGCGGCCTGCGACAGCGTCGCCTTCTGGGTCTCGACGGCCCAGGTGAGCCACGGCATCAGCGCCTCCATGTCGGAAGTCTCGATGGTGGCACCAGCCCAGATCCGCAGACCGGAGGGGGCGTCGCGATAGTGGCCGATATCGTAGGCCACACCTTCCTTTTCGAGCAGGGCAACGACGCCCTTCGCGAAAGCGGCCTGGCCGTCGGCATCGAGGGCCAATACGTCCTTGTCGACGATCTTGAGGCAGACCGAGGTGTTGGAGCGGGTTTCCGCCTTGATAGCCAAGTTTGCAATCCAGGCATTTGCGTCGACGAACCGATGGATCGCGTCGGCGTTGGCGTCTGCCCGGGCGATCAGCCCCTTGAGGCCGCCGACCGACTTCGCCCAAAGGAGCGCGTCGATATAGTCTTCGACGCAGAGCATCGACGGCGTGTTGATCGTCTCGCCGGCAAAGATGCCCTCTATCAGCTTGCCGCCGCTGGTCAGGCGGAAGATCTTCGGCAGCGGCCATGCCGGCGCATAGGTCAGCAGCCGTTCGACTGCGCGCGGCGAAAGAATGAGGACGCCATGCGCGCCCTCTCCGCCCAGAACCTTCTGCCAGGAGAAGGTGACGACGTCGAGCTTGGCGAAATCGAGATCCTGGGCAAAGGCAGCGGAGGTCGCGTCGCAGATCGTCAGGCCCTTGCGATCCGCCGGAATGAAATCGGCGTTCGGCACACGCACGCCGGAGGTTGTGCCATTCCAGGTGAAGACGACATCCCGGTCGAAATCAACCTGGGCAAGATCCGGCAATTCGCCATAGGCAGCCTCGAACTTGCGAACATCGGCGAGCTTGAGCTGCTTGACCACGTCGGTCACCCAACCGGCACCGAAGCTTTCCCAGGCAAGCATATCGACGCCACGGGCGCCGAGCAGCGACCACAGCGCCATTTCGACGGCGCCGGTATCGGAAGCAGGCACGATACCGATGCGGTAGTCGGCCGGCACTTCAAGAATTTCACGGGTAAGATCAATGGCCTGCTTCAGCTTCGTCTTGCCGATCTTGGCTCGGTGCGATCGACCGAGCGCGGCATCGGAGAGAGCTTCGAGCGTCCAACCGGGACGCTTTGCGCAGGGGCCAGAAGAAAAATGGGTATTTGCCGGACGCACGTCCGGCGTGGCAGGCTTCGTCATAATGCTATCCTCTCAGATAGAAGCCCCTCGTTGGGGAGGGGTGTCCCGCTGTCGGGAATATTGCGGGTCAGAGAGGAAGTCAAGCAACTTGCGTCGCTTTTGGAAAAATTTCCGGCGTTCCGGGTAAAGTTCTGATACAGAGAGTGCAGACGCCGAACGATTGTTACCAGAGGGAGAAGCGCAGGCCCGCGCGGATCTCGTGGCGCGAAAGGCCGTCGTCATGGCCCTTGGCGCCACTGGCGCCGGCAAGCGCCTCGGTTCCGAATCCGAACATGTCGCCATCCGCGATATGGGAATAGCGGTAGCCGAGATCGAATTTCAGCCGATCTGTGATGTCGTAGGAGACACCGGCCATGAGCGCATAGGTGAAGCGCCAGCTGTCTTCTCCGTCATAGGACGCTCCACCTGCCCCACCCGCGCAGGCGCCGCCCCCTGGAACACAGGTTGCCGTCTCGCGGACGGTGTTCCAGTTGATGTTCGTGGCGCCGATGCCCGCGCCGAGATAAGGCGTGAAGCCGGCAAGTGTCGCCAGGTCGACATAGCCGTTCGCCATGAGCCCGAGCGCGGAAAAATTGGCACTGTGCGAGAAGTCGCACGACGTTCCGACGCCTTGGCCTGCGCAGGGAGTGGCTGACAGCGACGAGCCGTCGAACCGGCCCTCGAAATATTCCGCCGTTATGTCGGCGCGCACCACGTCGTTAAATCGATAGCCGATGCCGATCGTCCCTGAGATCGGCTTGTCAAAACGAGCACTATCGAATGGAACGTTGTTGTAGGTACTCGTTCCGGCGTCGAAGGTGCGATACGAGGGATCGCCCTCGTCGCGCCACGGCGCATAACCGATGTCGCCGCGCAAATAGAGACCGCTGCTGCGCTCCGCTTTCGTCGAGATGGTAATCTCCGGCGCGTCGAGCAAATCCTCGTCTGCGGCCTCCACCATGCCGGAGAGCAGAAAACCGGCGCTGAAAGCGATGCCGCAAATCCCGTTCCGCCAATGCATGTCCGCGCCCTGTCAGTATTCGTATCAGCGGCCATGACGGCCCGCTTGCTGGCGTTAACTATTGGCAGCGACAAGTTAACCATCGGTTAAGCATATTGATTGACGGAAAATTTAAGGAAATCCGGCACGGCGGCCGTCCCTCGAAAGGTGAGCCCGAAGTGAAAGGGGCCGCATGGCGGCCCCCGGACGATGTCTCGCTCTGCAGCCCGGACTATTGCAGGGCGTAGCGCATGCCGAGCTTGAAGTCATGCGACGTGATGTCTTCGAAGTGCATCGGGGCGTTCACCGTGGAGCCGTCGTAGGTACGAATATTGCCGGTCTTTGCGTCGCCGAGATCGACGTAGCTGTAGCCGAGATCGAGCGCCAAGCGTTCGGTCGCCTGATAGGCGACGCCGGCATGCACTGCCCAGGCAAAGTTCCAGGTCGGGTCGTCGTCGGCATAGGCAACGCCGAGGTTCGGCACGTTGATGTCACGGAAACCCGAGATCCTGTTTCGCGAGGCACCGATGCCGGCGCCTACGTAGGGCTTAATGCCGTACCACTCGCCGATGTCGACATAGGCGTTGGCCATCAAAAGCCACTCCGATTTGGCGCCGTCATAGTCGTTCGTGCCATCCCAGATCGGACCGGTCGGGCCGCTGTGGCCGTACCGGTCGAGCGCCGCAAAATCCGCCTTGCCGCGGTATTCGACGATACCGTCCAGGCGCAGCCAGTCATTGAATTGATAACCGATACCGACGCCGGCGAGCGGCGCGCTGTCGAACTCGCCTTCGTCGAGGAATTCGTGGAGTTCCACGACATCCATGAGCTCATGCTTCATTTGACCGAGTTTCTGGTTGCTCATGCCCAGATGGCCGCGCAGATACCAGCCGCTGGGCACTATAACCGGTGCAGGATCTTCGACATAAAGGTCGGCAGCCAAAACCGGGGCGCCGCTCAATATTGCGGCAACAAATGCAATCAAAGGTGTTTTCATAATAGCTCCGCGAATATTCTGACCCGCGCCGCGTTGCCTCGGCCGGATACTGCAACTCTTGTTGCGTCAAAAGTGGCACGCCGCGGTTAATATCGAATTAAGCATAGAAATTTACTCTGTTTATTAACAATTGCTCATGCTCGCCGTATTCGACGGGCCGACGCAGCAACAAAAAAGGCCGGCGATCGATGCCGGCCTCAAAAGCAATCATGGTCCTACAGCGCCGCGCGTCATTTCAGACGCGCAAAGTTCGCTGTCGCACTTTGATGGTCAGGCGGCGCTGCGAACGCTGCCGATCACGTTGACCAGTTCGTCGACGATACGCTCGACCTGGCTACGATCGTCACCTTCCGCCATGACGCGGATCAGTGGCTCGGTTCCGGACGGACGGATCAGCAGGCGCCCATTCTTGGCAAGTCCCGCCTCGGCGTCGGCGATTGCCTGCTGCACGGTCGGATGCTCGAGCGGTTTGCCCGCGGATACGCGAACATTCTTCAGAATCTGCGGTACGGGCTCAAAGCGGTGGCACACTTCGCTGACCGATTTGCCTTGCCGCTTGACGACGGCGAGAATCTGCAGCGCAGCCACCAGACCGTCACCGGTCGTCCCGAAATCGGAGAGCACGATATGGCCGGACTGTTCGCCGCCGACGTTCAGGCCATCCTGGCGCATCTGCTCGACGACGTAGCGGTCGCCGACCTTGGTGCGGTGCAGTCCGATGCCCCGCTCCTTCAGGTAGCGCTCGAGGCCGAGATTCGACATCACCGTCGCGGCTATGGCGCCACCCTTCAGCATACCATCGGCAGCCCAGCTGTCAGCGATGACGGCCATGAGCTGGTCGCCATCGACGACAGTGCCGTTTTCATCGATGATCAGGACCCGGTCCGCATCCCCGTCGAGTGCGATGCCGATATCGGCCCTGACTTCGTGAACCTTTTTCGACAAAGCGGCTGGATGCGTCGACCCGCATTCGAGATTGATGTTGACGCCATTCGGCTCCGTCCCGATCGTCACCACTTCGGCGCCGAGCTCCCAAAGCGCGGACGGGGCAACCTTGTAGGCGGCGCCGTTCGCGCAGTCGATGGCGATCCGCAGTCCCTTCAGCGTGACGTCGCGCGGCAGGGTCCGCTTCGCCTGTTCGATATAGCGGTAGATGTCGCCATCGACGCGCTTGGCCCGGCCGATATCTTCGGGCTTGGCAAGCTGTGCGGACATATCCTGGTCGATGAGCTCCTCGATCTTCTCCTCGATATCGTCGGAAAGCTTGTAACCATCCGGTCCGAAGAGCTTGATGCCGTTGTCGCGGAAAGGATTATGCGAGGCTGAGATCATCACGCCGATGTCGGCGCGCAACGAACGCGTGAGCATGGCGACACCTGGCGTCGGGATCGGTCCGAGCAGGAAAACGTCGAGGCCAGCCGCGGTGAAGCCGGCGACCATTGCATTTTCGAGCATATAGCCGGAAAGGCGCGTGTCTTTGCCGATCACGACGCGATGACGGTGCGCGCCGTTGCGGAAGATCGTCCCGACGGCAATGCCGACACGCATGGCGAGATCCGGCGTCATCGGGAAAATGTTGGACTGCCCGCGAATGCCGTCAGTCCCGAAATATTTGCGCTTCATAAAAACTCCATTGTCCTGCTTCGGCAGGATCTTCTTTGTCGGCCGCGTCTGTCCGCGTGTTCCGCGACTGGATTTCATATCGCCGGACCTCGTATAAAGGGCTTGACGCTCGCGCGGCTCGTTATCGCTGCAGCCTGCTCGCGTCCACCGCAGAGGTCAGGCATGGTTGAATCATCTTTGGCATAAAACCGCAGCAAACTGCAGCAATCCTATCATCAGAAATCATTACAGCGCGTTACCAACTGCGCGAAAGATGCGCTCGAAGAAAATACCCAACAAAAAAACCGCCGCTCCTTTCGGCGCGGCGGCCTCCGATTTATCGTTTTTCCGACGGTGCTATTGCGGTTGCGGTTCGAAGCCGCCTTCCGGCTCCTCGCCCTTGGCACCGGCTTCCTTCTTCGTACCGGCTGAGGGAACGGCCGAACCACGATGCGGAGGCGTATCGTCTCCGAGGTCGCGTGCGGGTTTCTCACCGCGGATGAGCGCCTTGATTTCGTCCCCGGTCAGGGTTTCGTATTCCAGCAGGCCTTCCGCAAGCGCCACGAATTCGTGGTTCTTCTCGGTCAGCAGGTGGCGCGCCGTTTCGTAGGCATCGTCGATCAGGCGGCGGATTTCGTTGTCGATTTTCTGTGCCGTCGCTTCCGAAACGTTCTTCTGCTGCGCCACGGAGTGGCCGAGGAAGACCTCCTGCTGGTTCTCGCCATAGGCGACCTGGCCGAGCTGATCGGAGAAGCCCCATTGCGTCACCATCGCACGCGCAAGCTTCGTCGCCTGCTCGATGTCGGAGGACGCGCCGGAAGTGATGTTCTCCTTGCCGAAGGTCAGTTCCTCGGCAACGCGGCCACCCATCATGATGGCAAGACGCGAGATCATCCACTTGTAGCTCATCGAGTAGCGGTCACCTTCGGGCAACTGCATCACCATGCCGAGCGCACGGCCGCGCGGGATGATCGTCGCCTTGTGCAGCGGATCGGCGGAGGGAACGTTCAGAGCGACGATGGCATGGCCCGCTTCGTGATAGGCGGTCAACTTCTTCTCGGCCTCGGTCATGGCGGAAGAGCGGCGCTCCGCACCCATCATGATCTTGTCCTTGGCGTCCTCGAACTCCTGCATGGTGACAAGGCGCTTGTTGCGCCGCGCCGCCATCAGCGCAGCCTCGTTGACGAGATTCATGAGATCGGCGCCGGAGAAGCCCGGAGTGCCGCGCGCCAGGACCTTGAGGTCGACATTCGGCGCCAGCGGCACATTGCGGACATGCACCTTGAGGATCCGTTCGCGACCGTTGATGTCCGGGTTCGGCACGACGACCTGGCGGTCGAAGCGGCCCGGACGCAGCAGCGCCGGATCGAGTACGTCGGGACGGTTGGTCGCGGCAATCAGGATGATGCCTTCATTGGCTTCGAAGCCGTCCATTTCGACGAGCAGCTGGTTCAGCGTCTGCTCGCGTTCGTCATTGCCGCCGCCGAGGCCGGCACCGCGATGGCGGCCGACAGCATCGATCTCATCGATGAAGATGATGCAGGGAGCGTTCTTCTTCGCCTGCTCGAACATGTCGCGGACACGCGATGCACCGACACCGACGAACATCTCGACGAAATCCGAGCCGGAGATCGTGAAGAAAGGCACGTTCGCTTCGCCGGCGACCGAGCGGGCAAGCAGCGTCTTACCGGTGCCAGGAGGGCCGACCAGCAGCACGCCGCGCGGGATGCGCCCGCCAAGACGCTGGAACTTCTGCGGGTCGCGCAGGAATTCGACGATTTCCTCGAGATCCTGCTTGGCCTCGTCGACGCCGGCAACATCGTCAAAGGTGACGCGGCCGTGCGCTTCGGTCAGGAGCTTGGCCTTGGACTTGCCAAAGCCCATCGCCCCACGGGAGCCACCTTGCATCTGCCGCATGAAGAACAGCCAGACGCCGAGGATCAGCAGCATCGGCAGCAGCGTGCCGATATAGCTCAGGAAACCCGAGGATCCATCCGTTTCCGGACGGACGGTGACGGTGACGTCCTTTGCTTCCAGCCGTTCGGTCAAGGCCGTATCGACGGCGGGCGCGTAGGTCTGGAAGGTGGCGCCGCTCTCGGAATAGCTGCCGATCACCTTCGAGCCGGTGATCACGACTTCCTTGACGCGGCTGGCGTCGACATCCTTCAGAAACTGCGAGAATGGAATTTCACGAGAACCGGCGCGCTCGGTCGGCTGCTGGAACATGCTGAATAGCGCAATCAGGAGAAGCGCTATGATTGCCCAAAGGGCAAAATTTCGAAAATTAGGGTTCATCGAACTCCCCGGAACCTGTCGCAACTCGCGCATTTCGCCGAGCTACAGTCTTGTTCCCTAACATAAGGTTCTGGTGTCGCCTTGCCAAGGCAAACTGCCAGCTACCTCTCCATTTCTGTCAAAAACATCGTGAACCGGCGGAGCGGGATATCGTCCGCGCCCAAACAGCATCGCGACCGCATCTGCCATGATCCGGTCAAAACCGGGCAAAAAGGCGTCGTAGAGACCGATGCGACATTCCACCTTCGCCTGAATCGGGCTCGTGCCAGCGACATTGGCGCCCGCTGGAGCAATATGTGGCGCAGCTCGGGAGGCCCGTTTGGCGACGCCGGGTGGCAGGCCTGCGTCAATAAGCCTCTGTTCCCATTGACCATCCTGTCCCTTGGCAGTCACCATCAACGGGCTGCGTTCGCCATTCGTTACGTTGAAGCGCCCGTCCCACGGCTTCGTCTCGCCCGGTTCGATGACAAGGGCGGAAAGGTTGCGCGCCTCACGGTAGAGGTAGAGACCGCTTGGACGCCTGTCGTATACGACGCCCCCCGCCGTCATCCGCCCCGGCATGCCCGCTTGCAGAAAGGCGGATATGCGCTCGATCGTCGCATGCACCGGCAAATGATTGCGGCCGCCGAGTACGGCAGCGACGGACAGAAGCGCGCGGCGCCAGTCGGCGTCGCCCATGTTTCCCGCCTGCGCGGCCGCGATTTCTGCCGCGACGGTCTCGTGAACCCGGACATGGCTTTCGATCAGGGCGGCTGCCCGCGCCGACGACGCGGCCCTTTGTGCAGCGCTCCACCGTGCGACCGGCGCCTCCTCCGAGTATGCGAGCTCGGAGCGCACGCGAACACGCTCGAACAGGGGATTGGCATTGCTCGGATCGTCGAACCACGTGACATCCCGCGCGGTCAGGAATGCCCGTATGTCGGCACGCCGCAGGCCCAGGAATGGTCGCAACACCCAGATCCGGCGCCCGTAAAGCATGGTGCTCGCCATGCCGGCGCTGCCCGCCCCCTCCCCTTCGCCACGCGCACCGCGCATCACGATCGTCTCGTGCTGGTCATCCAGCGTATGTCCGGTCGCAATGCAGTCGGCGCCAAGCGCGGCGGCAGCGTCCGCCAGCAGTTCATAGCGTTTGTGGCGCGCAGCCGCCTGAATCCCGGTTCGCGGTTTGTCGCCTTCCCAGCGGCAGGCAAGATGAGGAACGCCGAGTTCGGCACAGAACGCCGCCACCGCTGCTGCCTCATCTGCGGATTCCGGTCTCAAGCCGTGATCGATCGTGCAGGCGACGAGCGAGAAACCTTCGCGATCTTTGTCGCCGATTGCGGAATGGAGGGCGAGAAGAAGTCCCTTGGAGTCGCTGCCTCCAGAGACGGCCACAAGAATCCGGCAAGGCTCGATGAAGGCGCGGAGAAAATATCTGGCCGTGGCAATGACGGCTTCAGGCACGTGGGTGGGCCTCAGCAGCCAAAGCGGCTCTGCTCGCTCGACACCTTTGCCTTCACCGCGGGCGAAGCCTTCGGGTAGCGCTTGTTCACCTCGCGCAGCGTCGCGCAGGCAGTTTCCTTGTTGTCTAGTGCACCGAGCGACATGCCGAGCTTCAGCAGCATCTCGGGCGCCTTGGGCGATTTCCCGTGGGATTGATGCGCGTTCAGGAAGGTCTTCGCTGCGTCGCTGTATTTGCCTTGCGAATATTGGGCCTCGCCCATCCAGAAACTGGCGTCGGCCGCCTTGTCGCCGTTGGGAAAGGTATCAAGGTAATCGCGGAATTCCTGCTCGGCCAAGCCATAGTCGCCCGAAAGCACGTGTCCGTAGGCGGATTGGTAGAGATCGCCAGGATTGTCGAGAGAGGCGGTTTGCTGCTCGCTGCCGGGATTGCCGTTGAGGCCCGCATCGCCGCCGTCTGCCGTTCCCGTCCCGACGCCGGGAAGCGTGGCGTTGGCGCCCGGCTGGGCATCGGCGGTCGCCGACACCGGATTGCCGTTCTCGTCGAAAATGATCTGCCCCAACGTCGTCGGCGGTGCGGCGCCCGTGGCTCCCGGATTGGCGCCCGTTGCCGCCATGTCGTTGCCGGCGGTGGGAGGTGCCACCGGTGGCTGGCTATCCGTCACCCCGGGGGTGACGGACGCCTGATCACTGGAACTCGGCGTTTCGAGTGCGCCGCTCTTCTTCGAAGAGGACTTGCCGTTTTCGAGGTCCTGGAAGCGGAACTCGTTGTCCTCCTGGAACTTCCGAATCTGTTCCTGCATCTGCAGCAACTGGAAGCTCATTTCCTCGATACGCCCGTTGAGTGAGCGGATCTGTTCCTCGAGTTGGCCGATCCGTCCGAGGTCGGCCGACTGCACCTTCACCACCGGCAAGTCATGTTTGCTAGCGGCATCGGCATGGGTCACGCGGGCGAAGAGCCCGGAAAGTGGCATGGCATTTGCCGCTGGTCCGAGACCCGAAAGGGCCACAAGACCAACCAGTCCTGCCACGACAAATTTCTTCATTTCGTCTGTCCTGTTCGAATACCGATTACTCCCACCCGCGATCGCGGTCCGCGATACTGTCGCCGATTCTTAAGGTGAGCGCGCCGCACAGTTTTCCAATTGCTGTGAAAAAGCAACGGAGTTCGGCTAAAGTGTGGTAAAAAAGAAAAGGCGGCCCGTGGCCGCCCCTTCAAATTCAAGTTCAGTGACCGGACGATCACATTCCGGCGCCGCCGAGAACGGTTACGGCGCGGCGGTTCTGCGACCAGCAGGAGATGTCGTCGCAGACGGCGACCGGCTTTTCCTTGCCGTAGGAAATCGTGCGCATACGGTTCGCGGGAACGCCGCGGCTGGCGAGATAGTCGCGGGTGGCAGCGGCACGGCGGGCGCCGAGCGCCAGGTTGTACTCGCGGGTGCCGCGCTCGTCGGCGTGGCCTTCGACGGTGATCGCGTAGTTCGGGTACTTCGCCAGCCACTGGGCCTGACGGTCGAGCGTCGCCTGGGCGTCGGCACGGATGGAGCTCGAGTCCGTATCGAAGAAGATGCGGTCGCCGACGTTGACGGTGAAGTCCTGCTGCGAGCCCGGCGTTGCCGCACCTGCGCCGAGACCGAGGCCGGCGGCATCATTCGGCAGGTTCTTTTTGGAAGCGCAGCCGGCAAGAGCGAGCGTCATGACGAGAGCGATCATGACCGGATTGCGGGCGATGGACTGCATGCGGCTCGCGGCCGGGGTGTCAATTCGGCTCATGGGCCGGGTCTCCTTGGAAGTGTCTGATTCACGGTTGCCAGACTGTAACCGGAAGCGGTTAATTGCTTTTCAACTGATATGGTTAACAAATCGATAATTTGCGTGGGGCGCCTGCTAGAACAGCACTTTGCGGCGAGAAAGCGGCACATCGGCCACATTTCCTGCCGGTTCTGTGGACACCCGATCACGATGATCTTGGATCGATCGCAAATGTGATCGCTTCTTGGTCCACGCTACCCGGAGATCCACAGCGGCCCTACAGCGCCGCGCGTCTTATCAGACGCGTAAAGACATGAAGCGCGCCGCATGGATCGGTCTGATCGCGGCGCGCTTCAGCAAGTAAGACACGGGATGCGGGCGGAGAGCCGCTTACACTTCTCCTCGTCGGCTCTATTCCATCAGAGGAGACCAGGCCGGGTCGGATGCGAAGCCTTGTGTCTGGACCGGCTGCTCGTTGTAACCCGTGAGGTCGATCGAATAGAGCTGCGGCCCGCCGGCACCCGCGTTCTGGCGGAAGAACATCAGGACGCGGCCGTTCGGCGCCCAGGTCGGGCCTTCGTTGTGGAAGCCGGTCGTGAGGATGCGCTCGCCCGAGCCGTCCGGCTTCATGACGCCGATCGAGAACTTGCCGCCCGACTGCTTGGTGAAGGCGATGAGGTCACCGCGAGGAGACCAGACCGGCGTGGAATAGGAACCGTCACCGAAGGAAATGCGCGTCTGACCGGAACCGTCAGCACCCATGACATAGAGCTGCTGCTTGCCGCCGCGGTCGCTTTCGAAAACGATCCTGCTGCCGTCCGGCGAATAGGACGGCGACGTGTCGATCGCTGCGGTGTTGGTCAGCCGCGTCGTCGTGCGTGAACGCAGGTCCATCGTGTAGATGTTCGCGTTGCCTTCCTGCTGCAGGCTCATGATCACGCGCTGGCCGTCCGGCGAGAAACGCGGCGCGAAGGTCATGCCGGGGAAGTTGCCGACCACCTCGCGCTGCCCGGTTTCGAGCTGCAGCAGGTAGACGCGCGGCTGCTGGTTCTCGAACGACATATAGGTGATTTCCTGACGGTTCGGCGAGAAACGCGGCGTCAGAACGATGTCGTTCGAATTGGTGAGTGCGCGGGAATTGGCGCCATCCTGATCCATGATCGCGAGCTGGCGTTTGCGTGCCGTCTTCGGGCCGCTTTCGGCGACATAGACGATGCGTGTGTCGAAGTAGCCCTTTTCGCCGGTGATCCTCTCATAGATCGCATCGGCGATGATGTGGGCGACGCGGCGCCAGTTTTCCGGCTGGGTGTAGAATTGCTGTCCCAGCATCTGCTGACCGGCAAAGGTATCCCACAGACGGAATTCCGCCTTCAGCCGGCCATCGCCTTCCTGGGTGACGCGTCCGGTGACGAGCGCCTGGGCATTGATGACCTTCCAATCCTCAAATCGCGGGGCAGCGTCCGGATTGGAAATCTTTTCGATGAAGGCACCCTTGCTGATCGGTGCGAAAAGACCGGAGCGCTTGAGATCGGCAGCAACGACGTCGGAGATCTTCTGACCGAGTTCGCCCTGCAGGAAGTCGGTCACCGCAATCGGCAGCGGCTCGACGTTGCCCTTGTTGATGTTGATCTCGACGAGTGCGTTTGCTGGCGAAGCAATGAGCCCACAGCCTGCGAACATCACCATCAGAAGGCGGAAAAAATTGCGTCTCAGCATTTCCATAAAGCCTTTCAGCCTTTCATTTTTCTGTACCGGTGAGGAAAGTGCGCGCGGTTTTCCGCCCGCATCCGCCCTAACCCGTTTAGAGCATCGAGCTTGGGTCGAAGTTGACGACCACCTCGCTCCAGGAATCATATTTGTCGGCTGGCAATCCCTTGAAGGGCGCGGATTTCAGGATGGCGCGTCGCGCTCCACCGGCGAGCGCCCGCCGCGCGGCATCGGAGCCACCCGTCGCTTCGACTTCCGGTTCCCCGACCAGTTCGCCGTTCGGGTCGAGCCGCATCGTCACCTTGATGCGGACGTCCGTGGCATCGGCCATTCCGGGGATGATCGACCAATTGTTCTGGATCTGGCCGCGAAGCGCATCCATCTCGCTCTGCGAAAGCGTGTTGCCGCTGGTCGTCTTCTTGCCGCCGAGCGCTGCTTCTTCGGTCGAGCGCTTCGCGCCGCCGCCGGACGATTCCTGCTTGTTGAGCAGCGCCGCGATTTCGTCGGCGTTGAAGTCGCTCTCCTTGGCGGAGGATGCCTTCTTCTGCTCCTTCTTGGTCTCTTCCTTCTTGCGCTCCGGCGTCTTGGCGGTCTGCGCCGGCTTTTCGACCTTGGGCTTCGCCATCGGCGTCGGCACCTTGTCGGGCAGCGCCTCGGCCTCCGGATTCTCGGCCGGCTGTTCCTCCGCCGGCGCCGGTTTCGGTTTGGTCTCGGGCTTCACTTCCTGCTTCGGCTCGGGCAGTGCCGCAACCTCCGTCGCGGGCTCGGACGCCGGCTCGGGCTCCTCGACCTTCTGTATCTCATCCTTGACCGGATCCGGTGTCGGCAGCGCCTTCTCGGTTTTCTCCGGCGCGGCGGCCGATTCATTCTGGACCGGTTTGGTATTGGGCGTGGGCGGCGTCTTCAGGTCCACGTCGTTGTCGCCGATGTTCTCGGCTTTCTCGACCGGCGTCGGCTTCTTGGTCGGAACCGGGGACGCCTTCTCCTTTGCAGGGGCTTTCTTGTCGCCTTGCTGTATTTGTGTGATCGAATCGATCGGCACGATGTCGACCGGCAGCGCCTCGACATCCGCGACCTCGAAATCGGCTGGGCTACCGAGCGACACCAGCGCCCAGGTGAGCACCAGGGCGTGGAGGACAGCAGATGTTGCGAGACTGCCCTTCATGACCGGGTATCACTTTTCCTGTTCTTGAAGCGTGACAAGGCCGAGATTCTTGAAGCCGGCCGCCGAGATCCGCGCCATGACCTTCATCACCGTGCCGTAGTCGGCGTTGGTATCGCCGCGCACGTAGATGCGCTCGTTGTAGCCGGTGGTGGCAATTGCCTCGAGTTTCGGAACGACTTCGTCGATGGCGATCGGCGTTTCCTGCAGGAAGATTTCCCCGGCCGGATTGACCGAAACGGTAATCGGCTGGGTATCGGAGTTGAGCGCCTTGGCCTGCGTCTCCGGCAAATCGATCGGCACGCCGACTGTCATCATCGGTGCCGCCACCATGAAGATGATGAGCAGCACCAGCATCACGTCCACGAAGGGCGTGACGTTGATTTCGCTCATGATTGCCTTCCTGCCGTTGCGCCGACGACGTCCGCCGCCCGAACCCTTGGCTCCGCCAACTGCCATACCCATCAGCGTGGTCTCCGTGCTCGAGGGTCGTTATTGCGCGGCTTGGCGCGAGGACTGCAGCTTCTCGTCGATCTGCCGCGACAGGATGGCGGAGAACTCGTCGGCGAAGGCTTCCATGCGGGCCGTCAGCTTGCCGGCGTCGGCGGAAAACTTGTTGTAGGCGATAACCGCGGGGATAGCGGCGAGCAGACCGATTGCGGTCGCAAGAAGCGCCTCGGCGATACCGGGCGCGACGACGGCTAGGTTGGTCGATTTCGAGCCGGCGATTGCCTGAAACGAGGTCATGATGCCCACGACCGTTCCGAAGAGACCGATGAAGGGAGCGGCCGAACCGATGGTCGCCAGCGATCCGAGCCTTGCTTCGAGCGTCTCGGATTCACGAGCGAGCGTTACGTCCATCGCCCGGTCGATACGCATCTGCAGGCCGATCGGGGAGCGGGCGCCGCGTTCGAAGCTCTTCTTCCACTCGCGCATCGCCGAGACGAAGATCGCGCCCATGCCGGCCGTCTGCCGGTCGGACAGCGTGCGATAAAGCTCTTCGAGCGACTGACCGGACCAAAAAACCTGCTCGAAATTGTCGAGCTGGCGTCGAACGCGCCCGAAGTTGAGCGTCTTGTCGACCACGATACCCCAGGTCCAGACCGAGGCTGCGATCAGCCCGAGCATGACCAGCTTCACGACAAAGCCCGCTTCCATGAACAGCGACCAGAGGGTCACATCGCTCGTCGCGGCCAATCCAACCTGTTCCATCGTTTCCAGTCCCCGAATCCAAATACCCGGCAAGAGCGGCTCATGCTCATGACCGGGTCGCCCAAACGTCCTATTGCAAGAATGCCCCGGCATCGCCGCTGATCGCGGCATTGCGATCTAATGCTTCAGGTTGCCTTCTTGCCGTCAATTTTGGTCAAAGGATGACGTGCACCGCACAAATCCTAATACACGGATTAAGACACCATTATGGTTAAGGGAGTGTTACTGCGATCGCACTTCGACGACTGGAGTATCACGGAACTTCACACCGCGTCGCACGTTTCGATCGCATGAGTTCCTTTTCCCTGAGACAGAAAGCGAAAAAACCGACGCGGCACTTTCGCCGCGCTGCAACGGACTCCGTGTAAGGTGTTGCCATGGCGCCTCGGGCAATGTGGAAGGGACAGCTTCGGCTTTCGCTGGTCTCGATACCCGTCGAGCTCTTCAGCGCGACCCGCTCGGGAGCCAGCATCTCCTTCCGGCAGATTCACAAACCCTCGGGCAAACCCGTGCACTACCAGAAAGTGGTCGAAGGCATCGGGCCGATCGATGTGGACGAAATCGTCAAGGGATATGAATACGAGGACGACAGGTACGTCCTGCTCGAACCCAAAGAAGTCGATGCGATCAAGCTGGAGACCAAGAAGACGCTCGAATTGGTTCAGTTCGTCGAGACCAGCGATATCCCGCCGCTCTATTTCGACAAGCCGTATTACCTCGTGCCCGCCGACGAACTGGCGGAGGATGCCTATCGCGTCGTGCGCGACGCACTAAGGACATCGAACAAGGTCGGGCTTGGGCAATTGACGCTGAGGGGCCGGGAATATCTCGTCGCCGTAAAGCCCTGCGGCGACGGCCTGCTTCTGGAGACGCTCCGCTATGCCGACGATTTGCGAAAAGCCGACCCGATGTTCTCCGAGATCTCCGGGAAAAAGGCGGACAAGGAGCTGCTGGACGTCGCGACCGCGCTGATAGAGAAGAAGAGCGCCCCTTTCAACGCCGAAGTATTCAAGGACAACTATTCTGCGGCGCTGAAGGAGCTGGTCAAGCGCAAGATGAAGGGCAAGTCAGCGCGTGTCGAGGTCGAGGAAGGCGAACGGCCGCAACGGCGAGGCGACAATGTCGTGGATCTCATGTCGGCCCTGAAGAAGAGCCTGGAAGGCGGTGGTGGCAAGAAACCGCAAGCCAAGGCGAAATCGTCTGCGCGCGGCGGCCGCCGGAAATCGGCATGAGGATGACCATGGCCGCTCGCAATGAACAGCTGTCTGAATACAACCGACGCCGCGACTTCTCGAAAACGCGCGAGCCAAAGGGCACGGTGACCCGGGCACATCCCGGCAAAAAGCGCTTTCTGGTCCAGAAGCATGATGCCACTCGCCTGCACTACGACTTCCGCCTCGAATGGGAAGGTGTGCTGAAGAGCTGGGCGGTGACGCGTGGTCCGAGCCTCAATCCGGAAGACAAGCGGCTGGCCGTGCGCACCGAGGATCACCCCTTGGCCTATGGCGACTTCGAAGGCACGATACCGGAAGGAGAATATGGCGGCGGCACGGTAATGCTGTGGGACACCGGCTGGTGGGAGCCGGACGATGACCCGTCCGAAGGCCTGAAGAAGGGCAAACTCTCGTTCCGGCTGCATGGCAGCAGAATGAAGGGTGGCTGGGCGCTCGTCCGCATGCGGCCGCGCGACGGCGAGAAGCGCGAAAACTGGCTGCTCGTCAAGGAGTCGGACGAAGTGGCGTCCGAGGACGGCGAGAGCCTGATCAAAGAGAACATCACCAGCGTGGTCACCGGCCGCAGGATGGAGGAGATCGCCGAGGGCAAGGGCGAAAAGCGGGCGCGTGTCTGGCACTCGAACAAGAGCACGGCGGCCAATCTCAAGGCCGGCGCGATTGCCGAGAACGACAATGCAGGCAAGCGTCCAACGCGAAAATCCTCCGGCAAGCTGCCCGCGTTCAAGGCCCCGCAACTTGCGACGCTGGTGACGAAAGCGCCCGCCAGCGATGCGTGGCTGAACGAAGCCAAGTTCGACGGCTACCGTCTGATGTGCGCCATCGGCGGCGGCACCGTCCGCTGTTACACGCGCAATGGTCTCGACTGGACCGCGAAGTTCCCGGCTATTGCTTCCGCCCTTGCCGAGCTCGATTGCAAGTCCGCCCTGATCGACGGCGAGGTGGTCGCGCTTTCGGAAGAAGGCTCGACCTTTTCTGCCCTGCAAAAGGCGCTGAGGACCGGCGCCAGCACACGACTCTATGCTTTCGATCTCATCGAACTCGACGGAAAGGACCTGAGTAGCAAGCCACTCGCCGAGCGAAAGGAGCGGCTGGAGACCCTGCTCGGCTCGCTCGGCACCACGTCGACCATTCAGTACAGCGAGCACGTTCGAGGCAACGGGGAGCATGTGCTCGCCGCCATATGCAAGGCCGGACAGGAAGGCATCATCGCCAAGGAAGCGAATGCTCGCTACCGTAGCGGACGCACCCGGAGTTGGCTGAAGGTCAAATGTACGAAACGCCAGGAATTCGTCATTGGCGGCTACACCCCCTCGTCGAAAAAGGGGCGCGCCTTCGCCTCGATCCTCCTCGGGACCTTCGAGGGCGATAAGCTGGTCTACCGGGGCGGCGTCGGCACCGGCTTCGGTGAAAAGGCGATGGAGGAACTCGCCGCCGTCTTTGCAAAGCGCAGGCGGCAGACGTCGCCCTTCGACAGCGTGCCGAAGGAAAGGAACCGAAATTCCGTCTGGCTGAAGCCCGATCTTGTCGCAGAGGTGGATTTCACCGAGTTTACGGCTGACGGACATATCCGCCACGGCTCATTCGAGGGATTGCGCGAGGATAAGGAGGCCAAGGCCGTGAAACTGGAAACACCGAAGCCGACAGCCGCCGAGGCGGAAACGGGAAGGGGCAAATCGTCAGCCAAGACGCGCACAGCGTCGCCCGTTAAGGGCGATGCCGATGTCCTTGGCGTTCGCATCTCGCATCCGGATCGCGTCCTCTTCGAAGGCCAAGGGATCACCAAGATCGACCTCGCCCGCTACTACGGCGTCGTTGCGGACAGGATGCTGCCCTTTGCGGCCGACCATCCCGTCTCGCTGGTGCGTTGCCCGCAGGGCGGGCAGCGACAGTGCTTCTTCCAGAAACATGCAAGCGACGGCTTTCCGGACGCCATCCGGGAAGTGCCGATTGAGGAGGCGTCGGGAGAGACCGAAAACTACATGTATGTGCACGATGCAAAGGGTCTGGTCGCAGCGGTGCAGATGGGCACGCTGGAATTCCACATCTGGGGCGCAAGGATCGACCGGCTGGAGAAGCCCGACCGGCTGGTCTTCGATCTCGATCCCGATCCGAGCGTCGATTTCGCCACCGTGAAGGCGGCGGCCGCCGCCCTGCGCGACGAACTGACCCACATCGGCCTCAGAACGGTTGCCATGGTGACCGGCGGCAAGGGCGTCCACGTAATTGTGCCGCTTCGCCCGCATGCCGGGTGGGACGAGGCAAAAGGCTTCGCCAAAGCGATCGCGCAATCCTTTGCCGAGCGCGATCCGGAGCATTTCGTCGCCACCATGTCGAAGGCGAAGCGCAAGGGGCGGATCTTCATCGACTGGCTCCGGAACGACCGCGGCGCCACGGCGATCGCCCCCTACTCCACCCGCGCGCGCGCAGGCGGCCCCGTCGCCACTCCGGTCAGCTGGGACGAACTCGAAAGCCTTGCAGCCGCCAACACGTTCCATATTTCCGATATTCTTGAACGCATCGAAGTCGGAACCGATCCGTGGGCGGATATCGACGAGATCAGGCAATCGCTGACGAAGAAGATGTTGAGTTCGGTCGCCGGCTGATCGCGACGGGCAAGTTTATGCGGCTTCCCCGACCGCACCGTGTCTGTTGCATGTGTCCTTAAATCGGAACCGATTTAAGGACAAAAACATGCAACAATTCAAAGTGCTATAGCGACCTTTGTGCGCCTGAAAAAACGCGCGGCGCTGTGGGGCTATTCGACCCGGGTCGGAATCCTATGGCCCGCCGCCAGGAACTTTACTGCCAGCGCTTCCGGCAACCGTCGTGGTCGCCCCTGCCCGTTGATGACGGCGATGATGACTTTGGCGGCGATCAGCAGCGTGCCGTCGCGGCGGATCTCCTGCTGCAGTACCATCTTGGCGCCACCGGCCCGCTCGGTCGCCGTCTCGATCGTCAGGATATCATCCATGCGCGCCGGCAATTTGAAGTCGATCTCCATGCGGTGGACGACGAAGACGAGGCCTTCCGTATCCCCCTCGATTGCGAGCGATGCCTGTTCGACGCCGAGCAATCGCAGGTAGTCCGTTCTGGCCCGCTCCATGAAATGCAGGTAGCGTGCATGATAGACAACGCCCGAAAAATCGGTGTCCTCGTAATAGACTCGCTGCACCAGCCGATGGCCATTTTCGGTCAGCTCGCCCGCGAGCGAAATTAATGACATCGTCTCATTCTCCGGGAGGATTTGTCTTTTTCTGTGCAGGAACAAAAAGCCATTTGCAAGCATTGCAGCTTTGTCACAATCCTATCCTATCACCTCACCATGTCCTTCTTCGCGATCAGGAGAACCGTACATGAAGATTGCAATCCTCGGCGGTGATGGTTTCGTCGGCTGGCCCACCGCGCTGCATTTGTCCGATGCGGGCCACGACATCCACATTCTCGACAACCTCTCCCGCCGCTGGATCGATACGGAGCTCGGCGTGCAATCGCTGACCCCGATGGACTCGATTCAGGAGCGCACCCGCATCTGGCACGCGGAGACGGGGAGGCGCATTCACTTCAACCTGATCGATCTCGCTCGGGACTACGAACTCCTCAAGAACTGGCTCGCCGAGCACCGGCCGGATGCGGTCATCCATTTCGCCGAACAGCGCGCCGCGCCCTATTCGATGAAGACCGACCGGCACAAGAACTACACGGTCAACAACAACGTCAACGCCACGCACAACCTCCTCAACGCGCTGGTGGAACTCAGCCTCGACGCCCATCTCGTGCACCTCGGGACAATGGGCGTCTACGGCTATTCGACCGTCGGCGCGGCGATCCCCGAGGGCTATCTGCCGGTCGGGATCGAGACGATGAACGGCGAGACGGTGAGCCAGGAGATTCTTTATCCGTCCAATCCCGGCTCGATCTATCACATGACCAAGTGCCTCGATCAGCTTCTGTTCCAGTTCTATGCCAAGAATGACGGTCTCAGAATCACCGACCTTCACCAAGGCATCGTCTGGGGCACGCACACCGAGCAGACGCGTCGGCACCAGCAGCTCATCAACCGCTTCGACTATGACGGCGATTACGGCACGGTGCTGAACCGCTTCCTGATCCAGGCGGCGATCGACTATCCGCTGACGGTTCATGGCACCGGCGGCCAGACCCGCGCCTTCATTCACATCCAGGACTCTGTCCGCTGCATCGAACTCGCGCTCAACAATCCGCCTGCGCGTGGCAGCCGCGTCGAGATTTTCAACCAGATGACCGAGACGCATCGCGTCCGCGACCTCGCAGAGATGATCGCCGGCATGACCGGATCCAAGATCGCTTGGCTGCCCAATCCGCGCAAGGAAGCGGCCGAAAACGATCTGGTGGTGCACAACGAGAAGTTCTTGGAGCTGGGTCTCGACCCGATCCGGCTTCAGGATGGATTGCTCTCGGAAATCGTCGATGTGGCGAAGAAGTTCGCCTATCGCGTAGACCGCTCGCGGGTACCGGCCGTCTCGGCCTGGACGAAGGAAATCGCGCCGCTGATCAACCACGATCCGGAAGGCAAGCGTCTGAAATCCGTTTCATGAGCCTCTCGACCACCGATCCGGAGGGGCTCCGCCCCTCCTCGCCCGCCCGCGCCCGCCATGCCTTTGTGACGCTGGTCACCAATGCCGATTACGCCCTCGGAGCGCGGGCACTCGCCCGCTCCATTCGCCTGACGGGAACGAGAGCCGATATCGTCGTCCTGCATACCGGCGGCGTTGCTCCCTCGACACTTGAGCCGCTCGGCGACTTCGGCTGCCGCCTTGTCGAAACGGATTTGCTGCCGCTATCGGACGAATTCAACACCAGGCACGCGCGGCGCAATGTCCATGAGAAAGCGCCCTTCACCAAGGGCCGCAAACCCGATTTCCACTCGCCGCTCGACAATTTCTGCAAGCTCAGGCTCTGGCAACTTGTCGAATACGAGCGCTGCGTCTTCATCGATGCCGATGCGATCGTGCTCCGCAACATCGACAAACTCTTCCGTTACCCGGAATTTTCCGCCGCTCCGAACGTCTATGAGAGCCTTGCCGACTTTCACCGGCTGAATTCCGGCGTGTTCGTCGCGGAACCGTCGCTCGATACGTTCGAGAAGATGGTTGCAGTGCTCGATGCGCCGGACGCCTTCTGGCCGCGCACCGACCAGACATTCCTGCAGAGCTACTTTCCCGACTGGCATGGCCTGCCCGTAACGATGAACATGCTGCAATATGTCTGGTTCAATCTGCCGGCGCTCTGGGACTGGCGCTCGATCTGCATCCTACATTACCAGTACGAGAAGCCATGGGAGGCGGATCACCCGCGCGCCGAGGCTCTTCGCCCGCTCATAGAGCTGTGGCGCGCCTACCTCACTGGCGAGAATATTCCGGACCTCGCCACGCTCGAGAATCCGGCACAAGCCGGCACCGTACCCTCATGACCCGCGTTCTTGTTTCCGGCGGCACCGGCTTCGTCGGCCGCTTCATCGTCGAGCACCTCATCGCCCACGGCTACAAGGTTACGGTCGGCGGCCGCATGCCACCGCCCGCGGGGTTCTTCTCGCAGCCGGTGTCCCACGTTTCGCTTCATCTCGATCCGGATGCGGACCAGATCGCCGCCTTCGACGATATCTATTATTTCGTCCACGCCGCCTTCCAGCATGTCGAGGGAAAGTATCGGGGCGGCGAAGGCAGTGACCCGCACGGCTTCCGCCGCGCCAATCTCGACGGCTCCGTCCGTCTCTTCGAAGAAGCCCGCGCTGCCGGGGTTCGCCGCTGCGTCTTTCTGTCGAGCCGCGCCGTCTACGGCGAAACGCCGGTTCCTTTCGTCGACGAGACATCGCCCGCCATGCCCGACACGCTCTACGGCGCGTTGAAGCTTGCCGGCGAAGATGCCTTGAAATCGATGACCGGCCACGGCTTCGTCACCGTCAGCCTGCGCGCGACCGGGGTCTACGGGCCAGCGGGTCCCGGCCGGAACCACAAATGGAGCCGCCTCTTTGCCGACTATCTCGCAGGCAAGGCCGTTCCGCCGCGCGCCGGCACCGAGGTCCATGGCGACGATGTCGCCGAGGCAGTACGCTTGATGCTGGAAGCCGACCCCGCAAAAGTCGCAGGCGAGGTCTTCAACGTCTCAGACGTGCTGACGGACAACCGCGAAATCCTCTCGCTTCTTCAGGCGGCAACCGGATGTCCCCTTCCGTTGCCGCCGGAGGCGGTTATGGATGAATTCAAGGTCATGTCGACGGACAAGCTGCGAGCGCTCGGCTGGTCGCCCGGAGGACGGGATCTTTTGGCGGCAACGATCCGCAAACTGGCCTGGGATAGGAGCGATTGCCCCTAACCTTCTCCTGAGCGGGAGAAGGTGGCCGGATGGCGGCGGCAATATCGGCAAACCGGTTACGGCAACCTATCCAAGATCGACCACGACGATTTCCGGCGGGACGCCGAAACGGATCGGCGCGATCGAGCACCCGAGACCGCCCGAGACGATCAGATTGCGATCCCCTTCGACGATATGACCATAAGCATACCGGTCGCCAAAGCGGGAAGGTACGGCTGGTGCAAGACCCGCAAACCGCACCTGGCCGCCATGAGTATGGCCGGACAGTGTCAGGGAAACGCGCGCCGGCACCTCCGGAAAGATATCGGGTTCATGAGCAAGCAGGATGACGGGCGCCGTGTCGCTCACCTGCGCCAGCGTTCCGTCGAGATCATCGAGGCCGGTCATGGAGCGCCGGCCCCATTTCTTGCCGGGCAGAAGGGCTAGTTGGTCCTCGAGCCCGGCAAGCCAGAATCCCAATCCGTCCTTCTTCAGGCGGATGGCGCCGTTGCTGTGGACCGCAATGCCGACATTCGCCAGTGCCCGATGCCCGAAGGTCTCGCCGCCGCCGTTCTTCTGCGCGGTCCTGTCCTCCCACCAATCGTGATTACCCATGATCGCATGGACGCCAAGCGGAGCCTTGAGCGTGGCGAGCGCCTTCGACCATTCGCTGGAGTGGACATAGCGCGTGACGAGGTTCATGCCCGAGGCGTAATCGCCAAGCAGAACCGTGACATCGCCGCCGAGATCGTTGGCCTGCGCGCATATGGAGGCGATGCGCTTGGTGGACATCCACGGTTCGCAGGCATGAAGATCGGCGAGTGCTACCACGCGAAGCTTCAGGCCGGGGGTCCAGCCGGGCGGTGTCAGTCTGTAGCGCGCGATATTCAGCCGCGCGAGCGGCTCGATTGCAAAGGCATAGCTGCCGAGCGCCGCGAAACTCGCGAAGCCGCTGCCGAGTGTCTGCAGGAATCCCCGGCGCGTGATCATTCAGTCGTTCTCCAGCGTCAGGCGGAACTGGGTTGTTTCCAGGTCCTTCGGCGGATTGAGGCCGAGATGCTTCCAGGCGTTCGCCGTCAACACGCGGCCGCGCGGCGTGCGCTGGATGAAGCCCTGCTGGATCAGATAGGGTTCGATGATGTCCTCGATCGCGTCGCGCGGCTCGGAAAGCCCCGCCGCAATCGTCTCGATGCCGACCGGCCCGCCGCCGAAATTGTGCGCGATCATCGTCAGATAGCGGCGGTCCAGCTGGTCTAGCCCCATGCTGTCGACGAGGAGGCGGGTCAGCGCCTCGTCGGCGATCTCCCTGGTTACGGCCTCCGCCCGTGCCACCTCGGCGAAATCGCGCACCCGGCGCAAAAGACGGCCGGCAATACGCGGCGTCCCGCGCGCCCGTCGGGCGATTTCGCGTGCACCCTCGTCGGTCATGCCGAGGCCCATCAGCCGCGCCCCGCGGCGGACGATCAGCTCCAATTCCTCGACCGTATAGAAATTGAGCCGCACCGGAATGCCGAAGCGGTCGCGCAGCGGCGTCGTCAGCAGGCCGAGGCGGGTGGTCGCCGCCACCAGCGTGAACTTGGAAAGGTCGATCTTCACCGAGCGCGCCGCCGGTCCCTCACCGATGATGAGATCGAGCTGGAAATCCTCCATGGCCGGATAGAGGATTTCCTCGACCGCCGGGTTCAGGCGATGGATTTCGTCGATGAACAACACGTCGCGCTCTTCGAGATTGGTGAGCAGCGCCGCGAGATCGCCGGCCTTTGCAATGACCGGTCCGGAGGTCGAGCGAAAATTGACGCCGAGTTCCTTCGCCATGATCTGCGCGAGCGTCGTCTTGCCGAGACCGGGCGGGCCGACAAAGAGCACGTGGTCGAGCGCCTCGCCGCGATTGCGGGCCGCCTCGATGAAGATCTTGAGATTGGCACGCGCTTCCGCCTGGCCCGTGAACTCGTCCAGCGACTGCGGACGCATCGTCGCATCGAGATCCTCGCCTCGCTTCTCCGGCGCAATCAGGCGTGCGGCTTCACTCATGTCAAACTTCCATTTCGGGATGGACGGCACGGCAGCATGGCGTCCGGGTCTAAGCCCCTTGCCACGGTGGTTCCAGCGCGTTCGACCATATTGGGAACGCAACGGGCAATCCAGCGCGGTCGGCACGCGATTACCTCATTCCAATGCTTTTGTGGCCGGAGAAAGGCTTGGCCTTCCGACCTCACCGCGCCAGTTCCTTGAGCCCGAGACGAATAAGTCTGGCACTGTCACCGCCCTCGCCGCCGTTCTTCAAGGCCGCGGCGACGGCGTTTGCCGCCTGGTCGCGCGAATAGCCGAGGTTGGTCAGTGCGGAAACCGCGTCCGCGACAGGTGCCGAGGCAACCCCCTCGCCCAGTTCCTGCTTGAGGTTGATCGCGGCAGATGGCTCTCCTGCAAAGGCGGGCGCCTTGTTCTTGAGCTCAGTGACGATACGTACGGCCACCTTAGGACCAACGCCCGGGGCCCGGGAGACCGATGCCTTGTCCTGCAGCGCGATCGCGCTTGCGAGTTCGCTGGGGGTCAGCGTCGAGAGCACTGCCAGTGCCACTTTTGACCCCACGCCCTGAACGCTCTGGAGGAGGCGGAACCATTCACGCTCGAGCGCGGTCAGGAAACCGAAGAGCTTCAGTTGATCCTCACGCACATAGGTCTCGATGAAGAGCACCGCCGCCTCGCCCGCCGATCCGAGTTTGCCGAGCGTGCGTGCCGAACAATGGGCGACATATCCGACGCCATGCACGTCGAGAACGACGTGATCCTCGCCGATCTCGTCAATGGTGCCCTTGAGTTTGCCGATCATCTGATCTTGTCTTTCTGGGTGGTTTGGAGCGCAACCGTTTAAGCAGATGGGCCACCTAGCCGGCAAGAGCCGCGAGGCGGCTGGTGATCGCCTGCCGGTTGTGCGCGTGGCAAATGGCGATGGCGAGCGCGTCGGCGGCGTCATTGCCCTTGAACTCAGCCTTCGGCATCAGCACCTTCAGCATCATGTGGATCTGCTGCTTCTCGCCGTGGCCGACGCCGATCACCGCCTTCTTCACCGCGTTTGGCGCATATTCAGCCACTCTGAGGCCGGCACGAGCTGGGACAAGCATGGCGATACCGCGCGCTTGGCCAAGCTTCAGCGTCGCGGTCGCATCCTTGTTGACGAAAGTCTGCTCGACGGCCGCTTCGTGCGGCTGGTAGCTGTGCACGACATCCGCAAGCCCGTCATGCAATTGACAGAGACGCGATGCAAGATCCATCTCGCCGTCGGAGGTCACGGTGCCAGAGGCCACGAAACGCAGCGAATTGCCCAAGGTTTCGATGATGCCCCAGCCCGTGCGTCTAAGGCCCGGGTCGATGCCGATGATGCGAATCGTGTTCTGCATGCCTCACCCTATGTCGGTCAGCCGGACGCTGCCAGAAAAAAGTGAACAAAACAAAAACATTGCACAGGAATGGCAGGCGCGGTCGCGAAGACGGCCTACAGCGACGTGCGTCTTTTCAGACACACAAAGGTCGCTGCAGCACTTTGAACTTCTGCATGTTTTTATCCTTAAAACGGATAGGTTTTAAGGAAACATGCAGTACCGCTCTTGGCTTTAAGAAACTTGAACCTACATTGCGATCGATCAATTTCTTTTAATTGAAGGTCTTGCCATGATCTCTTTCTCCGTTCTCGACCTGTCGCCGATTACCGAGGGCGGCAGCGTCGCCCAGTCGCTCGAAAACTCGCGCCGGCTGGCGATCTCAGCGGAGGAGAACGGCTACAAGCGCTTCTGGCTGGCCGAGCATCACGGAATGAAAGGCATCGCCAGCGCCGCGACATCTCTGGTCATTTCCCATGTGGCATCTGCGACGCGATCGATCCGCGTCGGCTCGGGCGGCATCATGCTCCCCAATCATTCGCCTCTCGTCATCGCCGAGCAATTCGGCACGCTCGCCGCACTCTATCCGGGCCGCATCGATCTCGGCCTCGGTCGTGCGCCCGGCACCGACATGAGGACGGCCCAAGCGCTCCGACGCAACATGGAGGCCAGCGCCAACAATTTTCCGAATGATGTCGTGGAACTCCAGGCGCTGCTCGGTCCCGTCACCGACGACCAGAAGATCATCGCCGTGCCCGGCGCCGATTCCAATGTGCCGATCTGGCTGCTCGGTTCAAGCCACTTCAGTGCTCACCTCGCCGGCATGCTCGGTCTCCCCTTCGCTTTCGCCTCACATTTCGCCCCCGACATGCTGCTCACCGCGCTCGAAATCTACCGCGAACGCTTCACGCCGTCGTCGCAGCTCGACAAGCCGCATGTGATGGTCGGCATCATGGGGGTTGCCGCCGATACCGACGAGGAGGCGAATTATCTTTTCACCTCCATGCAGCAGTCCTTCGTGGCACTTCGCCGCAACGCCCGCGGCCGCTTCCCGCCGCCGGTCAAATCCATGGAAGGATTGTGGAGCGGCGACGAAAAGATCTTCGTCGATCACGCCATGTCTTATGCGGTCGTCGGTAGTCCCGAGACGATCCGCAGCAAAATTCAAACCTTCCTTGAGCAGACCAGGGCCGACGAGCTGATCATTTCCATGCCGATCTTCGACATGGAGGCGCGGCTGCATTCCCTGAAGCTGTTTGGCCAGGCGCAGCGGGACCTCGCGGCTGCAGACTGAGCGA
>NZ_JASKLR010000004.1:149482-456508 GCF_030124325.1 Sinorhizobium sp. 8-89
TGATACTTCGTCGGCAGCGACGTCATGCTGAAACAAAAGACCCGCGTTCCACTCGGAGCGCGGGTCTTTTTCGTCAGATCAAGGAAACCTAGGCCGAAAGCCTGGCAAGAACCTCATCGGAAACGTCGAAGTTCGAATAGACGTTCTGAACGTCGTCATCGTCTTCGAGATTGTCGATCAGCTTCATCAGCGACTGTGCCTTTTCCTCGTCCACCGGCACAGCGTTCTGCGCCTTCCAGATCGCCTTGACGGTTTCCGCTTCGCCAAGAACCTCCTCGAGGGCCTTCGAGACCTCGCCGATGTCCTCGAAGCCACAGATGATCGTGTGGCCGTCTTCGTCCGTCGTCACGTCATCGGCACCTGCTTCGATGGCCGCTTCCATGACCTTGTCGGCATCGCCGACGGAAAGCTTGTAGGTGATTTCGCCGACGCGATCGAAGGAGAAGGAAACCGAGCCGGTTTCGCCAAGCGCGCCGCCAGCCTTGGTGAAGGTCGAGCGAACATTCGAGGCGGTGCGGTTGCGGTTGTCGGTCAGCGCCTCGACGATGACGGCGACGCCGCCCGGGCCGTAGCCCTCGTAACGGACTTCCTCGTAGTTCTCCGCATCGCCGCCCGATGCCTTCTTGATTGCCCGCTCGATATTGTCCTTCGGCATCGACTGCGCCTTGGCGTTCTGGATTGCGAGCCTGAGGCGCGGGTTCATCGCAGGGTCGGGCATGCCGGATTTTGCCGCGACGGTAATTTCGCGCGCGAGCTTGGAAAACATTTTCGAGCGCACCGCATCCTGACGGCCCTTGCGGTGCATGATGTTCTTGAACTGTGAATGGCCAGCCATGGCACCCTCTGCATGCATGAAAATTTAATGAGATGGGGCGCCTTATAGTTTTATTGCCGCGCCCCGTCCAGCAGGGGGCCGCGTCTTTTCAGTTGCGGCAAATGGCGACCGTGATCGAAACGGCGCCTCACTCACATGCCCTTCAGCACATAAATCAACGGCTTGCTCGGCAAGGACCGGAGCGAGACCTTGACGGTCGCCCCCGTGGCAAAGCTTTTGTCAAAGCCGTCGCCGAACATTGCCAGAAAATCGTCGATCAACGGCGGCCGGTGCATCGGCAGGATCAGCGCCGCACGCAGGCGGGAAACGACGCGGCTCATGCTTTCGGCCCCCATGGTCAGGCCGCCGTCGACCGGCACCATCAGCACGTCTAGCCGGCCGATCTGGCGGTAATGGCTGTCGTCGAGCTCGTAGTGCAGGTGACCGAGATGGCCGATGCAGAGCCCCGCGACCTCGAAGATGAAGATCGAATTGCCGTTGAGTTCCATGCCTCCGTAACCGGAGCGTATGTCCGTCGTCACATTGCGGATATAGGCGTCGCCGACGACCAGATCATGGTCGGCCGCCTCGCCATCCTCGCCCCAGCCGTGCAGGATGTGGCGAATGGCAGTATCCGGCGTCAGCGTGTAATGGCTGGAATGGGCCTTGTTCATCGTCACCACGGTGGGCGGCGCGGGAGGCCGGAACCAGCCGTTGTAGTCCGTGGCGATCGAAACACCGCCCGGCGTTTCGATCAGGAATGTCGAGTGGCCGAGATAGGTTATGTCGACCTCGCTGTCGGCTGCGGCCGCAAGCGTTGCTCCCGGAGGCGTGACGCTGACGAACGTCGCCTTCGGCGTTGCTTCCGCGATCGCCTGGCATTGGCTCACCGGGGGCGGAGACTGCTGCGCATGGGCATGTTCCGGCCAGAATGTATGGATCAGCCAGATGGTGGCCAGAGTGTAGGCAAGGTATCGGAGCAGCATCCTTCACCCCTCACACGCGTTTTTAGAGCGGGATGAGGAAAAGTGTGCGCGGTTTTCCGCCGCATCCCGCTCTAACTCATTAGAATAGATCACGATGACTTTAGGTCGATAAGACCTAAAGTCATCGTGATCTAGCGCGTGGCAGGATCATTCAAGGTCGCCGCTCCGTCCAGCGCCAAACAACCGCCAGCGCTCACAATCGCGTCATTGTCCGCATTTCTCGAACGCCCCGGCTCGAAGCGTTTCCTTCAGGCCGACCCAAGGGGACATGGTCATTCCGCCGGCGCCCCTGCCGCTTCTCCCTTGATGACCTTGGCGCGTTTCCTGCCCAGAGAGCGCAGCGTCACATAGAAGACGGGCGTCAGGAACAGGCCGAGAAACGTCACGCCCAGCATGCCGGAAAAGACGGCAGTGCCTAGCGACTGGCGCATTTCGGCCCCCGGACCTGTTGCGATCACCAGCGGCACGACGCCGAGGATGAAGGCAAAGGCGGTCATCAGGATCGGCCGAAGCCTCACCCGGCTTGCGTCGATCGCCGCTTCGACCGGCGTCTTGCCTTCTTCCTCTCCTTGCCTCGCGAATTCGACGATCAGGATCGCGTTCTTCGCGGCGAGGCCGATCAGCACGATGAGGCCGATCTGCGTGAGCACGTTGTTGTCGAACCCTCGGATGGAGACGCCGAGAAGCGCGGCGAGAACGGCAAGCGGCACAATCAGGATGATCGCCAGCGGCAGCACCCAGCTTTCATATTGTGCGGCCAGCGCGAGGAAGACGAAAATCACCGAAAGCGCAAAGATGAAGGCGGCCGTGTTGCCTGTCTGGCGTTCCTGGAAGGCAAGCTCCGTCCATTCGAAGGTGGTGCCTTGCGGCAGGACCTGCGCGGCGAGATCCTCCATCTTGTCGAGTGCCGTGCCGGTGGAGACGCCAGGCGCCGGATTGCCCTGGAGCGGCACTGAAACATACATGTTGTAGCGCTGGACGAGCGAAGGTCCGCTGGTATCGCGGATCTCGACGAGCGTTCCGAGCGGTACCAGCGCACCCGACGCGGAACGCACCTTCAGAGCGAGAATATCCTCCCTCTCGACGCGATATTCCTGGTCGGCTTGGGCGCGAACCTGGTAGACACGGCCGAATGCATTGAAATCGTTGACATAGGACGTTCCCAGATTGATCGAGAGCGTCTCGAAGATATTCGGAATCGGCACGTTCAATGCTCGCGCCTTGTCGCGGTCGATCGCCAGGAAGAATTGCGGGCTCGATGCCGAGAAGGTGGTGAAGACCCCGGTCAGCCCTTCGGTCTGGTTGGCCATGCCCATCATCTGGCGGGCAAGCCCGAGTGCACGGCGCATGTCGGCGCTCTGGCGGTCCATGATCTGCATCTTGAAGCCACCGGCATTGCCGATGCCGCGCACGGACGGCGGCGGAATGGCAATGATGAAGGCCTCCTGGATGCTCTGCATCGTGCCGAAGATCTGACCGATGATCTGGGTGGCGCTCTGCCCGTTGGCGAGCCGTTCCTCGAAACTGTCGAAGGGCGTGAAGATGACACCGGAGTTGGACGCATTGGTGAAGGTCGCGCCACTGAAACCGGCAAAGGCGACGGCGTCCCTGACGCCGGGCACTTCCCTGATCATCGCCGATGCCCGCTGCACGACCGCGTCGGTCCGTTCGAGCGAGGCGCCGTCCGGAAGCTGGATAACGACGATGGCATAGCCTTGGTCCATCGTCGGAATGAAACCGCGCGGCACCACCTGCGCCATGTACCAGGTGGCACCAAGGAGGCCGACGAAAACGATGAGCGCGGCCGCGAGCGCCGTTCGTGTCTCGACGAGGTTGCGCACCACCCATCCGTAGCCATCGGCCATGCGATCGAAGCCACGGTTGAACCCATTGGCGAGCGCCCGACCGAAGCGTGTGATCGGATTGCGGCTTTCATGCTCGTGATTTTCATGCGGCCGCAACAGAATGGCTGCAAGCGCCGGCGAAAGCGTTAGAGAATTGAGCGCAGAGATGACTGTCGCCACCGCAATGGTCACCGCAAACTGCAGATAGAACTGGCCGGCTATGCCGGGAATGAAGGCGGTCGGGACGAACACCGCGGTCAAGACGAGCGAAATTGCGATGACCGCCGCACCAACCTCGTCCATCGTCACATGCGCCGCCTCCCTCGGGGTCATGCCTTGCGCCAGATTGCGCTCGACGTTCTCGACGACGACGATCGCGTCATCGACGACGATGCCGATCGCAAGCACCAGCCCGAAGAGCGTCAGCATGTTCAGCGAGAAGCCGAAGGCAAAAAGCAGCGCGAAGGTACCGATCAGCGAGACGGGGATCGCCACGATGGGAATGATCGCAGTGCGCCAGGATTGCAGGAAAACGATGACGACGAGGGCTACGAGGAGCGCGGCCTCGCCGATCGTCTTGTAGACCTCATTGATCGACTCCGCGATGAATTCCGTCGGATTGTAGATGATCCTGTATTCCAGCCCCTCCGGAAAATCCTTCGAAAGCTCCGCCATGGTGGCCTGGATCGCTTCCGCCGCGGCGAGCGCGTTGGTGCCAGGGCGCGAGAAGATGCCGAGCGCGACGGCGGGGCTGCCGTTCAGATAGCTGTTGGTGACGTATTCGCGGGCGCCGAGCTCGACGCGGGCGACATCCTGCAACTGCACAAGCCTGCCGTCTTCCGTGGCCTTGACGATCACGTAGCGGAACTGCCGGGCGTCGCTGAAACGCCCGTCCGTCGTAACCGTGTACTGGAAGGCGCTGTCGCCGGACATCGGAGGGCCGCCGATGGCACCGCCAGAAACCTGGACGTTCTGCTCGCGCAGCGCCTCGACCACATCACCCGAGGTCATGCCGTAGGCGGAGAGCTTCTGCGGATCGAGCCACACGCGCAGCGCATATTCGCGCTCGCCGAACAGGGTAACATCACCGACGCCGTCCAGCCGAACGAGCAGATCGCGGATGCGCGTACGGGCGTAGTTCGAGACATAGAGTTGGTCGTAGCGATCGTTCGGGGACAGCAGATGAACGACCATCATCAGGTCCGGCGAGCTCTTGGTCGTGGTGACACCGATGCGCCGGACCTCCTCCGGCAGTCGCGGTTCGGCGACGGAAACGCGGTTCTGCACCAGCACCTGCGCCTGGTCGAGGTCCGCGCCGAGCTTGAACGTGATCGTCAATGCCATCGAGCCGTCGGCAGTGGAATAGGAGGACATGTAGAGCATGTTCTCGACGCCGTTGATTTCCTGTTCGAGCGGCGTGGCGACCGTATTGGCGATGGTCTCGGCATCCGCCCCCGGATAGGAGGCGCGCACGACGATGGTGGGCGGGGCGATTTCCGGATATTGCGCCACCGGCAACTGAAAATAGGCGATGCCGCCGACGATCAGGAGAACGATCGACAGCACCGAAGCGAAGATCGGCCGATCGACGAAGAAGTGCGCAAATCTCATTGGGCATTCTCCGCCGCCTGCGCTGCTTCCTGCGGCAGCACGACGAGTTCGGGCTTCACCTTCGCGCCCGGTCGAGCGCGGATAAGACCGTTGACGATGATCGTCTCTTCGCCCGTCATGCCGCTGCGAATGACCCGGTAGCCATGCAGTCGCGGACCGAGACGCACGGGCTTGGTCATGACGCTTCCATCCTCGCTGACTTCGTAGACGACGCGTTCGCTCTGGTCAGCGGCGATCGCCTCATCAGGAACGAGGATCGCCTTGTAGGTATTAGAGCCTTCAACCTCCACGCGCCCGAAGAGGCCCGGCTGCAGGATGAAGTTCGGGTTCGCGAACCGGGCGCGCAGGCGCATCGTGCCTGTCTGGTTGTCGACCCTGTTTTCCGAGAAATCGAGCTTGCCTTCGAATGGTCGTTCGGTCGCGTCGGCGATCGTCACCAATACGCTGAGCGCTCCACCGCCCTCCTGAAGCACGCTGCCCCGCTCCCGCGCCGTGCGGGCGTAGGAAAGCACCCGCCGCTCGTCGACGTCGAAATAGAAATCGATCGGATCGAGCGAAACGATCGTCGTCAACACGGTCTGATCCGCCTGGACGAGGTTGCCCGGCGACAACAGGCGCCGGTCGACGCGGCCGCTCAGCGGTGCAGTGATCGTCGTATATTCGAGATCGAGCCTGGCCCGCTCGACGGCTGCCTCGGAGCCGCGCACATTGGCCTGCGCCGCAAGCAGCGCACGACGATCGTCATCGAGCGCGGACACTGAGAGCGTGCCTGTACCGGCAAGCGATTCCGTGCGTTTGAACTGTGATTCCGCGAACTGAAGCGTCGACCGCGCCGCTTCAAGCGAGGCTTCGGCCTGGGAGAGAGCGGTGCGGAACGGCCGCTGGTCGATGACGAAAAGCTTGTCGCCTTTTTTCACCAGTGCACCGTCGGTAAAGAGGACCTGGTCAAGATAGCCACCGACCCGGGAGCGGACGGCGACCTCGTCGACGGCTTCGAAGCGGCCGATGAATTCGTCAGCGTCGATCACATCGCGCACCACCGGCTTGGCGACGGTCACAGTCGGCGGCGGCGGTGCGTTCTGGGCAGCCGCGGGCAATGCGGCAAGAAGAAAGAACGGAACGCTGAAGATTGTCGGCAAATGCCACTTTAGCAACATGCACGTCCTCCGAAAGCACCTGAAACCACCAATCGACCGGCACGAACCCGGGACATCCGGCGACACTGAAAACCCGAAGCAGAGCCTCCGGGCGGCATTAAATGGAAAACTTGCAAACGGCGGCCGCGTCCGGTGCGGCTCTGGATTTGACGCTAACCTGCCACCATTTGGTGGGGCTGTCACTTGAAAAAAGGCAACTCGGGAAAGACGATATGCAGCGCCGGATTGCCGGCGGCAAGCGCCAGAAATCGAGCGAAAAATCGCCAGATCGCGCGGGCTATCCTGGGATTACGACCAAAACTGCGGAATCGTCTCGCTGAGCCTCGGCCCAAGTCGGAGCGGCGCGATCTTCTCCGCAAGGCCCGTGCGATCGGAAATCTCGACGCCGACACCACAGATCGTTGCCGGGCCGGAAGCCGCCTCGAAGCGGCCCTTTGGCATCTTGGAGATGAACCGATTGAGCGGCTCTTCCTTGTCGATGCCGAGCGACGAGTCATAGTCCCCGCACATGCCGGCATCGCTCATATAGGCGGTGCCGCCGTTGAGGATCTGATGGTCGGCAGTCGGAACATGGGTGTGCGTTCCGACCACGAAGCTCGCGCGGCCGTCGACGAAATGGCCGAAGCATTGCTTTTCGCTGGTGGCCTCCGCATGGAAGTCGAAGACGATGGCGTCAGCCTGCTCCCCGAGCGGACAGGCATCGAGTATCGTCTCGGCGGCCTTGAAAGGGTCGTCGAGCTCGGGATGCATAAAGACCCGCCCCATGATGTTGGCCACCAGCACGCGGGCGCCGTTGCGGGCAAAGAAGAGATTGGATCCGCGCCCGGGCGTCCCGGCGGGATAGTTGGCGGGGCGCAGGAACTGGTCGTGCCTCTCGCAGAAGACCACCGCTTCCTTCTGGTCCCACACATGATTGCCGGTCGTCACCACGTCGGCGCCGGCATTGATCGTTTCCAGGAAGATGTCTTCGGTAATGCCGAAGCCGCCGGCGGCGTTCTCGCCGTTGACGATGACGAAGTCGAGCTTCAGGTCGCCGACCAATCCCGGGAGACGCTCCCAGACGGCCGTGCGGCCCGTCTTGCCAACCATGTCCCCCAGAAAAAGAAGTCGCATGCCCGTTCAATCCCGCTTGGATCACCATGGTTTGGTTCAAATCGACCCGAAGCCACAACGTGATCGGTTCTAAAACTAGAGCGGGGTGCGGCGGAAACCGCGCACTTTCCTCGTTCCGCTCTAACTTTCCTCATTCCGCTCTAAAATGCCGAAAACCGCTCTCCGTCAGCACAGCGTCAAGCGCGACGTCGTGCGGTTCAGCCGGCACTGATGCCACTTCCTGGCAGTCGAATGCAATGCCGATCAATCGCGGCATGTGACCTTTGCGGCGCAATCGGTCGATTGCCCGGTCATAATAGCCGGCACCATAGCCGATCCGGTGGCCCACCGAATCGAAGGCCGAAAGCGGCACGAGCATGATGTCGGGATCGATCTCAGGGGCGTCCGCCCCCGGCCCCGTCGTGCCGAAGCCGGTCTGGACCACCGCCACGCCGTCGACGAGTTCGCGAAAAAGGATGGTGTTCTTGTCGATGATCACCGGCAGGCAGAGCCGCGCGCCGCGATCCTTGAGCCGTACCATCAGCGGCCGAATGTCCGCTTCCGAGCGAATCGGCCAGAAGCCGGAAACGACATGACCGGGATCGAGTGCGATGACATCGCCGGCGTGGTCGGCCATGGAAAGGCTCGCCTCGATACGCACTTCCAACGGCATCGCATCCCGCAAGGCCAGGCGTTCCTTTCGCAGCGCTGCCTTCAAATCCTTCGGTGACATCCGAGACCTCTCCCTGCGGGCTCCTCGCCCTTCATGCCGGTTTAGCGCAAAAGCCTACCGCATGTTTCCTTAAATCGGAGAGGATTAAGGATAAAAACATGCAGTAATTCAAGGTGCTACAGCGACCTCTGTGCGCCTGATAAAAACGCACGGCTCTGTAGTTGCTGAAAACATGCTGCCGCCGCTTTTGCAACACTGCGCAACAATCCTCCGCGTCTTTCCCATTTCGGGGCAGCGTTGGCGCATCATTCATCACTAGGGTCAAAACTCAATTAGGATATTGAACGCACGGCGCTCTAGGCACGGTTCCGTTTTCGAAAGCCGCCTGCCGTGTGCAGATACGCTCGCGATTTCAAATAATTAGCTCAGGCTAATCCCGCGTGCATTGCGGCAGCGCGGCCTTGCGAGCGAGAGTGGGCGGGCGAAAGTCCATGGCGGAAGAGATGAATCAGCTCGACGCCCTCGAATTGCGCTGCCTCGCCCTTGCGGCCTGCGGCAGGAGCCGGCAGGACGTGTGTGAGACGGACATTCCGATGGAACGCATCGACAAGGCGCTCGACGGCGCGATGCGGAAACTGCAGCCAGGAAATCTCGCCGAAGCGATCTTTCGCGCAGCGAGGCTCGAGCTGATTTCATAACATCCAGTGGGAACGATAGACGGCTTCGAGGCGCGCGCCGTCCAGACCCGCTGGCGAGCGACGCCCACTCAGGCCAACGTCCTTGAGCAATCGCGGATTGTCCCACGGTGCCTCGCGGGGCTGCGCGAGCTGCGACGCCTGCCAGGCACGCCAGTGCTCAAGCAGCGAACGGAGTTGCACGATCGAGGAAGCGCTGGCGGAACGGGCAGTGAAGGGCATGCTCATGAGCGGATCTCCGAAAGGACGCTCGAAAGAGTTGTATTTTCCGCTATTCGTTGACATCTGGCAAACGAATTGCGAACATACCTATCATCAGATTTTCTGATGGATAGTTACATGTCCCTTCCACTCGACAGCGATCTCCTGAGGACCTTCCTTGCGGTTGCCGACGCCGGCAATCTGACCAAGGCGGCCGACAACGTCGGCCGCACCCAGTCGGCCGTGAGCATGCAGATCAAGAAGCTTGAGGACATGCTGGGCGATGCGCTGTTCGACCGGCATTCGCGCGGGGTCGTGCTGACGACGCAAGGCCGCCGCCTTATCGATAATGCGCGGCGTATCGTCGCCCTCCTCGATGACACGGCGGCGTCCATGCGCCAGCCGGCCTTGGACGGCTCGGTCAGGATCGGCATCCCCGAGGAATACATCAACTCCACCCTGCCAAAAGCCTTGGGTGCGTTCGCCGCCATCCATCCTGGCGTGGAGGTCACGGTGCAACAGGGTACGTCGATGTCCAACCTGGCAGCGCTGGAGGCGGGCGAGATCGATATCGCCATCGTTTTCGAGCCGGGCGGACGCAGCAAGAACGAGGTCCTCATGGTGGATCCAACCGTCTGGGTGACCTCGGATCAACACGGCATACACGAGCGGCAGCCCCTGCCGATCGCCGCCTATACCTATGCAGCGGGCGGATGGTGCGACGACCTGGCGATGCAGAATCTGAAGAAGCGTGGGAGACGGAGCCGCGTCGCCTATGTCAGCCGCACGAGCGGGGGTCTGATTGCCGCCGTCGTTTCGGGTCTTGCGATCGCGCCGCTGTCGCGCAGCGCCATACCGGCCGGTTGCCGCGAACTGACAGAGGACGACGGCTTCGGCGTCATCGACATGTCGAACGTGGTGCTGCGCACGAGATCGGAGAACCGATCACCGACGACCGATGCAATGGCCGATGCCATTCGCAGCGCTTTCCTGGGCACTGCAGTGCCGCGCGTCTGACAAGACGCGCAAAGGATGCTGTAGCAGTAGGATCCGCCACAAAAAGGAAAGTGCGATCCACGACGACCGGTGGATTGTTTACGATCCCGGGTGCCTACAAAGTAGGTGGGCGCCGTGTGTCCGAACCCACGAGTTCGGCCAGGGACAGCTCCCTTGAGATCGTGTATGGCCCCGGGGATTGTGGTTCCTGTCGGGAAGCGCAGACCGCGCGCTCAGATATAGAGGCTCTTGGCCGTTTTCGCCAGAGGCGTTTTTAAAGAAGACGATCAGTTCGCCGGAGCGCCGGCGCGGCCGTTGAGCTTGGCGGCGATGCTGTGGATCTGGGCGGTCACTTCGCTCAGCGCCGAGGCGAGCGCCTCCTCGCTGCGCGCCTGCTCTGAAAGCTGAACATCGCGTCCGCTCTTCAGGTTGCCCAGTTCCGTCTCGAGGTTCTTGAGCCGGCGATTGACCTCGCTGAGTTCATCCATGACCATGATGCCGGCCATCACGGTCAGCCGCAGGTCGCCGATTTCTCCGAACTGTCCCTTGAGGTGGCCCACATATTGATCGAATCTCGCCGCGAGGTCGCTCAGGTGATCTTCCTGCCCTTCCTCGCAGGCCATCCGGTAGGCCTTGCCGTCGATCGTCACCGTTACCTGCGCCATAGCGTAAACCTCAACGATCCAGCACCGCTCGAATGGTTTCCATCGCCGTCACCAGGCGACGGGAGACTTCGCGGTTGACCTCTTCCAGCCGATTGGCCCGGAACTGGGACTGATCGAGTTCCTGCGCCAGCCGCGAGCGATCGATATTGACCCGCCGCACCTCGCCCTCGAACTCGCTCAAATCCCTTTCCTTGTCGAAACGACCGTCTATCGCGCCCTCAAGCGACTGCACCGCGTTCCGTAGCTCCTCGATCGCCGCTTTGACCGTCTTTGCCGGCATGCTCCCGATACCTCTCTAGAGCGGGATGAGGAAAAGTGTGAAGCGGATTTCCGCCCCGCCCTAAATCAATCTGCCACTGCATGATTCCTCAAATCGAAATCGATCTAAGGACAAAATCATGTAGCATCTCAAACCGCTACAGCGACCCTAGCGCGTCCGATTGGACGCGCGGCGCCGTAGAGTCGTCTACACGTTCCCCGAACGCGGCGCTCCGGAAGAGCCGAATCGCCAGACGCAGTCCGCTGCTTCGCCTCGGTTCTTTTTAAACCCATTATATAAGTCTCAACAATGCCCCGTGCGGCAAAACGCCGTCGGAAGCTGTGGATCATTGCTCCCGAGCAATCGCACTCATACTGTATGCTGCCCGCACAAGAACGGTATCGAAAAGCACGTCGCCATTTGGCCGCGGAAGGCCCGTATTTATTGACTCGCGTGGAGCACCTGCTATGTGTCTGCCGCTTCTCACACGGTCTTGGAGGATAGAGACCGTCCCTGGCCACCGAACTCAAACGGAACAGTCATGATCTCTCGCGAAAAACACGATCGGATGGCAAATGCGATCCGCTTCCTCTCCATGGACGCCGTCGAGAAGGCAAATTCCGGCCACCCGGGTCTCCCTATGGGCGCTGCCGATATCGCAACGGTCCTCTTCACGCGATACCTCAGCTTCGACCCCAAGAATCCCGCCTGGCCCAACCGCGACCGCTTCGTGCTTTCGGCCGGCCACGGCTCGATGCTGCTCTACTCGCTGCTCTATCTCACGGGCTACGAGGACATCACCATCGACGAGATCAAGAACTTCCGTCAGCTTGGCTCGCGCACGGCCGGTCATCCGGAATACGGCCATGCGGCCGGCATCGAGACCACCACCGGCCCGCTCGGCCAGGGCCTCGCGAATTCGGTTGGCATGGCGATCGCCGAGCGCAAGCTGCGTGACGAGTTCGGCAGCGACCTGATGGAGCACTATACCTACGTGCTCGCCGGCGACGGCTGCCTGATGGAAGGCATCAGCCAGGAAGCGATCGCGCTTGCCGGCCACCTCAAGCTCAACAAGCTGATCGTCTTCTGGGACGACAACAACATCTCGATCGACGGCCCGATCTCGATCGCCGATTCGACCGACCAGCATGCCCGCTTCCGCGCCTGCAACTGGAACACCATCGCGATCGACGGCCACGATCCGGACGCGATTGCCGCCGCGATCGAACAGGCCCAGAAATCCGACAAGCCGACGATGATCGCCTGCAAGACCGTCATCGGTTTCGGCGCCCCGAACAAGGCCGGTACGCACAAGGTCCATGGTTCGCCGCTCGGCGCCGACGAAATCGCGGCCACCCGCAAGGCGCTTGGCTGGGAGGCCGAAGCCTTTAGCGTTCCTTCGGACGTGCTCGACGCCTGGCGTCTCGCCGGCCTTCGCTCGACCAAGGTGCGCAAAGACTGGGAAGAGCGCCTCGAAAAGACCGAGACTGAGAAGAAGGCACAGTTCATCCGCCGCTTCTCCGGCGAACTCGAAGGCAGCCTTGCCTCCGCAATCAGCGCCTACAAGCAGAAACTCGCTGACACCAAGCCGTCGCCCGCGACCCGCAAGGCTTCCGAGGACGCGCTCGAAGTCATCAACGGTGTTCTCGCCGAGACGATCGGAGGCTCCGCCGACCTCACCGGCTCGAACAACACCAAGACGAGCCAGACCCATTCGATCACCCCGGACAACTTCTCCGGCCGCTACATTCACTATGGCGTGCGCGAGCACGGCATGGCGGCGGCGATGAACGGCATGGCGCTGCATGGCGGCCTCATCCCCTATTCCGGCGGCTTCCTGATCTTCTCGGACTATTGCCGTCCGTCGATCCGCCTTGCCGCGCTGATGGGCATCCGCGTCATCCATGTGCTGACCCATGATTCCATTGGTCTCGGCGAAGACGGCCCGACCCACCAGCCGGTCGAGCACATGGCCTCTCTGCGCGCCATTCCGAACCTGTTGATGTTCCGTCCCGCCGACGCGACGGAAACGGCCGAATGCTGGCAGCTCGCGCTCGAAAGCCATAACCGTCCGTCCGGCATCGCGCTTACGCGCCAGAACCTGATGGCCGTGCGCACGGAGTATGAGGAAGAAAATCTCTGCGCCCGCGGCGCCTACGACCTGATTTCCGCAAGCGACGCCCAGGTGACGATCTTCGCCACCGGCTCGGAAGTCGAGATCGCCGTCAAGGCCTGCCAGACGCTTACCGCCAAGGGTGTTTCGACGCGCGTCGTGTCGGTTCCCTGCTTCGAGCTCTTTGCCGAACAGAGCGAAGAATACCAGCAGGCGATCATTGGCGATTCACCGGTCAAGATTGCCGTCGAAGCCGGCGTCCGGCAGGGCTGGGATCACTTCATCGGCACCGGTGGCACGTTCATCGGCATGTCGAGCTTCGGCGCCTCCGGCCCCTACAAGGACCTCTACAGGCATTTCGGCATCACGCCGGAAGCCGTCGTAGCGGCCGCGGAAGCCAAACTGTCCTGATCAAGCCGGAGGGCGCTCCCCAAGGGCGCCCTCTTTCCGTACAATGCCATTCTGACAGGGAGAGACCCGACATGACAGTGAAAGTCGCCATCAACGGTTTTGGCCGCATCGGCCGCAACGTGCTCCGCGCGATCGTCGAATCCGGCCGCACCGACATCGAAGTCGTCGCCATCAACGACCTCGGCCCGGTCGAGACGAATGCGCATCTGCTGCGTTTCGATTCCATCCACGGCCGCTTCCCGGCAGACGTGAAGGTCGAGGGCGACTCCATCGTCATCAACAACGGCAAGCCGATCAAGGTAACCGCCATCCGCAACCCGGCTGAACTGCCGCACAAGGAACTCGGCGTCGATATCGCGATGGAGTGCACCGGCATCTTCACCGCCCGCGACAAGGCGGCCGCCCATCTCGAAGCCGGCGCCAAGCGCGTCATCGTTTCGGCCCCCGCGGACGGCGCCGATCTGACGGTCGTCTACGGCGTCAACCACGACAAGCTGACGAAGGACCACCTCGTCATCTCCAACGCATCCTGCACGACCAACTGCCTGGTGCCGGTCGCCAAGGTGCTGCATGACGCCATCGGCATCGACCACGGCATGATGACGACGATCCACTCCTACACCAACGACCAGCCGTCGCTCGACCAGATGCACAAGGATCTCTACCGTGCACGGGCGGCCGCCCTGTCGATGATCCCGACCTCCACCGGTGCTGCCAAGGCCGTCGGCCTCGTGCTGCCGGAACTGAAGGGCAAGCTCGACGGTGTCTCCGTGCGCGTGCCGACCCCGAATGTCTCGGTCGTCGATCTCAAGTTCGTTGCCAAGCGCGAGACGACCAAGGAAGAGGTCAACGCGGCCATCAAGGCGGCCGCCGATGGTCCGCTCAAGGGCATTCTCGGCTATACGCTTCAGCCGAACGTCTCCGTCGACTTCAACCATGACCCGCATTCCTCGATCTTCCATATGGACCAGACCAAGGTGATGGAAGGCAAGTTCGTGTCGATCCTGTCCTGGTACGACAACGAGTGGGGCTTCTCGAACCGCATGGCGGACACAGCGGTCGCCCTCGGCAAACTCCTCTAAGACCGATGTTTCGGGCCCTTTCCTCAACGACGGTGCGGTGGCGCCCGCTCGAAGGGGAAGGGCTCGAACATCTGAGCCTCAGGGCTCTCGAAGCAACGGCCGGCGCGGCCATCCGCGCCGAAAGCGTCGTTGTCGGCGAGCGCGGCGGCCGTCCTTATGGCCTGCGTTACCGGATCGACTGCGACGCGCACTGGCAAGTGATGTCGTTGCTGATCGAAACGACGGAAGGCAGGATGCTGCACCTGCTCTCAGACCGCCAGGGACATTGGCGCGACCTTAACGGCGTCGCGCTTCCTGAATTCGATGGCTGCGTTGACATCGACCTTGCCGGCACACCCTTTACCAACACGCTCCCGATCCGCAGGCTCAACCTGAGCCGGACGGCCGGCACCGCAAAGCTCAAGATGCTTTACGTGCCGTTCGACACCTTCGAACCCGTGATCGATGGCCAGCATTACACCTGCCTCGAAGACGGCAGGCTTTATCGCTACGAGGCCGAGGACCGAAGCTTTGCCGCCGACCTTCCCGTCGACGAGGACGGGCTCGTCACCGACTATCCCACCCTCTTCCGCAGACTTTGACCGGAGACACCTGATGACTTTCAAGACCCTCGATGACCTGACCGACATTGCCGGCAAGCGCGTGCTCGTGCGCGTCGATCTCAACGTGCCGGTCAAGGATGGCCAGGTCACCGACACGACCCGCATCGAGCGCGTTGCCCCGACCATTCGCGAGCTTTCCGAAAAGGGCGCCAAGGTCATCCTGCTTGCCCACTTCGGTCGTCCGAAGGGGGAGCCGGTTGCCGACATGTCGCTGAAGATGATCGCGCCCGCGGTCGAGGAAATTCTCGACCAGCGCGTTCATTTCGCCGCCGACTGCATCGGCGACAAGGCCGCCAATGCCATTGCCGAGATGAACGACGGCGATGTGCTGCTGCTCGAAAACACCCGCTTCCACAAGGGCGAGGAAAAGAACGATACGGCCTTCGTCACGGCGCTGGCCGCCAATGGCGACATCTACGTCAATGACGCCTTCTCCGCCGCCCATCGCGCCCATGCCTCGACCGAGGGGCTCGCGCACCACCTTCCGGCCTATGCGGGCCGCACGATGCAGGCCGAGCTCGAAGCCCTCGAAAAGGGCCTTGGCAACCCGAAGCGCCCGGTCGTCGCCATCGTCGGCGGCGCCAAGGTCTCGACCAAGATCGACCTGCTCCAGAACCTGGTGAAGAAAGTCGATGCCCTGGTGATCGGCGGCGGCATGGCCAATACCTTCCTCGCCGCACAGGGCATCGATGTCGGCAAGTCCCTCTGCGAGCATGACCTTGCGGACACGGCAAAGTCGATCATTGCCGCCGCGTCCGCGGCCGGCTGCGCCATCGTGCTGCCGGAAGACGGCGTCGTGGCCCGTGAGTTCAAGGCCGGCGCAGACAACGAAGTAGTCGACGTCAAGGCGATCCCGACTGACGCCATGATGCTGGATGTCGGCCCGAAATCGGTCACCGCGATCAACGACTGGATCTCCCGCGCCGAAACGCTCGTGTGGAACGGTCCGCTCGGTGCTTTCGAAATCACACCCTTCGACAAGGCGACCGTCGCTGCCGCCAAGCATGCGGCAGCCCGCACGAGGGCCGGTTCGCTCGTCTCGGTTGCCGGCGGCGGCGATACGGTCGCAGCCCTTAACCATGCCGAAGTCGCCGACGATTTCACCTATGTTTCGACGGCCGGCGGCGCCTTCCTCGAATGGATGGAAGGTAAGCCGCTACCGGGTGTCGACATCCTCCACCAGCAGAAGTGATGCAGGCCTTCCGACCCGGGCACACTCATGGGCCCGGGGTCGGAAGATAAAAATAATTATGATATTTCAAACGATTAAAATAATTTAAATCGTTTTAGTCGATTTTCCCGCCATTTTCCCGGACAATTTCTTCTGTTATCGCGCCTTATTCGGAACGCGGCGGACGCATCTGCGCCTCAGACCGAACTTGTTTTCATTCGTCGCCCGCTCCGTTCGTGATCGGCGCTGTCTAAGGAGAAAAAACATGAGCGAAAGACTGGAAGATATTGCGGTTGCGATGGTCGCCAATGGCCGGGGCCTGCTCGCCGCTGACGAGTCGACCGCAACAATAAAGAAGCGCTTCGACAGCATTGCACTGGAATCCACCGAGAACTCGCGCCGCGACTATCGCGAGATGCTGCTACGGTCGGAGGAAGCGATGCGCAACTACATCTCCGGCGTCATTCTTTATGAGGAAACGCTGTTCCAGAAGGCAGCCGACGGCACGCCGCTCGTCGAGATCATCCGGCAGGCAGGCTCGATTCCGGGCATCAAGGTCGACACCGGCGCAAAGCCCTTGCCCTATTTCGCCAAAGAGACGATCACCGAAGGCCTCGACGGCCTCGCGGCACGGCTCGCCAGGTATCATGAGGCCGGCGCCCGCTTTGCCAAATGGCGCGGCGTCATAGCCGTCTCCGATACCCTTCCGACCTGGGGTGCAGTGAAGGCCAACGCCCATGCGCTGGCCCGCTACGCGGCGCTCTGCCAGGAAGCGAAGATCGTGCCGATCGTCGAGCCGGAAGTGCTGATGGACGGCGCCCCCGGCGACCACTCGATCGAGCGTTCCGAAGAGGTTACGGAGTGGGTGCTGCGCACCGTGTTCGAAGAACTCGGCGACGTGCGCGTCAAGCTCGAAGGCATGATCCTGAAGCCGAGCATGGTGATCGACGGCAAGAAGGCGCGCAAGGCGTCCGTCGGCGAGGTTGCCGAGCGCACGGTCAAGGTGCTGAAGCGCACCGTTCCTTCCGCCGTTCCGGGCATCGCCTTCCTCTCCGGCGGCCAGTCGACGGAGGAAGCAACCGCGCACCTTTCCGCCATCAACACGGCGCACGACCTGCCCTGGAAGCTTACCTTCTCCTATGGCCGCGCCCTCCAGCAGGAGGCGCTCAATGCCTGGAACGGCAAGGCGGAAAACGTCGCCGCCGGCCAGCGCGCCTTCATCCATCGCGCGAAGATGTGCAGCCTCGCGGCCAAGGGCAGCTGGAAGAAGGACCTCGAAAAGGCCGCTTGAGCGGCGCAAGTTAAGGGGAGCGAGGAAAGGCCCGGCGGCAGCGATGTCGTCGGGCCTTTGCATGGGACGCATGACGACGCTCTCTCCGCGCGGCAATTGTCAGGGAGACAAGTTCGCTGTTTCAGACGGCTGGTCAAAGGCTCTAAATCCGTAATCCGATCGAGCAGGAGCCTTCAATGACGACCGTTTCCTTCGTCACCGTCGATGTTTTCACTTCCGAGCGCTTTGCCGGGAATCAGCTTGCCGTGATCCCGGACGCACGCGGATTGACCGATCGCCAGATGCAGGCGATCGCCACCGAGTTCGGCTATTCCGAAGCCACCTTCGTTCTTCCGCCGGACGATCCCGAAAACACCGCACGCGTGCGCATCTTCACGCCCACGACCGAAGTGCCCTTCGCCGGCCATCCGAATGTCGGCACCGCCTTCGTGCTCGGTCGACAATCGGAAATCTTCGACAAGTTGCCGGGCGACCACCTGCGTTTCGAGGAAAAGGCGGGATTGGTCGAGGTGGCCCTCTTGCGCCAAGACAGCGTTGTTACAGGCGCAAGCATCGTCGCGCCGCAGCAGCTTGCCGTCGGCCCCATCATTGACACAGCGACCATCGCCGCCTGCGCCTCACTCCGCCCGGAAAGCGTGAGCGATCGCTGCCACGCGCCGGTGCGGATTTCCGTCGGCCTCCCCTTCGCGGTCGCCGAAATCCTGGATGTGGAAACGCTCGCGGCGGCGCGTCCGAACGTCAGCGCCTTCGACGAGGCGAATGCCCGCTACCCACTTGCCGAAGACAGCTTCAGCCTGTTCCTCTACACCCGCACGCAGCAGCAGCCGTGGCAGATAAGAGCCCGCATGTTCGCGCCGCTCGACAATGTCATCGAGGACCCCGCAACCGGCAGCGCTTGCGCCGCGCTCGGCGCCTATCTCGTCTCGCTCCTTCCGGATGCCGACGCGGAAATCGAACTCACGATCGAGCAGGGAGTCGAGATGGGTCGGCGCAGCCTCATAGCCGTTGCCGTCAGCAAACAGGGCGGCTCGATCCGCAAGGTCGGCGTCTCAGGCGATTGCGTGGCCGTCATGCGCGGATCGATCGAGGTATGATTCTGCCGCGACAGCCCGGGGTTCAGCGCGTCGCGGCCTCCTGGTCCCCGAACGCGTCGAGGAGCGCGCGGAAGCGTGGGTGGTCGCGAATGGCGTCCAGATCGGAGTCCTGCTGGAACCAAAGGAGGTGATAGCAGGAACTCTGCGGCACGACGGTCTCAAGGAGATCCAGCGCGCGCTCGCCGTCGCCGAGAAGCGAGTAGACGCAAGCTGCATTGTATTGCGCGACCACGTCGTCCGGATCGATCGCCAGCGCACGAGTCACCCATTCCTTCGCTCGCTCGGGTTCGCCCATGTGCGCGAGCGCCAGCGCGCCGCGATGCGCCGGACTGGCATTTTCCGGATGCCGCTCGAGCGCGCGTTCGGCCCGCTCGATGCCGATCCGCGCCCAGCCCTGGCGCTCGGCTTCCATCCCGAGCGAGAAGTAGCAACCCATCAAGTGAATTGGCGAAAAATAGTCGTCCGGCCTGATCTCGGCCGCGCGTTGGAAGAATCCGACCGCTTCCTGAAACCGACCCAGCGCAAACAGGAAGCGACCATAATATAAATTCGCTTCATAAAGCGAAGGATCAAGCGCCAGGGCCTGGCGGAACTCGCGGCCGGCCTCCTCCGTTTGCCCTTGGTGATTCAATGCGAGCCCGCGTGAGGCATGCGCTTCCGCCAGATTTGAATCGAGGGCGAGCGCCCTTGCGCTCATCTCGAGAATGCTGTCGAGCGAAAACTCCTTTTCGTGCCAATCCCTGATCGCACATTCGCATTCGGCTATGCCCGCATAGGCGCGAGCATATTTAGGATCGAGTTCGACAGCCTTCAGGAACATCCGGCGTGCAAGCAGCAGGTAGGGCCGGGTCCAGGTACGGGAGAACTGCCGACCCCGAAGATAGTAGGTATAGGCTTCCACCGAGGTGGTCGGATCGCTCTCGATCGCTTTCTTCTCCTCCGGCAATAGCTTGATCCTGAGCTGGTCGACGATGGCATGCGTGATCTCGTCCTGGATCGTGAAGATATCCGTGAGTTCGCGATCGTAGCGGTCTGCCCACAGATGTCCGCCAGTCTGCGCGTCGATGAGTTGGCCCGTGATGCGCACACGTTCACCCACCTTGCGGACACTGCCTTCGAGAATGAAGCGGACACCGAGTTCCTGGGCGATCTGCTTCACCTTCACCGGCTTGCCCTTGTAGGTGAATACGGTGTTTCGGGCGACGACATGCAGGCGTGAAATCTTGGACAGATCGGTGATGATGTCCTCGGTGATGCCGTCGGAGAAATATTCCTGCTCCGGATCCTGGCTCATATTGGTGAAAGGAAGAACGGCGACCGAAAGCTCATAGCCGGGCTCTACCGTGACGGCGGTCGGCTCCGCTGGCTTCTGTACTGCTACGCCGCCGCCGAAGGAGATGGTGTAGACGCGGACGCTCGCGGCAATGTTCTTCAACGCATGCTCCCCCTTGTCCACGAAGCCAAGGTCGAGCCGCGAGCCGACATGATCGCGCACTGAGGCGGAGACTGCGATGCCGGAAGGCTCGGCCAGGCCCTCGAGCCGAGCCGCTACGTTTACGCCGTCACCGAAAATGTCGCCGTCTTCGACGATGACGTCGCCGAGGTGAACACCGATCCGGAGCTCGATGCGCCGGCTCCTTGGCAGGCCCTCGTTCCTGGCGAGCATGCCGCGCTGAATCTCGGCTGCACAGGCGACGGCATTCACCACGCTCGAAAACTCGACCAGCATGCCGTCGCCCGCAAGCTTGACGACGCGCCCCTTGTGGTTTGCGATCTTGGGCTCCAGGAACTCGCGGCGGTGCCGCTTCATCGCTGCAACCGTGCCGGCCTCGTCGGTTCCCATGAGGCGGCTGTAACCCACGACATCGGCAGCGAGGATGGCGGTCAGACGACGTTCCAAGAGACCCTCGATTTTCATCTTGTGTCCGAACAAGCTAACTTATCCTTTTATGGTCTGGATGTCGTGCGGATACTTCCGCACCTCCGCCATCAGAATAGCCCGGCGCGTACAGCGGATCTGTTTCAAAAGGAACCGGCCCTACGGGACCCCAACTATTCCGGGTCGTGCCGCCTGAAAGCACGTCGGGGGCCGTGAATTGATTTCCAGCAAAGTGTGTAACGGTTTTCCGTCCGGAATTGCGCGGTTTCAAAGAGTTCGATCAGTTTACTTTTTCAATGAAACGATGAAATGATCTACGGCCGCACAAGCACGGTGACCATCATCACCGCTATCGCGAAGACCGCGATCTTCCAGAAGTCACGACGTTGGCGCAGCCCCGGCAAGCCGAGTGGCTTGATGAGTTGAACACACATTGCCAGTAGTAGGAGAGCCGCCAGGATCTTCGACATTCGTTCAATCCCCGAAAGCTCTGTTCGCCGCGACGGACCGAGATGCCGAAGCGGGATGGGCCGGAAAACCTTTGTGCACTTTTCCTGTCTCTTTCCTCGGCGTCATATCGTCGTCACTTTTCGTCGCATAGAGGGCTATTGTTTCCGCCGCCGATTTGCAATGACAGGTGGCACAAAATCCGGCTGGCAATTGCGGGAGCTCGGCCCTAGCTTGCTGACGGCAGAACGATTTTCGGATTGATGATGAGAAAGAACCTGCTTCCCGTCACCGCGCTCCTGCTTGGTACGCTGTTTCTCTTCCTTGGAAACGGTCTGCAGAGTCTGCTGCTGCCGGTCCGCGGCACGGCGGAAGGGTATCCGACGACCATTCTCGGCCTCCTTGGCACCTCCTGGGCCTCCGGCTTCGTTCTCGGCTGCTTCCTGGGGCCGAATGTCGTCAAGCGCATCGGCCATGTGCGCGCCTTCAGTGTCTTCACCGCCCTGATCGCCATCATCTCCTTGCTAACCGGCATCCTGGTCGATCCGATCTGGTGGGTTGCGTTGCGCGCTGTCACGGGCTTCTCGACCGCCGGCACATCGATGATCATAGAAAGCTGGTTGAACGAGCGCGCCACCAATGAAAGCCGCGGCGTAATCTTCTCGCTCTATATCGCGATCACCCTGTTCGGCGTCGTCGGTGGCCAGATGATGATCCCTTTCGGCGAGACGTCCACGACCTTCTTCTTCATGATCTGCGGCATTCTCTATTGCGTCGCGATGCTGCCGACGCTGCTCTCCAAGGCCGCCTCGCCGCAGCCGCTGAAACAGGTCCGGCTCGATTTGCGCGGCCTCTACCGCAATTCGCCGGTCTCGTTCTTGGGGATTCTGCTGGTCGGTATCGCAAACGGAGCCTTCGGAACGCTGGGCGCGGTCTTCGGCCGCCAGGCCGGTCTTTCCGACAGCACCGTCGCAACGATGATGAGCGTGGCAATCTTTTCGGGAGCCGTCATGCAGTTGCCTGCGGGCCGTATTTCCGACAGCATCGACCGGCGCTACGTGCTGGCGGTGCTGGCAGGCGTCGGCGCGCTTGCGGGTCTCCTGCTCTTCCTCGTCGAACCAGGCCAGGTCTGGATCGTGTTGACGCTCATCGCCATCTACGGTGCGGCCGCCAATGCGCTCTATCCGATCGCCGTTTCCCACGCCAACGACTTCGCGACGCCCGAAGAATTCGTCAAGGTTTCGGGCGGCCTCTTGCTGCTCTACGGCATTGGCACGATCATCGGCCCGACGATCGGCGGACCGGTGATGACCGCGACGGGGCCTTACGGCCTGTTCATGATCACTGCCTGCGCGCATATGTTGATCACGGCCTACGCAATCGTCCGCAGCCGCCGCCGCGCACCAGTTCCGGTCGCCGAGCGCGACGCCTTCTCGCCGGTCAACGCCGGTACGCCGACGACGCCGGAAAGCCTGCAGCTTTCCCCGCGCGCCGCACCGCTCGATGAACCGCGAGACGATATCAGCGACAACCCCGAGGAAGAGGAGAGATCGAATGAGCCTGTTTGACGACGACCTTCCCAAGAAGAAGACGGTCCACGAGATCGGCAGCGACCTGTCGCTGCTTTCGGTCGATGAACTTTCAGCACGCATCGCGCTTTTGACGGAGGAGATTGCAAGATTGGAGGCCGAACGGGCGCGTAAGTCGGCGAGCCGGTCCGCAGCGGAGAAGCTCTTTCGGTAGGTGACGACGCGGAAAGTTTTCTTGCGCCCGCGCCTCCTTCTTCGCGACCCGAAACGAACGCTGCTTAACGGCAAATTAAGCATTTTCGGCGATTGTCGAGTCATCCGGTTTCTCCCGGACTCAGACATTTTCTCCGACTGGCGAATGGGTCTGATTTTTCTCCCTGTTTTACCTTGAGAGCCGCTTTCCGCGGCTCTTTTTTTGTCTTGCGATTGGTGTATTTCAAAGAATTGTGGAGATTAACCCTTTCTTAAGAATACCCTTGCGCGGAATGCGGTATGGGGTCATTCTTCAACCATAGAGGGGGCCAGGGACGTTTTTCCCGGAGCCGCCCGTCACCTGACCGTTATGCGTTTGAACCAGGGAAAAAACAGGCCATGTCCGAGAGAGGATTGAATACCGTCAGCTTCGCGGGACACGCTGCGTCCTCGGCGCAGTTCAAATCGCTCTATGCGGAAGGCATGGGCCTGGTCGAAGAAACGGCGAGCTATCTCGATGGGCCGGGCCGCCTGGCCTCCAAGGCGCTGCCGCGGATGGCGTCGGTGCTCTATGCGGCCGAGTCGATGCGGCTCACCACGCGGCTGATGCAGATGGCCTCTTGGCTTCTCCTCCAGCGCGCCGTCAACAACGGCGAGATGAGCCGTGATCAGGTTCTGTCAGAAAAAAGCAAGGTTCGCCTCGACAGCTTCAATGTCGATCGCAGCGCGCCCGGCTGGAACGACCTTCCGGAGACCTTCCGCGATCTGATCGAACGGTCGCTCCGCCTGCAGAACCGCGTCGCCATGCTCGATCGAGAGATTTACCGGCCGCACGAGGCGACGAGCTTCGTTCCGGACAACCAGAACGGCGTCAAGGCGCAGATCAAGCTGCTGCAGACCGCCTTCGGCACCAACTGACGCCCGAACGGCTCACCTTCCCTGACAATCCAGAACCCGGCCGCGCGCCGGGTTTTTCGTGCCGGAGCATGGCTCCGCTAACCTGCAGCAATTCAAAAGTTTACAGGTGCGAGGCAACAAAAAAGCCCGGCAGAGCCGGGCTTCGAACACGCCGAAAACAGCCAGCGATCAGAGGCCGAGGCCTTCGAAGCGCTTCTTGAACTTGGAGACGCGGCCGCCGCGGTCGACGAGCTGCTGGTTGCCGCCGGTCCAGGCCGGATGCGACTTCGGATCGATTTCCAGGTTCATGGTGGCGCCTTCCGAACCCCAGGTCGAGCGGGTTTCGTATTCGGTGCCGTCGGTCATGACCACCTTGATCGTGTGGTAGTCGGGATGGATGTCTGCCTTCATAACAATCTTCCTAGAGTTCCAGGGTCCAATTGTCGCAAGGCATTGCGACTTTGGGACCGAACACGTAAATGAAGCCGCAGACCGCCACTGGGCTACGGCTCCCCAATTCGATGCCGTGCCTATACATGAAGGTCTGCGGGATAACAAGTGCCGCGCGGAAGACTTATCAGGAAAGCCCTTCCGCGCTACTGCATGATTCCTTAAATCGGAATCGATTTGAGGAATCATGCAGCATTTCAAAGTGCTACAGCGACCTTAGCGCGTCCGATCGGACGCGCGGCGCTGTAGGCGATCGGGGGTCATGTGTCCACACGAGAGAACCAACCGCCAGCACGCAGGTCCATTCGCCCGCTTGCCGCCGTGCTGCCCTACCTGGCGCGATACCGCCCGCTTGTGGTTGGAGCCGCAATCTCGCTGACGCTCGCGGCGGTCACCACGCTGACATTGCCGCTGGCCGTCCGCCGGATGATCGACAACGGCTTCTCCAATTCCGATTCCGGCTTCATCAACACCTATTTCTCGATGCTGATGGTGTTGGCCATCGTCCTCGCCCTTGCCAGTGCCGCGCGCTACTACTTCGTCATTTCGCTCGGCGAGCGCATCGTCGCCGATCTCCGCCGCGATGTCTTCGCCAAGGTCACCCGGCTTTCCGCCTCCTTCTTCGATGTCAACCAGTCAGGGGAAATCGTGTCCCGCCTGACCGCCGACACGACGCAGATCAAATCGGCCGTCGGCGCCACGGCCTCGGTGGCGCTGCGCAATCTGATCCTCTGTCTCGGCGCCATCGGCATGATGATCTATACCAGTCCGAAGCTTTCGAGCCTCGTGCTTGCAGCGATCCCGGTCATCGTCTTTCCTCTCGTCGGTTTCGGCCGGTCTGTCCGCCGGCGCTCGCGCGAGGCGCAGGACACACTTGCCACAGCCTCCGCCTATGCCGGGGAGGCGATCGCGGCAGCCCGCACGGTCCAGGCCTTTAACGGTGAAGAAAGCGCCAACCGGCATTTCGGCAGCGCGGTAGAAGACGCCTATGGCGCGGCGCGGGCGGCGATCAAGGCGCGATCGATCCTCACCGGATTTGCCATCACCATGGTCTTCGGCAGCGTCGTCGCCGTGCTCTGGTTCGGCGCGCGCGACGTGCTCGCGGGCACGCTCTCGGCAGGCACGCTCAGCCAGTTCCTGCTCTATTCGGTTTTCGCGGCCGGCAGCCTCGGCGCGCTCTCGGAGGTTTGGGGTGAACTCTCGCAAGCGGCGGGTGCCGCCGAGCGCCTGAACGAACTGCTGACGGAAGTGCCGCAGATCCAGGCGCCCGAGCATCCCGTCGCCATGCCAGTGCCGGCACAGGGGGCGATCGAGTTTGCCGACGTCCACTTCGCCTATCCCGCGCGCCCGGATTACAAGAGCCTGAACGGCCTGAGCTTCGCGGTCAAGCCGGGCGAAACCGTGGCCATCGTCGGCCCCTCCGGCGCGGGCAAGAGCACCGTCTTCTCACTGCTCCTGCGCTACTATGATCCGGTCAAAGGAACTGTCACCGTCGACGGCATCGACGCCCGCACCGTCGACCCCAAGGAGTTGCGCGGCCGCATTGCCATCGTGCCGCAGGACACGACGATCTTCGCCGCCTCCGTGCACGACAACATTGCGTTTGGCGCGTCGGATGCGAGCCGGGAAGCCGTCCGCGCAGCCGCTGTCGCCGCGCAGGCGGACGAATTCATCGCAAAGCTTGATCGGGGCTACGACACCGAAGTCGGCGAGCGCGGGATCACGCTTTCCGGGGGCCAGCGACAGCGCATCGCCATCGCAAGGGCGATCCTCAGGAACGCGCCGATTCTTCTCCTGGACGAGGCGACCTCGGCGCTCGACGCCGAGAGCGAGACATTGGTGCAGACGGCGCTCGACGGCCTGATGCGGCAGCGCACTACCGTTGTCATCGCACATCGATTGGCGACCGTGCTCAAGGCCGACCGTATCCTGGTCATGGACCACGGCCGCGTCGTTGAGGAAGGCACACATACGTCGCTGATCCGCCAAGGCGGCCTTTACGCAAAGCTCGCCCGGCTGCAGTTCGACCACGGCGCGGAAGCGCTCTTCGTCGCGGCTCGAACTTAGACTTTCGTCGTCCGACCGCCGCTGATACACCTTCCACCATTGCACCGCCGGAGCCGGGCCCTATTCTTTAAGGACCCGGCCTTTCGCAACCGGCATCGTCATCGACGACATTGGGAGGATTTCCGCATGGCATTCACGAGACTGACCCGCCGCGCCGCTATGGCCTTCGGGCTGACCGCGCTTTCCGCGCTGGCCATCGGGCCAACGGTGCAAGCGCAAGATTTTCCGGATCGGCCAGTAACCCTGGTTGTCCCCTTTGCTGCCGGCGGCTCCACCGACGTGGTCGCGAGAATCATTGCCCAGAAGATGTCGGAGGATCTCGGCCAACAGGTGGTCGTGCAGAACGTCGCGGGTGCCGGCGGCAATCTCGGGGCGGCCAATGTCGCGCGTGCCGATCCCGACGGCTATACGATCCTGATGGCCACGGTGGCGACGCACGCGCTCAATCCGTTGATCCTGAAGACCAAGCCCTATGACCCGGAAAAGGATTTCGCGCCGATCTCGCTACTGGTCATCGTGCCCAACGTGCTGGTCGTCAACCCGGAACTGCCGGCCAAGAGCGTCGAAGAATTGCTCGCATTGCTCAAGGCAGCGCCGGACCAGTACAGCTACGCCTCGTCCGGCAACGGGACACCGCTTCATCTCTCGGGTGAGCTCTTCAAGAAGATGGCCGGCGTCAGCATGCAGCATATCCCTTACAAGGGCTCCGGGCCGGCGCTGAACGACGTTATCGGCAACCAGGTCCCGATCATGTTCGATAATCTCCCCTCGTCGTCAGGGCACATCAAGGCCGGCACGCTGCGGGCGCTTGCTGTCACGACCGCCGAACGCGCACCGTCGTTCCCCGATATTCCGACAATCGCCGAATCCGGCATTCCCGGCTATGAGACCTATACCTGGAACGCGCTCTTCGCACCCGCCAACACGCCCCAGCCGGTGATCGCCCGCTTGAACGAGTCGGCAAAGAAGGCGCTTGCCGACCCGGCGGTCCAGAAGCGCATGGAGGAGTTCAGCGCAAAAATCGTCGGCTCGACGCCCGAGGAGCTCGGCGCCCACGTCAAGGCAGAGCTTGCGAAGTGGACGCCGGTGGTACGCGACGCCAACATCCAGATGGATTGACGCTTTCGGTCAAGCGCCGGGCCTGAGGCGGACCCGGCGCATTCCCGCCGTTTGCACCAACCAATCCCGCCAGTCCGACGTCTACGTCGCGGCTCGGGCGTTGCGCCCCGCCGCGCGTCCGGAAAAGATGCAGCCGCCGAGGAAGGTTCCCTCGAGCGCGTTGTAGCCATGCATGCCGCCACCGCCGAAACCGGCCACTTCGCCCGCCGCATAGAGACCCGGAACCGGTTCGCCGGATATCTCCAGCACCTGCCCAGCGAGATTGGTCTGCAGGCCGCCGAGCGTCTTGCGCGTCAGGATGTGCAGCCGAACGGCGATCAGCGGTCCGGCCTTCGGATCAAGAAGGCGATGCGGTTTTGCGGTTCGCAGCAGCCGGTCGCCGCGGTAGGTCCGAGCACCGCGGATCGCAATCACCTGGGCGTCCTTGGAGAAGGGATTGGTGATCTCACGATCACGCGCTTCGATCTGCGCTCTCAGATGGGAGGCCGAAAGCCGGTCCTCGCCGGAAAGCCGGTTCATCGCCTCGACAAGGTCCTCGAGCCGGTCGCGGACGATGAAGTCCTCGCCTTTGTCCATGAAAGCCTGGACGGGACCCGGCGGATTTTTGCCGAGCCGCTTCAGGAGAAGCGCCAGGTTCTTGCCGGTCAGATCGGGATTCTGCTCCGATCCGGAAAGGGCGAATTCCTTCTTGATGATCGCTCTTGTCAGAATGAACCAGCTGTAGTCGTGACCACTGCGGCGGATCGCCTCCAAAGTGCCGAGCGTGTCGAAACCCGGCATCGCAGGCGCCGCGAACCGATTGCCGTCGGCATCGCACCAGAACGAGGACGGTCCCGGTAAAATACGAATGCCATGATCCGGCCAGATGGGGTTGAAATTCCTGAGGCCCTCGGTGTAGTGCCACATGCGATCGGCGTTGATGACGGAACCTCGCGCTTGGCCGGCGATTTCGAGCATGCGGCCGTCGACATGATGCGGCGCGCCGCTGACCATCGTCGCCGGAGGTTGCCCGAGCCGCTTGCGCGGCCAGTTTCGGCGCACGAGCTCATGATTGCCGCCGATGCCGCCGGAACTCACGATGACCGCCCCGGCCGAGATTTCGAAGTCTCCGACGACGTCACGCGAGCTGCGCTGGCCGCGCGCCACCGGATCCGCCTTGAGGATCGCGCCGCGGGCGCCCGTCACCGCCCCATTGGTCGTCACCAGTTCATCCACCCGATGGCGGAAGCGGAATCGCACGAGGCCGCGGCTTTCCGCTTCCCGCGCCAGTCGGACAAAGGGACTGAGGACAGCCGGGCCGGTACCCCAGGTCACGTGAAAACGCGGGACCGAATTGCCGTGACCGTGGGCGAGCCCACCACCACGTTCGGCCCAGCCGACCACCGGAAACCAGCGAAGCCCAAGCGAATGGAGCCAGGAGCGCTTCTCGCCGGCGGCGAAGTCGAGATAGGCATCGGCCCAGAGCCGCGGCCAGTGATCTTCCGGCCGGTCGAATTGCGATGAGCCCAGCCAGTCCTGGCGCGCGAGATCGCGGCTGTCGCGAATTCCCATGCGCCGCTGCTCAGGGCTATCGATGAAGAACAGGCCTCCAAGCGACCAGAAGGCCTGACCGCCGAGATTCTGCTCCCCCTCCTGATCGAGAACGATCACCTTGCGGCCACGGGCCGCAGCCTCGGACGCCGCCACGAGCCCGGCGAGACCCGCGCCGATGACCAGCACATCACAATCCATGCAAGGCGCCCTCCCTACAGCGCCGTGCGTCCCTCCAGACGCACAAAGACGCTGTAACACTTTGAATTGCTGCGACGTAACTGTTACGCAGACGTCAAGGTCAATTCAACGGCCCGGAGCCGCCGTTATTTCTCGGTCAGCTTCAGCTCAATGCGCCGGTTCTGTGCCCGAGCTCCAGGGTCCTCACCCTCGGCGATAGGCTGAAATTCGCCGAAGCCTGCGGCCACCAGCCGGTCCGCTGGCACACCCCTGGACATCAGAAACTTCACGACCGATGTCGCGCGGGCGGACGACAGTTCCCAATTGTCGGCAAAACGGCCGGATCCCGACAGCTGCACATTGTCGGTATGGCCGTCGACGCGCAGGACCCAGTTGATCTCGGCGGGAATTTCCTTAGCGAGATCGAGAAGCGCGGCGGCAAGTTTCGCCATTTCGGCCTGGCCTTCGGGGTTCAGGTCGCTGCTGCCCGATGGGAAGAGCACTTCCGACTGGAAGACGAAGCGGTCACCGACGATACGGATGTTTTCACGATCGGAGAGGATTTCCCGCAATCGGCCGAAAAAATCGGACCGGTAGCGATTGAGCTCCTGCACGCGCTGGGCCAGCGCTACGTTCAGCCGACGGCCGAGATCGGCGATCTTGGCCTGCGATGCCTGATCCTTCGCCTCCGACGCCTGAAGGGCGCCCTCGATGGCCGCGATCTGGCTGCGCAATGCGGCAATCTGCTGGTTCAGAAGCTCGATCTGGCTCATCGCACGAGCGCTGACCTGCTGCTCGGCCTCGAGTTCCGATCCCAGCCGGCCGATCTTCTGGTTGGCCGCTTCGGTGCTGCCGGCGCCCTGATCGAGCAGCGCCTGCAGGCGCGAGCGCTCGCCTTCGGACTGGGCAAGCGAAGCCTGGAGGTTCGCAAGCGAATCCTCAAGATCCTGCTTGCCGCTCTTTTCCAGTGCAAGAAGCTGCGTCAGTTCATTGATCTGGCTGTTCAGCCGGTTCAGCACCTCGTCCTTGCCGGTGATTTCCCGTCCAAGCAGGAACTGCGCCAGCACGAAGACGCTCAGCAGAAACATGATCGACATCAGCAACGTCGAGAGCGCGTCGACGAAGCCTGGCCAATAGTCGATGGTTCGGTGACTGCGACCTTTACGGGCAAGGGCCATGGACTCAGTCGCCTCCGCTCTCGTCTACGCGGCTGAGCTTGGCCATCGACTTCTCCCCATGCACGGAGATCCTCTCGGCCTGGCCGATGCGCGACGTCAGCTTGTCGAGGGTCTTGCGCATCGACTTCGCTTCCTCCTGCTGCGCCTCAATCCAGTCCCTGAGCATCTGTTGCTCGCCGCGCATGTTCTTGACGAGGCCCTGGATGCCCTCCGCCAACGACGCCATGGCGGCTGTCGTGCGCTGATTTGCGCCACCCTCCTGGTTGAGCCGGGTGAGCTGATCGGTCAGCCGGCGCAGCTCTTCAATGGGCGGCTCTCCGGCAATGCTGACCGGCGAGGAAAACCCCGAACCGACATCGGTTACCGACGAAAGCCAGTTTTCGAGTTCCGTATAGAAGCGGTTCTGTGCGCGTCCGGCCTGGAGGTCCAGGAACCCGACAATCAGTGATCCGGAAAGCCCGAACAGGGACGCGGAAAAAGCGGTTCCCATGCCGGTCAGTGGCGCGGACAAGCCGGTTTTCAAAGTGCCCAGCAAGTCTTCCGTTGTGCCGCTACCGGCGTCCAGGGACTGGATGACGGTATTGATCGAACCGATCGTGCCGAGCAAACCCCAAAAGGTGCCGAGCAGGCCGAGGAAGACGAGAAGGCCCGCGATATAGCGGGTTATGTCGCGCGACTCATCGAGACGCGTGGCAATGGAATCAAGGATCGAGCGCAACGCGATCGCTGAAATGCCGGTTGTCTGGCGGCCGCCGATCAGCGCCCGCATTGGTGCGAGCAGGACCGGATCACGTCCGACCTTGTCCGCACTTCCCGCGGCACGAAACGAGTTGAACCAGCGGACCTCGGGCCTCAGGCCGAGGACGTGGTTGAACGCGAGGAGAATGCCGATCAGCAGAACACCGATGATGAGCCCATTGAGGCCCGGATTGCCGGCAAAGGCTTCACGAGCCTGCCGAAAGAGGATCGCGGCGACGAAGCCGACGATGATCAGGAAGATGACCATCGTCCAGAAATAGGGCATGGGACTCGAAAGCTTGTGCGGATTGTAGTTCTCCTCCACGCTCTCCCGACCGCTCCATCCGGACAGATTCAGTTTCGTCATAGGTTAGCCAAACTCCCGGGTTCTCCACCACCGCGCGCTTCCTCAGACACGCAAGGGTTGCCGCAACGCTTTGAATTGCCGTGGCATTTTCTCGAATCGACGTCAATTCGAGAAAATGCGTAGTCGGCGGCGGGACGGCACCGCTCCGGCCCGGAGACTAGTGGAACTTTGCGCCAAATTGAAGGGAAAACGGAAGGGGTAGAGCGTTAATGGCGCAGCGGTTACTTTGAGCATTCGGCCCTCGGTATTCTCGTAGTGAACTGGTGGGGTGACCGAGACAGCCGCACTCTCACATTCAGGTGCCGCGTGACACCCAACTGCCACGCAACACTGGCCTTTCCATTCAACCGGCATGGGCATAGGCTCCGGGTCCTGAGTTTTCCCGAGCCTCCCGGAGTTCCCCATGCGTGACCTGCACCTGCCCGGCCGTTCCGTCGTCATGGGCCGGCATGGCGCCGCCGCCACCTCGCACTTTCTTTCCACGCTCGCCGCCATCGAGATCCTGCGCCGCGGCGGCAACGCCGCCGACGCCGCTATCGCCGCCTGCGCCGTGCAATGCGTGGTCGAGCCGGGCTCGACCGGCATCGGCGGCGACAATTTCGTCCTCTTCGCCCCGGCAAGTCTCAATCTGGCGGATGCCGACAGGAAGAACGGAAAGGTCTATGGCCTTAACGGCTCGGGCCGCGCGCCCAAGGGCCTCACCGCCGAGCATCTGCTGAAGCAGGGATTGACAGAGATCGGGCTGACCTCCGTGCATGCCGTCACCATTCCCGGTGCGGTCGACTCCTGGAGCAAGCTGAACCAGCGTTTCGGCTCCATGCCGCTGGCCGAGCTGCTGCAGCCCGCTATCCGCCATGCCGAGGAAGGCTTCGTGGTGACCGAGCGGGTCGCCACCGATTGGAGCCGCAATGAAGGCAAGCTGAAGGCGGACGCCAATTCCGCGCGCATGTGGTTGACAAACGGCCGGGCGCCGAAGGCCGGTGAGGTCTTCCACCAGCCCGAGCATGCGAAAGTCTTGCGCGAGATCGCCGTCAAGGGCCGCGACGGCTTTTATACCGGCTGGGTCGCCGAGGACATGACGGCCTACCTACGCAGCCTGGGCGGCATGCATGCGCTGGAGGATTTCGCGATGCAAGAGGCCTTCTGGGTCGAGCCGATTTCGACGACCTATCGCGGCATCGAGCTTATGGAGATCCCGCCGAACGGCGTCGGCATCACGACATTGCTGATGCTCAACATCCTGAGCGGCTTCGACCTGAGCAAATACGATCCCGTCGGTATCGAGCGTTTCCATATCGAAGCGGAGGTCACGAGGCTCGCCTTCCAGGCGCGCGACATGTATGTCGCCGATCCCGCCTTTGCCGATGTGCCTGTTGAGAAGCTGCTGTCGGCCGGCTTCGCCGACGAGTTGCGCGGCCACATCGACCTGAAGAAAGCCATGCCGGCGCTGGGCCCGGCCGGCGGCACCACTTATCGCGATACGGTTTATATCAGCGTGGTTGACGAAGCGGGCAATGCCTGCTCCTTCATCAACTCACTGTTCTGGCCCTATGGCACCGGTCTGACCAGTCCGAAGACCGGCGTGCTGCTGCAGAACCGCGGCACCGGCTTCCGCGTCGATCCTGCGCATCCCAATTGCGTGGCGCCTTGGAAGCGCCCGCTGCACACCATCATCCCGGCGATGGCCATGAAGAACGGGAAGCCTTGGCTCTGCTTCGGCGTGATGGGCGGCGGCTTCCAACCGGTCGGCCAAAGCCATGTGCTGACGAATATCCTCGACTTTGGCATGAACGTGCAGGAGGCCATCGACTGCGCCCGCGGCTTTCACCAGATGGGCCGTTTCGAGGCCGAGCGCGGCATCCGCGAGGATGTGCTGAACGGCCTCGCGGCGTTAGGCCACGAGATCAAGATGGCCGAGATGCCCCATGGCGGCGGCCAGGCAATCATGATCGACACTGCCAGCGGCGTGCTGCGGGCTGGCTCGGATCCGCGCAAGGACGGCTGCGCGCTGGCTTACTGAAGCCCGCCTTGCCACCGGAGGCTTCGAAGTCCAGGAAGAAGGCTGCCGTTTACTTCGCCGGGACGGGGCGATGGATCACATCGCGCAACGCCTTGGCGATGTATTCATTGCCGCAAACGACCGAACCGTCGTCGAGCGGCTTGCTGCCGCCGCCGACGTCGGTCACCCAGCCGCCGGCCTCGCGGATGAGCAGGATGCCGCCCGCAATATCCCATGCAGCGAGATCGCGTTCCCAGTAACCGTCATAGCGGCCTGCGGCCACATAGGCGAGGTCGAGGGAGGCGGAGCCGAAACGACGGATGCCGGCGACTTCGCCCATGACATGGCGAAGTTCGATCAGATATTTGCCATGATTGCCGCGGCCGAGATGCGGCGTGCCAGTGGCGATGACGGCATCCGACAGGTTCTTGCGGGCGCCGACGCGCAGGCGGCGGTCGTTGAGGAAAGCACCACCGCCCTTCTCGGCGGTGTAGAGCTCGTCCGTTGCCGGATTGAAGACGACGGCACCGACGATTTCGCCTTGACGTTCCAGCGCAATCGAAACGGCAAAATGCGGGATGCCGTGCAGGAAGTTGGTGGTGCCGTCGAGCGGGTCGACGATCCAGCGGTGCGCTCCATCGGTTCCCTTGATCTCCTCGCCCTCTTCGCCGAGGAAGCCATAGGTCGGCCGGGCTTTGAGCAGTTCTTCGCGGATAATCCGCTCGGCTTTGCGGTCGGCCTGGGAAACATAGTCGCTCGGCCCCTTCAGCGACACCTGGAGGTTCTGCACTTCGCCAAAATCGCGCGCCAGCGACTTGCCGGCCTTGAAGGCGGCCTGGACCATGACATTGAGAAGGGCAGAACGAGCCATGTGGCGAATCCTTTGATAGCGAAGGCCGGCCGAGCCATCTCGAACCGGACATTGAACCTGTCTGACGTATCCTGCCCGAAGGCGCGCAGGGCGCGACCGAAGCTCGTCCGTCGTCAAAAAACCGAGTGAATTCACTCCGTCCGCAGGGCGAGTATCGAGAATGGGGAAGCCGCGGACAAAAACCGCGGCCTCAAGACCACAAAAGCCGCGGAAGTTCAAGCGAAATAGCGTTGCCGCCGTCAAACAGACCAGCGATCACTACTTGGCGCGCAGCCTATGTCAGGAGGAGCGGAACTTGTTCGCCGCGGCAAGCGCGGATTTCTGCTGTCGTTCGTTGAGGCCCAGATAGAAGTCCTCGAGCGCATCGTCCTTGAGGCCGGCGCGGCGCGACAGCACATACCACTTCGCCGCCTCGACCGGATCGGGACGTGTACCGATCGCGTTGACATAGAGGTGCGACAGCCGGTTCTGCGCCACGACATTGCCGCTTTCCGCCGCACGCTTCATCCAGGCGAAGCCTTCTTCGAGGTTGCGGTCGCCGGCGATGCCTTCCACGAGCCAGATCGCCATGTCGAGTTGGGCCGTGTCGTAGCCGGCGCGGGCAGCGCGCTGCAGCCATTCCCGGGCACGCGCGCGCTTGTTCTCGTCTATGCCGTCGACGTTGAGATAGATCTGCGAGAGAGCATATTGTGCGTCGGCGATGCCCTGCTCGGCGGATTTCTCGTAATAGGGCATCGCCGCCTTCAGGCCCTTCTCGCCCGGCATATCGGCAACGAGCGTTTGTCCGTAATTGAACTGGGCCGAGGCATTGCCGAGGTCGGCAGCCTTCTTCATCAGTTCCTCGGATTTCTTCCTGTCGCGCTTGACGTGACGCCCCTCCATCAGGATCAGGGCGTATTTGAACATGGCCGCCGGATCGCCGTTATCGGCAGCCTGGCCGTACCAGAAGGCTGCCTCCTTGGCGTTGCGCGCGACGCCAAGACCTTGCTCCAAGATCGATGCAACCAGCGTCTGCGCTGCCGGGTCGCCGAGCTGCGCCCGCGGCAGCGCCAAGTCCATCGCCGTCAGATAGTATCCGCGCTGGAAGGCGCCATAGGCATCGTCCACTTTTCCGGTGAACGGTTTTTCCGCCGGAAGCGCCGGCAACTGCGCGCCCATGCGATCGATGACATTGACGCCTTCCGACGGCGTGCTGCCATCACCGGCCTTCGCCTTTTTTGCCGCGTCGGTGCTGGGCTTCTGCTGCGGAGCCGCGCCTTCCGGCGGGGCCGCACCGTTGAAGGGAGTAATCCGCCCGCGCTTTGGCGCGTTTCCTTCCTCGGCAGGCGCACCGCTGGCCGGTTGCTGGGCGCGAACCGGCATCGCCACGAGAGCGACGGCCATAAGGAGGGCTGCAGCCCGGCTGGACTTCGACGACAAGCGGCTCAACATCGGATCGTCTTAATCTTCAAACCGTGGCGCTTTTTCGTCAAGCAATGCGTTGACGGCAGCAACAACCGCCGGCGCCTGCTCGGGCTCGCCGAAGACCGCCAGGCGAAGAGCCACGAACTCGGCTCCCGTTTCGGCGACCGCAAGCACCGATTGCGGATCGGTACCGCCCATGACGACACAGGGAATTTCGATCATCGATGCCCACCATTCGGCGAGTGCGAGGTTTTTCGGATGCGCTTCCGGCTTGATGTCGCCGTCGGTACGGCCGAAGAAGACATAGTCCGGCCTGAGCTCACCTATTTCGAGCGCGTGATGGCGATCAGAGGCGTTGCCTCCTCCGACGATCAGCTTCGGCGTGTGCTTCTCGATCGCGTCGCCGAGCGCATCGGCGCCGCCGGCGATGTGCAGACCATCCGCCTTGGCGCGTCCCGCGACCCGCGTGTCACCCTCGATCAGCGCCGCCGCACCCGCCTGCTGGATCACCGGCACCAGCAGTTCGGCATGCTTCTGGAACTCGGCGTCGCTGAGGCCGTACTGCGGCAGGATGACGGACGCCACGTCGCCTCCCCTCAACGCATCGGCAAGCTGCTTCGAACGTTGCGCGGCGTCCGCCATGTCCGGCACGATCAGCACAAGGCGGCAGCGGTTTTCTACATTGCTCATGACATCCGTTCCTGGCGACACCTGCTTCACTGCAGGATTCCTTACATCGGAGGGACAAAATCATGCGGCACTTCAAGGTGCTACAGCGCTTTAGCGCGTCCGATCGGACGCGCGGCGCTGTAGGAGCGAAAGCCGCCACTCGATTTCGTTCGGGAAAACCGATAGACGGAGATGACAAAAGGATCAACCGCCACCCATGCTTCCCGATTTCGACTTCTATCTCATCGCCGTCCCCGCAGTCCTGCTCGTTGGCCTCAGCAAGGGCGGCATGGGAGAAGCGCTTTCGTTGATGGGCGTTCCGATTCTGTCGATGGCGGTGTCGCCCGTGCAGGCGGCAGCGCTGCTGCTGCCGATTCTCATTGCCATGGACATCGTCTCCTTATGGATCTGGCGCAAACATGGCGATCGGAAGACGCTCACAATGCTGCTCCCCGGCGCGATCACCGGCATCGCCATCGGCTGGGCAACATCGGCCTATGTGTCGCGCGACGCGCTGAGATTGATCATCGGCCTTATAACGGTGCTGTTCGTATTGCGCTACGCCTACAATGTCTGGCGTTCACGCAACGGCGTAGCGATCGCCCCGAAGCAGCACCGAGCCGGCCCGGCCGCCCTCTGGGGCTCGTTTGCCGGGTACGGCAGCTTCGTCGCCCATGCCGGCGGTCCGCCTTTTCAGATCTATGCACTGCCGCTGAAGCTCGATCCGCGTGAATATACCGGAACCATCGTGCGCTTCTTCGCCGTCCTCAATGCGGTGAAACTCATTCCCTATTTTGCCCTTGGCCAACTCGACATCAGCAACCTGAAGACATCCGCCACGCTTTTCCCGCTGGCGATGGTGGCGACCGCCTGCGGCGCCTGGATCGTCCGGCGGATGAAGCCGCAGATCTTCTATCCGTTCATGTACACGATGGCCTTTATCGCCGGATCGAGGCTCGTGTGGGATGGTCTTACAAGCCTCATGTCGGGCGGCTGAGGCGTCCCGAAATTGCTGCGAAGCAAACGCATGCCGCAGCGCACAATTTTCTTGCCGCTTGCGTAGAATTCGCTTAACGTTCGGCCATGACCATCGCGGACCCCTTCGATGCCATCGCGGATCCGAACCGGCGCCACCTGCTGGAGGAACTGCGGCGCGCGCCGAAGACGGTGAACGAATTGGCCGAAGGCTTGCCAATCAGCCGTCCGGCGGTATCGCAGCATCTCAAGGCGCTGCTCGACTGCAATCTGGTGTCGGTTTCATCCAGCGGAACGCGGCGGATCTATGCGATCCACAAGCCGGGCTTCGACAAGCTCAATCTATGGCTTGACCAGTTCTGGTCGTAGCGATTTCCGGGAAAACTGTAACGATTTTCCGTCGGCAAACAGATCCCGGCAGAAATAGACCGGGCGCCAAGCCCGGTCTATTGTTCATGCATTCCGTGATGGGATTGGTTCTTGACCTTGTTGCGTCGTCACCAAAGCAGACAACGCCTCACGAAAATACCGTTCAGAATCAGTGAGTCGAGGAACGGAGTCTTTCGATTTCGTCCTTGATGCGCAGCTTCCTCCGCTTGAGGTCGCTGATCAACTCGTCCTCGCAGGACGGTGAGTTGAGAGCTGCGTGGAGCTCCTGTTCCAGGGCGCCATGTTTTTTCTCAAGCGTTGCAAGATGAGCCTCAATGGTCATTTGGCAGTCCCTTCCTTTTGCTTGCATCCGGCAGGTAAATGCCGGATGTTTCATGGTTGAAACCTTATTACTCTGCCACGCCATTTTTCATTTGTCGAAGGCGAAATGATGACGTCGGATAACTTCCCGTTACCGCCCAAGATGTGGTAGAGCGGCGCATGAAAATTCCGGATCGCAGATCACGGCGGCCGGGCTGATGGGGATCATTTTGCATGCCGGACCAGGACCAGGCCGAACTCAGACTGACCATTGCGCGCCTGAGGCAGGAACATGAAGATTACGATGCGGCCATCAATGCGATGATCCAAACCGGTTGCGATGCACTGCGCATCCAGCGCATGAAAAAGAAGAAACTGGCCATCAAGGACAAGATCACCAAGATCGAAGACCAGATCATCCCTGATATCATCGCCTGAAGACATCATCGCCTGAAACGGATCCAGACAGAAGTGACCGACACCACCACCCCGCCCGTCGCCATCATCATGGGAAGCCAGTCGGACTGGGAGACGATGAAGAACGCCGCCGATACGCTCGAGGCGCTCGACATCGCCTACGAGGCCCGCATCGTTTCTGCACACCGCACGCCGGATCGGCTCGTGAGTTTCGCCAAGGGCGCACGCGACGAAGGCTTCAAGGTGATTATCGCCGGCGCCGGCGGCGCGGCGCACCTGCCGGGCATGTGCGCATCGATGACGCCGCTGCCGGTCTTCGGCGTTCCGGTGCAGTCGAAAGCGCTTTCCGGCCAGGACAGCCTGCTTTCGATCGTGCAGATGCCAGCCGGCATTCCCGTTGGCACTCTGGCGATCGGAAGAGCGGGAGCGATCAATGCGGCGCTGCTTGCCGCCGCCGTCCTCGCACTTGGCGACGACGACCTCGCCGACCGCCTCGACGACTGGCGCGAACAGCAGACCGTCTCGGTCGCCGAGTACCCGGTGGACGAGGCATGAAGACCATCGGCATCATTGGCGGCGGCCAGCTCGGCCGCATGCTGGCGATGGCGGCTGCCCGCCTGAACTTCCGCACCGTCATCCTCGAGCCGCAGCCGGATTGTCCCGCCGCCCAGGTCGCGAACGCGCAGATCGTCGCGCCTTACGACGACGTGCACGCACTCTACGAGCTCGCCGCGGTCTCGGACCTCATCACCTACGAGTTCGAAAACGTACCCGTCTCCGCAGCCATCAGGTTGGCAGCCTCGCGCCCGGTCTTTCCGCCGCCGAAGGCGCTGGAAGTGGCGCAGGACCGGCTCGTCGAGAAGCGCTTCATCAATGACTGCGGCATCGCCACGGCGCGCTTTCACTCCGTCGACAGTCAAGTCGACCTGGAAATGGCACTCGCCGATTTCGGTGGCGCTGGGGTCCTGAAAACCCGTCGGCTCGGCTATGACGGCAAGGGCCAGCGCGTGTTCCGCTCGACTAAGGACGATCCAGCCGGCGCCTTCATGGCTCTGGGACAGGTCCCCCTCATCCTGGAAAGCTTCGTATCGTTCGAGCGGGAGATCTCGATCATCGCCGCGCGCGGCCCCGACGGCAAGAGCGTCTGTTTCGATCCGGCGGAAAACGTTCATCGGAACGGTATTCTCCACACCTCCACCGTGCCGGCGTCTGTGGGCTCTGCGACAGCAGACGCCGCGCGGGCCGCGGCCACGGTCATACTCGACGCGCTCGGCTATGTCGGCGTGATCGGAGTCGAGTTCTTCGTGCTGGCCGATGGCAGCGTCGTCGTCAACGAGATCGCCCCGCGCGTTCACAATTCCGGCCATTGGACGGAAGCGGCCTGCGTCGTCTCGCAGTTCGAGCAGCATATCCGCGCGATCGCCGGCCTGCCGCTAGGCGACCCTTCGCGTCATTCGGACTGCGTAATGCAGAATCTCATCGGCGACGAAATTGCCGAGGTCCCGGGCTTGCTCGCCGAACGCAACGTGCTCGTTCACCTCTACGGCAAGGCCGAGGCACGCGCCGGCCGCAAGATGGGCCACTTCACCCGGCTGAGCTGAGGCGAAGCCCACAGATTTGCGCTGCGCGGCGGTAAAATCCCCTGTCTTGCGGTTGACACAATAGGGGCGACACGGTATTTGGCTGCCTACTTAGAGCGCGCTGAATGGCGCGCTTTTGATTGTTAGAGATTACCGGGCGAATTTTCGTTCCCCGAAACCTGCGGATCAGGAAAATGAAGATCAAGAATTCGCTCAAGTCGCTGAAGACCCGTCACCGCGAAAACCGTCTGGTTCGTCGCAAGGGCCGCGTCTACATCATCAACAAGTCGAACCCTCGCTTCAAGGCTCGTCAGGGCTGAGGCTCCTGGGCAGCGGCCGAATTGCCCTGCCTGATTGGCGGTTCGCCTTTGGTGATCCCCCATATTTGATTTGATCTTGTTCCATGGCGGGCTACGATGTCCGCCATGCGTATTTTTGTGACCACGATTCTGGCATGTCTTGCCACGCTCACCGTCTCCCCAGGAGCCGACAATTCACTCCGGGCGGCGGAACCCTCGCCGCAAGCGGAAACGGCAAACCTCACCACACCGAAACAACGTCTTGATTCTCTGTTCGCCGACCTGAAGAAGGAACGCGACGAAGCCAGGGCGCGGCAGGTGGCCGAACGCATCCGTCTCGAATGGCAGGAATCCGGTAGCGCCACGGTGAACCTCCTGATGCAATGGGCTGACAAGGCGATCACCGACGACAAGCAGCCCGTCGCGCTCGACATCCTCGACCAAGTGATCGTTCTTGCCCCGAATTACGTTGAAGGCTGGAACCGCCGCGCCACCTTGCACTATCAAATGGGCAACTACCGCAAGTCGATGTCCGACATAAATCGCGTGCTCGCGATCGAGCCGCGGCATTTCGGCGCTCTTGCGGGCATGGCCACCATGCTCGCTGCCGCCGGCAAGGACGAGTTGGCGATGCGGGCCTGGCAACAGTTCCTCGACATCTACCCTTCGGATCGAAAGGCGCAGGAACAGCTTGGCGAATTGGCGGAGAAGCTCGCGGGCAGCCGGACCTGAGCTGGAACGGATTTTATTGTGTCATCGCTTCGCTACGCAAGCTGCGTGCAGCACGGCCCCGCGTCGCGGCGGCGGCGCGCAAACGGTCGTCCCGGGATTGCTTCCGAAGGCACATGCGGTAGAAACTGGACTTTCTCAAGCGCAATTTGGGGAAGACCGATCCGATCATGCTCGCCGCGCTACTGCTTCTCGCCATCCCGATAATCGCCAGCGTCGGCTATAGTATCTGGCAGGCGCGCCGCTTATCCGCACGCTTTCCGAACCAAGGCGAACTCGTCGATGTCGGCGGCTTCCGCATGAACTGCGTTCACGTGGCCGCGCCGAGCAGTGCCGATCTGCCGCCTGTCGTCTTCATCCACGGTGCCGGCGGCAATCTGCTCGACCAGATGCATGCCTTCAGGCCGGCGCTGGAAGGGCGGGCGGAGCTGCTTTTCGTCGACCGGCCGGGACACGGTTATTCAGAGCGGGGCGGAGCCGTCAATGGCTGGCCCGACGGTCAGGCGGATGCGATCGCGAAACTGATGGAGCGTCGTGGCATCGATCGTGCCATCATCGTCGGCCATTCCTTCGGTGGTGCGATTGCCGCAAGTTTCGCGCTTCATCACCCCGAGCGAACCGCAGGCGTCGTTCTTCTCGCACCGGCGACGCATCCCTGGCCTGGCGGAATCGACTGGTACGTCACGTTGACGAAGCTTCCTTGCCTTGGCTGGGTCTTCGCCCACACCGTCGCGACGCCGCTTGGCCTGCGCCTCATCGACAGCAGCACGCTCTCGATCTTCTCACCCAACACGCGACCCGTGGATTACATAAACAAGACCGCTCCCCATCTGGTGCTCCGGCCGATGACCTTTCGCCACAACGCAATCGACATTGCCAACCTGCACGCCTACGTGACGCGTATCTCTCCGCGCTATGGCGAGATCACGGCACCGACCGTCATCATCACCGGCGACAGCGACACCATCGTTCTCGCCGATATCCATGCGCGCGGCCTTGCGCGCGACATCGCCGGCTCGGAACTGTTGTGGATCGGCAATCTCGGGCACAAGCCAGACTACGTGGTGACCGACGTCGTCGTTGCTGCGATCGAGAAGCTGGCGGGCAAGCCGCTCGACCTGCAGGAGGTAGCGCGGCAGGCCGAAGCCCGCCTCGCCGCCACAGCGCCGCGCGTCTTGTCAGACGCGCAAAGAACGCTGTAGCGCTTTGAATTGCTGCATGTTTCTCCTTAAATCGGTTACGATTTAACGAAACGTGCAGTAGCAATACTCCAATGCAGGAAAGTCTTATACGCCGGTGAGCCCGTCCGAGCCGATATAGGCGATGCGCAGCATGTTGGTCGCGCCCGGCGTTCCGAGCGGCACGCCGGCGGAGATGATGATACGGTCGCCCGGCCTTCCGAAGCCCTCTGACGCGACGATCCGGCAGGCCCGGTTGACCATATCGTCGAGATCGGTCGCATCTTCGGTCACGACGCAGTGCAGGCCCCAGACGACCGAAAGGCGCCTTGCGGTCTCGACGATCGGCGAAAGCGCGATAACCGGCACCTGCGGCCGCTCGCGTGCTGCGCGCAGGCCCGTTGCGCCTGACGACGTATAGGTGACGATCGCCGCCAGCTTCAGCGTCTCCGCGATCTGGTGAGCGGCGAGAGAAATGGCGTCGGCGCCGGTCGCCTCCGGCGGCGTGCGCTGTGCATAGATGATGCCGGGATAATGCGGATCGCGTTCGACGTTGCTCGCGATTGAGGCCATGGTCGCAACCGCCTCGATCGGATACTCACCGGAGGCGGACTCGGCCGAAAGCATGACCGCATCGGCGCCCTCGAACACGGCCGTGGCCACGTCGGACACTTCAGCGCGGGTCGGAACCGGCGACGAAATCATCGACTCCAGCATCTGGGTCGCGACGACGACAGGCTTGCCGGCACGCCGACAGGCGCGCGTCAGCTGCTTCTGCAGGCCGGGAACGGATTCGAGCGGCATCTCCACGCCGAGGTCGCCGCGCGCCACCATCAGCGCGTCCGAAAGCTCGATGATCTCGTCGATACGTTCGATCGCCTGCGGCTTTTCGATCTTCGACATCAGGCCGACGCGGCCCCTGGCAATCTTTCGAACCTCGGCGAGGTCCTCGGGCCGCTGGATGAAGGAGAGTGCCACCCAATCGATCTGCCCCGTCGCCAGCACGGCGTCGAGATCAACGCGGTCCTTCTCGGTCAGCGCGCCGACGCCGAGCAGCGTGTCGGGCAGGCTCACGCCCTTGCGATCCGATATCCTCGTCCCGGAAACAACGGTCGTGACAATGCTCTTGCCGTTCGTCTTCTCGGCCCTGAGGTGCAGCTTGCCGTCGTCGATCAGCAGGCGGTCGCCAGGTTTCACCGCCTCGAGAATTTCCGGATGAGGAAGATAGACGCGGGTGTTGTCGCCGGGGATCTCCTTGTTGTCGAGGGTGAACGTCTGGCCGATCTTGAGCTCGACCTTGCCCTCGGCAAATTTGCCGACGCGCAGCTTCGGCCCCTGCAAATCGGCGAGAATACCGATCGGCCGGCCGCAACGGGCTTCGACGCTGCGGATCTTCTCGATCATCGAGCGCATGACGTCATGGCTCGCATGGCTCATGTTGATACGGAACAGATCGGCCCCCGCCTCATGCAGCTTCTGGATCATCTGCTCGTCGGATGACGCCGGTCCGAGTGTGGCGAGAATTTTGACTTTTCTGTTCCGCTTCATCAATTCTGGCTTTCCTGCGTGCCGGGTGTATCGGAAAGCTGAACCATCCAGCTGCCCTGCCGCCCCGTGTCATATTCCTTGAATCCCATCCGCTGGAAGCCGCGTGCGAAGCAGTCCTGCACGCCGGTGATCTTGAACTCGTTCTCGGCGACGCACATGTTGACGTCGCCGGTCCAGCGGCCGCCGCGCACCGCATCTTCCGCGTAGAGGTAGTAGTATCTGGATTGCAGCTCACCCTCGATCAGGGTCGCGCAGGTCGTCGCCGGCACCTGCCACCAGCCTTCCGTCACCCAGCCTTCCTTGGCGCGGTAACCGATCGCCACGCCAACCAAGGTTTGCGTGCCGTTGCAGACACGAAAATCGGCACGAGCCTCGTCGGCGAAGATAAACGAACCAGAGACTGCCAATAAAAACAGGAAGGTGGCCCAGAACGTTCCCAGGGCCGGTTTCGCTTCGGAAAAAGGATGTCTAGACACGGCTTCCAACGGAACTCCGTTTTGATTTGCGTGGCACTTTCTTGCGACGACCAGCCCCGAAAGTCAACGCAACCCTAATCGATTATAATTGGCATTCTGGTGACAGAAGGTGGAAGAGTTTCGCCTTTTTCTTGCGAATAGCGGTTGCGCATGCGATCACGAGCCGGCGTTGGCAGATCGAGCAGGAGCGGCATGCAGCACTATTCCCCTTACGAGATCATTGAAGGCAATCCGGCGAATGGTCTCGTTCTTCTGGCCGACCACGCCATGAATCGCCTTCCACCGGAATACGGAAGGCTAGGACTTCCGGAAAGCGCCTTCGCCCGTCACATCGCCTATGACATCGGCGTCGACCCGCTTATCAGGGAATTGGCCGCCGCACTCGATGCGCCGGCCGTGCTCGGTTGCTTCTCGCGGCTGCTGATCGATCCGAACCGCGGCGAGGACGACCCGACGCTGATCATGAAGATCTCCGACGGCGCGATCATCCCCGGCAATCATCCGATCACCGACGAGGAATGGGAGAACAGGCTAAACCGCTTCCATCGCCCTTACCACCGCGCCGTGTCGCAGACCATCGCGCGCGCCGCCGCGGCGGGGGGACGGGCGCCGCTGGTGATCTCGCTTCATTCCTTCACGCCGACCTGGAAGGGTATCGCCCGCCCGTGGCATGCCGCGGTGCTCTGGGACAACGACCCGCGCGCGGTGTTTCCGCTGATAGAGCGGCTTGAAGCAACGGGCGATATCGTCGTCGGCAACAATGATCCCTATGATGGGGCATTGCGCGGCGATACCATGTACCGGCATTGCATGACGCCGGGCATCGCCCACGCTCTGATCGAGATCCGCCAGGACCTGATCGCCGACGCGACCGGCGTCGCCGCCTGGGCTCGGCGCCTCGTCCCCGTCCTGGCGGAACTCAACGGCTTGCCGATGCTGCATGACTATCAGCGGCACCCCTCGCGCACGGGTGCCTATGACGGCTGACCACTAGATCGCAGCCGAGTTAAGGATAAAACATGCACCAATTCAAAGTGCTACAGCGTCCTTTACGCGTCTGAAAAGACGCACGGGCACTGTCAGAGGAGACCCATGATGACGGAACTCAGCCAGGATCAGCAAACCGCATTCGAAGCCGCGGCCTTCCGGCGGCTGGTGGCGCATCTGCGCGAACGCAGCGACGTTCAGAACATTGATCTCATGAATCTCGCCGGCTTCTGCCGCAACTGCCTGTCCAACTGGTACCGGGAAGCGGCTGAAGCCTCCGGCATAGAGATGAGCAAGGAGGAATCGCGCGAGGTCATCTACGGCATGCCTTATGAAGAGTGGCGCGCGCAGCATCAAACGGACGCATCCGCTGAGCAAAAGCTCGCCTTCGAGCGCAACCGCCCAAAGGAATAAGCTTCACCATAGTTCCACTTGGGCTGGCGACGCGGTGGAGGCGGAAAACGCGTCGTATTTTCCGGGATCGTGCTCTGGGAAATCGCGCCGCTGTTGCGCAATCGCCCTTGACCTCGGCTGCGGTTCGCGGCAGGTCACAGCACCCAGGAAATCATTCCCCACATAAGGAGAAGATCATGTCGGATGCTCACGGCGTCGCACGCGACCAGCTTCGCGCTTTCATCGAACGGATCGAACGGCTGGAAGAGGAAAAGAAGACCATCGCCGACGACATCAAGGATGTCTATGGCGAGGCAAAGTCGATGGGCTTCGACACCAAGATCCTGCGCAAGGTCATTTCCATCCGTAAGCAGGACCATGACGAGCGCATGGAACAGGAAGCGATCCTCGACACTTATCTGCAGGCGCTGGGCATGGTTCCCGCAGCCGAAGACGCAGCATAAGTACGCCGCCGCATTCCAACAAAATGCCCGCCGGTGCGTCCGGCGGGCATTTTTGTTCCGGGAAGGGTAGCGATCAGTTGGTGCTGAACTTTTTCACTTCCATGAAATTCACTGCACTGCCGCTGAAGCGCGCCGTATCGACCGCGCGGACGCCACTCGTAAAGCCCGCAGCATAGACTGTCGTCGGGGCCGCCCGAAGCGACTTGCTGACGAAACGCGGTGCCTTGACGGGTTTCGACAGGTTAGCGACGCGACCGGTCGAAAGCGCCCATTCCGAAATGATCTTCTGCGTCAGCTTGGGCTCGGTGCGGACGGACGAACGGGTCGCAGCTTCCGCATCCCGCTTCTTCGGCCGATTGCCCTTCGCCGGTGCCTCCGCCTGCGTGCCGAAGGCGCTGTCAAAAACCGACGCCTTCGAGCTCGCGCTGGACTGCGGCGCATAGGCGGCCAGTTCAATCGGTTGTGCGATTTGTTCGGGTTCTGCTGTCGGCGCTGCGAGTGCCACCCGCGTTGCCGCCTCAGCAGCGACGTCGCTCGGCGCCTCGGCGGACGCTACAACGGCATGATCGGCGACAGCCGGGACGGCAACCTCGACTCCGGCAACGGCCGCAAGCGCAGCTTCTCCGGCCGGACGCATCGCGGGCACCGGCACGAAAGCGAGCGCCTGAGCTTCGGTGTCGCCGATCGCCGCGTCGGCAGACGCCACAAGCGTTTCGTTGGCAACCAGCGAATTCATATCGCGACGATCAAGCATCTGAGGAACCGGCACCTTCAGCGTGCTGAGATCCGCATATTCCGGCGGCACGGCCGGCGTCTGCTGCATGGCCGCAGCCATCGCCTCCTGGGCAGTGTTCTTCTCGGGGGCGACAAGCGCAACCGCGACGCCGCCGTTGGCCGGCGTATCCTTGAACGCCGGGCGCACGGCCGGAACCGGCGCATTGATGTTCTGCTGTTCTTCCGTTGTCGAGCCGGCGACCGATCCCGCGACGCCCGGAAGCGCTTCCTGCGCAGCCGGCGCGGATGCGGCCGGTGCCTCGCCGTCGTCCGCAGCGCCGGCGGCGATTGCCGCTGGTTCTTCATCCTCGTCGCCGCCACCGCCGAAGAGCATGGCGAAGAGATTGCCGCTGCGCTTGCCGCTGACGTCACCCGGTCCCTTGGCGCCGCCGCCGGCAACTTCGATGGCCGAGGCCCCGACGCGCCGCTTGTAATCGGCAACGGCCTGCTGGTAGCCCGGCAGCGGCTTGCCGTCGGAAGGCACGTGCATGGTCTTGCCGTCCGGGAAGAGGCGCGCGAGCTCGTTGCGGGTCATGCGCGGCCAGGCGCGTACGCCGCCGACGTCCATGTGGACGAAAGGAGAGCCGGACGTTGGATAATAGCCGACGCCGCCGACCTGGAACTTCATGCCGATCTCGCGCAGCGTCTTGAGCCGAACGTCTGGGATGTAGAAATCCATTGCCTTGCCGAGCATGTGCTGGCTTTTCTTCGCGACCCCCTTGGAGCGGGACCGCAGCATGCCGTTGGTGGCCGGGGAGCGATAGGCGGAAACGACGTGGATATAATCGCGTGAACCGCTCTTCTGGTAGACTTCCCAGATGAGGTCGAGAAGCCTCGGGTCCATCTTGGTCGGTTCATTGCGCCGCCAGTCGCGCAGGAAACGGTTAACCTGCTGCAACCCCTTGGAATCGTAGCGGCCGTTGCGCTTGAAGGTGATCTGCGCCTTTTCCTTCGTATGGATGAAATAGAGCTTCAAAGTTCGGGTCTGGCCGGCGGCCTCGACCGGAGGTGCCATGCCCGGCGTGACGAGGGACGCCGCCAAAGCGATTGAGGCAAGAACCTGCGGCGCCTTGCGGGCGATCGCCGAGCAGACTCTGCGCGCTAAGAAGCCGACTGGCTTCTTCAAACCGAACAAATTTGGCATTCAATCCCCGTCCGACGGACAACCGTGCTTTGTTGTCTCAGATGACTGTCAAATAAGGTGACAGCATGGCAAATATGCCACAGTCGTCACCGCCCCTTATAATATAGTGAACAGTTCACTAACAAGGTCTAAACGGCGGTGCCCCAATTGCACGGCTAATGAGTTGTGAATGCGTCGAATTTATGCGGCTTCGCGCAGCGGATTATCGGGATCTATGCCGTAATCCTTGAGCTTTCGGTAGAGCGTCGAGCGCCCTATTCCGAGTTTTCGCGCCACTTGACTCATTTGCCCGCGGTAGAACTTCAACGCAAAACGAATCAGTTCTTCCTCGACTTCGGCGAGTTTCCGCACGTCCCCACCTTCATCGATGCTGGCAATGGCGTTCTCCAGGCGGTTGTCCGGCGCATGCTCTCGGGACGTTGATTGTTCCGCGACCTTCAAATCGGCATGAGCGTTAGGAGCATATCCGGCAAGCGTCGGAGCGCGCTCCGGCCCGGCCTCGCCCCAGGAGAAACCCGAACGATCGGCGACGACATAGCCGGGAATCTGGGTCGCGATCTGCGGAAAGTCCTTCACCGTGAGTTCGTTGCCGTCTGCGAGCACCACCGCGCGGAAAATCGCGTTCTCCAGTTGGCGGATATTGCCCGGCCAGTCGTAGGCTGTCAGCAGCGCCATCGCGCCGCTCGACACCGTCAGCGGTGCATTGAGCCGCTGCTCGGCGGCAAAGCGCTCGACGAAGGCGCGCACCAGCACCGGAATATCTTCCTTGCGCCGGCGCAGCGCCGGAATGGTGATCGGGAAGACGTTGAGCCGATAATAGAGATCTTCCCGGAACCGGCCTTCGCGTACCTCGTTGATGAGGTCCTTGTTGGTTGCAGAGATCAGCCGCACGTTTACCTTCTGCGGATGACGCGCGCCAACGGTCTCGATCTCGCCCTGCTGGACGGCCCGAAGCAGCTTGACCTGAACGTCGAGCGGCAGATCACCGATTTCGTCGAGGAAGAGCGTTCCGCCATGCGCATCGACGAATTTGCCGGTGTGTTTTTCGGTTGCACCGGTGAAGGCGCCCTTCTCGTGACCGAAGAGGATGCTTTCGACCAAGTTGTGCGGGATCGCACCGCAATTGACGGTGACGAACGGCTTGCCGGCCCGGTCGCTTGCCGACTGGATCGCGCGCGCCACCATCTCCTTGCCGACACCGGATTCGCCTTCAAGCACGATCGGGATATTGGACTGCGCGGCGCGACGGGCGAGATCGATGACCCGGATCATCGCCGGGCTCGCCGAGACGATGTCGTCGAAGCCGACCGAGCCACCGCGCGACCGACGCGACGTTTTCACCTTGCCATCGCGATGCGCCATCTTCAGCGCGTTGCCGATCGCGACCGCGAGCCGCTCCGGCGATACTGGCTTGACCAGGAAGTCGAAAGCCCCGGCCTGCATGGCCTGGACAACCGTTTCGATGCCGCCCTGTCCGGTCTGGACGATCACCGGTATATCGACGCCGCGATCGGCAAGCGCTTCGAGAAAACCGTGGCCGTTCATCTCGGGCATCAGGAGGTCGAGCAGGATGACGTTGATGATGCCGCCCTTGCGCACCAGCAGTTCGAGGCCGCTGCGGCCGTTGTCGGCGAGATGCGCGACGTGCCCCAACCGTTCGATCATGTTCGTCAGCAACCGGCGCTGGACCGGATCGTCATCGATGACAAGAATATGTGATGTCACGAAAGCCTCCTGCTTAGGACACGCGGTACTCTTTGGCCAACCTCATGTGCCAAATCATGCCAGCCATTCGTGCCATAAAGGGCTGAACATCATGTTTTGAGAAAAGCTTGCATTTTATCCATTGGCGGCGATAGCAATGAGGCCCATATGGCTTGTTGCCCCAGCCACAACGCGAGAAATCCGAAGATGTCGCTATCCGCTCGAAACCTTGCCGCTTCCGCCACTCAATCCGCGCTTCGCGCGACGGCCGGACAGGCGCATGGCGTTGCCGCCGACCTCGGCGATCTGCCGTCCTGGCGCCTTGAAGATCTTTACGTGTCTTCCACGGCGGAAGAGTTCCGCTCCGACTTGGCGAAGGCGGACGCCGACGCGATCGCGTTCGAGAAGAAATGGAAGGGCAAGCTTACCGAGGCGGCCGGCAAGACCGGTGACGAGGGTATCGGCGCGGCCGTGAAGGAGTTCGAAGCGCTTGAGGACCTGATGGGGCGGATCGCCTCCTTTGCCGGACTGACCTACTTCTCCGACACGTCAAAGCCTGCCAACGGCAAGCTTTACGGTGACGTCCAGTCGAAGCTTACCGACATGTCGGCTCATCTCCTGTTCTTCTCGCTGGAACTCAATCGCATCGAGGACGAGATCATCGATGCGGCTCTCGCGAAGGACAGCCTCGCAGCACACTACAAGCCGTGGATTCTCGACCTGCGCAAGGACAAGCCCTATCAGCTCGACGACAAGTTGGAGCAGCTTTTCCTCGAGAAATCGATGACCGGTGCGACCGCCTTCAACCGCCTGTTCGACGAGACGGTCGCGGCGCTCACCTTCAACGTCGACGGCGAGGCGTTGCCACTCGAGGTTGCGCTGAACCTTCTGCAGGACCCCTCGCCCGAGACCCGCAAGAAGGCGGCGATGGCGCTCGCCGAAACCTTCAAGGCGAACATCCGCACCTTCACGCTGATCACCAACACGCTCGCCAAGGACAAGGAGATCTCCGACCGCTGGCGCGGCTTCGAGGATATCGCCGACAGCCGCCACCTCGCCAACCGCGTCGAACGGGAGGTCGTGGACGCGCTGGCCGCCGCGGTGAAGGCAGCTTATCCGCGCCTTTCGCACCGCTACTACGCCATGAAGGCGAAGTGGCTCGGCATGGAGCAGATGGAATTCTGGGACCGGAACGCGCCGCTGCCGGAAACGCCGAACGCGCTGATCTCGTGGAACGACGCCAAGGACACGGTGCTTTCCGCCTATCACGCCTTCGCTCCGGAAATGGCCACGATCGCCCGGCGTTTCTTCGATGACCGCTGGATCGACGCGCCGGTGCGGCCCGGCAAGACGCCCGGCGCCTTCGCCCATCCGACGGTTCCGTCCGTCCACCCTTATGTGCTCGTCAATTACATGGGCAAGCCGCGCGACGTGATGACGCTCGCCCATGAACTCGGGCACGGCGTGCATCAGGTACTCGCCGGCGGACAGGGCGCGCTGATGGCTTCGACACCGCTGACGCTTGCCGAAACCGCCTCCGTCTTCGGCGAGATGCTGACCTTCCGGGCGCTCCTCGACCAGACCAAGGACAAGCGTGAGCGCAAGGCGATGCTCGCCCAGAAGGTGGAGGACATGATCAACACGGTCGTGCGCCAGATCGCCTTCTACGAATTCGAGCGTAAGGTCCACACCGCCCGCAAGGACGGCGAGCTTACTGCGGACGACCTCGGCGAAATGTGGCTTTCGATCCAGACGGAAAGCCTTGGGTCTGCGATCCGGATATCCGAGGGCTATGAAACCTACTGGGCCTATATCCCCCACTTCATCCATTCGCCCTTCTACGTCTATGCCTATGCCTTCGGCGATTGCCTCGTGAATTCCCTCTACGCCGTTTATCGAAAGGCCGAGAAAGGCTTCCAGGAGAAGTATTTCGAGCTCTTGAAAGCGGGCGGAACCAAGCATCACTCCGAACTGCTGGCGCCCTTCGGGCTCGACGCGACAGATCCGTCGTTCTGGGCGCAGGGATTGTCGATGATTGAGGGGCTGATCGACGAGTTGGAGGCGCTTGATAAGGCCTGAGCCGTTACAGCGCCGTGCGTCTTTTCAGACGCACAAAGGTCGCTGTAGCACTTTGAATCGCTGCATGTTTTATCCTTAAATCGAATAGGATTTCAGGAAACATGCAGTAGGCCTTGCTCCAACGGCCGGATGTTGAACGGACGACGACCAGCTTCGATGATCGAAAATGCGCCCCATGTCCTTTTCCGGGACGACAGCGAGAACCGGACCACGGTTTTCGCCGAACCCTCGCGCGTGGTCACGGCGCGGACGCGAAGTGAATTCTGGCGCGGCCTTGCGGAAATCGAAAGCGCCCACCGCGCCGGAAAGTGGCTCGCCGGCTATATGGCCTATGAGGCCGGCCACCTCTTCGAAGAAAAGCTCGAGCCCTTTGCCGAGGAGAACCGGGAAACACCGCTGATGTCCTTCGGCGTCTTCGACGCGCCCGCGGAAGGTCACCCTCTTGCCGAACCGCAGCGACGGACGGAAAACGAACCCTTTCTTTCCGAGCCTCGCGCCGGCTGGAACTTTCCCGATTACCGCGCGCGGTTCGAACGCCTGCATCGGCACCTTCGCCAAGGGGACTGCTATCAGGCGAACCTGACGATGCCGATACGTGCGAGATGGTCGGGCGACCCGCGCGCGGCCTTCTGGTCGCTGATCGAGCGCCAGCCGGTGAAATACGGAGCGCTGGTGGTGCTCGACGGCCCGGTTCTCCTTTCGCGCTCACCGGAATTGTTCTTCCGCGTCGACGCCGACGGTTGGATCGAAACGCATCCGATGAAGGGCACGGCCCCGCGCGGCGCGACGGCCGAGGAGGACGCTGCGATCATTGCCGGGATGCGGGCGGACGAAAAGACCCAGGCCGAAAACCGGATGATCGTCGACCTTCTGCGCAACGACATCTCCCGCGTCACCACGGTCGGAACATTGGATGTCCCGAAACTCTTCGACATCGAGACCTATCCGACCGTTCATCAGATGGTGAGCCACGTCAGGGCCAAACTTCGGCCCGATACCGGTATCGCCGATATTTTTGCGGCTCTCTTTCCCTGCGGCTCCATCACCGGCGCACCGAAGATCCGGGCGATGGAAATCCTCCATGAATTGGAATCCGGGCCGCGCGACGCCTATTGTGGCGCTATCGGTTTCATCGCGCCGAACGGCGTCATGCGATTCAATGTGGCAATCCGAACGATTTCGCTGTTTCCCGACGGCCGGGCAGTCTTCAATGTCGGGGGTGGCATCGTCTTCGATTCGAAGGCCGAGGCGGAATATGACGAATGCCTCCTGAAGGCGCGCTTCGCCATCGGCGACGCCGAGATCGCGCGATGACGGATTTTTCCCTGATCGAAACGCTGCGCTTCGAGCCGGAGAGCGGCTTCGTCCGGCTTCGCTTGCATCTCGCCCGGTTGACGCGCTCGGCGAGGCGGCTTGGCTTTGCGGGCGCGGGCGCTGCGGAAGGGCACCTGAAGGAAGCGGTATGCGGCGCCGAAGGTCCGCTGCGGGTCCGCTTGACGCTTGATCGCCACGGCGCCATCGCCGTCGCCACCGCTCCCTTTACCCCTCTTCCCGACGATACCGTCTGGCGCGCGCGGATTGCTGCCACAAGGCTCGATTCCAGCAACCGGCTGCTTCGGGTCAAGACGACACGACGTGAGCTCTTCGAGGCGGCGCGCAGCGAGTTCTCCGTGGCGGAGGCCGACGAGGTCATTCTGCTCAATGAAAAGGGCGAGGTCTGCGAAGGCACGATAACCTCCGTCTTTCTCGATGACGGAAGCGGCATTCTGAAGACCCCGCCGATCGCCTGTGGCCTGTTGGCCGGCGTGCTGCGCACCGAGCTCGTCTGCCAGCGCCGCGCGCGCGCTTCCCGGCTCTCCCCTGCCGATCTTGAAAGCGGACGCCTCTACCTCGGCAATTCCCTACGAGGTTTGATCCGGGCGAAACTCGTGGTCTGAACCCGCCAGAGTATAGCGTTTCACCCGGTCGCGCCCTTCGCGCTTGGCAAGGTAAAGAGCCTCGTCCGCTCGGGCATAAATGTCGTTGACGGTGTCGCCCTCGCGGTATTCCGCAAGCCCCACCGAGCAGGTGTAATAGAACTCCGGGATGTTGGAAAGCGGGCGGGCGCTCCGCACCTTGTCCAGCAACCGATCGAGAATGAGATGGCTTTCGCTGACCGTCGTGTCCGGCAGGATCAGCATGAACTCCTCACCGCCGATTCGGCCGAAGCAGTCTGAGCGGCGGACGAAGCCTTGCATCTGGCGGGCGAAATCGAGCAGCACTTCATCGCCGCGCTGGTGGCCATAGCGATCGTTGATTGCCTTGAAATAGTCGATGTCGATGATCGCCACGCAACCCCACATGTCCGGGTTGCCGGTGCAGTTCGTGATGAACTCGTTAAGCCTGTTCATCGTATAGCGCCGGTTCGGTACGCTGGTCAGTTCGTCCACTTGCGACGCGCGTACCGCGAAATCGCGGTCCTGCCGCAGTTCGCGTTCCTCCGCGTGTATAGTGGTAATATCGACAGCGATGCAGAGCATGAAGCCATTGGCGTCGACCGTCTCGGTCATCCACAGCCAGCGGCCGTCATGAAGGTCGGTTTCAAGCGCACGAAACGGGACCTTGCCGCGCCGATGGACCGTGGCCGCGATCCAGGCTTCGATGTCGTCCGTCTTCACCACCGTGCCCTTGCCGCAGGCATAGTTGCGCCGCATCAGATCGGCCCAGGTCGGAAAGTCATCCGGAGCGAGATTATAGGCGGCGCGAAATGCGTCATTGGCAAAACACAAACGGTCCTGATGATCATAAAGTGCGATCAATACGGGCGATCGGGCCTCCAGTTCCATCAAGGTCTGGAGATGGTCGCCAAGCACGGTCAAATCTCAATCCCTCCGGGTAAACGCATTAGGGAAATGCAATTACAGCAAGAATATACACGCGCAAGAGCTATAACACGAATCGCTTGTGGCCGAATGCCCGCCATGCCAATGGAAGGGAATATGGTTAAGTGGCGAAGTCTTTCGGTTCTCCAGCATGAAGCACACCCCCTATGACGGTTCGTCGAAACCCTTCACGATCGGGCTCACCCAGCTCGATCCCGACCGGTGGATCGAGCTGGACGACGCGCTTGAGTTCTATCTCGATGAAAAGGCGCGGCTGCTCACCTCCATGCGCGAGACCATCTTCGTTGCCGAGACCGGAACGGAACCTGCGCAGGGTGAACTCCTGAATGTCCTGACAGAATACCTACCGAGACAATATCCGGCGCTTTACCGGCGAGAGGGCGACGCGATGATCGTTGGCAAACGCCGGGTGGCGCTCGTCGGCGACGCCCCTCTCGTCACCGCGGGTTCGCTGATCCAGGACGATCTTGCGATCATGGAGCGAAGGAATGGCGATTGGCGGCTTGCTGCTGCCTATGTCGCCTTTCCGTCCTCCTGGTCGCTGGCGGAAAAATTCGGTCGGGCAATGCACGAGATTCATGCGCCCGTTCCGGGCTTCGGTCAGGGCACGCGCAATGCCGAACTCATCAGCCGCATGTTCGACAATCTTTCGCCCGGCCGCTTCGTCGAACGCCTCAACTGGGCGATCAATGTCGACGGCGCACTGCACTTGCCGAAGTCGAAGTCCGAAGGGGTCGATGCAGAAGCGATCTCGCTTTCCGAAGATGGGACCTTCATACGCGTTGAACGCCAGACGCTTCGCAAACTGCCCGAGACCGGCGCGATCGTTTTCACGATCCGCATTTATTCTGACCCGCTTGCCGCACTCAGAAGCCGGCCCGACGCGGCGGCGCTTGCACAATCCTTCGTTGCCCAACTGCGCGAATTGACGCTGCCTGAAGCTGCTTACAAAGGCCTTGTAAGCAAGCGGGAGGCGCTGATCACGGCATTGCTGGCGATTGCCGGTTAAGCAAAGTCTAAAGTCGCGGTTGACGCGCCGGCTCTTTATTGTGACAGGAAACTATGCTCTTAGAGCATCCGCTTTCAGCGATTTCACCTGGAAGCGGGCAAGATACTCTAGATCGCAGTGCTTTGGCGCCTTCGGCGCGTTCATCGAACGCCCGGCGCTGCTGGCTTGAACAGAGACCCGAACGCCCGCTTTCCCGCGCGTTTCAACCAACCTCACAGGGATGTTTTCTCAGGAGAAAACCAAATGGCAGATACCACTTACCCGGTTTATGGCGAGATCACCGGACCGATCGTCATGATCGGTTTCGGCTCGATCGGCCACGGCACGTTGCCGCTGATCGAACGCCACTTCAAATACGACAAGAACCGGTTGATTGTGGTCGAACCGCGTGAAGACGCCAAGGACACGGAGATTTTCGAGCGCCATGGCGTGCGTCACGTCAAGGCATACGTCACCAAGGACAACTACAAGGAGCTGCTGAAGCCGCTCCTGACCGAGGGCGGCGGTCAAGGCTTCTGCGTCAATCTCTCCGTCGACACCTCCTCGCTCGACCTCATGAAGCTCTGCCGCAAGCTCGACGTGCTCTACATCGACACGGTCGTCGAACCCTGGCTCGGTTTCTACTTCAACACCGAAATGGACAACGCGGCCCGCACAAACTATGCGTTGCGTGAAACGGTGCGCAAGGAAAAGCAGAAGAACCCGGGCGGAACCACCGCGGTGTCGACCTGCGGCGCCAACCCCGGCATGGTCTCCTGGTTCGTAAAGAAGGCGCTCCTCAACCTCGCCGACGATCTCGGCCTGAAATATGAGGAACCGCATCAGGACGACCGCGAAGGCTGGGCGAAGCTGATGAAGAAAGCGGGCGTCAAGGGCATCCACATCGCCGAGCGCGACACACAGCGCAGCAAGGAGCCGAAGCCGCTCGACGTGTTCTGGAACACCTGGTCGGTCGAAGGCTTCATTTCGGAGGGCCTGCAGCCGGCCGAACTCGGCTGGGGCACGCACGAGAACTGGATGCCGAAGAACGCCAAGAAGCACAAGAAGGGCTGCAAGGCGGCGATCTATCTGGAACAGCCGGGCGCAAACACGCGCGTGCGCACCTGGTGCCCGACGCCCGGCCCGCAGTACGGCTTCCTCGTCACCCATAACGAATCGATCTCGATTGCCGACTTCTTCACCGTTCGTGACAAGGATGGCGAGGTCACTTACCGCCCGACCTGCCACTATGCCTATCATCCCAACAACGACGCGGTGCTCTCGCTTCACGAGATGTTCGGCAACGGCGGCAATGCGCAGCCGGTGCACCACGTTCTCGACGAGAACGAGCTCGTCGACGGCGTCGATGAACTCGGCGTGCTGCTCTACGGCCATGACAAGAACGCCTACTGGTATGGTTCGCGCCTGTCGCTGGAAGAGACCCGGCGTATCGCGCCCTATCAGAATGCTACCGGTCTGCAGGTGACGAGTGCCGTTCTGGCCGGCATGGTCTGGGCGCTCGAGAACCCGAAGGCAGGCATCGTCGAAGCTGACGAGATGGACTACAAGCGCTGCCTGGAAGTGCAACTTCCCTATCTCGGCCCGGTTGAAGGCCACTACACCGACTGGACGCCACTCGAGGGCCGTCCGGGCCTATTCCCGGAAGACCTCGACACCAAGGATCCGTGGCAGTTCCGGAACATCCTCTTCCGCTGACATCACAGCAGATGAGTTGCAGATCCGGCCCGGAGCATAGCTGCTCCGGGCTTTCTTATCGGCGCCGATAAGGGTTGCGCGGCAGCGCAATGCCCGCCCGTTCCGAGTGACGGAATCGCGGTCTAACGTCTTAGAATTGATCACGTTTACGACGTGGAGCGATTCAATCCAAAATCGGCGAGATTTTAGTGACGGTCTTGCTTTCAACTCATGATCGCGGCATGGTTTCGCGCACAGAACGAAACCGCCTTGGCAAGACGCGGGAGAAAACGCCAATGAAGCCTTTCGCCATTCCGACCCTTCTGGCCGCCGCGGCAGCGCTGGCTTCATGCCAGTCGTCGCCACGGGAAATCGGCGGACCGCCGCCTCGCCAGGCTGCCGGCGTCGAAGGCGCCTGGGTCGATCCGAACGGCATCGTTTCCACCTTCGCCGGCGGAACTTTCTCGACACGCACCACCGACACCAACCAGCTCCTCGCGTCCGGCAACTATGTCAATGTCAGCCCGACGCTTGTCGAGATCAGCATGACGTCGCTGGTGCGCAACACCCAGTCGAAGGTCAACTGCGCGCTCGTAACCCAGAGCCAGTTGAATTGCACCACAGATTCCGGCGCACAATTCTCGCTCGCGCGCCGCGGCTGAACCGGATGGACAAGGTGACGAACGGTCCCGTTCAACACCTTTCTGAATGAAGAAGGCCTGCCTAAGCGCGGGCCTTTTCTTTGATCGACCAGCGGGAGCCCACGTCCAATCTACGGGGAGACGATGCTGAGGACCTATGTGGGGAGCTGCCATTGCGGCGCAGTCCGTTTCGAGGCCAATCTCGACATCAGTGCCGGCACCGGAAAGTGCAATTGTTCCATTTGCACGAAGATGCGCCTGTGGTCGGTTCGCGCGAGGCGCGAGGCTTTTCGTCTCATCGAAGGCGAGCGCGAACTGACGGACTATCAGGGAAAGAACAAGGTCGCCCATCACCTTTTCTGTAAGCACTGCGGCGTGCACCCTTTCCAGCGCATCGATGTCCCGAATATGACGGGCAGTCCCTATCTCAATATCAATATCGCATGTCTCGATGGCGTCGACACCGACGAGTTGATGGCAGCACCTCTAAGCTATTACGACGGCCGCAATGACAATTGGGCGGAAACGCCCACCGAAGTGCGGCATCTTTAGCCCGAACGGCATCAGCTATCGCGGCCCTTCGAAGGCCGCGTCGCATGGTTCGGCAGCCGGCTTAACCCTACTGCATGATTCCTTAAATCGGGATCGATTTAAGGACAAAATCATGCGGCAATTCAAAGTGCTACAGCGACCTTTTGCGCGTCCGATTGGACGCGCGGCGCTGTAGTTGGAATCCGGCAAAGAAAGGGCGGCTTTAGCGCTTGAAGTCGGCCGCAACTGGTGAAAACATCCGCCACGCCACCTCGGTCGGGGGATCGAGCATTCCTGGCGATTCGTGATCGATCGGAAGTCCACAGGCAGAACGGGAGAACATCATGATCAGACACATACGGACCGGCCTCATGACCGCGTCTATTCTCGCCCTTTCTTCGGGCGCCGCCTTCGCCGATTATGAATTGAACATCCTGCACATCAACGACCTCCACTCCCGTATCGAATCGATCAACAAGTTTGATTCGACGTGCTCGGCGGAAGATGAAGGCAAGAACGAGTGCTTTGGAGGCGTCGCCCGCCTGAAGACGCTGATCGACCAGAAACGCCAGGAGTTGGCCGGCAAGAATATGCTTCTGCTCAACGCGGGCGACAATTTCCAGGGCTCGCTCTTCTTCACCACCTACAAGGGCGCGGCGGAAGCGGAATTCCTGAACCTGATGAAATTCGATGCGATGACCGTCGGCAACCACGAGTTCGACGAGAGCGAAGACGGCCTCGCCAGCTTCCTCGACAAGGTCACCTTCCCGGTCGTAACGGCAAACGTACTGCCAAGCCACAAGTCGAAGATCGGCGACCGGATCAAACCGTCGATCGTTCTCGACGTCGGCGGTCAGAAGATCGGCATCGTCGGCGCGGTCGCCAACGACACGCCCGAACTCTCCTCTCCCGGACCGGACATCCTGATCGGCGAGGACGTCGCGACGATCACGAGCGCCATCGAGGAAGTCAAGAAACAGGGCGTCAACAAGATCATTGCGCTGACCCATGTCGGCTACCCGCGCGACCTTGCGGCAATCGCGAAAATCCCGGACGTCGACGTCGTCGTCGGCGGTCACTCCCACAGCCTGTTGTCCAACACCGACGAGAAGGCGGAGGGCCCCTATCCCACGATGGTCGACAATCCGGGTGGCTACAAGGTGCCGGTTGTGCAGGCTGGCTCCTATAGCAAATATCTTGGCGACCTCGTCGTCACATTCGATGATAGCGGCGTCGTCAAGGCCGCCAAGGGCGATCCGATCCTCATAGACTCCTCGGTAAAGCCCGACGAAGCTGTGCTCGCCCGGATCAAGGAACTCGCCAAGCCGATCGAAGAATTGCGAACCAAGGTCATCGCCAAGACGGAAACGCCGATCGATGGTTCGCGCGAGAATTGCCGCGCCAAGGAGTGCGAAATGGGCACACTGGTGGCCAACGCCATGCTCGACCGCGTCAAGGGTCAGGGTGTGACGATCGCCATCACCAATGGCGGCGGCCTGCGCGCTTCGATCGACGCCGGCGACGTGACCATGGGTGAAGCGATTACCGTGCTCCCCTTCCAGAACACCCTCTCGACCTTCGAGTTGAAAGGTGCCGACATTCGCGCCGCGCTGGAAAACGGTCTGAGCCAGATCGAAGAGGGTGGCGGACGCTTCCCGCAGGTGGCCGGCCTCAAATATTCCTTCGACCGCACAAAGCCGGCAGGCAGCCGGTTGGTGTCTGTCGAGGTGAAGGAGGGCGAGGCCTTCACTGCGCTTGATCCGGAAAAGACCTATTCGCTGGTCAGCAACAATTTCATGCGCGGCGGCGGCGACGGCTATGACGTCTTCAAGACCAAGGGCGAGAACGCCTATGACTACGGTCCGGGGCTGGAGACGGTGCTCGCCGACTACCTTGCCGCGCACCAGCCGTTCAAGCCCTATACTGATGGCCGCATCACGGAAGTCGCTGCGGCGTCTGGCTCGACTGCGAGCGACACGGCTGCTCCGGCAGAGGAGGCGAAGCCGGCCGAGAGCACCGCTGCCGCACCCGCTCAGCCGGCAACCGAGACGGCGGCTGCAGGACCGCAGAAGCACGTCATCGCCCGGGGTGACACGCTTTGGGACCTCGCCGAGTCCTTCTATGGCGACGGGGCGCTCTGGCAGAAGATCTCCGCAGCCAACGGCGAGCCCGCTCCTCGCAGGCTCGAAATCGGCCGCGAGCTGGCAATTCCGGCCAAGTAAGACAATTTGCCTCTGGCAGATCGGCCGGCGCGGGCTTCCCCGCGCCGGTTTTTCTTTTTAGAAGAGCTTGAGACCGACGGCGCTGGCAAGCAGAAGCGCCCATGAGGACCGAGATGACGACCGCACGCGCCGAACCGACCATCGACCACCCTGCCGTGAAATCCGGGAAGATCGGCGTGCTGCTCGTGAATCTCGGGACGCCGGACGGCACCGACTACGCCTCCATGCGCCGCTACCTCAAGGAGTTCCTGAGCGACAGGCGCGTCATCGAATGGTCGCGTCTCTACTGGTATCCGATCCTCTACGGCATCGTGCTCAACACGCGTCCCGGCAAGGTCGGCAAGGCCTACGAGCTGATCTGGAACAAAGAACTGAATGAGAGTTGGCTACGCACCTACACCCGCAACCAGGCCGAACTGATGGCGAAGACCTTTGCCGATCGGCCGGCGGTCGTCGTCGACTGGGCGATGCGCTACGGCCAACCATCCATCGCTTCGCGCATGGAAGCGTTGCAGAAGGAAGGTTGCGATCGCATACTCGTCTTTCCGCTCTATCCGCAATATGCCGCGGCCACGACCGCAACGGTCAACGACAAGGCGTTCGAGGCGCTGTTGAAAATCCGCTGGCAGCCGGCGCTGCGCACCGTTCCGCCCTATCCCGGCGACCCGGTCTATATCGATGCGCTCGCCGCCTCGATCAGCAAGCATCTTGCAGCGCTCGACTGGGAGCCGGAAGTCGTGCTCGCCTCCTTTCACGGCATTCCGAAGAGCTATTCCGACAAAGGCGACCCCTATTATTTCCAGTGCCAGCAGACCGCGCAGCTATTGCGCGAGAAGCTCGGCTGGTCGGAGGAAAAGCTGCAGGTCACCTTCCAGTCCCGCTTCGGCCCGGAGGAATGGCTGCAGCCCTATACCGACAAGACGGTCGAGAAGCTGGCGAAGGACGGCGTCAAGCGCCTCGCCATCGTCAATCCCGGCTTCGTCTCCGACTGTCTGGAGACGCTGGAGGAAATCGCCGGCCAGGCAGCCGAAAGCTTCCACCACAACGGCGGCGAGAAATTTGCGCACATTCCCTGTCTGAACGACAGTGCCGATGGCATGGCCGTGCTCAATCACGTCGTGCGCCGCGAGCTTGAGGGCTGGCTCTAAGCGGCCTTCTCTACACACCGCTTGAATTATCTCGCCGAATCGCCACGTCATACTCTCGGGGCACTCCAAACGCTGGAGTTGCGAAGAGGGAGATATGTCGGTGGGCGGCATGGATATCGCAGTCATTGCATTCGTCGTTCTCGTCGTCCTGGTGCTTTTCGCCGGGATCAAGACGGTGCCGCAGGGCTATCGCTACACGGTCGAGCGCTTCGGCCGTTACACGAAGACCATGGAGCCGGGACTGAACCTCATTATTCCTTTCATCGATCGCATCGGGGCGAAGATGAATGTGATGGAGCAGGTTCTCGATGTGCCAACGCAGGAGGTCATCACCAAGGACAATGCCAGCGTCGCGGCGGATGCGGTGGCCTTCTATCAGGTGCTAAATGCTGCGCAGGCCGCCTATCAGGTCTCCAATCTCGAGAACGCCCTTCTCAATCTGACGATGACAAACATCCGCTCGGTGATGGGGTCGATGGATCTCGACGAACTGCTTTCGAACCGCGACACGATCAACGATCGGCTTCTTCACGTCGTCGACGAGGCTGCCAATCCCTGGGGCATCAAGATCACCCGCGTAGAGATCAAGGACATCGCGCCGCCGAAGGATCTGGTCGACGCCATGGCGCGGCAGATGAAGGCGGAGCGCGAAAAGCGTGCCCAGGTGCTCGAAGCCGAAGGTGCCAGGAACGCGCAGATCTTGCGCGCCGAGGGCTCGAAACAGTCTGCCATCCTTCAGGCGGAGGGCCAGCGCGAGGCCGCGTTCCGCGACGCGGAAGCGCGCGAGCGGCTTGCCGAGGCCGAAGCCAAGGCGACGAAGATGGTTTCCGAGGCGATTGCCGCCGGCGACGTGCAGGCGATCAACTATTTCGTCGCGCAAAAGTACACCGAGGCGCTCGCTTCGATCGGCACGGCGAACAACCAGAAGATCGTGCTGATGCCGATGGAGGCCTCCTCGCTGATCGGCTCGCTCGGCGGCATCGGCGCCATCGCCAGGGAAGTCTTCGGCGAGGGCCAGCCTCCTAGCTCGCCTCGCCCGCGCCAGTCGACGCCGCGCACCGGTCCGGCCGGCAATTCCTCCGAAACGACCTCTTGAGGGCGTCCCCATGATCGCACGCATCCTCCTCGAACTCGGCCCCTGGAGCTGGTGGGTGCTCGGCCTCGTCCTGCTGGCGGCGGAATTGGTGCTGCCAGGCGTGTTCCTGGTCTGGATCGGGTTCGCAGCGCTCGCTACCGGCAGCCTGTCCCTCCTCCTCTGGGACACGGCATTCTGGGTCTGGGAGATCCAGGTCGTCGCCTTCGCGCTGCATTCGGTGTTTGCGGTGCTCATCGGGCGGCGCTTCGTCTCCTCCTCGGTCGCGAGCGATGAGCCGCTGCTCAACAAGCGTGGCGAAAGCCTCGTCGGCCGCACGGCGGTTTTGGAGCAACCGATCGCCGAGGGTCGGGGGCGCGTGCGCCTGGACGACACGACCTGGTCGGTCGAAGGGCCTGATCTGCCCGTCGGCACGCGCGTACGGATCGTGGCAAGCAGCGGCCGCCACCTCACCGTCGAGCGCGCCTGATCGCATCGCCGAAACGATCTTGAAGCCGGATTTTTCGTTTGGAAACGATTGGTTAACCACGCGCCTTTACGGTTGCGAAACGATTGCAATCACGTTTTCGCGGACAGACGGCGCATGGTGCCCAATATTTCACGCACGACCACAGCGGGCGCCTTGCGTCCGAGGATGCGGGCGTGGCTCGTGGCGGGCTGCGCCCTCTTCGCCGGCACACCCGCCGGCGCGGAGAGCCCTCCTCCAGACGCTCCGGTCGCGAATTTGGCTCCTGGTGCCCTCGGGCAAGCGGCAAATGTCGCAGCGCTCACCGACCCGCAAACGACCGGTGCCGTTGCCGGCAGCGATCTTCCCCCGGCACTCGACGAGGACTTCAACCGCCTGAACCGGCGCGAGGAGACGATCGATGGTCTGCGCGTGCGCATCGATCCCTACGAGGGACAGGCACCGGGCATCCGCATCGGCACGTTCGTCCTGAAACCCGCCCTCAGCGAAACCTTCAATCACGAGCGGCAAAGGACAGGGGGCCGCAGCGAGAGCCGAAGCTTCATCGAAACCGGTCTCAAGGGATCGCTCACCTCGGACTGGTCGCGCCACCAGCTGAGCATCACCGGCGAAGGCGTTTTGCAGAACAACACATCGGGCCGGGGCGAAGAAGAACCGCGCGCGGACCTCGACGCCGAATTGCGCCTCGACCTCAGCGAGCAGACGACCGCCAGGCTGAGGGCCGGGTACAGCTTCGAACGGGAAGACGCCAATGATCCGAACGCGATTGCCAATGCCGAGACGCAATCCGGCGTGAACATCTATCGGCTGGGCGCGGCCGTCGAGCGCGATTACGGTCTCATTCGCGGATCGCTCGGTGCTGATTTCGAGCGCCGAACCTATGGGGATGTCGAGCTCGACAACGGGGCTACGCTTTCTGTCGAGGACCGCAACCGCAATATCGGCATTCTGAACGCGCGCATCGGCTACGAGCTTTCTCCGGCCCTCATCCCGTTCCTCGAAGCGTCGGTCGGAAAGTCGAACTATGATCTGCGCGAGGACACGCTCGGCTTCGAGCGCTCCTATCAAAGCTACGCGGGCCGCGCCGGGTTGGAGGTCGACCTTGGCGAAAAGCTCAACGGCGAACTCGCCCTCGGTTACGAGACCTACCGCTTCGACGACGACCGGCTCGGCGATCTTCGCGGAATTTCCGTTGACGGCCGCGTCAACTGGTCGCCGCAGCGCGGCACCGACGTCCTGCTCGGCGTCGCAACCTATCTCGACCCGTCGACGACACCCGGCGACGCAGGCTCGATCAACTACGAGCTGACCAGCATCGTCACCCGCGAACTGCGTTCGACATTGGTTGCCCGCCTGTCGAACAGTGTGACACTGCGCAACTTCCCGTCGGATGCCATCTCCTCCGACGAAACCACCTGGCGAACCGGCGCCGGCCTGACCTGGGACATGAACCGCTATGTCGCGCTCACCGGCGATGTCAGCTACGAACGGACGAACAGAGACCGCGGCGAGTCGAGTGACACCGCCCGCATCGGTCTCGGCCTGACGCTAAGGCGCTAGACCATTTCATCGTTTCAATGAAACGATGAAATGGCTGTGAGCGAAACAAGAGGGTCAGTAAAGAGCGTCAGTGCAAAATGAAAAAGGCCGCGCCTTCTGGCGCGACCGCTTTTCGATCCGATTGAGATCACTTGAGGCTTTGCAGCAGTGCCTTCAGCGGCTCCTCGACGGAGGGCCTGATGTCGCCGCGCTCGAGCGCGAAGGCGACGTTCGCGAGGATGAAACCGTCCTTCGCCCCGCAATCGTAGGTATCGCCCCGGAAGTGATAGGCGGCGAAAGGCTGCGCGCCGGAAAGCTTGACCATGCCGTCGGTCAGTTGGATCTCGTTGCCGGCGCCGCGCTCCTGCCGTTCCAAAATCGGGAAGATCTCCGGCTGTAGGATGTAGCGGCCGTTGATGAAGAAGTTGGATGGCGCGGTACCGGGCGCGGGCTTCTCGACCATCTTGGTGATCTTGAAGCCCTCGCCGATTTTGTCGCCGACGCCGACGATGCCGTATTTATGGGCCTGGTTGGGCGCACATTCCTCAACGGCGATCACGTTGCCGCCGCTTTGCTCATAGAGTTCGACCATGCCCTTGAGGCAGCCCTTCTCACCCTTCATGATCATGTCGGGCAGCAGAAGCGCGAAGGGTTCATCGCCGACGAGATCGCGCGCGCACCAGACCGCATGGCCGAGACCGAGCGGTGCCTGCTGGCGTGTGAAGCTGGTGGTGCCGGCCTTCGGCAGTATCGCCTCGAGCAGCTCGATTTCCGCCTTCTTGTTCCGTTCGCGCAGCGTCTGGTCGAGTTCGACCTGGATGTCGAAATAGTCCTCGATCACCGCTTTGCTGCGGCCGGTCACAAAGATCAGATGCTCAATGCCTGCTTCCAGCGCTTCATCGACGACATACTGGATGACCGGCTTGTCCACCACCGTCAGCATCTCCTTCGGCACCGCCTTGGTCGCCGGCAGGAAACGCGTCCCAAGGCCCGCCACGGGGAACACGGCTTTGCGGACTTTACGCTTGTCGGTCATAGACACCTCCTTGCAGTGGTTCTCAACTCTAGCCTCAAAAAGGCAAATTGGATTGGAATTAGTCGCCGATTGCTATTTTTTTGCAAAAGAGGACGACCTGGCTTATTCATGGTAAAGACTTTGTTGACTTCGTTTCTGTAGGCTTCTCCCCTGATCCGATGCGGATTCCGCTGTTCGGAGTGAAGAGAACCGCATGCTGCCCTTCGCGGCATGCTGCGGGCGACATTGCAAAACCCGGAGTATTCCGCCCGGCATGAACGCTGGCTGAACCCTCCGATGAGAAACGGAACCGATAGCTGATGATCAGAAACCGCAGGACGTTCTTCCGCCATATCGCCGCCGCCCTCATCGTTACTGCCGCTACGCTTGGTTCAGCACCTGCACACGCGGACCCCGGCTTCCAGAGCTGGATCAACAAGTTCTACGCGACCGCTGCCAAGAGCGGCATTACCCAGGCGACCTATCGCAAGGCGTTCGCCGGCGTGAAGACGCCCGATCCGGCGGTACTCGAAAAGGCGAATTTCCAGCCCGAGTTCAAGCACAAGATTTGGGAATATGTAGACTCGCGTGTCAATCCGTACACGAAGCGCGTCGGCCAGGAAATGGCTGCCAAACATGCCCGAACGCTCAACTATCTTGAGAGGCACTTCGGCGTCGACAGGAACATTCTCCTGGCAATCTGGTCGATGGAAACGAACTACGGCGCCGTCCTCGAAAAGGACGACCGGCTGCACTACGTGCCGCGCGCGCTTGCGACGCTTGCCTATGCCGATCCGAAGCGGGCCAAATTTGCCAGGACCCAGTTGATTGCCGCGCTGAAGATCCTGCAAAGCGGCGACATCACGCCGCGCGAGTTGACCGGGTCCTGGGCGGGCGCCATGGGACACACGCAGTTCATTCCGACGAGCTACCTGCTTTATGCGGTCGATGCCGACGGAAACGGGCACCGCGACATCTGGAATTCGGTCCCGGATGCACTGGCCACAGCCGCCAACCTCCTGAAAAAGAACGGGTGGCAGCCGGGTGAGACCTGGGGCTACGAAGTCGTGGCGCCCGCCAACGCCGCGAAATATTCGGGCCAGACGAAGACCCTCGGCCAATGGGCAGCGCTCGGCTTCATTCGGCCGAACGGTAAGGGTTTCCGGAGCCCGAACACGCGCGCCGAACTGAAACTGCCGACCGGCGGCAACGGCCCAGGCTTCCTGATGACGCGCAACTTCTTCGTGATCAAGCGCTACAACGCATCCGACTCCTATGCGCTCGGCGTCGGCCTCCTCGCCGACCAGATCGCCGGCTACGCAGGAATGCAGCAGCGCTGGCCGCGTCCGGACGGATCGCTCGATATCAGTGAGAAGTTCGAGTTGCAGAACCGGCTGAAGGAGCTCGGCTATTACAGCGGCGAGGTCGACGGCAATTTCGGATCGGGCTCCAAGGCCGCGATCCAGGCCTTCCAGACCCAGAACGGCCTGACTCCGGACGGCGAACCGACGCAACACCTCCTGCGCGCCTTGCGCAACTGACGGCACTTCCGCACGAATTTGCAGATCACGGCGATTTCCGATCATTCGGTCCCAAATCGCCGTGATTTGGCGTATGGTATGGTGAGCTGCACATGCAGCGCCGCGCGTGTCAGCGGATGCGCAAAGTCGCTGTAGCACCTGGAATTGCTGCGTTTGACGGTGAAAGCGATCATGTTGCCAATCAGAGACGCTGGGGTGAAGCGGTTCTTGCGTCCGTTTCGTTTCGCGCCGATCCTCATGGGGGCCGTGGCGATGCTCGTCGCCGGCTTCTTTGCCACCATGGCCGAAGCGCAGGAGCCGGTCCCGCGGCGCAATGTCCTGCAGAGGCTCTTCGGGGTCTTCGTTCCCCAGAGGCGCATCTACTACCGGGATCAGTACGATTATCCCCGCCAGCCCGCGCCACGACGGGTGCTGAAACGCCGACAGCAGCAACCGGCGGAGCCGCAGCAGCGCCGCCAGCAACGCGCCAAGCCGCGCCTGGCGGCAACGCCGCCGCCGGCGCCGGTTGTCGAGAAATCGCCGGATGCGAAAAAGGTCCTGGTCGTCGGCGATTTCGTTGCCGGGAGCCTTGGCGACGGTCTGAAGACTGCCTTCGAGACAACGCCGGGGATTATCATCGAAACCCGCGCCAACGGCTCTTCGGGCCTTGTCCGCAACGACTATTTCGACTGGCCGAAGACCCTGCCAGACTATGTGGCAGAGCTGAAACCCTCCGTGATCGTCGTCAGCCTCGGTGCCAATGACCGACAGCTGATGCGGATCGGCGACGTCAAGGAGAAGTTCCGCACAGATGTCTGGACCGAGGAATACCGCAAGCGGGTCAACGCTCTCGCAACTCTGGCGCGCAAGGATTCGCTTCCGGTTCTCTGGGTCGGCATGCCACCGTTCCAATCGAGCGCCATGACCGCCGACATGGTGACGTTCAACGGCATCTTCCGCGAAGAGGTCGAAAAGGCTGGCGGCCAGTTCATCGACATCTGGGACGGCTTCGTCGACGAGGGCGGCAAGTTCGTGCTGACCGGCTCCGACATCAACGGCCAGCAAGTCCGTCTGCGTGGTTCCGACGGCATCAACCTGACCAAGGCTGGCAAGCGCAAGCTCGCCTTCTATGTCGAGAAGGACATCCGCAAGCTGCTTGGCGAGGCGGCAGCAACCGACACGGACATGCCGGGCGCGGAGGGGCTGAAAGATCTGGTGGTGACGGCTCCGCTTGCGAATGAGGATATCGTCAAGACACAGCCGATCAGCCTGACCGATCCGGAACTCGACGGCGCGACCGCGCTTCTCGGCGGTGACGCCCCCTTGAAGAGCACCGGCAAGAGCCCGCGCGACCTGCTCATCGAGAAGGGTGAGGTCGTCGTGGCCCCTCCCGGGCGCATCGATGATTTCCGTCTGGCAAAACCGCAGTCAGCGGCCGTTAAGCCCGCGACCGCTAACTGAGCCGCGGGCGAATCGATCTGTCGGCTTCATGGGGGAACGAGAGTGCCGACATGGCCCGATGTCGTGCATCGTGAGCTCCGCCCATTCATCCTCGAGCTCGGCCGGTCAAGCGCAAGAATGACGCCCGGGAGTAATGAGCCCAAAGAAAAAGGCCCCGCAATCATCTTGCGAGGCCTGTGAACGTTGTACGCGGAAGCGACTACCGCGGCAGGACGCTCGACCCCATCAGCGCTTCGTCAATGGCACGCGCCGCCTGCCGGCCTTCGCGGATCGCCCAGACGACGAGCGATTGGCCGCGGCGGATGTCCCCGGCGGTCCAAAGCTTGTCGACCGACGTCCTGTAGTCCCGCTCATTGGCGACGACGTTGGTCGAACCGCGGCGGTCGGTATTGAGGGACAGCTTGTCGCCGAGATCCTTTAGCACGCTGTTGGTGAAGGGACCGCGGAAACCGATGGCGATGAAGGCGAGATCGGCCTTGATGATGAATTCGGTTCCGGCGATCGGCTTGCGCCGCTCGTCCACCTGACAGCACTTGACGCCAGTAAGCACACCGTCCTCGTCACCGACGAACTCCAGCGTCGCGACCTGGAATTCGCGAACCGCACCTTCCGCCTGACTGGAGGACGTGCGCATCTTCGTCGCCCAGAACGGCCAAACGGCGAGCTTGTCTTCCTTCTCCGGCGGTTGCGGACGAATATCGAGCTGCGTCACCTTGACTGCACCCTGGCGGAAAGCGGTGCCGACGCAGTCGGATGCCGTATCGCCACCGCCGACGACGACGACATGCTTGCCGCCAGCGAGGATCGGTTCGGAGGGCCAGCCGACGCTGTCGATGTTCTCGCGGCCGACGCGGCGGTTCTGCTGCACGAGGTACGGCATGGCATCATGCACGCCGGCAAAGTTCCCGCCCGGGATTCCGGCATCGCGCGGGGTCTCAGAGCCGCCGCAATAGAGCACCGCATCATTGTCATCGAGAAGCTTCTGCACCGGCAGATCGACGCCGACATTGATGCCGCAATGGAAGGTGACGCCCTCGCCCCGCATCTGCTCGATACGGCGATCGATGAAGTTCTTCTCCATCTTGAAATCCGGAATGCCGTAGCGCAGCAGCCCGCCGGGCTTCGACTCGCGCTCGTAGACATGGACCTCATGGCCGGCGCGGGCAAGCTGCTGAGCGGCGGCCATGCCGGCGGGGCCGGAACCGATGACCGCGACTTTCTTACCGGTCTTGGTGACGGCCGGCTGCGGCACGATGTATCCCATTTCGTAGGCCTTATCGGCGATCGCCTGCTCGACCGTCTTGATCGCGACCGGCACGTCCTCGAGGTTCAGCGTGCAGGCTTCCTCGCACGGCGCCGGGCATACGCGACCGGTAAACTCCGGGAAGTTGTTCGTCGAGTGCAGGTTGCGGATCGCCTCGTCCCAGTTGCCGTTGTAGACGAGGTCGTTCCAGTCGGGAATCTGGTTGTGCACCGGGCACCCGGTCGGCCCGTGGCAATAGGGGATGCCGCAGTCCATACAGCGCGCGGCCTGCTTCTGCACTTCCTGGTCGGACATCGGAATGGTGAATTCACGGAAATGGCGGATGCGGTCGGATGCCGGCTGGTACTTTGCCACCTGCCGGTCGATCTCCAAAAACCCAGTAACCTTGCCCATCTTACGATCCTGATACCTTCAAATCTGAACAAGCGCGTTCAAGCGCGCGAGGTGCCCCCGGGATCCTGCCGGACCGGGGACCGTTGTCACAGAGGCCGGTTACTCGGCCGCTTCAGCCATCTTCATGCGCTCCATGTCTTCGAGCGCGCGGCGGTATTCGACTGGCATGACCTTGCGGAATTTCGGCCTGTAGTCCGCCCAGCCATCGAGGATCTCCTTGGCACGGGGCGAGCCGGTGTAATGCAGATGGTTCGAGATCAGCTGGTAGAGTCGCTCCTCGTCATGACGCGTCATGTCGCCCGAGACATCGACCATGCCCTTGTGCATGAGGTCGCCGCCGTGGTGGTGCAGTTTCTCCAGCATGTCGTCTTCCTCCGGCACCGGCTGCAGCTCGACCATCGCCATGTTGCAGCGGCGGGCGAAATCGCCCTCCTCGTCAAGAACATAGGCAACGCCGCCGGACATGCCGGCCGCGAAGTTGCGGCCCGTTCCGCCGATGACGACGACCACGCCGCCGGTCATGTATTCGCAACCGTGATCACCGACACCCTCGACGACCGCGATCGCACCGGAGTTACGCACCGCAAAGCGCTCGCCGGCAACGCCGTTGAAGTAGCATTCGCCCGAGATTGCCCCGTAAAGCACGGTGTTGCCGACGATGATCGACTGATGCGGCACGATCCGGGAGGTTTCCGGCGGCCGGACGATGATGCGCCCGCCCGAGAGCCCCTTGCCGACATAGTCGTTGCCGTCGCCCACCAGATCGAAGGTGATGCCGCGGGCGAGGAAAGCGCCGAAGGACTGGCCCGCCGTGCCCTTGAGCGTCACGCGGATCGTGTCGTCCTTCAGCCCCTTGTGGCCCCAGCGCTTGGCAAGCGCGCCCGAAAGCATCGCACCGGCCGAACGGTCGACGTTCTTGATCTCGGTCTCGAAGGCGACCGGCGCCTTGGTTTCGAGCGCGTTCCTCGCCTTTTCGATCAGCTTGCGATCGAGAATGTCGTCGATCGGGTGGTTCTGGCGCGCTGTCCAATAGGTCGCTTCCTTCGGTGCCTCCACCTTGTGGAAGATCTTCGAGAAGTCGAGACCTTTGGCCTTCCAGTGGTCGATCATCCGGTCGCGCTCGAGCAGTTCCGAAGCGCCGATGATCTCGTCGAACTTCTTCACCCCGAGAGAGGCGAGAATTTCGCGCACTTCCTCGGCAACGAAGAAGAAGTAGTTGATGACGTGTTCCGGCGTGCCCTTGAAGCGCTTCCGCAAGACCGGATCCTGGGTCGCGACACCGACAGGACAGGTGTTCAGGTGGCACTTGCGCATCATGATGCAGCCGGCGGCGATCAGCGGCGCGGTCGCGAAGCCAAACTCGTCGGCACCGAGAAGCGCCCCGATGATGACGTCGCGGCCGGTCTTCAGGCCGCCGTCGACCTGCAATGCGACGCGCGAGCGCAGGCCGTTCAGCACAAGCGTCTGCTGGGTTTCGGCAAGGCCGATTTCCCACGGGCTGCCCGCGTGCTTCAGCGAGGTCAGCGGCGACGCGCCCGTGCCGCCGTCGAAGCCGGCGATCGTGATGTGGTCGGCGCGCGCCTTGGCGACGCCGGCTGCAACCGTACCGACACCCACTTCCGACACCAGCTTGACCGAGACGTCCGCTTCCGGATTGACGTTTTTCAGATCGTAGATCAGCTGCGCCAGGTCCTCGATCGAATAGATGTCATGGTGCGGCGGCGGCGAGATGAGACCGACGCCCGGGGTCGAATGCCGTGTCTTGGCGACTGTCGCATCCACCTTGTGGCCTGGCAGCTGGCCGCCTTCGCCGGGCTTCGCCCCCTGGGCCACCTTGATCTGCAGCACGTCGGCATTGACCAGATATTCGGTGGTGACGCCGAAACGGCCGGATGCAATCTGCTTGATCGCCGAGCGCTCGGGATTCATCGAGCCGTCGGGACGCGGCAAGTAGCGATCGCTCTCCTCGCCACCTTCGCCGGTGTTCGACTTGCCGCCGATGCGGTTCATCGCGATCGCCAGCGTCGTATGTGCCTCGCGGCTGATCGAACCGAAAGACATCGCCCCGGTCGAGAAGCGCTTGACGATATCCGCCGCCGGCTCGACCTCTTCCACCGGGATCGGCTTGCGGCCAACGGCCTCGGCGCTCTTGATCGTGAAGAGGCCGCGGATCGTGTTCATGCGCAGCGAGGACGCATTCACCATCTCGGCAAATTCGCGATAGCGGTCCTCGGCGTTGCCGCGCACCGCGTGCTGGAGCGAGGCAATGGCATCCGGCGTCCAGGCGTGGCTCTCGCCGCGCATGCGATAGGCATATTCGCCACCGATATCGAGGGTGTTGGCGAGCACCGGATCGGCCCCGAAAGCGGCCTTGTGGCGGGCGACCGTTTCGGCCGCGATCTCTTCGAGACCGATGCCTTCGATCGTCGTCGCCGTGCCGAAGAAATACTGGTCGACGAGCTTCGACGACAGGCCAACGGCGTCGAAGATCTGCGCGCCGCAATAGGACTGATAGGTCGAAATGCCCATCTTCGACATGACCTTGAGGATGCCTTTGCCGACCGCCTTGATGTAGCGGTTGACAACCTCGTTGGCGTCGACTTCCTTCGGGAACTCGCCGCGCTTGTGCATGTCCACAAGCGTGTCGAAGGCAAGATAGGGGTTAATCGCCTCCGCGCCGTAGCCGGCGAGCAGGCAGAAATGATGCACCTCGCGCGGCTCGCCCGATTCGAGCACGATGCCGACCGAGGTCCGCAGGCCCTTGCGGATCAGGTGATGGTGCACGGCCGCCGTCGCAAGCAGCGCTGGAATCGCAACACGATCCGGACCAACCTGGCGGTCGGAGAGCACGATGATGTTGTAGCCGCCCTTGACCGCCGCTTCCGCCCGCTCGCAGAGGCGATCGAGCATTTCCGGCATGCCTTCCGCACCACGCGAAATGTCATAGGTGAAGTCGAGCGTCTTGGTGTCGAACCGATCTTCCGTATGGCCGATCGAGCGGATCTTTTCGAGGTCGCCATTGGTGAGGATCGGCTGGCGAACCTCGAGCCGCTTGGCATGCGCCATGCCTTCGTGGTCGAGGATGTTCGGGCGCGGGCCGATGAACGAGACGAGGCTCATCACCAGTTCCTCGCGGATCGGATCGATCGGCGGGTTGGTGACCTGCGCGAAGTTCTGCTTGAAATAAGTGTAAAGCAGCTTGGCCTTGTTCGACATGGCCGAGATCGGCGTGTCGGTGCCCATCGAGCCGATCGCTTCCTGCCCGGTCGTCGCCATCGGCGACATCAGGATCTTGGTGTCTTCCAGCGAATAACCGAAGGCCTGCTGGCGGTCGATCAGCGACACGTCGCGGCGAAGCGCCCGCGGCTCGACCGGCTTCAGATCCTCAAGGATCAACTGCGTGTCATTGAGCCACTTGCGGTAGGGATGCTTGTTGGCGAGCGTCGACTTCACCTCCTCGTCGGAGATGATGCGGCCCTCTTCCATGTCGATCAGCAGCATCTTGCCGGGCTGCAGCCGCCATTTCCTGACGATCTTGTCTTCGGCGACCGGCAGCACGCCGGCCTCCGACGCCATGATGACGCGGTCGTCGCTGGTGACGATGTAGCGCGCCGGACGCAGGCCGTTGCGGTCTAACGTGGCGCCGATCTGGCGACCATCGGTGAAGGCAACGGCCGCGGGGCCGTCCCACGGCTCCATCAGCGCTGCATGATACTCATAGAACGCCTTTCGTTCGGGCGACATCAACTGGTTGCCGGCCCATGCTTCGGGAATCAGCATCATCACCGCATGCGCGAGCGAGTAGCCGCCCTGCACGAGAAATTCGAGCGCGTTGTCGAAGCAGGCCGTATCCGACTGACCTTCGTAGGAAATCGGCCAAAGCTTGGAGATGTCGTCGCCGAAGAGCGGCGAGGAGACGGAAGCCTGCCGCGCCGCCATCCAGTTGACGTTGCCGCGCAACGTGTTGATCTCGCCGTTATGCGCGACCATGCGATAAGGGTGCGCGAGCTTCCAGGACGGGAAGGTGTTCGTCGAGAACCGCTGGTGCACCAACGCCACCGCCGACTGGAAGCGCTCGTCGGAGAGATCCTTGTAGTAGGCGCCGACCTGATAGGCGAGGAACATGCCCTTGTAGACCACGGTCGAAGTCGACAGCGATACGACGTAGAAGCCGAGATCTCCGCCGTCCGCCTCCGCATAGATGCGGTTGGAGATGACCTTGCGCAGCGTGAACAGACGGCGCTCGAATTCCGCATTGGTGGCGGCGTCACGGCCGGCACCGATGAAGACCTGCACGTGGTGCGGCTCGGTAGCGGCGATGTCCGGCGCCTTCGAAAGCGACGAATTGTCGACCGGCACGTTGCGGAAACCGAGCAGGTGCTGGCCCTCCTCGGCGACGACTTCGCTGATCACGTCCTTGAAATGGGCGATCAGCTTTTCGTCGCGCGGCATGAAGAGATAGCCGACGGCATATTCGCCGGCCTTCGGCAGAGTGACGCCCTGCTTCGCCATTTCCTCGCGGAAGAAGCGGTCGGGAATCTGCACGAGGATACCCGCACCATCGCCCATCAGCGGGTCTGAGCCGACCGCGCCGCGATGGGTGAGGTTTTCGAGCATGAAAAGACCGTCGCGCACGATCTGATGCGACTTCTGGCCTTTCATGTGAGCGACGAAACCGACTCCGCAGGCATCATGCTCGTTTCGCGGGTCGTAAAGCCCCTGTTTTCGCGGCAATCCGGATGGGAATGCGGGCGTTTTCGCAACCGTCGCAGTGTGTGCGAGGTGGAGCCCTGATTGCTGTGATGGCGAATGATCCGTCATCGTCTTCCCTCCTATTGGACCCGGAGAACCGGGCATATCGCCGCCCGCGTATTCCTCGCCGCGGCCGCGCTTTCGCGCTGCGGCAAAGCCGGGCATTATCGTCGCATGATCCTGATCAGGTCGCAAATGAAGCGCGGCGCTGCACCAGGCACGAATGTCCGCGACCATCCTGATGGCAGGCGTCGACACCCGGATGAAACCCGGCGAATCCCCCTGCGCTACACGCCGAATGCCGCATTCTGCGGCACTTCCGGCGATTGTTCCGGCCCTAGACCGAAATAGGACAGCAAACCTGTCCTATTTCATGCGCTCTATGCCAGAAAGCGCCCCCCTTCGCAAGGGGCATACGAGCAAATATTGGAAGAGAATTTGCCGAAGATTGCCGGAAATTTCGCCCTTTTAAAATTAAATTACAATCGCCCGGCGATTTCTTCACTTTGGTTTCAAACTGGTCTTGTGTTGGCATACCCAGTCAGGAGGCGCATTGATCGTCCGTGGAAGTCGGCTATGGTCTCGCCGAAACGGCCGGCGTGGCTCCTGCATGATTCCCGTTCAAGGACGCAATCGCGCGGAAAACTCATAATATCGCGGCGATCTTGCGCGACTGGTTTCAGCACGGCGCCGCAGTAACAGGGTGACTTCAGATGATCTTTTCTTCCGACAACTGGGCCGGCGCCCATCCGGCAATCGCCGAAAGCCTGATGGCTCATGCGGGCGGCTACGCCTCCGCCTACGGGACGAGCGAACTCGACCGGAAGGTGGAAAAGAAGTTCTCCGAAATTTTCCAAAGGGACGTGGCGGTGTTCTTCGTCGGCACCGGCACCGCCGCGAATTCGCTGGCGCTGTCCAGCGTCAATCGGGCGGGCGGCGTGGTCTTTTGTCATCGAGAGGCGCATGTCAACGTCGACGAGTGCGGAGCGCCGGAATTCTTCTCTCACGGGGCAAGGCTTTGCCCGGTCGATGGCGCAAGCGGCAAGATGAACACGTCAAGGCTCGAAGCCGAGATCCGTCGCTTCCCCGCGGAATTCATCCATGGGGGCCGGCCGATGGCAGTGACCCTCACCCAGGCAACGGAAAGCGGCACAGTCTATTCGCTGGCGGAAATCGATGCCATTGCTGCTGTCGCGAAATCGCATAAGCTTCCGTTGCACATGGATGGTGCGCGTTTTGCCAACGCACTAGTCAGCCTCGGGACGACGCCGGCGGAAATGACCTGGAAGCGCGGCATCGACCTCCTGTCGTTCGGCGGCACCAAAAACGGCTGCTGGTGTGCTGAAGCGCTGATCCTGTTCGATCCTTCGAAGGCGCAGGAAATGCATTTCCTGCGCAAGCGTGCCGCCCAACTCTTTTCGAAGTCCCGTTTCATCGCCGCGCAGTTCGACGCTTACTTCTCGGGCGATCTGTGGCTCAATCTCGCCCGCCATGCGAACGCAATGGCGGCGCGTCTTGCCGACGGAATTTCCGCCTCGGCCAGGAGCCGGCTTGCCTGGTCGCCAGAGGCAAATGAGGTCTTCGTGATCCTGAAGCAGGACGTGGCGTCGAAGCTGCAGCAACAGGGTGCAGTCTTCTACGACTGGCATGTGCCGGATCACCTGGCCGACAGCCTCGCCGGGGACGAGGGGCTTTACCGGCTCGTCACAAGCTTCGCCACACGGTCGCAAGATGTCGATCGCTTCGTAGAAGCCTGCTGACGGCTGGCGCACGCATAGAAAAGCGGCGCCCTTCCGGACGCCGCCATGTTCTGTCCTTCAATCGGTTCCGATTTAAGGAGACATGCAGTGGAGCGGTTTAGAGGGTCTGAGCCTCGATCTGCTTCGCCTGCGGGGCAACCGAGGTGATCTCGATGCGACGCGGCTTGGCTGCTTCCGGGATCTCGCGAACGAGATCGATGTGAAGCAGGCCGTTCTTCAGCGAAGCGGACTTGATCTCGACATGGTCGGCAAGCTGGAAGCGGCGCTCGAATGCGCGCTTGGCAATGCCGCGATGGAGAAACTGGCTCTCCTCGCCCTTGTCTTCGCTCTTTTCGCCCCTGATCGTCAGCGTGTGTTCACGCGCTTCGACCGAAAGCTCGCTCTCGTCGAAGCCGGCGACGGCCATGGTGATGCGATAGGCATTTTCGCCCGTGCGTTCGATGTTGTAGGGCGGATACGTCTGCGACTGATCGGGCTGACCAAGGCTGTCAAGCATGGTGAACAGGCGATCGAAGCCGACGGTGGAACGATAGAGAGGGGAGAAATCGAAGTGACGCATGGTGTCCTCCATAAGAGCAACGGTTTGCGATGTCTGGTCTGCCACCCCATCAGGCAGCGGCGAGACCGGTGAGCGGACCCTTCATCGGCGTCCGTGCCCAAGACATGGGAATGCTTCTGCGCCAGTTCAAGGGAATTTTTGCGCGGATTTTTTCGGACCGGCATTCGGTGAACGGAGCATGAATAACCGGTTCGGTCCCCGTTCAGCCGAGGCGGGTTAAAACAAGGACACTGGGAAGAAACTCCCGGCGCTGAAGCGACATGTCCCTTCTGCTTCAGCGGCCGGAAACGGTGATCGTCCGGATTTCACCCACCGTTTCCGGCCTTTTTTCTTTGACGCGCTTGAGACCACCGCCTATCCCTGAGAAACAGGACGCGGACGGTGAGCGGAAAGCTTCCCATCCTTCCCTCTTTCCGCGTCAACTCGTTCAACGCGTTTTGCATCTCGGGCCGTCGCTTTTCATGACCACGATCCTCTATTCGACGCCGGACAACCCGATACCGGGTAAACACGCGACAGGCTTTTTCGATGGGGTCGGCAACCGCAAGATCCGCTATGCGGTTTTCAAGACGGAAGCCTCGGTTGCCCGCGGCACGGTCGTGCTGCTGCAGGGCCGCAACGAGGCCATCGAGAAGTATTTCGAAACGATCGGTGAACTCAACGCCGCCGGTTTTTGGGTCGCCACCTTCGATTGGCGCGGCCAGGGTGGCTCCGAGCGGTTGCTGCGGCAGCGCGGTCGCGGTCACGTGGAGCATTTCGCCGACTACGAGCGCGATCTCATGATCTTCCTCGAGCAGATCGTTCTGCCAGACACACGCCTGCCCTTCTCCATCGTTGCCCATTCAATGGGGGCGCTGGTGGCCCTGTCGCTGGCGCCGATGCTCGCGAGCCGGATCGACCGCATGGTGCTGCTCGCCCCCTTTGTCGGCCTCAGCGGCCAAGCCATCGGCCAGCGAAGCATCTTTTCGATCGCGACGATAATGGACTGGATCGGCCTTGGAACGTTGCCGCTCCATCGCGACAAGGGTAACCGCCCCTTCACGAACAACGTATTGACGGCCGACCCAAATCGCTATGCGCGCAACCAGGCGCTCACCGATGCCTGTCCTCAATTGCGTCTGGGGCCGCCAACGGCCCGATGGTTGCGGGAGACCTTCCAGGCAATAGGGCGCGTCCTGCGCCGCGAACATCTGACGCGGATCATCGTGCCGACCATAATCCTGGCCCCGACTGCCGACCGCCTCGTGCCGCATCTTGCCGTCGAAGTCCTGGCGCGCAATTTCCGCGCCGGGCACATGATTCCGATCGATGGCGCGCGTCACGAGCTTCTTCACGAGGCCGACCGTTACCGCGCGCAGGCGATGGCCGCGACTTTGGCGTTCCTGCCCGCGTTCGAGGACGCAGACGTGGTGGCCGGCCAATTCGAGGAAGCTTAATTCCCACTGCATGATTCCGTAAATGGGAATCGATTTAAGGACAAAATCATGCAGCAATTCAAAGTGCTACAGTGACCGCAGCGCATTCGGGTCGGACGCGCTGCGCTGTAGTATTTCCAGCGCCTGCGCGTGAAGCTCGCGACTGCCGGCTGCGATGATCTCGCCGCCCATTTCCGCGGGCCCGCCCTCCCAATTGGTGACGATGCCGCCCGCCTGTTCGATCAACGGGATGAGCCCGCCGACGTCGTAGGGCTTCAAGCCGCATTCGATGACGAGATCGACGTGGCCGGATGCAAGAAGCGCAAAGGCGTAGCAATCGCAACCGTAGCGGAAGAGCCGCACCTTGGACTGCAACGCCTCGAAGCGCTCCTTGAGCTCGCCAGCATAGAGATGCGGCGAAGTGGTGAACAGCACCGCATCCGAGAGCGTATCGCAGGCGCGCGTCGAAAGCACCTTCTCCCCGCCGGGGCCGCGATAGATCGCCTTCTCGCCGTCGGCGAAATAGCGTTCACCGGTAAAAGGCTGGTCCATCAGGCCCATCACGGCCTTGCCGTTGCGATAAAGGCCGATCAGCGTCCCCCATACTGGAAGGCCGGAAATGAAGGCACGCGTCCCGTCGATCGGATCGATGACCCAGACATGCTCGCGGTCGAGACCGACATTGCCGTGTTCCTCGCCGAGGATGCCATGGCCCGGAAATGCACCTTCGATCAGCGTCCGGATTGCCGCCTCGGCCGACCTGTCCGCCTCAGTGACGGGATCGAACCCGCCCTCGAGCTTGTTGACGACACTGGTGCCGGTCCGGAAATGCGGCATCGTTTCGGCTTTGGCAGCGTCGGCGAGGCGGTCGAAGAAGGTGCGGTCCGGCAACATATCGCTCTCTCGAAGGAAGAAAGGAAGGCGATCCTGAATAGACGAATTTGACCGAAAGGCAAGAACGCCGGAGATGAGCAACGAGAAGGCGGGCGGCGGGTCGGATTGGCGCGCGCTTAGCCGTCAATCAGGAAATTTCCCATTGCGGTGCGGAAGTTTTGGCCCCCACAACTTGACATTTGTGCAGCGCAACATTAGAGTCTTTGAGCAGTCACTTGTGGCTGCAAATACCCTCCTTGGGTGTTTCCTCCCTAGACTTGACCGCGCCGCTGGCGCGGTTCTTTTTGAGTGACGGTTGCAAGCGCTATTCTGCTGCGAGCGGCAGATAGGCACCATATTCCTCAACATGTTGTGCAAGCGCGGCGATGAACGTCGTAAGATCGGCCGTCAGCGCGGCAAATCCCGGCTTCTTGGCGAGGGTCGTTTCGTCGACATAGAGGCTGCGGTTGATTTCGATCTGCAGCGCATGCAGTCCGCGCGTCGGCCGGCCATAATGTTCGGTGATGAAGCCGCCGGCATAGGGCTTGTTGCGGGCGACTACGTAGCCGAGCTGCTCGAGCAGGTTGACGGCGGTGCGGGACAATTCTCCCGCCGCGCTCGTTCCGTAACGATCGCCGACGATGAAGTCCGGCCGTTGGCCGCTGCCCGGAAGGTGAACATTGCCCGGCATCGAGTGGCAATCGATCAGCACGGACATCCCGAATTGGACATGTGTGCGGGCGATCAGTTTCCTGAGCGTCGCGTGATAGGGCTTGTAGATCGACTCGATGCGTGTCAGCGCTTCCTCGACCGGAAACCGGTTGCGATAAATTTCCATATTTTCGGCGACAAGGCGCGGCACGGTACCGAGCCCGCCGGCGACCCGCATCGAGCTTATGTTGGCATGCGGCGGCAGCTGCCCTTCGAACATGCGCGGATCGAGTTCGTAGGGTTCACGGTTGACATCGAGAAAGGCGCGCGGGAAATGGGCGCGAAGCAGCGGGGCCCCTAGAAAGGTGGCATTTTGAAACAGCTCATCGACGAAGTGATCTTCCGAACGGCGGATCGAATGCGCGTCAAGCCGAGACTGACTCAGAAAGGACAGTGGGTAGGACCGGCCGCTATGCGGGGAATTGAACACAAAGGGAATCCGCTGACTTGCGGGCTCCAGTACCTCGAAAAATTCCCGCTCGACCACTTCCCCCATCGCAACCCTTTTTACCATGTCCGGATCTTGCTGTTTAGATCATGTTGCCAGTTGGTCGCCTCTGTGTCCATAGTGACGTCTTGCTGGTGTCAGGGCTTGATCTGCCCTGTTCACCAGATATTTACCATGTTGCGGTTTGCTGAGCTGCCGCACTCCACAAGCATTGAAAAGAAGAAGCCACGGCCGAATTCATGACTGCGAAAATCCTCCTTGCCGAAGACGACAACGACATGCGCCGCTTCCTCGTGAAGGCGCTGGAAAAGGCTGGCTATAAGGTCCTGTCCTACGACAACGGCGCCAGCGCCTACGACCGGCTTCGCGAAGAACCCTTTTCGCTTCTGCTGACCGATATCGTCATGCCGGAGATGGACGGCATCGAGCTCGCCCGCCGCGCGACCGAACTCGACCCGGACCTGAAGGTGATGTTCATCACCGGCTTTGCCGCGGTGGCCCTAAACCCCGATTCGAAGGCGCCGAAGGATGCCAAGGTCCTCTCCAAGCCCTTCCACCTGCGCGACCTCGTAAACGAGGTCAACAAGATGCTGGCGGCCTGACGGACTCGGAAATCCCGGCTCGCTGACAGGACGAAAATCACAAACGCCCGCCAAACTTCTGCGCGGGCGACGCACACTGCTTCGAGGCTGTGGCAGATCAACACGGATCGGCCACAGCCTTTTCATTTCAATGACTTACCGGGAGGGTCGCGCACACGAGGCGCCGCGCGATCCACTTAACCACCAGAAACGCCACTCGAGAACGCCGTCTAAAATTCTGTCAAAAAACCTTCTAAAAGCCTATTGACGCGGACGAGGGTTTTGTGGTCTATGCGCCGCATCGGATGGGCGTGTAGCTCAGCGGGAGAGCACTACGTTGACATCGTAGGGGTCACAAGTTCGATCCTTGTCACGCCCACCATCCAAGTTTCTGATTTAAAAGGCCTTTCGAGAAATCGCGAGGCCTTTTTGCATAGCGCCCTTGCCGGCTGCTTTTCCGAAGACCTTCGACGCTGCACTGGTCAGGGACCGGAAAGAGAATTGGGTGACTGACGATGCCTGGTTGGAGTTCACCGGCGTCACTTGCAACGCCACAATGGCGGCCCACACAACAAAGCCGGCCCATGCTATCTGCACAGGCCGGAAAGTCGGCAAATCCGCAAAAAAAAGCTTCATCGTCGCTGAAAAACACAGGCAGTTTAGGCGCGCGGACAACTTCGATCCATGGACTTAAGTCCTACCTCGAAGGGTTAAAGGTCCGACGACCGTTGCTGAACAGGTTCTCCGGAACATATCTCCAATCGCTTATGAATGACGAAAGTCCCCAACTGCCGCCGTGGGCGTGCGGGAGTCCTGCTCATGTTTCCTCAAATCGAATATGATTCAAGGAAACATGAGCCATTCAAAGTGCTACAGCGTCCTTTGCGCGCCTAAGACGCGCGGCGCTGTAGAGCGACGCGAATAGTCCCTTCTGTCACCGCTTTGGGATTCCCGTAGCAAAATTCTGCTCCGGAATTTCGGTTCAATGCGCCACCCGCGATGCGGCCGACATCACCTCCTCCGGTGCCGGAGCACGGAACATATTGCTGCCGTCCGGGGTCGCTTCGGTGAAACACCAGCGCACCACCCCATCCCTGTCGAGCAGGAATTGTCCGACGAGCTGGCCCATGCCGGTCGCGATCATCCGGCTATCGTCATCCGTGATCTCATAGTCATCCGTCTTGTCGAGATATTCCGAGGCGACGATCGGGTTCATCGGTTCGGGCAATTCGCCGGGCATGTCGATGCGCATCGCCGTTACCGTCGGCATGCCAAGCTTGTGCGGCCAATCATCCTCGTTTTCGGTGAACTCCAGATTCGGCAGACCGAAAGCGCGATGCGAAATCCGTTCCGGATCGGCCGCGGCGAGCAGGTTAGGCAGGGGGTGGTAGCGGAAGTAGAGCCGCGCCCGGTCGATCGGTGTATTCACAACCGTCAGGCTTTCGACGCCCTTTTCGTTCAACGCCCCCTTGAGCTGCGCCATGGCGGCAATGTGCCGGCGGCAAAACGGACAATGCAGGCCTCGAAACAGGCCGACCAAGACCGGCTTGCGACCACGAAAATCGTCAATGGCGATCTTGCCTTCCCTCGTGATCGCGTCGAGCACGACGTTCGGCGCACGATCGCCGGGCTGCAATGGCCGTGTGCTGCGATATTCGACCATGATTGCTCTCCTCCCGCGACGGTACAGCGCCAGACATCTTCGCGGCAACCGATCGCGGTAACCCTTGAGTCCAGGCCCGCTGTCTCGGACCGACAGGCTTCATCTGGAAGCGCGATGCCTTAGTCGAGAAACGGCAATATCACCAATGCTTCAGGATCAAGATCGTGACGCACGCAGATGTCTCGAGCCAGTGTAAAATAGCGCTCGGCCTCGTCCAGATCTCCCGCGTCGAGGCAGAGCGCTCCAAGGCCATCATAGCATGGAAACAGGAGCTGTGCTTCGCCCGTTTCGGCCGCGAGATCGAGCGCCTCGCCGTAAAGGCGGCGGGCGTCGTGCGGCTGGTCGTGGCATTGGTATATCTGCCCGAGCACAAGCAGGGAAACCGGCAGATGATCGCGCTGATCGAGAGCGCGGTCGATTTCGATCGCCTTCTCAGCAGCCGGCACTCCATCGGCCGCACATCGGTCGGTGAAGGTACAGTAGGCGACGGCGAGATTGGCTAGCAGCCGTGCCTCAAAGCCGAGATCGCCGGCACGCCGCGCCATGTTCAGGCCGCGTCGGCAGACATCGATCGCGAGCTTGGGATCGACGATCGTGTAGAGCACGCCGAGGTTCGTGTATCCGCGGCAGGCCGCCTGCATCAGGGTGGCCGCCTCGGCGACGGCAACACTCTCCTCAACCGCGGCGATCGCCTCGCGCCGGCGGCCGCGTCGCGCCAGCGCCACGCCCTTGGTGTTCAATGCCTCGGCCGTAACCAAGGCTGCCTCGCGCCACATCTCGTCACCGGCGTCGAGCCCCAGGTCCTTGACCCGGCTCAACGCTTCGTCCGCCCACTCCGAAGCAGCAAGATAGTCGCCCATGCGGAATGCAAGATGTCCGCGCTCCTGCAGAAGCGAAGCGCTCTCCACTGGCGCATCCACCCTTGCGAGGAGTGCGGCGGCTTCGGTGAAATTCGCCTGGGCCTGTTCGCGATTGCCGGCCTCCCAGAGGAGATGGCCGAGCTTGCGAAGGATCCGCGCGGAGGCGACCGGGTCGGCCGAGACGCGTTCGCAGGCGAGCAGTGCGCGATAATGCTCCTCCGCGGCACCGCGCTCACCGGCCGGGCCCAGGAGATCCGCGACGCGCTCGCGGGCCACGAACCATTCCGGCCTTTCTTCGCCCAGGGCCGCAAGGGCCGCCATGGCCTGCCGGTAGTAGCGGATGGCATCCTCGTTGGCGCAGAGCTGGCGCGCCCGATCGCCGGCCGCCATCAGATAGCGTGCGCTCTTGCTCCGGTCTTTCGATTGGCTGAAGTGATGGCCGAGCAGCGCCAGTTCCTCGAAGCGCTGCGGGTCCTCGCCGTAGCGACGCTCCAGCGCCTCGGCGATGGCCGCATGAATTTCCGCGCGACGCTTCACGAGCAGGTTGTTGTAGACGACCTCGTGAAGCAGCGACTGCATGAAACGATAGGTCTGCGACGATCGCTCGCTCCCCGACTCTTCTATGATTTCCGTGTCGCAAAGCAGTTCCAGACCCTGGTCCACGTTGGCCGGCGCGACGGCGATGCTCTTTAGCAGGTGCGCCTCGAAGCTCGGGCCGATAACCGCGGCGCAGTGGACCAGCCGGCGCACCTCCTGCGGCAATCGGTCAATTCTCGCGAGCAACATCGCCTCAATGCCGATCGGAATGTCGACCGTCGCTTCACTGGCGGCCACGTGCCAACGGGAACCGTCGCGCCTGAGCATGTCCAGGTCGATCAGGCTGCGGACAATCTCCTCAACGAACAGCGGGTTGCCACCGGCCCGACGCAGGATCCGCTCACACAATTCCTTGGGCAGGCCGCCCTCCCCGAACAAGGCCGAGAGGAGCCGTTGGCCATCGGGCGCGGATAGGGGTCCGAGGCGCAAGGCAGTAAGGCTGGTGCGGCCGGGCGCGAGCCGGTCAGCACCGGCATTTGGGCGCTGCGTCGTCAAGAGCATCAGCGGCCGGCGATCCAGCCTGTCCAGCGCGAAACGGAGCGCCTCCAGCGACGCCGAGTCTGCCCAGTGCAGGTCCTCTATGACGAGAAGCAGCGGCGCCTGGTCGAGTCGCCGCTCCAAGATGGTCCGGATGGCGGAGAACAGCTGTCGCCTAACCTGTTCCGGAGCGATGTGCTGCAGCATTCCATCGCGATCGCCGATGCCGAGAATATGAAAGAAGAGCGGCATGAGCTGTTCGATTTCGGCGGGGGGAAAGCCGATTTCCGCGAGGCCGAGCGATAGGGCCTCCTGCGTCTGCTCCGGTGTGTCGGTCGAAGAGATGCCGTAGGCGCTGCGCAGAACCTTCGCGAGCGTTCCGTAGGAGGGCTCGCCCAGTGGAGAACATCCCGCCCGCCGCACAACGACGTGTGCGAACAATGCGTCTCCGGCAAGGCCGGCGAGAAAATCGTTGACGAGGCGCGACTTGCCGATGCCGGCTTCGCCGGTAAGTCGCACCAGTTGCGCCGTGCCGCTGCAGGCCAGCGCAAGACAGTCGCGCAAGCGGCCGATTTCCTTGTCACGCCCGATGAGCGGCGCGCTCAGCCCGAGCGCATCAAGCCCCCGCGCCGCGCGTGGCACCTCGAGCGCCCCGGTCAGACGATGAACGTGTACGCTGCCCGCCTTGCCCCGCAAGGCGACCGCCCCAAGCGTCTCATAGGCAAAGGCATGCCGGGTGAGGCGGTGCGTCACCGGCCCGACAAGTATTTCGTCCGGACCGGCCATCGATTGCAAGCGCTGCGCGGTGTTCACCGTATCTCCCGTGACCGAATAGGATTTGCTGTCGCCCGCACCGAAAGCGCCGGCGACGACAGGCCCGGTATTGACGCCGATATGGAGGTTCAGCGGCAGGCCGATCCGTTTCCGCCAGCGTTCGCCCACCTGCGCCGCCCGACGTACCATTTCCTGCGCGGCACGAAGCGCCCGTTCCGGATCGTCCTCATGCGCCACCGGCGCACCGAAGAGGGCGAGCAGCGCGTCGCCGATGAACTTGTCGACAAACCCTCCGAATGCTTCGACTGCCTCCGTCAGTTCCTCGAAGAGTTCGTTCTGCAGCGCCTGCAAAGTCTCCGGATCGACCTGTTCGCCGAGGGCGGTGAAGCTGCAGAGATCGGCAAAGACGATCGTGACCGTGCGACGATCGGCGCCGCTATCCACGCTCGAACGTGCCGGCGAAACTACCGGTGAAGCCGTCCCGGAGACTTGAGGCCGCGGCAACGGGACGGATCGGGCCCCGGAGGGCGCCGAAGCACTGACCTGGGTGCCGCATTGCGGGCAAAAAGCGAAATGTGGCGGACAGGAATAGCCGCAGCCGGAACACAGGATCTGCTGTTTCGCACCGCACTTCGGGCAAAACGCAAAACCGCTCTCAATTTCGTAACCGCATTCGTGACAATTCATCTCGAACGAACCCTCGAGAAAGTCCGCCATGCCCAGGAGAAGCCCCGGCCACTCGGGCATGAATGCCCGATGACAATGGACTTGTTGCATTGGCTTGGCAAGCAAACGCGGGATAAGCCGCACGGCAATGCGCGGCGACCCCTGGCAAACGCATCAGGTCCGCGGAAATAATCTGACGCAAAAGATGACGCGCGCGCAATTTTGCGCTAGTACCCTGCACCGGCGCTCCAGGATCGCCATATACGCGCAATGACTTTCGTCCGTGAAGGGAACACGTTCATGCCTGCCTATCGCTCCCGCACCACCACCCACGGCCGCAACATGGCCGGCGCCCGCGGCCTCTGGCGCGCGACGGGCATGAAGGACAGCGACTTCGGCAAACCGATTATTGCGGTGGTGAACTCGTTTACCCAATTCGTGCCGGGTCATGTGCATCTCAAGGATCTTGGCCAGCTTGTCGCCCGCGAGATCGAGGCGGCCGGCGGCGTCGCCAAGGAATTCAACACGATCGCCGTCGACGACGGCATCGCCATGGGCCATGACGGCATGCTCTATTCGCTGCCCTCGCGCGAGATCATTGCCGACAGCGTCGAATACATGGTCAACGCCCATTGCGCCGATGCCATGGTCTGCATCTCCAACTGCGACAAGATCACCCCCGGCATGCTGATGGCGGCGCTGCGCCTCAACATCCCGGCCGTCTTCGTCTCCGGCGGTCCGATGGAAGCGGGCAAGGTCGTGCTGCACGGCAAGAAGCACGCGCTCGATCTGGTCGACGCCATGGTCGCGGCCGCCGATGACAACGTTTCCGATGAAGACGTCAAGGTTATCGAGCGTTCGGCCTGCCCGACCTGCGGCTCCTGCTCCGGCATGTTCACGGCGAACTCGATGAACTGTCTGACAGAGGCGCTCGGCCTTTCGCTCCCCGGCAACGGTTCGACGCTCGCCACCCATGCCGACCGCAAGCGCCTCTTCGTCGAGGCCGGCCATCTGGTGGTCGATCTCGCACGCCGCTACTACGAACAGGAAGACGGGCGCGTCCTGCCGCGCGCGATCGCCTCCAAGCAGGCCTTCGAGAATGCAATGGCGCTCGACATCGCCATGGGCGGCTCGACCAACACCGTGCTGCATATTCTCGCCGCCGCCTACGAGGGCGAGATCGATTTCACCATGGACGACATCGACCGGCTGTCGCGCAAGGTGCCGTGCCTGTCGAAGGTTGCGCCCGCGAAAGCCGACGTGCACATGGAAGACGTGCACCGCGCCGGCGGCATCATGTCTATTCTCGGCGAACTCGACAAAGGCGGCCTCATCAACCGCGACTGCGTGACCGTGCACAGCGAAACGCTCGGCGACGCCATCGACCGCTGGGACATCACCCGCACCTCGAGCGAAACCGTCCGCGATTTCTACCGCGCGGCTCCCGGCGGCATTCCGACCCAGGTCGCGTTCAGCCAGGACGCGCGCTGGGAGGATCTCGACACCGACCGCGAGAAGGGCGTCATCCGCTCGGTCGAGCACCCTTTCTCGAAGGATGGCGGCCTCGCCGTGCTCAAGGGCAACATCGCGCTCGACGGCTGCATCGTCAAAACGGCGGGCGTCGACGAGAGCATCCTGAAGTTTTCCGGCCCTGCGCGGGTCTTCGAGAGCCAGGACGCCTCCGTCAAGGCGATTCTCGCCAACGAGATCAAGGCGGGCGACGTGGTGGTCATCCGTTATGAGGGGCCGAAGGGCGGCCCGGGCATGCAGGAAATGCTCTATCCGACGAGCTATCTGAAGTCGAAGGGCCTTGGCAAGGCTTGCGCGCTGATCACCGATGGCCGTTTCTCCGGCGGTACCTCTGGCCTCTCCATCGGCCACGTTTCGCCGGAAGCGGCAAATGGCGGCACCATCGGCCTCGTGCGCGAGGGCGACATGATCGACATCGACATCCCGAACCGCACGATCAGCTTGCGCGTCGACGAAACCGAGCTTGCCGCTCGCCGCTCCGAGCAGGACGCCAAGGGCTGGAAGCCGGCCGAGCAGCGCAAGCGCAAGGTGACGACGGCGCTCAAAGCCTATGCCGCCTTTGCGACCTCTGCCGATCGGGGCGCCGTCCGCGATCTCGGCGACCGGTGATCGGCGCAACTCGCAAACGCAAGAAGGCCCCCGTCGCGGCGGGAGCCTTTTCGTTGCGAGCCGCTTGAATCACATGTAACGAGTCTCGGCGGGCGCGTTCCACCAGTTGTTGTGCAGCCCGTCCATGTACTGGATCGGCAGGGCCGCAAGCACGGCCGGATCGACATCGTCGAGGCATGCAATGTTGATGGAGACGAAGGCGCCGCCGATCTGCTCGACATATCCGTGGCCATAGGGCGCCACGCCGCAAGTCGTGCAGAACCGGTGATGACCGCTCATCGTAGCGAACTGATAGTCTCCGATGCCGGCCTCTTCGCACATCAGCCGGAAATCCTCAGGCTTCACGTTCGCGCCCCAATAGCGCGTTTTCGAGCAGTACGAACAATTGCAACGGCTGGTCCCGGCCTCGAGATCAGCATCGACCTCGTAACGAATCCGTCCGCAGTGGCAGCTCCCCTTGTAGGTCGTCTTCATCATCGTTCCTCCGCCTGAACAGCCGCAATGTCGTACCGCACGACGACACGGCGCTGCCGAGATCAGCACGATCTTCGGCGGAAAGCCATTCTTATTATCCACGGCTTTCGCCGGGCAAGGCGGCCGTACGGCGTTGTCCCTTCTCTCGCATGCGGGGGGATAAGTTCGCGCCAGCGCGCGATAAGGGGCAAGCCACCAGACCAGCCAGCCAGCGGTCAGGTGAGCGCCAGAAGATCGGAGCGCAAACGGTCCGCGCCGCCTTCACCGAGGCGCCTGTCGACCGCTTCATGCGTATCCTTCCAGATCGGCACGGCTTCCGCGAGCAACCGCCCGCCCTCCGCCGTCAGCCTCAGGCGCCTGAGGCGCCGGTCGGTCGAGTCGACAAAAACTTCGACGAGGCCGCGGCGCTCGAGCGGCTTCAGCGCCGCCGTCAGCGTCGTCCGGTCCATGGCAAGCAGGGACGCCACCGCGCTCATGCTCGGCGGTTCCGACCGGTTGAGCGACATCATCAGTGAGAACTGGCCGTTGGTTATGTCGAGCGGTCTCAACGCCTCGTCGAACTGACGGGCAAGCGCGCGGGCGGCGCGCTGCACGTGCAGGCACAGACAGGTATCCTTCACGAAAAGGGTGGTGGAAAATGGTATCGGCGGCGACTTTGACATGGTTGAGTAATGTTGATATCAACGTAATTAGTCAAGTGCTACATTTCGTGAGGAGGAAAGAGCATGAGACCGGACCATGCCGTCGTGTCACGTGAGGAGTGGCTGAAGGCGCGCAAATCGCTTCTCGCCCTGGAAAAGGAGCACACTCATCTTCGAGACCGGATCAATGCCGAGCGCCAGGCTCTGCCCTGGGTGAGGATGGACAAGTCCTATGTCTTCGAAACCCTTGCCGGCCCCAAGACGTTGCCGGAACTTTTCGGCGGGCGCAGTCAGCTCGTCGTCTATCACTTCATGCTTGGAGCGAACTGGGAAGCGGGCTGTCCAAGCTGCTCGTTTCTCGCCGACCACTTTGCCGGCATGCTGCCGCATCTAAACCATCACGACGTCACACTGATCGCGGCTTCGAATGCGCCGCTCGCCAAGATCGAAGCCTATCGCAAGCGGATGGGCTGGCATTTCCCCTGGGTTTCCGCCTGGGGCAACGACTTCAACCGCGACTTCCATGTGTCCTTCACACTCGCCGAACTCGCAGGCGAGAAGGTGATCTACAATTTCAGCGAGATCGACAGCGGCGATGCCTATGAAGAACTTCCGGGCCTCAGCGCCTTCTACAAGGACGAGGACGGAACCGTCTACCATACCTATTCCACCTATGCCCGCGGCCTGGAGGAACTGGTCGGCACCTTCATGCTGCTCGATCGGGCACCCAAGGGCCGCAATGAAGGCACGATCATGGATTTCGTCCGACGCCACGACGAATACGAAGAAGAACCCAGGCAAAGCGCCTGACCTTGATACGACCGAGGAACCAATCGGCATTCCCGCGCGTTGCTACGTTTCGCGGAGTTCCAGGTCGGAACGCCGCGTCTCGCCATGGAGGGATCAATGAAGGCGGAACCGCAGGAGGAGCACCGCTGGCTGGAACAGCTGCTCGGTGAATGGGAAGTCATGTCGCAACCTTCAACCGACACCGGCCAATCGCAGGCGCCATGGACGGAAAACGTGCGTTCGATGCAGGGTCTCTGGTTCGTCTGCGAAGGACAAGGCACGATGCCGGACGGCCGCATCGGCCAATCATTGATGACTCTCGGCTTCAATCCTCAGACCAGCCGCTATGTCGGCACCTGGGTCGGCTCCATGATGACGCATATGTGGATCTATGACGGCGTACTCGAAGACGACGGCAAGACACTGACGCTCAACTGTGAGGGGCCGGATTTCGACAGACCTGGCAGGTCCGCCAGATATCAGGACGTGATAACCCTCATCGACGCCGACCATCGCAGGCTGACCGCCCGTGTCCAGACCGAAGACGGGAACTGGAAGGAGATCATGGCCGCGGAATACCGCCGACGCTGATGCATGTCGCCCAAGACTGTGCAGCGTTTTAGGATAACAACATGCGTGAAAACAAGGTTGTGAAGCGCGTTGCGTGAATTCGTATGAACGCGACGCGGCGTAGTCGACGGCTAGCAAACCACCGTTCCGCTGCCGTGAATGGCAGTGCAATCCCCCAACAAAAACCGGAGGAAAGACAATGACGGGTCAGCATGGGAAATTCGTCTGGTACGAACTGATGACGACCGACACGAAGGCCGCCCAGACTTTTTACGAGAACGTGATTGGCTGGAGCGGCAGCGATGCCGGCATGCCGGGCATGGAATATACGCTGTTCTCCATGGGTGGTCAGCAGGTGGCAGGATTGATGACGATGCCCGAGGGCGCGCTCGAGATGAATATCCCGCCGGCGTGGCTCGGCTACGTCGCGGTCGATGACGTGGACGCGGCCGCCGCCAAAGTCGCCGCAGACGGCGGCAACGTCCACCGCGCTCCGGATGACATCCCTGGCGTCGGCCGCTTTGCCATCGTCACCGATCCGCATGGTGCCGTGTTCGCGCTGTTCAAGGGCACAAGCGAGGCGCCCCAGGCCCTTGAGCAGATGGCGCCTGGAAACGTCGGCTGGCACGAACTGATGGCGGGCGATCTCGATACCGCCTTCGCCTTCTATTCCAACCTGTTCGGCTGGACCAAGGACCAGGCCATGGACATGGGCGATATGGGCACTTACCAGATCTTCTCGTGGAACGGCACGCAGATCGGCGGCATGATGACCAAGCCGAAAGACATTCCAGCTCCCTATTGGCTCTATTATTTCAACGTCGAGGCACTGGACGCCGCGATCGAGCGAGCAAAATCCGGCGGCGCGAAGATCGTCCTGGAGCCTATGGAAGTGCCCGGCGGCGCCTGGATCGTCCAATGCATAGATCCGCAGGGCGCCCTTTTCGCCCTCGTCGCGCCGAAACGGTGACGGCGCAGTTTCGGACGCGCGGGCCTGGAGCGCCGTGCGTTCAAACCAACGCGCAAAGGACGCTCTAGCACTTTGATTCTAGAGCATCTTATCCGCTTTCGGTGATTCCGCCTGAAAGCGGGATGCTCTAGTCGACACGTGACTTTCCTTATGAGCGAGGGGCGCGAGTGCCCCTCGCTCGATGCTCTCGGCATAGCCTGCCCGTCTGGGAGGTCACGCTGTAACCGTCTCGACGCTGACCCGCCGATCGCTCCTCCGCTGAACCGGCTCCGGCGTCACGCGGGCATGCCTGGCAAGAAAATCGAGGACGGCACGGACTCGCGCGGGAAGCGCGCCACCCTGGCCGAGGAACACGGCATGGATTTCTTCCAGATCGCCGGGATTCAGATCTTCCAGAACGGGAACGAGCCGTCCGGCGCGAATGTCGGTGCGAACCGTGAATTCTGCAAGCCGAGCCAACCCGGTGCCAACAAGGGCGAGATGGCGTAGCCCCTCGCCATCGCTCACCTGCAGCGTTCCGGAAGCCGGCAGGACGACCGTTTCTCCGCCTGCTTGGATCGACCAGCCGTCGATGGCGCGCGCGTAGCAGAAGCCTAGCCGGTTATGAGCCTTGAGTTCTTCGATGTTCGAGGGCGTCCCGTACCGGTCGAGATAGGAGGGAGCCGCCACGATCACCATTCGCGTGGCGCCGAGCTTGCGGGCAACCAGCGCCGAACTCTTCAAAGGCCCTGATCGGATGGCAATATCGGCTCGCGCCTCCATCAGGTCGACCACCGCATCGGTCTGGACGATGTCGAGCGCGACGGCAGGGAAGCGCTCCTGGAAATCCGGCAGGAGTGGCATCAGGACATGGGTTGCGAAAGACGCGCTGACATTCACCCGGACCCGGCCCGTCGGCATTTCGCCGCCGACGGCACAGCGTTCGGCCTCCTCGATGTCGGCCAAAATGCGGGCGGTGCGCTCGTAGAAGGCACAGCCCTCCGGCGTCAGTTGCAGCCGCCGCGTGGACCGGTTGACGAGGCGGACGCCGAGCCGATCCTCGAGCCGGAGCACGAGTTTGCTGACCGCCGAAGGCGTCATACGAAAGTGGCGCGCTGCCGACGAGAAGCCGCCAAGCTCGACCGCCTTGGCGAACACTTCCATTTCCCCCGAACGATTGACCGAGAGTCGCGACATATGACTTCAACTCACAAATGATATTCCGAACTAAAGTCTAGCTCCAAAAAGCAAGCAACGCCATGTTCATGTCTCAATAGGTGTTGAGACAACAGAGGAGTTGCAAAATGGAGTATCGACGGCTTGGCTCGTCCGGTTTGAAGGTTCCGGCGCTGAGTTTCGGCGCGGGCACGTTCGGCGGCAAGGGTCCGCTCTTCGGCGCCTGGGGCACGACGGACGACGCGGAAGCGCGCCGGCTCGTCGACATCTGCCTCGAAGCGGGCGTCAACCTCTTCGACACGGCGGACGTCTACTCGGATGGCGCCTCGGAGGAGGTACTCGGCGCGGCGATCAAAGGCCGCCGCGGAAAGGTGATCCTTTCCACCAAGATGTCACTTCCGATGGGTGACGGCCCGAACGACGCCGGCTCATCCCGCTCGCGTCTCATCGATGGTGTCGACGCGGCGCTGAAGCGCCTCGGGACCGACTATATCGACCTGATGCAATTGCACGCTTTCGACGCCGGAACGCCGATCGAGGAGGTGCTGTCGACGCTCGACGACTTGGTGCGCGCCGGCAAGCTCCGCTATGTCGGCGTCTCCAATTTCTCCGGCTGGCAATTGATGAAATCGCTCGCGCTCGCCGAGAGATACGGCTATCCCCGCTACGTCGCAAACCAGGTCTATTATTCGCTGGTTGGCCGCGACTACGAGTGGGAACTGATGCCGCTCGGCCTCGATCAGGGTGTCGGGGCGCTCGTCTGGAGTCCGCTCGGTTGGGGTCGGCTGACCGGCAAGATCCGCCGCGGCGAGCCGTGGCCGGCCGGGAGCCGGCTGCATGACACCGCAACGTTCGGACCGCCGGTCGACGATGACAAGCTCTACGACATCGTCGATGTGCTCGATGCCTTGGCGGAGGAAACCGGCAGGACGGTGCCACAGATTGCCATCAACTGGCTTCTGCAGCGGCCGACCGTTTCGAGCGTCATCATCGGCGCCCGCAATGAAGAACAGCTCCGGCAGAACCTTGGCGCTGCCGGCTGGTCGCTCTCCGCCGATCAGGTGGCACGCCTCGACGAAGTCAGCGCAACGATGGCGCCCTACCCGCATTTCCCCTATTACAGGCAGGAAGGCTTTGCCCGCATCAACCCTCCGCCGGTCTGAGAAATGCGACACGGCGCAAAGGAAAGCCGGCAGCAATCGCGCTGCCGGGGTTTCGGCTTGCTTTCTTTCTTCGCATTGCACAAAGTTCCCTCGAATGGCCGGCAACGGACCGGCCATCGAGGGGAATCTGCATGTCGATCAAGGCCAGTATCTACCACCTCACCCATTACACCTATGACCGGCCGGTAAGGCTCACACCGCAAATCATCAGGCTGAAACCGGCGGCGCATTCCAAGACCAAGGTCATCAGCCATTCGCTGAAGGTCTCGCCTGCCAACCACTTCGTCAATCTGCAGCAGGATCCTTACGGCAACTACCTCGCCCGGTACGTCTTCCCCGATCCGGTGACGGAATTGAAGATCGAAGTCGACCTGGTCGCCGACATGACCGTCTACAATCCGTTCGATTTCTTCGTCGAGGAGGAAGCGGAGCACTGGCCTTTCCGCTATCCCGAAGACCTCAGCGAGGATTTGAAGATCTACATGGCGCCAGAGCCGATGGGGCCAAGACTTTCGCTCTTCATGGAGAGCGTCGACCGATCGCGCCAGCGCACCATCGACATGGTGGTCGGCCTCAACACGCGGCTGCAGAAGGAAATCGGCTACGTCATCCGCATGGAGGCGGGTGTCCAGTCGCCGGAAGAAACACTCGGCAGTGCCAAGGGTTCGTGTCGCGATTCGAGTTGGCTGCTGGTGCAGATCCTTCGCAACCTCGGCCTTGCCGCCCGTTTCGTCTCCGGCTACCTCATTCAGCTTACGCCGGATCTGAAGGCGCTCGACGGCCCCTCCGGCACCGAATACGATTTCACCGATCTTCACGCATGGGCCGAGGTTTACCTTCCGGGTGCCGGCTGGGTCGGGCTAGATCCAACCTCCGGGCTGCTTACCGGAGAGAGCCACATTCCGCTCGCTGCCACCCCGCACTATCGAAACGCCGCGCCCATATCCGGCGAGTTCTTCGGCGACCCGGACACGAGGACCGATTTCGCCTTTGACATGAAGGTCGCCCGCGTTGCGGAGCATCCCCGCATTACCAAGCCTTTCTCCGACGAGAGCTGGGATCAGCTGAACGCGCTTGGCGACAAGGTCGACCGCATCCTCGCCGAGAATGACGTTCGTCTGACCATGGGCGGCGAACCGACCTTCGTCTCGATCGACGACTTCGAATCCGACGAATGGAATACGGCCGCAGTCGGTCCGACGAAACGCGCGAAGGCCGACACGCTCATTCGTCGCCTGCGCGACCGCTTCGCGCCGGGAGGCTTCCTGCATTATGGACAGGGTAAGTGGTATCCGGGCGAAAGCCTGCCACGCTGGACCTTTTCCCTTTACTGGCGCAAGGACGGCGTACCGATCTGGCGGCAGGCAAATCTGATCGCGGAGGAAGACGGTCGGCACGAGATCGCGGATCGGGACGCCGAGCGCCTGCTTGTCGCAATCGCCGGCGAACTCGACGTCGATGCGGACATGGTCGTTCCGGCCTACGAGGATCCGGCCGAGTGGATCATCAAGGAGGCGAACCTCCCGGACAATGTCGATCCCTCGAATTCGAAGCTCAAGGATCCCGAGGAGCGCAGCCGCCTCGCCCGCGTCTTCGAACGCGGCCTGACGACCCCGACGGGCTATGTTCTGCCCGTGCAGGCCTGGAACGCTCGTGCTGGCGGACCGCGATGGATGAGCGAGAAATGGAAGACGCGGCGCGGCCGGCTTTTCCTCGTTCCCGGCGACAGCCCGGTCGGCTATCGCCTGCCGCTCGGCTCGCTGCCCTATATCGCACCCTCCGCCTACCCCTATATCAATCCGGTGGATCCGACCGTTCCGCGGGACGACCTGCCCGACTTCACCGAAAACCGCGGCAGAGCGCAGCACTCTCGCTTCCAGCCATCCGAGGAGCCGCTGACACAGCTCCCCTCCCCGCGCGACGAGATCGACGGTGCCGTCCGCACGGCGATCAGCGTCGAGCCACGCGACGGCCGGCTCTGTATCTTCATGCCGCCGACGACGAGCATCGAGGAATATCTCGATCTCATCGCTTCGACCGAGCGCGCCGCCGCGGTGCTCGGCGTTCCGGTGCATATCGAAGGCTACCCGCCGCCGCAGGACGAGCGCATCAACGTCATCCGCGTCGCCCCGGATCCCGGCGTGATCGAGGTCAACATCCATCCTGCCTCGAACTGGCGGGAATGCGTCGACACCACCACGGCGATCTACGAGGAGGCCCGTCAGAGCAGGCTCGGCACCGATAAATTCATGATCGACGGCCGCCATACCGGAACAGGCGGCGGCAACCACGTGGTCGTCGGCGGCCGCAGCCCCAACGACAGTCCTTTCCTGCGCCGGCCGGATCTGCTGAAGAGCATCGTGCTCCACTGGCAGCGCCATCCTTCGCTTTCCTATCTCTTTTCCGGCCTCTTCATCGGCCCGACAAGCCAAGCGCCGCGCATCGACGAAGCGCGCCACGATTCGCTCTATGAGCTGGAGATCGCGCTTGCACAGGTACCGCCCCCAGGGTCCGATCGCCCGCCCCCCTTGCCGTGGCTCGTGGACCGGCTGTTCCGCAACCTGCTCGTCGACGTCACCGGCAACACCCATCGCTCTGAAATCTGCATAGACAAGCTGTTCTCTCCGGACGGCCCGACGGGGCGGCTCGGGCTGATCGAATTCCGCGGCTTCGAGATGCCGCCGAACGCGCGCATGTCGCTCGCTCAGCAATTGCTCGTCCGCGCGCTCATCGCCCGTTTCTGGAAAAGCCCTGTTGACGGCGGCTTCGTGCGGTGGGGCACGGTCCTGCACGACCGCTTCATGCTGCCGCATCATGTGTGGCAGGATTTTCTCGACGTGATTGCCGACCTTCGCGCCCACGGCTTCGATTTGAGACCCGAATGGTTCGAGGCCCAACTCGAATTCCGTTTCCCCTTTTGCGGCGAGGTGGAATACGAAGCGGCGAAGCTCGAGCTTCGCCAGGCGCTGGAACCGTGGCACGTCATGGGAGAGCAAAGCGTGATCGGCGGCACCGTGCGCTATGTCGATTCCTCGGTGGAGCGATTGCAGGTGAAGCTCGAAACCGCCAATCCGGAGCGCTACACGGTTGCCTGCAATGGCCGTCCCGTGCCGCTCTCAAGGACAGGGAAAGGCGGCGTGGCCGTCGCAGGCGTGCGTTACAAGGCCTGGCAGCCCGCCTCCGGCCTGCATCCGGTGCTGCCGGTCAACACTCCCCTTACATTTGATATTTATGATACATGGTCGAATCGGGCGATCGGCGGCTGTATCTATCATGTGGCGCATCCCGGCGGGCGCAATTATGAGACATTTCCGGTCAACGGCAACGAGGCCGAGGCGCGCCGTCTGGCGCGCTTCGAACCCTGGGGCCACACCACCGGCGGATATCGACTCCAACCCGAGAGCCCGCCGGCAGAATTTCCGCTGACGCTCGACCTGAGACGTCCGGCAGGAGTGTAGATGGCGAAGAAACAAACGGCAGAGGCAACGGAGCAAGATCGGCTCGACAGTGACCCGGTGTTCGGTTATCGCGCCCTTCCGGGTGTCGCCGACGAAATGCTCGATCCGCACGGCAATGTCCGACCGGTCTGGCAGCGGCTGCTCTCGACCCTTGGCCGTCTGGACGAAACGGATCTCGCCAACCGCTTTGCCCGCGCCGACCGCTACCTCCGCGATGCCGGTGTTTTCTATCGAGCCTATGGCGGCAGGGGGAGTTCGGAACGAAGCTGGCCGCTATCCCACATTCCCGTCCTGATCGACGAGGCGGAATGGGCGGTCGTTTCGCAGGGGCTCGTCCAGCGTGCCGAACTGCTCGAACGCGTGGTCGCCGACATCTACGGCGAAAACCGGCTGGTGCAGGAAGGGCTGCTGCCCCCCGCCCTCGTCGCCTCCAATCCGGAGTTCCTGCGCCCTCTCGTCGGCGTCAAACCGGCCGACGGGCATTTCCTACACTTCTGTTCCTTCGAGATCGGGCGCGGACCGGACGGCAATTGGTGGGTGCTTTCCGACCGGACCGAGGCTCCCTCCGGGGCCGGCTTCGCGCTGGAAAATCGCGTTGCGACCACGCGCGCCTTTTCCAACCTCTATGCCGAAACCCACGTGCACCGATTAGCGGGCTTCTTCGGCGCCTTCCGCGACACGCTGCAGGCCCGAAAACAACATCCGGACGACCGCATTGCCGTTCTCTCGCCGGGCATCGCCAACGAGACCTATTTCGAACACGCCTATATCGCCCGCTACCTCGGCTTCATGCTGCTCGAGGGTGAGGACCTGACGGTCGTGGGCGGCCGGGTCATGGTTCGCACGGTTGCCGGCCTCAAGCCTGTCGGCGTCCTCTGGCGCCGCCTTGATGCCGCCTTCGCCGATCCGCTCGAACTCAATCAGTCCTCCCATATCGGCACGCCCGGGATCGTCGAGGCGCTCAGGGCTGGCTCCGTCTCGATCGTCAATGCGCTCGGCTCCGGCATCCTGGAAACCCGCGCCTTTCTCGCCTTCATGCCGGCGATCTGCCGTCACCTGCTCGGCGAGGAGCAAAAGCTGCCGTCGATCGCTACATGGTGGTGCGGACAGCAGTCCGAACGCGACAATGTCGCCGGCAACATCGAGCGCATGGTGATCGGCCCTGCCTATTCGACCCGCCCGTTTTTCGACGACAACGGACAATCCATTCTTGGTACGTCGCTGTGCGAGGGAAACAGCTCCGTTGCGGAGCGCCTTGGAACCGGTGGCGGCAAGCTGGTGGGGCAGGAGGTCGTCACGCTCTCGACGACGCCCGCCTGGGTGCGCGGCCGGCTGACGCCGCGGCCGATGAGCTTGCGGGTCTTTGCCGCGCGCACGCGCGAAGGCTGGCAGATCATGCCTGGCGGCTTCGCGCGCATAGGCTCCGGTGACGACGTGGCTGCGATCGCGATGAAGGCCGGTGGCACGACCGCCGACGTCTGGATCGTCAGTGACAAGCCGGTCGAGCGCACGACGCTGCTCCCGGCCGAGGAAAGCTTCACGCGCAACATGCCGGGCAGCCTGCCGAGCCGCGCGGCCGACAATCTCTTCTGGCTCGGCCGTTATATCGAGCGGGCGGAAGGAGCCCTCAGAATCCTTCGCGCCTGGCACGGACGCTTCGCCGAAGCCGCCGACCCGAATATGCCGCTGCTGAAGGACGTCACAGACTATTTGGCCGCCCTCGACATCAACGCGCGCCAGCCGGTGCCCGACAGCCTGCTTGCCAATATCGACAGCGCGCTCTTCAGCGCAGGCAACATCCGCGACCGGTTTTCGCCCGATGGTTGGCTGGCTCTCAACGACCTGTCGCGGACGGCGCGGAAGTTCCACGCGACCGTGCAGGCCGGCGACGACGCCACGCATGCGATGACGATCCTGTTGCGCAAGCTCGCCGGCTTTGCCGGTCTCGTCCACGAAAACATGTATCGCTTCACCGGCTGGCGTTTCCTGTCGATCGGTCGTTACATCGAGCGTGGCCTCCACATGACCCGCCTGCTCGGACACATGTCGGGACCTGAGGCTCCGGACGGTGCCTATGACATGCTGCTCGAGATCGGCGACAGCGTCATGACCCACCGCCGCCGCTACAACGTCAACACGGCGGCCTTGACCGTCACCGACCTGCTCGCCCTCGATCCGCTCAATCCGCGCTCGATCCTTTATCAGTTGAACGAGATCAAGACTGAGGTCGAGCTCCTGCCGAACGCCTTCGTCAACGGCCAGATGTCTCCCTTCTACCGCGAGACGATGCGGCTTCATTCCGGCCTTGCGGTGATGACGCCGGAGGCCATGACCGCCACCGTCTACAAGCAGCTCGAACGCGACCTGGAACGGCTCTCGGATCTGCTCGCGCAAACCTATCTCGGCTGAGGGAGCGGCCTTGATGCTCTACGATATCAATCTGAAGATCACCTACGGCTATGAGGTTCCGGTTGCCGGCGGGCGCCATCTCGTGCGTGTGCTGCCGGCCTCGATTTCCGGCCGTCAACGCCTTGTCGTCGGCTCGATAAGCTGCCAACCAACCCCGGGCGAGCGGGTCGAAAGCGTGGACTTCTTCGCCAATCCGACCACGTCGATTCTTTTCCGTTCCGTGCACGACAGCCTGGCCATTCGCATGCAGGCGCGCGTTCAGGTGGAAGCGCAGGCGCTCACCGCCGATCTTTCTCCGCCCCTTGCGGGTCTGCCCGCTCAGTTCGCCGCATACTGGTCCGTCGACGCGGAGTCTCCCCACCACTTCGTCGGGCCGAGCCCGCTCCTGCCGGACGCTCCCGAGATCGCGGCCTACGCGCGCACGATCGCTGGCGAAGGAATGACCGTGCGGCAGATCGGGGCGGCGATCTGCGAGCGCGTCCACCGCGACTTCGTCTACGACACCGAGGCGACAACCGTGAACACGACGGCTGCCGAAGCCTTCAAGCTCAAGCGCGGCGTCTGCCAGGATTTCACCCATGTGATGATTGTCGCTCTTCGCAGTCTCGGTATTCCGGCAGGCTATGTCAGCGGTTTCCTCAGAACCTTGCCGCCGCCCGGCAAGGAGCGGCTGGAAGGCGCCGACGCGATGCATGCCTGGGTTCGATTCTGGTGTGGCACCGCTGGCGGCTGGATGGAACTCGACCCGACGAACAATATTCCGGCCGGCACGGATCACATCGTCGTCGGCCACGGCCGCGACTATGGCGACGTCGCGCCCGTCATCGGCGTCCTGAAAAGCTATGGCAGCCAGACGACGGAGCAGGCGGTTGACGTCATTCCCGTCGATTGATCCGAATTGATACAACCGGGTCCCATTTCCGAACAATCAAACCGCCGGGAACCCGGTCGAAATCATGGATTTTTGCGCGATTCGCTAAAATTCAAGTAATCGGCTGAACGGGACCGTAACGTGTCGCCGCTAGATATCCGCCCCAAGCTTGCAATGAATTTCTTGGGGGTGCGGAGATGGGAAGACGATCCATGGTGAGCCGGTCTTTTGGCATGATGCTGAAGGACCGCGGCGGCAATTTCGGAATGATGACGGCGCTGGTGGCGCCGCTGCTGTTGGCCGCGGGTGGCGTTTCCATCGACATGGCCAACATGCTGATGACCAAGAACCAGCTTCAGGACGCCACCGATGCCGCAGCACTCGCCGCGGCTTCCGCTCTGGTCTCCAATGAACAGCCCAATATCGAAGCGGCCAAGTTGATCGCGCGCAAGTTCCTGAAGGCGCAGATGGCGGGCTCGAGCGCGACGGACAGCCCTGCCGAAGGCGAACCGGAAGGAACGCCGACCGCACGGGCGGCGGACGGCGCAACGCCAACTTCCGAGACGCCGGCTTGGGACGATATCAATGTCTCGGAGGTGAACATCATCGAGACGCCCAACGGCACCAAGGGGAAATCCTTCAAGGTCTCGATCGTCAACAAGCATCTGATCCAGTTCAACGCGATGACGCGCCTCCTCGGCACGGATTCGATCGAGCTTGAAACCCGGGCAACGGCGGAAAGCGCGACCGAGAGCAAGAACGCCTTGTCGATGTATCTCGTGCTCGACCGCTCGGGATCGATGGCCTGGAAGACGAATACGGTCGATACGACGAAGTCCAAGTGCCCCAATTATACCGAGGCGAACTGGGGCAGATATCCGAACCTGTCGGCGACCAGCCCGTGCTACGTCACCAAGATCAACGCGCTGAAAACGGCCGCTGGCGATCTGTTTGCCCAACTCCTGCTCGCCGATCCGGAATCGATCTATGTTCGCACCGGCGCTGTGTCCTACAACGCGTCGCAGGATCCCGCAGGCAGCCTCGCCTGGGGAACAACGGGCGCGGCGGCCTATGTCAATGCTCTGGTCGCGACCGGCGGCACGGCCTCGGGCAACGCCTTCAAGACCGCCTATCAGAAGGTGATCGCATCGACGGAAGACACGGCGCACAACGGTAAGAACGGCCAGATTCCGACGAAATACATCGTCTTCATGACCGATGGCGAGAACAACTACGCCAACGACGACACCGTAACCAAGTACTGGTGCGACATCGCAAAGGCAAACAAGGTCCAGATCTACAGCGTCGCCTTCATGGCGCCGGACCGCGGCCAGGCTCTGCTGAAATATTGCGCCTCCTCAACGTCGCATTATTTCGAAGCCGAGGAAGCGGCTGACCTCGTCGCCGCTTTCAAGGCAATCGGCGAACGAGCCTCCGCCATGGTCTCCCGCCTCACCGAGTAATCGGACCAAGACCGCGCTTGCCATGCCGTCCGGCTCCTGCGGGCGGCATTTTTCTTTGTGCCGCCGACCGAAAAACGCGTTGCGAATCGCTCCGCGCACAAGCATGCGCTGTTTTAATCCTTTTAAAAACACCTGTTGCAAGCGCTTCGGATCGATGCATAAATTGCCTTATCTCTCCCGGCCGGCTCCGGCCCGCGGTCTCCCACACGCAAAAAGGGCAAACAAAAAAAGGTATGGCATTTCTTATGATGAACCGGCTCTCCACCTCCGAACTGCCGCATCCCGCGCCGAGGTCGTCCGAGCCAGGCCAACTCGCGGTGGAGATCCTCGAACGTCTCAAATACCGCATAGGCAAGGACCCGAAAGTCGCCAAGCCGCATGACTGGCTCACGGCTGCCATTCTCGTGGCCCGTGACCGCATCACCGACAAGTGGATGGATTCGACCCGCAAGACCTATGCGACCGGCGCCAAGCGCGTCTACTATCTTTCGCTCGAGTTCCTCATCGGCCGCCTGATGCGCGACGCCATGACGAATATCGGCCTGATGGACGAAATGCGTGACGCGCTGGCGTCACTCGGCGTCGATATCGATGTGATCGCCGGGCTCGAGCCTGATGCAGCGCTCGGCAATGGCGGCCTCGGCCGCCTTGCCGCCTGTTTCATGGAATCCATGGCGACCGTCGATGTGCCCGCCTATGGCTACGGCATCCGCTACATGCACGGCCTGTTCCGCCAGCAGATGGCCGACGGCTGGCAGGTCGAACTGCCCGAGACGTGGCTCGCCCACGGCAATCCCTGGGAATTCGAACGGCGCGAAAGTTCCTATGAAATCGGTTTCGGCGGCGGCGTGGAAACCGTCAACATCGACGAGGAAGTTCAGCGCTACGTCTGGAAGCCGGCCGAACGCGTCATCGCCACCGCGTTCGACACACCGGCCGTCGGCTGGCGCGCAAAACGCGTCAACACGCTGCGCCTCTGGGGTGCGCAGCCGATCGATCCGATCCTGCTCGACGCCTTCAACGCCGGCGACCACATCGGCGCACTGCGCGAAAGCAACAAGGCGGAGAGCCTGACACGGGTGCTCTACCCGGCCGACGCGACGCCCTCGGGGCAGGAGTTGCGCCTGAGGCAGGAGTATTTCTTCTCATCCGCCTCGCTGCAGGACATTCTGCGTCGCCACCTGCAGCAGTATCCAGATTTCACGTCGTTGCCGGATGCGGTCGCCATCCAGCTCAACGATACCCATCCGGCCGTGTCCGTCGCGGAACTCGTGCGGCTCCTGACCGACGTTCACGGGCTCGATTTCGAGCAGGCCTGGGACATCACCCGACGCACTTTCTCCTACACCAATCATACGCTGCTGCCGGAAGCGCTGGAGAGCTGGCCGGTGCCGCTCTTCGAGCGGCTGCTGCCACGCCACATGCAGATCGTCTATGCCATCAATGCGAAGATCCTGATCGAAGCGCGCAGGCAGAAGCACGCGACCGACGAGGAGATCCGCAGCATCTCGCTCATCGAGGAGACGGGCGAAAGGCGCGTGCGCATGGGCAATCTCGCCTTTGTCGGTTCGCATTCGATCAACGGCGTCTCGGCGTTGCACACCGAACTGATGAAAGAGACGGTCTTTGCCGATCTGCACCGGCTTTATCCGGACCGCATCAACAACAAGACCAACGGCATCACGCCGCGCCGCTGGCTGATGCAGTGCAACCCGGGCCTCTTCGGCCTCATCCGCGAGGCGATCGGCGACGAGTTCATGGACAATACCGAGGCGCTGCAGGCGCTCGGCGCCTTTGCCGACCAGGCGGACTTCCAGGAGAACTTCGCCGCCGTCAAGCGCGCCAACAAGGTGAAACTCGCGAAGCTCGTCCAGAGCAGCCTCGGCATTCGGCTCGATCCGTCTGCGATGTTCGACATCCAGATCAAGCGCATCCACGAATACAAGCGGCAGCTCCTGAACATCATCGAGGCCGTCGCGCTTTACGATCAGATCCGCTCGCATCCCGAACTCGACTGGGTGCCGCGTGTCAAGCTCTTCGCCGGTAAGGCAGCGCCAAGCTATCACAACGCCAAGCTGATCATCAAACTTGCCAACGACGTCGCTCGCGTCATCAACAATGACCCGGCCGTGCGTGGTCTCCTGAAAATCGTCTTCATCCCCAACTACAACGTGTCGCTCGCCGAAGTTATGGTGCCGGCCGCCGATCTTTCCGAACAGATCTCGACCGCCGGCATGGAGGCCTCCGGCACCGGCAACATGAAATTCGCCCTCAACGGCGCGCTGACCATCGGCACGCTCGACGGCGCCAATGTCGAAATGCGCGATTGGGTCGGCGAGGAAAACATCAAGATCTTCGGCATGACCGCGGAGGACGTGGCGAAAGCGCGGGCGGAGGGGCACAACCCGCGCGCCATCATCGAAGGCTCACGCGAGCTCTCACAGGCGCTTTCCGCGATCGCCTCGGGCGTTTTCTCGCCGGACGACCGAAATCGCTTCTCCGGTCTCGTCGACGGGCTCTACAACCATGACTGGTTCATGGTCGCCGCTGATTTCGAGGCCTATGCCAAGGCACAGCGCGAGATCGACCAGCTCTGGACCAGGCCATCCTCCTGGTACGCGCAGGCGGTCCGCAATACCGCCCGCATGGGCTGGTTCTCGTCCGACCGCACGATCCGGCAATATGCCGGCGAAATCTGGAGAGCTGGATGACGGTCTCGCCCGGCAACGACCCAGCGCCCGCCCCGTCCGGCGTGCTGCCAGCGCCGGACATCGCGGCAATACTTTCCGGTAACCATTATAATCCCTTCGCGGTTCTCGGCGTTCATGCGGCCGGCAAAAGCTATGTCGCCCGCTGCTTCATTCCTGGCGCCGAGGACGTGACGGCAGAAACGCTCTCGGGCAAGGAGATCGGCACGCTCCAGCGGCGCGACGACGCCGGCTTCTTCGAAGGCGTCGTATCGCTGCGCAAGGAACAGCCCATCCGTTATCGCGCCTCCAACAGCGGCGGTGAATGGATCGTCGTCGATCCCTACAGCTTTGGTCCCGTGCTCGGACCGATGGACGACTACTACATCCGTGAAGGCTCGCATCTCAGGCTCTTCGACAAGATGGGCGCCCATCCGATCTCGCACGACGGCGTGGAAGGCTTCCACTTTGCCGTTTGGGCTCCGAACGCGCGACGCGTCTCGGTGGTCGGTAATTTCAACGATTGGGATGGACGGCGCCATGTGATGCGCTTGCGCGCCGACACCGGCATCTGGGAGATTTTCATTCCCGGCGTGCCGGCTGGCACGCCGTACAAGTATGAAATCCTCGATAGCGAAGGGACACGCCTGCCGCTGAAGGCGGATCCCTTCGCCCGTCGCTCGGAACTCCGCCCGGATACGGCTTCGATGACGACGGGCGAGATCGCGCAGGTATGGGACGACGAGGCGCATCGCCAGCACTGGGCAGAGGTCGATCCGCGCCGGCAGCCGATTTCCATCTACGAGGTGCATGCAGGCTCTTGGCAGCGCCGCGACAATGGCGAGATGCTCTCCTGGGACGAACTGGCGGATCGGCTCATTCCCTACTGCATCGACATGGGCTTCACGCATATCGAGTTCCTGCCGATTTCCGAATTTCCGTTCGATCCTTCCTGGGGTTACCAGACCACCGGACTCTACGCGCCGACGGCTCGTTTCGGCGAACCGGAGGGGTTCGCCCGCTTCGTCAACGGCTGCCACAAGGTCGGCATCGGCGTCATCCTTGATTGGGTGCCGGCACATTTCCCGACCGACGAGCACGGGCTTCGTTGGTTCGACGGTACGGCGCTCTACGAGCATGCGGATCCGCGCAAGGGTTTCCATCCCGACTGGAACACGGCGATCTACAATTTCGGCCGCCAGGAGGTTCTGGCCTATCTCGTCAACAACGCCCTCTACTGGGCGGAGAAGTTCCACGTCGATGGCTTGCGCGTCGATGCGGTCGCGTCGATGCTCTACCTCGATTACTCGCGCAAGCACGGCGAGTGGGTGCCGAACGAATATGGCGGCAACGAGAACCTGGAGGCCGTCCGCTTTCTGCAGACGATGAACACCCGGCTCTACGGCATCCACCAAGGGGTGCTGACGATCGCCGAGGAATCGACCTCCTGGCCGAAGGTTTCGCATCCGGTCCACGCCGGCGGCCTGGGTTTCGGCTTCAAATGGAACATGGGCTTCATGCACGATACGCTGCAATATCTTGCGCGCGAGCCCGTGCACCGGAAGTTCCACCACAACGACATGACCTTCGGGCTGCTTTACGCGTTCAGCGAGAATTTCGTGCTGCCGCTGTCGCATGACGAGGTCGTGCACGGCAAGGGATCCCTGGTCGCCAAGATGGCCGGAGACGACTGGCAGAAGTTCGCCAATCTCAGGGCCTACTATGCCTTCATGTGGGGTTATCCCGGCAAGAAGCTTCTGTTCATGGGCCAGGAATTCGCTCAGTGGCGCGAATGGTCGGAAGAGCGCGCGCTCGACTGGAACCTTCTCGAATACAATCTGCACGAGGGCATGCGTCGTCTCGTGCGCGACCTCAACGGCACCTACCGTTCGAAAGCAGCACTGCATGCACGCGACTGCGAGGGCGAGGGCTTCGAGTGGCTGATAGCGGACGATCGCGACAATTCGGTTTTTGCCTGGCTCAGAAAGGCGCCGGGCGAAAAGCTCGTGGCCGTCGTCACCAATTTCACCCCGATCTACCGGGAAGGTTACGACATACCGCTTCCGGTAGCGGGGCGATGGAAGGAAATCCTCAACACCGATGCGGAGATCTACGGAGGGAGTGGCAAGGGCAACGGCGGTGCCGTGCATGCGGAGAGAAAATCGACGGGAATAACGGTCGCAACCATCACGTTGCCGCCTTTGGCAACGCTGATGCTGGAGCAGGAGTAGCGCCTTCGTGCGCGACAGACGAAGCGAAAAGTACTTGCGTGGGCCGCGAGGTGTCTGAACCGCCTGGCCGTCCTCGAGGAACAGTGATTGGGGAGGACAAATGGTGGAAAAGCGTACACAACCTCTGGCCCGCGATGCCATGGCCTATGTTCTCGCCGGCGGCCGCGGCAGCCGACTGAAGGAATTGACGGACCGCCGCGCCAAGCCGGCCGTCTATTTCGGCGGCAAGGCGCGCATCATAGATTTCGCGCTCTCCAATGCATTGAATTCCGGTATCCGCCGCATCGGGGTCGCCACCCAATACAAGGCACATTCGCTGATCCGGCACCTGCAGCGCGGCTGGAACTTCTTCCGTCCCGAGCGCAACGAGAGCTTCGACATCCTGCCGGCAAGTCAGCGCGTCTCCGAAACGCAATGGTATGAAGGCACGGCGGACGCCGTCTATCAGAACAGCGACATCATCGAGGATCACGGCGTCGAGTACATGGTCATCCTGGCCGGCGACCATATCTACAAGATGGACTACGAACTGATGCTGCAGCAGCACGTCGACTCCGGCGCCGATGTAACGGTCGGCTGCCTGGAAGTGCCGCGGATGGAAGCAACCGGCTTCGGCGTCATGCATGTCGACAATGAGGACCGCATCATCGCCTTTGTCGAGAAGCCGGCCGACCCTCCCGGGATTCCCGGCACCCCGGACCTGGCGCTCGCCTCCATGGGCATCTATGTGTTCCACACCAAGTTCCTGATGGATCTCCTGCGCCGTGACGCCGCCGACCCGAAGTCGAGCCGCGACTTCGGCAAGGACATCATCCCCTACATCGTCAACAACGGAAAGGCGGTCGCCCACCGCTTCACCCGGTCGTGCGTTCGCTCGGACTTCGAGCGGGAGGCCTATTGGCGCGACGTCGGCACGATCGACGCATACTGGCAGGCCAATATCGACCTCACCCATGTGACGCCCGAACTCGATATCTATGACAACACTTGGCCGATCTGGACCTTTGCCGAAATCAAGCCGCCGGCAAAGTTCGTCCATGACGACGAAAATCGCCGCGGGTCGGCAACATCCTCTCTTGTCTCCGGCGACTGCATCATCTCCGGCGCGGCGCTCAACCGCAGCCTGCTGTTCACCGGCGTCCGCGTCAATTCCTACTCCAGGCTCGAGAATGCCGTTGTCCTGCCCGATGTAACGATCGGTCGGCACTCGACGCTGCGCAACGTGGTCATCGACAGCCGTGTCGTGATCCCGGAAGGGCTGGTCGTCGGCGACGATCCGGAACTGGACGCCAAGCGCTTCCGCCGCACGGAAAGTGGCGTCTGCCTGATCACGCAATCGATGATCGACAAGCTGGGAATGTAGGTCTGCCGCGTATGAACATCCTGTCCGTTGCGTCCGAGGTCTATCCGCTTGTCAAGACCGGGGGGCTCGCCGATGTCGTCGGCGCCCTTCCGGCGGCTCTCGTCCCGCACGGTATCAGGACGCGTACGCTGGTGCCCGGCTATCCTGCCGTGCTGCAGAAGCTGAAGAAGAAAAAAAAAGTCGCTGGATTCGATAACCTGTTCGGCCATCCGGCGTCCGTTCTGGGTGCAGAACTCGACGGGCTCGACCTCCTTGTCCTCGACCAGCCCGCGCTCTATGCGCGCGACGGCGGCCCCTATCTCGACGCGACCGGGCGCGATTATCCCGACAATTTCCGCCGGTTTGCCGCCCTCTCGCTGGCGGCCGCAGAAATCGCCGGCGACAACGTGATTCCAAGCTGGAAACCCGACATCGTCCATGTTCACGATTGGCAGACCGCGCTGACGCCCGTCTACATGCATTTCGGCGCGGCGCGCGATACGCCGACCGTGATGACGGTTCATAACATCGCTTTCCAGGGGCAGTTCGGCGCTTCGGTCTTCCCCGAACTCGGCTTGCCGCCGGAGGCCTTCTCCATGCAATTCATCGAATATTACGGCGATGTCGGCTTTCTGAAAGGCGGCCTGCAGACGGCGACGGCGATCACGACGGTGAGCCCCTCCTACGCGCAAGAGATTCTGACCCCGGAATTCGGCATGGGCCTCGACGGCCTGCTGGCAAGCAGGGTCACGGACCTGACCGGTATCGTGAACGGCATCGACGCCGATACTTGGGACCCGCAGACGGACCCCCATATCGTCCGGCATTTCGGTAATGGCACGCTGAAGCAGCGCGCCGCCAACCGCAAGGCGCTCGAAGAACGCTTCGCGCTGGAGAAGGGCAAGGGGCCGATCTTCTGCGTCGTCAGCCGGCTGACCTGGCAGAAGGGCATGGACCTTCTCGCCGAGGTGGTGGACGATATCGTTGCGCTTGGCGGCAAGCTGGTTATCCTCGGGTCGGGCGATGCGGCGCTCGAAGGCACATTGCTTGCAGCCGCCTCACGCCACCGCGGACACATCGGCATGGTAACCGGCTACGACGAGGCGCTGTCGCACCTGATGCAGGCGGGCTCCGACGCGATCATTATCCCGTCGCGCTTCGAGCCGTGCGGCCTCACCCAACTCTATGGTCTGCGCTACGGTTGCGTACCGATCGTCGCCCGCACGGGCGGCCTCGCCGATACGATCATCGACGCGAACGAGGCTGCGCTCTCGGCCAAGGTCGCCACCGGATTCCAGTTCACGCCGATCACCGCCGGCGGATTGCGCCTTGCGATCAGGCGCGCGTTCCGTGCATACAGCGAACCGAAAGTATGGGCACGCCTGCAGAATCAGGGCATGAAGTCCGACGTCTCCTGGGCCAAGAGCGCGGAACGCTACGCCTCGCTCTATTCCGGTCTCCTCGCGAAAGGCTAAGACAGATGATTAAAACCGTCTCCACCAACCCCTATGGCGATCAGAAACCCGGCACGTCCGGCCTGCGGAAAAAAGTTCCGGTGTTCCAGCAGAAGAACTATGCCGAGAACTTCATCCAGTCGATTTTCGATTCGCTCGAAGGCTTCGAGGGTCAGACGCTGGTGATCGGCGGCGATGGCCGCTACTACAATCGCGAAGTCATCCAGAAGGCCATCAAGATGGCGGCCGCGAATGGCTTCGGCCGCGTGCTTGTCGGCCGCGGCGGCATCCTGTCGACCCCGGCCGCCTCCAACATCATCCGCAAATACAAGGCCTTCGGCGGCATCGTGCTGTCGGCGAGTCACAATCCCGGCGGCCCGACCGAGGATTTCGGCATCAAATACAATGTCGGCAACGGCGGCCCGGCTCCGGAAAAGGTAACGGACGCGATCTTCGCCCGCACCAAGGTCATCGACAGCTACAGGATCGCCGAAGTCGCCGACGTCAATCTGGACCTGGAAAGCTCCCACCAGGTCGAGAACATGACGGTGACCGTCATCGACCCGGTTGCCGACTACGCGGAACTCATGGAGAGCCTGTTCGACTTCGGGGCAATCCGCAAGCTGATCGCTGGCGGTTTTCGGGTAGTCTTCGATGCGATGAGCGCGGTGACCGGCCCCTATGCCAAGGAGATCATCGAGAAACGGCTGGGAGCACCCAAGGGTTCGGTGATGAATTTCATACCGCTGCCCGACTTCGGCGGCCATCATCCGGATCCGAACCTCGTGCATGCCCGTGCGCTCTACGAAACGATGATGGCGCCGGATGCACCGGATTTCGGGGCCGCCTCCGACGGCGACGGCGACCGCAACCTCATCATCGGCAAAGGCATCTTCGTCACGCCTTCGGACAGCCTCGCAATGCTTGCCGCCAATGCGCATCTTGCACCAGGCTATGCAAAGGGACTGGCCGGAATCGCGCGTTCGATGCCGACCAGCGGCGCCGCCGACCGCGTGGCGGAGAAGCTCGGCATTGGCCTCTACGAGACGCCGACCGGCTGGAAATTCTTCGGCAACCTGCTCGACGAGGGGCTGGCAACGATTTGCGGCGAGGAGAGCGCCGGCACGGGGTCCAACCATGTGCGCGAGAAGGACGGGCTCTGGGCGGTACTGCTTTGGCTCAATATCCTTGCCGTGCGGAAGGAAAGCGCGCTCGACATCGCCCGCAAGCACTGGGCGACCTACGGCCGCAATTACTATTCGCGCCACGACTACGAAGAGGTCGATTCCGACGCAGCGAACAGTCTGATCACTGCCTTGCGAGACAAGCTCGCCACCTTGCCGGGCAAGAGCTTCGGCGCACTCACGGTCGAGAACGCCGACGATTTCTCTTACAACGATCCAGTCGACAAGTCGGTCAGCAAGAACCAGGGTATCCGCATCCTCTTCAAAGGCGGCTCGCGTGTGGTCTATCGCCTTTCCGGTACGGGAACGTCGGGCGCAACCTTGCGCGTCTATATTGAGCGGTTCGAAGCCGACTCGGCGCGCCACGACCTCGACACGCAGGCAGCACTCGGCGATCTGATCACCGTCGCCGACGAGATCGCCGAGATCAAGAAGCGCACCGGCCGCGACGCGCCGAGTGTGATTACCTGACGGCTGACCGCGCCCTCTGCATTTGAGATCAACGACCGGACAAAGGTGCGCCCTTCATGCCGACTGCCGGAATTTCGCGCCTCGGGGCGACGCCTACGTCGGGGGGGACACACTTTGCAGTCTGGTCCCGCAATGCCGCCCGCATCGACCTCTGCCTGTTCGACAAGACCGGCAGCAAGGAACTCCGTCGCCTGCCGCTGACACGCGACGGAGACGTTCATAGTCTGACGCTCGCCGACGCAGAGGCCGGCACCCGCTACGGCCTGCGCGCCGACGGCGTCTACTCGCCCGAACATGGGCTCTGGTTCGATCCGTCGAAGCTTCTGGTCGATCCCTACGCGATCGAGCTCGATCGCCCCTTTCGCCATGATCCCCGCCTGACCGTCTTCGGCGAGGAGACCGCCGATCTGGTGCCGAAAGCGATCGTGACCGAAACGAGGGCGGTAAAGGTAAAACCGCCACTGTTCCAACCGGGCGAACTGATCTACGAGGTAGCCGTCAAACCGTTCACCATCCTGCACCCGGATATTGCCGAGAAGAAACGCGGTACCGTCGCCGCACTGGCGGAGCCGCCGGTCATCGACCACCTGAAACGCCTCGGCGTCTCGGCGGTCGAACTGATGCCGATCGTCGCCTGGATTGACGAACGGCACCTGCCGCCGCTCGGTCTGCACAACGGTTGGGGCTACAATCCGATCGCCCCCATGGCGCTCGATCCGCGGCTGGTGCCCGGCGGAGTCAAGGAACTGCGCAAGACCGTCGAGACGCTGCACAAGGCCGGCATCGGCGTCATCCTCGATCTCGTCTTCAACCATTCCGGAGAAAGCGACCGACTTGGGACGACGCTCTCCATGCGCGGGCTCGACAATCTCATTTATTATCGCCACGCGACCGATCGGCCCGGCGAACTCATCAACGACACCGGATGCGGCAATACCATTGCTTGCGACCACCCGATGGTGCGCGACCTGATACTCGCCAGCCTCCGCCACTTCGTGCTCAATGCCGGCGTCGACGGCTTCCGCTTCGACCTCGCATCGATCCTCGGGCGCGACATGAGCGGCTTCCGCCGCGACGCCGCGCTTTTTGCGGCCATCGCCGCGGATCCGGTGCTTGGCGACCGCATTCTCATCGCCGAACCTTGGGACACCGGTCCCGGCGGCTACCAGCTCGGCAATTTCCCCGAACCCTTCCTCGAATGGAACGACCGCGCGCGCGACGACATTCGCCGCTATTGGCGCGGCGACCGGCATGCGATCGGCGCCCTGGCGACCGCACTCGCCGGCTCTTCGGACACATTCTCGCGCTGGGGCGAGACGGCCACCCGCAGCGTCAACTTCATCGCCGCCCATGACGGCTTCACGCTCACGGATCTCGCCTCCTATGCGCGCAAGCACAACGAGGCGAACGGGGAAGAGAATCGCGACGGCCATAACGAGAACTATTCGTGGAACAATGGCGCTGAAGGCCCTATCGCCGATCCGGAAATCGCGGCAGCGAGACGGGCCGACGCCATGGCGCTTATTGGTACCCTTTTTGCCTCGCGCGGTACGATCATGCTGACGGCCGGGGACGAAGGCGGGCGCAGCCAGGGCGGCAACAACAACGCCTATGCGCAGGACAACGCTGTGACCTGGCTCGATTGGGCGAAGCTCGACCCGAAACTTGTCGACCACACGGCCGCGCTCTCAACGATGCGCCGGCGTTTCGATGTCTTCGCCGGGACGGAGTTCCTCACTGGCAAGGGCGACGTCGCCTGGCTGCGTCTCGACGGCCAACCCATGAGGCTCGAGGATTGGGAACATCCGGCGACCGACAACTTCGTTATGCTGCTTGCGACCGGGGACCTGGAGCGGCGGCGAGCGACCCGGCTCGCCGTGGTCATCAACCGCGGTCATGCGCCGCATCCCTTGCAGCTTCCGACGAGCCTCGATGGCGCATGGCGCGACGCTCTTTCCGAGGCGGCGGCGCCCGCTTTTGCCGCTCCCCGCTCCGTCAGCTTTTTTGTCGAGATTTTCTGAGTTTTTACCATCACTTGCTAGGTCTAGCCCTACCGGCCTATAGATCGGTGGGAGGCCCATGTTTCAGGACAATCATATGCCGCAAGACATTTCACTTTCGGACGTCAGGAAGCTAATCGGCCAGGAGATCGGCGTTTCCGACTGGATCACCGTGACCCAGAAGACCATCGATAATTTTGCCGAGGCGACAGGCGACTATCAGTTCATTCATACGGACCCGGTGCGCGCCGCGGCGGAAACGCCGTTCGGAGGCACGATCGCCCACGGCTTCCTGTCGCTCTCGCTGCTTTCGGCGATGAACTACAGTTGCCTGCCCAAGATCCGCGAGCAGACGATGGGCATCAACTACGGCTTCGATAAAGTCCGCTTCGTCGCGCCGGTGAGGAGCGGCGCCAAGGTGCGCGGCCGTTTCATCATGGCCGACGCCCGCTTTCGCGGCGCCGGCATGCTGATGATCACCTATGACGTGACGGTGGAGATCGAGGGCGAACGCAAGCCCGCCTTGACCGCAACATGGCAGACGATCATCCAGTTCGATCCGAAGGATCGGCCGGCCGATGCCTGAGCGAGCGGAAACGGAGGAGCTTGTCCGTCGAGCCTTTCGCGGCCAGGGCAAGTCCTGCGAAGAACTCGATTCCCCGTTCATGGCTCGGCTCTGCCGGCTGGCAGCCGAGCGGCTCGATGGCGAAAGCGCTGTCGGCAGCCGGGTCATCGGCTGGCAAGGCGATCCTTCGTCCAAGGCGGACTCCGTGGCGCTGCGGCTGGCCGGTGCGCTGCATGCCCTTGTGTTGTCGAATCGAGACCCGGCGCTGATTTCGTGTTATCCACCGAATGTTGCCGACGACGAGACGCTCTGGGGAGCGTGCGAGGCTGCCTTCCGGAGACACGGTGATTTTATCCTCGACCGCCTGCGTTCCGCGCCGCAGACGAACGAAGTGCGCCGCTCCGGCGCGCTGCTTGCCGGCTTTCTCACCGTGGCTCGCGCTTTCGGCAAACCGTTGGTCCTTTCGGAAGTCGGTGCGAGTGCCGGCTTGAACCTGCACTGGGACCGCTACGGCTACGATCTTTCCGGCAGCCAATGGGGCGATATGGGATCGGGTGTCATCATCTCGCCCCAGTGGTCGGGAGCGGTGCCGCCAGGCGGGCCGGTCGAAATCGTCGGACGGGCGGGATGCGACATCAACCCGCTTGATCCTGCAAACGAAGAGGATCGGTTGCGTCTGCTCTCCTACGTCTGGGCCGATCAGCCGGACCGGATCGAGCGGACCCGGAGCGCGCTGGCGATCGCGGCGGCATACAGTAATCCCATCGAGCGCGCAGACGCTGTCGACTGGCTGAAACGGCGCCTCGCCCATCCGTTCCCCGGTGCGGTGCACGTCATCTACCACTCGGTTGCCTGGCAATATTTGCCTGAGTCCGCCCAGCAAGAAGGCGAGGCCGTGATCGCGGCAGCAGGAATGGCGGCAACGGCAGATGCACCGCTCGCCCGGCTGCAGATGGAGGCGGATGGCTTGCGGCCTGGCGCCGCGCTCTCGCTCCAGACCTGGCCCGGCGGCGAAAAGTACCTGATCGGCCGGGCGGATTTCCATGGCCGATGGATTGAGTGGACCGGCTTGCCGACAAGCATGATTTCACCGTTTTAATGAAACAATGAAATGATCTAAGGGCCGTCAGAACGTGATCACATGACGGACCACTCGACCCTGGTCGAGAAGGTCGAAAGCCTCGTTGATTTCTTCGAGCGGCCCTGTGCTCGATAGCAGCCGATCGACCGGCAGCTTGCCGCGCTGGTAGAGCGCGATGAATCGCGGGATATCACGGCTCGGCACGCAGCTTCCCATGTAGCTGCCGCGAATCGTACGTTCCTCGGCAACGAGACTGACCGCGGGCATCGAGATCTGGCTCGAAGGGTGGGCAAGTCCCGCCGACGCCGTCAAGCCGCCGCGCCGGGTGATCCGGTAGGCGAGCTCGAAGGCCTTCACCGATCCCGCCGCCTCCACCGCATGATCAACGCCGCCGCGTGTCGCCTCGCGGATCTTCTCGGCCGCGTCCGGATCGCCGGCCAGGAACGCGTCGGTCGCGCCGAGCTCGAGCGCCAGCTTCAGCTTGTCTTCCGATAGATCGACGGCGACGACACGTTCGGCGCCGGCGGCAATTGCGCCTAGAACCGCCGCCAGCCCGACGCCACCAAGGCCGACGACGGCGACGGACTGACCGGGCCTGACCTCGCACGTGTTGACGACTGCACCGACGCCGGTCAACACGGCGCAGCCGAACAAGGCCGCTTCGACCATCGGCAGGTCCGCCTCGATCCTGACGGCCGAGTGACGCGAGACGACGGCATAATCGGCAAAGGCGGAAACGCCGAGATGGTGATGCACCGGAACCGCATCGCAGCGCAGACGGCGTTCGCTTGAAAGCAGCGTCCCCTTGCCGTTTGCCTCTGCACCCGGAATGCAGAGCGCCGGCCTGCCTTCCGCACAGGGCAGACAATGGCCGCAGCTCGGCATGAAGCTCATCACCACCCGATCGCCGGGCGCGATGTCGCGCACGCCGCTGCCGACCGCCTCCACGGTGCCGGCCGCCTCATGGCCAAGCGCCATCGGCACCGGACGCGGCCGATCGCCATTGATGACCGAAAGATCGGAATGACAGAGACCGGCCGCGCCAATTCTTACCAGGAGCTCGTCCGGCCCCGGTGGATCGAGGTCGACGACTTCGATCGAAAGAGGCCGGGTATTGGCATAGGGCCCCTCGACCGGAGATTTCCTGAGCAGCGCGACACGGGTTTTCATAAACACCCTCTCGATGATTCACCCGACAACACCATAAAGAGCGCCGGCGCGGAGGGGCAAGGCATCGCCTTGGCAGAGTCACGCCTCAAAAAGAAAGCGGCGGATCGACCGCCGCTTTGATTTGTAGACAGCGGGCGCTGCGGCGGTGGCGCTCAGTGACCCGCGTCCTCGGCACCCTCCGAGAGAAGGCCGAACACATAGGGCGAAAACGATCGCCAGCACTCGACGCGGAACGCATCCTTAGCCGTCCGGAACAGAACGATCTCCACCTTGCCGAGCACCGTGCGCGAGCAGGCGCCGACCGGAAAGATCGCACGCGACAGATCCTGCGGGCAACCGCTGTTGATCGCCACTGCGGCACCCGGGCCGCTGACGATAACCGCCGTGTTGCGGTGGGAAATGTCGACCGCCGAATGCAGTACGCCGCTTGACGCGGCAGCCGCCATCAGGTCCTTGCCGTCCTCGTCGATCACCAGCCATTCATCGGGGCCGAGCCAGAGCGCGTGGCGCTTTCCGGTTGAGGCGGACGTCTTCGGTCGCACCGGCAGGGTGACACCCAGCGCCGCGGAGAGTGCCGCAACGGCGTCCGGTGCCGCGCGCAGCGATATCCGCGAGGCGGGTGCCGCAGGCGTCAGGATCGCCGCCGGCGAGCCGCCACGGAGGCCGGCGAGCGGAGCGTTGCGGATTGCAGTTGCCTGGTCAGCCATGGAGGCGACCTCCTTCCTTGTCAAAGAACACCATGTCGCTCACCTCGACGGCGATCGTCCGGTCGGCCATCGGGACGTAAAGGGTCTGCCCGAGGCGCTCCCGTCCACCGGCGACCATCGCCAACGCGATCGAGCGGCCGCAATTTTCCGACCAGTAGGACGAGGTGACATGGCCAAGCATGGTCATCGGCTTCGGCTCGTTCGGATTGGCAACGATCTGCGCGCCTTCCTCCAGAACCACCTTCGGATCCCTGGTGAGGAGACCGACCAGCTGTTTGCGACCGTCCTTGACGAGGTCCGGGCGTTTCAGCCCGCGAATGCCGACGAAATCCGGCTTCTTCTTCGACACCGCCCAGGAGAGGCCGGCATCGTCCGGAGTGAGGGTCCCGTCAGTATCCTGACCGACGATGATGTAACCCTTCTCGGCGCGAAGCACGTGCATGGTCTCGGTGCCATAGGCGCATGCGCCCATCGGCTCCGCCCGAGCCCAGATCGCCTCCCATACGGCCTGACCGTAGTCCGCCGGAACGTTGACTTCGAAACCGAGTTCGCCGGTGAAGGACATGCGGAAGAGCCGCGTCGGCACGCCGCAGATCCGCCCTTCGGCAACGCTCATGTGCGGGAAGGCCTCGTTCGAAAGATCGATGCCTTCGACGAGAGGCGCGATGATCTCACGTGCCTTCGGACCCTGTACCGCGATGACGGCCCACTGCTCCGTGGTCGAGGTGAGCCAGACTTTCAGATGCGGGAACTCCGTCTGCAGGTAGTCTTCCATGTGGTGCATGACGCGCGGCGCGCCGCCGGTCGTCGTCGTCACATGGAAACGGTCCTCGGCAAGACGGCCGACGACGCCGTCGTCATAGACGAAGCCGTCGTCGCGCAGCATGATGCCGTAGCGGCAGCGGCCGGGTTTCAGGTTGTCCCAGGCGTTCGTGTACATCAGATTGAGGAACTTGGCCGCATCGGGGCCGACGACCTCGATCTTGCCGAGCGTCGACGCATCGAAGACGCCGGCCACCTCGCGAACGGTCTTGCATTCGCGCGCAACCGCTTCGTGCATGTTTTCGCCGGCCATAGGATAGAACCAGGCGCGCTTCCAGTTGCCGACATCCTCGAACTCGGCGCCTTGCGCCTCTTCCCAGGCATGCATCGGCGTCTTGCGGGCCGGATCGAACAGGCTTCCGCGAGAATGGTTAACGATCGCGCCGAAAGTCACCGGCGTGTAGGGCTGGCGGAAGGTCGTCAGCCCCACCTCGGGGATCCCCTTGCCGAGCGCTTCCGCGGCGATCGCGAGCCCGTGCATGTTGGAGAGCTTGCCCTGGTCGGACGCCATGCCGTTGGTGGTGAAGCGCTTGATATGCTCGACAGAGTGCATGCCCTCGCGCACGGCAAGGCGAATGTCCTTGGCGCAGACGTCGTGCTGGAAGTCGATGAAGGCCTTGACCGTCGTGTCCGGCCCCGCTCCTTCCGCTGCTCCGATCATGCCGCCCGTCCAGGCGAAGGCGTTCTCGCCGGAGATCGCGAGTTGCGATCCGTTTTCAGCACCCGCGGCGCGCGCCGCCAGTTCGCCGGCTGCAAGCGCCTCGTCGATCGTCGCCTGAAGATCGTCCGTGCCGTTGCACGCACCGATGGAGAGGCATTCCTGGGCATAGGTGCCCGGCAGGAAGCGCTCCGTCGCGGCGTCGAACTTCACCTTGCCGCGCGATTGCGAGAAGAGGTGCACCGACGGCGTCCAGCCCGCGGAGACGAGCAGCGCGTCGACGGCGATCTTGCGCGCAGCACCGCCGCCCCTTCGGGAAACGCTGATCGAGGAAATCCTGAGCTTGCCCGTGGTGTTGACGACCGAATGGCCCGTCAGCACTTCGATGCCGAGCCGGCGCGCTTCGTTGAGCACCGCCTCGCCGGGCTTGTCGCGGCTGTCGACGATAACAGGCACGGCGACGCCCGCATTCCTGAGGTCAAAGGCGGCCTCGTAGGCGGAATCATGCGCCGTGTAGATGCCGACCTTGGTCCCAACGGCGACGCCGAAGTGGTTGAGATAGGTGCGCCCCGCCGACGCCAGCATGATGCCCGGCCGGTCGTTGTTGGCGAACACCATGTGACGCTCGATCGCGCCGTTGGCAAGAATGACCTTCTTCGCCCGCACCTGCCAGAGCCGCTCGCGCGGTAATGCCTTGTCCGGCGCTGCGAGATGATCGGTTACCCGTTCGATGAGGCCGACGAAATTGTGGTTGTAATAGCCGAACGCGGTCGTGCGGGTCAGCGCGGTGACATTGTCTCTGTCCGCGAGCGCCTTGCCGGTCGCCTGCGCCCATTCGTAACCCGGTTTGCCGTCGATGACGGTGCCGCTGTCATAGTGGAGCGCACCCCCCAATTCCGACTGCTCGTCGCACAGGATAACCTTGGCACCAGCCTGAGCGGCGGCAAGCGCCGCCGAAAGGCCGGCAACGCCGGCGCCGACAACGAGCACATCGCAATGCACGTAGCGGCTCGCATAATGATCCGGATCGGCTTCCGTCGGCGCAACGCCCAGACCGGCGGCGCGGCGGATGAAGGGTTCATAGAGCTTGTGCCATGCCGCCTTCGGCCACATGAAGGTCTTGTAGTAGAAGCCGGCTGCGAAGAAGGGCGAAAGCAGGTCGTTGAACCCGCCGACGTCGAAGGCAAGCGAGGGCCAGCGGTTCTGCGACGAGACTTTCATGCCGTCGAAAACTTCCTGCACCGTAGCGCGCACGTTCGGCTGGCGCCGCGCCGCGTCGCGCGATACGTCGAGCAGCGCGTTCGGCTCCTCGGCGCCGGCGGAAAGAATGCCGCGCGGACGGTGGTACTTGAACGAACGGCCGACGAGGTGGATGCCATGGGCAAGCAGTGCCGAGGCGACCGTATCGCCCTCGAGCGCCGTCAGCGTCCGGCCGTCGAAGGTAAACCGGGCGGTGCGCGCCGGCGTCAGGCGCCCCGCACCCGAAATGCGATTAGCCCCGCTCATTTCGCCACTCCTTCCAAGGCCTCGTAGGTTTCAACCGTGGCGCTCGTCTTCGGAGCGGCGCCGATCTCGGGTTTCGGCTCGCCTGCCTTGTAGGTAAGATGGAAGCGGTCGCTCACCGTGTCGCGCGCTGCGTTGAAGAAACGACCACAGCCGTGGATGTGCCGCCATCTTTCATAGATCAGACCCTTGGGGTTCTGGCGCAGGAAGAAATATTCCTCGAAGTCCTCGTCGCTGATCTCGGCGATGTTGGTCGGTCGGGCGATGTGGGCATCGCCGGCATTGCGGAATTCGAGCTCGGAGCGCTCTTCCTCGCAATAGGGGCAGTAAATCAGAAGCATCTGGAATTCCTCGCGTTAGAGCGCCGCGCATTCCGTAGAATGTGCAGAGTCGCTCTATCCTTTCATTCTAGTGCGCAACGGCGGCAGCGGCCGCCTCGTCGATGAGCCGCCCCGTGCGGAATCGCTCGAGTGTCAGGCCGGCAGCGAGCCTGTGGGGCTCGCCTCGCGCGATGAGATGGGCAAAGAGATTGGCCGAGCCCGGTGTCGCCTTGAAACCACCCGTTCCCCAACCGGCATTGAGGTACAGGCCCGGCACCGGCGTGACGCCCTGGATCGGCGAGCGGTCCTGCGTCACATCGACGATGCCGCCCCATTGCCGCATCATCTTGACGCGGCGGAACATCGGGAAGAGTTCGCAGATCGCGTCCAGCGTATGGGTGATGATCTGCAAGCCGCCGGTCTGCGAATAGGAATTGTACTGGTCGGTCCCGGCGCCGATGACGAACTCGCCCTTGTCCGACTGCGAGATATACGCATGCACCGAGTTCGACATCACGACGCAAGGGAAGATCGGCTTCAAGGGCTCGGAGACGAGCGCCTGCAGCGGCTGGCTCTGCAGCGGCACGCGCACGTCAGCCATCTGCATCAGGACCGAGGAGTGACCGGCAGCAGAAATACCGACCTTCTTCGCGCCGATGAAGCCACGATTGGTATCGACGCCAATCACGCGACCGGTTGCATCGCGGCGAATGCCCGTCACCTCGCAGTTCTGGATGATGTGAACGCCGCGGTCGGAAGCGCCGCGCGCATAACCCCAGGCGACCGCGTCGTGGCGCGCGGTGCCGCCGCGCCGCTGCAGTGCCGCACCGTTTATCGGATAGCGAGCGGTCATCGAAATGTCGAGCGGCGGACAATAGGCCTTGGCCTGTTCCGGCGTCAGCCACTCGTTGTCGATACCGTAGAGCCGGTTGGCATTGATGTGCCGCTTAAAGGACTGCTGGTCGTGGATGTTGTGCGACAGCATCATGACGCCGCGCGGCGAATACATGACGTTGTAGTTCAGATCCTGCGACAGGTTCTCCCATAGCTTCAGCGAATGCTCGTAGATGTCCATGCTCTCTTCATAGAGATAGTTGGACCTGATGATCGTCGTGTTGCGGCCGGTGTTGCCGCCGCCGATCCAGCCCTTTTCGAGCACTGCGACATTGGTGATGCCATGCTCCTTGGCGAGGTAATAGGCAGCGCCCAGACCATGCCCGCCGCCGCCGATGATGATGACGTCATATTCCTTGCGCGGCTCCGGGGAGGCCCAATGCGGGCCCCAGCCCTTGTGGCCGCGCAGCGCCTCGCGCGCCACGGCAAAAACAGAATATTTGCGCATCCGCCTGCTACTCCATGAACCCCGAGAAAACGTGTTGTTGGCGTTAGAAATCGCAAATCTGAGAGCCGTGCAACGTTTCTTTTGCGACGCGATTCGGCGAACTTGAGCGGACTTGCGACATCGTGTTAAAACCCCGAAAAAGCCGCCATTCAGGGCCGACAGCGTAGAAGAAACCCGAACTTGTGTTTTTTTCCGACCCGCTCGCGCTGTCGTCACTGGACTTTGCCCGCACGATCTGTTATCCGATTTTTCAATCGTCGAGCTGTCAGCTCAGCGAACGCAAATTTTTTGCCTCCCCTTACCTGGCGGTGGGGCTTACAACTCGAAACAAAGGAACGGGATTCACGTGCAGGTACTTGTCCGCGATAACAATGTCGACCAGGCGCTCCGCGCTCTTAAGAAGAAGATGCAGCGCGAAGGCATTTTCCGCGAAATGAAGATGCGTGACTTCTACGAAAAGCCGTCTCAGAAGCGTGCGCGCGAAAAGGCCGAGGCCGTCCGCCGCGTTCGCAAGCTGGCTCGCAAGCGCGCACAGCGTGAAGGCCTTCTGGCTCGCTGATTTGTCGTTTTTTCGACGTTTTCCAATGTAAGTCGTGGCGGGGGCGAGATATCGCCGCCGCCTTTTTGTATGGACACCATGTCCGTCGGCAAGCTAGCGTGATGCGTCAGCTTGCGACGGTCAGCCGCCCGGACGGGATAAGCCGGTCGGATCGCCGGAGGATCTGATGAACCCTGGCTGGAGCCCCGCGTATTCGCCGGTCTCCGTAAACGGAAAGCCCGAGGCTTTCGGGACCTTGTCGCATTGAGGGATCGACTTTGACATTTGCTGCCATGACTGCGGACGTCTCCGCCATCCGTGAGGCGCACCGCCGCCACCAGCGCAGGCCGAAGCTTGCCGCCATGCTCATCCTCGGCTCCGCCCTGCTGCTCGCAGGCTGCCAGACCGACAATTCCGAATCGATGATCCGCGTCGAGCGGGCGCAGGGCTCGGAGGAAAACATCGCCTCGCTGTCGAGCGTCATCGCCTCCAACCCGAGCGATCCGGAAGGATATAATGTGCGCGGCTCGGCTTATGGTCGTGCCGGTGAATTCCGCCGGGCGCTTGCCGATTTCGACAAAGCGATCGAGCTCAACCCGCGCTTCTTCCAGGCCTATGCCAATCGTGCACTCGTTCAGCGCAACATGGGCAATCAACAGGCCGCAGTGGGTGACTACAACGCCGCGCTGCAGATCAACCCGAACTATGATGTCGCTTATATCGGCCGCGGCAATCTCTATCGCCAGGCCGGCCAGCTCGATGCCGCCTTCAACGATTTCAACAAGGCGATCCAGCTCGACACGAGCGATCCCCGCGCCTATCACAATCGCGGCCTGATCTATCAGGCGCGCAACGAGCATGGGCAGGCGATCGAGGATTTCTCGACGGCGATCTCGCTCTCGCCGAGCTCGCCGGAACCCTATAACGGCCGCGGCATTTCCTATGTCGCCCAGGGCGATGATGACAATGCCTTTTCTGATTTCAACACCGCCATCAACCTGAACGGTAAAGTGGCAGAGTCCTGGGCAAACCAGGCCCTGATCTACGAGCGCCGCGGTGAAAAGGCCAAGGCATCGAAGTCCTATTCGCATGCGCTTTCGCTCGATCCCAAATACGAGCCGGCCCGGGCGGGTCTCGCCCGTGTAAAATCGGTGTCCTGATCCGATTTTGCAGCTTTCTTGACGCCCGCGACGATCTCGCGGGCGTTTTTGTGCTCTCCTGGACATCGTTATACGTCCAGGCCCACCACGACATGGCGGAACCTTCACGGGTCGCAATCCGTTTGACCAATGGCTTCAATAACGGAGACTGAGCCATGATCAAGCAGACCTTCATCGCAGCGGCCGCCTTTGCTGCCCTTTCGGGCGCTGCACCCGCCGCTGCGCAAAGCTATGTCACGCTCGGCCGCCTTACCTGCGGCTCGGAAGGCGGCGCAGGGCTCATCATCACTTCGACGAAGAACCTCATGTGCACCTACAGGCCCGCCAATGGCGCGCCGACCGCCGTCTACGCGGGCATGATCAGGAAGTTCGGCCTTGACGTCGGCGCGACCGGCAAGACCGTGATGATTTGGGACGTGCTGGCAAAGACCGGCACGCCGGTAACGGCGCACGCCCTTGCGGGCGAGTATTACGGCGTCGGAGCCGATGCGAGCTTTGCCGTCGGCGGCGGTGCCAAGGTGATCGCCGGTGGCACGAACAAGGCCTTCATGTTGCAGCCGGTGAATGTCCAGGTACAGGAGGGGCTGAACATTGCCGTCGGCGTCGACCAATTGACGCTGGCGCCCGCAGGCTGATCATCGCACCAGAATCCGCCCTATCGCGGAAAACAGGCTCAGGGCCCCGGTCAACCGGGGCCTTTGCCATTCAGACATGCTTGCGGGCAGCTCAAGCAGAGCGAGCTGCACCTGTTCGAACAACCAAATGTCGAATAGCTTATGGTATCGGTCATTTGCCCGCAGGTGGCAGCAAGAGGCAGATGCCGTCAGGAAAAATGATGAACGACCAGCAGATCCGCGAGCTGATACTATGGACATCCGAGCAGGGAATCCGGGGGAGCGAGGAACCCGAGCTACTCGCCGGCTTCTGCGAGCGGTGCCAAGAGGCCGGAATCCCCATCGAGCGTGCGCTCGGCCTGATCGACACGCTTCATCCCGAAATCGAAGGCCGTTCCTTCACTTGGGACAGTGAAAGCGGGGACGTCCCCGAAGTCACTCCCTATGGATCGACCGCCACCGGCGAGATGCAGGCGAGCTGGCGACGCTCGATCTTCTATCACATGCTCATGGAACGTCAGGTGGAGCGCCGCATCCGACTCGCCTCTGAAACGTCCGTTCCCTACAATTTCCTCGACACGTTGAAGGCCGAAGGGCACACGGACTGCTTCACCACGATCCACTACTTCACCGATCAGGGCCGCGTCGGCGAGATGGATTGCTTTTACTCCTATTGGACGACGAAAAAGAAGGGGGGCTTCAGCGAAGAGGACCTCGATGCCCTGAGAGTGCTGTTGCCGACGCTCGCGCTCGCCGTCAAGGCGGCCTCATGCGTACGCATCATCGGCACGCTTGCCGATGTCTATCTCGGTCAGGACGCCGGGCAGCGCGTCGTCAAGGGCAGCATCGTGCGTGGGTCAGCCGAGAAAATCGAGACCGTCATGTGGTTTTCCGACCTGCGCAACTATACGCGGATCTCCGATACGGTCGCACCAGAGGAAATCATTCCGCTTCTCAACGACTATGCCGGAACCGTGATCACCGCCATCCACGACCACGGCGGCAGCGTCTTGAAGCTCATCGGTGACGGCGTACTTGCAATCTTCAAAGCCGAGGACCGCGCCAGCGCCTGCGCCTCGGCAGTCGCCGCCGAGCGGCAGTTGCGCCTGATGCTGAGCGAGATGAACGCACAGCGGCTCGAAGACGGAAAGCCGACGACCGACGTCTACCTGGGCCTGCATATCGGCGAAGTCTTTTACGGCAATATCGGCAGCCAGAGCCGGCTCGACTTCACGGTCGTCGGTCCGGCGGTCAACGAGGTAAGCCGGATCGCGTCGATGTGCCGGTCGGTCGAACGACATGTGATCATGTCTTCGGAATTCGTCGAGGCGTGCCCACCTGCCCTTCGCGCCGACGCCGTTTCGCTTGGCCGTTTTGCGCTGCGCGGCATCGCCCGCGCAAGGGAGCTTTTTACCTGGGACCCGGAGATTGCTGCCGGTTGATTCTTACGACATCGCATCGGCGGAGCGCTTCTCAGCGAACACCCTGACCAACCAATCGATGAACACGCGCACGCGCGGCGAAAGCTGCCGACTGCGCGGATAGAACAGCGAGACCGGCGTCGGCGTCGGCCGGCAATGCCTCAAGACCTCGACGAGCGTGCCGTTTTCCAGGTCGCTCTCGACGTGGTAGCGCGGCACCTGAATGAGGCCAAGCCCCAGCCGTGCAGCTGCCACGAAGCTTTCTGCCGCGTTGACTGCGATGATTGCCGGCAGCGTAACTGTGCGAACGACCGTCTCCTCGACAAATTCGAGCGGCAGCAGATTGCCCGTCGCCGAGGAGCGAAACCCGATCATCCTGTGTCTATCGAGGTCGTCGATCGCGCTCGGCAGGCCGAAACGCGCGATATAGGTCGGGGAGGCGCAAGTGATCTCATCGAGCATCGCCACGCGCCGTCCGATCATGTCGCTTGTTTGCGGCTCGCCGACACGCAACACACAGTCAATGCCCTCCCGGACCAGATCCACCAGGCGATCCCCTTCGCTCATGTAGAGTTCTATATCGGGATAAGTCTCGAGAAAGGCCGGAAGACTGGGTAGGACGAAGTGTCGTGCCAGCGTGCCGTGAACATCGACCCTGAGAAGCCCCTTTGGCTTCGCCCCTGCAAACGCACCCTCGGCATCCTCGATATCGTCCAGAATGGCGATGCAGCGCTGGTAATAGGCCTCGCCATCAAGCGTGGGGCTCACATGCCGCGTCGTGCGCTGCAGGAGCCGCACGCCGAGGCGTGCCTCGAGTTGCTTGACCGCATCAGTCACGGTCGAGCGCGGCAGGCCGAGATCTTCGGAGGCGAGCGTGAAGCTTCTCCGCTCGACGACGCGGGAAAAGACCCGCATGGCATCCAATCTGTCCATTGTTCGATTAATCCGGATAGTGTTGCCGACAAACGCGTGATTATCCGTAATGGAAACAGGGGCATTTTCTCCTTGTCAACACGCAATGCACTTCAATCGAAGGAGAGAAGAGATGTCTGCAAATACGAACAAGGTTGCAATCGTCACTGGCGCCTCGCGCGGCATTGGCGCCGCCATCGCCGAACGCCTGGCAAGGGACGGCTTTACCGTCGTCATCAACTATTCCGGCGAAGCCGCGCCCGCCGAGGCGCTGACGCGCAGGATAGAGCAGAGAGGCGGCCGCGCCCTGACCGCCAAGGCGGATGTCAGCAGCGCCGAAGCCGTGCGCCGGATGTTCGATGCTGCGGAAACGGCGTTCGGGGGCGTGGATGTCCTCGTCAACAATGCCGGTATTCTGAAGACCGCCACACTCGCCGACACCCGCGACGACGAATTCGACCGCCATTTCGCAGTCAACGTAAAGGGCACGTTCAACACGATGCGCGAGGCCGCAAGGCGGATGCGAGATGGTGGCCGGATCGTCAATTTCTCATCGACGACGTTGGCGCTGAACATGCCCGGCTACGCTGCCTATAACGGCACCAAGGCGGCGGTCGAAGCCTTCACCCGCGTCTTCGCGAAGGAGTTGCGCGGTCGCAACATCACCGTCAACGCCGTCGCCCCTGGCCCGATCGCTACCGATCTCTTCCTTACCGGCAAGAGCGACGAGCTGATCGCCAATTTCGCCAAGATGCCGCCGCTCGAACGGCTGGGCCAACCGGACGACATCGCCAATGTCGTCGCCTTCCTCGCCGGCCCCGACGCCGGCTGGGTCAATGGCCAGATCCTGCGCGCTAACGGCGGCGTTGCCTGACCGCTGCCCACCCGTTCAACGCAACCCCACAGAAGGATGAAGATTCATGAGCAAGGACGTTATCGTCATCACCGGCGCCTCCAGCGGCTTTGGCGCCCTCACCGCCCGCGCACTCGCAAAGGCGGGGCATGTGGTTTATGCCGGCATGCGCGCAACCGACGGCCGCAACGCAGCCCAAGCCGAGGCGGCGAAAACATTCGCCATCGAGAATGGCGTCGATCTTCGGCCAATCGAGTTCGATGTCGTCTCCGATGGATCCGTCGACGCGGCGATCGCCAGGATCGTCGCCGATCAGGATCGGATCGATGTGATCGTTCATAATGCCGGCCATATGTCCTTCGGGCCCGCCGAGGCATTCACGCCGGAACAGTTCGCCGCACTTTACGACGTCAACGTGCTCTCGACGCAGCGCGTGAACCGGGCTGCCCTTCCCCACATGCGCAAGCGGGAGAAGGGGCTGGTTGTGTGGGTTTCGTCTTCGAGCACGCGCGGCGGCACGCCGCCTTTCCTGGCGCCCTATTTCGCCGCCAAGGCCGCGATGGACTCGCTCGCTGTCTCCTACGCCTCCGAACTCACCCGTTGGGGCATTGAAACCGCCATCATCGTCCCGGGCGCCTTCACCAGGGGAACCAACCACTTCGCCCATTCCGGCACGCCGGCGGATGCCGCGCGCGCCAGCGAATATACCGAAGGTCCGTACAAGGGTGTGCCCGAACAGGCGCTGAAGGGCTTGGCCGCACTCGAACCGGCCGATGCCGACGCGGGCGCCGTTGCGGCTGCCATCGTCGGCATCGTCAACATGCCCTTCGGCACCCGTCCTTTCCGTACACACGTCGATCCCTCTCAGGACGGCGCGGAAATCGTCAATGGCGTCGCCGACCGCATGCGGACGGAAATGTATCGCAACATCGGTCTTCAGGATCTACTGAAGCCGCATGTCATCGGCTGATTTTAAAGACAGGCTCGCCACCGATCGCAGGCGACGATCGATTACCCGTCCGCGCCCGAGCCTCGGATGGGGCTGAGCAGTTCCAGGAGAAGTGTCTAACGGTTTCTCCGGCCCGAATTGCGGGGGTTCAAACACAAAGATGCCCGCCGCGCGGCGGGCATCTCCGTCTGAATTATGCGATCTCGTCAGTGATTGATGGCTTTGACGATTTCCTCGGTGACTTTCTTGGCATCGCCGAGCAGCATCATCGTGCCGTCCTTGTAGAACAGCGTGTTGTCGATGCCGGCATAGCCGGAGCCGAGCGAGCGCTTGACGAACAGGCAGGTCTTGGCCTTGTCGACGTCGAGGATCGGCATGCCGTAGATCGGCGAGGTCTTGTCGTCGCGGGCCGCCGGGTTGGTGACGTCGTTGGCGCCGATGACATAGGCGATATCGGCCTGGGCGAATTCCGAGTTGATATCCTCGAGCTCGAACACCTCGTCATAGGGCACGTTGGCCTCGGCGAGCAGCACGTTCATATGGCCGGGCATGCGCCCGGCAACCGGGTGGATGGCGTATTTGACCTCGACGCCATTTTCCTTGAGCTTGTCGGCGAGCTCCCGGAGGGCATGCTGCGCCTGGGCCACCGCCATGCCGTAGCCGGGCACGATGATCACCTTCGAGGCGTTCTGCATCAGGAAGGCGGCGTCGTCGGCCGAGCCCTGCTTGACGGTCTTCTGGATGCCGTCGTCGCCGCCGGCTTGCGCCGTTTCGCCGCCGAAGCCGCCGAGGATCACCGAGATGAACGAGCGGTTCATGCCCTTGCACATGATGTAGGAGAGGATCGCACCCGACGAGCCGACCAGCGCGCCGGTGATGATCAGCGCCAGGTTGCCGAGGGTGAAGCCGATGCCGGCGGCTGCCCAGCCGGAATAGGAATTGAGCATCGACACGACCACCGGCATGTCGGCGCCGCCGATCGGGATGATGATCAGAACGCCGAACACCAGCGACAGGAGAACGATCGCCCAGAAATCGAAATGGCTTTCGGTCAGTGCCAGCCCGATGATGAAGAAGACGACCAACGCGACGAGCGCGATGTTGATCGCGTGGCGATAGGGCAGAAGGATCGGCTTGCCCGACATGCGGCCGTCGAGCTTCAGGAAGGCGATGACCGAGCCGGTGAAGGTGATCGCGCCGATGGCGACGCCGAGCGCCATTTCGACCAGCGCCTGGGCGTGGATCGCGCCTATTTCGCCGATGCCGAACGAGGACGGCGCGTAGAGCGCAGCGGCGGCCACCAGTACCGCGGCAAGACCGACGAGCGAGTGGAAGCCGGCAACGAGCTGCGGCATCGCCGTCATCGGAATGCGCTTGGCGATGTAGGCGCCGGCACCGCCACCGAGCGCAAGTCCAAGCACGATCAGCAGGAACCCGCCGATCGACGGCTGCGCCAGGAAGAGCGTCGTAACGATGGCGATGCCCATGCCGATCATGCCGTAGGTGTTGCCCCGGCGGCTGGTGGTGGGATGCGACAGGCCGCGCAGCGCCATGATGAACAGCACGCCGGAGACGAGATAGAGGAAGGCTGCGAAATTAGCGTTCATCGGCCCGCCTCACTTGTCTTTTTTCTTGTACATGGCGAGCATGCGCTGGGTGACCAGGAAGCCGCCGAAGATGTTGACCGAGGCAAGCACCAGCGCGACGAAGCCGAAACCGGTGGCGAGCCCCGAAGCCGAGATCCCGACGGCCAGCAGCGCGCCGACGACGATCACCGAGGAGATCGCATTGGTCACCGCCATCAGTGGCGTGTGCAAGGCCGGCGTTACCGACCAGACGACGTAGTAACCGACGAAGATCGCCAATACGAAGATCGCCAGGCGGAAGACGAAAGGGTCGATAGCGCCGCCGGTGGCGCCATGCGCGACCGCTCCGGCCGCATCGGGCACGTATTCGGCCGCGGTCCTGACCGCTTCGACCGCCCGTTCGAGATCGGTGAGCGCCTTGTCGAGAAGTTCATTCGCCATCACTTGTCCCCCTCTTTCGCGCCGCCGAAGGCTGGGTGCACCACGGCCCCGCCGTGGGTCAGCGCCGTCGCCTTGACGAGCTCGTCCTCCATGTTGAGCGCCAGCGCCTTGGTCTCCTTCGAGACCATCGTCTCGAGGAAGGTGACGAGGTTCTTGGCGTAGAGCAGCGAGGCGGAAGCGGCGATGCGGCCCGGCACGTTCAAGTGGCCGATGACCTTGACGCCGTCGACCTCGACGACCTTGCCGGCTTCCGCGCCGTCGACATTGCCGCCACGCTCGACCGCGAGGTCGACGGCAATCGAGCCGGGCTTCATCGTCTTCAGCATCTCGCGCGTGACCAGGCGGGGCGCCGGCCGCCCGGGGATCAGCGCCGTGGTGATGACGATGTCCTGCTTGGCGATATGCTCGGCGACAAGGGCGGCCTGTTTCGCCTGATATTCCTTCGACATCTCCTTGGCGTAGCCGCCGGCGGTCTCGGCCGCCTTGAACTCTTCGTCCTCGACGGCGATAAACTTGGCGCCGAGTGAGGCGACCTGCTCCTTGGCGGCGGGCCTGACGTCGGTGGCCGAGACGACCGCGCCGAGGCGCCGCGCGGTGGCGATCGCCTGCAGACCGGCAACGCCAGCGCCCATGACGAAGATCTTGGCCGCCGGCACGGTGCCGGCCGCCGTCATCATCATCGGCAGGGCCCGATCATATTCGCAAGCCGCGTCGATCACCGCCTGGTAACCGGCGAGGTTGGCCTGCGACGACAAGACGTCCATCGACTGCGCCCGGGTGATGCGCGGCATCAGCTCCATGGCGAAGGCGGTCAACCCGGCTTGCGCCATCGCCGCGATGGCCGCCTCGTTGCCATAGGGATCCATGATCGCGATGACGATCGCGCCGGACTTGTAGCTCGCGATCTCGGCGCTTGCGGGCCGGCGCACCTTCAGCACCACGTCGGCGCTCGCGGCATCCGCGGTCGAGCCGATGCGCGCGCCAATCTTCTCGTATTCCGCATCAGGAATGCGCGATCTGAGGCCGGCGCCGGCCTCGACGACCACGTCGAAGCCCAGCGACTTCAGTTTCTTGACGCTTTCGACCGACCCCGCGACGCGCCCTTCGTGCGCATCCGTTTCCTTGGCGATAAAGACAATCTCGCTCACAAGTCCCCTCCCGACTCGCAATCGAGCCGAGGCCGGACCACGAGTATCTTGTTCGACTGCCGGAGCGACCACCCTTATGGCGGGCCGCATCCATGGTGACAGGCACTCTTCCGTCGAAGGCGGGCGCGCCCGCCGCCGAAAACGTTCCTCACGCGGTGAGGTAGAGCCGGATTGCGTCCGGCGACCGGAGACGGGGCGCCCTCCTGCCCCGCATCCAGCAAGGAATGTCAGAGAAACCGGTTAGCGAAGAAGGAAGAAACCGGCTACGTTGAGGATGATCAACAGCACGAGCGAGCTGAAGAAGCCCATCGTCGTGAAGAAGGCCGCAGCCATCGCAATCAGCAGCGTGGCGCAGAACAACGTGCCGTATTTCGTCGCGTTCAGGAAGAGGTTGTAGGTCTTCTCATGCTCGGAATAGTCCATCGGAGCGCCCGTTTCGACCGGTCCCGAATGATGCTCTGCCATCGTCCAATTCTCCCAGAATGCTACGGCGCGGCCAGTGGCCACGTCCGCCTTTCAAACTTGATCCACGACGGAACCGCCTGCCGGGCATGTGAGCAGACAGTCCTTTAGCTCCGCATACACAATGCGAAAGCCATGCGCAACGAAAACTCGCCCGCCAGACTGCGGCATAAACGATATCCTGTTCGCGCTCTTTCGTTGGCTGGAACCGACCTGCCTACAGCGCCGCGCGTCCAATCGGACGCGCAACGGGCGCTGTAGCATTTTGCATGCTGCAGGTTTTTATTTCTTAAACCGGCTGCGATTTAAGGAAACATTCGGTCGTCAGCCGCTCGCGGAGAAACGGGAGGAGGCGCGACGGTAGCCGCCTTGCGCAATTCGCGCGGTCGGCAGGATCGTCAGCGGTGCGAACCGCACTTCGTTGCGGTCCGCAAACATCATCCGCCGTTCGAACGGTTCGGAGTCGAAAATCGGATAGCGATCTAGGATGGAGGGTCGTTGACCACGCACCCGCGCGACCAGCAGAGCGCCGTCGGCATTGTAGACACCCAGATTTTCCCGGCACGCCACGACCGTCTCGGAGGCAAAGATACGCTTGTAGAAGGCCGCATGGCGCGGCCGGCAAGCCGTCAGGCAGCGGTCGGCGGTGAAATATTCACAAGCCATCGCGACCGGCCGCAGCGTCAGATAGGGCAGCGCCCGCATCTCGTCGCCTAGCACCTCAGGGTCCACGGCAAGCCGGCCCGGATCGATCAGCACCATGCCCGCGTCCAGGAAGGTATCGATCTCCGGACCGAAGATGATTCCGGACGTGCTTGCCCGATGGTCCGGCGTCACGTGATGAACACGCACCGTGCTGACCAGGCTTTCGTCGAGGTAAATCCCGAAGACATAGGCATGGCTGTCGAAGTCGAGGTCATCGATCAGTGTCGACCCTGTCAGCTCCATCAGGTTGACGGCCTTGTAAGCCTTGTACCTGAGCCGCGCGATGTCTTCCATGTCCTCGCCGGTTTCGACGCGCCTGTATTCGACGCGATCGAGCAGTTGCATCAGCTTCTCGGAAAAAATCCCAGGCTCCGCCTGGCGCCCATCAGCACCCATCAATCGACCCCCATAGTTAACAAAGGGTTAACCTATTGACGATTGACGAGGTGGCAACCACAAAATGATACAAACTGCATTTAACCTTTTGTTAACCTTAACAAAGGGTTAACTTATATGGTAAATCCGGAATTTGAGGACCGAAAACCATCGGCGAGAGGCCGATGCGGGCGGAATTGCGGAGAGCGGCGTTTCTTGAAGCGAATGCGCCAGGGTTAAGACACGGCGTCAGGCGATGCGTTGCCTGGACGACTTCGTGGCTCGTTTCCGTGCACCTTGCTTGCACAAGGCGTCGATTGCGGAGGCCGGCATCGGTGCTGCGAAGACATAACCCTGTATCAGATCGGCGCAGTTGAACTCATTGATCAGCTGCAGCTGATCCGCGGTCTCCACGCCCTCGACAACCGTCTTCAGGCCAAGGGCCCGGGCGAGATTGGCGGTGCCCCGCAGCAGCTTGAAGCGGCGTGCGTCTTCACGAATGTTGCGAACGAAGGACCGATCGATCTTGATGATGCCCGCAGGCAGCGCATCGAGATAGCTGAGGCTCGAATAGCCCGTCCCGAAATCATCGATGGCGATGGTTATGCCGCGGTCATGCAGGTCTCGGAGGATGCCCTGGACCTTGGTCGGCTCATCCATCAGGCAGCTTTCCGTCACTTCGAGGTGCAGCCGCGCCGGGTCCAGCCCCGTTTCCCGCAGTGCCTCGGTGACTATTGAAGCGATCTCGTCGCCCCTGAGATCGAGGACCGAAAGGTTGACCGACACGGATACGTCCGCCGGCCAGCGCATGCAGTCCTTGCATGCCTGGCGCAGAACATAGCGCGTGATGTCGGTGACGACCCCCATCTCTTCGGCAAGCTGGATGAACACGTTCGGGGGCACGGGCCCACGCTCCGGATGCGTCCAACGCGCCAGCGCCTCGCAGCATTCGATCCGCGATCCGTCCGGAGTGAACATCGGTTGGTAGGACAGGCTCAGGCTATTTGCGACGAGCGCGTCGCGCAGATCGCTCTTGAGCTTCTGCCGGTCGAGATAGCGGGCGTCCATCTCGCCTTCGAAGGCCGTGCAGCCACCCTTGTTCTTTGCCTTGGTCTCCGAGAGCGCCAGATCCGCCTTGATCTGCAGTTCCTCGAAACGGAAATCGCCGCTTTCCACGATGACGAAGCCGGCGCTCATGGTCATGTTGAACGTGAAGCCGCCGGCCACGTAAATGCCGCGCATACCGGCATGCACCGCCCGGATCCGGTCCTCCAGATCGGAGGCATTTGCCTTGTTGGGAAAGAAGACCACGAACTCGTCGCCCATCAGGCGGGCGGCAATCGCATCGTTGCCCGCAAGGCTCTTGAGGCGTTCGGCAATTGCCTGAAGCAACTTGTCGCCGACGATATGCCCTCGTGTATCGTTGACGTGCTTGAATTCCGCCACATCGACGAGGAGAAAGCCTACGTCGCGCTGATGCCCGCCATTGGCAACCATCGCGTTGTGGGCAAGTTCGGCAAAATAGTCTCGGCTCGGCAGTCCCGTCAGCGTATCGAAGCGCACCATCTGCAGGATCTGCTTTTCCGCCTGCACGCGTGCCGTCACATCCTCGAAGATCAACACGATCTCGCCGTTCTCGCGTCGATTCGCCGAAAATTCGAGCGAGAGGTCCTGTGATGTGGAGATCAGCGCTCGGGACCGTTTTCCCTGAATGAGCAAGTCGAGCTGCCGCGCGATCTTGTCCTTGTTGTCCGCGCCAAGCGACATGCGGTCGGCGGCCTGTTCCAGCACTTCGCTGAGCAGGCGGTCCTTGAGATCGGCCTTGTCGCCGAGCCTCAGCAGTTCGCACGCGCGTTCATTCGCAACCACGATGCGATTGTGGTCGTCGAGCATGAAAAGCCCGTGCGTCATATTGTTGAGTGCCGCGTCGAACTGCCCGGCAATTGTGGCGATTTCCCGCGCGGCGAGGACATTCTCGTAAAGGAAGGCGCGCACATTGTTCGCCATCGTCCAGGTGGTCAGGATGAAAGGCAATATCAGCACCGCCAGGACGAGCATGTAGGGGTCTTGCAGCGTCAAGAGACCGACCACGATCGGCAAGCAGGCCGCCGACGACAGCAAGAGGACCGCCCGTTCGGAACCATAGTTCCGGCCCACAAGCGAGATCATCGACGCGAGGGTCACCGAAATGCACGCCAGTTCGGAGAAGGAATCCTGACTGACGGCGATTGCATATCCGCAGGCAATGCCGCAGGTCAGCGTCACGCTCACGCCGCCGACGATGTACCGGTTCTCCCATTTTCTGACGGTCGCGTTGTCAGCGCCGGAAAAGTCCTGCCGGTCGAACCGGGCCATGTCGAGGTTGCGCAGCGCCCAAACGACGACAATAGTCGCGGCGCAGGTCAGATAGAGAGGATCGGAGGTCTTGAGAAAGACAAGCAGGAAGGTCACGACATGCGACAGCATGCCGATCACCAGCGTCCGGCGATGTTCATAGAGCGAACTCACAGACGACAGGTAGACATCTGTCGGAAGAGCGCCCCGTTCATTGGGCATCATGAACCAAGCTCCGGGTTTGCCGGATTGTTAGGGTCGAGGACTTAACGAAAGATTTCGCCTAACTTCCCGAAAGACCTGCCAAATTGCAGGATAGCCTGCAAAACGGCATTGGGGTAGATGCACCGATTCAACCCAGTATTGTAAAAGTCTCGAAATAAGGCCTGCTTTCACAACCAAGCATAGTATTTCTGCGTCAGAAATTCGGACTGCGACTTGCACACTTCTTCGACTGGCCGAGGCGCCGCTGCTTTTTTCCGGATGAAATGGTTACCCGACCTTGAAGAAATGCCCTAAATTCCTGCCACGCTCATCTCCGGAGGCGCCGGACGAACCGGGTCGCCGGCCGCGGATCATCGGCAACGATTCTCCATAGTTGACTTTAACCAGTATCTGACTGCAAGGCTTTTTCGAACGGAAACGGAGTTTGATGATGTCGAAACCTGTCGTTGCGGTCCCTTGCGACTTTCGCGAATTCGACGGCAATGTCTGGCATGTTGCCGCCCATCAATATGTGCGGGCGGCGGTCGAAGGCTCTGGCGTCATACCATTTCTCATTCCGGCGCTCGAAACCGGCAATGACATCGATGAGATCCTCGATCGCGTCGACGGCGTTCTCGCCAGCGGCGCACGCTCCAATGTCCACCCTTCCCTCTACGGAAGGCAAGCGACGGACGCTGACGGTCCGTTCGATCCCGGTCGCGATGCCACCAGCCTGCCGCTGATCCGCCGCGCGCTCGATCGCGGCATTCCGCTGCTCGCCATCTGCCGCGGCATTCAGGAGCTCAACGTTGCCCTCGGCGGCACGCTCGCGACCGAAATTCAGGACCAGCCGGGCATCTGGGATCATCGCAAGCCCGATGTCCCCGAACTCGACGCCGCCTACGGCATTCGCCAGGACGTGATCGTCAAGGAAGGAAGCTGCCTGGCGCCCGTTCTCGGCGCAGGCCGCATCAGGGTCAATTCCCTGCACCGGCAAGCGATCGCGGCGACCGCGCCGCGCCTCGCGATCGAAGCGGTTGCCGACGACGGCACGATAGAGGCGGTGTCGGTCATCGGCGCCAAGGCCTTCGCCGTCGGCGTGCAATGGCATCCGGAATACTGGGTGAAAACCGATGCGCCTTCGGCCTCGCTTTTCAAGGCCTTTGGTGATGCGGTGCGTGGCTATAGAGAGGCGAAGGCCTGATCTCGCCTTCTGTCAGCCTTTGCGCCGGAACGGCGTTTCAACGACCGGCGTGAGAGCCTCTCCGGTCGAAAACCACGCCTTCAAATTGTCGACGACCAGATCGGACATCGCATTGCGGGTCACCACAGACGCGGATGCCACATGCGGCAGAAGCGACACGTTCGGAAAAGCCAGCAGGGCCTCCGGCACATGTGGCTCATTTTCAAAGACATCGAGCCCCGCTCCCGCGATGATACCGTTCTGGAGGGCCGCAACCAGCGCGGCCTCGTCCACGGTCGAGCCGCGGCCGACATTGATCAGCACGCCCTGCGGTCCGAGCGCCGCCAGAACATCGGCGTTGACGGCCTTCAGTGTGCTCGACGTGCCCGGTACGATCACGATCAGCGTGTCGACGGCTTCGGCGAGACCCTTGAGGCTCGAATGATATGCAAAGGCTAGCCCCTCGCGCGGCGTGCGCGTGTGGTAGGCGATCGAAACGCCGAAGGCTTCGAGCCTCCTTGCGATCGCAAGGCCGATCCGCCCCAGGCCGAAGAGCCCGACTTTGCGCCCCCGGAGCGAGAGCGGGGAAAGCGGAAAGGCCCCTTCCCGGATCCAACGGCCCTGCCGCAGCCATTGCTCTGCCTGCGGCAAGAGCCGCAGCGTGTTGATGAGCAGGCCGATCGCGGTATCGGCGACTTCCTCGGTCAGGACATCCGGCGTGTTTGTGACGACAATTCCTCGCGCCGCCGCGCGGGTAACATCGACGCCGTCATAGCCAACGCCGAAATTGGCAACGATTTCGAGATGAGGAAATGCATCCATGAGGTCCACCGGCAGGCGGCCGGAGACCGCTATCCCGACGACATCCGCCATGTCCGGCGTCACAAGCTCCGCATCGGCTCGTTCGATGCGCATTATCTCGAACATTTCCGGGAGCCGGCCGAGAATGCGCTGGTTGATCTTGCCAGGCACGAGAATTCTGGGACGGCTCTCGGACATCGATGCTCCTTTAGGGAACCTTTTCAGGCGGTGACGCGGAGCGGACCGGTCGACTGGCGAATGCGCATTTCCGGCTTTATCAGGTGGATGCCGTCCGGCTCGTGGCTGCCGGAGAGCTTGTCGAGAAGCGCCCGCGCCGCACTGCGGCCGACATCGGCCTGACCGTTCCAGACCGTCGTCAGCGCCGGAGTCGCAATCGAAGCTTCCTCGAGATCGTCATAGCCGGTAACCGAAATATCGACGCCCGGCACGAGCCCCGCGCGGGCGATGCCGTTCATCATGCCGATCGCCACCAGGTCGTTCCAGCACACGACCGCCGTCGGTTTTTGCGGCAGCGACAAAAGATGCACCGCCGCCTCGAAGCCGCCCTGCTTGGAGCGAGGACCGGGAATGCGTAAGTCGGGATCGACGTCGATATTCGCCTTGCGCAGCGCGTTCACATAGCCCTGATAACGATCGCGGCCGGTCGAGGTCTGGTCGGTGCCGCCGACCATTGCGATGCAGCGATGGCCGAGCCCGATGAGGTGATTGGTCGCGAGCGAAATGCCATAGGCGTCGTCGCCGCGGAAGATCGGGACGTCGAGCCCTTCGATCGACCTGGCGATCAGGATCGCCGGCATGCCGTTGTCCTCGGCAAGCTGGATATCTTCAGGTGGCGTGCCGATCGCCGGCGACATGATGACGCCGTCACCGCCAAGCTGCAGCAGCGTCTCGATAAAGTCGCGCTGCTTCTCGACGGAATCGTAATGATTGGAGAGGATGAAGGTCTGCTTGTCGCGATCGAGTTCCGCCTCGATCGCCTTGAGGATTTCACCGTAGAACGGGTTCATGATGTCGTGCACGACGACACCGATGATCCCCGAACGCGAGGTCCTCAAGCTGGCGGCGCGGCGATTGTATATATAGCCGAGCGCCCGTGCCTGCTCCTTGATCTTGTCGCGCGTAACGGTCGCCACCAGCGGGCTGTCACGCAATGCCAGGGATACTGTCGCCGTTGAAAGGCCGAGTGTTTCCGCGATTGTCGAAAGCTTGACCTTTTGCGCCACTATGCCCCCCAGTTTCAACCGATGTCGTCAGCCCGTTTTAAATCCTCTTTAAACTGTTTAAATCGCCGCCGCAATCGGGAAGTGTCACCGCATGGGCACGGATCAATCGGGCGCCCTTGCCGCCTGCAGATTGCTGTCGACCACGCGCAACAGTTTGAGGAGGGTACGCACCTGCTTGTCGGTCAGGCCCCGTGTGGCGAGCTTTTCGGAATGCTGTCCGGCCTCCGCAATTGTCTGCAGCCGCTCACGCCCTGGCGCGGTCAGGTAGACCTTGGTCAGGCGTGCGTCCTCTTCGTCCGGGCGTCGTTCGAGGAAGCCTTGCGCCTCCATGCGGCCGATTGTGCGTGTCATCGTCGGCGCCTTGACGCCAAGCTTCGCAGCAAGAGCGCCTGCCGTCAGGCCGTCGTTCTCGGCCAGTGCGAGCATCACGCCGTCCTGCCCCGCATAAAGGCCGCTTTCATGCAGATTGCGGGAAAGTACGGTGCGCATCGAGCGCGCCGCCTGTACAAGAACTGAAGCAAGGTCGTGCGGCTCGACGGCAAGCTCGTCTTTCTTCTTGCCGTTCTTGCCTTTCTTTTCGGCCTTGCTCTTCTTGCCCATTGGACCTCCCGCCGAATCCCGTACACTTACCTTTATAGCAATACAGCTTGTGATTACGAACTGTATGACTCAAATAACAATTTTACGACAATCGGGAGGGAGAACCGAAGAGAAATGTCGATGCCCGAGGCCCACTGGAACGATAACCCCGCAGACCTCGCACCTTCCGAGCGGAAGGAATGGATCGCAGTGCTGCCGCTCGGCGCGCACGAGCAGCATGGGCCGCATCTTCCCTTCGAAACAGATCGGCTGATCGCCGAGGGCATCGTTCGGCGCGTTATCGCGGCGCTCCCCGAGGACCTGCCGGCGACGTTCCTCCCGGTCGAGCCCGTCGGTTATTCGGTAGAACACATGGATGCGCCCGGCACGCGCACGCTCGCCTATGACGAGGCGATCGGCCGCTGGCTCGGGATCGCCGAAAAGCTCCACCGTCTCGGCATCCGCAAATTCGTAATGCTGAACGCCCACGGCGGCAACTCGCCGCTGATGACGATCGTTGCGACCGAGGCGCGGGTGCGCTTCAATATGCTCGCAGTGGCGACGAGTTGGACTCGTCTCGGGCAGCCGGAAGGCTGGATCAGCACCGAGGACAAGGCGCTCGACATTCATGGCGGCGACATCGAGACCTCGGTCATGCTGGCGCTCCATCCGGACAGGGTGGACATGACGCGGGCCACCCAGTTTCCCTCCCGCCAGAGCGACTTCACCGCCCGCTTCAAGCATTTGCGCGCCTACGGTCCGCATGCGTTCGGTTGGAAGATGTCCGACCTTAACCGCGAGGGCGTCGCCGGCAACGCCGGCGCGGCGACTGCCGCGCGTGGTGATGTCCTCCTGGCCCACGCGGTGAAAGGCGTCATCGAACTGCTCGAGGACGTGAAGGCTTTCGACGTCGACGAACTTGCCTAGGAGCTATGGTCGCCGCGGGCAGACACGACACGTCCGGAGAACCTCCTCGTGACGCCGGGCTTCATCGGCGGTGCCGTACGCGGCCTTCTGGCGCTCGACGAGCTCCGCTTGCAACTCGGAAAGCCGGTCCTCGGGCTCCGGCGACCCGGGCGTGGTGACGATAGCATTTCGAGCGAAGGACGAGAGGCGAGCGCACGACGAAATCGCTCGCCACTATTTGCGCATTGTCCCGTCATCTCCTATATGAGGACGCGACATTGATGCCCGCGGCGCATCGCCAATCCTCGAGGCTCCCATGACCGAAACATCCACGCAGAAGCCGATCCCCGTCACCGTGCTCACGGGCTATCTCGGCGCCGGCAAGACGACGCTCCTCAACCGCATTCTCAGCGAGAACCACGGTCGCAAATACGCGGTTATCGTCAACGAGTTCGGCGAAATCGGCATCGACAACGACCTGATCGTCGAGTCGGACGAGGAAATCTACGAGATGAACAACGGCTGCGTCTGCTGCACGGTCCGCGGCGACCTGATCCGTGTCGTCGAGGGGCTGATGCGCCGTCCGGGCCGCTTCGATGCGATCATCGTCGAGACCACCGGCCTTGCCGATCCTGTACCGGTCGCGCAGACCTTCTTCATGGATGACGACGTGCGCGCCAAGACCGAACTCGACGCGGTCGTCGCACTGGTCGATGCCAAGCACCTGCCGCTGCGTCTCAAGGACAGCCGCGAGGCCGAGGACCAGATCGCCTTCGCCGATGTCGTTCTCTTGAACAAGACCGATCTGGTGACACCGGAAGAGCTGGAGCGGATCGAGGCGACGGTTCGCGTCATCAATCCGTCCGCTCGCATATATCGCACGCAGCGCTCCGAGATCGACCTGACGAAGGTGCTCGACCAGGGTGCATTCAATCTCGAAAAGGCGCTCGAAAACGATCCGCATTTCCTCGATCAGGATGAGCATGACGATCACGTCTGCGGCCCCGATTGCAATCACGACCACCACCATCATGATCATGATCACCACGATCACGATCATCATGACCATCACCATCATCACCACGATCATGGCCCCTCGCCGATCCACGACGTGACGGTGCAGTCGATCTCGCTGCGCGGCGGCGAAATGAACCCCGACCGCTTCTTTCCGTGGATTCAGAAGATCACTCAGACAGACGGTCCGAATATCTTGCGGCTAAAGGGCATCATCGCTTTTGCCGGCGATGCCGAACGCTATGTGGTCCAGGGCGTGCACATGATCATCGAGGGCGACCACCAGCGTGCCTGGAAGGACGGCGAAAAGCGCGAGAGCCGGCTCGTCTTCATCGGCCGCGATCTCGACCGCGAGAAGCTCGAGCGCACCTTCAAGGCCTGCGAGGTCCAGGCATGAGCCCGAATAAACAAGAGAGCCTGACCAACTGATGCCGACAGTCGCTCCGCTCGATCTCGAAGGCCACGTCGTCGGCGTGGTCTTCCTCAAGGACACACCCTTCTTCGCCGAAGCCTCCGGCACCATCCATCGCCTCGACCATGGTCACAGGACCATTGAAGCCCATGACGGCCTGCTCTCGCTCGACCGTGACGAAGCGAACGACAGCCTTCTGACCGGCGGCGAGGACGGCAAGGTCATGCGCATCTTCGCCGACGGCACGACAAGCCTCGTTGCCGAAGCGCCACGCAAATGGATATCGCAGGTCGCGGCCGGGCCCCAGGGCGCCGTCGCCTACGCCTATGGCAAGACGACGCATGTTCGCCTGGCCGACGGCACGACAAAGGATTTTCCCGAGGAGCGCACGGTCGAGGGCATTGCCTTTGCACCGAAAGGCCTGCGCATCGCCGTCGCCCGCTACAACGGTGTGTCCATGCATTGGGTGGCGATCGCCGGCCAGCCGGCCGATCTCGAATGGAAGGGCGCCCATACCGGCGTCACATTCTCTCCCGATGGCCGTTTCGTCGTCACGACCATGCAGGAAAATGCGTTGCACGGCTGGAAGCTCGACGCCAAGGCGGGGGCCGAAGCGCGCCACATGCGCATGACCGGCTATCCGGCCAAGGTGAAGTCGCTGTCCTGGTCCGCCAAGGGCAAGTGGCTTGCCTCTTCCGGCGCGCCAGCCGCGATCGTCTGGCCGTTCCAGGGCAAGGACGGACCGATGGGCAAGGCGCCGCTCGAACTCGGCACCCGCGCCAACATCATGGTGACGGCGGTCAGCTGCCATCCGGCCGAGGACGTCGTCGCCATCGGCTACGAGGACGGCATGATCCTCGCTGCCCGCTTCGCCGACAGCAAGGAAGTGCTGCTACGCCGACCCGGCAAAGGTGCAATCACCGCCATGGCGTGGAGCAAGAACGGCCGCCAGCTCGCCTTCGGTTCGGCGGTCGGAGACTGCGGCGTCGTGGACCTTGCCGGGTAGCCTGTTTCGCAGTGCAGGCTGAAAGCCCCTCAACCTAGCCCCCTCCCCGCAAGCGGGGCGAGGGGACGCCGCCCACCTTGACCAGCGAAGATCGCACCACGAGTCCCTTCTCCCCGCGGGCGGGGAGAAGGTGCCGGCAGGCGGATGAGGGGCCGAGTCCACCTCAATTCGCCAAAACTCACCACTCGAGTTCCAGATGCGGCCGCCCGTTCGAGGTCTTTTCGACCGTCCGCCCGTTTTCGTCTATCGTCGCCGTCACCCTCTGGCGGAAAGCCGAGAAGCTTTCGAACGTGACGACGTCGACCGGCTCATCGAACTTGAACGTCAGGCGATAGCGCCCCGGCTCAGCACTTATCGCCTGAACCGAGAGGATTTCCGCTTCGAAGGCCTGGCCGAGATAATGGCCCTTCACCCGCGACCCCAGCATCCACGGATTGAACGGCGGGCGGTTGCCGGCAGCGGCGTGAAGTGTATTCCAGTCGCGATAGCCGTATTGGGCGGCGACGAGTTCGAGCGATCTGGAGTGGCTGATCGCCTCGCCCTCGGACGCGAGCCGGGACCGCAGGCGCCTTGCCTGGTCCTTTAGCGCATCGATTGCTGGAAACGTCGGTTTTCCATGCGTCATGACAGGGTCTCCTGTTGCGGCATGCATTTCGGGATGGGTGCCCGCATTGCCATCGGTTCGCATGCCGTTTCGGCGTGACCGTGTCGAAAAGAGGGACTTCACCAAAGCTTCAAGCTCGCGGACGGCTGGGGCCCTCGCCCGCCGCCTCCATAGGGGAAGGCGGAGAGGCTGTCAAACGGGTGTGCGTCAACGATGGCCACGATCTCACCGATGCTTGCGCGCACGTCAAAGCTGTGAGAGGACTTGCATCGCGGAGGGAGGACACCATGAGTGAAGTCACAATTCTTGCATTCGCGCTCGTTGCATTTATCGGCATCGCGACACCCGGACCAACCGTGCTCCTCGCGCTCACCAACGGATCGCGCCATGGCGTGAGACGCGCGACGGCGGGCATGATCGGCGCCGTCCTGTCGGATTTCGTGCTGATCGGCGCGGTGGCGCTCGGTCTCGGCGCGCTGCTGGCCGCGTCCGAATTCTGGTTCACGGTCGTCAAATGGCTCGGTGCCGCCTACCTCGCTTTCCTCGGCATCATGCTGCTGCGCTCCCACGGCACGCTGGAAATTGCTACCGACCGCGAGAGCCCAGGCGGCATCGCCACGACACGCACGATCTTCCTCAAGAGTTTCCTTGTCGCGGTCACCAACCCCAAGGGCTATCTGTTTTTCTCGGCCTTCCTGCCGCAGTTCATCGAGCCTGCCCTGCCGCAAGCGCCGCAATACGCCGTTCTCGCCGTCGTCTTCGCTTCGATCGATTTCGCGGTGATGTTCGGTTATGCGCTGATCGGCTCCCAAGCGGTTCGTTTCCTGAAACGCTCCGGCGCCATCTGGCTCGATCGTGTGTGCGGAGGCGCCCTCCTGGCGCTTGCGGGATCGCTGGCATTCTACCGACGCGCCGCGAGCTGATCCGCGGCAACGAGGGACGACACATGATCGGATACACGATGGTCGGAACAAGGGATCTTAAGCGGGCCGAGCGATTTTACGACCCGTTGATGGCCCTGATCGGTCAGGAGCGCTGCTATTGCGACGAACAGGTTGCTTCCTGGGGGCGGAGGGATGACGACAGGCTCCGCGCTTCTTCACGGGTTACCCTTTCGACGGCAACGGCGCCTCGGTCGGAAACGGAATAATGACGGCCTTTCTCGTCGAAAGCGCAGACGTGATCGACCGGATGTTCGAGATCGCCATCGAGCACGGTGGCCGGGAGGAGGGAAAACCCGGTTTTCGCCCGCAATATGGCGATGGTTTTTACGCAGCCTACGTCCGTGATCCGGACGACAACAAGGTTGCTTTCGTCTGCTACGATGCCAGGAAACCATCTGCGTCAGAGACGTGAAACCACGGCCGCCGGAAGCAGCGCCCCCTCAAAACATTACAGCGCCCCCGCGCCATTCCGGCGCAGGAGCGCTGTGCATTATCCGCCTCCGCAGGGTTGGAGGCGGCGAAGTCAGGCGGCGCGCTTGAGCGGCGGCAGGGCGAGCTTGCGGCCGCTCGCCACCAGGATTCCGGCAGCGCCATCGAGCCAACCGTCCTTGAGCTCGAGCGCCAGGAAACGGTTGCGCTCGAACGGTCCCGGCATCACGAGATGCTGCGCCCGCTCGGCGAAGAAGCCGAACCGTTCGTAATAGGCCGCATCGCCGACGAGCAGGATCGCCCCGTGGCCGCGGTTCTTGGCCTCCTGGATCGCCGCGCGCATCAGCATGCCGCCGATGCCCCGGCCCTCATGTGCCGGATCGACGGCAAGCGGGCCGAGAAGAAGCGCCGGCACGCCATGGCCTTCCCGGTCGACGCCCGCCTCTACATTCCAGAGGCGCACCGTGCCGATCACGTGGCCGTCCTCGGCGCGCGCGACAAGGGCAAGCCTCTCGGCCGGTATGCGGCCGCGCCGCAGCTTTTCCGAAGACTTCCGGCGACGATCCGGCCCCATGGCGCGGTCGAGCAGGCTTTCGCGCGCAACGACGTCGCCCGGGTTTTCGGAGTCGATCACAAAGGTGGACGGCGCGAAGAACGCGCGCATGGCATCAACAACAGCGGCCATCGGGGCCTCCCGTCATCAAAACCGCTTCAGGCGGATCGGATAAGAATTGTGAAATTGCCGCTCCCGCTTCGTGGCGGGAGCAGGCAGGATCAGATCACATAGGCCTTCAGCGGCTCGAAGCCGTTAAAGGCGACGGCCGAGTAGGTCGTCGTGTAGGCGCCCGTGCCTTCGATCAGAACCTCGTCGCCGATCGTCAGCGAGATCGGCAGCGGATACATGTTCTTCTCATAGAGCACGTCGGCGGAGTCGCAGGTCGGGCCGGCGAGCACGCAGGGCTCCATCGCGTCGGCGTCGCGTGCCGTGCGGATCGGATAGCGGATCGCCTCGTCCATCGTCTCGGCGAGACCGCCGAACTTGCCGATGTCGAGAAAGACCCAGCGGTGGTTGTCGTTGTCCGACTTCTTCGAAACAAGCACGACTTCCGCCTTGATCACACCCGCATTGCCGACCATGCCGCGGCCCGGCTCGATGATCGTCTCCGGGAGCTTATTGCCAAAGTGCTTCTTCAGCGCACCGAAGATCGCCTGGCCATAGGCTTCGGCCGACGGCACGTCCTTGAGGTACTTCGTCGGGAAACCGCCGCCCATGTTGACCATCTTGAGCTCGATGCCCTGCTTGGCGAGTTGCACGAACACGCGCTTGGCGTCGGCAAGCGCCGAATCCCAGGCGTCGAGCTTCGTCATCTGCGAGCCGACGTGGAACGACACGCCGTAGGAGACGAGGCCGAGCTGATGGGCGTAGACGAGCACGTCGACGGCCATCTGCGGCACGCAGCCGAACTTGCGCGACAGCGGCCATTCCGCACCTTCGCCGTCAGTCAGCACGCGGCAGAAGACGCGGGCGCCGGGAGCGGCACGTGCGACCTTCTCGACTTCCTCATGGCTGTCGACTGCGAAAAGGGACACGCCCAGCGCATAAGCGCGGGCAATATCGCGCTCCTTCTTGATGGTGTTGCCATAAGAAATGCGTTGAGCGGTCGCACCGGCGTCGAGCGCCATTTCGATTTCGGCGACGGACGCGCAATCGAAGTTGGAGCCGAGCCCGGCGAGAAGGCGCAGGATTTCCGGCGCCGGGTTGGCCTTGACGGCATAATAGATCGAGCTGTCGGGCAGCGCGTGGCGGAAGGCCTTGAAATTGTCGCGCACGACGTCGAGATCGACGACAAGGCACGGGCCTTCCGGTCGTCGGGTGTTCAGGAAGTCGATGATGCGTGCGGTGGTCATAGCCATATTCCCCTGATCCATTAGACTCCACAACTGTGGAGGACAAAGGGCATACGCGCGCTTGCACTGGTACCAGCCGGTGGAGACCCCGGAACCATGCATGCGCTCGATGCGCGAAACGGTGAATCGAAGCCCGCAAAGGCTAGGATTCGGCTTTGTCTGCCATGGATTGGAGGGAATATCCCAACCGCACTTCCGGCAATGAAGGTGTGCCTCTTCAGTAACCCCGGCTGTTGGAAAGCCGGCAGACACCAGAAAGGCCCGCACCGTCGTTGCTTCAAGATGTCCTCGCATTTCCCGGTTGGCCGGAATAGCGACTGGAGGGGTTAGTTCCAGGTACCTTACCGATAACCTCACCTAATCGAGGGTCGGCGGACACCCACAGGCACGTGCGACTTTGGGCAAGGGCGTAGGTAAGAAAAAACCTTGTCGTAATCAAGAGTTTTTTGCGTTCCGCAGTTGAATTTTTTCCGAACCCGGCGACACTGTCGGTGTTCACATTCACTGAACAATCGAACCTGCCGGACCGCCCGCGCTAAGCTTTTGGAATCAAGAGAACTTCCTCGGATATGCGAAGCAAGGGCGCTGACACAACCGGCGCGAGGTCGAGCACAGGCGGCGCGGCGACACGCATGTCCTCCGGGAAGCAAGAGATTGCGGGCGAATCAACCCTGCGAATATGAGACGAAAGAAAGTCAGCCATGGACACCTTGACCCGAATCCGTGCCTTCATTGACGTCGTGGACGCGGAAGGCTTTTCCGCAGCCGCCCGGCGCGTCGGGAAATCCAAGGCGCTTCTGTCGAAATATGTGCGTGAACTGGAAGACGAGCTCGGCGCCCTCTTGCTGAACCGCACAACTCGGCAATTCTCGCTGACCGAGGCCGGCCACACCTATTACCGAACGGCCTCCGAGATCCTGAAGGAAATCGACAACCTCGCCGATCTCGTGCGCGCCAACAATTCCGATCTGCGCGGTCGGCTGCGGATCACCGTGCCGCGGACATTCGTGGATGCGGAAATCGGCCAGTCGCTGATCGACTTCGGCAAACAGCATCCTGAATTGTCGCTCGAAATCGTATCGGACGATCGCTTCATCGACCTCGTGGAAGAAGGCTTCGATGTGGCGGTCCGCATTACCCGACTTGAGGATTCGACACTGATCGCCCGCAAACTCGACGACTTCCAGGTGCTGCTCTGCGCCTCGCCGGACTTCGTGGCGAAGGTCGGCCCACTCAAACATCCGAGCGAACTCTCGAAGATCCCGTGCATTCTCGATACCAACGGCCGGTCCTATTCGAACTGGCGCTTCGTCGAGCCGGACGGTTCGACCTTCACCGTCCCGGTGAACGGACCGATCGAAGTCAACAGCCCGCTTGCCTCCGCGCGCGCCGCCGTCACCGGCATCGGAATTGCGCCCATTCCGGATTTCATCGCCCGGCCGAAGATCCTCTCCGGTGAGCTGGTGACGTTGTTCGATGACTTCCTGCCGAAGGACCGCGGCATCTATGCGATCTATCCGCATCGCCGCTACCTACCGGCCAAGGTGCGCACCTTCGTCGATTTCCTCCACGGCTGGTTCCGCTCGCGATGACCATACCGGGCTAAGGCGCTGCATCGCCAAGTCCCAATTCCGTCCCATTTGCAGTACATTCGGAAGACGATTCGTCCGGCTCGGACCAAGAAGGATTTCCACTCCCATGAAAATGCAACGCCTCGTCATGGCCGGCCTCGCGACGCTCGTTGCGCCCGCCCTGGCTGTCGCCCATCCGCACATTTTCGCCGAAGCACGGCTGGAGATCGTTTCTGACGACAAGGGCGAGATCGGCGAATTGCGCAACGTCTGGCGCTTCGATGAACTGTTCTCCGCGAGCGTCGTGCTCGACTTCGACAAGAATTCCAATGCGACCCTCGATCCGGACGAACTCAAGGAGGTCGGCCAGACGGTTCTCGAATCCCTGTCGGAATACAATTATTACACGACGATCCTCGACAACGGAAAATCGGTAAAGGTGACGAAGCCCGAGAGCATCAATGTCGACTACAAGGACAACCAGCTCCTGATGATGTTCGCGGTCAAGCCGGCGGAAGCGCTGCCTCTCAAGGGCAAGCTCTCCTTCGGCGTCTACGACCCGACGATGTACACGGCGATGGACTTCCCGACCGATGATGATCTGACGGTCGTCGGCGACAAGATCGAGGCCTGCGAGCATCAGGTGGTGCGGCCCGATCCGGACGAGGTGCTCGCCGAAAACAAGGACACGCTGACCGACGCCTTCTGGAACGACCCGACCGGCACCGACATGTCGAAGCTCTTTGCAACCAGGATCGAGATCAAATGCTAAAGCCACGCAGGATTGGCGGACCGCTGGCGGCTGCGCTCTTGCTCGCGGCCCTTTCAGCGACGGCAGCTGCAGCCCAGTCGCCGCTCGGCATCGGCACCGCCGAACCGTCGGTCCAGACGACTGGCTTCCTCGGCGGTTTCTTTGCCTGGGTGAACATGGAGCAGCAGAGCTTCTACCGGCTGCTCACAGGCACGCTCAAGGGCATGCGCGAGAACCCGTGGCAGCTCTGGTCGCTGATCGGCCTCTCCTTCGCTTACGGCGTTTTCCACGCGGCGGGCCCGGGGCACGGCAAAGCCGTCATCTCCTCCTACATGATCGCCAACGAGACGGAACTTCGCCGCGGCGTCCTTCTCTCCTTTTTATCGTCGATGCTGCAAGGAGTGGTGGCGATCCTGCTGATTGGCGCCGTCTATCTCCTGTTGCGCGGCTCGTCGATCAGCATGACGGACGCGACGCATTCACTGGAAGTCGCAAGCTACGCGCTGATCGCAGCTTTCGGAGGCTGGCTGGTCTTTCGCAAGCTGCGCTCGATGGCGCGGCCCTCCCTTGCCTCCACCGGCGCCTCGCGTACCGGGCACGACCACGTCCATGGCGACCATGACCATGACCATGGCGATCACCACCATCATCATGCGCATGCTCCCGGCGAGGTCTGCGCGACCTGCGGCCATGCGCATGCGCCCGACCCGGCAATGCTCAAGGGCGATCGTTTTGCGCTCAGCGAGGCCTGGTCGGCGATTGTCGCCGTCGGCCTGCGTCCCTGCTCCGGGGCACTGATCGTACTCTCCTTCGCGCTCTTGAACGGGCTTTATCTCGGCGGCGTTCTCTCGGTCTTTGCCATGTCGATCGGCACGGCGATCACCGTTTCGATCCTCGCTACCATGGCCGTCACCGCCAAGGGTTTTGCCGTGCGTTACGCATCGAGCACTTCTGCCGCAGCACGCGTTTCCAGCGGTATCGAAATCGCCGGCGCGGTGATGGTGCTGGTGCTCGGGCTCGTTCTGCTGGGCGCAGCGCTTCAGGGCTGACTAGGAAAGCGCACGCCCCTCATCCGCCTGCCGGCACCTTCTCCCCGTTTTGACGGGGAGAAGGGACTCGCCGCGCGCTTACAGTCCCCTCTCCCTGCCTGCGGGGGAGAGGGCTAGGGCGAGAGTGGTGGCGAGCGCAATCTCACCATTCAAACGCTCGGTACCCAACGTCACTGTCCGCGTCGGCGCTGATGGCGGGCGCGCAACCAGAAAATCAGGAAGAAACCGAGCACGAAGAGAGCGCCGAAGGCCGCGGCGAGCCATGGCGAAATATCGCCGAGCCAAAGCATGATCGACGGCAAGGCAAAGAAGCCGACGGCGACGACGACAAGAATGACCGCGGCCGCGATTGCGGCGGATCTTTCCTTTTTCTCAGGCGGGCTCACGTTCGCTCCTTTGCCGCTAGATCCGCGCGAATATCCTCGAGGCGGCGCTTCTGGCGGCCATCACAATCGAAGTTTTCAGGCGACAGCCAAGCTTCGAATGCAGCCTTGATGAGCGGCCATTCGCCGTCGATGATCGAGAACCAGGCGGTATCGCGGTTGGCGTGTTTCGAGATCATATGCTGGCGGAAAATGCCTTCGAACGTGAAGCCGAGACGCGCTGCAGTGGTGCGGCTCGGTTGATTTTCACTGTGGCATTTCCATTCGTAGCGGCGATAGCCCAAGTCTTCGAAAACATGCCTGGCCATCAGGTAGTGCGCCTCCGTCGAGAGCGGCGAGCGCGCCATTGCGGGGCCGTGGGCAACGGCACCGACTTCCACGACGCCGTTGGCAGGATCCGCACGCATGTAGTTCGCCATGCCGACGACCTTGCCGGCCGCCTTGTCGCGGAACACCTCCGTAACCCAGCCGGATTTCTCCTGCGCCGCCCTCAGCCAGGCATCGAACGCATCGATGCCGGAAAAGTCGTCCTGCGTGAAATATTTCAGCAGCGGATTGATGCCCATGCCGCCGAGACCGTCCCACAAAGCCTCAAGGTGCTGCCTCCGCTCGTACGGTTCCAGCCGAACGTATCGGCCCTCGATGAGGACCGGCCGCGGCGCCGGACATCCCTTCCAGTTGGCAAGATCGCGCATCGACGACTCCAAATTCTTGTCTGCATCCGCAAATAGGACAGATGCTGGCTCCGCGCGTCTGATCAGACGCGCTAAGTCGCTGTAGCACTTTTAATGCTGCATGGTTCTGTCCTTGATCGATTTAAGGAATCATGCAGGCGGTTACAAATTCAAACTGGTGATGGAACTATGAGCCGGGCGTGTGCCACGCGCCTTCCTCGATCGGGGGACGCGCGGCCTCCGTGTTCACGACGCTGGCGGAGCTCAGGCGGGAACCTTGGCTCCCGAGACCGTTGCCTCGATATGGTCGACAAGCGCGTCGGCGAGCCCGAGACGACCGGCGAGCAGGTCGAGATAGCCGCGTTCGGCCCGGCTCTCCGGCTCGATCGCAAGACGCGACGCGGTATAGATCTCGACGCGCTGCTCCTCCGTCGCGGCGGCAGCGACGATCGCGTCGAGATCGACCGGATTGGCGAGCTCATCCTCGAGGAAGGCCGCCGCGTCGGCCGAGAGGCCGGAAACCGACAGCTTGTCCATGATGTGAGCACGCTCGGTCTCGTCGATATGGCCGTCGGCGCGGGAAGCGGCGATCATGGCGCGCACCAGGATCAGGGCAAAGTCGTTGCTCACGGCTGCCGGTGCCGTAAAGCCGGAATCGGCCGGCGGCGGCAGGAGCTCCGGCGTCGGCTGTGAGGCTGCCTCGGCGGCCGGCGCTTTGCCGGCCTGGTAGTTCTTGTAGGCCTGGTAGCCAAGCCCGGCGACCGCCGCGAGACCACCAAGCACCGCCGCGTTGCCGGCGAGCTTGCGGCCGGATTTCGTTCCTAGAAGAACCGCCGTGATCGCGCCCGTAGCAAGCGGATTATCCTTGGCAAGCCTGGTCACCTGATCGGCCCGGTCGCCCACCGTGCCGCCGGCGCCAGGCACCTGCGAACCCAAGAATTGATCCAGCAACTTCTTCGCGTCGAACATGGCTTCGCTCCTCTTCGGTTACCGCGCGACGGCAATACAGGAAAACGCTCGCCCCGTGTCGTCGGCGGATTGAGACATAGGAACGTTGCGAGAAAAATACAATTCGCATTGAACACGAAAAAGGCCGGGGCGCCCGGCCTTGGCACGCTTCGGTGTTGCGTGAAATCAGCCCTTGAGCGCGTAGGCTTCTGCGGCAAGCTTGGTGATCCCGGCCCAGTCGCCTTTCGCCACCAGCTCCTTCGGCGCCACCCAGGAACCGCCGACGCAGACGACGTTCGGCAACGACAGATAATCGCGGGCGTTGCCAAGCGAGATGCCGCCGGTCGGGCAGAACAAGGTGCCGGCGAGCGGCGAGGAAAGCGACTTCAGATAGGCAGCACCTCCGGCCTGCTCGGCCGGGAAAAACTTCATGACCTGATAGCCTTCCTCGCGCAGCCCCATCACCTCGCTCGCTGTCGCCGCCCCCGGCAGCAGCGGCACTTCGTGATCGTTGGCGACGTCGATCAGTTCCTGCGTCGTGCCGGGACTGACGATGAACTGCGATCCTGCCTCCACGGCCTGCTCGAACTGTGCGGCGTTGAGAATCGTGCCGGCACCGGCGACAGCGCCCTCGACTTCGGCGGCGACGGCGCGGATCGCATCCAGCGCCGCCTGCGTGCGCAGCGTGATCTCGATCGCCTTCAGGCCGCCGGCGACCAGTGCCCGCGCCAGCGGCACGGCCGTTGCAGCATCGTCGATGACCAGCACCGGAACTACCGGTTGCAGCTTGAGGATGGAGAGAAGCTTGTCGGTTTTCGCGCTCATGCCGGTCACCTTTTAAAACGATTGAATGTTCCGCTTCGCATACCCTCCCCGGCCGTGCTTGTCGAGACCGAAGGTCGTGAACACATCCTCGCCTTATAACAGCGAAAATAAAATATCATCGGCAGCAAAGAGATGGCTTGAGCCTTGATGATAAAACGATAGTTTATCCGCAGTCCACCTCTCGAAATGGCGGGAAATCCATGGCGAAGGAGATAGAGCGCAAGTTCCTGGTCGCTGACGGCGGTTGGCAGGAGCACGCGGACAAGGGCATAAAACTACAGCAAGCCTACGTCGTTACAATGGAAGATCGCTCCGTCCGTGTGCGGATCCATGGCAACAAGTGGGCGCGGCTGACCATCAAGATCGGCAAGTCGGCGCTCGTTCGCAATGAATACGAATACGATCTTCCCATGGACGATGCTCGGGAATTGCTGACCCAGGCGGTCGGGATCGTCGTCGAGAAGCGACGTTATCGCGTCCCCCACAGGGGCTTCACCTGGGAGGTCGACGTCTACGAGGGGGCGCTCGCCGGGCTTGTCGTCGCCGAGGTCGAGATGAAGCGGGAAACGGATTTGCCGACCCTGCCGAAATGGCTGGGGCGCGAGATTACCGGAGACCGCCGTTATTCCAATCAGGCGCTTGCCACAGAGGGGCTGCTGGAAGCGCAATCATGAGTTATGCGTTCATTCCCGGTCGGCCTTTCACCGAGGACTTTCGGGCTGTCGGGACCGAACAGATCGGACGCGCGGTTGCGGTGCTCGAGCATCGGCCGCAAGGCGTTCACGAAGCAATTCATGACGCCCGCAAGAACTTCAAGCGGTTGCGTTCGCTCTACCGGCTTGTGGCCTCCGACGCGCCGCTGTTCCAGAAGCAGGAAAACGTTCGCATACGCGCAATGGCGCGAAATCTATCGACCGCCCGCGACGCTGCCGCACTTGTCGAGAACATCAACTACCTGCGCGGGCAGACGAAGAGCGACGAACAGAGTACGGCCCTCGACCAGATCTACACCATTCTCGCGGAACGCCGCGACCGGATTGCCGAGAGCGAAGCGGACATCGAAACCAAGATCGCCGCGACAATCATCGACTGCGAGCAGGCGCTTGCCGCACTCGTGCATGTTACCTTCGACGACGGTAAACGAAACTCCGCGGCCCGGCTGAAAAAAGGCTGGCGCCGTACCCTGAAGCGTGCCGCGTGCGCGAGGGCAGCCTGCGAAGCGGGCACCGATGCCACGCTTTTCCACGAGTTGCGCAAGCGAACCCAGGATTACCGCATGCAACTGGCGCTAATGCGGGAGATCTGGCCCTCAGCAATGGGGGCGAAGGGGACGGAAGCCAAGGCGCTCGTAGACGTGCTCGGCCATTTGAACGACCTTGCCACGCTGACATCGCTGATCAACGAGGAGCCGGGGCTTGCCGGCAGCAGCCAGAACCAGGCGCACCTCCTTTCCGCTGTTATCACGCGGGAAAAGGCACTGAGAGCGGAGGCGCGGCGACGGGCGGCGGCGGTCTTTCTCGACGAGCCAAAAGACGAAAGCCGAACGATCGAGTTGCTCTGGCTTGAGGCCGGACGGTAGGGTGGCGTCGCCTTTATTTTGCCCCTGACGCGGCCACTGGCCAGCCGGACAATTGGACACGGCGGCTGCGATTGCACTTGGCGGCCGAAAGCTGTATTTGCGTGGCACATGACCGACATATCCATGACCCCGCGCCCGGAGACACAAGGCCAGTTTCTGGTGGCAGCGCTTTACCATTTCGTTCCCTTCCAGCGCTTCGCAGATTTTCGCGAACCGCTGCAGGCAGTCTGCGACGCCAATGACGTGAAGGGCACCCTGCTCGTCGCACATGAGGGCATCAACGGCACGATCGCCGGTTCCGACGAGGGCATATCCGCGGTGCTCGCATTTCTGCGCGCGCAGCCGGAATTCACCCGCCTCGAACACAAGGAAAGCCGGGCTTCGGTGATGCCGTTTCTCCGCATGAAGGTGCGGCTCAAGAAAGAGATCGTCACCATGGGCGTCGAAAACATCGACCCCAACAAGGTGGTCGGCACCTACGTGGACCCGAAGGATTGGAACGCGCTGATCTCCGACCCGGAGACGCTGGTGATCGACACGCGCAATGACTACGAGACGGCGATCGGCCTTTTCCGCGGTGCTGTCGATCCGAAGACCAAGACCTTCCGCGAGTTTCCGGAGTGGGTGCGCAACAACGCCGGCCTGCACAACAAGCCGAAGATCGCCATGTACTGCACCGGCGGCATCCGCTGCGAGAAGGCCACGGCCTTCATGAAGGAGCAAGGCTTCGAAGAGGTCTATCATCTGAAGGGCGGCATCCTCAAATATCTCGAGGAGATCCCTGAGGAGCAAAGCCTTTGGGATGGTGCCTGCTTCGTCTTCGACGAACGCGTTTCCGTGACCCATGGGCTCACAGAAGGCGAGCACACGCTCTGCCACGCCTGCCGCCAGCCCCTGACCCCGGAAGACCTGTTGTCTCCCCTCCACGAGGAAGGCGTCTCCTGCATCCACTGTCATGAGGTCCGCACCGACGAGGACCGCGAGCGCTACCGCGAACGGCAGAGGCAGATTGCGCTGGCGAAGAAGCGCGGCGAGCGACATCTCGGAAGCTGAGGCGGCGTCTGAGTCCGGCGGGCCCAGGCCGAGCGGTAACGAGGCACCCCCTCTGCCCTGCCGCTCAGCAATCACTCCTCGTGCCCATCAGCCCGGCAGCGTCTCGTACTCATCCACGCCAAGGGCCAGCCGATCCCAATGCGGACGACTGCGGGTGAAGACCGCATCAGTGGGCTCAAACAGTGACATTTCGTCGAGCGTGCCGGCATAAACCGTCCAACGGTCGGCACCGGACGAGAAGATCTGGCTGCCACACGTGGGACAGAAGTAGCGGGTCGTCACATTGCCGTTTTCGGCGAGCTTCTTGTAGGCGCGGAGCTCGCCGGTGACATCGACGTCGGCGTGCGAGAAGATCATATAGCAGCTATGGCCGCTACCCGTGGCCCGTTGGCAGTCGCGGCAATGGCAGAAGCCTGAATAGATCGGCGCTTTCTTCGCCTCGTAGCGCACCGCACCGCACAAACATCCACCCTTCATCCAGCTCATCTCATGTCCTCCTCAAACTGCCCGGAGGATAGCGAAGCGGCTCTCGTGGTCAAAGGAAAACCGCGCGCCCAGGTTGCGCCGCGCGGTTCATGTCTGCGTTCAACGAACAGGCTTACCAGCTCGGGATGAGCGCACCCTTGAAGGTATCGACGATGAAGGCCTTGACGCTGTCGTCGTGATAGGATTCGACGAGCGTCTTCACCCAGGGTGCATCCTTGTCCGCGGCACGCACCGCAATGACGTTGGCATAAGGAGACTTCTCGCTTTCGATGGCGATGGCGTCCTCCTTGGGATGAAGGTCGGCCTCGAGCGCGTAGTTGGTGTTGATCACGGCCGCGTCGACATCGGCCAGCGAGCGCGGAAGCTGGGCGGCATCGAGTTCGGCGAACTCGATGTTCTTCGGATTTTCCGTCACGTCAGCCGGGGTGGCCTTCAGCCCGACATCCGGATTGACCTTGATGAGGCCCTTCGACGCGAGAACCAGGAGCGCGCGGCCGCCGTTGGTCGGATCGTTCGGAATGGCGATCGTCGCGCCGTCCGTGAGCTCATCGAGGCTCTTCACCTTGTTCGAGTAGACACCCATCGGCGTGGTGATGGTCAGGCCCACGCTGACGATATCGTAGCCCCGATCGGCGATCTGGTTGTCGAGATAGGGCTGGTGCTGGAAGGAATTGGCGTTGAGTTCGCCATCGGCGAGCGCCTGGTTCGGAACCACATAGTCGGAGAATTCGAGGATCTCGATATCGAGGCCCTTGGGAGCGGCGACTTCCTTCACCTTCTCCATGATCTGGGCATGCTCGCCCGGGGTCACGCCGACCTTGATGGTCTCCGCGAGCGCGGTGCCGGCCGCAAGGGCGGCGAAGGCCGCGGCTAGAATAAGCTTTTTCATGGAGGTCTCCTTGTTACTGTTCGATGTCTTGGGAGAGGATCAGTTCTTACGGCTGCGTTTGTCGAAGCGGCGGGCGAGGCGGTCCCCCGCGCTCTGCACCAGTTGCACGAGCACGATCAGCACGACGACGACGATCAGCATCACGTCCGGCCTGAAGCGCTGGTAGCCGTAGCGGATGCCGAGATCGCCGAGACCGCCGCCGCCAACAGCCCCGACCATCGCCGAGTAGCCGATAAGGCTGACGATAGTCATGGTGAGCGCTAGCGTCAGTGCCGGACGGGCCTCGGCCAGAAGCACCTTGAAGACGATCTGCGTCGGGGTCGCGCCCATGGCGCGGGCAGCCTCAATCAGACCCTTGTCGATATCGCGGATTGCCGCCTCGACCAGTCGCGCGAAGAACGGAATGGTCGCGATGGTCAAAGGCACGATTGCCGCCTTCGTCCCGATCGAGGTGCCGGTGACGAGACGCGTGAAGGGGATGATCGCAACGACCAGGATGATGAAGGGCGTCGAGCGCGTGGCATTGACGATGAGCCCCACGACGCGGTTGATGTTGGGCGCCGGGAACAGCTCGCCCCTGCCGCTGGTTGCGAGGAAAATGCCAATCGGCAGGCCGATCAACGAGCCGATCAGGCCAGCAATCGCCACCATACGCAACGTGTCAAACGTGGCCTTGGCGATGAGCAGCAGAAGATCAGGCGACATAGCCGAGCACCTCCGTGACCAGTCCGTTCTCGGTGAAGAAGCGCTCCGCCCTGGCTGACGTTTCGGCGTCCGCCGCATAGGCAACCACGAGCGAACCATAGGGCTTGCCGCCGATCTCATCGATTGTGCCGGCAATGATGTTGACTTCGGCGCCGACCGATTTGATGAGCTGCGAGATCAAAGGCCGTTCGGCCGTGGCGCCGAAGAAGGTGAGGCGCACTACTGCACGATCGCCTGCGCTCGCGGCTGGCTTCAGGCCGCGCGCAACGGCATCCGGCAGTTTCGAGCCCGGCAATCCGGACAGGAGCGCACGCGTCGTCTCGTGCTTCGGATGCGTGAAGACATCGAAGGTCTTGCCCCATTCGACGATTTCGCCCCTGTCGATGACGGCCACATCCGACGTGACGGCCTTCACCACTTCCATCTCATGGGTGATGAGCAGGACAGTCAGTCCCAGTTCGGCATTGATGCGCTTCAAGAGTTCGAGGATCGACTGGGTCGTCTCCGGGTCGAGCGCCGATGTCGCTTCGTCGGAAAGCAGCAGTTTCGGCTCGGTCGCGAGCGCTCGGGCAATGCCGATGCGCTGCTTCTGGCCGCCGGAGAGCTCGGCCGGGTAGCGGGCGTGCTTGTCGGCAAGGCCGACGAGATCGAGAAGCGGCCGCACGCGCGCCTCGATGGCACGACGATCCATGCCGGCAATTTCCAGCGGCAGCGCGACGTTGCCGAAGACGGTGCGTGAGGAAAGCAGATTGAAATGCTGGAAGATCATGCCGACCGAGCGCCGGAGATTGCGCAAGCTCGCCTCGTCAAGCGCACCCACGTCGACGCCATCGACGAGCACCTTGCCGTTCGACGGTTTCTCGAGGCCATTCACCAGCCGGATCAGCGTCGATTTACCGGCGCCGGAACGGCCGATGATGCCCGTGATGGAGCCTCGCGCGACGTTGAGGTCGACATTGTTGAGCGCGGTAAAGGCGCCACTTTCGCCGGACGCCCCAAAATGCTTGGAGACCCCCTTGAAGGCGACTGAGACGTCATCGGACGAGGGCGTGGGTACGGAAGCGGTCATAGTCCGGTCACCCCCGAAGGAGGGAACTTGGCGATGTGATGAGGATACATGATGCTCTCGGATGTTCGAAACTCTTGTCCCTGGCAGGGCCGGAACGGAAAATGCGTCAGGAGCGGTATGAGGAAAAGTGGGCGCGGTTTCTGCCCGCATCACTTCTTCAGGCCGACATTCGACAACGCATTCGGAACAGGGAGCAACTCTCTATCATCAGGCAACCGGTCAATTCAACGCCATTGCGGACATGGCCGCCATGCCACGCAATCTATGTCGTTTATGGCGTTTGACTAACCGCTTTCACAGGCAAATTTTTCCGAAAGCACGCGGCTGCGCGCAAAAAGCGTGCTTATTGTGGGCCGAGACGCGAGGCCCGCCGCTCACTTTGAGGGAGCGGCGAATTGAGGATGCCGGCGGGGGCAGCGAGGGCGCAGCGCGCTGCCATCCGACTCCGACCTCACGCGCCCCTATGGTTGCCTTTCGGAAACTCTTCCGCCAATTCCTTGTACCATCGACCGCTCTTCTTGATGGTGCGGACCTGCGTGTCGTAGTCCACGTGGACGATGCCGAAGCGCATACGGTAGCCCTCGGCCCATTCGAAATTGTCCATCAGGCTCCAGGCAAAATAGCCGCGCATCGGATAGCCCTTGGCGATCAGGTCCGCCGTGACCGACAGGTGGTCGGCGATGTAGTCGAGCCGCGGCTGATCGTCGACGGCGCCGTTTTCGACACTCATGTTGTAGCAGGCGCCGTTCTCTGTGATGTAGCAGTCGGGAAGCCGATAGCGGGCGTTGAGCGTTTCGACAAGCGTGCCGAGCGCCGGCGCATAGACCTCCCAGCCGATATCCGTCTTCATGTCGCTCACCGGCTTGGCATTTACTGTTGCCGGATAATCTGCACCTGGCGTCGGGTCATCCGAAACCCGCATCGGGGTATAGTAGTTGAGGCCCCACCAATCGAGCGGTTGCGAAATCGTCGCCATGTCGCCGTCCTCGATCAAGGGCATGCGATCGCCAAGCGCCGACAGGAAGCTTTCGGGGTACTCTCCCTTGAAGATCGGGCCGAAGAAGACGCCGTTATGGAAATCGAAGGCGCGTTCGGCCGCGGCCTTGTCCTTGGCACTTTTGCTGCCCGGATAGACCGAGTGGGCGTTGATGACGATGCCCGTCGGCAGACTCGATCTTTCGGAGCGGATCGCCTCGACACCGAGGCCATGCGCGAGATTGGTGAAGTGAAGCGCAGCGAGCGCCGCATCCATGTTGCGCTCGCCCGGCGCGTGAACGCCGTAGAGATGGCTGAGCCATACGGAGCACCAGGGTTCGTTGAAAGTGGCGACGGCATCGAGCCGGTCACCGAGGCGGGCGATGACGGTCTTGGCATAGCGTTGATAGGCGTAGGCGGTCGTCCGCGCCGTCCAGCCGCCATCGCCCATCAAGGCAAGCGGCAGGTCCCAGTGGTAGAGAGTGGCGAAGGCCTTGATGCCGCGCGTCTTCAGCCCGTCGACAAGCCGGTCGTAGAAATCGAGCCCTTTCTCATTGATCGGGCCCGTCCCCTCCGGAATGATGCGCGGCCAGGCGATCGAGAAGCGATAGGCCTCGACGCCGAGGTTCTCGATCAGGTCCAGATCTTCTTCGAGCCGATTGTAATGGTCGCAAGCGACGTCACCGTTGTGGCGCCCGAAAACGCGGCCGGGCATGTTCGAGAACGCGTCCCAGATGGAGGGCTTGCGCCCGTCCGCCTTGCTCGCGCCCTCGATCTGGAACGATGCGGTTGCCACTCCGAAGACAAAGTCACCCGGAAAGCGGTCTGCCAGCTTCTTGGCTTCGATCATTGTTCGGCCTCGTCGTCTGTGCAGCCGACGCCGAAACCGGCGCCGCTGCATTTTCATCGGATAGAGCGGATGCGGACCGAAGACCGCAGGGCTTTTCCTAAACCAGCTCTCGTTTTCAAACGTGGCCTAAAGCCGCGACGGCAAATGTCAACCGCGAAAAGGGCGAGGTTACTCCGCCCTCCTCGATCTTGCGTCGTCTAAGTCAGACCTTGATCCAGGCGCCGTTGCGCTTCGAGGACTGCACGCAGGCATCGACGAAGACCATGCCTTTCATGCCGTCGTCTATCGTCGGATAGGTGACTGCCGCATCGACCTTCTCGCCGTTGCGCTTGGCGAAAATCGCCCGTGCGGCTTCCGAGTAGATGTTGGCGAAACCTTCGAGGTATCCTTCCGGATGGCCGGAGGGAATGCGCGAGACGCGGGCGGCGGCCGGTCCCGCCCCGGCACCGGCACGCGTCAGCAGGCGCTTCGGTTCGCCGAACGGCGTGTACCAGAGATAGTTCGGGTCCTTCTGCGTCCATTCGAGGCCGCCCTTGGTGCCGTAGACCCGGACCATCAGGCCGTTCTCATGGCCAGGCGCCACTTGGCTGCACCAGAGCATGCCCTTGGCACGCGCGCCGTCCTTCGCCTTGAAGCGCATCATCACATGTGCATTGTCGTCGAGTTGACGACCGCCGACGAAGCTGTCGAGATCGGCGGAAAGTTCCTCCAGTTCGAGACCGGAAACGAAGCAGCCGAGGTTATAGGCATGAGTACCGATGTCGCCGGTAGAGCCGCCGGCGCCGGAGCGGGCCGGATCGGTTCGCCACGCGGCCTGCTTCTGGCCGGACTGCTCGATGTTCTCGGTCAGCCAGTCCTGAGGATACTCCATCTGCACGAGCCGAACCGCGCCGATATCGCCGTTCGCCACCATTTCGCGCGCCTGGCGCACCATGGGATAGCCGGTATAATTGTGCGTCAGCACGAACAGCACGTCGCTTTCGTCCACCGCCTTCTTGAGCTTTTTCGCATCAGCAATCGTGGAAGTCAGCGGCTTGTCGCAGATGACGTGGATGCCGCGCTTCAGGAACTCCTTGGCGGCGGCGTAATGGACATGGTTCGGGGTCACGATCGCAACCGCCTCGATACCGTCCTTGAGCTTCGCCTCGCGGATCGCCATCTCCTTGAAGTCCGAATAGACGCGCTTCGGATCGAGCCCCAGCTCACGGCCGGAGGCTTGCGCCTTTTCCGGCGTCGACGACAGCGCACCGGCGACGAGTTCATAGTGATCGTCAAGCCTTGCCGCGATGCGGTGGACTGCGCCGATGAAGGCGCCGGAACCGCCGCCAACCATGCCAAGCCGGATGCGCTTTTGACGACTTTCCGTGCTGCTTCCCTCAATTGCCATTCTGAATTCCTCTCCTGAAGTGTTTGCAACTGAAATCGCCCCTCATCCCGCTGCCGCGACCTCCCTGTGCGGACGACGGGAGAAGGGGCAAGCCGCGGGCTCATAAGTCTCCTCTCCCCGCGTGCGGAGAGAGGCTAGGGTGAGGGGCAGAAAATCAGATTCCCAGCATCCGCCGGTTCGCTGCCTCGTCCGTTCCGCTGTCGGCAAAATCGTCGAAGGCCTTTTCGGTAACGCGGATGATGTGCGCCTTGACGAACTCAGCGCCTTCCCGCGCGCCGTCTTCCGGATGCTTCAGGCAGCACTCCCACTCGACGACGGCCCAGCCGGCAAAATCATTGGCGGCCATCTTCGAGAAGATGGCGCCGAAATCGACCTGGCCGTCGCCGAGCGAACGGAAGCGTCCGGCGCGGTTCACCCAACTCTGGTAGCCGCCATAGACGCCCTGACGGCCGGTCGGATTGAACTCCGCGTCCTTGACGTGGAACATCCGGATCCGGTCCTTGTAGATGTCGATATTGTCGAGATAGTCCAGGCACTGCAGCACGTAGTGCGACGGATCGTAGAGCATGCAGGCGCGGGCGTGGTTGCCGGTGCGCTCCAGGAACATCTCGTAGGTGATGCCGTCGTGCAGGTCTTCGCCCGGGTGGATCTCGTAACACACATCGACACCGCAATCCTCAGCGTGGTCGAGGATCGGCTTCCATCGCCGGGCAAGCTCGTCGAAGGCGGTTTCCACGAGGCCGGCAGGACGCTGCGGCCAGGGATAGACGAAGGGCCAGGCGAGCGCGCCCGAAAAGCTCGCCATTGCGTCGAGGCCGAGATTGCGCGACGCCGTCAGCGCCATCTTCACCTGCTCCACCGCCCATTGCTGGCGCGCCTTCGGATTGCCCCGCATCTCGGGCGCGGCGAAGCCGTCGAAAGCCTCGTCATAGGCCGGATGCACGGCGACCAACTGGCCCTGCAGATGGGTCGAGAGCTCGGTGATCTCGACGCCGTTGTCACGCGCCTTTCCGGCGATTTCGTCGCAATAGGTCTTGGACTCGGCAGCCTTCTTCAGGTCGAACAGCCGTCCGTCCCAGCTTGGAATCTGCACGCCCTTGTAGCCGCAGTCGGCGGCCCATTTGGTGATCGAATCCCAGGAATTGAACGGAGCCGTATCACCGGCGAACTGCGCAAGAAAAAGCCCTGGGCCCTTGATGGTCTTCATCCCGAATTTCCTCCCTGGATCACGATTCCGGTCTGCGACCGATTGCTGGAAAGATGCGGCTGCACCCAATTTTCGCGATTGCTGATGGACCTGAAACGTTGCAGTAGGCAGAAGCTAACAGATTTTTCACGAGGGGCAATCCCGCTTCTACGTATCATGCAAGCCGCATTTTCGGTCCTCGCCAAAACGCATGATCATATTTTGGAGTGAGCTGACGGGCGCCCCTGTGACAGAAGCGCCCATCGCTCGCAGTGATCAGACGTAGCGGTTCACCACGTTCTCCAAGAGTTCCTGCTTGCCTGACTTCGGCTGCGGATTGAGGTCGGCCTTGCGCACCCAGGCCTCGATCTCCTCCAGCGAAAAGCCCCCCTCGAGCATCTTCTTAGCCTCGGGCACGTTCCAGCCGGCATAGCGCTTTTCGAGCGGGGCGGAGAGCGCGTTGTCGTCGATCATTTTCGCCGCCGCCTTGAGACCGCGCGCGCAGCAATCCATGCCGCCGATATGGCCGATCAAGAGGTCTTCCGGATCGATCGACTGGCGGCGCAGCTTCGCATCGAAATTGGTCCCGCCCGTCTTGAAGCCACCACCCGCAAGCACGTGATAATAGGCAAGCGCCATTTCCGGAACGTTGTTCGGGAACTGGTCGGTATCCCAGCCGGACTGGTAATCATTGCGGTTCATGTCGATCGAACCGAAGATGCCGAGCGCATTGGCGAGCGCCAGTTCGTGCTCGAAGGAATGGCCGGCAAGGATGGCGTGGCCCTGCTCGATATTGACCTTCACCTCGTTCTCGAGACCGTACTTCTTGAGGAAGCCATAGACCGTGGCGACGTCGAAGTCGTATTGGTGCTTGGTCGGCTCCTGCGGCTTCGGCTCGATCAGGATCGTACCCTTGAAGCCGCTCTTGTGCTTGTACTCGACGACCAGATTGACGAAACGGCCGAGTTGATCGAGTTCGCGCTTCAAGTCGGTGTTGAGCAGGGTCTCGTAGCCTTCGCGTCCGCCCCAGAGAACGTAGTTCTCACCACCAAGCTTCTGTGTCGCGTCGATGCAGGTCTTCACCGTTGCTGCGGCAAAGGCAAAAACGTCGGGATCCGGATTGGTCGCCGCACCCGACATGTAGCGGCGGTTGGAGAAGAGATTGGCAGTGCCCCAGAGCAGCTTGACGCCGGTCTCGGCCTGCTTCTTCGCGAAATAGTCGACGATCTCATTGAGGTTGCTGGTGTTCTCCGCGAAGTTTCTCCCCTCCGGACGCACGTCCGCGTCGTGGAAGCAGTAGAATGGCACGCCGAGAAGCTGGAAGAGTTCGAAGGCGACGTCGGCCTTCAGCTTCGCGGCCTCCATCGTGTCCTTGAACCAGGGACGCTCAAAGGTCTGGCCGCCGAAGGGATCGCCGCCCGGCCAGACGAAAGTGTGCCAATAGGCGACGGCAAAGCGAAGATGTTCCTCCATCCGCTTGCCGAGAACGATTTCGTCCGGATTGTAATGACGAAAGGCGAGCGGATTGGTGCTCTCCGGTCCGTCGTATTTGATCTTGGCGATGTCGCCGAAAAATCCCGTGCTCACGATCTTGCTCCTCTCATGGATGATGGATTGCCGGCGGCAAGCGGCGGCCGGCCATTACGTGGAAGGTAATTGGTTTCATTCCCTCGATCGCCGACAGTCGGCACATCGAAACGCAAACCGAAGGGAAAATTCCGATGCACGACCTCGATCACATTGCCGAAGCCTATATTGCTGCCTGGAACGAGACCGATGCCGCAAAGCGCGGCACGCTTGTCGAAAGGGCGTTCACGCCGGAGATCGGCTATCGCGACCCGGTCATGCAGGGCGAGGGCCATGAGGCGATCAACACGCTGATTGCCGGCGTGCAACATCAGTTCCCCGGCTTCCGCTTCGCCCTCAAGGGCAAGGTGGGACGGGTTCTCCGACACGATCCGCTTTTCCTGGACGCTCGGGCCGAACGGGACCTCCGTCATCGAGGGCACGGATTTCGGCCTCATCGAGGATGGCCGGCTGAAACAGGTAACCGGCTTCCTGGACAAGATCCCAGCGCAATAAGCGACGGTCGGATGTGCCGCGGCCGGTCATAGAGTCGCATCCCTGATCGCCGGATAGAGGCGACGATAACGCTGATAGGCATCCTCATAGGCCGAAACCAACGACGCTTCCGGCGCGATGGTTTCGGCCGTTGCCGGTGCAAAGCAGGTTGCGACGGGATCCGCGCCAGTCGCGGCGATGAGACCGAGCCGTGCAGCGCCGAAAGCCGCACCGAAATCGCCGTCCGCCGGCAGATCGACCGGCAGGTTGAGCGCCGTTGCGATCGACTTCAGCCAATAGCGTGAGCGCGAGCCGCCGCCGATCGCGGTCACGCGCGTGAGGCTCGTGCCGGCCGCACGGAGCGCCTCCAGGCTGTCGCGGATGGCGAAGGAGACGCCTTCAAGCACCGCCTGCGTCAGCACCGCATGCGAGCTTTCATGACCGAGGCCGGCAAACGCGCCGCGGATCGCCGCATCATTGTGGGGCGTCCGCTCGCCGGAAAGATAGGGAAGGAACGTGACGGAACCGGGCGCCTTCAGGAAATCGCCGAGTTCGCCCGTGAGTTCTGCGGCACTTTTGCCGGTGACGCCCGAATGCCAGTTCAGAGCATCGGTCGCCGAGAGGATGACGCCCATCTGGTGCCAGGTGTTCGGGAGCGCATGGCAGAAGGCATGGACTGCGCTTTCAGGGTTGGGAAGGTAGCTTGCATTGGCCGCGAAAAGCACGCCGGAGGTGCCGAGCGACACAAAGGCCTGCCCCTCGCCGACCGTGCCCATGCCGCAGGCCGAGGCCGCGTTGTCGCCGGCGCCGCCGGCAACGACGACGCCAGTGCCCATTCCCCAGCGGCTGGCGAGTTCCGGCCTGAGCGTGCCGGCGCTGTCCGTGCCTTCGACGAGATCCGGCATCTGCCGTTCTTCGAGATGGGTCGCCGCCAGCAGGCTCTCCGACCATTTGCGCTTGCCCGTGTCGAGCCAGGATGTGCCGGCGGAATCGGACATTTCCGACATATGTTCGCCGGTCAGCCACAGGCGGAGATAGTCCTTGGGAAGCAGGACCCAACGCACTTTGGCGAAAATCTCCGGCTCGTTCTCGCGCACCCAGGCGAGCTTCGGCGCGGTGAACCCGGGGAAAACGATATTGCCGGTCAGCGCACGGAACTGCGGATCGCTGTCGAGGAATGCGGCCTGGCGGAAGCTGCGGGTATCGTTCCACAGAATGCAGGGACGAAGCACGGCGTCTTGTCTGTCGAGCAGCGTCGCGCCGTGCATCTGGCCGGAGAGACCGATGCCGCGGACGGCGGCAAGCGCTTCCGGGTGCGCCGTCTCGAGGCCGGCGATCGCCTCCTCGGTGGCGCGGATCCACTCCGCCGGATCCTGTTCCGACCAGCCAGGATGCGGGCGCGAAACGTCGAGCGCTCCCGACGCCGAGCCGATGATCTTCTGCTCGCCATTGATCAGCATCGCCTTGATACCGGACGTGCCGAGATCCAGTCCGAGATACATGGGTGTCCTCCTATGCCTGCTCGATCGGCAGGTTGTCCTTTAGGAAAATGTCGATGCGGATGCGTTCCTGCGCCTCGATCACGGCGAGCCCATCCGCCTTGGCCTTCAGAACGCGGATCGCGCTTCTCACCTCGTGCCCGGCATCCTGGTTGAGCACCGCGTCGATCGTGCCGGATCGTAGCGCGGCGCGGCTGTGCGGCGTCAGCTCGTGCGCGATGGTGCAGATCGTCTTGCTGTTGCCGGTCTTCTCGAGCGCGGCGACGAGACCGCGATTGCCGGCGCCGAGGCTATAGATGCCCGCCAGATCCGGCTCACGCTCGACCAGCGCGCGCACGAGCTTTTCGACGAGGACCGGATCGTCCTGCCCTTCGATCACCGGAAGGAGCCGGCGCGCCGGAAATTCCTCGGCCATGACGGCGCTAAAACCCTCCAGCCGGTCGCGGTGGTCGCGCACCAGCATCGACCCGGCCAGCACCGCGACCGAACCGTCGCGGCCACCGGTAAAGCGGCCCATCAAGGTACCAGCCGTGCGTCCAGCCGCGATGTTGTCGACACCGGCAAAATGGTCGCGTCCCGATCCCGGCAGGTCCGACACGAGCGTTACAACCGCGATGCCGTCGTCCCGAAGCCGCTTCACCGCTTCGGCCACTTCGGGGGCGTCGACGGCGACGACCGCCACCCCGGCCGGCCGGCTCTCATGCGCCTCCGACAGCGCCTGCACGAGGACCTGTGCGTCAAAGGCCGGAACGGGAAGAAGGGTGATCTGCGTTCGCTCCGAAGCGGAACGCGCCATTGCGGCACGCACTTCGCCCTCGAGCCCGCGCATGAACGAATTATCGCCCTCCGGCAGGATGAATACGAAGGGGTAGTTGCGACCCTTGGCGAGGTTTGCGGCGGCGACGTCGCGCACATAGCCGAGCGTGGCAATCGCGCGTTCGACCCTGTCACGCGTGACGCTCCTGACACCGGGGCGATTGTTGAGAACCCGGTCGACAGTCGCCAGGCTGACGCCCGCTTTCGCAGCGACATCGTGAACCGTTGGTCGCATCCCTTCCTCCCGGGGAACCCCTTAGAGCAATTTTTGATGTACGTAAATCAAAAATGTCGATGACTGTGGATGGAAGTGATTTCTCTGCTCAAGAGGAAAGGACACAGTTGGGGGTATGCCCCTCACCCAGCCCTCTCCCCGCAAAGATGCCGCTTGCCCCTTCTCCCCGCGAGCGGGGAGAAGGTCGCAGTAGCGGGATGAGGGGCTAAAAGCGCTTGTCTGTCAGGCGCTTCAGTGGCCGCTGCCCCCTGCGCCGGCACCCTGCGGCTTGCTGATCATCATGACGCCGATGATCAGTGACAGGAAAAGGACCGTCAGGATCAGGAACACATCGATGAAGGACAGGATCACCGCTTGCTGCTGAACCATCGCGGCCATCTGCTTGATCGCGATGGTCGTACCGTCGAGGCCGTGCGCGGTGAAGTTCGCAGCCATGTTCCGGAGCCGCTCGACCGCCTCCGGGTTACCCCATTGGACGTGCTCCGCGAGCCGGGCGTAGTGGAAATCCTGGCGCTGCGTCAGGATCGTGTTGATGACAGCGAGGCCGACGGCGCCGCCGAGATTGCGCGTCAGATTGTAGAGGCCGGAGGCATTGCGGATGCGGGCGGGTGGCAGCGTGCCAAGCGCGATGTTGTTGATCGGCACCATGCAGAGCATCAGCGAGCAGCCGCGCAGGATTTGCGGCACGAGCAGTTCCCAGAAATCCCAGTCGGCGGTCAATTGGCTCATCGTCCACGTTCCGGCCGCAAAGCCGGCGAAGCCGATCGTCATCATCACCCGTGGGTCCAGCCGGCTGGCGAGGACACCGGCGATCGGCGCGGTAACGAACATGGCGAGGCCGGAGACGAACATCGTCTCGCCGATCATCAGAGAATCGTAGCCCCGGATGCGCCCGAGGTAGAGCGGATAGAGATAGGTGAGGCCGTAAAGACCGATGCCCATGACGAAGGAAAAGAGCGAACCGAAGGCGAAGTTACGATTGGCGAAGGCCTTCAGATCGACCACCGGGAACTCGACCTTAAAGGCGCGATAGAAAAAGACGATGGCCGCAAGCGCGGTGGCGACAGCGCCGAGGACGATGTGATCGTCATTGAACCAGTCGTTGGCGTTGCCCTCCTCCAGCACATATTCGAGCGAACCGAGGAAGATCGCCATGGAGGCCAGCCCCCACCAGTCGAACTTCTTCATCAGCCCCAGTTCGGGCTTGTCGAAATCGATGAAGGTCCAGGTCAGCGTCGCGACGATGATGCCGGGAATGACGTTGACGAGAAACAGCCAGTGCCAGGAGAAGGCGTGGCTCAGATAGCCGCCGACCGTCGGACCGATGGTCGGCGCGAGCGTTGCGATCAGGCCGATGATCGGCGAGACGATATTGCGCTTCGACGGCGGGAAGATCGTGAAGGCGGCGGCGAAGACCGATGGGATCATGCCACCGCCGATGAAGCCCTGGATCGCTCGATAGATGATCATCTGGTCGATATTGGTGGCGGTCGCGGCGAGTGCGCTGGAAGCCGTGAAGCCGGCGGCGGCAACGGAAAACAGCACCCGCGTCGAGACGATGCGGGCAAGCGTGCCCGACAGTGGGATCATGATGACTTCGGCGATCAGATAGGAGGTCTGCACCCAGCCGATCTCGTCCGATCCAGCCGAAAGGCCTGCCTGGATTTCGGCGAGCGAGGCCGACACGATCTGAATGTCGAGGATCGCCATGAACATGCCGACGACCATCGCGAAGAACGCGATCAGCCGTCTCGGGTCCATATGCTCCTCGGCTATGGGCGCGCTTGCCGCGACCGAGCCCGCCGTTGCCGTTGCGGCCATTTCTGCCACTCCTCGATTCTATTGGGTGGGTGAGCGGGATGCGGGCGGAAGACCGCTCACGTTTTTCCTCATCCGACTCTGCAGCGCCGCGCGTCCGATCGGACGCGCAAAGATCACGTTAACGCCTTGAGTTGCCTGCGCTTACTGCGCCGCCGCGACCTTCGACTGGCTTGGCGCCGTGCGCGTATCGACATCGACTACGACGCTCAAGCCCGCACGCAAGTGCCCTTCCGCAAGCGCGTCCGCCGGGAGCTTGATGCGCACCGGGACACGCTGGATGACCTTGGTGAAGTTGCCGGTAGCGTTTTCCGCCGGCAGCAGCGAGAAGACCGAGCCGGACGCCGGCGAGATCGACGCGACGGTGCCCTCGATCGGATGGTCGTCATAGGCGTCGACGTGGATCTGGACCTTGGATCCGGGCACCAGATGCGCGATCTGCGTTTCCTTGAAATTGGCATCGATATAGAGTTGATCCACAGGAACGAGGGCAGCGAGGCGTTGGCCGGCCGAAACGAGATCGCCGACCTGAACCGCGACATTGCCGATCACACCATCATAGGGGGCCTTGAGCACGGTGAAGCCGAGGTCGCGATTGGCTTTGTCGCGGGCAAGCTCCAGCGAACGGATCGTACTTTCCGCCTCGCTGCGCTGCGCCTCGAGCACGGTGATATTCGCCTTGGCCGCGGCGATATTGGCCTCGGCACCGACGAGGTTCGCGCGCGCCTGGTCGAGCGCGACATCGGCGTTGTCGCGCGAGGCGACCGTTCCGACGGCCTTGGACTGGAGGTCGCTGGCGCGCTTCTGCGTCAGCTCGGCGCCGCGGACCGTCGCCTCGAGGGCTTTCTTCTGCGCTTCGGCCTGGCTGAGACTCGCCTTTGCCCCGGCGATCTGCGCATCGAAGCGGCTGAGCGCCAGCTTCTGCGTCGCGATCTGCGCCTCGGCGTGCTCCGCGGCGATGCGATAGTCGCCGTCGTCGAGCGTGACGAGCGGCTCGCCCGCTTTCACATGCTGGTTGGCGACGACGTTGACCCTGGCGACATAGCCGGACACCTTCGGCGAGATGGTCGCGATGTCGCCCTCGATATAGGCGTCATCGGTCGAGATCATGAAACGCCCGTTGGTCCACCAGTCGTAGCCGTACCAGCCAGCGGCGGCGAGCAGTACAAGCCCGATCATCGGGAGCACGGGACTACGCTTTTTCCGGGGTGCCGATACATTGGCCGCGGTGTGCTCCGCGACCGACGGGGCCTCGCTCGTAGGTGCTGTGACCTCGGTCCTCGGAGCATCCACGACTTCGAAATCGTCGCCGACGGGACGGACACGGACAGCGCTGGAGGTGCTGGGAGCGGACATGAGACACCGATTTTTGATTGGAATTGAACTGAACCGTTCGGTTCGACTGAGCTTGACATAACGCCTTTTGAACCGCATATCAAGAGGCAATCGAACCAGGCGGTTCGATTCCCCGAGGAAATGTATGGGGGTCCTCTCCGCGGCCCTTGCCTTATTTGCAATCGTCCGCGTTAGTGATTTTGGGTACACTTCATCCAAAGTCGTTACGATGTAAGATGTAAGGAATGGAACGTCCGGCAGCCATGACGTCAGCGAAAAGCGCACCGCAGGAAAACTCCCTGCAGGATAAGCAACAGCACCCTTCGAGCGGTGGGCGGCACGCCGCCGGCGAGGATCCGGTCAAACGCGAGCAAATCCTCGAAGGCGCCAAACGCGTTTTCATGAGGAGCAACTTCGACGCTGCCAGCATGAACGACATCACGCGCGAGGCGGGCGTTTCGAAGGGCACGCTTTACGTCTATTTCGAGAACAAGGAAGACTTGTTCGAAGCCCTGATCGCGCGCGAGCGCAACCGCATCGTCAGCAGCATCAAGCAATCGCTGAACGACATCGAGCCGATCGAGGAAGCACTTCACGATTTCGCCGTGACCCTCGTTACCAGCATAACGTCCGACTACACGATCCGAGCAATGCGGACCGTGCTTGGCGTGATCGATCGGATGCCGCAGCTGGCGCAGCGCTTTTTCACTGCAACGCCGGAAAACGGCTACACGGTGCTGAAGGCCTATCTCGACCGGCAGGTGGCGGCAGGCGAACTCTCGATCGACGATACGGAACTCGCAGCGAAACAGTTCATCGAGCTTTCCATGGCCGGTTTTTTCAAGGGCCGCCTTTTCGGCATGTGCGACGCCCCCCCGGCCGATCGCATCGAAAAGAACGTGGAATCGGCCATCCGCGTCTTCCTGGCCGCCTACGGCCGGAAATCCAACGCCGGCTGAAGTCACGGCCCTTGCCTTCACTTCGCGCAGTACCATTCTCTGGCAAATCCAGCAACGACGATCAAATGCGCCCTTTGACGAGGCCGTAAGACCTTGCTTGTCTGCTAAGGGAGTGAACATGAGTACCATCGGCAGGGCGATCTGGTTCATCGAGAGTCATTTCGCTGAGGACATATCGCTGGAGGATATCGCCGAGGCTGCCGGCCTGTCGCGCTACCACCTGTCCCGCGTCTTCGGTCTTGCAACCGGCCGGTCGATCAGCGCCTATATCCGCGGGCGCCGCCTGAGCGGGGCTGCGCTCACCCTCGCCAACGGCACGTCGAACATTCTCGAAGTGGCCCTTGATGCGGGCTACGGCTCGCATGAAGCCTTCACGCGTGCCTTTCGCGAGCAATTCGGCGTGACGCCGGAATCCGTTCGCAAGCAGGGGCATGTCCGCAACGTCATGCTGATGGAGCCAATCAGAATGGATGATACACGCACTTTGAAGATCGACCCGCCGCGGTTCGTGGAGAGCCCCGCACTCCTGCTCGCCGGTCTGGCCGAAATTTATGCCTACAACCGCACCGAGGGCATTCCCTCGCTGTGGCAGCGCTTCAACACCTATTTCGGCAATATTCCGGGCCAACGCGGCAATATCGCCTACGGCGTCTGCACCCAGGCCGATGGCGAAGCCGGCAGGTTCCGTTACATGGCAGCCGCCGAAGTCGAGGACGCCGACGCGCTGCCCGCGGGTTTCTCGACGCTGAAACTACCGAAGCAGCGTTACGCCGTCTTTGTTCATCGCGGCCATGTTTCCGGTATAGCGGCGACCGCTCACTATGTTTTCGGAACGTGGTTTCCTGAATCCGGTTACGAGCACGGCGAAACACCGGACCTGCTCGAGCGTTACGACGAGCGTTTCGACCCGCACTCCGGCATGGGCGCGGTCGAAATCTGGGTGCCGTTGAAAGCGTGACTACTGCATGTTTCCTTAAATTGGAGCCGATTTGAGGATAAAAACATGCAGCAATTCAAACTGCTACAGCGTCCTTCGCGCGTCCGATAAGACGCGCGGCGCTGTAGGACAACGCCACCGCGAAAAACGCGGGGGCGCTTGCCACGTCAGGAAGTATCCTTAAATACTGCGGCGAATCTTGCGCGACGACGCGCCACCGAGAAAGGAAAGATCGCCGATGCAGGAAATAATGACGCTTGCACAGGACCCCGCCGCCTGGGTTGCCCTGATTACCCTTATCGTGATGGAGGTCGTGCTCGGCATCGACAACCTGATCTTCATTTCAATTCTCACGAACAAGCTCCCTGCCGACAGCCGCGTCAGCGCCCGCCGCATCGGTATCGGCCTTGCGTTGATCATGCGGCTGGCATTGCTCGGCACCGTCGCCTGGATCGTGCAACTGACCGAACCGGTCTTCGAGGCCCTCGGCCACGCCTTCTCCTGGAAGGACATGATTCTGATCGCCGGCGGTCTCTTCCTTGTCTGGAAGGCCACCAAGGAGATCCACCACAATGTCGATCCGAGCGATCACGACGAGGACTTCATCGCGACGTCGGCGATCAACAGCTTTGCCGCCGCGATCGGGCAAATCCTGCTGCTCGACCTCGTCTTCTCGGTCGACAGCATCATCACCGCCGTCGGCATGACCCCGCATCTGCCGATCATGGTCGTGGCCGTGGTCGTTGCCGTTACTGTCATGCTTTTCGCGGCGACGCCGCTCGCCAACTTCATCGAAAAGAACCCGACGATCGTGATGCTGGCGCTTGCCTTCCTGCTGATGATCGGCACGACGCTGATTGCCGAAGGCATGGGCTTCCATGTGCCCAAGGGCTACGTCTACGCCGCGATGGCGTTCTCGGCCCTCGTCGAGGCGCTGAACATGATCGCCCGCAACGCCCGCCTGAGAAAACAGCGGGCGGCGGGAAAGCTGCACTAGTACGCAGCGGGATCACGACCGACGACACAAACAAGAAGGCCTGCATTCGCCCGAATGCAGGCCTCTTTACTGCGGGAGATTAAGTGAGGATACGAACCGGACGGGTTGGGAGTTCGACTACCGCTTTCGTTGGTCACGGGAGGAAACCGGAAAAATTCCCGTGTTCTCCACTTCCGTCGCGTCCGGTTGACACGGTCCGCGTCCTCGACCTGATAAACGCGTGACGCCCGCGAACGTTCCAATAAATCGTCGCCACATGCCGAGCCGGCGTTACCGGATCGGATGAGGGCTTGCCCGCCGTGCACTTGTCGCCTCCGGCCCGCCTCACCGCGATGGCCAACAGGAAAAGGCCTATCCACTTTCCGTTGACATACGGGGCTTTCTATGGTCTCACGCCAGCCGACTGGAATTGCCCGCCGATACCGCTGGTGCGGCACCCTTGTGGGCCTTTCCTTCCCATAAAATGCGCGCCCACAAGCTGGAAATTCACCCCGGCAAGGCGCCAGAAGCACGTCGAAACGGGCAAAGACCATGGCAGATTCAGCAGTCCGGGTGCGCATTGCACCCTCACCCACCGGCGAACCGCATGTCGGCACAGCCTATATCGCGCTGTTCAACTACCTCTTCGCGAAGAAACACGGCGGCGAGTTCATTCTGCGCATCGAGGATACCGATGCGACGCGCTCGACGCCGGAGTTCGAACAGAAGGTGCTCGATGCGCTGAAATGGTGTGGGCTGAAATGGTCCGAAGGCCCCGATATCGGCGGCCCCTACGGCCCCTATCGCCAGAGCGACCGTAAGGACATCTACAAGCCCTACGTGGAGAAGATCGTCGAGAACGGCCACGGCTTCCGCTGTTTCTGCACGCCCGAGCGGCTGGAGCAGATGCGCGAGGCGCAGCGCGCCGCCGGCAAGCCGCCGAAATACGATGGGCTCTGCCTTAGCCTCTCGGCCGAGGAAGTGACGTCGCGCGTTGCCGCCAGCGAACCGCACGTCGTGCGCATGAAGATCCCAACGGAAGGCACTTGCAAGTTTCATGACGGCGTCTACGGCGACGTCGAGATTCCCTGGGACGCGGTCGACATGCAGGTACTCTTGAAGGCCGACGGCATGCCGACCTACCACATGGCCAATGTCGTCGACGACCATCTGATGAAGATCACCCATGTCGCACGCGGCGAGGAGTGGCTGGCTTCCGTGCCGAAGCACATCCTAATCTACCAGTATCTCGGCCTCGAGCCGCCGAAGTTCATGCACCTGTCGCTGATGCGCAATGCCGACAAGTCGAAGCTGTCGAAACGAAAGAATCCGACCTCCATCTCCTATTACACCGCGCTCGGCTACCTGCCGGAAGCGCTGATGAACTTCCTCGGCCTGTTCTTCATCCAGATCGCCGAAGGCGAGGAGCTGCTGACGGTCGAAGAACTGGCGGAAAAGTTCGATCCGGAAAACCTCTCGAAGGCCGGCGCGATCTTCGACATCCAGAAACTCGACTGGCTGAACGCGCGTTGGATCCGCGAGAAGCTTTCAGAAGAAGACTTCGCCGCACGCGTCTTTGTCTGGGCGGCCGAAAATGATCGCCTCAAGGAAGGCCTGAAGCTCGCGCAGTCGCGGATCTCGAAGCTTGGCGAACTACCGGACCTCGCCGCCTTCCTGTTCAAGTCGGATCTCGGCCTGCAGCCGGCGGCCTTTGCCGGCGTGAAAGCCTCGCCCGAGGAACTGCTCGAGATCCTCAATACCGTCCAGCCGGATCTTGAAAAAATCCTCGAATGGAACAAGGAATCGATCGAAGCGGAACTGCGGGCGATCGCCGAGCGTATGGGCAAGAAGCTGAAAGCCATCGTCGCGCCGCTCTTCGTCGCCGTGTCGGGCTCGCAGCGCTCGCTGCCGCTGTTCGATTCGATGGAACTCCTCGGCCGCGCGGTCGTCCGCCAGCGCCTGAAGGTCGCGGCACAGGTCGTCGCCTCGATGGCGGGCAGCGGAAAGTAAGGACAGCACCATGAACGAGAAGACAGCGATGGCCAGCCTTTCCTCCGACGCTACGGAAGTGCGCGCACAGAAGCTGAAGCTCCTGCGCGAGCAGATCGGCGACGTCTATCCGGCGCATTTCCACCGGACGATGACCAATGCGGAACTCGCGGCAAAATATGAAAACCTGGCGCCGGACACCGAAACGCAGGACGTCGTGACCGTCGCCGGCCGCGTCTTTTCCTCGCGCAATTCCGGCATGTTCATGGATATCCACGACGCCTCCGGCAAGATCCAGATTTTCTCGCACAAGGATACGACCCCGGAAGAGGCGCGGGCGCTGCTGCCGATGATCGATATCGGCGACATCATCGGCGTCACGGGCATCGTCCGCCGCACCAAGCGCGGCGAGCTCACGATCAATGCGCAAGCGATCACCATGCTCACCAAGTCGCTTCTACCGATGCCGGAGAAGTGGCATGGGCTTTCGGACATCGAGCTGCGCTACCGCAAGCGCCATCTCGACATCATGACCAACGAGGAGTCGAAGCTCCGCTTCCAGCAGCGCAGCCGGATCGTATCCGGAATCCGCCGCTTCATGGAGAATGACGGCTTCATGGAAGTCGAGACGCCGATGCTGCATTCGGTCTATGGCGGCGCAACCGCCGAGCCCTTCAAGACGCATCACAACACACTGAAGCTCGACATGTTCCTGCGCATCGCGCCGGAACTGTACCTGAAGCGCACGCTGGTCTCGGGGCTTACCGACAAGGTCTTCGAGATCAACCGCAACTTCCGCAACGAAGGCGTCTCCACCCGGCACAATCCGGAATTCACGATGATGGAGTGCTACTGGGCTTACGCCGACTACGAGGACGTGATGGACCTCGTCGAGCGGATGTTCGCCGAACTGGCGCTCCTGGTCCACGGCAAGACGGAATTCACCTACGGAGACAAGGAGATCTCCTTCAAGGGGCCGTTCCGCCGCGTGCCCATGCCGGACGCCGTCAAGGAAGCGACCGGCATCGACTTCCTCGCGATGAAGACCGACGAGGAGGCGCGTGCCGCAACCGAGGCAGCCGGCTTCGAGGTCGAGAAGGACTGGACCTGGGGCGAATGCCTTGCCTTCGTCTTCGAGGAGAAGGTGGAACCGATGCTGATCCAGCCGGCCCACGTCACGCATTTCCCGAAGGACATCTCGCCCTTCGCCAAGGAAGTGCCGGGCGAGCCGCGCCTCGTCGAGCGTTTCGAGACCTATTGCAACACCTGGGAACTCGGCAACGCCTTCTCGGAACTCAACGATCCGGAAGAGCAGCGCGCCCGCATGGTCGAGCAGCTTGAGCAGGCGCATGCGCGAGGCGAGCAGGCAAAGCAGCTCGATGACGAATTCCTCGATGCAATCGACCAGGGCATGCCGCCGGCCGGTGGCCTCGGCATCGGCGTCGACCGGCTGATCATGCTGCTCACCAACGCGCCGTCGATCCGCGACGTGATTTTGTTCCCGGCCCGACGCCACAAGGCCGACTAGGCCCGCGCGGACAAACATAGCCATGCATAAAAGCCCGCCTTTCACCCGCCGGGCTTTTTGCTTTTGTTGCGACGGATTGTCTTAATGGCCGGCGGGCGCCTTGGCGCTCTCGACGGTTTGGTCAGCGGCTTCGTCCGCCCCCGCGCCCTCCGTCGCTGCCGCGAACGGAACGATGCAAAGCGAACGATCCTCCATGGCGCTCATCAGGGCGCGCACCGCGTCAAGCTCAAGCCGAACGGTCTTCCCGTGGAACATGCCGGCGGCGTTCGCGGTCCCGTCGTTGTAGGAGGCCCGAAACGGCTCCGCCATTCCCTTGACGCTCTGAGGACCGGGGGCAAAAAGCACCTCGGCGCCGATGGCTGCGCCCCGCACGGCGGCGCGTTCCTCCGGTCCCGCTGCGTCGAGCACGACGACCTGATAGAGATCGGCCTTCTCCTTGTGCGACAGAGCGCCGACCACACGCAGCGCCGTCCTGATGCGGTCCGGTCCGCTCGCTCTGTCGGTCTTTACATGCATCCGCACCCAGCGTTGGCCTTGGTGATCGAGCTTCAGTGTTCGGATTGTCGTGCATTCGAGTCCCGACGGGGACGGCTCGGAAAGACGGGCCATGAGCCTGTCGCGACCAACATAGACGGCGGCGCCGCCGGACGCTGCGGAAACACTGAGCGCGGCGGACAGGATGACCACCAGCTTCTTGGAAGGACGCAATCTGCTGAAAATAGCCTTCACCTGCGGCTCCGCTGTCGTCGTCAAAATTGCAAAGCCCGCAGGCCGTTACGACGATAGGTCAACGACCTTTCGGAAAGTTTAAGTCCGTTCAGCGGGATAAGAAGAATGCGGTGATCCGGATCGTACGTTTCCTCGCTGCGTTGGCTGCAGGAACTCGCGCGGAACTCCTACTGATCCCCCGGAAATAGCCGTTCATGGCGTCTGTTCGCGTGCGGGTCTTGCTCTCGCGCCGGGCTTAACTAAAAGGGATGCCGCAAATTCTTCGTCTGAGGGAACCGGCGTATCATGGCGAGTATCGGGATAGTTGGATCAGGCATCATCGGTTGTGCGTCGGCGGCTCATCTCATCGCCGAGTGTCACGAGACGACCGTTTTCGAGAAAGATATCAGCGGCCTGCCTGCCTCGGTCGGCAACGCCGGCAGTCTGGCTGACCTGAAAATCGATCCGCCCGCCCGTCCCGACATGCTCTTCGCCGCACCGAAATGGCTCATGGACGTCGCCGATCTTCTCACGACGGGCGAGAACATCGACTTGGCACCTTTCAGTATTCGCCGCTTCCAGTAGCGGCATTCCTATCCCACTTCCAAAAAAGAAAAGAAGAACACATGGACAAGGTTATTTTCGATACGGACCCGGGCGTCGACGACGCGATGGCGCTTCTCTTCCTGCACCGGCACCCGGACATCGATCTCATCGGCATCACCTCCGTTTTCGGTAATGCCTCGGTCGAGACGACGACGCGCAACGCGCTCTTCCTGAAGCAGGCGTGGAACATCGCGGCACCGGTCGCCAAGGGGCTTGGCGAGACCTTCGATCACGGTCGCCCCCATGTCGGCTGGCCGACGGGCATTCATGGCGAAGACGGGCTCGGCAATATCGACGTGCCGGACAATATCGACCTGCCGCTCGATCCCCGTCCGGCGCATCGGTTCATCATAGATACGGTACGCGCCAATCCGGGCGGGGTGACGCTCATCGCCGTCGGGCGCATGACCAATCTCGCGCTGGCGCTGCGCGACGATCCTGACATCGCCGGGTTGGTCAAGGACGTCGTGATCATGGGCGGTGCGTTCGACGTTCCCGGCAACATCACGCCGGCAGCGGAAGCCAATATCCATGGAGACCCGGAAGCCGCCGACGCGGTGATGACGGCGCCGTGGCCCGTGACCGTCATCGGTCTCGATGTGACCACGCGCACGGTAATGACGCGGGCGATGCTGGTCGATATCGCCGAGCGTGGCGGCGCGCCTGCAAGGCTCCTGTCCGACATCTCGCAGTTCTACATCACCTTCTACGAGCAGCATGTCGACGACGGCATGATCGTCCATGACAGCTGCGCCTGCGCCTATGTCGTCGCGCCGGACCTGTTCCGTACCCGCAGCGGATCGGTACGCGTCATCTGCGGTGGCATCGCCGACGGTCAGACGATCCAGAAACCGGACGCGCGGCTGTTTCCGCCGGGCCCCTGGGATGGTCTTCCAAGCCAGAAGGTCTGCACCGGCATCGACGCCGAGGGGGTGCTGAAGCTTATCACCGACACGCTGTCGTTGAACCGCTAAGGCATGACTTACTGCGTGATTCCTTAAATCGGAGTCGATTTAAGGACAAAATCATGCGGCAATTCAGACTGCTACAGCGAACTTAGCGCGTCCGATTGGACGCGCGGCGCTGTAGACGCGGGCGGCGAAAATCTTGTCCGCATAGCTGGCAGGGGCGCATCTGCCAGCTATCTTAGTCTGCATGAGACCGGACAACCTGCTTTATCCCGCCCCCAAGGGCCTCTACTGCGAACGCGGCGACTTCTACATCGACCCGATACAGCCGGTCGAACGGGCGCTCATCACGCATGGGCACGCCGATCACGCCCGCGCAGGCCACGGTCATGTGCTGGCAACGCGCGAAACGCTGGACATAATGCGTATTCGCTACGGCGACGGCTTTTGCGGTGCGAGCCAGGTCGCTCCGCTCGGCGAGACGATCGCCGTCAATGGCGTGACCGTCCGTTTTCATCCGGCTGGCCACGTGCTCGGTTCGGCGCAGATCGCGGTCGAGACGGAAGGAACGCGGATCGTCGTCTCGGGCGACTACAAACGACGGCCGGATCGAACCTGCCGGCCCTTCGAGCCCGTCCATTGCGACGTCTTCATCACCGAGGCGACCTTCGGCCTCCCGGTCTTTCATCATCCGGACGATGGCGCCGAGATCGCCCGGCTGCTGATGTCGCTAAGGCAGTTTCCCGAGCGCGCTCACGTGGTCGGCGCCTATGCGCTCGGCAAGGCGCAAAGGGTCATCGCCCTTCTTCGCCAGCAGGGTTACGACGAGCCCATCCACATCCACGGGGCGCTCGCCAAGCTGTGCGAGTACTATCAGAACGAGGGCATCGATCTCGGCGAGATCCGCCACGCGACCCTTGCTGGCGAGAGCCGGCAGGATTTCGCCGGCAACATCATCATCGGCCCCCCGTCCGCCTTCGCCGACCGCTGGGCGCGGCGCTTCGCCGATCCGCTCGCCGTCTTCGCCTCCGGCTGGATGCTCATCCGCCAACGTGCCAAGCAACGCGGCGTCGAACTGCCGCTCGTCATATCCGATCACTGCGACTGGGCCGAGTTGACCGCGACGATCAGGGAAATCGCACCGGCCGAAGTCTGGGTGACGCACGGCCGCGAGGAAGCCCTGGTACGGTGGTGTGAATTGCAGGGCATCCCGGCGCGTCCTCTTCACCTCGTCGGATACGACGACGAGGGAGAGTGAGAGCCATGAAGGCCTTCGCCGAACTGCTCGATCGGCTGGTTCTCACGCCGCAGCGAAATGCCAAGATCCGGCTGCTTGCGGATTATTTCCGCGAAGCTGGCGATCCGAGCCGCGGCTATGCGCTTGCCGCGATCGCCGGCACGCTGACCCTTAATACCGTCAAGCCCCAACTGATCCGCGACCTCTTGCTCGAGCGCATGGACGAGGTGCTGTTTCGCTATTCCTATGACTACGTCGGGGATCTCGCGGAGACGGTTTCGCTGGTGTGGGAGCCTCCACAGGAGCGCGTCACAGCGGATGTTCCGCTGGGAGACGTCGTTGAGCGGCTGCAGATGGCAGGCCGGTCCGAGGTGCGCTCGCTCGTCCGCGACATGCTGGATCAACTCGACACGTCAGGCCGTTTCGCGTTCCTGAAGCTCGTGACCGGAGGATTGAGAATCGGCGTTTCCGCGCGACTGGCGAAACAGGCGCTAGCGGAAATGGGCGGCAAGGATGTCGCCGAAATAGAAACGCTCTGGCATGGACTGAGCCCACCCTACCTGCCGCTCTTTCTCTGGCTCAGCGGCGAAGCGGACATGCCCGTCCTGACAACGCCGGCGGTCTTTCATGCCGTCATGCTCGCGACTCCGGTCGGCGAAGGTGATCTCAAAGGACTGGATCCGGCCGACTTCGCCGCCGAGTGGAAATGGGACGGCATCCGCGTTCAACTGGCGAATATCGGAGGGATGCGACGGCTCTACTCACGCAGCGGCGACGAGATTTCCGGCGCCTTTCCGGAGATCCTGGACGCCGCGGACTTCACCGGCGTCATCGACGGAGAACTGCTGGTCGGAGGGACGATCCGCAGCAACCGGGCAACGGGCACCTTCGCGGATCTGCAGCAACGTCTGAACCGCAAGACCGTCAATCGTAAGATGCTCGAGGATTATCCCGCCTTCATCCGCGGATACGATATCCTTTTTTCGGGCGAACGCGACATTCGGGCCGAACCATTCCAGGCGCGCCGCCGAGCGCTCAGTGCCCTGATCGATACCGCCTCGCCGCAGCATTTCGATCTGTCGCCGCTCGTCCCCTTCTCGACCTGGGACGAACTGGACCGGCTTCGCTCGAACCCGCCGGATCCGGTAATCGAAGGTGTCATGCTGAAGCGGCTGGACTCCGCTTATGTTGCCGGCCGGGCCAAGGGACCCTGGTTCAAATGGAAACGGGAGCCTTTCAATATCGACGCCGTGCTGATGTACGCGCAGCGCGGCCACGGCAAACGATCGAGCTACTATTCCGACTTCACCTTCGGCGTCTGGACGGAGAGCGACGGGCAAACAGTTTTGGTTCCGGTCGGCAAGGCCTATTTCGGCTTCACCGATGCCGAACTCGAAATTCTCGACCGCTTCGTCCGCGACAACACGGTCGAGCGCTTCGGCCCGGTGCGTGCGGTCCGCGCCGAGCCCGATGCCGGCTTCGTCGTCGAGGTCGCTTTCGAGGGCCTGAACCGTTCCACCCGGCACAAGTCGGGCGTTGCGATGCGCTTTCCGCGCATTGCCCGCCTCCGCGCGGACAAACTGCCGCGGGACGCCGACAGGCTCGAAACATTGCAGGCAATGATCGAGACGAAGGCTCCCCGCTGAAGAACGACGAGACACCGCGAAACGCAAGGTCCGCCAGAATCAGTCGGTGCAAGGCAAGAATTGTTAAGAAGAATTTGTAATTATTTCGCGATTTCTTCACTGCATATGCCGTTCTGGGGTGATCTTGTGTCAGATAAACGTGCCGTTAACCTTAGAGAATCCAGATTCTCCCGGGTTTTGACACCGAGCCATCTTCCGACAATTATCGCGACATTTGTCGTCGTGATTGCAGGATTCCTCGCCGACAACCAGAACCAGGTCATCTCCGAAGCACGCGTGCGCGCGCTGGTGGCCGATGAGCTCAGCCCAATACGATCGAGGATCGAGTCCAGCATCAACGGCAATGTCCAGCTTGTCCGTGGCCTGATCGGAACGATCGCCACCGAACCGGAGATGCGGCAACCGCGCTTCAGCGAGCTTGCTCGCAGCATCTTCACCGAACGAACACAGCTTCGCAACATTGCCGCGGCTCCGGATCTGGTCGTGTCGATGGTCTACCCGACCGCCGGCAACGAAAAGGTCATCGGCCTCGACTACCGCAAGAATGAAAGTCAGCGCGCCGCCGTGGTGCGCATGAAGGAAACCGGGAGGATGGTCCTGGCAGGACCAGTCGAGCTCGTTCAGGGCGGCAAGGGCCTGATCGGCCGGTTTCCGGTGTCGACCAATCTTGCCACCGGCGGAAGTCGCTTCTGGGGTGTCGTTTCGGCTGTAATCGATGTCGATCGCCTCTATCGCGACAGCGGTCTCGTCTCTCCTACACTCGGCATCGACATAGCGATAGCCGGCCGAGATGGCCTTGGACGCGAGGGTGCGGTCTTCTTCGGCGACCCCGCCATCTTCAGCCGGACCCCGGTAGAGATGAGCGTATCCCTGCCCGGCGGTTTATGGCGCATCGCCGCAATCCCGAAAGGCGGCTGGCCGACCACCCCGGCCAATGCCTGGCAGATCCGTCTGCTTATCGCGGTCGGCGGGTTGATGATCGTCGTCCCCATGCTCATCACCGGCCGGCTCATGGCCGAGCGCCAGAGGAACATTCGCGCCCTGAAACAAAGCAAGGATCAGCTTCAGGAACTCTCCCATCGGCTGAAGATCGCGCTCGACACCTCCGAGATCGGCATCTGGGAACTCGATATCGAGAGCGGCAAGTTGCTGTGGGATAGCCGGATGAAGGAGCTCTACGGCATCGGGAAATCGATGCGCGAGATCTACGACGACTGGAAGAATACGCTGCACCCGGACGATCTTGCACGTGCCGAGGAAGAGTTTTCCGAGGCGCTTGCGAGTGGCGGCGCATACAATTCCGAATTCCGCATTTGCCTCGCTGACGGCGAGGTCCGCCATATCCGTGCGATCGGCTCGACTTACGCCGGCGCAGACGGGCGCCGGAAGATCGTCGGCGTCAACTGGGACGTAACGGCCGATTTCGAAACGAGGGCCACGCTTTCCGAGGCCAAGCGGCTCGCCGAGGCCCACAGCGCCGAACTGGAAGCGGCGCGCCATCGCATGGAATTCAACGCGCTGCACGATCCGCTCACCGGTCTGCCGAATCGTCGCTTCCTCGACCAGATCCTCGCCGACCGCAGCCGGCATTTCGACGAACGAGCAAAGCTCAGCATCTTTCATATGGATCTCGATCGCTTCAAGCAGATCAACGACACGCTCGGCCATGCGGCCGGAGACGAGATCCTGAGGCACGCGGCGGAACTCCTGCGCCGGAATGCGCGCGAGGATGACTTTGTCGCCCGCATCGGCGGCGATGAATTCGTAATCATCCGGCAGAGCCATGGCCAAGACGAGGACACCGCGCTGGCGTCGCGTGTCATCGAGGCGATGAGCGTGCCGATCCGCTACAAGGATCAGGAATGCCGCATCGGCGTCAGCATCGGCATTGCCGCCCAGTTCCAGTCGAGCGACGAGCTCTCGCAGACACTGGTCAACGCCGACATTGCACTTTACGAGGCCAAGCGCCGCGGACGCAACAGGCACGAAACCTTCACCGGCGCGCTGAAGACGGCGGTGTTCAAGACGAAGCAGACCGCCGACGAAATTCTTCGCGGTCTCGAGCAGAACGAATTCATCGCATATTTTCAGCCGCAATTCTGCCCGACATCCCTCGACGTCATCGGCGTCGAAGCGCTGGCGCGATGGGACCACCCGACGAAAGGACTGCTCGGCCCGCACGCTTTTCTCAAGACGGCGGAAGATATCAATGTGGTCGCGGCGATCGACCAGAAGATTCTCGAACAGGCGCTGTTTCAGATCTGGCGGTGGGAAGCGAACGGCATCCGCATCCCGAAAGTCTCGGTCAATCTCTCTTATCCGCGGCTGCGCGACGACGGCTTGATCGAGCGCCTCAAGCAGATGCGGATACCGGAAGGGCGTTTTTCCTTCGAACTGCTCGAGTCGATCTCCTTCGACGAAAACGACGTAACGGTGCTTTCGAACATCGAGCGTATCAAGGAACTCGGGATCGAGATCGAGATCGACGATTTCGGTACGGGCTACGCCTCGATCCTCAGCCTGACGAAGCTGACGCCGCGCCGGCTGAAGATCGATCGCCAGCTGATCCTGCCTATCCTCACCTCGCCGGCGCAGCGGCGGCTCGTCGAATCGATCATCGACATCGGCACGTCGCTTGGCATCGAGGTGATCGCCGAGGGCGTCGAGACCCTGGAACATGCCCGCATCCTCAAGGAGCTCGGCTGCCATGGGCTGCAGGGCTACGCCTTCGCCCGCCCGATGAACGCCAACGATCTCGCCACCTTCGTTTTCGAACGCCGTTGGCACGCCGCCTAATGCATGATTCCTTAAATCGGAATGGGTTTAAGGACAAAATCATGCAGCAGTTCAAAGTGCTGCAGCGATCTTAGCGCGTCCGATCGGACGCGCGACGCTGTAGAACGGGACGAGGAAAGTTTAGGCGGTTTTCCACCCACCCCGCTCTACCTTATTAGAATCGATCACGTTGGTTATTTGGGTCGGTTCGACCCAAATAACCGTGATCTAGGCACTCGGAAAACGACACCGGATCGGCGTGTTTTTCTTCCCGAACGACTTGGCAGTCGGCTGGAAAAAAGTCATAAAAACACATGCCTTTGCCGCTTCGCGGGTGATCCGGCATTGTTTGCGACGGTCGCTTTTGAGCGACGCTCTCGGGACCCAGATCCCACTCTCCAAGATACCCAAAGAGGGGAACGGAACGATCGAATACGCGGGGAAATTGCTGCCTGTCTTCATTCTCGCCCCCTTCGCGGGAAGCCTCATCGCAATCTTCTTTCCGTCCGATCAACGCGGTGCGACGGCCTGGTTCGCAGGGGCGATCGCCCTTGTCTGTTTTCTGGCGACCGCGGGCCTCTATCCCTTCGTCGCGTCCGGCGGCGTACTGCGTTATGAACTCGCCTGGATCCATGAACTCGGGCTCAATTTCACCCTGCGGATGGACGGTTTCGCCTGGCTGTTTTCGGCGCTGATCACGGCGATCGGCGTGCTCGTCGTTCTCTACGCCCGCTACTACATGGCCGCCGAAGACCCGGTCCCACGCTTCTTCGCGCTGTTCCTTGCCTTCATGGCATCGATGCTCGGCATCGTGCTCTCCGGCAACCTGATCCTGCTTGCGGTTTTCTGGGAACTGACGAGCATCGTTTCCTTCCTGCTGATCGGCTATTGGCATCACAATGCCCATGCCCGCGACGGCGCGCGCATAGCGCTGACAATGACCGGTATGGGCGGGCTTTGCATGCTGGTCGGATTGCTGATCATGGGCCGGATCGTCGGGAGCTACGATCTCGATGTCGTGCTCGCCTCCGGCGACGCTATCCGCGACCATCCGCTCTACTTGACCGTCCTCATCCTGCTGCTGCTTGGCGCGCTCACGAAAAGCGCGCAGTTCCCCTTTCATTTCTGGCTGCCTCACGCGATGGCCGCGCCGACGCCGGTTTCGGCCTACCTGCATTCGGCGACCATGGTGAAGGCCGGTGTCTTCCTGCTTGTGCGGCTCTGGCCGGTGATGGCCGGCACCGAGGCCTGGTTCTGGATCGTCGGCCTCGCCGGCCTCACGACCCTCTTGCTCGGCGCCTATTTCGCGATCTTCCAGCAGGATCTGAAGGGGCTTCTCGCCTATTCGACGATCAGCCATCTCGGGCTCATCACCGTGCTCTTGAGCCTCGGCAGCCCGCTGGCGGCCGTCGCCGCGGTCTTCCACATCGTCAATCACGCGACTTTCAAGGCCTCGCTGTTCATGGCCGCCGGTATCATCGACCACGAAACCGGTACGCGCGACATGCGCAAATTGAGCGGTCTCTTCCATTACATGCCGATCACCGCAACGCTGGCCATGGTGGCGAGCGCGGCCATGGCCGGCGTGCCACTGCTCAACGGCTTTCTCTCCAAGGAAATGTTCTTCGCCGAGGCGATCGAGACGCATCTCGTCAATGCGCTCGACACGATGACGCCCTATGTCGCGACAATCGCGAGCATGTTTGCGGTCACCTATTCCCTGCGCTTCATTCACGGCGTCTTCTACGGTCCCATGCCGAAAGACCTGCCGAAGAAACCGCACGAGCCGCCACGTTGGATGCGCGCGCCGGTGGATTTCCTCGTCCTCGCCTGCCTCGTCGTCGGCATCATCCCCGCGCAGACGATCGGACCGTTCCTCCACACGGCCGTCGTCTCGATCCTCGGCGATCGTACGCCGCAATACAGCCTTGCCGTCTGGCATGGCTGGAACATCCCGCTGATCATGAGCTTCGTGGCGCTGTCGGGCGGGGTCGGCCTCTATTTCCTGATGCGTTCCTATCTTGCGACCAGCGTCGAGGGCCCGCCGGTCTTCCGACTGCTCCAGGGCCAGCGCATCTTCGAACGCGTGCTGGTGACGCTTTCGTGGAAGTGGGCCCGCTCGCTCGAGCAGAGCCTCGGCACGCGCCGTCTCCAGCCTCAGATGTGCTTCGTCGTTGTCCTCGCACTCGCGGCGGGGGCGTTGCCGCTTGTGATCGGCGGTTTCAAGCTGCCGCCTCTCCTCATACGCGGCGTCGATCCGGCCTTCGCCCTGCTCTGGGTGATCGGCATCGCCTGCGCCGTCGGATCGGCTTACCAGGCCAAGTTCCATCGTCTCGCATCGCTCGTGCTGCTCGGCGGCGCAGGGCTCGTCACCTGCATCACCTTCGTGTGGCTTTCCGCACCCGATCTGGCGGTGACCCAGCTGCTCGTCGAAATCGTCACGACTGTCCTGATCCTGCTCGGATTACGCTGGCTGCCAAAGCGGATCGAGCAGCCGGAGGATGCGGAAGATCTTCCGTTCCGCATCCGCCTCAGGCGCCTGCGCGACTTCCTTCTCGCAATCCTGGCCGGCGGCGGGATGACGCTCATCGCCTATACGGTCATGACGCGGCCGCTGCCCGATACCATCGCCAGCTATTTCCTTGCGCGGGCCTACATGGACGGCGGCGGCACCAATGTCGTCAATGTCATCCTCGTCGACTTCCGCGGTTTCGACACGCTCGGCGAGATCGCCGTCCTCAGCATCGTCGCCTTGACGGTCTTTGCGCTTCTGCTGCGTTTCCGTCCGCAGGCCGACAGCCTGGAAGCCCCGGAACAACAGCGGGTACAGAACGCTTTCGACGACGATCACCCGGAGCGGGCGGCCGGCGACAGCATCGCCGAGTATCTCTTCGTCCCCTCCGTCATCATGCGCTGGATGTTCCCGGTCACGGGACTGCTCGCCGCCTATCTCTTTCTGCGCGGGCACGACTTGCCGGGCGGGGGCTTTGCCGCCGGCATCGCCATGTCGATCGGCTTCATCCTGCAATATATGTCGGGCGGCACCCGCTGGGTCGAGGAGCGGTTGCGCATTCACCCGCTGCGCTGGATGAGCATCGGCATTCTGGTCGCCGTCGCGACGGGCGCGGGATCGTGGCTCTTCGGCTATCCGTTCCTCACCTCGCACGCGCAATATGCGACCTTGCCGATCGTCGGTAAATTTCCGCTGGCGAGCGCCATCCTCTTCGATCTCGGCGTCTTTTCGCTGGTCCTCGGCGCCACGGTGCTGATCCTTATTGCGCTCGCCCACCAGTCGGTCCGCGCGCCGCGCGCCCATACGAGGGCAGCGCGCGCCGAGAAAGAGGGGGTTCGGTAATGGAGCTCATTCTTTCCGCGGGAATCGGAGCGCTGACCGCGTCCGGCGTCTATCTGTTGCTGAGGCCGCGTACGTACCAGGTCATCATCGGCCTCTCGCTGCTCTCCTACGCCGTCAATCTCTTCATCTTTGGCATGGGCCGGCTGCGGGTGAACGCGCCGCCGGTGCTCGATCCAGGCGGCGTCGGCGACCTCGCGCGCTATACGGATCCCGTTCCGCAGGCGCTGGTGCTGACCGCAATCGTCATCGGCTTCGCCATGACGGCGCTGTTCCTCGTGGTGCTGCTCGCCTCACGCGGTTTCACCGGAACAGACCATGTCGACGGAAGGGAGCAACGCCATGACTGATTGGCTGCAACACCTTCTCATACTGCCGATCCTGCTGCCGCTCGCCGTCGGCGCGGCGTTGATCCCGGTCGACGAGCGCAATCGTATGCTGAAGGGCCTGTTTGGTTTCGCCTCGACGCTCGCCGTTTTCGTCATAGCGGTGATCCTCATGCGCATGGCCGCGAACACAGGCAGTCTCCCGGCGAGGGGCATTTATCAGCTCGGCAACTGGCCGGCCCCGTTCGGCATCGTCCTGGTGCTCGACCGGTTGTCGGCGCTGATGCTTTGCCTGACGGCGGGTCTGGCCCTCGCCGCCCAAGCCTATTCAATGGCACGCTGGCACACGGCCGGCCACCATTTCCATTCGCTGTTCCAGTTTCTGATCGCCGGCCTCAATGGTGCTTTTCTGACAGGCGATCTCTTCAATCTTTTCGTTTTCTTCGAAATGATGCTGGCAGCGTCCTATGGCCTGTTGCTGCACGGCTCCGGTCCCGTGCGGGTCAAGGCGGGACTGCACTATATCGCAATCAATCTCGCCGCCTCCTCGCTGTTCCTCATCGGTGTCAGCCTGATCTACGGCGTGACCGGCACGCTCAACATGGCCGACCTCGCCGCCAAGCTCGCAACACTTGCACCCGAGAACCGGCAGCTCGTCGAAACCGGCGCCGCGATCCTCGGCATCGCCTTCCTCGTCAAGGCCGGCATGTGGCCACTTAGCTTCTGGCTGCCGCCGGCCTATGCGGCCGCGACCCCGCCGGTGGCCGCAGTCTTTGCCATACTGACCAAGGTCGGAATTTACGTCATCATCCGCCTGCATTTCCTTATTTTCGGCGCGGCGGCCGGGGCTTCCGCGGGTTTCGGGCAAGGCTGGCTCGTCGCAGGCGGTATGTTGACGATTGCTTTCGGCGCGATCGGCGTGCTTGCCTCGCAGGCGATGGGCCGGCTCGCCGGCTATTCGGTTCTCGTCTCCTCCGGAACGCTGCTTTCTGCGATCGGCCTCGGACACGGCGGAATGCTCGCCGGCGCGCTCTTCTATCTCGTCAGCTCGACGCTGACGATCTCCGCCTTCTTCCTGCTCATCGAACTCGTCGAGCGCGGCCGCGACGCCGGCGCCGACGTTCTGGCGGTGACGATGGAAGCCTATGGCGACTTCGATGAAGAAGAGGAAGAGGTCGGCGTCGCGATACCCGGGACGATGGCCGTTCTCGGTCTCTGCTTCTGCCTCTGTGCCGTGCTTCTTTCCGGCCTGCCGCCCTTGTCGGGCTTCGTCGCCAAGTTCGCGATCCTGCGCGGCCTCTTCGACATGCCGGGCACCGATATGGCAACCGCCATGTCTGCCACCGACTGGACCTATGTCGTGCTTCTGATCCTGTCGGGGCTTGCCGCAATGATCGCGATGAACCGCATCGGCATCCGGACCTTCTGGGCGTCGATCGAAGGCACGGTACCGCGGGTCTTCGTCATCGAGATCACGCCCGTTGTCGTCCTGCTTGCCGCCTGCATCTTCCTGAGCCTTCAGGCTGGCCCCGCCATGCGTTACATGCAGGCAACCGCTGACGATCTGCTCAACCCGCTGTTCCAGAGCGAGCGCGTTCTTTCCGCGCCGAGGACGGGAGAGCAGTAGATGCGCACCTGGTTCCCCTATCCGCTGCTGTCGATCGCGCTGCTCGTGATGTGGCTGCTTTTGAACCAGTCGCTGGCGCCGGGCTCGATCCTCGTCGGCCTCTTTCTCGGCATGGTGCTTGGCTGGGTGACGCTCAAGCTGCATCCTGCAAGATCGCGTCTTCACCGCGTCTCGCGCGCAGCCGGCTTCGCTCTGCAGGTCATTGCCGACATCATTCGCTCGAACATCGCCGTCGCTACAATCATCCTGCGCGCGCGCCGCGTCCCCGCGAATGCCGGTTTCCTGACAGTTGGCCTCGATCTCGAAGACGAGAATGCACTCGCGCTGCTCGCCTGCATCATGACGGCCACTCCGGGAACGGCCTGGCTGGAATACGACCGCCGTCAGAAGATCCTGCTTTTCCATGTGCTCGATATGCAGAACGAGGAGTTGTGGCGCGGGACGGTCAAGCGCTATGAGGCGGCATTGAAGGAGATATTCCAATGACTGAGCTTGCGATCACCTGGTCGGTGCTCCTCTCCCAGGTCATGCTCGGGCTGGCGATGGCCTGCGCTCTTTATCGTATCGCCAGGGGGCCGCGGGCGCAGGACAGGATCCTCGCACTCGACACGCTCTACATAAACGCAATGCTGATGCTGCTCTCCTTCGGCATCCGCAGCGCGAACACGATCTATTTCGAGACCGCGCTCATCATAGCGCTGATCGGTCTGGTCTCCTCGATCGCCTTCGCGAAGTTCCTCATGCGCGGCGAGGTGATCGAATGAGCCACCTGACAGACCTGCCGGCCTGGGCCGCCCTCGGCGTCTGCGGCTTGCTGCTTCTCGGCGCGGCGACGACGCTGATTGGCTCGCTCGGCCTGTTGCGCCTTACCGATTTCTACGAGCGCCTGCACGCCCCGACGATTGCGACCAGCGGCGGCACGATCCTCATTTGCCTCGCGTCGATGCTCTGCTTCGCCGTACTGCAAAGCCGCTGGATCTTCCACGAAGTGCTGATAATCCTCTTCGTCACTGTGACAACGCCGGTGACGCTGATGCTGCTCGGCCAGGCAGCGCTCTACCGAGATCGCTTCGAGGAACGACAGGGCGTGCCGCGGAAGCCGAAGCCCGAACGCGAGAATAGCCCCTGATGATCGCGCTCTATTCGCGCCCGCGAAAACGGCGCTGGTAGGCGGGGTCGTAGAGCGAGCTTTCGCGGAAGTCCGCGGCTTCGAGGCCGGGACCGACGAAGATCAGCGCCGTGCGCTCGATCGGCTCGACCGCGACCCTGTCCGCAATATCGCCAAGCGTGCCACGCACAACGCGTTCATCCGGCCACGACGCCTTGACGACGATCGCAACCGGGCAGTCGGCGCCATAGAGCGGCGTCAACTCTTCGACCACCCGGTCGAGTGCGTGGATGGCGAGGTGAATCGCGAGCGTCGAACCCGTGGCGCCGAATGCGGCGAGCGTTTCGCTGTTCGGCATCGGCGAGGCACGGCCGGAAACGCGGGTAAGCACCAGGCTTTGCGCAACGGCAGGAATCGTCAGCTCCCGGCCGAGCGTTGCGGCGGCAGCGGCGAAAGCCGGCACGCCAGGCGTCATGGTATAGGCGATGCCATGTTTCTCAAGCCGGCGGATCTGTTCGGCGACCGCGCTCCAGACGGAAAGATCGCCCGAATGCAGCCGCGCCACGTCCTCCCCCGCCTCTGCGGCGCGGACATATTCCGCTTCGATCTCGTCGAGCGACATCGGCGCCGTATCGACGATGCGGGCGCCCGGCGGACAATACTGCAGAAGCTCGGGCGACACGATCGACCCGGCATAGAGGCAGACCTGGCAGCGGCCGATCAGGTCCCTGCCCCTGACTGTGATCAGGTCTGCCGCACCCGGGCCCGCGCCGATGAAATGAACCGTCATATTCTATCCTCTCAAATTTCGTTCGGGCCCCGGATCACGATGGTTTTACCCAGGACCATTGCGTGACCGGCATGGCCGGCCGCCAGCCGGTCATCGTTCCGACCGGCGAAGCCCGGGCGATATCGATGCGGATCAGCGAGCCGCCAAGCCGCGCATGGTGCGCGATGAGAACGGCCTCCATTTCCGTCGTCACCGCATTCGCCACCAGCCGGCCGCCTGTGCGGAGCGCGGCGATCGCGGCATCCATCACCCCGGGCTCGCTGCCCCCGCCGCCGACGAAGATCACGTCCGGCGACGCGAGCCCGCGAAGAGCCCCGGGCGCCTCACCCTCGACCACTGTCAGCCCGGGCACGCCGAAGCGCGACGCATTGCGGCCGATCCGTGCCGCCCGCTCGTGCGAGGCCTCGATGGCGATGGCGCGCATCGCTGGATCCGCCAGCATCCATTCGACGGCGATGGAGCCGGAACCGGCACCGACATCCCACAACAGCTCGCCCCTGCGCGGAGCGAGCGCCGAAAGTGTCAGCGCGCGCACCTCGCGCTTGGTAATCTGGCCGTCATGTTCGAACAGGGCATCATCGAGGCCGGTGGCGAGCGGCAATACCCGCGCGTTCGCATCGGCAACGACTTCAATGGCGCAGACGTTCAAAGGGTGCAGGCTTTCGAGAGCAAAGCTCGATGCGATGTGCCGCGAGATACGTTCGCGTTCTCCGCCCAGCGCCTCCAGAACGGTAAGTCGCGACTGACCGAACCCGCTGTCGCAAAGGAGTGCGGCAAGTGCCTTCGGACCACCTTCGTCGGATGTCAGCACCAGGACACGTGCCCCCGGCTGCAGATGCGGCCGGATGAGATCGAGCGGCCTTCCATGCAGCGAAACGGTTGCCGCGTCCTGCAAAGCCCAACCGAGCCGTGACGCCGCAAGGCTAAAGGACGACGGTGCGGGAATGGTTCGCATTTCCGCGGCATCGATCCGTCGCGCGAGCGTCACTCCGACGCCAAAGAGGAACGGGTCGCCGGAGGCGAGCACGACGACCGGGCTGCACCGTCGCGCAACGATCGCTTCGACGGATTTTTCGAAGGGGCTCTGCCAGATGTGGCGCTCGCCCGTGATCAGGGCGCCCGCGAGTTCGATATGGCGGGCGCCACCGAAAACGACCGGCGCAGCTGCAATCAGCCGCTTGGCCTCCTCGCCGAGACCCGCTACACCATCCTCACCGAGCCCGATGATCACCAACCAGGGAGCGACAATGACCGAGGCGCTGTTCGATACGTCAGCCATTGGCAGACCTCGCATTCTGATCCTTGGCGGCACGACCGAGGCGAGGCAGCTCGGCGAGCGCCTTGCGCCCGATCCTCGCTACGATGCGGCCATCTCGCTCGCAGGCCGCACCGCCGACCCGCGCCCGCAGCCTCTGCCGACCCGCATCGGCGGCTTCGGCGGCGCGGAAGGGCTTGCCGCCTTCCTGAAGGCAGAGACAATCGCCCTGCTGATCGATGCGACGCATCCCTTCGCCGCCCGCATTTCTCACAATGCCGCCACGGCGTCGGAAACCACCGGAACGCCGCTCATTGCACTTCGTCGTCCCGCCTGGGAGCGTAAACGCGGAGATCGCTGGACGCGCGTTGAAAGCGTGGCCGAGGCCGTGTCTGCGCTCGGTGACGCCCCGCGCCGCGTCTTCCTGGCGATCGGCCGGCAGGAGGCGTTCCACTTCGAGAAGGCCCCGCAGCATAAATACGTCGTCCGCAGCGTCGATCCGGTGACGCCACCGCTCGCACTGCCTGACGTCACCACGATTCTCGCCAGCGGCCCCTTTGCGGAAGCAGACGAGATCGACCTGTTCCAGGAGCATGGCATTGAGGTCGTGGTCGCCAAGAACAGCGGCGGCCGCGCCACCTATGGCAAGATCGCCGCGGCGCGCAAACGCCGTATCGAGGTGATCATGATCGAGCGCCGCAAGCCCGCCGACGTTCCGTCGGTCGGCAATTGCGATGAGGCGCTCGAACGCATTCATCAATGGCTTTCCCCGGAATAGGACCGCGGCGTGTAGACGAGATCCGGTTTGCCGTCACGGGGGACGATCCGCGTTTCCGGCGAACCGATGATCACGCAGGTCGCCATGTCGGCGCGATTGGCATCGGCTTCGCCTAGCGGCATCACCGTGATGCGCTCGTCCGGCCGGCCAGCCGCCCGGCCGAAGATGACCGGGACGTGAGAAGGCAGAACAGTCCGAAGAACGCCGAAGGCTTCGCCAAGCTGCCACTGCCTTGCCTTGCTGATCGGGTTGTAGAGCGCGATCACCAGCCCGGCCTCGGCGGCAAGCCGCAGCCTTTTCGTGATCACCTCCCAGGGCTTCAGATTGTCGGACAGCGACATGGCGCAGAAGTCATGGCCGAGCGGCGCACCGATGCGGGCAGCAACCGCCAGCATCGCGGTCACGCCCGGCGTGATCACCAGATCGATCTGCCGCCATTCCTCCGGTCCCTTGTCGATCGCCTCGCAGACGGCGGCCGCCATCGCGAAGATGCCCGGATCGCCACCCGACACGACGCAGACATCCTCCCCGGAGGCAGCGCGGGCAAGCGCCGCCTGGGCCCGGTCCAGTTCCTCGCGATTGTCGGAGGCGATGCGGCGCTGATCGGCCCTGAGGTTCAGACGATCGAGATAGGGACCGTAGCCGAAGAACTCGGTCGCGACGGAGATCGCCTCGCGGGTCTCGGGCGTCATCTGTGCCGGATTGCCGGGACCCGTGCCGACGATGAAAAGCCTGCCGGTCATCGCCTGTCCTCCCGGGGTCTATCCTTCCAACCGGGGACGAGCACCAGCGAAAAATATGGAGCCTCGTCGTCCGGCTTCTCGCCAAGCGGAATCATCGCGGCATTCTTCATGGTGCCTCGCTCGACATAGACGGCCCCGCCGAGCCGGCCTGCGGTGGCAAGCGCCCGGCGGATTTTTGGCAGGTTGCGGCCGACCTTCATGATGACGGCGGCTTCTGTATCGGCAAGGCGACGCTGAAGCTCGCCCTCGCCCATCGTGCCGGGCAGCACGGAAAGAACGTCGTCGCCCTGCACCAGCGGCAGCCCCGCGGCCGACCAGCAACCGGACATGGCGGTGATGCCGGGAATGACCTCGACCGGAAACCGGCCCGCGAGCCGCACGTGCAGATGCATGTAAGACCCGTAGAAGAGCGGGTCACCTTCACTGAGCACCGCGACGGTTCGTCCTGCGTCGAGATGCACCGCGACGGCCTCGGCGGAGGCATTGTAGAAATCCGTGATCTGGCTCTTGTAAGAGCAGTCGTCCTTGTCGATCTCGGTCGTCACCGGATAGTAGAGCGGCAACTCGATAAGATCCGGCTTCAGCAGGCCCTCCACCACCGCGCGGCCATTGCCGTTGCGCCCTGCCTTGGCGAAAAAGGCGACCACGTCGGCTTCGCCGAGCGCCCGCACCGCCTTCACCGTCAAAAGTTCGGGATCGCCGGGGCCGGTGCCGACACCGATCAATCTGCCCATCTCGACCGCGCTCATAGGCCCGGCCTCGCGAGAGAGTTGAGCGCCGCGGCGGTCATGGCGCTGCCACCGAGACGGCCGCGCACGATCGCGAATGGAACACCATAGGAATTCTCGGCGAGCGCATCCTTCGATTCCGCCGCGCCGACGAAGCCGACCGGCATGCCGAGGATCGCCGCTGGCTTCGGTGCGCCATCGCGCAGCATTTCAAGCAGGTAGAAGAGCGCCGTCGGCGCGTTGCCGATGGCGACGACGGAGCCGGCCATCCGTTCGCCCCAAAGCTTCAATGCGGCCGCCGAGCGCGTATTGCCGATCTCCGTCGCAAGCGTCCCGGTGCGCGGATCGCGAAGAGTGCAGATGACATCGTTGCCTGCCGGCAGCCGCGCCCGCGTCACCCCATGCGCCACCATTTCAGCGTCGCAGAAAATCGGCGCGCCGTTTTTCAACGCCGTGCGCGCGGCGGAAACGAAATCCGGCGAGAAGACGAATTGGCGCGCGGCCTCGACGGAGCCGCAGGCATGCACCATACGCACGGCGAGATCGGCCTCCTCTTCGGAAAAGCCGGAAAGATCGGCCTCCGCGCGAATGATCGCAAAGGAACGCTCATAGATGGCGTTGCCATCGCGGATATAATCGTAGTCCGGCATTTCTATCCCTGTTCAAACGCTGCGGCGATGCGCGCGACCCCGAGCCGTGTAAGACAGGACCGCGCCGATTCGCCAGCGTCTTTGTTTTCCCTGACCAGCGCACCGAGATGCGCGAGCGCGGTTTTTATACCATTCGCATCCGTGTAGGCGCTCGGCGCGACGGAAGCAGTACCATTTACGACAAGCGCATATCCTGATGGCGCACCGACAAGCGTCAGCTCCGACGATGATGGTCGCGCGCATCCCTTGGGACAGCCGGAGAGATGAACGGCCATCGAGCCGTCGAACAGTTCGGGCGCCGCCTCAACCATCAGCCCTGCCACGACCTTCGTCTCCATCAGCGCCGAGGCGCAGGCTCCCGTGCCGGCGCAGGTGGCAATATGATTGCGCGGATCATCGGGGGCAATGCGGAAACCGAGAGAAGACGCGAAACGCTGTGCCGTCGCGGCCGCCTCGCGGTCGAGCCCGAGCACGAAGAGGCCATGGTCCGGTGCGGGCCGGATCTCCGTCGCACCCAACTCCTCGGCTTTACGCAGGAACGCCGTCAGGCTGGCCGCATCCGCCTGGGCGAAGGCGAAACCGACGCCAAGCACGGTTACGCCATCGGCCACCATGTGCATGCCGGCAACCGACGCTGCCGGCTCCGTCTCCAGGGTCGGCCTCGCCGGCGGACGCTCTCCGACCGCCAATTCGTTTCCGATCGCCGCCGCGTCGAGATTACGGCCGCGCGCGCTGTCACCGATTGCGGCGAGCCTGCCGAGAATGGCCAAGAGGCATGGAATGACTTCGCCCGCATCGAGCGGCGCGACCGACCGCGCCGTGCGAGCGGTCCCGCCGAGGGAAAGCAGCCACGCTACGCCGTCATCCGCTTTCACCGCCTTGAGACGCAAGTCGGCAACGATGTCGTCGAGGTGAACGCGGCCGCCGCCGTCGATGATGATCGAGAGCTTCGGCGCGAGCGTGAGGGGCGGATCGAGCGCGGCGATCGCTTCGCGCGACGCCCGTGCGAGCGGACGTGGATCGACGATCTCGTCCGCATCGATCCCGGCAAGCGGTGGCGTTTCGATCGCAACGCCGTCGGCAATGGCAATGCCTGCCTCGCCGATTGCCGACGCGAGGCCGGCGGCGGTCGCGGCGGTCAGGCCTCGGACCTGCAGATTTCCCCGCGCTGTCACTTCCAGAATTCCGTTGCCGAAGCGCTCGGCCGCCGCGGCAAGTGCCCGCAACTCCCCAGGCGTCATGCTGCCGGTCGCCGGTCGCAGGCGCACCAGCAATCCGTCACCGGTCTGCATCGGTTTCGCGAGCGACGGACAGGCGCCCCGCCGCATAGCGGCGTCGGGAGCGGCCCCGTTGGATCTGGGCATGGCACAGCTTGTCATCGCGTTGGTCAAGTCTCCCGGCAAAAGCGCAATGGTCCCGCCATATGTCGCTTTCGATGGTCGCTATATCACAGGCAAGCGCTTTGAGAGAGATAAAAGGGGAGGTGATAGTCCCCGAATCCGCGGCACGCACGCCTGCTATTCGTCGAAATCGGCGCCCTTGCGCAGGAGATAGATGTCCATGATCCAGCCGATGCGCTCGCGCGCCTCTGCGCGCGCCTTGAGGATCTCGTCCTTCACTTCGGCAAGAGGCCCGGAGATGACGATCTCATCCGGCGTGCCAAGATAGGCGCCCCAATAGATTGCGGCATCCGGGTCTTCGATCTTCTGGAACGCCTGCTCCCCGTCGAGCATGACGACGGCCGTTTCGCTTTTATCCGGGAAGCTTTCGGCAAGCCGCCTTCCGGTGGTGATCTCGACAGGTTTGCCGACGAGATTGAGCGGTATGCGGTGGCTGGCGCAGAGTGCCTGCAGGCTGGTGATGCCGGGAACGACTTCGAAGTCGATAGCCACATGTCCCCGCGCCCTGACGCGTTCCACGATGCGGATCGTGCTGTCGTAAAGCATCGGGTCGCCCCAGACCAGGAAGGCGCCTGTCTGGCCTTCAGCAAGTTCGCCAAGCAGCAGTTCCTCATACGTTGCGGCGATGCTGCCGTGCCAGTCGTCGACGCTGCTGTTGTAGCTCCGGCCCTCCGTCTGGCGCACCGGCACGGCGAACTCGACGGTGCGGCTGTCGCTTCTTGTCACATAGCGCGCACATATTTCGCGGCGGACTTCGGCAAGCTCGGTCTTCTTCGCCCCCTTGGTCGGGATGAAGAGCACATCGGCCTTGTTGAGGGCGTTGATTGCCTGAATGGTCACGTGTTCGGGATTGCCCGCGCCGATGCCGATGATCAGGATATGCCGCATTCTTCTGCCTGCCTCTCGCATTGCGCCTCGATAGTTGGAGCGGGACGCGGGCGGAAACCGCGCACACCTTTTCTCATCCGCTAATGCGGGCAGTCTTTGGCCGATCGGAGGCAGCAACGCAAGGTTTCTCCGCGACAGGCGCCGGCGGCACTACGTCAGACCGGAGCGATTCGGCTCAGCGACCGCTTTCACCCTCAGGGTTCTCCGGCAGTTGCCAGTCTATCGGATCGAAGCCTTTGGAAACGAGAAAAGCATTCGCTTGCGAGAAATGCCGGCAACCGAGAAAGCCCGAATGGGCCGAAAGCGGAGAAGGATGCGCCGCCTTCAGCACCAGATGCCGGGACTGGTCGACGAAGGCCGCCTTCCTTTGCGCGTAGGAGCCCCACAGCATGAAGACGACGGGTTGTCGCTGCTCGTTGACCGCTCGAATGACCGCGTCGGTGAAACGCTCCCAGCCCCGCCCCTGGTGCGAAGCCGCCCGTCCCCGTTCGACCGTGAGCACGCTGTTCAAAAGCAGCACGCCCTGCCGCGCCCAGCTCTCCAGGAAACCGTGACGAGCGGGCGGAATGCCGAGATCGTCCTGGAGCTCCTTGTAGATGTTGACGAGCGACGGCGGCGTGCGCACGCCGGGCCGCACGCTGAAACAAAGCCCGTGCGCCTGCCCGTCGCCATGATAGGGATCCTGCCCGAGGATAACGACGCGGACCTTGTCAAGCGGCGTAAGATCGAGCGCGCGGAAATATTCGCTGCCTCTCGGAAAGATCTGCCGGCCGCCGTCCTTTTCCCCAAGCAGGAACCGCTTGAGGTCGCCCATATAGGCGCTTGAGAATTCCGGGGCCAAAGCGGCCTTCCAGCTGTCCTCGATCCGGATGATCGGTTCCATATGTCATCGAGCCTCGTTTCGCTTCAACCGGAAATTTAAGCAGTTGAGCGGGCGCTGCAAGCGGTCCTGCGTGATTTGATTATTCGATTCACCGTTCCTGATCGGAACTCCCGAAGAGCATTGTATTTCTGCAGATATAACGATAACCAGAAGGATAGATCGTTATATCCTCAAAAATATCGCGACCGGACGGAGGCACGCATGCGGAAGGGACGAAGAACCTGGCTCAAGGGACTCGCGCTCACCTTGTGGGTCGCCTTGACAGGCGCGGCCCCTGGCATTGCGCAAGCGGCAGAAAGGGTAACCGTCTTTGCAGCGGCGAGCCTGAAGAACGCGCTCGATGCCGTCAACGCCGAATGGGAGAAGGAAAGCGGCAGGCAGGCAACCGCTTCCTATGCCGCAAGCTCGGCGCTTGCAAAGCAGATCGAACAGGGCGCGCCGGCGGATGTTTTCATTTCGGCCGACCTCGCCTGGATGGACTATCTTGCCGACAAGAAGCTGATCAAGGCGGACACCCGCTCCAACCTTCTCGGCAACCGCCTCGTCCTCGTTTCCGCAAAGCCCGATGCGCAAGCGGTCGATATCAAGCCCGGTTTCGATCTCGCCGGCCTCCTCGGAAACGACCGCCTGGCGATGGCTGCGGTCGACTCGGTTCCCGCCGGCAAATACGGCAAGGCGGCACTGGAAAAACTCGGGGTCTGGCCGGCAGTCGCACAGAAGGTGGCGGGGGCGGAAAGCGTGCGCGCCGCTCTTCTCCTGGTATCTCGTGGCGAGGCTCCCTATGGCATCGTGTACCAGACGGACGCGGTGGCCGATCCCGGTGTCAAGGTGGTCGGCACCTTCCCGGAGGACAGTCATCCTCCCATCATCTATCCGATAGCCATTACGGCCGACAGCAAGAACACCGACGCAGCCGCCTATCTCGCATTCGTCACGTCGGCCAAGGCTGCGGCGCTCTTCGAGGCCGAGGGTTTCACGGTGCGGAAATAAGCGCGAAGCAACTCACGCAAGCACCCTGCGTGAAATCTCGACAGATTTGCGCAGGTCATGAGGGTGTTGCGGCTGCAGGATTTTGACGGGAGATTTGACGCTTGGACTGGATGGCATTGAGCGATGCGGAGTGGACGGCAGTCCGACTTAGCCTGCGCGTCGCCACGGTTGCGATGTTAAGCAGCCTGCCGCTGGCACTGCTGGCCGCCATGGTGCTTGCGCGTGGGCGCTTCTGGGGCAAGTCGGTCCTGAACGGCCTCGTACATATGCCGCTGGTGCTGCCGCCGGTTGTCACCGGCTTCGTGCTGCTGCTTCTCTTCGGCCGCCGCGGACCGATCGGCGCCTTCCTCGCCGAGAATTTCGGCATCGTCTTCTCCTTCCGCTGGACGGGTGCCGCGCTTGCCTGTGCGGTCATGGGCTTTCCGCTGATGGTGCGCAGCATCCGGCTGTCGATCGACGCAGTCGACCGCAAGCTCGAGGACGCCGCCGCCACGCTCGGCGCCGGACCGGTATGGGTGTTTCTGACCGTCACACTGCCGCTGATCCTTCCCGGCATCATCGCCGGCATGATCCTCTCCTTTGCCAAGGCGATGGGCGAGTTCGGGGCGACGATCACCTTCGTCTCCAATATTCCGGGCGAGACGCAGACGCTTTCCTCCGCGATCTACACTTTCACTCAGGTTCCAGGCGGCGATGCCGGAGCGATGCGCCTCGCCGTCGTCTCGGTCGTCATTTCCATGGGGGCATTGATGCTGTCGGAGATTTTCGCGGCATTCGCAGCAAAGCGCTCGGTGACGGCATGAGCCTTGAGGTCGAAGCCCGCCACCGGGTCGGCGCCTTCACGATCGACGCCGCGTTCACCTCCGACGGCAGCGTCACGGCGCTGTTCGGTCGCTCGGGTTCGGGCAAGACCTCACTGATCAATATCATCGCCGGACTTCTCCGCCCCGATAGCGGCCGGATCGTTCTCGACGGCGACGTGATTGCAGATAGCGAACGGCGGATATTCACGCCGATCCACCGGCGCCGCTTTGGCTACGTCTTCCAGGAAGCGCGGCTTTTCCCGCACATGAGCGTCCGCAAGAATCTCGCCTACGGACGCTGGTTCGCCGGTGCGGAAAAGTCCGCCTCGCAGTTCGGGCGGGTCGTTGAAATGCTTGGCATCGGCCACCTGCTCGACCGCCGTCCCTCGACGCTCTCCGGCGGCGAACGCCAGCGTGTTGCCGTCGGCCGTGCGCTGCTTGCCTCTCCCCGCCTGCTACTGATGGACGAACCGCTTGCCGCACTCGACGAGGCACGAAAGGCGGAGATCCTGCCTTATCTGGAGCGGCTTCGTGACGAAACGAGAATTCCGATCGTCTATGTCAGCCATTCGGTCGCGGAAATCGCGCGGCTCGCCGAGCGCGTCATCGTGATCGAGAACGGCCGGGTCCAGGCATCGGGCGACGCGGCCGTCATCTTGAGCCAGCCGGCAGCGGTGCACGCGATGGATTGGCGCGAGGCAGGCGCCCTGCTCGAGGGCGTGGTCGAGAGCCATGACAGCGCACACAATCTGACGGTCGTCCGGGCGGGCGAATGTCTCGTGCGCGTGCCGCAACTCTTCGTTCCGCCGGGCCACAGCGTCCGCCTGCATATCGCGGCGCGCGACGTCATGCTGGCCACCGTGCGTCCCGAAGGCATCAGCGCGCTCAACGTGTTCGAGGGAACGGTCATCGATCTCTCGCCCGATGAAAAGGCCAGCATCGACGTTCGCGTGCAGTGCGGCGGCAACGTTATTCTCGCCCGCATCACCGCTCTGTCCCGCGACGCGCTCCAGCTCGCACCTGGGAAATCCGTTCACGCGATCATCAAGACCGTGGCGCTCGATCACTGAGCGCGGATGTGGCCCGGCTTTCGCTCGCGTCTTGCCTCATTTGTCCGAAACCGTTTCCGTCACAGAAACAGTGTTGGGGTCGCGAACGGCCTCGAGCCAGTCGAGATCGTCCTCGATCGCCGCGCAAGCCTTTGCCTCCATCGTCCGAAACCGCTGGATCAGCATCTCGCCGAAAGCCGTGACAGCGGCACCGCCCCCTTGCTTCCCGCCGCGCTGCGATTCCACCGAGGGCTCCTTGAACATCCGGTTCAAGGCATCGACGAGCAGCCAGGCCCGCCGGTAGGACATGTCCATGGCGCGGCCGGCGGCGGAAATCGAGCCGGTTTCACGGATGAGTTCCAAGAGCATGATCTTGCCGCGCCCAAGGCGCTCCCCGGGCGGAAAGTCGATACGCAGGATCGGGCGGAGTTTATAGTCTTCGTCACGCATGCGGCGAGCATAGAGTCTCGGCCAAAGTTCTGGAAGTCCGGCCGTATTGCGCCTTGTCAGAGACTCATGCCGCCGTCGATCACATGCACCTGGCCGGTCGTATAGGCAGAAATATCGCTGCCGAGATAGACGGCGAGCGCTGCTATCTCCTCAGGCGTCCCAAGACGCCCCATCGGCTGGCGCGCGATGAAGGCGGCGCGCGCCTGCTCGTAGTTGCCCTGAGCCTTCATCCGCTCCTCAAGTGACGGGGATTGGACCGTACCTGGTGCGATGGCGTTGCAGCGGATGCCCTTCCCGATGAAATCGGTCGCGACCGACTTGGTAAGGCCGACCACCGCCGCCTTGCTCGCCGAATAGACGAAGCGGTTCGGCACGCCCATCGGAACACCAGCCACCGACGACATATTGATGATCGAGCCGCCGCCTTTTTCGATCATGCCGGGCAGGAAGGCGCGGATCATCCGGAACATGGATTTCACGTTGAGGTCGAAGGCGAAGTCGTAGTCCTTTTCGCTCGCCTCAAGGATCGAGCCGGCGTGGACGAATCCGGCGCAGTTGAAGAGAACGTCGATGGCGCCGGTGCGCACTGCAAACGCCGCGACCGCCTCTTCGCTGAGCACGTCGAGCTTCGCGATCTCGATACCCTGCGCGGCAAGTTCGCTGAGTTTTTCCTCATTGATGTCGGTCGCAATGACAGAGGCGCCCTCGCGCCTGAAAGCCTCGGCTGCCGCGCGGCCTATGCCTTGCGCCGCCGCCGTGATCACCGCCCGCTTTCCCGCCAGAAGCCCGCCCATGTTTCCTTCCCCATCCGTGCCCGCGGGCCTGTGTCCGTCTTGCTCGCCAAGAGACATCGGAGCCTGCCGATCTGTCAAGCAATTGAAGTGTATTTTTATCGGAAAAAGACAGATATAGAAGCGCCCGGACCTCTGGGTCACGTGCGAATTGTGCATCGTAGTCAGCTAATCGCTCGCACGGGCTTGATCGGGAGCGACGAAGGATGCAGCGATAGCAGAGAGCCACGCCTATCAAGAGACATTCATGCCCGGTCCCGTTCTCGACCCCGTCATCACCGAAAATTCGCTGCCCCCGAAAGCCGACGTCGTCATCATCGGCGGTGGCATCATCGGCGTCAGCACGGCGCTTTTCCTCGCCGAGCGCGGCATTCAAGTCGTGCTCTGCGAGAAAGGTGCGCTCGGCGGCGAACAGTCGAGCCGCAATTGGGGATGGGTGCGCGTCATGGGCCGCGACCGCCGCGAGATCCCGCTTGCGATGGCGGCACTGAAAATCTGGGACACGCTCGATGCGCGCGTCGGCGGCGAAACCGGATTTCGCCGGAGCGGCATTCTGTATATCTCGGAAAGCGAACAGGATATCGCCAACCGCGACGCCTGGCTGACGCATGCCAGGCAACATGGTGTCGACAGCCGCCAGATCGGCGCGGACGAAACGCAGTCCAGGATGTCGGGAGCCATAACCCGCTACAAAGGCGCGCTATTCACGCCAAGCGACGGTCGGGCCGAGCCGCAGAAGGCGGTGCCGGCAATCGCCGCTGGGGCGCGGCGCGCCGGGGCGCATATCGTTACCGGCTGTGCTGTACGCGGAGTCGAGAGAAGTGCTGGCCGGATCAGCGCCTTCATCACGGAAAAGGGTCGCATCGAAACCACGACAGTCGTCCTTGCCGGCGGCTCCTGGTCGCGGCTCTTCTGCAAGGGCCTCGGAATACGGTTACCGCAACTGAAGGTGCGCAACACCGTGCTGAGAACCGCAGCGGTCGCCGGCGGACCCGAGGGCGCCGCCGCGACGGCGACCTATGCCTATCGAAAGCGCCTCGATGGCGGTTATACAATTGCCGACGGCAGCGCCAACCTGCACCCGATCGTCCCGGACAGTTTCACTTTCTTTCGTGATTTTCAGCCCGCGCGAAAGGCCGAGGGCGAAGCCGTGCAGGTCGGACTGAGCGCGCAGAGCTGGCGCGAGCTCTTCGAGATCGCACCGGTGCCGCTCGACCGCCCGGGCGCCTTCGAACGTCACCGGGTCCTCGACCCCCGGCCCGATTCGCGCTCCGCGTTAAGGGCGTTCGCGGAGGCGAGAAAGGTCTTCCCGGCACTCCGGCAAACGGCGCCACTCCAGATCTGGGGCGGCCTGATCGATGTTACGCCCGATGCCGTGCCTGTCATTTCCCATGCTGAAAATGTCCCCGGCCTGATCATAGCCACCGGCTTTTCCGGCCACGGCTTCGGCATCGGCCCCGGCGCCGGTCACCTCGTCGCCGATCTCGTCACGGGAGCTCAGCCGATCGTCGATCCCTCGAATTTCCGGCTGTCGCGCTTTTCCGATGGCACGCCGATCGAGATCGCGCCACCGGTCTGACAGCTCGATTCGAACCCACATCCTCGAACCGGCCGCGCAAGAAAATTTCCCGCAACGGCCGCCGCTGCCTGTTTCCCGTCCCGCATCCGAGACGCAATGGCAGGATTCTGTCTTTCTTCAAGCGGCCGACGGCCGAGACCGCGAAAGCCCTTCATCTCCCCCTGAACTCATGGCAGTCTGTCAGCATATCCCCTCGGGAGAACGGGGATCGAGACGGCACGTGGCAGCGGCGGGCGCAGGAGTGCCCGATGGCGCGAGATCGTCGCCGCATCGTGCCGTGAGGCCGGCATACTGTTCTCTCGATCATTGATTTTGCGTGCAATGCGCAATCCGGATGGGAGGCCGGAACCCGCATGAGCGATCTCGACCGTTTGAGTTTGCATGTCCCCGAACCGGCCGTTCGGCCGGGCGATCAACCCGATTTCTCCAACGTGAAGATACCGAAGGCCGGTTCCGTGCCTCGTCCCGAGGTGGACGTCGCGCCGGAAGAGATCAGGGACCTTGCCTATTCCATCATCCGCGTGCTCAACCGCGAAGGCGAAGCCGTCGGGCCTTGGGCGGGGCTTCTGTCCGATGAGGAACTGCTCACCGGGCTCAGGCACATGATGATGCTGCGCGCCTTCGACGCGCGCATGCTGATGGCGCAGCGTCAGGGCAAGACATCCTTCTACATGCAGCATCTCGGCGAGGAAGCCGTAAGCTGCGCCTTCCGCAGGGCCCTTCGCAAGGGCGACATGAATTTCCCCACCTATCGCCAGGCAGGGCTCCTCATCGCCGACGACTATCCGATGGTCGAGATGATGAACCAGATTTTCTCGAACGAGAGCGATCCGTGTCATGGCCGGCAGTTGCCGGTGATGTACACTTCCAAGGAGCACGGCTTCTTCACGATTTCCGGCAATCTCGCCACCCAATATGTCCAGGCGGTCGGCTGGGCCATGGCCTCGGCGATCAAGAACGATACGCGCATCGCCGCCGGCTGGATCGGCGACGGCTCGACCGCGGAATCGGACTTCCACTCCGCCCTCGTGTTCGCGTCCACTTACCGGGCGCCGGTCATCCTCAACATCGTCAACAATCAGTGGGCGATATCGACCTTCCAGGGCATCGCCCGCGGCGGTTCCGGTACTTTCGCGGCCCGCGGCTTGGGCTTCGGCATCCCGGCGCTGCGCGTCGATGGCAACGACTATCTCGCCGTCTACGCGGTTGCGCGCTGGGCGGCGGAGCGGGCGCGGCGCAATCTCGGGCCGACGCTGATCGAATACGTGACTTACCGCGTCGGCGCGCACTCCACGTCCGACGACCCGAGTGCCTATCGCCCGAAGACGGAGTCGGAGGCCTGGCCGCTCGGCGACCCGGTTCTGCGATTAAAGAAGCACCTGATTGTCCGCGGTGCGTGGTCGGAAGAGCGCCACGCCCAGGCGGAAGCCGAAGTCATGGACGAGGTGATCCAGGCACAGAAACAGGCGGAAAGCCACGGCACTCTGCACGCCGGCGGCAAGCCTTCCGTACGCGATATCTTCGAGGGTGTTTACGCCGAGATGCCGCCGCACATCCGTCGCCAGCGGCAGAAGGCAGGATACTGACATGGCCAGAATGACAATGATCGAGGCGGTGCGCAGCGGCATGGACGTTTCGATGGCGCGCGACGAGAACGTCGTCGTCTTCGGTGAGGATGTCGGCTATTTCGGCGGCGTTTTCCGCTGCACACAGGGACTCCAGGCGAAATACGGAAAGACCCGCTGTTTCGACGCGCCGATCAGCGAATCCGGCATCGTCGGCACCGCCATCGGCATGGCCGCCTACGGGCTGAAGCCCTGCGTCGAAATCCAGTTCGCCGACTACATGTATCCGGCCTACGACCAGATTACACAGGAGGCGGCGCGCATTCGCTACCGCTCGAACGGCGATTTCACCTGCCCGATCGTTCTGCGTATGCCGACCGGCGGCGGCATCTTCGGCGGCCAGACACACAGCCAGAGCCCGGAAGCGCTTTTCACCCATGTCTGTGGTTTGAAGGTCATCGTGCCGTCGAACCCTTACGACGCCAAGGGGCTGCTGGTTTCGGCAATCGAGGATCCCGATCCGGTGATGTTCCTGGAGCCGAAACGGCTCTACAATGGCCCGTTCGACGGTCACCATGAACGTCCGGTGACGCCGTGGTCGAAGCATGAACTCGGCGACGTGCCGGAAGGGCACTATACGATCCCGATCGGCAAGGCCGAAATCCGCCGGAAGGGCTCGGCCGTCACCGTGATCGCCTATGGAACGATGGTGCATGTCGCGCTCGCTGCCGCGGAGGAAACCGGAATCGATGCGGAGGTGATCGACTTGCGCAGCCTGTTGCCGCTCGACCTCGATACGATCGTACAGTCAGTGACGAAGACCGGGCGCTGCGTCGTGGTGCACGAGGCGACGCTCACATCGGGCTTTGGCGGCGAGCTCGTGTCCCTCGTTCAGGAGCATTGCTTCTATCATCTGGAAGCCCCTGTCATACGGGTCACCGGTTGGGACACACCCTACCCGCACGCTCAGGAATGGGACTATTTCCCCGGCCCCGCGCGCGTCGGCCGCGCGCTCACCGAAGTGATGGAGGCCTGACGATGGGCGAATTTATCATCAAGATGCCGGATGTCGGCGAAGGCGTCGCGGAGGCCGAACTTGTCGAATGGCACGTGAAGCCCGGCGACCCCGTACGCGAGGACATGGTGCTCGCCGCCGTCATGACCGACAAGGCGACCGTCGAGATCCCCTCGCCGGTCACCGGCAAGGTTTTGTGGCTTGGCGCCGAAATCGGCGACACGGTCGCGGTCAAGGCCCCGCTCGTCAGAATCGAGACCGCCGGCGAAGAGGGCGAAGCACCCCCGGACAGCGTTCCGGAGGCACTTGCCGAAGCCGTGCTGGACGAGCCCGTCGCCGTCTCTGCCCCGCCTGCGGCGAAAGCACCGCCAAAGCCTGAAAGGACCGAGCCAAAGCCGGCACCGGCGCTGCGCGAGGCGTTGGACGTTTCCAGGAAACCGCTCGCCTCGCCGGCCGTCCGGCTGCGCGCGAAGGACAGCGGCGTGGACCTCAGGCAGGTAACCGGCACCGGGCCTGCCGGCCGGATCACCCACGAGGACCTCGACCTTTTCCTGAGCCGCGGCGCCCGGCCTGCACCGGCGACAACCGGTCTCGTCCGCAAGACCGCGGTGGAGGAAATCAAGGTCACCGGCCTCCGGCGGCGCATCGCCGAAAAGATGACGCTTTCCACCTCGCGCATTCCCCACATCACCTATGTGGAGGAAGTGGACATGACCGCGCTCGAGGACTTGCGCGCGACGATGAACCGCGACCGCAAACCCGATCAGCCGAAACTGACAGTCCTGCCTTTCCTGATGCGGGCGCTGGTTAAGACGATCGCCGACCAGGCGGGCGTCAACGCGACCTTCGACGACGGCGCAGGAATCATTCATCGGCATGCCGCCGTGCACATCGGCATCGCCACCCAGACCCCCGCCGGCCTGACTGTTCCGGTCGTCCGCCACGCCGAAGCGCGCGGAATCTGGGATTGCGCCGCCGAGTTGAACAGGCTGGCGGACGCCGCCCGCACCGGAACCGCAACTCGCGACGAGCTGACCGGCTCGACCATCACCATCAGCTCGCTCGGCGCGCTTGGCGGCATCGCCTCGACGCCGGTCATCAACCATCCGGAGGTCGCGATCGTCGGGGTCAACAAGATCGCGGTCCGTCCGGTTTGGGACGGGACGCAATTCGTGCCGCGCAAGATCATGAACCTTTCGTCAAGCTTCGATCACCGCGTCATCGATGGCTGGGATGCCGCGACCTTCGTGCAGCGGCTGAAGACGCTGCTCGAAACGCCGGCGCTGATTTTCGTTGAAGGGTGATGCGGTCATGAAGGAAATTTCCTGCAAGCTTCTGGTGCTTGGTGCCGGTCCCGGCGGCTATGTCTGCGCCATCCGCGCGGGCCAGCTCGGCGTCGACACGGTCATCGTGGAAAAAGCAAAGGCCGGCGGCACCTGCCTCAATGTCGGCTGCATTCCTTCGAAGGCGCTGATCCACGCGGCCGAGGAATTCGACAAGCTACGCGCGGCGTCGTCGGGCAAGAATCCCCTCGGTCTGTCGCTGAGCGCGCCGGCGATCGACCTGGCGCAGACGGTCGCCTGGAAGGACGGCATCGTCGGACGGCTGAACGGCGGCGTGACAGGCCTGTTGAAAAAGGCAGGCGTTAAGGCGGTTGTCGGCGAGGCGCGCTTCGTCGACGGCAAGACCCTCGATGTCGAGACCGAGATCGGCCTGCAGCGCATTCGTGCCGAAACGGTCGTGATCGCCACCGGCTCAGCGCCGGTCGAACTTCCCGACCTGCCCTTCGGCGACAAGGTCATCTCCTCGACCGGAGCGCTGGCGCTGAAAGCGGTTCCGCCAACGCTCGCCGTCATCGGCGGCGGCTATATCGGCCTGGAACTCGGCACCGCCTTCGCCAAGCTGGGCTCGAAGGTGACAGTACTCGAAGCCATGGACCGCATCCTGCCGCAATACGACGCCGATCTTTCAAAGCCGGTGATGAAGCGCCTCGCCGAACTCGGCGTCGACGTCTTCACGCGCACCGCCGCCAAACGGCTCTCGGCGGATGGCCGCGGCCTGCTTGCGGAAGAAAACGGGCGCGCCTTCGAGGTACCTGCCGAAAAGGTCCTCGTGACGGTCGGGCGCAGACCCGTGACGGAGGGTTGGGGGATCGAGGAGATCGACATCGATCGCGTCGGAAAATTCATCCGCATCGACGACCAGTGCCGCACCTCCATGCGCGGTATCTACGCCATCGGCGACGTCACCGGCGAGCCGATGCTCGCGCATCGCGCCATGGCGCAGGGCGAGATGGTCGCCGAGATCGTTGCCGGGCGTAAGCGGAGCTGGGACAAGCATTGCATCCCGGCCGTCTGCTTCACCGATCCGGAGATCGTCAGCGCCGGCCTCTCGCCGGACGAGGCCCGATCGACCGGCATCGAAATCAAGATCGGCCAGTTCCCCTTCCAGGCGAACGGCCGCGCCATGACGACGCTTTCAGAAGACGGCTTCGTCCGCGTCATCGCACGCGCCGACAACCACCTCGTGCTCGGCATCCATGCGGTCGGCCACGGCGTTTCGGAGCTCTCGGCGACCTTCGCGCTGGCGATCGAGATGGGCGCTCGTCTGGAAGACATTGCCGGCACGATCCACGCTCACCCGACCCAGTCGGAGGCCTTTCAGGAAGCGGCTTTCAAGGGATTAGGGCACGCGCTGCATATTTGAGAGGCGGCCAGCGCCCTCGGCAGGGCGCCACGGCTGCCCCTCTCCGCGACCTTCTCCCCGCAAGCGGGGAGAAGGGGCAAGCCGCACCCACTCATTTCCCATCACCGCTCGGCTGCGGGCGGGAATATTCAATTGCAGCATCGTAGGGCCGAAGATCGAGGTACGACCTCGTCCCCTCTCCCCGCCTGCGAGGAGAGGGCTAGGATGAGGGGCAAAAAGCCCCAAACGCCCTACTGCAACAGTTCCAGTCCGACCGCCGTCGCCTCGCCGCCGCCGATGCAGAGCGAGGCGATGCCGCGTTTGACGCCGTTCGCCCGCATTGCATTAAGCAGCGTTACGACGATACGGGCGCCCGAGGCGCCGATCGGATGGCCGAGGGCGCAGGCGCCGCCATGGATGTTGACGATGTCGTCGGAGAGGCCGAGATCGCGGATCGCCGCCATAGCGACGACGGCAAAGGCCTCGTTGATCTCGTAGAGGCCGACGCTGCCTTTCTCCCAATTCAGCTTGTCGAGCAGCTTTTCAGTCGCGCCGATCGGCGCGGTGGTGAACCAGGCCGGCTCCTGAGCATGGCCGACATGACCGGCAACGATCGCAAGCGGCGTCAGCCCGCGCCTTTCCGCTTCGCTCGCGCGCATCAGGATCAGCGCCGCGGCGCCGTCGGAGATCGAAGAGGAGTTGGCGGCCGTGACGCTGCCGCCGTCGCGGAAGGCGGGCTTCAACTTCGGTATCTTCGCGGGATCGGCCTTGGTCGGCTGTTCGTCGCGCTCCAGGTTCGCACTCCCGCGCTTTCCACCATCGGTTATCGCCACGATCTCATCGGCAAAGGACTTGTCCTCCGCCGCTTTCAGCGCTCGTTCCAGAGAGCGCAGGGCGAAGGCGTCCTGATCGGCGCGCGAGAATTGATAGTGCTGAGCCGTGTCTTCGGCATAGGTCCCCATCAGCCGACCGGAATAGGCGTCCTCCAGCCCGTCGAGGAACATGTGGTCCTTGACCTCGCCGTGGCCGAGCCGGAAACCGCCACGGGCCTTGGGGAGCAGATAGGGGGCGTTGGTCATCGACTCCATGCCGCCGGCAGCGATCACCAACGCACTGCCGGAGAGAAGCGCGTCGTGACCGAGCATGAGCGCTTTCATGCCGGAGCCGCAGACCTTCGAGACCGTGGTTGAAGGTGTTTCCTTTCCGAGCCCGGCGCCAAGTGCCGCCTGCCGCGCTGGATTCTGGCCGACGCCAGCCGGCAGGACATTGCCCATCAGGACCTCGTCGACCGCTTCGAGGTCGGCGCGTTCGAGCGCAGCCTTCAAGGCGATGGCACCGAGTTCCGGTGCCGTCAGGTCCTTCAGCCCTCCCTGAAAGGCCCCCATCGGCGTGCGCGCCGCCGAAACGATAACCACCGGATCGCGATTGCTCATTCTGGTCCTCCTAAACGGCCGACGATCGATCGAAGGACTATAGCGCCGGATTGGGGCGAGGCAACGCCCAGCCGACCGTTCCCCAAGAGAGAATCGAATCGGAGATAATCACGCGGGAAATCAGTATGTTACGGCCGTTGTGGCGCGTCCGGAAAGACGCGCCACAGGGGACATCAGCCCATCCGCTCCGACGCGTAGGAGCCCGGGCTCGGCGGGAAGACGACGACGCGGTTGCCGTTGATGAAGCAGCGGTGGTGGATGTGGGCGTGCACGGCCCGGGCCAGCACCTGGCTTTCGACGTCGCGGCCGATCGAGACATAGTCCTCGGCGCTCTGGGCATGGGTGATGCGGGCAATGTCCTGCTCGATGATCGGACCCTCGTCGAGATCGGCGGTGACATAATGCGCCGTCGCGCCGATCAGCTTGACGCCGCGCTCATAGGCCTGCTTGTAGGGGTTGGCGCCCTTGAAGCTCGGCAGGAAGGAATGGTGGATGTTGATGATCCGGCCCGACATCTTCTTGCAGAGCTGATCCGACAAGACTTGCATGTAGCGGGCGAGCACGATCAGTTCCGCGCCGCTCTGCTCGACGATCTCCATCAGCCGCGCTTCGGCCTGCGGCTTGTTCTCCTTGGTCACCTTGATGTGGTGGAAGGGGATGTCGTGGTTGACGACCACCTTCTGGTAGTCGAAGTGGTTGGAGACGACGCCGACGATGTCGATCGGGAGCGCGCCGATCTTCCAGCGGTAGAGCAGGTCGTTGAGGCAATGGCCGAAACGCGACACCATCAGGAGCACCTTCATGCGCTCCTCGGAATCGCGGATCTCCATCGTCATCTCGAAACGCTTGATAACCGGCGCAAAGCCTTCGCGCAGTTCCTCCAGCTTCGCGCCTTCCTGACTGATGAAGGTGAGGCGCATGAAGAAAAGGCCCGTCTGGAGATCATCGAATTGCGAGCTATCGCTGATGTAACAGCCTTTTTCCGCAAGATAGCCTGTGATGGCAGCGACGATGCCGCGGGTGGATTTGCAGGTGACGGTCAGCACATAGCTTTTCATCGATGGGTCTCTCGTTCTTGAGGTGTTTCCGGCGCCCCCTTATACGGGCAGTCACGCGAAAACTAGCGTGGCGATCTCAGCCCCGCCGATCCATTCGCGACATCGGCTGGACGGAACAGGTCACGACCAGCCACGCGGAGAGCTCCGCTATGGAGACTTGGGGACGCAGGCTAGGATTTTGCTCGATCGGGATGCGCGCTGACAAAGGCCTCGATCTGAGCACAGCGAGCGTCGATGGCGACGATCCTCGGGCAGGTCAAAAGATCGACGTCCCAGCGCCGTGCGTTGTAGACCTGCGGTACAAGGCAGAAATCCGCCATGGTCGGCCGGTCGCCATGGCAGAACTCCCCGGTCGAGGGGTGATCCAGCATACGCTCGACTGCAGCAAGGCCTTCGCCGATGAACTTCTTCATCCACGCCTGGCGTGCGGCCTCGCCGTCCCCGGCATTGGCCATGACGTAGGCAATTACCCCGAGATTGCAGACAGGATGGATATCCATGGCGATGGCATAGGAAAGCGCACGCACCCTCTGCCTGCCGACCGCATCGGCCGGCAGGAAACCGCTGCCCTCCCTCGTCTCCGCCAGGTACTCGATGATCGCCAGCGACTGGGTAAAGCGTTCGCCATCGATATCGAGCACCGGCACCAGTCCCTGCGGATTGCGGGCGAGATGTTCCGGCCCGCGATGGGCTTTGGCGAGGAGATCGACCGGAACGGAGGCATAGGTCTCGCCGAGCTGGTTGAGCGCGATCCTCACGCGATAGCTCGCCGACGAGCGCCAGTAGTCGTAAAGAACGGTTTCGTTCGCCACGGTTGCCTCCCGGCCGTTTACCTCGCCTCGTCAGGCCCGGTCGGATTTTTCGACCGTCTGCTCGATGGCGCCGAAGATCGAATGACCGGTGCGGTCCTTCATCTCGATCCGGACCACATCGCCGAATTTGAGGAAGTTCGTCCTCGGCGCGCCGCTGTCGATCGTTTCGATCATGCGGATCTCGGCAATGCAGGAGTAGCCGGCCCCGCCGTCGGCGACCGGCTTGCCCGGCCCGCCGTCGAGCTTGTTGGAGACGGTGCCGGAGCCGATGATCGTACCGGCCGAAAGCGGGCGGGTGCGGGCCGCATGGGCGATCAATTGCGGAAAGTCGAACGTCATGTCGACGCCGGCATTGGCGCGACCGAAGGGCTTGCCGTTGAGATCCACATGCAGCGGCAGGTGCAATTTGCCGCCATCCCAGGCATCGCTGAGTTCGTCGGGCGTCACCGCGACCGGCGAGAAAGCCGATGACGGCTTCGACTGATAGAAGCCGAAACCCTTGGCGAGTTCGGCGGGAATGAGGCCGCGCAGCGAAACGTCATTGACCAGCATGACGAGGCGGATCGCCTTGCGCGCCTCGTCGAGGCTGGCGCCCATCGGCACGTCATCAACGATAACGGCGACTTCGCCCTCCATGTCGATGCCCCAGGCCTCGTCCGCCATTACGATCGGATCACGCGGCCCGAGAAAGCCGTCGGAGCCGCCTTGGTAGATCAGCGGATCGGTCCAGAAGCTCGCCGGCATCTCCGCGTTGCGCGCTTTCCTGACAAGCTCGACATGATTGACATAGGCGGAACCGTCCGCCCACTGGAAGGCACGGGGAAGCGGCGATGCAGCATCATGCTCGTGGAAACGCATTGTCGGCTGGGACCCGGTCTCGATGCCTTCGGCGACGCGCGCGAGCCGCGGCCCCGCATGCGCCCAGTCGTCGAGCGCGGCCTGAAGCGTGCGGGCAATGTGGCCCACCTCGGAACAACGGGTCAGGTCTTTCGAGACCACGACGAGCTTACCGTCGCGGGTGGAATCTTTCAGCGTCGCGAGTTTCATAGGCTGGTGTTTCCCGGTGTGTTCTGTTTGATCCGCGCCGGACGGCGCGGATTTGAAGAGCATGTCACGGATTGCAGCTGGAAGTCACTTGATTCCCGGCGTTCCGTCGAATTTCCGTTCGAGGCCGGCCCAGCAATCGATGTAGTCGTCCTGTAGCGTCTCCAGCTCGGCGGCGAACTTGGTCAATTGCTGCGGGAAACGGGTCTCGAACATGAAGGCCATGGTGTTGTCGAGCTTTACCGGCTTCAACTCTCCGTTCGACGCCTTCTCGAAACCGCTGGCATCGGGTCCATGCGCCAGCATCATGTTGTGCAGGCTCATGCCGCCCGGGACGAAGCCTTCCTCCTTGGCGTCATAGCGGCCAAGGATCAGCCCCATGAACTCGCTCATGATGTTGCGGTGATACCAGGGGGGACGGAAGGTGTGTTCGGCAACCAGCCACCGCGGCGGGAAGATGACGAAGTCGACATTGGCCGTGCCCGCCTCGCCCGAAGGCGCGGTCAGTACGGTGAAGATCGACGGATCGGGATGGTCAAACAGGATCGCGCCGACCGGCGAGAAGGTCTTCAGGTCGTATTTATAGGGCGCGTAGTTGCCATGCCAGGCAATGACGTCAAGCGGCGAATGGCCGATTTCGGTGACATGGAAGGAGCCGCACCATTTCACATGGACATGGCAGGGCATTTCCTTGTCTTCGTAAGCTGCAACCGGGGTCTTGAAATCACGCGGGTTGGCGAGGCAATTGGCGCCGATCGGCCCGCGATCTGGCAGCGTGAACTTCGCGCCGTAGTTTTCGCAGATATAGCCACGCCAGATCTTTTCCTCGCTGAGCCGAGTGACCTTGAACATCGTCCCGCGCGGCACCAGGCAGATTTCCGAAGGTTCCACGTCCATCTTGCCGAGTTCGGTGAAGACGCGGATCGCACCCGTCTCCGGCACGATCAGCAGTTCGCCATCGGCATTGAAGAAGTAATCGTCGACCATGTCGGCGTTGAAGGCATAGGTGTGGGCTGCCATCCCCGCCTGCGTCAGGACATCGCCGGCGGTCGTCATGGTGCGGATGCCTTCCAGGAAGTTCAGCTTCTCCGAAGGTGCCGGAAGCGGGCTCCAGCGCAATTGCCCGAGCGCCAGCGAATGCTGAGCTATGTGCGGCGCCGTCTTCCAATGCGGATAGTCGATCTTCTTGAAACGTCCGGTGTGCCTGACGCTCGGGCGAATGCGATAGAGCCAGGAGCGCTCGTTTGTGCCGCGCGGCGCAGTGAAGGGAGAACCGGAAAGCTGCTCGGCGTAGAGACCATATTCGCATTTTTGCGGACTGTTCTGCCCCTGGGGCAGAGCGCCCGGCAAGCCTTCGGTCTCGAAATCGTTGCCGAAGCCGGGCATGTAATTCAGCTCCTGCTCGTCCAGCGACGATGCGCCCGACTGCTTCTTTGCCTTCTCCAACATGACGCGGACCTCCATTTGCCTCCGGAGCGCCGCGCTCTCAGCAATTTCGCTTGAAAGCGGGCGCCCCACATATTAGTTACAATCGTAACTATCGATTTTGTAACTATCAAGGACGGCCGATCATGACGCTGCCCGAGTTCGAGCTGGAATCCTTTCTGCCCTATCGACTCAACCGCGCGGCGGAGTTCATCGCGCTACGCTTTGCCGCACAGTACAAGGCGCGATACCAGCTGACCCGGCCAGAATGGCGCACGCTCGCCGCGCTCGGCAGTTCCGGACGCAGCATGACGGCGACCGAAATCGGTGTGCACTCCTCCATGCACAAGACGAAAGTGAGCCGCGCCGTTTTCGGTCTCGAGCAGCGCCGCTGGCTGAAGCGGGAGGAAGACGGCCGCGACCGCCGTCTCGAGCATCTGGCGCTCACGCCGGCTGGCCTTTCGGCCTACGGCGAATTGACGGAACTTGCGCGCGCCTATCAGGCCGAACTGAGTGAGACCCTTGGAGCCGACAACATGAAGGCGCTTTCGAAGGGGCTGCGCGCCGTGGAGCGGGCAATCGTGCGCTCGGCGGGATACGCTCGCCCAAGCAAGATCTAGCCCTTCATACGCTCCGGAATCGGCAGCCCCTCGAAACTCTTCAGCGTCTCGAGCACGATCGACGTTTTCACATGCTGGACGCTGTCATGCGGCAGGAGCACGTCGTTGACGAAACGCGAAAGCCCGGCCAAATCGGGGGTCACGACGCGCAAGTGATAGTCCATTTCCCCTGTCAGCGCGTAGGCCTCCAGAACTTCGGGCAAGCCGGAGACCAGCTTGCCGAAGCGCTTGGCGTTGTCGCGATTGTGCGTGGCAAGCGTTACCGAGATCACCACCATCAGATCGAGTCCCAGCTTCTGCCGGTCGATCTGCGCCTGATAGCCGGTGATATAGCCCTCGGCCTCCAATCGCGAACGCCGCCGCGAACATTGGGACGGCGAAAGCGCGATGCGCTCGGACAATTCGTTGTTGGTCAGATGTCCGTCCCGCTGCAATTCGCTGAGGATCTTGAGATCGAAACCGTCAAGCTGCTCCATTCATGCGCCCTCGGCTGCTCTGCCGCACAATTCATGCGTTGAATCGTCAAAAACACGCAAGAATACAAGCATCATGCATCGGATCTGCGCCATACTCCAGCAAAGTTTGGAAGAATGAAGAGGAGGCTTCCGATGGGCCCGTTCCCGCACGACGCACCACCCCCGAAAATCAGCGCAGACAACCCCGCCGGGACGGACGGCTTCGAGTTCGTCGAATTCGCGCATCCCGAGCCGGAGAAGCTGAAAGAACTCTTCACCCGCATGGGATATACAGCCGTCGCCAAGCACAGGACGAAGGACATCACTGTCTGGCGGCAGGGCGATATCAATTATATCCTCAACGCCGAGCCGGGCTCCCATGCCATGCGCTTCGTCGACAAGCACGGCCCTTGTGCTCCGTCGATGGCCTGGCGCGTGGTCGATGCGAAGCATGCATTCGAGCACGCCGTTTCCAAGGGCGCCGAGCCTTATACCGGCAACGACAAGTGCCTCGATGTTCCGGCAATCGTCGGCATTGGCGGTTCACTCCTCTATTTCGTCGAAACATACGGCGACAAGGGCTCCGCCTACGATGCCGAGTTCGAATGGCTGGGCGAGCGCGATCCGAAGCCCGCGGGCGTCGGTTTCTATTATCTCGACCACCTGACCCACAACGTCTATCGCGGCAACATGGACAAGTGGTGGGCGTTCTATCGTGAACTGTTCAATTTCAAGCAGATCCACTTCTTCGATATTGACGGCCGCATCACCGGCCTCGTCAGCCGGGCGATCACCTCGCCTTGCGGCAAGATCCGCATCCCCTTGAACGAGTCGAAGGACGACACCAGCCAGATCGAGGAATATCTGAAGAAGTACAAGGGAGAGGGTATCCAGCACATCGCGGTCGGGACCGAGGCGATCTACGACGCGACCGACAAGCTGGCCGAAAATGGCCTCAAGTTCATGCCCGGACCGCCGGAGACCTACTACGAAATGTCGCGCGAGCGCGTCCACGGCCATGACGAGCCGATCGACAGGATGAAGAAGCACGGCATCCTGATCGATGGCGAGGGCGTGGTGAACGGTGGCATGACGAAGATCCTGCTGCAGATCTTCTCGAAGACCGTCATCGGACCGATCTTTTTCGAATTCATCCAGCGCAAGGGGGATGAAGGATTCGGCGAGGGCAATTTCCGCGCCCTGTTCGAATCGATCGAAGCCGATCAGATCCGCCGCGGCGCACTCGGACCTCAGGCGGCCGAATAGCCTTGCAGCACCGCGCGTCCGACAGGACCCGCGGTGCTGTGGGATTAGGAAAGATGCGCTAACGACCGAGAAACGCGAAAAAGCCTCTCGCCTGGCGGCGAGAGGCTTTTCATCCAATGGCGCCGCGCGACGCCGCGAACCAGCGTCAGTTACGCCAGCGCGAGCCTGGCCGCGCTTCAGACAGGTCCGCCTCATGCGTGAAATAGCGCGAAGCGGCTTCCGTTCGGTTACGCACGTTCATCTTCTTATAGATGTTGCGCACATGAACCTTGACGGTGTTTTCGGACAAACCGAGACGATCGGCGATGATCTTGTTCTGCGTCCCCATGCAGATCAGGTCGAGAATCTGCACCTCGCGCGTCGTCAGCATGCCGATGTGCGCATCACGCTTCGGCTCCGGAACAACAAAGGGTTCGACCGCGGCTTCCCGCCGGGCACCGAGCGCGCCGCCTGCAAGCCCCACCGGCGCCAGGCGCCGGAGCAGTGCAGCCGGAAAATGCTCGCCGCCCTTCATCAGAAGGTCGATGACGGTCAAGCAGACGTCCAGATGAAGGTTCAATGGCAACACGCCGTGAATCAATCCTTCATCGACAAAGCCGGCAATCGACGAATCGAGCGCATCGGCTTCTTCGACCACGAGCCCGATCGAGGCCTTCGGATGGAATTCATGAATCATCCGGAGAACGGACGGAAAAGTCGTCACCGGTATGCGGTAAAGCATGACCAGACTGACATCGACGAGGTTTCCGTCAAGCAGGCCCTCGGGGTCGGACAGGCTCACGATGTCCTCGCCTGGAAATCGCGCGCCGACCGCCTGCATCAGGCATTCAGCGAACAGATCCACCTTGGCGAGCATTACGATCTTATTTTTCTTAGGTAATACTTTGTTGTTGTCTTCAAAATCGCTCACGTTCGAGCTCGTACGGTACATTTATCCCCTCCTTGGGAATTCCCATTAATTTTACGGGAGTTCTAACCCCACTGGGAGCAAGCCCATGTTTGAAAAATTTCTTCAAATACTGCGGAAAGTGACGAATAAAAATTTGCGATAGCTAATGTATCGTAAAGATGGGGGATGCGAAACCACCCAAAAGGGTTAGGCGCTCGCCACATTCGCGTCTAAATCGTTCGAAAACGAACCAATTTTGGGCTAATCGCCCGAAAGCCGCCAGCTGAAGGGGCCATTTCGCATGCTCAGTCAAACACCCCTGGTTTTCAAGGGGGGCTTGCGAACGAGAATTGCAAGGCCGATCGAGACGCACGGACGGTCGCCCGGCTTTCGGTGGGGGAGCAACGGCGGCCATCGCCATAGCTACAACGGGTTATAGTCATGCCGCACAGAATGCCGCCGGCAGGGTTCCAGGGTGATCAAGACCGGCACACCGCGTGTCCCGCGACAACGTCGATGGCGTCAGTCTAACAGTTTGATTCCCCGCATGAATCTTCATTGCCAGCCTGTCGTCTCCGTAATTGCGGGTCAGCTGCCGGCCGCGCCACCCTAAATCAGGTCGCGCGGGATTCGCAAGTATTAACATTGTCTTAACGGCGTCCCCGGTTTCGAGAAAGATTCAAAAAAGCCATTGAATACAAACGGCTAACCACAATTGATGTCTTTCGTTCCGCTGCGTTCGGGCCCACACTGCCACCGTCGCGCTTGAGTTTGCGCGGCCCACGGACTGCCTTTTGTTCCATGCGTAGCAGCCGCGGAGTACGTATATCGAGTTGCTACTCGACAATGCGAGAGTAGCCTGTATTTGTAGCACGTAGCAATTTATACAGAAGTACATACAAGCAAAGTATATTATGAAAACAATAGGGAATATATCGGAACCAAACAGACGAATTATCCTTGGTGATTATTCGTCTGAACTTCACAAGAGAGCCAGCCCCGCAAAAATCCTATAAAAGATGAAAGGGTTTCGGTGCTGGCTCCCTCTGAGGAGGGAGTTAGTAGATGGCCGATACCCCGTTAAAGAATTTTCGGGCCGACGACAGCATCAACACCGATGACGACTTGAAAATTGGCGCGCTCGCCGACGGTCTCGCGAGCGGCGGTGTCAATGACCCGACGGCCGATAGCGACGGGACGAGCCATGGCCGCGCTCCTGGCGGCGACAACAAGGCCGAAACCAAGGAGAGCAGTGATGATCGGGACAATCATCCTTGTTCCGACACGGAACTCGCGGCGCCGGACGAGGCCGGCGGCCCCGATAATTCCGGTATGACCGGTGACGTCACTCTCGATCTCGGCGGCGATCCCCTCTCCTCCAGCTTGAACCTCGATCACCTCCTGAACCATTCTCAGAGCGGTTTCGGGAACGATGGCGGTTTCAGCATCGTGCAGGCAAACAGCCTCGCCGACCAGGACCATGCCTACAGCATCAAAATGAACAGCAGCAATGCCGACAACGTTCCGGCCGCGGATGGCGGGCACGCGGAGAGCGGCGACGGGACGCATTTCGGCGCGATTTCCGGGTGGGATCTCAAGGTCGGCCACGAACTCGATGCCAGTTCCACGGCGGATCCTTCCGCGAGCCTTGCAAATGCGGGATTCCATCAGGAAATCGTTCAGGGTGCGAACCTCCTCAGCAACGCCGTCGATGTCAATGTCGTCGGCGGCGACGTGCGCGTAACCTCTATTGGGCAGGACAGCGACGGTTGATTGATCCTTGCACAGCAAGTGTGCACGGGCCGATCACACCGGTGCACAAATGGACCGTTGATTTGGGATCGGTTCGACGCGCCTTGGCAATCGCCTGCTGGCCCGCCGGAGTCCTCCTTTGCTGTGGAAGGGAAGGATCGGGGTAATGCACGCGGAGAGGGTCAACGAAATTGTCGCGCATTTCCTTGGGCTGTTCGAGACGGCGAGCGACGAGGTACGCGTAAGGCATCAATATCTGCAGGGCAGCGAAACCTGGAAGCCCGCGCCGGAGGACACCGGCAGCGATACGCCGTTGCCCGATTTCCAGTGCTCTTTCGAGCTGAAGGACTACGATCCGGACATTTCGTATCAACCATCCGACTACCGGCTCGAGGGCTTCGATATAGCCGGACGCTCGCAATTCTCCGACAATACGCCCCCCGATGCCGTCTCGCTGGACGACTTGGCAATCGAGTCCAGGCTTTTCAGCACCGTGGCAGGCCCGTCCGGCATCGCACCGGACCACGTGGCGCCGCACCATGCGGCACCGGAGACCGCGCCGGTCGTTCAGGAGGGCACAGGTTCGGTCAGCGGTGAAATCCAGCAGGTCAACCTCCTTCACGACGACGACGTCCTCAACATGAACGGTTCACCGATGGCCGCCCGTGACGCGAGCTCCGTCACCGAAAAGCTCGCGGAATATGTGGAGGAAGCGACAAACGCCTCACCGCTCGCGCAATTGGGCCAGATCGACAGTTCCGAGGCGCTTTCGGCACTTGCCGCGCATCTCAAGGCCCTCGCCGCGACTGTGCGCGCCGACGAGCCGCAGCAGTCGGACGACCCCGCCACGCCCGTGGACCAGACGTTATCCACGACAGTCGCGCCGGCCGATCTGCCGGAAGATGACCGCGGCACAACGGTTCTCGCCGCGGACGACATCGAAGGCGTCCGCGTGAACGGCGCGCATGTCGAGGTCCTTCCGGAACTCGCCGACTTTCTGTCCGCCGGCGCGAATGGCGCCATTCAGCCGAACAGCGACAACGGCAGCGCGCTGGAAGTCGAGGCGGGGGCCAACGAGGTGGGCACCTTCGCAAGCATCGTCAGTGCCAGCGCAACGGCATCGGTCACGGTTGTGATGGGCGACTACCATCAGATCGACGTCATCTCGCAATCCTACGTCTATGCCGACAGCGATGAGGCGAATGGCCCATTCGCCGCGGGCGCTTACGAAGCCGTCTCGCAAGCCATCGCCATGAACATCGCGAATTTCGAGCGTCATGAGTTCGAGGCAGCGGCAGGGGAGGCGGCAGGCGCCGAAGGCCAGTTGTCGGCCTTCCCGACGAGCTGGCGCGTCAATGTCATCGAGGGCGATCTGTCGATCGTCCACTGGATTGAACAGTATAATTACGTCAGCGACAACGATACGGTCTCCATTACGACCAACGGCGCGGAAACGACCGTGCTCACGGGCGGCAACGTCGCGGTCAATTTCGCCTCGTTCGTCGATTTCGGCACCCAGTACGACCTTGTAGTCGTGGGCGGCCATGTCCTGGACATGAACCTCATCAGCCAGGTTTCGGTCCTGTACGACAACGATCAGATCCAGGGAATCTCCGCCGGCAACGGCATCACTCTTGATGAAGGTGGCAATCTCGTCTGGAACGCGGGATCGATCGAGAACATCGGCGACAACGAGCGCTTCGAGAGCGTTCCGGACTACATGCACCAGGTCGTCGACAATATTCGCGAGGGCACGAGCGACCTGCCGGAAGCACTGGCGAATGACCAGGACTTCGCGGGTTACTCGAGCCTGCACGTTCTCTACGTCACCGGCAATCTCTATGACGTCAACGTCATCAAACAGGTCAGCATTCTCGGTGACGCCGACGCCGTCACCTACACGGCCGGCAGCACGCCGGAAGAAGGACTCGACACCGAGGTGACCGTTCACGTTAGCAGCAATACGGTGGTCAACGTCGCCCAGATCATCGACTACGACAGTTTCGGCCAGACGACCTATGTCGGCGGCGAGGTCTATTCCGACACCATCCTCATCCAGTCCGGGATTGTCGACATCGGCCGCGATGGTGACACGCTGAGCTTCCAGCCGGACGGCCTTGTAAACGAGGTCATTGCATTTGTTGGCGAGGACGACCCGGCACCCGGCATCGGCGAGCGCGTCGGCGATACCGCCAACGGGACATCGTGGTGCGACGGTCAATGGAACGACGTCATGCACACGGTACTGACATAACGACGTTCGCGAGGGAGTGCCATGAACGACCTGTCCAAACGGTATGTCGATGAAGGCAAACCGTTGTCGCGCTCGGCACCGGAGCTGAATCTACCTGGCACGCCCAAGGTTCCGCCCATCAACTCTGCCTTCGAGGAACCCACAACATCCGATCGCGACACCGAAGGCCCACCGCATCGGGACCAGCCGGGCACCGAAAAGAAAAAGACGCGCGGCAACGAAAGCGGCAAGCGCGACGAGTTCAAGACGCGACCGGGCCGGCCGCTGGCGCCGACGATCAACAATGAGCCGGGTCCCTTCAGGGATGGGGACCGTCGTCCGACCGCGCGCGATGGCGGCGGCAAGGCCGGCGACAACGGCGGAGAGGGCAAGGATGCGTTTCACAGACGGACGGGACCGGTAAACTTCGCCACAAGCCTTCACAACTGCCTCGCGGCCGTCCAGCGCAACATGCTGGTCGTCATCGTCTTTACCGTGGCGATCAACATTCTCGTCCTCGCCATCCCGATCTACCTGTTCCAGATTTCCGACCGGGTGCTGACAAGCCGGTCTCAGGATACGCTGCTCATGCTGACAGTCGCCGTTCTCGGCGCCATCGTTCTGCAGGTCGTTCTCGACGCCATCCGCCGTTTCATTCTGATGCGTACCGCCGTCGAAATCGAGGTGCAACTCGGCGCGCCGATCCTCAGCGCCGCGGCGCGGGCATCGCTGCACGGCAACGGGCGAGACTACCAAGTGCTTAGCGACCTGCAGCAGCTTCGTGCCTTCATCACTTCCGGAACGCTCATCTCATTCCTCGACGCGCCGCTGACCCCGCTCTTCGTAGTCGTCGTCTATTTGATCCAGCCGCAGCTGGGGCTGATCGTCGTCTTTTGCTGCGTCGTCCTTTTCATCATCGCCTATCTCAATCAGAAGGCGACGACGCGACCCTTCAGCGAAGCCAATAGCCACCTCGGCCGCGCGAATTTTCATCTCGATTCGATGTCGCGCAATGCGCAGATCATCAATGCCTTGGCAATGATCCCGGAGGCGGTGAAGATGTGGGGGCACGAGACGGCTGCCTCGCTCAAGGCGCAGGTCTATGCCCAGGACCGCAACATCATGTTCGCCGGCGCCTCGAAGGCCGTGCGGATGTTCACCCAGGTGGCTCTCCTCGGCTGGGGAGCGCATTTGTCGATGATGGGCCATCTGACGGGTGGCATGGTCATCGCCGCCTCGATCATCGCCGGCCGCGCCCTTGCTCCGGTCGAAGGGGCGATCGAGGGCTGGAACCAGCTCAACCACTCGCGCGCGGCCTATAGCCGGATCAGGCAACTTCTCCTGGGTTCGCCGCTGAACTTTCCCCGGCTGTGCCTGCCGAACCCCGAGGGCCGGCTCGACGTCGAACGTATCCTCTTCGTGCCCCCGCCGCAGAAGCGCGTGATCCTCAACGGCATATCCTTCTCGCTCGCAAAAGGCGAAGCGCTTGCCATCATCGGCAATTCCGGCTCCGGCAAGACGACACTCGGCAAGATGCTGGTCGGATCGATCCTGCCCACATCCGGCAGCGTCCGGCTCGATCTCATGGACCTTAGAAACTGGGACCAGCGGCAGTTCGGCGAAAGCATCGGCTATCTTCCGCAGGACGTGCAGCTCTTTCCGGGCACGATCAAGGCGAACATCTGTCGCATGCGTGACGATGTCGAGGACGCGATGATCTACGACGCGGCCGTGCTTGCCGACGTGTATGAACTGATCGCCACGTTCCCGCAGGGCTACGAGACAGTGGTCGCCGCAGACGGCGCCCCCCTCTCCGGCGGGCAGAAGCAGCGTATTGCGCTCGCGCGGGCCTTCTTCGGCGGTCCTAAATTCGTCGTTCTGGACGAGCCGAATTCCAATCTGGACAGCAATGGCGAGGCGGCCCTTGCGCGCGCGCTTCTCCACGCGAAGAAACAGGGCATCACGACGGTTACCATCACCCAGCGCCCGGCCCTCTTGCAATGCGTCGACAAGATCATGGTGCTCAATGAAGGCACCGTTGCGATGTTCGGCGCGCGCAACGAAGTTCTCGCTGCACTTGGCGCGGCGACGAATGACGACCATGCAAAGCCACGTATTCGTGGAGATCGTCGATGAGCCAGAGCAGGAAAGGCGCAGATCCGCACAATGCGGCGGAGTGGTACTCCGAGGTTCCCCGGTCGATCAGGCTCCATAGCTTCGCGGGCCTTGCCCTGATCGCGGCGTCCTTCGGCGGCTTCGGCTATTGGGCCTTTGCCGCACCGCTGGCGGCTGCGATCATTGCCCAGGGAAGCTTCGTCGCCAACGGCAACAACAAGATCATCCAGCATCTGGAAGGCGGCATCATCGAGGAACTGCTGGTCGACGAAGGAGACAAGGTGAGAGCCGGAGATATTCTGGTGAAGCTCGATCAGACCCCGGCGCGTGCCAACGAACGCATGCTCAACCTCAAGCGCCTTCGCCTGGAAGCGGTGGTCGCGCGGCTTCGGGCGGAAGCGATGGGCAGCGACACCTTCCAGGTACCGGACATCGTCGCCGAGCAGGCGGACGATCCGGACGTACGGGCGATCATCGAAAGCCAGAACGTCAATTTCCAGAGCAAGAAGATCAGGCTGCAGGATCAGTTGAACCTCATCGACCAGAACATTCGCTCCCTTGAATTTCGCGCCAAGGGTTACGAGCTGCAGCGCGCATCCTTCAACAAACAGATGGAGATCCTGGCGGAAGAGCGGCAATCCAAGAGCAGGCTGGCGGAAAGGGGCCTGATCAGACGGCCGGAACTCCTCGCCCTCGACCGGGCGATCGCCGACGCGATCGGCGAGATCGGCCGGCTTGAGTCGGAGGTAAAGGAGAGCAACACCCAGATCGATCGCTATCGCCAGGAAGCCGTGATTGCCATCAATACCAACAAGCAAACCGCTCTCGACGGTCTGGAGGCGGCCGAAGCCGACCTCGATGCCGTGCGCGAGCAGGTCCGCGAGGCGGCCGAGGTACTCGACCGCGCCACCATTCGCTCGCCCGTCGACGGAACGGTCGTACGCAGCTACTTCCACACGGCCGGCGGCGTGATCGCGACCGGAAAGCCGATCATGGAAATCCTGCCGGCGAACGTGCCGCTGATCATCGAGGCGCAGGTGCTTCGAACAGCCATCGATCAGCTCAAGGTTGGCGAGGATGCAACGATACGCCTCTCGGCGCTGAACCGCCGAACAACGCCGGTTCTGAGCGGCAAGCTATTCTATGTCTCGGCCGACTCCATCGAGGACACGGCCGGCGGACAGCAACGTGATGTCTACATCGTCCGCGTGGAGGTGCCCGCCAGCGAGATCAATCGAATCCACGGGTTCCATCCGGTGCCCGGGATGCCGGCTGAAATCCTGATCACGACGTCCGAGCGAACTTTCTTCGAATACCTGACGAAGCCGATCACCGACAGCATGTCGCGGGCATTCAAGGAAACCTGAGGGGAAGCGTCATGGCGGCGGCTCAGGAGGTGCTTTTGCAGGTCGGTCGACTGAACTACGTCTGGACCAACACCGAAAGCCTGTTGATTTACATCATCGCGCACCTGCTGAAGGTCGACAAGGAGTCGGCCATCATCGTCTTCCTGACGCTGAACACGACACGCGCGCGTATCGACCTCACGGAGCGCCTGGCGAAGCTGCCGGCGACCTCGCCGCAAACGCGCGACGAGGTGCTGTCGATCACCGAGCGGCTGAAACAGCAGTCGAAGATGCGCAACAAATACAACCACTGCATCTACTCCTTCGATGAACAGGGAGCGATCTCGAGCACGCAGTTGATGCGGTTGGTCGAGGGCGAGAAGGAGGTTCGCTACGGCAAGGTGGAGCAACTCGACGCGCGCGAACTGGCGCGCCTCGAAAATGCGATTCGCGAGATTACCGACATCAGCAAGGCCCTCTGGGCGTTCATCCGCTCACGCCCGAATTTCGACGAACGGCTGATCTGACGCCCTCTTTGGTGAAGCGACCGACCTGGCCTATCGCGACAGGCGCATATGCCGATTGACGTCCTTGTAAAGCAGGTAGCGGAAATTGCCCGGGCCGCCAGCGTAGCAGGCCTGCGGGCAGAAGGCGCGCAGCCACATGAAGTCGCCCGCTTCGACCTCGACCCAGTCCTGATTCAATCGATAGACGGCCTTGCCCTCGAGAACATAGAGCCCGTGCTCCATGACATGCGTTTCGGCGAAGGGAATGACCGCACCCGGTTCGAAGGTGACGATGGTCACATGCATATCGTGGCGCATATCCGCCGGATCGACAAAACGCGTCGTCGCCCACTTGCCGTCGGTGCCGGGCATGGGCGCGGGCGCGATATCAGCCTCGTTGGTAAAGAACGCTTCCGGGGCCTCGAGCCCCTCGACCGCTTCGTAGGCCTTGCGAATCCAGTGGAATCGCGCGGGCACGTTCCCATGATTGCGCAGCCGCCATGCGCCGGCCGGGGGGATGAAACCGAAACCGCCGGGGCGAAGCACATGCTGGCGACCGTCGAGTTCGACGGTGATCTCGCCTTCCATGACGAAAAGCGCGCCTTCAGCCGCAGGATCGAGTTCCGGCCGATCGCTGCCGCCGCCCGGTGCCACCTCCATGATATATTGGGAAAATGTCTCGGCGAATCCGGAAAGCGGACGCGAGAGGACCCAGAGGCGCGTGTTTTCCCAGAAGGGAAGATAGCTCGTGACGATGTCCATCATCACGCCCTTCGGAATTACCGCATAGGCCTCCGTGAAAACCGCACGCCCGGTAAGGAGCTCCGTCTGCATGGGCGCGCCACCCTTCGGTGCGAAGTAAGTCCGTTCAACCAACTCTCGTCCTCCACGACATTCAATTTCGGTGTTCGGTCCACCGTCTACATCTTCCGCAAGCGAAATGCAGCAATTCAAACTGCTACAGCGACCCTTGCGCGTCTGACAAGACGCGCGCGCTATCGACGCAACGCTTACATCGACGGCAAGGAACGCGGCGCCAGCGTCGCGCTCGACCGTCGGGCCGGATCGTTGGCGCCGAGCCGGCGAACCGCAAAATCCTGAGCCTCCTGAAGCTGCTGCAGCGCGCCCTCGTAGTCGAGATTGGTGGGCCTGCCTTTCTCGACGACAAGTGCCCCGTCCACGTAGACCGCGTCAACGGCGCGTTCCGCCGCACAATGCAGCAGATTGCGCAGCGGATCATAGACCGGCTGCATCGCGGCATGCTTGAGATCGACCAGGAAGAAGTCCGCCTTGGCACCGCAGGCCAGGCGTCCGATGTCCTGGCGCCCGAGCGCCCGCGCACCCGCAAGCGTGGCGGCCTCGAAGACGCCTGCGGTTTCGACATCGAAGACGGATCCGCCGGCGATGCGGGCACAAATCATCGCCTGGCGCATCTCTTCCAGCATATTGAACGGATAGCTGTCGGTGCCGAGCGCGACGTTCACGCCGCTTCGCCGGTAACGGCCGAGCGATTGCAGCACCATTCCACTGCGCGCAAAGGTGACCGGACAGTGCGCAACGCTGGCGCGGCGCTCGGCCAGCAGCGCCAGGTCAAGCTCAGTGCGCTGACGCGTCCAGGCATGGCTGTCGACGAAGATGCAATGGCCGATGATGAGATCGTCAGCGAGCAGTCCGAGTGCGTCGAGATATTGGACGGCCGTCAGCCCGTTACGCCGCAGCAGTTCCTCGTGCTCGGCCATCGTCTGCGCCGCATGGACCGTTATCGGCACCCGGCGGGCGCGGGCGGCCTCCGCCGCATCCTGGAGAAGTTCGGCCGAGCAGGTTTCGATCTGCGAAGGCGAAACGATCCCGCCAAGACGGCCTGAAGGATGCTCCTGCGCGGAATCGACGACTTCGAGGGCGCGGGCGAAGGCTTCGCGTCCCCGGCCCTTGTCCCAGATGAAATCGAGACGACGGCTTTGCTCGACGTGCCAGGAAGCTTCGCGAAACCCCGGCGCGACATAGGCGCGCGCGCCGCTCTTCGCAAGCGTCGGCAGCCACGCGTCGTGCGGGGCGGCGATATCGATGAGCGTGGTTACGCCGCTGCGCAGGAGGTCGCCCAGCATCACCGTCAACGACGCTTCCAGCGCATCAGGGCTGATCTCGATCAGGTTCGAGTATTCGTAAAGCGCGTTGCCCCAAAGGGCGGCCGTGCCGGCATCCTCGAACAGGCCCTTGGAGATCGGCTCCTCGCCCGAGTGGCAATGCACGTTGACGAGACCGGGCAACACCATCTTGCCCTTGCCGGAAATTTCCTCGTCGAAACCGCCATCATAGCGCCCGCCGACGTGGATGAAGCCGTCCCCATCGAAGGCGACGTCGCCGTCGGATAGATAGATATGGCCCTCAGTCCCCTGATCGAAGGCGACGATCGTGTCCGTGTTTCGAATGACCCGAATGTTCTTACGCATGTGTGATCCTGAAATGCTGCTCCAGAAAACGGCTGTAGATTCCCATCAGGGCGCTGAAGGCGAAATAGACGGCGGCTGCGAAGACATAGCCCTCGAGCACGGCGATGCCCTGCCATTCCGGGTCACGGAGCGCTGAGCGAACGGTGTCGAGAAAGTCGAGAAGGCCGACGATCGTGACCAGCGTCGTATCCTGAAAGAAACCAATGAACAGCCCCACCATCGGCGGAATGACTTTCTTCAGCGCCTGCGGAAGAACGATCTTGCGCATGACCTGCCAGTAGTGCAGGCCGAGCGAATAGCCCGCCTCGAACTGCCCCTTCGGAACGTCCTGCAGGCCACCGCGGACGATCTCCGCGATGTAGGCGGAGGCAAAGAGGATGATCGCCACCTGCGCGCGTAGCAGCTTGTCGACAGTCACGCCATCCGGCATGAACAGTGGCAACATGACGGTCGCCATGAACAGGATGCTGATCAAGGGCACGCCCCTGACAATCTCGATAAAACCGACCGCGAGCACGCGAATGGCGGGCAGGCTCGACGCCCGCGCAAGCGCTAGCCCGATGCCGAGCGGCAGCGCGCAGGCAAGGCCGACGAAGGACAACATGAAGGACAGGGGCAATCCTCCCCACTTCGACGTCGGCACATCGGAGAGGCCGAAGAAACCGCCGGCCATCAGCACATAGAGCAACGGCAATATGGCTATGACCCACGCGCACAGCAGAGCGCGGGACCAGAAGCGCGGGATCATCGAGACGAGACAGCTTGCAAGGAGAACAAGCAGGGCAACGAGCGGCCGCCATTGTTCCTCGAACGGATAGAAGCCGAAGACCATGTAGCGTAGCTTCTCTGCGACGAACGGCCAGCAGGCGCCGCTGCTTGCCTTGCAGACGGCGGCATCGCCATGGAAAACGGCGTCGATGAACAGCCAGCCGAGGGCGAGCTTGGCGCCCAGAAAGATGAAGGCGATCGACAGCAGGCTGACGAGGGAATTTGCCGGCGTCCCGAAATAGGGTGCGAGCAGACCGAAACGTCGCGCTGGAGCTGCGGGCCTCAGGACCGGTGCCGAAAGGGTTTGAGTGTCGGCCATCAGCGCTCCTTCAGCGCGACGCGCGCATTGTACCAGTTCATCGCCAGGGAAATGACCGTGGACAGGCCGAGATAGACGCCCATGAAAATGGCGATGGTCTCGATCGCCTGCCCCGTCTGGTTCATGACCGTATTGGAGACCATCACCAGATCCGGATAGCCGATCGCGATCGCCAGCGAACTGTTCTTGAACACGGTCAGGTAAGTGTTCGTCAGCGGCGGCACGATCAGGCGAAGCGCCTGCGGGAGGACGACGAGCCGCATGGTCCGTGAACGGGAGAGACCCAGAGCTGCCGCAGCCTCCCATTGTCCCGGTCCGACGGCCTGGATCCCGGCGCGAACGATTTCGGCAACGCTCGCGGAGACGCTGAGCATGAGCCCGAAGAGCAGCGCGACGAATTCCGGCCGCACATGCAGCCCTCCCGTCAGGCGAAACCGGCCGGCCTCCGGAACATCCCAGGCGACCGAGACCGCACCAAACATCCAGAGGAGAAGCGGAGGGGCCAGGAACGTGAGAAACGCAATTGCGGTGCCGTGGTTCGATCGTCCGGTGACGATGCGCTTTTGACGAGCGATACGATGGATGAGAAGGGCGGCAGCGGCGCTGGCCGCGATGGCAATGGCGATGGCGGTGCTGCCCTCACCGAGGACCAGCGCTGGCAAGACCAGGCCGCTATTGGAAAGATAGACGCCCGGCAGCACGTGAAGCGCCTGCCTGACCGGCGGAAAGACCAGGATGATCAGCGAATACCAGAGAAAAAGGTAGAGCAGCAGCGGCACATTGCGCAGCACTTCCACATAGGCAAGCGCCAGGCGCGCAAGCAGCGGGTTGCGTGACATGCGCGCAACGCCGATCACGAGCCCGAGAAAAGTGCCGAGCAAGGCGGCAAGGGCCGAGACCTTCACCGTGTTGACAATTCCGACCAGGATCGCCCGGCCTATGCTGTCGGTCGGCTGGTAGGCAACGGCGGCCTCGCTGATGACGAACCCGGCCTGACGCGCCAGGAAGCCGAACCCGGTCGCGATATTCTGCTTGGCGAGATTGTCGCTTGCAGCGGAGAACATCGTCCAACTGGCAAACGCCACAAGAGCTATCGCACCGAACTGATAGCAGAAGGCGCGGACCCGCATATCATTCAAGAACACCATGACGACCGCCGCGTTACCGAGAGGCACATGAAAGGATCGACACTACAGCGCCGCGCGTCTTGTCAGACGCGCAAAGGACGCTGTAGCACTTTGAATTGCTGCATGTTTTTGTCCCTGAATCGAAGGATTTGAGGAAACATGCAGTGGGAGCGCGCCGGTTCGCTCAGCGGAACGGCGGGGCGTAGACCAGGCCGCCGGCGCTCCACAACGCATTCGGTCCGCGGGTCAGGCCGAGACGTGTGCCCTCACCAAGGTTGCGTTCGAAGATCTCGCCGTAATTGCCGACGCCCTTGATGACGTGATAGCCCCACTTGCCGTCGAGGCCGAGCATGGTTCCAAGCTCATCGGTGACGCCGAGCATGCGCTGGATTTCCGGATCCTCGCTCTTCAGCATGTCGTCCACGTTGGACTGCGTTATCCCTTTCTCTTCCGCCGCCATCAGCAGCCATACCGACCAGGACATGATATCCCGCCAGTTGGAGTCGTTCTGGCGAACGGCAGGGGCCAGCGGCTCCTTTGAAATCGTCTCGGGCAGAACCTGATAGTCGTCCGGATTGTTGGCGACGGCGCGAATCGATGCGAGATCGGAGCGATCCGAGGAGATCGCCTCGCATCGTCCCGCAAAGAAGGCAGCCCTGTTTTCATCCGGGCTCTCGAAGACCACCAGTTCGAACTTGCCGCCGATCGAACGGAAGAAGTCGCTGAGATTTTGCGCCGTAGTCGTCCCCGGCAGCGTGCAGATTGCGGCCTCGGTCAACTCCTTCGCACTGGAGACGCCGAGCGACTTGGCGACCATCAGACCCTGGCCGTCGTAGAAGACGGTCGGCCCAAAATCTAGGCCGAGCGAAGACTCGCGCGAGAAGGTTTGCGTCGTCTGTCGGGAAAGCAGGTCGATTTCGCCGGACTGCAGCGCCTGAAAGCGCGTGTTGATATTGGTCGGTACGAATTCAACCTTTTCCGCGTCGCCGAAAACGGCGGCGGCGACCGCGCGACAGACATCGGCGTCAAAACCCTGCATCCGGCCTTTTTCATCGGGCGCGGCGAAACCCGGCGTGCTCAGCGAAATGCCGCAAACGAGCTTCCCGCGCGCCTTAACCATATCGAGCGTTGCGGCATGCGCCGTACTCGCCACGGCACCGATGGCAGCCGCGCAAAACGTCAAAAATCTCTTTCTCATATTCCCCTCCCTGTTTGCTTCTGTCGGTCGTGTTCGGAAAGCGCCCACCTCCCCAGCAAAGCGCCCGCCCTAGTCGTCGACGGTGACTTGTGTACAATAACAACGGCAACAAAGCAATGACATTGCATACAATATGATTCATAACAAACCCGCATCAGAGGGGCACGAGTCGGCCGCCAACGCATCCAAAAATGTCCGATCGATTAAGCGGGTAACCGAAAGATGCGCATTGACAAATGGTTTCACAAATCCAATATGCGATGATCGTATACAATACTGTATTCTTATCCACTCTCTCGAAGCCACTGCCAACTCAATGGGGATGCCATGAGGATCAAGCTCATCAATCCGAACACGACCGGTTCGATGACCGACCTCATCGCCGCCACAGCGCGATCGGTTGCCGCTCCCGGGACCGAGATCATCGCGGCGACATCGCGATCGGGCCCTGCCTCGATCGAGTGCCACTTCGACGAAGCGATGAGCGTTGTCGGCCTCATTGACGAAATCATCGACGCGCCTGCAGCCGACGCCTATGTCATCGCCTGTTTCGGTGACCCGGGCCTGCTCGCCGCGCGCGAGATCACCGACGCGCCGGTCTTCGGGATCGCCGAAGCCGCCATGCACGCGGCGACATTCGTCTCCACCGGCTTTTCGGTCGTCACGACGCTCGAACGCACCCGGATCATCACCGAGCATCTGGTTCGCAATTACGGCATGGAGCACCAGTGCCGGCGCGTGCGCGCGACGGATGTACCCGTACTCGAACTCGAGCGGCCGGAATCCAATGCACGCGCCACCATTTTAGCCGAATGCGAACGCGCGCTCGTCGAAGATCAGTCGTCGGCGATCGTTCTCGGTTGCGCTGGCATGGCCGATCTTGCGGCCTATCTGGAGGATCGGTTGCAGGTCCCGGTCATCGACGGCGTCGCTGCGGCGGTCAAGTTTGCCGAGGCGATCGTCGGCATGGGTCTCAAGACGTCGAAGCGCGGCGATCTTGCCCCGCCCCTGCCGAAGATCTATCGCGGCAAGCTCGCAAGCTATGCTCCCGGAAACGGGCTGGTCGGCCCGACGTCGCTTAAGGCCGGCTGATTCCACCTCAAACGATGGAAATACCGGCGCCGGCTTCGCAGCCTCAGGCGACGGGTTTGAACAGCGCGGCGAAATCGACGCGCGACGGCTGATCGGCGAGGTCGATCTGCGCCTCGATGTGGCGGAGGTGGTGCTCCATCGCCCGCACGGCCGCCTTCGCATCCCGCCGCTTCAGGGCATCGATGATGTCGCGATGCTCGCTCTGGGAACAGGGCACGGCCCCAGGCGATTCGTAGAGCGCGATGATCAGCGACGTTCGCGAAACGAGTTCCTGGACGAAATCCCGCAACACGGCATTTCCGGCGAGCGCCGCGAGTTCGAGATGAAAATCGCCGGAGAGCTGGAGCCGCCGCTTTTTGTCATTGCGGGTAAGCGCCTCCGCCTCCGCGTCGAGGAGATCCGTGAGCCGGCCGATGCCCGCATCGCTAATCGTTGCCGCAAGCTTTGCAATGAGAATGCACTCGACCCCGCGGCGCGCCTCGAACACTTGCCGCGCCTCCTCGATCGAGGGCCGCGCGACGAAGGCGCCCTTGTTCGGAATGAGATCCACGAGCTTCTCGTGGGCGAGGCGCTGCAGGACCTTGCGGATGATGGTTCGGCTGACGCCGAAAGCTGTTGCCAGCGCATCCTCCTGCAACGGCGTCGCGGGCCGTATCTGATGATTGATGATCGCCGCGTATATTTCACTGTGAATGCGCTCGTCGGCCCGGCCGGCGCGTTTGCGCGCAACGCCAGATCGGTCCGACTTGTCGGCGCTCTTGGTGGCTCCCGGCACGCGCTGCATCGCACTTTCCTGTACAAGGTCTCCTGACGAAGGCTTTCCGCCAAAGACCTGATGACGCAAACCGCGGCGGATTACAAGGTGACCCGCGATGGTACCTCACGAATGTATACAATTCATACCAATTTCGAAAATTAACGGCCAACTATGCGATAACTGGGCGAAAAGATCTCCTCGACCGGCGGGTGACCGAAGGTGCGCAGCGGATATTTCGCGATCACGCCCTCGAACTGCATCTGGGCCCGCTGGCGATAAGCCCGGTCGTCGACGCCGGGAATGACGCCATCCTCCATAACGAAGCGGCCGCCGATCATCACCGATTTCACCGATTGCGCCGAAGCGTTCAGCATCAGAGTCTGGATAGGGTCGATGGTCTGGCCCATGAACGGATCGTCGAAATCGACGACGATTAGATCGGCGGCCGCGCCAGCCTGCAGCCGGCCGAGATCGGGACGGCCGAGCGCATCGGCGCCGCCGATCGTCGCGGCGTCATAGAAATCCTCCGAGCGGCAGCCTTCGGTGCCGCCTTCCTCGACTCGGCAGAGCATCATCCCGACCTGCATATTGAGGAACATATCCGGCGGATAGGTGTCCGTCCCGAGGCCGATGCGGATACCCATGTCACGATAGGCGCGGAAGGATTGCAACGCAGTGCCGTGTCGGGCTGAAACGAGCGGGCAATGAACGATCGTTCCGCCGCCGTCTCGCAGGATCTCGAGGTCCTGGCCTGGTCGGTCGATGCCGTTGCAGCCGCTGACATGGGTTCCGTGTGGCAGGATCGCGCGAGGCGACAGAAAGCCGAGACTGTCGAGCCACTCGGCCGGGCTCATGCCCCGCAGCTTGAGTACGCTGTCATATTCGAAGCGCGATTGGCAGCAATGCAGACGGATCGGCACGTCCAGGTCGGCAGCGGCCGCCGCCGACCGTTTGAGAAGCTCCGGGGTGCAGGTCTCGATCCTGTCCGGGGCCAGCATGGTGCGGATGAGTCCACCCGCTTCCCCCTCGAACCTGCGGCAGAAATCAATCGCATCGGCGAGGCCGATGAAGCCGCGCTCCTCGTCGAAATGGTAATCGATGGTGCCGTCGCGTCGGACGAAGGAATTGCCGGAACGATAGGCCGGTCCGAGATAGACGCGCAGCCCGAGATCCCGCGCGGCTTCGGCGGCCGCCGTGAACTCGGCGACCGTCTCGCCCCATTGGCGATAGAACAGCGAGGCGATGGGCAGTGCTGTGGTGATGCCGCTGCGGATCAGCCGCGAGAAGGCGTAGCGCTTCTGGAACGCCAACTCCTCTTCGCTGTACATCTCGAAGGGGCCGCTTTCCATATAGGTTTCCGGCCAGATGCGCCCCTTCTTCCACGCCGGCTGGTTGTCATAGCCAAGCACAGTCGTATCAAGGTCCGAGAGCGCATCGAGGTCGACGAAGCCAGGCCCGATTAGCGCATTGCCGTAGTCGATGCGGCGCGCGACAACGCCCTGGTAGCCATGGCCGACGAAGACGACGCGGTCGCCGGTGACGACGATTTCGCCATTCGGGTAGAGGCAATGGCGGCCGTCGGCGTGACCGACAACCCAGCGGGCGGTAAGCAGTAGTGGTTCGTGCATATCGGAAACTCACTCTACGGTAAAAAGAGCCTGGCCATCACGCGCGACCGGCTTGCCGCGCTTCAGCACCAGCTTGCGTCTCGGCCGAGCGGCAACCGCCTCGGCGACCGTTTCCGCATCGACCAGCACGATGTCGGCGAAGGCGCCTTCGCGAAGGCCATAGTCCTTCAGCGCCATGACATCGGCGCCGCCCTGCGTGCAGATATGGAGCGCATGTTCGACTTCGTCGTCGCGGCGGAAATTGTTGCGCAGGCCAATGAACAGCGCCCGTTCGAGCATGTCGAGATTGCCGTAGGGACCCCAGGTGTCCCGAATGCCGTCTGAACCGGCACAGAGACGAACGCCAGCGTTCCGCAGTTCGGCCGCCGCCGGTACCGGCCGCGAGGCGGGTGCCGTGGTCGCAATCGCAATGTCCTCGCGCGCGAGCTTTTCGACCAGCGCATGTGCGCGGGCGCGGTCGGTCATGCCGAGGCAGAAGGCGTGGCTGACTGTGACCTTGCCGTGCATAGCGAGCGCACGGGTGCGCTCGACGATCATCTCCAGCGAAAACGCGCCCAATTCGTCCGGTTCGTGCAGATGGATGTCGATAGGCTTGCCGTGCTTCTCGGCCAGGTGGAAAACGGCGTCGAGCTGGCCTTTCGGATCGCGGTCGATGCCGCACGGGTCAAGCCCGCCGACGACATCGGCGCCGTTGGCGAGCGCTTCGTCCATCAGTTCAAGCGTGCCGGGGCGGATCATCATGCCGGACTGCGGGAAGGCGACGATCTCGATGTCCATGACGTCGCGGAAGCGCTCGCGCGTCGCCGAGACGCCTTCGAAGCACCACAGCTCCTGATCGGTGTCGATATCGACATGGCTGCGAATGGCGGTCGTGCCGTTCGCAGAGGCAAGGGCCACCTGCCGCGCCGACTGCCGTGCCGGATCGATGTTGAGCTCGCGGCGGAGCCGGCGTTCCGCCGAGATCTTGTCCTCGAGTGTCGGGCCAGCCTGGTGGGGATGCCAGCCCATGCCCCACAACGACTTGTCGAGATGGGCATGCGCCTCGACCAGGCCCGGCAGCACAATGGCGCCGGCACCGTCTTCGGCCGGGCCGCTGCAGGCGAGATCGCTGCCGATGCGGGCGATGCGGCCTTCGCGGATGAGAATGTCGACCTTTGCGCCACCGAGGGGCCGGACGTTCTTGAGCAGGAGTTCTGTCATTGAAGGATCACTTGCATTGGAGATTGCGACTGGACCGGCTTGTTGGCCCACTGCGGGGCGGCGGCGGCCGTACGCCGCTCAGCCCGGAAGCTTCTCCGGCTTACGCTCGCCGTAGCCCGCCGCTTCCTCGTGATGGAGCAGGTCAGTCGGCTTCTTCAGTACGAATTGCCGGTCGGCGACGATGTAGTTGTCGGCGTGAAGGCGGGCGATCGGCTGATAGACCTCCGGCCGGACATATCTGCCGCGCTCGTCGAGGCATTCGTCGCGGACATGCATTTGCACAACTTCACCGAGCACGATGGTCCGCCGCTCGTAGTCGATCGTCTGAGCGACGCGGCATTCCATCGCGCAGGGCGCCTCCTTGATGCGTGGCGGCGTCACTTTCACCGAGGGCACGCTCGTCAGCCCGGCGAATTCGATCTCGTCGATATCGCTCGGGAAATTAATACCGGTGACGATCATCTCCTGGGCAATCGACATGTCGACCATGTGGACGACGAACTCGCCCGACCGCTTGATGTTGGCAACCGTGTCCTTGACCGTTCCGTCCGGACGCGTCTGCATGCCGAGAATGACCAGCGGCGGTTCCTGCGAGAACACGTTGAAGAAGCTCATCGGCGCCGCGTTGTTGCAGCCATGCGCATCGACAGTGGTGACGAGCGCAATCGGCCGCGGCGCGACGAAGCTCACCAGCAGGCGGTAGCGGTCCTGAGCGGGCAGTTCGGCAAAGTCGAATTCCATGACGGTCCTTTCAGATAACAGCCTGCGCTGCGTGATCGTTGCCCGCCGAAGCCACAGCGGGCAAGTCGCCCCGGCCTTCCTCGACCGCGTGGCACGAAACGCGCACGCCGTTGTCATGAGCGCGGAGGTTGGGCGTCTCGCGCCGACAGCGGTCATTGGCAAGGGCACAACGCGGATGGAAATGACACCCGGACGGCGGATTGATCGGGTTCGGCACCTCGCCGGAAGCCGGCACACAGTCCCGCTTCGACATGCCGAGGTCGGGGATCGTGTCGAGCAGCAGCCGGGTGTACGGATGCTGCGGACTGTTGAAGAGTTGGGCGGCGGGCGACACCTCGACCAGTCGGCCGAGATACATGACGCCGATCCAGTCAGACATGAAGTTGACCACCGCAAGATCGTGGCTGATGAACAGGTAAGTCAGCCCCAGTTCGCGCTGCATGTCGCGCATCAGATTGAGGATCTGGGCCTGCACGGAAACGTCGAGTGCCGAGGTCGGCTCGTCGCAGACGAGGAACTCCGGTTTGGTGGAGATGGCGCGGGCGATGGAGATGCGCTGACGTTGGCCACCTGAAAATTCATGCGGAAACTTGTCGCCATCCCTGGAGTTCAGGCCAACGAATTCGAGTAGACGGTCGACCTCGCGGCGCTCTTCCTCGCGCGAGGCGCAGAGGCCGTAGGTACGAAGCGGTTCGGCGATGATATCGCGTACCCGCCAGCGCGGATTGAGGCTGGCATAGGGGTCCTGAAAGATCATCTGCATGCGCCGGCGCACGGCGGCAGGCTGCCCGGCCGGCGCTTGCGAGATATCGGCGCCGTCGAAGAGGATGCTGCCGGCCGACGGGGTGGAGAGCCCCATGATCAGCCGCGCCACCGTGGACTTGCCGCAACCGGACTCACCGACGAGGCTCAGCGTCTGGCCACGTGGGATTTCGAGATCGAGCCCGTCGACGGCCTTGACTGTCTGCGTTTCACCGCCTTCGATCAGGCGGTTCAGCAAGGGCTTCGACATCGCGAAGTGTTTCTTCAGGCCCTTGACCGACAGCAACGGCCGGTCGTCGACGACCTTCATTCTTGCAGGTGCGGCGTTCATTGTGTCACCCCTTCATAAAGCAGGCAGGCGGCGGCGCCGTCGGCAACCGGCCTGAGTTCCGGCCGGAGATGGTGGCATTCGGCAATGGCCTTCGGGCAGCGCGGATTGAAGGCGCAACCTTTTGGAATGTCGGTGAGGCGCGGCATGGATCCTTCGATCTGGACAAGCCGGTCCGGCCGCGGACCGATGCGCGGGATAGAGCCCATAAGCCCTGCCGTGTAGGGATGGCTCGGCTTCTGCAGCACGCGCGCGACCGGGCCGATCTCGGCGAGGCGCCCTGCATACATCACCGCCACCCGGTCTGCCGTTTCGGCGATCACGCCCATGTCGTGGGTGACCAGGATCGCCGCCGCGTTGCGCTCCCGACAGACGCGTTTCAACAGTGCGATAATCTGGGCCTGGACCGAAACGTCGAGTGCGGTCGTCGGCTCGTCGGCGATGATCAGGCGCGGTTCCGCGCAGAGCGCAAGGGCGATGACGACGCGCTGCCGCATGCCGCCGGAAAACTGGTGCGGGTACTGATCGATGCGCCGATCGGGTGCCGGGATGCCGACTTCGGCCAGCCATTCGATGGCGCGCTTACGCGCTTCGGCGGCTGGCATCGGCAGATGCGTCCGGATCGTCTCGATCAGTTGTTTTCCGACCGTGAAGAGAGGATTGAGGCTCGTCAGCGGATCCTGGAAGATCGCGCCGATGTGACGGCCGCGCACCTTGCGCATCTCGTCAGGTGAGAGATTGTCGATGCGTTTGCCGTCGAGGCGGATCTGACCGCCACCGATGCGGCCCGGCGGTTCGAGTAAGCCGATGACGGCAGCGCCGGTCATCGATTTGCCGGCACCGGACTCGCCGACAACCCCGAGGATTTCCCCCTGTTCGACAGAGAAGGAAACATTGTCGACGGCGGTCAACACGCCCTTTCGGGTGGGGAACTCGACTTTGAGATTCTCGACTTCGAGCAAGGCCATGACATCACCTCAGTTTCGGATTGAGTGCGTCGCGCAGCCAGTCGCCGATCAGGTTGACCGCAAGAACCAGCACGGCAAGCGTCGCCGAGGGAAAGATCACCACCCACCAGATGCCGGAGAACAGATATTCGTTGCCGACGCGGATGAGGGTGCCGAGCGAGGGTTGCGTCGGCGGCATGCCGACGCCAAGGAAGGAAAGCGTCGCCTCGGTCAGGACCGCCATGCCGAGATTGATGGTGGCGATGACCAGCACCGGCCCGAGCACATTGGGCAAGATGTGCGTGAGCATGATGCGCAGCCGACCGACGCCGATCGTGCGGGCGGCTTGGACATATTCGCGCTGGCGCTCGACAAGCGTCGAGCCGCGCACGGTACGCGCATATTGCACCCAGTTCGTGAGGCCGATCGCGAGCACCAGAACAACGATCGCCGCGCCCTCGTGCTGGTTTGCCGGAAGGATGCCGCGCATGACGCCATTGATGAGCAACGCGACGAGGATTGCCGGAAAGCTCAGCAGCACGTCGGCGACGCGCATGATGATCGCATCGACGAACCCGCTGACAAAACCGCCGACAAGGCCGAGAAAGACGCCGAGCACCGCCGCCAGGAGAACGCTGGCGAAACCGACGAAGAGCGAGATACGCAATCCGTAGAAGATCGAAGACACGACGTCGCGCGCCTGCGTGTCTGTGCCGAGCCAGTAGGCGGGGTTGCCACCCTCCATCCAGGAGGGGGGCAGCTCGCTGTCGAGCAGGTTGAGACCGGCGATGTCGAACGGATTATGGGGCGCGATCTGCGGCGCGAAGACCGCGGTGACGAAGAGCAGCACCAGTGCGGCAGCGGCGATGATCGTCGTCTTGGACCGACGGAAGCTGTAGAACAGGTCGCTGTCGGCAAAGCTGCGGAGACGCCCGGTGAAGGAAGTGTCGCTCATGGCCATGTCCTCAGGCGCCACGCCCTGTCGCCCGGGTCTGGTCGGTGCGAAGGCGCGGATCGATGACGTTGTAGAGAAGGTCGACGCTGGTGTTGATGATGACGAAGAGCAGCGAGACCATGACGAGGTAGGCCGCCATCACCGGAACGTCGGTGAAGTTGACTGCCTGGATGAACAGAGCGCCCATGCCCGGCCACTGGAACACCGTCTCGGTGATGATCGCGAAGGCAATGAGACCGCCGAGTTGCAGCCCGAAAATCGTGACGACCGGAATCAACGTGTTCTTGAGCGCATGCCGGAAGTGGATCGTCCGATTGCGCAAGCCCCGTGCCCTTGCGAATTTGATGTAGTCGGCACGCAGCACCTCGAGCATCTCGGCCCGCACCAGCCTCATAATGAGGGTGAGCTGGAACAGGCAGAGCATGAAGGACGGCAGGATCAGCGCCTTCAGCCCGGTGGCAGTGAGGAATCCGGTCCACCACCAGCCGATATCGATGACATCACCGCGACCGAAGGACGGCAGCCAGCCAAGCCACACCGAAAAGACGAGGATCAGCAGGATACCGGTCACGAAGGTTGGCAGGGAAATGCCAACCAGGGAGAGGATCTGAAGGCCCTGGCTCAGCACCCCACGGGGTTTTAGCGCCGTGTAGATGCCGAGCGGAATGCCGAGCGCCAGCGACAGAATGGCCGCCACCAGCACCAGTTCGGCCGTTGCCGGGAACCGTTCCGCGAGCAGGGCGCTCACCGGCCGGCTATTGCGGTAGGACACACCGAAATCGCCCTGCGCGGCATTCACGACGAAACGCCCGTATTGCAGGATCAGCGGATCATCGAGGCGCAGCCGCTTTCGCACCTCCTCGCGCTGTTCCTGGGTCGCGTCCTGCGAAACGATGTTGTTCACGGGATCGCCGAGATAACGGAACATCAGGAAGGCGATGAAAGCCACCGCGAGCATGACCATGACGGCCTGAAGAAGACGGCGGACGAGGAATACGAGCATCGACCCAACTCCCTTGGGGTCCGCCCGCGCCACGGTCGGTGCGGGCTGATCGTGAAAACGGCCCTGCCCGCTCACGGGGGCAAGGCCCGTTTCGGCTACTTGATACGCGTGTACCAGAGGCGCAGCAGGTCGTCGGCGGTCTGTACGACCTCGACATTGTCACGCACGGCCCAGGACAGCGGCTGCTGGTGCAGAGGCAGCCAGGCAACCTCCTCCTCCGTGATGCCGAAGGCCTCGATCATCATCTGGCGGCGCTTGGCTTCATCGAGTTCGACGTCGATCTTCTTGGTCAGCTCGTCGACCTTGGCGTTCTTGTAGTCGCCGGGATTCCAGGTGCCCAGCTTGTCTTCCGGCGAATGCAGCATGGCGGAAAGCACGCTGAAGCCGTCGAGCATCGGCAGCGTCGCCCAGCCGATCATGAACATGTCGGTCTGGCCTTCCTGCGCCTTCTTGAAGTGCAGCGTGCGGGCTTCGGTCACCAGCTTGGCATTGAGGCCGACCTGCGCCAGCATCGCGGTCATCGCCTGGCAGACCTCCTCGTCGTTGACGTAGGCGTCGTTCGGACAATTCATGTTGAACTGGAAGCCGTTCGGATAGCCGGCTTCGGTGAGCAGCGCCTTGGCGGCCGCGGGATCATAGGGGAAGCGCCGGTTGAGCTTCTCGTCGAAACCTGGCACTTCCGGAGCGATCTGCATGCCGGCATTGCGGGACTTGCCGCGCATGATCTTGTCGCGGACGAGGTCCATGTTGATCGCCTGGTAAACGGCCTTGCGGACACGCACATCCCTGAAAGGATTGCCTTCGACATTCCCGTCGACCAGCTTGTCGCGCATGTTGAAGTTCATCATGATCGTGCGCAGGCCGGGAGATTCCAGCACCTTGGTGCCCGGAGAGCCGGCGATGCGCTTGGCATCCTGCAACGGCGACGGCGTGATGATGTCGACCTCGCCGGAGAGCAGCGCTGCGACGCGGGTCGCGTCCGAGCTGATCGGCGTGTGCACGACCTTGGTGAGATTGTGCTCCGGCTTCTCCCACCAGGCTTCATTGGCGACCAGAACCGTTTGCGCGTCCGGGCGGCGGCTTTCGAGCTTGAACGGGCCTGTGCCGTTGGCGTGCGTGGTAGTGTAGCCCTCCTCGCCGAGCTCGGCATTGACCGGCTTGACGGCGCCGTTCTTCTCCAGCCACTGCGCATCGAAGATCGCGATGTTGGTGAGATAGTTGTTGAGCAGCGGCGTCGGGCCACTGAGGTGCAGATCTACCGTATAGTCGTCGACCGTTTCGGCGGACTTCAGCGCCGGCAGGTTGCCCTTGATCGGCGACTTATCGTCAGTCGCGCGCATCAGCGACATGACCACGTCGTCGGCGGTGAAATCCGAGCCGTCGTGGAACTTGACGCCCTGGCGGAGCTTGTAGCGGATCACGTCCGGCTTGACGACCTCCCAGGAAACGGCGAGCGCCGGCTCGATCTTCAGTTCCTTGTTGTAGCGCACCAACGGTTCGTAGACGTGCAGCAGGAAATTGATCGAAAAGCTGTCCGTCATTGAATGCGGATCAAGCCCATAGATGTCGCCAGCCGAAGCGTAACGAAGCGTGTTCGCGCCGGCAGCCCCAACCAGGCCAAGCTGAACCAGCGCCGCCGCGGTGGCGGCGAGCAGAAACTTCCTCATGTAACTCCTCCCGTTCGGAACAATGGTCCTCTGGCGCTCGCTTTTGCGACGCTGGATACAGTTCCTGGGGGATATTGCTGACACTCATGCGATGAATTGTCAACAATCATCTGGAACAATGTTGACAAAAGCTCCGTTTCCGCTTGAATGGTGTCGAGGTGATTTCGGCGCGCCGGGGAGGAATGCGGAATGGACATGGAAGCCGGCACACGGCCTGCGACGGATCAGGAAATCTATCAGAGGCTTTGGAGCGCCATCGCCGAGCGGCAGATCGGCCCAGGCACCAGGCTGAAGGAAGAGCAGCTTTCCGAGATCTTTTCGGCGAGCCGGGCCCGCATTCGCCAAGTGCTGCAGAACCTTGCGCGTGACGGCTTGATCACGCTCGTACCCAATCGTGGCGCCTTCGTCTCCCAGCCGTCCACCGAGGAGGCGCGAGATGTCTTCTTCGCCCGGCGGACGATCGAGGAACGGCTCGTCGAGAAACTTTGCGCGACAATCGATGCCGGCGGCATCGACCGGCTCCGAAATCACGTCGAGGCGGAACGCCGCGCTCACTCCAACCGGGATATCGCCGCCGCCATCCGGCTTTCGGGCGCATTCCACCTCTTGATCGCCGAGCTTGCACAGTCGCAGATCCTCGCCGATCTGCTGCGGGACCTGGTTTCCAGAACGTCCCTGATCATGGCGATGTACCGGCAGAAGGACGTGCTGAACTGCGGCCCGGACGAGCATAACGCCATTGTCGACTGCATCGTCGCCCGCGATGCCAGAAAGGCGCTCGCAGTGATGCATCACCATCTCGCCCATATCGAGAACCAGCTCGACCTCGAGACCGATCGCGTCGCGGCCCGGAACCTCGAAGACATCCTGGGCGCCTGAGCCCGATCTCGACTGAAAATCCGAAAGGCAACGACATGGAGCAGCCGGATATTCTCCTGCGCAATGTGACTGCTGTCACCGTAGATAACGAGCGACGGGTAATCGACCGGGCGTGGCTGGCCATTGCCGGAGACCGCATCGCGGGCATTGGCAGCGAGGCCGACGAGCCGCCGCGGGACGCCCGGGAAATCATCGATGGCTCCGGCATGGTCGCAATGCCGGGCCTTATCGACTGCCATTCGCATGCGGGGCATGGATTGGTGCGAGCTGCGGGCTGCGGCGACGTCGACCGCTGGTTCGAGGTCTGCGAGGCGATCTACGCCCGCGCGTCGACCGCCGACTTCTGGCGGGCGGAGGCGCGCCTGACGCTGCTGGAGCGGCTTCAAGGCGGCGTTACGACGGCGATGACTCTGCTAGGCGGCGGTGCCGACATCATGCGCACCGACGATCCGACATTCGGCGACGCGCATTGCACGGCAACCGCGGAGGCAGGCCTTCGCACCATTCTCGCGGTCGGGCCAACCCGTCCGCCCTTCCCCCGCAGCTATCGGCGTTACGAAAATAATGATGGCCGGGATATCGCCATTTCCTTCGAGCACCAGTTGGAGGTGTGCGAAGACCTGATCGATCGCTGGAATGACGTGCTCGACCGCCGCACCGGCGTCGCGCTGGCAATGCCCGTCTATTATGCCGCCGATGTCGTGGAGGGGCCGGCACGCCGGAAAGTCAAGGACATGGGCGACGCGGTGATGGCCTTGCGCGAGCGCAAGAAGGTCCTCTTCACCCAGGACGGGCATCGCGAAGGGTCGATCGCGCTCGCCCGCGATCTCGGTGTTCTGGGTCCATTCGCCCTGCTCGGCCACAGCGTCGATCTCACGCCGGCAGACTTCGAGGCTCTTGTGCAAACCGGCGCCTCCATCATCCACAATCCAAGCGCGATCATGTCGATCTACGGTCGCTGCCCGGTTCCGGAACTGATCGATGCCGGCATCGTCGTCTGCCTCGGCTCCGATGCCGCGGCGCCCGATCGGGGTTACGACATGTTCCGCCACATGGCGCAGTGCATGCATTATCATCGCCGGCATTTCCGCGATCCAAGCTACCTGCCCCCCGGCAAGACCATCGAAATGGCGACGATCGACGCCGCTCGGGCACTCGGCCTCGAAAGCGAGCTGGGTTCACTGGAAACCGGCAAGAAGGCGGATATCGTGCTCATCGACATGCGCAAGCCCCATCTCTACCCGCCAGGCATGCCGGTCACGCGGCTTGCGCATTTCGCCAATGCCGCGGATGTCGACACCGTCATCGTCAACGGAAGGGTGCTCATGCGCGGCCGGCGCATCGAACATCTTGATACGGCGGATATTCTGGACTCCGCGGCGCGAGAGCGAAAGCTGGCTTTCGAGCGGGCCGGCGTGACCGAACTTTTGGGCGAACCGGCGTCCTATTGGAGATCAAGCCGGCTCGTCACCCAATCGCACTGATGTCGTCCCGCGTCTTCGCCGGTCAACAACGGTTAGGACCCGCGCAGGTGCGGCACAGTGGGTCGCGCTATCTTACGCGGATACGCCGGATGATCGCGAAATGGCAGCAGGCACAGGCGGCAAGGACGACGACGAAAAGCGCGGACCCAAGCGGCGAATAGGCGGGCGGCAGGAAAGACCAGTCGCCGCGCAGCACCTGCGGCAACGAGAGGCCTGAAACGCCGGCCTGGGCGATTGCGGCCCGCACCATGCCGAGCGCGGTGGCGATCAAGGCGACGTGCGCGTGGATGAAGCGCGTGCGCGGATATCGATCGGGCCGGATCGCCAGAAGGATTCCCAAAAGCGCTGCGAGCACCAGAATCACGGCGGCACTCCAAAGCCCGACGCCGGGAACGGCGAGAAGTATGAAGACTGGTTCGCGCATGACCGGAAGTATCGTCATGTAGAGCCACCAGGAGAACTCGCTCGCGGGATAATAGGCAAGCAGAACCATGCTGGCCAGAAACGCAGCCGCCAATGCATAAGCGCCACATGGGCCGAGTCGAAGGAAGGTTAGAACTGAAGCTCGCATTTGCAGGCATCCCCTTTGACTGGAGCGCGTCCGCTCGGACACTGTTCATATATAAGGCGACGCTTAACTGGGGCTTACCGATCGTAACTTTCTGTTCGGACCGGAACGACCTGACTTGCCAGCAATTGAGCCGGCAGATTGAAACCGTTCATGGCGATGGTCACCGAACACGGCACCGCCTTAAGATGCGCGATGTGTCTCTTTAATGCGACTCATTGTTTCAATTCTACATTTATTAGCATTTTTTTCGGAAGATTTTCCGTGAGTGCTTGCAGGCGCGAGGCTACTTTAGCCAAAAATCGGGGGAATAGATGGCAACTTCTCAGATCAGATCGCGGATCAGGTGCCTCACCTTATTGCTCGCGGGCGGAATCCTGCTGGCCGGCTGCCAATCGGCCGCCCTCGACGACGTGGCGGCCTTCGGCGATAGCGCCAAAACACTCGAGGATGATTCGGCCGTAGCCTTCTACAAGAACGACGAGTTGGTAACCAAGGGAAAGCTGCAGTTCAAGGAGAAGAACTACGGTAAGTCCTACGCCATCTACAAGCGGGCCGTAGCGGTCTTTCCCGAAGACCCGTCCGCTTGGCTGGGCTTTGCCGCCTCCGCCGACATGATCGGTCGCTTCGATACCTCAGACCGTGCCTACCAGCAGCTCTCGGGCATGATCGGAAACACGGCGGTCTACTACAACAATATCGGATACTCGCATCTTTTGCGTGGCGACCTGCCCAAAGCCCGGCGTTACTTCCTGAAGGCCTATGAACTCGATCCGGCGAACGAGACCACGGCCAGGAACCTGGAACTCATGAAAAACAGCGTGAAGTTCGCGCAACGATAGAGTGCGCGCGACGCGGTTCATGCGGGCGGAGTGGGCGGCAACGTGCGGCGAAAAGGCCGCATCCCACTGTGACACGATTTTTGATCCTCGCCGAGAGCGGCTTTCGAAAAGAAAAAATCGGTTCGGCGGAAAACCCGCAGATCACCTCACCTTGCGCAGGATCAGTTTACCCTCGGGCGAGATCGAGCGTTCGTAATGCGGCAGGTCCGCAACGGAGACACCTTGGGTGCCAGTCGAGGCGAGATTGTCTTCCGCCACCTGCAGTCCGGCGGAGAAGGCATTGGCCGACGGCTCCAGCCGTTGTGTCACGCCCTTTCCGGGCGCGCTCATGATCAGGCTTCCGCCGGAGGCAACCAAACCTGAACGCATGCCGGCATCGAAATCGGCGATCTGTTTGCGCAGGCCCTCCAGACGCTGGCGAACGATTGCCATGTCCTCGGCCTTGGCGCTTCGGGCGATATGCCGCCCCTGTTTGTCGACCAGTTCTTTCAGGCCATCGATGGAACGCTTGAGCGCGGCGAGGCTCTCGCGGCTATCGGCCGCATTCTTAGCCGTGTAAAGAAGAATGCCGGCGTTCAACGGCAGGAGCAACAGCGCAAGCGTAATCAGGGACGCCCCTTTCGAGCGGCTCGGTTCCTTGGCTGGTCGCTCGACGCGTTGCCTCGCGCCGTCAGATTCGACATCGACATCCGGAATACTGGTCATCCGCATCACTCCGCCGCAAGCAGGATCAAGTCGCTGAATTCCATTGCATCAGTATTTCAGGCATTCCTTAATAAGGTACGCACCCATTGCTTCCCGTATCCCGCTACGGATCCTAATCCAGCGTAAACACGCCCTCCCATGCCCGTTCCAGCATTTCCAGCGAAGCCACCTTCGGCATCGCGTTGAACTCGCAATAGGATCCGATGAAATCCAGGAGGTATTTGGGATGGTAACAGGACGCCAGTGATTCGCCAGTGTATTTCCGATCGTAGAACAGCTCCAGGTCTCGCTCGCGCAGTTCTACCGAAACGTTCTTCGCATAGGTGCCGAAGATGCGGATATATTCTGCCCGCGAAGGAGTATTGACAAATATCTTGTACTTCAGCCGCCGCAGACCCGCTTCGTCCGAAAGGTCCTTCGGGGCAATGTTGGTGGAGAAGACCACGAGCTCGTCGAACGGAACCTTGAACTTCTTTCCCGTATGCAGGGTCAAGAAGTCGTAGCCACGCTCGAGCGGCACGATCCAGCGATTGATCAACGCTTGCGGCAACACCTGCTGACGACCGAAATCGTCGATAATGAAGACGCCGCCGGATGCCTTGAGATGCATCGGCGACTCATAAACATTCGACCCCTCGTTGAAGGCCAGATCGAGCAGGTCGAGGGTCAGTTCGCCACCGGTCTTGATCACTGGCCGCCGGCATTCGACCCATCGCTGGTCCGACTTCGGATATGGCACCGTTCCGACGGATTGATGGACGGCTTCGTCGTAGAAGCGGATGACATAGCCGCCGACCTCGACAGCATGGGGCACCCAGATCGTCTGTCGGAACAGACGCGACGTACGCTCGGCAATGCTCGTCTTGCCGTTGCCGGGTGGTCCGTAAAGCAGAATGGACTGCCCGGAATTCATCGCCGGGCCGAGTTTTTCGACCAACGACGGCGATAGCACAAGGCCCTCTAGGCTCTCGATCAGAAGGTCATGCGTCACCCGTTCGTGATGGATCGATTGCAAGCCGAGCTGCCGACAGAAGGCGTCGAGCGACACCGGCGCCGGCCCCACATAGGACGATTGCCGGGAGGCGACGTGGGCATATTCGAGGCCCTTCATCGAAAGTGCGTAGCGGATGTCGGATCTGACATCGTCGCCGGCGAGCCCCCGTGCCTCGAAATAGGCGAGCTTCACAAGCTCCTTGACCAGCAGGTTGACCACCACCTTGGGCAGCTTCATCCGCTCCGCCAGATGCGATGGCGTGACCGTGTCCTGTTCGGTCGCGCATTGCGCCGCCAACCGCAGCAGGAACGACAGTTCGAGCCCGGTTTCTTCCACGCTAGCCGGCGCCATCGGCATGCGGAGATCAAGCGTCGGAGCGAAATCCTCACGGTCCTGGTTAAGCGAATATTGCATCGAGTCCTCGCTACTCTTAACCGCCGGGCGCCATGCCGGCGAGAAGGCTGACCACGCGGATGACGACAGGCACAAGCACAATGACCAGGCTCACGGGAAACAGGAAGGCGCCGAGCGGCAGCAGCATCTTGATCGGCAGGGCGTTGGCCTTTTCCTCGGCGCGGACGATGCGAAGATCGCGCATTTCCTTGCTGTAGACCCGGAGCGTCTGCGTGACGCTTGTTCCAAGCTCCTCCGACTGGCGGAAGAGAACCGAAAGCGCGCGTGCCTCGTCGATCCTCAGTCGCGTCGCGAGATTGGCAAGCGCCTCGCGCAACCGGCGCCCGCCGCGCACCTCCAACATCATGATCGAGAGATGCAACCCAAAATCCTGCTGCTTGGCGACGAATTCCCGCGCCACGCGGTTTGCTGCCGCTTCGATGCTCATGCCGGCGTCGAGACAGACGATCAGCATGTCCATGAAGTCGGGAAAAAGACGGCGGTAATCGCGTTCCTTGGCGTCGCCCCGCCGGTCGATATAGATATTCACCAGGATGAAGGCGGCACCGGCCGCGAACATCGCGCCGAGCAGGGTCGCGACGCGTGAAATCTCAGGAAAGAAGCGATTAAAGGCCCAGACAGCCAGAACCATGACGCCGATGCATATGATCGCGCGGATCATCTGGAACGTCGTAACGGCGTTGGCGCTGAAATAGCCGGCTCGGATCAGCCGGTTTTGCGTGGAATTGGGGTTGGTGTCACTACGGGTGATGTCGAAATAGCGGCGGATCAGCCGGTTCTCCGCCTCGCCGAGATCGGCGATCGCTCCGTCACCAACATGCAGTTCGTCGCCTCGTGCTCTCGTCTTCGTTTCCGAGAGCCTGAGGCCCACCTCGCGCCGGCGGAAGACGACTTCGGAAGCGGCGGCTGAAAAGATCAGGACCGAAAAGAAGACAATGAGATAGATGCCGTACTCGTTCCACATGGCGGGCTCAGTACTCGAAGTTAACCATCTTGTAGAGAATGACATTTCCGATAGCCATAATCACCAGCAGGCCCGCAGCGATCGTGCCTCCGTAGCCACTCTCCCAAACCGGGTCGAAATAGGTCGGAGAAAGCAACTTGATCATAGCGTAGAGAAGAAACGGATACATTGACATGAAGATCGCCGTGATCCGCCCTTCCGAGGAGATTGCCCTGACCTTCGCCTTCAACATCGACCGGTCACGCAACGTCTTCGAGAGGTTCTGCAGGATCTCGACGAGATTGCCGCCGGTTCCGGCCTGGACGCTCAGCGAGATGGCGAGCAGATTGAGGTCTTCCACCCCCACCCGGTCATTGAGGTTCATGAGCGCATCATCGAGCGTGACGCCATAGGTCAGCTCGTCCGACAGTAGGCCGAACTCCGTTCCAATCGGATCGGGCATCTCGCGCGCTACCAGCGAGATCGCCGCCGGCAAAGGATGCCCTGCCGCAAGGCTCCGGTTGGCAACGTCGAGCGCCTCGGGAAGCTTCTCGGCGAATTTGCGTATGCGCTTGGCGCGCACCCGCCAGACGATGAGCACGGGCACGAGAAGGAACACCGCAAGGAAGATCGGAATCCGGACCAATGTGCTCGGAACGAGAAATTGGAGGAGAAGCCAGACGACGAGGGCGCCGGCGACGGCATAAAGGGCAAACCGCTTCCCATCGAACTTGATGCCGGACTGCACGTAGTACTGCCTCAGCCGCTGCATCAACGGCAGCGATCGCCACTCATTGTCCGCACCGCGCTGCTTCAGCATTTCGCGGTAGGTCTCGCGATGATTCTCGCTCGCCGCGAGCAGGCTCAGACGGTCGTTCACCGCCCTGTGACGTTCGGACGTCCGGAAGTAACTGCGCAGCAGCGCTTCCACAAACACCAGCGCCGCGACGAATACGGCCGCGTAGAGCAGGATCAGGGTCATGGCTTGCTGGACCCCGTCTGTAGTGGTTTCCCCGGTTCGAAAATCGCCGGAGGGATGATGATTCCGAGTTCCGCGAATTCCTCGACGAAGCGCGGGCGCAAGCCGGTGGCTCGGAACTCGCCGTGGATGCGGCCGTTCTCGTCCGTCCCGATCTTTTTGAAGCGCATGATTTCCTGCATCTGCACGACCTCGCCCTCCATGCCGGTGATCTCGGAAACCGAGACGACCTTGCGGCTGCCGTCGTTCAAGCGCTGCACCTGGACGATGAGCGAGATCGCGGACGAGATCTGCGATCGGACACTCAGCTGCGACATCGGCATACCCGCCATGCCGACCATCTGCTCGAGCCGGCTGACCGCATCGCGCGGGGTGTTAGCGTGAATGGTCGTCATCGATCCTTCGTGACCGGTGTTCATCGCCTGGAGCATGTCGAAGGCCTCCTCGCCGCGTACCTCGCCGACGATGATGCGGTCGGGCCGCATGCGAAGCGCGTTTTTCAGGAGTTCGCGCTGGCGGACCTCGTTCCGGCCGTCAAGCGTCGGCGGCCTGGTTTCCATCCGCCCGACATGCGGCTGCTGGAGCTGCAGTTCGGCGGCGTCTTCGATCGTGATCAACCGCTCCCTCGACGAAATCTGCGAGGAAAGCGCGTTGAGCAGCGTCGTCTTGCCCGAACCGGTACCGCCTGAGATGATCATCGACACCCTGCCCTTGACCGCCGCGCTCAGGAGAATGCGCATCGCATCCGCCATCGCGCCATATTCGACGAGACGCTCCAGCGTCAGCGGCTTGCGGGTAAACTTGCGGATCGAGACGAGCGGCCCGTCGACCGAGATCGGCCTGATGGCGACGTTGACACGCGAGCCGTCCTTGAGGCGAGCGTCGACCATGGGCGTTGCTTCGTCCACACGGCGGCCGACGGCCGAGACGATCTTGTTGATCACCCTGAGCAGGTGGTCCTCGTCCTTGAAGCGAACCGCCGTGCTTTCGAGCTGGCCGCGTCGCTCGACGTAGACGCTGTTGTGACCGTTGATGAGGATATCGGCCACCGACTCGTCCGCCAGCAGCGGCTCGATCGGCCCGAGGCCGAGCATCTCGTCGGTGATGTCACGAACCAGATCGTTGATTTCCCTGGCATTCAAGGGAGAGTTGTTCCGGCGGATATAATCCTTCACCAGCGGCCGGATTTCGGTGGCGATCTCCTCGTCGTCAAGCGTATCGAGAATGCCGAGATTGATGTGGTCCAGAAGATGGCGATGCAGGTTGACCCGCTCTGAAACCATATCCAGGCCGAGCGGCGATTCCTCCTTGACCGCAGTCGTCGCCTGGGCAGCCGCCACGTTTGGCGCAGGCGCAAACGCGGCCGCATCGTTGGAGGCAATGTCTGCAACGTGCTGGCGCTCCACGCCTTGCAGTGGCTGCTTGTAAAAGCGTCCTATGAACCCGTTCGCCATCAGCCCTTCCCCCTTCCAACTATTTCACAACAACCGTGGCGCCGATCCGCACCCGGTCATAGAGATCGATGACGTCGGCATTGCTCATGCGGAAGCAGCCGGAGGACGCAAAATCGCCAACTGTCGACTGGTCGTTCGTCCCGTGAATGCGATAGAGCGTGTCGGCATCTCCCCGGTAGAGATAGATCCCGCGGGCACCCATTGGATTGAACGGCCCGGCCGGCACGAGTTCCGGGAGCCCCGGCGCGCGCGCCTTCATCTCGGCCGGCGGCCGCCAGTCGGGCCACTCTGCCTTGCGGCCGATTTTCACGACGCCGCTCCAGCGGAAACCGTCGCGGCCGACGCCGATCCTGTAGCGGATTGCCCTGCCACCGGAGAGGACGAGATCGAGTATCCGGCTTTCACTGACGATGACGATCGTGCCGGCCGGATAGTTCTGCTCGGAGGTAACGGTGACGCCGGTTGCCGGTCCGAGGTTCCGCGGCACTTGCTCGCTTGCGGCCGCCCCGTGCAGCCAAAACGCGAGCCCGAAGGCGACCGTTGCAAACACCGCCCGCATCCTCCGGCACCCTCCTCTCTCGCCGCACCGCCGCCGCGGTACATTCCTGTGCGCGCCTGCGTTCATCGGACGAGCGCTCCGAGTTTGCCGACGGCCTTGCAGAAGCGCGAACGCGCATTCACCTCGACCGGCAGCACGCCGCGGTTGACGGCCTCGCTCAGCGTGTCCCAGTCATAGGCGACGACATGCGCGTGGGTTTCCTTGAAAATCCTGTCGGCCTGTTCCCGGCGCACCCCAAGGCTGAAGAGCTTGGTGCGGTACTTGTTGATGACGACGAAGATCGAGTCCGAACTGCCGCGCAGGCGCACCAGATTGAGGTAGAGTTCCTTGGCCTGGTGCAGCGCGGGAATGGTCATTTCCGTGACGATGGTGATGCTGTTGACCGATCCCAGCACCTCGTCCTTCCAGGGCGTGCTGTAGTAAGGGATATCGAGGACCGTCTGGTCGCTTTCGAATGCCGCGACATCGAGCATGCGCAATACCAGTTCGGCCCCCTTCGGCGACAAAAGGACCGATGGCTGCTTGAACGACAGCAGCGAAAAGCCGCCGGAATGGCGCTTGCGTACGAGATCGATGAATTCGAGATCGACGCGCGATGGATTGGCGATGACCGGCATCAGGTCATAGTCATTGACGAGGTTGAGGTAATAGCCGAGCGACCCGGACGAGAAGTCCATGTCGAACAGATCGACGCGCGGCGACGAATTTTTCGTGGGCTGAGCCAGCACGTGCGCGAGCGAGGATGCGATCACGCTCGCTCCCGCCCCGCCGACGGCCGAGACGACGGCATGGACGCGGCTGTCGCTCGCGCCCGCCGTCGGCGCGTGCGTCGAGATCATGTCGATCAGCACGCGGCGTTCCAGCGGTTTCTTCAGCCAGTCATTGCCGTTGAGGCGGAAGAGCAGCCGCAGCTTGTCGTCCGGCAAATCTTCCGAGACGACGATGAGCGGAATGTTGCGGTGGCCGGCACGGAAAGAAAAGAGCTCCGGCTGGTTCAGCATGTCGCCGTTGTCGACATCGAGCACGATCAGATCGAACTGCGCCGGATCGAGGCGCCCCTTTTCGCCGAACGCCTTCAGCGCCAGATGACGCACATCGTAGCGGGAAAGCGATCCGAACGTATCGAGCATGAAGCTCGCAGCCGCCGCGTCGTCGGAAAGAACAAGGATCTTGGTGGACGCTACGAAGTTCATATGGGCTGTCATCTCGCTTCCCCACGCAATATCAAGGGCTCAGCAGGTTGAGCATGTTTTCAAGTCTTCGGTCGTGATCGTCACCGGGTGGGCGGGTATGGTAATGTCATTGAGGCCGAGCAGGCCGCCGAGGACGGGAAGATCGAAGGTGACGTCGCGCACTTCCAGGCGCATGGTCAGTACCGGCCCATTCGGCCGCCCCCAGTAACCGAGACCGGAGCGCTGATAAGTAACCACCAGGTTCTCCGGCTGGATGCGCCAGTTGAGATCGCAGATGCCAGGGCGCGGATCGCCGGCCGTGCCGCAAACACCGTCGCTTCCCTTGACAATCCGGCTAAGTTCCGCGCTGCAGTTGGCAAGAGCCGGCCCACAAGTCGACGCGATTGTCGCATTGTTCGGCGCGGCCTTGCCGTTATCCAGCGGATTGGCTGCACTAATGGGGAAAGCTGTGTCGAAGTTCGAGGTCAACGGATCGGATACGGCCGCGAGCCGCGCGCCATATTGCAGCGCCTTCACAGTCTGGTTCCACTGCGACATGGCATAGCCGAACTCGACAAAGGCGGCGAAGATCAGGATCACGATCGGGAACGTCAGCAGCGCCTCAACAAGACTGACGCCGCGCGTATCCTGGCAGAACGAGACGAGGGTCCGGAAGATCACCATCCGATATACCTCTCTTCATGGGAGGACGTGATCGTGATCGCACCGATACCGAGCCCGGAGAACAACGGAGAGGTTTCGTAAAGGTGTGCCGTCGCAATGGTGATCGTGCCGTCGGCGCTGACCGGTGTTACGGTGATGTCGGCGAGGCTGGGTCCCCAACCGCGAACCCGCAGGGGGGCGTTTGCCGCAGGGCTCTGCGTCCCATAGAAGGCGATCAGTTTCGCGGTTGCTTCGGTACAGTTCGCCGTATAGGTCGGCGAGGTCGGCCGACAGCGCGACAGGTAGCGTCCGGCGTCGCGCAGGCCCGCGTCGATCTGCATGCGCTCCCAGAAGATATTGCCGAACTCGAGAATGCCGGCCGTAAAGAGCGTCACGAAAGGCACCACCGCCAGTGCCTCGACAAGCACCGCGCCGTCCTCCCCTCGCCAGAAGGCGGATCGAAGCTGAAGCGGCAGTATGTTTGCCAGCGTGATCATCGGACCAGCTCCGCTTCTTCGCGCAGGAACTCATCGAGCGTACCGCGGCCGCCTCTGCCGGTAATGTCGATCATTTCCAGCGAGAGATAGCGTTCGCCGCTGTCAGCTATTGCGGGCTTGGTCAGGAACATGCGGGCGAAGGCAATTGCCCTCGTATCCACGCTGTGTCCCGTCAAGCGACCGGCATTGTATTCTTCCTTGCAATTGACAACGGCAGCAAAGATCTCGCGACGATCGCCGTATTCGCTGGCGGTGTAGTTAGAAAGAGCCGGTCCGCTATAGCATTGGCCACCCGTCAATGGCGCGCCTGTCTCACCATTCGCGGAGGCGTCGCCGATCCGCGCGGGATTTGCGAGCTCGTAACGATAGACATCGTAAGCCGAAGGCTGCGACGGCGAGCCGGCTGGCGATGGATAGCTCGAATAATTGCTCAGAATATCGCTTACCGTGGCGGTCGCCATCCCAGGATGCGCGACGCCCCAGTAGGTGCCGTACTGCCAATTGTTGCCGGTGCTGATCTTACCGCCCGTGAGAGAGCTCATGGCGGCACCATAACCGAGGGGCACGGCCTGTGCGGTATCGCCAACCGTGCTACCTGACATGACCGGGTCGTAGTCGCCGCAGATCTTGTTGGCACCGCCCGTCTGCGATTGCGCGGACCGCACGTTTCGGGCCGGGCGGTAGCGACCGTCGTTGCGCGCGTTCCCGAACGAGCCGGAATAAAGGCCGAAGCGCGTGTTGAGGCCGGCTTCCACGGGACCGGCATTGGCACCCGTCTTGGTTTCCAGTGCGTCCCGCTCGTAGCATACACCGGGCGAGCCCGTGGCCAATGCCTCGGCAAGCACGTTCGCCCCATTCCCATAGGTCGCAAGGAACCCGAAATTGCCCGGCCCCGGAGAGCTGGAGGATGTGCTGTGTAGCTCGATCTGCACTCCGTAAAGGGCGCCGGCGGCGAAATTCGTGTGCAGCGCCTCGGCGGCCGCCGCACCATTATTTCCAGAGGGGTCTTCGAAAGGGTTGCAGATATAGATCGGCGTCACGTCGCAGGCGCTTGCCCGGTAGACGGCTACCGCTTCGGCGGAAACGTTGATCGTATCGCGGTTGAGGCCGACGGGAATTGGAAAGATCGTCGTCATCGCGTGGTCTTTGGCGACGACCCGGGCATAGGATGCCTCATGGGGATCCGTCGTCACCATCGCCGCGGTGATCGGATCGTCATCGTCAGCCGGAATTTCCTTGAGATAGGTGACCGTGACCGTGCTTCCGGCATCGTTGCCCGCATCGTAGACGACCGTGATGTGCGAGCCGAGCGACATTCCGGTCCCGCCGCCGCTGAAGGCGGCGCCGTTTGTGAGCGTCTCGATCGCGGCATCGGCCCGGTCGATCGCGTCGTCGCGGCCGTCGAGCTCGCGCGCGCCGGCGAGGGCCATGGCGTCGACTGCATTCTGAAGGTCGGTGTGAAGATTGCCCGTGCGCCCGACGTCGATAACAAGCAGCGACAGGCCGAGCAGGAGCGGCATGGAAATCAGCGTCAAGACGATGACGTAGCCACGATGATCGTCCCAGAACCGTTTGATAGCCCCGTTCAACATTGACATGCCCCCCGGTCGCGGCGGCCCTCTATCGCCGCGACATACTGTTTCTATGGTATTCCCTCCCGGCGCCGCTGCCGTTTACGCTTGTCGCGTCATTGCCCGCTTCCCGCTCCGCCGCCGGATGCCGCTCCGTTCGTTCCCGCAGGCGGCGTGGCCATGGGCAGGATCACCGCGGCCGGCGGCGGCGCGCTGGTCGGCGCACTGCCCTGATAGCTGCGGATCGCCCGATGGATCACCTTGCCGTCGCTAGCGATCTGCGTGTTCTGCGCCACCCTCGGGAAAGGCTCCTGTATGTGAATGCCCTTGTTGGCTTCGGCGGCATTGCCAAGCCCGAAGGTGATCGAGTCGCGATGGTTCATGTAGTCGGCGCAGCCTGAGAGAAGGCTTGCGGCGGCGACGATCAGGAAGGCGCGCTTATCTCTTGGCAACGGCAAGTTGGCCTCCCACATCAAGATCGAGACGGTGGCCATAGGGCCCTTTCACGCCTTCGCCATTGCGGAAGCGCCGCAGCATGTCCTTGTCCACTTCCATGATGCCCAGCGCGAACAGCTCCCAATCGTTCGACGACCGCGTCTGCTCGAGCGGGCTGTAGAGATCCTCGCCGGGCGAGGCCGGCCGCACAATGTGCGGCGTCACGACGATGACGAGGTCGGATTCCCGCTTCAGGAAGCTCGTCGAGCGGAACAGCGCACCAAGAACCGGAATCTGCCCAAGCCCTGGCAATTGCTGGATATCTTTGGCATTAATCGACTGCAGGAGGCCGGCCATGGCGAAACTCTGGCCGTCGCGCAGTGCGACCGTCGTCCTCGCAGCGCGCGAGATGAAGCCGGGATTACCGTTGACGTTGATCGATTGATCGATTTCGGAGACTTCCGGCTCGATCCTCAGATTGATGAGCCCGCCGTCGAGCACCACCGGCGTGAAGGTGAGTCGCACGCCGAATGGGCGGTAATCAGTCTCGGTGGCGACCGTCGCGCCGTTCGCGACCGTCCTCTGGATCGGCACCTCGCCACCGGCATGGAAGCTCGCGGTCTCGCCGCTCATGGCGATCAGGTTCGGCTGCGCCAGGCGGCGCACCAGCCCCTTCTCCTCAAGCGCATTGATGACCACGTCGATGCGCGTCCCGGAAATCTCCAGCACCTTGGCGATGATCTGGCCGAAGGGCTGCATGCCCGTCGCGGCTCCCGCAGCATCCTTGAGATCGAATACCAGCTGATCTTTATCGTTCGTGGTCAAACCCAGCCGGGGCGACAAGGACCCGAGGCTGCCGTTCTTGCCGTTGCTGCCAGCCCAACCGATGCCAAGGTCGCGGCCGGTCTGGCGCGAGGCCTCGATCACCCGAACCTCCAGCATCACCTGTTGGGAATCGCTCACCCGCAACTGGTTCAGGACTGGCTCTTCGGAATAGGACTGGGCGATTTCCATCACCCGCTGCAGTTCGACCGCATCGCGGACCGTACCCGTCAAGCGAATGCGATCGTTGGAATTGAAGACCCGTACCTGCGCCGAAGGCGCGGTCGAGCGGATGGCGGCCGCCACTTCGCTGAAATCGCTGGCAACGCGCACATCGATGACGCCGATAAGCTGCTTGTTGTCGTCATAGACCGAGATATTGGTGGCGCCCGGCTGCTTGCCACGGATGAAGAGCGACTGGTCGGAGAGTGGCACGACGTCGATCAGATCGGCGCTGCCGATTACCAGATCGCCGAAGGGCTTGCCGGTCCTGATCGTCAGCGTATCGTTCGGCGGCAACGTTACGTGCTGGACCGAACCTGTAAGGCTCACGAATTTTTCCTGGGCACTGGCGGGACCGACCGGACTGGGGCCCCAGCAACCATATGCAATCACTGCCGCGACTGTCGCCGCAAGGGTTACGGCTCTCGCCGCCCCCCTATTCCTTCCCCTCGACATTCCCGCTTTAGCCTCCGCTCCTCGTTCGGCCGCCACGCCTGCGGGCAAGCCGTATACCCCGCCGCATCCCCGTCACTGGACCAGCCCGACGCGGTGCTCCTCGCGCTTCGTCGTGTTCCAGACGCCCACCGTCGCCCACTTCGGCTCGACCGGCAAGACCGGCTCGGCTTTTCGCTCGACAATCTGCACCTGTTTCTCGCGGGCGGGCGTCTTCATCTTGTTTTCGACCGAGTCGATGCGGCCACTGAGGTCGTCCCCGACCTTCCGCACCAGTCGCTCGATCACGTCGAATCGCCCGTCGTCGGCGTCGTTGGCGAGTTCGGTTGCCAATGGACCGCCGCCGAGATCAGTCATGGTCAGCCTTCGCGTCTCCTCGACGGAAGCCGAAGCAATGTTCCGCAGCGCCAACGACAGCGTGCCGATATTCGCGCCAAGAGTGAGCCGCTGCGCCTCTTCGGTCGTCACCTCGAAGGTGACCGTCTTGACGACGGAAGGCTCGTCCTTACGCTCATCCGCCGTCTGGTCCACCGCCAACACCTTTACCCCTTGGAGCAGCACATCGACAAAAGTCTCTTCCTTGTTCCGCTCCTGGTTCTGAACTACCCGCGTCAGAAGCACATCGACGCGATCCGAGGGGCGCACGAAACCAGCAACGCCGAGTACGTCGTTGACTCTGATGGAAACGGCCTTCATGCCCGGGTCGAGCGCCGCAGACAGTGTCGCCCGCTCGCCAGCGCCGGTGATTTTCGAGGAGAGCACCGGCTCACCCGGATCGATCGCCTCCATGGCGTAGCGCGGCTCGGTATCATCGCCGACGACCGCCGCAATGGCATCGAACGAACCTTCGGGTCGTTCTCCTGACGGCCAGGGAATGGTTTTAAGGTTTTCCGGACGCACCCGGTCGCCGAAGCGCATGGGCTTCGCAGCAACGACGAGTGTCCTTTCCTCGGGCTTCGTGCCATTGGCGGCCGCAAGCCGGGCCTGCTGATCGGCGAGATAGGTGCGCGTCGCGAAAACCGCCACAAAGGCAAGTAAAAGAGCGACAACGAGACTGATGACCGTCGACGAGCGCATCGCCGATACTCCACACTTAATCGAAATACTTTTCGATAATTGCTAAAATACAAGAGAGGGGTTAATGAACCCCTCCCTTCTGCAATAATCACGTTACGGAGTCAGGTTCGCCGTAAACCAGCCGGCCCAACCGTTCCAAACCGTGCTCAGGTTCGTCCCGGCCAAGGTCACCGCGGTGATCACGCCGCCGACCAGCAAGGCCAGAAGAATCAGGTATTCGGTCAGCGCCACGCCATCTTCTTCCCGCGCGAAAGCGCGTACTTTAGACAAAAGTGCTTTCATCGAGAATTACCTCCAAAAATATATTGCGTGCCGCAATTTCCCCCGGCCCGCCTTGTCATCGAGACCACCTCTCCGACTGATATGATTAATAATCCCTTAATTATTATATCGTCAACTGCTCAAACGTGGTTGCTTTCAAGATCTATAGTTTATGGTTAAGATAGAAACTGGCAAGCGGCTGGAATATTTCGGCCCTCATCTGCCGCAATGCGACACACGGAAATATTTCTTGATGTTTTTCTAGCCCGAAAGACTTAGGAAAAACTGCAAGTCAAGCACCTTTTTTGGTGGGATAGCTCGAAGAAGGAAGCGGAAGAGAAATATGATGCAGACAGTCAACTTATTTACTGCTCTTGCAGTATTGCTTTTCCTCTATGTCGCCTGGAGCGATTTCCGAAGCTGGAAAATCCCGAATGCCGCCATTCTCGCCGTGGTCGCCCTTTATTCCGTCAATGCCGCAGTGGCGCTGCTGATGGCCGACGATATCGGGGCGGCGCTGTTTTCCTCCGCAGGGATCGGCTGCGATCTCGGCGCCGGCCTCCTGCTCTTTGCCCTCGGATTCGGCCTCTGGCTCTTCGGCCTTTTCGGCGCCGGTGACGCCAAGCTTTTCCTGCCGATCGGCCTCTTCGTCGGATGGCACGGCATGCTGCCCTTTGCGATCTTCCTCTTGATCGGCGGCGTCTTCACAATGCTGGCGCTGAAATTGCCGTTGCCGCTGCAACTGGCGCATCTGTCCTTTTTCACGCGCATCGAGGAAATCCGCGCAACACGCAAGATTCCTTACGGCGTGATCATGGTCTTCGCCACGATCGCCGCCCTCGCCCTGCGCTCCGGCAAGGTGTGATCGAGCGATCGTCAATCATTTGGCCGACGCCAACCGTCCGGATTGCTGTCTGCCCGCCTTGCACCGGCGGGGCGGCCACCACCGCACCGACGCAGACGTCGCGTTTGATGGCGCATTCGAACCTTGCATGATTCCCCTACGGTTCGGAGCGCATTTCGGTGCTCCTCGGTGTTTTTCTCACGATATCAGTGAGATGCCAGCCCCGATATTCATGCTGCACCGGTCCGCGGACTATCCCGTTCTGGTCGTGCAGCATGATGATTATGTCGTAGACAGGCTGTAGTCGTGGCGCCGCAAGCCCTAATATCCGGCTTCCAAACTAACTAGGGTCGCACTCATGGCAGAGTTTCCGCAAAAGGCGAAGGTCGTAATCATCGGGCTTGGTGGTATCGTTGGTGCGTCGATCGCGCATCACCTGATCGAGCGTGGATGGGACGATATCGTCGGCATCGACAAATCCGGCATCCCGACCGATATCGGCTCGACGGCGCACGCCTCCGATTTCTGTTACACCACCAGCCATGACTTCCTGTCCTGCTGGACGACCCTCTACTCCATCGACTTCTACGAGAAGATGGGCCACTACGCCCGCGTCGGCGGCCTCGAAGTCGCACGCGTCGGTGACGACGGCCGCATGGAAGAGATCAAGCGCAAGGTGGCCTCCGGCAAGGCCTTCGGCACCCGCGCACGCCTGATCGAGCCGGCGGAGATCAAGGAGAGATTTCCGCTGATCGAGGAAAGCATGGTGCAGGGCGGGCTCTGGGATCCGGACGCCGGTCTCGTCATTCCGCGCTCGCAGACGGTTGCGGGCAAGCTGGTCGACCAGGCTGTCACCGCCGGCAAGCTCCAGGCCTTCGCCAACACGCCCGCCCAGTCGCTCATCATCAAGGACGGTCGCATCAAGGGCGTGGTCACCCATCGCGGCACGATCGAGGCCGACTACGTCATCGTCTGCGCCGGTCTCTGGGGCCGCCTGATCGCGGAAATGGTGGGCGAAGACCTGCCGGTCATGCCGGTCGACCATCCGCTCACCTTCTTCGGCCCCTATAACGAATTCGAGGGCACCGGCAAGGAAATCGGCTGGCCGCTTCTGCGCGACCAGGGCAACTCCGCCTACATGCGCGATACCGGCGATCCGAAGACCGCCGAAGGCGGCCAGATCGAGTGGGGCTATTACGAGGAGACGAATCCGCGGCTCTGCCATCCGCGCGAGCTTCTCGAAAAGCATGAAGCCCGCCTTTCGCCTTCGCAGCGCGACCTGGAAATGGAACAGATCCTGGAGCCCTTGGAGCGGGCGATGGAGCTGACCCCGATCCTCGGCGAACTCGGCTACAATGAAAGCCACTCGTTCAACGGTCTGCTCCAGGTGACGACGGATGGCGGACCCTCGGTCGGCGAAAGCCAGAAGGTCAGGGGCCTGTGGTACTGCGTCGCGATCTGGGTGAAGGACGGCCCCGGCTTCGGCAAGCTCGTTGCCGACTGGATGACGGACGGACGCACCTCGATCGACCACAACAAGATCGATTATTCGCGCTTCTACCCGCACATGCTTGAGGAGAAGTTCATCGAAGGCCGCTGCGGCGAGGCCGCGCGGAAGATCTACAATCCGGCGGTCCATCCGCGCGAACCCTATGACACCGGCCGCGACGTGCGCCGCTCGCCCTTCTGGGAGCGCGAGAAGGAGCTCGGCGGCTACTTCATGGAGCTCGGCGGCTGGGAGCGCGCCCACGGCTACGCCGCAAACGAACACCTGCTGGAAAAATATGGCAACCGCATCCCGGTGCGCGAAAACGAGTGGGACAACCGTCATTTCTGGCGCGTTTCCAATGCCGAACACCTCGCCATGAGCGAGGATTGCGGCATGGTGAACCTGTCGCACTTCTATATGTTCGATGTCGAAGGTCCTGATCACGTCGAGCTGATGGAATGGATCTGCGCGGCGAAGATCGGTGGCGACGCCAATATCGGCAAGGGCATCTATACCCACTTCCTCGACGACGAGGGCATGGTGCGCGCCGATCTCACCGTCATCCGCATGGCCGACCGCTGCCGTGTCATCGACGGCGCCGACGCCGGCCCGCGCGACTTCCACTATGTGCGCCGGATTGCCGAGGACAAGGGCTTCAACGTGACGGTGACCGACGTCACCGAGAAATACGTGACGATCGGCCTTTGGGGACCGAATGCACGCACGACCTTGCAGAAGGTCGTCGAGAACCCCGAGGGCCTGGCGCCGGAGAACTTCCCCTTCGCCGCGATCAAGCCGATCCGGATCGCCGACAAGGATGTGACCGCATTCCGCATCTCCTATGTCGGCGAACAGGGCTGGGAACTGCACATGGCCTATGGCGATGCGCTCGCGGTCTGGGACGCGCTCCGGGCAACCGGCGTGATGGCCTTCGGCGTCGAGACCTATGCCAATAGCCGCCGCATGGAGAAAAGCCTGCGCCTGCAGAATGCGGATCTGCTGACCGAATACAACCTCTTGGAAGCCGACCTCGCCCGCCCGAAGGTCAAGGAGGCCGATTTCCGCGGCAAGGCCAAGCATCTCGAGCACCGCGCCCGCCCGCATCAGCCGGCGATGCTCTGCACGCTCCTCATGACGGACAATGTCGATTCCAAGGGCGTCGCCCGCTATCCGGTCGGCATCCTTCCGGTCATGGATCCGGAGACCGGCGAGACGCTCGTCGATCAACTCGGCCGCCGGTCGTTCACGACCTCGATCGCCTACGGTCCGACGATCGGCAAGAACATCGCGCTCGCCTATCTGCCCTGGTCCTATTGCCAGGTCGGCCGCAAGCTCAAGGTGGAATATTTCGGCGAAACCTATCCCGTCGAAGTCGCCGGCGTCGGCTACAAGCCGCTCTATGACCCGGAAAACCTCAAGCCCCGGACCTGATCTTTCCGCCCTCGCGGCAGACACATTCCAAGGGATCTGACAAGCGTGCCCGCTCTCGACCGAGCGGGCATGCTTTTTCGCGCGATGTCGAGTACTTGGCGAGCGAGGACGAACGAACGCCGCTGCAACGCGAACAAACCTGGTCAGGAGAGCGTTTCCATTCGAGCTTGCAGGCCAAGCCGGCACGCGACACGTGAGGACGACGAACCACGAGCACTTATTTGCCCCATGGGCAGCAACACGTCCGATCCGCTCCCAGTGTTCGATCGCCCAGGAATGCAGCCGAAGGTCATCGAGTAGTCGCTGATGGAGACCGGACGTTCCCTTCCCGAGGCCGCCCGCAGCCGACCTGCTTCTTTGTGGGCCGGCCTGACGGGACTTGTCTTCAACTGGCCGCTGGCGGTGGCTGTTGCGGTGATGGCGTTCGCGGTCTGCGCGTGCTGGTTCCTGACAATGCCAGCCCCGAAGTTCGATTCCAGTTCGGCCTTGAGCGACGGCAGCGCGTCGCGTGGCGCGATCATCTTTGCCGCGGGCGGTTGCGCCTCCTGCCATGCCACACCGGGACAGCCGGATCATCGGAAACTCGGCGGCGGCCTCGCGCTCGCATCGCCCTTCGGAACGTTCAGGGTGCCCAATATCTCGCCCGATCCAGTCGACGGCGTAGGGTCATGGTCGGTCGCCGACTTGGCAAACGCTTTGATCAGCGGCGTCTCTCCGGAAGGCAGGCATTATTATCCGGCGTTTCCCTATCCCAGCTACACCGGCATGACGCTCGACGACGTCAGGGACCTTTATTCATACCTCCAGACGCTGCCGCGCGTTTCCGGCCGTGCACCGCCACACGATCTCTTCGTCTTCTTCCGCGTCCGCCGCGGCGTCGGCTTTTGGAAGCTCCTGTTCTTTCACGAAGGCAAATCGGAGGCAGTCCTGAACAGGGACGCCCTTCACAATCGTGGAGCCTACCTCGTCGAAGCTCTCGCGCATTGCGCCGACTGTCACTCGACGCGCAATATCTTCGGCGCGGTCAAGCCGGCCGCTCGCTTTGCCGGAGGACCGGATCAAGAGGGCACCGGTTTCGTCCCCAACATAACGCCGGAGCGGATCGGCCACTGGTCCGAGGGGGAGCTCGCCGAAATGTTGAAGAGCGGCAGGACGCCCGATCATCGACGAGTGGGATCAACGATGATCGACGTCGTTGCCAACATGTCGCAACTGCCGCCAAGCGATCGAACGGCGATCGCCAGGTACATCAAGGCATTGCCGCCTCGTCCAACACCGCATCCTTGAGGTCACTGCGCATAAAGATAGGCCGCGAGATGCCTCGCCTCCGGCTCGGTGATCCCCGTCGCCGGCATGGCAGAACGCTCCGAAAACCGCTGCGGGGAGACGATCCAGTTTATGAGGTTATCCGCCGTATTCTCGACGACGCCGCCGAGATAGACGCGCTCGCGTAGGTCGACGAGCGGACCGCCGACCTTGCCATCGGCACCGGGTACGCCGGGAATGACGTGGCATCCGCCGCAGCCATACCTACGAAAGATCGGCGGCGCTTGGGATGGATCGCCCTGGGTCATTGCCACCGCCACGGAGCGCCGTTGCTGCCGCTCCTTGACGACACTGGCGGCAACCACGATCAAGGGCAGCACGACGATGATCGCCAGGAGCAAGGGAGCTTTAAGGTCAGCGGAAGCGGCTTGCACGGAGCCCTCCTCTGCTCGAATTTGAGATCCAGAGCGCCAGCAGCACCAATGCCGCTCCGCCGTAAACGATACCGCCGGGCATCCACATCAACATGCCGGCCAGTTGCTGATCCTCGAGTTGCGTCAGGCCCCATTCCGGCGCAGTCTGCGTCTGGACTGGATAGACGACGCGCGGCGCAAGCGCGATCAGGGCGCCGAGGGCGCTGGTGTGCAACATGGTGAGGAAAAGATGCCACGCCGCCACGCCCCGGTCGCTCCGCCAAAGCATCGACCACCAGAACAGAAGCGCCGTCATGAAGAAACTGAGATGCTGCAATCGGTGAAGCGTCACATCCTCTAGGGTTGCATCGAACAGCACCGGAGCGTGCCAGGCCCAAATCGCTGCCCCATGCAACAGCGTGGCGACGGCTCCGCGGGTGAGCCAATCCCATGCGGCCTGGACGACCTCTTCCTTCATCGCCCGCCTGATCAGGCGCCGGATCGTTCTCGGCAACCCCCAAAACAGCACGCCCACCGGCCGCGCGAGAACGAAAAGAGGTGCTGACACCGCCATGACGAGTTCATGTTCGATCATGTGCAGCGCGAAGAGATGCTCGCCAATGAAATGCAGAGGCGAAACCAGCGCCGCCACGAGCACCAGCCATCCGGCCCACCAGACCAGACCGGAACTGGCAGTGAAGCCGCGGCCGCTCCCTGAGCGCCGCCGCCACAGCCTGAAGGAGCCAAACGCGTAGAGCAGTCCTGCAACGACGATCGGCGTAACGACCCAACGATCGAAGCTCCAGACGAACGTGGAGGCATGCGGCTGCGTCTCGTGGGCCGCAGCCGCCCCCGCCGCAAGGAACAACACCAACGCGGCAACTATCGTAGGCATGGGTCGAGCAGCATCGTAGCCGCTCCCTGGAGGAGAAGGACGAAGGCGAAGGCGAGACCGACAAGCACGTTCAGCCTGGCGATGAACAGCTTTGTTCGCGGCTCGCCTTGAGCGAAACGGCGATGGGGAACAAGCGCGCCGGCAAGTGCCAGGGTCGCAGCGCCGAACGAGGCGACAACCGACCATGAAGTCCCTGCGCCGCAATCGACATAGGGCAGTATCTGAGCAAGCTCGGTGTTGATCGCCCATGCGCCGGGCGCCAGAAGCAATCCTGCGTATTTCGCGATCCCGATGCTCATAGGCGGGGCACCCAGTAGATACAGACATAGAGAGGAAGCCACGCGACGATCACGAAGTTCCAATAGAGGGCATTGTCTTCGACATCGCCGTAGCGGCGCGTGTTGTCGCCGTGCCGGCTGAACATCAGGCAGGTCAGGACGAGCGTATCGATGAGGTCGGTAATGATGTGGGTGGTATGGAGCCCCAGCAGCGTCCACACGATCGAGCCGTAGGCGTTTTCATCCCAGCTGACATGCATGGCAGGAAATTCGAAGATGCGGAGCGCAAGCGGCGCCGCCGCCAGGAGCGACATCACGATCAGCCCGATACGGACCTTCGCAAGCGCCCTCGCCTTCGCCCAACGGGACACGAGGATATTCGGAACGATGCTTGCCAGAAGGAGCGCCGTGAGCACGGTTCCGGCGAAAAGATCCGGAGACGGCGCATCGATCGGCCACTTTGGAGCGAGGCTGAACAGATAGAAATAAATGGCAATCGCCAGGGCAAAACCGCTGCCTTCGATGAGCATGAAAGCGCAGGTTCCCCACCAGGCTGGGCTGGCGATGCCCATGTCATGCATGGGAAGTTTCGATACGTCCAGCACCACCCTTTCCTTCATGACGTGTCCTCCACCGTGCCCTTCGGCCAGAACCAGCCAATCAGGGTCACAGCGATGGGGATCGACCCCCACACGACCGCCCACGGCGTGAAAATCGAACCGATCAGCATGAGCGAAGTGGCGATCGCCGCCCAGAACGGCCAAATCGAATCTCGTGGCGACGATTCCCGCGCTTCCGGCAGGGCCTCGACCACGCTGCTTACGATGAGTTCCCGCCGATCGACCTGCAGCCCCTTCGTCACGGCGAGTCCCTCGGAGCGAGACCAAAGAGGCTCGCGGGCTTCGACGACGGGAATCCTGCGAAAGTTATAGGCCGGAGGTGGCGAGGCCGTCGCCCATTCCAGCGTCCCCGCGCTCCAGGGGTCTGGTCCCGCTGGTTTGCCTGATCGCCAGCTGCGGAGAGCATCGATGAAGAAGATGACGAAACCGGAAACCAAGACGAGCGCGCTCAGGCTGATGAAGAGGTTCAGCCCTGCCCACGGCAGCTCCGGCTGATACGTGTAGACGCGGCGCGGCATCCCTTGGAGGCCGAGGATGTGCATCGGGAAGAAAGTCAGGTTGAAACCCAGGAAAATGAGGCCGAATGCCCATCGGCCAAGCGTTTCACTCATCATCCGGCCCGTCATTTTCGGAAACCAGTAGTAGATGGCACCGAGCAGCGGAAAGACGGCACCGCCGACGAGCACATAGTGAAAGTGAGCCACCACGAAATATGTGTCATGGACCTGCGCATCGAATGGCACGGATGCGACCATGACTCCGGTCAGGCCGCCGATCACAAACGTGACGATGAAGCCGATCACGAACAGGAGCGGCGTCGTGAATACCGGCCGGCCCAGCCACAAGGTCGCCAGCCAGCAGAAGATCTGGATTCCCGCCGGCACGGCGATCGCCATGCTCGACGCCGTGAAGAAACTCTCGCCGAGCCGCGGCAGACCGACCACGAACATGTGGTGCACCCAGAGGCCGAAGGCCAAAATGCCGGTGGCGATGAAAGCCATCACCAGCGGCAGATAGCCGAATATGGGGCGGCGTGAGAACGTGGCGACGATCGTCGAAACCATGCCCGCTGCCGGAAGAAATATGATGTAGACCTCAGGATGGCCGAAGAACCAGAACACGTGCTGCCAGAGCAACGCGTCGCCCCCTTCGGCCGGATTGTAAAATTGCGTTTCGACGAGGCGATCGAGGATCAGCGTTGAACTGGCGAACATGATCGCCGGCATCGCCATGATCACGATGAAGGCCATGACGAGCATGGACCACACCAGCAGGGGGATGCGGTCGAGCGACATGCCGGGAGCGCGCTGTTTGAACACCGTCACGACGATCTCGACCGCCACCGCGAGTGCCGACAGCTCCGTGAAGGTGATCATCTGCGCCCAGATGTCGGCGCGCTTGCCGGGACCATACTCCGGCCCGGACAGCGGCACATAGGCGAACCATCCGACGTCGGGTGCGGCATCGAGCGCGAAGGAAATCCACAGGAGCAGGCCGCCGATCAATATGATCCAGTAGGAAAAGGCATTCAGCCGCGGGAAGGCAATATTGCGGGTACCGACCATGAGCGGCACGAGGTAGATGGCCATGGCTTCCATCACCGGGACCGCGAACAGGAACATCATGGTGCTCCCGTGGGTGGTGAATATCTGGTTGTATCGGTCAGGATCGAGAAACCGCGCCTCCGGCCACGCGAGCTGAATACGCATCGCGACCGCCAGCAGCCCCCCTAGAATGAGAAAGACGAAAGCGGTCACGATGTAGCGCCGCGCAATGACCTTGTGGTCGACCGTCGCCAGCGCACCCCAGAAGCCGGGCGACGCACTCCAGGTTTGCGACAGATGCCGTTCGAGCACGGAATCGTCCAATCCATCATCCGTCAGCGGCGGCCGCTTCCGGTCCTCAATCATTTAAGGACCTCCATATAGGCGGCAAGCTGCCGTAACTCGTCGCTTGTAAGAGGAACCAGCGGCATGTTGTTTCCGGGCTTCAGCTTCTGGGGATCGGCGATCCATGCGGCAAGAGAGCCACGGGTGTTTTCGAGCAGTCCCGCTGCGATGGTGCGGCGGCTGCCGATATGGGTCAGGTCCGGCCCGGTCGTTCCCGACGCTCCGGTGCCGCGTATCGTGTGGCATGCCGCGCATTGCCTGGCCATGAATACGGCTTTACCCGCGACCGCCTCCGCCTCGCTTGGATCCACGCTCATTCTGCGTTGTCCCTCGGCCCATCGCTCGTAGTCGGCCACCCCTTCGGCGATCACGAAAAGGGCCATGTGGCTATGTTGCAGACCACAGAACTCGGCGCACTGGCCGCGATAGACGCCCGGTCGCTCCGCGCGGAGCGTTAGGATGTTCTCGCGGCCCGGGATGAGATCCTGCTTGCCGGCGAGGCTTGGCACCCAGAAGGAATGAATGACGTCGCCGCTTTCGAGCCGCAGCCGCACGTCTTTCCCGATCGGGATGTGGAGCTCGTTGGCCGTTACGAAGGTTTCGGTGGAACGCGGATCGACATAGGTGAATTGCCACCACCATTGCTGCGCCCTGACAACGATCGTCAGCTCCGGATCCTCAGCCTCGGAGAGCGCACGGGTGGTATGAAAGCTGGCGATCGTCAGCCCACTGACGACGAGGACGGTGGCACCGACCGCCCCGGAAACGACGACGGTCGCTTTCCGCTCCGAAATCGCATCGCTCTCTCGAATGCGCCGACGGGCAAGCGCCGAAACCAATGCGATCATCACGAGGAACCACACCGCGGAACAGACAAGCACGATCGCAAGAATCAATTCCTTGAGCGCAATCGCGGCGTGACCATTGGCGTTCAGGACCGACTGGGCGCCGCTGCATCCCGAGATCAGGAACGCGAGCAGGAGAAGGATCGAGTTGCATTTCAAGACGGCGGCCCTCGCTCCGACGGCGAAGGTGCCGGTTCTTCGTTGAAGAGAATGGCGGCCGGTGCCCGGTTCTCCGCCGGTCGGGTATGCTTGTCGTCGTTTCTGCTCGGAGCCGCCAAGGAAGCCGAATAGGCGCCCATCGTCCGGACATAGCCCGCAAGCTGCCAGATCTGATCCGTTGTCATCTTGCTACGAAAAGCCGGCATTCCATGCGGGCGCCCGTTTCGAATGGAGGCTGCTATCGCGACCGTCGACGGCCCGTATAACCACCATCCGTCCAGCAATGACGGACCCGCGCCGCCTCGACCGTCGCCGTGACAGTTAGCGCATCCGAACCAGGAATAGAGCCGCTTGCCCTGGCTCAGATCATACGCGCTCGTTTCATACGGCTTGTCGAGCGCGAAATAGACCTCGGGAGGCGCACCGCCGATGCCGGTCGGCATCAGGCGCAAATCGTCAAGGGCGGCGGCTACGGGAGGATCTATCCGATACTGCCGCGGCTGACGTTCCAATCCGACGAGAGTCGCGATACCAGCAAGCGCGACGGAGAATAAGGCAATGGCCAACGGCTGAGCAACGCCACCCCTGAGAACCTTGCCCGGCATCATTTAAGCTCCAGACCACTAGCCCTTACAGCGCCGCGCATCCAATCAGACGCGCAAGCGCTGTAGAACTTTGAATTTCTCCATGATTTTGCCCCTAAATCGATTCCGATCTAAGGAATCATGCAGTACCAACGGGCACCTCGTTGGACCGGCGGAGGTGTACCGGCAAGAGCTTGCGAGACGGCGCTTTTGCCTCGGCATCAGACGGGGCTGATTGCTCCAGGGCAAGAACGCGGTCGCTTCCGGATAATACGCGCCGCAAAGCCCTTTTGGAATGTCACGCCGTCAGCCGAGCTGGCGCTAGGTGACCGCACCCCCGACCATCAGCGCCAGAATAAGGAACACGAGGAAGATCAAGACGGCGATATAAAACAATATCTTGGCGATGCCTGCCGTCGCCTCGGAAATGCCGGAGAAGCCGAGGAAGCCAGCTACCAACGAGATCACGAAGAAAATAAGAGCCCACTTCAGCATCGCCACCACCTTCTGTTCTCCTGATTAAAAGATATCGCGGCGATCGCCGCATCAGCGGCTACTTTCCTCGGCGCGGATCCTTGCCCGCCGCCTGGCTGCTTTTCTTGACGTCGTCCTTTTTCCCTTGATCGCCGCCGCGATTTCCGCCGTGCGTGCCCTTTGAACTCTTGGCCGCCTTTCCATCCTTCAGGTTTGTGGCCATGTCGCCCTCCTCGTAAGAATTAACGTTCTGCGCACAACGCAACCGAGAAATGCGGATAAAGTTCCGAGCGAGTGCTTTGCGACGCCGTCGGTCCGTCCAGCCCGGAGCTCGTTTCCCCCGGGGCGGCAATTGGGTGGTTGTTAGCGAAGGCACGGCAAATTCCCGGCGCAGGCACCCGTCAGCGGCCGCATATGCTCAGAGCTGCGTCGAAATGATGTTGTCGAGTCTCACCTTGCCGCCGATCACTCCGCGTTTTGCATCCGGCGGTGCCGGCCCCTCCTCGATCACGGTGTAGAGCTTCTCGCTGCGGAAGGCACTCGCCATGTCCGTCGTCACACCTTCAGCAGGTTTCGCGTCGATCTCGCGAAAGTCGAGTTCTGCCTGCGAGGCAACGATACGGGCGTCGCCGCTCGTTCTTGCAACCACGATCAATTCGCCTTGATACGTGGCGTTCTGCCAGTTCGGATCGTCAGGTTTCGCCAGTGGCGACAGCCGATATATTTTCAGTTCTTCCTGCATGATTGCCTCAACAGATGGCGCCGCGTCGAACGACTGGCCGCGGTTTGCTGCATCCAATCGCCATGGATCGGTATTGTTCCGATTCAAGGCGGCCGGCGTTCAGCCCAACTCCCCCGTTTCGATGCCGGAACATTTCCAGAGGTCACCGGTTGGAGCACCACCGAAAACGAAAGGAACCCGTGATGGCGAACGCGACCGACCACTTGCAGGCCTGGCTCAGGGATGCGCATGCAATGGAAGAACAGGCAATCACGATGCTCACCAGCCAATCCCGACGGTTGGAAAACTATCCTGAGCTCAAATCCAGGATCGACTCTCACCTGCAGGAGACTCGCGATCAGGCCGCGATGCTCGAACAATGTCTTGAGCGACTGAATGGCGGAACGTCGACAGTCAAGGATATCGGCGGCAAGATCATTGCCCTCGGGCAGGGTTTGAGCGGCCTTTTTGTCGAAGACGAGGTGGTGAAGGGTTCACTAGCCAGCTACACGTTCGAGCACATGGAAATCGCAAGCTACAGGATTCTCATCGCTGCCGCCGACTACGCAGGCGATCAGGAAACGAAGCGGGTCTGCGAGATCATTCTGCAGCAGGAGGTTGCGATGGCTGAGTGGCTTGATCAGCACGCCGCGCAGATCACGCGCAGGTTCCTGGAACGCGACGAGCGCGACGTGACGGCCAAACATTGATCGCGCCGCCCGTCGAGCCCCGTCTGCACGGCTCATTCCACTACGCGCACGCATCAAGCAGACAATCCGGCCTTGGAACCTTCGCTCGTCACATCGGTTGGCCTTATTGAGGAGGCGCAACAATGTTGATCGACTACCTTTGGCTATTGGTAACTGCAGGTGGGGCCTTCGCTCTTGGTGCCGCGCTCGCCTACGTGGTCATGCGGCAGAAGCCGCTTCCGCCTGCCGTCAAGGAAGCACAGGATCGGAAGGTCAGGAAGCTCTACGGAGAATCGCAGGAAGACAAGTCCCAGTGACCTGCTCGGTCGAGTTGCCGTTGAACTACCCGACACACCGGCGCGGGCCGCGGCTTTGCGGCTAAGCGGAGGAGCGCGGCCCTACCCGGTCCGGCCCTACTCGGATAGCCGGCACCGGAGAGGCCGGAATTGTGCTCAGCGGGACATCGGCGTTCACCGGCGTTATCCGGAGCGGAAGAATGCCGCAAAGCAGCTTCACGGTTTCTTTCAGGATTTCGACGGTTATCTTTTCGCCGGGACACCGATGGCTCGATTCCGGCTGGCCCCCGCCCTGCGGGATGAAGCGGAAGTCGAGGTCGCGCCAAGTGAGACCCCGCTCGGGGCTGAAATTCGTGGGCGACGGAAACAGTCTCGGATCATGCATCGTTCCGTAGAGGTCCAGCAGCAGCCAGCTGCCTTCTGGCAGTGAATAGCCTAGCCAATCTTGCCTCCGAGTCAGCCGCGCGCCGACGCATGGGAAGAAGGGATAGAGGCGCCGCACCTCCTCAACAAATCCTTCAATATCATCGTCCTGCCCTTGACCAAAGCGCTCCCGCCACTGCGAATTTCGAGCAAGCGCCAGACCGACGAAAGCAACCCATCGGCTGATGGCAGCGATCGGACGCAGGAGGTTGAGCATTTCGACAGCCGCCGCCTCCTCCGACAGAGGCCGCCCGTCGGCGTCCCGGTAGCTCAGGCTGATCCTCCTAAGCGCGCATCCCTCGGCCACCTCGAGCGATCCGTCGCGAAGCGCCGTCACGATCGTTACGAGCCAACGCTCGAGGCGGCGCCGTGAAACGAGGGCGAGCCATGCCGCTGGCCCCGGACGACCCGTACGATCGATCATCAGGGCAAGCCGCCGAGCAAGCTTCACGTCATCGCGCCGGCTTGGCGGAATGCCTATCCAATCTGCGGACGCCCTCGTGAGAATGAGATTCGCCGCTTCACGCAGATCGCAATCCTCTTTACGCCTCTCGAAATGAACGAGCCAGTGCTGCCGGAACCGCTCCACGAGGGCGGCGACGGCTGCGTCATCCATCGCAATGTCGATGAACATGGCCTTTCGCCGCCGATGCGCCTCTCCATCGAGCTGCTGAACGCTGTCCTTGTCCTGAAGCAGGCGCAGCACGGTCCACGGCATCGCACCGATACGCGTCACGCCGTCGGCGCCATAAAAGAGACGCGCCGCTTCCTCGCCGCGCATGCACACGACGGGACGGAGCATCAATCGGCTCTGGAAAATGTCCGTCCCGAGTTCGTCGCAGCGATTCGAGATGAACGCGTAGCCTTCGTGCAGCAGCGCCAGCGTACTGTCGAGCGATGATGTTTGCGGGATGGTGGTGGCTTTCACTTCCTGCCAGACTCCTTCAGTCGCCGAACTCGTCGGTGCTGCAGATGTTCCTCGATCTAACATTGGGACCGCATCGGGGTCGCCGTCGGGAACAAACGGAGTGCATGCCGGTTGTGCTGCTGCGGCAAAAAGGAGCGATCATGTCCAAGCTGCCAGAAAGCAATCCCGCGCAGGTGCGTGGCGATATACAGCGCGGGCGCACAGGCGACAAGAAGCGCGGCTTCGACCCTTCAGCGGCACCGTTGGAAACGGACGACGAGGCGGCGGGCACGCCTTTAACCACAGAGGCAACGGGAACTGCGAGAGCCGGGCAGCGCTCGGACGGGCAAGCCGACGCCTCCAACGAATACGGCGACGCGATGCGGCCTCTCTCGACCGCAGAGCCCCGCCGATCGCCGAAGTATCGTCTGGTCCTCTTGATGGCAGCCATTGTCGTCGTCGCCGGCGTGTTTGCTCTCGCTGTCGGCGCCGGGTGATCGTGACATCGAGCTTGGCCGCGCGGAGAAGATGCTCCCGTTGCCGCACAACCAGTTCTTGGAGGCAACCGAAGGAGTTTTCGAATGCCTGATCACCACGACGACAGAAGGAGTCCGCTATCCAGGCTGGCGGCACAGGAAGAAGCACTATACCTGCGCCGGTCATCGACGCGCTTCCTCGAGTGCGCCATTCACCTTTGCGTCACCCACATGACGCTCGGCGAAGTAGCCGACCTGCTTGAGCAGGAGGCAAAGCAGCTTCGGCAACACGGCTGACTGCGCTTTTCGAAGAGCCATTGACTGCTGCATGTTTTCTTAAATCGATTTAAGAATAAAAACATGCGGCAATTCAAGCGGCTACAGGACCCTTGTGCTGTAGCCGGTTTATCTCCCTGTCTCCTTGAAACAATGAATGATCTAACCCTTTGAAACTATGCGATTCCGGACGGAAAATCGCTACACACTTCCTGATTGCTCTACGATTCCATGGAAGCGCCGACGCGCGGAACGGGCTCATTCATGTACGGGCGCTGTCCTCGCCGGACGAGATAGACCTCCCGTTCGGGATTGGCTTCGATGACGAAGCCGGAACTGCGAAGCATCGCCTCCACCCCGGCCCTGTTCGGAATGAACCAGTTGGTGGGATCGTCGGCGAAGCGGTGTTCGACGAAGAACAATTTGGGGTAATCGGGCCGGTCGAAGACCTGCCATTCCCCAAAATCGTAGTCCGCTTCCACCGGCGCCGCCGAATTCGCGCCGCGCTGCATGCACTGGAAGAGCATCTCGTCGCCGACGACGTGCTCGTAAAGAAGATCCAGTGCCAACAGCGGGTAACGGAGATGGTAAAGAACACCCATGAAGAGGACGAGATCGAATTTCTCGCGGAGTTGTGCCACGTCGTAGACGGACATCAGCCTGAATTCGATGTCGATCCCGGTCTGTGTTGCCGCGAACTTCGCTTGCCGCAGATAGCGTGGGTCTGAATCGATGCCGAGCACGCGGCCGGCATTGCGGCGTTTCATTTCCTGCGAGTAGAACCCCGCATTACAGCCGATGTCGAGCACGCTTCTGCCTTCAAGGTCTTCCGGGACGACATGTCTGAAAGCCTTCCATTTGACCGCAGGATAGTCCCCGAGGAAATGGTCGGGCGATGTCTCGACGCCCTTGATCCGCATGTTGTGAAACCAGGGCCCCAGCGCAGCGATCTGATCCTCTATGGCCATGCAGTCTTGGGTCTGCTGAACCATGATCAAAGATCCTGAGAAAGGACTGGCTGTTGCGGGCGACGGCGAGAGCGACCTGGCCGACGCACGGTTCGCTGCTTCGCAAGCGCACTTTGGAACCAGGCTATGGTGTGCGACAGCCCATCCTGCAAGGGAACTTTCGGCTGCCAGTCGAGAAGCGCTCTGGCGCGCGCAATATCCGGGCGACGGCGCTGCGGATCGTCCGGCGGCAAGGGCGCATGGACGATCGTCGATGCGGTCGCGATCTTGGACAAGACCAGTTCGGCCAGTTCAATGACCGTAAACTCGCCTGGGTTGCCAAGGTTTACCGGCCCGCCGGGGTTCGGCTGGCGATTCATCAACCTGATCAATCCTTCGACGAGATCGGACACATAGCAGAACGAGCGCGTCTGTTCGCCGCTGCCATAAATCGTGAGCGGCTCGTTTCTCAAGGCCTGGACAATGAAGTTCGAGACGATCCGGCCGTCATTGGGCTGCATATACGGGCCGTATGTATTGAAGATGCGAGCAACCCGCACATCCACGTTTCCGGCCCTCAGACTGTCGAAGCACAGAGTCTCAGCGGCGCGCTTGCCTTCGTCGTAGCACGCTCGCGGTCCCGTGCAGTTGACATGACCCCAGTAGTCCTCCTGCTGCGGATGCTCCAACGGATCGCCGTAGATCTCGCTCGTGGACGCCTGAAGGAAGACGGCTCGGTGCCGCTCGGCAAGCCGTAGAAGGTTTCCGGTCCCGGTCACGCTGGTCATCATCGTATGGATCGGGTCGGCCTGATAGGACGGCGGTGAGGCGGGGCAAGCCAAGTTATAGACGCAGTCGATCGGTTCATCGATCTCGATTTCGTCGCAGACGTCCTGCTCGATCACCGTGAAGTAAGGATTGCCCTGCAGACTGCTCAGATTGGCAGGGGAACCGGTGAGATAGCTGTCGAGGCAGATCACCCGGTTGCCGGCGCTGAGAAGCGCTGAACAAAGATGGGAGCCGACAAAGCCGGCCCCGCCGGCGACCAGGATGATCTTTCCTCGACTTCCTCGGTTTCTTCTTGCCATGGGCCGTTCTCCTTTCGGTGTTAGACCGGAAACCTCCGCTCGGAGTGTCTCGTGGCGAGATTGGTCTTGGGCGCAACGCTTTCGATTGCTTCGACGAAGGCCCTGGCGCGGGGTGCCGCGCTGTGCGCGCTTGCGACGCGCTGATAAGCGCAATCGGCAAGCGCCTCGCACTGTCGGTCAGTGAGGTCCGTCAATGCTGTGACGACGTCGCCGCTGCCACGTGCGATGACAGCGGCCTCCCCGGGCGCAAAGAAGCTGTCGATGCCCTCCCACCAATCGCTGATCAACGGCGTGCGGCATGCGGCCGCCTCGAAGAGCCGGACGCTCGGCGACCAACCGGCCGCCACCATGTCGGTACGCGTCACGTTCAGAGTGAAACGCTGGCGGCTATAGAATTCGGCATGCTCGGAAGGCGGCAAGTGCTCGATGCGTGCTACGTTCTTCGGCCAACGGATGTCCGCAGGATAGCTCGGCCCCGCAACAACAAAGCGCATCTCGGGCAATCGCCGCGCCGCCTGCAACAGCAAGCGCTCGAGCGCGGGCTGTCTGTCTGGGCTGAAGGTACCGAGGTAGCCGAGGTCCCATTCCCTTGGCGCACCGGTGTTGCGATAGAGGTCCAGATCGACGGCGCAGTAGAGCGCCAGGGGTCGTCTCGCTCCAAACTCGCCTCGCAGCCGATCGAGCGTCCGTTCGCCGGAGAAGGAAAAATAGAGATCGAAGAGCGGAACCTGACGGCGGGCAAGATATTCCTCGTCGCCACGTTCGAGTTTGGCAAGTGTCACGGGCGTATCGATGTCGTAGAAACACAACCGCTTCGGGGCGAGGTCAACGACGATGTCGATGACTTCCACCCCGTCCGGCACATAGGAGCCGATGACGACGGCATCCGCCCCCGCCAGCGTGCCGGCATGCCGCACGAGCAACTCGTCGATGTCCTTGTAAAGGATGAGATTGCAGAAATCCGGCGCGATCATGTCGCGGTGGCGGGCGTACCACGGTACGTCCCGTTCCAGGAAGGTCACTTTGTGGCCGGCAGCGCGCACACCGCGAAGCAACGCCCGGAACGTCGTCGCATGGCCGTTGCCCCACGAGGAGGAAAGCGAGAGACCGAGGACGACGATGTCGAGCGGACGGTTCATTCGGCTGCCTCCACCTGGCGCGCCCGGCTCCGGAAAAGGCGGTCCACTTCCGCGGCACGATGCGCGTAGGTGTGTTCGCTGAGCACGCGACGGAGCGCCCACTCTCCGATCTCTTTCGCGCTCGCCTGTGTGAGATTGTCCATGAGTTCGACGACGTCCTGTCCGTCTCTGGCGACCAGCACTTCCTGTCCGGGCGTCAGGAAGAGTTCGATGCCTTCCCACGCGTCGGTGATCAGGCAGGCGCCTGCCCCGGCCGCCTCGAAAACGCGGGTTGCCGGCGAGAAGCCGTTCTCCGCCATGCTGGCGCGCGAAATGTTCAGGACTGCATTCGGCGTCGCGTTGAAGGCGTTGTGGTCGGCAGTCGGAACATGGCCGACATAGGCGACGTTTGCGGGCAGTGACTTGTCGTGCCAGCCGGCTCCGCCGAGCACGAACCGCCGCTGCCAGAGCTGGCGTGCCGGCTGCAGGAAGAAAGCTTCCATTCGCTCCTCCCGATCCGGCAGGCGGTTACCGAGGAAGGCGAGATCGGCGGCAAAGCGCCGATCCGCGGCCACGGGATGATGTGTCTCAGGGTCGACGGCATTGTAGATGGGAACGCATTCCCGGGCGCCGATGGCGCGATAGGACTCGACCACGGGATCGCCGCCGCCATAAGTCAAGATGAGATCCAGGGAAGGAAGCGTGCGCCGGAGAGGATGATCGGGTGCGGCTCTCAGCTCTGCAAGTGTTGCGGGGGCGTCGACATCCCAGAAGATCTTCAGCGCAGCGGGGTTTGCCGAGGCCATGACTTCAGCGAGCAGCAGATCGTCCTCGAAGCCTACGCCGCTCGCCTTGACAACAACGTCGGCGCTGGCGGCTTCCGTCGCGACGCGCTTCAACGCCGCGACTGTTCCCTGATAAACGACAACCCTGCACCAGTCCGGCACATCGATATCGCGGTGTTTCTGCCGGTCGTACACGTCCGGCTCATAGAAAGTGATTTCATACCCGCGCGCGGCAAGCGCTCGGAGCAATCCGCGATAATAGGTCGCCGCGCCGTTCCAATAGGCTGAAACGAGGCTCGATCCATAAAAAGCGATCCTCATATCGCGATCTCCTTGGAGGCAATGCGGCCGCCAGCAGCCTTCTTTGGCCTGTAGGAAGCAAGGATGCGAAGAAGCTCGTCGACGCGATGCCCGCACGTATGGCGTGCCTGGATCGTTGCCAATCCGGAGGCAGCCATTTCCTGCGCGAAGGCGGGCTCCGAGAGCACCTGGCGCAAAAGACGCTTCATCTCCTTGCCGTTCCTGGCGAAAAGGAAATCCGTGCCCGGGCGGAAAAGACCCTCGACGTCGTTCCATGGTGCCGAAATCAGCGGAATGCCGCAGGCAAGCGCTTCGAAAACCCGGATGGTCGGTATCCCCGGCAAGGCTTCGACGTAGGGACGTCGAGGAATGTGCACAGTCGCGCGATGCTCGGCGAAGGCGCGCGGTACGGCGGCATTTGCGAGCCAGCCGCCATAGACGATTCGCGACGCGCGCAGCGCCCGGAGGGCGGCATCGGGATATCTCACGCCCCGCACCGTCGCCGCAAGCTTCAGTTGTCGCGCGGGCTCGACGAAGAAGGACGTGATCTCGGCGCTGCGCTCGTCATCGCCCCAATTGCCGATCCAGACGAGATCGCCTCTCTTCTCGACATCCGCAATTGGATGGAACAACGAAGTGTCGGCGGCCTCGTGCCAGGTAAAGACGTGTCTGCCCCAGCCCGCGCCAAGATAGCGTTCGCGCAGAGCCTCGCCGAACGTCAGGACAAAATCGTAACCGGAAAGATCGAGGCGAGCGATGTCGCTCTTTGCCGTGACGGCGCGGTGATGGGTATCGTGGAAGGCGAGCGTGAAGCTGCCGCCTGCGCGACGAATGCGGCCGAGTTCGGCGACCAATGCCGGCTCGGTCCATTCATGCACTAGGACCAGGTCGGCCTCACTGATCGCTGCCTCGTGGTCGAAATCGGCATCGTAGATTTCGACGCGCAGCTCCGGAAAGTGCTTGCGGAAAGCTGCGATCGGTCCGACACCCTGATCCGCGATCAGGCTGAGGCGGCTCCAGGAATCGCGCGGTTCGAGCGCCACCGCATCGTGGCCGCGTCGCAGCAGGTCCCGCATGACGCCGCGCAGAAAATGGGCATTGCCGTGGTTCCAATCGGAAACAAGCGAATGGGTGTAGAAGAGAAATCGCATCGCTCACTCCGCAGACATCAGTTGAGGAGACCTGCGCATTGCTCGCCTGTAGATGTCGAGCACCGCATCGCGCTGGGCTTCGATGGAAAATTCAGCCGACCGCAACCGTGCCCGCCGGCCGAGTTCGACCATGCGCGTTGCGTCGTTCGCCAAAGTGTTGACGGCATCCGCGAGAGCGGCGGGGTCACCGGAATCGGCGAACAGGGCAGCACCTTCCCAAAGCTCGCGATAGGTGTCGATATCGGCAAGTACGAGGGCGGCGCCGGTGCGTGCCGCTTCGAGCGCAACCAGTCCGAACGGTTCGTAGACAGAGGGAGAGACGACGATTGCGGCTCTCGACATCAGAGCCAACGCCCGATCGTGGCTCAACTCCCCCTGATGATCGGCATGGTTGATTGCCAGACGCTCGCCGTTTGGCCCGTCGCATGCGCCTGCCATGACGACCGGCCAGCGAATACGCGCGGCAGCCTGGTCCAGCACCGCACCATTCTTGCCTTCGTCCCACCAGCGGGCTGCGGCAAAGACGAAATTCTCCTTGACGGCTGCAGAGCACGGGTTTCGGCTCGCATTGTGGACGACCGCAAGATTGTCGATCCGGCCGTAACAGCGATCGAGAGCTGCGGCATGGCTCGCACTCGGTGCAAGAACCACGTCGGCGCGGTCGAAACCCAATCGGTTGCGCCGCTTCTGCCAGAGCCAATCCCTCGGCAAATCAGAGCCGCGCACGGCCTCGAACCACGTAGCGACGCACGAATGCGAGACCGCGACGACAGACGTTTGAGCCGGGAAGCCAGCCGCCAGCGAAGGCAGGTTCAGATGCAAGAGATCGACCGAGCGCCTGAGCGACAGTTCCGTCAAAAGGTCCGGCACGCGGTCGAGCTCGCTTTCGTCGCCGGCCATCCAGTCGAGCGGCGCTGCGAACCATTCGAGCGTGCCGATGCGGGTAGCCTCGCGCCGTTGATGCGCGGAAGGCTCGGGACCGAAGCCGACGAACAGCGTCTCCACGCCGGCGCCGCGTAGCGCTTCGGCGAGGTCCATTGCGTAACGCCATACGCCACCCACAGCATCGACGCTCATAATGATCCGCCGCGGCAACGGACCCTGGGTGCCGCCGCGGCTGACAAAGCGAAGGGCGGAACCGGCACGATCGCTCATGCGGTGATCCTCTTTGCTTGGTGGTGAACCTTGTTTACCTCGTTCCAATCCTTCAGAAGCCAGGCATGCAGATCACGTAGCCCCGTACGCCAGGCCATGCGCGGCTTCCAGCCGACCGCGTCGGCAAGCGCACGCGTATCGGCAACGAAGAACAGTTGGTCGCCGGCGCGCCAGTCGCGCTTCACCGTCGCGAGCCGGCGCCCCGTCAAGATTTCGATCTCGCCCAGAACCTGGGCAATGCTGACCGCATTCTCAGGCCCGCCACCAAGATTGAAAGCGCGCCCCTTGAAGCGGTCGATCGATTTAAGGAGCGCCCTGTAGGCGGCGACCGCATCGCCGACATGGAGGATGTCGCGCACCTGCTTGCCATCGCCATAGATCGATATCGACTCGCCCGCGAGCGCACGAATGAGAAAATGCGCGACCCATCCCTGGTCCTCGGTGCCGAACTGCCTTGGACCATAGATGCAGCTCATCCGGAGCACGGCCGTCGGGAGCTTGAAGGACCTCGCGTAGTCCAGCACGTATTGATCCGCCACACCTTTCGAGCAGCCATAGGGCGTGCAGAAGTCGAGCGGCTGCGCCTCGCTGACACCATGGCTGCGCGCCACCTCGTCGACCGGGAAGTGGCGTTCTCCGACCTCGTTCATCTGCATTTGCGCCAGTGCGCCGTAAACCTTGTTGCTGCTCGCGAATATGACCGGCGCCTTACGCCCGGCTTTTCGCGCGGCTTCGAGCACGTTGAGGGTGCCGCGCGCATTCGTCTCGAAATCGTCGATCGGCTGCTGCAGGCTGGTCGTCACCGCCGTCTGCGCCGCGAAATGAAAAACGGCCTTTGCGTCCCTGAAGACCGGCTCTATTGCGGCGAGATCGCGGACATCGGCGAGCACGGGGTGGACGGCGCCGCCGTGATTGTCCACCAGCCATTCAAGGTTTCGCTCGACGCCGGCGCGACTGAGATTGTCGACGACGATCACTTCCTCGCCCTCCCGCAGAAAACTGTCGGCGAGATTGCTGCCGACGAAGCCGCTGCCGCCCACGACGACGATTGCCGCCGTCTTCCCGGAAAGGGCGGGCGTCGCCAGGCGAGCACGCCTGTCCAGAGACCCGGCGCTCATAGGACCAACCCCCGGGCTTCCAGGTGCTGCTTCATCTCGGCGCCCCGGTCGATCGCGCCGACGCTGCCGACCCATTGCGCGAAATCGGCGAGTGAATCTTCTAGTCGATGGGCGGGTTTGAAGCCGAGCAGGTCTCGCGCCGTGGCAATGTCGGCAAAACAATTGCGGATATCGCCCGAGCGGGCCTTGTTCATGATCTCCGGCTCGATCTCGGGTACTCCCATCGCGTCGGCAAGCAGGGAGGCGACATCGGCGATCGCGTAGGCCTGGCCGCTGCCGACATTGATGACGTGACCGGCGGCGTGTGGCCGCTCAAGCGCCAGCCGGAACGCCCGCGCCACGTCTCGAACGTGAACGAAGTCCCGCCGTTGTCTGCCATCCTCGAACACCATCGGCGATTGTCCGTTGGCAAGCCGCGACGCAAAATTGGCAAGCACGCCGGTATAGGGATTGGAAAGCGCCTGACCGGCGCCGTAGACATTGAAGAGGCGAAGCGCCACGGCCTCCACGCCATAGGCTTCCCCGAAAATCAGAACCTGGCGTTCCTGGGCGTACTTCGTCAGCGCGTAGATAGACGCGAGATCGACCGGCTTGTGCTCATCCGTCGCCAGCGGTCTGAGATGCTCCCCGTTGGGTCCCGCCGGGTCCCATGAGCCTGCCCTGATCGCGGCGGGGAAACGTCTGACATGCGCACAACGCTCGCCCGTCGTCGTCTCGTAAAGGCCTTCACCGTAGACGCTCATCGACGAAGCGACCACGATGCGCCGGACCGGCATTCCGATCATCGCCTCAAGCAGGACGGCCGTTCCGAAGTCGTTGACGCCCACGTAGCGGGCGATCTCGTACATCGACTGACCGACCCCGACCTCGGCTGCGAGATGGACAACGCAATCGACGTCCGCCAGCGCGCTTCTTACTGCAACCGCGTCGCGAATGTCGGCCTGCCGCATCTCCACGTCAGGCGGCAGCGCAATCTGCGCATCCGCGTGAACTTGCTCATTGAGCACGTCCAACACGCGTACGCTATAGCTCCTCGAGAGGAGTTCCTCGACCACATGCCGACCTATGAAACCGCATCCGCCGGTAACAAGAACCTTTGTCATAATGCACCTGACGATGTTCGATCAGAGATAGAGACAAAGCTCCAACAAGCTTGGGTAGCAAATGTTCCTTCATCCATGACTTCTTCTTCTTCTTGTTCTACTTTGATCACAGCTGCATGGTGGGCCCGTCTCAAGGTACAAACCTCGCTTTCGCGCGAGTGTTCCACGCGAAATGAGGGCATCAGGAACAAAAGCTGCAACATCAAGTTAAGGGCGCAAGGGCAGCCGAGGGCTGTTTGCAGTTTGCCCCGGAAAGTGCGCAAACGGTCCTTGCGGTATTCCAATGCCGCGCCCGGGCCTGCCGGATTGGTCTCGACAGCGGGAGGGAACAGGCATGAACATAGCGGCGCCTCAGCGGATGGATGCAATGTCTGCGGCAATTATCACCCGGCCAGGTGAAGTGCATATCGAAACCCTGCCGCTGCCACACCCGGGCCGCGGGCAAGTTCGGATCAGACTCGAAGGGTGCGGCGTCTGCGCCTCCAATCTCGTTCCCTGGGCAGGCCCGGACTGGATGGAGTTCCCGACCGAACCAGGGGCGCTCGGCCATGAGGGTTGGGGAATTATCGACGCGGTTGGCGAGGACGTGCATGGTTTTGCAGCGGGCGATCGCGTGGCTGCACTCTCCTATCACGCCTATGCGACGCACGACGTTGCCGACCAAACAGCCATAGCCCCCCTGCCTGCGGCGCTTGCGGATCAGCCCTTTCCCGGTGAACCGCTCGGCTGCGCCTTCAATATCTTCCGCCGCAGCGCGATCAAGCCGGGGGAGACCGTGGCGATCGTGGGCATCGGCTTTCTCGGAATTCTTCTGACCGAACTCGCAAGCGCCGCCGGCGCACGAGTGATCGCCATCTCACGCCGACCTTCGTCGCTCGCTGCGGCAGAGCGCGCCGGTGCCAACCATGTGGTTGCCATGGACGATCATTGGCGGATTATCGAAGAGGTGAAGCAACTGACATCGGGGGAGCTCTGCGACTGTGTCATCGAGGCCGTCGGCAAGCAGTGGCCTCTCGACCTTGCGGGCGAACTGACGAAGGAGCGTGGGCGGCTTGTCATCGCAGGCTACCATCAGGACGGGCCGCGGCAGATCAACATGCAGCTGTGGAACTGGCGCGGCCTTGATGTGATCAATGCGCACGAGCGTGATCCCGCCGTCTACATGCGCGGCATCCATGAGGCGATCGCGGCCACGGCCGCAGGGCGGATGTCCCCTTCACGCCTTTATACGCACCGGTTTCCGCTCGAACAGCTCGGCGCGGCGCTGGACATGACCCGCGATCGGCCGGAAGGCTTCATCAAGGGGCTGGTGATCTACGATGGGTAGCGTGATGCCGCTTTCAACGAACCCGCGACGCGCCGGCCGCCCCCGCGTTGGCTTCCTTGGCGTCGGACGAATCGGCCTCCATCGCATGAGAGCGATCGTCGACACCGGAACCGTCGAGACCGCTGCGATCTTCGATCCCTCACCGGAGATGGCCGCGGCGGCTCGCGAGTTGACGCCCGAGGCCGCAGTCGTAAGTTCCTTCGAAGCCTTGCTCGATCAGCAACTGGACGGCGTCGTAATCGCTTCGCCAAGCGCGCTCCACGCTGCCCAATCGATCGTCGCCCTGGAGCGAGGCGTGGCGGTTTTTTGCCAGAAGCCGCTCGGCCGTACGCGCGATGAGACGGCAGCCGTCGTTGACACGGCTCGAAGCATGGACAGGCTGTTAAGCGTGGACCTTTCCTATCGTCACACCGATGGGATGCAACAGATCCGCGATCTGATCGCGCAGGGGGAACTCGGCACCGTTTTCGCTGCGGATCTCACATTTCACAACGCCTATGGGCCCAGCAAGCCCTGGTTCTACGACAGGGCACTTTCCGGCGGCGGCTGCGTCATCGATCTCGGCGTGCACCTCGTCGACCTCCTCCTTTGGGTTCTCGGGTTCCCGGATGTCGTTCGCGTCGAAAGCCGGTTGATGTGCAAAGGGGCTCCCGCCCGCCGCGACGGCGACGAGGTTGAGGACTACGCCGTCGCGACTCTCGAATTGGCGAGCGGCGTTGTCGCCCGTATCGCATGCTCGTGGCATTTGCAGGCTGGATGCGACGCGGTAATTGCCGCCGACTTTCACGGCACCGGAGGCGGCGCGAGTTTTAGAAACGTGAGCGGGTCCTATCTCGACTTTTCGGCCGAGCGGTATCGCGGGACACAACGGCAGGTGCTGGCGCTCCCTCCCGACGCCTGGGGCGGACGCGCGGCAGCCGCCTGGGCGAAGCGCCTGGCCGCAGGGGAGCGTTTCGATCCCGACAATGAACGCCTGGTCGCGGTGGCGGATGTCCTCGACAGAATTTACGGGCCATAGATAACACGCCGCCCTCTCGCTGATCACAAGCTGTCGCGTTCTATACGGCGCAGCAGAAGCTTCGCGTAATGTGACGCGACCGCCTCCAGCCGAGGAACTTCTTCAGCGGCGGCGGCCGGCTTTGCCGAAGTCCACAGGCCGAGTTGAAACGCCAGATAGCAGAGCTCGAGGATTGCCACTAGTTCGACGTTCACCGCGCGCGAACATCCTTCGGACACGACCGCGCGCAAGTCGGCCGATTCCTGCATCGAAAGCCCGAACTCGATGCTCGCCCCCGCAAGATCCCAGGCAATGTCCTGACATCCAACCAGGTCATGGGCGGCGCTGTGGTCGAGCGCGTCGGCCTTGAGAAAGCCCCGCTCGCCTCCGGCAAGCCACTCCCAGCGATGCAGCCGGTTGTCGGTATCGACAGGCTGCAGGAGGCAATCGTGACGCTCGGCGCCGTAGATCAGGCACCTCAGCCGCGATGCCGCAGCCGCGCCCAGTGCCTCTTCGGTATTGACGATCGCCATCTCGCACAGCTTCGAAAGCGACGCTCCGGCGGTCACCGGCAACGGCAGGCAGCGCGCCCGGAAGGCGAGGTAGCGTCCGAGATGGTGGATAAAAGCCGCGTGGCGGAATTCGCTTGGTGCGGCCGATCTCGCCGCCACCCACTTCTCGACGAGGAAGCCGTGACACAATCCTGCGACGGGGGGTGTGAAGCCGGACTCGGCAAGGAGGCGTGCCTTGGCCAGCTTGCGCTGGCCTACATCTCCGAGCCCGGCAAATTTGACGAGCCATATGTCGTCGGCCGTGTGGGCGAGGAATTTTCTGCGTTCGAATCTCCGGTCGGCCGGGGGCCAGGCATGATGATCGCCATGAAGCGCGTTCCGCCAGGCGCCGGCGGAAACATCTTCGAGCGGCCTTTCGAGCGGGCCGACGAGGTCACTGACCCAGGAGGCGAGACGGCACGGCGGGTGGGTGGCTTCGAGGAGGAGATCGTCGACATCGACCACATGACGGGGGCTTGCCACCCAGCGTTGCCGGTGGCGACAGCAGGATTCCGGCCCGAGCTCTCCCTTGTGGCCGGGGAAGAAATGAATGCGTTTGTCGTCGACGCCATGATCGTGGAGCCAATCCCCGACACTTCCGAAGGAACTGCCGGAAAGACCTGGTCCCTCGTCGACGATCGCAAAATTGGCTGCCGGATCACGCAGAAGCCACCGCGAAAGCCGCGACGCGACCGCAACTCGCCTTTGGAAAGGAGGGCCGGTCGGCCGCAGAGTGACCGGCTCTGTGGCGCCGATGACAGCGGCGACCACTGCCGACAGGCTGGTTCCGATGCTTCGGATGCCAATCACGGTCGCGTTCGCCGTAAGCCCGGAGCGTACGGCGGCTTCGGCGTAGCTTTCCGGATAAAGAGCGTAAAAGCTGTAGCCCTCCGCCTCCTTGATGCTGAGCGAAAGCGGCGCCCGCAGGTCCGGTAACAACGCCGTCACACGCGGCGGCACCGTGAGCGGACCGGTCAAGCCCTGCTGCCAGGAGCGGACGACAAGCCGCGCCAGGTCAAGAAGAACGACGCCGCCGATCTCGCGCCGTGCAGACAGGTCGTCGGCCACCACCTTTTCGAATTCGATGTCCGACAATCCCTGCACGAGCTCGCCGGCCTTCAGCAGGATGCCGACGAGCGCGGCGTGGCGCTCGATGCCCGGCTGTCGATGTTCGAGCCCCCGCAACTGCGCCGCGATCGCCGCGCACAACGCGTCGGCGCGCTCCGAACGCGTCACATCACCGTATATGAGCATGGCTTCGTCCGTCGCTGCACATTCGCCTTCAACGCGCCGCGGCTGAATTCGATCCGCGATGCGCGAGAAACGGGAGAAGGAACCATTCCGCCGTGCGCGGGTTTGGCCAGCATTGTAGATACTGCGCAGGAGTAGCGGACAGATGCGATCGAAATCCATTCGGGTCGGGCTGGTCGGGATCGGGAACTGCGCGTCCTCCCTCGTTCAGGGGCTGACGTTCTATCGCGGTGCGAGTGAAGATGAACCCGTTCCAGGACTGATGCATGTCAATCTCGGCGGCTACCACGTCCGCGATATCGAAGTTTCTGCAGCCTTCGATGTCGCCGCCGCGAAGGTCGGACATGACGTGGCGGAAGCCATCTACGCCCCTCCGAACAACACTTTCCGCTTCGCTGATGTCGCTGCCACCGGCGTCGTTGTCCAACGCGGCAGGACACTCGACGGCATTGGGCGGTACCTGCGGGAGGAAATCGAGGAATCCGACGCGCCTGCAGCCGATGTCGCGGAAGTTTTGCGAGAGACGGAAACAGACGTTCTCATCTCCTATCTCCCGGTCGGCTCGGAAATCGCGACGCGCTGGTATGCGGAGCAGGCGCTCGCCGCCGGCTGCGGTTTCGTCAACTGTATCCCTGTCTTCATCGCCTCCGACCGATCGTGGCAGCGAAAATTCGCCGAGCGCGGGCTGCCGCTGATCGGCGACGACATAAAGAGCCAAGTCGGGGCGACGATCGTGCACCGGCTGCTCGCCAATCTCTTTCGGGACAGAGGCGTGCGCATCGACCGGACCTACCAGCTCAATTTCGGCGGCAATACCGACTTCCTCAACATGCTGGAGCGGGAACGGCTCGAATCCAAGAAGCTCTCGAAGACGCAATCGGTCGTCAGCCAGATGGACATTCCGCTTGCAGCCGGCGACATCCATGTCGGACCCAGCGACCACGTGCCTTGGCTGGCCGACCGCAAGTTCGCCTATATTCGCGTCGAGGGCACGACGTTCGGCAACGTCCCCCTCAATGTCGAATTGAAGCTCGAGGTATGGGACTCGCCCAATTCGGCCGGCGTGGTTATCGATGCGATTCGATGCGCGAAGCTCGCGATCGACCGTGACATCAGTGGTCCGCTGATTGCGCCGTCGAGCTATTTCATGAAGTCGCCGCCACAGCAATTCACCGACGCCGAGGCGCGCAGGCGGCTGGAGGAGTTCATTGCCGGTGATGCCGACGCACTCCTGGGGGCAGCAGAGTGACGACGACATTTTTGCTGGTGCGGCACGCCGCACACGACAGGGTCGGCAATTTCCTCGCCGGTCGCACAAGCGACGTCCCGCTCGGCCACGCCGGCCGCGCGCAAGCCGAACGTCTGGCGGCGCGGCTCGCCGGTGAGGACATCGCGGCGATCTACGCCAGCCCGCGCAGACGAACACAGGAGACGGCAGCGGCAATTGCCGCCGCATCCGCGATTGCTGAGGTGAAGACCGCCGACGCCCTTGACGAAGTCGACTTCGGTTCCTGGTCGGGCAAGACCTTCGAAGTCCTCAACACGGACCCGCTCTGGCAGCAATGGAATTGCAGGCGCAGTCTGGTGCGCACTCCGGGCGGCGAGACGATGCTAGACGTACAGCACCGGGTGATGGCGTTCGTCGAAACGCTGGCAGCGCGCGAGCGCGACAAGAAGATCGCCCTTGTCAGCCACGCCGATGTCATCAAGGCGCTCATTTGCCATGTCCTCGGTCTATCGGTGGACGCCTGGTCCCGACTCGAGGTCGGGCCGGCCTCCGTCTCCGCCGTGGCGGCGGGCGATTGGGGCGCGAAGGTCCTGACGGTGAATGCGGACTTCACGTGAACGCGGCGAAGCGCCGACGTCGCGCCATGCGTCAAACGGAAACAGCCTGGCCACGGGCGTTCGGAGGTAAGAATGATAGAAGCCGCCATGATCTGGAACGAGCCGAACAACAAGTCGCATTGGGATCCCGAGATCGATCCGGACTGGAGCCGCTTTGCATACATGGCAAAGCTGGCCGCGGATGCGATCCGGGACGTCAACCCTGGGCTCACGCGGGTGCTTGGCGGAATTTCGCCGATCGATCCGGGGTTCATAGGCCTGATGAAATCCTATGGCGTCCTCGATCACGTCGATGCCGTGGCGGCGCACGGCTTTCCGCTCGACTGGAATCTTTGGCAAATCCAGGAATGGCCGCGAAGGGTCGAGGAACTGCGTGCCGTGACCGATCTGCCGGTCTGGATCAGCGAGGTGGGCGTGTCGACCTTCGGTGCCGAGGAAGTGCAGCTTTGGGGGCTGAAGAAGACGGCCGAACTGCTCAAGGGCAGAGTCGAACGAATTCAGTGGTACAGCCTCTACGACCTGCCGAGCGCCTGGCCCGCGACGACCCGGCACAAGGAGGCCGAGGGTTCGTCCTACTACCGGCATTTCTACATGGGTCTTTTGCGTGAGGACGGTTCGCCCAAGCTGGCGCTCGAGGAGTTTGCCCGACACACCCCGGAGATCGGTCTCGTGCAATGGTTCCATTTCGAGGACCCCCGGCTTGACGACGCCGTTTCATGGATGAAGCGCCTCGGCGTCACCCACCTGCGCACCGGCCTGTCCTGGGCCGACCGTTTCCGGCCAAACGCACTTGCCTGGTTCGACAGACAGATGGAGGCGCTCGAAGAGTTCGATGTCACGGTTACTTTCTGTTTCACGCCGGAACACAGGGGCCTGGCGCCGCATCATACGAGCGCGCCGATCGTACCGGAGGAATTTGCTAATTTCTGTGCGGAGATGACGACGCGTTATGCCCCCGGTTCGTCGTCGCTCGATGATCTGCCTCGATCGCCTGTCTGCTCTTCGCGGCAGATGCGGTCGATGAACCTTCCGATCCAGCCGCGCGAGTAGGTCACGCCCTGATAAAGGGCAAGCATCGTCGATGCCCAGCGGATATAGACCGTCGGCAGGCGCGATATTCTCGCGAGCCAAAACACCCGGTGGCTTTGCGCGCTGATCGAGTTGCGCAGCCAGTAGACGACCATCCGCCGCGCCCTCAGGCCGCCTCGTTGTGGCGCGACGCGCTTTTTCGGCATCACACCGTGCCGCCGCCGGTTCAGCCGAAAGGCCAAGCCTTCGCGTCTCTGCCTGAACCCAGCAGCCTGCGTTTGCACAACAAATGCGCTGTCGACCTCCTGCAGCTCGAGCCGCCCTTCATCGACTGCGCCGTCGATCAGCCGTTGAAGCAGCGGCGAGCGCACGATAACGACATTCGTGCCGCGCCCGTCGGATGCATAGGGTTCCACCCAGGCGTCGCCAAAGGAAATGTCGGCGGTTTCAGCGACGACATCGTCGCAGAAATTGCACGCGGGGTTCTGAAAGAAGCCGGCCCCCCAGTCGCCGTCCGCCAGATGCCACCAGTCCTTACTCCTTGTGCTTCCGTCCTTCAGTACGAGGTGGGCGGTGTACCAGTTCGCTGGCCTGCGGGCATCCTTCAGTCGGAAATCCAACCCCGCAACAGCTTCGATTCTCTCGCCCATCTGCCAGGCGATGCTCTCGACGAAACGCGCGCTTTTCATATGTCCGCAGAAGAGCCCTAGCGTAAAGGCAAGGCGTTCGCGCAGCACCGGATCCTGCAGGCAGAGGAGATGCAGGGCCTTGATGAAGCAAGGGATACCGACGACTGCGTAGCGCCCGGGACAGCGTCTTATTTCTTCGATGATCCCGGACAGTTCCACCGGATAATAGCGTGACTTGGCGCCCGCGCGTATGTCCTCCACGGTCCGCGATATACGATAATGGAACAGAGGTCCTAAGGTCCCGCGTCGAGGAACCACGTGAGCAACACCGTCAACCAGGCTCTTTTCCAAAAGCTCCACCGCTGTCCAGTTGGCCATGCCACCGGAACTGCCGTCCGTACGAAAGCCGTGCTCACGGACATGTCCCACATAGGCGGCCTCGAAGCGCCCGATCCGCGAATCGAAGTATCTTGCCGATGCAAACCGCTCGCGGGCAATGTCGTCTTCATTCCTGGCGTCAGGCGAGAACGGGCACAGCTCAGCGAAGCCCCGCGGGGGACGGGATGCCGCCGGTTTGAACTGGCCATAACGATCCAGCCGCATCCCGGCGGCATCCCCGTTGGACTGCGCCATGCATACGCCGCAGCCGATGCACAGACCCGAAGCGTCCATCTGTCTCGGTGAAAGGGAGGTGCCATCCGATGGCGCCCGATCTTCAGTCGAGGACATTGGTCAGATAGCTCCGCGACTGCAGGCGAAGTTGCTCGAGCCGGTCGTCGATGGCCGGACTCGGCGCCTCGCCGAGAATGCTCTCATAGTCCGCCGGAGGCGTCTTCTGCGACACCACGTGACGTTGCGCACCGACCATGCGCGTGAGGTCGCGGACCTTGTTGGAACGGTAGTCGGAAAGGACGCAGGCGAAAGGCTTGCCATTGAGAAGCGCGAATACGCAGCCATGAAAGAAATTCGTGGCCACAGCTTCGGCACCGGCAATGAAGCCGGCGAAATCGTAGGGTCCGCCGTCGAGCCACTGCTCGTCCGCCCAATCGTTGCGGTAACCTATGCTGATGAGAGGAAGCGAGCGGGATGCCGTCCAGCGGCGAACCTCCTGCTGAAACCAGGACGGAAATGAGTGCCCGTAGACGGCAACGTAGGGACGCGGGATCGCAAGGTTGCGGCACGGCGCGATCGTTTCAGGAAATTGCAGGCACGGATCAAGGACAAGCGCCGCCTCGCGTCCAAGCGCCCTCTCGATGATGGTCCTTGAATTTTCGTCGCGCACGGAAATGGCATGAAACTGCCGGAGCTTATCCGCCCAATAGCTCTCAAGTCCGTTCGCGGCGGGATGACTTCCAAAGGTCGCCGCGTAGGAAACGATCCTCTTTGCCGAGAGGCCCTCCCCATAGAAGAGGGGGACCCCGCCGTACCAGGGATGTCGAAAATTCCAGACTTCGTCGCTGCCAACGACGACGAGGTCGCAATCTTCGGGGGCGAGCGGCTCGTCAAGCGCAAACGCCGCGCTGAGCGGAAATGATGCGAAAGCGTTCTGGAATTTCCTGATTTTCGAGGCGTAAATCGAGATGTCCGACCGTGCGGTCCTCGCGGGCAGCAGCGGCTGCAGCGCGCAGCGCCACTCGGCGCGGCTGACACGGTCGGAACGATGGTCGAGAACGACAGGTTTAGCGCCGAGCGAACGAAGACCAAGGACCAGACAGCGTGCCTGCCAGAAGGACCCATAATTGATGCAGCGATGAAACGTCAGGACGCCAAGCTTCGCCAATGGCCTTTACCTCTCGGTCCATCTAACCAGCCCTGTCGAGGCAGGTTCCACCGCAATCGCCCGCCCATCATTCCTCGACCGAAATCGGCTGAAGGGCGTGCGGCAACTCGAATCGGCGCGAACCGGGCCATCTCAGTCGAAGATGGTGCCCTTGGCGCCCTCATATTCACGAGCGAGCGTTTCGATCGCCGCCGATGCCTCCTCGAAGGTCCAGCCCGCCTCTTCTGCCCTGTGGGCGAGCGCGAGCAACTCGTCCGTCATCTCTCCGCCGATTGCTGCGACGATGTTTTCCTGAGACGTCGCAGCCAGGTCCGAAACGGCTGGTCTCAGCGCCGCGACGCAGTCCGTCTGACGCCCCGGATAGTCGGACGACCGTTGAGGCCGGGAAATCGCTTGTGTTTCCTCCATCTCTTTCTCCATTGCTGTTGCTATTCGAGAGTGATCACGAGTCGAGACGTCGCGGTTGCCCTCGCTTGGCACGCCGCTATTTCAGCTTCACAGAAGGTTCTCTTGCCCAAACGCGCAGGCTGCCGAGGCTCTTGATAAAGGTCTGGACACTCTTGGTATCTCCGAGGCTGATTGTTCCCTCGTCGAGAGCGTTGGCGATGCCTGCCCTCTCCAGCAGTGGAACGGCCGCCTCGACGTAGCCGATATACTTGCAATGGGCAAAAGCGTCGGCCACGAAATCGCGCGCCGCTGCGACGTCCACCAGTTCCGATACGGCGTTAGGCGAAGGCAGGAGAACCACGGCGTCGTACAAGACTGACGGCGCCCCCTCAATCATCTGATGTGCTTGCATCCATTGGCCGTCCGAGGCCGTGATACCTCCGACCTTCGGTGCAATGAACTCGAACACGGCCCCTTCTGTGATGACCGCCGTCGTCACGGCCTTCAAAACCGACGCATCGGTCCCGTCCGTCACAAGTATGCCGAGCTTTCGGCCTTCGAAGCGTTTTGGGCCCCGCTCGATGATGCTGAGTGCTGGCGAGGGGTCGAGGTCCTGGCGTGTAGGAACGGCGGCATCCGCCGGTTTTGGAACCGACTTGAGGCCCAGTGCATGCGCAACTTTTTTCCCGAGCGTTTCGTCGATGTTGAGGAGATGCGACACCATGCGTTCTCGTATCGCCGGCGTCTGCACCTTGCTCAATTCGAACGTGAGCGCGTCGGCGATGTGGCGTCGTTCCGGAGGCGTCTGGCTGATGAAGAACAGGCGAGCCTGGCTGTAATGATCGGCAAAGCTCTCGGCGCGCAGGCGGACCTTGGGGCCTTGCTCGTCAGAAGCGAAATGCCGGAAGCCTTTCATCGGCGATTCACGCGGACCCTCGCCCCAGGAATTCGGCTGATAGTTCACACGCCCGACCGGGTTGCGCATGGCCATGTGGCCGTCCTGCTGAAAATGCTGGAACGGACATTTCGGCGCGTTGATCGGAATGTGGGTGAAGTTCGGGCTGCCGAGCCGCTTGAGCTGCGTGTCGAGATAAGAAAAGTTGCGGCCCTGTAGCAGAGGATCGTCGCTGAAGTCGATGCCGGGCGGCACGTTTTGCGTCATGAAGGCGACCTGCTCGGTCTCGGCGAAGAAATTGTCCGGCATGCGATCGAGGACCAACCGTCCGACCGGTTTCGTCGGCAGGACCTCCTCCGGGATGATCTTGGTCGGATCGAGGATGTCGAAATCGAACCTGTCGGCAAAATCCTGATCGAAGAGCTGCACGTGCAGGTCCCATTCGGGGAAATTGCCCGACTGGATGGCTTCCCACAGGTCGCGCCGGTGGAAGTCCGGGTCCGCCCCGTTAATCTTCACGGCCTCGTTCCAGGCGACGGACTGGAGCCCAAGCTTCGGCTTCCAGTGAAACTTTACGAACGTGGATTCGTCCTTCTCGTTCACAAAGCGGAAGGTGTGAACGCCGAAACCCTCCATGAAGCGGAAGGAACGCGGAATGGCCCGGTCCGACATGACCCACATGATCATGTGCATGCTTTCCGGTGTCAGGCTGATGAAATCCCAGAAATTGTCGTGGGCCGACTGCGCCTGGGGAAACTCGCGGTCCGGCTCCGGCTTCACCGAGTGAATGACGTCCGGAAACTTGATCGCGTCCTGGATGAAGAAAACCGGGATGTTGTTGCCGACGATGTCCCAGTTGCCCTCCTTGGTGTAGATCTTGACCGCAAACCCTCGAACGTCGCGCGCGAGATCGGCGGACCCCTTGCTACCCGCGACGGTCGAAAATCGTACGAAGGCCGGCGTTCGCTCCCCCGCGCGCTGGAAGACATCGGCCCGCGTGATTGCGGAAAGAGATTCATAGGTCTCGAAATAGCCATGCGCCCCATAGCCGCGCGCATGCACGACGCGCTCGGGAATGCGTTCGTGATCGAAATGAAAGAGCTTTTCGCGAAAATGGAAGTCCTCGATGAGCGTCGGGCCACGCTCGCCCGCGCGCAGACTGTTTTGGTCGTCGGCAACCGGGCCTCCCTGCGCGGTCGTTAAAATCGGAGTTCCGGTTTCGGCAATCTGATGCAACTCACCTCCGTTGCCACGCGTTAGCTTCTGTTCGTGAATCACGGCCGACTTGGAATTTGCCGGGCGCGAGTTTCTCTTGGCCATGGAAGTCTCCGTCGATCGGGACACGGGAATGCATCACAAACCAATGCGTGGGACGCTTGGTTCCCAAGAATGATCGCGGAGAGTAAAACAGCAGCTCCGGGCTTGGCTGTCGACGGAAGCAGCCGACCGTTCGCTTGGGTTCTATCGAGCCTGCCGAGCGGCAGACGGAGCCAAGAACATTGCCGCGGAAGCCGCGACGGCTGCGACTTGGCGACCCCCGGCGAACGCCCGCCTGAATGGAGCTCACGCAGCGCTCCATTCGGAATGGTCACGCGGAACATTCGCGCTCCTCACTGGTTCCGACTGAACCACGAAAACCAGCTCGCACGCGACCGTGAAACAGCTCCGGCGGGTGCCCGTTGATTATCAATCATGCAAGGGAATCTCTCATGAAGCTCGATCTCTCCCGTGCTCGCGACCGGATGGTGGACCTCCATATCGTCCGCCGCGGGATCGATGATCCCCGCGTCGTCGAAGCCATGCGAGCTGTTCCTCGCGAGGCATTCGTCGATCCAGGCTTTGAGGAGTTCGCCTATGAAGATACTGCGCTCTCGATCGGCGAAGGACAGACGATTTCGCAGCCCTACATCGTCGCGTTGATGATCGCGCAGGCCGAGATCGAACCCGGCGATACGGTGCTCGAAATCGGAACTGGCTCTGGTTACGCAGCCGCTGTTCTGAGCAGGATCGCCGCCCATGTCTATACGATCGAACGTCATGCGGCGCTCGCAAACGAGGCCAGAAAGCGATTTGCCAAGCTCGGCTACGACAACCTCGATATTCGCATCGGCGATGGAACGAAGGGCTGGCCGGAAGCAGGCCCCTTCGATGCCATTCTCGTGGCGGCCGGCGGCCCCGGGGTGCCTCAAGCGCTGAAGGAACAGCTCGACCTTGGCGGTCACATGGTCATACCCATCGGACCGGCCGGTGAGCAGCGCTTGCTCAAGGTGACACGCGTCAACGCCACCACCTTCGAAGAGCACGACCTTGGCGGTGTGCGCTTTGTGCCGCTGATCGGCGAGCACGCCCGGAAAGAAGAACCGTCGCAGCCTGCTCGATCGACCCGCCGCCCGCCTGCGCGGACGCTGCCCGAGATGGTGGCCGACGCGGCCGAACCACTACCGGATATCGACGATCCGGCATTCGGGCGCCTCTTTGACCGGTTTGGCGATCGCCGGGTGGTATTGCTCGGGGAAGCGAGTCACGGGACCTCGGAATTCTATCGCGCTCGCGCGGCGATAACCCGCCGGCTGATCGAGGAGCACGGCTTTACAATCGTCGCGGCGGAGGCCGACTGGCCGGATGCGGCAGCCGTAGACCGGTATGTCCGGCATCGCGCCCCCAGGAGAGGGATGAAAGCTCCGTTCCTGCGCTTTCCCACCTGGATGTGGAGAAATCGCGAGGTCATGGCATTCATCGACTGGATGCGCGAACACAATCAGGACGTTGCCGGGGAGAACCAAGCCGGGTTCTACGGGCTCGACATCTACAACATGCGCGAATCCATTGCCGCCGTCCTGGATTACCTCGACAAAGTCGATCCGGCCGCCGCGACAATCGCACGCGAACGCTACGGGTGCCTAACCCCCTGGCAAAACGACCCCTCCACCTACGGTCGGGCGGTGCTCACCGCCAGCTACCACAAGTGCGAGGAGGCCGTGATGCGTCAATGCCGTGAACTCCTGCAGCGACGCCTGCAAGCCACCGACGCGGACCGGGAGCAGCTTTTCGACGCCGCACAGAACGCCCGGTTAATTGCCTCCGCCGAACGATACTACCGGACCATGTATTACGGCGGCGCCGAATCGTGGAATTTGCGCGACAGCCACATGTTCGAAACGCTCGAACACCTGCTCGGGTCCCAGGGACCCGGTTCGAGGGCCGTCGTCTGGGCACACAATTCACACATAGGCGATGCCCGCCACACGGAGATGGGGGCGGCTCGCGACGAGTTGAACATCGGCCAGCTTTGCCGCGAACGCTTTGCGGAGCAGGCCGCCTTGATCGGCTTCGGAACACACGGCGGCAAAGTGGCCGCGGCAAGCGACTGGGACGGCGAAATGGAGACGAAGGAGATCCAGCCTTCCCTCCCCGGCAGCTACGAACGGCTTTTTCACGACTCGCGAGTTGATCGCTTTCTGCTCGATTTTTCACGCGACGACGCTTTGCGCCGGCGTCTGAACGAGCCGAAGCTCGAGCGATTCATCGGTGTCATCTACAGACCCGAGACCGAACGCATGAGCCACTACGCCCATGCGTCTCTGCCGCAGCAATTCGATGCGTTTGTCTGGTTCGACCGGACGACGCCGGTAACACCTCTGATGCCGGAGCATGTAAGCCCGGGCGTGCCGGAGACGTTCCCCTTCGGGCTCTAATCGCCGGCGCGGCGGAGTCCCGGCCACACCCTAGCGGAACTTTGAACGCAATCAGGGGTTCCTCCGCGGAATGGTTTGCGCGTTGAAAGACGGAAATCGCCGTGGTTTATGGTTGCCATCCCGAGCAGCGCCGCTCGATCTTCGGGCGCTACGCGACAGGCGCGCCGTTTCTTTGCTGCGGATGTAGCGGACGTCAATCGGCGCTTGACACCGCCGGATCGGAAGCGGACGCCACTTCATTGCTGTTCTGGGTGTTGGTGAGCACGGGAGCGTTCATCTGGCTCGCCGTGGTCGGCCTTCTTGTTTACGCCCTGCGCGATCGCCGTCACATGTGGAGTGAAGACGCCGCCGGCAAGCTCATCCTGTGGGCGGGACCGATCTTTTCCTCCGTGGTGCTGTTTGCGCTCCTGACATACGCGTTATGGCTGATGCCGGGCCTGCGACCTTCTAGCGCTGGCGCCTTGCGCATCGAAATCACCGGTACTCAGTTCTGGTGGCGGGTCGCTTATCACCAATCGCCTGGGCCGCCAGCGATCTCTGCCAACGAGGTAAGGCTGCCGGTGGGCGAGCCCGTCGAGCTGGTGCTGCGAAGCGACGATGTCGTCCACTCCTTCTGGATACCATCGCTAGGCGGCAAGATGGACATGATACCGGGTCGCACGAACAGGCTCTCCCTCCTGGCCAACAAGGTGGGCGTCTATGGCGGCGTATGCACGGAGTTTTGCGGGACATCGCACGCATTGATGGCCTTTTCTGCCGTGACGATGCGACCGGACGACTTCGATCGTTGGCTGGCCGCTCAGTCAAACCCCGCCGCGAACGCGGGAGGGCCGGGCCAGCATCTCTTCATGAAACATGGTTGCGGAAGCTGCCACCGCGTCGACGGCACGGAGGCGCGCGGACTGGTCGGCCCGGACCTGTCTCATCTTGGCGGAAGGGAAACGGTTGGCGCAGGCATCCTCCCCAACACCGAAGCCGCAATCGCTAGCTTCATTGTGGAGCCCGGCGTTCTCAAGCCGGGAACCCGAATGCCGTCTTTCGCGATGTTGCCGCCGGACGAGATACGAGCCATCGCCACCTATCTGAAGGGGCTCAAATGAGTGTTCGACCCGACGCAGACACGCGCAAGATCCGCCATGCGCAGGCGGAGCGATTGCGTGCAGTCTGGGCGAATCCGACCGGCTGGCGCTACTGGACGTCGGTCAATAACTTTCAAGTGGGATTATGGTATTCGTCGGCGGCGTTCGCGTTCATGCTCTTTGGCGGAGTTCTGGCGCTGTTGATGCGCTTGCAACTGGCGACACCCGTGAGCGACCTGTTTTCTGCAGATTTCTACAATCAGGCCTTCACGCTCCACGGAACGGTGATGATGTTTCTCTTCGCCGTGCCGATCTTCGAGGCTGCGGCGATCTTCCTGTTGCCGCCGATGCTGGGCGCCAGGGAATTACCTTTCCCGCGGCTAGGTGCGTTCGGCTTTTGGAGTTTTCTGATCGGCGGCGTTTTTGTATGCGGCTCCATCTTTTTTGATGCGGCGCCGTCATCTGGATGGTTCATGTACCCGCCGCTCGCCACCGATCCCGAGTTGTCCGGCGTGGGCGCCGACATCTGGCTGCTCGGCCTCTCCTTTATCGAGATCGCGTCGATAGCAGCGGCGGTCGAGCTGATCGTCGGCATCATGAAATGCCGCGCACCGGGCATGCGCATCAATTTGATGCCGCTGTTTGCCTGGTACCTGCTGATCGTCGCGGGAATGATCCTGTTCGCCTTTCCGCCGTTGATTGCCGGGGACATCCTGTTCGAGATGCAGCGAATGTTCGACTGGCCCTTCTTCGATCCGACACGCGGAGGCGATCCGCTGCTATGGCAGCACCTGTTCTGGATATTCGGTCATCCGGAGGTCTACATCATTTTCCTGCCGGCCATTGCGTTAATGGCTATGATCGTGCCGACCTTTTCGCAACGGCCGATCGTCGGATACTCCTGGATCGTTCTCGCCGCCGTCGGCACCGGCTTTCTCTCCTTTGGCTTGTGGGTTCACCACATGTTCGCAACAGGGCTGCCGCAGATCTCGCTGGCCTTCTTCTCGGCGGCGTCGGAAGCGGTCGTCATTCCAACCGGCGTGCAGCTTTTCGTCTTCATCGCGACCATGCTTGCCGGCCGGGTTATCTTCTCGGTCCCGATGCTCTTCGGCGTTGGCGGCATCGCCATCTTCGTCATCGGCGGATTGACGGGCGTCATGGTGGCGCTCGCGCCCTTCAACTGGCAGGCGCACGACACATATTTCGTCGTCGCGCATCTCCATTACGTGATGATCGGAGGCATGCTGTTCCCGGTCGTGGCCGGGATCTACTATTATTATCCTCTCATAGACGCGAAGCACCTCTCGGAGACATTCGGCCGGATAGCGTTCTGGCTTATGTTTGCCGGCTTCAACATCGCGTTCTTTCCCATGCATCTGACAGGCATGCGCGGCATGCCGCGCAGGGTGTTCACCTATCAGGCGGAACTCGGTTGGGATTGGCTCAACCTGATCTCCACTACGGGCGCGTTCGTCTTTGCCTCCGGTGTGGTGCTCGTCGCTTTCGACGTTCTCCGCCCCAAAAATCGCTACCTCCGTGGCGAGATGAACCCTTGGCGGGCCGGCACGCTCGAATGGATATCGGAACCCGAGGAGAACTGGGGCGTGCGCTCAATTCCGGTGATCACGAGCCGCTATCCGCTGTGGGACCAGAAGACGCTGATGCGCGATATCAGCGAAGGGCGCGGCTATCTCCCCGACGCAGAGGAAGGCCGGCGAGAGGGGCTTGTCACCTCGGTCCTCGATGCCAGGCCCCTGCAAGTCCTGCGCGTCGGCGGAACGTCCTATCTCACAATCGTTTCGGCTGCATCGCTCGGCGCAACTTTCATCGCGCTGACCTTTCATTGGTGGATTGCCTCGTTGGCGGCTGCGGTGGCGGCTTTCACAGGCATCGTCTGGTGGCTCTGGACCGGAACGGCCGAGATCCCGGAAAAGCCGGAGAAGGACGTCGGGCTCGATCTCACATTGCCTATCTACGCCTCGGGCCCGGCGTCGGTAGGCTGGTGGGCGATGTTCATCACCATGGTCGGCGACAGCACCGCATTCGCAAGTCTCGTCTTCGGATACTTTTTCTATTGGACGATCCACCCTGATTTTACCGGCGGCATCGACGGTCCAGGTTCATTCTGGCCGTTACTGGCGCTCGCACTCTTTGCCACGGCATGGGGCCTGACCGTCGTGGCCCGCCACTACAACGCCAAGGGCGACGTTCTCGTCATGCGGCTTTGCCTCGCGGTCTCCTTCGCTTTGACCTGCGCCGCAAGCGGCGCTGCTTTCCAAGGGCCCCGGGCGCACGCTATGCAGCCGACCGCGCATGTATACCCGGCCATTGTCTGGATCCTGGTCATATGGGTGCTGGCTCATGCCGCGGTAGGTGCCGTCATGCAGGCCTATTGCTTGGCGCGCAGCTTCGCAGGCCGCCTGACGCGCCAATACGATGCCGATCTGAGCAACGTGGTTCTCTTCTGGCATTTTCTCGTGATCACCGCCGCAGTCACCTTCCCCGTGATTGGGCTCTTCCCGCAAGCCGGATGGAGGTAGCGATGCGCACGACGCCCCCACGATCGCGTCCCAGCGGCCGCCTGGATTCGCTCTGGACGCTCTTTACGGCACCGGTCGTCTGGGCGGCTCACTTCCTGATCTGCTATCTGGGCGTGGCAATCTATTGTGCCAAACGCGACCGGTTCCCAATCGGCTTCGATGCAATTCGTGCCGGCATAGGCGTGGCGACGGCATTCGCGCTTGTCGCCATTCTGGTGTCCGCCTGGCTCGCCTGGCGGCAATGGGGCTTCGGCGCCCATGACCCGCCGCATGATGAGCCGACGCGCCATGACCGCACGCTCTTCCAGGGTTTCGCCACGCTGTTGCTTTCCGGTCTGAGTTTCATCGCGGTGATCTTCGTCGCGCTGCCGGTACTGTTCGTGACGGAGTGTTTGCGATGAGGCGGCTGGCACTCCTGTCCGGGATGGCGCTGCTGGCCCTGATCGTTACAGGTTCCCTGCTGCCGGATTCGCAGGGATCGTTTACCACCCACATGCTGGCGCATATGGGCATAGTCGCGATCGCGGCACCGCTGATAGCGATGGGGTTGAGCACGCTCAGGATCCACCGGTCCGCTGCTGCCCTTCTGTTTGCACCGGCAACGCCTCTGATTGCCTCGTTCGTCGAATTTGTTGTCGTGTGGACATGGCACGCGCCGATCTTGCGCGCGCTCGCGCGGACCGACGTCGCGGCTTTCCTGCTGGAGCAAGCAACCTTTCTCGCGGCAGGGCTTTTCCTGTGGCTTTCCTGCCTCGGACAGTACGGCGGAAGGGACCAGGCGGCGGCTGCCTCCGGGGCCTTCGCGCTTCTTCTCACGTCAGTGCACATGACCTTGATGGGCGTGCTGCTCGCGCTCAGCCCGAGGCCGCTCTATGGGAGGGGCCCTGTCGTCTGTTTTGGTAATCCCCTCAGCGCTGAGCAGGACCAGGTGCTTGGTGGAGTCATCATGCTCGCCGTCGGCGCTGTCGTCTATCTCGCCGGGGGCGTGACGCTGCTGGCTCGGCTATTGGCGCCGGGCCATCAGAGGAAGGCAGAGGGCTGATGCACGTCAACTGGAAACACGTCGCCGTAGTGCTCGCTATCCTCCCTTTCGCGGTGGTTTTAGGCGCCTGGATCGGTTTCTTCAACGTCGGCGCGTCGAGCGGCCATTGGAAAATCACTGACTGGTTCCTGCATTTCGCAATGCGGTCGGCGGTCAGAACATATGCTCTTGCCGTTGAAGTCCCTCCGGAGCTCCCGCACCACGCTGTCCAGACGGCGGCAGGCCACTTTGCGCGCGGTTGTGCCCCCTGTCATGGCGCACCGGGCGAACCCCGCTCGCCGGCCGTCCTGCGCATGCTGCCGCAACCGCCGGACCTCGCCGGGCGCGTCAACACCTGGAGCGATGCCGAACTCTTTCGCATCGTCAAGCATGGTGTACGTTTCACCGGAATGCCGGCCTGGCCTAGCGAACGACGCGAGGACGAGGCCTGGGCGATGGTCGCCTTCCTTCGGCGGCTGCCGGCGCTTGACGTCGAGGGCTATCGCGACCTCGCATACGGCCCGGCGGGTGCGCTCATCGATCGGCCGACGACCTTTCAGCAGGTTCTCGCCGAATGCACGCGATGCCATGGCGTGGATGGCCGGGGTCGCAGCACGGCGACGCCGGTCATCGCAGGCCAAAACGAGACCTACCTTCTTCAGAGTCTCGGCGCTTACGCCGAGGACCGCAGAGCGAGCGGTGTAATGAATGTGGTCGCAACGATCGTCGATCGTCGCCACTGGCAAGGCCTCGCAGCGCATTTCGCAGCATTGCCCCCACCACCGGCAAGACCAGGCACTGCGACAGAGCTTGTCGAAGCAGGCAGGAAACTTGCTACGGAGGGAAATCCGTCAAGACGTATTCCCGCCTGCCTTGTCTGTCACGCGAGCCGAGATCGCAATCCGGCATTCCCGTCGCTGGCCGGTCAGCCAGCGCCCTATGTCGAGCAACAACTGCATCTCTTCCGAGAGGGGCGGCGCGGCGACACCGGATATGGACATTTGATGCGAGAGGTAGCGAGAACGCTTTCCGACAACGACATCGTGGCGCTGGCCGCATACTTCGCAACCGCGGAGTCGCCGCGTTCCATCGCCATCCGGTCCGGACGGGAATCACGATGAACTCTTCTGCGTGGCGATAACCCGGATCGCTCCTATTCAATGTCGGGAATGGGGGTCCGGCCACAGAGCACGTATGTCTTCGGGCAAGCTTTCCCGCACCTTCGCGACCTGACCGGGATCGAGATAATGCGACAGGACGCCGAAGACCGTCTGCACCGCATCTTTCGCGTCCACCGGCCGTGTGAAGGCTAGTTCCTCCTTCACCTGCGTGAGGAACTCGTCGAGCGAATGCAATCGCATGGGCTGCTTGGATGGCTCGTACTGCTCGTAATACGCGCCGCGCACCAGCAGTGGCAGTTGGGCGGCAAGGTGGGCGGACAGATCTGCGGGCAAACGGTCCCGTATCGTATGCAAGACGGCACCGAGGATATGCCACGCAACCTGGCGATCCGGCCCTTGCTGTTTCATGATGTCGTCCAACCATGTGTTGGTGACCTGAAGTGTCTTGTCGAAGGCAGCGACACCGGAAGCGCTCATGATTTTTCCTCCTATGTCTTCACGAAGGTCGAACCGACGTCGCTTTTGATTGTTCCGCGTGAACGCAGACAGATCGGGAACATTGTCCGGCGGGAACGGTTCCAAGACTCCGGCTTACGGAGCGAGGAAGAGAATCTGTCGCATGGGCGCTGGCACGGACATCAGCAAGAAGGCGTTCTATGAGGAATGCGCCCGCATTCTGGATGTGCAACATTCCTATACCCCGTGGCCGTACGGCATGATCACGCGCTGGAACAACCGTGCGGCCGGCAATGGCCGTTTTCCTGGATATGGCCTGGTTCGCATGTTCGGACCGCATCACATCCAGATAGCGCTTCGCCGGCCGACCGAACTCAATCTTCTGTGCCATTCGCCGGAAGAAGCCCTTGCTGCATTGCGAACGGCACGCGGCTTGGCGTCGCCTGCCGAGAGCCGTCAGCTTCATCAACCGTCACATTAGTCGACGCCGCCTGCGTTTTGCGCATCAGGGCCGAACGGCGAAGCTGCAGCCGCGGAACTTTCCGGCGTTGTGCCGGTTGGCGCCTCACCGCGGAGGTAGATGATGCCTGAACAGAATTTCTCTAAATATGTCCAGGACTGGCCAGAGGAATCTCGCGAGGCCGCCCAGCTTGTGATCGATCAATACGGTGAACCGAACGAGACGACGGAAAGCCAACTGGTGTGGCACCGGCCCGGGCCATGGAAGCGGATTGTCGCGTCGAAGACATTCTACGAGCACAACTTTCCTGCCCCTCACAACGACTCGGTGGAATCGGTCATCGACTACCGGGTTCCACCGGAAAAGTTCTCAGAGCTTGCTGCCTTCGAC
>NZ_JASKLR010000004.1:456518-462573 GCF_030124325.1 Sinorhizobium sp. 8-89
GATCGTCGAACGCACGGCCGGCGAAGTCTCGGCGCGCTGCCACGACGAACAGGCGAACTTTCTGGCACTCAACCTGATGCACGACATTGTGACCGGCGCGAAAAGCGTCGAGGACGCGCGCGCCTATTATGCCAAGGAATTTGGCGACTACCGCCGCAAGAAGCCGACGCCGTATATGGAGAAATTGCGCTTCAACCAGCAGGAGCGCGGCGCAGCCGATCCGGACTTCCGCGTCCTGACGGACGAGGATCTCGCCCAAGCCAAACGCGAAGGCGAGCAACGCGGTTAGCGCAAGCTCCTGACGCGCTGTCTGCCCCGATGGATGCGCCCGTCCGGAGCTCGACTGCTGCGAGGCACCCCTTCGTCTGCTTCAACGATGGCGCGGAACTTCCCCAAGTCTAGCGTGTTTCCGTAGGAGATCCTGTCGGTACCGGAGAACAGCATGAAATCAGCCATACCGCCGCAAAAGAATTCACGCGGAGGAGCCGGACCGCTCGCCGTGCCGCAACTCGTTGACGAGGAGGCCGAGGCCTTTGTCGCCGAGGCAATCGCGGAGCTCGTTCGCTCCAAAATTCCCTTCCTGATCGCAGGCACCTTTGCCGTCAGCGCCTATACCGGCATCTCACGGCCGACGAAGGATCTCGACGTATTTTGCAAGGCGGGCGACTACACCCGTATCCTCCGGCACTTCAAGTCCCGTGGCTACGCGGTCGAAATCGAGGACGACCGGTGGTTGGGGAAGGTGTTCAAGGGCAGATTTTTCTTCGACGTAATCTTCGCCTCGCCGAATGGAACTATGCTGGTTAACGATAGCTGGTTCGCACATGCGCTGCCGGTGGAAATCAGCGGCTGTCCGGTCTCGATCGCCGCGCCGACCGAATTGATCTGGTCGAAGTCCTTCATCCAGCTTCGTGAACGCTACGACGGCGCCGACGTGGTGCACGTGATCCTGAAAGCGCATGACCGGGTCGACTGGGCAAGATTGCTAGAATACATGGAGGTTCACTGGGAGGTTCTGCTCATCCACCTCCTCAATTTCCGATGGATATATCCTTCCGAGCGCAACAAGGTTCCGCAGTGGCTGATGGACGAGCTCCTGAGCAGGCTGGCGGCACAACGGGATCTGCCGCTGCCGCAGACGAAAATCTGTCGCGGGCGAATGTACTCGCGCCCCGACTACGAGATCGACGTCAGGGAATGGGGATTCGCCGATATCGGCGGCGAGGGTGACATGCGCGAAGGAATCGAGGAGAAGACGCCATGAGCAAGCTGAAGGTCGCCGCCGTTGCGGATCTCCACGTGAAGGAGGACAGGTCGGTCTCCTATACCGAGCTGTTTTCCGAGATTTCTCAAGCCGCTGACGTGCTCGTCATCGCCGGGGACCTGACGGACCTGGGCAAGCCGATGGAGGCCGAGCTCCTGGCAGCCGACCTGAAGTCCTGCACGGTTCCCGTCGTCGCCGTTCTTGGAAATCACGATCACCAGTGCGATGCGGCGGAGGAAGTCTCATCGATCCTGGTGAAGGCAGGCGTCCATCTTCTCAACGGCCAGACCATCGAGATCGAGGGAGTGGGGTTCGCCGGAACAAAAGGCTTCATCGGCGGCTTCGGTCGGCACATGCTGGGCTCGTTCGGCGAGACCGCCATAAAGGCCATGGTCTCGGAGAGCGTCGAGGAGGCCATGCGTCTGGAGAATGCCTTGAGAAACACCAGGGCACAGCGCGCCTTGGTCGTTCTGCACTATTCCCCGATCGCCGAAACCGTCGCGGGGGAACCCAAGGAAATATACCCGTTTCTCGGTTCATCCCGTCTCGCTGAGACCATCGATCGCTTCCGCGTGAGCGCCGTTGTTCACGGCCACGCACATAAAGGAACCTACGAAGGGCAAACACCGGGCGGCGCCCCGGTGTTCAATGTCGCTGCCCATATCGAAAAGCCGACGGGCCGGCCCTACGCCATTCTGGAGCTCTAAGCAGTTTCGCGGAGTTTAAAGAGGTACATCGCGCGATCGCGTGCACGCGTCAGCGCTTGACGAGGGCAGATCCCTTACGGCCTCAGAACCACCTTTACGCAACCATCCTTCCTGTCGCCGAAGGTACGGTAGAGCGCCGGCCCCTCATCGAGACTGCCCCTGTGGGTGATGACGAAAGAGGGGTCAATCTCCCCCTTCCCGATCCGATCGAGCAGCGAAGGCAGATAACGCTGCACCGGCGTCTGCCCCATGCGGAAAGTCAGTCCGCGGTTGATTGCCGACCCCAATGGTATCTTGTCCAGATATCCGCCATAGACGCCCACGATCGAGACGGTTCCGAAATTCCGGCAGCAATGGATTGCCTGCCGCAAGACATGAGGGCGATCGGTGCCCATGTACGTGGCCACCTTCACGCGGTCGACAAAGGAATCGAGGCTTGCCCGGCTGTCGGCTTCGGTCCCGACCGCGTCGATGCAGCCGTCGGCACCCCGTCCGTGGGTTATCTCCATGATTCGATCGTAGATGTCCTCCTGCATGAAATCGAGGGTCATCGCACCCGCCGTTTCGGCGAGCCTCAGGCGTTCCGGAACCGTATCCACGGCAATCACCCTTTCGGCTCCGAGCAGGAACGCCGAACGGATCGCCATCTGCCCGACGGGACCGCAGCCCCAGATGGCGATCGTGTCGGCCGGCTTGATGTCGCAGAACTCGGCGGCCATGTAGCCGGTCGGGAAGATGTCGGAAAGAAACAGCACCTGCTCGTCGGTCAACTCGTCCGGGACTTTGATCGGTCCGACATCCGCATAGGGTACCCGCAGATATTCCGCCTGCCCGCCGTTATAGCCGCCGAGAAGATGCGAATAGCCGAACAGGCCGGCGGGCGAATTGCCCCATAGCTTCACGGCTTTTTCCCGATCGGGATTAGTGCGTTCGCAGCCCGAATAGAAGCCTCGCTGACAGAAGAAACACTCGCCGCAGGCGATTGTGAAAGGAACGACGACACGATCGCCGACCCTCAATCTGGTCGCCCTCTTGCCGACCTCGACCACCTCGCCCATCGTTTCATGGCCAAGCACGTCGCCGTGCTCCATCGAGGGAATGAGACCGTTGAAAATATGGACGTCCGAGCCGCAGATCGCGCACGCGCTGACCTTGATGATGGCATCGCGATCGTCCTCGATTTTCGGATCAGGCACGCTCTCGCATCGGATGTCGCCCTTGCCGTGCCAAGTCAGGGCCTTCACCTCAGGACTCCCATGTGCGAAGCACGGGGCCTCCCGGCGATCAGGGCAACGACCGCGAGCCCGACGACAGCCACGGCTGCCACGGTTGCAAGCGGAATTCTATGAGACGAGCGAAGACCTCCGTCGATACCGCCGGCCACGGCCGGCGCCCTGAACAAGTTGCCGTTGCTGCTCTCTACCCGCGGCGCTTGGCTCAGATAACGGGACGTAAGCTTCGCCAGGAGCCGCGTCGTGAGATTGGGCGCGAGAAAATGCGCCAAACGCGCCAGGTCCGCCACGAAGCCAACCGTGATCGAGGTGCGTGGACGCTCCGCGAGACGGACAATGGCGCGAGCGGCACGGCGCGCATTGTAGACGGGTGGAGGAACGCTGAGTTTGCGGCCCGTGTAATTCGCACCGTGGGCCACCCCCGGAGTATCCATGAAGGTGGGGTAAACGTCACAAATGTGGATATCGGGTTCATCGGCGAGCTCGGCACGGAGCGCTTCGGAGAAGCCTCTAAGGCCGAACTTGCTGGCACTGTAGGCCGTCGCAAAAGGCGTGGAAGCAAAACCTCCGAGAGAAATCATGTTGATGAAGGTGCCCTGGCGCTGCTTGAGAAAAATCGGAATGACCGCATGTGCGTCATTGATATGGCCCATCAGGTTCGTGCGAATGACCTGCTCGTGGGCAGCGATCGGCGTATCAACGAAGCGACCAACCGCACCGACGCCGACATTGCTGAACCAGACGTCGATCTGGCCGAAGCTCGTCGCCTTCCTGGCCAGCTCCCTGACTGCGTCTGCATCCGTCACGTCAGTAGGCACAACCAGGACCTCGGCCCCCATTTCGCGACAGGTCTTCGCCACGCGTTGAAGCGCGGCCGCATCGCGGGCGGCGAGCACGAGTTTCGAACCGCGTCGGGCGAACTCCTCGGCCGCGGCCTGCCCAACTCCGGACGAAGCGCCCGTGATGACCACTACCGCATCTCTCAGAGCTTTCCTCATGTTGCATCTCCGTCTCGAACGAGGGTTCCGAAGGAACCGCCAGCGGCTGAAGATGTTCCGACATCGCTGACATGGGCGTCGCACCACGTAGGCGGGAGGCATTGAATGGGCGAATCTGTCGTGGATTCCGGACACGCGGCCACGGGGGGCGCTTAATCCGATTGGTCGATCGCATGCGGCGGTGGCTGTCCAATATCGGGGGTCCCGTCATACGGAAAAAGCACCCAAATCACTGCGATCACGACCAGAATAAGAAGTACCGCTGCTGTCACAATCTTTGACATCCTCCGGTGACCACCCTTCATTCCTGATCTGAACTGCGAGACGGCGGAACAGGGGCTTGGGATAACGCCCCGCATTCCCGCGTGTTCGAACCCGCGTGTTCGAAGCGACTTCCCAATCGTCATCGATGGCAATTGTTCCTCAACCGAAGATCGCCATCGCCTAGCCGATCGCGCCCGGAAGACGCACATCCTCGTCAGCGTTCGCCTTGCCGGCAGGACGCTGGAGCGAGACTTGGAGAACAAGGAACAGATGAAGCTTGGGAACAAAGTGCTGCCACTCGCTTTCTTCCGACAAGAAAAGGAAGACCACGATGGCACGTATCAATCCGAAAAACCCTGCCCGCCGACCGGCCGAGATAGTCCCCGACGAGAACGCCGAGACGCGACCGGATCTATCGCGCCCCGAGGATGCAAAGCCGGCGGATCAAGGCCGGATACCGCCGGTTCCGAGCAGCGATGAGGCAAATGTCGATCCGGACGAAGCTCTTCCAGATGACGAGGAAGAGAACTCGATCGCCGACAATCCCTCACGCGAAGAGGTCCGCTTCGGCAGCGTCAAGCCGCCGCGCCCCTAGATCCGCGTCGTGCCCGGGCGATCTACCGGATGCTCCTTCAATCGCAGGCACGGCGGTAGCCGCGGCTGCGGATGTTTCCACGTCAAAGTCCATGGCGCCCTGTCAGCGGCTTGATCAGCACGCTGACAGGGCGGGATCGACTCCGTCTGCTCGATCAGCTGGGAAGCGCGCCCGACTTCTTCGCAACCCAGGTGGCGATATAGTCCATCAGGGCTGGCGAAAGGCAGTCATAGGGCTCCAGTCCAAGCTCCCGCAAACGTGCCCGGATGCCATCCATGCGACTGGGGTCGACCCCCGATTCGATGATGGAGGAGACGAAGGCGGCAAAGCCGGGCGGAGCCCAGCCCGACTCCTGAAAGCGCTCGGGGTGAATGAAGTCCAGCCCCTGGAAGGCATGTTCACGCTCCACCGGGCCATACATATGAACGCCGCAGTCCCTGCAGGCGTGCCGCTGGATCAGCGCAGACGGGTCGACCACTTGCAGCTTGTCACCGTTCTCGAGCACGTTCACCTTGTCATGCGGAACAACCGCAACAATGGAGAAATTGGTGCCGCTGGGCTTCCAGCATTTGGTGCAGCCGCAAGCATGATTGTGGGCAATCTGTCCCTCGATCCTCACCTTGACGGGCCTGTCCGTGCAGGCACAAACAAGCGTGCCTCCGGTAAAGTTCGGGCTGGCCTCTCTCAGGCCCCCATCGACCGCCGGATGAATGCGAATTGAACTTTCCATCGCGTGTCCTCCCTGTTGTGCCGAAGCCCAAATCTCGTCTCGGATGCTCTGGCGCTTCAGCTTGGTTCGAGCGCCCGGCGGATACGCTCAATAGATCACGACGCTGCGGATGCTTTCGCCGGAATGCATCAGTTCGAAGCCCTTGTTGATGTCGTCGAGCGGCATCGTGTGGGTGATCATCGGATCGATCTCGATCTTGCCCTCCATGTACCAGTCGACGATCTTCGGCACGTCGGTGCGCCCGCGCGCGCCGCCGAAGGCGGTG
>NZ_JASKLR010000031.1:0-45596 GCF_030124325.1 Sinorhizobium sp. 8-89
CTGGCCCCCTCACTCTCGGTCGGCGCACGCGATGCAAGGCTGCAGATGCTCGCGATTCTGGTGCCGCTGTTGGCCCTTGCGGCCTTTCTCATGCGCCGGCGCCAGATGGTCGCCTTGCGTTCGGCGGCCGAACGCGCGGCACGCAACGAGCTCGAGGCGCGTGTCGAGGAGCGGACGCGTGACCTCACCATGGCCCGCGATCGTCTCGAAACGGAAATCGCCGACCATCGGCTGACGACCGAAAAATTGCAGGCGGTTCAGCAGGACCTCGTGCAGGCCAATCGGCTGGCGATCCTCGGGCAGGTCGCCGCCGGCGTCGCGCATGAAATCAACCAGCCTGTCGCCACGATCCGCGCCTATGCCGACAATGCCCGCACCTTCCTCGATCGCGGCCAAAGCGCGACAGCGGCGGAAAACCTGACCAGCATCGCGGAGCTTACAGAGCGCGTCGGCACAATCACCGACGAGTTGCGCCGCTTCGCCCGAAAGGGAAACTTCGTCGCCGAGCCGACCGAGATGCGGGATGTGATTGAAGGGGCCATGCTCTTGCTTCGCAGCCGCTTTGCCGGTCGCATGGATACGATCAAGATCTCTCTTCCTCCCAACGGCCTGAAGGTCATGGGCAACCGCATCCGTCTGGAACAGGTGGTGATCAATCTTCTCCAGAACGCGCTGGAAGCACTCGGCGACGCCGAGGACGGCGAGATCAAGGTACGTTGCACGGAGACCGACGGCCGTATCGAGCTTACGGTCGCCGACAACGGCCCCGGTATTCCGGAGCATGTTCGGGATGAGCTTTTCACACCCTTCAACACGTCGAAGGACGAGGGGCTCGGCCTCGGGCTGGCGATCTCCAAGGAGATCGTCGCCGACTATGGCGGCGATATCGCGGTTGAGACGAGCACGTCCGGAACGACGTTCACTGTCCATTTGAAGAAGGCTCAAGCGCAATGAGCGACGCCGCACCCGTGTTCCTGATCGACGACGACCGCGACCTGCGCAAGGCGATGCAGCAGACCCTGGAGCTCGCCGGCTTTGCCGTCTTCCCCTTCGCCAGCGCGGTCGAAGCTCTTGGCGCCCTCAGCCCCGAATTCGACGGCGTCATCATTAGCGACATCCGCATGCCGGGTCTCGATGGGCTGGCCTTCTTCCGGAAAGTGGCGGCGCTGGATCCGGACCTTCCCGTCATTCTGGTCACCGGGCATGGCGACATCCCGATGGCGGTCCAAGCCATCCAGGATGGGGTCTATGATTTCATCGCCAAACCCTTTGCGGCCGATCGGCTCGTCCAGAGCGCGCGGCGCGCCGGGGAAAAGCGCCGCCTTGTAATGGAAAACCGCGCGCTTCGACGCGCGGCGGAAGCGGCCTCCGACAGCCTGCCGCTGATCGGCCAGACTCCTGTCATGGAGCGGTTGCGGCAGACATTGAAACACATTGCCGACACCGATGTCGATGTGCTGGTCGCCGGCGAGACCGGCAGCGGCAAGGAAGTGGTCGCGACTCTTCTGCACCAGTGGAGCCGGCGTAGGGACGGCAATTTCGTGGCGCTGAATTGCGGCGCGCTCCCGGAAACGGTGATCGAGAGCGAACTCTTCGGCCACGAGCCGGGCGCCTTCACCGGAGCCGTCAAGAAGAGGATCGGTCGGATCGAGCATGCAAGCGGCGGCACGCTGTTCCTCGACGAGATCGAGGCGATGCCGCCGGCGACCCAGGTCAAGATGCTGCGCGTTCTGGAGGCGCGCGAGATCACCCCGCTCGGCACCAACGAGACGCGCCCGGTCGACATCCGGGTCGTCGCCGCCGCCAAGGTGGATCTTGGCGATCCCGCCGAGCGCGGCGACTTCCGCGAGGACCTCTATTACCGGCTGAACGTCGTAACGCTTTCGATTCCGCCACTGCGCGAACGACGCGAGGACATTCCGCTACTCTTCTCGCATTTCCTGACGCGCGCCGCGGAACGTTTCGAACGTGACGTTCCATCGATTTCCCCGGCTGTCCAGCATCACCTGATGTCGCATTCATGGCCCGGAAACGTGCGCGAACTGTCGCACTTCGCCGAGCGCGTGGCGCTCGGCGTGGAGGGAAATCTCGGCAACCCGGTCCCGCCGGCGGCGGAGGCCGGCGCATCGCTTCCCGAACGGCTGGAACGCTACGAGGCCGAGATCTTGAAAGAAGTTCTGACGGCGCATCGGGGCGACGTCAAGGAAACGCTTGAAGCGCTTGGCATTCCCCGCAAGACCTTCTACGACAAGCTCCAGCGCCACGGCATCAACCGGGCGGACTATGTCGAGCGCTCGTCTTCGAGCAAGGGCGAGACCTGACCAGCGAGAGCTTGATGGGTGCCTATTCACGCTCAAGGGGCTTGACGCGGCGCCTATATCCGGCACTATCTGCACCATTCACCAGGGGGGTCCCGGCAAGGGGCTGAGATACTGCTAAAGCGCGCAGTGACCCGTTGAACCTGATCCAGTTCATACTGGCGTAGGGACGGTGCGGACGTGCGACAGCCAGGATTCCGATTTTCGCGATCCATCGGCGCAGCGTCCTTTCATCCTTCCGACTTCAGAACTGGGTCTCCAACGTCGAACTTTGGAGCCTCACGATGAATATCATCAACCCGCCGCGCACGGCGCCCTCGGTCACGCAGGGTCCGCTTCCCGCCTCGCAGAAGGTCTACAAGGCCGGCGAGATCCACCCGGAGATCCGTGTGCCGATGCGCGAGATCGCGCTGCATCCAACGTCCGGCGAGCCGCCGGTCACCGTATATGATTCCTCCGGTCCCTATACGCTGGAAAACGCGGACATCCGCATCGATCGGGGCCTGCCGCAGCTTCGCCGCGACTGGATCCTTGGACGCGGCGACGTCGAGGCCTATCCGGGCCGCAGCGTCAAGGCGGAAGATAACGGCTTTGCGACGGGCGAAAAGCTGACGCCCGAATTTCCCGTTCGCCAGGAACCATTGCGGGCAAAGGCAGGACAGGCGGTTACCCAGCTTGCCTATGCCCGCGCCGGCATCATCACGCCGGAAATGGAATTCATCGCGATCCGCGAAAATCTCGGCCGCAAGGCGGCGAAGGAAGCACTGACGCGCGACGGTGAAAGCTTCGGCGCTTCGGTCCCCGATTTCGTCACGCCCGAATTCGTTCGCCAGGAAGTCGCTGCCGGCCGGGCGATCATTCCGGCCAACATCAACCATCGGGAATCCGAGCCGATGATCATCGGCCGGAATTTCCTGGTTAAGATCAACGCCAATATCGGCAATTCCGCCGTCACCTCGTCGATGGCCGAGGAAGTGGAGAAGATGGTCTGGGCGACGCGCTGGGGTGCGGACACCGTCATGGACCTTTCGACCGGCCGCAACATCCACAACATCCGCGAATGGATCATCCGCAATTCGCCGGTGCCGATCGGCACCGTTCCGCTCTATCAGGCGCTCGAGAAGGTGAACGGCATCGCCGAGGATCTGACCTGGGAGGTCTATCGCGACACGCTGATCGAGCAGGCCGAGCAAGGGGTCGACTATTTCACCATCCATGCGGGCGTCCGGCTGCACTACATTCCGCTGACCGTCAACCGCGTCACCGGCATCGTCTCGCGCGGCGGCTCGATCATGGCGAAGTGGTGCCTGCATCACCACCGCGAGAGCTTCCTCTACGAGCATTTCGAGGAGATCTGCGACATCTGCCGCGCCTATGACGTCTCCTTCTCGCTCGGCGATGGCCTGCGTCCCGGCTCAATCGCCGACGCCAACGACGCCGCTCAGTTCGCCGAACTCGAAACGCTCGGTGAACTGACGAAGATTGCCTGGGCAAAAGACTGCCAGGTGATGATCGAAGGCCCCGGCCACGTGCCGATGCACAAGATCAAGGAGAACATGGACAAGCAGCTTGCCGTCTGCGGCGAGGCGCCCTTCTACACGCTGGGGCCGCTGACCACCGATATCGCGCCCGGCTACGACCACATCACCTCCGGCATCGGCGCAGCAATGATCGGCTGGTTCGGCACCGCGATGCTCTGCTACGTGACGCCGAAGGAGCATCTGGGATTGCCCGACCGCGACGACGTCAAGACGGGCGTCATCACCTACAAGATCGCGGCGCATGCCGCCGACCTCGCCAAGGGGCACCCGGCCGCCCGCGTTCGCGACGATGCACTTTCCCGCGCGCGTTTCGAATTCCGCTGGGAAGACCAGTTCAACCTTTCGCTCGATCCGGAAACGGCGCGCAGCTTCCACGACGAAACCCTGCCGAAGGAAGCGCACAAGGTCGCGCATTTCTGCTCCATGTGCGGCCCGAAATTCTGTTCGATGCGGATCTCCCACGATATCCGCGCCGAGGCGCAGAAGGAGGGGCTCGAGGCGATGGCGGCGAAATACCGCGAGGGCGGCGACCTCTATATGCCGGTCGCGCAAGCCTCGGAAGCGCAAGCGGGAGAATAAGATGACGGTACTGATCAAGGGAGCCGGCGTCGCCGGCCTCACCGCCGCCTTCGAACTCAACCGTCGCGGGATCGCGGTGGAGGTGGTCGATGCGGCTGAAATCGTTGGAGCCGGCGCATCCAGCTATGCCGGCGGCATGATCGCGCCCTATTGCGAACGCGAAGCGGCCGATGAAGCGGTCTTGACGCTGGGGCTTTCCGCCGCCGACTGGTGGGAGAAAGCCGTGCCCGGCGAGGTGTTCCGCAACGGTACATTGGTCATCGCCGCAGGACGGGACAGCGGCGAGCTTGATCGCTTCGCCGCCCGTACCCGCGGATACGAATGGGTCGGCGGCAACACGATCGGGGAACTCGAACCGGATCTCGCAGGCCGCTTCGACCGCGCGCTGTTCTTTTCCGAAGAAGCCCATCTCGATCCGCGAAAGGCAATGGCCGGTCTTTACGCGGCGCTCGTGGAGCAAGGCGTCCGTTTCCATCTCGGGAGTGCTGACGTGCCGTCCGAGGCATCCTTCTCGGCCGTGGTCGAATGCACAGGTGCGGCGGCGATCGCCGCCACACCCGGCCTTCGTGGGGTACGGGGTGAAATGCTCTTTCTGGAAACCGCCGAGATCAGCCTCTCAAGGCCTGTCCGCCTGCTCCATCCACGTCACCCGCTCTATATCGTGCCGCGTGACAACCATCGTTTCATGGTCGGCGCGACCATGATCGAAACCGATGATGACGGACCGATCACCGCCCGCTCGGTGATGGAATTCCTGAACACCGCTTACGCTGTTCATCCTGCGTTTGGCGAGGCGCGCGTCGTGGAGATGGGCGTTGGAGTCCGACCCGCCTTCGCCGACAACCTGCCACGTATCCTCGACCGTGACGACGGCTTCGCGATCGCAGGCATGTACCGCCACGGCTTTCTGCTTGCCCCCGCCATGGCGCGGCAACTCGCGGAAAGGCTCTGTGGAGCGGACCGTCCGCCATTCTCCCCCAATTCTTCTTTTCGGCACGGAGCAACCCAATGACCTACATCGTCAACGGCGAGACCTTGGAGAGCAGCGCAAAGACGCTGTCGGAGCTGCTGCTGGCGCTCGAATACGAGGGCGACTGGCTCGCAACCGCCGTCAACGGCGAACTCGTTCACCGGAGCGACAGGGCAGACCATCGGCTCAATGATCGCGACCGGATCGAAATTCTCTCGCCGATGAAGGGAGGCTGAGCATGCTGACACTATATGGAACGGAACTCGGCTCGCGCATGCTGCTCGGCACGGCGCGCTACCCCTCCCCCGCTATCCTCGCCGAGGCCGTCCGGCAGGCGGGCACCGAAGCCGTCACGGTATCGCTCCGCCGTGAGACAGCCGGCGGCCGACAGGGCGGCGCCTTCTTCGAACTCATCCGCGAACTCGGCGTGCGCGTTCTGCCGAATACCGCCGGCTGCCACACCGTGTCGGAGGCGGTGCTGACCGCGAAGATGGCGCGCGAGGTCTTCGGTACGAACTGGATCAAGCTGGAGGTCATCGGCCATCACGATACGCTTCAGCCGGACGTCTTCGCGCTTGTCGAGGCGGCGCGCATCCTTGCCGGCGAGGGTTTCGAGGTCTTCCCCTATACGACCGACGATCTCGTCGTTGCCGAACGGCTGATCGACGCGGGCTGCAGGGTGCTGATGCCCTGGTGCGCGCCGATCGGCAGCGCCAGCGGGCCGCAGAACATCGCGGCGCTTCGAACCATGCGCGCGCATTTTCCCGATGTGCCGCTGATCGTCGACGCCGGCATCGGCCGGCCCTCGCATGCCACGACCGTGATGGAGCTCGGCTACGACGCGGTGCTGCTCAATACCGCCGTTGCCGGCGCGGGAAACCCGGCGCTGATGGCTTCAGCCTTCGCCAAGGCGATCGATGCCGGCCGTGCCGCCTTCGAGGCGGGCATGCTCGAACCGCGCGACATGGCTGTTCCCTCGACCCCCGTCATCGGAAAGGCAGTCTTCTCGTGAAGCTCGATCCCTTCTACCTCATCGTCGACAGCATCGCCTGGATCGAGCGCCTGGTGCCGCTTGGCGTCAAGCTCGTGCAGCTTCGGATCAAGGATCGTCCGGGCTCCGAGATCAGAAGCGAGATCCGCCGCGCCAAGGCAGTCTGTGCATTCCACGGCTGCCAGTTGATAGTCAACGACTACTGGCAAATCGCAATCGAGGAAGGCTGCGACTTCGTCCATCTCGGCCAGGAAGATCTCGCCGAAGCTGATGTCGCGGCGATCCGCACGGCCGGGCTGAAGCTCGGCCTTAGCACCCATGACGAAGCGGAGCTCGAAACGGCGCTCGCCGCCAAGCCGGACTACGTGGCGCTCGGGCCGATCTATCCGACGATCCTCAAGAAGATGAAATGGCAGCCGCAGGGACTTTCCCGCATTTCCGCCTGGCGCGAGCGCGTGCGGCCGCTTCCGCTCGTCGCGATCGGCGGATTGAACACGGACAGGCTCGAAGGCGTCTTCGCGCATGGAGCCGACAGTGCGGCCGTCGTCACGGACATCACTATGAACGCTGATCCGGAAGGCCGGACGCGGGAATGGATCGCCGAGACCGCGCCATGGCGCTGAAACGGCGTTCCGGACCCCGCTACAGCGCGGCGGGAACCTCTCCCGCGACTGCGACATTGCCGGAAAAAGCAAAGACGTCGATCGGCTCGTCGAGCCCCCTAACCGGATAGGAGCCGAGATTTTCCAACTCGCCCTGGCATTTCGCCATTTCGACGAAGGCCCTGGAGAGCAGGACCGGCCGCTTGATCACCTTCGTCAGGCTTTCGAGGCGGGAGGCGATGTTCACGGCCGGCCCGATCACCGTGAAGTCCAGGCGTTTGCGTGAGCCGATATTGCCGTACATCACGTCGCCGACATGGACGCCGATGCCGTAGCCGAGCGGCTCGTGCCCCTTTTTCAAGTTCTCCTCGTTCAATCTGGCAAACGCTGCCTGTGCTTCACTGATCGCGCTCAGCAGCTTGTTGCAGGCCATCGGGTCACTCAGCGGAAAAATCGCGAGCAGGCCATCGCCCATGAACTTGAGTATCTCGCCGCCATGCCGCTCGACCGGCTCGCACATGGCGTCGAAATAGCCGTTCAACAGCTCGATCACGTCGTCCCGGGGCCAGAGATCCGAGATTTTCGTGAAGTCGCGAAGATCGCAGATCAGGATCGCTGCACCGACCGTCACCCCGCTGCCGCGCGTTGTCGCGCCGGCCAGGATCTGTTCGCTCGCATGCGGCCCGACATAGGTCTCCAGAAGCGTCCGGGCGAAGCGGTTCTTCAGCCTGATCTCGCTGACGAGCGCCAGCGCCGGCAGGAGATCGGCGAAGACCGCCATGTCGTCCTTGCTGAAGCCGCCCGGTCTGTCGCTTGCGAAGGTCACCGCATGCCGCTTGCCGAGCGTATGCTCGAGCGGCCAGATGAAATAGTCGGTAAGGCCGCTGGCGCGCAATTCGTCATAGAGGGGGTATTGCGGGCCCTCCGCCGCGGGATCGTCGAGGTGCCGCCGGACTTCGGCTGCTCCATTGTTGAACTCGTGCAGCGGACTGTTCAGATATTGCTCCGTGTCCTCGATTCCGTATTCATAGGTCTGGAGTTCCGCCTCCGACAGCCCTTTCCGCCAGAGGATGCGCGCGCCGATCCATTGCGGATGATGAATCCTGAAATGAAGCGTCGCGCGAGCGACCGGTACGCCGCTCGCCACCAGCCTTTCGCACATCTCCACGAAGATGTTGTCGATGAAGCGTTCGTCACGCGTCTCATTGATCAGCCACTCAACGATTTTCCGCCTTTGCCCCGGCCGGGTTCCATCGTCCTGGCGCGAAGTGGCAAGGCTCGGATTCAACAGCGACGGCATCGCGACACTCCATCATCGCCGACAGCGCGGTGCGTCTCTGCAGACGCACACAAGTCGCTGTAGCACTTTGAATTAATGCATGTTTCATTCCTAAATCGACACCGATCTGAGGAAACACCCAGTAGAACCATGTAGCTAATGTGGCGCACCGGCGGACGATTTTTAAGGGCCGGCCACGGAAAAGCCCCGGAACGATCGTTCCGGGGCTTTCTTGCCACCTGACCGGGAGAAAAAATCAGGCGGCCTGTACCTTTTTCGAAACGCGTGCCCATTCCGGGATCCAGTCGCGATGGGCTGCGAGCAGGTCGTCGACAAGCGACCAGATCTGATCGAGGTCGAGTTCGGCGGCCGTATGCGGATCCATCATCGCCGCGTGATAGAGATGCTCGCGGTTCTCCGTGACGAGCGCCTGAACCGTCAGTTCTTGGACGTTGATGTTGGTGCGGATCAGCGCGGTTAGCTGCGGCGGCAGCGCCCCGATATAAGTCGGCTGGATGCCGGACGCATCGACGAGGCACGGAACTTCCGCCGCGCAGTTCTCCGGCAGCGAGGTGATGCAGCCGTTGTTCCTGAGGTTGCCGTAGATAACTGAAGGTTCGCCGGTCCAGACCGAGTTCATGATCGACGAGGCATATTCGTGGCTCTCGGCGACCTCGATCGTCTCGGCCTCCTTGTAGGCGGCCGCCTGACCCTTCCAACGCTCGATCTGCTCGATGCAGCGCTTCGGATATTCATCGAGCGGAATGCCGAATTTCTCGATGAGATCCGGGCGGCCGTCCTTGATGAAATAGGGCGTGTACTCGGCGAAATGCTCCGAGCTTTCGGTGACGAAATAGCCGAGCCGCGTCAGCATCTCGTAGCGCACCTTGTTCGGGCAGCGCGGGTTCCAATGGCTGGGCTTCGGGAAGCGGCCTTCGCGATAGCCACGGATCAGATCCGGATAGAGGTCGCGATAGCTGCCGTCCTTCTGGCGGTGCTCAAACTTCAGGTAGAAGGCCATGTGGTTGATGCCGGCGGCACGGTAGCGGATTTCCTCGACCGGGATGTCAAGATCTCGGGCAAGCTCGAAGGCCGTGCCCTGAACCGAATGGCAGAGGCCAACCTGCCGGATCGTCGGGTACTTTTCTGCGATCGCCCAGGTGTTGATCGCCATCGGGTTGACATATTGCAACAGGATCGCCTCGGGGCAGACCTCAAGCATATCCTCGCAAATCTTCCAGAGATGCGGCACCGTCCGCAATCCGCGCATGATGCCGCCGACGCCGAGCGTATCGGCGATCGTCTGGCGTAGACCGTATTTTTTCGGTACTTCGAAGTCGGTGACGGTGCAGGGCTCGTAGCCGCCGATCTGGAAGGCGACGACGACGAAATCCGCCCCCTCAAGTGCCTTGCGCTGGTTCGAGTGGGTTTCAATCTTTGCCTTGACGCCGAGCGAGCGCACGAGCTTGCCGGCGACGATCTCGCTTTCCGCGAGACGCTCCGGGTTCACGTCCATCAGCGCGATGGTGGCGGCGGAAAGCGCCGGGCGCTGCAAGACGTCGCCGATGATGTTCTTCATGAAGACGGTGGAGCCCGCGCCGATGAAGGTGATCTTGGGTTGCCTGGTCATGGGATACCTCTGTTTGAAGGTCATGCGGCCACATCGAAGGCGGCCCGGACGAGCCGTTCGGTGTAGGCGGTCTTGGGATTGGAAAGGATTTCGTCCACTGGCCCCTCCTCGACGATCTTGCCGTGCTGCATGACCACCACGCGATGGCAGAGCGCGCGCACGACCTTGAGGTCGTGGGAGATGAAAAGATAGCTCAGGCCCCGCTCGTCCTGGAGCTTGCGCAACAGGTCGATGATCTGGGCCTGTACCGAGAGATCCAGCGCCGATGTCGGCTCGTCGAGCAGGATGAACTCCGGCTCCAGCGCGATCGCCCGTGCAATCGCGATCCGCTGGCGCTGGCCGCCGGAAAATTCGTGCGGAAAGCGCGACAGGATATTGGCGGGCATACCGGCGCTGACGAGCGCGTCCTCGACGCGCGCCAATCGGTCCTGTCGGTTCTCGCCGATGCCGTTGACGATGAGTCCTTCCTCGATGATCTGCCCGACCGACATGCGCGGGTTGAGCGAGGCGAACGGGTCCTGGAAGACGACCTGTATCCGCGAGCGAAGCGGCCGCATCGCCTTGCGATCCTTGCCATGGATCGGCTGACCGTCGAAGTAGATCTCGCCGCTGTCGGTGTTGATGAGGCGGATCAGCGCCTGGCCGAAGGTGGTTTTGCCAGAGCCCGATTCGCCGACGAGACCGAGCGTTTCGTGCCGACGCAAGTGAAGGTTCAGGCTGTCGACCGCGACCAGTTCCTTCAGCTCCGGCCTGAAGAAGCCGCCCTTCTTAAGCATGAAGGAGACGCGGACGCTGCGGCCGTCGAGCATGATCGGCGCATTGTCCGGCAGCGGATTGGCCGAGCCCGAGGGTTCGGAGGCGAGCAGCCGGCGGGTGTAGGCGTGCAGCGGGTCGGCGAAGAGCGCGGCCGTCGTGTTGTGCTCCTTCACCTCGCCGTATTGCATGACGTAGACATAGTCCGAAAACTGCCGGACGACCGTCAGGTCGTGGGTGATCAGGATCACGGCCATGCCGAGTTCCTTCTGCAGCTTGCGGATCAGATTCAAAATCTGCGCCTGCACGGTCACGTCGAGCGCCGTCGTCGGCTCGTCGGCGATCAGTACGTCCGGGTCGTTGGCGAGCGCCATCGCGATCATCACGCGCTGGCGCTGGCCGCCGGAAAGCTGATGCGGATATTGGTTCAGCCGCGCCTCCGGATCCGGTATCTGCACGTGGCGCAGGAGTTCCAATGCCCGTTCGTTCGCCGCGCGACGGCTCATCCGCCGATGGGCGCGGATCGCCTCCACGATCTGGCTGCCGATCGTGTAAACGGGATTGAGCGAACTCATCGGCTCCTGGAAGATCATCGAGATCCGATCGCCGCGCAACGCCCGGCGCTGCTTCTTCGAAAACTTCAGGACGTCGCGGCCGTCATATTCTATGCGCGCCTGCGGAGCGATCGTCGCACGCTTGGACAAAAGCCCCATGACAGTCCGTGCCGTCACCGACTTTCCGGAGCCGGACTCTCCGACGATCGCCACCGTCTCGCCGCGAAAGAGCTGGAAGGAAACGTCCTTCACCGCCTCGACGGTGCCATGCTCGACCTTGAAGGTGACCGCCACCTTGCGGGCGTCGATGACCGGCCGCATATCCTTGGTGTGGCGATCGCGCCTTTCCTCAGGAGCGGGGGCAATAATCTCTGTCGTCGCCATCGGCGTGCTCCTCAATAGGGGTCGATTGCGTCGCGCAGGCCGTCACCAAGCGCGTTGAAGGCGAAGACGGTGACGAGAACGAAGGCGACGGGCGAGAGAATCCAGGGATAGGAACCGATCGCCGAGTAATTTGCCGTGTCCTGCAACATCAGCCCCCAGGAGATCAGCGGCGGCTTGACGGCAAATCCAAGGAAGCCGAGGAAGGATTCGAGCAGCACGACCTGCGGGATCGACAGCGTCACCGCGACGATGACGTGGCTCATCACGTTCGGGAAGATGTGCTGGAAGATGATGCGCCGGTCCGTCGCGCCGATGGCGATCGCCGCGCGGACATAGTCGATTCTTGCAAGCGCCAGCGTCTTGCCGCGGACCTCGCGCGACATCTGCGCCCAGCCGAGTGCCGACATCACGATGATGACGAAGGCGAGGAACACGCTGGTCGGTGCCGTCACCGGGATCAGCGAGGCCAGCGCCAGATAGAGCGGCAGTTGCGGAAATGCTAGCACGAGTTCGACGAAGCGCTGCACCCACGCGTCGAAGCGTCCGCCGAAATAGCCGGACACCATGCCGACGGTCGTGCCGACCACGGTGACGATGAAGACGACGATGAGCGCGATCATCAGCGAGATGCGCGAGCCATGAAGAATGCGCGAGAGAACGTCGCGGCCGAACTTGTCGGTGCCGAGGAAATGAACTGCCGTTCTGTCAACCGCACCGAACAGATGGCGCTCGGCCGGGATGAGACCCAGAAGGCGGTACGGCGCGCCCTTGACGAAGAAGCCGAGGATCTGCGGATTGTCGTAATCCGGGCCGATCACCGGCTGGAAGGTGATCGGATCGAGCTCTTCCGTTTCGCGCACCGGATAGCTGCGCGGCGGGAAGACGAAGTTGCCGTCCTTGTCGTAAAAGCTGACGGCCTGCGGCGGCGCGAAGCCGACGCCGGTCGCCTTCGGATCGACGGGCGACAAGAAATCGGCGAAGAGCGCCATGAGAACCAGCAGGCTGACGAGGACCAGGCCGAGAAGACCGGTCCAGGACCGCTTGAGGCGACGCCAGACGAGAGCGGAATAGCTTTCATTGTGGTGCTTTTCCTTCGGCTGCTCCTTCGGCTGCGTGGCTACCGGAATGGTGCTGTGCGCTTCCATGGTCATGCGTAGGCCCCCCCTCCCATGCGCACCCTCGGATCGAGCGCGGCAAGCAGCAGGTCGGCGATGATGTTGCCGACGATCAGCGTCGCCGACAGAACCAGCATGAAGGTGGCGGTCACATAGACGTCGCCCACCCACATAGAACCGACGATCGCCGGGCCGACGGTCGGCAGAGCGAAGATGATCGCCGTTTCGATCTCGCCGGTCAGCATGTAGGGAAGCACGACACCCTGATACATGATCAGCGGATGCAGCGCGTTCGGAACGGCATGCCGCATGACCACCGCGCTTTCGCTGAGACCCTTGGCGCGCGCTGTCTCGACATATTGCGCGTTCAGCGTATCGAGCAGATTGCCGCGCATGACGCGCATATTGTAGGCGAGGCCGCCGAAGGTGGCGATCGCGACGACCGGCCAGACATGCTTCACCAGATCGACGAACTTGTCCCAGGACCAGGGCGCGCCGCCGTAGCGGGCGGAATTGAAGCTGTTGATCTCGCTGACATTGAAATGAAAGACGAGGACATAGACGATAATCAGCGCCATCAGGAAGCGCGGCACGGTCATGCCGAGAAACGACACGGTCGAAAGCAGGCTGTCGACCCAGGAATATTGCCGCGTCGCGGCAAGGATGCCGAAGGATATGCCGATGACCGATGCCAGAAAGTGGCACACCAGCGCCAGCGCCAGCGTGCGCGGCAGGCGCTCGCCGACGACGTCGGCAACCGGCTTGTTGTAATAAAGGCTGTGGCCGAAATCGCCTCGGGTCAGGATGCCGGTCATCCAGTTGACGTATTGGATCGGCAGCGGCTGATCGAGGCCATGCTCCTTGCGATAGGCCTGCGCCTGCGCGTCGGCTTCCTCGAACGAGGCTCCGCCCTGATTGATCAGCTGCGAGCGGATGTAGTCGCTGTAGTCGCCGGGAGGCGCCTGGATGATGGCAAAGGTCGCCACGCTCAGGACAAGCAATACCGGAATGGCAGAGGCGATGCGGACAAGCAGAAACCTGAACATGCCGTTTCCTTCTGTCGTTCTTCGCGCGGGACGCCGTTGCTTCCGACCTCCCGGGCGCATTGAAAGGACGCTCATCCTTCCGGCTTTCGTCGTGAAGCCGGAAGGATGGTTCGGGGCTCAGTTGCTCGGGCCGCTGTCGCCGGGCTTGCCGGGAAGCTGCTGCGGATAGAGCTCGAAGTCGCCCTGCTTGTCGGCAGCGACGAAGACCCGCTCGCGGATGATCGTGTCTTCGGCCCAGTTGAACATGAAGATCGGAGCTCCGGTCGGAATGTTCGAGAAGCGCTTGTTGATGATCAGCGCGCCCGGATATTCCGTCAGGCCGACCGTATCGACATTGGTGGTCGATACCTTTTGGAACTGTTTCATCAACGTCGCCCGCTCATCATTGTCGTTGCTGGCGATGAACTTGTTGACGATGTCGACAAGCTCCTGCTCGTAGGGCATCAGGTCGACAGTGCCGCTTTCGGGGGCACGGTGGTGCCAACTCGTGCGGGGACCGGTCGGCGCAAGCTGTGTCGTGTTCTGCACCACCGATGTCAGTTCCTGGTCGTTGCGGCGGATGAGCCAATCGAACTTGCCGGCATATTGCGTCGCATCACGTTTGGTGCCGTCGACGGCATTGATGACGACCTTGAGACCGAGCTGCTCCATCTGGCCGATCAGGCCCTCGGCGAGGTTGCGGTCGGTGCCGTAGTCGGAATTGACGAGCAGCACGATCTGCACGTCCGCGCCGCCCGCGGTTCCCTCGGGGAAGTTGACGAAGCCGTTGCCGTCCGTGTCCGAGAGCCCGGCCTTTTCGATCAACGCCTTGGCGCCTTCAAGGTTAAAGGGGTAGTACATGGTCGACTGGCGGTCGTAGAAGCTCGTGCCGGAGGAAAGCCCGCCCGGATAGATCGCCGTGAATGGGCCCTTGACCAGGGCTTCGCCGAGCTTCTTGCGATCGATCGCCATCGTCACCGCCTTGCGGAAGTCGAGATTGCGGTTGAGTTCGCGCACAGCCTGGGCCCGGGCGTCCGGCTCGCCCCAGCCGTTGGCCGAATAGTTCATGCGCAGATTGTAGCCGATGACTCGGGGACCGAAGGCAAGGCGCGCAGGCGCTGCCTCGTCAGCGGCGCGTTTCAGCGACTCGACGAAATTTTCCGGCTGCTCCAGGTTCGAGAAATCCCCGGAACCGGCAATCGCCTGCACGTCACGATCGGCCCAGGTCGAAAGCTTGTAGTGCAGCTCGTTGAGGTAGGGCAGCTGGTTGCCGGCCTCGTCCACCTTCCAGTAGTACGGATTGCGGCGCAGCACGATGATGTCGTCCGGCCGGTAGGCGACCGGGACCCAGGCGCCCATGACAGGAATGTTCAGGTATTCCGCCGGAAAGCCGTTCTTGTACTGGTCGTAGGTCGTGCCGGCATATTTCGGGTGCTTGGTCTTCAGGATATGCGACGGACCGGGGCAGAAGGTGCCGTAGGCCATGGCATAGAGATGCTGGCGCGGAAAGGCGTCCTTGAAGGTCCATTCGACCGTGTATTTGTCGATTTGCTTCAGTGTGGTCCCCTCGCCGAAGGTCTCCGGCGTGGCGCCGTTCAACGGCGAAACATTCGGATCGACGACATTGTCGTCCCAGTAGAACATCACGTCCTCGGCGTCGAAGGGATCGCCATCCGACCATTTCGCGCCCTCGACGAGATGCATGGTGAGCTTGTGGCCGTCCTCGGACCACTCCCAGCTTCTCGCAAGGTTCGGCAGCGGCTCCACGTCGGCAGCCTCGACCTGGAAGAGCGGCGCGGTGCGCGTCAGGCATTCGGACATGCCAATGTCGATGCCGCCCCAGCCCTGGGTCTGGCCGGCGCTGTAGTTCCAGCCTTCCGGGCGACCGCCGATGACATGGCGCAGCACGTCGCCATAGACGCCGACGCCGTCGGGCATGTTGCCGGTCTTGAAGACCATCGGTTCCTTCGGCAGCCGCTCGGCAACCGGCGGCAGCTTGCCGGCCTTCACGAATTTCTCCGTGACCCAGTCCGGCTCGTGATATTCGGGCAGCGCCTTGAACTCGATAAGCGCGTCGCGCGGCACATAGGTAATCTTGCCCTGGGCCGGGAATGGCGGTTGCTCGGGCACGACGGTCGGCTCCGATGCGAAGGCCTGCACGGCGAAAGCGGAAACGCCGATGAGCAGGGCGGTCGTTGTTTTCAGTCGGTACGTTTTCATTGCCTCTGGTTCTCCCTCCACTGATCGCCACGCCGGGACGGGTGGCGCTCCTCCTAGCTCTCGCCGGCGGCAGCCGCGTCTCCTCACGCAGATGCCGGACGCGCGACCGCCGATCAGCCGGCGGCGCGCATCGCTTCCTTCTCCTGACGAATCTCCTCGATCGAGCGTACCTCGCGGCGCGCCGCACCCTTCCAGTCGCGGGTTTTGACCGTCGCGCGGGCGAGCCGCTCCTTCGCCGCATCGATCGCGTGGGCGTATTGCGGCAGCCATTCGGCCTGGGCAACGACCATCTCGTCGACCATTTGCCACACCTCCTCTGGGGTGCAGATGGCGCCGACGAGCGGATCGTGCAGCACCGCGAGCTTCAAAAGGTCGATGTCGCCGGATATCGCCGCGTGGACCGACATGCGCTGGACGTTGATCGACGAGATGCATGTGGCGGCACAGGCTTCCGGCAGCGTGATGCCCGAGACCATGTTGATGCCGAAGCGATCGACGAAGCCGGGCGATTCGATGATCGCATCCGCCGGCAGGTTGGTGATGACACCGTTGTTCTTGACGTTGAAGTGACCGCGATAGACCCGGCCCGTCTCGCGCGCCTCGAGGATATGGCTCGCATGCTCGTTCGAGCGCTTCGCCGGATCGATCGGCTTGCCGGCGGAAGCCAAGAGCTGCGGATATTCCGTTTCGAACCAGTTGCGGGTCTCGGTCGAATAACGCAGATAACCGCCGGTTTCCCCATGGATCCAGTCCGACATGTCGATCCATTTGGTGATCTCTTCCGGACGCTTGCGGTACCAGGGCAGGTATTCGGAGAGATGGCCGTTGCTTTCCGTCGAATAGACACCGAAGCGCTTCAGCACGTCGATCCGGAGCTTTTCCTGCTTCGAGAAGACCGGATGGGCCTCGAAAGCGGCGACGAGCTCGTCCTTGCCGACCTTGCGGCCGTTGAGCCGCACGTCGATGAACCAGGTCTGATGGTTGATGCCGGAGCAGATGTAGTCGAGCTCGCCGTCCTTGGCGCCGAGGATCTCGGCGATCTGCTCGGCCCCGTGCTGGACACCGTGGCAGAGGCCGACGGTGTCGACCTTGCCGTATTCGATCGCGGCCCAGGTGTTCATCGCCATCGGGTTGGCGTAGTTCAGGAATTTCGCGCCCGGCTCGGCGACCTCGCGGATGTCCTTGCAGAAGTCGAGGATGACCGGAATATTGCGCTGGCCGTAGAGAATGCCGCCGGCGCAGATCGTATCGCCGACGCACTGGTCGACGCCGTATTTCAGGGGAATGCGAATGTCGTCGGCATAGGCGCCGAGCCCGCCCACGCGGACGCAGCTGATGATGTAACGCGCGCCTTCGAGCGCCTTGCGACGATCGGTGGTGGCGGTCACCCGCGTCGGCAGCCTGTTCGCCTCGACGATCCGGTCGAGGATCGTCTTGATCATGCCGAGGTTGTGTTCGCTCAGATCGGTCAGCGCGAATTCGACGTCCTGGAGCTCCGGCACGGAAAGAATGTCGGTAAAGAGCTTCTTGGTGAAACCGATGCTGCCGGCACCGATGATGGCGATCTTGAAGCGGCTCATGGTCGTCTTGTCCCTCCTCGTCCTGCAGAATTCGCGCTATAAGGGTAAAATCAATTCATCGAATTGACGCCGGTCGCAAAGCGCGACCCCTCCTCTCCCAGGCCCTTTCCCGCTGCGGAAAAGCGGCCGTCTTGCGCGATCTGTGGCCATTATGTGTATAATCGACCGCGCGACTAGAGAGGTATTGTGCTTTCATGGGTAATTCTGTGCTTCAAGATTTGATCGACCACGGCCCGGTCATGCGGACGGTTTCGCTGCCGCGGGGAAGACAGAGCCTGCACACGATGCCGACCAGCACGGGTTATGAGGTCAGGACTGACGCGACCTACAATTGGGACGGACGAAAGCGCGGCCAGACGCCGTTCACCGTGCTGCAGCACACGATCGGCGGCGCGGGCAACCTGCGCTACGAAAACCGCAGCTATCGTCTGCGCGAGGGCGAGACGTTGCTCCTGCTCGTGCCGCACAATCATCGCTACTGGCTGGAGGATGGCGGGCGTTGGGAATTCTTTTGGATATCGATGAACGGCGAAGAGGCGCTACGCATCCATCGCGCCATCCTGGCGGTAACGGGCCCGGTGTTGAAGCTGCAGCCCGAAACGATCGAGCATCTCGCCGATTGCAGCCTGCGGCTGATCACCGGCGGCGAGACGCCGGGTCGCGCATCGGCGATCGCCTACGAGGCGGCGATGGCGCTCTATGACGACGTCTTCGGCTCGCATCCGGTCTTCAGCCAGGAATACCGGACCATGCATCACGTCATCGATCACATCATGGCGAACCTCGAAAAGCCGCTGCCGGTCGAGGAACTGGCAAAGGTCTCGGGCCTGAGCCGCGCGCATTTCTCGCGCGTCTTCGCGGCGAGCGAGGGCATGCCGCCGGCCGAATTCGTTCTGCAGAAGCGGCTGCAGCGGGCGGTGAAACTCCTCACCAAGACCGCGGACCTGCCGGTCAAGGAAGTGGCAATCATGTCCGGCTTCGAAGACCCCAACTATTTTGCCAAGGTCTTCCGCCGCGTCTTCGGTGCGAGCCCGACCGAGTTCCGCACCACCGGCATGTATGCGAGCGTGCCCGCAAAAGCTCAGAAGGTAAGCGAGTCCGTGACCACGCTCGCTGCCGCTTGCGATTGAACGCGGCGCGTGCCGCTCGCAAGCAGGCAAGCGGGGTGGCTCTCTCGCCGCGAGAGGGCTGGGCGCCTGAGGAACAAAGCATGGTGTTCCCTGTTGGATGCGAAGGTCCGGCCCACGGTACGGACTGATTACACCCGCGAGGAACAAACATGCCCGACGCACCGGATTCAAGCAGCTACTGGAACGCGACCTGCGACGCTCCGGATTTTCCCCGTCTGGAGCAGGATACCACCACCGACGTCGTCATTGTCGGCGGCGGCATCGTCGGCTGCACGACGGCACGCCTCCTCAAGGACAAGGGCCTGCGCGTCGTCCTGCTGGAGGCTCGCAAAGCGGGCCGGCAGGTGACGGGCAAGTCAACCGCCAAGATGACCTCCCAGCACGGGCTCATCTATCAGACACTGGAGCAGAAGTTCGATGCGGACCACGCCCGCCTCTATGGCGAGGCGCAGCAGAGCGCCATCGAAAAGATCCGCAGTCTCGCCCGAGAGCATTCGATCGATTGCGACATCGAGGAGAAGTCGGCCTTCGTCTATACCCGCGAGGAAAAGTCGGTCGATCGTATAGAGACGGAAGCAGAAGTGGCGCGGCGCCTGGGCCTGCCGGCCGTCCTCACCCGCGACACAGGACTGCCATTCGAAGTATCGAGCGCGATACGCTTCGATGGCCAGGCGCAGTTCCACCCGACGAAATATGTAGCGGGCCTGGCGCAAACGATCCCCGGCGATGGCTGTCATGTCTTCGAAAACAGCCCGGTCACGGATTGGGAGCCGACGCGCGTGGTCACGCGAACGGGTAGCGTCGGCGCACGCCACGTCATCATGGCGACCCATCTCCCGCTCGGACAGATCGGAGGCTTCTACACCGCGGCTCATCCCTATGCCGAGCCCGTTGCCGCCGCGCGTATCCAGAGCCCGCCGCCGGGCATGTATATCAGTGTCGATCAGCCCGGCCACTCGATCCGCACCCACAGGCGGGAAAACGGAGAGGTTTACGCGATCGTCGCCGGCGAAAGCTTTAAACCGGGCCATACCGACGATGAGCGTCGATACATGGCGGATCTGCAGCGGTGGCTGCGTGAAAACTTCGATTCGGGACCCATCGAGTACCAATGGATCAACGAGGATTACTCGTCTGTCGACAAGCTGCCTTTCGTCGGCTGGTCAGCAACCAAAGATGGCTACCTTGTCGCAACCGGGTTCGCCGCCTGGGGGATTTCAAACGGAACCGCTGCCGCGATGATCCTGGCGGAACTTGCGGCAGGCAACCACCACCCCTGGCTATCGCTGTTCGATGCCAAACGTACGACAGTATTCGGCGGAGCCGCGCAGTATGTAAAGGAGAACGCGATCGTCGGCGCCCACCTGGTGGGCGGCTATCTGTCTCGCAAACTGCATTCCTTTGACGAGCTTCCGCCAGGGCAGGCCGCTATCATGCGGATCGACGGCAAACATGTTGCCGCCTACAGGGACGATGAGGGCCGCGTGCACAGCGTGTCGGCCGTATGCCCGCACATGGGCTGCATCGTAGGCTGGAACGAGACCGATCGCACCTGGGATTGTCCCTGCCACGGATCGCGTTTCGGTCTCGATGGAGAAGTCATGCACGGACCCGCCACCGCGCCCCTCGGCTCCGCCAGCACCGGATGAACGAGCCGTCCGGCAACCAAGCGCATCCGCATCGGATTTCAACAGTTTGAGCTTGTCTCGGGGGCAAGTTTCCAAAACTGCCGCTTGCAAATGGCGCAGCGTTAGTAAAAATTTACTTGTGCGCTCGCGCCAAGATCGTGTTCCCCACGTTTGCCGCGTGGCATCGACCGATGATCCCTGATAATCGTGGGCGGCTGAGACGAGGACAAGTGCAACATGGTTACGATAAAGGAAATCGCTTCGGCGGTCGGCGTATCATCGGCGACCGTTTCGCGGGTCTTGAACTACGATCCGACGCTGTCGATTTCCACCAGCAAGCGCCAGGCGATCATCGAGACCGCCGAGGCGCTCAATTATGCGACACCGCGCAACCGCATCCGCGCCGCGGCTCAGGGCGGCGGCGCCGGGCTGAAGATCGCGCTCGTCCATTTCCTCGATCCCGCCCAGGAACTTGCAGATCCCTATTATGTCGGCGTCAGGCTCGGCATCGAAAGCCGCTGCCAGGCGCTGAAAAGCGAGGTCGTAAAGGTCTTCCTGACCGGAAGCGCTCCCGAAGCGACGATGCTGGAGGGAGCCTCGGGCGTGGTGGCCGTGGGCCACTACTATGGCGACGAGCTCGAGTGGCTGCGCCGCCATAGCCGGCATCTGGTATTCGCCGATTATGCGCCTGCCGGAGACGTAGACGACGCCGTGCTGAGTGACGTTTCCCTCGCCATGAGCCGGCTGCTGACAGCCATCCACGGCATGGGCTATCGCCGCATCGGCTTCATCGGCTGGATCGACGCTTTCTACGGCCCCGACAACATCCATGCGGAACGTCGCTGCCGCACCTACATCGACTGGATGACCAAGGCCGGCCTCTATGATCCGGAATTGTGCATGGTCGAGCGAATGACACCGGACAGCGGCTATACGCTCGCCAAAGCGATGCTGACCAAGCCCAATCCGCCGACAGTCCTGATCACCTGCAATGACAACATGGCCCTCGGCGCCTACAGGGCGATCCACGAGATGGGCCTCCGGATCCCGCAGGACGTCGCCGTAGCGAGCTTCAACGACATTCCCGTCGCCCAGTTTCTGGGTCCCCCGCTGTCCACCGTGAAGATCCCGGCGGAATTGATCGGCGAGACGGCGGTCGACCTGCTCCTTGAGCGCCTTTCGGGGCGCGAGATCGCCAAAAAGGTCGTTCTCGGAACCGAGATCATCTGGCGTGGCAGCACGCCGGCACCGGCCGCCGCCGCGGCGGAGTGAAAAACCGAGGTAAAAATTTACTGAAAATATTGCGCCGTTCAGAATTTTAAGAAATACTCCGCGGCGAGACAGGGAGGACTGTCTCGGGGAACACAAAATTCCGGGAGGAAACAATGGACAATCTGGCGCGTGCCTATCTGCCACGCATCGCCGGTCTTGCACTGGCGAGCGTGAGCTTCCTGGCGGTGACCGCCGCGGAGGCGAAGGAAATCACCATCTGGTGCTGGGATCCGAACTTCAACGTCGCGATCATGAAGGAGGCCGGCGCCCGCTACACGAAGACCCATCCGGACGTCACCTTCAACGTCGTCGATTTCGCCAAGACCGACGTCGAGCAGAAGCTTCAGACGGGTCTTGCCTCCGGCACCGCCGATGCGCTGCCCGACATCGTTCTGATCGAGGACTACGGCGCGCAGAAATATCTGCAATCCTTCCCCGGCGCCTTCGCGGCCCTCTCCGGCACCGTCGATTACTCCGGCTTCGCTCCCTACAAGGTCGAGGTGATGACCGTTGACGGCCAGGTCTACGGCATGCCCTTCGATTCCGGCGTTACCGGGCTTTATTATCGCAAGGACTACATCGAGGCGGCCGGCTTCAAGCCGGAAGAGATGCAGAACCTCACCTGGGATCGCTTCATCGAGATCGGCCAGCAGGTCGAGGCCAAGACCGGCAAGAAGATGATGGGGCTCGACCCGAACGATGCCGGCCTCGTCCGCATCATCATGCAGTCGGCCGGGCAATGGTATTTCGACAAGGACGGCAAGACCAATATCACCGGCAACCCGGCGCTGAAGGCCGCACTCGAGACCGTCGGCAAGATCATGTCGGCGAACATCTACAAGCCGGCCGCCGGCTGGTCCGACTGGGTCGGAACCTTCACCTCCGGCGATGTAGCGGCGGTCGTCACCGGCGTCTGGATCACCGGCACCGTCAAGGCGCAGCCGGACCAGGCCGGCAAATGGGGCGTCGCGCCTATTCCGAAGCTTGCGATCGACGGCGCAACACACGCCTCCAACCTTGGCGGATCGAGCTGGTACGTGCTTGAAAGCTCGGCCGAGAAGGCGGAGGCGATCGACTTCCTCAACGAGATCTACGCCAAGGACGTCGATTTCTACCAGACGATCCTGCAGGATCGCGGCGCCGTAGGCTCACTCCTCGCCGCGCGCGGCGGCGCGGCCTACGAGGCGGCCGATCCCTTCTTCGGCGGCGAGAAGGTCTGGCAGAACTTCTCCGACTGGCTGGCAAAGGTGCCGTCGGTGAATTACGGCATCTTCACCAACGAGGCGGATACCGCCGTCACCGCACAGCTTCCGGCGCTGACACAGGGAACGCCCGTCGACGACGTTCTCAAGGCGATCGACGCCGAGGTCAGCGCGCAGATCCAGTGAGCGGATAGGCACGTGGGCGGGCGACCGCCCACGCTTCCGGCCGCGGCTGACACGCGGCTGACTGGTTTTCGTTCGCTACCCGTGAGGATGATGATGGTTCCCGCACGCCGCGGCGGCATCGGCCGCTACTACGACGTTAATGGCTGGCTCTTCGTCGCCCCGGTGCTCGGGCTGATCGGCCTTTTCATGATCTATCCGATCGTCTGGTCGCTCTGGATGTCCTTCCAGTCCGGCCGCGGCATGATGATGAAGTTCGTCGGCTTCGGGAACATCGTCCGTCTCTGGAACGACCCGGTGTTCATCAAGGCGCTCACCAACACGATGACCTATTTCGTCGTGCAGGTGCCGATCATGATCGTGCTGGCGCTCATCCTTGCATCGATCCTCAACAATCCGCGGCTCGTCGGACGCGGGCTGTTCCGCACGGCGATCTTCCTGCCCTGCGTCAGCTCGCTGGTCGCCTATTCGGTGCTGTTCAAGGGCATGTTCGCGACCGACGGCGTCGTGAATTCGACGCTTGCAGCGCTCGGCATCGTCTCCTCGCCGATCCCGTGGCTGACGCATCCCTTCTGGGCGAAGGTGCTCGTGATCATCGCCATTACCTGGCGCTGGACCGGCTACAACATGATCTTCTATCTCGCGGCGCTCCAGAACATCGACAAGTCGATCTACGAGGTGGCGCGCATCGACGGCGTCCCGGCCTGGGCCCGCTTCATCCACATCACCATCCCGCTCCTGAAACCGGTCATCCTCTTCACCACGGTGATCTCGACGATCGGCACACTGCAGCTCTTCGATGAGGTCTACAATCTCACCGAAGGCCGGGGCGGACCGTCCAATGCGACGCTGACGCTGTCGCTCTACATCTACAATCTCACCTTCCGCTTCATGCCGAATTTCGGCTACGCGGCGACGGTCTCCTACGTCATCGTCGTTCTCGTCGCGCTTCTCGCCTTCCTTCAGTTCTTTGCAGCCCGGGAGCGCGACAAATGACGAACGGCATCGGACGCGCGGCAGGCGCGCTTCTCACTTACGGCTTCCTGGGGTTGATGGCCTTTCTCTCCGTCTTTCCCTTCGTCTGGATGGTGCTCGGCGCCACCAATACGTCGATCGACATCATCAAGGGAAAGGTGCTGCCGGGCGCCGCGCTCGCAGCCAATATCAACACCTTCTTCACCCAGGTGAACGCACCGCTCGTGTTCTGGAATTCCGCCAAGATCGCAATCCTCGCAACCGTCCTGACGCTCGCCGTCTCGTCGCTCGCCGGCTACGGCTTCGAGATATTCCGCTCGCGCCACCGCGAACGCCTCTATCGCGCCATGCTCTTGACGCTGATGATCCCGTTTGCGGCACTGATGATCCCGCTCTTCATCATGATGGGCCAGATGGGTCTCATCAACACGCACATCGCTGTCGTGCTGCCCTCGATCGGCTCAGCCTTCATCGTCTTCTATTTCCGCCAGAGCACCAAGGCGTTTCCGTCGGAACTGCGCGACGCCGCGAAGGTCGACGGCCTCAAGGAATGGCAGATCTTTCTCTTTATCTACGTGCCGGTGATGCGCTCCACCTATGCGGCCGCCTTCATCATCGTCTTCATGACGGCCTGGAACAACTATCTCTGGCCGCTGATCGTGCTGCAGTCGAACGAGACGAAGACCATCACGCTGGTCATCTCTTCACTCGCCTCCGCCTATTACCCCGATTACGGCGTCGTCATGGTCGGAACCGTGCTGGCAACGCTTCCGACCCTTGCCGTCTTCTTCTTCATGCAACGTCAGTTCGTCCAGGGCATGCTGGGCTCAGTCAAATAGGAATGATGATGCGCTCTGTTACTTCGTTCAACGATTCATGGTTCTTTTCCGAGGGCTTTACCGCTGCCGAAGCCGGCACGCTCAAGGCCGGCCAGGCTGTCAGCCTGCCGCACAATGCCGTCGAGCTTCCGTTCAACTATTTCGACGAGACGTCCTATCAGCGCGCCTTCACCTATCAAAGGGTGCTGCCCTGGCGCGCCGAATTCGCAGACCGCGAAGTCTCTCTCGTCTTCGATGCCGCGATGGCGGATGCCGTCGTCTATCTGAACGGCGAGGAGATCGTCGCGCACAAGGACGGCTATACGCCGTTCGAGGCGCGGTTCACAGGCAAGCTTCGCGAAGGCGACAACCTGATCACTGTCAAGATCGACGGCAGCGAGAATCCGGAGATCCCGCCCTTCGGCGGCCGGATCGACTATCTCACCTATGCCGGCATCTATCGCGACGTCTGGCTGAAGATCGCTGACGCGGTCGCCATCGCCAATATCAAGATCGAACCGCGCGACGTGCACGCAGAGGCGAAGTCCGTCGCCGTTCGCTGCGATCTTTCCAATCCGCAAGGGCTTACCTTCTCCGGCACGGTGACGGCGCTCCTGAGAGACGCGGAAGGCGAACTCCTGGCCGAGGCGGTCGGCGAAACCCGCGGCGAAAGCGTCACGCTCGAAATGAGCGGCCTCACGGGGCTCTCGCTCTGGGATATCGACGATCCGGTGCTTTACCAGATCGAGGTGCAGCTCAGGACCGATCACGGCCGCGACCTGCTTTCCTCGCATTTCGGCTTTCGCACGGCGGAGTTCACGACGGAAGGCTTCCGGCTGAACGGCCGGCCGCTGAAGATCCGCGGCCTCAACCGCCACCAATCCTTCCCCTATGTCGGCTACGCCATGGGACGCAGCGCCCAGGAGCGCGACGCGGAAATCCTGAAGAATACGCTTCACTGCAACCTCGTTCGCACCTCGCATTATCCGCAATCAAAATGGTTCCTCGATCATTGCGACCGGATCGGCCTGCTCGTCTTCGAGGAGATTCCGGGCTGGCAGCATATCGGCGGCAAGGTGTGGAAAGAGGAGGCGATCCAGAACGTCCGCCGGATGATCGAGCGCGACTGGAACCATCCCTCGATCGTCATCTGGGGCGTACGCATCAACGAGTCCCAGGATTCGCACGACTTCTACGTCGAGACCAACCGGCTGGCGCGCGAGCTCGACCCAACGCGGCAGACCGGCGGCGTGCGTTACATCACCGACAGCGAGTTCCTCGAAGACGTCTATACGATGAACGACTTCATCCTCGGCAACGAGGAACTGCCGGGCGCGAACCGGCCGCGCACGGCCCTTCGCCCGCAGCAGGAGTGCACCGGCCTCGACCGCAAGGTGCCCTACCTCATCACCGAGTTCGGCGGCCACATGTTCCCGACGAAGATCTACGATCAGGAGCAGCGTCAGGCCGAACATGTGCGCCGGCACCTCGAAGTGCTGAACGCCGCCCATGGCGATCCCGGCATTTCCGGCGCGATCGGCTGGTGCATGTTCGACTACAACACCCACAAGGATTTCGGCTCCGGCGACCGGATCTGCTATCACGGCGTCATGGACATGTTCCGCGAGCCGAAGTTCGCGGCTTACGTCTATGCAAGCCAATGCGATCCTTCGGAAGAAGTCGTGATGAAGCCGGTCACCTTCTGGGCGCGTGGCGAGCGGAATATCGGCGGTGTGCTGCCGCTGATCGTGCTCACCAATTGCGACGAGGTCGAGCTGAAATACGGCTCGCTCACAAAACGCGTCGGACCCGATCGCCAGAATTTCCCGCATCTGCCGCATCCGCCGGTCGTCATCGACCATCGCCACTTCACCAAGGACGAGCTCGGCGTCTGGGGCATGAAATGGGAGGACGCAGAATTCACCGGCTTCATCGCCGGCAAGCCCGTGGCCAGTCTGCGCATGGTCGCCGATCCCGTTCCGACCACCCTGCAGGTCGAGGCCGACAGCAGGACGCTTCGTGCCGAAGGCCGCGACAGCGTGCGCGTCATCGTCCGCGCGCTGGATCAGGCCGGCAACATCCTTCCCTTCCTGAACGATGCCGTCGACATCACGGTTGAAGGCCCGGCGCGGCTTATCGGGCCGGGCAGGATCGTCTTGCAGGGAGGCTCTACCGGCCTCTGGCTGGAGTCGACAGGGAAAGCTGGCGCCATTGACGTCACCGTCGCTTCGTCACGTCTCGGCTCGGCAAAGCTGGCGCTCTCCGCCGAAGGAGCAGCGAGCGCATGAGTGACCTGCAACTCAGCGGCATCCGCAAATCCTATGGCAGTCTGGACGTCATCAAGGGCGTCGATCTCGACATCAAGTCGGGCGAGTTCGTCGTGTTCGTCGGCCCGTCTGGCTGCGGCAAGTCGACCCTCTTGCGCATGATTGCCGGCCTCGAGGAGATCACCTCCGGCGACCTCGCGATCGACGGCGAGCGGATGAACGATGTCGATCCGTCGAAGCGCGGCATCGCTATGGTTTTCCAGTCCTATGCGCTCTATCCGCATATGACCGTGCGCGAAAACATGGGATTTGCATTGCGCTTCGCCGGCGTCGCCAAGGCGGAGATCGAACGCCGCGTCGGCGAGGCAGCGAAAATCCTCGAACTCGATCCATTGCTCGACCGGAAGCCGAAGCAGCTTTCCGGCGGACAGCGCCAGCGCGTGGCGATCGGCCGCGCGATCGTCAGGCACCCGAAGATCTTCCTCTTCGACGAACCGCTTTCCAATCTCGACGCCGAGTTGCGCGTGCACATGCGCATCGAGATCGCGCGGCTCCACAAGACGCTCGCGACCACGATCGTCTACGTCACCCATGACCAGGTCGAGGCGATGACGCTTGCCGACAAGATCGTGGTGATGCGCGGCGGCGTGGTCGAGCAGGTCGGCTCGCCGCTGGACCTTTATGACGATCCCGCCAATCTCTTCGTCGCCGGCTTCATCGGGTCGCCGAAGATGAACTTCCTCAGGGGGGTGTTGGAAGCTGACGGCAGCGGCCGGACAATTGCCCGGCTACCGGATTTTGCTGACGTCACGATACCGGTCGCGGTCGAAGTGGGTGCAGCGGGCGCACCCGTAACCATCGGCATCCGCCCGGAGCATTTCAACGAGACCGGGCCAGCTGCCCTCGATCTCACGATCGACATGCTCGAACATCTCGGCGGCGAGACCTTTGCCTATGCCCGCCAGGGCCAAGGCGATCTCGTCGTGATCGAAACGAAGAACGGCCGCGGCCTCAAATCCGGCGAGCGCATCGCCGCCCGCTTCGATCCGGCCTGCGCTCTGGTGTTCGACGCGAACGGCCAGCGCCTGCGGTAGCGACTCGAAAGCTAGTCCGGACTCCAATCGCCGAAGGGACGTCGGCGCAGGAGGACACGCCCCCGTCTGAGCACCTTGCGTGCGTGTGCCGCTTTGGACAGAGTTGGGCCAGGGCCCATAGCTGCGCTCGGCGATAGCGGCGACCATGGCGGTATCGTAAATCGCCCCGTTCGTGATTTCAGTATAATGTAGATACATTGTAATTCTAAGTTTGAACTAAAATAACATATATTTACATCATTAAGTATTGTTTTCATAAATTTATATTCTCGATTCAAAAGTGCATTAATACACGCTATGAATCCTATTCATTATTTAGGGAGAATGGGGCATGGCCACGATCGTCGGCACAACTGAAGATAATACGATACTTGGAACGGACGAGAAGGATCGCATTTGGGGGCTGACCGGCGCCGACACGATCGATGCGGGCAATGGTGATGATCTGGTCGACGGCGGCGCGGGAGACGATCTCCTGACGAGCACGAGCGGCTACGACCGGCTCGATGGCGGCGACGGCGACGATGAGATCACCCTGATCGGCACAGGGGGTGCAATCACAGGCGGAGCAGGCTTCGACAGTCTGGTGATCGACCTCTCCAGCGTCAGCACCACCGTCCGGTTCAGCGGCGAGCACGGCCACGGTATCATCGGCTACAGTACATCGAACTGGGAACATATCTTCTTCAACCGGATCGAGAGACTGGTGCTGACCACCGGGAGCGGCAACGACCGGATCTTCGGCGCGGCCACCGACGACATCATCTCGACGGGCGCCGGAGACGACATCGTAGGCCCTTACGGCACCGACGGAGACGACGGCACCAGCATGTTGGGCGACGACACGATCGCCACTGGCGACGGCGGCGACATCATCGTCGACAGGAGCGGCGCGAACCGTATCTTTGCCGGCAATCACAGCGACAAGATCACGACCACGCTCGCTTCCGCGGTGATCGATGGCGGGGAAGGCTCAGATACGCTCTCGCTGTTCGATGAAGCGAGGAGCGAGGACCTGATCGTCGACTTCGCGCGGGGATTTGCCTCGACCGGCACGCTGATCAGCGGCATAGAGGTCGCCAGCATACATCTCGGCAGTGGCAACGATACCGTGATCGGCGGAGATCTCGCCTCCCTCTATGCCCATCTCGGCGAGGGCGACAACTACGTTGAAGGCAGCAGCGGCAGGGATCACCTCGAGTCCGGAAGCGGCGACGACGCCCTTTATGGCGGCGCGGGCGACGACATCGTGATCAGCGTCGGTGGCAACGATGTGATGGTGGGCGGCGACGGCAACGATGAGATTCACGACTCGGGAACGAGCATCGACGACGGCGACACGGTGATCAACGGCGGCGACGGCGACGATCTGATCCTTGTTCGTGCTCCCGCTGGCATCATCAACGGCGGGGAGGGTCAGGATACGCTTCACGTCACCTGGTCACTTTCAGAAGCGGTCAACTTCGACGCGGCGGCAGGCATGCTCGGTTCGAGGCTGATCTTCGCCAATATAGAGACGTTTCAGGTGGAGGGCGGCTCCGGCGCCGACACGATCCGCACCCTTGCCGGCAACGACCAGCTTGCCGGCCTCGGTGGCAACGACCGCCTCGACGGCGGGGCGGGCAGCGACCTGCTCTGGGGCGGGGCGGGCGACGACGTGATGACAGGCGGCGCCGGCGCCGATACGTTCCTGTGGACGTCTGATACATCTCCCCGCACGGGCGTCGACCGCATCACCGACTTCGACACCGAAAGCGGCGACATACTGCGCTTCGGCGGCTACGCGCCTTCCGTCACGCGCATCGACAGCTTCGCAGACCTCATCGCCGCAGCAACCGAAACGGAGGACGGGCTTTACATCGCCTTCAACGAGTCCCAGACGTTTGGCCTCCTCCTGGACAACCTTTCGCTCTCCGATCTCTCGGCAAACGACGTCATCTTCGCCTAGCGTCATCGTGCAGTCCACGATCGGCGGCCGGTCGTGACATGAGATGGCGACTTGTCCTCGCGTATGCCGGGGCAAAACCTGAAAATGGATAGGAGGCGGCAGGAGCCGCCTCCCCCTCGGCTTACTTGCGCTCGGTCGCGACCAATCTCGCGACCGAGTCTGCAACGCCCTTGCCATAGGCCGGATCGGCCTTGGCGCAGTTGTCGATATGGCGTTGTTTCACCTCGGCCCTGGCGTCACCCATGGCGCGTGCGGTATTGTCGAATAGCACCTGCTGTTGGGCAGGGCTCATCTTTCGGAACAAGTTGCCCGGTTGTTGATAGTGGTCATCGTCGACACGGTGATCCCAATGTGCGGCCGCGCCGGCAATCTCCAGCGGCGGTTCGTTGAGTTGCGGCTGGTCGGTCCACTCGCCGCGGCTGTTCGGCCAATAGGTCGGCGTACCCCCGAGATTGCCGTCCGTGCGCATCGCGCCGTCGCGGTGATAGCTGTGGACCGGGCATTTCGGCGCGTTGACCGGAATGTGGTGATGATTGACGCCGAGCCTGTAGCGCTGCGCGTCGCCATAAGAAAACAGTCGGGCCTGCAGCATCTTGTCCGGCGAATAGCCGATGCCGGGCACAATGTTTGCCGGCGAGAACGCAGCCTGTTCCGTCTCGGCAAAGACGTTGTCGGGATTGCGGTTGAGCTCGAAAAATCCGACTTCCATCAATGGAAATTCGCCCTTCGGCCAGACCTTGGTGAGATCGAAAGGATTGAACGGAAAAGCAGTGGCCTGCTCGTCGGTCATCACTTGAATGAAGAGCGTCCAGCGCGGGAATTCGCCTCTTTCGATGCTCTGGAACAGATCGCGATGGTGCGATTCCCGATCCTTGCCGACCAGAGTTTCCGTCTCCGCGTCCGTCAGGTTCTGGATGCCTTGCTGGGTAAGGAAGTGAAACTTGACCCAGGTTCGTTCATTGGTCGCACTGAGGAAGCTGTATGTATGGCTTCCGAAGCCGTGCATGTGGCGGAAGCTTTTCGGAATGCCGCGTTCGCTCATCACGATCGTCACCTGGTGCAACGCTTCGGGAAGCAGCGACCAGAAGTCCCGGTTGTTGTCGGCCGAGCGCAGGCCGGTATGCGGATCGCGCTTGATGGCATGATTGAGATCGGGGAAACGCAGCGCATCGCGGAAGAAGAAGACCGGCGTGTTGTTGCCGACGACGTCCCAATTGCCCTCTTCCGTGTCGAATTTCAGGGCAAAGCCGCGGATATCGCGTTCGGCGTCGGCCGCGCCGCGTTCGCCAGCAACGGTCGAGAAGCGGGCGTACATCGGCGTCCGCTTGCCGATCTGAGAGAAGATCCTCGCCTTTGCGTAGCGAGTGATGTCGCGCGTGACGGTAAACGTGCCGTGGGCGCCCGCGCCCTTGGCGTGCATGCGCCGTTCCGGAATGACTTCTCTGGAGAAGTGAGCGAGCTTTTCGATCAGCCAGACATCCTGCAAGAGAGCGGGGCCGCGAGGTCCGGCAGTCTGGATGTTGATGTTATCGCTGACAGGCGCGCCCGAAGCGTGGGTCAGCGGCGGCCTCTTGATTTCATCGGTCATATGCAACTCCCCCCGTGACACCCTGACGCTTGTCCGAGCATCGGAAACGGTTGAATTGCCTGTTCGTCCGGTCTTGAGGACCAACAATGCTCAGGTGATCACCAACACACTTCTCAGCGGCAAAGTCGCAGGCCCCGTCCAGCACCTTCTGATTTCGGATGAACTGAAGAACGGTCGCTTGGTTCGAGTTCTCCCGGAATATGAAGTTCGATCGGCTGATATTTTCATGGCCTATCCGTCGGTAAAATTCATGCGACCGGCGGTGCGGGCCTTTGCGGACTTTGTTGTTCCGGCGATCAAGGCGGTGGATGGCGTCGATGTGATCGGCTACTCGAGTTCGCAAAATACCGTCACTCCGCATTTGCATTCCGACGAACCACGAGGACGCGCCGCAATTGGCTGCGACAGCCAACGAACACCGGCGTAAGCGCGCAGCCTGCGGGCCGTTCCGCCCGGTTGGATCGCGCGCGTAACCCGGCACCGTCTGATTATTGGCTTTCCCTGTTGTGCTCGCGCCAAATATCCAGCAGCAGCAGCATAACCGTGAAGATAACTGGCCCGATGACGACGCCCGCTGGACCGAATACGATGATGCCGCCGATCATGCCGATGAAGGCCACCACTGTATGCAGCTTCAGGCGGTCTCCGACGAGGATCGGATAAAGCAGATTGTCCACCGTCGCGACGACGCCTGCACCCCACGCCAAAAGGACCAGCGCCTTCTCCCATTCGCCGCTCAGGGCGAGAGACAGCGCGGCCGGGACCCAGACTACGAAGGCGCCGAGAACCGGCATTATCGCGAGCAGGCCCATTATCATGCCCCAGACCAGCGGCGACGGCAGGCCAAGAAGCCAAAAAATAAGACCACCCAACGTGCCCTGCACGGCAGCGACGGCAAAGGTTCCGAAGATGACGGCGTGGACGGTGCTGCTCACGCGAACGAACAACCTGTTCATCTCTTCGGGCGCAAGCGGCGAGAAATTCTTGAGCATGGCCAGCGCTTCGTGTCCGTCGCGCAGCAAATAAAACAGAAAATAGAAAGTCAGGACGATATTGATGATCTGGGCCACCGAGCCGCGCACGAACAGTGCGCTGTAATTGGTGAGCAAAGTCGCGGCGTTGCCAGCAAGGCCGGCGAGATCGAGTTGCGTCTCCATCCATAGGAGAACGGGCGCGATCCGCGGATAACTGGCAAGCGCCTCGCGCCAGTTGCCGGACCTCAGGGCGTCGGCGACGATCTGCGCACCCCTCGCCGCCTCATTCACCAGCCGTTCCGCCACGAAAGTAATGGGTACGACAACGATAAAAGCGGCGACTACCACGGTCATCGCAGCGGCGAGTCCCGGATAGCGGAGATCCTTCAGGATACGCCGGTGAAGCGGATGGAACATGATTGCGAGGACCAGCCCCCAAGTCAGGGCCGGCAAAAAGGGGACCGCAAGCAGATAACAAACGACTGCTCCCACCGCGAACGCGACCAGGAGCGCGACCGCTCGCGAACGCCGCGTCGTCAGCAACCGATCCGGAGCTATCGTTGCCTGCACCGAAACATTCTTCGCCATCGCGTGAGACCGCTCCGTTTCCGGCAGTTTGGTGCCATGGCAACGGACTTGTCAAAATATTCCTGCGTAGTGCTCGGCACCCGCGCTCACTGCGACCTGGCCGGTTGGCGGACCTGCGTCGCGCTGCAAGCTCGCCATGGCCCAATCCGCGTCGCTCGTCGGGCGAGCCCCGTTTATTGGACCAACTGAACCACCGTACGGGTCCTCAGGTGAGCGATTACGCGCTTCTGATTGACGACGGCATAAGCATACCGCTTGTCCTCGGGAACGGGGGTCAGAAGAACCGTTTCAGGCACCGGCTTGCCGACCACTATCTCTTCTTTAAGGACCAGCGGACTTGGCGGAAGCGGCTGGGCCTCAACATACTCTATGACCTTTGGCGGCGGTGGATCTATTGCCGCGCCGACCATCGCTCCCGCGACTCCTCCAACGGCGGCACCTATCGGCCCTGCAACGACCGCGCCGGCGGCGGCTCCGCCAGCGGCGCCGGTCACGGTGGTATTTTCAGATGTGTCGTGCGCTGCGACGGGAACAGCAATCGAACCTAGTCCGAGACTCAGGGCGATGGCACTCTTGATGATGACACCTTTCATCAGAGGTCCTCCAGTTATGCATCCCTTCCACAAAACAACCCGTTGCGTTGAAGAGATGTTCCAGCGCTCCTCGCCGAAGACAGCCAAAAAAGCGGGGTATCAGACCTTAGTCCGATGCGGCACAGCCAGAGGTCCTAGGCCCGTTGCGGAATGTTCCTCCCGGCGCATATTGCTGTAGTTGAGCGCCTGCGGCGGGTTACCCCCAACGCCGCAGCGGGCGCGCGCGAGGGTCCCAGAGCAACGCCCCAATAGTCCCTTCTGCCCTGTTCTGGGACCTTCATCTCTGCTTCGTCAAAAATGCGGAACCCGGGAGCGCCGACGAGGTTTGATCGTCGGCGGAGGTTGCCGCATGCGCGAGATTTGCGTTCTCAGCTTCATGGTGCTGATCGTAGTGCTCACGGTATTCGTGTTCGCGATGCTCTCCCCGTCGGGTTGACCGATCGGCGAAATTTCAGGCGGCGCGGTCTGCTCATCCACACGGCCCATCATCGAGCCGATCCTCAGCGCGCACCCATCCGCAAGGCGCCGTCGAGGCGGATGACCTCGCCGTTCAGCATGTCGTTCTCGCAGATATGCCGCACCAGCGCGGCATATTCCGCCGGGCGGCCGAGGCGTGGCGGGAACGGCACGCTCTTGCCGAGCGAGTCCTGCACTTCCTGCGGCATGCCGGCCATCATAGGCGTTTCAAAAATGCCCGGCGCGATCGAGACGACGCGGATGCCGAAGCGTGCGAGTTCGCGCGCGATCGGCAGCGTCATCGCCACGACGCCGCCCTTCGATGCCGAATAGGCGGCCTGGCCAATCTGCCCGTCGAATGCGGCAACCGAGGCCGTGTTGATGATGACGCCGCGGGCGCCGTCGCGATCCGGCTCTTCCTTCGCGATTGCCGCGGCGGCGAGGCGGATCATGTTGAAGGTACCGATGAGATTGATGCCGATCGCCCGGGTGAAGCTTTCGAGCCGATGCGGCCCGTCGCGCCCGAGCACCTTTTCGCCAGGCGCAATGCCGGCGCAGTTCACCAGCCCGTGGAGATGTCCGAAGCTCTCAAGGGCCACAGCGACGGCCGCCTCGCCCTCCGCTTCGCTTGTCACGTCGGTCGGCGCAAAACGCGCGTTCTCGCCAAGCTCGGCCGCCATCGCGGAGCCCGCGTCGACATTGACATCGGCAATGACGACGGAGGCGCCATCGGCGACAAGGGCGCGTGCGACGGCCGCCCCGAGACCCGATCCGCCCCCGGTCACCAGAAAGACCTTGTCCCGGATCAGCATGGCCGCGCTCCTTTAAGCCGTGGGCCCGATTTCTCCTGCATCGTCTCATCCTCCCGTCTCGCGCTGCGCTGCGAATCCTACTGTTTCCTTAAATCGGAGCTGATTTAAGGACAAGAACATGGAGCAATTCAAAGGGCGACAGTGTCCTTTGCGTGTCTGATAAGACGCACGGCGCTGTAGGGGGACTACCACTGGACGTGCCGTCGGAGGACCGGGGGGAGCGGACCGTCACGCTCCGGTTCGCGCCACGATCGGCACGTAATCTTCCAGTTCCGGCGCAGGAAACTTGAGCGTCGCGCCGATCTCCGCCGAGCGATAGAGCCCCATCAGGATCTCCACCACGGCGAGGCCGTCCTCGAAGGTCTCGATCGGCTTTTGCCGCTTGCGGAAGCATTCGACCATGTGCCGGTTTTCATCCGTGTAGCCGTAGACGCCGGCCTCGTCCTCCAACACCGGCATCAGCCCCTGCTCGGCATTCTGCTTCTCGACCAGATCTTCGCCCTCAGAGCCACTCACGGCGCGTGACATGAAGATCTTCAAGCCAGTGCCGAGCGAGTTGTATTCCAGCGCGTATTCCGGGCCGAGAAGCTCAAGCTGGATGCGTAAGCCGGCGCCGACATAGGCCCAGGATGTCGTCGCCTCGATCATCAACTCGTTGCCGTCCTCATCTTCGAGCGTGACCGTCGCCCGCGCGAAATCCTCGGACGGGCGGTTGCGATAGTCGACGTCCTTGCCGAACCGCTCACGCAACTGATCCGCATAGTTTGGGCGGGTCCATTTCAGGTTTGCGACCGTGCCGTTGACCGCCTTGACCTTGAGTGAACCGCGCGGCGCGCCGGGCGCAGTCAGGAGATGACGCGCCACCTCGACGCTGTGGCACATCATGTCGGAGAGCACCCCGCCGCCCTGTTTGTCCCCCTGCCAGAACCATGGCTCGTGCGGGCCGGAATGTTCTTCCGCGGCGCGTGCGAGATAAGGTCTGCCAGTGGTGGAGGCTGCACGGCGCCAGATGATCTCCTTGCCGCGCAGAACCGGTGTGCAGAAAACCTGATTTTCCAGATAGCCGTGGTTGAGACCGGCGTCCTCGGCAAGCCGCAGCATTTCGCGGGCTTCTGCAACCGTGCGTGCCAGCGGTTTTTCGCAGGCGACGGCAAAGACCTTGCTGCGCTCCGCCGTGACCGCCGCGTGGAGTGCCCGCATCACGTCGAGCCGCGTGTAGTTCGGCGAAAGGATCCAGATTGCGTCGATGTCCTCGGCGCAGAGCAGCGAGTCGAGGCTTTCATGCGTGCGGCACTTGCCAAGCCCGAGCATCTCGACTTCCTTTGCCAGGCGCGCGCGATTTTCCGCGCTGCGGCTATAGACGCCCGTGACCTCCACATTGCGGACTCCGATCATCGACTTCAGGTGAAAATGGGCGATGAAGCCGGTTCCGACGAATCCCACCCGCAGCGTCTGCCTTGGCAGCTCAGTCATTCTCTCCTCCCGAATGTATTTTGCGGAACCGGATGCGACGCATCACAGTTCGCGCGTGTTTGTCATCCCTGCGGCGGAGCCGTGCTGCCCCGGATGTGCAAGACCGTTGGCAGGATGATCGGCTCGTCGCAATCGATATCGGCGCCGGACAGGATCTTAAGAAGCAGTTCCATGGCGGCGTGTCCGATCTCGGCGCGTGGCTGGCTGACCGTCGTCAGCGGCGGATAGAACGCCTTGCTCAGGTAAAGATCGTCGAAACCGACGACCGACACGTCGCCCGGCACGTCGCGCCCCATGCGCCGCAGTTCGTACGCAGCCCCATAGGCCATCTCGTCATTGGCGACGAAAAGCGCGGTCGGCGGCTCCGGCAGGGTGAAAAGCGCGCGGCAGCACTCCTGCCCGCTTTCGAGCAGGTAGTCACCGCGGACCTCGTAAGCATCCGGGACATCGAGCCCGGCGTCGCGCATGGCCTGGCGGTAGCCTTCGCGACGGTGAAGGCTCATCAGTTCCGGCACTGGCCCACTGATATGGGCGATGCGCCGATGACCGAGGGAGATGAGGTGCTCCACCGCTTCACGCGCGGCGCCGGCATTGTCCACCTGCACATGCGGCAGGCCAGCGCCCTCGATGATTTCAAGCGCCACGACGACCGGCACTCGGGTCGGGGCACCGCTCCAGTTTCCGCCGGCCGGCGGCAGCTTGCCGGTCATCAGGATCATGCCGTCGGCATGGCCGTCGCGCAGCATGTTGAAATATTCGGTTTCGCGGGCCGGATCGTTCTCGGTATTGCCCATCAGAACCGAATAGCCGGCTTCGCGAGCCGTCGCCTCCACGCCTTTCAGGATGTCGAGATAGAAAGGATTGCCGACGTCGCGCACGACCAACAGCACCGACATCGACCTGCGGGTCCTGAGATTGCGGGCGCTGACATTCGGCCGGTAGTTGAGTTCGCGCGCCAGATCATGGATGCGCTGGCGCGTCTCAGCAGTGACCAGTGTCGAGTCGCTCAGCGCGCGCGACACGGTCGCGACCGATACGCCCGCCCGCTTGGCGATATCCTTGATCTTCAGCCGCTCTCTCATGCACGCATCGCCCGACCCCGACCATAGAACATCATCAGCAGGAGCAGCGTCGCCCCGAACACCATCTGCCGCCCGGATTCATCGATGTTCACTGTGGTCAGGATGCTCTGGAGAATGACGAGCAGGATCGCGCCGGCCATGGTGCCGGTATAGCCGCCCTTGCCGCCGGCAAGCGACGTGCCGCCGAAGACGACCGCGATGATCGACGAGAGCGTGTACTGCTCGCCGACATTGGCGAAGGACGAGCCGGAGTAGCCGAGCAGGCACATGCCGGCGATCGCCGCGAACATGCCTGAGATCATGAAGAGTGCGATGCGCATCAGCCGGACCGGAACACCCGCCATGTAGGCCGCATGCTCGTTCGAGCCGATGGCATAGATGCGGTGTCCGAAAACCGTGCGGTGGAGCATGAAGGCCATGAGCACGCCGATTGCGATCCACAGCCAGATGATGCCCGGAATGCCGAAGAAGAACGGCTGCGTGACGAAGCCCGAAAGGCCCGGCGCGGCGCGACCCGAGGGAATGCCCATGCGGATGACGACCAGCAGACCCTGGAGAACACCAAGCATGCCGAGCGTCATCACGAGGGGCGGGATGCGCAGGAGTGTCACGCCCAGCCCGTTGAGAAGACCGAAGAAGGCGCCGGCAGCGAGGCAGGCGAGGATAGCCGGCACAATACCCCCGTCGGCCCCGTTCATGACGTTGCCCGCAATGATCGCCGAAAGCGAAACGACGCCGCCGACCGAAAGGTCGATACCCTCGCGGCCGCCGAGAATGACGACATTCTGGCCGGCCGCGACGATGCCGAGCAGTGAGGCGACGATCAGCAGCCGCAGAACCTGTCCACCGGAGGCAAAGCCCGGCGACAGCATCTCGCCGAGGTAAAGTAGAGCCGCGATCAGCACCAGCGCGATGATGAGCGGCTCACGCACGAAGGTGAGGATCCGGGTCATGCGCGCGCCCTCCTGCCCGCCAGCACGCCTGCCATCAGCACGACGAGAATGGCGAGACCCTGAACGAAATTCTGCCATTCGGACGGCGTGCCCATGAAGAAGACGACCGAGTTGATGAGGCCGATCGTCAGCGCTCCGAGCAGCGAGCCGACAACCGTGCCCCAGCCGCCGGAAAGCGCGCTGCCACCGAGGACCACGGCGGCGACGCTATAGAGCGTCATCTTGCCGCCGACCAACGGGTCGCCGCTCGCCGTGTCGCCGGTGATGCAGAAGGCCGCGAGCGCGGAGAAAAGCCCGCAGAGCAGATAGCCCTTGATCCGCACAGGAACGACCGGGAGCCCGGTCTGGAAAGCCGCCTGCTGATCATCGCCGACCGCAAGCAATTGCGTGACGAGGCGCGTGCGGCTGAGCACCAGGAGGAGGACGACCAGCACCGCCAGGATATAGAAGACAAAGGGCACGCCGAGCAGCCGGCCGCCATAGGTCCGCCAGAACAGCGCCGGCGCCGGAGTGCCGGCAACGGGAAGGATGTAAAGGGCGAACCCGGTGAAGAATATGCTCGTGGCGAAAGTCGCAACGATCGCCTGCAGCCGCAGCGCGGCGACGACGATGCCGTTCACGAGGCCGCAGGCGAGCCCCAGCAGAAGGCCAAGGGCGAGCGCCAGCAGCACGGCGCCGGCACCGCCGCCCCATCGCTCCATCAGAACGACGATCGCGACATTGACGAGCGACAGGATCGAGCCGGCGGAGAGATCGATATCGCCGGCATAGACGACATAAGTCTGCGCGATCGCGAGCATGATCAACGCCATATATGTGCTGAGAAGCCCCGTCAGCGAACGGTAGCTGAGGCTGTTGGGCGAGAAGACGCCGTTGAGCAGCAGGAGCGCGGCGACGATCACCAGCGCCGGCAGAAACGGATAGCGCTCCAGAAGCTTCCGGATGCCGCCGGCGCGCGCTCTCGGAGTGACTGCGACATCTGCCATCACGCGGCCTCGTAAGCGGCTTGATAAAGATTATAGCGCGTGCGGTCGGCACCCGTCAGTTCGCGGCTCACCGAACCACCGTTGAAGACCAGGATGCGGTTGGCGTTGCCCAACAGTTCGGCGTCTTCGGATGAATAGAGCAGGATGCCAAGGCCCTCGGCCGCCAGCTGACGGATCAGCGCGAAAAGGTCGGCCTTTGCCGAAAGGTCTATGCCCTTGGTCGGGTCGTCGAGCAGCAGGACATCCGGCCGGTCGATCAGCCAGCGGGCGATGATCACCTTCTGTTGGTTACCGCCGGAAAGCGAGCTGATCGGATGGAACAGGCTCGCAAATTTGGTGTGCATGCTTTCGAGCGCCGGCGCGACCTTGTCGCGCAGCTTGGAAGGCCTCGCGATCATCAGACGATCACGCAGATAATGGATCGGCGTGACGTTCTCGATGATCGGCCTGCCGCTGATGACGCCGTCACGGCCACGATCCCCGGAAACATACGCGCAGCCCCGCCGGATGGCGTCGCGCGGGCTCGAGGCGTCAAGGCGGCTGTCGCCGATCAACACCTCGCCGGACGAGATCGAGCCGGCACCGAAGATCGCCCGGAGCAGCGCCGACTGACCCTGGCCGTGGAGGCCGCCGAAGCCGAGGATCTCGCCCTTGGCGACATCGAAACTGACATTGCGGAAGCCGACACCGGAGAGATCGTGGACAATCATCGCCGTTCCGTCGGCGAGGTCGACGACAGCGGGGGCAGACGATTGCGAAGCCGGCATGTCGCCGGAGCCACCGACCATCAGGCGGATAACCGAGGCCGCATCGGTTTCGGCAAGGTTGAGCGTCGTGATCGTCTCGCCGTCGCGAATGATCGTTACCCGGTCGCCGACCGCCTTGATCTCGTCCATGCGGTGGGAAATGAAGATGATGCCCCGGTCCTGCCGCTTCAAGTCGCGCAGGATCTCGAAGAAGCGATCGACCTGGGCCCGATCGAGCGCGGAAGTCGGCTCGTCGAAGATCAGAATCGGCGCCTCGCTCGCCAGCGCCTTCATGATCTCCACGAGTTGCCGCTGGTCGGGGCGCAGGTTGCCGACAAGAGCGTCGGCGGAAAATCCTTCCCCGGCTACGTTTTCGAAGAGCCTGATGTAGCGCGCCGCGCGCTGCTTGAGCAAAGCCCTGTCGACGAACAGGTGGGATTTGATCGGCAGCGCGGCAAGACAGATGTTTTCCTCGACCGAGCGGTGAGCCGCAAGGCTCAGCTCCTGATAGAAGATGCCGATCCCGTGTCCGCGCGCCGAGCGCGGCCCGGTGATCGTGATCGGCCTATTGTCGATGAGGATCTTTCCGGCGTCCGGCCGCACGCTGCCTGCAATGATCTTGCAAAGCGTGCTCTTGCCCGATCCGTTCGAGCCCATGAGGACATGAACCTCGCCGGCCATGACCTCCAGATCGCCGCGACGTAGCGCCAAGGTGGCGCCGTAAGCCTTGCTTACGCCGCTCAGTTTCAGTTTCGACATCGAACTTCGTCCACTACGGTGCGAAGGGAAGCACGGGCCGAGACTCGGCCCGTGCAACCATAGGAAACGCTCACTTGAAGAGGGCTTCCGCTTCTTCGATCGAAAGCGAGCTGGTGTAGGAATAATAACCGGGCTTGCCTTCGAGCTGCTTTGCAGCGTCGCCCAGGTTCTTGCTGTCGATGAACGGGATCGGCAGATAGAGGGCGTTGCCGTACTGGCCGGCCTTTGCCGGCTCCTTCAGTTCCTTGCCCTGCAGCATCAGCACCGCGACATTCAGCGCGCTCGCCATCACTCCCGGCGGGTTGACGGTCGCGCCGGAATTCAGCTTGTCCTTGACCCAGAGGTCGATGAAGTCCTTGCGGATTTCGCCCGTTGCCGCGATCTGGCCGGTCTTGCCGGCGTCCATGATCGACTTCCAGGCGCCGGCGGCCATGCCGTCCTGCACCACGACACCGTTCACGTCGGGATAGGTGGCAAGGATGTTCTGCATCGCCTGCTGGCCCTGGGCCTGATCCCAGTTGGCGTTGACTTCGTTGACGATCTGGATGTCCGGATAGTCCTTGAAGACCTGCTTATAGCCCGCCACGCGCATCTCGTTGGCCGGATGGCCGGCGACACCGTTGATCGCGACGACCTTGCCCTTGCCGCCAAGCGTCTCGGCAAGCCATTTCGCGCCGGCGGCACCCCAGGCGGTCTGGTCGATGCCGACATAGATGGCGTCCGGAGACGAGACTTCCGCGTCCGTCGCGATCACCAGGATTCCGGCTTCCTTCGCCTGGGCGAAGATCGGATCGAAGGCGGTCGGGCTGTTGGGGTTGACGATGATGGCGTTCACGCCTTCGGCGATGAAATTGCGGATATGGGCGATCTGCCCGGGTACGTCGACATTCGCGCTCTGAACCGAGACCTCGACGTCGACGCCCTTTTCCTTCCACTTTTCCGCAGCGGCCTTGGCCTCGTCGATCATCTGGGTGCGCCATTCACTGCCGACCCAGCCGTTCGAGAGACCGATCTTGAAGGTCTCCGCGTTGACTGCCGATGCAGAGATAACGATGGACGCAACTGTGCTGAGCGCTACCGCGACTAATTTCTTCATAAGATCCTCCCAAATCTTGCGGAGACATGAAGCCAGAAAATGTAATCGATTTCAATGGTGATTTGGCGAGCTGCACTGCGCCGTGTGGCGGGCCAACAGCGGCGAAACGTCCCGCGCGGCCACGGGCGACGCCGGCGGTTCACTCGCTTCCAAAGGTCAGGTGTCGACTTGCAGCAGGATCTCGCCAATGCGGCGCTATCCGCTCTGCCCTTCAGCCGCCGCGCGTTTCAGACCACGACGTTGCCGACGATGTCGTTTTCGCAGAAAACGAGGTTGGGCGAATAGCCTTGCGCAAGGAACTGCTGGCGGTCGTTTTCGGCGACGACGAAGACGGCCGAGCGCGCGATCTCTTTCGGCTCGAGCTCAGGAGCCGGGGCGACGACGGCAACGTCCTGGCGCAGGCCGAGCTCGCGCAGCAGGCCCTCAAGAGACGGCGGGCTATCGACGCCATGCAGGATCACTCGGTTGACCTCGGCAGCCGCATTGATCTGCCATGCAAGCGTCTGCACGGCCACCATCAGCGGCAAGGAATCCTTCAGTTGCCGGGCGACCGGATGGTGCTCGAACCCGGCAAGCGCCATCCGCGTGTAGATTTCATAGGCCTTGACGTAGTCTTTTTTGGCCGCCCACATCCGCATCGCAACGGCCATGCGCATGCAGGTGAATTGCTTGATCGACGTGTCCTGTGCCGCACGACGATCGGGTGTCATGCGCACGGCTCCGCGTTTCACTCCGACGTGGAGGAAATATTCCAGACCACCCCGATAGCGGTCCCAGGCGGTCAGCAATTCGTCGTGGCCGGCCTGCGGGCGGTCCCGCCCGATCTTCGATTGGACGACCTGCCTGTAGAAGGGTTTCTTCAGAAACGCGACGCCCCCGCTTTCGAGAAAATGCGCGAGGTTGGAGAAGGCCCAATAGGCGAAGTGACGCGGCAGCCACGCCACGCGCAGCGCGGCGGTACGGTAGATCCCGATTTCGGGAAAGATATGCCGCTCGACAATGAAGGCGAAAAGCCGCTCGAATTGATCCTTGTCGAATTTGATGTCGGCATCGATTTGGTAGAAGAGGTCCGTATCTCTTCCTTCGATTTCGTTATGGACGAACCACGGCGCAAAACAGGCGGACAGTTCCGGGTTCCTGTCGAGGTAGGCGATAGCCTCGGCAAGGCCATCCATCGCGAGCATGTCGTCGTCTGCGAGATAGACCGCATACTCGCCTGCCGCGTGGCGGAAGGCGCTGGCGAGATTTGCGTCGACCCCGCGGTTCTCCAGGTTGCGGAAATAGCGGATCGGCAGCCCATTGTCGGCGAAGGTTTCGACAACGTCGCGGGTATCGTCCGTGGACGCGTTGTCGGAAATGACGATCTCGAAGCTGAACGGGATCCGGTAGAGGTCGACAAAGCGGCCGAGCGCATTCTCCAGAAAGCGGGCCCGGTTGTAAGTCGGGATGCAGATGCTGAGCTTCACGGGATCCACTGCGTATTCCTCTAAAACGAGTCCAGGAAAAGTGTGTAACGGTTTTCCGTCCGGAATTGCGCAATTCCAAAGAGTTCGCTCGAAGGGCGGCTGGACGCCATCGAGAGGCCGCTGCCCCCAAAGCCCCGCGCAGCCTGCGCGCAAGACTGAGAACCATGAGCACACTTATTCCGTTGCGATCTTGTGTGAGGCTTGCCCGGTCGCGGTGCGCGGGAGCGACGGCGCCGACGGCCTGCCGGTCACATGGACACGGCCAACACGATCGTCGATCCACGCTCGGGACTATCGATCGCCGCGTGCAGCTTCGCGCCAGCAGTGGCGGCAAGGCCGACGGCTTCTATTACCTTCGAGAACAAGGCTGCCGGGTGCTTAGAGTCATGCCCGGGATTTGACCACCGTGGCGGCGCCGTTAGACATCAGGGCGGCGAGCGAGCGAACGAGCGTCTCCCGGAACGCCTGATCCGACGACAGATCGTCGCCGAACACCTCGGCGATGCCGAGGAAAGCGCCCACGATCTCTTCTGGCTGATGCAGCGGTTGCGTCATCGCGGCGATCCGGGCGGCCAGAGGATCGCGGACGTCGATGACATTTCCTTTTTCGTCGATGCCGCGCGCATAGCGCATCCAGGCGGCAACGCCGAGCGCAAGGCGGTCATAGGAAGATTTGGCCGCAATGCGGTCGCGGATCGTTCCGAGCAGCCTCTGCGGCAGTTTCTGCGAGCCGTCCATGGCGATCTGCCATGTCCGGTGGCGCAGCGCCGGATTGCGGAAGCGCTGAAGCAGCGCCCGGCGATAGGCGGCGAGATCGAAACCCGGCAGCGCCGGCAAGGTCGGCGAGACCTCCTCGACCATCAATCCCTCGACCAGCGCGCCCATGCCCGGCAGAGCCATGGCTTCGGCGACCGTCTCGGCGCCGGCGAGATAGCCGAGATAGGCGAGCGTCGAATGGCTGCCGTTCAAGAGCCTGAGTTTCATCATCTCGAAGACGGCGACGTCGTCGACGAAAACGACGCCGGCATTTTCCCAGGCCGGACGGCCAAGCGGAAAGTCGTCTTCCACGACCCATTGCCGGAACGGTTCGGTCACGATCGGCCAGGCATCGTCAACGCCGATCGCCGTGGAAATGTCCGACCGGTCGCCTTCCGTCGTCGCCGGGACGATCCGGTCCACCATGGTCGACGGCGAGGCAACCTGCCCGACCACACGGCCGAGGGCCGGATCGCGCAGTTCTGCAAAGCGCGTGACGACGTTTTTCAGCACGTGGCCATTGGACGGAAGATTGTCGCAGGAGAGCAGCGTGAACGGGGGAACGCCTGCGGCCGCCCGACGGGCAAGCGCCTCCACGATGAAGCCGACCGCGGACTTCGGTCGTGCGGGGTTCCTGAGATCGTGGACAACGTCGGGATGATTTTCGTCGAGCCTGCCGGTTGCCGGATTGTGGCAATAGCCTTTCTCGGTGATCGTCAGCGAAACGATCCGTGTCGCCGGGTCGGCCATACGGTCGAGAACGGCTTCCGGGTTCTCAGGCGCGCAGAGGAGCTCTACGACACTGCCGATCACCTGCAGCTCCTCGCCCTCGCCGTCCTGGACCTTGACCGTATAGAGCCCGTCCTGGGGCGCGAGGGCATCGCGCGTCTCCGGGCTGCGCAGCGAGACGCCGCAAATCCCCCAGGCAGGGTCCCGTGCAAGCACCGCGTCCGTGAAGACGGCCTGGTGCGCCCGGTGGAACGCGCCGATGCCGAGGTGGACAATGCCGACGGCAAGCCGGGTGTGGTCGTATTCCGGCCGTTTGACGGTAGCCGGCAACCGGTCGAGTGTCTGTCGTGAGAGCCGCATTATGAAGCCTGCTGTTGTTTTGCCCGCGCGACGATCTGCGTCGGGCTGACGAATTGTGGTGCGAGAAGTTTCACCCGAATCGGCACCGATTCAGGGAAACATGCGGCAGCGGCTCACAAGC
>NZ_JASKLR010000031.1:45606-55708 GCF_030124325.1 Sinorhizobium sp. 8-89
CAAGCGGTACGCCCGCTTGGCAAGCCCGTAGGCAAGTTCCCGCGCGAGGTCGTGGGCCTCCTCCTCGTCGAGGCGGTGGTCGGCGACGAGGCGGGCAAGATAGGCGCAATCCACCCGGCGTGCCATGTCGTGCCGCGCCGGGATCGAGAGATAAGCGCGGGTATCGTCGTTGAAGCCAACGGTGTTGTAGAAGCCGCACGTCTCCGTGGTCGTCTCGCGGAACCGGCGCATGCCTTCCGGACTGTCGAAGAACCACCAGGCGGGACCGAGCCTCAGCGCCGGATAATGGCCGGCGAGCGGCGCCAGTTCACGTGAATAGGCGGTCTCGTCGAGCGTGAAGAGGATGACCGTCAGCGAGGCGTCGTTCCCGACCGCATCGAGCAGCGGTTTCAGCGCGTGCACGTAGTCGGTCGCTTTGGGGATATCGGCGCCCTTGTCCGGGCCGAAATTCGTAAACAGCGACGGATTGTGGTTCCGGTAGGAGCCGGGATGGATCTGCATGACGAGGCCGTCGTCCTGGCTCATGCGCGCCATTTCCGTCAGCATCTGGCCGCGGAAGGCCTCGGCCTCCGCCGGTCCGGACCTGCCGGACAGGACCTTATCGAACAGATCTGCCGCGTCGGCCTGTGAAAGGTTTTCCGTACGCGCGGTCGCATGGCCATGGTCCGTCGCGGTGGCGCCGCGGGCCTTGAAGAAGGCGCGGCGGGCACGATGCGCGTTGAGATAGCCGGTCCACGTCGCGGGCTCGCCAGTGATCGCGAGCAGCTTCCCGACATTCTCGGCAAAGCCGAGCGCCTCGGCATCCACGACGGCGTCCGGCCGATAGGTGGGCACGACACGGCCATGCCGTCCGGAACTGCGCACCGCATCGTGATGCGCGAGATCATCCAGCGCGCCGTCGGTCGTGGCGATCACCTCGATCCCGAACTTGTCATAGAGCGCGCGCGGCCGCATCGCCGGTGTGGCGATCGCCTCCGCGATGCGATCGTAAAGGGCGTCTGCGTTGCCCGGCCCCAGCCGCTCCGTGATACCGAAGGCGGATTCCAGCGAATGCTCGAACCACAACCTCGTGGGCGTGCCGGCAAAGAGATGGAAATGCTTGGCGAAAAGCCGCCAGATGGCGCGGCCGTCCGGGGCGCCGCCGCTGCCGTCGCGCCGCTTGACCCCGAGGTCTTCCAGCCTGACGCCCTGCGAATAGAGCATCCGCGTCGCATAATGATCCGGCGTGATGAAGAGAGCCGCGGGATCCGGAAAGGCCTGATCCTCGGCATACCAGGACGGGTCGGTATGGCCATGCGGCGAAATGATCTTCAGGCCGGCAACGGCGTCGTAGAGCCGCCGGGCTACGGCCCGGGCCTCCGGCTCCACCGGAAATAATCGATCGGGATGCAATGCCATTCCGCGGCTCCCCCTGCGTCCATATTGGCAACATGGGTGAATTGATATACTAGTATTCAAAGCCGAGTCAACCAATGGATTTGCCTCCATGTCGCAACGCCAACGCCCGGGCGTGTCGTCGCCGTCTTTTGCGATGCCTGGCGGCGTCAAGGTTCGCCGGGTGACGACAGCATCCGCGATCTACGAACAGCTCTATGCCGCGATCCTTTCGCTGCAGATGAAGCCGGGCGTCGCGCTGCAGGAGAAACGCATCTCCGAGGAATTCGGTGTCAGCCGGACGCCGGTGCGCGAGGCGCTTCTGAGGCTGGCCGAAGCCGGTCTGGTCGAAATCTTCCCGCAATCCGGGACCTTCGTGTCGCGAATTCCGGTCTCCGCCATTCCCGAAGCCGTCGTCATCCGCAAATCGCTCGAGCGCACGACGGTGGAACACGCCGCTGAAATCGCATCCGCTGACGATATTATCAGGCTCGACGCGATCATCGCCCGCCAGCGCGTCCACGCGGCGCACAACGAGCCCTCACTATTTCACGAGCAGGACGAGGCCTTCCACGAGGCTATTTCAGCGATCGCCGGCTATCCGGGCATCTGGACCATCCTGAAGACCGTGAAGCTGCAGATCGATCGCACCCGCCGCCTGACGCTGCCGGTGCCCGGCCGCATGGATAGCGTCATCGAGGAGCATATGACGATCCGCGACGCGATCGCGGCGCATGAACCCGACCGCGCCCGCGACGCGATGATGCATCACTTGAGCGCCGTCATTCCGGATATCGACGAGTTGCGGCTTCTCTATCCGGGCTATTTCAGCTGAAACCGGCCCCGGACGCCTATTTCCGAATTTCGCGCGATGGCGGAAGAGAGTGGGAGTCGAACCCACCAAAGGCCGTCTCTCGACCCCTCCCGGATTTGAAGTCCGGACGCCCCACCGGGGACGAATCTCCTCCTGAAAAAATGTCCTCCTCGCTGGCACCATTCGACAAATTGCCGAAAAGGTCCAGACGGTTGCGATTGAGGCGGCGCATATCCCCGCGTCTGAGCGTGACGCTGTGGCGATCGAAGAAGTCGAGGATCTGGATCGCAACCTTGCGGCCGTTTTCGAGACGATCGCGGAACTGCATCGCTGTGAACCAGCCGTTATCGGCGGTCGTGCTGATCTCCACGATGACCGCGACCATCTCCGCGACCACTTCACGCAGGAAGAAATGATCGTGCGCCACCTCGTGCACCTTGCCCATGCGGCTGCCGAGCTTCAAGAGCCGGCGCACCTGCGCTTCGGGCATCGCCAGCAATCCGGCGATATCGCGCACGCGCGGCGGGCGAAACCGCTCGGCTCCGTCGAGCAAAGGCTCGATATCATGCCAGAGCCGTTCATCGGCCAAAGTCATCGTTACCCGATGGTCGGCAAGGCGGACCCATGCTCCGTCGAGCGCGATCTCGCCCGATCGAGCGAGTGCCTGCAGAGCCGCCCGAAAGGCCGGCACCGGCAATCGCAGCTCCGTCTGTGTGCGCAACCGCTCGAAACCCATCCCCAGAAGGTCCGGATTGTCGGCATGGAAGGCCTTGAGCCGGGCAAGGATATCGTTGCGGAAATTCGCCCAGCTCGTCTGAGACATGATGAGCGCCGTCGCCTCCAACGGCAGATGCATTACGCCTGGCGCTTGCGCCAACGCGGGCACGTCCGTTGTTGCGATCGCCCGGTCGCGGGCGAAGACGCCGAGGTCGAGGTAGAAGGGCGGCGCGGCAAGCAGGGCCTCGATCGCCTGCTTCGGCTCGACCAACGCGTGGGCTTCGAGTCGCGCCATCCGCTCCGGGGTGCGGCGCTTGCGTGCCGGCGCGCGCAGGTCCAGGAACCGACCGCCGCCGATCGTGCGGCGCGCGGAGGTGTCGCGAACGACGAAGCGGTCTCCCGCCGCCGCCGCGATCGGCCTGTCAAGCACGAGCTGGACCAGCGTGCGTGCTCCGGGCGCAACCGGCTCTTCAGCCAAAAGCACGATTCGGGCTCCCACTTCCACCGAGGCATGATGAAGGCGCACGGGGAACCAATGGCCGATCGGCTTCGGTTCCGAGCCTAGCACACGCAATGTCGCATCGATCCGGCTCGTCGGCGCGTGCAGGCCTGGGTCGCAGACCATGTCGCCGCGACCAACTGCCGTTTTCGTGATGCCAGGGCCGGCGAGGTTCAACGCGCAGCGGTCGCCCGCGCGGCCGGTTTCGCTTGGCCGGTTCTGCGCGTGGATCGATCGCACCCTCGCCTCGAGGCCGGAAGGGCTGACGGTGACGCGGTCTCCCACCGCCACTTGTCCCGAAAGCACGGTGCCGGTGACCACCGTGCCGACCCCTTGAATGGTGAAGGAGCGGTCGACGGCCAGGCGGAAGCGGCCCGTTGTCCGGCGTCGCGTGAAGCAGCGTGCCGCATCGACGATTTCGTCGCGAAGTGATGCCACCCCCCTGCCCGACACCGCCGAGACCGGAATCATGGAAATATCGGCAAGCGCCGTGCCGGCAAGCTCGTCTCGCATCTGCCGTTCCACTTCTTGAAGGCGGTCTTCCGCCACGAGATCGGCCTTGGTGATGGCGACGATGCCGTGTTCGATGCCGAGAAGATCGACGATCGCCAGATGCTCGCTTGTCTGCGGCATGACGCCGTCGTCGGCCGCCACCACGAGGAGCACGAAGTCGATGCCGCCGGCGCCCGCCAGCATGGTGTGGATGAATTTCTCGTGGCCCGGAACGTCGACAAAGCCGACGGTCTCCGCGCCCTCGACCGGCATATAGGCAAAGCCGAGGTCGATCGAAATGCCGCGGTCCTTTTCCTCCTTCAGCCGATCGGTGTCGATACCGGTCAGCGCGCGGACGAGCGACGTCTTGCCATGATCGATATGACCGGCAGTGCCGACGATCACCGTTCATTCCTTTCGCTTGCAGGCTGTGACGGGTCCGCCGTTTCGGACAGCGGCATTGCGGCACGACGCTCCGCCTCTGCCAGTTCCTCCGCGTCGAGCGCGGCGCGCACGACGTCGAAGAATGGCGCGGCCAACGCGCTGCCGCCTTCACGCGCCCTCAAGAGCCAGGCGAAGGCTTCGATCGGATCGCGGGCGATGCCGCTTCCCAGATGATAGGCTGCGCCAAGCATCGCCTGCCCGTCGGCATCACCCGCACGCGCGCCGCGTCCCCACCAGTAAACCGCCTCGATCGGATCGCGCGCGACCGCGATGGCATTGTGGTAGAGCATCCCTAGCCGTGACATCGACGCGGCGGAGCCGTTCTCGGCGGCGGCGAGCGCCCAGTGGTGGGCTTCCGCAAAATCGGGCTCGACGAGATCGCCTTCGAGCAGCATCCAGCTCAGCATGTCCTGAGCCTCGGCGTCGTTCTGTTCGGCCGCCTTGCGGTAAAGCGCCGCGGCCCTTTGATAGTCCGGCGCGATCCCCTCGCCCTTGAACAGGAGGGAAGCAAGGTTGCGCTGGCCGACCGGATCGCCCGCTTCGGCGGACAAGCTTAGCCAGCGATAGGCCAGGCCGGCGTCCCGCGGCACACCCAATCCGCCGGCAAAACAGGCGCCGATATTGTTCTGCGCCCGCGCGTCTCCAGCCCGCGCCAAGGGTTCCCAGATCGCGAGGGCGGTCTCAAAGTCGCCGTTTCGGGCGGCGGCGAGCGCCTTGGGCATCGTGGCCTCGCCGGACGCATCGCTCTCGGTCGGCTTTCGCGAGAAACGGCTGAAAAGGCTCACGACGAAGGTCCTCCGCCCGACGGCTCGAGATGTTCGAGATTGGCAACGAAACCCTCTTCGTCCTCGAGACAGCGCAAGTCGAGGATCAGTGACCCGCGTTCGATGCGGCCGATGACCGGCATCGGAAGACGCCTGAGTGCCGCGGCCAGCTCGGCGAGCATGCGGCCGCTGCCCGACAGCGGCGCCAAGGCGAGCCCCGCGCTCGGCACGGTGGAGAGCGGCAGCGCGCCGGAGCCGATCTGGCTTTCGCAGGCAATGACCGAAACGTTGAAAGCGCCCTTTAGCGCGCGCTCCACCAAGGGCGCCAGCCGTGCGGCCTGCTCGCCGATGTCGGCCTTCGGACGGGCGAGCAGCCGCATCGTCGGAAGACGTTCGCTCAAGCGATCCGGGTCGCGGTAGAGCCGCAATGTCGCTTCCAGCGCCGCAAGACGGATCTTGTCCACCCGCAGCGCGCGCTTCATGGGATTCCTGTTGATCCTGTCGATGTAGGCGCTGCGCCCGACGATGAAGCCGGCCTGCGGTCCGCCGAGCAGCTTGTCGCCGGAAAAGGTGATGATATCCGCGCCCTCGGCGATCGCTTCGCTGACGGTCGGCTCGTGCGCAAGCCCGAAGCGCTCGAGATCGGCAAGTGTGCCGGAACCGAGATCGTTCACGAGCGGAAGCCCATGCTCATGGGCGATCTCCGCGAGCTCGCGCGCGCCCACCTCCTTGGTGAAGCCTTCGATGCGATAGTTTGAGGTGTGGACCTTCATTATCAGGCCCGTATCGGCTCCTATGGCGTCGCGATAATCCCTGGCATGGGTGCGGTTCGTGGTGCCGACCTCAACGAGGCGGACACCGGAGCGCAGCATGATGTCCGGCATGCGGAACGCGCCGCCGATTTCGATCAGCTCTCCGCGCGAGACGATCGCTTCCCTGCCCGCTGCAAGACTGTTCAGCGTGAGCAGCACGGCGGCGGCATTGTTGTTGACGACGGTCGCATCCTCCGCACCGGTCAGCTCGCAAATGAGTGCGCGCAGGTGATCGTCCCTTTCACCGCGCTTGCCGCTTTCGAGGTCGAATTCGAGCGCCACCGCCTCGCGCATCGCCTCCGTCGCGGCATCGATCGCCGCCTCAGCCAGCAAGGCGCGGCCGAGATTGGTGTGGAGCACGGTCCCCGTCAGATTGAACAGGGGACGGAGCGTCGATCGATCGTTCGTCTCAAGCGCCGCGACGGCGGCAGTCGCGATGGCGTCCAAGGAGGGGATGTCTCCGCCTCTAAGCACCTCTTTCCGGATCGCGGCCAGCACGTTCCGCAAGGCTCCGATTACGGGCTGCCGTCCGAAGCATTCGATCGCTTCGACGACAGCGGCCGATCGCAGAAGCTCGTCCACCGACGGGATGTCACGCAACCGGACATTCGCATCCATTACAGCCCTCCCTACAGTGCCGCGCGTCTATCGGACGCGCAAAGGACGCTATCCTCGTCCGCTCCAGGCCGCTGCGAACGGTTCGGCCATGACTACAACCCGGCCAGAAGCGGCGCAAAGCCGCCACGGTGATAAGGGCCTTCGCGCATCAGGAGATCGAGGCTCAGGCTCGCAACATCATCTGCAATCGGCTCTGCCGCCGGCTCCCTGGTCTGGTAGAAAATCTTCGTCCAGCCACGACACTCGTCGCAGGTCTCCGCCTTGACGATCCCGCCGTGGTCTTCGATCTCCCGGTAGGAGATCCCCTTGGTGGAGCCGCAAAGCACGCATTTGACCCGGACATAGTGCCACAAGGTGCAGCAAAGAGAGCAGGAACAGAACCGCGCGCCGTGCGAGCCCGGCCAGCCAACAACCATGGACGATACCGGCCTGCCGCCGCATGACGGGCAGACGCCGTCGGCGACCGGCGTGAGCTTCTTCTCGTCGAGAAGCGACGCGAGCCGGGCGAAATGCACCTGAAGTGCTGCCCAGACAAAGATATGTTCCGCGATCGCGCCCGCGGGCAAGGAGCCGGAGAGAACGGTATCGGCCATGGCAAGACGTGCTTGCCGATCGGCCGCGACGACGCGCGCGAGCGCATCGGCGGCCGGGGCCGGTTTCTCGATTGCGTCAGCGGCCGCGAACAGACGGTCGAATATCATGTTGATCGTTTCGCCGCCCTCCATCCCATGGCGATGGAGCGGCGGCATTTCGAACTCATGCGCGCGCAGGACCGCCGCGGCGTCGAGCCGTTCCGCGAGCGGAAGATCGGCCTGGATATCGTGTTGGACTGCCGCGAGCCCGGCCACGAAATTGAGATAGGGCGCAAGGCCGCTCGCTTCGGCCAGTTGACGCAGGCGTAGCGAGCGGACGGAAAAAAGGGAAGCGGGATCGGGAACGCGCGCAAAAGGCGGCGACGAAACATCTCCGATTGCAGTGGGATCCGGCGCGGCGGCGTCTTTGCGTTTCATCACACTCCCTCACGAACCCGACGGGCCACGTGATATAACCCTGAAACTTGGTTTTAACCGGGATGCGGGCGGAAAACCGCCCACACTTTTCCTCCTCCTGGCCTATTCGGCTGCGGTCCTCTTCTCGTCTTTCGCAGCCGGCTTGTCGACCAGTTCGCGCAGCCATTTGCGGTGATACCGCCACGCCCAGCCGCCGGTGACGGAACCGCGTACCATGCCGCGTATCGTACCCTTTACCCAGATCGCTGCATAGACATGGGTGATCCAGACGCTGATCGCGAGAATGGCGGCGATCGAGTGTATGAGAACAGCCCATCGCTTCTGCTCGATGGTGGTGTAAGCCGCGAAATACTCATCCCATATGACGATGCCGGACGTTATCAGCACGATGATCAGGATCGACATGGACCAGAAGACGAGCTTCTGCCCGGCATTGTACTTGCCGATTTCGGGCAGGCGTTCGTCGTGCGCGGTCAGCACATCGCGAACCCGTGCAAGCCAGGTGCCATCCTCGCGCTTCCAGAGATTGAGCTTCCAGAAACGCAGGAACAGGCCAAGGAAGCTGAAGAACAGGACGACGCCGATCCACGGGTGAATGGCGCGAACCAGTTGGCCCCCACCGAACAGCGCCGACAGGAAGAAAAGCCGCGGGTGGAAAAGAGACAGCCCGGAAAGCGCGAGCAGCACCAGGCTTCCGGCGGTGATCCAGTGATTGATCCGCGCGCCGCCGGTATAGCGATCGACGGTGACGGGCTTGCCGGCATGAACGCTGTCGCCCTTGCCAACTTCATGTTCCGTATCCGTGCTCATGAGGAACGATCTCCCGTCAACCTCTCGGCAGCCTCCTCGTCCTCCTCGGAAACGCGGTTGGGGCCGTTGACCATGTAATGCAGGAAACCGGTGACCGCCGCGACGCCCATGACGGCGAGACCGGCATATTTGGTAACCCCCTTCCAGGCCTCGACGACCGGGCTGATCGTCGGATTGTTGGCCAGACCGGCATAGATCTCCGGCTTGTCGGCATGGTGCAGCACATACATCACGTGCGTGCCGCCGACGCCCGGCGGGTCATAAAGACCCGCATTGGTAAAGCCGCGGGATTTGAGGTCGGTGATCCGCCCTTCCGCATGTTTCTTCATCTCTTCCTTGGTGCCGTAGACGATCGCTTGCGTCGGGCAGGCTTTGGCGCAGGCGGGCCCTTGGCCGACTGCGATCCGATCGGAGCAGAGCGTGCACTTGTAGGCGGTGTGGTCGACCTCGGAAATCCGCGGGATGTTGAACGGGCATCCCTTGATGCAATAGCCGCAGCCGATGCAGTTCTCGTGGACGAAATCCACGATACCGTTCGAATATTGCACGATGGCACCGGGTGCGGGGCACGCCTTGAGACAGCCCGGGTCCTCGCAATGCATGCAGCCATCCTTGCGGATCAGCCATTCCAGATTGTTGGTCTCGGGGTTCTCCCATTCGGTGAACCGCATCAGCGTGAACATGTCCGGCGTCAGATCGTGCGGATTTTCAAAGACGCCCACATTCTCCTCGATCTCGGGATGGGTGTCGTTCCATTCGATGCAGGCCGCCTGGCAGGCCTTGCAGCCGATGCATTTCGAGACGTCGATGAGCTTGGCCACCTCGGTCTGGCGCTCGGCGGGCGGCGTCACGGTCGACGCCGACCGCCGCATCAGGTCCTTTTCACCGAACTTCGGACCTTGGGGGGCGGTGGTGGGATTTGGGACGGGCGGGAACATGGCTCTGGCCTCCTACGCCACCGGCCCGGCAATGGGCTCTATGTTGACCAGGAACGCCTTGTATTCCGGCGTTTCGATGTTGGCGTCGCCGACGAACGGCGTCAGCGAGTTCGGGCCGAAGCCCTTCTTCGCCGCCCCGGTGAACCCCCAGTGCAACGGTATGCCCACCACATGGATCGGTTTGCCGTCGCAGACCAGCGGCTTGATCCGCTTGGTGACGACCGCCTTCGCCCGGATCGATCCGCGTTTCGACCAGACGCGCACCCAGCCGCCCTTGGTGATGCCTTTCTCCGTCGCCAGTTCTTCCGATATCTCGACGAAGAACTCCGGCTGCAGCACGGCATTCACCCGGACATGCTTGGTCCAGTAATGGAAGTGCTCCGTCAGGCGGTAGGAGGTCGCCGCATAGGGGAACTCTGCCGAAGCGGGTTCGGCAAACTGCTCGAAATCGCCGGCAAAGACCCGCGCCGCGGGATTGCCGCGCACGTTCGGGGCGACGAGATTGCCGATCGGGGATTCGAACGGCTCGTAGTGCGCCGGGAACGGCCCGTCTCGCATCATGCCCCTGGTGAAGAGGCGCGAGACGCCTTCCGGGTTCATGATGAACGGCCCGACATCCGTGGGCTTCGCCGTCGGAGCGATATCGGGCACGTCATAACCCGCCCATTTCGCGCCGTCCCATTCGATCAGCTTGCGGCTCGGATCCCATGCCTTGCCGTTTATGTCCGCTGAGGCTCTATTGTAGAGGATGCGGCGGTTGACTGGCCAGGAGAAAGGCATCACCAAGGGCGGCTGGGTGCGCGTCTGGTC
>NZ_JASKLR010000031.1:55718-56558 GCF_030124325.1 Sinorhizobium sp. 8-89
TCCGGGTCCGACGTGTCGCGCCGGGCCATGTTGTTGCCGTTCTCGTTGAAGCAGCCGGAATAGATCCAGCAGCCGCTCGAGGTCGAGCCGTCGTCGCGGAGCGCCGCGAAGGCCGGTATCAGCTTGCCCGCCTCGGCCACGACCTTGGTCGGGTCGGCGGTATCGTAGACGGTGGCAAGCGCCTTGCCGTTGATCTCCTTGGCAAGCTCTTCGGCGGTCGGTTCACCGGGATCGGCATAGGCCCAGTCGAGATTGAGGATCGGATCCGGGAACTTTCCGCCTTCCTTGCGGTAGAGTTCCTTCAGACGCACATGGATCTGCGCCATGATCCAATTGTCCGTCATCGCTTCGCCTGGAGGTGTGCCGCCCGGCCAATGCCACTGCAGCCAGCGGCTGGAGTTGGTGAGCGATCCTTCGTCTTCGGCAAAACAGGTGGAGGGCAGCTGGATGACCTCCGTCTGGATCTGCGAAGAGTCGACGTCGTTGTATTCGCCGTGGTTTTCCCAGAACCGCGCCGTCTCGGTGTCGAGCGGATCCATGGTGACGAGATATTTGAGCTTCGACAGCGCGTCCGTAAGCTTCTTGCGGTTCGGGGCCGCAAGCAGCGGGTTGAAGCCTTGGCACATGTAACCCGTCATCTTGCCCTGGTTCATGAGCTCGAAGGCGCGTAGGACGTCATAGCCGGGTACGTCCAGCTTCGGCAACCAATCATAGGCGAAGTTGTTTTCCGGCGTCGCCGCCGCATTCCACATCGCCTTCTGGAAGCTGACGAAGAACTTTCTGTAGTTCTGCCAATAGCTCATCTGGTTGGGTCTGAGCGGCTTGAAGCCGCCCGTCGAC
>NZ_JASKLR010000032.1 GCF_030124325.1 Sinorhizobium sp. 8-89
CGTCGATCGACGCCCCAAGTTTTATGAAGATTATCAATACGATAAAGTCGTGCGGTTGCCCGGAATCTGATGGAGGGATGCATTATGAAGCGCACTGTGCTCTTTTCGCCCGAAACAGGAAGAGATGGCCGCTACAGGGATCGCCATTCAACGTATTGACGACCTCCGCCGACAGACCATCGAACCCACGGCGCAGATCGACCGGCCGGCAAGCCTTGTACACTTTCGTCCCAGCGGCAATCTGGATCGCGACGCCTCACTCAGCGCTGCAAGAACACGCCGCAAGGCGTTCTCGTTAACGAAGGCGTCAACTCGAACGCGAACACCATCGGCAAGGTCCATTTCGATGATGCCGGGGCGCTCGCCTCGTCTAACACGCCGATCGGAATAAAGATCATAGCGTCTGCTTTGAACTTCCCGCATTCTCATCAGATCGTAGAGGCTTACGCAATCGCAGGGCCGACTTCGTTCACTCCCGTGACGACGGCCAAAACCAGCGTGTCATGCAAGGGCTTGAGGCAGACCAACTCGACGTCATCGTGTAGGTGAGAAAACTCGGCGGAGGCTTTGACCATCCAAAGCTGGCTGTCGCCGCTGTGTTCAGCGCCTTCGGGAACCTGTCACCGTTCGTGCAGTTTGTCGGCCGCATTATGCGGGTCACAGACCAGAATGCCCCTGATAGCCTCAGTAACCCGGGTACTGTCATCTCCGGTAAGCTGGCACGAGCCAGGAGGCGTCGGCGCGTTGGCCACGGTGCGGCCGGAACGGTCGCGGTAACGGACCGGGTACGGGGGATCGGTCAGGATGAAATCCACCGACCCGCCCGGGAGGCGCTGCATCAAGGTGATTCAGTCGCCCCAATAGGATCGTGTTGCGCGCCGGTATCGCGGCCGGTCGGGGAATTTCAACGGACGCCGCATCTGAACTCCTGGTGGCGGCAGGCAACCGCAACGCGGGAGCGCCAGCGAATGGAGTGGGCAGCGGATTGCCGGCGGCAGAGACCGGACACATACCCCGACGTGCCGGCCGCGTGGTTCTGGCGGACACGGGCGAAACCGCGAAACAGCAAACAGCAATTCCGCATAGCAGCTCTCATGAAGGAGTAGAGCTTATAAGGCGATACTGCCGCGGAGACGATCTCAGTCGGTGGGCCATACCTTGACGGCAAGACGCTTGAACTCCGGCACACTCAACGCGCCGCGCTCACGGGCTTTCGATCGCGGTTTTGCAAGTCGCTCCGCGACGGCCGCGTCGGGGGCTTTCCACATTTCGCGAAGATCCAGTGTGGCGTTGTCGAGCAACACCAGCAGGACCGTGTCGCATGCGGTTGCCTGCTTAATCCGCCCGAGCCGCTGCCCGGGCTTCGCGTCCGCACCGAAGGCGCGTCCCTTGATCTGGATACGCTCCTCGCTCCCATCGGGGGCAAAGAGGATCGCATCGTGGCCGCCGTGCGGGCAGGAGCCAGCTCGAGACCCAGGACGTCGGCTGCAACCGCTTCGGCGACTTCGCCGGTGACCCCAAGGGGCTCGCCGGTCAGCCGGTAGTACTCGGCGGCCAGCGGCTTGATGGCGGTCAGGATCTCGCGGATCCGGTCGGCTGCGGCGCTCTTGGTCATCACGTCCAAGTCGGACTCTCCTTACCTGATTGGGCCGCAACAAAGGCGAACATTTTCAATTTGTAAAATGCGACGGACCAGACTGACAACTTTTTAAAAGGCCGTGTGTAGACGAGTGCGCGCATAAATTGAGGAAAGGGAAGCAGGGTGTCATTCTTGGGTCGATTCGAAGGCAAGGGAAAGTGGGCATTTGATCCGTGGGCTGGTCTCTGGCTATGGGGTGCGTTCGTGGTTCCGTTCTCCGTTGTGCGGCTATGGATCGGCCTGTCGCCAATCACCACCGCCACGTTAGCCCTGTATGGGGCGGTGATGGCATGCCTGGGCGTGTTTACGATCGCCCGGCCTGTACTTCGTGCCGGAGGCTACAAATCATGGCTTGCGAAGAAGCACATTATCGGTGGAGCGCCGTTTACGGCGAGCTCGGCCGAAAATAAGGAAGCCGAAGAAACAGAAAAGGATGCGCTTGCCGTCAATATTATTGGCCCGGCGCTTGCAATTGTCGGGACTCTCATGAACGGGGCGGGCGGGTTCTATTGATCCTGTAAGTCCGCGGGAGGAGAAGCGTGAGAGGGAAGGCTTCCCGCCCTGACATTGTCGATTCCTACGATTGATCGGGCACCAACGCTTTTGCGAGTAGCGGTCTGGCTGGCGCAGGCCATATCCAGCGAAACAGCTACCAAACGTCCCCGAAACCATTTGGAGGTAAGGCATATCCCAAGGCGAATCGTTCACCTTTTTACACTTACGCACGTGTCGACGAAGGCCGTGACGATCGCTGGGCCTATACAGGTATTCCCGATTTTTTCTTTTGCGACGAAGATAGGCGCGCGTGAGGCGATTTATGAGCTCCGCGAAAATGTCGAGAGCGAGGAGAATGAGGAGTGGTCACTGATGCAACTCGAGAAGATCGAAACCCTTCCGATCTCGAAGGAAAGCATCCTGGCGCTGCTCAATGATGGAATGGGCGCGTTTGTGAAGAGCTACGACGTCATCGAGATTTTCGACTGATTTTCGCGGGTGGGAGGAGAGCGCGAGGGGAGGGGCCGCGACGGGGGCTCTCTTAGCCTTGGCGCGGCGCGGGTCGGACCCGGCCGGGGCAGGTTGCTAGGAACGCGCATGAGATGCACCATCGTATCAAGGTCCGGGCTCTTTACATGGACCGGACTCTTCAAATTGGCGTCCCAAACTGCCCGCCTACCAGGGCCTCGTGGCTTTTTCGATCTCCGCTATTTTTTCCCACCATGATTGAGCCAGAGGTACCAACGCAACACCGGGAGCTGGAGAGTTCGTCAGGTCCGTCAGGGAGGGCTACAGATGTTGTCGGACATTGGCCTGCCCTTGGGCGGGCGCACCCAGGGGCTTATTGCCCCCGGGAGCGAACTAAATCTTCTCGGGCGGGCAATTCGGCGAAGACGCGGTTGCGTCTGCGGCGTGCAAGTTTTTGAGAGCCGTATAAAGGAGATGGCGGACCCGTGGGGTCAGTCATCATTTTACTGCCAGCCGCCCCACCTCGCCGAAGCCACCACACCGTTTCAGGTTCGCTCTGGCCAGCCTTTCTCGATGATAGTCAACATCTTCGCATAGGCTTCCCGAATGTCGTTTTTTAACGCCTCGCTTGCGCCAACGCCGTCACCTGCCGCAAGACACGCGACGACCTCGGAATGGCGTTTATGTCCATGTTGCAACGACATTCCCGCTGTAAGCAAATGGAGGAGGGGGCCGCTCTGAAGCCAGAGAATTTCGATAGTTTTCAAAAGAATTTCGTTCTGAGACAGAGCATAGAGCGTGAAATGGAACGACTGATTGAACTTCAAGTACTGCCGCACGTCGAACTCTTCAGAGTTCTCAAGTTCGTCCAGCTTCGAGTTCAGCGTCGCAAGTTTTGCAATGTCAGCCGATGTGCAGAATTTCGCTGCCCACTCGACCGCCTGGCCTTCATTGACCAAGCGGACCGCCAAAAGGTCGTGAATCTGCTTTTCTGTCAACCGGGGAATGCGAACGGAGCGCCGTGGCGCCTGTTCGAGAGCACCTGCGACCACGAGCCTGTTCAGAGCTTCGCGAACCGGCATGTGACTGGTTCCAAAAGCCGTCGCAAGCTCCTCTAGCCTCATTGGCTGCCCGGGCTGAAACTCTCCAGCCATAACCGCATGCTTCAACTCCGAGTAAACATGGTCGAGCGTCGAACTGGGAGAGACCTCTCGGAGTGGGGGAACTTTGAACTTAGTGATGGCGAACATCCTTACCTAAATGGCGCGCCGAACCCTATAGTGTCGCGGACGGCGGCATCAATAGCTTGTGGAGATGAAATCAACAGCCAATTGTTGATCAAATGTCAAGATGCTGGCAATCGAATATGGCTGGTGTTCCTGTTTCATGAAAGAATTGCGACACTGCTTAGTTCGAAAAGAAATAATTGAAATCAGTTACATAGAAGCCTTCTGACAATCGTCTCGTGCGTTTTTTTAAAATTTCGTTGACAAACAATCGAGTTGAGCTACTGTTTTCTTGATCAAAGATCAATGAATGGGAACAGCCTTATCGCCCGATTTCGTGCCAGCTCTCTGAGTTGGTCCGTGCTTATCCACGACGGGAAGCGAAACCGTCGATTGGATGCGGACGCTTGCGCAGGTCCCGCAGCTCGGAGAACTAGCGTATGAACAACGACGTCTTCATCACATGTGCTGTTACGGGAGCGGGTGAAAACTTTAAAAAGAACCCGAACGTTCCGATCACGCCGGAGGCGATCGCAAAGGACGTCCTTGCAGTGGCAGAGGCCGGTGCAGCAATTGCACACATCCACGTGCGTGATCCTGAGACAGGCGTCGGCAGCCGCCGTACCGACCTCTACAAAACCGTCATCGAGCTCGTTCGTGAAACGAACAAAGACATCATCATTAACACCACTGCCGGCATGGGAGGGGATCTGACCTTCGGCAAGGACGACCCGTACGCATTCGTCACTGAGGAAAGCGATCTCGTTTCCCAGAAAGAGCGCTTGGTGCATGTCGATGCTCTTAGGCCCGATATTTGTACGCTGGATTGCGGCAGCTACAACGTTGGCCCTGGCAATCTCGTTTACATCAGCACCTCAGAGCAGATCCGCCAAGGCGCGGAAATGATCCGCGCTACGGGCGTGAAGCCGGAGCTCGAAGTATTTGATCTTGGCCACATGAGCTTTGCGCTCGAACTCCTGGATAAGGGATATTTTGAGGGAAGCGCCATGGTGCAGTTCTGCTTGGGAGTGAATTACGGCGCCCCAGCCACGACGACCGCGATGAAGGCGTTCGCGGATATGGCTCAAGGAAAGAATGTCGTCTGGTCTGCCTTTGGCGTTGGCCGGATGCAGCTTCCGATGGTGGCCCAGGCTGTCTTGCTTGGTGGCAACGTCCGTGTCGGCCTTGAAGACAATATCTGGTTGAAGAAGGGTGAACTTGCCACCAACGTTGCTCTCGTGGATCGTGCCAAGACGATCATCGAAGCTGTGGGCTCTAAGGTGATGAGCTCCAGTGCCGCCCGCGACCTCCTCGGCCTCAAGGCAGGTGCATGATGGTCAGCCTCGTCAACCAACGTGCAATCGTTTCTGCAGGAGCGAGCGGGATCGGGCGTGTAGTCGCCCGTACGCTCCATTCAGTCGGGGCGAAAGTCGCGATCTGCGACATCAGTGAAGCTGCGCTTCAGTCTTTCCGCCAGGAAAACCCTGAGATCGCGGCCTACCAGTGCGACGTGCGCGACGCCGCCGCCGTCACGGCAGTTTCCGAAGAAATGATCGCGACGCTTCAGGGCGTTGACATTCTGGTCAACAACGCTGGCATCGCCGGACCGACGAAGAACGTCGAGGATATCGCACCGGCGCAGTGGGACGAAACCGTCGTCGTTAACCTCAATGCGCAGTTCTATTTCTGCCGGACCGTGATCCCTCACCTCAAGCGCCAGAAATCCGGGAGCATCATCAATCTATCATCCGCCGCTGGACGCCTAGGGTTTCCGTACCGCACACCATATGCGGCCGCCAAATGGGGTGTGATCGGCTTTACCGAGTCCCTCGCCATGGAACTTGGTGAGTTCAACATCCGGGTGAACTCGATTCTGCCGGGATCGGTGAACGGTGACCGCATGAACCGCGTCATTGCCGAGCGTGCGAAGCTCTTGGGCATTTCCGAAGAGGCTGCCTGGGCCGACGAGCTCAAGAATATCTCCATGCACAAGATGATCGACCCTGAGGAGATCGCCGACCTTATTGCCTTCGTATGCTCGCCGTCCGGACGCTCGATTTCGGGCCAGTCACTCGGCATCTGCGGAAATACGGAGGTCATCCGCTAGACACCACTCCAACTCAAGCAAAGGGGAACTACCAGAATGATAAAGCGACATACTCTTGCGGCAGCAGCCGCTCTGGCCACAACCACATTCGCGCACGCCGACGCAATCAAAGTCGGCGTGATCACGCCCCAATCGGGACCGTGTGCTCAGTACGGCATCCCGATCACGCGTGGCGTTGAGATGTGGGCCGACGAGTTGAACAAGGCAGGTGGCATCGCCGATGCGATCGGCAAGCAACATACAGTCGAAGTTCATGCATACGACAACAATTGCTACACGCCAGGTGATGAGCTTGCTTCTGCCCGTCGCGCCGTGCAGGACGACGGCGTCCAGTTTCTTCTCCAGACGTGGACGCCCGCGGCCCGCAAAGCAATTGCCTCCTTCGTGACCGAAAACAAGGTTCTCACCATAACCTATGGTGGGGGCTATCTGAGTAAGCAGTTTCCGTATCTCATCGGTGCAATCACTGGAGCACCAGCAAACTACATGCATGTCGCGGCACAAGTCGTCGAACATCATCCCGAGGTCAGAAAGGTTGCAATCCTGGTGCCGGATGCTTCTTACGGCCATACCGCTGCGGCGTACTTCAAGGCCGGCTTGGCGCCGTACAGCGACCACGTCGAGATAGTCTACGAGACTCCATACGACATGGCGATGTCGAACGACATCATGGGTGTTGTAACGCCTGTCGCCGCCGCCCAGCCAGACCTGGTCCTTGAACTCGGGTTCCCCCCGGGTCAACAGGCTCTGATGGTCGAAGCGATGCAACAGCTTGGCTACAGAGGACTTTTTGCCAGCGAAGGGTGGTCTTTGAAGTTCCTGCTGGAACGCCTCGCGCCCGAAGATATTGCCAACCGCTTCTTCAGCGCTTACGCGATCGATGCCCAGCTAAAGGGCCAGAACGAGCGTCTCGATGCTCTCTTCTCCGAATATGCCAAGAAGTACGGTGAGGCCGACTGGACCTATTTGACGTCGATGGCTTACGCATCGATGACAACGTTTGAACCGGGGATCAAGGCTGCGAAGTCTCCGGATGGAGCATCTGTTCTCGCTGCTCTGAAAAGCGGTCCATCTGTTGAACATCCGATTTTCGGAACCTCGCCGTGGGGCGGAATGGATATTTACGGTGTCGATAATCTGCTGACCACGCCAATGCCGATCTACCAGATCGATGAAACTGGCAAAGCGATCAAACGGGATGACACGGTCGACACGGCTGCCTGGTGGAAGAAGAACAAAGCGGCCGCGCTGCCCGTACTTCAATCGACCGGTGAAGTGACGAAGGACTAAGCAAGTCTCATCGAAAGGGTTCTTGCGCACGGCGCAAGAACCACCCCCTGTGGCTTTTCCGAGGTGAGCGCGTCATGCAAATCACGTTGAATATCCTATCGTTGACCTCATTCTACGTCTGTTTTTCCCTTGGATTGGCACTCGTTTTTGGAGTGATGCGGGTCGTTAATTTCGCACACGGCGACTTCTACATGGTCGGTGCGTACACAGCTTGGGCGACATTGGCTGTCATCTCACCGGTCACCGGCAGCATTGTCGGCTACGCAGTGAGTGCCGGTATAGCCGCTTTGGTGCTCGCAGCGATGGGTCTTCTTGCCAACGCAGCAATCATACGGCCACTCGCCGATCGGCCTCTTGGTATCTATGTGGCCACGCTCTCGCTCTCCTACATTCTGCAAGTCTGCGTCGTCCAAGTCTTCGGCGCCGTTGGCCAAATCGTCAAGCCGCCGGTCCCAGGAGTCCTGTTCTTCGGGGGAGCGATCATGCCCTATCAGCGCGTGCTGGTTATGGTGGTTGCCGCGATCATGATCGTTGCCCTTTGGCTGTTCATGGAGCGCTCTCGACTCGGTCGAGCAATGCGGGCCGTCGCTCAAAACAAAAGAGGCGCTTTGCTTCAGGGCGTCAACATTAAGCTCGTCGGATCATTGGCGGTGGTAATAGGTGCCGTCATGGCGGGAACCGCAGGTGTCGTCATGGCACCCGTGGCGGGCGTTAATCCTTTCATGGGAGTCGACGCTCTCTGGAAGGCATTCATTATCATCATCGTCGGTGGGATCGGTTCAATTTGGGGCGCGGTCGCAGCAGCCTTGATGTTCGGCATCTTTGACACGTTGGTGTCCGTGGCAGGCTTCGGCAGGTTTCTCGCAATGTTTAGCGCACTCATCATGCTGATCGTTCTGTCAATTCGGCCCCAGGGTCTTTTCGGGGAGAACGACTGATGAGCGGATCGGTCGCAAAAGTTGCTTCTCCATCCATCCCGGTGGCGACGCAGCTGGCAATATTGAGTTGTCTGATGGTGGGGTTGGCAGTTCTGCCGGCACTTGTAACCTCCTACTGGAAGGATGTGACTGTCATCTTCCTTCTCAACTGCCTTCTGGTTGTTAGCTACCGACTCATTACGCTGATGGGCGGATGGTCGTTTGCACATGTGGCAACGATGGGCCTCGGTGGGTATTCTGTCGCGCTCCTTTCCCAGGCGCCGTACAATCTTCCGATCGGCGTCACGATTGTGATCGGCGGTTTTATCGCCCTGATCTTCGGGGTAGTGATCAGTTATCCGGTTCTTCGAACGCGCGAGTATTACTTCTTCCTTGCGACGTTCGCTGCGGGCGAGGCTCTTCGCCAGAGCTTTATCCAGTTTCGCGAAATAACGGGTGGCACCAGCGGGATCGCGTTTATCAAACGGCCCCAGGGCTTCGAAGACGTGACAAGCTTCCACTTCCTGCTTCTGACTGTGTTGGCGATCGTAATTCTTGCACTCCTCGCATTCGAGCGGTCTCGGGTCGGAAAGACCGTTCAGGCTGTCGGCCGGAACGAGGAACTGTCCGTTTCTCTCGGGATCAACGCCTGGGGTTATAGGAGTCTCGTGTTCGTCATGGGATCGGCGCTCGCCGGGATCGCCGGAGGGTTCATGGCGAGCTACAACGGTATCGTTTCGCCTGCCGATTTCAGCTCAACCTTGATGTTCAAGATTGTCGCTTCCGCAATCGTCGGCGGCGTGAGCAGCTGCATCGGACCTATCGCAGGTCTCATCTTCTTGACGGGCATCGAGCAGCTCTTTCGTGGCGTACCCCAGGTCGTGCCTTTGATATGGGGCGTGTGCGTTATCTTCGCCCTCCTTGTCGCGCCCGGCGGCATCGAATCCAGAATCCAATCCTTCCCTTTGAGACGGCGCTGGAAAAAGGAGGTTTCCAATGCTTGAACTGGAAAATGTTACCCGTCGCTTTGGCAACCTTACCGCAATCGAGAGCGTCTCAACCAAGGTTTCGAGGGGGCACATACACGGATTGATCGGTCCAAACGGATCCGGAAAGTCGACGATGATGAACCTGATCAGTGGGTTCCTGAAGCCGACCACCGGAAGCATCAACTTTGAAGGGACGCGAATTTCCGGCCTGAGGCCGCATGTCGTCTCACGCGCTGGAGTCGTTAGAACCTTTCAGCTCATTAAAGTCTATTCTGAGGCAACGGTTCGCGAAAACATCCGTATGGCTGCCATCGCGCGTCTTTCTCCTCCCTGGGCTCCAGCCGGGTTTCTCAACAACCCGGGATCAAAGGAAATCGAGGGAGATGTCGACCGCGTGCTCGAGATCATGAAGCTTGGTCATGTTGCAAACCAGACCGCAGGCATCCTCCCAAGTGGAATGCAGCGGACACTTTCCGTCGCGTCCGCCTTTGTTGCAAAGCCAAAGCTTCTCCTTCTGGACGAGCCTCTCGCAGGTCTGAATGCAACGGAGAAGGCAGGGCTGGCGGCGTCAATTCGTGAAATCAACAAGAGCGGCATCACGATCCTGCTGGTCGAGCATGACATGAAGACCGTTCTCAGCCTCTGTTCGCACATGACTGTCATCAACTTCGGAAAGAAAATTGCCGAGGGGCCACCCTCTGACATCGTCACTAACAGCGCGGTGATCGAGGCTTATCTTGGAAGCCGGGGAGGGAAAGATGCTTGAGGTTCGCAATCTCTCCGTCGACTATTCCGGGATCAAGGCGGTCGATAAGGTCTCGATCGATGTCGGCGCGGGCGCCATCACCGCTCTTATCGGGAGCAACGGCGCCGGCAAGACGTCATTGCTAGGCGCGATATCGGGGCTGATCACGCCGTCAACCGGAACCATAACCTTCAACGGTGTTGACCTGACAGCTGCCAACCCGGCGGCCATTGTCGCGGCCGGTGTGGCCCAGGTTCCGGAAGGACGTGAGCTCTTCCCGCGAATGACCATACAGGAAAATCTGCTTCTCGGAGCGCACCTTCGAACCGACAAGCGCACAATCAGCCGCGACATGGATCGCGCTTACGAGATCTTTCCTGTTCTGGCGCGAAAGCGCGCGTTGAAGGCGAGGCAATTGAGCGGGGGCGAGCAGCAGATGTTGGCGTTCGCTCGAGCGATGATGTCTGACCCGAAACTTTACGTTCTCGATGAACCCTCGATCGGGCTTGCTCCACTCATCGAAGCGCATCTCATGCAGTCGATCGTTCAGATCTGCAAGGAGACAGGGGCGGGTGTCCTCCTCGTTGAGCAGAATGCCATGCTCGCCCTGGAAATCTCGACGAATGCTTACGTGATGGAACTCGGATCGATCACGCTTTCCGGACCTTCTTCGGGTTTGATCAACAATCCTGCGGTCGCCGCAGCATACCTTGGACAATAAGCAATGACCGATGACACCTGGATCGAGACGGCGCGGACAATGGTCTACCCGGCCGACTGCGACTCCCAGAACCATTTGAATACGGCAGGATATATGCGGGTTTTCGACATCGCGATCTTCCAGCTGTTCTTTCGGCTCGGATATACCGTCGACGATCTCGAGACGAACATGGTCGGCTGGGCCGATGTGTCTCACCAGATCAGCTATCTCAAAGAGGTGAAGTCTGGCTGGCCACTCTTCGTCAGAAGCGCGGTCGTCAAGATCGGCCGCAGTTCGATCGGCTCCGTCCATGAGATTGTTGTCGAAGGCACCGGCGAAGTGACTGCCAGATTGCAGGCAACGACCGTGCAGTTCGATTTGCGGGCGAGAGCCTCACTTCCGGTCCTGGATGCGGTGAGGAACGCCGCCGAAATGCGTTTCGCATCTCGCCTGGAGATCAGACCTTCGGCGTCGTGACAAGCGCAACTCAAGCGCGCCGACCGCAACCCGCTTCATAAAACAGAGATACTAAGGGGAGTCAAAATGAGATTAGCTTGTGACACTGGGGGAACATTCACGGACCTGATGGTTGAGGGCGATGACGGATCGCTCAGAATGTTCAAATCGTCGACGGTCCCGTCGGATCCCGCTCAGGGGATTCTCGATGTCCTGTCGCTGGCGGCTGCGGATTTCGGTCAGACCCTCTCCGAGTTCCTCGCCACCTGCGGAACATTTATCCACGGCACGACGCATTCGATCAATGCCATCATCACCGGCAACACCGCCAAGACCGCGTTCCTGACATCGCTCGGTCACCCTGAGATTCTGCTACTTCGTGAGGGCGGTCGCTCAAGCGCATTTCCGGACCATATCAGCTATCCTGAGCCCTATGTTCCGCGTTCCTTGACGTTCGAAGTCCCAGGCCGACTGCTCAGCGACGGTTCGGAAGATACCCCGCTCGACGATGTTGCGGTGATGGCGATTATCGACGAGCTCAAGAGACAAAACGTGGAAGCCGTCGGCGTCTGCCTTCTCTGGTCGATCGTCAATCCCGCCCATGAAATTCGCGTTGGCCAGTTCCTTGCCGAGCATCTCCCAGATGTAGCTGTAACGTTGTCGCACCAGCTCAACCCGTCGATGCGTGAATTCAGACGTGCATCGTCGACCTGCATGGACGCTTCGCTGAAGCCTCTAATGGGCAAATACCTCGGCCGCCTTGAAACGAGGTTGCGCGAATCCGGATTTGACGGCCGTCTGCTCGTTCTTACCTCGCAAGCAGGGATGATCGACTCTCACGAACTGGCTAAGACGCCGATCCATTCCCTGAACTCTGGTCCGTCGACCGCTCCGGTTGGTGGTCGGCACTTTTCGGTTCTCGATACGGGCAATTCGACCGCGATCATCAGTGATACAGGCGGGACGACATACGACGTCAGCCTCGTGCGTCACGGCGCCATTCCCACGACCCGCGACATGTGGATCGGTGAGCCCTATATCGGCCACAACACGGGTTTCTCCTCGGTTGATGTCCGCAGCATTGGCGCGGGTGGTGGCAGTATCGCTCGGATCGACGAAGGCGGAATGCTGCACGTCGGCCCGAAGAGTGCGGGCGCCATGCCTGGCCCCGCCTGCTTTGGAAATGGCAACACCGAGCCCACTTTCACCGACGCATGCGTCGTTCTTGGATACATCGACCCGTCTTACTTCCTCGGCGGCCGCATGAAGATCGACGCTTCTCTGTCCCGTGCCGCCGTCGAACAGGCTGTGGCGCGCCCACTCGGCGTAACGATTGAGGAAGCTGCTGCTGCCATCGTCGACATCGCGACCGAGAACATGGTCCAGGCGATCGAGGAAATCACCGTCAATCAAGGAATCGATCCCTCCGAAGCCACTCTGATTGGCGGCGGCGGTGCAGCCGGCCTGAATTCCGTCTTCATCGCAAAGAGGCTCAACTGCCTCGACTTGTTGTACCCCGAGACGAGCGCGACCTTGAGTGCCGCGGGTGCGTTGATGTCCGATCTGGCAGCTGACCACCAACTGACCGGTTACACCATCTCCGATCGTTTCGACCGCGAGAAGGTGAATGGCATCATCAACGATCTTAAGGCGAAGTGCGATCAATTCGCTTCCGGCGCCGGCAAGGGCGCGCTCGAAACCACGATCCACTATTTCGTCGAAGCACGCTACGAAAAGCAGGTCTGGGAAGTTGAACTTCCGCTGCCGAAGGCCGCTTTTGTTACGGACGCCGACGTCGATGCCCTGATCGAGGCGTTCCACGCAAAACATCGTGATATTTTCACTTTCCATGACGAGAATTCGCCCGTCGAATTCATCACGTGGATCGCGAGAGTTCGTTGCCGATTCCGCGACGCGGCACTCGGTCGCCTTTCCAACCGTTCGACGGGCGACCGTCCCAGTCATAGGCAATGCTACTTCAGCGGCTACGGCACCATCGAGACGGCGATCGTCTCGTCCTCCAGCATGCGGGTCGGCGAAGAATATCGCGGGCCGGCTATCTACGAATCCCCGTTCACCACGATTGTGATCGATCCCACCTCATCCTTCAGCCTGACGGGTGCGGGCAGTGTACTCGTTAAAGCTGGCGCGATCGGCTCCAGCATGGAGAAAGCGCAATGACCTCGTCAGCCAATATTTCAGCCGCGCAGATGTCGATCTTGTTCAACAGGATCGGCGGTATTAACCGAAAGATGGCTAGCACCATCCTGCGGACCGGGCGTTCCGGGGTGTTGAACCGCGCACGCGACTTCTCCACCTGCATTCTGACCGCTGATTGCAAGCTTCTGTACTCAGCAGACGCCATCCCGATCCATACCCTTTCGGGTCCGGACTTGATGGCGAAATCCATGCTGGAGTTTCATCCGAAGCTTAAAGCGGGAGATGCCTTTATCCATAATTCACCGTATCACGGAAACTCCCATGCGGCGGACCACGGCTTCATCATCCCGGTCATCGATGATGAGGGGATCCACCGCTTCACGATCGTGACGAAGGCGCACCAGGCAGACATAGGCAATGCGGTTCCATCGACGATGGTGGCAACAGCGAAGGATGTCTACGAAGAGGGCGCTCTGATCTTCCCATGCGTGCAGATTCAGCGCGATTATCAGGACATCGAAGATATTATTCGAATGTGCCGCGCACGCATTCGGGTGCCCAATCAATGGTATGGCGATCTTCTGGCGACGATCGGCGCAGCCCGCATCGGCGAAACCGAGCTACTTCAACTCGGAAAGGAAATCGGTTGGGATAAACTCTCTGCATTTGTCGCACAATGGTTCGACTATTCCGAAAAGCGAATGGTCGATGCGATCGGAAAGCTGAAGAGCGGCTCCACCATTATGCGGTCCCAGCATGATGCGTTTCCAGGCACCGGGCCTGACGGTGTGACGGTCACGGCCAAAGTGACGGTCGATGCAGAGGCTGCGATGATCGACATCGACTTCCGGGACTGCCCCGATGCATTGCCAAGCGGGCTCAATCTTACCGAAGCAACGTCGCGAACTGCTGGCATGATCGGGGTGTTCAACTCGATCGATGGTTCCGTACCGAAGAATTTCGGGAGTTTCCGCAGGATCAGGGTTCACCTTCGCGAAAACTGTGTTGTCGGGATCCCTCGCCACCCTACCAGTTGCTCGCTCGCCACAACGAATCTCGCCGACCGGGCGGGAAACTGCGTTCAGATGGCGATCGCCGAGATTTCTGAAGGCGCCGGGATGGCCGAAGTCGGATACAGCCTGTGCCCGACCACCAGCACGGTTTCGGGTATCGATCCTCGTGACGGCAAGCCTTATGTCAACATGGTTTTCCTTGGACACACGTCCGGGGCAGCGGGTGCCTACTCGGACAGCTGGCTGATCGTGCTGAATGTTGGATGTGCGGGTATCTGCAACATTGACGGTGTCGAACTGTCGGAGCTCTTCCACCCCCTCGTTGTACGAGAAAGAAGGCTTCTGCCGGACACCGAGGGAGCAGGCCGCTTCCGGGGAGCACCAGCAATCCGGGTCGAATACGGTCCCATTGGTGCGGACATGACCTTCATCTTCGCAAGCGACGGTACGGACAATCCTCCGCGGGGTGTCCGCGGCGGCGGTTCGTCGCACGGTGCGGGTCAGTTTGTACGAAACCTGCAGGGTGAGGTTACGCCGATCGACAAGGTCTCCAATATCACCTTAAAGGCCGGCGAAAACATGATCGGCATAGCCTGCGGTGGCGGCGGATACGGAAATCCCGTCGAGCGTGATGTCGATCTCGTCTTGAAGGATGTGGCAGAGGGCTGGATTTCCCCCGAGCGGGCGCGTGACGTCTACAAGGTGGCGATCATCGACAGCGTGGTCGACGCCAAAAGAACCAGCGAACTTCGGAACGTGTCCCATTAACGCCTAAGAATGCGACGTTGCCGGTCTGCGCCGGCAACGTCGCTAGAGGTTGAATTCATGAAAATGGATAGCGTACGCCACGTTGCTGTAATAGGTGCGGGAAGCATGGGAAGCGCCTTGGCGGAAAGCCTGCTTGCAGAGGGGTTCAACGTCAGTGTCTGGAATCGGACACCTGAGAAACTGGCGCCGCTTGCTACTTTGAATGCGTTCGCTTCAGCGGATTTGAACGAAATCATTGAGCGCTCTGAGATTATTGTTGTCTGCCTTTCAGATCACGCAACGACTGAAAAGCTGCTGTTCGTCGATAGCTCGAGCGAAGCTCTGCGAGCAAAGATCCTCGTTCAGCTTACGACGATCACTCGTAGCGAATCTCAAAAAATGGCCGCCTTATGTCAGCTGAAGGACATCCTCTATTTGGATGGCGCGATCATGGGCCTGCCTCAGCGCGTGAGGGATGGGGATTGCATCATCGCCTACTCGGGCGCGCAGAGCGTTTACGCTCACTGCGAGCCGGTCCTGCGCGCGCTTGGCAAAAAGCCTATGTTTATCTCAGAGAGTTACGGCGCCGCTCCCAATCTTGAGCTCGCGCGGTTTGCTTACATCTATGGCTCATGGCTTGCCTATTTCCAGGCCCTTGCCCTCTGTTCTGCGGGGGGACTGCCGCTAGACGTTATCGTCGAGATAATCGACAATGGAGAGCATATCCGTAACCGCACGACCAAGCGGTCTGGAGATGCCATTATAAAGCGCGATTACAGTGCTCCCGCAGCAACGATCGACGTTCACGCTGCTGCCTTCAAACTTGTTTCCGAACAAGCGGACTCTCTCGAGATGAGGTCGGATTTGATCCAGCTTGTCGGCGGTCTTTTCGATGAGGCGAAAGCAAAGGGATACCGTCAGAAGCAGCTTCCCGCTCTCTTTGAAATCATGGCTGAGGACCCGGGGCGCATAAGCTGCGCTTGGCAACAAATTTAAAAAATGTGGAGTATTATGAATAAGATTCACGACAATCCAAGGTCTGCCCTTGGGGGCTTGCTGTTCGACGGCATGTTCATCGCGGCTGGCGGCTTTGGCCTTTGCGGCATACCGGAACTGTTGATCGACGCCGTTCGCGAGGCGGGCACAAAGGACCTGACGATCGCATCGAACAATTGCGGCGTCGACGACTTCGGCCTCGGCGTGCTGCTGAAGACGAAGCAGATCAGGAAGATGATCTCGTCCTATGTCGGCGAGAACGCCGAGTTCATGCGGCAGTATCTGAGCGGCGAACTCGAGCTCGAATTCAATCCACAAGGAACGCTCGCCGAGCGCATGCGGGCCGGCGGAGCGGGCATTGCCGGCTTCTACACCAAGACCGGCGTCGGCACTGTGGTTGCTGAGGGTAAGGAGGTGAAGAGCTTCAACGGCGAGACCTACGTTCTCGAGACCGCCATCGTCGCGGACCTGTCGATCGTCAAGGCCTGGAAGGCAGACACATCGGGCAATCTCATCTTTCGCAAGACGGCGCGCAACTTCAACCCGCCGGCGGCGACCTGCGGCAAGATCTGCGTCGCCGAGGTCGAGGAGATCGTGCCGGTCGGCAGCCTCGACCCTGACCACATCCACGTGCCGGGCATCTACGTGCATCGCCTGATCCAGGGCGAGCACGAGAAACGCATCGAGCAGCGCACCACGCGCGCAGCGGCTTAAGGGCAGGGGAGAGACAAGATGGCCTGGGACAGGAACCAGATGGCGGCGCGCGCTGCCCGCGAACTCGAAGACGGCACCTACGTCAATCTCGGCATTGGCATGCCGACGCTGGTCGCAAACTATATCCCTGAAGGTGTGCATGTGACGCTGCAGTCGGAAAACGGCCTGCTCGGCATCGGGCCGTTCCCGGCTGAAGACCAGATCGACGCCGACCTGATCAATGCCGGCAAGCAGACGGTGACGGCGTTGCCGCATTCGGCCTTCTTCGATTCGGCACAGAGCTTTGCAATGATCCGCGGTGGCAAGATCGCGATGGCGATCCTTGGCGCCATGGAGGTGGCCGAGAACGGCGACCTCGCCAACTGGATGATCCCCGGCAAGCTGGTCAAGGGCATGGGCGGGGCGATGGATCTGGTCGCCGGCGTCAAGCGTGTCGTGGTCGTCATGGACCACACCAACAAGGCCGGCGAGTCCAAGGTGCTGAAGGCCTGCACCTTGCCGCTCACGGGTAAGAGCGTCGTCGACCGGATCATCACCAATCTTGGTGTGCTCGACGTCGTCGATGGCGGACTGAGGCTGGTCGAGCTTGCCGAAGGCGTTACCGACGGCGAGATCCGCAGCGCCACCGAGGCGACCATCGTCAACTGACCTGACGGAGCCTTGCCGGGACATTGGCCACGGCCTCGGCCGACTTCGACAAGACCATAGAGGAGATCACCATGAGCATCCCATCGATCGTCATCGCCAGCGCCGCCCGCACTGCGGTTGGCTCTTTTAACGGTGCATTCGGCAACATGCCGGCGCACGAGCTCGGCGCCGCCGTCATCAAGGGCGTGCTTGAGCGCGCAGGCGTCGAAGCAGGCGAGGTCGACGAAGTGATCCTCGGCCAGGTGCTGCAGGCCGGCGAGGGCCAGAACCCGGCGCGTCAGGCGGCGATGAAGGCGGGTGTCCCACAGGAAAAGACCGCCTGGGGCATGAACCAGCTCTGCGGTTCGGGCCTTCGTGCCGTCGCGCTCGGCATGCAGCAGATTGTAACCGGTGATGCGGATATCATCATTGCCGGCGGCATGGAGTCGATGTCGATGGCGCCGCACTGCTCGCATCTTCGCGGCGGCGTGAAGATGGGCGGCTTCAAGATGATCGACACGATGATCAAGGACGGCCTGACCGACGCCTTCTACGGCTATCACATGGGCATCACCGCCGAAAACGTCGCCCGCCAGTGGCAGCTCAGCCGCGAAGAGCAGGACGCGTTTGCAGTAGCCTCGCAGAACAAGGCCGAGGCCGCCCAGAAGGCCGGACGCTTCGCCGACGAAATCCTTCCCTTCATCGTCAAGAGCCGCAAGGGCGACGTCACCGTCGACCAGGACGAATATATCCGCCATGGCGCAACGCTCGATCAGATGACGAAGCTACGCCCGGCCTTCGACAAGGAGGGCACCGTCACCGCCGGCAACGCCTCCGGCCTTAATGACGGCGCCGCCGCAACCCTCTTGATGACCGAAGCGCAGGCCTCCAAGCGCGGCATTCAGCCGCTTGCCCGCATTGTCTCCTGGGCAACGGCCGGCGTTGACCCGCAGGTCATGGGCACCGGCCCGATCCCGGCTTCGCGCAAGGCGCTCAAAAAAACCGGCTGGGCGATCGGCGACGTCGAACTGGTCGAAGCCAACGAGGCCTTCGCCGCCCAAGCGTGCGCGGTCAATAAGGACCTCGGCTGGGATCCCTCGATCGTCAACGTCAATGGCGGCGCGATCGCCATCGGTCACCCAATCGGCGCGTCCGGCGCGCGGGTGCTCAACACGTTGCTCTTCGAAATGAAGCGTCGCGGCGCAAAAAAGGGACTGGTAACGCTCTGCATCGGCGGTGGCATGGGTGTCGCCATGTGCGTGGAAGCGATGTGACGAAAAGGTCTCTGCGATGTCGAACTCGACTGCTCCTTCAGGACACGAGACGCGCGCGTCGAGCGTGGACAGGCGCTGGCGATTGTCGATCCTCTCGATTCTAACAGCTTCATGCCGATTGGCCATGACGACGGTCCCTATCGTCTCCAGATCGAAATCACCGACGGACGTTTGGCAATGCATGTTGCCCACGAGAACGGGCGACACGTTGCAAAGAGCGGGGTCCCCGGTGACCTCGGCGGAGATCAGAACGCTTAAGGCGGTCCGCCATATCAGCGAGGCTGGGATCGGGTCACAGTCGACACCAACATCCCATTTTGATGAACCAGCTTTTTTATTGAAACGCATCACGCTCGCTCTTGACACTGCGATCTTTGATCAAAGATCATAGAAAATACAAATATCAACGCCGTTCAGCAGGGAACGCTGACCGACAACATGGGAGAGCCCATAGATGAATCGTCGTGAATTTCTCACTCGCCAAGGAGCGCTGCTGGGTGCTGGTGGCATCGCTGCCGTATTTCCTTCATTGAGCGCGCGGGCGGCCGGGTCGCTCAATGTGACTCTCAAGTTTCTGGGATGGCAGGGCTATGATGACCCGAAGGCAATGGGAACGCTTACTTCGCAAGGCCTCACGATCGATGCCCAATATATCACCGGCAATGCAGAGATTGTGACGAAACTCCGTAGCGGCGGAGTGGGGTCGATCGACGTCGTCACGCCGGGCATCAGTGCCGTCGCGCCCCTGATGAGGACAAAATTGGTCGAGCCAATTGACGCAACGAAGCTGCCAAGCAGCGAGCGCTTCTTCAGCCAATTCCGTAACACGTCGTGGCAGCAGTCGGATGGCAAGACCTACGCCGTGCCGGTGAGTTGGAGCGACTATCCGGTGAGCTACCGCGCAGACCTCTTTAAGGATCTTCCTCAGAAGTGGGCCGATCTTGGCGATGAGAAGTACCGCGGAAAGCTCATCACACTGGATGATCCGGCAAACCTTTGGATCTTCGCACGGGCACTCTTTAAAACCTCCGATTTCTCCAAAATGACCAAGGACCAGGTTAGTCAGGTTGCCGAAGCTTTCTTGCCCGTCAAGGCGAACCTTACGACGATCGCACCAAGCTTTGGCGACATTGCTGACGTTCTTGCCCGCGGGGATGCGCAAGCAAGTGTACTCGGATGGCGATTTATCGAAGCCAAACTGAAGTCAAAGGGCATCGATGCGGCGTCCTATGTTCCACCAGAAGACGGCACATTCCTTTGGTGTGACTCATACTGCATCCCCAAAAAGGCTCCGCATCTGGAGCAGACTTACGCGTTCCTCAATCAGATGCTTTCCGCAGAGGGCAACGCCATTATCGGCGCTGCAATCGGCTGTGGCGTTGTGAACGCCGATGCGGTTGCGCTTCTGCCTGACGATCAGCGAAAGCTTTACCCTTACGAAAATCTTCCGGCCTTCCTGGAAAAGAACACGTTCTATATTCCGCCGGCTCTCAAGGTCGAGGGCGAAATCGCAACCATGCGCGATTGGACCGAAGCTTGGGAACGGATCAAACTGTCATGAATTCGCAAGTAGGAAATTCAGCAGTCTCGGTCCAAGGGGTCACGAAACAGTTCGGTATGTTCACCGCTCTGTCGAGCATTTCGCTCGATGTGGCACCTGGCCGCTTTGTCTCTCTTCTTGGCCCGTCTGGCTGCGGCAAGACGACATTAATGCGCATCATTGCCGGGTTGGATCGCCAGTCGACAGGTCGCGTCGTGATAGCAGGGAAAGACCTCTCGCTCGCACCCCCGCATCGCCGCCCAGTTGGTCTCGTTTTCCAGCGCTATGCTCTGTTCCCCCACATGACGGTAAGCCAGAATGTCGGGTTCGCACTATCCCTGCAGCGGGTGGAAAAAAGGAACGCTGCCAATCGCGTTGGCGAGCTTCTCGAAATTGTCAGGCTCAGTGCCTTTGCGGATCGCCCGATCGATCAGCTCTCCGGGGGCCAGGCTCAGCGAGTGGCGCTCGCCCGAGCTCTGGCGGCTGGGCCGCCAGTTCTACTGCTCGACGAACCGATGTCCGCGCTGGACCTTAAGCTTCGCCAAGCGATGCAGCTCGAACTTCGGCAGCTGCAGCGTAGCATCGGAGCGACCTTCCTGTTCGTCACGCACGATCAGGATGAGGCGATGGTGATGAGCGACGAAATCGTTCTCATGAACAGTGGCACCATCGTTCAACGTGGTTCACCTGAGGAAGTCTACAGCCGGCCGAGAACTTTGTTCAGCGCAAAATTTTTGGGCCAGGCGAACATCTTCACCGGGTCGCTCCGTCGCGAAGGAAAGAAGTCTCTGCTTCAATCGGCAAGCATCAACATCCGCTTCAATGCTGCTGATGATCGGCAAACAAGAGCGGGCCTTGTCTGCATCCGACCCGAATCCATCAAGATCCAGGAAGCAATCGACGTCGCCTCGGCCGCGCCCGGCCCGAATTCGGCGACCGGGCAGGTTAAAGAGGCTATCTTCCAGGGGGCATTCAGGCGCTACCTGGTTCAAGTTGGTGAGCAAACCGTAATGGTTCAGCAGCCGGTTCTCCCCAATGGAGGCGGCACATTCTCGCAAGGCGACCGCGTGCTTCTCAACTGGCCGGACAACTCCGTCGCGCAAATCGAAGACGACAGCAATGGTTAGGCAGTTTTACCTCATGGCTGCGCCGGCCAGCCTCTTCATGGCCGTGTTCTTCATTATCCCTTGCGGAGTGCTATTCGCGTATTCTTTCGGCAGCACAAGCTACGCTGACATTTCGTTTGGTACCTCACCGGCGAACTACATCAAAATCTTCACGGACCCACTGTTCCGTGAGATTCTTCTGCGATCTCTTTGGATGGGAGCGACGATTGGGCTGGCGTCAGTCGTGCTTGCGTTTCCGTTAGCATATGCGATCACACTGGGCCCGCTTCGTCGGGTAGGGACCATTATCCTTCTCCTGGTGATGGTCTCCCTGTTCACGGCCTACATCGTGCGGATCTACGCATGGCGGTCACTCCTCGGCCGCAATGGTGCGATCAGCCAGTTGTTGAGCTGGACCGGTGTCACCGATGCCCCAGTGGAAACCTTTGCGTATAGCAAGGCTGCTGTGATCGTGACCTTGACGAGTATCCTTGTCCCGGTCGCTATACTTCCGCTCGCATCGGCGCTTTCCGGGGTGTCTGCACAATGCATTGAGGCGGCCAAAAGCCTAGGCGCTACTTCCGTCGGCGCCTTTTTCCGAGTCACCGTCCCAATGGCGAGCCGCGGTATCGTGTCCGCGTTTGCGCTGACTTTCGTCATCGCAGCCGGCGACTTCGTCACCCCTCAACTCCTTGGGGGGCCCAAGGCGCAGCTTGCCGGGAACGCGGTAGTCGGCCGCTTTGGTCTGTCATTTGACTGGCCCCTCGGGTCTGCAATTGCATTCAGCCTAGTGATTTCCATGGGAATATTCCTGTGGGCGGTCAATGCTTTGCTGCGACGTATTGGACTCAAGGATCGACCATGAACCAGGGACGTCTCTCGACTTTCGCCTTCAGCGTATACACGGCCATCCTACTGGCATTTCTCTTCGCTCCTATCGCCATCGTCGTCCTTTTTTCCTTCGATGCGAAAGGGCTTGCTGCCTTCCCTTTCGAAGCCCCTACGACGGAGTGGTATGTCTCGGTCGCGCGCGACCCGATCATGCGTAAGGCCGCGGTCAACAGTGTGTTTGTCGCGCTCGGCACCACTATCTGCTGCATATTGATCGGAACTTCGGCGGCGTTTGCCATCGCCAGATTTAGGTTCCGTCGTGCATCAATATTCGCTGGCTTGATGGCGCTGCCCTTGCTCTTGCCGCATCTGCTGCTCGGGATCTCTCTGCTGTCGTTCTTCACGAGCCTTGGCATCGGCCTCTCTGTTTGGACGGCAATCATCGGTCACGTGCTGATCACCTTGCCATTCCTGGTGTTCACACTCACCAGCCGAATAGGCAGCCTTGATCCGCAAATCCCCGAGGCAGCCGCAACACTTGGAGCGAACCCAGCGCAGGCATTTTACCGGGTCACGTTGCCTCTGCTACGGAGTGCCATGATAGGCGCTATGCTTCTAGTTATCGCGTGGTCGCTCGACGAGTTCAGCGTGTCATTCTTCACAATCGGATCCGACAATACACTTCCGATCGTAATTTGGGGTCAGATGCGTGCCGGCGTCAGTCCGACGGTAAATGCTATTTCGGCGCTGATGGTGCTCGCGACCATACTGCTGATCTACGTCGTGCATCGACTTTCCGATATCCGCTTCCAGTAGAGCGGATGTCGCCTCCCAAGACGGCCCGAATTGCCTTCGGGCCGTCGATGTTTAAAAGCGTGCAAATTCCGAGGCAATCCGCCCCTGATTCCGAGATGATGCCGCCCCCTTCGGAAGGCATCTGGCGTGGGTGTCTGCCGGTGTGAGGTTTCTTCCTTCGACTGTGACGAGGAAGGAACGGGATGTCTGCGGAGAGACTGGAGATGCCGCGTGTCCGCGAGATATTGAGATATCGCTTCGAACAAGACTTGGCCACAAGTCGATTGCGGTCCGGGTTGGCGCTGCGCCATCGACGGTGCGCGAGACGCTTCGGCGTGCGGCCATTGCGGAGCTATCGTGGGTGACGACGTCAGCGATGCGGCCCTGGAAGCGGCGCTTTACAAGGCGGTGGGGACGAAGGCGGGTCATCGTCCGAGCTCTGAGCCGGATTGGGCGCAGACATCGCAGTTGACGTTGGAGATTCCACCTCGCCGCGAGGGCGGGGTCCATACCATTGGTCTCCGCCTCGCAAGGGGAGACGATCTATCGCTTTATTTATGGCAAGGAAGATCAGCATAATGCTCGCGGATTCGCTTCTTGGCGTCGTTTTGCAGCAGACCATAGGGTGCTTCTTGTAAGGTCGGGGAAGCGAGCTGTATCTGGCAACATATCGATCGGAGGCATGGCTGTAGTCCAAAAGACGCGGCTCATTGCCGGAACGTATCACAGCGGCCGCGGCTATCGGGGCAGAAGATCCCTGCAGGCATCGCGTGCAGCGCGACGACCAAGATGCGGATCTCAGCCAGATTGTCGCTCTACAGTAAGTCGAGACTGTCGAGCATTTTGCCCCGTCGGGCGGTTTTCACCCACAGCGAAAGCTTAGCGATCTCAACGCTCTCGGCGTTCACGTCGACACCAAACAGGTTGTTGGTGAGGATCTCGCTGTCGGGATCAAAAAGCCCTCGAGCACCCCCGCGGAGATCCGCAATCTTATCATTGACGCGGGTGAGCTCGGCCTTCATGAAGTCGAAAGCCATGACGAGGAACACGCCCGACCCGCATGCCGGATCAACAATCCTGAGCGTTTTCAACTTGTCTCGGTATGCTTCCCAAGCCTCCAGTTCGGCGCTCTTGCGCCTCCATTTGATCTCCTGGTCGTCAGCGCGGGCACCTTTCTGAGCATAGGCAGCCAGGATCGCTTGGAAAATATCCCGCAGATGTGCACCGAGTGTTTGCTCGACGCTAAAACGCGCAATGTAATCAGGGGTATAAACAACCCCATCACGCTTACGGCGGCCGGTTGTGCCTGATGTCTTCTTTTCGTCAACCTCTTCGCCTCGGGCGATCGCCTGTAGGCGCTCTAGGTCTGCAATCGAATGTTCAAAGATGTGACCCAGAACGGTGACCGAGACTTGCGAGGCAAAATCGTAGTCCCCGATCTTCTTGAAACCCTCACAAACCTCATCAGGGAGAGTAATCGCATCAACGATCGGATCAGGTGCAAATAGGCCGCCATTGTGCGGAGGTACGTCCAAGCGAGCGTTGCCTTTGTCGATCGCCGCCAACAGGCCCTTGAAGTTATCCCATACCGGGCAGGGATTGAACGGATCGGCATGCTCGAAGGCCTTTTCCAGGATCCGTTTGGGCAGGAGGCCGGTGTCTTCCGCAAAAGCCGTAAAAAGCCCACGATCGAGGACCGTCTGCGCGGCGGCAATTGCACCTAACGGTGCGACGGTTGGGCGGCCGCGCGAACGGCGCTAATCAGATTGCCGCGCAACTCCTTGTAATCGCGATAACTCATAGGTAATGTCCTTGTCTTCCTTGCGACTTTCCGCGAGGAGACCGAGCGTGCGGCCGGACAAGAGATTGTCCGCACTCAACAAAACCTAAAGCGGCCATACTCGGCAGGCTCGGTAAGCTTGGCGAGGTCAAACTTCTCGTAGGCCTGGGGTGCCTTCACCGAATCCGTAGGGGCGGAGTTCCACATAATTCGATACCAGCACCCATTTCACCCCGGGCGCTTTGGTGGCGTATTCCCACGCCTGTTGGACCGGGCTTTTGGCGCGGCCTGGCATAATGGCATCGAGGTCTCGGGTCTTTGCTCCTTTGAATTCCAGCGGCGCGATGATCTGAGATTTGTCGGCTCCGAAGTGCCCCAAAGCCAAGTCCACCGAGCCGCGCAAAATTGCCTGTTCCGAGGTCACGGTATGATCGGGGCTGTGGACGGCGCTCACATAGCCCAAAACGGCTTCAATGATGCTTGCCTTGAAATCACCGTGCAGAGACATTTCTTTAATCCGCTCGATTCGACCTGAGCGGAGCTCCGCCCATTCTTCGAGCCGAATCCTGTCGCCGTCGGGAAGGGGCGTCCTGGCACTGTAGTGCCGCGAAAGCGTTTTCGGATTAAAGAGATTTATCATGCGTTGCCTGAAGTAACTTTTTTGACGAAAGACGATTTTGCTGCTTTACCCAAATCGACCGGCGATCTTTAGAAGCTCGGCCGTCAGCACATCGGCATCCGTATAAGGATCGTTGCCATCGTGCTTATCGAACCGTCCGCGAAGGATGACGCCACGGCCGGAGGCTTCTGGAAGACGGCCCTTCGTGTCCTGGTAAACTGTTTTGCTGTTTTTGGCATAGGTCGGGTAATGGGCGAGCTTGCGCAGCGCGGCATAGACCTCGTTGCGGTGTATCGGGGCGAGCACGTCGCGGAAGTGCAGCAAGACCCACAGCTCGAAATTCGGGACGGAAGGAACCGCCATGAAGGGAGTGGCGGTTCCTTCGTCGTTCTTCAGCTTTTTGTCAGTAGCTTCCGCTTTGGCGAGCGCATTGTGGTAACTGTCATGGTCATCCCGGTCGAACACCGCATACACGCGGTCAAACGCTTTGCTTTTCTTAAAATGATCGATCGCGTATTCAACGATATTGAGCGGCGAGGTCCCATAGTCGGACGGCACAATCTCGATATCCGCATTCGGAATCCGCTTTTCGCGCCGGATGGCTTCGAAGTAATTGACCTCGGTCTTCTCACCCTCACAGACGATCAGCATCCGGTCATACGACCGTTTGTGGCCTTGCCGACGAGCCAGACGTGCCTCGGTACGTTCAAAGCGGTGTTTCTTGGCCAAGGCTAGTGATCCACCGTACCGAAGATCGGGATGCCGCCATAACGACCGCCTAAGTATCCCTTTTCCAAGGCTTCGCCTTTACGTGGCGAGAAATCCAGCAACGGGAAAAGATGCGAGACCTGCTCGTTATCCTTCTCCGTGAACCAGACCTGGTCCCGCCTGAGCTTACGCCCTTCCAGGAGCGAGACGTCATGTGTGGAAAAGATCAGCTGGGCACCCTTGGTGTTGATCTCAGGATTGTTGAACATATCCAGGATCTTTTGCACGAGCAGGGGATGGAGGCTCCGGTCCAGCTCATCCACGATCAACAGGCGGCCACGCTGGAGGATATCGAGGATTGGGCCGGCGAGATTGAAAAGGATCTGCGTGCCGGCGGACTCATCGTTGATCTCGAAATTATACAATTGCCCTTCCGCAACATGCCCGAATTGCGGGATATCTAGTTCGGTGTCACGGACTTCCGGCTGACCAGAGGATACGTTGATCTGGTATTGGCGGCCGGGGCGCTTGGTGAAAGACACATTGGAAATACCCGTGTCGGCCGCGGAAATTAGAGATACGACGCGCCGTAGATTCTTAGGGTCCTGAGCGTACCCTGCGGAAAAGCCGAAGCCGATGCTCCCTCCCTCGGGGAATATAACCATCTCTTCCGAAAACCGCTGATAAAGTGGCTTGAGCTGCTCGTTATTAAGTTGGATCGCTGTCGTCAGGAACAGTGTTTCCTGACGGGTGGCCGTTTCCCATACTTTTTTCGGCCCAAGGAAGTAATCGCTGTAGTTGTAATCGTAGCGACTCTTCTTCTTTTCATTGTAGGCGCGGGAAAACCAGACTTGCGGCTTGGCTCGCTCGTATACAAGCAGCCATTCACTAATGACACGGCGCCGGTTCAGCTCGAAACCATACTGGTATCGCTTGCCGTCGATGATGAATGTAGCCTCGAACAGGGTGGGGTAGGTCTCGAACCCCGGACGCATACGGAAGGGCGCAAGATTGTTTTCCTGATCCGGCTGTACCTGGTTTGAAGTCATCACCATCGACTGCATGAACTGGAAGGCGCGGATCACGTTCGTCTTGCCGCTGGCGTTCGCACCATAGATGGCCGCGGTGTTAAGGACGCGCTTGATCTTCTCTAGGCCGGTTTCCCGGGTATGGGTGCTCTCCAGCGTCAAATCGGGGCTAGCCGCAAGGCTCAGCACGGCCTCATCCCGAAAGGACCGGAAGTTTTTGACACGAAACTCTAGCAGCATTTTTACAAAAGTCCTGTTATAATGGCATCCTTTGCACAAAACATGCAGATTGACAATTTATTTCGGCTACAAATCCGGAAATAGCATGAAGCCGGCGAGGCGAACCCCACGCATCTCTTCCAGCCGGATCATGCTGAGGCGTACGCGCCGCTGCAAATGCCGAAAGGTGCGCGCTCCAAGTAAACAATGAAGAGTATCGGGGAACCCGCGACACGGTGGTCTTTTCGAGCGCCTCGCTCGCTCGATAAAGGAGGCGGATGCCGCCAGCGCGAAGAGGAATAGCCTGTGGGTTGGTTTCCAGATCCGTTCGATCTCGTCGAGGCTGACGTCTTCGTTACGGCGATCGTAGAGTTGGGTTGTAGATGTCGAAGCGTGATTGGCGATGTTGGCGGCCTTTTCCAGTGTACCGCCATTTTTCAAATACGCGGTGATGCGGGTGGCGCGGAACGTATAGTTGCAGACCGCCGTGCTGATCCCGGCCGCCCCCGCACGGCGCTGGATCATCGCGTGGGCTTCGGCCTAGGCGAGGACAATTCCGGACAAATGGCCCGTGCCGCGCTTGATGGTCTGGAACAGCGGCGCCCGGGGGGTATCGCACAGGACGGCCGCCTCCATATAGTGGTCGACGTAGGATTCGAGACTATGGTGAACGGCAGCTCAAGCTGCTTGCCGCCTTTCTCGTGCAGACGCACCCACAACCGCCGGTTCTGCAAATAGACGTCCCGGACCTCATGCCGATTGCTGCCCCAATCCGCGCAAAGGTGTAGGTCATCAGGCCGATCAGAGCGCGGTCGCGCTGGCCCATCAGCGTATCAGCCGGAATGCTGTCGAGCAGTTGCCGTGCCTCCTCGGGGGGAAAGCGCAGGGGTCTTGCCGCGTTTGCGCGAAAGCTTGGGGCGCGCACCGAATGTGCCGGGTTGACGGTCATGACCTGACCCGTGACCAACCAGTCGAACAGGTGACGCACGGCCGCCGGGCGCTGGTTGACGGTTGGCGCGGCATGTGTGCCGGTCAACTCTTCAATCCAGCCGGCGACGTGGATCGGGGTGATCGAGTCCAGCTCCCGTCCCGCGTCCCTGACAGCGATGCAGGAACTCGACGGTCGCTTTCGCGTAAGAACGGCGCGTGTTTAGGTTCCGGATCTGTGCAGTAAAGAATTCCCGAGTCCGGGTCCGATCGTCGGCCGACTGAATGAGAGCAGGAGCGCCAGCGCTCTTGCTCTCAATCGGCAACTGGCTCATCGCTTCATGACCTTGTTCCAGTCGATGGTATGCCCGGCGGCCTCGAGCTCGCGGGCGAGGCTCGCTTTCCAACCGCCATTATCATCCATGGGCTCCCAAACGACCCCGGCGAAATCGCTAGGAATTTTAACGTTCCCACGCTTCAGCGAAGACCACAGACCTCCGAGACCCCCAGACCGGCGGCATAGCCCGTTGTCAGAGCTACCCGCGCCTTCAAGCTGGACACGGCTTGCAGAAATTCGACGACCTCGTCGCTCGAAAGAACAACCGGCAACTGGCGAGGTTCGCGCGCATACGGAATATGCTCCGGGATCGTCTTCTGGCCGAGCGTTACGCCATAGAGGAACCGGAGTGCGCAGACGATCCGCTTCAATCCGGACCAGGATATGCCCGTAGACACAAGGTGGCCCTGGAAGGCGTGGACCTCGTCTAAGCCGAGCCGATCCGGTGATCGGCTGAAATGACGGCTAAACTTTGCGACTGCATAAAGATAGGATTGCTGCGTGGCCCGAGAACGATTGCGGACCGTCATGTCCTCGATCATCCGGCGACGCACATGGCTCATCTCGGCCATCGCCATCGATCATGTCCCAGGGAGTGGTGTAGCTTCGGCGATCGCCGTGCTTTCCGGACGGAGCCGGGAATGGGTCAGCTTGCCGCAGCGGGCAGGCTGATGAGCGGATCATCGCTCATTGCGGCGATGGTCTCAAGGGTCAGGTATCTGGAGCGCTGAACGGCCCACTCGTCGTTCTGCTCGAGCAGCAATGCGCCGACGAGGCGGACGATGGCGTCATCGTTGGGGAAGATGCCGACAACCTCGGTGCGCCGCTTGATCTCGCCATTGAGGCGCTCGATGGGGTTGGTGCTGTGAAGCTTGGTCCAGTGCTGCCTGGGAAAGGTCATATAGGCGAGCACGTCTTCTTCAGCGGTGTCCATGAGTTGGGCGAGCTTCGGCACTTTCGGCCTGATCTGGTCGGCGACATTGCGCCACTGAGTGCTTGCGGTCTCCGGCGTATCCTGGGCGAAGGCTGTGGCGATGAAGGCGGAGACCACTCGTCGGCCGCTCTTTCCGGCATGGGCCAGCGCGTTTCTCATGAAGTGAACCCTGCACCTCTGCCAGGTGGCCGATAGAACCTTGGAGACGGCGGCCTTGATTCCTTCATGGGCATCGGAGACGACGAGCTTGACGCCTCTGAGACCCCGTCGCGTGAGTTTGCGCAGAAAATCCGTCCAGATCGGCTCGGCCTCGGACGTGCCAATCTCCATGCCCAAGACCTCGCGCCGTCCGTCAGTGTTGACGCCGACGGCGATGATGACGGCGACCGAGACGATGCGGCCGCCGCGACGAACCTTCAGATAGGTGGCGTCGATCCACAGATACGGCCAGTCGCCTTCAATGGGGCGGCTGAGGAACGCCTTCACCTTGTCGTCGATCTCCTCGCACAGCCTCGAGACTTGGCTCTTGGAGATGCCGCTCATGCCCATCGCCTTGACCAGGTCGTCGACGGAGCGGGTCGAAACGCCCTGGATATAGGCTTCCTGGATGACAGCCGTCAGAGCCTTCTCCGCCATGCGACGCGGCTCCAGAAAGCTCGGGAAATAGCTACCTTTGCGCAGCTTCGGGATGCGAAGCTCGACCGTTCCAGCCCGTGTCTCCCAGTCCCGGTCACGGTAGCCGTTGCGTTGGGCGAGCCGCATCGGGTTCTTCTCGCCGTAGCCAGCACCGGTCGCGCTGCCGATCTCCAGCTCCATCAGCCGCTCGGCCGCAAAGCCAATCATCTCGCGCAACAAATCCGCGTCGGCGCTCTTCTCAACAAGCGAGCGCACGTTCATCATCTCGTCGGTCATCGGTGGTCTTTCCATCAGGTTGGTCTTGAACAACCCGACCCTGCCGGAAAAACACTGATGACCACCTAACCCTCAGGACCTACACCACCTGAGGGGACACGACCCGGCCATCTGGATCTCATGTCTGAAGGGTGGGTTTGCAACACCCAAATCCTCTCAGACAGGAGGCATCTCTCAAAGCGGGCACCAATTGCCGCGACTAGCGGCTTGGTTCAAGCCGCATCCTTCATCGACCGCGAGAAATGTTGACGTGATGGAGATATTGGATGCACTTCGCGGTAGGATTCATGAACGGGAAACCTCCAAGAAGCGGAATGGTGTTTCCATTCAGCCCGTCCAGCACACTTGCGAGCCCAACCGCTGTCGAATGCCGGATATTGGTCAAATGACAGAGCGGGAGCCCAATCCAAATCGTGTCTGTCGGCAACGGCCCATCTAGCCAGTTCCGTAAAGGAAATGCCGCCGCATGGCTTGGGAACTGAGTCTCATAGAACGACCTTGCCTCCAGCCGAAGGATGCGCGACCGAGGCCGAAACAAAGCACCCCCGCTCGGATCAACGCTTCGACCTTGGGTGGCGCTATGCCGGCGCGCCGCAGATCTTCAGTCGTGCACCACCCCCGAGGAAGAAGGGCTAACGGTTTCAGCAGGTCGGGGAGAGGCTTCGGCGGGCGGCCGACGAGCTTCGCCGCTGTTTGCGAGGATATGATTGAAGGATACAGACTGGATTGCGCTTCTAAAACGAAATGGCTTCCGCGCTGCGTTCGATCCGGCAAAGACCAGAAAGCTCCGTAGCTTCAGCTTTCCAGCTGCGAAATGGGTTTTCTCACGCGCAGAGTGAACGTCAAAGCGACGATCACGCATAGTACCAAAATGGTACCGGTGATCCCCTGCAACACTGCATCCATTGCTGCAGAGAAGGCGTGCTGGGCTGCCGATAGCAGTGCGCTTCGATCTGCGGAGTCGAGCGCACCAGCCGCAATCGCCGTTCGATCCATCCCCTCCCATGCGGCTGCTTGCAGTACAGGAGAACGCGGCGCTGAAAACACTTGGCTGTAAATCGTGGCCATGAGACTTCCAGCGACCGCGACGCCAATCGTTCCTCCAAGTTCGTAGAAGATCGCCTCGACGGACGCGGCTGCCCCGGATTGATCTTCCGGCGCGTTGGTTAAAATAGCGGTCGATGCGACTGACATCACGGCGCCTATGCCTAAACCGAGCAGGGCTAGTGTGGTCATTTCAAATGGCGCGGTCGATCGAAAGCCTATGTAGGTAAACAGACCGGCGCCCAATGCTGCAACGGACAGGCTGAGAACGAGCAGCCGCTCCAAGCCAAGCTTGCCCATGAGCGGACCAATCAAGAAACCAGCCGCCAGACTTGCCGCCGCGATCGGCAAAAGCTGCAGGCCTGCGATTGCGGGCGAGAGCCCGCGGAACAGTTGAAGCTCCTGGCTTAGCGCAAATTGGAGGGCAGCGAAGGCAAGGCCAATGAACAAAGCCACAAACGCGCCCAGAGAAAACAGCGGCACCCGAAACATGTTGAAGTCGATCAATGGGGCCGCAGTCGATCTTTGCCGTTTTACGAAAAGCGCCATGAGAGCCGCGCCCACGGCTGCCGAAGCGACAGGGATTATCCACTCACCGTTTGATTTGAAGGCGGTTTTGAGCGCGAAGATCAGCGCTACCAAGCTTGCTGCCAAAAAAAGAGACGCGAAAGGATCCCAGGGCCGGTTCGGGTTTGCCGGATAGCGCGGGATCCACCCAAGTGACAGGACCACGGATATGACAATGACCGGAACGTTGATCAGGAAGACTGCGCCCCACCAGAAGTTCTCAAGAAGCACACCGCCGAGCACGGGCCCAAGAGCAGCAGCGCCCGACCAGATCGCTCCGCAGATCGCGATAGCCATTGACCGTTCTGCATTGGTCAAAAACTGCGTGCGGACGATCGACAAGGCCGCGGGCACAATGGCAGCAGCCGCCATGCCGAGAAAGGCACGGGCGACAATAAGCATAAAAGGCGTCGTGGAAAACGCAGCGGCAAACGACGCTGCCCCAAACGCGACAAGTCCGGTGCACAACATCCTCCGGTGGCCAATCCTGTCGGACAAGGCACCAAATCCTGGCAGCAGCCCTGCCATGAGGAGCGAGTAGCCGTTGACCATCCACAGCTTTTCGGAAGTCGAGGCGCCGAGCTGTTCGGTAAGATGAGGAAGGGTGATGTTGAGTACCGTCATATCGATGCCGATAAGGCCGAGGGCACCGGAAAGGGCGGCCAGGCAAAGCCATGGACGAGGTATCATGGAAAACCCCAGAGAGCCGATGATGGCCGTGGTGGGTGAAAAACAGCGGACGGGGGTGGGCGAGGGACGCAGAAGGCGTCGAGAGCCCCACCCCAGCAACATCTCACATCGTCAGCGCGACTTCACTGCGGAGCTCAGACGGACCAAGGCGCTCTCCCGAGGTTCCCTCGATGATTGCCAGCAAATCTTCAAAGCGGCTGAATACCTGTTTGGCTCCCGCCTCCTTCAGCCGCGCGGCGTGCGAGGGCGGGCAGTGCCCGCCGCCCACGAAACCGAGAGCGGTCATGCCAGCTGCTTTAGCCGCCGTAACGCCAGCGATGCTATCTTCGACAACGATGCAGTCGGCGGCCGGCACGCCCATTTTTTCGGCGGCGTAGAGAAAAATATCCGGAGCGGGCTTGCCGTGTCGTACGAGGACCGTGGAGAAGACATTCGGATAGAAAAGGTCGAACAGCTCGGTCTTTGCCAGGGCGAGGCCAAGCCGGTTCGGTGCGGAGCTTGAGGCGACGCAGCATGGTATCTGCAGCGCGCGGACCGTTTCCCGCACACGGTCTATCGCGGCGAGTTCAGAGAGATACAACTCCCGAACCCGTGCATCGATGCGGGCGGAGAGATCGACCGGCAGCGGCATGCCCAACCGGTTCTCGATGATACGATACATGTCGGTGGCAGGAACGCCAGCGAACTGTTCAACTGCTTCTTCGACGCTGATGCTATGACCGGCTCGGGTTATCTCCTCAGCTTCTGCAGCGCTGGCAATGAGCTCGCTGTCGACCAGCACGCCGTCACAATCGAAGATGATCAGTTTTGGTTTGGTGTCCATTATTCCTGCTCCAAGCAGCAGACTTGACGTCCGCCTACATGATCCAAGGTGCTGGGGCTGGTTCAAGGCAGCGGCTCATCCACTCCTTCGTCCAGCCCGCTGCACGGTCCCGGCGGAGCACCAGTAATAGATTAAAAATCCAAACGCAATGGATTATGTGGAGTGAATTATTAGGTGTCTGCTGTCGTCGTCTTCGAGTTCTTGGCGTGATCAGCAATGGCGATGGCCAGCGCTTCGGCAATGAAGACAGCGCGTGGTAGCGCGATCATCTGCTCGCTGAGACCAGGCTGCGGAAGCCGGGCCATTTGCAGCACGACGCTCGAGACTTTCGCAATGCTGGATTTGGGATGGCAGGTGATCGCCAGCGAAAAGGCGCCGACATGGTGAGCTTTGCGCAGGAACTCGACCGTGTCAGGAGAGGCGCCTGATTGGGAGACGGCGATCGCCGCATCCTCCTTTGTCATCGCCTCCGCCGCTTCATGAGCATAACCAACATTGGCGAAGACGCGGGCGTTAACGCCGATACGCCTGAGACGATGAAACAGCACCTCAGCAGCAAGGCCGGAGTCGCCTGACCCATAGATATCGACATGGCGCGCGTTCAATAGGGGCGGTGCGGCAGAAGCCAGAAGTTCGGGCTGCACCAGCTGCCGTGTCTGTGAGACGGAGCGAGAGATCAGCGAAACCGTTTCGTCGAGTGAATTAGCGGTCAAACTCACATCGCGCATTGGCTTGGTCTCGCGCTGCCCAATCTCGGCGGCAAGAGCCAGCTTGAAATCCGTGAAACCTTTGAATCCGAGCTCACGGCAAAGCCGGAATATCGTCGCCTGGCCACTTCGGGAAGCAGCGCTTAGTTCACCAAGCGACTGACGTACAGCCTTCTTGGGATTTTCCAGGATGTACTGCGCCACCCTGGCCAGAGCATTGGGGTAATCCAGCGCGGTCTCGACCTTCAACAAAACCGGCGTATGCGTCTCACCCTGTTGCGAGGAAAGTGGCGCGCTCTCACCATGCATGACTATCATTCTCCAAATCATGATTCTCGCTCGGCGTCCCGGTGCACACACCCCGTCGCCTATACAACTCTCTACCGTCCAACCATTGTAAACAAGTGTCAGACGTTCTCGGCATTGTCCCCAGTTGACTGGCGCCAAGAATGAGTGGGCACCATTGGATACAATCGTTTTCGCACAGTGGGGAGGGCGCCGTTCCAATAAGCGCGGAGAAAAAATCCATATGCTGTCACATAAGTGATAAAAAACTCCACTATTGACACCCATCAAGGGAGAGCGACATGACAGGATCGGCAGTTCGGCTATCGAAAATCGCAAAGGGATATGGTGGGAGTCAGGTCCTTCGAGACATAGATCTGGCGATTAATGCCGGTGAGTTTATGACGCTTGTCGGACCCTCGGGTTGCGGTAAGTCGACGCTGCTCAAGATTCTTGCCGGCCTTGACCAGGCGGACGGCGGATCGATCGAGATAGGCGGCAGAGTGGTAAACGGGCTCCGCCCCAGCCAACGCAACATTGCCATGGTGTTTCAGTCCTACGCACTTTATCCGCATATGCGGGTCCGGGACAACCTCGCAATGCCTCTGATCATGGCGAACTTGCCATTCGTTGCGCGCATGCCTGTAATCGGCGGCCTGGTGCCGGGCATGAGCGCAAAACGCCGGCAGATCAACTCGACTGTCGGAGAGGTGTCGAAGTCGCTCGGCATGGAAGCGCTGCTTGAGCGCAAGCCGAGTGAGTTGTCAGGGGGGCAACGGCAGCGCGTAGCGCTCGGACGTGCGATGGTACGTCAACCTGGCGTCTTTCTGATGGATGAACCGCTATCCAACCTCGATGCGGCTCTTAGGACGCAAGTCCGAACCGAACTGGTCGAGCTGCAAAGACGCCTGAATGCCACCTTTCTCTACGTCACGCATGACCAGGTCGAAGCCATGACGATGTCCGGAAAGATCGCGATCATGATGGACGGCGCCATCGTGCAAGTTGCCACACCCGCGGTGATTTATGCCGCGCCCGCGGACGTTCGTGTGGCGCGTTTCATCGGGTCGCCGCCGATCAACATCCTGCCGGCCGAGATCGGCGACCGGGGCGAGCTTCATCTCTTCGGTGAAAGCCAAAACTTGAGGACGGGTTTAATGGCGGGCGATCAAGCCCAGATAGGCATTCGGCCCGAGGACGTGACCTTTGTTGCCCAGACCCACCTGCGCGGCGCCTGTCCCTATTACGAAGGGCGCATACGTCTGATCGAGAACCTTGGGAACGAGGTTATCCTTTATCTTATGCTCGCCGGCGACAAGCAAATTCCCGTGACTGCACGCCTGCCGCAGCGGGAATGGTCGCAGATCCGGGAGAAAAGCAGCGATCCTGACCTTGTCCGGGTCGGGCTGTCTCCAGAGCGCTTTCTCGTGTTCAATTCGGCCGGCCGGCTCCTCCGATCTGAGGAAGTACAAATTTCGAAGCGACTTGAGGCGGTGTCATGACTTCGTCCGTGGCCTCTGATGCCCCGGCAAAAAAACATGGGGTGCTCCAAAACGTCGGCCGGATGAACTCGGCTTACTTGTTCGCTCTGCCAGCCGCCACACTGCTTGCTATCGTGGTCCTTGCTCCAATAGCCATCGTGATTGGATTGAGCTTCTCCGATTACAGCCTGGGAGCAACGGAGTGGTCGCTGATCGGAATTCGCAACTATACCGCTCTCGTCCATGATCGTAGCTTCCTGAATGCGTTGTCGAACACCGCCCTCTATGTTTCTGTCGTGGTGTCGATGTCGGTATTGCTTGGATTGCTGTTGGCGATCCTGGTTCACGGCACGGGCCGTCTGAGGCGTCTTTACGAAGTCATCTTTTTTCTGCCCGTCGCCAGCACGCTCGTCGCGCTGGGGCTTGTCTGGAAGTTCATGCTGCATAATCGTATCGGGCCCGTGAATGAGCTCATCTCCTTCCTCGGATTCCAGCGCGTCGACTTCTTCAATAATCCATCGATCGCGATCTTCGCGCTGGCCGCGATCGGCGTCTGGCACCTGGTCGGCTTCAATATGATACTGTTTCTGGCCGGGCTCACCGGGATCCCCTGGGATCTTTATCAGGCGGCTGCGATCGATGGTGCCGACGGCTTTTGGGATCGCCTGTTTCGCGTCACCTGGCCGATGCTCGGACCAACGACGATATTTGTAACCATCACCTCGACGATCACGGCCTTCCAGGTCTTCGACACCGTAGCCGTCATTACGCATGGCGGGCCAGCGGGATCGACCGACGTCATCCTCTACCAACTCTACCAGGCGAGCTTCCAATATTTCGAGACGGGCTATGCCTCAGCGCTCACCGTCGTCTTCCTGATCATCATGATGGCGATCTCGGCTGTGCAGATCTTTGCCGCGAGGGGGGTGCATTACTCATGACATCCGCCAAACACGACGTGTCCGTGAGGAGCCCTCGATCGCTCCCACCCACGCCCTTTTTCGCAGCCGCGTCCAAACACGGACTGCTGTTGATATTCGCAGCGATCATCCTTCTTCCGTTCGTCTGGATGATCTTGGCAGCGGTGAAGAATCCTGCAGACATCTTTTCCGATCCGTTCTCGCTCGACCCGGCGAAGCTGCATGCCGGCGAAAACTTCGGCAAGGCACTCAACGCCGCACCGATGGGCCTGTTCATGCTCAACAGTCTGATCGTGGTCGTCGGGGTCCTGAGCGTACAGCTCATCACCTCCATTGCCGCGGCCCATGCGCTTGCGCAAATGAAGTTCCGCGGACAGGCGCTGATGTTCGGACTTGTGTTGTTTGCCCTATGCATCCCGGTTCAGGTCCCGGCCCTGCCGATGTATATCGCACTGGCGAAACTTGGACTGCTCAACAGCTATTTTTCGCTGATGTTTCCCTGGTTCTTTTCGGCTTTCGCGATCTTCCTCTTCCGTCAACAGTTCCGCACTTTTCCCCGCGAGATCATCAATGCCGCCAGAATCGACGGTTTTACGGAAATCGAGATCATCGTTCGCCTCATCGTACCAAGCGCTCTGCCGGCAATCGCCGCCTTCTCGGTTTTCTCCGTCACCGCTCACTGGAACGATCTCTATTGGCCGCTGATCGTCGTCAATGTCACCGACAGGATGACGGCGCCCCTCGGCCTCTTGAACTTCCAGTCAGCAGAAGGCGTCAGCTATGGCCCTCTGATGGCTGCGGCAACCATCATCACCTTGCCGCTGATCTGCGTCTTCCTTCTGGCGCGACGGTATTTTGTTGAAGGGGTGACGATGACCGGAGTGAAGTGACCTCAGTCCGCGTCAGGCGAATTCCTGGCAGCCTGCTACCCAAAAATCTCTCTGTTTCCAATCAACTCAGCGAAAGGAATATCGCGATGAGACAGACCTTGGCTTTCCTGTTGGCAGCCGGCTTGACGGCGGCTGCGGTGTTTAGCGCCGCTCCGGCACACGCAGAAACGACCCTGGAGGTCGTGCATGCCTACGGCGCATTCCGCGAACGATTCTACCAGCCGCTCGCCGATGCGTTCATGAAGGAGCACCCCGACATCAAGATCAAGTTTCGCGCCCCGGCGACTGACTACTATGAAGGGCATTTGGCCGTCGCCCGCGAGGCTATGACCGGTCAGACGCCAGACATTTTCTTCGCCGGCATGAACCTTCTTCCTGATCTCGTATCGACGCTGGCCCCGCGTCATCAAATCACAGACATGAAGCCTTTGCTGGACCAGGAAGGCCAGGCCTGGGTTGATGACAACTATGACGCGAACGTGCTCGAGCTAGGACGCTTTGGCGGGCACCAGTGGGGCCTGCCGTTCAACGCCTCCACGCCGATTGCATATTTCAATGCCGACCTCATGAAGAAGGCCGGCCTGGCCCCTCAGAAGCTTCCGAAGACCTGGGACGAGTTCATCGAGGCTGCAAAGAAGATCAAGGCGGCCAACGGCGACGTCGACGGAATGCAGATCAACCTCGCCCTCGGTGACTGGTTCTGGCAGGCCATGGTCTACAGCAATGGCGGCACGATGATGAGCCCCGACAGGAGCAAGGTCACCTATGGTGACGAGGCGGGCCTGAAGGCGGCCACCACCGTGCGCCGTCTTGTCGAAGAAGTGGGCATGCCCTGGATTGATGAAGACGCCGGCATGGCGCAGTTTGCGGCAGGCAAGCTCGGTATTTTCATCGGTTCGACCGGCGACATTCGCACCATGGACGAGGCCATCGGCGGAAAGTTCAAGTTGATCACGGGCACCTTCCCGATGGGAGCGGAAGACGGTCACGTTCCAACCGGCGGCAACTTCGCGACGATCCTGACTCAGGATCCTGAAAAGCAGAAGGCAGCGTGGGAGTTCGTGAAATTTCTCACCAGTCCCGCCGGCCAGAAGGTAACTGTCCTCGGCTCCGGTTATATGCCGACCAACAAGCAGGCTTTGAAGGACGAATATCTTGGTGAGTTCTACGCGTCGCATCCCGATTGGAAGACCAGCTTGACGCAGTGGCCGATTGCCGTCGCTTGGTTCGGCTACCCGAACGTCAAGAGCATTAAAGTCTGGAAGGCCCAGTCCGAGGTCCTATTCCGGATCGGAAATGGTGATGTTTCGCCAGCAGATGGTCTGAAGGAAATGGTTCAGTCGACCGAGTCCATAATCAAAGAATAAGTAAGCAAAGACGGGGAGGGCGTTGATGCTTTTCCCTGTCCTCCGGCCGTTTTCACCTTTTAGCCACCTTTGAAGGTCAGTACAGATGCTGAAAATTATCCACGTCAGCGATACGCATGTTGCGCCGTTCGGCCAAGCCGTTGTGGGACTCAATCCTTGCGCTCGGCTGAGCTCAGTTGTCAGCTCGATCAATCGGCATCACAGCGATGCGGCGGTTTGTGTTATTACCGGTGACCTGACTGACCGGGGAGAAGTCGCGGCGTATGAGACGCTCGCCGAGATCTTGAGCGAGTCTCGTGTCCCTTGTCGCTTGCTCCTGGGCAACCACGATAACCGTCCGAACTTTCGGCGTGTGTTTCCCAACGAACCCGTCGATCGATTTGGCTTTGTTCAGTCTGCAATGGATCTCGACGACGTGCGCCTAATCTTTCTTGATACTCTCGATGATGATCATCCAGGTTGGGGGCGCATGTGCGCCGAACGCATACAGTGGCTGGAAGAGGTTTTTAAGGACAAGGCGGCGAGTAGATCGCTTATTTTCATGCACCACCCTCCATTCTCAGTGGGGGTGCCAATCTTCGACGACATCATGCTCAACGAGCCGCATCCGTTCCTGTCAACAATCAAGGCTGAAAAGTCCATTTTGCACATCGCCTTTGGACATCTTCATTTAACGACAAGCGGAATTTGGCACGGCATTCCCTTTAGCTGCAATCGGGGCGTTTCCCATCGTATCGCATTGAGCTTTAAGCCGGGCGTGACCGAGTTCATGGAATCCGAACCGACTTATGACATCATCACAGTTACCGAGGCTGGAGTTCTTGTGCATCACACGTCTCCCGTGACCGATGGCGACATTATCGCCCGGGAATATCCCACGGACGATGGGATGGGCCGCCTCGAGTTCACGCGCCCCTAAACGATGTTAAAATGTAAGGAGCAGCGGATGCCAGCTGCTCGCGGATTGAATGCACCCCTGAACGTTGGATGAGTTGGCGAAGCTGATTGATCGTTCTCTCGAGTTATTTCCTGTGCTTGTAGAGAGTTACGGCGCATTTCAAGGAGCCGTCCGCGAGGCAGGTATCTGCCTCGGGATTCCTTCTCCGCTCCTGCCGACCTGGCCCTCCCTGATCATTCATGTTAGCTCGAACTTAGCCAGGCACGTCGGATTCGGTTCATGCACTCGCAGGTAATTGTTTTTCGAATCGATTGTGCTGCGATGGACCGGCTTAGCCGGGAAAACTAGCTTCGATCGCAAGGATGTGCCTTCAAGCAGCGGACAATGTCCATCGCGTTTTCGTGACCGGTATGGCGCCGAGAGAGCTATAGAACGCCTTTGCGATCTGGTTCGAAAGAATCGTCTGCCACTGAATCTCTCGGCACCCATGCTCCCGCGCAAACTCTATCAACCTCAGTATCATCGAACGACCAATGCCGAGACGCCGAACCTCGGGCTTGAGGTAGATGCAGTCCAAAAATACGTATGGTCTTGCAGACCACGTTGAGATGGCGACTTGGGCTGTCATGTAGCCTCTCAGCGTACCGGGTGCCGCCGTACCTTCGTCGCAGACCCAGCCATGGAGCTGTGGCGGCGCTCCAAAGAACGCGGAACTCCAGTGCGTGGCTTGGTCGCTTTCAGAGATCACCGATCCTTCATATGCTGCGTGCTCGGAGCAAAGACTAAGAAGCTCAGAGAAATCTTCGGGAAGTATGGGGCGAATTTCCAAAGTGTCCTTCTCCTCATCGTTGCGGAAGAGCGGTGCATGGCTAAAGGGCGCGCATAGTGGCTTTGAGATGTTGGGCCAGGCGAAGGGAGAGCGCACATATCGTCAATGTCGGATTCGCCGCTGCTCCGGTCGGAAACACTGCGCTCCCAGCAACGAAGAGATTCCTGTGGTGATGTGCCGTACAATTTGCATCTACTACCGACGTCGTCGGATCGTTTCCCATTACAGTAGTGCCCATGATATGACTACCACCAGCATCCGATGCCGTTCGATCATCTTGTATGTGAATGCCGATATCAGTTACGTTGCAGCCTAGTTTACGGAAGATCTCTCGATGAAGGCGTGCTGCCGCCGCGATCCCATGACGGCTGTATTTGTCGAGTCGGAACTGGATTTTCGGGCGAGGCAAGCCAAGGCGGTCGATCTCGGAGGATAATGCAACCCGATTGGCTGGGTCTGGAAGCATTTCTACAACGCTCTGCAGGGCAAATTGGCGAATTCCTAGTCGGTGTACGTTATTGAAAAGATCCTCGCCGATAAGGTGCTGCTGGTCGACCAGCTCAAGCAAACCGACCGCAGCCGAGGATAGGGGCTTGTATTCAAACGGCGCGCCACTCACGTTGCGCCAGCCGTCATTGCGCAATGCGGTCCGAAAGGCTGCCCGATCTCGCCGAAACGGTCCGTCGCGGAAGAGCTCAATCCCGGATGTCGATTGTGGTCCCCTGTAGGGAAAGATTTGATCTGGCACGATGGCCCACGAGTGCTTTTCCACATGATCCATAAGATTCCGTCCGACGAGACCACTTTCATTCGCCAAACCTGCGGCACGTTGATGATTTGACTGTAATAGCAGCCTCGGTGTTTCTATTCCGTTTGCAGCCAATACGAACGCGCGGGCCTGGACGCGCCCAGTCGATCCATCGCTGGTCTCGAACCAAGCCGACGTTATTCGGCCATCCTCCGACGCATCCAGCTTCGAGACTGCAGAGCCGGCAAGCAACTCTGCCCCGTTCAACAATGCAAGTCGTAAATGGACCAAGGGATCGTATTTAGCCCCGGCAGGACAAAGGGGCACGCAGGACGAATAACCCTCGCAAAGTGGACGACCATTGTAGCCGTCGACTGAATTGCGAGCTTGAGGAGTAGGTACGATGCTGATTTCCCGGGAGTCAAAATGCAGCCCCCCGATCCGGTCGATTACATATTTATCAGCGTAGCTTTGCGGGATGGCCGGCATCGGAAAGGGCTTACTTCTTGATGAGTTCAAAGAAGTGTCGGCTTCCGGACTGCCGGCCACCCCAATTGCCTCTTCAGCCGCACAATACCATGGCTCTAAGTCATCATACGAGACGGGCCAATCTCGCCCGCGGCCGTACATCGTCTGCATCAGAAAGTCGTTCGGGCACATTCGCAGGGCCGTTCCCAACCAGGCGAGGCCGGTTCCGCCAGTAAGACGCATATACTGGCCTTCAAAACGGTCGGCTGCGGCTTCTTGGATATAAGATCCGGATTTGTAGCCTCTGTCTTGCGGCGCAATGAGATCTGTATAAGGGGCGAAGACTTCAGCTTCGTCCGAATTGGCAAAGGTCTCGCGCCGCCTTTGCCTAGCGTGCGTCTCGTCGTCCATTGGCAAACCAGCTTCGATTAGCACAACGTCCATGCCGGCCTGAGCCAAGGAATTTGCGATCAGGGATCCCGCGAAGCCCGATCCGATTATCGCCACATCGCGGAGGTTAGTGCTCATAGCGTCGCTCGCTTCGCCGATCTGGCCGATCACGTTGTCGAGGTTTGCAGGCCCAATCGGCAAATTCACCATCACCCCGCGTCATCGGCGAATGAACACCGAGTGCCCTCCAAACGAGCGCATCCTCATGTTGCCTCCAACCACAACGTTTCCAATGGCCATCGACGCAAATCGATCCCAGGTAAAAGAGATAGAGGATCTGCTTGAGCGTCGCAGCAAACTCGCCATTGCTCCGAAGTGCTTGGCAACGCAACGCGATATCCCCTGGTCCGCTTTCTTCGCGGAGCATTTTGTATGCCTTAAGGAGTTGATCGATATCGCCCACAGCAGCCTTTTCAGCTCTCAAAATAGACAGGTTGAGAGCGAGAAGCTGAGTGTCAAAATCATCGAAGCCGGTAAGCTCACAGACCAGCAGGCCGAACAGTGTCATTTCCGATTGCGATGGCGAAGTCATTGCGGTCATACTGCGCTTCTCCTATCGAGTCTCTGAAGAGCGGGAATTTCATGAAGACATGCGCGGAAGGCATCGAGGAAATCATCGACGTGATGTTTTGTCATTGACGTCGAGATGCTCCCCCAGAACGGGGCGGCTACGTAAAAGCCGCGCTCTAGCATTCCAGCATGCAGCAGCCGCAATACTTCCTTTTCGGAGGCATCATGATGGGCATTGCGATATGACCAAGGTCGATTTTTTTTTGCATGGAATCGAAACAGCGATCCGGCTCCTTGCGCCGTGATAGCCACGCCTACATCGCAAGCAGCGCGCTCGGCTTGTTCACGGAGGTAGTCACCGAGTTCGTTAATCCGGTCAACTTCGGCCACTGTCAACGCTGCAAGGGCTGCGCGCCCAGCGGCCATCGTAAGGGGGTTCGCCGAAAACGTTCCACCTTGAGGCACTCGAGCCCTATCTTGGGGAGCGAACGCTTCCATGATCACCGAGCTTCCGCCGACTATCCCTATCGGAAGCCCTCCGCCTACCACCTTTCCCAAAGTGACGAGATCAGGCACAAAGCCCCTCGATGCAGAAGCGCCGTGATAGCCAAGTCGAAAGCACACAACTTCGTCGCTGATCAAAACGATCCCGTGTTGCTTCGCTGTCTCCTGTAACATCGCCAAATAATCGGTTTTGAGCGGAATCATGCCTGCAGCGCAGGGAAGCATATCGACGAGAATGCAGGCGAGATTGGAACCATGCTGCTCGATAATGTTCCTTGATCGCTCTGTATCGTTGAGGGGAAGAACCAAGACGTCCGCGCACACGTGCGAAGGCGTGCTAAGATATGGCGGATTTGAGTTCGGGTACTCACCCCCCCAATTACTTGGGTTGCTGCGGGTGCTTACCTCAGCCCAATCGTAAGTACCGTGAAACGCCCCCTCCAGCTTTGCTAGCCCGGTCCGCCCCGTCATCGCCCGAGCCGCCTTGATGGCAAACATCACAGCTTCGGTGCCGCTGTTCAAAAAACGGAGAAGTTCAATGGCGGGGACGCGGTCGCAAATCGCCTGCGCGAGATCAATATCGGCGACCGTTGGGTTGCCAAAAGCAGTGCCGCGCTCCAGCTGGGAAGTAATGGCGGCGATGGTTCCCGGATGTCGATGGCCGTGGACCAACGTCGAAAAATTATTGTGAAAATCGATATAGCTGTTTCCGTCGGCGTCTTGTATGCGTGCGCCTTCTCCGGCGTGCGCGTAGATGGATAAACCATCGTTTTCCTTATTGAGTTGAACCGTTCCTATGGAAACTCTGGTGACGCCGGCTGGGTAGAGAGCCCGGGCGAGCTCGGTTAGCTCCCGAGATTGGCCGAAACCATTATATGGCTTCTCATGGCCTTTGCGGATCTGCATAAGTCTATATGTTGCTGTCCGAGTCGCTTGCGATCCCTGAATCAGAATGGATGACTCAAGCCCGTTTTCCCGAACAATCTCTGAAAGAATGTCGTCGCGGGCGTAGCTACCGAAGCCCAGGATTATCCGGCCATTTTTCGTAAGCCACTGCGGCCCCTCTGCCAGGAACCGCCGCAGCAAAGCGTAGCCGGGATCAATTATCCCGCGTTCTAGCTCGTTGTGGCACTCGAAGTCGTCCGGGGCGAACTGGCTTGGAAAATTCCAAAAGATGATATGAAACCGTCGAGTGCGAGGAACATTTGAGAAAATGTCGCTTTCGAAGGCTTCAATATTCGAGATGTTGTTGCGGCCAGCGTTTTCGATTGTGTTGATGACTGCTCGTGAGTCAATATCAACCGACGTTACAGTTTTCGCACCCGCTCTTGCGAGGTGCAGGCCAGGCAAACCAAAGCCGCAACCGATCTCGAGGATATCTAGTCCCAGAACAGGGGGAAAATTCTCAGTTGCCCACCTCCATCCAGCAAACTCTTCTGGTGGAAAAACTCCTTCATGCACAACCAAGTCCAGTCCAAACTCGCTCATTCGGAGTGGAAAGCTCCGATCTTGGCTGGCACTTAGGATCCTTCTTATTCTTTCAACGGTCGTCATGTGAGGCTCCCTGGCCGGCGGTCACGCTCACCAGCCTCGTTTCAAGAGTTGGCGTTCAGGATTCCCAGCGCAGCGAGTTGGAACCTTAACCACGCAATGTCGAGTTCAGCTCCAACGAAAGGTACGTTGCGAAGGAGGCAGTGAAGATCCTCTCGGTGTTTGATGAGTCCGTCGTGTTTGTACATCTCGATTTTGCGTGCCACGATGGCTGCATAGTTGGCGCGCACGCCGAGGGACGGATCAAGAACAAGAGGCGGCGGAGGCCCAGCCTCCAAAACCCAATTAACTGCAACGTTTCCCTGCGCGTGGGCAAAAGTTCTCTCGTGTTCCGTCGAAGAGACTTTTGACGCCGTAACCACGAATCCCACCCCGGCTAGCTCATTAGTGTCGCGCTCGATCGCATAATCGAATGCCTTTTGTTGAAGATGATGGATATCAATGTCGTTCGGAACTCGCTCCAGAAATGGGGCAATGACGCTGCTACCTGCTAGCCAACTTTCGTCCGATCGATTGGCTGCCATCGCAATGAGCGCCGCGCGCATCATGTCCAAAGTCATGCTCAATCTCCGTTTTGAATTCTCCGCGAGCCGCTTGTAAGTGAATTCCAGTAAGGCATCGCCAGTAGACCCGCTTCGAGCAGAAGACGGTCCCAAGCCGAAAGTTCGCCCGCCCTATCGAGCAGCACTTGTAGGCTGGCACTATCACCCGCAAAGAATCTTTGGACCGTTTCCGCCAGTCCGAGGCTCACGGCGACTGATTCCGCCAGTTCGAAGGCGGCGCGTGCGTTCGAAAGCGCATCATCGTCTTTGCTGCTAACGTCGGAATGAAGTGCTTGGGAATTTCCGAGAATCGCCAGCAGCACGCGGAAAGACGAGTGAGAAATCTGGCCGGTGTTGAGCGCTCGCCAGGTCGTCTCGTCTGTGCCGATGGAATGCGCCCGAAGGATTCTCAGTTCCTCGCGCATGACACCGTCGCTGTCGCTCACGTGAACGAGATTGGTGACTGGATTGTCGCAGAAAAAGCGACTGCGAATGGTTCCTTTGGCAGCTTGCGCTGGCTGGGCCTTACCCTTCAGATTTTGAAGGTTCGACAACGCGTCATTACCGATCCACAATGTTGCGCAGACTGGGCGCATGTCGAACAAATCGACAACGAGCGGCCAGTGCTTTCCGCCGCTAGAGTTCGTTAAGGAATAGAAGGCTTCTATCGATCTGCGACTGTGAATGGCAAAGAACCTATCACAAACCTCGAGTTTTCCTTCTTGTGCGATAAAACGATCAAGCGCACTGGTCAGGCCGGATTTTGCAACGTCGGGCCCATAGACAGTAAGACCGACGGAACGCGTCTGTCCAGTTCTCCGTACGGGCTGGGCTTGCCGTTCGCCGCCGCTATCCAGAGCTTGGCGGATGAGCGTGCCGGTCACTTCTCGACCTTCAAGCCAATCCCTCAATCGCTGTGGAAAGGCACCGTTTAGCACAACACCCGAGAGCCCACGTCGCGCCATGAATTGAGCAGCGCATGCATCGATTGACGTATGACCGAGGCGCGCAAGCTCGTCAGGAGCAATTTCAGGTATCAGCGCCGATGGATCATCGCTCCTACCGTTCCGGTAAACGCCGTCGACATCTGTGAGGACCGCGAGTTTGTTCGTACTCGTTAGCCATGCGATCCATGCGGCGATAGCATCTGAAGTGATGTCCCAGCTCCACTCAACGGGATCCAAGGCGAAAAGAATTCGCGAAGGTAGCAACACGGGAATTCTCCCTTGCTCCATGACGAGCCGGCACTCGCCGAGTGTTGAGCACGGGACTAGATTCGAAGAAAACGCAGGATCGGCGATCATATATCCGGTCTGATCCTGGGCGAGCGCACATGCATGATGTGCGGTGAATGCGTCGAGAGGATATGATGAGTCGACGGCCTCGATGGCTTTGTCCGGAATCCCGCCTCCTGGGACAATCATGATTCGGTGACCCGACGTACGGATCTGCTCAAGGTCTGCGAGAACCGTTCTGCAGGTCTCTAGATCGCGCATGAGACTTCCGCCAAATTTCACTACTGCGGAGAACCCGTAAGGTGGAAAGCCGTTGGAAGCTGGCTGCATTTTTTCTGTCGCCCTCAAGCTCTCCTAAGCGGTCGGCACAACATCGGGCATCCTTCGGAGAATTCGCGGTAGGACACTCCAGATTTTGTGAAATGCGTCAGCATATAGTTTCATGATTTCGGCATCGTTCGGTGGGGCGATCTCCGAGACACAGAACATTGTGTCAAGTAGCCTCATCGTGTTCGGAAACTCGGCCGCGTTCCAGCGTCCGCGCACTGCCGGCAAGTATTCGAACACTGGTCGCGTGAGCCAAACCAAAACCGGCACGCCCTCAGCCCGAAGCAGCTTAACAATAAAATCTCTGCCCGCAGGGCCTTGGGGAAACCCCAAAATTTCTGGTTCGATCCGCAGAGGGAAGTTAAGCATTGAGTGGGTATGGTCGGCGGGATCGAATAGAGGGAACAGTCCGGAAAGACCACTGATCATCTGCCATAAGGACGTCGCATTGCGTCTTCGCTTCCGCAGTTGCTGGTCTAAGCCCTTGATGCGCGCGCTTGCTATCGCAGCGGAGAATACGTTTGGCCGATAGTTGTAGCCCTGCGAGTCAGGCGAAAATATTCGCGCTCCACTTCGAGACGAACTTGTCAATGAGACATGGTCGACATGATCGATGAGGTTGGGGTCCTTCGTGATAACAAAACCCAGTTCTCCCGCGCCGAGATGTTTGGCGCCATTGCCTGACAATGCGAGGGCGTCGCTTTCCAGGTACACACTATTCACGATATTTTTGACAGCACCGATCGACTGGCACACGTCATCGATGAGTGCTATCCCTCGGCTCCGAGCTGCCGCGCGCGTTCTTTGCGCGAGAATATTGTTGCCGAATAGGTGTGTAACAAGGACCGCCGCCACATCCAATTCCATTGCGCCGGCTGCTGATTCTTCGTCAATACCGGCAAGCTCTAAATCAACGTCGATGAAAATTGGTTCTAACCCGCAGATTAAAATCGGGCCAACCGCCCCCGGCCAATTCAGCGCTGTGGTGATGACATGGTTTCCTCGATCTTTGAAGTAATCCAGTTCTACGTGGATAGCCGCAGTTCCGCTACCGACCGCCCGCACTGCCCAATTCCCTGCCCACTTCGTGAGGCGCCGCTCGAGGTGAGAAACGACCGGATGGTTGACCCGATGATACTTGCCGCTACGCACAACTACGCCAAGAGCCTTTAGGTGCTTCTTTTTGGCGGCCGGCCACGATGTAATCCGTCCAGGAGCGATAACAGGGTCTCCGCCGAAGAGTGCGACAGATGCCTCCGGTCGGTCAGTCGCCCTCGAGGCAGCATCCAAGTCCAAACTGACATACTTGTTCATTCAGCCGCTCCATGAAATAGGAATTTAAGCGTCGAGCGGCCGTAGGCTCTAACATTGGTATCCGGCCAAGCTGCCCTCGGATGGGAAGCCTTCAGCTGTGGGATCTGTTGGAGCTTGGCCATCTCAGTGCATCTCCGATCTCGCCGGCCCTTTTCGATCCTGCAGTCGCGTCGATGCGTACTTACGTCTGGATCTTGCGACAGCGCTGCGGCAACATGCGCCCACGGTGCAAGAGCAAGTTCGATGCCACTGCCAAGGATGCGCGGACGCAAGCGCCGCCTTGGTTTTAGACCCTGCCCGCCACAACTTTCGTCGCACTTTAGCGGTGTTGCGCAAGGGTTGATTCACAGCACTGTATGTGAAACGAGGCACTCTTGCCGTTGCAATCAGTTTCCAACAAAATCTTTCTCCCTGCCTGTGATGCGGCTGGGGATGGTCCTGCACGAAGCGTGCCAAAGGAGAAACTCGTTTAGAAATACCGTGAGACTTCAAATTTGATGTGATGTTTATCCGACATTGTCGGGCGTACGACAACGGAGGAGCGCGCTTGAACGATGCTCTTCTGCCCACGGTATAGAAATGTAATTTCGAACCTAAACCAGCGGCTCCTCGATGGTATAGCGGGCCGCAAGCCGGAAGATCGAACGGGAAAGGTGAAGTTCGCCGGCGAGAGCCCGCGCGGTGATCCTCGAGACTTCGGTTGGCTTTGTGTAACCAACCCTCGGCAGTTGGTGCCGAAGTTATCGAAGCCCTTCGCAATCAGGAAACCGTGGCAGCATGATTAAGGAACGCTTGGCATTCGATCCACCCCGACGTTTCCGGCTTCCAACCACGTGCGAAAACGCCCGAGGCCGAGAAAAGCGCGATCAAGCTCGGAACGGCTTGACACCCATCACGCCAAACCTGCAGCACTACCGCAGTAGCTCCGGCAACCTGTGGATCCGATGCGCGCAGGCTGCGCCGCACTAACCGGACGCCACGACAGAACAGAACCGGGCGCAGCAGATGAGTCCACATTTCGTTGGGCAGGTAATCTGGTCTGAAGTACCGAGCGACTTCCAGTGCCTTCTGACTTCAGCCAGCTTCTCTTCCGCTCGTATGCAGCAGAGCAGTTGTGGCGGCGCTCGAATAGGCTGGAACCGCAAGGACGAAGTTGCTGCTGAGGAACTGGTCGGCGGCTCCGAACTCCGGCAAGCGCCGCAAGTCGTCGTCTTCGATGGCTGCGCGAAGGGCGTCAAGGTACGCCCCACGTAACCTGCAATTCAGCCATGAACCGGCAAGCCTCCAGGAGACCAGCCTCACCCCCTGCCAGTTCTGCAATCGGGAAAAGGCCGTGCCGAACCACTCTGGATAGGGTGCATAACGGTGCTCGATCAGCATGGCGAGCCGCATGATATTACTGACCACATGCGGGCGATGATGCGAGAGCCGATCTCGTCCCCCCACGTCGCCAGTGCGGCCGACATAGGCGCGTTCAACGCATGGTCGGCCGTGTGACGGCCTCGCAGATCGCCTCCGCGTCGGCCGCATCGGTCTTCCCACGCTTGACGTAGCTTTCACGTAAGCCGGCGGCATCAGCCGGACCGTGTGGCCGAGCTTGCCCAATTCCCGGCCCAATAAAGGGCTGTCGCGCACGCCTCGATGCCGATCAGCCAGGGGGAAAGGCCAGCGAAGAATTTCAGCACCTCGCCACCGCGCAACGGCTTACGGACCACTACTTTGCCGCATGCGTCGATGCCGTGACGCGACAATGTCGGAGACTCGACAAATGTCGGACATGCGGCGATCGATTGCCATGCGTTTAAAGAGTTCTTCCTTTGGCACGCATGTTGCTTCGGGTGTCGCTAAACGCGTCTCGCGGAGAGTGTCGCAATGTTCGCACAATGCTGTCTGCTGGGATCAGCCCGTACCATAAGGGACCTCCCGGTGCAAAAGAAGCAAGCGCCGCACTGGAAGCAATAGCCGGGCCAAGGGCTGCACAGCCCTTGGCCACAACGATCCTCTTGCCTGGAGCCGACCTCCAGTCGGTCCAACCTGGGCGAATTTCTGGATGTCCCGACAGTACCCGAAAATCAACACAAAGGAGAATTTTGCCGATGCGACGAGTGCTTTTGACATATGTCGTGCTTTGCGGTCTGCCGGCGGGCGCCGCCGCTGCCGACGCCACGGTGGCCGGTGACCCGGCGGCGTTAGCCGGCGCGGCATCCCCGGTCTTTTCGTTCGAGGGCGGGCTACGCTACTGGTACAGCAGCGGCGAAGCGTCGAAGGACCTCTACGGTACCGGCGGCACGGTGATGGTCTCGCGGCTAACATACAACGATCTCGATGCGCGTTCGGGCGAATTCTTCTTCAACGCGACCCACAATCCGACTGGCATCTTCATCAAGGGCTTCATCGGCGCGGGCGGGATCGCCCAGGGTTCTCTTACCGACGAGGATTTCCTACCCTATTCGAACACGTTGTCCGATCAGCACGGCGGCCGCATCACCTATTTCACCGCCGATCTCGGATACAATTTCTGGAACACGCCACGTTACCGCATCGGTGCTTTTGTCGGATACAATTTTTGGAACGAGAGCTACCACGCCTTCGATTGCGCGCAGCAGGCGGCCAACCCGGAGATTTGCGTACCAGCCATTACGACCAATATGGGCATTATTAGCCAGGATAACGATTGGCATTCGCTGCGACTCGGCCTGGCCGGGCAGACGCAAATCACCGAACGGCTCAGCCTTTCTGGTGATGTTGCGGTGCTGTTCACGCGGCTTGACGGCGAAGACCAGCACCATCTGCGCCCAGATATCAATCCGCTGCCCGAAGACGGCAACGGGCACGGCATCCAGCTCGAGGCAATGTTGAACTACAAGGTCACGGATTTGTTCAACATCGGCATCGGCGGCCGCTACTGGCGCGCGGGATCTACTGGCGCCGCTCATTTCGAGGAGACGCCGTCCGGTGGCAGGGCGCAGGTCCTGCATTGGGAGGCTGAGCGCTACGGCGTGTTCGTGCAGGCGAGCATCAAGTTCAACTGAGAAAGCGCTGCCAGCACCAAGTTGCCGTTGGACAACAACAGTCCTGAGAGAAGCTGCAAGCTCGGACTCGGCTGCCGTGAGGTACGCGCGCAACGCGTACGCCCTTAAAGCCAAATCAACCTAGCCCGCTTCTCTCACCGCCGCTGGCGTTGGGCGGGCGTTTTGGCCCGGTGATGCGCTGACATCGTGCCTCGACGATGGAGATGAGCACGGTCGGCGCCGCGGTGCGCGGGGAGTCCGGGTTCGGCGATGTGTCCTCTGTCGTTTGCGGGGTGGGTTCAGGTCCGGCGCCATCGGGCCGCAAGGCCTATTCGGGCATGCGCCAGCTAGTGCGTTGAGAACGAGCCGCGAAGCTACAGGCCCGCGCATGATCTAAATCGCATGAGCTTCTTCGCTTTGTCGTTGCACTTCAAGCCGCCGATTAAACGTCAATCGTGTGCCAATCCATTAGTCCGGATGCGCTAGATCGCTTGGATACCCCGACGCGCATGCGCGCGATCAAGATCCTCTGTTACAGAAAGCGTGCCGGCGAAGCCCGGGGGATCTGTGCGAGCTCATTCGCTGACTGCTCACGCCAAAACCGCCTAGATGTTCCATAACATAGATTATGCGATCCGCTCGTGTAGCGGGGTACATTCTATTTCCAAGTGCGACATGGCAATAAAAACAATGACTTGGCCCTTGGAGATTTGTGCATGTCGCAGTGCTATTTGCAGCTCACCCTTC
>NZ_JASKLR010000033.1 GCF_030124325.1 Sinorhizobium sp. 8-89
AGCGGCCGCTCATGATCGCGTGAAATACCTGCTCACGATCAGATGAAATGAGCGCTCACCATCGCGTGAAATGGCTGCTCACAATCAGCGAAATGCGCAAAGCTTGACACCTCGCCTGAATGAACTGACAACAATCATCGCCTGCAGACCCCACTAAACAGGGGGCGAGATCATCCCGGAAACCGGGGGCGCAATCATCTCGGAACAAAGGGGCGGCTTCATCGGAATCGGCAGGCGAAGCATTGATGACTACGTCGTAGTCCCAACCTTCCGAAACGTCGGCCGCTCTCGCGCATTCTCTTCCTCGAACGGCGTTGAACCTCTCAAGCGTAAAAGCAAGCGAGGACCGTATGGGATCGATGATATCGAGCTGACCGACACCTTCCGCTGCAAGGGCAAACGCGATGGCACGGCCAGCGCCGCCTGCCCCCACCATGAGCACCCGGGCATCGCGCAAACGGCTCTTCGCTTCGCCCAAGCCGTCGACAAAGCCCTGCCCGTCGAAAAGCGCTCCGTGCATGCGCCCGTCAGCGCCGCGTTGGACCGCGTTGACTGCGCCAGCCGCCTTTGCTGTGGCGGTCAAAGTTGCACAGCGTGCGCACGCGGCTACTTTGTGCGGGACCGTCACACCAATGCCAGCGAGATTGGACACCGCGGAAAATGCATTCCATGCACCATCGAATGTTCAGCCGTGACATGAAGGGCACCGCGTAAAGGTTGGCGCCGGCTGCTGCAAAGATTGGATTGATGAGGCGCGGCGTCTGCACATGCGCGATGGGATCGCCAAAAACCGCATATACGCGCGAGCGGCAGTCGAGATTGGGTATGTGTTTCATTCTAATTGCTCCGGAAGATCCGCTGACAACGGCTGAGTGCGATATCCAGGACTTCAGCGGGATCGCGCGCCCACCAATCGGTCGAGAAGAGTTCCACTTCGACAGGGCCTTCGAACCCTGCCCGGCGCATCATCCGGTCGATGGAAGCGAGATCGATGATCCCATCACCCATCATGCCTCTGTCGGTAAGAAGGTGTCTTGTCGGGACGAGCCAGTCGTTGACATGAAAGCCTAAGAGCCGGCCAGCTTGGCCAGCACGGAGGATCTCCGCTTCCAGCCGTTCATCCCACCAGACGTGATAGACGTCCACGACGACTCCGATGCCTGAGCCGAGCGCTTCGCAAAGATTATTTGCGTGGGAAAGACTAGCAATCACGGTACGATCGCCGACAAGCATTGGGTGGAGGGGCTCGATCGCGAGCTTGATCCCCACGGGCCTTGCCATCTCAAGCAATTGGGCAATCCTGTCTTCAGCACGTTTTCGAGCGGCGCCAAGATCGTGCTCCGTCTCTGCTAGGCCGCCGGTAAACAGGAAGACGTGGTCAGCGCCAAACCTTGCTGCGCGCTCGAGTTCAAAGGGCGCCCGGGCCAAACCTTCGTCGGTGAAAGGACCAATCCGGTTGTAGCCTGATACGGCGATGCCATGCGTCCGAAGCGCAGCAAGCGCCGTGGCCTCACCGACCCTTTCAATCTCATCCCCCCAAATGGAAACAGTCTCGATGCCTCGTTCGGCGCATAGACGCACGAAAGTAGGCATATCAGCACGATCTCGTACTGTGGCATGATTGATGACAATAGATCTACGAACGCTTTTACTCACGGACATGCCGACCATGACCTTCATCTGTCAGCGGTGGTCACTTATCAGCCGGAGATCATCGACGGCACACGCTCTCTGGGTCGCGCTGCGTCGCGTTGACGGCTGCGGAGTGGCCAGATCTCGCTGAGCTCAGCGGCCGCACGATGAAGTGCGCTCGCCAGCTCTTCCCACCGGTCCGGCGTTATTCGAACTAGCGGTCCGGCCACCGAAATGGTTCCAGCGACTGCGGCACTGCTGTCGGCGCTCGCGCGAAAAGGAACAGCGATTGCCGCGGTGCCGGCTTCGGCCTCCTCCACCGAAGTTGCAAATCCTTGGCGCCGGGTCTCCGCAAGCCGAACGCGCAGTTCATCGATGTTGCGCGCGCTGTTCGGCCCGAGCTTCCGACCACCGCCGAACCCCCGCGAATACGCGATTGAAAGTGCTTGTTCCTCCGGTAAAGTCGCAAGCCAAGCCTTACCGTTCGCCGTCGCGTGCAAAATTATCTCCTGCCCCATGTCGGGATCATACTTCAGACCGTGGGCGGCACCTTGCGCCCGCGCGACCCAAACGAGATCCTGACCTTCAAGTATGGCCAGCCGGCAATACTCCCGAGTTTGTAACGCCAACCGATCCAGGATAGACTGCACAACGTCCGGAACGTTTCGTGCATCGAGATTGCGAAACGCCAGCGTGCTCATCCGCAAGGACAAAGCATACTTCTGGCTCGCAGTTTCCTGTACCACCCAACCATGACCAGCCAGAGTGGCAAGCAGCCGGTGCACCGCACTTGCCGGCATATCAAGTCGATCGGCCAGTTCTGAAAGTTCAACTGCCTCACTCTCTCCAGCCAGGATTTCTAACAATGATAGGCATCTCGATACCGCCGCAACTGTCATCTAACATTCTCCGCTGTACCCAATAATCTTTCCAAAACGGAATTAATTTCCAATACCATTTTGAACGAACCAAATCCATGGCTGTCGACGGCAGCCCGTTAAACCACAGCTACTGTTGCAAGCTGCTGTTGGAGGTGCGGAAGAACCTCGAACAGATCGGCCGCGAGACCGTAGTCGGCTACTTGAAAGATCGGGGCATCCAGATCCTTGTTGATCGCGACGATCACTTTTGAGTCCTTCATTCCGGCCAGATGCTGAATTGCTCCGGAAATTCCGACCGCAATATAAAGATCAGGCGCGACAACTTTTCCGGTTTGGCCAACCTGCCAGTCATTAGGAGCGTAGCCGGCATCAACCGCTGCTCGAGGCGCACCGATAGCCGCGCCCAATTGATCGGCTACCGGCGCCAACAATTGGGTGAAGTTCTCGGCACTCCCGAGTGAACGCCCACCCGAAATAATGATCCGCGCCGTTGTCAATTTCGGGTCGGCTACTCTCAGCAATCTCTTGGCGCACGAACCGAGAATTGCGTCAGTTGTCTGGACCGTCTGGATCGCATTGCCGGCATATATGGGTCGTTCGAAAATGTCTGGAGAGACGACCTTAATCACGTCTGAGACCTGCATCACATCCAGTCGTGCCGCAATGCGAGGCATGAGGCTTTTTCGCGGGGGCGGTCGCAGGCGCGACGAAGGCATTGTAAGACGCAGAAAGCGAAAGGACGAGTTCCGCCATCGGCTCCGCAAGCTGATGCTCATAAAGCGGATGGTCGGCGAGCAGGACCTTTTCCACGCCAATGAGCTGCGCGGCTGCTTCGGCCGCCGGCCGGGCATGCAGACCAGCAATCAGGATGTGCACAGGCGCCCCAAGTGCGGTGACCGCGGAAAGGGCCCGATGCGAGCTCTCCTTGAGCTCAGCATTCTCGTGCTCGGCGATAAGCAGCGCAGTCACGTTTCTTGTTCTCCTAAAGCAAACCGGGCTCGGCCCGCAGCAGTGCAATCAACTCGCTGACTGATCCAACTTTGATGCCGCTGTTGCGGGTGGCCGGCGTCTACCTCTCGCGTAACATTGGCCATTCCATTATCGACGAGGAGTTCCGAGGCAAAGGTGGCTTGAGGCCAGTCAAGCAAGCCTGCAAGCATCTGACCAGTTTGACTGCAGTCGTCATCGACGGCTTGTTCGCCCATGAGAACAAGATCTGGAGCTTCTTTCGCCACCAGGCGAGCGAGAAGTTTAGCTACGGATAGGGGTTCGACAAACTCAGCGGTCTTAACATGAATTCCGCGATCGACACCCATTGCAAGTGCTGCGCGGATCGTATCGGCGGACTCTCCAGGACTAATGGAGACAGCGATGACCTCTGCGGCCATCCCCCTCTCCTTCAGTCGCACGGCCTCCTCCACAGCGATCTCCAACTCCGTTGGGGCTAACCTTTTAGCCGCGAATAAACCGATCAAGTACATTGCGCGTCACAATTTCGGTGCCAAGTTCGCGCGCGGCAAGGCCCGCAACCCAATCAGTTACACCAGTGTTGAAAACCTCTCCCGCACCTCTGGTGAAATGCACGATCATGCCGGTACCGCGGGCCGCCCGCTCGAGGTTTTCTGGAGAATTGTTTCCATATCGCAAAATAGCCATGCCATCCACATCATCGTCGCTCGCAGGGGCCATTGCCAATATCTGCAGGTTCGCGGGTGCGCCATCGCTGAACGTTGGGACCGGCAGACCGTCCTTCACGATGTTGTCGAGACCATCAACCTCGTAGCCGAAAATGCGGGCACTCGCGCCAAGTACATCGCCATAGTAAAAGTTACCCCCTTGGAATGCCCAATGATCCGGGCGGTAAATGGTAAAACCTCCCGAACCGCGTGGAGCGTGTACCCCATAATTGGCGTAGACACCTCCCCAGGCAGCGCTGAGACCAAACGTAGCAGCGCCTGACCAGTTGACCAAGGAATCTTCCCATTCCACTGTAGCTCGTCGCTGATTTTCAGTCCCCACAACAGGGTCAAGATCCCGAGCAAGCGACTTGTAACACACTTGGCGTGTGCCTCCGCCCTCAATACGAATCTGCCAAGCAAAGTTTCCGCCAAAGCGGGCCACCCTGCCACCAGCTTCCACGTAGCGGTCGATCGCCTCACGCATCTCCCAAGACCAATATTCATCGTGTCCGACGATCACGACGCAGCGATACGGCGTCAAAATATCCGGATCGTTGTGCAAGTCTGTCTGGGTCGCAAAATCAAAGCGATATCCTTCGCGCTCAGCCCAGAGTGCAAAATGCCGCTCATAGTTCGCCCACCCAGCATTCGCATAATAGCGTGTGTAGCCATTCAAAGCAGCGAACTCCTCCTGGGGATAGCGCGGCGCTGCACCAGGTTCAAGCGACCACGCGTTACCCTTCATTGGCGCGCCCGGAGACAGCGACATGAAACCACGTGCCCATGGACGATGGATGGATAGTATAGGCGCGATCGGCAAACCTCGCGGCTCATTGTGGGCAAGATAGTGGCATGATCCGCCCCAATCATTATAGGCTGCCCACGTGCTCGTCGCCAACACGAACAGGATCGGAGCCTTCTCGCCAGGGGAAGCGGCAAGCACGGTAAAGCCATGCTCCTGCTCTTGAATATTGCCCTTTGCGTCGGTGCCGCGCGCGATCATGAGATAAAAACCGCTCGGAGCGTCCAACGGCACAGTCAAGCGCGCCGCAACTGGCCAATTACAGCCCTGCGCAGCAAAATCATCAGGCACGGCGGTAAAGGGCGCACTGATCTTCTGAATAGTCGCCAGCGGCTTGGAGGTGCCGTCATCGCGGCGTATTTCGAGAGAGAAGTTCTGGGTATTCGTGCTTGCATGCACAATTACTTCATCACCTGGCCGATAAGACAGCCGGTCCGTGTAGCAAAAGAGCTGTAGGCGATCAGGGTCATTAACTAGCGTCTCGTATGCGTGAATCCGTCTTGCGTCGAAGCCTTGGGGACGCCGGACGAATTCGCTCCGAGGCTGGGCAACTGCCCGGCCCGGGCTATTTGATTTTTCCTTTTTTGCCTCATTCTCGACCATTGAATCTCCAGACCGGTACGTAGTTATCGAAACGCGTTATTAATGACTGGCGAGGCCGGAGGGGCTCGCACCTATTAGATAGTGATCATGCGCGATCAACAGCTGGAGCAAAAGGTCCACTTTTTGCATCGAAGAGGGCCAATTCTCGCTTCAACCGACCGTTTAATTGTGAGCCTCGAAAAACCCCCGTCAGGTCGGGTAATTGATCTCGTACCAGGCCCAGCAGCATGTATTTGAACGCCCTGCATTCTTGAGCACACTTCGCGTCGGCTGCTTGACGCTGCGATGCAGGTCGGCGCCCTTTGCCTTTGGGATTTGAGCGCGCGGGCGTAGTACTTCTCCGAGGCATCAGATGATGGTGATTGACATTGTCCCTTCGATTACCAACGGTACGGCGTGCCCGGTCACCGAATATGCTCAAGCGACGAGGCCGGAACCCGTAAAACATGCCAGAATTGCGCCTCGAAGTTGGCTCCAGAAGGTTTTGGCAGCGCATTGGACGACGCGGTCGTTTTACGCGTGCAACCCGTGTCCTAAACGAGCAATCGAGTGCGAATCAGGGAGACTTATAGTCGGCGCCGGTCAGGACAGTCGCCTCCCTCACATCGCTTCCACGCACATCGCAACGCCCATGCCGCCGCCGATGCCCAGGGTGGCAAACCCCTTCTTCTAGCCTCGGCGCTTCATCTCGAACAGCAGCGTGTTGAGCACGCGGGCACCGGAAGCGCCGATCGGATGGCCGATGGCTATCGCGCCGCGCTTGACGTTGACGATCGACGGATCCCAGCCGAGGTGTTTGTTGACCGCGCAGGCCTGGGGAAGGCCTCGTTCGCCTCGACGAGTTCGACGTCGCCGATCGCCCAGCCGGCTTTCGCCAACGCCTTGCGCGAAGCCGGGATCGGGCCGGTGCTCATGACCTGCGGATCGACGCCGGCCGTTGCCCAGAAAACGATAGGGGCGAGCGGCTGGATGCCGCGCTTGGAGGCCTGCGCTTGGCGCCGTCATTGAGTCCGGAGGCGTTGCCGGCGGTGACCGTGCCTTCCTCCGGCCTGCAGGCCCTGTCCGAGGATCACCTCGTCCACCTCGCCCGCTTCGACGCCTGCGCGCTCGAGCACGCCCTTGATCACGGCGGCGCCGAGCTCATGCGCCGGCGTGTTGGCGAGCACCGTTGAAGGAGCCGACACGGCGACCTCGTCAAATTCTCGGACATCTCGGTTCTCGACAAGGAAAGCTATTTCCTGATCAGCAAGGCGGCCCGGCGCAAGGCAGTGGCTGCCTTCTGCGATTGGTTCCAACAGGGCCGAGATCGTATTGAGCTGATTCCAGAGCTGACGAGCCGGCGACGGCGTCGCTTGATGGGGATATGCCAAGCCCGACCAACCGTCGATCAAGCTGCAGTTTCGCGTCGCGCTGTCGCTGGGCGACTAGCACGTGCCGCGCGTCGGAGCCTCAGCTTTCCGGGAGGGCCTGCATCGCGAATATCTCTGCTTCCGTCCATTGTCCCTTGGCAAGAAAACGTACGTCGATGAGCCAGCGCACGCAAGCCTAGTCCGGGAACGCGAGATGACGTTCCTTAAACTCTCTCGACCGCGCGCGTGATCAGTCAAACAGGCTACAGGTTGGCGTGCGCGCGAACTAGAATGAAGATATCGAGTTCGAAGAAGACTGCTGTCCGGTAACTATACTCAACGGGCATAATGTACGCCGATCCGCGCGCCACCTCCGTGTAATACGCAGTCAAGGACAACGCTTAGCCCTTTCGATCAGACTCTTCCAATATCTCCTGTTGAAGCTTTTGACCTTGGGTTATACGCCTGCCAAGAGCGGTGATAAATCGATCATATCGTTCTCCGCCCTTAACTCTAGCCTCAACCTGCACTGCCTCTGGCAATGAAACTGTCGAGTTAAGCCAGAATCGAATGAAAAGCGCGAGCGCTTCGCTCGTGATTTCCAGGTCCCTCTCCAATCGCTGGACGTATCGTTCAATTCGATCCAGGCGCTTGACGATAGCCGCTTCCTTTCGCTCATCGGCATCCGGCGAGAGGAAGGACGCGATGGCAGCTTCCGCGATCAGCGAGGCCGACTGCTGCCGCCGATCGGCGAAGTCGGCAAGTCGGCGTTTAAGCTCCGGCTCAAGATACACAGACAGGCGCTGCTTCTTTTCGGGAGTCACAGCCATCTCAAAGTTCCACGCCGTCATTCGGATCCATGGAGGCTTGGCGTGCGACTTGGCGCATACGGCGCGCGAGCGTCCGCGTGGAGACAGCCTCCCGCTCGGGCTCGTCGCCATCCAGATCAAACTCGTTAACTGATGACGTTGCCGGTTCAGGTGCTATGTCTTTATGGGCCTCCAGCCCGGGCTCTCGACGGAGCCCCGCATTCGCCTCATCGTCGCTTCCGTTTCCGCGACCGGGCTGAACTGCTTCCGCACCAGCGGCACCATCGTCAGTCAGCGGTTTACCTGCCAACGGGACCAGATCGGACCAGTCGTCCCTGGCCAGCGGGTTCTCTGTGCCCTCGCCGCTTGTGGGTGCGGACATGACCCGCTCCGTCAACCGCGCATCCTCGTAGTATCGTGCCTTCCTCGTTCGTATCGGCGGAATGCCGGCCATCATGACGATCTCGTCGTCCGGCGGAAGCTGCATCACTTCGCCGGGGGTGAGCAGCGGCCGCGCCGTCTCGGAGCGGGAGACCATCAGATGCGAGAGCCAGGGCGCCAGCCGATGGCCGGCATAGTTTTGCATCGCCCGCATCTCGGTCGCCGTGCCGAGCGAGTCCGACACGCGCTTGGCGGTGCGCTCGTCATTGGTGGCGAAGCTTACCCGCACATGGCAATTGTCGAGGACCGAATTATTCGGACCATAGGCCTTTTCGATCTGATTGAGGCTCTGGGCTATGAGGAACGCCTTGATGCCGTAGCCGGCCATGAAGGCGAGCGCGCTTTCGAAGAAGTCGAGGCGGCCGAGCGCCGGGAATTCGTCGAGCATCATCAGCATGCGGTGCCGGCGCTCACGAGCGTGGAGATCTTCCGTCAGCCGACGGCCGATCTGGTTGAGGACGAGACGGACCAGCGGCTTGGTTCGTGAGATGTCGGAGGGCGGCACGACCAGATAAAGCGTTGCCGGTTGCTCCCCTCCGACGATATCGGCAATCCGCCAGTCGCAGCGCCGGGTGACCGTGGCGACGACCGGATCGCGATAGAGCCCCAGGAACGACATCGCCGTCGACAGAACACCCGAGCGTTCATTGTCGGACTTGTTGAGCAGCTCCCGGGCCGCGCTGGCGATGACCGGATGCGGCCCTTTCGGCCCGAGATGCGGAGTCGTCATCATCGCCGCCAAGGTGGACTCGATCGGCCGGCGCGGATCGGAAAGAAACGCCGCGACACCGGCGAGCGTCTTGTCTTTCTCCGCATCGAGTACAGGCAGGATCGCGCCGACGAGAAGCGAGTGGGAGGTGTGCTCCCAATGGTTCCTCTTCTCAAGAGAACCTTCGGGGTCGACCAGGACGTCGGCGACGTTCTGGACATCCCGCACCTCCCATTCGCCTCGTCTAACTTCCAGCAACGGATTGTAGGCTGCCGAGTTTGGATTGGTCGGATCGAAGAGCAGGACGCGCCCATGCCGCGCTCGGAAGCCGGCAGTGAGCTCCCAGTTCTCGCCCTTGATGTCATGGACGATGGCCGAACCCGGCCAGGTGAGCAGTGTCGGCACGACAAGCCCGACGCCCTTACCCGACCGGGTCGGGGCAAAGCAGAGAACGTGTTCGGCGCCGTCATGACGGAGATAGGCGTCATCATAGCGCCCAAGCACGACACCGTCGTCGCCGAGGAGGCCTGCCTTCTCGATCTCCTCGCGTTCGGCCCAGCGGGCCGAGCCATAGGTATGAACGTCCTTGGCCTCGCGCGCCCGCCAGATCGACATGGCGATGGCGGCGGCAATCGCGATCAGCCCTCCGGACGCGGCAATCGCGCCGCCTTCAACAAAGAGTTGCGGCGCATAGGCATCATAGAAATACCACCACCAGAAGAGCGCCGGCGGCGGGTAGATCGGCAGGCTTGCCAGCTCGAACCAGGGCTCTCCAAGCTGCGGCTGGAAGCCGAGCCGCCACGCCGTCCATTGTGTGGCCAACCAGACCATGGTGAACACGATCAGGAGGACAACGAGGATCTGGCTCCAGAGGACGCGCGTGGCCGGCAAGTCGGTGGTTTCCCTTACGAGGATGAAGCGGGCGGACAGTGGAAGGCAATTGCGCAGCGTGTTGCAACGCGCGCGCAAGCGAGCATCGCAGGCCGGCGAAGCGCATCGCAAAAATACTTGGTGCTTGCGGTTCAAAGACCGAGGCCGCGTTTGCCCCCAAAGCTCCAGTCGACGCTGTCGTCGGCGCGGGCTACACCGGAGACGTATTGGCCCTGGTGCTTCTCCATAGACGGGGTCCAGGGAACGAGCTTGAAGCCGAGACCGTTGTCGACCATGGCGAAGCGACCGGAGGCGAGCGCAAAACGCTGGCGATAGGTGCCGGCGACATAGTCTCCCTGCCCCGCCTGTTGGAACGGCAGGTTCAATTCGTGCGAGAGCTTGTCACCGAGCACATCGAGCTCTCGCCGGCGTAAGGTGCTGAGGAGGTTGCGGGCGTAGATAACCCTGCCTGCCTCTCGCCGGGCAAGCCCTTCTTCGATGAGATGCTCGGTCCGCGCCTCCATCGCTTGGCCGACCTCGAGTCCGAAACCGCCGCCGAGATTATGCGCGCTCCCGCCGATCAATTGGCGATCGAGCCAGGTCGCACCATCAGCCTTGATCTGTGCGTCAAGCGTTAGATCGGAACGGACGGCAAGCGCCGCCCTGTTCTCACCCTTTGCGTCCTGGAACAGACGCAGCTCGACGATCGATCCGGGCACGCTATCGCCGGTCGCCTCCAGGTCGGGAAAGCGGATGTGATGGATGCGGCCGTCGATGCCATCGACCACGGCATAGGCCGTGCCGTTCAGTTCGTCATCATGACCCCGATCGACCAGCCGGCCGATGATCGGCGAAGCATGCCGCTCGCCGGCGAGCACGTAATCTGCCGGCCCGCGCTCAATCCCCTGTTCCGATAGCGCCCGGTGCATCCGCTTGATGATGTCACCGCGGGTCCCGAGTTCCCGCAAGATGCTTTCGGCCTCCTCGGCAAGGGCCCATTGCCCGCCGCCGATGCTATGGGCGAGGCCAAGCCGCTCCAGGTATCGAAGGCGTCCGACCTTCTGGACCAGATAGGCATCCGGCTGCCGGTCGGGCGATGGCGCCACATTGATGATACCGTTCGGCCGGGCGTCGGTCAAAAGCTGGCGATCGAGCGCGGTCCAGCGGTCCGCCTCGACCTGGCGCTCCAGCGAGCGGCTGATGTCGAGCTCGGTTCGGGGGCCCAGTTCCTGCGTCACGAGATCCTGGGCACGGTCGCGCAAACCGGAGCGGATATAGTCGCGGTCGATGACGAGGTCCTGGCCGTCGTCGGTGCGCCCGCGCAGGATGACATGAACGTGAGGATTGTCGGTGTTCCAGTGATCGACGCCGCTCCAGTCGAGCCTCGTTCCGAGATCTTTCTCCGCTTGGCCCATAAGTTCGCGCGTGAAGCGCTTTAGATCCTCCATGTCGACCGCATCTTCCGGCGAGACGATGAAGCGGAAATGATGCCGGTCCTCCTTGCAACGATCGGCAAAGTCATTCGCATCGACATTGTCGCTCTCGGGCCCGAACAGCCGCGCCTTTTCGCCGTCGCGGGTGACACCGTCGCGGCGGAGATAATCGAGGTGCCGCGAGAGAGGCGCGCGCTGTCCCCTGTTGCGCACGACACGCGCCTTGACGGTGCAAAGCCGCGTGCGGCTGGTGATCAGCCGGTTGGCGCGGACGCTTGCGACACGGCCACGCGCGAAACTCGGGCTCCGGCCTTTGCCCCTGCTGATCTTGCCGGATCGAGACACACGCCCGCCTGCCTTTGCGATCGCCGCGAGCGCCTGGGCGATGAAGGGCCTCGCCCTCTGGCTCCTAGAGGAACGGATGCGCCCGGGCCGGACACGGAAATCATCGTCCTTGTTCATCGCGAAATCCGGCGCGAGGTGCCAATTTCGTTGAAAGGCAACGAGAATTCAGAGGCGTACACATCGCGTCTTGTGCGGACGATGTGCGCAGATGGCCAGAAAACCCAATCAAAACAACCGACCGTCCAAGCCGCGATGTGCGGCCTTTTATCTTGCCGTCCTAATCGGTTGTGCTTTGGATGAACTGTCGAGCATCGTCGTTTCTCCTTGTCGATACTGTAAAATACACTGGTCTTCGCCACAATACGCTGCTCCCACCTGGTTTCGAGTTCCGGTGCGCCGTGCAGTCCTCCGCACTCGGCGATGGCGGTTTCGGGCCGCGGCACGGCGGCGCTTTTGCCATCGCGGTGCATTTTTCCATCGGATTCACGGGGCAGCATCACAGGCAATCCAACGCGGTCCGGCCGTCTTTCGATCGGCGCGGCCGCAGGCAAGATAACGTGCGTCCCGTCGTTCCTGGTCTGCACCAGTCCTCATCCGCCAGAGCGGAGCTCCCGTGTTCAGATCGCGTCCGTTGTCCTGCGGACGCTTTGCGTTTCGGCTGTCGTTACTCTGCTCATCGATGCGCGCCGAGAAGCTTGCGGCGCTTCAGATGCGCCTGCGCGGCGGCATCGCTGGCGCTCGCCATCGGGTCGCCGACATAGACCGTGCCGTCGCACCACATCGCATGCATGATCACCGCCAGCTTGCGCGCCACCGCGACCGTCGCCTTGCGATGGCAGCCGCGCTTGGCCAGCGCCTGGCCCCATGTCTTGAGCTTGTCCTTGCCCCGGAAGCGCGTCATCAGCGCCGAGGCCGCCTCGTACAAGGCACGCCGGACATCCGCGTCGCCGGCCTTCGAGATCCGCCCCTGAACGTCGATCGAGGTGCCCGACTGCCATCGTCGCGACGTCAGGCCGAAATAGGCCGCGACGTCACGCGAGCGGCGAAACCGCGACGGATCGTCGATCGCCGTCATGAACGAGAGCGCCGTCACCGGCCCGACGCCCGGAATCGCCAGGAAGCGCCGGCAAAGTTCGCTGCGGGCGACGATCTTCACCACCAGATCGTGCAGGCGGCAATACTCCTTCCACAGCGCCGCCCGCGCCGTCAGCATCGCCTCCATCAGTTCGCTGGTCAGCGCATCGTCCGCCACCGCGGCGCGCACGGCGGTGTCGAACGCGCCGCGCGAGGTGCTGCCGAGCTTGATGCCGAACGCCTTCAGCGAATGGCGGATGGCGTTCTCCAGATCGAGGAACTTGCGCTTCAGGTTGCGCCGGTGCGTCAGCAACAGCCGCATCCGGTAGCAGCTTTCCGTCTTGATATGCGCCTGCCGGAACCAGCCGGTGCGCATGATGTGGGCGATGCCGAGTGCGTCGGTCTTGTTGCGCTGCGCCGACATCGCCGCGCGCACGTGCTGGGTCTCCAGGCACACCGCCGGCAGGCCGAGTTTCTTGAGCTCCGGATGCAGCCACGGCGACAGCGAGCCGGCCTCGTGGCCGACGCGCCGCAGCCGCGGCAGAAAGGGTTTGAGGAGCGCCAACAACGCCTGCGGATCGGTCACCGCCACCGCCCGCAGATGCACCTCGCCCGCATCATCAACGACACAGACCGCCGTCTCGTCCATCGCCACGTCCAGTCCGCAAAAATACTCCATCAGCCGCCTCCTGCGTCGTTTCGAGGCGGCGACCATACCACCGCTCGGAGCCTCGGTCGGCGCCGCGGGCACGCCCTGCCGATTACGGGCGGCAATACCCGGTTGCCTCTGCCGCTTCCCCGCCTCCACCCGCTGCCGCTACTAGCCGGTTCGCCATAGCACCAAGGGCCACACTTCTCATGGCTGCCCCTTCTCATCGGCTATGCGCCGGACGAATATGCCGTCGGACACCGGAGCGAGAGCCGAGAGATCGATGATCGCGGTTCTGTTCCCCGACCGTTTCGACGGCCTGTCCGCCGAGGCATATTCTGCTTGATCCGCATCGGCGCGCTGCCTGAAGAACAGCGGCGCATCCGCCCAGTCAGTGCGCCGGGAACGGGCGGCAATCTGCATTACCTGAACTGCTTGCTCATCGATCATCGGCGCTATGCTGGCCACGTAATCGGCCGTCTCTCGGGGCAGCGGAGCGCCCGTCACGAGGTGTTTTTCGTAGCGACCGGGGCCGGCGTTGTAGGCAGCGAGAAAGCCCGGCGAGCCGTAGAGATCGTGCAGTTCGGCGAGATAGGCAGCGCCCGCAAGAATGTTGTCGCGCGGGTCGAAGGCGTCGTCGCCGAGGTGATGACGCGCGCGCAATTCCGCCCAGGTTGCCGGCATGATCTGCATCAGGCCCATCGCACCTTTGGGCGAGATCGCGGCCGGATTGCTCCTGCTTTCGGCATGCATGACGGCGCGTATCCAGCGCTCTGGAATGGCGAAGCGTTTGGCGGCTTCGGCGACGAAACCGGGATCGGGATCGGACGACACGGTGACGGATGCGCGGCTCGCGAACCGGTCGCTCGATGGCGGATCGGCTGAAGCGACGCAGGGCAGTGCGACGAGCATTGCGAGTGCGATCGGCAGCGTCCTGACCGCTGGGATGACAGCGCAAGCAACACCGTCCCGAACAGCAGCGAGCCTGCCATCGTGCTCACTGCGGTCAAGGGCAAGGCTCCGCCGCCGGCCCAGATTTTCCGGACGGGCAGCGCTGGAAGGCATGCCTGCCTCCCGGAAAATCGGCCGCCGCCCTTGACCTTCGCTGCGCGCGACGGCTGTGGGATAAGCGATCGGGTCGAGGGGATTGATCGGCGCATAATCGATCAACGGGATTGGCCTGGAAGAGCCACGGGAACGTTGTGCACGCATGGCTCAGCTCTGTTCGTCGCGCCGGACTTTTCGCGTCCAGTGAAGGTTCCAGACATCCTTTTTGGTGTCCGACTCGAACATCCGGGCGCGGATCGGTTCGACGAAGGACGGATCGTCGATTGCGACCGAAAGGTAGCTGCCGGCGCGCTCGCCTGTGCGGTCCCAAGCCGCGCCGACTTCCTGACCGGCGGCAAAGACGCGGTGGTTCGGTGCATTCTCGGCGTCCGTCTCGTCGGCCGGCAGGATTGCCACTTCGATGTCGAGGGTGAGCGTGCGGATGCGACCGAAGAAGCCGTGATCCTTGCGCGTGAAGGTACCAATCTGGCTCATGGAGATTTCCTTTGTTGGGTTGGGGAGGTGGAAGTTGGTGGCTCGTCATCGGTCCACAGGGGAACGGCGCGTCCTATCACGGTGGACAGCGGAAGTGCCCCGAAGTACCGGCCGTCGAGACTGTCGGGCACGTCCCAATTCATGAAGAAGGCTTGGCTCTTTTTGATCGTGATGCAGCCCTGCCAGACGGGCAGCGGGCGACCACGGCTGTCGCGCTCGAGCGCCTCGCCATAGACCATGTCGTAGGCGATGATCGCCTTGCCGGTGCGGCAGACTTTCGTGCCTGCAATCGCCAATACGCGCTTGAGGAGCGGCACGCCCTTCGGCAGATAGCCGCGCTGATCGAGGAAGACCGCAAGCTCGTGGGGCGGCCACACCACGGCAAGATCGGTGACATTCAGTTGGTCGACCGGCTCTATGCGGTAGAGCCCGATTGGTGCGCTCGCGGAAGCATTCCAAATGAGCTTCATTTGCGGATGGAAGAAGATCAGCCCCGCGGTGAAGAGAGCCGAAACATAGGTCGCGCTACACCAGGCGAAGCGCGTCATCGCCCCTCTCCTTCGTCACCGGGATCACCAATCGCCGCCCGCTTCAGCCAGGCGCGATGCTGCTCGCGCGAATAGGTGTGGAAGGGTTCGTTGACGCTGAGGCGGTGATGAAGATGCCGCCAATGGTCGGGCGAGACATCCGTGGGCTTGATGCCGAGCGCCTCGATCGCCTCGATGGCGAAGAGCACGGTTTCGACCTTCGGCCAGCCGTGGAGCCTGAGCAGGATTTCGCCGCCGGGGCGGACGAAGGGCAGCGTCTGATAACTCTCGCCGGCGCGGACGGCGCGGACGATGTCGATGCGCGAGATCACCGTCCCGTAATCGTTGGCCGCCCAGCGGACGAAGGCGAAGAGGCTGCCGGGCGCAAAGCCGACGATGCGTTTTTCGCGGCCGATCCGCTGCTCGGCGGTGATTTCGCCAAAGCGGATCCAGTGCTCGATCTTGCCTTTGCGCCAGGTGAGTTCCACGACGGTCGCATCGGCGGGAAAGCTGTCCGGTCTCTCAAGCGTGCTCATGGCCCAACTCCCCATGAACGGACGTGTCGGCTCTTCGTCCGACCAGCCCGCCGTAGGGTGGCGGCGAACGGGCCTTCCACAGCAGCGATTTTGCGGGGTTGCGTTAGGCAGAATCCGAAGGATTCTGTGTTAGGTAAGTTAGAAGGGGCCAAATTTGACCTGATCAGCCAATGGGTTACGGCCCGTTTGCGTTCCCGATAGCACGGGGATCGCGTCCCGGATAGCACGGGCTTTAGCGTTCCCGATAGCACGGGCCCATCCACAGCTTGTCCACTGCTGGCGAGATTGGAAGAGCGGACAGTCATGGCGCCACCCGTCGCTCGCGCTTGAAAGCGGCTCTCTGCGGCGGCGCCGGACGAAATGTCAGCCGCTCTCGCCCGTCCGGGTCGAACGAAAGTGCCAACCGGTAGCCGACCAATGGCTGTCGGGCGACAATCGCCCTCACCTCGAAGCGGAAGCGACGGAAGGGTGAGAGGCTGCCGGACTTGAGATGCAAATGCTCGAGATCGAAGCTCCAGCCCCAGGTCTGGCGGCCGCCATGCTTGCGCACGAGGCGATAGAGCCAGCGCTCCAGGCCGCCGGTCAAATCAAAATAGGCGTCGTCGATCGTCAGGATCAGTGCATTGTCGAGAACACCGGCATAGAACCAGTCCGGCAGGATCATCTCGATGCCCAGTGGCCTTCCCTTGTCGTCCAGCCGCTCCTTCCATTCGGCAATCCACGAGAAGCGATGACGGCGCCGTTCCGACGGCTGGCGGATCGAGGTGACGACGGTGGTCGATTGCAGCCGGTCGAGCGCCGCCTTCAGCCGCTCATAGCTGCGGGCGGAGTCGTCGCGATTGATGAAGGTGAGGATTTCGTAAGGGGTCGCCGACATGAAGCGGGAGGTGCGCAAGCCCTTGTCCCGCGCCTCGACGATCTGCGAAGCCGCCCATATCAGGATGTCCGCATCCCAGATGGTCGCCATGCCATGTTCGGCGGTCGCCTCGACCCGGATGGAAATGTCTCCCATCCTGAAATCGATCGGTCGGACACGGCGGGATTTGGCGAGCGAGAAGAACGGCCAGGACATCAGGTCCTGTGCATCTCTTGCCGCGATATCCCCGCCCCTCGCCTGGAAGAGTTCGAGCTGCTGGCCCTGGTAAGTCCGATGCGTCGTCATGGGAGAAACCGCGACCGTCATCGCGCCGTGCCGGCGGCGGGAATGAGGGCCGGTGTCGGCCGCACTTTAGCGGCTTGAGACGTCGAATGCCGTGCAGCCGCTTCGATCCAGGCTTCGAGATCGGCGACCGAATAGACGACGCGGCCGCCAAGCTTGCGATAGATCGGGCCGGTGCCCTCGCAGCGGTGCTTTTCCAACGTGCGTGGAGAAAGATCGAGCAGTCGCGCGGCTTCGGGGGTGCGCACGAAACGCGGCCAATCGGGATCGGTTTTCTGTGGCATCTTGGGCCTCCGTCACAACCGCCACGGAATTGGCGGATCGGTTGCGAGGATGGCGAAGGTCAAAGGGCAAGGCGGAGTGACAGAATTGCCGGCCTCCTGCGAATGTCCCCCCGGGTGGGGACATAGGGATGGCCGGCGTAATGCTGTCGGCTTTGAAGGAATTGGATTATTCGGAATCTGGCCTGAGCAGGCGGCGATAGCCGCCCTTGATCAAGTCGCGAGCAGCTTTGAGCAAGCGATGGAGCCTACGACGCTCCGGGGTGTTCTTCCAGTCGATGGAGCGCATCGTCTTGAGGCGCGGATTCAGAAGGACGCTCGCCACCTGCTGACGGGATGCGCCTTCGGTGACCCCATCCCAGGCGCGCAGCATCAGGCTGAAACGATGGATGCGATAGGGAGAAAAGCGCTGCCAGCGCGGCGGTGGACCAGATGCCTGGCTCGAGAGCCAGCGATGCCATCGCTGCAGGCTTTGGAGGCGTTCGGGGAGATGGGCGTCGAGCGGGATGAGAACAGCCGCTTTGAGCGGCGCCGTGCCACCTGGAAACCATAGCCTATGCAGATCATCCGCATCCCGGATGTGGACATGGAAACCGTTGCTATGGATGGCATTCTCAGCCGGCAGGGCGTCGGGCTCGAGGAAAAGGCAATCTTCGAAGTCCGCAGGTGCCGGCGTTATGACAAGCGTCGCCGGAAAATGTTGGGGCAGCCAGATGGGATGGGATTTGGTGGCTGGTCGGTAAGGATCAGCTGGGAAACGTGAGACCCCACTGCCGGGTCAGGCCCTCCCTCGCCGCAATTACTGTGTCAGGATCCTTGGAGCTCTGGTCCATTACCGAGTTGTAGTGAGATCGATATTCGTCATCGCGTCTCAGGAACTCGAAGCTGACCCCGCCCCGATCGAGACGGCCGAGGTCCTCTTCGAACTTCGGCGAGCGCCAGTCCTCTAATGGTTCCATCGGCAAGTCCCTTTCCGGATGCGAACATGAGAGAGGCGGTCATGTATTCATCGCTCCGGGGCTGGGACAACCCCCGATTTTGGAATGGACGCCTTCGCAATTCACTTATTGCGAGTGCGCGCATGATGGCAGCAACGTGGCGTAAAGGACGGCCCTACTGCATGGGCGGTTCGAGCAGATGGCGATAGCCGACCTTCGTCATCCAGCGGGCGCGGGCAAGATGGGTGTCGTGGATACGCTTTGCTCGTTCAGGATCGGCCCCCGGATCAATGCCGAAGATGATCTGGACCGCCTCGCGCCAGTCAGCGCCTTCCGCGTCGGCGTCGAGCAGCCGCAAATAGGTTGCGAAGTGAGCTTCATCGTAATCGTTCACCCTGTCCGTCAACGGCGGGCCATCGTCCCGCAAGGGCTTGCTCATCGATCACTCCTCACTTTACAAGCGCCGGTTCCCCTTGAGCCGTAACCCGCCGGCGGCCCAAGAGTTTCACAAGGATTAGTTTCCAGCAAGACTGCAAAAGGATTATGTCGGCGGCTGGCACGCTGCCGAATCGCACAACCGAACAGGCGGCCTCAAAGGTCATCGCGCAGCAGTTCGACCGGGTCGACCCCGAGAGCGACAGCGAGCTTTTCGAGCATATCGATCGACGCCGCGAATTCTTCGCGTTCCAGCATGCCGACATAGTTGCGATTGACATGAGCACGATGGGCAAGCTCTTCCTGCGACAGGGATTTCTCCTGTCGTACACGGCGCAAGTTCCTGGCGACTCTCTCCCTCAGGCTCATGCGGGAGAAGTCACCGGATACCTAATATACTACCACCCAATATATTAGGTATTCGTCTCAGTAGCCAGTCGTTTGTCAGAGAATTTGCGGCGTGAATCCGCGAGCCGGGCGTAAGCCCGGCGAGCGCGCGCACGAAACCGGCATAGCGCTATGCCGCAAATAGGGGTTCACGGCACGCGCACAATACGGCAGGTTCCAGCGCGTCGACTTGACGCGCGGCGGGCCAGCGGACCGGAAGCGAAATCCTCCCTCGCTTCCGGTCCGTTGTTTTGATCAAGCCCGCTCAAGCAGGTTCTTTGCCTTCGCCTCGAGATCGAGCCGCGCATCCTGATGCGATTTGGTTCGGGCATGCGCCGTCATCCCCTGCACGAAGTCGAACACGCTTTCCGGTGAGCGTCCTTCCTCCTGCAAGACGACATCGATGATCTTTCCGGTCTCGGCCTTGCTGAAGCCGCGTTTGCGCAGGAACGCCTGCCGGTCCTCGTCGGTGTGGGCTACGATCCGTTCCCGCGCCGCCTTGATGCCGGCGACGAACGGCGCGGGGGACGAATTGGCAAACGAGAGCAAGGCGGGTGCTGCCTCATGCGCGAACCGCTGCGCCGCAAACTTCGAGTGCCTGATGGTGATCTCCTCGAAATTTTCGCAGCCCCAAAGATTGCGGTTCATGCACACGGCGCGGAGGTAAAAGCTCGCGATGCCGAGCGTCTTGCTGCCGACTTCGCTGTTCCACGCATAGAAGCCGCGGAAATACAAATCCGGCTCTCCGTTCGGCAGCCGTCCGGCTTCGATTGGATGCGTATCGTCGACCAAAAACAGGAAGACGTCGCGGTCGCTGGCATAAAGCGTCGTCGTGTCTTTCGTCACGTCCACAAATGGGTTGTGGGTCATGGTCGCCCAATCGAGCACGCCCGGCACCTTCCACATCGTATCGCCGACGCCATCGCCGGCAATCTTCATCACGGCGCTGACAAGTTCATGATCCCAGATGCGGCCGTAGTCGGGACCGGTCACGGCGCGCAACTCAACGCGACCGTCTTCCGCTTCGAGTGTCTTGATGAGTTCCGCTCGGTGGGACAGCAAGCCGTGCTGCAGATTGATGCCCGCCAATGGCGCGGGAAGCTGGCGCATATAGGTTGCCGGTGCGCCAACGAGGCTGCAAAGCTGGCCAAAACTCCAATGCGTCGGGGCGATGGGTTCTTCCTGTCCGGGAACGAGAAGCGCAAGCCGCTCGGCATTGTCGCGGCTCGCCTCAACCCGTACGGCGCGGCTTTCCACGGTGCGGGCGGTAGCGCGATCCGCCCTCGCCTTCACGGCGTCGTAAAGCTCCGTCAGCGAAAGATACCGCTCGTCATCCGGCCGCGAAAACCATTCCGACGAAACCCGACCGATCCGCTCGCCGCGCGAGATGTCAACGCGGAAACCCTGCTCGACCTGCTGATTGTTCATGATGTTCATATCCTTGCTCCTTTTCCCTTAGATGCCGGAGGCATGTCCCTCGACATGCTTCCCGGGGGCGCGCGAGCGCGCGGGGATGGAGGGGGCAAATGCCGGCGAGCATGGCCGGGCTGCCAGCGTGAGCGGGACCAGATGGAGACGTTGAAAAGCGATGGCCGTGGTCAGTCCTGCGAACCGGCGGACCTGCCATGCGCAGGCGGCGTTTGCGGGGAGCAAGGGGGAAAGTCTCCCTTGGCTCCCCAATTTAGTTCATGCATGTGCTGGAGATGAGACCGACTCCGCCATCAGATTGCAAGGCCGCACAACTGGGCTCAAACGTGCGTTTTCCTGGTCTCGGGGCCTAGCAGGCTGTTGAAAAAGAAGCTGGCCTGGAGGCTTTCGCCGTGATTCATTCGCTTCGTCGAGTCTTGGAGTGATGGATGCGCGGCGGCGATGTGAGGACGGGTGAACTCTTCAGCTATGTCGATCTGGAGGATCGGGTTCGTCGTGATCATCCGCTGCGGGCAATCCGGCGGATCGTGAACGACGCGCTCGTTTTGCTGGAACGGGAGTTTGCAGCGCTCTATTCGCCGATCGGGCGGCCGTCGATCGCGCCTGAGAAGCTTCTGCGCGCCATGCTTTTGCAAGCCTTCTATTCGATCCGCTCTGAGCGGCTTTTGATGGAGCGGCTGGAATACGACCTGCTGTTCCGCTGGTTCGTTGGCATTGGCATTGACGATCCAGCTTGGGACCATTCGGTGTTTTCGAAGAACCGCGACCGGTTGCTGGAGGGCGACATCGCCGCGAAGTTCCTCGGTGCAATCCTGGCGCAGCCCAAGGTAAAGCGGCTGCTGTCAACGGACCACTTCTCTGTCGATGGCACGCTGATCGAAGCCTGGGCCTCGATCAAGAGCTTCAAGCCGAAGGACGGCCCAAGGGGCGATCCTGGCGAACCACCGTCGGATGGCGGCGGTCGGAATGTGTAAGCAGACTTTCATGGCGAAAGGCGTTCCAACGAGACGCATGCTTCAACGACCGACCCAGACGCAAGACTTTACAAGAAGGGCAAAGGCAAGGAGGCCAAGCTGTGCTTCATGGGGCATGGGCTGATGGAAAACCGCCATGGCCTGCTGGTCGATGCCTATCTGACAGAGGCCAGTGGATATGCCGAACGGGTCGCGGCGCTGCACATGATCGAACCCTTCGCCGACCGGCCACGAGCGATCACGCTGGGTGCCGACAAGGCCTACGACACAAAAGACTTCGTCCAAGATTTGCGGTCGATGAAGGTGACGCCCCATGTGGCGCAGAACATCAATGGTCGCCGCTCGGCCATCGACGGGCGCACGACGCGCCATTCCGGCTATGGGGTCAGCTTGCGCATCCGCAAGCGCATCGAGGAGGCGTTCGGCTGGATCAAGACCGTCGCGGGGCAGGACAAGACCAAGTTCCGTGGCCGCGACCGCGTCGGATGGGCCTTCACCTTCGCGGCCGCCGCCTATGATCTGGTGCGGTTACCGAAACTGATAGCGGTGTCGTCATGAGTGCGGCGTCGAATTGCCGCCTGATTGGCCGCTGGCGAATCGTCGAGGCCGATCTGTGGGATCGGGACTATCTCGACCTGGTCGAGCCCGCCACAATCACCATCGAGGCTAACGGTCATGGCGAGATCGCCTTCGGTGCGATGCAAGCGGGCCTCGATCTCGGCTACAGCACGTCCATGGTTTCCTTCACATGGGCAGGATGCGACGAAATGGACGAAGTCTCGGGTGACGGACATGCCGAATTGCTCGACGATGGCACCATCGAGATCACGTTCGCATACCACAACGGCGACGAGGCCATACTCACAGCCAAACAGGAGACTTCTTCAACAGCCTGCTAGAGGTCAATCCTGACTTAAGCGTCGAGAATGTTCATTACATTACGCAGCATTTTCAGCCGTTGCGGCGATGCGGTCTCTTCCCAGTAGAGCGTATGCGTAAACCCCTTCGACTGTCCGTCGAGGTCAGCCAGGTCAATGTCCTCAATCGCAGGACCGAATGAAGGGCCGAGCGGCCCGCTTATGAGATCTCCTTGAAAGACATATCGGCTGCGGTCAAACACGTTCGCCCAACGCACGACTGCGAATGGGGCGCCGTGGTGAAGTGACCACTCTGGCGGGTTCTTCCAGGTCGGAAACGAGAGCAAGCGCGAAGCCTTCTCGTTCGTTTCGATCGGAAAGCCCCCTAGTTTCTTGGCGAGTGCCAGCGTTCTCGGCTCCAGTTCCTCCCGGACAGGAGGAGACGTTGGTACCTCACGTTGCCTTTGGCGCGACAGGAGATCCGGCCAGTCACGAGCCAGAAGGAATTCCGCATGTGTCAAAGGACTCCCCAGGGTTATGAAGTCGCTGATAAGCCAATTGGCAGATGGTTTCGCTGGTTCCCGCATCGTGCGGCGCAGTTCGGTTTGCGCTTGGCGAAACCCCGAGAACTCCTCGCTCGTCCGAATTGTGTTGCACTGTGCGACGGTCAGGCGAGCGGTCGAATTCGCAGCCAGCGCTCTGGCAATGACAGCATCCAACGCGGCGGCGGCAAGCTCGAGCTTTTGAAGTGCGGCAAACGCGGCGGAACTCGTTGGAAAGGTTCTTGCTTCTTCTCGCTCGGCCCAGAAATAGGAAATAAGATCGTAGGCCAGGATCGTTCCGAGGCTGTGTGCCACAAGGATAACGCGGTCGTACTTGTCGTCCTTGTGAAGGGCGCGCAACAGCGCGAGGCCGCGCTCGCGCACGGCGGCTCTTGCAGCGATATTGTCGGGCTGTGCCCTTGTATAGCGCACGACGCGGCCGAATGACTTTGTCGCGAGATTATGGACTGTCGCGGTGAGAGCGGCCACCACCGCCAGAACCACTCCACGTAGCCAATCAGGCCCAATTTTGCTCCAGATCGATTCCGGAAGCACTGACAGCAATGCAAGCCCCACCGCTAACGCAGAGAGAACCCAAAGCAAGAACCAAGCAGGGCGCACTGCTTCAGGAACTTTGGACAGGGGTCGAAACAGAAGATATCGAACCCACGACACGAATTGCTCCCAGGTCGAACCGGCAGTGAGGTCTGCCCAATACAGTTCGTAAAAATCCGTGCGCACACCGTTGGGGTAATTTCCGCCTTGAGCGGACTTGCGAGTGGTCAGCCGGCGCAATTCGAGTGAACCAGTCACGGGATCTGGCTTGCTCCAGATTTCGTTGGCGTCTTCGCTTGTTGGCGACCACGGCAACTCGCGCCAAACGGTCCGCGCAAATCCCTTGATCGTGTCCATCGGGATCTGCTCACCCATCCCGTGAACGAGGACGATGGCCTGACGCCCAGCGCGATGTCCTTGCCGCGCTCGTTTGTTCTCAGGCGCCATTTGTCTCTCACTCGACGCTTTCTCATCCATGACGGCACCCGCTGGGTTAAGTTGATGGATTGATCGGCTTGGAAATCCCTTTGAGCTTGCGAATTTCCATTATCTAGTCATATTTCAACCTAGGCGCTAGTGGGGATCGCTGGGCAGCACGAGTATAAAAGAGTCCTCTTTTTACGCGCTGTCGGAATCGCGAGGGGGAATTACTGTGCTCTTTTTCGACCATACAAGGCGAGGTGATTTCCACCCGCGCTCGCTGCTTGAAGGCAAAGTGGCGGAGTTAAAGCGCGACATCCAAGGCTACCTATCGCGAGACGCCGTCGAGAGCGCGCAAACGGATGTTCCCAACGTTTGGAAATATCCCCTCGAGCCCGATGTGACTTCCGGCCTGATGGAACTCAGCAAAGGTCGCTGCGCCTTCTGCGAACAGATGGGCTCTAGGCTCTCGCCCTACCGCTTTCGCCCGCCTGCGCATGCACTTTCGGACGGAGGTGCCACAACGAAGTCTTGCTATTTGTGGCTTGCCTTTCACTGGGAGAACCTGTTTCCCATCTGCGACGATTGCACGCCGTCGCGGAAGAACTATTTTCCTGTGATCGGCAAGCGGGCTGAGATACCGGAGTTCAGCCAGGAGTTCGACGCGTTCCAAGGACCTGCGCTCGACTTGGACGAAGACCCCGTACTGTACTACCCGGGTGAACGACGGATCACTCAAGCCTTCCAGATCCGCTTGGATGGGCGCCTCACCGGGAACAGACGTGCTGATCCGACGATTGCCCATTTCAGTTTGAATAGATCGGCGCTCGTTGAAGAGCGCAGGAATTTCCTGAAGCAGCTGATCAAGGAATTGCTCGCCCGCCCCTCAAGCGACCATACCTATCCATCGCTTCAATCGTCCGCCTTGTATCCCGGCGCAGCATATCTTTTGGCATTGCGTATTGGTCGCGAAATCCGAAGGCAGACGAAGCGAAAGCTAAACCTTGCACCGCCTACGATTGGTTCGGCCATCGCGCGGCTATGGCGCGACGGCGATGCTTATCCGATCATCTTCAGCGCCATTGAGGAAGTTCGCCGGCAGGACGAGAACCGCGGACTTCCGCATGCTGTCGCGATTGAGGAAAAGCTTCCCAAACCCGAGATCGACCTCAACCAGCCACGTATCAAGCACGTCCGGATCCAGAACTTCAAGTCATTGGAGTCCATCGACTTCAGCATGAAGGCGCAAATGCCGGAAGTGGCCGTTGCGATGTCGGTGCCCAACGAATTCAGCGACGTGCCGGATGCTCCATGTCTGTTGATCCTCGGTGAAAACGCGACTGGCAAGAGTAGCATCCTCGAGGCGATAGCGCTGACGTGCATTCCGACGCACCTTCGCAATCAACTCGATGAAAGCCCTGCCGACCTTCTCCTCGACCCCGAGTACATGGGAAGCGCCGGCCATGATCCAATAAATCGCGGATCGATAGAGGTCGAATTCCACAACGACGCCCCCACGTTAAAGCTCGTGCTCGACCGGTCGAACGGCATTTTCAGCGATGACTCCGACGCACATCATCCCCTCGTCTTCGCCTACGGCGCGCACAGACTATTCGACAAAGAACAACGCGATGACGTGGTTCGCCATATCGACACGCTGTTCAGACGGGATCAGGTGATTTCAAATCCAGAGCCCTGGCTGATCGAACTATCTAAAAGGTCTCCGGCGTCGCTCAACGAGGTCGTCAGTGCACTTCGCCACATCATCCAGATCGACGGTCATTTCCGAAACATCGACGTGGGACGTGACCAGGACGGAAAAGAATATTGCGCGATCAACATCGAACGCAATAATCCGGATGGACTTCTGAGGCAGCGGCTGAGCGTGGTCTCGTCCGGTTATCGAGCCGTTCTTGCCGTGGTCTGCGACATCTTCTCCAGGCTGTTCCAACTATCGAATTATGATCCCCGGGCGGCGCGTCACGCCCGCGCCATCATTCTGATCGATGAGATCGAAGCCCACCTGCATCCCCGTTGGAAAATGCAGATCGTCTCGGGACTGCGCCGCGCGTTACCACGCTCGACATTCATCCTCACCAGTCATGACCCGCTCTGTCTTAGGGGAATGTTTGCCGGAGAGGTCATGATGCTGAACCGTTACAGGAACCGCGACCAGACGGCCGACAGCAGCATGAATGAAGTCGTTGAGCAAATCAGCGACTTCGCGAACATCGAAAACCTGACGATTGACCAACTCCTAACATCAGACATTTTCCAGTTGTTCTCCACCGATGACCGACGCATCGAAGCGACCTTCGCCGAGGTACCAGCCATCCTCAAAAAGGAAGAAGAATTCCTCCGGATGAGGGAAGAGCGCTGGCGCCTGTCGGAGCGGGAGCAAACCATCCTTCTCGCGTTTCGCGACGAGATCGGCAATGGTTTGCCTTATGGAAGGACCGAAGTAAGTAGGCTCGTGCAGGAGGCGGTCGCGGAATATGTTGCGAGCCGCAGGGTACAGGACAAGAGCCTCAACGAGGAAAAGCGCAAACGCGCCAAGGATGCCGTCAAGTCCCATCTCGCAGATCTGCTCGGATTCGGGGATCTGCTCGGTTCCGGGGATCCGCTCGAATGAGGCGCGTCGAACGTTCGCAAAGCACAGAGCCCTCCATCCTGCACAAACCCGACAAAGCCGGAAAGACCGAACTCGATCGCGTGATCGAGCACATGAACGGACCCGATGCGGCAAAAGCGTTCGATTTCGCGCGTTACAAGGAGAGTGCTGTCAAGTTGGAGCTCGAGCGGCTCTTTCACGGAAAATGCGCGTATTGTGAGAGCTTTTACGGAAGCACGCAGCCTGTCGATGTTGAGCATTACCGACCGAAGGGCGAGGTTGAAGGCGTGCCCGGTCATCGCGGCTACTACTGGCTGGCCATGGACTGGAACAACTTGTTGCCAAGCTGCATCGATTGCAATCGCCGCCGCGAGCAGAAGGCGCCGAGCGCCCTCATTGGCAGCATCGTCAAGTTGCTGTCGAGCGGCGAATTCGATCGAACCAGAAAAATGTCTTTGGGCAAATCCTCGGCGTTTCCACTGGCGGCGGAAGCGGGCCGGGCCCACGGCCCCGGAGATTCTTTGCTGGGTGAACAACGGCTGTTGCTGGATCCGACGCGTGACGATCCGCGCAAGCACATCACATTCTACGTCGATCGCGACAATCTCATCGGGCTCGTGCTTCCGAAGTTGGTCGCGCCGGCGGCTCCGGCGCTTGGTCAGCCGCCGAACGGCCAGCCCGGTAACTTGGTCGCCCTGGCTGCTCAAGCCGGTGTCAGCCCCATGGGTTTGGTGTCCATCCAGGTGTACGGTCTTAACCGTCTGAGCCTAGTCCAAGCACGGACGAAAGTGTTGCGCGACCTGGAGTTCATCTTGGAACTCAGTATCGGCCTCGCCGAGATCATCGATGAGATCAACGACGAAACTGCTCGCAAGACCGCCCTACTTGGGGGGGCGGCGGGAGCTCTGGCACAGCAGCTCCGCAATGACATCGCTTTCTATGCAAAAATCAAGAGCCGGATCGAAGGTTTCAAGCGAGACACGCTGGCGCAGCTAAAGCGCATGGCGGACCCAAAGGAACCCTATTCCGAGTTGGTTAGAGCTTGGATTTCAAGGTATCTAAGCTGAGCTGGTCCGTTGAGCGGCGCCGACCTTCTTGAAACAGACGAGTGGCAGAGCAGCCTTCAATCACCTCGGGTCCGCGTTGTCGACATAGTCCTTGACACTGATCTTGATCATGTAGTGATCGGACAGGAATCGATCATGAGCCGTCAGATCAGACGAGCGCAACACGTACTGCCGGGTATATCGGAACTCGGGACGATTCGAGGCCACGAACGCTCTATCGAACGGAGCTTCCTTGTATTGCAGGCTCCAATAGGTCGCGCTGTCGTTGTTGTTGAGATCCAGAAAGCCCCCATCGATGAAGGCTTCGATGGCGGGTTCGGCGTTGTTCAGAATGTTTGTGTCGCCGATCAACACCAGCGTCTGATCGACCTCGGCCCGAACGCGCTCTATCGCCGCGCACAGGCTGGCCGCTTCCTTGCCGCGTACCCTGCGGTTCTGGGTGACGCCACCATAATTCGACTTCATGTGCAGCGGAACTAGACTGAGCCCCCGCTTCTCTGGAAGTTGCTCCCACTCACCAGCCTCGGAACGCCGCCAGACCAGAATTTCCGAGCTGAAGCTGAAGAGATGCGGTTTGCGATCCCAAAGCACATCCCCGCCGTCCTCGTGGTTAACCTCCAAAGCCGTGACCTTATCGAGGCTTAGGCGCGTGGTATTCCACATGACAGCGCACAGCTGCGTTCTGTCGCCTGCTTGCCGGTTGGGTACAATTTCGTAGGCCCAAGGGTCATCGAGATGTTCTTCCAGCAGATAGCAGACAACATCGAGATCGGCGTTCCGGCGTTCCGTTCTTGCTCGGCTCGGTATTGGCGGTTGCCCTGGCCCCAGCCTTACTTCCTCGTCTGCCGCCGTGAGATACACTTCTTGAAGGGCGATCACGTCGATGCCGGACATTTCAATGTGGTCGGCGAGCGCAAAGGCACTCTGGCGGCGATCGGCGCGCGGCGCCCCGCTCAGATGTTCAATGTTCCAGCTCGCAATCTGCAGAAAACCCATCGCCCTCTCCCTAGGTTGGTTGCGCTGCAATCCATGAACGAATCTATTTACACGACTTCATATTATTGGTGTGACAGGTCCGCCTTGGGCGAGCGCGCGCGCCAAGCCGGGTTGCCCCTAGTCAGGTGGTATTATCCCGGGCGACTCCAAGCCGAGTTCGACAGGGCCCCGCCAGCGGTGCCCTGTCGCAGTTCTCAGTTCGCGGCGCGGCGACGCGACCAGATGAGGGCCAGTTCATCGCCTTCGGTCTCGACCAGGCTAGCGGAGATCGGGGCGGCGAAGCTCGGGTCTACGCGACGCTGACGGAAGTCGAGGGCGAGGACGGCTACCAGCTGATCTGGTCCCGCCCCAACAGGGACTGAAGCGCCACCGGCCCCGCCTTGGCAGGCGGGGCCGACCTCAATGTCAAGAAGCCGAAAGCAGGCATTGAGCCGGCCGCGGAGATCGTTGAAACTTTTGGACTGCCAAGTAAGATTGCCAAGCACCTTGCCGGCTTTCATCGGGCTAATAAGTTGCTTGTGGATCTAAGGGCCAAACGGGTCTGAGTATTTGTCTGTAAAGATGGGTTTTTAGGTCCCTGCTCATAATGCCGGGGCTGTCGGCCAAGAAGTCACGTTTGACAATACCGGCGAAGCCCGCCCGCCAATGGTTTGTGCATTTGAGGGCAACAATTCGGTAGCGGGACACATCGATACCGTGCAAGAGGAATATCTCCGGGTCGATAGGCTGGTGCCTTTCGGAAACGACGACAATATCAATGGCGCCGATCTGCAATCGAACTGTCCGGCCCACTGACACTTGGCTGCCCCTGCCCATTGGTGACTGACAAAGAAAATTTCCGTCAGTGAGCGCTTTGATGTAAGCCGAACTGGCAACGGGCGCGCCGTGTCTCGGATCTATCTTGCCTCCGAGTTCGATCTCGATCGTTGCACCCACACCCGCTTCGTGTGCTTGTGCCACGACAGATGGGTCAAACATCGCCGCGAAGCAGGCGTCGACAAGGTTAGCTTCGAGCATTGCGCGTAACAGATATGTTCCATCCCCCGGACAACCGCCGCCGGGATCGTCACCTCCGTCAAGAACCGCCACCGGCCAGTCACCAGCATCGAGAGCGGACGCGATTGCCTCTTTCGGGGCGAGTGCATTGGGACGGAATTTGTCTCGATTATCCCAAACAAAGCGCGCGACCCGCCGAGCGGCCTCCGCGGCTTTCTCAATATTTCTGTTGGAAACTGCGAGTACCGATGGACCGGTGTCGGGGGTGTCTGTCCAGACAAAGCCGTGGAAAAATGTGCAGGCAATAATGTCGGGATCGTCCTCGATTTGCCGGCACAATTTCTCTACCTCGGCCGCCGGGCCATGCATCGTAGTCGAGGTAACCATCAGGAATGGCAGCTTTTCGATATGGATCCTCGGCACGACCGTGCCATCGAACAATCCAGGAAGGATGTTTATGGCATCCTGGCCTCGCTCAAACATGTCCGTATGGGGATGGTAGTTGGTTCCGAAAATCGCATCGACATATTCGGAGATCTGCCGATCCAGATTTCCGTGAAGATCAAGCGTGACTACAATCTTAGTTGTGGGACCGACCAGTTGGCGGACTTTTCGGCAGATGTCCACTTCAATGTTACCGACGCCGCGGGCAATGCCTGCACCATGGAGCGCCAAACCAACGGCATCAATCGGCAGAGCCGTTCGGATTTCATCGAGCAGATTATCGACCATGCCGGAATACGCTCGTTCCGAGATGGTACCACCAGCTTCGGCGGACGCGAACATCGCAGGGAGCACGGTTGCGCCCATCGTCGCGGCTGCATTTAGCATCCCGCCGATGTAGGAACGAACTCCCTGATGAGCCGCAATAAGCGACTCGCCGCGAACGATGTCAAAATCAGAAAGCTGTGCATCCTCATTCCGAAACGTGTTCGTCTCGTGCAGGATACCACCGAGGGCAATTCTCATAGATTTCTCCATTCTCTCGGTTTAGGAAAAATCCCAAAAAGAGATTCTTGCTCTTGTCACTTGAGGACGCAAAGGGTGCAGGGTTAAACAGGAGCTGCACTTCTTTTGGAGAGTGGGATCAGTCAGGGCATCAATCGAGAGTGCGGCAAATAGGTCTCAACAGATCACGCCTTTGAAACTCTCAGCAGAATACGTCCCGTTCTGTTTGGCTGCTGCTGCGGGCAAGGGACCCGCAGCAGCACATAAGAGTTATTGCGTCAGCAACGCAATGCAACGTTCCATCGCAACATCATAGTTGGTGCGGCCATCCGCGCCTCGCGCTACCCACCATTTGTAGTCCTGAACGATCTGCTTTTTCACAATGTCAGGTCCACCGGGCAGGACGTCAACCAGTTCCTTCGGAAGAAGCTTGAACGCATCCTTGTTGACTGGGCCATAAGGGATCGCTTCGGCGAATGCCGCCTGTGCTTCCGCACGCGAGATATACGCCAGTAGCTTGGACGCGTTGTCTTTATTGGGCGCGTTTTTCAGGACGATCCAGTCATCATACTGCAGCAATGACTGATCCCAAGAGAGCTCCAACGGTGCGCCTTGCTTTTTTGCGGTGATGATGCGGCCGTTCCACGCTGCCGCCATGTCGACTTCGCCCCCGATCAAGCTTTGTGGAGCGTCGGCGCCTGTTGCCCACCAGCGCCCTACATTAGGCTTAATCGCTGCAAGTTTGGCGAAGGCGCGATCCATGTCCAGCGGATACAGCTTTTCGGGTGCGACGCCGTCACCGACCAGCGCACCTTCAAGCAGGCCGCCGTAAAGCATGAGGTCACAATTTGGCAGGGTCCGTTTGCCGGGGAACTTCTTGACATCGTAGAAGTCGACCCAATTCTTGGGATGGTCTCCCGAGCTTTTCGTCGAATAGGCAACGACGACCGAGTAGAAGAACGACCCAAGGCCGTATTCTTCCTTCATGAAATCCGGCAAGCCGGCCAAGGTGTCCTTCGAGAAATAGCTGTAGTCGATTTTTTCAAGAGCGTTATTGGCGATCCAGCTCGGCACTTCGCCGCCGTTGATATTGCTGATGTCAGCTTCAGGCTGGCCGAGCTTAGCCGAAGCGAGCAGTTTCGGACTCGATGGAATGGTTACGACCCTGATGCCGGTGTCACGTGTGAATGGCTCGAACCAGGCTTTCCGTTCCGCTTCCTCAAACGCTCCGCCTGCCGTCGCTACCACAACCTCGCCGGTTCCCTTGAGGTTTTCGGGGATCTCTCCGGCCTGAGCAGCAACTGGCAGTCCCGACACTAAAATCGCAGCACAAAGTGCGATCGTTTTAGCTGATGTAGTCATCCTTCTATTCCCCTTTTCAGAGCTCGCATTTCTGAGATTGCCGGCGTCACGAAGACCGAGCCTGTCCTCTGACATGCGTTGCAATACCTCCCTGCCTAAGCGCGAAACGAATATCGCATAGCAATATGACGTATTGTATAATTCGCCATGCGAACGTCAAGAGAAATGTTTTGCATGCCTGCTGATTGCCCCTGAGACCTGACCCGCATCGCCCCGATGATGCCATTGAGAGTTGGCCCTGGCCCAGCTTCAGGCGATGTCTTGCTGCCTCATGGGACAATCAGTGAATGCAGCATTGGTGTCAGCACGAGAAAGGTCGGAGGTGTCCGCCCATGCGGCAAGGACACTTCGAAGACCATCCCGTTCCGGACACCTTCCAGCTTTCCAGTACTCGGAGGGTATTGAGAAGGTCTATAATGAGCGTCTCCATCGCCAGTTCTGCAACAAGCGGAGGAGGCGATTCTGCTCGCGTTGATGGATAGATATACAGTATGCAATCGGGTGAAACGACGTGTTCGCCATTATTCGAGCTCTCCTCCGTGGAAAAACTTCACCGCTTTTGTAATCCGGAGTTAGCGCTCGAAAACTCAGGCGAAAAGCCGTGTTCCACCGTAGGAAGTCCGCTGTATTAAGGCATGCCAACGCGGGAGAGACAAAGGACATCATCTGCGTTAAAGCAGAAGTTGACATTTCCACCGCGTACTTTCTAAAGAGAAAAACCGCTGAGTGCTCCGCGGTTCTTCCATTTCGGCACAGTAGCTTGGGAGGATCAAATCATTCTGCTACCAGTTGTTTCGGGCTAAGACGCAGCGCAGCGGCGCGGCGGTGGCCTTCCAGCTGTTCAGTCGCGCTCTGACGAACGGCTGCGGGAGCTACTGCAGCAACACCGCGCTCATCGAGCCACTGGTGGGTGGCAATCTTGAGGTAGGAACCGACCCAAAGACCGCCCGTGTAACGGCCTGCAGCCATCGTCGGCAGGGTGTGGTTCGTGCCGCAGCACTTGTCAGAGTAAACGACGCTGGCCAGTTCGCCGATGAAGATGGAGCCGTAGTTGCGCAGCTTCTTTGCCGTTGCCTGCGGGTCACGGGTGTGGACCTGAAGGTGCTCGGTAGCGATGTAGTCGGAGTAGGCGATCATCGCTTCTTCGTCGGCGACAACGGTGACTTCGCCGTAGTCCTTCCAGGCTACGCCGGCCACGGGAGCTGTGGACAGGGTTTCGAGCTGCTTCTCGACTTCCTTGATGGTCTCTTCGGCGAGCTTGCGGTCGGTCGTCACCAGACCAACGCGGGTGCGGACGTCATGCTCGGCCTGGGCCAACATGTCGGTTGCAAGGGTGGCCGGGTTGGCGGTTTCGTCGGCGACGATGAAGATTTCGCTCGGGCCTGCGAGTTGATCGATGCCGACCTGACCGAAGACCTGACGCTTAGCTTCGTTGACGAACGCGTTGCCCGGACCGACGATTTTATCGACCGCTGGAATGGTCTCGGTTCCGTAAGCCATTGCGGCGATCGCCTGGGCTCCACCGACCCGGAAAATGCGGTCTGCACCAGCGAGTTGGCAGCCAGCAATCATCGCCGGGTGGGCATTCGGCGGCAGACAGGCGATAACCTGGTCACAACCAGCGACCTTGGCCGGAACAATCGTCATGACCGGGGCCGAGAGGAGGGGATAACGGCCTCCCGGAACATAGCAGCCTACGATTTCAATCGGGATGACGCGGTGGCCGAGGTGCAAGCCGGGCAGGCTCTCGATTTCGAGCGGGAGAATGGTGCCAAGCTGGGCTTCGGCGAAACGGCGTACGTTTGCGATGGCGAACTCGGTGTCTTCGCGGGTCTGCGGATCGAGATCGGCCACAGCCATGAGCTTCTCTTCTTCGGTAACTTCGAAGTTGGCGACGTCAGCCTTATCGAAGGCAATGGAATATTCACGAACGGCAGCGTCGCCGCGTTTGCGTACATTCGCGATAATGTCCTTCACGGTCTTTTCGACCGGGGCCGTATCAGAGACGGCGTCTCGGGTCGGTTCCTTGATCTGGGTGAATTTGCCTTTCAGCGCTTCGAGACGCGACTTCATCAAGACCTCCTGTGTGGAATGATGGGCGTCATCATCTTCCAAGGTTGGCTGTACGACAATTGCTCACAAACCAGCTGTTCATTATATTCACCAATGCGAGTGGTATGCGACCAATCCCGGTATCCCGCTAGTGCAAGCGATGCCATTGTCAGCGTGTCACAGGTAACAGGGGAACTGACTAATGCCAAAAGTTGGCAGCAAGCTTCGTGAACTTCGCCGTCGTCGAGACCTTGGTGTGCGAGAGTTGGCCGCCCGCTCAGGGATATCCCATTCTACTATATCGCTAATTGAGCGCGATCGAATGAGCCCGTCGATTGACACGCTCGGTGCAGTCCTCGACGCGTTGGGAACAACCCTGCCCGGCTTCTTCTCTGACCTTCAGTCCAGCTCGCCTTACTCGCCTTTCTACTCGTCAGCCGACCTGGTCGAAATCGGTAAGGTGGATACCATTTCATATCGAGTTATCGGCCTTGACCATCCCAATCGGGAAATGTTGATGCTGCACGAGCGCTACGCGCCTGGCGCAGACACCGGGGAGGAATTCACGCATTCGGCGCAGGAAGCGGGCATGGTGCTCTCGGGCTCGGTGGAGATCACAGTCGGAAACCAAAAAAAGGTTTTGAAGCCGGGAGATGGCTATTATTTTGACAGTCGCCTGCCGCATCGCTTCCGAAATGTCCACGACGGGCAAAGCGAGATTTTGAGCGCGATCACTCCGCCTACTTACTGACTTCTGAGGCGTTGTGCAGCTTGGTGAGTATAGTAACCAGAGCGGTTAAGCGTCTTCCCAAAGCTATCGAAACGCGCTTTTTTAATAAACACTCAGATTTCCGGGCGACGGCAATGCTGGCCACCCAAAAATCAAAATTGGCCGCATGGCACCGGTCCACACCCACCATGACGGCAGACTGCGTCGACAATTTCCCTGGTAGCACGCACGGCCACTAGACAGGATCAGATATGGCCCCCATCAAGATTCTCTCGATCGCAGCTCCACGGAGACCGCGACTATGATCTCGAATATGTCTCGGTCACTAGGCGTCCTCACAACTGAAGGCGGTGAAATGTTGCCGCGCGGTTACGTCGGAAATCCTGAAACTTTTGACTTTCCGATCATCACAGAAACAGTTGCGGGAGCTTATATGGACAGACTATGGGCGCGCGATCCATCGATTGAACCCGCGCTGATCACAGCTGCCCTAAGACTGGTCGCTCGGGGTGCCATAGCGCTGACTTCAGACTGCGGTCTGCTGACGTGGCACCAAGCTCGAGTTGCGGCTTCCGTCCCTGTGCCTGTAGTACTTTCAAGCTTGCCTCTTTTGCCTCTCCTGCTTCGCCAGCTGCCGCAGATGGCAAAAGTGGGCGTGCTAAGTGTCTCATTGCCGTCGCCGTACGACAATGAGGCGCTAGGAATCAATGATCCAGCAGATCGCAGCCGAGTGGTATTCGGAGGCTGCGAAGGCGCTTACGAGCAAAGCGTGAAAACGCGGTTTCCGCTGAAAGAAACTGGTTCCCACCGTTTGGCCAGTCTCGAGGCGGATGTTGTAGGGGGCGCCGCGCGCCTGCGAGCTGAACATCCAGAAGTAGCGGCGATCCTACTAACATGTGCTGCCTTTCCATGCGTAGCGCCAGCGCTGCGGCAGAAGGCGGATTTGCCTGTTTACAGCATTACCGATCTCTGCCGGTTAACGATGGCATCGCTCTCCTGAGGTGCCCCAGATCGCATCCTCTAACCGCTTGTGGCAAGCTTCGGTAGCGGTTTAACAGCTACGTTGTCGATAAGGCGCGTCCCCCTACCGTGGCCGCGGCTAGCAGGCGGGCTGGACGGTCGAGCCGATCGAGAGAGGAAAGCTCCGCTTCAGAACGTAATTCAAGGTAGTCCACGCCAGCAAAACCGGCTGTTCGAAGCCGCTGCTGTGCTTCCGCGATTGCCTCACGAGGTTCAAGTCCGCCCGAGAGTTTCTTTGCTGTTTCGAAGAGAATTGTGGGAAGATGGGACGCGATTTTGCGCTCTTCGGCCGACAGGCGCGTGTTGCGTGACGACATGGCCATCCCGTCCGCGTCGCGGATGGTGGGGCAGGCAACGACCTCAATGGGAATGTCGAGATCGTGCGCAAGCCGGCGCACGACGTGTAGTTGTTGGAAGTCTTTTTCCCCGAGATACACAATGTCCGCTCCGGTCTGGAGGAAGAGCTTTGTGACGATTGTCGCCACCGCATCGAAATGCCCCTCGCGATGCGAACCGCAAAGGCCCTGCGACACGCCTCCCACCTGTACTGTCGTGGCAAAGCCTGGCGGGTACATGTCCTCCAAGTTGGGGGCGTACAGAACGTGAGCGCCGGTTGTCTCGCTCTTGGCGAGATCCTCATTTTCTGTCCGTGGATAGGTCGTAAGGTCGTCGGCGCTGTTGAATTGGCGCGGGTTCACGAAGAGTGTCACAATTACCCAATCCGTGCCCGCAAGTGCGGCCCGAACGAGGCTCAAATGGCCTCGTGCAAAGCCCCCATCGTTGGCACGACCGCTACGGGTCCTCCCATACTTCGCCAGCGGCTTACGGTTTTGCGTAATTCTTCGATGGTCCGGATTATCGTGGTGGTCATCGTGATGCCCTTCGAATCGAAATGTTCTGTCGACGTAAGTTGTTCAGGTTTGGAGAGCGGTCATCTCCCCGTCCCCAGTAATGTGAGGAAGCGCAAAAGACACGGTGCGCTAGCCGGCCCAACTCTCGGCACGCTCGCCTCAGAGCTTTCCTCACCGTGCCCGATCCCCGGCCTCTGCAATCATCGTTCTGTAAGCTGCCGCACCGGAAACTAGCGTCCCCGCTGCAGTGCAAAGTGACGCTTGGTCATATTCCGATTGCCTCGTAGGCCTCCGCAACCTGTCGGATGGATGCGACATAGGCGGCGGTACGGTAATCGCCGAGCTTCGGTTGCTGTTCGATCAGATCGGCAATGCGCGCCCAGGTGCTGCGCATGACGTCTTCCAGACCTGATCGCACCAGGTCGATCTCGGCGCCACCTTCAAGGAATTCGTCGCGCATGTCGGCGGGGAATTCCTTGCCCGTCATCCGCTCGAGGACGGTGGCGATGGCATGGTTGCGCCGCTCACGCCGACGCCGCTCCATCAGGCCGAACGGGATGTGCGTCAGGTTCTTCACCCACTCGAAATAGCTGACGACCACACCGCCGGCGTTGACATAGAGATCGGGAAGGATCGTCACGCCGCGGGCGCGTAGGATCTTGTCGGCATCGAAAGTGATCGGCCCGTTGGCAGCTTCGACGACGAGATGCGCCTTGATGCGCTCGGCGTTTTCCGCATGGATGGCATTTTCCATCGCCGCCGGGATCAGCACGTCGCAGGGCTGTTGGATGCCGGTCATGTCACCGGCGAACGAGGTGCCGCCATCGAAGCCGAGGATGCTGCCGGTCTTGGTCTGATGCCGCTTCAGTGCCTCGATCGCCAGACCGTCAGGATTAGTGACATAGCCGTCGCGTTCGGCTACGACGGTGATACGTGCACCATCCTCTTCCGACAGGAACTTGGCGGCATGGTAGCCGACATTGCCGAAGCCTTGAACAATCACCGCGGCGCCCTTCAGATCGCGCTTGCCGTTCAGACCGACCGTCCTCAGATCGCGCAGGAAGCTCTGGATGGCGAACTGGGCGCCACGACCGGTTGCCTCGGTGCGACCGGCAATGCCACCCTTCGACAGCGGTTTGCCGGTGACGCAGGCGCGCGCATTGACGACATCGGTCGGATTGGCGCGGCGGAATTCGTCCATCATCCAGGCCATTTCCCGTTCGCCGGTGCCGATATCGGGAGCAGGAACGTTGACGCCGGGGCCGATCAGGCCGCGCTTGTTGAGTTCCTGGGTGAAGCGGCGGGTGATGCGCTCGAGCTCTTGCGGCGTCCATTCGCGCGGATCGATTTTCAGCGCGCCCTTGGAGCCACCGAAGGGCACGTCAACAAGCGAACATTTGAGCGTCATCAGGGCTGCAAGCGCCTCGACCTCTTCGGCATCGGCATTGGGAGCGTAGCGAATACCGCCCTTCACCGGTTCGCAATGCTCGCTATGGACCGATCGCCAGCCGATGAAGCTATACATGCGGCCGCGCAGCCGCACGCCAAAGCGAACCGTGTAGGTCGAGTTGCACTGGACGATGCGCTCGGCCAGTCCGTCCGGCAGATCGAGGAACGACATCGCATGGCGGAAGTTCTCGTCGACACTTTCCAGAAAACCTATGGAATCTGATTGCACGATTTGCCTCTAAGTTGGCAGCTAGAGGCATAGAGGTAGCCCCGGCCGGTGAAGATTTAGAAAGTGGCTGCCGCCGAAGTTCATCGACGACAGCCAAGGTGCCTCGGGAGGAGGCTGGGGATCTGTGGAGCTAACTTCGCGATTACAGCTTCTTGGGGACTACGCGAAATCTGGTCTTCCGCTCTTAGGTTACGACGAAGCGACGCTGCCCGCTCAACTCTCCGGCGCAGCTACGGAGAGGTTGCAGGGCTATCAGCGCGGCATTCTTGTGCCGACATTTGCTTTGAGAGCTCTCACATACAACTCCCCAGCAACAGCCAGATCAGCCAGTGCAAATCCAGGATAGATAAACAACACTCGCTCTGCCGCATCGGTACGACCCACGGCAGTACCACAGGCAAGTTCGGAGAGATCGGCTCCAAAAGGCCCCGGATAAGCAAGTTTAGAACGAGTGTCAGGATCTTGGGCTTGCGCCCTGTCGTCGACGATGTAGGAGCCAAAGGCGGAAAGGCTCTCAGGCAGCCACGACCGCCCCATGTCGATGGAAATCACGAAACTGCCCGGTCTCAGTTTCCTTGCATCCAAGAACGGTTGCATGCCTGCGACACTGGGCACTGTTGAAACGATTACATCGCATTCAAGAATTTCATCGGCGTTTTCGGTCGCGTGGCCGAAAATACCCTGACTTGCGGCATGTCTGGCGAATCCGGTTGCCGAATCTCGCCGGCGATCGAAACACACGACATTTGTGAGGTTCGGCAGTACTTCTCGTAGCGCTGGTAAATGCCCGTACGCTTGCGCTCCGCATCCAACGAAACCGAGCGAGGTGCTCGCTGGATTTGCAGCGTACTCCGAAGCGAGTGCCGACATCCCGGCCGTCCGTAGGATAGTGAGACGATTGCCGTCCACAATGGCCAAGGGTTGCCCCGTATGAAAGTCGCCGACAACGATAAGCCCGTTGACATTTGGCAGGCCCTTTTGGGCGTTCGCTCCGACAACGCTCACCCACTTTACCGCGGCAAATGGCGGTTCGGCACAGACAGCGGCCATGGTTTGAAAGTATTGCTCCGACGTCACTCGCACAGTCTGCTTCGGTGGAATGCGGAGATCGCTCGATCCATACACTTTGAATGCTCTCCGAAGCAGCGACCGCAGGTCTGACTGCGTCATGTCAAGGCGATCGATGTCAGATGCATTCAGGTACAAGATGTAATCGCTCATGGCGCTTTTCCTCTAATCTCGTTCCCGCTGGTGTTCTTGCGCCGGCGCTGCGAGTTCCTTAGACCTGTCGAAAGCCGCTTTTGTGGTCCGCGCAATGAGTGAGGACAGCGCATTTTCGTGCATCAATTCGGCCAAACCCGCAGCGGTCGTTCCGTTTGGGCTCGTCACCTGTCGTCGCAGCTCTGCCGGAGCGTCCGGCGACTCAATCGCGAGAGCGGCGGCGCCATAAACAGTTTCCCTGGCCAAGTTGCTGGCGATTGTTTCGGGAAGCCCGAGCTGACGGGCGGCGTCGGTAAGGCACTCAAGAAGATGGAAGATGTAAGCGGGCCCCGAGCCGCTGATCGCGGTCGCCGCGTCCATCAGGACTTCTTGCGCAACCTTATGCACGGCTCCTCCTGCTTGGAACAGAGATACCATCTTGTCGAGGTCGGATTTTGAAACGGTGCTGGCGGCAAAAACGATCGTGGAGCCCTTTCCGATTGCTGTGGGAGTGTTGGGCATCGCACGCACGATCCGCGGAGAGCCAAGAAGAAGTTCCAATACCTCAGTTGGCACACCGGCAGCGATGCTAACGAAGAGAGCCTGGCCGGAAAAGGACCGGTAAGTCGACAACTCCGCTTGGAGCACTTGGGGCTTTAACGCGATGACGACGAGATCCGCTTTCGCCGGCAGAGTTTCGCTTGCCTCGTGCGTATTCACGCCGAGTGACGCTGCTCGGTCGCGCAAACTGTCCACCGGCTCAACAACGTGCACATTGCCAGGCTCGACGATCGACGACTTAAGCCAGCTACGCAACAGCGCATAGCCCATGTTGCCGCAACCAACAAGAATAAGGGGATTTTCCCATTTGCTCGACGCTGCGGCAATCATTCGTAACCTCTCCTGCTTCACTTCCGGCATTTTTCCGACGAAGCCTTCGGGGATTTACGAAGGCGATCGCAATGGCCCAAATTTCACGCGCGAGCCGGCTCTTCCAGCCTGTCCCAGCAATCGTTCAGCTCCCTGGGAAGAAGATGTTTCATGATTCTCTGGCTGGGTGTCCGTTCGAAATCGGCGACAATGGCGATGTATCGAGGGATCTGATACGAGGCGAGGCGCTCAGAGAGCCAGCGCGAGAGCTGGTCCGGGTCGATAGAATTTCCGCTCTTCGCTTTGACAAACAGCTTGATGTCCTGCTCGCCGACGTCAGCTGCCACACCTATCACTGCGCAGTCTTCGACGGCCGGATGAGCCGCTACGACATGCTCAACCTCCCAAGCCGAGACATTCTCGCCCTTGCATCGAACGCTGTCCGTCATCCGCCCGTGGAACCAGAGATTGCCATTAGAATCCAGAGTTCCGGAGTCACCTGTCCGCAGAGCACCGTTCACGAGGGCTCGATCGGTAGCTTCCGGGTTGTCGAGATACCCTTTGAAAAGGGCCCCATCCAAAGATGACCGGACGACGATCTCCCCTCGATGATCGGCGGGAAGTGGATTGCCGTTTTCATCCTCAATGTCGATTCTATACCAAGGCATTGCCTTCCCGACCGAGCCGACGACACCTTCTGTGTTGCAGGTTGTGATGCTGGATGCCTCAGTCATTCCGTAGCATTCTCGGATCTCGACACCGAAACGATCGCGGAATTTCGGCCAGATGTCATTTAGGCATCCAGCTCCCCAAGCAATGCGAACCTTGTGTTGACGATCGAGTGCCGTTTCCGGCTGCTTTAGGAGGATCTGCAGAATGCCGCCCAGGTAGTGAATATGCGTCGCGCCGGAATTCCTGACCTGCTCCCAGAAGCGGGTGGCGCTGAAGCGATCGACCATAGCGAGCTTGACATCTTCAATGATCGGCAGAACCAATAGCTGAGCTCCGCCGATGTGGAAGAATGGCTCCCATACGAAGAAGACGTCCGCCGGCTTCATAGCTGTGAGTGTACGCACCGCCTCACCTGCCAAGCGCAGCATCCCGTGGGTGACACGAACGCCTTTTGGTCGTCCGGTGGTTCCGGACGTGTACATGATTGCGAAAAGTTCACTTGCATCAGGGGCCGTTTCAGCAAACTCGAGATTCTTTTGTAAAATTGATTCCAGAGATCGCTCATCGCGGCAGTCGCCGATTGTGATGACAGCCTCGGCGCGAATCTTGGCGCCGCAATCGGCGAGCACGGGAACAAAGCCTTGTTCGCAGACAACAAGCTCGGGCCTACTATGCTCGAGAATGTAGCGCAAACCATCCCCTTTTTGCTGCGCATTGATCGGTACCCAGGCGGCGCCGGCTTTGGCAATGCCCAAAAGAAGGGAAAGCGTCTCCGGTGAATTTCGCATCATGACCGCAACGCGGGCGCCGGCTTTCAGCCCCCGAAGCCGAAGCTCTGCAGCGAAGGAGGCGGACTCGTTCTCCAACCTGCCGAAAGTAATTGCTTCATCATTGAAATCAGCAAAGACCCGCTCAGGGAAGTTGCGAGCTTTGGCAGAGAAGTCGGCTATGAAGCCCCTAATATTATTAATCATCACAGTGTCAGGCCTTCCTGGAGGCCCGCTCGGCCAAAAACTTGTCCATCATCTGAGCTGTCTCGCCTGAAGCGTAAGCTTCTCGATGAATTCGGACCGCGGCATCCAAGCACGCGCGGAACTCGACTTCAGTCATCTCGCGAAGCCACTGCTTATCGAGGCGCATGGCGACTGGAGGTTTGGCCCCAAGCTCGCGCGCCAGTGATAAAGAGGTTTGCAAGACGTCTTCTGGCGCGACGATCTTGTTGATAATACCAATCGCATGGCACTCGGCCGCATCCATCAATCGACCGGTGAGCGTCAAATCAGTCGTGCGAGCCAAGCCAAGTATTCCTCGCATGATCCACGGTCCAGTGACGCTGGCGATGCCGGAATTGATCTCAGGCTGCCCCATTCGGACTCCCGCGTGGCCGATCCTGAAGTCGCAAAGCAAGGCCACCTGAAATGCGGAGCCCGCAGCCACGCCGTTCAGGGCGGCTATGAGAGGCTTTGTCAGCGACCTGATGGCTCCGTACAAACGCTCCCACTCCGCAATCCAGGCGGAACCCGTGTCGCCGTCGAAGGACTTGGCCTCATTCAGGTCTTGACCCGCACAGAAGGCGCGATCTCCTGCTCCGGTGAGAATGATGGCACGCACTGCCTTGTCGTTCTCGAGTTCGAGAATGGCATCAACCAACTGACTGCGCATTGGTGCATGCCACGCATTCAGGATTTCCGGCCTGTTCAGAGTCACGATAGCGATTTCATCTTGTCTATCGATGAGAATAAAACGATCCACGATTTGCCTCAGCATTGGAATGCAATATAGCATATCGTATAGTGTGACGAAGCCGTGCGGGGAAGTCAAGTGTATTTGTCGGGTGAAAGGCACCGCGATAGTTGGGGCTGGCGGCTTAGACGAATTGAAGAGCTGCGGTTGGACGGACGGCGGATGCGCCTGGCAGCTCACACGTGACAAAAATAGCGGCACGCTCTTGTGCTGCCGCTCATCTCGGGGCCGGCCACTTGAGTTCGTCTCACGGGCGGCAGAGATGGTCTGCCGGTGCTGGCAATCAAAGCAGGGTCGAATTCAGCGGCATGCCGCTGATCAAGATGGCGCGGTCGACTAAAGCGCTAAAGCGATTCAACAGCCGGCATCAACGGCTTTCCGGCTCGAAGGACCGCTGATGCCGGGCGTTTCACGGCCGCCGATACTGCGATGCAACTTTGGACATTTGCCGCGCAATTTCAACGGTTATGGGACTGAGTTCCGCCTGGACCTTCTCGGGCGTCCAGTTTGCGGTTGATACTGCAATGTTTACAGCCGCAACCACTCTGTTGTCATAACCGAATACGGGCGCCGCAGTTGAAATGTCGCCCAACATCGCCTCTTGATTCGCCAGCGCAAAGCCGCTCTTTCGCACTGCCTCCAGTTCTTCAAAAAGCTTCCGCCGATCAATAATTGTGTGTTGGGTCAGCGCGTTCAAGCTCGATCCATCGAGGATCTCTTCTGCCGCAGCCGGATCAAGGTTCGCCAAGATTGCTCGGCCGGGCGCCGTCGCAAATGCGGGCAAACGAGTACCTATTGTAACATAGGAACTCATCACACTCCTGCTTGGAACGCGTGAAATAAAGACTATGTCAGAACCGTCGAGTTCTGTCAGATTAACCGTCTCCTGGGAGCGTTTGTTGGCCTCCAGTAAATAGGGATATGTCGCCTCGACGATTGGATTGCTGCGCAAGTAGGCATTTCCAATGTCCATCGCCCTGACGGACAACGAATACTGTCGGGTGGTTTCGCTATGGGTCAAATAGCGGAGTGCTCTAAGGGTGTAGAGAACCCGCTGCGTCGCGCTCTTATTCAATCCGGAGGCCGCGGAGACCTCAGCCAATGTCATCGGTCTTGGGTTGGCGCAAAACGTATCGAGAATGAGCATTCCTTTTTCGATTGTGCCCAAATAGAGACGCTCATCGATATTGGATTTTTCGGGTACCGTGGGAGAGTTAACTCCGGTCCTGCCTTTACCACCGCTGTCGAGCATTGTGCCTCTCATTTTCTGCAGATCGCGGTATTGAATATTGCTATTCAATGCGGGTGTAAAGATCGCAAGTGGTTGCGCGCAGCTGCGCAAGCTGCAAACGTCTCGGCACCGGTGAACACACAAGCCGTGGCGTATCGGTCGACTCGAGCCATAACTTGACATACAGCTGCGACGTATTCAATGTTATAAATTACTATGCAATTGACCCTTCTGGCCTGCTGCGTGCGCCCGCTGGAGGCGTACGCCCACCTTGAGCACTCCAAATAACAGAGATGAACTATGAAAGTGACCGCTTCAGATAAAAGCTGTGCGTATGGTGACCCCGGCGTGTTTCGGGGCACTTTTCGCTTCGAAAATCCCATTCTCGCGGACTACGTCTGGCCAATCTGCGAAATTCGCGGCAAGGTGCCTGGGCCTCGCCTTTGTATATCAGCCGGGGTGCATGTGAATGAGGTTTCGAGTATCGAGGCAGCGGTGCGGCTTCAAAACCTGTTCGATCCCGAGACGTTGAAAGGCACCGTCTCGATCGTCCCGCTAATAAATCAGCCTGCAGCATACAAGTACTGCGAGTACGTTTGCCCAGTCGATGGGAAAAACATCAACCACACTTTCCCGGGAAAGAGAGATGGCACCTTTTCAGAGGCCCTTTGCGATGCGGTTCTGAGAGAATGGACCGCCGGAGCAGATTGCTACATCGATATGCATGGGGGCGATCTGAAGGAAAAAGTCTCAAAATTCTCAATTTTCCAGAAGACGGGCGAAGCTGAATTCGATGATTTGGCACGACGGATTGCGATGTGCTTCGACAGCGAGATCGTACTTGCCCTCACCCCCGAATATATGAGCAAGCCCGGCAGACCTCCTACTGCCTGTGCCTTGCGAAAGCAGGTCGGGATAATGACCGAAGCCGGATCAAACGGACTCCTGAGCGAAGACGACATCGCTTTCCACGTGGAAGGCGTCCTGAACGTTTCCCGCTTGCTGGGCATGACTGACTCAGCCGTGACATTGCCCACTAACGCCCGAAAGGTCTGCGACACATATATATGGGTGGATTGTCCGGCAGACGGAGAATTCCACGCCAAGGTGGAACCCGGCATAAAAGTGGAAAGGGGTCAACGGCTCGGCTTATTGCGCAACCTTTTTGGCGATACGCTTGCTGAACTTACGGCTCCAGTGACAGGCTTCGTCTTGTGGCGAATCACGCATCCGTCAATTCGCAAAGGCGAGCCAGTGCTGACAATCGTGGAAGAGGAGCGGCCGGGGTAAGCCATGTTTCCGGACGCCGAATACATGATTTTGGGTCGTGACAACGTTAAACAGACGTGGCGGAAGCCGTCGAGCCCGGGAGCAGTTTCTCGATAGAGACAACGTCTCCTGCCTAGGGTTTTTTCTGCGCTCTCGAACGGAGCGCAGATTCGCATGGCGGCTTGGGGGTGTGCTCGACTAAATTTGAGTCCACAAGGAACACTCATTCAAGAAGCAATTGGCGCGCTTAGCTCTGCCTGAGCGCCGCCGCCGCCGGCTCCACGCGAAATGCCTCTTTGTCTGTTCCGTAAGACGGAACAGACTGCGATGGAGAATCTCCGATTAGGCGCTTCGGAGAAGCGTTGAACAACACGCTTCCCAGAAATACCTTGACCCTCGCATTTTTCCAATATACGATATTGCATAACAATAATCGGTGACGGATCTGTCCCTTTCGGAGCCGGCCAGCGCGTCATTGGGAACATTTGAGTGCTAAGCTCGACAACGTTGCGATCGGAATTGACCCCTCGAGGTTCTTTGCCTGTTGTGAAGGACGAGTCTGACAAGGCTTGCGACTTGCAGATCAAATCGTTGCTGAGGTTGTGAGTAATCGGATGTAGCGTTCGTGCGCTGCGTCGATCGCGGCAGTCGCCATGGCTTAGACCGGGCAAATGCCGGCAAGCAGAGTTATGTCGCTGTGGCCCCTTCGGCGAGCAGCGCGGGAGTGAGATGTTATGAATTTCGCACAGGCAAGAACCGCTGGTTCCGCAACTGAGCAACCGGCGAAGAGGCTAGCATATATGAACAATCTGCTGGAAAATCCTTGGATACGGGGAGCCATTGTTTCTGCTCCACTCCTTATCCTTCTCGTCGGATTCCTTGCGGTTCCACTGTCGTACATCGTTTGGGGCAGCTTCGAAGGCTCGAAGTTCAATTTCAGCCATTATGCTCGCGTCTTCGCCAGTGAGACAAATCTGAACATCCTTCGCTACACGCTCAGAACCGGTCTGATTGTCACCTTGGTTTCGCTCGCCGCCGGCTACCCTGTTGCCTACCTGTTGACCAAGCTCAAATCACGTGCGCTGTCCGTTGTCAGCGTCTTTTTGTTGATTCCATTGTTTACCGCCTTCCTGATCCGCACTTACGCCTGGATGGTGATTCTCGGGCGCGAAGGCATCATCAACAACGCGCTTATCTGGCTTGGCATTACCAAGGAGCCCTTGACCCTTCTCAATACAACATTCGCAGTCGTCTTGGGCATGTCTCACGTGTTCATTCCCACGGCCATCTTCACGATGTATTCGGCTATGGTAAGGATCGACCATGATGTTGCTCGGGCAGCCCAGATCCTCGGCGCGAAACCTGTGCAAGCTTTTCTGCGCGTCTATTTTCCTTTGACGCTTCCGGGGGTCTTTTCCGCCGGGATTTTGATCTTCATCTCTGCGATCGGATTCTACATCACCCCGGCTCTGCTCGGAGGCCCGAGCGACACGATGATTTCGCAGCTCATTGTCGCGCAGATGACGACATTGCTCAACTTCGAGCACGGCTACGCTTCGTCGATCGTGCTCCTCCTTGTCACCATCGCCGTCCTGTTTATAGCCAGCCTGTTCATCCCGCTGGAAATGATCTGGTCATCGTCGACGGTTGCAGCTTCTGACGAAAAACCCCGTTTGGCTGCACGCCTGTTCAAGAAGGTGAAGCGAGCCGTTGATCCCGTTCTGTCCGTTACCGAGACAACGGTGCACGCCGCTACGAGGCCGCTTCTCACGCGCAGCGCGGCATGGCTATGGGCATACACCATCGTCGTCCTTGTATTTTTGACTGCCCCGCTGATCGTGGTCGTCATACTTTCGTTCAGCTCTTCGCCTTTTGTTGTCTTTCCTCCGCCTGGCCTGTCACTGCAATGGTGGGAGAAGCTCGCCAATGCGACCGATTGGCATCGATCGTTCTTCTTCTCGGTCCAGCTAGGCATTGCGGCGGCATGCGTAGCAACGATCATCGGAACCATGGGCGCGTTCTGGTTGGTGCGTACAAGATTTCCTTTTAAGAAGATGCTCTTCCTTTTTGCGCTCTCACCTTTGATGGTGCCGGTGGTTATCATCGCGACGTCGCTCTATGTGTTCGAGGCGCGTCTTCATATCCTCGGGACGTTTGGCGGGTTGGTGATGGGACATGTTTTGCTGGCAGTACCCTACGTCATCGTGGTCATGGCTGCAGCCCTCAGAAATTTTGATCCATCTCTTGAGCCAGCAGCTGCAGTTCACGGAGCGCGTCCTCTGCAAACGCTTCGGCTTGTGACATTGCCCATTCTCAAACCAGCTCTTTTGACCGCAGGCTTGCTGGCATTCCTCACGTCCTTCGACGAGCTCCTGGTAGGGCTCTTCCTGCTGGGACGACAGACGCCGACGCTACCGGTCAAATTTTGGGGAGATATCGCCTATCAAATCGATCCGCTGCTAAGCACGGCTTCGACCTTGATTGTTGTCCTCGTCACAGCATCAATCATCACTGTGCAGTTTATCAGGGACCGGCATAACACGCGCATCTCCCAACGTATCGCCGAATGATCGGAGGCAGACATGTCCACAAGCCTTGAGATGAAAAACATTCAGAAATTCTATGGTCCGCTGCATGTGGTCAAGGATTTCGATCTCCATATTCAACCTGGTGAGTTCGTCACCTTCCTTGGACCATCGGGCTCCGGAAAAACAACCGCATTGAAGATGATCGCCGGCTTTGAAACGCCAACATCTGGAGACATTTTTCTGGGGAAGCAATCCATCGTAGATCTTCCCGCCTATGAACGCGGCATCGGTATGGTGTTCCAGAACTATGCGCTGTTTCCTCACATGACTGTCGCCGAAAACGTGGCGTTCCCTCTAACTGTTCGTAAAGCGCCACGCCAGGAAACGAGAGAAAAAGTCGATCGCGCACTCCAATTGGTCAAGATGGAGCAATATGGCGGGCGCTATCCCAACCAACTGTCGGGTGGTCAGCAGCAGCGTATCGCACTGGCCCGCGCCATCGTGTTTAACCCGAGCATTTTGCTCATGGATGAACCGCTTGGCGCTCTGGACCGGCACCTGCGGGAGCACATGAAAATTGAAATTATGCGTATTCAGAAAGAGCTGAACGTGACTGTTGTTTTCGTCACTCACGACCAGGATGAGGCTCTGACAATGTCTGACCGAATTGCTGTTATCAACGAGGGGCGGGTGGTGCAGGTGGACGACAGCAAGAGTCTTTACGGCAAGCCGAAGAACCGCTTCGTTGCCTCGTTCGTCGGTGAATCAAACATGCTTCCCTGCCAGGTGGAACGCGTCGAAAACGGCGCCGGGAACGTGACTGTGGCGGGTATCGCTCCGGGGGTAGCTCAATTGACCGGGCAGTCCGGTGGCGATCGCGGATGGCTCTTCGTGAGGCCGGAACACATCGATATTGGCCTTAGGCGACCTTCTCCCGGTCCGGTAAACGCTCTTGACGGCGTCGTCGAAAATGCACTTTTTCTTGGGGAGATGACGCGGTACCTGGTTCGATGCGGCGACGAGACTATCACCGTCAAGCAGCAAAACCGCGGTCTTGGGCATTTCCCCGGCGGAACACAAGTTACAGTGTCCTGGAAACCGCAAGACTGCACCATTCTAAACTAATAAGACTTGGCTTTTCGGCTGCCGGCGAGGAGTCGCCGGCACCAAATCGACTTTGGATATCGTCCGAAGGGCGTTGAAGTATGAAGTTAAGAGATTTGGTTGTCGGGGAATTCCCGGAGGTCGCCCATCGGATGACGGGATCAACCGGCGATATCGAGATTGACGAGCTATCCTGCGACAGCCGTGCGGTAAAACCCGGAACGCTTTTTGTGGCTTTGCTCGGATCGAACGTCGATGGCGCTCACTATATTCACGAGGCGACCACACGAGGTGCAGCAGCTGTAATTTCGGCTCACCAGGTCCACAGCACGGTCCCAGTGCTCGTTGTCGCCAATCCGCGGCAATTTCTGGCTCGTGCTGCGGCTCGCATGTCTCCAGGACAGCCCCACACATTTGTAGCCGTCACAGGCACAGCGGGTAAAACGTCGGTCGTTTCTTTTACAAGACAAATTTGGGCACTTGCCGGTTATGAGGCCGCACAGATCGGCACAACAGGAGTCGCGGCGCCCCGGCGGAACGAATATGGTGTTCGAACTACGCCAGATCCCATCAAGTTGCACCGCATCTTGAGCGATTTGAGGCATGATGGGGTCACACACGCCGCGATGGAAGCATCGAGCCATGGGATTGATCAATGTCGCTTGGACGGGGTTCGCCTGACTGCCGGAGGCTTCACCAATCTCGGACGCGACCATATGGACTATCACCCCTCAATCGAACATTACATGGCGGCCAAGATGCGCCTTTTCGATGCGCTGTTGCCGCGAGGCGCCCCAGCAGTTGTTTTTGCCGACGGAGAGGCGTCCCAAAAAGCAGCTTCGACGGCCAAGAAGGCAGGGCTGGATGTTCGGACAGTCGGTCGCGGAGGGACCTACCTTCTCCTTGAAGATCTGAAGCCGGTCCGGCAAAAGCAAATAGTCCGGATACGTTTTCGCGACCAGATTTTGAATGCCAGCATTCCCCTCGTTGGGGAGTTTCAGGTTGCTAACGTGCTTGTCGCCTTGGGATTGGCAATTTCGACTGGTGTTGCGCCTGAGGTTGCCATTGCGGCGACCGAAACTTTGATCGGGGCTCCGGGGCGCCTTGAGTTTATTGGTGCTACAGCGGGTGGCGCACCCGTCTACGTCGACTATGCCCATAAACCCGAGGCGCTGGAAGCAGTCTTGAGTACGGCTCGCGTCTTTACTACGGGACGTCTGATCGTCGTGTTCGGCTGCGGGGGAGATCGTGACAGGGGCAAGCGACGTAGCATGGGCGAGGTAGCTGCGAAACTGGCTGACATCGTGATTGTCACCGATGACAACCCTCGCTCAGAGAGACCGGAGCAGATCAGGTCGGCGATCATCGAGGCTGCGCCTGGAGCCATCGAGATCGAGGACCGTTCCATCGCTATAGCGGAAGCTATTCGGATGTTGCGGCCCGGCGACGCTCTTATCGTGGCTGGAAAAGGACACGAGGAAGGGCAAATCATCGTAACCGCCCGGTTGTTACCGCGGAGATTTCGCTTTGATGCGAGCGATGAGTTCCTGGTCATCGACGAAGTCTTCGAGGAAGTCGTTCCATTCGTCAG
>NZ_JASKLR010000034.1 GCF_030124325.1 Sinorhizobium sp. 8-89
CCATTGCCGCCTCCAAGGGATTTATCATAGCTACGCGCGACACCAGCCCCTTCGAAGCCGCAGGAGTTATCGTAGTAAACCCTTGGGACCACCGATGAAGCCATCTTCCGCTGGTCTCGGGTCCGTATAGGTCAAGAGCAGGATGCGTCTTACCACCATGGTAGCGTCCAAACCACGACAGCACGAAGTACAGAGTGGCGTGGGCAAGTATCCAGTCGCTCTCGGAGCCGAATATTGCCGTCGGACGCTGATGTCAGTCATCACTAATCCTGTCATAGCCGATAGAAGCTGATGTCGCGCGGCACCGGAAGTCCGCTTAACGCCAGGATCATTGCGAGTACTTGGAACATCGGTCCGGCCCACGCCAATAGTTCAGACGAGACGCGCACATCGGGCGGGCCCACCCCACCTCTCCGACATCTTAGCGGCTGCTATCGTCGCCGAGAAACGGAGCCAAGTCGCGGCTGAAGCGGAGTCCGGCAACCGTCTTAGCGATCGATGGTTGCGGAGAATAGTGTTGCAGGGATGTCGGGGTTGTCGGCATCCGTCACAAGCAGAAGCTCTATGCAATCATCATCCAAGCGGGCGTGGATGCCCTCCACCTTGTAAGGTCGCTCGAGCTGGTCAATGGAAAGCAGGCAGCCACTGTCGTCGATCATCCCAATTGCTGCACCAATACAGGAACCGTCCCGGTATGCGTCTGCTGTGTCCTCTGCCACGGCACTGAAAACCATGTTTCCGTTGGGTAGCGCCGCCGCGTCGGTGAAGCAGAATGGAACTCCCTGGATGGAGCCGAGGTCGAGCCGATCGATCGAGGAAGGCACCATGGGATTGCCGCACCCGGCAACAATAGCATCAATAACCGGCGCAAGCGGATAGCGGATGATCGCGTTGTCGACGTGACGCTTGTTGCCCCGCTGAAACAGGCGCAGTTCGTGGCCAACCACGACCGCGCCTTCGATATTGGTGCTGGGAAACTCTTCCCTGAGCGGGTCTAGGATGAACGAAAGCTCCACCTTTCGCGGCGACCCACATACGACGCCGTGCTGATCGAGACGAAGCAGAATGCCACTTCGACGGTTTGGTCTGGATCCGGAACCGATTACCAGGAGGGCGCCGTGAGGAAACTCTCCGTCCGGAGGAATGAGCGTAAGAGCCTCGAAGTCCGGCTTTTTTCTCTTACGCTCCGCCTTGGAATCGGGCAGCACGCCGTCCGATATGCGGATCAGATTACCAGGGCGGCAATCGCCGGCTGAAAACACACCAAGGTGGAGCTCATCATCGGCTACCACGTACATTATAGTATCCAGGCACACGAGCCCGCTTGCGGCGCTTAGATGCATAGGTCGCGTGTTGCTCGCGCCGGAGACGATATCGAGTTCTCGTATCTTCTTCAGGACAATCATGCGTCTTTCCCCGTGCGGCGATCCTGTGCTCAGGGTACCCGAGGTTAGTCGAAATACCCGCGCACGCACAGAAAGTCATAAAATCGCTGCAAACTTGCTCGGGATCCGTGAGATTCACGCTCGGATGTTATTTCGCAGGCGCGGCCGATACCGCCATGCATCGAAGCCGTAGCTTGACGAACTCGCCTCCCTAACATGCCACAAAAGTCATCAGAGAAATACGCAGACATGGGTTCCCAAACGCGCCGAATAGGGCGGTCTGCAGTTCGAATGTGTTCAAGGCGACGGATGCAGACGACTCCCAGGGCGGCGGTCACATGCGCCGTGCATTGATCGTCTTAGGTCGGTGATGAGCAGTAGGCCGCTGCGACCAGCACACGAATGACGGCCATGCGGAAAAGCTGACCCCGTATCTTGCGGTCGCCAGAGCGCAAGAAACGTGCCTCTTGATTACCTTTGTCGGAGACGCGACCTGCGGCTTCATGTCCTGTGCCAATAGGCGGCGACTACTTGCTCCTCTTTCGTAAGTCCTCGGTCGCGAAGGGTTGCCCGAACGGCGTTTGCCGTCTCGCTTTCGCTAGCTATCCAGACAAATCTTTTCCGGGAAGCGTCCGGAAATTTCATGCTGGAAATGGCGCGCGCCAGTCCTCGACGGTCACCGCCGTGATCGTCGCGATAAAGCCATCTGGTTTCCACGGCCGCTTGGCTTGTGAAGGAGATCTTATCAGTCGGGCCAGTAACCTCGATCACCACGGTCGCGGTAGCACGCTCATCAAGGGACTCCAGAATTCGCGAAATTGCTGGCAGAGCAGTCTCGTCTCCGGCCAGTAGGTACCATGCCGCGTCCCCGCATCCCCCACCACTCGGTCCCGCCGCACCGACGACGTCACCGCGCCTTGCCCGCGCGGCCCATCGGGAACCGGGACCTTCCGCGCTGTGCAGCACGAAATCGACGGCAATTATATGATTTTCGGGCTCGACAAAACGGACTGTGTAGGCCCTCCAGATCGGCGAGACGTCCGAGGGTGACGATCCCTGTCGGCTTCCCTGCGATGCGTGCTCATCGGCAAACTCCTGGAAATTGAAGAGGATTCGCAGATGCATGTCGTCCAGCGTGTCGAAGGACCGAGCGTCGGCTGTCCTAAAACGGATCCGCCTCATCCTGGGTGTAATATCGACGATGTCGTCCACCGTCAGGACGGAGAAGCTGGGCGGCAGATGACGCTGAAGACAGTCTTCGCTCCACACGATGCGAATTGTCTCGGAGGCCCGTTCCTCTGCAACTGCGTCCTGGAGCCAGACCTTGGCGAAATACAAGCTCTCAAGATCGGCGGCGGCAATATCCACCTCGATGCTGCCATCCATCAGCCTCAACATGCCCGAGACCGCAGGCAGATCGACGAACAAGCTGCCGCCGGACAAGCGGGCGGCAACATCGTGGTCGAGCAGGTGGGCGTGCAGGCGTTCGAAGAGGTGCTCGGGCCTTTTCGTGACGATTATTGCCTGCAGCTTGTAAGGGAGCTCTTTCATGAACTTGCCTCGTCCGGGACGACGCCCGGGTGCCATAGCCGGTTCGAGAAGAAGTGCTGCCTGGAGATCGACATGATCGCTGCTCGCTTGGTCGGGAGGTCAACGCTTCGCATGTGAGCAAATCCCGAGCGTTGCAGATTGCGCAGTTGGCGGTGGTGCGCCGCGCTCGGCTCCTGCACGATCCTCTCGGTCCGCGAGTCGTCGAGAAACATCAGGTGCAAAAGGGAGGGTAGCCAGGCCGTGAACCAGGGCTTTCCACGGAAGGCTCCCTCGCCGACAATGACGTGGCAGCCTCGGTCGTAGTCGCCGGCGCCGCAAAGGGGGCCGATCAAATCCTCTTTCGCCCAGTAGATCTCGAAATAGGAGAACGCCCGTTCATTGAAGCGGCCGATCAGCGGTATGACGTGCGGATCTTCGAGCATGTGCTCGAGATAACGTCTGTGGGCCGCTACGCTTCCCGCTTCGTTCCAAAACTCGTCGACTCTCGGATCGTTCATCCAGCGATGAACGTCGGGCAAGTCGTCCAGTGACGCGACGTGGAACGAAAGCGTGCCGGAAAGCCACGGTATGAACCGGGCATAGAGGCATCCGGCCGGCTTTGGCGGTCGCAGGGGATGCTCGTTCCTTCCGTCGAAAACGTCGCGGCGCGGATAGACGAATGACGGCGAGGCCATCCAGATCTCCGGCATCTGCCAGAACATCTCCGCGAACACCGACGGCTGAGCGTCTGTGCTTTCGACCAGAAGCCCTCGCTGCTTCAATGCCGGCAAGAAGGCCTGCCAGCCGTCTCCCTCAAGGGCGACCGAGACCAGGTCTCGGTTCGTCGCGAACAGATATTCGAAGACAGCGCAAACAAGCCTCGAGCTCTCGACGGGATCCGCACGCAGGTCGGCGATGCTGAGAGCCCCGTCGCCAAGCTCGAAGGTCGCGCGGTCCTTCGTGGCGGTCGAGACCGACAAGAAGGAACCGATCCCGGATACGTCGACGGGTCCGCCGGGATGAAGCGGAAAGGATCGAAACACGCCGCTATCTCGAACCGGAGCGTTGCGGGGGTCGCCTATTAGCCGTCCTTGAGGAGATTGGTCCATCAAAAGACCTTCGTCAGCGAGATGGCGAATGTGCGTCCGCGGCCCTTGTAGTCGAATATCGATTCGTCGGCCAATCCGCCATAAAGCGCTTTGGCGCGCGAACCCCAGACGGTCGTGTAGTCGGTGTCGAAGACGTTGTGGATGCCGAAATTCAGCGTCGTGTCCGTGTTCGCGAAGGTATAGCCACCTGTCAGATCGAACAGCGTGTAGTCATCGATCGTGAAGTCATCGGCGTCGGTGAGTTCGAAGACATGCTGGCCGGAAAATTTCAGGGTGAGGGCGTCATTGGTCCAGCCGACATAGCCGCCGAACTTGGAGACGCTGGCGCTTCCAACCGAGTCCTTCTCCCAGCCATCGTCGCCCTTGACCTCTGTTCTGACCCAATGACCCAGAACCCCGACGTCGAAACCATGGTCGAGTTTTGCGCCCACCTTTCCTTCGATGCCGTAGACGCGTCTCTCCTGATCAACGACCTCGACCGCAAGGGTCGAGCGATTGAGATTGATGGAGCGATCGGAAAATGAGTAGTAAGCCGCAGTCTCGAGATCGTAGGTGCCGTCGTCAAGACGATAGCCGATCTCGAACGAATTGGTCTTGATGGCCTGAAGCGCCGATTCGCCGACATTCACACTGTTGAGAAGCGTGTAGTGTCCGCCCGACAGCGAATAGACGCCAATTCCGTAGTATTTCGCCGGATCCGGCAGTTCGAAGCCTTGGCTGAAGTTGGCGTAAACCTGCTGCGTATTCGTCAACTGGTAGGTCGCGCCGGCGCTGAACAAAGCGGCATCATAGTCGACTTCGCCGCCCGGTATGGCATCGGCGGAGGTCGCTCGTCCCTGAAGTATGGCGACCTGCTGAGCCGCACCGACGAAATCGGACACTTCGGTCTTGACGAATTGGTAGCGGACGCCGCCGTTCAGCGTCAGCCTGTCGGTCGCCTCGTAGGAGGCCTCGGCAAACCCGGCAACGGTCGTGACATCGATGGAAGGGTAGAGGCCGGTGATGCCGATCGTGTTGAAATCGAGGCCGCCGCTGGTCGCGGCCGCCCCAATGTCGAAGATGTTCTGACGCGACTTGAACGAATCTCGATCGGCATCGATGCCATAGGTGATCTTCAACCGGTCGGTGGGTTCCGTGATCAGGGCGGCCCTGATGCTGTAATAATCGGTGTCTTGCGAACTGCCGTAAAAATAAAGGCCGGTATCGTTCGTAACTGTAGGGAAGGGATGGAAACGGATTTTCTCGTTTCTGTAAGCGCCTTGCAGCAATAGTTGCTGCCCGAAAACGTCATCATCGGTATACGTGACGTTAAACATCGAGCGGCGGGTCTGCGGATCGAAGTCGGACTCGTATCCCTCACGGGTTTCGAACAGACTCGGATTGCCGAGCAGCGCTCCAAGGCCAGGTCCGTAGTAAAGTCCGTAGTCCGAATCTTGCTTGCTGTCGAAATATTGCCCGGAAAATTCGAGGCGGCGGCCCTCGTCGATCTGGAAGCCGATCGATCCCATCAGGTCGATGCGCTCGTTGAAGGCCGTGGACGTCTGCGTGATGTCGGGGATCAACATCGTGCCGCTGCCGTCGTAAAAGGCGCCAGTCTTGTTGCCGGCGACCGAGAAGCGGGCATCCCAGTTGTCGCTGTTGTAGGTAACTGCGCCTGCCGCATTGCGGTCGAAGTCCTGACTGCCGGCGAAGCCGCTGCCCATGCCGCCGGTGACTTCCGCATGAAGTCCGGGCTCTGCGTCCTTCCCTTTCTTCGTAATGATGTTGATGATGCCGCCGGTCGCGTTTCCGCCATAGAGTGCGGTCGCGCCGGACAGGACCTCCACCCGCTCGATGTTGAAGGGATCGATCGCATCGAACTGACGGCTCAGCGAACGCGCCGAATTCATCGAGACGCCGTCGATGAGGATCAGCGGCGGCCGGCCGCGCAGGTTCTGCCCGAAGGACGTGCGCGCGCCCTCGCTCGCGGGGTCGAAGCTTGGGATATTGTCGCCCAGGATCTGCTGCAGAGTCTTGCCAGAGCGGGCCTCCGCCTGGATCTCATCCGAATCGACGACGTAAATGGTGCGGGCAATTTCCGATATCTGCTGAGGGGACCGGCTCCCCGTCACCACGATCGCTTCCAGGCTGGTTGCAGCGTCGTCCTGATCCGTCGAACTGGCTTCCTGGGCAACCGCACTGGTGCCAACCGCCATTGCCACGGCGAAGACCCAAAAGCCAACGCCGCCATTCTCATTCCTACCCATAACGCCCCCTGCGCGCGGAAAATTGCCGCTGCAGAGAGCGGGCAATCTGCAAATACAAGACTATTTAAGTCATGTTTTATGGGCTATGGGTGTTCGCCGCTTGGATAATGGCGAACCTCATTTGGACGGATGCGAACGTCAACAGGAAAGGCTGGCCACGACATGGAGATTATCCGACCGCTGAAATTCGGCACGCTTTCTCTGCCGGATCACGAAAGCAGGCTCGTTTGCAGGAGCATTCTCCTGGATATGCTCGGAGAGGCGACGATCGCCACGGACAAGGGCGATCTCGCTGGTTTGACCGGATTGTTCTGGAGATATGTGTCTCTTTCGCTGGCGACGGTCTACTTCCCGAAGACGCCGCTTCGCTTGGCGGCACATGGCGTGAGCGATGCAGGCATCGTGATCATGCGCGCAATGGACGGTCCGCTCGTCGTGCATAATCGCCGCAAGCAGGTGAAGACGCCTCGCGGAGACGTAATCTTTCTCCCCGCCGACGCGTCGTCCGAAATTACCCTGCCGGAAGGCGGTCGTTTCGATTGCGCGCACCTTCCCGCCTATGCGGTTGCCGCGGTGCGCGCCGCTTTAAAGCCCGTGATGATGCAACCGCTCGCAGCAGATTGCTTGCCGCTCCAACTGCTGACGAACTATGCCGGTTATCTTCTGAGGCAGGAATATCAGAGCGAGGAGCATGCGGGCATGATGGTCGCCCATTTCTACGATCTTCTGCCGGTGCTTGCCGAGCATGTCGGCAATAGGGGGCCGCGAGACGCGCCGCAGAACCGCATGGCCTCAATCAAGAAGCTGATCGAACAGAATCTCGCGAACGGCTCCTTCTCGATCACCGACGTCGCAGAGGCCGAGGGAATCACACCGCGGGCAATCCAGAAATTCTTCAGCCGGGAGGGAACGACTTTCTCCCGCTATCTGCTCGGGCGGCGGCTTGCGCTCGCAAAGGGCCTGATATTGGCGGAAGGCGGTTCCAGTTCGATCAGCCAGATCGCCTACAATGTCGGCTTCAACGATCTCTCGTACTTCAACCGCACATTCAGAAGCCGCTATGGCGTGCGCCCCTCCGACCTGCGCCGGCTCGCCGCAATGGCGGCCTGACAATTTCCAATGGGAAGGGCCGCCCATTGGGGCAGCCCTTCCCATTCTTCGGTTTGAGCGCACCTACGCCGCGTTGCTGCGCTTCTCGAAAGCGACCAGCGGATTGTCCACCATACCCTGGAAGTCCGGGACCGGGCGTTCGTCGTCGTCGGCGTAGCCATGCGTGAAAAGGCGAACCCGGTTCAGGCAAAGGCGCGGATATTCCTCGCCGACGAGATCGAACATCGCGAAACGGGATTCCATCTCCGGGAAGCGTCTTTGATACCTGAGCACCGTGTCGCGCACCAACGCCCAAAAGGCAGCCTCGGAGAGGCCGGAGCGCTGGTCGAGCAGGACCGACATGTAGCGGAAGACGCAAATGAAGAGTGTCGTCTGGATGAAGTGGATCAGGAAGTCCGCCGGCAGGCACAGGAGGACGGCACGAACCTTCTCCGGCATGGTGGCGGTTTCAGGAAATTCCTGATCGCAGACGATGACGTCGTCGATGAAGTCGCGTAGCGCCAGGCGTTCCGGGCGGCCATTCTTCAGAATGAGCGTCGCATTCTGGCCATGGGCCGAGAAAGCAAGGCCGTGCTTCGCAAGCAGGTGGAAAACCGGCGGGATGACGACATCGAAGAAGCGTGCCATCCAATCCGATACGGTAAGGCCTGCTTTCTCGGCCAGTGCCTCGATGACCGGCTTGCCGTCCGTGCCGGCATGCAGGAGCGCAGCAAGCGGCATGCCCGTCTCGCCAGGACTCAAATGTGCGGCCAGGCTGTCGCGCCACAGGCAGCCGAGCATCTCGTTGAACTGATAGGGCGCGCCCTCGATCCGAGAGAATTGCGGATGGACGTAGTGCATGCCCGCGCGCTCGCCGAGCAGGACGAGACCGCACTCCTCAGAGAGGAACCGGTCGTTGGCAACCAGTCGGTCGAGCCATGTCGTCAGCGGTGCAGCCGTCAGCGCCCGCTTTCCGGGAATGCCCCGGTAGACGGCCGTATTCAGGATGGTCATGCACAGTTTCAACGTCGATTTCTCGGGATGGGAGATGTTCGACAGAGTCCGCACGGATTGCTGCGGCAGGTAGAGATCCTCTCCCTTGCCGAGCAGCACTATATGCCCGGAGGCGATGTCGGGGGCGAAATGCGGAACGATCATGTGGTCCCACTGCCAGGGATGGACCGGCATCATGTAATGCGTTTCTGTGGAGCCCCCATGCGCGGCGAGCGCGGTGCAAAACGCGTCGTAGCGCGACACGCCGACAGCCTCGCGAACAAGAGCCTCGTTCGTGAGCGTAGGTTCCGCGACGAATGAGGCGCGATCCTTGTTTACGCCGAGCCAGAGCACCTCCGTCGGCGTCTGGTTCTCCGGCGTAAAGGCGAGATAGTCGGAGTAGCCGAGACCGATGCGACCTTTGCTGACGGTTACCCAGGGATGGCCCGTGGTCTCGCCTTCCATGCGAACATCGTCGAGTTCAGCAAGCTCTGCACCGGTCTTCGACGCCCGGGCGGCGATATGCGCATCGGCGACGAGCGTATTGCCGAGTTCCTTGATGAAATGCGCGACCGTCATCGGCTTGACGCCGAGCTTCGGCAGCACCTCCGCGCAGAAGGCAAGCGGGTCATGGATGGGGACGTCGCTGCCGCCCTCTCTCCTGAGGATGCTCGCAGGATCGACCGAGAGGTTGTCGAAGACATAGCGCTTGGCTTTGAAGCGATACTGAACCCCGCCGATATCGAAGCGGTAGTGTCCTGGTTTTTCCTCTTCGACGCCGAAAACGCGCTCGTAGGCGAACTCCTCTATGACCTTGGCGAGAAGACGTCTGGAGACCTTCTGCCAGAGTTCCTTGGAAAAGGCACCGGGAAGAAGGGGATCATGACGCATGGGCATAGAAATCTCCTGATATCGAGGACGGGCCGGTCTTGTCGGAAGGAAGACCGAAGTTCTGGAAAGACGCCGGCGCGCTCACCCGATAGCGCTCGCGGCCGAGAAGCTGGTTGACGATGACGGCGTTGCGGAAGGCGCCGAGGCCGAGATCGGGCGCGCCGGCGCCGTGATGGAAGGTTTCGGCGTTCTGGACGAAGACATTGCCCCTGCCGCCAACGCTGCGGCGGGCGCGGAAATCCTCCCCGACGATCAGGTCGCCCCGATCTGAGGTTTCAAGAACGCCGCCCTTGAGGTTGTCGAGCCATTCCGGCCAGGCATGCCGGTAGCCCGTCGCGGCAACGATCGCGTCCGTCTCGACGGTCGCGTTCTCGTCGAGATGGTTGTGCGCGACGCGGATGCGCAATGCTCCTGACGATCCTGCGCTCTCCAGCGTCTCGACCTCGCAATTGGAAAAGAGCGAGAGGCCGGGGTCGCGTCCACCGACCGAGCGTTCGTACATGAGATCGAAGATCTCGCCGATCGTCGAGAAGCTGATGCCCTTGTAGAGCAGTCCCTGGTTCGCGACGATCTCGCGGCGCCTGCCCGGCGCGATCTGATGGAAATGGCGCATATAGTCAGGCGTGAAATATTCGAGCCCGAGCTTGGAATATTCCATCGGGAAGAAGCCTGCCGAACGGGTAATCCACAGGATCGAGGCGCCGGCTGCGACGATGTCGGGCGTGAGCTCGTTGTAGAGCGCAAGAACGCACTCGGCGGCGCTTTGCCCGGAACCGATAACCGTCACGCGGCGTCGTTTCGCAAGCTCGGTCCGCCGCTTGCCGAACTCGCTGGAATGGAACAGTGGGGCCGTCGCCTTGATACGCGCCCATTGCGGCAGGAAAGGAGTCGTGCCGACGCCGATCGCGATGTTGCGGCTTCGATAATGCTGCCTGCCGCCCGAGGCGGTGCGGCTTTCGACGACGAAGCTGTCGGAGGCCGCATCGTGCGTGACATCGACCACGTCCTCGCCGAAGCGGCAGGAGGCAAGCTCATGCGAAGCCCAACGGCAATAGTGGTCGTATTCCTGCCGCGGGATCATGAAGTTTTCGTAGAAATAGAACTTGTACAGACGATCGTGCGCCGCGAGATAGTTGAGAAAGCTCAAGCGATGCGTCGGGTCCGCCATGGTGACCAGGTCGGCCATGAAGGGGACCTGCAGCGTCGTTCCGGGAAGGATGAGCCCGTCGTGCCAGCGAAACGCGGGCTTGCGCTCGAGAAACACGCTCGAGAGGTTGTCGTGGGAGGAGAGAAGAGCGGCAAGGCCGAGATTGAACGGCCCGATGCCGATTCCCGCCAGATCGAAATCCGTCATGGTTATAATCCGAATTGTTGGATGAAGCCTTCCCGGTGGCAAAACATCAGTTTGGCGCGCTTGTCGGGAAGCTCGATTTCACCCTGCTCCTCGAAGGCACAGACGGGTGCATAGCGAAGCAGACGTCGGGCCGCGACGCTCGGTTCGCCGACGACCTTTCGGGTCTCGGGATCGTCGAGAAAGAGGAAACGGGTGAAGGCACGGATGACCGCGGGCGCGATGCCGCGGCCGAAGAAGGTGGGTTCGCCGACCAGCATGTGCCAGCCGCGGTCCTTCTCCTCGGCCGGATAATACCGGCCGAGGATATCGTCCTTCGCCCAATAGGCCTCCCAATAGCTCATCGGTGTCCCGTCGATGAGGCCGATATAGGGGTCCTGATGCGGATCGGCGAGATTGGCGTCGATGTAGGCGGCGATGTCTCCAATCGGCTTCGCCATCTTCCACTGCGGCACGACATGCGCCTGGTTCATCCACCGCCACAGGAGCTCCAGATCGCGCTCCTTCTCCAAAAGGCGGAAGCTGATCGTTCGCCCTATGTCCGGATCGTAGCGCGAATAGGCCAAGGCCGAGTCCGGCTTGCTCACATTAAGCATCGGCCAGGACCTTTTTGGTATCGAGCAGAGGGTTTGCGATTTCGAGATAGACCGATTGCGTTTCGAGCGGCCCGACGAGCTCGTCCATCCGTGCAAGCCGCGTCTTGAGGTTGGCCTTGCACTGCAAGGTCGGCGCCAGCATCTTGCGCACGAGGCGGGAATTCGCGCCCTCCAGCGCCTCAAGCCGCACCAATTCGCTGCGCAGCATCGAAAGCAACGCCGTCTCGTCGACAAGTCCTTCCCTTCCAAGCGCTCCGATCATGCCGAGGACCGAATTGATGAAGGCGTAATAGAGCAGGCGCTCATCCACCGCCTCCTCGCCGAAGACGGACTCGCTCGGCTCGCCGAGACCGGGCAGCGCCTCGACAAGCGCCTTGTGCGCACGCTCATGGTGGAAAAAGCCCTGATTGTCGCGATAGAACACGCCGATCGGATAACCGTCGTCGATCTCGATCACGATGTTCTGCTGGTGAGCCTCCATGGCGATGCCGTGGCGCAGATAGAGCCCGAAGACCGGCCGGACGAAGACGGTCAGAAGCCGCTCGAACCAGTCCCGCGCAACCACATCGAGAGGACGTCCTTCCAGCCGCGCCCGATTGCGGATCAAGCCCCCGAGCCGGCTGCCGCGGCCCGGCAGATGCTCGCATAGGGAAGCGAGCAGCGACACGTTGCGATCGGCATCCGCGCCGGTGAAGGGATTCTCGCGCATCGATACGGAGAGGCCGTCGATCACGGTGCCGTCGACGCTGACGCCCATATAGGCCGGATCGGGCACGAGCGTCAGTCCCGGGTAGCTGCGCGAGAAATCCTGCCACAGCCGATGGCGGCGGAAGCGGTACATGTCGTCGCCGCGAAGCAGTTCGCGGGCAAGGTTGACGCGAACGGAATTGGTGATGCCGACGCCCAGCGAAAGCTTCAGCATGAAGGGCGCAGCCGGGCGGTACAGCGTGCGCACCGAAGACGTCGGGAACCAGTGCCTGCCGGCCTCTCCGCAATCGATCACGCGACCGTCGGCCACAAGAGCTGCCACGGCGGGATCCTTCAGCATCTGATCCGCCTGCCAGGGATGCACCGGCAGCAAAGCGAAGTCCCCCGCGGGCAAACGCGCTCTCATGTCATCGAGGTCGTGCCCCATTGCCGCCTTCAACCACTCTTCGGCCGAAGGCGAGCCCTCGGAATGGCCGGTATGGAAAAGGCGGCGCTCGACGGCGAACCAGCGCAGAGGAAACCCGGCGGCGAATTCCGGCGAATAGCGACGCGAGTCTGCCTCCGTCATTCCTTCCCGGCTCTTCGGGCAGGGGTGAATGCCGTGGCCGGCAATCAGCCCCTGTTCCGCCGCGATGAAGGGGACCTCTTCCTCGGCGAGACCGGCAAGGTCGGCATTGCGCGCCTCAAGCGCCGCTTCGACGAAGAGCCGGCTCGAATGCGTGCGGTTGAGCAGGTCGGCCCGGCCGTCCCTTGCTGCGGCGGAAGGTTCGAGGCGCTCTATTACGGCCGTTATCGCTTCTGCAGCGCCGATCGTCGCCGAACCGTTTTCGTCGGTCAGCGTCACTGGCTCGCCGAACAAGTTATGGCCGGTCGTGGAGCGGTAAAGAACTGGCACTTCGAGGCTTCCGCCACCCTCCGGGAACGTCACCGTGAAGCGCAATTCTCCGGACCCTTCTGACCAACGAACGCAATCGGCATATTCGCGCGCCACGCAATTGAGAAGAGAGCGCAGCGTAAGCGTTGCAGCATTATGTGCGTGCATGGTGGGCCTCCAGTTCGCGGGCCGTTTCACCGATCGCGTCAAGAACACGGTGGACGACGTCGGGGGTTGAACGCGGATTGAGCAGCGTGAGCTTGAAATGGACGCGACCGTCGAGAACGGTCGTCGCGAGGGCAGCGATGCCGGCGTGGAAAAGCGCCGCGCGCGCCTTCAGCGTGATTGCGTCGGCAAGCTCCGGTCCGCCCGGCGAGACGTAACGGAACAGAACCGTCGACAGCGAGGGCTGCCGCGCGAGACGCAGGTATTCCCGCGCCTTAACGGCCGCCGCCGCGGCGCGGGTATTTTCGAGTGTCCGGCATATCAGCGCATCGAGGCCGTCGCGGCCTATCGCGCGCATGGTCATGAGGACTTTCAGTGCATCGGCCCTGCGCGTGGTCTGCATCGAACGCTCGACGAGATTGGGCGCATCGGCGAAGACGGCATCCTCCGGATTGAGGTAGTCGGCCTTGCTGGCAAGCGGGGCGAAATGCGCCCGATCGCGAATGAGAAGCGCGCCGCAACTGATCGGCTGGAATAGCATCTTGTGAAAATCGAGCGCGATCGAATGGGCGCGCTCGATTCCGGCAAGACGGCCGCGATGACGGGAAAACAGAAGCCCTCCGCCATAGGCGGCGTCCACATGCATCCAGATGTCGCGTGCGGCAGCGAGGTCGGCGATTTCCGGAAGCGGATCGATGGCGCCGAGATCCGTCGTCCCCGCCGTCGCCACCACTGCAATCGGCACACGGCCTTCGCCGAGGACCCGCTGCAGGCCGGCTTCGAGAGCCGGCATGGACATCCGGCCCGCTTCGTCCGATGCGATGGAACTGACAGCATCATCCGCAAAGCCCAGGACGGCGGCACTCTTGCGGATGCTGAAATGCGAGTGTTCCGACGTGAGAATAACGCCGGACTGCCGTGCGTTGGCACCGCAGCGCTCGGCGGCCAGATACAAGGCGGTCATGTTCGACTGGCTGCCGCCGCTCGTGAAATTGCCGCTTGCCGAGGCGGGCAGCCCTGCAAGTTCCGTGAGCAATGCGAGCACCCGCTCCTCGACGAGCGTCGCGAACGGCGACTGATCCCACGAATCGAGCGATTGGTTGGTGGCCGAGATCAGCACTTCGGCGGCCAATGCCGGCACGGCAACCGGGCAATGAAGATGCGCCATTGCCGCCGCATGACCGACCGTCAGCGCATGCTCGAGCGCCGGCCGTCCTATCTCGGCGAGGGCGGCGGCGATGCCTGTTCCGACCTTCGGAAGCGGATCAAGATCGTCAATAAGCGCGCGCAGTCCCTGCACGCTCGTTCCGGAGTAAAAGCTACTGGCGGCCGCCGTCCCATGGGCGACCATGTCGATGGCTTGCAGCATCGCGTCTTTGAAAGCCAGGCGCGATGACATGTCGGTGCCGAGTATCTGATCGGCGTGGTCCGTCTCAGCGGCCGGCGCGAGCTTGAATGCGGCGACATTCATGTTCATGCGGCCTTGCGTCCGAGGCGCTCGAACGCGGAGGCAAGGACACCCGAGACCTGATCGATCTCCTCGTCCGTGATAACGAGCGGCGGCAGAAGGCGCAGCACGCTGCCGTAGCGGCCGCCGGTTTCCAGAATGACCCCGGCGCGGAATACCTCGTTCTGGATCATTCGGGCGATCTCCGGCCCATGCGGCGGATGGCCAAGCGCATCCGGCCGGCCAGCCGGATCGACGATTTCGACGCCGAGCATCAGCCCTTCACCACGCACTTCGCCGATATAGGGCGTCTCGGCCGCGATGCGCTCGAGATTGGCGCGCAGTCTCCGCCCCGCCATCGCGGCGCGTTCGACAAGCCCATCCCGCTCGATGATCTCGAACGTCTTGGAGCCGGCCGCCATGGCCAGCTGGTTGCCGCGGAAGGTGCCCGCATGGGCTCCCGGCTTCCAGAGGTCGAGACCCTCGCGATAGACGACGACGGCGAGCGGAAGGCCGCCGCCGATCGCCTTGGAAAGCACGATCATATCGGGAACGATGCCGGCTTTCTGAAAAGCGTAGAAGCTGCCGGTTCGGCCGACGCCGCTCTGCACCTCGTCGAGGATGAGCGGGATGCCGAGGTCGCGCGTCACGCGGCGGACCGTGCGCAACCATTCGGCCGGAGCGGGAATGACGCCGCCTTCGCCCTGCACGGCTTCGAGAATGACGGCAGCCGGGAGGTTGATGCCGCCCTCGGGATCACGCAGGGCCCGCTCGAAATATTCGGCGGCAAGATTTGCCGTTTCCTCACCGCCGCGGCCGAACGGGCAACGATAGGCATAGGGGTAGGGAAAGAAATGCGCACCCGGCACGAGTTGGCCGACGGAGGTCTTCGGGCCGAGCGAGCCCATGAGGGAAAGCGAGCCCTGCGACATGCCGTGATAGGCGCCGCGGAACGAGATTATATCGGTGCTGCCGGTGGCGGTCTTTGCAAGCTTGGTGGCGGCCTCGACGGCATCCGTACCGCTCGGCGAGCAGAACTGGATCCTGGCCTCCTCGCGGAGCCCTGCCGGGAGAGTGTCGAAAATGTCGGCGACAAACTGGTCCTTCACCGGGGTCGTCAGGTCGAGCGTGTGGAGTGGAAGCCCGGAACGGAGCACCTCCTGCAGCGTCTCGATCACTTCCGGGTGGTTATGGCCGAGCGCCAGTGTGCCGGCCCCCGCGAGGCAATCGAGATAGGTTCTGCCGTCGACATCGGTGACGGTGCAGCCGAACGCCGATTTCAGCGCGACGGGAAAGCGCCGCGGATAGCTGCGGGCATTCGACTCTCGTCTCGCCTGCCGGTCGAGATAGAAGCCATTGGTGGCGCGTGCGGAAGCATCCATGAGATCAACTCCGTTCATGATTTTCCGATGAGGTCTGGCGGCGGGCTCAGGCGCCCGACATAGCGGGGGCCGGCCGCCCCTTGATCCTTTCCAGAATCCAGGCGGAGACTCCGATCCCGAGCACCGAAATGACCGTCGCTGAGGAAAAGAGCGTTGCGTAGCCGAACTGGTCGGCCAGGTAGCCTGCGATCGAGGTGCCGATCAGGTAGACGACCAGTTCGGCGCAGCTCAGGATCGTGAAGTCTGTGCCCGGCTGATCGTCCGAGGAGGACGCCATGAAGAAGGAATAGATGGCGACCAGTTCCATGTAGCGGATCAGGGTCTGGGCGGCGGAGGCCGACATGGCAACCGCGACTCCGGGCCAGATGCCGAATGCATTGAGGGCGAAGGCGAGGAAGCAGAGGCTGCGAAGCCCGCCAAGCAGGATTAGCGTCGCCGTCAACCCTGCCTTGCGGATGATCAGCGCGGCAATCACTGCGCCGAGTAGTCCCGCTGTCGCGGCCGCACCTCCGGACAAATAGCCGATCCAGGCGGTCGGCACCTTGCTATCGACGAGATAGGCGCCTTCCATGCCGCGCACGAGACCTTCGCTCGCCCGGTAGGTGAGGGCGAAGGCGAGGATCATCCAGGCGTTCGACCGCCGGAAGAAGCCGAGGAGGCTGGCTCGCTTGGGGCTTGCTCGCTCGGGCGAGATCGCATCCGGGCTGCGTTCGACCTTGTCCTGCATCCAGATTGCCGCGACGAGCGGCAGCAGGGACAGGCCTGCGACCAGCAGGATCGTCGGCTGCCAACCAATCCGGTGGAAGAGCACCAGCGTCAGTGTGCCGCCGACGATGACGCCGAGAGCGACCGAGCCCGCCTGCACCGCATTGCCGACCGGCCGCATCCTTCCGGTCAAGTGCCGCACCGCATAGCCATCGGTCGCAATGTCCTGCACCGAGGAGAGAAACGTTATGCAGATGCCGATCGCGAAGAGTATGCCTGCCTGGTTAGGCTCGACCAGAGCCATCGAGGCGATGCCGGCACTGACGAGAAGCTGCGTCGGCACCACCCAGCCGCGCCGATGGCCGAGACGCGGCCAAAGCGCCCACCGATCGATCAGTGGCGCGATCGCGAACTTCAGCACCAGCGGCACCATGAGCAGAGAGAACAGGCCGATCGCGGTGCGCGACGCGCCGCTCTCGCGCATCAGAGGCGGCAGCGCCACGAGCAGGAGATAAGTCGGAATCCCCTGGGCGAGATAGAGCCCGCCCAATACCGCATAGAGCCTTCCGGCGCCTTGCCCTGCTGTCCCCTCGAGGACCCGTGAAGAAGCCTGCATAATTGTCATGATCGAAAGGTTCCTTGCTCCGCAGTGCCGAGCATCCGTGATAGCCGCTGTCTCGCGCGGTTCAGTCGCTGATAAACAGGAGTACTTTGCTCATGTTTAGTCAGGCAAACGGCCAAAGGCTTGGATGTGAGCGAACCTGATTAAGACAATTGCGAACGCACTCTCGAGAGACGCAACAACTCGAGTCGCGCCAAGAGCCGTGGAATGCACGGAGATTGCCGGGTAGTGCGTGAACGGACCAGTGCGCCGAAAGCGTGCCCTACGCGCAGCCAGGACAGTCGCCAGTTGCCGGAGCGCGTCACGTTTTCTGAGAGGCTATTTGGGGCTGGCAGGCAAAATCTGTCCTTCAACTGGATTTCCCCTGGATCCACTTGCACCGTTGCGAGCTTCAGCCCGCACGACCGGAATGGGTCGATCTTTCCGGTTCAGATCGCGTGCAGTGGATGGAAAGCGGTCCCTCTAAGAAGGCTGGCTTATACGCCCTGAACGGCAGGGCGTATGGTCATTTGGCTAACGAAAGCGCTCAAGGAAAAGGCCGTCGTCTGCGCCTAGGACGGATAAACGACGATTAGCATGTCTCAGCCGCCGATACGGCGGGCTCGTTGATTATTTCGGCCATGGAAAAGTCGTCACGCGTCACGTCGCGCACATGAGGAAAACAGCGCCGTGCACAAGTGCCGCGGTCAAGAATATGGCCAAGAGCGTCAACAGTATCCCCACGACGACGAACAGGCCGTCCCGCTCGATCAGGCCGATTGCCATCACGCAGACCGCGACGACAGGAACGATGTTGCCAAACCGGATGGGAAGGGCGATCGCGACTGCAAGCGCAAAGACAGGGAGTCCTAGAAGGCAGGGCAGGGCGCGACCCGTGAGCACCTTTATGCGTCCTGGTCGAATGACGCCGCTCGATCCTCCTGACGATCGGGTCGGCATGTCGTTGAAACCGGGGATGGGGATCAGGGCGGGAAGTGACAGGATCAGCATCACGACACGGAAGCTAGCCTCTCCCGCTGAGGCAAGGGCATCGCCGATCGTCAGGCCACCGCGGTCGCGGCTGGGTCGGCAAGTCTTGTAAGCGCAGCCGAGGCGATGCCACGCGGCTTAGCTGCTGCGCCAACCTCTGGATCCATGATCAGGCTTCGCCGTCCTGGTCGTTGTTGATCTGAAAAACTCGGATGAGGGTAGAACAATTCGGATCGCCTGCGTCGAGAAGCTGAACCGGCGAGGTCCAGCCTATGGCGACGCCCATCGCCGTGGCGACAGCCCAACCGGGTTCTTCCCCGGCGCGTTGCAGAAGCCGCGGCCCATGTGACTCGACACACTGGCGAGACTGCTGGATTGCCTCAACGGGAACATTAGCGCGCTCCAGGCGCGTGCTGATCTCCGCCTGAAGCGGGTCAATGACGAAAAGAGCAAACAGCCAAGCTGTGATGTCTGAGACGACGAAAATCCTCGTATTGGGTTCGACAGGATGTCGGAAAATGGTCCGACATCGCGAAAAGTGCCGAGAATTTCGCCAGAGGGGCCCGGACCAGGGGAGCGTCTAATGTGGGTTGCGTTGCCCGGCATTCAAGTCTCACGGGCGGCCGATTGGCTCATCGATCACCTAGCATCGTCCATCCTTGACCGCTCTAGCTTCGTCGCGTTGGCGCCGAACATATCTCCACGGCGTGGCGTGCCCGATTTAGGTGACAAGACGAAGGGGGACGATGGTTTGACTTACATCCAGGCGACAGGAATACAGGATCGTCGTGCTATTTTGACGGACAGTGCTCAAGAGGACCGAGCCGGCGCCAGCTACGGATTTGGTATCTCAACTACGTCACCGCTTTTGCGCTGCCGAGCAGGGTTCTCCGCAATACCGATTTTCCTCCTGCCGCGGATCCGCAATTCGGAAGCGATGTTGTGCCTGCTCGGCAGGCAACAAAAAAGGCCGGGCAAACCCGACCTTCCTCACATCGCTTCAATTCCAGTGCCAGTACATCCGTGGTCAAAAGTCTTGAGCGACTTGCGGCCTCGCGGACATCCTCAGACGCTCACCAGCAAGGCCGATGTGCAGGCACATAGAGGCGGATTGTGTTCATAACAAGGTGATCATTCCCGCTCGCGGCTATGATCTTGTTACCGCATCAGACCCGCTGCCCGAAGCGCATCGTTTATGACCTTGGCGATCTTGCCGTCCGAAGCGGTGCCGACGGCGGCGGCCCGCGACCTTGCGTAGCGCAATGCCCTTTCTATCGTGGATGACGCGACATCGGGTTCTTCCCGACGGACAAGACTGCCGGACGCCTCAGCCTCCTCGACGTCTGCCTGCGTGGCCAGACCCCATGAACGGGCGATGCGCACAGTCGAGGAAATCCCAGTCTCAAGCATATGCGGACCGGCTCTCCCGATCGGGACATCGCTGCTCGTCGCCAGAGGAACGCCGTGGCCCATGCCTTTGACGAAGTAGGTCTCGACGACCTGCCTGCCTTTCGCGTCGAGCCAAACTTTCCTGGTATGGCCGTGTATGAACTCACTCCGCGTTGGCTCGGTAGCGAGGGCGTGCACGCCGGACCATTGCTTGACGATCTGGTCGGCATTCCGTGCTCGGACCGTCTGGTCATGCGTGCCGTGCCAGATCGAAATCGAAGGCCAGGGCCCGCGGTGGTTTGATGCGCTCTTGAGAACGGACTGAAGCCTGGGGACAGTCGGTGGATTGCGGCCTTGCATGCGCTCGAACGCCTCCGCGACCGTGCCTGCCACGCCATAGGGTAGCCCGCTGATGATTGCGCCGCCGGCAAATATGTCGGGATAGGTCGACAACATGACATTCGCCATCGCACCGCCTGCTGACAGGCCCGTGACAAAGATGCGCTTGGGATCGATGCCCTGCGACTGGACGAGATGGCCGATCATCTGCCGGATAGACAATGCCTCTCCCGCATCCCGCTTGATGTCGCCGGGCTCGAACCAGTTGAAGCAGCGGTTGGCATTGTTCGATCGCTGCTGCTCGGGATAGAGCACCGCATATCCGCGTCGCTCTGCGAGTTGAGACCAGCCGGTACCCGCTGCGTAGCCCTCTGCCGTCTGTGTGCAGCCATGCAGCGCAACCACAAGCGGGGTATCGGGGGCCATGATCGAAGGCAGATACAGCCACGCTTTCAATGATCCGGGATTGGAGCCAAACCCGGCGATTTCGACCAGGCGATGATTTTGTGGGGGCTTGTCGAGCAATGCCGTCTCCTTGGCCGCCAATCGGGCCTGAACCGTTGATGTGGGGACGATTGCTGCGGTGCACAATAGAATTCTCAGGTTTATTCGCACGTGCACATTTTTCTGAGGCCTTCCAGGCGCTGCAAATTCCATTGGAGCGGCAGAGCCGCCAAGAAAATCAGGGGCAGGAATGCCCACGTGTTCTGCAGATTGTTGCGGCGTGTGCATAGCTGCACTGCAACATAGACGTTTGCGGACGGCGCTGGTCCGAGTATGATCAGTTTCATCGAAGCGATGCACCTCCTCCCGCACCGCTTCGAATTCAGACGGCTCCCAAAAGGGCGTCTGTTGGAACAGCGGCACTCCTCCTCCCAAGTCGCTGTTCGGTTCTTTTAGGAAAGCCTGCCGCACCTCCTCCCGCGGCAGGCTTTTCTATTTCGGGGTGATGGCCCGTCAGAGCCCAAGATCAAGTTGGGACTGTGGTTCTGCATTACCGATTTCGGAGGCCTTCAGCGTTGAAAGCGTGACGCCAAGCAGCCGCACTGGCCGCTTGAATGGATAAACAGTCGCCAAGAGGTCCGACGCCGCAGCAAGGACTTCAGGAATGCCCGCAAACGCGACTGACCCGGTCCGGCTGCGTGTCGCCTGAGTGAAATCCGAGTGTTTGATTTTCACCGTCACCGTCTTGCCGCTGATGCCTTGCGCCTCGCAGTAGCGCCAGACCTTTTCGGCAAGGGGTTTGAGCTCCGCGGTCGCCAGGTCGAGATCGGCAATATCTTCGACAAAGGTGTCCTCCGCCCCCACGGACTTGCGGATCCGATTGGGCTTCACCTGGCGTTCGTCAATTCCACGGGCGATGCATAGAAATACGAACCGGCTTTGCCGAAATGCTGCTGCAGGAATGCGAGCGACTTCGATTTCAGGCCGAGCCCGGTCTCGATCCCATATTTCCGCATGCGCTCGGCAGTCGCCGGACCAACACCATGGAATTTCTTGACGGGAAGCGCTTCGACGAAAGCCGCCCGTTCTTTGGCGTGATCACTGCTTGGCCATTGGGTTTGTTCAGGTCGCTTGCCATCTTGGCGAGGAACTTGTTGTAGGAGATCCCGGCCGACGCTTTGAGCCCGGTTGTGGTTTGGCAGATAACTGTGAGAATGCGGCTGTTTCGCTTTGATTTGGCATTTAATTTGAGAATCGAGCGGTCAGAATTCTCAGGCTGACTGCCGTACACTGTTGCTATCTCATTGTATTTACGTATCTTTGTCTTCGTTCTTCATAGAAGCCGTGCGATCACGCTCCGGCGTTGGTTTCTCAAATTAAACGCCAAATGGCCGCCGTATGTCTCAAATTAAGTGGGAATTCTCAATTTATGTGCGTGACTAACTGTTTGAAATTATTGCAAACAGAGTCTGGCAATTAAATGGAAAGCGACACCATCGCGCCGAAGAGAGGGCTGGAGCCTGTGGTAAACGGGAGTGGGGCCCGCCGTTTCGTGACCTCTTTGCGCCATTGAATCTCACGTTGATTGTCGCGCGGCACTAGACGATCGCTTGTTCTTTGTTCCGCCGGCAGACGGCTGGAGAATCGTTGCTTTGAGCCGCAGGCGCCGCGCCTCCTCCGGTCCCAGGCTTCCTTGCATTGCAGGTCCTCCGTTTCTCGCGCTCCTGCCGGACGGCACCTTGCCGTCAATGGCCTGCCCGCGCCAGCAGCTGGGTGACTTTCAGCCTCGTTCCGTTTGACGGCATGGCCCCAACTGACCGTCAGCCATGACGAGCTCGAAGCCGGCAGCGGAATGGCAGTGGGGATCAGCAAAGGGTGACCAATCGTGCTGTCCAGTCTCAAATCGTTCCTCGAAACGGGCCAGGCGATCGACGTCTTCGCGAAGCCGCGCCACACCGAACTAGCGGCCTGACCTTGTACAAGGAGCCGAGCGGCTGTTGCGTACTGTGATCAGACGCGCGAAGGTCGCTGTAGCACTTTGAATGCAGCATGTTTCCTTAAATCGGTTACGATTAAGGAAACATGCAGCAGACGCCATTCGAGGCAATGGAAGAATGCGTCCATTTCAGCCACTGCGACTGGTTCTGTTCACGGTTGTCGCCTGCGGACTCGTTATCGTTTCCGAGAGATCCTCGCAAGAAACCGCGGCCGCCGACAAGTTCTATCGGGTGATCGACGGCAAGGCCGATGCCCGGACCTACAACGGATACGGCGTTATCACGGCGGCTGCAGCCATTGCCACGGCCCAGATGGAGTCGGCTCGACCTTCGCCTCCTCGCTCGTCGATCGGCCGCTCGATATCGAAACGTTCAGGCGCATCGTTCGCGACGGCCGGAACAGTGGCGGGAGTTCGGTTATGAAAGGCTTTGCCGCCGATCCCAATTTCGCTCCTTACATCGACGACATCTACGCCTATCTGCAGGCCCGCGCCCACGGCGCTCTCGGCCGCGGACGACCGAAAAGAATGGAGCCTTAGACCTCGGTGCCTCCTATCGAGGCATTTCCATGTGGGCCACCTTTTCGGGTCGACTTTCGTCACGCGCTCCGGCTGACCGGCGCTGAATACAGGCGACGTCTCGGGTGTTGCGGACGGGAGATGCCGGTTACTCCTCTTTTCCCGCGAGCATTTCGAGGGCCGCAGGGTCGCAGAGCAGGAGCCGGTGTCCGCGTCGCTCGATGAGCCCCTTCTTGGCTAGTGCGCTCATCTCGCGAGAGACCGCCTCCCTGTGCGTGCTGATTGATGCCGCCAGTTCGAAATGGGTGGGCGCCGGGTCTATGAACACCGCGCTGGCGGCTTCATCCGACTTGTCCGCACGGCGGAGCAATTCGAGGATGAGGCGCCCGCGCACCACCAAGGTGCTGAACTCATAGACCCGCTCGGTCATATGCCTTATGCCCGCCGCGAGGTGCTCGAGGAGGGCGCACGAAAACTCTGGGTGATCGGCAATCAGCCTACGGAAGGCCGGCGCCGGCAATCTTGCCGCACGCGTTACCTCAAGAGCCACGACACTGGCCGATCGCGCCTTGCCGTCGATCGCAGCCACTTCCCCCACGATGTCCCCGGGGCCGCGATCGCCGTAGAAGATCTCGCGGCCGTTCTCGGAAAAAAGCGTAACGCGGGCGTGGCCCTCCAGTATGAAGAAGACGTCGCGTCCGCTCTCGCGATGCGCGACGATCAGTTCGTTGGGGGCGTAAGTGCGAACGGTCCAATGTTTGGACAAGGCACCGACGGCTGCATCACCCAGCCTCGAAAGAAAAGTTGGCAAACGCGTCATGGCCGTCGTTTCCATTCGGCCGAATCTACTTCCTCCGGCCTTGGCGTAAAAGAAAATCCTGCCGCTCCTCCGGGACGCGTGGGCACACCGCTCGTTTTATTGAATTGCCTTGCCGCGCCTGTGCGAATTCTCACAGACGGTACCTGGCCGCGCCTCGTATCCTTCGGGCACCGGTCTTGTTCGGGCCCGTTCGGTTGAAAAGGAGAAATTCCATGTACAGATACACAATTCTCGCCGCGCTTTGCTTGACGGCAGGCAACGCCTTCGCAGGTGAACTCAAGGCCCTGCAAGGCGGGAGCATCGATGTCGGCGCTTATCATGGCGTCGTTTATTACACGGAGGCCGATAGCGGTTTTCGAGTGGTCACCACGATCGCCGATGTGGCGGAGGGCCCGCCTATTCGCTTCGAGGCAACGCTCGAGGAGGGCCAAAGCCTTGCCATTTCGGTTCCTGGCGGTTTGGGCGAGCCCAGCAAGGCTCTCGAAATCTCGCGTGCCGGCGGCAGGCTCCTCATGAACGGGATCGATACCACCCCCAAACTCGTTCATGCCGGCCGGTGAATCCGTTCGCCGTGATACGCGCACAGCACGAAATTGATCGTCGACGCCGGAACGGATCGAAGCCGGCAATCTGGTTAAGCGCCAGAGCGAGACAACGCCTTGCGCACTGAGAGATTGCAGGCTGATCGTCTGGTGTCGCTTGGCAGATAACTGTGAGAATGCGGCTGTTTCGCCGTTGATTTGCCATTTAATTTGAGAATCGAGCGGTCAGAATTCTCAGGCTGACTGCCGTAAACTGTTTGCTATCTCATTGTATTTACGTATCGTTGTCTTCGTTCTTCATAGAAGCCGTGCGATCACGCTCCGGCGCTGGGTTCCATCGCGATGAGGACGAGGCGCTCCACGCGAGCGGGGTAGTCGGGCACGGTCAGCTACTTCGCCAGCACCGGATCGTCGGCGGCATCGATGATGCGCATGTGACCAAAGATCTTCAGAGGCTGCCGGTGCGCATAGTCCATCAGGAACAATGAGACGCGGTCATTCGCCCGCACATTGCCCGTAGTGATGTATTGCCGGTTTCCGCGAAAATCCGCGAAGCCCAGCATCGATGCATCGACGGTGGTGAGAAAGCCCGCAGGCCCGCCACGGTACTGGATATAGGGCCATCCAGTCTCCGAGACACTGGCGAGATAGAAACCGTCGCGCGCCCGGATGAAGGCCGTTTCTGACGGGCCGAGGCGCGGGCTCTGCGCAGTATCGTCTGCGTGGCCGCCCGCGCCTATCCGCGCCCACTGCGCCGCGCTGCCATAGTGCTCCTGTGCCGCGACGGACACCGTCGTGGCGATATTGAGATATCTGGTGTTCATCCCGTTCTTCCCTCGCGACCGCCGGAGCGGACCTCAGTTCTGCATGGCCCAGTCCGCTATCTGCCAGCGCATCTGCCCACGGTCGGCGACGACACGGCCGAGCCCTGGGAAGGGCATGTGCGTGGCGGCGATGAGCGCGCCTTCCGAAGCGGCGCGAGGAAAAAAGCGGTCGCGCATCGCTTTGGCCGCTGCAGGATCCTGCTCGAACAGGAAGAACACATCGGTCGCCCCGGGATGCACGACCGGAAAGATCATGTCCGAAACCATGATGAGGCTCTGCCCGTCATCTTCTACCCGCACGCCGATATGGCCGGGTGTATGGCCGGTAAGGTCGACAATTGAGACGCCCTGCACAATCTCACGCTCACGGTCAATCGCCTGGAGTTTCGGGTAGAGGCGCACGACCTCCCCCGCCATATGGAAGCTGACCTGCAGATAATCGGGCGCGCCGCTGCGCTTGGCCGGGTCGGTCCAATAGGTGACGTCGCGACGATCGATGTAGAGTTCCGCCTTGGGGTAGTTGTTCTTGCCCCCGACGATCAGGCCGCCCATGTGGTCCTGATGCATATGCGTCACGATCACCGCGTCGATCTGGTCGCGCTGCAGGCCGAGCGCGCCCAGCGCCTGCGGCAGTGCGCCGGTCTGCCCGATCGATCCCGCGGGACCGGCATCGATCAGGATGCGGCGCTCGCCATCCTCGACGAGATACTGGTTGAAGAGGAACCGCACGCCGCTCGGCCGGGCGGTGAACTGCGCGATTGCCGCCTGTTCGACCTCGGCCGCGGCGCGTCCCGGAAAATAGTTGTAGGGCATGTCGGCATACCCGTCCGTCAGGGCCGTCACCGTGAAGCGGCCAATGCGGATCTGCGCTAGCGGAGTAACGCTGACCGGCGTCTTAGCGGCATCCTGCGTCGCGGCAAGGGCGGGCGCGGAAGCGCCACCGATCAGGCCTCCCCCGAGGAGGCTCCCACCACAGAGGCCTAGAGGAACGGCGCTGACAAAGGCGCGACGTGACAGTTGAGGCATGACTTCTTCCTCCGGATCATGGGAAATACGGGGAGCCGGCCGGCGTCCCCTGGGCGACATGAAAGCTATGATATCCACAACCAACAGGGTATCCTGCCATTTCGGGAACTTTCCTCTCAATTTCCGGAAGGATTCGATGGATCGGTTTGAAGCGATGTCGGTGCTGCTAACGGTGGTCGACGCCGGCAGCCTCTCGGCTGGAGCGCGGCGATTGCATGCACCGCTCGCCACGGTCAGCCGCAAGGTCGCGGATCTTGAAAAGCACCTTGGCGTGCGCCTGGTCCTGCGCACCCGCCGCGGCCTCACCTTGACGGATGAGGGGCGCAGCTTCGTCGCCGCGTCACGTCGTATTCTGGAGGAACTGGACGCGGCAGAGCGACAGGCCAGCGGCGACTATGGCGCGCTGCGTGGCGGGCTGCACGTGACCGCACCGATTGCCTTCGGCGAGCGCCATCTGCTGCCAATAGCTCTGGAGTTCCTGAAGGAGCAACCCGATATCAACCTGCGCCTGACCCTCGCCGATCGGCAGCTAAGTCTGGCAGATGAGCACGTCGATGTGGCGCTGCGGATCGGACACTTGGCGGACAGCGCGCTTATCGCAACGCGCGTCGGCGCCGTCCGACGGTTGATATGCGCGAGCCCCGACTATCTTGCCCGCCGAGGCGTTCCGCAGCAGCCGGAAGACCTCAGCCAGCATGACGGCATAAGCTTTCAGGGCTTTGCGACCGCGCCGGAATGGCGCTACCGCCGGGACGGCGCGGCCTTTACCATCGAGCCGCGCCCCAAATTCGCGGTCAATACGACGGAGGCTGCCATTCAGGCTGCAATAGCCGGTATCGGCATTATCCGCGTGCTGTCTTACCAGATCTCCGATCAGTTGCGCTCCGGTGCTCTGCACGAATTGCTGACGGACCTTGCACCGGAACCGCTACCTGTGAACGTTGTCCATGGACCAGCCGATCCCCTGCCGCTGAAGGTGCGGTGCTTCCTCGACTGGATCGTCCCAAGCCTACGCGCACAGATGGCTTACTAGCGTCCCCGCTATCCAGGCGCGCCTCCGTTGATGGCGGTCAGGCGCACCGGTGCGAATGCTGCAAGGTAGCTCGCCTTCCCTAAGCACCTAACATGGCGGCTTTCCAGAAAGAGCCAAAGCGTTCTCTAGGACTGAAATGCGGGGCGCAAAGCGGTCAAGACCGCCCTCGGCCCCTTTGCTGCCGTTCGAGGTCGATCCGAGAAACGTGCGGTATGTGCTAGAATGCAACCGAAGGGCGGAACGCGACAGACGCACTGCGAGGGGCGGTGTGATCGAACCGGAATTCGCGCGACCGAGAGCCGACGTTGTACTCTTGAAAGGGGAGACGAGGACGATGCCGACACCACAGCAACCCAGTCTAATAGTTCGACAGAAATCCCCACAGAATATCGAGTTTCCGTTTGCGTCGCTCTCCGATTGGCTGATCCCAACCGAGCTGTTCTTCGTGCGAAACCATTTCGCGTCGCCGGACCTCGATGCGCGAGACTGGAGATTGCACGTTGGCGGGGCGGTAGAGCGGCCGATCGAACTTGACCTCGACAGCATCAAGGCGATGCGGAGCACGACTTTCACCGCCGTCGTCGAGTGTGCAGGGAACGGGCGCGTCTACTATGTGCCGCCGAAGGAGGGGTTGCAGTGGCAGAACGGAGCCGTCGGCAATGCCGCGTGGACAGGTGTTCTTCTGCGCGAGATTTTGGAAATGGCGGGCGTTAAGCGAACCGCACGTGAGGTTCTGCTCGCAGGCGCCGACAGCGGCGTCGTCGACACGAACAAGAAAACGGCTTCTCCCGGCCCCATCGCTTTTGCGCGCAGTTTACCGCTTGAGAAGGCCATCGCAGACAGCACGATCCTTGCCTATTCGATGAACGAGGAGCCGTTGACGCGCGATCACGGCTACCCGCTACGCGCGGTCGTGGGTGGCTGGTTCGGCATGGCTTGGGTCAAGTGGATCACGCATATCACGGTTGTGGAGCAACCGTTCCTTGGCTATTGGCAGGCGCGCGACTATTTCCGTTGGGAGCGCAGCCTCGGGGAACCCAGGCTGGTCCCCCTTGCGGAGATGGAGGTCAAAGCGCAGATCGCGCGTCCCGTACAGGGGGCGCATCTCATCGCCGGCCAACCGTACCGGATTTTCGGAGCCGCCTGGAGCGGAGAGGCTGTTATCCGGCAGGTGCAGATCTGCACCGGAGATGGCAGGGGCTGGCGCGAGGGAAGGCTCCTCGAAACAGAACGTCCCTTTGCATGGCGCTTGTGGGAGTACATGTGGACCCCGGAAGAAGTGGGGCGATATATACTACGATGTCGCGCGATCGATGGGGCGGGGTGCGTGCAGCCCGACGTCCAGCGTTCCGACTGCGAGAGCTACGCGGCCAATTGGATCGTTCCGGTGGAGGTTACGGTCGTTCCCGAGCCACAGACGTACGAGGAGGAATTCGTGATCTAATCACCCGCATGGGGCGGAATGGCGGCTTTTCGCGCAACTGCGACCCGCGTTGTCACTGCGTCATGTCCGCTTTGCAGCAACAGCGACGGGTGGCTCGATGACCATTATGAGGGCGCAGAGCGGTCGCTCACACTGAGATTGCCAGACGGCAGGTTTGGGTGGGGAGCGGAAGTTCGGTGCGAACGCACGAATCGCCGCTTTGCGGCTCCAACACCGGTCATCGCAGCGGCCGAAAACTTTTCTATTCTGCGACGTTGCAAAAGCGAATCTAAGATGAAGCATTTGTGCGACTGCAAAACCCTTACGTGGTAGTGGTTGTCTATGCCTTGGATACCGCTACCGTTCGTCGTCTCCCTTATTCTCGGCCTTATCCTCGTGCGGATGGTCCGACGGGGCGAGGGACAACTCGGCCTGTTTCCGCTGCTCGTCGCCACTCTCGCCGTTCAGGCCGTTTTGTCGGGACTGAACTGGAACGTCGGTTGGTATCCGGCCCGCTTTATCCAGCCGGTCGTCGCGGCCGTCCTGCCCGCAGTCTCTTTCGCGGCCTTCGATCAGCTTCGCCCCAATAACGGACCAAAACCCACCCATCTGTGGCCGCACCTGATTCCGGCGAGCCTCGTTGCATGTCTCGTCGCTCTCTGGCGCGCGCCCATCGATATCGTCCTTTTTGCAATCTGCCTTGGATACGGTTTTGCGCTCCTGCGGATTGCGCGGCAGGGGTCGGGAACACTTGCCGCCGTGCGTATCAGCGATGAGTGGACCGCGCATAAGGCGCTCGTCGCAGTCGCGGTGCTGCTTGTTATGACGGCCTTTATCGACGCAACGATATCGCTGGACCTCCTTTTGGGCGACGGGCAGCAGGCTCGGATGATGTTGGCCGCTGCAAGTGTTCTGTGGCTGGCGGTCGCCGGCTACGCTGCAACGGTGGCGGATGACACGCGTCCCGGCACGGAATTCAAGACCACAGAGGAGCGTCCCCCATTCGCTATCCCCGAACCGGCGCCTGCCCCTTCTTCACCAAGCGCCGAAGAGGACGCGGCCATAATACGCCGAATTGACGCCCTGATGAGGGAGCAGCATCTCTATCGGGATCCGGACCTGACATTGGAACGCTTGGCCCGGCGCGCCGGCATTCCTGCGCGCCAGATTTCCGGCGCCATGAACCGAATTCACCGCCGCAACGTCTCTCAGATCGTGAACGAGTACCGGGTAAGCGATGCGAAGGGGCGGCTGGTCGAGACACGCGATCCGATGACCGTCGTCATGCTGGAATCGGGTTTTGGCACGAAGTCCAACTTCAACCGCGAGTTCCTGCGCGTCACAGGCATGACCCCGAGCGCCTATCGCCGCGTGGGCCGTCAAACACCGGCTGCACCTGAGGCGCGGCCTGCGGCACCCGCCTCCCGGTAGACCTTCCCCTCGGGGCAAAGGTTATTGTGGGAAACGACCTCGAACACGATCTCGGACGTCCGAGATCGCGTTCGAGGGCGCACCGGCATCGGATTCCGGCCATTCTTTCTGAACGTCGCGGCTGTCCAAGCATCAGCCAGATGCATGAACGATTTGACCGCGTAGTCAGGATGAAGGGCACAAGAGGAAAAAATGAAATTCTCGGTGAAAATCGCGGGCCTGCTTTGCACGATCGCTTCTTCGACGTTGCTACTGCAACGGGCAGCGGTCGCCAGCGACAGTGTCGGTGTGCGTCAGATTGCAGCGCCCTCCAAAGAGCGGAAAGCTGATCTCGCCGTCACCGTCTGGTACCCAGCGAGTTCAGGGGGCAAGTCCGTCGCCCTCGGCGAGAGCATCTTCTTTGAGGGGACGCCCGCCATGATGGATGCCCCGATCTCACACGGAAAATATCCTCTGATATTACTTTCCCATGGGGCCGGTCTGGCAGGAAGCCCACAAGCCATGAGCTGGATCGCAACGCCATTAGCAAAGCAGGGATACGTTGTGGCGGCGCCTACCCATCCCGGAAATACAGGGGCAAGCCGATCCGCGGCAGAAACGATGAAGCTATGGTTGAGGCCGGCGGACCTCACCGAAACCCTGAATGCGATGAGCAAAGACTCCTTTTTCAAAGAGCACCTCGAGCCCGACGAGGTAGGCGCGCTCGGCCTGTCCATGGGCGGCAGTACGGCGTTGGCGTTAGCGGGTGCTCGCATCGACCCAGACCGTTTGGCGGGCTATTGCGACACGGACGCGCTCAACGCTTCACTTTGCGAGTGGGTCAGGCAAAGCCGCGTTGATCTTCACGCCATGGATTTAGCATCGGCCGGTCGCGACAATGAAGATTCGCGCATTGGATTTGTCATGGCGATCGATCCTGCACCCGTCGATGTCTTCGACTTTAACAGCTTTTCCCGAATTGCAATTCCAGTCGATCTCGTGAATCTGGGTCAACCGGGAAAAATCCCCTTCACCGCGCAGGCTGACAAAATTGCAAAAGCGATCCCGAACTCCATCTATTCCACGATCGAAGATGCGAGCCACTACAGCATGTTTGCCGAGTGCAGGCCCAGCGCGGCCGAGATCGCTGAATCCAAAAAGGTAGGTGATCCGATCTGCTCGGATGGTGGAGGACGCTCACGCAACGAAATTCACACGCAACTGATCGACATGGTCATTGCTGCTTTCGGCCGAGCGCTGAAGCCGAGCCCGTAGGCTCCCGGTGCCAACCCGTGGAGGCCTGTTTACTTCGGGTTCGCCACTCCACCCGATGGAACCATTGACCTGCCTGGCTCTGTCGGTGGTACGTCAAGGCCTTTGTCCGCATTCGAGTTCGAACGTGCCGTTCACGCATTGAGAATCAACGACCCCATTGGTTCGGGGAGAGCCGTTCTTCCTCAGGCCCTGTGCACGGCTTGTTGCGAGGATGTTTACGTTCTGGGCCAAAAAGATCGCATAATGTATCGGCGGGAACCCGAGTGGCTACCGGCCTCACCATCTTCCAGCCCAGCGCCAGAGGCAATCAATCTTTATCTACGTTGGCCTATGCGTTCCTGCTTGATGTGACATAACCCCGGCTGCCGTCCATCAGCACCCGCGTATAGGGATGTGTGACGGTCCCGTCGAGCAATTGCTGCTTCGTCGCAACTTCAACGAAACCGCCTTCCTGCATAACGGCGACCCGGTCGCAAAGATGGGCAACGACAGCGAGGTCATGGCTGACAAGTATATAGGTCAGGCCTTCGCGCTCGCGAAGATCCTTGAGCAGGTTGAGGATCTCGGCCTGGATGGACACATCGAGCGCGGAGGTCGGCTCGTCGAGCAGAAGAATGCGCGGCTCGAGGATAAGTGCGCGAGCGATCGCTACGCGCTGGCGCTGGCCCCCCGAAAGCTGATGCGGATAGCGGTAGCGGAAATTCAGCGGGAGGCCGACATCGGTCAGGGCCTTTTCCACCCGCTTCTGGCGCCGGTCCTTGTCATGGATTTCCAGTGGCTCGAGCAAAGTCCGGCCTATCGTGTGGCGGGGATGGATCGAGCCGAAAGGATCCTGGAAGACCATCTGCTGCTTGGCTAGCTGTCCGTGCGAGCGCTTCTGCCCGATTTGCTCGCCGTCGATTTCGATGCGGCCGGTCCACTGCTGGTTGCGGCCGGCAAGGGCGCCCAGGATGGTGGACTTTCCGCAGCCGCTTTCGCCCACGAGACCAAATGCTTCGCCCTTTTCGACCGCAAAGGATACGTCGTTGACGATGCGGACCTGTTGCTGGCCCTTGCCGTAGGATACGGCCAGACGTTCGACATTGATCATGGACATCAGTTGTTCTCCAGCCAGGCCGGATCGCGACGCAGCACTTCTAGCCGGTCGCGCGGGTGGTCGAGGCTCGGCAGCGCATCGAGCAGGCCGCGGGTATAGGGATGTGTGGCGTTGTGCAGGTCCTTCGCGGCGATCGTCTCCACGATGCGGCCGGCATACATGATGAGGACCCGGTCGCAGAAGCTGCGGACGAGATTGAGATCGTGGGAGATGAAGATCAGGCCGATGTTCCGCTCGACGACGAGTTCGTCGAGGATCGACAACACCTGCTGGCGCACCGTCACGTCTAGCGCAGAAGTCGGCTCGTCGGCGATGATCAACGACGGAGAGGCGATCAGCATCATCGAGATCATGATACGCTGGCCCATGCCGCCCGAAACCTCGTGCGGATAGAGATTATAGACGCGTTGCGGGTCGCGGATGCGGACGCGCTCCAGCATGGCAAGCGCGCGTTCGCGCGCTTGCCTGCGGGACTTGCGTTCATGCAGGATGACGGTCTCGGCGATCTGGTCGCCGATCGTAATCACCGGATTGAGCGAATATTTAGGGTCCTGCAGGATCATCGAGATGCGCTTGCCGCGAATGCCGAGCATCTCCTTCTCTGTGGCCTCGAGGAGATCGACGTCCTCGAACATCATGCGATCGGCGAGCACGTTCGCCTTGGGAGGCTGTAGCCCCATGATGGCGCGGCCGGTCGTGCTCTTGCCCGAACCGGATTCGCCGATGATGCCGATCTTTTCGCGCCCGACGTCGAACGAGACGTTGCGCACGGCCATCACCGATCCCGACAGGGTCGGAAACTCCACCGACATGTTCCTCACAGAGAGGATGAGATTAGAGGAACTAGCCATTTCGGGGATCCAGGATGTCGCGCAGGCCATCGCCCAGCAGGTTGAAGGCAAGACTGACGGTCAAGATCGCAATGCCGGGGATTGTCGTCAGCCACCAGGCGTCCAGCAGGTACTGGCGGCCGGAGGCTGCCATGGCGCCCCATTCCGCCATCGGCGGCTGAGCGCCGAGGCCGAGAAAGCCGAGGCCCGCTGCCGTCAAGATAATGCTCGACATGTTGAGCGTCAGGCGAACGATGATCGACGGGGCGCAAAGCGGCACGATGTGGCGCAGCAAGATGCGGCCCATGCCGGCGCCCTGCAGTTCGGCGGCAACGACGAAGTCGGCATTGCGAAAGGTCAGGGTTTCGGCGCGTGCAAGGCGGGCGATCGGCGGCCAGACAGTCAGCGCAATGGCAATGACGGCGTTTTCGATGCCCGGGCCGAGGCTGGCGGAGAAGGCAAGGGCCAGAACAAGGCTGGGGAAGGACAGGAAGATATCGGTTATCCGCATCAGCACGATATCGACCCAGCCGCCGAGATAACCGGCAGTGGCGCCGATGACGAAGCCGATCGGAGCGACGACGACGGTCACCAGGATGCTGATGTAAAGCGTGGTGCGTGAGCCATAGACCAGGCGCGAGAAGACGTCACGACCGAATTCATCCGTTCCGAACCAGTGCTGGGCCGAGATTGGCTGAAGGGCGAACGCCAGATCCTGGGCATAGGAATCGTGGGTGGCGATCATCGGAGCAAGGGCCGCCACGGCGATCAGGCCGAGCACTACGAGAAAGCCGCAGAACGCCAGTGGATTGGCCAGGAGGTTGAGCCAGGCGACATAGAAGGTGTGCAGTCTGGCTTGGCGCGTTGAGGTGAAATCCTCGTTGATCAGCCAGTTGTGCAGGGTGGCAAAGGAGCCAGGCTTGGTCATGACGTTCACCGTGTCCTCGGGTCGATGAAGCGATAGACAATGTCCGAGAGGAGATTGATCGCGATGGAAATGATACCGATCAGCAGCACGCTGCCGAGAACGGCGTTCATGTCGGCGAAGAACAATGCGGATGTCAGGTACTGACCCAGGCCCGGCCAGGCGAATACCGTCTCGATGAGCACCGTGCCATCGAGCAGGCCGCAATAGGCGAGCGCAACAACGGTAAGAAGCTGGACGCGAATGTTGCGGAAGGCGTGGCGCCAGACGACTGAACGCTGGCTTAGCCCCTTGGCGCGCGCAGTCAGGACATATTCCTGGCGGAGCTGTTCCAGCATGAAGCTTCGGCTCATGCGGCTGAGATAGGCCATGGCCGCATAGCCGAGGATCAGCGCCGGCGCGACCACATGGTGAAGGGCACTCCAGAACACTTCCCATTCGCGGGCGAGAATGGAGTCCAAAAGGATCGATCCGCTCGGTCCCTCGACAAGGCCCTCGTTATAGATATCGATGCGCCCGCCTCCGGGGATCAGTCCAAATTTTGCATAGAAGACGAGAATGACGATGGTGCCGAGCCAAAAGATCGGTGTCGAATAACCAAGCAGACCGACAATGCGGCCAAGATGGTCGACCCACGTTCCCTTGCGTACAGCAGAAATGACCCCAAGCGGGACACCCAGACCAGCACCGATCAGTGTCGCAAGCGTCGCAAGTTCGATGGTTGCCGGAAAGACGCGGGCAAGGTCGCTGGCGACCGGGTTCTTGGTGATGTGAGACTGGCCGAATTCCAGATGCACGACGTCACTCAAATATGCGCCGAACTGAACATAAAGCGGTCGGTCCAGCCCCATCTCCTTGTGGACCCGTTCGTAGGTCGCCTGGTCGGCCTGGTCGCCGATCGCCGCAATGACGGGGTCGGCAGGAACGAGGCGCCCGATTACGAAGGTGATCACCAGCAGGCCGAGCAGGGTCGTCAGAATAACTGCGAGGGAAGTGGCTACCTTTCTCAACCCAGACAGCAGTTTGCTGCTGTCTGGGCTGCGTGCGGCAGTCGCTTGGGAGGAGGTCAAGTTGCTTGTCCTTGGCTTGCGGCGATCACTCGCCCTTGGTCACGGTATCCCAGCGGGTCAGCCAGGTGGAATGACCGACATATCCCTTGACCTCCTTGCGGACCGCCTTGGCGTCCGTTCGCTGGAACGAGGTGACGAGGGCGGGGGAGGCAGCGAGGTATGCCTTGTTGATCTGGGCGTACAGCTCGGTACGCTTTGCCTTGTCGGTTTCGTGGGCGGCGGCCGTCACCATGTCCTGAATCTCCTTCGGCACATCCCATGCCGACCGCCAGGCAAGCAGTCCAGTCAGCTTGGCCTCGTCGCTGTTGTCTTTGTTGGTCGCATAGGAGGCGAGAACCGCATGAGGGTCCGGCAGACGTTCGCCCGAGCGGGCCGAGAAGATCTCGAAGTCGCGCTCGCGGAACTTGCCGATGTGGTCGCCGCCCTGCAGATCGAGCTTGATGCCGGCTTTGGCGGCATTGGCCTGAATTGACTGCGCAACTTCGAATTCCGGCGTGACCGGCGTTGCAAAGTAGACCTTGGAGAAGCCATCGGGATAGCCGGCTTCGGTCAGCAGCTGCTTGGCCTTGGCGATGTCCAGCTTGTAGGAATTGTCGCTAATGGCGCCCGGCAGGCCGGCGGGAATAATGCTCTGCTGCTTGATGCCGTAATACTTCATGACGGTGTTGCTGAGGCCGTCATAGTCGATGAGATAGCGGAATGCTTCGCGGACCTTCGGATTGGAAAGGATCTCGTCCTTCTGGTCGAGGGCCAGGTAGTAAAAGCCAAAGCCCGGCGTTTTCTGGATTTCAACCTTGCCGCCGGCCTCGAGCGCTGCAAGGTCCGTCGAGGACAAACGGGTCGCGACGTCCATGTCGCCCGCCTCGATCTGCAGGCGCTGTGCGGAGGATTCCGGGAAATGGCGAAGGATCACGCGGCGCATCGCGGGTTCACCCTGCCAGTAGTCCGAATACGCTTCAGCGATCAGCAGTTCGTTGGAGCGCCAGGTCTTAAGCGAGTAGGGGCCGGAGCCCGCATCTGCCGTCTGCAGATATTCGCGTCCCATGTCGCCATTCTTTTCCTTGTCTGCAAGGAAAACGCTGTCGAGGATTGAGGTGGAGAAGCTTGCCAGTGAGAGAAGGATGAGGTCGGCATTCCAGACCTCAGGTGTTTCAATCACGACTGTTTGATCGTCACTGGCGCGGATGAGGCTATCGACGGTTTCAGCGGAAAAGCCCCATTGGCGCAAGTCCGTGGATGGCGCCAGGCCGAGCTTGACCAGACGCCGCAGCGACCACTCGACGTCTTTGGCCGTCAGCGGGTTGCCCGAATGGAAGGTGACATCCGAGCGGATCTTGAAGGTGAAGGTCTTGCCGTCTTCCGAGACTGTCCAGCTTTCAGCAAGGCCCGGCTTTGGCTGGGTGATCTCGTCTGCCGAAAGCACGATCAGTCGTTCATAGAGATTGGCAACGACTTCGGCTGCTTCGAGCTGGTTCAGCTCATGTGGGTCAAGGCCGCGCATCGAAGACATATTGGTGGCAATCACCAACTGGTCGGTCGGTGTCTTGGCGTTTGCGCCAAGCGGGATGCCGGTTGCAATGGCAACGGCGCTGGCCAGCAAAATGAAATGACGTCTAAGCATTTTTTGTTTCCTCCTGTTGAGGCTCCTCAACCTCGAGCTGCCAATTTTCATATCGACAACGATCTGAAATCTGGTATATCAGATCTCACAAGTCGATTTGAACGTCAATAGGATTTTAAAGCCATGGCTCATCAACCAAGTCAGTCGGGTGGTGTCGGGGCTATCGAGCGGATCGATCCCCAGTTTCAGCTGACGATGCGTGACCACGTTCACCGGATTCTGCGTGGAGCGATCATTGCCGGGCGGTTTGCGGCTGACGAAAAGGTCAACGAACGCCAGCTGGCGGAGCAGTTTGGGGTCAGTACGACCCCGGTCAAGGAGGCCCTGCGCCAGTTGGAGGCGGAAGGGCTCGTCGAAGCGCTGCCGCGACGCGGCGTGATAATCCGTTTCAACATGAATTGGGCCGAGGAGATGATCCTTGCCCGCGCGGCACTGGAGTCGATGATCGGCCATCTGGCTGCAAAACGCATATCGGCCGAGGCCGCAGAGGCCTTGAAGGCGACCGTGAAGCTGATGGAGGCGGCGACATCGTCCGGAAACGCGGACGAGCTGATCACGCTCAACGAGACCTTTCACGACCAGATTCACAAGGCTTCGCGCTGTCAATATCTAGCCCGCCTGATCGAACGCCAGCAATTTTACGACGCCAGCATCCGGCGCATCATTCATTCGGATCCTGCCGAACGCGAAAAGGCACTGCGGGAGCATACCGCTATAGCGACGGCGATCGTCGCGGGGGATGTCGAAGGCGCTGAGAAGCAGATGCGCGACCACGTGGTGCGCTCCGGCGAGACATATCTTTCAATCGTTTTCGGAAGCAAAGAGGGCAAATAAGTGAGTGGAAAACTCGAGATCGTCAGAAGGGCACTTGGCGGCATTTCCGGTGTACCCGTCACCCCCTATCGCGCCGATGGCACTGTGGATGTCGAAAAGCTCGACGCGCTAATCAAGGGGCTCGCTGCTGCACGCGTCCACAACCTCATGGCCGCAGGCAATACCGGCGAGTTCTTCACGCTGACGCTGGATGAAATCCGTCTGGTGCATGCGACGACGATCAAGGCTGCTGCCGGAGAGTCGCTTGTCAGCGCTGCCGTGGGACGTTCTCTGGCCGACGCCAAGTCGCTCGCAAGCGATGCGATTGCCGAAGGCGCCGACGCGATCATGGGACATCATCCGATGGATCCCTTTGCCGGACCGTCCTACCAGGCCCGCTATTTCCTCGAGCTGGCCGATTTCTGCACGGTGCCCGTGATTGCCTATGTGCGCAGCGACGGTTTGTCGGTTGCCGATTTCCGCGCGCTTGCGCTGCATCCTAATATCGCAGGCATCAAGTTCGCGTCCTCCAACCTGATGCTGCTGGCCGAGGTCATCCGTTCCACCCGGGATGCCCCTGCGATCTGGGTCTGCGGCCTCGCCGAAGGCTGGGCTCCGGCCTTCTACGCCCTTGGCGCCCGCGGCTTTACCTCCGGCCTCGTCAATGTCTTTCCCGAGCGCTCGCATGCCATTCTTCGCGCGCTTGACGAAGGCAACTATGCCGCTGCGCGCCGGCTCATCGATGGCATCGCTGAGTTCGAATCCCTGCGCACGAAATACAATAACGGCGCGAACGTCACCGTGGTCAAGGAAGCGCTGGCCATGCTTGGGAATGAAGTTGGCCCGGTGCGTGTTCCGGGCGTCGTGGCGTTGAACGAAGGCGAGCGCGCCATCCTACGCACCGTCGTCGATCGCGTCACGTCCGAAACCCGCGCCGCTTGACGGAGAATTGAACGTGCATATTACCGGTATCAAGACCTACATGCAGCGCGTGGACGACCGGCCGCGCCTGCTGCTCAAAATCGAGACTAGCGAAGGCATCAGCGGTTGGGGCGAATGCTACAACCACGGTCCTGATTGGGCACTGCCGCCGCTGCTCGACTATCTCTTCCACCAGATCGAAGGCGAGGACCCGCGGCGGGTGGAGTTCTTGGTTCTGAAGCTTAACCAGCAATGCCGGTTTCCGCCGGGAGCACTCGGTCTTGCCGCCATTTCGGCCATTGACCATGCACTTTGGGATATCGCCGGAAAGGCGGCCGGGTTGCCTGTCTATATGCTGCTGGGCGGCAATGTGCGCGATCGCGTGCGCGTCTATTGCGGGGTCTATACCGCGCCGGACGCCGAACATGCGCGAGACCAGACGCTTCGGCTTCACGAGGAATATGGCTATACCGCCTTCAAGCTCAGCCCCTATCGTCGCGACCTTCATGCCAGCCGTTGGGGTGAGCTCGTCAAGGAGACCGGTGACTGGTTCGGCCGTATCCGCGAACTAACCCCATCAAACTTCGAGTTCGCCTTCGACGCCCATGCGAAGATCTTCGAGCCTTATCAAGCTGTGCAGCTTGCATCGGCTATCGCCTCCCATGACCCTTACTTCTATGAGGAGCCGATACGGCCGGAGCATATCCCGGCCTGGGCCGAACTGAAGGCGAAGGTCACGGTACCATTGGCGACGGGCGAATCCCTCTACAATCGCTTCGAGTTCTTGTCGCTGTTGTCGGCGCGGGGCGCCGACATTATTCAGCCGGATATCTGCGTGGTGGGTGGTGTAACCGAAATGCGCCGCATCGCAGCCATTGCCGAAGCGCATTACGTGACGGTTGCGCCCCACAACCCGATGGGGCCGCTTGCCACTGCGGTCAACGTGCATTTCTGTGTCGCGCAACCGAATTTCAAGATCCTGGAATTCAAGCCGCATGTGCATGCACCCTGGGCGCTCGATCCCTATATCCCCGTGGACGGCCACATGGAAATACGCCCCAACCGTCCAGGCTGGGGTATCGAGATCGATGAGAAGGTTCTCGAAAAGGACGATTATATCCACTGGGAACGCAAGGTTACCAGCAAGCCGGATGGTGCGACGGCTTATCCCTGAGATCTGCCGAACCGGAACTCGAGCTCAGACCGCTGCGCGGCGTCCATCTCAAGGCTTGATCGGCCAGGCCCGCTGTCGCAACTGAACCGCGCCGTCAGTCCGGACCGGCGCGGTGTGCTGGTCAAGTGCGCAGCTTCACCGACCCAATCGGCGCAGCTGTGCCCGAATGAAACGTGAGTTATCCCTGGCCGACGTCAGGCAGGGGTGACGTTTTCGGCCTTCGATTTGCCTGTCTTGCGATCCTGGCCAAGTTCATACGTGACTTTCTGACCCTCACGCAGCGAGCCGCCATGTCCGACGGCAGAGACGTGCACGAACACATCAGCGCCGCCGTTATCTGGTGTGATGAAGCCGAAGCCTTTGTCCTGATTGAAAAACTTTACGGTACCTGATGCCACGGAGTCCCCCCTGGTGATTACGGCCAATTGCCGCCGGAAGCATAGCGAGTGCAGCGGACAACAGCAAACGGCAATGCCGCAGAATACCGTTCATCCTGCGCACGAAGCTCAGGAACCAGGTAAAGTATGATCACAGGCGATTTCCAAACATCGCGGATCCTGCATGGCGCCGGGGACCGTTAAGATATCGCTACAGATCCAACCCAACGATCTCGACGGGATGAGATCGAAGCCCCATTCGAAGGGTGCTGTGCAACGCATCTGCTGCCGATCTCGACACCATGTTTTGGATCGTGATGTGAGGCTGCCACTTCCGCAGGTCTTGTCCGCCCGGCCACGAAACGAAAGTCACTCTCAATTCAATGTGGACGCGTTCGACCTGCGGGCTTGCGATTGTGAAGGCAACGCCGGCACCGAGGTGACGCAGACCGGGGACCTGGGCCGTAATGCCACGATTTGCGGCAGCGACTTCTGTAAGATGTTTGAGGATCTGCTCCATGTACTCGCCGGGCAGGCGGTGAAACATCGTCAGATGAGCTCGGAGGAAATTTCGAGGCGGTGGAAAGTGTGCCCGCCGCAAGCGATCGATGTGGTTCCAGATCGTTATCCGAAAATTTTCGCAGTCAGTATCAGCGGCCGGATCGTCTTCAAACCATCTATCCTTCACGACCTCGACGAAACCAGTAGAGATGTACGTGGTTCAAAATGATCAGCGCGTCCATCCCCGAGAGGACCGACGCCTTACGTTACACAGCACTGGGCGCAGCGCGAGAATTTCGGCTACGCCGGCTCAGTAGTAGGAGAGACGCATTCTTACCGTTGCCCGTAACAGGGCTGAAAGGTGTTGTCGTTGCTGTATGACCGGTAACGGTCATAACGCCGCTCGACATGGGCTGAGCTTGGCTTCGAGTAGACCTGTGGATGACATCGCTTTATGCCAAGCGCCTTTACAAAGCTGATGAGGAGACCCGGTTGGCGTGGTGACAGGCGGTCAGTAGGCCGGGAGCACCGGTCCTCGCCGTTAACTCGGGTTCCTGTTCCGCGCAAATTGATGTTGCCCTCCAGCAACGAGTCCGGAAGCGGCAGCCGCTCGGCGGATCAGCAGGGCTGGGCAGATCGCCCTGCAGAACGATGCGTTTGCGTTGACCGCGCAGCCTTGGGTCGGGCGTCGGCACGGCTGAGAGTAGCGCTTGAGTGTAGGGGTGGGCTGGAGCCGAGAAGATCTGCTCCTTCGGTCCGGTTTCGATGATCTTGCCGAGATACATAACCATCGCGCGGTCCGAGACATGTCGCACCACGGCAAGATCATGGGCAACGAACAGCATGGCTAGATTGCGTTCGCGCCGCAGTTTGGCCAAGAGATTGACAACCTGCGCCTGGACCGAAACATCGAGGGCGGAGACGGGCTCGTCGCAGACGAGCAGCGAGGGGTTCAAGGTTAGCGCCCGGGCGATACCGAGGCGCTGTCGCTGGCCACCGGAGAATTCCGAGGGATAGCGCTCGGCATGCTCGCCCCTCAGGCCAGCGGCTTCGAGTAGTGCGACCGTTTCTTCGCGCCAGCGCTCCTTTGGCACCGTGCCTGGGTGCAGCGCCCAGGGCTCCGAGATCAAGCGATCCACCCGCATTCGAGGATTGAGCGACTGATAGGGATCCTGGAAGACAACTTGCATCTTGCGACGCAGTGCGTGAAGCTCCTTGCCGCTTGCCTGGGTGAGGTCGGCGCCATCGAGCAGTGCCCGGCCGCTGGTAGCCGGGCCAAGCTTCAGCAGGGTGCGGACCAGCGATGTCTTCCCAGCAGCCGCTTTCACCCACGAGACCCAAGGTTTCACCTCGGGCGATTTCGAAGCTGACGTTCTCGACCGCGCGGATCGGCGCCGCGACTGTGCCGAAGTGACGGGACAGGTTTTCGACCTTGAGAAAGGGTTCGTTCATGCTGGCAGTACCGGAAAATGGCAGGCGGCTTGGCGACCTGGACCCATGATTTCAAGGGGCGGCACTATCTGCGCGCAAAGCTCTCGCGCACGCGAACATCGCGTACGGAACGCACAGCCGGAGGGGAGGGCGACTGGATTGGGCGCGGAGCCGGCGATGGCTACCAATTCCGCATCTTCGCTGTCCATGCGCGGCTGCGATGCCAGCAGTCCGACGCTGTAGGGATGACGGGCATCCTCGAACAGTTCGAACACATTCGCCGTCTCGACAATCCGGCCGGCATACATGACGCCGACACGGTCCGCGAGTTCGGCGACGACGCCGAGATCGTGGGTGATGAAGATCATGCCGGCGTCGCTCCGCTTGCGCACACGGTCGAGGAGGTCAATGATCTGCGCCTGGATGGTAACGTCGAGTGCGGTCGTCGGCTCGTCAGCGATGATGACATCCGGCTCCAACGCCACCGCCATGGCGATCATGATCCGCTGGCGCATGCCGCCGGAAAATTCGTGCGGATATTGCTTGGCACGGCGCGCAGGATCGGGAATGCCGACGGCGGTCAGGAGATCGATCACGGCCCTGTCGACGCCGCCATCGGGCTGGAGCCCATGGATGCGAAACATCTCGGCGATCTGCCAGCCGATCGGGTAGACGGGGTTGAGGGCAGCCAGCGCATCCTGAAAGATCAGGGCGACGCGGTCGCCGCAAAGATCGCGCCGGGAGCACGGCCGCAGACGAGTTGATTTGACCATCTGCAGGTGAGACATGATTGAGCCGCGTGCCGTATGCGATCACCTGCACGTGCGCACTGCAAGCCATCAATTGCGCCCGCCTAGGGGCCACATTGGCTTTCTCGGCGTCCCGCATGGCGTGCAGTTCGACGGACAGAACCTGTTCCTCGCCCAGGAAAGCCTGCTGGGGCGGACCTGCTCCGGTGAGAAGATACCTGCCATACCTGATGGATTTGGTACTGAACCGTGAGATCAACCCCGGAAAGGTATTCGACCTTGAAGTGGCGCTGACCGAGGTTGCCGACGGCGATCGGGCCATGGACGGGCGTCGCCCGATCAAGACGCTGTTGCGGGTTTGAAGCTGGCCGCATGGGCCGCGGGAACGCCGGCGGCCCAGCATGTCTCAGATCCGGCAGGCGGGGAGGGGCGGTCAGCCGGCAATCCGGTCCTATGAGCGACCGCCCGTCGCACGGTCAGTTCGGAACGACGACGAGTTTGCCGACGAAGTTCTTCGCCATGAAATCTGTCTGCGCTCGATGAAATTCCGACAGAGGATAGGTCCCCCCGACGAGCGGGCGAATCTTCTTCTCTTCGATATAGCGCACCAGACGCCGGAAATCGGCGCGGCTGCCCTGGCTCGATCCGTGCAGTTCCAATTGCTTCAGATACATCGTCCTGAGATCGAGCTTAACGACCGGGCCGGCGATGGCGCCCGCGGTGGTATAGCGGCCTTCCGGGCGCAGGATCTTCAGAAGATCGTTGAAGAGCGGGCCGCCGACGAGGTCGGCGACGACGTCGATCGGCTGGCCGCCGCTTGCTGCGTGCACGGCCTCGGCAAGGTCGCCCTCGCCGCGGGTGACCACGGCTTCGGCGCCGATCTCGCGAATCGCGGCTTCCTTGCCGGGGCCGGCGACGGCGATCGGAATGGCGCCGCGGGCGCGGGCGAGCTGGATGATCGCCGAGCCGACGCCTCCGGAAGCGCCGGTCACTAGGACCCGCTCGCCGGCCGCGAGCCTCGCTCTTTCGAGCATGCGTTCGCCGGTCAGATAGGCGCAGCAGAAGGTCGCAAGCTCGACGTCGGTCAGGTCGGTCGCGACCACATGGGCGTTTTCGGCCGGAAGCGCCATATATTCGGCGTAGCCGCCGTCGCGGCCGTGGCCCATGTAATCGATGTCGGCGAGGCTATCGTCGTCGCGATTGTAGATCGAGAAGTCGACCATGACGCGCTCGCCGATGCGCGCCTCATCGACGCCGTCGCCGACGGCGACGACGTGGCCGACCGTGTCCGTGCCCTGGATGCGCGGGAACGTCAGCGTGTTGCCGTGGCGCCGCCAGGTCGAGACGGCGGAGGGATCGTCCTCGGTGCCGTAGGCACCTTCGCGCACCCAGACATCGGTGTTGTTCATGCCGCAGGCGGTGACCTTGATCAGCACCTCGCCCGGGGCCGGTGCCGGGACGGGGACGTCCCGGCTGTAGACGAGCTTGTCCAAATCGCCATGCCCGGTGAGTTGTACGGCTGCCATGGTCTTCGGAACCGAATGCATCATCCGTATTCCCCTCAACGGCCGAGCACGGACTGGATGGCGCCGACTGCCGCCTTGACGACGATATCGGCCTCCTCGCGCGTCAGGCAGAGTGGCGGCGCAAAGCCGAGGATGTCGCCCTGCGGCATCGCGCGGCCG
>NZ_JASKLR010000035.1 GCF_030124325.1 Sinorhizobium sp. 8-89
GTCCGGGGCATTGATCGGTGCGGCGCTCATCGAAGTGCTCCGACACAGACACGGAAAGATAGGAAAAAATAATTTCTGGCAGGGCACCTTTATCGGCGGGGCCACGGTGCTTGCCGTCCTGTTCGATCGGATCCGCAATTTCCGGCAGAGCGAGTAAGCCTCAGCCCTTGAGCAGGATGCGCCGCATCTCCTCCATGGCAGCGTCGAACTGAGCATCCCGTCCTGCCGCATAGGGCAGGCTGAATATCACCGGAATATCAGGATCGATGCCGCGCCCTTCGAGCCGCAGACCATCGTCGATGACGGCATCCGAGACTGCCAGTTCCAACAGGCTGTCGTCGGGCAGCAGATAGGCGCGGCCGGCGAGCAAAGCGCCGGCCGTTCGCGTTCCGACCAGCGGGATCCCGTTCGCCTTCAAGGCATAGGCGAAGAGTTCCAACCCGCTTCTGGCACCCTCGTCGATAATCGCGACCACCGGCCGGCGCCAGCGCACATTGGCCGGCGTCTCCTTGCCATTCCGGTTGATCAGCCGGAACGTTGGTGTGTCGCCGACGAAAAGCTCCGCCGCGTCCGGGGGACCGCCGCCCCAACGGCCGCGCAGGTCGACGATCACGCCATCGGCATCCTTGAGGCGTCCGTTGGAAAGCTCGCGGGCGACAATGTCCAATCCGTCGGGAGCAGAGAGCGTCCATAGTCGAACGTAACCGATGCGCCTTCCATCATGCTCCGTCACCGTCACGCTGTTCTCGATCGCCTTCTCGAATGTCCGCAGCGGCCTCAGGCGTTCGACCATTACCTTGACGGTGATCGGCGCAGCGTCGGCATGCCGCCGCAGCCGCACCTCGACGTTTCGGCCGATCCTGCCTTTAAAGGATCCGATTTCATCATAGGGCGCGCCATCGACCGACAGGACCTCGTCGCCGACGAGAATTGCGGCGCGGTCGGCCGGCGAGCCATCGTAGACGTCACTGACGAACCGCTGGTCATCGCCTCGTGCGATCATGCCGATGCCCGCGTAGTTCGCGTCGCCCTCCGGGGGGAACAATCGCCGCATGTCGTTGCGGACTGCAAAGCGGAATATGTCGATGAGCTCGTAATAGTCGATGCTATCGCGTTTGAAGCGGGCCGTATGCGAGGCATCGAGGCTGGCGAGGATCGCGTCGACTGCCCTGTCGATCTGCGCCTGCGAACTCTTGGCGGTCACGGGCATCTCTTCTATCGCGCGGCGTACCGTTGCAGTGAACCGGTCAAGCGCTGTCGGGTCGTGAAAATTGTCGACCACGAGTTGGACGGCGCGGTCGAAGACCGGATGTCCTGACCGCGGCGGGTCAACGCCGAAGGCTTGCCCTGATGTAAGTAGGAGCAAAAATATGAGAGGGAGGGAGCCGACCGTCCTTGCGCGCATGGGCCGATTTCCGTTTCTGTTTCGGCCAGTATCGGCGAAACCGCGGCCGGATTGCGACGTCCGCCAACAACATTCCGTGAGCGTCGTGCCTACGCCACGACACTTTCGCTGACCGCGAAGCATTGCCCGTCCAGTGCCTTCGCGCGAAACAATCTGCGGCGGAACAACGCGCGGATCGGCGCTGTTTCGGTAGCCTGTCGCAATTGGAAGGACGAATCATGATCCTGTATCTGACAGCCCTTGCTTCGCTTTTGCTGACAGCGCTTAGTCTCGCTCCGTCCTTTGCCCATGTGTTGGAGGCGCCACCGCGGCTGACCGTCTGGTCGCCCGAACTCTGGCGTGAGGCGACGGTCTTCAACGGTCAATTCGAACTGTTTGCCAGAATTGGCGGCCCGCTCGATGTGGCGGCAATATTGATGGCGGGTTTGCTGACTTGTCTCCTTGCGAGGGAGCGGCCTGCCTTCTGGTTTGCCTTGGCGGGCACCTGCCTGCTGGCGCTCGGCCTCATGGCTTGGTTTACGGTCGTTGCGCCGGCCAATGCCGTATTGGCTTCCTGGACGCCGGGTCCTATCCCGACCGACTTCGCGTCCATCCGATTCCGATGGGAGACGGGACACATGGTGGTTGCGGCAGCAAAACTCTTGGCCTTCGCATCGATAAGCCTGGCAGTGTTGGCGCCGCGGTTGCCCGCTCGGCACACCTGATCCCGATCAGCTAGAGCGCGACCGCCATTGCAAGGAGGACCAGGCTGATCAAGCCGAACGCCGCCCGCGCGACATGAGAGAATTCCCACCGGTCACGCAGATACGTCCAATCCAGGGTTCCGGAATCAGCAACAACATGTGAAGTGCCCAGCGAGAAGAAGTCGGCGCTCATACCCCTCAATTTGACGTCCTTAAGCCAAAAATTGTTCACCGGATGCGTCAGGATCCAATAGATCGCCTGCATGGCCAACAGTCCGATGAAGGCGGCGGCAATCAGCCAGAAAGCCAGCGTGCGGGGAGGCGTCAGGAACAGGAGAACGGCACTGAGCACGAGGCCCGCAGGCTCGGCAGCGCCACCGATGGTGAACCCGGGATAGTAGATCGGCTGAACGGCGAAATACTGTTCCTTGCCCAATCTGAGCTTGCCTGGCAATTCAAGCGCGTGCGCGAGCGCGAGCGCCATGGCAATCGCCACTACGGTGATCGTCAGAACCTGTAAGATGAGGAGCATCGCCGAAACCCGATTCCATTTCGAGGTCGAACGTTTCAGCCCATGTTCGGTTCCGGCGCCAAGATACCTGAACATTTCAGAGACGGGTGTAATCAGGCTTGTCCCGGCGCAGGTGGCCAAACCGGAAGCTGCCTGAGGCCGCGGCGCGTACCATCATCATTTCGCCGATTGTCTCATGCGTCATGAGGCCGACGAGATGGTCCGAGCCGTCGACAACTGCAACGGCAGGGGAACTCGCCTGCTGCATCAGCTGCAGGCTCTCCTCGAGGCGCTTGCGATAGTGGATTCTGGGAACGTCATCGCGCATCGCGCTGACAACCGGCGTCTCGGCCCCTCTTTCCTTCAGCGTCCGGATCATGTCGTCGCGCGTCAGCAGCCCCTCGAAACGGCCGGTGGCATCGACCACCGGAAACTCGCGCTGCGTCGTTGCAAGCAGCATCTCGATCGCCTCGTCGATGGTTGCCGACCGGTCAAGCCTTGCGAATTCGGTGACCATGACGTCGGCGATGAGAACGCTGCCGGAAACCGCGCGGATGTGCGCGTTCTGTGCTTCGGCCGTCGCCGCAAGATAGACGAAGATGGCGATGAAGATCAGCAGCGGGTTGTAGAACAGCCCTATGAAACCGAAAACAAAGGCGAGACCCTGGCCGATTGCCGCGGCGATCTCGGTCGCCCGCGCCCAAGTGAGGCGCGAGGCGAGGGCAGCGCGCAGGACGCGGCCCCCGTCCATCGGAAAGGCAGGGATCATATTGAAAAGCACGAGAAAGACGTTGACGCCGGCAAGCCTAGCGAGAAAGCTCCTTCCGGGATCTTCGACACCTGCCATCTGCTCCATGCCGACCGATCCGCCGAGCGCAAGAAAGATCAGCGCCGCGATCACGACGTTGACGAGGGGGCCGGCGATGGCAATCACAAATTCTTCGCGAGGTTCCTCGGGCATGCGTTCGAGACGGGCCACGCCGCCGATCGGCAGCAGCGTGATATCCGGCGTCTTGATTCCGTAGTAACGCGCCGCGGCGATGTGCCCGAACTCGTGCAGCACGACGCAGACGAAGACGGCAATAATGAAGAAGATGCCTTCCCAGGCGGCTGGTGCGCCGCCGATCCGGTAGTGCATCAGCCATATCCAGACGAGCAGGAGCGCGAAGGTGACATGCAGCCGTATGGCGGTGCCGCCGATCGTTCCAATCCTAAGAGACCAACCCATGCGCGTTCCGCTCCTGCGAGCTGCTGCCGGTAAGCGGCCGTCCTCTTCGATGAACTCGCACGTCGGGCCGAGGTTCCGACCATCGCTATGATATTCGATCACCTCGGCATCGCCATGGTGAAAAGGCCAAATGCGGCTGACGGATGGGCGGGTTCAGAGAGTTTTCAATAGGCTCGCGGCGGCACGAACAGGCAAATTGTTTTGCTGCGCTCTTCACCCGCGGCGGAGCACCAGTGGTAATAACCGTCCGGCGAGAGGCGCACTCTTCCGTCGGTGTAGGGAAGCACTTCTCCAGTGGCATTGATGATATAGCCTTGAGGGCGTTCGCTTATCGCCGTCTGAGTGATCTGCCGGCAGTCGATATTTGAGCAGCAGGAGTTCGGATATTTCCATCCGCTGGGGGCGTCATGGGCAAAGGCGGTCGTTGACAGTCCGAGAAGGGCAGGGGCAAGGAAAATTCCGCGCATTGAAATCTCCTTTCAGGAGGGCGGCCGCCAAACCTCCGACGAGGAGACTGGCCGAAGCCGATGATTGACTTACGTCTTCAAACGCCGGAGTTGCGGAAATGATCCGTTACGGCCGTCGGCCGCTCTAAGGCCGGTGATACCACGCCAGCCGACCGCCTGCCGCAGGAGCGCCCGGACGCTCAGCGCCGAGAGACGCGGAACGTGTCGCTCTCGCCTTCGACAAGTTCCATGGGCCAGACCTTGTTTGCAGGTGCGTCCGGATAGTGGTCCTTGAAGGCGGGCATGGCGGAAAGCAGGGTTTCCGCCAGCGCGATGCCGAGGTCGCGCAGCGACAGGCGGAAGCAGGTGAGCGGCGGTGAGAGAAAATGCGCGTGCGGGCTGTAGCGCCCGATCACTGCGATGTCGCGCCCCGGCTTGACGCCCGCCTCGGAGAGCGCCTGATAGAAGCCGATCGCGATCGTCTCGTTGATCAGCACGATCGCCGTTGGCGGCTTGTCGAGGGCGAGCAGATCGCGAGCGATCTGGTAGCCACCCGCCTCGTTCGGCGTAGAGCGGAAGATCAGGTTCTCTTCGAGAGGCAGGCCGTGTGCTGCCAGCGCTTCGCGGCAGCGATCGACGAAGATATAACCGAGGTTGACGTCGTCGTGCGGTCGGGTGACGGCGATGCGGCGATGCCCGCGGGCCACCAGACGATCGATAGCCGCCTGCGCCATGCCCTCGAAATCAAGATCGAGCCAGGGCTGGCCGGCATCCGTAAGGCTTCGGCCAAGCGTGACGAAGGGAATATTGCGCTCCGCCAGGAACTCGATACGGGAATCGTTGCGCTGGGTTGCCGACAGGATCAGCCCGTCGGCGAAGCCGCGCGCCACGACGCGGCGGAGGTAGTCGCTCGGATCTTCCTGCGACGAGCAGAGCAGGGCGACGAGATCGAGTTTGTGTCTGGCGAATACGGCTTGCACGCCATCGAAAACGCTCATGAAGAATATGTCGCCCTGGCCGGTGATCTCCGTTCCGGTCTGTATCATGAAGCCGATGATATTGGTCGTGCCCTGCCGGAGGCTGCGGCCCGACTGGTTCGGGACATAACCCAGTTCGGCGGCTGCCTCGAGCACGCGCTTACGGGTCTCTTCATTGACGTCAGGCTTGCCGTTCAGCGCCCGCGAGACCGTGCCGATGGAAATATCGAGATGTTGCGCAAGACGCCGAATTCCCTTCATCCCGACCGTGATCCTCTGTCATTCGTCTGCTGGTTCTCCGAATCCCTATTGACATGTTTCGGAAACTCCGCATAGTTCCGTAAACGTTTACGGTAGCCAGAACAAGGCGATTTCGTAGACTTTCGGGAGGAGAAACGTGATTTTGCGCGCTGTTCTGTGCGGGTGCGGAGCTATGGCCAACGGTTGGCTCAAGGCGATCGCCGCAAACCGTGAACTTCAATCATCGATCCGCATCGTCGGGCTTGTCGACGTCAACGCCGATGCAGCCCGCGGGCTCGCTGCGGAGTTCGACATCGCGGATGCGGTCACCGGCTCAGATCTCGACGCGGTCTTGAGCGAAACCAAACCGGATGTACTTTTCGACGTCGTCGTACCGGCCGCCCGCCATGAGGTGGTCTCCATCGGGCTCCGGCACGGGTGCCATGTACTGAGCGAAAAGCCGATGGCCATCTCGCTCGCCGCCGGCCGGGAACTGATCCGCATTGCGGGCGAGGCTGGCAAGATCCATGCCGTCGTTCAGAACCGACGGTTCATCTCCGGCGTCCGCCGCATCCGGCGCTTCGTCGAAAGCGGCGCGATCGGCGAGCTGACCGGTCTTCACTGCGACTTCTTCATCGGTGCGCATTTCGGCGGTTTCCGCGAAGAGATGGACAACGTTCTGCTTCTGGACATGGCGATCCATACCTTCGATGCGGCGCGCTTCATCGCCAACAAGACGCCGCTTGCAGTCTATTGCCACGAAAGCAATCCCCGTGGGTCCTGGTATGCGCATGGCGCGGCCGCGAACGCCATCTTCGAACTGTCCGACGACGTGACCTTCACCTATCGGGGCTCGTGGTGCGCGGAGGGGGCGAATACGAGCTGGGAAAGCCAGTGGCGGATCATCGGCACCGAGGGCACGCTGCTCTGGGACGGCGCAGAAAGCTTCCGGGCGAACCGGGTCGCCGGCAGCGAAGGGTTCCTGCGCGAACTTGTGCCGATCGAGGTTCCCGAGCCGGTCGATCAGGCGGAAACGCATGGCCACGCCAGCGTGATCGCCGATTTCCTTGCGGCCATCCGATCCGACGGAACGCCGGAGACGGCAAGCGACGACAATATCAACAGCCTTGCCATGGTCTTCGCGGCGATCGAGAGCGCCCGCACCCGGCAGCGCGTGACAATCTGAACGAGGTATCTGATGAGCAATCCAGCCAAATCCATCCGCATCGGCACGATGGTCAGCGCCACCAAAGGCGACGCGGCCAGACGCATCGGCCAGATCGCCGACATGGGCTTCGAAAGCTTCGAGCCGTTCTTCTGGCAGACCACGAACGGCCAGGACCTCGCTGAACTCGGCAAGCATTGCAAGGATGCTATCGGCGATCGCGACATCACGATCTCGACGCTCGGCATGTTCGGCAATCCGCTCGAGGAGACCGATATCGACCTGCAGACGCTGCAAGGCTGGAAGGATTGCATCGACAATGCGCATCACTTCGGCGCGACCTGCGTTGCAGGATTTACCGGCCGCATCCGCAACCGGCCGCTTACCGACAGCCTGCCGCGCTACCGGAAGATCTGGCGGGAGCTCGCCGCTCGCGCCGCCGACAAGGGCGTAAAGATCGCCTTCGAAAATTGCGCCATGGACGGCAACTGGGCGACCGGCGACTGGAACATCGCCCACAATCCGGATGCCTGGGAACTCATCTTCAACGAGACCCCGGACGAGCATATCGGTCTCGAATGGGAACCTTGCCACCAGATGGTCTATCTGATCGACCCTCTGCCGCAGATCCGCAAATGGGCACCGAAGATCTTCCACGTTCATGGAAAGGACGCGACGATCCGTTGGGATGTAATCCGCGAGCACGGCATCTTCGGCAAGGAGAAATTCGTCTTCATGCGCACGCCCGGCTTCGGCGACAGCAACTGGACCGACATCATCTCGGAACTGCGCCTTGCCGGCTGGTCCGGTTCGATCGACATCGAAGGTTGGCACGATCCGGTCTATCGCGATGCGCTCGAAATGACCGGCCAGGTCCACGCGCTCAACCACCTGAAAACATGCCGGGGCGGCGATTTCGTCACCGATCCGGTCTGAGGCATGCCTGACCGCCGGCATGGAGGATGCCGGTCGCGGGACAAACAAAGGAGGAAATTATGGGCTTCCGCAGATATGCAATTCTGGGCACCGTCGCCCTCGGCACTTCCCTGGCGGCGTTCTCTGCCAGCGCGGAGGATGTGACGATCAGTGTTTGGTCGCTGGACCGGGATATTCAGCCGGCGCCAAATCTGATCAATGATTTCAACAAGCTCAACAGCGGAATTAAAGTCGAATATCGCCAGATCCAGTTCGACGACGTGGTCAGCGAGGCGATGCGCGCCTATTCGACGGGGCAGGCACCTGACATCATCGCGGTCGACAATCCGGAGCACGCGCTCTTTTCGTCGCGTGGCGCCTTTCTCGACCTCACTGACATGATAGCGAAATCGTCGGTCGTCAAAACCGAGAATTACTTTCCGGGGCCGCTCGCCTCGGTGACCTGGGACGGAAAATATTACGGGATTCCCAAGGCGACCAACACGATCGCGCTCTATTACAACAAGGACATGTTCAAGGCCAAAGGCCTTGACCCGAACAAGCCGCCACAGACCTGGGACGAACTGGTAGAGACGGCGCGCAAACTGACCGACCCGGCCGCGAATGTCTACGGCCTGACCTTCTCGGCCAAGGCGAATGAAGAGGGGACATTCCAGTTCCTTCCCTGGGCGCAGATGGCCGGCGGCAGCTATGATGCGATCAACTCCGACGGAGTGGTCAAGGCGCTCGACGTCTGGAAGAAGATCATCGACGAGAAGCTGGCATCGCCGGATACGCTGACACGAAGCCAATGGGATTCGACCGGTACCTTCAATTCGGGCAATGCGGCGATGGCGATCTCCGGGCCATGGGAACTCGACCGGATGATTGAGGAGGCCAAGTTCGACTGGGGCGTGGCACTCCTGCCCGTGCCCGAACCGGGTGCCGAACGCTCCTCGGCTATGGGCGACTTCAACTGGGCGATCTTCGCCAACACCGAGCATCCGGCGGAAGCCTTCAAGGTTCTCGAATATTTCGTGTCGCAGGACAACAGGATGTTCAAGGACTTCGGGCAATTGCCGGCACGCTCTGACATCACCATTCCGCCGACCGGCGTACCGTTGAAGGATACGGCGCTCAAGGTCTTCGTCGAGCAGCTGAAATACGCCAAGCCCCGCGGTCCGCATCCGGCATGGCCGAAAATCTCCAAAGCGATCCAGGACGCGATCCAGGCGGCTTTGACCGGCCAGATGACTTCCAAGGAAGCGCTTGACCAAGCGGCCGAGAAGATCAAGGCGGTTCAGGGTTGAGACGATGCCGCCGCCCTGGCGTGCGGAGCGGCGGCAGGCATTCACCGGCGGATCGTAATGTCCGCCCGAGTTTCCTCCCGAAAGGCGATCTCCGGCTTCGGCCGGGATCGCCGGCGGGAGAGGGGATCGCCATGAAGAGAATTCTATCCAGTGTCACGGACGGCAAGGGCTTCGACATCGGCCTCGTCGCGCTGCCGCTTGCTTTCCTGTTCGTCATGTCCGGGTTGCCGCTCGTCTACAACGTGGTGATGAGTTTCCAGGAAGTGGACATGTTCAGCCTCGGCAGCTTCGCGCGGCCCTTTGTCGGCTTCCGCAACTATGTCGATCTGTTTTCGCAGCCCGAAACCCGGCCGATTCTCTTCAACACGGCGCTCTTCGTGGCGGCCTCGATCGCCGGACAATTTGCGATCGGCTTCGGCCTCGCACTGTTCTTCTGGACCAATTTTCCAGGCGCCTCGTGGCTGCGCGGCCTCTTTCTCGTCTCCTGGGTAATGCCGGGGCTCGTCGTTGGCGCCATCTGGAACTGGATCCTTTCGGGCGACTTCGGTGTTCTTAATTTCCTCCTGAGGGAAACGGGTGTCATCGACGGCAATATCTTCTGGCGCTCCGATCCGAATTATTCGCTCTGGGCCGTCATCATCGCCAATATCTGGCTCGGCACGTCCTTCAACATGATCCTGCTCTCCGTCGGGCTCTCGGGCATACCGAAGGATCTCTACGAGGCCGCCGAGCTCGACGGCGCCAATGCGCTTCAGCGCTTCTGGACGATCACGCTGCCGATGATGCGTTCGACGATCGGCGCGATCATCGCGCTCGGACTGATCTTCACGCTGCAGCAGTTCGACCTCTTCGCTGCGATCACATCGGGAGGGCCGAACAACACCTCGAACGTCACCCAGTACTGGGCCTGGGATCTTTCCTTCCGCCAATACGACTTCGCCAAGGGCGCGACGATTTCGGTGATCATGATCGTCTTCGTGATGTTCGCGTCGGTCGTCTACGTGCGATCCACCCGTCATGAGGTCAGGGGATGAGCGAACAATTCCGCAATCGACTGATGCTAGCCGTGGCACTGGTGCTCGCCGCCATCTATCTCTTTCCGCTCTACTGGATGTACATCACGGCGTTGAAGTCCGGCTCGGCGATGTTTGCGACACCGCCGAAATTCTGGCCGAGCGAGCCGCAATGGGGCATCTACGGGGATGTTTGGCAAAGCCGCAACATGGGGCGCTATCTCTGGAACTCGCTGGTCATCGCCTTTGGCGCCGTGGCGCTGATTTCGGTGCTCGGCGTCGGCTGCGCCTATGTGCTCGCCCGCTACCGTAACGTCTGGGTCGATATCGGCCTGTTCCTCATCCTCATGCTGCAGGTGCTTCCGGCCTCGTTGATGATCACGCCCATCTTCGTCGGCTTCTCGCAGTTTGGCCTGCTCGACACGCCGCGCTTCGCGGTCATCCTGGCGATCGCCGCCAAAAGCATGCCGTTCTTCGTGGTCCTCGTCAGGGCGACCTTCATGAGCGTGCCGATGGAGCTCGAGGAAGCGGCCCTTGTCGACGGCAATTCGCGCATCGGCGCGTTCTTCAACATCGTCCTGCCGCTGGCGCGCAACGGTATCCTTGTCAGCGCGATCCTCATCTTCATGCAGGCCTTCGGTGAGTTCGTCTATTCGAAGTCGATGATCCAGGACATCGAACTGCAGCCTGCCAGTGTTGGCCTGAATTCCTTCATGGGGCCGAACACCAATGAATGGAACAACATCATGGCCTATGCCACGATCTATGTGACCCCGATCCTGGCAGCCTTCATCCTCTTGCAGCGCCGCATCGTTTCCGGCCTCACTTCGGGAGCCCTCAAATGACCCTCCAGATCGAACTCAACGGCGTAAACAAGTTCTACGGTGCCTTCCACGCACTGAAGGACATCAATCTCGCGATAGAGGAGGGGACCTTCGTCGCCCTAGTCGGCCCATCCGGCTGCGGCAAGTCCACCCTGCTACGTTCGCTCGCCGGCCTCGAAAAGATCTCGACCGGCGAGATGAAGATCGCCGGCGCGCTCATGAACGACGTTCCGCCGCGAAAGCGCGATGTCGCCATGGTCTTCCAGTCCTATGCGCTCTATCCGCACATGACCGTCGAGGAGAACCTGACCTACAGCCTGCGCATCCGCGGCGTGAAGAGGGCCGAAGCGCGCAAGGCCGCGGAGGAAGTGGCCGCGACGACCGGGCTCTCGCATTTGATGAAGCGCTACCCGCGCGAACTTTCCGGCGGCCAGCGCCAGCGCGTGGCGATGAGCCGGGCCATCATCCGTCACCCGAAGGCATTCCTGTTCGATGAGCCGCTTTCAAACCTTGACGCTGCCCTTCGCGTGCATATGCGCAAGGAAATCCGCGCCTTGCATGACCGGCTCAATGCAACCTCGGTTTACGTGACGCACGACCAGATCGAGGCGATGACCATGGCAGACCATGTCGTCGTCATGCGCGACGGTATCATCGAGCAGCAGGGCCGACCGCTCGATCTCTACGACCGCCCGGCCAACAAATTCGTCGCGGGCTTCATCGGTTCACCCGCTATGAACTTCATACCGGCGGTCGTCGGGGAAGATGGCGCTCACGTCGCTCTCGATTTCGGCAAGACGCAGGCGAAGCTCGCGCTCGGGCGCGGCCTGCCGCCGGGATCCTCCGTCACTGCTGGTATCCGGCCGGAGCACATCAAGGTCGTTGCCGAAGGGCAGGGCGCCTTTGACGTTCCCGTCGGTTTCGTCGAGTCGACCGGTTCGGCCACTTTCATCACCTCGGCAACGCAGCCGGAACTGACGATCGTCGAGACCGGCCGCGGCGGAGTCGGAAGCGGCGACATCATCGGCCTTGCGATAGATCCGGTGCAGCTGCACCTTTTCGATACCGCGACAGGCAAGCGGATCGAACCGGAAAATGGGCGTATCGGCATTGAACCGCCGCGGCACCTCCACGTTGCGGGCCATGTGAGCTAGCCCCCCGCAAAGAGGGCGGTCATCTCATCTGAGAAAGCCGCCCTAACACTTTGTTCTTTTGGCGATCTCGCGCCTTGCGCTTTCACGGCCCGCTCTGAAGAGAGGCCTTGCCTCCCGCAAGGTTAAGCATGAGCCGATCCTGGCCGACACGGATCACGTTCTCCATCGCACTTCGAGCACCATCCTCGTCGCGGCGCTGGATCTCCTCGACGATGCGGATATGCGCCATCGCGACGCGATCGATTTCGGCCTCCTCGGGGGGCGGGCTCGTCAGTTTGAACACGCCGATCAACGCTGCTTCGATAAGGCTCCCCACGGTCCGCATAAAGGGATTGAGCGAGGCCTCCAGCAGATGCAGGTGGAATTCAAGGTCGGCATGCACCAGCGTCTGGGCGCTGTGCCCGGCATCGCCCATGGCGACGGCAAGCCGCATCATTTGGCTGATGTCCGCGTCCGACGCCCGTCGCGCCGCGAGACCGGCAGCATAGGGTTCGAGGGCCAGTCTCACCTCGCTCAGGTGATGCAGGAAATCCCGGTCGACGCCGGCATTGAAATGCCAGGAGAGGACATCGCTGTCGAACAGGTTCCAATGCGAGCGCGGCATCACGCGAGTCCCGATGCGGGCACGCGGGAAGACAAGCCCCTTGGCCGCGAGCGTCTTCATCGCTTCGCGCAAGACGGTGCGGGATACTCTGAAGCGCGCCGCAAGCTCCGTGTCGCCCGGAAGTATGTCGCCCACGGCAAATTCGCCGCCGACGACAGCCTGGCCCAGTTCGTCGACGACGTGCTGATGGCTCGTCCGCTTGCCCGACTGTTTGACGAAGGTTCCCGGAGGCATCTCAGACAGCCCTCGGTTTCTCACGCGCGTTTCCGGTTGTCGCGCGACAGATGGATGATCCCCTTCTGCAGGAGGATGAAGGCGAAGAGCAGCGCTCCAATGAGGATCTTTGTCCACCAGCTGGAGAGCGATCCGTCGAAGGTTATGTAGGTCTGGATGAGGCCCTGAATGAAGATGCCGACAAGCGTTCCGGCAACGAAGCCCGATCCGCCTGTCAGCAGCGTGCCGCCGATGACGACGGCGGTGATGGCGTCAAGCTCGACGCCGACCGCGGCAAGGGAATAGCCGGCCGACGTATAAAGCGAGAAGACGATTCCCGAGAGGCCCGCGAGCAACCCCGAGAGCGCATAGATACTGACGGTCGTGCTTGCAACGGGCACGCCCATGAGCTTCGCCGTCGCCGTGCCGCCGCCGAGCGCATAGACGTTCGTGCCGAAACGGGTCCGGTGAGCGAGGAGGATGCCGATGGCGAAGACGAGCAGCATCAGGCCGCCGATAAGCGTGATCCGCCCCCCGCCCGGCAGCTTGTAATAGAGCCCCTTCAATGTCGCGTAGAACGGATGCTTGATCGGAATGGAATCGATCGAGAGCACGAAGGCCATGCCGCGCGCAAGGAACATTCCGGCAAGCGTCACGATGAAGGCCGGCATTTCGAGATAATGGATGATTGCGCCCATCAGCGCGCCGAAGAGCGTGGTTATCATAAGGACCAGCGCGAAGGCGACAAGCGGGTGCATGCTGGTGTGCTCCAGCACCACCGCCAGGAAAACCCCCGTGAAAGCGATCACGGAACCGATCGAGAGGTCGATGCCGCCCGAAAGAATGACGAAGGTCATGCCTACGGCCGCGATGCCGAGGAAGGCATTGTCGGTCAAAAGGTTGCCGATCACCCGGGTGGAAAGAATGTTCGGATACTGAGCGGCGCAAAGCGCATAGCTTAAGACAAAGATGAAGATCGTCGCCGTAAGCGGAAGATATTTCTGCTTCATTTCGCCTCTCGTTCGGTCGGTTTGGCTGCTCGTCCAGGGATGGTGAGGAACGCAAAGGCGGTGCGAAAGCGCGGCGACTGAAGCACCAGGATGAAGACGATGATTGCCGCCTTGATGATGAGGTTGAACTCAGGCGGAAACCCGGAAAGCAGGATGCCGGTATTGATCGCCTGGATGATGATTGCTCCGAACACCGATGCGGCGATGCTGAAGCGGCCGCCAAGAAGCGAGGTGCCGCCGACCACGACCGCCAGAATGGCATCGAGCTCCAGCCAGAGTCCTGCATTGTTGGCATCGGCCCCCCTGATATCGGCGGCAGCGATAATGCCGGCAATCGCGGCGCACAGGCCGGAAAGCACGTAGGCGGCAACCAGAAGCACCGGCGTGAAGACACCCGACAACGTGCTTGCCTGACGATTGACGCCGATCGCTTCGATCAGCATCCCGAGTGCGGTCCGCCTGACGAGCAATGCGACAAGGATTCCGAAGACCAGCCAGACGATCACCGGCATCGGTAGACCGGCGAAAGAACCGCTGCCGATGAAAATGAGGCCGGGCTCATTGAAGGTGAGGATCGCGCCCTCGGTGATGAGCTGGGCAATGCCGCGCCCGGCGACCATCAGCACCAGCGTCGCAATAATCGGCTGGATGTCCAGAATGGCGACGAGAATCCCGTTCCAGATGCCGCAAAGGATGCCGACCGCGAGCGTGACGAGGAGTGTCTCGGCGAGCGAATGGCCGGAGGTGATGAAGGACGCGGCGACCGCCCCGCAAATCGCCATGACCGCGCCAACGGAAAGATCGATGCCCTTGGTGGCAATGACGACGGTCATGCCGATCGCGAGCAGAACGACCGGTGCGCCGCGATTGAGGATGTCGATCAGGCTGCCGTAGAGTCGGCCATTCTGAATTTCCAGGTTGAGAAAACCGGAAAAGGTCATTGAAATCGCGGCGAGAACGGCGGCGAGCGCGATCAGTTGCGGTAGCAGGCGCGCAAGATAGGTCCTGACGATCGTTGTCACGATGCCCTCCGCTCGTTAGCCGCAGCAATCGCCTCGACGATCTGATCCGCGGTAATTCGATCGCCGTCGAGTTCGGCCACGTGGGCGCGGTCGCGTAGGACGATGACCCGCGTGCTATAGGCGACCAGTTCTTCTATTTCCGATGAAATGACGATGAGCGACATGCCTTTCTCACGCAGCGTTTCGATGAGCCTGACGATCTCGGCATGCGCGCCGACGTCGATGCCGCGCGTCGGTTCATCGAGGATCAGGAATTCGGGCTCGGTAGCCAGCCAGCGGGCGAGAATGGCCTTCTGCTGGTTGCCGCCGGAAAGCAGTCTGATCGGCTTTTCCCGGTCGGCGGTACGGATATCGAGTGCCCGGATATAAAGGTCGGCCAGCCGGTTCTGTTCTGCGCGGGAGATCGGCCGTGTCCAGCCGCGCCTGGCCTGCAGCGCAAGAACGATGTTTTCGCGCACGGAGAGGTCGCCGACGATGCCGGCGGTCTTGCGATCCTCCGGACAAAAGCCGAATTTCTGGCGGATCGCGGCACGGGGCGACGATAGCTCGACCGGGCGGCCGTCGATTTCCGCCGTGCCACTGTCGGCGCGATGGGCGCCGAAGAGTACTTCCGCCGTTTCCGTTCGACCCGAACCGAGCAGGCCGGCTATGCCGACGACTTCACCCACCCTGACGTTGAGATCGAACGGCTCGATACGCCCCCGCCGGCCGTAGTTTGTGAACCGGTAGCGCGGCTCGCCGCCTGCAGTGTTGGCGTGGGCCGAATGGATCTCGGCCGCGAGTTCGCGACCGATCATCATCGCGATCAGATCGCGCCGGTCGAGGTCGGCCGCGTCGCGGGTTCCGACGAGGCGGCCGTTGCGCAGCACCGTTATGCGGTCCGAAATTTCGTACACCTGCTCGAGGAAGTGGGTGATGAAGATGATGCCGAGGCCGCGTGCCTTGAGGCGCCGGACGATGCGAAAGAGCATCGCCACTTCATGCGCGTCGAGGCTCGCCGTCGGCTCGTCGAGGATCAGCACCTTGCCCGAGAGGTCGACGGCGCGGGCGATGGCGACTACCTGCTGAATGGCGACCGAATAGCTCGCCAGCGCACGGGTGACATCGAGCTCAAGCTCGTATTGCGACAGCAGTTCGCGCGCCTTGCGGTTCATCGCCCGGATATCGACCATGCCGAAGCGGCGTGGTTGCCTCCCGAGAAACAGGTTCTCGGCGACGCTGAGGTTCGGCAGCAGGTTCACTTCCTGGTAGACCGTCCCGATCCCCAGCCGCTGAGCATCGAAGGTATCGCGGGGGTCGACTTCGGTTCCGTCGAGCAGGATGCTGCCGCCGTCCCGGTGGTAGGCGCCGGTCAGGCATTTGATGAGCGTCGATTTGCCGGCGCCGTTCTCTCCGAGAAGCGCGTGAACCTCGCCCCTCCGCAGATGAAAGTCGACCTTGTCCAAGGCCTTCGTTCCGGGAAAGCCCTTGTCGATCCGGACCGCCGAAAGAATGTTCTCGCTGCTGGTTTGCATGGATTCCGTCTCTGGACTACCGCCTGCTTGGCAATTGGGCGGGGACGCCGCGTCTTGGCGGCGTCCCCTCCCGTCTTCAAGCCAAGCGGGTATTCCTCTCCGAAGGCATAGGCGGCCCGCGCGCAGCCGTGGTGGCGGGCCGCAAGCGAGATCAGTAGCCGAGGCCCTTCTTTTCCTCGTAGACCTTCATGGGATCGTCAGCCTGGGTATAAAGCTTCGATTCCGTCTGGATCCACTTCGCTGGTTCCTTGCCATCCTTCAGGTAGGCGGCCAGGGCGTCGAAGGCCGGACCGGCCATGTTGGGGGTGAGCTCGACGGTTGCGTTCGCTTCGCCAGCGGCCATCGCCTGGAAGATGTCCGGAACGGCATCGATCGAGACGACGAGAATGTCCGTTCCCGGCTTCAGGCCGGCTTCCTTGATGGCCTGGATCGCGCCGACGGCCATGTCGTCGTTATGGGCGTAGAGCGCGCAGATGTTCTTACCGCCGCCTTCCGCCTTCAGGAAGCTTTCCATCACTTCCTTGCCCTTGGTGCGGGTGAAGTCACCGGTCTGGCTGCGGATGATCTTCAGGTTGTCGTGACCAGAGAGCGCCTGTTCGAAGCCTTTCTTGCGGTCGATCGCCGGCGATGAGCCGGTCGTGCCCTGAAGCTCGACGACGTTGCAGGGCTTGCCGGCAACGGTATCGGCAAGCCATTTGCCCGCGACATTGCCTTCGTGGACGAGGTCGGAGGTTACAGCCGTCAAATAGAGATCGTCCGATGCGTCGACGGTGCGGTCGAGCAGGATGACAGGAATTTCCGCATCTTTCGCCTCCTGCAAGACTTCGTCCCAGCCGGTTGCGACCACGGGAGCGACAAGGATCGCGTTCACGCCTTGCGCGATGAAGGAACGGATAGCCTTGATCTGGTTTTCCTGCTTCTGCTGCGCATCGGCGAATTTGAGGTCGATTCCGCGCTGCTCGGCCTGCTGCTTCGTCAGCGTCGTTTCAGCCGCGCGCCAGCCGGACTCCGAGCCGATCTGGGAAAAGCCGACGACGAGTTCCGCGGCCGATGCGCTGCCAAAGGTGCAGGCAGCAAGAATCGTTGCACTCGCGAGTGCCTTCGCAAATTTCATGATTTCCTCCCAAAGAAAGCTGCTCTCCATGCAGCTGTCGAGAAAAAATCATATAATATTACTTTTGTAAACTCACGTTTGAAATCATCCAGCGTGTTTGCACCAATTTATCGATGCGTCGTGGGCTCGACGTCGTTAAAGCGTCGCCAGTGTGCGGTTCGACAATGTTCCCGAATAGAGCTGTCGGATGCTCAGCTTGTTTTCCAGCGCGATGATGATGTCCTCGCTGAAATCCACGCCGTAAAGCCCGGCGATCTCCGGCAGGGTTCCGGGACTGAAAACATTGATCTCCAGTATCTTGTCGCCAACGATATCGAGGCCCACCAGGAACATGCCGTCGTCCACCAGTTTCGGTCGAAGCTTCTCCGCAAGGGCGAGAATCTCCGGCGTGATCGTTGCCGCTTCGGGCGTACCGCTGGCGTGTATGTTCGAGCGCACATCGCCCTTGGCCGGCACCCGGCGGAGCGCTGCATGTACACCGTCGCGCTCCAGCGGCCGTCCGTTCATGAGAAAAAGGCGGATGTCGCCGGCGGTTGCATCGGGCAGGTAGGTCTGGGCGATCAGGTACCCTTCGCCGCTGGCAACCTCGAATATCTGGTTGAGGTTGGCTTCTTCCCTGGAACTGATCTTGAAGACGTTCTTGCCACCTGATCCCTGCAATGGCTTCAGGATCACGCCGTCGGGATGCGCATCGATGAAGGCCCGGATTTCCTCGATGCTCCGGGAGGTCACCGAGGTGGGGCGAACAACTCCTGGAAAACCTTGCAAATAGAGCTTGTTCTGGGCACTTGCCAAGCCGGCCGGATCGTTGACGACGATCACGCCGCGATCGACCGCGAGATGGCCGAAATTCACGCCGGCATAGGCTGCCCAAGAACGCTTTTCGGCGTCTTCCGAAGGATCGTTGCGGAGAAAAAGCACGTCGATTTCCGTGACGTCGATCGTCCGGACCTTCGCTCGCTCGTCCTTGAGCGCATTCAGCAACGTCTCCGGTTTCTTCGGTTTCGGACCATGCAAGGTCGTGGCGCGGACCAACAGGCTTTCGTCGGAGCGCAATACGAAATCCCCGGGCATGACGTAGCAAACGTCGTGCCCACGGGCGAGCGCCGCGAGCGCAAGCCAAGTTGTCGTGTAATAGGTAGCCTCGCCTTCGATGGAATTGACGAAAAAGGCGATGCGCATGTCCGGCTCCTAACGTTCGACCATGTCGAGTGGCGACATTCCCGCACGCGCTCTGGCGAGGCGTGACGGCGCTTCCGGATAGTCTAGGAATATAGGGTGAACGGCCGGCACACCAAGCAGGCCACGGGCGCTCAGTTCCTGCATCACGCCAAAATGCGACGCGGCGATCTTTCCCATCCAGAAGGGTTCCAGAGCGCCGTCAGCCGCGAGATGGGTGAGGAGTTGCAGAAGGCCGCGCAGGTAGATCGCGTCCTTGGCCAAGCCCCCACCGCGATAGACGCGCAAGACGACGTTGAAGGCATCCGTCCTCAATAAACCATGGTCCTCGACGAGCAGTCGATAGGTTTCCGGCAGCGACGCGCCATCAAGCATTGCGGCGCAGGCAACGACGCGGGCCGCAATGAGACGCAGCCGCTCAGCGCTCATGCCGCTGGTTAGGAACTCCGCAAAGACCGCCAGCCCCTCCTGCATGCCCTCGTATCCGGCGAGGCCGGACCGGAAAAGGCGCAAGCCCTGCGCCGAACCGTTGAAATAGGTCAGCAGGTGCACGCCGATTTCATGGCTCAAGATCGGCTCGACGCGCTCCGCTTCCATGGCGGTGCTGCGTGCAATGAGGAGGCGGCTGCCCGAAACCAGAAGACCGGAGGGAAGATCGTCGCGCACTTCTACGGATGCGTCGAAGCCGGCATAGCGGCGCCGGTATTCGGCAATCATCGCGCGCGCCTGTTGCTCGACGAAATAGCAATCGGCGTGTCGTTCCCCGACGCGTGCCTGGCCGCCTGCATTGGCGTTCCCATCGCCGGCCCGGGCAAGAATGTCCCGCGCTGCCCGCAGGAGCTCCGGTTCGACGGGACCATAGAGCGCGCGGCCGAATTCGACGAATTTTGCGGTTTCCCGGGCCGAAAGCAACGAAAGCTGAAGATCCAGTTCCTGCTGCTTTTCGCGGTAGAGCTGGTACAGCACCGGGTCTTCAAGATGGTCGAAACCGATGGAGAAGAGTTTCTTCTTTGCCGCCTCGACCTGCAGCGTCAGCGGCCGATACAGAAAACGCGGGGCTCGCCGGTAGTCGCTTGCGGCAAACTCGCTCCAGGCTGAGTCGGCATTGATCGGGGTCACGGCGAGCAGGAAGTCGAAAGTCGAAGAGACCTCGTCGATGCTGCGATCGGTGCGGACCACGGCGTCGATGAAGGCCTTTCTGCCGAGCGCCCGATGCGTCGAGATGTTCATGCTTTTGGTAGCCCTGACGAACGCTGCGAGGGCTTGCAGGCCGGCATCGAAGATGCTTGCGATAAGGCGTTCACGAAGCTGCGGATAGATGTTGCCGGATTCTCCCTGCCGATAGATCGGCGCGAACCGAACGCGAAGATAGGGAAACGGCATGTCCATCCCATCGGCTTCGCGAAGTTCGACACGCGGCGTGCGGAACTTTGCTTCGGTCGCTTCGGCGGCATCGGCAAATGCCTTGGCGGCAATCCGCGCGGCCCCCTCCGGGCTCGCCGTGACCTCGATCTTGAAGGGCGGAAGGTACGGTGCGTCGTCGGTCAACAGTTCATCGCGCGCAAGCTCGCTCATTTCCAGGACCATGAATGCGCCGAGACGCCGCTTGAGCAGCGTTCCGATGGCTTCTATGACCGAAATGGCGATGTCGGCCTCTGGTGTAATGAGGTAGGAGGCATTCGCTTGCGCAATCTCGCGAGCCACCGGACCTTCGTCTTCGCCGGAGATGTGCAGGCACAGGAAAGGAAGCGCGCGATCGATGTGCAGCCGACCACCATCCGGAAGATCTTTTCGTACCGCCTTGCCGGCTTTGATACTCGCCAACGCCTCGGCGAGCCAGTCGGGCGTATCTGCGGTCTCCCTGGGGGTGGGCTCGGCGGAACGTTTCATCGGTCTGCCACCAACGCGCTCACAAGCAATGGCAGCGTCGACGAGACAAGCTTCCTTATCGCGGCAAGCGCCTCCGGGTCCGGCTCGCCCGTCCATTCGTCCATGAAGAATTTCTTGAATTCGACGGCAATCGCGCAGCCCGTATCGGGGAAGCGCTCATGGATGAACCGCGTTTGTTCGCCTCTACCCTGAAACGCGATGTTTTCCCGCACATCGAGCCGGCGCCCCTGGCACTCGGTGCAACGCAACCCCTCGACAAAAGCATCCACCACACGGGCCCATTTCACGCGATCCATCGAAGAGGTGCCGATGTTGACCTCCGGCGCGACTTCCGTTTTCGCCGCATCCGCTTCGGGGCCGTCGCGCCGGTGGTTGTAACTGTGCACGTCGAGAACGACAAATCGTCCATAGCGCCGCTCGATCCCGGCGAGCAGCGCCTCGAGCATGGCATAATATTCGTCATGCATCGCCAATGACGTCTCTACCACCTCGCGCGGCGGCTCGTGGGTCCAGACCTTGAGACCCCATGCCTGCTCCGGCCGCATGTAGATGGCACCGCTGCGCGGGCGATTTATATCGACCTCGAATCGCGAACGATGAACGATGATCCGGTTCGGGAAATCGCGGATGATGAACTCGGTGAAGGGATCCTCCTCGCGCAGCCGCTCGACGTCCGAAAGAGCAAGGAGGCCTTTGGCCGCACCGCGCACGACATGACCATTGTGAATGGCGGTGGCGACGATAGGCGAGTCACCGCGATGCTGCGTCCACCATTCGTGGTAAAGAAGCTCCGTTGACACCCCATTGGGATAATCCGGCATCTTCATCTCTCATCGTTCCGCAGCTGCATTCCGCGTATTGGTGACATGCCTACAATTCAAAAACGAACTTTTCTGTTCCCATGTGCGGGCGCAAAAAAGCACCGCGCGCGGCGCAGACACCGCAAACGAAAGGCAGTGCGGCTCACGCCTCATGCACGATTGATCGTCGGTAGCAGAAGTTGCACCTCGCGCTGTCTTTCCGGCGCAAGTATTTCGACGTTCTTCTTCCAGAACGCCTCGGCCGCGGCCGGCTCTGGCTCCCAATTCCGGACCGATGTCTGGTTATCATCAATGACCACCCGGCGATGACCGCCGAGGCGCAGATATTCCTCTGCCAATCTGCGAGCGTCTGTCTGTTCCATGGCTTTCACTCCAGGTTGTTCCCGGAAGCTCGGCTCGGCGGCGCCTCGCCGGAGACTGCCTATCCGTAACGCTCCTGGCGCGCGGACGTTCCCGGAGCGCAGGTCTTCGGCATGTGAGGCGCTCGCTTACCGAAGTCTATGATATTTATACGCGCTTCCAGTCGTCGATGCGAGAACGAAGGAGTCGAGACCGATCTCGGAGAGCGCTGGAATGCCACCGCCGCCGCGTCGGTCGCAGTCACGGCCACGCTCCGAGCGTCGGCCGTGCGCGTGTCGACCGCCTGACGGCGGCCGGGCTGGACGAGCTCGAAACTGCGGATGATGGCAGGGTCTTCGGTCCGCTACGGTTTAGACCGCGGCCGCTGCTCGAAGATGACCGAGCTATTTCCTGTCTTGCGGTTGGGCAAGTGACGACTGGAAGCCTGAGTTTGTGTCTGATGCGTTTGAAAAGGCACGCCACACTGAGAGGTGCGGCATGCCATTGGCAATGGAGATTGAAAAAACAGCGCAGTTGCAAGCCGCGGTCCCTGCCGACCTCCGCGGGCTTATTCCGCTGGCTGCGGGAGCTCGTCGCTAACATGCTCCCCTCTCTCTGCAGCGAGGCTGGGCTGCCCCAAGGCCACCGTCGCCACGGTCGCCGCGCCGGCTGCCACTGATACCCAGAATCCGTTCTGCGCACCAAAATTGTCCACCACCCATCCGGACACGAATGCACCAAGCGCCATCCCGATTCCGATGCCAGTCATCACCCAAGTGACGCCCTCGGTCAGCATCGAGTCCGGCACGCGGCGCTCGATCAATCCAAAGGCGGTGATGAAGGTTGGCGAGATCGCAATGCCGCTAAGGAATACGGCCAGAGCGAGCAACGGTACGGATATGCCCGCCGCAAGAAGCGGCAAAGACGTGACGGCAAGCACACTGACTGCGATGAGCAACTGGCGGTGCAGCGGCATTTTGGGGTTGAAAGCGCCAAGAATGAGCCCGACCACGAAGGAGCCGACGGCATAGACGCCGATCACCAGACTTGCTGCACTCGGCTGCCCAAGCTCCTTGGTGATCGCCACGGCGCTTACTTCGGCCGTTGCGAAGATCGAGCCGACAAACACAAGCGCCAGCGTGATGATCTGTACGGGGCGCCGACCGATTGCCGAGCCCTTTGTAGCCTGGTCCTGCGCAATCCGTACTTTCGGTTCAGTCGAACGTTGCAGGATGAAGGCTGCAGTTCCCAATGCAAGGAAGAGCGTGCTGATCAGCATGCCGGCCTCAGGAAAAAGCGCGACCGCCAACCCTACCGAGAGCGATGCTCCCGCAATGTAGACGAGCTCGTCAGCGGCGGATTCGAATGCGAAAGCGGTGTTCAACTCTGGCCGGTTACGGAAAAGCTCCGTCCAGCGAGCACGTACCATGGCCGGTATGCTCGGCATGCTCGCGGCGAGGAACGCGGCGACGAACATGGTCCACTCAGGCCATTTCTGGTTTGCTGCCAAAATGAGTGCGAGGAATGACAGGGCGGAAATGATCGTGGTCGGCGTGACGACGGCCGCCTGGCCAAAGCGATCGACGAGCCTCGATATCTGCGGTGAAACAAGGGCGTTGGCGAGAGCGAAAGTTGCCGAGACGGCCCCTGCCAGCCAATACTCGCCATGGGTTTGAGAGAGCATTGCGACGATCCCGATCGGGGCCATCGCGATCGGCAGACGTGCGAAGAAACCCGCGGCCGAAAAGCCTTTGGCGCCGGGCGCGGCGAATATTTTTCTGTATGGATTTGACATGCGACGCTCCTCTAAAATCGCGGGCGCGCCACTTACATACGTGGCGTATGCAAATAGCTAATTGCATACGACGCGTATGTCAAATAGAATACGTCGCGTATGTGAAAAAATATACGCATCGTATGCGAAAAGGACATTGATGGTCAGGTCACGCAAGGAAATGATTGCCGAAACCCGTGCCAAGCTGATTGGAGCGGCGCGCCGGGCATTCGGAACGATCGGATACGCGGACTCTTCAATGGATGATTTCACCGCCGAGGCCGGACTGACACGCGGAGCGCTCTATCACCATTTCGGAGACAAGAAGGGCCTGCTTCAGGCGGTGATCCAGGAGATAGACGCGGAAATGACGGCGAGGTTGAACAAGGTGTCAGCCGACGCGCCGACGCGGTGGCAAGGCTTCGTGGCGGAGAACGTGGCCTATGTCGAGATGGCCCTGGAACCGGAGATCCAGCGCATCATGTTTCGGGACGGCCCTGCCGTTCTTGGCGATCCGTCGATGTGGCCCAACGCCAATGGCTGTATCGCCGCGGTGGCGCGGACCATCAGCGCCCTGAAGGCCGAAGGTTTTATTGTAGACATCGACCCCGAGGCAGGTGCCAGGCTCATTATCGCAGCGAGCAGCGGGGCAGCGCAGTGGATCGCCAATTCCGATAATCCAGCGGAAACATCCAAGAAGGCGGTGGGCGGCTTCCGCGTCCTACTCGAAGGTCTGCGCGCCCCAAAATGACAAGTCTCCGCCGCACCATCTGAGTTCGGGCCAGGACTGCGACCTACAGCGCTGCGCGTCTCGTCAGACGCGCGAAAATACAGGCTCCATCGCTTCACGGCGCCAGGCTCAGGGCTTGGGTTGCCTACGATCCGCGGCGGCCGCTTCGGGTCGACTTCAGCTGTGCCTCGCATCGAGCTGTAGGCAACTCATCGACATTCCTCCCGCCTCTCTTTCTCGAAAGGAAGTGGGACCTGGGAAACAAGAGTTCGCGGAGACCTAAGCTCGCGATTCCAGAAAACCTTCCCGTGCATGTTGCCATGCGGTCGTATTTTGTTAAGGTTTGTAGTTCGGTTCACCACCGCTGGGGTTGTGAAAATGAGAGGTTTGGTCTCGTCGAACCGCCGGACTTGTGAACGGGTTAGCGTGGTCGCTCTCGGCGGACGCGTGAATCGCGGGTTCGACATTGGGGCAGCTTCTCAGGGGCTCATCTTCATCGGCCCGTCATTCCTGGTGGTTGCCTGCCTCGTCAGATTTGCTGATGGTGGGCCGGTCTTTCAAACCCATCCGCGAATTGCCCGACGCGGTAGCATCGCCAAACGCAAGGCTTTCCGCGCGACGTCTGGGAGCGTCGGCCACGTGCCGGCGATCGACCTGACGGGCAGGGCTATGCAGCAGTCGTTGAGGCCACGTCCCGATCCATTCTGTTTAAAAGGCTAGCGAATGGTCCTGGACCTCCGCCCCGAACAGGTAGCTGGAGAGCATTTCGATGTCGTCGTGATCGGCTCAGGCTTTGGCTCAGCCTTTTTTCTTCATGGCTTTTTGAAAAGCCGCAAGGCGCGGGTCCTCCTGCTCGAATGGGGCCGCCACAACTCGCATGCGTGGCAACTTGAACATGGGGCCAATACAGACCTCAAGGATGAGCAGACCTATAGGAGCAATTCGACTAAGCCGTGGAACTACACGATCGGTCTCGGCGGCGGAACGAACTGCTGGTTCGCCCAAACGCCCCGGTTCCATCCGAATGACTTCAGGCTGAAGAGCCTCTATGGGATCGGCCAGGATTGGCCGATCAGCTACGACGATCTCGAGCCTTCCTACTGCCAGGCGGAAACAGTGATGTCCATCTCGGGAGATCCGGATATGGACGCGATCATGCCGCGTTCGATGCCTTTCCCGCAGCCGCCGCATCGCATGTCGACGCCCGACCGCATGATGAAAACGGCGCAGCCCGATCGGCATTTCGTCATGCCGACGGCACGGGCGCGGGTGGCGACGGAACAGCGTCCGGCGTGCTGCGCATCGCTTCGATGCTGGCTCTGTCCCGCGGATGCGAAATTCACCGCAGACAACGGCCTGATGCATGTGTTCGAACACCCGGACGTATCCGTTTGCCTCGGCGCGGAGGTCCGTCGGCTGGACCACGCCGCGGGCGCGATCAGCGCGCTGACATTCCGCCATGGCGGTAAGGAGCATGTCGTCACCGGCGACCTGTTCGTCCTCGGAGCCAACGGAATCCAGAGTGCGGCCATCATGCTCAGATCCGGTCTCGATGGCGAATTCGTGGGGCGTGGTCTTCATGAGTCCTACGGCTGGAACTTCGAAGCCTATCTTGACGGCGTCGACAATTTCGATGGCAGCACAATAACGACGGGACTGAACTACGGCCTTTATGACGGAGAGCACAGATCGGAGCAGGCCGCGGCGCTCGTTTATTTCGAAAATCGTTGGCAGCACGGCTTGCGGCCGGAGAAGGGGCGCCTGCGGCAGACGCTGCCGCTGGTGATCGTCGCCGAAGACCTCCTGGATTCGGAGAATTTTGTCAGCCTTGACGAGAACGACAACGCCTTTGTCAACTACAAGGGACCGGCCGATTATGCGGTGCAAGGCATGGCACGAGCTCGCGAAAAGCTACCCGAGCTGCTCGGCCCATTGCCCGTGGAAAAGATCATCGTCCACGGGTTGCGGGGGACCGAATCGCATGTCCAGGGCACGCTTCGCATGGGCAAGGACCCGAGCGATTCCGTCGTCGACCGCGACCTGGTCCATCACGACTTCCGAAACCTGCTGATTGTCGGCACGAGCACCTTTCCCAGTTGCTCCTGCGCCAATCCCAGCCTGACCGCCGCAGCGCTCTCGCTGCGAGCCGCCAGTCGAATTGGGTGAAGGAGGGGAGAATGAAGGGTATTTCGAGGCGCACGGTGCTGACCTTGGCAGCCGGTGCGCTTGCGTCGACAGGTCTCGGCTACGCCGCCGCGCGCTCGTTGTCCGACGCGGACCTCGTGCGGGCAACGCTCGCAAGATACCTCGGCGATCTGAACGTGACGGACGATCACCTGCGCGCATTCATCCTGGAATTCCAGAAGCGCAATCCATGGGATTTCCCGACCGGGAAACTGGCGGACGCAGCGACGCTTCTTGAACGGCTGCATTTGGGAGACATGGCGCGCCCGCTCTTGCCCGGCGACGCCTTGATGCGGCTGGAGCGCTTCGAACGGCTGTTGCTGGCCGATTTTCATCTGCTCACGAATTACGCCTGGCGGAGCGGGAGCGACGATCCCATTACCTATTCCGGAAGCCAACACTGCGTGAACCCGTTTGCCAACTTCGAGTCGGTTTAGCCTCGGCGCAGCAGCGCCACTACTGAGGGCAAATCATATGCAGTATCGATCGATCGCCGATATGAATGCCACAATAGCCAAGAACCTTCACCGTTTGCCGGGTGACATTGATCTGGTCGTCGGCATCCCGCGCAGCGGGATACTGGCCGCCAATCTCGTGAGCCTGACGGCAAATATTCAAATGACCGATCTCGACAGCTTCATGGCCGGAAAGGTTTTCTCCTGCGGGATCACGAAACGGTCAACCCTCTTGGAACGCCCATTCGATGAGATGCGCCGTGTCCTGGTCCTTGACGACAGCATCAATGGTGGCAGCGCGATGAGGGAAGCCAGGATCAAGGTGGCAACGGCGGGTATAGCCCGCGACAAGGTGATATTTGCTGCCGTATACGGCACCTACGAGCGTTACGAGGAGGCCGATCTCGTCTTCGAGGTGGTGCCACAGCCGCGCCTGTTCCAGTGGAACCTCATGCATCACAAGTTTCTGGAGCAGAGCTGCGTCGACATCGACGGTGTCTTATGTCTCGACCCGACGAACGAAGAAAACGACGATGGCCCTGCCTATCTGCGTTTCCTCGCGGAAGCGTGCCCCCTTCATGTGCCTACGCGCAAGATCGCCTCTCTGGTGACCAGCCGGCTGGAAAAGTACCGGCCCCAGACGGAGGCTTGGCTCGCGAGGCGGGGCATTCAATATAGCGAACTCATCATGCTCGACCTGCCGAGCAAGGAAGAGCGGCAGCGCCTGGCCGCCCATGGCCGCTTCAAGGCGGACATCTACCGGCGTTCGGAGGCCATTCTGTTTATCGAAAGCGAACACGAGCAAGCCGTGAATATTGCAAAGCTCTCGGGAAAGCCGGTGCTCTGCCTGGAGACGCAAGAGATGATCACACCAGCTTCAGCGCTGGTGCGCGAGCGGCTGCAGAACGCCAAGACCGCCGAGGGAAGGCATGCGATGTTGAAGGCAGCGGCGCGGGTGATGTTGGGCGAAAGAGGTTACGAGGCGTTGAAAAGCCAAGTGAAAAAGGCCGGCCTGATCTGGCAATGAGTGGCTTCCTTGGTCGAAGCACGGCAAGTCATCGCATCGCATTTGAACGGAATCGCGAGGCGCTTTTACGATCTTTGTTTTCGAGCGGGTCGTCGTCCCAAGACCGCTGCGCATACTTGGGCGCCATGCACCGGGTTCAGGACCTAGTTTGTCCCCCTCCAGTCGGCTTGGCGACTCTCGCAGGCAGGAGATTGACAGCCTCCTGCAGCGAGGTGCGGCCGAAAGGAAAGAGAAGTGCGATCGCGACAGTGATCGTGTAGGAGAGAAATGCGGCACCCAGGATCGCGAGGACCGCGTGGTCCGGCAGAAGTGGTCTCATGAGCCATACGACCGCCAATGCTATGTGTGATCCTAGGACGAAGGGGCTTGCGGCGCGGATCATGTCCCCGACTCTCAAGGGTCCTTTCTTGCCGACATAGATCCAGAGGAAGGGTGTCCGCAAATATTCGCTTGCCGCGTAAACGATCGCGACCCCCAACGCGCCATGCGGCAGCCCGATGATGAACGCCAAAGCCGATGTCGTCGCCGTGACGATGCCCCAGCGCATGAAATCCCCCGATCGGCCCTGGCTGATGAAGAGCCAGCCCGCCGGATTGTTGAGAGGCTGGAGCAGGCCGGCAAATCCGAGCGCCCGGAAAATATCGGCGCTCTTCCGCCACTGTTCCCCGAGCGCGAACGGAATGAGCACATCGGCTATCGCCACGGCGGCCGCAACGCCCGGAAGCGTAACGATTAGCATCAGTGGCATCACCCGAAGATAGGCGCTGCGGTATCGGTCAGGCTCGCCGGCCAGCCGTGAGAGCGCCGGCACCATGACTTTCGCAAGCGGATTGGCGATTTGACTTAAGGGAAACAGCAGAAGCTTGTAGGCCCGATCGTAGAGCCCCAGCTGCGCGTCGCCCAAGTACTTGCCGATCAGGATATTGTCGAGATTGCGGGCGAAGAAATTGGCGAAGTTGAAGCCGGTGATCCCGGCGCCGAAGTTGAGCAAGTCGCCGACGCCTTCCACCTTGCGCGGGATGCCTGGACGCCATCGCGAATTCGCCCAATAGCAAAGCGTCGGGAGAACCGCACTCGTCAGCGTGCCGGCGTAAAGAGCCCAGTAGGATCGATCGATGATCGTCCAGGCGACGGCAGCGCAGAAGCCGGCAATCGCGCTGGCGATTTCGATGAGCGCGAGCCGGCGGAAGGCCATGCGGCGATTGATAAGGGCGAGGTGCTGGGCTCCGAGACCGTAAGCCGCGATCTGCAAGGCCATCGCGGCGATAAGCGGGCCGACCCGAGGCTCGCGGTAAAAGGCGGCGATCAGCGGCGCCGCCCCGAGCATCAGGCAGGCGAGCGTAACACTGACGACGACATTGACCCAGAAGAGGTAATTTACCTCATCATGCGTAATGGCGCTCTTTTGCACGGTCGCCTGGGTAAGGCCGAAATCCTGGAAAAGCGCGATAAAGGCCAAGACCGGTGCGCACATCGCCACGATGCCGAAATCCTGTGGCGAGAGGAGGCGGGAAAGGACAATGACCGAAAGGATCTGGGTCGAAATCTTGACCGCCTGAGCCAGTCCCGTCGCAACGGCGCCTCGCCCCACGCACTTGCGGAGCGTACCTTCGGGTGGATCGAACGCACTGGCTTTCAAATCCTTACCCTCATACCGGTTTCGGTCTACGAGCACCCTGGAATATCGAGATATCTTTCGCCGCGCAACGGGAAGAGGCGATTTCCGCCTCAGGTCGTACTGAGACGGCGGGCACTTTGCGTTACACGCTCAGGTGGCCGCCGCGACCCTGACGCGGCGCAAGGAATTGGCCACTCTCAAAAGCCGCGCAGGCGATATTTCGACCCCTCGGGATGCGGGCCGATGATTCTCTACGAGCAGAATCCCCATTTAAAACAAGTTGCTGATATTAAACTTCAGGGCGTGGCCGAAATTGGTCGGCCGTGACATGCCCGCGACTGAACTCAGGCGGCAATGCACTCCTGGGTCGCACAAACGTCGCGAAGAGTTAAGGTCGGGGACGACGCGAAGGAGTGTTTATTAAATACTACAGCGCCGCGCATTCATTCAGATTTTGAAAATGTCGCTGTAACACCTCGAAACTGCGCATGGTTCTGTCCTTGGTCGCTTTCGATTGAAGGCATTACGCCGAAGCTTGTTGCCCAGGACGATTAACAGTCATTTGAAGTGGAATTCATGATGACGGTAAGCGCGATACCTTTCTGGAATTTCGGCCAGAGCAATCCCCCCCGTGTCAAAGAATTGGCTTACACCTATGACGGCCTGACCGCATTCACACCCTTCTGGGCGCTGGCCGCGATTTTCAGCATCGCCGGCGATACCCACGGCCTCATCGGGTACAAAGGATCTACCTATATGGCCCTGAGCTGGGCCGTTGTGCTGTTCAGTCTGTTGCTTCTCCTCTACCCACGGCGCACTGGGTTTCTGTTGGCGCTGGTCGCGCTCTCGCTGGCGCTATACGCCCTTCGCCTGCCTGTCGCCTCAAACAACAAGACGATCGCTACCGTCATGAACGGCGCCATCCTGCTCAGTGCCGCCGTGCTCTACGTGAAGGCGGGCCGTCGCGGATCCATAGACCGCGTGGCCCTTTACGACCAGATCCGGGTCGTCGCGCGTGCTCTGCTCGCGATCATGTACTTCTACGGCATCTTTCATAAGATCAACACCGATTTTCTCGATCCTGCCGTCAGTTGCGCTGTGGGACTCTATGTGCCGCTCGCGCGCCCATTCGGACTCGAGGATAACTTGTTCGGCCGATATCTGGCGATTTACTCCACCTTTGTTATCGAAGCGATCGCCATCGTGTCGCTTTATTGGAAACGCTATTTCGCCGTCGGCTTCATCCTGGCGCTGATCTTCCACTACATCATCCCGATCTCCGCCTATTCATGGTACATGGACTTCTCCAGCCTGGTTTTTGCGCTCTACGTGCTGAGCATCCCGACGCCCGCCAGCAAGATGCTCTATGGTATCTCGCTCGGCGTGGCCAATGCGCTGCGTGAAAACTTCGGACGGGTCGGGACGCTCGTCCCCGGCGTCTCATTGCTGCTGACGGCCGGCGCGGTCGTCATGATTTTGACCCTTGCCTTCCCGGTGCGCTCCTTCGACATGATCGTCCATTCCGTATGGGTCCTGGTCTGGGCGGTCGCTGGCGGTGCCGCGATGGTGGTGCTCACCTATGTGGCGCTTTGGAATCTGCCTTGCGAGAACGTTTCCCCGCCTCGCCAGCCGGCGTGGATCTACGCCGTGCCAGGCTTGTTCTTCATTTCCTGTCTGTCGCCCTATGTCGGGCTGAAGACCGAGAGTTCGATCAACATGTTCAGCAACCTGCATACCGAGGCTGGGCAGACCAACCATCTGCTCTTTTCCAAGCCGCCATATCTTTTCAACTACCAGAACGAAGTCGTGAAGGTCGTCGACGCTTCCGATCCGCACTGGGTGCGCCAATCGCAGGCCGGCAATTTTCACATCCTGCACGACCTGAAGCGGCAGTTGCGATGGAATCCGCAAGCCTGGGTGACCTATGTGCAGGAGGGTGCCACGGTGACACGGGCAACAGCAGCAAGTCTTGCTGCTGAAATGCCGAACATTCTTGAACGCAAACTGCTGATCTTCAAGCTGGTGGATTTCTCGCGGCCGAAGGTTTGCACGCATTGAAAGCGCACCACATTCGACGCGCTCATCAAGCGCGATTTACGTCATTTTCTGTCCATGCCGTCTGCCCTTGGCGACATGGGCAGAAGTGCGCTGGTTCAACAGAGAACGCGATCACCAACCGTTGCTGGCATCCGGCGAGCGGTCAAGATCCGTTGGAAGCAGCGGCCGGCCGCGGATACGCAGCGTAACGCGGCGCCCGAATTTGAGCATGGGATAGATGAGCCGCGCGGCCGTCCTGTTGGAAAGAACTGCGCGGTTGAACCAGCCGAATAGCGACGAGGAGGAACTGAGTATCGCCAAAAGGTTGACGGCTTCGTCGCCATGGTAGACGCGATCGTCGAAGACGAAGAGCATTCCTTCATTCAGGTCGTAGCCCTGACGCTGGAAGGTCGCCACGCGCGGATCGCCGGAACGGGCGTCAACCAACTCGACCGCGCCCACAGTCTCGCGCAAGCGCATGAACCGAACATAGCTCTGGCAGAAGACGCAATCGCCGTCGTAGACGATGAGCGCCGGTTTCGCAGCTCCCTTCATTGCTCCACCGGATCGCTGCCAAGCTCTGTGGGCGGCTCGGCGACATCGCCCAAGGAGCATTCGCCGTAGAATGTGCAGCCCGAAACAACGGGCAGGTTGGCGAGCGCGTCGAAGACCCCGACAAATGCCAGTACGACGATACCGATCGCGATCAGCTTTTTGTAAACAGGCATGTCTTGAAGCATTCTGTTTCGTTCCCTGACCGGGTTCACGTCATCTGACTTGCTTCGTTGACGACCAATGGATACCGCTCGACAGGCGCGACCATGATCTCATCACCGGTCCCAGCGGACCGTCGCCAATTCTGTGCAATGCACAATCTCTCCCACGATGGGTGAAAAATCAAGAAAATTCTACCTCTGAGTTGCGCCTCTGGCGAGTTTGTGCAACTGAAGATTGCTTATGGGCTTATCTCGCGCGGCCGGCGAGGCTCCGCCTCATACGATCGACGCTGATCGACAGCGAGCCATGGCCCAGGAACCATGGCGAAAGAATCGTCGACGATTTGAGGAGGCGATAGGCGAGGTAAGGCAGCCCGACGGACAGGGCGATGAGCGCCACCTCTGAGGTCACGCCTGAATCGCGCAGGGTGAAATGAACGAACTGGTGACCGAACATGATGACCAGGGAGGCCCTTCCGAGCTCGGCAACCGGGGCGACCGGAATGTTTCGCGCGGTGACCAGTTGAATGAGGCTGAGCACGGTGACCGAGATTGCCAAAGCGAGCAGCAGGCCGAGGATTGGTGGGCCGAACTTGGTGTTCTTCATCGTCACCGCAAAATCGACGCCTGCCGAGGCCAGAGCGATTGAAATCCCGAACACGGCAAACGCGCCCACGGCAATCGCACTCGCGGGGAAACTGCGCTCTCGCAGGGCGTGCCCAAACCAAAAAGCGCCTATGGCGAGCGGGACGTTGGTCAGGGCGAGAGGAGAGCGAACCTCCGACCAATAGGACTGGATCACATAGGCAAGGACGACGCAGCCGGCAACGAAGATCAACATGGCAAGGTCGGTTGGTCCGGCGGTTCTGAGCGCGACTTCGTTATAGAGAACCTGCGTTGCGAAGAGACAGGTCACGAACCAGAAGACGCCGAGCTCGCCGGTCAGGTATCTTCCGCCCAGGATAGCGTTCGTCATCAGTTCCCTGATCTGCCAGGGCGCCGGTATTTCACCGCGAAGGACGTCGACGAAAAGCATACCGGTGATGACGAGGCCGAGAAAGGCAACATAAGGGATCAGCAGTCCGCGCCCCCGCTTCGAAAGCAGAACCTTCCGGCCGGACACCGTGAAGAGATAGCCGGAGATGACGAAGAAGAACGGCATGAAGAAGAGGGAGATCGCGAAATAAATCGCAGGCGCCCATTGCCATTCGCTGTGGAAGAGGACGTGGGCGAGAACGACGAAAACGATGCCCGCCCCCTTGGCGACGTCGAGCCAAATCTGGCGCATTGCGAGCCTCCAATGCCGTGATCGACCGAGATCGGCCTGTCGGCGTTTTCGGATCCCGGCATTGTGCAGCGTAAGGCGGAGTTGACCAACCCCCAAATTGCTCCGGACAGGCAATGCCGACACGAACAGGAAGTCCTTCGCGCGGGAAGGGGCCGAGGCAAAACGCCCTTGAGCGCCAGCATGTCACGTCAGAGGACAACAAAAGTGTCGCTGCCGTTACCCTTCCGAGGTTGCGAGCCTTCGTTGATCATATGCGATGGGCGCTCACATTATGAGTAGACCTAGCCAGCGGATATTCCCCTCCGGGAACAAGCGGGACGCGCGGCCGTTTCCATGGTGGCCGAGAGCATCACGACTGAAACTTGGCCGAACATAGAGCCTTCCGTGTCTTATACGCTCGTCAGGCTTTGAATGCGCCACGGTCCAGTGTTTCAGTGCGGAGGCTTGAGTGGAAGACTTCCTACTGTTCGCAGTCGTCGGGTTCCTGGCCCAGGCAGTCGATGGCGCCCTTGGCATGGCCTATGGCGTGATCTCGTCGACGGTACTGCTGGCCTTCGGAGTACCGCCGGCGCAGGCGTCTGCTTCAGCTCATGCGGCGGAACTGTTCACCACCGCCGCTTCCGGCTCGGCCCATCTCTATCACCGCAACATCGATTGGAAACTGTTTCGGCGACTGATTCCGTTTGGAGTAGGCGGGGGCATGATCGGTGCCTTCGTGCTCACCTGGTTCGAAGGCGATCAGGTCAAGCCATTCGTTACAGCTTATCTCGCGATAATCGGGAGCTGGCTTCTCTACCGCTCCTTTCATCGCATCCCCACAAAGCCCGTGAGATTAAGAATTGTGGCGCCGCTCGGCGCTGCAGCCGGGTTCCTTGACGCTGCGGGCGGTGGGGGCTGGGGGCCGGTCGCGACCACGGGGCTTCTTGGTGCCGGTGGACAGCCGCGATTTGTTATCGGCACGGTAAATGCAAGCGAGTTCCTGATCGCGCTTTCGGTTTCGGTAAGCTTCCTTGCCGCGATCGCGATCGGCCATTGGGAGATAGGTGACGGGATCTACGCCTATCTAACGTCTGTCGCCGGGCTGATCCTTGGCGGTGTTCTGGCGGCGCCTCTGGCAGGATGGATGGTCAAGACATTGCCGGAAAAGATGCTTCTGCGGCTTGTCGGATCTCTGATCACACTCTTGGCCGGCTATCAGACTCTGGAACTTACCGGATTGCTCTGACGAGCGCCGCCCGGATGATGATGTCGTGCAAGCATGATCGGGTCATCCGCCGTCGGCCGATGGCACATCGTCAGATCGACAATTCTCGTCGAAAACAGCTCCAAATCAGGTACAGCCTACCTGCCAAAAGCAGTGCATCCGCCCAACAACGGGAAGGGACTCAAGCGTTCAGGGCGCCCGTCGTCGCGTCGCCCCTGCCAAGTCGCAGGGTGGTCTGACCGTCGAAGAAGTGGACATCGGCGGAAGCGAAGGCGAGGCCGATCTGGTCGCCGGGTGCCAGGCTGATGCGCTCGCGAAGCAACATCGCCAGTTGCGCTCCGCCGAGCTCCACCAGAAGGTGTGTTTCGTCGCCCGTCGGCTCCACGATCAACACCTTGGCGACGGGGCCGGCGGCGCCGATTTTCAGCTTGTTGGGCCTTATTCCCGCGATGGCCGGTCCTTTATGAGCCAGATTGACGGCAGGAATCACGAAGCCGCCGGGCGCTCGGAACGTGCCGTCGACGACCTCGCCTTTGATGAAGTTCATCGAAGGACTGCCGATGAAGCTCGCGACGAAGAGATTGCGAGGATTATCAAAAAGCTCCAGCGGCGTCCCGATCTGCTCGACATTGCCGTCGCGCATCACGACGATGCGGTCGGCCATCGTCATCGCTTCGATCTGGTCATGCGTCACGTAGATGCTGGTGGTGCGCAGGCGCTGGTGCAGACCTTTGATCTCGGCACGCATCTGCACTCGGAGCTTTGCGTCGAGATTTGACAGGGGTTCGTCGAACAGGAAGACTTCCGGGCGGCGGACGATGGCGCGTCCCATGGCGACGCGCTGGCGCTGGCCGCCGGAGAGCTGGCCGGGATAGCGGTCGAGCAGACCCTCCAGGCCAAGCATGGTAGCCGCTTCGCCTACCTTCTTCTTCTGCTCGTCCTTCGGGAGCCGGGCGAGGCGAAGCGCGAAGGCCATGTTCTCGGCAACAGTCATATGCGGGTAGAGCGCATAGTTCTGGAAGACCATCGATATGTTGCGGTCCTTCGGAGCGACCTCGTTGACGATATCGCCTCCGATCGCGACCGCTCCGTCGGAGATTTCCTCAAGGCCCGCGATCATGCGCAGAAGAGTTGACTTGCCGCAGCCCGAGGGGCCTACCAACGCCACGAATTCGCCGTCGGCGATCCCTGCCGAGACACCATGGACGACTTCCAGCGCACCATAGCGCTTGACCACATTCCTGATTTCGACGCTGGCCATCTCAGCCTCTCGCTTTCTTCATTGCCGCTTCCATGTTGTGGAACGGGCGGCGATAGGTCGGCACCCGGTCCGCGACATCGGGGAACTTGCCGAAAGGCTTATGCGGCTCTGCCTGGTACCAGAAGGCGACGGAGGAGATATCGTCGGCGCGGCGATTGGCGTGACCATGTTCGATCGTCACCCGAATGCTCTTTTGGAAGATAGCGGGGTCTTCGATATGCCAGCGATAGAGCGTCACCGGCTCGGTCCAGTTGGGGCCGCCGGCCGCGATGATGCCGTGGTAGGGCGCGCTGTAGTCCTGTGTCGGGCACCAGGCGGTGTTGAAATAGTCTTCCGTGCCCGTACCGTGCAGGGTCGGCGGCCAGGCATCGTTGGCACCTGGTTCAGACTCCGGCCGCGGTTCGATCAACGCCGCTTTCGGACCGATGCGCGGATCGGGCTTGCGAACCGTATCCGGCACCGACAACCCCTGCTCGCCGTCGATGAAGATCATGTCGTCGCCTTCGCCGTACCAATCCCAGACTTCGGAGCGGCGCCGCGAATAGACGCTGTAGAGTACGCCAACGTAATGGCCGCGCCCTTCGGCTTCGAGGATCGTATAATTCTGCCGACCATCGATGTTCTCGCCGCCAAAGAGGAACTGTTCGTTGGTCAGCCTGGCTTCGCTCATACCCTTTGGCTGTGCCTGGCGGTAATGTGCGTGGAAACGCCCCATGTCCTCCTCCAGGACGTCGTGAAGCTCGAGATCGATATAGTAGTAGAAGAGGAGGTCGTGTTCCGCCTCGTTGGTGACGGTGAACTTCATGTGCGAGCCGAAGGGCATGGGGAAGTAGCAGTTGAAGGCCTTGCCGTCCTCCGGGCTCGCCTGCATCGGCAGGCTGGCATAGTTGACGGTGCGAGCGTGGCCCATGCCGAAGAAGTCGCCGATAGGCGCCTCGATGCTCGGCTCCGTCTCCCCGTCCCAGTAGGCCCTGAGAACGATCTTGCGCAGGAAATCTTCGCTCTCGCATGCGAGCGTCGCCCAGATATGGGTGACGATGCCGGCGCCTTCGTGTTCGCCAATCACCACCGTCTTGCCGGGTTCGATGTGCAGCCTGTCGTCATTGCCGCCGGTCCGGTCATGGCTGGAGAAGCGGCGCGTTTTCGCGTTGCGCAGCTTCGCGAGACCGCGAAGGGGCGAGAGGCCGGCATTGGTCATTCGAATTGCTCCTGTGTAAATCGCTCGCAGCTCACTTGAGGCCGCTGGTCTTGAGGGAATCCATGATCTGTCTCTGGAAGATCACGAAGAGGATGAGGGTCGGGATGGCGACGATCGTGGAAGCAGCCATCATGTAGTTCCAGGATGCGGAATACTGACTCTTGAAATTCGCAATCCCGAGCTGGACGACCCAGAGATTGGGGTCCGAGGTGATGGTGAGCGGCCACAGGAAGGAATTCCAGTTGGCCAGGAAGAACAGGATCGCCAATGCCGACATGATGGGGCGGCTGAGCGGGAGGATGACGCTCCAGTAGATGCGCCAGTAACCCGCGCCGTCGATGCGCGCCGCCTCCTCGATCTCTTTCGGCAGCGACAGATAGTACTGCCTGAGAAGGAAGATGCCGAAGGCATTGAAAATCGCCGGGATGATCAGTCCCACGTATGAGTTGAGCATGCCCATCGCTTTTACGATTACGAAGAGCGGTACGATGATCACCGGCAGCGAGACGAGGAATGTCGAGAAGATCGACAGAAACAGTATCTCGCGGCCGGGAAATCTCAGTCGCGCCAGCGCATAGCCGGCCATGGTGTGGAAGAACAGCGCCACGATCGTGACCGTGGCCGACACGAGGAAGCTGTTGACCATGTAGCGGATGAACGGAACGCCGGTCAGCACATAGATGAAATTGTCGAGCGTCGGCGCCTGCGGGATGAGGTTCGAAGAGAACGACTCCGCCGCCGGCTTGAAGGCGATCGACACCATCCAGAGGAGCGGAAAGAGCGTCATGAAGGCGAGGATAGCCGTCACCACCATCCAGAGGCCACGGACCAGCGTGACCTGTGATCTGGAGAAATAGGGCTGGGGGCGCTTACTGCTCATGGTTGAAACGTCCTCCCCGGGTCAGAGCAAAGAAAACACCCGTCACGAGCATGAGCGCCACGACCAGGATGGAGGCCATGGCAGCTGCGTAGCCGAAGGCGCCGAAACCGAAAGCCTGCTGGTAGATGTAGACGATCAGCACCGACGTGGCGTTGGCAGGCCCGCCCTTGGTCATGACGTAGATGATGTCGAAGGCCTGCGCGCCCGCGACGGCCGCAACCATGGACACCATGACCACGAAAAAGCTCGTCGGTTTGAGAAGAGGCAGCGTAATGAACCAGAAGCGGGCGATGGGGCCGGCCCCGTCGATCATCGCCGCTTCGTAATATTGCCGGGGAATGTCCTGCAGACCGCCCAGGAAGATCAGCATGTAGAACCCCATCAGGAACCAGACGCTGACCAGGACGATGGTGATGAGCGCGAAGTTGGGATCGCCGAGGAAAGAGAAGCCGCCCATGTCGAGCGCTGCGGTCAGCCTGCTGATCACGCCGATCTTGTCGACCACCATGAATTGCCAGACGAGCGCGACGACCACGAGGCTGACCATGTGCGGTGCAAAGAACATCGAACGCATGACGGCGTTGAAGCGGTCGGTGCGCTGCACGAGAAGGGCAAGGCCCAGGCCGCATACGTAGAGCAGCGGGACCAGCATGATAGCGTAGAGCGCGGTAACCCTCGCTCCCTTCCAGAACAGCGGGTCGTTCCACATGCGGAGGTAATTTCTTCCGCCGACGAAGGAATAACCGCCGAAACCGTTTACCTCGAAGACGCTGAGCACGAGCGATAATGCCATCGGCACGCCGAGAAAGACGAGCAATCCCAATGCATCCGGCAACACGAAGAGGTAGCCCGCGATCCACTCGCGATGCTTGGCGGAAAGGCGGGCTCGGCCGGCGTGCCTGCGCCGCGCGGTCGTTTCGGCAATCGTTGTCATAACGTCATGTCCAGCTTGCTGAGGCGGCCGCATCGCGTGCGGCCGCCGGTTTGGCCGTCAAAGGATCGGTGCGCCTTGATAGCTCGAAAGGAACGCGTCGAGCTGCTGAGAGGCGGCCGTCGCCGTGGCTTGCGGATCGGCGCCGCCCAACTGCGTCTGTTGGATCGCATCGGAGATGATCTTGTAGACCTCCGGCGGAACGCGTGGCTCCGCCCGGGTCCCGGGATGGATCTCTTCGGCGAATTTACCGATCATACCTGTCGAGAAGGCCCGGCCGCCAGCCTTCAGCGCGCTGTTGCGCGGCGGCATGTCGGATTTGCCCTTGGTGCACCAGGTGGCGACCCGGTCGACAGAGCCCTGATCCATGGAAGCGAGGGCCCAGGCGCAGAATTCGCCCGCCGCGTCGGAGTTGCGGCCTTTGGCATTGGCGACGAATGCCCATCCGCCACCCACGGTCACATATTTGCCGTTTGGCGGCGTCGGCAGCCGGAAGACGCCATACTGGAAATCCTTGGCATTGCTCTGGAGCTGTGAAATGCCCCAGATGCCGACGTTCTGCATGGCGACGTAGCCGGATGCGAGGTTGGCGATCGTATCATGCCCGCCCGCACCCATGATCTGGCGGGGCGCCACGCCACTGTTGATCGCGTCCTGCCAGAACTTGAGCGCTTGCACCGTCGCCGGCGAATCGAAGCCGCTCTTGCCCTCCGGCGTCTGGAATTCGCCGCCGCCCTGCCAGAGGAAGGGATACCACGTGAAGTTCTGGTAGTAGCCCGGCTGGGTCTCGAACATCACCCCGAAGCGCTCGGGAGTCGTGAGCTTCTTGGCGACCTCCAGCAATTCATCCCATGTCTTGGGAACGTCGTTCTCGTTGAGGCCAGCCTCCTCGAAGGCCTTGACCGAATAGTACATGGCCATCGGCTCGACTTCCATCGGGATGCCGAAGATCTTGCCGTCCACCATTCGGTTGGCAATGACGCTTTCGGGAAAGTCCGCCTTGGCCGCTTCGTCGATGAAGGGGGTCAGATCCTTGAGGACGCCGCCATTATAGTAACGCAGGAAGTCGCCCGGCGAGATGATGAAAATGTCAGGTCCTTCGCCGGAGGCAAAGGCGGTCGCCAGTTTCGGACCGCTGATATACTCGGAGTTCGGAATGAACTCGAGTTCGATCTTCTGCGGATGGCTGTCGTTCCAGTCCGCGACCGTCTTCTCGAACCACGCGACCTGGCTCGCTACTGGTCCGCCGGGCGCGTAGAACTGCCAGAATTTCAGCGGTGTTTCCTGTGCCCGTACGGCCAGGCGGTTGATGTGGGGAAATCCGCCGAGGCCGACGACGCCTCCGGCTACCGCCGCACCGCCCTTAAGCAGCCCGCGCCGTGTCAGTTTCGGAAAAGCCTTCTCTTTGTCAGTCATTACTTCCTCCCGGTTTTTGCTGGTAAACGCCCCCGGCTCCTCTCCGGAGGGCGGCTTCGCCTTACGCCGTATCGAAGGCGTGAAGGATGCAGGGGATTACCTCTGAGCGAGGCGGCCCTGAATACTCGCCCGACAACCGTTCGAGCAGCATGGCGGTTGCTCGGTGGGCAAGCAGCGAAGGGGTGTTGCCGACACGCGCGATCCGCGGCCGCACATATTCGAGCTGTGGCTGGTCGCCGAAAACGGCAATCGCGACGTCGTCGGGAATGCGGACGCCGCGATCATGGAATTCGGCGATCGCTCCCGCCGCCATGAGATAATTGCCGAAAAAAATGACTGAAGGCAGGCGATCGCCATGGGTCGCCAGCAGCCATTCTACGGCTTCCTGGCCTGACGGGCTAAGATACGTGCCTTCACGCCGCAGCTCGGCGAGCGGTTCCACGCCGTGATCGCGCAGTCCCTGTTCGAAACCCGCCGCCCTTGCCATGGCCTCGGCAAAGAAAGACGGGCCTGTGACATGGGCGATGCGCTTGTGGCCTTTTCTGGCGAGGTAAGCGCCCATCTGATAGCCGCCGCCGAAATCGTCGATCTTGACGCTGTCGACGGCTGCATTTGGCAGGTCGCCGATGAAGACGGTGGGGACGTCCATGCCGATCAATGTGTCGTGCATGCCATGCAGGGCAAAATCGCCGACGATCAACCCGTCGATCCGGCGGTTGCGGATGTGTCTCAGATATTGCTGGCTATGTTCCTGCGAGTGACCGCCGGGAACGTCGGTGTTGAAGATCAGAAGATCCAGCCCCGTCGCCTCGAGATCCGATTGCGCCGCTTTTACGAGTTCCGGATAGAAGGGGTTCCGGATATCCGGGATCAGCATTGCCACCAGGTTGGTCCGCCCCGTGCGCAGGCTCTGTGCCTGGGGGTTCGGTACGTAACCTAGCTCGGCTATGGCCGCTTCCACTCTCCGGCGCATTTCGGCCGACACGCGGTCTGCATGATTCAACACATGAGAGACCGTGGTCAGAGATACGCCCGCTCGTTTCGCGACTTTGGCAATCGTTGTCATGTTTCACTGGATAGACGATTACAAATCGTTTTGCAAATCGTTTTGCAAAACGATTTGCGGCGGTGCAAGACACGAACGTGAAGGCGCGCCTGTCTTCCGGCAGAAGGTTATGGCGCGTCATAAGGTGGATCCTTCATTTGGCGCCATGCGCTGGGGTCGAGGCAGCTGACGAAGGTCACGAGGAGTTTATCGCCCGCGGCAATGTCATGGATCTCGCCGTCGGCGTGATCATCGGTGCCGCCTTTGGCAAGATCGTCGATTCGGCCGTCAGCGACCTCATCATGCCGATCGTCGGCGCCGTGACCGGCGGCGTCGACTTCTCCAACTAGTTCCTGCCGCTGTCCTCCGGGGTGACGGCATCGACGCGGGCAGCGGCACGGTCGCAGGGCGCGGTCTTCGCTTACGGAAACTTCATCACCGTGCTCATCAACTTCCTGATCCTCGCCTGGATCATCTTCATGATGGTCAAGGCCGTGAACCGCGTGCGCGCGTCGATCGAGAAGGAGAAAGCACCGGCGCCGGCAGCACCGCCGCCGCAGGACATCCTATTGCTGTCCGAAATCCGCGATCTTTTAAGGCAGCGGGCGTAAGGGTTGGGGAGGGGGGCGTCAGGGGCACCCCTCGCGCCATTCCTGGGTTCGCGCGGTGCGGCCTGGCAACGGTCGGCGTGATGCAAAGCGGATCACCTCGGCTTCGACGGCGGGCCGTCAAATCCATTTGGCGCTTGTCGACGCTGAGCACTTCAAAACCATTGGCGAGCCCGCGATCGCCGACGCCGTTCTTGATCGCATCGTTTTCAACGCCCATCGAATTACCCTCGAGGGCGAAAGCAAAAACAAGGCCGCTCTCGACCGAACGCAAAATGGCGAAGTCAATCACCGATGGCATCAAACAGGCGGGCGAAAGTCGATCCCGTGAAACTGTCCGGAAATGCATAAAACGACTATCTGCGATATCCGCAGCGATTGAACTGGAGATCGGCGACGCGCCGATCAGAATTGCGGCTGACACCGATGCAGGCCCGATCGCGGCGGTTATGCTTTGCCGTGGGCAATTTCAGGCTGCAGACTTTCGACAGTCCCGGTAGTTCCATAATAAACCTTATCTGATCTTTTTATGTAGGGGGGTACATTCTATTTCCAAGTGCGACATGGCAATAAAAACAATGACTTGGCCCTTGGAGATTTGTGCATGTCGCAGTGCTATTTGCAGCTCACCCTTC
>NZ_JASKLR010000036.1:0-20356 GCF_030124325.1 Sinorhizobium sp. 8-89
GAACGGGTGCTCGCCTATCTCGGGCGCTACGCTCATCGCGTCGCCATTGCCAACAGCCGCCTCGTCAGCGTCGACGCCACTGGCGTGACCTTCCGCTGGCGCGACTACCGCCACGGCAATGCCCCGCGCTCCATGACGCTGGCGCCGCACGAGTTCATCCGCCGGTTCCTGCTCCACTGCCTGCCCGACGGCTTCCACCGCATCCGCCATTACGGCTTCCTCGCCAACGGCATCCGCCGCACCAGGCTCGTCGTCATCAGGCGATTGCTAGCCGATGCCCCGCCGGAATGCCGCCGGGCCGAAGGCTGTCAGCGCGCGCCTTTCGATCCAACCGTCGGTCCCTGCTGCGGCGGCATGCTCCGCATCACCGCCAGGCTGCCGCGGGCGCGATCATGGCCCGACACATCATGAGTGCACGCCGTCGCGCCCGTTGGTCCCTACAGCCTTACCGCATCGGCCCCGGTCGGTACGACAGGGCCCCATGTGCCTTGCGTCATCCGCTCCGGTTCTGGCTCTGCCAAAGCCGCGCTCAAGACCGCGGTATTCCCCACAACACCAGCGCTGGGCGCTGCCGCAGCGCGCCATCCCCCTTGCCGCAGCGGCGCGCCCCATCAATACCGGCGCGCCAAGATCAAACGCCGCAGCACTAAATCCATAGCGCCGTGCCAGCGTCAGCGGGCCAGTTCAATCCGGCTTCAATGAGGTCGCGCACGACGTCAGTTCGCAAGCGCATCCCCGCGCGACCACACAGAACCCTCCCGATTCCCATATGTGAGCAAGGCCAAGCCTGTTCATGGCGGTATCGCGGTGAATGATAGCCGGGATCGCCTCAGCATGCCAGCACAGGGTCTCAATGCCGTCGGGAAGATCTACGTTGAGGGAATCGTTCAAAGGCTACCCGCAAGCGGCGCTCTTCGATGTACTTTTCGATCTGGTCGGCGAATCACAGCAGCGTCTTCTTGCAGTCACACGTCGTTTGGCGCGGCCGGACAGCCTCGTCGATGTCGCTTCGTGGCGAGGAAATCTGTGTCAGTTCCTTTCCCGTCGCAGGGTTGAAAGTCACAAACGTTTCGCCGAGTTCAGCGCGCGATAGTTGCTGTTGCTCTTCAATTTAACTAGGGGGCGTTTTGCGACTTGAGGTCTTCGTAGGGCCTGCTGAACTCGGAGCGCTCGGGTCCATCAGCGGGGGCGGATGTAAATGCCGAATCAAAGAAGCAGAGGGCTCCTGCCGCCTTGCCGACTGGCCACGCGCATACATTACCGCGAGCCGCGCACTGTTGCCATGCCGCATGGCGAAGGGTTGACGCGGCCCGGAGGAACGACCGTGAAGCCTTTCATTCGGCCCTCGTCGTAGCCGACGAACATTGTGAAGGACAGTGCTCACACCGCTATCTCGGGATGCCGGAGGCCGAGCTGGTTGTCGATGGCCCGCTGGACACGGATCCACAGCTTCCTCGCATTCTCGGCCGTGAGCTTCGGGCCGAACTGCTCGGGATTTATAAGCCCGTAAAAGTTGCCGCAAAGGAAACGTCTATCACCACCTTGCCAAACCCCGGGGACGTCCAACCTCGGCGTCCAGCAGCAGCGGGAACGACGGCGGCATGTCCTGGGGCGGCACCATCTCAGAATGCTGTGGTCTTCGTCTACAACCAGCCACCGGCTACATTCGGCACTCGGCTTGTCGGAGGAATACGAACAGAAGCATTCACGCTGACGACAGATGAGAAGCGCAGCGTAAGTTTAACACGGAAAACTGCCCGCGATTTTCTATGCCAGTCTAGGGGTGTACTCCAACCCTGTCCGGCTTTGCAAAGGCGCAAAAAGTTTTGGGTGGTAGCCGTTGCAACAAAAACTCGAAATAAAATTTGCAAATTCTTAAAACCACAAAATCGTTAACGATGGTAGCCTCGGGTCAAGGTCTGACTTCAAGCGCGAACCAAGGGCCGCCCTCTGTTTTGGGGTTCAGACTGCCGCACGGCTTGCACAGAAGGGGTTTAAAGCAAATGACAAGAGCGCTGATCATACTTGGAGGCACGGTAATGGGCTCGGGTCTGCTGTACGTCCAGGCTGCTCAGCGTCTTGGCCTTCAGCCAATTACCCTTTCGGACGATCCGACTCGGTATGACCATTTCGCTGCGAAAGGGGCTGAGACAATCCGTGTTGATACAGACGATCTGGATGCGCTGACCCGCGAATGTTCCCGGCTTCGAGCGACGTACGACATTGCGGGCATCACGAGCGCTCGGGACTCGTTTTACGCGACGGCCAGCAAGCTCTGTCGGCACTTCGATCTACCTGGACCGAACCCGGAAGCTATTGAACAATGCTGCGATAAGTACACGCAGCGCCAACTTCTCGCGGCGTCAGGCGTTCCGATACCTGCTTATCGCTTGGCGGCCAATGCAGCGGACGTAGAGGATTCTGCGGCAGAGATAGGACTGCCGGTGATAGTAAAGCCTGCGGTGGGCAGCGGCAGCGTGGGTGTCCGATTATGTCGCACTGCCGATGAGGTAGTCGAACACACGATCCATCTGCTAGGCAGGAAGTGGCGGTCTTCGCCGAAGATCCTCGTGGAAGGTTACGCGCAAGGACCCTACTATGCCTCCGACATCATGGGAAATGAGGTTATTGCGATTTCCGGCGGTAACTTCGGCCCTCCACCGCATTTCGTTTTTCGCGAGTTCAGCTGTCCGGCCGCGCTGACTGACGAGCAGCAGGAGCGTATCGCTGATATTTCGCAAAGCTGTCTGCGAGCTCTCGGCCTTGGCTGGGGGCCAACGTGCATTGAATTCCGATGGACGCAGCGTGGCCCAGTCGTCATCGAAGTTAACCCGCGTCTTGCGGGTGCGACCGGTCCTCAACTGGTTCAATTGGCTTACGGCATTGATCTTGTTACCGAGCACATTAAGCTTGTCATAGGCGATGAATGCGATTTGCGTAGAAGGCATTCGCACGCTGCGGCCACGCGGTTCCTGGTTGCTGATCGCGATGGCACCCTCGATCGGATCTGTGGCGACAGTCAAGCGGCTGCGTTATCAGGTATCGCCGAGGTCAAATTCTATGTTGAGCCCAAGGCGCCGGTTGTCAGAAAAGGCGATTATCGAGACTGTATCGGACATGTGATCGCCGCTTCATCCAGTCTTCCTCACACCGAGGCGATACTTCAGCGTGCCGTCGACTTGATCGGCTGGTCGATCACACCATGTCCGACCATTGACGAACAGTAACAATGTGCGGCCCTCACTCACTCCCGGACTGATGAAAGGAAAGCGGTCAACACAAAGCAAATCATCATAGATACCGCGCAAGCATGAGGCAGGAACGAAGGCGGGTGATCTGGTCCTGCAAGCGGGGGATCTCTGAGCCGACGCTTTACAACTGGCGCCGGCGCCGGGTGAGAGTTCAGTTGCAGGCACGCTGAAGCGAGTCGTTGTGACAGCTGCTGATGGTGATGTAGTGACCGTCCGTCAAGTAAATTAATATCGTCTTCGCTTCGTCGTCGGTCTGTTTGAAGATGCAAAGGACATCACGCTCAACGAGATGGTCTTGCGTCTGGAAGAGGAGAAATCGATCGTGTCTCAGGGAGTGGTTGTCGTCTCTATTCGGCGTGGTGAGGTCAAGCACCTTCTGACTGCCCGTAGCTATGGCGATGGGACTGTCAGGAATTCTGTGCGTAAGGCCGGTTCGTCATTAATTGAAGAACCGTTCGCGGAAGACGACGGCGAATTGCGTTTTGGCCTCGACCCACTCGCGCGGCGGACGTTTCCATTCCTCGGCGGAGTTGTTCAACACCAGATATAGCAGCTTCATGGCCGCGTCGTCACCGCGAAATGGCCCCGCGTACGCACGTCCCGGCGCAGCTTTGAATTCAGCGCCTCGACGGCATTCGTAACCGGTATAAGATGCTCGGTGCCAGGATCCGGCTGCGATTCTGAAGATCGTAGCGTATGGTGCGACCATCCGGGACAGAGGCACCGGGAGCACGAAGGTGCGGGCAGGCCGATGCATACGATGAGCTGCGAGCTCGAGTTAGTAGCTGGCCGCCTCTGCGACTCGCCCGGTTGCGCCGAGAGCGCGGATCCGTAGTTGTCGTGTCGCCCGCCGCTCCCGTCACTCGATCTGACAGGAGCTGCACATGCGTCGCATAATCGGAATCGATATCCACCGAACGTTCGGTGGGGTGGTTTTCTGGGAAGACGGCCGGCTTCGCCATGGTGGTCGTGTTGATATGACGCGAACAGCCTTGGAGGGCCTTGGCAAGACCCTCTCGGCAACAGACGAAGTGGTCATAGAGGCAACTGGGAACTGTATGGCGGTGTCCCGCGTGCTGTCGCAGTTTGTGCGCAGAGTGGTGATTGCTAATCCGCTGCAGGTCAAGGCGATCGCACAGGCGCATGCGAAGACCGATAACATCGATGCAGGCACCTTGGCCAACTTATATGCGGCGGGCTATCTGCCGGAGATCTGGACGCCGGACGCCGCCACCGAGCGCATGCGGCGGTTGATGGCGCGCCGCTATCAGGTTGTGCGGCATCGGACGAGGATCAAAAACGAGGTCCATTCCATCCTGCACGCCCACCTGATTCCGAAGTGCCCGCATGCAGATCTGTTCAACGGTCGAGGGCGGGACTGGCTTAAGCGCCAGCCTGTACCGAACGATGAGCATCGAGCGGCATGTACGCGAACTCGACCGGCTCGGTGAAGATCTTGCGGTTCTCGATCGGCAAATCGCCGAAAGCACGATGGATGATCCGGCCGTCAGGCGGCTGCTCACGATAACCGGCGTCAACCTCACTGTGGCGACCGGGCTGATGGCGGCCACCGGCGATATCAGTCGCTTCAACAGTCCCCAAAAGCTGGTCAGCTACTTCGGCCTCAATCCGCGGGTTCGCCAGTCCGGACTTGGCGCTGCTCATCACGGACGGATCAGCAAGATTGGCCGTAGCCATGCCCGCGCCATGCTGGTCGAGGCGGCATGGGCGGCGGCGAAAGCGCCGGGGCCGCTGCACGCCTTCTTCGTCCGGGTCAGGGCCAGACGCGGCCATCAGGTCGCCGCCGTTGCCGTGGCAAGGAAGCTGACGGTGTTATGCTGGCATATGCTGACGAAGGAGAAGGACTACTTCTGGGCGCGACCGAGCCTTGTCGCCCATAAGATGCGCAGTATGGAATTGCAAGCTGGCCGACCGCAGACAAAAGGTAACAAACGCGGCCCCGCCTACGCCTACAACGTCAAGAAACTTCGCGATCAGGAGATGCGCGTCGCTGAGCAGGCCGAGAAGCAATACGAACGCTTCATTGACGCATGGCGCCCGCGCCGGCCGAAGGAAAAGGCGCGCGGGCGCCTCAATCCGGCAAGGCTCGAATAGGCGGCCTGGCGGCACTTTCAGCCGATGCGCCGCGCTTCGCCACGAGGTCGCCCGCGCCAGTGCAGAATACCATGGCCGGTGCGAAAATGCTTGTCGATCTCATCCGTTGTATAGATGATCCGGCGCACGCCCTCGGGAAAGGAAAAGAAGGGAATGACATGTTCCCAGTTGCGCCCCCAACTCTGCGTGATCGCCGGATATTTCTGGCCCCAGTATTCGGCTTCGAACGCCTCAAGTGCCTTCATTTCAGCTTCGGCGTCTTTGGCGCGATAACGGCGTCCACCACGGCCACACAGCGGCCGTCCACCGTGTCGTTGCATGGGTATCAATCCGGCCAGGACGTCCAACGATTGCTCCCCCAGCTCGCAACCTTCCTTGGTCACATCGACATCCGATCGACGCAACGCTATCTGCAAATGACACCGGAACTGCTGGAGGCGGCCAGCCAACGCTTCGCCGAATATGCGATGGAGGGCAGCCCTGAAGAATGAGATGCTCCTCGGACCATGGGTGCGGCGGTTCCTTCTCGAACATCTGGTGGCGGAGCGGATCTGTCCCTAAACACTCAGGCCAGCTACCGTGACAGCCTGATGCTCTTGCTTCCGTTCGCCAGTAATCATGCGGCGCGCGCCATCGATCGAATGTCGGTCTAGGATTTGACACCGTCAATCATCCGTCAGTTCCTTGATCACCTGGAACGCGATCGAAAGTGCAGCGGAGTCACGCGAAACCAGAGGCTGGCGACCATACGCTCATTGGCAAGGTTCATTGGCATGCACCCTCCGGTCCACATCGCGTGGTCCGGCGAAGTACGAGCGATGCCGTTCAAGAAGACCGCCAAGGCCGTGATCGGATATCTCGAAAAGCCGGAGATGGGCGCGCTCTTGGCACAACCGGACCGTCGTACACCTCTCGGCAATCGCGATTATGCTTTGCTTCTGTTCTTGTGCAACAGCGGTGCCCGTGCCGACGAAGCGGCGAAGTTGATCGTCGACAATTTGCAGCTCGGCCGGCAATCGTCGGTGCGACTACACGGCAAGGGAAACAAGTTCCGATCACGTCCGTTGTGGCCAGCCACTGCAACGACACTGTCGAGGCTCGTCGAGGGGCGAGGCAAACGTGATCCGGTCTTTTTGAATCGGGCCAACTTGCCATTGACGCGGTTCGGGATCCACAGGCTTGTGACCCACTACGCCGGCTGGCGAGCAGAACAGTGCCGTCGATCGAAACGAAGCGTGTTAGTGTCTCTCGACACGACGCATATTTACGCTGAAGTCGGATATGGAAATGAAGGCGAAGGCGCTTGCTCGGGTCGACATCTCTGACCAACAAGCCACTGACCCTCAGCGCTCGCTGCCATCCTTGATGGCTTTCCTGAAGGGTCCGTAGCGGTCGCAGTGTTGGAAATGCGGTACCCAACCCGCGTGGGCCCTGCACCCAAGCTCGATCGTGCCCTCCTGCGCGGCCGGGGACCACTGGCGGCTCCGCCGGCGACGGCGCCGACGCTGGCAACCTGACGACCTCCACGGGAACGAGTTGCGGGACGGACGGCGCGGAGACCCGGCACAGCTCTTTACCCATGGAAAACTTGGCTCACATGGATGCAGGCCGACCCGGCGATCTCCGAAACACTTGCCCCGGTTCGAATATCGCTGCAATGAACCGAAGCGCCTCGCGCAGTTTCATTTCCTGTCGCACTTCTTCGTGAGCAGGCTGTCGAGTCAGTGGCGGATGGAAATTAGCATCAGCCTTCGAGCATGGCGACTAGCTATTCATAGTCAATCGACTCAATCACCAGAACAGGCCGATGTTCAAGTCAGGCAGCGCCACCTCGACCTGCTTAAATGATCTCGCGACCGGCAGCCCGGCTTATACCAAGCCTCAATAATCCCGACTCTCGGGATTCCCAAAAGCGGACGAATCTGAATCGATAGCGCAAACGGGAGGTTTGCGATGGGTTCAGCGATTTCATTGCGGTCGGACTTTGATGGCGACAGCTGCGTCTGCTTGCCCGGCAGACGAAGGATGCCAGCCAGGCGCGGCGGTTGCTTGCGCTTGCGTCGATCTATGATGGTGGCTCGCGCGCTGATGCTGCGCGGCTGGGCAGTGTCACCGTTCAGATCGTGCGTGACTGGGTGGTGCGGTTCAACGCACGCGATCCCGAAGGCCTGATCAACGGCAAGGCTCCCGGCAAGCCGTCACTGCTCAACGACGATCAACGTGCCGCCTTGGCGCAAGCCATCGAGCGCGGCCCCACACCCTATCTCGATGGCGTCGTGCGCTGGCGTCTGTGCGATCTGGCCCGATGGCTTGGGAGGAATTCCGTGTCTCGGTGAGCGAGCAGACCTTGGGCCGGGAAGTGCGTTCGATGGGCTACCGCAAACTCTCGGCTCGCCCGAAACATCATGCACAGGATGCCGAGGCAGCCGAGGCGTTTAAAAAAACTTCCCCGCCGCAGTGGCAGAGATCGCCGCCGGCCCCGCCAAGGGCAAAGTGATCGAAATCTGATTCCGGGATGAAGCCCGGACCGGTCAAAAGAACAAGATCACCCGCCGCTGGGCCAAGCGTGGATCGAGGCCATCCGCACCGCACAACCAGAGAACCCGAACGGCCTACATCTTCGGCGCGATCTGTCCCAGCCAAGGCAAGGCCGCAGCCCTGGTGATGCCTTGGTGTGACACTCATGCCATGAACCAGCATCTGATCGAGATATCGCGAAACGTCGCCGACGGTGCGCACGCCGTCCTGATCACCAGGCAGGGTGGCATATGTCCAACAATCTGATGGTTCCCGAGAACATGACCATTCTGCTCTGCCGCCGAAATCGCCCGAACTCAATCCTGTCGAGAACATTTGGCAGTTCATGCGCGAAAACTGGCTCTCAAACCGCGTCTTCAAATGCTACGAGGATATAGTCGACCACTGCTGTCACGCATGGCGAACACTGCAGGACCGTCCATGGAACATCATGTCAATCGGTCGACGCCAATGGGCTCATGGGTTCTGATTAATGAGGGTTGGTATTAGGCCATTACGATCTTCACTTTTGACGTGACGGACTGCTCCAGATACTCGAGAAAGTTTCCCTTAAGCTGGCTGGTGTGCTCACACGCCAACTGCTCGGCTCGGTCGGCATCCCGGTCGCGAATGGCCTCCACGATCTCGGCGTGACCGCGACTAAGCCGATCCGCGGTCGCTCCGAGGCTTTTGGAAAGGAATACGTTGTGGAAGTAAAGCATACGCCTCCCTTCCTCAAGAACGCGCTTGTAAAAGGCGGCTAAATACTGGTTCCGACCCGCCCTCGCGATCGCCATGTGGAAATTATAGTTGCCCTCAAGAATTGCCAGCCACTCGCCGCTCTCATCACTTTCTTGTGCAGCTCGGCGGAAGGATCGCTCCGACTCCTCGATTTCCTTAAGTTCTTCTTCCGACCTGCACACGGCCGCCGACCGGTGCGTGGCGCGTTGTAGGAGATCGAGGGCGTCCAAATATTCGGGTACACTGCGGAAATCGAGCGGGGCGACGATGGTGCTTCTGTTCGGAAGCGTCAGAACGAGCCCTTCGCTCGCCAGCCTGACCAGCGCTTCGCGTATCGGCGATCTCGAGAGATTGAAATGATGGCTGAGACTGACCTCGTCCAACGGGTAACTCGGCGGCAAAGACATATTGAGGATATTGTGGCGGAGCTCGGAATAAACCCTTGCGCTTCCGGTTTCCTTGCTGATGACCGGTATGTTCGCATTATTGCGAGCGGCCTTTTTCTTAGTCATCACTTTCCTTTTCAGACTACATAAACCCTCGGGCATCTGCCGCCCGGCCCAAAGCAGGCCGCAGCTGACGCCCCAACTTCGTGCTACGTCCGAGATGTGGCGCCCCGCTGCGCACCTTCCGCAACGATCCGTCCCATACGCCTGCGTGCAGTCGCGCGGCCTCCGACGGCCGCCATCACTTGTCTTGATGGCTGACATCACTGTGTCCCACTACATCCGCCTGTGCTCCTTGCAAATCAGGGGCAAAACCCGCAGGTGAGGCCCCATCACGACCCTTTCGCCGAAATAGTTGAACCGATGATCGCCATCACCCCATAACCATGCTGCCGCATTCAACCGCTGCCGGCAAGGCGCGGCTTGTCCGCTACGCAATTCTCGCTCCAAACTGCCTAAATCTGATCTGTTGTGCTGGATTGCCTCGCCGATGAAAGTTGTGGAAACAAACTGCCATCAAAGATCTGACCGAGGTTATTTGCGACGTAATCAGGAGCGCCGATCTCGTCTTGACGCAACTCGCCGCTATTGTTGAGGCCAGTTGTTACGAGAAGTGCGTCGAGCCCAGCGGCCTTTGCGCCCTTAATATCAGTATCAACCTGATCGCCGACCATCAAAAGACGCTCGGTACCGGCCCGAGCGATGCACTCTTCGAAAATCGCTCTCCCTGGCTTGCCGATCAACTCTACTGAGATTGGAGGAGCTCCAAACGGCGCTAATCCTGCCTGAAGCATTGGCCCTATTATGCTCGGTCCAAAGACGAGTGAGCCGTTCTTGCCAGGGTAAATGATGTCCGCGTTTGCCGCTATCACACGCGGCATTTCGCCCGTCTCGATCAGCCTGCGTTGAAATGCCGACAGGATACGATCGGCAGCCCGTTTAAAGTCGAAACCCTCGTCATCGAGCACTACGAGTGTGTCGAAGGTCTCAGCCGTGTCAGCGCAGTGAAGATTTGGATGGTTGCCAAAGATGTCGTGCGCAGCGTGTACACTGCCCACATACGAAACTAGCCGGCCGGCTGTCAGCTCTTCCAGTACGCGATGTCGCGCAACACCTCCCGCGGACACTATACGGTCGACCGCCGGAATCGGAAGTCCGGCACCGCGGAGACGTGCGAATACCGTTTCATCGGATCCACTACTGATATTCGTCACGATGTAGTATGGCTGACCGGACATATTAAGTCGGGCCAAGATATCAGCAGCGCCCGGGAGGGCGTCATTTTCGCTGACCAGGACCCCCGTCGCGTCGAAAAGTATCGCGTCATAGCAATCTGCCAGTGTCTGGGAAGGTGGGCTTTCGAGGGGGGTGGTTTGAGGACAGGCCGGCTCCGTCCTTGGCTGAACCGCGTGCGCCTTAGAGGGCGGAATGTAGCCGTGAGATACGACCATAGTTTCGGGTGGCTTGGTGGCCTCGCACGTCTCGCTATAAGCCCAGGCCAGCCACTCGCATAAAATCGCCAAGTCGTCTGTCTCGACCGTGGGCCCCGCCCATATCCGGAATCCTGGGGGCGCGTCACCGTAGCTCCAGATGTCAAAAGCCGCACCTTCGGCTTCGAGTAGACGGATCATCCCCCCAGCTATTTTAAGATCGTCCACTGTCTCGCCGGCAGCGAGTTGCTCTCGTGTAAGTCGAAGAGTAATTGAACAGGTGGAGCGTGCTGCCTGATCGGTGCAAACCCAATCGATCCAAGGAGTGGAGTTCACCCAGTCGTCCATGACCGCATAATTATTGGCAACCCTTTTCAGAAGCGCGGGTAGTCCACCGCACGCTTCGGCCCAGTCGAGCGCAGAGTGGATATCCTCGACGGCTAACATGCTGGGCGTCGAGATCGTGCGGCCGCCAAAGAAAGCTTTGTTTACAGATCCGTCGGCATTGTGCAGTCTCATGAGCCTGGCTACAGGCTTACGTCCGCCGACCTTCAGCCGTGCCTGGGCCCGAGGCGAGAGCGCGATCATGCCATGGCCGCCTTCGCCCCCAAGCGCCTTCTGCCATGACCAGCACAGAACATCGATCCGATTGTAGTCGATGGGCCTCGTAAAAGCTGCCGAGACGGCATCTGCGATCACAAGCCCGGCACGGTCAGGAAGAATCCAGTCAAGATCCGGTGGACAGACTCCGCTGCTGGTGCCGTTTAACACTAGAACTACGTCGTGATTGGGGTCGATCCCGCTAGTGTTCGGAAATTCGCCGTAAGCACAAATGTGCCGGCTTTGGGGGGCAAGTGCTAAGGTATCGATCTCATTTGCCCAATACTGCGAGAAGCTGTCTGACAAGAATGTCTCAACCGGAGAAGGGCCGAGTAGATTTTGCAAGGCCATGCTGCAGGCCCCAGTTCCTGAGCCGGGCACGATTCCGCAGAGCCAGCTATGAGGGAGCTCTAGCAAAGAGGCCATGCGCCTGATTACTTCTCCTAGCCTTTCGGCTCCCTCGGAACTCCGGTGACTCCGTCCAACATATCGCAGCATCGTTGGTTGCACGCTCCAACCCGGATGTTTACGGCAAGGGCCTGATGAAAACCGTGGATCGGACGGGAGGATCGATGGTTTTACTAGCGCATTTGATGGAGTCATGGTATCCTCCAAGTCGCGGCAAAAGGTGCACCTCGACAGAGATATTTGAAATCAGGCGATATCCTGCGCCATCAGCGCCGATAACTTTTCAGTGGCGAAACTCATCCGTTCATCGGCGCGGAGGCTCGAAAGGCGCCTGATAATCGCCGCGTCAGACAATGCCCCGCCTTCACGTAGCTTTTGAACATAGGACGGATGGATAAAGTTTGAGCCCGCGAATTGATATGCCGCGCTGCTGCCCCACCTATATTGCTTGCGAAGCGGATCAAAGTGACGCAGGACGTGCTCGAGGAGCACCCGTTCCTGGGAAGTTTCGAGACGAGCGAGAAGCGGTAGAATCTGCTCACTAGCGGTATTTCCTGCCCCGCGACCCATGCCGCCCATGGTGCAGTCTATCCAGGTCGCTCCCGCCATAGCGGCGGCTACTGAATTGACCAACGCATATCCGCGGTTGTCATGGCCGTGGAAACCTATGTCGGGCTCAATTCGATCCGCAAACCGGCCGATGATTTCCTGAACGCGAGTCGGCTTCATAGAGCCGAAGGAATCGGCAATATATAGCACGTCGATAGTCTCGATCTGTTTTAGCTCCTTCAGGCACATCTCAACTTCGGCGGCATCTGCTGCATCGATCTGCATGAGATTCAAGAACACACGGAAGCCCCTGTGAGACAACTCAGCGCAAATGTTTCGACAGGCAGCCAAGTTGCTGTAATGCGCCGCCACGCGGACGGTCGTGATGTGCCCCCCTGGCACTAGTCGGTCCGTGAGCCGGATCACGGCAAGGGGTATAGGCAGCTCGCTCGCAAGCACATCCTTGGCATCGATCATCACGCATGCTTTGGCCAGGAGACCAGCAGCCACCTGCTCGGCCTTAGAACTCGTCACATTGGCGAAGTATCCGTGGCTCTCAGGCTTTCCGGCGAGCCCCAACTCGACCATGCGCACTGGGAGAGTGTTTATAGTAGCAATATAGTCCGACACCATTTCCGGGGCGAAATCCCAACCTGTGTAGTAGCCACCGTCGCGCAAGGTGCAGTCTAGAAAATTGATTTCATCTGGTATTGTGCTTAACATGCTAAGCCTCCTTCAGATACCGCCGCTACATCGAAACATCCTGCATCAGCTCGCGGCGTAGCCCCCATCGACGTAGAGAATCTCGCCTGTCACGAACGATGCGGCTGGGCTGGCGAGAAAAATGTAAGGCCCGAAATATTCGGACAAATTGCCGCGGCGTCGCATCGGAGTGAGTTCCATTGCGCGACGCTGATAAGGGCTGTCAAGATTAGAATGCACCCCATCCATGAAGTTGTTGATGAATCCAGGTGCGACGGCGTTTACACGAATATGCTTTTTCGCCCATTCTACGGCCATGGTGCGCGTCAGTTGATTGACGCCACCCTTGCTCGCAGCATAGACAGTCAGGCCCGGTATGCCGAGCGAACTGGCGACAGAAGAAGTCATGATGATACTGCCGCCACCTTGATTCAACATTGCTTGGGCGGCAAACTTCGCACAATAGTAGTAGCCGCGCAGATTGGTATCAACAACTTCGTCCCATTCCGGCTCTTCATATGAATGCGCTGGCTTAATGATGTCGACACCTGCATTGCAGATCATCACATCGATCTGCCCAAACCGGTCAACCGTGCCACTGATCAGTGCCTTGCAATCGTCGTGCGACCGCACATCAGCGCGGATAGCCGTCACGTTGATTCCTTGGCCCGCAAGTTCGGCCTCTGCTTCGACCAGCTCTTCAATATTGTGCGAGGAAAGGACAATCTTTGCACCCAACCGTCCAAAGCAGATGGCAAGCGCCTTCCCTAGACCGCGGCTTGAGCCGGAAATGCAGACTACCTTGCCATCAACTCCGAAGAGCTCATGGTATCCTTCTGGACCAGTTGTAGAATTAGTAGTTGTATCAAGCATAATGGTTTACCCACTCCAGCTATGACTTTCGTTTTAATTCAGGTCAGGTCATTCGTACGGCAGGCAAGTTCAGCATGAAAATCACAAGAGCGACAATGCCGGCGACAGCAAAGTAGATACCTGGGGAAAGCCCGACGCTGTTTTGAACATAGCCGTCCGTGGATTTCCCCAAGGTTCTGCCGAACTCTAGCAAGACCGTGGCGATTGCGAGTATACTCGCGGCGTTTTCAGGCGTGGCCTTGCTGATGGAGCCCGGAACCAAGCCATGATCTGCATAGAAGGCCAGACCGAAGCAAATTGCCGCCAGCTGAAGCATCAATGCATTGTCCTGAAGCGCGATAACCGCGCGACCCGCCATGAGCACACCATAGTCGAAGGAGAAGATGCGATGCTCCTCCGTTGTCCCAACGGCCGCCCCTTGCTGCTCCACGGTATTGACGGCCTCGAGAGCGCAGACACCCGGATGCCCCGATACCCGCTCCACGTTAGTAATGCGGGGCATGTTGAGGAGTCCATAAGGACGGCTCAGAAGGGCGTGGTTCTCAGCTGTAAAGGGCTGAGGCACCAGCCGTATGGGAATAAATGAAGGTGGCGCTTCCGAATCGCTCAACGTCGCCTCATGCGCGCCAATCCAAGCGCGTATGAGATAGAAATTGAGCGATTCGGCATAAACAAAGGCGCGTCGGAACTCAGGACGGGCGTCGCCCCCCACAGCCGCGCCAACCACCTCTTCAGAATTCATTTTATACCAGTAACTCGACTCGCGCGATGAAAGATTGACTGCCTTGAATTGATCGTACACTGTTAGGCGCGGCGTCGCCCGGTTGGCGGAGTAAATTGCAAGCGTCAGACTGAAGGGGAAAGTGATTTCCTGCTCTGGACGATCGCGAATACACGCATGAGCGATTGAACGGCCGAGATCGATGACGGTTCTGTTTGCGTTGGCTTCGTTCATGCGACGGCTCCTGGTCCGACGAAATGTTTAGACGGTTGCACTCAGCCCACCATCGATGACGATCAAGGCGCCGCTGACATACGCCGCGCGGACGCTGGCTAAGAATGCAGCAACCGCCGCGAATTCCGAGGGATCGCCAAGACGTCGGACCGGGGTCCTATCCTCGAGCGCACGGATGGCTTCGGCGTGGTCGCCGAGGCGATTGGCTTCGTGAATCGCCGTGCTGTGTGCTCCAGGAGCGAGCACGTTTACAGTGATGCTCTCCCCCGACAGTTCTTGTACGAGCGTGTGGCAGTAGGGCACTAGCCCTGCTCGTGCGACACCCGACAGCGCGAAATGTACCGGGGTCCGTACAATAGCCTCGGAAGCGAGCATCAATATTCGTCCCGCCCGCGAGCTCCGCAGATACGGCAAGGCAGCCGTAACTAAATTTATCGAAGGTAAGAGCACTCGGTCAAACGCATCGTCGAAATCCTTAGGTGTCATGGCCGAGGGTGGCCCGGCAGCAACGCCGCCGCAATTCGTCACCAAAATGTCGATACCCCGAAAATGCTCTGCTGTTTCGGCAACCCAAGCTGCTGCATCCTCGCAGTCAGTTACATCGGTGGCGCGCGCCAGAACTTCCGCGCCTGTGCTACGCAACCGATCCACCGCTCTTTTTAACCGCTCCGGATCCCGCCCACAGATGGATAGGCGGCAGCCTTCGTTGGCTAACTCCTCAGCTGTGGCCAAACCTAAGCCGCTGGAGGCGGCCGCGACCATTGCTACCTTGCCATCAAGCCCTAAATCCATTTTAGCATCACCACGCTTCTTGGCACCGTTGGAAACAGCCAAGCATTTGCCGTGCCAAACGAAAGATCATCTGAAAACGGTAGGATAGCCTTGTTGATAAGCATCGGTTCGTGCATGATGATGACACAAATGTACGGAATCGGACAATTCCGTCCTTCCGATAGGGGGTTTGGAAACATGCGGGAGGCAACTCCCTGGCCGCCTTGGCGCGGGAGCTTTTTAGCTTGCATGCGTAGGAACGATCTACACATACGGATTGCTGACCTCGAGGACAAGCTTGATGATTGGCGCCACGGGAAGGAGAAAGCCCGCCGGTTAACCAAACTTCCGGGCATAGGGCCGATCGGTGCCGCGCTGCTGGTGATGAAGGGCCCAGTTCCCGAGTGCTTCAAATCCGGTCGCGATTTTACGGCATGGACCGTCCTGACGCCGAAGATTATTCAAGTGGTGGCAAAAAGCGCTGGGGCGGGATCACCTACGCGGTCGACGAAGCCTTGCGAAGTGTTCTGGTATCAGCGCCAATAACTTGATCCGACACGCGCGCCTGGAAAGAGGCCGATGCTCGCCATGTCTAGTGTTTTTGATCAAACGCAAGCCTGCAATCCTGGCAGCTGTCGCACTCGCCAATTAGATGACGCGTATTGCCTGGAAACTGCCTGTTAGTGGCGAAACCTATTACGGGCATTTGGCAACTCAGTTTGCGCGCGGACTGGGTAAGCCCTTACCACCTTCATCGCATATGTATCTGCGGACGGAGAGTAGATGGTGTGATCGATCCAAGACGCGAGACACTCCGTAAGGCGCAGAGACGTTCAAAGCCGCTGAAGTTTTACGAACTCTCGTTGCGGACCCATGCTGGCGGGATGAGGGTGCTGTGCTTCACCCACCGTTCAGTCAGGAGGTCCCAATGGGGAGATCAGTCCTCTTCGCGGGCGGATGAGGACATACCGGTCCGCAATCTCTCTCCGGCAACCAAACGATCCTATATCAACGTTGTGCGGTATCAGCCGCTACTTCGGCCCGATTGGCTTGATCTTGACGATGTTCGGACATTCCAGGTTCACCTTGTCTCAACGTGGATACCCTGGTTGGCGTTGAATCCGATCGTATGCGCTCTTGGGTCCTTTGACGGCGTGAGGCTCGGTCAGAACGAGCTCCTGGAGCGGATCCCCTACGCACGCGCACGCATATGAGCGATGCAACCTCTTCGCGAGCACGGCATTGCCTGCACTTGCCCTCCGTCGAGGCCCCGCTTCAAAACGGAGCCCCGAACTGCCAGAGAAGTTGAGACCTGACACTAACAGGAGCATGGCGACAACCCCCGGCAACCGGTGATTGGAAACGTACCCGCTTCCGACAAACGCGCCCACCGGACACCTTGCCGCAACTCCTACCAGCCACCACGACAGGGATGCCGCAAGCACATGCCAGCTGAATAGGTCTGATCAGCCCGCACCGAGTTCATCAAATTGCAGACCGCCGCGGTCACGGCGGTCTGATGTGCTGTTTCCCAGTTCATGACGAGGACCGGCCTGGTGCAAGAAAACCCTGCCTTTGTTCCGGTCCTCCCCAAGACGAAACGGAGGCCTGTCATCAAAGCCGCCAGAATGGGTTCGTAGCTTAGCAGCACCTGCATCGCGCTTGCGAAATGCTGGCGCCGGCTCGGCAGAAGCGGCGTCGAGGTTCAGCCGCTACGTGGGTTGACGCGGGTTTCTTCGCGCCTGCGCGGGCAGCAGGAGGCCCTCCAGCGCGATTATTCTTCGCAATCGTTGTCATGCGGACAAAGCCCGCGTCGACGCAGCAGCGCTCTTTCCTACCCCTTGCAGGTGCACCGGCGGTTGGTCCCCGCCTTAACAGGTCCTGGCGTGCCGCCGCCGTGCAGTTGGACAAGCGCGGCCTCCGATCTCCGGAGCGTCCACATAACGACGGACGCTTGCCTGTCACTGCCTGTCCGAGGCGATGGTACGCCCAGGCGTCAGCGCTCGGGCGATCGATTCTCGCAGCCGCGGCAGGGCGGCATTGAAAGGGTTGATCACCTCCTCCGCCAACGCCGCTGACATAAGAACACCTGGTTTAAACTGAAGGATCCGTGGGTCGAGCGACGAGAAAATCGCCCAGACGCCATGTTCGTAGAGCGCCCTCGACGCGTGAATGGCGCACTTGGGGTGATGAAGCCCCAGACCAATGACCATGCCCTTCTGCCTGACCCCGGCAAGCACGTCGCCGTTGTTGCGGATCATCTCGGTAAACGCATCGGCGAAATATCGAGGATTTCAATACCTCTAACGCAACGAAGCAGCCGACTTCCGCGCCACCGGACGTCGAGATGTACGCGGCGCCGTCTTCCTCCCTCCATGCGCGGGAGCGCCTGGTCAACATCGTCACTGCGAAAGGGTAAACACCGCCGCCGATGCCCTTGGCGCTGACGAAGATGTCGGGCTGTACGCCGAGGGTCTACCAGCCCCACATTTGACCGGTACGCAGCAATCCCGTCTGCACTTCGTCCGCTATGTAGAGCGCTCCGTAGCGCTGGCAGAGTTCTTTGACGGCGCGGTTGTAGCCGTGGTCAAGCATCGGAAAGCCGTTGGTAGCAGGTATCGTTTCGATGATGACCGCAGCCACATCTCGCAAAGAGAGAGCCTGCTGCATCGCCTCGCGGTCGTTGAACTGCCCCTGCAGAAACTCATCCGAACGATCCGAAAGAAAGATCTTCGAAAACGGCGCGTCGCCGGTTGCCACCGAAAGGCCGGAGTGGCCGTGATAGCCCTTGACGATCGAGACGATCTTGCGCCGTTTGGTAGTGTAGCGCGCCGATTTGATCGCGACATCGACCGCCTCCCCGCCCGGCGAGAAGAAGGCATAGTCGAATCCCGGGCTCACTTTCACCAAGGCCTCGGCAAGGGCCGCTCGCGCCATCGATGGAAACCAATGGTTGCCGATGTCGAAGTGATCGAGCGCAGTCTTTAAGGCGTCGACGATCTCCGGATTGCGATGTCCGAGATTGAAGGTACCTCCGTTGATGTGAAGATCGATCAGCCGGCGGCCGTCCATGTCGAACAGTTCGTAGCCCTCTCGCCTGTCGATGACGAGGTCGATCCCCGCATCTCGCCAGAAGCGGGTCTTACCGGGATTCCAGTATCGCTCTGATTTTTCGAACACCTCCTCCTTCGAGGAGAACTTGAACATTCCGTAATCAAACATCTGATTTCCAGCAGGCTTACTCATAGGATTCGCGAGCTCGCGAGTTCATCAGAGTTCTTGTCCGCGGGAACGCCCAGGATTGAGGCGAGAGCCGGGAAGAAATCCTCGGCGGTGGCGGACTCGACGACGCGCTGGGGAATGCCGGCCCCATAGAAGATAGCGAATCGGTCATCGGCGGGCGCGCCGGGCCGCAGTCCGTGTGAGGAGATATATCTCGGCCGGCCGACGGGACTTCCGCCGCAACCGCCGTTATGACCGGTCCGGGAGACTTCGAAGCTGTGACGATGCGGCGCCGCATAGGTCGCGATCGACGCTCTCACCACCTCTGGAACGTGGTCATTGCCGATATATTCCGCGCCGAACTCTGCGAGCTGCGATGTGATCTCGTTGCGATGCGCGTCATTGTTCACGACGACGTGTAATGTCCCGCCTTCCGGCTGGCAAAGCTCGCCCGGCAGGGCAATGTCGGTGAAAATTGCCGTGTCGATCGTGTGGCCATGATCGCTCGCGATCGCGATGGCATACTCATGTAGCTTGCCAGCACGTTCGAGCCGCTGATGCAACTCACCGACCAATCGGTCGGCTGTCACAATCGCCCAGTGCGAGGCTTCGGTCTCGTAGCCGAAGAAGTGCTGGATGATTCTCGAAATAGTCCTTCGGTACGATGCTGCTGGCCGGGAAGGTCAGCATCAGTTCGATCGTCGGATCGGGTTTCTTCGTGACGACGCGCACCGTCAGGTCGTCGGGCGCCTCGACACGATGCCAGCTCTCGGCCAGCGCCGGCACTAGTTTGGCACCGGTTCCCTTGCCGTCGCTCTGATAGTCGCGGCGGATCAGAGTTTCGAAGACCGCATTGCTCAGGGAATGCCGGTGTTGCCGGTTTCGATAGCAGGGTCGAAGCGCGGCCGTACCTCCTGCATTCCGATCACAAGATCCTGGGCCGTGGCGATTTGCACGGCGCTCAGGCGGACGCCCGCGGCCAGCATGGCAGTGCGGATCATTCGTATCATCGTCGTTTCCTTGTCTGTTGAGGTTGATAGTCCGGGGTTGCGCCGATCACTCGCGGTCACGTGCTGAGTCTTCGGTCGAACAGGTCGCGCAACCAGTCGCCGATGAGCGAGACCGCCATGGTTATCACCACGATGAGAGCGGTCGGGATCGCTGCAAGCCACCAGTTGGTAATCAGGTAGTTCCGAGCCTCGCCGAGCATGGCGCCGAGCGAGGTGTCGGGCGGCTGGATGCCGACGCCGAGGAAGGACAGTGCCGATTCGAGGATGACGGACCGAACTGAAATTGCTGGTCGCGAGCACCGTCAGCGGCGACACGATGCTTGGCAGCACGTGTCGAAACGCCACCCGGAATGGCGAGGCGCCAAGGGCGCGGGCGGATTCGACAAAGGCGCGGTTGCGGATGACCAGAACCTGAGAGCGGACGACACGGGCATATTTGTCGTAGTCGGAGATGCCGACGATCAGCACCAGAACCAACGGGCTCGAGCCGGTCAAGGCGACGGCGGCGAGTGCCAGCAGCGTCAGGGGTACGGAGGCCTGGGCGTCGACCAGAAGCATGAAGATGCTGTCGATCCTACGGCCCGCGAGACCACTGATGAGACCCGCCAGCCCGCCGGTCACGACACCGACAATGACGCCCAAGGTGGCGATCACCAGCGTCGTCTCAAGCGCATGCAGCAATCTCGACAGCACGTCACGGCCGAGGTGATCGGTGCCCAACGGGTGTGTCCAGGTGCCGCCCCAAAAGCCCGGCGGCTGCAGGCGC
>NZ_JASKLR010000036.1:20366-39244 GCF_030124325.1 Sinorhizobium sp. 8-89
TGAAACGCTCCCGGATCAGACGCCACTGGGCGTTCTCGGCCGGAGCCATCGTGCGGGTCTCTCCGGAGGCAAGATTGTTCTCAATGCTCATGACGCCCTCGCACGGATTCTTGGATCGATCAGACCGCAGCCGATATCGACGAGCGCGTTGGCGAGGATCACCGTCGCCGCCACCGCCAGAACACCGAACTGCAGCATGGGGAAGTCGCGTTGCATCACCGCCGCGACCAGCAGGCGACCGGCGCCCGGCCAGGCGAACACCACCTCGACCACCACGGCGCCGCCGATCAGCGTGCCGATCTGCAATCCGACGACGGTGAGCACCGGCAGCATCGCATTGCGCAGCGCGTGCTTGACGATCACCTTGGCCGGCGGCAAGCCCTTGGCACGCACGAAGCGGATATAGTCCTGGCCGAGCACGTCGAGGAGGCTGCTGCGCGTCAGCCTTGAGATGCTGGCGATACTGGAAACGCCGAGCGTCAGCACCGGCATGACATAGTGCGCCCAAGTTCCGGTTCCGCCGCTCGGCACCAGCCGCAGCGACAGGCTGAAGACCAGGATGAGCACGATCCCGACCACGAAGTTCGGTACCGCCTGGCCGATGAAACTGAGCGTCATCAGCCCGCGATCGATGGGACTGTTCAGCCTGACGGCCGCGATCGTGCCGAGCGGCAATCCAATCAGGACAGAAAGCAGCAGCGCCGGAAGCGTAAGGTTGATCGTCGCCGGCAGGCGTTCGAGATACATTTCGGCGACGGGCCGGCCGCTGAAGAAGCTTCGTCCGAAGTCGCCCTGCGCCAGCCCGGCGAGATAGTCGCCATATTGCGCCATTACCGGGCGGTCGAGACCCAGCCGCTCACGCAGCACTTGCCGCTGGGCCTCCGGCGTGTCGGGCGGCAGGATATGGTAGGTCGGATCGCCGCTTAGACGCGTGGCGACGAATCCGACCGTGACGACGATCCAGAGCGTGAGTGCGGCTCGCAGGGCGCGGTGCAGTACGAACATCATGACCGCTTCTGCCCGCATGTCCGTTTGTGCTGACATTCGACGGCGATCGCACAACGGAGCGGGATCTCCGCCAACGTGCTCTTTGGCGCCACCCCCATTGCACTTGCATGCCGAACTCTCTTCATGAGCCATTCCTCATCCTTGACCGTTTCTGCTCGATAACGTGGTTATGTTACCGTTTTTTGACACTGACACTGACCATTCACCGGAAGCACCAAGAAGTGAGTGGTTCCACTTGACGAACTCGGGCATAAACGGTCATACAATTGAACAATGAAGCACGCGGCACCTGTGCCGTTTTAGGGAGAAGCCAATGAGCAACCTGTCGCGGAACTTCGCTACGGAACCGGCGCCATCAGCCAGCATGGCTGAAGCGGGAACGCTTCTCGCGGCAAGCCGGCATCGTCAGATCCTCGACCTGCTTAGCGCTCGCCAGGAGCTCCAGGTCGCCACTCTTTCCAGCGAGCTGCAGGTCTCGGTGGAGACGATCCGGCGCGATCTGAGGATGCTCGAGGAAACCGGCAAGCTCAAACGCGTGCACGGCGGCGCGGTGCTGCTGCGCCCCAATGAAGAGCTCCCCTATTCCACCCGGATTGAATCGCTACGGGAAGAAAAGGAGCGCATCGCGCAGATCTGCATGGATCATCTGGATCTTCGGGAAGACCAGCTCGTATTCGTCGGAGGAGGGTCGACGACGCTTCCCTTGGCGCGCAAGCTCGCCAGGGCGCCAAGAATGCGTTTCGTCACCAATGCCATCGACGTCGCCTCCGCACTTGCCGCAACCGGACAGCACGACGTGGTCCTGACCGGTGGACGGCTTGTCGCGGACAACGAACTTCTGGCCGGATACGACACCCTGTACGCGGTCAGCAGACGACGGTTCGACCTGGTTGTCACCGGCACCAACGCCATTGATCCCGGTCTCGGTTTTCTGGAGTACGAAGAGCCCGAAGCCCACCTGCACCAGGCGCTCGCCCAACGCTCACAGCGATACGTGATTGTCGCCGACCACACCAAATTCGGCAGATCGGCCAGCTATGCCTCGTTTCCGCTGAACACTGTGGAGATGATCGTCACCGATGTCGCTCCGGCCGCGGAATTTCGGGACGCATTCGAAGGAGCCGGCGTCCGCGCCCTGTGGTGACAACATGCGCGGAAGAGCTCCAAATTCGAGTTTCTTGGACACGGCAGCTCCCCGAGGCAAACAGCAGAGGCGCTGCATGCGGTCAAGAACAGAATAGTTCAGGAGACTGCCACTATCAGGAGAGAAAATTCCACGTCGGGACTCAGTAGATCGACTGTGGGATTCATCCGCTGCAATTTTCATGATTACCCGAGCTTGCCTGTTCCGCCGCGTGGGCTGCGCCCGGATGGGCAAATGCCGGCGAGCATCGGCGACGAGCAGGCCGAGCAGGACGGATTGGAATACTTGGGGAATTCGCTGTGCCGACACGCGAGCCGACCGCCCTGCTATGTGCTCGGATGGAAGGGGTGCTGCTCCAAACAAGAGCCGACCCTGCTTCGGCACAACATCGCTTGAACAGGAGCGATTGCGTCGAAAGCGGGCTCCTCCGGTAGCCCCATAGATCAGGCGGTCTCTGGCACTTTCGTTCGAGGGCCGGTGCCGCAATCTTCGCCACCATGGTCGCGCTCATCGAACGATGGGGGTTCGCGACACGTTCGTCCCTGCGGCCGACGTGATTGGGGCTGCAAGTCCCTTCAGAACAAGCAGGTTTCGCGCGCCGTAAGCTTGCTATGCCCCAGAAACCATCAGTGGAATGGGTAGGGCAGAATTTGCCTGATCAAGGATGTCGAACGTGTATCTGCCGTCCGGACCAACGCTGACCGAGTAGCTCAGCCTGTCGCGAATGTGATTGCTCTCGTCGAACGTGAGCACCTTCGGCTTTAGCGAGATGATCCGGCTTTCGTCGAGATAGACGGAGTTGCAGATGATGATCTGGTCACCGGGCTGGCAGGTGCGCGCCGCGGCGCCGTTGAGGATGCAGCACCTTGAGCCGCGTTCACCAAGGATGACGTAGGTCGAGATCCGAGCGCCGGAATTCTTGTTCCAGATCTCGACAAACTCCATCGGCAGAATGCCGGCTTCCTCGCAATGGTCCGGGTCCAGCGTGATTGACCCATGATAGTTGAGGTTTGCCTCGGTCACGTAGATGCCATGCAGTTTGCCTGCGACCAGCTTTCTCATTGTCTCTCACCGAAATTTAATCGCCGCTTCATTAGCGAAAAGCTCGCCGGACTGGAAGGGTTCAATCGGCATAAAGATTGACTCGCGAACCGGAGCGAACCAATTGCGCCAAGCGTACGGACGATGCGGGAGCATCCTTCAAGGCTGCCAAGCGAGTGAACGCGCTGGCACTCCCAGACCGTCGGCGGGGCTTTCCTCGCCGCAACGCGTTGGCTTTTCGATGATGCGGTCCCGCTAGGAGATGTCGAATCGCGCGAGCATCTTCTTGAGCCGCGCATTCTGGACAAAAAGCTGTTCAGCCAACAGCCTCTTCAGCCGCTTGTTGTCTGCGTCGAGCGCGTCAAGCTCGTCAAGCGAGATCGAGTCCTTGACAGCCCCGGTTTGCGCGTTCGCCCGGGCAGGGGCACGTTTGGTGCGCTTTCTAGGAGTCCCTGTTGATGTTGTCCGAGGCTGCGATATTGGCTGGCTGTCCTCAACTTGCGCAGCAATTTCGATCGCAGCCGGACCTTCGACCTCATGCTGCTTCGGCATTTCAGCCTCAACCCCGTCGGGCAACGGTGTCGCTCCTCGTGCAATGTCGACATCGTCGGTGTGCTCGCTGGCAGAACCTGCTTTTGTCGGATCGGCCGGCGCGGTTTCGGCTGAGCCAGGTACTCCAGGTGCCTCATTTGAAGTGAACAGATGCGGCACCTTCTCTTCCACTTCGCGGGCCAAAGTCTTGAAGTCTGTGTCTCCCCAGATTGAGTTCGCCCGCGCCTTTGGCTGTCGTCGCCCCGACTTGAATTCAACAACGAATCTCCGCTCTGGTGTTCTCATCCACTCTCGATCCCAAGCAACCTGAAAAGACGACGCCGATCGGCGCAACTACGTTCTGCTCGCGGTAAATACAGTTCCTCCCGGCGCGCTGCAACTACTCGCGCGAGGTGCCAACTTCATGGCGAAGCGCCTTCGTTCGGAGGGGGAGCACTCACGTGATGCCGCTCAGAGGACGGACCGTGAGGCGAGCTCGCGATTAACACTGGCCCCGGCACAATCCGTGCCTCAATCTAGGCCGAGCCTCTTGCGCAGTTCGGCATTTTCCGCGCGCAGCTTTTCCGCCAGAAGCTTGCGGAGCCTCTGGTTTTCCGCTTCGAGCTGGACAAGATCTGCCAGCTCGTCGCCGGTCGGAACAGACCCCTCGGCCTGTTGCTCGACGGGCTTTGCCGTGCGTTTCCACTGATAGTAGGTTTGCTCCGATATGCCGGCGCTCTTGATGGCGTCCTTGAGTGTGCTTTTGCCTTCGTTGACTTGCGTCTCGATCAGCTTGAGCTTCTCGTTTCTTTCTTGCTCGCTATACCGCCTGGGTTTCGCCGCTTTTGAGGGAGCTGGTTCAGCAGCCGCCTTCTGACGCCGTGGCGATTTCGGCTTCTTGGCTGTTGGTACTTTCACCTCTGTGACCGCCTCTGGATCCGCAGTCACCGGTCCAGCATTACTCTCGTCCGCCATCCTATATTCTCCCCGTTAATGGGCGTCTTTCTCAGTCCAGTGAACACCAGAGTCAAAAGGATCGTCAAACTCCGACTTTTCGCAGGGGTTGATCGTCAAGTGCCCGGCGCGAGACTGGCGGTGATGGAGCTTGGGTTCTGGGGGCTTGTCAGGGCGTTGTTCCCAAAGGGCACACTCGCTTCATATCTTGTTCACGATTGCTACCGCAGAGTGTTGACAGGGCGCGGATGCGCGCTTTCGCTTTAGGGACGGCTGAGTTCCGCTCCGAATTCCACAGAGCCGCCGTCGCCAGCATTTCTTCAAAAATGGGTCGTTCGAAGCGCATGGAAAAAACGCGTCTCAAGTCGCCGGAGCAATTCACCGGGTTTGATCGCGAGCTCGAGGTTATTCTCGACGCCGTCCCCCAGCCGATCATCATCAAGGACGAGCTTTCTCGCTTCCGCTTCCTGAACAGTGCCGCGTGTGCCCTTGTCGGCAGAGCGCGCAGCGATCTGATTGGCCGCACGGATTACGATATTCTATCGGCAGCAGAGGCGGATCGTATTCGCGAGATCGACAAGCATGTGCTCAGAACGGGCGCTGAGCTTACTTTCGAGGAAGACATCACCCTACCAGATGGAGCGGTCAGGAACCTTGCGACCCAGAAACGCCGAGCTGAACTCGAAAGCGGCGGCGCGAAGGAGAGGCTGGTCGTCGCAACAATCCTGGACGTGACTGCCTGTCGCAAGGCAGAGATGGAGCTCCGCATCAGCGAAGAGCATTATCGGTCATTGATCGAGCTGCATCCTCAGGTCCCGTGGACGGCAAATCCGTCCGGAGAGGTTCTCGAGGTCGGTCCGCGGTGGAAAGACATCACCGGCTTCGAAGCCGCCGATGCGCTGAAGAGAGCGGGAGCGATACACCCCGATGACCTCGATGAGTTGCAGCGGCTGTGGTCGAGATCGCTCTCAACGGGGGAGCCGCTAGACGTCGAGTTCCGCCTGGCGACCGCAGAGGGATGCTATCGTTGGTTCCGCAGTCGTGCTGCCGCACGAAAGACGGAAGACGGTACGATCGTTCGATGGTACGGGATCGTCGAAAATGTCGATGATCGCCGCAGAGCGTTGGAGGCCGTCAAGGAGAGCGAGTCGCGGTTCAGGGCTATCGCCGACGATGCGCCGGTGATGATATGGGTGACTGATGCAAGCGGTGCGGCCACTTACCACAGCCGTCTATGGCTCGAAATGACCGGGCAGACGGCCGAAGAGGCCCGCGGTTTCGGATGGGCCAAGGCCATTCACCCGGACGACCGTCAAAAGGTCGAATGCGGATTTGACGCGGCGTCGCGCCTCCGAGAACCCGTCCGGGTAGAATACCGTCTTCGCCGCACCGACGGCAGCTTGGCCTCAGTCATTGATATTGGACAGCCACGCTTTACCTCGGACGGCGGGTTTCTCGGCTATGTTGGCATAGCGCTGGACATCACCGAGCTTCGCAACGCGGAACAAGAACGCTTTCTGGCGCAGAAGCAAATGCATCACATGGCGCGACACGATGCGCTGACCGGATTGCCGAATCGTCAGTTCCTCCGCGAGGAGTTCGAACGCACTTCGGATAAGATCGCGCCGAGCACGAAAGTCGCGATTCTCTGTGTTGTTCTGAATGGCCTTAAGGCGGTCAACGACGCCTATGGTCGAGCCACCGGCGACCTGCTGCTGCGTCGGGTGGCTGAGCGGCTGCGCAATTGTGTCAAGCAATCCGACATGCTCTGCCGACTGGGCGGCGACGAATTCGTCGTCTGGCGCACCGGCATCAACAGCAGTGACGAAGCGCATAACCTGGCGCAGCAGCTTATCGATGCCGCTGAACTGCCGTATGAGCTAGTGGGAACGCAGGTGGATCCTGGAGTGATTGTCGGGCTTGCGACTGCCCCGATAGGTGACCAATCGGTGGACGGGCTTATCCAGGCTGCCGACATAGCGCTTGATCAAGCCAAAGCCGGCGGACGCGGCACCTACGTGGAGTATCAGCCGGGCATGGACGCTCATCTCCAGACAAGAGAGCAGATGAAGGTTTCCCTTCGGCGCGCCCTTGTCAATGGCGAGCTGGAAGTCCACTACCAGCCGCTGGTCAACCTCCATACCGGCCGCATCACCACCTGTGAGGCGCTCGTGCGATGGACGCATCCGGAAAGAGGCCCTGTATCCCCAGCCGAATTCATTCCCGTCGCCGAGGAAACCGGACTGATCGCTCCGCTCGGCGACTGGATTCTCCGCCAGGCCTGCATGGAGGCAGCGAAGTGGCCGCCGCATGTCAGCGTGGCGGTGAACCTGTCTCCCCTGCAATTCAGGAACCGGCGGCTCGCTGCAGACGTTCGCGACATCGTCGGCGAAACCGGATTGGCCCCCTCACGACTGCAACTTGAAGTGACCGAGTCCGTGTTGCTCGACGAGAGCGACAACAACCTACGTCTGCTTCAGGCGATGCGAGAGCTTGGCGTCAAGCTGGCGATGGACGATTTCGGGACTGGCTTTTCGTCGCTCAGTTATCTCAGGAGCTTCCGTTTCGACAAGATCAAGGTCGATCGCAGCTTCATTTCCGATCTGCCGGCAGGCAGGGAATCCTTGGCGATTATCCGAGCGGTCGCCGGAATTGGTCGCACGCTGGCAATCACAACGACCGTCGAAGGGGTGGAGACGGAGGCACAGCTCGAAGCCGTCAAAGCTGAGGGATTCGATGAGGCGCAAGGCTACCTGTTTGCACGCCCCATGCCCGCTGGGCAGATCTTGGAGGTGATTGAGGCGCGCACCTGACATCTGATTACTGAGTCATCGAATTTTTTCAACGTGCTGCATCCCGGCCCGGAGCGTGGCGTCTTTAGCAAAGCGGCGGCGCGCTTTCCCGTCCGCGGAAGAGGATTGCAGGCTCTGCTCATGGCGGTCTGGCGACGCAAACCCAATGACAAAGTGCTGATCCACTCGGATCAGGGCTCGCAGTTCACCAGCATGGACTGGGCCTCGTTCCTCAGGCACCACAATCTGGTTCACTCGATGAGCCGACGCGGCAACTGCCATGACAATGCGGTGGCCGAGAGCTTCTTCAATCTTCTGAAGCGAGAGCGGATACGTCGCAGGGTCTACCGTTCACGTGATGAAGCTCGCAAGGACGTGTTCGACTACATCGAAATGTTCTACAAACCGAAACGCAAACACGTCAGGAACGGGATGCTGTCACCCGTCGAGTTCGAGAACCAGCAGAAAATCTAACCCGAGGGTGTCTACGAAACTCGGGGCTATTCACCTTGCCCTGGCGAGTCGCCCATTTGTGGTTTCTGAGGAAATATGTGAACGAAAAATCGACTTTGGGGGATTCGCCCGTCGCAATTTTCCGCTATGGTTGCGCTTCGAGCCCCTGTTTCCGCCGCATGAACTGCGCCCGAATGCGCGCGGGATGCAGGCAAATCAGCGTTTTGCGCCGGAGTTCACCATGATGCCCGGGAATTCGCATTCACAGATCAGGGCATCGAGCCCAGTCTTTGCCCGGAACGGATTGGCCCGTTCGTCGGCAAGGATGGCGTTGTGGCAAGACAGAAGGGCATGGCCGCAAAGCAGGTTCGGGTGGTTCTTCAACCCTCCGCGACCATGCCGGTTTACGATCCGTCGAAACCGGATCCCCGCCTTCGCGATTTCGTGCGGCTTCTCGCTCGACAAGCCGCCCGCAAATTTGTCGAAGCCGAACGGGAGAGCGCGTCCCGCGATCGTCTCCCAGACTAGGGAGACCGCCGCATGAAGGTCGCGCTCTACGCCCGCTACTCCTCCGACAATCAACGCGACGCCTCGATCGAGGATCAGCTGCGTGTTTGCCGCGCCCGCGCCGAGCGCGAGGGCTGGACGGTGGTCGACAGCTATTCCGACCGCGCGATTTCCGGAGCATCGCTGCTTAGGCCTGGTGTGCAGGATCTGATCGCCGACGGCCTCAAGCGCAGGTTCGACCTTGTCCTGACGGAGTCGCTGGACCGTTTGTCACGCGACCAGGAGGACATTGCCGGCTTTTATAAACGCATGCGCTTTGCCGGCGTCGGCATCGTCACCCTCTCGGAGGGTGAAGTCACCGAACTGCATATCGGCCTCAAGGGCACGATGGGCGCGCTCTATCTGAAAGACCTCGCCGACAAGACGCGCCGGGGCCTGCGCGGACGGGTTGAGGACGGTAAATCGGGTGGTGGCCTCTGCTACGGCTACGACGTCGTCCGCCAGTTCGACTCTTCCGGCGAAGCCAGTCGCGGCGAGCGCACGATCAACGAAGCCGAGGCCAATATCGTCCGCCGGATTTTCGTGGACTACCTTGCCGGCAAGTCGTCGCGCACAATTGCGATGGTGTTGAACAGCGAGGGCGTACCCGGTCCCCAGGGTAGCGAATGGGGACCGTCGACCATCCATGGCAACCCCAAGCGCGGAACCGGCATTCTCAACAATGAACTCTATATCGGCAAGCTCATCTGGAACCGCCTTCGCTACCTCAAGAACCCGGATACAGGCAAGCGCGTGTCGCGGCTCAATCCGGAAAGCGACTGGGTCGTCCAGGATGTGCCGGAGCTCCGTGTCGTCGACCAAAACTTATGGGACGCGGTGAAAGCGCGGCAAGCCCAACTGGCCATGGAACCAGGAACGAAGCCGGGCGACAATCTTCTTCTGAATGACCGCCGGCGCCCGAAGCATCTGTTCACCGGCCTCGTCAAATGCGGCTGCTGCGGTGGCGGCTATTCGATGATATCCAAGGAGATGCTCGGCTGCACCAATGCTCGCACCAAAGGAACCTGCGACAACCGGCTCAACATCCGCCGCGATACGCTCGAGGCGAGCATCCTGAACGGGCTTGATAAGCATCTGATGGAACCGGAGCTCTTCGAGGAGTTCTCCGAGGAATTCACACGGGAAGTGAACAAGGCCCGGATGGAAGCACGTGCATCGCTCGATTCAGCTTCAACAGAGATCAAACGCATTGACCGCGAGCTCGACACACTTCTGGATCTCATTCTGAAAGGCGGCGCCGCAGAACGGATCAACGAGAAGATGGTGGGTCTCGAGAAGCGGAAGAAGGAGCTGTCGTTGATGCTCGAGACGACGGAGGCGCCGCCTCCCCTCCTTCACCCGAACCTTGCCAAGTATTACCACGAGGAGATCGCAGCCCTTCATGATCAGCTTGGCAACGAGGAAACGCAAGGGCGTGCCGCGCAGATGCTGCGCACGCTCGTCGAAAGGATCGAACTGGTGCCCAATGGCGAAGAACTGGCAATCGTGCTGCGTGGCGACCTAGCGGCGATCCTGAAGTTCGCATCGGGCAAGAAGGATCCGGCGTTCCTTGCCGAGGCGGAAGTCCTCGAAGGGTTGCTTCGTAGATCCGCGGATGATGGCGTGCAGAAACGCAAAAAGCCCCGCGGAGGGGGCTTTTGTGGATCGCAGGGATCGTTGGTTGCGGGGGCGGGATTTGATCCTGCCGATGTAACGAATCGCGATATTTGGTTCTTGGCCAACAGACGCTCGTTTACATGGCGGCTTTCTTCTAACTGTTCGGAAATTGGGCGGCGCAAGCGCCTGCGATTTCAGCCACCGATTGATCGCCTTGCAGCGGACTCGCTCACGGTGTCCCTGACAATCACGCCATTTGCATAGAGCTGAACTCTGCCGCAGAGCCGTTCAACCACAGCAGGGTTGTGTGAGGTCAGCAGGCAGGTGAAGCCGAGCTCCCGATGAGCTGTACCGTCGCGATCTGATCTCGTCGACGCAGCGTGACTATTTTGCGGGATCGTGCACGCGATCCGAAGCGGCGCGCGCATCTGCCGACGGATCAGGTGCTCCGTGCCGCACAGATTGTCCATCTCTTCACGATCGACGACGATCGCGTTGATGAGGCAATCCGGGTCGCCGTTACGAGCCAGTCGACCCGCAACCGGATTACGCCAAAGCTGATGAATGAGCTGGCGACGGCGTTGATCCTTAGGGCCTAGCGGATGAACCCGCCAAGGTCGATCAGATCAGGCGCTATCTTCGTCATGCCTTTGGCAAGTCCACGCATCGGGCAAAGTGGCAGGCAACAGGAAGGACCAACGATCAGTTGATCCAGGCGGCCTCTCGGAAGTCCGCGAAGCCATCGCGTCGGGCACTACGGAAGATTTCGGGCCCTCGTCGCTGGAACTGGCGGTGCGCGCGTCTTATCCTCTGATTGTTTGCGGACGCCTGAACGCGGATCGTGGATCGTCAGGCAACGAGCAGCCCGATCACCGTAAGCGACAAGGAGACCCCGTCTAGCAGCATCGGGGTTGGGTAAGGTATGGCGGAGAGACGATTTCACCGAGTGTGAGCATCTATGTCTGCGCCTATAGCTAGCCCTAGAACGATCCATATGATTGAGGCTGTGCCGGAACGCCTTGAGGGTTCACCTCGTCAGTTGCGGCGTTTTTGGTCGGTCGAGGAGGCGTCCAGGCCGGGAGCGAACATTTCGGCGGTTGCTCGACGGATCGGTATTCTGCCTTCGCAGCTCTTTCGATGGCGACGGGAGCTTAGTGGAGATGGTGAGCAAAGCTCTGCTCTGGCGAAAGAACAGCAGCCGAAATCTGCGGCAATTAAGGAACGCGTTGTCGAGGTCGTCATTGGCGACATTGTCGTGCGCGCCGGCGCGGACGTCGACGAGGCGCACTTGCAGCGGGTGATCCGAGCGGTGCGATCGGCATGATCCCCTCCGGCGTGAAGGTGTTCCTCGCCAGTCATCCTGTCGACTTCCGCAACTATGCGGCGACCATGATTATGCGGAGCCGGAGACGCTGATGGCGCATTGTCGGGCTTTTCAACATCCATCGACTCCGCATAATGCAGAGCGTTTTTAGCGTGGCGTCGCGGGTATCGACGTTGAGGAGCGCATCGAGCTTGACAGCGACGGTGCGCTAAAAACGTGTTGGACTGAGCCGCGGGCGCGACCAGGTTCTATGGGGATTGAATCTGCCCCCTCCCGGGAAGGGGCATCATGGGGCGGTGTTGACGCAGCGGTTGCGGGAACGCGGTGGGCGAAAGCAACGCCGATTCCAGAGTCGAAAAGGGTAACGACGACCGCTGTCGCCTGCCGGGTGGGGCGGGCGGGCGCGACGGCACGCACCTACTCGGGACCGACCGGTTTCCGGTGGAACGGTGCGATGGTGACGATGAAGGCGGCGCGCTTCTTTCATGACGTGTCCCAGCATCGCGGCGGTCCGCTGACGCCGTCGAAGGTCTCGATGGTGATCATCTGGCCTTGACGACAGGCCGGGCATTGCCTGAGGGAACAGCCGGTAAGTTCCTCGTAGCGGTCGCGGTAGTCCTTCGGAGCCTGGCTCGGTGATGGCGCGGGTACCGGCATGCCGAGCAGGTCGCGGCAATGGGCAAGCTTTTGTTCACGGTAGCGATTGCCGAGGAAACCGTAATAGCGGATCCGATGGAAGCCCTCGGGCAGGAGGTGCAGCAGAAAGCGGCGGATGAATTCGTCGGCGGAGACGGTCATGACCTTTTGCCGATCGCCGTGGCGATAATCCTTCCAGCGGAAGCGCACCACGCCATCCTCGATGTTGACGAGGCGGTTGTTGGATATGGCGACACGATGCGTGTAGCGGCCGACGTAATCGAGCACCTGTTCGGGTCCGGCGAAGGGCGGCTTGGCGTAGACCACCCAGTCGGTCTTTCGCAGCGGCGCCAGATAGCGCCGGAAAGCGTTGCGGTCGCTCAAGGCCTGCAAGTCGGAGAAGAACTGCAGCTTGCCCGCGTCGAAGGCCTTCTCCAGGAGCGGCAGGAACAAGCGGCGGAACAGGCGTGAGAGCACGCGGACCGGCAGGAAGAAGCCCGGCTTGCAGGCGATCCATCGCGTGCCGTCCGGCGAAAACCCGCCCCCCGGGACGACGCAGTGCAGATGGGGATGGTGCAGCAGATTTTGCCCCCAGGTGTGCAGAACGGCGAAGAAGCCGATCTCGGCGCCGAGATGTTTGGGATCGGCGGCGATGGTGCGCAGCGTCTCGGCGGTGGCGCGGAACAGCAGTCCGTAGACGAGCGCCTTGTTCTGGTAGGCGATGGCGGCAATGGCCTCCGGCAGCGTGAAGACGACGTGAAAGTACTGGGTGTCGAGCAGCTCGGCGCGACGATCCTCCAGCCATTGCGCCCGGGCCAGCGATTGGCAGCGGGGACAATGCCTGTCGCGGCAGCTGTTGAAGGCGATGCGCCGGTGGCCGCATTGATCGCACGCTTCGACGTGCGCGGCGGTGCGGCACAATTCGATCGCCGTCATGACACGGCGCGGAGCGGTCGACAGCGATGTGTGCTGGGCACGATAGGCCTCACCGTAGCGACGGAAGATGTCCGCCACTTCCGGCCCCGAACGGACCATCGGGAGCTCAGAAATACTCAGGCTTGGTAGGCGGCGGGGTGGGCGCTGGATGTGGCAGCAGCTCGAAAGGGCTCGAGGTGGCGCAGACCTTGTTGGTGGCGATGCGCAGGTAATGGGCGGTGGTTGCGAGGCTGCGGTGACCGAGCAGCAACTGGATGGTGCGCACGTCGGCGCCGGCCTCGAGGAGATGAACGGCGAAGGCGTGCCTCAAGCTGTGCGGTGTCACCGGTTTGGACAAGCCGGAAAGATCGTGCGCTTTTGCGCAGGCTTGCCCAACTGCATCCGGCTGATCGGATGGCCGGTGCGATCGCCAGGGAAGAGCCACGCCTCTGGCCGCCGCATCCTCCAATAGTTGCGCAGGATCTCCAGGAGCTTGGGCGACAGCATCACATAGCGGTCCTTCTGGCCTTTGCCCTGCTCGACACGGACGACCATTCTCCGGCTGTCGATATCCGTGGGCTTCAGCTGCACCGCTTCCGAGATGCGCAGGCCGGCGGCATAGCACGTCGTCAGGATGGCATGGTGTTTGAGATCGGCCACGCAGCCGAGAAAGTGCTGTACTTCATCCGGACTGAGGATGACCGGCAGCTTCTGCGGCTTCTTGGGAAGCGGCAAGACCTCTGCAGGCAGCCAGTCCCTCTCGAGCGTGACGCTGAAGAAAAAGCGCAGCGCCGAAATGGCGATATGGATTGAGTTAGGCGCCAGCTTCTTCTCGTTGGCCAGATAGACCTGATAGGTTCGAATATCCTCGCGGCCGAGCAAGTCCGGCGCTTTGCCGAAGTATCGTGCAAACAGCGAGACCTGCCGCAGATATGAGAGCTGGGTATTGAGCGAAAAATTGCGCACCTCTGCATGTCCTCGCTCATGCGCTGGCGAAGTGGGGTCACGACGAGCTCCTCTGTCTGATGGAATAGGCTGCTGAACAGCCGTCTCATCCTCTCGCAGTTGGGGCTCCTACTGAATACCTGACCTCCTTCCCGCTCCGGCGTAGCGCAGCGGGTTAGTCCAACAATGCACTATCGTGTGGCAAGCATCGCGATTAGTTTATCCGGCGGGCAAAATTTGCCTGGCTTGATGCCGAGCGGCGCCAAAGCGTCGAGCATCTCGAGTTTTTCGGCCGGCCCGGTTCGCTCGCGCCACTCGCGGACAACATTACGGATCCGGGCTGCATCATAGTCGAGGGTCGCCGTGCCGAGCTCTGGTAAAAGCTTTTGCAGGTGGCGAAGGTGACGGGCGATCGTTCGTTCCGACAGTCCCCGGTGGACGCGCAACCAGCTCTGATAGTCGTCAAGCAGGGGATATGGCGACGCGACCTTCAAGGGTGGACGCGCGACACCTGTCCTTTGCAGGAAAACAACGAACCTCCCGGCGCGGCGCGAATATTTTGGTGAGATGCGCAGCCACTGCCGCCCACCAGGACATCGACACCGATGTTCGGCAAAGCGACGAACGACATCGTCATCGATGACGTCGATTGAGATACCTGCGCTACCAAGCCAAGTCGCGAAATGACGAGCCGAGGCCGTGTAGCCCTCAATGGTCAGCGGCGTATATCTCTGAGCGGCAAGGTCGGCCGCGAACTGATAGATCCATGACGACAACGGTCCTGGATCGAGGAACCAGTGATTACGATTATTGGCATCCATCTTTGCTCTCCTCACAACGTGAACCCATCGTGAGGGAGCATAGTTATGTGGAGCGATCGCGCGCGCTCGATCTATCTAAACATTTGTGAAGACGACATAATCCATAGATCGGCAATGACAACTTCGCATAATCATGGTCGCCGCATAGTTGCGGAAGTCGACCGGATGACTGGCGAGGAACACCTTCACGCCGGAGGGGATCATGCCGAACGGACCGCCCGGATTACCCGCTGCAAGTGCGCCTCCTCGACATCTGCGCCGGCGCGCACGACAATGTCGCCAAGGACAACCTCGATCACCGGGGCAGCCGCGCGCGCCGTCGCCACTTCGCCAGCCGAATGCTGCGGGGAGGCATCGTTCCGAGCGTCACGACGCCAGGCGAAGAGCTGGGAGGGATGAATGCCGATCCGATGGGCGATCGCCGATACGCTTGCGCCGGGCTCCAATGCCTCTGCCACCGCCTGAGCCTTGAACTCATCCGACCAGCGCCGGCGCAATTGCCGTGGAGCGCCCTCAAGTCGCTCGGCGACCGCTTCGATCATATGGAAGGTTCTAGTTCCAGAACTAGGCGCAGACATAGAAGCTCACTTCGGCTCACAACGTGCGCTATCGATATCCGACCGCTAACCCCCTACGCCAGACGGGGTCCCCTTGCCGCTTACCATCGAAACCTACCGATCCTCGAATATCTCTGGCCTACGGAGACCACCGTTAGGTTCTCTTCCGGCACAGTCCGAACCGGCCCCCTCTTGCGCGCGACGATTAAGGACAGACGAATCGATTACGATCACCAAACGATTAGAGAGAATGACGGACCCATACATTTGGTTCGACATAAATTCCAAGGTCTTGCTCCATTGAAATCAGCACAGGAACCAGTGCCCCTTCGACATTTATCATGCCCGAATCTTGAATCGTTGCTTCTGTCCACTGTGACCATTCGGCGACCGTCCCGACAATGGTCATGGAATAGGAGGCAACCTTGTCTATTTTGCCTCCCGAGTTGGAATGCGCTCGCAACCACGAGTCAAATGGGGAGCCGTCCTCCCGTCGTAATTTAATGTAATCGGACATAGGCATTTGCGGGTAAAGGTGCTTTTGGGTCGGCCGGACGGGGATCGATAATTCGACGAAGCCCATTTTCCTTGCGCATTCCTTTAGGGCGCCGAGCATAGACAGCGCATTCCCAATTCCTCGCGCCTTTGGAGCAAGAGTGACCTCGAGCGCGCTCATCGTAGTCGGCGTTCGATCGATCAGCCTGTCCTCATGAGCCCAGCGAATAACCTGGTCCCACCCACCGTCGGGCAATTCGGTGCGACCTTGGATTCCGAACGCAAAAGGAACACTGAAGGCCCGTCCGACGACCTCATCATCGACAATTGCGGCGAATGCGTAGTCCAGATAGTCCGAGAAAACATTGCTTCCGAAGTAGAGCTTTGTAGTAGGGTCGTGTCGTATGAACTCAGGCCATACATCGTTCAAATCCTTCGAAAACACTGCGGGGATGAGGTCCGGTCGCGCCCGCAATGAGAAAATCTCAAGCTTCACGTTGCACTCCTTTATGGGTGGTCAAGGCTGTTGTGAACCGGCTAGTTATTTCGAAAGGAAAGCAGCTTTGTCGAACGCCAGAAGCCCTTGTTCGATAAGGGAAGCGACACCGCGATCTCCTTCCTCAACAGCCTTCACGATTAACCGCGCACTGAGGGATAGTCGCAACGCCGCAACGCTGGTGCCTTGCAATTCACCGCACGAGACCGGCTGTCCCAGTTCACATCGAAAGGAGGATATCGGTTGGTCTGCTCTGCCTGCTCCTGGGCCGATTTCCACTTTCATCTGATGATAGATTTTCTTGGTCTTTTCAGTGGACAGTGGAGTTCGTTTCCCTTTCCGATCAATATCGAATAGCAAAAAGGGGAAGATTGTCTGGACTTGATCCCAGGTTGTGCCTTCCGCGAAGGGCCGACGCTGCAAAGATGGTTGTTCTAGGAGATCAAATTGTTGAGTATGGCCCAGTGCGGAGACGATCGCATCGTGAAAAGCATGCACGACCGTTTCGACGTCTTGCTCTGGAATGTTACGAAAAGCGCGCAGGTCTGCGAGGGCAGCGTCCCATCGCAGAAGCAATCCGAAGTTACTCGAATTGGGGAGTGATCGAATACCATTCCAATGCTGCGGCCATTCTGATTGGAGGCTGGTAATACCAAGTGCGGGATTCACGGACTGCGTCATCAACCGACAGGCTGCTGCCTCTGGTACCAACAACATTGCTGAAAAAGCGGGACCGTTTACGAACTTGGATCCGGTGATGACCACAAAACAATTTGCGGTGAGGTAACTTTGTAGCGTGGATGGCGCCAGCCGGAATTGAGATGCATCGACAAGAATTTCGATGACGTCAGGCCAACGACGCTTTAGATCCAGCGCTCGTCTTGGACATGGAGCGAGTATTCCGGTCTTGGAAACATCGGTCAATGTTATCAAGATGCGGTCGTATCGCGCCACAGCGGTCGTGACCATCGCTTCAAGTTCGTCATCGATGACGGCTATTGATCGCAGGCTACTATCCGTGGCGCGAATATCAATCAGTTCAACATCAATGGTTTTAGTGAGATTGATTTTCGTTCCCTTCAAAGCCACCGCAATCCCGCTTCCTGTTTCGGTCGATTGGACCATAATTGCGAGTGTTCCAATCTTTGCGCTCTCGTCCACCAGTCGCGCCGCAACCATGTGAGCGTCAGTGCCCGATGGGGACACGATCATTTCAAGTCCTCGGAGGTTTGTCAGCCCGCAGAGATCAGCGAATTCGCTGCGCAATCTGGATATCTCCTCCAAGTAAATTTCTGCCGGTTCTCTAGTTTGCAAGGCCTCCAATAGCCTGATCCTAACCTCGTCGGCAGCATTGAAACCGGCTTCGGAGATCGTGGATGCTGTCGCAGAACCAAATGCGATTAATCCGCTGTCCGGTATCGTACGGCACCCGTATTTATTGGTCATTGCTCTTCGGTCTAACTCAATTCGCTCGTCGCCTCCCTTGGCGAGCAGCTCATAGGTGGATGGAAGATAAGTGTCGTGTCGAAGTGGGTTAGTCATTAGGCTAAATCCCTCGCTTAGCTGTTGCTAAGGATGCTTCGGCGTCAGCTCCTAAGGCCGTCGATAGAAAAACGGCCAGTACCCGGCGGTTTTTCCGATCGCTCATCAGGGTCACATGATCGCCGGGAACCGGCACGGCGTGAATGGCAGTGACATCTAAGACCCGGTCCCAACCGCGCAAAGGTGACTCGTCTTCCGTACCCATCGGATCCTCGGTTCGCACGCGTCGGCCCATCGTAGCCTCGATGGCATAAAATTGATGTATCTCGACTGGCAAAACAGGAACGTCATATGACTGCAGCGCTCGGTGAAACCGCGCGTACATCGATGCCGTATCGTAGAGTTCGTGTGCTTGCTTTATTGCACCTATTTGCTGTGCCTTCTGAAGCAATTCAATAAGTGAGCATTCGCTGGCAATACGTTCCAAGAAGTAGAAGCGTTCATCATCTAGTGTCTCGAGCGGCTCAAAGATCATTTCTAACGCCACTTGGGCATCCGACTTGCTTCGTGGTTTTGCAGGAAGGCTAACATCGATGAAAGCCATGAAGGGTACAGCTTCATCGATGCTAAGTAAGTGCTCTGCAATGGCATAAGCCAGGATTGCCCCTGAGGAATATCCAGCAAGGCGGTACGGACCTTGCGGTTGGATTTTCTTCATAGCCAGAACTACCTGCGCAGCTATCACCTCAAGCGTCGGCGCGTCATTTTCGTTGAACGATGGCCATGGCAGAGCATACACGGGGCAGTCTATTTCCATATCCTTTGCCAGGGATAGAACGTATGAATAATCTCCGTAACCGGTCGGGACAAAGAATACTGGTGGTCGAGATCCCGCCGTGCGAACGGGCAGGACTCCAGGTATGTGACGGAGGTGATCCAATTCAACTTTCGTCGCAAGATCCTTCAGAACAGGCGCTTGGAAGAGATCCGCGGCGCTAAACGTGAGCCCAAGGTTTAGCGCTCGACTCAGTAGCCTGACGGCGAGCAGCGAGTGGCCGCCGAGCTCGAAGAAGTTGTCATGGCGGCCGACCCGCTCGACGCCGAGCAGCTCGGTCCAGATC
>NZ_JASKLR010000037.1 GCF_030124325.1 Sinorhizobium sp. 8-89
CCATATGTTCCGGCAGCGCGTGCAGCCTGAGATAGAGGATGCCGACCAGGAAGACCACGAGCAGCACGAAGACGGTCATCACATTGAACAGGACGTCCGACTGCCCCGGCGCGGTAATGAAAACAGGCAGATGACCCACTGCCGCTGGATGCAACGCTTCCGCCATTTCGTCCCCCCAAAGCAGACCGTGCCAAGGCCGCAGCATACGCCTTACGTCGTGGACTTCAAAGCGCTCTCCGCGGCGATGGCCACGCATGAAAGGATGGGCGTGGTGGCAGCTCAGTGGAGCAGGGGAAGGGATGGTTTCAGCGGTCGTTATCGGTTCGGCCCGTCTCGCCACTACAGGCGACTACGAGCCGCTCGCGATTGCGCCTTTTGATTGCCAAGCAATTGACAATACAACCGTTTTGAGCTATGCCAAGATCGCTTTCCGAAATCTGAAATACGTTCCTTGCAGCGAATTGCGTTTAGTCGTTCGAAACTGAACCGCAGCGCCGTGCGTCCTTCCGGCGCATGCCCGTCCGCCCAGGAGTGTTTCATGGTTCTCCCGCTTCCGCCCATCGTGCATGGGCCGATCACGCGCTTCTCTCCCTCAGTTCGCGTCACCGGAGTTCTCGCCGATGCGACGGTGGAGATATTCGCCGACGGCGGCCAGATCGGAAAATCCGTCGCCGGATCGAACGGCACCGTCTGGGTGACAATCTTCGACACGCCAATTGCCGGGCAACTGATCACCGCCGTCCAGACAACGACAGACGGCAGCAGCGCGCCTTCGCCGCAGGGCGTGCCGGTCATCGATGTGCCGAACCCCCTACCGACGCCGGTCTTCGGTTCGCCGCTTACGACAGCCATGTCCGCCGTGCGGCTGAGTGGCCTCGTGCCCGGTGCTTCGGTCACGATCAGCAACAACGGCACGGCCGTCGGGCTTGCCGGCGGCAGCGAAACCACCGCCTGGATCCCGATTCTTGCGGGCGCCAGCCTCGATGCCGGGACGCCGCTCGTAGCGGAGCTGGTCAAGTCGCCAGTGCAATATTTCGACGCGCCGTTCTCGATCACGCTGACCCTCCGCCGCAGACGGGCAAGCTCCATCTCAACGTCGGCCCGGGAGCACCGATCCCGCAGAAGGTCGCGCTCGCCGGTGCGACGTGGACCGTCACGCCCCAGTGGCTGACCGGCCAGTCGTTTACGGCAAACGGCGCGAGTGCCACGATCGCACTGCCGGTGCCGCCGGCCGGCAGCCAGGCCAAGGTCACGGTCAGTCTCGCCACCACCTGGGCTGTCGCCGGCGAGATCAACGGCGCGGTGTTCTCGCCCCAAACCTTCCCCGGGCTGATGAACCCCGATCCGACCGTCCTGAGCTGGACCGGCAGCGATTTCACCGCCGGCTGGTGGGCGCTGGTCTCCGTCAGCGAGGACGAGGACGGCAATGCCCGCCTCAATGTCGTTGCGACCTTCCAGGGTGTGCAGTAGCCGTGCGTGCAATCGGCCGGGCATTCGCGTGCCGCGCCCTCCCGTCCAGCGGAAAGCGCGGCAAGGGCGCCGCGGTTCAGGCAAAAAAACGTCCCAATCCTCTGCTTCTGCATTTTTTTGCCGTGTTGCGCATGCAGAGCGGATCGTCGCGAGCGTTGGCGCGAGATCCAGGAGGAACGGCAACGGCCGGGCACGCTCGCTGTTTTCGGTTGATTCAAGCTGGAATCATCGTGATCTAGGCTCGGACGTGATTCCGTGTCGTCATCCGGGACTTCGAAGGGTATCGAATTGCATCTTGTTGGAAAGTTGACCGCCGTTTCTCTCGCCGTCCTGACCGCAGCCGTTGCGCTTGCCGGCAGCGGCCCGGCCATCGCCCAGCAGGCGACCCAACCCGCCCAGCCGGCCCAGCAAACGCAGCCGGCCGCACCGGCACCGCAAGCCCAGCCCCCGCAGCAGGACCAGCCCGATGACGGCGCGGCGACTGCTTCTCCGGCTCTGCAGCAGGCGGAGGAGCAACTCGCCAATGCTGACCGCGAGCTGAAGCTGCTTGGCGAGCGCGTCGAAAAGGCGAGGGAAGACGATACGCTGCTGGCCGAATTGAAGGTGCAGGTCGATGCCCTTTCCGGCCAGATCATCACCGCCACGGTTGCGATGCGGCCGCGACTGGAGGAAATCAAGGCGAGGCTCACCGAACTCGGCGAGCCGCCGGGCGAAGGGCAACCGCCGGAAGCCGCCATCGTGACGGAGGAACGCAAACGCCTGATCGCCGAACGGGGGGAGATAAACGCGCTGACGGGGCGTGCCGAAAACCTTTCGGTGGAGGCGAAGAAGCTTGCCAACGGCATTACCGCGACAAGACGCGCTCTCTTCTCCAACACGCTTCTGAGGCACACCGAGATCTCGGCGGCCACGCTGGCGGAGGCGGTGACGACGACGATCGGCGAGACTCAGGCGCTGTCGCGCAGCCTCGGAAGCTGGCTGACCTTCGCCTGGAACTACAAGCGTGTCCCGCTTCTCATCGCAATCTTCCTGTCGCTTTGCGCGGCGCTGATCTTTCTGGCCGGCAGCCGCCGGCTGTTCGCGCCCTTCCTCCGGCAGAATGGCGACGAGGAGGAGCCGAACTATTTCAGGCAGCTCTCTGTCGCCTTCTGGTCCACGGTGATCCCGACGGTCTCAGCCACCGCGTTTGCCGCGTCGAGCTACTTTTTCCTGAATAGCTTCAATGTATTGCGCCCGGATATCGCGCCGATCCTGGCAGTCACCCTGGCAGTCGGGGTGGTGCTGCTGTTCGTCACCAGCCTCGCTCAGGCGGTGCTGTCGCCCCGGCAGGCGAACTGGCGCCTCGTGCGCGTTTCTGACCAGGGCGCACGCATGCTGTTCATCTCGATCGTCGCGATGGCGTTGGTCAACGTGCTCGATTACCTAGCCGGACGCATCAGCGAATCTCTCGGCTCGCCGGTCATCCTGACCGTCGCCAAGAGTCTCGTGGCCTCGATCATCATCGGCCTCATCCTGATGTCAATGGCCTGGATCCGGCCAATGCTGAGACAGGACGAGCCCTTCGATGCGCCGGGTCGGCCCTGGCCGCGGCTCGTCTGGGTTTCGCTTCTCCTGATGGGCGCGGCGCTCATCGCCATCGCGCTTGCGGGCTATGTCGGCCTCGCTCGCTTCATAGCCACCCAGATTATCGTCACCGGTGCGATCCTGGTGACGATGTATATCGGCATTCTCACGGGCAAGTCCGTCTCCCGTCAGGGCGCCTTTGCCGAAACGGTGCCGGGGCGTTACCTCGAGCGCCGCTTCAATCTGGAGCAGGTGGCACTCGACCAGATCGGGCTTGCGGCTGGGCTCGGCATCTACGCGCTGGTGCTGCTGTTCTTCATTCCGCTGATCCTGCTGCAATGGGGCTTCCAGACCGCCGATATCGAATCCTGGGCCTACCGCGTGCTGACCGAGATCAGGATCGGCACGATCACCATCTCGCTCGTCGGCCTGTTTGCCGGCGTGCTCTTCTTCGCGCTCGGTTTCATCGTCACGCGCTGGGTGCAGCGCTGGATCGACGGCAACGTCATGGCGCGCAGCCGGGTCGATGCCGGCGTCCGCAACTCTATCCGCACGGGCATCGGCTATGTCGGCGTCGGCCTCGCCGGCCTCATCGGCCTCTCGGCGGCAGGCATCGACCTGTCGAGCCTTGCGCTCGTCGCCGGTGCTCTGTCCCTCGGCGTCGGTTTTGGCCTGCAGAACATCGTCTCGAACTTCGTCTCGGGCCTGATCCTGCTCGTCGAACGGCCTTTCAAGGTGGGTGACTGGATCGTCAGCGGCACGACGGAAGGCTTCGTCCGGCGCATCTCGGTGCGCGCGACCGAGATCGAGACCTTCCAGCACCAGTCGATCATGATGCCGAACTCACTGCTCATCAACGCCTCGGTCGGCAACTGGACGCACCGCAACAAGCTCGGCCGTTCGGAGATCACCGTCACCGTTACCTATGCCAGCGATCCGCGCCGGGTGATCGATCTGCTGCAGGAGATCGCCGCCGCCCATCCGATGGTGCTGAGGAACCCGTCGCCTTCGGTCGGCTTCACCGCCTTCGGCGACGAGCGCATGACCTTCGAATTGCGGATCTATGTCGCCGACGTGCTGACGGCGGGCAACGTGCGCAACGACATCCGTGTCTCGATCTACGAGCGCTTCCGCGACGAGGGGATCGGCGCGCCGTTCCCGCTGAAGATCGAGGACACGACGCCGGAGGAAGAGGCTCCGGCCGAGGCCGAGCCTTCGCCCGCGCAAGAGCCCGAGCCTACGGCCGAGCCGGAAGAGGCGCCGGAAAGCGCGCCGTCTCGCGTCGCCAAACGCGGATCCCGCAGGGGGTGACGAGGCGGCCGCCTTTGTGAGGTTTGCGCGCCGGGATCAGCCGCGGATGGGACTGAATTGCTTCGGCGCGTCGGGTTGTCACGAAGACTGGCGCTAACCGGCAAGCGTTCGCTTTGCGCCGCCGCGGTTTTCGCAAAGCGGGGGCGGAGATCGTCGTTACGCTCGCCGCGTCGCTCACATTGATGACCACAAAGCTGCCGCTCAATGGTCAGCAAATCGCCCCGGTACCGCCCCATCGAGCACTCTTAGACGGTTCATCGTCACCAACGCGTCGCCGCCCCTAGCGGGAGGAACGAACGACTGCTGCGTGTTTCCTTGGACCGGACCCGATCCACGGATGAGAACATGCGGCAATTCAAAGTGCTACAGCGACCTTTGCGCGTCTGGAGACGCATGGGCGCTGTAAGGCGGTATTGCTGCCGATCAAGTCATGCACGTTACAGAGGAATGAACATGATCACTCGCTATACACCCGTTGCAACGTTGACCGCTGCGGCATTCAGCTTGATGGTTTTCAGCCCGGCGTCCGCGTTGGAGATGGCCCAGGCGCAACAGACACAGCCCCAGGCGCAACAGACGCAGCCGATGCAGGGGCAGCCCGACAGCACCGGCGCGGCCGTCAGCGACCAGAAAATCGAGGCCTTTGCGGTCGCCTATCTGCAAGTCGACAAGGTCAGGCAGGAATATTCGGCCAAGATCGAAGCGACCCCGGACGAGGCTGCGAAGCAAAAGCTGCAGACCGAAGCCAGCCAGCAGATGGTTCAGGCCGTCGAAGCCTCCCCGGATATTTCCGTCGAGGAATATACATCCATCCTGACGGCCGCGCAGAACGACCCGGCTTTGGCCAAGAAGGTTCAGGAGAAGATCCAGAACTCCGGACCGGCGCAGGCACCGGCTCAGCAATAATTGCTGCGCGGAAGCCAGCACGAACGCGGTGCGTAACTACACCGTTCGTTCCACAAGCAGTGCCCGCACTTTCGCGGGCACTCGCATGATCGAAAGTGCAAGCCTCGCACGCCCGATAGGACGCGCCGCGCTGTCAGTATTTTGACGGCACGTAGAGTTCCGGCGGCAGCACCTTGCGCTCGTAGTCGGGATTGAACACTCGCTCGGGCAGGGTGACGTCCTCGTGCGGCACCTCCCCGTAGGGGATCTGTTGGAGCAGGTGGTCGATGCAGTTGAGCCGGGCCCGCTTTTTGTCGTTGCCCTCGACGATGTACCAGGGCGCTTCGGAAATATTGGTGCGGGCGAACGTCTCTTCCTTGGCCTTGGTGTAGGCCTCCCAGCGCACCCGCGACTGCAGGTCCATCGGCGACAGCTTCCACTGCTTTAGCGGGTCATGGATGCGCATCAGGAATCGCATCTGCTGTTCCTCGTCGGTGATCGAGAACCAATATTTCACCAGCCGGATGCCGGAGCGCACGAGCATGCGCTCGAACTCGGGCACGTCGTTGAAGAATTGCTCCACCTGGTCTTCGGTGGCGAAACCCATGACGCGCTCGACACCGGAACGGTTGTACCAGGACCGGTCGAAGAGCACGATCTCGCCGCCGGCCGGCAGGTGGGGCACGTAACGCTGGAAGTACCATTGCGTCTTTTCGCGGTCGGAAGGGGCGGGCAGCGCCACGACCCTCACCACGCGCGGGTTGAGCCGCTGGGTGATGCGCTTGATCACACCGCCCTTGCCGGCGGAGTCGCGCCCCTCGAAGATTACGACGACCTTCTCTTTGTGATAGGCGACCCAGTCCTGCAGCTTGATCAGTTCCGCCTGCAGCTGGAGTAGCGCGCGGAAATACTCGATGCGCGGGATCGAGGGTGGATGCGCCTTGCGGTAGATCTTGCGAATCTCTTCGGAAAGGGCCGGCTCGGAAAGCTCGAGCTCATAGTCCTCATCGATCGTATCGGCCAGTTCGGCTTCGAGCCAGTCCGCGTCTTCGGTATCCTTCGACTTGTTCATGTCATCTCTCCGGCGTTCTCACCGTGAACCGCGGTATGTTGCGACTGTTCCACAACCGCGTGAAAGAAATTTGAACCGCCGCCGGCAGCCGTACCGGGATGGTTCACCCCGCCAAGCCATGGGCAGGGATTATTCCCGGAAATCCTATCACAAGGTTTTGATTTTACTCCCGTCTTTGCCGGCATAGCTTTATCGCCGCGGGTTTGAAACCTGCATCAGGGAGGAGACCATGAAACGCACAGTTGCACTTGTTGCGGCCGGCTTGGCCTGTTCGGTCGTGGCCGCCCATGCCCCCGCCCATGCCCAGGATACGAGCATGAGCTTCTTCGTCACCAGCGCCAATCCCGGGAAGGGCGGCGACCTTGGTGGTCTTGCGGGCGCTGACGCCTATTGCAACACACTCGCGACGCCGAGCGGCGCGACCGGCAAGACCTGGAAAGCGTATCTTTCCACCGACGCGGAGAATGCAAAGGACCGGATCGGCAACGGCCCTTGGTACAACGCCAAAGGCGAAAAGATCGCCGATGACGTCGCGTCGCTCCATAGCGACAAGAACAATCTCACGAAGCAGACCGCGCTCAACGAAAGAGGCGAGGTCATCAACGGCCGCGGCGACACGCCGAACCGTCACGACATCCTGACAGGCTCGAATCCCGACGGGACTGCCGCGGCAGAGACCTGCGGCAACTGGACGATGGGCGGGACGGAGGGCGCGGCGATCGTCGGCCACAGCGACCGGACCGGCCTCGACGATTCCGCCGCGGCCAAGTCCTGGAATTCCTCGCACGAGACGCGCGGCGGCTGCACACAGGAGGCTTTTAAGACCACCGGCGGCGATGGGCTCTTCTACTGCTTCGCCGCGAACTGAGCGGGACGGTATCGCATGTTTCCGGAGTCCTGAACGGCAGGGCGGCGGTCCGGCTGGTGCAAATCCAGGAAAGGTGCGCAACGGCTTTCCGTCCGCAATTGACGGTCAAAGAGCGAGATCACTTCACTGTTTGGCACAGGAAGTGATCTACCGGCGCCGCGAACGCCGCCATTCGCCCGGACCGGCCTGCACGATTTTCGCGAAGACCCGGGTGAAATGGCTCTGGTCGGCAAAGCCGCAGCTGCTGGCGATTTCGTTAATCGAGAGGCTCGAGTTCAGAAGCAGGTCCTGGGCGCGTTTGATGCGACGGGCCAGCAGCCATCGATGCGGTGGGGAGCCGGTCGTTTCCTTGAAGGCGCGGGCGAAATGGCTGCGCGAAAGACCGCATTCACGGGCGAGGGCCTCTAGCGCGATGTCGCCGTCGAGATGCGCCAGCAGAATCTCCTTGGCGCGCCTCTCCTGCCAGGGCGCAAGGCCGCCGCGCCGCGGCCGGTGCCCCGTCGGCATGTCGCCATAGTTGCTGCCGAGATGGGTGAGCAGGGCCATGCCGACATGGTCGAGGAACAGTTGATTGGCCTGTTCGGGCCTTTGCAGCGCGGGCAGGAGGCTGGTCCCGAGACTCCGCACAACGATGTCGTCGTTGGGAACGCCAGGCGCTATCCCGATCGTGCCCATGCGCGAGACGCCCCGTTCCTCGGCCATCCTGTCGAACGCCTGGCGCGATATGTAGATGGCCAGGCAGTCGATGGGGTCCGTGAGGACGGAGGAATGCTCCGAATTCAGGTCGAGAAGCGTGAACTGGCCGCTTCTGATCGGTGCAATCTGCACCGGGCGACCACCTACCCAATAGGGATGCGGCTCGAGATCGAGCAGTTGCAGGCAGACGAGGTAGCCGTCCTCCCGCTCGATCCGGCCGGCGCCGTCTCCTTCCCTCCTGTCCCAGCTGACGCGCGTGGCGGCGAACTCCGTCCTTTGCAGACGCTGGACGCTTATGCTCGGCGGCGCTTCGACCCCGACAGACTCGCCCAAGCGCTGGCCATATGCCCCTCTGGCCATTCGCGAACTCCTATCAAGTGGAATTGCCCTTCGAGGTCCGTTGCCGTTGTTGCTCTCGGACGCCCCCCGCAAAAAACATAGCACTTCCGTACAAAACGCAGCAACATGGACGCTGGCGCGCTCGGCGTGCCTGCATAAGCTTGGCCCGTTGCACTCCCAAAATCGACTGATCGCTTGAAAGAACGAACACGCGTTCCAGCAAGGAGTCTGCGTTTACCATGTCCGAACACGACAAATCCGAGAGCCGGGAAGCGGGGTCACCGGTCGCAACCGAGGGCGTCCATTTCGCATTTTCCCGACGCAACGTTCTGCAGATGGCAGCAGGGGCCGCGACGCTCGCGGCCATTCCTCACGGCACGGCGCAAGCCGCATCGCCGGCCGCAACAACCGCAAATAAGGAGGGAACGAACGTGACGCCAGCGCGCATACGACTGACGGTCAACGGGGACTTGCGCGAACTGGAGCTCGATCCGCGCCAGTCGCTGCTCGACGTTCTTCGCGAAACGCTCGACCTCACCGGCACGAAGAAGGGCTGCAACCAGGGCGCCTGTGGGGCCTGTACCATCCTCGTCGATGGCAAGCGGATCAATTCCTGTCTGACGCTCGCCGTCATGCACGACGGTGCCGAGATCACCACGATCGAGGGGCTGGCGAAAGGCGACGAGCTCCATCCGCTCCAGGCGGCGTTCATCGAGCATGACGGGCTCCAGTGCGGCTTCTGCACTTCGGGCCAGATCATGTCCGGCGTCGGCTGCATCGCCGAGGGTCACGCCCATTCGCCGGAGGAAATCCGGTTCTGGATGAGCGGCAACATCTGTCGATGCGGGGCCTATCCGGGCATCGTCGCCGCCGTCGCCGATGCCTCCGGGAGGACCTGACCATGCTGCCATTCAGCTACGAAAAAGCCACCAGCGAACAGGAAGCGATTGCCGCCGCAGCCGCGGGCGCGCGCTATATCGCCGGTGGCACGACGCTCATCGATCTCATGCGCGAGGAGGTGGAGCGTCCCGAACGGCTCGTCGACATCAACGCCCTTCCGCTCGGAGGCATTCGTGTCGAAGGCTCCGATCTCGTCATCGGCGCGCTTGCCCGGATGACGGAGATCGCCGCACATCCCGACACCCTGCGTCTGCAGCCGCTTGTCGCCGAATCCCTGATCGAAGGCGCATCGCCGCAGTTGCGCAACGTCGCCTCGATCGGCGGCAACCTGCTGCAGCGCGTACGCTGTCCCTATTTCCGCATGCTCGACGCGCCGTGCAACAAGCGCGAGCCGGGCTCGGGCTGCGCGGCGATCGACGGGCTGAACGGCGGCCATGCCATCCTCGGCGTCAGCGATCATTGCATCGCCACCCATCCGTCCGACGTTGCGGTGGCGCTGATCGCGCTTGACGCGAAAATGCGCGTGCGCGGGCCGGAAGGCGAGCGCACCTTTCCAGTCGAGGAGCTCTTCCGGCTGCCGGGCGATACGCCGCATCTCGAACACACGCTCAATCCGGGCGAACTGATCCTGGACGTGCGGGTGCCCGGCGGTCCCCACAGTCGCCGCGCGCGCTACCTCAAGGTGCGTGACCGCGAGTCCTACGAGTTCGCGCTCGTCTCGGCGGCCGTTGCCATGGAAACGGAGGGCGGCGTGATCCGCTCGGTCCGGATCGCTTGCGGCGGGGTCGGAACCCGCCCGTGGCGGATGCGCGCCTCGGAGGCGGAACTGATCGGCAACGAGCCGTCCCGCCCGGCCTTCGAGGCGGCGGCGCGGCTGGCGGCGGATGGCGCACGGCCGGCTGCCGGCAATCACTACAAGGTTGAACTCCTGCAGCGGACGATCGTCCGCACGCTGGAAATGGTCGGAGAAATGGCATGACGACGAATGTCATTGGACAACCGCTCCCCCGCATTGACGGCCGCGCCAAAGTCTCGGGAGGCGCGCGCTACGCGGCCGATTTCAACCAAAAGGGCCAGGCCCATGCCGTCATCGTCAGCGCCACGGCCGGCCTTGGCCGCATCACCGAGATCGGCGCGGAGGCCGTCTCCGGCATGCCGGGCGTGATCGCGGTGATCAGCCACCTCAATGCGCCGCGGCTTGCCTACCGCGAGCACAAGGGGGTAATCGATCCCGCCATCGGCGAACGCCTGCACGTGCTGCAGGACGATCAGGTGCGTTTCTGGGGCCAGCCGGTGGCGATCGTCGTCGCCGATACGCTCGACCATGCCGAACGCGCCGCCGCTGCGCTCCATGTCGCTTACGCCAGCGAGCGGCCGGTCGTCGATCCGACCGGTTTGCTCGCGAGTGCGGTGATCCCGGAGGCCACGAGGCGGGGTGGCCGCGCGCATGCCGACGCCGAGAGAGGCGACGCGGACGGAGCGCTCGCGAGCGCGGAGACGAAGGTCGACGAGAGCTACGACATTGCCCGCGAGAACCACAATCCGATGGAGCCGCACGCCACCATCGCGGCCTGGGATGGCGACCGGCTGACGCTCTGGAGCAAGAGCCAGTATGTCGTCAACGAACAGGCCGAGATCGCTGCCATTTTCGGCCTGCCGGTCGAGAACGTGCAGGTGATCTGTCCCTTCGTTGGCGGCGCCTTCGGCACGAGCCTCAGGACCTGGCCGCACGTCACGCTCGCGGCCATCGCGGCGCGTGAGGTGGGTCGGCCGGTCAAGCTCGTGCTGACCCGCAAGCAGATGTTCTTCACGACCGGGCACCGCCCCCGCACGCTCCAGCGCGTCGCGCTCGGGGCGACGGCGGACGGCAAGTTGACGAGCCTGGTACATGAGGGCGTCGGAGAAACGAGCCGCTATGAGGAGTTCATCGAGGCACTGACCTCGGTCTCGGGTTTCCTCTATTCTTGCCCCAATGTGCGGACCCGCTACCGGATCCTGCCGCTCGACACCGGCACGCCGACCTATATGCGCGGCCCGGGCGAGGCGAGTGGGGTCTTCGCGCTCGAATGCGCCGTGGACGAGCTTTCCTACAAGCTCGGCCTCGACCCGATCGAGTTGCGCCGGCTGAACGAGCCTCAGATCGACGAGGCCGTGGACAAGCCGTTCTCGAGCCGCTCGCTGATGAAGTGCTACGATGCCGGTGCCGAGCGCTTCGGCTGGTCGAAACGTGATCCGAAACCACGCTCCATGCGCGATGGGCGGCTGCTGATCGGCATGGGTGTCGCATCGGCCAGCTATCCGGCGTTCCACGCTCCCTCGAGCGCGCTCGCGCGCCTGCTTCCCGACGGTACCGCCGAAATCGAAGTGGCGGCGAGCGACATGGGGCCCGGGACATATACGTCGATGACGCAGGTCGCCGCCGAGACGCTCGGCCTGCCGGTCGAAAACGTTCGCTTCAGCCTCGGCCGCTCGGACTTTCCGCCGGCTCCCTCCCATGGCGGCTCCTGGACGATGGCGTCCGTCGGCTCGGCGATCCGCGCCGCCTGCATCGCCGTGCAGGAAGAGGCCGCGAAGCGCGCCGTCGCCGACCAGCGCTCGCCGGTCTTCGGCGCGTCGGCCGATGGGGTCATGTGGGAGGCGGGGCGCCTGCGCCGTCGCGGCGACACCGCGCCCGGCCAGGCCTATGGCGACATCGCGGCGAGCACCGGCGGACCGATCGAGGCGAATGCGTCCGCCAGCCGTGACCCCGATATCGCGGACCGCTATTCCATGCATGCTTTCGGTGCGGTCTTTGCCGAGGTGGCGGTCGATCCTGATGTCGGCACGATCCGGGTGCGCCGCGCGCTGGGTACCTATGGCGCCGGTCGTATCGTCAATCCGCGTCTTGCAGCGAGCCAGTGCACCGGCGGCATGGTCGGCGGTATCGGCATGGCGCTCATGGAACGGACCGTGCTCGATCAGCGCGACGGCCGCCCGGTCAATGCGCATATGGCGGACTATCTCGTGCCCGTGAACCTCGACATTCCGGACATCGAAGCGCATTTCGTCGACGAGGTGGACCCGCACGTCAATGCGCTCGGCGTCAAGGGCCTAGGCGAAATCGCGCTCGTCGGCATGGCGCCCGCCATCGCCAACGCCGTCTTCCACGCGACCGGCATTCGCGTGCGCACGCTGCCGATCCGGATCGAGGACATGCTGGTCTCGTGACATCACGCGTTCGGCCGGCGCCCCCCGGCCGAACGCGTGGTCCCCTCCGTCTCGTCCGACGGAAACCCGCACACCGCCCAGTGCGCCCACCTTGGCGGCACATGCGTTGCGCTCGACCGCCTGCTGCGTGAAGATGGCGGCCGGGTGAATCGTGGCGGGAGATTAGTGCGGAACATGACGGCAACAAAAGGGCAGGTCTGCCGATGGCCCCGGTAACGGTCGATCTGGAGAGAGTTCGCGAGTTTGCGGATGCCGAAAGCTTCTATCGCTGGCTCGGCGCGCACCACGACACGGCGGACGAGGTGTGGATCAAGATCCACAAGGTGAGTTCGGGGCTCAAGTCGATCACGCCTAAGGAAGCGATCGATGTCGTGCTGTGCTGGGGCTGGATCGACGGCTTGCGCAAGGGGTTCGACGACAGGAGCTTTTTGCAGCGCTATACGCCGCGCGGCAGGAAAAGCACCTGGAGCCAGATCAATGTCGACAACGTGGCCCGGCTGATCGCGGAGGGCCGGATGACCGAGCATGGGCTGAAGCAGGTCGAGCTGGCGAAGGCGGACGGACGCTGGGAGCGTGCCTATGCAAGCGGCAAGGACATGAAGATCCCGGACGACCTGCAAGCCGCCATTGACGCCGAACCCCGGGCTAGAGAGATGCTGGCGAAGCTCAGCGAGCAAAACCGTTTCGCGCTGGCCTTCCGCACCCACAACATGAAGACCGAGGCCGGGCGCAAGAGGAAGATCGAGACCTTCGTCGAAATGCTGAAGCGCGGCGAGACGATCTACCCGCAAGGGAGAAAATGATTTTCCGATAGGTCACGGTTCCACCGCGCCGGACGCAGCCGTAACGCCTTGAATCGGCGATGATCTATCCGATTCCGCTTCGGCGGATTATGCAGTAAGCTTGCCCGCGCTACTGCGTTCTTTGCGCGTCTGACAAGATGCGCGGCGCTGTAGGGGGGCGGATGCTGCATGACACGCGCGCAGCAGGTGGGCGTCATTATCGGTTTGGCGATTGTAGCGGCGCTGACAATGCTGCGGGCAAGCGATCCGCCATTGCTGCGGCTCGCGCGCAATCTGACGTTCGACGAATATCAGCGCATTGCGCCGCGCGCCTTCGAGAACATGCCGGTCCGGATCGTCGATATCGACGAGGCGTCGCTCCGGGAACTCGGCCAGTGGCCATGGCCGAGAGATCGCATCGCCGCGCTGGTGAACAGGCTGACCGAGATGGGGGTGTCGGCAATCGCGTTCGACATTCTGTTTGCCGAGCCCGATCGCCTTTCGCCCCGCAATGTCGTTCGCGACATTGACGGCGTCGATCCGTCATTGCTTGGCAGACTGCCCGACAATGACGAGATCTTCGCACAATCGATCGTGGGACGGCCTGTGGTCCTGGGCTTCGGCATCTCGAACGAAGGAAGCTATCGCCCGCCCGTCAAGGCGGGCTTTGCGTTTACGGGCGAAAGCCTTTTCGCCGCGCCGCCGCGTATAGAGGCGGCGACGCCGCTCCGGCCGCAGCTTGAGGAAAATGCCGCCGGTCTCGGGCATATCAGTCTCAATCCCGGCGCCCCGTCGCCGGTCGTGCGGGCGGTGCCGCTTTTCCTGAGCGACGGCGAGCAGCTTTATCCGAACCTTGCGCTCGAAGCGCTGCGTGTCGCGCAGGGGGCCACGACCTACGTGCTGGCGGGCGCCCCGGACGTCCAGGATACGATGACGCATGCGAAGATCGGGGATTTCGTGGTTCCGGTGACAGCGGCGGGCGAACTCTGGCTCTATGTCAGTCCCGACCGGGCCGAGCGATATGTCTCCGCAAGGCATGTGCTCGCGCCCGGAGATCCAAGTCCCGCCACCAAGGCCACCATCGAGGGCAGCATCGTGTTCGTCGGCACGTCGGCCGCGGGCCTGCAGGACATCCGCACGACCGCCCTCGGGCAGAACGTGCCCGGCGTCTCGCTGCACGCGCAAACCGTGGAGCAGATCTTGTCCGGCCGCTTTCTCTCGCGCCCGGATTGGGCCGACGGGCTCGAGATCCTCTGCATCACCGCGGCGGGTTGCCTGCTGGTGATGCTGACGACCTTTGTCAGCCCCGCGGTCGCTCTCGCCTGCGGCCTGTTCATCACCGCCATGGGCCTTGTCGCTTCCTGGCTCGCCTTTCTTTATGGCGGGCTGCTCTTCGATCCTCTTGCCCCGATCGTCAGCGGATCGATCACGCATTTCGCCGCAACGGCATTCCGGTTCCTGGTGACCGACCGCGAGCGCCGCGCGGTCCGGCGGGCCTTCGGCCATTATCTTTCGCCGTCGCTGCTCTATCGCATCGAGCATAACCCGGATGCGCTGCGCCTCGGCGGCGACGACCGCGAGCTGACGGTGATGTTCGTCGACGTCAGGAACTTCACCGAAATCAGCGAGCGGCTTGCGCCAACCGCGGTCGTCGGTTTCCTGAACACGCTTCTCGATGCGCTGAGCCGCCACGTTATCGCCAACGAAGGCACGCTCGACAAGTTCATCGGGGATTCGATCATGGCCTTTTGGAATGCCCCGGTCGATGTCGCCGACCATCCGGCCAAGGCCGTACGCGCCGCGCTCGCCATGCGCGAGACGCTTACGCGCCTCAATGCCGACGACGCGTTCGGCTTCGGAGGCGAGCAGAGCGTCTCGATCGGGGTCGGCATTCACACCGGCATCGCTTGCGTCGGCAACATGGGCGCCGAGGCGCATTTCAATTATTCGGCCGTCGGCGACACGGTTAACGTCGCAGCGCGGATCGAAGCCTCGTGCAAGGACGTCCTCTTCGACATTCTGGTGTCCGAGGAGACCGCAAAGGCGCTGCCAGGCCACGCCCTGCTCGAGGCGGGGGCGCTGGCGCTCAAGGGGAAAAGCACGCGGAGCAGGCTCTTTGCGGTCGTCGGCGACGAAAAAATCGGCGCTTCCGCCGAATTCGCCGAACTGCGGTGCCTCCACTTGAAGCTCGTCGACGCGCTGCGTTCCCGCGCGCCGAACCGCAAGATCCTGAACGCGGCGAAGCTCAAGGCGGCGAAACTCGACGGATTGGCGGACTTCTACCGCCGGATCTCTCGCCGGGCTGACCACTTCGCCGATGCCTGATGAGGATGAGGCGGAATAGCCGTTGCCCATCCCGAATTCAATAAGTCTTGAGCCTAGCCCTCGCGTACCGGATCCCGGCGGGGGTCGCCGGGATCGCGCGCGGGCTCGCCATGGTCGGGACGAGAATCGCCGCGGTCGGGACGTGGATCGTCATGCTCGTGACTGGGCCTGCCCGGATCGCGGCGGGGCTCGTCATGGTCGGGACGCTTGTCATCGTCGCGACGTGGCCTGCCAGGATCGCGAGGATCCTTGTCGTGGTCGACGCGGGGTTTTTCGCGTGGCGGAGGCTTTGGTGCCTCAGGCTTGGGAGCGCGTCGCGGAGTGACCTGCGTAGGCGGAATCGGAAGCGCCGCACGAATGCTGCAACCACCGCCGACCCAGCCCAGCCCTCCGGCGAGCTGCTGATTGCCGGAGAGGAACGGCAATGCTGCCTCGTCGCCGAGCGTCTCCAGGATGCGGCGGTCGACGCGGCGGGCGTCCGAGAGTTTGCCGTTGCGGTTGGCGACGATGCAGTCGCACCGCCGCGTCAGTTGCTTGCAGCCGCCGGGACCGCAGAAGCTGGCCGCGCCGTTCAGCAGGACGACGGCCGTTGTCCCGTCGCCACGCACATAGAAGTCGAAGGCGGTGCCGCGAACGCCGATCGTTCCGGCGGGCGTCAGGATCTCGTAGGCAGTGCTTTTCGATTTTCCACTGATCCAGCGGAACGTGCCCTTCGTCGCCCTCAGGCTGAGCTTCTGCAGGGAGTTGGAGTCGTCGAAGACGAACTTGTCGATCACCACTGACGAGCCCCAGCCTATGGCCAGCTTGGTGCCGTCGCGGAAGACAAATTGTCCCAGTCCGGATTTTGAGGTCAGAATCCGTTCGTCCCGGTGGACCGGGTCTTTGACCGCCAGCGGACCGCCCGCACCCCTGACTTCAGTCCTGATCCGCGTTGCCTCGCCGATTACCTCGGCGGCCAACGACACCGGACCGTAAAAGATGACACCGAGTGCGACGATTGCAGCGCCACGCAAATAAGACATGGCACCCCTCCTGGATCACGGCGACTCTGGATTGTAACAACCTGAGTTCTTCTGCGTGATCACTAGAGCAATTCCAGGAACAGTGTGTAACGGTTTTTCGTCCGGAATTGCATAGTTTCAAAGAGTTAGATCGATTTCACTGTTCAACGAACAATGAAACGATCCAGCTGGAGCGGGGATTGGCTGAAATATTTGCAGCACTTGTTCTTCGCCCCACTCGAAGTTGCTTGACTATTTACCATGTGACGGGGTGGCGTGTCTCTAACCCGTTCGGGCTAACGGATCGCCTTCAGCTGCGGGGAATTCAAGGAAACACGAGCAAAAGCAATGTTTTAGTGTCGTGAGATTCACGTCGGACATGTGGCTCCGTACGGGCGGGCGCCGTTCAGCAGGCATTCAGCCGTCCAGCGATAAAACGGATGCAATTCGTCCGGCCGCGGTTTAGGCTGGCGCGGGCTGAAGAGGGGGCCGGAGCTTACGTCAAGGACGTAGCGCGCGACCGGCGACAAGGGGCGGCGCTTGATGAGCGTCGGTGGGCGATGAAGACAATCCTGATTGCTTTGCTTTCCGGCATTCTTGTGACGGGAACTGCTTTCGCTGCGACCGTGACGAACAAGGACGGCGAGACCGCCGTGCTGGTCGTCGTCGAGGGCGAGAGCCGGATGGAGGTCGCGGTGGGTTCAGGCGCAACGGAAATGATCTGCCCAAGCGGCTGCTTCGTGACGGCGCCGAGCGGCGACCGCATCGGTCTTCAGGGCGACGAAACGATCGAGATCGTGAACGGCTCCGTCGTCGTCAAATAGGCGTGGGCGCCCGCCGCGCACGAGTGGGCCTGGTCGCGACGCAGGCTGCCGCGCTTGCGGCGAGGCGTATCGATCTGACCTCGCGCATGCAGGTCGTTCACGGCGCGGACGCACCGTGATTGCCTCCTTGCCGATAGCGATGCCGGCAAGCGCTTCCGCGGCAACGGCATGGACCGTCGCCTCAGCGATCCGAAGCGGCGACCATAGCTACGGCCGTCTCTATCAGGCGTGATGGTCGCTGACGGCCTTGAGCAGTTCGCCCGTCATTTCCCGGCTGCTGCAGTGGGAAATATCACCGAGCGACAGCATGCCGACCATCCGCTTGTCTTCATTGATCACCGGCAACCGCCGAATTTTCTTCTCTTCCATCAGGTGAATGGCGTCCTCGATGGATTCGCTGGTACGGCAGAAGACGATCTCCTTGGTCATGACGTCTCGCACAGTGAGCGAAGAGACATCGTGGCCGTTGGCGAAGGCCCGCAGGGCCATGTCGCGATCGGTGACCATCCCGACCAGGCGATCGTTTTCGCCGACGGGCAGGGCGCCGATATCGTCATCCTTCATGATGCGTGCTGCCGTGCGCAGGTCCGTGTCCGGCGAAATCCAACGTACTCCGGAGTGCATGGCTTCCGAGACTCTCATCGTAACCTCCATGTTCGGCAAACATGGAGCATAGGCGGAAATCATGGCTAATCATTGATATCCGGCGGGATTTGGCAAGGGAAGGGCCGCTCGCGCCGTCGGCGGAGCGGTCCTCGACAACCGGTCGATCCGGTAATTCGTCCCCCTCAGGTCAGGTTCTTTCGCCGCTCCAGTTCCGCTTCGGTCGGCTGCTCGAATTCGAACGAGCCGGTGACGACCTCGCCCGCGCGGACGTACTTGTTGACGGTCACACCGGAGCCGGAGACCTTCGAATTGACCAGCTTCAGCGCCATCGGCGAGGCGCCGTCGCCGAACAGTTTCTTGCCCTTTCCGAGCACGACCGGAAAGATCGATACATACATCTCGTCAACCAGATCATTGCGGAAAAGCGTCTGCAGCAAGTCAGTGGAGCCCTGCGTCAGGAGGTCCGGCCCGTCCTCGCTCTTCAGGTTCCGGAGCTTGGCAACAACGTCGCTTCCGAGGCTCTGGCTGTTCTGCCAGCCGAGCTTGAAATCCGGATTGCGCGTTGCGACGAATTTGGTGATGCGGTCGAACAACGTGCCGATCGGATCGTCGGCGCCGGCAAAGGGCCAGTGCGCCGCGAAAATGTCGTAAGTCTTTCGGCCAAGCAGAAGATCGAATCGCTTGGCAAACATCTCGTCGACCGCCGCGCCCATAGTCTCGTCGAAATAGGGGGCGACCCATCCACCGTATTTGAAACCGCCGGTCGGATCCTCGTCTGGTCCGCCCGGCGCCTGCATGATTCCATCGAGACTTACAAATGCACCAATGACGATCTTCCTCATTGCGGTTCTCCTTCGTAGCTTTGTTTCTGGCGTAGCGTTGTTCTGGATCTAGGACGCGCGACAGAGGACGACACCGACTGCGGTTCAACAAAAATCGCCGCTTGGGACGTTCAGACGGTGCAGTCCCCGCTATTTCCTCCGCTGCGGGCGGGCGTAGTCGGGAATCCTGAAACGCCGGCGGTAGCTTCCCGGCGTCAACGCCGTGACGCGCTTGAAGAGGCGGCGGAAGAAGGCGGGGTCCTCGTAGCCGACCTGCCAGCTGATCTCATCGACCGGGGCTTCCGTTCGTTCAAGCCGGCGTTTGGCGTCCTCGATCCTCAGCCGCTGCACGTAGGCGATCGGGCTCAGACCGGTTGCTCCGGTGAAGCGACGCTTGAACGTGCGTTCGGTGAGTCCGGCGCGGCGGACCATCTCCTCCAGCGGGTTGGCGACGGAGAAATGCGTCGAGATCCATTCCTGCGCCGCCCGAATCGCGACGTCTCCGTGGTCGTTGCGCCCCTCGAAGACGATGTAGGGCGCGAGCCCGTCCTAATGCCATTGCAGCGCGAAGTAGCGCGCAACGGTCTGTGCCGCCGTTGCTCCGGCGTGGCGGGCGATCAGATAGAGCGCCAGATCATGCCAGGTCATCGAGGCGCCCGACGTGATCAGTTCCTCGCGCTCCCCGGAGACGACCAGAACGCGTTCAGGGTGGATCGTCACCTTCGGGAAGGTGCTCTGAAAGGCCTGAGCGTATCCGAAATGCACCGTCGCATCGACGCCGTTAAAAAGTCCCGTCTCGGCGAGCAGGAAAAGGCCCGAGCAGGCCGAGCACAGAAGCGCGCCGCGGCGATGCATAGCGCCGAGCCACTCGACCAGATCCGGATGCCGACCCTTCTGCCATCCGTCTGGTCCGAGCAGGATAGAGGGGACGATCACGATGTCGGTCGTCTCGAGCGCGGCGATGCCGCGCTGAACGATCACCGGCACGCGACTGGCGAGTTCCAGCGGTCCTGGCTGCAGTCCCACGATCTCGACCCGAAACGGCGGCGCCCCGGATGGGGCGTGGCCGGGTGGAGGAAGCACGGCAAAGGCGTTCATCACGTCGAAAATGCCGCTCAGCGTCGACACGACCGCCTCGGGTATGGCGACGAGGCTCACATGAAGCGGGTGTGATCCGGTCTCGGCGGTGTTGCGCGGCATCTCGAATCCATGAAAGGCGGGCGGCGCCACGTCGGTGAATAAGTTCTACCGCGAGACGGCGCATGGCGCAAACGGCCCGATTCCGGACAATCCCGCTCTGCCGCCTGGTCACCGCAGATGCGATCCTTCAAATCCTTGGACCTTCGGATGGATGACAGGGAGCACGAACATGGAAAAGCTGGACAACAACAGGATCGATCAGGCGAAGCTCGATGCGCTCGTCTCGCGGGCGATCGGCGATCTCTCGGCGGGTTACGGCGGCGTGATGGTAAGCCTCGGCAATCGCCTCGGCCTCTACAAGGCGATGGCCGGAGCCGGTCCGCTCACTTCGAACGAACTGGCGAGCCGCGCGGGCTGCGCGGAACGTTACGTTCGCGAATGGCTGGGCTCCCAGGTGGCGGGCGGTTATGTAACCTATCATGCGGTAAGCGGCACCTACGAGCTGTCGCCGGAACAGGCGCTTGTGCTCGCGGAGGAGGACAGCCCTGTCTTCATCCCCAACGCCTGGTCGGTCCCTGCCTCCATGTGGTCGGATGAGCAGAAGGCGGTGGAGGCTTTCCGCAGCGGCACGGGCATTCCCTGGGGCGATCATGATGGCCGGCTTTATTGCGGCGTCGCCGCCTTCTACAGGAACGCCTACAAGGCAAGCCTGGTCGCCGAATGGCTGCCGGCTCTCGACGGCGTCGTCGAGAAGCTCCGGGCCGGCGCTCGCGTGGCCGATGTCGGCTGCGGGCATGGGCATTCTACGGTGCTTATGGCGAAGGCCTTTCCGGCCTCGCGGTTCCGTGGCTTCGATACGCACCCGGAATCGGTGGCCGAGGCGCGCAAGGTTGCGGCGGAGGCGGGCGTCTCGGACCGGGTCACCTTTGCGACCGCGCGGGCGGACAACTACCCGGGGGCGGATTACGACCTGATCTGCTTCTTCGATTGCCTGCACGACATGGGCGACCCGGTCGCCGCGGCGGCGCATGCGGCAAAGGCGCTGGCAGGCGAGGGGACGGTGATGCTGGTGGAGCCCTTCGCCAGCGATCAGGTCGAGGACAATATCTCTCCGGTCGCGAGAATCTACTATGCCGCCTCGACGACGATCTGCTGCGCCCATGCGATTTCCGATGGCGGCCACCTCGTGCTCGGCGCCCAGGCGGGCGAGGCACGGCTCGCGGATGTCTTCCGCAAGGCCGGCTTCAACCGCTTCCGCCGGGCGACGGAGACGCCATTCAACCTGATCCTCGAGGCGCGGCTCTAAGCAATTCAGGGGAGAGTATGCAACAGTCCGGAATTGCGTTGTGATCAAGGACTGGAGCGTTTCACCGTTCGACAAGACGGTGAAACGCTCCAGTCGCTGCAGGGGGAGTGACGACAATTGCCGGCTGGACGCGCCGTCGCAATCGTCCCACTATGCGTGGCATGACCCTGCCGCAGGATTTTATATGCCGGCCCTACCGCCAGCTTGCGCGCAACGCCCGCCTTGCCAATGCGCGGCTGGATCGCGCCTGCATGGCGCTCAGTCCCGGCGAATGGGAGGCGCCGCGCACGTCCTTTTTCCCGTCGCTCAAGGAGACAATGGTCCATCTCCTGAATGCCGACCGGTATTATATCGACATGCTGCGCGGCGAACGGCCCGGCCTGCAGGGACCGCCGGGAAGCCGCGCGACGGCGGCCGAATTTGCGACCGAACGGGCGGAGGTCGACGAATGGCTGATCGGCTTCAGCGAGAGCCTGACGGTCGAGGAGCTTGCGCGCAAGATCAGCATTCCCTGGCCGGAGAGGACACTTAGCGAAACCGTCGCCGATACGCTGCTTCACGTTTTCCTGCACGGCCAGCACCACCGCGGCCAGATCCATTCGATGCTTTCGGGAACGAGCGTCCCGCCGCCGCAGATCGACGAATTCATCCTCGCCGACAATGGCGAGGCGCGCGTCGAAGACCTCAGGGCATTAGGCTGGACCGAGGCCCGGCTGACGCGATAGGGGCCTGCGAGATCAGCGCGCCCCAACGGCGCGGCGCGGGACGCAACGTCAGATCGATAAGGGATTCGGCGCTGCGCATTCCCGCGGCACGTGCTACGGTCATTGGCCGTCTTCATCTGAACGACACCACAGGGGAACTTCCGATGGGAGAGCCGATACGTCCGCTGCAGCCGGGAGAAGCCGCGTCTGCCTTCGCGCTCCCCGCGGCCAACGCCGAGGGCACCGTCTCCCTCGACAGCCTGCGTGGCCGCCCGTTCCTGATAGGCTTCTTTCGCGGGCTGCACTGCCCGTTCTGCCGGCGTCAGATTAAGCAACTTGCCCGCGTGCAGCCTGTCCTGCACGCCGCCGGGGTGGAGACGCTCGCCGTGATCAACACGCCGGTGGAGCGCGCGCGCCTCTATTTCCGCCACCAGCCGACGCCGGTAATCCTTCTTTGCGACCCGGATTGCCGCACGCACCGGGCGTTCGGCGTCCCGCGCATCGAATTCCTGCCCGAGGGCAGCGAAGAGCCCGAGTGGCCTTCTCGCGCGGAAGTCGAACAGTTCGAAGGGGCGCGCATCAACCCGACCGGCGAGCTGCCGCAACCGTTGCAGCCGATGGCCGCCAACGTGGTGCTCAACGCTAAGGACGGGTTCGAGCCAGACGAAACCGACAACGCGATCTTTGCGAATCACGGCACGCAGCTCGTCGGGCACTTCCTGGTTGATGCAGACGGCATCGTCCGCTGGGCGCAGCTCGAGGCGCGCGACGGGCCGGACAGCCTCTGCACTTTCCCGACCGCGGCCGAGATCATCGCCGCAGCTGACAACCTGTGACGCTGAGCTTTGCCTCAGGTTGGATCCTTGTCGTAGATCCTTATTCCCGGCGGCAGCTGTACCCAGGAGTGCCTGCGGCAATCGTAGACCGAGTCTTCGGGCGGCGGAAAGCTGGGATCGGCGAAGGCGCCGACGGCAACCGCGACAGACGATCCCTCGTAACCTTCCTCTGTGTGGAAGAGGTTCGTCCCGCAGACAGGGCAGAAGCGGAACCTGAACCGCGCCCCTTGATCGCCGACGCGCACATATTCGGTTGCGGTGCCGGAAACCTCGTAGGGGGCGGCGAAGGCTGCCAGCGCCGCAAAGACGCTGCCCGTGCGCCGCTGGCAGGCGAGGCAGTGGCAAACGCCGATGCCGAGCGGTTCGCCCTGGACGTCGATCCGCAACTGGCCGCAGGAGCAGGAGGCTGTTCGGGACACCATGGTGCACCTCGTGGGACATTGTCGACGGCGGTAAGCTAACGTATGCCAGTGATCAGGCCAATGACCTCAATCATCGTCGTCATAGTAGCGTTCGCGATAGCGTGGGCCGCCGTCGTGGCCATGGTCGCGATATACCCGCCGCAGAACGTAGCGTTGGCAATAGCCGTCTTCGCAATAGGTTTCGACGATCCGCTCGCGGACGACGCCGTTGTTGGACGAGCTGTTCGAGCTCGAATTCGACGACTGGCTCCCGGCCTCCGCGGTGCCGGTCGTCATCGCCAAGGCAGCAAATAGCGCCACGGCAGCAAACAGGGCAAGCTGGATCCGCATGTCTTTCTCCTTGCATTGCCATGATATTCGGCCATCGAGCCTGAATTGGCAATGAACGATGGGGCAGGCGTCGCCCCGGCGCTACCGCGTCCCACGTTCACGGGATCGCGAAAATGCTGATCTCGTTGGTGATGCCGCGAAGCGTGACGTTGTGCGACATGGGATTAAGTCCGCGGTCGCTGAGGAGGCTCAACGCGCGCGGGTCCTCGACAACGGAACCGGTCGCAAAGATCTCGCGCGAGGTGGCGAGGTGCTGGACGCGCGAGGCGATGTTGACGGTCTGGCCGAAATAGTCCTGGCGTTCGTTGAGGCTGACGGCGATGCACGGTCCCTCGTGGATGCCAATCTTCAGGAGCAGGTCCTCGCTGCCGCGCTCCTCGTTGAGTTCGCGCATCGCATCGCGCATTCGCATCGCGGCGGCGACGGCCCGGTCCGGTGTCGGGAAGGTCGCCATCACCGCGTCGCCGATCGTCTTGACCACGGCGCCGGCCTCGGCCGCGACGATCTCGTTCAGGACGCTGAAATGGGTCTTCACCAGATCGAAGGCCGCGAGGTCGCCGACACGTTCGTAAAGTTCGGTCGAGCCGCGCAGGTCGGTAAAGAGAAAGGTGAGGCTGGTGATCTTCAGCCGCTGGTCGACGTCGATCGTGTCGGTGCGATAAAGGTCGCGAAACGTCTGGTTGGAAAGCAGGCGCTTGGCTGTCAGGAATGGTCGCCGGCGGCCGAGCATATCGTGGAGCACGTCGTTCGCGATGCACACCGAAGGTAGAGTGCGGACCTCGGCGTGGTTCTCCACCTGGATCCTCAGCGGCCCGGGCTGGAGGCGCAAGGTCTCGTTGTGGCGGTGGCCGCGGTCGAAAACGAGGGCGAGGTTCCTTCGCTCCTTGGTCGGCTCGCCCGTGACCTCCAGGAATTGCGCCGCATGCGTCACCGGCTCGAAGATGATGACGAACTGCGCCGGAAGTTGCAGCGCGATCACGGCCCTCTCGCCGGGCGGCAATTCGAGCGCCTCGATCATGAACTCGTCGATCTTCGCTTCAAATCCCTCTTCCGGGAGGTCGACGCCAGAGCCCCAGTAGACCTGGCGGAAATATTCGGCGGGCGGCAGCTCGTGCGGACTGTGCCCCTCGATGTGGCGCACCCGCGGGCTCACCGTGAAGGTTACCTCAACCATTTCGTCGAGCGTCGGCTCGTAGCCGGCGGCGCAGAGCGCGCAGGTATATTCCTCGCGCTGCACGGATTTGAGCGACGTATTGGCGTCGAGCACGCCGCCGCAGCCCGGGCAGAGCACGTTCCAGGACAATTCGAAGATGCCGTGATGGGAGGCATGCAGGAAGCCCGCGATCGTCTGCTCCTCATCGAGCCCTTCGGCCGCCGCGAAGGCAAGCGCGTTGATGCGGCAGAGCTTGCGGTCCGGCGCATCCCGAACGAGCCGCTCGAAGGCATCGACGATCTCCGGCTTGACCGATTGGCGCAGTGCATCGAACAAAGTCTGAGCTTCACCCATGCGCGCATTCTATACGGAAATCGCGGCACGGACAGTGGATTTGTCATTGCCCCGCTGACGGGAAGTATCGCCCGACATAAAATCCGGAGCGCATGTAGGAGTGCGCAAAGGCCGTTCGTCTTATTGTCGACGCCGGCATGTGCCGCGCACGAACGAGGAGGGAAATAGATGTTCCGTACCGCTCTGATAGCCGGGGCGCTGCTTGTCGCAGGCCCCGTGCTCGCTCAATCCGAACCCGTGGGAGATCGGGTCGAGGTCAACGGCATGCAGATGTATTACGAGGTGTCGGGCGAGGGCGATCCGCTGATCGTGCTCCACGGCGCCTACATGAACATCCCGTCGATGGGCGAGATCATCCCCAAGCTTGCCGAGACCCACAAGGTCTACGCACTCGAGCTGCAAGGCCACGGCCGCACCACCGACATCGACAGGCCGATCACCTATCCCAACTTGGCGGACGATGTCGCGGCGTTCATGGATGCCGCCGGCATCGAGAAGGCCGATGTCTTCGGCTATTCCATGGGTTCCGCCGCCGGACTGCAGCTTGCTGTCCGCCACCCGGAGAAGGTCAACAAGCTCGTCGCCGCTTCCGTCGCCTACGATGCCGAGGGCTGGCAGCCGGCCTTTAAGGAGTTCATCCCGCAGATGACGGTCGAGATGTTCCTGGCGATGCCGTTTGCGGAAGAGTTTCGCAAGCTCGCGGCCAACCCGGACGGGTTTCCCGACCTGGTCAAGAAGTTGATCCAGCTCGAAAAGGAGCCGATGGCATGGGAGGCGGACGTGAAGGCGCTGAAGACTCCCGTGCTGATCGTCACCGGTGACGCCGATGTCGCGACCCTCGAACATTCAGTAGCGCTGTTCCGGCTGCTCGGCGGCGGCGTCATGGGCGACATGGGCAAGCCGCTGCCGGCGTCGCGCCTCGCCGTCCTGCCGGCGACGTCGCACACCGCCGTCATCAAACAGCCGCAGTTGCTGCATGCCTTCATCGAACCGTTTCTGAAGGGCGAGACGCCGAAAGGCATGTTCGAATAGGAAGATCGCCAGCCGAGCGGGGCAGAGTTGAAACGGTCTGCCCTGCCGTTTCGCCCATACAGTCACGGCTAGAGGCGAAATGCTCCGCTTTCCACGGCCGCAATCACCTTTCGCAGCATCTGCTCGCGGCTCCAGTCCTCCGTCCGCAGGGCATGCCGTTCAAGCTCTCCGAGTGTCGAGAGTTGCCTGTGAAGCTCCGCAATCGGGCCGGGATCGGTCAGCGCATCGCCGCCGCGTTCGCGGCAACGCCTGATGGCGAGGTCTAGCGGCGGGCGAAGGACGATGTAATGCAGCGGCACAGTCAGGGCCTTGAATGCCGGCAGGAACCAGGGTCCGACGATACCGTCCACAACGACGAAATAGCCGCCGCGCGCATATCCCTCTGCAGCCCTTGCCAGAACATCGATGACGACCCTGTTCTGCCCGGCGGATTCGGGCAGATAGGGCGCAATCGCGCCGTGCTTGATGAAATGCCAGAAATCATCGGCGTGAAGATGCACCTTCGGCGCCCCCGGCTCCCTTGCAAGGGCCTGCGCTGTCGTCGTTTTTCCGGATCCTGGCGTGCCCGTCAGGATGAGAACTTGGCCAGCAAAATCGATCATGGTCCTCGTTCTATGGGAATGGGTTCAAGACTTCCATATCATCGCGGCGAAACAGCAATTCAGCTGTCGGGTAGCATTAACCCCCAATAAAAGCTTTTGCCCCTAGCATGCTTTCCGGGACACTCTTTCTCATAGGCGATCAATGTCATTCTTCGGCGTTTCCGGAATGTACTATTCCGGCGAATCCCTTGGCGAGCACCGCATCGTGCTTGCCGAGGACTCAAACCTCTTTGCCTCGATGGTCTCGAAGCGGCTGAAGGAGCTGTTCGACATCGACGTGATCGTCTGCCGCGACTACGAGGATCTGCAGTTCGCTGTCGAGAACGCTTCTTTTCCGGCCTCGCTCGCGATCTCCAACATCAATCTCCCGGGTGCCGAAAACGGCGAGGCGCTGAACTACCTGATCGAGATGAGCGTACCGACGATCGTCTTCACCGGCTCCTTCCAGGAGAAGACGCGTGAGGCGATCCTGGCCAAGGACATCGTCGACTATGTCATCAAGGACAGCGTCTTCGCCGTCGACATGCTGGCGGAGTCGGTCTGCCGCTTTCTGACCAACCAGAAGCATCACGTGCTGATCGTCGACGACAGCCCGACGGCGCGCGCGCTTCTGACGACGCAGCTGAAACGCTACAATTTCCGCACGAGCTCGGCCGAGAGCGGTGCCGCCGCGCTCGAAATCCTCAAGGACAATCCCGATATCGCGCTCGTCATCACCGACTACAACATGCCGGATATCGACGGCTTCGAGCTGACGCGCCGCATCCGCGCGGCATACGGCCCGCATCAGCTGCGCGTCATCGGTGTCTCGTCCTCGACGAACCGGCTGCTTTCCGCCCGGTTCCTCAAGGCCGGCGGCAACGATTTCGTCGTGCGCCCCTTCGTCAATGAGGAGTTCTACTGCCGGGTCAACCAGAACCTCGACACGCTGACGAAGATCCGGACGCTGAGCGGCAAGATGAAAATCCCGGCGTGATCCGGCTTCCCTTCCGACGCCTCGCGGGTAAGCCGCGTATCCTATTTCGCACCGCCGGTTGCCGCGTTAACGAAATCGCAACCGGCAGGCCTTTCAATCCATTTGAAATAAGAAATGGGGAAACCCGGTGACAGACCCTGCCGAATGGCAACTCGGCAAATGAGGGTCGGTACCGGCGCAATCGTTTTGGGGCCAGCGTCATCCTCGGGAAGCACGCCTGCGGCCAATGCATGAACCCGCTGCATGAATCCCTGGATCGGAGCCGATTCAAGGCATCATGCAACCGCATGCATGAATTAAATTGGTTGCAGTTAGCTGGCAGCTCTGGCGGGCCGCTGGTGCTGCAGGGATGGGGGCTGCTGGGATTTTGAGACTACGTCGCACGTCCGGGCAGGCGAACTGCGTGCAGAAGCATCGCGACAAGCGGTTGCTGCTCATCGAAGATTCGCGCATGTTCGCGACGGCGTTGAAATACGGGCTCGAAACCACGCTCGGCGCGCGGGTCACGCACTGCGGAACGTTCCAAGCAGTGAAGACCGAGCTTGCGGCCGGACCTGACGAATTCTCGCTCGCGGTGCTCGACCTCAACCTGCCCGATGGGCCGAACTGCGAAGCGCTTGACTTCGTTCTCTCCAGTCGTTTGCCGGCGATCGTCTTCACCGCTGCCTTCAACGACGGCACGCGCGAGAAGATCCTCGGCAAGGACGTGCTGGACTGCATCGTCAAGAACGAACCGGAGTCGATCAAGCGGCTGATCTCGGCGGTCGATCGAGTCCTGACCGAGGGCCGGACGACAGTGCTGGTCGTCAATCCCAACAGGACCTCGCGCTACGATATCGCCGGCCTTTTGCGCCGGCAGCGCTACTCGATCGTCGAGGCGACCACGGCCGGAGAGGCCCTGCAATTTCTCGATGCCGGCGAGGCTGTCGATCTCATCGTCACCGAGACGGAGCTCGACGACATGACTGGCGCGGTGCTGGTCGCGGAAATTCGCAACCGCCAGGGCGAGGATGCCGCGCCGGTCATCGGCCTCTCCGATGACGGCGATGCCCGGCTGGCGGCGCGGTTTCTCGAGGCCGGCGGCGTGGACTTCATCCGAAAGCCTTTCCTTGAAGCGGAATTTGACGCGCGGGTGGCGCAGGCTATCGCCATGCACAAGCGCCTGCAGGCCCTTCGCCGGATGGCGGCGAGCGATTATCTGACGAACATCTATAACCGGCGCCATTTTTTCCTCACAGGGCCACGCCTCGTCGAGCAATGCCTGAGGCGCGGCGCAGGCGCCTCGATCGCAGTCGTCGACATCGACCATTTCAAGCGCCTCAATGATACCTATGGCCACGAGATCGGCGACATCGTGCTGAAGCACGTGGCGCGGCGGCTGAAGTCGCTGGTGGGCGAGGAGCACCTCCTTGCGCGCCTCGGCGGCGAGGAGTTCGGCATTCTCTTCAATGCGCTCGATGTCCGTCGCGCCTATGACTTCTGCGAGCGGCTGCGGCTCGAAATGGAACGCTCGAAGATCGTCGCCGACGACGAGGAACTAACGATCACGATCTCGATCGGCCTTGCGACCATCGAGGCCCAGGAAGCCTTTGACAATTATCTCCACGCCGCCGACCAGTTCCTCTACATGGCAAAGCACGCCGGGCGGAACCGGGTGGTGTCGGAACTGACACTGCTGGACGCGCTGGCATCGTAAGGTTAGCCGACAGGGGCTGCAAAATTCGACGTAAGTCTTGGAGCAGTCCAGGACGTTGTATGCCGGAAAATAGAAGCGGATAATTTTTAGCTGATTGGCCAGTGCCGGCGGTCATTCGCGCTGCGCTGGCTGAAGCATGGCTTTGCGAGCAGAGCCCTGACTAGCTTTCGCAGCGCGCGGAGAGCTGTCCCTCAATGCACACTTCCGGCTCGTCGCATTGTGTAGAATTCGTTCAGCAAGTCGACCAGAACGTCAGCCTTCTCGATCTCCAGACCGACCTGCTCAACATCGTTCACGCGTGCCGGCATACCCGTGAAGATGTCAAATATCGTCCACGTGCCGTCGGTTTCTTTGCGAAGCTCGTAGCGATTCTCGGAAATGGAATACCTTGCCTCAGCGAGCGAGAGCCTAGCGCGGAAGACGCTTTTGGTAAGCCGTTTCCATTGCTGCCATGCGCCAATCATGTGCCGCAAAAGCCGGAAATGTGCCGCAAATATCGTCAACGAGCCATCATCGTAACGTTAGAAAATGCACGCAAACCGTTTATTTCATTGGCGATTTAGGTGGTGAGCGCGCAGGGATTCGAACCCTGGACCTACTGATTAAAAGTCAGTTGCTCTACCGACTGAGCTACGCGCTCCCGCGCCGCGGCCGTGAAGCCCGGTGGAAGTGGGCGGACATATGCACGCGAGCTTCGTCGTGGTCAACCCAAAAATTGCGTTGTATGGCGCTTATGCATTCGGATCGAAGCGAAATCGAGAATGCCGCCGATTTGCATAAGTGCCGTGTCAGCGTCAATGCGGAACCTGGTGTCCTCATCCCGATTCGATGGTCGAGGGCAGCGATGCGTGCGGCAAAATGATCGCCAAAAGGTGATTGGTTTCACTGTATACGTATACGTATAGAGAGGCGATATGCCGAGTGCCGGAGTTGTAGCCGTTGTCGATTGCCGATATTTCCATCTGGACAGCCATCCTCGCAGGCGCTCTGTCCTTTCTTTCGCCCTGTGTCCTGCCACTGGTCCCGCCATACCTCTGCTATATGGCCGGCGTCTCCGTTGACCAGTTTCGCGGTGGCGATACCGTCGCGATCGCCAGCACCCGGCGTGCCGTGCTGCCGGCGGCTTTGTTCTTCACGCTCGGCTTTGCGACCGTCTTCGTCGCGCTTGGGGCTGGGGCATCGTCGATCGGTCTCCTGTTGCGGCAATACATGGATCTGCTGTCGCGCATCGGCGGCATCATAATCATCCTCATGGGGCTGCATTTCCTTGGCGTTTTCCGGATCGGCCTGCTTGCGCGCGAGGCGCGCTTTCAGGGTGGCGGCAAGCCGGCGACGCTGTCGGGTGCCTATATCATGGGCCTTGCCTTTGCGTTCGGTTGGACACCCTGCATCGGCCCTGTGCTAGGCACCATTCTCGGGGTCGCTGCCGCGCGCGACACGGTAGCCGACGGCGCGCTGCTTTTGGCGATCTATTCGCTCGGCCTTGCCGTTCCGTTCTGGATCGCAGCCGGGTTTTCCGGTGCTTTCATGCAGTTTCTCTCGCGCTTCAGGCGTCATCTCGGCCTCGTCGAGAAGCTGATGGGCGCACTGCTCGTTCTGGCGGGCCTCGCCTTCCTCTTCGGCTTCGTCAGTTCGGTCGCGATCTGGTTCCAGCAGACCTTTCCCATCCTGATGCAAATCGGCTAGCGCGTTTCGCCGTTCAATTGAAACGGTGAAACGCTTAACTCTTTGAAACGACGCAACTCCGGACGGAAAACCGTTACATGCTTTCCCTGGAATCGCGCTACTGCATGATTCCCTATATCGGAATCGATTTAAGGGCAAATCATGCAGAAACTCAAAGCTTTACAGCGACCTTTGCGCGTCTGATTAGACGCCCGGCGCTGTAAACACGGTGGCGGCGAGGGAAGGGGACATGACGGAAATTGCAGGCTTGGTGCTGCCCTTCTTCGGGCTGATCTTTCTCGGTTATGTCGCTGCTCGCTTCGTCGATCATCCGGGCGAAGCGATGGGTTGGCTGAACACGTTCATCATTTATCTCGCCTTGCCCGCGCTTTTCTTCAAGCTGGTCTCACGCACACCGGTCGAGCAGTTGACGCGCGCTGACTTTATTCTGACCAGTGTCGGGACGACCTATGTCGTCTTTGCACTGATCTTCGCGGCCGGAGTGTTTCTGCGCCGGAGCACCATCCCGGAGGCGACGATCCAGGGATTTGCCGCCGCCTATGGCAACATCGGTTACATGGGGCCGGGATTGGCGTTGCTTGCGCTGGGTGAGGCGGCGGCCGTTCCCGTTGCGCTGATCTTCTGCTTCGAGAATGCGGCGCATTTCACGGTTGCGCCCGCAATGATGGCCGCTGCGGGCGGTCGGAAGGAGCCGCCTGCCGTCCTCGCGCTCGACATTGCGCGCAGGATTGCGCTGCATCCCTTCATTCTTTCGACATTGGCCGGTGTCGCCGCGGCGTTTCTTGCTGTGCAGCCACCGGTGCCATTGCAAAGGCTGATCGACTATCTGGCGCAGGCGGCTGCTCCTTGCGCGCTCTTTGCCATGGGCGTTACGCTGGCACTGAGGCCGATCAAACGGATTCCCGTCGAAATCGGTTACATCGTTCCGGTGAAGCTGATCCTTCACCCCCTACTGATGTATGCGGCGCTCAGCCTCGGCGGTGGCTATGATCCTGTCTGGGTGCAGACGGCGGTGCTCCTCGCCTCGTTGCCCACGGCGACGAATGTCTTTGTGATCGCCCATCAGTATCACGTCTGGCAGGAGCGCGCCTCGGCGACGATCCTGATCACGACGCTGCTGTCGGTCGCAACCGTAACGGGCCTGCTTTATCTGATCCGCTCAGGCGCTCTTCCGGCTGACCTTTTCCCATAAGCTTTCCTTGAGCGCGGTAATGGTGCTGCCGGGATGAATGCCTTCGCGCATCAGCAGGCCGCGAAGCGGACCCGCGGACGAGAGCAGATGCAAGCCGACGGCGCGCAGCGCCTGAACCGGAAGGAATCCGGAGAGCAGGGAGCGGTTGAGAAGATCCACGCTCGCGGTTCTGCTGACGATATCGATCCGCCTGCGGCTGTCGAACCGGTCGCCGGTGCCGACCGGCAGTTTGTTGCCGGTCGCGGTTCCCACGAGTTCGACGAGCGTCATGACATCGCGGAGGCTGAGATTGAGACCCTGGGCGCCGATCGGTGGAAAGGCATGAGCAGCTTCGCCAACGAGGATGATGCGCCCCTTGCCGAAGCGGCGGGCGGTCATGCCGGAGAGCGGGAAGGACTGCGGAATGCCCTCCGCCGTAACCTTGCCGAGAATGGATTGCAGCCGATCCTCGATGACGCGTGAAAGCATGTCCGGCGCGAGCTTCAGCGTCTCGTCCGCATCGCGCGGCTTCTGGACCCATACGAGGCTTGAGCGGTTGCCAGGGAGCGGAACCTGCGTGAACGGCCCGGCTTCGGTGTGGAACTCGGTCGACACGTCCTGGTGCGGAAGCTCGTGGCCGAAATTCAGCACGACAGCCGTTTGCGGATAGGACCACGTATGCACGGCGATGCCCGCGGCCTCACGCACGGCAGAGCGCCGCCCGTCCGCGCCAATGATCAGGTCGGCGGTGACCGTTCGGCCGTCGTCGAGCCCGACCCTTACTTCCTCTTCTGCGAGGTCGAAGATCGTTGCCGCCGCGGTCAGCCGGTCGAGCGTCGGCAACCCGGCTTCATGCTTCTCCAGGATTTCGAGGAACGGTGCATTCGGAATGTTGTAGCCGAATGCCTCCAATCCTACTTCCGACGCCCTGAAATTGACCGGCGGCGCACGCAACAGCCGCTTTGTTCCGTCGATGATATGAATGGCGACGAGCGGCGCCGTCAGCGGCACGATCTCGTCCCAGAGATCGAGTTTCTTGAGGTATTCGATCGACTGGTCCATGAGCGCGGTGGTGCGTCCATCGGCGATTGCGGGCTTTGGCCCGATCAATGCGACCTGGTGGCCGTTTCGCGCCAGCGCGATCGCAGCGAGTGACCCTGCAAGGCCCGCTCCGATAATGACGATGTCGTAGTGATCCATAGCCGACAGGGACCTCTTCCCGCGCGCATCCTCGCGCATTTCTTGATACCTCGGCGACTGTTCTACTCGCATAGGTCATTGAAATAAATGGGCTGAATGAGCACTGCAGCAATCGCCGCATGTCCACAGGACAATTCCTTTGCGATGCTTTTGCACTTGAATTTTGCTGGCGATGCATCGCAAACGGTGCATATTACGGCCAAAGTGCCGCCGATGCGGTCCAGGCGTGACCTCTTGGTCGCGAAAAAAGACGGGATGTAGGGGATAGGCGGCGTCGCCCATGAAGTTCTTTAACTACCGAAGAGTTCCTTACGCCGAGATAAGGGCCTTCTCCGTACATATCCTGACGGCTTCCGGTTCGTTCCTCGCCTTTCTCGGCGTCGTGGCGGCGGCCGAGCATCGTTTCGTCGACATGTTCTGGTGGCTCGGGCTGGCACTGCTCGTCGACGGCATCGACGGGCCGATCGCACGTAAGGTGCGGGTCAAGGAAGTGCTGCCCAACTGGTCGGGAGATACGCTCGACAACGTCATCGACTACGTGACCTACGTCTTGCTGCCCGCATTCGCGCTTTATCAAAGCGGCATGATCGGTGAGCCCTGGTCCTTCGTGGCCGCCGGCGCTATCGTCGTATCGAGCGCTATCTACTATGCGGACATGGGAATGAAGACGGACGAGTATTTCTTTTCCGGTTTTCCGGTCGTCTGGAACATGGTCGTCTTCACGCTCTTCGTCATCCAGGCAAGCGAACTGACCGCGTCGATCGTCGTTTTCCTTTCCGTCGTGCTGACGTTCCTGCCGATCAATTTCCTGCATCCCGTGCGCGTCGAAAGGCTGAGGCCGCTCAATCTCGGCGTCTTCCTGCTATGGTCCGCGCTCGGCATCTATGCTCTGCTTCTGCATTTCGAGACGCCCGCCTGGGTAGCTATTGGCGTCGTGGTGACCGGGGTCTATCTCTACGTCATCGGTTTTGTTCTACAGATATTCCCCAATCTCGGCCGCATGTAGGAGTTGACCATGGCACAGGCGATCGTTGTTCGCGAACTCGGTGGACCCGAAGTCCTGAAAATGGAAGGGGTCACGCTGTCGGCCCCTGGCCCGGATGAGGTTCAGATCCGGCAAGTGGCGGTAGGTCTCAACTTTATCGACGTCTATTTCCGGACGGGCCTCTACAAGTCGGCGACCGGCCTGCCGTTCATTCCGGGTAAGGAGGGGGCCGGCATCGTCACCGCCGTAGGCGATGGCGTGAACCTGTTTTCGGTCGGCGACCGCGTTGCCTACGCTTCCGCCGATGGTGCCTATGCGAGCGAACGCAATGTCGAGGCGTCGCAACTGCTGAAGGTCCCCGACGGCATCAGCCTGGAGACGGCGGCTGCGATGATGCTGAAGGGCATGACCGCCCAATACCTCCTCAACCAGACTTTCAAGGTCGGTCCGGAGACGACATTGCTCTTTCATGCGGCCGCCGGCGGCGTTGGCCTGATTGCCGGGCAGTGGGCGAAGGCGCTGGGCGCGACCGTGATCGGCACGGCGGGATCCCAGGAGAAGATCGATCTCGCTCTCGCCCACGGCTACGACCATGTGATCAACTATGGGACGGAGAATTTCGTCACGCGGGTAAAGGAGTTGACGGGCGGGCGAGGCGTCGACGTCGTTTACGACTCCGTCGGCCGTGATACTTTTCCAGCCTCGCTGGATTGCCTGAAACCGCGCGGCCTGTGGGTCAGTTTCGGCAATTCTTCCGGCCCGGTGGAGGCGTTCAACATCGGCTTGCTGGCGCAGAAAGGCGCGCTCTTTGCAACACGCCCGACGCTTTTCACCTATGTCGCAACGCGGCCGGCGCTGGAGGCGTGTGCAAATTCCCTGTTTGATGTTGTGCAAAGCAACAAAGTGCGTATCAATATCAATCAGACTTATCCGCTCGCCGAGGCCGGCCGGGCGCATACGGATCTGGAAACAAGAAAAACGAGTGGAACGACGTTGTTGATCCCGTGACCAAAACCTGAAGGTGGGCGGGGATCAAAAAGAGGGGAAAAGAGGGCAGCGTGCCTGTTAAGGGACAAACTGCGAGCGGTCCATTGTTGGCTGTGAGCAACCTGACGAAATTGTTCGGCTCGTTCGCAGCCTGCAACGCGATCAATCTGCAGATAGAGCCCGGAGAGATCCACGCTCTGCTCGGTGAGAACGGGGCGGGCAAGTCCACCTTGGTGAAGATGCTCTTCGGCGTTCTCGCGCCCACGGCCGGCGAGATAGCGTGGCAGGGTGAACCGGTGCGTGTCGCCAGCCCCAGTGACGCCCGCAAGCTCGGCATCGGCATGGTTTTCCAGCATTTTTCCTTGTTCGAGGCGCTCACGGTCGCGGAGAACATCGCGCTTTCGATGGATCGGAACGTGTCGCTTGCCCGCGTCGCCGACGAGGCGTCGCGACTTTCGCACGCCTATGGCCTGCCGCTCGACCCGAAAGCGCATGTCGCCGATCTTTCTGTCGGCGAGCGCCAGCGGATCGAAATCGTGCGCGCGCTTTTGCAAAATCCGCAGTTGATCATTCTTGACGAGCCGACCTCTGTGCTGACACCTCAGGAGGCCGACCGCCTGTTCGAGACACTGCAGAAGCTGAAGGCCGAAGGGCGTTCGGTCCTCTATATCAGCCATCGTCTCGAGGAGGTTCAGCGCATCTGCGACCGGGCGACGGTTCTGCGGCACGGCAGGGTGACCGGCGCTTGCGATCCGCGTGCGGAAACGCCGGCCTCGCTGGCGCGGATGATGGTCGGAAGCGATGTGGCGCCGGTGACGCCGGAAGGCACGAACATCAAGGGCGACGTGCAGCTGGAGGCACGCCATCTTTCGGTCCCGGCGCGCACGCCTTTTGCGGTTTCGCTGAAGAACATCTGTCTCAAGGTTCGGGCGGGTGAAGTGCTGGCGATCGCCGGTGTTGCCGGCAATGGCCAGAGCGAGCTTTTCGACGCGCTCTCGGGGGAATATCCGGTTGCGGACGATAACGCGGTGCAGATACGGCAGAGGCCTGTTGGAACCAGGAACATCAACGCGCGGCGTCTGATGGGGGCCGGTTTCGTCCCCGAGGAGCGGCATGGGCACGCGGCGGTCGCGGCGCTTTCCCTGTCGGACAATCTGGTTTTGGCACGCAGTCAATCCGACAAGCGGGCGTTTCTCGGTGGCGGATTCCTCAAGATCATCCGCCAAAGTGCAGTGAAGGCTGCGACCAGGCGGATTTCCGAGGCCATGGATGTTCGCAAGAGCGGCGAGGACCCGCCGGCGGGCTCGCTTTCGGGCGGTAACCTGCAAAAATTCATCGTCGGCCGTGAACTCGATCGCCAGCCATCCGTGCTCGTGGTGAACCAGCCGACCTGGGGCGTTGACGCCGGGGCGGCAAGCCGCATCCGTCAGGCTCTGGTCGATCTTGCCAAGGCAGGATCGGCGGTGCTCGTCATCAGCCAGGATCTGGACGAAATATTCGAGGTGGCGACCGAGATCGCCGTCATCAGCGAAGGGCGCCTTTCCGATCCTTATCCGGCATGGGAACTGTCCCGTGAGAAGATCGGTCTATTGATGGGGGGCATGTACGCCAAGACGGAAGGCGCGGGAGCGGCGCATGCGCATTGAACTCGAAAAACGCGCTCAGGTTTCGGCGCTGTTCTCAATTCTGTCGCCGTTCATCGCTTTCGCGCTGACCATGATCTTCGGCGGAATCATGTTCGCGCTGCTTGGCAAGAATCCAGCTATCGCGCTCTACAGCTTCTTCGTCGAACCCTTGAGCGAAGTCTGGTCGCTACACGAATTGGCAATCAAGGCCGCGCCGCTGATCCTGATCGGTGTCGGCCTCTCCGTCTGCTTCCGGTCCAACAACTGGAACATCGGGGCCGAAGGACAATTCATCATGGGGGCGATCGCGGGCTCGATCCTGCCCGTCGTCTTCTACGACTGGCAATCGCCGATGGTGCTGCCGATGATGATGGTGCTCGGCATGCTTGGCGGCGCTCTCTTCGCTGCGATACCGGCCTTCCTCAAGGCGCATATGAACACCAACGAAATCCTGACGAGCCTGATGCTGGTCTACGTCGCCCAACTCTTTCTCGACTGGATCGTGCGCGGCCCCTGGCGCAATCCGCAGGGCATGAATTTTCCGGAAACCCGCACGTTTGCTGCCGATGCGATCCTTCCTGAGATGCTTGCCTCGGGGCGCACGCATTGGGGCTTCGGCTTCGCGATCATTGCCGCCGTCCTGGTCTGGTTCATGATGCGTTACACGCTGAGAGGATTCGAAATCACCGTTCTCGGCCAGTCCGCGCGGGCAGGGCGCTTTGCCGGCTTTTCGTCGCGCAAGATGATCTGGTTTTCGATGCTGTTTTCGGGGGCATTGGCTGGGCTTGCCGGCATTGCGGAAGTGAGCGGCGCCATCCAGCAACTGCGGCCGGTGATCTCGCCCGGCTACGGCTTCACGGCGATCATCGTGGCCTTTCTCGGCCGCCTCAATCCGCTCGGCATCATCGCCGCCGGTCTGGTCCTGGCGCTGACCTATCTCGGCGGCGAAGCGGCACAGCTCTCGATCGGCGTGTCGGAGAAGGTCACGCGTGTGTTTCAGGGACTGTTGCTCTTCTTCGTGCTGTCCTGCGACACGCTTATTCACTATCGCATAAGGCTCGTGTGGGAGAGGCTCGCCGCGATCAAGACGGATGGAAGCCACTGATGGGCATCGTTGAAGCAATCCTGTTGAGCGTCATCACGGCGGCTACCCCGCTCGTCCTTGCCGCTGCGGGCGAACTTGTCGCGGAGCGATCGGGGGTCCTCAATCTAGGCGTCGAAGGCATGATGATCATGGGCGCCGTCTGCGCCTTTGCTGCAACGCAGCTTAGCGGGGAGCCCTATGTCGGCCTACTGGCCGGCATCGCCAGTGGGGCGTTGTTCTCGCTCCTGTTTGCCTTCCTTACCCTGACGCTTGTCGCCAACCAGGTGGCGACCGGACTGGCCTTGACGCTTCTGGGGCTCGGCGTTTCCGGCATGCTCGGCGAGAGTTTTCTCGGAATGCAGGGGATCAAGCTGCAGCCGATCGCGATACCACTACTCTCCGAGATTCCGTTTTTCGGGCCGCTCCTGTTCCGGCAGGACGCGATCTTCTATCTGTCGATCGCGGTGGTCGCC
>NZ_JASKLR010000038.1 GCF_030124325.1 Sinorhizobium sp. 8-89
GCTGTGGTAGGTGGCGGCGCCGCTTGCATCAGTCACCCAGATCATCACCGGCGCATCGTCGGCGATGGCCCTGAAACGCGCCTCGCTCTCCTTGACGGCCTCCAACGCTCTGCGGCGGTCATCGACATTTTCGACGATCCCGACCCAACGATCGCACCGTCTTGGTCCTTTCGTGCAGCAGCACGATTGCGGAACCAACGATAGCATCCCTCTGCGGTTGCCAAACGGAATTCGACGTCGAGCGGTTCCCCAGTCAGAAGCGATCTCGACCACAGCCGCTGGACCTCATCAAGGAAGAGATGCTGGCGACGCGGTTGTGACCGTCCGGGGGCGAAACTCAGTCATCCCCACAAGCGGAGGAGCGCGTTTGTCCCTTGGCGACAACGCCCTGACAAGGGCGTGAACCCAAGTCCTGTCCAGTTGAAATGGAGATTTAGTTTAAGGGCAGCTCGGGTGCATAGACTTGACCCGTCTGTCCAGTCACGCTTTGTCGGCTTGGACACTAAGTTCGTCAGAAGGCACTCCGCTATTCCGGTATTCCTTTGCTTAAAAGTGGTGTTCTGGTTTGGCACGGTAGTTGCTTAGATAAAGGCAGCCCTCCCGCAAGAACGACCGGAGTTCCGCCATGCAGACCCGCCGAACAGGCATTTACCACCCGAAGTTCCGGTGTTCAGTGCATCGTCAGAGGTAATCACGCCGCGCTCCTACCCAGTTCTGACAATTCGATCGCTCTGAAGCAAAGGACAACAACATGCTCCAAACATACGTGCAGTCGCCGAACGGCCGAACGGGGAGCCGCCCAACAGCAGCGCGAAGTCGGTCCATCGACAGCGGTGGCGTGCGCCGAACGCAACTCCAATGTCTCACCAATGTCTCACAAGGGGCATCAGAGGCGGCGAGGCCCAGGTTCGGCACGGAGGCGATGCACGAAACACGTGGTCAGCTGATGAAGCGCATCCTCGCCGGATGCGTGGTCACTTCCTGTTTCTGGAAAAGAGAACATTTCGAAGGGCACACTCGACCACCCTTGGAGGAAGGATCAGGCCGGGGCAAATTCCGAGCGGATGTCGATCTCCTTCGGAAAGGCACCTTTTGACAGGTCGCGAGCTCGTGCTTTCAATGGGGGCAAATAAGATGAGCCAAATCGCACATCTTGGCGAGGTTTTGGGGACATACGCCCGCGTCTTCCCTGACAAGATCGGAGCACGCGATCTTGACAGGGAATTGACCTACCGAGCCTGGAACGACAGAGCTTGCCGCCTCGCCAACGCGCTTGTCGGCATGGGGCTTGCCAAGGGCGACCGGGTGTGCGTGCTGGCCTATAACTGCCTGGAGTGGGTGGAGATCTATGCAGCGACCGCCAAGGCTGGCTTGATCGCGGTACCGATTAATTTTCGCCTCGTCGGACCGGAGATTCTATACCTCATTGAGGACTGTCAGGCGCGGGTTCTGATCGTTCAGGACGAGTTGCTCGGCTCGATCGAGCCCGTGCGGGCGGACCTTCCGCTTCCGGCGAGCAACTTCGTCATTTTCGGCGAGCACACCCGAATCGCGGGCTATCGCGCCTACGAGGACCTGATCGCCGCCGCGAGTGATTCCGCGACTTCGATTAATATTTCTACCGATGATCCATCGACGCTGATGTACACGTCGGGCACGACGGGCAAGCCGAAAGGCGCGGTCCGCAATCACGGCAGCAGCGCAATCATGGCGCTCGTGGCAGACGTTGAGTTGACACTGACCGCGAGAGACACCGCGCTACTGGCGATGCCGATGTGTCACGCCAATTCGCTGTTCCTTCTGGGAGCTTTTGCTTACTGCGGCGCGGCCTGCACAATCTACAGCAGGAAGAAGTTCGATCCCGAGCACCTCGTCCACACTCTTGCACAAGGCGGCGCGACCTTCACTTCACTGGTCCCAACGCATTACATCATGATGCTTGGACTCCCTTCAGCCGTGCGACGGCGGTACAATCTCGACGCCGTAACGAAGCTGATGATCTCGTCCGCGCCGGCCCATCGTGACACCAAGCTGGCGATCATGGACTACTTCCGGAATGCCGGGCTCTACGAGCTTTATGGATCGACCGAAGCGGGCATGGTTACCATACTGCACCCCGACGAGCAGCTTTCGAATCTCGGCTCGGTAGGGAGAGAATGCATCGGTTCGCGAAGAATCAAGCTGCTCGATCCCCTCGGCAACGAGGTACCGGACGGAGAGGCGGGCGAGCTCTATTCCTGCAATCCTTACACATTCGACGGCTACTGGAACCTGCCTGAAAAGACTAGGGAGGCTTTTCGGGGGGACTACTGCACAGTCGGAGATCTCGCTCGCCGCGACGAGGATGGATACATCTATCTGATCGATCGTAAGAGCAACATGATTATCTCGGGCGGAGAGAACGTCTATCCAGCCGAAGTGGAGGGCGTACTCGGCGGGCATCCCAAGGTCAAACACATCGCTGTGATGGCAGTCCCAGACGAAAAATGGGGCGAGCGGGTGCATGCCGTTATCGTTCTCCAAGACGGCCAGGCCCCCACCCCGGACGAAATCCTGGACTGGTGCAAAAGCCGGATCGCCGGCCACAAGCGGCCGAGATCGATTTCATTCATCCGCGAGGATGAGATGCCGATGACAGCAACGGGCAAGATCCTGCATCGCCTGCTGCATACCCGCAACCCCGCCGGAAGCTGCTATCGTTGATCCTAGGACTGTCAGAATGCAAGACTTTAATGCGGATAAACTCTCCTGCGCCGCTTGGATTGCTCGATTTCTGAAGGAGCGCGGCATCGATCGAATTTTCGGTCTTCAGGGCGGGCACATTCAGCCGATCTGGGATCATATCGCCAAGTTGGGTCTCCGTATAATCGACGTCCGCGACGAGGGCGCGGCGGTACACATGGCACATGCCCATGCTGAACTGAGTGGGCAATTCGGGGTGGCCATGGTCACCGCCGGCCCGGGTGTGACAAACACCGTAACCGCCATGGCGAATGCTGCACTTGGTCGCGCACCGGTGCTGCTGATCGCCGGCTGCACGCCGCGCCCGCAAGCCAATATGGGGCCGCTGCAGGACATTCCACACGTAGAGATTTTGCGGCCGGTGACCCGTTCCGCCCGCACTGCGCGCGTACCTGAACAGGTCATCCGAGAACTCGACGAAGCGGTGGCACGGGCGACGGGCGATGGCGGCGAGCCCGGCCCCGTCTATATTGAGATACCGACGGATGTGCTGCGCACCAGGGTTCCGCTGCAACTGGTGCTGGACGAATGGCTCAAGCCGAAAACGCCGCGTCTCCTGCGGCCCGATCCCGACGAAGTCAACCAGGCAGCCGCCATCTTCTGGTCGGCGCGGCGTCCGCTCGTCATCACCGGGCGCGGTGCACGGCGCGCCGGGTCTCAGTTGGTCCGCTTGCTCGACGCTACAGGCGCCCTCTATCTCGACACACAGGAAAGCCGCGGACTTATTCCCCCCGAACATCCGTCAATCGTCGCTGCCATGCGGGCAGCGGCGATGACGGAAGCCGATGTCGTCCTTTCGATCGGGCGCAAGCTGGACTACCAGCTGGGCTACGGCTCGCCGGCCGTGTTTCCGGCTGCACGCTTCATCCGCATTGCCGACAGTCCCAGCGAACTCATAGACAACCGGCGCGGCCAACCGGAAATGCTGGCCTCGCCGCATCTGGCGCTTGAGGCCATGCTCGATGCCGCAGAGAACCGGCAGTCGGCAATCGACCGGGACTGGGCCGACCGGTTGCGTCGAGCACACGAAGAGCGAATTGCTGCCGGACGCGCCGCCTCACTGACGACGACCGCGGACGGAAAGATACACCCGAAAGCCATCTTTACGGCCATCGCTGAGGTGGCCGATCCAGACTACATCGGAGTTGCCGATGGAGGCGACCTGCTGAGCTTCGCAAGGACCGGCCTTCAGTCAAACATCTACATGGATGCTGGCGCCTTCGGCTGCCTCGGCGTCGGCGTACCTTTCGCGGTCGCCGCCGCACTGGCCATGCCGGATCGGCAGGTAATCTCGGTAAACGGGGACGGCGCCTTCGGCATCAACGCCATGGAATTGGATACTGCCGTGAGGCACAATGCCAAGGCCGTCTTCATCGTCTCCAACAATGCAGCCTGGAACATCGAGCGTCTCGATCAGGAGATGAATTATGGTGGTCGCGTCATCGGGACCACGCTGCGACACTCGGACTATGCAGGGCTGGCGCGGGCGCTCGGCGCATATGGTGAGCGGGTAGAGAACGCTGACGACTTGCCTGCGGCACTGAATAGAGCGTTACAGAACGCACCGGCATTGATCGATGTCGTCACTTCCCAGACAATTATCTCTTCGGATGCGCAGAAGGGGCTCGGTTTTGCCCCGGATTTCCAGCCTTTGACGGCTTGGGATGAGGCGGAACGAAAGAGGCGTAGGTGAGGTCGACCCTAACTAGGAAGCCGAAAAAAGCTTCATAATGCCGGCCGTAGAGTCAATGCACCTAGTTTAGGTTGCCCTACATCGGTACGCTGGCGCGGCTGAGAAAACCTAGGCCCATCGCGGGTATGCGAATGGTCAGCTCATAAGGTTCCTGTGTCTGGACGTGACGCACATAATCCAGCCGCGCAAGCGATGGGCCGGCAGAAATTCCGCTGCTCTCTCCGGGTCCATAGACGACGTATGGTCTCAAGCCGACACTCCCCACGCCACAATCAGCCGCATAGACGCGCGCTATCCCTTCCACAGCCAGCTTAGTTACGCCGTAGAGAGTCAGCGATTCGGGATGCACTGCATCGAAGGTTCCAAATACGCCCGCAGAACTCAGATCTGCGACCGAAGCACCTGTGGAGCGCGCAGCCTCAAAGACGTTTTCCCCGCATCTGGCTAAGCCAGGCTCCGTCGGAGGTCTTTCCACACAAGGAGGGCCAAGTCTTGGCTGGCGAAGGCTGATCAAGTCCTTGCCGACGGCGTCGCGGGTTCTGGATCTTGGCTGCGGGACCGGAGTCCCAACCGCGCGTCGGTTGCTGGATGCCGGTTTGGAGGTCGTAGGTGTCGATCTGTCTGCCATGATAGTGAACCTCGCCCGCGAGTATGTTCCGCGACGCTCCATCAACTGGACCTTGCCGACTTGCAACCCGGTGGCCCGCGGACCTCGGTCGGTTCCATGCGATTGCGGCGTTCTTCTCGCTGCTGATACTTCCACGAGTGGAGATTCCCCTCGCGCTACTGGCACTCCGTCATCTGCTCGTTCTGGGGGCTTGTTCGGCCTCTCGATGATGGAGGCGGATATCGCCCGCGTTTTGCGCATATACTGTGGCGATTCCTGAATAACGAAAACGGAGTGCACCGTCCCAAAATTCGGGTTGCCCTTGATCGACGTCAAGGAGTGCTCCTTCCAATCCTGTAACCTCTCCTCTCAACGCGCTCATCGGCGTTTGCGCCGCGTTTCTGCTGTGACGAGCAGGCCGCGCTGTGGCGGGTTTCTTGGATCGAAGACGGCATACGCGGACTACGCGCACCACCGTCGTTTGCGGCGGTAGGTGACCCATCTGGGGAATCCGACGAGCTGCTAAAGGATCAAGAGGAGAACAGTTTGAGCTTTCTTGCAACGAGTTTGCAGCTGTTTCAGCAAAAATATGCGCCAGACTTAGGCCCTGAACAATACGCTCACCACACTGGAGTTGACCGGAATGGCAATTCAATGAGTGGCGCATTGTTATGGGGTAAGGCTGAAGCTCAGAGGATCAGTAATGCGCTCGTCACTGGCACAACCAATATGGTGGATGCTGAGCTCAAGTTGGCCCAAAAACTTCACGAGAGAGTGAGAGATTATGTTCAATGGCATCACCAGGATGAACGCTGTCGTAAAGGGGTGTCGGTTCTGGAGTATGGGCCCGGAACAGTGCGGGCCTTCCAACGGAAAACGCTTCCCCTTGTAACAGGCCTGCGCGGCGAGACCTCACGTTGCACGCTGGTCGACCGGTCGAAAGAGTTCCTCGGGGATATAGCGCAATTGTCGTCTGCTTTCGGGTTGAAAATCGAATTCATACGCGACGATATATTCTCCGGGCGACGCTATTTTCCCGACGATGAAGCGGCATTCGTTGTCATGTTTGGTCGGACATTTGGAAACCTTGCCGCCTCGATAAGTGATACGCCCCCAGTGGAGGCGGTCGTCGAGGCGCTGAAGAAGATATCGAATAGCGCGAAGCGATGCTGGGTTGCGATCTCAATTGGCTCTGATCTGAGGAGGGATGTCGCGAAGTCCTACTATGAAGCGCATCCTGAATTTCAGCTAAACGTGTTCTACAGAATGAAAGCAGAGCTGCCCGTCGACGCCAATTTCGATCCAGAGGGATTTGAGTATGAGGCGGATATAAGAGGTGATGACCAATTTATGCAAGTCATACATACTGGGGTTGTCAAAAGGAATTTGACTTTTTGCCTTGGTGGCAAAGAGATTATACTGTTAAGTGGTGATCGCCTGCATCTAAAGAACTCGTTTTCTTTTTCTGAGTTGTTCTTCAAAAAATGTGCACGCCGAGCGGGGCTTGTCTCGATCGATGTGCTCTCAGACAATGCCGGCTCAGACATTCACGTGTTGGAGAAGGTGAATTAAAGCAAGGATAGAAAATGACCAGGTGTTGTCGTGAGACAATATAGCGACGATCGTAAGGCCCGGTGCCGTAAAATAGCAAGAAGCAGCCAGCTGTATGTCCCCTAGGTTACGGCAATAAAACAATCTAGTTGTGCGAGCTCCTTTCAGCAGGGGAATTCGCGGGTGTGAGCTGGACAGCGATGAAGCAGCTTCTTTTCGCCCGCATCACGAAGGAAAACGACCACGCTCTGCGTCAGCGGCAGTGTCACGTGTCAGCCGGACGGTTCCGCCACCGCTGCCAGAACCTGAAACATGCCTCGAGCGCTTCCCCACAGGCGAGGTGCCGGTCAGGCAGCGTCATTGGGCGGCTCTGCACGATTTTAAAGTTCCGTCCACTGTCCGTCGCAGGTCCACCCAATAGACCGTCGCAATCGTGCGCTCTCGCACCTTGAACCATTCATGACAGCTTTTCTCATCCAGCTTCCCCAGCACGAAGTTCGGCCAAGGCTCGCATCATCGTCGCTGTCAATTCCGGCAGCGCTATTCATGCAGGCGGTTATGACCATGCTCAGTGCCTTTGAGCGGTAGCCGACAATTCTGTCGGCTTTGCCGATTTACTTACAGGGGCCTTGCCGGCGTCGCCAGGTGCTCGGAACCCCCAAAACTAGATTTTCGCGCAGGCCTGTCTCGCTTTTCTGTCCATTCACTCCGAGCGGCCCGACGGTGAGTATGCCGGCAGCGCCGAAAATCCTGGTTCGTTGACGGTGGAGACGCTCGCCGGCCGCCCCGGCGTCGTCGAATACGAGTGCCGTTGCGCGGGGATGCGTCAGGCGTGCGCCACGTCAATGCCGCTTGAGCCTCGTTCGATGTCGGACAATGGACATGCAAGACAGCCGCTATGTCGTTGTATCAGAAAGAGAGTTTCCTTTGGCACACATATTGCTTTTAGGCATTCGCAGACGCGTCACGGACCGACTTATCTCGCAAAGGTATCGAAATGCTAGCACAATGGTTTCTGCCGGGTCCTACTTCCGATCGTCAGGGAGCGGATCGTTTCAGATGCAGAAGTAACTGGCCGGTCGAGCCGAGGCCGCACCGGCGCATTTTCCGCTGCTGTGCCCCCGCCACCGGCATGAGGGGTCGAGCAAACCCGCCCGCCGTCACGACCGTCGACTCTTTTCATAAGCGGGTTTCGCGCGCAGCAATCTTGCCGTGGCCGTGGGAGGAGTGATCGATACCGACGCGCTCAAGCGTGATTTGGATCAGATATTCGGCAAGTCTCTTGCCGAATCTTCCCTAATGCCAATTGCGGAAACCACGCCGAAGCCGGGCAGGAAAACTTGCATTGAATGTCGCGTCTGGCGGGGTGATCCGGATTCAAGCAACAGTAGGAACCTAAATCATGGCTCACTCTGCCGACCTCGACCTGTTCCGCCAACGAATTGCCGAGGCGCTCCCTTCAGCCAATATTCCAACCCTACTGCTCCTTCTGTATCAGTTCACAGGACAGGAGTACTGGCTCAACCCGCCGTTTGTCCCCGTGAAGAGTGGCTGGGGCGACAACGATTCCGGAGGCCTGGCGGCCGAATTGCAGACGGAGATCCGCGACGCAGCACTGGCCGCCATCATCGCTTGGCGCCACGGCGCACACGTCGTCAAGCAGGACCTGTCGGCAGAAGAGTTGATCCGCATGCTGACCGTGTCGGAGGCCGAGCCTATTCCGCCGGAATACGCTGACATGATGATCCATAAGCTGCAGAGGTATTCAGGCGCCATTCCGGATCCGGTGTCCTTGCCAGAGGGGTTTCGTGTGCTCGTCATCGGGGCGGGCATGTCCGGTGTTGCAGCCGCGATTCGGTTACGACAATTGGGCATCTCTTACATCCAAATCGAAAAGCAAGACAGCACCGGCGGGGTCTGGCACTCACATCACTATCCTGGCTGCGGAGTGGACACGCCCGGACATCTCTACTCCTACACTTTTGCAAGTGGCGACTGGAGCAAGTTCTTCCCGTTGCAGAAGGAAATCGACGACTACTTCAACCGTGTTGCCCGCGACTTTGAGATCGAGAGCTTCATCCGCTACGGCACCGAGTGCCTGGTCACCCGCTATGACGAAGAGAGCCGGACTTGGCACTCCCGGTTATGCCTGCCCAACGGTACGGAAGAAACCCTCGTGACCAATGTGGTCATCTCGGCCGTGGGTGGCTTCACCACGCCGAAATGGCCCATCATTTCGGGCCTGCGCGACTTCGACGGCCCGGTGGTACATACCTCGGAATGGGATCCAGAAGTCGCGCTCGACGGCAAACGCGTGGCCGTGATTGGGAATGGGGCCTCGGCAATGCAGGTTGTTCCCGCCATCGCAGATCGGGTGGGTGCCTTGACAATCTTCCAGCGTTCACGCCAATGGGCGGCGCCCTTCCCAAAATTTCAAATGCCGGTCCCGGAACCGGTGCAGTTCTTACTCCGCGAGGTGCCACACTACGAATGGCTGTACAGGCTAAGGCTGAGTTGGATTTTCGACAGTGAAGTGCACGAGGCCCTGCAGAAGGACCCGGCTTGGCCGCATCCGGACCGTTCCGTGAATGCGGTAAACGACGGCGACCGCGAGACTTACACACGATACATCGAGAAACAGCTGGCGGGGCGCCCTGACCTCATGGCCAAGGTCATCCCGCCGTACCCGCCATTCGGCAAGCGGATGCTCCTAGACAACGGCTGGTACAAGACCCTACTGAAGACGCATGTTACGCTGGTAGACGCCGCTGCTGCGCGTGTTGAGGGGAGATCAATCCATGCGATAAATGGCGAAACGCATGAGGCAGATGTTCTCATCGTCGCCTCGGGCTACGATACCACACGCTATCTACTTCCGATTCAGGTGATCGGACGCAACAGTCGGACAGTACGTGAGGTCTGGAACGATGATGACTGTCAGGCTTATCTTGGCACCGTTGTAGCGGGATTCCCGAACTTCTTCATGCTCTATGGCCCCAATACGGCGCTCGGCCATCGCGGCAGCTTTATCTTCACGATTGAAAGCCAAATCGATTACGTGCTGAGTGTTCTGCGCCAGATGGGCGAGAAGAAGCTTGTTGAGGTGGAATGCCGGCAAGATGTATATCAACGTTACAACCGGACTATCCAAAAAATGCATCAGCAGATGATCTGGAGCCATCCCGGCATGTCCACCTTTTTCCGCAACGACCGTGGGCGAATCGTAACGAACAGCCCTTGGCGCCTGATCGATTACTGGAAGTTGTTGAAGGAGGCGGATCTCGGTGACTACCGTACCATTCCGCAGGTTGGTTCCCGATCGGAGGCTTCGGTTGAAGCGGTTTGACAGGGCGGTCAACGACCCGCTCACGACCACCACCTCTCGAGGATCTGGTCAGTATACGAGCCAGGAAGAGCCAGCATCGCGGGGCAATAGGTGACAAGATGGCTATTAGAGGCATGGCCCGCAAATTGGCCCGAAACCGAACGCGCAGCCTGATCGTCGGTATTGAGGGTGAGGAAATTCAGTCCTTCGCCAAGCGCGGTGGGTTCGATGAACATCGCCCAAAAACCATTAGCGTAAGGAAGGTCCGCGGCTTGGTAGTACAGTTGCTGAATCCTGCTCCAAGCGAAGATGTTGTAGAAGCCGATCCTGCCTTTATACGGCACACTGCCCTACGTAATCGCTATTTCCATCAGCCGAACTTGAGAAGTCTTTTCCATTGCGAAAAATCGTGAACAAGATCGCCATAACATAACTCCCTCACGAGTGCTTGCGAGCGTCAGCCGCGCTTGCTCAGACAGGGCGTGCCGCGGCCGCGAGCTTGGGGTGGACTCATCAGGAAGGTGCTGCTTCACGTTTGAGGGTGCCGCAGGATCGTGTCGTTGTTGACCGGAAGATGCTTCGTCAGACCTCTGCCGGTGCCGGTAGACGCGAGGCCTATTCAGGAGTTTGGCATGGTGGAAAGCTCCTCTTCCGGGGTGAGGCGCGGGCAACATCCGCATGATTTCGGCCTTTCGGGCGAATTTATGGGTGCCGCCTCACCATCTCGGCGGTCGAGAGCCCAGCGTCGCTGCACGCAAGTGACGCTTCACCGCAGAACTGGCCTCTCATGCCGTTTTGCAGCGTCACCCAGAGCGAAGTACTCCATAGCACGTCTCTCATTTTCGGACCTCCTCAAAGGTCGTATTGAGAACCGCCAACCCTCCTGTTCGCTCCCAACACTACACGGGTTCTTTGCCCTTGGTCACCATCCGTCGACCGCGTAAGATGTTGCCCATCCGGCAGGTTTACCCCAGGCGACTGCGGAAGGTGTCTCCGCCAATTCGCCTCCGTGAGGAGACCAGGCCTTGGCCATCCTCGTACAGGTTCGCATTGCGCATGACCAGGGATGACCACTGGTATGGTCCTCTCCACCTGCAATATAGGGCTGGGCACCCCGATCACGGCAAAACGCGCAGGTAGCACTGTGAGTCGCTCGGCGGGCCGAAACGGCCGAAAATCTGCACGATAGCGGATTGCGTTTGCTCGTCGGACAGATTTAGCGACGCCGACAGCAACGTCGCGGTGATGGCGCGACTGTCCGGCCTTCCACCTTCGACCACCGCAAGACAAGTCAAGAATAGGTGGATTTCCGCGGGGTCGGATTGATCCAGGATGAGGCAATTGAATGCGATCGGTTCCCCGTATTTCCTCAGGTAGCTACTAATTGGCTTCGCCAGGCCGCTGCCTTGGCGGTCGCCGACAGCATTTGCACAGATTGACGCAAGGGCATGGGGCAAATCAGTATCGGCAATCGTGGCGTTCAGCTTCCTTGAAGTCGAGGCGGTTTCCACCAGGTTCGGTATCATTTGCACGGCATTCTGCCACGTCCTAGCATCCAGATTGCGGTTTGGATCTTCGGATAGTTTCCGGATCAAGGCAGAGCAAATCCTCTCTGCTTCCAGCGGTTTGCTCTTCTGGGGGGCTATCACCACGAACAGGCCCGCAGCTGTTTTTGCGAATGGGTTCATGTTTGCTTCTTTTTGGAGACGGGACAAAAGTCCGCTGGCCGGGGGCGCGAGAGAGCGTGGCAGTCCGCAAAGGTTCGCCGGACTGCTCTGTTACATCCAATGACGCGGGGAAGGTTGGCCAACCCCATGCCGTTGGTTGCGCTGCTTTTCGACCAAAGGCTCACGATTGGACCGGCTTCAATTCTCCTTCCGGCGTCGAGCCGCCGTCGAAGAAGTTCCTCGCGTTCTTGAACTGCTTGGTGGAGTTTGCATTCACGAGCTTCCGGAAGTTTTCGTAGTCGGAGCCGTGTTTGCGGATCCGTCGAGTCTGAACCAGAGTGTTGACCTCGCTATAGTCGATGTCGACGTTGACGTATTGCGCCGAGGAGCAACAGGATTTCAGCTCAATGAAGTGCTCTTTGAACTCAATCTGACGCAGAACGATCGCTCCGTAATCATAATGTCCGCCTGCCCCATTATCGAGAAGGTAGCTCTGGTAGGTGCATGTCAGCGCTTTGTATTGCTGCGCCTTGCCGTTGGCCCTGAAGGTGAGGTCGCCCATCTTTGTGAGGAAGGACTGGAAATCCATCAGCAGCGATGCCCCGTCGGTAATGATCGCCGTGGCAAGCAAGGAGAGGAAAGTGGCCGAGACAGAAGTGCCGACAAGCCTGTTTGAATAACTCTTCAGTTTTTTCCCGCCAATCGAAACATCAGGGATGTTTGCAATAACGTCTGTCCAGGTGTTGATGTCCAGTTTTTGCGAATCAATGGCGGGATAATGGGTATGCATATAGTCGTGAATGAGTCCCCCTATCGCCAGGAGGTTGTCCCCATTCTCATTCATGACGCGACTGTACTTCGGGTCGTTAGGTTTCTGGCCGATGAGGTGAAACTGTATTGTCCCGTGATCGTTGGCGATCGTGTCGTCACTGGGGGGCGTGGCATCTGGTTGGGCCAAAACCAGGGGCTTGGCGTAGAAAAACGCCGCCGCCGCCTCGTAGTTCTTGAGCGAATAGCTCTGTTCACGCTCGTGAACATTCAATACAAATGCGTTCGACATGATTATCCTCCTGTGGGAGACCTGAGCGTTGCTGTGGCAGCCGTGAGCTGCCTGGAGTGCGTACACCTAAGAGCGATATGATTTTTGCGCGCCTCCACTGCTGTATACCATTTCGCTCCGGTCCTAACCTTTGCGTCGGACAGACTTTTCTTTGCCGGCTACCATTTTGCGATAGCGTAGCGGCGAGAGGCCATGAAACGCCTTGAACGCTGTAGAGAAGTTGTTGCTGTTCTCGTAGCCTAAAGATGCGGCGACCGTGGCGACGCTTTCATGCCCGCTTCGCAAGCGCGCGGCAGCCAGGGTCATCCGATAGTGCCGTAACCAAGTCATAGGGCCACAGCCAAAGGATGCCTCGAACCGGTTGACGAGCGTTGTCTTGTTCGTCCCAACCGTGCGAGCCAATTTGCTGAGAGTGATCTGCTGGTCGATCCGCTGCGCCAGCAGAACGCATGAGTCCTGCACAAGCGCATCGGCTGAGAAGAATGGCGGGGCTGAACGCCGCGCGATCTCGGCGACGCAGGCGGTAAGTCTGCTTAGAACTTCCTCCTCGATTAGCGGCCAAAGCAGGTAATCGGAGTATCCGTTGGAGAAAACCGCCCTTCGGTCCAAGCTGCCTTCCGCAACCAAGGCTAGTTGCACTAGTTCGGATGAGAGACTCACGCGAGCATGCTTGTGTTCCTCCAGCTCGCGACAATCGACGATGACAATTTGCGGGGAGCGTTCTGGCCGCAACAAACGGTGATCAACCATATCGAGCTGCGGCAGAGAGCTCGCGATTTGAGCTAACGAAGTACCTGTCACCGGGTCCGAGCCGAGATACGCGGCCAGAATGGATGCATGCACCCCAGAGGCACCCTGGGGATATGGCTGACGGAAGGCTTGACACGCCGCACGGCGGTCGACAAGGGGAGACTTAGATTGTGTAGATGGTTGAGCGTGTGAATACGCTTTCGCTTGGCAGATTGCCGAAAATCCTTGCTTCAAATTCTCGCTCGAAATGGAACGCGTCGAGTTCGCTGTGTTGGCGCAGCGCAGCCAGCTTCGCCTTCCGGCGGAGAGGGGGATAACGAACTGTCTCCGAAATATCCTAAAGACAGCCAGATTTCGGATCGGATGACACTCATTGGCTGGACGGCGCATTAGCGGTTGCCCTTGCCCTTATTATGATGCTTGTGCCAGCTCTGTTCCCGCCGCGGCGGTAATCTCGTGGCGCAGCCGGCAATGGTCCGGGTCGCGATGGCAACGCTCGTGCCAGATCAGCACGACCTCGTAGGGAGTTAGCTCCACAGGCGGATCGACAATCGCGAGCGGCAGCAAGGGGGTGATCCTAGTCGCGACGCGGCGTGGTACAACCAGCACCAGATCGGTCGCCACGATCGCCAACGCGGCCGTGAGAACGTTAGAAACCAGGACCGGCTCGCGATCCTGGAGATCTAACTTGGCCAACTCGTCGTGCACCCGGCCGAAACCGTCCTTGGAATCCGAGGCAATCGCGGCGTGGCGCAAGGCCGCGAAGGTGTCGATCGTCCATTCCTGCCCCAGGGCTGGGTGGTCGTTGCGTAGCAGGCAAGCAAAGCGGTCGGTGTAGAGCCTCCGCCGAAAGTAGCCCTGTGGAGTCGCACCGATCTGCCCAACGGCCACATCGATGTCGCCTTCATCAAGCCGTCGGAGCGCGCCGGTGAGGCGCGAATCGGTTACTATGTTGAGATTAGGGGCGCGCTCGCGCAGAAGCGGTAGGAGAGGCGGCAGCAGCACCAGCGCTTGGTGATCAGACATTGCCATTCTTACCGTTGACCGCCACTCTCTCTGGGCAAAGCCGCGGTTCACCATCCTGCGAATTGAATCCAACACTGGCGGCAGCATTTGGGCCAGGCGTTCGGCATACGGCGTCGGAAGCATGCCGCCCGAGCCGCGAACCAATAGCTCGTCATTGAAAATGCCCCGCAGCCTGGTTAACGCTCTGCTTATCGACGGTTGGCTCAAGCCCAGGTCCCGGGCCGCATGCGTGACATTACGGTGCTCCAGCAGCGCCTCGAGAGCCAACAGCAGGTTCAGGTCAATCGACGTCAGCCTTTGCCGTTGCGGTGCGGTGCGAGGGCCAGCGACGATCAGTTGCGGCCGTTCCCACGCTTTTGAAGTGTTGCCATTGCAGGCGAGCTCATCCATAGGCCTTTCCTCGTGCCTTCCCAGGCAGTGTGCTCAGGTTAACGTCTTGGAGAATTGGCCTCTGCGGTGTAGAGGCCAAGCTCCTGAGCACATCAGCGGTTTCACCAGCCGGATCGACATCATTGAATCTGCGCGCTCCCGATAGGGAATGGTAGTCGCCTGCTCAACGCTCGTCCGGGCAGGCGACGAGGGCCTTCTTGCGGTTTCGGTGGGATGGCCACGCGCGCTCGGCAGTGTTGAAGGCGATCTCGTCGAGCCAGCGAGCGGACGGCTTTTGAGAATGATCGCCCCAACCAGGTTGATGATCTGGCGCAACCCATGAGTTCTCCGCCACGCACGCCTGCGCCCTCTATTTTCCTCGGCCCGGCCGTCGGAGGAAATGGTCTGCCGTGGCTTTTATCACGACACATTCGCCACCCTCCGCGAGTTCGGAATGCTGCCTGATTTACCTAATCGCCTTCAGCCTGCTACAGGCGAGGCAGGGTCCAACGACGCCGTCAAGCCTCGGGGCGGATCCAGGCTTGAGAGAAAGTCGTCGCACCAGCGATAGACATTGTGCTTGCGAAGCCTCTCCATCATCGCGGTCCAACGCGTAATCCGCTCATCTCGCGGCATGTCCAGCGCGGTTTCTATAGCACCCGCCACGTCCTCAGGGTCATAGGGATTAACGAGGATCGCTTCGCCCAACTCATTGGCGGCACCGGCAAAGCGCGAGAGCACGAGAACACCTGGGTCACGCGGGTCCTGCGCAGCGACATATTCCTTCGCCACCAGGTTCATGCCGTCGCGAAGTGGGGTCACGAGGCCAACGCGTGCCCTGCGGTAGAGGCGGGCCAGTTCCGGTTGCCCGAGCGACTGATTGATGTAGTGCACAGGCACCCAGCCGACGGTTCCGAGTTCCCCATCGACGCGCCCCACCAACTCGGCGACGTCCTTTTGCATCGCCTGATATGCCGGTATTTTTTCGCGGGATTTCGGGGTGATCTGCAGCAGCAAAGTCTTGCGTTTGCGATGCTTGTTGCTTCGCAGGAATCGATTAAAGGCGATGATGCGGTTCTCGATACCCTTCGAATAATCAAGGCGGTCGACGCCGATCACGATGTCATAACCGGCAAGCCTGCAATAGCTGTCCCGCAGATCCTCGTCGCGCTCGGCGAGGCTTGCGAACCCAGCCGCGTCGATGCTGATCGGAAAGACGCCGCAGCGAAATGCGTTGGCATAGGTTCGGCAGTGGTCTTCGTTGATGTCTCTCAACTCCTGGCGGCGCAGGCATTCGGAGAAGTTGCTGAGATCGTTCTTGGTATGAAAGCCGACGAGGTCATAAAACGAAAGACCGCGCAGCAGAGTATTATAGTTCGGCAGAGTGACGAGCATGTCCGCCGCCGGCCATGAAGTGTGCAGGAAAAAGCCGATCCGGTTTTTGTGGTGGCGTCGGCGCAGTTCTGCCGCAAGCGGGATCAGGTGATAGTCGTGCACCCATACGACGTCGTCCTCGCGCAGGAGCAGCTCCAGCTGATCTGCGAACAGCTTGTTGACGCGGTAATATGCGGTCTCTCGCGCCTCGGAATATTCAGCGAGGTCGGCACGGTCGTGGAAGATCGGCCAAAGAACCTGGTTGGAGAAGCCGTAGTAGTACTCATCCAGATCCTTTTGAGACAGATCGATCAGCGCGTACGTGATGCCGCCGACCTCCCGCCTCGTGAAGGCTGCCGGTTCTTCGTCAGCTTTCACCTTCCCCGACCAGCCCATCCAGAGACCGTGCCTACGCCGAAGCGCGGCACTCAGCGCAATGGCCATACCGCCCGCTGGCAGTGAGCCATGCTCATCGGGCAGCGAAACCCTGTTTGAGACAACGATCAATCTACTCATCGTCACCTCCTGTCCTAGCGATAACCAACCGAGCTCGGCTCCCCAATCGTTCAGCCGGCCAGGAGAGTTCATGCCGCGCGAGCAATGAAGCAGTTGGTGTGAGTATAGATTTTGACATATCGTCAAGTGGAAAAAGACGTGCTGGTTCTTGTAAAACATAGGTCATCATATCGACCTTTCATATTTAGGTTCCTATCATGCTACCAGTCAGGATGACTGATGGTAGCGTCAGTAAGTCTCGTGAAATACATAAGGATGTCAACGATAGCGAGGTTTCAAGTGAAACAAATCTGGGCGGACATTTGGAGCTGTGCGGAAAAGCACATACGGGGTGCGCAGATGCCAATGACGGCGCTAAAGGATCGGAGGAAAACGGTATTCCGGTGGGGAAGGGGGATCGTTCTCCCACAGTGTAGTCGTACCGGCCTGGGCAATACTCTGAGTTAAGTATCCGGAGAACGCGCGATCGATCAAAGACTAGCGGCCGGAGAATTCAGTTCCTGGTCCACAGCGGCACGCCGCGTGCATGAGACTATTTGTCTGCGCTATTCTGCTATGCGCCTGATGATGATTGTCCCACCTGCTGACTGTCCCTATTTGGGTGTCATGGCCAGGAAGCCAGGCCGCACTGCAGGAGTGAACATGAAGAACATTCTCGTTGTCAGTCAGGACCCTTCAATGAGAGAGCTGCTAGTGGACTTCTTGTCTAAGCATGAGTTTAGGATCAGAGCGGTCGAAAACTGTCAGCAGGCCGCCGGCAAGGTGGCTTCCGAAGCGATAGATCTAGCAATTATTGATCTCAGCCTCGGCCGAGAAGATGGTCTTCAACTCGTTCGGGAGTTTGGCGCCAAGAGCGATCTTCCGATCATCATCATCAGCGGCGATTACCTTGGTGAGGCTGACAAGGTAACCGGCCTCGAAACGGGGGCTCGAGACTACATCACCAAGCCCTTCGGCCTTCCGGAGTTCCTAGCCCGCTTGCGCGCCGCCTTACGCGAGCGGCCGGAGCGTGGACGAAACACGATCTTCCATTTCGATGACTGGCGAGTCAGCACGAAGCGCCGCCGCTTGCGCCGAGGGACGGATTCTGAAATCAGGCTCACTGCGGGCGAGTTCAACCTCCTGATGGCCTTTCTTAGAAATCCGGGCCGGGTGCTTTCGCGCGAGCAGCTTCTGATGGCGACGCGCGTCTATGATCAAGACGTCTATGACCGCAGCATCGATGTTCAAATCCTGCGCCTTCGCCGCAAGCTGGGGCAGGGCAGGAGCCTAAGCCCGCAATATATCCGCACCGAGCGGGGCGCGGGCTATGTTTTCGACAGCGTCGTGAACGTTGAGGAACTGAGGACACGCCACTGACAACGCACTTTCGCCGTTTTCGCCTTCAAGGCCACATCTCCCGTGCGCCGTCCGCTCCGGTAGATTTCCATCGCATCCTTTCGTCAGATGAACGGGAGCCTGTTCCAAACAGGTGTATCTAATGAGGACTTGCAGTTCGTTCTCCTTCCCAGCGAGGATCAGGATGCCCAACCTCCGGCGCTCCATTCGGCGGGCCGCTAAGCTCGCGACGCCGGGATGGGGCCGGCCCTTGATACCGCAAAGACGGTCATGGACACCGGCACGCGACCGTCATCGAAAAGACGCTTGTAGAGACAATGACCCTCAGTCCATGTTCAGGAGGGGCGATATTCGCCGGCCGCACATCATCGTGCCCCGCCGAACGGCATGTGAACATACCTGGATTGCAGTCCAGGTTTCAGTCGAGGTTGGAACCCTATGAAAACACCGTGGAAATTGCTTGTTCAATTGACGTCGTCGCGGCGGCAACCAGCGAAAGTGCAAGAGAATTCGAATGGGCATGACACTGAGCCCGAGGCTCTCGAAAGCGAATCGCAACACGCGTCGGCGCTTCCGTCTGCTGATACAGCGCAAGCTTCCAGCACACCTGATCACGATGCGGGGGTCCCGGTTGATCAAGCGTCAGTGCCATTCGAGGAGACGAAAGGCCAGCCCGATGTCGTGCAGGCAACGAGCCTGCCGTTTGATATTGAAAAGGCTCAAACCCCTGCGCCCGGGGAAGCCCAACGTTCGGGTGTCGCGGATGAATTGGTGTCGAAAGGCGAGACAAGCACAAAGTCCCAAAGAAAACCGCCGATCAAGCGTCGAGAACCTGCTAAGAGAGGCCGCGCCCGCCTCGTTGCGCAGGGCGCCGCCGCCACAAATGAAGCTCAAAGTGTACACTCGTCTTCCGAGGATACTTTCTTCAATGACGTAAAAATCCTCGACGAAGAGATTAAAGAACTGCGACGACTGCTTGCTCCCAAGCTTCACCGGCAGAACCTCCAGCTTAAAAAGATGCTTGAGCGTTTCGACGTTTCGTAATGCCGTCCGGAAAACGCCGGTCGTCGGCGAAGCCTTGTCCTTGACGAAAATGAGCACGATGGCCCGCTCCTTCCGGACTTGGGGGCTTGCGGTTTCATTCAGCTGATGGGGTTGCGTTTCCCAGTCATCGCAATCGTTATGATCACCGACGTTTCTCGCACCGGGCGGACAGGGAGTGCGATGGCTTCACTAGGCCGGTGTCACCTCGTCCTCCCTCGAGCAGGATCCGCTTGAGCTCGTAGGAGAACGTCAACTGAGCGCCGCGTAAACGCTGTTCACGCTTGCAGAAAATCTCGTTGAGTAGGCCGGCACAAGGCTCAGCGGCCGATGCAGGTTCTGCGGGTCGGGCAGGGCTGCGGGCAAAATGCGCATCATGACGTTCGATAAAGCCGGGCAGGAAGGCGTTGCCGCCTCTAGTGAAAGCGCGCGGCTGAACTGGCACATGCCCTGGCCATCCTTGGCATCCTTCTTCGCCTCCAAATAGTTTAAACGCGCTTTCCGACCACGCGAAGTGGGCAATTGGAAGCCCGTGACGACCGTCTTGCTGCGGTAGGCGACTGTCGGCCACAGCAGTACAGATCGGCACAATGGAGCTGTGCCAATCAGAGCGGCGGCTTCAAGATAGAGAAGGATCGCCCCCGCCGCTTACTCTATTTGCCATTCCCGGCAGCAGAACCATGGGGGCCTTGATCTCTAACGTCGGAGGCCGCATTTGTTGTTCAACTCAGCCCGTCTGAAAAGTCCTTGTAGTTCTGTTTCAACAACGAGGTCCGCGGCCTCCAGTGGCGAAACCCACCGCCTGGTCCGCTGCCCTTTCTCTCGAAAGTCATCAACTTCGTCCTTGAACTCCATCAGGAACACAGAAACCATATGGGGCGGCCTCTTGCTATCCTTAATGTAAGTATAGGAGCCGATCGGCTTCTTGCCGATTTTTCCAGTGACGCCGGCTTCCTCCAAAGCTTCACGTTTGGCGCATTTGTGCGGTTGTTCGTTTCGCTCTAAGTAACCTTTTGGAATAATCCACCTGCCTGTGCCGCGACTGGTAAGAAGCAACACTTCGGGTTCGTTTCCCTCGTTGATCCGAAGGCAGATCGTCCCGCACTGCGAGATCTGTCGATACTCCACGAGCTTGGGCGCTTTATTGATAAGCTTGGAGAGATAATCGGTAGTTGACACTGGACTCACCCCCAAGCGGCGCCGTCTTCCATTTCAACATTCGCGATTCCCGTCATCCGAATGCCGCTCGACCATTTCCGCCGCTCCTCAATGACTTCAAAGCTCATGCCAACTCGGCTGGGCTCCTGGAATGCGTGACTCGCCGAGACTTATCAGTCGTTTAGCCGTGAGCAGAACTGGAAACTGGAGAATTAGGTTATGTCGCGGGTTCGACAAAAACGACAACAAGGTTCGCGACTTTGGACGTCAATTTTCCGTCCCTTTCACTGCCGTTATAAGTGTGCTGCTTTCTCGCTTTGGGGATCGCTTTGGGGACATGGCAGCTGGTGCTTTCGGCGTCGGGTAGGTCAACTTCCCTCAAGAGAAGCAAGGTCGTTGATGCTGTCCGCCTACCCAAGCGGCATTGGAGCCGCCGATGCTGAGGGTTGGCAAAATCGTCTGTGAATTAGCCGGGACTCCTCTCAGCCCAGCTCAATATCCCCTGCTGGAAACGGAGACGCCGCAGAACTTGTTGCTGCCGGCACAACTTCGCCTGCTTGAGAGGCGGGCGAGCGGCATCATGGTCACACGTCAACCTGGGAGCCTCCCGTAAAAAAAGGCAATGCCGACGGCACATGATCGTCAAGGCATGCATGTGCTGACTTGTCACTGCATTCCAGAGCAACGCTTCTGGGGCGGAGGACGGCCCTTTCGACCGTCCAGTAATGCCAAAAGTATAGCTTACCATAAGTTGCGGGCCCACCGCGTTTTAGCCAGTTTGCCTTGACACTGTGGTCCGATGCCGATCCATCAAGATGTCATCGACAGCTATTTGGGCGCGTTTACGGTAATCCGGCTCAGGTAAATCTTGGCGGACGCTCGCTTATAACCGAGCGTGAAAAAATGCTCCGCGAGGCGATCCATCTCGCCACCAAGCGCACCACTATGCAGGCGCTTGAGCACCCCACGATACGAGAAATAGAACTCGAGCATGTTGTCCCTCCGAATAGCGGCGCGGGGGGATCCCGCACCCATCCCAAGAGGCACGAAATATTATGTGGCGGAGAATTCCAGATTAGACGGGCCTCGGCTGGCGCCGGGACGGATCCGCCACATAATCTCGCCCGGCACATAAAAACGGATCGGCCGCAAGCGCGGACGCCACCAAGGCCACAAGCCCATTCATGCCGCGCCGGAAGTCGACCGGCTGCGTCGCCACCATGATCTTCACGCCATTCGGCGAAAATCCGATCACCGGCGTCCTCGCAACGCCGCCACCATCGCTTCCGCCAACTCGGGCGCCACCGAGCCGATCACGGTCATGCGCGCGCCGGCAATCTCGATCTCAATACGACCCGCGGCATGGTGGGCGACATCCGACGGCGCGCTCTCGGAAGACGTTCTATCGCCAACCACCGTCACCGGCACGAACATCGCCGGCTGCGCGCAGGCTTTCGCGGATCGTTGAGAGGTCAGTCCGGCTTCGCGACGCCAGACGTTCAGCAGACCGCGATTGACGCCCCAGCTCCGGGCAATCGCCGAGATGTTCACGTCGGGCTCTGCGCTTTCCGCAAGGATCCGCGCCTTCTCCTCGTCAGTCCAATTCCGCCGCTGGCGCCGACCGGTGATCACCTCGATCCGACGATACCTTCCCTCATGCCTGGCTTCATCCATGGCTTCATCCATGACTTCAAGCATGGCATCAGCGCGATCTCCAATCATTCGTTCCGCTCCTGTCGATGAAGGAGCCTATCTCGCGGCCTCAATCACAAAAGGAAAGGTGGGCTGTTCGTCGCGCTCACCGTTGACTGGCTACCGACTCGGCCTGTAGCGCTGCAATACCGTCCTTTAAAAATCGAGGCAGCGCCCATCGTGAACTGAAGCCCCGGCTCACCGAACCGAACAGAAGTGGGTGGCAAGCGTGGTTCCTTGTCGCGTTCTTCAAGCACGTGGAAACATTGACATTTGCTTTTGCGCATCGGCACGATACGGGCCACTTTTGCTACGTCTCGCCTTGATCACGTCCGAGCGCCGCCGCATGCTTCCAACGGCATGGTGCAAGGCTCCACTTTCCCGAGAGATCCGCGACGTCACCACGAAGAGAGGACAGCGCAGAACAACTTGCGCCACCCTCGTCAGAGGCTGAACAACAAATATCGACATCGGTTCGTCCCTCTCTCGTTTCAAAACAGAGCAGTCTTAAACGATCCGCTCGGAGAGGGGAGGGCCATCTCACAATCACAACAGCGCCCGGCCCATAGCCGCGCAGCCGATTTTCAAACGGTCTCTCTCGGTGTGCATACCGCCGCCAGTTCGTTGCAGCCGTTCGGCAGCAGCCCAAGATGACTGCCCGCATCAGCAACAATGATCTGGCCGGTAATGTTGGACGCTTCCGTCAGGAGGAACAGCGCAGCCTCAGACATCTGTTCCGGTGTGCCTGCCTGGTGCAGAGGCGTACGCTGTTCCTCTTCTTCTTTCATCTTTCGGTATTCAACTTCGCCGACGCCGTTAAGTATCCAACGCGTTTGAATGAAGCCCGGGGAAATGGTATTCACGCGAACGGCGGGGCTAAGCCAGCGTGCAAGCGTTAGGGTAAGGGTATTCAGGGCCCCCTTAGACAAGACATAAGGTATTGAGCTGCCATTGCCGTTAAGTGTAGTATTGGAGGAAACATTGACAATCGCACCTCGTTCTTTGTTTTCCTCCCATTGTTTTCTCATGGCCGGAAACACCGCCCGGCTCATCATGAAAGCGCCTGTTGTATTCACGCGAAAGATGCGGTCGAAATCCTCGGGTGTGATGTCTTCAAGGTCGTCGGCTTTTTGGAATTTTGTAGTGCCCGCGTTGTTGATGAGGCCGTCGATGCGCCCCCATCTGCTCAGGGTCTCACCAACCAATTTGCGACAATCGGCATCCTGCCCTACGTCAGCCTGCACTACAATGGCTTCAACACCTTGCGCTTTGACTTTTACATAGGTCTCATCGGCTTCTTTTTTGCTCTTAGTGTAGTTGATAGCGATGTTCCAGCCACGCGCCGCCAGATCAATGGCGCAAGTCGCACCCATACCCGTTGCCGATCCTGTCACGATTGCGATTTTAGCCATGGTGTTTTCGTGCGCCCCAGACAATTGGTGGAATCGATGCGCGCAAACGGCGGAAGCGCATCGGCTATGCTAAGGTCTATTTCATCATGCAGCGAACTTTGAATTAATCTCAAGCGCCCTGTTCGCTAATTTGCGCAGAATAACCGTACCATAGTAAAGCAGTGCGTCAACTCAAGGATAGTGAACAGGATGCAAAGATATATGGAGAATTGGTGAAAGATATTGCGTCTCTGTTTTGTACTTTGTAACAAGGTTATTAACTACCCCGTCTGCAGATATGCAATCGCAAGTTAGGGGCCGGCCCCAAAAAAAGTGTTGGCGTCGCTAGCGGCTTATGATTCACGGTGAATTAGCCCCCGAAAGGCCCGGACATGCTCCCCCACTTAGCTAAGTGGGTAGGAGTAATGTTGGTAATATGACTAGCAGCAATTTTAAGATGGAAGTTCTCTCCGGGCCGGAACGTCGGCGGCGCTGGAGCACGGCAGAGAAGCTGGCGATCATCCACGAGACCTATGAGGCGGACGCGACGGTGAGCATCGTCGCGCGCCGGCACGGCATCCAGCCGAACCAGTTGTTCGCCTGGCGCAAGCTGGCGTCCCAAGGGGCACTGACGGCAACGGCCGCCGAAGAGGAGGTCGTTCCGGCTTCGGAATACCGGGCGCTTCAGGCCCAGGTTAAGGAGTTGCAACGCCTGTTGGGCAAGAAGACGATGGAAAGCGAAATCCTGAAGGAAGCCCTCGAAATCGCCGGTAGCCCAAAAAAACATCTGTTGCGCTCGCTCTCTCTTCCGAGGGGGATTTTGGAATGAAGACCGTCTGCGAAACTCTAGGTGTCGCCCGGTCGAATATCGCTGCGCGTGCCACAGGCTCCCTTTCCAGAGCCAGAGGACGCCCACCACTCCCGGATCGGGAACTGGTTGAGGATATCAAGGCCATCATCGCCGACATGCCCACCTACGGCTATCGGCGTGTCCATGCCATCCTGCGCCGCAATGCCCGGAAAGACGGGCGTTCGTGGCCCAACGCCAAGCGCGTTTACCGGGTCATGAAGCTGCACAATCTGCTGTTGGTGCGCCACACCGGAGCGGTCGATGATCGCCTCCACGACGGTCAGGTCGCCGTCGAACGTTCGAACATCAGATGGTGCTCCGACGGCTTCGAGATCGGCTGCGACAACAAGGAGAAGGTCCGGGTCGCCTTCGCCCTCGACTGTTGCGACCGTGAGGCAATCGCTCATGTCGCCACCACCGAAGGCATCAAGAGCCAGGACGTGCAGGACCTCGTGATCACCGCCGTGGAGAACCGCTTCGGCCGCATCAACATGCTGTCCGAACCCATCGAATGGCTCACCGACAACGGCTCCTGCTTCATCGCCAAGGACACCGCGTCCTTGCTCCGCGACATCGGCATGGAACCGTGCACGACGCCGGTGCGCAGCCCGCAATCGAACGGCATGGCCGAGGCCTTCGTCAAAACCTTCCAGCGCGATTACGTCGCGGTGAACCCCACCCCGGATGCCGAAACCGTCATCGCTCAACTGCCGTTCTGGTTCGAGCACTACAATAATCTTCACCCGCACAGCGCCTTAGGATATCAATCGCCGCGCGAGTTCATCAGCTCGCAATCTCAAACCTGAGCATGTCCGGTCTTTTGGGGGCAACTCCAGGCTTATGATTCACGGCTCCTGAAAGGGACACCTGATGAATCGAAACCATTGTGGGGTGACGCAGGAGCAGTTTCACCCGCATTGAACCTAAATCTGCAGCCTGACAATCGACTCATCAGCCGTGAAGGCGCGTTGCCCGGCTTGGGTTCTAGCACTACTTTGGCAGAATGTCTTTTAGGGTTCGGAAGCGAATTCGGCAGTGTGGACATCGCTCTGGAGCTACCGGTGGTAAAAGCGCGTTGATGACCGCGCGGCGGATGGCTGGCAGCGCAGGTTTATGCGGGCCGCGTCTGTCCTTCTGTCCCGCCAATGCGGAGCTATGATTTGCGTTCGTCATCTGAGCGTTTTACCAGCGTATGCTGGTTGCCATTGTCGAGGATAGGTTGCCGGTTGCCATCCTCAATTCGGATACGCAGAGCAGCAAAGCCCACGGTCAAAATTGGCCTTTGGCGCCGTACGCCAGCTGAGCTTCTTCCGTGGGCGAGGACGCGAGGATCGGTTCGGCTGCTGTCGATAGGTGTTCCGTGATCGAATGCTTGCGCGGCCGTCCATGGCCAGCGATCGGAAAGATCAGTGCGACATCGGGAGACAGCCGCCACCGACAGCTACTGAGTGACACGAAACAGGAATGTGTCTACAACCGTTTGTGTTGTAATTCTCCTCGGCTCCGGCGGATAGCCCAATCTCTCTGTATACCCTTCACCAGTTGTTATAATAATAAATCTTTGAGTTACGGAGACTACAATCCTCTCGATCAGAATTAACAATCCTCTTTTGACACTGCTAATATGGTGTTCTCCTTGTCAAAAGTGGCAGTTCACAACCCACGCAAGGATTGATTTTCTAGGGAGTTCGACTAAATGATAGCTAGCAATAAATATTTTGCATAAAATTTGCTATACATACACCGCTCTCCGTGGAAAACTCACTTCACTAGCTGGAGCAGCGTGATCGGGAAAGTAGGTGCGTTGTATCACTAAGGTTTAAACTTTATGAGCGCCGAGGAACGGGGAACATTCGGCGGCTTGCTCGCAAGGTCTCGCTGAAGCGAAGGCAAGTTGGTCGCGGACCTTGATGACGATGTTGGATACAAGGAGCTCAACCTCTCTCGTCAGGCTGCGACTTTATGAGTGGGAGTGGCCAATTCGACTGATGGTGACGTCTTGCAGCTGAAGAGGTTGTCTTCCGTTCAGCCGCCGAAAAGAAAAGGGGCGACTGGATCGTTACTGTTGCGTCAACTGCTGGTCTGCGGCGCTTGCTCCGGTTCGTCCATCACCTACTCACTCTCGAGGGCGGGCGTCATCCAGCTCACGCGTGTCCTTGCCGTGGGACGCACCTCGGTTGTCAGGTTCAGCTGCGTGTTGCCCGACATGGTGCTGACGAACTGAATCGAGCGAGGCGGTGGCGGCGTTTCGATCGGCGAGAAAGCGTTCTTGCCGCAGCTACGCCGCTCGACAAGGTAGCCGTTGCGGAGGATGTGGCGGATGTTGACGACATTGTCGGATTGGTGCCCTGCAAACTGATTACGGCAGAGGAAATCATCGTCGACGGCGGCAAGAGCCTGACAAAATAGGCGCCGGTGCAATGGCGCAGCGATGAAAAAAGAAAACGATGACCTGCTTTCGCAAGAGCGCGATCAAAACAGCGAAGTAGCCGCCCGTAGCAAGGGCGCTGCGAACGGGGAAGTAGCCAAACCGTTGCTCTATTGCCTGCTAGGGCATGCTCATGGGCAGATCGCTGCAAGCAGACTAGGTCATCTCACCCATGCACAATACGCGCCAGGCATCTTGCGGCCTGCCCCACTGAAGCGACATCCGCAGTTTGTCAAGTCTAAATAGGAGGTGGTATCATGCCAGTTAGGATAGTTCAGGTTGGACTTGGTCAATGGGGCGCAGACTGGGCTGCGACCGTCGTACCTCAGGTGCCCGAAGTCGAAGCCGTAGGTTGGGTCGACCTGGATCCTGAGGCGCTGGAGCGAGTGGAGTTGCGGCTGGGGGTTCGCCCGGACCAGTGCTTCCCAACGTTGGAGGCAGCACTCTCGAATATCGATGCCGATGCCGTCTTGGTTACGGCGGATGTCAGGGCCCACGCTTATCTCGTTGAACTTGCTCTGGAGGCCAGGAAGCACGTATTGGTGGAGAAGCCGTTTGTGTCCACGACCGTCGAGGCGGAGCGGCTCGCTGATTTGGCGGAGCGGTACCATCGAACACTTATGGTGAGTCAGAACTTCCGCTTCTTTCCTGCAGCTATCAGTGCTGCCCGGCTTGTAAGAGAGCAAGTACTCGGACCGGTAGGCGCAGTCCACATTGAATTCCGGCGGTTCCTGAAATGTACGCCGGCCGATGAACCTTATTACGCCTTACGACAGCCCCTTCTTGAGGATCTTGGTATCCACCATTTTGACCTGATGCGTATGGTGCTCGGGCAGGAAGCCCGTCAGGTATATTGTACCGCGTGGCAGCCGCAAGGGAGTTCGTTCAAAGAGCCGCCTGCTGCGGCTGCAACGATCATCTTCGATCGAGGCACCGTCGTCACCTATCGCGGCAATTGGCTTAGTGCTGGAGTGGAGACGCCGTATGGTGGCGAGTGGCATTTAGAATGCGCCGGGGGCGAGATGATCTGGACCTGCCGCGGTGACCGTGATGTCACATTGGACGGCGATCACGTGAGCATCCGAAAGCGCGGCCACCCAGTAGTGCCGATCGGCCTTCCCGCGATGGCATCGTTTGGACGTAGAGAAAGTTTGGCGACCTTTGCGCGCGCCGTCGAGATCGGCACGGTCGCATCGTACGCGAGCTTGGGGCGTGAAAATATTGGCAGTCTCGCTCTCATGCAGGCCGCGATCAAGTCAGCGACGACGGGCCGAGTAATATCGGTCGAAACGGCAGTAGTAGGCGCCCAAAATCGACCGCTCAGACTAAGGCCACTGTGATGTGCCGAGGGCGTTCGCAGGTGATTCAAGTTCACTTTCATTAGGTGGATGAAAGGCGGGAGCACTTAGGAAAGATCTTCGGCTCTGGGCCTGAAAGCCTCGGGCAGGCAGCGAAGCGTAGACGAATTTGGTTGCTGAAGAAAGATGGTGAATTGTTCAAGAAGGGGTGAGGAGCTGACCGGTCTCGGCTGCTCGTTTGCAGCGGAAAAGCAGGTTGCTGTTGACCCCGCACCGACGTGCCACCTCTGCAACTGAAATGGTGGGAAGCTGCGGGCCCGCTTCCCTGGTGCTTGCCGGAACCTCCTCCTGTCGACTTTCATTCCGATCAGTGTGTTTGGGCGAGGCGATGAAGATGGGCCTGCCATGATAATACCGGTGGCCCCCGCTGCGGTCGTTCGGCCGGTGGATCGTGAGACTCGGTCCAAATCGGTGTTGCCGGCCAAGGGGCCAACATTAGACGGCGCCCCGCGTCATCGAAATCGATCTTGCCAATGGCATTCGCGTTCGAGTTGACGCCTTTGTCCCGACCGGCAATCGCGATCGAACGCTTATAGCCGCAGGCCGCGACCATCCGGCGCCATACCATGCCTTCTATCAATCTACGGCCTTGACCGTGCGGATGCCGGACAGCGTTTCGACCATTGTAACAGGCATTCGCGTCTCCTCCGGCGAAGCCGAAGAATATTTCTACGACAATGCTGTCTTTGGTTGATAAATGCCTGGTACGGTAAGAGCGAAAGTAGCATGAACGCCGCATGCGGCAGCACCTCATCCCCCTAAGCGCCCCGCACCGCGCAGCAAGCAATTAGGATCACACCAAACCCCTGCGGTAGCGGCATGCGCTCGCATAGGAAAAGCAGACGAAGCTGAGTTTGTCGATCAAAGATACGCGGGCAGCGTCGCCGAGCTTCAGCGCCCGGAAATAGCAGATCCACGACGCTCCCGTGCGAAACAGGAAAGCGCGTCCTGGCGAGCTTGGGGTGCTTTGGACCATCAGGCCAGCGGCAAAGAGAATGACTATCGTGCGGAGGACGTCGCGAAATCGGAATTGACGTTCTCGACGTCGACCTTAGCGAAGGTGGCCGTCAGGGCCGAGGGCGGCAGGTAGGAGCGCCTAAAAAGGCCAGGACAAGAGCAGACTCTTCATGCCGCTTATCCTTGACGAAGAAAGCGGATGACTTTCGTTGGCCTGACGCGGCTCTCGATTCTCCCGCTCAAGAGCCTTTATCTTCTCGGTGACGATGCTTTGGATTCCAGGCCGGGAACCATCATCCACCTTCACCCATTCATTGAGCGTCTGCACGGTGGGCACCGCTTGGGCCGGACTTCAGGTGAAAATTTGTTCGTGTCTTGCTCGTATCGGCTCCACTTTCGCAAAAGTTGGAGCCTTCGGCAAACCAGGCGCGGTTCAGACTGTCAATCGCCCTGTTCCTCGAGCGAGTAACCGGCCGACCTGATGGTGCGAATGATCCTGTGAGGCGAGGAAGTCTCCAGTGTTCTTCTGAGGCGGCTAATATGGACGTCGACGGTGCGTTCGCCCACATGGATGTTGTCCGGCCAAACGGCGCCGATCAGCTCGGCTCGGCTATAGACCTTGCTTGGATTCTCAAGCAGGTGCCGCAGCAAGTTGAATTCAATTGGTCCGAGACGCACCTCTTGGCCATTGCAGCGGACCCGGTACGTATCGACACTCATTTCAACATCGCCACAGCAGAGCGACCTGCCGCTTTTTCTCTCGTACCGCTCCGGTCGCGCCAATACTGTCTTCGCGCGCAGGCAGTCGAGCAGTTTGGCTGGTGCGATTGGACGCACGAAGCTCGCGTCAATGCCGGCCTTTAACAGATCTAATTGCTGGCTGCCGGCGCCGGGCGCGATCAGCGCAATAACAGGGAGGTCCCCAATCTGGGACTCCCGCTTTAGTCCGGTGCAGATAGTGGGCGCTGCCGTGCTCGCCGGCTGGCAGTCCAACATCACCGCCTGCGCCCGCCGTTCGCCGGCCATTGTAAGCGCTTCTTCCAAGTCGCCGGCCAACTCACTCGCGAAGCCGTCCGTCTTAAGGATGTGGCTGTAGATCAAACAGAACTCCGCATCTTGCGAACAGATCAGGACCAGTGGGGTCATCGGCGCTCCGCTCCTCCTCTCAATGAAACGCGATTTGGTACCGATCTGCCATTTTGCCTCCCTCTTTGTTCAAATGATCGCGGCAGCGCTCGCCGCCTGCTGACGAAGAGCTCCAAAATTTGTGCCGACTCGAATAAACGAGCCAAACGACGTTTTGCAATTACATTTCAGCGGCTTACTCTTGTGTAACATGAGAAATTGTGTCGATAGTCTGTGTCATGGAGGCTACAAATCCGGCAATCGTGTCGGATTCGTCACTTGTGACGGCAATACTTGGCGGGAGGCGCAAGCGTTCGTCGAGGCCGCCTTTTTCGCGGGAACAAGGGATCAGCGGTTCTGGGCAATGCTACGGTGATTACGCCAGATTCTTCATACCATGCGCCTCAATGGAGGAGTAATCTGTGAAGCCCGCGCGTGCCTCGTCGACATCGAAGGCATGCAGCGGCCCCCGCTGAAATAAACCACGCCGTCGACCGCGGCCGCATACCGTCCCACTCACGTCTGGAAGTTCATGCGAGATAACTGGCTCTCGAACCGCCGCTACAAGAATTACGACAGCATCATCGCCTTTGCTTCGCACATGGAGCAAGCTCGTCAACCAGCCGTGGAAAATGTCCGGTCATCGGCCCCTGCGCCGAAGACCGCGGCAATATGCGGGTGGTGAGAGGAAGATGGCGCGACAGTCGAACGGCAGCCTGGAAGCTGAAGCCTGAAAGGTCAATCGAGCCCGCTGTGTTGTAACGAGCAGGCTGCGCGTTTGACGCAGACTTGTCGGGCGAAATTAAAAACTGATCTCCGCATTGCCTCAAGCAAAACGTTACCGATGGTGTTGATGCTCCGACTGGAATGGCCATGTCGCGCCGTCTCGGTTCGGAGCTGGATGGCGAGGCGGCTCAGTATGGCGACACGTTGGAGCTGATGGCAGCAATCGTCGAAAGCTATCGATTGGGAAATCGGAGCGACAAGCGCCGCATCCAGGATGAGTTCGTGGCAGTGACCGGCTATCATCGCAAGCACGCAATCCGGGTTCCGGCGATTCGTGAGAAGAGGCCACCTGGCAAAAGAAGTAACAGCCTTCGTTACGGCAGCAATGTGCGCGAGGCGCTCATCGGTGTTTGTGGGAGGCCTCGGAGCGGCTGTGTTGCAAACGCCTCAACCGTTGATACCTTTACGAGCGGCATTGTCGCTCGCGGCTGTCAGCGCCGCCGCGCAGGCATGAGTTCGGCGGACCGCCGATCGGTTCCCGTCCGCACCTTCGGGGACTGGAATGATCCGCCGCCCAGCTTCGTGTAGGTCGATTTGTGGCGCATGCAGACGTTGGTGCTGACGGACATCGCGCTAGTACTACAGTTGTAATTGAAGACAAATCATGATTCTCTTCAAGGAGCTTCTTGAAGGGGATGCGGGATGTCTGTTTCGGAATGGTCGGGTTCGGGGATTTCCTGGGAAAGGGAACTGTCGGGGCTGAAGGCGCGGCTTGGCGTGGTGTTCCGCCGTTCCGAAGCGCGGGAGGGCTGTGGGGCGTTTATCGACGGGCTTTTATCGGGGATTGAGCGCAAGACCGGCTGGCTTCTCTCTGAGCAGACCGGCTTTGGGCGCCCGTGGCGGATCCAGGCACTGCTGGGGCGGTCGCAATGGGATGCGGACCGGTTGCGTGACATCGTTTGCGATTACGCCATGGAGGCGCTCGGCGATCGATCGGGCGTGCTGGTGGTGGACGAAACCGGTTTTTTGAAGAAAGGCACCCATTCGGTGGGGGTGGCGCGGCAATATTCGGGCACCGCCGGTCCCGAAAGAGATGGCCGGGGAACTGCCCGCCGAGGCCTGGGCCGCCTGTCCGGCCGGTGAAGGCGCCCAGGGATTGCGTCTCTATGACTGGGCCCGGATTGCCCTGCCTTATGCCGTTGAGAAAGGCTATGCCCGCTATGTCCTCATCCGCAAAAGCCGCACGGATCCACGCGCTCTCAGCTACTATCTGGTCTTTGCGCCCGCCGAGGCCACGCTTGCGGAACTGGCCGCAGCAGGTTTGCGCTGGACGATCGAGGAATGCTTCCAGCGCGCCACGTATGATCTCGGCCTCGACCATTGCGAGGCCCGCTCCTGGCACGGCTGGCATCGCCACATGACGCTCGTCATGGCGGCCGCTGCCTTCCTCGCCAAGCTCGGCGCCGATCTACGCCGCTCGGCCTGCGGCAAACCGAACGAAACGAGTCCAAATCCGAAAATCGCTGCCTGACGCGCAAGCTCAGACTCATCCCCACCGCCGCCGAAATCCGCATCCTCATCGCTCGGCTGATCATGCGAAAGCCCGCAAAACGGGCTTACACTCTCGCCTGGTCTCTCTGGCGACGAACCCATCAGGCGCAAGCCATGCTTGCCCATTATAGAAAACGAGGACATCTGCAACTGTAGTACTAGAGCGCGTCCGATGAAAGCGGAATCGGCGTGAGGATTGAACTAACCCGCTGACGCGGGAGCGGTGGGCGTTTGGAGGCGCGGTCTCCTGATGGGATGTTGGGGTGTTGAGAACCAACCCCTGACCAGGAGACCGACCAATGACCGACGCCCCGGCAGCGGTGAACCCGCTGCGCCGCCGCATGATCGACGACATGACGCTCCGCAACCTGTCGCCGGCCACGCAACGATTCTACCTGCATGCCGTGACAAAGTTCAGCCGTTATTTCGGCCGCTCCCCGGATCGGCTGGGGCTGGAGGATGTGCGCGCTTTCCAGGTGTAGCTGGTGTCGCAGGGCATCTCCTGGCCGGCGCTCAACCAGACGGTTTGCGCCCTGCGGTTCTTTTACGGCGTGACGCTGGACCGGGCCGAGATTCCCGAGCGGATTGCCTATGCGCACACGCCGCGCAAGCTGCCGGCGATCTTGAGTGCCGACGAGGTCGTGCGGTTTCTCGAAGCGGTGCCGTCGCTGAAGGCGCGCACGGCGCTGACGACCGCCTGCGCCGCGGGACTGCGCGCCTCAGAGACGGTAAGCCTGAAGGTCGCCGACATCGACGCCAGCGCATGGTCATCCAGGTCCGTCACGGCAAGGGCGCCAAGGATCGCACGGTGATGCTGTCGCCGCAGCTGCTTGACATCCTGCGCACCTATTGGCGACTGGCGCGTCCGAGGAACTGGTTGTTTCCCGGACGGGGCGACAAGCCGATCGATGTGCAGGTGCTTTATGCCGCCTGCCGTTCGGCGACCAAGGCGGCGGGATTGACC
>NZ_JASKLR010000039.1 GCF_030124325.1 Sinorhizobium sp. 8-89
AAGGCAATGACTCGGCCGCGCAACGCAATCGGATGTGATTTGCCCATCGTGTCCCTCCCGTCGAAGGCAGGGAATCACAGCCAATCCGATTTGGGAATCTGGAGGGTTCAATGAGGTCGCGCGGGAATTATAAGCGACGCGGCTCAAGTTGCAGTCTTCGCAGGTCTCGACATGGCCGCCGAGCGCTGCCGTCCGGCACAGCTCGATCGCCGCCATGACGCGGCGCTCCACCCGGCCGAGATGACCGGCATGGGCTTGGGTATAAGCGGAGCCATGGCGGCGGAAGATCTCCGCCACCTCCAGCGCCGGTCGCATGGCGCGGTCTCAGGCCGGCGGCACGACCTCGAGGCGCAGCCGATCGAGCGGGCTCTCAGTCCGGGCGATCGTGGTTGTCGCCACCTGCGTGTAGCGCGCCGTCGTCGACAGGTTGGTGTGCCCGAGCAGCACCTGGATGATGCGGATATCGACGCCGCTCTCAAGCAGATGGGTGGCAAAGCTGTGCCGCAGCGTGTGGACGCTGACCCGCTTGGTCAATCCCGCCGCCTTGGTCGCCGAACGGCAGGCGGCATAAAGCACCTGCACATCGATCGGCTTGTCGCCCCGTCCGGGAAACAACCAGTTCCTCGGGCGCGCCAGTCGCCAATAGGTGCGCAGGATGCCGAGCAGCTGCGGCGACAGCATCACCGTGCGATCCTTGGCGCCCTTGCCGTGACGGACCTGGATCACCATGCGCTGGCTGTCGATGTCGGCGACCTTCAGGCTCACCGTCTCCGAGGCGCGCAGGCCCGCGGCGTAGGCGGTCGTCAGCGCCGTGCGCGCTTTCAGCGACGGCACCGCTTCGAGAAAGCGCACGACCTCGTCGGCGCTCAAGATCGCCGGCAGCTTGCGCGGCGTGCGCGCATAGGCAATCCGCTCGGGAATCTCCGCCCGGTCCAGCGTCACGCCGTAAAAGAACCGCAGGGCGCAAACCGTCTGGTTGAGCGCCGGCCAGGAGATGCCCTGCGACACCAGGTACACCTGGAAAGCGCGCACATCCTCCAGCCCCAGACGATCCGGGGAGCGGCCGAAATAACGGCTGAACTTTGTCACGGCATGCAGGTAGGATCGTTGCGTGGCCGGCGACAGGTTGCGGAGCGTCATGTCGTCGATCATGCAGCGGCGCAGCGGGTTCACCGCTGCCGGGGCGTCGGTCATCGGTCGGTCTCCTGGTCAGGGGTTGGTTCTCAACACCCCAACATCCCATCAGGAGACCACGCCTCCAAACACCCACCGCTCCCGCGTCAGCGGGTTAGTTCAATCTGGAGGGTTCTGTGAGGTCGCGCGGGGATGCGCTGGCGACCGGACGCCGGGCGCGACCTCATTGAAGCCGGATTGAACTGGCCCGCTGACGCTGGCACGGCGTTATGGGTTTTGTGCTGCGGCGTTTGCTCTTGGCACGCCGGTATCGATGGCGCGCGTCGCTGTGGCAAGGGCGATGCCGCAGTGCGGCGACATCCAGCGCTGGGGTTGCGGGGAACACCGCGGTCTTGACCGCGGCTTTGGCAGAGCCGGAACCGGAGCGGGATGACGCAAGGGACACGGGCCCCTGTCGCACCGACCGGGGCCGGTGCAGCAAGGCTGTCGGGACCAATGGGCGCGGCGGCGTGCACTCATGACGTGTCGGGCCATGGTCGCGCCCGCGGCAGCCTGGCGGTGATGCGCAGGGTGCCGCCGCAACAGGGACAGACGGCGGGATCGAAGGGCGCGCGCGCTGGTGCTCGGGCCGACGGTCTTCGGGCCGGCGCGGGGCATCGGCCAGCAATCGCTTGATGACGGCGAGCCGAGCCCGGCGGATGCCGTTGGCGAGGAAGCCGTAATGGCGGATGCGGTGGAAGCCGTCGGGCAGGCAGTGGAGCAGGAAGCGGCGGATGAACTCGTGCGGCGCCAGCGTCATGGAGCGCGGTGCATTGCCGTGGCGGTAGTCGCGCCAGCGGAAGGTCACGCCGGTGTCGTCGGCGCTCATCAGGCGGCTGTTGGCGATGGCGACGCGATGGGTGTAGCGGCCGAGATAGGCGAGCACCCGTTCGGGCGACCCGAACGGCGGCTTGACATAGACGACCCAACGCTTCTTGCGCAGCGCCCGGGCCAAGGCATTGCCGTCGCCAAGCGGTTCGAGGGCGCCGAAGAAGCGCGGGCCTCCGGTCGCCTGCGCCGCCTGCAAGCGCTCGAGGAACAGGCGGCGGAACAGCCGGGAGAGCACCCGGACCGGCAGGAAGAAACGGCGGCGGCGACAGGCGATCCAGCGCCCGCCATCGGCGGATAGGGCGCCGCCGGGGACGAGACAGTGGAGATGCGGGTGATGGGTCAGCGTCTGCCCCCAGGTGTGGAGGATGGCCAGGAAGCCGAGTTCGCCGCCGAGATGCCGGGGATCGGCGGCGAGGGTCTTGAGCGTCTCGGCGGCCGCCTCGAACAGGATCGTATAGACCTGCCGCTTGTTCTGATAGGCGATCGCGGCGATCTCGGCCGGCACGGTGAACACGACATGGAAATACGGCACCGGCAACAGATCGGCCTCACGGTCGGCGAGCCAGCGCTCGCGCGCGCGTCAGCGGGTTAGTTCAATCCTGAATCCTAAAAACCGCGACGTGCTTTAGGTAGAAGCCGGCACCGCCCCACAGATTTCGTATTGGCCGTGCGATAGGAAGGCTCCTGCAACCGAAACCGGTCGGGAGCCTTCCCGTCGTATGCCGTGATCGTACCGTTATGCCGCGATCGATTTGGAGGACTGGATCTGGTTGTAATATTGAATGATGTTGACAGTCTGGCCGCTTGACAGTGCGGCCTGCACATCTGCCGAAGACATGCCAAGTTGCAGTTGAGCGTTGTTGACCTGCAAATCGAGTGTTAGCGCGCCGGCCTGATTATAGGCGGCGTTCCATTCCGTGACCGCGTCATTAACCTCGTTCAGGACGGCTGTGAAGTTCGAGGAACCGGCATCGGCTATGGCGGCCTTCAAGTCGCTTATGGCCGCGTTGATTTCACTTTCCAGCGTCTGCCATTCTTGCAGGACACCCTGCAGTGCGGTCTCGATCTGCTGCGTCTCGCTGGCCATGTTGGCGTAGTTTGTCGTAAGTACCTGAAGGGTGGCCACGTCGGCCGTCAGGCCTGTGATGGCGCTCTCATCCGCAGCGATCTTGTTCTTGTCGGCGGTGATTTTTAAGCCGTCAAGCGCTATGTAGGTGGTGGCCACGGCAACCGCCGGTCCCATTACGAACCACACCAAAGCACCCACCGGCCATAGTGCGATGGTTGCCACGACACCAATCGTCAAGGCCACACCATCGGCAATCCCGAGCGCGATAATGGCGGCGGTCAGGCTTTTGATTTCGGCTTGCAGTGATTGGATGTCGGCGTTGAGCTGGTCGATCTGAGCCTGATCGGCGTTCGCAGCCTGGGCCGAAGCTGTTGCGATGGTCTGCAATTGCGTCGCCATGTCAGGGAGCGTGTCGCCGAAATTCTGTACGGCGGTCACGGCTCCCGAGATGAAGGTGACGACGATGGCGAGTTGCTTCGAGAGACTGTCGAGGTCCCTGTCAAGGATCGACAGGGCAGTCTTGTTCGATGGATCGCTCACCAGTATCTGGGCTTGGTTTTGGGCATCCGTCAGCAATTGGCTGATGATGTTGTTGTAATCCTGGACTTCAGACGGTACGTCGAGCAGACGCGCCATCACGTTGTTGACCCAGCTAAGGGCATCGCTGTTCGCTTGTTCGTAAGCGGTGACAAAATCCTGCCAATCTGGCGGGTTTTGGCTCAAGGTTGGCAGTTTGGATGTGAGCACGCTGGTGACGTAGGTATTCACCATGGCAACGTTTTGCTTATACGTGTTCTGCGTAGCTGCAATGGATCTTGCGTTTTTTCGAATGGCAAGCGCAAGCGACATGGTCGTCCTCCTTTAGACGAAGTTGAATTTGCAATGAAAAAGCAGATGCTTGCCGCGAAATGCGCAAGCGAAACGTTTATCTATATTTTTGTGACGTCGAATTCTTCAATGCTTGTAGCAGTGGACAGAAAACAAGAAAGTTCTTTGTGCGAATTCACACGAAGCTACTTGGGATACGCACATGCTTTTACAGCGCCCAATCGCCACTGCATCCTCGTTCTTCCATCCCGGGAACGTTCCACCGTTCTGACTTTGAAAAGGGAGATGCCACGCATTTCTTCGTCACAAGGCCAGCTTGTTGGCGAGAGCTAGGGGATCATCCGGCGATTACTGCATTACTGTTCGTCGATATAAGAGTTATAGCGTAAAACGACGCCTTAACGCATCCCTACGAAACTACTGGTTGCAACGCGTTTGATAAAAATTCGTTGATTCCTAGCTGCCAGAACATACGGGTCATGCGGCCGAGGATGGAAGCGCTCCCCGCAATATCCATTCTCTTCTGGTTCCTGGTGTCATCCTCCTCTTTTGCCGACAAATCTTACGCAAACGAGCCTTCTCACGCCTTGGACGGTACCGGGGCGGCCACGGCAACTTCCAACGTGGCAACACCCCTGCCGATTGACGATCTACGCCTACGGCCGAAGAACCTCCCGCCGGTGATGCTCCTTGATCGTGGCAATCTCGTCGAGCATTTGCTTCAAAGCGTCGATCGCCTCCTGCTCATCCGATGCAAGTGGCGTCTCTGGCCGGAAATGCTTGAGGAGAACGAGCAGGGCATCGCCGATACGGCCGAGTTGCTTGCCGTAGCTGCCAACTTCGGCCAACACCTCTTCCTCGACAGCGGGTGCGCTCGACCGACCTAAGTTGACGGTGATGGCGCTGTACTGGTTGTTGAATGGGCTGAATAGCGCCGCCCAGGGTGCGATAGTTTGAGTAACGTCGCCAGAGAGTGGCAACTTGAACATTGGCATGGCTGTGCTCCTGAGCGTTCTCCGCCTCACCACGAACCCGCGCAACAGCATGAGGCGTAAAGCTGCTCCGCCTGCCCGGTAGTCACGCCCCGCTTATGCGCCACCTTGATGGCCACGGCCAGATGGTGCGCGGCCAAGGGTGACACCTCCGCCACAAGATCAACGCCGGCCTGCAGGTGCTGCGGCAGTTTCTCTCCCTAAGGCAAAACGATCAGAACCGATCCGTTACCCGAATCGCCTCCTCGACTTCGCTCCAATCCACCGTTGCCCTTCTGCCCGGCTGTCACCGATGGAACCACGTTCGGCCGCGACCGTCAGCCTGCCGCCGCCGCGCGGGCGATCGCCTTCAAGTCGGTCAGCTTCCGCTACGCGCACAACGCCCCCGACGTCGACAACATCGCGCTCGCTAACCCGGCGATGTCGCGCGAGGCAGTCATGCGCGTCGCTCGGCTTGCCGGCGCGGACGAATTCATTGCGAAACTTCCCCGTGGCTACGACACGCCCGCAGTCCCGAGCATCACTGGACTGCGAGAGCCGACAGGAACATGATCCCGCCTTCAACGCGTTGACGAATGCTCGTGAGCCTCCCGAAGTCGTGACGGCCAGCAGTCCATGCGTCGCTTCATTGAAGACGCCGAAGAGGGTCAGCACATTGTCGATGTCAGTCTCGACGAACTCCTGGGCTTCCACCGAACCGATCCCCCGCACTGCCAGAATGTGGTTGATATTGGCCCGTCGAGTGGGTTTCGTGCTGTTCTGCACTCGTTGACATCCTGGGTCGGCGGACACCACATCCGCATCTGGAGCGATGATGTCCAAAATCTGAGTCAGAATCTCTCGGACGCTCGTGCAGAAATGGTGAGCAGCGACCGGCTTTCGAGGATCCAGTGAGAACAGAGCATCTTCCCAGCGCCGATCGAGCAGTTGAACGTGATGCTGAGCCGGGCTCCCGTAACCATGGCACTGCCTCCAGGAGGGACTCTGACCTTTTCCGCGGCAAACTCGGACACCTTGATCCAGCGAGTCCGGACAGCTAGCACTGTCAACCTGGCATCGGCCGTTGCGCGTTATGGCCTTTCCAGATTGCGGGTCTGTGTCGCCGATCCCTGTCGAGACGCATTCATCGACACATCAAAAAAAGGCTCGCGTCGCTTCTGCGGAAATAGATGTGCGAACCGCTGGCACGTCGCCACGTTCCGCCAACGAAAGAAGAAGGACGATTACGCCAAATGATTATGCCGCGGGCGCGTTGTTCACCAAAGAACCGGCGATTATGAAGCTGTTGATCGTTGTCGATAAGCTTCTCACCGGGTTCGACGCGCCGCCCTGCACCTATCTCTATATCGACAAGTCGATGCAGGATCATGGCCTCTTCCAGGCCATCTGCCGCACTAACCGGCTTGACGGCGAAGACAAGGACTTCGGCTACATCGTCGATTACAAAGACCTGTTCAAAAAGGTCGAGAATGCCATTGCGGTGTACACGTCGGAACTCGACCGCTCGACCGAAGGTCCCGATCCCGATGTCCTGCTGCATGACCGGCTGAAAAAGGGCAAGGAGCGGCTCGAGCAGGCGCTGGAAAGCATCGTGCTCCTGTGCGAACCCGTGGAACCGCCGAAGGGCGAACTGGAGTACATCCGTTTCTTTTGCGGCAACACTGAAATCCCCGCCGATCTCAAGGAACGGGAGCCGCAGCGCGCCGCCCTTTATAAAGCGACCGCCAGCCTCGTACGAGCCTACGCCAACATTGCCGACGAGATGGATGCTGCCGGTTACAGTGCCGCCAATGTCGCGCGCATCAAGAAACAGGTTGAGCATTACCTGAATGCCCGCGACACCGTGCGCCTGGCGAGCAACGAAAGCCTCGACCTGAAGGCGTACGAGGCCGATATGCGGCACCTGACCAACACCTATATCGAGGCGGACGAACCGCGCAAAATCTCGCCCTTCGACGGCACGAGCCTGCTTGAGCTGATCGTGAAGACCGGCATTGCCGAGGTCATTTCATCACAGCTTGCAGGGCTCAAAGGCAACAAGGATGCCATCGCCGAGACAATTGAAAACAACGTCCGCAGCAAGATCATCAAGGAGCACCTGAACGATCCGGCCTTCTACGAGAAGATATCGGCGCTGCTGGACGAGATCATCGCCAACCGCAAGGCCAAGGCGATCGAGTACGAGGAATATCTGAAACGCATCGCCGAAATCGCGCAGCGCATCGAGATGGGGCAAGCCCACGAAGCGCCGCCCAGCCTAAACACGCCGGGCAAGCGAGCGCCCTTTACAATAATCTGGGCCAGGACGAAGAGCTGGCGCTGAAAGTGGACGAGGCGGTGAAAAGCAGCCGCCCGGACGGGTGGCGCGGGGTGCAGCCGCGCGAGCAACAGATCAAGGCAGCCCTTTATAAGGTGTTGCAGGACTTTGCCGAGGTCGAGCGCGTGTTCCTGATTATCAAGGCTCAGAAGGAGTATTGATGGTCACACAGCTCGACATCGGCGGCATTTCGGTGGACGTGGTATTCAAGGATGTCAAGAACGTCCATTTGAGCGTCTATCCGCCGACCGGTCGCGTCCGCATCGCAGCGCCATCCCGCATGAGCCTCGAAAATATCCGACTTTTCGCTATTTCCAAACTGGAATGGATAAAGAAGCATCAATCCAAATTGCTGTCGCAGGAACGTGAGTCTCCGCGTGAATATCTGGAGCGCGAAAGCCGACCGATAACCGTTTTCGTTTCTGTCGGAGACGATCGAGGAACAACTGAACCGCTTCCTCTCCCCGTTCGAAATGATCCCAGGTTTCGGCTCACATTGCGCCTTTAGAAGAACGCCACATACCGAAACGACGGCTCGATGCCGGCAGGAAACGGCATATTTCCCAACGACAAAGCAGGTTTGCGGCGGATCAAACACGACGTTGCAGGAATTCGCCAATGGTCCCGCATATGCTTCATCCACCAAGTACGGTGGAAAGGAACTGAACTGGCAATCCATGGTAACGGGAGTACTTGCTGAAATCCGCGAGTCAACACGTCAGTAAACGATTAGCGCTCCAAATGCTCTTTTTGCAGAATTATCGTTCCTTCCGAATCAACTCGGACAATGGAGACCTAGATGGCAAAAGCGCCGAATCACGGAATTCCAAGGCACACGCCTCCCTAACCACCGCCGGGAGGCCGGGGCGTCCGGATGGCGTCCCTCCCGGTCCCAAAAATCCCCCAAAGCCTCCGGATTGTCCCGTGGGCTGACATCATGATAAGGCTCCGAGATCTGAAGCCGGGTCTGGTTTCCCATTGGGAACCAGCCTGGAAGGGTTAGATTCGAGTTCGAATTGAAGGACCTTGCCGCCTTCGTCGGGGACACCCTCCGTCTCGATGAAGTTCAGCTTGCAGAAGGGGTGGTATGGCTTGCGTTTGACTGGCCTCTCTCCGACGGTCGCGTATTGCCCCTTGAAGCGGCGTTTCCCGACACCTATCCGTTCGTCCCCAGGTGGTGCTGCGCGGGGATCCGTCGACCTTTCGTGAAGAGCATCGCTCACCTGCCGGCGGGACCCTCTGTCTACTCGGACGGGATACGAGCCTCTGGTCGGCGGAATGGACCTTAGCGACGTTGCTAGAGCGGCAGCTTGAAACCGCTGTGAACGGAACGGGCACCGAGGATCCGCAAGGCGAGCCCATGGAGGTCTGGTGGAACTTATCTGGCGCCCAACTGCGAGGGATTTGTCGAGGGCAGCTACGTGCTGGTGGACTCCGGCTGGCAGTTCGGAGACGCAGCAACTGGAGCCGTACGTCTCGCGTATTCGACAAAAAGTGGGAGGAGGGAGCGCCTTCCGCGGCGCGACGAAGACGGAAACGTCCTCGCGACGAGGGGCTTTCCCCTCCCCCCGGAACTGCAAGCCAGCAGCAAGACCGCAACATTTCCCGGCGACGCCAAGACCGCTTCCCTCCTCCCTCGCGCGAGAAATGGCATGATGAGGGTCCGGAACAATCTCGCCTTCAAGCGACGCGCTATCGACAATTCCTCGACATCCATCTCGATCTCGGTGACGATACAGTCGACCGAACTGAGCGCCGGCGTCAAAGGGAGAGGGATACCTCCTCCCACAGCTCTACGGACCCGCGAATTCGTTCCGCGCAGCGAGGCCGGATCAAAGGGTCACTAACCCGTCGCTGGTTGTCGTTCCGACCTTCTGTCGGTGACTTGAAGAACAAGACGGGGCCGTCCTCGGATTGAGTGCCATTGGCGCTCCCGTCGCGATCGAACTCGCTCGCAATGGCTGCAAGCAACTCGTTGTCGTTGACCACGACGTTGTCGCGCCTGGGTCGATCCGCTGGCGGTTAGGCGCAACAGCATGGGGCATTCTGAAGACTACTGCGGTAAAACAGCATGTCGATGCGAGGTATCCTTGGACGTCGGTGGAAAGCATTTCGCACTTCATCGGAATGCCGACCGCTCGTGGTGGGAAGGGGACGCTTGCGTGCTCCCCCCGATCATCGAACGGGCGGATCTCGTAATCGATACTACTGCTTCGTCCGGCATCTGATCGACCGATGCTTTTCACGTTACATTGAGGGAAGCTTTAGCGCCGCAGGCCTGCAGGAGACCCGTCGGGTTCGGCTATGACGTCAGCGAATCGACACAAAATCGGGGAAACGCTTTCCGCGGTGCAGTTAAGTAGCATGGGATAATGAGCCCATTGATCCTCGGCCGGACGTTGCTGCCGTGCTCGTGGGGCGACATAGAAAATTCACCAACTTGCTTCATCCTTGCGCAACAATAGTTGGCGATCACCTGATGGTGACCACCGGCGGACCTACCTGATCCCTGTCTCATTACGAAGGGCCAGACAAGGGGCTCCTCAGCGCAAGCTGGGTAGTCTAAGATCAACTGATCTTCACGTTCATTCCGATTTCCATCCGGAACAAACATCGACAGCTCAAAATGGGTAAACTTCCTCTTTCGTCCGCCACGGCAGCATTGACAAAAGCTACGCCCTAGAGTCAGCGTACGATCTGAATGTTCAGGAACCTTCGAGAGAACTCAAGATTTCGCCGTAATCGCCTGAACTTCTTTCTGTCCGCTTCGGATCGCGCGTGAGGAACTCGGGCCAGCGAGCGATGCCGTCTATTCCCTAGGGCTCTGCCAAGTGTTGCGATGTGAGTCGGGTACAACTGGGTGAGTAACCGCTCGGTCAGTCGCCGAGTGCGAGCCTCGATTTATGGCTTTACACCGGAACAATACGTGGCCAAGGAGTTGCCGACTTTGCGCTAAACCCTTGGCGCGGGAAGATAAAAACGGAAACCCCGCAGAGCGCCAATCGACCGCGGGAACTGGATTGTAGGTCCTCTGCCCGTCGGAATAGACGCAGGTCGCGCGCCAGGGCGCCGTACCCCCTACGGAATACCGGAAGTCAAGCCGTTCGGCCGCTATCCCCGTGCTTGTGGGGCCAAGCCGAGCGTTGATATCGATGAGCTTGCTCCCAATGTCTTGCAGGGGTATTCGAAACCACCTCGAGCCATGTACTGGCTTAAATGAGATTTGAATTGGATGTGATAGGTGCGCCTCGATGTGGTGACGACCATCGAGGTAACGAGTTCCGGTTCCGAAGGCTTGACGATGAGGTGGATCGTCTGAACTTCTGCCGGGCCTGACGTGGCCGGCTCGTTCTTCACCGAACGGTTATCCCCTACCCGCACGTCGCAAACTGCTCGCCACTCGAGCTCGATGTCGCAGACTTGCAAGGGCGAGCAGATGACCAATGGTTGAGTTTCACCGAAGAGAAAGACGACCTTGCCGTCGGCTCCTTTCTGACGACTCCTGTACCAGCCCGCCATTCGCGGGAGGTCTGGGTCCCCTTCGCCTCGCCCGCGTTCATAGTTTGCGCAGAAGCGGGCATTCCCACCGCTCCAAACGCCCATGGCTGCCAGGGCAGCGGCCAGTCTCATCGTTCCCTCCTTGAAGTCGGAGTCAAAGCTGTGCCGTCCAGTCGAAGTCCGTCAGGTAAAGACCTATCGGGTTAAGTCGGCCCACGGACTGGTCCTGCGGCGTCGTGAGCGTAACCGTCGCGATCCCTCTGTAGCGACACACCCCGGTTTCCTCGCCCTTCCGGTCACGCTCAACTCTGTCCAGTCGATTTGATAGGATCAGTCGGAAAGGGCGACGATGTTGTTCACTTCAACTGCTGCCGTGGCTGTCTTTGCCTTGTCGAACAGAGAATTACCGCGAAACGAGGCGTTTACCTTCTCGGTCGAAGGGCGGACGGTTCGCAGCAGAGCGCAGGTGCGATCGATACAGCCTTTCTGGACGACGGCGTCCGGGGTGACCGAGCGGAAGCTAGCGATAAAGCTCCCTAAAGTGCGCACCACTCGGGGGTCGGCACATTCGATCTGCTCCGGAAAACCTGCGCTGAGCGCCGTTCCGAACCTCTCGTCTTCGACTATGTAGGGGACGAGCTTCACCTGTGCGCTCTGAAAGAGCCCATAGGCAAAGCCGATAACCGCCATGGTTCCCCGTGGAGATCGGCCGGTCGAAAAAATTGAGCCGGTCGTGGAGCAGGCTAGGGAGGCGCACAGGACCTTTCCCTTGGCGACAGTGCTGAAAACCTGCCCGGGAAGCATCGATATGGCCCCGGCGGAACGATCGGCAGTTGGCGCGACTTGATGATCGCCGCCGCACTGTACGAACGATGCTTTGCGTTGATCCCTCGGCTTATCAGGATGCCTGCCTGCTAGGCGCTGAAAGCGCCGCGACGCTGGTTGCGTTTACTCTTGAAAGGGTCGGCCACATCGATTCGGCCGGCGGCTATCTGCGGGATCTGACACGGAGGGCCCGGCGAGGCGAGTTCTCGCTCGGTCCGGTGCTCATGGCCTTATTGAGAGGACGCGCAGAGAAGACGCGTAGATGGTCGTACGCGAAGGGGCCGATGTAGGTCGACAGATCGGCTCGCCGGCACCAAAGGCAACATCCAAGGCGTACGATGTTCGCGATAAAACGAATGTGGGGGCCAACGGCTCCTTAGAAAAGTTCCCCGCGGGGAACTTTTCTAAGGCCTGGAGGGAGTACGGGTGGGAAGCCGCGATCAAGAAACCCCGAGGTGACGGAAATTATCGGCCAGATGGCTTCTGGATCGCATCGAAAGCCCTGGACTTACAAGCACTTACCGGAGCAGCGAAACAGCATCAACAGAGGTGTTCAACCATCATGGCGCGGCGGCGAATCCCCGACTGCGCGAGCAGTCTCTGACATTTCTTGCGCTAAGGCAACGGCGGTGTGCCGCCCTCTCCCAACATCTGGTGACCGCCAAGTTAACTGCAGAATGTGGCGCCTCCGGGCGCCGCCGAGGCCGTAAAGCCCTCCCTTGGCGCCCACCATGACTTATCACAGGAGGGGCCTGAGTTATCCGCGATGAGTCGCTGGCCTCGCGCCGGCGCTGTTGCGAGTTGCGGGGTCCCTTTTTCGCGCTTAGTCGCGTTCTGCGGATGCTCTGTTCTCCGAAACACGAGGAATGCCCCTCGCTAGCCAGAGCCTCCGTTCGCACAGATGCCCTCCCCGCTTACGAATCGACAAACGAAAGGCAATTCCTGGTCTCGGGACGAGAGCTTTGAACATCCCTGTCTTGAGGACCCTCAGGCGCGTGCTTATGCGACCGCCTGCCCCTGATTCTTTCTGGACGTGTTGCTTCGGCGCTTCATGGTTTTCGCGGGCTTCTTCGCGCTGCTGTGCGGCCGCCTGTCACCCCTCACCTCGCGGCCTGACGGGAACTTTTCTGTCGCTGAAAGTTCCCGGGGATTTTTGTATTTCAAGTGCCAATGTCCTTGCGGGGCCGAAGATCAGCGCGTGGCAGTTAGTCACCGATCGCGATCGCCTTCCCTGTTTCGCTAAACGTTCCCCGCGGGGAACCTTTTCAGCTGCGTTAGCCAGCGACCGCGTGCCCCGGCGTACGTCCAACTCAAATATAGAGAGCCGGTCGCTGGAAACGGCGATTCCGCATGATCGGTCTCTCGGATCGTGAAGTTTCCCGCTGGGAGCTTTCCGCCGGCAGGCATTGGCGGCGCTGCGTCAGGTAGCTAAAGGCAAGGAAGGGCGCTGGCAGCTGTTTCTGACGATGCCAATGCTTGCAGCGAATTACAGGCGGCTCAAAAGTTCCCGCGGGCAATTTCTTAGTCGAACCGGACACCATCTTGTCCGGGCGCCTTAGCCGTTGGCGTAATCTTTGGCGCGGACATGGGTCAGATAGACACGGGCCCAAGCATTCCATTCCCTTAGAAGTTCCCCGCGGGGAACTTTGGACAGGGCTCAGTCCCCTGTGCTTGCGTGTGCAAGGTTTGCTGCGAGATCGCAGCCGGTCCATGACTGACCGCTATCTAAGCTCAGATATACTTGTTCACTCAGGAGTTCTCCGGCGACCGCTTGAGCGCCGCACTCGATCGATGGGCTCTCTCGGGCGGTAACATCAGCCGTCACGTTCTTAGCCGTTGGTGGACCAGAACGCGTAAGGCCGAGGACCTAGTCGTCCGCTCAACGCTCCCTTGCTGACTTTGCTTTGAGGCTCGGCCAGCGCCGGGAGTCCACATTACACCTCAAATACTTTCCGTTTCGGGAGGGCGCTGCGTTCCTAAAGTTCCCCGCGGGGAACTTCTCGGCGGTTAGCCAGTCGACCCGCCTCACTGCGATGAGGGCGATCGGGCATGAAGGCGCTGTCATTGTTGAAGTCAACGCCTAGAAGCGGAAAGGGCCACAGCTATCTCGCCCGCTTGATGGCAGCAATCACAACACCGCTTTCGCGCGTCTGCACGGGCACGCACTCGTTCCAGTCCTGTGGCGATATCGGTCAGCACCATTATCTGCACAAACTGCCGGACGACTAGGTGCCGGAATGGGCCACGAAGTCTGCCTGACAGATGCGGGCGGCGGATCGTTCCAGTCGCCGCAGGAGGCGCCGGCGTTGCCCGCCGCGAGCCGCAGCACGCACTTCCGAGAGCAGGCGATCCATTGTCACCGCGCTGATCGTCAGCAGCTTGTCGCGAAGCTCGCCATCAAGATCTAGTCGGCTATGTCGCTCGAGGGCCGGCGCAGGATGGGAACTAGCGGCTTGAGACGTTTCCAGCAGAGCCGTTCAGACGCCTCCCACAAGACTACGAGTGCTCCCCGAACTTCGGCGCCATAAAGCACGGGATATTGTCTGGTGGGTGACGAACCGACAGCTCGCCATGCTAAGCCGCCTCGCCATCCAGAGAACCAGGATGATAACAATGAATTCATCTCCTCGGGGCGGCGGCGATCCTATTGGTAACAACATCAGGCAATAGGCGGGGCTAGTTTTTCATTTCGCCCGACGCCCCCTCAGCTCATCGGTGTTGGTGCACAGCGTGGAATTGATGCATCAGGCCGAATCGGAGTACGCCTTAGTTGCGCAAATTTTTCGAATTTGCGGCTATTCGAGTAGTTACAGGGTTGTTAACAGGCGATTAACCATTCCACTGATTAAGTGATGGTAAAAATCACCAGGGATTCTTTTGATGACGCGACACCTAAGCAGCCTCGCCTTCATGGAGAACTTTTCGACCAAGCTCGAATTGGCTTTGAACAATCTGAGCATGGCCCAATTTCCTCCAGATGCGCGCCGCACGATGCGCAAATTCACATCCACGGAAGTTGCCGGCCTACTCGGCGTTACCGAGGCTTACATCCGACAGGTTGCCGCAAAAGAACAAGGCCCAGCGCCGGAAATAGCCAATGGCAGGCGCTTCTATTCGCTCGAGCAGGTGCTCGAGCTCAGAATGGCCCTTGGCGCCAATGGTCGCAAAAAATGGATGAATCCGCGTCGCACCGACAATGAGCAGTGCCAGATCGTTGCTGTCACGAATTTCAAAGGCGGATCGAGCAAGACGTCCACGACAATCCACCTAGGCCACTATCTGGCACTGAGGGGATATCGCGTTCTGGCAGTGGACCTTGATCCACAGGCCTCCCTGACGGCTCTCCACGGTAGCCTTCCCGAATTCGACTATCGCGGAGGCGACACGCTCTACTCTGCCATCCGCTTCGATGACCCGATCGCGACGAAAACGATCATTCACAAGACCCATATCGTCGGTTTCGACGTCATTTGCGCCGGCCTAGAACTGACGGAGTTCGAGACTTCCGTCGCGCTGGAGATGCGCCGCTCAGGCGGCACGGGCTTCCTGCTTCGTGTTTCGCAGGCCCTGGAGCAAGTGGTGGATGACTACGATTTCATCCTCATGGACTCCGCACCGTCGCTCAACTTCCTGACCCTCTCGTCACTGACTGCCGCCACCGGTGTGATCATTCCGGTTCCGGCCCACATGCTCGATGTCGATTCAACGGCAAAATTTCTGGAGCTGGCTGCTTCCTACATGCAGATCCTTAATGAGGTCGGCACCTCGACTCAGTGGGATTTTGCCAAGTTCCTGATCACAAAGTTCGAGCCTAACGACCATCCGCAGGCCAACATGTCGGCGCTGATGCGGCAGGTCTTTGGTGAGAATTTGCTTTTGAACTCTGTCATCAAGTCCACGGCAGTAGCAGATGCACTGACGTGGAAGCAGAGTCTCTATGAGGTGCAGAGATCACGTTTTTCCGCGCCAAAGACCTATGATCGCGCAATCGAGTCCATCAATGCCGCGAACGCGGAACTCGAAGCACTCTTTTGGAAGGCGTGGGGGAGAGAATGAGCCGTAAGGATTCGAAAGGGCTCTTTGCCAATGTCCTCGGTCAGCTGGAAAATTCCAACGAGACCGCGGGGCTTCACCGTTCGACGTCGCCGCACCTTCTCAAGGTAGCCGCCGGTGTTCGTCAAATGCAGGAACGCAGTGAGCTTGCTGAACGCCTTCTGAAGGACGGCGGTCAGATCATCGAGATCGAACCAAGCGAGATCATGGAATCTGCAATTCCTGATCGCTTCGCATCCGCATACGATGAATCCAGTATCGCCGAACTCATTGAATCCATTCGGGAGCATGGGCAGAGCACTCCCGGGCTCGTCCGTTCGGTTCGGGGAGATGTCAAGCGGTTCCAGATCGTCTTCGGACGTCGGCGTCTGGCCGCTGCGAAAGTCCTGGGCATTAAGTTCAAGGCCATAGCCAGGGAACTGACCGATGAAGAGGCTATCGTCCTTCAGGGCGAAGAGAACAGCAATCGCCACGATTTATCATTCATCGAGCGCTGCCTTTTCGCGCAGTCCCAGGAGCTCGCCGGTTATCGGCGCGACGTGATCTGCAACTCTCTGAACACCGGCAAATCCCATCTGTCAGAAATGATAAGGATTGCGACGGCGTTGCCGCGAGACATCGTCCTTCAGATCGGTCCTGCTCCAGATATTGGACGACGCAGGTGGTTGGATTTTGAAGCTCGCTGGTCATCACACAAGGAGCCAGCTCGGGTCGCCGAGGCAGTCCTCATCAAGGACGTTGTTCGCAATTCCCCGAGTGAATCGCGCTTTGCTGCAGTCCTTGACGCGCTGAGCACGGCTGAAAAGTCGGCCGCAACATCGTCGAGCACAAGCGAGCTGATCGCCCATGGTCTCGTGCTCGGCCAGGTTCAGCACGGCAAGTCCGGTTCGAAGCTGACATTCAACAAGTCTGTGCCGGCTGGATTTGTCGAATTTATTGCAGGCCAGATTGAGGACCTGCACGACCAGTTTATCCAGCGTGCCAGCCGTGGCAGCCAGACGACGAAATCAGGAGGTTAATCCGCAAAAGAAAAAGGCCCCCAACGACAAAGCCGTGGAAGCCTTCCTCTGATTTGTAGCAAGATCGAGAATCGCATTTCCACGAATCGCCGTCAAGAGTCTTTGGCACCGTTTTTGGTGAGCCGGTTTCTTTTGCCTTATCGAAGGTGAAGGGAAATGGAGAGTAGAAATGTAACGACGCCCTTCGGGCGGCGGTCGATGACGCTTGCCCTCTTGGCAGGTCAGTTCATTTCGGGCGAGGTCGCGCCCGGAAGGTCGGCAGACAAATGGAAGCTGTTCCGCGCGCTCTGCGAGGCAAAGCCTCGGCTTGGCATCACTGAGCGAGCGCTTGCCGTCCTGAATGCGCTCTTGAGCTTCTATCCGGAGAATGTGCTCAGCGGGGAAGCCGGTCTGGTAGTGTTTCCGTCGAATGCACAGCTGTCACGGAGAGCCCATGGCATGGCCGAAGCGACCCTTAGACGGCATCTTGCGTTACTCGTCGAGTCCGGGCTCATTACCCGCAAAGACAGCCCGAATGGCAAGCGCTATGCGCGCAAGTCCCGCAGCGGAGCGATCGACGAGGCCTTCGGCTTCTCGCTGGCACCTCTGCTCGCCCGGGCGGATGAGATCGAGCGGCTGGCCGCCGAGGTCGAAGCCGAACGGCTGGAACTGCGCCGGCTGCGCGAGCGTTTGACGCTCTGCCGGAGGGACATCGCGAAACTCATTGAGGTCGCGATTGACGAGAGCGTGCCGGGCGATTGGGCAGCGGTCGAGGAAAAGTTCCGCAGCCACATCGCCAGCCTTCCGAGGGTGCCTAGTGTTGGGGAATTGGGGCCGGTTGTCGAAAAGATCGAGAGCCTGCGCGGACTGATCGCTAACGAGCTGAAAACGCGAATAAAACGGCCGCATGTGAGCGGCAATCCCGATCAAACTGAGCGGCACATACAGAGTTCAAAACCCGAATCCCTTCATGAATCTGAACCTCGCTCTGGAGATCGGCCGGTTGAAAAGTCGAATCAGGCCGTTCAGCCAGCAAGCAAGACGAACAGATCTTTCCCATTGGCGATGGTGCTGAAAGCGTGCCCCGAAATCGTCATCTACGGCCCCGGCGGGACGATCAGGAGTTGGCCCGACCTGATGATCGCAGCCGCCACCGTGCGAACGATGCTTCGTGTCGACCCGTCTGCCTACCAGGACGCATGCCAGGTCCTTGGCCCTGAAAACGCCGGCACCCTGGTCGCCTGCATCCTCGAGCGGGCAGAGCATATCAACTCGGCCGGTGGTTACCTACGCGATCTAACGGGCAGGGCGCGGCGGGGAATATTCTCGCTTGGACCAATGCTGATGGCGTTGATGCGGGCGAACCAGGGTGCCGGCAGGAAAGCCGGATAGTACGATCGCGAAGCGACTGCTAAGCTGTGCCGAGACTCGAGGAGAGGAACGTATCATGCCGTCAGAGTCACGATCACCACGCCTCGCGGTCCTAATCGATGCCGACAACACCTCGCCAAGATTGTCGACGGACTGTTCGAAGTGGTTGCCAAGATCGGCGAGGCGAGCGTGCGGCTCATTTATGGAGATTTCTTGGGCACACGATCGAAAGCCTGGGCGTGCTGGCCAAACACGCGATCATCCCGCAACAGTAGTTCGCCTATACGACGGGAAAGAACGCTTCCGACATCAACTTGGTGATCGATGCCATGGATCTGTTGCACAGCGGCGCTTCGACGGCTTCTGCCTCGTTTCGTCCGACAGCGATTTCACGCGATTGGCCGCACGAATTCGCGAGCAGGGCATCGATGTCTTTGGCTTCGGCGAACAAAAGACTTTCGGCAGGCCTGCCGCAGGTTCGTCACCGAAAACCTGCTGGCTGGAGCGATCAAGGACGATCAGAGTACCCCCTCGGCTGAAAAACAACTGCACCCGGTGCGGCCGTGCCGCTGATCAAAAAGGGTGCTCTCGCAGGAGGAAACCGAGGATGGTTTGGGTGAACCATCGGCACGGTGGGCAAGCAATTGCTCAACTTGGTGCCGGACTTTGATCCGCGTACCTTACCTTCGGCTTCCGCAAGCTCAGCGATCTTATCCGGAAGACAAATCAATTCGAGGTGCAGCAGGCCGAGGGAGGTCCCATCAGCATTCGGCTGAAGCAACGCGGAAAAAACTAGCGGCGGTTGCGAAGCACGCGCCGATCGACCTAAGTTCCTCGTCAGACATGCAATCAGGCTTCACGGCCGCCCACCATCATTTCCCACCTCAATCGACAAGGACCGTTTGCTATGAAGACCGACGAAGAAGAACTGATCAGGACGCGGGCCTATGAGTTGTGGGAGAGAGCAGGGCGACCAGAAGGGGATGGACTTGAGCACTGGTTCGAGGCTGCCAACGAAGTTCAGTCAGCCAAAATAAACGGCGTTGAGGTGTTAAAGGATGCTGCGGTTCCTGGCGGAACCATTGAATCTACAGTCGTTACCCAGGCGAGAACACCGAAATCCACGGTGACGAAGCAGCCAGACAGCGCGAAGCGGCTGAAAAGGAGCACCGTTTCCAAAACAACCGGTGACAAGAAGGGCAAACGGACTGAGGGCCGTTAGGCAGTTGGATGATCAGGCACGCCGTCCGGCCTGGTCTGCGTTCGCTTTGTTGCCTCACGGTCGCGGTGGCACGCTATGTTGATGCGAAAGTCGAGTTTGAATTCGCCTCACCTTTCGCTCCGGGGCAGGCCGAGCGATTTCGCCCGCTAAATCCAAATCTTTCATTGCCCATACTTGTAGACTCGGGAAAAAGCCTCTGAGAGGCCGATGCCATAGCTTGCCGGCTTTCACGAGACACGCGTTCGGATTTCTGGCGCACCGGCGACGACGAACCCGAGATGATCCGATGACTCAGTTGGGCAAAGCGAACTTCGCAAGAGCTTGCGATATCGTGTATTTCGAACGCGGGACCAAACAGCGGTATGGGCTTGGCCCGATTGATCAGGAACGGGTTGAGGAGGGGCTAAACACACCGACTTGTGCAGCGACTGCTGCATGGCTTCGGGAAGCGGGATGCCGCGATTTGCCGCCTCGGTAAAATAGCCGGATCTTAAGCCGTGCGGCGAAACACCGGCCCCTCCTTGATCGCTGCTTCCGCCAGCCAGTGTTTGAGGGCGCTCACTGGTCGGCCGATCAGCAGGACATGCTGGCTGTCCTCACTGGTGGTCGTCTTGGTGCGACCCAGGCGAATGCTGAGACAGGGGAGGGAAGGGGAGTTCTTGTCGGCCGGATCGGCGCGCACCGGCTGGCCGCGATCATCATCACGATCAGATCGCCGAGCCGATGCGTCGCATTGCCGGCACGCGGATCCGGTACCGCGCCAAAATAACCGTCGAGACAGGAAATGGCAGTTCTCCTTCGTCAAACTGCCAACTCAAAGAATCCCTTTTAACGCCAATTACAACCTCAAAATCGCCATATGCGATTCCCCTGCGGCGATGGGGGAGGGCGGGGAGCATCGTGACGCGGTCACAGGGTTCGGCTTTCCCCTGAGGTCAGAAGCGTTTATCAGTGCTGGCGCAAGGAAAGCGTGCGCCGAGCTCCGACGCTCGGCAAGACACCTGATCAAAGGAACACATTATGGCGACGGGTACGGTAAAGTGGTTTAACGCAACGAAGGGCTTCGGTTTCATTCAGCCGGACGACGGCAGCGCCGACGTCTTCGTTCACATTTCCGCAGTCGAACGGGCAGGGATGCGTGGTCTGAACGACGGCCAGAAGATCACCTATGAGCTGGTAAAGGATCGCAAAACCGGCAAGATGTCGGCGGATAACCTCCAGGCCTGAGCCTGATTGCATGCGATCGCGGGAGGACGGGTTCGCCCGACCGTTTGCAGCGCGAGATGTACGAGAGCGATGCCCGGCGCGTAGCCATGCTTAGACGATGAGCCGGGCCGCTCGTCCATTCTTTCGTTCCGCGTTGTTGTAGTAGCTCGCCGCCTGGGTCACCGACTTGTGCAGCGACTGCTGCATCGCTTCCGGCAGGGAAACACCCCGGTTGGCCGCCTCGGTCAGGTAGCCGGACCGAGGTCCATGGGCGGAAAACAGTGCCGGATCGAGGCCGGCCTGTTTGGCGCGAGCTTTCAGGACCAGATTAACCGATTGTGGCGTCAGCGCCCGCCGGTCGACGTTGCCCCACTGGTCGATGCGGCGGAACACCGGTCCGTCCTTGATCCCGGCGTTGGCCAGCCACAGCTTCAAGGCAGTCACCGGCCGGCCGATGAGCAGCACGTGCGCGTCATCGTCGATCGTCGTCGTCTTGGTGCGGCCGAGCTGGATCGATAGGCAGGGCAGGGGAGGGGAGTTTTTGTCGTTCGGGTCGGCGCGCACCGGCTCCTCGTCGACGAGATCCTCGACCCGCAATCCCGCCACTTCTGAGCGGCGACGGCCGCCGGAGGCAAAGGCGGTCAGCAGCAAGGCACGGTCACGCCGATCGACCAGGCGCTCGCTAGCGCAGACGGCCAGCAGCTTGGCGAGCACGTCGCTGGTAACCGCCTTCCTGCTCTTGCGTTGCCGCGGTCGGTTGCTGGCCTTCACCGCGAGTTTCAGCGCGCTCCTCAGCGCTGGCGCGCCGAAAGCGCCCGTGAGCCCGCGCCAGCGGGTTAGGATTGACCAGGAGGTCAGCCGCCGCCGCACTGTGCCCGGCGCGTGCGGGCCGTTGGCCTTCAGTAGGCGCTCGAGGCGCAATCCGGCCTCGACGTCGGCCGGCATGCCGTGGCTCGGATCCTCGCTGCGTTTCACCGGGTCCCAGAGATGATGTGCCACGAATTTCAACAACAGCGCTTCCGGCGCGGGCCAGGGGAGGGGGGAGCCGGTCGCCAGCCGGCACCAGCCCTCGAGATAGCCGAGGTCGGAGGCAAGCGCCCTGAGCGTATTTTCGCTCATGCCCTCGCCGGCTAAATGTTTGAGCGTCGCGACGTCGTCGTCGGTCAGCAGCGCGGCGAGCTGATCGCGGCGATCGAAGGGCAGGATGGCGTCGAGTGCGTCGAGCTCCTCGGCGCGGCGGTGCACCGCTTGGCTGCTCGGATCCGTCGCACTATTGTTGTTGATCATAACGCAGTCCTGCCTTCGGTGTTCTTGCGGAAATTACGGGAAATCCGTATATTCCGGAAAAAGGAGTGTTGATATGACGTCGACCGTGACCGCCGCGGCGGTTTCCAAGAATTTCGGTGCCTATCAGGACGCCGCCGTGCGCGAGCCGGTGATCATCACCAAGAATGGCCGGCCGCGGACTGTGCTCATCGCCTATGAGGACTATCTGCGGCTGTCGCGGCGCGACCGTCGCGTCGAGGCCACGGCAGAGCTGAGCGACGCCGATCTCGCCGCGGTCGAGAAGTCCGAAATGGAGCCGGGTCTCGATCATCTCAATGCCGAATTGTTGACGGACAAGAATGCTGCCGACTGAAATCAAGGGCGGCGCGGTCTTCCTATTTCGTATCACTGGCACTCGCAGCATCTCGAAGACCGCGAAGAGGGCGACAAGGATCGGCGCCGCCTGGTGCTGGCGCTCGTCGCCAAGCTTGAGCATGGAACGCTGTCTGGGCGTGACGGTCGCCGGGGGTGCATTGTCATGCCGTCTCTATGTCTGTTCGCGAGAAATCGTCACCTTTGAAGAGCAGCGGTTCATTGCGCGTTTTAGCGAGTGCATAGGAGAAGCAGTCCCCATAGTTCAGACCCGCCGGATGCCGGCCTTTTCCGTAGCTGCGCCAGGCTCGCCTTGCGACAGCAATCTGTTCCGCGTCGACGGCGACAATTTCGACACCGGCCTTGTAGAGCCATAGATCGAGCTCGGCAGTGCCCGCCTCGCCGAGGCGCGCCTCGATGACAATGGTGAGTTCAAGGATTGTCGCGGCCGAGATGAAGCGACGTGGGGCGTCGACGGCTTTTTGCTCGAAGATTGCTGCTTCCGGTTCATTGAATGCGATGGCGACGATGGCGGACGTGTCAATCACCATCAGTTGGGGAGCCCGTTTTCATCATACCCCAAAATCTCGTCGGCAGAGCGTTTATCGAGCACCGGTAGCTTCGCCCAGCGTCTACGGCTGGCGGCAAGCTCCTCAAGAAGTACATCTCGATTTCCCGCGTTTGCGAGCCGCCGCAGCCGCTCTTCCAGTGCGCGGCGGGTCGCCATGGTAATGGTTTCACCGGTCTTCTCGGCCAGTGCCTTTGCAAGACGTTCCGTCTCTATATCTTTAATGCTGAGTGCCATTTTTGGTTCCTTGGTTCCTATTTGTCTATATTCTACCTAGTGTACGTGCGGACGCAAGGGGCGGTCGTTTGGGTTTCCCGAGACATCGCGCTTCGGCGGATCCTCGCTAGGCGCAGTGATGATCAGCGGAAAAGGCAGGTCTCCAACTCAGGTGAGCGGAGGGAGCATAATATGGGGCCATTCCTAGGTGATGTGCGACTCGAGATGGCTCACTATCGATACTTATCAAGTATCGATAGTGAGAGGGTATAAAAATTAGCGTTCTAGTGACAGAAACGAAAAGCTGATTGGCTTCCGTTTACGAAATTTAAGACTTTTACTTCAGATGGTTAATAGCTGCCTAAGATGGCAAAGATGCTGCAAATTCGGGATGACCGACGGTGGACAAAGACGTCGCGGTGGTGGAGCCGCTGCATATTCCGGACGATTTGGCGCGTAACCGAAGCTAGGCTTTTGTCTCAGCTGTGCGATTGCCACGATCGGGGTTCTCGCAGCTGGAAAGGAGAGGCGGCTCCATTGTCCAGAAAATCAGCTGCACGACGAGGTCGTTGTCCCAAACCGTGTCGAAGCTCGCGTCGCCGACCTCCGTAGCGAGGTACTCCGGTGGAAGGAACTCTTCAAAGCCTCTGCAAAATTCGCATTGCGGCGACGATCGTACGGTCTAATCTGTTCTAGTCATGGTTGAGCTCGCGAATCGCTTGCCAGCCGCAACATCTCGCGAGCTTCTATTGCATGAACGACACAACCGCATCCGGACGTCCTCTGCATCTACAAACCATCGATAGCTTATTTGCCGAGTTAATCGGCGGAGCGAGTGTTTCGGCCGGGGAGAATCAACGCGCTTTCCGGCTGGAGGATGCTGACAGCCGCAAGATTTTGAACTGGTACAGGGTGAGTAGATCGAAATGGGCCGGTAAAGTCATGGCAGCCGACGTGGACGCGATCGCTTCGTCGATGCTTGCTCCACTTCCGAACTTACCGATCCCTGAGGTTTTGACGCCAGCAACGAACCGCCGCTTGAAGGTGGCCAGGGTCATCGCGCACCGTTTTGCCGGCCTTCACTCATATGGAACCGTCGAAACGCCTCCTGCTGACTTTGTCTTCGAGCCGAGAGAACCGATTACGCTATTTGAAGGATGAAACGGCGCCGGTAAGACGTCGCTGCTGAACTCAATCATCTGGTGTCTTACGGGCGAGATTTTGCGTCCGCAGCGGCCACCGGAGAAAGGGGAAGAAGAGTTTGAAGGGTTTTATATTCGAACGATTGATGGCACAGCACAGACATCCGCGCATTCCCTGACACCAATCACGCCTCTGCCTAACCCAGTGCATTACACACCACCGGTAGGACAGCCAGTCCCGATTGACAGTTGGGTGGAGGTGACCTTCGTTGATCAAAGCGGCAACCTTTTGCCGCCCCTGCGGCGAACTCAGGTTCGGACCTCCAGAGGGAAGATTTCTGAGAGTGTTTCTGGTGCTGATAGGCTGGGAGTTGATCCAATTTCACTGCGCATTGGTACGATAATGCCGGCGCTTTTGCAGTTCTTGAAGGTCGGATCGGCGTCCGATATGGGGAAAGCTGCAGCAAAGTTAACAGGGTTAGCTGAGATCTCGGATCTTGCCAAGCACGCCGGAAAAGCCCGCGACAAGCTCAAGGGTGAGCTTAGGAAGGAGCGCGAGGCCGAAATCGAGAATTTTGATTCCCGCTTCCTGCAGGCTCGTTCCGATCTTCAAGGCCAGATCGATGAATACCCTTCGATGGCCCCCGAAACTCCGTTGCCAAGGCCATCTTCCTCACTCGACGTCGAAGCAGAGCTAAAGGAACTTGCAGCCCATTTCACGGGACTGAAGGCAGAGGCATTTCGAGCCGCGCAAAAGATCTTCGGTTCGGCTTTTGACCCTGCAGACAAACGCACGCGGGATGAGCTTGAAGCAAACATTGGGCCGGCACAAGGGCAACTCCGATCAATGGGCCAACTGCCCAACGTGCAGCGCTTGCGGATGCTTGGAGATCTAACCGACGAGGACTGGTCGGCTGTTGACGAGCAAATCTCGAGGTTGAGAAAGGAGGCTTCGGTTCTTGCGGAGCTTGCAAAGACGCCCAGTCTAGGAGCGCGAAAGCAACTATATGCGCGTGTTGCCAGCTGGATGACCGATCATCAGGAGCACGATCCGTCGACTTGTGGCGTATGTTCGCGTTCGCTCGACGGTGTCGTCGACCCGTTCACGAAGCGGGCTGTGCTTGATCATCTGGCAGAGGTCAGCGAGAGCGAGCAGAAGCTACTGTCGTTGACGCATCAAAACTGGGCGACGGCATGGGCCAACGCACTGGTCGCGAAGTGTCCGGCGGCACTTCAGGCCGAACTGAACCGCGATCTGCCTACGCATCCATCAGAGCTCATCCAGGCAGCGCTTGTCGACGATCTTTTCGCGACGGAAGCCTTCGGTGGTCTTCTTGGCAGCTTGAAGGAAGGCGTCGCCCTTCTTTGCCGGCGCGAATTGAAGAACTTGCCGGGCTTCACAGAACCGGCCGTTCAGCCTCTCCCTCCACCGCTCGATAAGGTGTCGGCACCGCTATTGCAAACTATCAATCGTCTGGCACGCGCAAGGGCTTTCGCCGGATGGCGAGCCGAACATCGAGAAGAGCTATCGAAGGCCACACAGGCCATTCTGCAAGGATGCGCTGGTGACCCTCCAGAAATCACCGATGCGACCTCGATCACCGTGAAACTGGAGGCACTTGCGTCCATTGCAAAAGGCGTTGCTCCTTTGAACGCTGCCCTGGAATATTGCAATCGCATGGAAGCGCAGCTGAAGTTGCGACGGGACAAAGAAAAGCGACTCGAACTCTACCAGCGCGGTGCCACTGCATTGAGTAAGCTCATCGAGCTCGGAAGCCTTGCAGAAAAGCAGGTCGAGCACCTCCGGCGGCTGCTCCACCGTCGGGCTACCTATTGGCGCGACCGCTGTTACCAAAACTCGTACCCAATGGCCGGCCACGGCCTTCGGGAGACGGCTATGGACAGCAAGGGCGTTCTTGAAATCCGCGTGGGATTTGAAACCGCCCACGCGCCCGCACAGCACATCTCAAACGCATCTGCCTTGCGGGCCAACCTAATGGGCTTTTTCCTAGCGTTCTGGGAGCATGTTCTTGTCCAGCGTGGCGGCATCGCACTTCTGCTGCTCGATGATCCCCAGGAACTGCTCGACCACGACAATAAGGAGAAGCTCGCCCGTTTGCTTCCCGACTTAGCCAAGCAAGGCGCGCAGATCATTGTCGCGACCTATGACCGCTATTTTGCCCGAGCTGTCGTTGCTGCAGGGCGGGAACATGCCAGCATCGAACATCGTAGTGTTCATCCCGTCAATCCGTACCGCGAACTGACAACAGCGTCCGCCACGGAGGAGCTTGAGCGAAAACGCGACGCCTATGAGAAAGATAAGGATAATGCAAGGCTTGCTCAGGATTACGCAAACGAGGTCCGTATCTTTCTGGAGGCGCGCCTTGCCGACCTTTTCGATGATCCAGCTTATCCAAGCTATGCGGCGGCATCGAAATTGCCGACCCTGTCGGATCATCTTGGGCACTTGAACAGCCTCATCAACAGCCCCCCGAATGCATTGTTCAAGGGACGCGCCGTCAACGAGTTCAGCAAGTGTCGCAGTTTCGCACAAGGTTCGGCTTGCCTTAGAGTGCTCAACACGTCCCATCACAACCGTGATACCCTGAGCGCCGGAGACGTTTATGCCGTGGCCGGGGAGTTCGAGACGGTCTGCAAGCTTGCGGAAAAGATGCATCTCGAGTTCCGTCACTGGCGATGGCATGAGCCGCTTGAGGAACAAGGGCCTGCGGATACGGTTGTGCCTTTCCCGCGCGCGACTGTTCCTGAATTCCGTGTAATGATCCACCCGGACTTGGCTGCATTCACTGCGCGCTCGGGTCATGAGGCAAGCCAGGAATCTGCCACCGAAACGCTTGACCAGGCTTGGTTCGAGGGCAAAAGCCTGTTTCTGATCCGCCAGGATAATCTTGGATTCGCTCTTCCGGCCGGGTGCATCGCCATTGTAGAGAGTGTCCCATACGAGGGCCGTGACCATAACCTGGTGATTGCGCGGCAGAAGGGACATCTACTCGCACGCCGGCTCTTTAGGCCGGCTAACGGCCAAGGGCTTGCTCTTGCTGCCGAAGCTCCCGACCCGCAGCAATCGAGACCGACGCTGCTCTTCGATCAAGGCGCGATTGTTCTTCATCGGATAGTGGGCATGCTAACCGAACAGCCGTCGCCGCCGCCGGGTAGGGGAGAGGCGATAGAACTGAGCTTCGCTGACAGCCTATTGAAAATTAGAACCGCCTATCGCGTGCGCGAAGAAAGCGGTGTGCCCCTCGCGCTGCCGGGACAGATTGTACTCGGCGGCGATCTCATCGGCAGAGAGCAGCTCGGTTCGGAGGAAGGCATGTTGGTCGCGTTGACCCTCGATGATGGTAGCAGTGTTTTCAAACGTATTGGAGCCAAAGTTCCTGGAACGGATGGAAGGATGCGGCAATTCGAGAGCATCGGAGGGCTCGGCAGTTCGCTTGTCGTTTCGCTGGCCTCTGACCTCCGCGACGATGTACCTCGCTTTGCGACCGCCCGGCGGGTTCTCGGAGTACTCTATCGAGCTTGAGCCAACTTCTGCCCTTTTCAACCTAGCGGGTAACAACAGATGCAGAGACTTATCCCCACGCTTGAGCAGGTCACTCAAGAGTATGTCCTCGTGCAAGCCTGGAAGAAGGCCGCCTCCTACATCCGATATCACAATTGGTTCGCGGATACCCTTGAACTTGATCGGGCAGCGGCCGACCTCCCCAAGTTCATGGCGAAGGTCAGCGAGCGCCTAAGGGCTGTAGCCTATCAATCCGACCACCTTAGACTCGTGCCGGCGCCGAAGAGTCAGCGATGGCAAGTAGACGATAGTGGGCAGTGGGGGCCGATAAAAACTGGAACCGCAAAGATTCGACCTCTGGCCCGCGTAACACTTCAGGATCAAGTTGCCGCGACTGCGATTATGCTTTGCTTGAGCGAACGCGTCGAGACCGCACAGGGTGACCCGCTGGGCGACTATCGCACGGCCGCCGTTCGCCGTTCGGTGATATCCTATGGAAACCGGTTATTCTGCGACCCCTCGGAATCCGGGCATGGCCTAATCCACCGTTGGGGTTCGTCGAAACTCTACCGAGCATACTTTCAGGATTACCGGGCTTTCCTGAACCGCCCAGAGGCTGTAGCCGCATCACTGGATGGCATCCAAGAAATACTCATCATCCAGTCCGACCTTAGCCAATTCTACGACCGCGTAACCCCGGAGGAGCTTCACAAGAAGCTTCGGCAATTACAGACACCAGATGATGACAATCGCTTCTTTGAACTTGCCGAACATGTTCTGAACTGGACTTGGTCGATTGCTGATAGACAGAAGATCGAGCGATATAGAAGGCGAGCGGAGATCCCAGATTTCAAGAAGGTGGCCTTGCCACAGGGCCTCGTAGCGGCGGGTTTCTTTTCCAACGTTGTTATGTTGGATTTTGACAAAACTCTTCTCGGACAGCTGGATGCGGAGATCGCCCCCGGCGTTTGGCTAAGGGACGCTTGCAGGTATGTCGATGATGTTCGGCTAACAATCGCGGTAGCGCCAGGTGTCACACAAGTGGATGCCCAAGAGCGTACCATGGCATGGCTTCAAAGCCAGTTGGAGACAACTACAGCAGGCCTACAATTCTCCGCCGATAAAACCGTCACGGCATCTGTTGGCGGTCGAAGGCAGCCGCTCGTGCGGCAATCGCGCAAGATGGAGCGTATCCAGACCGCGATTTCCGGTGGGTTCGACGCGAGCGGAGGTGAAGAAGTAATCCAGGCTATTGAAGCTCTTGTTCGGTCTCAATCGAACCTAAGCAGGACGGCGGGTACTCGCGAGCCATCGCCGTTGAGAGCTATTTCGGACGTGAAGGACGAGACAGTCGGCCGTTTTGCCGCTGGAAGGTTTCGGAAGACGTTCCGCTCCCTTCGACCTCTCTTAGACCACGGATCGGTGGCGGATGACCCCGAGGTTGGTGAGGAGACCTTTAGGCGATCCCGGCTTTCGCAGTCGGAACTCGACGACGAAGCTCACGCTTTCGCCTTGATGCTCATCGAACGCTGGATTGCTGACCCCGCAAACGTGCGGCTCCTTCGTGTCGCGCTTGACCTCTGGCCGTCGCCAGAAGTCCTCGGCGCGGTTCTAAGACTTTTCGAATCGTATCTAACTGGCCAAGGTGGACGGGAGGAGTCTCGCCAGATCATCCATTATTGCATGGCCGAACTGCTGCGAGCCGGTGCAACAGAAACGGGATTCATTGAGGATCAGGATTGTCTGCCTCATGGCGTCGATATTGATGGCTACCGAAGTCTGTTACTTAAGACAGCACTTCGCGTCGTGAGTGGCCAGGAATTCCTACCGCCATGGTATCTTACGCAGCAGGCTCTGTTGTTTATAGCAGTACATGGCCCAAGCTCCATTGCGTTGCCGAAAGCAACCCGACAGAACCCCAAGTATTGGGGGATGATCGCCTTCCTGCAAGGGGATCACAGAGATCTCTCTAATCGCGAGTATGCGATCTTGGCGGTTGTCAGCAGGCGTTCCTTCCTTTCTGTCGATCGAGCCATCGCGTTGATCCGCCATTCGTTGACACCTAGTCGCTTCGCTAGCATTGCCAAGCGCGATATCGAGTTTGCCCATGATCTCTACCGCGCGGTCGGAAAGGAGGTAAACGTTAGCATAGCCGCGGCGTTTGACATGGGCACGACCGATCCATCAGACGCGTCGGACATGCTGACGTTACACATGATTGTTCGGCAACAGGGTGCGCTCAACCCTATTAGAAACGAAATTGGGGTACTGAGCTTTGCTGAGAAGTTTCTTGATTCGGTGGCAACTGGAGCGGCTCCGAACCTCGTTACACCGTCGACCATCAATGTTTCCATCGAGACTGTGGGCTCTTATGCTCGCGTCAAGCAAATCGAACTGGAAAATTTCGAATTCCCAAAGAGTTACAGATCGATCTATAGTGCTCCGTCCTGGTGCGCCAACGATCAACGTTGGCGCTTCCAACTTGGTTATCTGCTTCGCTATATTCTCACGGCCCGCATAGACTTCAGCCTACCCGTTTACCCTCCCTCATGGAAGGAAGCCGAACCCCTATATCGGCCTACGCGGGGGCATTGGATCCAACGGCAGTATAGCTTTTACAACGGACACGAAGCGTTTGGTGACGATTGGCTCCCGATATCGCAGTTCACGCAGGACCTTCTTTTTTCTCTCTTAAGGTGGCCAGGCTGCCGCCCGAGGCAGGGCGATGGCATGGAATTGTCGCTTCATGAGGCCCAGCGAAAAGTCCGTGAGGGCCTCTCAGCAGCTTACGAGGCAATCGGGCCGGCAACTGGAGTACTGATACTCAGGGCAGCTGCGCCCATCCCAGGCGCACAAAAAAATGGGCGCCCGCTCAGGGCATGCGTTGTTCAATCCATTATGCCAGAACAGAAAGACTTTTCAGCCGCGGACCTCGAAATGAGTTCGCCGGGGCTGCGCAAGAAGCATCGAAAACATCTCTCGACCGCTTTGGCGGCGGTTGAGAAGATGCTCGATCTGAGAGAGACCCATAAACCTGAAAACAAACGCCTCGATTGGCTTATCTTCCCTGAGTTGTCGGTGCACCCTGACGATGTGAATACACATCTCATTCCGTTTGCGCGCGCGTTCAAGACAGCCATCCTGGCTGGCATTGCGTACGAGCGCCTAGTGCCAGGCCAACCCCTCGTCAATTCGGCGCTGTGGATCATCCCCCGGGTTGTGCCTGGTCAAGGCCTACAGACGATCGTCCGAAGGCAAGGTAAACAACACTTGTCCCCAATGGAAACACCCTTTAGCCCGCACATCTTCGGTTTCCGACCGTGCCAGTGGCTGGTCGGGTATGAGTGGTCTCCAGATGTGGGCAAAGATCCCCTCTGGCTCACAGCCTCAATCTGCTACGACGCTACCGACCTCAAGCTCGCCAGTGACCTCCGGGACAAGTCTGACGTTTTTGCGATACCCGCATTAAATCAAGATGTTGGGACATTCGATCAAATGGCCCAAGCTCTCCACTACCACATGTTCCAAATGGTGCTTATTGCCAATAACGGCGGATACGGCGGGAGCAACGCGCATCTTCCCAAGGGGGAGGCATACGAACGCCAAGTGTTCCATACGCATGGCCAGCCGCAGGCGACTATCTCATTCTTTGAAATAGACAACATCGAAGATATGAAGTCGCGGCGGCAAAATGGGGTCAATAAGGTTGGAAAATGGAAATATCCGCCTGCCGGCGGATAAATTCTCTGCTCCCTCCCGGGCGTGCAGTCAACGAGCAGGCAAGCTAGTTGACTACCGCGAGCATGATAAAAAATGAGGCGTCATACCAACGTGCGCTGATCATGACCTGTGGGGCCATTCGCGCATTCCGATCGACATTATCTTCCACGGCTGACCGATGAGCTTGTTCCAAGCGCGGCAGCAGTGATCGACGATATCGTCGTAGTCCTTGAAGACGCGGTTCGACAACCAGTTGTCCCTCATGAACTGCCAGAGGTTCTCGACCGGGTTCAATTCCGGCGACCGCGGCGGCAGAAACATCAAGGTGATGTTGTCCGGCACCTTCAGCTTCGGCGTGACGTGCCAGCCTGCCTGGTCGAGGATGAGCACCGCATGGGCTCCGGGATCGACGGCGTTACTGATTTCGGCAAGGTGTTCCTGCATCGCCTCGGTGTCGCAGTAAGGAAGGACGAGGCCAGCCCCCTTGCCCTTCTTCGGGCAGATCGCGCCGAAGATATAGGCCCACATGGTGCGTTGGTCGTGCGGTGCCGACGGTCGAGTTCCCCGACGTGCCCAGCGGCGCGTGATCTTGTTTTTTTGCCCTATTCTGGCTTCGTCGGCCCACCAGATTTCGAGATCCGTGCCGGGCGGGCATTTCGTCCTGATCTCTGCCAGCGCGGCTGGGAAGTCTTTTTAAAAAGCTCGCCTTCCAGTTCGTTCTGCGCATAGTGGCGTGGACGGGCCGAAAGTTTGGCAAAGCCCAACGCCTTGAATTCCCGCCCGACCGTCGTTTCATCGATAGAGACCCGAAACTCCTGGAAGAGCCACTGCACGAGGTCCTTGCGTCGCCAGCGGACCACCCCGTGCACGGCAGGGATCGGACCGCTCTCGACGATCTTCGCCAGCGCCTGGCGTTGCGCGTCGTTTAGCTTCGCCCGGCCGCCCGGTGCTTTTCCGTTGATCAATCCGTCGGGGCCGCGTTCGTTGAAGCGCAAGACCCAATCGCGGACGATCTGCACCGTCACCCCGCCGATCGCGGATGCATACTGCCGGGAGCCGCCATCATAAATCGAAGCCAGCGCCAACAGCCGCCGGACCTGGGCGGCATCCTTTGCCTTCTTCGCCAGCCTCCTGAGTGCCGTTCCGTCATAATCTGCCCGCAACGATATCGCCTTCGCCATGCCAAACCTCCGTTTGGCATAATGAGTCAGAATTCCACTGATTTGGGAATCCCATCACGAGTCGGCATCAATGCTCGTTGGTATCAGAACCGTTTCGGTGTTGCCCTCCAAGTCAGTTCCGGCCCTAGCCGGAGATAGGCGTTTAATTCCAGACCAAAGGATTCGCGCGTTTCGGCCATTTTGTAGTAGCCGCTCGCCGGGCAGCATTACCGGAAAGCGATGAAAGTTGACTCACCAACCAAGCAGGGCAATGTCGGCCAATCACCGCTCCGATCTAAAGCGCGTCGCATTTAATTGGCCTCATATCCGGCCGCATTGAAGTAGTTTCTGCATTCTGTGACGGAGAAGAGATTGCAGATGTCGCCGAGGGCCTCGGCGATGGCGTCGAAGCTGCGAGCGGCCCGCTTGCGCAGCAGCGCCTTGAGCTTGGAGAAGGCCATCTCGATCGGATTGAGGTCGGGCGAATAGGGTGGCAGGAAGAGAAGCCATGCGCCTTGCGCCTTGACCATCTGCTCGGCTCGCTCGCTCTTGTGAAAGCCGACATTGTCAAGAATGACGACATCGCCGGGCGACAGCGTCGGCGCGAGTTGTGTTTCGATCCAGGTTTCGAAGATGCGCTTGTTCATCGGCGCATTGACGATAAAGGGCGCGACCATCCCATGTGATCTCAGGCCGGCGATGAAGGTCTGCGTCTTCCACGAGCCGAAGGGTAACCGCCCGATTGTGACCGCCTGCCGGATTGGGCCTTGATGGCCTAAGACACGTGTTTAACGACGTCGTTAGGGACGTGTCTTAGGCGAGTGTTAC
>NZ_JASKLR010000040.1 GCF_030124325.1 Sinorhizobium sp. 8-89
ATCATGTATGGTCTCCTGTTTTCATTCATCGTGTCATGGAACGCGGTTTCAGGATCGGCCTCATTGACGTCGATCAACCACGGCGGCGACCACCGGGAGCAACGGCAAGCCCGCGGTTAGCCCGCAAGGCAGCGGAAGCCACCGCACGATCGATCGGCGTGCCCGCGCGGCTTGATACAGCGCAATGAAGGATGCGTTTCCTCGCTTAGGCTGACAACCGGAAAGCGCAACCAACTCTTCAAGGGAGTAACGCTCATGTCCTTCAAGACGATCCTTACCGTCATCGGAGTCGACAACGCCGACAACGATCTGCAAACGGCAGCCGATCTCTGCGGCCAACAGGGTGCCCATCTTTCCGTCCTGGTCGTCGCGATGGCTCCTGCACCGCCGATCGGAGAATATGTGTCCGCTTCCACCATATGGTTGGAACAACGCGATCGCGACCGTGAAACGCTTGAAACAGCCGTAGAACATGCCCGCCAAATAGTTTCGCGCACCGATAACTCCTTCGGGATCGATGGCATCTACGCAGAAGCCGGAACGGCGGATCGCGAGATTGGCGACCGTGCGCTCTACGCCGATCTCGTCCTGACGGGATCAAGCGTTCTGCAGCACGCGGATCTGAAGCGGCAGGTGATCAACGGCAGCCTCTTTCAGGCAATGCGCCCGGTCATGCTTATCCCCGGCGACAAGAGACCAAGTCTTCGACCGAAGACGGTCTTGCTTGCGTGGGACTCACGCGCGGAAGCCGCACGTGCAGCGCGTGAGGCCCTCGAAATCATGACGACAGCGGCCGCAGTCCACGTAACCCTGGTCGATCCGGAAGCGTCTTCCGCGAAAAGTGGCGAGGAGCCAGGCGCCGATGTCGCCGCCTATCTCAGCCGCCACGGCATCAACGTAACGGTCGATCGACTGCCGAGCGCGGGCCGTCCTGTCGCGAGCGTGCTGCAGCAGCATGCCGACGACATCTCCGCCGACATGATCGTCATGGGGGCATACGGGCACTCGCGGGTGCGCGAACTGATCTTCGGCGGGGTTACTAAAACGATGCTCGACGATGCCGCCCTCCCCATTTTCATGGCCCGTTGAGTGTGCCGTATCGGGCCGGACTGAGAACTGCGACACGCATCAGGATCACCACCGAGACAGGAAGGGATCTGGTAAAATTGGCGATTCCGAACGGGAGCGATACTCTTCGGAATGACACGTCTGCGCTCCGGACGGAGATGACAGCAGACGACGCAAGTTGGAGGATCACCAATGAGCGAAGCTTGGGACCTGTCGATTTCACCCGAAAAAGTCTGCTATTTCATAGTCAAGGCCCGCGAATTCGACGTCAAGGTTGGGATGACGGAACCCGATCCGGCATCCAATGCCACGGATGATAACATGGCCTCGGTGCTCGAGGACCAACCGGACGATCCCGTCGAGATTGAACTTGCGAGCGCCATCTGGGCCCTGAACGAAGACGAGCAGATCGACCTGGTGGCTTTGGCGTGGCTGGGCCGCGGCGACGGTAAGTTGGAAGACTGGGACGACATCCGTGCTCAGGCGGCCGAGGCTCACAACAACCGAACCGGTGTCTATCTTCTCGGGATACCACTGCTGGCGGATTACCTGGAGGAGGCACTGGCGGAATTTGGAGAGACTTGTCAGGACTACGAAATGGGGCGCCTCTAGGGTTTCTTTCGCGCCCCTGACGCAGGCTGAACGCGCCAAGCCTCGCTGCGTCGATGACGATCCGCCGATTGCGCATCAACGCACAATCGACAGGCGTTGAGAGACTCAAGGAGCGCAGGCTCGCGGCAGCAGTCGATCTGGCTTTGATCGAGATTGCGGCAAAGTCAGGCAAGAATGAATTTGAATTGGTGCAGGCGCTGTTGCCGGCCCAGCCGTCATCATCGTGGCCGCCTTGCCGAGCAGGTGTCTCGGCCGTTCTTCGCCGGCCGAGACTTCTTTGCCCTGTAGCCTATCAGGCTGCGCGCACACCAGCGTTGAGCGGGATCTCGATATCGACCTCCAGTGTCGACACCTGTTCGCCGCGGTCCATCTTCACGTTCACCTTGTCGCGATCGACCTGGACGTGCTTGGCGATGACGGCGAGGATTTCCTCCCGCAGTTGCGCGACCAAGTCCGAGTGACCGACTGAAGCCCGCTCATGCGCGAGCAAGACCTGCAGGCGTTCGCGCGCTGTCGGCGCCGAGGTCTGCTTGTTGAAGAAGCGGAATATGCTCATGCTGCCCTCCGTCCGAATATCTTGCCGAACAGGCCGCGCTTTTCGCCCGGAATGGTGATCGGCACCGTTTCGCCGGCGAGCCGGCGTGCGGCGTCGAGGTAGGCAAGCGCCGGGGCGCTGCGATTGTCGGCGAGTGTGACCGGCGCGCCGAGGTTGGAGGCGCGCAGAACATCCATGCTCTCCGGAACGATTCCGAGCAGCGGGATCGACAGGATTTCGAGAACGTCATCGACCTTCAGCATGTCGCCCCGTTCCGCGCGATTGGCATCGTAGCGGGTGAGCAGCAGGTGCTTTTCCACTCGCTCGCCGCGTTCCGCTCTCTCCGTCTTGGAGTCGAGAAGGCCGATGATGCGATCCGAGTCGCGAACCGACGAGACTTCCGGGTTGGTGACGATAACGGCAACGTCGGCGTGGCGCATGGCGAGCGTGGCGCCGCGCTCGATCCCGGCCGGGCTGTCGCAGATGATCCAGTCGAAGTGCTTCTTCAACTCGGCCATCACCTTTTCGACGCCCTCGGCCGTCAGGCTGTCCTTGTCGCGGGTCTGCGAGGCCGGCAGCAGGAAGAGCGTTTCCAGTCGCTTGTCGCGGATCAGCGCCTGCGGCAGCTTGGCGTCGCCCTGTATGACGTTGACGAGGTCGTAGACGACCCGCCGCTCCGCGCCCATGACCAGATCGAGATTGCGCAGGCCGACGTCAAAATCGACGACCACCGTCTTCTCGTTTCTCTGCGCCAATGCCGCACCGAGTGCGGCGGTAGACGTCGTCTTGCCGACGCCGCCTTTACCCGATGTAACCACGATTACTTTCGCCATCTTGCACTCCTGTCTCCCGGCCGGCAGCCGGCTCAGTTAAGTCTCTCTGCCATGATCGAATCGCCTTCGAGCCAGAGCTGCACCGCCTGTCCGCGAAGGTGTGGCGCCATGTCGTCGGCCGTCTTGTAGACGCCGTCGATTGCCAGCAATTCTGCTTCAAGCTTGCGGCAGAAGATGCGCGCCGAGGCATTGCCCACGGATCCTGCGAGCGCCCGTCCCCGCAGCGTCCCGTAGATGTGTACCGAACCACCGGCAATGATTTCCGCGCCCGACGCAACCGACCCGACGACGGTGACGTCACCTTCGGGAAAGATCACCGACTGCCCGGAACGGACCGGCTCCTTGATGATGATCGAGGGCATTGCCCTGACCACCTGCGGCTCGGGGCGAAGGGCAGGTTCTGCCGGTTTGCCCTGACCGGATTTCGCCGATTCGGCGCCCTGTTCGGCCGACGGAACCTCGAAATCCGGAGCGGGGCGACCACCCTTCATCGCCGGGGGCATGCCCGGCTCGAACAGCGATGGGCGCCCGCCTTCGATCCCCATGATGCGCACGTTGCGTTTCGCGAGTTCGCCGATCAGGTCTTTCAACCGCGCTCGGTCGATCTCGATATCTTCCACGTCGAGGACGACTGGCCTTCCCAGGAAGAAGCCCGCGGAACGCGAAGCCAAGTCGTCGAGCCGGGTAAGCCATCCCTCGAGAGGCAGTTCCGGAGAAAGCACAAGTGCCAGGAATGAGCGGCCCTTGATACGGATCGAGCGAGTATCTGTTAGCACTTTGGTCATCTACGTTAATTTTTGGTTGCCAAGATTTACGTGAACCGTGGTTAACAAATAGTTAACTGCGGCACCCTGCATGAAGCTGGAGACCCGGTTTTGGCAGACGAAAAACGTCATCCATGACGGCACGCCGGTAACAATGATGATTTGCTGCCGCTGCGATAATTTCGGCGCGGCCGATGAGGTCGAACGCGCGCCTAGATTAGGCCGCGGGTCGCCTGGCACTTCGAATCGAAAGCGAATCGAATCGCCGGCCGCCCACTGCGACGAGTCGTTGTCCACACGTCATCGTTCACGCGGAGGCACAGCCGCCAATGCCCCTCTAAAATCAGGGGTTGTCTCCGGAAGACGGCAGCTGCTCAGGCGATCTCGCTGCGGCTGTGAACTGTTACAGAAACGACAAGAAACTGACATTTGGCGTTCATGAAGCGCCGATATGGCAGGTGTCATACCGATGACCGGTCTCCCCGAAAGAGGAACTGCTGCCAATGTTTCAGTTGAAGAATGTAACCCGCCGGTTCGGCACAAAAACAGCCGTCAGTTCGGTTACCTTCGACATCCCGCAGGGACAGATGGTCGGCATCATCGGCCGGTCGGGCGCCGGCAAGTCGACGCTGCTGCGCATGATCAACCGGCTGGTCGATCTCTCGTCCGGCTCGATCGAATTCGGCGGCACGGAAGTGTCCTCGCTCCGCGGTGCGGCGCTACGCAATTGGCAGCGCGACTGCGCCATGATCTTCCAGCAGTTCAACCTCGTGCCGCGTCTCGACGTGCTGACAAATGTCCTGCTCGGCCGTCTCAATCACCGTTCGACCGCCTTGAGCATCCTCAACATGTTCACGCGCGAAGAGCGGATCATGGCAATCGGCGCGCTTGAGCGTCTCGGCATCGAACAAACGGCGTTGCAGCCGGCAGGCACGCTTTCCGGGGGCCAGCAGCAGCGCGTTGCGATCGCCCGCGCCCTGATGCAGCAGCCGAAGGTGCTGCTTGCCGATGAGCCGATCGCTTCGCTCGACCCGCTCAACGCCAAGATCGTCATGGATGCGCTGCGCGACATCAACGAGCGCGACGGCATCACCGTCATCACGAACCTGCACACACTCGACACCGCGCGGAACTACTGCGAGCGGATCATCGGCATGGCCCATGGGCGCGTCGTCTTCGACGGGCAACCGAAGGACCTGACTGCCGCCGCCGTCGCCGAGATCTACGGTGCGGACACCGCAATCGAGGAATCGATGACCTCGACAAGCATCAATATTCCCGCGGCAGCCCCGCAGGAACAAACGGCATCGGCCGGCTTCAAGCCGCTGGCACTGGCCGGCCTCTGAGGCCCGCCAGGATCGCAGGCCCGCGTCAAGGGCAACCCTTTGAACCGATTTTGACCCGGCGCGGCCGGATAAACGGGAGACGAACCTTATGTTGAAGAAAGCTCTTTTGAGCGCTGTTGCGCTCTTCGCCCTCGTCGGCCAGGCCCAGGCCGAGGACCTCAAGGAATTCCGCATCGGCATCCTCGGCGGCGAAAACGAAGCCGACCGCCTGCGCAACTTCCAGTGCCTGGTCGACAAGCTCCCCGCTGCGATCGGCGTCGAAAAGGTATCGCTGTTCCCGGCCGCCGACTACGACGGCGTCATCCAGGGTCTGCTCGGCGGCACGCTCGACTATGCCGAGCTCGGCGCTTCCGGCTATGCCAAGATCTACCTCGCCAAGGCAGACGCGGTCGAGCCGATCCTGACGACGGTCCAGACCGACGGCTCGACCGGCTATCATTCGATCATGGTCGCCCGCAAGGACTCGGGCATCACCAAGCTCGAAGACCTCAAGGGCAAGAAGCTCGGCTTCGCCGATCCCGATTCGACCTCGGGCTACCTCGTCCCGCTCGTGACGCTTCCGGAAGCCATTGGCGGGCCGGTCAAGGAATATTTCGGTGAAACCGGCTTCGGCGGCGGTCACGAGAACCTGGTCCTCGAAGTCGTGAAGGGCACCTTCGATGCCGGCACGACCTTCGGTTCGGGCGTCGGCGAATTCAAGGATGGCTACACCTCGGGCAACCTGCGCAAGATGGTCGACAAGGGTATCCTCGACATGAACGACCTCGTCGAGCTCTGGAAGTCGCCGCTGATCCCGAACGGCCCGATCGTCGTACGCACTTCGATGAACGACGACATGAAGGCTAAGTTCAAGCAGTTCATGATGGATCTGCCGAAGACCGACGCCGCCTGCTTCTCGGCGATCCAGGGTGGAGACTTCACGGGCTTCACCGAAGTCAACAGCGATTTCTACAAGCCGATCATCGACGCCCGCAAGGCAACGATCGGCGGCTGATCGCCAAGGCATCAGATACGCGCTGGCTGCCTCATGCGGCCAGCGTTTGATTGTCTGGGACTGCCACAAGCATCCATCTCAAGAGGCCGGCACACGCCGGAAACCCCATGGCCACTTCCGTGCTTTCCCGGCAGCTCAGTGAGAGCGGCGCTCTTTTGGAGCGTCACTGGCAGGAGCTCAATGCCCGCCGCCGCCTTTACACCTTCCTGGGTCTGGCGTTACTCGCCCTAACGCTCTGCTCCTCGCTCTGGTTTGCGAACGGATCGAATGCCGGCAAGTTCTTTGATCGCCTTCCGCATCTCTTCGATTTCGTCGGAGACTTGATGCCGCGCGATGCCATGGAGATCGTCCGCGCCATGTTCGACCTGCCCTCGCCCTATGACGACGGCAGCTTCAAGTACAACTACCCGGACGGTCGGCTTTATCTCACCGATAGCCTCTACCTTCCCGAGTACTTCCACAAGATGCTGGAAACGGTGAACATCGCCATCTTTTCGACGGTGCTCGGCGCCCTTTTCGGCTTCCCACTCTGTTTTCTTGCCGCGCGCAATCTGATGCCAAATCCCTGGATAAGGGGAATCGTGCGCCGTTTCATGGAAATCGTGCGTGCTTTCCCGGAAGTGGTTATCGCCGGCTTCTTCCTGGCGATCCTCTCCCTTGGCCCCATTCCGGCGATTGCAGCGGTGTCCATCCATACGATCGGCGCACTTGGCAAATTGTTCTTCGAGGTCGTCGAGAACGCCGACATGAAGCCGGAGGAAGGCTTGCGCGCCGTCGGCAGCAATTGGATCGAGCGGGTGTGGTTCGGTATCGTCCCGCAGGTTCTTCCGAATTTCACCAGCTATTTCCTGCTCCGCCTTGAAATCAATGTGCGCGCCTCGACGATCATCGGCGCCGTGGGCGGCGGCGGCATCGGGGAGCTCCTGCGCCTGTCGATCGGCCAAGGCCACGAGGCGAAAACACTCGCGATCGTGATGCTCCTGTTCACGACGATCTTTGCGGTCGACCAGGTCTCCGCGTGGCTCCGCCGCCGCCTCGTCGGCGACCAGGCCTTCCAGCTTGCGCAATAGGAGTGCATCATGACCGCCTCGACCAAACCCAGCACTCTTGAGATGGAAGCCATAGCAGCCCGCCATCCGCACCTGTTGCAGTCCTCGTCCGAAACAAGGCTGAGGACGGCGCTGATCGCCTTCGGCGTGCTGTTCTACATGGCTTTCAGCTGGTGGTTCTTTTCGATCGGCCATGTGCTTGCCAACGCCAATTGGGGCATCGCCGGCAGCTATCTCGCCGATTGGGTCACCTATGAGGTCCGACCGGAGATCGAGATTGCGGCCGATGGCACGATGAACGTCTCCTATCAGCGCAATTCGCCGCTCGGCTCGAATCCCAACCCCGATTGGGTCACCCTCGAGAAGAAGACCGTGACCCGGACGATCGAGGCGCCGGCCGCTGCCGAAGCAGCGAAGCCGAAGGCGAGTTCATCCTTCAATTTCATGGCGCCGAATGCCGCGGTCGGCGGCGCCCAAGCGGCGCAGGCGCAAAACCGGGTCGAGACCCGCAGCGAAGAGGTCGTAGCGCGCGCGCTCGTTACTTACGATCGCTCGACGCATATCGAAGTTGCCGATAGCGTGGTAAAGGCGACGCACGGCGGCGAGACGCTGACAATCGCCGTCGACGGCGCCGATAGGGTGACGCCGCAAGGTCCCCTGCCCCGCTGGGCTACGCAGAAGCGGCCGGGGGAAAAGATTACGCTTTCCTTCGGCGTGACGGGGTGGGCGGAGGTTGAAGGCGACGAAGTCTCGATCCGCAATCGTTTCTTCGGCTGGGCAAACTTCCTCTTCGACACCAACTCGCCTTTCTTCGGAAAACCCTATGGCGAAGTGGCCTCGCTGATTGTCTCCGGCGAGCGGATCGATCCGGCGCGCTCAAACCTTTCGCTTGCCTGGAACAACATTCTCTACAATGCGGAGTGGCAGCATCTCGACGTCTGGACGAAGCTCCTGCAGACGATCGTCATGGCATTCGTCGGCACGCTGTTCGCATCGCTGATCGCCTTTCCCCTCTGCTTCCTCGCTGCACGCAACATCACGCCGAACCTTTTCGCCAACCAATTCGTCAAGCGCTTCTTCGATTTCCTGCGGTCGGTGGACATGTTCATCTGGGCGCTTTTCTTCACCCGCGCCTTCGGACCCGGACCGCTCGCCGGTATTTCGGCGATCTTCGTCACGGATACCGGCACGCTCGGCAAGCTCTACTCCGAGGCGCTTGAAAACATCGACGACAAGCAGCGCGAAGGCGTGAAATCGGTCGGCGCCACCCCGCTTGCCGTGCAGCGTTTCGGCGTGCTGCCCCAGGTTCTGCCGGTCTTCGCGAGCCAGGCGCTCTATTTCTGGGAGTCGAATACGCGTTCGGCGACCATCATCGGTGCGGTCGGCGCCGGCGGCATCGGGCTCAAGCTGTGGGAGGCGATGCGGACCAACTCCGATTGGGAAAATGTCGCCTACATGGTGCTTTTGATCTTGATGGTTGTCTTCTTTTTCGACAGCATCTCAAACGCGTGCCGCTCGCGACTGATGGGGCGTAAGGCGCACTAGGTCTCGGGTCGAATTGACCGGAGGTCCGGATCCCGCTCCGACCCGAATTGCGTTTATCGCCGAAGTCATCATGATGTTGTCATGCAAATCGGCTAGCTGCGCATCGCACCCCGCGAACCATCGCCCCGTCGACGACGGGCAGTCGATACAGAAAGTGAGACCCGTGCGTTATGCAATCTACTTCGCGCCGCCGGCCGATGACCGGTTGTCGCAGACTGCAGCCCGTTGGCTTGGCCGCGATGCCTTCATTGACGCGGCTTTGAGCTGGCCGGAAGTCCCCGGACTCGGACACGACGATCAGATTGCGTTGACGGCAGATCCCCGCCGATACGGCTTTCATGGAACGCTGAAGGCGCCGTTCGAGCTCGCGCAAGGCAAGAGCGAAGCTGATCTGCTGGCGGCTTTCGACGAGCTTGCGGCGGAGATCGACCCCTTCGAAGTGCCGCGGATCGTGTTGCACGAGATCGGCCCCTTTTTCGCACTGGTCTCGGCCGAGGACTGTGTCCCCCTTCGGAACCTTGCGGAGCAGGCCGTCCGTCGTTTCGAGCCGTTCCGGGCGCCGCTGTCGGATACCGATATTGCTCGCCGCAATCCGGAAAAGCTTACCCAGCGTCAACGGGAATACCTTACGACATGGGGCTACCCTTACGTCTTCGAGGAATTCCAGTTCCATTTGACGCTGACGGGACCGGTGCCCGCCGAGACACGCTCCGTGATGCGCGAGACGCTCAGCGCTGCGTTTGACGCGTTCATTGGCAAGCCGCTCGACGTCTCGACGGTCGCGCTTTTCGTAGAGCCCCATCGCGGCGCCCCGTTTACCGTCCATTCCTTATTGCCGCTTGGCGGCGCATCCCAACGAAAGATCGCATGAGATGAGCAAAGAACAGGTTTTGAGCAACGCCCGCATCGTTCTCGAGGATAGAATAGTCAACGGTTCCGTCCTTATCCGCGACGGCCGGATCTCCGATATTTCGGAAGGTACGATGAGCACGGGCGAAGACTTCGAAGGCGACTACCTGCTGCCCGGCCTGATCGAACTCCACACCGATCATCTGGAGGCACATTATTCCCCGCGCCCGGGCGTGCGCTGGCTGAAGATCGCAGCGATCCAGGCCCATGACGCGCAGGTCGTCACCTCCGGCATCACCACGGTTTTCGATTGCCTGCGTCTGGGTTCGGACGAGGACGGCGGCTTCCAGAAGGGCGAGATGCGCAGCATGGCCGACGCCCTGGCGCAGGCCAAGACGGAAGGGCGCCTGCGCGCCGACCACCTGATCCATCTGCGCTGCGAGGTTTCGACCTCCGACGTCCTCGACCATTACGAAGATTTCCGGGAGGACCCGCAGGTTCGGCTCGTTTCGCTGATGGACCACGCGCCGGGACAGCGCCAATTCCAGACGATGGAGCAGTACACGCTCTACTACAAAACGAAGCGCGGCCTTTCGGACGAGGCTTTCGCCGAGTTCGTCGAGCGTCAACAGGCGCTTTCCGCCCGCTACGCCGCGCCTCACCGCACGGCGCTGGCGAAGGCTTGTGCCGCACGCGGCATTACCGTTGCAAGCCATGACGACGCGACGATCGAGCATGTCGAAGAGTCGATCGGTTACGGCATCCGGCTTGCGGAATTCCCGACGAGCTTCGAGGCGGCGGAAGCCTCCCATCGCGCAGGCTTGAGCGTCTTGATGGGTGCGCCGAATATCGTGCGCGGCAAATCGCATTCCGGCAACATCGCCGCCCGCGATCTCGCCGAGCGCGGCGTGCTCGACGTGCTGTCCTCCGACTATGTTCCCTTCAGCCTTATCCATGCGCCTTTCGTTCTGGCCGATGAGGTCGAGGCGATCGATCTTCCCCAGGCAATTGCGATGGTCACGGACACAACCGCGCGCTCCTTGGGTCTCGACGATCGCGGCCGGGTCGCCGTTGGACTGCGCGCCGATATCGCGCGTGTTCACCGTCCACAGGGCATTCCGGTTGTTCGCTCCGTCTGGCGCGAAGGACGGCGTGTCGCATGACCGCTCCGAAAAACAATCGTGGGATGCTTGTCGTCGTCGTTGGTCCGAGCGGCGCCGGCAAGGACAGTGTCATGGGCTTTGCCGCCTGCCATTTTGCACAACGCCCCGATGTCCTGTTCGTGCGCCGCGTGATCACGCGTCCGTCGGATGCCGGCGGCGAAGTGCATGAAAGCGTATCGGCCGTGGAGTTCGAGGAGATGAAGCGAAACGGTGCCTTCGCCGTCTCGTGGCACGCGCATGGTTTGAGCTATGGCATCCCGAAGGACATCGCAGGCAAGGTCGCGAGTGGCATGACGGCAATCGTCAACGGCAGCCGCGCGGCCCTCCCCGCCATTCGCGCGGCGTTCGGCGACATCGCAGTCGCCGTAATTACCGCCGATGCGCCGATACTGGCCAAGCGGCTTGCCGAACGGGGACGCGAAAGCGAAGAGGATGTGCTGCGCCGGCTGGCGCGACAGACACCCGATGTCATCACTGGTCCGTATGTGACGGTGATCGACAATAGCGGCCGGCTCGAGATTGCCGGAAACCGTTTCGTCGCGCTCGTCGAGCGCTATTGCTCCGAGATTCCACATCCCGCCTGAGCAAAGGAGCGGCTGCCCGCGAGTAACCCTGCCCACCGAGGCCTCTTCGCTCCGTCTGTTGGTCGGAAACGCCACCTGCCCCCGCAGATCCACGGGACCGCGCCGCCGGGACCAATGCCTCGGCGGAAATGGCTGTCACGGGTCGCGTTGCGCCAGCCCCTCCTCTGCGGCTTCTTCGATCTTCTTCACCATGGGGAGATCCACCGCGGCTGCGATGATAGAATCGAGCAGGCCGGGGAAGCGGCTGTCGAGCTCGTTTCTCCGCAGCGTGATCAGCCGGCTGGTGCCGGAGACCTCGGTGCGGGTGATGCCCGCCTCGCGCAGCTTGGCCAGATGGTAGCTGATATTGGTCTTGGAGCCGAAGTCCGTGAAGTTCAGGCACATCGTCGGCTGCCCCTCGCGGCGGGCGAGATAGCCCACAATCGCCAGCCGTGTCGGGTCGCCCAGAGCGGCGAGCACATTGGACAGAGTGATCTGATCGGCAGTGGGATGGGGTAAGGTCATGGCTCGAAAGTAGCTGGTTGGTATCCTGGTTCGATTCGGCTTGCCCGCCGCTTGCGGAGGGTTGGTAGAACGACTGCATATTGACATCGCAATCGATCGAGTTCAATAGTTCAATAAGTTTTGAACAAAGGATCTCCCCATGGACAAGCGCCTCATCTGGCTCGCTGTCGGCTCCTTCACCATGAGCACGGTCGGTTTCGTCTTTTCGAGCCTACTGCCGTCGATTGCGGCGGACACGCACACGACCGTTCCGCATGCGGGGCACCTGATCACCGTGTTTTCGCTTTCCTATGCCATCGGCGCGCCGCTGCTTTCGGCACTGGCCGGGGCGGCTGACAGGCGGCGGCTGCTGGTGGCTGCAATGCTCGCCTTCGTGCTGGGCAACGGCATCGCCGCGACAAGCGTCTCCTTCACCACCCTCCTGCTTGCCCAGATCGTGATGGGAATGGCGAGTGGGCTGTTTGCTGCCACCGCCCAGGCGACAGCAGTTTCCCTGGCCGGGCCGGAGCACCGCGCGCTGGCGATCTCGATCGTGGTGGGCGGCACGACATTCGCGGTGGCGCTGGGTGCACCTCTTGGCGCGCTGATCGCCACTGTCTGGGGCTGGCGCGGCACGTTTGGGGCGGTGGCACTACTCGGGCTCGCCTGCGCCATTGTGCTATGGCTGCGCCTGCCGCGAGGCCTCAGCGGAACCAAGCTGACGCTTTCCGAGCGCCTTGCTGCCATTGGCCGTCCGGGCGTGGCCTCGTCGCTGATGGTGACGTTTCTCTATCTCACCGGCGCGTTCGTGATCATCTCCTATCTCGCGCCGCTGGCGATCGACGGTGCGGGGCTTTCACCAATCGCGCTGCCTGGCCTGCTGCTCGCCTTCGGCGTCGGCGCGGTGATCGGCAATCTTTCCAGCGGCTATCTGGCCGACCGGATCGGCGCGACGCGCATGGTGGTGCTTTCGCTGATGTCCGCGCTCATCGTGTCGCTCGTGATCGCCTTCGGACTGCATTTCCTCGCGCCCAACCTGGCCGGCCTGCTGCTCATCGGCATCATGTTGCCTTGGGGCATTATCGGCTGGGCATTCCCGCCGGCGCAGGCGAGCCGCATCGTCGGCTTCGCACCGGACGTGGCGCATCTGACGCTGTCGCTCAATGCGTCGGCGATCTATCTCGGTATTGCCGGCGGCACCGCGATCGGCGGGCGGGTGCTGGAAAACTTGGCTGCAGCCGACCTCGGCTTCTTTGCAGCGCTGTTTCCAGTCGCCGCGCTCACCGTGCTCTATGCGGGGCTGCGCTCCTACCGGCGGCGTTTCGCCGCTACTGCGGCGGAATAGAGCAATTCCAAGAAAGTTGCAGCGGTTTTCCGTCCGGTAATTGCGCAATTTAACCTGGGGTTCAACCTGACATGAAGCTCGTGCCCAGAGCACGCGGGTGTCCGAGTCGAGCCGAACCGCTCGTCCCGGACACCGTGCTTGCGAACGCATAGACCAAGGCGAGGAATCGAAGCGGGCGGAACCCGCTCGGTTCCCGGCTCGATGCCGTCGCGGGGGCGCGGCCGACCCCGCTGCTCGGATTGCAGCACACAGCCTCACCGGTGACACATCGGACACCGACCGACGGCCGCTACCTCGGGCGCCTGCGGCAGAAACCTCCTCCTTGCTCCAGATCACGCTATGTTTCCAAGCTCCTGGCAGAACCAGCACTTTCGTGTGGTGACGCCGTGATTTTTCGCTTGTCACCCTGATATTATGTATATACATTAAAGCAGACGAAGGGCGGAGACCAATGGACGGAAACGCGAATTCGGGCAGAACCAGCCTCTGGCGCAATGCGCGCCTCGCCACGCTTCGCGAGGATCTGGGGCCGCTCGGCATTATCGATGGAGGCGCCGTGGCCACACGCGGCGACCGGATCATATATGCCGGCTCCGAGAATGACCTGCCCGCGGACCTCTCCCGGGCCGATCAAGTCTTCAATTGCGAAGGCCGCTGGATGACGCCGGCGCTCATCGACTGCCACACCCATATCGTGCATGGCGGCAACCGCGCGCGTGAGTTCCAGATGCGGCTCGAAGGCGCCACCTACGAGGACATCGCACGCGCCGGCGGCGGCATTGCCTCGACGGTGAAGGCGACCAATGCCCTGTCGGTCGAGGAACTGGTGGAAGCCGCGCTTCCGAGGCTCGATGCCCTGCTGGCGGAGGGGGTTGCAACGGTCGAGGTGAAATCCGGCTACGGGCTGAATATCGACGCCGAACTCAGGATGCTGCGGGCGGCGCGCCGACTGCAAACGTTGCGCCCAGTGCGCATCATCACAAGCTATCTCGCCGCGCACGCGACCCCGCCCGAATACAAGGGCCGCAACGGCGGCTACATCAGCGACGTCGTGCTGCCCGGGCTGCAGCGTGCGCATTCCGAGGGCCTCGTCGACGCGGTTGACGGCTTCTGCGAAGGCATCGCCTTCTCTCCCGCCGAAATCAGCCGGGTCTTCGACGCCGCGAAGGCGCTTGGCCTGCCGGTCAAGCTCCACGCCGAGCAGCTTTCGGATCTCGGCGGCGCCAAACTCGCGGCCTCCTACGGCGCACTTTCGGCCGACCATCTCGAATATCTCGATGCCGAAGGCGCGGCGGCTCTGGCAAAGGCCGGGACCGTCGCCGTGCTTCTGCCCGGTGCATTCTATACGCTTCGCGAAACGCAACTGCCGCCAGTCGATGCCCTCCGTGCAGCCGGAACACGCATCGCCATTGCGACGGACTGCAACCCGGGAACTTCTCCGCTGACCTCGGTGCTTCTGACCATGAACATATCGGCGACGCTCTTCCGCCTGACCGTCGACGAATGCCTCGCGGGTGTCACACGCGAAGCCGCGCGCGCGCTCGGAATCCTAGACAAGACCGGCACGATCGAGGTCGGCAAGTCCGCGGATCTCGCGATCTGGAACATCGACGAGCCTGCCGAACTTATCTACCGGATAGGCTTCAATCCGCTGCATCAGCGCATCTTTAAAGGCGAAAGAATCGGCCAATGACCATCGTACTTAAGCCAGGCTCCGTTCCGCTCAAGGATCTGGAGACGATCTACTGGACCCGGGAACCGACCCGCCTCGATCCCGCCTTCGACGCAGCCATTGCCAAGGCTGCCGCTCGCATCGCCGAAATCGCCGCCGGCAACGCCCCAGTTTACGGCATCAACACCGGCTTCGGGAAGCTTGCCTCGATCAAGATCGACAGCGCCGACGTGACGACGCTGCAGCGCAACCTCATCCTGTCGCATTGCTGCGGCGTGGGCGCGCCTCTACCGGAAAACATCGTCCGGCTGATCATGGCGCTGAAGCTCGTCTCGCTCGGCCGCGGCGCTTCGGGCGTTCGCCTTGAACTCGTCCGCCTGATCGAGGCGATGCAGGAGCGGGGCGTGATCCCGCTGATCCCGGAAAAGGGCTCGGTGGGCGCATCGGGCGACCTTGCGCCGCTTGCCCACATGGCGGCCGTGATGATGGGCCACGGAGAAGCGTTCTTCGATGGTACGCGCATGCCGGGCAGAGCCGCGCTTGAAAAGGCCGGACTTTCGCCCGTGACGCTCGCCGCGAAGGAGGGCCTCGCCCTGATCAACGGCACACAGGCGTCCACCGCCCTGGCGCTCGCCGGGCTCTTCCGTGCCCACCGCGCCGCACAGGCGGCGCTTATCACCGGGGCGCTTTCGACCGATGCCGCAATGGGATCGTCCGCACCCTTCCATCCCGACATCCACACGCTGCGCGGCCATCGAGGCCAGATCGACACCGCTGCGGCCCTTCGCCAATTGCTCGAGGGATCGGAGATCCGGCAGAGCCATATCGAGGGCGATGAACGGGTGCAGGATCCCTACTGCATCCGCTGCCAGCCGCAAGTTGACGGCGCCTGCCTCGACCTCCTGCGCTCCGTCGCCGCATCGCTCACGATCGAGGCAAACGCCGTTACCGACAATCCGCTGGTGCTTTCCGACAACTCCGTTGTCTCTGGCGGCAATTTCCACGCCGAACCGGTGGCTTTCGCCGCCGACCAGATCGCGCTCGCGGTCTGCGAGATCGGCGCCATCGCGCAGCGCCGCATCGCACTTCTCGTCGATCCGACGCTCAGCTACGGTCTGCCGGCATTCCTGGCCAAGAAGCCGGGGCTCAATTCGGGCCTGATGATCGCCGAGGTTACTTCCGCCGCACTGATGTCGGAGAACAAGCAACTCTCGCATCCGGCTTCCGTCGATTCGACGCCGACATCCGCCAACCAGGAAGACCATGTATCGATGGCCTGCCACGGCGCACGCCGCCTGCTGCAGATGACCGACAACCTGTTCTCGATCATCGGCATCGAGGCCCTGACGGCCGTTCAGGGTGTAGAATTCCGGGCACCTCTGACGACCAGCCCCGACCTTTCGAAGGCCGTGGCTGCCGTGCGCAGCGTGTCACCGACGATCGAAGAGGACCGCTATATGGCCGACGACCTAAGGGCGGCCGGCGAGTTGGTCGCGTCCGGCACGCTCAATGCCGCCGTCTCCGCTGGCATTCTCCCGAAACTGGGTGTCTGACATGGCGGTTTTCGAAATCCGGCGGGGCACATCACCCGTCATCCTTGGCTTTCCCCATACGGGCACCGACGTGCCCGCAGAGATCTGGGCGCGGCTGAACGACAACGGCCGTATCCTCGCCGATACAGACTGGCATATTCACGAGCTCTACGAAGGGCTTCTGCCGGATGCCACCACCGTGCGCGCTACCTTCCATCGTTACGTCATCGACGCCAATCGCGACCCGGAAGGCGTGAGCCTCTATCCCGGCCAGAACACTACCGGCCTCGTACCGGAGACCGACTTCGACGGCGTGTCTATCTGGAAGGATGGCGAGGCACCGACGGAGGCCGACATTGCGACGCGCCTTCGCGATTTCCATGCTCCCTATCATGCGGCGCTCGCCGCCGAGATCAAGCGCGTCAAGGCGACCCATGGCGTGGCGGTGCTCTACGACTGCCATTCGATCCGCTCACACATTCCCTTCCTCTTCGAAGGCAAGCTGCCCGACTTCAATATCGGCACGGATATGGGCAAGACCTGCGCTGCCGAAATAGAAAGGGCAACGGCAGAAATCGCCGCTTCCGCAGAGGGTTACACCAACATCTTGAACGGCCGCTTCAAGGGCGGCTGGACCACCCGTCACTATGGCCGGCCGGAAGTCGGCGTGCATGCGATCCAGATGGAACTCGCGCAGTCCACACATCTGGCAACGGAAGCGCCGCCCTTCTCGCTGGATCCCGCGAAGGCCGAATGCCTTCGCGCCACTCTCAAGGCCATCCTGAAACGAATCGAAACAACGGCATTCGCCCTCAAACTGACAGGGAGTGAGGCATGAACGTGAATAATCCGCGCCACAATATCCGCGAGGTGCGCAGCCCGCGCGGGACGGAGATCAGCGCCAAGAGCTGGCTGACCGAAGCGCCGCTACGCATGCTGATGAACAACCTCGACCCGGACGTTGCCGAGAACCCGCACGAACTCGTCGTCTACGGCGGCATCGGCCGGGCGGCCCGCACCTGGGCGGACTTCGACCGGATCGTTGCGACGCTCAAGGATCTCAACGAGGACGAAACGCTGCTCGTCCAGTCCGGCAAGCCGGTCGGCGTCTTCCGCACCCACAAGGATGCGCCGCGCGTGCTGATCGCCAATTCCAACCTCGTGCCGCGCTGGGCGACCTGGGACCATTTCAACGAGCTCGATCGGAAGGGTCTCGCCATGTACGGCCAGATGACCGCCGGCTCCTGGATTTATATCGGCACCCAGGGCATCGTCCAGGGGACCTACGAGACCTTTGCTGAAGCCGGCCGCCAGCACTATGGCGGAAACCTTAAAGGCAAGTGGGTGCTGACCGGCGGTCTCGGCGGCATGGGCGGCGCGCAACCGCTCGCCGCTGTCATGGCCGGCGCCTGCTGCCTTGCCGTCGAATGCAATCCAGACTCGATCGATTTCCGCCTGCGCACCCGCTATCTCGATGCCAAGGCCGAGACGCTGGACGAGGCCATGGAGATGATCGATCGCTGGACCAAGGCAGGCGAAGCGAAATCCGTCGGCCTGCTCGGCAACACGGCGGAAATCGTCCCCGAAATGGTTCGCCGCGGCATTCAGCCGGACATGGTCACCGACCAGACCTCCGCCCATGATCCGGTCAACGGCTACCTGCCAAAGGGCTGGACGATGGGCCAGTGGAAGGAAAAGCGTGTCAGCGACCCGAAGGCCGTCGAAAAGGCGGCACGCGCATCGATGCGCGAGCACGTAGAGGCGATGATCGCCTTCCAGAGCATGGGCGTCCCCACCTTCGACTACGGCAACAACATTCGCCAGATGGCCAAGGAAGAAGGGCTTGAAAACGCTTTTGCCTTCCCGGGCTTCGTGCCGGCCTATATCCGCCCGCTCTTCTGCCGCGGCATCGGCCCGTTCCGCTGGGCGGCACTGTCGGGCGATCCGGAGGACATCCGCAAGACCGATGCCAAGGTCAAGGAACTGCTGCCGGACAACAAGGACCTGCACAACTGGCTGAACATGGCCAGGGAGCGCATCGCCTACCAGGGCCTGCCGGCGCGCATCTGCTGGGTTGGCCTCGGCGACCGTCACCGCCTCGGCCTTGCCTTCAATGAAATGGTGCGCAATGGCGAGCTGAGTGCTCCAATCGTCATCGGCCGCGACCATCTCGATTCCGGCTCCGTCGCTTCGCCGAACCGCGAGACCGAAGCGATGAAGGACGGTTCCGATGCCGTTTCCGACTGGCCGCTCCTGAATGCGCTCTTGAACACGGCTTCCGGCGCGACCTGGGTCTCGCTCCACCACGGTGGCGGTGTCGGCATGGGCTTCTCGCAGCATTCTGGCGTCGTCATCTGCTGCGACGGCAGCGAGGACGCCGATCGTCGCATTGAGCGCGTGCTGTGGAACGACCCCGCGACCGGCGTCATGCGCCATGCCGATGCCGGCTACGACATTGCGCTGGACTGCGCCAAGGAGAAGGGCCTGCGCCTGCCCGGCATTCTCGGGAACTGACGAAAGACGCGGGAGGCCATGCCGGCCCCCGCTGCTCTCTATGCTACAATGCGCCAACCGCCTTGCGGCGGCTGCCGTCGAGGAACAGCAGCAAGGCACCGCCTGCGACCCCCGCAAGCGCGCCGAGAAGCGCAGTACCGGAATAATCGCTGATGCGTGTGCCGAGGGCGAAGAGGGCGGCACTGAGCGCCCCGCCCATGAAGATGTTCACCGCAATCAACGAGCTTCCAAGCCCCGGACGGTCGGCAATCAGGTCCTGCAGATAGGTGATCGGGATGCTGATCAGCGCTGCCGCACCGAAGCCGCTGATGAGTGTCAACGCGTAAACATGCCAGGGCCGGGACGAAAAGCCGAGCAGCGCCATATAGACGACGTAGATTGCCGTTCCAAGCGCAAGTGCGTCGATATGGTTGAGGCGATACTGGATCCGTCCCCAGACCAGGATGAAGATTACCTCCAGCAGCGCCACGACGCCGACGACGATGCCGATATCGGTCGCTGTGCCGCCGGCAGCGCCGGTGACGATCAACGGCAGCACGGCCGCGTTGACATGCAGGGTGGAGCAGATGAGTGCCACTGCGGCAAGCCGGGCAAGAACACGCGGCGAGAGAATTTCGGCGAAAGAGGCGAGATAGGAAAGCCGCTTGCTAAGGATGGAATCGACCCCGCTTCGCGCCGGCAACAGGAAGAAGACCAGCAGCAGATTGGCGACACAGCCGAGGCTTGCCAGCAGATAGGCAGGCAGCATGCTGCCCCGCGCGGACAGCACAAAGCCGACCAAGCCCGGAACCAGAACCCACGAGAGCGATATGGCCGCCCTCACGCCGGAATTGACCGCTGCCGCGTCCTTTCCGCCCATACCGTTGGCCGCCGTGCGGACGTTGGCGAACAGGAGCGAGTTGAGTGCGCCGTATATCGGCAGCAGCGCCAGCGTGGCGACAACGAAACTCGCCTTTGTCGGCAGGCCGTAGACAAGACCGTAGCCGATCGCGCCGGACAGGATGACCGCCAGCATCAGCGTCCGGTAATTGCCGATGCGATCGGCGACGATGCCGACCGTGACGCTGACGACGACATTGATCAGCGCCGCAACGAAGATCAGAGCCGAATAGAAACCGTCGCTCAAGCCAAGCTCAGTGATCCCGACCAATGACTGATAGGGCGAGGTCGCTGCACCTGAGAAGCCGAAAAGAAAGATGGCAAGCACACTCGCCCGGATAACCGGGTTGCGCATGGCAAAGAGCAACGAGGAAGACATGGTTCAATCCGCAAGTGCGAAGTCTTGTGAGGGGGACCGCCAGACGGGCGGTCGTTGCGGGGAAGGCTGGGTTTGAATCAGGTCCAACGAGCCGAGAAGCGCGCCTTTGGCTCGAAATCAAAACCGCGGTCGAACGGGAAGACCGGCCGCTGGCGGCGTACGCTCGTGAAATTCGCGATGTCCTGATTGACGACGCCGTCCGTCAGCGCCATCAGGTTGGGATTGGCAATCGGCGCAAGCTCCGGTGAAAGATAGCCGGACTTGACGACGAGCAGGCGCACTGTGCTCGGATCGAGACCGAGGCGGCGGAAGTCGTCGATGTTATGGTAGGGCCGCCGGCGCGCTGACAGCACGACTTCGATCCCGCCGGCGCGGACGACCGCCTGGCGCTCGGCAATTGGTCCCGGATCGTCCAACCGCACGACAATAGCCGCGACCTTCGCGACCAAGCTCGACGGATCGAGGCTGCCGCCGAGCCGCAATTCGAGCGTCGCGCCTTCGCCGGCTGCGAAACAGGCGTCCACGGCCGGCCGGTCGGCGATGCCGGCAATCAGCGCGTCCCTCCAGCCGCGCGCGAGAAGAGATCGCAGCACATCGGCGCGGTCGCCGACGCCGCCTCCGGTCGGGTTGTCCCCGGAATCGGCGAGGATCACGGGCCGCGTCTCCGTCCGCTCGGCAATGTCGAGCATCGCTTCGAGTGGACCGGTCACCGGGCCGAAACGGAAATTCTCCCGTTCGCTCCAGTAGCTTGCGGCGATTTCCTCCACTGCCTTCGAGGCGGCCGCCTTGTCCGAACCGGTCACGACTGCGCAGGCGGTCGCCCGCGGCTCGTCCGCCCAGACGTAGCCCACCATCAGGTTGGCATCGAGAATGCCGGGACGCGCATCGAAGTCCGGTAGGCGCCGGTAAAGGCTTCTGGCAGGTTCATCATCCGTGGACGTGCATTCCCCCGGCAGCAGCAACGGCACGGGCGCCCAGGCGACGCCTGGCCGCGTTCCCGTCCTGAGAGCCGTGACCAGCATCGACCAAGCCCGGACCATTGTCTCGCGCGTATCGATGTGCGGCGCGGTGCGATAGCCGGCAAAAATGTCGATCTGGTCGATGATCTTCTGGCTGACATTGCCGTGGAGATCATAGCTCGTCGCGATCGGGCAATCGGGTCCGACGACCGCGCGGGCGGCGGAAATCCAGTCGCCTTCGGCGTCGTCCATACCGTCCACCTTGATCGCCCCGTGCATGGCAAGATAGAGGCCGTCGAGCGGCAGCGCAGCGCGAAGCCGCTCAAGGAATTCCACCTTGAAGGCGTCGTAAGCCGGACGCGATACCGGCCCGCCCGGCACGGCGCGCGCATGGAGAAGCGGAATGTGCTCAAGGCCGTCAGCCACGAGAAAGTTGAAATATTCAGCCGTCAGGAGTTCCTCGCCCCTCAGCACCCGAAAGTCCTCGACCGTCATCAAGACAGGCGAATAGGTGCTGCATTCCGTATGGATACCACCGACGGCAATCCGCATGGCTTCAAACTCACAAGATGGGGCTTAGAGGGGCGATTGCGGCAAAACGCAGCCAGTCCTTTTGCGACTTCGGCGTCCAGGCCGCTTCGGCGATGGCGGACAAACGGGGGAAGACGAGGCGGTTGAAATAGCCGCGCGAGAGGAAATGCTCCGACCAGATGCAGGCCTGCAGGCCCTTCATGCGGTGCTTCAGCTCTTCCGGGAATTCGCCTTCCGCCTCATAGGCATAGGTGTGCGCCGGCGTAGCCGTGCCGGCCCAACTTGCGCCCGGCTCCTGGAAGGCTTCGGCCTGTGCCATGTCGAGGTAGTAGGCCTGCCCCGGCGTCATCACGACGTCGTAACCTTCGCGCGCCAGTTCGATCCCGACCTGGGGGTTCTCCCAGGCCATCAGCAGCGTTCCCTCAGTGCCGACGCCGCCGCCGTGGGCGACCTCGTTCCAGCCGGCGAGCTTGCGACCGCGCGCCGTCAGCATCTGCTTCACTTTTTTCAGGAAGTAGGACTGCAGCGCGAAAGTCCCGGAAATACCCTCCTCTTCCATGAGCTTTCGCGCCAGCGGTGAGGCAAGCCATGAACCATTGGCCACCTCGTCGCCGCCGATGTGGATATATTGGCTCGGGAAGAGCTCGACCATTTCGTCGAAGACTTTCTCGAGGAATTCGTAGGTCAGCGGAATCGCCGGGTTCAGCGCGTTGTTGGGGTAGCCCTGGACCGAATGATAGCTTTCGGGGGCCTCCTGCCCGTCGGCGAGCTCCGGCAGGGCGACGAGCGCGGCCGTGCTATGGCCGGGAATGTCGATCTCCGGGACGACCTCGACATTGAGCGCGCCGGCATGGGCGACGATCGCCCGCACCTCCTCCTGACTGTAGAAGCCGCCGACCGGTTCGGCGCCATTGCCGAGCTGCGGCAGCATCGGCTCGTCTGGCCCGCGAAGCACGCCGAGCGTCGTCAGCGTCGGACAGGCCTTGATCTCCAGCCGCCAGGCCTCGTCGTCGGTCAGATGCCAGTGGAAGATGTTGAGCTTGAACCAGGCAAGGATATCGATGAGCCGCATGACATCGGCGGTCGGATAGAACTGACGGGAGACGTCGAGATGGCAGCCGCGCCAGCCGTAGCGCGGCCGATCGGAAATCGTGCCTGAAACGGGGAAGCGGAATTTGCCCCGCTCCCTGCGCGCGCCATCAAGCAGCTGCGCGAGCGTCGTCAGACCATATTGCCGGCCGGCCGCTGCACCGTATTCGACCCGGATCTCCCGCTCGGAGAAGGTCAGTGCATAGGCCTCGGAACCAAGTTCGGGCTTCTCGGCGAAGAGGATCGGGCGACCCTGCGGGGACGAGGCGAGCGTGAACGGAGCGTGCCCTCCCGGGAAGAGGCGATGAAAGAGCGCGAGCGCCGTATCGACCGCCCTGATCTCATCCTTGCTGCTTCCGGCTGCCGGATAGAGAACGACCGGGAATCCATCACCCGGCACGACGTCGATCTTCACCGGCCAAGGCTGCAAGGCGAAGGGCAGGTCGAGCTTGCCTTCCGGCAGGCGCTGCGGCGGCGGGTCGCTGGCTGCCCCTTCCAGCAGCAGATCGGAAACGGCCACCGGCACATGCCGGCCGTCGGAAAGCGTCAGATAGGCCGATTTTGCGCCGTCGGTGCAGTGCTTCGCCTGTCGGTGCAGCCCGCTGACGGTAAAGGTCCAGCTTTCGCCCGCTCCAAGGACAAGTCCCTTTGGCGGTGCGAATTCGTGGAAATTGGCATTGCGGCGCAGAAACACGGCGTTCTCGCAAGCGGCAGAATCAATGACACGAGTCAGCGACGTATAGACGAGGCGAAAGTCGCTGAGAGGGTGATCGGATAGATTGACGAGAGTGAAGGTGAAGCGTCCGAACGGGCCGCCATCCGGCTGCCAGGCAGATTCGAGGCGATAAGAAACCGGCTGCATGAGCGTCCTCCCGAAGTGGCTCTGTCAATAATGGTTGGATTGCGAAAAGGTGCGTGCGAGTTCGGCCTGGCCTGCGGTAAGCCCGCAGTCGACCGGCAGGCAGACGCCGGATATCGCGCTGGCCTGAGGACCGGCCAGGAACTGGACGGCATTGGCGACGTCTTCCGGATTGACGATGCGCTCCAGCGGATACCAGCGCTTCGCCTCTTCGAAGACCTGCGGGTTGGCCACCGCGCGCGCTTCCCAGGCCTGGGTGCGCACGGTACCGGGCGCCACCGCATTGGCGCGAATGCCGAACTTGCCGTATTCGACTGCGATCAGCCGGGTCAGATGCAGGAGACCGGCCTTGGCTGCGCTATAGGCCGGGTGGCCGAAGACACTCATCCCGTTGACGGATGCGATGTTGACGACCGATCCCCGGCTTTCCTTCAGCATGTCCTCGACGGCCCGGAAGCAAAGGAATGCCGCCTCGAGATTGAGCGCATTGTCCATGCGCCAGATCTCCGCTGTCGTGTCCTGCAGGCTGACGGCGTGTGCCGCCCCCGCATTGTTGACGAGCGTCCGCACCGCCCCGAGCGATGCCGCGGTTGCCGCCATCGACGTAACACTGGAGGCATCCGTGACATCGCAGGCGACGGCTGCAACACGCTCCTCTGTGCCCAGGTTGCGCGCGATCCTCTCCGCGGCATTTCCATCGATGTCCGCGAGCACGACCACCTCATGATCATCGGCAAGGCGCGTCGCAATCGCGCGCCCGATATCGCCGGCCGCTCCGGTGACGATCGCTACGGATTTCTTCACACGCGTTTCCTGGGGCACATCAGTCTCCGAGAAGCTGGCGATCGTCGCCATCCCTGTGCACGACCAATTGCTGTTTGATCCGCCTCAGCGTCGTCGTCGCCTGCGGTTGGACGCGGTAGGCGACGAGACTGGCGATGATATCAAGCAAGGCGAGGTAGGCGATGCGCGTGGATGTCGGGCGATAGATGTTGTTGCCTTCCGGCAGGTCGACCGGCACGGCGATGTCGGCCGCGAGCGCGACGGGACTGCCGCTCTGGGTCAGCGCGATCGTCGGAACCTTGGCTTCGCGGGCGAGCGTGAAGGCACGCACGAGCTCCGCATTGCGACCCGAGAAGGAGGAGCCTATCAGCACGTCGGTCGGCTTGGCCGCGGCCGCCATCATCAACTGCATGCTGTGATCGGAACTCGAGGTGATGCGCAGGCCCAGGCGAAAGAGGCGGTTCTGCAATTCGCTGGCGATCATCGACGAATTGCCGCCTGAACCGAAGGCGTAAATCATTTCCGCACCGGCGAGCCGCTCGGCGGTTTCTTCGATCGCGGCGAGATCGAGCGAGCGATGCAGAAGGAAGAGTGCGTTCTGCGCCTTGGTAATGATGTCCTGCGCGACGTCGGCCGGTTCCTGGCTCTTCGGCTCGGGCTTCAGATACCGCATGCCGATATAGGCCGTCCGCGCCAGTTGCACCTTGAAGTCCGAAAAGCTCTCGCAGCCGAGCCGCCGGCAAAAGCGGGTAACCGTTGGCGGCGACACGTCGGCCTTGCCCGCAAGCTCGATGATCGAGGCGTTCACGGCAAATTCGAAATCATTGAGCAGAATATCGGCAATGCGGTTCTCCGACTGGGATAGCCGCCCCTTTTCCTCCTGCAATATCGCGAAAATATCCATCGAACGCCCACCCCTTTATTCTCAGGCGTTCTTCGGCTTGTAGGCGACGCAGTCGATTTCAACCTTGCAGTCGACCATCATCGAAGACTGCACGCAGGCGCGCGCAGGAGGATGAGCGCCGAAATACTCCTGATAGATCTTGTTGAAACTCCAGAAATCCCGCGGATCATCCAGCCAGACGCCGACCCTCACCACGTGTTCGACACCGTAGCCGGCCTCTTTCAAAATGGCCAGCAGATTGCCTATCGCCTTGTGCGTCTGGGTGACGATATTGCCGTCGATAATCTCGCCGTTCTCCATGGCGACCTGACCGGAGACATGCAGCCAGCCATCGGCTTCAACAGCGCGCGCGAACGGCAGCGGTTTGCCGCCCGCTCCGACCTGCTCGGCGCCATAACGCTTGATAGACATGAAGGACCTTCTTGCAAATTATTTTCTTTATGCGTTGACAAGTGACCATAGAATACGGATTTTGACCAGAGAAAATCCTCATTTATGAAAAGAATTTCAATCCAAGGCAAAAACAATGCGGGATCCCTTCCAGAATCCGTTCCCCACATCAGATCCTGCCCGGCATGCGATCTGGGACATGCTGGTGACACGCGATATCGACGCTTTTCTTGCTGCGGATTGGTCGCTGGTCGCGGGAGATTTCGTCGAGGATGGCTTTATCGGCATCGACGCAAGGCGGGAAACGAGCCCGGATAATTGGCGCCTGTCCTTCCCGTCGCTTGCCGCTTACCGGGACGAGTGGGTGCGGCAGGCGAAGGACTTCGCCCGCCAATCCTTTGCCGAGGATCCACGGGCGGCGATTTTCGCCACCACCACGCTCGAAGACATCGAGATCAACGCAGACCTGGCGTTGGCACGCAAGAAATTCGACGGCGGCCTGAAGAAGACCGACGGCAGCTATGATGTGATGAAGTGGCAGACCGTCTATTATTGCCGGCTGCATCATGGTCGGTGGAAAATCTGCGGGTTCACCGGCTATCTGCCCAACCCGATGGGACCGAGGGCCTAGGCGAAAAGGCGACAGCATTGCGTATCTTCACGGCGGCCCTGGCGACCGAGACCAACACCTTCTCTCCGATCTGCATCGACAAGCGCGCCTTCGAGGCCTCGCTCTATGCACCGCCGGGCGCCCATCCGGAAACGCCGACGCTCTGCACCGCACCAATTACGGTCGGCCGGCAAGTCGCGGCCGAAAAGGGCTGGCAGCTGATCGAGGGGACGGCCGCTTGGGCGGATCCCGCCGGTCTCGTCAATCGGCAGACCTACGAAGACCTGCGCGACGAGATCGTCGACCAGTTGCGGGCAGCCCTTCCCGTCGACGCGGTGGTTCTCGGATTGCACGGCGCCATGGTCGCGGACGGCTACGAGGACACGGAAGGCGATCTGCTGGCGCGCATCCGCGAAATCATTGGGCCGAATGTGCTCCTGTGCGCCGAACTCGATCCGCATAGTCATCTGACTGACAAGCGCGTCGCGGCGGCTGACTTCTTCGTTTTCTTCAAGGAATTCCCGCATACGGATTTCGTCGATCGCGCCAAGGATCTGTGGCGGATCGTTGTCGACACGCTCGAAGGCCGCGTCAAGCCGGTAATGTCGGTTTTCGACTGCCGGATGATCGACGTGTTTCCGACGTCACGTGAGCCGATGCGCAGCTTCGTCGACAAGCTCATGCGGATCGAGAAAGACGACGCGGATGTACTGTCGCTTTCCGTCGTTCACGGTTTCATGGCGGGCGACGTGCCGGAGATGGGCACGAAGATGATCGCGGTGACAGACGGCAACCGGAAAAAAGGCCAGGCGCTTGCCCGCGCACTCGGGCTGGAGCTCTTCGGCAAGCGCGGCACGTACCGCATGCCGGAGATCGACGAACGCCAGGCGGTCGCCGAGGCGATCGCCGCGACCGCCGGTCCGGTGGTGATTGCCGATATGTGGGACAATCCCGGCGGCGGCACGGCGGGTGACGCGACCGTGGTGCTGGAGGAACTGCTCGCCAATGGCGTCACCGACGCGGCCGTCGGCACGATCTGGGATCCGATGGCCGTGCAGATCTGCATGGCCGCAGGTGAAGGCGCCGAGATCCCGTTACGCTTCGGTGCAAAATCGGCGCCCGGTACCGGCCATCCAATCGACGGAACGGTCAAGGTGATAAGTCTCGTTCGGAATGCCGAAATGCAGTTCGGAGAAAGCTTCGCGCCCTTTGGCGACGCCGCGCACATCCAGCACCGCGGCATCGACATCATCCTGAATTCCACCCGCGCGCAGAGCTTCGACCCGAGCCTTTTCTCCGTGATGGGCATTGATCCACGGTCGAAGAAGATCCTGGTCATCAAATCGACGAACCATTTCTTCGCCTCATTCTCGAAAATCGCGTCGAAAATCCTCTATTGCTCGGCCGGGACGCCCTACCCCAACGATCCGGCAAAGACGCCTTACCGGCGCGCGCGGCGCGACATCTGGCCGATGATCGCGGACCCGCATACGCCGTAAAGAGGAGTGGCCCGAGCATCGAGCGAAAGCATGGGCAGTTTGCGACCCTCATCCCGCTGCCGCAACCTTCTCCACGTGGGCGGAGAGAACCGGCGCGTCACCCCATCCGCTCTGACGCATAGCTTCCGGGACTCGGCGGGAAGACGACGACGCGGTTGCCGTTGATGAAGCAGCGGTGGTGGATGTGGGCGTGCACGGCCCCGGGCCAGCACCTGGCTTTCGACGTCGCGGCCGATCGAGACATAATCCTCGGCGCTCTGCGCATGGGTGATGCGCGCGATGTCCTGCTCGATGATCGGACCCTCGTCGAGATCGGCGGTAACGTAATGCGCCGTCGCGCCGCTCAGCTTCACGCCGCGCTCATAGGCCTGCTTGTAGGGGTTGGCGCCCTTGAAGCTCGGCAGGAACGAATGGTCGATGTTGATGATCCGGCCCGACATCTTCTTGCAGAGCGCATCCGACAGGACCTGCATGTAGCGAACGCCCATAAGACGTGTCCTGGCAAGGTTGGAATCCGAGGGCTTGGTGGAATCAGTGCATGGCGTGGGAACGATCGTCACCGACCCCGATATCGGCGAACTGGTGCAGATCTATCATTTGCGCATGGAACTTGCCCTCCTAGTGGGCAAGCTTTCGCCTACCCCTCGCAGCGCGGAGGATCTGGAGCGGATTAGGGCCCTCATCGCCCGCTGCGACGAAGAGATGAAGAACCCCACGCAGAAGGCCTTCCTACATCTGAACATGGCGTTTTTTGCCGAAATCAGGGCGTTCACAGGAAACCTCCCGCTGCGGGAGATCAGCGAGCGATTGTACTACCAGGTGGTTCGTGTCGTCCTGAAGATGATGCCGAAGCTAGATTTGGCCGAAGAGTTCTCGGCCTTTCGCAGCGAAATGCAGGCGGTCCTGTCCGCAGCCGAAATCGGCGACTGGGAGGCGATCGGATACATTCGCCGAGCCCACATTTCCATGAGCTTTCACCGCATGATGAACTACGCCGATACATCGGAGCTGTCCGAAGAGCGTTCCAAGGCATGATGAAGCTCGACGCGATTGATTTGCGAATCCTGGAAGCGATCCAGAAGGACGGGAGAATTACCAAACTGGCGCTTGCCGAGAAGGCGGGGCTGTCGCCAACACCTTGCTGGCTGCGACTGAGAAAACTGGAAAAGGCCGGCATCGTAACCGGCTACCATGCACGGCTCGCCATGCGCCGGGTCGCCCCGGTCACGAGCGTTCTCACCGAGATCACGCTCGGCAATCACCGCCAGACCGATTTCGAACGCTTCGAACGCGTGGTCGCCTCGGTTCCCGAGATTGTCGCCTGCTGGTCGGTTGGCGGAGGCGTCGACTACATACTGAAAATCATAACACCCGACGTCGACGCCTACCAGCGGCTCATCGATGGCTTGCTCGATCCCGAGCTGGGCATAGACCGCTATTTCACCTACATCGGTCACCAAGACGGTCAAGGAAGAAACCCTGCTCCCGCTCACCAGCCTGCTCCCTCAGACATAGATAAATCCGGCTGTGCAGCCCGGTTATTTAGTCCAACTCTCTGATGCATGTGTCCGGAATAGACAACTTCTCTCCTTGTTGGCGTCCAGAATACCCGCAACAAGAGAGGAGATCGGACATGACTGCTGTTTTCGCACGCACGACCTTCCACGACGCGTTGAACCACCTGAATGATCGGCAGCTTTTGCGGGAGCTCGCCTACGTTGGAGGGCGGTGGGTTGCCGGACAGGGCGGCAAGGCCTTTGAGGTCTCCGACCCTGCAACCGGCGCGACACTTTCCTGGGTCGCCTCACTCGACGCAGATCAGGCTTCTGAGGCTGTCGATGCCGCGGCGGCGGCTTTCCCCAACTGGCGTGGCCTGCTGCCGCAGGCACGGGCCGCCATTCTGCGCAAGTGGTACGAACTGATGCTTGCCGCCAAGGAAGACCTCGCGCTGCTGATGACGCTCGAGCAGGGCAAGCCGCTTGCGGAATCCCGCGGCGAAATCGACTACGCCGCCTCCTTCATCGAGTGGTATGCCGAGGAAGGCAAGCGGCTCAACGCCGAGAGCGTGACGAGCCACCTGCCGGGCGCGGAGATGATCGTACGCCGCGAAGCACTCGGGGTCGTTGGCATCGTCACGCCCTGGAACTTCCCCTCGGCGATGCTCACCCGAAAGGCGGCCGCCGCGCTCGCTGCCGGCTGCACCGTCGTTGCACACCCCTCCTCCGAGACGCCGCTTTCCGCCCTCGCGCTTGCGGAACTCGGCGAGCGTGCCGGCATTCCGGCCGGGGTCTTCAATATTGTCACCGGTGATGCCGCGACCGTTGTCGGCCGCCTGTGCGAGGAGCCCCGCGTCCGCGCCATGAGCTTCACCGGCTCGACCGAGATCGGCAAGCTGATCGCCCGCCAGTGCGCACCGACGATGAAGCGGCTGGTGATGGAACTCGGCGGCCATGCGCCGCTCATCGTCTTCGCCGATGCCGACGTGGAGAAGGCGGCAGACATTGCGATCGCCGCAAAGTTCGCGACCTCGGGGCAGGACTGCCTCGCGGCGAACCGGATCTATGTCGAACGGCCAATCCTGAAAGCCTTCAACGAAGCTTTCGCTGCACGGGTCGCCCGCCTCAATGTCGGCGCCGGTCTCGCACACGACACGGAGATCGGCCCGCTGATGCATGAGCGTGCCATCACCAAGGTCGAGGAGCAGGTCGCCGACGCGATGAAGCGCGGTGCGAAACTCGCCATCGGCGGCAAACGTCACGCCGCCGGGTCGCTGTTCTTCCAGCCGACCGTGCTCACCGATGTGCCGGACGACGCGCTGATCATGCGCGAGGAAACATTCGGCCCCGTGGCCGCCATCACCGCATTCGACAGCGAGGATGAGGTGATCGCCCGGGCGAACGACACCGAATATGGCCTCGTGGCCTACGTCGTAACCGAAAACGGCGCGCGCCAGTTGCGGCTCGCCCGGGCTCTCGAATACGGAATGGTGGCGGTCAACCGGGTGAAGATCACCGGCGGGTCGATCCCCTTCGGCGGCTGGAAACAGTCCGGCTTGGCACGCGAAGGCTCCCGCCATGGCATGGAGGCCTTCACCGAACTCAAATATCTCTGCATCGACACCGCCGCCTGAACGGATTTGACGAAAGGAACGACCATGCTCGAAAAAAGCAACGAACTCACCGCCTGGGACCGCGACCATTTCTTCCATCCGTCCACGCACATGGGCATGCATGCCCGCGGCGAGACCCAGATCCGGGTCATCGGCGGCGGCGAAGGCGTTTACATCACCGACGTTGCCGGCAAGCGCAGCCTTGACGCCTTCGCCGGCCTCTACTGCGTCAACGTCGGCTATGGCCGGCAGAAGATCGCCGAGGCGATCGCCGAACAGGCGAAGAACCTCGCCTATTATCACGCCTATGTCGGCCACGGCACCGAGGCATCGATCCGGCTCTCGAAGATGATCATCGACCGCGCGCCGAACGGCATGAGCCGTGTCTATTTCGGTCTCTCCGGCTCCGACGCCAACGAGACCAACATCAAGCTCATCTGGTACTACAACAATATCCTCGGCAGGCCCGAGAAGAAGAAGATCATTTCGCGCTGGCGCGGCTATCACGGTTCAGGTGTCATGACCGGCTCACTGACCGGCCTGCAGCTTTTCCACAATGCCTTCGACCTGCCGCGGGCGCCGATCCTGCACACTGAGGCTCCCTACTATTTCCGCCGTCCGGACCGCTCGATGAACGAAGAGCAGTTCTCGCAGTATTGCGCCGACAAGCTGGAGGAGATGATTCTCGCCGAAGGGCCGGATACGATCGCCGCCTTCATCGGCGAGCCTATCCTCGGCACCGGCGGCATCGTGCCGCCGCCAAAGGGCTACTGGCAGAAGATCCAGGCGGTGCTCGAGAAATACGACATTCTGCTGGTCGCCGACGAGGTCGTCACGGGCTTCGGTCGCCTGGGAACAATGTTCGGCTCCGATCACTACGGCATCAAGCCTGATCTCATCACCATCGCCAAGGGCCTGACGTCGGCCTACGCGCCGCTTTCCGGCAGCATTGTCTCGGAAAAGATGTGGCAGGTACTGGTGCAGGGGTCGGACGAACTCGGCCCGATCGGCCACGGCTGGACCTACTCCGCCCACCCGATCTGCGCTGCGGCCGGCATCGCCAATCTCGAACTGATCGACGAACTCGGTATTGTCGAGAATGCCGGTTCGACCGGAGCCTATTTCCGGTCCGAACTCACAAAGGCGCTCTCGGGCCACAAG
>NZ_JASKLR010000005.1 GCF_030124325.1 Sinorhizobium sp. 8-89
TCTCCACTTCTAGTGCTCCGTCGGCAGCACCGGGATCGGCTCGCGGGTCACATCGACGCCGGCGAAGATCTTCGCGCTCTCGGAAATGCCCGGCAGGCGCTCGTGCAGCACGGCCGGATCGAGGTGGTCGAGATGCAGGAAGATGTGGTCCTTGTTCTTGCCGACGCCGCGGCCCTCGCGGATTTCCAGCGTCATGCAGCGCGAAACAACGTCACGCGAGGCGAGATCCTTGGCCGACGGGGCATAACGCTCCATGAAGCGCTCGCCCTCGGCGTTGACGAGATAACCGCCCTCGCCGCGCGCGCCTTCGGTGATCAGGCAGCCCGAGCCGTAGATGCCGGTCGGGTGGAACTGCACGAACTCCATGTCCTGGAGCGGCAGGCCCGCGCGGGCGATCATGCCGCCGCCGTCGCCGGTGCAGGTATGAGCCGAGGTCGCCGAGAAATAGGCGCGGCCATAACCCCCGGTCGCCAGCACCACCATTTTCGCCGAGAAGCGGTGGATCGTGCCGTCGTCGAGGTTCCAGGCGACGACGCCGGTGCAGCGCCCGTCGTCCGACATGATCAGGTCGATGGCGAAATATTCGATGAAGAATTCGGCGTTGTTCCGGAGCGATTGGCCGTAGAGCGTGTGCAGGATCGCATGGCCTGTGCGGTCGGCAACCGCGCAGGTGCGCTGCACCGGCGGGCCTTCGCCAAAATTCTGCATATGACCGCCGAACGGCCGCTGGTAGATCTTGCCTTCCTCGTTGCGCGAGAACGGCACGCCGTAGTGTTCGAGCTCATAGACCGCCTTCGGCGCTTCCATGGTCAGATACTGCATTGCATCGACATCGCCGAGCCAGTCGGAGCCCTTGACGGTGTCGTAGAGATGCCACTGCCAGCTGTCCGGCGTCATGTTCTGCAGCGACGCGGCAATGCCGCCCTGGGCGGCGACGGTGTGCGAGCGCGTCGGAAAGACCTTGGTGATGCAGGCCGTCTTCAGGCCCTGTTCGGCCATGCCGAGGGTGGCGCGCAAGCCGGCGCCGCCGGCACCGACGACGACGACGTCGAAGGCGTGATCGACATATTGATAGGCCTTGCCGTTTGCAGCGGGTGAACTGATCGATGCCATGACGAAATTACCCTGCAAAAGCGATCTTCAGGATGGCGAAAAGACAGAGCCCGCCGATCGCGATCGCGAAAAATGTGTTGAGCATGAGAAGAGCGATCTTGGCGCCTTCGCCATGCACGTAGTCTTCGATGATCACCTGCATGCCGATTCTCATGTGTGTGAGAGCCGAAACGAGCACGAGGCCCATAATCACCGCCACAAACGGATTGGAGAGCGCCGCGACGACCTCCGCATGCGGGGCGCCGGCGTAGCGGGCAACGAAGAACACGAAAAAGATCAGCAACGGAACGTTGGAAACGGCCGTCAGGCGCTGGCGCCAGAAATGATCGGTCCCCTCCTTGGCGGAGCCGAGGCCGCGAACCTTGCCGAGAGGTGTGCGCATATCCATCTTCATTCCCCTCAGTAGCGGACCAGATAGCCGATCACCCAGATCAGCAGCGTCAGAGCCACCGATCCGACGATCGTCGCCTTCGCCATCTTCGTTGCGAAATGCTTCTCGTAGCCGTAGCCGAGATCCCAGACGAAGTGGCGAATACCGCCGAGCATGTGATGAACCAGCGTCCAGGTGTATCCGAAGAGGACGAGCTTGCCGATCAATGTGCCAAACAGCCAGCTGACCCAATCGTAATAGGCCGCACCGGAAGCCGCGGCGATCAGCCACCACGCGACCAGGATCGTGCCGAAATACAGGGCGCCGCCGGTAATGCGGTGCACAATGGACATCACCATGGTCGGGATAGGTTTGTAGATTTGAAGATGCGGCGAAAGCGGCCGGCTTCTTGTGACATTCGTCATCGGAACCTCACGGAATGACCGGATTCCACGCCCAAAACTGGATCGCATTCGTCCGGTATCGCACACGATTGTGCGCAATTCAGTCATCCGGACCTTTAATCACCATAAGGCTTAACGACAAGTGTGTTTGCGGTGCAAAATCAATTTAATCGATTAGACGAAAAACGGCATTTTTCGGCCTCGCTAAGACATCGGACGGAATTAACGATAAGCGCAGAAAACATAAGCAAATCCGTGACATTTGCCGGCGGTTGGCCCAGGATGGCGTTAAGGATTTGTTAAGGATCATCCGGAGGGCACGGCAGAATGAATCTGTTGCGAGCGGTCCATGCGACCAAAGTTCTAGCGCTGGCCTGCGCTCTGGTGATGACGGCAGAGATGCCTGCGATGGCGGGCGACCGGCAGGGTTTATCTGAGGTCGAGACCCGCGTCCGGCATATAAGACTGCACCGAAAGCCGCATCACGCATGGCGCGATTGGCATCACGGCCACCGCAAATTTGCCGACCGCAGAAGGCACCGCTCCGTTGTGTCCGGCTTTGACGACTTTTCTTTGTTCAATCGGGACCTGCAAGACGTGAAGACCCGCACCCGGCACGTACGGATGAAGCACCGTCTACGGCACCATGCCAAGCGTGATTGGCGCCGCGACCATGGTGTGGTCGTGATCGGCGGAGGCTATGGTTTCAGCTCCTATAATGGCTTCGGTTCTTACGGCGGCGACGACTTTCCTTCAGTCACCCCTGGCATCGGAACCTATGCCGGCGGCATTTCCGCCTTCCGACAGGAGGGCAACGGCATCTATTTCCGCCAATACGGCAATTCCAGCTATTTCGGCGAGGATGCGGTCGATGCCGCCCCGCCGCTGAAGCGCGCTAAGATCATCGTCGTCTCGCCGCAACCGAACGACCGCGTCTGCTCCTGGGAACACGGCGTCTGCGTCATCCGGCCATAAAGCGCGTCGCTTTCAAGCGAATTTATGCAACGCGCTTTGCAGCTTTGTTTTTTGCATTCGTTGTCCAAAACCGCTGCGTAGTTTTGGACAACAGGCATTAGGCCCGCGATCCCGCTCAATCGCCGACGGCTTCGGCCGGTTCGAAGCGCCAGACGGTTGTGCGCTTTACCTCACTGTCTTCGAGCGCCCGCGTGACCGGCACCTCATAGGTCGCGAGCGCCGTCATCATCTGTCGCGGGCAATAGGCGCGTCCGGGATCTCCGACGAGCACCGCCGCTCCCGCCCTCGCCAATCCGGCGAACCAGGGGCGGAGCAGATCTGCAAAAGCCTTGTCGTAAAAGACGTCGCCGGCGAGGTAGACATCGGCGACCTTCGGCTCGCCGATGATGTTCCGGTTGCTGAACCCGATTTCCACCCCGTTCAGTTCCGCATTCAGCCGTACCGCCGTTTCCGCCCAGGGATCGATGTCGACGGCGAGCACGGAAGAGGCACCCGCCCTCATGGCCGCGATTGCAACCAAGCCGGAGCCGGAGGCGAAATCGATGACGCGGCGCCCGCGTATGGATTCCGGATGATCGAGGATATGGCGCGCAAGCCCCTGCCCGCCCGCCCAGGCGAAAGCCCAGAATGGCGGCGGCAGACCGATCTCCTCCAGTTCCTCTTCCGTCGTCAGCCAGAGATCATGCGCCTCGCTTGCAAGATGCAATCTGATCTCCGGCACATGCGGCGGCGAAAGGACGCCGGTATTGGCGCGGATGAAGCTTTCGGGATCGGTCTTCAAGGAAAGGGATCTCAGCGCGGCGGATTGTCGAGGCCGCCCATGCGGCAAACCTCGATCCACTCGTCCTCCGTAACCGGCTGCACTGACAGCCGCATCGAGGTTACCAGCGACATCTTGGCGAGCTTCGGGTTCTCCTTGATCTCCTTCAAGGAGACCGGACGCGGCACGTCCATAACGGCACGGATATCGACGCAATCCCAGCGGAGATCGCCCTCGGCCGTCGAATCCGGGTGCGAGACGGCGCAAACTTCGGTGATGCCGACAATCTCCAGCCCTTCGTTGGAGTGGTAGAAGAAACCTTTATCGCCGATCTTCATCGCCCGCATGTTGTTGCGCGCCTGATAGTTGCGCACGCCGGTCCATTCCGTGCCTTTCTCGCCCGCGTCCTTCTGCATCTGCCAGGACCATTTGGCCGGTTCGGATTTGTAAAGCCAGAACGCCATCGCCGTTTAAGCCTCCGGATTGTTGAAGACCCAGTTGTAGGCCTTGATCTCGACATTCGAAAAAAGGCCCGCCTTGGCATAAGGGTCGGCCTCGGCGATTGCCTTCGCCTCTTCGCGCGTTTCCGTCTGGACGATCACCAGACTTCCCGTCGGCTTGCCATCCTCGCCGAGAAAGGGACCGGCGATCTTGAGGATGCCTTTGGCGTTGAGGTCGTTGAGGTAGGCGACGTGGGCCGGGCGCGTATCCAGCCTCAACTGCAGCCCGCCGGGCTTGTCCGTGCATAGAAGTGCGAAGAGCATGATTCCTCCTGACGTTATCGTTTGGCGCGGGATCCGGGCGGTAAATCGCCCCACGCTTGCCCATCCCGCTGCCGAATCATTCCTGAGTTATCGGGCGCGACATCAGCTGCTCCAGAGCGGTGCGGACATCGCGCCTTCCGTCGATGATGGCGGCGACCGCCTCGGTAATCGGCATGTCGACGCCGAGGTCGAGTGCGACGCGGGCTGCGACCGAAGCGGCGAAGGCGCCCTCGACCAGTTCGCCGCCGCCCTGCCCAGTCGCGCGTCCGTCCTTGCCGAGTGCGATGCCGAAGCGCAGGTTGCGCGATTGATGGCTCGTCGCGGTCAGCACGAGGTCGCCGAGCCCGGAAAGACCGCGAACCGTATCGGCCTCGCCGCCCTGGGCAACGACGAAGCGGGACATTTCAGCAAGACCGCGGGAAATCAGCGCCGCGCGCGCCGAATCGCCAAGACCCGCGCCCTCGACGATGCCACAGGCGATCGCCAGCACGTTCTTCAGGGCGCCGCCGAGTTGCACGCCGACACGGTCGGCCGAGGGGTAGAGCCGAAACGTCCGGCTCGAAAGCGTCTCGGCGAGTTCCGTCGCTGTCTCGCTGTCGCGCGCCGCGATCACCATTGCCGTCGGCAAGCCCTTGGCGATATCGGCGGCAAAACCTGGACCGGAAAGGACACCAATCTTGCGGGCCGGCAACTCCTCGTCGAGCACGTCGGTCAGGAGCCGGCCGGTCGCTTGCTCCATCCCCTTGGCACAGGTGACGATCGTCGCATCGGTGCCGATCCAGCCGCCGTAGCTGCGGGCAGCGGCCCGATGCTCCTGCGAGGGCATGGCGAAGAGGACGACATCGGCGTCCGTCAGCACAGTCGTATCGGCGGAAAAAGCAAGTCCCGCCGGAAGCGGAATGCCTGGCAGGAACGCGTCGTTCCGGCGCGTGCGGCGGCACTCCTCGACTGCCTCCTGTCGCCGGCCAAGCAACGTCACTTTGGCATTACCGGTCGCTGCCGCTACGGCGGCAAGCGCGGTCCCGAAGGCTCCGGCTCCAACGACGACGATCTTCGGTTTTTCGCTCATCTTGTCCATCATGCCTTGGCGCCACGCTTGCCGGAGCCGATCAATGCCTGTGCTTGGCTATCGAGCGGCCAACGCGAGCGCGGCGCGACATCGAGGCCATCGGCCGCCAGTCCCGCCGCAAGCCGTTCGGCACCAGCCCAGGCGATCATTGCCGCATTGTCGGTGCAAAGCTGAAGCGGCGGCGCTACGAAGCGGAAGCCGTTCGCGTCGCAAAGATCCTGAAGCGTCGCCCGCAGCTCCTGATTGGCGGCAACACCGCCGGCGACGACGAGAGCCGGTTCAGGGACAGTGGCGAACTCGGCCTTGAACCGCTTCAGCCCGCGTCCGACGCGGTCCTTCAGAGTGCGCGAGATGGCACGCTGGAACGAGGCGCAGATGTCGGCGACATCCTGCTCCGTCACGGGCTCCAGCGACTGCGACGCCTGGCGAACGGCCGTCTTCAGGCCGGAGAAGGAAAAATCGAGCCGCGCATCGCCGACGAGCGGGCGCGGAAAGTCGAAGCGCCTGGGATCGCCCGTCCGGGCCGCGCGCTCGACCGCCGGACCGCCCGGATAGGGAAGGCCGAGAAGCTTTGCGGTCTTGTCGAAGGCTTCGCCGAGTGCATCGTCGATCGTCGTGCCCCAGCGTTCGTAGTCGCCGACGCCTTTCACCAGGATCAGTTGCGTGTGGCCGCCCGAGACAAGCAGCATCAGATATGGAAACGTCAGGCCATCCGTCAGCCGCGCCGTTAGTGCGTGGCCCTCGAGATGATTGACGGCGTAAAGCGGCTTGCCCGTCGCCCGCGCGATCGCCTTGCCGGTCATCAGCCCGACGATCAGGCCGCCGATCAGGCCGGGACCACTTGTCGCAGCGATCGCGTCTATGTCTTCAAGTTTGACGCCGGCGCGCAGGAGCGCTTCCTCGATCAGCGTATCGAGCGCCTCGACATGAGCGCGGGCGGCAATCTCCGGAACCACACCGCCATAGGCGCTATGCTCTTCGAGTTGGCTGAGCACGACATCGCCAAGGATCCGGCCGCTGCCGTCCTTTTCCCGCAGCACGACGGACGCCGCCGTTTCGTCGCAGCTTGTTTCGATGCCGAGGATACGCAGGGGCGCGGACATATGTGGTCTACTCAAAGATTGCGGTCGCACCGAAAGGTGGGTACACGGAACTTGTGTCAGCGCCGTGCGTCTTTCAGAAGCACAAAGGACGCTGTAACGCTTTGAACTGCTGCATGGTTTTATCCTTAAATCGGTCCCGATTTAAGGAACCATGCAGTAACAATGGATGACCGAGGATGCAAACGAAACCTTTCCGCATCGGGACCCGGGGCAGTCCGCTGGCGCTCGCCCAGACGCATGAAACGCGCGACCGGCTGGCCGCTGCCCATGGTCTGCCGCCGGAAATGTTCGAGGTCGTGATCCTGTCCACCAAGGGAGACCGGATCACCGACCGGTCGCTAGCGGAGATCGGCGGCAAGGGCCTGTTCACCGAGGAGCTCGAACAACAGCTTCTGTCGGGCGACCTCGATTTCGCCGTGCATTCGTCGAAGGACATGCCGACGAAGCTGCCCGACGGGCTCTTTCTCTCCGCCTTCCTGCCACGCGAAGACATTCGCGACGCCTTCGTCGGACGCACGGCGCCGAGACTTCTAGACCTGCCGCATGGCGCCACCGTCGGCTCATCTTCGCTGCGTCGCCAGGCGCTCATTCGGCGCCTCCGGCCCGACATCAACGTGATCACCTATCGCGGCCAGGTGGAAACACGACTGCGCAAGCTCGCCGAAGGCCAGGTCGACGGCACCCTTCTCGCCTATGCCGGCTTGAAGCGGCTCGGCATGACCGACGTACCGACCGAACTGCTCGATCCGGCGGAATTTCCGCCGGCGCCGGCGCAAGGGGCGATCTGCATCGAGAGCCGCATCGGCGACACCCGGGTTAATACGCTGCTTGCGGCCATCGACGATCGGCGCACGCACGAGGCCGTCTCCTGCGAGCGCGGCTTCCTCGCGACGCTTGACGGCTCCTGCCGCACGCCGATCGCCGGGCACGCCGTCTCCGACGGCACGCATATCCACTTTTCCGGCATGATCCTGACGCCAGATGGCGCTACCTGCCATCGCATCGCCGTCGACGGCAAGGCGGCGGAGGCCGCCGACCTGGGACGCAGGGCCGGCGAGGAAATCCGCGCCAAGGCCGGACCGGGATTCTTTTCGAGCTGGGCGTGAGCGATGCGCGTGCTCGTCACTCGGCCGCGTCCGGCCGCTGCTGCGACGGCTCTGAAGCTCGAGGCGATGGGCCACGAACCGATCCTGCTGCCGCTGATGCAGGCGGAGCATCTGGTAACCGCTCTCGCGAGCGCATTGAAGCAAAGGTATGGCGCCATCGCGCTGACGAGCGCGGAAGCAACCCGCGTCCTGGCGGCGCTGGGCCGCGCGCTTGAACCGCATCTTGCGACACCGCTCTTCTGCGTCGGCGAGGCAACCGGCCGGGCCGCAGCAGCCCTCGGATTCACCGATATTCATGTCGGACCGGGCACGGGCGAGGGTCTCGCGGACACCATCGCGACTGCGTTCGACGCGGGGCTAGCGGAACCGCTGCTCTATCTCGCCGGTTCGCCGCGCTCCGATGGCCTCGAGCGGGCGCTTCATCAACGAGGCATCGGTCACAGGACCATTGAATGCTATCGGATGACGCCGGTCGTGCTTCGCCCCGACGCGCTCTCCGACCTTCTCCGCGTGGGGCAACTTGACGCCGCGCTGCTCTATTCGCGCGAAAACGCGCGGCAGCTTGCCGCCCTTCTCTCGGAAGGCAATCTCGGCGCAGCCGCGTTTTCGCGGCGCTATCTCTGCCTGAGCACGTCGATAGCGGAGATTTTGCCGCCTGATGCGGCTGCGGAAGTCGCCTCGATGCCGGATGAGGAGCACCTTCTGCAACTTCTCTGATCCGCGCAGGCGGCGATATCTCGGCAGAATATTCAACGCCGCATGTTCGAGGCGCGAACAGCAAAGCCGGCACCGGTTCTCCGCGCATGTGCCGCCCTCCAATCTGGTGAACTGATGCATTTCCGGCAAAAACGGACTTGGGGGCTTTCCCTCGCGAGTTCGCCTGACTAGGTTTGTCTTGACAAGCCGACTGGCACTGTAACGGTAAGAGGTCACCATGGTATCGGAAAACCCGCCGCGCCGCTCGAAATCCGAGAAGGAACCGCTGACGATCGACCTCCAGGCGGAAAAGACGGCGACCGACGCCGCCGAATCTGTCGCGAACAAGGAATCGGTCACCGACGAGCCCGCCGAGATTTCGGCGAGCGAGGCAGAGAGCGAAAACGCGACCGATACGACGGAAAAGACGGAGGAAACGGAGGAGGAGCGCGCGGACGCCGCCGCGGCGGCCTTCGACGAAGAGCCCCCGCACTTGAGCAACGGCGCGATGCCGGCGCAGAGACAGGCGACGAGCGCAGGCGCGCTCGCGGCCGGTATTCTCGGGGGTCTCGTGACGCTGCTCGGCGCCGGCGTGCTGCAATATGCCGGTTATATTCCAGCGCTCGGACCGGATCGCGGCAGTGCTGCCTTCGAGCAGGGCCTTGCCAGCGAAATCCAGGCGATCAAGACACAGATCGCATCTCAATCGGCCCCCGCGGCGGACATCGGTCCGCTGGAGAGCCGTCTCGCGGCGCTGGAACAGGCGGCCAAACAACCAGGGGCAGATGGGGCGAGCGCGCCGCAGATCACCGCCCTCGAAGCGGAAGTCGCCAATCTGACCAAGGAAGTCGCCACGCTGAAAGCCAGCCTCGCCGATGCGGAACAGTCGGCGGCGGCCGCCAAGGCCGAACTTGCCGGGCGCATCGACCAGGCGGAACAAAAACTCAACGAGCCGGCTAACGACATCCAGATGGCGAAGGCGGTCGCCGTCACGGCGCTGAAGACTGCGATCGATCGCGGCGGCCCGTTTCTGGCCGAGCTTGATGCCTTGCGCAGCATTGCGCCAGACGACGTGACCGTGAAAGATCTGACTGAGGACGCCGCAACGGGTGTCGCGACGCGAACGGACCTCCGCGCCGCCTTTCCGCAAACGGCGGACGCGATGCTCGATGCGCTGAACCAGCCCGATCCGAACGCGGGCATTTTCGCTCGCCTGGTCTCAAGCGCCATGTCCGGCATCCGCATCCGGCCGGTCGGCAGCGTCGAGGGCGACACGCCGGAAGCCGTCATCGCGCGCATCGAGGACAAGCTCAACAATGGCGACCTGAAAGGCGCATCGTTAGAATGGGGCGCCCTTCCCGAACCGGCGAAATCAACTGGGGCGGACTTCAAGGCGAAACTTGACCAGCGCCTGCGCGTCGAGGCCACCATTGATGCCGCCGTGGCACAGACCATGACGCGTACCGGCACAGCCGGCTAGCGGAAGGAAAGAAGAAGAGATGCTCCGTATATTGTTCTTCATCCTTTTCGTCCTGTGTCTCGGTCTCAGCTTTGCGTGGCTCGCCGATCGGCCGGGGGAACTGTCGCTGATCTGGCAGGGACAGCGCGTCGAAATGACGCTGATGCGCGCCGCCTCCATCCTGATCTCGCTCTTCGCCGCCGTCCTGATCGTGATCTGGCTGCTCCGCACGATCTGGATGACACCCCATACCGTCACGCGCCATTTCCGAGCCCGCAAGCGTGACCGCGGCTATCAGGCGCTTTCGACAGGGCTGATCGCGGCCGGCGCCGGCGATGCCAATCTCGCCCGCAAGATGTCGACCCGAAGCCGGGGTCTGATCAGCGCCGACCAGGAGCCGCTCATCCACTTGCTTGAGGCGCAGACCGCGCTGATCGAAGGCAAATACGACGACGCGCGCAAGAAATTCGAGCTGATGGCCGACGATCCCGAAACGCGCGAACTTGGCCTGCGCGGCCTGTTCCTCGAAGCCAAGCGCCTTGGCGCGAACGAGGCAGCCCGGCAATATGCGGAACGCGCTGCAGAGAAGGCACCGCATCTGCCGTGGGCGACGCTGGCAACGCTGGATCACCGCAGCCAGGCAGGACAATGGGACGAGGCGATCCGCCTTCTCGACCAGAGTCGCGCCGCCAATATTCTCGACCGCAAGGAGGCGGACCGGAAGAAGGCCGTGCTTCTCACCGCCCGCGCAATGGCTAAGCTCGACGCTGACCCGAAAGCGGCGCGCGACGACGGCCTTGCGGCGTTGAAACTCAGTGACAGCCTGGTGCCGGCGGCGCTGGTAACGGCCAAGGCCCTGTTCCGCGAGGACAATCTGCGCAAGGGCGCGGGAATCCTCGAAAGGATGTGGAAACAGCAACCGCATCCGGACGTGGCAAGGCTCTACGTCAGAGCGCGCGGAGGAGATTCCGCCCTTGACCGTTTGAAGCGTGCGAAGAAGCTCGAATCGCTCCGCAGCAACAATGCGGTTGCATTGGCAACGGTCGCCGAAGCCGCGCTCGAGGCGCGCGAACTGCCGCTGGCGCGAGCCAAGGCGGAAGCGGCTGCACGGCTCGAACCGACGGAAAGCGTCTTCCTGCTGCTCGCCGATATCGAGGAAGCGGACACCGGCGACGAGGGCCGTATCCGCCATTGGATGGCGCAGGCGCTGCGCAGTCCGCGCGATCCGGCCTGGACCGCCGACGGTGTCACTTCGCCGTCGTGGCTGCCGGTCTCGCCGGTCAGCGGCCGGCTCGATGCATTCGAATGGAAGGCACCGGCCTTGCAGCTTTCGGACAAGCTCGAAAATGGTCGTCCGAGCGCCGACGAGGCGATCCGCAACCTCCCGCCAGTCGCCACAGTGCAGCACGTCGCAGTGCGTACGGCGCCGGAGCCGGCACCGGCGAAAGCAACGCCGGCCGTTCTGGAGGCGGAGCGTGAGGTGATCAAGGTTCCGGAGAGGAAAGAACCTGCTCCCCCTGCTGCCAAGGACGAGGAGGAGGTCGCGGAAGAAGAACCGGCACCCTTCTTCGGCCGCCCTCCGGACGATCCCGGTGTCCGCGAAGCCTCGGCCGGCGAAAAGGCAACGGACAAGGCCGGCTTCCGGCTGTTTTGAACTTCGAAGGCTGCGGGCAAGGACATGTTAGAACGGTTTCGAGCGTTCCTCGAAAGTTTGGCGAGCTCCACGGCGCCTATTGAAAAAGGCGACCCGCGTGTTGCCGTGATCGCACTCTGCGTTCAGGTCATGGAGGCCGACGGCACGGTTCTGGCTGCCGAGCGTCGCAAGATGCGCGAGATTATCGAGGAGCAGTATCAACTCGACGACGAGGGCCTCGATGCGCTCATCGAGGCGGGCGAGAGCGCCGAAAGCGAGGCGATCGACTTTTATAAGTTCACCGCCGAGATCAAGCGTCATCTGTCCGAGGAGCAGCGGATCGAACTCGTCGGCACGCTGTGGGAGATCGTCTATGCCGATGGCGTCCGCAACGAGATGGAAGATCACGTGATCTGGCGGATTGCCGATCTCCTGGGCGTATCCGGGCGCGATCGGGTCTTGAAGCGGCAGGAAGTTGCCGCCAGGATCGACGTGGAGGAGGAAAACGACCCGCAGCAGGAAAACTGAAATGCCCGCAGAGGCCGACGACTTCAAAAGACCAATCCTCATAATCCTGCATCAGGAGCGATCGAGCGCCGGGCGCGTGGGGCAGATTCTCAAGCAGAAGGGGTTTGCACTCGACATCCGGCGCCCGGCCTTGGGCGACACGCTGCCGCCGACGCTGGAGGCCCATTCGGGAACCATCGTCTTCGGCGGCCCGATGAGCGCCAACGACGAGGAAGAGTTCGTCCGCCGCGAGATCGACTGGCTGTCGGTACCACTCCTCGAGAACAAGCCTTATCTCGGCATCTGCCTGGGGGCGCAGATGCTGGCACGCAATCTTGGCGGCAAGGTCGCACCGCATCACGAGGGCATGACGGAAATCGGCTGGTATCCGCTAAAGGCCACCGAGGCCGGCAAGGCGCTGATGGATTGGCCGGCCATGGTCTATCACTTCCACCGGGAAGGGTTTGATCTGCCCAGTGGCGCCGAATTGCTGGCGACCGGCGAGACCTATCCAAACCAGGCCTTCCGCTACGGTGAGAACGCCTGGGGCATTCAGTTTCACGGCGAACTGACGCGCGCGATGATGCATCGCTGGGTGGTCCACGGCGCGCACCGCTTCGTGCTGCCCGGTGCCCAGATCGGCAAGGCGCATCTCGAAGGCCGAATGATTCACGATCACCCTTTGCGGACCTGGATGGAGAATTTCCTCGAACTGATTTTTTTGCGCGGCGGGGAAGCTGCCGCGCCGAAAAGGCAAGATCGCGAGTAACGATACGGCTCTGCCACCCGCCCTACGGCGCATGTGCAATCAGACCCGTTGGTGCTCCGGAACATCAAGCGTGTCGATCTTTCGCAATTGCGGGAAGCCGACCGCCCAGAGCAACGACACCAGAAGCGTGCCGACACCGCCAAAGGCGACCGCGAAGACGGCACCGAAGCCCGAAGCCATCATGCCGGCACGGAATTCGCCGAGCTCGTTCGACGCACCGACGAACACCATGTTGACCGCGTTCACGCGGCCGCGCAGTTCGTCCGGAGTCCAGAGCGTGATCAGGATTTCGCGGACATAGACCGAGATCATGTCCGCCGCACCCATGACGACAAGGGCGGCAATCGAAATCCAGGGTGTCGCCGACAGGCCGAAGACGATTGTCGCGAGGCCGAAAAGCGCAACACCGATAAACATATAGAGCCCTGCCCGGTTGCGGATCGGTTGAGCGGCCAGCCAGACCGCCATGCCAACGGCACCGACGCCCGGTGCGGCGCGCAGAAGACCGAGCCCCCATGGCCCAAGTGCCAGTATGTCGCGCGCAAAGACCGGCATGAGTGCAACCGCGCCGCCGAGCAACACGGCGAAGAGATCGAGCGAGATCGCGCCCAGCACCACCTTCTCGGCCGTGATATAGCGGAAGCCCGCCGTGATCGTCTGCCAGCTTTCTCCTAAGGCGGGCGAACGCACTGCGGGCTTCGGCACAGCAAAGACCATCAGGGCCGCCGCTGCAAGAAGCAGAGGCTGACTGCGTACGGTACAACAGGACCGAAACCATAGATCAGGCCTCCGGCCACCGGCCCGACGATCGTCGCCGTCTGCCAGGAGGTCGAATTCCAGGCGATCGCATTGGGCAGGTGCTCGACTGGCACCAGATTGGGAGCAAGCGACTGCGCGGCCGGAGCGAGAAAGGCCCGCTCGATTCCGAAGACGATGAGGATCAGATAGACCGGCCACGGCGAAAACAGACCCGTCACCGTCAACAGGAGCAGCGCGGCCGCGCAGAGCGTGCTCACCGTCATGCAGATGCCCATGATGACACGGCGGTTGTAGCGGTCCGCGACGGCCCCCGTCACCAGAATCAGGACCAGCGATGGCAGGAACTGGAAAAGACCGATGAGGCCGAGATCGAACGGATCACGCGTCATGTCGTAGATCTGCCAGCCGACAGCGACGGACATGATCTGGATGGCGAAATAGGCGAGGAAGCGCGAGAAAAAATAGCGCCGATAGCCGACATGCCTGAAGGCGGCGAAACGATGCGCGGCGTGAACGGCGGACATATGGGAAGGCTCCTACTGCATGATTCCTCACATCGGAATCGATTAGGGACAAAATCATGCAGAAGCCCTGCAGCGACCTTTGCGCGTCTGAGTAGACGCGCGGCGCTGTAGGAGCGGCAAAGCACAGGTGCGATGCCATTAAACATGATCGCGCTCGACGAAGCGTCGTACTTGCCCGTTTAGTTTCCAATGTCTACATGTCTGTCAACAACGAACTGGAGACTGGCATGATTGCTGTCATCGCAACCTTGAACTTCATTATCAACATAGCCTGGTTCCTGATCATAGCGTCGGCCATCTTCTCCTGGCTCTACGCCTTCAACGTGATCAACGTGAACAACCATGCGATCAACATGATCGGCCGTTCGCTCTATCAATTGACCGAGCCGCTCTACCGGCCCATCCGCCGCTTCCTGCCGGATATGGGCGGCGTCGATCTCTCGCCGCTCGTCGTCCTGGTGATCCTCTATTTCATCTGGTACTTCCTCAACACGACGGTCGCGTCGGCGGTGATCGGCATATAAGTGCACGCCGCGCTGACGAGCCTTGACGACCACGTCCGCCTGACCGTTCGGCTGACGCCGAACGGCGGTCGCGATGCGATCGACGGCTTCGAAATCGCTGCCGACGGTGGGGAATACCTCAAGGTTCGCGTCCGCGCCGTGCCGGAAAAGGGCAAGGCGAACCAGGCGCTGATCGCCCTGCTGGCAAAACAGTTCGGCATCGCTAAGACCAGGATCGCGCTGGTATCCGGCGACACGCAGCGCAAAAAAATCCTCCGGATCGAGGCCGATCCGGAGGAGATCATCAAGCAGCTCGCCGAGATCGTCGGCTAGAGCAATTCCAGGAAAAGTGTGTAACGGTTTTCCGTCCGGAATTGCGTGGGTGGAATAGACTACTTCTTCGACTTGGCGCGCTCGACCGCTTCCCTGATCAACTGCTTGGCGACGCTGGCGTCCTTCCAGCCGAAAATCTTCACCCACTTGCCAGGCTCCAGATCCTTGTAGTGCTCGAAGAAGTGCTCGATCTGCTTCAGCGTGATCTCCGGCAGGTCGGTGTAATCGTGGACCTTGTCATAGCGCTTGGTGAGGTGGCCCGACGGCACGGCGATGATCTTCTCGTCCTGACCGGAATTGTCTTCCATCATCATCACGCCGATCGGGCGGACATTGATGACGCAGCCCGGCACGAGCGGGCGGGTGTTACAGATCAAAACGTCGATCGGATCGCCGTCGTCGGACAGCGTGTGCGGGACGAAGCCGTAATTGCCCGGATAGGTCATCGGCGTATAGAGAAAGCGGTCGACAACCAGCGTGCCGGCTTCCTTGTCCATCTCGTACTTGATCGGATGCCCGCCGACCGGAACTTCCACGATTACATTGACATCTTCCGGTGGATTTTTTCCGATGGAAATCGCGTCGATCCGCATGAGTACCTCCAGGGGTCGGTTAAAATTCGCCCCGTCGGATAAAGGGAAACATGCCGCGATGCAACATAACTTTCGTCCGGGACGGGCGGAATTGCTCTACAGCGCCGCGCGTCTCAGACGCGCAAAGGACAGTAGCACTTTGAATTGCCGCACTTATCCTTAAATCGGTTACGATTTAGGGAAACATGCAGTAGGCGGGCGACACGGCCAAAAATAGGCAGGTGAATGTTTTTCGGCGCAAGGAAGCAACAATGGTGAAGACGCTTCGTCATTTTGCCGTTGCCGCGCCTTTTCCGGCACCGACTTTCGCCAACGACAGCATCTACATTGCCAGCAGCCTAGCGCGGCAAGCGCGGCGGCGAAAAGGCGGCCGAACCCGCCCATTGCCTGCCGAAGCGGAGGGACGGCTAAGCAGTCAATTCCAGACGAAGCCGACTTTTTTCAGGTATTTGTCGCCGAAATCTTCCATGCCTTCGGCAATGTCGCTGCCCCCGGCCGTCCGGAAGAAACTGTAGGCGTGTTCGCTGTCTTCGAGGCACCAGACAACGAGGCCTCTGCAGCCGAGCGACCTCAAGAGACTCTTCGCCTCGCGGAAGAGTACGCGTCCGAGGCCGATGCCCTGATATTCCGGCCGCAGATAGATCTCGTAGATCTCGCCCTCTTGCGGCAGGGCTCTCGCGCGGCTCAAGCCCAGCGTGGCATAGCCGGCGATCGTTCCGGCGACATCGACCACCAGTAAGGTGGCCGGTCCACGCGTTGCCTTGCGCCACCAAATTTCGTCGCGGCGGTTGACCATCTGGATCAGCGGGCGATGCGGAATGATGCCGCCATAGGCCTGAAGCCAGGACACACGATGCACCTCGGCAATCGCCGCCGCTTCATGCGGCTCCCCGGGCCTGACCTCGATCGAAACAGTCTTCATGAGTTGACTCTAAACACACGACACGGCGAACCGGAATCCCGCCGTGCTGCCGGGCGGCGTTAACCCACAGGCAACTTTAACGGCATCCAAGTGAAGGTTAACGCCTTTTTAACTTTATCCGCAAGCCGCTCGCGATCGGCACGCACAGCAAAAAACCCCGGATCGCTCCGGGGTTCAAATTGCGTCAGTTTTTCGTGACTTATGCCGCGCCGGCGGTGCGGGCCTTTTCAAAGCGCTTGCGTTCATGCGGATCGAGATGGAGCTTCCTGAGCCGGATCGACTTCGGGGTCACTTCCACCAGTTCGTCGTCCTGGATCCACGAAAGCGCCCGTTCGAGCGTCATCTTGATCGGCGGCGTCAGGCGCACGGCCTCGTCCTTGCCGGCGGCGCGCATGTTGGTGAGCTTCTTGCCCTTCAGGACGTTGACCTCGAGGTCATTGTCGCGGGTGTGGATGCCGATGATCATGCCTTCGTAGACCTTCTCACCGGGTTCGATCACCATCGGGCCGCGGTCTTCGAGGTTGAAGAGCGCGTAGGCCACGGCTTCGCCCGCTTCGTTGGCGAGCAGCACGCCGTTGATGCGGCCGCCGATCTCGCCCTTGTAGGGCTGATAGTCGTGGAACAGGCGGTTCATGATTGCCGTTCCGCGCGTGTCGGTCAGGAGTTCCGACTGGTAGCCGATGAGGCCGCGGGTCGGGGCGAAAAAGACGAGACGGACGCGGTTGCCGCCCGATGGACGAAGCTCGACCATCTCGGCCTTGCGCTCCGACATCTTCTGCACGACGACGCCGGAATACTCCTCGTCGACGTCGATCACGACCTCTTCGACCGGCTCGAGCAGCTGACCGCTCTCGTCCTTATGCATGACGACGCGCGGACGCGAGACGGCAAGCTCGAAGCCTTCGCGGCGCATCGTTTCGATCAGCACTGCGAGTTGCAATTCGCCGCGACCGGAGACGAAGAAGGAGTCTTTCTCGGAGGATGCTTCGATCTTCAGCGCCACATTGCCTTCCGCTTCCTTGAACAGGCGGTCGCGGATGACGCGCGAGGTCACCTTGTCGCCCTCGGTGCCGGCAAGCGGCGAATCGTTGACGATGAAGGACATGGTCACGGTCGGCGGATCGATCGGCTGGGCTGTCAGTGCCTCGGCTACGGAAGGATCACAGAAGGTGTCGGCGACGGTGCCCTTGGTGAGCCCGGCGATCGCGACGATGTCCCCGGCATGGGCCTCTTCGATCGGCTGACGCTCAATGCCGCGGAAAGCGAGAATCTTCGAAATACGGCCAGATTCGAGCAGCTTGCCATCCTGCCCCAGCACCTTCACGGCCTGGTTCGGTTTGACGGAGCCGGAATATACGCGGCCGGTGATGATGCGGCCGAGGAAGGGGTTTGCCTCGAGGATCGTGCCGATCATGCGGAACGGCCCATCCGCCACCGTCGGCTCGGGAACATGCTTCAGAACCAGATCGAGCAGCGGTCCCATTCCCTGGTCTTTCGGACCTTCGGGGTTGACGTTCATCCAGCCGTCACGGCCAGAACCGTAGAGGATCGGGAAGTCGAGTTGCTCGTCGGTCGCATCGAGCGCGGCGAAGAGGTCGAAGACCTCGTTGATGACTTCCTCGTGGCGGCCGTCGGGCCGGTCGATCTTGTTGATCGCGACGATCGGCTTCAGGCCGACCTTCAGCGCCTTGCCGACCACGAACTTAGTCTGCGGCATCGGGCCTTCGGAGGCGTCGACGAGCACGATCGCGCCGTCCACCATCGACAGGATGCGCTCGACCTCGCCGCCGAAGTCGGCGTGGCCGGGGGTGTCGACGATATTGATACGCGTTCCCTTCCACTCGACCGAGGTCGCCTTGGCGAGAATGGTGATGCCGCGTTCCTTTTCCAGATCGTTGGAATCCATCACGCGTTCGGCAACGCGCTGGTTTTCGCGGAAGGAGCCTGATTGCTTCAGAAGTTCGTCAACGAGCGTGGTCTTCCCATGGTCGACGTGCGCGATGATCGCGATGTTACGAATGCTCATTTTTTGTCTCGGAAAGTTCGAGGGCACGCGCGACAAGGCGGGTACCGCTTTTTCAGTTGCCGCGCTCATACAGGTTTTTTTGCAGGAGTGAAAGGGGGCCGGGGCGCAGACCAGCCCTGCACAAAGCTCTGCGGGCTCACGCAGTGGCCGCCGGATCGAGCGTCACGCGCCAGAGTTCCTTGTCCTGCCGATCCATCAGCCGCACGGTCATCTGCTGCGTCCGGCCGCTGATGTCGACGATGCCGAAGAATTGCATGCCCGCGGACGGCGGCAGGTTGCTGTCGATGCCGCCGCCAGACGCCTTGATGAAGCGAACCTCCGGGCCGAAGGTCATGTCGAGCTCCTTCGGACCGTAGGTGCCGGAGTGCAAGGGACCGGATACGAATTCCCAGAAGGGCAGGAATTCCTTGAAGGCCGCACGGGACGGATCGTAGTGGTGCGCCGCCGTGTAATGCACGTCCGCGGTCAACCAGACGATGTTCTCGATCGCGTTGTCGCGGATGAACCGGAGCAGGTCGGCGAATTCCGTCTCCCTGCCCATCGGCGTGCCGCTGTCGCCATTGGCGATCGCATCCGACCCGCGCTTCTGCGAATAATCATCCCAGACGACAAGGCCGATCGGCATGTCACAGGCGATGACCTTCCAGGTGGCGCGAGATGCCGCGAGCTCCCGCTTCAGCCAGTCCGCCTGCCGCCAGCCGAAGAGGCCGGCATCGCCCTCCCCTTGGTTGGGACCGCGATAGGAGCGCAGATCGACGAAGAACACGTCCAACAGCGGCCCATAGGCGACCTTACGGAAGATGCGTCCGGGCTGCGTCGGGAGCGTGCGGATCGGTGTCATCTCGTGAAAGGCGCGCGCGGCCCGGGCCGCATAAACCGTCACGTCCTTCTCGGGGTAGCGCGGATCGTCGCGAAGGTCGGTCGACGCCGACCAGTTGTTGAGCACTTCGTGGTCGTCCCATTGATAGAAGGTCGGGCACACGGCGTTCAACCCGCGCACGTGTTCGTCGAGCAGGTTGTATTTCCACTGGCCGCGATATTCTTCCAGGGTGCGGGCGACGTCGCGCTTCTCGGGCGTCACGATCCGGTTCTTCCACATCCCGCCGTCCCGGAGCTTGATCTCATCCGGCATAGGATTGTCGGCATAGATCGTGTCGCCCGAATGGATGAGGAAATCCGGCTCGTGCAGACAGATGGTCGAATAGGTCTTCATCCCGACCTCGTCGATGCCCCAGCCCTGACCGGCCGTATCGCCGGACCAGACGAAACGCACCGACCGTTTGCGCAGGGGCGCCGTACGGAACCGCCCGACGACCGGCTCCGAAACACGATTGCCATCGTAGAGATCGGTTGCGGTGAAGCGGTAAAAGATGTCCTGGTCCGGCAGCAGGCTGTCGAGCCGGCATTTGACCGCGCAATCGCTCCGCGGCGTCGCATCGAGATCGGGAAGCCGGACGGCGTTCGAGAAGCTTTCCGTGGTCGAATACTCGACCGCCACGCGCGCCGGCCGATCGACGCGCGTCCAGATCATTCCCGACTGCGTATCGACGTCGCCGGACTGCACGCCGTGCAGGAATTCCGGACGCCCATAACCACGGGCGTAGAAGGGAGTGGCAAGGCCGGAAGAAGCGGCGAAACCGGCGGCGCCGGCGGAGAAGAGAAAAGAGCGCCTGGTCAGCGTGCTTCGAATGTCAGCCAAATATCCGCCTCCGATTCCGTGCTTCGCGAATCATCGAGTTTGCGAGGCGGACCTTTGGCGAGCCGCATGTCAGCGGCTTTACAGCGAGATGAAACTATTTGAACGGTTTGGCGACAGTTCTGTGAAGGAGCGGCGATGAGGCGAGCTACGGCTAAAGCCTCCGTCACCTTGGCGCTCGCCCCTTCGCACGCCCTCTTCGCCTTACTTGAATGTGCAGCGGTTCCGATTTTCGGGAAATCGCAGCCGGCCGCAGCGGGCACTGGAGGCAAGGGGCTGGGGATGCCGCCTCTCCTCATCCCGCTTCAATGCGTGAAATCGTAGTGATCCCGGACATGGTTGTTGAAGTAGCCGCCGGCGGAGTCTGCGTGCACAAGCTCCTCGTAAACACTCTCCGGGACATCGAGGTAATGGTAAGGCCTGCGATTGCCAACGAACCAAACGCTCAAGGTTCGAGGGCGTGCATCGTAATTGACGCGCTGGATTGCGGAAGAGTCCAGGATCGCGGACGATTTCAGCATTGGCATTGGCGCCTCCCGATCGAAATTCCAGCAGTCGCTGTTGGTTTTTCATTATATATCAAATGCCCGGACTTATAAACGACGGTCGGCCGCCCGGCGCCGCCATCCCCACCCGCTCGGCCGCGCGCGATGAGCCCGAACGGACGGCTGCAGCACTTTGAATTGCTGCACGATTTCGCCCATAAATCGGTTCCGATTTAAGGAATCATGCAGCAGCGGCTATCCCATTCACGAGGTCTTTCGCCTTGCCCCGATCGAATACCCCCTCTCGCGACCGGCTCGAAGCAATCCTTGCCCGCCTCGATGCACGCCGGGACGAAGAACGCGTCTTCATGAAACTCTATGCGGACGCCGCCCGCGCCGAAGCCGACGCCGCCGACCGAAGGCTCAGCGACGGGAAGAGCCTCGGCCCGCTCGACGGCCGCATTCTCTCGATCAAGGACCTGTTCGACATCGCTGGCGAGCCGACGCTTGCCGGCTCGATCGTCCGCCGCGCGGCAGTACCTGCCGCGGCTGACGCGGCGATCGTCCGACGTCTGCGCGCGGCCGGCGCCGTAATTCTCGGCAAGACACACATGACCGAATTCGCCTTCACGGCCGTCGGGCTCAATCCGCATTATCCCGTGCCCGGCAACGCAAGCGACCCGAGCCTCATTCCCGGAGGTTCATCGTCCGGTGCGGCCGTCTCGGTGGCCGAGGGCACGAGCGAGATCGCTATCGGTTCCGACACCGGCGGATCGGTGCGCATTCCGGCGGCTCTCAACGGCCTCGTCGGACTCAAGCCGACCGCCAGGCGCGTGCCACTCGACGGCGCCTTTCCGCTGTCGCCGAGCCTCGATTCGATCGGCCCGCTTGCCCTGACCGTCGCCGACTGCGCGCTTGCCGACGCGATCATGGCCGGCGAGACACCGAAGCCACTTGCGCCGCTGCCGCTCGACGGCCTGACGCTCGGCATTCCGAAGGGCGCGCTCCTCGAAAACCTGACGCCCGAGGTTGCGGAGGCCTTCGAGGGAAGCATGCAAATCCTCTCGTGTGCCGGCGTAACGCTCGTCGACTGCGTGATCGACGATCTCCTCGCCCGCTTTGCCGAGGCAACTTCAATCGGCTCGATCGCGGGGATAGAAGGCAGTCGGATCCACCGCGACTGGCTCAAGGACGAGGATGAGCGGGTCGATAGCCGGGTAAAAGCGACGCTTCGCCGCCGCCTGGCGGTGTCCGACGCAGCGCTCGAAAAGCTGCTGCGGACGCGGCAGGATCTCGTTCGCGCCATGGACGAGCGGCTGACGCCCTTCGACCTCGTCCTGCTGCCGACCACGCCGATTCCCGCCGTCGGCATCGCCTCGGTCGAGCAGGACAAAATGGAGTACCGTCGCGTCGAGGATCTGCTGTTGCGCAACACGCAAGTGGCCAACCAGTTCGATCTGCCGGCAATCACGCTGCCGATGGCAGGCACAAGCCTGCCGACGGGTTTGATGCTGGTAGGGCGGAGCGGGACGGACGGGATGCTCTTGGCCGCGAGCGTATCGGTCGAAGCGTTACTGCAAGTCGGCTGAATGGCGCGGCCTAGAACGCCGTGCGTTCAGATGAACGCACAAGGGCGCTCCAGCACTTTGATTCTAGAGCGTCTTATCCGCTTTGGGTGATTCCACCTGAAAGCGGGATGCTCTAGCCTCAATGCATCGTCTGCGACATCCAATCCTCATCGAGAATCCGAAATGCATCCTCGAGCGCAGCAACCAGAATATCGGTGAGTTCGTCGCCGTCATTGTTCATAAGGAACAGGGCCACGGTCGCATCCTCGGGGTCGCTATAGTGCTCAATATCGTTGGACATCGCATCGTCCTTTCTTCGCCGCGTTACATTCCGGCTGTTGAGGCGATAATTAGGCGCGCCGACTTGTGCAGAGCTTGAGGGAAATCGCCGGCCGCCGTCTTTCAACAGCGCGGCTGCAATCCCTGGGCAGCCTTTTCGCTCGCGCTTACCTTCCAGGCACGATAGAGGATCACCGAATTTCGATGACGGATGTGAGGATGGCGAAGAAGACGAAGCTGGACAATGCACACGATCTGCAGCGACTCAGGTCCGAGTTCCCTGACGTTCACGGCGCTTTTGTTGCCGGCAAGATCCCATCCTTGCGCAAGGCCCTCGCGATCGCCGGGATAAAACCGGAGCGCACCCGGCTGGACAAGCTCAAGAACTCCTGGAGGAAGGCGACTGGTACCGAGCGCGATGCCTTTCTGACCTGGCTCGCGGCTACGGGCGCCCCATCGGCAACGGCGGCACCAGCCTTAATCCCCACGCCGTCTGCGCGTGCAGCAGAGGCTCCTATCGCAAGCGGCCGCTATCTGCTCCCCTCCACAATCGCCGAGATCGAAGCGATCATGTTCCGACGCCGATTGAAGCCGGACGACGTGATGCACGAAATCGGGTTCCCACCCCACGACCACTCCCTGGCCCATGCGCTTGCCCGTGGCGCAAGCCTCAGATTGACGATGATCGCGGCGCTGGAGACATGGCTGCGCACGAACGCGCGAGGGTAAGGACTGCAGGCTTGAGGAAGGAGCGGCTTTCTCGTCGGAGGGTTGGGAGCTGACCGTGAAAGAAATGAGCTTCGAAAACCTGCTCGGCATTGACGTCGGATACTCGCTGTCGCGACCGACCACCGGGATCGCGTGGAGCGTCGGCGAGGATCTCGGTTCTGCGAGGACGTACACCGACTGGGACCGCCGAAAGCGTCACATTCCCGCGTCGACGACATTCGCCGTTATCGCGATCGACGGACCCTTGACGCCGCCCGACGCTCCCGATGACCTCGACCGCTTGTGCGAGCGGCTCTTTATCCGCGGCGCATTCCATGCGCGTTGCAAGCCGGGACTCAGCCATCACGGCTATGGTCGAAACCTGCGAAAAGCTGCCGCAGAGACGGCGGCGCAGATCAGGCACCTTGCGGCTGCGCGCATGATCGGCAAATCCGTCGTTCCCGGCACCGCGATCATCGAGGCTTTCCCCAACGCCTTTCTCGGCGTTCTTCTCGAGGATCAGCGTTTTGCCATGTCCAGGGCGGCGAAGCGCAAGAAATTCGACTGGTTGTACGACCACGCCGTCGAAAGCGGCGTGCTCCAAAACCTCCTTCGGTCCATCGGTTGGAGCAACGAGGTTCTGCTTCGGAAGGTCACAGCCGAGCGGGATCACGAAAAGCGCGCAGCGTGGATCTGCCTTCTGACGTCGGCATGCGCCTACGTCGGCAAGTCGGAAGTCGTTGGGGATGAGAAAGGAGGCTGGTTCTGGCTACCGCCTTCCGAACTCTGGGCGTGTTGGGCAAGGCAGGCTTTGGCGGAGAATAGGGCGGCGATGCCGGCGAGTGGCGCGATCGCTGGCGAGGTGTGATTTACTGGCGGAGAGGGGTCGGACTGACACCGATCTGTCCGCCGTCAGCCGGCAGCAGCTCGTCGTCCTCGCCCGTCATCTGAACGCGTTGCCGCGCAAGTGCCCGGCTATCGCACTCCCGCCCATGGCGCATTTGCGCGAACGTAGGCAATGCCCGACTCTTTACACGTCAGCATTGCGCCCGGACTGGATTCCAGAACTGAAACAAAACTACGATCATCGTCGGCAACTCTACCGAAGGCAGGCCGGTTCGCGAGATTGGAAACGCAGCGATGCCGTCCCCGCTTTCATGAACCTGTTCATCGAAACCGGCGGTACTCCCGGCATCCAGTTCTCCTACGACCGTAGCGAATAGGATCTAACGAAGAACCGGCGGCAACCGGCAGTGGCTGATTGCCGCCGGTTGAAGCGGCAGTTGGCACTGCATTTTTCCAGCAGGAGGTAACGTCGAGCGGCGCGAAGCCGTTCACTGATGAACTGCGGTCAGCTACAGGTGCCGCCCCACTGGCCAAAGGCCCCTCCGCGCTTGCTGCATGCACGCCGGCGGCGGTTTCAACTTCTGATCTGCGACGAAGTCCAATCGGGGCTCGATGCCTCGGTGCAGGCCAGGACCACCGAACTGCTGAAGTCCTATGCTTCCGGATATATGGCAACATATTATCCCGTGCTGTAGAATGCTCCAGCAAGAGGAGAGCGCTATGGATCAGGAAAAATCAGATCTACAGATCTCGCGGAGCGATGAAGATCGGCGTGAGTTTCTGAAAAGTTGCGGGCGCTTCGCAGCGGTAACTCCTCCGCTGGTGACGATGCTACTCTCAACCAGTCTCACATCCGATGCGATCGCAAAATCCGGCGGTGGCGGTGGCGGGTCCAAAAAAGGCGCTGGAAAGGGTGGAAAAGGGAAATCAAAGTCCCGACCGTAAAAATTATGGCATATTGATTCAATCAAGCGAGCTAGATGCGAGCTTTCAACAGGTTGCCCGTCCGGTCTCACCCGGAAGGCTGAGGTTGTCGAAGCTTCAGTGATTCTTTGAGGATGGAGCCCTAATTGCGCACGCGGTGGCCGAAGGACTGCGGCCGACGACCGTCGCCGCGGTTTTCGGGGTCTGTGTTAAGACGTCCATAAAATGGCGGAACGCTATCGACGGGAGGGCGAGACCGCCCTCAAGGAACCGCAGCTCCCGGCCAACCAGCCGTAATCGATGACGACGGTGGCAGCCTCGCTTCGCGATGCTCGCGCGCGAGGGTGAGCCCCTTGGGACCTTAGTCCGATATGGCATCGCCAGAGGTCTTAGACCCGTTGCGGAATGTTCCTGGCGACACATATCCGCGGTTGGGCGCCAGCGGCGGCTTCTCCAACGCCGCCGTCAAGCTCGCTGGGGTCCCAGAGCGATGGCAACAGTCCCTTCTGGCGTTCTGGGACCTTCTTTCCTTGCCCAAAGACCAATCGACAGAAGCCTCAACCGGCGCGTTCTGGTCCAACCACGCTCCCCACGACATCATGGATGTCAGAACTGACGGTAGAACCAACACAAGCGGGACCCGCGCAAAGGCACAGGCCCCACTCTAAATTTTTGCTGAAATGATTAGGTTCTTGTGAGTGCCCGCCGCAGCGAACCCCTAGAGAGCTAGGGGGGCGTTAACCTTGATCCATGGGACCTTAGTCCGATTTGATCCGCCAAAAGTCCTAGCCACTTGCCGAATGCTTTGACCCGGCCGAACCTTTCCGACTTTGGTCCGATTTCCAGAGGCTAATGTAGGGCCAAAGGTCCGATGCGCCGCGCCGCCAGTCGCGGTATCTTTCTGGTTATGGCTCCTGCTATCCATGGCGGCCAATTCGACGGAATCGTCAGTGGCAACCGTCGTGGGCCATGAGGTCCCAGAGCGACGTCCCAATGCCCCCAATACCGCCCGCTCTGGGGCCTGCCCCATTTCACTTCCGCTGCAGACACTCCCCTTTCCCACGATTCGGGCCGACTTCGCGGATCGCCCCGAGCGCCTGATCGGAACGGATACCGGAGCAGGCGGGAAACCGCCGGGTTGATGCGTTTGTAGCCTCGGCCGAGACAATGCGTGGTGTCATTTCACGCGTTTGGCTGTATGTCCCCACCGTAGACGCCGCTCGCCTTGGCCATCAATGGAGACGGGCGACTATGTTGACCCCGCGATAGAAGTCAGCGCCTTCGATGATCACCTCGCTTCCGGTGCCGCACGCCCCCCGGGTCACGGTCGTCGGCCAGACGCTCCGCGGCGGTGAAGCGCAACGACCACCGCACGTATCTCGCCACAGGATTTTTTCTGAACGCTGCCAGGAGACTGCTTCCTGCACAGTAAGGCCGAGGCCTCGTCTAAATCACCGCGATAACTCTGCCGGAGGAATCGAGGCGACAGCTGATTCGCGCCTGACGGACCTCGACGTTGTTCGGACCGGCATAGTCTATGCGAACCGTCAGCGGGGCGGTCAGACCGCCGCCGCGATCCCGGTGCAAGGGGCCGGCGCTTGCCGCCCGCACCCGCACGGCTCCAAGGGGGGAGGCCGCCGACGCGATCGCGTGAAGACAGATGCGAGCCACGGTGCCCCGGGTAGCCGGAATCGCTGCTGCTGGCGCTGGCACCCGTAACAGGTAACCCCATTCGCCTCGCTCGTTGACGGCGCGCTTCTGTTTTAACGGCAAAAGCATGCGAGGCAGGACAGCGGATTGCCGTGTCGCGGTCGCGGGAGCAACGCCAGCTTTCGTGTTAACCGAATTGCCTGAAGCATTCGTCGGATTGTTATCCAATATCGCTCCCCTCGCCGACCTGCCCCCCAGATCGAAACCTTTAGCCGCACCACCTGAGGCACCTCCCTGACTGGCGCCCTTTCCGCCACCTCTCGATGACCCGACACCCGAATGGGAGCCTTTCGATATGCCGCCACTCTTCCCGCCGGCCTTGCTGCGGGACCCACTGCTTGATCCCGCATTCTTGCCGACCGAGGCTCCCACCTTTGCTCCGCCCGCACTAATCCCCACCGAGACGCCATTCTTGCCGACGCTTACACTGGCGCCGAGCCCGACACCGCCGGCCGAGACGCCGAGGCCGAGACCCCAGGCGGGCCCGATCGCAACTGCGATCAACAAGGTAGCAGCGAGGTACTTGCGCATCGCGATTTTCCTCATCTTCGGCAAATCCACCCTCGAAAACCGCCTTCCAGTTGGTTTACCAAAGGCCATTCACGAGCCGCTCTTTGGGGAGCAGTGCGTTGGGGAGCACGATCGTCAGAGGTCGAGCGGATGGCGTCGGCTTGCGCACCTTCACCCGGCGGACTTCCCGCAACGCTGGTTCACGGGCCGATCGAGCGCTCGTCCTTACAGAGTGCTTCCTTGCACGTTCACTTGCGCGACCGCTGGCCCGCGACTTTGCTACCTGTTCGACATCCAAAATGCGGCGCTCCGTTCGGGCGTTCGGGCCGTCATTTTCCTTAGAGGCCCCAAGTTTTCGGCCGTTGACCCGCTCGCGCTCGTCTCCGAGCGCCTTGCGCTGCGCCGCTGAGACCCGACTCAATTCTTCCTTTGCCGTGTCGCGTTCCTGACGGGCAGTGTCCAGATCGCGCGCGAGCGATCTTCCCTTCTCACGCTCCAACACGAGCGCTGCACCAGCCTGCTTTGCCGCCGCCTCGGCAAACTTCCGGGCCTCGACGGCGGCATCCCGCTCTGCCGCGCCCCGATCGACGAGAGCCTTCAGCGAAGCGGTCGACTGGCGGGTCAAGGCAATATCGTGCTCATAGGCTTCAAGCTTGTGCCGCTCGTCGTCAAGCGCTCGCCTCGCGGCGGCCAAAGATGCCTCCGCGACGTGTCGCGCTCTGAGCGCGGCGGCCTTTGATCGGATTGCCCCAGCGGCTTTGGCCCGTAAATCCTGCATCTCGTGCAGCGCCGCCACCAGATCGTCTGAGAGCCCCTCCGCTCGTTGGCGCTGTTCTTCAGCGGCTTGACGGTCTTCGGCCGCCCGGTCGGCCGCTCTTTGTGCCTGAGCGTCAGCGGCGGCGGCGGCGCGCCGTGTTGCATCAAGCTCGCTTCTGGCCGCCATCAGATCGTGTGAGAGCCTCTCGGCTCGTCGGCGCTGTTCTTCAGCGGCTTGACGGTCTTCGGCCGCCCTGTCGGCCGCTCTTTGTGCCTGAGCGTCAGCGGCGGCGGCGCGCCGTATTGCGTCAAGCTCGCTTCTGGCCTTGGTCAGATTGTGTGAGAGCCCCTCGGCTCGTTGGCGCTGTTCTTCAGCGGCTTGACCGTCTGCGGCCGCCCTGTCGGCCGCTCTTTGTGCCTGAGCGTCAGCGGCGGCGGCGGCGCGCCGTAGTACATCAAGCTCGCTTCTGGCCGCCGCCAGGTCCCGGCGGAGAATTTCCTCACGCTCACCACGAGCCGTTGGCGCAGCGCCCTTTATGGCGGCGACTTCCTTGCGCGCGGCGAGCAGCTCTTGCTCCAATGCGTCATTCTTAGCACGTTCGCTCTCGGCCACCTCATGAGCCTTGTTGACCGCTGCTTCCGCAGCCTCCCTCGCTCGCACCGCCGCGTTCGCTGACTGCTCGAGTTGAACGCTCATAGCTTTGAGATCGGCCCAGGCGGCACTGAGTTCCTGCGTCAAGGTGGCAACCAGTTGACGCTCCACAGCGAGGCCTTGTTTGTGCAGGAACGCGTCTTTCTCGTCGGCCCGACGGGCAGCTCGCGCTTCTCCACGAACCGTTTCGAGCTCCGCGCGAGCGGCCGCCAGATCGCGAAGTAAAGCTTTGACCCTTGAGCGCTCTTGCGCGAGAGCTTGCGATAGTTCCGTCGCCGAAGGCTCCTCGATGCGCGGTTGCTCCCCCGTCGGGCGCCGCCCGATAGCTGTGGCGGCGCGCGATGACGGTCCTTCAGGCGCCGGCGTTCGTCGCAGTACCGTCGTGGCCGGAGTTCCCTGGCTGCCGCGTTTGGCGTGCAAGCGGTTGGCAATCGGTTCCGTCAGTTCACTCGCACGCAGACCGACGGCTGGCATCCCGACCGTGTCTTGCAGGGATAGCCTGTCGTCAGTCGCTCTTGCGGGCGATCCAAGCAGCACAATAAGGCAGAACGGGATGAGGCTCAGGGCGGCACCAACCGGCACCTGCCGGGCCCGAGGCCTTGGAATTCCCAAGGTTCGGCTCCTACAAAGGAATGCACGGCGGTCGCACGCGGCCTTGGATCTCTGAACAAGATCCATTTCTGATCCTTCCGTCCATGCGCGACTGGCACGAAGCTCATGCGCACGGCACTGATGATCCGCAAACACCTTGCTTAGGGTAGCAAAGCCAGTTGACAGCAGCGAGCTTCAAAAAGGGATTAGGGCATCCCCCAAATTCATTAATTCGGCCTCGTGACCTAGCTCAGGATAGTTCCTTTGGCTTAGGCGGCTTGCCCTTTTCCGCGCAAGCTTCGCGAGCTTAGGGATGCGAATGTGGGATCCTGCCCAATTCCAGTTGGGAGAACCGGCACACATTAGTCGGGAGTCTCGCTTCTGGGATTGGTGGAGCGCAAGGTTTGAAGGGCATCCCATTCTTCTGCGATTAGCCAACTGCATGCCGCTCTTTGCCCTAAGGGCATTTCATCGACACACGAAGCTGCCACGCCGCCCAGGACTGGCGGCAATGTCCTCGTCGATCATGGAATGCTTGTTCTTGCATGAGACGCAGTCGACGGTTATACGCCGTTTTCACCAGAAGGGGTGAGCGTTCCGGTGTTCTTTAAGCAGGAACAAATAAGAACGCGGTTCAGTTAGTTCGGTGGCTCGACTCTCGAACGGGCGGCGGTATCTGCGCCGTCGGCTGCATCAGCAGGTCGCCCAATCAACGCTGGGAGAACACATTGGCCGACTCCCTCGACCACGTACCAGCACAAACGAACAATCTGCCGCGGTTTCTGGCGCTGACCGTTGGGGCAATCGGCGTGGTCTACGGTGATATCGGGACCAGTCCTCTCTACGCCTTCCGTGAGGCACTGCGTCCATTTGGACCAGGTGGGGTCGGGCGAGACGAGGTCATCGGTCTCGTCTCGCTCGTGATCTGGACGCTGACAGCCATCGTTACCATTAAGTACGTGCTCTTTCTGCTTCGTGCCGATAACGATGGTGAGGGAGGCACCTTGTCCCTGCTCGCCCTGTTGATGAAGAGGGGAACCAAGTATCCTATCCTGATGTTTTTTGCCGGCATTCTCGGTGCCGCCCTGTTCGTCGGTGACGCGATGATCACGCCGGCGCTGTCGGTGCTCTCGGCCGTCGAGGGATTGAAGCTCGTGACGCCGGCGCTTCACGATTATGTCCTTCCGATCTCCGTCGCGATAATCGTGTTGCTTTTTGCCGTGCAATCCCGTGGCACCGGGGCCGTCTCGATATTCTTTGGCCCAATCACTCTAATTTGGTTTCTCGTCATGGCCGCTGCCGGCGTCGCGCATATCGGCGACGATTTGGCGATTCTTTCAGCATTCAACCCGCTCAATGCGGTTGCCTTCTTATGGAATGCCGGTCTCGTAGGTTTTATCGTGCTCGGCGCCATCTTCCTCACAGTGACCGGAGCCGAGGCGCTTTATGCCGATCTAGGCCATTTCGGGCGCCTCCCCATCCAGACGGCTTGGTTTGCCGTCGTGTTTCCGGCTCTTGCGCTGAACTACCTCGGACAGGGCGCGCTAGTGTTGTCCCATCCCGACGCCCTCTCCAACCCGTTTTTCTTAATGTTCCCGAACTGGGCCCTGTTGCCGATGGTGATCCTTGCCACTGCCGCAACGATCATCGCCAGCCAGTCCGTGATCACCGGAGCGTTCTCGCTCATAAGGCAAGCGATCCACCTCGGCTTCCTGCCAAGGTTCGAGATCTGCTACACCTCGGAAACGCAGACAGGTCAGATCTACCTGCCCTTGGTCAACAGCATTCTGCTGATTGGCGTGCTCGCCCTCATGCTGTTGTTCGGTAGTTCCGAAGCCCTTGCCCCCGCATACGGCGTATCAATCACCGGCGCGATGGTGATTGATACTATCCTCGCCTTCGAATTCGTCCGCCGCCAATGGGCCTGGCCCACGTTGACGGCAATAGCCGTCCTGCTTCCATTGTTCAGCCTAGAACTGGTCTTTCTTGGCGCCAACCTGTTCAAGGTTCACCATGGGGGTTACGTGCCAATCCTCATCGCCGGCACCTTGATTACGATGATGTGGACCTGGCGCAAGGGTGTCAGACTGCTGCGCGAAAAGACGGCCCGCCAGGACATTCCGCTCAGCCAGTTCATAGCCATGGTCGAACGAAAGTCTGAGCATGCTCCTGTCGACGTGCCCGGAACAGCGATCTTCCTGACGGCCACGCCCGACACGACTCCGGCTGTTCTGTTGCACAACATCAAGCACAATCACGTGCTGCACCAGCACAATGTCATCCTGACCATCAAAACCGCCAGGATCCCGTACGTGCCTGAGAAGGACCGCTACACAATTACAAAGCTCACGGACCGGTTCAGCCTACTGGAGCTGAGATTCGGCTTCATGGACGATCAGAATGTCTCAAGGGCCCTGGCGCGCTGCCGAAAGGAAGGGCTCAAGTTCGAGATCATGTCGACATCCTTCTATCTCGGCCGGCGCAAGCTGATAGCAGACTCCCAATCAGGACTGCCGCAGTGGCAGGACAAGCTCTTCATCGTCATGGCCGACTCGGCGATTGATCCAACCGAGTACTTCCATCTGCCTCCAAATCGTGTCGTCGAGTTGGGAGAGCAAGTCATCATCTAGACCAGGCGGCGGGGAGGTCCCGGCACAGACGGTCGATGACAGCGACGGCGCCCCAACGCGTGTCGAACATGGATCGGCCCTTGTCGTCGAGCACAACTGCCTCGCCATCGAGGATGGCTGTTTTACGGCAAGCGCGCATCGTCGGCGATCGAAGGGAAGCGGTCGGTCCAGTCGCAGCCGCCGCGCGTGATAATCCGGACCGGTCGAGGCTCGATGTGACTGCCGCACATGTCGGAAGTATAGGCGGCAACAAGAAGCGAGAAGTTCGGGTCGCATATTCACGCCTGCCCGTTGCATTTTTGCAGTCGACCGCATCGAAAGACCACGCTTGGTCGCTGTCATCGGTAGATACGCCCTGCAGTAGGAGATCAATTCTCCCTGAGGCGACCAGTTCAGTACAGGTCAGATCAGCGGAAGAACGTTTAACACCAAGCAACCTGCGCGCTTCGAAGAAGCGGTGGCTAATAAACCAAGCGGCAGAGTCATCAGACGGACTAGGCCAACCGGGTGACCCTCTCCGGAAGAGGTATCGGCCAACAGGCCGAATGGATCAAAAGGTTTAATGTAGTCTATATCAGCGCACAGCGCGGTGGAAAACGAAAGCACCCGGGCCGACCTGTGATGCCGCACTTGGCGTCTGCGCAACCCCACCAATGAAGGATCGAACAGCGGAGGATCTTCTCGCCCGCTTCGTTCTTCGCGCGCGCCGTACCAGATGACGAGAAGTGACTGCGATGTTGGAGCGCAAGCGATGAGCTTAGTCGAATGGTTGTTTGGTAAGCCGGAGGTTTCCAGGAACGTGACGGCTCTGCAGGGCAGGCCGGTTCTCACCGGCGCCACGATCAAGACGGTTCCACGGGTGATCACGGTCGAGCCGAAGGAGACAGAGCCGGATATCAAGGAGGACTGGGACAAGCTTCTGTTGGGGCAGACGCTCATCGACACTCTCGTCCCCTACGCGAGGAACCCGGCCCCCTTCTCCACCCATGAATTGCGGTATTTCACCAACCAGTGGATTGCCGCCATGTCGGGGGATGACCGAAGGGTCCTGTCCGAAATCCTCATGCGCAACAGGGGCAAACGCGACTTCAACAGGAGGAACAGATGATCGGATACGGGAAGACAACGAAATACAAGTTGGCCGACCTGCACGGAGTAATCCGCTCTGTGCTTCCTCTCCGTTGCGCAAGCAGTTTCTGACCCTGACGTGTGATCGAGTGCAGTCTTCTGTTCTTCGCCGATGAGGGCCTTGTGGTGGCCTCGACGCAACCTAGCTCCGCTACCACTTGCTGGGCTCGACCCGCGCCCGCGGTAGCGGCCTCATGGTCTCGTGGCGAACTCGCGCCGCTCAGGCGATGAAATCCCAGGAGGTGGGCCAGCAAGATAGCGCTGATCCTCGGCAATTTCTCCTAACCTTTCGGAGCAAGGCTTGTTCGCAAGCCAGCGTCGGCAAAGCGGTTCAATTGTGTCTGAGTTGCCTCCTCGGTATAAAGAACGTGAACAGCGCGACCGCTGGCCGTCAGCTTTTCAGCCTCCTTGAAGGCTTCTTCGAAACTGACGGGAATTGCATCGGCGGGGGTGGAGGGATCGTCCTGCTCTAATACGTAAAATCTGGCGTTTCGGATATCAGTGGTCATCGGCGCTCTCCTTTCGCGCAACAATAGCTGGCAAGCGCGATGGTTCCGGATGATCGGGATTTACCCGACACTGCACCACCGACGACAGCCAGAGGCGCGCGCCGGTTCGGCTGTCGCTTTACAGCCGCTACGTGTTCAACATTCATCGACACGAGACATCGAATAACCCCTTAAATTTGAGTGTTTCCATGGTGAATCTATGAAAATCCCGCCGACCTCACTGGTCGAGCGGCATTGACCGCGACATCTTCCGCCATAACTTGTGGGTGTACGACTGCGTTGGATATTGACCTGAGTCAACGCACGTCGTCGGGTTCTGAATAGAACGGAGACGGCTCGGACGAGGAGCAAAGGGAAGGGAGTGGAGGGCTAGGATGCCGGACGCGGATGCGACGATGTCAGCTTCATATCCCCCTGAGAGCTGCTTTCTCACCAATACCGACGAACTCGTCTCTTTCTACGACGAGGGCTTCCATCTCGTCGGCTGCTCGGCAGCACACCGGAGAACGTACGGCGTCGACTCGCTCGTCGAGACAACTCTCTGGCACATCTATCCCGAACTGTTGGCGCCCGGCCCGAAGTCCGCCATCGAATTTGTCATCGGGAACGGACTGCCGCGAACGGTCGAGATCGCCGATATGGCGACGGGAAATCGCCGCATCCTCATCATCTTTCGCAGTGCCAATGGTATCGGGATCGTCGAAGCGGAAAGCAGTTCCGCCTACCGCGAGACATCCAGCCAAAGCGAGAGCGATCGGGCGCTTCTGCTGCATCAGGCAACCCATGATGCTTTGACCGGATTGCCGAACCGCCGGCAATTCAGTGATCATTTGCGCGGCGCATTGCCCGTGCCGAACGGTGCGCGGTTAGCGCTCATGCAAATCGATCTCGATGATTTCAAGCCGATCAACGACACATTGGGCCACAGCGCTGGCGACGACGTTCTCAAGATGGCAGCGGAACGGATCAGGAGCGTGCTGAGGGATCGGGAATTCGCGTACCGGCTGGCCGGCGACGAATTCGCGGTCATCCAATGGAGGGCCGACCAGCCCAAGGAGGCCGAGCGCCTGGCGGAGGCGCTGGTCAACACGTTCAAGACACCATTCACGGTCGAAGGCATCAATGTCTTCGTCGGCGCAAGCGTCGGAGTTGCCGTTGCGCCGGCAGACGGCAACGAAGTCGAGCAACTGATGAAGGCTGCCGACATCGCGCTCTATGCGGCAAAGACGGACGGCCGTGGGCGAGCAAGGACGTTCACCCGCTCCATGCTCGTTGTGCTCGAACAACGGGAAATGCTACGCCGAGGCCTCCGCTCGGCCCTGCAGGAGGGTCAGTTTTTCGTTGAATACCAGCCTCTCGTGAAGACATCGTCTTCGGTCGTTGGCTTCGAAGCGCTTTTGCGATGGCGCCACCCCCTGGTCGGCATCATTCCGCCGAATGTCTTCATTCCGATGGCTGAGGCTGATGGTCTCATGAGCGAGATCGGCCAATGGCTGCTGGAGCGCGCGTGCCGGGCGGCGATAACCTGGCCGCCTCACTTCACACTCGCCGTCAATCTGTCTCCCGCCGAATTCTTGCACGAAGGTCTCACGGATCGCGTGGCTCAAACGCTCGATCTCGTCGGAATTCGCGCCGACCGTCTTGAACTCGAAATTACCGAGTCGGTGCTGCTGGAGCGAACGATCAACAACCTCGATACGCTCAATACCTTGAATGTGCTCGGCGTGCGGATTTCGCTCGACGATTTTGGTACCTACTATTCCTCGCTCAGCTATCTCAAGAATTTCCCCTTCGACACCATCAAGATCGATCAGTACTTCATCAAGGACCTCGAGGCAGACGAGAAGAGCCAGACAATCGTGCGCTCCATCATCGCATTGGCGCATGGCCTAGGCATGAATGTTACCGCCGAAGGGGTGGAAACCGGTGGTCAGGCGGCCTGGCTCCAGAAAGAGGGATGCGACCGCCTGCAGGGATATTTCCTGGGCTTCCCCATGCCTGCCGAAGCAATTGGCGCATTTCTCCGCAAGTCGCCTGCGGGCCTTTTACGAACGTGAGCGAAGGAGCGTTGAAATCGTCTGGACAAGCTTGAACCAGGTTTGCGCTCGGAGGAGGAAGCAGCATGAACGGACTTGAGAACGAGGCCGCGGACGGCCATTTCGAACCCCTGCTCCAAGTCGAGATGGCGATGGGAACGTTTCTTTCGGATTGGCACAACTGCGACCAGCTGTCGACTTTCATGGCGCGAATGATCAGCCACAATCGAACGGATCCTATTCGGCATTCGAATTTCTTTTCATTCGCCCTCAATGAACTCCTGGAGGTGTCATTCCGTGGCGGTTCTCTCGACGGGCGGATTGGCTGCGCCGTCTATCGACACGGTCCCATGGAACGGGTGAAGCTCACCTTTCCCTGCCCGCCGGGCCAGAGACAGTTCTATCGAGAAGCGGTCTCGAAGACCCGAAGAGGAAATGCCTACGCGCGCTATATCGATGCCATTTCGACCGATCTCGCTCCGAGCAGGGAGGCCGTCCTGCTCGATCTGGCGATCAATTTCGATGCCCGGCTTCGGCTGGAGGAAAGCGATCCTCCGCAAATAACGATTGTCATCGACCTGCCTCTGGAAGGAATCGTGAGTTGAGTACGACAGCCCTTTCGCCCTTCAACGTGGAATTCGACCCGAACAGCCAGGAGTTTTCTCTTTCGGGAGTGATCCGGCCGCGCTCGGTCGATGAAATCGCGGCGAGCATTTCAACGCTCAAGGGCGCAATCGATCAGGTGCGAGGCGTCCTCTACATCAACGTAAAACGCCTGGTTCAGATGAACAACACGGCCTTTCACGCTTTCGCACGTGTCGTTCTCGATGCCTGTCGTGAAAGATCGGATCTCCGCTTCGTGGTGGTAACGTCGAGCGTCGTGGGCTGGACCGAACGCATGTTCGGGCACCTGAACAAGATCGAACCGCAGGTCACTGTCGAGGTCTATGATTCCAAGTTCTATCCCGGCCAGAGCTTCGTGGAGAACGCGAGTTTCATTCCGATACTGCGGACGCAGACGAAAATGACCTGGCGCCACGAGCGCGCCATTCTCCCTCGTCACGGCATCCGCCCCGGAATGGTGATGGCGGACATCTGCTGCGGCATCGGCGATTTCGCCATGCTTGTGCGCAAGGAGTTCCAGCCAGCACGAATCGTCGCCCTGGACCATTCGAAGGCAAGCCTTGCCTATGCGCGCGACGTGGCGGCAGGGTTCGGCATCACCGATATCGAATACACTTACGGCGATGCTTCGGAGATGTTGCTCGAGGACAACCAATTCGACTTCGTGACCTGCCGTCATTCGCTGCAGATCTTCAACCAGCCGGACGTGCTCTTGAAAGAGCTTTACCGGATCTGCAAGCCCGGCGGGCGAGTGTACATGACCAATGAAAAGAACTCGCACTGCCTCGGCGAGCCGCGATCACAGAGCATCCAGTGGACCTACGAGGAGGTCGCCAAGCTGTTCGGCCATTTCGAGATGGACGTCGAGCTCGGGCCTAAGAGCCGGCGTTATCTCGCCGAAGCTGGCTTCGACGACATCGTCGTCGAATCGTTCATGGTCACCAACCTCGATGGAGATCCGCAGGACTTCGCCGACATCATCGCTGCCTGGGAGAACGTCTATGCTGGCGAAATGGCCGTGAAGCGCGGTGATCCTCCCGAGTTCATTGAACGTTTCCGTCAGGGGTTCCGGGACCACATTTTCGCTGCGCTCCACCCGAAGGGTTACGCCGGCTGGCCGATCTGGGCCGCGTCAGGACGCAAACCGCTATGAGCGCCCCCGGCGAGCAGACCAACCGTTTAGGCTTGCGCTCCTTCCGCGCCAAATTCGTTCTCATCGTCGGAGGCGCGGTGCTTTTTGATCTGCTCGTCACCGGCGGTCTGGCGCTATGGAATGTTCAGAGACTCTCCCGCGATGCCGCAGCGGAGGTCGGCCGTGGTCTGGAGAAAGCGAGCCAGGACTATATCCGTTCCTATGCTGAAACGACGGCGGCTCGCGTCAATCTGCTCATTGATCAGGTCCACTCCGACGTCGGCACGCTCGCGGGTGTTCTCCAGGAGCAGATCGATCGGCCCGTAAGGAAATCCCAGATCGGCGAAGCGATGGCGCGCGGAGCGCCGGGGGCCGTTACCGTTGCATACGACCAGAAGGGAGGGTGGGCTCAGAACCTGCCCGGCCCTTTGTCAGTCGTCAGCGTCTGGGGTTATCTCCTTGACGCGAACCACGTGCCGCTTCCTGAGGTGCAGACGGACATAGAGAACAGCGCGGTGCTCGATCTGGTCGCGCCGAGCCTTCTCGCAAACGGTCAGTCAAAGCTACAGATGTACTATATCGGCCCTAAGGAGCGGCCGATCTTCAGGACAGCGCCCTACACGGATCAGGCCCAAACCTTCGACAAGCTCTATCCCGGACACAACAAGGCGGAATTCTGGTCGTTCTTCTTTCCCGGACTCTACGACTCGTGGGAGCAGTGGGCGAGCGATCGCAGGAAGCGTCCGGTGGGCGACGACATTACCCAGACAGCGCCATACACGGATGCTATCACCGGCAAGCTCATCGTCAGCTTCTTTCAGCCGCTGTGGTCTCGGGACCGCAGGCGCGTAGCTGGCGCCGCCGGAGCGGATATTACGCTCGACCAGTTGGCGCAGATCGTCGAGAACGTCAAGGTCGCCGACAACGGCTTCGGCTTCCTGGCTATGTCGGATGGCAACGTCGTCGCCATCAATCCGGTCGGAGAAAAAGTCATCGGACTTCGGGCGTCGAGCGCGGCCGGCAGCGAAGGTGTGACGGGCCTCGATCGCTCGTTGCGCAAAAGCGTGCAGCAGGAAATTGCGAAGTTGCCCCTGGGCCAGGACGGACTGCTCAAGCATATCCTACTAGTCGAGAACGGCGAGAGGGTACCCTACCTCGTTGTATTGAAGCAGCTCCAGCCGACAAACCTTTGGCTTTCTGGCCCTGTTCGTCGTGAAACCATGATGCTTGGCATTGTCGTGCCGGAGCGCGAAATCTACGCGTCGCTGTTTGCTGCTCAGGCTGGAATTTCAGAGGCGACGAACAGGATCGTGATCTATCAGGTCCTGGCGCTCCTCGTGTCCCTGTGTTTCGTTACTGCCGCCGTGTTCGCCATTTCAAAGCGGATCACCGGCGGCATCAGTGCACTTGCCGATGCCGCCAAACGCATTCAGGCCAAAGACTATTCCGTCAGGGTCAATATCCCGACCCGCGACGAAGTCGGCGAGGCCGGCGCGGCCTTCAATCGAATGGCGGAGCAGATCAGCTTCCACACAGAGAACCTTGAACAGCTCGTCGAGGATCGCACGAAAGAGATCGAAGAGGCGAACCTGCAGATCTCAGCGCTAAACCAGAAGTTGCGCAGTGAAAATCTGCGTCTCGGCGCCGAACTGGCAGTCGCTCGGCGCATCCAGATGATGGTCCTGCCCAAAGCCGGCGAGCTTGAGGAAATCGCCGATCTGGAAATCGCAGCCTACATGCGGCCTGCGGACGAGGTGGGCGGCGATTACTACGATGTCTTGAAGAACGGAAAGCGGCTGAAGATCGGGATCGGCGACGTAACCGGGCACGGTCTCGAGAGTGGCGTGCTGATGCTGATGGTTCAATCCGTCGCGCGGGCTCTGCAGGAAGTCGGGGAGATGGACCCATCGCAATTTCTCAACCGCGTAAACCGCGCCATCTACAAGAATCTCGTCCGAACCAGCACCGACAAGCATCTGTCGCTGGCATTCCTCGATTACGACGGCGCGCGCCTGACGCTCTCTGGCCAGCATGAAGAACTGATCGTCGTGAGAAACCTAAAAGACGTGGAGAGGATAGACACACTCGACCTCGGGCTGCCGATCGGATTGGAGCCGGACATATCGCCCTTCGTGGCAACGCGCGACATCTCCTTTGGGCATGGGGACATGATCATTCTCCATACCGACGGCGTAACGGAGGCGGAGAATCGGAGCGGCGAACTCTTTGGCATCGAAAGGCTCTGTGAGAGCGCGCGTCGTCGCTACGGCCGAAGCGCCGAGGATGTCAAATCAGGAATCATCGAGGATCTGATGGCACATATCGGCACGCAGAAGATTCATGACGATATTACACTGGTAGTGATGAGGCACAGGTAAGCGGATGACGACCTTATACGGACTGGAGGACCTCGCGATCGGAACGGGCGAAGATGTGACGAGACTTCGTCTCTTTGAAGGTCCGCTCGATCTCAGCTGGAAACACTGCGCAATCACTTCGGACTTCGTCGCCGAGTTCGCTGCGTTGCGCTATAAAACCACCCGCAATCTCTATAAGGAGGTGCGGCACAATGTCGGCTATCTGACGAACGAGCTTATTGAAAACGCAATGAAGTTCCGTGCTTCCGGCGAAATCATCGTAGAAGCGTCGATCGCCGCCAGCGCCTTTCGGGCAAAGGTCTCCAATTTCATCGACAAGGATACGGCTGAGCAATTCCAGCACTTGCTTTCGGAAATAACCACAGGCGATCCAAGCGACCTCCTCATAGAACGGATCGAAGCGAATGCGACGGGCTCGGGCTCAGGCTCCGGACTTGGCCTTCTGACCCTCATGAGCGATTATGGTGCCCACTTTGCTTGGGTCTTTGGACCCGGTGGACAGAACAGCGACATCCCGCTGGAAACCTATGCCGCGATTACGGTCCCCGAGCTCTCGAACTAATGGGCAGCAAAAAATATGGAAATCAACGAAGACGAATATCGCGTTTGGTCGGAAGGCAAGGACATCTATTTCGATGGCACGATGCGCCTGCCCAGCACCGAGGCCTATGCCCCGATTTTCTCCTTGGTGATGAGCGTCCTCGAGACTGAGCCGGATCGCATGACCGTCGATCTCACGGGATTGCAGTTTCTCAATTCATCCGGAATCAACCTGCTTGCGAAGCTCACGATCGAGGCGCGCAAGCGGCCGAACATCCAATTCACGGTCCGCGGAAGCTCAGAGTTTCCCTGGCAATCGAAGTCTCTGCCAAACCTCAAGAAGCTGCATCCGGGCGTCGATCTCAGGCTGGGCTGAAGACGAGCCGTGCGACGCGTGGCTGCCGCCCATTCTGCCGCGGCGCCAATCTTGCGCACTGCAATTGTGCGCGGGCAACTCTCTTGCATTAGCCTTGGACGGCCTTGAGCCAATCGCCAATCGTAGAGCCGATATTCCTCTCGGAAGGCGTAGCAGGTACCATGGGCCGTTCTGCGGCCGCAGCCCTGCGGATTTCGCGGGGGCTCGCTCCGAATTCGTGACTGAACGCGCGGGTGAAATTGGCGGCTACTTCGAAACCGGCCGCTTCCGCAATTTCCCCTATGGGCCGATTGTTCGTCGGATCGCTGAGATCGGCATAGGCCTGCAGCAGCCGACGCCGGCGGATGTAGTTTAGCACGCCGCCGCTCGGCTCGAAGAGCTGATAGAGGCGGGTACGAGAGATGCCCAGCTCACGACATATCCTTTCGGGCGTCATGTCGGCAGAGTGCAGGTTGACATGGATGTATCGGTGTGCCCGCTCCATCACTCCCATTTTCGGCTGGGGCCCGGCTGGGTCCGGCCTCACCGCCGCTACGCAAGCGACGACCATGTCGCGTATCGTGCGAACGACGCGAGGCACCTCCTCGACTGTGATGTTGCCGAGGTTTGCCTCCATGCCGTTGATATAGTTCACGAGCAAGTCGGCCAGACTGCCGGACAAGACCGAATTGTTCGCAATCTCGAGCGTGCTCGCGTCATCGGCTAGCAATTCAAACGGCATGAACAGAAGTACGGTTGCAGCCTCCGTCGTCCGGCCACGATAGGGATAGCCGAGTGACCTGAAAAAGATCTCTCCCGGCCCGGCTTCCATGACGCGGCGGTCGACTTCGGTCCATGCCCGGCCGCTGCGAAATAGCCCGACGTTCCAATGATCGATCGGACTGGAGCGCAGCATCGCCAGCGAACGTGTGTAGCTAAATCCCGGCGTACGCTGTTGAACGACCAGCAAGTCGCCGAGATGCCACCCGATCTGTTCAGCCGCAAAGCCGTCCGCCTCGGACACTCCGTCCGGCAGATGGACATCCACCAGGGGCGCCATATGCGCGCGCCAGGATTGGAACTGTTCGACCGGCGGCAGATCGTTTGTCGAGAAGCGCGAGGGCACGAGCACAGGTGACTTTCCGCCTTGATGATCCTTCGGCACAGCTGGCTCGCGGGGCCAACGCCGCCGCTCCATGTGGGCAGGCCAAGCCGGGACTTCGGCGGGGTCATCTCCTGATCCGGAGTCTTTCGTCATACAACTCTCTCCAGCGAAATGGATCGTCCGCAAGGGCGCAGACGATCGATTGCCTGGCGGCGGGCCGTGTCCGGTCTTGACACAACTCAGCCTGCGGTGGAGCGAAATCGGTCCGCTACACCCTGCAGTTCCAGTTTATAACCCGTTTTGAGTAGAAATGCACGGCGGGATAACTATCGGGATTGGGTGATAATGACAATCTCCGCGGGATGATTGTATCACTTCCCTACAATTGCTTCCAAACATTGCTGATGAACATTGAAGGTATTTTCGAGCGATAGAGTTTCGATCACCTAATTATTGCTCCCTGCGGGGAACAATCCTTGTTGAAAAGCTAATATTATGGGGATTATTCCGTGAATTATTTCAGAAATGACTTCAGAAATACTTTGTACGGCGCAAAGGATGACAGTGGTCCATCGCCAAGCCGGAAAGTCCAAAAGCGAATACTCGTTACCGGCGGCGCCGGCTTCCTGGGATCCCATCTCTGCGAACTGCTTCTCGGCGCCGGTCATGAGGTCATCTGCATCGACAACTTCTCGACGGGCTTGAGACGCAATATTGCTCAGCTGAAGCGTTTCGATACCTTCCGCGTCATCACCCATGACATTGTGGAACCGATCGACCTCGACGTCGACGAAATTTACAATCTGGCCTGCCCGGCATCTCCGCCGCACTATCAGGCCGATCCGATCCAAACGACGAAGACCTGCGTGATCGGGTCGCTCAATCTCCTGGATTTGGCGGCGCGCCGCCGAGCGCGGATCTTTCAGGCGTCGACATCGGAAGTCTACGGCGACCCACACGTTCATCCGCAGGTGGAAAGCTACTGGGGCAACGTCAATCCCTTTGGTCCGCGCTCCTGCTACGACGAAGGCAAGCGCTGCGCCGAAACTCTGTTCTTCGACTTCCACAAGGTTCGCGGGGTCGAGATCAAGATCGTTCGCATTTTCAATACTTACGGCCCTCGGATGCGTCCGGACGACGGTCGCGTCGTGTCGAACTTCATTGTCCAGGCGCTCAAGGGTGAGGACATCACCATATATGGCGACGGCTCGCAGACCCGTTCCTTCTGTTTCGTCGATGACCTGATCGACGGCTTCATCCGCCTGATGGCTTCGCCGTCGTCGCTCACTGGTCCGGTCAATCTCGGCAACCCCGGAGAGTTCACGATCGGCGAACTCGCTGAACAAGTGATACAATTGACCGGCTCGCGGTCGAAGATCGTCCGCCACCCTCTCCCCGTCGATGATCCGCGTCAGCGGCGCCCGGATATTTCTCTCGCAACCGAGCAGCTCGGCTGGCGCCCGACTGTCAATTTGTCGGAAGGCCTCGCGCAAACCATTCGCTACTTCGACGAGCTTCTCTCGCAGTCGAAGCGGAAAGTCATGGAGCCGGTCTGATGGTCGCGTCGCGCATCCTTGTGACGGGTGGCGCCGGTTATATCGGCAGCCATACCGCAAAGCTCCTGCGCCTGGAGGATATCGAGCCGGTCGTCTACGACAACCTGACGACCGGAAACCGCTCCTCGGTGCGCTGGGGACCGTTCGTGCATGGAGACATCCTCGACACGACTCGTCTGATCGAGGTCATCGAACAATATCAACCGGTCGCCGTCATCCATTTCGCGGCATCCGCCTATGTTGGCGAGTCCGTCGTCGACCCCGCCAAATATTACAACAATAACGTTCGTGGGACGCTGTCGCTCCTCGATGCATGCCGCCAGGCGGGTCTCTACAAGATGATCTTTTCGTCGAGCTGCGCCACCTATGGCGTGCCGACGGTGTTGCCGATCGACGAGGCGACACCGCAGCTGCCGATCAATCCCTACGGCAAGACCAAATTGATGGCCGAGCACATGGTCGCCGACTATGGGGCCGCCTTCGGCCTCAACTACGTCGCGCTGCGATACTTCAATGCCTCTGGAGCCGATCCCGAAGGCGACCTCGGTGAATGGCACGATCCGGAGACCCATCTCATCCCGCGGGCGCTCATGGCCGCGGCAGGGAGAATTCCACATCTCGAGATATTCGGCGAGGACTACAACACGCCTGACGGGACGTGTGTGCGTGACTATATCCACGTGGCCGACCTTGCACGCGCTCATGTGCTCGCATACAGGCATCTCGCCCAAGACGGCGGAAACCTCGCGCTTAATCTGGGTACAGGCCGCGGCCATTCCATCAAGGAAGTCCTGCGGACCATTGTCGACGTGACTGGGCATGATGTCCCGGTCGTATTCCATCGGCGTCGTTCCGGCGATCCGCCGACGCTCTATGCTGACGCAGGTCTCGCTTACCGGAGCCTTGGCTTCGTGCCCCGATACTCCGACCTCGAGACGATCGTACGAACGGCCGCGCCATTCTTTGGACTGGAGGCGCGGTCGTGAGTCGTCTTTGTGCCAACGATAGAACGAGCAACATGCCCGGCGGCGAGCCGTTGCTCGTCCCTGTGCTTACAGGCTATCGCCGGGCGGAATATCTGTTCGGAGCATGCCTCTGGGCCGCCGCCCTCGCTTATTTCTGGAGCTGGTGGCTAGAGCCGCGCCACCACGTGGACATCTTCGGCAGTATTACGGTGACGACGGTGCTTGCCTGGGTCACGCTTCTCCCCGCTTATTTCATAGTTGTCTTCCACCGCGCGGCAAAACCGAACGGGCCGCTGCGGCTGCCGGGAGGCAGCCGTGTTGCCATGGTCGTGACCAAGGCCCCATCTGAACCCTTTTCGGTCGTGGCGGAAACACTTGAAGCGATGCTCGCTCAGGATGTGCCGCACGATACCTGGCTCGCTGACGAGGACCCTTCCGAGGCCACGCTCGAGTGGTGCCGCAGGCATCATGTCCTCGTCTCGACTCGCAAAGGGCGGGCGGACTATCATCGGACCTCGTGGCCGCGGCGCACGCGCTGCAAGGAAGGCAATCTTGCCTTCTTCTATGACCATTACGGTTACGATCGCTACGACTTCGTTGCCCAGCTCGACGCCGACCACGTTCCCGAGCCCGGCTACCTCTTCGAGATGCTCCGCCCCTTCGCCGACCCGGAAGTGGGCTATGTCTCGGCACCCAGCATTTGCGACCGGAACGCGGCTGACAGCTGGTCGGCACGCGGAAGGCTGTATGCCGAGGCAAGCATGCACGGCTCGCTCCAGGCCGGCTACAATGGCGGACTCGCGCCGCTCTGCATCGGCTCTCATTATGCGGTCCGCACGGCAGCGCTCAAAGATATCGGCGGGCTCGGTCCGGAACTGGCGGAAGATCATTCGACGACATTGATGATGAATGCCGCCGGTTGGCGCGGCGTACACGCGCTCGATGCCATCGCGCATGGTGACGGGCCGCGCACCTTCGGCGACCTCGTGACGCAGGAATTCCAGTGGTCACGCAGCCTGGCCATGCTGCTGCTGCAGTATTCGCCTCGTCTCCTCGGCCGGCTACCGCTCCGCCTGAAGTTCCAGTTCCTCTTCTCGCAGCTCTGGTACCCGCTTTTCGCGTGCTTCATGGCACTCATGTTCGTAACGCCGACCCTTGCACTTGCGCGCGGCGAGACCTTCGTCGCCGTGACCTATCCCGATTTCCTGGTCCATTTCACGCCACTTTCGATGGTTCTCGTCCTTCTGGCCTATCGCTGGCGGGCGAGTGGCTCCTTCCGGCCGTACGATGCGAAAATCCTAAGCTGGGAATGCATGCTGTTTCTCTTTGCACGCTGGCCCTGGGCGCTTGCCGGCACGGTGGCGGCTGCGCGCGACTGGCTCACTGGGTCATTCGTGGACTTCCGCGTCACCCCGAAAGGCGCATCCAAGGTCGATCCGCTGCCCCTGCGCGTGCTTGCGCCCTATGTTTTTCTCGCGGTTGCCGCGGTGCTGCCGGTCCTACTTGTCGACGATGCGGCCAAGGCCAAGGGTTTCTATCTTTTCGCGATCCTGAATGCTGCGATCTACGGCCTGCTTTTGCTGGTCATTGTCGCGCGGCATGCGAAGGAGAACGCGATCGCTGCCGCACCTCGCTTCTATAGGCCGGCGATGGCAGCCGGGCTTGTAGCGCTCGTTGCATTGCCCGGGATCGCGACTGCCGAGCACGGAAAGGACGGGCTCGAAGCACTTGCATGGGGAGCGGGGCATCTCCGCCTATTCGAAGAGCGCTATGCGGCGTCAGGTGCCGGCCAAGGCGGCATCACCCTGCGCAAGATCGTACTTCGACCGCGCTGGATCCCTGCTCCGGTGGAAGACGTCGCGAGACGCTGAGGATCAAACCATGACAGCAACAGCTTCACTTATCGAAAACCAGTCCACAGCGGAGGTTCACGATGAATAAGAAATCAAACGCAATTGCCCTCTTATGCATGGGCCTCTTCCTGTCCGGCACGGTGCTGGCAGCCAGCATACCGCGTGGCATTCCCGGCCGGAATTCCACCGCGGCGGCGCCGTCGCAAAAGCGCCCCGTGCTGACGGAGGATTCCATCGATCTTGGTGCTTATGACCCCCACGGCGATTTCGGTGAACCGTCGCAGTCCAAGATCGAACATCTCTTCTTGCCCTGGGAAGACGTCGATTTGTCCACCTTGGCCCTTGCCGACGATTACGCCCGAGCGCGCGGGCGCTCGCTGATGATCACGATCGAACCGTGGTCTTGGTCGCCTGATTGGCGCGTTTCGGATCAGGAACTGCTGCGGAGCATTCTCGGTGGCGAACGCGACGAGAACATGGCCCAAGTCTGCTCGACCGCCGCCACGTTGAAAAGTCCGATTATCATCAGGTGGGGGCAGGAAATGGACGAGACGGACAACCAGTTTTCCTGGTCTCATTGGCGGAGCGAAGATTTCAGGGCCGCCTACCGGCGTATGGTGAACGTGTGCCGCGCGCACATCAAAACCGCGAAATTCGTATGGTCGCCCAAGGGCAACGAGGGGCTGGAGGCCTTCTACCCTGGGGATGACGTCGTCGACATCGTCGGGCTCTCGGTGTTCGGCTATCAAAAATACGATCAAGGCACGACTGGCCGCGACAAGTCGTTCTCGGAACGGCTGACGCCTGGGTATGAACGGGTGAAAGGCTACGGCAAGCCAATCATGGTCGCCGAGCTGGGCTACGAAGGTGACGCGTCTTATGTGGCGAGCTGGGCGACAAGCGTTGCCATGCGTCATTCAGAATTCCCTGCACTGACTGCGGTCGTCTACTTCAACGACCGCGAAATCTACGCATGGCCTGGAGGCTATGGCCGGCCCGACTGGCGAGTCGTCCGAGAAACCACCAATTAACAATCGCTCGCACGGAGACATGAGATGAGGTCAGTATTACGCACAATGTCCCTGGCTGTCGCCATCACCGCGATGATGGGTGCGACGGCATCGGTTGCCGAGGCTGCTGCCGGACGCGCGAACGCTCAAAAGGCAATCCCGCTGACGCACGACGAGCTTTATAGGCTCTACAGCCAGAAATCGTGGATCTGGAAAGCGGGCGCGGGATATTTCTCAGTGCGGCAGCGCCGGTTTACGGCCTGGTCGAAGGAGAACGGCCGTCCCTCCTATGGCGTCGGTCGCTGGTTCATCACCGGACCAGGAAAACTCTGCTTCAAGGCCGACTGGCACGCAAAGGACGGCTCGGCTCCGGCAACAACCTGCTTCAGCCATCGCAGGCAAGGTAGCCTCATCCTTCAGAAACGCGAACCGAACGGCGAATGGTATGTTTTCAAGAACGTGCCGGCAAAGCCTGACGACGAATTCGCCAAGCTTCGTCGCGGCAATTATGTGAGCGCGCGGCTGAACAGAATCGAAGCAGGACTCGGCAAGGTCGAATGATCTTGACCGGGTGAAGGAGTTGCGCAGCCTGTTTGCGTCAGCCTATCAATTTGGCTCCGCAGATGAGCCCGTCGCCGATCGGCGCGCAACTCCACCCCTATCGAAGGAAGCAGCGCGAGGTGCTGCCAAAGCCGCTCGGCGTGCAAATATACGGGGCACGCCCGAGATAGGCGGCCCGCTCGAGTTTGACCGCTCGTTGAACGACGACCGGCTTGGCCGCGACGCGCTTGTTGCTCAACGCCGGATAGCCGACCTGTCTCGTCAGCGACGAGGTTCGGATACTTTGGTCTGGAGTGACAGAACATCCCGACACGGCTGCTGCAAGGAGTAGAGCAAACACGCCCCGCACTATATTGCTGCGGCCGTCGATTAGCCCGACCGAAGTCCTTGTTTGCGCCTTCATGTTTAGAACTCCTGGTTCTCGAACCTCATGCGCAGCACGGTAGATGAGACGCTTTAAATCGCCGTGCAGAAAATGCGTACAACTTGACCTATCCCGGCTACGCTCGACCGCGAGTGAATGCCCGGTCACGTTTCGGTGGTCTCGCTCGTACTCGGTACGCCCGAGGTTTGATTACTGGACGACCGCGTTAATCCGGGTTGCTACCGCGAAGGACAGCCGTTGGTCCGATCATGTAGTTCCAACCCGTGTCCGGCGTACTACTCAACCAGCGACACCGTTCGGCCTACAACGATCTCGTCGGTCGGCGAGGCGCAGGTTTCCATTGTCGAATTGCCCGTGAACGTGACCTGGTCCGCAACGATCTGTGTGCACCCCCCGGACACAGTGGAGTTGCCGGTGAAATCGATATGGCCACTGGGCAGGTACAGATTTCCCTCCAGCGTCGATTCTGAATTGCCCGTCACCTGGTGCATCACACCCGTATCGTGGCGGCTGCCAAAGAAAAGCAGGCCGGCGAAGGGTCCGCTAGTCGGCGCGGACAGGTCAATGTCGCCGTTGCCGAGCAGTTTCGCCGCGGCACCGTTGGTGAAGAACAGCGTGACCCCCTCACCAGAAAGCTTCGCCCCCGCGGTCACCGTAAAGTCGCCGCCGTCTATGATGTAGAGGCCCGGCTTCAATGTGATCGTATTCTGGATCTGCAATCCGCCGCAGAACCTGATCGCCTCCGTCCCGTCTGCGAGCCGGTCAAAGGTGTAGGTGGAATTGGAGACATAGGCGAGCGTGCGGCAGGGAAGCTGTTGGATGTGCAACTTGTCCGGCTCGGCGACGGATGCAAAAGGGTCCGCCGTCGGCGACACCCGTTCGATGGGTTCGCTGCAACCGGTAAGCGTCAGGCCTGTGGTCGTAACGGCCTCGCCAACCGTATAGACGCAGTCCGTCGACATCATTGCGCTGCCGTTCTTCATGAGGAAGGCGTCGACTGCGCTGGAGTTGGAGATAACGCTGCAGCCCGACAAGCGAACTTCCGTCGAGCCGGTCACAGTCACCGCGCCCGACGCCGAGTTCGACAGCGCAAGCACGCAGGCCTTGGAACCGCCCTTGATCTCGGCGACGGCGCGCGCCTTCATCGTGACCGGCCCGTCGGCAAGAACGGATGAAAACAGGCGCGGATGCGTCTCGGTCAGCTCGACCGTGAGCTTGCTGGATCCCCCAAGGCCCTGCTGGGTGCTGACGGTGAGGCTGCCGGGGGTGTAGCCGGACGCACTCGCGATCCTGCGGGCAGTGGTTTCGAGCGCAGCTTGCTGATCTCCGGCCCGAAAGCGCACGGCAGCGGCGTGTGCCGATACGTCGGCCGCATGCTGCAGCTTACGCTTTTCGAGGAACCAGTAGCCCGTCTCGGCCCCGAGCCCCATCGCACCGACGAGAACAGGAAACGCGATCGCAGCGATGACGGCGACCGCACCACCTTCGTCTCTTATGAATCGACGTGTGCCGGCGCGCCGCTGTCGCATCGGCCTTTCCACGTTGACCGTGTCGCTTCTCTCGCCCATTCCTCTGTCCAAAACCCGACTATCGGGGCCGGACGGTATATCGCTCGCCGGTCGTTGGCGATTCGGCCAATTGGCCTAGTCCGGGCCGCAAGCCTTTGGCGCCTTACGCTTAGGCCATCAGGTCGAATGGTTATTGCGCGGCTCAAAGGGCACATTCGCGACAATTCCATCGGCGCACGAAAGGCATCGAACATGATCTCGACATCCGCAGCTTGGCTCGCATTCTTCCTCTTTGCCGGAACGATGACCTATGCCGGCATCAAGGATGTCGCCACGATGACCATATCGAACCGCCTGGTGCTCGCACTGGCGGTTTCCTTTGCCGTTCTTGCGCCCGCCGCTGGCTTGGGCGTAGCCACGATCTCTTCGAGCATTCTCATCGGATTCGGCATACTGGCCTGTACCTTCGTGCTTTTCTCCCTCGGCTGGATCGGCGGCGGCGACGCAAAGCTCTTGCCCGTCGCCGTGCTCTGGCTTGGGCCCGACCTCGCGGTCGATTTCGTCCTCTACACGGCCGTGATCGGCGCGGCGTTGACGCTTGCGCTCCTTCAGTTCCGGCGCATGCCCCTGCCGGTGGTGTTGAAAAAGAACGCCTGCTCCGCGCGCCTGCACGCCCCTGAGACGGGCATTCCCTACGGGGCGGCGATGGCGCCGGCGGCGCTTCTGCTGCTGCCGCAAACCCAGTGGTTCTCCGCTCTTCTCTGAGGGCGCTACCAAGCTTCCGTTGCCCGTTGAAAAGGTTTGGCCATGATCCGCTTCGTCATTCTCCTTCTTGCCCTCGCATCCGGCGGGGCTGCCTCCTGGCTGGCGCTCGGCGCGTCCCGTCAGCCGGAGGTAGAGGTCGTAACCGCTGAAGAGGCTCCCTCGAATGAGGTGCTGGTCGCGTCCGCGGAACTCAAACGCGGTGCGACGCTCGACGAGGGCCAGATGCGCTGGCAACCGTGGGAGGGGGATATCGCTCCCGTCTTCATCAGCCGCAGTTCAAGGCCGGACGCGATAACGGCGCTCAAGGGTTCGCTCGCCTTGAGCGACTTCGTGCCGGGAGAACCCATTCGCGAAGACAAGCTCGCGCAGCGCGGCTCCGGTTTTCTGTCAAGCATGCTGCCTTCTGGAAAACGGGCGATCGCCGTTCGCGTGACGGCGGAGAGCACGGCCGGCGGTTTCATCCTGCCCAACGACCATGTCGACGTCATCCACACGGTCGCCCGGGCGGACTCCTCCGGCAAGGACGGAAAGGTAATCAGCCGAGCGATCCTTTCAAACATCCGCGTGCTCGCGGTCGATCAGACCATTTCGGAAGCCGCCGACGGCACTTCGGTGATCGGGAAAACCGCAACGCTCGAAGCGGATCCGGAACAGATCGCAACCGTTGCGGCTGCGGAAGCCTCCGGCACGGTTTCGCTGGCCCTGCGCGCAGTGGCCGACAATCACGAAAGGCCGGCCGTCGAAACGGAAGAAAAGCGACCGGGCGTGGTGCGCATCATCAGCGGCGGGCGCGTGTCGATGGTCGAAGTCCCCTCCCGCTCCAACGGCAGTTGATCGGTTTTCATGGAAGTCTCGGACAAATGAAGCATCTCGGCAAGCAAATCCAGGAAACGTCGCAGATAGTGGATGCTCCACCGCTTTTGCCCATCCCGAAAGTGGAGGTCGCCACCTTCTGTCGATCGGAGGAAGCGACGGAGGCGATCCGTACGGCGGCGATCGACCGTCGTATGGCGCGCGCCACGGTAACGATCAAGTCGGGTGGAATAAGGGAAGCGACAGCTCTTTATGGGGGCATCACCTCGCCGAACCTCGTCGTCGTGGAAAATGACGACGATGAGGTCCGGCTGATGGCGGCGCTGGAAGCCCTGGCAGTGGAGTGCGTTACCGGTACCAAGGTCATCGTCATCGGCCGCTCCAACGATGTCAGTCTCTATAAGAAGCTTCTGGACGCCGGCGTGAGTGACTACCTCGTAATGCCGTTCGAGCCGATGGATTTCGTCGCTGCCGTACACCGCTGCTTTCGTGACTCCACGGAGGAGAAGCTGGGCCGCATCGTCGCCTTCGTCGGCGCCAAGGGAGGGACCGGATCCTCGACGCTTGCGCATAACGTGGCCTATGCCATGTCCAAGCGCGTGGATGCCGATGTACTCCTCGCAGATCTCGACCTTCAGTCCGGGACACTCGGTCTCAATTTCGATATCGAAGCCGCGAACGGGATGTTGGATGTACTCGAAAGTCCGGATCGCCTCGACGACGTGCTTTTGCGGCGGCTGGCAGTGACCTACACGGATCGTCTGCACCTGCTTCCGGCCACCACGGACTTCAACAAGTTCTTCAGCCTGCGGGAAGACAACGTCGATCATCTGCTCGAGGTCGCGCGTTCGAGCTCATGGCACATCGTCTTGGACGTGCCCCACATCTGGACGCAGTGGACGCGGAAGATCCTGCTTGAGGCGGATGAAATCGTCATCACCGCAACGCCTGATCTTGCCAGCATGCGCAATACCAAGAACCTTATCGACTTCCTGAAGAAGGCGCGGCCAAACGACCCGCCGCCGAGGCTTGTGTTGAACAAGCTCGGCACGCCCAAGCTTCCGGAAATCAAGCCGAAGGACTTCGTCGCTGCGGTCGGTCTGCAGGAGAGCGTTTCCATTGCCTTCAACCCGCACCTGTTCGGCGCCGCGGCGAATAATGGCAAGCTCGTCATCGAGCGGGCACCGGCTTCCGAAGCGGGCCGTGCGATTATTGCCCTGGCGTGGCGCGTTGGCGGGACGAGAGAGAGACGTACGCACCAGAAGGGCCTCAAGGCGTTGCTGCGGAACGTCTTCAAGCGCACAAAGCCGAAGGCCTCCTCAGCACTGCGCAAGAAAGTGGGTGAGCTTAAAGCGTCCGCGACGGGCGCCTCAGCGGTTGAATTTGCGCTGATCGCTCCGGTGCTCGCCCTTGCTCTCGTGGCGATGGCGGATCTCGGTTTTGCTATCTACGAACGGATGACGCTTGACCATGCCCTTCGCGCAGGCGCGCAGGCTGCCATGGCCGATCCCGGGGCGACACAGGTCTACAAGGTGATGCAGTCCACGCTCGCCAAGAGCGCAAACCTGGCCAATACCACCGTTGCGGCGGTGACGCGCTACTGCGCCTGCCCGGAAAATGCCGATGTCAAACCGGAGGCGGCGCCGGAATGCGGGAAGACACCCTGTGCGAACTCAGCGCCGGAGCTCATCTTTTATCGCCTGGATGCAGCAACACTCTACCGGCCGATGTCTGCGCCGGAGGTGCTTCCGGATTTCGATCTCAATTCTTCGATCCAGGTGGAAGTCCGATGAACCTGCAGCGCGGCATTCGATTTCTAGGGCGCAGCCAGTCGGGCGCGGCTGCGGTGGAGTTTGCGCTGGTCTGTCTCCCCCTGCTGCTGCTCATGCTAGGGATTGTCGAGTTCGGCCGTGCCTTTTACGTACGCAATGATCTCTCATACGCCGCCGATTTCGCGGCGCGGAAGGTCTTGATTGGCCAAGTCGCCCGCGATGCGCCCGCCGGCGAGGCGCAGCAGAAGCTGGAGAGCGCGGTGCGAGAGAGTTTCCAAGGCGGTGATCCGGCGCTGCTTCAGATCGTCACCGGCAAGGAAACGGTGGACGGGATCGATTTTCGCGTTCTATCGATCCGGTATCCCTTCACCTTCGTACTGCCGGGATTATCGCAGAGTCCTTTCCACCTTCAGCTTTCGCGGCGCATTCCGATCGGGTGATCGTTCAAGGATTGCCTGTAGAATTGGCGTCTTCACCGGGCAGCGGCGCAGTGTTCTCAGTTTGCGGAATGGGTGCTTCGCCGGATTGAACCGGATCGCAGCGGTCCGAACAACTATATGTTGTCTTGCCCGTGCCCTCGTCGACGGTGACCAGGCGACCGCCTGCAGACACTACGTCGAGGATGACGTTGGACACCTCCGCGCCGTCCGTGCCGATAACGATGAGGTTTGTCGAACCAGGCGTCCTGCCGGTCAGAATGACCGTCCTGTCGTCGCTGAGAGTCGCCTGTGCGATGGCCGGATTGCCGATAATGAGCGTGCTCGCGGGCCGCGCGAGCAGGAGCGTTCGCGCGAAATCGACGACCACCCTGATGACGCCCTCGGTCTGGCGGGTTGGCTGCAATGTGATGGCTGCTGGGAGGACATTCTCCGCTGCCTGCGCCGCTCCGAGGTTAGCCCATGTCGCGACCGCTAGAACAAGCCATCCGGCACCGGTGCGCATTGCAATCACTCCCACTGGTTACTCGCGATATCTCAACGGATGGATGTGCAATCCGTTCCAACAAGTCTGACAAAGCATGGAAGTAGTGCAACGCCGACGATTGGACTAGGCCAACCGGCCGAGCCGCGTGCGGGCGGCCATCGGCCATCAGGCTGAATGGATCGAGAGGGTTAATAAAGTCTATATGAGAGCCACACAGCAAGCGGGAAACGAGGCAGAACCTGGCCCGGCCCTGTGATGCCGAACTTGGCGTCGGCGCAACCTCAAACCACTGAAGGACCCCGAACCATGAAGAAGCTTCTTGTTGCCTTTACTCGCAACGAATCCGGCGCGACCGCCATCGAATACAGCCTTATCGCCGGCCTTATCGCCGTCGCCCTCATCACCGGTGCGACCACGCTCGGCGGAAAGATTGACACGATGTTCACCACGATCTCGGGCAAGCTGTAATCGGCGGGACCAGTCTGGTTTAAGTGCATGGCGGAGGCATTTGCCCTCCGCCCTGCTCGTTCCCAAGCCCCCAAAATGCTCGAGGCACGGCGACAACGATGTTCGGCAAGAAATCCCTCTCGGACGAAAAGGTTCTTGAACCGGCTGTTGAGCCGGAGGCAGCACGCGAACCGGAACGAATTTCCCAGTTGCCCCCTACTCAGAAGCCAGCCATTCCAACTGCCGTCATCAAAGCCGAAAAGGCCGAGCAATATTACAGCCTGAAAAAGGAAATCTTCAGCGCACTGATCGCCACCATCGACGTCGCCGCACTCTCCAACATGGAAGGCGAGCAGGCACGCAACGAAATCGGCGCGATCATCAACGACATCGTCGCGGCCAAGAAGGCCGGGATCTCCTTGGCCGAGCAGAACGAGCTGCTCAGTGACATCTGCAACGACATTCTGGGCTATGGTCCGCTGGAACCCCTGCTCGCACGCGACGACATCGCCGATATCATGGTGAATGGCGCGAACCACGTCTTTATTGAGGTCGGCGGTAAGGTGCAGGAAACCGGTGTCCGCTTCCGCGACAACGAACAGCTCCTCAACATCTGCCAACGCATCGTCAGCCAGGTCGGCCGGCGCGTCGATGAATCGAGCCCGATCTGCGACGCGCGTCTCGCAGATGGCTCGCGCGTCAACGTCATCGCGCCCCCGCTCGCCATCGACGGCCCGTCGCTGACGATCCGCAAGTTCAAGAAAGAGAAGCTTAAGCTCGACCAATTGGTACGCTTCGGCTCGATCTCGCCGGAAGGTGCCGAGATCCTGAAGATCATCGGCCGCGTCCGCTGCAACGTGCTCATATCCGGCGGCACCGGCTCCGGCAAGACAACGCTTCTGAACTGCCTCACCGGCTACATCGACCCCGGCGAACGCATCATCACCTGCGAAGACGCGGCCGAGCTACAATTGCAGCAACCGCACGTCGTGCGGCTCGAGACGCGCCCGCCGAACATCGAAGGACAGGGTGAAATCACCATGCGCGCACTCGTCAAGAACTGCCTGCGCATGCGGCCTGAAAGGATCATCGTCGGCGAAGTGCGCGGGCCGGAGGCCTTCGATCTCTTGCAAGCGATGAACACCGGCCATGATGGCTCGATGGGCACGCTTCATGCCAACTCGCCGCGCGAAGCGATCTCGCGCATCGAGGCAATGATCACCATGGGCGGGCATTCGCTGCCGGCCAAGGCAATTCGGGAGATGCTCGTCTCGTCGGTCGATGTGATCGTGCAGGCCGCACGTCTTCGCGACGGCTCTCGCCGGATCACGCACATCACCGAAGTGCTCGGTATGGAGGGCGATGTGGTTACGACCCAGGATCTCTTCGTTTACGACATTCAGGGTGAGGACCAGAAGGGCAACCTCATCGGGCGACATCGTTCGACGGGCATCGGTCGCCCGGCATTCTGGGACCGCGCCCGTTACTATGGCGAAGAGGCGCGGCTTGCCGCCGCCCTCGATGCTGCGGAAATGAAGGCGGCTGCGTAAGAGATGCTGACTTCCCTGCTGTTTCCCGCGTTTGTCTTTCTCTTGGCCTCCATCAGCATCGGCGGCGTGATGATAGCTGCCTTCTATCCGCGAGTGGTCAAGGCAAGCGTCTATCGCCAAAGGTTCGAGCGCATCGCGGCCGTGGCGGAGCGCAAGCAGAGCGAACGGGCGGAAGAGGATGGCCGGGATCGCCGGCGTTCGGTCGAAAGGACGCTGCGCGAAATCGAAGCGAAGCACAAGGCGAATGCGCGCAGGAGCCGCAAGCCGTCGCTCGCCGGCAGGATCCGCCAAGCCGGCCTCCACTGGTCGACCAGAACCTATTTCCTCGCTTGCGCCGGTGTCGCCCTTACGACCTGGAGCATAATGCTTCCGCTGGGCCTTGGGCCGTTGGTAGCGGTCGGCTTCGCCATCGCCAGCGGCTTGCTGCTGCCGCATGCGTATGTGAGCAAGAAGCGCAAATCGCGGTTCGCCCGCTTCGCTGCCGAGTTCCCGAATGCGGTCGATGTCATCGTCCGAGGACTGAAGGCGGGCCTGCCAATGGGCGATTGCCTGAGGGTGATTGCGGCAGAAGCGCAGGAACCGGTCAAAAGCGAGTTCGTCTCCATCGCGCAGGACCAGACGCTGGGCATCCCCGTTGACGAGGCCGTGGAGCGTATGTGTGAACGCATGCCGCTACCGGAAGCAAATTTCTTCGCCATCGTCATCGCCATTCAAAGCCGCACCGGCGGCAGCCTTTCCGAGGCGCTCGGCAATCTTTCGAAGGTGCTGCGGGAGCGCAAGAAGATGAAAAGCAAGATCAAAGCGATGAGCGCCGAAGCAAAATCCTCCGCCGGCATCATCGGTGCTCTGCCGTTTTTCGTCGCCGGTGCCGTGTATCTGACCAGTCCGGACTACATGATGCTTCTAGTCACGACGCTGACCGGAAAGCTCGTGCTTGTCGGCTGTGGACTTTGGATGGGCCTCGGCATTCTCGTTATGCGCAGAATGATCAACTTCGACTTCTGAGAACCGACATGAGCCTCGTTGCCTATATCCCCGACCCGGAGCAGTTGTCCGTCTTGATGGCCGGCCTTTCCGCCTTTTCCGCGGTCATCGTCGTTTCCTGGCCCTATGTCTTTCGCGACACCCTGGCCGATCGAATGAGAAGGGTGGAAGGCGAGCGCGAACGTATCCGCCAGCGCGAGCGGGCGCGATTGGAGGCCGGGCAGAGCAAGGTTTCGCTGCGCGCAGAACCCAAGCGCCTCTTTCAGGCGATAGTCGACCGTTTCAATCTTGCCAAGCAGGCGGAGGACGGCGAAATCGTCCGCAGATTGAGTGCGGCAGGCTATCGCGGTCATGCTCCGGTGACGACCTTCCTTGCCGTGCGGTTGATTGCGCCGGTGGTGATGTTCATTGCCGCTCTGCTCTATCTCCTCTTCATCATCCGGCCGGAGGCGCCGTTGATATTGGTTGTGGCGATGGCGGCCGGAATCGGGTCGTTCGGTTACTTCGCCCCTGCGGTCTTCATCAGGAACAGAACCACCAAGCGGCAGCAGGCGATCAGTCGATCATGGCCGGAGGCGCTGGACCTCCTGTTGATCACCGTCGAATCCGGCATGGGCATCGAAAGCGCCTTTCGGAAAGTGGGCGAGGAGATCGGCGCGCAATCGCCGGAGATCGCGGAGGAAGTCCTACTCACCACTGCGGAGCTGTCCTACCTGCAGGACCGACGGCAGGCCTTCGAGAATCTGGGGCAGAGAACCGGCGTTGAGGGTGTGCGCGCCGTCGTGACCAGCCTCATCCAGGCAGAAAAATACGGCACGCCCCTCGGTCAAGCGCTCCGCGTGATGGCACAAGAGAACCGTGACATGCGCATGAGCGAGGCGGAAAAGCGGGCAGCCGCTCTTCCGCCGAAGCTTACGGTGCCGATGATCATCTTCTTCCTGCCTGTGCTCTTCGCGGTCATCATCACGCCGGCCGCCATCCAGATCATGAGCATGTAGGAGGCGATGAATGATACGGGCGGACGAGCGCGAAAGGCGCTCCCTGAGTTCGCCTTTCCCGATCCGGAATCGCTCCAGCGCAGAGTTGGGGTGGGGCGAGAGCGGCGCTGCGCGGAGGTTCGGCGCGCGGCGCCGCTTTTCTCATTCCGCCTGAGCCAGCGATTCCGATTTGAGGAATCATGCAGCAGCGAGAGCGGTGATCTTCGCGGCGATGTCTTCAACCGGCAGGACGAAATCGACGAGACCGGCGTTGATCGCCGATTTCGGCATTCCGAAGACGATCGAGCTCTTCTCATTCTGAGCAATTACCCTTCCGCCCGCCATACGCAGCGCTCGAAGGCCCTCGGTGCCGTCATCGCCCATCCCCGTCAGGATGACCGCAAGAGACTCGTCCTTGAAAGCGCGAGCAATCGAACCGAAGAGATAGGATCCGGACGGCTTGAACCCCTGGATGGGATCTTCGTCCACGACACGCAGGCGCAACTTGCCGGAGACGCCGAGCTGATGGCCATCCGGAGCAAGGTAAACGGTCCCGGGCCTCAGTCGTTCGCCATTCGCACCGACCTTCACCTTGAGTGCAACCGTCGCGTCGAGGGATGCGGCAACGCCGTCGATGAAGCCGTTCGACATATGCTGCACGACGAGAATGGGTGCGGGAAAATCGGCAGGGAGCTCCCTCAATATAGAGCGGATCGCGGCCGGTCCGCCGGTGGAGGCGGCGATCCCCACGATCGCGATCCGAGTGTGAGCCGCAGCCTCGGGTGCCTCTTTGACCCGGTGATCACCACGGGTTTTCTTGCGCCACTGGCGAACGACCTTGACTTGTGCCATGGCCTTGATAGTCGACAGGAACTTGTCGAAGGCCGCTTGGTCGAGAGACGTGCCGGATGCGGTCGGCGCCGGGATGACCGCGAGCGCGCCCGCGTCGAGTGCGCGCGCAGACATCGCTCCCAATTGCGAACCGTCCTGATATGACACCATCACGACTGGCGTCGGCACGGCGATCATTATCTCCCTGACGGTTTCGGCGGTGTCGTCGTCGCGGAGATCCACTACGATGATGTCCGGCAAAAGTTCACCGGTCAGCCTCACTGCGTCCTTGCCGCTTCTTGCGACGCCCACGAGCTTTACGGCAGCGTCGGTACCGGCCGCCTTTTTGAAGAGTTGTTCAAGGGCGGGTGTCGATGTCGCAAGTAGAATACGTGTCATCCTCGTCCTCACACGACCCGGCGCATCGTCTCCAGGAAGTGCTGCGCATCGAACTGGTCCTTTCTCAGATAGGCATTTGCGCCAGCACGCAGCCCCCGGACTTTATCTTCAAGCGTTTCACGGCCCGTCACGAGGACGACGGGCGTGTCGGTGAAACGCTCCGATCGACGAATGGCCTCGGTGAGTTCGAAGCCGTTCATGGACGGCATGTCGACGTCCGCGACAACCACGTCAGCGCCGCGGTCACGAAGCTGGTCGAACGCTTCCTTGCCATTGCTTGCCATCACGACATCGTAGCCTGCGCCCTCGAGGATGAGTTTCACCAACGTCCGTATATATTTTGAATCGTCGACGACGAGCACCTTGCGACTCACTGTTGGAATCGGCTGGGGCACGCGTGCGCCGTCTGGTAATCGCGCCTCGGCGGCGGCCTCCGCGAGCGCGGCGACGTTCAGGAGAAGGGCGATATGCCCGTCAGGCAGTACCGTGCCAGCGCTATAACGACGAACTTTCGCGAGCCGCGGTCCGAGTGGACGGGCAAGAAGTTCCTGTTCACCGGCAACGGCATCGACGAGTACCGCGATCGGCCCGCCCGGGGCGTCGACGATTATGGCTGGCATAGCCTGCCGGATATCGCCTCTGCACAGCTTCACTCCTAGCCAAGTGGCCAGATCCACAAACGGTATTGCGCCTATCGGCGTCCTGACGACGCACCTGTGTCCAGACATGGCGAAGTCTTGCGCATGAATGCGTATCACCCGCTGAACAGACGCCGTGTCAATCGTGAGCACATGCTCCCCTGCAATGACCTCCAGTGTGCGAACCGTCGCTAATGTCAGGGGGAGCGTGAGGGTGAATGCGGCGCCTCCCGTCTGCACTTGGGAAATCTCCGCTGTGCCACGCAGCGTTTCGACATTTCGCTTGACGATGTCGAGACCTATTCCACGCCCCGATAGGTTTGTGACCGTCGCCGACGTCGATACGCCCGGCTCGAATACGCGCCGCAGGAGTTCCGCTTCGTCTTTCACGTCTTCCAAAGCTTCGCCCGCTGCCTTCCTTAGCAGGGCTGCATCAAGGCCGCGGCCGTCATCCTCGACACGCACCTGCATCCGGTCTCCGGAGATAGCGGCCGTGATCAGGACTTTGCCCTTTTCCGGTTTTCCTGCTGCCCGGCGTTCCTCCGGCCGCTGGATGCCATGCGCGACTGCATTGCGCACGAGATGCCGAAGTGAATCCTGAAGGCCCGAAAGGATTGAGCGATCGATCTCGATCTCTCCACCTTTGATTTCCAGCTCTGCCAATTTGCCCGATGCGGACGCCACGTCCCGCACGACACGGTCGAACCCCTTGCAGGCCTCTGCAAAGGGCTGTGTGCGCGCGTGCCGCACCTCATGGTCAAGTGCTGTCGCGGCACTGTGCATCACTCTTGTGTCCTGGCGTAGCGATGTCGCAAGCTGGCGCAGTCCGATCTCGATGCTAGCCGCCAGCGTGGCGAACTCGGTGCCGACCCCACGCAGTTTCCGCGCCTGCTCCCGCAGCAAGGACGCCTCCTCGGCGTGGCGGCGTATGATTGCGTTGAAGGACAGCAATTCGCCGCTCCTGTAGAGAAGGGTATCCAGTCGATCGGCGGAGACGCGCATCGAGCCGTCGGTATCACTAGCGCGAACCGGCACCTTCAATCCCCCCGAAGGCGGTCCCAACTTCGGCTTGCCGCCGCGGTGATCCGCCCTTCTCGCTATGGCAGCCTTCAGCGCATCGACGACACTCTCGCCGTGCGCCGGCGGAAGCGTCTCGCCACTCTCTAGGAGCAGGGCCGCGTCCCTGATTGTGTCTGTGGCCTTCAGCAGCAGGTCCAGTTTGGATTTTTCGAGCACGAGCTGCTCATTCACAGTGATGGAGAGTACCTCTTCCATCCAGTGACAGATCGCTTCCACTCCCCGCACCTGAAGCAACCCGGCGGCTCCCTTAAGGCTATGCGCCATCCTCAAAAGCTGCTCCTGCAGACGGAGTTTCTCATCAGCCTCCCCGGTATCCTCGATTGCGAGCAAAGCCTGCTCCATGTCGGACGCACGCTCCCCCACCTCCTCGGTGAACATGTGCAGCAGTCCACGGTCGAATTCTTCGGGTTTCGTCATGTCAGTTGCCATGGTAATCGAGCATTTCATTCAGCCTCGAGCCTAGCTCGTTGAGATCTTTCGCGGCCTCCTCCGCTTGCCGGATCGCCGAAAGATTCTGGCTGCTCGTCTGCTCGATATAATGCATTGCGTCGTGAATGTGCTTCATGCCCGCTTTTTGCTGGCCCGCGGAAGCGGCGATCTGCGCGACCGAACGCGCGGAATCGGCAACGATCGACTCGAGCTGCCGGATCGTTTCGCCTGCTTCGTTCACCGTCTCAAGCGCGCGGCTGACACTCTTCGTTCCATCCTCGGCGCCAATAACCGCCGCGTTTGTCGCTTTCTGGATCTCCATCAGAATTCGACGGACCCGCGTTGTCGCGGATTTCGATTCGTCGGCAAGTGTCCTGATCTCACTGGCAACGACACTAAAGCCCTTGCCGTGCTCGCCTGCACGTGAAGCCTCTATGGCAGCGTTCAGCGCCAATAGGTTCGTCTGGTCTGCGATTTCGGCGACGACCGAGACGATCTCGCCGATTTCCAAGCTGTTTTCTGCCAAGGAAAGAATGTCTCCGGCAATCGCTTCCGTGCGTGCGCTAACCGTATTCATTACGTGCACGGTGTCATCGAGCGCTCTGCGGCCCTCATTGCTGATCTTGACGGCCTGATCGTAGGAGAAAGCAACCTGCTGCGCGCGCTGCGCTGCCTGTTCCGACGTCTGCAGCACCTCATCGACGCTCGTAACTGTCTGGGCGACGGCCGACGATTGCTCACGCATGCCTTCGACCTGTTGCGTGGTTCCGGCGAGGATCTCGGCGGCGGACGACGAAAGGTGTTGCGCCGTTTCCGAGATCATGGCGAGCAGCTCTTCAAGTCGCTCCCTGCTGCCTCGCTCGTTGTCGATCATTCCGGCGAGCCTTGCGGTCATTGTGTTGAAGGAGGCGCCGAGAACCGCGAGCTCGTCGTTACCCTCTACGGAGGCCTTCTGCTCCAGGTCACCGGCGCTGACCTTTTCCGCCACGCCGGCGAGCGCGCGGGTGCGCCGGACGAGTCGACGCGCGACCCGGAGCACGTGAAGGAGCAGGAGAACGGCGAGAGCGGAAAAACCAAGTTGCAGCAATTGAGAGCGTTGGAGCCGGTCAACTCCCGCCTGCTCGATCTGGTCGATCAATTCGTCCACTCGCGCGGCAAAAGTCCTGATCTTTGGGTCGAGCTCATCCAGTGCGGCGTGATCGATCGGCGCATTGGCGATTGCGCTTTCCAGAGCGGGCCTCACCTGCTCCAGCCATTGTTGGCGCGCTTGTTCAAGCTGCGTGCGGGCGGCGGGATCGGTCGTTGCCTCCAGCCCGAGCCTTCCGTCGCCATCGACCAGACTCGCAAGCAGCCGCTCGTTGCGATTCATCAGGCCACGCAGTTCATCGGCAGCAGCGGCCCGGGCGGCCCCCTCCGCCCTTTCCATGCGCCCGGCCGCATAGACCATCTGGTAGGCAACACGTTCCTTGCCCAACGAGGACGTCGCGGCAAGATCGGCCCGGACCCGTTCCAGGGCAATAAAGCTGGACCCGACGAGCAGCGCCGAAGCGGCCACGAACAGCAGCATTGCCAACCCCAACGCGCCATAGAGGCTATTTGCCAATCGGGGGCTCATGGATCTCGGTCCTTTCCGTTTCGTCACTCGCGATGACCCGCTCGTCCTCAAGAAAGAATTGACGGTCGTTCAACAGAAGGTCGCCGTCCAGAATGACCGTGCCCGCTTTCGTGGTCGTGCAATACCAGGCGTCACCCCCGAGATCGGCTTCCGCCGCTCCGATTTCCTCCAGGGGGAGCGTCAATACTTCGGGCGCAGTGTCAGATAAGATCAAGAACTCCGGCTGTGTTTGGCCGCATACGATCGCCCAGTCATTGGCGGTGCGGGTCCCACGCGGGAGATCGAGCAGTCCGCATAGGTCGAAGACGGGAAGCAAATGGCCGCGTAAATCGTAGACGCCACAGGCATGCGAGGGCATTCCGGGGAGCGGACTGACGCGTGCCTTCGAAACGATTTCGCAGACGTATCGGATCTCCAATGCAAACCGGCGATTCGACAGCATGAAGGTCACAAGACCGGCTGCCTGCTGTTCGCTCTGTCCGGGCAACGCATCACCAGCCAGGTGCGGTGACTGCCGCTCGTATTGCTCATCCTGTTGTGCCGCTTCCAAAAGCACTTCCGTCTGTTCTATCGCTGCTGCCATCCGCCTTCTGACGGCGGTCCAGTCGATCGGACGGGCGGCGGGCCGGAGAGGTGTCGTCATAGGCCCTCGCTCCCCGGATGCCACCGAATTTTACCGATCTCCCGCCTTGCGCGCTCCGCGAGATGTCCCGCCGTCGCCCCAGACATCAGGGCGACGCGTTCGCGCTGCGGACGAGAGAGGCAAAACAGGAGCGCGTTTTCGAGGGCACGTAGGGCCGCTTGCGGATCGCTGTCCTTGAGACAGACACCGAGAAAGAACTGCGCGGCAGCCAGATCGCTGTCCAGATAAATCACCCGTCGCAGCGCCGCTGCAGCCGCGTCGGTCTCTCCGTGGGTCATCTGGGAGAGTCCTTGGAGAAAATGCAGTTCCGCCGAGAGCGGGTGACTTTCAACGGCTTGCGCAGCGAGGCGCGCGGCGTCGCGGGTCTCACCCATATCAGAACGCGAGCGGATTTGTCGGGTGATCGCCTCAACGGCGTTGTCGCCGAGTGTTTTTCGCGCATCGGCAACGCAAGCACGAGCAGGCGGGACGCGCGCGAGAGGGTTCTTGGTTTGGCATTGAACAGAGGTGACGCGTGAGATCGACCGTTTCGAAGTGTCTGAATGAGCCATCATGTGCCGATAGATCACACCGGCGGGCGTGATCGACGTTTCGAAAGGGGCGTATTGCCACAAGGGCGGATCGGTCGGAGCGGTCAACAACCAGCCACCATCAACGAGGCAGGCGAATAGCTGGCGCGCAATCCGGCGCACTGCGATTGCATCGAGATAGACGAGGACGTTGCGGCAAAGGATCAAATCGAAATCAGCCAAGTTCCTTTCGGGTGCCGGAAGCTCATCTGTACCAAGGTTAAGTTGAGTGAACTCGACCTGCCGGCGCAGTCGTTCGTGCAGTCGAAAGCGTTCTTCGCAAGAGGTGAAGTAGCGTTTCCTCAGCTTGTGATCCGTATTCCTCAAGGACCATTCGCCATACTCGGCGGCCTTCGCAGTGACGAGCGCCCTCCTGGAGATGTCCGCTGCGCTTATTCGAACATTCTCCAAAAGACCTTCCTCGTCACAGAGAATGGCAAGGGAGTAGGGCTCCTCACCCGTTGCACAGCCAAGGCTCCAGATCCTGGCGGGAGCGCCGTCGGACCGCCGTCGCCGCAATTCGGGAAGGATTGTCTGCCGTATAAGCTGGAATTGAGCTGGATCTCGAAAGAAATGCGTTTCTCCGACCGTCATCGCTGCGACCGCATCATCGGTCAAATCCTCGTCCAGCCCCAGCCGGTCGAGAAACGTCCGGCTGTCACCAATCCCACGCCGCACCATGAGCCGGGCGATCGCCGAAGCGATGGCCCCTTTCCTGGACGCTGGAAAGCTCAGACCGACCCTGTGGGCTGCCTGTTCGGCGAGATTTGGTGACGGCGCGCGCCCTGTCACGGAACGCTCCCCTGCTCGTTTGCCGGGCAAGCGTGAAGCGGGGGGTCGAGATAAGTTGGCTGTCGAAGCAGGCTGGCGCATTGGTTCCACATTCATTTCCGGTGCTGTCGTCACTATGCCCTGGCATGCATTTGCGCTACTCGTCCGGATGGCTTAGACGACGGCCTATCCGACCGGACTATGTCGACCTAGCTTTCGGTCATGGGCAACAGGCGCGCCCCTGCGGCTGCCGCCTCCTGGCGGTTTCTTACCCGCAGACTACGGAAGAGTGCTGCCATGTGGATCTTCACGGTTCCCTCGCCGAGTTTCAGCTTGCGGGCGATTTCCTTGTTCGAGAAGCCCTGCACAAGGAGCAGGAGGACCTCGCGCTGCCTCGGGGTGAGGAGTTCGATTGTGCGATGGCTGCGTCCGTCCTGGTTTCCGCGCGTGGCCTGGGGCACCTCTGCTTCCTCGGAGGGAGAGGCGCGGCCCGCTATAGACGGGGGTACGTAAACGGCGCCGTTCAGGATCGCCCCAATTGCCTCGGCAACATCGCTTGCGCCGAGGCCCTTTGGCACATAGCCGTTTATACCCGCAGTGAGGGCAGACAAGATGTCCGACCGGCGCGATGATGCCGACACGACGACGACCTTTAGATCGGGGTGGATGTCGCGCACGGCCGCAAGGCTGACTACGCTTTGCATGCCGGGCATCGCCAAATCGAACAACGCCAGCGATATGTCCTCGCGCTCGCTGAGCCGTTCAATCGCTTCGTCAAGCGATCCGGTTTCGATGATCTCCGTGAAGTGCAATTTGCTCTTCAAGATGAAGCCAAGCGCAATTCGGAAGAATTCATCATCATCGGCAATAAGTGCGACGCGTGAGGCATTCATTACGCTTTCCTCGCCGGTTGTCTGGCGCTTGCGGGCCATCATTCGGCTCGCTAGCCGGTATGCAACTAACGATCGTCTCAGCGAATGCGTTCCCGTCATTGCGTATCAATGCGCGGTAGTATGCAGATTGTGCCACACACGCCTGGCGACGTGTAGGGCCAATGCTGCTGCAATGATCGACGCCGCTTCGCAAAAACGCTCTGAAACGCATGACGCGCCAACTGTTACAAGGGGTTGTCAATCAACTTCGACACTTCCGATGCCGGCAGGGGTCGCGAGAAGATGTAACCCTGAGCCTCGTGGAACCCTTCCGCATTAACGATCGCCAATTGGTCCTCTGTTTCAATGCCCTCGATCGTCGTCGTCATGCCCAGGCTATGTCCAAGACCGGCGACGGCTCTGACGATCGCGAGAGATTCTTTGCCGTCGGGCAAGTCGCGGACGAAGGCTTGGTCCACTTTGATTTTGTCGAAAGGGAAACTTCTCAGGTAACCGAGGGATGAGTAGCCTGTTCCGAAGTCGTCCATCGCGATTTTCACACCGAGGCCACGCAACTCCAGCAGCAGTTGGCGGTTGTGTTCGCTCTCGTCCAGCAAGACCGACTCCGTTATCTCCAATTGCAAGCGGGCGGGATCGAGACGAGAGGCCGAGAGTGCATCGGCCACTGCCTTCACGAGATCCCGATGCTTGAACTGGACCGGTGAGAGGTTGACAGCAATACTGATATGTTCCGGCCAGGACGCGGCCTGGCGACAGGCTTGATCAAGAATCCACTTACCGATCGGCACGATCAGTCCCGTTTCTTCAGCAGTGGGGATGAAGTCGGAGGGCGCGATCATTCCTCTTTCGGGACTGCGCCACCGCAAAAGCGCTTCGCAGCCTGTTACGCGGCGGGATCTCAAGCTTATCAGCGGCTGATAATGCAGTTCGAACTCGTTCCTTTCCAAAGCGCCTCTGAGTGCAACCTTAACCTGCTGGTGCGCCTGCAACTCCGCATGCATGGCCGCGTCGAAGCGCTTGTAAGTGCCGCGCCCGCTTGACTTTGCGTTGTAGAGGGCGATGTCGGCGGCCTTGATCAATTCATCCGCGGAAGTCCCATCGTCCGGCGCAAAAGCAATGCCGACGCTCGCCCCGACAGTGGCGCTAACGCTTTCTATGATGAACGGTTCGCAGAGTGCGTCGATAACCCGCTGGGCGAGGCGAAACGCCTCGTCACGGCTCCTTGCCAAGCGGTGTATGATCGCAAATTCGTCACCCCCGAGGCGCGCGACGATGTCCGTGGCTCTCACGGATTGGACGAGTCGCGCCGACACCTGGCGCAACAAGGCGTCGCCAGCGGGATGGCCAAGCGTATCGTTTATCGCCTTGAACCCATCAAGGTCGAGGCACAGCACAGCCATGCGGCCGGCGGCACTCTTCTCGCTAAGGGCCCGATCGAAGCATTCACGGAAGAACATCCGGTTTGCAAGCCCGGTCAGCATGTCGTGCCTGGCCAAGTGGGCCATCTGCTTCTGGGCGAGCAACTTGTCCTCCTCGGCCCGGCGACGCTCCGTTATGTCTCGGCAGAAAACAGAAATGCCGTCTTGCGCTGGAGAAGCAATTGCCTCGATCCATCGATCGAGGGATGGCAAGTAATCCTCGAAGAAGGACCGGACACGGCGGTCCATGATCTCCTGGCAGTGTTTGCCAAAGTTCCCCTTCCTTTCTTTCGGGAACTGCTTCCAAAAGACTTTTCCCAGCGACTCGTCCCCGATCCGCAAGAGCGCCTTGGCGTTTTCGTTCAAATAACGGACACGCCACTGGGCATCGAGGAGCATGACGCTGTCCATGGTGCTTTCGAGAACCGACGAAAGCTGATCAGCCGCGGCTTCGGCTCTCTTCTGCGCGCGGCTTATTTCCTCGCTGGCGCGCTTCGCATCGGTGATGTCGCGCCAGATCGAAAGCATTCTGATGGGCTTTCCTTCGCGCCCCATGATCGGGGCTGAGATCACGTCCATGCATCTTTCTTCGTCCTTGACCCGTACGCTGATCTCGAAGCGAGCCGTCTCGCCCGCTCTGACCTTTTCCCAGCCCGCCTGGACCCTTTGTGCGTCGGAAGCGTTGCCCACGACATCCCACGTCGTTTTTGTAAGCGGAGCCCCTTCCGCCAGACCGAAGATGCGCCGGCCAGCCTCGTTCATTAGCAACGGCCGCCCTTCCAAATCGAGCACGCGCACACAGTCGGGACTGCTGTCGAAAATACTTCTGATGAACGCCTGCGCTTCCTGTTGAGCGATCTCAGCGGCTCGACGTTCCGTGATGTCGAGAACCGACCCTACATAACCGAGAAAGGCTCCATCGGCGGAAAAGCGGGGCTGACCGACATCTATCACCCATGCCCAGCTTCCATCGGCCCGCCGCAACCGGTACTCGCTGCGGACAGCCTCTTTTCCTGCGGCCGCGCTGAAAAATGCTCGCTGCACTTTTTCCCGATCATCGGGGTGGATCACATCCACCCAGCCGAAACCGAGCGCTTCGGTCTCCGTTTGGCCGGTCGTCTCCAACCACAAGCGATTAAAAAAACTGGTGTCGCCCGTTGGGTCGGCCACCCAGATCATCACCGGGGCGTCATCAGCGATTGCCCGAAAGCGTGCCTCGCTTTCACGCAAAGCATCAATGGCTCGTCGCCTTTCGTCGATATCCTCCAGGAGGCCGTACCAGCGCACGATTTCTCCAACGCTGCTACGCTTGGCGACTGCACGGGCTCGGAACCAGCGATGACGACCAGTTGCGGTCAAAAGCCGGTATTCGATATTGAGCGGTTCGCCGCTCGAAAGAGAGCGTTGCCATTGCGCGTGGACCATGGCGGCGTCCTGCGGATGCACGGCTTTTGCCCATCCACGTCCCAGCGTCTCCCCCTCATGCAATCCGGTAAATTCCGTCCATCGCGGGCCTACCTCCAACACCTCCCCCCTTGCGTCAGCCGTCCAAGGAACCTGGGGGTGCAAGTCCACGAGAGACCGATAATGCTCCTCACTGGCGCGCAGCGTTGCTTCGGTCTTACGCAGATGTGTAATGTCCATGATGGCGGCGACCAGGAATCTCTCGTCCGTCGCGCCGACCGGTATGCGCACGCAGCGCTTCTTCGTCAGGAGCGTCCGCGTGGCGCCATCCGGTGTCGTGATTTGCTCTTCGAGTTGGCAGTCCTGGCCGGTCGAGAGGACGGCTCTGTCAAGCGCGACAATCCTATCGGCTTCCTCACTTGGCAAGAAATCATAGTCGGTGCGTCCGATGAGCTCGTCGCGCGTTTTGCCGAGAAGCGCACAGGCTTCGCTGTTTATGAAAACAAAACGCGACGCCTCGTCTTTGACGATCACCGGTTCGGCGATGCCATCGACAAGATACTGAAAGAAGTCATAGGACTTCCTTGGCGAACGTTCGGGAGCCGGAGCGTTCATACCACTACCCTTGGACTGGGTGGCAACAGGCCCATATCGCAGTAGTCGAGCCCCCGCCAGGTCATACAACCTAGACTAACTCGTTTCGATGCAACTGGTTCCCCTCGCTTACGCTATGCGACTTATGAACCATCGGTCCCGGCGATTTCGACCGGGGCCTGTCCAACGACCGATCGATTTCTTGGCCCCCAAGCGTTTTGCGCCTCCCGAAACGAAGAGTACGCGAGCGTGAGAAAGTCGCCTTGGCGAGCGACCTGGTAGGCAGCGAGGGGACGGAAACACCTTGCGAAAAACAGTCAGAGATTGCGAGTGAAATGCGCAGCCACCCTTGCCGGTAGAGCCAAAATGGGCGACCGTTCTCTAGCGCGGCTTCGCGTAAGGGGCATCGAGTCGGGTTGAGGGGCCAGAATTAAGGGTGCGGCTTTGCCGCCGGGCGGTGGAAAACGAACGGAGGCTTAAGCGGGAATGCTAAGGAGAATGAGCAAGGGGTTGGCGCGAGCCGGAACCCTTCCGGCATTGACGTCGGTAGTGGTCGCCTGTGGTTTCTCAAGCCCCTATTTCATCGGTCGGGCGGACGCTCAGGAAGAGTTCGTCAGCCTTACTGGCACCGTGCAGCACGTGACATTGGCGCCGAACGACACCATGACGATCAGGACTAGCAAGTCCTTCGGCGACCTCGTGATCGGCAGCGCCGAGTTGATCGATGTCGTGCCCCTCTCCGAGAGGTCTCTCTTCATCCGCGGCAAGCAGATCGGCGCCACCAATATCTCGGTCTATGACGACAACAAGGCGCTGATAGGCGTAATCGACATCCGTGTCGCCAGTGACTTCAGTGAGGTAGCGGCGGCGATCCGTTCCGCTGCGCCTTCAGCGAGGATTCGTGTGTTCAACTCCAACGATCGCATCCGACTAACGGGTGTGGTGCGTGATGCGGTCGAATTGCAGCGGGTGATCGAAATCGCCCAGTCCTATTCGGAACAGCCGGTGTTGAACCAGTTGCGCGTCGCCGATTCCCAACAGGTCATGCTGGAGGTCAGAGTGATCGAGGCCTCGCGCCAGACCGGCCGCGACCTCGGCATCGGCTGGTCCGGGCAGGGTCGAAACGGGATCGGCAAGGCAACGACCAGCCAAGGCATCGGCGTCGATGATGACGGAAACCTTGTCCGCACGCTCGGAGACGCCGCGGGCGCGGCAACGGGGATGCAGCCCTTCGGCCAACTCATCGCCAAGGTGCTGACGATTGCCGGCGGCCAAATCGATGTCGTCATTAACGCGCTGGAGCAGAAGGGTCTGGTGCGGCGTCTGGCACAGCCGAATCTCATTGCGATGAGCGGCGAGACGGCGAGCTTCCACGCCGGCGGCGAGGTGCCTATCCAGAGGACGGTGGCGAACGGGGCGACGGTTGCAACCGAAACCGATTACCGACCGTTCGGCGTGCGTTTGACGTTCACGCCCGTCGTGCTCGACGACGGACTGATCAATCTGAAGATCGAACCGGAGGTTTCTGAGATCGATACGTCGATCAGCGTCAACGGCAATCCCGGCTTCGTCTCGCGCGCGGCGAAAACCACGGTCGCATTGCGGGATGGCCAGAGCTTCGCCATGGCCGGGCTTCTGCAGTCCGTCAATGCCAAGGACATCCAGCAATTGCCGGGTCTGGGACAGCTCCCCGTTATCGGCGCACTGTTCCGCTCGACGAGCTTCCAGAAAAGGGAATCGGATCTCGTCATCGTCGTCACCCCGCATATCGTGCGACCAGCATCGCCGGGCGAGGACCTCTACAGCCCGCTCGACCAGACGCGCTCGTCCAACGACGTCGAGCTCTTTGCCCTCGGCCTGCTGGAGGTCGACAAGGACATGCTGCGCCGCTTCAGAAATGGCGAAGGCATCGAAGGGCCCTATGGCCACCGTCTCGATCTCGATGTGGGAGGCGCGCATGCCCTTTCGAAGAAGTAGTCGCGCCCCTGTTTTAGTGGTCGCCGCAGCGCTCCTTTCCGGATGCGCCGACTACATGAATCATCGCGACACGATCACCTTCGGTGCCGGCAACGCGACAGAGGCGAATAAGGGCATCCATATTCAGGACCCACTCCCAAGGGTAGCGCAGAAGACGGGCATTCCCGGCGACGGCAAAGTGATTTACCGGGCGATCCGCACCTATAAGGGCGAAGAACCCCGCGCCGCACCAGCCCCCTCGTCCGTAATCCTGCCGACGGCCACGCCTCCTACGCAGACCAATGGGGCGTCCGGCAATGGCGCGGAAAACTGACGTGACTGCGCATGTCGGGGACACGCTCTACCGCATTCATGGGACGAAGGAGCAGTCGATGGTCGGTGAATTTGCATCCTCTGGCTGCTTTCGGATGAGCAATGCCGATGTCATCGATCTTTTTGACCGGTGAAAACCGGAGCCACAGTGGTGGCGAAGTAGTGGAACGACCAAAAGCGCGAGTTCGCGGGAGACAAAGAAATAGCCGGAGCCGGAAGCGAAGCTTTGGGCTTCGGCCCGGCTTGCGGCGGAGGAAGCTGATGACCGGCTTGGCGAATGTGGAAATTGAACCCGGCGATGCGAGTGGCGTTCGAGTGGCAAAGGCGCGGACGGGCAACGCGCCGTTCATTGCCTTGGCCCTTGTTTTCCTCCCCCTAAATGCCGGCACGCTGCTCTACACGGCCAAGAACGCAGCGGATGTCCGTGAGAGCCGCGAGGCGCTTGCTGCGGTCAAACGATCGATTGACGGTCTGAGGCTGCAGATCGGCAAACAAGACCGCCACATCGACAGGACCGACGACGCTGCGCCTATTCGCCAGCAGGTCGAGAAATTGCGGAAAGACCTATCCCTCCTCAGTGAGCGGATGCGTTCCGGCTCCCTCGCCTCCGGCGGCTCCGTCATCTTGAGCGCGCCCGGAAAGGGCGTGGCGCGCATCGACGCCCCGCCGGCAACGGCCTCCGGAGTGGAACTTTCGGCACCGCATGAGGGCCAGCCGGCAATCGATGCCGAGAGCCCCACGTTCGCCGATCTGCCGCGCTACGAGCGATCCGTTTCGCCGGAGGGCAAGCTGATCCTGCGGAAGGTGCAATAGCAGCCCTCTCCGCGTTCGCCCTATTAGGTTCCGCAGCGCCGCTCTTCCAGATACAGGAGCGATTCTGATGTGTCGCGAAGCGAACCTCACGGACGAGGAACTGGTCGATCTGTGCGATCAAATCTCTCAAGGGCAGCGCAAGGAAATCGAGCAGATGAACTCAATCAGAGCGAGACTGCATGGCTCCGGCTGATTGATGGCTGGCGCACACCTATCCGATGCCGCGGAGCGATCAAGCTCCCAACTTCGTAGCCGATGCCGCTGAGCATCAGCCTGAAATCCACGCGCTTTCGGGCAAGCTCGCCCGGCAGAGTGCCGCCATCGCCGCGATCGGGGACGCGTCGGTCTGGCTGTGGGCCAATCAGAGTCGGGCGGACAAAGGCGGCAGGCGCAGAGCCATGAATGCATTGGCTCCGCACCTTCCGCTCGCCCCGGCGTGCTAAACCGTTCGTTGGATTCGACGGCGCAGCTATGCGGTTGGTGAATCCGGCTGAAAGAGTATCACGCGATTGCGGCCCGTTTTCTTGGCCAGATAGAGTGCCTCGTCAGCCTGGTTCTGAAGCTTCTCCGGCGCGATGATCGCTTCACTTGACGCCTGCGCCGCCACGCCAATGCTGAGGGTGACATAAGGCGATACGCGGGATGCGGGGTTCGGAAGGGAGGCGGCTTCAACGCTCGCCCTAATTCGTTCAGCCGTGGCCAGCGCCGCTCGTTCATCTGCGCCCGGAAGCACGACGAGAAACTCCTCACCGCCGTAGCGGGCTACATGGTCGCGGTTTCGCCTGACGCTGCTCTGAATGATGCCGGCAACTTTCACGAGGCAGCGATCGCCCTCAGCGTGACCAAGGCGATCGTTCAGGTTCTTGAAGTCGTCGATGTCGCACATCAGCATGGCGTTACCCGGCGGGCGCTCCGCGCCTGCGCTCCAGAGGCGATTCAAGGTTTCCATCATCCAGCGCCTGTTGGCGATTCCGGTCAGGGGATCGGTTTTTGCAAGGCGCTCGAGGCGGGCATTGGCGTCGGCAAGCTCCGCTACCCGGCGCTTGTCGCGAAGTTCAAGAAGGAAGGTCTTCTGGGCCAGGATCGTCATCGTGCGTCGGGCAACGATCGTCGCGACGATGCCGCTGGCAAAAAACAGCGTCCCAGCCACGGCGCTGCCCCTATTGAGGATCGGGTTCTGCAACTGAAAAATAAGGTAGAGGGCAAGAGCGAACGAGGCGACCGTCACCGTCCAACCCAGAGGAACGGCGAAGATGATGATCGCGGTGATGGCGACGAACAGCATAATGTTCAAGTGCCGTTCATAGAACTCGCCACCTGCGCTCACGCCCACCAACGCGACCGACAGGAGGATGAGGAACAAGCCCGTGAGCAAAGACATCCTTTGAAACCAAACGCTGCGCGGTTTTCGCCAGACAAGAGCGGTCACCAGAGCGGCGGGAGGAAGAATGCAGGCTGGCGGAAGCATCGACAGTGCGACCGCCCTTGGAAGCAGGATCGCGTTGAGACCCAGCGTCAATACGTCCAGCAAGACCACCCATATCATCCACGCGCGAATGATCTTGGCCGTCCGCGCCCACGAACGCTCTTGGAACAGGCGAGCAAGCTCACCTTTGAGGCGGATGTCACGCGTGCGGCCTGCAAGCAGGCGCTCGACTTCGGTCATGACAACCGGGTTGGGCGGCTGAGACCTCATTTCCGGGGAGGTGGTCACGTGACTGTCAGCAAGTGCGCTTTCCTTAAGCTCCATCCTTGCCCAACTAGGGGAGCACCTCCTGCTGGCAAGATCATCGGTGCATGAACTCGCGCGTTGCACTGATGCCAACCAGGCATCTCCTTCCGCAGGCACGGGGAATTCGAAAGGCCGTTGGCGACCATCGTCCGAGCCCGGCATAGTGGTTTAGCGCCGCTGCCGGTCAAGGTGACGGTATAATACTGGCAGGCAACAGTGTTCACCTGGTATCAGTCGTCATCCCGGTTCGGGTCTGCGATCGTGGTGCCGGTGACTTGGCCGCCGATGGCAATGGAGGCCGGAGTAGCAATCGATTCCGGGATGTCATACCGACACCGATAGTTATCGGAAAATCTTCGAACCGGGCGAGGCACGCCTGGTGCTCCTGCCATGGATCCTCAGAACGGCAGGACTGTCTTCTCTCCTATTTCCCGGCTCCCGGTATCGAGACATTCCCCGAGAAGGTCCTTCCGCTCATCCGGTAACATCGCGGCTCCGATCTTGATGGCTTCCTCCCATGCGGGCCCGCGTTTCACGCTTCGATAGGCCATCGCCAGATCGGGAGATCGCTTCGCTTGCAGGAGGGATTCGACGAGGATTCCGGCCTGCATTATGTCCTTGTCGCGCTTGAGAGCACTGTTTGCATGACGTCGGGGCGCGATGATGAGCTTGTGTACAGAGTGGCGAGCGGGATCGGGGACAGGCCGCCTTTGAGAACAAGGCTGGTCAACTCGTAGGGCCAATCGTCATCGGCAAGCATGCCCTCGGAATCGATGCCGAGGAGATTGGCGAGGCTGATGCGGATCGGACGCGCGCCCGCGCCGCCGCCGATCCGTTTCGGCAATCTGATCTGGAAGAGGTAGATGCCGCCGCTTCTCACCAGATAGAGGCCGGAGAATCGCTTTTTTACGATTCCGTTTCTTCGCGGAAATGATTTCCGCATCGTCCGGCGATACATGAGACGATAACCGGCGCGATACATTGCGCGCATTTTTCATGGCGGAAGACCCTTTGCTGGGCTGCTCTCTCAGAAAACCTGCGGGGAAACTGGCGGAGAGTAGAAATCCGCTGGCGGAGAGGGGGGGATTCGAACCCCCGATGGGCTTGCACCCATGCCGCATTTCGAGTGCGGTGCATTCAACCACTCTGCCACCTCTCCGCGGGGCCGGTGGCGCTTTGTCGGCGCGGTCGGGTTCATAGCGGCAGATTTGCGCCCTGACAAGGGGCCGTGGAAAGATTATCTTGCTTGGCCGCGCCTTTCGTCTTGACAGGGAAGAGCGATTCCCGTAATCCGCGCAATGAAGTGGTGTGGTCTGCCCGCACCGCGAAGGGTAACAGTTTGTGCCCACCCACTGGTGGAGGTCAAGGGTTTTCCGAGGCGCTCCGCTCAACGTAGCGACTGACAAAAAGACGGCCTTGCCTTTTGAGGTAATGAGCCGGACCGAACATGAAAGGATAAAATATGTTCGCAGTCATCAAGACCGGCGGTAAGCAGTACCGCGTGTCGGCCAACGACGTCATCACCATCGAAAAGCTGGAAGGCGTTCAAGGCGACAAGATTGAATTCACCGAGATCCTGATGGTCGGCGCCGGCGCCGATGCCACTATCGGTGCTCCGTTTGTCGAAGGTGCCGTCGTCAGCGCCGAAGTTGTGGAACAGGGCCGCGCCAAGAAGGTCATCGCCTTCAAGAAGCGCCGCCGCCAGAACTCCAAGCGCTCGCGCGGCCATCGCCAGCATCAGACGACCGTCCGCATCCTGGACATCGCTGCTGCCGACGGCAAGGCAAAGAAGTCTTCGAAGAAGACCGAAGCCGCCACTGAAGCAAACTGAGTTTGGGATCGAAGGTTTAAAGGAGAACACCAATGGCACACAAAAAAGCTGGCGGTTCGTCGCGTAACGGTCGCGATTCCGAGTCCAAGCGCCTTGGCGTGAAGAAGTTCGGCGGCGAAACCGTCATTGCAGGCAACATCATCGTGCGCCAGCGCGGCACGAAGTGGCATCCGGGCGCCAATGTCGGCCTCGGCAAGGACCATACGATTTTTGCGCTTACGGCAGGTAACGTGGACTTCCGTACGAAGGCCAATGGCCGCGTGTACGTGTCTGTAATGCCGAAAGCGGAAGCAGCGGAATAAGCCGGTAGCGCTCTAAAACAGCCGGCGTCTCATCGACCCGGCTGATGCACCCGCAAGGTTCAAGGCCAGACTTCAAGGGGAGATGGGGCGATACCCAACTCCCCTTTTCCCATGTCTGGAGGAAGAACCATGCAAACCGAGCTGTTGAGGGAAGACCAATCCCGGTCTCCCGACCAAAGGCTGAGGCCTCAGCGGTCAAGGACCGATTGCCCGATATTGTTATCACCCCGGCTCGTTTTGCGCGCGCCGCATGAAGACGATATCGACGCCCTTGCCCATCTTGCCAACAACGCCAACATCGCCACCATGGTCTCGCGCATGCCGCATCCCTACACCACGGCGGATGCGGCCGATTTCGTGCGACGCGCAAAAGCCGGCACGATTGGCAAGTGCGTCTACGCGATTACCAAGGCGGACAATGGCGCATTCCTGGGTTGCTGCGGTATAGAGCCGCATCCCGACGGCAAGACGGCGGAGCTCGGCTACTGGCTGGGTGAACCCTATTGGAACCAGGGCTACGCCACCGAGGCGGCACAGGCGCTGACGGACATGGCCTTCCGCACCCGCGACATCGACCAGATCGATGCGCGCTGCCGGGTCATGAACATCGCCTCGCGCCGCGTCATCCAGAAGTGCGGCTTCCAGTTCCAGGGCTCCGGCATGGTCGACAGCCTCGCGCTCGGCGGCATGATGTCCGTCGAATGGTACCGGCTCGACCGTAAGACCTGGGTTTCGCTGAGAAGCTGGGGAGGCATGCGATGAACGCGCTCGTTTCCGAACGGTCGCGGATCATCGTCCGCCCCGACCCCGGCCCTTGCCCCGTCATCGAGACGGAGCGGTTGCGGCTCCGGCCGCACCGACTTGCCGATGCCGGAGCGATCGCCCAGTCGCTCGGCGATTTTCAGGTCGCGCGCATGCTGGCGCGCGTCCCGGCGCCCTATGACCACCAGGATGCGCTCGACTGGCTGAACCGCCAAGCGGCCAATGTCCTGCCCGACTGGACGCTCGCCATCACCACGGGCGATGACGTCCATATCGGCTGCGTCGGCATCGAGATCAGGCACGGTCAGTGGCATGTCGGCTACTGGCTGAACCGGTTCTATTGGGGCAAGGGGCTCGCGAGCGAGGCGGTCCATGCGGCGATCGAGCGCTTCTTCCGGCGCATGCCGGAAACGGTGCTCCATTCGGGCGTCTTTGCCGACAATCCCGGCTCCTTGCGGGTGCAGGAGAAGCTCGGCTTCGGGATCACCGGCTGCAGCCAGATCTATGCGCTCGCCCGCAATGCCATGGTCGCGCATATCGAGACACGGCTGACGGCGGCGGATCTGCGCCGGCCGAACTGAAGGAGACCCGCGAAGGCTACTGCACATGCAGCAATTCAAAGTGCTACAGCGACCTTTGTGCGTCTGAAAAGACGCACGGCGCTGTAGCCTTCGCGGGTTTTCTGAAGACACGGCATCGCCGTCGCAGCGGAAGATGCGCGTCTTTTCCTGCGGCGCGATGATGTCGACATGATCGAGAGAGGCGGTGATGCGCGCCGGGTCGAAGCGCCTATCGAGACCGATGCTCTATTGATTGTGATAGCCAGGAAACCGCACGATAATCTTTGACCTCCCGAGGAAGCACCTATATCGATGGCGGCGAATATTACCGAACAGATGGCAGCCACATGAAATTTCTCGACGAAGCGAAAGTCTATATCCGGTCGGGGGACGGCGGCGCAGGCGCGGTCTCGTTCCGCCGCGAGAAATTCATCGAATTCGGCGGGCCCGACGGCGGCGACGGCGGCCGCGGCGGCGACGTCTGGGTCGAGGCTGTCAACGGTCTCAACACCCTGATCGATTTCCGTTACCAGCAGCACTTCAAAGCGAAGACGGGCATGCACGGCATGGGCCGCAATCGCACCGGCGCCGGTGGCGCCGACGTGACGCTGAAAGTGCCGGTCGGCACGCAGATTTTCGAGGAAGACAACGAGACGCTGATCGTCGACATGGTGGCGGAGGGCCAGCGCTATCGGCTTGCCGCCGGCGGCAATGGCGGTTTCGGCAACGCCCATTTCAAATCCTCCACCAACCAGGCGCCGAACTGGGCCAATCCAGGCCTTGAAGGCGAGGAAAAGACGATCTGGCTCCGGCTGAAGCTGATCGCGGATGCCGGCCTCGTCGGCCTGCCGAATGCCGGCAAATCGACCTTTCTCGCCGCCTGCACCCGTGCCCGGCCGAAGATCGCGAACTATCCCTTTACGACGCTCCATCCCAATCTCGGCGTCGCCACCATCGATGGCCAGGAGTTCATCCTGGCCGACATTCCCGGCCTCATCGAGGGCGCCCATGAAGGTGTTGGTATCGGCGACCGCTTCCTCGGCCATGTCGAGCGTACGCGCGTGCTCTTGCATCTCGTCTCGGCGCAGGAAGAGGATGTCGCCAAGGCCTACAAGACCGTGAAGCACGAGCTAGAGGCCTATGGCGGCGGACTGGAGGAAAAGCCGGAAATCGTCGCACTGTCGCAGATCGACGTGCTGGATGAGGACGAGTTGAAGGCCAAGGCCAAGGCGCTCGCCAAAGCCTGCGGGACGCCGCCGCTTTTGATTTCGGCGGTCACCGGCAAGGGCATGACCGAAGCGCTCCGGGCGCTTCGCAGCGTCATTTCCGCGGCCAAGGCCGGAGAAGAGAGCACCTAGAATGACAAAGACCCGCAAGCCGCTACAAAAATACCGCCGGGTCGTCATCAAGATCGGGTCGGCGCTGCTGGTCGATCGCAAATCAGGGCTGAAAAAAGCCTGGCTCGACGCTATGTGCGCCGACATTGCCGAACTGAAGACGAAGGGCGTGGAGGTGCTCGTCGTCTCTTCGGGCGCCATTGCGCTCGGGCGAACGGTGCTGGACCTTCCGGCCGGCGCCTTGAAGCTCGAGGAAAGCCAGGCCGCCGCCGCCGTCGGCCAGATCGCATTGGCGCGCGCCTGGTCGGAAAGCCTCTCGACCGATCAGATCATCGCGGGCCAGATCCTGCTGACGCTCGGCGATACGGAGGAGCGCCGCCGCTACCTCAATGCCCGAGCGACGATCAGCCAGTTGCTGAAGCTCGGCGCGGTGCCGATCATCAATGAAAACGACACGGTGGCAACCACCGAGATCCGTTATGGCGACAACGACCGGCTCGCCGCCCGGGTTGCAACCATGGTCGGCGCCGATCTGCTCGTGCTGCTCTCCGATATCGACGGCCTTTACACCGCCCCACCGCATCTCGACCCCCACGCGCGCTTCCTCGACACAATCGCCGAGATCACCCCGGAAATCGAGGCGATGGCCGGGGGTGCGGCTTCCGAGCTTTCGCGCGGCGGCATGCGCACCAAGATCGACGCCGGCAAGATCGCAACGACGGCTGGTTGTGCGATGATCATCGCCTCGGGCAAGCCGGAGCATCCGCTGAACGCGATCGAGTCCGGCGCCCGTTCCTCCTGGTTCGCGCCGGCCGGCTCGCCGGTCACGGCGCGCAAGACCTGGATTGCCGGGCAGCTGCTGCCGGCCGGCTCGCTCGCAATAGACGCTGGCGCCGAAACCGCCTTGTGCTCCGGCAAGAGCCTGCTGCCGGCCGGTGTCCGGCAGGTAACGGGCAGCTTCAGCCGTGGCGATACGATTGCGATCCTCGGCATGTCCGGCCGCGAAATCGCCCGCGGCCTCGCCGGCTACGATGCCGACGAGGCGCGTCAGATCGCCGGCAAGAAGTCGGCCGAGATCGCCGCGATCCTCGGCTATGCCGGCCGCACAAAGACGACGCCCTGCGCAGAACATTTGATGACGGGTCCCGCCGGGGCGCGGCTGGATGATGGAAGAGACGAGAGGAAAGGCGAGGTTCATGCCTGACGCGGCCAAGAACGGCGAAGATGTCAACAGCGTCATGCTGGAAATCGGCCGCCGGGCCAAGGCGGCAAGCCGCCCGCTCGCCATTGCCAGCGCCGAGCGCAAGCACGCGGCCCTGATTGCCATGGCGGACGCCATCGTCGCCAGGACCGACGAGATCCTCGCGGCCAATGCAATCGATCTTGAAAACGCCCGGGAAACCGGCGTCGCCAAGGCCTTCATCGATCGTCTCACGCTTAACCGGGACCGCATCCGCGACATGGCCGAAGGCATCCGCGCCATTGCCGCGTTCAAGGATCCGATCGGCGACGTGATCGCGGACTGGGATCGCCCGAACGGGCTGCATATCGAGCGCGTGCGCACGCCGCTCGGCGTGATCGGCGTGATTTACGAAAGCCGGCCGAACGTCACGGCCGACGCCGGCGCGCTCTGCCTAAAGGCCGGCAATGCGGTGATCCTACGAGGCGGCTCCGACAGCTTTCATTCGTCGCGGGCGATCCATGCCTGCCTGGTCGAGGGGCTGAAGGCCGCGGCCCTTCCGGAGCATGCGATCCAGATGGTGCCGGTCGCCGACCGCGCCGCCGTCGGCGCCATGCTTTCCGGCCTCAACGGCGCGATCGACGTGATCGTGCCGCGCGGGGGAAAAAGCCTTGTCGCCCGCGTTCAGAGCGAGGCGCGGGTGCCGGTCTTCGCGCATCTCGAGGGCCTCTGCCACATCTACGTCGATGCCTCGGCCGATCTCGACATGGCGAAGAAGATCGTCGTCAACGCCAAGATGCGCCGCACCGGCATCTGCGGCGCTGCCGAAACGCTGCTGATCGACCGCAACGCCGCAGATCGGTTGGCAAAGCCGCTGCTTCAGGCGCTTGCTGACGCTGGCTGCGAAGTCAGAGTCTCGAAAGAGCTGGAACAGCTGCTGCCGGGTCTTAGACCCGCGACGGACGCGGATTGGGCGACCGAATACCTCGACGCGATCATTTCGGCGAAGCTGGTCGACGGTATTTCCGGCGCCATCGACCATATCAACACCTGGTCGTCGGCCCATACCGAAGCGATCATCGCGCAAGATCCGGGTGCGGTGGAACGCTTCTTCTCGGAGATCGATTCCGCGATCCTCCTGCACAATGCCTCGACGCAGTTTGCCGACGGCGGCGAGTTCGGCATGGGCGGCGAGATCGGCATCGCCACCGGCAAGATGCATGCGCGCGGTCCCGTCGGCGTCGAGCAGCTGACCTCTTTCAAATACCGCGTGCGCGGCACGGGACAGGTGCGGTCCTGACGTGATCCACCCTCAAGTGAACGCGCGCTACCTGCGCATGCCGCATGTCGAAAGCGGGATGAAGGTCGGCCTCTTCGGCGGGTCGTTCAACCCGCCTCATGAAGGCCACGCCCTTGTCGCCGATACGGCGCTGCGCAAGCTCGGTCTCGACCAGCTCTGGTGGATCGTGACGCCCGGCAATCCGCTGAAGAACCACAACGATCTCGCGCCGTTGGCTGAACGCATCGCGCTTAGCGAAAAAATCGCTCCCAATCCGCGCATCAAGGTTACGGCTTTCGAGCAGGCGCTTGGCCAGAGCTATACGGCGCGCACGCTCGAAATCGTGCGCGCACGCAATCGCGATGTGCGCTTCGTCTGGATCATGGGCGCGGACAATCTAAAGAATTTCCACCGCTGGCAGAACTGGCGCAAGATCGTCTCGACCTTTCCGATCGCGGTTGTCGACCGGCCGGGCTCGACGCTCGCCTATCTTTCCTCGCGCATGGCCCGGACTTTCGATTATGCCCGCATCGACGAGGACGACGCCCTGTCGCTCGCCTTCTACGCCGCACCCGCCTGGACATTCATTCATGGGCCGCGCTCGCCGCTCAGTTCCACGGCGCTTCGCTCTACAACGCCGCGCGTCTCATCAGACGCGCAAAGGTCGCTGTAGCGCCTTGAGTTGCTGTTCCCTTAAACCGGCCTCGATTTAGGGCACCATGCAGTCGCGAAATCAGCGTGAATTCCCATGATTCACTTCTCGCGTCTTGAAACCCACATGGTTTGGTGCCTACATTTACGGACGGTTCGATCCTGATCATCGAATCGGAAGTGCCTGTTCTGTTCTTTTAGAAAGGAAAGACCCTGACAACAGTACACGCCAAGGGTTATGCGGCAACCGCATACCCGCGCAGCACGGGATCAAGCGACGAAGCCGCTATCCGTGCGCTTAACCTGGTCCTCGAAAGCCTAGAGGACTCGAAAGCAGAAAATATCGTCACCATCAACATTGCCGGAAAATCGGCGCTGGGAGACTTCATGGTCGTTGTCTCCGGGCGATCGAACAGGCATGTGATGGCGATTGCCGACCACCTGATCACGGACCTGAAGGACGAGGGGTTTGGCAATTCCCGCGTCGAAGGTCTTGAAGGTGGCGACTGGGTGCTGATCGACACCGGCGATGTGATCGTTCACATTTTCCGGCCGGAAATCCGGGAGTTCTACAACATCGAAAAGATGTGGGCCGCCCCGGAAATCGAGGACGGTACCCTGCACTGAGACGCGCCGCCCGAGCCTGACCCGTCACCTCAGGGCGGAGCGGCAGCGCCGGTGTCGAATGAAAATGCGGCTGTCATCGCCCGACCGGGCTGATGGTGGCGAGAGTGGTTTTGCCAGTCGGATCGCAGGATCGATCTGGCCACCGGTGGGGAATGATCGGGTCGTGCGTATCGGACTTTTCGCAGTCGGCCGTCTCAAGACAGGCCCGGAAAAGGATCTCGCGAGCCGTTATCTCGACCGCTTCGCTAAGGCGGGGCCGGCGGTTGGCCTGGAGCTCGCTCGGCTCGTGGAAGTGGGCGAGAGCCGGGCAGCGAACGCGGAGACGCGCAAGCGCGAGGAAGCTGCTCAACTCGAAAAGATGCTCGCCGACGGCAGCCTGCTTGTGCTGCTCGATGAACGCGGAAAGGCGATCGATTCGGAAGCGTTCGCTTCGCTGCTCGGCTCCTTCAGGGATAGCGGAAAACGCGATCTGACGATCGCGATCGGCGGCGCCGATGGCCTTGATCCGGCGCTGCATGCGCGCGCCGACGCGATCCTTTGTCTTGGCAAGATGACCTGGCCGCACCAGCTCGTGCGCATTCTCATAGCCGAACAGCTCTACCGCGCCGTCACCATCCTGTCGGGCCACCCCTATCACCGAGCTTGACTGAATTCGCTTGAGTTGCCGGGCAGGTCCGCAGGTATGCGATAACACGATTATGTATTGGTCGGCCCAGCCAAATCAGATTAGGGTTTCCTCACTTAGTTTTGCAGGGAAGTATCGGGCCGGATGACGCGCCGAGAGAAACGAGCCGATTTGGGGTGGACCGTGCGTGACGCACGGCGGATCGGACGCGGTGTCGCGGCATTGACCCTTCTGCTTGGCGTGATCGCGCCGGCCACTGCCCAGGATGCAGCCATCGAGGCACCTTCCGCCGAGACGTCGAAAGAACAGGGACCGCCGGACCCCGCCGCCGGTCTGGCGCTCCGGCGCGATAGCACGCGCAGCGAGCTCGAAGCGCTCTCGAGGACGATCACGCTGTCGCGCGAGCGCGCCGAAGCACTCGAACAAACGATCGCCGAGATCGACAAGAGCAACGAGACGCTCCGCGCGGCAATCGTCGATTCAGCAAGCAAGCGGCGAGGACTCGAGCAGCAGATTGCCGACGGCGAAAAAAAGCTTAATGACCTGCGCGTGAAAGAGGACGTGGTGCGGCTGTCTCTTCGCGCCCGGCGCGGCTTGCTTGCCGAAGTGCTTGCTGCCCTGCAGCGCATGGGGCGAAATCCGCCGCCGGCCATCCTTGTCACGCCGGAGGACGCACTGGCCTCCGTTCGCAGTGCAATCCTCCTCGGCGCCGTTGTGCCGGAGATACGCGAACAGACCGATAGTCTCGTCGCCGACCTGAAGGCGCTTGCGGACATTCGCAGCGGCATTGGAAAGCAGCGAGAGGAATTGACGGCGGCAATGACGGCCAATGTCGAGGAAGAGCGCCGCATGTCGATGCTGGTGGCCGAAAAGGAGAAGCTACGACAGCAGAATGCAAACGAACTTGCGGCCGAGCAGCGCAAGGCAGGCGAACTGGCCTCGCAGGCGACCAACCTCGAGGGCCTGATCTCGTCGCTCGAGAACGAGATCTCCTCCGTGCGCGAAGCCGCCGAGGCGGCCCGTGCGCAAGAAGAAGAGCGCCGGCGGATGAACGAGGCAGAACGGGAGGCCGCACGCGAACTCGCCCGTAGCGCGGTGCCCGACAAAAACCGCATTGCGCCCGCATACGTATTTTCGGAGTTGCGGGAAAGGCTTGCCTATCCCGTGGCGGGGGCGCTCCTGCGGCAGTTTGGCGATGCCGACGGCACCGGGCATTCGCTGCAAGGCATCATGCTGGAAACCAATGCAGGCGCACTGGTGACCACGCCGGCGGACGGGTGGATCGTCTACGCCGGAAGTTTCCGCAGTTACGGGCAGATGATCATTCTCCATCCCGGCGATGGGTACCATATCGTTCTGTCGGGAATGGAAAACGTCAGTGTCCGGCCGGGACAGTTCGTCGTGGCAGGGGAGCCGCTGGCGACAATGGGTGCAAAAAGAGTGGCGAGTGCGGCGGCCTTGGCGCTGGAAACAGACAGGCCAACGCTTTACATTGAATTCCGGAAAGACGGAAAACCGGTTGATTCCCGACCGTGGTGGTCCGCAGCAGAGGTTGGAAAGGCGCGAAATGATACGTAGAGCTTCACTTGTTCTGGTCGGGGCGCTGATGGGTGCGACGGCGATGGGCGTCGTCTATTCGGCGACCATTCCGGCCGTGGCTGCCAATTCGTCGACGTACCGCGAACTGGCGATCTTCGGCGATGTTTTCGAGCGCGTGCGGGCGCAATATGTGACGCCCCCGCAGGACGACAAACTGATCGAGAATGCCATCAACGGCATGCTCTCTTCTCTCGACCCGCATTCGAGTTACATGAACTCGACGGACGCCGAGGATATGCGCACTCAGACGCGCGGTGAATTCGGCGGTCTCGGTATCGAAGTGACCATGGAAGACGATCTCGTCAAGGTGACGAGCCCGATCGACGAAACGCCTGCTGCGCGCGCCGGTGTGCTTGCCGGCGACTTCATCTCGAAGATCGACGGTCAGGACGTTCGCGGTCTGAAGCTCGAGGAAGCGGTCGACAAGATGCGCGGCGCCGTTGGCACGCCGATCAAGCTGACGATTCTGCGAAAGGGCGCCGAAAAGCCGATCGAACTGACGATCGTGCGCGACGTGATCGCCGTGCGTGCGGTCAAGGTCCGCGTCGAAGGCGATGTCGGCTACCTTCGGGTGATCTCCTTCACCGAGAAGACCTTCGACGATCTGAAGAAGGGCATCGAGAAGGTCAAGGCGGAGGTTCCGGCAGACAAGCTCAAGGGCTATGTACTTGACCTGCGCCTCAATCCGGGCGGTCTTCTCGACCAGGCGATCAATGTTTCGGACGCCTTCATGGAACGCGGCGAGGTCGTTTCGACCCGCGGTCGCAACCCGGACGAGACGCGCCGCTTCAACGCGACGCCGGGTGACCTCGCCGACGGCAAACCCGTCATCGTGCTCGTCAACGGCGGCTCGGCTTCGGCATCGGAGATCGTCGCGGGTGCGCTCCAGGATATGAAGCGCGCGACAGTGCTCGGCACGCGTTCCTTCGGCAAGGGCTCGGTTCAGACGATCATTCCGCTCGGCGATGCCGGCGCACTGCGCCTGACGACCGCGCTCTACTACACGCCGTCGGGCAAGTCGATCCAGGGCACGGGTATCACACCGGACATCAAGGTCGAGCAGCCGCTGCCGCCGGAGCTTCTGGGCAAGGTGGAAGCGCAGGGCGAATCCGACCTGCGCGGCCACATCAAGGGCCAGAACGAGGACGATGAGGGTTCCGGCTCCGTCGCCTATGTCCCGCCGGAAGCCAAGGACGACATTCAGCTCAACTACGCGCTTGACCTGTTGCGCGGCAAGAAGACGGATCCGACCTTCCCGGCCAATCCGGAGCAGGCCGAGCTCAAGAAGTAACGCTGCTGCATGTTTCCTTAAATCAGAGCCGATTTAAGGATGAGAACATGTAGTGGCTCAGAGTGCTACAGCGATCTTTGTGCGTCTGAAAAGACGCATGGCGCTGTAGGAAATTCCTGAACATGGGCGCCGGGCTGTTCAACCCGGCGCCTTTATATTATGCAGCGATAAAGCAGCGAGGATCCGATGATTCTTCGTGAGCGGCATTCTTCACAGGCAATTTCCTTCACGTCGACCGAGGCTCCGTTTGGGAACCGATCTCAATGCCCCACTTGGCCAGAACCGGAAGGTCAGGCCTGCGCGTCGGCGCGACTCCCGCAGCCTCCTCGGCTATTCATTCGTGAGCCTCTGTGCGGTCACTGTCGTCGGCCTTTCCGCATGGAGCGCCTTGTTTCCCGACGGCCTCACCCGTGCGCCCGGGGCACCGGAACTCGCCGGGAAAGGCGCGGGCTCTGCCGGAGAGACATCCGCAACGGCCGGAGCGACTGAGGCCGCAGGAAGACGAAGAAGTCCCCTTCGCCCGGACGCTGCGCTTTCCGGCGCTCATGTGGAGGAGATGCTGACCAATGATGGGGCGACAGTGACGAAGTACACGCCGCGATCGCGCGAGAGCGACGGCCCGGCATTTATCAATGTCGGACCCGTTCGCGGCCAGGATCCGCGCATGGCGGCGCTGCCGAACGAGGACCTGCTGGAGGATGGCCCGCAGGGCCGGCTGCCTGTCGTCGGTCCCGATGGGCTGAAGCCGATGGATCAATACGCGCGCCCCTGGTCCGGCGCACGCGGCACCCGCATCGCGCTCGTCGTCGGCGGCCTCGGCCTCAGCCAGACCGGAACGCAGCGGGCGATCCAAGGCCTTCCGCCGGAGGTGACGCTCGGCCTCGCGACCGCCGGCAACAGCCTGCAGCGCTGGATGCAGGACGCGCGACGCGACGGCCACGAGATCCTGCTGCAGATTCCGATGGAGCCGTTCGACTATCCGGACAATGATCCGGGTCCGCATGCGCTGCGCGTTTCGCTCAGCGCCGCGAAGAACCTCACCGAACTGCACCGAAGCATGGGCCAGATTACCAACTACACCGGCATCATGAACTATCTTGGCGGACGTTTCCTTTCCGACGCCGACGCGCTTGAGCCGGTGATGCGCGACATCGGCAAGCGCGGACTGCTCTTTCTCGACGACGGTACGTCGGCGCAATCACTCTCGGGGACACTCGCCGGCGCCTTCGACGTGCCCCACGGCTTTGCCGATCTCATCGTCGACAGCGAACTCAGCCGGGGCGCGATCCTGCGTAAGCTCGACGAGCTCGAGCGCGTCGCAAGGCGCAACGGCACGGCGATCGGCGTCGCCTCCGCCTTCGAGGAAAGCGTGGCGGCGATCGCAGAATGGATGCAGGAAGCCGGCGGACGCGGCATCGAATTCGTAGGCGTTTCGGCGCTCGTCAACGATCCGCAACAAAATTGAGGTAAGCGGGGCGAAAGAGGCAGCGTTCCCGCTCGAGCGGTTGCCATGCACTGCAATCGCTATGACCGTCGCATCGGGTCATGCGGGCCGGTAGCCCCGGGCGGAAAAAGGGAAGTCAGTATGAACAAGGAAAAGAGCAAGGTGGTCAAGGCGGGAGATCTGCCCTACCGGCGCTGCGTCGGCGTCATGGTCCTGAACCGCGAAGGCCTCGTCTGGGTGGGCCACCGGATCGCCGCCGGCAATTCGGAATATGACGGCTCGCCGCAACGCTGGCAGATGCCCCAGGGTGGGATCGACGAGGGCGAGGATCCACTCAAGGCCGCTTACCGCGAGCTTTACGAGGAGACCGGCATTCACTCTGTCTCACTGCTTGCGGAGGCCCCAAACTGGATCAACTACGATCTGCCGCCGCAATTGATCGGGATCGGCCTTAAGGGCAAATATCGCGGGCAGACGCAGCGCTGGTATGCCTTCCGCTTCGAAGGCGACGAAAGCGAAATCGCCATCAATCCACCGCCCGGCGACCACGATCCGGAATTCGATGCCTGGGAGTGGAAGCCAATGCACGAATTGCCGCATCTGATCGTGCCCTTCAAACGCAAGGTGTACGAGGAAGTCGTTGCCGCCTTCTCCCATCTGGTGCGTTGAGGAAATGGCGGTTTTCCGCCTGCGTTTCTCCGCTGGTCCTGGCGCCGGAACCTTCTTTCCGCCTGCAGGCGGCGGGCCGGGGCGAGGGCCAGTTCGACCGGTAAAGAAAGAGCGCCGTGCGCGTTTGAAAGGCGCGCGGCGCTCGCGTCAGAGAATGAACAACGCTTACTCGGCTTCGTTGGCGGGGGCGGCGTTGAGCTGTCCGTACTTCTCCTCGCCGATCGTGTCGAGCAGCTGAAGCTGCGACTCGAGGAAGTTGATATGGCCTTCCTCGTCTGCGAGCAGTTCCTCGAAGAGCTTCATCGAGACATAGTCGCCGGCCGCGTGACAGACATCGCGGGAATTCTTGTAGGCATTGCGCGCATCATACTCGCCCGCGAGGTCGGCCTTCAGCACTTCCTTGACGTTCTGCCCGATCCGCAGCGGCGCGACCGTCTGCAGGTTTGGATGGCCTTCAAGGAAGATGATGCGGTCGATGAGCTTGTCGGCATGGTGCATTTCCTCGATGGATTCCTCACGCTCTTTTTTTGCGAGCAGCGTGTAACCCCAATCTTCGAGTAGGCGGTAATGCAGCCAGTACTGGTTGACGGCACCGAGTTCGAGAAAGAGCGCTTCGTTAAGCTGCTCGATGACCTTTTTGTCGCCTTTCAATATCCGCCCTCCGGTTTTCCTCGTGGAATTGTTTTAGGCGGATCATGAAATCAAATATCTCGGCTTCCGTCGAGTCGCGGCGGGCGTGATATTCCTCGGTGGTGCGGATGATGATGTCGACGACATTCGGAAAACAGCCGCAGCAACGGCCGCGCTTTTCCATCGCGTGATAGACTTTTGCCGGAACGATCAGCTGCCAACAGTCTTCGTCGAGAAGGCCGATGATCGTGTCTTCGATCTCTTTTTCAGTGATGAAATTGCAGCTGCAAACCAGCATCTCGTCTTGCCCATCAAACGCAACGCCCTGATTTCGTGCATAAAGCAAAAGAGGATATTTGCCGTCAAGAAAAAACTCCTCCCCGTAAAGTTGAGGGGCATATTAGACTGGTTCTAAACTTGACAAGAAACATCGCTTTTTCATTACATTAGCCGATTCTAAGGAGGCGATTTTTCTTCCAGAACTTGCAATTTCGGGCGAGCCACGTGCGACATTTTTACACAGGCGTGATCGGTACGGCGCAAAACCTGCCGGAAACGATACGACCTCGTCGAAGCTCAGTGGAAGTTGCGCCCTTTCGGCATGACATCGGCCACGTCGGTTGTCGCTTCCGCGTGCTGATTTGGGCGAGCGGGCAAGGCCAGGCGCAATTGTTTAAGCGCTTTCTTTTCGCGAGCGTCGGCCGTCTGCCGCAAGGCCTCGTCCGTACGGTCGTTGGCTCCGAAACGCCGTGCTTCGTTGCGCAAGAGGCCGAGCATGGGCGTTATGTCCTCGACATGTTCCGCGACCACATGGATGACACCGCTTTCGCTCTGTAAGCGACCACGGATCTTCACAAGCCGCGAGCCCATGACCTGCGCCCGGTATTTCTCGAACATCCTTTCCCAGACGATGATATTGGCGACGCCGGTCTCGTCCTCGATCGTCATGAAGATGACGCCCTTGGCAGAACCCGGACGCTGGCGAACGAGCACAAGGCCGGCGACAGTGACCCTTCGTCCTGTTGCGGTCTGCGCCAGATCGCGATTGGGAACTATGCCCATTCGCGAGAAATCGCCCCGCATGAAGGAAACAGGATGAGCTTTCAGCGAAAGCGTCAGGTAGCGGTAGTCGTTGATGACATGCTCCCCGGGAAGCATGTCGGGCAGAGTGACCGCGGGTTCGGCCCGCAGATCCGCAGAACCCCCGCCATCGAAAAGCGGCAGGCGCTCGACCGCCGACGCCTCATCCAGGGCCTTCACGGCCCAGAGAGCTGCGCGCCGGTCGAGGCCGATGGAGCGGAAGGCATCCGCATCCGCAAGGCGCTCCAGAACGGAGCGGGTAAGCCCGGAACGGATCCAGAGATCGTGGATGGAGCGGTATCCCCTACCCCGGCGCGCAACGAGCGCATCTATATCCTTTTGCCTTAGTCCCTTGACCAGCCTGAAACCGAGCCGGACCGCCTTTTGCGTCTTGATCACATTCTCCATTTCGGCATGACGCCGATGGATCGCCTTCCTGTCGAACGGGCCGTCACCTTCGAGCAAAGCGTCCCAGTTCGAGTGATTGATGTCGACCGGCAGGACCTTGACCCCGTGTTCGCGGGCATCGCGCACGAGCTGTGCGGGTGCATAAAAGCCCATCGGCTGCGAATTCAGGAGTGCCGCGCAGAAGATATCCGGATAATAGGCCTTGAACCAGGACGAGGCATAGACGAGGGAAGCGAAGGAGGCGGCATGGCTTTCGGGAAAGCCGTATTCGCCGAAGCCTTCGATCTGCTTGAAGCAGCGCTCGGCAAAATCCTTCTCGTAACCATTCCTGACCATGCCATCGATCATTTTCTGTTTGAACGTATGGATGGTGCCGGTCCGCTTGAAGGTCGCCATGGCGCGGCGCAGGAGATCGGCTTCACTGGGTGAAAAACCGGCGGCCGTGATCGCGATCTGCATCGCCTGCTCCTGAAACAACGGCACGCCGAGCGTCCTTTCCAGGACCGCCTTCAATTCCGGTTTCGGATATTCGACCGGCTCCTGTCTTTTCCGCTGCGCCTCGCGTCGTTTTAGGTAGGGATGCACCATGTTGCCCTGGATAGGGCCCGGGCGAACGATCGCGACCTCGATCACCAGATCATACATTTCGCGCGGCTGGAGGCGAGGCAGCATGCTCATCTGCGCGCGGCTTTCGATCTGGAAGACGCCGATCGTGTCGGCGCGGCAGATCATGTCGTAAACGCGGTCCTGATGATCCTCGTAGATTTCGGCGAGCGTTTTCGGCTCTCCGTAATGCCCCTCCAGTAACTTGAAGGCCTTGGCGAGGCAGGTCAGCATGCCGAGTGCCAGCACGTCGACCTTGAGGATCTTCAACTGGTCGAGATCGTCCTTGTCCCATTCGATCATGTAACGATCGGGCATGGCCGTGTTCATGATCGGCACAACCTCGTCGAGCCTGTCGCGGGTGATCACGAAGCCGCCGACATGCTGCGACAGGTGCCGCGGAAAGTTCATGAGCAGGCTGGCATAGCCAAGAACGCGCTTGGTGAGCGGCTCCGACGCATCGAGACCCGCACCCTTCGCCTGCTCCTGCGTGAAGGGCGAGGTTCCCCAGCCCCAGATCGAACTGACGAGAGCGGACTGGACATCCTCCGAAAGGCCAAACGCCTTGGCGACTTCGCGCCCGGCGGAGCGCGAGCGATAGCTGATGACCGCGGCAGTCAGACCGGCATGCTCCCTGCCGTAGGTTCTATAGATATATTGGATGACCTCTTCGCGACGCTCGTGCTCGAAGTCGACATCGATATCGGGCGGCTCGTCGCGATCGCGTGACAGGAACCGGTCGAACAGGAGCGTGAACTTCTGCGGGTCGACCTCGGTGATGCCGAGACAGAAACAGACCGAGGAATTGGCGGCGGACCCCCGCCCCTGACAAAGAATTTTCTCACTGCGGGCAAACTTCACCAGCTTATGGACGGTCAGAAAATAAGGTTCGTATTTCTTGTCGCTGATGAGTTCCAGCTCGTATTCGATCTGCCGCTTCACCTTTTCCGGCACGCCGGCGGGATAACGTTCCGCCGCGCCTTCGTCGACAAGCCGCCTCAAGGTTTGCGCCGGCGTCTCGCCTTTGGTGTTTTCGTCCGGATATTGATGGCTGAGCTCGTCGAGATTGAAGGCGAGTTGCTTGAAGAACTTGCGCGCATTGTCGATAGCCTCGGGATAATCGCTGAAGAGCCGGGCCATTTCCTTCGGTCCCTTCAGGTGCCTCTCGGCATTCTTCTGAAGAAGGAAGCCGGCGCTCTCGATCGTCACATGTTCCCGAATGGCGGTGACGACATCCGCCAGCGGCCTGTACTGCGGATCGTGATAGAGCGCGTCATTGGTGGCCAGAAGCCGGACACCGCTCTTCCGGGCGAACGTGGCAAGAACGGCAAAATCATGCCGGTCGAAGCCGTCGTAACGCGGCGTCATTCCGAGATAGAGCCTGTTGCCCGCATGCTGCTGCAATTTCTCCAGGATATCTCCAAGAAAGCCTGCGTCCGGTCGCCCCTCGCCCTGCATGACGATAAGGAGAAGATCCTCCTGCCACTCCAAAAGATCCGCGAGATAAAGCGTGCAGTCACCCTTCTTCGAGCGCAGGTTTCCGGTGCTGAGCAGGCGGCACAGATGCCCCCACCCTCTCCGGTTTCTCGGATAGGCAAGGATATCCGGCGTGCCGTCGGCAAAAACCAGGCGAGCGCCCGGCTGGAAAGGATAGCCCTCCACCTTTGCCTTGGCATGGGCCCGGACGACGCCCGCGACGCTGTTGCGATCGGCGATGCCGAGACCAGCAAGCCCGACCTTCTTGGCGAAGACGATCATTTCCTCAGCGGGCGCTGCTCCTTCGAGAAAGGAGAAATTCGTGCGCGCGCCAAGTTCGTAGAAGACAGGATCCGCGCTCATGCGAAAACTCCGTGCATGAACCAGCGGGGCGAGGAGGTCTCCCGTCCGTAAAGGCCCTCGCGGAACAGCCAGAAACGGCGGCCTTCCTGATCCTCGACCCGGAAGTAATCGCGCGTGGGATGGTCCTCTCCATCGATCCACCATTCGGCGGCGATCCGCTCCGGCCCCTCGGCGCGGGCGACGCGATACTGGGTCTTGCGCCAGTTGAAGCTGCGCGGCGCGCCCTCGGGTACTTCGGCCGTCGCTTCGACAAGTTCAGGATGCGTGAAAATCCTGAGCGGGCGGTTTTCGGGACAGGCTTTTTCATCGACCGGACGAGGCTCCATGACCGCCGCGACATCCGTCAAGGGAGCAAATCCGCCGGAGCGTTCCGGCAGATGGCTTTCGGCAAGGATCGCAAACGTCAGGCAATCCGACCCGAAGCGCGCACATAGCTTGTCGGCGAAGGCGGCCAGCGGCTGGCTTTCATCGGGAATTCCGGAAAAATCCTCTTGGGCAGGATCGAGCCTTTCGCTTCTAAGGACTGAAAGCCGGAGGATCTCGAAACCATATCCGGCATCAAGGTCGTCATGAACCGCCTGCAATCGCTCGCGAAAGAGAGCCGCGATCCGATCGGCATCGTTCAAGGGGACGGCTGCATGCGCCTGAACGCGGAAGACCCGGCCATCGACGCGAATGAGGAGAAGCTCGAACAGCCGCCCGCCTTCGCCATGTCGCTCCAGAGAGAGGCGGACATCGTTGGAAAGATGGCGTGCCAGTTCAAGAATGTGCTCTTCTTCCTGAAGCGGCTCGGCAAGCCGGCGTTCGGCGGAAAAACTCGGCACGGGGAGACGCGGTGAGAGAGGCTCGTCCTCGTGGCCTCTCGCCTGATCGAGCCGCAGGAGAAGAGAAGGACCGAAGCGGCGGGCCAGAGGCGCGCGCGGCGCCTGGAGAAGATCACCGACTTGCTTCAACCCGACCCGCTCGAGCAGGGCGGTGGTTTCCGCCGGCAGGCGCAGCGCGGCGACCGGCAAGGGCGCGAGAAACCTTTCAGCATCCTCGGGCCGGATGACGGCAGCATCGCCATAGCGGGCAACCGCCCAGGAGAGACCGGCAGAGGAGGAGATTACCGCCCGCGCCTCGATGCCGAGCAGGAAGAGGCGCGAAAGCACATCGTCGACAAGCGCCTTCTCGCCGCCGTGAAGATGGGCGCAGCCGGTGATGTCGAGGAACAGGCCATCCTTTCCGTCGAGCGCGACCAGCGGCGTATAGCGGTCGCACCAGTCGGCAAGCCCTTCCAGGAAGGCCCGATCCGCCGCCGGATCATCGATGATCACGTCGAGCGACGGGCACATGGCGCGGGCCTCCGCCGCCCCCTGGCCCCGCTTCAGACCCACCCGCTCGGCAAGCGTGTCGAGCGCGACGAGCCGCATGGCATTGTCGATCTTGGCGGCAAAAACGACGGGCGGATGATCAGGACGCCCGTGCGAAAGCCAGGAGGCGCCCCATCGAATCCGCGCCACTCGATCGGCCGACAGATGCGGAAAATGGATCGACAGAATTCGCTGGTTGCCCGTCTGCCGGAGGAGCGACGGACTGGTGCTGCTCGAGGGGGTAGAAGCGGCGGTCATGGGCATTCCATTCCAGAAAGATATCAGCAGAAGCGTAAGCCCTGCTTTTTTCGACAAGGACGTGAAAGGCTGGATGGCCGATGCTGCCGCAAAGCATCGAACCATCCGGAAGCGGACGCTCGCCCGCAAATGCCGGTTTGATCTGAAGCCGGAAGAAGGCGCTGCTTGCCTCCGCCTCGCCCGCCTGCCGGAATACGAGAAGAGGCACTCCGCCCGTCCGGGCCCTTACATGCAGGCGCCTGCTCTCGCTCAAGGCGAGACAGTCGGGATTGCCGCGGATTTCCAGAATGACGGCCGCAAAGACCGGCACCGAAAGAGCCGCTTCGGCAATCCAGAGCGCATCCTTGACCGTGCGTACCGAAACGAACAGGAAACGCTCGATGTCGAGCCCATAGGACTTGAGGCCCGGTGCGTATGGAAGCCCGGCCTCGCGAGAGGCAAAGGTCTGGCTGATCCACAGGATCGGCGCGAGATGCCCCTTCTCCTTCTTCATTCGCTGACAAAGCACCGCAAGCGCCGTCACGAAGCCGGCGGCAGCACCCGCATCGCGCGTTTCGGCATTGCGGATTTCCGTCATGCCTTCGAGCGGCAGCCCGCCGTCGAGCACGTCATCAAGCTCAGGGACGCCAAGGGGCAGGACCTTGTTGCGGGACGCCTCCCCCCTCTTGCGCCGGAAACCGGCAGGATCGGCCGCCTTGGCTGCACGCACGATTCCCGGCAGCCGGCGGTTTTCAATCTGCGCTATGGTTTCGCGGAGGGAAAGAACGGTTTCCCGCTGCACGGCTTTCTCGGCCATGACGGTCGGCTCCACCAGATGTTCATGTTATGTTCTTATGGATTCCAGAGCCTGCGGTAAGAGTCAACAACCAAGTTTGAGAATTTATTCCTGATCCCTGCCTGAACCGAATTCAACACTCGAAAAATAAAGGCGAAATCGTTATATGAGGCAACAAGGAGTGCCCATGGCCCGCATTGACCAAACCGATGATTGGCGGGAACGCCACGCACCGACGCTCAGCACATTCGAACTGCTTGCGCTTGAAGCCTATAGCCATCTGCCGGAGGAATTCCGCAAGCTGACGACCGACCTCATTATCGAAGTCGCCGATTTTCCGAGCGACGACGTCTTCGAAGACATGGCGCTTGAAACGCCTTTCGATCTGCTTGGGCTGTTCGAAGGCCGCGGAATCGGCGAACGCTTCACCATGGAGACCGGCCAGTTTCCGAACCGGATCACGCTCTATCGCCGTCCGATCCTCGACTATTGGGCGGAAAACGAGGAAACGCTGGGCGACATCATCACCCATGTGCTGATCCATGAGATCGGCCACCATTTCGGCCTTTCCGACGACGACATGGAGCGGATCGAGGCAAGCGTGGAACACGTGGGCGGCTAGAGCCACGGTTTTCTGCTCATTGCCCCTCATCCGGCCCGCCGGCCTCCTTCTCCCCGCATGCGGGGCGAAGGGCTGCGCTATGGCTTTGATCCGCCTGTTGGCTCAAGCATGCTAATCTTCGAGCTTGCGTGCCTCCGACACGAGCATGATCGGAACCCCGTCGCGGATCGGATAAGCGAGGCGCGCCTTTTCGGAAATCAGCTCCTGCGCTTCGGCGTCATAGCTCAGCCGCCCCTTCGTAAGCGGGCACACGAGCAGTTCGAGGAGTTTCGGATCGACCTTGCTTGCATTGATATCCATGCTTTGCCACTTACTGCAGGATGTTGTCGAGGTCGCCGAAATTGCGGGCAAGCACGATCTCGGTGATCGCGATCAGCGTTTCGGCGCGCGTCTTGAGGTCGGGGGCTTCGAGCAGCGCCTGCTTTTCCGCCGGGCCGTAGGGCGACATCATCGCCATGGAATTGACGAGCGTGCGGTTACTCGCCCGTTCCACGCTTTCCCAATCCGCTTCCAGCTTGTTGGCATCGAGATAGGCCCTGAAGGCGGCAAGCAGCGCCTCGCGGTCGACAAGGCTCTCGTCGTCCGGGTTTTCGAGGTCGGTTGCGAAAGGACCGATGCGGAAGCGGCGGTAGCCGCGACAACCGGCGACCTCGGCGAAGAGCCGATAGCGGCAGACGCCGGTGAGCGATGTGATGTAGCGCCCGTCGCCCGTTTCCGCAAACGACGTGATCCGCCCGATGCAGCCGACCTGACAGAGCGCCGGCACGGGCGAGGAGTCGATATCGTTCCGCCCCTCGGAGAAGGAAGGCTGGACAATGCCGATCAGGCGATTGCCGGCGAGCGCATCATCGAACATCGCAAGATAGCGCGGTTCGAAAATATTGAGTGGGAGCTGCGCGCCGGGAAGCAGGAGCGCGCCCGTCAGCGGAAATACCGGAATAATCTCCGGCAAGTCCTTAGGACCGAGATAGCGCGCATTTCCGACATGCATTCCGTTGGACCTTGCAGATACCGGCTTGCCGCGCCAGGCGCGGCCACCGCTCAAGAAATGGTGCGTCCCTCGAAAATCTCAAGGGAGAAACACACGGATCCTGCTGCAGTCTTGCCGCTTAAGAGAAAAGAATCGATGAAAGCTTGCGCCGCGCGGCGACTGTCGCCGGGTCCTTGGGTCCCCAGACTTCGAAGAAGCCCAGGAGTTCGCGCCGTGCGCCATCATCTTCGAAGCTGCGGTCGCGCTTCATGATCAACAGTAGGTGTTCGGCCGCGGCATTCCGGTCGCCTTCGACATTGCGGATCTTGGCAAGCTTCAGCCGCGCCGCGTGGTCATCCGGATTGAGCGCCAGCTGATGTTCGAGCGCCGTCGGGTCGCCGAGCTTGCGTGCCTCTTCGATCTGCTCGAGCTTCTTCGACACGGCGCCGACGGCTGCGTCCTTTGCGAGCTCTTCCGGAAGTTCCGAAAGCGCCTCGCGCGCCTCGGCAAGCTGTCCAAGCGCAATCATGCATTCGACCATGCCGGCAATGGCGGTGGCATTTTCCGGTTCCGCCTGCAGCACGGCGCCATAGAGGCCGGCCGCGTTTTCCGCCTCACCGGCATCGAGCAGTGCCTTGGCATCGGTAAGGGCGGCTTCGATCTCGGCCTTGCCATCGCTCACGGCTGGCCCGGCGATGCGGTCGATGAACTGCCGGATCTGGCTTTCGGGAACGGCGCCCATGAAGCCGTCGACCGGCCGTCCGCCGACAAAGGCAATGACGGCGGGGATCGACTGAATGCCGAGTTGGCCGGCGATCGAGGGATGGTCGTCGATGTTCATCTTGACGAGTTTCACCCGGCCGGCAGCTTCGGTCACGACCTTTTCGATCACCGGGGTCAGCTGCTTGCAGGGACCGCACCAGGGAGCCCAGAAGTCGACGAGAACCGGCTGCTGGCTCGAAGCTTCGAGCACGTCACGGGAGAAGGTAGCGGTGGTCGTTTCCTTGATCAGATCGCCCGCGGCTGCCGCTTTCGGCGCCGGCTGGCCGCCGAACGACGCCGAAGCCGTCATCTGGTTGCCGAAGGATCCTGCGTAGGGATTGTCGCTACCGCTCATTCTTCTCTCCTCGCGGACTTGTCGTCCGACTTCATGCATTCGCGTCAAAGATCGTATGTCAGGTCGTCACTTTCAAGACAAGCGGCTCATGTCCGGTTGCTTCCATGAAGCGCAGCATGTCCTTCGACGCGATCGAGGTCGTCTGGTCATTCGAAAGCGGATGGCAATTAATCGTGTCGAACGCCATCAGCGCTTCGTCGAGAATCATCTTCACATGGCCGCCCGTGTCGTTGATCGCGCCGAAGGCGGTCACTGCGCCGGGGATGACGCCCAGATATTCCATCAGCTTTTCCGGCTTGCCGAAGGAGACCTTGCTCGCCGCGCCGATGGTCTGATGGACGGTCTTCAGGTCCACCGTCGCGTGCTCCTCGACGGTCAGCAGGAAATAATTGTTCTTTTTATCCTTCACGAACAGGTTCTTTGTATGTCCGCCGGGAATTTCATCGCGCAGCGCCACCGATTCGGCGACGGTGAAAACCGGTGCGTGCCGCTTCGTCTTGTGTTCGATACCAAGCTCGTCGAGAAAGCGGAACAGGTCTTCCGCGGTTTTCGGTTGCGCCTCGCTCATGCTCCAGATCCTTCCTGTCGTGGCGATTTTTCGCCCTGCTTTACGGAGAAGAGGCGCGCTCCGCAATCTCAGGTGCGGCGATTCTCATGGGTTGGAGCGGCATGCCGGCGGGACCACTCACACACGCCCTCACGCCGTCGCACACTCCACCGACATGCGTCAGTGGAAAACACTGGCATTTCCGGACTTTTGGCATGGTGCCGAAAAAATTCTTCGCATTTGCGTCATTTCCCTGTTGCATTTGAAAAAGGCTTAGGCCATATAGCGCCCGTCGCCGCAAGACGGGGCGGCACCCACGGTCCACCGACTACCCCCGGACCGCGGTTGATGAGCGGGTGTAGCTCAGGGGTAGAGCACAACCTTGCCAAGGTTGGGGTCGGGCGTTCGAATCGCCTCACCCGCTCCAGTTTTCCAACCACTTCATTCCTTTTGATTTTCGGCCTGCTATCGCTGGGTCATGCTCGCGCAACGTGCAAATGCACGCTGCTCGGTTCTCATCGATTTTGGCCACCCGCTTCCCTCAGCTCTTCATGAAAACATAGTCCGTTTCCTGGCGCAGTGTTTCGCCCGGCCTGAGCACCGCGTTCGGGAAACCCTCGTGGTTGATGGCGTCGGGCCAGATCTGGGTTTCGAGGCAGAAGCCCGCGTAAGGGCCGTAGCGGCGGCCTTCCAGTCCCGGCACCGGCACGTTCAGCTTGACTCCGGTATAGAGCTGGATGCCGGGCTCGGTGGTCAGCACCTCCAGCGAGACGCCGGAATTGATGCTGCGCACCAGAGCCACGGAGCGTTTCTGCATCCGTTCCGGCGAGAGGCAGAAATTGTGGTCGAAGGGGCTGTTCTCGCCTTCCATCTGCCGCCGCATCGGGGTCATTTCCGTCAGGTCGAAGGCGGTGCCGACGACGGGCCGGATCTCGCCCGTCGGCACCTGCCGCTCGTCCGTCGGCAGGTAGTGGTCGGCGGCGATCATGATGTCATGGTCGAGCGCGTCGTCGCCGCCGTCGAGATTGAAATAGCTGTGCTGGCAGACATTGGCGAGAGTCGGCGCGTCGGCCTCGGTTTCGTAGACGACGTTCAATATACCGCCCGGCCGCAGCGCGTAGGTGCAGGTGACCGTGCAGTTTCCAGGATAGCCGGCCCGGCCCTCCGGATCGGTGATCCTGAACGTCACTCGGTCCTCTGCAACGTCGACGATCGTCCAATTGCGCTTGGCGATATTATCGCTGCCACCATGGAGGTGGGTCACGCCCTTTTCGTTGAGTTCGAGTTGATAGGCCTTGCCGTCGAGCGTGAAGCGTCCGCCGCCGATGCGGTTGGCATTGCGCCCGGGGGTAGCGCCGAAATAGGACGAATGCGCGGGATAGCTGTCGAAATCCTCGAAACCCAAAACCAGGGGCGGCTGATGCCCTTCGAGCCGCAGGTCCTGGATGACCGCGCCCCAGGTAATCACCTTCGCCGTCAGGCCGCCGCCGGCGAGGGTCACGCGATGGACCGGTTCACCGGAGGCGAGATGCCCGAAGATTTCAGTGCTCGCAGGCATTCCCATCTTATTCTCCCCTCTTGATCAACCCAAAATAGCGGCGATCTTTTCTGATTGGCAAACCGCACACTTTTCTTCGGACCCACTCCAGGCCGGCGACAACCTGCGTCATTTCCGGCGGCGCGGCAACCCGTAAAGTCATACTTTTTCGCCGCAGGATTCCTTTGGATCCAAGGACAAAACCACGCAGCAATCGGGTTCTCCAGCGACCTGCAGCGCCGCGCGTCAGACGCTTAAAGGGCGCCGTATCCCATTGAAAGTGCTGCATTTTTTCATCCTTAAATCGGATCCGTTTAAGGAAGCATGCAGTGAGCCCGTTCTTTCAGATGCGGCACTTCGAAATGCTGCAGCATATTCGAAAGTGCGCACCGAGCCGTGGGCGATTCAACGTGACAATTCCTTCGTCGCCGCCTGCAGCCCGGCGAGCGTCAGCGGGAACATCCGCTCGCCGAAAAGCGCGCGGATCATGGCGATCGATTGGGTGTGGCGCCAATGCTCCTCGGGAACAGGATTGAGCCAGACGGAACGCGGGAAATGCGCAGTGATCCGCTCAAGCCAGAGCGCGCCGGGCGCATCGTTCCAGTGTTCGACCGAGCCGCCCGGATGGCTGATCTCGTAAGGGCTCATCGAGGCGTCGCCGACGAAGATGGCGCGGTAGTCACCGCCGAAGGTGCGCAGCAGTTCGGCCGTGCGGGTGATATCGACGCGGCGGCGGCGATTGTCCTTCCACAGCCCCTCATAGACGCAATTGTGGAAGTAGAAATAATCTATGTGCCGGAATTCGCTGCGGACGGCGGAGAAGAGTTCCTCGACGACACGGATATGGTCGTCCATCGATCCGCCGACATCGAAGAACATCAAGAGCTTGACCGCGTTGCGGCGCTCCGGTCGCGTCACGACGTCGAGATAGCCATGCTCGGCGGTGGAGCGGATCGTGCCCGAAAGGTCGAGCTCCTCTGCAGCACCCTGGCGCACCCAGCGACGGAGCCGCTTCAGCGCCACCTTGATGTTGCGCGTGCCGAGCTCGACCGTGTCGTCATAGTCCTTGAATTCGCGCCGGTCCCAGACCTTGACCGCGCGTCGATGGCGCGAGCCCTCCTGGCCGATTCTCACCCCTTCCGGATTGTAGCCATAGGCGCCGAAGGGCGAGGTGCCGGCGGTGCCGATCCATTTCGAGCCGCCCTGGTGACGGCCGGTCTGCTCAGCAAGCCGTTGACGCAGCGTTTCCATCAGCTTGTCGAAACCACCGAGCGCCTCGACGAGCTTCTTCTCCTCCTCGGTCAGGTATTTCTCGGCGAGCTTTTTTAACCATTCCTCGGGAATGGTCGCTTCGCCAAATGTTTCCGACGGGGAAACCGCATCGAGCCCAGCAAAACAATGCCGAAACACCCTGTCGAACCGGTCGATATGGCGCTCGTCCTTCACGAGCGCCGCACGGGCGAGGAAATAGAAGGCCTCGACGTCGAAGGTCGCGATCCCCGTTTCCATCCCTTCGATCAGCGACAGGAATTCCCGGAGCGTCACCGGGATTTTCGCGGCCTTCAGTTCGAGGAAGAAGGGGATGAACATCCGGCCTCAGTCTCCCGTGCCGATCTTCTCCAACTCGTAGGGAGTCGTCTGATACATCTCGTTGATCCAGTTGCCAAAGAAGAGATGCGCGTGGCTGCGCCAACGGTTCTGCGGCGGCAGGCTCGAATCGTTGTGCGGGAAATAATCGTGCGGCAACTTGATCGGCACGCCGGCATCCACGTCGCGGAAATATTCGTCCGACAAGGAGGTCGAATCATACTCCACGTGGTTGAACATGTAGAGCCGGTTGCCCTTCTTTTCGTGCACCAGGCAGACGCCCATCTCCTTCGATTCCATCAGGATCTCCAGCTCCTGCACGCGGTCGATGTCGGCTCGGCGCACCTCGGTCCAGCGCGAAACCGGAACGGCAAAATCATCGGAAAAACCGTTCAGGTAGACCGAGGACGGTTTCAGGTTCTGGTGGCGATAGACGCCGAAGGCTTTCTCCTTGAGCGGATGTTTCGGAACACCGTGGAAATGGTAGATCGCTGCCATCGCGCCCCAGCAGACGTTCAGCGTCGAATGCACGTTCGTCTCCGTCCAGTCGAAGATGCGCTTCAGCTCCTCCCAATAGGTCACGTCCTCGTATTCGAGCGTCTCGACCGGCGCGCCGGTGATGATGAAGCCGTCGAACTTGCGCCCCTTCACCTCTTCCCAGGTCTCGTAGAAGGCGAGCAAGTGATCCTCGGAGGTGTTCTTCGCCCGGTGGCCGCCGACCCGGACCAGCGACAATTCCACCTGCAGCGGCGACGCGCCGATCAGCCGCGCCATCTGGATCTCGGTCTTGACCTTGTTCGGCATGAGATTCAGGAGCCCGATCTGAAGCGGGCGGATGTCCTGACGGATCGCCACGGTCTCGGTCATCACCCGCACGCCCTCATGCACGAGGGTTTCGAAGGCGGGCAGCGTATCGGGAATCTTGATGGGCATGGGTCCACTCGATCAATACAAAAAAACCGGCGGCGAAAATCATCGCGACCGGTCCTCGGAAATCCGTTCTCCTCGGCCCTTTAGCGATTTCTTTAACGTGGCTGCAAGCCGGCCGGCCAAATCACCACGGATCGTTTGATAGCGCGGCGCGTGGCGCCCGGTCAACGAAAAACGCTTCTACTGCATGTTTCCTTAAATCGTAGCCGATGCAGGCCTCACCCCTCGCGTCGCGCCATGAAGGCCAGCCGCTCGAAGAGATGCACGTCCTGCTCGTTCTTCAAAAGCGCTCCGTGCAGCTTCGGCAGCATCGATTTCGGATCGGCACGCAGGTCGGCCGGATCGATCTCGTCGGCGACAAGCAGCCTGATCCAGTCGAGTGCTTCGGAGGTCGAGGGTTTCTTCTTGAGCCCCGGCACCTCGCGGATGCCGTAGAAGGCGTTGAGTGCCGCCGAAAGCAGCGTCTTGCGGATACCCGGATAGTGCACCTCGACGATGCGGGCGAGCGTTTCGGCGTCGGGGAACCGAATATAATGGAAGAAGCAGCGGCGCAAAAAGGCGTCCGGCAGTTCCTTCTCGTTGTTGGAGGTGATGATGACGATCGGCCGGTGCGGGGCGTGGATGGTCTCACCAGTCTCGTAGACGTGGAATTCCATCCGGTCGAGTTCCTGCAAGAGGTCGTTCGGGAACTCGATGTCCGCCTTGTCGATCTCATCGATCAGGAGCACGGTCTTCCGCGGCGCCTCGAAAGCCTGCCAGAGCTTGCCCTTGCGGATGTAGTTCTTCACGTCGTTGATGCGGGCATCGCCGAGCTGGCTGTCGCGCAGCCGCGAGACGGCATCATATTCGTAAAGCCCCTGCTGTGCCTTTGTCGTCGACTTGACGTTCCACTCGATAAGCTCAAGGCCGAGGGCGGCGGCGATCTGGCGGGCGAGTTCGGTCTTGCCGGTGCCCGGCTCGCCCTTGACGAGCAGCGGACGCTCCAGCCGGATTGCCGCATTGACGGCAATCATCAGGTCCTTGTCGGCGATGTAGTCGGCGGTGCCTTCGAACTGCATGGGCTTCTCTTCGGACTACGCTGAACGGCGGCTGGAGAGGACCGACCTTACCCGCGAAACGCCGTGACCTCGATCTCGATCAGCATTTCCGGGCGGATGAGATCGCAGACAATCATCGTCGCCGCCGGGCGGATATCGCCGAACACCTCGCCGAAGATCGGAAAGACCCGGTCGGCAAAGCCGGCGTCGGTGACATAGTAGTGGTTGCGCACCACGTCCGAAAGCGAGAACCCGGCCTCCTTCAAGGCACCCTCGATCGTCCTCAGGCAATTGCGCGCCTGTTCCTCCACGGTCTCCGGCATGGCCATGGTGGCGTAGTCGTAGCCGGTCGTCCCGGAGACGAAGCACCAATCCCCTTTAACGACGGCACGCGAATAGCCTGCCGTCTTCTCAAAAGGGGAGCCGGAAGAGATGAGCTTGCGCGTCATGGGCGCCAGCGCTCAGGCCCAGGGACGCGATGCGGCGTTTTTCTGCTCGAAGCTGTCGATGGCGCTCGCCTTTTCCAGCGTCAGGCCGATGTCGTCGAGGCCGTTCAACAGGCAGTGGCGCTTGAACGCGTCGACCTCGAACTTGATAGAACCGCCGTCGGGGCCGGTGATTTCCTGTGCTTGCAGATCGATCGACAGCACGGCGTTGGAACCGCGGTTGGCGTCGTCCATCAGCTTGTCGAGGTCAGCCTGACTGACGACGATCGGCAGAATGCCGTTCTTGAAACAGTTGTTGTAGAAGATGTCGGCGAACGAGGTCGAAATCACGCAGCGGATGCCGAAATCGAGGAGCGCCCACGGCGCATGTTCGCGCGAGGAGCCGCAGCCGAAATTGTCGCCGGCAACCAGGATCTTGGCATTCTGATAGGCCGGCTTGTTGAGCACGAAATCCGGGTTCGGCGTGCCATCCTCGTTGTAACGGGCTTCCGCGAAAAGTCCCTTGCCGAGACCGGTGCGCTTGATCGTCTTCAGGTAATCCTTCGGAATGATCATGTCCGTGTCGATATTGACAACGGGCAGGGGCGCAGCGACGCCGGTGAGCTTGACGAACTTTTCCATGACTTTGGCCTTCGGTTTCAGCGGAAATGTTGAAGAGCGTTTAGATCAGTTTTGCGCCGAAATGAAGGGAAATCTGCGCCTCTACAGCGCCACGCGTCCAATCGGACGCGCAAGGGCCGTTGCAGCGTCTTGAACTGCTGGGCATCACAGATCGATGATCGTGCCGCGTCCGTCGTTCCAGATCCGCATTTCGCGTCTTTCGCCGGTAGGGTTCGCTCGGGCGCGCGCATGTTGAGGCTTGCCGTTGAGCCTGGCGGCGATGGCGCTGCCGATCGCGACGACGGCGGCGATGCCGGCAAGGGCCACGGCAAGCGAGGCGGTGAAGACGAGGGCTGCCAGCGTGATCGCAATGGCGGCGGCCGTCAGAAGAACAGAGCGGATGCTTTGCATGATGGTCACCTTTCTACCAGCGATGTGGGGGCTGTATGCGCCTCTTGCAAGAGGGAAGCCTTACACCAAATGCTACAGCGATCTTAGCGCGCCCGATTGGACGCGCTGCGCTGTAGTCGCTCGTCTTGCGCAAAAATCGAAAGGCGGGCACAACGGGATCATGACAACTCTCGACCATCATCCCGCCCGCCTGCGCCGCTCCGTGCTTTGCGTTCCGGCCGACAATTCCCGTGCGCTGGCAAAGGTCCGGCAGCTTGCCGCCGATGCCGTGATCTTCGACCTGGAGGATGCTGTCGCTCCCGAACACAAGGGCGAAGCGCGCGAAGCGCTTGTCCGGCATCTTTCGAAGAACAGACCCGACTGCGAAGTGGTCATTCGTGTCAATGCGCTGGGATCCGGCTTCGGCCAGATGGACCTCACCGCCGCGGTTGCCGCCAGCCCCGATGCGATCCTTTTGCCGAAGGTCGAAAGCCCCTCCGATATCCAGGTGGCTGTCGACTGGCTGGCGGAGAACGATGCGCCTGAAAGCCTCAGGCTCTGGGCGATGATCGAGACGCCGCGCGGCCTGCTCAATGTCGCGGCGATCGCCGAGACCGGTCGTACCTTCGGCGGCCGGCTCGATTGCTTTGTCGTCGGACTGAACGATTTGAGAAAGGAGACGCGCGTTCCCGCGCATGCCGGCCGCACCTATCTCGTGCCCTGGCTGATGCAGGTTCTGCTCACCGCGCGCGGTAGCGGACTTGACGCCATCGATGCGGTCTTCAACGATTTCCGCGACGCCGACGGTTTCGAGGCAGAATGCCGCCAAGGGCGTGACATGGGCTATGACGGCAAGATGCTCATCCACCCGGCGCAGATCGGTCCGGCGAACGAGCACTTCGGCGTCGATCAGGCGGCGGTCGACGAGGCGCGCGCGATCATCGCGGCATTCGATCTGCCGGAAAACGCCGACAAGGGTGTGATCAATCTCCACGGCCGCATGGTCGAACGGCTGCATCTCGACCAGGCCCTGAAACTTGCCGCCAAGGCGGACATGATCGAAAAACGAAAGGCGAAATCTTGAAACTCTACCGCTTCCTCACGGGCCCTGACGACGCTTCCTTCTGCCACAAGGTGACAGCGGCTTTGAATCAGGGATGGGCTCTGCACGGCCCACCGACCTATGCCTTCAATGCCGATACCCAGCACATGCAGTGCGGCCAGGCGGTGGTCAAGGAAGTGGCAGGCAAGGACTATCACCCGGACATGAAGCTGTCGGAGCAATAAGGGCGATCGTCGAGTGAATGGTGGCAGCCCCTCACCCTAGCCCTCTCCCCGCTCGCGGGGAGAGGGAACTGAGCAGATGCCGTGAGTCTCCTTCGCCCCGTCGGCGGGGAGAAGGTGCCAGGCGGATGAGGGGCGCAACAGGCGAAAAGCTCTCTCACACCCCTCAGATCGGCTGGCCCGCAAGCAGGCGCGGGTCCCCCTCGCCGGCGACGCCGGCCGCCTGGCGGATGAAAAAATTCTTGAGCGACGGAAGACGATCGACGATGCCGAGGCCGACATCGCGGGCGATCCTGATCGGCGTGATGTCGTTCGAGAACAGCCGGTTCAGGACATCCGTCGTCACGCCCATCCGGAATGTGTCGAAACGCCGCCAGCTCTGGTAGCGCTCGAGAACCGCGAGCGAGCCGATGTCGAGGCCCAGGCGGTCCGCTTCGACGATCGTTTCGGCGAGCGCCGCTACATCCTTGAAGCCGAGATTGAGTCCCTGCCCGGAAATCGGATGGATACCATGGGCAGCGTCGCCCGCAAGCGCGAAGCGTGGGGCTACGAAGTCGCGGGCAAGCGTCAGACCAAGCGGAAACGCCCTGCGGCCGCCGACGACCTTGAGGTGGCCGAGCTTGTGGCCGAAACGGCGCTCGAGTTCCTCCTCGAAGAGGAAATCGTCGGCCTTGACGAGGCGTTCGGCGTCGAAGGTGCTTTCGGTCCAGACAAGCGACGAACGGTTGTTCTTGAGCGGCAGCGTGGCGAAGGGGCCGGCGGGCAGGAAATGCTCCTCGGCCGTGCCCTCGTGCGGGCGTTCGTGCTCGACAGTCGTCACGATGCCCGACTGGCCGTAATCGAACTCGACCACCTTGATGCCGGCAGCCTCGCGCAGCTTGGAGCGAACGCCGTCGCAGGCGACCAGAAGCCGCGTCTCGATCGTTTCACCACCGGCGAGCGTGACCACGACCGCGTGCTCGCCGCTCTTGAAGCTCTCGACCATCGACGATTGCTGGATGGAAACGCCAAGGTCCTTGCAGACGGTGCGCAGTGCACCGACCATCGCCGTGTTCGGCACCATATGGGCGAAGGGGCGTCCGTCGCCACCGTCGCCCTCGAAGGTGAGGAAAACCGGGCGTACCGGATCGGCCGCCTTGGAATCGGTGATCACCATCCTGAGGATCGGTTCGGCTTCGGGCACGATCGCATCCCAGACGCCGAGGACCTGAAGCATCCGCTCGGCCGCCGAGGCGACGGCGGACGCCCGCTCGTCCTTCTTCCAGGCGCCCTCCGGCGCGCCGTCGACGACCGTGACGGCGAAATGGGGTGCTGCTTTCTTCAGCGACACGGCAAGCGACAGGCCGACATAGCCGCCTCCGGCAATCAACACGTCGATCATCCGCTTCTCCCGTCGCACTTGAGCCCATCGCACTTGAGCATTTTTCCTATGGCTATATAGATCAATGCCATCGCCGTTCCTACCATCGGAGACAGCCGAAATGTCGCGCCCAGCCGAAACTGCCACGCCCATGGATGCGCTCCTTGCGATACTCGACCTCGAAAAGCTTGAGGAAAACCTGTTCCGCGGCCGAAGCCCCCAGGTCGGCTGGCAGCGGGTCTTCGGTGGACAGGTGATCGGCCAGGCGCTGGTGGCGGCGCAGCGGACCGTCGACGAGGGCCGCTATGTGCACTCGCTGCACGCCTATTTCATGCGACCGGGCGATCCGTCGGTCCCGATCATCTACGAAGTCGATCGCATCCGCGACGGTTCCAGCTTTGCCACGCGGCGGGTGGTGGCGATCCAGCACGGCAAGGCGATCTTCTCCATGTCGGCCTCGTTCCAATATGACGAGGACGGTTTCGATCATCAGTTCGAGATGCCGAAAGTGGCCATGCCGGAAACGTTGCCGGGCGAGCGTGAGCTCAGGGAGAAATTCCTGGTCCATGCGCCCGAGGCGATCCGCCGGTACTGGGAGCGGCCGCGGCCGATCGAGATCCGCCCGGTCTCGCTTGAGCATTATTTCTCGCGCGACAAGCTGCAGCCGACACAGGATGTCTGGGTGAAGGCTGTCGGCACCGTGCCGGACGAGCGTCATCTGCAGGCGGCCGTGCTTGCCTATCTCTCGGACATGACCCTGCTCGACACCTCTCTTTATGCCCACGGCACCTCGGTCTTCGACCGCAACCTGCAGGTCGCCAGTCTCGACCATGCCATGTGGTTCCACCGCCCCTCGAAGATGGATGACTGGCTTCTCTATACCCAGGACAGCCCGAGTGCACATGGCGCCCGCGGCATGACGCGCGGCAGCCTGTTCGACCGCTCAGGGGTGCTGATTGCCTCCGTGGCGCAGGAAGGATTGATCCGCAAAAAGGCAACTGAACAATAATTGAGCATTTTTCAATTTCTGCCTATTTTTTACGCTGAAGATCTGATGATTTTTTAGCATTCCGTGGAACAAACTCCACTGAATGCGATTTTTACGCGTTTTTTCAAAGGCTTAAGCCCACCCATCGAATCTGGCACGCCCCTTGAATGTATGTTTCCGGTTGCCCGGCGCTTCGCGCGCTTAAGCAGCAAGGAGAACGGCCTCCGCGGAGGCGGAATAGGATGGGAAACCAGATGAAAATTGTGATGGCCATTATCAAGCCGTTCAAGCTCGATGAGGTTCGTGAAGCCCTCACTCAAGTTGGCATCCAAGGGCTGACCGTAACCGAAGTGAAGGGCTACGGCCGCCAGAAGGGGCACACCGAAATTTACCGCGGCACCGAATACGCCGTGAGCTTCCTGCCGAAGCTCAAGGTCGAGATCGCCGTGCCGTCGGAGATCGTCGACAAGGCCGTCGACGCAATCGCCTCTGCCGCCAAGACCGGGCAGATCGGCGACGGCAAGATCTTTGTCTATGCGATCGACCATGCCGTTCGCATCCGCACCGGCGAAACCGATTCAGAAGCGTTGTAAACCACGCCGTTCAGGGAGCATTTGTCAAATGTCATCGTTCAAACTTTCCACCTCTCTCGGACGCTTGGGCGCAACCGCTGCCGCCCTGCTTGCGCCGGTCGTCGCCTTCGCCCAGGAGGCGGCCCCTGCCGCCGCCGAGGCCGTTGCGGCAACCCCTGTTCCCGACAAGGGCGACACCACCTGGATGCTGCTGTCGACCATCCTCGTTCTGCTCATGACCGTTCCGGGGCTGGCGCTCTTCTACGGCGGCCTCGTGCGCGCCAAGAACATGCTCTCGGTGCTGATGCAGGTTCTGATGATCACCGCCATCGTCATGATTATCTGGGTGACCTACGGCTATTCGCTGGCGTTCACCGATGGTGGTTCGCTCAACTCCTTTATCGGCGGCTTCTCCAAGATGTTCCTTGCCGGCGTCGACACGACGACGCTCGCGGAAAGCTTCTCGAAGGGCGTCTTCATTCCCGAATACGTCTTCGTGGTGTTCCAGATGACCTTCGCCTGCATCACGCCGGCGCTGATCGTCGGCGCTTTCGCCGAGCGCATCCGCTTCTCGGCCGTCGTGCTGTTCGTCGTCCTCTGGGTCACCTTCGTCTACTTCCCGATCGCCCACATGGTCTGGTTCTGGGGCGGCCCGAGCGCCTACACGGCCCCGACCGGCCTGATCTTCTCCTTCGGCGCCATCGACTTTGCCGGCGGCACTGTCGTCCACATCAATGCCGGTATCGCAGGTCTCGTCGGCGCGATCCTGCTCGGCAAGCGCACGGGCTACAAGAAAGAGATCATGGCACCGCATTCGATGACGCTCACGATGGTCGGCGCCTCGCTGCTGTGGGTCGGCTGGTTCGGCTTCAATGCCGGCTCCAACCTCGAAGCCAATGCCTATGCGGCGCTCGCCATGATCAACACATTCCTCGCAACGGCCGCCGCAATCATCTCCTGGGCCGTGGTTGAAACGCTCGTCCGCGGCAAGGCTTCGATGCTCGGCGCTGCATCGGGTGCCGTTGCCGGCCTCGTCGCCGTCACGCCGGCTGCCGGCTTCGCCGGCCCGATGGGCGCGATCGTTCTCGGCCTCATCGTCTCGCCGGTCTGCTACTTCTTCGTCGACGTGGTGAAGAACAAGTTCAACTATGACGACAGCCTCGACGTGTTCGGCATCCACGGCGTCGGCGGCATCCTCGGCGCGATCGGAACCGGTATCCTCGTCAACCCGGCGCTCGGCGGCGCAGGCATCGTCGACTACTCGACCGCCGACTTCGCTGCTGGCTACGCCGGCACGGCAACGCAGGTCTGGGCGCAGCTCAAGGGCGTCCTCGTCACCGTCGTCTGGTCCGGCATCGGCTCGGCCATCCTCTACAAGGTGGTCGACGCGATCGTCGGTCTGCGCGTCTCGGTCGAAGCCGAGCGTGAGGGTCTCGACCTCTCCTCGCACGGCGAAGCCGCCTACCACGCGAGCTAAGCGATTGCGGCGCCCCCTGCATTTGGGCGGCGCCGCCGACAGTCCCGTCGCGGTCCGTCTGGTTATTGCGGACCGCTCCTGGCCCGGATCCCCAAGATCCGGGCCTTTTTTGTCCGATGCCCCCTTTGTCTGGCGGCCGCGCAATCGGTATTTTACCGGCACACGCTCATGGTTAATGTCGCATTAACCCTACTCCGCGTAGGTTGATTCCATGGCACGCAATGTGCCCGAAGCATCCCGCTCGCACGCAGCAACCTTCCAAGCTGGGCGTGGTGCTCCGGAATCAAAGTACTGGAACGTCCCCATGGTCTACCCATGAACGCGCGGCGCTCCGCAGGATCGACACGGGCAACAGGCAACATGAGCAGAAGCAATCCCGCAACGCTTGACAGCCGTTCCAACCGGTTCGTGCTGGCCACCTTCGTTTGGCGACAGGTCGCCTCGCTGGCGGGCTTTGCCCTGTTCGGCGCACTGGCGCTCGCCGTCGCGGCGCTCTCGACATGGAACGTGTCTGACCCGAGCTTTTCCTACGCAACCTCGGACGAGCCGACCAATGTGCTCGGCTATGCGGGCGCCGCCTTCGCCGACATCTTCATGCAATTCTTCGGGCTGGCGAGCGTCGTCGCGCTGCTGCCCGCAGTCGCCTGGGCGCTGGTTCTCATCGGCGGCAAACCGTTCGACAAGGTATTCAAGCGTCTCGGCTTCTGGTTCGTCGGCTCCGCGCTTGCGGGCGCGGCGCTGAGCTGTGTTCCGGCGCCGATTACCTGGCCGCTTCCGAACGGCCTCGGCGGTGTTTTCGGCGACATGATCCTGCGCTTCCCGGCCCTTTTCACCGGCGCCTTCCCGACCGGCACGTTTGCCACCGTTCTCGCCTGCCTTTTCGCCGCCCCGGCTGCCTGGTGCCTGATCTATAGCGCCGGCCTCATCGGCGTCAGCGAGGAGCAAGAGGAAGCCCAGGCGGAGCAAGCCGCGCCGAGCAAGGCCCGCACCGTCGGCGAGGAAATCGAGGATGAGGACGCGGAAGGTCCGTTCACCTTGCTCATGGGCTCGCTCGCCCATATGCGCTTTACGCTTGAGGCCCGCCTACGGCGCGCCTTCGGCATGAGCGGCACGCGAAGCGCTAAACGCCAATACGACGAACCCTATGATTTCAACAACGACGAATTCGGCACGTTGAACGAACCGGCGCGGCCGAAACCGCTGGCCTCCACCGACCGTATCGAGCCTTCGCTCGACCGCTCGGAACGCCGCATCGTCACGCCGCCGCCGATCATGGCCGACGACGATGACGATCCGCCCTTCGATCCCGACGAGCAGCGCCCCGCCGGCATCCTGCCGGATGATGACTACGACGACGTGGCCGCCGACTGGGCGCCGAAAGCCGCTCCGCCGAAGGCAGCAGCGCTCGCCAAGGCCGGATCCCGCGTCGCATCGCCGGCGCCGCGCCCCAAATCGGGCCAGCGCATCGAACGCGAAGCTCAGCGCTCGTTTGTCGACGACGACGGCGATTTCGTGCTGCCGCCGATGCACTTCCTCGCCGAGCCGAAGAACGTCACCCGCGATCCCTCGCTTTCGTCCGACGCGCTCGAACAGAACGCCCGCATGCTCGAGGGCGTGCTCGAGGATTTCGGCGTCAAGGGCGAGATCATCCACGTTCGCCCCGGCCCCGTGGTCACGCTTTACGAACTCGAGCCGGCACCGGGCATCAAATCCTCCCGCGTCATCGGCCTTGCCGACGACATCGCCCGCTCGATGAGCGCGATCGCCGCCCGTGTCGCCGTCGTTCCGGGCCGCAATGCCATCGGCATCGAGCTGCCGAACCAGCGGCGCGAAACCGTCTACCTGCGCGAGCTAATCGGCTCGCGCGACTTCGAGACGACCAAGACCAGGCTCGCCATGGCGCTCGGCAAGACCATCGGCGGCGAGCCCGTGATCGCCGATCTCGCAAAGATGCCGCATCTGCTCGTCGCCGGTACCACCGGTTCGGGCAAGTCGGTGGCGATCAACACAATGATCCTGTCACTGCTCTATCGGCTCAGGCCAGATCAGTGCCGCCTGATCATGATCGACCCGAAGATGCTGGAACTCTCTGTCTATGACGGCATCCCGCACCTGCTTTCGCCTGTTGTGACCGATCCGAAGAAGGCCGTCGTCGCGCTGAAATGGACCGTGCGCGAGATGGAAGAGCGCTACAAGAAAATGTCCAAGATCGGTGTGCGCAACATCGACGGCTTCAACACCCGCGTCGAGCAGGCGCTCGCCAAGGGCGAAGCGATCACCCGTACGGTTCAGACCGGGTTCGATCGCCAGACGGGCGAAGCGATGTACGAGACGGAGGAATTCGACCTCACGCCGCTGCCGTACATCGTCGTGATCATCGACGAGATGGCCGACCTGATGATGGTCGCGGGCAAGGACATCGAAGGCGCCGTCCAGCGCCTCGCCCAGATGGCGCGTGCGGCCGGCATCCACGTCATCATGGCAACACAGCGTCCCTCGGTCGACGTCATCACCGGCACGATCAAGGCGAACTTCCCGACGCGCATCTCCTTCCAGGTCACCTCCAAGATCGACAGCCGCACGATCCTCGGCGAGCAGGGCGCCGAACAATTGCTCGGCATGGGGGACATGCTCTACATGGCCGGTGGCGGGCGCATCCAGCGCGTGCACGGTCCCTTCGTCTCCGACACGGAAGTGGAAGAGGTGGTCGCCTACTTGAAGACCCAGGGCGTGCCGCAATATCTCGATGCGATCACCGAGGACGATGGCGACGACGAGGACGGCGGCGGACCGGCCGGCACCTCCAACCTCGCCGATTCCGATGATCCCTACGATCAGGCCGTGTCGATCGTGCTGCGCGACGGCAAAGCCTCGACCTCCTATGTGCAGCGACGCCTCGGTATCGGTTATAATCGTGCCGCCTCGCTGATCGAGCGGATGGAGCAGGAAGGAATCATCGGACCGGCAAACCATGCCGGCAAGCGCGAGATCCTGGTGCCGACCGAGGCCGAAATCACCGGCCGGTAATCCGGCCCTCATCGCCGGCCGCCATGAGGCGCGGCCGGTAACGGTCATTTGAAAACGACGCCTCTTGCGGCATCAGGCAGCGCCTTGAAGGCGCCCCACTTGCTCTTCAAATGATCTTGAAATGAAGGAGACTGCGATGACAGAGACAAGAACCGGCCAGGACCGCAATCGGGCAATCTCGCGGCGCGTCTTCGTTTGCGGCCTGGCGGCTCTCGCGGGCATGGCCGGAACGACGCTCGATGCGAAGCACGCCTCGGCACAGGCCTCTGGTGTCGCCCAGAGGATTGCCGACCATTTTTCGTCGGTGAAGACGATGGCGGGCGAGTTCGTGCAGTTCGGGCCGCGCGGCGAGCAGACAGGTGGCAAATTCTACATCCGCCGCCCCGGACGCATCCGCTTCAATTACGAGGCACCCTCCCCGATGCGGGTGATCGCCGACGGCAAGTCGGTCGTCATCGGCAACATGAAGCTGAAGACCTGGGACATCTACCCGCTTTCGAAGACGCCGCTCAATCTGTTGCTGAGCGAAAGGATCGATCTGACCGGCAGGATGGTGCGTGCCGTCCGGGAGGAGTCCGACCTCATCACCATCGTACTCGGAGACCGCTCGATCTTCGGTGATTCGACCATCACGATGATGTTCGACCCCAAGACCTACGATCTTCGGCAGTGGACGATCACCGATCCCCAAAAGAAGGACACTTCGGTGATGATCTTCAACGTTCGCACCGGAATGCAGCTGGACGACAAGGTTTTCCGCATTCCCTATGACGAGGTGCGCAACAAAGGGCGCGGCGGCTGATCAGGCAACGCGGGAAACGGTGAGAAACGGCCGCCCTCGGGCGGCCTTTTTCTTGACTTGTCGATCGGCCCCAGACCTGCTTAAAACGCCCCGTGTTGCCGGATACCTGCTCTCCCTCCGTCGGCAAAATTTCCAAAGGAATGAGGAATGGCCCTTTCCATCGCCACGTGGAACATCAACTCAATTCGTCTGCGCATGCCGCTGGTCGAGCACTTTCTGAAGACATGGCAGCCCGACATCCTGTGCCTGCAGGAAACCAAATGCCCGAACGACCAGTTTCCGTCGTCGCCGCTCAAAAGCCTCGGCTACAAATACATCGAGATGCACGGCCAGAAAGGCTATCACGGCGTGGCGACCGTCTCGCGCCTGCCGCTGCATGAGCTTTCCGACCGCCGCGACTATTGCGGTGTTGGCGACGCCCGCCATCTTTCGGTGGTCTTCGGGGCCGGCGGCAAGACGATACGGCTGCACAACTTCTATGTGCCGGCCGGTGGCGACGAGGCCGACCGGACGATCAATCCGAAGTTCGGTCACAAACTCGACTTCGTCGACGAAATGAAGCTCCTGCACGCCGAAGCCGAAGCCGGGGTCTCGTCGATCCTCGTTGGCGATCTCAACATCGCGCCGCTCGAGGACGACGTCTGGTCGCACAAGCAGCTCTTGAAGATCGTCAGCCATACCCCGATCGAGACCGAAGGCCTGATTTCGGTGATGACCGGCGGCGCCTGGGTCGACCTGATGCGCCAGCACGTTCCGCCGCCGGAAAAGCTCTACACCTGGTGGAGTTATCGCGCGAAGGATTGGGCCTTGGCCGACCGCGGTCGCCGCCTCGATCACATCTGGTCCTCGGCCGACCTCGCGCCGAAACTGAGCCGCATCGACATTCTGCGCGAGGCACGCGGCTGGGATCGCCCTTCCGACCACGTGCCGGTGATCGCGCATTTCGAGCTTTAACGGCCGCAACGCCTTTGAGGTCACGCTGTGGACGCGGCATGCGCATGATTACCCCTCACCCTAACCCCCTCCCCGCAGGCGCGGCGCGGGGATTAAGAACGCGCAGCGAGTCCTTCTCCCCGTCAGAACGGGGAGAAGGTGGCCGGCAGGCCGGATGAGGGGCAATCGCACTGCGCTACGCGAAACGGCCGGCGAGCGCCTCGGCGCGCCGGATCATCGCCTGCAGGTTCTCGCGGATGCGGGCTTCGACAAGCGCCGTCACCTCCGGGTACTCTTCCAGCATTCGGCGAAAAAGCGGGCGGTTGATGCGGATCACTTCGCTGTCTTCGTCGGCGGTTGCGGTGAATTTGCGTTCGACCATGGAAATCAGCGCCAGTTCGGACAGCAGCGCGCCGCGCTCGACCGTGGTCACATGCTGCGGTCGACCTTCGCCGTCCACCTTGGAAAGCGTGAAGCTGCCGGCGGCGACGGCAAAGGCACAGTCGGCCGGCGCCCCTTCGCGAAAGAGTTCCTGGCCTTTCGACAAGCGGCGGCGCTCGGCACCGAAGGCAATCAGCCTCAGCTTGTCCTCGCTGATATCGGCAAAGAGCGCCACGTTGGATAAAAGCGCGATGTCGTCATTGAGTGCCAAAGCGGCAAATCTCCTGGCTCGTATTGCAGCGCCGCGCGTCTTGTCAGGCGCGCAAGGATCGCTGTAGCACTTTGAATGACTGCATGTTTCCTTTGATCGGTGCGATTTAAGAAAACATGCAGAAAGGAGCGGGATGCGGGAACCGAAAACCGCTTCACGCCTTTCCTCAATCCCGCTTAAGGTACGATCTTGTAGCCGCCGTTCTCTGTCACCAAAATCTCTGCATTGGAAGGGTCGCGCTCGATTTTCTGACGGAGCCGGTAGACATGCGTTTCCAGTGTGTGCGTGGTCACGCCGGAATTGTAGCCCCAGACCTCTTCGAGCAGGACATCGCGCGTGACCACTTTCTGGTCGGCGCGGTAGAGATAGCGGATGATCGCCGCTTCCTTCTCCGTCAGGCGGATCTTCTGGCCGTTCTCCATCGTCAGCAGTTTCTGGCTCGGCTTGAACGTGTAGGGACCGACGCTGAAGGTGGCGTCCTCGCTCTGCTCGTGCTGGCGAAGCTGGGCGCGAATGCGCGCGAGCAGGACGGCAAAACGAAAGGGCTTCGTAACGTAATCGTTGGCGCCCGCTTCAAGCCCGAGGATGGTGTCCGAATCGGTGTCATGGCCTGTCAGCATGATGATCGGCGCCTTGAAGCCGCCTTTGCGCAGGAGCTTGACCGCCTCGCGGCCATCCATGTCGGGCAGGCCGACATCCATGATCAGGAGGTCGACCTGATGCGCGCGAGCCGCCTGGATCCCCTTGCCGGCGGTCGCCTCTTGCAGAAGGTCGAACTCTTCATAGAGAGAAAGCTGTTCTACCAATGTTTCGCGCAGGTCATTGTCGTCATCGACAAGGAGAATGGTGCGTGTCGCCATGGGGACAATTCCTGTTTGCTTCCTGAATCAAAACTAGCTCAAATGCCGCGCTTGGCAAGCCGGCCGCCATTGAGCGTCGTCATAAATGCAACCATGCCTATGGTTGTCACTAAGTCACGGACAAGGCAAAATTTTGTGAGAATAATGCGCAAGAAAACGTCGGGAGTAAGATCGCCGAAATCCACGATCATCGTCAGAACGGCGCCCCGCGACCGTCGGCGCGCGCTTGTCAGTTTCGACGGCAGAACGGAGCAGGCGGCGATCGGCCGTGGCGGCGTGACGGCGGTGAAGCGCGAGGGCGACGGCGCGACGCCGCGTGCATCGATGAAACTGATCGGCGGCTACATGCGTCGCGACCGCATCTCGCTGCCACCGACTTGCCTGCCGATGCGCGCTATCCGCCGCGACATGCTCTGGTGCGACGATCCGGGGCACGCCTGCTACAACCGCCCGGCCAAGGCCCCGCTTGCGGTAAGCCACGAGACGATGTTGCGCGACGATGGCCTTTATGACGTATGTCTGGTCATGGACTGGAACATTTTCTGCAGACGACGCAACGCCGGCTCCGCGATCTTCTTCCACCTGATTCGCCCCGGCTACGAGCCGACGCAGGGTTGCGTCGCCGTCAGCCTTCCGGCGATGAAGCGGCTGATCCGGCATATGCGCCGGGGAACGGTCGTGAAGGTGGTGTAGGAACTAAAGCGCCGCGCGTCCAATCGGACGCGCGAAGATCGCTGCAGAGATGGCTCATCGCGTTCCGTCGTCCAGCATGCGGGGTGTCACGAACTGAACGAGCCGGCCCGTGCCGGGCGCTATCTCCGACCATTGCTCGACGGTGAAGTCGATGACGGCGAGCCCGGCCGTCGGAAACTTCTCGCGCAGGCGCGCCAACGCCGCCTCGTCTCCGCCGCTGGCGAGGAGGAGTGCAAGCTCCGCCATGCCCGGGTTGTGCCCGACGAGCATGAGCTTCTCGACGGACGGGTCTACCTTGCGGATCACATCGATCATGGCCTTGGCGGCGACCTCGTAGATGGCGACAGCGTCGCGGGCGTCAACCTTGTGCGGAAACGCCTCGCCGACGAGCTCCCAGGTCTCCTGCGCGCGTCGGGCGGTCGAAACGAGCGCGAGATCCGGGATCAGCTCCTGCCGCGCCATGAATGCGCCGATTGCCGGCGCCGCCTTCCGGCCGCGGCCGGCAAGCGGGCGGCGATGGTCGGCAACTCCCTCCGGCCAGGCGGATTTGCCGTGGCGGAGCAACATGAGGCGGCGTGTCGGGGGTCTGGCGTCGTCAGGCATGGGGCGTTCCTCATCTGTCGGCCAATCATTTCATTCTCGCACCCTCGCGCGCATAAAAAAAGGCCGCCCCGAGGGGCGGCCATAGACGCCGGAAAGCTCGAACCGGCTTACTTCCACTCGCGAATATCTACGAAATGCCCAGCGACCGCCGCAGCCGCGGCCATGGCCGGAGAGACCAGATGCGTGCGCCCCTTGAAGCCCTGGCGGCCTTCGAAGTTGCGGTTCGACGTCGAGGCGCAACGCTCGCCCGGCTTCAACCGATCGTCGTTCATCGCAAGGCACATGGAGCAGCCGGGCTCGCGCCAGTCGAAGCCCGCTTCCTTGAAGATCCTGTCGAGTCCCTCGGCTTCCGCCTGTTCCTTGACGAGACCGGAGCCCGGCACGATCATCGCGGAAACGGTCGGGGCGACCTTGCGGCCTTCGACGACCTTCGCGACGGCGCGCAGGTCCTCGATGCGGCCGTTCGTGCACGAGCCGATGAAGACCCGATCGATGGCGATGTCGGTGATCTTCGTACCTGGCTTCAGGCCCATATAGTCGAGCGCGCGCCACTTCGAGGCACGTTTGGTCTCGTCCTGGATTTCATCCGGGTTCGGAACGATACCCTGCACTGAGACCACGTCTTCCGGCGAGGAACCCCAGGACACGATCGGCGGCAGGTTGGCGGCGTCGAGTACGACGACGCGGTCGTAGTGGGCGCCCTCGTCCGTATGCAGCGTCTTCCAGTATTCGAGCGCCATGTCCCAGGCCTTGCCCTTCGGTGCGCGCGGCCGGTCCTTGATATAGGCGAAGGTCGTTTCGTCCGGCGCGATCAGGCCGGCGCGGGCGCCCCCTTCGATCGTCATGTTGCAGATCGTCATGCGGCCTTCCATCGAGAGCGACCGAATGGCTTCCCCGGCGAACTCGATGACATGGCCGGTGCCGCCGGCCGTGCCGATCTCGCCGATGATCGCGAGGATGATGTCCTTGGCAGTGACGCCCGGCGGCAGCTGGCCGTCGACGCGCACCAGCATGTTCTTGGCCTTCTTCTGGATCAGCGTCTGCGTTGCCAGGACATGCTCGACCTCAGAGGTGCCGATACCGTGCGCCAGCGCGCCGAAGGCGCCGTGGGTCGAGGTGTGGCTGTCGCCGCACACGATCGTCATGCCCGGCAGCGTGAAGCCCTGTTCAGGACCAACGATATGGACGATGCCCTGGCGCTTGTCGTTCTCGGAGTAGTATTCGACGCCGAAGTCGGCAGCATTCTTGGCGAGCGCCTCGACCTGGATGCGGCTCTCCTCGTTCTTGATGCCGAGGTGGCGATCGGGCGAGGTCGGAACGTTATGGTCGACGACGGCGAGCGTCTTTTCCGGCGCGCGGACCTGGCGGCCGGCCATGCGCAGGCCCTCGAAGGCCTGCGGGCTCGTCACCTCGTGAACGAGGTGACGATCGATGTAGAGAAGACAGGTGCCGTCCTCCTGGCTGTTGACCAGGTGATCGTCCCAGATCTTGTCATAGAGGGTACGCGGTGCGCTCATGGCATATGTCCATTCGAATTTTCAGAATATGGGAACGGCCGGCAGCAGGGCGGCCGGAAAAAACTGATCGAACGATCAGGATAGGCGGCTGGTGAGCGCGCCGGAAACTCGCGCAAAAAAGCGTGCCGGTAGACGCTTGTGGTCCTGCAGCACGACGATTTTCTGTTCGCGACATCCGAATTTGGATTCCATGGCCGTGCTCATATCAATTTTTTGACTGTTCGGCAATTGGCGAGATGTGGAGCGATTCCGCGAGCATCCCTCTCCAACCAATACGATAACCTACCGCGGCGCCTCCGCCCGCCGCAGCCGCCGCTCGAGCGCCCGGAGCGCCAGCGACAGGCCAATCGTCAGGATGAGATAGACATAGGCGACGATGGAATAGGTCTCGAAAAAGCGGAAAGAGCCCGAGGCATAGATCTTGCCCATCTGAGTGATATCGGCGACGCCGAGCACCGAGACCAGCGAGGAATCCTTGACCATCGCCACGAAGTCGTTGCCGAGCGGCGGCAGGATGATGCGGATCGCCTGCGGAAAGACGACGAGGCGGAAGCGCTGGTAGCGCGAAAGCCCAAGCGCCTTCGCCGCCTCCACCTGTCCCTTGTCGACCGACTGGATGCCGGCGCGAAAGACCTCGGCGATGAAGGCCGAATAGCCGATCATCAAGGCGATGATCGCCCGCCACATCAGCGAGATGTCGCGAACGACGAGCGGCTCCATCCAGCCGGCCGAGATGAAGGGCGCAGCCGCGAAGTTCGCGACGACCACCAGCGCCGGCGCGCCGACGAAGGCGATGTAGAAGAGCAGAACGAGGATCGGCACGCCACGGATCACCTCGGTATAGAAGCGCGCGGTCTGGCGCAGCGCGACACGCTCCGAAAGCGCCATCAACGCCACGCCGAGGCCTAGCACCGTCGCCAGCGCAAAACCCATCAGCGTCACGAAAACGGTGACGCCTATGCCTTTGAGGACGACGTTGAAGACCTGGGAAAAGATGTCGTTGGTTGCAATAACCGCGGCGAGCGCCACGGCAATGACGAGAAGGGCGACCAGCCACCAGGGATAGTCGCCCTTTTCGGAAGTGTCGGATCTAACTGGCGCCATCATGATTCCGATAAGTTGGAGCGGGATGCCGGCGGAAAACCGCACACTTTGCTCATCCCGCTCCGGCAATCAGCCGCCCATCTTGTAGTCGAGGAACCATTTCTTATTCAGCGCATCGAAGGTGCCGTCCTCCTTCAGCGCCTTGATGGCGGCATTGATCGGGGCAACGAGATCGGAGCCCTTCGGGAAAATGAAGCCGAAATCCTCGGTGCCGAGCGGCTCGCCGACGACCTTGAGCTTGCCTTCCGAAGAATCGACATAGCCCTTCGCGGCCACGCTGTCGGTCAGCACGAGGTCGACGTCGCCGGCCTTCAAGGCCTGCACCGTCGCGCCAAACGTCTCGAACAACTTGATGCGCGGGTTCTGCTCGTTGCCGTCGAGAATCTCATAGACCGCCGTGTAGAACGGCGAGGTGCCGGGCTGGGCGCCGATCAGCGCATCCTCGACTGCGGCGAAGCTCTTGGCGTCCTTGAAGCGGGTTTCGTCGCCGCGCACCAGCATGAACTGCTGCGAGCGCATATAAGGGTCGGAGAAGTCGACCTTTTCCTTGCGGTCGTCCTTGATGGTGATACCGGTCATGCCGACCTGGTACTGGCCGTCGGAAACCGCCTGAATCATCGCGTCCCAACTGGTGTTCTGGTATTCGACCTTGAAGTTCAGCCGTCTGGCGATCTCGTTCATCGCATCATACTCCCATCCGACGGCGTGGCCGGTCTTCGGATCGACGAATTGCAGCGGCGGATAGGCGTTCTCGGTGACGACGACAACCGTCTTGCCGCCGAGATCCGGCAGGTCGCTCGCGACAGCGGGCGCGGAGAATGCGAATGGGACGGCGAGGGCTGCGGCGATACCCGCAAGCACATGGCGACGGCATGTCATTGGAGAAGCTCCCGAAAATTGTGGCGACAGAAAATGTCACAAATTTCACCGGGAAGACAAGCAGATAGATGACAATGATTTGGGATCGACGCAAAATCATTACCATCCGATTTTTCAAATCGAGGGAAGCGGCTGGAAAGCCGCTTTTCCGTGATCCGCTTCAGAGCGCCGCGCGTGCATGAACGCGCCCAGGACGCTCTGGAGGCAAAAAAGAAAGGCGGCCCGAGGCCATCTTTCTGCAAATCCGAGGATTTGAGTCTTATTCTGCGGCGTTTTCCGCTGCCTGTGCCTCGGCAGCTTCGGCTGCTGCCTTTGCTTCGGCGGCTTCCGCTGCTGCCTTCTCGGCGGCAAGCGCCTGGGCGGCTGCTACCTTTTCGGCCTCGATGCGTGCCTTTTCCTCGGCAACGGTCTGGCGCTCGGCTTCGTTCAGCTTACGGGCGCGCGTGCCGGTGTTCTCGACGATGCGGGCCGACTTGCCGCGACGGTCACGCAGATAGTAGAGCTTGGCGCGACGAACCTTACCGCGGCGGACCACTTCGACGCTCTCTACGAGCGGAGAATAAACCGGGAATACGCGCTCGACGCCTTCGCCGTAGGAGATCTTGCGAACGGTGAAGCTCTCGTTGATGCCGCCGCCGGAACGGGCGATGCAGACGCCTTCATAGGCCTGGACGCGGGTACGGTTGCCTTCGACAACGCGGACGTTGACGCGAACGGTATCGCCGGCGGAAAAATCGGGAAGGGTGCGCTTTGCGGCGATCTTGGCGGCCTGTTCGGCTTCCAGCTGCTGGATGATGTTCATCGGTCTAACCTTTGCGTTCTTCTGAAACAGCCAGAGCGCTCTCGATCAGCCTGTTGGTTTTCCCTTCAAGCTTTGCCGTACTTGTGGCAGGAGCGGATTCGCCATTCTTTGTTGGTGGTCGACGGGCAAAGAACCCGAACCGGGGCGGCACATACACCAAACGATCCGCCTTGTCATCCCCGAAAGCGGATTTTCGACTGCATGTTTCCTTAAATCGTAGCCGATTTAAGGATAAAAACATGCAGCACTTCAAAGTGCTACAGCGTCCTTTGCGCGTCTGATAAGACGCGCGGCGCTGTAGACGCTTGCCGCCTCAGAAACGGCATTTTATCAGAATTGCCTGAAATTCCAGGCATTAGAGACAGTTTCGGCGGCGGGCTTGCGGTCGATTTCGCCAGCGGCTATCCCGGTGTCCACGCGGTTCGGGGATAGCCATGACGATCGTCCAAGCTCTTCTGCTTTTTGTTTCGGGGTTCCTTTCCGGTGTCGTCAACGCCATCGCAGGCGGCGGCACCTTTCTGACCTTCGGCGCCATGACGCTTGGCGGGCTGCCGCCGATCGTTGCCAATGCCACCTCGTCGATCATCCAGTTTCCCGGCTACATCACCTCGGCGCTTGCCTATGCCAAGGAAATCCGCGCGGACCGGCGGAACGCAATCGTCCTTGGCATCATTTCGGCGATCGGCGGACTTGCGGGTGCGTTGCTCCTGCTTTCGCTCTCCAACCCGTCCTTCCGCGCGATGGTGCCCTGGTTGCTGATCGCCGCGACGGTGATCTTCGCGGCCGGCCCCCTGCTGAAACCCAAGGCGCGCAGCGACGAACACCGAATCGGGCCGCTCGGGATCGCCAGCCAGATGGTGACCTCCATCTATGGCGGTTTCTTTGGCGCCGGCATGGGCATCATGATGCTGGCGGTGCTGGGGCTCGCGACCGGCGGCGGCTACCATCGGCTGAATGCGCTGAAGAACTTCATCTCGATCGTCATTGCCGCGATCGCAATTGCTGTCTTTGCCGCAGGCGGGGTCGTCTCCTGGCTGCACGCAGCGATCATGGTTCCGGGTGCGGCCCTTGGCGGCTATTCGGGCGTCTGGGCGGCGCGCCGCGTTCCGCAGGCGATCATTCGGGCGCTCGTCGTCGCGGTCGGCCTGTTGCTCGCCGCCTATTATTTCTTCACCGGCTGACCGACGGCGCGCGCTCTACTGCATGTTTCCTCAAATCGGAGCCGATTTAAGGATAAAAACATGCAGCAATTCAGAGTGCTACAGCGTCCTTAGCGCGCCTTGTGAGACGCGCGGCGCTGTAGAAGATCCGGCCGGCGCTCCGCCGTCAATTTCCGGGCCTCGGCCTCGCGCCATTTGGCGATGGCGCCGTGGTTTCCCGAGGTGAGCACGGCCGGAATTTCATGGCCTTCGAAGACTTGTGGCCGCGTGTAATGCGGATGCTCGAGAAGGCCGTCCTCGAAACTTTCGTGCAGGCCCGACAATTCGTTGCCCATCACGCCGGGCAGGATGCGCACGACGGCATCGAGCAGCACGAGCGCCGCAGGCTCGCCGCCGGAGAGAATATAGTCGCCGATCGACACTTCCTCGAGATTGCGGCTGTCGATGACCCGCTGATCGACTCCCTCGAAACGGCCGCAGACAATGACGACGCCGGGACCGGCGGCGAGTTCCCGCACGCGATCCTGCGTCAACGGCCGACCACGCGGGCTCATCAGTAATCGCGGACGACCATCGGCAGCGGAAACCCCGTCGATCGCGCGCGCCAGCACGTCGGGCTTCAGCACCATGCCGGCGCCGCCGCCGGCCGGCGTGTCGTCGACGGTGCGGTGCTTGTCCTCGGCGAAATCGCGGATCTGCACGGCCTCGATCGACCATTGCCCGCGCTCCAGTGCTTTGCCGGCGAGCGAAACGCCAAGGTGTCCGGGAAACATTTCCGGATAGAGCGTCAGGACCGTCGCGCGAAAGGACATGCCGAACTGCTCACTTGCTCTTCTTCGGGAACGGATTGCCGGCGCCGTCATCCTTGGCGTCAAGAAGGCCGGCCGCAACCGGATCGACCAGCAGCCTGCCCGCCTCGAGATCAATTTCGAGTACCGACCATTCGGTAAAGGGGATCAGCACCGGCCGCCGGCCCGGCCCCTTCAGTTCCAGCAGGTCGCCGGCACCGAAGTCGAAGACGCCGGTTACCGAGCCGTAACTCCGGCCGGTTCCGTCAACCGCCTCCAACCCTTCGAGATCGGCGTAGAAGAACTCATCCTCGTCGAGATCGTCGTCGGGAAGATTGTCGCGTTCGATGAAAAGTTCGAGCCCGTTGAGGGCTTCGGCGGCAGTCCGGTCGTTGATGCCGCGAAAGCGCACTACGACCATGTTCTTGGCCTCGCGGATTTCGAGCACCTCGAAGACGCGGCCGTCCGCGCTGTGCAGGTTGCCGTAGTCGCCGAGCGCGGTCGGATCAGCGGTATAGGATTTTGCACGCACTTCGCCGCGCAGGCCCTGGGCCGCACCGATCGTCGCCACCAGGACTGGATTTTCAAGTTTGCTCATGGTCTGCATCCATTTCCGATTTCGGGGCGCGGTCCGGAATTCCGTGTGCACATAAAGCAAAACGGGCGGCATGAAAATGCCACCCGTTTGCCACACCGTTTTGACGGATATTATTCCGCGGCTGCTTCGGCAGCGGCTGCAGCCGCTTCTTCGGCGCGCTGCTTGGCTTCAGCGGCACGTTCCTGTGCCTTCTTGCCGGGCTGTGCCTTGTTCGGGTTGTTGCGGGCCGGGCGCTTGGCAAGACCAGCCTGGTCGAGGAAGCGCAGGACGCGGTCGGTCGGCTGCGCGCCCTGGGCGATCCAGTGGTTCACGCGGTCAGCGTCGAGCTCGACGCGCTTTTCGTCGTCCTTGCCGAGCATCGGGTTCCAGGAACCGAGCTTCTCGAGGAAGCGGCCGTCACGCGGGCTGCGCGCATCGGCGACAACGATCTGGTAGTAGGGGCGCTTCTTGGAACCACCACGGGCGAGACGAATTTTCAGTGCCATTTCAATTACTCCTTGCAGGCTTCTTTTGACCGCTTCTTTCAAGCGGAATGGGTTGCGCCGGCGTTGCTCGCGGGCTGCGAGCGATCGGCGGCGATGGCTTCATGATGCCGGATGACTTCCTTGATGATGAAGTTCAGGAACTTCTCGGCGAAATCCGGGTCCAGATTGGCATCCTTCGCCAGACGGCGGAGGCGTTCGATCTGGTATTCCTCGCGCGCCGGATCCGCCGGCGGCAATTGATGCTTGGCTTTCAGAACGCCGACCGCCTTGGTGCAGCGGAAACGTTCGGCCAGCATGTGGACGAGCGCGGCATCGATATTGTCGATCGATTGCCGGTAGCCCGCCAATTCCTCTCTGATCTCGGGATCAACCATTTGTCTCGCGATCCTCACTTCTTCTTGGGCAAGCCGGGAAGGCCGGGGAAACCGAGACCCGGAAGCTTTGCGCCGCCCAGGCCTGGCAGTCCTTGGCCGGGCAATCCGCCACCACCGACGCCAGGTAGACCGCCGCCAGGTTTTCCGAGGCCGGCAGCTTCCGCCTGCTTCTGCAGGGCTTCGAGCTGCTTCGGGTCGAGCTTCGAGAGATCCGGCATGGCGCCGCTGATGCCCCCAAGCCCCATCTTGTTGGCAAGACCGCCCATCATCTGCTTCATCATGCCGCCTTTGCCCTTGCCACCCATCATCTTCATCATGTCCGCCATCTGGCGGTGCATCTTCAGAAGCTTGTTGATGTCGGCGGCATCGGTGCCGGAGCCGCTGGCGATGCGCTTCTTGCGCGAATGCTTGAGGATATCCGGATTGGCGCGCTCGGCCTTGGTCATCGACGAGATGATGGCGAGCTGGCGCTTGAAAAGCTTGTCGTCGAGGCCGGCGGCGGCCATCTTGTCCTTCATGCCGGCCATGCCGGGCATCAGCCCCATGATGCCGCCCATGCCCCCCATCTTCTGCATTTGGCGGAGCTGATCGGCGAGGTCGTTCAGGTCGAACTTGCCCTTGGCCATTTTGGCGGCCATGGCGGCCGCCTTTTCGGTGTCGATGTTTTCCGCCGCCTTTTCGACCAGCGAAACGATATCGCCCATGCCGAGGATACGGTCGGCGACGCGGCGGGGATGGAACTCCTCGAGCTCATCCATCTTCTCGCCGACGCCGATGAGCTTGATCGGCTTGCCAGTGACGGCGCGCATCGACAGCGCCGCACCGCCTCGGCCGTCGCCGTCCATGCGGGTCAGCACGAGACCGGTGATGCCGACGCGGTCGTCGAAATTGCGTGCGAGATTGACCGCGTCCTGACCGGTCAGCGCATCGGCAACGAGCAGGATCTCGTGCGGATTGGACTTCCGCTTGATCTCCGCCATCTCGATCATCAACGGCTCGTCGATATGGGTACGGCCGGCCGTATCGAGGATGACGATGTCATGGCCGCCGAGCTTGGCCGCCTGGACGGCGCGCGCGGCAATGTCGGTCGGCGACTGACCGGCGATAATCGGCAGCGTATCGACGCCCGTCTGGACGCCAAGCTGGCGCAATTGCTCCTGCGCGGCCGGACGACGAGTATCGAGCGAAGCCATCAGGACCTTCTTCTTGTCCCGCGCCGTCAGCCGCTTGGCGATCTTGCCGGTCGTCGTCGTCTTGCCCGAGCCCTGCAGGCCGACCATCATGATGACGACCGGAGCGGGCGCGTTGAGGTCGATCGGCACGCCCTCGGAGCCGAGCATTGCGACAAGCTCGTCATGGACGATCTTGACGACCATCTGGCCGGGCTTGATCGACTTCAGGATTTCGGCGCCGACCGCCTTCTCGCGAACCTTTTCGGTGAAGGAACGTACGACATCGAGCGCGACGTCGGCTTCGAGCAGCGCACGGCGAACCTCCCGGAGCGCCGCGGAAACATCAGCTTCCGACAGGGCGCCGCGGCCGGTCAGTCCATTCAATATGGAACCAAGACGGTCCTGGAGGCTCTCGAACATTCTCTCTTCCTTCTGGTTTCCGGTTTTACCAATGGTTCAGCCGGAAACGTGGGTTCCCTCGCCCGGAAAACAAGGCACAAAGCCAAAAACCACCCGAGGGCGCAACGCGCTGTCGGATGTTGACCTCCGGGCTCTCTTTATACCTTTGCGGGGCCCGGTCGGCGGCTTCGAAGTCTTCACTTGCGAAGGAATTGGCCGCGATAAACAGGAAAGCGGGTGAAAAGTCAAGGATTGGCGGCAAATTCGCTGGAGGCCGCTTCAGGTGAGGACGGCACCCCGCCCTTCGAGCGCCTCGGAATGCTTGCGCCATTCACCCTCGTCACGACTCAATACGGCGTTTTCGAGGATCTCCACTCGGTAGCCGCGGTTGAGCGCGCCGTTGGCCGTGTTCTGGACGCAATAGCAACCATCGAGCCCTGTCAGCAGCAACGTGCCGACCCTGTTTGCGGCGAGGTAGCCCTCGAGCTCCGGCGACGAGAAGCTGTCGCTCACCGATTTCACCACCTCGAAATCCGGCGTCAGCGGCAACGAAAGACCGAGCCCCTTCGATCCCGGAATTCCCCGCCCCTCGCCAAACAGCCAGATCATCAGCCGGATGAGCGGAGCGCCATAGACATGACGGACGGCGATCACCGGGATTTCGGCTTCGCTCGCCTTGACGACGGCCGTGCTGATCATGGCAAGGCGCGCCTTCAGATAGGCCTCCTCCCAGCCGAACTTCCCGCCGACGGAGGTGAAATCCTTCTGCACGTCAATGACGAGCAGCGCCAGGTTCGGCCGCATGGAAATGTCGATGCGCTCGCCGGTGGTCGGCGTGTTCGCCCTCCGCAACTCATATCTCAAGCGCATGGTAAAGAGGGCGACAGCAAGGAGGATCGCCCCGACCACCGCCAGAACCCACATCATCCGCGTTCCTCCACACCCCATTGGCGTGCCAGTTCCTCGAACGCCGCATCGACGCGAGTCATCACCCGGAGAGCCACCACCACCTCCGTCTGGTTGATGTCGCCGAGAGCGGCATGCAGCAGTTCGAGTTCGCGCTGGTGGATCGCGTTGAACAACTCGCGGCCGGCGGGGGTTGGAGCGCAGAAATAGGCTCTGCGATGCTCGGGATTGGGCTTTTTCTCGATCAGGGCTTTCGCCAGGAGGCCGGCGGCCATGCGCTGGACGAACTGCCTCTTCATCGACAGCCGCCTTGCTGCTTCCGGCACCGTCAACGGCTCTCCGCAGAGCAATTCCAGCACGGCACGCTCGGCGACCGTAATTCCTGCCCCCTCAAGCATTCTCTCAACCGTCCTGTTGACGTTGCGATGGATGGGGCGAAGAAGTCTGATAGCCTTGTAAAGGCGTTCCTGTTTATCGAAGCGAACAAGCATCTGCGCATAATAGCAATCGAGTTGTCATCTTCAAGAATTTGTTAAGGGCCCTTGCCTCCGCCCTGTGATGAGGCGTCCGGCGCGCCTATCTTGTTTCATTGCAACGGCAGCCGAGGACGGCAATGAAGAAAGGTGGCAATCCCTATTACAGCGGGCCCGTTTCGGACCATTTCGACGGCGTTCGCTTCTTCAATCCCGGCGGCACCGCGCCGCGTGGCTTCGGCGATCTGCTGCGCTGGCAGCTCGGCGGCCGCCGGACAAGATGGCCGGGCCACTATGCCAGTCCGTTCCTTCAGGGGAGACCCGACCTCAATGTCGACGGCGACGGTCTGAGGGTAACCATGGTCGGGCACGCGACGCTCCTGATCCAGGTCGGCGGGTGGAACATCTTGACCGACCCGGTCTGGTCGCATCGCGCAAGCCCCTTCACCTTTGCCGGTCCACACCGGCGCAACGCGCCCGGCATTCTCATGGATGACCTGCCGCCGATCGATATCGTGCTCGTCACGCACAATCACTACGACCACCTCGACCTCGCCACGCTCACCGCATTGAACGCGGAACACGCGCCACGCATCGTGACGCCGCTCGGCAACGACACGATCATCCGGCGTTCGGTCCCGAACGCGGAAATATCCGTTGTCGACTGGGGCGACCGGGTCGAGGTGGAAGACGGGATCACCATCCACGCCGAGCCCTGCCATCACTGGTCGGCACGCCGCTCCGGCGACCGGCGCATGGCGCTATGGGCCGCCTTCGTGATCGAGACGCCGGCCGGCAAGATCTATCATGTCGGCGACACCGGCTTTCACGACGGCATCAACTATCGTGCCGCCCGCGCCAAGCACGGTTCATTCCGCCTCGCCAATCTGCCGTTCGGCTCCTACGAGCCGCGCTGGTTCATGGCGTCCCAGCACCAGAACCCGGAGGAGGCGGTCATGGGCATGATCGCCTGCGGCGCCGAGCACGTCGCCGGGCACCACTGGGGCACGTTCCGGCTGACCAACGAGGGGATCGAGGAGCCGCTGAAAGCCCTTGAGGCAGCGCTCGAAAAGGCCGGCATAGAACGGACGCGGTTCAGGGCATTGCGTCCCGGCGAGGTCTTCGACGTTCCCGCCGCCGCAAAGAGCGCCGAATAAAGCGGGCACTGGTAATTTCCGGGCTTTTCCGCCATATACAGCGCAAATGAAGGACGCCTCCCCGGAATTGGAGGCCAGTTGGACAATCGCGACATGGCCGACAGCGTGCAATTTGCCAGGATGAACGGGCTTGGAAACAAGATCCTGGTCGTTGACATGCGCGGCCGGAAGGATCGCGTGACGCCTGAAGCCGCCATTGCGCTCAATGCCGATCCGGCCACGGAATTCGATCAGATCATGGCGATCCACGATCCCAAGGCCGCCGGCACCGATGCCTGGATCGAGATCATCAATTCCGACGGATCGATGGCGCAGGCTTGCGGCAACGGCACCCGTTGCGTCGTCCAGGCGCTCGCGGCCGAAACCGGCAAGAAGGCCTTCCTCTTCCATACGGTCGCCGGCCTGCTCGAAGCGAAGGAGCATGACGACGGCACGATCTCGGTCGACATGGGAAGCCCACGTTTTGGCTGGAACGAAATCCCGCTCTCGGAGGAATTCCACGACACCCGCCGGATCGAACTGCAGATCGGGCCGATCGACGATCCTGTCCTGCATTCGCCTTCCGTTGCCTCGATGGGCAACCCGCATGCGATCTTCTGGGTCGAGAACGACGTCTGGTCCTATGAACTCGATCGCTTCGGGCCGCTGCTCGAAAATCATCCGATGTTCCCCGAGCGCGCCAACATCTCGATCGCCCGCGTCCGTTCGCCTCAGGAAATGGATCTCAGGACCTGGGAGCGTGGCACGGGGCTGACGCTTGCCTGCGGCTCGGCCGCCTGTGCCGCCACCGTCAGCGGTGTCCGGACTGGCCGGACGGAGCGGACGGTGACTGTGAACGTTCCGGGCGGGCCGCTCCTCATCGAATGGCGCGAGCGGGACGATCACGTGATCATGACCGGACCGGCCGAGTGGGAATGGTCGGGCACCGTCGATCCAGCCTCCGGCGCCTTTCAGCGCGACGGCGCTCCGGCTGGCGACAGCGGAGCACAGGCACTTTGAGCGGCGTCGAGGTCATAACCTTCGGCTGCCGCCTCAACACCTATGAATCGGAAGTGATGCGGGCCGAAGCCGAGAAGGCGGGGCTGAACAACGCCATTCTCGTCAACACCTGCGCCGTAACCGGCGAGGCCGTGCGCCAGGCGCGCCAGGCGATCCGCCGTGCACGGCGCGACAACCCGCACGCCCGCATCATTGTCACCGGCTGCGCCGCCCAGACGGAGAAGGAAACCTTTGCCGAAATGGCCGAGGTGGATGCAGTGCTCGGCAACGAGGAAAAGCTAAAGAGCGCCTCCTATCGCTCGCTACCGGATTTCGGCGTCTCAGCGGAAGAAAAGCTCCGCGTCAACGACATAATGAGCGTCACGGAAACCGCGCCCCAGATGGTGAAGCATATAGACGGGCACGTGCGCGCCTTCATCCAGGTGCAGAACGGCTGCGACCATCGCTGCACCTTCTGCATTATTCCTTTCGGCCGCGGCAATTCCCGCTCGGTACCAATGGGCGCGGTCGTCGAACAGGCGCGCCGGCTTGTCGAAGGCGGCTATCGCGAGATCGTGCTGACCGGCGTCGACGCGACGAGCTATGGCGCCGATCTACCGGGAACGCCGACGCTCGGGCTGCTTGCCAAGACGCTGTTGAAACAGGTGCCGGACATCCTGCGCCTGCGCCTCTCCTCGATCGACAGCATCGAGGCCGATCGGCATCTCCTCGATCTGATCGCTGACGAGCCGCGCTTCATGCCGCATCTGCATCTTTCGCTCCAGCACGGCGACGACCTCATTCTGAAGCGCATGAAGCGGCGGCATTCGGGTGCCGATGCCCGCGCCTTCTGTGATCAGGTGCGGCGCCTAAGGCCCGAGATCAGCTTCGGCGCCGACATGATCGCCGGTTTTCCGACCGAGACCGAGGCGATGTTCGAGAATGCCGCGCGCCTCGCGGCGGACTGCGGCATAGCCCACCTGCACGTCTTTCCTTACAGCGCTCGCCCCGGCACGCCGGCCGCACGGATGCCGCAGGTCGATCGGGCGCTCGTCAAGGAGCGCGCCGCCCGTCTCCGCGCGAAGGGCGCCGAGCTTCACGCCGCGCACCTTGACCGAATGGTTGGCGGCGAGCAGTCGATCCTGGTCGAGATGAACGGGCTCGCGCACACGGAAAACTTCACGCTCGTCGATGCAGCCGGCCTCGAGCCGCGGTCGCTCATTAACGTCACGATCACCGGGCACAATGGCAAGCACCTGACGATGCAGCGAAAACAGCTGGCTGCGGCCTGACACGCGGATATTCCCATGGCAATCGGTTTCATCAAGAAGATCTTCTCCTTCGGCAAGGACGCCGTCGAGGAGAAACCTGTACCGCCGCAGGAGACGCCGGAGGCGACTATCGCTGAGGCAGTGACGCCCCCTTCTGTCCCTTCGGAAGATCTCTCCGACGAGCCGCGGGCGGTCGAGGCTACCGCAGAGGACGACCGTGGCGCGATCGAGGAGGCCCGCGCAGCGGCGATTACGCCCTCGACCGAGAGCGCCCCGGATGAGGTCGATGCGCGTAGCGAAGCGGTCGAGGCAAACACGGAGACCGTTGCCGACGAGAGCGTTGCGATAGAAGACGAGAGCGCGCCTCCTCCGATCTCCCCCCCTGTGGGGGAGATGCCCGGCAGTGCAGAGTGGAGTGACGCCGCTTCCGAGCCCACCGTTGCGCTCGATGATGAGGCCAAGGTCGCCACACCCCCCTCTGTCCCTTCGGGACATCTCCCCCGCAAGGGGGGAGATCAGGGGGAGACCGAGGCAACCACAAAGGACGACCGCACCGCCCCGCGAAACGAGTCGATCGGCAGAGACAATCTCGCCGCCTCGACCGCGACCGAGGATGCCAAGCGCCAAGAGCCCGAGGCAAACGCCGACACCGCTGGCGACGAAAGCGTGCATCCTCCAATCTCCCCCCTTGGGGGGGAGATGCCCGGCAGGGCAGAGGGGGGTAAACCCCTCTCCGACGGCGCCGCGCCTCGCGAGGACGCCGCGACACCCCACTCTGTTCCTTCGGGACATCTCCCCGAAAGGGAGGGGGATCAAATCACAGCCGCACCGGCTCTCCCAAAAGGCTTCGCCGTCTTCGACCAGCGTCCAAGGGAAGAAGCAGCCGCACTCCAGCCGAAGCTTAACTGGTACCAGCGCCTGCGCCGTGGCCTTGCGCGCACCTCGTCACAGCTGACCGGCCAGATCACCAGCCTCTTCACCAAGAGGAAGCTCGACGAGGCGACGCTGCAGGATCTCGAAGACCTGCTGATCCAGGCTGACCTTGGCGTCGAGACCGCGATGCGCATTACCGACACGCTCGCCTCCGAGCGCTACGGCAAGGATGTCTCCGGCGAGGACGTGTCGCGCATCATGGCCGGAGAAATCACCAAGGTGCTGGCGCCGGTCGCCAAACCGCTCGAGCTCGATCTCAGCCACAAGCCGCACGTGATTCTCGTCGTCGGCGTCAACGGCACCGGCAAGACCACGACGATCGGCAAGCTCGCAGCAAAGCTCTCCGGCGCGGGCCTGAAGGTGATGCTTGCGGCCGGCGACACGTTCCGCGCCGCAGCCATCGAGCAATTGAAGATCTGGGCCGAACGGACGAAATCCGACATCGTCTCCTCGAAGCTTGGCGCCGACGCCGCCGGGCTTGCCTATGAGGCGTTCCAGCTCGCGCGCGAAAAGAAGTCGGATGTGCTGATCATCGACACGGCCGGGCGGCTGCAGAACAAAACCGAGCTGATGGCGGAACTCGAAAAGATCGTGCGCGTTCTCGGCAAGCTCGATCCCGACGCGCCGCACACGGTCCTGCAGACGCTCGACGCGACGACCGGCCAGAATGCGCTCCAGCAGGTCGAGATCTTCCGCAACGTCGCAGGCGTCAGCGGTCTCATCATGACCAAGCTCGACGGCACCGCGCGCGGCGGCATCCTCGTGGCGATTTCCGCAAAGCACAAGTTGCCGGTCTATTTCATCGGTGTCGGCGAAGGCGTCGACGATCTCGAACCCTTCGAGGCAAAGGATTTCGCCGAAGCAATCGCCGGCGTCGCCGCCTGAGGACGGCGATGGCCCTACAAGGAACGTTTGGACGCCGGCGGCCGCGCTGATATGGTTTTGCCGCAATGCTGGTGTTATGAGCGGTCAGAGCGAGGCGAGGAAAGCGTGAAGCGGTTTTCCGCCCGCGCCCCACTCTACAGCGCCGCCCGTCTTATCAGACGCGCAAGGGACGCTGTAACACTTTGAATTGCTGCATGTTTCCTTAAATCGGATACGATTTAAGGAAACATGCAGTAGCAAGATGAGAGATGCACGAACAGGATCCGCAAATGTCGACATTCGAGGCCGCCAAGCCGCGGAGAGAAGTAGGTCCGCTCCTGAAACTGGTGCTGGAGCTCGGACCTCTCATGGTCTTCTTCTTCGCCAATTCGCGCGGCGACTGGTTGGCGCGGGAATTCCCCGCCCTTTCGCAACTCGGCGGCCCGATCTTCGTTGCCACCGGCCTGTTCATGGCGGCAACGGCGACAGCGCTCGTCGCTTCCTGGATGCTGACCCGAACACTGCCGATGATGCCGCTCGTTTCCGGGATCGTCGTCTTCGTGTTCGGCGCGCTGACGCTCTGGCTGCAGAATGACACGTTCATCAAGATGAAGCCGACGATCGTCAACACGCTCTTCGGCGCGATCCTGCTCGGCGGCCTTCTCTTTGGCAAGTCGCTGCTCGGCTACGTCTTTCACGCCGCCTTCAAGCTGGACGACGACGGCTGGCGGAAGCTGACGATCCGCTGGGGCCTCTTCTTCCTGTTCCTCGCGGTCTTGAACGAGATCGTCTGGCGCTCCTTCTCGACCGATTTCTGGGTCGCCTTCAAGGTCTGGGGAACGATGCCGATCACCATTCTCTTCACCCTCGCCCAGATGCCGCTGATCATGAAGCATTCGCTCGAACAGGATAGCGCCGAGTGACGATCGCAGCCGGGACCGACGACAACAGACAACGCTGGGCCCGGTTCTGGCTGATGGCCTGCCTTGGCGTGGTGGTCGTCCAGATATTGACGCAGTATTTCATGGGTCGGCTGTGGATCTGCGAGTGCGGCTACATCAAGTTCTGGGAGGGCGTGGTCAAGTCCAGCGGAAACTCACAGCACATTACCGACTGGTACACGCCGTCCCACATCATCCACGGTTTCCTCTTCTACGGCCTCGGACACCTGGCTCTGCGCGGCAAACCGCTGAGCGCGCGCCTGCTTCTCGCGACCGTGATCGAATCCGCCTGGGAAATTGCCGAGAACACGCCGATGGTGATCAACCGCTACCGTTCGGCGACGATCTCGCTCGACTATTTCGGCGACAGCATCCTGAATTCCACCATGGACACACTGGCCATGGCAACAGGCTTCCTGCTCGCCTCACGGCTGCCGGTCGCTGTAACAGTTGCAATCGCGATCGTCCTCGAACTCTTCACCGCCTGGACGGTGCGCGACAATCTCACCTTGAACGTGCTGATGCTCGTCTGGCCGCTCGACGCGGTGAAGGGCTGGCAGGCTGGCCTTTGACCTCAGTGATTTCGCCGCTTACGAGCCGGCGAGCGCCTTCTCGATCGCCGGCATCAGCCCTTCCTTGAGGCTGCGTTCGTCAAAAGGACCGACACGCTTGTAGAGAATCGTGCCGTCGGCGCCGACGAGATAGGATTCCGGGATGCCGTAGACGCCCCAGTCGATCGCGGCCTTGCCGCGCGGATCGACGCCGATCGCCGAGAACGGATTGCCGAGCTCGCCCAGGAAACGCAGCGCGTTTTCGTTCTGATCCTTGTAGTTGATGCCGACGACCAGAAACCTTGGGTCCTTGGAGAGCTCGAGGATGATCGGGTGCTCCTGCCGGCAGGGCACGCACCAGGAGGCCCAGATATTGACGAGCGTCAGCCTGCCCTTGATCACCGCATCGCTGAGCGCCGGCATCGGCTGGCCCGCTAGCGTCGCGCCTTCAAGCGGCGGCAGATCGAGCTTCGGCGCCTTCGTGCCGATCAGCGCCGAGGGGATTTCGCTGACATTCTTGCCGGAATTCAGCTGGCTCCAGAAGATCAGCGCCAGCGCCGCGAAGATGATGAGCGGCAGCGCTGCGAACACGAAGCGCAAGGCGCCGGGTTTCCGCTCGTCCGGCTGGGGCGCGTGGGTGCTGCTCATCGGCCGGCCCCGCCAGAGGCGTCCGCCGAGCGGCGTCGGATGCCGGCCGCCTCGAGTTCCTTCAACTCACGCCGACGGGCGCGGCCATCGCCGATGACCCAGAACACGAGCCCCGCCACCGTAGCGGCGGCGACGGCATAGCTCGCAAGGACATAGGCGGCATGGCTCATCATAGTCCCTGTGCCTCCCGGCCGGCATTGCGCACCGCCTGACGGCGGAGCGACGTTACCCGGCGGCGCCAGATCTCGTTGCGCATTGCCGCGATGTGCAGAGTGAAGAACAGAAGCGTAAAGGCGACCGCCATGACCAGAAGCGGCCACAAGAACTCGGGATCGATGGTCGGCCCGTCGAGGCGCAACACGCTCGCCGGCTGATGCAGCGTGTTCCACCACTCGACGGAAAACTTGATGATCGGGATGTTGACGAAGCCGACCAGCACGAGAACAGCGGAGACGCGAGCCGAGCGGGCAGGATCGTCCATGGCGCGATTGAGCGCGATCAGCCCGAGATACATGAGGAAGAGCACGAAGACCGAAGTCAGCCGCGCATCCCAAACCCACCAGGCCCCCCACATCGGCTTGCCCCAGAGCGAACCGGTGACGAGCGCGAGAAAGGTGAAGCAGGCGCCGATCGGTGCGGCGGCCTTGGCGGAAACGTCGGCCAGCGGATGGCGCCAGACGAGCGTGCCGAGCGCGGAAATCGCCATCACCGTGTAGCACATCATCGACAGCCAGGCCGCCGGCACGTGCACATACATGATGCGCACCGTCTCGCCCTGCTGATAGTCGCCCTCGGTCGTAAAGGAAAGCCAGAGGCCAACGGCGAAGAACAGGACGGTGGCGGCGGCAAACCAGAACAGAACACGATCCGCCAGCGCCAGAAACCGGGTCGGATTGGCGAGATCGCTGAATTTGCGTATGGCCAAGCTGTTTTCGCTCATGTCGGCTCTTTAACGCGGAAGCATCTCTTCCGCAATTGACCCTGGTCAATCACGTTAACGCATGTCCCGCAAAGTGCGCAGTGGTCTTGGGACGACGACATGCAATAACCAAAACGCAAAGCGTATTGCTTCAGTTCATTTAACCGTAACGCTCTCAATCGGCCGAGTGCCTGAGCGCGGCGGCTGCGGCGACCGGACCGATTACTGCGAAGAACAGGGTTATCGCCATCAATATCATGAAAGGCGGCAGAAACGGGGCGGGATCCTCGATCGCCGCATAGACCGCGCTGACGCCGAAGATCAGCACGGGAACGGCAAGCGGCAGAACGAGGATCGAGACGAGCAGCCCGCCTCGCGGCAGGGCGACAGCGACCGCGGCACCAACAGCGCCGATGAGGGTGATGGCCGGCGTGCCGGCAAGAAGCGTGAGCATCGTCGCGCCGATCGCGAGCTCGTTCATGTTCATGAAGAGCCCGAGCAGCGGCGAGGCAATGACAAGCGGGAGCCCCGTCGCCGCCCAATGGGCGGCGCATTTGACGAACACCGTCATGAGCAGCGGCGTCTCCTGCATCAGCAAGAGATCGAGCGATCCGTCTTCACGCTCCGCCTGGAAAAGACGGTCGAGACCGAGCAGCGAGGCGAGCAACGCCCCGATCCAGAGCATCGCCGGACCGATGCGCGACAAGAGATTGAGATCCGGCCCGACCCCGAAGGGCACGACGGCAACGACGGTCATGAAGAACAGAACGCCGATCATTGCGCCGCCGCCTGCACGCACCGAGAGCTTGAGGTCGCGAAGGAAGAGGGCGATCAAAGTGTGAACCCCTTCATCTGCAGGCCCTGCGTCGACCCCAGCCCCAGAGGCTGATGGGTGGCGGCAATGACGATACCGCCGCGTTCGAGATGACCCGTCACGAGCCCGGCGAACAGCCTGTCCGCCCCCGCATCGAGCGCTGCGGTCGGCTCGTCGAGCAGCCAGATCGGCCTATGCGCGACGAGAAGCTTGGCCATGGCCATGCGCCGCTGCTGTCCGGCCGAAAGATAGCCGAATGGCAGGTGCGTGATGCCGGCAAGGCCTACGGCTCCTGCCGCAGCGGCGATATCGACGCCGAAGCCTCCCGGCGAATCACCCATGAATCGCTGCCAGAAGGAAAGATTTTCCCGGACGGTCAGCTCGCGCTTCATCGCGTTGCGGTGGCCGAGATAGTGGCTGAGCTCGCGTGGGTGGTCGAATTCCGCCGGTCCTTCCTCGATCCTGAGCCTGCCCGATTCGGCCTGCAAAAGACCTGCCAGAACCCTGAGCAGGGTCGACTTGCCGGAGCCGTTCGGGCCCGTCACCACAAGGGCCTCTCCCTCTCCGAGGGAAAAGGAAATATCGTTAAAAATCAGGTCCTCGCCGCGCCTTGCACTCAAACCTTCAGCCAGCAGGCGCATGTATTTTCAGCTTCCTTGACGCTCTTTGCCGCACAGCAAAAAAAGTTCCGATTGAACCTTGGTTGGTCTGGCACCATCTGGAGAAATTATCTATAACGCGGCCAACACGCCAGCGGTCGGCGTGAATTTCATCCAAGCGCCGAACATGGAATGACATTCCACGTACGGACAGCGGAAATGGCCGCACCCGCATCCCAATTCGCGCTTCCTGCGCTCGGGCGTTCGTACGTCAGTTTTTGGCGATCAGACGGAACGGGGTATTATCCAGTGTCCAAATCCCTCGACAGCTTCAAATGTCGCTCCACGCTCACCGTGAACGGTGTGGATTATGTTTACTACAGCCTGCCGAAGGCGGAAGCGAACGGCCTTGCCGGCGTTTCGAAGCTTCCCTATTCGATGAAGGTGCTGCTGGAAAACCTGCTGCGCAATGAGGATGACCGCTCGGTCACCAAGAAGGACATCGAGAACGTCGCCGCCTGGCTGAGTGACAAGGGCACCGCGGAAAATGAAATCGCGTATCGTCCGGCACGCGTGCTGATGCAGGACTTCACCGGCGTCCCGGCTGTTGTCGACCTCGCGGCAATGCGCGACGCCATGGTCTCGCTCGGCGGCGACGCGGAGAAGATCAACCCGCTCGTTCCCGTCGACCTCGTCATCGACCACTCGGTCATCGTCGACGAATTCGGTACGCCGCAGGCCTTTGCCCGCAACGTCGAACTGGAATATCAGCGCAACGGTGAGCGCTATCGCTTCCTGAAATGGGGCCAGCAGGCTTTCAAGAACTTCCGCGTCGTGCCGCCCGGCACCGGCATCTGTCACCAGGTGAATCTCGAATATCTCGGCCAGACCGTCTGGACCCGTGAAGAGGACGGCGAAATCACCGCCTATCCGGACACCTGCGTCGGCACCGACAGCCACACCACGATGATCAACGGCCTCGGCGTGCTCGGCTGGGGTGTCGGCGGCATCGAAGCCGAAGCGGCAATGCTCGGCCAGCCGGTCTCGATGCTGCTGCCGGAAGTCATTGGCTTCAAGCTGACGGGCAAGTTAAAGGAAGGTGTCACCGCGACCGACCTGGTGCTGACGGTCGTCCAGATGCTGCGCAAGAAAGGCGTGGTCTCGAAGTTCGTCGAATTCTTCGGCCCCGGCCTCGACAACATGACGCTTGCTGACCGCGCGACGATCGGCAACATGGGTCCGGAATACGGCGCGACGTGCGGCTTCTTCCCGGTCGATGCCGAAACGATCAACTATCTCACCATGTCTGGCCGTGAAGAGCAGCGCATCGCGCTGGTCGAAGCCTATTCCAAGACACAGGGCATGTGGCGTGAGGGCGACGGGTCCGAGCTCGTCTTTACCGACACGTTGGAACTCGACCTTGGCGACGTCGTTCCGTCGATGGCCGGCCCCAAGCGTCCGGAAGGCCGCATTGCGCTGGAAAACATCGCATCCGGCTTCGCAACCGCGCTCGAAGGCGATTACAAGAAGCCCGGCCAGCTTTCCCACCGTTACGCTGTCGAAGGCACGGATTTCGATCTTGGCCATGGCGACGTCGCGATCGCGGCGATCACCTCCTGCACAAACACCTCGAACCCGTCGGTGCTGATCGCGGCCGGCCTGCTCGCCCGCAACGCCGTCGCCAAGGGCCTGAAGACGAAGCCTTGGGTCAAGACGTCGCTCGCACCGGGATCGCAGGTCGTCGGTGAATATCTGGCGAAGTCCGGCCTGCAGGCCGACCTCGACAAGCTCGGCTTCAACCTCGTCGGCTTCGGCTGCACCACCTGCATCGGCAACTCCGGTCCGCTGCCGGGCCCGATCTCCAAGACAATCAACGACAAGGGCCTGATTGTCGCCGGCGTTCTCTCCGGCAACCGCAACTTCGAAGGCCGCATCTCGCCGGACGTCCAGGCGAACTACCTCGCCTCACCGCCGCTCGTCGTCGCCTATGCTCTCGCCGGCACGGTCCAGAAGGACCTGACCAGCGAGCCGATCGGCGAAGACAAGGACGGCAAGCCGGTCTATCTCAAGGACATCTGGCCGACTTCGCAGGAGATCCAGGACTTCATCTTCAAATACGTCACCCGCGAACTCTACGCGACGAAATATGCGGACGTGTTCAAGGGCGACGCCAACTGGCAGGCGGTTCAGGTTCCGGCCGGGCAGACCTATGCCTGGGACGAAGCTTCCACCTATGTCCAGAACCCGCCTTACTTCGTCGGCATGGGCAAGACAGGCGCCGGGATTTCCGACATCAAGGGCGCTCGCGTCCTCGGCCTCTTCGGCGACAAGATCACCACCGACCACATTTCTCCGGCCGGCTCGATCAAGGCCGCGTCTCCGGCAGGCTCGTACCTGCTCGGCCATGGCGTGACCGTTGCCGACTTCAACCAGTACGGCACCCGCCGCGGCAATCATGAAGTGATGATGCGCGGCACCTTCGCCAACATCCGCATCCGCAACCACATGCTCGGCCCGAACGGCAAGGAAGGTGGCTACACCATTCACTATCCGTCGAAGGAAGAGATGTCGATCTACGATGCGGCCATGATGTACAAGGAAGAGGGCGTTCCGCTCGTCATCTTCGCCGGGGTCGAATACGGCAACGGTTCGTCGCGCGACTGGGCGGCCAAGGGCACCAACCTGCTCGGCGTCAAGGCCGTGATCGCCCAGTCCTTCGAGCGCATTCACCGCTCGAACCTCGTCGGCATGGGCGTCATCCCCTTTGTCTTCGAAGAAGGCATGACCTGGGAGTCGCTGGGCTTGAAGGGCGATGAAGTCGTGACGATCGACAACCTCGCCAATGTTCAGCCGCGCGAAAAGCGGGTGGCGCGGATCACCTATGGTGACCGCTCGGTCAAGGAAGTTCCGCTGATCTGCCGCATCGACACGCTTGACGAGGTCACCTACGTCAACAACGGCGGCATCCTGCAGACGGTTCTGCGAGACCTCGCAGCCTGAGCCCGCAGGGCGGGATGAGGGTGTGCGGTTTTCCGCCCGCATCCCGCTCTAGCCTATTCTCACGGCTACTGCATGTTTCCTTAGATCCTAGTCGGTTTAGGGACAAAAACATGCAGTACTTCAAGGCGCTACAGCGTCCTTTGAGCGTCGGATAAGACGCGCGGTGATCTAGAGAGCCGGGACATCGAGTGATGTCCCGGCTTTTCACGTCCCCGTATCGGTAAGCGGCGAAATACTCACTCCAACGTGACTTTCCGTTGAAGAACGGCCGTCGTATGTATGATTTCCCGCATTCGAGCCTGCCGACCAAGAAGTGACGCCATGACATCCGCCTGCAAAACGACCATTCGGCGTCTCGCCCTGACGATAGCGTTTCTGGGGGCAGGCTGCGGGGTGGTGGCTGCGGATGATGGAAAGGCAATCAAGGGTGTCGTCGAACTCTTCACCAGCCAGGGCTGTTCGTCCTGCCCGCCCGCGGATGCCGCGCTGAAGAAGCTTGTCGACGAGGGTGACGTCGTCGCGCTCGCCTATCACGTCGACTACTGGAACTATCTCGGCTGGGCCGACACGCTCGCTTCCAAGGAAAATACCGAACGGCAATATGCCTATGCGCGCATGCTCGGCCGCAACGGCGTCTATACGCCGCAAGCAGTCCTCAACGGGCGCGATCATCTCAACGGCGCCAATCTACAGGCGATCAGGAGCCGGCTCGACGCGATGAACACCGACGGCCGGGGACTGGCCGTTCCGGTCGACGCCGCGATCGCCGCCGATGAAATCTCGATCAAGATCGGTGCCGGCGAAGGCAAGGCAAATGTCGTCGTCGTCTATTTCGACCGGGCCAAGGTGGTCGATGTGGAGAAGGGTGAAAACAGTGGCAAGCAGATCGCCTACTGGCATGCCGTGCGCGACGTACAGACGATCGGCATGTGGGACGGCAAGCCTGCCGAATTCAGATTGCCCGCTTCCGTCCTGATCGAGGGACGCGGCAATAGCGGCTGCGCCATTCTGCTGCAATCGATGAAGGATGCGGATACCCCGGGAGCCATCGTCGGAGCAGCCGCCGTTCTTGCCGGCCCGCAGGGCAAGCTTTGAACACGGGGATTTTCTGAGAGGGGGGGTGGTTCGGCCCGGCAGCATCGAGGGGCTGGGGCTGAGGGTTCGAAGTTACCGGACCGAACCGGTCATGTCTGCGTTCGTAATCTCCCGCAGCATGACGACCTGTCCGGACATACGGTGGCAACGACTCTGTCCGGCAGCGGTCGGAGTTTTGCCGTGAATTGGGGCGGCGATTTGACTGAATTGCGGCAAGGACAAGAATTGCCGGTATTGTTCAACAGCTTCCGTCTTGCTTTTCAGTTCGTGTCAGGCACACTGTCGTGGTTCTGTCACATCAGAAGGCCGGAATGCCGATGACCGATGAACCGGATTTGCCGCAAGGCGAAACGCGTCGCCAGAGCCAGACCACGTCGGAAGTAGTTGACTTCCACGAGTACAAGAACGCCAGAAATCCCCCTCCCGTTACATTTCATCGCCGCGAGTTGGACCAGATTTTGCGACTCTATGGCCGCATGGTCGGCGAAGGCGAATGGCGCGACTATGCGATCGACCACACGAGGGATCGAGCTGTTTTCTCAGTGTTCAAGCGATCGGGGGAAACGCCGCTTTACCGGATCGAGAAAAATCCGAAGCTTGCGGCAAAACAGGGTGCCTATAGTGTGCTCAATGCCCATGGCACGATATTGAAGCGTGGCCATGAGCTTGCCCAGGTGCTCAAGGTGTTCGACAAGGTGCTGAAGCTCGTCGAGACCTGAGACGCTTCTCCGAAGCCAGCGCGGTACAATGACGGAAAAGCCTCCGTTTGCCCGCAACTCCAGCGCGGGATGAGGAAAAGTGCGCGCGGTTTTCCGCCGCCCTCTTCGCTCATGTCTAGGACCGGTAGAGCGTATCCGGATAGACGCCTTCGGCCGGATCGGTGGCCGTTCCTTCGCCGAGCGCGAGCTGCATGATGGCCGTGTCGAGCCACCGGCCGTGCTTGAAGCCGGTCGCCTTCATCAATCCCTGGTGCTCGAAGCCGAGAGCCCGATGCAGCGCGATCGATGACGGATGCGCGCCGCCGATCACCGCCACCATCTGGCGGAAACCAAGCGCCGTGCATCGTCTGACCAGTTCCGCGAGCAGGGCCCTGCCGACGCCTTTGCCACGGGCCTCCGGCGCAAGATAGATGGAGTCCTCCACTAGGAACCGATAGGCCGTCCGCGTGCGGAATGCGGAAGCATAGGCGTAGCCGATGATCGCTCTTCCGTGATCTTCCTGTGCCACGATGTAGGGATAGCCGTTGCCGGTAATCGTCGAAAAGCGCATTGCCATCTCCGCCTCGGAGGGCGGCGTTATCTCGTAAGTCGCGACGCCGTTCAAAACGGACTCGCGATAGATCTCGGTAATTGCTGGAAGATCGGCAGCGACGGCGTCGCGGAGCGTGACAGGCATGGACTTCGCAGTGTTAGGACTATGCGACCAATCGCATGGATCGGGCGAGGCGATCAAGGCTGTTCGGGCTGCAGGTTCATTAGAACGGTTTACGGTTCAAAGCGTCACAGCTGAGCGCGATAGCAAACAAAAAAAGGCGGCCGAAGCCGCCTTTTCCGTGAATGCGCATGCACTACTCGTTCTTGTTGCCAAGGAACTGCAGCAGGAACATGAACAGGTTGATGAAGTCGAGATAGAGCGTCAGCGCGCCCATGATGGCCTTGCGGCCAGCAACCGCGACGTCATCGGCCTCGAAATACATTTCCTTGATCTTCTGCGTGTCATAGGCGGTCAGGCCTGCGAAGATCAGCACGCCGATCACCGAGATCGCGAAGCCGAGCGCCGAAGACGCCAGGAAGATGTTGACGATCGACGCGATGATCAGGCCGAAGAGGCCCATGATCAGGAACGTGCCGAAGCCCGACAGATCCTTCTTCGTCGTGTAGCCGTAGAGCGACAGGGCGCCGAAGGAGGCGGCCGTGACGAAGAACGTCTGCACGATGCTCTGGCCGGTGAAGACCAGGAAGATCGAGGACAGCGAAAGCCCCATCAAGGCGGCGTAGATCCAGAACGTCGTCTGCGCTGCGGAGACGCTCATCGAATTGATGCGGAAGCTCATGAAGAATACCAGCGCCAGCGGCGCCAGCATTACGACCCACTTCAAGGGCGAAGCGTAGATGAGCTGGGCGAATGCCGGATTGGAGACGGCAAGCGCATAGGTGCCGTAAGCTGCTACACCTGTGATCGCCAGCCCGAGAGCCATCAGGTTGTAGACCTTCAGCATGTAAGCGCGAAGGCCCTCGTCGATCACGGCACCCGCCTGAGCGCCGGCGGGCGACATTCGGGTTTGGTAGTTTCTCAGATCAGCCATTGTTTCCTCATTTAAGCCCCGGTTGAATTGACGGTGTCGGGCGACAAGTGAAGTGTTTGTCCTTCAAGCGCCCAGGCGCCGCTGCGGGGCTCCAGCATGCCTGTGGACAAATATGATGTCGAAAACGATCAGGCACAAGACCCGGAACCCCCGGAATCGCGCAAAGCCGGGCACTCGCTCATCAAACAAGGGTGATTTACGGTTAATTTCCGCCCTCACAATTCCCGCAGCACCGGCGCGGCTTTCTGGCCGAGGATGCGCCAGGTCCCGGCAAGACCGATGCCGACAGTCATGACAAGCGCGACGACAATGGTGGCGATGGCAACGTCCGGCAGGAAATCGGACGGTAGCGTCATCACGCGGCTGACGACGAACCAGGCGGAGACGCCCCCCGCAAACAGGGCGAAGACAGCCGTTGCGAAGCCGAGAATGACATACTCGTAACTGAAGGCACGGATCAGCGTGCCGCGCGTGGCACCCAGCGTCTTCAGCACCACCGCATCGTGAATGCGCGCGCGGTTACCCGCGGCGAGCGCTCCGGCAAGGACGAGAACCGACGCGATGAGGGCAACGGCCGCGGCGGCGCGAATGGCCGTCGCAAGCTGCGCGAGAAGCGTGTTGACGATATCGAGCGCATCCTTGACACGCACGCTGGTAATCGTCGGATAGGTATTGGTGACCGACTTCAAGACCGCCGCTTCCTCCTTGGCCGTGGCATCGGGATCGATGACGGTTGCGAGCCAGGCATGCGGCGCGCCGGCAAAGGTGTTCGGCGAGAAGACCATGACGAAATTGATCGACAGCGATTCCCATTCGACATTGCGGAAATTGGCGATCTTTGCGGTGATGTTGCGGCCGAGCACGTTGACGGTAACCGTGTCGCCGAGTTTCAGGCCGAGTTCGCCGGCTTCCTCCGCCGAGAACGAGACCAGCGGTTCACCAGCATAGTTTTCGGGCCACCAGGTACCTTCGGTAAGCGTCGAGTTCTCCGGCCGGTTGTTGGCATAGGTGATGCCACGGTCGCCGCGCAGCACCCATTGTCCGCCGGGTGGTACGTTGCGGCTGTTCACGTCCTCGCCGTTGAACGCCACGATACGCCCGCGCAGCATCGGCACTTCGACGACCTTGCCCTTCGGCATCGCCTGGGAAAGCAGCGACCGGAACCCCTCGATCTCGCTGCCCTGGATATCGACAAAGAAGAAGTTGGGCGCGCGCTCGGCCATGTCGCCGGTGAGTTCGCGCCGGAGATTGCCGTCGATGAGCGCCAGTGTCACGAGCAGGGCGAGGCCGAGGCCGAGCGACAACACCACCGAAGGTGTCAGGGCGCCCGGGCGGTGGATATTGCCGATCGCCAGCCTTAGCGCGGGCGAATTCACGCGCGGGCTGCGCCGTGCCAGCCAGGAGATTAGCAGCGACACGCCGCGAAGCAGGATGAAGGCAAAGGCGATCGCGCCGAGAAAGATCAGCGAAATGCTACGATCATAGGCGGTCCAGACGGCAAGCCCGGCGAGCGCCATAAGGCAGGCGAGAGCACCCACGAGATAGGGCCAGGCCGGAAAGCCTGTTGGTTCGAATCCCTGCTGCCGGAAAAGCGCGGTTGCCGGCACCCGGCGCGCGCGGCCGAGCGGAAGGATGGCGAAAGCAAGCGCCGTCAAAAGGCCGAAAAGCGCCGCAAGGCCGAGCGCCGAAGGATATAGCTGAAACGATGTCGGCACGGGGAGCACATCGGCGAGGAACTGGGCTGCGACGAAGGGGATCAGCGCGCCGAAAATCAGGCCGACGCCGATCCCGATCAGGGCGATCATCAGGATCTGCGCGAGATAGACCATGGCGACCAGTGACGCGGGGGCGCCGAGGCACTTGAAGGTCGCGATGACGCTGCGCTTGCCATCGAGATAGGCGCGCACTGCATTGGCGACGCCCACGCCACCGACGATCAGTGCCGTCAGGCCGACGAGCGTCAGGAACTGCGAGAAACGCGTGATATTGGCGTTGAGCGACGGCGCGGCATTGCGGCTCGTCCGGATCGACCAGCCGGCCGATGGGAATCGCTTCTCCGCCTCGGTGCGAGCAGATGCGACGCGCTCCGGATCGGCAAGCTTGACCTTGTAGCCATGCTCGACGAGGCTGCCGGTCTGCACCAGTCCCGAGGCGGCGAGTGCCTCCGCCGAGACCATCAGCCGCGGCGCAAAGCCGAAGCCATCGGAAAGCGCGTCCGGCTCCCGGACGATTGTGGCGTTGATCCGAACCCGCGCATTGCCGAGCAGGATTTCCTCTCCAAGCCCGATATCCAGACGCTCCAGGAGCAGCGGCGCGGCCACCGCACCGAATGCTTCCGCCCGTTTGGACAGGAGTTCGGCGAGCGGCCTTCCCGGCTCGCTTTCAAAAGCGCCGTAGAGCGGGTAGGCACCGTCGACGGCCTTCAGCTCGACCAGTGCCTGGTTGGAACCATCGGCAAGCCGCGCCATGGAGCGCAGGCCCGAGGAAACGGAGACACTGCCGAGACTGTCAAGAAAGGTGCGTTCTTCGATTGTCGCCGCGCGATTGTTGAGTTCGAAGCGGATATCGCCGGCAAGGAGTTCCTGCCCTTGTGAAGCGATTGTTGCGCTGATCGACTGCGAAAGCGAATTGACACCGGCAATCGCCGCCGTGCCGAGTGCGATGCAGGCTAAGAAGATGTAGAAGCCCTTGAGACCGCCGCGCATTTCCCGCACCGCCAGCCGGAGGGCGAGCAGTGGGCGAAAGCGGTTGATGGCGCGTGCCTCGTTCATGCCGACGCCGCCTCCTGGCGAGCCGCAGTCGCCCTCGGTTCGGCATGCTCGCCCGAGACGATCTCGCCGGAGCGCACCTGTACCTGTCGCACGCAGCGCCCGGCAAGCGCGGCATCATGCGTGACGAGAACCAGCGTCATCCCGCGCTCGCGCTGTTCCGCGAAGAGAAGATCGGCGATCTGCCGGCCGGTCTCGGCGTCGAGGTTGCCGGTCGGTTCGTCGGCGATCAGCAGTTTCGGTGAGGGCGCCAGCGCTCGGGCGATCGCCACGCGCTGCTGCTCGCCTCCTGAAAGCTGCCCCGGATAGTGCGTCAGGCGCTCGCCCAGACCGACCGCAACGAGTTCTTGGCGCGCGATGTCGAAGGCATCGCGGACATTCGCAAGCTCAAGCGGCACCGCAACGTTTTCAAGCGCGGTCATGTTGGGAATGAGATGAAAGGATTGAAAGACGATGCCGATATTGCGGCCCCGGAAATCCGCGAGCCGATCCTCGCTCAACCCGTGCAGGGGCGTGCCGTCGATGACGATCTCGCCGCTGTCGAGCCGCTCCAGGCCGGCAAGCACCATCAGCAATGTCGATTTCCCGGATCCGGAGGGGCCGACGATCCCCACGGATTCGCCGGCGTCGACCGTCAGACTCACGCCTTTCAGCACATGGACCGCCGCCGCGGCCTCGCCCAGCGTCAAGTCGGCGTTTTTCAGCTCGATGATGGTTTTTGCCACGCGAAACAGTCCTATATGAAAACGAGACTGGATGACGAAAATGATTGCCCCTTCGGGCATTTAGGAATGAGCCTATGGCATTAAAAGATTTTCTGCGCTTTTTCTTGAGCCTGGCAATGACAATCGCGTTATCGTCAGCGGTGCGCGCCGAGAGTGTAAGTCTCGTCGGCTTCGGCGACAGCCTGATGGCCGGCTACCAGCTCCCGCCCGAGGACGCCTTCCCTGCCCGCCTCGAAAAAGCTTTGAAAGACAAGGGCCTCGACGTCGCGATCGTCAATGCCGGCGTTTCCGGCGACACCACCTCCGGCGGCCTTGCCCGCATTGATTGGTCGGTGCCGGATGGAACGAAAGGCGTGATCCTCGAACTCGGCGCGAACGACGCGTTGCGCGGCATTCCGCCGGAGGAGTCGCGAAAAAATCTCGAGGCGATGATCACCCGGCTCAAGGAGCGCGGTATCGCCGTATTGCTTGCCGGCATGATGGCGCCTCCCAACATGGGCACCGACTATGCCGCCCGCTTCAACCCCATCTACCCGGAGCTGGCGGCGAAATATGATCTCGAATTCTATCCGTTTTTCCTTGACGGCGTGGCGATCGATGCGGCGCTGAAGCTCGAAGACGGAATGCACCCAAACAGCCAGGGCATCGGCAAGATGGTGGAGCGTTTCCTGCCTGTTGCGGAGCGGTTCATCGCCTCGCTGGACAAAGCGGAGTGATGTTTCGGTCCACAGTTAAGAGAACGTTAACGCTCTGTCGCGCTAAATAACAGTTGCGTGCAGACTCGATGCGTGATTCGCTGAGATATCTGCAAGAGATTCGGGGAGCTCGCCATGCCGAGACTGTTCACCGCCCTCGAAATTCCGCGCAATGCAGCGATGAGCCTTTCCTTGCTGCGCGGAGGTCTTCCCGGAGCTCGATGGATTGATGTGGAAAACTATCACATCACTCTGCGTTTCATCGGCGATGTCGACGGACGCACCGCCGACGAGATCGTCGAAAGGCTCGACCGGATCGAGCGCCCCGAGTTCCAGCTGCAATTGACGGGCACGGGCGCCTTCGGCTCGAAAAAACCGCATTCGGTCTGGGCCGGCGTCAGCAACGAACCTGAAATGTTTGCGCTTCAGGCGGAAATCGAACGCATCTGCCAGCGCATCGGCCTGCCGCCGGACCCGCGCAAATTCACGCCGCACGTGACTCTCGCGAGACTGCGTTCCTCCCGCGTCGAGGACGTCGTGAACTATCTCTCGGGGCGCGGCAATTTTCTCACCTCACCCTTTACGGTCTCCCGCTTCGTCCTCCTGTCGTCGCGCGATTCCGTCGGCGGCGGTCCTTACCTGACCGAAGAGGTTTTTCCGCTTCACGAGGCGCGTTCCCCGAGTCTCGCCAACAGCGACAAGCATCCGGCTTCCAGCATCTGGTAGACCGCTTCGAAGGCGTCCGCCGCTTCTTCGTAATAGGGATCCGGAACATCTCCGTCCCGGCCGGTGGCATACTGCATGAAAAGATGCACCTTGCCTGCCATTGCCGCAGGCGCGAGCACGCTGAGGTCGCGGACGTTGCTCATGTCCATGGCGAGGATCAGGTCGAAGGCCGCGAAATCCGCCGTCGTGATTTTGCGCCCGCGCAGGGCCGCTATATCGATCCCGTGCGCCTTCGCCACCGAAATCGACCGTTGATCCGGCGGAGCGCCGATGTGCCATCCGCCGATGCCGGCGGAATCGATGGAGACCGCGCGACCATGGCTCGCCCTTTCGGCGAGGTCCCGCAGGATGCCCTCGGCCAGGGGTGAACGACAAATATTGCCAAGACAAACAAAGAGAATTCTGACCGGTTTCATGCTATCCAGTTCGCATTGAGAGTTGTGCGGCATGGCCTGCGCGGGGTTTATTCGAGACTACAGCGCCGTGCGTCTCTTCGGAGGCAAAGGTCGCCGTTAGAACTTCGAATTGCAGCCGGTTTTATCCTTAAATCGGTTCCGATTTGAGGATAACCTGATGGGTCCGTGTCAGGCACGAAGACGTCAAGGGAGAAACAGCATGGGGCCGGAAAAACTGGATGCCGAGGCTGTCGCCGATCATTTGCACAAGATGGAGGGCTGGGTTCTCGCCGAGGATGGCGCATCGATCTGGAAAGCGTTTCGCTTCAAGAATTTTGCGGAAGCGTTCAGCTTCATGACGCAATGCGCCCTTGCCGCCGAGAAACTCGATCACCACCCCGAATGGTTCAATGTCTACAACAGGGTCGATGTCACGCTTTCGACGCACGACGCGAACGGGCTCACGGAGCTCGATTTCAAGCTGGCGGCGAAAATGGATCGCGCGGCGACCGGGCGGATGCCCGACCATTTGAAATAGCGCATGCCTTCCCCATATCAGACTGCGGCCCACAGCGCCCCGCGTCTTATTTGACGCACAAAGGTCGCCACACTTTGAACTACCGGAACGGACGCGATGGACGATATCAAGATCGGTGAAATTCTCCTCCCTGGTGAGGAATCCGAACAGGAACGCCGGGAACGCAAGGTGCGCCGCCGGTTCTGGCCGACCTTTCGCCGCGCAGCCCGTCAGATTCCCTTCAGCCGTGATCTCGTCGCCGCCTTTTATTGTGCGGTGGATCCGAAGACTCCGACGCGTACACGCGGCATCCTGCTCGCGGCGCTTGCCTATTTCGTCCTGCCCCTCGACTTCGTGCCGGACATGCTGGCCGTCGTCGGCTTTTCCGACGACATCGCCGTGCTGACGGCCGCCTTTGCCGCGATCAGCGGCCAGATCAAGGAGGCGCATTACCACAAGGCCGACGAGGCCCTGCGCGACAGGTCGGATGACGAATAATCCTCACAATGCGTGACCGCCGCATTTCTGCCTGAAAGACAAACTCTTGCCCGATTCTTTGTGACATAGATTCCGCAAACGTGACGGCTGTGGGCGAAAACGGCTGCAGGACAGTGCGTTGCGGCGAGATTTGAGACAGGGAACTCCTACCGGCCACGGCCCTCCAGAATTGACGATCGACCGAACCGGCAAATCCGCAGGCACGAAGAACGGCACGCCGACAGGCGCCAAGCTTCGACTGCACGGGTGTGTCGCTGGCCTGTTTCGGGGCGGAAACGAGCGGATTTCAGTGATCGTTGACGGTTTAGTAACCTGAATTAAGTCAAAATAAATCAAATCGTGACTATGCATCGGCCGTCTCACCTGTTTCGGGCGATCGCAAGCAAGACAAGCGGCAGGACCTCATGTTTGTAAGAAAGATCGCAACTGCAATCGCACTCGTATTGGCAGCGGCCGGCGTTGCTGCCGCTCAATCCCCCACACGAATCCAGCAGTTCAACGCCTGGGGCGCCTATTCCTACCAGGCCGGCGCCGGTAAGGTTTGCTACGTCCTGTCGGTTCCGAAGGAGAAGAGCCCTGCCGGTGTAGACCATGGCGATATCTTCTTCCTCGTCTCGCAGCGCCCGGGGCAGAACATCAGCTACGAACCGCAGGCGATGATGGGCTATCCGCTGCAGGACAATTCCAAGGTCAACGTGATCATCGACGGCCGGACCTTCACCATGTTCACCAAGGGCAATTCCGCTTGGGTCGAAAACGCCGCGGAAGAACCCGCGCTGGTGGCGGCGATGAGGTCGGGCAAGGACATGTCGGTCAGCGCAAAATCGCGCAAGGGAACCGAGACGTCCTATTCCTATTCCCTCTCCGGCATTTCGGCTGCGCTGAAGCAGATCGAAGCCTGCAAGTAACACCTGCGACGCTTTACGTCCTTTAGACGCATAAAGGTCGACATAGCACCCTTGAATTGTCGCGTGGTTTATCCTCGAATCGGCGCCGATTTTGAGGAAACATGCAGTAACACGGCACAACCCGATGCGAGGGCCGGCCCATTGGCGCCGGCCTTTTTGCATTCGAACCGCGGCGTCATGGTGACTCGCGGCGAAAAGAATGCTAAAGCGCCGCCAAATTCAGAGCCCCGCGCCCCATTGCCGCGCTCGAAGGCTCGCCAGTTTTCAATTCGAGCATCGGAACATGATCCGGAATCCTTCTCCGGACGGGCCTTCGCTGTATGACAGGACATCAAGCATGGCAGCCACTGAGATCTTGAACAGGGTGGACGTCGTCAAGGCGCCGCAGGTGCACCCGACGCCGCAGACCGAGAAGTCATCGCTGATCGGCCTCGTGCGCGAGGACATGGCCAAGCTGCTCGTTGAAAGAGGCGTGCCGGAGCGTCAGGTCAAGATGCGTGTCAGCCAACTCTGGCACTGGCTCTATGTCCGCGGTGTTTCCGAATTCGACCAGATGTCGAACGTCTCCAAGGACATGCGCGAAATGCTCAAGGAGCATTTCACCATCGCCCGGCCGGAGATCGTCGAGGAGCAAATTTCCAACGACGGCACGCGCAAGTGGCTCCTGCGCTTTCCGCCGCGGGGCGCCGGCCGGCCGGTCGAAATCGAGACCGTCTACATCCCGGAGGAAGGCCGCGGCACGCTCTGCATCTCGAGCCAGGTCGGCTGCACGCTCACCTGTTCCTTCTGCCACACCGGCACCCAGAAGCTGGTGCGCAACCTGACGGCCGAAGAAATTCTCGCCCAGTTGCTGCTTGCGCGCGACCGGCTCGGCGATTTTCCCGAGCGCGATACGCCGCAAGGCGCCATCGTGCCCGCGGAAGGCCGCAAGATCACCAATATTGTAATGATGGGCATGGGCGAGCCGCTCTACAATTTCGAGGCCGTCAAGACCGCACTCCTGATCGCGTCCGACGGCGACGGTCTTTCGCTCTCGAAGCGCCGCATCACGCTCTCGACGTCCGGCATCGTCCCCGAGATCTACCGCACCGGTGAGGAGATCGGTGTGATGCTGGCGATCTCGCTGCATGCGGTGCGCGACGACCTGCGCGACATGCTGGTGCCGATCAACAAGAAGTATCCGCTCAAGGAGCTGATGGATGCCTGCCGCGCCTATCCGGGCCTGTCGAACGCGCGCCGCATCACCTTCGAATATGTAATGCTGAAGGACGTCAACGACAGTCTCGAGGATGCCAGGGAACTGGTGAAGCTGTTGAAGGGCATCCCGGCAAAGATCAACCTCATCCCCTTCAATCCCTGGCCGGGCACCAACTACCAGTGCTCAGACTGGGAGCAGATCGAAAAATTCGCCGACTTCATCAATCAGGCCGGTTATGCATCGCCGATCCGCACGCCGCGTGGCCGCGATATCCTGGCGGCCTGCGGCCAGCTCAAGTCGGAGTCCGAACGCATGCGCAAGGTCGACCGCCTTGCCTTCGAGGCGATGATGATTGCCAATCACGGCGAGGATTAAGCAATTCCAGAAGTGTGTAACGGTTTTCCCGTCCGGAATTGCGTAATTTCAAGAGCTGGGAGCGGCTTATTGGCCCCTCATCCGCCTGCCGGCACCTTCTCCCCGCAGAAGAAGGGGTTTGCCGCACCGCCTTGGTCCCTTCTCCCCGCTCGCGGGGAGAAGACTAGGGTGAGGGGCAATCGCAGCAACTCCGAGCAGGACAAGGGAATGGCTCTCATCACATCCCCGATCGATGAAGAAGATTGATGGATGAAGCTATTCCCATCGATTGATTTCATCCCTCTGCTTTCCTAAGAAAGCGGCGAAATCATTCCTGAAGCGGGATGCGGACGACGCAATGTGGCCTTGCCCCACAATCCCACGCCAAAAAATCGGAGGACATCCATGCGCTCACTTCTCATAGCTCTTGCCGCCACCGTGGCGCTTTCCCTGCCGGCGCGCGCCGACGAGGTTACTGTTGCCGTGACGGCTATCGTCGAGCATCCGGCGCTCGATGCCGCCCGCGACGGCGTCAAGGATGCGCTCGCCGCTGCCGGCTACAAGGAAGGCGAGAACCTCAAGTTCATCTACGAATCGGCACAGGGCAACCCGGCGACCGCGGCGCAGATCGCCCGCCAGTTCGCCGGCGAAGCGCCGAGCGTCATCGTTCCGATCTCGACGCCTTCCGCGCAGGCCGTAGTCTCCTCGACGCGCGACATCCCGGTGGTCTTCACCGCCGTTTCCGATCCGCTCGGCGCGCAGCTCGTCCGGGATATGGAGAAGCCCGGCGGCAACGTAACCGGTCTTTCCGACATGTCGCCGGTTGCCGAGCACGTGGCGCTGATCAAGGAAATCCTGCCGAACGCCAAGTCGATCGGCTATCTCTACAATTCCGGTGAGGCGAACTCCGTCTCGCTGCTCGCCGCCCTCAAGGCCGAAGCCGAAAAGGCAGGGCTTGCCGTGGTCGAGTCCGCCGCAACGAAATCGGCCGAGGTCCAGGGTGCGGCCCGCGCCCTCGTCGGCCGCGCGGATGCGATCTACGTTCCGACCGACAACACGATCATCTCCGCGCTCGAAGGTGCCGTCGCCGTGGCCGAGGAAAGCAAGCTGCCGCTCTTCACCGCTGATACCGATTCCGTTTCCCGCGGCTCGGTCGCGGCCCTCGGCTTCAACTACTACGACGTCGGCAAGCAGACCGGCGACGTCGTCGTTCGTATTCTGAAAGGTGAAAATCCGGGCGACATCGCCGTCAAGGTCGCCGCCGGCACCGACCTCGTCATCAACAAGGCTGCTGCCGCCAAGATGGGCGTAACCCTGCCGGAAAGCGTCGTCAAGCGCGCGACCCGCGTCGTCGAGTAACGACTGCGCCGAGGACGCAAGTTTATTGCCTTTTTGCCGCCCCCGTTCCATACGGGGGCGGTTCGCTATCAACAAACACGTTGCGCGCATCTACAGCGCCGCGCGTCTTATCAGACGCGCAAAGGACGCTGTAGCACTTTGAAGTGCTGCATGTTTTTATCCTTAAATCGGCTACGATTTAAGGAAACATGCAGTCGCTTTGCGCGAAACATGACTGAAAAGGGCCGAGCGTTGAGTCAAATCGCTTTCTGGGGAGCCGTGGAACTGGGGCTCGTCTATGCCTTTGTCGCCGTCGGCGTCTTCCTTGCCTTTCGCGTGCTCGACTTTCCCGACCTGACGGTCGACGGGTCGTTTCCGCTCGGCGCGGCGGTCACCGCGGTTCTGATCATTGCGGGCGTCAATCCGTGGCTCGCCGCGGCCGTCGCGATGGTCGCCGGCGCCGCGGCCGGCATTGTCACGGCGCTGCTTAACGTGCGCTTCCGCATCCTCAACCTGCTCGCCTCGATCCTGACGATGATCGCCCTCTTCTCGGTGAACCTGCGCGTCATGGGCAAGCCGAACGTCGCGCTGATCAATGCCGACACCATGCTTTCGCCATTCTATGGGCTGAGCCTCCGGGACTTCTACGTTCGCCCGCTCTTCGTCGGCATTCTTGTGCTCGCCGCCGTCCTCGCCGTCTGGCGCTTTCTTGAGAGCGACGCCGGCCTCGCCATGCGAGCGACCGGCGCCAATGCCCGCATGGCCCGCGCCCAGGGGGTCGATACCAGCCGCCAGATCTATCTCGGCATGGCGATCTCCAACGCGCTTGTTGCCTTAGGCGGCGCGCTCTTCGCCCAGACCAACGGCTTTGCTGACGTAACGTCCGGCGTCGGCACGATCGTCGTCGGGCTCGCGGCGGTCATCATCGGTGAAACGCTGTTCGGCGCCCGCGGCATCCTGATCGCGCTCGCCGGCTGCGTGCTCGGCTCTATCCTCTACCGCATTGCCATCCAGCTCGCGCTGTCGACCGACGTGCTCGGCCTGCAGGCCTCGGACCTCAACTTCGTCACCGCGGCTCTCGTCACCGTGGCGCTCGTCCTTCCTCGTCTGCGTCGCGGAGGTGCCGCATGATCAGCGTTAAGAACATCAAGGTCGTTTTCGGCAAGGGCACACCCTTGCAGAAACAGGCGCTGAACGGCGTCACCTTGACCATCGAGGAAGGCTCCTTCGTCACCGTGATCGGCTCGAACGGGGCCGGCAAATCGACGCTGCTCGGCGTGCTCGCCGGAGACGTCCTGCCGAGCGAAGGCGAGGTTACGATCGGGCACACGGACGTCACCCGCAAGGGAACACCGGCGCGCGCCGGCCTCGTTGCGCGCGTGTTCCAGGATCCGCTCGCCGGCAGTTGCGGCGCGCTTTCCATCGAGGAGAATCTGGCGCTTGCCGCCAGGCGCGGCGAAAGTCGCGGCCTGACGCCCGCGCTCGGCGCGAAACGTCGCGAACACTTCCGCGCACGGATTGCCGAACTCAATCTCGGGCTCGAAAACCGCCTGGGCGACCGCATGGATCTTCTGTCGGGCGGCCAGAGACAGGCCGTCTCGCTGGTGATGGCCACACTTGCCGGATCGGAGGTGCTGCTTCTCGACGAACACACCGCGGCTCTCGATCCGGGCATGGCGGAATTCGTCATGAACCTGACGCAGAAGATCGTCACCGAACGCAAGCTGACGACGATGATGGTCACCCACTCGATGCGCCAGGCACTCGACTACGGCCATCGCACGATCATGCTTCACGGTGGCGAAATCGTGCTCGACGTCGCCGGCGACAGCCGCAAGACGCTTGAGGTCGAGGACCTCATCGCCATGTTCCGCCGCATCCGCGGCCAGACGCTGGACGACGACGCACTGCTGATCGGTTGAGCCGCTACATCGGCCCTTCCGGCGCCATTGCCCCTCATCTGCAGCCGGCATCTTCTCCCCGTTGGACGGGGAGAAGAACAGATGCCGCAACGTTGCCGCACAGACCTGCGGCCCGACGATAAGTTAGCATTTGAGTGGAGAGGGACTGGGAGCTTGCTGCTTGTCTCTTCTGCCCGCGTGCGGGGAGAAGATGCCGGCAGGCAGACGAGGGGCAAAAAACCAGTCGCCGCGTACCTCAGCGCGCCTGCGTCAGGAAAATCTTGACCGCAAAGACCGAGAAGACACCGGCAAAGCTGAAGTCAAGCGCACGCATGAAGCGCTTGTTGTTCTGCAGCCACGCGGCAAGCCAATCGGCGGCAAGCACGACCATCGCATTCACCGGCATGCCGATGACGATGAAGAAGAAGCCGAGGAACAGCAACTTTCCGGTGACCGACGGATCGTTTGCGCTGACGAACTGCGGCAGGAAGGTCATGAAGAAGATCACGACCTTCGGGTTGAGGATGTTCACCCAGAAGCCGGTCGCAACGTTCGAGACGGCCGTTCCCTTCGCCCCGTCGATCTTCTTCACAGAAAGAGTCGAGCCGTGGCGAATTGCCTGGACGGCGAGCCAGAATAGATAGGCGGCCCCGCCCGTCTTCAGCACCAGGAAGGCGGTCGGCGACGCCGTGATGAGCGCTGAAATGCCGAAGGCGACGAGCATCGTGTGGACGACGATGCCGAGGCCGGTGCCGAGCACGACGAAGAGCGCGGCCTTCCTCCCTTGAGCCAGGGATCGGCTGATCGAAAGCGTCATGTCCGGTCCGGGCGTTGCCGCCAGAAGCAGGCTGGCGGCGGCGAAGGCGAGCAGCGTCGGCAGGCTTGGCACGAAGTCCATGGCGAATTCCTCAATGAGATGATTGCCGGTGATACCGCCGGACACGGTTTTTTGCCAGCGGTTTCGGGTGTCCGCTAGCGACACAGGCTGTTGCGGCGTACCGTGGCGTGTCAATTTTCGCCGGGCGCCGCTGTAATGCTTGTATCCCTTCAAGTTCTGGCTAAAGTGCCGCAGATTTTGCACGCGGCATTGCCGCTTCCCAGAGCAGACGGACAGACATCATGGCATCGCACAAAGACGTGAAGAAGGTCGTTCTCGCCTATTCCGGCGGTCTCGACACCTCGATCATCCTCAAGTGGCTGCAGACGGAATTGGGCGCCGAAGTGGTGACCTTCACCGCCGATCTCGGTCAGGGCGAAGAGCTGGAACCAGCGCGCAAGAAGGCCGAGATGCTCGGCATCAAGGAAATCTACATCGAGGACGTGCGCGAAGAGTTCGTCAGGGATTTCGTGTTCCCGATGTTCCGCGCCAACGCCGTCTATGAGGGCGTCTACCTGCTCGGCACCTCGATCGCCCGTCCGCTGATCTCCAAGCACCTGATCGACATCGCCAGGAAGACCGGCGCCGACGCGATCGCCCATGGCGCGACCGGCAAGGGCAACGACCAGGTCCGCTTCGAGCTCTCGGCCTATGCGTTGAACCCGGACATCAAGATCATCGCGCCCTGGCGCGACTGGTCGTTCAAGAGCCGCACGGACCTGCTGGAATTCGCCGAGAAGCACCAGATTCCGGTCGCCAAGGACAAGAAGGGCGAGGCCCCCTTCTCCGTCGACGCCAACCTCCTGCACTCCTCCTCCGAGGGCAAGGTGCTGGAAGACCCGGCGCAGGAGGCCCCTGAATACGTGCATATGCGCACGATTTCGCCGGAAGCCGCACCCGACGAGGCCACCATCATCAAGGTCGGCTTCGAGCGCGGCGACGCGGTTTCGATCAACGGCATGCGCATGTCGCCGGCGACGGTTCTCGCCAAGCTCAACGAATATGGCCGCGACAACGGCATCGGCCGCATCGACCTCGTCGAAAACCGCTTCGTCGGCATGAAATCGCGCGGCGTCTACGAGACCCCCGGCGGCACCATCCTGCTTGCCGCTCATCGCGCGATCGAAAGCATCACGCTCGACCGCGGCGCCGCGCACTTGAAGGACGAGCTGATGCCGCGCTATGCCGAGCTCATCTACTACGGCTTCTGGTTCTCGCCGGAACGCGAGATGCTGCAGGCCGCGATCGACAAGAGCCAGGAGCATGTGGAAGGCGAAGTGACGCTGAAGCTCTACAAGGGCAATGTCATGGTCACCGGCCGAGAGAGCCCGAAGTCGCTCTATTCCGACAAGCTGGTCACCTTCGAGGACGACCAGGGCGCGTACGACCAGAAGGACGCCGCCGGCTTCATCAAGCTCAATGCGCTGCGCCTGCGCACGCTCGCCGCGCGCAACCGCTGAGGCGACCGCAGAGTCGTTCGAAATCAAGGACCGCGGCAGAGCAATCTGCCGCGGTCTTTCTGTTACGGATGGAAGTCTATTCCGCCGCTTCGCGCAGCCTGTCATCGGCCGCCGCCGGCGCGGACAACGGCCGCAGGCGAACGGTCTTGCGGTACCAGAAATAGCTGACTATCGAGGCGAGCCCAAAGCCAGGGATGATCGTGCCGAGCGCTAGCGCCGGCACGCCGACGAGGGCGGCAAGCGCGCCGCCGAGAAGTCCCGCGCTCATCTGGATGAAGCCCATCATCGCGGAGGCCGTGCCGGCGATATGCGGAAAAGGCACCATGGCAGCGGTCATCATGTAAGGCATGACGAAGGCGATGCCGAAGGCATAGACGCCGATCGGCGCCATCACCGACAGGAAGCTGGGCGTGAGCGCATGCATGGTGAAGGCGAGCAGAAGGCTGGCGGCGCCGATGAACGAAAGGCCGACGGGGACAAGCGCCTGCGGGGTGAAGCGCCGCATCAGCAGCCGCACGCTGACCGTGCCGGAAAAGAAGAAGCCCGACTGCATGAGCATGCCGACACCGAATTCGGTCGGCGTCAGGCCGACTTGCCCGATCAGCACGAAGGGCAGCATCGTCGCCTGTGCATAGAGCGCGCCGACGGCGCCGGCGATTACCAGCGTCGACGACAGAAAGCGGCTGTCCTTCAGGAGCTCGCGATAGGCGGCGAAAATGGGCCCGATACGCCCCTTGCTGCGGTCCGGCGTCACCGTTTCCAGCATGAAGAACTGGACGGTGAAGCAGGCCATCAACGCGAAGCCCACCATCAGGAAGAAGATCGACTGCCAGCCGAAGAGGCCGAGCGCGAGGCCGCCGAGCGTCGGCGAAACCGCAGGACCGATCGCCAGCATCATCCCGATCATGTTCATGATGCGGGCGGCCGTGGTGCCGGTGAACTGGTCGCGCACGATGGCGCGCGCCACGGTCATGCCGACGGAGGCACCAATCCCCTGCACCAGGCGTCCGGCCAGCAACACGCCGACCGAGGGTGCAAAGGCGGCCATCAGGCTGCCGGCAAGATAGATGGCCATGAAGATCAATGTCGCCGGGCGGCGGCCGATGACGTCGGAGAGCGTGCCCGAGACGAGCTGAGCGAAAGCGAAGCCGCCGAAATAAAGTGATAGCGTCATCTTGATCGCCGCTTCGCTCGAGGCAAAGGCGCGGACGAGCTCCGGCATCGCTGGCGTATAGAGGGCCATGGAGACCGGGCCGAGCGCCACCAGGAACGCGCCGATGATGCTCGTGCGCCGTTCGCTCATCTTGAGCGTCATTGGGCTGGTCCTTTTTCCTTGCCGGTCTCCTTGCCGGCGAGGCAGGGGTCGAGCCGCCGGAGATTGTCGCGCAGGATCCTGAGATTACCGCAGAGCAATTCGCGCTCCGCTTCATCGAGACCTGCGGTATAGGCGTTTATCATTTCGCGAAGCCCGGCCATAAGCTCCGTTAACAGCGGATCGGCGCTGTCGGTGATGACGACGTTTTTTGCGCGCCGATCGGCCGGATCCGGCACACGCGCGACCAGTCCCAGCCCCTCGAGCCGGTCGAGATAGGCCGAGAGCGTCATCGGCTCTATACCCATCCGGGTGGCGATTTCCGCCTGTTTGATGCCTTCGGTCAGCGCGACCTGGATCAGCGTGCGGGCCTCGCCGGGCGTGATACCGAGATCCATCGCGTTCACCTTCCGGTCGAACGCGCCGCGCAGCAGCCGGGAGACATCAGTCAACAGCATCCCGATCGTTTCGGATTCGATCTTTATCGGCATCACAATCATTCACGGTGGGAAATAATAAGTTTTCCTTATCATATCTGACGAAGCCGTTCAACGAGCGACTGCAGCAGCGTCCTCCGCGCGTCTGAAAGAACGCGCGGCGCTCCAGGGTCAGCCCTCGAGTTCCTCGCGCAGCATTTCAAGCTCCAGCCATTCCTCTTCCATCCGCGCGAGGCCTTCCCTCAACTTTTCCAGTTCGGCGGCAATCTTCGCAAAGCCGTTCGGGTCTTTCGAAAAGAGATTGGGATCGGCCATCTTCTCTTCGTGCTTGGCGATCTCGCCTTCGGTCCTGGCGATCTCCTTCGGCAGGTTTTCAAGCGCAAACTTCTGCTTGTAGGAGAGCTTGCCCTTGGCCTTCGGCGCTTCGGACGGAGCAGCGGGAGCATCGCTCGACTTTGCCTTTTCCGCCTTTTCGATCTTCCGCTTTTCCTCGATCGCACCTTTGCGCTGTGCCATCATGTCGGAATAGCCGCCCGCATATTCGATCCAGCGACCATCCGGTGCCTCCGGGTTGGCCGGCGCGATGGTCGAGGTCACCGTACGGTCGAGAAAATCGCGGTCGTGGCTGACGAGGATCACCGTACCGGCGAAACCGGCGACGATCTCCTGCAGGAGGTCGAGCGTTTCAATGTCGAGATCGTTGGTCGGCTCGTCCAGGATCAGAAGGTTGGTGGCGCGCGCCAGAATGCGCGCCAGCATCAGCCGCGCCCGTTCGCCGCCCGAAAGCTCGCGAATCGGCGTGCGGGCCTGCTCCGGCTGGAAGAGAAAATCCTTCATATAGCCGGTGACATGGCGCTGCTCGCCATTGACGAGGAGGTTGTCGCCGCGACCGTCGGTCAGGTAGTGCGCCAGCGTCTCGTCAAGGTTCAGGTCCTCGCGCTTCTGGTCGAGCGTCGCCATCTCGAGATTGGTACCGAGCTTGACGGTTCCGGAGTCCGGCTCGATCTGGCCGGTCAGAAGTTTGAGCAGCGTCGTCTTGCCGGCGCCATTCGGGCCGACGAGGCCGATCCGGTCGCCGCGGTGGACGCGGATCGAGAACGGCGCGACGATCGTGCGATCGGCATAAGCCTTGGTGATCTTTTCCGCCTCGATCACGAGCTTGCCGGATTCCTTGGCGTCCGCCGCCGCTGCCTGCACCGTGCCCTGCGGCCCCTTGTGGCCGCGATAACGCGTGCGCATGTCCTGCAGGTCGCCAAGACGGCGCATGTTGCGCTTGCGCCGGGCCGTGACGCCGTAGCGTAGCCAATGCTCCTCGCGCTCGATCGCCTTGCCGAGCTTGTGCTGCTCCAGTTCCTCGGCCTCCAGCACCTCGTCACGCCACGCCTCGAAATGGCCAAAGCCGCGGTCGAGCCGGCGCGACTGGCCCCGGTCGAGCCAGACGGTCGCCGTCGAGACCTTTTCGAGAAAGCGCCGGTCGTGCGAGATGAGCACGAGCGCCGAGCGGCTGCGGGTGAGTTCGTCCTCCAGCCATTCGATGGTCGGGAGATCGAGATGGTTGGTGGGCTCGTCGAGGAGCAGGATGTCCGGCTCCGGTGCCAGCACACGGGCAAGTGCCGCACGCCGCGCCTCGCCCCCCGAAAGCCGCTTCGGATCCTCCTCGCCGGTCAGCCCAAGATGCTGCAGCAGATAGGCGACGCGATAGGGATCGTCGCCCGGGCCGAGCCCCGCTTCCGCATAGGCCTGGACGGTATCGAAGCCTTCGAAATCCGGCGCCTGATGCAGATAGCGAACGGTCACCGAGGGATGACGGAAGATTTCGCCCGATTGCGGTTCGACGAGGCCGGCGGCCATCTTCATGAGCGTGGACTTGCCCGAGCCGTTGCGCCCGACGAGGCAAATGCGGTCGCCAGGCTCGACCTGCAGGTTGGCGCCCGCGAGCAGCGGCGCGCCGCCAAAGGTCAGGAAGATGTCATCGAGCTTCAGAATGGGTGGCGCCAAGGCTTCAGGCTCCGGAAAGGTCATAGGGACGGGCGAGAATAACCGCCCGGCCGGATTTCAAGGAAAAGCGGACCGGCCCCTCCGCAATGTTGGAAATGGTCCGGGAGGAACCGAAGGGCAAGGCGAAGCCGTCGAGCGGATAACGCGCGTTTTCGATGGAAAGGCCGGAAAGCGCACTGAGCCCGAGGATCGAGAAAAGGCTGCCTTTCGGGAGATCGATCTCCCGCGCGCCGGGCAGCAGCGGATAGGCCTCCTCCTCGCCGGAGGTCATCAGCGCCGGCAGCCCCTCTTCGGCGATCGCCACGGCTCGCAGCAGATGCAGGAAGGCGTGGTCGCTTCTGGTGCCGCCGAGGGCGCCGGCGAAGATCAGTGACGTTGCGCCGCGCGCGACCGCAGCCTCGACCGCGATCTCCCCGTCGGTCGCGCTTTTTGCCGCGGGATAGCTCTCACGCGGAACCTCGGCGAACGTGGCAAGCAACGCATCGTCGGTCGAGTCGAAATCGCCGACCCAGAGTTCGGGAACGATGCCAAGTGTGCTCGCGTGGCGCATGCCGCCGTCGGCCGCGATGAAGCGGCTACCCGAAAGCTGGCTCGCAAGCCGCTCGGTGCGGGTGAGCGTACCGCCGAGAAGGATGGTGAAGGTCGATTGGGCCATGGCAGAAGCCCATAGCGCAAAGGCACGACCAGATCACGATGATTTTGGGTCGAATCGACCAAAATCATAACCGCGATCGATTCTAATGGGTTAGAGCGGGACGCGGGCGGAAAACCGCACGCACTTTTCCTCACCCCGCTCTAAAGGCCGAGAGCCGTTTGGCGGCAGCAAAGGCTGCGCATCAGCTTTCCGACGGGGCTTCGCCGGGAAAGAGCATACCCGCATAAATACCAGGCACCGAATCCGGTATCTCCACGGCACCGACTGCACGGGCATAGAAATCGGCGGGACCGACGCCGCCGATGACGGCATAGCCGTAGCCCGCGGCGCGCATCGCCATCAGGCTCTCGATGAGCAACGCCTCGCCGATCCCCTGACCGCGCATGCTTTCCTCGACGCCCGTCGGCCCGAAGAAGCCAAGCGCCGTCACGTCATGGCAAGCGAAACCGACGACGCGACCTTCGTGGACGGCGATGTGAATTCTGGTCGGCGTTGACAAGAAGGCGGCTTCAGCCTCGCCGACCCAACCGGCGCCAAACCGCTCTTCGATCCAGGCAAGCACGATCCCGCGTTCCGGAGCCATCGCCCGGCGAATGCTGATGCCGGGCCCGAGCCGGGAAGCGCGCCTTTCAGGCAAGGCATAGAGACGAACGAGCATGTCTGGCATGAGAGTATCTCCCGGCTACATCGCCGCGCGCCTGATTGGACGCGCAAAGGACGCTGTACGTTGAATTTGCCGCAGCAGGCGAACAAACGCCGCCGACAGTTGTTTGGTTTAATAGCGCAGATGGCTTGGACGGCAAATGTTTCCGCCGAAACCCGGCTTGCCAGACCTGCCGCCGAAAGCTAAATCTTTGCTGCTCTAACGGGGTGCCTCGGTCCGCTTGCGGAACCAAGGCTGAGAGGCTCAAGCCAACCCGCGGAACCTGATCCGGTTCATACCGGCGGAGGGATTAGAAGCGATCGGACCGATGCGCCCTTTTCCCGCAACATCAACAAGAGGGAGAGAGGTGCCCGTCATGTCCAGTCCGCTTTACGCCAAATTGCTTAGCCGGCTTGCGCTAACGGCAATCGCGGCAGCCTTGCCGTTCGGTGCCAGCGCCGCCGAAAAGAAGCTGACGATCTACACCTATGAGAGTTTCATCACCGAATGGGGGCCGGGCACGAAAGTCGCCGAGGCCTTCGAGAAGACCTGCGGCTGCGACGTCGACTATGTCGGTGTCGCCGACGGCGTCGAGCTTCTGACCCGACTGAAGCTCGAAGGCGAGCAAACGAAGGCCGATATCGTGCTCGGCATTGACACCAACCTCGTCGCAGAAGCCAAGGCGACAGGCTTTTTCGCGCCGCACGGCCTCGATACTTCCGCCGTCAAAGTTCCCGGCAACTTTTCGGACGAAACTTTTATCCCCTACGATTACGGCCATTTCGCCGTGATCTACGATAGCGAAGCGCTGAAGAACCCGCCGAAGAGCCTGAAGGAACTGGTCGAGGGCGATCCTTCGCAAAAGATCGTCATCGAGGATCCCCGCACCTCGACCCCGGGCCTGGGACTGCTGCTCTGGGTGAAGTCAGTCTATGGCGAGGAGGCCGCCGCCGCCTGGGCCAAGCTCAAGAACCGCGTGCTGACGGTGACCCCTGGCTGGTCGGAAGCCTATGGCCTCTTCACCAAGGGCGAAGCGCCGATGGTTCTCTCCTACACCACCTCGCCTGCCTACCACATGGTGACGGAAAACACCGAGCGTTATCAGGCCGCTTCCTTCGCCGAGGGGCACTACATCCAGATCGAAGTGGCCGGCATGACGAAGAACGCGAAGGAACCGGAACTCGCCAAGGAGTTTCTGGCCTTCATGACCGGCCCCGACTTCCAATCGATCATCCCGACGACCAACTGGATGATGCCGGTGGCGGCAACCAAGGAGCCGCTGCCGGACGCCTTCGGCAAGCTCGTCAATCCGGAAAAGACATTCCTGATGTCTTCCGAGGAAGTCGCGGCCAACCGCAAGGCCTGGATCGACGAATGGCTGACCGCCATGAGCAAGAACTGAGGCGGGATTGTCCGGTGCTGCCGAAAAACGGATGACGATCGCCGCCGGGGTTTTCAGCCTCGGCGGCATTCTGCTGTTCGTCGGCCTCGCCGTCATCGCCCTCCTCGCCCAGTCCGGCGGCGGTGACGCCGGCGCCCTCTTCGACACCTATGTCTGGCGCGTCACTCGCTTTACACTGCTTCAGGCGAGCCTCTCGACGATCCTCTCCGTCCTTTTTGCGATCCCCGTGGCACGCGCGCTCGCCCGCCAGGCGTCTTTTCCCGGCCGCATCTGGTTGCTTCGGCTGATGGCGCTGCCGCTCGGCCTTCCCGCGCTGGTCGCGGCGCTCGGCCTCATTCAGGTCTGGGGCCGTCAGGGCTTTCTGAATACCGGCATCGTCGCGCTCGGGTTCGAGGAGCCGATCAGCATCTACGGTCTCTTCGGCATTCTTCTCGCCCACGTCTTCTTCAACATGCCGCTCGCGGCGCGGCTGATGCTTGCCGGGATCGAGCGGATACCGGGGGAATACTGGCGCACTGCCGCAAATCTCGGAATGCCCTCGGCCGCAGTCTTCCGCTTGATCGAATGGCCCGCGATCCGGGGACTGCTGCCCGGCATCGCCGGTCTGATCTTCATGCTCTGCGCCACCAGTTTCACGCTTGTGCTGACGCTCGGCGGTGGCCCTGCCGCAAGCACGATCGAGGTGGCGATCTATCAGGCGCTGCGTTTCGACTTCGACCCGCCGCGGGCGATCGCCCTTTCCGGGCTGCAGATCGCGTTGACAGGCGCGCTGCTTCTCGTTCTGAAATTCGTTGCGCCGCCGCCGCAGGAGAGCGAGACGAGCGGCAAGGCAATGAGGCGGTTTGACGGATTGCGCGGGCGATCACGGCTCGCCGACGCGCTCTGGCTCATTCTTGCGCTCATCTTCGTCGGCCTGCCGTTCGTCGCAATCGCCTATTCCGGTCTGCAGGCGGATTTGGCGAGGCTCGTCGGCGATCCGGCATTTCATCGCGCGCTCGCCACCAGTGCCGTGATTGCCTTGCTTTCGGCTGCGGTATCCGTCGGGGCGACGGCCGTGATGATCCGGACGCAGCAGGTAGCACTGATGCGACGGCACGCCGGGGCCGCTGCTCGCGGACTTGCCGGCACAATCAGCGCCGGTACTTCCTTCATCCTGCTGGTGCCGCCGGTCGTTCTCGGCGCGGGCTGGTTCCTGCTGTTGCGACCGTTCGGCGACGTCGCGCGTTTTGCCCCCGCCGTCGTCGTCGCCATCAATGCGCTGATGGCGCTTCCCTTCGTTCACCGCGTGCTCGCGCCGGCGATGGCCACCCATGCGGCACGCGCGGATCGGCTGGCAGCGAGCCTCGGCATAGTGGGTTTTCATCGCCTGCGATGGATCGACTGGCCGCCGCTGCGCAAACCCCTCCTCATGGCGTTCTCTTTCGCCATGGCCTTGTCTCTCGGCGATCTTGGAGCGGTGGCCCTGTTTGGATCGCAGGACATGACGACCTTGCCTTGGCTGCTCTACAGCCGCATGGGAAGCTACCGCACCGCCGACGCCGCAGGGCTTGCATTGATGCTCGGCCTCATCTGCCTGGTCCTCACCGTGCTTGGCACGGCAGGAGAGGATGGAGCGCGCGAAGGAAGAAACGCATGAACTCGACAGTCTCCCCTTCCGCGGCGGTCATGCTCAAGGACGTCGAGGTCCGTTTCGAGACGACGACACTCCTGTTCGACTGCGTGATTCCGGCCGGGCAGATCGTCGCAGTCGCAGGCGCGTCGGGTTCGGGGAAATCCACACTGTTCAACATCATCGCCGGATTCGAGGAACCGGAACGGGGCGACGTCCACATTCTTGGAGAAGAGATGGCCGGTCATCTGCCGGCGGAACGCCCGGTATCGGTCATCTTCCAGGAACACAACCTCTTTGCCCATCTCGACGCCGCGACCAATGTCGGCCTCGGCATCAACCCGACAATGCGTCTGTCCGCTGTCCACCGTGCGAAGGTGGCCGATGCGTTGAAGCGCGTCGGCCTTGCCGGCTTTGGCGGCAGGTTGCCGCCGACGCTTTCCGGCGGCGAGCGCCAGCGCGTGGCGCTTGCACGCGCGCTCGTGCGCCACCGTCCGCTGCTCCTGGTTGACGAACCATTTGCCGCTCTCGACCCGGGCATGAGAGCGGAAATGCGCGAATTGTTGCGTGACCTCCATGCAGAGGAGGGCAACACGATCCTGATGATCACGCATCATCCCGATGACGTGAAGCTACTTGCCGACAGCGTGCTTTTTCTCGATCAGGGGCGTATCATCGCGCATGACCCAGTCGAGCGCTTCGTCGAACGGCGCGATGTCACGGCGATCAATCGGTTCCTCGGCCGCGAATGAGGCCCGTCGGTCCCGCCAATGCATGTTTCGTTAATCGGCGCCGATTTTAGAAACATGCGGCAATTTGAAATGCTACAGCGAGCCTTTGTGCGCCCAAGAGACGCACGGCGCTGCAGAGAATTCTCTAAAATCGGCGTTCGCCACAATTTGACCGCCGCGCTGTGCGACGCGCGGAATATCCGCAGGTGGCGCGATGTTCGCGCATCCGTTGCTGTGATACCACGGGGCAACTATTTCTACGGGGATCAGCTAGGCAGACGGCGCTGAAATCGATACAGCACGATTATGGCTGGAACACCCAGGCTGGAGCGCTGTATCCGGCTGAAAAGGTAGGATTTTTTCAACGCCGGCGCTCGGGCTATGGCACGCGCCGGCGGAGGGGAACGGGCTGAGGCATGGTTAGGCAGACAGTCATCGACGGCCGGATTCCGACGCGACGCGGCGGCAAGAATGCACGAGTAGTGGTTGTATTCCTGGCGACCACGCTCCTGTCCGCCTGCCAGTCGATGATCGAACAGACCTACGAGCCGACCGTCACCCCCTCGTCAAATCCGCAGATCGTCGACGAAGTGCAGAAGAACGACCCGCGCGCCCAGTTGGGTGCGCGCGAGCACCCGCGGATCGTCGCGAGCTATGGCGGCGAATACAAGGACGCCAAGACCGAACGGCTGGTAGCGCGCATCACCGGCGCCCTGACGGCGGTTTCGGAAAATCCGCAGCAGTCCTATCGCATCACCATTCTCAATTCGCCGGCGATCAACGCCTTCGCGCTCCCGGGCGGCTACCTTTACGTCACGCGCGGCCTTCTGGCTCTTGCCAACGATGCCTCGGAGGTCGCTGCCGTGCTCTCGCATGAGATGGCGCACGTCACCGCCAACCACGGCATCGAGCGCCAGCAGCGCGAAGAGGCCGAGGTGATCGCAAGCCGGGTCGTCTCCGAGGTGCTTTCCTCGAATCTGGCGGGAAAACAGGCGCTCGCCCGCGGCAAGCTGCGGCTCGCCGCCTTCTCGCGCAATCAGGAGCTCCAGGCCGACGTGATCGGCGTGCGCATGCTCGGAGAGGCGGGATACGACCCTTATGCAGCCGGCCGCTTCCTCGACTCAATGGCGGCCTACGCCCGCTTCACGGCGGTCGATCCGGAATCCGACCAGAGCCTCGACTTTCTGTCGAGCCATCCGAACGCCCCGCAGCGAGTGGAGCTGGCGCGCCGGCACGCGCGCGCCTTCGGCGTCGAAAGCGCGATCGGCGATCGCGGGCGCGATTACTATCTGGCCGGCATCGACGGCCTTCTCTACGGCGACAGCCCGCAGGAGGGCTATGTCCGCGGCCAGACATTCCTGCACGGCCAGCTCGGCATCCGCTTCGACGTTCCGGTGGGCTTTCAGATTGACAACAAGGCCGAGGCGGTGCTCGCGACCGGTCCGGGCGACATCGCGATCCGCTTTGACGGTGTGGCCGACACGGCACGGCGCAGCCTAACCGACTACATCGCCAGCGGCTGGGTGACGGGCCTGCAGCCGGATACAATTCGCCCGATCTCGATCAACGGTCTCGAGGCAGCAACAGCGCGGGCGTCCGCCGATCGCTGGGACTTCGATGTCACCGTGATCCGTATCGACAACCAAATCTACCGTTTCCTGACCGCCGTACCCAAGGGATCGAGCGCTCTCGAAGGCACGGCGAGTCAATTGCGCAGCTCTTTCCGCCGGATGACGCAGGCGGAGGTTCAATCGCTGAAGCCGCTGCGCATCCGCGTGGTTACTGTAAGGTCAGGCGACACGATGGCGACGCTCGCCGCCCGGATGATGGGGACGGATCGCAAACTCGATCTGTTCCGCTTGATCAACGCCATGCAGATCACCTCCACCGTCAAGCCCGGTGACAAGGTGAAGATCATTGCGGAGTAGCACCCGGGAAGCCGGCGAGTGCGCAATTCTTTGAATTGCTTGGCTTACTGGATGATTTCTTAAATCGGAATCGATTTAAGAAGCGCCATACGTCTGAAAAGACGCGTGGCGCTGCAAGCGCTGGCCGTCAGTGTATGCCGGATGTCAATGCCGGCGCCTTGGCAGCGAGTGCGGCGCGCAACTTTTCGAGCGCGCGGGTTTCGATCTGCCTGACGCGCTCCTTCGAGATGCCGAGGTCGACGCCGAGCTCCTCCAGAGTCGCGCCGTCTTCCGATAGACGGCGGGCGCGAATGATCTTCATCTCGCGCTCGCTCAGTTCGCCGAGGGCGATATGAAGCCAACGCCGGGCGCGCTCGCCGTCGATCATGTCGCTGACCTGTTCGTCGGGGAGCGGCGCTTCGCTCGCAAGAAAATCGAGCCGCTCGCCGCCGTCTGAATCGCCGTGGCCGACAGGGGCCTGCAGCGACGCATCGCTTCCGGACAGGCGCGCATCCATCGTCTGTACGTCGGCAAGGCTGACGCCGAGCGCTGCGGCAATCTCCTCATGCACCGCCTGCGAGGTCAGCTGCCTGTCTCCCTGGGCAAGGCGCGCGCGCAATCTCCGCAGGTTGAAGAACAGCGCCTTTTGCGCCGAGCTTGTGCCCCCGCGGACGATCGACCAGTTGCGCAGGACATAGTCCTGCATCGATGCGCGGATCCACCACGTGGCATAGGTCGAGAAGCGAACCTCCCGACTTGGCTCGAAACGTGCGGCGGCCTCCAGCAGGCCCACATGCCCTTCCTGGACGAGGTCGCTCATCGGCAACCCGAAGCTACGGAACTTGGCCGCCATGGCGATCACCAGGCGCATGTGCGACATGGCGATCTTGTTGCGCGCTTCCTGATCGTTGTCGTTCCTCCAGGCCTGCGCCAGCGCATGCTCCTCTTCCCGTTCGAGATAGGGCGCGTCCATGGCAATCTTTATCATGCGCCTGTCTGCTGTAAGGGTCTTCATCGATCGCTCCGTAGCTGGCGCCGGGCGCCGTTAACGATTGAACTCGAAGGGCCAAACGCTTGTCGGAGCATCCGGCGACAGGAACGGCGAGCGCTATGGTCGTGCTTGAAGAACCGATGCGGCGCCCTAAATCGAAGATACGAACCTGAAACGGTGAACCATCACAGAACCAAGGCCGTCCGGGCAGCAAAGGCGAACGCCTTCGCACCGGCCCTCCTAAACGCGCGCCAGCGCAAAAAGTTCCTCGCTTGCGGTGATTTCGGGATGATCGTTTCTGCAGAGATCCGATCGCCGGCCATGGCGCCCGCCGCGAGCCAAGCGGAAAAAGAAAAAGCCCGGCACGAGGGCCGGGCTTTTGGGTCGTGTCTTGCCGCAGTTTTAAATCGTCACCGATTTTAAGAGACGCAGCGTCGTAGGACAGTGGCTTAAGCGGCCTCGTCCTGGGTGTCCTCGTCGTCGATGGTCTTGCCGCGCTTCGGCCCCTTGTTCAGGTTTGCCTCCACGAGACGTACCGCCTCCGTTTCCGACATCTTGTTCACGGCAGCGATTTCGCGCGCCATGCGATCAAGGGCGGCTTCATAAAGCTGGCGTTCGGAATAGGACTGCTCCGGCTGGTTTTCCGCGCGGTAAAGATCGCGCACCACTTCCGCGATGGAGATGAGATCGCCGGAATTGATCTTGGCATCGTATTCCTGGGCACGACGGGACCACATGGTCCGCTTCACGCGTGCCTTGCCCTGCACGACCTTCAGCGCACGATCGACGAAATCGGTTTCGGACAGCTTGCGCATGCCGATCGTGACGGCCTTCGCCACCGGCACTTTGAGACGCATCTTGTCCTTCTCGAAATCGATGACAAAAAGCTCGAGCTTCATGCCAGCGACTTCCTGCTCCTCAATCGCAACGATCTGGCCAACACCGTGTGCCGGATAAACGATCGATTCACCGGTCTTGAAGCCTTGGCGCGTTGAAGATTTTTTCTGCTGGGTCGTCATTCGTTTCAAAAACTCCCTATTGCGCACCCGGCCTCTCAAAGGCCGGGGCCGGGTCGGTCAGGCCCGGGATAGACGGGGATACCGCCGGTGGGGTCAATCCTGGTCCGTCCAACGGAACGCAAACAGCCTCGTGTATCGCGGTCGCAAGCAACGGTACGTTGCGTATTTGGGAAGAGCCGCGCCGTGGAGATCGTTTGCTTTCGTGATGGTTTTCGGGCGCGCAAAAACACCCTCGGTGGATCAGTAATGGGAAGCTATCACAAAAAAGCGCGCAAATCAATAATTTGCTGCATGGCAGCGATCAGGCGGCCATGCTGGCGATTGTGAGGCTGAGGCCGGATTTCCCCAGGTTTCGGCCCTCGCTTTATATCCGTTCCTCAGCGTCGGCGAACCGAGCACGGGCGACTGCCGTCAGTCGCCCTGTCCCGGCTCGGAGGAGAAATACTTCTCGTATTTCCCGTCGACGCCATCCATCTCCTTGGCCTCCGGCAGCGGATCCCGCTTCACCGTGATATTCGGCCACTTCGTGGAAAAATCAGCGTTCAATTTCAACCACATGTCGAGACCCGGCTCAGTGTCCGGCTTGATCGCATTGGCAGGACATTCCGGCTCGCACACGCCGCAATCAATGCACTCATCAGGGTGGATGACGAGGAAATTCTCCCCTTCATAGAAGCAGTCCACCGGGCAGACTTCCACGCAGTCCGTATACTTGCAGCGAATGCAATTGTCGGTCACGACATACGTCATGAGGTACTCCAGCCAATGCTCACATTTGATGGCAGACGGCAATCAATGGTGATTCTCGTCCTCCATGCATGCTAGGAATGTCCGGCGCGCATAGCTGCCGGACGAGACCCGAATGCCACTCAACGTGGCTTGTCAGGTAAAGGCTTTGGATGGCCATTGCAAGAATAATCCATGCGCCATTTGCCGGGAAGCGGGCAGGTTTTTCTAGAGCGGGATGATTTTCGCTTGCTTCGGTCCAAAACCGCGGATGCGGCCGATTTCCGCAGGCGCGACGGCACGGAAACCGCCTGCTGGCGAGCTCAGTCGTCGTGCTCGCCGAGGTCCGGCTTGAGGCGATCCATCTCGCGACGTTCCCGCTTCGTCGGACGCCCCGCGCCTCGTTCGCGCGTTGCTTGCTCGAAGGCCGTGAGCCTCTGGGAGGAGGCCGGCGGCGTCAGATCCTCGTAGAGCAGGCGGGCCTCCTCGTAAGGCCCTCGCCGTATTCCAGGCAAGAGCACGCGAACGACGATATCTCGCCGCTCCAGCGACAATTCGAGCGTATCGCCCGCCTTTATTTGAGCGGAGGATTGCGTCACCCGCGCGCCATTGACCGCGACATGACCGGATTCGATCGCCTTTTGGGCGAGCGAGCGCGATTTGATCAGCCGCGCGAAGAACAGCCACTTGTCGAGCCGCTGACGGGATGCGGGCGCGGACGTCGGCTGTTTCTCCATTGTATTCCTACTTTTTCAGTTGCTCCTTGAGAGCGGCAAGCTTGGCAAAGGGCGAATCCGGATCCAGCGGCTTTTCCTTGCGCGGCGGGCGCCCCTCGAACTTCTGGCCGCCCGGCTTGCCGCCCCGATCATGCCGGTCGGGCCTATCCTTGCGCTGGCCGCCAGCCGGTCTGCTCTCCTGTGCCTTGCCGCGCATGGGCGCTCCGCCCTTGCGGCCACCTTCCCTGCCTTCGCCCTGACCGTGCCGCTGGCCGCCGCGGCGTTGATCACCCTGATGGCGACCGCCCTGACGCTGGTTGTCCTGGCGCGTGCCGGGACGCCAAAGGAGCACGAGCTTGGCTTCGGCAGGCTCTTCCGCTTGGATCGCTTCAGCCGGCGCGTCGCCGGTTGCTTCGGCTGCCGGAGCGTCCGCCTGTTCCGTATCGGCCGGTTCGCCCTCCGCTTTTGCGTCCGCATCGGCGCTTTCGGTCTCAACGCTTTCGGCCGGCGTCTCCGAAGAGGCCACTTCGCCCCGTTGGCTTGCAAGGAACGCAGCCGCCTCTTCGGCGGTCACGCTGTCGGCGCGATAACCAAGGCCCTTGAGAATCTCTTCCATGTCGTCAGGCGTTGCGCCGAGAATGGACAACATCGAGGTCGTCGCCATGAAACGGCGGCCATCATAGGCGCCTTCCGGACGCGGCTCGACGCCGGGTTTCCATTGCAGCAACGGGCGGATGAGATCGGCGAGCCGCTCGAGGATGTCGATCCGCACAGCCCGTTTGCCGAGAAACCGGAAGCCCGCGAGCTTGTAGAACGTCCGCTCGAACGACGGATCGGTGACGACAGAGGTACGGCCGGCTGCAAGCATCGGAATGAGTTCGCCGTAGCCGGGCTTGTCGAGCCCGTCGTTCTTCAATGCCCAGAGCAGCGTGATCAGCTCCGCCGGCGCCGGCTTCAAGAGAGCCGGCAGGAAGATATGATAGGCGCCGAAGCGAACGCCATATTTGCGGATAGACGCGCGGCCGTCCTGGTCGAGCGACTTCACCTCCTCGGCGACGTCGCGACGGAAAAGCACGCCGAGATTCTCGACGAGCTGGAAGGCCAGGCCCTTGGCGAGACCTTCGAGGTCCTCCGCCCGGGAAATGTCGTCAAGCGGCTTCAGCACCGTGCCGATATGGTGATTGACGAACCGTTCGATCCGAACCAGCACATGCTCGCGGGCATTGGCCTGGAGCTGTTCGTCCGCGAGCAGAATGACGCGGGGACGCATGACGTGGTCACTGGCGGTAAGCCGCGCCACGGGATCGCCGAGCCAACGCACGAGGCCGTCCGACGAAAGCGCCAGATCACCGTTGCCGGCCGCGTGCAGGCGGGCAGCCCGCGCCTCGAATTCAAGCGCAAGCGCCTTCTGGGCAGCGCCCTGGACGGCCTTCGCATCCGACCCCTCGCCACCGGCCGCCAACGTGAACCGGAACCCGGTCAATTGGCCTACGTGGTGTCCCTCGACGAAGACATCACCATTCACACTGATTTCAGCTTCCAGCATCGCATTCTCTCTCAGGCGCTTCATGAGCACAGATGTCCTGCGATCAACAAAGCGTTTCGTCAACCTTTCATGTAGCGCGTCGGACAATCGATCTTCAATTTCCCGCGTCTTTTCTTGCCAGTGTGTCGGATCGGCAAGCCATCCGGGCCGATTGGACACATAGGTCCAGGTCCTGATCTGCGCAATTCGCGCCGAAAGTGTGTCAATCTCGCCGTCGGTGTGATCCGCGCGGCGGACCTGCTCGGCCATGAAGTCTTCGTTGACCGTGCCCTCGCGAATGAGATCGGCGTAGATCGTCGAAATCAGGTCGGCGTGCTGCGCCGGCGTTATGCGCCGGTAGTCGGGCAGCGCACAGGCTTCCCAGAGCGTCTCGACCCGCTCGGCCGTGGTCGCGACGTCAACGATCTCGGGGTAACGCATGAGATGCTCGAGCGCCTGCTGATCGACGGCCGGAAGCGCGCGCGTCAGACCAGCAACAGCCGGCGCCGCCTCGAGGCTTTTCTTGAGCGCCTTCAGCGAGGAATAGTCGACCGCCTTCGAGCGCCATTGCAAGACCTTGACGGTATCGAATTCGTGCGACTCCATCCGATGCACAAGTTCGTTGTCGAAGGGATCGACGCGTCCGGTGACGCCGAACGTGCCGTCCCGTACGTGCCGGCCCGCCCGTCCTGCGACCTGGGCGAGCTCTGCCGGGTTGAGATTCCGATACTGATAGCCGTCGAACTTCCGGTCCTGCGCGAAGGCGACATGGTCGACGTCGAGATTGAGTCCCATGCCAATGGCATCGGTCGCCACCAGGTACTCGACGTCTCCCTCCTGATAGAGCGCGACCTGGGCGTTGCGGGTGCGCGGCGAAAGCGCCCCAAGCACGACGGCGGCGCCGCCGCGCTGTCGCCGGATAAGCTCGGCGATCGCATAGACCTCGTCCGCCGAGAAAGCGACGATTGCGGAACGATGCGGGAGCCGCGTGATCTTTTTCGACCCGGCGTAGAGAAGCTGCGACAGGCGCGGGCGCTCGATGATCGTGATCCCCGGCAAAAGCTGCTGGAGGATCGGCCGCATCGTCGCGGCACCGAGCAGCAGCGTTTCCCCACGGCCGCGCAGATGCAGCAGGCGGTCGGTGAAGATGTGGCCACGCTCCAGGTCGGCGGCAAGCTGCACCTCGTCGATTGCGACGAACGACGCCGTCGTCTCGCGCGGCATGGCTTCGACCGTGCAGACCGAATAACGCGCCCGGTGCGGCGCGATCTTCTCCTCGCCGGTGATCAGCGCGACGTTATGGTGGCCGACCTTCTCGACGAGACGCGTATAGACCTCGCGCGCGAGCAGACGCAGCGGCAGACCGATGACGCCGCTGTCATGCGCAACCATGCGCTCGATCGCATAGTGTGTCTTGCCGGTGTTGGTTGGTCCGAGCACCGCGGTCACGCCGCGACCACTCAGGATCATGGATTGAAAGGACACTTCATCGATCCCGGGCATTCTCAACGAGCCGGCGCGCCTTCGCGTGCCGGCGGGGAACACATGCCCACGCTCCGGGGCAAACGCAAGGGGCGCGAGCAATTAAAACCACTTACGGCCCCCTCCGGGAGCCATATTTCGTGCCTCCACATTAACACTTGGAACAGCGGTGGAACGAATCAGCGACGAATCGCTGACTCACGCCGATTCACTGTATGTTCACGGCTACATGTAGTTCGCCAGAGCAAGAGTCGCACCACATGCTGAATCTTCTGGAACATCGTGCAAACCGATGCCCTCGGCGGCGTTAATGTTTCCTTCCAGATTGTTAATCGCCATCAAGGATTCGGAATCCAAGACTCTGGAAAGTTTAGAAAATTTTAACCCGGATTCGTCTGCGGACTCGGCGAATCAAGGAATGAGAATCGTCACCTTAACCTTTCGATCAAAGCCGGAACGAATCGGCGACGAATCGCTGACACGACTACTTTCCCGTTTTGTTCACCACAACATATAGGGGCTAAGGTGCCTTCGGGACAATAGAATCATGGCTCGTTTTTTCGAGATCCGAGCACCGCGCGACTGCGCTGTTAACATTTGGTCGAGCGATCCTGCCTGCGGTCAGAAAACAAATGCGGCGCCTGAAAGGGCGCCGCGAGAGATGATGTGTTTTGTCTCGCCCGTTGTCAGACGAAGAACTGGCCGCCATTGGCCGAAATCGTCGAACCGGTGATGAAACCGGCGTCGTCCGACGCCAGGAACACGACGCAACGGGCGATTTCTTCCGGTTCGCCGAGACGCCCGACGGGGATCTGCGGAATGATGCGTTCGTTGAGCACCTTTTCCGGTACGGCCCTGACCATCTCCGTGCCGATATAGCCCGGGCAGATCGCGTTGACGGTGATTCCCTTTGCCGCCCCTTCCTGCGCCAGCGCCTTGGTGAAGCCGAGATCGCCCGCCTTCGCCGCGGAATAATTCGCCTGGCCCATCTGCCCTTTCTGACCGTTGATCGAGGAGATGTTGATGACGCGTCCGAAGCCGCGGTCACGCATGCCCGACCAGAGCGGATGCGTCATGTTGAAGAGACCGGTCAGATTGGTGCTGATCACTTCGCCCCATTGTTCCGGCGTCATCTTGTGGAACATCGCATCACGGGTGATGCCGGCATTGTTGACGAGAACGTCGACCGGTCCGAGATCGGCCTCCACCTGCGCGATACCGTCGGCGCAGGCCCGATAGTTGGAGACATCCCATTTGTAGACGGGGATGCCGGCCTCCTGCTTGAAGGCCTGGGCCTTCTCGTCATTGCCGGCATAGTTCGCTGCCACCTTGTATCCCGCCGCTTTCAAAGCCACCGAAATGGCTGCACCGATCCCGCGGGATCCACCCGTAACCAACGCTACCCTGCTCATGCTCGCCTCCCACAAGGTTGATTTCAATTTTGCATAGGTAATCCGCACGCGGCCCGGCATAGACGGGCCACATGTGCTCGATCAATTTCGCGGATGTCACATGGGGACAGCAGGCCGGAAGACCGGCAAATGCACCGGAAAACTTTTCCGCCGGCCCGCTGCATATTACCGCGGCCGGTTACAGGCGCTCGACGCACATCGCGACGCCCATGCCGCCACCGATGCACAAGGTGGCGAGGCCCTTGGAAACGCCGCGCCGCTTCATCTCGAAGAGCAACGTGTTGAGAACGCGGGCACCGGACGCGCCGATCGGATGGCCGATCGCGATCGCACCGCCATTGACGTTGACGATCGACGGATCCCAGCCGAGGTCCTTGTTGACAGCACAGGCCTGTGCCGCGAAGGCTTCGTTCGCCTCCACAAGCTGCACGTCGCCGACCGACCAGCCGGCCTTTTCCAGTGCCTTGCGGGAAGCGGGGATCGGCCCGGTACCCATGACCTGCGGGTCGACACCGGCCGTTGCCCAGGAAACGATGCGGGCAAGCGGCTGAATGCCGCGCTTTTCCGCCTCCGCTTCGGTCATCAAGAGCGTCGCGGCCGCGCCATCGTTCAAGCCGGACGCGTTTCCGGCAGTCACCGTTCCCTCCTTGTCGAAGGCGGGGCGAAGCTTGGCCATCGAATCGAGCGTCGCGCCGTGACGGATGTATTCGTCCTGATCGACCGTCACATCTCCCTTACGGGTCTTCACGATGAAGGGCACGATCTCGTCGGCGAAACGACCGGCCTTCTGCGCGGCTTCAGCCTTGTTCTGCGAAGCAAGCGCGAATTCGTCCTGCTCTTCGCGGGTAAGCTGCCACTTTCGCGCGACGTTCTCGGCGGTGATGCCCATGTGGTAGCCGTAGAAGGCGTCCGTCAGGCCGTCCTTGATCATCGTGTCGATCATCTTGAAGTCGCCCATTTTCACGCCGCCGCGAAGGTGTGCGCAATGCGGCGCCATCGACATCGACTCCATGCCGCCCGCCACGATGATATCCGCATCGCCGGTGACGATCTGCTGCATGCCGAGCGCGACGGCCCGCAGGCCCGAACCGCAAAGCTGGTTCATGCCCCAAGCCGTCTTTTCCTGCGGGATACCCGCCTTCATCGCGGCCTGACGCGCCGGGTTCTGCCCTTCGCCGGCGGGAAGAACCTGGCCGAGGATCACCTCGTCCACCTCTGCCGCAGCGACGCCCGCCCGCTCGAGCACCGCCTTGATGACACCGGCGCCCAGCTCGTGCGCCGTTGTGTTGCCGAAGGCACCGTTAAAGGATCCGACGGCGGTGCGGGCCGCGCTGGCGATCACGACGGAGGGATTGCTCATGGGACGTTTCCTCATATTTCGTTTGCCTGATGCAAGCAGACTGGCAAAGCCTGGAGCGCAAGTCAAACGCCTTGATGCGCTGCCGCAAAAGCTTCACGCTTCGCGCGAGCACCATATTTCGCACGTGCGTCGCCGCATTGCACAAAGAGATTGTCAGAGCCTCGATTTTGCGGATACTCTGAAAAATACAATAAAGACGGGATGATGGGTAAGAGGAGACCCTGATGGCGAAGAACGAAGGCCAGATCGTTATCAAGAAATATGCGAACCGGCGCCTCTACAATACCGGCACCAGCACCTATGTAACCCTCGACGACCTGGCCGTGATGGTAAAGAAGGGTGAGGAATTCGTGGTGCAGGACGCCAAGTCCGGCGAAGACATCACCCACTCCGTGCTGACCCAGATCATCTTCGAGCAGGAATCGAAGACCGGCAACACGCTTCTGCCGATTTCCTTCCTGCGCCAGCTGATTTCCTTCTACGGCGACCAGATGCAGATGGTGGTGCCGAGCTACCTCGAACACTCGATGCAGGCCTTCACCGAACAGCAGGCGCAGATGCGCGAGCAGATCAACAAGGCGTTCGGCGACACACCGCTCGGCAAGAACCTGCAGGTGCCGCTGCAATTGGTCGAGGAGCAGGTGCGGCGGAACACCGAAATGTTCCATCAGGCCATGCAGATGTTCTCGCCCTTCATGGCGGCCCCGCCGGCCAAGGAAACGAAAAAAGCCGAGGCGAAGGATATCGACGAGCTCAAGGAACAGTTGCGCGCGCTCCAGACGAAGCTCGACAATCTCGGCTGACCTCCCGGGCACCCGATCGAAGCGTTACACCCGGATCGCGAAGAGCCGGGATCAACGGTCCAAAATCGCAAACGGGGCGATTTCCAAGAGATGAGAGCGGGAATACGGCGGCGGCCGGTGGGCTTCCTCCGGATTTCGTGCGTGCGCCAAGGGCGGAGATGCGGCAAAGAAAAAGGGCCGGCAAAGCCAGCCCTTGAACTTCATCAGCGAACGGCAGCGCTTATGCGCTTTCCTTCGGCGTCAGAACCTGACGACCGCGGTACATGCCGGTCTTCAGGTCGATGTGGTGCGGACGGCGCAGTTCGCCGGAGTTCTTGTCTTCGATGTAGGTCGGAGCCTTGAGGGCGTCAGCGGAACGGCGCATGCCACGCTTGGACGGGCTCGTTTTTCTTTTCGGTACAGCCATTTCATTCTCCACTTATCGGGCAAAACACTGTTCAGCAGCCGAAAATGGCCGGGTCAAACAGATGTCGATCTCGGAATTTCGCGCGCTTATACATGGCCAACCGCAGTTTGACCAGTCCCCGCACACAAATTTTCGATTCGAGACGGGAACGGAGCGCCCGCCCGCTCCTCGTCAGCGTCAGGCTTCGTCCTCCGGCACGATCCAGGGTTCGGCCCTCGCCGCTTCCTCCCATTTGCGGAAGGCCGGGTGCGTCTTGACGGCATCCATATAGGCGAGCGTGCCGGGCGCGGTCACCAGGTCGTAGACGTCGAAACGGTTGACAACCGGGGCAAACATCGCGTCCGCCGCGGTAAAGCCGCCGAAGAGGAACGGTCCGCCGGAGCCGGCGATTGCCTCCCGCCAGATTTCCTCGATTCGTGCGACGTCGGCCGCGACCCCGTCCGGCAGCGCAATCGCCTTTCTCGGGCGCCGGATGTTCATCGGGCAGGCGCCGCGCAGAGCGCGAAAGCCGGAGAGCATTTCCATCGCATAGCTGCGAGCGCGGGCGCGATCTTCCCGGTTCTCGGGCCAGAGGCCGGCCTCGGGGAAAAGTTCCGCCACATATTCGATGATCGACAGCGATTCCCACACGCGGACATCGCCATGATGGAGCACCGGCACACGGCCCGTCGGCGAAATCTCACGGAAGCGCGGATTTCCGGCAGGAAAATCGAAGGGAATGACGACGTCCTCGAATGGAACCCCGCAGGCTTCCAGCGCCAGCCACGGTCGAAGCGACCAGGAGGAATAGTTCTTGTTACCTATATAAAGGACGAGCTTCGTCATGCGCGTGTCTCCCACCAGCTTTTCAGGCGGCAGGCTTGCCACATCAGCGGCGGCGAGACCAATGAATTGCTGTCATCTCAGTCATAAAGGCATGTGATGTAACCGCCGGAGCGGCTGGCGCGCCGCTCGATGACCGATGCAAGCCGCCTTAAGCCCCGTGCGGGTTTGCCCGCATTGCGGTCGATCGGGTTGGGCAGCGACACCGCCAGCAAGGCGGCCTGACGGCGCGAAAGCTTCGCCGCCGAAACGCCGAAATGGTGCCTCGCGGCGGCCTCGATGCCATAGATGCCGTCGCCCCATTCGGCGACGTTCAGGTAGATCTCCATCATGCGCCGCTTGCTCCAGACGAAATCAGCCGCGATCGCGAGCGGCAGTTCCATCGCCTTGCGGACGAAGGAGCGGCCATTCCAGAGAAAAAGGTTCTTGACCGTCTGCATCGGGATCGTGCTGGCGCCGCGCGTCTGCTCACCGTCCAGCGCATCCTCGACGACGCCGCGCATCTGGTTCCAGTCGATCCCGGCATGGGCGCAGAACTGCCCATCCTCAGACATCATCACCGACTGAACGAGCACCGGCGCGATGTCGTCGAACTCTACCCATTGCCGATCATAGCCGCGCAGGAGCACAAGATCGCGCAGCATCAGCGTCGAGACCGGATGCACGAAGTCCAGCAGATAGAAGACGATCAGCACATAGGGCAACACGAGGAGGGAAAGGACGGCAAGAACGAGACGGCGGCACCTCGCCCGCCATGTGGCGGACCAGCGACTGGTGGACATCCCGCTCTCCTCCAACGCTTCCGGAACGACGTCCATGCCCTGACTGTCCACCTCTTTGTCCATCCGCCTCTCTTATTTCATGGGCAAGCAAAGTTGAATGGTCTTTCTGGCAAAAGGCAAGTCGCTGGCACACTCATCCAAAGGCAAAGCACTACCGCCGCGTCCAATCGGACGCGCTAACGTCGCAGTAGCACCTTGAAGTGCTGCATGATTCCTTAGATCGATTCGGATTTAAGGAATCATGCAGGCACTGCGACGCGAATGCCCGTTGAAAGCTGCTCTTGTGCATGCCAAAGAGCGCTGCATGAAAGAGACATCATCCTTCTCCGCTCACCTGAAGGCCAATGCGCTTGCGGTGGAAGAGCTGCTTTCCAAGCTTCTGGGGCCGGTCGTCGGCGTCGATGAAATTGCGCGCCCCGCGAACCTGCTTGCCGCCATGCGCCATGGCGTGCTCAACGGCGGAAAGCGTCTGCGGCCCTTTCTCGTGAGCGAGTGCACCGCGCTTCTCGGCGGCGATACCGATGCGGGGCTCAGGATCGGCGCCGCACTTGAATGCGTGCATTGCTACTCGCTCGTCCACGACGACCTGCCGGCGATGGATGATGACGACTTGAGACGCGGCCAGCCGACGGTGCACATCGCCTTCGACGAGGCGACCGCCATTCTGGCCGGCGACAGCCTGCTGACATTCGCCTTCGACATCATCGCCGCGCCGCAGACACCGCTTTCCGACCGGCAGAAGACGGCGCTGATACTGGCGCTAGCGCGTGCCTCCGGGCACGGCGGCATGGCCGGCGGACAAGCGCTTGACCTCGCAGCCGAGAAGAAGCCGCCGGACGGGGCCGGCATTGTCACGCTGCAAGCGATGAAGACCGGGGCGCTCATTCGTTTCGCCTGCGAGGCGGGCGCGATCATCGCCGATGCGTCAGACGAAGATCGGCGGCGGCTGCGCGCCTTCGGCGAAAAGATCGGCCTCGCCTTCCAGCTCGCCGACGACCTGCTCGATCTGACGGCGGATGCGGAGGCGATGGGGAAGGCTACCGGCAAGGACGCCGCACGCGGCAAGGGTACGCTCGTCGCCCTTCATGGCCAAGCCTGGGCCGAGCGTGAACTCGATGAACTGGTGGCACAGGCGGAAAATCTGCTCCAGCCCTATGGCGCGCGCTCGGCCATGCTCGTCGAGACAGCCCGCTTCATCGCCAACCGCAGGAGTTAGAGCCCGTGAGCAAATACTGGTCGCCGATCGTCTCCACGCTTAAACCCTATGTTCCGGGCGAACAGCCGCGCATGGCGAATCTCGTCAAACTGAACACCAACGAAAACCCCTATGCGCCTTCAGAAAAGGTGATCGAAGCGATCCGGGGGGCCGCCAGCGCCGATCTCAGGCTCTATCCGGATCCGCTCGCGCTCGACCTCAGGCAAGCGATTGCCGCGCGATATGGCGTGGCAGCCGAGCAAGTGTTCGTCGGCAACGGCTCGGACGAGGTACTGGCCCACACCTTCGCGGCACTCCTGAAGCACGACAAACCGCTTCTCTATCCCGACATTTCCTACAGCTTCTATCCGACCTATGCGGGCCTCTTCGGCATCGACGCCATCGAGGTGCCGCTCGACGCCGCCTTCCGCGTCGTCGTCGCCGACTACCGCCGCCCGGCGGGCGCGATCACTCTTCCCAATCCGAACGCACCAACGGGGATCGGCCTGCCGCTCGCCGAGATCGAAGCTTTGGTCGCGGAACACCCTGACCAGCCGGTGGTGATCGACGAGGCCTATATCGATTTCGGCGGCGAATCCGCGGCCGTGCTCGTGCCAAAATACGACAACCTGCTCGTCGTACAGACCTTTTCCAAATCCAGGGCGCTTGCCGGCTTGCGGGTCGGCTTCGCGATCGGCCAGCGGCCGCTGATCGAGGCCTTGGAACGCGTCAAGGACAGTTTCAATTCCTATCCCCTCGGTCGAGCGGCCCAGGCTGGCGCCACCGCCGCGATCAAGGACGAGGCGTGGTTCGAGACGACGCGCGGCAAGATCGTAGCTTCGCGCGGACAATTGACCCGCGATCTCGGGAATCGTGGCTTCGAGGTCCTGCCGTCACAGGCAAACTTCGTCTTCGCTTGCCATCCGGGTCACACCGGCCAGGAGCTGGCCGCAAAACTGCGCGAGCGCGCCGTCATCGTCCGCCATTTCGCCAAGCCGCGGATTTCAGATTTCCTGCGTATCACCATCGGCACCGACGCGGAATGCGCAAGACTGGTCGCGGCGCTCGACGAGATTCTGTGACACTTGGAACTGGATCGGACGGGGCAGCGCCAACCGGCGAACGGCTCGTTTTCCCCTCACTCTGAACCTCTCTCCGCACGCGGGGAGAGGGGACTTGGTCGCGCGGCATACCCTTTGCGGGGCCTGTTGGCGAGAGCGGGTGAGGGGGCGCCGCGAGTCCCCTTCGCCCGCTTGCGGGGAGAAGGTGGCCAGCGGCCGGATGAGGGGGAGCCGATGGCACTGCGCCCCTTTTCCCGCCCGCGGCCCGAGCGGCATGGGCGAAGCGGTTCGAGACCCCGCTCCAGTTGGCATCCACGGAAGCCTCGGGTACTGTTCGCCCAAACCACAGCCGGACGCCGCACCATGCTCGACCTCACGCCTTATCTTCCGCAGCTTCTGGTCGCCTGGACGGCCTACACCATAGCGGTCGTATCGCCGGGGCCGGCGGTCCTGGCGATCATCGCGACGTCCGTGAGCCACGGACGAAAGGCGGGCCTGGCGCTCGCCCTCGGCGTGCTGAGCGGCAGCTACACCTGGGCGATGCTGACGGCCTCGGGCCTCTCGGCACTGATCCGGACCTATGGGCAAGCGATCATCTTTCTGAAAATCGCCGGTGCCTGCTATCTCTTCTGGCTTGCCTATAATGCGTTCAAGGCGGCCATGCGCAGCGAGGCGTCGCAAGCGGCCGCCCGGGCTCCGCTGCGGATGTCGTTGAAGAAACTCTATCTCAAGGGGCTCGGCATCCACTTGACCAATCCCAAGGCGATCTTCGCCTGGATCATGCTGGTCTCGCTCGGCATGCCGGAAGGGGCGCCGGTCGCCGTCACCGCCGCTTTCATCGGCGGCTGCATGCTGATCGGCCTCGTCGCCTTCTGCGGCTTCGCGATCGTCTTCTCGCTCTCGCCGGTCCACCGCGCCTATCTCAAATCGCGGCGCGTGATCGAAAGCCTCATGGCCGGTTTCTTCGCCTTCGCCGGCCTGAAGCTGCTGACGGCGCGGCTTTGATTTAGATTGGATAAACGCGGGACGCGCGCGGAAAACCGCTTCACACTTTTCCTCGTCCCGCTCTGGACTATTCCGCGGCCGCCTGGCCGCGGCCGTAGCGCTTCTCGATATAGTCGGCGACGAGAAGCTGGAATTCCTCCGCTATCTTCGGTCCGCGCAGCGTCATCGCCTTCTGGCCGTCGATGAAGACGGGTGCCGCCGGCGTCTCGCCGGTTCCGGGAAGCGAAATGCCGATATCGGCATGCTTGCTTTCGCCCGGGCCATTAACGATGCAGCCCATGACGGCGACCTTCAGCGCCTCGACGCCCGGATATTTCTTGCGCCAGACCGGCATGCTTGCGCGGATATCCTCCTGAATCTTCTGGGCGAGTTCCTGGAAGACCGTTGACGTCGTCCGGCCGCAGCCGGGACAGGCGGCAACCACGGGAATGAACTGGCGGAAGCCCATGACCTGCAAAAGTTCCTGCGCCACCTGCACCTCGCGCGTGCGATCGCCGCCCGGTTCCGGGGTCAGCGAAATGCGGATGGTGTCGCCGATGCCCTGCTGCATCAGGATGCCGAGCGAGGCGGAGGACGCGACGATCCCCTTAGTGCCCATGCCGGCTTCGGTAAGCCCGAGATGGAGCGCGTGGTCCGAACGGGCGGCGAGCATCGCATAGACGGCGATCAGGTCCTGCACGCCCGAAACCTTGGCGGAAAGGATGATGCGGTTGCGCGGCAGGCCGAGCTCTTCGGCAAGCTCCGCCGAGAGAAGCGCCGACTGCACGATCGTCTCGCGCGTCACCTGCTGCGCCGTGAGCGGCGAGCCGTTGGCCTGGTTCTCGTCCATCAGCCGCGTCAGCAGTTCCTGATCGAGCGAACCCCAGTTGACGCCGATGCGCACCGGCTTGTCGTAGCGCATCGCCATCTCGATGATCTCGGCGAACTGCTTGTCCTTCTTGTCCTTGAATCCGACGTTGCCCGGATTGATGCGGTATTTCGCCAACGCCTCGGCGCAGGCCGGATGGTCGGCCAAGAGCTTGTGCCCGATATAGTGGAAGTCGCCGACAAGCGGCACGTCCATGCCGAGGCGCAGCAACCGCTCGCGGATCCTCGGCACCGCCGCGGCACTTTCGTCGCGATCGACCGTGATGCGCACCAGTTCGGAACCGGCCTTGTGAAGGGCTGCCACTTGCGCCACCGTCTGATCGACGTCGGCAGTATCCGTGTTCGTCATCGACTGGACGACGACCGGCGCGCCGCCGCCGACGATCACGCCGCCAACGTCGACGGCGACGGAAGCGCGGCGCGGCTGTGGCTCGAAATCGAAGGCAGAAGACATTTAGGCCTCTTCTTGGGTCCGTTTGTCGCGGCGGAATGCGGACGGAGAACCGCTTCACCGCTTTCGCCTTTCAGGTGGCGAAGGAATGCTTGCTTGTCAACGGCAACATCATGCGCTGACGGCGAATTGATGGCACGGCCGCCACCTCAAACAGCATCCGGAAAGCGCACTCGGCTTTCCGCGCATCCCGCGTGGATCTAATGTCCTTTTCCGTGATCCGCATGGACGGCGTGGTGCGAGAGAAGCAGCACGACGATGAAGAGAGCCGGAACGGACATGAAGATGATCGCGAAGCCGGTATGCTCGGCCACGAAGCCGATCAGCGAGGGGGCGAAGAGCATGCCGGAATAGCCCATGAACGTTGCGACTGAGAGGCCGATGCCGGGCTGCAGCCCCGGCATGTTGCCGGCGGCCGAAAAAGCAATCGGCACCATGTTGGAAATGCCGATGCCGGCGACAGCGAAGCCGAGAATTGCGACCAACGCATTTGGCGCGAGACCTGCGAGGACAATTCCGACAAGCGCCGTGACCGTGCAGATACGCAAGGTCCGCTTCGCGCCAAGCAGATCGCGGACATGGTCCCCCGCAAACCGCATCGCGGCCATCGTTGCCGAGAAGGCGGCGAAGCCGAAGCCCGAGAGTTCGACGGAGGCGCCGAGTTCGTTGCGCAAATAGAGCGCGCCCCAGTCGAGCACCGTGCCTTCCGGCACCATAGAGAAAAGGGCCATGATGCCGATCAGCCAGGGCAGCGGCGTCAGCGGCAGGCGCAGCTTCTCCTTGGCCGCGGCCGGATGAGGCTGGTCGGCGAGGACCATCGGCCAGGCGACGGCAAGAAACATGAGGCAAAGGACCGTGACGACAAGCACGTGCGGCAGCACGCCGAAACGCGCCATCAGGAAACCGCCGATGCCGGCGCCGATCAAGCCGCCGAGGCTCCAATAGGCGTGGCAGGAGGACATGATCGCGCGGCGCATCGACTTCTCGACCTCGACCGCATTAGCATTCATCGCCACGTCCATGGCGCCGACGAAGCCTCCGAGCAGGAACATGCCGATCGCCGCCGTCCAGACATTCGGCGCCAGCGTCAAGAGCAAGAGCAACGGCGACAGAATGATTGCGGTGACCTTGACCACCTTCTGCGAACCGACGCGGGCGATGAACCCGCCGGCAATCGGCATAAGCACCAGCGAGCCGATGCCGAACACCAGGATCAGAAGGCCAAGCACGCTCTCGCCTATCCCGAGCCGGTCCTTGAACTCCGGAATCTTGGGGGCCCAGCTGCCGGTGACGAAGCCGTTCATCAGGAACAGGAGCGACACGGCGAGCCGGTTTTTCGACATGTAGCCTTGCCGGACGAGGCCTTGAGAGGCGGTTTGTGTGCGCTGATCCATGAGTAACCTTCCCGCAGCCGGATCCGTCCGGCTCAAATGGTGATTTCGATAAGATTGCCGTCGGGATCGCGGATCACGGCCTCGTAGAAGCCGTCACCGGTCCATCGGGCTTTCGAGACGAGCATGCCCTCCCGGCCGGCCCGTTCCGCCATGTCGTCCACTGCCTCGCCGCTGCCGAGCGAAAGAGCGACATGCGCATAGCCTGCACGCTCTACCGTCGCCGCGTCATGGGGAGCAAGCCATGGCCCCTCCATCACCTCGATCGAAGGCCCGCTCCGAAGCGTCAGGAAACGAGAGCGGAAACCGGGACGGCGGCGGCTTTCATAGATTTCGCCAGCCTCGGCGCCGAAGAGTTCGGCCCAAAAGGCGGCGAGCCGGTCGATGTCCGTCGTCCAGAGAGCGATATGCGCGACATTCATCGGCCCGGCCTCTTCGCCAGGACGACGTCGGCTCCGCGCGCGCGGAGGGCGGCGATCTCGGCCTCGGGCGCATCGGCCTCGAGAACCAATGTCGTAACAGCCTCGATGCCGATGACGGCGTGCGGAGCGGCCGTTCCGAGCTTGTCGCTTGTTATGGCAGCGAGGACCGATCGGCTCCTCGACGCGATGAGACGCTTGAATGCCGCGTCCTCGAAACGGAAGGCTGTCAGTCCCGCTTCCGCGTCGGCGCCGCAAGCACCGAGAACGCAAAGATCGGGACGCAGAAGCTCGGCATCGCGTTGCGCCCGCGCGCCGACCGCTGCCCCTACCGCGCGATCGAGCGGGCCACCGACGAGGATAAGCTCCACGCCCGCCCTGTCCATCAGAGTAGCTGCGATGAGTGGAGTGTTGGTGACGATCGTTACCGGAAGGTCCGGCTCGATCGCCTCAGCGATTGCGAGATTGGCCGAACCGGCATCGAGGAAAACCGTCATGCCTGCCCGGATGAAGCCGACTGCGGCGCGGGCAAGCGCCGCTTTGCGCTCCGGGGCGAGTGAGGCGCGCTGGTTGAGCGAGCCGGCCATCGGCGCGAGCGGCAAAGCTCCGCCATAGACGCGCTCGCAAAGGCCTGCCGCAGCCATCTCGCGCAGGTCGCGCCGGATCGTGTCTTCCGAGACTCCGAATTCGCGCGCGAGATCGGCAGCCAGCACACGGCCGTCGGCTTTCAGCCGTTCCTGGATCAGGAATTTCCTTTCGCGCAGCAGCAGGTCCGTCGCCATATTTCAAATCGTGCATAAACGTGCATGAATCGGTTGAAACGTGAGTACCAGCCTTTCGCAGAAAATTCAATTGCCTTGCGCCGGCGGAACTTCGGTTGGCCGAGCACATTTTCCGAAAGGAGTGTTTTCGGCGAGATTTCGGCCGGTCCAAGGAAAAATCTTCATCGAAAGCCGGATGAATTGGTGTTTTATGCGCTCAGATGCGCCGGATTTTATGCGAATCTCGCCACAATCCGGACGACGGGCCGGAGAACAAGAAAGATGGAAAACAAGACAATGAAATTCCTCCCGACGCTTTTCGCTGCCGCCCTTCTGCAAATCGCCGCCTTCGCGCCAGCCCATGCGCAATCGAACCTCGAGCAGATCAAGTCTGCCGGCGTTCTGAAAATCGGTACCGAGGGCACCTATGCCCCCTTCACCTATCACGATGCCAGCGGCGCGCTGGTAGGCTTTGATGTTGAGATCGGCCAGGAGATCGCCAAGCGTCTTGGCGTCAAGGCCGAATTCCTCGAAGGCAAGTGGGATGGCCTGATCGCCGGCCTCGACGCCAACCGCTACGATGCGGTCATCAACCAGGTCGGCATCACCGAAGAGCGCAAGAAGAAGTACGATTTCTCGGAACCCTATATCGCTTCCAAGGCCGTGCTGATCGTCAAGGGCGACAACGAGGAGATCAAAGGCTTCGCCGATCTCAAGGGCAAGAAGTCCGCCCAGTCGCTGACCAGCAACTTCGGCAAGCTCGCCCAAGCCTCGGGCGCAGAGCTCGTTGGCACCGACGGTTTCGACCAGTCGATCCAGCTCGTGCTGACCGGCCGCGCCGATGCGACAATCAACGACAGTCTGTCCTTCCTCGACTTCAAGAAGCAGAAGCCGGACGCGAACGTGAAGATCGCCGCGGAGCAGGCCGATGCCGACTATTCCGGCATCATCATCCGCAAGAACGAGCCGGATCTGCTTGCGGCGATCAACAAGGCGCTTGCCGAAATCAAGACCGACGGCACCTACGACAAGATCTCGCAGAAATATTTCGGCGCCGACGTCTCGAAGTAACGCTTGCGAAATTCGGCGGCGATCGTCTGAAACGCCGCATGGCCCCTCATTCGCCTGCCGGCACCTTCTCCCCGCACGCGGGGAAAAGGGACCAGCGGCGCCCGCCCAAGTCCCCTCTCCCCGCCTGCGGGGAGAGGGCTAGGGTGAGGGGCAATGCGCGCACTCATATTTGCTGCAGCCCGCGAATCAGCTTCCTGCGCGAGATCCAATTGATGCAGAGCCCCACCCCTCCCCTTGTGGCGAGGGCCTGAAGGCAGGGAGGGGTTCCGCCGGACAGTTGCATGGAATGCGGGCTTCACACCCTTCCCCATCCTGCTTTATGAATCGTGATCCGTTCCGGCCCCGGAGCGGATCACGCTTTTTTGAAAGGCTTCCCCTTGCCCGACTGGCTTCATTGGCTTCCCCTGATGGCGGAATCGTTGCCGACCCTGCTTTGGGCCGGGTTGATCTTCACGATCCCGCTGACCCTGCTCTCCTTCGCCCTTGGCCTTCTGCTGGGTCTTGTCACCGCACTCGTCCGTCTGTTTGCACCGGCTCCCTTCGTCGCCGTGGCGCGGTTCTATGTCTGGGTGATCCGCGGAACGCCGCTCCTCGTCCAGCTCTTCGTCATTTTCTACGGCCTGCCGAGCATGAACATATTGCTCGATGCCTTCCCCGCCGCGTTGATCGGTTTCACGCTTAACATCGGCGCCTATACATCCGAAATCATCCGCGCCACGATCTCCTCCGTGCCGCGCGGCCAGTGGGAAGCGGCCTATTCGATCGGCATGAGCTGGGGCCAGGTCATGCGCCGGACGATCCTGCCGCAGGCAACCCGGGTTGCAATCCCGCCTCTCTCGAACACTTTCATTTCGCTGGTGAAGGACACTTCGCTCGCCGCAGCCATTACGGTACCCGAACTCTTCCAGACGGCGCAGCGCATCGTCGCGACCACCTATGAACCGCTGATCCTTTATATCGAGGCGGCGCTGATCTATCTTGCCATGAGCTCCGTACTGTCGGCCCTGCAGGTGAGGCTGGAGCGCCGCTTCGCCCGCTACGGCGGTTTCCTGGAGGCACGCGCATGATCGAACTCACCGACATCGAAAAGCGCTTCGGCACCAACCTGGTGCTCAAGGGAATCAGTGTGATGATGGCCGAAGGCACGGTAACGGCGCTGGTAGGCCCGTCCGGCGGCGGCAAAAGTACGCTGCTCAGATGCGTCAATCTCTTGGAGATCCCGACACACGGCGCGATCCGGCTTGGCGACGAGCGGCTGGAGTTCGTGCCTCACCGCACGGTCGGGTGGAGAGCGATCCAAAAACTGCGCCGGCAAACCGGCATGGTGTTTCAGAATTTCCAGCTCTTTCCCCATCAGACCGCGCTCGGGAACGTGATGGAAGGTCTTGTGACCGTTCTCAAATGGCCGGCGGACCGCGCCCGTGCCCGCGCGCTCGAGCTTCTGGAGAAGGTCGGCATGGCGCACAAGGCCGACGCCTGGCCGTCGACCCTTTCCGGCGGCCAGCAGCAGCGCGTGGCGATCGCGCGTGCACTTGCACCATCCCCACGCGTGCTCCTCTGCGACGAGCCGACCTCCGCGCTCGATCCGGAACTCGCCGAGGAGGTGGTCGAAGTCCTGAGCCGCTTAGCGCGCGAAGGCACGACGATGATCATGGCGACCCACGACCTGCGCCTCGCCTCACGCGTCGCCGACCACGTCATCTTCCTCGATGGCGGTGTCGTCGTCGAAAGCGGCCCGCCGCGGAAGATCTTCTCGACGCCGGAACGGGAACGCACGAAGAGGTTCATTGCGTCACTGAGTGCACCGATGAGCTATGATATTTGAGCAGCGTTTGGATCCCAATCGCACTGCTGCATCCACTATGAGCCGCCCATTTCCCTCTCTTCTTGTCATTCTCGGGCTTGATGTTTAGCCCGGGGACATAACTGACGGGTGTTCGGGGAGATGGCCGACACTGGCATGGATTTGGCTTCCAAGGAGATAGTCCATGCCGTGGCGAGAGGCGTCGAGCATGGAGAGGAGGGAGGAGAGTGGGCTACAGCAGGCTTGGCCTGCCTTCGCCCTCCCGCTCAAACCAGACGCCCAGGTCGCTCCCAACGATCTGCGTTTGGCGGCCTGACGAGCCTCACCCACCAAATACGATCAACAGATCCTTGGCGTCGATCTGGTCGCCGGCCCTGACCAGGACTTCGGCGATAACACCGTCCTTCTCGGCATGCAGCGCCGTCTCCATCTTCATCGCCTCGATCGACAGCAGCACGTCGCCGGCCTTGACCGGCTGGCCGGCTTGAACCGCGACGGTGGAGATCACGCCCGGCATCGGCGCGCCGAGCTGGGCGGCATTGCCGGCCTCGGCCTTGCGCCGGATGGCGCTCGAGGCGCCGCGGTTGCGGTCCGGCACCTTGATCGAACGCGGCTGGCCGTTCATTTCGAAGAACATCTTGACCATGCCCTTCTCGTCGATCTCGCCCTGTGCCTGGTTGAGGATGACGAGCGTCTTGCCCTTCTCGATGTCGGCGAAGAGCTCCTCGCCCGGCGCCATGCCGTAGAAATAGGCCGGCGTCGGCAGAACGCTGACCGGGCCGTAGGTCTCGGCGGCCATCGCGTAATCGGTGAAGACCTTCGGATACATCAGATAGGAGGCGAACTCGAAGTCTGTGAGTTCGCGGCCGAGCTTCTCTTCGATGCTTTTGCGCTCCGCGTCGAGATCGGCAGGCGGCAGCAGCGAGCCGGGCACGGCCGTGTATGGCTCTTCGCCCTTCAGCGCCTTCTTCTGCAGCGCCTCCGGCCAGCCACCCGGCGGCTGGCCGAGATCGCCCTTCAGCATCGAGACGACCGATTCAGGGAAGGCGATGTCCTTTGCCGGGTTTTCGACGTCGGCCACCGTCAGGTCCTGGGAGACCATCATCAGCGCCATGTCGCCGACCACCTTGGACGACGGCGTCACCTTGACGATGTCGCCGAACATCTGGTTGGCGTCGGCATAGGCCTGCGCGACCTCGTGCCAGCGGGTTTCGAGCCCGAGCGAACGGGCCTGCTCCTTGAGGTTGGTGAACTGGCCGCCCGGCATTTCGTGCAGATAGACTTCCGAGGCCGGCCCCTTGAGGTCGCTTTCGAAGGCCGCGTACTGATGGCGCACCGCCTCCCAGTAGAAGGAGATGCGGCGAATCCATTCCGGATCGAGGCCGGGATCGCGGTCCGAGCCGGAAAGCGCCTCGACGATCGAGCCGAGGCAGGGCTGCGAGGTATTGCCGGACAGCGCATCCATCGCCGCATCGACGATATCGACGCCAGATTCGACTGCGGCAAGCACGGTCGCCGCGGCAATGCCGGAAGTGTCATGCGTGTGGAAATGGATCGGCAGGTCGGTTGCTTCGCTCAGCGCCTTGAACAGCACGCGCGCCGCCGCCGGTTTCAGGAGGCCCGCCATGTCCTTGACGGCGATGATGTGAGCGCCGGCCTTCTGAAGTTCCGCTGCCAGGGCGGTATAGTATTTCAGATCGTATTTCGGCCGGGCGGACTTGAGAATATCGCCGGTATAGCAGATCGCCGCCTCGCAGATCCTATTCTCCTCGGCCACCGCGTCCATCGATACGCGCATGTTCTCGACCCAGTTCAGGCAGTCGAAGACGCGGAAGACGTCGATGCCGCCCTTGGCCGCCTGGCGGACAAAATATTTGACGACATTGTCGGGATAGTTCTTGTAGCCGACGCCATTTGCACCGCGCAGAAGCATCTGCAGGAGCAGGTTCGGCGCACCCTCGCGCACCATTGCCAGCCGCTCCCACGGGTCTTCGGTCAGGAAACGCATCGACACGTCGAAGGTCGCGCCACCCCAGCATTCGAGCGAGAAGAGGTTCGGCAGTGCCCGGGCATAGGTGCCGGCGATCCGGGCGATGTCATAGGTGCGCATGCGCGTCGCAAGCAGCGACTGGTGGCCGTCGCGCATCGTCGTGTCGGTGATCAGCGCCTGAGGCTGCGCCTTCACCCATTCTGCGAACTTCTTCGGTCCAAGCGCGTCGAGACGCTGTTTGGTCCCGGGCTGCACATTGCCGCCGATGAACGGCACCACGGGCGCGGCGATATCGTCGGACGGCCGCGGCCGGCCCTTGGCTTCCGGATGGCCGTTGACGGTGACGTCGGCAAGATAGGTCAAGAGCTTGGTGGCACGGTCCTGGCGCTTGACCTGCTGGAACAGTTCCGGCGTCGTGTCGATGAAGCGTGTCGTGTAGCTGTTGTCCTGGAATTTCGGATGGCTGATGATCGCTTCCAGGAAGGTGAGGTTGGTCGCGACACCGCGGATGCGGAATTCTCTCAGCGCGCGGATCATCCGCTTGATCGCCTCGTCCGGGTTTGGCGCCCAGGCGGTCACCTTTTCCAGCAACGGATCGTAATAGCGGGTGATCACGGCGCCGGAATAGGCCGTGCCGCCGTCGAGACGGATGCCGAAGCCCGTGGCGCCGCGATAGGCGGTGATGCGACCGTAGTCGGGAATGAAGTTCTGCTCGGGATCTTCGGTTGTGATGCGGCACTGCAGCGCATGGCCGTTCAGCCGGATATTTTCCTGCGAAGGCACGCCTGATTCCGGCGTGCCGATGGCATGGCCGTCGAGGATGTGGATCTGCGCCTTGACGATGTCGATGCCGGTGACGACTTCGGTCACCGTGTGCTCGACCTGGATGCGCGGATTGACCTCGATGAAGTAGAACTTGCCGGTATCGGCATCCATCAGGTACTCCACGGTGCCGGCGCCGACATAGTTTGTCGCCTCGGCGATCCGCTTCGAGTAGGCGGCAAGCTCCTCGCGCTGCGCGGCATTGAGGTAAGGCGCGGGTGCGCGCTCGACGACCTTCTGGTTGCGCCGCTGGATCGAACAATCGCGCTCGAAGAGGTGCACGACATTGCCATGGGTGTCGCCAAGGATCTGGCTTTCGACGTGGCGGGCGCGCTCGACCAGCTTTTCCAGATAGACCTCGTCCTTGCCGAAAGCGGCCTTCGCCTCGCGCTTCGCCTCGGTCACTTCGCGGATCAGGTCCTTGGGGTCGCGGATCGCCCGCATGCCGCGGCCGCCGCCGCCCCAGGAGGCTTTCAGCATCACCGGATAGCCGATCTCCTCAGCGAGTTTCGCGATCTCCGTCGGGTCATCCGGCAGCGGGTCCGTCGCCGGCACGACCGGCACGCCGATCGAGATCGCCAGATTGCGCGCCGCCACCTTGTTTCCGAGCTGGCGCATCGTCTCCGGCTTCGGGCCGATGAAGGTGATGCCGTTCGCCGCGCAGGCTTCGGCGAATTCCGGGCTTTCGGAAAGCAGGCCGTAACCCGGGTGGATGGCGTCGGCGCCCGACAGCTTGGCGACGCGGATCACCTCGTCGATCGACAGATAGCTCTCGATCGGGCCGAGATCGCGAGCAAGATGCGGTCCGCGTCCGACCTGATAGCTCTCGTCCGCCTTGAAGCGGTGCAGTGCCAGTTTGTCCTCCTCAGCCCATATCGCGACCGTTTTCAAACCCAGTTCGTTGGCCGCGCGGAAGACGCGGATGGCAATTTCGGAACGGTTGGCAACAAGGATCTTAGAGATAGGCAAGTCGGACTCCTCAAGACTTGAAAACGCGGGAATGCTGCACCCGCGAAATGAAGTTTTAGCGAGTCAATGAATGAAGTGCAATTTCAGATGCGACACCACAGCGCCGCGCATCCAATCAGACGCGCAGAGGACGCTGCAGCACTTCTGAAGTGCTGCATGCTATTTAAGGGAACATGCAGTGGAGCGGAATGAGGAAGGGTGTGAACGGACGGATTTGACCTCAGGAAATGAGGCCAAGGCGGAAGGCGATGGCGACGACGTGATGGCGATTCTTCGCTTTCAGCTTCTCCTGGATGCCGTTCATGTACCAGTCGACGGTGTGGCTCGAAATGTCCAGGACCTTGCCGATGTCGTTCGACGTCATGCCGTCGGCGAGGTAGTTCAGCGCCTCCATTTCGCGCCGCGTCATCTGCACTTCGACACGCGAGACGAGCTCGGCCATGATCTCCGGATCTGTGAGCTCCAGCAGCTTCCAGAAGAGCCTCTTCGCGATCGCGTCGAAGAGGCTGAGTTCGACGGGGCTGAGATCGACCACGCGCCCGCCGACGGTGAGATTGCCCATCAGCCCGCGCCGGCCGTGCACCGGGAAGATGTAGCCGTCGAAAAGGCCGTGATTGCGCGCCTCGACCATCATGCTTTCCATGCGCTTGCGGTGGGGGTCCGAGCGGAAGGCCGCGAGCGTGTCGCGCCAGCGGAAACCGCGTTGCGCATGGCCGAGATAGCGAATCGTCGGATCTATGACGACATACTTCTTGCGGATGTAGATTTGCGGCCATCCGTCCGGCCAGCGGCCGGCGAGCAGCAGCCTCAGCGGGTTCTCGTTGGGCTTTGGTTGGCGCACGACACCGTAGAAGTCGAAACCGCAACGATCGAGCAGCCGTTCGAACTCGGGCAGGATCTCCTCGCGCGTCTTCATCTCTTCCAAGAGCGCCAGAAACTGTACGAGCAACGTGATATTCATAGAACACCTTCAGATCGGGAATGCACGGGCGCAGCGCTTGAGAAGCCTCCATGAACGCGCCGTTCAGAAGCCATTCATGTTGCAACCGCGATAATTCTTCTTATCACGCCCGGTCTTGCACGAAACCTGCAAAATATCGGAGTGGAGGCACAAGATAGCGGACTATGGATTATCCCGCCAATCCTCCCTTGGCACCGGATGCTCCCAGAGCCCGCAGGGTTTAGCCTCCACCTTTTCAGCAGGAATGTCGCAAGGCCGCCCAGCGGGGCCTTGAGTGCCGGCGGTGGCGAAAGTTCTGCCACCCGGGCCGCAAGGGGCACAAATGCACTCGCCGCATCGAAACGTTGCTGCGGCGCAACATCCGATGCCCAGAAGGGGTGAGACAGTGTCTTTGTTCCAAGTGTATGCAAGAGCCCTTCAGTATCTTGCCGTTCACAAATTCCGCGTCGGGGCGATCGTCATCGCCAACGTCGTGCTCGCCATCATCACGATTGCCGAACCGATCCTCTTTGGCCGCATCATCGATGCAATTTCCTCCAAGGGGGAAGTCACGCCGATGCTGCTCATGTGGGCGGGGCTCGGTGTCTTCAATACGGTGGCCTTTGTCCTCGTCGCCCGTGAGGCCGACCGCCTCGCACACGGACGCCGCGCAACGCTCCTGACCGAAGCGTTCGGGCGAATCGTTTCCATGCCGCTATCCTGGCATAGCCAACGCGGCACATCCAACGCGCTGCACACGCTGCTGCGCGCCTGCGAAACTCTCTTCGGGCTTTGGCTCGAATTCATGCGGCAGCACTTGGCGACGGCCGTGGCCCTCGTCCTGCTCGTGCCGACCGCCTTCGTAATGGATATGCGCCTTTCGATCGTTCTCGTCATCCTCGGCGCGGCCTATGTATTGATCAGCAAGGCCGTGATGAACCGTACGAAGGAAGGTCAGGCTTCGGTCGAGAACCACTATCATACGGTTTTCTCCCATGTCTCCGACGCGATCAGCAACGTTTCGGTCGTTCATAGCTACAACCGCATCGAAGCGGAAACGCGCGAGCTGAAGAAATTCACCGAGCGGCTGATCTCGGCGCAGTTTCCCGTGCTCGACTGGTGGGCGCTGGCAAGCGCGCTGAACCGCATCGCTTCGACCATCTCGATGATGGCGATCCTCATCATCGGCACGGTGCTAGTGCAGCGCGGCGAGCTCGGCGTCGGCGAGGTCGTTGCCTTCATCGGCTTCGCCAACCTGCTCATCGGTCGCCTCGACCAGATGAAAGCCTTCGTGACGCAGATCTTCGAGGCACGTGCCAAGCTTGAAGACTTCTTCCAGCTCGAGGATTCGGTCCGCGAACGCGAAGAGCCGGCCGGGGCGCAGGAACTGACCGGCGTCGTCGGCGAGGTGGAATTCCGCGACGTGTCCTTCGACTTCGCCAACACGAACCAGGGCGTGCGCAGCGTCTCGTTCAAGGCGAAGGCCGGCCAGACGGTCGCCATCGTTGGCCCGACCGGCGCCGGCAAGACGACGCTCGTCAATCTCCTGCAGCGGGTCCACGATCCGAAGCACGGCCAGATCCTGATCGACGGCGTCGATATCTCGACCGTCACGCGCAAGTCGCTGCGCCGGTCGATCGCCACCGTCTTCCAGGATGCCGGTCTCATGAACCGCTCGATCGGCGACAACATCCGCCTCGGCCGCGACGACGCCTCGCTCGAAGAGATCATGGCCGCCGCGGAAGCCGCAGCCGCAAGCGACTTCATCGAAAGCCGCATGAACGGCTACGACACCGTCGTCGGCGAACGTGGCAACCGCCTGTCGGGTGGCGAGCGCCAGCGTGTCGCCATCGCCCGCGCCATCCTCAAGAACTCGCCGATCCTGGTGCTCGACGAGGCGACGAGCGCGCTCGACGTCGAGACCGAAGCCCGCGTCAAGGATGCGATCGATGCACTGCGCAAGGACCGCACCACCTTCATCATCGCCCACCGCCTTTCGACGGTGCGCGAGGCCGACCTGGTGATCTTCATGGATCATGGCCGGGTCGTCGAGATGGGCGGCTTCAACGAGCTCAGCCACAGCAACGGGCGCTTCGCCGCCCTGCTGCGGGCAAGCGGTATCCTGACCGACGAGGATGTTCGCAAGAGCCATACGGCGGCGTGAGTTCGCCGCAGCGTCCTGCAATCGAGAAACGCCCCGGAGCGCCTGCTCCGGGGCGTTTTGCTATTTCACCTACAGCGCCGCGCGTCAGTAGCATCTCCGAGCGCCAGGCTGATATCCCCTCTGCCCGGCAGGGCTGAGGGGGTACCCTCGATTTCCGTCATTGCAAGCCGCTCGGCTCTGCTCAACAGGGGCAACGCATTCCAGAATTCTCTCACGCGGCCCTGAGCGGTTTCGCGACCGCCACTTCCTTCAGCCACTCGAGGTAGTAGGCGTAGACGAAGTGAAGCCCGATGCCGGCGATGACGAAGAGCGAGCCGATGATCGGATTCCGACCGGTGACGAAGAGTAGCACTTGGCCAGCCATCGCAAGGATGGTCCCGAAGATGAAAACCGCGAGCGAATGGCGCCCGATCATCACCAGCGGATGATTGCGCTCAAGCCTGGTCAACCGGCTGACGAGCGGGGTGATGGCGAGAAGATAGGCGAGCGCCAGCACGTGCAGAAGCCGCGTCAGCGACAGGAACGTCTTGTCGAAGCCAGTGAGCACCGCCGGCAGCCCGAAGGAGAGGTCGATGTTCCACCAGGAAAACAGGACCCAGAAGCCGGAGACGAGCACGTAGGCGGCGGAAACCCCGATCAGCAACCAGTGTCGCGGCAGGCGTCCGCCGGCGCGCACGTGGCTCATGGAGAGAACACCGATGACGAAAAGGAACTGCCAGGACCAGGGATTGAGGAACCAGTAGCCCTCGTCCAGGAAGTTGGACGGCACCAGCTTGAACCAACCGGCGGCGAGCCACAGCACGGCCGACAGGGCAAGGAGGAGCCATCGCCCCACCGCGTTCAGCCACAGGATACCGGGCAGCATTAGGAACAGCGCCGCATAGAGCGACAGGATGTTGTTGTAGCCGAGCTGATGGCCGAGCAGCACCATCGCGACGATGCCTTGCTCCGCCTGCTCGACGATCGGCCGGATGTTGATCTCGCCGATCAGGTCCTGGCGGCCGAAATAGAGTGCGCCGCCCGCGAAGATCGCCAGCGTGACGACGCTCGTCATGATATGCGCGACATAGAGCGTCAGCGCGCGCCGCCATATCTTCAAGGTCAGAGCGAGCCTTGCGCCCGTGACGAATTTTCCGCCATAGGCCGCGCCGACCGCCAAGCCGGAAATCAGCACGAAGGCCTCGGCTGAATCGGAAAAGCCGATGTTCTTGTGTGTCAGATATTCGAGATATTGGCCCGGGACGTGGTTGATGAAGATCGTCAGCAGGCAGAGCGCGCGAAAGACGTCGAGGCGCGTATCGCGTTCGGTGATAACCGGCACAGGACGAGGAACGCTGATCCTGTGTCGATTGGAGCCCGGATCGTTGTGATCCGAGCCGGCAACCTTGATCGCGTCCTTGCCAAATGTGGTTTGCAGCATGCGGTCTGGTATCCGGGTTTGGCGCCCCGCCCCACCCCTGTTGGAACAGGATGCCGAGAGCGCGATCCGGCCATATCCGAGACGCGTCCGGCATCGTTGATGAAGCGCGATCTACGGCATGTTTCGTTAAATCGGAGCCGATTTAAGGACAAAACATGCAGCAATTCAAAGTGCTACAGCGTCCTCTGCCCGTCCGATAAGACGCGGCGCTGTGGAACGTTTGGATCGCGGCTGCAACTGAGCGGCAATGAAAAACCGGCCTTGTCCGTGCGGGGTACAAAGCCGGTTCCTCTCATGCTCAATTCCGGCAGTTACAGCAAAATGCCTTCATGCGCGTTTTTTGTGACACTATTATTTACACTGACGATTGGTTCACCGGTTTTTTCATCTCGACGGACGGAAATCCGGTGTGTTGCGCCGTTCACCTTGACCTCGGCGGAATAGCCAGTCCATTCCGCCGGCAGCACGGGCCGAATCACCAGCTTCTTACCCTTCTGGCGAATGCCGAGTATGCCCTCGACGCCGGCACGATAGAGCCAGCCGGCCGAGCCCGTGTACCAGGTCCAGCCGCCCCGTCCCGCGAGTTCGCCCTCGCCATAGACGTCGGCGGCGACGACATAGGGCTCGACCCTGTAGTGCTCGGCATCGTCGCGGCTGAGCGCATGCGATACGGGGTTGAGCATCTGGAAGGTCCGCCACGCCTCTTCCGCCCGCCCCTGAGCGGCAAAGGCCAGCACGACCCAGGTGGCCGCATGGGTATACTGGCCGCCGTTTTCGCGCACGCCCGGGGGATAGGCCTTGATGTAGCCCGGGTCCTGCTTGGTCTTTTCAAGCGGCGGCGTGAAGAGCCGCACGATCCGTTTTTCCGGATCGACGAGCTCCGCCATCACCGCGTCCATCGCGTACTTGGAGCGGTCCGCCTCGCCCTCGCCTGAGAGCGCACTCCACGACTGGGCGATGGAATCGATCCGGCACTCGCCATTTCTGGCGGACCCGAGCGGCGTGCCGTCATCGTAGTAGCCGCGGCGATAGTAATCGCCGTCCCAGCCGGCACCGTCGAGCGCCTCTTTCAGCATCTCGAGATGCGCCTCCCAAAGCGTGGCGCGCGGCTTATCCTTCCGCTCGCGGGCATGGGGCAGGAAAGCACGCAGCGCGCCGGCAAGGAACCAGCCGAGCCAGACGCTCGTGCCCTCGCCGGCGATTCCGACACGGTTCATGCCGTCGTTCCAGTCGCCGCCGAGGATGAGCGGCAGACCGTTCGCCCCCGTCCGCCGGATCGCGAGGTCGAGTGCACGCGCACAATGCTCGTATATGTCGGCGGTCTCGTCGGCGATCTCCGGCGTGTAGAAGCTGTCATGCTCGCCCTCCTCGAGAGCGGGGCCGACAATGAAGGGAGCCTTCTCCGCAAGGATATCGGACGAGCCGGTGACCGCGCAGTAGTGCGCAACCGCATAGGCGAGCCAGACGACGTCGTCGGAAATCATCGTGCGAACACCGGCACCGGTGCCGGGCAGCCACCAATGCTGCACGTCGCCCTCGACGAACTGCCGAGAGGCCGCATTGAGGATCTGCCCCCGCGCAAGCTCCGGCCGATGCACGAGGAAGGCAAGCGTATCCTGCAGCTGGTCGCGGAAACCGTAGGCGCCGCTTGCCTGATAGAAGGCCGAACGCGCCATGATCCGGCACCCGAGGCTCTGATAAGGCAGCCAATGGTTGACCATGTGGTTGAAGGCCCTGTCGGGCGTTTCGACCTTCACGACGCCCGTGAATTCGCTCCAGAATGCCTTCGCCGCCTTGAGCGTGGTGTCGAAGGCAGTCGCTCGCAATTCGGTGACCATCGACTGCACCTGTTCGCCGTTGTCGGCGTCTCCGAGGTACAAGGTGACTTGCCGCTCGGCACCCGGTTCGATGACGAGATCGGTCGAAAGCGCCGCGCATGCGTCGCCATCGGCCTCCGTGAAACCGGTCAATGCAGCGCCCGCGATGACCGCTCGCGGCGCCAGGATCCCGCCCGCTTGGCCAAGGAATTCCCGCCGGCTCACCGTGAAGGAGTCGACCCGCGCGTCGATCGCGAGGAACGCCGAACGGCCGGCATAGTCGATGCTGTACGGATTGGTCGCGACGAGCGCCTGCGCGCCGTCATGCCATTCGGACAGGACGAACGGGGCCGTGCGGCCGCGATTGTTGCCGAGGACCCATTCGGCATAGCCGTAGATCCGCAACTGCCGCGCGGACGCACCGCGGTTGCGAATCGAGAGCCGCACCAGCCTTGCCGGCAAGGTCGCGTGCACGGTGTGCACCGCCTCGATTTCGAGTTCGTCCTGTGTGCTTGCGAAGCTCGAATATCCAAGCCCGTGGCGGGCTTCGAACACGACCGACTTGCGCCGCGAGAGCGCGGCATAAGGCGTCAGAATCGAGCCGCTCTCCATATCGCGGACGAAGATCGCCTCGCCCGGGCGGTTGACCACGGCATCGTTCGTCCACGGCGTGAGCTGGTAGTCGCGCGAATTGCGACTCCAGGAGAACGCCGCGCCCTCGGCTGAGACATGGAAGCCGAACTGTTGGTTGGAAATGACATTGATCCACGGATGCGGTGTGGCCTCGCCGCCGCGCAGCCGAACCACATATTCACGCCCCTCATCCGCGAAGCCGCCGAAGCCATTCCAAAACTCGAGGCCGTCGCCGCTGATCTCGGCGGCGGCGGGCTCGCCCGCCTCCTCAATCACCGGCAGCAACCTCTGCTTGCCCTCGACGGTTTTTGCCGCAGGTTTCGCGTAAAGCGCGGTGGCGCGCGCGATCTGATCGGAGATCGTGCCGTTTCGGGCATGGAAGACGGCGCGCGAAGCAGAAAGCAGCGTCGACCACGTCTCGGTCTCCATCAAATCGCGGCGCACTGCGAAGATATGCTGCCGCGGGCCGTCGGAAAGTCCGCGCAGCCGCAAGTTTTCGCACATCGAATCGAGCGTGTGCTGCAGATCCTGGGCATAGGAGGACGCCCGCTCGTTGATGACCACGAGATCCGCGGTAATGCCGCGCGCTCTCAGATATTCCTGCGCGCGCAGCGCCTCGCGGGCGATGCCGAGGTCGCCGTCGTCGTTGATCCTCAGGCAGAAGATCGGAAAATCGCCCGAGATTGCCAACGGCCACAGCGCCGACTGGGAGGCAAGTCCCGCCTTGAGCGTCGCCGTGTCGGAGCGAAGGTGCATGTCGGGATAGACCAGATAGCGGCCGAGCATCTGGAAGCTTGCCGCCTCCTGGGATGTCACGCCGACATGGCGCATCTGCACCTGGCTGCGCGTCCAGGCATGGATCAGTTCGTGATTGAATGTTTCCGGGTGGCGATAGCGGTCGATTGCGCGATCGACTGCTTCGCGGTTCGGCGCTGCGATCGTCCAGAAGATGACGCTCACTTTCTTGCCGGCCGGGACGCGCACGACGCGGCGAAGCGCCATCACCGGATCGAGCGTGAAGCCGTCGGTTCCCGAAAGCGCCACGCCGGGATCGAAGGCGGCGGCTTCCGCAAGCGTGCGCCCTTGGCCGATGAAGCGGCGGCGGTCTGTTTCCGCCTGGGTGTGGCGCTCGCTGCCGGCATTGTCGGTGATGAGGTGTGCGACCTCCATGTCCGGATCGCCGGGGCTGCGCTTGTTGCGCGACACGCGGATAACGTCGCCCTGGCGGCTGATCTCGGTCCGCAGGAACATCTTCGAGAAGGCGAGATGCGCGCTGTCGGCCTCGTCCGTGGCGAGCACCGGCTCGGCATAGGAGGTCACTTCGATGAAGCGATCTTCCGTACCGGTGTTGAGCAGGACTACCCGGCGGCCTTCCGCATCATGCTCGGTCGCGACGATGCACTCGACTTCGCTCATGAGATCGCCGACGGTCTTGACGAACTCCGCCTTGTCGTCGCCGAAGCGGGTCATGGTCTTTTCGCCTGGCGCGCGGCGCGGTTCGGCCGTCGCCGACCACCAGTCGCCGGTGACGGTGTCGCGCAGGAAGATGAACGTGCCCGTCCTGTCTTCGACCGGGTCCGGGTTCCATCGCGTGACTGCTTGGCCGTTCCACCGCGCATAGCCGGCGCCGGTCGCGGTCAGCATGATCGAATAATGCCCGTTCGACAGGAGGACCGTTTCGCGGTCCTGCGTCAGCGGATCCTCGATGACGCGGACTTCCGGTCTGAGGAGATCAGCCTGGCCCTTGCCGAGCGATTCCGGCTCACGCTTGGCGGTCATCACCGGAATGTCGCGCGGCGCCTTCTCCTGCAGCAGCAGTTCGGCCGCTTCGATCACGGGGTCGGCATGGAACCACTCGCGCAGACGCCCGTTGAACACGACGTTCGCGACGGCCGCGACCGACATGCCGTGATGGTGCGCATAGTAGTTGCGCACCACGGCGCATTTCTGCCCTTCGGGGACACGCGTCGGCGTGAAATCGACAGCATCGTGGAAACCGTAGGCACCGAGAGCGCCGACCTCTCTCAGCCGCGCCAGGTTGGCGAGCGCCGACTTCGGATCGTACATGCAGGCGAGAATCGACGCATAGGGCGCAATCACCGCATTCTGGCCAAGGCCGCGCTTCAGTCCGAGGGTCGGCACTCCGAAGTTCGTGTACTGATAGGTCAGTTCATGGTCGCGCGCGTTGAATGCCGCTTCGGAGATGCCCCACGGTGTTCCGAGACGGCGGCCGTGGTTGATCTGCTCCTGCACTACCAGATTGTTCGTCTGGTTGAGAATGCCGCCCTGCCGCTCCTGCATGACCAGCGGCGGCATCAGATACTCGAACATCGAACCGGACCAGGAGACAAGCGCGCCGCGCGCGCCGATCGGCACGATCGGACGCCCGAGCTTGTACCAGTGCTCCGTCGGCAGATCGCCCTTGGCGATCGCAAAAAGGCTCGTCAGGCGCGCTTCGGAGGCGAGAAGATCGTAGCAGGCCTCGTCGAGCTCGTTGGCGTTGACGCGGTAGCCGATCGAAAGCAGCCGCCGTTCCGGCCGGAAAAGGAAGCCAAAATCCATCGAGAAGGCGATATCGCGTGCGCGCTCCTTGAGCACGAGGAGACGCTGGCGCAGCGACTCGATCGCGCCAAGGTCGAAGACGCCGTCGGCGATATGCGCCTCGCAGGTGGACACGAGTGAACCCGCCCACTTCGCCACCTCGGCGCTCTGGCTGGTGCGGACTTCGTGATCGAGGTTGGCGGCGAGCTTGTGCATGTCGCGTGCAAGCACCGCCAGATTGATCACGCGAATCGACGCGAATTCACGCTCGCGCTTGATGGCGGCCAATGCGTTCTGGAAGCCGACGATGCGCTCTTCGATCAGGCGGCGCAACGGCCGCACGGTCTTGCGGTCATCGGGCAGCTCCTTCAGCGTCTCCGAAAGTATGGCGGCAACGTCGCCGATACCGTCGAGACTGCCCTGGACATGGGCGGAAGGTGCCTCGGCCCATTCCCGGCACATGGACGACACCGCGATCAGATGGCCGGCAAGATTGCCGCTGTCGACCGACGAGACATAGCGCGGCTCCATCGTTTCGAGCGATCTCGTCCGGTACCAGTTGAAGAGATGGCCGCGGAATTTCGGCATTCGGTCGATTGTGGCGATCGTCTGCTCGAGCCGCGTGATCGTGTCTTCGAAACCGATCCAGCCAAAATCGCGGGCCGACATCACCGACAGGAGATAGACGCCGATATTGGTGGGCGAGGTGCGCTCCGCCAGCACCGGCTGCGGCGTTTCCTGGAAATTGTCCGGCGGCAGGAAGTTCTGCTCGGCCGTCACGAAGGTCTCGAAATAGCGCCAGGTGCGCCGGGCGATCTTGCGCATCTCATCGATCGCTTCATCCGAAACGACCAGCTGGTCCTCGGTTTCGGCCGACTGGCTGACAAACCAGGCAACGGCGGGCGAAACCGCCCAAAGGAGCGCGAAGGGGATGCCGATGAAGGGCAGTCCGGTATCGGATACCGCGGCGAGTGCCAACGAAACGACGGACAGAGCCGGCGCGGTCCACATCGCGCGGAAATAATCTCCGATCGAGCCGTGCCCGGCGCTCTGAACCTGCGCGGCGGTGCGCCACTCAAGCATCAGCTTGCGGCTGACGAAGGTGCGATAAACCGAACGAACGATTGCATCCGCCATCATCGCCGCGTTGTGGGCGATGAAGACGATGCGCAGCGCGACCTGGGCGTTGGCGGCGCGAATTTCCGAGAGCACCGTATGCAGATGCGCCCGTGCGACGATGTCGTTGCGCCGCGGCATCAGGCCAGAGATCAGTGAGAGCGTCGGCGCCACGAACAAGCTGAAGATCAGCACGATCTGCCAGATCAGCGCCTCGGTCGGCTCCATGTAGTACCAGCCCATGACCGAGGCGACGAGCCACGCAACGGGAATGAGCGACCGGCGCAGGTTGTCGTACATCTTCCAGCGGCCGAGCATCGACAGGCCGTTCGCCGGATTGAAGATATAAGGCAGGAGCTGCCAGTCGCCGCGCGCCCAGCGATGCTGGCGCGACATTTCCACCTCGTAGCGGGTCGGGAAATCCTCGACGAGCTCAACGTCGGTGACGAGCGCGCAGCGCGCATAGGAGCCTTCGAGCAGGTCGTGGCTGAGCACGGCGTTTTCTTCGATCCTGCCCTTGAGGGCCGCCTCGAAGGCGTCGACATGGTAGAGACCCTTCCCGGTGAAACTGCCTTCGCCGACGATATCCTGATAGACGTCGGAGACCGTGAAGACGTAGGGATCGATGCCGCGATTGATCGTGAAGATGCGCTGGAAGGCGGATGCCTCGCTGCCGGTGGTGAGCGAGGGCGTCACACGCGGCTGCAGCAGGCTGTAGCCGGTGAGCACTTCCTGCTTCACGGTGTTCACGACCGGCCGGTTGATCGGGTGATAGAGCTTGCCGACCAGCTTCGTCACCGCGTCGCGCATCAGGCGCGTGTCGGAATCGAGCGTCATCACGTACTGGACGCCGTCCGGAACCATGTTGGCGCCCTGGAGGAACGAGGTGTCGCGATCCCCGCGCAGAAGAAGGTTGAGCTCGTGGAGCTTGCCGCGCTTGCGCTCCCAGCCCATCCAGACACCCTCGGCCTCGTTCAAGAGCCGGCGGCGGTGCAGCAGGAAGAAGCGGGTCTTGCCGTCATAGGCGTAGCGGGCCGAAAGCGAGGCGATTTCGCGCTTCGCATATTCGAGGACATCCATATCCGCGGGCGTTTCCTCGAATTTGCTGTCGGCCCAGTCGCTGAGCAGAGCGAAATAGATTTCACCGCGCGGGTTGGCGAGATAGTGGACCTCCAGATTGCGCACCAGTTCATCGACATGGTCACGCTTGGCGATCAGACAGGGGACGACGACGAGCGTGCGCGCATCTTCCGGGATGCCGTTGATGAACTCGTAGCCGACGAGCCGCGACGGCCGGATAACGAGCGTGACGAGCGTGTTGAACAGCCCCATCGCGCCTTCCGAAGCGGGCAGCGCGAAGAGCAGCAACATGATCAGTTTGGCACCGCTCGGGATCTCCATCGGGCTGACGAAGGCGTAGACGGCGACCATCGCCAGAATGGTCAGGAGAATGTTTGGTCCGGCAATCGCGAACCAATCCAGCCTGCGGCCGAAACGGATGATGCGCTGAAGCGGCGACGGCGAATAGCCGATCCTCTTCTCCAGCTCCAGGTGCTGCTTGCCAACCAGGAAAGAGCCGACATTCGGTTCCTGCAGAGGCGCTTCGACAGCCGCTGCCGCCCTTGATTCCTCGACCATCGCGATCGCGATCTGCGTCACTTCATGCTCGCTGTGACCGGAGCGGCGCGCCAGCTTCTCGATTGTGTCGCGGTATTTGTTGCGCGAGCCGAAATCGAGGGCGGCATAATCGGAGCCGTCGCGAAGCGTCGCGTCGATCTTGCTGACGCTCTCGAACCAGACGGCCCAGTCGGTGTCGTCGATTTCGCGCAGGCTGCGAATGATGTTGCTCATCGTCGCGTTGCCGGACGAGAGGCGATTCTGTTCGGCGACGAGCGCCTCCTCGACGTCGGTGCCGCGCCTTTCGAGCCTTTCCTCGATCCAGCCGATCACCACGCCAGAGGTCTGGGAACCGTCGCGCATGCGATAGAGAAGCTGCGCGATGAACGTGTTGTCTGCGGCAAGCGCCTCGGATTCCGCGAGCAGCGTCCGACACCTCTCCGGATCGTTGAGGCGCACGATCTGGTCAGCGACCTCGTTCGCCTTCTGCCGCATGCCGCGCGAGCGCTCCACGCGGATTGCGATCCGGCGCAGATTTTCGATGAGCACGAAACGCAGGATCGACGGCAGCGCCCACAGCTCGCCGATCTTGAAGGTGTCATGCTGCTGAAAGCCCTCGACCATCGCGGTGATGTTTTCCCGCGACACGGTGCTGTGGGTGTGGGCGACATAGAGCCAGGCCAGCGCCATCGTGCGCGGGATGACGACATCCGACACGGAAAGCGTCGGCAACTGCCGATAGAATCTGCGCGGAAAATCGCGCCGGACCTCCTGAATCGCCTCCTCGACGACATGGTGGTTGTCGAGCAGCCACTCCGCCGCCGGCGTGATCGACGCGCCGGCCTCGACGTCGGCCGCCGTCGCGCGATAGACACGGAGGATTTCCTTCTCGTTTTCGCGATGCCGGGCGCGGAAATCGAACGAAAAGAAACCGGGCAGCGAGGAGGCGCCGTTCAGGGCGAGGTCCTCACCGCATTGCCGAAGGTCTTCGATCGAAAAGTAGGTCGAGCGGATCGAATCGTTATAATCGATTTGTTTCGCTTCCGGGTCGCGCGGTAAAGTGGACGGCTTGTTCTGAAGGAGCATGGCTGCGGTTTCTGATTCCAACCGGGGTTGAGCGGCCCGGCTTTCGTTGTTCGGCCGGGTCGATTGCGGCCCTGATGGTTCAAGCTTCGCCGGCGCGTTTTTAGACACGGTCATGTGTCCTCCCATCCGCCGTCATCCTCCCGAAGCCGGGAAAGCGCCGGAAACAGGCGCCGCCTGGGATTTGGGCATCGGAGATCGCAAAGCCGGCGGCGCGTTGGATTTCACGGCCGCGTGATGCATGAAAGTGGCATTTTTTAGCCGCAGTGTCAGCAGCTTGCAAGGATTGCGAGCGCAGCTTCGGACGAATTGAGCAAGTCCGGAACGGAAGAAAGCGGGCCATTGCGCGCACTCCCGCCGGTTCGTTGAACGTTCGTGTCAAATCAGCCCCTTCCTGGTGTGTTGCAGCATGACATGTGTTGCAGCATGGCGGCACGAAACATGGCGCAGTGGCCAAAGGTCTGCTTCAGGCGGTCCGCAGCGGCTCGAACTCAACCGACCTGTTCGGTGATCCATTCCCTGAAGGCGAGGCTGATCGGGTTCTCACGCTTGCCCTCCGGAATGGCGAGATAATAGCTGTTTTCGGTCTGCATAGGTCGGTCGAGAACGATCCGCAGCGTGCCTGCGGCGAGTTCCTGCTCGATCAGATAGCGAGGCAAAAGGGCAAAACCGAGACCTGCGGTTGCCGCCTCGATGACCATCGAGAACTGGTCGAACCGGTTGCCCCGATAGGCGCCATGCCCGTCCATCCCGTTCGCCTCAAACCACTGCGCCCAGAGCTTGGGACGCGTGGCGAGGTGGAGAAGCGGTCCACCGCCGATATCCTCCGGCGTTTCGACCGGATTGGCCTTGAGCAGCGTTGGACTGGCGGCCGGAACGATGACTTCGCTGCAGAGATAGCTGCAGGTTGCCCGCGCCCAGACGGGCTGGCCGTAGTGGATCGCCAGATCGAAATTCTGCTCGTCGAAATCGAACGGCGCCGAGCGAGAGGCAATATTGAGAACGGTGCCCGGATGGCGCCTCAGGAAATCGGGAAGCCGCGGCACCAGCCAGCGGCTGCCGAAGGTCGGCAGCGATGCGATGGAGAGAGTGGAGTCGGCGCGCGCCGAAGCCATAGCGCGCACCATAAGCTCCTCGGTCTGGTGCAGCAGCCGGCGGACTTCCGGCAGAAACTTCTGCCCGGCTTCGGAAAGGATGACCCGCTGGCGTACTCGCTCGAAAAGCAGGACGCCGAGTTGGGTTTCGAGATCCTTGATCTGCCTGCTGACGGCGCTTTGCGTGAGGTTGAGCTCGGCTGCGGCCTGAGTGAAGCTGCCGTGCCGCGCGGCGCATTCGAAGGCCTGCAGCGTCGTCACGTCAGGAACCAGTCGTCGGCTTAACTTCATTCCAGCCTCGCATCAACATAGTCAGAAGCAGCGCGATCCAAGGCTGCGTTGCTCGGATATGATCAGAAATAAGAATGACCTTGTCCTTCACCCTTAGCGCGAGGCGAGCCACAGTGAAAGAGAATAGTTTCGTATCCGCCGACGAGATCCGTTCGGCCTTCTCCGCTGCCATGTCGGTCATGTACCGTGAAGAGGTTCCTGCCTACGGCACGCTGATGGAACTGGTGGCCAAGGTCAATGCCAACACGCTGGCGGCGGACGCGACCTTGAAGGATCGCCTCGAAGCGACCGACTCGCTTGACCGCATCTCGGAGGAACGCCACGGGGCGATCCGTCTCGGCACCCCGGCCGAGCTCTCGATGATGCGCCGCGTCTTTGCCGTCATGGGCATGTATCCGGTCGGCTACTACGATCTTTCGACCGCCGGCGTGCCGGTGCATTCCACCGCGTTCCGGCCGGTCGGCGACGCGGCGCTGAAGCGCAATCCCTTCCGCGTCTTCACCTCGCTCCTGAGGCTGGACCTGATCGCCGACGAGGCCCTTCGCGCCGAGGCGGAAGCGATCCTCCGCGAACGCCGGATCTTCACGGCAGGCGCGATCGAGCTCACCGAGAAGGCGGAGCGCGACGGCGGACTCGACAAGGCGGATGCGGAACGCTTCGTCGCCGAAGTGCTCGAGACCTTCCGCTGGCATGACAGGGCCAATGTCAGCGCCGACATGTACAAGCGACTGCATGACGCGCACCGGCTGATCGCTGATGTCGTCTCCTTCAAGGGGCCGCACATCAACCACCTGACGCCGCGCACGCTCGACATCGACAAGGTCCAGGCGCTGATGCCCGAATACGGCATCGCCCCCAAGGCCGTCGTCGAAGGTCCGCCGACACGCAAATGCCCGATCCTGCTACGCCAGACGTCGTTCAAGGCCCTGGAAGAGCCCGTCTCCTTCCGCAACGCCGACGGTAGCTGGAAGCCGGGCTCGCACACGGCCCGTTTCGGCGAGATCGAACAGCGCGGCATAGCGCTGACACCGAAGGGACGAGGCCTTTACGACCGGCTGCTCGATGAATCACGCAGGATCGTGCGGCCCGCCGCCGACGGCTCCAATGCGAAGCAGTACGAAGCGGCCCTCGCCCAGGCATTCGAAGCCTTCCCGGACGGCTGGGCTGAGATCCGTGAGGCGGGGCTCGGCTATTTCAGCTATTCTTTGACGGAAAGGGGCCGACGGACAAAACTCACCGGCAGGCGTGACCTGGATTCGCTGATCACCGACGGCCTCGTTGAGTTCGATCCGATCGTCTACGAGGACTTCCTTCCGGTCAGCGCCGCCGGTATCTTCCAGTCGAACCTCGGCGACGGCGCCCAGCAGGAGTTTGTCGCAAGCCCGAACCAGAAGCGCTTCGAGACCGATCTGGGTGTCGCCGTTCTCAACGAATTCGACCACTATGCCGGTATCGAACAGGCATCGATCGAAAACTGCCTTCGGACCCTGAGCGCGGCAATGGCAGCGGAATGATACGCCAGCAATGATTGGACAGGAACATATCGACGCGCTGACGAAAATCCTTGGCGACAAGGGTGTCGTCACGCGCCAGGAAGACATGCAAGCATACGCGATCGGCGCACGCTACGATAAGGGCCATGCGGCAGCCGTGCTGCGCCCGGCGACGACGGCGGAAGTCTCCGCTGCGGTCGCCTATTGCGTCCGCAACGGTCTCGCAGTCATCCCGCAGTCCGGCAATACCGGCCTTGTTTCCGGCTCGACGCCGGACGGTACCGGCAGCGAGGTCGTTCTCAGTCTCGATCGGCTTAACAGGCAGTTCGAGCTCGATAGCGACAACCGCTCGGTCCGCGTCGATGCCGGCTTTCGGCTCTCCGATCTCAACCGGCGATTGGAGGAATACGACCTGTTCTTTCCGATCGATCTTGGCGCCGATCCGCGGCTCGGCGGCATGATCGCGACCAATACCGGCGGTTCGCGCTTCCTGAAATACGGCGACGTGCGCCGTAACACTTTGGGCTTGAAGGTCGTGCTCGCCGACGAGGATGGCACCGTTCTCGACCTCGACTGCGACCTGCGCAAGAACAATACCGGCGTCGACTGGAAGCAGATCTTCGTCGGCACCTCCGGCGCCTTCGGCATCGTTACCGAATGCGTGCTCAATCTCGAGCGGGTGCCGAAACAGACCGCGACGGCTTTCCTCGTTCCGGCAAGCGGCGCCCATGTGGTGCCGCTGCTGAATGCGATGGAAGAAAGGCTCGGCGCCTATCTTTCCGCCTTCGAGGGCATGTCGAAGAACGCGATCGCCGCGGCTCTGGCCCATGTGCCGTCGCTGAGAAATCCCTTCCAGGGCGGCAACGTGCCGGATTACCTGATCCTCGCGGAAATCTCCCGCACCTGGGAGCCGCGCGAGGGCGAACAGTCGCTTGACGCCGTTCTCGAAAGCGTGCTTGCCGAAATATGGGAAGCGGAAGAGGCGCCGCTCGCCGACGGCTTCGTCGGTCCGCCGCACGAGATCTGGGCACTTCGCCACGCGCTTTCGGAAGGCGTGAAGCACCTCGGCAAGCTGATCGCCTTCGATCTTTCCTTCCGCAGAGGTGATATCATGGCTTTCTGCGACCATATGAAGGCCGAGATGCCGGAGAAGTTTCCGGGAGTCATCGTCTGCGATTTCGGCCACATCGGCGACGGTGGCGTGCATTTCAATCTTGTCGTGGCAAGGGATAGTCCGCTGTTGACCGACGCCGCCTTCGAACAGCGGTTGCGCGATTGGGTCTTCGCGGTGGCAGTCGAGCAATATGGCGGCAGCTTCAGCGCCGAGCATGCGATCGGCCGGCGGAACCAGAGCTACTACGATTTCTACACGCCGGAAAAATTGAAAGAGCTGGCCGGCGGCCTGAAAACACTTACATCGCCGGGAAAACTCGGCAGCGTGCGTTTCGGTTGAGCCCGCGGTATGAGGAAAGGTGTGAAGCGGTTTTCCGCCCGCATCCCGCGCAACCAATAAATGAGACAAAACGGGAGTCAGTTGAGATGAACATTGCAACAAAAAAAGTCGACGTCGCCAAGGAGGCCGCCGCCCTCCTCGACAAGATGGGCGTCGCCCGCGAACTCTATGCGGGCGGCGACATGCCGTCCTACAGCCCGGTCACCGGCGAACAGATCGCGAACCTCAAGACCGTTTCGGCCGCCGAAGCGGCGGCCCGGATCGAACGGGCCGACGAAGCCTTCCGCGCTTGGCGGCTCGTGCCGGCGCCGAAGCGCGGCGAACTCGTCCGCCTGCTCGGCGAAGAGCTGCGCGCCTTCAAGGCGGACCTCGGCCGCCTCGTCTCGATCGAAGCCGGCAAGATTCCGTCCGAAGGCCTCGGCGAAGTGCAGGAGATGATCGACATCTGCGATTTCGCCGTCGGTCTCTCCCGCCAGCTCTACGGCCTGACGATCGCCACCGAACGCCCAGGCCACCGCATGATGGAAACCTGGCACCCCCTCGGCGTCGTCGGCATCATTTCCGCCTTCAACTTCCCGGTCGCCGTCTGGTCCTGGAACGCGGCGCTGGCGCTCGTCTGCGGCAACGCCGTGGTCTGGAAGCCATCGGAAAAGACACCGCTCACCGCGCTTGCATCGCAGGCTATCCTTGAGCGCGCCCTCGCCCGCTTCGGCGATGCGCCGGAAGGCCTGTCGCAGGTGTTGATCGGCGACCGCGCAATCGGCGAAGTCCTCGTCGATCACCCGAAGGTTCCGCTCGTTTCAGCCACTGGCTCGACCCGCATGGGCCGCGAAGTCGGCCCGCGTCTTGCCAAGCGCTTCGCCCGCGCCATCCTCGAACTCGGCGGTAACAATGCCGGAATCGTCTGCCCGTCGGCCGATCTCGACATGGCGCTCCGCGCCATCGCCTTCGGCGCCATGGGCACCGCCGGCCAGCGCTGCACGACGCTGCGCCGCCTCTTCGTCCATGAAAGCGTCTACGATCAGCTCGTTCCGCGCCTGAAGAAGGCCTACCAGTCGGTTTCCGTCGGCAACCCGCTCGAAAGCACGGCGCTGGTTGGCCCGCTCGTCGACAAGGCCGCCTTCGACAACATGCAGAAGGCGATCGCCGACGCCAAGGCGCATGGCGGCGCCGTCACCGGCGGCGAGCGCGTCGAACTCGGCCATGAGAACGGCTATTACGTGAAGCCCGCGCTCGTCGAAATGCCGAAGCAGGAGGGTCCGGTCCTCGAAGAAACCTTCGCGCCGATCCTCTACGTCATCAAGTACAGCGACTTCGACGCGGTACTCGCGGAGCACAACGCCGTCGCTGCCGGCCTTTCGTCCTCGATCTTCACCCGCGACATGCAGGAATCGGAACGCTTCCTCGCGGCCGACGGCTCGGACTGCGGCATCGCCAACGTCAACATCGGCACGTCGGGTGCGGAAATCGGCGGCGCGTTCGGTGGCGAGAAGGAAACCGGCGGCGGCCGTGAATCGGGCTCGGACGCCTGGAGGGCCTATATGCGCCGGGCAACCAACACGATCAACTACTCGAAGGCTCTGCCGCTGGCGCAGGGCGTCTCGTTCGATATCGAATGATTGGCGACATCGAATAATCGACAGGCTCGAATAGGATCGGCCATGACCATCAATGCAACGATGAAGGAGGCGGGCTTTCTGCCCGCCTCGCGGATCGCCTCGATCGGCGTTTCCGAAATCCTGAAGATCGGCGCGCGCGCCAACGCCATGAAGCGCGAAGGCAAGCCGGTGATCATCCTCGGCGCCGGCGAGCCGGACTTCGACACGCCGGACCACGTCAAGCAAGCGGCCTCGGAAGCGATCCAGCGCGGCGAGACGAAATACACCGCGCTCGACGGCACGCCGGAGCTGAAGAAGGCGATCCGCGAAAAGTTCCAGCGCGAGAACGGTCTCGCCTACGAGATGGACGAGATCACGGTCGCCACCGGCGCCAAGCAGATCCTCTTCAACGCCATGATGGCGACGATCAATCCAGGCGACGAGGTGATCATCCCGACGCCCTACTGGACCTCCTATTCGGACATCGTTCAGATCTGCGAAGGTAAGCCGGTCTTGATCGCATGCGATGCATCGTCCGGCTTCCGCCTCACCGCCGACAAGCTCGAAGCGGCGATCACGCCGCGGACGCGCTGGGTGTTGCTCAACTCGCCCTCGAACCCGTCCGGCGCCGCCTACAGCGCGGCCGACTACCGCCCGCTGCTCGACGTTCTTCTCAAGCATCCGCATGTCTGGCTGCTCGTCGACGACATGTACGAGCACATCGTCTATGACAGTTTCCGCTTCGTCACCCCGGCACAGCTCGAGCCTCGCCTCAAGGAGCGTACGCTCACCGTCAACGGCGTGTCGAAGGCCTATGCCATGACCGGCTGGCGCATCGGCTATGCCGGCGGCCCGCGCGAATTGATCAAGGCGATGGCCGTCGTTCAGAGCCAGGCGACCTCCTGCCCGTCCTCGGTGAGCCAGGCAGCCTCGGTGGCGGCGCTGACCGGTCCGCAGGACTTCCTGAAAGGGCGCACCGCGAGCTTTCAGCGCCGCCGCGATCTCGTCGTCACCGGCCTCAACGCGATCGACGGTCTCGATTGCCGCGTCCCGGAAGGTGCCTTCTACACCTACTCCGGCTGCGCCGGCATGCTCGGCAAGGTGACGCCGTCGGGCAAGACGATCGAAACCGACACGGACTTCTGCGCCTATCTCCTCGACGACGCCCATGTCGCCGTCGTTCCGGGCTCGGCCTTCGGCCTTTCGCCCTTCTTCCGCATCTCCTATGCGACCTCGGAAGCGGAACTGAAGGAAGCGCTCACCCGCATCGCCGCCGCCTGCGCGCGGCTGTCGTGAGCTCGAGACATGGTGCTGCGGCATAACCCTTCTCCCGCCTGCGGGGAGAAGGTCGCGGCAGCGGGATGAGGGGGCCTTCCCGAGCTTTACAGAACACCACCTGCGGCCCCCGGCAACACTGCCCTCCATCAAAATGTCGGCGGCGTACAGGCGCTGATCACCTCGCAAGGTACCGGCCCGACGCAGCGGAAGCGATGCGGCCGGCGGCTCTCGAAGTAATAGGCGTCACCCGGCCCGAGGATGCGCCGCTCGTCATCGACGGTCACCTCCAGCCGCCCACTAAGCACGATCCCGCCCTCCTCGCCTTCATGCACCAGCGGCACCTTGCCGGTGTCCGCCCCCGGCTGATAACACTCCTTCAGGATCTGCAGGCTGCGGCCGAAAAGATTGTCGCCGATCTGGCGGTAGGAAATCGGTCCCTTGCCGATCTCCACCAGTTCCTCCGCTGCATAGAACGCCTTGCGCGGCTTTTCCGGTTCGAAGGAAAAAAACTCCGCAAGCCCGATCGGAATGCCATCGAGAATGCGCTTCAACGCGCCGACTGAGGGATTCGAGGCGTTCGATTCGATCAGCGAGATGGTGGAGTTGGTGACGCCCGCCCGTTTCGCCAGTTCGCGCTGCGAGAGATTGTGCATCAGCCGCACATGGCGCAGGCGGTTGCCGATATCGACGGTCATCGCAGATCCCGTGTTCATGTTGTTCGGAATATCGAAACTTTAGCAAGTCTGAGCTATGAAATACAGCGCTTTAGCTGAGCGAAGAAAAGGACTTGTTCGGCAATCCAAATCATGGCGTCAATCGCGAACACGACAGGAGGATGCCATGGACGCCCACAACAAGCCCAATGCCCCGGTACTCGATAGCTACTGGATGCCCTTTACGGCCAACCGCCAGTTCAAGGCCGCGCCCCGCCTGCTCGCCGCGGCCGAGGGCATGCACTACACCAGCGTCGACGGCCGCACGATCCTAGACGGCACCGCCGGCCTCTGGTGCGTCAATGCCGGCCACGGCCGCCGCCAGATCGCCGCCGCGGTCGAGCGCCAGCTTTCGACGATGGATTTTGCCCCATCCTTCCAGATGGGCCATCCGATCGCCTTCGATTTCGCCGAACGGCTCGCGGAAATCGCCCCCGGCCCGGCCGGCGCCAAGCTCGATCGGGTGTTCTTCACCGGCTCGGGTTCTGAATCCGTCGACACGGCGCTGAAGATCGCGCTCGCCTACCAACGCTCGATCGGCCAAGGCGCGCGCACGCGCCTCATCGGCCGCGAGCGCGGCTATCACGGCGTCGGCTTCGGCGGCATCTCCGTCGGCGGCATCGTCAACAACCGCCGCGTCTTCCCGCAACTCCCGGGCTCCGACCATCTCCGCCATACCCATGACCCGGTGAAAAACGCCTTCGTCAAGGGCCAGCCGGAACACGGCGTCGAGCTTGCCGACGATCTCGAGAGGCTCGTCGCATTGCACGGTGCCGAAACCATCGCCGCCTGCATCGTCGAGCCCGTTGCCGGCTCGACCGGCGTGCTGATCCCGCCGAAGGGTTATCTCGAGCGGCTCCGCGCCATTTGCGAGAAGCACGGCATTCTCCTGATCTTCGACGAGGTGATCACCGGCTTCGGCCGCCTCGGCGCCGCCTTCGCGACCGACTATTTCGGCGTCACCCCCGATCTCGTCACCACCGCCAAGGGCCTCACGAACGGTGCCATTCCGATGGGCGCGGTGTTTGCGAGCCGCAAGGTGCACGACGCGCTGATGCACGGACCTGAGGGCCAGATCGAGCTCTTCCACGGCTACACCTATTCCGGCCATCCGGCCGCCTGCGCCGCCGGCATCGCCACGCTCGACATCTATCGCGACGAGGGCCTGATGACGCGTGCCGCCGAGTTGCAGGAGGACTGGCATGAGGCGATGCATTCGCTGAGGGGCCTGCGGCACGTCATCGACATCCGTACCATCGGCCTCATCGCCGGTATCGAACTGCAATCGCGAGACGGCGCCCCCGGCGCCCGCGCCTATGACGTCTTCGTCGACTGCTTCGAGAGAGGTCTGTTGATCCGCGTTACCGGCGATATCATCGCCTTCTCGCCTCCACTGATCGCCGAAAAGAGGCATTTCGGCGAGATCGCCTCGACCCTCGCCGATGCGCTGAAGCGGGTGAAATAACCGATACGGCGCTTTATCCTCGGCGGCCGGGTTGATGCGCCAGGCCGCCAAAGCGACTCAGCGTATCAATATCGCCCTGAAATCATTGACATTCGTCCCGGTCGGGCCAGGTACGAAAAGGTCGCCGCTCGCCGCAAAGGCCGACCAGGCGTCGTGGCGAGCGAGATGCGCCCGCGGATCGGCGCCTGCCGCGCGCATGCGGCGGACACTCGCGCCGTCGGCAAAGGCGCCGGCATTTTCCTCGGAACCATCGATGCCGTCCGTATCGGCGGCCAACGCATCGATGCCGGTTATCCCGTCGATGTCGAGCGCCAGCGACAAGAGGAACTCGCTGTTACGCCCACCCTTGCCGTAGTTGTCGCCGGAAATCGTCACGGTCGTCTCGCCGCCGGAGAGCAGCACGACGGGTTTGGCGAAGGGCCGGTCGCGCAGGGCAACCTCGCGGGCGAGCGCCGCATGCATGCGACCAATGTCGCCCGCCTCGCCCTCGATCGCGTCCGACAGGATTGCGGCCTCGACGCCAATTTCCCGCGCGCGAGCAGCCGCGGCCTCCAATGAGACGCTCGCCGAGGCGATCACGTGAACTTCGTTGCCGGCAAAGGCGGGATCGTGGGGCTCAGGTGCTCGGGCGGCCTCGGATGAGAGATGCGCCGCCACCCGCTCGGGCAACGTCATGCCATAGCGCGCGACGATCTCCCGCGCCTCCTCAAGGCTCGACCGATCCGGCACCGTCGGGCCAGAGGCGACGAAGGCGGGATTGTCGCCCGGCACGTCGGAGACGACGAGGCTAACGACGCGCGCCGGCGACGCGGCGAGCGCAAGCCGGCCGCCCTTGATGCGCGACACATGTTTTCTGACGACATTCATCGCCGAGATCGGCGCGCCGGAAGCAAGCAGCGCCCGATTGACGGCGATCTCGTCTTCGAGCGTTACCCCCGTGGGCGGCGCGGGCAACAGCGCCGAGCCGCCACCGGAAACCAGCGCCACAATGAGATCGTCCGCAGTCAGCCCCTCGACCAGCTTGAGAAGCGCGGAGGATGCCGCAAGCCCGGCCTCGTCCGGCACCGGATGGGCCGATTGCAGCACCTTTATGCGCTCGCATTTTTCGACCGGCCCATGGCGGGCGACGACGACACCATCAAGCGGACCATCCCAAAGCCGCTCGAAGGCAGCCGCCATCTGACTTGCGGCCTTGCCGGCGCCGACGACGATCGTACGCCCCTTCGGTTTCTCCGGCAGGTTAGCGCGAATGGCGGCTTCAGGATCGGCCGCGACGACGGCGGCCTCGAAAAGGGAGGTCAGGAAGGAGCGCGGCTCGATCGATGCCATGGAATCAGTCCGGTATCTCTAGATCATAGACGAACACACCTTGGACGCCGCCTTCCGCCGCCGCAACGATTTTTCCGCCGGTCTTGCGATGTTCCGGATCGTCGAGATAGGTGTCGCGCGCGGCCGCATCGACGAAATCGACGATGAAGCCTTCACCGTAACCTTTGTCCATGCCGATCTCCGGGCTGACATTGACGCCGATGTGCACGGCCAGCAGATCCGGAAGGCGGTCTTTCAGCGCGGCAATCGCGGCGAAGAGCGCCGTCTTTTCGGCATTCGTCACCGCCGGGCGGAAGCGGATGAAGACACAGTGTCGGATCATGTTTCCTCCCGACGTGAGCGATTGCAGGAATGTAGCTGGTTCCGTCCGCCTCTAGCGAACCTCGGCTCGCGCCCGCCGGCGCGTGTCGTTGCGCTCGTGTTGGAAAATCACAGGCGGCAGCGCCGGCAGGCCGCGGATGATGTCCGCCCCCTTCTCGCCCACCATGATCGTCGGCCCGTTGGTGTTGCAGGAGGGCACGCGCGGCATGACCGAGCTGTCGCAGACCCGCAAACCGTCGAGCCCGCGCACCTTGAGCTCCAGATCGACCACCGCCGTCGCATCCGTACCCATCTTGCAAGTGCCGACCGGATGGTGATCGGTCTTGGCGTTGGCGCAGCCATATTCGAAAAGCTGCTCTTCGGTCCGGATATCGTTACCCGGCAGACGTTCAGCGAGCACATAGGGCTTCAGCGCGGCCTGCTGCATGATTTCGCGGGCGATCCGCAGGCCTTCGAGCGACATCTTGCGATCGTGCGGATCCTCCCAATAGTTCGGGTCGATGAGCGGAGCGGCCGCCGCATCGGCGGAGGAAAGCCGGACAGTGCCGCGCGAGCGCGGATGCAGATAGGCGGAATTCAGCGTCACCCCTGCATTCTTGAGGCGCGCGACGCCAGCCTCGATGCCGGAGCCGAGACCGAGATGGAACTGGATATCCGGCGAGCGCGCGTCGGGATCGGCATACCAGAAGCCGCCGGTCTCGAAGAGCGACGAGGCGACGGGGCCGGTGCGGAAGAGCACGTATTGCAGGCCCGCCCAGAGCGTGCGGTGCAGCTTGGCGACGTTGTCATAGGTGTGATCGCCGGTGCATTCCGATATGACGAAGAGGTCGAGGTGGTCCTGAAGATTGCCGCCGACGCCCGGGAGATCGTGGCGAACCTCGACGCCGACCGCGCGCAGGTGGTCGGCCGGGCCGATACCCGATTGCAGCAGCAGCTTCGGCGATCCGATCGCGCCCGAAGAGATGAGCACTTCGCGATCCGCCCGGATCGTTTCGCTGCCCCTGGACGTCACCACCTCCACACCGACCGCACGCCTGCCTTCGAGCACGATGCGGGCGACGCGCGCGCCGGCGCGCACCGTCAGGTTTTTTCGGCCCTTGATCGGCGAGAGATAGGCAAGCGACGCGGAAGAGCGCCGACGGTTTCGTTGCGTCAGTTGATAGAAGCCGACGCCCGCTTGCTGCCTGCCATTGAAATCGTGATTGTAAGGAATGCCGAGCTCCTGGCCCGCGCGGATATAGGCGTCACAGATCGGCAGCGCCGAGACCGGCATCGACACCCCGAGCGGTCCGCCATAGGAATGATAGTCGTCGGCAAAGCGCTGGTTGTCTTCGGCCCGCTTGAAATAGGGCAGCACGCTTCGGTAGTCCCAGCCGGTGCAACCGTCTTCGCGCGCCCAAAGGTCATAGTCGACGGCATTGCCGCGGGTATAGAGCTGCGCATTGATCGACGAACCGCCACCAATCACCTTCGCCTGGGTGTAGCGCAGCACCCTGCCCTTCATGTGCTTCTGCGGCACCGTCTGCCAGCCCCAGCTCGCGACGCCTTTGGTCATCTTGGCGAAGCCGGCCGGCATATGGAACAGCGGATTCCAGTCGCCGCCACCGGCTTCGAGCAGCAGCACCTTGACCGTCGGGTCCTCACTCAAGCGGTTGGCAAGAACACAGCCCGCGGGGCCGGCGCCGGTGATTATGTAGTCGTATGTCATTCGCTATTTTCCTCCAGAGTTTGCAATTTGGATCGTTCCAAATCACAAACACAAAACGTCTCCGATGCGCATCTCTCGCCTACTCCTTCAAAGACGGCTGATGGAAAGCCCGCCATCGGCCTGGATGACCGAGCCCGTGGCGAAGCCGAACTGCCCGCCGGCGAGCCCGGCGACGATCCTGCCGATGTCGTCGGGCTCTCCCCATCGCCGCATCGGCACCAGGCCATCTGCAATCAGGGCATCGTATTTGCCGGAAACCGTTGCGGTCATGTCCGAACGGATGATGCCGGGACGGACTTCGAAGACTGAGACACCGGTCTCCGCCAGTCTCAGTGCCAGACCCTGGCTGAAGGCGGCAAGTCCCGCCTTGCTCATGCAGTAATCGAGCCGTTCCGGCGATGTCATCGCCGCCGAGACCGAGGTGATGTTGATGATCGAGCGCGGGCCGACCGCCTTTGTCCCGAGCATCGCCTTCAACACCGCCTGCGTGAAGAAAACCGTGCCGCGCAGGTTGATGCCGACGATGGTGTCGAAATTCTCTGGCTTCAGATCGAGGAAATCACCGCGGACGACGGAAGCGATCCCGGCATTGTTGACGAGGCAATCGATCCTGCCGAACGCGTCAATTACCGCGTCCACGGTCGCCTGATGGGTGGAAAGATCGGCGAGATCGGCCTGGAGAAAGATCGCACGCACGCCGTACGTCCCGAGTTCCGCGAGCACGGATGCTACACCATCGGCATCGCCGATGCCTGTGATGGCGATGTCAAAGCCGCTTGCCGCGAGCGCCCGGGCGATGCCGAGGCCGATGCCACGTCGGCCACCGGTGACGATCGCGACGGGACGTGCTTTCTCCGTCATGGCCGAAGGTCCTCTTTAATGATGTGATCCGCGACGCGCAGCGCCTGCGCCGCGACCGTCAGCGCCGGGTTCACCGCTGCGGAAGTCGGCAGGAAGCCGGCGTCGACGACGAAAAGGTTCGGGTGATCGAATGCGCGGCAATAGACGTCGAGTGGCGCCTCACCCGGATTCTTGCCGATCCTGACGGTGCCGCACTGATGCGACGGCGTGCGCTTGTCGAAGGCCCGCGCGAGAACGACCGGGAAGCCGGCTTTTCTCAGCACCGCCTTCAACTTGGCGACGAGATCGAGATGCGCCTGCCAATTGGTGCGCACCCATTTCAGTACCACGCGGTCGCCTTCGACCATGACCCGGCTGTCCGGCGACGGCAGGTCCTCGCTCATGGCGTAAAAGTCGATGCCGCGGGCCGAGATCTGGTTCAGCAGCCATTCAGGAACGGCCGGCATGTTCGCCTTCAGGATCGCGCCCGAGACCCGGCCGAGAAGCTGGATATTGCCGAGCGGCGGCCCCCCTGCCCCATCCGAAAGATAGAAGTCGTTGAGACCGAAGGTCTTCTGATAGATGGAATCGTTGCGGTACCAGGGGCTGAGCGCAATCACCGCACTCGAATTGTGATTCATGAAATTGCGCCCCACCTGGTCGGATCGGTTTGCAAGCCCCGCCGGATTGCCGTCATCGGCGGAGCGCAATAGCAGGACAGCCGATTGCACGGCCCCGGCCGACAGGATGACGAGCTTCGGCCAAACGCTGTGCTCTACCCCTTCCTTGACGTAGTAAACGGTCTCGATCGCCTTGCCGTCCGGCGCGGTCGCAAGCCGCGTCACGCGCGAACCGGTTTGCAGCCGGACGTTCGGATATTCGAGTGCTGCGGTTAGCGCCGCCGTCTCCGCATCCATCTTGCCGTCGAAGCTGTTCGGATGCGCATCCCAAGGGGTCTTGCCCTTGGCGAGCCAGCGCTCGATGTCGATGCCGAGCGGCAGCGAATAGGGATGCAGGCCGATTTCCTCCAAGCGCTTGCGAACCTTGGCGATAGCCGGTTCATCCGCCACGGGCCCATGAGGATAATCGTGCGAGTGCGCCGGCTCGGTCGGATCTTCACCGAGCCTCCCGCGCACCTGATAGAGCGCCTCCGCCCTGGAGTACCACGGCTCGAGCTCCTCGTAGGGAAACGGCCAGGCGGGCGAAACCCCGTCCCGATGCGGCATCTCCTCGAAATCCTCGCGGCGATAGCGGGTCAGCACCGCGCCGTAGAATTTCGAGTTGCCGCCGACATTGTAGTAATTGCCGGGATTGAAGCCGACGCCGCCGGCCTCGTACCAGGTTTCCTTCGGCCGGAAATGGCCGCGCTGGAAGATCGCCCTCTGGTCACGGTTTTCCGGACGGTCCTCGATGTGACCGCCCGCCTCGAGGATCAGGATCTCGGCGCCCGACGGGGCGAGTCCCGTCGCCACGGTCGCGCCGCCGATCCCCGATCCTATGATGACGATATCCGGCTCAGTCCGCATCGCCATGCTCACGCGATCCGCATCTGGCTCTGCGGATCGAAGAACACCGCCTTGTCGAGGTTGAAGGCGAGCCGCGACGTTTGACCGGGTGCAATGCGCGCGTCGGCGCGCAGCCGGGCGACGATTTCCTTGCCGCCGAGACGCGTGACCGCAAAGGTGTCGGAGCCGGCCGGCTCGACCACCTCGATCAGGCACTCGCCTTCCGCGACATATTTCGCGTTGCGGTCGGCACCATCGGGATCCGTCAGCGCCTCTGGCCGGATGCCGAACACGACATCCTTGCCGGCATAGGCGGACAGGGCGCCGTTATGCGGCACGGCAAGCTTCAATGGCTCGGCGTTCGGCCGTGCCAGCGTGACTGCGACGTCGGCGCCGGTCTTTTCGATGCGGGCGGTCAGCAGGTTCATCGCCGGCGACCCCATGAAATCGGCGACGAACATGTTGGCAGGGTTGTTGTAGATCTCGGCCGGCGAGCCGAACTGCTGCAGCACCCCGTCCTTCAAGACGGCGATCTTGGTGGCGAGCGTCATCGCCTCGATCTGGTCGTGCGTCACGTAGACGATCGTCGTCTTCATCCGGTGATGCAGGCGCTTGATCTCGGTGCGCATATCGACGCGCAGTTTCGCATCGAGGTTCGACAGCGGTTCGTCGAAGAGGAAGACCTGCGGATTGCGCACTAGCGCGCGGCCCATGGCGACGCGCTGGCGCTGGCCACCGGAAAGCTGGCTCGGCTTGCGATCGAGCAGATGGCCGATCTGCAGCATGTCGGCGACCTGCTTGATCGCCTTCTCGCGCTCCTCCTTCGGCACGCCGCGGATTTCCATGCCGAAGGCGATGTTTCCGGCGACCGTCATGTTCGGGTAGAGCGCGTAGGACTGGAACACCATGGCGATATCGCGCTTCGACGGGTGGAGCCCCGAGACCGACCGGCCGTTGATCGCAATGTCCCCCGAGGTGATCGGTTCCAGGCCCGCGATGGTGTTCAGGAGGGTCGACTTGCCGCAGCCCGACGGACCGACGAGGACGAGGAAACCGCCCTTCTCGATCTCCAGATTGATGTCCTTGAGGATTTCAAGAGAGCCGTAGGACTTGCGCAGGTTGCTGATTTTCAAGAAAGACATGAGCTTATCCTTTCACGGCGCCGGACATCAGCCCGCGGACGAAGTAGCGGCCGGACACGATATAGACGATGAGCGTTGGCAGGGCGGCGAGGATCGCGCCCGCGAAGTGGACGTTGTATTCCTTGACCCCCGTGGACGACGAAACCAGGTTGTTGAGCGCGACCGTCATCGGCGTCGAAAAGGGTCCCGAGAAAGAGGCACCGAACAGGAAGTCGTTCCAGATATTGGTGAACTGCCAGATGACCGAGACGACGATGATCGGCCCGGAAGACGGCAGCATGATGCGCCGGAAGATCTGGAAGAAGCTCGCGCCGTCGATCTGCGCCGCGCGCACCAGTTCGGTCGGGAAGGCCTCGTAGTAGTTGCGGAAATAAAGCGTCGTGAAGCCGATGCCATAGACCACATGCACGAGGATCAGCCCCCAGATCGACCCGGCAATGCCTAGCACGCCGAGAATGCGCGCCATCGGGATCAGCACGATCTGGAACGGGATGAAGCAGGAGAGCAGCAGCATTCCGAAGAAGATGTTTGCTCCCGGAAAGCGCCACTTCGTCAGCACGTAGCCATTGAGCGCGCCGATGATCGTCGAGATGGCGACCGCCGGGACCACCATCAGGATCGAGTTGATGAAGAAGGGACGAAGGCCCGTCGGCTGAACGCCGATCTGCGCGGTCGACCAGGCGGAAAGCCAGGGCTCGACCGTCCAGGTCTCAGGCAGGTTCAGCATGCCGCCCTGGCGGATTTCATCGAGCGGCTTCAGCGAATTCACCACCATCACGTAGAGCGGCAGCAGGGAGTAGAGCGCAAAGAGGATCAGCGCCGTGTAGATCAGTGCCCGCGCCAGGCGGTTGTGCGAGATGACATTGTCTGGGCTGGGAGCTCTCATTGGCGTTTTCCTCCCCGGATTTCGGAATAGAGGTAGGGAATGATGATCGAGAAGATCATCACCAGCATGATGATCGCCGAGGATGCGCCGATGCCCATCTGGTTGCGGGTGAAGGTATAGGAATACATGAAGGTCGCCGGCAGTTCGGTCGCCTGGCCCGGCCCGCCGCCGGTCAGGGCGATGATCAGGTCGTAAGCCTTGATCGCAAGATGGGCGAGGACGACGAAGGCCGAGAGGAAGACGGGCCGCATCAGCGGAATGATGATGCGCCGGTAGATGGTCGACGTCTTCGCTCCGTCAATCTGGGCGGCCTTGATGATTTCATTGTCGACGCCGCGCAGGCCAGCCAGGAACATCGCCATGATGAAGCCGGTCGATTGCCAGACGGCGGCGATGACGACGCAGTAGATCGCGAAGTTGCGGTCCTTGATCCAGTTGAAGGAGAAGCTCTCCCATCCCCAGAGATGCATGGTGTTCTCAAGCCCGATGCCCGGATCGAGGAACCACTTCCACGCCGTTCCGGTGACGATGAAGGAAAGCGCCATCGGGTAGAGATAGATCGGCCGAAGGAACCCCTCGGCCCTGATCTTCTGGTCGAGCAGGATGGCCAGCGCCAGGCCCAGCACCGAGCAGATGGCGATATAAAGCGTCGCGAAGATCGCGAGGTTGCTGACCGCCCGCCACCAGTGCGGCAGGGCCCAAAGCCGGCTGTAATTCAGCAGGCCGACGAAATTGTAGGACGGCAGCATCTTGCTGTCCGTCATCGAGAGGAAGCCGGTATAGGCTATGAAGCCGTAGACGAACACCAGAACTATGAGAAAGCTGGGGGCGAGCACGAGCTTGGGCAAAAGCTCCTGCAGCCGGGTGCGGCTATCCATGATCGTTACCACCGTTGACGTATCGTTTCGTTCGTTCCGCGCGTCTGCCCCCTCAACCAGGCCCTCTCCCCGCGAGCAGGGAGAGGGACAGAGGTGCGCCAGCTCGCCCCAAAAGGGGCAAAGGGGAGCGCCGGAGCGGGCCGCCCTCGTCCCTTCTCCCCGTGAGCGGGGAGAAGGTGCCGGCAAGCGGATGAGGCAAATCCCTCGTCCGCTTACTTCGCGGCCTCGACCGCCGCGGCGAGTTCCTTCACAGCGTCTTCCGAGCTGAGCTCGCCGTTGAACTGACGCGTCACAACGTCGTAGATCGCGTTTTTGACGGACGCCGGGTTGGCGTGGCCATGGGCCATGGAGCCGTAAAGCGTGCCCTTGGCATTGGCTTCGGCAAGGTCCTTGATGCCCTTCTTACCGCAGGCGTCGAAGTCGGTATCCGGAACGTCGGTACGGGCCGGAACGGACCCCTTGACGACGTTGAAGGCCGACTGGAAGGTCGGGCTTTCGATGGCCGAAGCCATCTGCAGCTGAGCCGGAACCTTGTCTTCCGAGACCTTGAACATGGCGAACTGGTCGGAGTTGAAGGTGACGGACCCTTGCGTTCCCGGGAAGCGTATGCAGACGAAATCGGTACCCGGCACCTTCTTCGCCTTCAGGAACTCGCCCTTCGCCCAGTCACCCATGAACTGCAGGCCGGCCTTGTCTTCGATGACCATGGCCGATGCGAGGTTCCAATCGCGGCCGGAGAAGTTGTCGTCGACATAGGAACGGAGCTTCGTCATGCGATCGAAGGCTTCCTTCATCTTGTCGCCGCCGAGGGCCGCCGGATCGAGGTCGATGAAGGCCTGCTTGTAGAAGTCGTTGCCGAGCGAGAGCACGACCGCGTCGAAGATCGTCGCGTCCTGCCAGGGCTGGCCACCATGGGCGACCGGCGTGATGCCCTGCTCCTTGAACTTGTCGAGCAGCGCGATCAGTTCATCCCAGCTAGTCGGCTCCTTGCCGCCGGCCTTGTCGAGTGCAGCCTTGTTGATCCAGACCCAGTTCGTCGAATGGACGTTGACCGGAGCGGCGATCCAGTGGCCGTCATATTTCGAGAATTGCTGCAGCGCGGTTGGAACCACCTTGTCCCAGCCTTCCTTGGCGGCAATCTCGTCGAGGTTGCCGAGCGCGCCTTCCTTTGCCCAGTCGAGAATGTCGAAGCCGAGCATCTGCACCGCGGTCGGAGCATTACCGGAGGTGACGCGGGCGCGAAGCACGGTCATCGCTTCGGTGCCGCCGCCGCCGGCGACCGGCATGTCGGTCCAGCCGATGCCCTTGCCCTCCAGATCCTTTTTGAGAACATCGAGTGCCGCAGCCTCGCCACCGGACGTCCACCAGTGCAACACTTCCACGTTCTCTGCTGCGCGCGCGGCTGTCGCCGCCAACATCAGTGCTGCAACAGCTGTCGTCGTCATCAACTTGCGCATCGTTATCCTCCCGTTTGCAAGTTACCGAAGCGGAATCTCCTCCGCCTTTTTTGGATGCCGCCCGTCTTCACCGGACGGCAATGGGCCTGCGGCATGCGCCGCCCGGCCAATTTAAAACGTTACAAATACCGCCAAGTCAAGCGCTCGGGACCGTTGCGCAGTCTTGGCACCTAAACCGACTGAATTTGCTGGATTATACGGCATCACAGGTATAGTGCAGCGCAACAAAATCGGCTCCGTTCGTCCATTTAAAACGTTTTCATCATACGATTGCCTAATGGGTCGCGTCACGTTACAAAACCGCTCTTGATCGTTCGCAGGAAAGAACCATTGGCCGCTCGCTCCAAATCCGTCAGGTCCGGCAACGGCCCGGCAAACAGCCGCGGCAAGCCGACGCTGCGCACCATTGCGGACATCACCGGTCTTGCCGTCACCACCGTGTCGCGGGCACTGGCCAACGCCCCGCAGATATCGCTCGAGACGCGCAACCGTGTTCGCCAGGTGGCGCTCGATATCGGTTACTCGCCCGACCGCGCCGCCCAGCGCCTGAAAACCGGTCGCACCAACGTCATCGCGGTCCTGCTCGAGCCGCACGAGGAAATCCTGGGTTACGGAACATCCGTGATGGCCGGCATCGCCAAGGCGCTGCAAGGCACGTCGTACCACCTGATCGTCATGCCGAATTTCCTGAACGCCGCGAATATCGATGCGATCAACTACATCATCCGCAACAGCATGGCGGACGGCTTGATCTTCTCGCGCACCGAACCACTCGATCCGCGGGTCATGCTGCTCTCCGAAAACGGCTTCCCTTTCGTCACGCATGGCCGCACGGAACTCGCGACGGCGCATGCCTTCGTCGACTACGACAATTTCACTTTCGCCTACGAGGCGACGCGCCGGCTGATCGCAAAAGGACGGCGCAAGCTGGCGCTCATCAGCGGCCCCGCGGGCTACACCTTCGCCGGCCACATCCAGCACGGCTTCATGACCGCGGTGCGCGAGGCCGGCTGCGCCTATGAAATTCTTTCCGACATCGATCTGGACAGCCCGGCGGGCGCCATCCGCGACCGCATTCGGCGACGTTACGCGGAAAAGGACCCTCCGGACGGTTTCGCCTGCGGCGGCGAGGTCTGCGCGCTCGCAACGATCACCGGCATGACCGACTGCGGCCTGACGCTTGGGCTCGAATACGACATCGTCGCCAAGCAGACGTCGCAGCTGCTGGGCGCGATCCAGCCGCAGGTCGACACGATCTACGAGGATCTGACCGCAACCGGCGAGCATATGGGCCGCATCCTCCTGCGCCGTATCGCCGGCAGCACGGACGTCAATGAACTGCAATTGCTGCTGAGTCCCGAGCTTCCCTTCGAGACGCAAGCCGCGGGCGCGGCGGGCTGAAGACGGCAAGAAGGGCCGGCGCGCACGGGCGTTCGGATATCGCCTCTCGATCTTTTCCGCGCGTGCCGTCAGCCTCTCCATCTTCAGCTCCTCCGGATCCGATCTCAGCGCGGCATCCACCAGCTGGTGCGCTGGCCGATATGCATGTTGAGCGTCTTGGTCTCCGTGTAGTCCTCGACCGCATGACGTCCGAGCTCGCGGCCAAGGCCGGATTGCCGGTAGCCGCCGAAGGGCAGCTCCGATGCACCGTCCATGAAAGTGTTCATCCAGATCGTGCCGGCGCGCACGCGGCGGCCGATGGTGAGACAGGTATCGAAATCGCGGCTCCAGACGCCGGCCGAAAGCCCATAGTCGATGGAGTTGGCGATGCGGATCGCCTCCTCCGTCGTCTCGAAGGTGAGGACGGAGAGGACCGGACCGAACACCTCTTCCCGGGCGACCGCCATTTCCGGCCGGACGGCCGAGAGGATCGTCGGCGCCATGAACTGCCCCATGCCGAGATCGAGCGCCGCGCCGCCGTGGGCAACGGTCGCGCCATCGCCCGACGCGGCGGAAACATAGCCGGCGATCTTTTCGAGATGCTGGGGCGTGATGATTGCACCAACCTGCGTTTCGGGATCAAGCGGATCGCCGACCTTCACTTTTGCCGAGAGTGCCGCGACGCGCGCGGTGACCTCGTCGGCGATGTCGCGGTGGAGGATCAGCCGCGAGCCGGCATTGCAGCATTCGCCAGCATTGAAATAGGCACCGAAGACGGCGGCATCGATGAACTCATCGAGACTGGCATCGGGAAAGACGATCTGCGGGTTCTTGCCGCCGAGTTCGAGCGAGACCTTTTTCAAGGTCTGCGCGGCATTCGCCATGGTGAGCCGGCCGACGCCGGTCGAACCGGTGAAGGAAACCATGTCGACGTCCGGATGGCTCGTCAGCGGCGCACCAGCCTCCGACCCCGTGCCGACGATGATGTTGACGACACCGGCCGGCACGCCCGCCGCCTCGAGAATTTCACCGAGAACGAGCGTAGACGCGGAGGTGAGCTCCGACGGTTTCACCACCGTCGTGCAGCCCGCGGCGAGCGCGAACGGCAGCTTCTGGCTAACGATCAGGAACGGAAAATTCCACGGCGTGATGATCGACACGACGCCGATCGCCTCGCGCAGCACGACGCCGAGCGTGCCGTCCCCAAGCGTATTGTAGCTTTCCCCGGAGAGATCACGCGCAAGTGCTGCGGCATAGCGCCAGATATCGGCGGCACCCGCCATTTCGCCCTTGGCCTGGCTGATCGGCTTGCCCGATTCGATCGCATCGAGAAAGGCGAGTTCATCGGCGCGCGCGGCGATCATGTCGGCGGCGCGCAGCAGGATCAGCGACCGCTCCGACGCGGTCATGCGCGGCCAGGGACCATCGTCGAACGCACGCCTTGCCGCCGCGATCGCGCGTTCGGCATCGACCTTCGTCGCCGCCTGATAGCGGCTGACGGTCACGCCATGGCCAGGCGCCACCCGCTCGATCGTGCGGCCTTCGGCGCCATCGACCCACTTGCCGTCGATCAGCATTCGGAATTCGCGGATCTTGTAATCGCCGAGTGCCTTGGGTCTCACCGGAACCGTCATCACCATTCTCCCTTGAAGCGCGCTTCGCGCTTTTCACTGAAGGCTGCGACGCCCTCCTTGAGATCGCCGGTCTTGGCAACAAGGATCGAGCCCAGCGCCTCGACCGCCGCGCCGTTGTCCTCGCCGTTCGCCGAGGCGATCATCAGTTTCGATATTTCCAGTGCCGCCGGCCCGCGGCTTGCGATGCGGGCGGCATAGTCCCGCGCTGCCTGCATTACCGTGCCGGTCTCGACCACGGCATCGACCAGCCCCTCGGCCCTCGCCTCCTCTGCGGAGAACATCTCGCCACCGAGCACCATGCGCCGCACGATCTGCGCACCGAAGCGGGAGACCAGGCGCTGCGTGCCGGACCAGCCAGGCACCATGCCGAGGCTTGTTTCCGGCAGGCCGATCTTCACCTGTCTTTCGGCGATGCGGATGTCGGCCGTCGCGGCCAGTTCCAAGCCGCCGCCAAGCGCATGACCGTTGAGCGCCGCGATCACCGGCATGCGCAAGGTGGCGAGTCGCTCGAAAACGCGGTGGCCGAAGCGCACCCAGTCATGGCCGAATTCGGCCGCATCCATGCCGCCCCAAGCCTTGATATCGCCGCCGGCGGAGAAGGCCTTGCCCTCGCCGGTAAGGATCGCGACGCGCACATTGCGGTCCGCCTCGACCGCGTCGCAGGCGGCAGCGAGCGCCTTCAACATATCGATGTCGAAGGCGTTGAGCTTTTCAGGCCTCGACGCGGTCATGATGGCGACCGCGCCTTCGACCTCGATCCGGATGCGTTCGTCAGCCATGGGCGCCTCCCGCGATGCTCCGCGCGGCCTTGGCCGGCAAAGTCAGACCGAGGGGCGCCTCGTTGAACAGGGCGCCATCCATCACTTTCAAGCTGTCGGAGACGATCAGCGGAAATTCCGATTGGTCGAGAATGTGTACCTGCAGATCCGCACCCGGCGCGATTTCCGTCAGAACGATGCCCTCGGGCGTCAGCTTCATCACGCAACGCTCGGTGACATAGGTGACGTCCTGCCCCTGCTCGACCGCCCGGCGACCGGAGAAAGTGACGTGCTCGACCTGATCGACAAGCTTTTTCAGCTTGCCTTCCCTCTCGATCACGAGCCGGCCGTCGGCGACCGAGAGTTTCGCGCCGGCATTGAACATGCCGGAGAAGACGATCTTCTTCGCCCGCGCGGTGATGTCGACGAAGCCGCCGGCGCCGGCCGTCACATGCGGCCGGAAACTGAGCTTCGAGACGTTAACCGAGCCGGTACGATCGATTTCCAGGAAGGAAAGCAGCGACGCATCAAAGCCCGCGCCCTGGAAATAGGTGAACTGGTAGGGCGACGGCATGAAGGCGTCCGCATTCGATGCGCAACCGAAGGCGAAATCGAGGAGCGGCACGCCGCCGACGGCCCCCTGCTCGATCACCCAGGTGACCGCCCCATGCAGGCCTTCTTCCAGCAGGATGCGCGGCACATTCGCGGAAATTCCGAAACCGAGATTGACCGCACTGCCCGCTTCGAGCTCTTGCGCGACGCGGCGGGCGATCACCTTCTGAATGTTGAATTCGGGAACGCGGAAACTATCGAGCGGGCGGAAGATCTCGCCGGAAATGGCGGGATCGTAAAGCGTCTGCGTCGTCTGCTTCTGGTCCGGATCGACGACCACATAGTCGATCAGCACGCCCGGCACGCGGACGTCATGGGGTTTCAGCGAGCCTTCCTTGGTGATGCGCTTGACCTGGGCAATGACGATGCCGCCGTTGTTGCGTGCGGCAAGCGCCTGGTCCAGCCCGCCGAGATAGGCGCCCTCATGCTCGTAGGTCAGGTTGCCGCGCTCGTCCGCCGTCGTCGCCCGGATGATCGCCACCTGAGGCGCGATCGCCTTGAAATAAAGCCAGTCCTCGCCCTCGAAGGCGATCTTCTTCACCACCGGCTCCGCCGCGGCGGACGCGTTCATGGCACAGCCTTCGCGTGACGGATCGACGAACGTATCGAGCCCGATCTTGGTCATGACGCCCGGGCGTTTCGCCGCCGCCTCGCGGTGCATGTCGAAGAGAATGCCGGAAGGAATGTTGTAGGCGGCCACTTCGTCGGCACCGATCATCTGCCAGATCAGCGGCGGTTCGGCGCTGGACGGACCGGAGGGATAGGATCCGCCGATGATCTTCTTCAGGAGGCCTCTCTTGGCGATGTAATCGACACCCTTGATCCCACTCATGTCACCGGCCGCGATCGGATGCAGGGTCGTAAGGTCGCGCGGATGGCCGGTCGCGTCGAAGCGCTCGCCGATAGCCTTCAGCATCAGGTCCGGGCAGCCGAGGCCGCTCGAGGAGGAGACTGAAACGACCGCGCCGTCTGGTATCAGGGCCGCCGCTTCCGCCGGTGAAATGTGCTTGCTCATGGAGTTCAAAGTCCCGTTTCGATCTGGACGGCCATGCCGGTGGCCGCCGCCTTCGCCACCGCGAGGCCGGCCGCCAGCGACCAAACTCCGTCTTCGCCGGTGGCGGACGGTGCGCCCTTCCCCTCGATCGCGGCGTGGAAGGCCGCAAGCGCCGTCTCGTAGAGATTGCGGTGATCGAGAGGCAGTTCGCTCTCGCCCTCTTCATTGCGCAGCACGACGGTGCCGACGGGCCGCTGCGTCATCACGTTGCGACCGATCAGCGAGCCTTCGGTGCCGTGCACTTCGAGGCCGGTCTCGGCGTATTTCGTGGTGAAAGCATCGTGGAACTGGGCGATGACACCCGAACGGAAGCGCAAGACCCCCATCACGCCGTCCTCCAGCCCCTCCTTGCCCATGCCGGCGCTATGGCTGATCGCCACCGCCTCGATCGGCTCGTCGTTAAGGATGAAGCGCAGCGTGTCGGCGTCGTGCACGGTGATGTCGAGGATGACGCCACCACCCGCCTCCGGCTTGTCGAGCCGCCAGCCCTGCAGATGCGGCGGCAGATAGACGGCGTGGAACACCCGCGCCGCAATCGGCCTGCCGATCCGGCCTGCGGCGATCGCTTCGCGCATGGCCCGATGTGTGGCGGCGTTGCGTAGATGATGATTCGTGCCGAGCACGACGCCAGCCTCGCACGCGGTCAGCACCATTTCGCAGCCGTCGTTGAGATTCATCGCCAGCGGCTTCTCACAGAGAACGTGCTTGCCGGCACGGATCGCCGCCAGCGCCTGATCGTGATGCAACTCGTTGGTTGTCGAGATGTAGACGGCATCGACATCCGGGTCGCCGACGAGCTCGTCGAGGCTCGTCACGGCCTTGGCGATGCCGTTTTCCGCCGCGTAAGCCTGGCCCCGCTCCGCGCTCGAACTCATCACCGAGACGACGTCTCCGCCCGTCGCGCGGATGGCTCCGATTACCCACTCGCGCGCGATCGTGCTCGCGCCGATCAATCCCCAGCGAATCATGACGAGACCTCCTTCATTCTTCGTTCGGCCGCTGCGCCGCAGCTCTGGCGAACGACAAGCCGCACCGAGCTGACGATCGCCTCCGGTTCCGCGCGGCCCGCTTTGATCTGCTTCAAGAGCAATTCCGCCGCGTGCTCGCCCATGCCCTGCGGGTCGACGGAGACCGTGGTGAGCGCGGGCACCGCCGTCTTCGCCTCGATCACGTCGTCGAAGCCGATCACGGCAAAATCCGCCCCCGGCTCCAACCGCCGTGCCCGCAAGCCGTCGCAAACCCCGAAGGCGACGGCGTCGTTGAAGCAGAGCGCCGCGGTCGGCCGCTCTTTCAGCATCATCGCCTGCTCGATGGCCGTGACGCCGCCGGCGCGCGACGGCGCGGAACCGATGACCAGCTCATTTTGCGGGCCGAGTCCGGCCTCAAGCAGCGCATCCCGATGGCCGCGCACGCGTGACTTGAAGACAGCGGTATCGGCAAAGCCGCCGAGAAAGGCGATGCGGCGGTGGCCGCGCTCGATCAGGTGACGGACGGCGGCGACAGCGCCGGCGTGATTGTCCGAGGTCAGCGAGGAAACGCCGGCACCGGTAATATCGCGAACGACGAGCACGACGGGAATGCCGCTCTCGACGAGCGGCGCGAGATCGGAGGCTTCGGTTCCACGCGCCGGCGAAATGATGAGACCTGACACGCCGTGCTCGCGCATGGACGCGATCACCTCGCGCTGGCGCTCGATTTTTTCACTGGTATTGGCGAGGAATTGCACGAAACCGGCAGACTGCACGACGGCATCGACACCGACTGCGAGTTCAGCGAAGAAGCTGTTGGTCAGGTCATTGACGACGATGCCGATGATCTTCGACTTCGACTGGCGCAAATTCGCGGCGCTGCGGTTGTAGACATAGCCAAGCTCGCGGATCGCCGCGTTCACCTTCGCCCGCGTCGCCTCATTGACGAGGGAGCTCCCCTGCAGGACGAGCGACACGGTCGATTTCGACACGCCGGCGGCGCGCGCTATATCGATAACCGTTACCCGTTCCTTCGCCACGATGACCTCCCAATTCACGTCTTACCTTCTTAGTAATTGGAACGTTCCAATTCCGTCAAGTACTTTCTATTCACTTTTTTCATGCGCGTCGGCATGGAGTAACGGAAATCCGGATCGTACGAGTTCCTGCAAAATTGATAAGCCGTGCAGAGAATTAGCTGAGAAACCATGCGGGTTGGCGCTTACACGACGACTGGACGGATGATCGACTCTGGGCCGCTAATTGATCAAACGCCGAGCAGCTCGCCGATTTTGATCTTGAAATTTGGAACGATCTAAATTATCCAGTGACCGCAACATAAGTGGAGGATCCATGCCGATGACCAGCCTGACGCTACCGCGCCAAGACGGCTCGCTCGAACATTACCGGCTGCAGGGGACGCCCATCGCCCGGCCCGCCCAGGTTCCGACCTTCAACCGCATCGCCTACGCGGCCGCCCATGTCGTCTCCGATCCGCTGCGCGATAGTGATCCGTGGGGAAGGCCGGCGATCGACTGGGACGCGACAATGGCCTTTCGCCATCACCTCTGGAGCCTCGGCTTCAAGATCGCCGAGGCGATGGACACCGCCCAACGCGGCATGGGGCTTGCCTGGCCGGACGCGCAGGAACTGATCCGCCGTTCGCTTGCCGAGGCGAAGAGCGTTCCGGAAGCCGATCTCGCCTGCGGCGCCGGCACCGACCATCTTTCTCCCGACGCGGCGCGTTCGATCGAGGATGTCATCGCCGCCTACGAGGAGCAGATCGGCTTCGTCGAGGCCGAGGGCGGCCGGGCGATCATGATGGCGAGCCGTGCTCTGGCCCGTATTGCACGATCGGCCGACGACTACCGCCGTGTCTACGGCCATATCCTGCGCCAGGCCAAGGACAAGGTGGTGCTGCACTGGCTCGGCGACATGTTCGACCCGCAGCTAGGGGGTTACTGGGGCTCGGAGAATTTCGAGGAAGCGCTGGAATCGGTGCTGTCGATCATCTCCGAGAACAGTACCAAGGTCGAAGGCATCAAGATTTCTCTCCTCGACAACGCCAAGGAAGTGGCGCTGCGCAATGGCCTTCCGGAGGGCGTGCTCTGCTTCACCGGCGACGATTTCAACTACGCGAAACTGATCGAGGGGGAGGGCCAGAAATACAGCCATGCGCTGCTCGGTATTTTCGACGCCGTGGCGCCTTCCGCTTCGAAGGCGCTTGCCGCCTTGGCAGAAGGCGATGTCACCACCTTCCGCGGCGTGATCGAGCCGACCGTACCCTTGTCGCGCAAGATCTTTGAGGCGCCGACGCAATACTACAAGGCCGGCGTCGTCTTCCTCGCCTGGCTGAACGGCCACCAGCGTCACTTCACCCTGCCGGCCGGCCTGCAATCCGCCCGCGGGCTCCTGCACTATGCCGACATCTTTCGCCTGGCCGACCGGGCCAATGTGCTCGACAAACCAGAGCTCGCGGCGGCGCGGATGCGCAATTTTCTCGCCGTCCTCGGTGTCGAACAGGCGGACTAAGAGCGAGATGAGGAAAAGTGTGAGCGGTTTTCCGCGCGCATCCCGCTCTAACTTATTAGAATCAATCACGTTTATGATTTCAGGTCGATTCGACCTAAAATCATCGTGATCTAAGAAGCGGGCGAGGGCGGCGCTAGGGCCGCCAGCCCCTTCTTCTTCAGCATCGCATCCGGGCTCGGCAGCTTGCCGCGGAAAGCCTTGTAGGCGTCCTCCGGATCGACGGCACCGCCGACCGAATAGATGTTGTCCTTGAGCTTCTGCGCGGTCTGCGGATCGAACGGATTGCCTGTTTCCTCGAAGGCGGCGAAGGCGTCGGCGTCGAGCACCTCCGACCACATGTAGGAATAGTAGCCTGCGGAATAGCCATCGCCGGAAAAGACGTGCAGGAAATGCGGACTGCGGTGGCGCATGACGATCGATTTCGGCATGCTGATCCTTTCGAGCGTCGCCGCTTCCAGTGCCATGGGTTCGGCGATGGTCTCCGCCGTGTGATAGGCCATGTCGACCAGCGCCGAGGAGGTGAATTCGACCGTGGCGAAACCGGAATTAAAGGTCCTCGCCGCCAGCACCTTTTCGAGCAGGGCCTGAGGCATCGGTTCGCCCGTCTGGTAATGCACCGCATAGGTCTTCAGGATATCCGGAACGGTCAGCCAATGCTCATAGAGCTGCGACGGCAGCTCGACAAAATCGCGCGAAACGCCGGTGCCGGCTACGGAAGGATAGGTGACGTTGGAGAGCATGCCGTGGAGCGCATGGCCGAACTCGTGGAACAGTGTTCGGGCATCGTCGATCGAAAGCAGGGCCGGCTTGCCGTCGGCCGGTTTCGCGAAGTTGCAGACATTGTAGACGATCGGGATTTCACCTTCCTCGCCATTCTTCAGCTTCAGCTTATGCTGGGCCTGGAATGAACTCATCCATGCGCCGGAGCGCTTGGAGGAACGGGCGAAGTAATCGCCCAGGAAGAGCGCGACCAGCTTGCCGGAGGCGTCGCGGATCTCGAAGACGCGGACATCTGGATGATAGGCAGGAATGCCCTTCTTCTCCGTGGCCGTTACGCCGAAGAGACGCTGGGCGACATCGAAGCAGGCGTCTATGATCTTCTCGAGCTGGAGATAGGGCTTCAGCTCGCTTTCGGAGAAGTTGAATTTTTCCGCCCTGAGCTTTTCGGCATAATGGCGCCAATCCCACGGCATGACCTCGTGATTGCGCCCTTCCGCGGCAATCAGTTTGGCGAGATCCGCCTCTTCCTCGCGGGCGCGCACGACTGCCTTCTCCCAGACCTGCATCAAGAGGCCGTTCACGGCCTCGGGCGTCTTCGCCATGGTGTCGTCGAGCTTCAGTGACGCGAAATTCTCGTATCCGAGCAGTATTGCCTTCTCCGCCCGGAGCGCCAGCGTCTCGGCGATAATGCCGAGATTGTCGGTCTCGCCGCCGTTTTCGCCGCGGGCGGTCCAGGCCCTGAATGCCTGTTCGCGAAGCTCGCGGTTGTCGGAGAAGGTCAGGAACGGCTCGATGATCGAGCGAGACAGGGTGACCGCGTATTTGCCCTCTTCACCTCTGTCGCGGGCCGCCGCCGCCATCGCATCCTTGAGGAATTCCGGAAGGCCGGCGAGTTCCTCTTCGCTCGCCAGCAACAGCGCCCAGTTCTTCTCGTCGGCAAGCACGTTCTGGCCGAACTTGGCGCCGAGGCCGGCAAGCTTCTCATTGATGGCGGCAAGCCGCTCCTGCTCCGGCTTGTCGAGCTTGGCGCCGGACTTGACGAAGCCCTTCCAGTGGCGTTCGAGGACACGCGTCGCCTCAAGGTCGAGGCCGAACTCTTCGCGCTTCTCCCACAATGTGTCGATGCGCCTGAACAGGGCCGGATTCATGCCGATCTTCGAATAATGCCGCGACATCTTCGGCGCAATCTCGCGCTCGAGCGCCTGGATCACGTCGTTGGCATGGGCGCCGGCCTTGTTCCAGAAGAGCGCCGAGACACGCGAAAGCTCGTCTCCGGCGATTTCGAGGGCGACGACCGTGTTTTCGAAGGTCGGCGGTTCCGGATTATGGGCGATCGCATCGATCTCCGCTTCGTGGGCTGCGAGCGCCGCATCGAAGGCAGGTGCGAAATCTTCGTCCTTCACCGCATCGAAGCGCGGCAGCCCCTCGTGTCCGGTCCAGTTCACAAGAGCGGGGTTGAGCGAAGCGCTTGCAGTCATGGGGATTCCTTTCGCATGCTGGGCCGGCGGATGCGGGCGCTAGCCGGCGGAGATGTTTGAAGTGGTTGGCAATCTGACCAACGTCAAGGCTTGCGCACGCCGAAAAGGCCGGGCGCCGCATGCCAGACCGCCTGTGCGGCAAAGCCGATGAACAGAAGACCGGAGAGCCGGACAATGGCCAGCTCGTGACGGCGATAGAATCGGCGAACGACGGAAGCGCCGATGATCGCGATCAGAATTACATCGGCGACGAGGAAACCGATCAGCGACACTGCGAGCAGCATCGGCAGGGCGTTGAACTCGAGCGCGTTGGCTGAACCGGCGAGCAACGCCGTGAACGTCGCCAGCGCCACCGGATAGCCTTTGGGATTGGTGAGCCCGAAAATCAGGCCGCGGCGCAGCGGCCGTTCCACGGTCAGCAGAACGCGGTTCTCGCCCTTCGGCCGGGCGCGGAGCGCGGTCCAGCCGATCCAGGCAAGATAGGCGCCGCAGAAGAGGCCGAGAATATCGAAGATCGCCGTTCCGATCGACCGCGCCCCGACGATCGCGACGAGCGCCAGCGTCGACCAGACAATGTCGCCGGCGAGATGCCCGCCCATGAAGAGCGCGCCGGCCTTGCGGCCCTGGCCGGCGCCGATGCCGAGGAGCGCCAGAAAAGCGGGGCCGGGGATCAGCGTATAGGAAAGTGCTGCGAGAAAGGCACCGACAAGAAGCGTCTCGGACATCTGGAAAATCTCCGGTTGAGTGCGGCCATTCGAGCCGCAGCGCGCGATTCCGTCAAGCGGAAACGGAGAGGGCCGGGCGAGCCGGCGCGCACAAATCTTTCGTCGACGCGATTTCCCTCGATACGAAGTTGCGCTAGAACGCGCCCGAGTTTTTTCCCGCGAGAAGGACTATCCATGACTGTGCGCAATCTCTTCCTTCTGCCCGGCGACGGCATCGGCCCGGAAGCCATGGCGGAAGTCCGCAAAATCATCGCCTACATGAACGCCGAACTCGGTGCCGGCTTCGTGACGGATGAAGGCCTCGTGGGCGGCTCCGCCTATGACGCCCATGGCGTGGCGATCTCGGAAGGGGACATGGCGAAGGCGCTCGCCGCCGATGCCGTGCTCTTCGGCGCCGTCGGCGGACCGAACTGGGATGCGGTTCCCTACGAGGTGCGGCCGGAAGCCGGCCTGCTGCGCCTGCGCAAGGATCTGGAGCTCTTCGCCAATCTGAGGCCCGCCATCTGCTATCCGGCGCTTGCCAACGCCTCGTCGTTGAAGCCGGAGCTGGTCGAAGGACTCGATATCCTCATCGTTCGCGAACTGACCGGCGGCGTTTATTTCGGCGAGCCGAAGGAGATCATCGATCTCGGCAACGGCCAGAAGCGCGGCATCGACACGCAGGTCTACGACACCTACGAGATCGAGCGCATCTCGGGTGTCGCCTTCGAGCTGGCGCGCACGCGAAAGAACCGCGTCTGCTCGATGGAAAAGCGCAACGTGATGAAATCCGGCGTGCTCTGGAACCAGGTGGTTACCGAGACGCACAAGACGAAATACTCCGATGTCCAACTCGAGCATATGCTGGCGGATGCCGGCGGCATGCAGCTCGTGCGCCAGCCGAAGCAGTTCGATGTGATCGTCACCGACAATCTCTTCGGCGACATGCTTTCCGACGTCGCCGCCATGCTGACCGGTTCCCTCGGCATGCTGCCGTCGGCTTCGCTCGGCGCGCCTGATCCGAAGACCCGCAAGCGCAAGGCACTCTACGAGCCCGTGCACGGCTCGGCGCCGGACATTGCCGGCAAGGGCATTGCCAACCCGATCGCCATGATCGCTTCCTTCGCCATGTGCCTGCGCTATTCCTTCAGCCTCGTGAAGGAAGCCGACAATCTGGAAAAGGCGATCGCCAACGTGCTCGACAAGGGCATCCGAACCGGCGACATCATGGCCGACGGTTGCCGCCAGGTCGGCACCACCGAGATGGGCGACGCGATCCTTGCCGAGTTCAAGGCGCTTACCGTCTGACCGGCGCACCGGCATCTGACGTTTCTTTCGGCTCATGCCGATGTGGTCCGATGAACAAGCACCTCCGGAGACGTTCCGGAGGTGTTTTATATTTGGGTCTTGATTTCGTTGCATCCGGTTTCACATGCAGGAGGATGCAAAGGAAAGACGAGATATGAATCAACCGCTTGCTTCCACGGCCTGGATATTCCTGACGACTCTGGTGCTCGTGCTTGCCCTCGTTCCCTTCGATCCGCAACTGTCGCAATGGGCGCAGGACCTGCCGGAAGAAATCGTCGCCTTCAACCGGACGATTACCGATTTCGGCACATTTGCCTGGATGATCTATACTTCTGCCTTCCTGCTGCTGGTCGCCTACATTGCCCGGCGCGCCTCGCGTCACGACACGGTTCGGCACCGAGCGAGAAGCGCGCGCAATCTGTCCGCCTATTTTCTTCTGACGATCGGCACCGCAAGCGTGCTGGTGCACGGGCTGAAATTTCTGATCGGCCGGGCGCGGCCGGAACTTTTCGCCGACTACGGCGCCTACAGCCTGACGCCGTTTACCGGTGAACGATTGTTTGAAAGCTTCCCGTCGGGCCATTCGATGGCGGCCGGCGCCCTTTTCGGCGCCTTCGCGATGCTGATGCCGCAGTTGAGACCCGTGTTTCTGATACTGGCATTGGCAATCGGCGTTTCGCGCGTAATCGTCGGCGCACACTATCCGAGCGATGTTGCCGCCGGCCTGCTGCTCGGCCTCTGGGTCGCGATGATGATCGCGTTCGTTTTTGCCCGGCAAGGCTGGCTCTTCCGCCTGGACGCGAGCGGCTGGCCGGCACCGAAAAACGCGACCTCCCAGCAAGTGGACAAATAAAAAGCCGGCGCGGAAGGCCGCGCCGGAGTCAGGAGAGGTCGTTCGGCGAGATGAGGAACGGGGTCTCCGCCCGCATCCCGCGTCGTGATTTTGGTTGCCCCACTCAGTCCATTACGTGGATATCGCGATCCTTGGTTTCCGGCAGGAACAAGAGGCCGATGACCAGCGTGATGCCGGCGAAGACAATCGGGTACCAGAGGCCATAATAGATATCGCCCTGCGCCGCGCTCATCGCGAAGGCCGTTGCCGGGAGCAGACCGCCGAACCAGCCGTTGCCGATGTGGTAGGGCAGCGACATGCCGGTATAGCGGATGCGGGTCGGGAAGAGTTCGACCAGGAGCGCGGCGATCGGCCCGTAGACCATCGTCACATAGATGACGAGAACGGTCAGCACGGCGATGATCGTCGTCCAGTTGACGCGGTCCGGATCGGCCACCATCGAGAAGGCCCCGCCCTTGTCGATCGAATAGACCGCCATTTCCGTGGCGCCGCCGACTTCTTCCTTGGTCAGCAGCTTGTCGGCAACCAGCTTGTCGGCCGGTACCGTGGCCTTTTCGCCGGCGCGGACAGCAGCCGCGTCAAGCGCCAGTTCCGGATTGGCCGCGACGAAGGCGTCGAGCTTGGATTCCGGAACCTTCGCCGCCGCACGCACCAGCGGATAGCCGGAAGCCTGAAGCGCCATGTTGACCTGCTTGCTGAAGGCCGCATCCTCTGCCTTGGCCTTGTCCCCCGCGGCGACCGCATCGTAGCTGGCAATCGTCGTTTCACCGATCTTGACGGTCGCCGGCGTTCCGGCAGCAGCCGTCGTCACGACGTCATAGGGAACGGAGTTCTTCGTCAGGAACGCGGTAGCAATGTCGCACGAGGTCGTGAATTTTGCCGTTCCGGTCGGGTTGAACTGGAATTTGCAGTCGCCCGGCGCCGCGGTAACCGTTGCGCGGACACTTTCCTGTGCTTCGGCAAGGGCAGGGTTGCCGGCCCAGGTCAGCGCCTTGAACAGCGGGAAATAGGTGAGCATGGCGAGCAGCAGGCCGGCCATGATGATCGGCTTGCGGCCGATCTTGTCGGAAAGCCAACCGAAGAAGACGAAGAAACCGGTACCGAGGAGCAGCGAGGCGGCAACCATCAGGTTCGCCGACTGACCGTCAACCTTGAGAACGCCCGTCAGGAAGAACAGCGCGTAGAATTGACCGGAATACCAGACGACGGCCTGGCCGACCACGGCGCCGAAAAGAGCGAGAAGCGCGATCTTGGCGTTCCTCCACTGGCCGAAGGCCTCCGACAGCGGCGCCTTCGAGCCCTTGCCTTCTTCCTTCATCTTCTTGAAGGCCGGCGATTCGTTCATCTTCAGGCGGATCCAGACGGAAACACCAAGAAGCGCGACGGAGACCAGGAACGGAATGCGCCAGCCCCAGGCCGCGAAGGCTTCCTTGCCGACGAGGAACTGCACGAACAGGATGACCACCAGCGAGAGGAACAGGCCAAGCGTTGCGGTGGTCTGGATCCACGAGGTGAAATAGCCGCGGCGTCCATGCGGCGCGTGTTCGGCGACGTAGGTCGCTGCACCGCCGTATTCGCCACCGAGGGCGAGGCCCTGAAGCATGCGCAGCACGAGCAGCAGGATCGGAGCAGCGATGCCGATCGAAGCGGCTCCCGGCAGGATACCGACCAGGAAGGTCGACAGACCCATGATCAGAATCGTCACGAGGAACGTATACTTGCGGCCGACGAGATCGCCGAGACGACCGAAAACGAGCGCGCCGAACGGGCGCACCAGGAAGCCCGCAGCGAACGCAAGCAGGGCGAAGATGTTTCGCGTCGTTTCGGGGTACGAGCTGAAGAAGGTCGCGCCGATATAAACAGCAAGCGAGCCATAAAGATAGAAATCGTACCATTCGAAGACGGTACCGAGCGATGAAGCGAAGATGACCTTCTTCTCCTCGCCGGTCATAGGACGGGCTTTTGCGCCATCCACGGTTGCGACATTCGCCATTTTGATGATCCTCCACTCCAAAATTGGCATATATTGGAGCGCCCATTCCCAGGCCCGGCCATTCCTCCCTGAACGTCCGGGCGTGGTGCGCCTCGCAAGAAGATGTCAGAAAAGCGCGGACCGAGGCAGAGATGCTTTGGGCTTATGACTTTCGTCTAATGCGGCGATCGGGCGCGATCCCGAAGCTGGGATCACGCAATAGTGTGGCGCGGTTTCCGTTCTTTCCAGCGCTGGCGAATAGCCAGCGATGGCGGCAAACGCCGGCGGCGGCTTGACTCTTGCCGAAAACCGCGTAAGAGCAGCGGCGAACGAGGAAACCGCAATGCGACCGAACGGTCCGTCCATCGCTGCGTCGATCTTGCCGGCAGTCGCCGGGCAGGCTCGCTATTTCTCGCTCGCTAGCAAAACAACGGCCAAAACGACGACGAAAACCGTCTGACGTCTCTGGCCCTCCGCTCTCTCCCCGGTAAGGCCGGGGACAGGAAACCTCGCGGACTTCCCGCGCGGCTTCCCCCTCCACCAGACGAGGAGAGACAGAAAGAGAGCTTAGATCATGGGTTTCAAGATTGCAGTCGCAGGCGCCACCGGCAATGTCGGCCGGGAGATGCTGAACATCCTTTCGGAACGCGGATTTCCCGCCGATGAAGTTGTGGCGCTCGCCTCGTCGCGCTCCATCGGCACCGAAGTTTCCTATGGCGACAAGACGCTGAAGGTTTCCAACCTCGAAACTTATGATTTCTCCGATACGGACATCTGCCTGATGTCGGCCGGCGGCGCGGTTTCGCAGAAGTATTCGCCAAAGATCGGCCAGCAGGGCTGCGTCGTCATCGACAATTCTTCCGCTTGGCGCTACGACGCCGACGTACCGCTGATTGTTCCGGAAGTGAACCCGGATGCGATCGCCCTTTTCTCCAAGAAGAACATCATCGCCAACCCGAATTGCTCGACGGCCCAACTCGTCGTAGCGCTGAAGCCGCTGCATGACCACGCCAAGATCAAGCGCGTCGTCGTTTCGACCTATCAGTCGGTCTCTGGCGCCGGCAAGGACGGCATGGACGAGCTTTTCAACCAGACCCGCGCCGTCTTCGTTGCCGATCCGATCGAGAGCAAGAAGTTCACCAAGCGGATCGCCTTCAACGTCATCCCGCACATCGACGTGTTCATGGAAGACGGTTACACCAAGGAAGAGTGGAAGGTTCTGGCAGAAACCAAGAAGATGCTCGATCCGAAGATCAAGGTGACCTGCACGGCCGTGCGCGTACCGGTCTTCATCGGTCATTCGGAATCGGTCAATATCGAATTCGAGAATGAAATCACCGCCGACGAGGCGCGCGAGATCCTGCGCGAAGCGCCGGGTTGCCTGGTCGTCGACAAGCATGAGAACGGCGGCTATGTGACGCCTTACGAATGCGCTGGCGAAGACGCGACCTATATTTCGCGCATCCGCGAGGACGCCACGGTCGAGAACGGCCTTAACATGTGGGTTGTCTCCGACAACCTGCGCAAGGGCGCCGCGCTCAACGCCATCCAGATCGCCGAGCTGCTTGTCAATCGCGGTCTGGTCAAGCCCCGCAAGCAGGCCGCCTGACCGGCCCCGCTCGGGACTGAAGTAAGGCCCCGCCCGGTCCGCCAAGGGCCCGCGGGCCTTCGCATCGGGTTCTTCCGCCGGTGTTGGGCGGATTCACGTGAAACATGACTTAGCATCCCGCGACGCGGGACCAGTAATGAAGACAAGCGATTGTTCGGGCAATGACGGGGTATTTCATGCACAGGGCAAAGTGCGTAGCGGCGGGGCTTGCGGCCCTGGTTTCGACGGCAATCCTTCCCACGGCCGCCGCGGCGGCTCAATGCGGCAATGATGGGAGCGGCTTTGCGGCCTGGGTAGCTGAGTTCAAGCAGGAAGCCGCCGGCAACGGCATCAGCCGGTCGGTGCTCGACCAGGTACTCTCCAACGTTTCCTATAACAGGGCGACCATCCGCGCGGACCGCGGCCAGAAGAGCTTCAAGCTCTCGCTTGACCAGTTCATGCAGAAGCGCGGCGGTCAGGTGATTATCTCGCGCGGCAAGAAGATGCGGGCGCAGAACGCCAAGCTGTTCGCCAGCATCGAACAGCGCTTCGGCGTCCCGGCGGGGCCGCTGATTGCGATCTGGGGGATGGAAACCGGCTTCGGTTCCTTCATGGGCAAGGAACACACGCTCTCGGCCGTTTCGACGCTTGCCTATGACTGCCGGCGCTCCGACTATTTCACCAACCAGCTTTATGCGGCGCTGCAACTCGTCGAGCGCGGCGACCTGAACCCGGCTGCTCGGGGTGCTGCCCATGGTGAGATCGGACAGACCCAGTTCCTGCCGGCAAACGTCTTGAAATATGGCGTCGACGGGGATGGCAACGGCCATATCGACATGGTACGCTCCAAGGCGGACGCGCTCGCCTCGACGGCAAACTTCCTGCGCGGCCATGGTTGGCAGCCGGGCGCCGGCTATCAACCCGGGGAAGTCAACTACGGTGCGATCCAGGGATGGAACGCCGCCAGCGTGTACCAGCAAGCGATCGCCATCATCGGCGCCGAGATTGACGGCGACTGATCGCGACCAACAGAAAGTGGATTTCGAGCCCGGTTCGGAAGGACCGGGCTTTTTTGCAACGGCGGACGATTATATCCCGGGGCGGGCGAAATCGCCTGTCTTGGCGTCCATCAGCCAAAGTTCGCCGGTCGAGATGTCGAACCAGGCGCCATGAAGCTGCAGCTTGCCCTTCGCTTCGAGAATCTGGACACAGGGGAAGGTGCGCAGGTTGGCAAGCGAGTTCCGGATCGACACCCGTTCAAGCGCCCTTTGGCGTTCCGCCTGTGTCATGAATTCGTTGCTCTGGATCTGTTCCGCGGCCGGCTTCAGCAGGTTCATCCAGCGGCCGATGAAATCGCCGGGGGACAGGGGCTCGGCGTCCGGATCGAGTGCCGCCTTGATGCCACCGCAGCGCCCATGCCCCATGACGACGATGTCGCTGACGCGGAGCGACTGGACGGCGAATTCGAGAGCGGCCGACGTTGAGTGATAGTGCCCGTCCGGCTCATAAGGCGGCATCATGTTGGCGACGTTGCGAACGACGAAGAGTTCTCCGGGGCCGCTATCGAAGATAGTTTCCGGCGCGGCCCGCGAGTCGCAACAGGCAATGACCATCGTCCTCGGCTTCTGGCCGCTTTCGGCGAGTGTCCGATAGCGCTGTTGCTGTTCGTTGAAACGACCGCTCATGAAGTTGCGGTAGCCGTTCAGAAGGTGATCCGGAAAGCGCTGCATATCGATCGGTTACCCCAATGCTGCTGACACATCAATCCACGATGCCATGCAATGGCTGCTCGTGAATACTCTTTATCTCCGCCGCACCTGGCCTGGATGCAAGAGGCGCCGCATCTGCACCATGGCCATGGGCGTTGCGAGGCTCGAGGCATCCTGCTCGAGCGTCAGCTCGTCGGCGCCACGCTTCGCCGTGCGCGCGATGATCTCGAATACGCTGGCGGTCGCCATCTGCAGCGCCCGCTCTTCCGAAAGCCCCTGAAGCAGCCGCGCCAGAAAAACGGCGGCGAGCAGATCGCCGGTGCCGTTCGGCGGATTGTCGATCAACCGGTGTTCGGCGAGCAGCGCATGGTTGCCCGACAGATAGAGATTGCCGGTGCCACCGCTCATCATCGGGATCGCCGAGGTCACCAGCACGCGAGACGGTCCAAGACCGAGTGCCGCATCGAGAATCGCCGTATTCGTTTCAAGCGCGGCCCCGGCAAGCCACGAGAGCTCGAAGCGGTTGGGCGTCGCCAGTGTCGCCAGCGGCAGCAGCCGGTCGCGAACGGCGGCGGCAATCTCGGCGGAGACATAAAGGCCGTTGCCATCGCCGATGATTGGGTCGCAGGCGTATACAAGATCTGGATTACGCTGACGTAATGCCGTCACGAGGTCAGCAACGCCTTCGACGTGGCCCGGCGAACCCAGATACCCGGAGAGAACCGCCTGCACCTCGCCGGTCCAACGCGCATTGGCGAGATCCTCGATGATCGACTGGAACTGCTGATCGGCGATCGTCACCGTGTCGAAGGGCCGTGGCCGGGATGCCACGGCAGAATCACCGTCGGCACAGCCCAGACGCGGTGCCCGAGCGTCTCCAGCGCGAAGACCGCGGCCCGGTTGCCGACGGTGCCGCGAACCACATGGCTTGAAATAACGATGACGGCGCCGGGTGCGGCATGCATTTCGGGCATCGGGCAATCCCATTCCTTCGAATCGAGGTGTGATCGCCCGACTGTCACCGGCCTGTCAACAGCGGATGCCAGACATGCCCGGAACTAGCCTTCGGCGTTTTCGTGCGTTTCCACCGTTTTTCGAGCAATTTTTGCAAAATCGCCTTCGATTTAAATGGATTTAGGTCGAAATCGCGCGAATTTCTCCAAAATTCAGCTCGATTTTGCCGAAAACGGACATAAAACGGTCGCCATTGGCCATGGTTCTGATAGGTTCATCTATCACGTACGGGGAGACAGTTCATGGGCGTGAAATACAATCCGAAGCGGGACAGGCATATCGACGCGGCCAAGGCGGCTGCTGAGAAGATCGGCGCGGAGGCGCTGGCGCCGGAGATCCTTTTCGGTGGGGCAAGCAACGACGACCTCGACCTCTACACCGCCGACATGCTGGCATTGACCGCCGCACATGCACGCAACGAACTCGCACGCTGGGACGGAGGCAAGCCGCAGGTTTCGGTCGAAACCGTGCCGGGCGTTGCGCCCGGCGGCACGGACGTCTCGATCATCGCCATCACCGAACGCAACATGCCCTTCCTTTACGACTCGATCATGGGCGAGGTGACGAGCACGCACCGCGACATCCATCTCGCAATCCATCCCATTCTCGTCAGGGAACCCGGCAAGCCCATCAAGGCGTACGATCCGGATGAGGAAAGCGATCCGACGCACCGGGTGAGCCATATCCAGATTCACCTGGACAAGCTCGCACCGCTCGAAGCGCGCCAGCTCAGCAAGCGCATCGCCGACGTGCTGGACCAGGTCCATCAAGCCGTTCACGACTGGCCGGCGATGACGACATTGCTCAACCAGGCCATGCAGGAACTGGAAGAGTACAATGCTTCGCGCAAGAAGAGCGACCGTGATGAGGCGCTCGCTTTCCTTCGCTGGCTAAGAGACAGCAATTTCACGTTCCTCGGAATGCGGGAATACACCTATTCCGGCAAGGGCGAGAAGGCGACGGTCGAACGCGGCAAGGGCAGGGGCCTTGGCCTTCTCTCCAATCCCGATGTCCGGGTATTGCGCCAGGGCACGGACGCCGTGCTGACGACGCCGGAGATCCTCGCCTTCCTCGAAGGGCCGGAGTTCCTGATCGTCACCAAGGCCAATGTGAAATCCCTTGTCCACCGCCGCGCCTATATGGACTACATCGGCGTCAAACGCTTCGACACCTCCGGCAACGTGATCGGGGAACTGCGCATCGTCGGCCTCTTCACGTCGACGGCCTATACGCGTCAGGCGTCCGAAATACCGTTGCTGAGACATAAGATCGAAAAGATCATCGATCATTTCGGTTACGATCCGCAGAGCCATTCGGGCAAGATGCTGGCGAACACGCTGGAATCCTATCCGCGTGACGATCTTTTCCAGATCGACGTCGGGCTGCTGGCTGCGTTCTGCGAACAGATCAACGAACTCAGCGACCGGCCGCGCATCCGCGTGCTGCCGCGCATCGACCATTTCGACCGTTTCGTCTCGATCCTCGTCTTCGTACCGCGCGAGCAATATGATTCGGACGTCCGCGAGAAGATCGGCAACTATTTGAAGACGGTCTATGACGGCCGCGTTTCTGCCTATTATCCCGCTTTCCCCGAAGGCGGGCTGGCGCGCGTCCATTTCATTATCGGCCGCTATGCCGGGAAGACGCCGCGCGTTCCGCAGGCCAAGCTCGAGGAGGCGGTTCGCAGCATCGTCACCCGCTGGACCGACCGCTTTAACCTGCTTGCGCGCAAGGACGGCATCGAGATCTCGGTCGGCGAAGCCTATCAGGCGGCCTTCACGCCGGCGGAAGCCTATGACGATCTTCAGGACATCGCCGCCTGCAGGCGCGACGACCCGATCCGCATCTCGTTCTATCATAAGCAGAAAGAACGGCCGGACACGCTCGAACTGAAGATCTTCCACGCGGAGGATCCCGTTTCGCTCTCGCGTCGCGTGCCGCTCCTTGAAAATCTCGGGTTCCGCGTCATCAGCGAGCAGACCTACGACATCGGCGTCAGCGGGCATGCGGAAGAACAGCGGCTTGTGGTGCTGCACGACATGGAGTTGGTCCACCGCGATGGACATGCGCTCAATATCGCCAAGACCGGTGCGGCGCTCGAAGAGGCGTTTCTGGCTTCCTGGAGCGGCACGATCGAAGACGACACCTTCAACCGGCTGATCCTGCTTGCCGGCCTCACCGCGCGCGAAGTCACGGTGCTGCGCGCCTATGCCCGTTATTTGCGCCAGGCGGGCATTACCTATTCGCAAGGCTATATCGCCGACACGCTGAACAAGTATCCGGCGATCGCCGCCGACATCTTTCGGCTGTTTGCGACGCGCATGGATCCGAAGATCGAGGCGAAGGCGAGGATGAAGAAAGGCAACGCCTTGCTCTCGGCCATCGAGGAGGCGCTCTCGGCCGTGCCGAGCCTCGACGAGGACCAGATCCTGCGCCGCTATGTCAACGTGATCCAATCGACGCTCCGGACGAACTATTTCCAGAAAGACGCGGACGGCAGGCCGCGTGCGGTTCTCGCTTTCAAGCTTGATCCGAAGCAGCTTGACGGCCTGCCTGAGCCTCGGCCTTTCCGCGAGATCTTCGTCTACGGCACCGAGGTCGAAGGCGTGCACCTGCGCTTCGGCAAGGTGGCCCGCGGCGGCCTTCGCTGGTCGGACCGGGCGCAGGACTACCGCACCGAGGTACTCGGCCTCGTCAAGGCGCAGCAGGTAAAGAACGCGGTCATCGTGCCGGTCGGCGCCAAGGGCGGCTTCTATCCGAAGCAGCTGCCGGTCGGCGGCACGCGCGACGAAATTTTCAAGGCCGGCACTGAAGCCTACAAGACCTATATCCGCACGCTGTTGTCGGTTACCGACAACATCGTCGGCCATGACGTCGTGCCGCCGGCCGACACGCTGAGGCTCGATGGCGACGATCCCTATTTCGTCGTCGCGGCCGACAAGGGCACCGCCACCTTCTCCGACACGGCCAATGGGCTTGCCCAGGAAGCCGGCTTCTGGCTCGACGACGCCTTCGCCTCCGGCGGCTCGGCGGGCTACGACCATAAGAAGATGGGAATCACCGCCCGCGGCGCCTGGGAAGCCGTCAAGCGTCATTTCCGCGAGATGGACATCGACATCCAGACGACGCCCTTCACCGTCGCCGGCGTCGGCGACATGTCCGGCGACGTTTTCGGCAATGGGATGCTGCTTTCGGAGAAGATCCGGCTGATCGCCGCCTTCGACCATCGCGATATCTTCATCGATCCGAATCCGGATACCGACCTTTCCTTCGCCGAGCGCAAGCGTATGTTCGCGCTTCCGCGCTCGAGTTGGCAGGACTACGACCGCAACGCGGTATCGCAGGGCGCCATGATCATCTCCCGCACGGAGAAGTTCGTCACCCTGACGCCGGAGGCGATGGCAGCCATCGGCCTCGACAAGCAGAAGGCGACCCCTTTCGAGATCATGAACGCCATCCTCAAGAGCTCGGTCGATCTGCTCTGGTTCGGCGGCATCGGCACCTATGTGCGCGGCAGCAACGAAACGGACGCCGAGGTTGGCGACCGCGCCAACGACGCGATCCGCGTCACGGCGGAGGAAGTGCGTGCCCGCGTTATCGGCGAAGGCGCCAATCTCGGCGTCACCCAGAAAGGCCGCATCGGCTTCTCGCTCGCCGGAGGGCGCTGCAATTCCGACGCGATCGACAATTCGGCCGGCGTCAACTCCTCCGACGTCGAGGTCAACATCAAGATCGCGCTTGCTTCGGCCATGCGCGACGGACGTCTGACGCGGCCGAAACGCAACACGCTTCTTGCCTCGATGACCGACGAGGTGGCGCACCTCGTGCTGCGCAACAACTACCAGCAATCGCTGGCAATCTCGCTGACGGAAATGCAGGGGCTCGCTAACCGCACCTCGCTCTCGCGGCTTATGGCGCGGCTCGAGACCGACGGCCACCTCAACCGCAAGGTCGAGACCCTGCCGACGGAACTGGCGATGAGCGAGCGTTACCAGGCGGGCAAGCCGCTGACGCGTCCTGAGATTGGCGTTCTGCTTTCCTATGCGAAGCTGGTGCTGTTCGAAGAGCTGATCGTCGGCGATCTGCCGGACGATCCCTATTTCACTGCGACGCTGGAGCGCTATTTCCCGGCAAAGATGCGCAAGACCTATGCCGCGGATATCCACGGCCATCGGCTGCGCCGCGAGATCATCGCGACCGTCCTCGGCAATGAAGTGATCAACCGCGGTGGTCCCGCATTCGTTTCGACGCTGACCGATACGACCGGCTTTCTCCCCGGCGATGTCGTCAAGGCGGCCGTGCTGGCGCTCGACGGCTTCGATCTGCAGCGGATCTACGGTGAGATCGACGCGCTCGACAACAGGATCAGCGGCGCCGTTCAGAATGCGCTCTATCAGGAAGTGAGCCGCATCTTCGTGCTCGTAACCGAGAAGGCTTTGCGCACGCGCGCCACGAGTGACCCGGTTTCCGATGCGGTTTCGCGTCTGCGCGACGGCTTTCAGAAGCTGCGCGGCACGATGCGCACGGCGATCTCCGGCGACAGCGCCGAAGAGGCGCGCCTGAAGACCGCGACCTTCATCGAAAGCGGCGTGCCGGCAAAGCTCGCGGAGGAAATTGCCGAACTGTCGCTGATGACCCTCGTGCCGGAGATCATGCAGATCTCCACCGAGACCGGCGAAACGCTGAGCCGCACCGCGCAGGGTTATTTCACCGTGACGGAGAACCTCAGGATCAATCGTCTGCTGGCCGCCGCCGATCGCGTACCGGCGACGGAGCAGTTCGAGGCCATGGCGCTTTCGCGCGCCGTCGCCGATATCGGTGCCGCCCGGCGGGACATCACAGTCGCAGCCCTGGTCGAGCAGAAGGGCGAACGCAATCCGGTTCTTGCCTGGCACGACAGTGATCGCGAACGCGTCTCACGCGTTGGCGACCAGCTGAAGCTGCTTACCGAAAAAGGCGAGACGACACTCGCCAAGATTACGGTTGCGGCTGGCTTGCTCGACGACCTTGCACGCGGCAAGGCGAAATGACACAGTCCCTCCGGGCATCGGCCCGGAGGACTGATTCCGCTTCGGGTTTTATCGCGATTTCAGCGCGTTATCGCTCCTCGCCAAGCAGTCGGCGAGGGCCGATGAATTCCGGGAGGGGAAATTGGACGTTACGGCCGAAGCGAGAGAGCAGCCCAGGACGCCGCGCCTCGGCATCGCCGGCTGGATGCTTTTCGACTGGGCTGCACAGCCTTTTTTCACCGTCATCACCACCTTCATCTTCGCGCCATACTTCGTTTCCCGGCTCTCGGCGGATCCTGTGCAGGGGCAGGCGGTCTGGGGCTATACGCTCACCATCTCGGGCATCATCATCGCTGTCCTTTCGCCGGTTCTCGGCGCGATCGCGGACGCGACCGGACCGCGCAAACCCTGGATCGGCTTTTTCGCTGTCATCAAGATCGTCTCGCTCGTCATGCTGTGGTTTGCCGCGCCGGGCTCGCCCATCCTCTATCCGGCGATCTTCCTTGCCCTGGCGACTGTCGCCGCCGAATTTTCCATCGTCTTCAATGATTCGATGATGACGCGGCTGGTGAGCGAGAAAGAGGTTGGCCGTATCTCGAACATTGCCTGGGGACTCGGCTATCTCGGCGGCATGATCGTGTTGATTGTCGTCGTTGCGCTCATTGCCGGAAATCCCGCAACGGGCAAGACGGCACTCGGCCTCGACCCGATCTTCGGCCTCGATCCCGCCAAGGGGGAAGATGCCCGTATTACTGGACCGATCTCGGCCGTCTGGTATCTGATCTTCATCCTGCCGATGCTCCTGTTCACCCCGGATGTGGAGAAGGCGACGATGTCGCTCTCGAACGCAACGGCCCGGGGCCTCAAGGAACTTGAGGGCACACTCCGGGAACTCAAGGCGAGAGCAGGCATCCTGCGCTTTCTGATCGCTCGGATGATCTTCCAGGACGGTGTCAACGGGTTGATCGCCCTTGGCGGCACCTTTGCAGCCGGGATGTTCGGCTGGCAGACGATAGAACTCGGCCTCTATGGAATGATTCTCAACGTCGTCGCGATCGCAGGCTGCCTCTATGCGAGCCGGCTCGACGCACGGCTCGGCTCGAAAACGATTGTCGTTGCGAGCCTCGTCTGTCTCACCATCGCAACACTCGGCATCGTCTCGACCGGACCCGGCTTCACGCTGTTCGGGCTGCTGACGCTTCCGACCGAAGATTCCGGCGGCCTCTTCGGTACGGCTGCGGAAAAGGCCTACATCCTCTACGGCCTCCTGGTCGGCATCGCTTTCGGGCCAGTTCAAGCCTCGTCTCGTTCCTATCTCGCCCGAAGCGTCGCAGTCGAGGAAGCTGGCCGCTATTTCGGCCTCTATGCGCTTTCCGGACGGGCGACCTCATTCCTGGCGCCGGCGTCGGTCGCGACGATAACGGTGCTGGCCGATTCGGCACGCATCGGCATGATGGCGCTCGTCGCCTTCCTCGCCGTCGGCCTCTTCATTCTTCTAAGAACGCCCTATCCGGCACATCGCCCGGCATGAAAAACCCGCCGCGACAGCTTTCGCGGCGGGCCTCGAACAAAGTGTTTCAGGGCTCAATGGCGGAAATGGCGCATGCCGGTGAAGACCATGGCAACGTTGTGCTCGTTTGCCGCCGCGATCACCTCTTCGTCGCGCATCGAACCGCCCGGCTGGATGACGGCAGTGGCGCCGGCGCCGATCGCCGACAGCAGGCCGTCGGCGAAGGGCAGGAAGGCTTCCGATGCGACAGCCGAGCCCCGGGTTAGCGGTTCGGCGAGTCCGAGCGCCTTGGCGGCTTCCTCCGCCTTGATGGCGGCGATACGGGCTGAATCGACGCGGCTCATCTGGCCGGCGCCGATGCCGGCAGTCTGGCCGTCCTTGGCATAGACGATCGCGTTCGACTTCACATGCTTCGCCACCTTGAAGGCGAACTTCATGTCTTCGAGCTCCTGCGCGGTCGGTGCGCGCTTGGTCACGACCTTGAGTTCGAGATCCTCGACCATGCCGTTGTCGCGCGTCTGGACAAGCAAGCCGCCGGCGACGGTCTTTGCGGAAAGGCCGGGCACACGCGGATCCGGTAGGCCGCCGGTCGCAAGCAGCCGGAGGTTCGGCTTGCGCGCGATGATCGCCTTTGCCTCGTCGCTGACCGACGGCGCGATGATGACTTCGGTGAAAAGCTTGACGATCTCGTCCGCGGTCTCGGCGTCGAGCTCCTGATTGAGCGCGATGATGCCGCCGAAGGCGGAGGTGGAATCGCAGGCGAGCGCCCGGCGATAAGCTTCCGCAAGCGACGGCGCCGTCGCGACGCCGCAAGGGTTGGCGTGCTTGATGATCGCGCAAGCCGGTGCCTTCTCCGGCAGGAACTCGGCCACGAGTTCGAAGGCGGCGTCGGTATCGTTGATATTGTTGTAGGAGAGCTGCTTGCCCTGCAGCAGCGTGGCGGTCGCGACCCCTGGGCGATTTTCGCCGGTCACGTAGAAGCCTGCCTTTTGATGCGGGTTTTCGCCGTAGCGCATCTCTTCCTTGAGCACGCCTCCGATCACCCGGTGGCGCGGCATCGGCGTATCGAGAACGTCCGCCAGCCAGTCGGAAATCGCCGCGTCATAGGCCGCGGTCCGGGCATAGGCTTTTGCCGCCATTTTCTGGCGGAATGCGTAGCGCGTCGTGCCGCCGGCGATCTCTTCGAGAAGGAGCGCATAGTCGGCGGGATCGGTGACGATGGTAACATAGGCATGGTTCTTCGCTGATGCCCGGATCATCGCCGGACCGCCGATGTCGATGTTCTCGACCGTCGTCGGATAGTCGCCGCCCTTGGCGCGGACTTCCTCGAACGGATAGAGATTGATGACGGCAAGATCGATGGCCGTGATGCCGTGCTTGTCCATCGCCGCCACATGCTCGGTGTCGTCGCGGATGGCAAGCAGGCCGCCGTGAACACCCGGGTGAAGCGTCTTGACGCGGCCATCCATGACCTCCGGAAAGCCGGTCAATTCCGAAACGTCGCTGACGGGAAGCCCGGCGTCCGACAGTGCCTTGTGCGTGCCACCGGTCGAGACGAGGCGCACGCCCTTTTCATGAAGAGCGCGCGCGAGCTCGACGATGCCGGTCTTGTCGGAAACCGAGAGGAGGGCGGTGCGGATCCGGACTTCGTCCGGGGCGGGGATTTTCTTGGAGGCGACAGCCATCAACCATGCTCCTTTGGCGGCGCCGGACGCCCGGGAGAAAGGTGCCGGCGGTTGGAATGGCTGCCGTTAGCATAGCTTGCCCCGTGAAGAAACCTTCGGCACCGGGAGGAGCGGAAAATAGGTGCCAGAGCGGGATGAGGAAAAGTGTGTTTGGTTTTCCGCCCGCATCCCGCCCTGACTCTTTAGAACCGATCACGTTTGTGTTTTGGGTCGATTCGACCCAAAAACATCGTAATCTCGGGCAACGTTCTAGCTCTCGCGGGTGAGCGTCCACTGGATTTCCGGCTGCGCCGCCACAGCGAAAGTGACGGTTATCTGCGACGAAGCCCGCACCCCCGAGGGATCGGCAAAGAAGATATCTTCCTCGATCGCCAGTTCCCCATCCCTGCAGGCGAAGAGCCAGGCGTCGCCATCGGGCGCGGCCAGGTAGATCTCGCTGTCGCTTGCCCGTCGCATCGCGATCGCCGGGTGGATGTGAAAGCGGGCGACGGCGCTGGCGACATTGGCCGCGTCCGGATCGCCGCCGTCTTCCCGCAAAAGCCGATCGCGGCCACTGACCAGCCGGCCGCCGTTCAAGACGCTGATATCGCGTTCATGGAGAAGGCCGAAGGATACGAGATACCCATCATGACTGGCCCTGACGGACTCGATGCGGCCCGGCTCATCCTGTCGCTCGACGAGCACCTTCGACAGGCCGGAGGTCATGATCGGCCCGAGGAAGCGTGATTGGGAAAAGCGGCAAGAGGACGTGTCGTTAACCGTCACCGTGGAATGAGCGGCCGTCGCCCGGGCCATCTGACGAAATCGTTCGCCGGCGAACTTTGGTGCGCCGGAGTTGATGACGAAGCGGTTTCTGCCCGACGACATCTCGAAGGAGAGGCAGCCGGCATGGGCGCTACGCGAAAGGTCGATCGAAAGCGGCCGACCCGTATCCATGATGACGACGGTTTCGCCGAGCGACAGCCGCTCATAGTGGACGTGGGGCAAGGACCGGAAGGGTTCGCCGGCCGTTTCGTCGTATCGCAGCACAGAGGCGAGTTCGTGCGCCAGAACTGAGGTCGCGCCATTGAAAAGCGCGAGTTCGCCGCCCTGGTGGCGGAAGAAGCGCAGGGCCGGATACATCCGGTCGATACAGGGGATGAGCCGCGACGGCACGTCGTGGCCGAGATTGACATAGGTCTGTCGGAGCGGCAGCAGATCGAGCAGCAGCGCGAGCCCCGCCCGGGGGCTGCGAGAGGAATGCCCGCCGTCCGGCAGGATCTGACGATCGAGTTCCTGATCGAGATTGCGGGCGGCCTTGCGGATGGCGGAAGCCGAGGCGGGCATCGAGACGGATGCCATGGCCAGCGCCATGCGTACGCGCAGGCGTGCCTCGCCGTCACAGACCGTGTCCGCAATGTGCCGAAGGTAGCGAACCTGGAATGCCAGGCTTTTCAGGAAGCGGCGGTAGAACCCGTGTTCGGCGTTCCGCAGCACCACCGGCGAGTGCGACAGCCAGGCGATGATGCGTTGGGCGATCACGTCGGCTTCCCAGGAAATGCCACCAATGTTGCGGCCGTGGCTGCCGATCCAGTCGTCGACGATCTGCCGGAGCCTGACGAAGCCTGCATCGTCACGGATCGCGCGCAGATGCCGCAGCCAGCCGAAGGAGTGGAGCCGGATAGCAAACTCGTGCGACGGCAAATCGATCTCGAAGGGAGATTCGCCTTCGGTGTCGAGCACACGGCCCGCAAGCGGAAAGCGGCCCTGCAGTATCTCTTCAGCGACGAAAGGATCGATCGCCCTCAGGTCCGTTGGTGCAACGATCAACCGGTCGGGAGTTGATCCGGCAAAGCGCATCGCCGTCACGCGGCCGAGCGAGATGCGGCGCGAAAATCGGCGCCAACCTTCCCGCAGGTACAGGTAAAGAAGCCTTTGCTTACCGGAAAACAACATCAGCGCCCGTCGGTTTCCTTATTCTGCAACGGACCCTTCAAGGCGCCTGAGGCTGGATCATGCCTGGATTGCGCCAGAATCCCTTTCCAGCGCGGAATGGTGCCGGAAAGATCATTAAACTTTTATCAATCCTGTCGACATTGATAGGCCGACGGGCCGATAGCGTCAATTGACGCGGCAAAACAGCCTGTTGACGGGAGTTGCTTGCGCCAAAATCGGCGGGCCATTCAGGCGCGCTTGCGGCGGAGCACCGCGGCATAAAAACCATCGAGCCCGCTGGAGAAGGGTGGCGCAAGCGGAAGCATGGCGGGCGTCGTGCGAAACTCGCCGCGATCCGTGATCGCGTCGCCGAGACCCGGCCAATCCGCCGCAGTGATCGGAACCCGATCGCAGTCCTCGCCATCGCCGACAACGCGCGCGACAACTTCCTCGCCTTCGCGCGGATCAAGCGAGCAATTGGAAAAGACGACCAGTCCACCGGGCTTTACAACGCTCAGCGCGTGGCGCAGCAAGCGCTCCTGCAGCCCTGCCAGCTTCTCGATATCCTCTGGCCCCTTCGTCCAGAGAACGTCCGGATGGCGGCGCGTCGTTCCGGTGGACGAGCAGGGGGCGTCCAGGAGCGCGGCGTCAAACAGTTCGTCGGGTTGGAAGTCCGCCATGTTGACTTCCTGCGTCCGGGCCTCCAGGCCGAGCCGCGCGAGGTTGGCCTTCAACCGCCGCAAGCGGCTGGACGACTGATCGAGTGCCGTCACCTTCGCCCCGGCGAGAATGAGCTGTGCCGTCTTGCCGCCGGGTGCGGCGCAGAGATCGACGACGCGCTTGCCGGCGACATTTCCGAAAAGACGTGCCGGGATGGAGGCAGCCGCGTCCTGGACCCACCACTCGCCCTCCGAGAATCCCGGAAGTGCGGGAATGGCGCCGGAGAACGTACCGAGCCGAACGGAGCCGGTCGGCAGAACCATGCCGCCAAGACGCTCGGCCCAAGCGGCCGGGTCGGATTTCACCGACAGATCGATCGCCGCCGGAACTTCTTGCGATGCGGACATGCGTTCGGCCTCTTCCCGGCCGTAGCTGGCGACAAGTCTGTCGTAGAACCAGCTTGGCATCGCCGGAATCGTCTTCACCCTGTCGAGAATGGCGTCCTTCTCGCGCGAAAGCCGGCGAAGAACCGCATTGACGAGACTCGCAAAGCGGCGATTGCGCGGATCGGCTTGTGCCTGCTCGACAGCAAGGTCGACGGCGGAATGATCCGGGATGTCGAGGTAGAGAATTTGCGCCGCGGCAACGGTCAGCACATGATCGAGCGCGCGAGCCCCCTCCGGCAGCGGCGTCTGCAACAGAGAATCGATTGCGGCCCGAATGCGCGGCAGGTGCCGAAGCGCGGAATTGAGGATGGCGCGCACCAGCGCCCGATCGGCGTCGTTGAGCTCGCGGTAGGCCGGATTGCCGTGCTCCTGGTCGAGCATGCCGTCAAGGGAGGTCTTGCGGTCGATGACGGCCGCCAGGATCTTGGCGGCTGCCTGACGACTCTTCAAACCCGGCTTCTCCGCCATCGCGGCACTAGCGGTGCCCGGCGTCTTCGGCGACGTGTTGTCAGCTCGGGTTCGTTTCGGGCGTGAATCGTTTTTCTTGTCTTCAGGCATCAGGACCAGGGACCTTTGGGCGGTTCGGAACCACCGCGACCCCAGCCGGTTTTCGGAACAGAGCGCGATTTGCGCACCGAATTATCAGCACGTACCGGCGGCGTCGAGCCCATCGACATGTCGCGTGCCAACTGCTCCAGCGCCGCAACGCGATTTTCCGTGCTCGGATGGGTCGAGAAGAGATTGTCCATCCGTTCCCCGGAAAGCGGATTGATGATGAACATATGCGCGGTCGCCGGGTTGCGCTCGGCGTCGTCGTTGTGGATCACGTGAGCTGCACCGGCAATTTTCTGGAGCGCCGAGGAAAGCCAGAGCGGATTGCCGCAGATTTCCGCTCCGCGCCGGTCGGCGGAATATTCGCGCGTGCGGCTGATCGCCATCTGTACCAGCATCGCCGCGAGCGGCGCCACGATCATGGCGACGAGCACGCCAATGAAGCCGAGTGGATTGTTGTTCTCGCGGTTTCCGCCGAAAAAGAAGGCGAAGTTGCCGAGCATCGAAATGGCACCCGCCAGCGTCGCCGTCAGCGTCATCGTCAGGGTGTCGCGATACTGGATATGCGCAAGCTCGTGCGCCATGACGCCGGCGACTTCCTCATAGGAGAGCGAGTGCAACAGGCCCGTGGAGGCCGCAACGGCGGCATTCTCGGGATTGCGGCCGGTCGCAAAGGCGTTCGGCTGCGGACTATCGATGACGTAGACGCGCGGCATCGGCAGACCGGCGTTCTGCGCCAGATCCCGGACGATCCCGTAATATTCGGGCGCGGTGCGTTCATCCACTTCCTGGGCCCGGTACATGGCGAGCACCATGCGATCGGAATTCCAGTAGGAGAAGAAGTTCATACCGGCGGCTATGACGAGGGCGATCATCATCCCGCCCCTGCCGCCGATGGCGTAGCCGACGGCCATGAAGAGGACGGTCATGACGGCAAGCAGCATTGCGGTGCGCATGAGGTTCATGGATGAGCTCCAGCCATATCCGTATCGTTCGGCGATTGGGTGGAAAAGCGTTTGCAGCGGCTTTCGTTCCGTTCAACTCGCCCGAACGTTTCACGTGAATCAGGGTTTCCGTTCGCACGGAAGCGCTTATATGATGGGGATAAATCTTCCGCTCTTCAATATCGTTACGGAAAGCCGGACCGCCAGATGCAGAACGACAACGACAATGCGCCCGATCGCCCCAAACGCCCGCTGCCGGCAGCCGCTCTGCGCGCGCTGAAGGAGGCGGAAGAGAGAAGGCGGGCTGCGGAACCGCAAGTGATGCCGACCGAGGTCGGCGGCCGTGGAGGCCTCGATCCTGCACGTTTCGGCGATTGGGAGATCAAAGGGCGGGCAATCGATTTCTGACGAGGTCAGGCGGCGCCATAGGGTGAATCATCGTTCCGCCAACGAATCGAATAAAGGGCTACTGCACGGTTCCTTAAATTGGAATCGATTTAGGAATCATGCAGAAACGCAAGTTCTACAGCGACCTTTGCGCGTCTGATTGGGCGCGCGGCGCTGTGGGCCCCGTACCCACCGATACGGAGCCCCGCGGATACCATCAAGCGCGATTCTGGCGATTGGCAATCAGATCGTCGACCACCGCGGGATCGGCGAGCGTCGACGTATCGCCCAAAGAGCCGTAGTCGTCCTCCGCGATCTTGCGGAGAATACGCCGCATGATCTTGCCGGACCGCGTCTTCGGTAGGCCGGGCGCGAACTGGATCTTGTCGGGCGTGGCGATCGGTCCGATCTCCGAGCGGACATGCTTGACGAGGTCCTGGCGAAGATCGTCGTTGCCCGTCTCGCCAGCCATCAGCGAAACATAGCAGTAAATGCCCTGTCCCTTGATCGGGTGCGGATAGCCGACCACCGCCGCCTCGGAAACCAGGTGATGCGAGACGAGCGCCGATTCGACCTCCGCCGTGCCGAGGCGGTGGCCGGAAACATTGAGCACGTCATCGACGCGGCCGGTAATCCAGTAATAGCCGTCCTCGTCGCGCCGGCAGCCGTCACCGGTGAAATATTTGCCCCTGTAGGTGGAGAAATAGGTCTGGATGAAGCGTGCATGGTCGCCATAGACGGTCCGCATCTGTCCCGGCCAGCTATCGACGATGCAGAGATTGCCGTCTGCCGGCCCCTCGAGCACGTTGCCCTCGTTGTCGACCAGCTGCGGCTGGACGCCGAAGAAGGGCCGCGTCGCCGAGCCGGGCTTGAGATCGGTCGCTCCCGGTAGCGGCGTGATTAGGATGCCGCCCGTTTCGGTCTGCCACCATGTGTCGACGATCGGCGAGCGCTGTTCGCCGACGACGTTGTAGTACCATTCCCAGGCTTCCGGATTGATCGGCTCGCCGACCGTTCCGAGCAGGCGCAGAGACGAACGCGAGGACCGCGTGACGAACTCGTCACCGGCGCCCATCAGAGAACGGATCGCCGTCGGGGCAGTGTAGAAGACGTTGACCTTGTGCTTGTCGACGACCTCCCAGAAGCGTCCGGCATCCGGGAAATTCGGCACCCCTTCGAACATCAGTGTCGTCGCGGCATTGGCGAGCGGCCCGTAGACGATATAGGAGTGACCGGTCACCCAGCCGACGTCGGCCGTGCACCAGTATATATCGCCGTCCCGGTAGTCGAAGACATACTCGTGCGTCATCGACGCGTAGACGAGATAGCCGCCGGTCGTGTGCAGCACGCCCTTCGGCTTGCCGGTCGAGCCCGAGGTGTAGAGAATGAACAGCGGATCCTCGGCCCGCATCTTCACCGGCGGGCAGTCCGGCTTCACGGTCGCGATCTCCTGGTGGTACCAGACATCGCGCCCCGGCGCCCAGGCGACCTTGCCGCCGGTGCGGCGCACGACCAGGACCTTGTTGACCATCACGTGCTGCTTAGCGGCGATATCGATCGCCCTTTCGGTATTTTCCTTGAGCGGTACCGGCTTGCCGCCGCGCACACCTTCGTCGCAAGTGATGACGAACGTCGATTCGCAGTCGACGATGCGGCCGGCGAGCGCATCGGGCGAGAAGCCGCCGAAGACGACGGAATGGATGGCGCCGATGCGCGCGCAGGCGAGCATCGCGTAAGCCGCTTCCGGAATCATCGGCATATAGATGGTTACGCGGTCGCCCTTTTTGACGCCGTGTTTCTTGAGCACGTTGGCGAGACGGCAGACCTGATCGTATAGCTGGTTATAGGTGATCTTCTTGTCGATGTAGGGGTTGTCCCCCTCCCAGATGATCGCGGTCTTCTCGCCATGGGTCTTCAGATGGCGGTCGATACAGTTGTAGGAGACGTTGGTAACGCCGTCCTCGTACCACTTGATCGAGACTTTGCCCTTGAAGGACGTATTCTTGACCTTGGTATAGGGTTTGAACCAGTCAATCCGCTTGCCGTGCTTGCCCCAGAACTTGTCCGGATCGGCAACACTCTCCTCGTACCACTTCAGATAGGTAGCGTTGTCGAGTAGCGTCCGGCTCTTGGCGGATTTCAGAACCGGATAGGTCTTTACGGACATGTGTTTCCTCCCTGCGCATTCCTAGCCCGCGGCGACACTCCCAGCCGCCCGTTCGGTCACGATTCATAGCAGGTCAAAGCCCGCCCGCAATTAGACAAAAGGACATTCGATCCTGAAAGAATTGCAATTTCGAGACAGTGACGCTATAGAGGCGCTCAATTCCCGGAAATCAGTGGTAGACTCCACGGCCCGCGACACCGGCGCGGACGGACGAAAGGACTATATCCATGGCTCAGCAACTGCTTATGCCCAAGGCAACTGCCGTCTGGCTCGTTGACAACACAGCGCTGTCATTCGACCAGATCGCGCAGTTCTGCAAGCTGCACCCGCTCGAAGTGAAGGCAATCGCCGACGGTGAATCGGCGCAGGGCATCAAGGGCCTCGATCCGATAGCCACCGGCCAGCTTTCTCGCGACGAGATCGCGCGCGCCGAAGCCAACCCGAACCACAAGCTCAAGCTCTCCGAACCCAAGGTTCGCGTTCCGGACTCCAAGCGGAAGGGCCCGCGCTACACGCCGGTCTCCAAGCGCCAGGATCGTCCGAACGCCATCCTCTGGCTGGTACGCAACCATCCCGAGCTGAAGGACGCGCAGATTTCGCGGCTGGTCGGCACGACGAAGACGACGATCGAGCAGATTCGCGAACGCACCCATTGGAACTCGGCCAACCTGACACCGATGGATCCGGTGACGCTCGGCCTTTGCTCGCAGATCGACCTCGATCTGGAAGTCGAACGCGCCGCCAAGGGCCGCCCGCTGCCGACCGCAGCCGAGGCAGGCGCCACTCTGGAGGCAGCGCAGGAGACCGAGAAGCTCGGCTACAACTTCGAGCGCGAGGAAGAAAAGGAAATCGATGCCGATGCCGTCTTCGCCAAGCTGAAGTCGCTGAAGTCGGATCGCAAGGACGACGAAGACGACGACTATTGATCATCTGTCGACGTACAGCGCCGCGCCTTAGACGCGCGAAGGACTCTGTAGCACTTTGATTTGCTGCATGTTTTGTCCTTAAATCGGATACGATTTAAGGAAACATGCAGTAGGACACAGGCAAAACCTGGATCTCGCGATCCGGGTTTTTTGTTGCGCCTTTCAGTAGGCCGAGCCCGACGGATCGCTGAGATTGTGGCGCTCGGTTCCCCTGAGCGGCGGATTGAAGATGCTGATGAGGATCAGGTCCTCGTCGCGGCCACCGCGCAAGTAGTGCTTGTCGTGTTGGTCGAGCACATAGATGTCTCCTTCGCGGATCGGGAAGACATTACCCTGCATGTCCTCGACCTCGCCTTCCCCGGCAATGCAATAGCAGGCTTCGAGATGATTGCGGTATTCGAGCAGCGAAACCGTATTGGCGCGCACCACTGTGTGGCAGACGGTGAATCCCATGCCGTCCTTTACCGTCAGCAGCCGATGGCTCGTGCCGCTTCCCCATTCGACGAAATAGTCTGTCGCTTCGACATCCTTCAGGCTGCGCACGAACATGCGGCTCTCCCATTGTTAGAAAATTTGACAAAACCGGCGATACGAATTCAGATAGGATCGCGATAACCTCCTTATTTGCCGAATTCGTACTCTGCACAAATGACGATTCCTCACCGGATCGTTGAGGAGAATTTACATATGATGCCACCGCTTGGAGCGCTCAAGGTTTTCGAAGCGGCAGCGCGCCTGGCGAGCTTTTCGCGCGCAGCCGACGAGCTGCATGTGACGCATGCCGCTGTCAGCCACCAGATCAGGCTTTTGGAGGAATGGTTCGGGCGACCGCTGTTCCTGCGGGAAAAACGCGGTGTCCGTCTGGCGCCGGAAGCCGAAAGGCTGGCCGAAATACTGTCGGCCACTTTCGAACGCGTTTCGGCCGAAGCCGAAGCGTTGAAACAGAGAACGAAATCGGAGATCACCGTCGCGTGCATTCCCTCGATCGCAACACGCTGATTGATTCCAGCGCTCGGCGATTTCCTTGCCGCCAACACCGACATCACCGTGAAGGTCGTTTACGCCATGGCCGCACAGCGCCTGCGCGAGACGGGTTGCGATGTGCTGATCACGCTCGGCGCCGACACTTCGGATGGTGTCGGCTGCGAGCGGCTCTTCTCGCGCGTCAATCGGCCGGTCGCCAGCCCGCGCTACCTCGAGCGCAGGGGCCGCATCGGCACGCCCGATGAGATCGCCGCAGCGGACCTGCTCCACGACGAGACAACGAGACATTGGCAGCATTGGCTTACCAAGGCCGGCCTATCACACCAGCCGCTTAGCGGACCGATCTTCCAGGACTTCAATCTGTTGGCAACAGCCGCCATCGCCGGTCACGGCGTGGCGCTTTGTCCGGTCGAAGTCTGCCGGCGGGAAATCGAGAACGGCGACCTGATCGTGCTCTCCGACATCGCCGTCCTAGAAGACGAGAGCTATTTTCTCATCAGCAAGGTCTCGCGGCAAAAGGCGGCTTCCGCCTTCTGCGCGTGGTTCAAGGCGGTGGTCAACCCGGTGGCGGGCTGACTCACTCGCAGACGCACAGAGGCGCTGCAGCACGGCTCAAAGGCCGATGCCCTTGGCATGAAGCGCCGCCGTGATCTCGTCGAGGATCGCCGGGTCATCGATCGTCGCCGGCATCTTCCACGGCTGGCGGTCAGCGATCTTCTGGATCGTTGCCCTGAGGATCTTGCCGGATCGCGTCTTCGGCAATCGCTTGACGCAGATCGCCGTCCTGAAGGCGGCGACCGGCCCGATACGCTCCCGCACGAGACCAATGACTTCCTTTTCGATTTCCGACGTTTCACGGGAAACATTGGAATTGATCACCAGGAAACCGGCCGGGATCTGCCCCTTCAGCGGATCGGCAATGCCGATCACCGCGCATTCCGCCACGTCCGGATGGCTGGCGCAGACCTCTTCCATCGCGCCGGTCGACAGACGGTGGCCGGCGACGTTGATGATATCGTCGGTGCGGGCCATGATGAAGATGTAGCCGTCCTCGTCGACATAGCCGGCGTCCGCGGTCTTGTAGTAGCCGGGATATTCGTTGAGGTAGGCCGCATGGAAGCGATCGTCGGCGTTCCAGAGAGTCGGCAGGCAACCGGGCGGAAGCGGCAGCTTGACCACCACGTTGCCCAGAGTGCCAGCCCCCACCGGATGCCCGGCATCGTCGAGGACCTGCACGTCATAACCGGGCAGGGGAACGGCCGGAGAGCCGTATTTCACAGGCAGCAGCCCAAGACCTAGCGGATTTCCGGCGACCGGCCATCCCGTTTCCGTTTGCCACCAATGGTCGATGACCGGAACGCCCAGCGCCCGCTCGGCCCACTGGATCGTGTCCGGGTCCGCCCGTTCGCCGGCAAGGTAAAGTGCGCGGAAGCGTGAAAGGTCGTAGCGGACCACGTGGGCGGCCTCGGGATCCTCCTTGCGGATTGCGCGCAATGCCGTCGGCGCGGTGAACATGACCGCGACGCCATGCTCGGCGATGATGCGCCAATAGGTTCCGGGATCCGGCGTGCCGACCGGCTTGCCCTCGAAGAGAATAGAGGTGTTGCCGTTGAGGAGTGGCCCATAGACGATATAGGAGTGTCCGACCACCCAACCGATGTCGGAAGCCGCCCAGAAGACTTCGCCCGGCCGAACGCCGAAAAAATTCTCCATCGACCATTTCAGCGCGACCATGTGGCCGCCATTGTCGCGCACGACGCCTTTCGGCTGCCCCGTGGTTCCGGAGGTATAGAGAACGTAAAGCGGATCGGTCGATGCGACGGGGGCGCATGGCTCCGTTTCGCCGGCCTCCTTGGCCGCCGCGAGCGCCTCGGTGAAATCGATGTCGCGTCCGGCAACCATGCCGGCGGCCAGCATGTCGCGCTGAAAGATCAGGCAATGGGCCGGCTTGTTTGCTGCAATTTCGATTGCCGCATCGAGAAGCGGCTTGTAGGCGACCGTGCGGCCAGGCTCGATACCGCAACTTGCCGAGACGACGAGCTTCGCCTGGCAATCGTCGATGCGCACCGCAAGCTCGTTGGCGGCAAAACCGCCGAAGACGACCGAATGCACCGCGCCGATCCGCGCGGCGGCGAGCATTGCCACCGCCGCCTGCGGGATCATCGGCATATAGATGATGATCCTGTCGCCCTTGCCGACCCCAAGATTGCGGTAGACCGAAGCCATCGCCGTCACGTCGGTCAACAGTTCCGCATAGGAGATCTTTTCGATCCGGCCCGTGACGGGGCTGTCGTAGATGAAGGCGGGCTGTACCCCGCGACCCGCTTCCACATGGCGGTCGAGACAATTATAGCAGGTGTTCGTCACGCCGTCGGGAAACCAGTGTCCATAGGTTCCGCGCTCGGACTCGAAAACGCGCTCGGGCGGCTGGAACCAGTCGACCGCTCCGGCGGCATCGGCCCAAAATCCATGTGGATCCGATTTCCACGCGGCATACACTTCGGAATAGCGGCTCGCCATATCCGTTCTCCTCCACTTACCTCCCGGACTTGAAGTCCGGCTCCTCACGATCGAGGATAGGCGAATGAAGTCGAAGGCTGAACCCCGACGAAAGCGTAATGTCCGGAATGGGATGAAGAAATAAGACTGCGGGCGATTTCTCGCTCGCATCCCGCGCTCAGCGCGAACCGAAAATCGCCGAACCTATCCGCACGCTGGTGGCGCCGAAAGCGATCGCCGTTTCAAAATCGCCGGACATGCCCATCGAGAGCTTGTCGAGGCCGCACATCGCCGCGAGTTTCGCAAGCAGGGCGAAATGCGGACCGGGATTCTCGTCGACCGGAGGAATGCACATCAGCCCTTCGATGTTCATCGCGAGGTCCCCGCGACACAGATTAACGAAGGCAACAGCTTCTTCCGGCGCGATGCCTGCCTTTTGCGGTTCGAGACCGGTGTTGACCTGGACGTAGAGCCGAAGGTTGCGACCCTGCCGGCTCATCTCGGCGGAAACGGCCCGGGCAATCTTCTCGCGATCGATCGTCTCGATGACATCGAAGAGAGCGACGGCGTCCGCGGCCTTGTTCGATTGCAGCGGACCGATCAGATGCAGTTCGATATCAGCCGTCTCGAGGCGGAGCGCCGGCCATTTGCCTTGCGCCTCCTGGACGCGATTTTCGCCGAAGACGCGTTGGCCGGCGGCGATGACAGGGTGTATCGCATCGGCACCGAAGGTCTTCGACACGGCGACCAGCGTGACGGCCTGTTCGGGCCGGTTTGCCGTTCTTTCGCTGATGCGAATCCGGCTCACGACTTCGTTCAACCGTTCCTGCACTTCCATCCTTGTGCTCCCATGCCCGAAGACCACGACGAACCCTTTCCTGCGGCTTATTGAAACTTGCGATACTTGCCAAGGCCTACTGCATGTTTCCTCAAAACCGTACTCGATTGAGGACAAAAATATGCAGCAACTGAAAGTGCCACAGCATCATTTGCGCCTGATGAGACGGGCGACGCTGTAGCGGCGGATCGCCTGCGGAAATACGCCAAAGTGCGCGGCCAAGCCCTTCAAAACTTGACGCTCAGGCGGTTTCGTGGTGAAGGTCACGCCAGCTATCATGAGGGTGCCTGGAGCGCCCCCCAGAATTTCCGGAACATCGAAAAGACATGGCGACCGAACGATATAATCCGCGTGATGCCGAACCGCGCTGGCAGCAGGAATGGGAAGCAGGCAAGGTCTTCGAGACCAGCAATGACGACCCGCGCGAAAAATACTACGTGCTCGAGATGTTCCCCTATCCCTCGGGCCGCATCCACATGGGGCACGTGCGCAACTATACCTTGGGTGACGTCGTTGCCCGCTACAAGCGAGCCCGCGGCTTCAACGTGCTGCACCCGATGGGCTGGGATGCCTTCGGGATGCCGGCGGAAAACGCCGCGATGGAGCGCGGCGTGCATCCGGCGAGTTGGACCTATCAGAACATCGCCGCGATGAAGGCGCAGTTGAAGGTCATGGGCCTGTCGCTCGACTGGAACCGCGAATTCGCCACCTGCGACCCGGCCTATTACCAGCGCCAGCAGCATCTCTTCCTCGATTTCCTCGAGAAGGGCCTCGTGTACCGCAAGCAGTCGAAGGTCAACTGGGACCCGGTCGACAATACGGTGCTCGCCAACGAGCAGGTCATCGACGGACGCGGCTGGCGTTCCGGCGCGCTGGTGGAGCAGCGCGAGCTGACGCAATGGTTCTTCCGCATCACCGACTTCAGCCAGGAACTGCTCGACGCACTGGATACGCTCGACCAGTGGCCGGAAAAGGTCCGGCTGATGCAGAAGAACTGGATCGGCCGCTCTGAAGGCCTGCTGGTGCGGTGGGAGCTCGATCCAGCGACTGTTCCCGCGAGCGCGACGGAACTGGCCGTCTATACCACGCGTCCAGACACGCTTTTCGGCGCCTCGTTCCTGGCAATTTCCGCAGACCATCCGCTCGCCAGCGAAGCCGCGGCCAACAATGCAGAGATCGATGCCTTCTGCGAAGAATGCCGGCGCGCGGGCACGTCGCTCGCCGCCCTCGAAACGGCAGAAAAAAAGGGCATCGATACCGGCATTCGCGCCAAGCATCCGCTCGATCCGAGCTGGGAGCTGCCGGTCTACGTCGCGAATTTCGTGCTGATGGACTACGGTACCGGCGCCATCTTCGGCTGCCCCTCCGGCGACCAGCGCGACCTGGATTTCGCCCGCAAGTACGGGCTGCCGGTCGTGCCCGTTGTGATGCCGAGGGATGCCGATGCCGCAACCTTCAAGATCGAGAACGAAGCCTATGTCGGCGACGGCGTGATGATCAATTCGCGCTTCCTTGACGGCCTTTCGACGGGCGAAGCCTTCGAGACGGTTGCCTCGAAGCTCGAGAAGGAGACACTGAACGGCACGCCCCGCGCCGAACGCAAGGTCAATTTCCGCCTGCGCGACTGGGGTATTTCCCGGCAGCGCTATTGGGGCTGCCCGATTCCGGTGATCCATTGCGACGACTGCGGCGTGGTGCCGGTGCCGAAAGCGGATCTGCCGGTCACGCTGCCGCCGGACGTCACCTTCGACAAACCCGGCAACCCGCTCGATCGCCATCCTACCTGGCGGCATGTCGCCTGCCCGCAATGCGGCAAGGAGGCCCGGCGTGAAACCGACACGATGGACACCTTCGTCGATTCCTCTTGGTACTTCACGCGCTTTACAGCGCCTTGGGAGAACGATCCGACCGATCCGAAGGTCGCCAACCGCTGGCTTCCGGTCGACCAGTATATCGGCGGTATCGAGCATGCGATTCTGCACCTCCTCTATTCGCGCTTCTTCACCCGCGCCATGAAGGCAACGGGGCACGTGGCGCTGGACGAACCATTCAAGGGCCTCTTCACCCAGGGCATGGTGGTGCACGAGACCTATAGCCGCGGCGAGGGTGCTCAGCGCGAATGGATCACGCCGGCCGAGGTCCGCATCGAGGAAATCGACGGTGAGCGGCGCGCGCTTCTGATCGAAACCGGCGAGGAAATCGCTATCGGCTCGATCGAGAAGATGTCGAAGTCGAAGAAGAACGTCGTCGATCCTGACGATATCATCGCCTCCTATGGCGCCGACACCGCACGCTTCTTCGTTCTCTCCGATTCGCCGCCGGACCGTGACGTGATCTGGTCCGAGGCGGGCGTCGAAGGCGCTCATCGTTTCGTTCAGCGCGTCTGGCGCCTGATCGCCGAGGCGGCGGAAAACCTGCGCAACAGCGAAGCTTCGCCGGCAAAGGAAGGCGAGGGTCTTGCTATCTCTCATACTGCGCACCGGACGCTGCGCGCCGTCGAAGCGGACTACGACAAGCTCGCCTTCAACAAGGCCGTCGCGCGGATCTACGAGCTGGTCAATGTCCTGGCCGCTTCGCTGGTCCAGGTGGCCAACGGCAAGGCGGACCAGGCGGTCACCGCGGCGGTCAAGGATGCGGTTGCGATCCTGATCAATCTGATCGCGCCGATGATGCCGCACCTTGCGGAAGAGTGCTGGCGGGAAATCGGTGGCGATGGCTTGATTGCAGAGCGAGGCTGGCCGAGCTTCGATCCGGCACTGGTGGTGGAAAACGAAATCACCCTGCCGGTCCAGATCAACGGCAAGAAGCGCGCCGATTTGACAATCGCGCGCGACGCAGATCAGAGTGCGATCGAAAGCGCCGTGCTTGCTCTCGACGCCGTCAAGGCGGCGCTCAACGGCAGCAACCCGAAAAAGATCATCGTCGTGCCGCAAAGGATCGTCAATGTCGTTGTCTGATAGAGCCGGTTCCCGCCGCCGGTCCTTCTCCGTCTTCGCCGGTGCCATGCTTCTGACGGCTCTTGCCGGCTGCCAGGTCCGGCCGCTTTATTCCGACGGCCCCACCGGTTCGACATCGGCGGCACTCGCCTCGATCGAGATCTCGGAGGCCGACGACCGCGTCGAGCAGGAGGTGCGCAACGCCCTCGTCTTCCTCGCCTCGCGCGGCGCTGGCGAGCCGGTCAACCCGCAGTACCATCTCGCACTCAACGTCTCGCACCGGACCATGGGTGTGCTGTTTGACACGACGGATAATGACGATGACGACGACGACGCGGGAGCCGGCCGCATTGTCGTGAAGGCGGACTACAACCTGACCAGAACCGCCACCGGCGAAACCGTGAGGGCGGGCAACCGAACGGCCGTCGCGCTGGTCGACTTCCCCCAACAGGAATTCGCCAAGGTTCGCGCCGTTCGCGACGGCGAGAATCGTGCGGCGAAGGAACTGGCGGAGATCATCGGCGCCGATATCGCAGCGGCCCTCGGCCGCTGATCCGGGTCCGATGAGCGAGATAAAGTCGCACGAGTTCGACGGCTTCCTGCAGAGGGCGGCTGGAAGCTACCGGCTTTTCCTGCTCTACGGTCCGGATCGCGGTCTCGTTTCCGAACGCGCCGGACTGCTTGCCGCTAAATTCGGCATTCCGCTCGATGACCCATTTGCCGTCGTCAAGCTCGACGCCAGCGATCTGCAGCAGGATCCCGGACGATTGCTCGATGAAGTCAACGCCATTGGCCTTTTCGGCGGCGAGAAACTCGTCTGGATCCGCGGCGCATCGGCCGAGAAGGCACTTTCCGAAGCCCTGCAGATCCTTGCGACTGATCCGCCCACGGGCAGCTATCTGATCATCGAGGCTGGGGATCTCAAAAAGGGGGCTGCCCTTCGGAAGGCGGGCGAATCGGCCCGTTCCATTGCGTCCATCGCCTGCTATAGCGACGATGCCCGTAGCCTGCACGCACTCATCGACCATGAGCTCGCCGAGACCGGACTTCGAATCAGCCCCGCCGCGCGCGAGCGCCTGCTGGAAGTGCTTGGCGGAGATCGCCTCGCTTCGCGCAACGAAGTTCGAAAACTCGCGCTCTACTGCCGCGGCAAGGAGATGGTGGACGAGGACGATGTGCTCGACATCGTCGGCGATGCCAGCGCGATTTCGGTCGATGATGCGGTCGATGCCGTTCTAAAGGGCGACGTCGACGCACTGCTCCATGCCATGAAGAAGATCACGACGTCGAAGACGCCGCCCTTCCTCGTGCTGCAGGCCTGCTTGAGGCAGTTCCAGCAGCTGGACGCGATGCGGGCTGAGATGGATGCCAGCCGCCAATCATCGAGCCAGGTGATCGCAAGCCTTGGGCGTAACCTGCATTTCCGCCGCAAGCCGATTGTCGAATCAGCGCTCCGTCACTGGACTGGACCGGCGATCCGACGTGAAATGACCCGGCTACAGGCGACGGTATACCAAAGCCGCGCTCGCCAGAGCCTGGAGGACAGTCTCGTTCTGCAGAACCTTCTAGCGATAACCGTGCAATCGGCGAAGCGCTGACTGCAGAGCGCGGGCGGCGCCGACTCAGCGAGGCTGTCCTATGGGCAGGAGATGTGCAACGCAGTTGCTATGTGCCGTATGGATGCCGACGATTTTGGACGGACACACCGCGTCGCCGTCTTCAGGTTTGACCCGAGGATCCCGTCGCGCGCCGCCAGAAGCTGAATCGACAGGCGTCATGGATGCTGTCCGCAGCCGGGCCGGCAGTGTCGGGATCCTCGGGCAAGCCCAAGGATGACAGTCGGGGAGAGTCGAGCTACGCTCAGCGGCGCTCCAGCAGCCGGCAAATCTCTTCGAGCTGGTCGAGCGTCTTGTAGGCGATACGCAGGTGCCCGCCGGAAGCCTTGTGGCTGACGGTAACTTCGAGCCCGAGGCTGTCCGACAGTGTGCGCTCCAGCGCCAGCGTGTCGGCATCCTTCTCCTCGCGGCGCGGTGCTTTGGCGAAGTTCGGATCGTTCTGCGCCCGGATATCGTTCTGCGCAAGGCGCTCCGCCTCGCGCACGGAGAGCCCCTTCGCAACGATGTTGCGCGCCAAGGCCACCGGGTCCGACGTCGGAATCAGAGCGCGCGCATGGCCGGCCGACAGGCTGCCGTCGGAGAGCATGTCACGCACGGGCTCCGGCAGCTTCAGCAAACGGAGGCTATTGGCGACGTGACTGCGGCTCTTGCCGATGATGTCACCGAGATCGTTTTGCGTATATCCATGTTCGGCAATCAGTTGCTCGTAGCCCAAGGCTTCTTCGAGCGGATTGAGGTCGGATCGCTGGACGTTCTCGACGATCGCAATTTCCAACGCGGTGCGATCATCCACATCCCGAACGATCACCGGGATCTCGGTAAAGCCCGCAAGCTGGGCCGCCCGCCAACGGCGTTCGCCGGCAATGATCTCGTAGCGGTCATGACCGACGGTGCGGACGACGACAGGCTGCACGATCCCGTGCTGTCGGATCGAACTCGCTAGATCCTGCAGTTCGGCCTCGTCAAACTGGCGACGGGGGTTACGGGGATTGCGCGACACAAACTCGATCGGCACGCGGCGGTCGGGATTGAGCGGCGCCTGCGGCGCGCCACTTTGCAACGGCTGATCCATCTCGCCGATCAATGCCGCAAGACCGCGGCCCAGACGCCTTTTCGAGCTGTCGTCGTTCATCTCTCATCCAATCCTATTACGATACCGAAACGATTATGCCGCCTTGCGTTGCCGCTCGCGCTGGATCACTTCGGACGCCAATTGCAGATATGCCTGGCTTCCGGCGCACTTCAGATCATAAAGGATGGCCGGTTTGCCATAGGAAGGCGCCTCTGAAACCCGGACATTTCGCGGAATCAAGGTGTGATAGACCTTGTCACCAAGATGGGTGCGAACATCGCTCACGACCTGCTGAGCGAGATTGTTGCGGGAATCGAACATCGTCAGCACGATGCCTTGAATGTCCAAGCTCGGATTCACCGTCCGACGCACCTGATCGACGGTCTCCAGCAATTGACTCAGCCCTTCCAGCGCAAAAAATTCGCACTGCAGCGGGACAAGCACGGAATGCGCTGCGGCCATCGCATTCATCGTCAGCAGATTGAAGGAGGGAGGGCAATCGACCAGAACGTAGGAATAAGCGAGGGCCTCGCTCCCCGCCAGTGCCTTACGAAGCCGAAAGACACGGTCGGGCTCTCGTGCGATCTCCATTTCGAGACCAAGTAGATCCATGGTCGAAGGCACGATCGACAGGTTCGGCACCGCCGTGCTTTGGGCGATATCGCCGACCGAATGCGTTCCTATCATCAATTCATAGGACGACAGGTGACGGTCGCGGCGCTGGATCCCGAGACCCGTGCTGGCATTCCCCTGCGGATCGAGATCGACAATCAGGACTTTCTCGCCAATTGCGGCCAAAGCGGTCGCAAGATTAATGGCGGTCGTCGTTTTTCCGACTCCGCCTTTCTGGTTGGCAATTGTGATAATCCGATTTCTAGGGCCAAACATGTTTCGCTCGCCTATCACTTCGTCCGACGTGAAAGATTTGCAATCTCGAGCACGACCGAATCTGGCTCGACGACACTCGCATGTTTTACCAGATCGAATTGAAACCGGCTAACGGCTTTGTCGATTTCCTGCTGGTAATCCCGCCCTTTATGGAAAAATGCCACCGCATTGGCGCCTTCACCGAGCATCCAGGGTGCACAATAATCCAGCAAATGGCTCAAATCCGCGAGTGCGCGCGCCGAAATAGCATCGCAATAGGGTATGATTGCACTCGCATTCTCGATTCGAACCGGATGCACGGAGCCGCGCGCGCCAGTTTCATTCAGAGCCACGCGCAGAAATGCGCATTTCTTGTTGTTGCTTTCCACCAGGTGAACCCAGCCGTCGCCGAGTTCCGACAGACAGATTGCCGTTATCACACCCGGAAAACCACCGCCGCTGCCGAGGTCGACCCAAGTCTTCGGGGTGGGGGACAGTCGGAAGATCTGCAGGCTATCGATGATATGGCGCCGCCACAGATCCTCCAGCGTCGACGGCGCGACGAGGTTGATGGACTTCGCCCATTTTCGAAACAAGGCGCCAAAGTGTTCCAGCTTCTCGACCGTTTCACGTGAAACACGCAATCCGTTCAAGCTTTCGGCCAGACTCGTTTTCATTGTACGCCTTGCCTCTCTACACGCAGTACCTCTCGATCCTGACGCTTCAACCAAGTGAGAATCAGTGACACGGCGGCCGGCGTCATACCGTCGATCTTCATGGCCTGCGCCAGGTTGCGGGGCTTCTTTTGCGTCAGCTTCTGCTTCAGCTCGTTCGACAATCCGGGCAGCAGACTATAGTCGAAATCCTCCGGGATGCTGGTGCTTTCTTCCCGGCGAATGCCGGCAATGTCGGCAGCCTGCCTTTCCATATAGACAGCATAGGCAGCGTCGATTTCCAGCGCTTCGACCACGCGCCGGTCGATCGCGTCGAGTTCCGGCCAGAGAGGCTTCAACCCACAAATCGATTGCTCCGGGTAGGACAGGATTTCAAATGCCGATCGCCGTTGACCATCCTGGTTGAGTTTCAAGCCAAATCGCTTGCCTTCCGTCGGCGTCACAGAGAGGGACTGCAAGAGTGTGCGCCCGTTTTCGTAGGCGCCTTTCCACTCCGCGAAACGCTGCTGACGCGCCTCACTCACCAGTCCGAGACCTATGCCCACCGGGGTCAGCCGCATGTCGGCGTTGTCAGCCCGGAGCGATAGCCGGTATTCGGCGCGCGACGTGAACATCCGGTAGGGCTCGGCGATACCCCGCGACGTGAGATCATCGATCATCACGCCGATATAGGAGTCTGTGCGGCTGAAGTGGAACGGCGGGCGTCCCATCGCGGCGAGGGCGGCATTCAACCCGGCGACCAACCCTTGAGCGCCCGCTTCTTCGTACCCGGTTGTTCCGTTGATCTGACCCGCAAGGAACAGACCGGGTGCCTTCCGGACTGCCAGCGACAGTTGCAGCTCCCGCGGGTCGACGTGATCGTACTCGATCGCGTAACCAGGCTGCAGGATTGTCACGTTCTCCAGTCCCGGAATCGTCCGGATAAAGGCATCCTGAACGTCCTCGGGCAGCGAGGTCGAAATTCCGTTGGGATAAACTGTATCGTCATCGAGTCCCTCCGGCTCCAGGAAGATCTGATGGCCGTCCCGCTCGCCGAAGCGAACGATCTTGTCCTCGATCGACGGGCAGTAGCGCGGACCGACACCCTCAATCTGACCCGAATACATCGCAGACCTATGGATGTTGTCAGCGATGAGCTTGTGCGTGGCGTCGGTCGTGCGCGTCACGCCGCAATCGATCTGCCGGTTAGCGATCTTATCCGTCAGGAACGAGAAGGGCACCGGATCCTCGTCCGGCCCTTGGCGACCGACTCGGTCCCAATCAATCGTCTGGCCGTGGAGGCGAGCCGGCGTCCCGGTCTTCAGTCTTCCGAGATTAAGCCCAAAGCGAGCCAACGTCTCGGAAAGACCAAGCGACGGTTCTTCTCCGACACGCCCCGCCGGGATCTTGCGATCGCCGATATGGATCAAGCCTTTGAGGAAGGTGCCCGTGGTCAGCACGACAGCCGCCGCGCGAAAGGTTCGACCGTCCTTCATCACGACGCCGGAAACGACTCCATTCTCGGTCAGCAGGTCGAAAGCGTCGCCCTCGATAACCGACAGATTCTGGACGGTACCGATCGCGCTCTGCATCGCCTCACGATAGAGCCTTCGATCCGCCTGCGTCCTCGGGCCTCGTACGGCAGGTCCCTTGCGGCGGTTAAGCAGCCGGAACTGTATGCCCGCAGCGTCGGCGACGCGCCCCATCAGCCCGTCGAGAGCGTCAATCTCCCTGACCAGATGCCCCTTGCCCAAGCCGCCGATGGCCGGATTGCAAGACATGACGCCGATCGTATCGCGCCTATGCGTAATGAGGGCCGTGCTGGCGCCGAGTCGCCCGGATGCAGAGGCGGCCTCGCAGCCGGCGTGTCCGCCGCCAATCACGATGACATCATAACTCGTCATTCCAATCTCCAGCTATAAAGCCTGATTCTGAATTTCAATCTATCGAGTCAAGTGGTTTCACGTGAAACGCTGTGAATGACTCGCTGACGCGGTATCTGGCCCGGTCTACCTATTTTCCGATGCAGAACTCTGAAAAGATCACATCGAGCAAGTTCTCCACGTCGACGCGGCCCGTGATCCGGCCGAGCGCATCGCCGGCAATGCGAAGTTGCTCCGCCTGGATGTCGAGTCCCAGGGCCGCCACCGACAAACCGCGCTCCAAAGCCGCACTCGCCTGACGAAGACAATCGACATGACGCTTTCGCGATGGCATCGACAATGACGTCTTGCCCGCCAGATCCGGGAGGTAGGTCCCCAACAGCTCGAGCAGGTCGGCGATGCCGGCCCCGGTCTTGGTCGACAGGAATACATCCGCATCGCTCGGCAGCCACGAAACATCGCCTCGATCGATCTTCGTCAAGACCCTTACGACCGGGACATTACCCGGAACGGCTTCACTAACCGCAAAACGAGCCGGATTATCCGATAACAGAAGCACGAGATCGGCCCTTGCGATAGTTTCGCGCGCGCGCCGAATTCCTTCTCGCTCGACGAGTTCTTCCGTCTCCCGCAACCCTGCCGTGTCGAACAGCTTAACGGAGAATCCGGCTAAGGAAAGGTCGACCGAGATAATGTCACGAGTGGTTCCGGCAATTTCCGTGACGATGGCGATGTCGCGCTTGGCCAATGCATTCAACAGACTCGACTTCCCGGCATTCGGCTCACCGGCAATGACGATCTTGAGACCATCGCGAATTATCTCCGCCAAGCCTGCCTGGCCGATATGCGCGTCGATCTCACCACGAAGCTTCTCGACGTCCTTCCAGATCGATACGCTGACCGAACCGGGGACGTCCTCCTCATCGGCGAAATCAAGCTCGGCTTCGATCATTGCCCGCGCATGCGTCAGCCGCCGCGCCCAACCCTCGTAGAGCGAAGACTGACCGCCGCCCGAATGTTCGAGCGCCAACCGCCGCTGCATCTCGGTCTCGGCCGCGATCAGATCGGCAAGGCCCTCGACCTCCACCAAATCCATCTTGCCGTTCTGAAACGCACGTCGTGAAAACTCGCCCGCCTCGGCATGGCGCAGGCTGTCAATTCCCGCGAGCTCATCCAGTATCGCGTGAACGACGGCACGCCCGCCGTGAACCTGCAACTCGCAGCAATCCTCGCCGGTAAAGGAAGCAGGCCCCGGAAAGTAAAGCACCAGCCCGCTGTCCAGCGGATCACCGTTTCGAGTCCGAATCGTTCTCAAGCTGGCGGAGCGAGCTCGCGGCAAGGACCCGCAAAGCTGCGCAACTGCATCGGCCGTTGCCGGTCCGCTGATACGGATAACCGCAACGCCCGCCGGCAAGGTGCCGCTCGAAAGTGCGTATATTGTATCCGTAAACTGCATAGCGGCTACCGGGCATCCCAAGCGCACTGCATAGTGCCGCGAGCTCGGTTCGATTTCTGTCGTTGAGGGTTAGAGCGGCTGCTTCGTTGAACGGCATCGTCTTCGTTCTGCCAAGCAACTCTCGCCATTTCTGCACAGGATGCAGAGCGCCGCGACTTATGCACCTCGCGGCGCCGGAAATCAAGTATCTCACAACGGCGCCACCATTCATGCGAAACGCGAGCCGCGTGTTTCACGTGAATCATCGTGGCGAACGGGCACGCGCGCAACATGTGTTCACGCCGAATCCGGCCAAGGAAACTCCACGGAATACCGCAAATGAAAATGGCCGAGACGCGACGCGCCTTGGCCATTTGAAATCCGAGAAACTCGAAAAGTTATCAGGTATTCATCGATTCGAAGAAATCGCCGTTCGTCTTCGTCTGCTTCAGCTTGTCGATCAGGAACTCGATTGCATCGGTGGTGCCCATCGGAGCAAGGATGCGGCGAAGAACGAAGATCTTCTGGAGATCCTGCCGCGGCACCAGGAGATCCTCCTTGCGCGTCCCGGACTTCAGAATGTCCATCGCGGGGAAGATGCGCTTATCGGCTACCTTGCGATCAAGAACGATTTCCGAGTTACCGGTGCCCTTGAATTCTTCGAAGATCACTTCGTCCATGCGGCTGCCGGTATCGATCAGCGCCGTCGCGATGATCGTCAGCGAGCCGCCTTCCTCGATGTTGCGCGCCGCGCCGAAGAAACGCTTCGGGCGCTGGAGCGCATTGGCATCGACGCCGCCGGTCAGGACCTTACCGGATGACGGCACAACGGTGTTGTAGGCGCGGCCGAGGCGCGTGATCGAGTCGAGCAGAATAACGACGTCCCTGCCGTGCTCGACGAGGCGCTTCGCCTTCTCGATGACCATTTCGGCAACCTGCACGTGGCGCGTCGCCGGTTCATCGAAAGTCGAGGAGACCACTTCGCCCTTCACCGAACGCTGCATGTCGGTCACTTCTTCCGGCCGTTCGTCGATCAGGAGAACGATCAGATAGCACTCCGGATGGTTGGCGGTGATCGAGTGGGCAATGTTCTGCAGCAGCACCGTCTTACCGGTGCGTGGCGGTGCCACGATCAGCCCGCGCTGGCCCTTTCCAAGCGGCGCCACCAGATCGATGACGCGCGCGGAAAGATCCTTCGACGTCGGAACCTCGAGCTCCATCTTGAACCGCTCGTTCGGATAGAGCGGCGTCAGGTTGTCGAAATGCACCTTATGGCGGATCTTTTCCGGATCGTCGAAGTTGATCGTGTTAACCTTCAGCAGCGCGAAATAACGCTCGCCTTCCTTCGGACCACGAATCGGTCCTTCGACCGTATCGCCGGTCTTCAGGGAGAACCGGCGGATCTGCGAGGGCGAAATATAGATATCGTCCGGACCGGGAAGATAGTTTGCATTGGCGGAGCGGAGGAAGCCGAACCCGTCCTGCAGCACCTCAACAACGCCTTCACCGATGATCTCCGTGTCCTGCGTGGCGAGCATCTTGAGGATTGCGAACATCAACTCCTGCTTGCGCATCGTGCTGGCGTTCTCGACCTCGAGCTCTTCGGCAAAGGCCAGGAGATCGGTCGGCGTCTTGTTCTTAAGTTCTTGAAGCTTCATTTCAGCCATGAAGGGTCCACGTATCGTAGGGGGAATGGAGGTTGGCGTGATTTTGTAAGGGAGCTGCGAGAGGGAAGAGGCAGGCTCTAAACTTTGTCACAAGCCACGAGAAGAAGGAGATGAGGGAAAATAGCGATTCACGTGAAACGCCGCAAGGGGCTCGCGCAAATTAGCGACAACTATTGCAGCTAAAAATCGATTGAATTCAAAATGGTTTCACCACGACCATGATGACGATGAGAATCATCAGCAGTGTCGGTGCTTCGTTCATCAGCCGCCAGTAGCGAGCATCGCGGTGATTCTCGTCACGCTCGAAAGCTTTCACCGCGCGGCTGAAATGCATGTGCACGATCGTCAGCAGCACGACGAAAAACAGCTTGGCGTGCAGCCAGCCGCCCTGAAAGCCATAAACGCTCCAGGCAAGATAAAGGCCGAGTGCCCACGAGATCATCATCGCCGGGTTCATGATGACCTTCAGCAAGCGCTGCTCCATCATCTTGAACGTTTCGGACTGCGCCGATCCCGGCGCCGCGTCGGTGTGGTAGATGAAGAGGCGCGGCATGTAGAGAAGCGCTGCCATCCAGGATATGACCGCAATGACGTGCAGCGCCTTGATCCAAAGGTAGAGATCGTCCGGCTGCAGCACGAAGAGGCCGATCAGCAGCAGGGCAAGGGCGGAGAGGGCGATCCAGGCGCGCAGGCGCGCCCTGTTCCCCGGGCCGCTGTCGGTCTGGCGCTCCACCATCATCGTCTCCCGCGGACCCGCGAAACCAGCGCCGCGACGTGCTCCGGGTCCGCCTGCGGCGTAATCCCATGGCCCAGATTGAAGATCAGCGGCCCGTTTCCGAGCACATCGAGGATCCGGTCAATTCCGCTTTCCAAAGCGGCGCCGCCGGCGACGACCCGCATCGGATCCAGATTCCCTTGGACAGGGCCATCCTTCTGCAGCTCGGCCGCAAACGACAGGGGCACCGACCAGTCGAGCCCGATCGCGTCAGCGCGGGTCGACTGCCGATAATCCTTGAGCAAGAGCCCCGCGCCCTTTGCGAAGGCAATGACCTTGGCTGCCGGTCGCCTCGCGCGAACGGAAGCGATCATCCGCCGGACGGGCTCGACGGCAAAACGGGCGAATTCCTCCTCGCCCAGCACACCCGCCCAGGAATCGAAGATTTGCACCGCATCCGCACCCGCGTCGATCTGCTCCACCAGATAGTCCGCCGAAATGTCGGCCAGGAACGCCAGCAGATCGTCGAACGCTTTCGGGTAGCGATAGGCGAATTGACGGGCAGGAGCCTGATCCGGCGTCCCGTGCCCGGCGATCATATAGGTCGCTACGGTCCATGGTGCGCCACAGAAACCAAGCAGCGTCGTCTCCGCCGGCAACTCCCGACGCAGCCGCGAAACCGTCTCGAACACCGGCCGCAGGTGATCGGAGACGCCGGCCGCGCTCAGCCGCGCAATTCCGTCGGCGTCGATCGGATCCATCTTCGGCCCGTGACCTTCCTCGAAGCGCACATTCCGGTGAAGTGCATCCGGGATCACGAGGATATCGGAAAAGAGGATTGCAGCGTCGAAAGCATATCGCCGGATCGGCTGCAATGTCACTTCCACGGCCAGTTCGGGGGTGTAGCAGAGATCGAGGAAGCTTCCGGCCTTCGCCCGCGTCTCACGATATTCCGGGAGGTAACGTCCCGCCTGGCGCATGAGCCAGATCGGTGGAGGTGTGAGACATTTCCCGGCCAGCACTTCTAGGACCTTACGGCGTTTCACGCTCACCCGCGCCTTCTCCCAATCTAATAATCAAACTGAATCTAAAAGGTTTCTATTTCTTAGAGTCGGTGGCTATCAAGGATTAAAATCCATCCGCAATTCATCCAGTGGTCCCGTTAGAGCCGTGCGATGCCGGGAGAAAATCGGCAATTCTCCGCAACGGAGCGAGGAAAGAGCAGAAAACATCGAAAAGTCCGACGCTTACGTGCTTCGCGAATCTTGCGCTTTCTGTGGACAACCTGTCGAACCGCGTGACATTTTGTCGTCGCCATGAGTCTTGTCCACATGAGGCGCTCGACGTTCTCCGGAAGAGGCTGGGATGTGAATAAGTCGGCGCTTTTCCACTTGCCTGAACGGCTGCCGCGCCGTTAGCTGTTTTTGTCCCGGCCTATCAACAGCCCCCGGAGAATTGCGTGGAGAACCGAAAAAACTACTTCCACCTGCATCTCGTCTCCGATTCGACGGGCGAGACGCTGATTGCAGCTGGACGCGCGGCCGCGGCGCAATTCCAGTCGTCGCATGCGCTGGAGCACGTCTATCCGCTGATCCGGAACAGGAAGCAGCTGATGCAGGTGCTGGACGCGATCGATGGTGCGCCGGGCATTGTTCTTTACACGATCGTCGACCGCGAGCTTGCAGACATCATCGATCAGCGCTGCCGCGAGATCGGCGTGCCTTGTGTCTCGGTGCTGGACCCGATCATCGATCTGTTTCAGTCTTATCTCGGCTCGCCATCCCGGCGCCGCTCGGGAGCGCAGCACGTCATGGACGCCGAGTATTTCGCCCGGATCGAGGCGCTGAACTTCACCATGGACCATGACGATGGCCAGATGCCGGCGGATTTCGACGAGGCCGATGTCGTTCTTGTCGGCGTAAGTCGTACATCGAAGACGCCGACGAGCATCTATCTTGCCAATCGCGGCATCAAGACGGCGAACATCCCGATCGTGCCTGGCGTGCCGTTGCCGGACGGTCTGATCAACGCGACGAAACCGCTGGTGGTCGGCCTTATCGCGACCGCCGACAGGATCTCGCAGGTGCGCCAGCACCGCCTGCTCGGGACGACCCAGAGCTTCCATGGCGAACAGTATACCGACCGGGCCTCGATCGCCGAGGAGTTGAAATATGCCCGCTCGCTCTGTGCGCGCAACAATTGGCCAATGATCGACGTGACACGCCGGTCGATCGAGGAAACCGCCGCTGCGATCGTTGCCCTGCGCCCGCGGCTCAGATAGAGCGAAACAGGAAAACCCGAGATTTAACGATGACGACCGCACTCGTGTTGGCTTCCGCCAGTCCCTTTCGTCGCGCGCTGTTGGAAAGCGCCGGCCTGACATTTCAGGCAAGGGCCGCCAACGTGGACGAGCGGGCATTGGAGCAACCGCTCGAGGCGAGCGGCGCTTCGCCATCGGATGTCGCGCTGGTATTGGCGGAGGCCAAGGCAAGGGATGTCGCACGGCATTTCGATGGCGCGCTCGTTATCGGCTCGGATCAGACCATGTCGCTCGGATCGCGCGTCTATCACAAGCCGAAGGACATGGCCGAAGCCGCCGACCACCTCTTTTCGCTGTCCGGCAAGACGCACAGTCTGAACAGTGCGATCGTTCTCGTCCGTGACGGCGAGGTCGTCTGGCGCCACGTTTCCTCTGCCCATATGACTGTGCGGCCGCTCACTCGGGGCTTTATCGAAAGACACCTTGCAAGGGTCGGCGAGAAGGCGCTTGCAAGCGTCGGCGCCTATCAGCTCGAAGGCGAGGGCATACAGCTTTTCGAAAAGATCGAAGGCGACTATTTCACGATTCTCGGCTTGCCGATGCTGCCGCTCCTCTCGAAACTCCGTGACCTGGGCTCGATCGATGCGTGATTCACGTGAAACATTTGTTAACCATGCCTTCGTCACCGGATTTCCGGTGCGGCATTCGCGCTCGCCGCTGATCCACGGCTATTGGCTGAAGGAGTTCGGGATTGCCGGCAGCTATAGGGCCTATGAGATCTCGCCGGACGGCTTTCCGGAATTCATGCTTCAACTGAAGAGCGGAGCTTCCGGTCTATGTGGCGGCAACGTGACCATTCCCCACAAGGAAGCCGCATTCCGTCTCTCCGATCGTCCGGACGAATTGAGCGCCGAGCTCGGCGCCGCCAATACCTTGTGGCTTGAAGGCGGAGAGATCTGCGCGACGAACACCGACGGGCGAGGGTTCGTCGCCAATCTCGACGAGCGCGCGGAAGGGTGGGACAGGATTTCGACCGCCGTCGTCCTCGGCGCCGGTGGTGCAAGTCGCGCCGTGATCCAGGCGGTACGCGATCGCGGCGTCAAGGCAATCCATGTGGTAAACCGCACACCCGAGAGGGCGCAGGAACTGGCGGATCGCTTCGGCTCCGTCGTTCACGCCCACCCGCTCGAGGCCTTGCCCGAAGTGATGTCGGGCGCGCGCCTCTTCGTCAACACGACTTCACTCGGTATGGATGGCGAGCCGGCGCCAGAGATTGATTTCTCAATGATGGACGAGGGGGCGGTCGTGACGGATATTGTCTATGTGCCGCTCAAAACGCCATTGCTGCGTCAGGCCGAAGATCAGGGCTTTGCGATCGTCGACGGGCTCGGCATGCTGTTGCATCAGGCGGTGCCCGGATTCGAAAAATGGTTTGGCCGCAGGCCGGTCGTAGACGAAACCCTTCGGCAGATCATCATTCACGATATGGACAGTCACAGATGATCATTGTCGGGCTCACGGGATCTATCGGAATGGGCAAGTCGACCGCAGCCCAGATGTTTCGCGAGCTCGGCGTTCCGGTGAACGACGCCGACGAGGCGGTCCACGAACTCTATCGCGGTAAAGCGGTGGCACCGGTCGAAGCTGCATTTCCCGGTGTGGCAAAGGACGGGGTCATCGACCGCGCCGAGCTTTCGCGGCAGCTCCTTGCCAGCCCCGGGCGGCTGCGTGAACTGGAGCGGATCGTGCATCCGCTCGTTCGTGCCAAGGAGAGGGAATTCATCGACCGGCACCGGGCTGCCGGTGCGCCGTTTGTGGTCCTCGACATTCCCCTGCTTTTCGAAACCAAGGCGGAAGGACGCGTCGACCAGGTCGTCGTCGTCACCTGTGCGCCCGAAATACAGCGGGAAAGGGTCATGAAGCGGCCGGGAATGACGGCGGAAAAATTTGCGATGATCCTCGCGCGCCAGATCCCCGACAGCGAAAAGCGCGAACGGGCGGACCATATCATCGACACGAGCGACAGCTTCGACGTCACCCGAGCGCAAATTCGGGCGATCGTCGACCGCTTGCGTGCAAGCTAGGGATGGGGCGGTCGTGCGCGGCGGTTTTTTGTCCCGTACAGCGCTACAAGTTGCTAGAATCGACCGCATGTGGTCCCGGATTGATTCGCTCCGATCCAGCCTGACCCAGGAGAGACTGTATGCGTGAAATCATCTTCGATACGGAAACGACGGGCCTCGACAGCCGCGACGACCGCGTGATCGAAATCGGCGGAGTCGAGCTTGAGAACCAGTTTCCGACGGGGCGCACGCTGCATCTCTACATCAATCCGGGCGACCGCAAGGTCCACCCGGACGCCTTGGCCGTTCACGGCATCACCGATGAATTTCTGAAGGACAAGCCGAGCTTTGCCGATGTCGCCGACGAGATTCTCGAATTCTTCGGCGGCGCGCGCTGGATAGCGCACAACGCCACCTTCGACATCAGCTTCATCAACGCCGAATTTGCCCGTTTGGGCCTTCCGCCGGTGGCGAGCGAATATGTGACGGACACACTCGTCCTCGCCAGGCGAAAACATCCGATGGGCCCGAATTCACTCGATGCCCTCTGCCGCCGGTATGGCATCGACAATTCCCATCGAGCCAAGCACGGCGCGCTTCTCGACTCCGAACTCCTGGCGGAAGTCTACATCGAGATGATCGGCGGTCGGCAGGCGGCGCTCGGCCTCGTGACGAGCGTTGCCGGCGGCCAGACGATCGAAGCCGAAGACGGACCGATCATTGTCCTGCAGCGGCCGCGACCTTTGCCGGTCCGGTTGACGGAGGCCGAAATCGCGGCACATGCCGCCCTTATCGCCAAGATCGGCAACAAAGCAATCTGGTCGAAATACGAGTGCTGAAATGAAAAAGGCCCGGCGTAAACCGGGCCATTTTCTTTAGAAACTAGCCGACAGCGGATCAGTTGGCGGTGTCGTTGCTGTTGGCAACTTGGGCACGGACCTTTTCTTCGGCCATGCGCTGGGCAAACATCTGAGCAAAATCGATCGGATCGATCATCAGCGGCGGGAAACCGCCATTGCGGGTTGCGTCGGAGACGATCTGGCGCGCGAACGGGAAGAGAAGCCGCGGGCACTCGATGAAGAGCAGCGGCAGCATGTGTTCCTGCGGAAAACCGGAAACACGGAATACGCCGCCATAGGCGAGTTCGACATTGAACAGAACCTTGTCGCCGTCCTTTGCTTCCGCATTCAGCGACAGGACGACGTCGAAATCGTTCTCGGCGAGCGGGTTAGCGTTGACGTTGACATTGATGTTGATCGACGGGGCGCGGTCACGAGCCTGCAGAGAACGCGGCGCACCGGGATTCTCGAAGGAAAAATCCTTGACATACTGGGCCAGGATATTGAGTGCAGGGCTTTGCTGGGCGCCGCCGTTGCCAGTGGATGCGGTATCAGTCGTCATAAGGGTTTCCTCGGACTTCAAATCGGTGAGGCCATCTAACATTTCGGACTTGGGCTTACAACCCTTGCCATCCGGGCCTTTCCCAGAGCGCCGCGGGTCTTATCGACCGCGCGAAGAACGCTGTAGCATTTTGAATTGCTGCACGTTTCATTCCTGGATCGGCTACGATTCAAGAAAACATGCAGCAGCGGCGCCAGACGAGCGATTTTCGCCTTGTCCGTACCTTCGCCTCACGCATTATAAACCCGTTCCCGGTGGATGGGGAAAAGCGCGAGGCGCCTTGTCGTTTGCCGCCGTGATTTCAGCGGGAAATCCGGTTCGTGGGCTTCGACCCATCGTCATCCTTCTTTTCCCGAGAGAATTCATCCTCGTCCAGATCGATGACGCGTGGCCCCGTTCGCCTGCCGCTTTCGGCAGTACCGGAGCGATAAAAACCGGTTCCGGCCGTCACTATAGTCAATCTTGTCTGCAGGAATGTGGCGACGGCGCGCCTTACCGGCGGAAGGAACAAGAACAGACCGATTATGTCGCTGATGAAACCCGGAACGATCAGGAGGATCGCTGCGACGAAGACCAGCGCGCCCTCCAGAACGTCACGGCCCGGATCTCGGCCCGCGCGTGCCGACTCCTGCACGCGGCGAAACACCTCGAATCCCTGGATGCGCAGCAACGCGATACCGACCGCGCCGCTCAGGAATACGAGGAGCAGCGTCGCCAGCAGCCCGACTTCGCGACCGACGATGACGAAGCCGGCGATTTCGGCGAGCGGAAGCCCGAGGATGACGAGCGGGAGGATCAAGGAACGCATCGGCGCCGCTCCCAAGAAGTTTCGTGCAATTGGTTGGCCTCCGGTTTAAGGGTGCGACATCGCCATTTGAATGGTTTATCCTTGCGGACTATATGGAATAGTTCAGAGAAATTCTAACAGCGGTTCCGGGTGGAAATGGGCTCTTTTGACTTCATCACGTTTTTTTTCCTGATCGCTGCCGTGGTCATCTTCCTGCAGTTGCGCAGCGTTCTGGGGCGCCGGACCGGCAGTGAACGCCCGCCTTTCGATCCCTATTCGCCCCGCGAGGTGAGCAAGGGGCCGGAGAACGCCGACAATGGCAAGGTCGTGCAACTCCCCCGCCGCGAAAGTGCGGCTGAAGAGGAGTCCCGCTACACAGCCATCGATACCTTTGCCAAGGTTGGCACGCCTTTGAACGGCCAGCTCAGGGCACTGAGCGATGCCGACCGCAGCTTCAATCCGGAGGATTTCGTCAACGGCGCCAAGATGGCCTACGAGATGATCGTGATGGCTTTCGCGGATGGCGACCGCAAGACGCTCAAGGGCTTGTTGTCGCGCGAGGTCTACGAGGGCTTTGATGCCGCCATTTCCGAGCGGGAGGCCAGGGGCGAGGTGGTCAAATCCACCTTTGTCGGCATCGAGAAGGCCGACATCACCCATGCGGAGATCAAGGACAACGAGGAAAATATCACCGTCCGGATCATCAGCCAGCTCATCTCGGCCACCTATGACAAGCAGGGCAAGCTGATCGACGGCGATGCCGACTCCGTTGCCGAAGTGAACGACCTCTGGACCTTTTCGCGTGATATCCGGTCGCGCGATCCCAACTGGAAACTGATCGCCACAGAATCGGAAAACTGAGGCGATCATGGCCTTTCATCTCGAGCCGGTCGCCTTTTCGGACTTGCCGGGTTGGCAAGCGGACGACCCGAGACCCGTCATTGCGGCTCTTCGGCGCTGTCATCACCACGTCGCCACGGCCAAGCCGTACAAGACGGGCTCGCTCGGCATTTCCGTGGCCGACCTGTTGCCCGCTTTCGAGGCGGCCGGCACGAACGTTTCTGGTCCGACGGCTGCGCGCGCCTTCTTCGAGGAGCAGTTCCTACCGTTCAGGGTCCGGACCGGCGAGGGCGGCACGGGCTTCGTCACCGCTTTTTACGAGCCGGAGGTCGAGGTTCGTGCCGAGGCGGATGAGATCTTTCGCTTTCCCTTCTATCGCAGACCGGCCGATTTGATCGATATCGACGACGCGAACCGCCCGGAAGGCATGGATTCCTATTTCGCCTTCGGTCGCCTTTCGGGCGATCAGATCGAAGAGCACCCGGACCGCCAGGCGATCGATGGGGGCTTTCTCGCGGGGCGCGGGCTTGAGATCGCCTATGCCCGCTCGAAGGTCGACGTTTTTTTCGTTCATGTGCAGGGTGCAGCCCGACTGGTCTATCCGGACGGATCGCGTCGCCGCATCACCTATGCGGCAAAGACCGGGCACCGCTTTTCAGCAATCGGAAAGCTGCTGATCGATCGCGGAGAAATAGATACCGCGACCGTGTCCATGGCCAGCATCCGCAATTGGCTTGCCGCGCATCCTGAAAAGGTGGACGAAGTTCTGTGGCACAATCGGTCCTTCATCTTCTTTCGCGAGGCGTCGGTAGACGAGGAAGACCTAGGCCCCGTTGCCGCGGCAAAGGTGCCGCTGGAGCCGGGCCGGTCGCTTGCCATCGATCGGCTCATTCACACCTTCGGCGTCCCCTTCTACATCGCCAGCGAGACCCTGACCCATCTCGACGGCGGGCGTTCGTTCGCGCGTCTGATGCTCGCGCTGGACACCGGTTCTGCGATCGTCGGGCCTGCGCGGGGAGACATCTTCACCGGATCCGGTAACGCGGCGGGCGATCTCGCGGGATCGGTGCGCAATGCGGCGGACTTCTTCATCTTCGTTCCTCGTGCGGCCGCGGCCAGATACCGCCATGGCTAAGGAAAAGAAGCTTTCGCCAGAGGATCGCATTCTTTGGGGGAAGGTCGCACGTTCGACCAGGCCCATGCCCGGCCGCCTCGACGATCTTGCGGATCTGCTTGGCGAGAGCGAAAGGGAGTCGCTCGCCGCGGCGCCGGAATCTCCGACCGTTGCGGCAGCCTCGCCTGAGAAAAGTGAAAAGGGCTTTGCGCTCAGCAAAGGCAAGCCCGAGCGCCGTCACCATCCGCTCGAGAGACCGGTGAAACGCAAGCTCTCAAAGGGCCGTCTGGCGCTCGAAGCGCGGATCGACCTGCACGGCATGATCCAGAGTGAAGCGCATGGCCTCCTGTTGCAGTTTCTCCTCAAGGCGCACGAGCGCGGCCTTCGCCACGTGCTGGTCATCACTGGCAAGGGCACGTCGCTCGGTAGCGATGGCGCGCTGAAAAGGGCGGTGCCGCTCTGGTTTTCGCTTCCGGAGTTCCGGTCTCTGATCTCGTCCTACGAGCCGGCGGCGCGAAACCATGGCGGTGAGGGCGCTCTTTATGTCCGCTTGGCGCGTGCCAAGGGTAGTGCGATATGACGCCCTTTGGCGAGGCCATGCGCGAACTGCGGCGCAGGAAGGGCGTGTCGCAAAAGCAGATGGCGGCTGCGATCGGCGTTTCCGCGGCCTACCTTTCAGCGCTTGAACACGGCAAACGGGGGGCGCCGAGCTTCGACTTCCTTCAACGCGTCGCCGGCTATTTCAACGTCATCTGGGACGAGGCGGACGAACTCTTCCGGATCGCCGACATTTCCGACCCGAAGGTCGTACTCGACACATCCGGCCTGCCGCCCGGCCACACCGCGTTTGCCAACCGGTTGAGCGGACAGATTCGCAGTTTGTCGGAAGAGACGATCCGGGCTTTGGAAGATGTTTTGGAAAAAGCCACAATTCCTGATAATGACAGGGGATGAAAGCCTTTCCCGGCCGTCTCGCGCGGCCCGGGATTTGGAACCCGTGGACAAATTTCCTATATTCCGCGAGGCCTCCCGCGCTGTGATTCGCACTGAATCACGCCGTTCGCAAAACCTGGAAAGACCTGAAGCCGAATGACCGATTTTCCTGAGACCGAAACCGGCGCCATCGCCGAATATGGTGCCGATTCCATCAAGGTGCTGAAAGGGCTCGATGCCGTACGCAAGCGGCCGGGCATGTATATCGGCGACACCGACGATGGTTCCGGTCTGCATCACATGGTCTATGAGGTCGTCGACAACGCAATCGACGAAGCGCTTGCCGGTCATGCGGATATTGTCACGGTGACGCTCAATCCGGAGGGTTCGGTGACGGTGACCGACAACGGCCGCGGCATTCCGACCGACATCCACCGGGAAGAGGGCGTCTCGGCGGCCGAGGTCATCATGACGCAGCTTCACGCCGGCGGCAAATTCGACCAGAACTCCTACAAGGTCTCGGGCGGCCTGCACGGCGTGGGCGTTTCCGTCGTCAATGCGCTGTCCGTCTCGCTGAAACTCAAGATCCGCCGTGCCGGCAAGATTCATGAGATGAGCTTCACCCACGGCGTTGCCGATGGGCCGCTGACGATCACCGGGGACGCGGGAGGCGAGACCGGCACGGAAGTGACGTTCCTGCCGAGCGAACAGACCTTCTCAAAGACCGAATTCGACTACGCCACGCTTGAGCATCGCCTGCGCGAACTCGCCTTTCTCAATTCCGGCGTGCGTATCGTGCTGACCGACAAGCGCCATTCTGACGTGCGGCAGGACGAGATGATGTATGACGGCGGCCTGGAAGCTTTCGTCGCCTATCTCGACCGAGCCAAGAAGCCACTCGTCCACAAACCGGTTTCGATCCGTGGCGAGAAGGACGGCATCACCGTCGAGGTGGCGATGTGGTGGAACGACAGCTATCACGAGAACGTGCTCTGCTTCACCAACAACATCCCGCAGCGCGACGGCGGCACGCATATGGCGGGCTTCCGCGGCGCACTCACACGTCAGATCACCTCCTATGCCGATACGTCCGGCATCACCAAGAAAGAGAAGGTGTCGCTGACCGGCGACGACTGCCGCGAGGGCCTGACGGCTGTGCTGTCGGTGAAGGTGCCGGATCCGAAGTTCTCGTCCCAGACCAAGGACAAGCTGGTTTCCTCGGAAGTCCGGCCTGTTGTCGAGAGCCTCGTCAACGAAGCGTTGAGTGTCTGGCTGGAGGAAAACCCGTCGGACGCAAAAATCCTCGTTGGCAAGGTTGTCGAGGCGGCCGCGGCGCGCGAAGCGGCGCGCAAGGCGCGCGAGTTGACGCGCCGCAAGGGTGCGCTCGATATCTCGTCGCTGCCCGGCAAGCTCGCCGATTGCTCCGAGCGCGATCCGGCGAAGTCGGAAGTGTTCCTGGTGGAGGGTGATTCGGCAGGCGGTTCGGCCAAGCAGGGCCGTTCGCGCGAGAACCAGGCGATCCTTCCGCTGCGCGGCAAGATTCTCAACGTCGAGCGCGCGCGCTTCGACAAGATGCTTTCGAGCCAGGAAATCGGCACGCTGATCACCGCGCTCGGTACCTCGATCGGCAAGGACGAGTTCAACGCCGACAAGCTGCGCTATCACAAGATCATCATCATGACGGATGCCGACGTCGACGGCGCCCACATCCGCACGCTGCTGCTCACCTTCTTCTTCCGGCAGATGCCGGAATTGATCGAGCGCGGCCACCTCTATATCGCCCAGCCGCCGCTCTATAAGGTGACGCGCGGCAAGTCCACGCAATACCTGAAGGACGAAAAGGCGCTCGAAGACTACCTGATCAGCATGGGCCTCGAGGAAGCGTCCCTGGCGCTTGCGTCCGGCGAGGTGAGAGCCGGGCAGGACCTGCGCGAAGTCATCAATGATGCGCTGCGCTTGCGTTCGCTGATGGATGGCCTGCATTCCCGCTACAGCCGGGCGATCGTGGAGCAGGCTGCCATTGCCGGCGCGTTGAATGTCGAACTGAATGGCCGGCGCGATGAATTTCAGGACGCGGCGGCGGAAGTGGCGCGCCGACTCGACATCATCGCCGAGGAGACCGAGCGCGGCTGGTCTGGAACGGTCACTGCGGAAGGCGGCCTGAAGCTTGAGCGCATGGTGCGCGGCGTCAAGGAAGTCGCGGTGCTCGACATGGCGCTGATCGGCTCCTCCGACGCCCGCCATATCGACCAACTGACGGCGAAACTGAAGGAAGTCTATTCCGAACCGCCGGTGCTGCGCCGCCGTGATGGCACCCAGGCCATCAGCGGCCCGCGAGCGCTGCTCGATGCGATTTTCGCGGCCGGCCGCAAGGGGCTGACGATGCAGCGTTACAAGGGCCTTGGCGAGATGAATGCCGAGCAGCTCTGGGAAACGACGCTCGACCCGAATGTCCGCTCGCTGCTGCAGGTCAAGGTTGCCGATGCGACCGACGCCGACGGCCTGTTCTCGCGTCTGATGGGCGACGAGGTGGAGCCGCGGCGCGATTTCATCCAGGAAAACGCTCTCAGCGTTGCCAATCTCGATATCTGATCCGCTTGATCGCAGGATCCAGATCTGGCCGGCGCCGAAAGGCGCCGGTCTTCTTTTACGCCGTCAGTCGGCCTTGAACTGGCCTTCGAAGACGAAGTCGGCGAGCGGCTTGCGCTGGCTCGGTTTTTCCCGCTCGCGCAGATCGTCCGGCAGCGTGGACGGATCGGCAAGTTTGCCGATCGCGACGGCGGCTTCGACCCGGTAGTGTTCCGGTACGCCGAGCACGCGCATGGCCTTGTCCCGGTCAATCCCCGCCATCGCATGAGCGTACAACCCCGCAAGCCGGGTCTGCAGCGCGAGCGCCAACCATGAAGCGCCGGTGTCGAAGGCGTGTGTGTAGGCCGGTCGCATCTCGCCGGTCGAGGTAAGCCTATGGGTCTTCGAAAGAATGATGACGATCGCCGCGGCGTTTTTCGCCCAGCGCTGGTTGCTTTCATCAAGAATGTCCAAGAGCGACGCAAAGTGCTCGGTACCGCGGCGGGCATAGACGAAGCGCCAGGGTTGGTTGTTGCTCGCCGAAGGTGCCCAACGTGCCGCTTCAAAGAGGGCAAGCAGATCCTTTTCGCTGATTTCCTCGCCGGTAAAGGCGCGCGGCGACCAGCGCTCCAGGAAGATCGAGTGGATCGGGTGGTCGGCTCTTCTATGGTTGATTTCTGTCACAAACGAACATCCTTATTTGCGCGTGAATCCTTTTGGGAGATCCCAAAGACTCGATGGTGGCCAGGAGGGCGGATTCGGCGTCACGCTACAAAAGTTCCAGCATCGATGGAACCGCAACATGGAAATGGGAGGGAACGATGGATGAGGCAACGTTCAGACATTGGTCAGCCAGGGCCGCGGATTGGGGTGTGGACTACCGGCAATCCCTTCGGGATCGTCCCGTCCGAGCGCAGACGGAAGCCGGTGAGATAGCGGGCCAAATCGCGCAATCCCCACCGGAAGCCGGCGAGGCCATGGAGCGGATCTTCGAGGATTTCGAGAAGGTTATCATGCCGGGCATGACACACTGGCAGCACCCGCGTTTCTTTGCCTATTTCCCCGCCAATGCAGCGCCCGTCTCGGTCGTCGCAGAATACTTGGTTACCGCAGTCGCGGCGCAATGCATGCTCTGGCAGACCTCGCCGGCAGCGACCGAGCTCGAGGCGAAGATGCTGGATTGGTTGCGGCAGGCGATCGGACTGCCGGCGGATTTTTCCGGTGTCATTCAGGATTCCGCGTCGTCGGCCACGCTCGCCGCCGTTCTGGTGATGCGGGAGAAGGCCTTGGCCTGGAACGGCAATCGGGCAGGGCTCGCCGCCAATCCTAAAGTCCGCGTCTATTCCTCCGACCAGGTCCACACCTCGATCGACCGCGCCATCTGGGTGAGCGGCATAGGCGAAGAGAACCTCGTCCGCATACCGACGGTCGGCGAGCGTCGGGCGATGGACTGCGTTGCCCTTGCCGCGGCGATCGAGGCGGACCGCAAGGCAGGTTATGTTCCGGCGGGCATCATCGCTTGCACCGGCGGGACAAGTGTCGGCGCCTGCGATGATATTGCCGAGGTTGTCCGTGTCGCGAGAGGACATGGCCTTTATGTCCACGTGGACGCCGCCTGGGCGGGGGCAGCGATGATCTGCGAGGAATTCCGCCCACTCTGGCAGGGCGTCGAAGGCGCCGATTCGGTCGTCTTCAATCCGCACAAATGGCTCGGTGCACAGTTCGACTGCTCCGCCCATTTCCTCCGCAACCCTGACGATCTGGTGCGCTCCCTGGCCATCCAGCCGGAATTCCTGAAGACCCATGGGCAGGACGGCGTCGTCAACTACTCCGAATGGTCGGTGCCGCTGGGCCGGCGCTTCCGCGCCCTCAAGCTCTGGTTTCTGTTGCGCTTCCACGGGCTTTCAGGACTGAGGCAAATGATCCGCAACCATGTGCGCTGGGCCGAGAATCTGGCGGAGCGCTTGCGGAACGAACCGAGCTTCGAAATCGTTACAGAACCGGTTCTGTCTCTCTTTTCGTTCCGACATGCCGGCGGCTCCGATGCCGACGCCCATAATCTCGCTCTGGTGAAGGCGATCAACGACGACGGCCGGATCTACCTGACGCAGACGCGCGTCGACGGGCGCATTGCCATCCGGTTCCAGGCGGGGCAATTCAGCATGACGCAGGATGATGCAGAAACGGCGTTCAAGGTGATTGTCGAACTGTCTAAAAAAGTTGTATAAGTTCTGTAGTTTTTTCCGAGGAAGGACGCGCCATGAACTTGAAAGATCCGTCGCTGTTTCGCCAGGCCGCTCTCGTCGGCGAAAACTGGATCGAAGCCGACCCGAAAAACGCGATCGAGGTGAACAATCCGGCGACCGGTGAGATCATCGGCCGTGTTCCGAAGCTTGGCGCCGCCGAAACCCGGGCTGCAATTGAAACCGCAGCGCGGGCGCAGAAGGAATGGGCGGCACGCACCGCCAAGGAGCGCTCCACCATCCTGCGTCGCTGGTTCGAGCTGATAATCGAGAACAAGGACGATCTCGGCCGGATTCTGACGACCGAACAGGGCAAGCCGCTGGCGGAAGCGACCGGCGAAATCGTCTACGGCGCAAGCTTCATCGAATGGTTCGCGGAAGAGGCGCGTCGCGTCTATGGCGACATCGTGCCCGGCCATCAGAAGGACAAGCGCATCCTGGTGATGAAACAGCCGATTGGCGTCGTCGCGGCCATCACGCCCTGGAACTTCCCCAACGCGATGATCACCCGCAAAGCCGGACCCGCATTTGCCGCCGGCTGCGCGATGGTGCTGAAGCCCGCCGCACAGACGCCCTTCTCGGCGATTGCGATTGCCGTTCTTGCCGAACGCGCCGGCATGCCGAAGGGCCTCTTCAGCGTCATCACCGGCTCGGCGCGCGAAATCGGCGCCGAGATGACCTCGAACCCGACCGTGCGCAAGCTGACCTTTACCGGCTCGACCGAAGTCGGCGCCGAGCTCTATCGCCAGAGCGCGACCACGATCAAGAAGCTTGGTCTCGAGCTTGGCGGCAACGCGCCCTTCATCGTCTTCGACGATGCCGACCTCGATGCGGCAGTCGAGGGTGCGCTGATCGCCAAGTTCCGCAACAATGGCCAGACCTGCGTCTGTGCCAACCGCATCTATGTTCAGGACGGTGTCTACGAGGCCTTCTCCGAAAAGCTTGCCGCCGCCGTCGCCAAGTTGAAGACCGGCAACGGCATGGAAGAAGGCGTCATTCTGGGGCCGCTGATCGACCAGCCGGCGCTCGCCAAGGTCGAGGAGCATGTGGCCGATGCGCTTGCCAAGGGCGCTCGCGTGGTCCAGGGCGGCAGGCGCCATGCCCTCGGCGGCACGTTCTTCGAGGCAACGGTGCTGGCCAACGTCACCCAGGCGATGGCCATCGCGCGCGAGGAGACCTTCGGGCCCGTGGCCCCGCTCTTCCGCTTCAAGGACGAGGCCGATGTGATCGCCCAAGCCAACGACACGGAGTTCGGCCTTGCTTCCTATTTCTACGCCAAGGATCTCGCGCGCGTTTTCCGTGTCGCGGAAGCGCTGGAATACGGCATGGTCGGCGTCAATACCGGGCTCATCTCCACAGCCGAGGCGCCGTTCGGCGGTGTCAAGCTTTCCGGCCTCGGCCGCGAAGGCTCGAAATACGGCATCGAGGAGTTCATGGAGATCAAGTACGTCTGCCTCGGCGGTATTGCCTGAGGCGGCCAACCACCGGTGTTGATGCAAAACCGGCCGGGAGCCCTGGCCGGTTTTCTTTTGCCGGGAAGAAGTTAGTCTTCATAATCGATTCTAATGCCCGGCGGACTTTCCCATGATCCGTCCGGAAGAGGAGACCGATCATGCCGGCCCCGAAAAACCCCTTTAAAGCGGCGATCCGCGAAAACCGTTTCCAGCTCGGCCTGTGGGTGGCGCTGGCCAATCCCTACGCCGCCGAAGTCGTGGCCGATAGCGGTTACGATTGGCTGCTGATCGACGGCGAGCATGCTCCGAACGATCTACCGCTTCTCTCGGCGCAGTTCCGCGCGATCGCGGGGCGCGCCAGCCATCCGATCGTTCGTCTGCCCGTCGGCGATACGGCGCTCATCAAGCAGGCGCTCGACACAGGCGTTCAGACCCTGCTGATCCCCATGGTCGATAGCGTCGAGCAGGCGCGGCAACTGGTCCGCGCCGTTCGTTATCCGCCGCACGGCATTCGCGGCGTCGGCGCCGCTCTTGGCCGCGCCTCGAATTTCGGGCGGATCGGCGATTATCTGCAGACGGCCAACGAGGAGATTTGCCTCATCCTGCAGATCGAGAGCCGCAAGGGGCTGGATGCGATCGACGCCATCGCCGCGCTCGACGGCGTGGACGGCCTCTTCATCGGCCCCGCCGACCTCGCCGCGGACATGGGCCATCTCGGCAATTCCGGCCACCCCGAAGTCCGGGCCGCCATTGTCGATGCTTTCGCGCGCATCAAACGCGCCGGCAAGGCGCGCGGCATCATGACCCTCGATCTTGCCCAAGCGCGCGATTACCGCGATCTTGGCGCGGATTTCATGGCCATCGGCACGGACGTCACACTCCTTGTCAGCGCGACGCAGCGCTTGCGGCAGGAATTTTCAGGCGAGCAACAAACCTCGAGGCCCGAATCCGGATACTGAGCGCGGCCGAGTTGAGATAACCCGGTAGCCGGCTACGGAATGGATTGCAGCAGGGTCTCCCGCGCCGATTTCAAATGCCGCCGGCAAGCCTGGTCCACCTGCTTCGGGTCGCGCGACTGCAGCGCGGCGATATAGGCGAGATGCTCTTCGAGCGCACGCGCATTGCGTTCACGCGAGTTCGCCTTGTTCCACTGGTAGTGATAGTGGAAGACGATCGCGATGATGTCGTAGAAGTCGATGATGAAGCGGTTGCTGGACGACTTATGCACCAGCAGATGGAAGCGCTCGTCGAGTTCGGAAAACTCCTTGTAGCGGTTGTCGATGTCAGCGAGGATTTCGCGGTGCACCGCCTCGATCTTCTTCAGCTCCTCCCAGGCGGGGTGGTCCCCCGGCAGGGCGACGAAGGTCGCGGCGGATCTCAACTCGAACATTTCCCGCACTTCGGTCAGTTCGAGCGCGAACTCGCGGGTAAAGCCCTTGAGCACCCAATGGCTGTTCGGCCGCTTCTCGATCAGGCCGAAGCGGCTGAAGCGGATCAGGAATTCGCGTACGCTTGTCGTCCCGGTGCCGATCTCGCGCGCGAGCTCTAGCTCGTTGATCTGCATGCCGGGTTCGGCGCCTCCGGCCAGAATCCGGCGCATGAAACTGCGCTCGATGATCTCGGCAAGCGAATTGGTTTCTTCGGTCGGAAAATAGTCGCGCGGCTCCGGGCGGCGCAGCACGATCTTCCGGCGTTTGTCCCAGATGATCAGCTTGAGCTCCTCGCAGCGGGAAAGAATGGCCCGGACCGTGGTGCGGCTCACCCCCAGCACCTGCCCGAGTTCCGGTTCGGAAGGCAGCGTGGAGGTCTCTGCCAGCAGCTTCAGGCAGCGATTGAAGGCATCCTTGAAAACGGTGTTCTGCTTCGCCATGGAAAGTCCGGCCGGTTCCCTGTTGCTGCGGGCGTCGCGCCCGGAACTGTTGCTGTTCTACGGCTTGGGGCGTCTTACCAGACGCTCGGAAGCGGCAGTAGCATTTTGATTTACTGCGTGATTCATCGAGTCGGCGCCGACCGAAGCAATGATGCAATAGCCCGGCGACGCAGGTTTGTCTTCGTTGCGGCAACGATATCCAGGCATTCGGTCGCCCCCGATCTTTCCACGCCCTTACGGCCGGCCATGGTCCATGACGCGAGTTTTCGATCATAATACCTGTTGACGGATTTCTGTCTATTGTGGATAAAAGACAAATTGATCGTGCGACTATTGCACAAGAATGAATTCAGGAGTGCCGCAATTTGTCCGCCGCCCCGTCTTCAATCCTTCTCTCGCCGGAGGACAATGTCGCTGTTGCCACCTTCCCGATCGAAGCGGGGCAGCTGCTTCCGGGTGGCGCCCGGGCCAAGGCGCGGATCGAGCCCGGCCACAAGGTTGCGACACGAGCCATCGCAAGCGGCGAGCCGGTAATCAAATATGCGCAGGCGATTGGCCGCGCGACCGGCGACATAGGCGCTGGCGACCATGTTCATTCGCACAATCTCGCCTTTGACAAGGACCGTCTTGCGATTGGCGCAGCCGTTCCGCCGGAAGCCGCGAGTGCGGCCGACAAGGCCCGGACTTTCCTGGGTTACCGCAGGGCCGACGGGCGGGCCGCCACCCGCAACTATATCGGCATCATCGCAAGCGTGAACTGTTCCACCACGGTCTGTCGAGCCATCGCCGACGAGGCCAACCGGCGCATCCTGCCGAGATACGAAGGCATAGATGGCTTCGTGCCGATCGTGCATGATCAAGGCTGCGGCATGTCGTCGACCGGCGAGGGGATGAAGAACCTGCACCGGACGCTCGCCGGCTATGCGCGTCACGCCAATTTCGGCGGCGTGCTGATGGTCGGGCTCGGCTGCGAGGTCAACCAGTTGACGCTCTACGGCCAGAGCGGCTCCGGCGCGGAAAAGCGCCATTTCAACATCCAGGAGGCGGGCGGATCCCGGCGGTCGGTCGAGCGCGCCCTGGGTGTCCTCGACGAAATCGCCCAGGAAGTCGCAACGGCGCGGCGCGTGCCGATTCCGGTCAGCGAGATCATTGTCGGCCTGCAATGCGGCGGCTCCGACGGGCTTTCAGGCGTTACGGCGAACCCGGCGCTCGGCGCAGCAGTCGATATTCTCGCGAGCGCCGGCGGCACCGCTATCCTCTCGGAGACCTCGGAGATTTATGGCGCCGAACACCTCTTGCGCAGCCGGGCGGTCAACGAAGGCGTCGCGGTGAAGCTCGACGGACTGATTTCCTGGTGGGAAAATTACGTGGCATTGCATGGTGCATCGCTCGACAACAATCCTTCGCCGGGCAACAAGCGCGGCGGTCTCACGACGATCCTGGAGAAATCGCTCGGTGCGGTCGCCAAGGGCGGGCGGTCGCCGTTGACGGCTGTCTACAACTACGCCGAGCGCGTCACCGAGCATGGGCTCGTGTTCATGGATACGCCCGGCTACGACCCGGTTTCGGCAACCGGACAGGTCGCGGGCGGCGCGAATGTCATCGCATTTACGACAGGACGCGGCAGTTGCTTCGGCTGTCGCCCTGCGCCGTCGATCAAGCTCACCAGCAACACGCCGCTTTATCGCGCCATGGAGGAAGACATGGACATCGATTGCGGCGTGATCGCTTCGGGAGAGGCAACCATTGCCGGTCTTGGCCGTGAAATCTTCGATCTCATCATCGATACCGCTTCCGGCCGCAAGACCAAGAGCGAACTCTTCGGTTATGGCGACAATGAATTCGTTCCCTGGCATCTGGGGGCGACACTCTGACGATGTGGGAAGAGCGCATCCTTGGAGGGAGGAGACAGGGAATGCAGAAAAGAAAAATCGGCCGGACGAATCTCTCCGTGACCGAATACAGTTTTGGTGCGGCCGGGCTTGGCGGCCTCTATCGCGAATGCACGCGGGAGGCAGCGATGGAGACGCTCGACGCCGCTTGGGCGGCCGGCATCCGCTATTTCGACGTGGCGCCCTATTATGGGTTGGGCCTGGCCGAGCGGCGCGTCGGCGATTTCCTGCAGGACAAGCCGCGCGACAGCTTCGTGCTTTCGACAAAAGTGGGCCGCCTGCTTCGTCCGGTCCCGGAAAGCGCCGTTCCGGACTATTCCTACGTAAAACCGCTGAATTTCGACGTCACTTTCGACTACAGCTATGACGCGATCATGCGGTCCGTCGATTTCAGCTACGCCCGCCTCGGTCTCAATCGCATCGATATCCTCTATGTTCATGATATCGGCGTCTACACCCACGGCGCCGCGAAGAATGCCGTGTTTTTACGGCAGCTGATGGATTCCGGCCTGAAGGCCCTGGAAGAGCTGAAGTCGAGCGGCGTCATCTCGGCCTATGGCCTGGGCGTTAACGAGGTGCCGGTCTGCCTTGAGGTCATGCGGCGGGCCGATATCGACTGCATACTCCTGGCCGGTCGCTACACGCTTCTCGACCGCTCGGCGGTCGCCGAGTTGCTTCCGCTTTGCGAGAAGAAGGGGACATCGCTCGTCGTTGGCGGCGTGTTCAATTCCGGTATTCTCGCCACCGGACCGGTCGAAGGCGCCCATTTCGACTATATGCCGGCCAGCGAAGAAGTGCGGGGGCGTGTTGCCGCAATGGAAAAGATCGCACGCGATCGCGGCATGCCGCTCGCTGCACCTGCGCTCCAGTTCCCTCTTGCCAGTCCGCAGGTCGCTTCGGTGCTGCTCGGCACCGCAAAGCCCGCGAGCCTCGAGCGCAATATGGAACTCACCCGACAGAAGATCGCGGCGGAAGACTTCGCCGCCTTCGAGCCTTACACACTTGTCGCGCCCGAACTCGGGCTGGACGCGGTACGGGCCTGACAGGTGCCGTTGCGCTGACTTGATGTCCGCGCGGCGGCAAACCGGGACACCGGTACGCCTGTACCCTTCCGGAAATGCCTATGAAAACATATTGTTGCGTCTGGGAGGAACGCGATGAATGGGATCGGCAGAACGGCTTGCCATTTCAAATTCACTGCGCTAGCGTGTCAATCTGTTTTTTATAGATAAAAGATCGATCCGTATGCACCTTGCGGATCGCATTCGATAACGGAACGAGGTGTTACTTGAGAGGAGAAACCCGATGAGCATAACCAAGCGCATTCTGTCCCGCCGAGCCTTCACCGCACTTGCCGGTGCCGCCTTCCTCGCCACCATGGCGCCCGTCGCGTCCTTCGCCCAGGACGTCACGATCCCGATTATCGTGAAGGACACCACTTCCTTCTACTGGCAGATCGTTCTCGCGGGCGCGCGCGCCGCCGGCAAGGACCTCGGCGTGAATGTGCCGGAACTTGGCGCTCAGTCCGAATCGGACATCAACGGCCAGATCAGCATCCTTGAAAACGCCGTCGCCGGCTCGCCAGCCGCAGTCGTGATCTCGCCGACCGAGTTCAAGGCGCTTGGCAAGCCGATCGACGAGGCAGCAAAGTCGGTCCCGATCATCGGCATCGATTCGGCGGCAGACTCGAAGGCCTTCACCTCGTTCCTGACGACCGACAACGTCCAGGGCGGTCGTATTGCCGCCGACGGGCTCGCTGCGGCGATCAAGGAGGCGACCGGCAAGGAGGAAGGCGAAATCGCCATCATCACCAGCCTGCCCGGCGTCGGCTCTCTCGACCAGCGCCGTGAAGGCTTCCTCGATCAGGTCAAGACCAAGTATCCGGGCTTCAAGGTCGTTGCCGACAAATATGCCGATGGTCAGGCAACGACCGGCCTCAACATGATGACCGACCTGATCACCGCCAATCCGAATCTCGTCGGCGTCTTCGCCTCCAATCTGATCATGGCGCAGGGCGTCGGCCAAGCGATCGCCGAGAACAAGCTCGGTGACAAGATCAAGGTGATCGGCTTCGACAGCGACGAAAAGACGGTCGGCTTCCTGAAAGAAGGCGTGCTGGCGGGTCTGGTGGTGCAGGATCCCTATCGCATGGGTTATGATGGCGTAAAGACGGCGCTTGCGGTCTCGAAGGGCGAGAAGGTCGAAGCCAATGTCGATACCGGCGCGAACCTCGTCACCAAGGCCAACATGGCCGATCCGAAAATCGATGCGCTTCTGAATCCGAAGGTGAACTGAAGCAATTCCAATGTGACGGTTTTTCCGTCCGGAGTTGGCGAAGTCTCAAAGAGTCAGATCGTTTCACTGCGTCACCGACGCGGTGGAACGATCTAAGGATCCGGATGAGGCGACAGCAGGTTCGAGGGGGCGCCGTCGCCTTCCGGGTCGGCGCATAACCCCGGGAGTTGCAAGCGATTTTCGGGGTTATGCGCAGTTTCTAAGGCATTGCAGCGCCGCCGGCGGCTTTGAAGCAAGGCGCTGCCGAGGAGGAGGCTTACATGATTGGACTTCACGAGGTCGGCCATCGACACGAGGGCAAGCTGAGAACGCCTGCCGGCCACCCCGTTCCCAAGGGTGAACCGATCCTCGAATTGCACAGTCTGCGGAAGAATTACGGTGCCGTCGAAGCACTGAAACCCGCGACCATCACCTTTCTCTCCGGCGAGGTCCATGCGATCGTCGGTGAAAACGGCGCCGGCAAGTCGACGCTGATCAAACTGCTGACCGGTGTGATAACTCGAACCTCGGGCGAGATCCTGTGGTGCGGCGAGCCGGTTCAACTCGCAAGTCCCAACGAGGCGATTTCGCGCGGCATCAACGCCGTCCATCAGGAAGTCGTGCTCTGCCCGCATCTTTCCGTCGCGGCCAACATGTTTCTCGGTGACGAGATGAACAGGCGCGGCCTGATGCGTAAGCGCGCGATGACCGACGCCGCCCAAGGGGTGCTCGACGATCTCGGCTTCAACCTGCCCGCAGGTGCGGTGCTCGGCAGCCTGACGATCGGTCAGCAGCAACTGGTCGCGACCGCCCGCGCGGCGATGCGGGGCACCCAGTTCCTGATCTTCGACGAGCCGACGGCCTATCTCACGCGACAGGAATCCGAACAACTGTTCCGCCTCATTCGCCGGCTGCAGAGTGAAGGGGTCACGATCGTCTACATCAGCCACCGCCTGGAGGAAGTGTTCGAACTTGCCGACCGCGTCTCCGTTCTGCGCGACGGCACTCATGTCGGCACGCGGGCGATCGGCGAGACGAACGAGGCCGAACTGATCGCGCTGATGATCAATCGCACGATCGAACAGATTTATCACAAGGAGCATTTTACCGCGGGCGAGACACTCATCGAGACGCGGGGGCTGAGCGGCCCAGGCTTCGCCGACGTGTCGCTGACTGTCAGGGCCGGCGAGATAGTCGGCCTCTACGGCCTGATCGGCGCCGGCCGCAGTGAATTTGCGCTCGGCCTTTACGGGCGCCATCGGCTCAGCGCAGGAGAGGTCTTCTGGCAGGGCAGGAAGGTCGAGATCGACAGTGAGCGAAGGGCAATGGAACTCGGCATCGCGCTTGCGCCCGAGAGCCGCCGTGACCAGGGCCTCTGCCTCAACCTGCCGATCGGCCTCAACATCAACTTGCCGGTTTTCCGCAGGCTGACGCGCGGACTGACGATCAACCGTGCCGAAGAGGCCGCAAACGCCGATCGCCAGATCAGGGATCTGAAGATCAAGACGCCGTCACGCCGGGTGCTGGCATCGGCCATGTCCGGCGGCAATCAGCAGAAGATCGTCATCGGCAAATGGCTGAGCCACGGGGCAAAGCTGTTCATCTTCGACGAACCGACCGTCGGCGTCGATGTCGGCACCAAGGCGGAAATCTATCGGCTTTTCTCGCGGCTGCTGGAGAAGGGAGCGGGCATTATCCTGATCTCCTCCTACTTGCCCGAGGTCTACGAACTGTCGGACCGGCTTCATGTCTTCCGGCAGGGGCGGGTTGTGGGAAGCCACGGCTACCGTACCGCCAGCCATGAGGACGTGCTGGCACAGGCGATCGGCGCGTGATTGCGAGAAACAGGCATAAGGGACTGCAGGGAGGAACGAGATGAGTGTGGAAACGGTAGAAAGCAGCGCGGGGCCGACGCCGAGGAAAGGGATCAGCATCCTGTTCGGTCTGACGTTGCTGGGGCTCCTGCTCTTCCTCTGGCTGCTCCTCGGCTTCGCGACCAACAGCTTCTGGACGCCAAACAACATCAGCAACCTGCTGCGCCAGGGAGCGATGACGGCAATCCTTGCCGTCGGCCAGACCTTCGTGATCATCACCGCCGGCATCGACCTCTCGGTCGGAGCCGTGGTCGGTTTCACCAGCGTCATTGTCGCATGGCTGCTTGCCGCCGGCGTTCCTCTCTGGCTTGCCCTCATCGCCACTTTGGCGATCGGCGTCCTGATCGGCGCGTTCCATGCCTTCGCTATCGTCCGCATGGGCCTGCCGCCATTCATCATTACGCTGGCAACGCTGACGTCGCTGCGCGGCATCGGCCTGCTCATCACCAACGGCTCGACGATATCGATCACCAACGAGGCCTTCACCAATTTCTCGCGGGCCGATTTTCTCGGTGTGCCGAGCCTGTTCTGGATGGTGATCGTCGTCGCCGTGCCGGCCTATATCTTCCTGCACCTCAGCCGTTTCGGTCGCTATCTCTTTGCTGTCGGCTCGAACAGCGAGGCGGCCCGCCTTTCCGGCGTCAACGTCAACCGCACGATCTATCTGGCCTATATCCTGTCGTCGACCTGCGCAGCCTTTGTCGGCCTGCTGCTTGCCTCGCGCATCGGCATCGGCAACGCCACGCAGGCGGAGGGCTGGGAACTGCAAGCGATAGCCTCGTCGGTGATCGGCGGCACGAGCCTTTTCGGCGCCGTCGGTTCGGTCCACGGCCCGCTGCTCGGCGCCTTCATTCTGGCGACCATCAACAACGGCGCCAATCTCATGAACGTCAATTCCTTCTGGCAGCGCGTCATCACCGGGCTGCTCATCATCGTCATCGTCTACTTCGACCAGCTCCGGCGGCGGGGCGAGCGATGATCGGGGTTCATGCATGAAAGCCATCCTCTGCCCGGAGCCGGGGCGCCTCGAGATCGTCGACCGTAACCGACCGGGGGCACCCGCCGCCGGCTGGGCCCGCCTCGCCGTCAGCCATGTCGGAATCTGCGGTACCGACTATCACATCTTCGAAGGCAAGCACCCCTTCCTGCAATATCCCCGCGTGATGGGGCACGAGATTTCGGCGAAGGTGATCGAAGCGGGCCCCGAGACATCCCTCGCGTCCGAGACGCTGGTGGTGGTCAATCCCTATCTCTCCTGCGGAACCTGTGTGGCCTGCCGAAGCGGAAAGCCGAATTGCTGTACGGCGATCCGTGTTCTCGGCGTTCACACCGATGGCGCCTTCTGCGAGGAGATCATGATGCCGGAACAAAATCTCTATCCGGCTCAGGATCTATCGCCCGAAGCTGCCGCTGCGGTCGAATTCCTGGCGATCGGAGCCCATGCGGTGCGTCGGTCGAACGCCGCGCCCGGCGCCCGTTCGCTCGTCATCGGCGCCGGTCCGATCGGCCTCGGAACGGCGATCTTTTCCCGGATCGCCGGACACGGCGTCACCCTTCTCGATACGAGTGCCGAAAGACTGGGCTTCGCCGCCGACAGGCTTGGCTTCCTGCACCGCATCGTTGTCGACGATGACGTTAAACGTGCGGTCGCGCAGGCGACGGATGGCGATGGCTTCGATGTCGTCTTCGACGCAACAGGCAACGGAACGTCGATGGAACGGTCGTTTGCCCACGTCGCCCATGGCGGAACGCTCGTCTTCGTCAGCGTGGTCAAGGACGATATTCGTTTCTCCGACCCGGAATTTCACAAACGCGAGATGACCTTGGTCGCTAGCCGCAACGCCACGCGTGTGGATTTCGACCACGTGATTGCGTCGCTTCGCGACGGCCTGGTCCCGATCGATGCGCTGATCACCCATCGCACGACACTCGATCAGGCGGTGCACGATCTGCCGCGCTGGGCGCATGACAAGTCCGGTCTCGTCAAGGCGGTGATAAAAGTGGGTGCCGCATGACCTTCATCGATGCTCACCAGCACTACTGGACGCTCGGCCTTGGCCATAACGACTGGCCGGTGCCCGATCTGGCGCCGATTTACCGTGATTTCGGACCCGACGACCTCAAGCCTCACCTCGCGGCGTCAGGAATTTCGCGAACCGTCCTCGTTCAGGCCGCGCCGAACGTGAAGGAAACCGAGTTCCTGCTTTCGCTCGCAGAACGGGAGGATACGGTCGCCGCCGTGGTCGGTTGGGTCAACATTCTGGCCGCCGATGCTATTTCGGAGATCAGCCGTCTTAAGGCCCACCGGAAGTTCAAGGGTATCCGACCGATGCTGCAAGGCATTGTGGAGACTGCCTGGATCCTGCAGCCGCGGGCGATTGTCACTCTGCAGGCATTACCGCAATTGGACCTCAGGTTCGACGCCTTGATCCAGCCGCGGCATTTGCCGGTGATCGCGACCCTTGCCGATGAGGTGCCCGCGCTTGCGATCGTCGTCGACCACGGCGCCAAGCCCTTTATCGCCGCGGGAGAGCTGGAGCCTTGGCGGTCCGATATGGCAGCGCTCGCGCGTCGCCCGAACGTTCACGTCAAGCTCTCGGGGCTAGTGACGGAGGCTGGAGCCGGCTGGTCGGTCGAGAGACTCAAGCCCTATGCAGCGCATCTCCTCGATGTCTTTGGGCCCGATCGCGTGATGTTCGGCAGCGACTGGCCGGTGGTGCTGCTCGACGCGGATTATGGCGCATGGTTTGCTGCGGCACAGGAACTGACGGCGCACCTCACACCCTTGGAGCGGGAGAATGTTTTTTCGCGCACGGCGGCCCGCTTTTACGGAATTTCCGGCTAAGCAATTGCCTTGCCCGGCTTTTCGCGAGAACAGCCTCGCGAAAGGGAACGGGCGCAGTGTTGGGAATCCAGTAACATTTTACTGAGAGATCTTGTTCCGAGGTGGAAAGGGCATATTGTTGCACTGCACAAAAACCGTGGTGGTCTGGCAGCGATTGCGGACACCAAGACAAACAATCGCAAGCTTGCGTCCGACTGGGAGCGGCATTGTCATTGATTGAAACAAGGGGTACGCGTCCCATGTTCTACCAGCTTTACGAATTGAACCATGCCATGATGGCCCCGTGGCGTACGGCCGCGGATGCGCTGCGCCTCGCCTTCAACAATCCGATGAATCCCGTCTCGCACACCTATTTCGGTCGTGCCGCGGCCGCGGGGTTGGAGGTTTTCGAGCGCGCCACGCGGCGCTACGGCAAACCGGAATTCGGCCTTCCGGAAACGATCGTCGACGGGCAGCCCGTGGCGGTTCGCGAGAAGATCGTCTGGCGCGCGCCTTTCTGCAATCTCATCCACTTCGAGCGCTCCCTTCCGAAGGGAAGAACGCCGGACCACAAGGTCCTGATCGTCGCGCCGATGTCCGGGCATTACGCCACGCTGCTGCGCGGGACCGTCGAAGCACTGCTGCCGCATGCAGATGTCTACATCACCGACTGGATCGATGCCCGGATGGTGCCTTTGGCTGAAGGCACGTTCGATCTCGACGACTATATCGACTACGTCACCCAGATGCTGCACTTCCTCGGACCCGACACTCATGTGATCGGCGTCTGTCAGCCGGCGGTGCCGGTCCTGGCCGCGGTTTCGCTGATGGAAGCGGCGGAAGACCCCCTTGCGCCAGCGTCGATGACGCTGATGGGCGGGCCGATCGACACCCGCATCAATCCGACGGCCGTCAATCAACTGGCGGAAGAGCGCTCCACCGAATGGTTCCGCGACAATGTCATCATGCCCGTTCCGTGGCCGCAGCCGGGCTTCATGCGCATGGTCTATCCGGGCTTCCTGCAGCTCTCCGGCTTCATGTCGATGAATCTCGATCGGCACCTGATCGCCCACAAGGAATTTTTCGCGCATCTCGTCAAGAACGACGGTGATGCCGCCGACAAGCACCGCGATTTCTATGACGAGTATCTGGCGGTCATGGATCTGACGGCGGAGTTCTACCTCCAGACCGTGCAAGTCGTCTTCATGCAGCATGCCTTGCCGAAAGGCGAGATGACGCACCGGGGGCGGCGCGTCGACCCGGCGGCCATCCGCAAGGTGGCGCTTTTGACGGTGGAGGGCGAAAACGACGACATTTCCGGCGTCGGCCAGACGAAGGCCGCGCAGACGATCTGCACCAACATCCCGGAGCATATGCGCCAGCATTACATGCAGCCGGATGTCGGCCATTACGGCGTCTTCAACGGATCGCGCTTCCGCCGCGAGATCGCGCCGCGCATCGTCGCTTTCCAGCGGCAGCACTCGCGTCGCGCGCAGCCGGTCAAGCAGCTTATCAAGGGCGGCAAGTCGGCCTGACATGAGAGTGTTCCGCCTGACTGCATGTTTCCTCAAGATGCAGCAACTCGAACTGCCACAGCGTCCTTTGCGCGTATGATAAGACGCCCGGCGCTGTAGCCGATGCCGTGAAGGCGGAATGCTCGAGGGTCCTTTTTGCCGATGTAGAGTCAAGATCTTGTTCGATTCCGATCTCGAAAGTCTTGCAGTGACGGTGGGCCTTTCCCACATCGTTTTCATCGGGTCGCGATGGGCGGCCCGCTGACTGCGAGGAATCGTGAAGATGAACCAATCTGCATTGATCCGTCCGGACTGGACGCCCGCGACCATTGCGTTGATGGTGCTCGGCTTCGTTGTGTTCTGGCCGCTTGGCCTGGCAATGCTCGCGTATATCCTCTTCGGCGAAAAGCTGAGGGCGTTCAAGAAGGACGCCAACGGCAGCGTGGATCGCATGTGCGCCGGCTTCCGGCGCAACCACCGTCAGCACTGGGCGCATCATCGCACCGGCAACGTCGCTTTCGACGATTGGCGTGAAGCGGAACTTGCCCGCCTCGACGAAGAGCGCCGCAAGCTTGACGAAATGCGCGAGGAATTCGACGCCTATGTGCGCGAACTTCGCCGCGCCAAGGACCAGGACGAGTTCGACCGCTTCATGCGCGAGCGCAGGAACGGTGGCCCCGCTCCGTCCACGGGTTCCGAGACAAGCTGAGCCGAAAGCACTTATCCGGCGTTTCACATGAAACGCCGGATAACCAACCGCTGCTGCGAACAATCCGCGAATCGGATAGAAAGGCGCCATGTTTCCTTCCCTCAAGCGGCGCCGCCACGATGGATCTCCCGCAGATATCACGCGCGACATCGAGGTCGCCGGCAAGCTTCTGCCGCTGACCATCCGCCAGAATGCCCGTGCTACACGGATGACTCTTCGCATCGAGCCAGGCGGCCGGGCATTGAAGCTCACCGTCCCGGAAGGCCTGCCCGAGCGCGAAGTCCACGCCTTCCTGAACCGCCATCAGGGCTGGCTGATGACCAAGCTTGCGCGGTTTTCCGGTGAAAGCGAACTCGAGGATGGGGGCTCCATCCTGATCCGCGGCGTCGCCCACCGCATCGAGAGAACCGGCAGGATTCGCGGATTGACGGAGGCCCTGACGCTTGGCGAAGAGAGCGTTTTGCGGGTGAGCGGCGGGGAGGAACATTTGCGCCGGCGGATTGCCGACTTTCTGAAGAAGGAAGCGCGCAACGATCTCGAACGTCTCGTTGCCGTCTATGCCGGCAGGATCGGGTGCCGGGCGCGGTCCTTGAGTCTGAAGGACACGCGCAGCCGTTGGGGTTCCTGTTCCGCAGAAGGTGACTTGAGCTTCTCCTGGCGGATCGCGATGGCGCCGCCGAAGGTTATCGCCTATCTCGCGGCGCATGAGGTTGCTCACCTCCAGGAGATGAACCACGGACCGGGTTTCTGGGCGCTTTGCGAGAAATTGTGTCCCGACACCCGCGACGCCAAGCACTGGCTGAAGCGCAACGGCACCATGCTGCATGCGATAGACTTCGGCTAAAGCAGTTCCCCGGGCAACGCGCGGCCGTGGAGTGCCGCGTTGATCTTCTGGTTCGTCTTGTACTGGTTGAGCGCGTAGACCGACTAGATCGCTGCCGAAATCCAACCGATCAGTGTAATCTGCAGAATGAGGCAGATGATGCCCGCAAAGGGCCGACCGATCGTGAAAAACATGCAGCAGTTCAAAAAGCGCTACAGCGTCCTTTGCGGGTCTGATGACGCGCGGCGCTGTAGGGCAAGATGAGGGCGATCAGCAGACGCGTGCTTCCTTCTCCGTTGTGGTACAATGCATACGGTGAGAAGCTGGCCGTGCCGCAACGTTGCGCCGGTCGTGCTCGCAGCATAATTCCTTAAACCGGAATCGATTTAGGGGCCAAAATTATGCAGCGAGTTTGAGATGCTGCAGTGCCCTTGGCCCATCATATTTTTGACGCGCGGCGCTGTAGGCGACGCAACGTTTTGGCTCGACTCGGGCGACATTTCATGCAAGGTCGCTTCCCATGAAAACTGACGTGAAAATATGCGGGTTGAAGACCGCCGAGGCTGTGGAGCGCGCTGCCGCGCTTGGCGCATCGCACACCGGCTTCATCTTCTATCCGAAAAGCCCGCGCAATATCGAACCGGACGACGCCGGCCGTCTTGCCGAGCGCATTCGCGGCCGGGCAAAGATCGTGGCGGTGACGGTCGACGCGGACAATGATGAACTCGACGAGATCGTTTTCGGCCTCAAGCCCGACATCCTGCAGCTTCACGGTTCCGAAAGTCCGGACAGGGTGCTTTCGGTCAAAGCAGTCTATGGCCTTCACGTCATGAAGGTCTTGTCGATACGGGAGGCATCCGACCTCGACCGGATCGAACCCTATCTCGGCATTGCCGATCGCTTTCTTTTCGACGCCAAGCCGCCGGCGGGTTCCGACCTGCCGGGCGGCAATGGCGTTTCGTTCGACTGGCGGCTGCTCGACGCGCTTGACGGCGGCGTCGATTACATGCTTTCCGGTGGACTGAATGCAAACAACATCGGCGAGGCTCTGGCGCTGACCGGCGCGCGGGCGGTCGACATATCCTCCGGCGTCGAGAGCGCGCCGGGCGTCAAGGATTTGAAGCTCATGGAAGCATTTTTCGATGCCGTTCGCCGAGCAGACGACGAGCGGCGCGAGCAGGGAGCAAGACGTGAACGAGGCGCCTAAACTGAACTCCTTCAGAGCCGGACCCGACGAGGAAGGCCGCTTCGGTATCTTTGGTGGCCGTTTCGTGGCCGAAACGCTGATGCCGCTGATCCTCGATCTTCAGGATGAATGGAACAAGGCAAAGACGGATCCGACCTTCAAGGCCGAGCTCGAAAAGCTTGGGGCGCACTACATCGGACGGCCGAGCCCGCTCTATTTCGCCGAGCGCCTGACGGCCGAACTCGGCGGCGCGAAGATCTATTTCAAGCGCGAAGAGCTGAACCACACGGGCTCCCACAAGATCAACAATTGCATCGGCCAGATTCTGCTTGCCAAGCGCATGGGCAAGACGCGGATCATCGCCGAGACCGGCGCGGGCCAGCATGGCGTGGCCTCGGCGACCGTCGCCGCCCGCTTCGGCCTGCCGTGCGTTGTCTATATGGGCGCGACCGACGTCGAACGGCAGGCGCCGAATGTATTTCGCATGAAGCTTCTCGGTGCCGAGGTGAAACCGGTAACGGCCGGCCACGGCACGCTCAAGGATGCGATGAACGAGGCGCTGCGCGACTGGGTCACGAATGTCGACAGCACCTATTACCTGATCGGCACCGCCGCCGGTCCGCATCCCTATCCGGAAATGGTCCGTGACTTCCAGTCAGTCATCGGCCAGGAGGCGAAGGAACAGATCCTTGCAGCCGAAGGTCGTCTTCCCGATCTCGTCATCGCGGCGGTCGGCGGTGGCTCCAATGCGATCGGCATCTTCCATCCGTTCCTGGATGACGAGGGCGTCAAGATCGTCGGCGTCGAAGCCGGCGGCAAGGGGCTTGAAGGCGATGAGCATTGCGCCTCGATCACGGCCGGCTCGCCGGGCGTCCTGCACGGCAACCGCACCTATCTGCTTCAGGACGGCGACGGCCAGATCAAGGAAGGGCATTCCATCTCTGCTGGTCTCGACTATCCGGGCATCGGTCCGGAGCATGCCTGGCTGAACGATATCGGCCGCGTAGAATATGTCCCGATCATGGATCATGAGGCGCTCGAAGCCTTCCAGACGCTGACGCGACTCGAAGGCATCATTCCCGCGCTCGAACCGTCGCATGCGCTGGCCGAGGTCATCAAGCGGGCGCCGAAGATGGGCAAGGACGAGATCATCCTGATGAATCTTTCCGGTCGCGGCGACAAGGACATTTTCACGGTCGGCAAAATTCTGGGTATGGGGCAATAACGATCATGACCGCACGCATGGAGAAACGGCTTGCCGACATGACGGCGGAGGGTCGCCCGGCGCTCGTCACCTATTTCATGGGCGGCGATCCGGATTTCGACACCTCGCTCGCGATCATGAAGGCGCTGCCCAAGGCTGGCGCAGACGTGATCGAGCTCGGCATGCCCTTTTCCGATCCCATGGCCGACGGGCCGGCGATCCAGTTGGCCGGGCAACGTTCGTTGAAGGCCGGCCAAACGCTCGCCAAGACGCTTGAGCTCGCGCGCCTTTTCCGCCGCGACGACCAGCAGACGCCGATCGTGCTGATGGGCTACTACAATCCGATCTACATCTATGGCGTCGATCGTTTCCTGACGGACGCGCTCGCTGCCGGTATCGATGGTCTGATCGTCGTCGATCTGCCGCCGGAGATGGATGACGAGCTCTGCATCCCAGCGCTCGACAAGGGCATCAATTTCATTCGCCTGGCGACGCCGACCACTGATGACCGCCGCTTGCCCAAGGTGCTCGAAAACACGTCCGGCTTTGTATATTACGTTTCAATGACCGGCATCACCGGTTCGGCCCTGCCGGATCCGTCGCTGATTGCAGGCGCCGTTGAGCGGATCAAGGCGCACACGCAACTGCCCGTTTGCGTCGGCTTCGGCGTCAAGACGGCAGAACAGGCGCGGGCAATCGGTGCGTCGGCGGATGGAGTCGTCGTCGGCACAGCTATCGTCAATCAGATCGCCTCCAGCCTCACGGAAGAGGGACACGCGACCGATGCGACGGTGCCGGGTGTTGAAGCGTTAGTAATGGGCCTCTCGGCCGGTGTGCGGGCGGCAAGGCTCGCCGCAGCCGAATAATTGCCCAGATTAACGCGCACAACCCGAAGGAATTCTTCAGGAGTTTATAAGTGAACTGGATCACAAACTACGTTCGGCCGAAGATCAATTCGATGCTGGGTCGCAGGGAAGTTCCGGAAAATCTCTGGATCAAGTGCCCCGAAACCGGCGAGATGGTGTTCCATCGCGATCTCGAAGAGAACAAGTGGGTCATTCCGCAGTCCGGCTTCCACATGAAAATGCCGGCGAAGGCCCGCTTGAAGGATCTTTTCGACGGTGGGATCTACGAAACGCTGCCGCAGCCGAAGGTAGCGCAGGACCCGCTCAAGTTCCGCGATTCGAAGAAATACATCGATCGCCTGCGTGACAGCCGTGCGAAAACCGAGCTTGAGGATACCATCGTCGCCGGTCTTGGCCTCGTTCAGGGCGTCAAGCTCGTTGCCGTCGTGCACGAGTTCAACTTCATCGGCGGCTCGCTCGGCATGGCGGCAGGCGAGGCGATCGTGAAGGCCTTTGAGAGGGCGATCGGCGAAAAGTGCCCGCTGGTGATCTTTCCGGCCTCCGGTGGCGCCCGCATGCAGGAAGGCATCCTTTCACTGATGCAGCTTCCGCGGACGACCGTGGCTTTGAACATGCTCAAGGAAGCAGGACTTCCCTACATCGTCGTCTTGACCAATCCGACGACGGGCGGCGTGACAGCGTCCTACGCGATGCTTGGCGACATTCACATCGCCGAGCCCGGCGCGGAGATCGGCTTCGCCGGAAAGCGGGTGATCGAGCAGACCTTGCGCGAAAAGCTGCCGGAAGGCTTCCAGACGTCCGAATATCTTCTGGAGCACGGCATGGTCGACATGGTGGTCAAGCGGCATGACATCCCGACGACCATTGCACGCCTCCTCAAGATTTTGATGAAGAAGCCGGTTGAAGCCGCCAAGCGCGAGGTTGGGCCGCAAGCGTCCGCCCTGCCGGTCGCGGCGCGCGCCTAGACGTCGCGTCCGCTCGGCTCGGTTGATTTCGTGCGGCATGCAGGCGGGAACCGATTTTACACTGTGTCGGCATCGCGTGCCGGCAGACGATTTTTCGAGGCGATTGACATGACGGCGACGCAGGTCAGCGAAGCGGCGCAGGAGATCGAGAAGCTTCTCGCCTTGCATCCAAAAGGGTTCGACCTGTCGCTCGACAGGATCACCCGGCTTTTGGCCGCGCTTGGCAATCCGCAGGAGCGGCTGCCGCCCGTCATCCATGTTGCCGGGACCAACGGAAAAGGCTCGGTGACGGCCTTTTCGCGGGCGATCCTCGAGGCTGCGGGCCTGAGCGTTCACGTCCACACGTCGCCGCATCTGGTGAACTGGCACGAGCGCTATCGATTGGGCGTCAAGGGCGGAAAGGGTGCGCTTGTCGGCGATCGGGTGCTTGCAGACGCGGTGCGACGTGTGGCGGAGGCCAATGCCGGTCAACACATCACCGTTTTCGAAATACTGACTGCCGTCACCTTCCTGCTCTTTGCCGAGCACCCCGCCGACGTCGCGATCATCGAGGTCGGGCTGGGCGGCCGGTTCGACGCGACGAATGTCATCGCCCGGCCGGCGGTCTCCGTCATCATGCCCATTTCGCTCGACCACCAGTCCTATCTCGGCGACCGTGTGGAACTGATCGCCGCCGAAAAGGCAGGGATCATGAAGCGCGGCTGCCCGGTGGTGATCGGCCATCAGGAGGAAGACGGCGTGCGCGACGTCCTTGTCGCCACAGCCGAGCGTCTCGGCTGCCCGATGTCCGTTTACGGCCAGGATTTCATGGCGCATGAGGAATTTGGCAGGCTCGTCTTCCAGGACGAACGCGGATTGGCGGACCTGCCGTTGCCGCGACTGCCCGGCCGCCACCAGTATGCCAACGCCGCCGCGGCCATCCGCGCGGTCAGGGCGGCCGGCTTTGATATTCCAGAGGCGGCCATCGAAAAGGGCCTTGCCGGCGTCGAATGGCCCGGGCGCCTGCAGCGACTCGGCGGCGGCAAGCTTTCGCATCATGGCCCGCCAGGTGCCGAGATCTGGGTCGATGGCGGACACAATCCGGGGGCGGGGCAGGTCATTGCCGAGGCGATGGCGAGTTTCGAGGAGCGCGAGCCGCGGCCCTTGTTCCTGATCATCGGCATGATCAACACCAAGGATCCGGTCGGCTATTTCAGGGCCTTCCTCGATCTTGCGGAGCAGGTCTTCACCGTGCCGATCCACGGCTCCGATTCCGGCCTCGACCCAGTGGCGCTCGCCGAGGATGCCGGCGCCGTCGGCTTCGAGACCACCGCGACCTCGTCCGTGGCAGAAGCGCTCGGGATCATTGCAGAGCTTGTCGAAGAGGATCCGGTACCGCCGCGCATCCTGATCGGCGGGTCGCTTTATCTCGTCGGTGACGTGCTCTCCGAAAATGGCACGCCGCCGCGATAAAGGGCGTGCCCCATTCGGCCTTTCGGTCTCCATCCGAGATAAGAAAAAAGCCCGGCTGGCCGGGCTTTTCTGAGTTTGGTTTCTTGGGGGACCTGGCAGCTCAGGCTGCGGCAGTCGAAATCCACGAGGTCAATGCGGTCTTCGGAGCGGCACCGACCTTGATGTCCGCCACTTCGCCGGCCTTGAACATAGCGAGCGTCGGGATCGAGCGTACGCCGTACTGAGCGGCAAGCTCGGGGTTTTCGTCGATGTTGAGCTTGGCGACCTTGACCTTGCCGGCGAGCTCCGTTGCGATTTCCTCAAGGCTCGGCGCGATCATCTTGCACGGACCGCACCATTCCGCCCAGAAATCGACGACGACAGGCTCGGCCGAGTTCAGGACTTCCTGCTGAAAATTGGAGGTATCGACTTTCACAGTGGCCATCTGCTGCTCCTTGCTTTCGGAAATGGCGACCGCACGACCTCTGATCCTGCGGTTCTTCAAAATGTGACCGCGCCTTTCGGTTTGAACCGGGCCGGCGCGGCGTGTCCAGATGTTGTGCCTCATGTGAGGCGTCGCCACTGGATTTTCAATATCGTGTATCTCACTTTGTCGCGAGCTCTTCAAGGCTCCTGTCCAGCATCGCTTCGGGAAGCATCTGGATCGTCGGTCCCTCGGTGAAGATCAGCGCGCAGCGGAACCGCCGTCCGGGATAGAGCGGCTTCAGCAGTTCGCGGTAGATGGCAAGCTGCGTTCGGTAGGTGGGCGGGATCTCAGTCAAGGACGTTGGCACCTGGCGATTCGTCTTGAAGTCGGCAATCGTGACCGTATCGACGGAAACGGCCAGCCGGTCGATACGGCCCGACACGGCGAACTCACGCCCGCCAAGCGCGAGCGTTCCCATGACCGAGACTTCCGCCCGGCTGTGCGCGGCAAACAGTGTCTGCAGATCGGGGTGTTCCAGCACGTCCATCACTGCATTGGCGAGCGCCTGACGCTCCGGCTCGGGCCAGCGCGGCACCGACCGCAGCAGATAGCGGTCTGCCGCCGCCCGGCGTTCCGCAGAATCGATCGATGGAAGAACCTGCAGCAGCCGGTGAAGGATCGCGCCACGCAGCAGCGAGCGTTTCGGTGCCGCCTTTTCCGTGAAAAGCGCCGATCCGACGATCGATTCGCTGTCCGGATCGTCGATGACAATGCCCGTCCCGGACGGGGTGAGCGGCCGCGGCAGCCGACGCGGCGCCGGCAGGGGAGCAGAAAGCGTGGCGGGCAGGCCCGGCGCCATATGCTCTCCCTCGGGTTGCGTGCCTTCTGCCACGGGAGCGTCGATCGGGCGGTACATCTCACGCCACGCATGGCCCGTCCATTCTTCGCCGCCCGCGCGGAACACCATCGGCGTCCCGCGTCCCTTTGTATCCTGCGCCAACGTCCCCTGGACCATGGCGTGCCAGGTATCGGTATTCTCCCTCTGTCCGCGGTACCCGCATATGACGAGCCGGTCTGCGGCGCGGGTCATGCCGACATAGAGCAGGCGCCGGTATTCCTCCTCCGCCAGTGCCTTCAGGCGGGCATTGTCGGTGTTGAGCAGGGAATTCGTTCCCGAGCCGGGCGCCCGCCAGACAGGCACGGTAACGATGGAACCGTCAGGCCGCTGCTTTTCGAAAAGGCGCAGATCGGGAACATGCTGGCTGTTGAAGGCCTTGCCACCGCCGTCGACGAGGAAGACGACCGGTGCTTCGAGGCCTTTTGCCGCGTGCACGGTCATGACGCGCACCTCGTCGCGCTCCTTGTCCTGCTCGCGTTTGACCGTCGGCGCTTCGATTTCGAGTGTCGAAATGAAGGCCTGAAGACCGGGCAAGCCGGATCTTTCGTGATCAAGCGCGAAAGTCAGAAACTCGTCGAGAATGTCGCTGACCTCGCTGCCCAGCCGGGCGAGGAACGCTGCCCGGCCACCATGAACGCTGAGCACCCGCGCATAGAAATCATGCGGCAGCAAGTGCCGGGCGAGATCGGCGTATCCGGCAAGCGTCCGTACGACCTCCTGGTAGGGGCTCGTCTCTTCGGCGCCAATGGTCCGCAGGCGTTGCCAGAGGCTTTCGTCTTCAACTCTTCGCGCTGCAAGCTCGAAAATATCCTCTTCGCCGAGATTGAAGAGCGGACTTTTCAGCAGTGCGGCGAGAGAAAGATCATCCTGCGGCAAGAGGACGAAGCGGCCGAGCGCCATCAGGTCCTGAATGGCGATGTGGCTGGTGAGCACGAGGCGGTCGGCGCCGGCGACCGGAATATTGCTTCTGCGCTTCAGCGCCCGCGTCAAGGCGTTGACGAAGGCATCCCGCTTGCGAACGAGGACGATGACGTCCCCCGGCCGCATCGGTCGGCGAACGCCCTTCTCGATCACGGTCTCTTTGCCGATCCAGTCATCGAGGACCGCCGCAATTCGTCGCGCCAGTATGTTTGCCGGCGCGCGCTCGGGCGTCGCGTCGAAAGCGGCTGTCCATTCCTCTTCGGCGAGCACCGGTTCGGGCGCGATCACGTCCCATAGGTCGACGGCTCCGGGATGGCCGATGCGGTTTGAGGCATGCACGATCTCCTCACCCTGTGCGCTGAGCCCCTTGGCATTCGCCCTGTTGGCAAAGACCGTATCGACGGCCGACAGGACGTCGACAGTCGATCGGAAGGAAAGCTGCAGGCGGATTGGGCTGAAGTATTTTCCACCCGCGCGCACCCGCCGCTCCGTAACGACGCTCTCGCGCGAAAACCGCTCCGGCCGCGCACCCTGGAACGAATAGATCGATTGCTTCTCGTCTCCGACGGCGAAGATCGTCCGCTCATCCGCTCTTGCCGTCTCGCCGGCGAAGAAATCGGCGGCAAGCGACTGGATGATCGTCCATTGCGTCGGGCTCGTGTCCTGGGCTTCGTCGACGAGGATGTGGTCAATGCCCTGGTCAAGCTTGTAGTGCACCCAGGCGCCGACGTCGCCACGGGCAAGAAGTGTTGCCGTACGGTTGATGAGGTCCTCGAAGTCGAGTTGGCTGCGCGCCTTCTTGATTTCCTCGTAATCGCTGTTGAGCTTCTCGGCGAGGGTGAGGGCGGCGCGTGTCGCCTCGTACATCCTGACGATGCTCAGGCGATCCACGCAGGCAACGATATGATCGCGCGCCTGTTCCACCAGAGGTGCGAGGTCAGGCGCCTCGCGCCGCATTGCAGCGTTCAAAAAGGTGGAGTCTGCCTTCGGTTTGCCGCCTCCGTTGATGAAGAGCCCAACCAGTCTCCGATAGCGCTCCTCGGGATCGACGAGTCCTGCGACCCTCTTTAATCCTTCCGCAAACTCGGAGGGCTTGGCGCCGCCTTTGTATGCCGCCAAGTCGAGATATCGATCAAGGGCTGCCCCGTTCAGGCCAGCGAGTGGCCAGGCCTTCGCCAGCACGCTCTCTGCCGTTTCGCCCGGCGCGATCCCCAGCGATGCGCGCAGATGCGTTTCCAATCCGCCCCGTTTCGCGGCGCGATCGAGAAAGGCTTGAATGGGCGTGCGGTTGGCGACGATCGTCTCCAGCAGCCTTTCAAGGCCCGTATCATCGGCGAGATCGAGAACCGTGGCGAAGGCATCGGCAAGCTCCGCGTCGTCCGCGGTGGTCGCCGTCAGCAGCGCGCGCCGCGCATCCGCGAGCAGGACCGCCGCGGCGCGGTCGTCGAGTACGGAAAAGTGCCCGGCAACATTGGCTTCGAGCGGAAACTGATGCAGGAGCGCTTCGCAGAATGCGTGAATGGTCTGGATTTTCAGGCCGCCGGGGGTCTCGAGGGCGGCCGCGAACAACCGCCGTGCCTGCTGAATTTTTACGCTGGAGGGGCGCGCGCCTTCGACCACCTCGATGCGCTTCTCGAGAGAGGCATCATCCAGCGTCGCCCATTCCGCCAGGCGTTCGAAGACGCGGTTCGACATCTCGGAAGCGGCCGCCTTCGTATAGGTGAGGCAGAGGATTGCAGAGGGTCGGCAACCGGCGAGCAGCAGCCGGATGACGCGTTGGGTCAAGACGTGTGTCTTGCCCGATCCGGCATTGGCGGAAACCCAGGCCGAGCGCGCCGGGTCGGAGGCAAGCGATTGCCGCTCCGTCGTCCAGTCGAGCCAGGCCCGGGGTGTTCTTTCCGCAGGCCCGAAAGCGTCATCCCTCATCGGCATCATCCTCGCCTTCGGCGGTCGCCCACTCGGCGACCCGCGCCAGATGATCGTATTCGCCTCCGTAGTCGCGCTCCTTCTGAACGATCAGGCGTGAGGCGAAGCCGTGCCTGCCGGTCATCAGTGCTGAGAGCAGCTTTTTCAACTCGCTGAGCGATTCCTCCGCCAGCTGATCGGCGGATTTCGTTTCCTTTTGCCTGCCGCCTTCGTTGTTGACACTGTCGACGCTGAAGCGGTTGCCGGGCTTCAGCCGCACGTAGAGAAGCGCATTCGGCTCGGCGCGTCCGGTCGGGCCGAAGGCTCCGGCCTTGAGTGCCGCCGCCTCCAGCGCGAGCTGCGGGTCGAGCAGGCTGCGTGCTTCCCTGGGCGAGGGGCTGGAGCCGGTCTTGTAATCGATGATGTCGACGGTGCCGTCCGCACGTCGGTCGAGACGATCGGCGATACCGGTCAGCCGAATATCCGCAAGGCCGATATCCATGGAGGCGGGAACCTCGGTGAACGACTTCTCGATGCTCTTCCGGCGATCGCGCTCCCATTTGAGGAACGCCCTTCCCACCGCCGCAAAACGCGGGCGCCAGATCGTATCGATATGCGGCGGAAGTCCTTCCTCGTCGAAGGCTTCGTTGAGCAATCCAATCATCACTGCTTCCGCTTCGGGCGCGGCCGGATCGAAGCCGCCCCTGACGAAACGATCGACGATCCGATGGTAGAGCGTTCCGCGCTCGGCCGCCCCGGGATCGCGATTGAAAGGGTCGATCGGCTGCAGCCGCAGGATCCGCCGCGCATAGACCGCATAGGGATCGCGCCGAAGGCGCGTCACTTCGCTGAAGGAATACTTGCGCGGCTGCAGCTCGGCGGGCGGCTTCGGTTCCGGTCGGGTGGCGAGCGGCTGGGTTTTGCCTTGATCGAGAATGCGCGCCCAGTGGAGATAGGCCGCACCGTTGGATTTAAGCAGTTTCGTCAGCTTTTCGCCACCGAGCGCCTGCAGTCGCTGCAGCCACCGCGAAGTGACGGTCGGTGCCGATCCCTGTCGGATGGAGCGAGAAAAAATCAGCCGACGCGTGCCGCAAGCCATCTGGAAATCATGCGCGAGCTGACCGATGCGCCGCTCCGGCGGTTCGAGCCCGATTCCGGATTTCATCGTCCGCGACAGGAAGGGATCGTTTGATGTTTGTCCCGGCCATGTCCCCTCGTTCATGCCGCCGAGCACCACGAGATCCATGCTTTGCAGTCGCGATTCCAGCGCCCCGAAGATGAAGACGCGGGGGTGTCGCATCGATCGCGGCTTGACCGCTTCGCTTGCCGCGAGCGCTTCGACGATGTCGCACCATTGCGGCCCGTCGGCGCTCATCTGCCCTTCCGTTTCGATGACGCCTTTGAGAAGCGTTGCCAATGCTTCGCCGGCCTCCGTCGACCAGAGACCGCCAAGACTGCCGCGCTCGTCCATGCAAATGGCTTCCAGCGCCCGGCCGGTTCGCTCCGCCCAGTCGGCGAGCGTGAGAACCTTGGATCGAGGCCGCCCATCGGCGCGAAGCGCGGATGCGCTGGCTAGGGGTTCGACGGCCAACGCAATGCGTTCGGCAAGCGTGCGTGCAGCGGCGATATCCTCGTCATCATCAAGGCGGCTCTGCCACGGGGGTGGATGACGATCATGCTTTCGTCTTTCGAGCGTCTGCTCGAGCAAGGGGCAAAGCGCGGAAATATCAGCAGCGACCGTACCGCCGCGCAGCGCCAGAAGTTCCAGCGCATCGGCGGCGCGCCGAACACCCTCGATCGTCTCACCGAAACGGGCGAGCGGATGCTTGAGCAGAGCGACCAGCGGCACGGGATCGCCCGGCCGCAACGCCGCCTCCAGCAGCAGCCGGACGACGGCGCCGGCCGGCGTGGCAGCGAGCGGCGTGCCGGCGGAATCGTCGGCTTCGATGCCGAAGCGGGCGAGTTCCGCCCCGACCCGGCGCGCAAGCCCACGGTCCGGGGTGATCAACGCCGCCTGGCTTTCGTCGTCATCGGCAAGCGCGAGTCTGAGCGCGATAGCGATCGCCGTCGCCTCTTCGCGCTCATTGGCCGTCTCGATCAGCGCGACGTCGGCGAAGGCCGAGAGAAGTTTTTCCTGGTCGAAATCTTCACGCGCGCGGGTCCAGCTGTCAGTCGCATTTGCCGGAAGCAGGGCGCGCGAGAGAACCGTGCTGCGATAATCGAGGGCGCTGTTTGCGGGCTCCAGGGTCTCCACATCGCGACGCGCGATGCCCATGCGCTTCAACAGGCGGTGGAAGCCATATTGCGGGTGGCTGCGGCTCGCCGGATCTTTCGTGATACCGGTCGAAGCAGCGCCGACGATCAGTTCCCATTCCGTGTCGCTCATCGTCTGATCGAGACCCGGCAGAACGATGGTGCCGTTCGGCAGCCTCCTGACGGCCGCGATCAGCGCGGCAGTCACGGGGATCGAACCGGTCGAGCCGGCGATGATGATCGGCCCGGTCACCTTGCCGGCGGCGATGCGCTGTGTTTCCGCCTGCAGAATGGCGTTGCGGTGGCGCGAAGGCGAGGATTGCTTGAGTTCGTCCAGCCGCTCCGGCCAATAGGTGCGGGCAATCTTCAGGAAAGCGAGCGTCAACTGCCACCAGAGCGCATGTTCGCCGGCGTCGAGCGTGTCGAGAGCCTCCCAGGCTAGCTCCTCGGTTTCCACCGCGTCGATCAAGTCGGCGAGATTGCGCGCGAGCCAAATGGCATCGGCAGGGCTCGCGGGGGCGATCAGCGGACTTTCGCCGTGGATATCGAGAACCGCCTGCGGCAGCTGGTTGCGCCAGGCAAGAATGAGGCGGCCGAGCTCGATCAGGCGCGCCGTGCCGGAAAGTGACGGAGCAAGATCGAGGATCGCAGGCGCCTCGGCGTCGAAAAAGCCGCTGTCGTCGTCCGTCTCGCCGAGCGCACGGATCGTCGGCAGGATGGCCGAGCGACCGCCGAGCAGGTCGACGAACTCCGAGCGAAGCACGCGCGCCGAGCGCCGGGTCGGAACGAAAATCGTCACGCCGGCCAACATCAGCGGATCCGCCGGATCGTACTTGAAACCCGGCACCAGCCCGCCGTCACAGAGCTTTTGCGCCAACGTCCTCAGGAAGGGCAGGCCGGCGGGGATCGTGAAGACGTTCGAGGCGTGACCGGGCACCTTATCCTCCCGGCTGGAAGCGCCGCACCGCCGCCTCGGCTTCTGCGATCGCTTCCGGTGTGCCGACCGTCATCCAGTGGCCCTCGAGCATCAGGCCGAAGAGGCGCCCCTTGGCGATCGCGCGGTCGAAATAGATGTTGAGGTTGAAGGCATCGCTCGGCGCGTCGGCGAAGAGGAGCGACTCCATGGCGATCGCGCCGGCATATACGACGGGATTCTCCATGCCCTCCTCATAGCGCGCGAGCCTTCCGTCCTGGGCGAGCGAAAAATCCTTCTTGCCGTTGTGCCCAGTCGTGTCCTCGAGCCGCACGCAGAGGAGCGCCATGTCCATCTTCGCCGGATCGAAGAACGCGGCCAGTCTTTGAAGGTTGCTCGGCTCTCCGGCCTTCTCGCCAACCCAGAAAAGATCGGCGTTCATGACGATCAGCGGTCCGTCTTCCAGCAGCTTCAGCCCCTTGGCGAGCCCGCCTCCCGAATTCATCAAGGCGTCCCGCTCATCCGAAATCAGGATAAGCGGCGTCTGGCGGCGACGGAGATGCTCTTCCATCTGGTCGGCGAAGTGATGGACGTTCACCGCCGCCTTGGTCACGCCGGCGGCCTCCAGTATGTCCAGCACATAGTCGATCATCGGCTTGCCGGCGATCTTGACCAGGGGCTTCGGCAGTGTGTTGGTAATCGGCCGGAGGCGCGTGCCAAGTCCGGCGGCAAGCACCATGGCATTGGTGATGGGCATCGTTTCTGTCAGTTCGCTGATTCGGGAACGAGGATTCCAGCCTTAATGCACCAATCGCGCAAGGGTGTCAGCACCTCATGGCCGAGTGCATGCCTCAGATAAGCGAAGGTGCGCGGCATGTGCTTCATGTAGCCGGGCTTGCCGTCACGCTGCATCAGCCGCACCCAGATGCCGGCGAGCTTGCAGTTGCGCTGCGCCGACATCAGGTGCCAGTCGCGAAGAAAGGCTACCTCGTCGAACGCCCCGGACGCCCTGCGCTCGGCAAGATAGCCATCCAAAAGTCGGGCGGCTAGATGCTGGTCGATTGTCACGCGCGCGTCCTGGACCAGCGACGCAACATCATAGGCGGTCGGACCGATCATCGCGTCCTGGAAATCGATGACGCCGACGCGGTCTAGCCCCTTGCGGTCCGGGCGCCAGAGAATGTTCGGCGAGTGAAAATCGCGCAGCAGCAGGTTTTTCTCGGCCGATTGAAGAACGTCGATGAGTTGATCCCAGACGGCGAAGTACTCCTTGCGCTCCGTGTCGGAGGCCGCTTCGCCGCGCTTCCACGGCAGGTACCAGTCGATCAGCAGGCTCGTCTCGATCTTGATCGCGGTGCGGTCGAAATCGGGAATGCGATGGACCAAGCCGCCGCCTACCGCAATCTCGCGCGTCGCCGGCTTCGCGTGAAGGCGAGCGAGCAGCCGCACGCTTTCGAGATAGCGCTCGGCAACCGGCTTTCCTTCCGTGTCGAGAATGCCCTCGGAACCCAAATCCTCGATCAGCAAGATGCCATTGTCGAGGTCACGGGCGTAGATCGCCGGCGCGGCGAAGCCGCGTTTGCGCAGCAGTTCGGAAATGGCAACGAACGGAACGACATCTTCGGCAAGGTGCGCAAGTTGCTGGTAGTATTTTCCGTCCCGGAGAATGGGGCCAGGCTTATGCCGCGGCGCATCCATCAGAACCTTTGCCGGCTCACCTTCCGCCTCGACGCGCTCATAGGCCCTGACCGAAGCGTCGCCGCTCAGGTGCCGGCGACGGGCCATCGCGTAGCCGTTTTGCGAGAGGAAACTCCGGATCGCCAGCGAACGGGAGATACGCTCGAACGCAGCGTCGGGCGCGGAAATTGCAAGCCGACGTCCGTCGCCCTCGTGCGCGAAAGCAAGCGTGATCCGTTCGGCCGGCAGCGCTTCTTCCGCCCTTTCCGGCCATTCGACAAGGCAGATACCCTCGGAAAGGGCCTCGTCGAAACCAAGTTCGTCGAGTTCCGCCGCGTCGGCGAGACGATAGAGATCGAAATGGGCGACCGGGATGCGCAGGTCGTAGCTTTGAACGAGCGTGAAGGTGGGGCTCGGCACCTCGAGCGCATCGTCGTCAGCGATCGCCCGAAGCAGGGCACGCGCGAAAGTCGATTTTCCCGCACCGAGGTCGCCCGACAAGGTCACGCAGTCTCCCGCCTTCAGCGCCAGCGCCAGGTCTTCGCCTAGCTCGATGGTGGCTGCCTCGTCCTCCAGAAACCGTTGCAGATGTTTCATCTATTCGGCCGCGATGATCTTCGGCATTTCGGACGACGGAATGCGGCAGGTGACCTCCGTGCCCTCGCCCTCTTTGCTGCGGATCGATACGGTGCCGTGATGGAGGCTGACGAAGCTCTCGACGATCGACAGTCCGAGACCGGCGCCGCCGTGCTGGCCGTAGCTCTCGAAGCGGTTGAAGACGGTGTTGAGGACGTCCTGTGGAATGCCGGGGCCGGAATCAGTGACGGAGAACACGAAATCGCTGCCTTCGCGCCGGCACTTGAGATCGATCGCGCTGCCATCGGGCGCGAAATTGGCGGCGTTGGTGAGAAGCTTGATGAAGATCTGCTTCAGCCGCTGCTGGTCCGCGACCATCCGGCCAAGGTTATCGGGCGCGTCCACCCGCAAGGTCACGCCGCTTTCGAGCAGCCTGTCCGCCATCTGATGAGCGACGTCATCGAGGAAATCGCCGAGGTTCACCTCCGACATGTCGAGCTCGACGATGCCGGCGTCGACGGTAGCCAGGTCGAGGATGTCGTTGACGATCGTCAGCAGCAGCGACGAGGAGGTGGCGATATGGTCGACATATTCCGCCTGGCGCTCGTTGAGCTCGCCGAAGGCCGGCGTCTTCAGAAGATCGGCAAAGCCGATGATGTTCGTGAGCGGCGAACGCAGTTCATAGGAAACATGGTGCACGAAGTCGTTCTTCAGCGCGTCGGCCTTGCGCAGCGCCTCGTTCTTCTCGGTCAATGCCCGTTCGACCCTGACGCTGTCGGTAATGTTGACGAAAGTCAGCATCGTCTGGGCGTTCGGCAGAGGGATCACGGCATAATCGAGGATCAGGCCGGTCCGCAATTCGAGCATGCCGCGGCTCGATGGCCGCTCGTCGTCGAAGCTGGTGATGATATGGGCAAAGCGTTTCCAGCCATCCGGCTGGTCGTAGGAAGGGAGGCACGCCTGGTCGACGGCACGAATGTGGGTGCCGGGCTTCGCCTCCGCCTCGCTGATGCCCCAGATCGCCCGGAATGCCGGGTTGGAAAGCCGGATGCGGCCATCTGGCCCGAACACCGCGACGCCTTCGGCGAGATGATCGATCGTTTCGCCCTGGACCTGGACGAGCGTGTTGTAACGGGTCTCGAGATCGACCTTCTCAGTCAGGTTCTCGAACACCCAGGTTGCTCCGCCCTGCGGCCGTGCAGTGGCGAAGACGCGCAGCGTCTGGCCGTTCGGCAAGTGCCAGAGATCGGATTGCGTGTCGAGCGCCTGATAGACGGACAGCGCATTCGCCTTCCACTGTTTCCAGTTGAGCTGCTCGGGAAGCTTGCCGCCGGCCCGCAACCGGTCGAGCACCTCGCCGTTGTCCGGCTTGCGCTCGAGGAAGCCCATGTCGAGATTCCAGAGCCGCTGGAACGCCTGGTTGTAGAACTGCAGGCGCTGGTTGCCGTCGAAGATCGCTACCGGCGTGGCCAAGTGATCAAGCGTTTCGGCATGGCTCTTCAATGTCCGTGCAAGCTCTTCGCGCACGGCTTCGGTGCCGGACACGTCGACGGCGATACCGGCAGACCCGACCGGGCTGCGGGCATCGACGACATCGTAAAACGTGCGATTGCCCCTGACCACGGTCGAAAGCTTGTCGCTGAAAGGCGTTTCAAGGGTCGAAACGGCACGGATTTTTTCGCGTGCTGCGGTGGAAAGCAACTCGCGTCCTTCGGCGACAGCCAGGCTGGCGCTCGATGTCTCGACCGCCTCGGCATAGGCTTCGTTGACCCATTCGAGCTTGCCGTCTGCGGTGCGCTGCCAGACCGGCAGGTCGACCGCATCGAGCAGCGTGCGGAACGTCGACAGCGATGCGTGCAGACGATCGCGTTCGAGCTTCAGTTCTGCGAGTTCGGCTCGGAGATTGTTGAGCGCAATGAACCGCACGAATGCGCGTCCACCGGAAACGCGGCCCTGAGCCTCGAGAACCTCGTTGCGCTGCGTTTCGAGCACGAGATCGAAGCTTTGTGCCTGCGCGCGCAGGGTCTCGATCGCCTTTTCGAGCTGGCTGGCGGACTGGGCCCTCAGCCAGCGTCCGAAGGCGAGAAAATCGCGATCGGCCTGCGGAGCACCGGTCTCGACGGGGAGCTGTCCGAGAAACTCCGGGCGTTCGGCCAGACCGTCCCAGATCACGATGCGCCGGTTCTTGTCGGCGATAAGGGCCTGGAAACGGGAAATTCGCTGGTTTGCGTCGGACAGATCCGATCTGAGCTCGCGGTTCTCGGCCTCGATATTGCCGCGCTGGCGGATCAGCCAGATTGCCGAAATCATGGCGGCGGAAATGACGCCGATCAGGACGGAGAACGTGACGACTTCGGAGGAGCCGAATATGGCCTTGGTGACCGGCGTCGACGCCTGGGCCGCAGCGTCGGTTGCCGCGAAGAAGGCGGTGCCTGCGAGCAGCCGCCGCGCCAGTGCTGGCGCCTTGCTGCCTCCGCCGAAAAGCGTGGATCGTTGTGATTCCATGGCGCCGCCGTCCCCGTCTGTCCGGAAATTGCCGCCGACCTTGCGCCGCCACGCACCGAAACCCCTGGAAAGGGTCCGCTTCAGTTCCGATTGCATCCCCGGTCTGTCTCCGTCTGTTTGCCGCATGTCCGACAAGACATCCCCATTCGCAACGCTCGAAGGTGCCCGCTACAGCGCCGCGTGTCTTAATCAGCCGCGCAAAGGATGCTGTAGCATTTTGAATTGCTGCTTGTTTATTCCTCAAATCGGCTACGATTTGGGGAGACATGCAGTAGCGTCACGAATCAATGGCTTAAGCATACTTGTTTGACGAATCGCCGGAAAGTGCACGGCTCAAAAAAGCGGCCGCGATCTCTTGTCAAGATCGCGGCCACAACATGTTGTGGATTGCCCGGGTAACGATTAGTAGCGGTAGTGTTCGGCCTTGAACGGACCCTGCGGCTTCACGCCGATATAGGCAGCCTGTTCTTCCGAAAGGTCGGTCAGCTTGGCGCCGAGCTTTGCGAGATGCAGGCGGGCAACCTTCTCGTCGAGCTGCTTCGGCAGAACGTAGACTTCGTTCTTGTAGTTCTCACCCTTGGTGAAGAGCTCGATCTGGGCCAGAACCTGATTGGAGAAGGAAGCCGACATCACGAAGGACGGATGGCCGGTCGCGTTGCCGAGGTTCAGCAAACGGCCTTCCGAAAGCAGGATCATGCGGTTGCCCTTCGGGAACTCGATCATGTCGACCTGCGGCTTGATGTTGGTCCATTTCAGCTTGCGCAGCGCCGAGACCTGGATTTCATTGTCGAAGTGGCCGATGTTGCCGACGATCGCCATGTCCTTCATCTCGCGCATGTGGTCCATGCGGATGACGTCCTTGTTGCCGGTCGTCGTGATGAAGATGTCGGCCGTCGAGACGACGTCCTCGAGCTGGACGACTTCATAGCCGTCCATCGCGGCCTGCAGTGCGCAGATCGGATCGACTTCGGTGACCTTCACGCGCGCTCCCGCACCCTGCAAGGAAGCGGCCGAGCCCTTGCCGACGTCGCCATAGCCGCAAACGACGGCAACCTTGCCGGCCATCATCACGTCGGTGCCGCGGCGAATGCCGTCGACGAGTGATTCCTTGCAGCCGTACTTGTTGTCGAACTTCGACTTGGTGACGCTGTCATTGACGTTGATCGCCGGGAACGGAAGCAGGCCCTTGGACTGGAGCTGGTAGAGACGGTTGACGCCGGTGGTCGTTTCTTCGGTCACGCCCTTGATCGCGTCGCGCTGCTTCGTAAACCAGCCGGGCGTTGCCGCAAGACGCTTCTTGATCTGGGCAAAGAGGATTTCCTCTTCTTCCGAGCCCGGGGTGGAAAGCACGTTCTCGCCGGCTTCGGCGCGCGCGCCGAGCAGGATGTACATGGTGGCGTCGCCGCCATCGTCGAGAATCATGTTTGAGAGGCCGCCGTCGGCCCACTGGAAGATCTTGTCGGTGTAGGTCCAGTATTCCTCAAGCGTTTCGCCCTTGACGGCAAAGACCGGAACGCCGCTTGCTGCGATCGCCGCGGCGGCGTGGTCCTGCGTCGAGAAGATGTTGCACGAGGCCCAGCGAACCTCGGCGCCGAGCGCAACCAGCGTCTCGATCAGCACGGCCGTCTGGATGGTCATGTGCAGCGAACCGGTGATGCGTGCGCCCTTCAGCGGCTTCGATGCACCGAATTCCTCACGGCAGGCCATCAGGCCCGGCATTTCCGTTTCGGCGATGGCAATTTCCTTGCGGCCGAAATCGGCCAGGCCGATATCGGCGACAATATAGTCCTGAGTTGCGGTCATGGAGTTCTCCAGGCTGATCTTTTCCGGCCGCGCCGGCCCTCTGGCCGTCCGGCGGCGTGACAATGCCTCCCGCGCAGGATCACGGGGAGAGTGCGCCCGGTCTATCAGGAATCAGCTGGGAGGGCAACCACGATATAAAGAAGTCTTTATATGTTTATATCGCGCGAACGGCGGAGGGCGCTTCGGCTCAAGCGCGCCCACCGGGCGCGTCAGATCTCTTCGCCGAATTTGTCACGAACAAGCGCGTCGAGGGCATTGAGCGCCTCTTCTGCCTGGGCGCCGCTGGCGTTGACAAAGACGGTACAGCCCGTGCTGGCCGCAAGCATCATCAGGCCCATGATCGACGTGCCGCCAACCGTCATACCGTCCTTGGAGACGGTGATTTCGGCGTCATAGGCTTCGACGGTCTGGACGAATTTCGCCGACGCCCGTGCATGCAGGCCGCGTTTGTTTATGATCAGCAGCTCGCGCGTCAGCGACATGGCGGGGCGATGGTCCATCATTTTCCACTCAGCACGCGGCTGGCGACATTGATGTATTTGCGTCCCGCCTCGGAGGCCTCGACGAGGGCCTTGTCCATGTCACTTTCGCCGCGAACGCCGGCAAGCTTGATCAGCATCGGCAGATTGACGCCCGCAATCACCTCTACGCTGCCGCTGCGCATGACCGAGATGGCGAGGTTGGATGGCGTGCCGCCGAACATGTCCGTCAGAATGATGACGCCATTGCCCACGTCGGCGCCAGCAACTGCATCGAGTATATCCTGACGCCGCTGGTCCATGTCGTCTTCGGGCCCGATGCAGACGGTCTCGATAGCTTTTTGCGGACCGACGACATGCTCCAACGCATGCCGAAACTCTTCCGCCAGCTTGCCATGGGTGACAAGCACAAGTCCGATCATGGGTGTCTTTGCTCCAACTGCATATGCAACTCTCGTTGATGGTCAGATATCGCAATGCAGCAATTTCGTCCACCTGCTGGGGCGGCCATCTTGGCAAGGAAAAGGCGAAGTGCAAGCCAAAAATGCCGAAAAAGCAGCCCTTCTGCCCCCGGATAAGGCTAAAGTGCTAATTTTTTGGGTAGCAATGCGTGCAGTGCATCGAGCGGCGAGACGAGGGTTTCAACGGGAACGCGCAACAGCGGCAGAGTTCGCCCAATTTGTAGCTGCAACTCCTCGTTCTCGGGTGGCAGACGCGGGTCGCGGGACGGCCTGGCCGGCATGATCGCCCAGTCCAGAACGCAGGCGGACACCGTTTCGACGGCGACGATGCCGCCGCCGCGAATCTCGATCAGACCGCGAATGGATGCAGGGCAGCGGGCGATGATCCGGTTATTCTCGAGGGTAAGATCGACCCGGTCATCGGCGACGAGCGCCGCAAAACGTCCGCGGCGCCTCGCCTCGGAAATGCAGGAAAGGGCGAAGGCCGATTTGCCCGAGCCGGAGGGGCCGGTAATCAGAAATCCGGCCGTGCCGAGAACGATTGCCGTTGCGTGGATATTGCAAGTTGGCGCGGTCACTGGTGCGGCTCGGCCGGCAGCGAGAGGATGAACCGGGCGCCAGTCACGTGCCCGCCTTGCCCGACAATGTTTTCCGCCTTCAGCGTGCCGCCATGCGCTTCGGCGATCTGGCGTGAAATCGAAAGGCCGAGACCGGAATTCTGACCGAAGTCCTCGCCTTCCGGCCGGTCGGTATAGAAGCGCTCGAAAATCCGATCGATGTCTTCGGCTTGAATGCCCGGACCATTGTCCTCCACAAAGACGAGACAGCGGGAACGCAACCGAGTCAGGCGGATGATAATGCGGCCATTCTGCTCCGGGACGAAAGAGCGGGCGTTTTCGATGAGGTTCGTGATGATCTGGCTGATGCGCAGCTCATAGCCGCTGACGACGAAGCTCGCTCGCGGATTGTCCTTGCGATCGATGACGAAGTCCAGGAGCACCGGCTTCTTCTTGCTGCGAATCTGTCGGGAAATATCGATGAGATCGCCAAGCAGCTTCTCCAGGTCGACTTTCTTGGCGTCGCTGCGCGCCAGCTCTGCATCGAGTCGCGACGCATCGGAAATATCGCTGATCAGCCGATCGAGGCGGCGCACGTCGTGCTGGATGACGTCGAGCAGCCGTTTTTTCGAATCCTCGTTGCGCGCGAGCGGCAGGGTCTCGACAGCGCTGCGCAGCGATGTGAGCGGGTTCTTGAGCTCATGGCTGACGTCGGCGGCAAAGTTCTCGATCGCCGCGATGCGATCGTAGAGCGCCGTCGTCATTTCGCGGAGCGCCACCGACAGGTTGCCGATCTCGTCCTGGCGTGAGGAGAAGTCCGGGATTTCCTCCCGTTCCTTCGCGCCGCCGCGGCGCACCCGAATCGCGGCAGCCGACAGCCTTCTCAGCGGATTGGCGATGGTCGACGAAAGAAGCAGAGACAGGATGACGTTGACGAGCGCAGCGACGCCGAAAACGCGGATGATCGCCAGGCGCTCGGCATGGACGATCTTGTCGATGTCGCCAGCCTGCGTCGAAAGCAGCAGCACCCCGAGCACCGCGCGGAACCGCTGCACCGGCACGGCGACCGAAACGATCAGCTCGCCCTTCTCCGTCACCCGCACGACGGCACCGCGCACGCCGGTAAGCGCGTTCATGACCTCCGGGTAGATCGAGCCGTTGCCGCCCGGTGGCTCCTTATAGAGCGGCAGGTCGCCGGGCTGCAGCAGCCGGTTGAGCCACATGCTGAGCTTGTCGGCGATGCCTGTCGTCTCCGGATCGACCGGCGGAAGATCGAAGCGCAGGATCTGACCGCCGCTATAGAGATGACGGGAGTCGAGAAGCAGATCGGCATCGGCGTCGAAGAGGCGCGCGCGTGTCCGCGTCGGGGAAATCAGGCGTCTCAGGACGGGCGCTACCCGTTCCTGGATGATCGGAAACTCGAGATCCTCGTCGCTCGGCAGCGGTGTGATGCTTTCGCCGGCCTGGAGTTCGAGCAGCTTCTCCGGATCGATGGTGATCGAGTTGGTATCGACCGATGCGGAGGCGGAAATCGCCCCGGCGATGATCTCGCCCTGGGTCAGCAGGCTTTCAACCCGGGCGTCGATCAGACCTTCCCGGAACTGGTTGAGGTACATGATGCCGCCGACGAGCACCACGAGCGCGACGAGGTTGAAGAAGACGATGCGCCGGGTGAGGCTGGAAAAGACGGCATTGCCGAACAGGCGGCGGATCAGGGTGAAGGGATGCGCCCATCGGCGCTGGCTGCGCGTCGATGCCCGCCCTTCAATATCCTCCAGATCGCCCTGCAAGACGTCTACCAAGTCTCCCGCTCCCACGACGGAGTTTTCCGTCGCCTTCTTTTTCCTTGCGCCGGCACAGCGACCGGCCTCTCATCTGCCTCGTCCCGGCCGGCGGGGTTTTTGCCTATGGATGGCTTACGGCCTGCCCGACGGGGCCTCTTTCGCGTCGCCGTTACGCCATTTCTGCATGATCCACAATCTCCGTTGTGGCAAGTCGGAGGGGCCGTCAGGCTGTTTCGCGAAAACGGTAGCCGACGCCGTAGAGCGTTTCGATCATGTCGAAGTCGTTGTCGACCATCTTGAATTTCTTGCGAAGCCGTTTGATGTGGCTGTCGATCGTGCGGTCATCCACATAGACCTGCTCATCATAGGCGGCATCCATCAGTGCGTCTCGGCTCTTCACCACACCCGGACGCTGCGCCAGCGAGTGCAGGATGAGAAACTCCGTGACCGTGAGGGTCACCGATTCGTTCTTCCAGGTGCAGGTGTGGCGCTCCTGGTCCATGACGAGCTGGCCGCGTTCCAGCGAACGGGACGGGGCATCGGAAGTCTTCGCCGTGCCCATGGGGCCGGCCGCCGCGAGGTCGCGGTTCGGCGCGCGACGCAGGATCGCCTTGACACGCTCGACCAGCAGGCGCTGGGAGAATGGCTTGGTGATGAAATCGTCGGCGCCCATCTTGAGGCCGAAGAGTTCGTCGATTTCCTCGTCCTTTGAGGTGAGGAAAATGACCGGCAGGTCGGATTTCTGCCGCAGGCGGCGCAAGAGTTCCATGCCGTCCATGCGCGGCATCTTGATGTCGAAGATCGCGAGTTGCGGCGGACGCGCCAGCAGGCCTTCGAGCGCCGATGCACCGTCGGTATAAGTTTCGACCTTGTAGCCCTCGGCTTCCAGCGCGATGGACACAGATGTCAGGATATTGCGGTCGTCATCGACAAGCGCGATGGTCTGCATCGTATTCAACTCCGTCTTTTGAGGTCCGGGTGGCCGGAACCGCTTCAAGAACCGCGGCAACCGCGAGTCACCGGCGTTACTTGAGTATAAACGTGGAACAAATTGTGGCGAAGCACAAAAGGCCCGCGGCTAATCGTCGAGCGGGCAGCCGTTAAATGTGACTTGGCAAAGGGAGATTCAACCGATTAAAAAATGCATATTTTTCTTTAAATCGATTAATATACTGATATCATTATTGTTTTAGGAATCGATATCTTGTCTTCGATCTAGCTTGCCGGTATGTTCCGACAGAATTCAATACCAATGGCCAATGACAAAGGAAGCTTGACCATGGAGCAACTCGGCACCCGCAATCCCTCGAACGGACTGGAAACAATCGGCTTTTCGGACCTGGCTTTCGTCCGCTACAACCTCGAGGCAGCGGAGCTTTACGAGGACGCCCTTCGCCGGGGCGAGGCGCAAGTGACGGCGCATGGCGCCCTCTGCGCACGGACCGGCCAGCACACGGGCCGCTCCCCCAAGGACAAGTTCGTCGTCCACGACGCGGCGACCGCTGATCAGATCTGGTGGGACAACAATAACGCGATCTCGCCGGAAAACTTCGAGCGCCTGCGGCAGGACATGCTTGATCATGCCAAGGGCAAGTCGCTCTACGTGCAGGACCTCGTTGGTGGTGCCGATCCGGCGCATGCTCTGCCGACGCGCGTCATTACCGAACTCGCCTGGCATTCGCTGTTCATCCGCAACCTCCTGATCCGCCCGGCGCGCGAAGCGCTGGCAGGTTTCGAGCCGAAGCTGACGATCATCGATCTGCCGAGCTTCAGGGCGAATCCGGAGCGTCACGGCTGCCGCAGCGAGACGGTGATCGCCTGCGACCTGACGAACGGTCTCGTCCTGATCGGCGGTACGTCCTATGGCGGCGAAATGAAGAAGTCGGTCTTCACGGTGCTCAACTATCTGCTGCCGAAGAAGGCCGTCATGCCGATGCATTGCTCGGCCAATGTCGGTCCCGCGGGAGACACCGCGATCTTCTTTGGCCTGTCGGGCACGGGCAAGACCACGCTCTCTGCCGATCCGACCCGCACGCTCATCGGCGACGACGAGCACGGGTGGGGCGAGGACGGCGTCTTCAATTTCGAAGGCGGCTGCTATGCCAAGGCGATCAGGCTTTCGGCCTCGGCTGAACCGGAGATCTACGCGACGACCCGGCGCTTCGGCACCGTGATGGAGAACGTCGTCCTGGATAAGCGTCGGGTGCCTGACTTCGACGATGATTCGCTGACGGAAAACACCCGTTGCGCCTATCCGCTGGACTTCATTCCGAATGCCAGCGAGACCGGAACGGCGCCGCAGCCGCGCACCGTCATCATGTTGACTGCGGACGCCTTTGGCGTCATGCCGCCGATCGCCAGGCTGACGCCGGAACAGGCGATGTATCACTTCCTGTCCGGGTACACGGCAAAGGTCGCCGGAACGGAAAAGGGCGTGACCGAGCCGGAAGCGACCTTCTCGACCTGCTTCGGCGCTCCGTTCATGCCGCGCCATCCGTCCGAATACGGCAACCTGCTGAAGGACCTGATTGCCAAGAACGGCGTCACCTGCTGGCTGGTCAATACCGGCTGGACCGGCGGCGCCTACGGCACCGGAAACCGCATGCCGATCAGGGTGACGCGCGCGCTGCTTTCGGCGGCACTCGACGGCTCGCTCAACGATGCGTCGTTCCGCACCGACGCGAACTTCGGCTTTGCAGTGCCGGTGTCGGTGCCGGGCGTGGACGACGGTATTCTCGATCCGCGCTCGACATGGGCGGACGGTGTTGCCTATGACGCGCAGGCGCGCCGCCTGGTCGACATGTTCATCGCCAACTTTGCCAAGTTCGAAAACCATGTCGACGGCAGTGTGCGCGACGCGGCTCCGGGAGCGAAGGTCGCCGCCGAATAAAGATCGCTGGCTATGATTCACGTGAAACCCGGCCTCGAAGGCCGGGTTTTCGCGTTTATCCTGTTTGTTTTCAAGCGCTTCGTTCTGGCTTCTTGAAAATGCGCAACTACGAATGGAGAATCGGACACTCTTTTCTTGGTGTTGCCCTGTACCAGAGTGATTTTGGAGTGTTTCAATCCAAAGTCATGAACGTGATCGATTCTAATGAGTTAGAGGGGCAGGGGAGCCACTTGCACCTCCCCGCTGCACTCGTGCAATAGAAGCGGTCAAGGGAGCAAACATGGCCAGCGATCCGCTATACATAAACGACCGCATCGTCATTGCCGGCTGGGAATTGACGGAGCAGTTCGTGCTGGCCGGCGGACCGGGCGGACAGAATGTCAACAAGGTATCGACGGCCGTCCAGCTCTTCTTCGACATTCAGGCCTCGCCGTCGCTGCCGGACCAGGTAAAGGCGAATGCACTGAGGCTCGCGGGCCGCCGTGTGTCCAAGGACGGCGTGCTGATGATCGAGGCAAATCGGTTTCGCAGCCAGGAACGCAACAGAGAGGATGCCCGGGAGCGGCTGAAGGAGCTGATCCTGAAGGCGGCCGAACCACCACCGCCGCCGCGCAAGAAGACCAGGCCGACCCGCAGTTCGATCGAGCGGCGGCTGAAGGAAAAATCCGGTCGCGCCGAAATCAAGAAGCTTCGCGGCCGGCCGGGCGGCGAGTGAGCGTTGCGGGGCGACACGCAAGCGAATCTTTCTTGCGCTCCCTTGATCTTTTGCCGGTGTCGCCCTCTCTTATCGGAGGGCATGGAGAAAGAGGAGACAACCATGGGTTTGTTCAGCTTTATCAAGAATGCCGGCAAGAAGCTCGGGATTGGCGGCGACGACACATCGCCGGATGCCGACAGCGTCCAGAAGGAGCTTGCCTCCCATGACCTCGGCACGAAAGACGTGCAGGTCGAAGTCGTGGACGACAAGGTCGTTCTGAAGGGCGTCGTCAAGGACCAGTCGACGTTTGAAAAGGCCGTCATGGCCGTCGGCAACACGCTCGGCGTCTCGGCCGTCGAGGCATCCGACCTCAAGGTCGCGGAAGGAGGCGCCGCGCCGGCGCCCGCCAAGGCGCCTGTCTTCTACACCGTGAAGAAGGGCGACAATCTCTGGAAGATTGCCGAGGCGCAGTACGGCAAGGGCAAAGGCGCCAAACACACGGTAATCTTCGAAGCGAACAAGCCGATGCTGAAAGACCCTGACAAGATCTATCCCGGACAGGTTCTGCGCATTCCGGATCTGGACGCCGGCTGAGCGGGCGGTATTTTCGGGTGGCAACCAGGTCCCGCAAAGACTAAGGCGCGTCGAGCGTGGACGAATTCGCACAACACGCCTTACTTCTTTTCATGCATGGCGTTGTCGCACTGCACGCGTTTGGGCGACATGCATTGGATCGCTGGCGATTTCGGGTTTGGCGAATTGAGCTCCGTCGATCGCCGCAGCGAAGCACGGGATACGGGCGATGCAGGTGCTGCCGAAAGGGATAAGACACATTCCGGGCTTCCTCGACCGCTCCCGCCAGGTGGAATTGGTCGAGGCTGTCCGCCTCGTCGTAGCCGAGGCGCCGCTCTTCGTGCCGGAAATGCCGAAGACCGGCAAGCCGATGTCGGTGCGAATGACCAATTGCGGTCCGCTCGGCTGGGTCACCGATCGGGAGCGGGGTTATCGCTACCAAGGTGAGCACCCGGTAACGGGCAAGCCCTGGCCTGCAATGCCGGCGGCACTGCTCGATATCTGGCGCGCCGTGTCGGCGAGCGACAAGCAGCCGGAGGCCTGCCTCGTCAACTTCTATTCCGCAGACGCGCGCATGGGTCTGCATCAGGACAGGGACGAACGGGATCTCGAGACAGCTGTGGTTTCGATTTCTCTCGGCGATACTTGCCTTTTCCGTGTCGGCGGCAAGGAACGCGGCGGACGGACCGTCTCGTTCAAGCTTGCGAGCGGCGACGTCGTCGTGCTCGGCGGCGAAGGGCGGCTCGCCTTCCATGGCGTCGACCGCATCTATCCGAATACGTCGACGCTCTTGAAGAATGGTGGCCGGCTGAACCTCACCTTGCGCCGCGTCAATCCTTGAAGAGGAGCGAGGCCGACGCCGGCACGACGTGAGCGCCGCTTGCGTTCATCCCGATTTCGCCAAAACCCGTCTCCTCAAGGGGAGGGGCTTGCGCGCCTCGCCCGTCCGGTGCGGCAACGTCAGAACTTCCGAACCATTGAGACATGGATGGAGCAGGGCGCGGCATCGGAAGCCCTCTCTCTTATGGGGAGGGGTCTTATCGGATCGCGTGAAAGTTCCGCTCACAGCTTCCTGAGCGCCACCGTCTGGGTGAGGTGGTTCGGACCCTTCTGCAGGATCAGATCGGCGCGCGGTCGCGTCGGCAGGATGTTCTGGTGCAGGTTTTTCAGGTTGATGTTGTGCCAGAGTCCTTCGGCGATGGCGCGTGCCGCATCCTCGCCGATCGTCGCGTAGCGATGGAAGAAGGATTGCGGATCCTTGAAGGCCGTCTCGCGCAGCCGCATGAAGCGGCTCACGTACCAGCTGTGAATGAGGCTTTCCTCGGCATCGATATAGATCGAGAAATCGAAGAAATCCGACACCATCGGCACGATCTTGCCGTCGGCCGGCAGATTGCGCGACTGCAGCACGTTGATCCCTTCGAAAATCAGGATGTCCGGCCGGTCGATGGTCTGGAACCGGTCCGGGATGACGTCATAGGTCAAATGCGAATAGGTAGGCGCCTTGACATTCGGCTGGCCCGCCTTGATCGCCGAGAGGAAGCGCAGGAGTGCGCCAATGTCGTAGCTCTCTGGAAAACCCTTGCGATCCATCATGTTTTCCCGCTGCAGGATGGCGTTCGGGTAGAGAAAGCCGTCGGTGGTGATCAGGTCGACCTTCGGGCTCGAGGGCCAGCGCGCCAAAAGTTCGGCGAGAATGCGCGCCGTCGTGGACTTGCCCACGGCGACCGAACCGGCGATGCCGATGACGAAGGGTGTCTTCGTTTCGTCGGACATGCTCAGGAACCGCTTGCGTTGCTGGAACAGGATCTGCGAGGCCTCGACATGGGCCGACAGCAGCCGCGACAGCGACAGATAGATCCGGCGTACCTCGCCGAGATCGACCGGGTCGTTGAGCGAGCGCAGGCGTTGCACCTCATCGGCCGTCAGCGTCAACGGCGTGTCGGCACGAAAACGCGACCATTCCTCGGCCGAGAACACGTGGTAGGGCGAATAGTCTCCGCCCTGGAGGTTGCCCGGAATATCTGCGGCGTCGATGTCTTTCGCGGCGATAGTCATGGATTTTGCCGGTTTGCCTTCTCCTGCAGGCCGGACTGGCTGGTCCGCCTGGCAAGTTCGTCCATCACATCCTGCAACGGGATGGCTGCGATGTTCAATACGACCATAAGATGATAAAGGAGGTCGGCACTCTCATCGACCAGATTCTTGCGGTCTTCGCTGATTGCCGCGACGACGGTTTCAACCGCCTCTTCGCCGAGCTTCTTGGCCGCCTTGCGTTGACCGGCTGCGACAAGCTTGGCCGTCCAGGAGTCTTCCGGGGCTGCCTTGGCGCGGGTCGCCACGATCGTTTCAAGGTCGGAGAGGGTGAACTCGCTCATGGTGCTTTCCCTTGGGTCTTAAATGGCTGCGACCCTTGTTGGCGGTGGCAATCGCCGCCGTCGTTCCGTGTGTCCACTTTGACTGTCCACACGCTTAATCGAGCCGCATGGCGATGCCGTGCTCGGCCATGTAGCGCTTCGCCTCGCCGATGCTGTAGGTGCCGAAATGGAAGATCGATGCGGCGAGGACCGCCGTCGCGTGACCGTCGCGCACACCTTCCACCATGTGATCGAGCGTCCCGACCCCGCCCGACGCGATAACGGGTGCCCGCACGGCATCGGCAATTGCCCGCGTCAGCGCAATATCGTAGCCGCTTTTCGTGCCGTCGCGATCCATGGACGTCAACAGGATTTCGCCGGCTCCGAGATCGACGACCTTTCGTGCGAATTCGACCGCGTCTATGCCTGTCCTCTCGCGGCCGCCGTGCGTGAAAATCTCCCAGCGGTTCGCCTCGCCTTGCATCGAGACCTTCTTGGCGTCGATCGCAACGACGATGCACTGGTTGCCGAACTTGTCGGCGGCTTCCGCCACGAAATCCGGATTCTTCACCGCCGCCGTGTTGATCGACACCTTGTCGGCGCCGGCCAGCAGCAGTTTGCGGATGTCGGAAACCTGTCGCACGCCGCCGCCGACGGTCAGAGGCATGAAGCATTGCTCTGCTGTGCGGGCGACGACGTCGAAGATCGTCTCGCGGTTGTCCGAGGACGCGGTGATGTCGAGGAAGCAGAGCTCGTCGGCACCGGCTGCGTCGTAGGCTCTCGCCGCCTCCACAGGATCGCCGGCATCGATGAGGTCGACGAAATTGACGCCCTTGACGACGCGTCCGTCCTTGACGTCGAGGCAGGGTATCACGCGGGCTTTCAAGGTCATCGGATCATCCCTTTCTCGCTGCGCGGATCAATGCCAGCGCTTCCTGCGGGTCGATGCGACCATCGTAAAGCGCGCGACCGGAAATCGCGCCCTCGAGCTTGCGCGCGTCCGGCGCAAGCATGCGGTGAATATCGTCCATCGAGGCAAGGCCGCCCGAGGCGATCACCGGGATCGATACCGCGTCGGCAAGCTCCAGCGTCGACGCCCAGTTGATGCCTGTCAGGATGCCGTCACGGTCGATATCCGTATAGATGATCGCCGCGACACCAGCACCCTCGAACTTCTTCGCAAGCTCGATGACGCCGAGTTCGGAGGCCTCGGCCCAGCCTTCGACGGCCACCTTGCCGCCCTTGGCATCGATGCCGACGGCGACCCTGCCGGGGAATTTGTGGCAGGCTTCGATGACGAGTGCCGGGTCGCGCACGGCCACCGTGCCGAGAATGACACGCGAGAGCCCGCGCGAAAGCCAGTTTTCGATGTGCGCCAGCGTGCGAATGCCGCCGCCGAGCTGCACCGGGTTCCGGGTCGCCTTGAGAATGGCGTCGACCGCCGCGCCGTTCACCGTCTCACCGGCAAAGGCGCCGTTCAAGTCGACGACATGCAGCCATTCGAAGCCCTGCTCCTCGAAGGCGCGCGCCTGGGCGGCGGGATCGGGATTGTAGACGGTCGCCTGTTCCATGTCGCCGAGCTTCAGGCGTACGCATTGTCCATCCTTGAGGTCGATCGCGGGGAAGAGAATCATGTGTTGATCCGATCAAGAAAGAATGCCGGCAGCTCAAGGCTTCCAACGCAGGAAATTCGAAATGAGAGCGAGGCCGAGGGTCTGGCTCTTTTCCGGGTGAAACTGCGAGCCCGCCTTGTTGTCGCGTGCGACGAAAGCGGTCACCGGCCCGCCGTAGTCTGCCTCCGCGATCACGTCCTCGGAGTTCTCGGCGGCGAGGTGATAGGAATGCACGAAGTAGGCATGCAGGCCGCGTTCGCCCGTCGCGATCCCCTCGAAGAGCGCATGCGGCCGGTTGAGCCTGAGCGTGTTCCAGCCGATCTGGGGAATCTTCAGCGACGGATCGGCCGGCGTCATTTCCTTGACATCGCCCGAAATCCAGTCGAAGCCCTCGGTGATCGTCTTCTCGAGCCCGCGCGAGGACATGAGCTGCATGCCGACGCAGATCCCGAGAAACGGCCGCCCGTCTTTCTCGACGGCCTGCTTCAGGGCGTCCTCCATGCCGGCGACGCTGGCCAAGCCGCGGCGGCAATCGGCGTAGGCGCCGACGCCAGGCAGAACGATGCGGTCGGCGGACGCCACCCGTTCCGGCTTGTCGGTGAGATCGATCTCCGCGGCGATGCTGGCTTCACGCGCTGCCCGTTCGAAGGCCTTCGTGGCCGAGCGCAGATTGCCCGATCCATAGTCGATGATGGCGACCCGCATCAGCGCTCTCCATAGGGTTCAAAGAGGCCGAGGCCTGCAGTGTTTTCGCCCTGCTTCGCTGCAGGTCGCTTGCTCGATGGCAACGCAGTTGCGGTACCGCGATGCGTCGTCGCCGATATATTGGAAAAATAGATCTCTTCAGCCGTCTCCAGGTCGCGCGCCGGAACAATGGAACGAAGCGTCCAATCCCTTTTCCCGAGATTTCGCGCCACCAGAAGCGGGCCTTCGAGCGAGACCAGCAGGCTGAGCGCGAGCTGCATGATGAGCGAGGCGGTAAAGGCGCCGGGAACGCTGGATGAGATGATTAACAGAATTTGCAGAACGGCAACCAGGATTCCAAGAAGCCATGCGTGCTTGCTCAGCAGCCAGAGCGCGGGAAAGAAAAAGGCGGGCCAGGAAAAACCGTCCGCAATGAACCGCGCCCTTTCGTCAGTGGCCGGTGCGCCGGGCGGGGTCATGATCAGATAGGAAGCCATGGTTATCAGCCGGGATATTGGCCGGCTCAGGCGAGCGTTCCCTTGGTCGAGGGGACGCGCCCAGCCTGGCGCGGGTCGATTTCGGTTGCGGTGCGAAGCACACGGGCGACGGACTTGAAACAGGTCTCGGCGATATGATGGTTGTTGGCGCCGTAGATGTTCTGGATATGCAGCGTGATGCCGGCGTGCTGGGCCAGCGCCTGGAAGAATTCACGCACAAGCTCCGTGTCGAAGCTGCCGATCTTCGGCGACGAGAAGGTCACGTTCCAGACGAGAAAGGGCCGCCCCGAGACGTCGACCGCGGCGCGCGTCATGGTTTCGTCCATCGCAAGATCGATCGAGGCATAGCGGGTGATGCCGCGGCGATCGCCGAGCGCCTTGGCAAGCGCCTGGCCGAGCGCAATGCCGGTGTCCTCGACCGTGTGATGGTCGTCGATATGCAGGTCGCCGTCCGCCTTGATCTCCATGTCGATCAGCGAATGGCGCGAAAGCTGGTCCAGCATATGATCGAAGAAGCCGACGCCAGTCGCAATCTTCGACGTTCCCGTCCCGTCGACATTGACGGAGACGGACACGGCGGTTTCATTCGTCTTTCGGGAAACTTGGCCGGTGCGGCTGGGCATGCTTTCTGCCATCAGGCTCTCCTGTATGCGCTCGACCCGGGTTGGTACTGAAACGACCCAGATCAGAGGCATCGATACAAAACTGGAACTGAATGCGCGAGGAAAACCGCTTCATGCTTTTCCCCACGCCGTTCCAGAGCCGCTCCATATCAGGGGAGGCGCGAAATATCCAGAACTGCGACGGAAATTTGACCGAGCCGCAGGCGTCAGAACGGAAAATCGCAAGAAGACGGATGGACATTTGCAATCGCGCGGCGTGCACTTACATAGGCCTCAAGCAACCAGGCTCGCCTACAGCGCCTCGCATCCAACTGGACGCGCAAAGATCTCTGTAGCACTCTGCTGCATGTTCCTTAAATCGGAGCCGATTTAAGGATGAAAATATGCAGCAATCCAAAGTGCCACAGCGACCTTTGTGCATCTGAAAGGACGTACGGCGCTGTAGGGCGCCGCATGATTTCGCCCTTGAATCATTCCGATTTGAGGAGTCATGCAGCGGAGCCGCAACGCCCCAGTTCTTGGGGTAATAGGTATCCTCATGAATGAACACAATCCCTACGGAACGATGCATGCGACCACCATCATCACGGTGAGAAAAGGTGGCAAGGTGGTGATGGCGGGCGACGGTCAGGTCAGCCTCGGCCAGACGGTCATGAAGGGCAACGCTCGCAAGGTCCGGCGGCTGTCGAAGGGCGACGTGATCGCTGGCTTCGCCGGTGCAACGGCGGATGCCTTCACGCTGCTTGAACGGCTTGAGGCCAAGCTCGAGCAATATCCCGACCAGCTCATGCGCGCCGCCGTCGAACTCGCCAAGGACTGGCGCACGAACAAATATCTGCGCAATCTCGAGGCGATGATGCTCGTCGCCGACAAGTCCGTCACGCTGGCCATCACAGGCAATGGCGACGTGCTCGAACCCGAACACGGCACGATCGCCATCGGTTCGGGCGGAAACTATGCCTTCGCGGCCGCACGCGCCTTGATGGAAAGCGACAAGTCGGCGGAAGAGATCGCTCGGCGCGCGCTCGAAATCGCGGGCGATATCTGCGTCTACACCAACCATAATGTCGTGGTGGAGACGCTGGATGCGGACTGACGGGGTCGATGTCAGTTTCCTGTCGGTGGCTGACAACCACCTGTCGATGCTGCGTGGCTGGCTTTCCGAGCCCCATGTGCGGCAGTGGTGGGGTGACCCGGACAAGGAGCTGGAATCGATCCGCGACGGCTGCGCGAGCGGCGAAGTGGAAGGCTTCATTTTTCATGTCGACGGAGAGCCCGCCGGCTACATCCAATCCTGGACGCCGTCGCAATATGACGAGCCCTGGGCGAAGGACCTGCCGTCCGATACGCCCGGAGTGGACATCTTCGTCGGCCCGCCGGAAATGACTGGAAAAGGTATCGCTGCCTTGGCACTCAAGGCGTTTGCCGGAAGGCTGTTCGAAAACGGCGCCGCGCGTATCGTGATCGACCCGGACGCCGGCAACCGCCGCGCGGTCCGGGCCTATTCGAAGGCAGGCTTCGTGCCTTTTGGCGAATGGATAGACGAGTCCGGCCGGACACTCCTGATGGAGCTGACGCGCACGGAGTTTGAGAGGAATTCATGACCAACTTTTCACCCAGGGAAATCGTGTCGGAACTCGACCGTTACATCATCGGCCAGAAGGACGCGAAACGCGCCGTGGCCATTGCCTTGCGCAACCGCTGGCGGCGTCAGCAGCTAGACGACGAACTGCGTGACGAGGTCATGCCCAAGAATATCCTGATGATCGGCCCGACCGGCGTCGGCAAGACGGAAATCTCCCGGCGGCTGGCGAAACTCGCCGGCGCTCCCTTCGTCAAAGTCGAGGCGACCAAGTTCACCGAAGTCGGCTATGTCGGTCGCGACGTGGAGCAGATCGTGCGTGACCTCGTCGAGGTCGGGATCGGCCTGGTGCGCGAGAAGAAACGTGCCGACGTCAAGGCGAAAGCGCACCAGAATGCCGAAGAACGGGTGCTTGACGCACTGGTCGGTGCGACCTCCTCGCCGGCGACGCGCGATTCCTTCCGTAAGAAGCTCAGGGCCAATGAGCTCGACGACAAGGAGATCGAGATCGATATCGCCGAGACGGGCGCGCCGGGGGGCTTCGAGATTCCGGGCATGCCGGGCGCCAATATCGGTGTGCTCAATCTCTCCGAAATGTTCGGTAAGGCGCTCGGCGGCAGGACCAAAAAAGTCAAGACGACCGTCAAGTCTTCCTATGAGCTCCTGATCAACGACGAATCCGACAAGCTGCTCGACACCGAGCAGATCCAGCGCGAAGCGGTCTCGGCTGCCGAGAACGACGGCATCGTCTTCCTCGACGAGATCGACAAGATCGCCGCCCGCGATGGCGGCATGGGCGCGGGCGTATCGCGCGAAGGTGTCCAGAGAGACCTGCTGCCTCTGGTCGAAGGCACGACGGTCGCGACGAAATACGGGCCGGTGAAGACGGATCACATCCTCTTCATCGCCTCCGGCGCATTCCATGTCTCCAAGCCATCGGACCTGCTGCCGGAGCTGCAGGGGCGCTTGCCGATCCGCGTCGAGCTGCGCGCGCTGACCAAAGAGGACTTCCGCCGTATCCTGACGGAGACGGAGGCGAGCCTGATACGTCAGTACAAGGCGCTTCTCGAAACAGAGGAGGTGAAGCTCGATTTCACCGAGGACGCGATCGACGCTCTTGCCGAGGTAGCCGTCCAGCTCAACGCCAACGTCGAGAATATCGGGGCGCGCCGCCTGCAGACGGTGATGGAGCGTGTCCTCGACGACGTCTCCTTCAATGCGCCGGACCGCGGCGGCCAGACCGTGATGATCGATGCGGAATATGTCCGCAAGCACGTCGGCGATCTCGCCGCCAATACGGACCTGTCACGTTATATTCTGTGACTACGGCGCCGCGCGTTTGTCCTTAGTCGGTTCCGATTTAAGGAAAACATGCGGTGGTAGGGGCTGGAGCGCTGCAAACTCCGGCAATCGCCGAATTGTGAGGCGCCTGTCACTCGACAGGCGCCTTCATTTTTTCTACAGCGATCGGCAATCGATCAAAGGCCGGGCATCATTCCGACATGATCTTGCCGTAGGGGCCGCGCGCTCGAATGACAGGGCTCCGGAGTTTCATAGGAAGAACAGATCGTGCGTCTCACTGCTTGCTTTCTCGTCATAGCCACGCTTTGCCTCTCTGCCGGCCCGGGAACAGCAACGGGAATCACCGTGGTTCCCGAGGGCAACCGTCACATCGAGCAGCCGAAGATACCGGGCGCCTCGGTTCGGCGCACCAAGGCGGGCCGGACCTCCTTCGACGCGAAATACGAGAAGGTGCGTGATCTGCTTGCCAGCGACCGGCAGCTCGTCGGCAAAATAAAATCGGTCGCCAGCGCCTACGGCATCGCGCCGATCCATATGGTGGGCGCCATCGTCGGCGAACACACCTACAATGTCGATGCCTACGACCGGCTGCAATCCTACTATGTCAAGGCGGCCGCCTATGCCGGCAACAGCTTTCAATTCGGCCATGACGGTGAAAGCGTCGCCGAGTTCGTCGCCCGTCCGCAATTTGCCGCCTGCACCGGCAAGAACGGCTCCTATGCGCTGTGGAGCTGCCGTGAGCGTGTCTGGGACAGCGAGTTCCGCGGCCGTTCGGTCGGGGGGCAATCCTTCCCCGACAACCGTTTCAGCGCCGTCTTCTTCCAGCCCTTTTTCGCCGGCCAGACGTTCGGTCTTGGTCAGATCAATCCGTTGACGGCGCTGATGCTGACGGACATGGTTTCGCGCGTTTCGGGTTATGAGCGCCTGGACGAGAACAACGCCGCCGCTGTCTATGAGGCAATCATGGATCCGGACGTTTCGCTCGCCTATATGGCGGCCTCGATCCGTCATTCGATCGATGCCTATCGCTCGATAGCCGGCATGGACATCTCCGACAATCCGGGTCTGACGGCGACGCTCTACAACGTCGGCAATCCGGATCAGCGCGCCGCAGTGCTTGCGGCGAAAAACCAGGTTGGCGAAGTTCATTGGCCGGAGGAGAACTATTACGGTTGGCTCGTCAACGATAAGCTTGCCGAGCTGGAAAGCCTGCTCTAGGACGGGATGAGGAAAGTGCGCGCGGGTTTCCGGAATTGCGTTTCCTGACCCGGATCGCCGGTTTCCGCCCGTATCTTTCGGTTCTTCCGTGATTCACGTGAAGCATCTTCCTTGATTGCGCCGTATATAATTGAAACGGTAGACGATCGAGAAAGGCACTCCATCATGGACACGCGACCGGAACCTTTCGAGCCGCCCGCGCCGGTGCCGCGCACCGGCATTCCGACGCGGCTGCAGATCATTCGCACCGTGCTCCGCAACCCGCTCGAACTCTGGGGCGAGCCCTCCTATACGCTGCCTTGGATCGAGACGAAGTTCATCAACCAACGCACGCTCATCGTCAACGATCCCGGGCTCATCCGCTACATTCTCGTCGAGAACGCCGGCAACTACGAAATGTCGAACGTCCGGCGGCTGATCCTGCGCCCGATCCTGCGCGACGGCCTGCTGACGGCGGAAGGGGAGGTCTGGAAGCGGTCGCGCAAGGCCATGGCGCCGGTGTTCACGCCCCGGCACGCGAAGGGCTTCGCCGGCCAGATGCTCCGCGTCTCCGACGAATTCGCCCAACGCTATGCGCGCGCCGCTTCCGAGCCCTTCGTCACCAATATCGCCGTCGACATGACGGAACTCACCTTCGAGATCCTGGCGGAGACGCTCTTCTCGGGGGAAATCGCCGTCGGAAAGCAGGGCTTCGCCGCCAATGTCGAGGAACTGCTGCAGCGCATGGGCCGCGTCGATCCGATGGACCTGCTCGTGGCGCCAAGCTGGGTGCCGCGACTGACCCGAATCGGCGGCCGGAAGGTGCTCGACCGCTTTCGCGGCGTTGTCTCCGAAACGATGGCACAGCGCCGGCGGCGCATGGCGGAGGAGCCGGGCAGCGTCCCGAACGATTTCCTCACGCTGTTGCTGCAGCTCGAAGGGCCGGAGGGGCTTTCGACCTCTGAGATCGAGGACAACATCCTGACCTTCATCGGCGCCGGCCACGAGACGACGGCACGGGCGCTTGCCTGGTGCCTCTACTGCATCGCCAACACGCCGGCCTATCGCGAGACGATGGAGCACGAGATCGACGGTGTCTTGGCGACCGGCGCCGAGCCGGTCGATTGGCTCGGGCGCATGCCGCACGTGCTTGCCGCCTTCGAGGAGGCGCTGAGGCTCTATCCGCCGGCGCCGTCGATCAATCGTGCGGCGATCGAGGAGGACGAATGGACGTCGCCGGAAGGCGAGCGCGTGCCGATCCGCAAGGGCATATCGGTGCTGATCATGCCGTGGACACTGCATCGCCATGCGCTTTACTGGCAGAAGCCGCGCGCCTTCATGCCGGAGCGTTTCCTCCCGGAAGACCGGGAGAAGATCAACCGGTTCCAGTATCTGCCCTTCGGCGCGGGCCCACGCGTCTGCATCGGCGCGACCTTCGCCCTGCAGGAGGCGGTCATCGCGCTGGGCGTGCTCATGCACCGCTTCCGCTTCGATCTGACTGAGGAGACGCACCCCTGGCCCGTACAAAGACTGACGACGCAGCCGAGGGGCGGTCTGCCGATGAAGGTGTCGATGCGGGCGAGATAGCATTCCACGCTGCCCGGCAGTGCAGAGGGAGTATCGGATCGAGCCCGCTCTGATCAGACGCGCAAACGTCGCTATCACGCGATGGTCTTTCCCGGAAATATGCCTTATCACCGGACGATTCTTCCGCGTTCGGGACTCCTCCCGATTATCAACACTGGACTGAGCAGAAATTGACCGCGCATCTTCTTCTCGGCATCGACACCGGCGGAACCTATACCGACGCCGTTCTCTTCAGCGAAGCGGCGGGTGTCGTCGCGAAGGCCAAGGCGCTGACGACGCGGCACGACCTTGCGGTCGGCATCGCCGGCGCGGTGGAAGCGGTCCTGGAAAGGGCGAAGGTTCCGGCGACGGCGATCAGCCTCGTCTCGCTTTCGACCACGCTTGCTACAAACGCGCTGGTCGAGGGGCAGGGTGGCAGAGCGGGTCTGGTGATGATCGGCTTCGGGCCGGAGGATCTCAAGCGCGACGGCCTGCTCGAAGCTTTGGGCTCGGATCCCGTCCTTTTCCTGCCCGGCGGTCATAACGTCCATGGTGGCGAGACGCCGCTCGATATGAGCGCGCTCGACGAGGCGCTGCCGACGCTGGCGAGCCAGGTATCGTCCTTCGCCATTGCCGGCTATTTCGCCGTGCGCAACCCAGCGCACGAAAAGCGCGTGCGCGAACGGATCCGCGAGATTTCGCACCTGCCGGTAACTTGCAGCCATGAGCTTTCGTCGAAGCTCGGCGGCCCGCGCCGCGCGCTGACGACGCTTCTCAACGCCCGGCTCGTTTCGATGATCGACCGGCTGATCGGCTCCTGCGAGGATTTCCTCAAGCGCCGCGGCATTCATGTGCCGATGATGGTGGTGCGCGGCGATGGCGCGTTGATCTCCGCAGCCGAAGCGCGGCTGAGGCCGATCGAGACGATTCTCTCCGGGCCGGCCGCAAGCCTAGTCGGCGCGCGGCATCTGACCGGTCTCGAAAACGCGGTCGTCTCGGATATTGGCGGCACGACGACGGACGTCGCCGTACTGGAAAAGGGCCGTCCGAGGCTTGACGCGGAAGGCGCCGTCGTCGGCGGCTTTCGCACCATGGTCGAGGCGGTCGCCATGCGCACCTACGGGCTCGGCGGCGATTCGGAAGTACGCATCAACGATCGAGGTCTCAAGGCAAGGATCGATCTCGGTCCGCGCCGGTTTCTGCCGCTGAGCCTCGCGGCGGCATTGCACGGCGATGCCGTGCTGTCGGTTCTCGACAGGCAGTTGCGCGCGACGCATGCGGGACGGCACGATGGCCGCCTCGCCGTGCGGACCGGTCTGCCCGATCATCTTGCAAGTGGCCTTCAACCCCAGGAGCAGGCGCTTTACGATCGCATCGGCATGATACCGTTGGCGCTCGCCGACCTGCTTGTCAGCACGCCGCAGAAGGCGACGCTCGACCGCCTCGTCGCGCGCGGACTGGTGCACATCTGCGGCGTCACGCCTTCCGATGCGATGCATGTGCTTGGCAGACAGGCGCAATGGAATGCGGCGGCGGCACGCCTAGGCCTCGAGCTCGCAGCGCGGATGAAGGATGGTTCCGGCCAGCCGATCGCCGCATCCGCCGAAAAGCTGGCTGAGATGATCGTCGACCGGTTGACGCGCCAATCCTCGGAAGCGATCCTGCAGGCCTGCCTCGGTGAGGACGGCGCAGGCTCCATTGATCCGGCGGCATCGGTGGCCGTCGATCGCGCGCTGAAGCGCGAACCCGGTATCGTCCGCTTTTCGATCGGCCTCGACCGGCCTCTCGTCGGTCTGGGAGCGTCGGCGCCCGTCTACTATCCGGCTATCGCAGACATGCTGGGCACCGATGCCGCGATCCCGGCCGAGGCCGGCGTGGCGAATGCGGTGGGCGCGGTCGTGGGGCAGGTGCGGGCCTCGGTCACCGTGTTCGTGACGACGCCCGAGGAGGGCATCTTCATCGTCAACGGCGCCGGCGCAAGCGAACGCTTCATCGATCAGGAACAGGCTTTCGGTGTCGCCCGGCGCCGCGCACAAACCATGGCGCTCGAAACCGCGCGCGCGAACGGCGCCGAAGAGCCGGCGGCGACGATGTGGGAGGAGATCGACGCGCCGGAGATCGAGGGCGGACGCAAGCTGATCGAGGCCCGGTTCACCGCTTCGGCGAGCGGCAGGCCGCGTATCGCGCATCACTAGATCACGATGATTTTGGGTCGAATCGAATCAACATCACAAACGTGATCGATTCTACAAGCCGACAGGCGGATGCGCGGAAAACCACGCGCACTTTCCCCATCTGATTTTTTCCAGTTTGGAAACAATTCTTCGCATCCTTGCGGAATTGACAGTGAAAGAATTGATGAGAAACTGCCATTGCCACGAGCGGGATGAGGAAGGGTAGGAATGCTTTTCCAGATGCATCCCGCTCTTGTTGTTCAAGCGATTCCAGGAAAAGCGCGTAACGGTTTCCGTCCGGAATTGCCTCAATTCAAGAAGCCGGATCACTGTTTCGACGAAACGGTGATCTAGATAATCGAAGCGATGGGCTTGGATTGGTTCAATCCTGGCGTATCGTGATCTACTGCATGATTCCTTAGACCGGAATTCTAAGGACAAAATCATGCGGAATTCAAAATTCTACAGCGAGCTTTGCGCGTCTGGTTACACGCGCGGCGCTGTAAGGTCGAGATATTCGCAGGAGTTGCCGCATGGGCCGCATTGAGAAGTATGGTTTGAAAATCGATGCCGGTCTTCATGATTTCCTGATTGACGAGGCAATGCCGGGGACCGGCATCGACACGGAACGGTTCTTTTCCGCCCTGTCGGAACTCGTTCACGACCTTGCCCCGAAGAACCGCGCGCTTCTCGCCAAGCGCGACGATATGCAGGAGCAGCTCGACGCCTGGTATCGCGAAAACGGCGCCCCCGTTGATCTCGACGCTTACGAGACCTTTCTCCGGCAAATTGGCTACCTCCTGCCGGAAGGAGCGGATTTTTCGGTCTCGACCGCGAATGTGGATCCCGAGATCGCGACGATCGCCGGACCGCAGCTCGTCGTTCCCGTGATGAATGCGCGCTATGCGCTGAATGCCGCCAACGCCCGCTGGGGTTCGCTCTACGATGCACTTTATGGCACGGATGCAATCCCTGATGCCGACGGCGCGGAGCGCGGCAAGGGGTACAATCCGAAGCGCGGCGCCAAGGTCATCGCCTGGGCCCGGGACCTTCTGGATGCGAGCGCCCCACTTGCCAAGGGCCGCTGGAGCGACGTGACGACATTGAAGGTTGAAGGCGCCGCGTTTGCGATCACTCTCGCGGACGGCATGAAGACGACGCTCGCCGACCCGGCTTGCTTCGCCGGCTATTCCGGTCCCGCCGAAGCGCCGTCCGAGGTCGTCCTCTTCCGAAATAACCTTCATACCGTCGTCGTCCTCGATGCGACGACGCCAATCGGCAAGGACGATCCGGCCCATATTTCCGACATCATCCTCGAATCGGCGATCACCACGATCATGGATTGCGAGGATTCCGTCGCCGCGGTCGATGCCGAAGACAAGGTCGTCGTCTATCGCAACTGGCTGGGCCTGATGAAGGGCAACCTCGAGGAGGAGGTTACCAAGGGCGGCAGGACCTTCACTCGCAAGCTCAATGCCGATCGTCGCTTCACCAGCCCGAACGGCGCGACGCTGACGCTGCCGGGACGCTCGCTGATGCTGGTCCGCAATGTCGGCCACCTGATGACCAACCCGGCGATCCTCGACCGCGACGAGGGCGAGGTGCCGGAGGGCATCATGGACGCTATGGTCACGGCCCTGATAGCGCTCCACGACATCGGACCCAACGGCCGCCGGGCGAACTCGCGTGCGGGTTCGATGTATGTCGTCAAGCCGAAGATGCACGGGCCGGAAGAGGTCGCCTTTGCCTGCGAAATCTTCGCGCGCGTCGAGGCGGCCCTCGGAATGCCGGTAAACACCATGAAAATGGGCATCATGGATGAGGAGCGGCGCACCACGGTCAACCTCAAGGAATGCATCCGCGCCGCCCGCGAGCGCGTCGTCTTCATCAACACCGGCTTCCTCGACCGGACGGGCGACGAGATCCACACCTCGATGGAAGCCGGGCCGATGATCCGCAAGGGCGACATGAAGCAGGCGGCCTGGATCGCGGCTTATGAGAACTGGAACGTCGATATCGGTCTTGAATGCGGGCTTTCCGGCCATGCGCAGATCGGCAAGGGCATGTGGGCGATGCCGGACCTGATGGCGGCGATGCTCGAACAGAAGATCGCCCATCCGAAAGCGGGCGCGAACACCGCCTGGGTTCCGTCACCGACGGCGGCGACGCTGCATGCGACCCACTATCACCGCGTCAACGTCAGCGAGGTTCAATCAGACCTCAAGAGCCGGCCGCGGGCAAAGCTCGCGGATATCCTTTCGGTGCCGGTGGCGACGCGGCCGAACTGGACGGAGGCCGAAATCCAGCGCGAGCTCGACAACAACGCCCAAGGGATTCTCGGCTATGTCGTGCGCTGGGTCGATCATGGTGTCGGTTGCTCCAAGGTCCCCGACATCAACAATATCGGCCTGATGGAAGATCGCGCGACGCTGCGCATCTCCGCGCAGCACATGGCCAACTGGCTGCACCACGGCATCGTGAGCGAGATGCAGATCGTCGATACGATGAAGCGGATGGCGGCCGTCGTCGACGAGCAGAACGCAGGAGATCCGAACTATACGCCGATGGCCGGCCGGTTCGACGAATCGGTCGCCTTCCAGGCCGCGCTGGACCTGGTGCTCAAGGGGCGCGAGCAGCCGAATGGTTATACCGAACCGGTGCTGCACCGCCGTCGATTGGAGTTGAAGGCGAAAGAAGCTGTGTGAAGCGGATTTCTGCCGGCATTTGCCTCATCCCGCCTGCCGGCACCTTCTCCCCGCGCGGAGAGAGGGAGCTGTGAGGGCAGCCGAATACCACTACGCCTATCGTTTCCCGTGAAACGAAAGGCCGCCGACATCGGTCGGCGGCCCTCTCATTATCAAATCGCGGCAGCGTTACTGCTGAACGACTACCTTCGCGCCCTTGCCTGGCCGGACGCGCGAATAGAGGTCGATAATGTCCTGGTTCATCAGCCGGATGCAGCCCGAAGATGCCGCGGTGCCGATAGAGGCCCATTCCGGCGTGCCGTGCAGGCGGAAGAGCGTATCCCTGCCCTCGTCATTGAAGAGGTAGAGGGCGCGTGCGCCGAGCGGATTGCTGATGCCCGGACCCATGCCGTCTTCGACATATTTGGCGACTTCCGGCTTGCGCTCGGCCATCTCCTTCGGCGGATGCCAGGTCGGCCATTCCTGTTTCCAGGCAACATAGGCCTCGCCCTCCCAGGCGAAGCCGGCCTTGCCGACGCCGATGCCGTAGCGCACGGCCTTGCCGCCCGGCAGAACGTAATAGAGGAAGCGATTCGGCGTGTTGACGACGATCGTGCCCGGGCGTTCCTTCGTCGCGTAGTCGACGATCTGGCGATGGAAACGAGAGTCGACACGGTTGATCGGAATGGCAGGCACCGCGTAGCCGTGGTCCTCGACGGCGCCGTAATTGCCGGAGAAGATTTGATTCGTCGCAATTTTTTGCCCTTCGGGAGCCGGGCCGGTTGTGGACGTCGTTTGCGAGCAGCCGGCAAGGACAACTGTGGCGGCCAGGCTGCACAAAAGGAGAGCGTTGCGGAAGCGCATGGGGGTCTCGTAAAAGGAAGTAAGGAAATACGGGAGGGAGGGTGCCCGGCCGTCAGCAACAACAGCTTATTTTCTATTGCACCGTGCCGCGCAAGGGACCGCACTGCCGCAATTTGGCCGAAAAGTGTAAATTCCGTGACGATTGCTTTTTTGCAACAAAACGGCGGAGTGGGCGGCGTCGGAATGGGAATCAACCGGTGACAATTCTATCGATCCATGGCGACAATCCGCTGGCGGACGGACGCCAGTCCGAACGGGCGATGAAAGTACGCCGCGGCGTCCAGCGGCTGCTTGCCGAATTGCGCCACGCGGTCCTGCCCGAACTGACGCTCGCAAGCGGCAGGCGCGCCGATCTCATTACGCTTTCGGCGAAGGGCGAGATCTGGATTATCGAAATCAAGACGTCGATCGAGGATTTTCGCGTGGACCGCAAGTGGCCGGAGTACCGGCTGCATTGCGACCGGCTGTTTTTCGCCACGCATGGCGACGTACCGCTGGACATCTTCCCGGAGGAATGCGGGCTCCTGCTTTCCGATGGTTACGGAGCGCATATACTGCGCGAGGCGCCGGAACATCGCCTGGCGGCGGCAACGCGCAAGTCCGTCATACAGGCATTCGCGCGAACCGCGGCCCAGCGACTGATGCTCGCCGAATGGGCGGCGGAGCGAAACGGGGAACTCGGTGATTCCATTCGCGATATCGTTGCCGGCACGCGCGACGACTAGGCACCCGCTTACGCCATCATTCCGATAGCTGATTATTTTGGGGCGCGTTTCGCCAGGATCCGCTGCAGCGTTCTGCGATGCATGTTCAGCCGGCGGGCCGTTTCCGAGACGTTGCGTTCGCACATCTCGTAGACGCGCTGGATGTGTTCCCAGCGCACCCGGTCTGCCGACATCGGATTTTCCGGCGGTTCCACCCTTTCGCCCTGGCGCTGGACGAGCGCGGCAAAAATATCGTCGGCATCAGCCGGCTTTGCGAGATAGTCGACCGCTCCGAGCTTGACCGCATTCACGGCCGTGGCGATGTTGCCGTAACCGGTGAGCATGATCATTCGGGTGTCGTCCCGGCGTCCACGGATGGCTTCGATCACGTCGAGGCCGCTGCCATCGCCGAGCCGGAGATCGATGACGGCATGCTTCGGCGGGTTGCCCTTGGCCTTGGCGATGCCCTCGGCGACCGACTCGGCAATATCGACCGTGAAGCCCCGCGCTTCCATCGCCCGCGCAAGTCGGCGCAGGAACGGGCCGTCGTCATCAACGATCAGCAGCGTCCTGTCCGGGCCGATCAGCTCGGCATCCGGAGACTGTGCACTCGACGCGGTTGTCGATTTTTCCGTCATTTCTTCCGATCCCTAAGCGAAAACATGGCCCCAACAATACCGTTCTCGCTGAAATTATGTGGGTTTTCTCATGACAGTCTTCAATAAACTGCCAAAGGTCATTTCGCCAGTTTCGTATCCATCAGCGTGCGCGGCCATTCGACGCTCACGCGCGCACCGGAGCTGCCGTTCTCGAAGCGCAGCCGGGCCCCTGAGCGCTCCAGCAAGGTCTTGGCAATGAAGAGGCCGAGGCCGAGACCGCCGGCGCTGTCGTCCTTCTGACGCTTGGTGACGTAAGGCTCGCCGATGCGCATGAGGATATCCGGCGAGAAACCATCGCCATCATCCTCGATCGTCACTTTCACGCGCTCGGCCGTATGCTCCGCCGTGACGGTCACTTTCTTGCGCGCATAATCGACCGCGTTTTCCAAGAGATTGCCGAGCCCGTAGAGAATGCCCGCGTTGCGGATGCCGACCGGTTCGGAAGCGCGATCGCCTTTTTCCCTGAGCTCGATCTCTATCCCGAATTCGCGGTGCGGTGCCATCACTTCCTCGATCAGCGACGAAAGCGGCAGGAGTCGCATATGCTCCTCGCTCTCGGACGAAAGCGTCGTCAGCCGCTTCAGGATATCGCGGCAGCGTTCGCTCTGGCTGCGCAGCAAGTGGACATCCTCGCCGAAGCGAGGGTCGTCGCCGAGTTCCCGCTCCATCTCCTTGGCGACGACGCTGATGGTCGCGAGCGGGGTTCCGAGCTCGTGCGCGGCGGCGGCGGCGAGACCGTCAAGCTGCGACAGGTGCTTTTCACGCTGGAGTACAAGCTCGGTCGCAGTCAGCGCCTCTGAAAGTTCGCTCGCCTCCAGCGAGACCCGGTAGGTGTAGAAGGCGGCGAAGGCCGTCATGGAAACGATCGCGAACCAGATGCCAGCCGTCAGCACCCGCGGGATCAGCAGAACGGTTCCCGGATACCAGGGCAGCGGGAAGGGTGAGAAGGCGAGCGCGGTAACACCGATGACGGCAAGGCCTGCCAGCACGATGCTGTGCGGCTTCGGCTGGGAGGCCGAGGAAATAATGACCGGCACGCACAGCAGCGGTGCAAAGGGATTGGCGAGGCCCCCGGTGATGAAGAGCAGCGCGGTCAGCTGCGCAAGATCGAGGCCGAGCAGCGCAAAGGCAGCAGGCGGCGTCAGCCGGTGCGTCGGCGGAAAGCGGATCGTGAGGAAGGTATTCAGCAGCGCCAGGCTCGCGATCAGCACCGAACAGGGAACGAGCGGCAACGGAAACTGCAGCCACAGCGCAGTGATGACGACGGCGATGGACTGACCACCCACGGCCAGCCAACGCAGGCGAACGAGCGTCTGCAGCCTGAGACTGCGATTGCTGTTCATGTCGTTGTGGTCGAGTGCCATTGCTGCTGCCATGCTGTTGCTTTCCGCTTCAACGCTGCGCCGCCGGATGCGGCATCGCTGCGCAGACTTCGTATTCGATATAATCCCTCAAACGTGTTCCGATCGCGAAACTATACCGCACTTTCATGTACCACGCGGTTTGGCGCGTGTCGTCGGCGTCGCGTTTGCCGGATCCTCCGGCCAGGGGTGCTTGGGATAGCGTCCGCGCATGTCGGCTCTTACATCCCTCCACGATCCGGCCCAGAAGCCCGGCAGGTCGCGCGTCGTCTGGATCGGGCGGTGGCCGGGAGAGATCAGCTCCAGCAACAGCGGCAGCCTGCCGTTGCCGATCGTCGGATGCACTTTCAGGCCGAAAAGCTCCTGCACGCGGATCGAAAGCAAGGGTTCGTCGCCGTCATAGTGAATGGGATGGCGATGCCCCGTCGGAGCTTCGAAATGCGTCGGGGCCAGCTTACCAAGCTCGCGCTGAAGCTCGTAGGGAACGAGGGACAGGAGACCCTCGGCGAGGTCGGAGGCCTTGATCCCGTCGATGCTGCCGGCGCCATGCTGAAACGGCACGAACCAATCGTCGAGGCGCGACAGCAGTGCCTCATCCGAGACGTCCGGCCAGGGCTCGCCGATCGAGCGATGGAGAAAGCCGATGCGATCGCGCAGCTGCGCGGCGTCCTTCGAAAATGGCAGGACGGCAAGCCCCAATTGACGAACGCCGTCGGCGAGCGCGCGTGCCGCGGCTTCTCCGCTCGGGCGCGAAAGCGGCGTTTCCTCGAAAATGATAGCGCCGAGCCGGGTGACGCGGCGGGCGCGCACCTGGCGGCTCGTCCGATCGAAGAAAATCTGCTCCTCGCGCCGGATGGCCTCCGGCATATGCGCCTCGACATCGGCCCTGGTGATTTCCGCGGCTGCGAGCACGCGCTGGGCGCCAGCCCTGCCGGTCAGGTCGACAATGACGAGCATGCCCGCCGCGGCGAGTCGTTCGGTCTCGGGCACCTCGGCGCCGCGGCCGTTCGCCATCACGAAACGCCCCCGCCCGCCGCGCTGGAGCGCGATCCGGTCGGGAAAGGCGTGCATCAGAAACGAACCGGGCAGCGCATTTTCTCCGTCGTTCTTTTGCGTCGAGAGATCCGCCGCCATGCGTCTTGCGAGACCCCGTGCGGCGTCGGCGCGATCGCCGCGGTCCGCCCGGAACCGGCGCAGCCGCTCCTCCAGGTCCAGACTGTTGCCGCCGAGGCCCTGCTCCGTCAGCATCACCGCCAGCAGGCAGGCTTCCCGCGCCTGCCCCTCTTCGGCTGCCGAAACCGCCATTGCAGCCAGCCGGACGGGCAGGGCGAGATCGCGTATCCTGCGGCCGCGCGGCGTCAGCGCACCGTTGGCTTCGAGCGCGCCAAGCTCGATCAGCAGACTGCGCGCCTCGCGCAATGCCGTCTCCGGCGGCGGATCGATAAAGGCGAGCGAGGATGGATCGGTAACGCCCCAATGAGCAAGATCGAGCAGGAGGCCCGAAAGGTCGCTCGCGAGGATCTGCGGCGGCGTGAAGGCGGCAAGCGCCGCGGTCTGGCCCGGGTGCCACAGGCGGATCGCAATGCCGGGCTCGGTTCGCCCGGCGCGCCCGGCCCGTTGATCGGCCGACGCACGCGACACGCGCACGGTTTCCAAACGGGTGATCCCTGTCGACGCTTCGAACACCGGCAGCCGCTGCAGCCCGCTGTCGACGACGATCCGCACGCCGTCGATCGTGATCGAGGTCTCGGCGATCGACGTCGCGAGCACGATCTTGCGTGTACCGGCCGGTGCCGGGCGGATCGCCGCGTCCTGCTCCTTCTGGCTCAAGTTGCCGTAGAGCGGCACGATCACGGTCTTTGCGTCGAAACGCCCGGCGAGGCGCTCAGCCGTGCGGGTGATTTCCGCCTGGCCCGGAAGAAAGGCGAGGATCGAACCCGTTTCGGTTCGGTGCGCGTCCACGATCGCGCGCGTGACCGCTTCCTCGGCGCTCTCGCCGGCGTTCCTGTCCTCGTAGCGAATATCGATCGGAAAACTGCGGCCTTGGCTTTCGATGACCGTAGCGTCGCCGAGCAGCTTGGCGACGCGCCCGACATCAAGCGTCGCCGACATGACGACGATCCTCAGATCGTCGCGCAAGGCCGACTGCACGTCGAGCGCCAGCGCCAGGCCGAAATCGGCGTCGAGCGAGCGCTCGTGGAATTCGTCGAAAAGCACCGCGGAAACGCCGGAGAGTTCGGGATCGTCGAGGATCATCCGGCTGAAGACGCCTTCGGTCACCACCTCGATCCGCGTCCGCGCCGACACTCGGTTGTCGAGCCGCATGCGGTAGCCGACGGTGTCTCCGACCTTTTCTCCGAGAAGCTCGGCCATGCGTCCCGCAGCGGCGCGGGCGGCGAGCCGGCGCGGCTCCAGGAGGATGACCTTGCCGCCATTGAGCCAGGGCTGGTCCAGAAGGAAGAGGGGCACAAGCGTCGTCTTGCCGGCGCCAGGCGGCGCAGAGAGCACGACGGACGGTGCATTTGCGAGTGCATCCCCCATGCGGGGCAGGATGTCGCGAACCGGTAACGGCGGGAGATCGCGCATCAGGCCCCTCCCTCGGTCCCGACCTCGATCACCCTGCCGCCCGCCGCCTCTGCGTCCGCGCTGTCATGGGTCACGAGGATGATCGGGATGCCCGCCGCCTTCGCCTTCGAGAAGACCAGCGCGCGGGTCTGCTGCCGGAGTGCCATGTCGAGTTTCGAAAAAGGTTCGTCGAGCAGGAGGTAACGCGGCGCGGAGACGAGCGTCCGCTGCAGCGCCACCCGGGCCTTCTGGCCGCCGGAAAGCGTTTCCGGATCGCGGTCGAAGAAGCCGGCGAGCCCGACCTGTTCGAGTGCCTGCTCGGCGATTTGCCGTCTTGCGCGATGCCCTTTCACCGCCTGCGGTATCGCGAACATTATGTTGCCGCCGGCGGAGAGGTGCGGAAAAAGCAGGGGATCCTGAAACAGGATGCCGGCGCGTCGCTCGTTTGCCGGCACATCGGTAAGATCTCTGCTTCCGATCAGAATTCGACCGCTGACACGGAAAGCCGGGTCGAGAAACCCGCCGGCAAAGGCGAGCAGGGTCGATTTGCCGGAGCCGGACGGGCCCATGACGGTCAGGACCTCGCCGGGCAATACTGTCGCCGACACGGACAGCAACGTCCGTTCCGCCAGTCGGATCGTCACATCCGCCAGCGTAAGCGGCATCGGGTCATCAGCTGCCTGCATTCACATCCTCATTGCGCGACGGTTGCGGAATAGCAACTGGGGACCAAGCGACGCAACGAGAAATGCGAGGAAGGGGAGGGCCGCCTGAACGAGGGCGTAGACGCCGATGACACGCCGGTCGCCGCCGGCGGAAAGTGCCACCGCCTCGGTGGTGATCGTGGTCAGACGTCCCGCTCCGATCAAAAGCGTCGGAAGATAGAGGCTGACCGATACCGAAAAGCCGACGGCGAGCGCCGTCAGGCAGGCTCGAAACAGGAGCGGCAGCCGGACGGTGAGCAAAATCCGCACGGGCGATTTTCCAAGCCCGGCCGCTATCCGCTCGTAGCGCGGGTCGAGTTCGCGCCAGGGTGCCGACAGCGACAACAGAACGTAAGGCAGGACAAACAGAAGGTGGACGGCGAGGACACTTGGAAAAGCGGGCGTGAAACCGACCGCGATTGCCAGGATCTGCAGGCCGAACACAAAACTGATTTCGGGTACGAGCAGCGGCAGATAGAGAAGCTTGTAGCTCGCACCGTTTCCGGCTTGGCCAGCGCCATTCCGATGGAGCAATAAAATCGCGATAATCAAAGCCAGGGCCGAGGCGGAGAGAGCGAGCCCGACTGTCGTGAGAAGCGGCCCGGAGATTTGCGGCAGTGCGCGCAGCCAGATCTTGCCCGTGATCGCCCCCGGCAGTGCGTTCGGAAACGGCCAGAGCCCGGCGACCGACCAGATGAAAAGGGCGGCCAGTCCTGAAAAAATGATGGCGGCGCAGCCGGCCATTGCCATTCCCGACATTGCGCGAACGACCATGTCCTTCCGGAGCCGCGTACCCGCAAACGTCATGGAGGTCCGCGCCAGCTTTCCGAGCCGCTCCAACGCAAGCCAGATTGCCATTGCCGCAACGACGACGAAGAGTTGCAGCAATGCACCCGCCGAAGCAAGGAACCGCACCCTGAGATCATGATCTGCCGCCCAATGGGCGATACGCACCGGCAGTGTCGCCGGCAGTTGCGGACCAAGGATCATCGCGACGTCGACAACGGAGACCGAATAGGCGAGCACGGCGAAGACCGGTAGCCGGATTTGCCTGTAGAGCGTGGGCCACAGGCTGATCAGAAAGCCGGACACGCGCCCGTAGCCAAGCGCTGCCGCCAGTTGCTGCGCCCTGCGCAGTGGAAGTTGCGGCAAGGCGGCGAGCGTCACCAGGAAGAGGAAGGGGACCTCCTTGGTGATGAGCCCCGCAATCATCGAGAGCGCGAGAGGATCGTTCGGCAGAAGCCAGTCCGGCGGTCGCGTGAAGCCGGTAAGCTCCGGCGAGATCAGCCGGAGAAGGAGGCCGGAAGGCGCGATGAGAAAGGCGAGCGCGAAGGCGGCCGCGGCATGTGGAACCGCAAGCAGCGGCGAAACCAGGTGGTGGATGCGGGCGAAAACCGGCGTGCCGGCAAAGCCCGCAATAAAGGTTCCGACGATTGCGAGCGCGGCGGAGGTCGTGACCAGGCCCGCCGCCAGCGCGATGAGGACGGACCGAAGGATATGGGGCTGGCCGGCGAGTTCGGTGAGATGCGCCATCGTCGGGCGAAGCCCGCCGAGAGCGGGCAGATAGCCGAATGCCGGCAGGATTGTGCCGGCAACCCCCGCCAGGACCGGCAACCCCAGAATGACGACGAGAAGGCCGTTCCCGCTGGCCCGACGCGGGCCCCTATATCGGCCCTGATCACGCCGCCTAGTTCGCTGCCCCATATCGCCGCGTCCATTCCGCCTCGATCCGCGTCATCCAGTCCGGATGCGGCTCGTCGAGGGCGGGTCCAAGTTGATCGGGGCGAAGCGTCGCGACGCCGAGTTCGAGTCGTTCGAAGGCTTGCCGCTCGGCGGCCGGCAGCTTTGCCAGCGACAGGACGGTTGGGTCGCCCCAGATTTTCGGATCCTGCTTGCGCAGCTGCGCCTCGGGCGAAAGCAGGAAATTGGCCAGCAGCAGCGCGCCGGCCTTCGCCGACGCGTTGTAGGGGATCGCGACGAAATGCGTATTGCCGAGCGTGCCGCCCGAAAAGACGAAGGAACGCACGCTGGCCGGCAACTCGCCGTTGGCAATCGCTGCCGAGGCTTCGGCAGGGTTGAAGGCGAAGACGATGTCGAGCTCGCCGTCGGCGAACTTCTGCTTCATGTCGGGATAGTTCTGCGGATAGGCCTTGCCCTTGCGCCAGAGCAGCGGCGTCAGCTTGTCGAGATAGGCAAAGAGCGGTGCCGCATCCGCCGTGAAGGTCGCTTCCTCGACGGGTCTTTGCAGCTTGGTTTTGTCGTGGATCAGCTCGATGAGCACCTGTTTCAGGAACGAGGAGCCGATGAAGTCCGGCGGCTGCGGATAGGAGAAGCGGCCGGGATTGGCTTCTGCCCATCTGAGCAGGCCAGCGGCCGAGTCGGGCAGTTCGCCGCCCGGGGTCCGCGCCGATTCGTAGAAGAAAACAAGCTTGGCCCCGCCCCAGGGGCTCTCCAGTCCCTCGGTCGGTATTGTGAAATCGGTGAGGATGGTTGGCTTGGTCTCATGATCGACATAGACCCAGTTCGGCAGCTTGGTTGCCCAATCTGGACCGAAGAGCAGGCGCTCGCGCTTCATCGCCGCAAAATTCTCGCCGTTGATCCAGATGAGATCGACAGCCCCGTCGGCATCCTTCCCCGCCGCCTTTTCAGCCACGACCGTGGCAACCGCCTTTGCCGTGTCGTCGAGCTTCACATGGACGACGGTGACGCCGTAGCGCGCTTTCATCTGGTCGCCGGCCCACCTGATATAGGCGTTTATGGGTTCGGAACCGCCCCACGCGTTGAAATAGACGGTCTGCCCTCTGGCCTCAGCGGCGACTGAATTCCAGTCTCCGACGTCGGTCGCGGCCGCATGCCCGGCGAGACCGAGCGCCAGCATAACGGCCGTGATGAAGTGTCTTGCCCGCCTGATCATGAACCGTCTCGTTCCCGTCGTCTTCGCACCAGTGTCGGGCGAAGGTAAGCTGCGTGCCGTAGCCGTCAATGCGCGCGAGCGGTGGCCGCTCTCACGATTCGGTGAAACGGACCACGGCTGGCGGCGTGGAAAGGCATGGCGCGGTTTAAGCCCGCGCCACCCGGTTCAAGCTTTCGTCCGATATGTCTCGAAGGCAAGCACGGCGCCGGCCAGATCTTCCAATGCCGCGCCCACGGATTTGAACAGGGTGATTTCGTCCGGCTTCGTGCGGCCGGGATGCGTGCCGCGGGTGAGCTCGAAAAGATCGGCGCGGATGGCATCCCTGGTGATGACGCCGGAGCGGATCGGCTGGACGATATCGCCGCCCTCGCTGAGCGCGCCTTCACGCGTATCGACGAAGATGCTGGAGAGCTGGGCGGCGCGGTCGTCCGATTCCCGCATGCTCGGCTTGAACGCGCCGATGAGGTCGAGATGCGCGCCCGGCTTCAGCCAATCGCCGCGAATCAGCGGTTCGGAGGAAAGCGTGGCGCAGGAGATGACATCCGCTTCGCGCGCCGCTGTCTCGAGGTCGGTCGCGACGGCCACCGATATGTCCTTGAGGCTGAGCTCCCTGGCGGTTGCTTCCGCCTTTTTCGGATCGCGGCCCCAGATCGTCACGTTGCGGATCGGGCGTACGGATGCGTGGGCCTCGATGACATTCGCCGACAGCCGGCCGGTGCCGGCCATCAGCATCCGGCTCGCGTCCTCGCGCGCCAGATAGCGGGCGGCAAGTGCGGACGCGGCGGCAGTACGCCGCGCAGTCAGTTCGCCGCCGTCGACAATTGCCAGCATCTCGCCGGTCTTGCCGGAGGAAAGGAGATAGCTGCCATGAATGGCGGGGAGGCCACGCATCTGATTGCCCGGGAACACCGAAACCATCTTGACGCCGATATAGGCACCCGGTTGCCATGCCGGCATCAGGAGCAGCGTGGCGTCCGCCTCGCCCGGGACCTCGACATCGTGATGATGGCGCACGGGCATGACGCATCCTTTCGCGAACATGTCGCCGAGCGCTTTGACAAGCCCGTCCCACGGCAGAGCCGCGCGTGTCTGCGTCGCATCCAGTACCAGCATTTCGAAGTCTCCCTGTGCCAGGATCCGCGCGACACTAGCAGCCTTTGGCGGCCGCCGAGAAGCACCTTCGGGAGATAGCAGGATGCCATTTGGCAACGGGGAGGCTGACGATCCGAAATTTTACCGTCCGGTCAACGTTTTCCGCGCGCATTTACGGCCCGTTTCAGTCACCTTTCCCGGCCTGTCTGAAATTCCCCTTTGATTTCCGTGTGTTGTGTTTTTTTGCCGTTTTTTTGAAAATGGCTGTTGACTGGGGAAAGGGTGCGGGTCTATAAGCCCGATCACTGACGAGGGCGGCGGCGCTGCTGGCGACGATGACCTTCGCTC
>NZ_JASKLR010000041.1 GCF_030124325.1 Sinorhizobium sp. 8-89
GCCTGAACGGCGAGACCTGCACCTTCTTCCCGAACAGCGGGTGCCAAGGATAGGCAATCGTCGAAAAGCGAGAAACGTATGCAGAATGTCGGTAGTTGGGGCGGCTATTTGAAAGCGCTCTATTGGGACGGAACCGGGAGCAGAGCTTTTGCTGGCCGGGCATATGGGCCGCCAGAATACGTCTGGACCATTCGCAATCAATGGCGCTTCTGGCCGGTCTGGATTGGAAGAAGATCCGGCCAACCAAGGTCAGGCGGCCGTCGCTGACGGGCTGAAGAGGACTGCGGCAAGATGAATTGGGAAAGCGGCTGTTCTTGTGCTCTATTCGCCCGCATGGATTTGCCGCTTAGCGAGCTGCCGGACGTTGATGCGCTGAAAGCGATGGTTCTCGCGTTGGCGCGCGAACAGGCTGCGAAGGAGGTCCGGCTCAAGGTGGCCGTGGCTGAGATCGCGCGGTTGGAAGCGGTTGAGAAGAGCGCCAACGAGCGGATTGCCACCTGACCTTGATCATGAAGGTTTTGCAAAATGACAAGCGCTCTGAGCGGTTCCGTCTCGGGGTCAATGACGATCAGGTCTCATTTGCCTTCGAAGAGGACGAAACCGGCCGACCGGCAATTCGTAGCGAACTCGACCGCGCGGCCAAAGACAGCCGAATCGAGCGCCGCGTCCGCGCAAGGGCTTTGCCGCCCATCTCGGGCGCATCGAGGAGGTCATCGAACCGGAGATCCCGGCCGGGTGCGAGGCGCTGGCAAAGGTTAGATCGGAGAGGACTGCTCCGGGTGGCTGGACGTCGTGCCGCTGAAGTTCAGGGTTATCGTGACGCGTCGCCCCAAGCAGCGACGGCGTGGTCCAGGCCCTGGCGCCGGCACACATCATCGAAGGCGGCCTGCCGACGGAACGGCTGGCCGCCTATATCACAGTTTCCAAATACGCCGATGGTCTTCCTCTTTATCGGCAGGAAGCGACTATTTGCGTGATGGCGTCGAGATCAGCCGATCGCTGATGGCCCAATGGAATGGGGCATCTGGGCTTCGAACTGCAGATGCTGGCCGATAATATCCTGTAGAGGGTCAAGGAGGGCGAAAGGATCTTTGCCGAAGAGACGACCCTGCCCACTCACACGACGACCGCCCCAATTGCGGAACCAGTCCGCCGATGGTGGCCTATCGTCTTGAAGACGGCAGAGGTGCGGATTGCGTGACGCGTCACCTCTCCGGATTCACCGGCATCCTGCAAGTGATGGCTAGTTGACCTCTAGCAATCTCGCCAAGACGCGGGCGAAAACCGGCAGCAACGAAACGGTCCAGCTTGCAGGATGTTGGGCACATCTACGGCGCAAGTTTCATGACCTGCACATCAGCGGAGTTCGCAGGCCGCCAAGACACTGTACTGGAATGATCGAGCTCTGGCGCATCGAGGATGAAGTTCGCGGTAAGGATGCCGACAGCCGCGCGGCCCGACGCCAAGAGAAATCCTCGGCCACCGTCGCCCAGCCTCTTCGAGCTCTGGGAAAAGGAACTGGCCAAGGTCTCGGGAAAATCCAAAACCGCCGAGGCGATCCGCTACGCGCTCACCCCGGCGGAGGCGCTGGAACGCTTTCTGACGAACGGTCGCATCGACATCGACTCCAACATCGTCGAACGGTGGCCGCGTGGTTGCACCGGCAAAATGAATGGCGTCGATCCGCTCGACTGGCTCTCGCAGACTTTGACCCGCATCGCTCAAGGCTGGCCCGCATCTGAAATCAGAGCTCTCATACCCTGGAACTTCAGGTCAGACGCCATTAGCTATCCGCTTATGAAGCACCCCGGGGTCATCCCCGGTTTTTGGAGATCATGCCAAATGTCAAAAAGCTCGAAGTACGAAATACCCTCATTCAAGACTTCCCCGAGTTCGACGATTGAGCATGTCTATGCCGAACTGAAGAACGCATTGATGTCCGGGGAATTTTGGCCCGGGCAGCCGATGCGTCTCAACGAACTGGCTGCCGCATTCGGCACCAGCCACATGCCGATCCGCGAGTCGCTCAACCGGCTCAGCGGCATCGACATACTCGAACGGGCGCCGCGTCAGTCCGCGCGCGTGCCAATGATCACTGCTGAAGGCCTCCGCGATCTTCTGGAAGTGCGCCTTCTGAATGAACGGCAGGCCATAGTCTGGGGAGCGAAGAAATCTGCTGGGAAGAGCCTGAACTATATCAGGGAAATCAACGACAAAATGGATCTGCTCAATCTGGAGAAGAACGCTGACGTCAAAAAGTATCTGAAGCTGAATCAACTGTTTCATTTTGCCGTTTACAATCTCTCTCAAAACAAGGTCTTGATGAACACGATCGAGGCGCATTGGCTACAGGCGGGCCCGGTCCTCGGCCTCAGGCGAAAGGAAACAAAAGTTGTTTCGGGCCACCAAAATCATCGCGAAATCATCGACCAGTTGGAGAAGGGCAACGGCGTGGCTGCCGCCGACGCCCTCGAGCGCAACATCATGGAAGCGCATGAGCAGATTTTTGCGATTCTTAACAAGTCCGACCTGAAGGATCGCGCGGAAAATCGGGGCATTGCCTAGAAAACGCGGAATCGTGCCTCGAAGTGGCAAGAAACTTGTATCCCTTGCCCGTCGCAGCGCTAGGAGACCTGTGTGCGGGTGACTGGACCCCGGACTGCATCGGCCAGCGCCTTCATCGCTGTGGTGGTCGCGGGTACTCCGTAACTCACGCCAAGACAGAACTGAATCATCGCGGGTCCGGCAAACGCACCTTCTCCTATCAGCTTCAGGACAAAGTCGAGATTAAGTTGAGGCTTACTCCGCGTTCGCGGATCGTCTGCGCGCCATCGCGGACCTGCTCCGGGGTGTAGATGTAAACGGCGATTCCTTCGTAAGAGCCACAGATATCGGCCGAAACGCTTCGACATGGAGGAGGCGCGGCTTTTGGTTCACCAGATCGGTGCTTGTCTGGGATTGGGGCGGGTCATCGGAACCGACTATCAGATCGCCGCCCATGCCTGCGGTCATATTCAAAATGATGGCGGTTGCGATCACGAAACCCGCTCCGGGACCTCCGCGTAGAACTTGAAGTCGCGACATTCCTCGGTGATTTCCGGATCGCGGACGTACACGTGGTCGATAGCTCCGTCGGCTTCAGCGACCGCGAGCACGTTGTCGGCGGTCTGCGCTGGCGTGACCGGAACGTTCGAATTCTTCTTTGACCTGGCCCGGTGCCAGTGATGGCGCAGGTGATAAGGATCTCATTGTTTCATGCTTAGCTTCTCAGCTTCAAGGTTTGGTCGTGAGCGATTTCGAAAGTCTCGGGATTGAGGACTACCCCGTAGTCTCGGCGTGCCGCATCCAGCGAGATGTACCCGTCGATGACGTCCTCGCGGACTCTCTCCGGGTCGCGAGCGTGGGGAAAACCCCAACCTCCGCCACCCGTCGACAGGAATTCGAACGCGTCGCTAGGGCCGAACTTGTGCGATGACAGCAGTGGGCTTCGCCACGTGCCATCGGATCGAGGTCCGCCGATAATCTCGCGTCGGCCGTCCTCATGCTCCTGGACCAGCAACTGGACGGGGCTCATGCCGCCGCCGTTGACGCCTGGGCTGCCCTCGATGGTGCGGGAGGTCTCGATCGAGAGCTCCCCGCCGTTTAGGAAGCGAAACTTATAGCGTGCCCCCAAACCGCCTCGGTTTTCTCCCGGACCACCCGAATCCTGGCGGAGGTCAAAGGCTTCGACCCTTGCCGGAAACAGGAGCTCGGCCGCCTCCGCCGGCATATTGGTGCAGTTGCCAAGAGGGTCGAGCGTGACGTTCAGCCCATCATTGTAGGGGGTTCCTCCCCACCCGCCAGCGGGGATGTCGGAGAAAACGTCAATTCGGTTTCCGGCACTGCGTACGGCAGCCACGAACCAGTTGGCGTCAGCACACGTTGGAGCGATAGCCGCGTCAGGAATCGCCTTGGCGACCGCCTGCCAGATCGCGCTTTGAACCTTGCCGGACGTCACTGTCGTACAACCAACTACGGGAGCCGGCCAACGAGCGTTGAGCCAGCAATCGTCGGGCAAGCTCAGGGATATCGGAGCGAACATGCCCGCGTTTGGCGGAGCATCGGGGGCCAAAAAGAACTGCAGAGCAGTGTAGACAGCGGCAGTCGTGTTCGCGAACGGAGAATTGATCGCTCCCGCGACCTGAGGATCGCTACCCTCGAAATCGACGTGCAGGTTTGAGCCGGAGACTGTGAGTTTCACGCGAACCCACACCTTTCGATCCGTAATCCCGTCGGAGTCAGCGTAATCGGCTCCTTCGTATACGCCGTTCGGAATGCGCTCGATCTGTGTCCGGACGATCCGTTCCGTGTAGCCGATCATGTCGTCCATACCCTGGAGCAGAGTCGCCCGACCGTATTTCCGGGCGGTCGCACGTAGCTCGTCCTCGGCGGCTAGCAAGGCACCCATGTGAGCTTGCAGGTCACCCTTCACGTAGTGGGGAGTACGGGTGTTACACAGAAGGATTTCGAGCAGGTCTTGATCGACCTTGTAGTCGCGGTACAGCTTCAGAGGCGGCAGGCGCAGTCCTTCGCCTGCGACGTGCGTGCCGAAGCCCTGACCGCCGGGACCGCCGCCCCCAAGGTCCATCCAGTGACCACGACTCACCGCGAAACCGATAAGAGCGTCCTCGTCGAAGACAGGCATTGTGAGCGTCACGTCATTGATGTGCGTGCCACCGTCATAAGGATCGTTGAGGATCACCACGTCACCGGGACGCAAGGTCTCAATGCCGAATTTCTTCGCTACGGCCTGTACGCTGAAGTGCATCGCGGCGAGGTGCACAGGGCAATTTGCCGTCTGCCCGACCAAGCGGAGCATCGGGTCGTAGATCGCATTCGAGAAGTCCAGATTCTCAGACAGGATCGGCGAGAACGATGATTTCTGCAGGATCACCGTCATTCGACGGCAAACGTGCTCAAATGTATTGCGCAGAACTTCGAAGGTGATCGGATCGATTGGGTTAGCCATCATGCCCTCTCCAGGATGCAGTTTCGAGCGCGGTCGAACCGAGCGCCCCACCCCGGAGGAATGACGATGCTGGTGTGCGGGTCTTCGATGAGGGCCGGACCGTTTACGAACTGAGCACCGGCCGCGTCATACACGAGCGCGTCACTCCATCCGCCGAACCAAACCTTGCGGTCCGTCTGCCGCGCCAAAGCCGTGTGCGTAGTCTGCTCGGTTAAGAGAGATCCAGCAGGCGAAGGCGCCTCGGCCGTGACCGCCAAGGCCACAATTTCGATGGGGAAATCGTCGGATCTAACACCGAATTCCCGCTTATGAGCTTCGTGGAACGCCAACGCCATTTGTTCAATATTACGATTGTCGATCGAGGAGCGATCCTGAATGACGTCGACCTCGAAAGTTTGTCCGGCGTAACGCATCCGCATCACGAAACTGATGCGTATCTCGTTAAGCTTGGCGCCCTGCTCGACCAGCGCATCCGCCGCAGTGGCACCCAGCGTTTTCAGTCGCGCACCGATACGGTCGAGCTCCTCGACCGTAAGCGGCGCGTAGTGGAAGACTTCCTCGTCATGTTTGATCGCGAGACGGAGCGCACCGTAGGCGGAAGCCACGCCTGAATAGCGCGGCACTATGACGGTAGGCGTACCAAGCGCTTCCGCGACTGCACATGCATGCAACGGACCAGCGCCGCCGAAGCTTGCAAACGCGTATTCACGCGGGTCGCGACTGCGGGCCGCCAACACGAGCTTCACCGCCTGCGCCATTGCCTCGGTGGCGATTCGGATCATGCCTTCGGCGCATTGCTCGATTGTGAGGTCAAGCTTGGTCGCAATTGTTTCGATGGCCGCCCGGGCCGCGTGAATATCAAGATCAAACTTACCGGTCAGGTTCGGGCTGATGCGGCCGAGTACCAGATTCGCGTCAGTGATTGTCGGTCTCGTGCCCCCGCGACGATAACATGCGGGTCCTGGCAGCGATCCTGCCGACATAGGGCCGACGCGGAGCGATCCACCGCTGTCGATCCATCCTATGGAACCGCCGCCGGCGCCGATGGATCGGATATCTAGCATGGGGACTGCCACAGGTATGTCGAAATCGATCTCGTACTCTCGCGTGATCAGGCCCTGTCCGTCTTCGATGATCGAGGCGTCGAAGCTAGTGCCGCCCATGTCGGTATGAATAATATTCGGGCAACCTGCCGTACGAGCGATCTCCAGCGCATATCCGACGCCACCGGCGGGGCCCGATTCGACAAGCTCTTCGACGCGAATGCGAGCCTGCTCGACCCCCATCATGCCCCCGTTGCTCTTAAGGATCATGAGATTACCCGAGAAGCCTGCCTCATGAAGCCGGACCTGTAGCCGTTCGAAGTAGTTGGCCATCACCGGGAGAATGGTCGCGCGGACCGATGCGAGTGTGAAACGCGTATGTTCGCGGAAAACCGGCTTTACGTCAGCGGAAGTCGTCACTCGAATATTTGGAAGCGCATCCGTCAGGATTTGCGCAACCTTACGTTCATTTGCAGGATTGACATACGAGTTGATGAGGCAGACGACCACCGAACCGATGCCCGCATCCGCGATGGAGTCGATGATCGGCTTGAGCTGTGCGGCGTCGATACCCTTTTCAATGGTGCCTTTTGAGTTGGTTCGCTCGTCAATCGTATAACGGTAGCGCCTTCGGATCAGCGGAGCCGGCTTCGTTTGGTAAGGCCTATAAAGATGTTCTCGGTGCATCCGGCCAATTTCCAGGACATCGCGAAATCCTTCGGTGGTGATCATCGCAGCGTCGGGAAAACTGCGCTCGATCAGAGCGTTGGTAGCCGTGGTTGTTCCGTGAACGAGCAGGGAGATTTCGCTCGGCTTGAGTTCTGCGTTTGCGATCGCGTCGAGCACACCCATAGAACGCTCTTCCGGCGTTGTAAGGACCTTGCCGGTCCGCTCCTCTCCTGTCGCAGTGTTGACGGCGAAAAGATCGGTAAACGTTCCTCCCACGTCAATTCCAACTTTCCACATCGGCCTCCCCCCCCACCTTGATCGTTGATCAAAGATTTTTCCCATATTTCGCGCGGCTGTCTACCTTTTTTTGATGGTGATCAAGATATCGGTTTAGGTTATGTGTGGTGCGCTACAGTTTCTTGGAATGCCCGCCACGGGTCGACCCATAGCGCTCGCTATAGTCGACCGCGAAGCGCTCCTTAATGACCTTCTGCAGATCGACGCGCCGCCAGCGCGCCACCCCGTCGTCGGGACCGGTTTCGACAATCTCGGGCAACTCCGAAAGTTGCTTGGATGAAAGCCGCGGCTCGGGGTCATGACCAAGGTCCTTGAGCCCTTCCGGCCCGGTTTCGTTGAAGCGGTGCACCGAGTCACGCAAGTTTTGGCGGTCCGTCCTGCCAATTTTGGCAGCATCGGCTCGGCTCATGCCGTCAAGCACCGCCGCCAGCGAGCGGCTGATCTGTCGCGCGTCCTGCGAAGACCGCGCCAAGCGCCGAAGTTCCGAGACCGAATAGTCCGTCCGCAACGGAACCGATGATCCCATGGGCGAATCTCCTCCGCACACAAGGAATCATAGGACCGCATGAGGAATTTGGGGGTGAGTCAGAAATCAGCGCCTCTGGTATTACTCCCCGGACGGCGCGGCTTCCGCTACGTCGTGGTCCTCATGGGCTCATTCATCCGCAGAGTGCCGGCCTGGCGGGTGTCCAGTACCATAGATAGCAACTTCCGCGTTGCCGCCCACAAGGAGGCGATTGCTACGACAAGCCGAACATCTAAAAACCGACCAGCGGAGCAAGTTCCCGAGCTTCGCCTTCAGGGCCTACTCAGAAGGATGCCGGCATCCATGGACAGGCGCGGCCAACCGATCGACAGGGTTCATCTAGCGGTTGCGGGGCGGCGACAATACGAAATGCGTCTTCCTCATGCCTCCGGAACCGGCAGCGAGCTGCCCAGGGATCGACTACTGTATCTGGCGACCCCGCACTCTTCGGCCAAAATATTAAGAATATTTAAAGTTTTTGTAAATGGATTGACTGTGTAACTACCACAGATAAAGTAAAAAAACGCTATTTAACAATTTCATGGAATTCTGAGAGAAATCATGCAGAGTTTAAACGAGGCCGCAGGTCCTTCAGAGCGGACTATCGCATCGTCCGTGCTTTGGTGTGCATCCGAATTTCCTTGTCGTCCGGCTGTCATTTTCGGAACAGAAGCGATAAACTACATGGATTTGTGGCGGCGAGCCTGTGAGATAGCTTGCGCCCTAAAAGCTGGACGTGAAGCGGGTTTGGACCGCGTCGCAATTCATCTTCCCATCGGCGTCGACCGGATCGCGGCGATCCTCGGCTGTCAAATCCTAGGTGTTCCCTACGTTCCTGTGGAACCAAATCTTCCAGAGAGTCGCATTCGCGAGATGCTTGCGCAAGTGGACCCGAGCGTGCTTCTCAGTTCTTCGGCCGTCTACTCGGCGATTCTCGAGGATGTCTCGTCGTGCTCGCCAGTGTTCGTCGAGAAAGTTGGAGTGCGCGCAGCCGACGGTGGATCGTCGAACCGAGATGTGGCGCTGTCGCCGAAGTCCAGTGGCTACGTTATCTTTACCTCGGGTTCGACTGGCAAACCGAAGGCAGTCGAGATGCGAGGAGCAGCGCTTCAAAACCTCGTGGACTGGCAGGTCGAACTTTCGACCCTGTCAGACAATGCGGCAACGGCTCAGTTCGCCCCCATTTCGTTTGATGTATCGTTTCAGGAGATCTTCTCGACCCTCTGCTCAGGTGGCCGTATCGTCATTCTAACGAATGAACAGCGGATCGACCCCGATTTGCTTTCAGACGAGATACAGCGTGCCCGGGTGGAACGATTGTTCCTGCCATTTGTTGCCCTCCAACAATTGGCGTCGAGTTGTGTGGAGCGCAATGTGTTTCCCCACAGTCTACGGGAGATCCACACCGCCGGCGAACAGCTCGTCGTCTCTTCCGCTTTGCGAGAATTTTTCAGCGAGCTCCCTCAGTGTCGGCTCTTTAATCAGTACGGTCCCTCTGAGACACACGTCGTCACCTGTCACGGACTTGATAGCAATCCAGCTGAATGGCCTAGGTTACCGCCTATCGGTCGGGTTCTGCCGAATGTCGAACTCTTTATTTTAGATGAAGATGCGCGACCAGTGAGGTCACGAGAGGTGGGAGAGCTCTATGTCGGTGGCGTTTGTCTCGCGCAGGGTTATTTCCAGGATGAGGAGCGAACAGAGGAACGGTTCGTGACTATCGATATTAATGGCGCGCCAACGAGATTGTATCGGACCGGCGACTTTGCGACGTCAGATGAAAGTGGTTGTTTTTTCTTCTGTGGTCGCCGTGACCACCAAATCAAGATCGACGGCCATAGGGTTGAACTTGGGGAAATTGAGAGCGTTATAGCTGATCATCCGGACGTGGCCGAAGTCGCCGTGGTTTTCGAGCGTGATGCAAATGGAACGGGACGGCTGATCGCCTGCCTAACGAGAAAAGATTGGGCGCCACCCGCCGGTCTCGAGACAGCAGTTCGCGCGCATGTCCGTAAGATGCTCCCTGGCTACATGGCGCCGGACCGTGTCCAGATCATCGGCGCGATGCCCAAAACGGCGAGTGGCAAGGTCGACCGCAAATCAATCGCCGAAAAGCTGTGTGCCGAAAAGGTCAAGACCTCGCCACCGCCTGTCGACAAGGCTGCCAGTGCCAATACGATCGGATCGGCGAAGGGCGGTGATCTCTGCGGCGCGATTACCTCCCACTGGCGGGAGCTTCTGGACAATCCCTCGCTCGCGGATTCGGATAACGTGTTCGATTTCGGCGCGCGTTCGATCATGATCCCGGAGCTTCAACGCCGCCTTCGCCGCCAGTTCGGGATTAACATGCCAGCGATCTTGATGTTCCGGCATCCTTCGCCGAGGGGGCTTGCAGACTTTTTATCGCGAAGATCGGCGAAGGGCGATGCATCGAACACGACGTTGGCTGGTCTCGCAACCCGGCGTATGTCGACCAAAAGACGCGCTTCTCCGCGCTGATCCTGCGCACCGATGACCCGCTCCAGCAGACCAGACTAAGGCGCTCCGGAAGCCAGAGATCAGATAACCGGAGCAGCGACGAGGTGAAAATGAACGGCCCCATTCACAGAGCTACCCCCATCGCAATTATTGGCATGGCCTGCCGGTTTCCCGATGCTGATACGCCCAAGGCGTTCTGGGAAAACATTATTGCCGGACGCGAGAGCGTTCGTCAGTTGTCGGATGTTGAACTCGCCGGCGCGGGCGTCGAGCCCGAGGAGTGGGAAGCGGAAGATTATATCCGCCACGGCGCCCCGCTTACGGGCCTCAGCTACTTCGACGCTGACTTCTTCGGCATCATGCCTCGTGAGGCGGCTCTTCTCGATCCGCAGCACCGACTATTCCTGGAAAGCATTTGGCACGCCATCGAAGATGCTGGCTACGCCGTCCGTTCGAGCGAGATGACAACGGGCATCTATGCCGGCTCCGGCCCGAACAGTTATTTTGCCAGGAGCATAGCCGGCTCGCACGATTTCAGCAAGGAAGGCATGCTCGACACCATGTCCGGCTTCCAGACCATGCTGGGAAACGATAAGGATTACCTAGCGACTCGGGCGGCCCATCGCCTCAATCTCATCGGCCCCGCCATCAACGTCCAAACAGCTTGTTCGACCTCACTCGTAAGTCTACATCTGGCCTGCAGCGGTCTCCATAACGGGGAATGCGACCTCGCGCTGGCGGGCGGTGTCACGGCAATCATTCCCGACGGTGCTGGCTATCGCTATCAAGAGGGCATGATCTTGTCCCGCGACGGGCACTGCCGTCCGTTCGATGCCGAGGCCAGCGGCACAGTGTTTTCGAGTGGTGTCGGCGTGCTTGCGCTTCGACGTCTCGATGATGCACTTGCCGAGGGTGACACGATTCACGCTGTTATTCGCGGATCGGCGATCAACAATGACGGAAACGACAAGATCAGCTTCTCGGCGCCGAGCATCGAGGGCCAATCAAGCGTTGTCGCAAGAGCACTCATGAACAGCTCGCTCGCGCCGGAAACGATCTCCTACATGGAGACGCACGGAACGGGCACGAAACTGGGTGATCCGATCGAGATCGAAGCCCTTAGCGAAGTCTTCGCCGGTTTGCCGGCGGGTGTCGCGCCGATTACCCTTGGTTCGGTGAAGGCCAATATCGGCCATACGATCGCCGCTTCCGGCGTCGCGGGTGTAATCAAGACGGTCATGGCACTGAAGTCGCGAACCTTGCCGCCGGCGGTCAATTTCAAGACGCCCAATCCGGAGATCGACTTCGATCGCCTTCCCTTTGCCGTGCCGGCGAGCGCTGTGCCCTGGACGTCCAGGGGTCCGCGGCGCGCGGGCATCAGTTCGTTCGGCGTGGGCGGAACGAATGCCCATGTCATTTTGGAAGAAGCACCCAGCGAGACGGGCGGTTCATCTCAGCCGAACGATGCGCCACACCACCCGGACGTCCCTCGTACGCTGAACATTTCGGCACGCACGCCACAGGCCCTGCGCGCTATGGCCAAGAGTTTTGCCTTGCGACTCGATACCGCACAGCCCAACGAGCGCGACGCCATTTGCTTCACTGCGAACACCGCCCGCCGCGCTTTTGAGTATCGGAGTTTCGCGACCGGTCGGACAACTAGGGAGTTGGCCGAGAGTCTTCGCGCAAGCGATTATGCCCGTGTCGATGTCTCCAAACACGTGGTTCCCGCCGCACTGTTCACCGGCCAGGGCGGCCAGGGCGAAGCTATGGGGCGCGGACTCTACGAGAGTGATCCGATCTTCCGCGAAACCTTCGATGCCTGTGACGCGGTGGTCGCACGGCTTCGCAAACACCGATTGGGCGACATCCTTTACGGTGACGCGTCGCTCGCCCATTTCGTTCATGATACCGAATATACCCAGCCCACCCTGTTCGCAATCGAACTCGCACTCGCCCGAGTTCTCGAGGCTAGGGGCTTCGTCCCAGAGATCGTCATGGGCCACAGCTTCGGAGAATACGTCGCGGCCCATCTCGCCGGCGTGTTCTCACTCGAGGACGGGCTGCAGCTGATCACCAAGCGCGGCGAACTGATGAGTGGGCTTCCGCGCAATGGCGGCATGGTCGTTCTGACGGCTGATCCGGGCACAGCCCATCAGATGATCCGGGACGCCGAAGTCGAGCTCGCCATCGCGGCCGAGAACGGACCAGTCAGTACGGTGGTCGCGGGCGAGACGGACGCACTTGAAACGCTGATCAAGCTCGCCAAGGAAAAAGGCGTCCGCACGACGCAGTTGAAGGTCTCGCACGCCTTTCATTCCCATCTCATGGATCCGATCCTTGAACAGTTCGAGGCATTCGCGAGCAAACTCGATTTTTCCAAGCCCGACGGCCGACTGATCAGTGCGATGACGGGTAAGGTCGCCGGCGAGGAAGTCGCTGATGCGCGCTACTGGACCGACCATGTTCGCCAGCCCGTCCTGTTCCATCGGGGCATGATGACGGCGCAAGAAATAGGGGCGAATCTCTTCCTCGAAATCGGACCGCACCCGGTCCTCACTCCGATGGCGCAGGCGGCCCTAGATGGCATTGCCACGCCTTCGCAATTCGTCTCGAGCCTGTATCGCACCCGCAATGACGAAGAGGTTCTCGCCGAGACGGCAGGCCGCCTTTTCCTCGCCGGCCTTACGATCGATACGCTCACCGATCTACCGGATAATGAACGCCGGCTCGTCGATCTTCCGCTCTATCCCTTCGAGCGTCAGCATCACTGGATCGACACGAAACCGAGTAACCGGCTGGCATGGCACTGTCGCCGCGAATGGCACGTGGAAAAGCAGTCGGCGCCGCAACTGCCGAAAGACAAGGCCCTCTGGATTATTGTCGGCAATCCCCTCGGTCTCGCCGGACGTTTGGCTCAGGCGATCGAAGCGAAGCGGGAAGGAGCCAGACAGACAGCGGTCGTTCTCTCGAAGGTCGAAACAGGTCTCCCTGGCGGTGTGCTCGACGCGTATGTCGCGGGAATCATCGTAACCCCTGAGGGCTCGGAAGGCGCGTCAAGTGGACAGATCGGCGAGGCGGCGCACAGCCACGCCGCTGCCCTCATGCAGTTTGTCCAGGCGGTTCAGGCAGCCACCAAGCATGGCAATCTGGCGAAGGCGAAGATTTGGGTCGTCGGCCAGGCCGGCCGTGCCCTGCCGCAAACAGACACACCAATTCCGGACGCCGCTCGTCAAGCCTCACTGGTCAGCGCCTCACTGCATGGCATGGCAATGGTGCTCGCCTGCGAACAACCCGATCTGTGGGGGGGGGACATCGATCTCGGCGCGGATCCGAGCGACGCGGAGATCGCGGTCGCGATCGGCATTCTCGTCGGGGGCTCTGGGTCGGAGACCGCCTATGCCGTGCGCGGCGAGGAACGGTACGTCCTGCGTCTCAGCGAAAGCGTCGATGTCGGTCCGGATTGCGCGGTCGATCCGCAGAAGACCTATCTCGTCACCGGCGGGCTTGGCGCTCTCGGATCACTAATGGGCGAATGGCTGATCGATCGTGGTGCGCGCCGCCTCGTGATTCTCAACAGGGACGTCGCGGACGGCGCCAAACAGGAACGGCTCGAAGCCCTGCGCCGTTCCGGCGCTGAGATCGCGGCGCATGCGGTTGACATCGCTGACCAGGTCGGGGTCGAGCGAATCCTGGGCGATCTCTCGGAGGCGGGCCATCAACTCGGCGGGATCATCCACACCGCCGGCATCGTTCAGGACGCCACGTTCGGATCTATCGAGGACGCGAGCGAACTCGAACGCGCACTCCGGGCCAAACTCCAGGGTACGCTCGTCCTCGACGATGCGAGCCGTCGCTTCTCACCCGACTTCTTCGTCTGCTTCTCCTCGGTTAGCGCGCTTCTCGGTATGAAGGGCCAAGCGGCTTACGTGGCGGCCAATGCCGCCATGAACCGCATTGTCGAGAGCCGCAACGCCGAGGGTCTGCCAGGTGTCAGCATCGAATGGGGTCCCTGGGCGGAAACCGGCATGGCATCCGGACTCGACGAGTGCCTGCGCAAGCGCCTGACCGATTTCGGCCTGCTCGCGATCCGCAATCGGGAGGCGCTCGAGCGGCTGGAGGGCCTGTTCGCCTCAACTGGAACGCTCACCGCAGCACCGATCCTGTGGGGACGTTTCGCCAAGAAGCAGTACGGGGAGACGCCCGCTTGGCTCACGTCTCTGTCGAATGCGCACAAGAATCCGCAGGCGGCCAATGACGAGGAGGCGACAGATCCACTTGCGCGGCTCTTCGGCTCGGTCGCGCCAAGCGAACGCGGTCACGCGATAGAAAGCTTCCTGCGCGGAGAAGTCGCCCGTGTGCTCGGCATCGCCGATCCGGACAGCCTGCCGATGGACGCATCGCTCAACCAGATGGGCTTCGACTCCTTGGCTACAATTGAGTTCCGCAACGAACTCGCCAAGACCGGCATCAAGGTTTCGCTTCAGAAGCTCGTGATGGGTGCCTCAATCGCGGAGATGGCGGCCGATACTGAGACGCAAGTAACCGCCGCTCTCGGGGATGGCGAGGCGGTACCGACCGCGCCGGTCGTGGTCGACAGCGCCCAGGGCTACGACAAGAGCGCGGTGATCATTCCGCGCCCGAAGCCCGACGCGCCGATCCGCCTTATCGGCTTTCCGTATGCCGGCGGCGGGCCGCTCGTATTCCAGCGCTGGATCGACAAGATGCCGGATCACATCGAGCTTGGCATCCTGCAGATGCCAGGCCGCAGCGCGCGCCTGGCAGAGGGCTACTGGGCACGGATGGAGGACATGGTCGACGGCATCGTGCCGGAGATGCTGCCCTTCCTTAAGGACAAACCGTTCGCGTTCTTCGGGTTTTGCTTAGGCGCTGTCCAGGCCTTCGAAGTTGCCCAGCGGGTGCGCCGCGATCACGGACTGGAGCCGGAATACTTCTTCGTGGCCGGTGGTCGCTCGCCACAGAACTACAATGACGACCAGTTCGCTACCGATGTCCAGCAGTTTCACGAGAGCGGCAAGGCCGAACACGAACTCAACGAGAGCGAGTTCGTCGAGATGCTAAAGGAGGTAAATTTCGCCAACAACAAGGCGCTGTTTGAAGATCCCGAAATGCGCGCAATGATGCTTCCGATTATACAAGCGGATTACGAGATCAACAACGCCTGTCGCTACGGTTCCCATCCTCCGCTCGACGCTCCAATCACTGCGATAGGCGGCCGCATCGACCCCTATGTTACGGGCGACCACATTATCGGCTGGAAAGAGCATACCACGAAGCAGTTCAAGGCTCATTTTTGCGCCGGCGACCACTTTTTCATGGAACGCCAATTAGAACTCCTTACGAGCATCGCGATCGAAGACCTCGAGCCCGTCGTCCAGCGGTTGGCCGCAGATGGCGAGCTGCGGCGATGACCTGACCACGCTCCAGTCAGTGCCACCAGTCGACCCCGTCCTGCCTGCGGTGGCATGCGAAACATCGAATTAGCGGCAGCGGTGCAAAATTTTGGTCAGAAGAACTTGCCAGAGTGGTCGCAACCTGGTGCATAGCGTTGGTTTCACGCTAACCGACATTAAGGGGATCAATTCACAAACAGGAAACGCAAGTCTTGATAAGTACTAAGGTTTACATTTGAGAGCATTGACACGCCGATCGATGATCCGAGAGCAACCTGAGTCATGTCCAGCCAGACGCGCGCATACGAACTCGACGGCCAACAAGAACGTCCGCGTCGTTGGCTTGCCCCTTCTGCTTCTTTTCGGGGTTAAGAGTCAGCACAGGCAACTTCATCGATGTGGGCGAGCTCGTCGGTCGCGGCGTCTATTTCCTCGAGGTCGCCGAGAGCGTAGGAGTCTTGGCCGATCGCGCAGATGTCGCAGCCGGTCTCGATCACCGCGTCGACAAAAGCGGGGATCTCGCTCTCCAACATAAGGCGCCCAGATTCACGTTTCGCCATGTCCATTCACCCTCTTCAAACGATCAGCGGCCCGGGCGAGCAATGGCGCGGCTGACGCCGCGCCACCGCCGCTGCGGCCGCTCTTGCCGGTTTTACCTAGCCGATTGAGCAAGCTGAAAACGTCCTGCAAGGTTTCGTCGTCGAAGGCTCGCAGCTTGTCGATGCAGGCCAGGAGCAGATCCAATTTGGTTTGGTTTTCGCCCCACAGATAGTGAGCTGCCGGCGCTAGAAGCTCTTCCGGACTTGCCCCGAGCACCCCGCAGAGATGGATCATGCGGCCTACCGTCAGGCGGGAAACACGTGTTTCGTAGCGGGCGTAAACCGCTTCGCTGAGACCAAGCAGGGGCGCCAGTTTCGACCGGGAGAGATTTCGCCTCTCGCGGGCTTCCCGGATACGGGCGGAGATTCCAGCGCGGCGCTGAGTGTAATTCGACTGTCCGGGGTGGTAGCCGATACACTGGTTTGTCAACGTCCGGATCATTGACTTGTTGCAATCCGAGATCCGAAATCCATTGCTCCAGCGACGGTCCTGCCATTCATCCTACCGGTGGTTGTTGATGATGCAGACCACTTTAATGGGAGTGGTTGTGTTCTTGGAACCCTTAAACGTCTTGGGTGGTATCAGTTTGGCGCATCGCTGACGCGACCCCGCTCTATGCCTTCGGCACGAAGTCCGCAAAAAAGCGTTCTTCGCCCAATAGGGTAACGATCGGTTGCGCAAGAGCCGCCTCGCGGCCTTCACGTCGTGACCGCATCAAATTGCTTCTGAAAGCCGTTTACAGCTTGCGGTGAAATCAGCATATTGCCAACCGGCAACGACAATCGAGAGTTGGTCGTGGCAAGTCGCTAGCCCTTCTTGTCATGCACCGTGCAAAGCCATCCCGTCGGGTCTTTATTCCAAAGCCAGATGGGCGGCAGCGCCCGCTAGCTGTCGCAGCCCTCGAAGACAAGATCGTCCAAAGGGCCACAGCGGCGGTGCTGAACCAGATATATGAGGAGGAATTCCTCGGGTTCAGCTACGGCTTTCGACCAGAACGCGGACAGCACGACGCGCTGGACGCGCTCTTCGTTGGCATCGAAAGAAGGAAAGTGGGCTTCATTCTGGATGCGGATATTCGATCGTTCTTTGATGAGGTGAGCCAAGCATGGCTTATCCGTTTTCTAGAGTATCGCATCGGTGACAGACGCATCATCCGCCTGATCCGCAAATGGCTCAGCGCGGGTATCCTGGAAGACGGAGTCACGACAACAAGTGAATATGGGACTGGACAAGGATCGGTAATATCGCCGCTCCTTGCCAATATCTACCTGCACTATGTCTTCAATCTCTGGGCCGAGCGTTGGAGACGACGCGAGGCGACCGGCGACATGATCATTATCCGCTATGCGGATGATATCGTGGTGGGGTTCCAAAAGGAGTCCGACGGGCGGCGCTTCCTCGACATGATGCGAGCGCGGTTGCAAGAGTTCGCGTTGCAGCTTCATCCGGACAAGACACGGCTGATTCAGTTTGGTCGTATTGCGGCGCAGGATCGCAAGCAAAAGGGTCTTGGCAAACCGGAGACGTTTGACTTTCTTGGCTTCACCCATATCTGCGGGAGAACCCGGCATGGCCGGTTCCAAATACTTCGCAAAAGCCGACGTGACCGCAGGACCGCGAAGCTCAAGGAGATCAAGGGACAGCTGCGGTCTCGCATGCATCAACCCATTCCCGAACAAGGGAAATGGTTGAAGCAGGTGCTGGCCGGCTACTTCACCTACCACGCCGTCCCGACCAACTTTCGGTCGCTCGGCGCGTTCCGTTACCAGTTAACACGGCTCTGGATGCGCGTACTTTACAGGCGCAGCCAACGGCATCGATTGAACTGGGAGCGCATGGCGAAAATAGCTGACGAGTGGCTGCCGCAACCCAAAATTCGTCATCCGTGGCCGCGAGAACGATTCGACGTCAAACACCCAAGGTAGGAGCCGTATGCGGGAGTTCCGCTCGTACGGATCTGTGCGGGGGGCGCCCAGCGATGGGCGTCCCTACCGCGAATGGTTTCTACCACTTAGCATCGCCCTGGACGTGAAAAGGACCCGGACCACCTGGCAAGTGCGGATCCGAGTCCAATTCTGGCTCTACGAAACGGGAGCGGGCGCAAGGCTCGTCCCCACTCCGGAGAGAAATATAGCGCTTTTTGACCCGACTTCAAAGCGCCCGGCCGTTCCAAGCCCGCATCGAGCGGGCCGGCGCACTTCGCCTTGTTGTCGTCGTCGGCCGTCGAAAACTGGTGCCCTGCCCGCCCCCGCTGCAGCGAGACCGCGACCGGGATCCGGCCTGGTGGCCGGATGGCGGCTTGCCGGTTGACGACGAAGGCGGCGGCCGAAGATACGAAGGCCGCGCTTGCCCGCATCTCCCTAGTGGCGGTTGGCAATCTAATGCTGCGCACGGTACGTCATGCCCCGCCTTTGCGTGCAATCCTAAAGGGTTCTCCTCTCCGCTTCGCTCCGTTGCGACCGCTACGCGGTGCACTCGGCGGGTCCTGTCGTATTCGCGCTTCGCGATTACGCACAACCACTAAGGAGGATCACCCCATGAAAGCGCTCGTAACCTTCTGCCAGAAAACCGGCCGCCGCCTTCGTCTCTATCTCAATCGGCAAGTCGCCAAACTGTTCCATAAGGGCCGGTTGAGGATCTCGGTCGCAGTCTCGCTTCATCTCCTCGCGAAGGTCGAGGTGAGCTACCAGTGCGATTTCAACGCTAGGGCCGACAACGACAACAAGGCGAAGTGAGAAAGCCGTGGCCCGACTGCCAGCTCTTGAAATCGCTGGTTGAATGCACCACCATTTCGAGCGTCAGAAGGGAGACGCACGGATGACCGTATTTTCGGAGTTACCGCCACTCACGAGTGGCGCGGTTCAGCAGGCTCAAGAGGACATGGCACTGATTGCACGGGGCGAGGAAATCGATCTTCCCTGGCGCAGGCTCCGGGTGTTGCTTGACCACCGCCTCGTCGAGATCACCTCTCCTGCTATCCTTGGAGGCTCCCTTGGAGGTAGCAGGACATCCATTTCCTGGACGAACGAGGGTATCCGGTTCATGGGTCAGGAAGCGAATGGAGGAGTAGCCGCGTGAAAAGCGTCTTCGCAGGCAATTTCGATGCAGACAGCGCGATTGCCGCTGCTGTAGAGCTTTACGGCGTTAATGCCACAACGGCGGTGGCATACTGCGCCCTTGAAGCCTACCTCGATCGGCGAGAGGGTGACCACGAATTCTGGTTTCGAATTTTCGCTCAGCTCAGGGGCATTCCGCTGTCCGACAGCAAGCATTGAGGTCCGCGAATCGCCGCCCACCCAGCAGGCAGGGCGGTGCGATCGCGTGGCTTGAAACAATTTGGGGCTGGATATGAGCGTTCGAAATCACACCCTGTCCGACACTGAACGTATGCTGCTCGGAGCAGGCTCGGGATTTTGCATTGGCGATTCCGCCTCAATTGTCTTCTCGTTCGACAGCCTGGCCACTTTCTCAGTGCAGACGATTTGCGCCTATCTCGCAGCCTTGGCGGGGGGTATCGCCCTGATGGGAGAATGGAACATCGAATGGAGTGCGCGAATTGTCTTTGCCGTCATCGCCTTCGCAATCGGAACAGAGGTCGGCCGCCATCTGGTTGAATGTTCGACGATCTAAGTTGCCCGGTCGCCCGCGTAGAGAAATGGCCGCTCGTCCGGGTCTTAAATCTGCTCCCACCAGGGGAGGATTTCCGCGACGTTAAGCGGGAAGCCCTTGCGCACTAGCTGCACGCCGCACTCGCGGGCGAGTTTCGGCAGACCATAGCCACGATATTTCTCCGAAACGGCATGGCCGAGCACAGTCATGAAATTATCTGTTTCGGTCTGGGCGAAGGTATCATTCAACTCCTGGACAGACGCGAACACGACCATGCGCCGATCCTCATCCTTAATCTCTGGATCGGCGGCAGCCAGCTCCTTTGCCCGCTCCAGCGCACCCTCGCGCAGCTTGGTAGCCATCTGCATCCAGCTGTCCATTGTGAGAACGATGCCATGGGCGGTGGGCGACACGGTGTGCGTTGTGTAGATGCCGCGTCGGACGTGAGAGAAGAAGCGCCATAGCTGAAAGATGCCCTTCGCAAGTTGCTCTAATCCTTGCTTGGCGGCGATAGTCGGGTTTTCGGCGAACTGCCCCTCAAAGGTCAGCTTGGTCGCCTTGCACTCGACGGCGATGGTGATTTCCTCGCCGTCTTTGACGAGGCAGTCGGGAGGGTCAACCTCAGTAGCCTTGCTCGATCCGTAGGGCTCGCCCTTCAACGCCGCGAAGCGCGGGTGGTAGGCCTCGACCAGCTTGCGGATATACTCCTCGAAGCGGGTGTTTGCCTCGGTAAGCAGGCGGTCTGGCCCTTGCTTGATGTCGTAATACAGTCCAGCGGTCGCCCTGTTCATGACCAGCGGCGGCAACGGTGCGCAATAGGTTGTCACGCGGCCAGTGTTCTTGAGCATCGATCGCTGCCGCAGGAGGCTCGGCATATAGGCGGTGCGAAGGGGAGCGCGAAGCTTTGTGACGGCATCGTCGATCAACGCTTTCGCCTTCGACCTGGCGTCGGTCAGCTCGATGCTATGGAGAGCAAGCGTCTTCTCCATATTGTCTTGGCCCATTTTAAGGATAGATACATCCGGGGCGATGATCCAGGGCTTTTCCATCGTGAGCGCGAAAAGCGCTAGGCTGAGCCACAGGAAGATGGAAACCGAAAGGCCATTCTGCTCCTCGAAGAATTCGGCGCATTCCCCCTGACCGTAGACGTAGGCGTACCGGTAAAGCTGCTCGCAGTTATAGCCGCGCTGCCATGAAAACTGCCGCTGACCGATGCGGTACATCTCTTCCCAGATGTTGTCGGCGGTACCGGTCTTCGCATATTCGATGTTCTCGATGTCGCGGAGGTAGTGCACCAGCGATGACAAGGAGGAGAACTGCGTCAGGTTTGTGTAGCGATACTTGCCAAGGCGTGGGCGATCCTTCGGCGTCGTCAGTAGTGAGGTGACGATGGTTTCCAGCTCCCACTTGTAAATGGCAAACTCGCCGATCATCTTTTCGGTGACGGCCTCTTTCGGGTAGGTGATGAACTTCCGCGCGAATTTCTCATGGCTGGACTGGAGAGCCTGTACCGCCCATATGAGAGTGAGGCAATCGAGATCGTTGGCGCGCTCGAGCCAAGTACGGTAACGACCCTTGTAGATTTTGAGCTTGTAGTGGTGCGTCCCGAGCATGCCTAACGAATACCAGAAGTAGTCGCCGAGCTTCGAGGGTGCGCCATCGTTATCCTGTGAATAATGAACAAAACGCGGCGCGGAAGGGACCACCGTCGATGTTAAGACAGTGCTAACGAAACCGCTATAGGCAGCGGGAGGGGCTTTACGCAATAAATTCACGTGGAGAATTGCATGCCAAAACCTAGCCCTGAGAAAACAAGGGGAAAGCCCGAGCCGGTCGATATTCAAGTCGGCCTTCGCATTCGGATGCGGCGGGCCTTGCTGGAGATCACACAGATGGCGCTGGCCGAGGCCATCGGGGTGACATTTCAACAGGTGCAAAAATACGAAAAGGGCACCAACCGCGTCGGTGCGAGCCGGCTCCAGCAGATTGCAGACGCGCTGGACGTGCCGGTTGCCTACTTCTTCGAAGATATGCCCGGCGGAGCCGCCGAAGGCGGGGACAGCATCGTTAAAGCAAAGCTCCAGCCAGAAATCATGGAGTTCATGTCGAGCAGTGAGTGCCTGGCCCTCGTCCGCGCCTTCTCCCGCATCACCGACGAAAGGGTGCGAAGCCGAACAATCGGACTTGTGAAAGCGATGGCCGAACAGGATCGGCTTTGTCTCTGAATGAATGAACCGACTGCAGCGCCCCGGATGGAAGGGGTGCTGCCCCAAACAAGAGCCGACCCTGCTTAGGCACAACATCGCTTGAACAGGAGCGATGTTGTACCGAAAGCGGAGCTCCGCCGGTGGCCCCATAGATCAGGCGGTGTATGGCACTTTCGTTCGAGGGCTTGTGCCGCAATCTTCACCATCATGGTCGCGCTCATCGGACCGGTGGAGGTTCGCGACACGTTCGTCCCTGCTGCCGACGTGATTGGGCTGTAAGTCCCTTCAGAATAAGCAACTTTCGCGCGCCGTAAGCTTGCTATGCCCCAGAAACCATCAGTGGAATGGGTAGAGCAGAATTTGCCTGATCGAGGATGTCGAACGTGTATCTGCCGTCCGGATCAACGCTGACCGAGTAGCTCAGCCTGTCGCGAATGTTATTGTTCTCGTCGAACGTGAGCACCTTCGGCTTCAACAAAGTGATCCGGCTTTCGTCGAGATAGACGGAGTTGCAGATGATGATCTGGTCACCGGGCTGACAGGTGCGCGCCGCGGCGCCGTTGAGGATGCAGCACCTCGAGCCGCGTTCACCAAGGATGACGTAGGTCGAGATCCGAGCGCCGGAATTCTTGTTCCAGATCTCGACAAACTCCATCGGCAGGATGCCGGCTTCCTCGCAATGATCAGGGTCCAGCGTGATTGACCCATGATAGTTGAGGTTTGCCTCGGTCAAGTAGATGCCATGCAGTTTGCCTGCTACCAGCTTTCTCATTTCTCTCACCGAAATTTAATCGCCGCTTCATTAGCGAAAAGCTCGCCGGACTGGAAGGGGTTCTATCGGCATAAAGATTGGCTCGCGAACCCGGAGCGAACCAATTCCGCTGAGCGCACGAACGATGCGGGACCATCCTTCAAAGCTGCCAAGCCAGTGAAAGCGCTGGCGCTCTCAGACCGTCGGCGGGGCTTCCTCGCCGCAACGCGTTGGCTTTTCGATGATGCGGTCCCGCTAGGAGATGTCAAATCGCGCGAGCATCTTCTTGAGCTGCGCATTCTGGGCAAAAAGCTGTTCAGCCAACAGCCTCTTCAGCCGCTTGTTGTCTGCGTCAAGGGCGTCAAGCTCGTCAAGCGAGATCGGATCCTTGACAGCCCCGGTCTGTGCGTTTCGATCCGCGTGACCAACGTTCAAGTTTCGCGCAGCCGCCCGGGCGGGGGCACGCTTGGTGCGCTTTCGAGGAATTGCTCTTGGTGTTGTTAGAGGCTGCGATATTGGCTGGCTCTCCTCAACTTGCGCAGCAACTTCGATCGCAGCGGGACCTTCGACCTCATGCTGCTTCGGCATTTCAGCCTCTACCCCGTCGGTCAACGGTGTCGCTCCTCGTGCAATGTCGACATCGTCGGCGTGCTCGCTGGCAGAACCTGCTTTTGTCGGATCAGCAGGCGCGGTTTCGGCTGAGCCAGGTACTCCAGGTGCCTCATTTGAACTGAACAGATGCGGCACCTTCTCTTCCACTTCGCGGGCCAAAGCCTTGAAGTCTGTGTCTCCCCAGATTGAGTTCGCCCGCGCCTTTTGCTGTCGTCGCCCCGACTTGAATTCAACAACGAATCTCCGTTCTGGTGTTCTCATCCACTCTCGATCCCAAGCAACCTTGAAAAACAACGCCGATCGGCGCAATTACGTTCTGCTCGCGGTAGATACAGCTCCTCCCAGCGCGCTGCAACTGCTCGCGCCAGGTGCCAACCTCATGGCGAAGCGCCTTCGTTCGGAGAGGGAGCACTCACGTGATGCCGCTCAGCGGACGGATGGTGAGGCGAGCTCACGATGAACATACTGGCCCCGGCACAATGTCTCAATCCAGGCCGAGCCTCTTGGCAGTTCGGTATTTTCCGCGCGTAGCTTTTCCGCCAGAAGCTTGCGGAGCCTCTGGTTTTCCTCTTCGAGCTGGACAAGATCTGCCAACTCGTCGCCGGCCGGAACGGACTCTCGGCCTGGATTTCGGCCTCTTAGCCGTTGCCACTTTCACCTCAGTGACCGCCTCTGGAGCCGAGTCATGGGTCCCGCATTACTCTCGTCCGCCATCATTATGTTCCCTCTTATGAGCGTCTTCCTCAGTCCAGTGAACACCAGATTCAACACGATCGTCAAACTCCGACTTTTTCGCATTGTTGATCTTCAGGTGCCCGGCGCGAAATTATCCGGTGATGGAGCTTGGGTTCGCCGCCATTGTCAGAGCGTCGTTTCCAAAGAGCACACTCGCTTCATATCTTGTTCACGATTGCTACCGCAGAGTGTTGACAAGGCGGAAATATGCGCTTTCGCTTTAGGGACGGCTGAGTTCCGCTCCGAATTCCACAGAGCCGCCGTCGCCAGCATTTCTTCAAAAATGGGTCGTTCGAAGCGCATGGAAAAAACGCGTCTCAAGTCGCCGGAGCAATTCACCGGGTTTGATCACGAGCTCGAAGTCATTCTCGATGCCGTCCCCCAGCCGATCATCATCAAGGACGAGCTGTCTCGCTTCCGCTTTTTGAACAGTGCCGCCTGTGCCCTTGTCGGCAGAGCGCGCAGCGATCTGATTGGCCGCACGGATTACGATATTCTATCGGCAGCAGAAGCCGATCGTATTCGCGAGATCGACAAGCATGTGCTCAGAACGGGCGCTGAGCTCACTTTCGAGGAAGACATCACCCTATCAGACGGAGCGGTCAGGAGCCTTGCGACCCAGAAACGACGTGCTGAACTCGCCAGCAGCGGCGCGAAGGAGAGGCTCATCGTCGCGACGATCCTGGACGTGACTGCCTGTCGCAAGGCAGAGACGGAGCTCCGCATCAGCGAAGAGCATTATCGGTCATTGATCGAGCTGCATCCTCAGGTCCCGTGGACGGCAAATCCGTCCGGGGAGATTCTCGAGGTCGGCCCGCGGTGGAAAGACATCACCGGCTTCGAAGCCGCCGATGCGCTGAAGAGGGCGGGAGCGATACACCCCGATGACCTCGATGAGGTGCAGCGGCTGTGGTCGAGATCGCTCTCAACGGGGGAGCCGCTCGACGTCGAGTTCCGCCTGGCAACCGCAGAGGGATGCTATCGTTGGTTCCGCAGTCGTGCAGCTGCGCGAAAGGCGCAAGACGGTGCGATTGTTCGTTGGTACGGGATCGTCGAAAATGTCGATGATCGCCGCAGAGCGTTGGAAGCCGTCAAGGAGAGCGAGGCGCGTTTCAGGGCCATCGCCGACGATGCGCCGGTGATGATCTGGGTGACTGATGCAAGCGGCGCCGCCACCTACCACAGC
>NZ_JASKLR010000042.1 GCF_030124325.1 Sinorhizobium sp. 8-89
ACACCGTTGGCGACATCGTCAAGCTCTTCGAGCCGCAAGAGTGTGCGAACTACTTCGCAGCAGCAGGATATGACCCGGATTAAAGTGGACGTGCTCTAGAACAACAGGGCGGAAAACTCCCATCAGATGGTGCGACGACAGGCTGCAAGTCACCCGAATCGAATGAGTGCTTTCTGTCCAGGCACTCCGCGGGCCACAATACCTTCATCCTATGGGGCGACCTGATTTCCCGCCGAACACCTTTTCAGGGCAGAGGCGGCGAACCTATGATATCCAGCGACGACAGACGCCTAAGTGCCTAGCAGGTTGCCACGCTCTGACCAAGTTCGCAAGAACCGTCGGCCAGCTCATATTGCCTTCCGACACAAGAAGAGCGTCGATACCCGAAGAGCGTCACTTTCGCGGCCGAATGCCTAGCCTACACGCATCGCGGTCTTCGCGTCAGGGCGCCTCGCGACCGGCCGCGTATGACTCGGGTGCCAATGTGGATTGGCACTCATTTTCATTGCACCATCTATTCGTCTCCGGCGGACTTGTCGGATTTGTCGATTCCACGACACGGCAATGTTCGGCCGGGCGTGCCGCCGCATTCCCAGCGAAGTCGTTGAACAATATGCAAAACAGTCCTTTTGAAGCTCTTGCCGCGCAATTGGCACGACTCTTGAATCTCGATCATGGCGCGACGGCAAGCGCTGCCGCGCTAAAAAAGGAGACAACAATGAAGACCAATATGTCAGCCTATAGTGTCACCGAACTAACTCCTGAAGAAGCAGCTGCAATTTCGGGAGGAGAATGTTGTGTGCCTATTACGCTGCCCGACTGCCCGCCGCCCCCTTGTCAAGACTGGGACATTTGGCAGCAGCGCTGATTATTGCAAAAGAACATAGGGGGCGCGAGCCCCCTATACGTCCGCTCAAGATATAATACGGATCGACATTTATTTATATAGAAGCCGCAACTCGGCTTAAATACTGGACGCGTGACTAACTCAATTATGAACAATATCTTACTTCCTCCTGAAATAGCCGCCTACACAGCAGAGAGCATCCTCTCCCGACGAACAGGACGATCTCTGCTCATCTATAAGATCATAGTACTCGCTGTGGTCGCGACATTGGTATCGCTGCCACTCATCACCGTAACAGTCTCTGTCCAGAGTGCCGGAACCATTCGCCCTACCATCGAAAAAACGCCCCTCATCGCGCCCGTGTCCGGGCGCATCTCGAATATCTTTGCGGTTGAGAACGATCTCGTTGCCCAGGGGCAGGAGGTTCTCTCCATTGACGATGAGGTGGTTGAAGAAAAGCTCGGGGCGCTTACGGCCGACATACGAGCGAAGAGCGATCTTGCCGGTGACCTCGAAAGCCTGATCTCAAGCACACATGCAAAGGACCCAATCCGCCTGCTGACCGAGTCAGCCACCGCAGAGCGGGCGCATTTTCTCAACCTGTTGCGGGAAAACCAATATGCCCGCAGTCATGCCGCGGCGGAACTCGCGCGCGCTAAGCGCCTGGTCTCTGTTGCTGCGGCGCCTCAAAAGGCCATCGAGGAGAAGGCTTTCGCCCTCCAGGACATTGAGGTTCAGGGCGAGATCCTTGTGCGGCGCAAATCCGCCGAATGGAACCAGCAGCTCTTCGACACTAACCTGCGCCTCAAGGAACTCAAGGCCACCTTGCATCAACTTGAGCATGAACGGGATCTGACCCGCATTCGAGCTCCGGTGTCGGGCGCTCTTGAGCAATTCTCCGGCCTCGCCCCCGGCAGCTACGTGCAGGCGGGGCAAACCGTCGCTTCGATCTCGCCGGACGGAAAATTGGTGGCGGAAATCTACGTCTCCCCCAACGACATCGGCTTTGTGCGGCCGGGCCAGTCGGTGCGGCTCCAAGTGGATGCCTTCAATTACAATCAATGGGGTGTCATCGAGGCAACAGTGGTCAACGTGGCGCAGGACTTCACCCTTGCCGACGGGAAGCCGGTCTTCAAGGTAGGCTGCGCGCTCTCCCGCAGCGATCTCGCGCTCAAGAATGGCGTCATCGGCCACCTGAAGAAAGGCATGATCGTCCGGGCTCGCTTCCTCGTGGCCGACCGCACTCTCCTGCAACTCCTCTACAATGACGTCGACGATTGGCTCAATCCGCTCCTGGCGGGCCGCTAATCATCCATTTTCGCAATAGTCAGCGAGCTGCCATGCCAAGCAAGGTCATCAAGTTCAAGCAACGTGACGTCACGGATTGCGGGGCCGCCAGTCTTGCTTCCGTCGCAGCCTTCTATGGCTACGAGCTGCCATTGTCGCGCATTCGCCAGTATGCCTCAACCGACCGCTCCGGCACAAACGTACTGGGCCTCACGGAAGCGGCTCAGAAACTGGGCTTCATCGCCAAGGGGGTGAAGGGCGGCTTCGACAGCCTTTACAAGATCCCGAAGCCCGCTATCGCGCATGTGATTGTCAAGGAGGTCCTGCACCACTTTGTAGTGATCCAGTCGATCGACGCGAGGTGGGTCACCGTGATGGACCCAGCCTATGGCGAAATCCGCAGACTGTCGCACGAGGAATTCAAGGCGCAATGGACTGGCGTCCTGGTGCTCCTGGTTCCGGCAGACACCTTCAAGCGCCGCGACGAGACCACCTCGCCGCTTGCCCATTTCGCCCGTCTGCTTGCTCCACACAGGGCAGTGATGGCGCAGGCTCTCGTCGGGGCGCTGGTGACGACGATCCTCGGCCTCTCGACGGCCATCTACGTTCAGAAGATCGTTGACCATGTGATCACAGCGGGCAACCACAACCTGCTCAACCTGATGAGCGTCGCCATGCTGCTGATCCTGGTGGCGCAGATCCTGATCAATCTCCTCAGAAACCGGCTCGTCCTGCAAACGGGACAGAAAATCGATGCCTCCTTGATCCTCGGCTACTACAATCACATCCTACGCCTGCCTCAGAAGTTCTTTGACGGCATGCGCATAGGCGAAATCGTCTCCCGCATGAACGACGCCGTGAAGATCAGGAGCTTCCTGAACGACGTCTTGATCACCATGTTCGTTAACCTGCTAGTGATATTGTTCTCGTTCGGACTGATGTTCGTCTACTCGTGGAAGATCGCCTTGGTGGTGGCGATCTCTATCCCATTATACCTCTTACTCTATTGGACAATTGATCGGCTTAACAGGAAGCGCCAGCGCGCCATCATGGAAAATGCAGCCGATCTGGAGGCGCAGTTGGTGGAATCCCTCGGAGCTGTCTCCACGATCAAGACCTCCGGCATGGAGAGCTTCGCCAACCTGAAGATGGAGACCCGCTTCGTCAAAATGCTACATTCCGTCTACAGCTCCGGCCTTATCTCGATCTTCGGAGATAGCGCCTCCACTTTCCTCTCGAACCTATTCACCATCGTGCTGATGTGGTTCGGAACGACGCTTGCCCTCGATCAATCCGTCACACCTGGCGAGTTATTGTCCTGCTATACTTTGTTCGGCTATGTCACCCGGCCGGTTGCAAGCCTGATTCAGGCCAACCGGATCGTTCAGGATGCATTTATCGCGGCGGATCGCCTGTTCGAGATCTTCGAACTGGAGCCGGCAAGCGACGGTGGAATCGATGCCACCACCTCCACGCTTGGCGATATCCGCCTAGAGAACGTTACGTTCCGCCATGGCGCGCAGCCGGCGCTTTTCCACAATCTCAGCGTCACCTTCCGCAAGAGTGAGATGACGGCCGTGGTGGGGGAAAGTGGGTCGGGCAAGAGCACCCTTGCGGCGCTGCTACAAAATGTCTATCCGCTTGAGGGTGGACGCATCCGCATCGGTCCCCATGCCCTCCGGGATCTCTCGACCGTATCCCTGCGCAAGATTGTCGCTGCGGTGCCGCAATCGGTCGACGTGTTCTCGGGCTCAGTGATCGAGAACATTGCGCTTGGCGAGTTCGAGCCGGACTTTGAGAAGATCCTGCAAATCTGCGATCAAATAGGGCTACGGGAGTCAATCGAGCGGTGGCCCGGCGGCTTGCAAACCTATCTGGGCGAGCACGGCGTATGTCTCTCCGGCGGCGAGAAGCAGCGCCTTGCGTTGGCTCGGGCTCTGTACCGGGATCCGGAGATCCTAATCCTAGATGAGGCGACCTCCTCACTCGACTCCATTGCCGAGACGTCCGTCCTGCGGGTGGTAGAGGATCTGCGGCGAGCCGGTAAGACCATCGTCGTCATCGCCCATCGACTGAGCACCATTCGTTTCGCCGACAAGATCGTGGTCTTGGACAAGGGACGGGTTGTTGCGGAGGGAAGGCATGCTGATCTGCTGACAGCAGATGGTGCTTACGCTTGCTTGTGGCGGGCGCAAACCGGATTTATCTCACAGCTTCAGGAGGGGGCATCGCAGAGTCTTCCCGGAATTTTACGCTAAGCCGCTTTAAGGGAACGCGACCGCGGCTTCCGGAGCGGACGGAAGGGAGGGCATGGAGAGGCTCGGTGGCCAGACATAATCGCCGTTGAAGCTGATGTGCGCCCAACGAAGCGGTGCGGTGTTGGGGCCGGAGCATACCGGAGGTGCTGGTCGCCGGCGCGAAATCTTCAACGGTTCGGTCGAGATAAATCGTGGCCGCAGCGCCGATTAGGGTGAGACGACGCATCAATCAATCAAGATGAGACTTGTCGCTGGCAGTTAAAACGCGAGAATGCTGCTGTTTCGGCTTTGGCGAGCAGCGTGCAAAGCTTTTGCAAATACCTTTCCGCCTCCGCCATTGTCCTGACGCCTTCAGGCCAGGGAGCCGCCAAATCGGCTTTTCATCATCTCGTTTTCGACGACTCGGGATCGCGTTTTCAGGAGCCTTACTCATTCATGGACAGACTTCCTTGCCGAGGCGGCATTGCTTCAACTGGCGATGGGCTGGGCCGTCGTGAGCGACGTCAGAAATGCAAAACGTTCCATGATAGGAGCTTTTGAGCGGTCGCGGGGATGATTGGCCGCGAGAGCTCGCAGCTAATGATCCTGCGATCGGTCGACAATAAACATATCGAGGCTTGCTGCGTAAATTGTTTTGGGGCGCCGGCTGAATCTGACATTCGTTTACTCTCCTGCCGGTTTTACTGTGATGTGCATCCGCGGCGGCGTCTGGAGCTTGCCAACCCGATCCGTTGCCAAAAGAGCCGGTGAAAGTGGTTTTCAGCGGGGGCCCTCAGCCGAGGACTGCCGGTCGGCGCCGCAGCGGTCCGACTGCAGGTACTGACGATTGACCACCAGAAGGTTTCGCAGGGTTACAGAAAAGCGGTGATCGTTTTTTCGTCCGGCGACATTATCTCGAAATAAGTTCATCCCTTCGGCCAGGATCAGCAAGCCGTCTATGCTGGTAGCCGTGGTAGCCCGTTCAATGTCATCAAGCGAACCAAACCACTCGCGGAGCAGGAGGCTTTGCGTTGCGATATCTCGCGGACCGCCGAACAATGTCAGGGCAGGCATGAAGAGCTTCTCAGGGCTTTGATGAAGTCATAGGTCAAACCCTGTCCAGGACACCGCGATGTTAATGGGCCACCACCGCGAAAACTCTTGCGCCCCGTAGACGCCGACCATTTCAATCGCAAACTGATCCCGTCCGGTCGGTCGCTTGGACCTGCATGAGCGTCAAGGACGGGGACGCCTCGCCCTCCCCTATGGGCCGAAATCTCGTAGCGGATCGACCGGGACCGAGAATGTTCGGGAAGATGGTTCTTTCTCGCGAAGGTTTACCACCCTTGTCGATCTGATTGAGGTTTGCCGCGAGACCTCCCAAGCTGCCAGGTCACCAGTTCCTCCAGCCATGCCTTCATCTCAGTCAGGTTTGCAGAGCGCGAACAGCTTAATGGTAAAGCATTAGCACGCGGTGGCCGTTTGGCTCGGAAGACGTAAAGCGCACCGTTCGCGCGGATCATCGCTGGCAATCACGCACCAACGACAGCATGCTATCCGGCCCGCTTGCCGTTCGGTAGAGCTTGATACAACCGCAAGTGCGCGCGGGGTCTGGTGTACTGGGGTTTGTTGAGATTCGTCTTGAAGTGGCGAATGTCGTAGCCGCTGCGTCCCGCCCGTTTGCCCGGGCCAATGCCGTTCCATCTTGGCCCGCGTCTCGTCGGGGAAGATTTCCGAAAGGGCCAGGCGTGGGTGGCCGTCAATGGCCAGATACGTATTCCCAACCGATGCCTCGGCTGTTGCTCTGCCGAGTGCGATTGCGGTAGCCGGTTCGGTTGAAATTGCGAGTTTCTTGATGTTGATATGGATGAGCTCGCCCGGCCTGTCGTATTCGTGGAGGCGAACCTCTTCACGCAGACCTCGAACGCCGCGGTCACGACCGTCGGTCGCTGTCCTCCGACCACGACGCGGTGTGCGATTGCGGCTCGACTGCGCGCGTGAGGCGAGCATTCTTATGTATGTCCATTCGGGCCGCCGAGAATCACTGAGGGTTCGATAACCTGAGCTTTTCCGGCTGGAAGCGAATGGGCAACCTCCTGAAAGCAGCTGGAGCGGTACATCGAAGGTCGCAATCCATATGCTGTCGCGCTATGGCGCACTGAGAACAGCTTATAAGTCAAGTTAACGTTGGGGTACGTCCCCTCCCTCACAATTACCGATTTAAGATCATTCGCAGCTATGATTCGCTCGAGAAGGTCGTCACGGGCATCAGTGCTGAATCCTAGAAGGATTTTGCCTCCTTCTGTAAGAAATGCTCGGCCTTCCGAAAGAAATCTCTCGAGCTGCCTGTAGCCGGGATCAAATGCTCCACGCTCGAGGTCATCGGTAAATTCGAAATTTTCTGGAGCGAGGTTCCAAGGGTGGTTCCAAAAAATTATGTCGAACTTCCTCTCAGGAGGAATGTTACTGAAGATATCGCTTTCGATGACCTCGACATTGTCAATACCGTTTCTTGCGGCATTCTCCAAAGTGTTCGCGACTGCGCTCGGATTGATATCGCAGGCTAGCAACGACAGCGCCCCAGTCTTGGCCAGCAAAAGACCCGGGAGACCGAAACCGCAGCCAATTTCCAAAATCGTCTTTGTGGCGAAGGGAGGGAAGTTCTCGCTAAACCAACGCCAACTTTTGAAATCTTCAGGAGGAAAAACGCCTTCTCGCACGATCAGATCCAGCCCGAACTCCCGGATCTGCCGCGGGAACGTTCTCTGTTGACTAGTCCTGAGTGTTGTCCTGATTCTATCGAGTTCTTTCATGTGTTCTCTCGTCGATGCGCTCGTGTTGGCTGACTGTTTCAACAGTTTTTCGCCCAGCGGGGAGTTTCAGAGGCCCTGGCAACCGGACCCGCCTGCCTCGAGTATGAGGCGATCCCAAGGCGAGAGGGAAAATGCATGACCTTCTGAACCAGCGGGATCGCAAGAAATTGAAACGCCGCGATCGGGCTCAAAACGGCTAATCGCTCATCCTCTCCCTCTTCACACTCGGCCGTTTGTGCGAACTCGTGCGGCGAGGTGCAGGACCATCTCCTGAACGTGTGAGTTCAAGATCACACGAAAGTCTGCTTTGCGTCGCAGGTTACAATGAGGATCTTGTGCGACGGCGACGAGGCCGGCTACTGAATTCGGGAAGGTGATGGGCTTGCCGATGGCCCCCCTTCCGTAGCGCGTGAGCTGACGCAGACCTGCCATGTTTGTTTTCTTCCCTCGGTCCATTAATTGCGGTTACCCGCGACATGAATGCGGGGCGCCAAAATAAATCGCCGCCAGACGGGAGGTTCAAGGTTCGTGCCACTTTGACTGATTGAGCCGACCAAAACTCTTTATCGTTGTTTTTCAGCGGTAAGGTCTGACGCAAACGTAGCGATCGCTAAACAAGTCTGTGTCGTACAAGCGACAAAGACGACGGGAGGTGTCGGATATGCCGTGACGGGCGGATCACGATGACGCTATGCCGCCATTGCGAACAGATTGCCGAACCCGATGAAGCCGCCCCTTTGTTCCGAGATGATTGCGCCCTCGGATTGCGGGATGATCTCGCCCCCTTGAGGCTGGGGTGCTGCTGGCTGTGATTGTTGTCAGTTCATCGGTATCCGGAGTCAAGATTTTCGGCGCTCATTTCGCCGTAAGCTCTCGCCAGTTAAATCGGTGAGATGTGCGTTATGAACCAGCCGATCGAGAATGGCATCGGCGTAAGTTGGATTGCCGATGATCTCGTGCCAGGGCTATACAGGTGGCTGGCTCGTAATGATCGTCGAGCGGCGTCCGTAGCGATCGTCAAGGATTTCCAGAAGGTCGTGGCGTGCTGCTCATTGAGCGGCTCGGCACTTAGCGGAGGTATAGAGCTTAGCTCCATCCATAGCAGCAAACTTTCACCCTTGGATGCCGACCTGATCTAGACCCGCTGCCCCACAGTTCCTGGCAGCGAGGTTACGTGGTCTAGACCGCGTTATTCGCTACAATTTGGCATCGTTTCAAACCGACTTCGCTCGTCGCACTGCCAGCCGGTATTCCCTCCAAAAAGTAAACAGACCGGCTCCGGACACGATCAGTGCGCCGGCTACCATGTTCCACGTTACAGTCTCTCCAAAAAAGACCGTCGCAACAGCACCGCTCAAAACGAGTTGGAGGTATGTGAGAGGCTGAACCTCAGCGGCACTGAGCAGTCCATAAGCCTTGACGAGAAAATATTGGCTGAGCGCCCCGCAAACACAGAGCGCGGTCATTGCGGGCCAATCGGCCATATGTATCGGTGTCCAATAGAATGGCCCGACAAACGTTATGGCCACAGCTCCCGGGACCCCTGCATACAATACGCTTGTCACGACGGAGTCGTCCTGGCTGACCGCACGCGTGGCGATGGAATACACGGCGTAAATAAGACTAGCAGCTATGGGAAGCAGCAGGCGCATATCGAAATGAACGCTCACAGGGTTTAGAAGCACTAGAACGCCCAGCATGCCAATGACTACAGGAATGCCATGACGCAGACCGACCTTTTCGCCGAGTATTGGCACCGACAGTATGGTAACTATCAGAGGTGTAGCTCCAAGTATCGCCTGACTTATTGCCAGCCCAGCAGTCGTGAAGGCGAAGATGACCACCACGATCTGGCTCATCAGGAGAACACCTCGGAGTGCCTGCAGAATTGGTCGTTGCGTGAATAACGCGCCTCGCAGGCCTACTGGAGAGGATGCTGCAAGAACCGTCACAAACACCGCAAGCGCCCAAAGGCGCATCATGGTCACGATGATCGGTGGATACGTCTCACCAAGCAACTTTGAAAAACCATCCCGGCCCGCGAAAAGTATCACGGCCAACAAGACATAAAGATATCCCGATATTTTATTGTTCATGGTTGAGCTTACTTGGTTGATTGAGTTGTATCGCGACTTTGGCGGGTGATGCGACTGATTGTGGGAGCACTTCGCTTCCTCTTCGGTCATCTTGTGATCTCGCTTAAGGAGTCTTCAGCCATGTTCGCGAACGAGGAGGCGGGGTGCATTCAGACTTCTGGCCTCGACCCAAATCCTGCCGACAAAGCCGCTTCCGTCGACGCTTGATGGTAACCAATTCACGCCGTGCGGTAGCGGTCGAGCCAATTGGCATAGGGATGGGCAGCGGCCAGCCGGCTCGGTCGAGGCCGAGCTTGGGTGCGGCGGCGTAGTGCCGGTGCGGGTCCTCAAGCAGCGGACGGCCGATCATGACAGGTCGATCTTTTCGTCGCGGAGCATTTTGTCCGTCGGCTCCGGCTCTTTGATGTGCCAGCTGGTGGAGGTAGGCAGGCTGGCCTGCTCGCGGACACCTGCGAAGATTGACCATCAAGGCCGGCCCCCATGGGATGCCAGCGTTATGCGTAGAGAAGCCAATGCTTACGTCCACCATGTCCAGGCCTTCCTGTTTCAGTCGGCATGCGAGCGCGATCGAGTCCTGATGCGCCTCCTCATCGCAGCCGTCGAACTCGACGACCCCGATGCTCGGGCAAGCGGCTTGTTCTCGGGCCAGACCTTGCGCACGGCGGCAAGCGTTTCGACCTAGACCGGCCGAGATCTGGCCGTGTCCGCTCCCGGCAAGCAGCCCGCCGCCTCTCAACAGAAGATTTCAAAGTTCATGCCAATTTGCGTGACGGCGCTGAAGAATGACTTTTACGCTTCTTTTGCGCGTTTAAACCAATATGCTAACAAACCGGTTTAAGAAGGCTGGTGTCGTCAAATCGGCAAAGCCGACAGTTTTGTCGGATTGCGCACGAGTTCACCGAGCGTGAGACCCACATACACAACGGCGAGGCCACGACCGCATCGACCGCAGGTGAGCATCCCGGATAGCAGGGCCCGGCCTCCGCGGCCAGACTTCTGGCCACCGCTACGGCCGTATGCATTGCATGCCAGTGACGCCTGATTGCGCTCAAACACCGCCCAATCGATGTATCCTTCGTGGTGTTCGCGGATCAGCACCTCCCAATCGTCGAAGGCTTTGCCGTGGCCATAGGTCTTGCGAGCGCGCCCGTCGACAACGGTGATCCGCTTCTCGCTTTTGCCGTAGGCATGGGCCCCGGCATAAAATGGGTTCTTCAGAAGGCCGATGACATTGCGATAGCGAACGGGTTGCCACTCGAACGATGTCAGGCGCTTGCCATCGGATGGGCGGGGAAAGAACATGCCCTCTGCCGCCAGCGACAGATGTGTCTGCCGTGCGCTGCCAAGTATACGAAACCGTTCGAATATCGTTCGAATAGCCTGCTGAAGGCGCAGATCAGGATCAAAACCCAGACCATAGTCGCGATGCCAGACATAGCCGATCGGCACGCTGATCCTCAACTCGCCTCGTTTAGCCTTCGCACGCGCGGCATCCAGCATGCGCGCACGGATGATCCCCAGCTCGAATTCGCTGATGCTGCCCTTCATGCCGAGCAGCAACCGATCGTTTGGCAGGCAAGGATTGTAGACGCCATCCAAATCTATGACCCTTGCTTCCACAAGGCCGCAAAGCTCGAGAAGATGATGCCAGTCGCGACCATTGCGTGCCAGGCGTGACGCATCGAAGCAAAGAACAGCGCCGACTTCACCGGCACATAATGCCGCCACCAGCTTCTCAAATCCTGGACGAGCAACCATTCCACTGGCCGATCGCCCGAGATCATCGTCGATGACCTCAACGGTGCGGAAGCCGCGATGGCGTGCGACGTCAACGAGCTCATATTGCCGGCGACGGCTCTCGGGGTTGTTCTCGACCTGACCTGGGCTCGACTGCCGCACGTAAACAATGGCTTTCCGCTGCAGGATGGTGGGAGGAAGGATCTCAACGGTCGTCATCATTCCGTTCCTCCTCCTTCATGCCAGTGGCCGCCTCGATGAGAAGCGTGGCAAGGTTCGACACCAGCCGCCGTCGGTCGCTCGCTGGGAGGCCGAGAAGGCGCGGCGGTTCGAAGGAGATCAGGAGCTGACGCTGAAGCGGCTGAAGGCGAAATTGCGGATCGGGCATCTTGGGGTTCCTCGACGAGATTCGGTTCGCCGGAACAGGGTCGCCGCATTCCGCGGCGCTGTAAAAGGTCATCCAGATCCACAAGCGCCGGCAATGAGACCCGAGGGTCCCCAATTCCATGCCAGCACAGCACGCCGCATCGAGCATCCAGGCTGCGATCGCCGTCACAACACCGGGCATGACCTCAACGTGGACAAACTGCCCCTTCTTACGGTTCTCGCGATAGTGCAGCCGCAGACGACGACCGAAATAGGGATGCCAACGATAGTGGACGACAACTTCTCGCCCGACATGGGCAGAATGTTCGGTAGATGGCTCTCGGAAGAAAGAATTATGCTTTTTAGCGGCTCAGACGCCGGCGGTGAGCGGGCCGCCGTCATCTACACCATCGTCGAGACCTGCAAAATGGGCGGCATCAACCCGCACGCGTATCTCGCCGACATCATCAATCGCATCGCCGACCACCCCGCGAACAGGATCGACGAACTCCTTCCGTGGAACTAGTCTCCTCAATCATAGTGTCCACTTAAATCCACAGTGGACACTATCCGATTTCAGACCGAACGCTATCCCGCGGTCGTCACGCCACGCTTACATTTGATCTCGCTTAGCGTTGTTTAGCGGGAAACCAACGCTTTGCCCTCTTATACAGCACCTCGAAAATCTACTGCATGCGGCGTTGACCAATCCGCAGCCCTTCGGCCGCATCGACATCCTGCCGGCCGACGAGCGCAGCCATCTGCTCGAGGAGCTGAACCGGACGGCGGCGCCTTATCCGTCGGATCGCTGCATCCACGAGCTGTTCGAGGCGCAGGTCCGTCACGCCCCCGATGCGGCGGCGGTGGTCCATGAGGACGAGCGCCTGAGCTATGACAACTCAATGCGCAGGCCAACCGAGCACCGAAGCCGCCTTTAGGGTCGCGATACAATCGGCGAGCGTAGCATCGGTCGCCGACCGTTGAGATGGGCACTGCCACCGTCAACAACAGCACCCGAAAAAAAAGCATGAAACAAGGGGACGCAGCCCGCACCGATAGCGCCAGCCCGCAGTCCCAATTGCGAGGCTCTGAGTGGCGCAACCGCAAGTCCTCTGGATGGGCCTTCAATAGGCTCTGCAAGTATGGCGTCGACCAAGCGCTCGTTTAGATCAGTTGGCAATCTTCCGCCAAGCACGATGAGTAAGGGATCGAAAAACCCGGTGGCTATGCGTACGGCTTGCCGCAACTGCGCTCCCGCGCGGGCGACCCAGTCGTTCACGACGGTATCTGCCTCTGGCGAGATCGCATTCAGGTCCTGGAAATCGCGAAGAGCAAAGCCAGCCGCTATCAGTGTTTCCAGAAGATCCTGCCCGGAGGGACGCGGTTGATTGTAGGGATAGAGCACTCCCGGCAAGCAAGCATTGCCATTGGCGCCGCGATAGGGTCTGCCGTCGATAACAGCGCCGCCGCCAACGCCATGACCGATGTGAATGAAGAACATCGGATCGTCGCCGGCGTGGTCAGTTGCAAAAACGTATTCGCCGAGCGCCGCTGCAGTGCCATCGTTCTCGACATGGCACGGAATGTCGAAGGCATCGCGAAACGCTTCAACTGCCCGGTCGTCTTCGAAGGCAGGAAAGAAAGGATGTGCCTTTAACAGGTTTGAGACGGTGCCAAAATTGCCAGGAACGGAAATGCCAATGCCAACCAGGCTACTCTTTAGGACGCCCAAGTCAGCAAGCATTTCATCGGTGGCTGTTTGTGCAGCTTTCGCCACGTCTTCCGGGCAGGCGGTCTTGATGTCCACCGTTCTGGTTGCAAGGATGGATCCCCCAAGATTGATGATGACGACCTCCATGCGCGCGAGGGAGAATGTGACGCCCACCGCATAGAAACGGCTCGCCCGCACCCGCAACAACCGACGCGGCTGGCCTTGCGCGCCGCTTCGATCCGGCTCCTCCGAAACCAGGCCGAGATCCAGCAGACCGCCGATCAGGCGCGTCACCGACGCCCCGGTCATGCCAGACAATTGCGCCAGCTCGACGCGCGCCACACCCTTGTTCTTGAAAATCAGTTCGACTAGCCGTCGTTCGTTGAGGGAGAGTTGGGGCAGTGCGGGCATTTCGCAGTCCTGGCAAATCGATCCATGGGTTCGGAAGAGCTATTGCAAAGAATATTAAATTGCGCAATGTAATTAAAGTGACACACAGTCCACGTAAGAGGGGCGCGCGTCCACCAAACCTGGGAGAAACATCATGAGATTATCCACCCTTGTTGCATCCGCGGCGATCGCGCTGGCCACGGCTTTTCCGGCACTGGCCGACGCGCTGACCATCTACAGCCCCCAAGGCGGCGAGCGCGCCGCCTGGATTGCCGAACAGGCCAAGGCGGCGGGGCACGACATCAAGCTTCTGAATGCGGGCGGCGGCGAGCTCTTCGATCGCCTGTTGGCCGAGAAGAACAACCCCCAGGCCGACGTGGTTCTCGGCATGGTGGACACGTCGATGGCCTTGTTGAAGAAAGAAGGCCTGTTCCAGGCCTACACGCCCACATGGGCAAAAGACCTGCCGACGCAATTCCAGGATATGGATGGCATGGTCTATAAATTCTGGCAGACGCCAATCGTTCTTGCTTATTACCCCGACAAGCTGCCGGTTGCCGAAGCCCCGAAAAGCTGGCTGGATCTGACCAAGGACCAATACGCCGGCAAATACGTCATCGGCGCTAGCGCGTGGCAGACGACGCGCATGTATCTTGCCGGTATCCTCGTCCGCTTCCTCGACACCAGTGGCGAGGTGTCCGATGAAGGCTGGGATTTCCTGAGCAAGCTCTACGCAGGTGCCGTCGTTGTCAACGACGCGGATTCCCAGATCGAAGCGTTCAAGTCGGGCCGCGCCTCGATCGACCTGAATTGGCTTGGCGGCACCTTCAAGCTGGCCAAGGACCTTGGCGCCAAGGTCAAGGTGGTCGAGACCGATGGCGGCACGCCTGTTATCTCCGAGGGCGTGGCGATCATGGCAGGAACCGACCAGCTCGAGCAGGCCAAGGCCTTCGTCGACTGGTTTGGATCGGCCGATGTGATGGCCGTTTACGCCGAAAAATTCGGTCAGGTTCCCCTCTTGCCGGAGGCCTTGGCCAAATCGCCGGTCGCCGTACAGGAGAACGCCAAGCTCGTGAAGCCGCAGCCGATCGATTGGGATGCAATCGCTCCCAAGCTCGATGGATGGCTGCAGAAGATCGAGCTTGAAATCCGCTAGTCGGCGGCAAGACCGATATGAATTGGAGGTCTAACCATGGCCGATCGCGTTCTGTCCCTGCAAAATCTCGACGTCGGTTACCCTGGCATGACGGTAGTTCATAATCTGAACCTCGAGGTTGCCGGTGGCACGTTTGTCTCACTCCTCGGTCCGTCGGGGAGCGGAAAATCCACCGTGCTGCGCACCATTGCCGGGTTCCTCCCGGCCTTGGGCGGGAGGATTGCCCTTGAAGGGCACGATATCACCACCCTGCCGCCCGAGCGCCGGAACGTCGGCATCGTCTTTCAGAACTACGCGCTGTTTCCGACGATGACGGCGTTCGAGAACATCGGCTTTGCGCTCCGCGTGGCGAAGAAGTCGAATGCCGAGGTTGAAAAGCGCGTGCGCGAGGTCGCCACCATGGCCGGGATCAGCGATCAGTTGGACAAGAGACCGGCGAACATGTCGGGCGGGCAACAGCAGCGCGTCGCAATCGCCCGCGCCCTCGTCACCGGATCGCGCGTGTTGCTCTTCGATGAACCCCTGTCGAATCTCGACGCCAAGGTACGGGCATTAATGCGCCAAGAGATCAAGCGCCTGCAGACGGAGCTCGGTTTCACCGCCATCTTCGTCACGCACGACCAGGAGGACGCCCTGACGATGTCGGACGTCATCGTGGTTCTCAATCACGGCAGGATCGAACAAATCGGCGACGGCCGCACGCTTTATCGCAAGCCGGCGACACCGTTCATCTGCGAATTCATAGGCGTCTCCAACGCGCTTGCGCCGTCGTTGGCGTCCCGCCTGCTCGGCGGCGACATCAACGGCCGTAGCTTCGTCCGGCTCGAAGACGTGTTGCTCGGTGTCCCCGACGGCCTGCCGGCGCGGGTGAACCACGTCGAATTTCTCGGCGCCTACAGTCGCATCGATCTCGCCGTTGACGGTCATGCCGTCTCAGCGATGCTGATCGGCGAAGAGCTTCCAGAACCGGGAAGCACCGTCTCGCTCGCTGTTCGCCCCGGTGCAGCGCATATATTTGCAGAGCCGACGTCATGAGCCGCACCATTGGCCTCGAGCGCCTCCTCTACTGGTTCGGCTTGATCGCTATTGGCTGGGCCGTTCTCACCTTCCTTCTTGCTCCAATGGCTGCCGCCCTGCATGCTGCGCTGTTCAGGCATGGCGGGCTGGCGATCCTCGATGCCATTGCGGAACTGGCACGCTCACGCCGCGTTCGCGCCGCACTCTGGAATACCGCCTGGCTGACGGCGGTGACGACCGCCACCGTCACTATCGTGGGGATGTTTCAGGTGGCGGTGCTCGAATATTTCCGCGTCAAGGGCCGCGGCTTTCTCAAAATCGCCTATTCCACTCCATTGGTGTTCGGCGGCGTCGTTGCGGCTGCCGGCTATAACTTCACTTATGGCCCGGGCGGGGCCATTACCGCCGCCCTCACAGCCCTTTTCCCCTCTATCCCGCGTGACTGGTTCATCGGCTGGTTCGGCGTTCTTTTCGCCCACACCTTCCTGATGACCAGCTTCCATTTCCTTTTTCTGCGCGCCGCCATGCGCCGCGTCGACTATTCGACGATCGAGGCGGCCCGCGGCATGGGAGCCTCGGAAATGATGATCTTGAGTCGCGTCGTGCTGCCGGTGATCATGCCGACTGTGCTTGCCGTCACGCTGCTCACGCTCAATATGGCGGTTGGCTCGTTTGCCGCGCCGCAGGTGCTAGGTGGCCGCGATTTTCACATGCTGAGCCAGATGGTGCTGACGCTGAACAGTCTGCGCCGTCCTGATATGGCGGCACTGCTGGCGCTCCTGATGGGTGTCGTCCTCATGGGCCTCCTGCTGCTCTCGCAGTATTTCGAGGGCAAGGGCGCCTACACCTCCGGTGCGAAAGCGACGACCCGCATTCAGCTACGGCCGATTCGCAATCCGCTCATGCGCAGCGTCGTTCACGCGCTCGCCTATCTGATGGCAGCTATCTATCTGGTCCCGGTCGCGCTCATCGTGCTGTTCTCCTTCGCTCCTGCCTCGAGCATCGGCATGGAGATCCTGCCTTCCACTTTAACGCTCGCCAATTACGCCCTGGTGCTCGGCGGCGGCACGGCTTTCGTTGCCTTCTTCAACTCGATATTCATGAGCGCGGGCGCGGTCGTCGTTGGACTTGCCGTCACGCTCTTTGCCGTGCCGATCATGGTGCGCAAGCGCAACTGGCTGACCCGGGCGCTCGATGCCAGTTTCTTCCTGCCCTGGATCATTCCGACCATCCTGCTCGCTGTCGGGCTGATTGCCGCCTTCGACGCACCCAATCCGCTGGTTGGCAACGCAGTCCTGCTCGGCAGCTATTGGCTCCTGCCGATCGGCTACGTGATCCTCAGCCTGCCGCTGATGGTCCGCTTCATACGTTCGGCCTTCATCGGGATCGATCCGGTCTTCGAAGAAGCGGCCCGCGCCATGGGTGCCTCCGGTCCTTATCGTTTCCGCCGGGTCGTCCTGCCACTCGTGGCGCCGACCGCCATCCTCGTCGCCGGCATGAAGTTCAACAACCTGATGGCCGAATATCCGCTCTCGGCCTTTCTTTACAATGTCAACAACAGGCCGCTGCCGATCGCCATCGTCGACGGTGCGGTTTCAGCCGACGCCGACCAGGCCGCCATCAGTCTCATCTACGTGACGCTGATCATGGCCTTCTCGCTGGCCATTATCCTCATCGCCGAGCGCCTCAGCCTCGGCCGCACCCCCGAAACAAGCAACCTCTGAATGGACACTTGAGATGGATACTTGCATCACCGTCTGGCATTGGCCCAAGCATGAACGCTGGTACGACGAGGGCATCCGCCACTCACTCGAGCTGATCCGTGAAGCCGGTTTTACCCATATCAACTGGAATCCCGATTCCGGCAGTTCCTATTTGCTGGCAGATGCCGAAATTGACTTCACCCGCCGCATCGTCACTGATGCCGGCCTGAAAACGCATAGCGTTCACGCCAGCAACGGCGTCAACCCCGTGAGCGAACTCGCCCATGCCGGGCCGGTGCCCTTTGCCATGGAGACGCGCAAGAACATCCTTTCCCCGCATGAGTGGCAGCGTCAAAGCGGCGTCGAGCTCCTGAAGAACCGTATCGACCTCGCCGCCGCCCTCGGCGCCCCGAACGTCGTGCTTCACGTCGACATCACCGACGACACGTTCCGCAGCATTGACACCGAGCAATCATTCTTTGAGCCTCTGGTCCGATCGTTCGACGACGTTCAAGCCTACTGCGTCGAGCGCAACGTGCAGATCGCCGTCGAAACGCTGGTCAAGGCAAGCGCGGAAAACTACCACAAACTCTATGCCCGGCTGTTTGACCGCTATGATTCCAACTTCATTGGTCTTTGCTACGACAGCGGTCATTGGGAACTGATCGAGCCGGGCAGGGTGTCCGTCCTGGAACTCTATGGCGATCGACTGCTGGCGACCCATATTCACGACAATTTCGGGGCGAAGGACGACCATCTGCTGCCTTTCGAGGGTAGGCTGGACTGGAACACTATCACCAGGGCCATTGCAGCGACCGATTACATCACGCCGCTGAACTTTGAGACGCCGATGGACCGCTACGTCCTGGCGGAGGCCTCCTACTATCAACGGGCGCACACAATCGCTGTCCAGCTGGAAGAGATGATCGCAGCAGCGCGCGGCAAGGTGGAAAATTGAACCACGATCTTGAAACGCGGCTGGACGTGCTTCGGCAGGTTACCGCCGAGGTTGCAGCATTCGCGCTGACGCGCTCTCACAATCTTGCGCAAATCGCCATCGAGACAAAGGGGAAGGCCGACTACGTCAGCGCCGTCGATCGCGACGCCGAAAGCCTCGCCCGCAGCCTCATTCATGCAAAGTTCCCCGCCGACGCTATTGTCGGCGAGGAGCAGCCTGGCGATGCCCAAGGTGACCATTGGCTGATCGATCCCGTCGATGGTAGCGCGAATTTCTTGTCGGGCATACCGTTCTGGGCGGTCTCGATCGCCTATGTCCGCGACAATGAGCCGGTGCTTGGCGCTGTTGCCCTACCAGCACTGGATGCTGCCTTGTGGGCTTCGGGGGAAGGCCCTGTCCATGGGACAGGGTCTGTTTCGCTCCTCGTGGGGACGCAGCCCGTCGCCTTTGGCATTGGCCGCAACCGGACATGGCCGATCGCCCATCGGCTCGAGGTCGAGGCGACGCTCGAAGCGCAAGGTTTGCATATCGTTTGCCTGGGAAGTTGTGCCGCGGCGCTTGCAATGGTCGCGGCCGGCCGGCTCGCGGGCTACATCGAGCATGGCACCAATGTTTGGGATTGCGCCGCCGGTCACGTCTTGTGCCGGGCGGCGAATGTGCCTTCAGCCATTCTTCCCGAGACCAACGGAAAAGTGGCGGTGATTGCGGCGTCGGGAGCTCTCACAGAAGTCTCCAAGGCCCAGCTAAGCCTCCCGGAGAGACCGCGGCAATTTGGATAAGCAGTTGTGGTTTTTGGCCGGTCGTCGATTTGGGCCAGGGCTTCGACGATCGGCAGCCACAGATCGCGGATGGCAATCCTCGCAACGATGGGGGTGAGGCGGGATGCAAATGGATGCATCACATTTCGTCTCTAGGAATGCGCTCCGGAACGACCCCCTCATGTTCGCGCCCGCTGGTCCTCTATCTCCTTGCCCTGGCGGCGATTGTTGCTTCCGTCGCCGTCTTTCTTGACCGCGCACCGCTCAACATAGAGGGCTGCTTTCGGTACTGGACTGGAACATGGCATCGGCCGAAGGACCACACGACGAACTCGGCGGTTCGCTCGCACTCCTCGATCATTGGGGCTTACGGATTCTTGCCTGGAACACCGCGCTGTTTTGTGCGCCGCTATCCCGTACAGACGATCCGCCAGAGCCAGACAGTTTCGAAGCCCATTCGCGTGACGCGATGCTCGCCAGGCTTGGATCTGTCAAGCCGAACTGGAGATGGACGGTCACCTCCGACACGGCGGACGATCCATCGCTCGTGTACCGCAGGCAAGGACTTCAGTCTGCTTGGCTGACAAGCCTTAAGCACTCCGTTGATCTGCAGGCGCTAGCCATGCGCTACACACCCGTGGTCAGCTTCATTTTCGTCCTGGCCGGGCAAATTGAAATCACCGACCGGCGAACCCGCAAAACGTTGCTCATCCCGCCGAACCACGTCGCCAGCGCCCGCCAGAGCGCCGGCAACCGAATGGCGATCGAACCTCGGAGCTCGTGGCTAGCCTTCCACATTCCTGAGCAATCACTGCGGCGAAGTTTCGAGGATCTGACCGGCAGGCCCTATGTGCAGGAGTTCGTCTTGCCGCCCACGCGGTTGTCCGAAGACAACGGGAGGGTCTCTATCAAACACTCCGACAGGCAGAATGAGATCTGAGCGCGACCGCAGCCGAAGCAATGCCGATGCTGGCAAAGGCCTACCAGCACTTGGCGCTGGTGAAGCTGTTCTCGAACATGCCGCACAACCTGGCCAAACTACTTCTACATCCCGGGCACCGAAACCTGCCTCAAGATCGGCGGCTACGTTCGCTTTCAGTCTCGTTCGGGCCTGACGAGGTCAACAAGCGCCAAGGCTGGGGTGCTGCAGGCACCTCCGACTGGGACGCCTTCCCGCGCGCCTATCTCGGCTTTAGCGCCAAGAGCGATACCGAACTTGGCACGCTTACCGGTTGCTTCGCCGGTGAATTCAACGCCGACAATGACACCGATGTCGGCGACAGCCTGATCAACGTCGATGAGGCCTATATCCAGCTCGGCGGTCTGAAGGCCGGTTTCTTCTACAGCTGGTGGGACAAGGGCCTGAACGGCGAAACCGATTCGATCGGCAATGTCACCGAATTCAACTCGATCGCCTATCTTTATGATGGCGGCGCGTTTCAGGCTGGTATCGCTCTCGACGAACTTGAAGGCTGGTCCACCAAGGCAAACGGCATCGGTGTCCAGGCGATCGTCTCAGCGACGGTCGGCGGCGTTTTGTTCGAGCTGCTCGGCGGTTACGACGCGGAAGTTGAAGAAGGCGCGATCCGCGCTCTGATCTCGGCCGAGCTCGGCCCGGGCACTCTTCAGGCCGCGGCCATCTGGGCTTCCGATCCGAACACCTATTGGAGCGCCTCGGAATGGACGGTTTCGGCGTTCTATGCTTTAAAAGGCGACCGACAAGCTGAAGATCACCCCCGGCGTGCAGTACTGGGATAGCCTCAGGAATGGCGCTGAGTTCGACAACGACCTCGACAAGTGGAGCGCCGGCGTCGGCATCGACTACAAGATCACCGAAGGCTTGGCGTCGCGTATCTCGGTTCAGTACAACCAGGAAGCCGCCACGACCGACCGCGACTACGTCTCGGGCTTTGTCCGTCTGCAGCGGGACCTCTAAGTCACTCCTAGCCGCCAGAGACCTCGCAAAACGGCAGGTTTTCGAGGTCTCATGCGCGCTTGGCTTGTGACCTAATCATCGCCAGGATCCGCTCCGCCTCGATCCGATGTTGCCCGGCCAGCTCGGCTCGGCGGAGCCTGCGACGGTCACTGCTCCTTCTCCGGCGGCGGCACGGCACATTTCTGATCTCTTCCCCTGCCTCGCCTTCTCCAGGCACGCCGAATCTCCCCGCCACCGGTGAGTTCAAAGAGATGGTAGCCCGAGCATCATGTAACCGGCGCGGATGCGATCACGACCGATGACAAGGCTCGCAACGTGACTGTCGCCGAGAACGGCAGGAAGCGCGGCAAGATCAGAAGCGGGGGCATGCCGCCGATGATGCCAAAGCTGCCTACCGTCCACATGGGACGTCTTGACTTTCCCGTTGGTAGGCGCTCCTGACGTAGCGGCCGAGAGACGCGCTCGGGGCCCTCGAGCTTCGATCGCCCGCACGGCGTTCCCGGAAACCCGCTCACCGTGGTCAACGATCGTTAACTGCCCGCTCTGATGTCCGTTTCAACGCGCGCCGAGTCGCCCGTTCGGCAGAACCGCCACAAGGATAGCTCGCGCATTGGTGGAAGCAGAACTGATATGACGTCGATGATTAAGCTCTGATACGCGGGTCGGCTACAGCATTCCCGATTATGCGTCCGGGCTGTTCCTGTCTTACTGCGAGCGTCGGTCGTGCCGACCACAAAGCGGTGAACGGACATTCCCATTGCAATCGCCCACATGCAGCCGGCGAGTTCCCGCGCCACCACTGTGCACGCGACCGTCGACTTCTTTCCGCGGGCGCTCGACATTCGATCCACAGGCGGGTCTGCGCCTTCTAAGCAATCTCGCGAACCGATGATACCTCATGGCGATATCTTGCCGATCCGCGGCGAATGCCGATACCTCCAGGCACGGTCGACATTAATGCCCGGGCGTCCATTGACCGCTCTGGTAATGCCAATCCCTTTGCTGTCTTCCGGCCGATCGCTCGCCGGGGACAAGGCCTAATGTCTCCGCCAAACCTCTTTCTCCGAGGCCGGACAAAAATGTTGGAAGCCCGACAAAAGGATCCGCAGGATCCGGCCGCCGGCACCGAGAATTGGCGCAGAGCATACGGTGCGCGAATCCGGCACGCAACTTGCGTCGGTGAGTTTGTTTACGAGCGGACGGCAGTGGCGAATCTCCGACCGGCTCGCAGACCGTTTTGCCGGAAGGATTAGAGATGCGTACGTCACTTATTTCCACTTCAATTTTTGCCATGTGTTTCTCATCCCATGCCGGGGCAGAGACCCTGCTTCCGGTGAAACCTTCACCCTATCTCGTCAGCGCCATCACAAGGAACATGTTTAGATTGCCAAAATCCGACTCGGACTTGATTCTAGTGTCGGCGCATCGCGGATCTTGGGAGGTCTATCCCGAGAATTCAGCATACGCCTTGCAAGATGCCTGGAATTCACAGATCGAGGCCGTGGAAGTCGATGCGCGCTCTACAGCGGACAAAGAAATCATTCTATCACACGACTACAGGATCGAGCGGGAATCCACCGGAAGCGGCCTGCTGTACAATCAAAACTATTCGCAAGTACAGGGCGCTAATCTACGCGACCGTCATGGGCGCGTCTTTAAGGACCCGCAGGCGCGCGTTGCGAAGTTCCTAACGTTCTCTGCAGCGCTTGATCTGCTAGCTCAGTATATCACCGATGATGGGCATGGCTATGTGATGATCGTCGACGTGAAAGCGGCGGTGGACGATCAGGATCCCACCGATCCGATCGAACTCACGCAACGTTGCCTTGACATCCTCGCGGCCAAGAAAAATTCGCAGCTCAGCAAGGCTGTGGTATTCAAGCTGAAAGCCAAGGATGCGGTTGATATTGGCACGTTTCTGAACCGCACCACCTACAATCCCGATTTGATTGGTGGGTTGATCATAGTTGAAAACCCGGACGACGATAACGTGAAGGATTCCAGCTATGATCCTCACCAGGATACAGTCTATGATCAGTGGAATGTGGCGCCGTTCCCCGTTCAGTTTGAAATGAACCAATTCTACAAAGGTGACGGTCTTCAAGCATATTTCGACTATGCCGATCAAAAACAGGGCTTCGCCACCTATCATGAAAGTAACTACTATCCCGAGGGTGTCGCCAATAGCGCTGGAAAATGCTGCTTCGGGCACAACACCGATCCCACATCGACCGCTCCAGGAGGCATCGTTCCGGACTATCGCGGAGATCCGGAAATGGCGGTCGTCAATCGCACCAATCTGATCACCACTGACTGGCCCGACGTGGTTGGAGATATGCTGCGCGAGTTCGGGCGCCGCAACACCAGCGAACTGAGCCGCTAATGCAAGACCGCGCTTCAACGAGGATCTTCAAATGAACACTGGAAAGATATTCTCTCTATCATTCCTTATAATGGCATGTCTTGTTGCTGGCGCAAGCCACGCTGCTCCATGCGCGGATCAGGCTGACTGCCTTAAAAGCGCGTCGGCAAAGGTGTCTCAGACCCTCACCCCCAAGGTCGTGCCTGTTTTTGGTGACTACCCAAAGCTGTATATACACGACTCTGCGGCAGAGGCCGATTATCCGGTGCCCGATAATACAAAGCAGGTATTTGACTTTTACACCAACAAGACTTCATTTAATTTTCCACCAGGCTCATCAATCGAAACACGCGAGATCGCTTCGATCAGCCCGGCCACGGGTTTTACAATCCTCTTGGTCGAAAAGACCCGTGACAATACCACTCCCAATGGCGGTAGCGCCCTATCCCTATTGAGTTCCAATTCCAACGACGCATACTTATCATTTGCTTTGGGGGCCAAGCCCAGTTCAAGTGGGCAAAAGTGGTCTGTTGCCAAAAGCTTCCTTGAAGGCAGGATGGCGCGAACCGCTTATTGGCAGAAGCCGTGGGACATGAATCTCTTGGGACCAACAGGCGACTTCTCTGGAACCGAGTGGATTTACTTTACCTTCACACCAGACGGCAAAGTTCGGATCGACCGTTTCGCGCCGTATACCTATTTTCTGGCGTTTACCGCTTATCAGTGGGATGAGGCCGTGCTTGACAGTGGCTTTCCACATTTTCCTTTCGACGCCGGCACACCGACTGACCGGCCGAACTCCGTCACTTTCGGAACGGTCGGGCCGTGGCTTATTGGCGCTGCCGGCGCGCCCGGACAGACCCCGCCGACCATCGAGCCGATACAGGCATTGCCCGGCTTTGAGGGAGCAACGATATTTTCCGCGCCGCTGTCGATGAAAGAAGTTATAGCTTACCAGAACTCTCTAAGGGGAAGTGATTTTCTCGACGAGAACATGCTGCCCTGCAACAGCGGCCAGTATCTTTCCGGCCAAATTAGTACTCCCTGCGGTACAGCTAGTCCTGGCAATCCGCCGCCGAACATGACCTCACTCACTAGATGGTAGCGAGTGAACGACGGTTACAGACAAATTGGGCCATATCGATGTGGGTTGGCGCGGGCGCACTAGCGAAAATCTCGGACGGTGCGGACAGGAAATACAGCAGGAGTGCCCTCAGGGCCAATTCCTACGTTCAGCGATCACCAGCAGCATGTCCGTAAGCGGCAAGGAGACCCCGTCTGGCGTAGGAGGTTAGCGGTCGGATATCGGTAGCGCATGTTGTGAGCCGAAGTGAGCTTCTATGTCTGCGCCTAGTTCTGGAACTAGAACCGGAGCCACTCGCTGTGCATGTGCCAGAGCCGATACTGCAGCCAATGCGCGGCGTATCAGTACCGCGGCGAGTTGGAAGACCCTGTTCCATTCACCGCAGGGCTGACTGGCGATGATCAGTGAGCGCGACGAACATCCCACCTTTCCTTTTGTGATTGAGGCCGCGAGATAAGCTCCTTCATCGACGGGAGTGGAACGGGATGGTTGGAGATCGCGCTGATGCCATGCTTGAAGTCATGGATGAAGCCATGGATGAAGTCAGGCATGAGGGAAGGTATCGTCGGATCGAGGTGATCACCGGTCGGCGCCAGCGGCGGAATTGGACTGACGAGGAGAAGGCGCGGATCCTTGCGGAAAG
>NZ_JASKLR010000043.1 GCF_030124325.1 Sinorhizobium sp. 8-89
TCAACACCAGAACCAGCGGGCTCGAGCCGGTCAAGGCGACGGCGGCGAGTGCCAGCAGCGTCAGGGGTACGGAGGCCTGGGCGTCGACCAAAAGCATGAAGATGCTGTCGATCCTACGGCCCGCGAGACCACTGATGAGACCCGCCAGCCCGCCGGTCACGACACCGACAACGACGCCCAAAAGTCGCGATCACCAGCGTCGTCAAGCGCATGCAGCAATCTCGACAGCACGTCCCGGCCGAGATGGTCGGTGCCCAACGGGTGTGTCCAGGTGCCATCCCAAAAGCCCGGCGGCTGCAGGCGCGCTAGCAGGTCCTGCTCGGCCGGCCCGTAGGGCGCCAGCACGGGCGAGAGCAAGGCAGTGAGATAGAGTGCGACGATTGTCACTCCGGCGACCTTGATCAGCGTCGGGGCCCGCCTGAAACGCTCCCGGATCAGACGCCACTGGGCGTTCTCGGCCGGAGCCATCGTGCGGGTCTCTCCGGAGGCAAGATTGGTCGCAATGCTCATGACGCCCTCGCCCGGATTCTTGGATCGATCAGACCGCAGCCGATATCGACGAGCGCGTTGGCGAGGATCACCGTCGCCGCCACTGCCAGAACCCCGAACTGCAGCATGGGGAAGTCGCGTTGCATCACCGCCGCGACCAGCAGGCGACCGGCGGCCGGCCAGGCGAACACCACCTCGACCACCACGGCGCCGCCGATCAGCGTGCCGACCTGCGGTCCGACCACGGTGAGTACCGGCAGCATCGCATTGGGCAGCGCGTGCTTGACGATCACCTTGGCCGGCGGCAGGCCCTTGGCACGCACGAAGCGGATATAGTCCTGGCCGAGCACGTCGAGGAGGCTGCTGCGCGTCAGTCGCGAGATGCTGGCGATACTGGCAACGCCGAGCGTCAGCACCGGCATGACATAGTGCGCCCAAGTTCCGGTCCCGCCGCTCGGCAAAAGTCGCAGCGTCAGACTGCAGACCAGGATGAGCACGATCCCGACCACGAAGTTCGGTGCCGCCTGGCCGATGAAACTGAGCGTCATCAGGCCGCGATCGATGGGACTGTTCAGCTTCACGGCCGCGATCGTGCCGAGCGGCAATCCAATCAGACAGAAAGTAGCAGCGCCGGAAGCGTAAGGTTGATCGTCGCCGGCAGGCGTTCCAGATACATCTCGGCGACGGGCCGGCCGCTGAAGAAGCTTCGGCCGAAATCGCCTCGCGCCAGCCCGGCGGGGTAGTCGCCATATTGCGCCATTACCGGACGGTCGTGGCCCAGTTGCTCACGCAGCACCTGGCGCTGCACCTCCGGCGTGTCGGGCGGCAGGATATGATAGGTCGGATCGCCGCTGAGACGCGTGGCGACGAATGCGACCGTCACGACGACCAAAGCGTGAGTACATCATGACCGCTTCTGCCAGCACGAGCCCGGTTTCGTGAGTCATTCCCTTTTGTGACCATTTCTGGACGATAACGTGGCTTTGTTACCGTTTGCTGACAAAGAATGGCGGGAGGCCGACAAAACCTACAAAGCTAGAGGGTGCTATTGACCAGAACGGGCATAAGCGGTCATAACGCAGGAAGGGCAAGCGTTCTGACCGTGCCGGGTCTCAGGAGAAAACATTTATGAGCAACGTCGTGTCGCAAAATCCTGTTGCCGGCCAGGCGCCTTCAACCGGATCTGGCGAATCCCCTGGAACGCTTCTTGCCGCAAGCCGACACCGCCAGATCCTCGATCTTCTCGCCGCTCGCCAGGAAATTCAGGTCGCGACTCTGTCGAGCGAGCTACAGGTGTCAATGGAGACCATCCGGCGTGATCTTAGGATGCTCGAGGAAACGGGCAAGCTCAAACGCGTGCACGGCGGTGCTGTGCTCCTGCGGGCCAATGAAGAGCTGCCCTATTCGACCCGAATTGAATCGCTCCGGGAAGAGAAGGAGTGGATCGCGCAAACCTGCCTTGACAATCTCGACGTCCGAGAAGACCAACTCGTGTTCGTCGGAGGAGGATCGACAACGCTGCCTTTGGCCCGAAAGCTCTCACGTGGCCCAAGGATGCGTTTCGTCACCAATGCTATCGATATTGCCTCTGCACTCGCCGCGACCGGCCAGCACGAAGTGGTCCTGACCGGCGGGCGGATACTTGCTGACCATGAACTCCTGGCAGGATACGACACTTTGAGCGCCGTCAGCAGACGGCTGTTTGACCTGGTTGTCACCGGTACCAATGCCATCGATGCGCACCTCGGCTTTCTGGAATACGAAGAGCCAGAGGCTCACCTGCACCAAGCCCTTGCCAAACACTCGCGGCGGTACGTGATTGTCGCGGATCATACGAAGTTCGGCAGAACGGCCAGCTACGCGTCCCTTTCGCTGAATGCGGCGGAAATGCTTGTTACCGATGTAGCTCCCACTCCGGAATATCAAACAGCGTTCGAACGAGCCGGCCTTCACGCGCTGTGGCCACGCGATGGTCTTCGCGTCAACAGATCTTGACCAACCGGTTTCGTTCAGAACGTCGAAGAGCCCCTGGGTCTACCGGATCTATCCCTCGGGTTCGCCCGACTTGATCAAATCGAGCGGATTGGCACGTATTACCCGGTTGCTACCGGCGTCCCGGCTTTGCCCGTTATACCGTGACGCTTTGGTGCCATGGAACTTGTTGTGAGGAAAATTGATGGACCTTCGTCATCTCCGATATGTTGTCGCAGCGGCCCGCAATGGGAGCTTCAGTGCGGCGGGTCATGAACTGAATGTGCGCCAGCCGATTATCAGCAAACGCATCCGGGAGCTGGAGGACGAACTCGGCGTATTCCTGTTCGACCGCTCGACGGCCGGTGCGCGGCTGACACCCACCGGAGAGGAATTCGTCGTCGGTGCCAGGCGTATCGTCGAAGCTTTTCAGCGCCTTGCGGAACGGGCAAAGGCAAGTGGCGCCGGAAAGACGGGCCGCGTCGTGGTCGGTTTTTACAAGTCGTTTTCCTCGGGGTGCTTCCGCGTTGCATTGAAGGCCTTTCGCCAGAAATTCCCCGGCGTCGAGGTCGAGTTGATGGAAGGCTCCTACATCGAACTGAAGGCCGGCGTCATGTCCGGCGCGATCGATCTCGCCATCGTTCTCGGCGATACGGGTAAGACCGAACTCCTCGACTCAATGCCGCTGTGGTCCGGCCAATTGGTTGTCGCGCTGCCGGAGGATCATTCGCTTGCCGAGAAGTCAACAATCTACTGGCCGGAGTTGAAAGGTGAGCGGTTCCTGGTCAGCCAGGATGATCCAGGCCCGGACATTCGCAACATTCTCCTGCGTCACCTGGCGGCACCCTCAAATCACCCGGAGCTCGTCATGCGCCAGTTGAGCCGCGAAAGCATCCTGAGCGAAGTCGGCAGCGGGCAGGGCATTGGCCTGCTATGCGAAATGGCGTCGGGCTTTGCCGCGCAGGGCGTCGCCCTTCGCCCCGTACACGACGGCAATGGCGGCATTCGGCTGGGCTATATCGCCTGCTGGCGGCCCGACACTTCCAATCCCGTCCTCAAGAACTTTATAAGCAGCTTGCGTCTCGCGGATTGATTCCCGCTAAAGACTGATCGACCCGTTGAGGACGGTCGGAGCCGAACCGCGACTGCCAAGTATTTTTTCGCTTCCCTACGATTCTCTGCGAACCCGGCGATTATCTTGTTGCTGATCGCGAACTTCTGCCTTTCTTGATTGTCCCCGTTGCGATCCGCCGCTTGACCGGATTGCCGGAAGCGGGGCCAGATGCCGGGACATCACCATCAGAACCAGGAGGCGATCTCACGCGGCGCGCGCATGTTGCGCACGGCGCTTGGGCCTGTCATCGCGCGCCATCTCGAAGATCCCGCCGTCGTCGAGGTGATGCTGAATCCGGACGGACGGCTCTGGATAGACCGGCTGAGGGATGGGCTCGCCGATACCGGTGAAACATTGCTCGCGGCGGATGGCGAGCGCATCATCCGTCTTGTCGCCCATCACGTTGGCGCCGAAGTACATCCCGGCAGTCCCCGCGTCTCGGCCGAGCTTCCGGAAACCGGCGAACGCTTTGAAGGCCTGCTTCCTCCCGTTGTCGCCGCGGCAACCTTCGCGATCCGCAAGCCGGCGGTGGCCGTCTTCACGCTCTCGGACTACGTCGCTGCCGGGATCATGAGCGAGCGCCAAGCCGATGTGCTGCGGCTCGCGATCGAAATGCGGAAGAACATCATAGTGGCGGGTGGCACCTCCACCGGCAAAACGACGCTCACCAATGCGCTTTTGGCCGAAGTCGCCAAGACATCCGATCGCGTGGTGCTGATCGAGGATACGCGTGAACTGCAATGCGCCTCGGCCAATCTCGTGGCGCTGCGCACCAAGGACGGCGTGGCCTCTCTTTCCGACCTCGTCAAGTCGTCGCTGCGGTTGAGGCCCGATCGCATTCCGATCGGGGAGGTGCGTGGCGCCGAAGCGCTCGATCTTCTCAAGGCCTGGGGCACCGGTCATCCGGGCGGCATCGGCACCATCCATGCCAATTCCGCCGTGGGCGCTCTGCGGCGGGTCGAACAGCTCATTCAGGAAACCGTCGTCACCGTCCCGCGGATCCTGATTGCCGACACCATCGATCTCATTGCTGTGCTCTCCGGCCGAGGTACGGACCGGCGGCTGGCCGAGATTGCCATGGTCGACGGGCTCGATCCGGTGACGGGCGACTATCGCACGATCACACGACTTGCTCCCGACCGCCAACCGCTCGTGAAAGGAGAAGAACCATGAGCTTGCCTGGAATGTCCGCTCTTCCCCAATCCCGCCGTCGTGTCGTTGCGGCGACGACGCTGATCTCGATGTCGTTGATGACGGTGTTCCCCGCCCATGCCTCCGGTTCTTCGATGCCGTGGGAGGAACCGCTACAGCAGATCCTCGAAAGCATCGAGGGGCCGGTCGCCAAGATCGTTGCCGTGATCATCATCATCGCCACCGGCTTGGCGCTTGCCTTCGGCGATACATCCGGCGGGTTCCGGCGGCTCATCCAGATCGTCTTCGGCCTGTCGATCGCCTTTGCCGCCTCGAGCTTTTTCCTGTCCTTCTTCTCCTTCGGCGGCGGAGCGCTGGTCTGATGACGGCGTTCGGCTCGGAACACGAGGAGATTCGCGGCTTCTATGCACCCGTCCGTCGGGCACTAACCGAGCAGATCCTGCTCGGCGGCGCCCCGCGTGCAGTGGCCATCGTCAACGGCACGCTCGCCGGCGCTGTCGGGCTCGGCCTTCGCCTCTGGATCGTGGGGTTACTGATCTGGGCGATCGGCCACTTCGCGGCGGTGTGGGCCGCAAGGCGTGATGCCCAATTCGTCGATGTCGGCCGCCGGCACCTGCGCTACCCGGCGCATATGAGCGTGTGAGGCTCAGTCATGTTGAACCTTGCCGAATACCGTAAGACGAATGGGGGCCTTGCTGACTTCCTGCCATGGGCGGCACTTGTCGCAGCCGGGGTCGTCCTCAACAAGGACGGTTCGTTTCAAAGGACGGCGCGGTTCCGCGGGCCCGACCTCGACAGCGCCACACCAGCCGAGCTGGTCGCAACCGCCCAACGCCTCAACAATGCGCTGAGGCGTCTCGGATCCGGCTGGGCCGTTTTCGTCGAAGCGCAGCGCAATCCCGCCAATGATTATCCCGAAAGCTTGTTTGCCGATGCGGCTTCCGCCCTCGTGGATGTCGAACGTCGCGAGCAGTTCGAGGAGAGCGGTCTCTTATTCGAGAGCAGCTATTTCCTGACCTTCGTGTGGCTGCCGCCGGCCGAAGAGGCCTCCCGCATGGAGGACTGGCTCTATGAAGGGCGCGAGGACTCGGATGTCAATCCATGGGAGCTGTTGAAGAGCTTCATCGACCGGACCGACCGGGCGCTGCATCTTTTTGAAGGCTTTGTTCCGGAAGCGGGCTGGCTTGATGATGCTGAGACACTCACCTATCTGCATTCGACCGTTTCCGTAGCGCGCCATCGCGTCCGTGTTCCCGAATTCCCGATGTATCTCGATGCGCTTCTAGCGGACCAGCCGCTTGCCGGTGGCCTCGAGCCGCGGCTCGGCGACTTTCATTTGCGCACGCTGACGGTGATCGGCTTTCCGACCGTCACGTCTCCGGGCATCCTGGATGATCTCAACCGGCTCGCCTTCTCCTACCGCTGGTCGACCCGCGCGATCATGCTCGACAAGACCGATGCGACGCGGCTGGTGAAGAAGATCCGACGGCAGTGGTTTGCCAAGCGCAAATCGATCGCGGCGATCCTCAAGGAAGTGCTGACCAACGAACAATCGGTGCTGGTGGATTCCGACGCCGCAAGCAAAGCGACCGAAGCCGATGCAGCACTCCAGGATCTCGGCTCCGACCAGATTGGTAAAGCCTATGTGACCGCAACCATTACCGTCTGGGACGCAGATCCGCGTATCGCCGAGGAAAAACTGCGGCTAGTCGAAAAGGTCATCCAGTCGCACGACTTCACCTGCATCGCAGAAACCGTCAACGCGATCGAGGCCTGGCTCGGCACTCTTCCCGGCCATGTCTATGCCAATGTCCGGCAGCCGCCGATCTCGACGTTGAATCTCGCCCATATGATTCCGCTCTCGGCAGTCTGGGCGGGGCCAGAGCGGGACGAGCACCTGAATGCGCCGCCACTCTTCTATGCCAAGACAGAAGGCGCAACCCCGTTCCGCTTCTCGCTGCATGTCGGCGACGTGGGCCACACAATGGTTGTCGGCCCGACCGGCGCCGGAAAGTCGGTGCTGCTGGCGCTGATGGCGCTGCAGTTCCGCCGCTATGCGCGGTCCCAGGTCTTCGCCTTCGACTTCGGTGGTTCGATCCGCGCCGCGACCCTCGCGATGGGAGGCGACTGGCAGGATCTCGGCGGCTCGATCTCCGACCCCACATCGTTCCTGAGCATGGTGGCGTTGCAGCCGCTGACCGGCATCCACGATACGATGGAACGCGCCTGGGCGGCCGACTGGCTCGTGGACATTCTCACGCGCGAGGGCGTGAAGATCACGCCGGAGGTCAAGGAGCATCTCTGGACGGCACTGACCTCGCTCGCTTCCGCACCTGTGGCGGAACGTACCATTACCGGTCTGAGTGTCCTGCTGCAGTCGACCGCGTTGAAGCAGGCGCTTCGTCCTTACTGCGTCGGCGGGCCTTATGGCAGTTTACTCGACGCAGAGATGGAATGGCTCGGAGATGCCTCCGTCCAGGCCTTCGAAACGGAAGGGTTGATCGGAACCGGAGCGGCGTCTGCGGTACTCTCCTATCTCTTCCACCGCATTGAAGCGCGCTTCGATGGCCGTCCGTCTCTGCTCATCATCGATGAGGGGTGGCGCGCGCTTGATGACGGCGGCTTTGCCCAGAAGATCAAGGAATGGCTGAAGACGCTGCGCAAGAAGAACGTCAGCGTCGTCTTCTCCTCGCAGTCACTCGCCGACATCGAAGCCTCTCCGATTGCACCGGAGCTCGTCGAAAGCTGCCCGACCCGCATCTTTCTCGCCAATGAACGCGCCATCGAGCCGCAGATCGCGAGCGTCTATCGGCAGTTCGGTTTGAACGACCGGCAGATTGAGATCGTCGCCCGCGCCACGCCGAAGCGCGACTATTATTGCCAGTCCCGGCGTGGCAACCGGCTCTTTGAGCTCGGCCTCGGCGAGGTAGCGCTCGCGCTATGCGCTGCCTCCGACAAGGCCGCTCATGCAGCCATCAACCAACTGGTCGACGACGGGAAGCGGCACCGCTTCCTGGAGGCCTGGGTTTCCGCCCGCGGCCTCCACTGGGCCGCCGATCTTGTTCCGGTCCTTACCAACATCGCTGGACCCGCCGAAATCGAGCGCGGTGAACAGCTTTCCATCCCTCGATCACTTGAAGAGGAGACCATTCGATGACCCGTTCCGTCTTTCGATCCGGCCATGCCGGCCATGCATTGACGCTTGCGCTCAGCGCCACCACACTGATGCCGATCACCGCTGTCACCCTCCTGCCGACGCCAGCCCATGCGCTGATCGTCTTCGATCCGAAGAACTACACGGAAAACCTGCTTTCCGCAGCTCGCGCCCTGGAGCAGATCAATAACCAGATCGCCTCGCTTCAGAACGAAGCGCAGATGCTGATCAATCAGGCCCGCAATCTCACCAGCCTTCCGACGTCGATGCTTTCTCAGATTGAGGGAAACTTCTCCGAGATGAAGAGCCTGCTCGATCAGGCTCAGCAGCTCGCCTACAACGTCCAGACCATCGACCAGCAGTTCAGCGGCACCTACGAGACCTTTGCTGCCGGCAAGTCCAACGACCAGCTTGTGACGGCGGCGCGCGAGCGCTGGCAGCAGTCGGTCTCAGCCTTCGAGGACTCGCTGAAAACCGGGGCGGTCGCGGTCGACGGCATCTCCAGCACACAAGTCCAGACCTCCACGCTCGTCAGCGCCAGCCAGTCGGCCGTCGGCGTGCTGCAGGCCGCCCAGGCCGGCAACCAACTGCTTGCGGTCCAGGCAAAGCAGATGTCCGATCTGACCGCCATGCTCGCCGCGCAGGGACGGGCCGAAGCGCTCGAGAACGCGAGGGCCGCCGCCGCTCAGGAACAGGCGCGCGAGCAGTTCAGTCGCTTTATGACCGGCACGGCCTACAGCCCGTCCAGCGTCCGCATGTTTCACCAGTAGGAGCACCGGACCCATGGACCCCAAGATCGCCGCCCGGATCACCGCTGTGCTTGCCATTGGAGCAGGACTGACCGCGACATTCATGGCATTCAGTCAGCGCCAGAGACCGGAGGAGACGCCCGTATTCCGTTCGCTTGATCCGGGCGGCGACCCAGCGCGAACGGAGCTCCTCCGCTGCCGTGATCTGGGTGCGGAAGCTCTGAACGACAAGACCTGCCTGGGGGCCTGGATCAAGAGCCGCCGGCGGTTCCTAACGCGCCCGGAGTCCGATCGGCCCGACGCGCCGGCATCCGGCGCCGGCGGGGCGACGCGGTGAACAATACCGGCATCATCGATCGCTTTCTGGAGACCTTCACCTCCTACATCGATTCCGGGTTCGGACTGCTCGGCAGCGAAGTGTCGTTTCTCTCATCGACGTTGATCGCGATCGATATCGTGATTGCCGGTCTCTTCTGGGCCTGGGGCGCGGATGAGGACGTCATCCAGCGCCTCGTCCGAAAGACCCTCTACATCGGCTTCTTCGCCTTCGTCGTCGGCAACTTCAACAATCTTGCTCGGATTGTTTTCGAGAGCTTCTCCGGCCTTGGTCTCAAGGCGGCGGGCTCATCGCTATCCAGCACCGAGCTCCTGCAGCCCGGGCGTGTGGCGCAGGTCGGAATCGATGCCGGCAATCCGATTCTTCAGGCCGCCGGCGACCTGATGGGCTATGTCAGCTTCTTCGAGAACTTCGTGCAGATCTTCGTGTTGATGACCGCCTGGGTCATCGTGCTGGTCGCCTTCTTCATTCTGGCAATCCAGATCTTCGTGACGCTGATCGAGTTCAAGCTGACGACACTCGCCGGCTTCGTGTTGATCCCGTTCGCCCTCTTCAACAAGACGGCCTTCCTTGCCGAGAAGGTGCTCGGAAACATTGTCGCCTCCGGTGTGAAGATCCTCGTCCTCGCCGTCATCGTCGGCATTGGTTCTGGCCTCTTCAGCGAGTTCACAGCCGGCTTCTCCGATCAGCCGACGATCTCCGAGGCGCTGTCGCTCGTGCTCGGGGCTCTCGCCCTGATGGGCCTGTCAATCTTCGGCCCAGGCATCGCGACCGGACTTGTGTCTGGCGCCCCGCAGCTCGGCGCGGGAGCCGCCGTCGGCACGGGCCTCGCTGCTGCGGGTCTAGGTGCCGCCGGCTATGTCGGCGCCAGGGCGGTTATCGGCGCGGCTGCCAGCGCCACGGGTGGCGCGATCAGGGGAGGGGCGGCTTTCGCCGGTGGTGCCCGGACCGCTTATCGCCTCGCCGACGCTTCGACGGATGCAGGGAGCTCGGGACGAGTGGCAGCAGGTTTGGCCGGCATGGCCAAGGCCGGCGTAGGCTCTGTCATGAGCAAGGCGAGGGAAGCAGCAACCCGATCGAGCGAAACGCTCCGCTCCAGCTATGGGGCAGGGCAGTCTGCCGCCTGGAAGGCGACAGGCGGCGAGAATGACGTCGACGGCGGTACGTCGGGCACAATTGGCGCCGCCACGGGCGGGGCATCACAGCCCTCTTCCCCGCCGACATGGGCGGAGCGCATGCAGCGCAGGAACGCCTTTCATCACGGCGTCAGCACAGCCACCCACAGCGTGCGCTCCGGCGATCACGGCGGCGGCTCCATGTCCGTTTCCCTCAATCAGGATGACCGCAGATGAACTTCTTCAAACGCGCCTCCGTTCGCTATGCCCGAACGCCGCAACCCGAAACTCCCTACCAGAAAGCCGCACAGGTCTGGGACGAGCGGATCGGATCCGCCCGCGTCCAGGCGAGGAACTGGCGGCTCATGGCCTTCGGTTCACTGCTATTGGCCGGCGGCTTTGCATCCGCGCTTATCTGGCAATCGGCCCACGGGTCGGTGGTACCCTGGGTGGTGCAGATCGACAAGCTCGGCGAAGCCCAGGTGAGCGCGCCGGCGGTTGCCGACTACCAACCGACCGATCCGCAGATCGCCTGGCACCTGGCCCGCTTCATCGAAAACGTCCGCGCGACCCCCGCCGATGCCGTGATCGTCCGCGAGAATTGGCTCAGCGCCTACGAGTTCACGACCGATCGCGGCGCGCTCGCGCTCAACGACTACGCCCGCGCCAATGACCCCTTCACAAAGGTCGGAAAGACGCAGGTCGCCGTCGATGTCTCCTCGGTCATTCGCGCTTCCCCCGACAGCTTTCGTATCGCCTGGATCGAGCGTCGCTACGAGAACGGGCAGTTATCCGGAACCGAGCGCTGGACCGCCATTCTCACCGTCGTGATCGAACAGCCGCGTGACCCCGACAGGCTGCGCGCCAATCCGCTCGGTGTCTACGTCAACGCAATCAGCTGGTCGAAGGAGCTTTCGCAATGAAGGGGGCAACTAGAACATCCGCGAACAAAACCCGGGTTAGCCGCGCCGCCGTCCTGGCCACGGCTGTGCTGGCGGCGACCGTCCTTGCCGGTTGCGCCGGGAAATATATTCCGCCCGAGATTGACTATGACGATGCCGCACCGGCTGTGAAACTCACAGATCCCGTGGGTCCGGTGAAGATTGTGGAACTACCGAAGCCCCTTCCTCTGCCCGGTCAGCTGAAGCGGATCGAGGAAGGCAAGAAGAAGTCGGAACCGTTCGATCCGAAGGCGCGTATCGCCGCTGCCAACGAGGCGGCACGCATTCAGCCGGTCCGCGATGGCTTCATCAATGCCGTGCAGGTCTATCCTTTCACCATCGGTGCGCTTTATCAGCTCTATGCGGCACCCGGCCAGGTCACCGACATCGCGCTCCAGCCGGGCGAGCAACTCGTTGGTTCCGGTCCCGTTGCTGCCGGCGACACAGTGCGTTGGATCATCGGTGATACCGAAAGTGGTACGGGCGCCGCAAAGCAGGTGCATATCCTGGTGAAGCCGATCCGGGCAGAGCTGCAGACCAATCTGGTCATCAACACCAACCTGCGCACCTATCATCTCGAACTGCGCTCAACGGAAAAGACCTATATGGCCTCGGTCTCCTGGCAGTATCCGGCCGACCAGCTGATAGCGCTGCGGCGCCAGAACAACAGGGCTGCGGAAACGCAGGCGGTGGCAAGCGGGGTCGACATCTCGCGGCTGAATTTCCGCTACCGGATCGAAGGCGACAGCGCCCCGTGGCGACCATTACGCGCCTTCGATGATGGCTCGAAAGTCTTTATCGAATTCCCCTCCGGCATCGCCCAGGGCGACATGCCGCCTCTCTTCGTGATCGGTGCATCCGGCAATTCGGAGCTCGTGAACTATCGCGCGCGGCAGAACTACTATGTCGTCGACCGCCTATTTGCAGCGGCCGAGCTTCGCCTCGGCGACAAGGAAAGTCAGCGCCGTGTCCGCATTGTCCGCACCGATGGTCGCCGAATTGCGAACCGCCCGGCGCTCTTCTCTTCGGAAAAAAGCCGATGACCGGCCCGTCCGACCTCAAGGCGGAGTTCCGGCTGCGGCCGGAGCCGCCGCGCGTCACCCGCCTGTCACGCAAGGTGCTGATCGGTCTCGGGGCTGTCTCAGGCCTCGTCATCGCCGCGGCCTTGTTCTTCGCGCTCGATACGAGCCCGCGGGGCAGCCAAGCGCCCGCCGAGCTCTACAACACCGAAAATCGTCCGCCGGCTGACGGTCTCATAAACCTGCCGAAGGATTACACCGGCATCCCGAAACTCGGGCCGGCGCTTCCGGGTGATCTCGGCCGTCCGATCCTCAAAGCGCGCGAGGAAGGCAAGCCGGTCAACATCCCGACGATTCAGACGCCGCGCGCCGATCCGGAGGAACAGCGGCGCGAGGCGGAGATCGAGGCGGCACGGGTCGCCAAGCTCTTTACCGATACGCGGACCAGCACAGCCGATCCCAATGCCGCGCTGAACCAACCAGACACTGTCCCGCCGCTCGATGTCGGCTCGGCCCAGAACATGCAGGACCGCAAGCTCGCCTTCGTCAGTGCCGAAGCCGACCGGAGGACGGTCAGCCCGGATCGCGTCGAGGAGAAGGCCTCGCCCTATGTTTTGCAGGCCGGGTCAGTGATCGCCGCTGCCCTCATCACTGGCATCGATTCCGACTTGCCCGGCTCGATAACCGCGCAGGTGACGGAAAACGTGTATGATAGCCCAACCGGATCGTATCGCCTCATTCCACAGGGATCTCGCCTCATCGGTCAGTATGACAGCCAGGTCGCGTTCGGGCAGTCGCGCGTGCTCCTCGTCTGGAACCGCGTCGTCATGCCGGATGGTACGTCAATCGTGCTCGAACGCCTGCAAGGGACCGATCCACAGGGCTTCTCCGGGCTGAAGGATGAGGTTGATCATCACTGGGGTCAGCGGTTCAAGGCGGCAGCGCTCTCGACGCTTCTGGGCGTGGGCACGCAGATCGGCAGCGACGACGAAGAAAGCGAAATCGCTCAGGCGATTCGTGAAAGCGCCCAAGGCGCGGCCTCCAATATCGGTCAGCAGATCGTCAGCAGGCAGCTCAGCATTCGGCCGACCCTTACCGTCCGGCCAGGATTCCCGATTCGCATTCTCGTCAATCGCGATCTCGTCATGCAGCCTTACGGAGCCGCGAAGGAGCCGACATGACCAAACTGAAGCTCTCCGCCATTCCTGATGACAAATCCGTCAAAATCACCGTCGAGCTGCCGGCGCAGGTATTCCGGGATCTGCAGGCCTATGCAGCAATTCTTGCGCGGACCGGTGGGCATGCATCGCCGCAAGATCCGGCGAAGCTCATAGTGCCGATGATTACCGGATTCATGGAGACAGACAGGGGCTTCGCAAGGGCGAAGCGACAGGACGCCAGCCGCGTCGAGCCTGCCGACTCCTTGAGAGGCAAGTAGGAGAGGCGGTCAACGACCCGCTCACGACTAGTGAGCCTACTAACTGGACGGTGTTGACGAAGTGGACGTACACCGTGCCGCCCACTCGGCACATCACAATGCGCACCGGCGTGTATTTCGCAATTTTGCGGCAAGTCCACGAACTCTTCGCCGAATCTCGCGTGGCTCCTTTCCAAGACCAGGCGCGAGCTGCGGCGTTGAGCAAAAATGCCACGCCGCAGCCAAGTCGATCGTCTCTGAGGATGGAACGGAGCAAGCGAGCGCTGCTCGTCGACTTGCTGCGTTGAGCCCGATCAACTTGGCAGGTATGCCCTCCTGGATTTCCACTGAGGTGTAGTCATCTCCGGCCGGATCCTCGAATCGCAACAAGGCTACGTTTGAAGGCGATGGGCTCGCAATCGTCTAACGCATCCGTATCCTGCCCGGCGGTCTCGCCGTGTAGCGCGGTCCGGCATCCCAGCCGTTTAAGTGCCTCAAGCAGATCATCGACGAATGTGTAGATGATGGGGATCACGATAACGCTGAGCAGCGTCGACGTTACTACGCCGCCGATCACCACGATGGCCATCGGCTGCCGGAAACTTGAATCGCCTCCCGTCAGGCTGAGAGCAACCGGAAGCATTCCCGATGCCATGGCTACGGTGGTCATCACGATGGGCCGCGCACGTTTGTGGCAGGCATCGACGAGAGCATCGAACCTCCCCATCCCCTGGCGCCGCGACACGATCGCGTATTCGACCAGGAGAATCGAGTTCTTCGTCGCAACGCCCATGAGCATCAGCAGCCCGATGACCACCGGCAACGAAAAGCTGGTCCCGGTTACCACAAGCGGCAGCAGCGCACCACCAAGCGAAAGGGGCAGGGCCATCAGGATGGTGAACGGTTGCAGGAAGTCATGGAAGAGCAACACGAGCACGGCGTAGATTGAGAACACGCCGATTGCCATTGCCAGTCCGAAGCTCTGGAACAGTTCCGAACTGAGTTGCAGTTCACCTTGCTCAACAAGAGTGACGCCCGGCGGCAGATGCTGGAGCGCCGGTAACGCCTTTGCCTCGCGGTAGACGTCGCCCAGGATGCGGCCGTTGAGTTCGACGGCAAGAGTGACGTTGCGCAATCGATCGATGCGGTTGATCTCGGAAGGACTGCCGCCGATGCGGATGTCGGCAATCGATCCGAGATCGACGCTCCCATTCGCTCCGGCTACCCTCATGTTCCTGATGTCATCGAGATTTGCGCGTGCCGCGGGGTTAAACCGGACGACGATGGGGATTTGCCGCTGAGGCAGATCGAGTTTTGGCAGGGCGGAAGAGTAGTCCCCATGTGTCGCAACGCGCACGGTTTCCGCGATGGCGCTTGACGTCACCCCGAGTGCGGCTGCGCGTACAAGATCCGGGGTGATCTGAACCTCGGGCGCCTGCCTCGAGGCGGTCGAGGTCACCGCTCCGATGCCTTTGAGCGTTCGGAGTTGCTCCTCAAGAGCCTTGCTTGCTTCGTCAAGGGCATTGGAGGTGTCGCTGGCAAGGGTAATGACGAGCTGGGTGCCGTTGCCCCCGCTACCGACCCCAATCCGGACGCCGGGGAGCAACGAGAGGGCCGACCGGATGTCCTTTTCGATGTCTGCCTGCTTGCGGCTTCGTTCGTCAATAGGCGTCAGCATGACATCGAGCGTGGCGCTAGCAATACCGACCTCAGGGCCGCTACCCGACGATGCCGAACCGACCGAGGAGAAGACATGCATCACGTCAGGAAGCTTGCCGACGATGTCTGCAGCGTTCTTGGCCACTGCGGCGGTCTGTTCGATGGTGGCGCCGGGCTGCAGGGTTAGCCTTACCTGGGTCCGTGCGTCGTCGGCGGCCGGCAGGAAGCCCGAGTTCAGGAGTGGAATGGTGGAAAGCGAAAGTGCGACAGCGACAGTCGTCAAGAGCGCCGTCGTCTTCCTGTGGTTCAAGGCTGCCCTCACCAGTGCCATGTAGACACGCATGATGCGGCCATCCTTTTCCTCCGTCGGACGGGCCTTCATGAAATATGCGGCCATCATGGGCGTCAGCAGACGTGCGACCACGAGGGAAGCGAGGACGGCGACGGCTGCGGTGATGCCAAACTGGCGGAAGAGAAGCCCGGGTACGCCGCTCATAAACGCCGTCGGCAGGAAGACCGCTACTAGCGTGAACGTTGTCGCGATAACCGCCAAGCCAATCTCGTCGGCCGCTTCGAGCGCCGCGTCGATCGGCCGCTTGCCCATCCTGAGGTGGCGGGCTATGTTCTCGACCTCTACGATGGCATCATCGACGAGGATGCCTACCACGAGCGACAGTGCAAGCAGTGTGAGCACATTCAGGCTGAAGTCGGCCATGTACATAGCGAGGAAGGTTGGTATGACCGACAAGGGAAGCGCCACGGCGGACAGCACTGTCGCGCGCCAATCCCTAAGGAAGAGCCAGATGACCACGACGGCGAGGATCGCGCCCTCGAACCACATGTGCATCGAACCACGATAGCTCTCGAAGATCGCCCCGACCGTGCTGTAGACTTTATCGATCTGAACGTCGGGATGTTCGGCGGCGAACCGTCCTATCGCCTTGTCGATGTCTGCGGCAACGCCGGTGTCCGAGAACCCGTTTGAGCGCTTGATGGCGACGGCAATCACGGGCTGGCCGTTTAGATAGGCCAGCGAGGACCGGTCCGCAAAACTGTCAGTGACGGAAGCGACATCATCGAGACGCACCTGCTGGCCGTTGGTTAGCGGAATTTGCAGTCCCCTGAGCTCTTCGACGGACGCGACAGCACCAAGCGTGCGGATTGTCTGGCGGGTGCTACCAATTTCTCCGAGGCCGCCCGACGTATCCGCCTGGACCGACTTGAGCTGTGCAGACACCGTGGCTGCCGTGACCCCGAGCTGCGCCATTGTTGCGGGATCGAGGTCGACATGAACCTCGCGGTCGATCCCACCTACACGGCTGACCTGGCCCACTCCCCGTACCGATAGGAGCGCCTTGGTCATGTCGTTATCGATAAACCAGGAGAGCTCGGTCTCATTGAGATGCGTCGAGCGGAGCGCATACGTGACCAGCGCGGCCTGCATGGTAATTTTAGTGACGCTCGGCGTTTGCATCTGCGCCGGCAGATCCGCCGTTGCACTGTCGATAGCATCGCGGACCTCGTTCAAAGCTTCGTCGCTGTTCTTCTCCAGCTTGAAGGTGACGCTGATTGAGACGGTTCCGTCTGCGATCGTTGTGACGATGTGGTCGAGATGGCTCAGCGAAGCGAGCCGGCCCTCGATAATACGGGCAACCTCGGTCTCGAGCTGCGTCGGCGTCGTGCCCTCGATTGTCGCGGTGATGCTGATCCTCGGAAGATCCATATCGGGGAAGTATTGGACCGGCAGACGCTCGAAGGCCAACAGGCCACCGATGGTGAGCATTGCGAAGAGCAGTATCGCTGGTATGGGATTGCGGATCGACCAAGCGGAGAAATTCATCAGCCTTACTCGGCGATATTCACGAGGTCGTTGTCCGACAGAAATGCTCCGCCGGACGCCACGATGCTCGTGGACTGATCTGTGCCGGAGACAATCTCGACTTCGCCGTTGTTGCGGCGGCCCGTCTCCACCCGGACCCGCCGTGCGCGCTTGTCTGCGCCAACCGTGAAGACATAGTTGAGACCGTCGCGGAACACGATCGCCGTCTCCGGAACCGTGACGGCCGAAGTTGTCTTTAATTTGATGCTGCCGGTGAAATAAAGACCGACACGCGGATGAACACCGGTGGGAAGCATTACATAGACTGTCGCGCGGCCGGTATCGGTGCTGACAGACGGTCCGATAAGCCTCACCTTGCCTTGAATGGGGCGCTCATCCGGGCCGTTGATCTCGACGCTCAGTCCTTCCGAAATGCGTGGCAGGTAGCGCGCCGAAACTTCGGCCTGCCACTCGACGCGCTGTTGACGGACTAGGCGGAACAGCTCGGTGCCAGTCGAGACGACTGCACCGAGCTCCGCGCTGCGTGACGTTATCAGCCCGTCGTCTACGGCAGTGACCGTCGTCTGAGCGAGCTTGATCTTTTGGCTGTCGAGCGCGGCCTGTTCGAATTCGAGGCTAGCTATGGCCTTCTGCTCGTCAGTTAGACGCTCGGCGATCTTCTCGTCCGAAACTGCTCCCGAGGCGCGGAGCTGCCGGGCTCGCTCGGCGTTCGCCTTGGCCTTTGCAAGATTTGCTTTGGCGGTCTCGACGGCCGCCGCCTGCTTTCGAAGGTCCGCCAGAATGCTCTCTCGAGAAAGCCGGACCAGCGTCTGCCCCTTTGTCACAACCGATCCGACATCTACCAGGACTTCGGTTATGCGAAGGCCGCTCATCTCGGAGGCGATGACCGCCTCCTGCCAGGGCTTCAGCCAACCGCTTGCAGGAACGGTTTCCGGCCAGTCCCGTGTCGCCGGTGTCACCACTGAGACGGTTAGGGCGGGTGCTGCCGGCTGATCCGCCATGGCAATCCCGAAGGGAAGCAATCCTGCGCAGACAAGGAACGTGGCGAGTGGGATAGACGGCTTTCTCAAACATGAATCCTCGAAATTCCCGAAATGCCACTACGCCAATCCACGCCAGCGTGATGGAGCTGTGCCTTTGCTTGATCTCGGTACGGCGCGAGGCCTTGATCCCTGGCCGAGGTCGTCGTGTTCACGAGTAGCAGCCAAACCCCAACGATGCATGCAAAGCCCCGCGTCATCAAAGTCCCGGGCGGCCTTCGGGAAGGGTGTTGAATAAGGCTGACCAGCCGGTTATTGGCGGCGTCGAGCCGCCGAAGCCGGATTGAGAGACCGTCTGACAGACTCCTCAGGCGCAGCAATGACACCTTCAGCGCTTCGCGGACATTGCCGGTCTCTACCCACTCCCTGTTTTTTCTCGCCGCTTCTCCCCAGCCCTCACACTCCCCCTGACCCTCCTCGGCAACGCAGACCTCCAGGACCTCGTCGAGCCTGCCGAGGACCGCGAGGGCAAGTCTTGTGGGATTGTCGGCGGCGCCGACGGAGGGCGTTCGCGCGGCGGCGGGGCGCGGAACAGCTGGGGCGGAGAGACCTCGCCCGCAGTGTTGTTCGCAAGTATAACCTTCGCCCGGCCAGGGCTGTCCTGTGTTCACCAAGGTCGTGTCTTCGGTAGCGTTATCAAGAGAGTGCATGCGAGTGCGCCCCGGGCCGTGCCTCCCATTCATTCCACTGTCCTTCGGATCAAGGCTTCTTCATGCTACACGCCGCATCATCCGCAAAATCAATTGTTTGGATGGACATCATTCATTCAATGGATGGACCAGGTGAGGCCGCCCTTCGATGCGGCGCGTCAGCCTGTCGCCAGTCTGCCAAGCGAAGCGGTCATCAAGGTCCTCTTCGATTACTCCCGCCGCGTATAACTGGTCGAGCAGGTCTGCGACTGCAAGTACACTCGTTCCGTCCGTCGTGGCCCGCATAACGAGCTCCGAGGCTGTGCAGTTACCGCGCTCGATTAGTTGCCCAATGGAGATCGGAGCGACGTCGTCGAGCACCCGGTGTTCAATGCTGCGTGAGCGGAGATGGAAGTACCGGTTTCCTGCCTTGTATTGCAGGTCCCTGCGGAAGCGGATCGGCAGGTCGGGGGGTGGGCTCTCGAGCATATGCTGATCTATCATGCTTTGCAGCCCGGTCCGGAACTCGTCAGGCGTCCTGAAGAAACGTTGACCCACGATGCGGTACCCGAGAGGCCAGCGTTCGCTACCCGGTACCGGTGTCACCAGTTGTAAGCGTCCCTCCTGCATATTCACGAGGAAGCCCGAAACACAGGCGATCGTCGTGTGGGAGTGCTCCGTCAAGGTGATTGCTTCATCTTTGTTGGCGACCCTGAGCTTCTCCCTCCTCTCCCGCGCGCGCCCGGTGAAAGCCTTTGCGGTCGGCGCCTCCTTGCTGTGCTGAATCAGTTCAACTCCTAGAAGCTCTTCAGGCGAAAACGCCTCGTGAATCTGATTTAGATGTGCTGTGCTCAGCACGGAGAAACGGTTCATCGTCGTGCCATAAAGGTTGAAGAGTCCTAGCACGCGCCTTGTGAGTGCCTCATCCTTCAACGGGGCGGCCGTTGTTGTTTGCGGCAATGCGCCCGTGATCTGATAGTAGTCGAACAGAAAGTGGTCGTAGTCTGGGTTGTCCATCGGTTCTGTGGCCCAATAGCAGAAGCCAGTGCGGGCTGCCGAACCGAACATCTCGCTCGCAACACTGACTACGCCACGCCAAAGCTCTGCATGCTCTTTGCTATAGTCGTAGTAGCCTTTGAAACGATTGGCCGAGAGGCCACAGAACCAGCAACCGACGGTGCAGCCTTCGCTTAGCTCGAAAGCGATGATGGGGTGCGTGACCGACGGCGCCGATCCGCCCAGTTCGTCGTTACAGCGACGGATTTGGCGCTCGCGCCAGGCATGAAAGCGAGGGTTGAAAATCGACATTTCCCCTTCATCGCGCAGCAGGTCGCGATGGCGCAACATCTGCCGCATATGCTCGTCCCACATCATAGCCAGTGGCCACGGGGCAGACTCTGGCTTGAAGCGGTATTGGAGGTGGTCACCGCGCCAGAGCGGCAGCATCTCCATTGGGTCAACTTCGATGCCGTACCGCTCTGTTACCGCTCGAGGGGCGTCGACGTTCTCCAAAAGCGCCCTGCGGAACTTGATGTCACCAGCTAGCCGCTCCATGAAGCGCTTGACGTGTGACAATGTACGCCGCTGCTCGGGCGTGTGCCGGTCAAGAATCTGTCGCACGTGATCGCCCGGAGGGTACGGGTGAGCCCTTGAAGCGGCATCTTGTAGGCCTGATGACATGATCTCATCCTCGACGAGGTTTGTTTTCATGTTCTCTTCGCAGCGGCTCGTCCCGAGCGAATGGGGTCAGAGGTAGAAATTGCGTCAGGTCGTGACCACAACAACAATTACAACAAGTACAACGACCGCGGCGAAACTAGGAAACTTTTCCGCGAGTTGCGCAGGGTTCGTGAGCACGTCCGTAGCGGAACTAGCCAGCGCGGTGGTCTGTATAAGGGTCGGTCCATGCTTGCGGCCCGCAATTGCGTCGAGCTTCTTACTAGTTAACTTCTGTCGACCGCCCAGTCGAGCGTACCTTCTAACCTCGTCAAGCGTGATGTTGTAGTCGAGGCTCTTTCCGATCTCTACAATCGATGCAAGACCTGTCGCACGTTGTTTGACCGTTTCAATCAGACTACCGTTTTTCCCTAAATCGTCGACGAACCGCTCTACATCAGTTAGCTGCATGGCTAATCTCTCCCGCCTCTGCTCGACTGTTGCCAAACTCCCAGCGTCGCTCGCAAGCGATCGGTGAATGCCGTGAACAAAGCAAGCGGCGTACCAACCTGAAAATCTCTGATTCGTGGTGTCTGACCGCGCGCATTGTCAGCTTGCCGACGTTTTTGGGTCCGAACCGACAATCGGCTCGCCCCAAGATGACGACAACCGCAATTCCTGAGTCAGCCGGCGCTGGTGTCGGCGTTCCTGTAAGCTATCCAGTTGGAATATTGATCACCGAGCGCAGCGCGAAGACCGCTCGATGTGCTAGGCAGCATGGTATGCAGCATCTGGTGGCAAGCACTCGACCGCTCTGCCCGACGGATCGAAATAGACGGGTGGTCGATTATGGCGAAACCGAATCCGCTCAGAAACAGCACACTGGAATCGGCGCTTTTTTGAAGGCCGAGGGTGCCTCGCGCCATTGAAACGTGTTTGAATCCATACCAACGGCGCGAACGACCTCGTTACGCCATCCGGTATTTTGGTCGTTGACCGCCTGCTGAACTGAACCAATAGCGAGCTTAAGAACACGTTTCGTTGAAGAATTCCTCCGTGCTCGCCCCGGATCTTCGAGGTGGTGTTGCCTTGGGGGTTGGAGAAGGGTTATCGGCAGTACCCGCGTGTGTTCGTGCACACGGCTCGACCTCCTTCAAAGATGCAGATGAGGTTCTGCAAATATGGTCTCGATCCGAGCAGCCTCTTATCAGTCAGACCGGCAAACTCCCGTTCGCGGGCACGCTTTGCCAGTCGGCAGTTATTCTGTCGCAGGGAGATCGAGCAGCCGGTCCCAGGCGGCGTTTGGTTGAAAAAGACGGCAGTGTGGGATGGTCGGCCGTCATTGAATTTGGGACCGTAGGCGGCGCGAATAGCTTTCCGGCACTCGTGCCGTCTTCGAAAGGATGGATATAGACGAAGCCACAGGCTGGGACGGCGGCGGCAAGCACCCGGTCGAGCTCTCGCGCCGCTCCTCTGTCAAAGGCGGTCAGCCCGTCGATGCATTCGGGCAGATCCTCATAACGCCACGACCTGGGCGCGGCGCGGACTGACCCCGGTGCTACAGCGGGTGAGCAAGCGGCGCGAGGTGTCGCGCATCGTGGCGATCACGCCGGATGGCCGGCTGTATGCCCGTCATTTCGGCACCAGCATCTCAAGCTGCTGTGTCATTCAGGCCACTACCACTTCATTGCGGCCCACCCGCAGGGCTATGCGGTGGCCTATCTGCCGGCCTATGCACCAGAGCTCAATCCCGGGGAGCCATGGCCAATGCGCTGCCTGGATCAGTCGCCGATTTGCACCGCCTGGCCCGCCGCGAGTTCTGTCGCCTGCAAGTTCAACCCGAGATGATCGTCAGCTTCTTTCGGCACGCCGGTCTCTCCGTTGCAGGCCTTCCGTGAAGATCATTAAAGCGATCTTGAAGCAGAACCAAGCCGAACAACTCGTGTCATGGAATGGACAAAACCGACAGTCTAGTCGGTTACCTGGCGCCTGCTCAGACGCGGCAAAACGGCAGCAGCGGTGTCCGATTGTGCCGCACTGTGGAAGAGGTAGCCGAACACGCGACCTCTCTGTTGGCGGGACGCACGTCTGGCGGTCTTCGCCGAGAATACTAGTCGAAGAATTTGCACAAGGCCCGTACTATACCGCTGACACAATGGGAAATGAGGTCATTGCGTTAGGCGCCGGTGACTTCGGACCCCCACCGCATTTCGTCTATCGTGAGTACACCTTTCCGGCCCCGCTGACTGACAATGAGCATAAGCGTATTGCCGACATTTCGTTGAGCTGCTTGCGAGCTCTCGACCTTGGCTGGGGGCCAACGAACATCGAACTGCGCTGGACGGAGCGTGGCCCAATCGTCATCGAAGTCAATCCGCGTCTTGCTGGCACGCCCGATCCTCAGTTGATTCAGCTGGCCTACGGGTCGACCTCTTCGCCGAGCACGTCAAGCTTATTATCGGCGACGGATGGGATTTACGCAAAAGACATTCGCAGACTGTGGCCGCGCGGTTCCTAGTTCCCGATCACGACGGCACCCTCGACTGGATCGATGTGGACACTAAGGCGACTGCTGTACCGGGTGTCGTCGAGGTCAAATGGTATTTTGAACCCAAGACGCCGATCGTCAGGAAAGGCGATTACCGAGACATAATCGGACATGTCATCGCCGCTTCACCCAGTCTTGCTCAGACCGAGGCGGTCCTTCGGCGTGCCGTCGACTTAATCAGTTGGTCGATCACACCATTTCCGACCCTTGACGAATAGGAACAATCTGGGACTGCTTGCCTCGCCGCACCAGCGAAGCCGGTGGCCAAGGCCATGTTCGAGGTCCGGGGGACCTGTTCACCTGCTGGTCGTCAGCGCGACGGGCCTGCAGCTGTGTGGCCCGGCGAGTGGCTGATTAAGAAGCACGGCACCCGAAGCGCCGATCCTGGCGCAAGCTGCACATCGGGATGGATGCCGACACTGGAGAGATCCTCGCCTCAGAGCTAACGAATGCTGATGTCGATGATGGCTTGCGGGTCGAGCCGTTGCTCGACCAAATCCCAGTTCCACTCGCCTCCTTCATCACTGATCGAGCCTACGATCAGGCTCGCATCTACGGCACTATCGCCCAGCGTCATTCCGAGGCTGAAGTCATCGTCCCACACGATCAACGGCGGTGCTGAGCGAGGATGTGCAGACCACTCCGACCCAACGCGACCGGCATCTCCAAAGCATTACCGAGCAGGGACGCATGGGCTGGCAGAAGCGATCCGGGTAGACTCGACGAGCCCTGGTGGAGGCGTCCATAGGCCGCTTCAAACGCGTGATCGGTAAGAGCTTACGCTCGCAGACGGAACCCCGCCGCGCGGCTGAGACCGCCATTGCCGTTCATGTTCTAAACCGCATGCTTGAGCTCGAACGCCCGAAATCCGTCCGCATCACTTAAACAAAGCTCTGTGTGGGCTCGGTGTGTTACCAACCAATCCGTGCTGTCGGGCGAAATTAAAAACTGTCCGCGGGAACTGCGCATTGCCTCAAGCAAAATGTTACCGATAGTGTTGATGCTCCCGATGGGATGGGGATGGTTCGCTGTCCCAGCTCGGGGGATGGATGGCACGGCGGATCAGCATGGCGACACGGACGGAACTGATTGAAGCAATCATTGAGCGCTATCGATCGAGCTGTCGGGCGGACAAGCATAGAATCCTAGATGAGTTCGTCGCGGTTACCGGCTACCACCGCAAACATGCGATCAGAGTGCTCCGCCATCGTGGGTCCGAGCCGCCTTCCGCTCGGCAGTATGTTGTCCAGTATGGTTCCGACGTCAGGGAAGCGCTGGTGGCTCTATGGGAAGCGTCCGATCGTCTTTGCTCGAAACGCCTGAAGCCGCTGATTCCGATTTTACTGCCAGCCCTCGAGCGTCACGGCCGGCTCGAGCTGAACAGCGAACTTCGCGACAAACTGCTAATGGTCAGTGCAGCGACGATGGATCGGTTGCTGTCAGAGGTACGTGTGGTGGCTCGCGGTGGCCAGCGTCGGCGTGCCGGAATGAGTTCCGCGGTTCGCCGGTCGGTCCCGGTGCGCACTTTCGGGGACTGGAACGATCCTCTGCCCGGTTACGTCGAGGTCGATTTCGTGGCCCATTCGGGTACCTCTTCGTCCGGCAGCTTCGCGCAGACGATGGTGCTGACCGATATCGCCACGGGCTGGACCGAGTGCGTGCCGGTGCGGACGCGCGAAAGCGGCCTCGTGATCGCTGCCATCAAGCAGGCCCGCTCGCAGTTTCCATTTCCGCTGCTTGGCGTCGACTTCGACAATGACAGCGCCTTCATGAACGAACTGGTGGTCTGCTGGTGTCGAA
>NZ_JASKLR010000044.1 GCF_030124325.1 Sinorhizobium sp. 8-89
CGCAAACCTCGCCTAAGACACGTCGCTAACGACGTCGTTAAAGACGTGTCTTAGGCCATCACGACGATAGCCGGCAGGCGGTGACAATCGGGCGGTTACAAATCATCGGTGGGTCGGTGGTGCCGTTTTCGGATCGAGATCAGGTTGGAGCTACATTGCAAGGTTTAGGAGACCCGCGCGTCGAAGCACGAAGTGAACCATCCGCGGTTCACCCCTGTGATGTAGATGAGTAGCAAGAAGCGAGCAACTGGAAGCATTGATCGCTGGTTGTGCAATTGGTCTACCCGCCAACGATCGCGGGCGGGTTGTCGTGCTCCGGGCGCGTGAGATTTTTTGTGCCTTAGGCTCGGTCACGTTGCGGCCGAGCTCGTTACGACTTGCCTGCGATAGTTAAGAGCGGAGTTGCGCTATGCGCGCCACTCGGTATGGAAAACACGAGCTCGTCAGAGCGCATAGTCACTTGGTTTGACGCGATTGTTCAACACGCGACCATGGGTTACGAAATCCGCCGTCAGCTTTGCCGAGCCACAGGACATTGTCCATCCAAGGGGTCCATGACCGGTGTTGAGGAAGAGATTGATGTACGGCGTTGGGCCGACGAGAGGGGGGCCGCCAGGCGTCATCGGTCGCAGGCCCGACCAATTCAGCGCTGCTTCGGTATCTACGTGCAACGCCATCGCTGGCAATATCTTGAGAACGTCGTTAAGCACGCGGCGTCCCTCCTTGGCGTCGACACGCGTGTTATATCTGGCAAACTCAGCTTTGCCGCCCATCCGTAAGCGGTCTCCCATCGGGACCATCATCGCGTGATAGCCGTCGTCCATGACCGGGCGTGTCGGTCCCCCCTTCCAGCCGTTCAGTGGTAAGGTAACAGAGTATCCTTTGATCGGAATAATCGGCAGATTGATACCGAGAGGACGGGCGAATATGGGGCTGTAACTTCCAAGCGACAGCACATACGCATCGGCGCGAATATCGCCCTCAGAGGTGCGCACATGGGATATCCGTGATGACGATTCCTTGACTATTTCCAACACGTTAGTGTTCGTCAAGAATTCAGTGCCCAGCGATGTCGCGAGGCGCGCCATCTCGTTTGTAAACTTGTGCGCATCACCGCTTTCATCGTCAGGAAAGAAGACAGCACCGATATAGCGGTCTATTACGTCTTTCAAACATGGCTCTTTCTCAAGAATTTGCCCTTGATCGAGCACTTCGAAATTGACGCCCCATTCTTGCATTTCGCTGCACATCTGGACGAACTCGGCCATGCGTCCATCTCGAGGAAAAACCCGTATCGTGCCACGTGTGGTCTGATCGTAATCGAGGGTTGAAGTCTTGCGGATGTTCCGTAACGTTTCCAGACTCAGACTAGCGATCCTGATATTTGCGATCATATTGGCTTTGTGACGCTCGTAAGTCGAGTTCGCTAAAAACTTAAGGCCCCATGCAACGATCGACGGTACGGCGCTAGGGTTGATTTTCAGCGTGGAATTGCTGTCGAAGAGCATCTTGCCCAGACGCTTGATCGTGCCGGGCGAATTCCACGGACTCGAATCGCTTGGGGTCATTAGACCTCCGTTGGCGAAACTTGTTTCCATACCCGGCCGATCACAGCGGTCTACAACAGTCACCTCATGCCCGTCTTTCGCAAGCATATAAGCTGTTGCGCTACCCACGACACCAGCACCTAGTACGGCTACCTTCATCTCTTCCAACCTCCAGATTCACATCGTACGCCACGGCTAGGCTGGCAAGCTATAGAACGCCAGCATCGACATTTCCCGAGATATGTCTTCCAAGCGACCCTCGCATGCGGTCTTGCCCCACTCTGAAACGGTCGCTGCTAAACATTCGCGGTAAGCTCTCGAGCGCCTGGATAAACGCAACTGGTCGTCCAATGACATTGCATTATAATATTGCATATTGCAATGCGCAAACGGCGTCAAGCCGTCGGTGGAGTTCGACTAGGGCAACGAATGCCATCGCCATTGCCAACTCCTTTACCCCCAGTCACCGGCGCTCCCTTTCGCGGGCTCGATGAGGCATGTCTGACCGGAGACCGGCTTCGCCTCGATCGTCTTCCCGCAACGGTCGTCGCAGCTTTCTTCCCCTGGGCGCCATGCGCTCATTCCTCGCGAAGCAACAAAGCCGCTCCTGGCCGCCCTCCATTCATTCCGGCCATTCTGGTGCGGCCCGATCGTCCCCGGTCCAACGACCGTCATCGAGATCGCGATAGGCGTGATCCGATCAGCAAAAGGATGTTGCACCATGGCTACCATCGGCACTTTCACCCGCTCCGCAACCGGCGAAATCTCGGGTTCGGTCAGGACCCTCACCCTCAACGTCAAGGCCACCATCAAGCCCTGCGACCGTGACAACGAACGCGCCCCCGACTTCCGCGTCACCGCAGGGGGTGTCGAGTTCGGAGCAGGCTGGAGCCGCACCGCCCGCGAAACGGGCGCCGAATATCTCTCGCTCAAGCTCGACGATCCCTCCTTCACGGCGCCGGTCTACGCCTCTCTCGTTCAGGGTGACAAGGGCGAGCACAAGCTAATCTGGTCCCGCTGACCAGCCCAACGGGCGCTCCGCTCACAGCGGGGCGCCCCTTCCACTCCCTCGGAATTATGCGGAGCAGAACCAGCCGCAACCGCCGACAAATCCGGCCTTCAGCAGCTAGCACTCCGCAAAATCCCGCTCTCTGCATAATCGCAATTTTGCGGTGCACCGCAAAACGTCGAATTCGGAGCCGCTTGGAAGAAGCAGTCCGACAAGGGCAACGCCTATCTCTCCGTCAAGCTGGACGAGCTATCCTGGCTTCCACCATTACGGCAGTCTGATGGAAGCGCTGTCCGAGAAGAACCAGGCCATGATGGAAGCGGGCACTCACCCCTATGGCGATTTGCCCGTGCTGCCCGAGCCGATCAAGCTCAGTCTGGAAAAATTGATGGCGAGTGCCGCCGAACTGGAACGGGGCTATCAATCCGCGGTGGATTCCGGTCGCTTTCCCGACCACATCAACGAACTCATGGAGTTAAAGCATCGCTGGGCCGACGACTTGCAAAGCGTGGTCCGTCTCTTCCAGTCATCTGATGTGCCGCTGCGCTCGCAAGCCGTGGTGCAACAGGTTCTTAAAACGATGGCCGAGCGGATCAATCGACTCGATCAAGGGTGACGTGTTTTCGGGATAACAGGGGTTCCGTGGAGATTTCTGCAATAACACCCGCTTAGCGAAAAGCGCCAACTTGGCGAACAGCAGCCGCCGATTGGTCGCAACAGAGCCGAGCGATAAAGACGCGAAGTCGTGATACAAGTATCTCTCAAACGAGAGTCAGCCTTACAGGGCAGGATGCGGCGATGCTGAAAACCGATACCCGCCAAGCGAATTGGCGCCGTGCCAATCCGGGCAAATATGATGCCCACCTTGCTGTACAGCGAGCAGTCAAAGCAGGCGAACTGGAAAAGCAAACGTGTGAGGTCTGCGGGGTAGAAGCGGTCGATGCCCATCATGATCAATACGACGAGCCCTTAAAGGTACGGTGGTTATGCCGACGGCATCACACGCGTCTTCACCACTATGGCGAAGACATGTTTCCGATCAGAAGTGCAGCTGACGACTGAGACCCAGCCCCGTGGCTTGCCTCGGATGTGTACAGGCCAAGTCGTTCCCAGAGCGTTAGCGCCGAGTTTTCGCTACGAAATCCAACGGAAGCCTCAATTGTCCAGCGAGGTTACTCTGTCGTAATATTGCAGTGTTTGGTTGACAACTGCGAGCAGACGTTCCCTAGGCATGCCGTCCTCAGCCTGGACTGAAAGACCTTGCAGTACGGTCGTGATGAAATCGGCAAGCGCGACAACGTCCGTGGACCGACGAATCTCGCCGGCATCTTGACCGAGCCGCAAGCGCTCTAACACTGAGGTAACCCGCTGTTTTCGCTGCTCGGATAGCCAGGCGACCAAATCGTCGCTCTCGGCTCCCATACGGAGCCCTAGCGAAACAATCATGCAGCCTCGTGGTCTGTCCCAACTTGTGAAGAGCATAGCTGCGTCTTTCAGCATTCGTACAATAGCAGTGCGTGAACTCGGCTCCTCCTTTAGCGCGCGAGAGGCGAAACCACCTTCATTTGCGTTGTAGTCAAGAATTGCCTCTCGAAACATGTCGGCCTTCGTGCCGAAGGTTGAATAGAGGCTAGCCGATGCGACGCCGGTCGCATCGATTAGATCGATCATCGTCGTCGCTTCAAAGCCCTTTTTCCAAAAGACTTCTCGCATCTTCCGCAACGCGGTTGTCTTATTGAATTCGCGCGGTCTTCCAGCCATCGTTCCCGTTCTCTCTCCCTGTCACGAAACTGTCTCTTGACTTGCTCTCGTGCCTTCGCCAATTCTAGATTGTCCAATCTTTAATAGGAAGTTCGGATGTCCTCGTAAGTTTCGGAGCGCGTTTGCCATGCCGTTATCGCCAAAATCACTGATCCTTGGTTGTGCATCTACGGGCGCAAAATTCACGCCCAGGAACCATTTGCCGTGCGGAGACCCTGTTATCGACGCGGTCTGCACCGGGAAAATGATCAAGACGAGCACACAAGACCTGCTAGATGAGGCCGCAGCTCTCTACCAAAGAGGATGCAGATATTACCATCTGCATGCACGCAATCCACGGACAAATGAGCAAACGACCCAGAATGACGTCTATAGCTCTGTAAGTCGTGGTATCCAGCAGCGTTGCCCTTCCATGCTGCTCAGCTTCGGAGCCAGCCGAAACGGCTGCGAAGTGCAGGGAGCGGTTCAACAGAAGGGAGAATGGGAGCGAGTTAGCCAGTGCTCGCTGTCGCTGAAGGATGGAGGGGCGCATTTCGTCACCATCCAAGCCGCCGTTGAACTTCAGATCATTTGCGACCTCGAACGGCGGGGATTTGCGCTGAACGAGGAGACGATCGACAGCAAGGAATTTCAACGGATAATCCACCAGCATCGGCCCTCCACGGATGCCGTCGATATAAATCTTTCGACGCATTCGACAGCAAAGGGCGCCAATTACGGAAAGACATCCGCGTCGATTCAGTTTGAAAACTATCGCAAGGCGATCCTCACCCGCGATGATGTCGGACTGTTTCATGAGGTGGAATGGGTCCAGCTCGAGCGCAGTTACGCGATGACCCGCTACGCAATCGAGCACCCGGCGCTCGGCCTCGGGCGCTCGGGTCAACTGAATATCATCCTGTTATTTGGGTTTTCGCCGCGCCTGCCGTTTCCGGCGACCTACCGGGATTTCAAGCGCGTCGTTCGCCTAGCGAAATCATTGGAATATAATCTTGGAAACCCGCAGAAGAAGCTCCGTCATGTCAGCGTTACGGTAGGGGCCGCGGTTCTTCCCCGACAAGCTGCCGAGCACTTCAAGCAACCTGATGTGGGACGATACCAGGCAGACAGGAAATGTGCCCTTCGCCGCCTGGCCATCTATGCCTCCCAACCAGACAGCGAAGTTGACGTTCTTAGGTATGGGCTGGAGGATACGCCCTACACACTCGACGGCCAAGGCAGAGTACAGCTTTGCGACAACCAGACTCTTCACGACGTCGTTGAGCAAGAAATCATATCGCAAAACGTCGCCGTAATTACCGAAGCACGCCATGTTCTGGATCGGGTTGGCCCAGCGCGCAGCCACATCCCCAGCATGCATCATCACATCGGCTATCGGCCGGACATGCACGACCCATACCTCGACTTGAGCAAGTTCCACGTAGCCGCGGTGGAACGCCATGTCTAAAAAGCGGGTCATTCAAAATATTGGGCTTTTGCTATCTGGCGATCTTCAAAATCCGATTCTGGATGCGGATACCATCCTCATTGAGGATGGTATCATCACTCAAGTCGGTTTGCTCTCCAACTGCGACTGCGAACAGGCCGACCTCGTTATAGACGCCTGCGGATTGACAGTTGCTCCCGGACTCATCGACGGGCATGTCCACCCGACTTTCGGCGAATATTCGCCACGGGCCAACCATTCGCATTGGATTTCCCACTGCCTGCAGGGCGGCGTCACTACGATGGTTTCGGCGGGCGAGGTTCATGTTCCCGGCCGCCCCATCGATCCAATTGGCACGAAGGCACTTGCGATAGCAGCTCAACGGTCGTTTTCACTTGCTCGGCCAGGGGGCGCCAAGGTCATCGCTGGCGCTCCTCTGCTCAGCGAGGATCTGAGGCGCGAGGACTTTGTCGAAATGGCACAGGCCGGCATCCGGCTGCTTGGAGAGGTCGGCATCGGAACCGTTAGCGATGTCAAAGTGGCCAAGCAGATGGTCGCGTGGGCGCGCGAGACCGGCATTCAGAGCCTTACCCACACCGGCGGCCCTTCAATTCCCGGTTCTCGCTTGATGCAATGCGACGATTCTGGAAATCGATCCGGATGTCATTGGTCATATCAATGGTGGCCACACTGCCCTTCCCAGACCTCAAATCTGCCGCTTGTGTGAACAGAGCAGCCGCGCTCTTGAACTGGTGCATAATGGCAACGAGGCGGCGGCGTTGCACGTTCTCAGAATCGTACGCGAGCATGGTTCATTAGCGCGGATTGTTCTTGGGACCGACTCCCCTTCTGGATCAGGTGTCCTGTCACTGGGCATGCTTCGCTTGGTCTGCTTCATCAGCAGCATTGGCGAGGTTCCGCCGGAACAGGCATTCTGCCTCGCCACCGGAAACACGGCACGCGTGCGGAATCTCAACACCGGTCTTATCGAGGCCGGTCGTGAAGCCGACCTGCTGATCCTCTCCAAACCCTTGGGAGGGGACGGGAAGCATGTCTTAGACAGTATGAGCCTCGGTGATCTTCCAAGTATTGCGATGGTTCTCGTCGATGGCGAGATAGTCGTCCACCCTTCGGCCAATACACCGCCTGCAGAAAAACTTCCGAAAATACAAAAGTCTAACTGTTATCAGAGTGCGTATTCCGGTGATGCCGGACGGCTATTCCAATCTGAAGCCGGACAGGTATTCCAATCTCATGCCGGACACGATTCCGATTTGAAGCCGGACAGTTGGCGTGCCCCTGGGTCGTATGTGTTTTTGACCTGAACTGCGTTTCGCGGTCAAGCCGGAGTTGCTTGACCGGTGGTCACGGCTTTCTGTTTTCGCATACTCTCGCCGCTGAGCTCGATGCGATAGGCATTGTGTACGAGGCGGTCGAGGATGGCATCGGCAATGGTTGGGTTGCCGATCATGTCGTACCAGTGATCGATGGGGACTTGGCTTGTGACGATGGTGGATCGCTTCTCGTAGCGGTCCTCGATGATTTCCAGGAGATCGCGACGCTGCTCGTCGTTGAGCTTCTCCGGACCCCAGTCGTCGAGGATGAGCAGGTCGGTTCTGGCCAGGGCCTTTAGGACCTTCGGATATCTGCCGTCGCCGCGCGCCAGGGCAAGTGTGGCGAAGAGCCTGGGGAGGCGATGATAGGCAACGGAGAGGTCCTCTCGGCATGCCTTGTGTCCAAGAGCGCAGGCAAGCCAGCTCTTTCCGACGCCGGCGGGTCCGATCAACAGCAGGCTGTGGCGCTGCCTGACCCAGTCACAGCCGGCCAGCTTCATGAAGAGATTGCGGTCGAGGCCGCGGGCGGCGCGGAAGTCGATATTCTCGATCTGGGCGTCGTGGCGCAGCTTGGCGGCGCGGGCTCTCGCCTCGAAGCGCTTCTGTCGGCGGGTGGTCGCCTCGCGTTCGAGAAGTAGGGCAAGCCATTCGCCATGCCCGAGGCTTCTGGCTTCCGTTTGCATCTCGAGCTCCTGATAGGCGCTTGCCATGCCTGTCAGGCCGAGTTCGCGCAGCATGTCGATGGTTGGGTTGATCAGCATCGTTGGGTGTCTCCTCAATGAAAGTAGCCGGGACCGCGCAGATTGACGTGCTCCATGACGGCGGCGGGTTCGGTGGAATGCCGTGCGCTCTTGTGGGTGGCGATGAGCGAGGTGATGGTCTTGCAGGTCAATCCGCCGATCTCGACGGCGCGCGCCGAAACGGCCTCGGCGCGGTCGCGGGTGATGTCGCGATAAAGGCGCAGGATGCCCAAGCATGTTCTGAAGCCTTGTTCCGGATGCGGACGGCTGGCGAGAATGGCGACGACCAGTCCTTCGGTCTGCGGACCGATGGACGCGCCCCAGCGCCGGAAGCGCTCCGGTGTCCACTCGGCATAGCGGCGATGGGAGCTGGGCATGTGCGCGGGATCTGTTCCATAGCGCGGGCCGCCATAGCGGCGCTGATGCGCAGCGACGCGTTTGCCGCGATGGAAGATCTCGATCATGCGTGCGGTCGCCCGGATATCGACCTGCTGACGGATGAGGGCGTGCGGAACGGAATAGAAGAAGCTCTGGAACTCGACATGATAATCCGTCGAGACCCGCGCAAAGCGCCATTCGGCGACTCGTAATCCTCGGCGGGCAGGCTCGCGAGCGCCGCGCGTTCAACCGTTTCGAAGAGATGGCGGCGGCTGACACCCAACCGGCGCATGACATGATTGTTGATGCGCTCCAGCACCTCGGCGATCGCGGCATTGGCCTCGGCGAGCGAGAAGAAAGTCTGCTTGCGTAAGCGGCCGAGAAGGCAATCCGCCCATCCGGCTAGGCAGCCGGGCAAGCCTATGAGCAGAATTCGAAGAAGAAACAAATGCCAATGTGGTCGAGGCGCAATATCTCTTCTGCGTCGAAAATCACTTTCGATACAAAGGCAACCTCATCCAGCAAGCGGAACATTACTACTCCGTAAAGCTGGACAGGCGCGACATCGAAAGCCGAGAAGCGCACCTGAAGCAAGTGTGGATACCGTTGTCTCAGTTCGGACAAGTAGACGTAAGGCCAATGGCCGTTAGGGATGCTGTCGCCGACGGAAGCTACATGACCACACGGCATATTGTTCAAATGCCGGACTAAACCTCATCACCCGTTCGGCTGAAAGGTGACGGTCTCCGTTAGAGTGTCATTTCGCCCTTTGCCGGAACCGACCCCCAGCAGCCGAAGCAAGTGGATGTGCCGCCGCAACCATGCCGGTCAACGAGAGCAGCGTCGGTAGCTAGCCGTCCATTGTCTGTAATCCTTTCTTGTTGGCTTGGGTTAGGCCGACCTGCCGGTGGGTCGGTTTGCAATAATCTCGATAGCGTATCGCAGGTCATCGCGGGTGTTGGGAGCAACGAGGGACAAGCGCACGAAATTTGGCATCTGTACGCATGTACCTAGAGCCGCCCCCCATGTGTTAGCCCGCTCGCCCCTCTGCATCGGAAATTTTCCTCAGTAACGAGGTTACCGCTTCCAACTCGTTCAGCAGTTCGCCGATGTGGGCCGAGGTCGCTGCGGCTCCTGCCTCACCGACAAAGAAAAAGTGCCCACCGTCTTGGAAACGCGTCAGCCTGCGGGGGAGGTCCTGCATTAACGAGCGGAGTTCACCCCACTCATCCGGCGATATTTCCTTCAGTATGCCAGGTGGAAGCCCGTGGTAGATCCTGCGCGAATTGAAAAATGCGAACGCGGCCTGGTCCGTCAGGGCGTGTTTCGCGTCAGATGGCAAGGTCGGCACGATGCTTGCTGTCAATGCATAGTCGGCGAAATCAAGTGAACCCAGATCGGCGATGGCGTCATTTATCGCATTTGCCAATTTGCCATTTCGAAATCGTGTCGCCTCGCCCCGCAGATTGATTGGGCAATTCGCAAAATAGTGGTGCCAACATATCTCTTGGGTAAAAAGAGGCTGCCCCGTTGAGCCCATGATTTGGGTCAGTTCATCCGTCCAGCGCTGGTAATATGGTATGCCGTTAGGCGCACACTCCGTCACAGCCCAAAGCGAGTCCTGTGTCAGGGATATGCGATCGTCAGAAATCGGAGCGAGGCCGGGAAGCGGTGCATTCGCCGCCAGGGATATGAAACCTAGTACCCTCAGTCCAATTGCAGTCGCGCTCCGATTAAATGATTGGGACATGCGTCCCGCCATACTCCAGCCAACCAGGAGAACGTCAGGGGTGAGACCCTCGCGCCGTATGACTTCTGCCGCAATCGAAGCGACGCTGCAGCCCCAGTCACTCACGGTCATCTCGGGATAGACGCGGCCGAATGCCGGGTGATCAGAGGGATATGACTGCACCAAGACATTATATCCAGCGGTCTGGAGGTTGCCGCACAGAAAGTCCGTCGGCTCCGTTCCAGGATGTCCGTAGGCGATTCTACCTAGGAAACCACCGCCAGGCACAAATACGAGGAGGGGTTTTTTACAGTCGCTGCGGAAAAATCTGCATATTGCTGGAAAACCAGCGCCCTCCGCTATCCATTCATGGGGGAAGAGTGAGCCTGATGGGCAGACGTGTTTTTCGATCGTCATTAGTGGCCTCAATTTACCAAGGCAAAACTGGAACTGGGGAGCAAGAATTCTTCGTGCGCTGGCGCTTATGGCCTGTGACACCGACCGCAAAGTTGTTGATGACGCAGACAAATTCTCCGGTTCATCAGATGTCAAATGTCACGATCAGGGGCTGATGATCGGATGCGTCGACGTCACTTAGCACCTCCGCGGATTTCAATTGAGGGGCTAGCGCCGAGCTTGCGAAAACATAGTCTATTCGTTTGCCAGTCTTCGCATGCCAGTCGCGATAGGCCGTATGACCTTCGTCCGCAGCATTGCCAGCCGCTACCCACGTGTCAACGAACGCGTCCGGAAGGTGAAGGCGGCCATACATGTGGCTCGTGCCCCCCGCAAGCATCGAATAGACTGGGCTGCTCGGCGTGAAGTTCAAGTCGCCCATTAGCAGCGCATTGGTTGGCACATCTGGCGGCGGTTCCTCCAACCATGTCTTATCGGGGTGGTCGCCATTCATGACTGGGCCCTCAATGATCGCCCGTCGGTGCACATCGAGAGCGAACGCAGCATGAATGCTACGCTCTTCGTCGCAGAGATGTGAAAAATGACTTGTGTAGACCCGGAGCGGCCCGATCGCGGTCTCGATTGTGGCCTCCGTGATCCCCCTTTGAATAGAGTGAGCATTTAATGGATTCAGTTTCGGAAGGAGAAATGTTCGGGTGGCCAGAATTGGCCACCTCGAGAAAATGGCGTTACCAAATTGACGCCTAACGTACCGAACGGACCCGTCCGAACTGAGCAAACGCTTGTGCACGTCGACTGTTGCACCGAAGATGGTAAAGAACCCGAGATGCTTCGCGATGTGCTCGACTTGGTTGATGTTGCCGGATCGACCCCAGTGCGCCTCGATCTCCTGGAGGCAGATTATATCAGCTTCAGGTAGCGCCTGGATGGTTCGGTCGATATCGTAGCGGTCATCACGACCCTTGCCATATTGGATATTATAAGTAATCACTCGCATTCATTTCGGTCCTCGGCATAAGCTAGACAGGCGATCAGATCCCGGCCAACGCATGCTGCTTCGGTTTGAGGTCATTCAAAACATTCGCTGGCGTCGAGCGCAGCGTGCCGAATCGTGACAGGATGTCCGTCACGTCGATTGGGCCGAGCGCTGCATCCATATTATGGCGCCAACTGAGTTCGTTCTCAGCCAGAGTGAATGACAACCATCCAACAGATTTCGGCACTCCCCGAACCGTCGCACTATGCACAATACATGTTGCGGGGGCCCAGACCATCTCGAAGGCTCCATCAATGACGTGCCTGTGGCAATGCAAATGTCCCGATGCGACGGCGCGGAGATTTGCTCCCTGGACCAGATCAGCAAATTTTTGGCGTCCCTCGCGGGAAATCACCCAACTCGGTGTGTCATCTTCGTCGAGGCTATCGAGGCACAGCGGTTTATGTAGAAACAGAAGGATTGGTCCGTCGAAGGAGTCGATTTCTTGGCGCAGCCATTGCGATTGCTCAATTTCGGCCGGCAGTCCACTCGCCAGGAGCATGCTATTGATGCCGACGACTTTCCAGCCTCCGATGTCCGCGCTCCACCAATCTTTTCCATAATGATCGAGGAACCGCTGGCGGCGACCGGTCGTGATGGGCTGTCCTTGATATGGTTGATCAAGCGAGTCTCCGAGGTCGTGATTTCCGGGAACCAGACGCCAGTTCGCTGGGATCCGTTCCAATTGCCGCCTCGAAAAGTCGTGTGCTAGGTCGTCATCGGGATTGTCGAGGACCACGTCGCCGCTGACGACAACCAAATCGGGTTTTTCCTGCTCGACAATTCGCAGGCAATGCTCCCAATTCAGGATTGTCTGGCGGATATTCTCTGACAGATGCAAGTCAGAGAATTGTAGTATAGTCGGTCTACTCATCTTTATATCCTGTTTATAGAGAATCTTAATCGCCTTATTGGGGAAGGAGAGCATTCACGTCTGCCGCAAGCGTCCGCATTGCCTCTGCTGGACTTTCCTTGAGGGTGGCAACAGCTTCGCTTTTATTTTCGATCAGGCTGACGATCTTGTTGGCGTTGGGCCCGGGAAAACCAAACCAATTAATGATGAGATGGCGCCCTTCAAGCAGCGCCCGCTGATTTGGCCGCTCGCGATAGTAGGATCCAAGCAATTCTTCGCGTTCCTTGTCGCTCAAACTCAACGGCAACGCTCCCGTTTTTTTCACCATAATTGCTTGACCAATTGGCCCGGAAGCGAATTTGATGAAATCCCACGCCGCTTTTTGGCGGTCGGGATCCTTGGACAGCAACATCATCGCGTTGCCGCCAGCCGGAAGCCTGCCATCCGGCGAGTCGACGGGGTGCAGCCCGATGCCAATCTCGAAACGGTCCTTTGCTTTCTCTTCCATGCCTGGCAGGAGACTGCTGGCATCGACAAGGATACCGAGCTTGCCGGCGACGAAGGCCTGGCGCGCCTGATCCTTGGTCATATCGGTCATGCCTGCCTGCCCGAATCTCTCAAGCAGGTTAAAGGCAAGCTCCCCGGCGCGCTGATCGAACGCGGTCGATTCCTCTTCAGGCGTCATCATCCGCCCGCCGAAGCTGTCCACGAGAGCCTGAAAGGGCCAGTCGGTGTTCTTGTAGATATAATAGAAGCCGGACGTATTATCTCCGAGATCAGACATCTTGCGGCCTAGATCCAATATCCCGTCCCATGTCGTTGGCAGTTTCTTTGGGTCGCTGCCTGCTTTTTTGACGAGGTCCAGGTTGAAGAACACCACTGGCATGGAGGTCCAGAATGGGACAGCATATGTCTGCCCTTTGACCTGCCCGAGGGACTGGAGGGCGGGAGAGCGGGTAAGCTCGCCTCCGGACGCTTCAATGAAGTGGTTCAGAGAAACTGCCAGACCCTGATCAACAAGCACGCGAATTTGGCTATAGGCTTGGAAGGAGATGTCAGGAACATGGCCGGTCATACTCTCTCTCAAGATTTGTTGTGTCAGCTCTGGATAGCTCGGTGCTGCCCGAAGTTTAACTTGCACCGATGGGTTCTGCTGCATGTATGCATCAGCGACTGCCTGATAAATCGGCATCGTTGCCGCAGGTGCGACGCCGACTTCGATTGTGGTATCGGAAGCGAATGTCGGTTCCGAAGAAAATAAGGCAAGCGAAATTCCGGCAGCTAAAAGAGCAGCGCGCATCGCATGTCTCCCTGTAGATTGAGTTGAGTGTCGTTTCGTAGAATGCTGTAGTCACTGCTGTGGCACGAGCCGTTGAACGGCGGATCGCATGCACGCAAGCGTGTCGGTCGAAGAGGTCTTGCCGTTGATTGCGGCTTGCAAGCAGTTACGTATTTCGTCCGAGATGCGGACGCTATTTTCACCTGGGAACTCGAATACAGGTGCGGAGTGGGCCTTCGCTGCCATCGCGACGCTGTAATTCGGATTGGCTTTGAGAAAGTCGCCGAGCAGATCGGCGCGATTTACGGCCGTGTCGTTAAGGGGAATGTAGCCCGTGGCTTTTGTGGAAATTGTCTGTCCCTCCGGCCCGACGACGAACTTGATGTATTCCCAAGCTGCCTTTTCCTTGACCGGATCCTTCGTCAGGATAACGGCGCTACTGCCACCGAGCGGTACGCGTCCAATTTTCGCCGAAACGGGGAGCGGTGCGACCCCGAGCTCAAACTTGTCGCCAATTTGCTGTGCAAGTTTCCCAAGAATGGAACTCGAGCTGACGTGGAGCCCGATAGTTCCAGCTGCAAAAGCTTGCCGTGCCTGATCGCGGGACATATCGACCATGCCAGCGCCCACGAAGCGGCGCAGGAGATCGATAGCTGCCACACCTTCCGGCCCGTCGAAAGTGATTTCCTTTTTCGCGGGATCCATCAGATCTCCGCCTGCGCCCATGACCAAAGCCTGAAACGCACCATTGTTCGGCAGGTCATAGTCGATGTGGCCGCCGATCTTCCCCGATTGATGAATCGTGTCTATCAGTCTTTCGATCCCGCTCCATGAATCGGGGAAGGTGTCGAAACCCGCCGCGCTGGTCAGCTGCTTGTTGTAGAATATGACTGGAGTCGATAGCTGGAACGGAATGCTCCATTGATGATTGCCGGATTTGCCGAGCGGCAGAATGCCCTCGCTGTATCCGAGGTCTTTCCACGCAGGGTCGGAGGCTATATTTGCGTCCATCGGCTGGAGTAGACCGCGATCAGCCAGAACAGAGACTCTGTTCAGCGGAAAGAACGCGACGTCAGGCATGCCGCCCGTGATAGCCTTTCGAAGAGTTTGCTGCAGCAATTCGTCATATTCGCGGACAGGTGGAGCGAGCGCGATCTTGATTCCAGGGTGTTCTGCCTCAAAGCGCTGCACAATTTCCTTGTGCATGATCTCCAAGATCGGGCCTGCGTAACTGACTTGCAGTGTTACGTCCGCTGCCATCGCGCTACTGGCGCCGAGCAATGAAGCACACGCCAATGTAGTAATAAGACGCATGGTGGTTCTCCTGTTGAGCGAAAGTTGACTATTTCGTACTTCCTGCCGTCAGGCCCTCGACGAACCATCTTTGGGCGGCGATGAACGCGATGATGAGGGGAGCGACGACGACGGTGGATGCGGCCATCAGCGGACCATAGTCGTTGCCGGCCTCTTCATTCTTGAAGGCCATGATGCCGAGCGGCGGCGGCATGAGGGACTGGTCGCGTACAGCGATCAGCGGCCAGAACAGGCTGTTCCAGTGACCGACGACGGAGAAAATGCCGAAGGCGATGATCGCTGGTAGCGACATCGGCACCATGATCCTCCAGACGATGGCAAGCTCCGACAGACCGTCGAGGCGAGCGGCGTGCACCACGTCGTCGGGAATGGTCTTGAAGAACTGCCGGAACAGGAAGATGCCGAACGGCGAGACCACATACGGGAAGATCAGGGCCGCATAGGTGTTGAGGATGCCGATCTGGTAGCCGAGGATGAACAGCGGCAGGGACAGGACCTCGTGCGGCAGGATCAGCGCGACCAGCACCAGCGCGAACATCAGGTTCTTGCCGGGAAAGTCGAGCTTGGCCAGGGCATAGGCCGCTGGCGCGCAAACGGCGACCTGGGCGACGACAATCAGTCCGCAGACGATGACGCCGTTCAGCATGTACTGTGGCAGCGGTGCTTCTGTCAGAGCCCTGGTATAGTTTTCGATGCCGAAGAAATGCTCAGGCCAGAAGGAGAAGGAAGCGCGAAAGATCTCGCCCGGCGGCTTGATCGACAGCGAGATCATCCAGACGAAGGGGACGAGGATCACCGCGCCGGTGATCAGCAGGATGGCATGACGGGTGATGGCCGCAGGCGAGCCAAGGCCGTGGGTCGCGGATATGCTCATTGGTAGTGAACCCTTTTGTCCATCACGCGCGCCTGAACCAGCGTCAGCGCGACGACGATGAAGAGGAAGACGACGGCGACAGAGGCGCCATAACCGGTGCGCAGATATTCAAAGCTCTCGCGGTAAAGCGTATAGAGCAGCATCTCGGAGGCATGACCCGGTCCGCCTTGCGTCAGCACCTGCACGGTGTCGAAGGTCTCGAAAGCCTTGAGCGCGACGACGATGAAGACGAACATGGCGACGGGACCGAGCATCGGCAGGGTCACGGTGCGCAGCCGGTCGAACCAGAGATCGGCGCCATCGATGTCGGCCGCATCGTAGAAGTCCTGCGGGATAGCCTTGAGGCCGGCGAGAAACAGCACCATGGCATAGCCGAGGTTTTGCCAGATGCCGATCATCGCAAGGATCGGCAGCACTGTGTTCTCGTCACGCAGCCAGTTGGCACTCGGCAGGCCAAGGCCGGCAAGCGTCTGGTTGACGAGACCGATAGTGGGATGCAGCAGCGCCTCCCAGGCGATCGCCATGGCCGTCAGCGTCGCCATGAAGGGGAGGAAATGGATGGCCCGGTAGAAGGCACGGCACGACTTGCCGCTCTCGATCAAGAGCGCGATCGCGAGACCGAGCACGATCGTGCCGGGCACGACGATCACGACGTAAAGGAGCGTGTTGGCAAGTGAGGCGCGGAAACCTTGGTCGGCGACGACCTCACGGAAGTTGGCCAGGCCGACAAAGGAAAGCGTGCTGGCGCCGAACTGCCAGTCGGTCAGCGCGATGGCGAAGACGGACAGCACCGGCAGGAAGAACAGCACGACCAGCAGGACGAGCGCCGGACCTGCGAGAGACCAGGCCGACAGGACCTCGGCAATGCGCTGATTGCGCAGCGCCCTGCGGGCTGCAGCGGTGTCGGTCCGAATGCCGGCTTCTTGCGGCGCCGTCGGGGACGCGACGGTCATTGCACGCGCTCCTTCATCCGCAGCACCTTTGCATCGCTTTGGTCGCCGCCCCGCAGCCTTCGGCCATCGGCGGCGAACATGAGCAGCCGGTCCGGCTTGACGCCGAGATGCAGGGTCTGGCCCGGGGCGATATGCGGCGCGCGCTCGGCCAGCAGCCGGGCGACGACCGGCTGATCCATTCCAGGAACATTCAGATGGACGAAGAGGTCTGAGCCCATGTGCTCGACGAGCCGCACCGCACCGGTGAGCACGTTCAAGCCGCCGGCATCGACGAGATGGAACGCCTCCGGTCGAATGCCGAGGGTCAAGCCTGTGCCATGAGCCGCGTCGGCGGCAACAGCGAAGGTCGTGCCGGCCACGTCGACCAGCGCGCCATCTCGCAGTTTCCCATCGAGCATGTTGATCTTGGGCGAGCCGATGAACTCGGCGGCGCGGCGATCGTCCGGATCGGCATAGATCTCCTGCGGCGGAGCGACCTGCAGCAACTCACCGTCGAGCATCACCGCGACACGATCCGACATGGTCATCGCCTCCGACTGGTCATGGGTGACATAGACGAAGGTGACGCCGAGCCGCTGGTGCAGCTCCTTGATCTCGGCGCGCATCTGCACCCGGAGCTTCGCGTCGAGATTGGACAGCGGCTCATCCATCAGGAAGACGGCGGGCTTACGCACCATGGCGCGGCCGACAGCGACGCGTTGACGCTGGCCGCCGGAGAGCTGGCCGGGCTTGCGGGCGAGCAGATGGCCGATGCCGAGCGCCTTGGCCGTGCGCATCACGTCGAGCTCGATCTCTGCTGCTGTCGCCTTGGTTCCGGGCAAGAAGCGGCCCAGCAACGGCAGGCGCTGCCACGGAGAGAGCCGCCGCATCCTGAGTGGCACGCTCATGTTCTCTTGCACGGTCATGTGCGGATAGAGCGCGTAGGACTGGAACACCATGGCCACGTCGCGTTTCTTCGGACGAACGCCATCGACGAGGCGATCGCCGATTGCCACCGATCCGCCCGTCTGCACCTCAAGGCCCGCCAGAATGCGCAGCAGCGTCGATTTCCCACAGCCCGACGGCCCGAGCAGGGTCAGGAACTCACCATCGGCAATGTTCAGCGAAACCTGGCGCAGAACGGACGTCGCGCCAAAAGATTTGCCAATGCGCTCGAAGCGGATGCCGCTTTTAGAACCCGTCATGGATCCCTGGTAGATTTGAGACTTCATTCGTTCCTCAAGGTGATTGAGTGGGCGATGTCATTTAGTGGTTTACACCACTTAAAGATATGGTATAAACCTCTTGAAAACGACACATACGGGACTTTTGTGAACGGTTCATGACAACACGGCACGACGAATTGGCGCTGGACGACCTCCAGGACAGCACGGGCGAGACCAATGGTGAGGCGCGCGATCAGGACGGCTCATCAATGCCGCTGTGGCGGCAGATCGAGACGACGCTCAAGGATTGGATAAGCTCCGACCGCTATCCGCCGGGATCACAATTGCCGCCGGACCGACAGATCGCTGAAATAGTCGGTGCGAACCGGCTCACAGTGCGTCGCGCTCTTTCATCCTTGTCGCAACAGGGCGTACTGAGGATTGAGCACGGCGTCGGCACTTTTGTGGAACGCCGCATTCAGTACAACTTCGGTGAGCGGGTACGATTCAATAAGAACCTCAAAGCCAATAGCTTTGCGCCAAGCCGTAAGATCGGTGGCATAAAAATCATCGAGGCAGATGAGCGGATTGCCGAAAAGCTCGAGATCGATGTTGGCATGGCGGTCATTCGGGTCGAGATTGTTGGTCACGCCAGCAATGTTCCGATTGGTGTCGGCTCCAAATATTTTCCTTATCTCAGATTCCCGAATCTGATGTCCGTGTTTGAAAAAACACAATCATTCTCCGAAGCCTTTCGTCATTTCGGCGTCGAAGATTACGTCCGCAAATATACCAACGTTATTGGTCGCATGCCGACACCTGCCGAGGCGCGGGCCTTGCGGCAATCGAACATATCCGTGGTCCTGGCCTACGAGAGCGTTGACGTCGATCTCGAGGGTAAACCGATTTCCTATCAGGAGGGCTGCTTCAGCGGCGACCGCGTCATGTTTTCGATGGAAAACGATATGCCGTGATCGAGAAATTATCCGCCGACAGTCAGGCCCAATCGAAGTTCCACTTGGCCGACTCCAGCCAGCAATCGTTCCATCAGTCGTTCTGACGGGAACGCCAGAAACTCCCATTGTCACCTAACCGCCGTCCTCCCACGGAAACGGCTCTGCAGAGAGATCGTCAATGAACATGAAATTAACAAACGCCCGGATCGTGCAGGTCGACCGTGTTCTCGAAGGCAACCTGGAAATCCAGGACGGCTTGGTGTCGTCGATCGATAGTGAACGGGTGAGCCAGATTGATGTGCTCGACTGCGAAGGCGACTTCCTGCTGCCCGGCTTGATCGACCTGCACACCGACAATGTCGAACAGTTCATGTTTCCGCGCCCGGGCGTCAAATGGCCCGCACCGCTCGCTGCGGTGCTTGCACACGATTGGGAGTTGCTCGGCAGCGGCATCACGACCGTGCTCGATGCGCTCGCGCTCGGCGACTACGATAGCGGCGGTGTTCGCCCCGCGATGGTGAACGCGGTGACCGCAGGGCTGGCGCAGGCGCGTGCAGCCGGTCTTCTCAAGGCCGACCACTATCTTCACTTCCGTTGCGAACTCTCCGATCCGGCCCTGCTACCGGCTGTCGAGCGGCACATCGACAATCCCGCCCTCAGGCTCGTCAGCATGATGGACCACACGCCCGGCCAGCGGCAGTGGCACAATCTGACGCTTTACCGCGAGTTCCGCCGCAAGAAGAACGCCCGGGTCTGGACGGAGGACGAATTCGCGCTCTACATCGCCGAGCGCCGCGAGCACCAACAGCAATATGTCCCGCCGGGCCGTTCGACCATTGGGCGTCTCTGCCGCGAGCGCAATATCCGCGTCGCCAGCCACGACGACACGACAGCTGCGGACGTCGATCAATCTCATGCCGACGGCATCACCATCAGCGAGTTTCCGACGACGGTCGAGGCGGCGAAGCGCGCCCGCGACCTCGGTATGAAGATCGTCATGGGTTCGCCCAACGTCATCCTCGGCGGGTCGCATTCTGGCAATGTCAGCGCGATGGAGCTTGCCGACCGTGGTCTCCTCGACGTGCTCACCTCCGACTACGTGCCGGGAAGCCTGCTGCACGCCGCATTTGCTCTCGCGGGGAAGGGCTTCGATCTCCCCGAGGCGGTCGCCATGGTGACGAAGAACCCCGCTGACTTGCTTGGTTTTACCGATCGCGGCCGCATTGCTCCTGGCCTTCGCGCCGACTTGATCCGGGTGCGTCTCATCGACGGCGTGCCGGTGATCCGCAACATCTGGGTCGCCGGGCGTCAGTATCTCTAACGGGTTCCCCAAGCCCAAAGGATTTAAAATTATGAACTCAATTATCAAGATGGAAGCGGAACGGGCTGCCATCGCGCAGCGATCCGACTGGCTCGGCATCCTGTCACGTAGCATCGGCGGTGAACTCGAAGCCTTGGCGACCGACCTGACCTCCGGATTGGCATTTGAATGGTTGAGAGCCCCTCACGTCGGCTTGGTAATGGTGCGCGGTCGCGCGGGCGGCACTGGCAACGTGTTCAATCTTGGCGAGATGACGGTAACCCGCGCTTCGGTCCGGTTGGAAGACGGCACAGTCGGGCATGGCTACGCTCATGGCCGCGACCAGCGCCAGGCGGAACTGGCAGCGATCGTCGATGCGCTGCTGCAGCTGCCGGACCGTCATGACGAGATCATGGCAAAGGTGATCGCGCCGCTGCGCCAAAAAGCCGAAGCACGGCGTCTCGAACAGAGCCGCAAGGCCGCAGCCACCAAGGTCGAGTTCTTCACCTTGGTTCGTGGGGAGAATCCGGCATGACAATACAATCTTCAACATCCTTGCGCGCCGTCACCTCCTACGATGCTTCGCTCAAACCCGGCTTTATCGATCCGGTCTTCGATGCCCAGGCGGTGTTTCGCGCAAGCCTGCTGGCGACCGCCTATCCCGGCCGCGTCGTGTCGCTTGATCGCAGCTTTACGGCTCCAAGGCCATTCAGCCCTGCAACCGCGGCGCTCTGCCTGACGCTGATGGATTTCGAGACGCCGACCTGGCTTGACCACCAGACGTCATGCGCCGAAGCAGCCCAATGGCTGGGCTTCCATTGCGGCCTTGCCGTCGCCGAGGGTCCTATGGCAGCTCGCTTCGCCATCGTCACCGATCCGCTGACCATGCCGCGCCTCTTCGAGTTTCATCCGGGCAACGTCGAATATCCTGATCGCTCGACGACGCTGATCATCCAGGTTCCGTCGCTTACGGAGGGACCTCCGACCGCCTGGACCGGCCCCGGTATCAAGACGAGCGCTACCGTCGGCATCGGCGACCTGCCCTTCTGGTTCTGGTCCGACTGGGATCTGAACGGGGAACTCTATCCGCGCGGGATCGATGTTTTGTTCACGAACGGCAATGCCCTGATGGGCTTGCCGCGCACAATCACAGTGGAGGCTTAAATGGCTTATGTTGCCGTCAAGGGTGGCGAACAGGCCATCCTCAACACCCACAGGCTGATCTCCGAGACCCGCCGTGGCAATCAGGCCCTTGCCGAACTGACGCTTGCCCAAATCAGCGCGCAGTTCGGCCTTGCCGTCGACCGGGTGATGGCGGAAGGCTCGATTTATGACCGCGAGCTTGCCGCCCTTGCTCTCAAGCAAGCGCAGGGAGACATGATCGAAGCGATCTTCCTCCTGCGCGCCTATCGCACCACACTGCCCCGCATCGCCGCGTCCGAACCGGTTGACACATCGGAAATGGCGATCCGCCGGCGCGTCTCGGCGACGTTCAAGGACATTCCGGGCGGTCAGGTGCTCGGCCCGACCTATGACTATACCCACCGGTTACTCGACTTTGCCTTGGCGGCCGAAGGTCTCGAACGATCGCAGGCGGTTGTCGCTGCTGCCCCCCTTGATGAGCAAGTCCCTCAGGTGATCGACCTGCTCGACAGCGAAGGGCTGATCGAGGAGGAGAGCGATGACGGCCAGGAGGAGGTATTCGATCTCACCCGCGAGCCGATGCGCTTTCCGGCTGGTCGCGACCAGCGCCTGCAAAACCTGGCGCGCGGCGACGAGGGTTTCGTGCTCGGGCTCGCCTATTCGACCCTGCGCGGCTATGGGCACAACCATCCCTTCGTCGGTGAACTGAGGCTTGGTGAAGTGATGGTCGAGATTGTGCCCGAGGAGCTCGGCTTCCCGGTCGCGATCGCTGAGATCACCGTCACCGAATGCCAGATGATCAACCAGTTCCGCGGCAGCGCCGAGAAACCGCCGCAGTTCACCCGGGGTTACGGCCTGACCTTTGGCCATAACGAACGCAAGGTGATGGCCATGTCGCTGGTCGACCGGGCAATGCGTGCCCGCGAGCTCGGCGAGGATGTGCGCTATCCGGCCCAGGACGAGGAATTCGTACTCTCCCATGCGGACAATGTCGAGGCGAACGGCTTCGTCACGCATTTCAAGCTGCCGCATTACGTCGATTTCCAGGGGGAACTGCAACTTGTTCGGCAACTGCGGGCAGAACACGAAGCAACCCGCGAAGCGGCACAGATGAAGGAGGCCGCCGAATGAGTGCCAGCATAACCACCAATCACAACGACAGTGGCTACAACTTCGCCTATCTCGACGAGCAAACCAAGCGGATGATCCGCCGTTCGCTGCTGAAGGCCCTGTCCATTCCCGGCTACCAGGTGCCCTTCGGCGGCCGCGAAATGCCGCTCGCCTATGGTTGGGGCACCGGCGGCATTCAGGTGACGGCAGCCGTCATCGGGCCCGACGACCGGCTCAAGGTGATCGATCAGGGCGCTGACGACACCACCAATGCCGTCTCCATCCGGCGCTTCTTCGAGACGGTCGCCGACGTCGCCGTCACCGAATCCACCGAAGACGCGACCATCGTTCAGACCCGCCACCGCATTCCCGAGACGCCGCTGAAAGAAGACCAGATTCTTGTCTATCAGGTGCCGCAGCCTGAGCCTTTGAAGAAGATCGATCCGCGCGAAACCGAGACCCGCAAGATGCATGCCTATGGCGAGTACGGCGCCATGCAGGTGACCCTCTACGAAGACATCGCCCGCTTTGGCCGCATCGCCAAGGCCTATGACTATCCGGCCATCGTCAACGGCAGGCATCTGATGTCGCCCTCGCCGATCCCGAAGTTCGACAATCCGAAGATGGAGAACAATCCGGCCATCCAGCTGTTCGGCGCCGGACGCGAGAAACGCATCTATGCCATCCCACCCTATACCTCGGTCCGCAGCCTCGATTTCGACGACCACCCCTTCGAGGTGCAGAGCTGGAAGGGATGCTGCGCGCTCTGCGGCTCGACGGAGAGCTACCTCGACGAGGTGATCACCGACGACAAGGGCTCGCGCATGTTCGTCTGCTCGGACACCGATTTCTGCAACACGCGGCAAGCCGAGAAAACTGCAACCGCCGTGGCGGACGACCAGGCTTCGGGAGAAGAAGCATGACCACGAATGCGATCCGCAAGCTCGCCCAGAAGCCGCCACTGCTTGAAGTCTCCGGCCTTTGCAAGTCCTATGGCGGCCAGATCGGCTGCCGCGATGTGTCCTTCGCGATCCGGCCCGGCGAGGTGCTTGGCATCGTCGGCGAAAGTGGTTCCGGCAAGTCGACGCTTCTCGCCTGCCTCTCCGGCCGACTGACCCCCTATGCCGGCACGATCACCTATGACATGAAGGACCGTGGGGCGGTCGAC
>NZ_JASKLR010000045.1 GCF_030124325.1 Sinorhizobium sp. 8-89
TGATGCGGCGGCCTCTGCCGACCGCGAAGACAACCCTGTAACCCGGCACACGCGTCTCATACAAAGATACTTGACCCCACGGCTGCGATTAGACAACCCATCAGGTCACCTGCGACTACCCCCATTGCCCTCGCTGAGAGCAGTATGATGTTCACCGTCCGTATGCCCTCAGCTTGTCTCGCGGGACGGTCCATTCTTGCGCTGCCCCGCGAGATGCGCGACCTCTCCCAGGGCAACGGCATCGGCGGCGCTGGCAGGACCTCGACGACTGCTAACGGCTGAGCAGGCGGCCCATGTACCCCCATAGCTAATTTCCACGTCAGCGTCGAAGAAATAGCCCGCACCGCGGGATGTTTTAATCAGACACGGGTTAGCCGGGTCAGCTTCCAGCTTTCGGCGCAAGCGCAAAATGAACACATCAACGCTTCGGTCATATACCTCTTCTCCGCGCACTCGGCTCGCAAACAGAAGCTGTTCTCTGGATAAGACGTCGCGTGGTTTTTCCAGGAAGGCCAGTAGAAGATTGAACTCACCGGACGTCAGCTTGACCTCGCCGCTCTGTTCAGAGATCAGTCGACGCTGCTTTAGACTGAGCGTCCAACCGGCGAAATGAAACGAACGTCGATCTTTTGTCCGTGGACTCGTCGGCCGGTCGCGCAACGCGACACGAATGCGCGCTAAAAATTCTCGCATTCCAAAGGGCTTTGCAATGAAGTCAGTTGCTCCAAGCTCCAGTGCAACAACTTTTTCAGCCTCCTCGAGACGATCACCGCTGATGGTAATTATCGGAACATCGGACTTTGTTGTCAGATTGCGGACGATTTCAAGTCCATCCTCGCGGCCCAGATTAAGATCAACAACGACGAGGTCGACCGGCTCACACGTGAGCACGCGATTGAACTGCCAACTATCGGTTACTGCGGTTACCTTAAATGCGTGTATCGTAAGGTACTCAACAATGAGATGCCGCATCGCGACATCGTCATCGATGACAAGAACATGTTTCAACGGCTCACCTTTCGAACTGGGATCACGCTGCCTGTTGAAGCAGCTGATCGGACCTGTACATGCACGAGCTGCGGCACACCAATCCATTCGACGAATGTGAGACCTTCGCCGAATGGATGGGTGGCACAAAAATGCGATCCGAAGACTTTTGGGCGTCAGCCTTTAGTCACTGAACGACAGCTCAAGAATGATGGCGGCCCTAATGCTGGTTGAGAAGATCAGCCACTGTCTCACCGCGCCTGCGCGCGTCGGCTGCGAGCCAAATCTCGCCTACCTCATAGACGTCACCACAGGTACGGAACGGCACAATCACATCGATCGCGGCCGCCAGCATATCGATCAGCGTGCGGTCTTCAAGCGCAGCTCCTTGCGAGCTGCTCTTGATCAGCGAAAAGAGCTTTTTGAAACCTTGAACCGGATCGGCACCATGTATAGTGGAGATCGATCCTGGATGGCCGGAAACGACTTCGCTGAGATAAGCCCAAGCGGCATCGTCGCGCATCTCGCCGAGCAGTATTCGATCCGGGCGCATGCGGAGGCTGGCTTGTAAAAGCTGTTCTGCGGTCACCGCGCCTAAACCTGTGCCATCCTTTGAATAGAGTAGCCTGACATGGTTCTCATGCGGAATTACGAGTTCGAGCGTGTCTTCGATGGTGATCAGCCTTTCCTGCGGCGGGATGGCGCTGATCAATGTCTTGCTCATCGTCGTCTTGCCGCTACCTGTGGCCCCACAGAGCAGCATTGTGAGGCGAGTAGTCACGCATGCGTGCAGAAATCCTTCCAGATCGCCGCCGTCGTAATGCTGGAGAATCTCTTCGTCGTGCTGAGCTTGACGCTGCTTACGCGAGCGCCATTGATTCCATCGCGAAGCATCATACCGAGATGTGACTTCTTTGAGCTCCGAAACACGGGCGCCGGGGCGTCGAATTGTCAGGCTGACCGTGCCCGAGGGCACCGCGGGCGGTAAACAGATTTGCAGCCGCTCTCCATTTGGCAGTTCGGTGGCGCAGAGGGGGTTTCGTGGTCCAACATCTTGCTTCCGTGACGCTCCCGCCAGGATCGCGATATCTTCGAGATCATCATAGGTAAGAGGTAGAGGATATTTCGTAAAGACGCCGCCCTGGCGGACGAAAACCTCCCCGGGTCTATTGATTGCGACCTCTTCGGTCCGCGGCTCCTCAAGCCAGCTCAAAACCGGTTTGAGGAGGAAACGCAATTGAGAATCCGCCTCCGTTAGCATTCAGGTCTCCGATTTTCGTTGTCGTTAAACTATCTCGGCGAGGGTTGCCGATTTCGCCCTCTCGTTGTCCCAGTGGCCGTCCGAAGCTCGTATACATCTGAGAAATCGAGGTCCCGTGCGACGAATATGGATACCGTATCCCCCTGATTTTTCTTCAGAGTGGGAGGAATGTTGATCGTTGCGCTTAGCGCGGTGTTGGCGATCTGTCCGCTATTGCCCTGAAAGCTGTTGATGCTAGTGCCCTCACCTGAGCTGCCAGCATAACTACTAGCTGCCTGGAACGCACCCTGGACGACGCTCAAGAGCATTGCCCCTCCGAAACGTTGCCAGAAGTGATTGTCGACCGTGCCAGGCAGCCCTGAGCGGCCGAGTTCGTCAGCACCTGGTGACGCGAGCGACACCAGCGCATGGTTCGGCGTCTCAGCGCGATTCCAGATCACGAAGACCCGTGCATCCCCTTGTTGTAAGCCACGCTGGATTTCGCCAACCACGGTCGTGCCCCGATCCAAGAGCACAACGTTGCCCGTTGCCCCACGGACGTCCTCGGGCAGCACGCATTTTACATAACCCGCTAGATTGGTATCGATCGCCGTTTGCAAAATGCAGTGAAGAGTCGTTCCTTGCGTGATCATGAAGTCAGGGTTCGGCAAGAGTGTAGCCCGGCTTGCCTGCAGCACAGCCGGCTTCATCCTCGTTTGAAGATCATTTTCGACTGAACGTCCGCGCGTGAGCGAGGAGTTTTCTTGCTCTTCGTCTTCGTTTTCGTGGCCAAACTTCGTCCGTGGCACGGGCTTGCTGATGCTTTGGTCGCCGCTGCTATACGCAAAGATCGGTGTTTTCTCAGGCGGCGGGTCATCGCGTTGAGGCTGGCTTGTGGCTGGCGCGGGAGCTGTCGGCTGCACAGGCTCCTGGTTTTCCGAAGGATCAGGAGCTATATCCATAGGCGCCGGACGAAAGGGCTCGGTGTCTGTGAGAATCGTTGTTGGGGGCGGAGAAGCCCCGTCGCTAGCCTTCGAACGTCCACCGAGCCAGATGAGGCCCAGCGATAACGCCAGAACTAAGCCTGCAACCATTAACTTCTGCGATCCCGAAAGACGCCGAGGATGTGGGTCCGAGACCACGGATCCGGACGCATCCACATCGTGAGAAGATTGTGGATTAACGTCACTCATTGCCTAGGCTCCTTTAGAACGCGCCAAACATCGGGTCTGCTCGTCCCCGTGCCCGGGTTTCGTCCAATGGGATCGAAGGCGCTATTCCAGATGCATAATACTGTGTCGCCATCCCTCAGTCGCCAACCACGAGCAACCGAGGAAACCTCGACGTACTCTCCCTTGACCGAATAATTGGCAGTGGCCTCCTCACCGTCTGGATTGATCCTATAGATAGATGGTATGCGTACATTGCCGGGGAAGCGGAATACAGTGGTGACGCCGTTGTCAAAAACCTCCAAGGGCATCAGCGAACGGTCCCCCTGGGCGACATAATGCCAATTGTTAGGGCCGGGACTGCCGGTTGCGGCCGGCTGATCGAATAATTCCCTAGCCCTCTGTTGATATTGCGCTTCCGCTCGAAGCCGGTAGGCTAGGGACCTCTGTTCCGCTTGCTTCCTGCGCGCAGCAGCCTCATCGACAGGATAGCCGAATTGCACGCTGTAGTAGAGGTCAGGCTGCTCTTTGTCGAGCCGAGACATGGACTTGGTGGAGATACTGAAAACATATCGTCGCATACCTGCGTCGCTTACGGTCAGCACGATGACCGGCTGTGGCGGGAGAACGTGGCTTGCCTTGAAGAAGAGATAGTTGCCGCGCGGAAGGGCTGCGAGGTCGTTGCTGTTGGAAACGGCGACCGCTGTGACGGTCTCGTTGGCCCCGAATGTCACAACCATTGTTGCTCCGACAGCGGTAGACAGGCGCACTACCTGATCCGGGTTGTAGGCCAGATAGCGCATGCGAGGATCTAGTTTGCCGGCCGTGGGAGTGTCCTCCGCACGCGCGCCCACCATAGCAAAAAGCAAACAGGCCAGTGAGAGAAGTGTTCTTTTCGTCATGGCTCGTTGCGCCCCACGTTCGAAACAGTGTCTTCCGAGGTTTGATAGGAGGTAACAAGCAATCCCCCCGGATTGGTCAGCCTCGATCGGCCGGGCAGGCTTGTCACCTTTTCGTAGCGAACCGTTGCAGTCCAAGTACTCGCCACCGGCATTTGCCCCTCCAGAACGAGCGTGCGCTTGTAGCGAATCTGTTGCACGCCCGGAGTGATGTCGTTTGAGGAGATGTGCTCGACCTCTAGCCTACCGCGCTTACCAATTGCGACTTGCGGTGAATCAGGATTGGGGTAGTTGAAGAAGTCTTGGTAGTCTTGCCGCACGGCCGGAGCACTGAAACTCGATACGAGATCATAGGCATATTGAGCAGTGTCCGCCGTATAGCTCTCGCGCAGGCGGACATACTGCCAGAGGGAGGCATTGACAACCGCCTGCTCTTGCGTGGCGGGCAGCCGAGAGACGGACACTTCGCTGTCAACTGTACCGTCGGGGCGTATCCAAAGATACACAGGCACAAGCTTGATCAACGGAACCATGGTGGCGATAGTGAAAGCCTGTGCCACATTTCCAAGACCAGCGACTGCTGCAACCGCTACCAGAACCTTGGAGAGACGCCGCGCAGATTTCGCACGTGCAGTTTGAAAGGCTTCCACTTCCTTATAATGAGTAGCCAATGCCTTCTTCTCGACCAGGAGAGCATATTCAGGGCCTTTCATCAAGTTCTCCCGAAGCCTGAAGATCAGTTGGAGTCGGTTGCCAGTGCCCAACGTTTAGCGGGAAAATCGGACCCCCGCAGGCCGCCAGCTTGTCGGTTGTCTGGCAGGCGGCTAGAGTAAGGATTAGAAACAACAGACAATACTTCATGCAAACCTTCCAATTTGAGCGATCCTAGTGAGATCCTACCCACGTGGTAACTTGGCTAGATGCCGATTCAGGCTGCTGCCAGGTTGGTATGTTCCTGCCACATAGGCCCCTCCAATATTGCCGGCGATCACCGGAAGCGCGACGATCAGAGCGTCACCGGCGAGAAAGAACATATCGAGTTCATATAGCCCGATAATCTTGGCTGCGGTCGTCCCCGCGCCAGAAATCACCCTGAGCATTATTGCAAGGGCGGCCGCTTCCGTTGCGATGACGAGAGACGTCACGATGTTCAGCAAGAGGAGAAGTATCCCGTAGGTGAGGAGTTGAGCGAGCCATTTAACAGCCATGTCTCGCGTGCGATCAAAGAGATAGCCTACAAGAATGAGTGGGCCGATCGCCAAGAGCACCTTCGTGAGAATTCCAGCGGCATCGTAGATCGCGAACGCAGCCCAAAGCGCGCCGTAAAATACCCACTGTGCGCCTTGAAAGGCGAGAATGTCCTGGCCATTCATTGGCCCAATTTCGGAGGCTACCTTTTGGAAGTAAAATTGGGTTAGCGCGAACATGATGTCGAGCTTTTTGGGGATATCAATGAACGGAATGTGACTGCCACTGACCTGGTGAATGAAAGCTGGGATCGTGTCCTCAAAGAGTGACACGACATAGTTATGATAGTTCGCCTGGCCGATCACAAGGGAGACAACAAGTGACACAATGATGACCCTCGTAATGCCACCACGAGTGTCGATTTCACCACGCATCACAAGAATGCCTTGAACTATTATCCAAAGCGTTACACACGCCACAAGAGGCGCACTGACCGCAGTCTGGATTTTTTCCAGCACTGTGTTCATTCCGATCTTAAAGGCCTGATCAAAGATCGTATGAATAGCCGTAAACGGCGCAAGAATCCTGAAATTCATCGCTCCAACCTTGACTTGCTTCTCTTCGCCGAAGGTAGACGAATAGAGGTTCCCACCGAGCGGCAGAACTCACAGATTATGGCACTGCGCCAAAGATAGCCGCGGTTGCCTGGCGTTCCCGCCGCTGTGTCGTTGCCTCCTCTGCTTCTTGAAGGCGTGCCTGCGCGGTCGTCATCGTCAACAAGCTAGTAGCCTGGGTGTTTTGGATAATCGCATCGTGGATCTGCTTGAGAAGTAGTCCGTTGGTGACGGTAGCCTGCATAATATTCCCTGAACGCGAAAGCTGATTTAAGGTGGCGGCGTTTTGCTTCAGGCGCTGGTCCATAGCATCCAGATTATCGGCTGCAGCTGCTGCTGCATTCGACGAACCTGCAATATGCTCGCGCAAGAGAGCCCCTTCCGCGTCGCTACCCCACACCACTTTGTTTTGGGCATCCGATGCTATCGCGCGCGCCGTGGCGGATGCTGGCGCCTCAGCAGCAAACATCTGCTTTTCTAGCTGATTGGTGGTCGGATAGCGGTTCGGTTGGTTGAGCGAGCTTAATAGGCCGGTGACGCCAAAGGACGTCGTGAACATCTGCACCATTTGGATTGTCTGTTCGAGTATTGCGATCGTCTGTATAAGGTTCTCTGCAGTGCTTAACGCCGTTGCAGTCGTCTGGATTTCCGTTGCGGGATCGCTGACGATGAGCTGCGCCCGGGTCGGCCCCGGTAGAGTGATGCAAATGGCAAGCGCCGTTGCCGTGAGTTGTGCAAGTTTCATAGGCACTTTCTCCGTCAGTCTTGTACTTCATGATAGCGAGCTATGAATTTGTCGAGCCAGGCAGAAGGGTCCTCTCCATACGTCTCACGTAGCTGATCGGCAAATCGCACGGTATTGGCCCGCCCCGAGAGCACGGCGACATATTCGCGCATCTCCCGAAGATCGAACTCGCAGACAACGCTCCCGCTCTCGCGCTTAAGCAAAAACTTGCGGCTGCCGACGGCCATATCCTCGCGGATTGCCTGAAATTCTCGTTCGGTACATTTCAGCCCGTCGATGTATGCCGTTCGGTCCGCTGTAGGTGATGGGTAAATGATTTTTGTCATGCATTGTGCAACGAGGCTTGCTCCGAGTGGCGATTCCAGGACGTGCTCAGGTTGCTGTGTTGCGAGTATGAGCATGCCGTTGTTCTTGCGAACCGTGAGCAAGAATTTATCGACGACTGCGGAGAACTGCGGGTTCAGTAGATAGAATCGAAACTCGTCGCAGCTCATGACAAAGCGCCGACCATCCACGACAGCACCCACTCGGTGCAGTAGATACGCAGCGGCCGGCGCACAGACCTCCTCGTACTCCAGAAGTTGCGTCATATCGAAGCCGGTGATTGATCTATCGAGCGTTACTTCGTCCACATCGCCATCAAAGGCCCAACCGAGCGCATTTCCTCTGCACCAACGCTGTAGTCGCGCTCCTGCGCCCTCGGATGGGCCATGCAACAAGAATTCTCGCAGTCCTGCGAGTGAACGCATGTCCGGCTCATACGAAAGCTGTCGAACAATACCACGCTCCAACCGGCGATTCTCCTCCGGCGAGATACCTCCGCGTCCGTCGCTTTCAATCAGCGCCACGATCCATTCGCGCAGAAAGTCCCGGGACGCCGATGTATTGGCCAGGCCTCGCAGAGGTGCCAAGCCGCTCGGCATCCCTCTGCGTAGAGTGAGATATGTCCCTCCCGTTGCACGTACCAACAGCTCACCGCCACGGTCCTTGTCGAAAAAGACGATCGCGCCATCGCGATAAGCCATGCTCTGCTCGAGCATCGCTAGGATGAAGGTCATGAGCGTCGTCTTGCCTGTCCCGATAGGTCCGAATATTGCGGTCATCCCAACGTCGTTCTCATGGGGGACATAATCAAAAGGCGTCCCACCGTTGGTGCGAAAACGCGCAACTGCATTACCCCAATGGCCGGTAACAGTGCCGCCCGGAAAATTGTCGAATGAGACCAGGCCGGCGAAATTGCGCGACGTGACCGCCCCGGGACGCGTGCGCCACTTGTTGTTGCCCGGAAGTTGCGACCAGTAAGCCGCCTCCATGCCAATACTTTCTTGGACCGCGACAGCCCCTGCATCGGTCAATCGCGCGCGGGCGCGCGCAGCGCGGTCGGCAAGGCCATTGAGATCATCGGCATAGACGCAAAGGCTTAAGTGGTGCGAGCCCATAACAAATTCGTTGCTTGCCAGTGCGTCCTCTGCCTCGGTGAGTTTATCGATCTGGGTGATAGCCTTGTCGCCGGAACTTATCATTTGACTGGACTTGAGGCTGAGATTGGCATGAGCCTGTGCACGAGTTAGGAAGGAGAAACTTTGGCTCAAAACAAGCGGGAAGTCTGTGGATAGTAGCGTATTTAGCATGCCTGGCCGCGTCTTTGCCGGATACTCGCGAAATGAAAAGATTGACCCCACGTAACTATCGTGTGGCGCCCGAATCTCTAGTGCCCGCTTGCCACAGATGACCCGGTCGGTATAGATCGAAGCGCCGAGGGAGCCGCTGACGAGGGGAACCGGTGTGAAACGACAAGTCATGATCATGCGGAGTGCTTCGCCGATCTCAGAGAAAAGCACGTCATCCTTCTCCCGAATGCCGAGCCGGCGGAGACCATATGCGTCGAGGGCGCCAGCAAGCACGTGCCAAAGATCTTCCAGATTTCGCATCTGGCTTGCCAAGTCGATTTCTTTTCTTTTGTAGAATCTGGTGAATCGGCTTCCTAATTTGCCAAGCGTTGCGCGGGGGAAGACGATCAATGTTAGGAAGTGATCGTTGCGGAAGAGTTTCCCGGAGAGCACGCGCTGCTCAAAAGCTTTGCTCAGTTTGGTAGCGAAAGCGCTGCGGAACTGCCGCCCTGGCGGCGACGGCACATCGGTATGCCGTACGAGATGGGCGTATATAGACACATTGTCATCGGCAATGTTGCGTAAGAGGGTATTAAACGTGCGGCAGCGTGCATTGCGGATTTCGACATCTTCCAATTCAAAGGGCAAACCTCTGACATGTGCCATGGTCATGATCGATCCATCCTCTAGAAGTACAACCTCGTTGCTGAGGTGCCCAATGTAGGGTAGATAGATCTCCCCGGACCTCTCGGTCTTGCCACTTGTGCCGAGCATTACACCATTCCTCTTCCTCGAGCCGGCACCATGATCGGGTTTGGGCTGACGCTCGCCCCGCCCCAGACTTGGCCGTCGACGCTTCTGCCGGCAGTCTGCAGAAAAAGTAAGACTACGCTCGCTGCGTTATAGTCACGCTCTACGACGATCCGCGCTCCGACCCAGAGTGGCACAAGTATAACTTCGTAAAGAGGGTTCTGGAGGATGACGATCAGAAAGCCGGCTAACATCATGAATAATCCAGCGAGAGCCAGCGGTACGCCGAAAAACAATGCGGGTCGTGTCGCCGCCACGTAAAGGGTGCTTTCTTCCAGACGGGCACTCATCAGCCGCCCCCGATGAGCGTTTTGCCAAGGAAGCTGGCCCCGAACATGATAACGATACCCCCAACGACGCCGGCGACGAGACCGAGTGAAGCACGACCGAACATCCATGATATGCCGATGGCGACGATGCCGAGAACAGCGAGCGACTGTCCAAACGGACCCAGGATGAACGTGCATATGTTGTTGACCATTGCGGCGGGGTCGGCGGCTCCTGCCACTTGTGCGACGGCTGGCCCCGAGGAGAAAAAGCTCCATCCGGCCGCCCCTCCAGCGGCGGGTGCATAGGTAACAGCCATGCGCATCACCGCGCCCAGCAGGGAAAAGCGCTTCAACTGCACGCCGAATTTTTCAAGGAATATCATCACTACACCTCTGTCGTTCAATCGAATATGAGTTGATTGTCGTCCGTGGATTCGCCGACTTTCGGCCTCTGCTGCGTGGGAGAACTTGATGAATCGACTGCCGAACGGTGCCGCTCATGCGAGCCCCAAACGTCCCATGCGTCTTGCCGGATCGCCTTTTCACCGTCTTTCTCCGGCAGCTCGAGCAGCGGCGGCACCATCTTTCGAGCGGCAAGCTCAACCTTCCGCACATATCCGTTCGCAAAGCCGCGCGTCAGATCTCCAGTATTGTAGGCGGAGATTGCCTGACGAAGCGCCAGTTGCTCTGCTGCGGTAGTGTTGCCGCCGGCGTAGCGGCTTTCAAGCAAGTGCCCTGCAGCCGAAAGTGAGAAACAGGGCTGGAACGCCTTATCGGGCGTGAGACCCAGCAGAGAAAAATTGTTGGAGTTGATTTGCATAAGCCCGACGTCGAGCGAATGTCGCGCTTTGAGGCGCTCCTTGACGCTCTGCGTTGCTTCAGCTGGATCGTTCCAGTGGAGGGTTTCGCCGGTGGTATTGTCATGCGCCGCAAGCGGATCAAAGTTGCTTTCAACGGTGGCAATTGCCGCAAGCGTAGATGGAGCAACCCAAGGCGCGCATTCGCTAGCGAGATCGTTGAACTCACGCAGGGAGAGTGGTGCGGCCTTGGTTGAGAAACATATGGAGATCGAGAAGACGATCGACACGGGCCAAGCTGTGTTTAACATTCCCTATCACCTCCCATCGCACTCACTCGGCCTTAAAGAATCAGCGTCATCTGGCGTTCGCCAATATCGGAACGGACTGTTACTCTAGGATTTCTAAGTTCCCTCTTTTTGTTTCATTTGAAGCAAATGACGTTTCTGCCTAGCTTAAGACAGCATCGACGCGCTGACATCGAGCGCGAGTTTGCTTCGCCCGCCGCAAAAAGCCCTGGTTCTTCGCATTCGCAGCCTCTGAACGACGATCGCGCCCCCTTTCATGGCGACGCTGACTACCACTAGGCTCAACGACGCCGATCCAGGCTTGGCTCGGCAACGCGCCGCTCGGCCGTCGGCAACCACGGGTGCGCCATTACTTGTTTCTTCAATCGCATAGCATGGCCCTTCCTTCCCATTTCCACTGCCCTTGACCATGGAACGGCTTTGGGTGGAGCCGGCTGCCGGACGCAGCGTTTGTGTGTATAGTGCCCGATCTTCAAGAGCATAGCCGTAGCTTGCTGGCCGACGGCTTGATCGGCACGAAACCCATCGACGGTCGGCCTACAGCTTCACATATCGCCTCAGCGTCTGCCGCGCCATTCTTTGCTCTTTTGACATAGGGTTCACGTAGGCAGGTTGGATCAACCGAGCTTCATGTCCGAGAGCCTTGATCTCTCTTGCCCAGTAATGAGCGCCGCCGCACGCCTCCAATCCAACGACACACGCCGGGATCGTCTTGAAGAACTTCAAAACCTCAGCGCGTCGAAGCTGCCTGCGAAGGATTGTCGTCGCTTCGTTGTCTACTCCATGCAACTGAAAGACTTGTTTGGCCGTGTCGAGGCCAATGGTCGTGATCAAAGTCATGATAATGCTCCGCGCTTTTCGCCGAACTACATGCTCGGCCCGGCATTTCAGGATAGGGTGGGAGCAGAGCCGTTCCACAACATCAAATCAGTTGATGCCTTATTCATAGGTCACCGTGTTCTGCACGGGGACGCTGCGATGACGGTGAAGCGATACGAACTGCATGAGGTGCAATGGTCGCGGGTCGCGCCGCCCTTGCTACCAGGGAAGGCCGGCGATCCGGGCCGGACGGGTAGCGACAATCGATCGTCCGTGAACGGGTGTTTGTGGGTTCTGCGTTCAGGTGCGCACTGGCGCGACCTTCCCGAGCGTCACGGCAAGTGGAAGACGGTGCACCGCCGATTCAGCCGCTGGTGCCATGCCGGCGTGTGGGAGCGGGCCTTCGATGCACTGACATCTGACCGAGACAATCAGCACCTGATGATCGACAGCACTATCGTCCGCGCCCATCAACAGGCGGCGAGTGGAAAGGGCGGCCAAGGATCAGGCGCTGGGGCAGACGTGGACTGACCATCAAGATTCATCTGCTGGTCGATGCGCTCGGACGTCCCCTGCGCTTCATCGTGACAGCCGGTCAGGTCGTCGACATCACGCAGGCTCCTGCTCTTCTCGACGGCCAGGAAGGTCAGGCTGTGCTCGCCGACAAAGCCTATGACAGCAATGCTTTGCGTGCGACGATCCAGGGTCAGATTCTTCGTGCCTATCGAAGCGATCGTCGCTACCGCTCCGATATTCATAAACATCTCGCCGCCTCGCAGGCGATCCGGGTCGCGTTCAGCAGGTACAACAATTACGAAAGAGCACCAACGGCGTCAGCTCCACCAGATGGCAGCCCCTAAAGACGCTGCAGCCTGTGACTGACGACTGTGTCAATGAGCGGGTGGCGGAGCCGCGCGCCGAGCTGGATCCCAGCCCGCTGTGCGGTACCAGCCTTAAGCTCCAACACAAAATGCGCGGCAACTGTCGGAGCAATGGGTGTGGTTGAGGACGGTTGGCCTTCTTCAATCGCACGTACTTTTCCATCCTCGCCGACGAAGAGGAGATCGAGCGGCATAGGTGTGTTCTCCATCCAGAAGCCGCGCGGTTGGCTGTCGTCAAAGACGAAGAGCATGCCATGATCGTCCGCCATCGTCGTGCGGAACATCAGTCCGCGCCGCCATTCTGCAGGCTCGTCCGCCACCTCTATCGAGAAGCGCTGCTCCCCCCATTCGGTCTCGACCACTAGAGCCGCGGCATCGGACGGTAGGAGTAGGGGGTCTCCGGCCAAGATCGCTCGAGCGTTCATGGTAAAGGCCGCCAGCACGACGAGTTTCAGGAAGGACATTGGCATAATTCCGCACAAGGTAAGCAGGGCAAGCATGAGGTGATGCGAGTGACGGGCAGATCAGCATAGGGGTCGGGCCGCCGTGCTCAAGAGAATAATTTGTCGCAAGTGCTGATGCACGGGCAGGCACCAGCAACACGGCGCGAAGATGACGCCGGTGCAGGCTTGGCGGCCGAGTGGTTTACATCCCCACGGTGCCGCACTGTGACGAAGCGGCGAGCGTCGATCCAGAGCGCTGACGCTCGGCATGACTGGCGCCGCCCCGCCGATGACGGCGGTGCTGGTCTCCCGCCCACCTGGTGCGCGTCGGCGGGCTAGGTATACCCTCCATTCCGCATTCAGCAGCAGATTCTTTTGCGGTTCTGGCAACATCACGCCCTGATTAACGTGCGAAATGCGCGCGCCATGGTCCTGGATGACATTGGCTTTTGCAGCAAAACGATAGGGGCCCGCAGTTGGCACGTTATGGTTAGCTTCCCCGATGATGATGACGGGCACTGTCCTTAGGGACGCGTGCACGGCGGCGGCACATTGTGACCCAGGAAAAGACGAGCGGTCCGCGACGATGAGATCGGCCCTTCTTCCCCTCGAAATCCAGTCGCAAAGACGCTTGAATGTCTTGAAGCCGACTGGTTCATACCCCAGGGCGGCAATTCTGTCCTCATACATCTCCAGCGTCGCCGTATCGGGCTCCACTACGGCGATGATCTCTCCGTTGCCAAGTGGTGTATTACAAGGAGCAAAAAAGACTATCAGGGCTGACCGGCTTCTTCTGGGAAGGCGGCAGATAGATGTCGAAGCGAGTACCGCGTCCAATAGTCGAGCTAACGTCAATGTATCCTGCAAGCGCGCTCACATGGTCGCGCACTGCAGCGAGACCGAGCCCCGTTCCACCGATGCGAGAACGCGTGGTAAAGAAGGGCTCAAAGATATGTGGTAGTACGGCTTCAGGAATACCTTCGCCGGTGTCTCCGACGGAAAGGAGGACATAGTCCCCGGGAGGAAGATCGCCATAAGCAAGTATCTTCGATTGAGAGACAACAGCCCGAGAGACGCTTACATCAATGCGGCCTTCATTCGAGAAAGCCTCCGAGGCGTTCTTGCAGAGATTCATCAGGATCTGCTGAATCTCGAGTGGGCTCCCTTCGATCACCGTTTGCTTTTCGTCAATGTTGAAATTCAACTCCACATCCGCGCGCCGCGCTACGCGCAGCAACGGAGCTAGATCCATCACTACCTCGGAGACATTGAAGGGCTTGATCATACGTTCGCGTTTTCGATTGAGTGCCAAGATCTGATTGATGATCAGCCCCGCTCTGTCGCCTGCAGAGATGATTTGCTCGATATAACCCCGAGTTCTTGAAGAGCGACGCAGAAGACCGTGGGCCATCTCGGCGTAGCCGAGGATAGCCCCTAGGATATTGTTGAATTCATGCGCGATACCACCGGCGAGGGTGCCGACGGCTTTCAGCCGTTCCGCATGCTCCAACCGCCTCTCTAGAAGGTTGCATTCCGTCTGCCGACGTCGAAGATCGAGGTAATTGCAGACACGGCCAGTCGCGTACTCAAGAAGTTGGATCTCACTAGAAGAGAACCGTAGACTGTTCCGCTCAAGGAAAAGGCAACAAACCGCGATGAGCTGATCCGAGACCTTGAAGACAAGCAACTGACAAACCTCGGGAGTCCCTTTAGCAACGCAGCCAACTTTTTGCGTGGGAATGATGCGAAACACTGGCCTGCGCTCCTCTGTCAGGACAAGAGAAGCGAATTCAAGTAGCCAAGCCTCATTCCAGATGGGGGCAGGAGTGTTGGCAGCGAAACACTCGGCGACACGCCCCGCACTGATGTCAACAAGTGCCAGCGCACACTGATCAGCATTGAAAAAGCGCTGGACAACTTTCAGTGCTGCTTGGGTGGAAGCGGTTAGCGAACCCTTCGTTGCTGAACCATCTTCGAAGCAAGACCCAATCTCCCTAGTCGCTGCTTGAAATTCCAAGCGCCTTGCCAACCGATCCGTCTGCCCACGTAGCCTAGAAACTAAAGCGATTATCCAGAAGCAAAGGCATATGGAAACTGAACCTAGGAAAACGCGTGTCCGCCGCTCGCTCACAATGACCAAGCCGTACCCTTTCAGATATTCACGCTCCAGTTTCGCAGCTTTGTCGATGGTGTCGGATGACGCTATCCTGTTTACAGCGTCATTCACCTGCGGCAGCAAGGACAGGATAAGCTGGCCATTGCGCACAACCGAATTTTCAATGGCATCTTGGCCCGTAGCCGCCTCAAGGCGGTCGAGATCTCGATCGATGCGCGATGCAAGGCTAGAGCTCGGCCTCAGCGAAAACCATAAAATTAGGTTGCCTAGTTCGACGGGCCGCACAGCACCAGTGCCTTCGGTTTCCGACGGCAATTTCGCAAGCAGACTCAGCGATTGCGCGAAGCTGGTAAGGGAACGTTGCAAGATCAAGTTTTGTGCGCCCACAGCTCCAACGGCCGCGCTAGTCCTTTCGACCGAAGCCCTTACCTCCTTTAGCAGGCGGGAGAGGTCACTGGCGTTCTCAAGAGGCACCTTTTCGAACAGAGTCTCCAAGTCGATCAGGCTCTGCCGCAGAGCCCGTATCGTTGTGAGTAGAACCTGGTAATCCCACGGCGTGCCGGCACGGGCGCGGAAGACGTCACGTTGCAATAACGCACAATTGGTCCGAATTGCCCCCAGTTCACTTAGGATCGCCTGGTTGGCATGGTCATCCTGCCCGCGCGTTATCGCCAGGACTGCAAACAACAAAGTCACGATCACCAATACTACGACAACGTTGGCACTGAGCCTCTTCTTCTCGCAGGGATAAAGCGGACAACCAGCTGCGTTTGTCTGCCTCTCCGAGCGCCGAGATTCGAACATCAACTCGGTTTCGATCCGGCGGGTGAGCCCCCATTGCTGAGTCAGGAAAACCACTTAGGCCCCCCTTCCGCCACAGCGTTATCGGATCGAAGGTTACATGTTCGGCTGGCACGATGGAAAATTGTTCGACCTATTGGGACCTCGGACGAGTTGTTAACAGCCACAAGTAGCACCTTGTTCGGGGCGGATGTTCGGCGCTGGAAATAGCACGTCTGTTTTGGTGATATCGGGGCACCTCTCGGGTTCCAACCAGAGGTGCCTGACTGCAATAACGAGCCTTTACTCCCAAAGCCGTGATTACTATTAAGGTGAATCGCTAGTTGAAACTCAACGCCCCCAGTTCGAGCGTTCTCTGCTTCTGGAGGAAGACGCCAGTTCGGCTCGTGCGTCATTGTCGGCCCTGTGGAGGCGCTCCGCGGTGGGACGCATCTCCCACAGCTGCTCTCGAGAAATAGGCCCCTGCTGTCCTGCGTGCCCATGAGCTTGAGCCTGGGCCTCCTCTATCCTCCCGTCCAAATTTGAATGCGAGGCCTCTGCCCCATATCGAAATGCGGACGGCGCAAGAGGCTCGTCGCCAGGAAATGTACTGACACTCTGCAGACGCTCGACTGGCAATAGCGCCTGTTGCTCTGCGTTCAAGTGGTGGTATCCCTTTAGAAGGGCACGGGCAGCGTTGTTCTCGGTGACCCCGTCTGCCCAATGTGTGACTAGATCGACCGCACGATCAATAAGACGACTTCTGTTTGCACTGTCTAGATCACCTAGGTAGCCTCCTACCTTGGCGAGCGCCAGGGCTTGATCTCTTGGGGCCTCGATGTTCAGTATGCGGTCGACGGCGGCTGTTTTTCTCTCAGGAGTTTGAAATTTAAATGTTGGCGCGAGCACGGGAGCTACGGCCTGTGCGAACACCCGATCTGGCAGGCCTTGATCCGGCGCGACTTGAGCCAGAGCCCTGTCGTGCACCGCCCTCGCTGAGCTGCCGAGCCGGTTGATCCGCTGGTGAAACGCCCCAAGGGGGCTTGCCTGAACCGCCTCTCGCGCGGATCGGCTCGTGAGTTCAAAGTTCGCGAGGTTATTTGCCGTTTCAGCTGTATCGTGGGTGGGTAGGCGGCTTGCCACCTCGGCCAGTAGGTCGTTTGGAAAATGAGTGTTTCGTTCGGCACCGCCGCCATCTCGGGATGAATTGCCAGCTGTTCGTGCCCGCTGTCTTTCGCGATCCATTAGTCAGACTCCGACGTTTGTTCTACAGCTCCGAAGCTAACATCGGAGAGTGACCTGCTAAACCGATATCGGGCTACATTTGTTGCTCTGATGGGCTTCAGCCCAAGCCGAGCTTGCTGAAGCATGGTCCTCAATGCAAACGAGCCTTTACTGACGAATAACGGTACACTGATAACCTGACTCGCCAATGAGCTCATCGCCCCCAGTTTCGTTCTCTGCTTCTGGAGGAAGATGCCAGTTCCGCCCGTGCGTCATTGTCCGCTCTGTTGAGGTTCTCCGCGGTCGCTCGCATACCTCTCAGTTGGCTTCGAGAGATGGGTCCCTGCTCTCCTGCGTGCCCATGAGCTTGGGCCTGAGCCTCGTCGATCCTCCTGTCCAAATTTGGAAGCGGCGCCTGTGCCGCGTGTCGAGACGCAGACGCTGCAAGCGGCTCGTCACCGGGAAGCGTGCTGACACTCTGCAAGTAGTCGACTGGTAATTGCGATTGCTGCGCCGCGCTCAAGTGGTGATATCCCTTCAAAACGGCGCGGGCAGCATTGTGCCGGGTAACCATGTCTGCCGGTTGGGTGGTTAATTGGACCGCTCGGTTAATAAGACGACTTCTGTTTGCACTGTCTAGGTCACCCAAGTGGTCTCCTATCTTGGCGAGCGCCATGGCTTGATCTCTTGGGGCCTCGATGTTCAGTATGCGGTCGACGGCGTCTGTTTTTCTCTCAGGAGTTTGAAATTTAAATGTTGGCGCGAGCACGGGAGCTACGGCCTGTGCGAACACCCGGTCTGGTAGGCCTTGGTCCGGCGCGACTTGAGCCAGGGCCCTGTCGTGCAACGCTCGCGCTGAGCTGCCGAGCCGGTTGATCCGCTGGTGAAACGTCCCAACGGGGCTTGCCTGAACCGCCTCTCGCGCGGATCGGCTCGTGAGTTCAAAGTTCGCGAGGTTATTTGCCGTTTCAGCTGTGTCGTGGGTGGGTAGGCGGCTTGCGACCTCGGCCAATAGGTCATTTGGGAAGTGAGTGTTTCGTTCCGCACCGCCGCCATCTCGGGATGAACTTCCAGCTGTACGTGCCCGCTGTCTATCGCGATCCATGGATTACACTCCGACGTTGTTTCTACAGCTTCAAGCTAACAGCGAACCGTGACCTACCAAATCGATATCGCGTTACAATTGTAATTCTACCAAGGCTTCAAATCCAAGCATCGGCTCAAGAGCGTTGTGTAGCGTTCTCGCCGCAACATGCACCCGCGATAGCCTTAGCACGGGCGTCTCTGTGGTCCTAGCGCCCCCCGGGGCTGCTGAGGGTATGCCGTACATTCCTTGGCAGTTGCAGCGCGGGTGATCGGTCGGTGATGGAAGGCAACTCTGGCCGGCCAAATCTCCGGGGATGCCGCGCCGAGCCGATCGCTTCTACCGCCATTACCGCCATCGGCTCGGTGGGGACTCAAACTGTCAGCTCTCCATACTTCCGACCAGCTTGGATAGGATGACGATCTAGGAGCTAGATAAACAGCAACAGGCCGAAAACACTTCGTCGAAGCCGAGCGAGGTCAACGTGATTGGATTCGGCAGGCAGCTCGAGCTGACAGTTATCGTTTTGTTGAGCGCGTGTGAGCCGCCCGGGTGTCGGCCAGCGCATAGTCGAAGCCCTTACGCTTCGTCGTATGAGGTGCGACGAAGATCTCGCAGCTGATGTCCGATGGCCGTTGCAGCAGAGCGATCGCACAGCCAGCACACGATCCCAGGAGTGCTGGCGTGTTGCCTGAGCCGCCTCGTCATTCCCTTTCGTTACAAACTTATTTCATGTTGGTTGGACATGTAACAACAATGTATCTCTTTTTTGTTGATCATAATTCCTCCGACCCGTAGCGTTTGGCCTTGCTCCCCGCATGTCGGGCACATCCCGCATCTCTGCACTTCAACACGAGGGGCAAGGCTGGATGAATGGCGACTTTGCGTGATGATGGCTCGATGCCTTGGACCCGCTCGGCCGATACGGTGGAACAATGACTTCAGGAAAAACTACACTCTCAAGCATAATCATCAGCATCGTGTGCTCACTGGCGGCAGGTTTCTGTGCGGCAAGTCTGTACGCAACATTCCGTCATGGATTTAACGGTGAAGCGATGATGACAATCGACCTTCTCGCTTTCTGGTACGAGACGCCCTTCTATTTGGGCTATACAAGCCCTGTCTTCTATCGTGGCTTAGCTGTCATTGTCTCCACGTCCGGGCTTGTTCTGCTAATTCAGCAGGCAGTGTCCCCACACGATCGCGAACATCACGGCACGGCACGCTGGGCTCGCTTCCACGAGATGCGGCGCGCGGGTTATCTGCAGCGGTACAGTCGCATTAACGGCCCGGTTTTTGGAAAGACGAGTGGCCCTTCCCGGTCTGGCTATTACTTGACAAACGGCGACCAGCCTCACAGCCTCGTTGTTGCGCCGACCCGCGCTGGCAAGGGAGTAGGCATCGTCATTCCAACGCTACTTACGTTCAAAGGGTCAGTGATAGCTCTCGACGTTAAGGGGGAGCTTTTTGAACTCACCTCGAGAGCACGCAAAGCCTTGGGCGACGGTGTATTTAAATTCGCTCCGCTAGACCCAGAGCGACGGACGCATTGCTATAATCCTGTGTTAGATATCGTAGCGCTGCCCCCAGATCGGCAGTTCACCGAGGCGCGTCGTCTCGCCGCCAATCTCATTACGGCCAAGGGCAAAGGCGCAGAAGGTTTCATCAATGGCGCGCGAGATCTTTTTGTTGCCGGCATTCTTGCCTGCGTCGAGCGAGGCACGCCAACAATCGGTGCTGTTTACGACCTCTTTGCTCAACCGGGTGAGAAATATAAGCTTCTTGCACGGCTTGCGGAGGAGACTCAGAACAAAGAGGCTCAGCGGATCTTCGACGACATGGCGAGCAACGACACGAAAATCCTAACGTCATACACTTCAGTGCTGGGCGACGGCGGGCTCAACTTATGGGCGGATCCGCTAATCAAGGCAGCGACGAGCCGATCCGATTTCTCGATCTACGATCTGCGCCGACGAAGAACTTGCGTTTACCTTTGCGTCAGCCCAAACGATCTTGAGGTGCTCGCGCCGCTGATGCGCCTACTGTTTCAGCAGATCGTATCAGTTCTACAACGCTCGCTGCCTCGCAAGGAAGAAAAGAACGAGGTGCTATTCCTACTCGATGAATTCAAGCACTTGGGCAAGCTGGAGACGATTGAGACAGCGATTACGACCATAGCGGGATATAAGGGTCGCTTTATGTTCATTATCCAGAGTCTTTCGGCACTGACGGGAGCATACGACGAGGCCGGCAAGGAGAACTTTCTTAGCAATACTGGCCTGCAGGTCTTCATGGCCACGGCGGATGATGAGACGCCGACTTACATTTCGGATGCTATCGGTGAGTATACTTTTCAATCACGTTCCGTTTCTTATGGCGGCGGACGAGCTTTCGATCGCAATATTCAGATATCAGCTCAAGGAGCACCCCTTCTGCGGCCGGAACAGGTGCGCCTTCTCAACGACGAATGCCAGATCGTCCTCATCAAGGGTCAGCCACCACTGCAACTGCGAAAGGTCCGGTATTATTCCGATCGCATACTGAAACGCATTTACGAAAGCCAGACAGGCAGCCTTCCGGAGCCCTCACGCGTGATAATGGCAAAAGAGCATCACAGTCTGGAGGAGATGGCCCCACCTGCAACAGGATCCGACCGTATGGACTCGGAAAATCCGGAAAGAAACCCGCACCTCGGGCAACCGAGTTTGGACGCCTGAAGCGTCCGAGACCATGACCAACACCTCGATTGGGAGGAGTCGACTGAGGCAACGTCTCATGGATGCAATTCGCAGCGGAAGCTCTCGGCAGCACGCGACAGAGCCGCCCCCCTGATCCGCAATCCGCATATGCTGCAGGTAACGCAAGGTTGTGAGACCGGAGAGGCCTGGATCGCGTTGCTGACTTCCAATTGAGCTACGTCAAACCAGTATCTCGACGTATGTGGTACCCATAGATCGACTATCGAGGACTCAGTGGCCTAACCATACCGCAATGAGGAGACAAGTGTGCTTAGTGCTAAGCCTGAAAAAAAGAAACGGAAGCCCGACGCTGTGGATGTCCAGGTCGGCTGTCGAATCCGCCAGGGACGTGTACGGCAGAACATGTCGCAAGCGGCTCTGGGCAAGGCCATCGGGGTAACGTTTCAGCAGGTCCAAAAATACGAGAATGGCTCGAACCGGGTCGGTGCGAGCCGGCTCAAGCAGATATCCGTGGCTCTGGACGTGCAGCCCGGCTACTTTTTTGAGGGGATCTCTGACGAATTCCAGGCGAGCGGCCGGTGCGCCGCAAATCAGGCTGATCTTCCGCCAGAAGTGATCGAATTCGCGGCAAGCGAGGAAGGGATCGAGCTCATCAGGGCCTTTTCCCGTGTCGGCGACTTTGGCGTACGATCACGACTCGTAATGCTCGTCAAATCTCTGGGGCAACAAGGCCGGTAATTTATAAACTCGCCGGCCTCTGGTGAGGGGAGTGGTTTCTAAGCTCAGGTACGGACCGCGGGGGGGCCACCACCGTTTAACAAGCGGATTCCTCCCCCAACGGCGCCGCTCGCCGCCATCCGCCAGCCCGTCATCTCGGCGAGCCCTTCGCCACCGTGCCGACGACCCTTTCGCCGATTTTCGGCCGTCCCCGTCCGTGAGGAACACATGGTGGCTCTCCGACGCCCGGTCGACGCCAACATAACAGTGTCTTTGATCAGTCATGCCTTCTCCCCGTTTGAGCCTACGAGCCGCCGCGATCTTAGCCGATCGCCGATCCCTGTACTCGCGCTCGACGGCCAATCCGACGGGGCACGCGACCCCCCAGGTGCTCGAAGCACAGGGGCGATGGGTAGCTCCCGACGAATCGTCTCGGTTCGGGAAGGCTAGGGCAATTCGCGCCGTCGCCCGTGGTGCAGGGAAGTTCCGCCATGCATCACGTCGCCACACGGCGAGCATCCAAGAACCGCATGAGAAGGTTACAGGGCAGGCGTTGGCAATCTGAAACTCCCGCGACGGTCCTTCAACCGGCCCAGCCTTCGTGCGCCCGACTGAGGTCGGTGAACCTTATCGATCGTGACAACGCGCGTGATCAGGGCGGCTGAGGCAGCGGCCCACAACTGACGCACCTGGTTCCCGAGTGTCCCCGAGCAGCGGAAGTTCCGAGCGCGAGCACCCGTCTTTGCCAGCGCTGGGCCCCGCAGACGCCCCCTCGTTCAAGAGCTGCGTATGCCCGCGGCTTCACGAGCCGGGCACGGCAGCCCTCGTTGCAGGCTTAGAGCCCCACAGCGTCCTTCGTGCGTCCTGAAGTGCGGTCGGCGCCGTCGGTGAAGACGTTGCTGGTCAGCAGCTTCCTGCGCGATACCTTGATGAA
>NZ_JASKLR010000046.1 GCF_030124325.1 Sinorhizobium sp. 8-89
TCCGCTTCGGTGCTGCGGCCGTGCATCGCCGCGCGCACACGCAAAGCGCGATGCACCTCATCGGGCACATTCCGAACTGTCAGGATGGCCATAGTCAAATCCTCGAATTCGCCTTCAATGACAGCAATATAATCGTTATGCAGTCACTTCGCAAGTTTTGAGCGAGTGGCCTTTGCGATAGGGGCAGCAGTCAAACAATCGCCGGATGTCGAATAGGAGAAAGGGTCAGCCATTGGTACAATGGAGGCAAGCGCGCAGCTGCACCGTTCCAGTCGATAGATTATGCGATCTTTCGAGCACCGAACCCCCGATACGGTGCGCGAAAGGCCCATAATCGTACGGCAGCTCTCGACCCACTGCGGAAGTTTGCAAAGTCCCGCATCTTCGGCATGGCGGTGCCCCCAAAGGTCGGTCACTAAGTCAAACTTGCCAGGAAACAATTGATATTCACCCATTTGGACGGCGCGCCTAATCCTTGACTGCAACCAATGCTGTGCGATCCTGCCTCTCGGTTGCAGTGCGTGGGGACAGGAGATCGTTCGTGGATTTAGCGTATCCTGGGGACACGGCGAGCGTTGACGACATTCTTGAGTTGGCAGGGCTTTACAGGATGGCCGCTAAATTGCTTGGCGAACACGCGCCACGGGGTAAGCAGTTATCCCACGCTCCCCGCCGGCTCCTGGCCCTCCACTCGATTGAGCTGCACCTGAACGCGTATCTACTAAAGGATACGACTCTAAGGCTCTTCGCGGCCTCCAGCACGATATCAGCGAGCGAGCGCGAATGGCGATTGATGCAGGCCTACTCTTGCGCACGCGCACAGAACAGCACTTGGCGACCCTGTCATCCAGCAGGGAATACCTTGTCACAAGATACGGCCCTGAAAGGACCGCTACGCTGTCGCAAGTGAGCCGAGTTATGGCAACGCTCGACGAGTTGTCGCTGAAGATAGGAAAGATCTTGCGCGGGCGCGACGCGCCTACTGCTGCGGCCGGGGCGGCCCACGCTAGAGGCTGAGGATCGAACGCGGTGGCGGGGGTATCACCGACAGATTACGATGCTCAGTCGTAAAAAGGCACTGGTCATCCGCACCAGGACTGCTTGAAGCCAACCCAACGGTGCGCAAGTCCCTCGTCGATGAGTTGCGCGCCGAGTGACCGCCGCCGCGGTAGACTTCGCGCAACGTCCGGCCGTACTTATCCTCCTCTCGGAAACCAGCCTTCAGACCGAAGGCACCCGTGAGGTGCCGCAAATGTGAATGGTTTGATTAACCAGACTGTTGCACATCAGGACCGGCAAATCGATAAAGGACGGGCGAGGAACCTGTCGGGAGGTAAAAGTGCACTATTTGAGCTCTTTTACCTGGCGTGCGCGCCGCATGCTTGAAACTTCCCTATTGAGTGCCACGGCGCGGTCAGTGCGGCGAGAGCGCCTTACCTTTCGCCTCGCAAGCTGAGACGTCTCGAGACAGCACTGAAGGAAGTTCTGAAGGAGAATGTGTCTGGCGATATAGCCGAATTCGGCATTGCCCTGGGTGGAAGCGCAATCATCCTGTCCAAGAAAGCCAGCCGCCATGGACGCCGCTTTCACGGCTTCGATGTTTTCGGAATGATACCCCCGCCTCAGTCGGCGAAGGACGGCCAGAAAGCAAGGGATCGTTACAAGACGATCGCGAGCGGCGAATCAAAAGGACTGGGCGGCGAGCTTTACTAACGCTATCGCGCCAATCTTTATGACGAAGTCTGCCGTTCCTTTATGAAATACGGCCTCGCCGTCGATGGCCGATGGTCAACCTGCATAAGGGACTATTCGAGCATACCCTGCCGGCGGCAGGGATAGAAAACATCGCCTTCGTCCACATCGACTGCGACTGGTATGATCCGGTCAGCTATTGCCTTAATAGCCTGGCCGACCGGATAAGTCCGCACGGGGTCATCCTGATCGATGACTACCATGACTACGAAGGATGCCGAACGGCGACAAACGAGTTCCTGCGGGCTCGTCCTGACTTCGCATTCGAGGACGGAGAAAACGTCATTTTACGCCGGACCCGACTGAATGGCTGACTACCAGGAAACGAACGCGTAGAATGGCGCAGCGGCCCTGTGGGAGCCCGCGGCGGACAATAGCTGGACCTTAGGGGTTGGCGCGTTCGACTGTGCTCTCAAGGGGCGGCGTCGGCTGACCCACCCCATCGCACTCGTTCCACTCGCGCTGAAGCTGAAACTGGCACCCATCTGCATTAAGTGTCCTCGCGCAGCAAGGCTAGCGTCCACTCATCTGGGTGGCCGAGGAAGAAGCGGTGGAGAGCTAGGCGCGGACGGCCTCCGACAACTTTTTGATGGTCGATTGAGACCGTTTTGCGCCGATAGGCGACCTCGACAAGGATAGGATTGCGCCACCAGCGCCCCGGCATTTACCTTCTTTTTACGGTTCAGATAACGAGAAGTCCTTACCGGACTTCACGGTTTGAAATGAACGGTTACTTAAAATGACTTCCTATTACGGATCAGCGCGGTCATGTACCTGTTGAAGCTCGTCTGAGCGATTGCTCGACGGCTAACGGACCAAAGAGCTGACAGTATGGAAAACCCGATCGCGTTGAATCGCCTTGCTGAAAACAACGTTTTTCGTAAAGGTGATGTTTTCGTCCTCTTCGGCGAACTCTTCGGTCGCGGATACGCGACTGGCTTAGTTGACGAAGCTCGGCGGGCTGGAATGGAGATCGTCGGAATCACGGTCGGGCGGCGCGACGAGAACAACGCACTGCGGCCTCTAAACGCCGAGGAACTTTCTGCCGCCGAAGGCCGATTGGGCGGCAGGATTATCAACATACCTCTCATGGCTGGCTTCGATCTCGACGCTCCGGCGGGCGGCCCCACTCCGACGGATCTCCTCGCGGCGATGACGCTGCAGAGCTGGCAGCATGACAGGCTCGACTGGGACTACATTGAACAGTGCCGGGACATCGCCACCGCACGGTTCACGAATTCGCTTTCACAGGTCATGGCCGTACTCGACGGAATGATTGCCGACGGCCGCAATGTTTTTTTCGCCCATACAATGGCCGGAGGCATCCCGAAAGCGAAGGTATTCCTGGTCGTTGCCAATCGAATCTACAAGGGTGTTGGTTCCCGCCACATGTCGTCACAAGCCCTGCTCGACAGCGATATGGGCAAGCTCATCCTGCAGAATTTCGACGAAGTCTCCGCAATCACCTTTCGACGGCTTATCGACTTCAGCACGGCGATCCGGGAGCGCGTAGAGGCATCGGGCGGTCAGGTCCGCTATACGGCCTACGGTTATCATGGAACGGCAATCCTGATAGACGGCAGCTACCGTTGGCAGACCTACACCAACTACACGCAAGGTTACGCCAAGATGCGGCTCGAATGCATCGCGGAGGATGCCTGGGCAGCAGGTGTCAAGGCAACCGTCTATAACTGCCCCGAAATACGGACCAATTCTTCCGACGTATTCACCGGTATCGAGCTTCCCCTGATACCGCTGCTACTTGCCTTGAACAAAGAAAATGGAGGCCAATGGGCAGAGGAGCAGTGGCGGGCCTGCCAGCAGCTTCTGGCAGACGGCTTCACGATGAAGGATGTGTTCCAGAAAATTACCGATATGCAAGCCAACGAGGTCATGCGTCCGTTCTACGACTTCTCGGCGTGGCCGATGGCCAACAGCCAAGCACAGTCCGATCTGACCATCGGCACGTCCAACGAGATCACACAGATGCATCGGGACAGCAAGCTGATGATCAGCGACCTACTGAGTGCTCTCGTGGTGGAGGCGACCGGGCAGCTCATTTTTGGCGCGTCTTCAGATCCCGCCGGTCCCGTCCGGTGGCTCAACCACGATATCGTGGCGCGCCAACTTAATGCTTCCCACCTGCAAAAGGAGTCTCCCGCGCCGTTGATCGCGCAGGGGGCGAAAGACTCTCACCTCGAGATGGCCTGAGGAGTCTTCGAGCGCATCAAAACAGACGAGTTCGACGGCTCGCCGTGAAGGGATCGAAGCGACGGCGGGCGGGAGACGGGGATTTCAACGACAGCAGGCGCTACCGCTTTGATGCGGATGTTGTTGCGGAGAGCAAGGACGATCGCGATGGACGCCAGTTTGCCGTCGAATGGGGCGTTGGAAATGGCATTCAAACGTTCGAATGCAGAACTGGTATGTAGCTCGCGCTGATTTACCCGACAGACCTCGATAACAGTCGGCGGAGCCAAGGGTGCGCTCCAGAGCGATCGCCCGGCCGCAGCCGGTTTTCGGCTTAAGGAGAACCCAAAAGCATAGCTGGAGCGCGTACCCCGAATTCCGTATAGCAGAGGCGCACTTTCGAGCCGATGATAGGCGATGACCTTGTCGGAGCCGCTGGGTGCAGAGCGCGAAGCGGTCGCCCGCCAATGCCGATTGTCAAAACCGCGGCCACCTTGCATTCCGGACGGGCGGCATGTAAATTGGGCAAATGCGTGACCATTCGTCCCAATCCTCGTCGCCACCAAATATCCCAATGGATGCGCTAAGCGAAGTCCTACGAGACTTTCGCTTGAGTGGCGTCAACTATGGCCGCTGCGAGCTCCGACATCCATGGAGCATCGCCTTTCCGCAACAATCGTTGCTTCGTTTTCACTTCGTGAGCCAGGGGCCGTGCTGGATCCATACGGAAACGCACGGCTGGCAGGAGTTGCACGATGGCGATTTGGTGCTGCTGCCGCAAGGCATCGCCCACCGGCTGGCCAGCGCGCCCGGTGTCGTCGACGACTCGCTCAAGAGTTGCCAAGTGATCAAGTTGGGTAGCAACGTCTGCGAAGTGGTGCGGGAGGGAACGGGTGAGACCAGCACCCTTTTCTGCGGCTCCATGGCCTTGGGCGCCGGTGCGCTTAACCCCTTGATCGCTTTGATGCCCTCAATCATCAAGGGCTGCGATGTGGCCGGTAATGACCCGATTGTTGGTCCCCTGCTAGCGGCTATGACAGCAGAGGCCGCACAGCCGCAAATGGGCAGCGCAACCGTTTTATCGCGTATGGCGGACCTGCTCGTCGCGCGGCTCATCCGCTGCTGGGTTAATTGCAGCGGAGCGTCAACCACCGGCTGGCTCGCCGCCATCCGCGACCCGCATATCGGTCGCGTCCTGGCCGCCATGCACCGCGATCCCGGCCATAACTGGACCCTCGAAAGCCTCGCCGGCGTGGCAGGTCAATCGCGCTCGATCTTCGCCGAGCGCTTCAGCGCTATTTTAGGGGAAGGTGCGGCACGTTATCTCGCTCGTCTGCGAATGCAGCTCGCCCGCGAGTTATTGGGGCAAAGCGGCATGTCAGTTGCCGAGGTCGCAACCCGTTTAGGCTATGAATCCGAGGCCTCCTTCGCTCGGGCGTTCAAGCGCATCACCAGCGTCTCGCCGGGCGTTGTGCGCCGCAGCATTTCCGGACGAACGGACATGGATCTCGGATTTTAAGGCACATATCATCCGGCAAGACTGGTCTAAGAAGATCTCCACACCTTGGAGATGCTTCAATGACGGATACAACATCACAGTTTGACAGCGCGCTGATAGACATTGATGCCGCTGAGCCGGCCGCCTGGAGCGCGGCCACCTGGTTCGCCGTCCTTTCGATGGCGGCTACCAGCTTTGCCCTCGTGTCGGCCGAATTCCTGCCGGCAGGTCTGCTGACGCCAATGGCGAGCGATCTCGCCATTAGTGAGGGAACGGCCGGACAGGTCGTCACCGCCACCGCTTCCGTTGGCGCCGTGACGGCCTTGTTGAGCAATGTTCTCATCGGCAGATTAAACCGCAAGACGGTGCTGGTCGGTCTCAGTGCCTTGGCGATCGGCTCCAATATTCTTGCGGCGCTGGCGACCGATTTCTGGCTATTGCTGTTGGGCCGGGCCGGATTGGGCATCGCGCTTAGCGGTTTCTGGGCGCTTTCAGTTGCCGTCGTGGCGAGGCTGGTTGGCGCCAATGCGACAGGTCGGGGCATGGCTATCGTCACCCTCGGCGTCTCGCTCGCCACCATTGCTGCGCCCTCGATGGGCGCGTTGATCAGCGACTGGCTGGGCTGGCGAAGCGCAATGGCCATGACTGCGGGGCTTGCCGCGCTAGCCATGCTGCTGCAGGTGCTTAGCCTGCCGACGCTGCCTGCAAGCGCAAGCAACAGTCTGAGCGATGTCTTCCGGCTGACACGGCGGCGTGGCGTTCAACTGGGAATGCTTGCTATCCTTTTGCTGATGACGGGGCATTTTGCCGGCTCGGTCTATGTGCGCCCCTTCCTCGAACAAGTGACGCTCCTTGAAACCTGGCCGATTGCCCTCGCGCTGCTCGGGTTTGGCATTGCCGCAGTGATCGGCAATATTGCCGGTGGCCGAATGGCTGACGCTGATATCCGCACTGCCCTCATGGTCACCGCGGCGTTAATGGCGTTTGCCACCCTCGCTTTGGTGCTTTGGGGCGCGCATATCGTTGTCGCCTTCGGCTTCGCTATACTTTGGGGCTTCGCTTTCGGCATGGCGCCGGTGGTGCTGCCTACCAATCTGTCCCGCGGGGCACCCGACGCGCTTGAAGCAGTGGGCAGTCTGATGGTCGTCTCTTTCCAGGTTGCCATCAGCATCGGCGCGGTGTTCGGCGGCTACGTCGTGGACAACTATGGCGCTACTGGGCCCTTAACCCTTACCGCTGTCCTTGCCGCATCGACGGTCGCACTGGCGCTGCTCCAGCCCCGCGGTTAATATTGCTCTGGCGGCTGCTTGCGGATGCGGCGAAAGCTCGGCGCATCCGCAAGGTGTTCCGAAATCGTATCGAGCGCGTGGGCGGTTCCTGATCCCAGCTCGACCTCGGAGTGTGACAGTTGAGGGTTGGACTGAGCCAATTCTCGTCCGCAGTGCGCCCAAACGTCGTCAAAGCGACTCGATCCAGATTATGCTCCCGCATCCTGACCGACCGCCTGAACGGATTCGATCCGGCGATCCAGCAGTCGAGCTCGCCCGGCTGGGGACCGCCTGTATTCGGATAGAAGTGAAAGGGTCAGCCTTGCCACGGATCGACGATAACAACGGCGGTGCCTTCGAAGTCTCTGGTGTTTCGTGTCACAACGGTCATGTCGTGAACCAGAGCCGTCGCCGCAATCAGCGCATCCGCCTCATTGCGCCGGTCGGGGATGTGCAGGTGGGCGCAACGTGTCGCAACCGCATCATCAACTGGCAGAATACGGCCGGCGAATTCCGGACGCACATGACTGTCGAGCCAAGAACGCAACCGAGCGCCTTGTGCGGCGTCTCGGCGGTGCACCCCGAGTACGCCCCGCTCCAGTTCGAGAATTGTGATGGCTGAAAGGAAAAAGCGCGACGCATCTTCCGCTCCGATCCATGCGACCACATTGGCATCGGCTTTGCCGTCACCGATCTTGCGCAGTTCGGAAACTACGTTGGTATCGAGCAGGTATCTCAAGACAAGTCCGCTTCGCGCGGACTGATTTCAACGCGGTGCGGCTCGAAATCGATCCCCGAGAGGCCAGGCATGGCGAGAGCCTCGACAAGACTGCGGTGCTTGCCGGTCAAGCGCTCAAATTCATTGTAGGTCATGAGCACATGGGAAGGCTTGCCGCGATCCGTAATGATGACCGGGCCCCTTTTTGCTGCCTTCTTGGCGCTACTCACGTCGTGGTTCAGCTCTCGGCTGGAAAGGGTCGTAATACCCACAGCTCACCTCCATGTAGGTAGTTACCTACATATAGCGATCAAAAGAAGAGAAAACAAGTCGAACAGTCGAACGGGCCCAGCGCGTGCACAAGGGGTTCAATGGCGATGTCCGGCACTGCAGCTTTCCAGTCGATACATTATGCGATCTTTTGAGCACAGAAGAGGAACGCCCCGATGCGGTGCACCGGACGCTCGTAACGGTAGGCTGCACTCGGTAGAGTCTAGGTGTGGCGCGGGTGACTGTAGGTTGAGCATATCTGCTTCCGCCCCTTTCGTCTGGCGGTGTCTTGGTGGCTCGGCCGTGACTCCCGTTTCCACACCCTGCTCATTGAACCGGACATGCAGGTCTCCCGCATACGGATCTCGGACAAGATCTCACGCCTTCACCCACGGCTCGCGCGCCCAAGTCGGGTCAGACGTACCGACCCATAGTGCTGGTATAGATGCGAGTCTGGATATGAAGGTAAGCGTGTGAAGCAGCCTTTGAGATTTTGCCCGGTGGTTTGAAGTACGTCGCTAATTCCGCCGGTAGCGACGTAGCCAAGGGTGAACTATGGGGCGGATTGAGATTCTTGCGGGCGTCGAGCGCCGCCGAGTTTGGACGGGCGAGTACAAGCATCTCGAGCCAATGCGGTATTTATAGTTGCGCGAAGTCCTGCTACCATCCGAATTTGCATCCGGGTTCGCCATTCAAAGCCACGCCGGGTTGCGGAACGACTAACTGATTTAGTGGGTGCCCGGGGGCGCAATCTACCAGCATTCGTAATCTCAAGTCGACTTCATGCCGTTTCTTTCATCGCAAGCGTGAATGACTGCCGGGTTAGAGGAGCAAGATATGCCCTTGCCCACGCAGCTACAGTTCATGGAGGGATGTTATGGTAGGGCAGATCCAGATCTGGGAGAATGATCCTGCTTCAAGCAGTCTTGTTAAGGCCGATAAACCGAATATTAAGCAGCTCCCGTTCCGGTATACATTTCCACCGCCTGCGCTAGCGCCTGACCCGGATACGACATCTCCCAATTTCAGATATTGGAACGCAGCCGAAGCGCTCAGGCGCGGTGCCGATTTTTGGGGGCCTGCGGTACCCGACCAGCAATGGTTCGGCGGTCCTGATCTTGAAGTAAGGCTGAACGTCGGTACCAGATGGAACGCCAACTACGACAGGCGGGCCCTCAACTTCTACCGTGGGCAACTAGGCCCAGGGAGCTTCGTCTATGCTGCCGGCAGTGCCGACATGCTTTGCCACGAGCTCGGTCATGCGATACTCGATGCCGTCCAGCCCCTACTCTGGAACTCCGGCAATGCAGAGGCTGTCGCCTTTCACGAATCGTTTGGCGACGTGAGCGCAATATTGTGCGCGCTTCAAATCGAGACAATGCGCAATTCCATCTTAGCGAGCACGAACGGCAACATCTACTGCAATTCGCGACTCTCCCGTATCGCCGAACAATTCGGGACCGCACTCCACACGATATTCCCCGATGATGCCGATCAGGATTGCCTGCGCAACGCATGGAACCCGTTCTGCTACGCCCCCCCAACCTCTCTGCCCCCGATGGGTCCTTCCTCAATCCTGACGGCGAGGTCGCATTCCTTCTCTCGGGTTTTCACTGGCGCCGTGTTCGAGTCATTGGCTGGCATGCTGGCCGTTAATCCGCCGGCCACACCAGACCGGTTGCGCGATGTCACGTTCGAGATGCGGGACATCATGATTGAGGCGGTGAGGAGCGCTCCCGTCGTGCCGCAATTTTATGCTTCGGTCGCGGCCAAGATGGTGCTGGCAGCCTCCGCGAGAAACGGGGCATATCGGGCGGTTTTCAGAGATGCCTTCGTACGGCGCTTGATTCTCTCACTCGAGGTGGCGGCGAACATCCTGTCGTCGCCGACCGCCAACGACGATACAGGTTTTGCCGTCGCGCCCCACACTGACAGGCCCACATTCAGTGCGTTGCCATCCTCCCATTACGGCCTCGACAAGCCGCTGCACATCGAGTTGCCGGCGGATCCGGTGGGAACAGCTGCAAGGAGCGCGACTCGGGATGGAAGGTCGATGGCGCCATTGAATGTCGAGGAGGCAGTCACGACGTTCGTGGATCGACTATTCATGAGGGGTCGCGTCGATTACGGCGAGTTCGGAGGCAGGGATCACAAGGGCGGTAAGGCCCAGAATCCCTCAAGTGGCGATTCAACCCATCGTCTCGAACTCGTTGATGATCAGCTTTGGCTGCGGAGAATTAGAATCTGTTGCGGCCAATGTATGGCTACCTAGAGCGCCGTGCGTTCATATGAACGCACAAAGACGCTCTCACACTTTGATTCTTGAGCATTCCTTCTGCTTTCAAGCGATTCCACATGAAAGCAGAATGCTCTAGGGGGTTACGATCAAAAGGGAGGTTTGTAATGTCGCCTGCACAAGTAAAGCTCCTTGCGCGCCGCGCCAAACTGACAGCCTGCGTGATTGGGATAGGTGTTGGCCTCACATTCGCGGCCGCGGCGCAACCGTTGACACGCTGCGAGAACGACCCGGCCGAGACGTGGCTGGCAACCCTCAACGACCCAGCGCCCGCAGACGACCGGGCGATCAGGAAATTGATCGCTTTGTACAATTGGGCCCTGGACGGTCAAAAGGTAGCGCAACTGGACGGCCTCTTTATCGACACCGTGTTCTACGAGTTGTGCAATGCGGCCGGCGACCAACTCGCCCAAAGTAACGGCGAGGAGCCGTTGAAAGTCTATATCAACGAATATTTCAACGATCTCGTTTCGAACGACGCGCAGACAAGACATGTCGAGAGCAACACGCTGCTCCATGCGGTTGATGCGAGCACTATCCAGGGCAAAACGACTGTCGTGGTGACGCTTCAGAATTCCAATATAGAGACTCCGGTGCTTGACTACACCGGGGAGCTTAGGACCGAGTTCGAGCAGGTGGGCAATGTCTGGAAGTTCTCAAGCATAACGCTCATTACTGACAGTCCCAAGCTCGCATTGCGAGCGCGCTGAACGCCACGGGAACGGCCGTGAGGCGTACCGGCCAGCTCTTCACGATCATGACTGTGGCCGTTGCTGTCGCAGGCGGGTTGACGCCGGGCGGCCGCATGGCATCTGACGCGACCGACTCCTATCCACAAGCTCAGATCCAATGGCTCAGCGGACCGGCCTGCGACCGGAACGCGCGTTGTGACAGGACGACGGGCTGCATCGCGCCCACGCCCCCTCAGGGGGCTGTCCTTGACGTTCTTCCTCGTGACCGGGCGCATGGCCGATATGTCCGGGATCTGGAGGTTTTCCAGGCCTGCAGGCAGTTGGTGCAGTTGTCGAGAAATGCCAAAGCCAGTGATCTCCGTTCGGTCAGCTTTCGGGCCTCTGGACTCGAAGCATTTGCCGAGACCGCGCAGCGGTGGAACGGAGATTTCCTCTGGGAGCCCGCATCGGCAAGCATCAAGACGATCACCAGGTTCGGGGACGAAGCCCGTGCTGTCTTCGGCCAGATTCCTGAGGGCGACTGTTCGGACAGCGCCGCAAGAACTCTGCCCTTGCAAATCGACGGCAATGTTGTCGACCTGAAACCCAACTTTGGCAAGAAAGGGCATCCGCTGGAATTCGAGCACCGCGATACGACAGGCAATGTGGTCAAATGGACGAGTGGCATTGCGCGGTGCGACAAGCCTTCTTTGACCGGGAGCGCCACCTATTGTGGGCTTAATTCCCGGCTGAACCGTGTCGAGAGAGGCAATGTGGAATGGCTTTTCTTCTGCCGGAAATCGAGCCCAAGCGGCGAAGTGGAACCGCTACCATATTGGCAGCGGACAAATTCGAAGTTTGCCCTGTTCGGCGTCATCGGATTCAATAGACGCACTGGCGAGGTTGCTTTCTTTGACGGCAGAAAGGACCAGAGCGAATTTGACTGGTCGCAGAAATTCGCCCCACCTGCGGGCCACTCCTACGCGGACCGCAAGGGCCGCGCAGCAGCAGAGGCGCTCTACGACCCGACGTTTCAAATAGAATGCTCCGCATGTCATAGCAACAAAAGCGCTTACGTGATCACTCCCAGTATCCAGCAGGCGCGCGTGGGCTTCGCAGGCAATCATGATCCCACGGCGGCTGCTTTCAGCCTCGGCAATTTCCTGCCAGCAGTGCCGCGAAACAGATCGACACCGTTCCGTGTTGTTGGATCTGCTTATACCGGCACCCACCGCGTCAGTCTAGAACGTGCGCTGACCGTGCGCGACCCAACTGGGAACTGCACTGAGTGCCATACGCTGACGACCCAGATCACCGGTCAACGCTTTGCTGCCGATGCGGTGGCGCAAGTCCCGACGATCACGCATCCCAGCAGGTCGCAATCCCTGCGCCTCAGGGCGGAACAGCGCAAGTTACGGGAGATAAACACACACCGTACGACGTGGGCAACCCGCGCGGGTGGTGGGAAAATTCACCCTTGGATGGTGCCGATCGACGGTAATAGCCCGTCGGCGCTTGCGCCCGAAATCAGTTCCTCCGACTGGAGCGTCTTGAGCAACTGCCTGTGGGGCGCAGGCGGGTCAGAATGCGACTACAAGCCCCTGTACACATCGTGTCCACCACCTGGCGCGGCGGAGGCCGGCGACATCTCCGAACCTGTCGATTTTTCCATTGAAGTGCTGCCGAGCGCTCCCATGGAAATGCATGCGGACCGGGTGCTTCGGCTGCGCTGGAAATATCTCAACAATTACGGCGACGTTCCGCAACGAGACGATGTCCGGTTCAATGTCGGGGTAAAATCTGTTGAGATCGCCGCCGCGGCGGAGTCCCCGTCCGGTGAGGCTTATCCCAGCGTAGGAGAAACACGCGAAGAGAATTTTGTCGCCATCACCGACGAAATCGGAGCCTCCGGCGCAACGATGCTAATTCGTAACCTGTCCTATCTCGGACATTCCAGGTTTACCGATCCCGCCCCATCTACTCGTTTGCGGGCGTACCAGTTGGATTTGCCTGCCCAATGTGATCGACGTTACCTAGTTCGCGTACTCCCGAAGAGGTTTTGCTTCGACCAAACCGTAGTAACTTTTGGACGGGCGAATTACTTACTTTACGCTGACGTTTCCTGCCGGTGAGTTGAGTCTTATTTCGTTCCAAGTGGGCAGGCCCGGTCTTCATTTCGCGCTTTCGAAGCCAAACCGTGGCAACGGTACACACCTGAAGATCACCCGTAGGCCTTGCGTCATTGGATGCTAGGGCGTTGCACCCGTCGAGGATCTTGTATCAAGAAATGCACGACCCTGGAAATCGTGGCTGACATTTTTCTGGATATTTCTTGTCCCTAATGTAGCCTGAATGCGGTAGAACGCATGTTGAGGTGCCCGGCCTTCGTCGCCCCTTGAAGGAGCCGCAATGAGCGAGGTCGATAAATGGCTGGCGGAGATAGGACTTGCGCACCTTGCGCAAACTTTCGATCGCGCCCAGATCGATTTCGACAGCGTGCGGCTCCTCACGGACGAGGACCTGCGCGAGATGCAGATCCCACTCGGCCCCAGGCGGAAATTACTTGCCGCCATTGCAGCGATGAGGCCGATGTCCACGGCCAATACTTTGAGGAAGCAAGCAGAACGCCGTCGACTGACGATTCTGTTCTGCGACATGGTCGGATCCACTGAGTACGCGGCGCGACTGGATCCCGAAGACTTCGGCGACCTAACCCAAGGCTTTCTTAGCCGATGCACCGGGCTTGCCAGATCTCACGGAGGATTTGTTGCGAACTATGCTGGTGACGCGCTACAAGTTCTGTTCGGCTACCCGATCGCCGAGGAGAACGATGCGGAGCGCGCGCTTGCTCTCGCGTTCGACCTGCTCATGGCGGTTCCGCAAATCGAGGCGCCTGGTGATGCCAGGCCGAATGTACGGATCGGAATCGCCAGCGGGCTTGTCGTGGTCGGTGATGTCCAAGGGGCACCGGCAGGGGTGTCCACCGTGGCTTTTGGCCCGATACCCAGTCTCGCACAACGGCTGGAGACACTAGCGAATCCGCAGACTATCCTCGTCGACCAGAGCACATATGCATCAGCTTGCCGCTCCTTTGAATTTCAGGATCTTGGAGCGATCACTTTGAAGGGCTTTGCTGAGCCAGTTCACGTCTGGCGTGCCGGCAAGGCTTTGCCGCGCGACAACAGATTTAATAGAACCGGGCTCACACCGCTCATCGGGCGAAAGAGCGAGATTGAACGGGTTCTCGCTTGCTGGGAACTGGTCGCCGAAGACCGTTGCGCGCGTTGGCTCCTGCTCTGCGGCGAGCCGGGGATCGGCAAATCGAGACTCCTGTTCGAGGTGGTCAAGAGGCTCCCGACGGCAAGGACGTTGATAGCGCATTGCTCTTCGACGCACTCCAACAGCGCCCTCTTTCCCTTCCTCCAACTTCTAAGACAGGAGTGCGCCATTTCAAACGCCCTGCCAACACCGGTGGCGACGAAGAGATTGGAGGCGCTTCTGTCGGTCAGCAGCGTACCTCTGTCAGACTCCTTCCCGATCCTGGCACGGCTGCTAGCTGTCGAGCAGGCGGACTATCCGCCCTCCGAGCTCACCTCGACAGAGCAGCAGGCGACCGTGCGCAGGGTCTTCGTCGAGTGGCTGCATCACATCGCCCGCCAAGGTCCCCTTTTCCTTGCAATAGAGGACGCACAGTGGATGGATCCCTCCTCAAGCAGTCTCCTCGGAGCGCTTCACGAGGAGGTTCGAGACTTCGCTGCCCTTGTGCTGATAACGTCGCGCCACGACGTGCTGAAATTCAGCAATCAGCGCGTGCGCATCGATACCATGAGAATCGGACGTCTCACGCGCGAAGAGGCCGGCGCACTCGTTGAAAGCGTTCCCTCGGGGGCCACGCTTGCATCGGGGGTTGCTCAGTCGCTGCTTAGGAAGGCAGAAGGGGTGCCACTCTACGTTGAGGAGCTAACTAAGTCTGCAGTGGAGTTGACGTCCTCCTGCGGCGCCTCGATGATGCCGCACGATGTTCCGATCGAGGTTCCAAACAACCTGCAGTCTGCATTGCTTGCCAGGCTCGACAGGCTTGGTGAAGGAAAGATGATCGCCCAGGTCGCCGCGGTGATTGGCCGCGAGTTCGACGTGAAGATGCTTGCGCGGGTCGCGGATGTTCCCCTCCATGCATTGAAGCCACAGTTGGAGCGTTTGACAGAAGTCGGTCTAGTATCGCCGCAGCCCTTTGCGGACTGGCCAAGATACGCTTTCACGCATGTGCTGCTTCAAGAGGCCGCCTGTGGGGCATTGCTCCGGGACAGACGACGGCAGCTCCACGCGCGAGTCGCCGACACAATAGAGAAAACGGAGCCGAACACAGCAATTGCGCACCCAGAGGTGTTGGCGCAGCATTTGGACGAAGCGGGGCAGTTCGAGCGTGCCGCCGATCATTGGCTGGCCGCTGGGATCAAAGTCGGGCAGTCGTGGGCAAAGGTTGAGTCGGCGAACATGTTTGCCAAAGGGCTCGAGTGCCTACGCAAGCTCCCTCCGTCGATCCACCGCGACCGGAAGGAACTTAGGCTCGAGCTCGAGCGTGGCGATGTGCTGTACGCGACATACGGCTACGTAACACGCGAAGGAAGTGCCGCCTACCGCAACGTGATGAGGCTGAGCGAAGCACTGGGCGATGCCGAGGCTGCTATTCGCGCACTGGATGGACTATTCGGTACGGCATTTAATTCTGCCCGCTTCAACGACGCCGAATGGGCTAGCAATCAGCTCCTGGACATCGGCCGAAAGCGGCAAAATATCAGGGCTCTTGTTCTCGGTATGCAGTTCTTGGGAATGTGCGCGTTCTCGCGGGGTCGGCTCAAGGAGGCCAAGTCGTACCTGGGCGAAGCACTGGCGCACCGGTCGGCTGCCGAAGAGGTAGGAAGTGACTTCCCGAGCATGCCCATGGTCTATCTTTCGTGGACACTGCAGCTTCTCGGCGACGAGGAGAAAGCCTTGGCGCTCTTCCTGGAGGCCCAAGCGCGGGCGCGTCAGCAGACGGACTACCGCCTTGCGGCGTGTCTCGGCAACGGCTGCATCCTCATGGCCCTTCGGCACGACGCGACAATGTTGGAGGCGATGGTCGACGAACTGATGCCGCTGGCGAGAAGGAACGGATTCCAGCTCTGGCTCAATATGGCGTCGTTCTTCCAGGGCTGGATGCTGGTCATGACCCGTCAGAATGCGTCTGGCCTCGAGCAGATGCGTCAAATCTGCGACAACATGGGCGAACAAGAGATCGACAAGACCTGCTACTTCGGCATTCTCGCCGAAAGCTATCTTAGGATGAGTCGGATTCCGGAGGCATTACAAACGGTGGAACGAGCTCTCGCTCTCGCGGAGAGGACGGGAGAGAGCTACTTTCTAGCCGAGCTCTTGCGTCTGCGAGGAGAGCTCAAGCTAAAGACCTCCGCCGAGATCTCGGAGGCCCAGGCGGTGCTTCGAAGGTCGGCCGCTGTTGCTCGCAAGCAGGGGGCAAAGACCTGGGAACTCAGGGCGAGACAGACACTTGCGGCAATGGAGGCATCGAAGACCCGAGCCGAGCCGGCGTAGCCAAGCATGAACATCCCATGTTCCGACTACATTAAGGACTGCCGCGAATATGCGCTTCGAATTCTCGACAGGGGCGATATCCAGAACGCGGTCGCATCCCTGATGGGCGACATGAAGAGGATTCCCCATGCGACAAGTGTTATGCCAAACATCGGCGCGATCATCGCGGTAGCCCGGGGCGATTTTGACGCCGCGCGCGCCTACATCGAAGGGTTCGAATAGGAATTTCCCTCGGTCGTCTTCTTCAGCTGGCGGCGGTGGCGCAAAATAGTCTCGCCCGCGTGTTCGTCGCTCTCTCCTCATCCACATCCGGTACCGCGCACCAGGATGGTCGGGACAGTTACTGCGCCACGACGGCCGGCGGCTGCCACGTTCCTTCGCCGGCCGGCAATATGGACGGCGCTTCGGTCTTCGGCCAATACAGGCGCATGACGAGATAGATCGTGTCATTGGGCGCAGGCAGCCAGTTTGCTTCCTTGTCCGCGCCGGGGTTGTCCTTCTGGATGTAGAGGGTTAGCGAATCATCCGCATTCTTCTTCATGCCCGGCAACATCGGCGAGTTGATGAGGTAGCGATTGATCGGGTTCTGGATCAAAAGCTGGCTCTTGCCGTCATACATCGTCACCGACCAGAAGGAGTTCACCGGCGGAAGTTGACCGGCGGGAAAGGTGATAGTGTAATTGTGCTTGCTTCCGTCGAGCGTCTGGCCCTGGCTATCGACGCGCGTGTACGGATAGGTGGCTTCCTCCGGGTCATTGCCATAGATGCCGGCCTGAGCGGCGACGGCACGCTTCAACCAGTTGCCATTGTAGTGGGCGCTGTCTCCTGGAAGACCGCTAACCCGCCAGCCATTGATCGCCTTGCCGGCATTGGCGACGGCCTCGTCGACCTTCCGCTGGCCCTCCTTCATGCCGAGGCCAATCTCCAGTTTATGCTCCAGCGGCAGATCCTTGAAGTTGAAGCTCTTCCCAGCACCAACGCCGATGCGTGCCAGCCTGGCCCTTATCTCCTTCTCATTGCCATGCGCCGGGCCGAATTGCAGAGCGAAGTCGAGATAATCGAAGAAGTTGGTCTTCACGAGTTCCTTGTCGATCTTGGGGAAGTCGATGGTTGGCGCGGCCGCTGGCGGCGTCTGCTCCAGATAGGCCGACAGCATCTGAACCTTGTAGCCAGCCTGCACCTTCTTGACGTTGTCGAGATCATCCGGGCCAAAAAGCTGGGTGCGATAACCCGCGAGGGAAAACTGTGTGCTTGAACGAAACACCTGCTTGATGCCCGCCGGGGTGTCACCCTTCCAGTCTGGCCCGACCACCATGTAATTCCCAGCATCGCTCCCTGTGGCTCGGGTGCCGATATAACCGTAGTTGTAGGTGTTGCCGTCACAGAGCATGACCGAGTAGTAGCGCTTCGGATCGATCGCCGGCACCGAGAGCACCACCGGCTCTGCCCGCAAATCCAGCCAGACGAAGGAATACGGCGTATCGCTGTTCGGCGTGACGATTGCCGTGTCCTTGTAGGTGTAAACGTTGGGCTCGTTCTTGATTTGGTTGAACGGCGCCTTGAACTGCCCTGAATTCCGATCTACCGCGTACTCGTACATGATGGCATAGTTCATCACGAGCGGCAGACCGTAGATCAAGCCTTCCTCGGCGATGTCCCTGGCCTCGATGATGCCTGGGTAGCTCTGCGCCATCAACAGGCTTGGCTTCGCAACCGCGGCGCCAGCGGCGATCGCTGTGGCGGAGCGAAGTAGATCTCGCTTTGTAAGCATTTTGCCTTACTCCCTTTTGTCTTCCCGTCCCCGACTTGCATCAGCACAAGCTGCAGCAACTATCGCTCGGCTCGTCTCGAAGTTCGTCACCGCGTTTTAGGCAGATGCTAGTAGAGAACCGCCCGTCGGAATCCGCGCCTTGCCAACCCCCGCATAGGAGAGCGGCGTCAACGGCATGCCTATTATGTCGATGAACACGGAAACCCCGGAACCTTTCTCCAGCATCTCGCCGCCCACCACCTTCACCGTGTATGTCAAGTCATTGCCGTTCAGTTCCGGATTTTCCAGGACGACGACCACTTGTTGGAGTTTGCCTGCTTCGAGGATCGACAGGTCGGCATTCGGCGGGTCGGAAAGAAAGCTGTCCTTGCCCTTGCTCCAGAACGGCACGAATGCCTTCGTGTCCATGTCCCCGGCAATGCTCTCGGGACGGTCAGAGAAAAGCAACGTTGTGGTGCCAATTCCTTCGAGCGTCAGCTTGCTTGCCGCCTTGTCGAAAGTCATTGCGCCCGCGGTCTGGACGAACAGAAAGTCAGCCACCGCGTCGGTTGCCTGCACCAGTCGTGGTTTAAGTGGAATCGCCGTCGCTGCGATCGCCGTGGCTGCCAGCAGCAGGTTTCGTCTGGTCGTCATGTCCATACCTCCTTGAGGTGGTATATCTTCGGTATTTGCTTGCGCGACACTCGCCTTTTACTGCACTAGACACTATTCGTAATTCGAAACCACTCATTTTACGCCACGGTTGCATTATTTCTGGAGCGCTGCATGCATGGCTGAGATCCCGGTTATCTCCAACCGCATACTGCATGGCATGCCGGCCTTCGTACGCCGTGAAATCGGGCAAAAGGCGCCGCTGCAGGCCAATCGCGCCATCGGCTTCGACCTCGAATTGACCGAGGGGGAAAATTGCTTCATCCCGCACGCGGCGGTGATCCGCTTCGTCGAAGCGGCCGCTCGGGCCGTCGGCGATACCAACTTCGGGGTTCTGATGGCCCCGATGATGAACGTCGCCAACTACGGAAGCTACGGACGCTATGTGATTGGAGCCGGCACCCTGGGGCAAGCCATCGGGCGCGCGATTTCCAGTCTTTGTTTTCATAGTACGGATGACAGGATGTCGGTCTCGGTCGTCGGCGACGAGGTACGATACAGCTATGTCTTCGCGCTGGCCGGCTGTGCCGGATATGCCAATGTCGCGTGTGCCGCGGCGGGCGTCCTGCTCAGCCTCTTCAGGGCCTATTTGCCCTTGGATTGGCGACCGCTGCGCATCGAGCTTAACACCAATAGGCCACGTCAAACCGGACTTTTGGAAGACGTCTTCCAGTGCCCGGTCCACTTCAACGCCCCCGCGGTAACCGTTGTGATGGACCGCCATCATCTGTCGGCTGCTCCAAGGCACGCCGCATGGCCGATCGTCACCATCGAGGATGTCGCGCGAGATCGGCGTGGCGGCGCTCCTCGCGATTTGCTCGACGTCATCATGGAGCAAATCCGGGCGCAGGTTCTCACGGGCAGCGTGTCGATCGAAAGCGCCGCGCAATTGACTGACACCAGCGTCCGCACACTGCAACGTGAGCTGAATCGCGCCGGCACCGACTTTCGTAGCTTGGCGACCGCGGTAAGGGTTCAGCGCGCCACTGAACTGCTCCGGCACACGAATGGGTCGATCACCCGCGTTGCGGCGGAGTTAGGGTATTCCTCGCCAGCCAACTTTGCTCGCGCTTTCCGAAAGGCGACTGGCAATGGGCCGAAGGAATTTCGCTCCGCGATCACCGGACTGACCGCTTGCGGCCCCGTTCAATTCTCGCACTAACGCGTTTTCCTAAGGCCAATTGTGGCCGATGGAGAACTCAAATGGGTATTGCACAATACGATCCTACCGCATTGGGCGGTCCGGCTTGGAACGCCCGACAGGTTGGCGTCAAGAAGCCACTGAAGCAGCGCCAGATCTGGGCGATCCGATTCTTCCTCGATCGGGAGGGGCGCGTGAGAGATCGCGCACTGTTTGACCTTGCAATCGACAGTAAGCTGCGCGGCTGCGATCGCGTTAAGATCAAAATCGGAACACTTGTCACAGGATCAGGTTAAGTGCAAAGTGACAAACGGATAGGGCTGGGAACGAAAAGATACCGAACGTGACGATGGTCGACCCTCGATCAGAAACACCGTCCAATCCGGCTATTATAACTTAGCCGCCGCGCAAAGATTTCAACCAGTCTAGCGCTTTGATGACGGGCGCATCGGGCTGGTCCTCTGGAAAAAAGGGCGGCTCTTCCGGATCTAGAACCGAGGCCGTCATGTCGTTGGTGGTAATCTAGGTGAAACAGGTACTATGCCGTATGGGCCTATATGAGAGGCGAATGGCGGCTGCAACAAGTGCAGCCGCTCGCGCCGACAGGGAAAGATCGGCCAGGGAGATGGGTGGAGGCCGAGTGGATACCACCATCCGTCATTGTGCCGATGATAGCCATGTCGATAGGATCGATAACCCCGGCCATTATAGTAGCCGTAGCGCGGACCGGCGCTGTATCGCGGGCCGCGGTACCTACCGTACCCAAGCGCGTGCTTCGGGCCGCCACGGTGGCCAGGCTTGTGGTGGACCAAGTCCACGCCCTGAGCGCTCAAATCCGGCACCGTAACCATCGAAATAGGCAGGGCCTCGGCTGGGGCCGCGCCGGCAAATGCCGTAGCAGCCGCGATTAACAATGCACCAATCTTCTTCATCAACATAATCCACCTGTTTTGGCCGGTAATTTTTCGGTGCTTGCTATGAACCTAAGATGACCGGAACGACCGTTAGACGCGGAGCTCGTTAAGTCAGCCGGGATGCCTTCCCAATCACCGCCGCTCCTGGCAGAGCACGAACGCTCTGCTTCGTGGTGCGATTGGATGACAGGCACCGCGAGACTTTGCTGACATTCGTTCCGTCAAAGCCAGGCTTCACCGGTCTCGTTTCCTTCGCTGCCGCGCGGCCGAGAAAAAAGCAAAAGGCCCGGCGACCGACGGCCTGCCGAGCCCGGGTTACGTTGCTTAGGACATCGAGCCGCTGGAACTCGCTCTTGGGGTTCGCGATATCACTGATGGCTCTGGTCCCTCGCGATGCCTCCTAGCGTAACCAAAGCCGATATTGCCACGCTAGCAAACGGTTACCCACGGACTAAAGTCCGATGCAGATGGGCAAAAGCCCCACCGCCTTCCAGAAGCCGTCGATTAGTCGAGTCGATCATATGGCTAAATCAGACCGCCCTGTCCGATCACGTCATGTCATTGTCACGCTGCCGTCACGATTGGCGGCTAGGGATACCCTTCTCGCAATTGACCACGGATGTACCGGCAGCGACGAGATATTCTGCTTTCCTCAAGGGCGCCCTTCTTGGGCAGCCGTGCTAAGGTCGGATCTACCCCGGCCTTTTTTGTTGCTCCCTGCCGGACCCACCCAGACTGTAACAATGGACATAGGACCTTTGGCGCCTTGGTCTCGGACTAGGTTCCTACTCGGGGTTGATGCCTGCTAGACTTGGGGTCCCGTGACTTCCATGGTGGACTCGCCAGGCGAGGCTATGCAACCACCCAATGCTTGGGGATTGGACATGGACGACCGCGATACAAAAAGCTATGGCGAGAGAAATTCTGCTTCGGATCTCTTGGAAATTGCGGCACAACTCGCGTCGCTGGCCGAGGACATCAAAACCTTAGCTGCAATGCCGATCGAGCAGATCTCAACATTGATCGAATCCGACGATAGGCCCGAAGCAAGCTCATAGAGCCGTGATACCCACCCGGATGGCGAGCCTCGTTGTTCTGCCGCGTGGTTCATCGAGGAACCGGCCTGCTTGGTCGCCTTGAGTGGATTCGATCCGCCGGCCTACAATCTTTCAAGGCCCCACGGCTGCGGAAAAGTTGTATTCAATGATTATCCGGCTCCTGCATCCACTG
>NZ_JASKLR010000047.1 GCF_030124325.1 Sinorhizobium sp. 8-89
TGCCGCAACAATAATCATATTTTTCATGTGTTTACCTCTTCCGACGATAGGGATTGATTCCCATGCTAGAAACACCCCGGCAGTAAATTGGTTCCAGCGCGATCATCGCCGCAGGTGAATTGTCTCCTGTCGTTCATGTTTGATCATGGAGGACAGCATGGCAGACGATCCGAACAAAAAAGGTCGCGACCGCAAGCTCGCGTCCACTGAAGAGCATGAGGTCGCCTACATCGTGAAGGCGGCGAAGGTGACTCGGCAGAAAGCGCTTGAGGCGATCCGCGAAGCTGGCCCGAGCGGCGAGAAGGTGATGGCGTATTTGGCGAAGGAATAGGCAGCCTCATGAGACTTGTAGAATTGAAGCTTAAACCATCGCTTCTCTCCGAGCTTAACCAGCTCGGATATGAGGCGATCGAAGATATCCAGCATCTGTCCTGCAGAGCTGCTGCGGGGATGGGCGGACACGACTGGCGGAAGATTGCAAAGGCATTAGGGCGAGAGCCATCCCCTGAGATGAAGAAGCGTTGATCCCACGCCAAAGGCAGTTCGAGAATTGTTCCGCTACCCTTGTCCCAATCCGGAGACGGAGTATCCTGCTAAACGCCTCAACCTGCCCCCGCGGTCTCGCCAACAGAGTGTGGCTCCGACGCGGCAATAGCAACCAGCGCGCTGTGAAGGCGACGCAAACTGCGGTTCGATACGTTGGGCGCCATGCCAATCTTGTGTCGAGTCCATCGCCTGATCGCGGCGTCTCCTCACAGCATTGCTGCAACGAGACAGTTCACAAGCGCCAAGCATAGAGCGCTGAACTCCAGGGAGAAGGTTCATGGCAAACCTGATCGGTGGAATCCCGCCTTATCGTGGCATCAACAACCTCATCATCGGCACGGGTGCCGCTGACTTCATCTTCGGTGATCCCTATACAACCGGCAATGTGTTTGGCGTGGCCGAGATCGGCGGCCCACTTGCCGCCGGCCGTGGCGGCAATGACTTGCTCATCGGCCTCGGCGGCGACGATTGGCTCTTTGGCGATGCCTGGGAGATCAGCGGCGAGGGACGAGGCGGCGATGATTGGCTCATCGGTCTCGGCGGCGATGACCAGCTCTTTGGTGATGCCAACACCATGTCCGGCAACGCTCGGGGCGGCAATGACTGGCTCTCCGGTGGTCAGGGAAACGACACCCTCTATGGCGACGCGAACACCATGTCCGACGACGCCCGGGGCGGCAACGACCAACTCATCGGTGGTAAAGGGAATGATGTGCTCTATGGCGATGCGGGCACCGGACCCGACGTCTTCTCACGAATTATGGCCGGCGGCGACCAGCTCTATGGCGACTTGGGAAATGATGTCCTCGTTGGGGATGTCGGAGACCCATTCTCATTCTTCTTCGGCCTCGCCGTGGGAGGCGACGACCAACTCTATGGCGGCCCTGGAGACGACGTCCTCTACGGCGACGGGCGCGACGTCTTGGTGGACCAGCCCGGCGATGACCGGCTCAATGGCGGCTCGGGAAACGATGTCCTCGTCGGCGATCAGATCTTTAGCAGCTCGGATGCGGCGAGTGGCTCCGGCGGCGACGACCTGCTTGAAGGCGGCTCGGGAGACGATACCCTGTACGGCGACACACAGACTGAATTTTTCTTCAGCGGCTCGGGCGGCAACGACCAGCTGTATGGCGGCTCCGGAAACGACATCCTAATCGGCGACGAGGGCGTCGCCCGGCTTGGCACTGGCGGCGACGACCGGCTCGACGGCGGCTCGGGCAACGACACTCTTTACGGCGATTTCGAAAGCGCAGCGGACTCCCAATGTGGGGCCGATGTGCTGATCGGTGGAACTGGCAATGACCAACTATGGGGCGATGCCGGGTTCGGCTCGTCGGTGTTCACCCCCGGTGCGGACCAGTTCCTGTTTGCCCCAAGCAGCGGCCAGGACACGATCGGTGACTTCCAGCTTGGAGTGGATGTCATTCAGATCGACAGCGGCTACGGCTATTCCAGCTTTGCCGAACTGCAACCCAACATCAGCGACGATGCAAATGGAAACGCGGTCGTGCATCTGAACGGCACGGTCGACCAGATCACCCTGATCGGCGTTCAGACCGCCAATCTTACCGCCAACGAATTCTTCTTTGTGTGAGAGTCTGGGCAGCGCGTGCCCCTTCGGCCACTGAGATTTTCAATGGTTTGTCGTGCCGATCGGCGACGCTGCGACCGGGGGGCGCTGCTGGACGAGATTAGAAGACTTTCCCAAACCGCCCGAAGACTTGGTTCGAACTTACCTGTGGTGCTGGCGACATAGACAGAGTGGATGGGCGTGTGCCTCCGTTTTGTCGCTCCCAACCTCTCGGCCGGGCGCCTGTTCCTCCTCTATGACTCGATCGGATCAAGGATGTCGGCGGTGTCGTTCTTCGGCGAACCGACCTTGCGATCGATCGGCCACATGGTCATCAGCTCGGCCGGGAACGGCTTCATCAGATCGTACGGGTCCGGCTCGGGCGAAAGCCATCGCTCGTAGTCCTCGCGGTGCAGAATGACCGGCATCCGATCATGAATCGATGCCATCATGTCGTTCGGCGGACAGGTGATCACGCAGAAGGTGCGGATATCCTCGTCGGTCGCTGGATTGCGCCAGGTTTCCCAGATGCCGGCGAGCGCGAAGGGCGCCCCCGATTTCATTGCAATGGCGTAGGGCTGCTTGTTCTTGCCCGTGCCGAAGGTGTCCTTCCACTCGAAGAAACCGTTGATCGGCACTAGGCATCTGCGGCTGGCGTAGGCTTTCTTGAACATGCCGTTGCTGGAGATGCCCTCGCGCCGCGCATTTACCAGCGGCGGTCGACCGGGCTTCTGCTCCTTGATCCAACTCGGGATGAGACCCCACCGCGCGCTGACAAAGGCGGGGCCGAAAACGTCTGGCTCCCGGACCACGTCGCGGATGATGATCGGGTAGTAGAGCGACGGCGCGCCGTTGTAACGCGGGAGTTGGTTCGCCAGCCCCTCGACTTGCTGGGTTGCTGCGAAAGAGAAATTGCGCAACAGGTCTCCAAGCGTGCTGTCGCTTGGCAGATAACTGTGAGAATGCGGCTGTTTCGCCTTTGATTTGGCATTTAATTTGAGAATCGAGCGGTCATAATTCTCAGGCTGACTGCCGTAAACTGTTTGCTATCTCATTGTATTTACGTATCTTTGTGTTCGTTCGTCATAGAAGCCGTGCGGTCACGCCTCGGCGCTGGTTTCTCAAATTAAATGCCAAATGGCCGCCGTATGTCTCAAATTAAGTGGCAATTCTCAATTTATGTGCGTGACAACTGGTCGACATCGACGACGTTGGCGTGGCCACGGCCTTTCTCGCGCATGATGCTGCACGCCTCATAACCGGTCAGGTGCTATACGTTGATGGCGGTTACCACATCATCGACTGATGCCGGGGACCGAGAAACACTTGTCGGCGCTTTGACATGGATGAGCGGCGCAGTCGGCCCGAATGTCTTTTTCATGATATCCGTTAGCGTGGTGTCTCAGGCTCAAACATCTTGTCGCCGTAAGGGTTGGGGACTTTTGGCGCACCCACTTGGAGGAAGGGCCTTCCTGCTGCTTTATGACAATTATTGCATTCGGTTGTCATTTCGGCGAACGACTCTTCAAATCGCTTGTCGTCTTTTGCTTTTATGGACTTCTCAATTACCGCCGCGATTTTATCAGTATTGGCGAGGTCGGAGGGGGACATGGGATAAAAACGCATGACATCCTTGAAGCCCGCCTTGACTTGTCCCAATTGGTAACCCGCCAATGTCCAGTTCCTTAGCTTCACTGAATACCAAAGCTTGGAACGACTCAGCTCAATTTTGGTCATGATCTCGCCGAGGCTGGGCGCGTATTTGCTTGAGTGCTGAGCAACTTGATCCGTTGGAGCCGTCCTATAGCAGTGCGAGTATAGCAACCGAAATAACCCCGAGAGGTCGCATACTCTTATCTCCGGGTATTCGCGTTCGAACTGGTCGCCAGGACGTCGCCATCGCTCGCGTCGGCAGGCCACACGTGAGTAATGACCTTACGCCTATCTCATCACTTGCGTCGTTGATTGCGATCAACGAGGGACAAAATAGGCGTTATGCGGAGCAACGCTACCGGTTCATCGGTTCATCGGATCGCGTGATGCGAGCCGCTGCGTGACTCTGGCGGTGTCACACGTGCTAGAGCCGCCCGGTCAGTGCCACCGTTAAGGCTCCGTCGGTTGCGAGGTATGGCGAGGCACGACTCGGCGCGTTCCGATGGCACTTGTTCACCGACCAGCCAGTCTTTGCTACATTGATATGTAGAAGGCGGCGGCAATAGCGCGTGCCGGTCGATCCGCCATGGTGTGGAGGCGTGGGTGCTGCTTCGACTGGCTATCGCGTGTGGGCTCATCGCGGCAACAGTTGCCGTTCAGGCGTTTTTCATGTCCGCCGGACTTGCTGCCTTTCGGCGGCTGGAAAAGAAACGCCGAGACTTTTTGATTCGCTACCCAATGCTCGCGACCGTGGCCTGGATAATCTACCTGATTGTTCCGATTGTCCTTGATGTCGGGCTCTGGGCAGCTTTCTATTATTTTGCGCAGGCGCTGCCGAACTTTGAAGACGCGCTCTACTTCTCGACCGTCACCTTCACGACGGTCGGCTATGGCGACATCGTTCTTGGCAGGGACTGGCGCCAGGTCGCCACGTTCGAGGCCGTCAATGGCTGGATTATCTTCGGATGGGCAACAGCTCTGATGATGGCCGTGATCCAGCGTTTGTATTTTCACGGGGACAGCCAGTGACGGATGCCTGTGAACTCACGCCGATGGCGGCAAGAGAAACAGCGTGAGCCCAAATATGGCATAGACCGCCAGCGCCATGACGCCGGCATACCATGCTGCGCGCCCACCATTGGACAAGAGAGTTGCGGCCATCGTCGCGATCAGCATCATCGCGACCGCCCCGGGCCAGAACTGCAGGGACATCGGCTCCGGACCAACAAAGTAGCTGACAAGCACCAGGACCGGAGCGATGAAAAGCGCGATCTGCGCAGCGCTGCCCAATGCAATGCCGACGCTGAGATCGAGGCGATTGGCGCGCGCCGCCGAGAAAGCGGTTGTCATTTCCGCGGCTCCGCCCACCAGGGCTACGACGATGAAGCCGACGAAGGCGGGCGTCATCCCGAGACGTTGAGCGGCGACCTGTACCGAGCCGACGAAGATCTCGCTGACCATTGCCACGAAAAGCGTGACGACAATCAGGACAACGATCCCGACCGGAAGCGGCCACGGTTTCTCATCCTCGTCGACGTGGCTGCCGCTGGCGAAAAGCTCCCGGTGCGTCTTCAGGGAAAACAGCATGCCGAGCCCGTAGACAGCAATGAGAAGTACCGACAGGCCCAAGCTCAGGTGCTGGGAGAAGCCGGCTGCGGGGGCGGCGCGGTCCACTTCGCTGATCAGCGAGGGGACCAGAATGGCGATCGTCGCCAGGAACAACAGGCTTGCCTGGAAGCGTGCATTCACCCTGTTGAAGTCTTGCAGGTGATGCTTGAGCCCGCCGACGAGGAAGGCGCCGCCCAGCATGAAAAGCGTATTGGTGACGATCGCACCGGCAATCGATGCCTTGACCAACAGATATTGGCCCGCCTGCAGGGCCGCGAGCGAGATGACGAGCTCGGTCAGGTTGCCGAGAGTGGCATTAAGCAGGCCTCCGACCGTATCGCCGGTCTTCGCCGCCACTGCTTCGGTCGCGCGGCTCAACAGTGCGGCAAGCGGTATGATCGCCGCCACCGACAGGAGAAACAGCCACGTGTGCGCCTCCGGCACTGTCTGCTCCAAAAGGATGACGACAGGCACGAACACGATGAGCGCCAAGAGAGGCGTTCGCCGAAACTCCGCCAGGACCGCCTTGCCGACTGCAGGGCGCGGCAGAGCCTCGGAGCCTCTGTCCTTCAAATTGCTCATCACATTGCCCTCCGGAGTGTCGGAGTCGCCGCCGCTAGTTCGTGGCTGCTCCGGCATGTGCGCCGCTTCCGAGCGTCTCGTCCAGCTTCGGCCGCTTCTTGGGCGGCAGCGTCGGCTGCTCGAGCACCTTCACAGGCGCGCTGATCGTCGCGGCTGCGACCGTGCCGACATTCTTGGCGGTACCGGCAACAACGGCGGTGATGCTGTCACCCAAGGTGACCGTGGAATCCGTGAGTGTCTGGCCATTGATGATCCGCTGGCCGATCAGTTGCACGATTTGCGGACTTTCGGCGAATTTGCCATGGTGCAATCTGTCCTCGGACCGGACCTTGGTGAGGTCGATTGCGGTGATGCCTGCTTTTTCAAGCTGCGTGCGATAAGGTTCGGCCGTGGGATCGATCGCACCCAGCCGTGAGACGTCGCCCGATATGAAGCTCGAGACAGCGAGCGCCCGATCGTCCTGCGAAACGAAGATCGTGAATTTGGGCCGTTGCTTACCCAATTCCACGAACTGCTTCGCGAAGACATCGAGGTCGATGTCGGGAGATGCGAGGATCACATTCTTGATCTTGGGCGCGATCCCTCCGTCGCGAATGCCCATCTGCCGCAGCGACTCCATCGTCAGCCATGTGCCCATCGAATGGGCGAGAATGGTCACCTCATTTACATCAGGCGCGTTCGCGAGCGACCGCAGCGCGTCTTCGAGCGCGGTCCTCGAATAGTTGGTGCTCTCCTTGTCGTAATTGTAGTCGAACACACGGGCGCGAGACGGCCAAGTGAACAGCATCGGCGTCGCATCGGCGCCGGAATCATGGACGATCTGCGCCAGCCTGAAGACTGAATCCTCGTAAGTGTTGTTGAACCCGTGCACGAACAGGAGGATGTTTCCGCCGACGCTATGCTCACGGAACCAAGCTCGCGCTTGATCGCGTGATGGCAGCTCGCGCACGCGCGTCACGGCGAAATCGGTTTCCGGATTGGGAGGCAGGCGGCGCGGCCACTGCACGGAGCCGGGCTTGCGTTTCGAATCCGGCGGGATCGACACCGCGACGTCCGTCAGGGAAAGCGCTGCGTTTCGTTCACCGGAAAAGAGGGTCGCAGGATTCCCGGAAGGCTGGCGCGTAGTCGCGACCAGCATGTCGACCTGCGATGTCTGGGTCGGCGCCGTCAGCGCCACCGGCGTCATCACGCCCTTTGGACGCCCCCCGCATCCGACCAGCACGGCGACCGCCACGAGCGCACCGGTGGCCGCTCGCCCAGCTTTCCCAAGGCTGCGGCGACGCGCGCAGAGACCTCTCACGTCAGGCATCGACATTCCCCTCTGACACCACTCCGGACCCGGCGCCACTTGACCGCGGCTAGGCAATAATTGATGACGTCGCACGATATATCCGCACTTCAACGTCTTTCGGAAGCCGAAATCGACTTCCGACGCTGAACGAATTCTTCCGGGCTACTGCATGTTTCCTTAAATCGTAGCCGATTTGAGGATAAAAACATGCAGCCATTCAAAGTGCTACAGAGTCCTTTGCGCTTCATAAGACGCGCGGCTGTAGGTGCGATCATCCGATCGGACCGTTGGATACCCTTGCGACCGCCGCGGTTTCATTGTCGTCGAGCGTCGTCTCGCCAGCTCTTGGCTCTCCACGCCACAGCCAGGGATAGCTGCCCTCGCGCAGCAGCCTGCTGCTGCAGCATCGGCAGGCGGCCCGACCGAACGATCGATATACTTTGTCGTCAGAGAGTCAGTCGGCAACCACGGTCCATTTGTCATCGGGATTGAACCGCTCGATGAAAGGCACGATCGCTTCGGTGCTGGCGCCGAGATCGCGTTCGTAGACAATGCCCTGCTGGTTGACGACGAAGGTCTTGACGCCGGTCTCGGCATAGGTGACCGGCCAGGCGATCAGGCCGAAGCCGGCGATCATGTTGTCGTTGATGACATAGTCGTATTTGCCGCCGGCAATATTGTCGCCCTGTGAGGTCAGGATGCGGAAGCGGTAGCCGAAATAGCCCTCGCCGGCCTTTGCCCTTTCCAGAGCCGCCTCGCTGATGGCGTCACCGACCGGGCTTTCGCCATCGCCCTGCTCGGCCGGCCAGTAAAGCCCGTCGGTCTGGCCCGGGCTGCTGATCAGCTTCTGGGCATATTCGAGGAGGCCGTCCGCATCGCGGTCCTGAGAGGCATAGTCCTTCTGCGCATCGACATAGGCGCGCGCCGCTTCGATCGCCTCGAGCTCGTTTTCGCCGACGCGGCGGTTGACGATCTCCTCCAGTCCGACATAGGTGTCGAAGGCCCATTTACCGTCCTCTCCCTTGGTTATCGGGAATGGCAGCGGCCAGAGGCGATCGCCGATCTCGACGATTTTGCGATTGTCGACGTCCTCGATCACGACCCGGCGGGCCGCCCCCTCGCGAATGAGCGCGAAGGTTTCCATCGCCCCCTCACCCATCTTCACCTTCGCCGCATCGAGTCCCAGCAGCTTCGCCAGGCCGTCGAAGTCGTTGGCGGCGAGCCGTGCCTTGAAAGCCTCCACCGCCTTCATCGGGTCGTCGAAGGCCGGCGGGTCTTCGGCCGCGGCATAGTCGTCGATGATACCCGGCGCTTGCTGCGCCTGGTCTGGCTGCTGTGCCTGGGCAACAGCGGCGTCGATCGTAAGGACACTCGCAAGCGAGACCGCCGATCCAAGGAGAAGTGTGTGCAAAAGCTTGGTCATGGCCGTTCTCCCTCCGCTCAGCGCCTGCGTCCACCACCGCCGCGGCCCCCGCCGCCGCGATGCATCGGCGGCCTGCCGCCACCGCGACTCATCTGCGGCCGTCCGCCGCCGCGATGACCGCCACCCATGCTATGGCCGCCGCGCCGCGACGAGGCCACCTCGCGCCGACCGTGGTTGACATTGCCGAGACCGGACGGCTTCTTCGGCCGGTTCTGCGCCTTGGAGGCCATCTTCTTTTTGCCGGCGGGCCGGTTGACAGAAGATTTCTTGCCCTTCGGCCGGTTGACGCTTGGTTTCGCCCCGTCGGCTCTGGCTTTCGCCACCGCCTGCCCGCCGCCAGGACGTGCTGCGGTATCCCGTCTCGGCTGGGCCTTGAGCCCTTCGAGCGTGCTCTTGCGCACGTCCTTGAGTTGGCCGCCGCCGCCGTCCGGTCGCGCCTGCGGACGATCGCGATTGATCTCGGCGGCGCGGTTGCGGAGGTTGTTATCGCCCTTGGCCTTGATGTCGTTCTTGATGTTCGTGCGGTCGAATTTCTGGAACTGATCGCGATCGAAATTGATCTTGCTGCGATCGACATTCTTCCAGTCGATGTCGTTCCAGTTGATCTTGCCGTCGAAGTCGATGTTGTTGAAGCACTTGTTGCAGTCGACATCGATGTTGCCGTCCCAGTCACCGCCCCAGACGCCCCAATCGTCCCAGTCGATGATGGCGGCAAAAGCCGCGCCGGTGACGGCTCCGGCGAAGAAGGCCGCTCCGGGATACCAGTAAGCGGGATAGGGCTCTTCGTAATAGCTGATCGGCGCCGGCGCGTAGTCCGGCTCGTAGAGCATCTCCGGCGGATACTGCGGCACGTAGATCGTTTCCGGGTTCGCGGACTGAATGACGATATTGTCACCCTCCTCGACCACCTTCACCTTGTCGTCCGTCTTGATGATGTTCTTGGCAACCGCCTCATCGCGCAATTGCTGGATAGCGATCAACACATCCTTCTGCTGATTGGCGATCGCCTCACCGAACGATTGCGTCCATTCGAGGTCCTCGCTCATCATCTTGACGACCTCGGGATAGTTCAGCAGCGAGACAACGCTGCCATCCCAGTTGTCTTTCGGTTTCAGGTCTGAATTCTTCTCGCGAGCCTCGAGAAACCGTTCGGCCTCGACGATCTGCAGGGGATAGAGCGATGCCGCGGAAATCAGCGCCACCAGTTCGTCCGGATAGAGCGCTATGCGGGCAACCAGAACTTCAAGCTCGTCGTCGCTGAGCGGCTCGGGCGCGGCTTGCTGCTGCGGCGCCGGCGGCGCTGTCGCCGTCACTTGAGCGCGCGCCACGCCACATGGCGCAAGCAGGATTGAAGCGACTGCCGTCGCGCGGCAGAGCAAAAAAATCTGCTGCCTGACCATATTGTTTCTCCAGAGGGCTGCAAGGACTGTTGCTCAGGCGTCGTGGGCAGAGAGATGGCCACGACGTCATCCCGAAGTGCCTGGTGGTCGAGCTACTGCACGGGCTTCGTACGTTGCGGTTGCTGCTGATTGATCGTACCCGTAGCGCCCGGATCCGGCTTTTGTGCAGCGCCGCCTCTGCGCTTGAGGAGAAACTTGTTGATGGGCTCGCGCTGCCCGTCGATGACGCGCTGGTTTATGTCGACGCCCGGGTAGTGATCTCCAGAGTAGTTGTCGGCCAAGGAATAGGACATCGGGAATGCGGCTACGATAGCACCGGTGGCAGCGAACAGAATCTTCACTTTGTGATTCATCGTACTCTCCCGCTTTTCGGGTTTTCTGCATATTACGCCCATCACTTCTGTCCGTCGTTGATTGTGATCAATGAGCCGGCCAGGCTGGCCGTGGCCAATTCGAGTCCAGTTTCTGTGCCCGGCCGTCGGCTCCAAGCACATGTCCTTCGTCGGCTTCTTCGTGGCAGCGACCGGCATCCCTCGTTTCCGGCTGCAGCCGGCCGGTCCGCAGCGAGTATTGCTGGAAGCGCGCGGCATCTGCGTCAAGGGAGGTCGCATCAGGGAAACGCGAACAGACGGCGCATTTGTCTCAAATCAATGACACGGCGTCTCTCCATTCCTAAAGTTGCTCAATGCGGAAAGCGCGCGGCGCAACTGCGCAAATTCTTCCCCGCAAAATGCTGTGCCCGACGAACTGAAACGCGTGAATGCAGTAACTGCATGCGATTTGGAGGGGGACATGACGGTCGCGCATGAGGGCACCTTCAAAACCGAGGTGCATTCCGACAAACTCACTCTCCTGCCCCTCACGGCGCTCGTCGTGGGGTCGATGATCGGCGGCGGGGTTTTCAATCTGCCGTCAGACATGTCTCGCGCCGCTTCGCCCGGAGCAATATTGATCGGCTGGGTGATTACCGGCTTCGGTATGCTGATGCTGGCATTTGTCTACCAGACGTTGGCAAACCGGAAACCGGATCTCAATGCGGGTCCCTACGCCTACGCCAAGGCCGGTTTTGGTCCTTTCATGGGGTTCATCAGCGCCTGGGGCTACTGGCTGAGTGCGTTTCTCGGTAATGTCGCCTATGCCGTCGCCATCTTCTCAGGGCTGTCCTTCTTCATTCCGGTGTTCGGCGATGGAAACAATCTCGTTTCAATCATCGGCGCCTCGTTCTGCCTTTGGGCAATTCATTGGTTGGTGCTGAAGGGAGTTAAGCAGGCCGCCTTCGTCAACATCGTTACGACGATCGCCAAGCTCGTGCCGCTGTTCCTTTTCATCTTGATCGCGATCGTCGCGTTCAACTGGGACAGGTTCACGCTCAATCTCTGGGGCAGCGGGGGTGCTCCTGACGCCCCGGACCTCGGCAGCGTCATGTCGCAGGTCAAGAGCACTATGCTTGTCACCCTTTGGGTCTTTATCGGCATCGAAGGGGCGAGCGTATATTCGGCGCGTGCGGCTCGGCGCTCCGATGTCGGTCGCGCGACGGTGATCGGTTTTCTTGGAGCGCTCGGAATTTACGTTCTCGTGTCCATGCTTTCGACAGGGATTTTAAGCCAGCCGGAACTGGCCGGTCTCAAAGTGCCGTCTATGGCTGGAGTGTTGCAGCCGCTCGTCGGACAATGGGGTGCTGCCTTGATAAACGCCGGGCTGATTATCTCGGTCGGCGGCGCATTCCTGTCTTGGACTTTGCTCTGCTCGGAAATTCCCTACACGTGCGGGCGCGACGGAACGTTTCCGAGATGGTTTGCCGCCGACAATGAAAACGGATCTCCGGTAAACTCGCTTTGGGCGACCAATATTCTGATTCAGGTTTTCCTGGTCCTGAGCTTCTTTTCCAAGAGCGCCTACCAGTTCTTCTATTTCATTGCCTCTGTCGCCATCCTTCCCCCCTACGTCTTCTCCGGAGCCTACGCCCTCAAACTGGCATTGAGCGGAGAGACTTATCAGCAGGGTGCACCTGGTCGGAACAGGGACATCGCCGTAGGGGCACTGGCGACACTTTACGGCATCTGGTTGGTCTACGCTGCCGGGCTCAGCTACCTCCTGATGTGCTCGATCCTTTTTGCCCCAGGCCTCCTTGTCTATGCGAAGGCCAGGAAGGAGCGAGGTGAACAGGTATTTGCCGGATTTGAATCCTGGCTTGCGGGGCTGGTCGTCGTGCTCGCGATCGTCGCCGCATATCTACTCTGGATCGGAAAGATAAGCCCGCTCTGACTGCGGCGGGTCAAGTGCAAGGGCTGCGAGCTGAAGGAGGAGACGCGCATGCGCAACTTTGGTGTTCATTCGGAAGTTGGCAAGCTCAGAACCGTCATGGTGTGCCGGCCATCATTGGCGCATCAAAGGTTGACCCCGGCGAACTGCCACGACCTGCTGTTCGATGACGTCATCTGGGTCCACGAAGCTCAAAAGGATCACTACGACTTTGTTCTGAAGATGCAGGAAAGGGGAGTCGAGGTCCTCGAACTGCATGACCTCTTGGCTGAAACGCTCGCTGATGCGGACGCTCGCAGTTTCGTCCTGGACCGTCGGATCACGCCGAACGTCATGGGCTCGCAGATCGCGGAGGGCATGCGACCTTGGCTCAATGAAATGGATCCGAAGCAACTGGCTGCCTATCTCATCGGCGGAATTTCCATTGCCGATCTTCCCGAGGGCAGGGGGAAGAAGCTGATGGTGGGCGCTTTCGGGGGACTCGAATTCGTCATTCCGCCCATCCCTAACACGCTCTTCCAGCGCGACCCATCCTGCTGGATTTACAACGGCGTGACGTGCAACCCGATGTATTGGCCGGCGCGTCGTGCCGAAACGCTGGTGCAGCGGGCGATCTACAAATTCCATCCGATCTTCAAGGGCGGAGATTTCAACATCTGGTGGGGCGACTCGGACGAGCAGTTCGCCAATTCCACGATGGAGGGCGGCGACGTCATGCCGATCGGCAACGGCACCGTGCTCGTCGGAATGGGCGAACGCACCACGTATCAGGCCGTGGGCCAGGTGGCTAAGGCCCTCTTCAGGAACAAGGCGGCGACGCGGGTCATCGGTTGCCTGATGCCGAAGAGCCGGGCCGCCATGCATCTCGATACAGTGTTCAGTTTCTGCGACCGTGACGTCGTGACGCTTTTCGCCGACGTGGTCGACCAGATCCGCTGCTATAGCCTCCATCCCGTCGATGACGAAGGCAATTTCGAGGTGCGGACCGACGAGCGTTCGATGCTCGAAGTTGTCAGCGAGGCTCTGAACCTCCAGAAGCTCAGGAGCGTCGCTACGGGCGGTAATGCCTACGAGGCGGAGCGCGAACAATGGGACGATGGCAACAATGTCGTGGCACTCGAACCGGGAGTGGTCGTCGCCTACGACCGTAACACGCACACGAACACGCTTCTGAGAAAGGCGGGCATTGAGGTCATCACGATTCGTGGCGCCGAACTGGGTCGGGGTCGCGGCGGCGGGCATTGCATGACGTGCCCGATCTGGAGAGAGCCCGCGTATTGAAGAATTACCCACCCTGACTTTTGCATTGGAGCAGCATCATGAGTTTCAATCTCCGCAATCGCTCGCTTCTTACGGTGCAGGACTACACACCACGCGAGTTTCGCTACCTCCTTGATCTCGCCCGCGATCTGAAGCGGGCCAAATATGCGCGCACGGAACAGAAGCATCTGGAAGGTAAGGAAATCTGCCTGATCTTCGAAAAGACATCGACACGTACCCGCTGTGCTTTCGAAGTCGCCTGCTCCGATCAAGGTGCCAACGTCACGTACCTGGATCCCGCAGGCTCCCAGATCGGGCACAAGGAATCGTTCAAGGACACGGCTCGGGTTCTCGGCCGCATGTACGACGCCATCGAGTATCGCGGCTCATCGCAACATGGTGTCGAGACCCTGGCGAAATATGCCGGCGTGCCGGTCTATAACGGCCTCACCGACGAATATCACCCCACGCAGATGATCGCCGACGTGATGACGATGCGCGAACATGCAGACAAGCCGATCAGTGACATCAAATATGCCTATGTGGGCGATACGCGGTCGAACATGGGGCATTCTTTGTTGATCGTTGGCTGCCTGTTGGGAATGGACGTGCGGATATGCGGCCCGAAGTCGCTCTGGCCCTCAGAAGAATATCGGAGCATCGCCGAGCAACTCAAAGAGCGATCCGGAGCGCGCCTGACGATCACTGATGATCCAAGGGCAGCGGTCGAGGGAGTCGACTTCATTCACACCGACGTCTGGGTCTCGATGGGAGAGCCGAAAGAGGTTTGGAAAGAGCGAATCCAATTGCTCACACCCTATCAGGTCAATGCGGATCTGATGAAGGCGAGCGGAAATGCGCAAGCCAAGTTCATGCACTGCCTGCCTGCATTCCACGACACCGAGACAACGCTCGGAAAGCAGATCGCCAACGACTATGGAATGACCAACGGCCTCGAAGTGACCGACGACGTATTCGAATCCGAGGCGAACGTCGCCTTCGAGCAGGCGGAAAATCGCTTGCACACGATCAAGGCCCTGCTGGTCGCAACGCTGGGGGACTGAACATGCGTGTCGTGATCGCGTTGGGCGGCAATGCTCTCCTGAAGCGCGGGGAGGCCATGACCGCGGATGTGCAACGTCAAAACATCAAAATCGCTGCCGAAGCTATAGCACCGCTTGTGGCTGAACATCAGGTCGTGATCACCCATGGCAATGGTCCCCAAGTTGGGCTGCTCGCGCTCCAGGGAGCAGCCTATAAGCCAGATGAGGCCTATCCGCTTGACGTCCTCGGAGCAGAGACGGAGGGCATGATCGGCTACATGCTGGAGCAGGAGCTAGGAAACCTCCTTCCATTCGAAGTGCCGCTCGCAACGTTGCTCACGATGGTCGAGGTGGATGGTGCCGATCCTGGGTTCCAGAACCCGACCAAGTTCGTCGGGCCGGTTTACGAAGCGGACGAGGCTGCCAAAATCCATCAGGAGAAAGGATGGATTTTCAAGCAGGATGGCGACAAATGGCGCCGCGTCGTTCCATCGCCCGTTCCCAAGCGGATCTTTGAGATACGCCCGATCCGCTGGCTGCTGGACAAGAAGACTGTGGTGATCTGCGCCGGCGGCGGCGGCATCCCGACCATGTACGAGCGAGGTGCGGAACGAAAACTCGGGGGAGTGGAGGCTGTAATCGATAAGGATCTATGTTCCGAGCTTTTGGCGCGCGAACTTGAAGCCGACCTGTTCATAATGGCCACCGACGCCGAGGCCGTTTATACGAACTGGGGAACCGCCGATCGGAAGGCCATATTCAAGACGCCTCCCGAAGCGCTGAGTGCGTACTCGTTTCCCGCAGGCTCCATGGGACCAAAGGTCGAGGCAGCATGTCATTTCGCCAGAACGACGGGGCATTCAGCCGCGATCGGGGCACTGGCAGACATTCCCGCGATCGTGCGCGCGCAACGGGGCACCATCATCAATTCCTCGTTCCCGAAAATGACATGGCATGACCAAGGTTAGGCGCTCGCAGTGGAAGACGTGACATGACACAAATCGGTCGCGAGGACGGTATCGGCCCAAGAATCATTCCCCATCCACCGTCGTTGGTCGATGCACTTGTTCCCTGCCTCACGCTCGTTTTGCTTCTTTCGCTTTCCTTTGTGCTGTTCGGCAACGATGCCTCGTCCGGTCCCAACCAGATAGCCTTGCTTTTCTGCGGGATTGTCGCCGCCGGCGTCGCTTACAAGAATGGATTGCGATGGGACGGCATCCGCCAGGCAGTGGTAGACGGTATCGCCGCTGGTCTTCCGGCGATCCTGATCCTTCTAGCTGTTGGAGCGCTCATTGGGACCTGGGCAATGAGCGGCACGATCATTTCAATGATCTACTATGGACTGAAACTGCTCAGCCCAGCGTATTTTTACGCAACAACTTGCCTCGTATGCGCCATCGTCGCCTTCAGCATAGGTAGCTCCTGGACAGTCGCCGGAACGCTCGGCATCGGCCTAATGGGCGTCGCCGCCAACATGGGGCTTTCGCCGGCGATTACGGCTGGCGCGATCATTTCCGGAGCCTATTTCGGCGACAAGGCCTCGCCGCTCTCGGACACGGTGAATCTCGCGACGGCGACGGCCGGCTCCGACATCTACAGCCACATCCGTGAATCGCTCTGGACGTCTGTACCGGCGCTGCTTCTCTCGTCGGTCGCTTTCGGATTGCTTGGGCAGGCCGGCGAGTTTGACGCAAGGCGCGCACTTTCGACGATCGACAGCACAGTCGACGTTTCGCTCTGGTCGTTCCTGCCTCTCATCCTCGTCTTCCTGCTCTCGATCTCCAGACTTCCTCCCTTTGTCACCATCTTCGCAGGCGCGATCGCCGGTGCCGTAGTGGCCGTTCTGCATCACCCGGGAAGCGTCGTGGCTTTCGCTGGGACGCCAGACCTACCCTTCAGCTTGGCGTTGCTAAAAGGAGCATGGGCGGCGCTCGCCAACGGATTTGTGTCCTCGACAGGAGAAAAGTCCATCGACCTGGTCCTTTCCCGGGGTGGCATGTCCAGCATGATGAACACGGTCTGGCTCATCATCACCGCGCTCGCATTCGGTGCGGTCGTGGAACATGCAGGACTACTGAAACGACTGATAGACCCGCTCGTGGCGCGAACGAGATCTGCAGCGGGATTGATCGCGACCGTCGTCGGAACGTCGGTTGTCTCGAACGTTGTCACGTCCGATCAGTACATATCGATCGCCCTTCCAGGCAAGTTGTTCGGTGCTTCTTTTGCAGATCGAGGTCTCGCGCCTGTCATGCTGTCGCGGGTCGTCGGGGACTCGGCTACTGTTACTTCACCACTCATACCTTGGAACAGTTGCGGTGCGTACATGGCGGCAACGCTCGGGATTTCCACGGCTGCGTATGCCGGCTTCTGTTTCTTCAACATCATAAATCCGGTGCTTGCGATCCTTTTTGCTCTGCTCGGTTGGCGGGTCATTCGAACGGAGAATCTTGAGGATCCGGTTGAAAGCACGGAGTCGGCGCCAAACTTGAACGGCTCGGCTCGCCCGACGGAATTGTGAGGTGGAAATGGCGGTGGAACTCGAGCGAAAGTTTCTCGTCCTGAACGACCGTTGGCGAAAGCACGCGTCTGCCGGTTGTGAGCTTCGGCAGGCCTACAGCCGAGTTTCCGCTCCCGACGTGGCTTGGACCGGAGATAACTCGGAACCGACTCTATTCAAATCGATCGCTGGCGATGAAATCGGGCCACCATTACGCGGACGGTCGCGTGCTAGTGGTCGACAAGTGAAACTAGCAGGAATTGAGCTTTTTCATCTTATCTGAGGAGGTCACCAACATGCCGGAAAACAAAGACTTCGATCCGAATGCAGCACCGATCAGTGCCGAGCAACTCCGCATGCAAATGCTGGAGCGGGAGATGGCGGAAATGGACAAGGAGCGAAAGCTCCGGGCGGTGCAAGAACAGAAGCTCGCCGATCTTGCTGCGGATTTCCTCGAGAAACACGTCTCGGAGGAGGAAATCGCGGTGGTTCGCCGCCTCGTCGCAAGCGCGGTAAAGGCCGGCAAGTTCGAAGCCATGGTCTACAGCTTCCCGTCCTCGCTCTGCACTGACAACGGCCGGGCGATCAACAACGCCGATCGTGACTGGCCAGAGACGCTGCAGGGCAAGGCCAGGGAGTTCTACGAGCGCTATCAGACCTTCGGCAAGCCGCAGGGCTACAAGCTGAAGGCGATGATCATCAATTTCCCGGGCGGCATGCCGGGTGATGTCGGTTTCTTCCTCGACTGGGCGCCAGACAAGGTGTGAGGCGTGGCCCGTTCCCGCGCGGCGCCTATAGAGCCGCGCGTCTTATCAAAGGCTCAAAAGGCACTGGAGCACTTGAGTTGCTGCATGTTTTTACCTTTAAATCGGCGACATTTAAGGAAACATGCAGGTTGGGGCGGAGAATGGCTGCGGCTTCTTAAGAAGCGCAGCCATATTGCGCTGCGCTTGTTTCCTTGAGTTGGAACCGGTTTTAGGGAAAACACGCAGCAATTCAAAAGCTTTACGGCGACCTTGTACGTCCGAAAGGGCGCAATCGCGCCGCAGGCGTCGCGCCTGCACGCCGATGCGGCGAGCAGGCGCTCCGTTCAAAAAACGTCCGGCACGGTCCGACGGATATGAGTGTCGTCGACATAGTCGTTCGGGCGCTTCTGCCGCTTGCCGAACTCGGGCTCCGGGAACTTCACCCGCTCGTAGGGGATCGTGGCCAGCATGTGCGAGATGCAGTTGATGCGCGCGCGCTTCTTGTCGTTGGACGGCACGATCCACCAGGGGGCAAAGTCGGTGTCGGTCATGCGGATCATCTCGTCATAGGCGCGGGTATAGTCCCACCAGCGGCGGTAGGATTCGACGTCCATCGGGCTTAATTTCCACTGGCGGGTCGGGTCGTCGACGCGCTGGCGGAAGCGCCGCTCCTGTTCCTCTTCGCTGACATCGAGGAAATATTTGAGCAGCACGATGCCGCTCTCGATCATTGCCGCCTCGAACCGCGGCGCAAGTTCGAGGAAGCGCCGCGCCTTCTCTTCGGTGCAGAAGCCCATGACGCGCTCGACGCCCGGGCGGTTGTACCAGGAGCGGTCGAAGATCACGACCTCGCCCGCCGCCGGCAGGTGTTGGATATAGCGCTGCATGTAGATCTGCGTTTTCTCCCGGTCGGTCGGAGCGGGCAGGGCGACGACGCGGAAGACGCGCGGGCTGACGCACTCGGTGAGCCGCTTGATCACGCCGCCCTTGCCAGCCGCGTCACGGCCCTCGAACACGATGACGATGCGGGCTCCGGTCTTCTTCACCCAGGCCTGGAGATGGGCGAGTTCGACGTGGAGCCGTGCGAGTTCCTTAGCATAGTCGCCGCTCGACTTCACCGCCGTCTCGTGCATCTCGGCGACCTTCCTGTTCTTTTCCTTGTCCTTGTTTTTATTCTTTTCCTTTTTGCCGTTCTTGCCGTTCTTGACCATGCTGCTCTCCCATCTGACCTTTGTCTGCTTCTTTAACAGTCGCAATGTGGGCGCGGCGGAGAACGCTCTACTGCGCGGCTTTTTCCGCAGCCCTTTTCTCGAACGCGTCCAGCGCGTCATCGAGATCCTCGAAGATCATCGAGGGGCCGATCTTTGTGATCGCCCCGGCTCGTTCGAGGATCTCGCGCGCTTCGAAATGCAGCTCGGCGATCGCAAACGCGATGCCGCGCCTGCCGAGATCGTCGTGGACCTCATCGAGCATGGCGGCTGCGGAACTGTCGATTTGGGCGATCGCGCCCGCATCCATCACAAACCAGCGAGTGTCCGCGGGCAGCGCATCGATCACGGCGCGCAGGCGCGTGTGGACGTAATCGGTGTTGAAAAACAGCAGGCTGCCCTGGACCATGAAGACGGAGAAGCCCGGCACCGGTCGAGCCGCCGGGTTGCGGTGGAGCTTGTAGAAGCCGTCATGGCCGGCGAGCCGGCCGAGCAGGGCGTCACGCGGAAACATGGTCTTGTGCAACACGTAGACCAACGTCGCGGCGATTGCCGTAACCACGCCTTCCAGAACGCCGAAGCTGATCGGCCCGGACATCGCGATCAGCGCGAAGACGAATTCGATGCGGCTGATGCGCCAGATCTCCTTCAGCGCGGAAATATCGATCAGGCTGAGCGCGGTTGCGACCAGCACAGCACCGAGCGTGGGGATCGGCAGGATGCGCAGGACATCGCCGAGGTAAAGGAGAACCGCCATCAGCGCCGCGGCCGCCACGATGCTCGCGATCTGCGACCGGCCACCGACGCTGAAGTTTACTGCCGTGCGCGAGTCCGAAGCCGTGACGGGGAAGGTCCCGAAGAGCCCGGCGGCGATGTTCGCCGCGCCGAAGCCTTCGAGTTCGCGGTTCGGGTCGACCAGGTAGCCGCCCTTGGCTCCGAAGCTGCGGGCGGCAATGATGCCGGAGCCGAAGCTCACCAGAAAGATCGCCCCGGCGCCAAGCAGGAGCGACTGAAGGTCGAGGCCCGCGATCGACGGCAGTGTCAAGGACGGCACGCCGCGAGGGATGTCGCCGACGACCGCGATGCCCTGTCCTTCGAAATCGAACAGGGCCGACGAGAGCACCGAGAGCGCGACGACCAGGACTGGTCCCGGAATGCGCGAATGCGCGATGCGCGCCGCCTGCAGGAGCGCGAACGACGCGGTCGCCAGTATGAGGGACGGCCAGTGGATCGATCCGGCCTTGCCGACAAGTTCGAGGATAGGGGTGATCAGGCCCTCGGTCTCGATATCGATGCCGGTGATGCGGTCGATCTGGCCGATCAGGATCGAAAGCGAGATGCCGGCGAAGAAACCGATCAGGATCGGACGCGACAGGAAGGTCGCAAGCACGCCGAGCCGCACGGCGCGCGCGATCAGGCACAGGGCGCCGACGGCGAGCGCCAGCAATGCGGCCACCGTGACGCGATCCTCGGTTACGCCGGGCACCGCATAGACGGTGGTGAGCACCGCGGCCAGCACCGTCATGGTCGGGGCGTCCGGCCCCACGATCAGGCGTCGCGAGGGCCCAAAGAGGGCATAGGCGACGAGCGGGGTGATGCTGGCGTAAAGG
>NZ_JASKLR010000048.1 GCF_030124325.1 Sinorhizobium sp. 8-89
CGTGAGCCCGTATTTCCATCTACCGGGGAACAGCCACCTTCCAAAGCTTGATTGTTTTTCAGGGCGACTCGCTCCCGCGATTACCCCATGTGGACGGCTCCCAACGGCATCGCGATGTGCCAGAATGAGTTCGTTGAAAGCTCAATCGAGGGAAGACCGTCCGTGGAACAGATTATCCGAATTGGCATGGATACGTCAAAAAGCGTTTTCCAATTGCATGGCGTGAATGCAGCCGAGCTACCGATCCTGCGCAAGAAGCTCTCGCGGAGGGAGATGGTGAAATTCTTCGAGAAAGCGGCGCCTACCTCCATCGCACTCGAAGCCTGCGGAGGCGCTCATCATTGGGCGAGGTTATTAGCTTCCTTCGGGCACGAAGTGAAATTGATCGCGCCTCAGCTGGCGAAGCCGTATGTAAAACGCGGCAAGAATGACGCGGCGGATGCGGAAGCTTTGTGTGAGGCGATGAGCCGACCCACCATGCGGTTCGTTCCGGTGAAAACCGCCGACCAGCAGGCGGCATTGATGTTGGTCGGCGTGCGAGAGAGACTTATCCGTAATCGGACACAGCTCGCCAATGCCATTCGCGGTTTTGCCATGGAGTTCGGCATTGTCGCGGCCACGGGCATGTGCCGGATCGAACCGCTATTGGAGCGAATAGCCGCTGATCAATCCCTACCTGAACTAGCCCGCGAGCTTTTTGCCATGCATGGCGTTGAATATCGAGACTTGCTTGCCGAGACGAAAGCCGTCGAGGAAAAATTGGCTGCGTTGCATCGCTCCGATGAATGCAGCAGGCGCCTGGCCGAAATTCCGGGTGTTGGGCCGGTTGGCGCATCGCTCTTGATGATGAAAACCCCAGACCCTCGGATGTTTAAGTCCGGTCGAGATTTTGCCGCCTGGATCGGGCTGACGCCCAAAGACCATTCGACTGCCGGCAAGGTCAGGCTTGGGGTGATCACCCGTGCCGGCGATGAAATGCTACGGAGCACGTTGGTGGTTGGCGCAACTGCTATTCTTCAGCACGTCAGAGCAGGTCGAAGCAGACATGCTTCTCGATGGCTCACCGAACTCCTCCAACGGAAAAAACCGAAACTGGTTGCGGTGGCGCTCGCCAACAAGATCGCCCGTATCGCCTGGAAGCTCATGGTAAGCGGCGAAACGTATCGGCGGACAGAAGGACAAAACGCAGCAACATAAGAGATTGGCCACCACGGTGAGCACGATAAGGCTACCGTGTTTGAGCTAATGCTGTGAACTTGCAAGAGAAAGCAGATGGTGCGATCGATCGATCCAAGACGCGTGACACTCCGTCACCCCCAGTGGCCCTCCAAGGCCGTTGCCGTGTTAGGAACACGCGTTGCGGAAACCATCTTGGCCAGTGGTCATGTGCGACCACACACAAAGGCCGCACATATGGAAGCAAGCGATCCGATCAAAAATGTCTGCAAAAAAGCTTGCAAATGGGAGCCAATGGTATGGACCCGCGCCCTCGCGGCGAGGTGGAATCTCGAACGTCAACTGCGATGAAGGAGGATGTCATGCAGGTCGTTCGGATAGGTCTCGATTTGGCGAAGTATGTCTTCGAGGTTCACGGCGTCGACAAGCACGGGAATGTCGTTGTGCGAAAGAGGCTGCATCGCGATGCAGTGGCCCGCTTCTTCGCCAATTTGCCGGCGTGTCTGGTCGGCATGGAGGCTTCGAACGGGGCGCATTATTGGGCTCGCGTGCTCACCGAGCTTGGCCATCAGGTGCGGCTGATCAGCCCTCAGTTCGTGACGCCATACGTCAAGTCGAACAAGAACGACCGGAACGATGCAGAAGCCATCTGTGAAGCGGTCGGCCGGCCGTCCATGCGCTTCGTGCCGCCGAAATCCGTTGAACAGTTGGCCGTGCAGGCCGTCCATCGCATTCGCCGTCGCCTGGTATCGGATCGGGTCAAGCTGGTGAACCAGGTGCGCGGCCTTCTTGCCGAGCACGGCATCGTCATCCCGAGGGACATCACCCAGTTGCGACGTGGCCTCGCCGAGATCATGGCAGGCTGCGATGACGGCCTCAGCGAGCTGATGCGTTCTCTCATGAGGGATCTGCGGGAGGAATTGGCAGAACTGGATCGGCGAATTGCATCCCATGATCGCCGGATACGGGAAATCTTCCGCAACAGCGAGCCGTGCCAACGCCTCGGCAATATCGAAGGCATTGGGCCGATAACGGCGACGGCATTGATTGCAGCTGTCGGTGACAGAACCTGCTTCAAGAACGGCCGCCAGTTCGCGGCCTGGCTGGGCCTTGTGCCGAAGCAGCGATCAAGTGGAGGACGGGTCCGACTGTTCGGCATCAGCAAACGCGGCGACCGTTATTTGCGCACGCTGATGATCCACGGCGCTCGCGCCGCTCTCGGTCGCGCCGGCGGCAAACAGGATCCGCGGAGCCTCTGGCTCGGCAAGTTGCGGCAACGGCGGCACCCCAATGTCGCGGCGGTCGCGCTCGCCAACAAGAATGCGAGGATCGTCTGGTCGATGCTCTCGGGTAATGCGGCCTATCAACCGGACCTGTCGGTGAAAGCAGCCTGACGGTCCCGTCGAGAGCGAGAAGGAGGTCCCACCTCGGCAATTGCAGCAAAATGGCAGGAGATGGCGAAACGGTCACCCCGTCGCTTCCCGAACCTGGTGTGTGGACCGGCACGGCTTCGGCCGATGTCTGGGGGCCGATGTCTGGGGGCCGTTGAGGTGGAAGCGGGCGAAAACCCATCGAGGCTCGCGGCGCTGAACATCGAGCCGCATGAAGAAGCCGGATATACGTCAGCAGTTGTGACCATCAACCGGATTCAGCCAACCTGTTGCAATCGGGCGGGGTCCATATACGTCCACATATGGGGGTGGAACCCGAAGAAGTCGGTCTTGCACAAGACAATCAGCGCGATCCGGGCGCAAACCTTTGAAGAGATTAACCGGGTGCTGCTGGCGAGCGCCCGGCAGGAGAAACTGGAAAGCGGCAAGGTCGTGCGTGTGGACAGCACCGTTACCGCCGCATCGATCCATGAGCCGAGCGACAGCAGCCTGTTATGGGACGCTGTCCGGGTGATGGTGCGACTGTTGCAGCAGGCTGATGCACTGGGTCACGCCATCCCATGGCACGACCATCGTCGCGCGGCGAAGAAGCGGGCTCGAGCGATCGAATATACCCGCGGTCGCCCGAAACGAGTGAAGCACTACCGCGAACTGCTCAAGATCACGCGCACCACCTTGGGCTATCTGCAGCAGGCGAGTAGACAGTTGCTCCTCGCGACGGGCCCGGCGGTCGAACTCTGGCAGGCGCAAGTCTGCCGCTACAAGCCGCTAATCGAGCGGATCATTGCCCAGACCGAGCGGCGGGTCCTGGCCGGCGAGGCGGTGCCGGCTGGCGAGAAGCTGGCGAGCCTGTTCGAGCCGCATGTCGACATCATCGTCAAGGGCAGCCGCGACGTCGACTACGGCCACAAGATCCTATGAGGAGGGTGGATAGCGACCTGCGCTGTGGCAAAGGTGAGGTTGCTAAACCCTAGACACCTTATCTTGGAGGCCGAGCATGCCCGTTGCAGCACACCGACCCGATGCGTCGACCGCTATCCGCACTGATCTTGGCGCTATTTTCGTCTCGTTGGAACTCAGCCGTTCGAAATGGCTGATCACCTCGCTGTCGCCGGGCGCTGGCGAGAAGATGTCGAAACACGCGGTGGCGGCCGGCGACGTGGCCGGCATGCTGGCGCGGTTTGCCGAGCTCAACCGGAAGGCCGAGGCGCGGACCGGGAAATGCTTTCCGATCATCGTCATCCAAGAGGCCGGGCTCGACGGTTTCTGGATCCATAGGGTGCTGCAGGCCGAAGGAATCGAAAGCCACGTCGTCGATCCGGCCTCGATCGCCACTTCACGCCGGCGGCGCCGGGCAAAGACCGACAAGATCGACGGCGAGGCGCTGGTGCGCGCGCTGCTCGCCTATAAGAGGGGCGAGCCGCGCGTCTGCGCCATGCTGCGGGTGCCCACCCCCGAGGAAGAGGACCGTCGCCGCCTCTCGCGTGAGCGCAAAGCCTTGACGAACGAGCGGACCCGCCATGTCAACCGCATCAAGGGCCTGCTGTTTGCCCAGGGTGTCTCCGGCTACGAGCCGCTGCGGCGCGACCGGCGCAGGTGCCTTGAGGCGCTGAAGACCGGCGACGGGCGTCCGCTGCCGGACCATCTGAAGCAGCAGATTGACCGCGAACTCGATCGGTTGGAACTGCTGATGGAACAGATCAAGGCGGTCGAGGCCGAGCGCGACGCCATGCTTGCGACCGAGCAGAGTGCCTCGCCAACCCCGGCCATGCTGCTCGACCTGAAGGGCATCGGGCAGGAGTTTGCCGCCGTGCTGTGGACGGAAGGCCTGTCGCGGCACTACGACAACCGACGACAGCTGGCCGCCTATGCCGGCCTGGCGGCGACCCCCTGGCAAAGCGGCTCCGTCTCGCAGGACCAGGGCGTTTCGAAATCCGGCAATCCAAGGCTGCGAACGACGCTGATCCAGCTCGCCTGGCTATGGCTGCGGCATCAACCGCAATCGGCGCTCTCCTTGTGGTTCAAGGAGCGGGTGAAGCAGAACGGCGGGCGCCTCAAGAAGGCGACGATTGTGGCGCTCGCCCGCAAGCTACTCGTGGCGCTGTGGAAATACGTCAACGCCGGCGTCGTCATCGAGGGGGCGGTCATGAAGAGCGCCTGATGCAGCTTGCCGCTCACCCATAGACTGTGAGCTCAGCACTTCTTCCAGGGCCTGATCAGTCCTGGCGGATCTAGGTGGACGAACCGAAGATTGGGATGGCCTGAAATGCCCCGCCACAAGAATGGTCCCGTCCTCCTGAGCCCGTGCCCCGCCGCAAGCGGGATGTTGGTGCCGCTGTTTCGAGCAGCGACCGTATATAAGTTGGATCGGGCTCGGATAAACGGGCCGCGTCATGCCATCGGGCTCAGACCATGGATTCCGCAACACATCGAGAAGGTGAAGAAATGTTGCCCTGACACACCCGTTCCAGCTTGACCATCCTCATATAAACTCCACCGGCACAAGCGGACTGATCCTCGACCTTGTCATCGAACCGGGCAACCCGGCCGACAGCGAACGCCTGCTGCCGATGCTGGAACGCCACATCGCTTTTTACGGCGAGCCGCCGCGTCAGGCGGCGGCCGACGGCGGCTATGCCAGCCGCGAGAATCTGAGCGGAGCCAAAGCCTGCGGCATCCGCGACATGGCCTTCCACAAGAAGCGCGGTCTCAAGATCGAAGACATGGTCAGGAGCCGTTGGGTCTATCAAAACCCCACAAAAACAGGCGTTTATGGACGGGCACTAGCTAAGCTAAAACGATCTGCCCCATTGAGAAAACACGGATTTTCGCCGCCGTGGTTTTCACCATCTGCACACTACGAAGCGCTTCGCAATGTCCTTGAGAGCCTCTCGTGCACCTCAACCCCAAGAAACGAAATTAATTGGACAATCGGCTAGCGGCCTCAGGTGGCCCGCTTCCTTGCGGTACCAAAGTTCGCGGACTTCGTCCGGTTCGGGAGGGGGCCTACGCGCAGGATTTCGGGCCAGAGAGGCCACATTCCTATCATGTCCCATCACCAAACGACTTTGTAATGCTTGTCGCGCGCGATCACCGCCGGCCACGTCAATCTTGACGAAAGGTTTCACCTACCTTCCGGCGATTGGCTCTGGCTAGGCTGAGGCGGCCGTCAGGGTGTTTGCCGACAGGAAAGTTGCAAAGGCCTTCAATGGGCGCGGTACCGAGGCCACTGGAGACTCCTACGTCTGCGACGCCATGGGCGGTCGCGAGCGGCTGGCGCATGCCGCGTGAGGGCTAGAGAGCAAAGACAACTCGCTCCTCCGTGTCATCACGAGTGTGAGCACTACTAGCCCACCTCGTCTTTGCCGATTGAGACCGTGAGATAAGCTCCTTCATGGACAGGAGGGGAACAGGATGGTTGGAGATCGCGCTGGTGCCGTGCCATGGATGAAGCCAAGCATAATGGAGGCTACCGGCGGATCGAGGTGATTACCGTTCGATGCCAGCGACGAATTGGACCGACGAAGAGAAGACACGGATCCTTGTCGAAAGCGCAGAACCCGACGTGAACATTTCGGCCGCCGCCCGGCGCTGGGCGTCAATCGCGGTTTGCTGAAATGTCTGGCCCCGCGAAGCCGGGCTGACCTCCCGACGATCCGAGCAAGCCTGCTCACAGCCGGTCATGTTCGTGCCGGTGACAGTGGTTGGAGAACGAACGCCTCACCAGCGCGCGTCACTTAGACTGGTCTCAAAAAACAGTTGACAAGTCGCGACAAAATGTCGACAATACGCATATGTGAGACGTTCCATATGAGCAAAGGAAACTATGTGCAGGCCGTTGACACGGGAATGTGTGGCTCAACGCACCAGGCGAGCCTGTGCTACCCCGTTGGTCCCTGCTGGGTGAACGGCGCCAGGCTTCGGCGGGCGCGCGCAAACGAATCCGCTCTTCCCCAGCCCATCTAAGGTCGAGAATGCTCGGAAGTCGAGGCGATTCGAATGGAGCCGTCGATGTCGGCATCAGCATTGGGGGCGCCGCTTATACTGAGAGCGATTTACGAGTGATCGAGGGCGGTCACAGTCATCGAGAGCGGTGACGCGGCCAGTTTGCGCGGATCATAAAACGAACCAGCAGCCATAAAGGCGTGGACGAAAGGGGAACTACAATGAATGAGGAAATGCTTTATCTCAGCGAGTGGGTCGCGAAAGGCAAACTGTCCCGACGCGCGTTCTTAGGACGGGCCGCAGCGCTCGGTGTAAGCGCGGCTTTGGCGAACAACTTCCTTGCCGCCGCCGCGAGAGCCGAGGGACCTGTCAAGGGCGGCTTGCTTAAAGCGGGGGTGCAGGGTGCATCGGCTGCGGATAGTCTCGATCCTGCGACTGTATCGGGCTCTGCTCCCGTTCTCTTTTGCCGCCAGTGGGGCGAACAACTCGTCCAACTCGACGCACATGGTGAACTTCAGCCGGGGCTTGCCGAGGAGTGGGGTTCTTCTGAGGGTGCCAAGGTCTGGACGTTCAAGATCCGCAAGGGTGTGCAGTTCCACAATGGCAAGGAAATGACGCCGGCCGACGTGGCGGCCACCATGGAGCGCCACTCCGACGCCAACTCGAAGTCGGTTGCGCTTGGAATCATGCAGGGCATCGACAAGATTGCCGTGAACGGTCAGAACGTGGTCTTCACACTCAAGGAACCCAATGTCGACCTGCCGTTCCTTATGGACGACTATCACCTGATGATCCAACCGAACGGCGGAAAGGATAACCCAACTGAAGGCGTCGGGACCGGCCCCTACAAGGTCACGGTCAACGAAGCGGGCGTCCGCCTCGGGGGCGAAAGGTTCGCTGGTTACTGGCGCGACGACCGCGGCTTTGCCGACCAGATCGAAATCATCGTGATCAACGATGACACCGCCCGCATAACGGCGCTGCAGAGCGGTCAGGTGCATATGATCAACCGCGTCCCACCGAAGGTTGTCGAGCTTATCAAGCGCGTTCCGGGCGTCACGATCCAGAATGTCTCCGGTCGCGGCCACTATATCTTCGTCGTCCAATGCGATACGCCGCCTTTCGACAACAACGACCTGCGACTCGCGCTGAAATACGCCGTCGACCGCGAGGAGATGGTCCAGAAGATCCTGATGGGTTATGGCACTGTTGGAAACGACACGCCGATCAACGCGCCTTATCCGCTGTTTACCGAGATGGAGCAGCGTAAGTACGATCCAGACAAGGCGGCTTTCCACTACAAGAAGTCAGGCCATTCGGGCTCGATCCTGCTTCACACCTCCGAAGCTGCTTTTCCAGGCGCCACAGAGGCGGCCCAGCTCTATCAGCAGAGCGCAGCCAAGGCGGGGATTACGATGGAAGTCAAGCGCGAGCCGAGCGATGGCTATTGGTCAGCAGTCGCGAACATGCCCTTCTCGGCTTCCTATTGGGGCGGTCGTCCGACCCAGGACCAAATGTATTCCACCGTTTACTATTCCAAGGCGGGCTTAAACGAAACTCACTTCTTCAACGACAAGTTCGACCAGATGCTGCTCCAGGCACGCGCCGAACTCGATGCCGACAAGCGCAAGAAGCTCTATGCCGACATGGGCCAAATCGTCCGCGACGAAGGCGGCGTGATCGCGCCAATGTTTAATAACTTCATCGACGCGACCGGTCCACACGTCGGCGGCTGGCAGGAAGACCCCAACCAGGAAATCATGGGCGGCTACGCGCTGTCCAAGTGCTGGCTCCAGGCCTGATATAGGCCGTGCGCCCATGTCTTCTCCGATCGTGAAGCTTATTGCCCAGCGCGTTGCGCTGGGTATCCTGCTGTTGCTGGCCGTGTCGGTGCTGATCTTCGTCGGCACCAACCTCCTGCCCGGCGACGTCGCGCAATCCATTCTCGGCCAAGCGGCGACGCCGGTGGCGCTCGAGAATCTCAGAAAGGAAATGGGTCTCAACGATCCGGCCTATGTCAGATACTTCCACTGGCTATTCGGAATCCTACAGGGCGACCTGGGCACCGCGCTCACCAGTAGGCTCGATGTCGCCACCTCCATTAAGGAGCGGTTGTGGAACACGCTGTTCCTCGCCTTCTGGGCGGCGATCATCTCCGTGCCGCTCGCGATCATCCTCGGCCTGCTTGCGGTGCGCTATCGCAATGGGCCGATCGACAAGCTGATTTCCGGCTTTGCGCTGGCCTCGACCTCGCTGCCGGAATTCTTCATCGGCTATCTGCTGGTCTTCATCTTCGCCGTCACCTTCCCAATCTTACCGGGGATCTCGACAGTCCATGAAGGCATGCCGTTCCTCGAAAAGATGAAGGCGATCGCGTTGCCCTGTACCGCGCTGACGCTGGGCGTGTTGGCGCATATGATGCGCATGACGCGTGCCGCGATCCTCAACGTCATGCAGTCGGCCTATATCGAAACTGCCGAACTCAAGGGCCTCAGCGCCTTCGAGATCATCCGCAAGCACGCTTTCCCCAACGCCATCGCGCCGATCATCAACGTCGTCACGATTAATCTGGCCTTCCTAGTGGTGGGCGTGGTCGTGGTCGAGGTAATCTTCGTCTATCCCGGCATGGGACAATATCTCGTCGATCATGTCGCCAAGCGCGACGTGCCAGTAGTGCAGGCCGTCGGCCTCATCTTCGCGGCGGTCTACATCTTCCTCAATGTCGTGGCCGACGTGGCGTCCATTCTCGCCAATCCGCGCCTCCGGCATCCGAAGTGAGAGAGTGCGCCCATGCTAAGACGCATTCCCACCGGCGCGCTGATCGGCTTGATCATCACAGCCCTGTTCTTCCTCGTGGCGATCTTCGCCCATGTCGTCGCGCCCTATGGCCTCGGTGAGATCGCTGGCGGCGTGTGGGAGCCGATGTCGGCAAAGTTCCTCTTTGGCACCGACAATCTCGGCCGCGACCTGCTGTCGCGGATGATCCATGGCGCACAGACCACGATCCTGATCGCGGTTCTCGCGACGCTGCTATCCTTCTGCATGGGCGCGATCCTCGGCTTCACCGCCGCAGTGGTCGGCGGCTGGTTCGACACGCTGATGTCGCGCTTCGTCGACTTGCTCATGGCGATCCCGACGCTGATCTTTGGGCTGGTGGTGCTCTCCGTGCTGCCATCGACTCTTGCCACGTTGATCATCGTCATGGGCGTGCTCGATTCCACCCGCGTCTATCGCCTGTCGCGGGCGGTGGCGGTCGACCTCAATGTCATGGATTTCGTCGAGGCAGCCAAGCTGCGTGGCGAGAGCAAATGGTGGGTGATCTTTGCCGAGATCCTTCCCAACGCGCTGTCGCCGCTGGTGTCGGAATTCGGCCTGCGCTTCATCTATGCGGTGCTGTTCCTCTCGGCGCTCTCCTTCCTCGGCCTCGGCGTGCAGCCGCCGGAAGCCGATTGGGGTGGCATGGTCAAGGAGAACAAGGACGGGATCATCTTCGGCATTCCGGCCGCGCTGATCCCGGCCGCGGCGATCGCGGTGCTGGCCATCTCCGTCAACCTCGTCGCGGACTGGATCCTGAACCGCACGACCGATCTCAAGGGAGGGCGCGGCAATGGCTGAGACGCTGCTCGACATCAAAAATCTCCGCATCGAGGCGACGACCTATACGCCCGGCGAGAAGCCGAGGACGATCACCATCGTCGACGACGTGTCGCTGACGCTGGAGAAGGGCAAGGTACTCGGCCTGATCGGCGAATCCGGCGCCGGCAAATCCACCGTCGGCCTGTCGCCGATGTGCTACGGCCGCGGCGGCGTGAGCATCACCGGCGGCGAGGTCATCCTCAACGGTCGGGATATCCTCAAGCAGGGCAAGAACGGCATCCGCAAGCTGCGCGGCCACGAAGTCTGCTATGTCGCGCAATCGGCGGCAGCGGCCTTTAATCCGGTTCAGCGGCTGATGGACCAGGTTGTCGAGGCCTGCCTCACGCACGGTGTCGCCAACCGCGTGGAGGCAGAGCGGCGGGCCGTTTCGCTGTTCACGAAGCTCAGCCTTCCCGACCCTGATAACATCGGCAAGCGGTATCCGCACCAAGTCTCGGGCGGCCAGCTGCAGCGCGTGATGACCGCGATGGCGCTCTGCCCAGAGCCCGATTTGATCATTTTCGACGAGCCAACCACCGCGCTCGACGTGACGACGCAGATCGACGTGCTCGCAGCTATCAAGGAAGCGATCCACGCCACCGGTGTCGCCGCGCTTTACATCACCCATGACCTCGCGGTCGTGGCCCAGGTCGCCGACGACATCATGGTGTTGCGTCACGGCAAGATGGTCGAGAAAGGCACAACACAGCAGATCATCAAGGAACCCAGGGAGAGCTATACCCAGGCGTTGGTCTCGGTGCATCACATTGAGCATCAGGAGAAACAGCCGACGCCGAAGCCGATCCTGTCGGTGAAGAATGTCACGGCCGCCTATGGCAATGGCATCGTCAAGGTGCTGAAGAATGTGTCGGTTGACATCCATCCCGGCCAGACATTGGCGGTCGTGGGCGAATCCGGCTCGGGCAAGTCGACCCTTGCCCGCGCCATTACCGGCCTCCTGCCGCCGCAGCAGGGCGAGGTGATCTTCGACGGCCGCAAGCTCTCCAACAAGCTTGCCGACCGGACCAAGGAAGACCTTCGCCAGTTGCAGATGATCTACCAGATGGCCGACGTGGCGATGAACCCGCGCCACACCGTCGGCACCATCATCGGCCGGCCGCTGACCTTCTATTTCGGCCTGCGCGGCGCCGAGCGCGATAGGCGGGTGAAGGAGTTGCTCGAGGAAATCGAGATGGGCACCGGCTTCATCGACCGTTATCCCGCCGAACTGTCGGGCGGCCAGAAACAGCGCGTATGCATCGCCCGGGCGCTTGCGGCCAAGCCGAAGCTGATCATCTGCGACGAGGTGACCTCGGCACTCGACCCGCTGGTGGCGAACGGCATCCTCAAGCTCTTGCTCAATCTCCAAGAGATCGAACAGGTCGCCTATCTCTTCATCACCCATGACATCGCCACGGTGAAGTCGATCGCCGATTCCATTGCTGTTATGTATCGCGGCGAAGTGGCGCGCTATGGGGCGAAGAGCCAGGTGCTGACGCCGCAGTTCGACGACTATACCGACCTGCTTTTGTCGTCCGTCCCCGCGTTGGAGCTCGGCTGGCTTGAAAAGGCAATTGCCGGGCGGAAGATGGCGGGCGCGGGGAACTAAATTAGCAAACTTCAGATCGGCGTAACGCAATCCAAATTCACAGTGTTCCCCTGCGCGTGTATACCCGCACACCGCGCACGGTTGCCCGGGCTATGGCCGGGCGCCCCTTTTCCAGACATTCAAGCGTTCGACTGACTTCATCGGGCATTGTCGCCACAAACGCTGTTGGCGCAAACGCCAACAAGGGTTACAACAAATGTGGAACGGCTGCGCGGCAGGCGCGCTCCCAGCGCACGTCCACCTCCGCCCTTGACCAGCTATCATACAAACGCCAGCGAAACCGGTCAGGCGGCGCGCCCCTTCCGCACACGACTTCACGTGATCGACGAAGACGGCTAGTCGCGCCGCCGGCGCGTCGTCGCCAAGGCCGAACGGACAACGCAGAGCGCCAATCGGCGCTTCATCGCTTCATCGTCACCTCGTCGCGCAAGCGCGACCTTTATGCAGACAGCACCAGCGCTCACACCATGCGTGACAATCAGCTCCGGCTGTGGTTCGCCTCGTTGGTCTGCACCTGTCGCCTCCTCGTCTCGCCCGCTCCCGGCTCGCCGACGCGACCTGCGGCACGATCCGCCTGAAACTCCTGAAGATCGGCGCGAACGTCCGCGTCTTGGTCCGTCGCATCAAGGTGGCGATGGCCTGGGTCCATCCTATGCTGCGGAATTTGCCCTGGCCCATGCTCGGATAGGCGCGGCCCGGTGATGCCGCCGGACTCGAACCCTTCCCGCCAACGACAGACGAAACATCGCCGGCCCAGACAAATGCCGTACAACGCGACAACGGCCACTCGCGTCCTCGGTGTCAAGCGCCCACGACAGCCGACAGCGCCAATCAATACCAGAGCCGCAGTGAGAACTGCAGGCTAGCGCGTCGGCCCGAAAATCGGAATCGATTTTCGGAAAGCACGATGCGTAGATTCAAATTGTTACAGCGTCCTTTGCGCGTCTGAAAAGACGCGCGGCGCTGTAGCTCAACAAAGGCCGCTGAGATCCGCAAAGTTGGGATTGGCGACTTGATTGGCCAGTGTCCGTTCACTGGCGGACCGACAGATATTCGTTGACAAATCGTTCTCGCGACAATATGTCGACAACAGGCGGTACGGCGGTGTACCTCGTTCTCAATGCAGGGAGATTTCAATGCAGATACCTCAACTAAGCGGCATACTCACGGCCCTCGCTACCCCCTATCACAATGATGGACTTGTAGACCTGAAAGCTTTGGACAAGCTGGTCGAGTTCCTTGTTTCCAACGGCGTGCATGCACTTGTTCCAGGCGGCTCAACTGGCGAGTACTACTCCCAGACAGTGGAGGAGCGAAAAGCCGTTCTGACGCGGGTGGCCGAGGTCGTGCAGGGAAGCGTTCCGCTGTATGTCGGTAGTAACAGCATGCGGCCCGAAGAGACGATTGAACTCGCCAAGTTCGCCGAGGGTCTAGGCTATGGGGCGCAACTGCTCGCTGCTCCGCCTTACTCCCTGCCGGGCAAATCGGAACTCATCGCGCATTTCCGCAATATCGCCGAAAGGACGTCGTTGCCCATCATTCTCTACAATTTCCCCGCACGAACCGGCGTCGACATGGACAAAGAGTTCCTGGAAGGTGTCCTCGACATCAAAAAGATCTTTGCCATCAAGGAATCGAGTGGTTCAATTTCCCGCTATTACGAGCACATGCTCCTCTATCCCGAGCTGCAACGCGTCTGTGGCTTTGACGACCAGGTGTTGGACCAGTTTCTTTGGGGTACGCGCTCATGGATCGCGGGGGCGTCCAACTTCCTGCCGGCGGAGCATGTCGCCCTCTACAATACATGCGTGAAGAAGGAAGACTTCTTGCTTGGGCGCAAGTTGATGAAGTTGATGATGCCCTTGATCTATCTGCTCGAAAATGGTGGGAAATTTAACCAGTATATCAAATATGGTGCTTCCCTCGCCGGTGTTCCGATCGGCGATGTCCGGGCCCCGCTGATCGGACTCTCCGATGCTGAGCGCTTAGAATTTCGCACTCTCTACGAAGACCTCAAGTCGCAAAATATCGCCTCGTGGGTGAATTGATCGACTGGAAATCTGTCAAGGAGACAGATGTGGTTGCCCACATCAAAATCCCCGTCGCTTTTGAGACCTGTCCCTTCACCAACGGCGACTATCGTAACACGGAACGCGGCGAATCGTTTGCGACGCTCAACGCAGTGAGTGGCAATGAACTGGCGCAGGTCTCTTCGGTCGCTGAGGTTGATATTGATTAAGCCGTCGCCCCCGGGCGCGTATTTGAAAGTGGGTCGTGGTCGCGCCAATCGCCGCGCGACTCCAAAAAGACGCTGCTGCGCTTTGCCGACCCGACCGAAAAAAACGTCGAAAGAGCTTGCGCTACGCTTGACTGCGGGAGGCCTCTTAACGATTCCCGCAACGTCGATTTTCCTGCCAGTATCGAGACGATGCGATGGGATGCCGAGGCGACAGATAAGTTTTATGACCAAGTGTCGAAGGCGATTTCGCGGTCCGAGTTGGTGGATATGGAATCGGGATTTGGTGGAAAGGACAAAGGCTCTTTGGTCGCTCACGACCAGTACACTGAGACGTAATCAATCCGGGTGCAGCTCCGGTAGCCGCCACACCGGAATGTGTTGATTGCATAGGATATGACCAGAATCAAAGCACTCTCGCAGGAGACACCTTATGATTGACGACACCGGGCAGAACGAGGACAGGCTTTTCGCCCAGCTGGCGGCGGAGTCTCAGATCTTGTGGATCAACCCGGCTCTTTCAACATCACATGATGTCACGGCGTATAAAAAAGACATCGCCGATGCACGGCGTCGTTTGCACAACGCCCACTATCATCTTCAGCGCTCTTTCCCGGGGACGCGTGCTCTGTCCAAAGTCGTGGAGTCCCCGCTCTTCTCGGCCGAAGACCTTGCCAAGTGCTGGGACATTCCGCGGTGGCTTGTCAAGGCGGACCATTGCTTGCCAATCGCCGGGTCGATCAAGGCGCGTGGAGGGTTTAATGAGGTGCTTGCCTTTGCAGAGAGCGTGGCGACGGAGAACGGCTTGCCACCGCCGTCGTCCGGAATGCCGAACTACACGCACCCGGACGCGCGTCGTCTCTTTTCACACTATTCGGTTGTCGTTGGTAGCACGGGTAATCTCGGACTGAGCATTGGGATGATCGCCTCAAGCCTTGGCTTCCGCACCGCCGTGCATATGTCGCGCGATGCCAAGAGCTGGAAGAAGGATCTCCTCCGCGAAAAGGGCGTCGAGGTGATCGAGCATGCAGGTGACTACTCTGTAGCAGTTGAGCAGGGGCGCGAGAGCGCAAAATCCGATCCGAAATGCCACTTTGTCGACGACGAGCATTCTGTAAACCTATTTGCCGGCTACGGCGCTGCCGCGGCCGAATTGGCTTCGCAGCTTGAGCAACTGCAGGTGGTTGTCGATGACGATCATCCGCTCTTTGTCTACGTGCCTTGCGGCGTCGGAGGCGCGCCCGGGGGGATCACATATGGACTGAAGGCGCTTTTCGGCAGGAACGTGCATTGCTTTTGGGCAGAACCGTCGGCCTCTCCTTGCATGCTTCTTCAGTTGCTGTCGGGCGTTCACCGTCCGGTCTCCGTTTACGAGATCGGTCTCGACAATGTGACTGAGGCCGACGGACTAGCCGTCGGCCGAGCTTCTCCATTCGTAGCACCCCTAATGGCGGACCTAGTCTCAGGTATTTACACTGCCAACGATGGACAGATGCTGGACATGATGCTGTCCGTACGGGAGACCGAGAGCATGCAAGTAGAGCCATCTGCCGCCATTTCTTTCTTTGGGCCACTTTTCCTAACCGCGAGCGACGCGGGACGTAGGTATTGCCGGGTGCAAGGGATCGGCCGAACATTTCGGCACGCAACGCATGTTTCTTGGACGACGGGTGGTTCCCTAGTACCCGTTGCCGAATGGGGGCCCCTGTATGAACGGGCGAAAGCCTTTCGCGGTCAGGCAAAGGCGCTGGCAAACGGGTGGAACCGGTGAGACGTGTTGCACTGGTTGGCGAAGCGCCCGGACGGGCCATAAGTATCAGCCCACAGTAACGCCGAATGCAGAACGATCAGTTCTCAATGCAGCCTGTGTATATGAAATGGATAGTCGGCCGATAAAAAATGTTATTCGATCGACTCGGAGCCGTTGCTCAGTGTTCAAATGAACGTCCGAATATTCGCCAGATTAGGAATATGCTATGCGCTGGACAAAAACCATCACAATGGTCGAGGCACATGCTGAAGGAGAGGTGGGTCGCATCGTGACCGGAGGAGTTATAGATCTTCCCGGCAAGACGATTGCCGACAAGCTGATCTATATTAATAGAACCGACGATTCTCTGCGTAAATTCTTAGTGAATGAGCCACGCGGCTGTGCTCAGATGAGCACTAATCTACTTCTACGGCCATGCGATCCGACAGCCGACGCGGCTTTCATAATTCTCCAAGGGGACAAGGCTCATGCAATGTCTGGTTCGAACAGCATCTGTCTTGTCACAGTGCTGCTCGAGACCGGAATGCTGGAGATGCGACAACCGGAAACTGTCGTCATTCTCGAAACCGCCGCTGGGTTGGTTAAAGCCACTGCCGCCTGCTCTGATGGCAAGTGCCAGCGCGTCACTCTTGACATGCCGCCATCGTTTCCCCTGCTCATGGACGTCACCGTCGACGTAGCGGGGCTCGGGAAAGTGGTAGTTGACATCAGTTTCGGTGGGATTTTCTACGGGTTGATTGATCCAGCGCAATTCGATCTTGAGTTGACCGCTCAGAACGCCCGAAAGCTGGTCGATATTGGATGTAGAGTTCAACGGGCGATCGGTGAGCAGCTCGAAGTCCGCCACCCTGAAATAAGCGCCCTCAACGGCCTGTCATATACAATGTTCGTGGGCACTGATGCCGAGGGACGGATGAAGGGCGTTACTGTTCAGGCGCCTGGCCGCGTGGATCGCTCTCCGTGCGGTACCGGCAACAGTGCGCGGCTGGCTGTTATGCATGCCCGTGGACAGTTTGAGATAGGCGAAACACGGGTGGCGCGCTCAATCATAGACAGTGAATTCCAGGTGTCGATTGTTGGAGATACCCTGGTCGGGGAAAGGACGGCAATCTTGCCTCGTATTTCTGGGCGAGGGTGGGTCCACGGCATTCATCAAATTGGCGTGGATCCCAGCGATCCTTATCAACTCGGATATATGGTTGCGGATTGCTGGGGCGAAGCTTTCGACCTGCTGCGTTGACGCAAAGGGCGCGAGCCTGCTTCTGCTTCATTTAGCAGGGTCGATTGGCTTGGTTGAGGAACTGTTAAGTCAATGCTGCGTGAATGTTGTCGATCTTAACCCACATTGCTAGTAATAGAATGCGACAATCATTAATAGCGCGCGAGGCGATGCCGATCGACATGGGCAACGGTGCTGTCGCGGTTACTCTAGAGCGAGGATTGCAGATTACCATGCCAGCAAAAGGAACGGTACCGAGTAACGAGACCACCCTTCCTCGAGAAATCTCGAGCACACGCGTCTATACCGAACTGCGTCACGACATTCTAAGCATGGCCCTGCCTCCTAGCGCCCCATTGGACGAGGTAGGGCTGGGAAATCGCTTTCAACTTTCGCGCTCGCCTATTCGAGAGGCTCTGGTGCGCCTCGCTAGCGAGGGTCTGGTCATTATGGCTCAGAACCGAAGTACAATTGTTGCGCCGCTCGACTTCCGTAGCGTGCCAGAATACCTAGATGCTCTCGACCTTTTGCAGCGCGCGACCCACCGCTCAGCTGCCATTTGTCGGTCAGAGCGCGATATAAAGGAGATCGACGCCACGCTCCGGATATACGAAAAGAAAGCTAAGCTTAGCTTCGATACTCGCGACTGGTTGCCGATGATTGAAGGCAATTACGATTTCCATTTACGGATCGCACAAGCCGGCCGCAATCAGTACTTTGCGGGATTCTATAAGCGCATCTTGGAAGAGGGGCGACGAATGCTTTATTTTCACAGTGAGTTTCTGTTTGCAAGCCTCGGTTCCCCAGTTGAGCGGTTCAACCAGCACCACCGAGAGATGGTCGAAGCAATCCGTGAGCAAAACGCAGATGAGGCCGAGCGTCTCGCCCAAGAGCATGCAAAACAGTTTAAGGCGGACTTCCTGGATTACATGGAGCGGAGCATAATTTCGAAAATGAAAGTTGCCATGTGAAAGGAAGCGGTGCCCGCAATTGCTGCGTGTGAGCAAAGAACGGGAATGGCGTGTGTGTCAGTGATTTGAAGGATGGTGACGTTGCGGCGTGAAGGCTCAGTGGTCAGCATAGTTGTATTCGGTCTTCGATAGAATTGTGACCGCTTGTGGCGCACACACCCTTTGCGTTCCGGTCAAATCGGGGCCGCGTATCACTCGAGGCGGAAGCTGTTTATGATTATACTTATACGATGTCTGGAATCGAACTGGGCAATCCTGGCAAGGATCGACAGCGCCTCCGCGGAGCCGGTCAGTTTGACGACATCGACGAACTTGCGCCGCGCATGGGCAAGGCAGAACGCCAGCCGCATGGGGGCGACATTGCTCTTCCCCCGGCGCTTGGCCAAAGTTTTATAGGCTTGGTATCCGTCAACCTGCAGCGCGCCGGTAAACGACGACAATTGTCCCTCGATCTCGCGAGCGCTGCGGCTTTCGACAAAGATATAGGCCACCGCCGGCGGCGCCGGGCCATTCCAGAGTCGGTCGTCGATCGCTTGCGCCCAGAGTTGGCAGAGCTTGGTGCGTTTGCGTCCCGGATCGAGCCGCGGAAGCGGGGTCTCATCACAAAATACCCTCGGCTGGGAGCGGATGAAGGCGGTGAGCGCATCATAGAGAAGCTCGAGCCACCAGGCGATCCGCGTCACCCAGGCTCCAAGCGTGCCGCGATCGAGGATCACGCCGCAAGAGGCAAGCATCTGGGCCTGGCGATGCAGCGGCAGATGCCAAGCGAACTTCGAAACGGCGACATGGGCAGCGAATGCCGTGGTCACCATGCCGCCATCCATTACGCGCGCCGGCGCCGGAGCCTGCACAATAACGCTCTCGTAGGCCCGGCATGCATAGCGCGGCCGGATCGTCCGTTTGACCCGGACGACCGCCGGCACGATGTCCAGCGCTTCGCTGACATCCGTGCCGATGCAATGAAGCTCGAACGAGCAGCACGGGCAAACCCTGCTCTCCGGCTCGATAACCTCTAGCGGGGAAGGTGCTTGGGCAAACGGCCGATATTGCGGGACGGCGATCGTCGAACCTGCGGTGTCCCCTCGGTGACGGGCGCAACATCGTCATTGGCAGCTTCGGGAATGTCGCTGAGGTCGCCAAGCTCGAGCGTCGCCTGCGTCGGGTCGATCGTCGTCATTTTCTCCGACTTCGCCCCAAAGAGCTGCTGCTCCAGGAAGGCAACGCGCGCTTTGAGATCGACATTCTCCTCGTCGAGCGAGAGAAGATCCGGGTTAATTGCGCAGCATCCTGAGGCAAAGGGGTGGGTCGAAGCGGCATGCCGGACCCTAGCACATGATCCTGAATCTGCGAGCAAAACCAATAGGATCAGCCTGCTTTTGAGGGCCTCCTCACCGCGTTTCGTTTGACGCGCGTCCAGTCAATGCCGGCCAGCAAAAGCGAGAACTCCTGGCTACTCATCTGCATCGCGCCATCGCGGATCGGCGGCCAAACGAACTTGCCCGCCTCCAACCATTTCGTCGCCAGGATCATGCCTGATCCGTCTCAATAAATGCAGCGAAGTCGATCGAGACGCTTGGCGCGGAACACGAACACGTCGCCACAATAGGGATCGGCCGCAAGCGCTGACGCCACCAGCGCAACAAGGCCATTCATGCCGCGCCGGAAGTCGACAGGCTGCGTCGCCACCATGATCTTCACGCCATTCGGCGAAAGTCCGATCACCGGCGTCCTCGCAACGCCGCCACCATCGCCTGCGCCAATTCGGGCGCCACCGAGCCGATCACGGTCATGCGCGCGCCGGCAATCTCGATCTCAATACGACCCGCGGCATGGTGGGCGACATCCGACGGCGCGCTCTCG
>NZ_JASKLR010000049.1 GCF_030124325.1 Sinorhizobium sp. 8-89
TTCATCAAGGTATCGCGCAGGAAGCTGCTGACCAGCAACGTCTTCACCGACGGCGCCGACCGCACTTCAGGACGCACGAAGGACGCTGTGGGGCTCTAACAGGCTGTTGAAGAAGTCTCCGGTTTGGCCTTGAGTATGGCCTCGTCGCCGTTGTGGTATGCGAAAGTGATCTCGATCGTGCCATCGTCGAGCAATTCGGCATGTCCGTCACCCCAGACTTCATCCATTTCGTCGCATCCTGCCCATGTGAAGGAGACCATGGACGTGCTGTAACCGAGATCGAGGCCCGCTTGCATCGCACCGAAGGCGATCTCGCCATGACCGTTGGCCCCGATGGTAATTTTGGCGGGCTCGACCAGGTCGAGATAATCCCGATCCCACAGATCGGCCTCGACGATCCGCCAGCAGCCAATCAGGCGGCAATTCGACGCCGCGCTCATGACAGCACCGCTATCAGTTTCGGTAACCGCACCAGATCATAGGCGGCGGCCGCGAAGGTGAAGGCCCATCCGACGCGGTCGCGGCCACGGAACTTCGTCTTGTCCTGCCCCGCGACGGTCTTGATCCAGCCGAACGCCTCCTCGATGCGCTTGCGGATACGCAAGCTGACCCCATAGCCGGAATGGCGCGTCGTGCGCCCGTCGATGGCCGAGCGGCGACCATTGATGTTCTGCGCCACATGGGGCGTCACCTTCATCGACCGCAAATCTTTGACGAAGTCCTTTGTGTCATAGGCCTTGTCGGCACCCAGCGTGATCGCTTGTGTCCGCTCAGTGAAGGGCTCGACCATGTGCAGCGCCGCTACCCGTTCAGCATATCCGCTGGCCTCTGTCAGATAGGCATCGACCAGCAGGCCATGGCGGTTTTCCATCAGCCCATGCCCTATGAAGCACAGCTTGGCCTCCTTGCCTTTGCCCTTCTTATAAAGTCTTGCGTCTGGGTCGGTCGTTGAAGCATGCGTCTCGTTGGAACGCCTTTCGCCATGAAAGTCTGCTTCCACATTCCGACCACCGGCATCCGACGGTGGTTCGCCAGAATCGCCCCTTGGGCCGTCCTTCGGCTTGAAGCTCTTCATCGACGCCCAGGCTTCGATCAGCGTGCCATCGACAGAGAAGTGGTCCGTTGACAGCAGCCGCTTTACCTTGGGCTGCGCCAGGATCGCACGGAGGAACTTCGCGGCGATGTCGCCTTCCAGCAACCGGTCGCGGTTCTTCGAAAACACCGAATGGTCCCCAGCGGGATCGTCAATGCCAATGCCAACGAACCAGCGGAACAGAAGGTCGTATTCCAGCCGCTCCATCAAAAGCCGCTCAGAGCGGATCGAATAGAAGGCTTGCAAAAGCATGGCGCGCAGAAGCTTCTCAGGCGCGATCGACGGCCGCCCGATCGGCGAATAGAGCGCTGCAAACTCCCGTTCCAGCAAAACGAGCGCGTCGTTCACGATCCGCCGGATTGCCCGCAGCGGATGATCACGACGAACCCGATCCTCCAGATCGACATAGCTGAAGAGTTCACCCGTCCTCACATCGCCGCCGCGCATCCATCAACTCCGAAACTCACGAAGCCACTGAATCACGGCTAAAGCCTCTAGGCCAGCTTCTTTTTCAACAGCCTGCTAAGCCTGCAACGAGGGCTGCCGTGCGCGGCTCGTAAAGCCGCGGGCATAAGCAGATCTTGAACGAGGGGGCGTCTGCGGGGCCCAGCGCTGGCAAAGACGGGTGCTCGCGCTCGGAACTCATGAGCGCCGCGACCTTGGCAGGTGCCAGCGGCGCGAACGATCGATCCTGGTGCGATTAGTGTCTCAGATCCAAGTGTTCGCCAGAAACCGCGTCGATCTACTCTTTGCGCTAACAAGTCTCGGGGCGAGATTCGATTCGGGCGGCCTCCTGTAGCAGCATCTGCCGCATCCAGAGACTTGCCGGATCGCCATTGTGAAGGGCCGGCCATTGAACCGCAATGGTGAATGCGGGAAGTGGCACCGGAAGGTCCACGATCTGCAGCGGGATCGTCTTTGCGAAATGCTTGACCAGTCGTGACGGCATAGTCGCTATACGGTCGGTGCCCGGTAGCAACGGCGGAATCATGCTAAAGCCCGGCACGGCTACCTCGATTCGCCTTTTGAGACCGTATTCCAGCAATAACCATTCCTCTATGGTTGGCTTCAGCGTACGCCCGAACTTGACTGCAATATGCCCCATCGACATGTATTTTTCGAAGGAAAGCTGTCGCGACAGCTGTTGGTTCGTGGGGCAACCCACGCACACGAGTGTTTCGACAAGCAGTTTCGCTTTGGGGTGTCCGTTCGACATGAACTGTTCCGGAAGGATTAGAAAATCGACGTCACCGCGCCGGAGTAGTTCATCGGGTTCATCATCGAGAGACAGCAACTCGAAGCTGACGGCGGGGGCTTCCCGCGCCACACGCCCCACGACTTTGTCAAAGAACACCAGTGTCATGAAATCGGAAAGGACGATCCTGAAGCGGCGCTCCGATTGTGTCGGGCTGAACGGCTCCCAAGCAATGATGGAGAGCTGAATTTGCAGAAGGGCGTCGCGGACCGCGGGAGCAAGCGCTTCCGCACGCGGTGTTGGGATAAGTTCGCGGCCCTGCATGGTAAACAGCTCGTCGCTAAAATAGGTACGTAGCCGGGCGATGGCCGCGCTCATCGCCGGCTGACTGAGGTTGATGCTGCGTGCCGCAGCCGTAAGCTTGCGCTCGGTCATCAGCGCGTCGAGCGCAACGAGCAGATTGAGATCAAGGCCCTTGAATCGCATGTCCTGTCGCATCCATGGCGTGAATGAGTGTAATCCACATAATCGATTTTACCAATGATGTCGAATGCTATTAGAAAGCGCTGAATTTAACCGAAATCAAGTGCCCGCAGAGAGATTGAGAACGGTAGAGGAAAACCACAGTCGATGACCGGCACGAAGGGTTCACCAACGCAATTACGCCACAAGTTTCGGACCGGACGCCACGCGCACGTAGGACCTGTGCGTCTAATGGCGATGCTCCCCACGTGGGGCACGCTCGGCGGGCGGCAAGTAGACGCGCAAAGCGTTGGATCGCGCCGCGTCTGTGTCGAAGTCAAACGATAGGAGACCAGGATGCCAGATCAACTCGTAGATGACGTTATCGCGATGATCAAAAACCGTGTCGCATCGAACGGCGCCGATGTATCTCCCGGCTTAAGCGGCAACGAGATAACGGCTGCCAGCGAACTGACCTCGCTCGGAGTCGATTCGTTGGGGCTGGCGGATATTCTCTGGGACCTCGAACAGAGCTACGGCATCAGAATCGAGTTGAACACCGCCGAGGCCTGGTCAAACCTCCAGAATGTCGGCGATGTGGTGGAAGCCGTACGCCGCTTGCTCGCCGAAGAGGTTTGAATGCACAGACGCGTCGTCATCACCGGAATGGGTGGGCTGTGCGCACTCGGCACCGACGCTGCCACCATCTGGAAAGCAATGCGCGAGGGTCGTTCCGCTATCGGCCCCATCGTCCATTCGGAGCTTCATGAATTGAAGGGCATGGTCGGTGCCGAGATCCCAGCGCTGCCGGAGCACGACATCGATCGCAAACAACTCATCTCCATGGACCGCTTCAGCCTGCTCGCGGTGATTGCAGCGCGGGAAGCCATGCGACAGGCCGGACTCTCCATTGATGAAGGAAACGCCCACCGCTTCGGCGCAACGGTGGGCGTTGGCATCTGCGGCTGGGGCGCGATCGAAGAAAACTACCGTGCTCTCCTTCTAAATGGCGCCCGCCGCGCTGCCATCCTTACCGCACCTAAAGTCATGCCGAGCGCGGCTGCCGGTCAGGTCAGCATGAACCTTGGCTTGCGCGGGCCTGTCCTGGGCGTCACGTCCGCTTGTGCCTCAGCAAATCATGCGATCGCTACGGCGGTCGATCAGATCAGGCTCGGTCGCGCCGACGTAATGCTTGCCGGCGGCAGCGAAGCGCCGCTCATGTGGGGCGTGCTGAAGTCATGGGAAGCACTGCGTGTCCTGGCGCCGGACACCTGCCGGCCCTTCTCGGCCGATAGAAAGGGCGTGGTGCTGGGCGAGGGTGCGGGGATGGCCGTGCTGGAAAGCTATGAACATGCGGCAGAGCGCGGTGCCGTAATACTTGCCGAGATCGCCGGCGTCGGCTTTTCCGCCGATGCGTTCGCTATCGTCGCACCTGCTGTAGAGGGGCCGGAGGCGGCTATGCGCGCCTGCCTTGCTGATGCCGGGCTGAATGCCGGGGATGTGGACTACCTAAACGCGCACGGCACTGGGACCAGAGCCAATGATCAGACCGAAACGACGGCGATCAAGCGCGTCTTCGGTGACCATGCCTATTCAATATCCATCTCTTCCACCAAGTCCATGCACGCGCATTGCCTCGGCGCGGCGGGAGCGCTTGAAATGATTGCCTGTGTGATGGCGATGCGCGAGGGTGTCGTGCCGCCGACAGTCAATTATCGTGAGCCAGACCCTGAATGTGATCTCGACGTCACCCCCAATGTGCCGCGGGAACGTAAGGTGCGCGTGGCACTGAGCAACGCCTTTGGTATGGGAGGCACGAATGCAGTTCTGGCATTCAGGCATCTTTAGCAGCAAGCCAGGAGGGCTCGCCACCTGAGATATGGCCTCGCCTAGAGTTAGGACCGATCGACATTCATCGTAGCCAGATCAGGATCGCAGCGAGATAGATGACGCCAGTAAAGTGGAGTGTTCGGCGAGTAACGCGTTGCGACGCGTCGAAAGTGCTTGAGGCGATGGAATGGAAATGCCGTTCGATATTGTTTACGGTGCCGATAGACGACCGGGTCGTGCGGGATGATGATCTTGCGGGAACGGTTTGAGGGAATGACGGCTTCGGCCCCCTACTTGCGATCGTTGCACGCAAGGCATTGCTGTCATAGGCTTTGTCGGCGGGCACAGCCTGACCTTCCTGGCCGTCAATAAGAGCAGGAGCCTGCGTGATGTCGCCGACCTGACCGGCTGTCACAATGAAGCGCAGGGGACGTCCGAGCGCATCGACCAGCATATGAATCTTGGTGGTCAGTCCACCTCTGGAACGCCCCAGCGCCTGATCCTTGACCGCCCTTTTCCACTTGCCGCCTGTCGATGGGCGCGGACGATAGTGCTGTCGATCATCAGGTACTGATTGTCTCGGTCGGATGTCAGCGCATCGAAGACCCGCTCGGCGCTTTGACCCCGCAGCTTACTGTGGAACTGACGCGGGGATTTTCCGGGCCCACTGACAAGCCAGATCTCTACAGCCTAAATGCTCCAAGAATAATCTATCCAGACGACACCGCATCGATATGCCAGCGGTTGGTCAACGCATCAGCCGCCGACGAAACAGGCCCAGCGACAGGATGAACGGGATTACTATGTAGATGCAAAGCGCGCCGATGTGCAGGCCGACGCTTTCAACTGAGCGTCCAAGCAGCGCCGGACGAATGAGATCGATGGAATGTGACAGCGGCAAGAAACGCGACAGCTGCTGAAATGAGTCGGGTAGTTGGGTGAGCGGGAAGAGCGCGCCGGACAGGAACAGCATCGGGGTGATGACAAGGGTCTGGTAGAATATGAAATAGTCGTAGCTGGGTGCAAGCGCCGTGACAATCATAGCTAAGCTCGCAAAGGCGAAACCCGTAAGCGCGATGAGTGGCAAGGTACAGAGAACGGACGGCCATTCCGCATAGCCTAGCATCGCAGCAACAATCGTGATTCCTGTACCGGTCACAAGAGCCTTGGTGGCTGCCCACGCTAATTCACCTAGAACAATATCGCCAAGGGAAAGTTGAGTGCACAGGATTGCTTCCCAGGTTCCGCGCATTCGACCGTAAGCCGCATAGAGCGTTTCGAAGGTCGACGCAGTCATCGCGCTTGCGGCGACCATGCCCGCTGCCAGAAAAGCGATGTACGATGTACCCTCAACGTGCCCTACCATTATTCCGAAGCCGGTGCCTAGTCCAAAGAAGTAGATCATTGGATCGGCGAGGCTGCCGAGAATCGACGCAAGTGCAACCTTCTTCCACGCCAGAAAATTGCGACGCCACACCGCAATCCAGTTCCACCCATTGGCGGGCAGAGCCGTCGCATAACGTTCCCACATTCGTTTAATCCTTCATTTCTCGACCAGTTAGCCGCAAAAAGACATCCTCAAGATTGGGCGGACGCTCTAGAAGGCGCAGGCCGGGCCGCTCACGAAGTTGCGCGCGTACCTGATCTGGATCGGTCGTATAGCAGAAGAGGGTCTCTCCGCTCACCTCCAGGCGCCGAGCATAAGGCCTGACCAGCGTACTCAGCTCACGCGGGTTGCCACCGTATATCTCAATTACCTGACAGCCGATCTGCTCCTCGATCAGCGCATGAGGTCGACCTTCGGCAATCTTGCGCCCTTCTTCAAGGATGCACAACCGGTCGCATAGCCGCTCTGCCTCTTCCATGAAATGGGTCGTCAGGAGAATTGTCTTGCCGCGTGCCAACAGGGACCGCAACCGTTCCCAGATCAGGTGGCGCGCGTGCGGGTCGAGACCAGTAGTCGGCTCGTCCATTATCAGGAGCTGTGGGTCGTTGATGAGTGCACGTGCAAGCGTCAGGCGCCGCTTCATGCCGCCGGACAGGTCCGCGACGCGAGAATCCGCTTTGCTCTCGAGGCGCGCGAAGTCAAGCAGGGATGGGATGACTGCTTCGATCTCACGCGTGCTCATTCCGAAGTAACGACCAAACACCTGCAGGTTCTCGCGCACCGTGAATTCCAGATCAAGGTTATCGAACTGTGGAACCACGCCGATGCCGCTGCGTGCCAGGCGAGCCCTTGCTGGCACAGGTACTCCGAGCACAGCGATGCTGCCCGCGTGAGGCGGTGTCATGCCGAGGACCATACGCGCGATTGTGCTTTTGCCTGCCCCGTTCGGCCCCAGCAGACCGAAGCACTCCCCCGTCGCAACAGTGAACGAGAGGCCGTCGACAACGAACTTGTCGCCATATGACTTTCTTACGCCCGCAAGATTAATCGCCGGGGCTGAAACACAGTCTGCTGGAGAATGTTCTGCGTCTATATGCCTGTTGTGCTCCTGCTCGAACAGATTGGTGCCGAACCGGCACCGACCATCCGGGGTCGACTTCTGACGCAATAAATTCATGTCCCGCCTCAAACTCGTCCATCTAGAGTAACGCAAGTATCACCCGTCATTTCGAGTGCCGTGAGACGCCGCCAATTTCTGGCTTTGAATAGCGTTCAGTTTCTCATTGCTATCGGCTACGCTGACCTCGGATCCGCGCGACAGCCAATCGCTGTTGCTCAATGTACACAACGCATAGGCTTTCAAGGGCAGTAAGAGAAAGATGTTGATGAGTGTGTGCAGCGAGAACGCGAGAAATCGAAGTTGGCCCGCTCGGAGCGCCGCCACGCTGCAGCGGATCACGGTCATGGATGCAATCATGAGGATTGTCGACCAGGGAACCGTGGCTGTCAGTGCCAATTGCGCAAGCCCCGTCAGCACCGAGAGGGCGAGAAGTAGCGGACCAAGGTTCTGTCCGATCACGTCCAGCGTCAGATAGCGATCGAGACCAGACAGTAGACGCAGCCCAAGCAAGGTGTCTCGGAACGTGCTTCTTGCCCAGCGCAGTTGTTGGCGCAGATACGGTTTTAGCCTATTCGGAACGACGGTGGCCGCGATGGCGTCCGGGACATACTCCGTTTGAAAGCCCGCCTTCAGCATGAGGATCGTGAGATGGCGATCCTCGCCGAAGTCGCTTGGCTTGCCCCTGAAGAGTTGCGTCTCGTATTGATCGAGCAGCAAAAGGAGCGCGGATCGGCGGTACATGGCACAGGGGCCGCAGCAACACATAACAGCGCCGAAGCGAGCCTGCGCCGCACGCTCCTCGTTGCAAGCAAGCCAATACTCCATATCGATCAACCGCGTCAGCCAAGTGTCGCTCCGATTGCCAGCCGCGAGCTGACCCATTGCCGCGCCTATCGCGGGATTTTTCATCTTCAGGACAAGTTTGGAGACGACGTCGGGCGCGATTGTCGTATCCGAGTCGACATTGAGCACCAAGTCTCCCGATGAACGCCGTATCGCGGCAATCTGCGCCTTACGCTTTCCGACATTCTTTGGCAGCAAAATGAACTGAAACGTCGGATTGTGCGCATAATGAGATTGCACGGATAAGACGGCATCTCGATTCGCAGAACCGTCATCAACTACATAGATCCGCAGTTCTCCGATATAATCTTGATCCCCAATGGAGGCCAAGCAAGCACAAAGCGTCCGCGGGTCCTCATTGTAGCTCGGCACGATGACATCCACGCTCGGCAGCACGTCGGAAGCGGCGGCACCCGCTGGTGCGGATGAGACGTTTGTTGGCAAGGCATAAATGGCTTGCATGCCTTTATAAGCAGTCGAGAGCAGCGCATATAAAGAAATGGCCACGCTGCTGGTGGTACCGAGCAGATCCATGGGATTCCGTCCGTTCAATAATGCTGAGCAAGCGAGTGGATTGAAAATCCACCATCATGCAACGCTGGGATTATACGAGATAGCGCCTCGACCGTCTGGTCGCGTAGGCTGGCATGACTGCCCGGCTTCAACTCGTCGGGAGGGCACCCGTCGTGCAGAAGTACAATCGCGCCGGGCCGGACAGATGCCAGGACTGAATCGACAATGGCGTCGACCCCGGGGCGAGACCAGTCTCGAGGGTCTACCGACCAGTGCACGGGCGCCATTTCAGCCTTGGTTGAGACGGCAAGTACTTCTTCTGTCCAGGCTCCAAATGGCGCCCGCATGTGTCGCACTGGGGCGCCGGGGCATGCCATTCGGATAGCACTGTTCGCCTCAAGTATTTCGCGTTCTATTTCACCGAGACCGCATGTAGACAGGTCCAAATGAGTCATCGTGTGGTTAGCGACCTCGTGCCCTTCGGCAACCATACGTCGGATGAGTTCCGGTTGCTGTTTCGCATAAGCACCAATGACGAAGAAAGTCGCCGACACACGGTGCTCTGCCAGCAGATCCAGGATTTCAGGAGTGAAGAGCGGATTCGGGCCGTCGTCAAACGTCAAGTAAACGCGACGATCTTCGGTGCCGTCAGCAGAGAAGCTCGGCACTTCGCATTTGCAATTCAGTTGTTTCATAGCTCTGGACCATTCCTGTCAATGAGCGTACCGGAGGGCCACTCGCCCATTGGACGTCCGATCGGAAAAACAACGACGAGGAGCTCCTCGAGCCGCGTCGGGGGCAGGTCGAGATACACATCTGCGAGGGTGGAGCGGATGCGAATGCCCGGAAGGATGGTCGCCAGACCGTCTCGGCAGAGCCTGTCAACATGCTTGAACAGTGCGTGCCGAACAGTGCCGAACAGGAATGGAACGCCGAGCTGCCGAAGCGCTGGGTACAACACACGCATCGAATGACAGAGTCCAAGGCCTTCAAGGTCCGGGCGGACTCCCCACAGTCCTAGTTCGCCCACCAGTAAATCAGTCTCTCCAACCTTGATAAAACGGCGTAATACTCCCAAATGGGCCGCCACACCGCGCGAGTCGTAACCGACGACACGCAGCTCGGGCCGTGCTCCGGCCCAGCTGCGACCATTTTCAAATGGTTTTGCGTTAAAGGCGCCCGTCGGCCCATAGGTCGCTCGAAAAAACTCAGCAAGCTCCGTGTGGTCGGAGAGTTCTAACTCGCTTTCCCAGCACAGTTTCCACCGCACCTGCATGTGCGTCCTCCTCGCACCGTCGCAACCTTGCGGCCGATGCATTTGATTTCGGTTAAATTCAGCGTTTTCTAATAGCTGTCCGTGGGATTGGTAAAATAGATTGTTTGGATCACCTCCATCGATACCATGAATATATCAGCGACTTGGCGCCGGTCATGGTGATGCATCTTCAGCACCCGACCGCCGATCTCTTTAAGCGCTTTGATCCGAATCTCTTCGCAGCCGCAGCGCTTTACCTCGACTCAGCTAGAGCAGCTTCGTCTCCTCGACGACTTAGGAACTGCTGCCTCATCGATCTTTACTGCTCGTGCACAACGCGAGTGGTCAGTTCTTCAGATCAGCCAGGAGTGGAAGAAAATTCTCAGTTCAGCCGACACGCGGGCGACGGGGATGCGGACCCTGTCGCGGATTTACTCCGCGTCTCGCCACCAAATCGAATCCGACAAATGTCCTCCAACGAATGCCGAGGCGCCCCGCGTGGTCGGCGCAGCACCGCAGGAGAATCTATTTCTAAGGGCTTGCGCACCGGCGAGCAACATCTCCCCTCGCCGCCGGAATGGGCTCGTCGAAGCCAGTGCACCCGAGTATGTGGTTAGCTGCTCAGCGTTCGGCAAATTCGTCGACGAGACGTACGATGTCGTCCTCGCCCAAATAGGAACCGGTTTGAATCTCAATTATCTCCAGCATGATCTTGCCCGGATTCCCCAGCCGATGTACCGCCCCCTCTGGGATGTAGATCGACTGGTTCTCGTGCAGGATCCCTACCTCGTCGTCGATTGTCACTTCCGCCACCCCTTTCACGCAGATCCAGTGCTCCGAGCGATGAAAGTGCTTCTGGAGCGACAGCATTTTACCCGGGTGCACGAACAACCGCCTTACTTGAAAGCGATCGCCGGTGAGTATCGTGGTGTAGCCTCCCCATGGCCGCAGCGATGTTGGATGCGATTCCGTAAGATGTGCCGTATTCCTGTCGCCAGCGAGGCGCTTCACAAGGTTTCCGATCTCATGTGCCTCTTCCAATCGGCCCACGAAGACGGCGTCTTCGCTGGCGATGACAGCGACGCCGTCGAGTCCCTGTACAGCAAGATGGCTGGCACGCGACATCACAAGTGAATTCTTCGTGTTGGAGACCGTCGCATTGCCTTTGATCACGTTACCGTCCACATTCCGCTCCCCGATCTCCCAAACAGCATCCCAACTGCCGAGATCCGACCAGGAAAAATGCGATGGCAATACAGCGGCGTTCGCGGTTTTTTCCATCAGTGCACAGTCTATCGAGATGGATGGTGCTTTGCTGAAACCCTCAAAGGCGAGCCGTAGGAAGTCGGCGTCGACAGTTGAGCCATCCACAGCGTTTTGGGCCGCCGTCAGCACGTCGGGTGCGTATTCCTCGAGCTCGGCGATGACCGTACCTACCTGGAAGAGGAACATACCAGAGTTCCAAAAGTAGTGGCCGCTCTCCAAAAGAGCCGCCGCCTTTTCGCGGCTAGGTTTCTCGACAAAACGGTTGACCGCATGCGCGCCATTGCCGATGTCCATGCCACATTCAATGTAGCCGTAGCCCGTCGCCGGCCCAGTGGGTTGTATACCGAACGTCACGAGCTTGCCGTCCGCTGCGGTCAGGCAAGCTGAGTGGATACAGCTTTTGTAGGCGTCGTCGACCGTAATGGCGTGGTCCGATGGCAGCACAAACAAAAACGCGTCCCTACCAAACCGATCAGCCACGATTCGTGCGGCGACGGCGACTGCGGCTGCCGTGTTACGTGGCACCGGCTCAAGGACGATTCTGGAAAGCGTGACCCCCCGCTGACGTGCCTGTTCGGCCACCAAAAACCGGTAGTCCTCATTGGTGATGACGAGTGGTGCTCCATATATTGCGGAATCAGACACGCGTTCAAGCGTCGCTTGAAACAGCGTTTCCTCGCCTACCAGCTTGAGAAACTGTTTTGCGGCAGTTGCGCGGGACAATGGCCAGAGCCTTGTGCCCCTACCCCCTGCCATGATAGCCGGGATAATCTTTGGAAGCATGGAATTGCTTTTTGAATAGTTCAGCTGACGCTTCATAGCCATTTAGGACGCGTGACGCAATAACACTTGTTCGATTCGTGTTCGACTCGTCCTCTTTGTTTGTTAACGTTGCGATGAGCGGCTCCTGAACACTGGGTAGTGATGGGGAAAACAATGAAGCCGAAATTCGGCACTAGTGGTCTGCGCGGACTGGCAACCGATCTCGTCGGAAGCGTTTCGGCGCTCTACGCTACAGCCTTTTCGAAGATGCTCCTCCAACGGGGGCAGGCCGGCCGAGGAGCAATCGTATTGATAGGCCGCGACTTTCGCCCATCAAGTCCCGAGATCGCCGCTACCTGCATGGGAGCGCTCGCCCGGGCAGGAATGGTGCCGATTGACTGCGGAGCGCTGCCTACACCAGCACTTGCTTTGTATGGCCTTAAACTCGGTGCCGGATCACTCATGGTGACGGGGTCGCATATCCCGGCCGATCGAAACGGCATCAAGTTCTATGGGCCAAACGGCGAGATCGACAAGGCTGATGAGCAGGCGATCACGGCGCTGGCGGAGCAGCTTGCAGTCGACGCCGATGCATCAAGGGTTGAGCACGGCCACGGCATCGATCACTCCGCCGAAGCAACTGGCCTCTTTATCAAACGTTACGAGGCCCTGCTTCCAGAAATAGACCTTAAGGGGCTAAAGGTCGGCGTATATCAGCACAGCAGCGTTGCACGCGACATTTTGATTGCGATCTTGGAGAGCCATGGCGCAAATGTTGTACCGATCGGCCGATCCGAGTTTTTCGTCCCTGTCGATACGGAAGCATTATCCGAGGCGACATGCGAGAAGCTCGCGAGCTGGGCGAAAGAGTACGCGTTTGACGCCATTGTGTCGACCGACGGAGATGGCGACCGGCCCCTTGTGGCGGACGAAACTGGGACACCATTGCGTGGTGATCTGCTCGGCCTCATTTCGGCAAAGCTCCTGAGGGCCAAGTTTATCGCTACGCCTATAACTAGCAATTCCGGAATCGAGGCGGCGAGCGGCGTCGAGGTGGTGCGTACACGGGTTGGGTCGCCTTACGTCATTGCTGCCATGAGCGAGGCGGTTGAAGGCGGAAGGCAGGGGGTGATGGGTTTCGAGGCCAACGGAGGCGTCATGCTAGGGTCGGACTTCTCGGTTGGGAGTGCCTCGCTTCCCGCCTTGCCTACCCGGGACTGCATGCTGCCCATTATTGCCACACTCCACATGGCCGCAGACGCCAAAATTCCTCTCTCGGCCCTCGTCACACAGCATCGCCTGCCAGTCGCTCAGTCCAGCCGGATCGAAAACTATCCGGTCGACAGGAGCTGCGCCCTGTTGGCGCACTTGAAAGCGTCGGAGGGCGCCCTGTCTTATCGATTCGATAAGATCGGACGCGTGATGGCCATGAATGACGTGGATGGTCTGCGCCTCACATTCGAGGGCGGCCGGATCCTGCACATCCGTCCTTCAGGAAACGCGCCCGAAGTGCGTTGTTACGTTGAAGCGGACGACCGAGATACCGCCGAACACCTGCTCTCCGAAGGATTGGCGGTGCTTAAAAATTGGATTTGAAAAAGTGCTGGCGTAGACTTGGTTGACTGCCTCGAGCGCTAGGCGGCTGTTTCGGCTTTGGTCGTCCCGCCCTCGAGTTATCAGTGCTATGCCTGCCGTCGCAGCGCAATCGCCCATGATCCCGATGCCGCGACTTGTAGAGCTGGAAGACGCTGTCGCTTGCTCGCGCTCTACAGGAGATGGCAATAGCTCTCTTCCTTCGGTCCAATTGCCCCACCTGAGCAGGCGCGCGGCTCGCCCCACCCCACCCAACGCCCGTCGTCATCGCACGTCTCCACGTATCCACGCCATGGATGTTTGCTATCCAAACAATCAATTTTACACATGCTGCCGGGGCCCATTAGAAAACGCTGAATATGACCCGAAGCGAATGCATCGGCGTCAAGATTTGCGAGCGGCGCAGAGATAAGGGTGGGCAGCGCTGAGGGAGCTCTGCTGCTCCACGTCGCAGTGCCACGGGGACTGCACCAAATTGTCGGGCGTCGCGGTCGACGAGTGATCGAACAGGGATCCCACACCAGATGCAACCTCGTGTCCTTGTATCTGAAACGAGACTACCAAAAATGCAGGCTAGTGGATTGATGAAGCGCCGGTTTGTCGTCTCTCGGAGGCGTACGGGTTTCGGTGATTGTCTGTGGTCGCTGGCGGCCGCTTGGCGCTACGCTCAGCGGTCGGGACGAACGCTAGCCGTCGACTGGCGTGGATCCTGCTATCTCGATCAACCCTTCACAAATGCCTTTCCGATGTTCTTCCAACCGATCAAAGACATCGCTGGCGTACCGGTCATTTGCGACGACCGGATCAACGATTTTTCCTTCCCTGGACCGTTCTTCCCAGGGTGGTGGAATAGGCCATCGATCGACTGCGTTTACCGTCCAGATGAGCAGATTTTCCAAGAGCGCGACGAGTTAGGCGAGCTCTTTCAGGCCGAGCACGATGTCGAAGCGAACACGGTTGTGTGTGACGCCTGTTTGATGTGGCGTTGCGATGAGGATGCCGAGCGGCAGGTGTTCCAGAGTGTCGAGCCCCGGCCCGAAATTCAAACACGCATAGACGCCATCTATCAGGAGCGTTTTGAGGGGCACAGCATTATCGGGGTTCATGTTCGGCATGGTAACGGTGAAGACGTCATGGACCATGCACCCTACTGGGGCGATCCGGAGCTCGCCGTTCGCCAAGTGTGCAGTGCGATTGATGAGGCTAAAGCGTTACCGCACCCAAGGCCTGTGCGGGTGTTCTTGTGTACCGACAGCGAGCAGGTCTTAGATCAGGTGTCGGCTAGGTTTCCCGATCTTCTCACCGTCCCCAAGCGTTTCCGAGCCGATCAGGCAGGCCCTTTACATACTGCAGGACTTGGAGTTGACGGCGGAATTTCCGCCCTCGTTGAGATGTATCTTCTCGGGCGCTGCGACACCGTCATTCGTTTTCCCCCGACAAGCGCCTTTACACGTTATGCACGCCTTTTCGTACCACGGGTAATTGAGTTCGATCTGAAGGATCCAAGTCGTTTGACTTTGATAGAAAGCGGTCAAATCTCCCGTCTTAGCCAAGACCCGCCATGGCGATTCAGCAAATGCAGCGAACAGGCATAGCGACGTTAATCACGCTCCACGAGATGCGGGCCATATGTCGAGCTGCTGCCGTCTAAAATGCACTAAGGCGCGACAGTTCGGCAGCACTCGTATTACGGATAGCGTACCGCTGGCACTGTCTGGTCTGCGCCAAGGAGCGATTATCTCTCTCTAGAACCAGGGTAGTGACGCAAACCCCTCGCCCCAAGCAAACTCATTGGAGATTTCAAAAGTGGCAGATCGGAAAATAGCTTTGATAACGGGCATCACGGGACAGGATGGGGCATACCTCGCGGAACTGCTGTTGGACAAAGGCTATATAGTTCACGGCATAAAGCGTCGTTCGTCGTCATTCAACACCCAACGAATAGAGCACATCTATCGGGATCCCCACGATCCTGAAGCCAGATTTTTTCTCCACTATGGAGATATGACAGATGCGACCAATCTACTGCGCATTGTTCAGCAAGCCCAACCGGATGAAATCTACAATCTTGCCGCGCAGAGCCATGTCCAGGTAAGCTTCGAGACCCCTGAATACACCGCAAGCGCTGATGCGCTTGGTACATTGCGCATGCTGGAAGCCATCCGAATTCTTGGGCTGACAAATCGGACGCGGTTTTATCAGGCATCAACTTCAGAGTTGTATGGTTTGGTTCAACAGGTCCCTCAAAACGAGAACACACCGTTCTACCCGCGTTCACCTTACGCTGCCGCTAAGCTCTACGCGTACTGGATTGTCGTGAACTATAGAGAGGCTTACGGCATTCACGCATCCAACGGTATTCTTTTCAATCACGAAAGCCCGCTTCGAGGTGAAACATTCGTCACGCGCAAGATTACGCGGGCCGCGGCAGCCATCAGCCTCGGTAAACAGGAAGTGCTTTATCTGGGAAATCTTGATGCTCAACGTGATTGGGGTCATGCTCGTGAGTATGTGCGCGGCATGTGGATGATGTGTCAGCAGGATAAGCCAGACGACTATGTCCTGGCTACGGGGGTGACCACATCGGTCCGCACGTTTGTAGAATGGGCATTTGAGGAAGCCGGAAAGACGATTGAATGGCTGGGAGAAGGCATCGAAGAAAGGGGTATTGATGTCGTCACAGGCAAATGCATCGTGGCGGTAGATCCGCGTCATTTCAGACCGACGGAGGTAGATCTGCTCTTAGGCGATCCCACAAAGGCGAAGCAGGTCCTGGGCTGGAGACACGAGACAAGTGTGAGGGAGCTTGCCCGCGAAATGGTCAGGGAAGATCTGAAGTTAATGAGAGACGCGTTACAGTAAGAGACTTGAATCCGATGTATTCGCTAAGCGGGAAACGAGTTTGGGTCGCAGGACACGGAGGTATGGTCGGCAGCGCCATAACCCAGTCGCTCGCCTCAGAAGATTGCGACGTCATCGTTGCGGATAGACAAAACCTTGATCTCACGCGGCAAGAGGCAGTTCAGCAATTTCTGTCAAAAGAAAAGCCGCACACCGTCGTAATGGCCGCAGCGAAGGTTGGCGGCATCCTGGCAAATGACACTATGCCCGCCGACTTCATCTATCAGAACCTGGTGATGGAGGCCAATGTTATCGACGCCTCGTTTCGAAATGGCGTCGAAAAGCTTATTTTCCTGGGATCGAGTTGCATCTATCCGAAGTACGCTTCGCAACCCATCAAAGAAGACGCGCTCCTGACTGGTCCACTTGAGCCGACCAACGAATGGTACGCAATCGCAAAGATCGCTGGTATTAAGTTATGTCAGGCCTACCGCAAGCAACATCGCGCAGACTTCATCTCGGCCATGCCAACGAACCTCTATGGCCCTCGCGATAACTTTGATCTTACCTCAGGTCATGTTGTGCCGGCATTGATACGCAAAGCACACGATGCAAAGATTAAAAACCTCGATCGGTTGTGTGTATGGGGGAGCGGAACGCCTCGTCGGGAGTTCTTGTACAGCGAAGATTGTGCCGATGCCTTGATTTTCCTGCTTAAGCATTACTCCGAAATGGAACACATTAACATAGGTTTTGGCACCGACATAACTATTCGCGAGCTTGCACGCCTCGTCTGCGACGTTGTTGGCTTTAAAGGTGATATAGAACTTGATATATCCAAGCCGGATGGAACGCCGCGAAAACTTTTGTCCAGCGAAAAACTACTATCGATGGGGTGGCGCCCTAAAACCTCCATCGAGGTTGGAGTTGCCAAATCCTACGAATGGTTTATCAGGAATGTGGCGGACAGTTAGACTTCGGGCTGGATTCCCCTCCCCCAGGGAGACCCACCGCCTTCGAGTTCACCCCGTCCACAACGAATCGCCGCGAGGTTGATCCCCTCGGCTTCCACCATGAGGAGTGCAATCGTTCACGAGCACTTGACACTGATCGCTGCCGGCGAGCGGCCATTCGCGCCGCTTCGCATTTCGCGCCGATGTTCCGCGGCCGCGTAGACCACTCTAAAAGGTGCTTTCGCGCGACGCGGAAATGGACGACCCACGGCCGGGGCCGACGAGGGATGCGGACCGCTCGCGGAACGCCACGCTCGGGCGGTAAAGGTCGAACGGTCGAACTAAGCGCAGCTTGAGTTCCAAAGAGACGAAGATCGCGCCAAGATCGGTGCGGATAGCGGCAGGCGCCGTAGAACGATCGGCTACAACATGCATGATTGGCCTCCACAGAGTTGTTGGTCAGCAACCCCACTCTGCCAGAGCACAGGTCGCTATCCACCACCGTCATGGGACCTTTGATGGGATCCTTGTGTTCCGAATCAAAGGCGCTATGGGTCAGGTTCTGCATGTTGGGTCGGCTCGTTCACAACGCCCACAGGCTTGAAATGAGCGGCGAGTCCATGCGCCGTCTGCGCCAATCGGCCGAAACACAGACCTGAAAGGCCGGACCCCAAAACCGTGGAAAATACCCTGGCCAAAGGAATGTCGGACGCGCGGCCCGCGATCAAATTGGAATGGTGCGCGGCATCAGGTTGGAATGCATGCGCGCGATCGTCGGAATCCGCAGATCATCCCACACTGGAGTGCGAGCCTCGGTCGAGGGACAGAGTAACCGGCCCAGTATAATCAAGCGCCAGATGTATCAGCTCTCCAGATATCCACTGCTGACAAATAGGCTACTGGCCGCCGTCTGATTCTGCGCAACGCGCGCGCTACGATGGAGAGTGGAATGCGCATTTCGCTGATTGTGAGCAGCCATTTCACGCGATGGTGAGCGCTCATTTCATCTGATCGTGAGCAGGTATTTCACGCGATCATGAGCGGCCGCT
>NZ_JASKLR010000050.1 GCF_030124325.1 Sinorhizobium sp. 8-89
GTGTGGAGCTATACGCTTGACGACGGCCTCGCCGACAGCCTGGCCGAGGGCGAAAGCCGCACCGAGAGCTTCGTGGTGACGGTCACCGACGACAACGGTGCCACCGACACCCAGACGGTGACGATCACCATCAATGGGACGAACGATGCGCCGGTTTTGACTGTCGATCACACCGGTTCCGTAACGGAGGATCTCAGTGCTGTCGCCGGCAACCTCAGCGACAGCGGCAACCTGAGCTACACAGACGTTGACATCACCGATACACATTCGGTGACGAGCACGCTCGTCGGCGCGCCGGCATGGTCCGGCGGTGATCTTTCCACCGTCCTCACCGCATCGCAGATTGCTGAGTTGACCAACAATTTTGCGATCGGTGGCTCCAACTGGACCTATAACGTCTCGAATGCGCTTGTGCAGTTCCTCGACAGCGGCGAGACGATCAGCTTCGCCTATCAGGTCACCGTCACCGATAGCCATGGTGCGACCGACACCGAGACGGTGACGATCACCATCAGCGGCGCCAACGACGCGCCTGTGGTGGCAAGCACCTGCGTTTGGCTGCCGAGCGATCCGGCCCAGCAGACACCTGGCTTTGGCAGCGGATATCCGTTGCAGGTATCGGTCCCGACGGATGTCGACGGCGACAACATCATCGTCACCGCGACCAATGCACCAAGCGGCGTGTTCTATTTCGACGGCAGCAGCTACGTGGCGGTGACCAGCGCGACGGTGCTCTACAATCCCACGACCGGCGTTAATCTGCTTGACGATGTCGTCTATAGGCCGACAACTACGGTCAATGACACCGTCGTCAGAACCTTGAACCTGCAGGCGAGCGACGGGACGACAACGACAGCCTATTCGGTGACGATCAACGAGGTGCCGCCGAACCGGCTGCCTGCAACCTCAGTGAGCATCAACGACGACAAGGGCGGGCCGCTGACCTCGGGAAACAGCGTCATCAAAATGATGCCGGTGTCCCAGAGCTTCGCCGATGGCATTAATGCAAATTTGTCGGGTGCAACAATCAAGATCCTGACGGATTTTCAACAGACGAACTTCCAGACGCCGATACCGCTCAGCGAGCGTGATCCGACCGGCTTCAATGGAAGCAGCGCAGGTACTGCACGTGAAAAGGAACTGCAGATCGAGCTTCAGATCGGAACCAACAGGTTCGTCGTCGTCGAAGCAGACACGACAGCGGCGAAGTTCGAGCAAAGCTGGTTTTTCGATCAGAGCACCGGTCTCATGGCCGCGACCGTAAGCTATTCAAACATCTACCTGCTTAACAGCTCGGGCATCGCGACGGCGACGACCCTTGCAGATTTTCTCGCGCAAAATCCTGTCCACGCTGGCGATCAGTGGACCATGAGTTATTACGATAACAATGGTGGTAACTTTCAAGGGCGGTCCGCTGAGTTCCAGTTCTATTACAATGATCCGGGCGATCCCGGCATCGTTGTTGTTGGCGATAATACGAAGTCCAATCTCATCTATGGCACCTCAGCTGCCGACAATCTCACCGGCGGCGCTCTCGACGACACCATCATCGGCCGCGGCGGAAACGATGTGATCAATGGCGGCGGCGGCAATGATACATTGCGTGGCGGCGCCGGCAACGACACCGTTGATGGCGGCAGCGGTGTTGATCTCCTCGATCTGTCCGATGCTTCCTTAGGGGTGACACTCACACTTACGCAGTCGACGGGCAACACCGTGGCGGACCTCACTGCCGTTGGTCTGGGCGTGGACACCTACCGGAACATCGAAGGCATCATCGGATCGGACTACGATGACATCCTGGTTGGCAGCGCTTTCGACGATCAACTTCATGGCGGCGCGGGCTCGGACACGATGACGGGCAGCGGTGGCGCCGATACCTTTGTGATCGGCGGCAACGAACTGCAGATCGGCATCGACGACGTCATCACCGACTATCACGCGAGCGAGGGCGATGTCGTCGACCTGACGGAGCTGCTTGGTGACCTGGCGCCCGACACGACACTTGACGACAACTACGTCAGGGTCGTCCAGGACGCCAATAACAGCAGCGCCAGCCTGCAGGTCGACACGGACGGCAGCGCCGGGAATGCCTCAGGGTGGCAGACGGTGGCCGTTCTCGAAGATTTCTCCGTCTCGACCGAGGTCGTGAAGATACTCTTCAACGAGAACGGCACCAAGACGACGGGTGAGGTCTGATCGCCGGGCATCATCTTTACATTTTTCCGACTCGCGGCAAACATGGCGCGGACCGGGCTTTCCGGAGGGGGCATCTAGCGAATGATCAGAGCGATATTCACGGGGGCAGTGATTGTCCTCGCAGCTTCGGCAACTCATGCCGCCGACCTTTTGGTCGATTATGTGGCGGTCACAAGGCAATGCGACACGCTTGACGCGTCGTCTCTGGCGGCAGGACAGGACATTACCTCCCTCACGAAGGAGGTCGTGTCACGCATGGACCAGGCGGTCGCGGTCGCCGACGACCCGCGATGGATTTCTTCCACCCGCCCGACGTTCGTCTGGGCTTCGGAAGCCAAGGTTGCTTGCGGCAAGGCCTATGGTTACCTGCAATCCGGTTGGCGCGACGAGGACTATCTCGCCAAATGCGATTGCTTCCACACCAAGATGCTCCGCTTCATGCACTGAAAAGAGGCGGTTAGCCCATGCCGGTCAATGTAGTTTCATCGGCAAAGCGCGCCGCGCTTCGCCTTCCCTGGATGACGCTCGCGACAATGGTGGTCGGCCTGCTTGCCGGTTGTCAGGGTGCGACGAAGGAGGTTCTCGACGTCAAACCGCCACAGGCGGGGCAGGTGCGCCGTGCGGCCATACAAGCGCCCAAGCCGCAGGAAACCATCGGCGCCGGACCAACTCGCATCGGGCTTGTCACCGCGCTGATGGCGACGACCGGTGCAAGCGAGCGAGAGCGCGATGTTCGCGACGGTGCGCTGCTCGCGCTGGACGAACTTGGCGGCGGTGAGCTTGCGCTTGCCATAGAAAATACCGATGGCTCACCGCAACAGCTGCGGGACGCCGCCCAGCGGCTTGCAAGCCAGGACGTGAAGCTCGTCGCCGTGTCGGCCACGGACGCGCCGATAAGCCTCGTTCGCGAGGGGTTTGGTGCCAAGGGTGCACCAATCCTGGCGCTGCGGAACAATGCATTGGAACGGCCGGCTGGAACATTTTCCTTTGTGTCCGACCGGATCGACAGCGCCGTCGAAGGCGCATCCTACGCGGTAGCGTCCGGCCGAACACGGCTTGTCGTGCTCTCGTCGGCGGATTTGACCGCAACCGAAAGCCAACGGCTGGCCAGTGGACTTGCCAGCTACAACATCAAGCCGCTCGTGATGGCCGCCGCGGGCGCAGATCCCTTTTCGGGAGACGCGAGCACCAAAGGCAGGATAAAGGACGTCGACTCGGTGCTCCTGGTCGGCGCTGGCGATGCGGACATGGGCGCTCTTTCGCGGCTGAGGGCGGGCGGTTACCTGAAGCCGAACGCGATTATCCTCGGCAGCTCCGGTTGGTCATCCGCCGCCTACAAGCGTCCGGAGCTCGCCGGCAGTCACCTCTGTCTCTTCGGGCCGGAGAACGGCTCGCGGATGACGGCAAGCTTCCGCCAGAGGTATGAGCGGCCAGCAGATGTCGACGCAGCCTACGGCTTTGATGTCGTTGCGCTTGCGGCGGGTCTCGCGCGCACGCAAAATGAAAATGGAATCAACGAGCAAACCATGAAGTCGCCCGCTGGCTTCCTCGGCGCGGCAGCCGCATTTCGTTTCAACAAGGACGGTTCCGTAAGGCGAACCTGTGCCATCCATCAGGTGGCCGCCGGAAGCCTGAAGCTTGTGGATCCAGCGCCGCGATCGTTCTGAAGCTGCCTGCGAAGGACAGTCCGCGTTAGGAGCATGGCAGAGTTCGTATCGTCCGATACCTGAACGATCGCGCCGCGCCGTGCGAGACGCGGGCGACCATCATGACTGATCACGAAAGGCGCGCCGAGGCTTGCGGGGGAGGGAACGCGGCTCGGAACTTCCCGTTGGAAGGGACGTTTGCAAAGAAGCTTCCGCAAAGGCTTCGACATGCCGAAAGATACAAATCAGCCGACCGTTGTCATCACGGGCTCGAGCGGCTTTCTTGGGCAGGCGATCGCGTCCGGCTTGAGAGACCGATACCGCGTCATCGGTTTCGACGTGGCTGCCCCAAAGAGGTCGTCGGACAATTTCGAGACGATCGAAATCGATCTCACCTCCGATGAGAGCGTGAGGGATGCGGTGGAGGCGGTGCGCAGGCGCAGCGGCGGTCGCCTGGCCTCGGTGATCCATCTCGCCGCCTATTACGACACGAGCGGCAAGAGCAATCCGAAGTATGATGCGGTGAATGTTCAGGGGACGCGGCGGCTGCTCACCGCACTGCAGCACCTCGAAACCGAGCAGTTCATCTTCGCGAGCACGCTGCTGGTGCACGCTCCGAGCCCGGACAAAGGCGTGCGGATCGACGAGGCCTCTCCGCTAGAACCGTCCTGGGCATATCCGAAGTCGAAAGCCGAAACCGAGGCCGTGATCGCGAAGGAGCGTGGCAGGATCAAGACCGTTATCCTGCGTCTTGCCGGCGTCTATGACGAGGACTGCCGCGCCACATTCATCGCGCAACAGATCGCCCGCATCTTCGAGCGGCTCCCTACAGCCTACGTTTTCAGTGGCGATCTTGGGGCAGGGCAGCCGTACCTGCATAAGGACGATCTGGTTGAAGTGTTTGTGCGCACCGTCGACCGTCGCGGCGAATTGCCGGCCGAAAGCGTGATGCTGGTCGGCGAGGAAGAAACCCTGTCCTATGGCGATCTGCAGAAACGCTTCGGCCAGCTTATCCATGGCGAGGACTGGCGCACACTCGTCCTGCCCAGGGGGCTCGCCAAGACCGGGGCATGGGTGCAGACGGAGGTGCTCGACCAGGAGACGGACATCAAGCCGTGGATGATCGAGAACTCGGACGATCACTACGAGATCGACATTTCCCGCGCCCGAGCCCTGCTCGACTGGAAGCCCAAACATAGCCTTGCAGGCACACTGCCGGAAATGATCGGACGGCTGAAGGAAGACCCGACCGACTGGTACGCGAAGAACAAGCTGGAGCCCTCCGCCGTGGCCGCCTCGGGGCCGGAGATCGAGCAGGTCGAGAAAAGACTCGACCGACCATTGGAGCGCAGCAACGAGGAGGTCGAGGCCGCCGTGGAGCAACACCGGCTGCGCACGCTCTGGGCGCCGCTGGCGAACGTCGCGCTAGGCCTATGGCTTATCGCTTCGCCGATGACGCTCGGCCTTTTCGACCCCGTCGGCGCGCCATTGCCTCCCGCGCTGGGGCACGAGATTGCCGAGGCCGATATCCGCAATGCGCGTCTCGGTGTGAGCGAGATGGTGTCCGGACTGCTCGTAGTCGCATTCGCGCTGTTCGGGATGTATCGCCGTTGGTCCTGGGGGCAATGGATCACGACGGGTCTCGGCGTCTGGATCATGTTCGCGCCGCTCGTCTTCTGGACGACAAGCGCCGCCGCATACGCGATCGACACACTTGCCGGCATGTTGATCCCGGTCTTCGCCGTAATGATCCCGCCGACGCCGGGCATCAGTAGCCGGGCGCTTGCGGCGGACGACGACCGCCCGCTCGGCTGGAGCTATTCGCCGTCGTCCTTCACCCAGCGGATCCCGATCGTGGCGCTCGCCTTCGTCGGCCTGTTCGTCTCGCGCTATCTTGCCGCCTTTCAGATGGGGCATATCGACGGTCTTTGGGACCCTTTCTTCGGACCGGGCGCCGCCCCCGTCCGCAATGGCAGTGAAGCGGTGGTGACGTCATGGGTATCGAAGGGATTTCCAATCGCGGATGCCGGGCTCGGTGCCTTTGCCTATGCGCTCGACATTCTCGCCGGCGCGATCGGCGACCGGCGCCGCTGGCGCACCATGCCCTGGATGGTGCTGCTCTTCGGCTTGCTGATCATTCCACTCGGCGCGGTCAGCGTCTCCTTCATCATCATCCAGCCGCCGCTGATCGGAGCGCTGTGCACGCTCTGCATCGTCCAGGCCGCAGTTACCGTTGTGTTGATCCCCTATTCGATCGACGAGGTGCTGGCGACCATCCAATATCTGTGGCGGGCGACGAGGGCCGGCGAGCCGCTCTGGCGGACGTTCTGGATGGGCGGTCCGGCGCTTTCGGAAAACCAGACGCCCAGGCCCGATCTCGACCGCCCGGCTTCCAAGCTGCTCAGAGAATTCATCACCGGCGGTGTCAATTTCCCGTGGACTCTGGTGGCGAGCGTCTTCCTCGGCGCGGCCTTGATGACGACGCCGCTTGTCTTCGGCAGTAATCCGCCGCTCTATTATAGTGATCACGTCGTCGGCTGCATCGTCATTATGGTCGCGGTTACGGCGATGGCAGAAGTTGTGCGGCCCGTCCGTTTCCTGAATGTTGCGCTCGGTGCGTGGGTTGCGGCATCACCATTTTTGCTTCCCGGCGGTGGCATGGCCGGTACATTCGCGGACGTGGCAATCGGGTTGGCTCTGGTTGCGCTCAGCCTGCCGCGCGGGACGCGCAGCAAGGAGCACTATGGCGGCTGGGACCGAGCAATCGTCTGAAATGCACAATTTTCTGGAGCATGGCGCGGCGCCGAGCCTTGCTTGTCGCTCTCTTTTTCCTGCTCAAGTTAATTCCGTAAGCGCCATCACTCCCAGGAAGCCGATAGCGTTGGCGATCGCTGAAGACTGCTGGAACTGGTGCGACTCCGCCTCGGGTACGAGGTCGGTGATGGTAAGGTAAAACATGCCACCGGCTCCCATCGCAAAAAGAAAGCCCAGGACAGCTTCTGAAAGACCCTTCAGAAGAAACCAGCCCGCTACCGCCGAGACGAACAGGGAGATCCCGATTACCGAGGTCCATCCGAGAATGTACCGGTTTGCTTCCTTCTGCTCTTTGTCGAGGGCCAATTCGCCGATGCTCATGCCCTCGCTGAGATTGTCGATGCAGATGGCCAAGCCCACGATCAGGACCACGCGAGGCTCGAATGCGGCGCCAATGCCGATCGCCATGCCTTCGATCAGTTCCTCTGCGCTCGTGCCGCCGGCAAGCACAGCAATGCCGCTACCACGGGGCTTCTTGTGCCGGTGCAGGCGGTCTACCGCGCGTTTTTGATCCGCTTCCGCCCCGGCCATTTGCCAGCGATTGACGTAGAGGTCGAGAATGTAGACGAGAGCCAGGCCAAGCAGAAATCCGGTGACCACGACCGGTACACTTGCGAGTTCCAGAGACTTGGGCATCATTTCAAATGCGAAGGTGCCGAGCAGAACGCCGGCTGCAAAGCCGACGGTGATCGAAAGCACGAGGCTTGATGGTCTGATCGCAATCGCGAGCAGACCGCCCATTGGCGACGCGACAGCCGCAACAGAGGCAACTCCCAACGTAAGCAGCAGATCATTGTTCATCACAACCCAGAGCAATTCCATGAAAGGTGTAGCGTATTTGTCCGGAATTGCGTGGTTTCAAAGAGTTAGATCATTTTGTTGTTTCAATGGAACAACAAAATGATCTCGGGAACGTTCAGCCGGACTTGTCTTCCCGCGGGCGCTTTTAATGCCCGCAATCCTCGACATGCTCGTAACGGTCCGCACGCCACGTTTGTTCCTGCAGCTCAACTGTTGGGCGACGTTCAAACAAGCGCTTGATCGTTTACCCGGCCTAGATGAACCAACGTAAGCAGCTTGGCGTTTCCTTTGAGACGTCGATCGCCTAGGGGTTCATAGTCGTGGAGTTGACACAACGGCCCGCGCGCGAAAAAGAAGAGACCTCCGGCACGTTCGCGACCTTCCCCTACGACCGGATGACGGTCGAGCGTTTCCGGGAGGCCTTTCCGCGCGCGAGGTGGAGTGACGAGCGCAGGAGCTGGTTCGTCCCGGGCAAAACCGCTGCCCGCCGCGTGGACCGCTGGCTCGCGCGAGAAGCCGAGCTTCTCGATGCGCATGGAGACTCCAAGGGCAGAGATGCTTATGCCTTTGATCCGATTGTCAGTCCCTATCTCGAGCTCGGCGAGGACCTCCGCGTTCGAACACCCTATTCCAAGACCGTTCTTGAGGAACTGCGTGCAATTCCATGGTCACACTGGGATGAGGATCTCCGCGTCTGGCACGTGCCGTTCCGGTCCTATGAGGAACTGCGTCGCCGCTGGCAAAGGATCGAGGAAGCGGCGAGACGTAGTGAACCGGAGGAACGGAAGCGACGTCGGGAGGCGAATAAGAACTCGAGGGAGCAGAAGGCCGCGCGGTTGCGTTCGGCCGAACGCCGCCGCCGTCGTTATCCCTTGCCCTATGATGAGTTGCCACCCTTGGGCCGCCCCGTAGCAACCGAGCAGTATGGGATCGTCGTATTTGTCGAGGTCTCGGGCGAGTTCGTCGAGCCGCCTGTGCTCATCACCTTCTATCCACATGCCGCCCGGACTGGGCTTGACTATGTCTGGGGCACTTGGCGCCCGGCGAGCCTGTCAGAACTCATAGCGACTTGGCCGGCCCGTCGTGAGCCGGGGCTGCGGGACCATATCCTCGGCTGGTGGAGGCCGACACTTGCCGAACTTAGGATTGCCCGCCGAAAGGTGCGGACCGCCGAACGCCGAAGACAAACCCGTGCGGTCAGCCAATCAACCTGAACCATCGGTCGGCCGCATCGGCGTTCCAAGCCTGCTTGGGCGACCCTCCCCAGCGGGCCTTCAGTACATGCATGAACGTCGTGGAACTTTCGCCGCCCTGCACGATTGTGCTCAAGGCTACGTCGAGGAGATTTTCATGGCCAAGGCTCCCAGAATTGGGGAAACTATTCCCGTCGGTGTTGTCGATAAGCAGAATGAAACAGTTGGTGTGCAGAAAAACAGGGCGCCATCGCCCGCCAAGCAGCTCAAACAGCTCCGCGCCGACTTGGAAGCACTCAAGCGTGCGGTCGCCCAAGCGGGTTACGACGGTGTGCAGCCTTCGCTATCGAGAACGCGAGCGGCGGGCAGGGCGGCTGGAGGCGCCATCACCGACCACCCCATCATCTTTGCTGGCGTTATTCTCATCGCCGTTGTGGCCCTCGCCGGGATGACACATCGCCGATCCGAGCCGAAAAGCCGCGTCGATGTTCTGGTGGCGGACCTGATGCACCGCCTCGACTATATGAAACGGCTCCTCCTGTGAGATACGTCCTTATGCCGAACGAGCCACCCTCACAGTTGCGCCTGCGAGCTAGGTGGAAAAAGGGTGGGGCCATAGTCTGGCGGGACGACGGGAAGCAGGGCTCCCCGCCGAGAGAGGGCAGGGAGCATAGCCGGCCTACTGGATGACCTGCACTACGGTGTAGGTCTTTGGATCAACGATCACGCGCTGCTTGTTCACGACAGCGTAGGCATAGGTCGGATTTTCGGGGATTGGCGTCAGAGTGACCGTCCGTGGGAGCGGCCGGCCCACTGCGATGGGCTCCTGAATGACGACCGTATCTGCCGGCATCGGCTGCTGCTCTACATATGTGACCACCTGTTGTGGCGGAGGAGAAATGACGGCGCCGGCAATGAGCCCGACCGCGCCGCCGACAGCAGCGCCCACCGGACCCCCGACGATCGCACCCGTTACAGCCCCACCCGCAGCACCTGTTACGGCGGCATCGTTGTTATCGTTTGCCATTGCGGGAGCAGCAAGAAGGCCTGTCGCAAGCGCGGACACCAAAAGAATCTTTTTGCTCATGGTCAGTACTCCTTTCATCGTATGAAGGACAGAACGAGCCTCGGAACAATAGGTTCCGCATATTTGCGCATTGTTAAAGACTATAACAAATTGTGAAAGGCATATTGAGAGAGATCGCAGGGCAAATTTCCCTGGAAAACGCATTGATTTATCTTAGTCGCTTCTGCAGATATACATATTGCACCTCTGCAAATAGGGTTCTATTTAACCCCTCTGGTGCGCTGGCGACGCGCAAGCCTCAACATGAGGCGACCTCGCCGTCCACTTTCCCGGTTATTTCTTCTTACATCTTCGACGTCAGCACCGGCGTCCACGGGCCTTCTATGCAGGCCTTCTATGGTGAGACGCCCCTTCCAGGAGATGTTGGAAAGCTCACCGCGATCACACCCGACCGAAGTCGAGTAGGGCGGCGGCGTCAGCGGGCGGAATTTCTGCCGGGATCCAAGTCATGGCTCCGAGGGCTTTGAGATCAACGAACGCCGAGAGATGCACGGTGTTTCCGCGACTTCGTCAAGACTGGAACCAAAATTCCGTTGGTGGGTTTGATTTTGACCGGATTCGGAGACCAGATCCCAGGAAGAGGTAAGCAAATGAAATATAAGATCTTTGCGGCGGCGGCGCTGATGGGCGCTGCCACGATGCCGGCGGTTGCGCAGACGGCTTCTCCGTCGGGGAACACCCCCGCAGTCACCACGCCTGACAGTACCAACCCGGCTGCGCCTGTCGAGGGAGCTAACAGCTTCACGGAAGATCAGGCAAAGCAACGCATGGAGCAGGCCGGCTACACCGAGGTCAAGGAGCTGAAGCTTGATGATCAGGGTGTCTGGCGCGCAACCGCCATGAAGGACGGAAAGTCCGTCTCGGTCGCACTCGATTATCAAGGCAACGTAACGGCGCTCTGATCAGAAGACGCCCTATCAAATCCACCAAGGAGCATAAGCATGAGAACTGTCTCAGCGCTTTTCGATGATTATCAGGACGCCCGCAAAGCCGTGAGCGAACTGGAAGCTGTCGGCATCCCGTCCGACGATATCAGCATAGTCGCAAACAACGCCGGCGAGCGTTATTCCGACGAGGCCTCGGGAGCCGCCACAGGGGCGGGAACTGGTGCCGGCCTCGGGGCCGCTGGCGGCGGCGCGATCGGCCTTCTGACCGGTCTTGGTCTGATGGCAATTCCGGGCGTGGGTCCTGTTGTCGCAGCGGGATGGCTGGCTTCGACCGCCGCCGGTGCTGCTGCCGGGGCCGTGGCCGGTGGCGCAGCGGGTGGCATCATCGGCGCGTTGACCGATTCGGGAGTTCCCGAACAAGAGGCGCACTTCTACGCCGAAGGGATTCGACGCGGGGGAACGCTAGTGTCGGCACGTGTCGATGAAGGCCGCGCACCTCAGGTCCTCGCGATCTTGCAGAAATCCAACTGGGTTGATCCGACCGAGCGGCGGCGCGCCTATACCGAGGAGGGTTGGGCGCGCTTTGACGGTGCCGCGGCACCCTACACGCCGGACGAGATCGAACGCGAGCGCGAACGCTATCGCACGATGAGGGGATAGCTAACGCCCCCGCGACGATCCACCCGGCGGTCCGCCGCGGCAGACCAAAACGTTAACCGGCGCGAGGGACGTCGCGCCAAACACGAAGATACCCCGCCGGGAGGCGGGGTATCTGACAATCTCTCAAAGCGCATCAGTTCCACGTCTGGCGGGAATACCAATCGTCGACATCTCGTCTTACGTTGTCCTTTTCGATGCCGTAACGCTCCTGGATCTTGCCCTCGAGTTGCTCGCGCTTACCTGCGATCTCGTCGAGATCGTCATCGGTGAGCCGCCCCCATTGTTCCTTGATCTTCCCTTTGACTTGCTTCCAGTTACCTTCAACACGGTTCCAGTCCATGAACTTTCTCCTGGTCGTTTGTTCACCTAGTGTGGGAACTCGCGATGGCGGATTTTGTTTCCTCAGCCTCTCTAAACGACATGCCTGTTACGGGATCATGCGCCGCCCGGCGCTCCTCGCCACTGCCCCAGGGCCGGGAACAATCATCCGGATCGATCGTTAGCCGGAAACGTTGGAGCGTCGAGCGAATGAAGCGGCTTCGAAGGCGCAGCCGAGGCAATGGCCCGTCAATCGTCGGCGCGCATTTGTTCTATCCCTCACGAGCAGACAGGACATGGCAAAACTCTTCAAAGCGGAGTCTCTTGGCCACTGGCGGCATCTTTGTGTCGACATGCAGAAGATGTTTGCCGAAGACACGCCATGGCATGTTCCGTGGATGGACAAGGTATCTCCCGAGGTCATCGAGGTAGCCGGCCGCCATCGCGATCGCACAATCTTTACCCGTTTCATTCCTCCCAGGACCGCCGCCGGAATGCCGGGCACATGGGCGGCCTATTATTCGAAATGGTGGATGATGACCGGTGAGCATCTGCCCGCCGACATGGTCGAGTTGATTCAGCCGCTCGCAGAACTTGTTCCGCCTGCCCAAATACACGACAAGCGCACCTACTCACCATGGTTTGACGGCACGCTCCACGCAAGACTTCAACGCGACCAGGTCTCGACGCTGGTTATCAGTGGCGGCGAAACCGATGTTTGCGTTCTCGCCGCTACACTCGGCGCAATCGACCTCGGCTATCGGGTCATCCTTCTTAAAGACGCCGTATGCAGCAGCGCGGATGATTCACATGATGCCTCGCTGGAGCTTTTGGGCGAGCGTTTTTCCGTGCAACTGCAGCTCATGACGACGGAAATGTTTCTTGCGGAGGCGAGCGCGTAACCTCGCTACGCCAGCACTCCCCGCGATCACTGGACCACGGGCATTGCCTGGCTCCTCAAGAAAGTCTGACCCTGCGGGTTTCTCAAAAGCGGTGCGCGACGAAACCTTGAAACCGGCTGGCCAAGGCCCATCTAATACGCCACTACCCGTATCGAGGTGCTTTCGAGCCGACGATTGGTCAGGCGGGAATTGCGTCTCCGGGTCGAATAGGGCGCTCCCCACAACGGGTTGAGCGCCCTATTCATTTAATATCAACGACAAAGCAACGGCGTTTGAGGGAACAGAAGCGCCGCCCAAGCATTCCGTTAATCGTGACCACGAACCATGGAGGACGTGCGATGTCACAGCAGTCTCACGCCGTTGCCACCCCCGCTGGGCACGTTGTGACCGCGCGCGAAGCGCTGGAGCCGCTATATCTGCACCTCGAGCAGGAAGCCGAGGCTAGACTCGTGGCCGCCGCCATGCGCGCCGGCTGGTCCGCCGAGGAAGCTTTGTCAGCGATCGACGACCTCAAGTTGGAAGACATGCAGGCCATCGCCCGTCGCAAATCCTGATACATGGCGATACGTCTCGGCGCGAAAAATTGACGGCTAGGCGTTGCTCGGTCTCACCGGGAGTCGGGCCGGCAGCGAGTCGTGGCCGGCGTCCAAGTCTACTCATTGAAGGAAGACCCCCAGGCGTGAGAGGCGGAACATTTTGCCTGAGCCGCGGTTTTTTAGAGCAATTCAAAGGAGACCGTTATGAACAATCTCATTTGGCTCGTCGGCGCTGTCGTGATCGTCCTCGCCGTCCTTTCGTTTTTTGGATTGAGCTAAGGCGAGCTCGTGGAGCTGCGGAAATCAAGCCTGCGGGCGTCCCAGCGAGAGGCAAGGTCCCCGCCTAAAAGAGCTTGGCCATGGCGCGCAGAGCCGTGAGATCCCTGACGCCGTTTTGATAGAGATCGATCAGCCGCGCGGCGATTTCCCTTGCTTCCTCACTGTCGATCGACAGGTTCCGCTCGTGGACGGAAATTGCGAGGATATCCTTGAGCATCACGAACTCACCCGGAAGGATAAGGTGAGATCCGTCGCCGATGGAAGCGTCCATGATATTTGCCTCCTGACTTGGCGCGAGGCGCAGCGAGGGCGGCCACAGTCCCGCCGAAAACATCGCCATGCACAAGCGATCTTTCCAAACTGACAATCCGCTGAATGGTTCCTGGCATTGAGAGATCGCCCCTCGGGCAGGCTCGCGCACAAGGTTACTTGTTTGCCGAGCAGGCTATTTTTCGCAAAGCCGACGTGGCCCGCTGTACGGTTGAAACGTGCAGTCTGACGGCTGAAACGAGCGATAGGCGCGGGCGCAGGCGTGAAAGTTGCAGGAGGCAGGCGCACCGCCGCCATTTGTGGAACCTGCCACCGGCGTATCGGGCTCGTTTGGCATGCTTTCGCCGCCCGTCGCCAGTGCGGTGGTCATGAAGTTGCGCCAGATCCGTGCGGGGAGTTTACCGCCTGTTACCTCGTTCATCGGCGCTTCGTCGTCGTTCCCGACCCAAACCCCAACAACCAGCCGTTCGGTGAAGCCAATGAACCAGGCGTCGCGATGGTTTTGACTGGTGCCGGTCTTGCCCGCCGCGAGCAGCATCCCGAGATCGGCCTCCCGGCCCGTCCCTCGCTCGACGACCAACCTCAACAAACCAACGAGGTCCGGCTGATATTGGCCGAGGTCGGTCGTGGGTTGCTTGGACGCCCCCACGCGAAATGCCTGCGGCTGTCCGTCGGCATGAAAGGATACGATCCCCCAGGGCTCGACCGGGGCGGCGCCGGCAAGAACGGAGGCGTAGGCGCCGCTGAGGTCAAGCAGGTTCACTTCCGACGAGCCGAGGGCCAGGCTTGGTGTTTCAGCAAGTTTGGCATCAATCCCGAGCTCCCGAGCGGCGGCGATGACCTTGTCGATCCCAACCTCCATTGCCAGTGCCACCGTCGCCGCGTTCAGCGACCGCGCGAACGCCTCTGCTATACTGACTTGGCCGCGATAGCCGCCACCATAGTTTCCCGGGGACCAGCCGTCGATCTCGACCGGTGCATCCTCCACCCAGTCAAAAGGCGTAAGGCCGGCCTTCAATGCCGCATAGTAGACAAAGAGCTTGAAGGCGGAGCCAGGTTGGCGCATGGCCGTAACCGCTCGGTTGAACGTGCTCTTCGAATAATCACGCCCGCCGACCATGGCAACCACGGCGCCCTGCGGCGTCATCGCCACCAAGGCAGCCTGCTGGACTCCCGCTTTCGTACCCTCCTGTTGGAGGGTTTCGGCAATGACATTTTCGGCGATCGCTTGCAGCCGCGGCATCATTGTCGTTCTGACCTTGATCGTGCCCCGATAGGGTCCCGCAAGCTCGCGCGCTTCCTGCATTACCCAGTCCGCAAACCAGCTCCCCGACCGTGTTGCCGGCTTTACCGGACGAAGCTCCGCAGTCGCGGTCTTGGCCTGTCCCGCGGTTACCTTGCCGCCCTCGATCATGGCATCGAGCACGGATTCCGCTTGCCGGCGCGCGCCATCCGGATTGTTGATCGGGTTGAGCTGCGAGGGCGCGCGGATAATACCCGCAAGCATTGCCGATTCGCTTACGTTGAGTTCCCGCACTTCCTTGTCGAAGTAAATGCGGGCGGCCGCCGGTACGCCCGTTGCACCGGCACCAAGATAGATGTTGTTCAGATAGCGCGTGAGGATTTCGTCCTTGCCAAGTTTGTGCTCCAGCCAGAATGCTATGACCGCTTCCTGGATCTTTCGCTTCCAGGTGCGGTCTCGCTCCAGATAAAGGATCTTGACCAGTTGCTGAGTGATCGTGCTGCCGCCTTGAACGACTTCGCCTGCACCGACATTCCTGTAGATTGCGCGAAGAATGCCCTTCAGATCGACGCCGAAGTGCTCATAGAAGCGCCGGTCCTCTCTGGTAAGGACGGCATCGATGAGATGAGGCGGGAAATCTTTTCGTGCCGCATAAGGCCCCTGAAGCGGCCCCTGGGTCACCAGCGGCTCGCCAGCGGCCGTTTCAAGCACCACGACCGGCTTCAGTGAACCATCGGCGATCTCGTTCCAGGGCACGTCGGCCAAGGCCCAGGAGAAGAGGGCGATCAGCGACGCAAGGGATGCCGCGCTCGCAGTCGCCGCGCTCCGCATGACGATAGCTCGTCTGCTACGTGGTTTCCCTCGGACGGAAGGAATGTCCCGCGTACGGCGCCGGAACCGTGCCCAGCTCAAGATTGTTGCAGTCCATCCGGTGCCCCCGGACTTCGCGCTCGAAGGTTCCGCTCGCAGTCGCCGCCAGGAATTTCCGGCCAACAGGCCGAGCTTTTCAGCGGCTTGCCGTGCCGCCTCGACTGCATCGCCCCGCACCGCCTCGACAAGTCTCAACAAAACCCGGCCGGTTTCGGCAAGCGCTCTCCGCGTACGCGCAAATGTTGCAGCACCGGAGCTTGCCGCCGCTTCGATGCTGTGCCGTGAAGTGTCCGGCCTTTGGTTTTCCGGATCTCCGCCCGGAGCGGCATTGCCGTCCGCCATGCGTGAACTCTTTCCAAACGACTGCACCACGCCGCCTTGAGGTGCGCGACGCGACCCCTCCTAGCATTTTCCGCTTCGGCTTAGATCGCCCCTGTTTGTCGCGCAGAACGCGTTGACCCGGCAAGAGGTTGCCAAAAACATTGTACAAAGGATGACGGCTGCCGCACGCGGCCGCGCCAACGCCCCCGTCTGCCCAGAAGCGCCGTGTGCTCAAATCGTGAACGACGACTGTGCTGCCGATCGTGTCGCGCAATGCGCTTGCGAGCGGGAGGGGAGGGACAACGCTGCCATCGCGTTCGATTCCGCGGAGCGCACGCCATCGCGGTTGCCGGCCCGCGGCGCGAGATCACGCGCCGATCGCGATGACGCTCCTGATCAGGCACGCCGGTGTCATGGAGATTGACACCGGGTAGATCCTGGTCGTCGGGTTTGCTTCAGTCATAGGCTTGCACGCCAATCACGTGGCCATGCTCAATCGCGTCGAACTCATCGTGGCGAGACGCACCTGAACCGCTTTGCGTTGGTGCGCGTTGTCCTGCAGCGCCTCATTGGTGATGCGCATTGCCAGGAACAGGAGGTTCGCTCGAGAGCGACCGATCTACAGGGACAAAGCTTATGTTGCAGATGCAATTTCTTGACCGCTACAGTCCTTATGCGCTTGCTGCGCTTCGGATCGTGACGGCTTTGATCTTCATGGAGCACGGCACTCAAAAGATGTTCGGCTTTCCAGGTCCGCCCGAGCAGGGATTGCCCGCGCTCTTCTCGCTGTCCGGGATCAGCGGCTTGATGGAACTCGTTGGCGGCCTTTTCATCCTCGTTGGGCTGCTCACCCGTCCCGTGGCCTTCCTGCTTGCCGGCGAGATGGCGGTGGCCTATTGGATGGTCCATGCGCCGCAAAGCTTCTTCCCGGTTTTGAACGGTGGCGACGCCTCAATCCTCTATTGCTTCGTGTTCCTGCTCCTCGTGTTCACGGGACCGGGTGCCTGGAGTATCGACGGAACGTTGAGCGCGAAGAGCACTGCGTCACAGTAAGTGCCGCCAATCAGGCACCAGCAAGGTAGTGGTGATGCGTTGCCCTCGATGCGACGTACCTGGCTTCGACTGAGGCCGAGCAGCATGACTTCGAGGCGATGCAATTCTTTCTGCGACATGGTGATTAAACAGGACATGACGACTCCGAACGCTCATGCACTTCACCAGGCTGAAGGTCGTCATCCTTGCTCCCAACGTTGACATTGACCAGCGCATCGAGAGGCGGGACTGTCGCATCTCTAACTGGCCCAACTGTCGCATTACTAAATAGCCCTGGAGAATCTAATCCAAGTGCAACAATGACGAGTGGATGGTAGGGGATTACCCGCAATCTCGCAAATGTGCCATGAACACCTCGGCTGGTGTGCGATAG
>NZ_JASKLR010000006.1:0-14376 GCF_030124325.1 Sinorhizobium sp. 8-89
CTGATCTCGACGGATCAGTTCGCGGATATACTCGCTGCTCGTCCCGTAGCCCCGCCCCGCAACCTGCTCATCGACGAAGCTCTTCAAGTGGTCCGGTAGGGAAATGTTCATCGTGCCCATACGAGAGACCATAACGGCAATGGCAAAAATTGGCAAGGATGGATCGCTTTGCCTTTTAACTCCTACATCGACGCCGCAAGCGCGTTCCCGTTGATACATTATGCGATCTTCTGAGCACAGCTAGGGATCTTCGTCCGCTACACTATCGCAGACAAGTCCGACCATCAGTCGCATCGCCGCGTGACTAGGTGACGGCCATGGGCCCCTCTCGACTCGACTGTTTTGGCGCCAAGAACGAAACAACCTACACAGTGCAACGTGGATCAGCGCCGCATAGGTGAGCTGGTGCATCAATTGATCGGCTCCGTGCATCGCCCAGTAGATCCGGGTCGTCGCATCGGCGCGGCTATGCCGCGACAGCAGTGCCTTGCCATAGTCGATGAGATAGTGAGCTACGAATTCGGCGAGCACGCGAATGGCGACGCGCGTCATACCAGCGCCGGCGAGCATCAGCGCCGGCACGGTTCCGAGCGCGTGCGCGCCCGGATGGACATAGCCGCCGATCATGCGAAAGTTGCCCTTGCCCCGCAGGATCCAAGCCGGCTGCAGCACATAATCAACGACGAAGTGCTTGAGTTGCAGGCAGGTGAGCATCGCCACCGTCGTCATCGCCATTTCCATCGCTTCCTCCCGCGGACCCCGCTCTTAGCTGGTCAATCGTATGCACGCCAAGAGGCAGAGCCTTGCCGCGGACGATCGCGAGTCCGAGCGGCCGCGTGGTCGGCTCTGCCCCGAGCTCGCGCATGGTCGCGTCGCTTAGCACGATTTCGACACCACGCTCCTTGGCGATACTGACGAGACGGCTCGCGACATTGACCGTGTCACCGATGGCGGTGTAGCTCAGCCGTTCGACGGAGCCGATATTGCCGACCAGCGCCTGGCCGCTGTTGATGCCGATGCGCACGCGGATTGCATTCTCGCCGACCGCTGTTGGCGCGTCTTCATGCATTGTGGCCCGGATCGCGACAGCCGCGCGGCAGGCACGGGCAGCATGGTCCGCCTGCTTTCCCGGCGCGTTCCAGATCGCCATGACGGCGTCGCCGATGAACTTGTCGACGGTACCGCCCTCGGCGTGGATCGCGGCGACGGCAATCGTCAGAAAACGCGTCAGATGCGGCTCGACGCCGGGTCCGAGCCTCTCCGTAAGCTCGGTGAACCCAGGCAGGTCGGCGAACATGACCGTCACCTCGCAGAGCTCGGCGCCGGGCTTCGGCTCGATGCTGCCTTCGACCAGCGGTCGCACGACGTCGAGCGGCATATAGCGGGCGAAGGCCGAAAGCCCGACCGCCATGCGCTCTAATGCCTGGGAAAAATGGTTGAGCTCGGCCAGGAAGGTCGGGTGATGGCGGACGCTCTCCACTGAGAAGCGCTCGACCGCGCGCAATTGCGCCGCCAGCCGGGCGAGTGGCCGAGCGAAGAGAAAATTGGCGAAGCCGACGGCAGTTGCTACGGCGAGCGCGGCGATGGCGAGCACGACGATGGCGATGCGCCGGATATTCTCGTCGATGCCGCTTGCGAAGGTTGAGCGGGGCGTGGCGGTAACAAGCCGCCAGTTCTCGAACGGCAGGCGCGATGACGACACGAAGACGGGTCCGAACAATACACTCGGCACGAGGGCGCGAAAGGCGTCAACTTTATTGGCCGCCACAGCCTCGGCGGCGGCTGACGCCACGGCATCGGAGGCCGGAAAGTCGGAAAAATGCGCCGCCATCACGCCATCGGCGGGTTGCGATGTCGCCAGTACCCGCCCGCTCTCGTCAAGAACGAAGGCTTTGCTGAGCGCTGGTAGTTCGAGCGCCTGTAGCGCCTCGGAAAGGCGTCGGAGGCTCACGGCTACCATCACCACGCCGGTAAACTTCCCGAAGGTCTCGACGCGCTTTGACAATACCATGGCGGGTTCGAAACCGTTCGGCAGCACGTTCGTCACCGTCCACACGGGCTCTGCGTTTTCCTTGCCCAGTCGATACCAGGGGGCGCCGAGAGCCACATAGGCGCTTTCCGCCTTGATCCGCTCTTCGAAAAAGATGTCGCCTGGGATCGGCCGGTAGAGATCGCGCCGCAGCGGACGTAGATCGCCGGCTACCGCAGCGCCGATTTCCACCATCTCGATGCGGCCGTCGGCGGTCGCGTGCGCCCCGAAAAAGCGCCCATCCGGAAACCCGAACCCGATCCATGCGATCGCCGGCTGCTCACGCAGCAGCGACAGGAACAGGAACTCGCGCTTGACCTCGTCATTGGTGCCGATTGCACCTTGGAAGAAGATTGAGCGGACAATTTCGGCGGTGCTCGACACGAGCGCTAGCGTCCGGGACAGGTCGTTCCTGACGGACCCCGCCGTCTGCGCGTCGAGACTCGCGACGATCTCCTCAATGCTCTCGCCGGCTGCGCGCTGCCAGATAAGATGTATCAGCGCGGCGGTGGAGAGCACCGATAGCATGACGAGAACGACGACGACCTGGGCGAGCTTCGGACGATACATCGCTAGGCCCCATAATGACCCGTAATCAGCCGTGCGGCGCGATCGTTGCGGGCATAGGCGACGGACCAGTCGAGAAACACCACGAGGCGGTTGCGGAAGCCGACGAGGAACCAGAGGTGGGCGAAGTTCCAGACGAGCCAAGCCGCATAGCCCGAGAGCCGTGCTTTGCCGAAATCGGCAACGGCTGCCTTGCGGCCGATGGTCGCGAGATTGCCGTAGTCACGATAATTGAAAGGCGCCGACTGCCGACCCGCCATGTCGTCGAGAATGGCGCGCGCCGCGTAGCGACCCATCTGCTTGGCCGCTGGCGCCACCCCCGGAACAGGACGTCCGTCCGCACCAGTGACCGACGCAGTGTCGCCGATGACGAACACTTCGCTGTGCCCCGGCGGATTGAGGCGCTCGTCGACAATGACCCGGCCGGCGCGGTCGGCCGGCGCGCCGATCCACTTTGCAGCGCGCGAGGCCATGACGCCTGCGGCCCAGAGAATGCAAGCGGAGCCGATTTCAGTTCCGTCAGCCAGCCGCACGCCGCTGTCGTCGCAGCTTGCTACGGCATTGCCGAGCACAACCTCGACACCAAGCCTTTCGAGTTGTCTCTGCGCCTTGCTCGAAAGACAGGGTGGCATCGCCGGCAGGATCCGCTCCCCCGCCTCGACGAGCACGACCTGGGTGGACGACGAATCGATACGCCGGAAATCGTGAACGATCGTCCTCCGGGAGAGCTCGGCGATCGCGCCGGCCAGCTCGACGCCGGTTGGCCCGCCGCCGACGACAACGAAGGTCAACAGCTTCTGACGTAAACGGGGATCGTCGGTCACTTCCGCCCTCTCGAAGGCGGAGAGGATGCGCGCTCGTATCGCGGTCGCATCCGTGATTGTCTTCAGGCCCAGGGCGTGCTCCGCCCACGCGTCGTTGCCGAAATAGGTGTGGCGGGCGCCGGTCGCGACGACCAGGTAGTCATACGGGATGCGCCGGCTGCCGGTGACGATGCATCGCGCGGCGGTATCGACCGCCTCGGCCTTGTCCATCAGGACCGTGGCATTTGACTGCCGCGAAAGAATGCGGCGGATTGGCATGGCGATCTGCGCCGGCGAGAGCCCCGCGGTCGCTACCTGGTAGAGCAGAGGCTGGAACAGGTGATAGTTACGCTGGTCGATGACGGTGACATCGACCGGTGCGCGGCGAAGCGCGATCGCCGCGTTCAGGCCGCCGAAGCCGCCACCGAGAATGACCACGCGCGGCCGGCGCTTTGTCTGGTCCGTGTCGGTCTCGCCCGGCACGGAAGCGTTCTGAACAGGCGTCACCGACATCACTCATCCTCCGGCACGGATGCGTCGGGCGACCAGATGATCGACGGAAAAGACCCCGGCGCCTCGCGAGAGGATGAGCATGAGCAGGCTCGTCCACATCAGGTGCTCAGCCCAATGATCCGGGTAAACGAAGATTTGGATGGTGCCGACGACGCCGAGCAGCATCAGTGAGGCGAGCCGAGCGAGCAGTCCCAATCCGAGCATCGCCGCGCCACTGAGTTCCGCCGCCGTCGCCATGATGGCTGCCAGTCCGGGATCAAGCAGCGGCAAGCGGTATTCGAAGGCGAACAACTGGAGCGTTACGGACCACGAGGCGAGCTTCGTCTGGGCGGATTGCCAGAAAACCTCTGCGACCGCAACGCGGGACGCCAGTTGCACGACCGATAGCGGCAGGGCCGCCGACCACTCCACTACCGCTTCGTGAAGCCTGTATATCGTTCTGGAAAAACTCATCGGTGTTGCGCGCATCGTGGTCATGACACTCTCTCCTGCTGGTTGAAAGACTCCTTCATGCGATGGATGCCGATGACGAGCTCGCTGACGAAGAGGCCCGTCAGCGCTCGCGCGATATCGAACTCCGGCGCGTGGCGGCAGGCGCGGACGACCGCAGCCTCGAGCCCCCTGCCCCGCATCAACATGTGCCAGAACGCAAACTCCGCGGCGTCAAGGCGCAGGAAGCGAACGGTGTCACCGTGTCTCCACAGCGCAATGCGCTCCGGCTCGCGGGTAACATCGGCGAGCCTGTCGGGATCGCCTCCCTGCTGGTGCGCCGCCCATATGCTGAGGGCAGGCCAGCGGCAGAGAACAAGTCGAAGCGACGGCTGTAGGAAGAGCGCGAAGGACCCGCTCGAAAGCCCCTCGTAGAGCTCGATAAGTGTGCTTGGCCGCCCCAATGGTGAGTCGAGCGCTTCGGCGATCTTCCATTCGAGGCGCGCCACCTCGGAGACGAAGGGCATATGGACGGTCCCCTCGAAACGCGCGAGGAATGGCGCAAATCCTGCCCCGTAACGCGAAAGGCGTGGCTCTTGTGGCGGGCTGCTCCGGATGAAGCAGCCCGCCACATAACTGAAGTAGCCTTCATCGAGCAGCCGCACCGTCACGGGGAAGACGGCCTTCAAGGTCGTCGTGAGCGAAACCAGCGTATTGTTGCGGTAGATGTTGAGCCGCCTAGCCGGATCGAAACGACCCTGCGCGAGCAATGGCAGGATATCTGCCGGCCCGGTGGTTAGAACCGCACGCGCAACGACGCTCTGCAGGGTTTCAATGGAAGACATGGCCGTCCCTCCTGCAGTGATCCGATGCGCACTTGGCGCAAGCGGCTTTGACTGCCGCGATTGCAGCAAGCGCTGGGAAACGGATGCCTGTTGCGTTGTCTTGGCCGGGCAACCTCATGGTCTGGAAACGGCCGTCTGGCACAGCGACCGGCGGCTCCTCAAGGCGTTCGTCGAAGGCGATCCGGCGGGCGAGCATGTCCGCCCACATGGCTTCGCCCAACAGGACCGCCAGCGGCGGCACGTCCGTGTCCCATTCGATCAGCGTCGGTCGCGGACCGATCCTGCGGAGGGCGTGAGCGTAGAGCGACCACACGGCTGGCGGCACGCGCGAGCCATGATCGTCAATGAGAATGACGTCGCCATCTACCTCGTTGACTGCGTGGCCGGCAAGGTGGATTTCACCGATCGCATCGGCAGGCAGGGCGTCGATGAAGGCCAATGCATCGAAATCGAGGTTGCTTGCGGAGACATGGACATTGTTGACGTCCAGCAGCAAGCCGCAACCGCTTCGATTGACGAGCTCGCTCAAGAACTCGGCCTCGGTCATGCTCGATTCCGCGAAGGCCAAATAGGCGGACAGGTTTTCGATGAACACGCGGCGCTTGAGCGTGTCCTGCAGTCGGCCGACGTTCCCGGAAACGATCGCGAGCGCCTCTTCGTCGTAGCGGAGCGGAAGGAGATCGTTCAGGTAAGCGCCGTCGGCGACGCTCCAGGCAAGGTGCTCGGAGACGATTGCCGGCTGGAAACGTTCGCAGACGAGATGCAGCCGCTCCAGATGCGCCCGATCGAGACCTGAGGCGCTGCCAAGCGACAGTCCGACGCCGTGCACCGAAAGCGGATAAATCTCGCGCAGCTTCTCGAGCGCATCCACGGTCGCTGATTGGCCCATGTAGTTTTCGGCATGGACTTCCAGCCAACCCGCAGCAGGCCTGCGGGAAAGCATCTCAGCAATGTGTATGGAACGGAGGCCGATGCCCGCAGCGCATGGCACCGGGTTGATTGGAAACGTCTTGGGCATCGGTCTACTCCCTTGCTTAGTTTAGAAAGGCCTTCAAGCCTTCGAGGAGTTGCTGCCGCCGGCGATCTTTCCGCAGGTACCGGCAGGCACGTAGATCCAGGCGTCAGCCTGGTCGTCCATCGTCGAGGTGCCTGCGCAGGAATGCGTTGCCGTCTGGCAGTCGTTCTGCCCGGCCTTGACGATGCCGTAGCACTTCTCGAACGAGAATTCGGGCTGGGCGGCCGGTCCTGCCGAAGCCGTGGAAGCCGTGACGGAGGCGATCGCCGCAAGCGCGGAACCGATGAGCGTACGAGTGTTGACCATTGAACATCTTCTGGATCTGATGTTGTTCAGGCCGGACATCGGCCTGATGCCAAGAAGTTTGGCAGACCCTTCTCGCGCTTTGAAATGCTGTTCAGGCATGGTTTCGATAGGCCGATCTATCCGCCTGACTACGGGCGATTGGAGACAAAAAGCCCCCCATTGGGGGGCAGGGCAGCCATCGGGAGGGAGATGGGAAGAAGGAATTTCGCGCAGGCCGTAGTTAGTCGCTGCGAATGGTCGGGAAGCGTCGAACGCCTAGAGGTAACGCGTACTTATATCGACGCTCGAACGCTTCCCTATCGCGTCGTAGTTCGCCATCAGCCAGTCCTCCGCGCACTGTCGGCCGCGGTCACGGAGGTCTACGAGGGCTCCCCACTCGGCATTGAGCTTGCTCGAGACGCTGAGGTTTCTCATCGTCTCGTCGTCGGAGATGCCGTGCACGAAGATACGCTTGAGGCCGAGGGAATTACCCGCCTCAGAATCGATCAGCTGCGTCACGAATGCGATTGCCCGCATCTCCCTGAGCAGTGACGAATTGAAGCTGATTTCGTTGATCCTGTTCAGGATTTCCGCCGCAGTCCGCGGCAGTTCCGTTCGCTCGAGCGGATTGATGTGCACCACCAGCACATCCGGAGTCTCGCAGCCGTAGATCAATGGGAAAATAGCCGGGTTCCCCATGTAGCCGCCATCCCAATAGGCCTCGCCGTCGACCTCGACGGCCTGGAAGAGGAACGGCAGACAGGCGGATGCCATCACCGCATCGATCGAGATCTCGTCATTGGAAAAGACCTTCACCTTGCCGGAGCGCACATTGGTGGCGCAGATGTTCAGCTTGACCGGACAGCGGGACATGCGGATCGCATCGAGGTCGATCGATTGCTCGAGAACCTGGCGCAGCGGGTTATAGTTCAGCGGATTGAACTGGTATGGCGACAAGAGCCGCGTCACCAAGTCGAAAATGACGAAGGCCGGCGAAAACTCCAATGATTTCGACCCGGTCAGGCGGTCGAGCAGGCTTGGCTGCAGCGGGCTGAAGGCGGCGGCATGGCTGATGCGACGCCAGAAATTCGCGAGCGCCTTTTGCGCGCCGCTGCGGCCACCATCCGCAAGCCCGTAGGCCATCACCGCGGCGTTCATGGCGCCGGCGCTGGTTGCGACAATACCCTCGAAGGAAAGGTTCGGCTCGTCGAGCAACCGGTCGAGAACGCCCCAGGTGAATGCGCCATGCGCTCCGCCTCCCTGAAGTGCCAGGTTGATCGTTCGCGGCGGCCAAACCTCGGTTACGGGGGATCCCTCCTGATCTCGAGCCGGCAGGTCCACTTTGGTGTGCTTGTTCATGCTCTTGCCTCCCTCCCTGGAATGTCAGTGAGCCGTCCATCCGCCATCGACGGGGATCGCCGCCCCGGTTATGGAGGCTGCGGCACTGGTACACAGAAAGACGCTCAGCGCCCCCATCTCCTCAACGGTCGCGAAACGTTTGGTCGGCTGGTTCTTCAGGAACACATCGCGGATAACGGCATCGCGCGCGATGCCGTGGGACTTTGCCTGGTCGTCGATCTGCTGCTCGACGAGCGGCGTCCACACATAACCGGGGCAGATTGCATTCGCCGTTATGCCGAACTCGGCACCCTCCAGAGCCACGACCTTCGTCAGACCGACGAGGCCGTGCTTGGCCGCCACGTAAGCCGATTTGAACGGGGAGGCGACGAGCCCATGAGCCGAGGCGACGTTGATGATGCGTCCGTACCCGCGGGCCTGCATTTGGCCATAGGTCGCCTGGACGAGATGGAACGCGGCGGAGAGGTTGACCGCCATGATTGCATCCCACCTGGCGGCCGGGAATTCGCCAATCGGCGCAACATGCTGGATGCCGGCATTGTTGACGACGATGTCGATCTGGCCGAAGCGCGCGACGGCGCGCGCCACCATCATCCGGATCGCCTCCGGGCTCGACATGTCGGCGCTGTCGAAGGCGACGTCGACGTCGTTTTCCTCCGCCATTGCAGCGCGTTGTCCTTCGATCTCGGCCGGGTCGCCGAAACCGTTGAGCATCACCGCGGCACCCGCCCTTGCCATTGCCTGTGCGATGCCGAGACCGATACCACTTGTTGAACCCGTGATGATGGCACTGCGGCCCTCGAGCGTCCTGCGCCCGAACATTGAATCGATCTCTGCGTCAGCTGCCTTGAGCATGTAACGTCTCCTCACGTCTCGGCCGAAGAGCCTTTTCGGGTCGAGAATGGCGCCATATTCATTCCAACTGAAATGCTACTGTGCTATGAAATCGATAGGTGAATTGCATTGGTGCAGGCGCCACGCGCGTAGGAAGTTGGCCGCCTCGACAAAAACCTTGCGGGGGCGGGTATGGATATTCACCACGTGCGGTATTTCCTAGCAGTCTGCGAGACGCGGAACTTCACGCGTGCGGCTGAAAAGTCCAACGTGACCCAGCCAGCGCTCAGCCGGGCGATCCAACAGCTCGAAGACGAGGTCGGTGGGCTCCTGTTTCGGCGGGAACGGAACTTGACCCACCTTACGGATCTCGGAAACCTGCTTCGACCACGATTCCAATCAATTCTCGACGAACTATCCGGCGTTAGGCAGGAGGCGTCGCGCTTCCTGTGCCTTGAAGATGCGCATGTGAAGGTCGGCATCATGTGCACGATCGGGCCGCGTCGGTTCACCGGTCTCCTGACCGACTTCAACATGCGCCACCGCGGCATCCAGCTTCAGCTCGTCGAAGGCGTGCCGTCCAGGCTTTCAGAGCTGCTTGAAGAGGGAGAGATCGACGTCGCCATCATGGCCAGCAGCGACCGCTTTCCCGAACGCTTCGACGTGACGCCGCTGTTTCGCGAAAGATTCATGCTTGCCTTTCCCGCCGGTCACCGTCTCTGCCAATACGAGGCCGTTCCCATCACCGCTATAGATGGTGAAATTTACCTCAGGCGCGTGAACTGCGAATATTGGGATTATCTGACGGACTTATGCGAGTCCTCTGGCGTGAAGACGCGGATCTCTTATTCGAGCGAGCGGGAGGACTGGATTCAGAACATGGTGGCCGGCGGACTCGGAATCTGCTTCATTCCCGAATACAGCGCCGTCATTCCTGGCCTTCAGGTTCGGCCCGTTGTCGAGCCGGAGGTCACGCGGGAGGTCTGCCTGGTGACCGTCGCTGGCAGGCGGTTCTCGCCGGCCGTTGCCACCTTCGTCGCAGCAGTCAAATCCTACGGCTGGGCCGCACCGCATTCCGGCATAGATATGCGCCGGTCGGCGGCCGACACCTCACCTCTTCCGCAATAGCTCTGAGCTATGGAATTCAAAAGCAGGCGGCATTTCTTTGTCGGCCGAATGTCCCGCAATCTCCTTGTGCCGCCGGAATATCTCCGGCCGGACCGACAAAGGAGAAAACGGATATGACCCAGAAATCCCTTGCAGGCCGCCCCTCGTTGGTCGTCGCTATGGCGCTCGGCCTCTTCTCAAGCACACTCGCCTCGCCGTCGGCCATGGCGGGCGAATGCCCTAAGGATCAAGTAGCGGCGGATGCGATGACGCCGGGCGCGACTGCGCCGGAAGGTGTTACCGACGAAGTCCTCGCCTCGATCGATCTTTCATCGAAGGGCGGCGACTGGAAAGGCAATGCGCTCAGGCTGCGAAAGCTGGTTGTGCAGCCGGGTGGCATCGTGCCGTGGCATGCGCATGATGCGCGCCCCGCCAATATCCTGATCCTCGAAGGCACCATCACCGAATACCGCAGCAGCTGCAAGGTGCCGATCGACCACAAGGCGGGCGAAGTGACCGCCGAGTTCGGCGATCTTGCCCATTGGTGGAAGAACAACGGCAAAGAGCCGGCCGTGCTCTATTCCGCCGATATCCTGCCGCCGATGGCAGGCAACGCCGACACCATGTGAGCGCGGTGACAGCACAACTTCCCTAACTCGGACGTTTCCGGCCACCGGCGGGAAACGTCCCCGCTCCAGGAGAAAAAGCGATGACGAATCTCGATCGCGCCGCGCCGGCGCCCGTCTCCGTTCGGGCGACCCCAGCGGCAGAACGCTTGCACTTCGGCATCATTTCACTCATCGCATTTCTGACGCTCGTTGATCTCTTCGCTGCCCAGGCAATCTTGCCGTCGCTGCAGAGGCAGTTTGATGTCAGCCGTGCCACGATGGGCTTCGCGGTCAACGCCAGCACCTTGGGCATGGCGGTCGCCAGCCTTGCGGTCGGCATCTTTGGACGCGCGCTCGACCGGCGCAACGGAATTTGGATCAGCCTCGCCCTGCTTGCCGTGCCAACGGCCCTGCTCGCTGTCACCCGGAACATAACGCTTTTCGCCGGCCTTCGCGCAGCGCAGGGCCTGTGCATGGCCACAGCATTCACACTCACCATGGCCTATCTCGCGGAACATTGCCCGGCCGACCGGGCAACGGGAGCGCTCGCGGCCTATATCACCGGCAACGTTGCAAGCAACCTTTTCGGTCGCATCCTGTCGGCTTGGGTGGCCGATACCGGCGGGCTGGCGATCAACTTCCTGATCTTCGCCGTTCTCAATCTGGCCGGCGCGGCATTGGTCTGGACCACATTGAAGCGTACAGAACGCATTATGCCGAATCGGCGGACGCATGGCATCGGGAGCTGGCGCTTCGTTCTTGGCAACGGGCAGCTGCAGAGTGTGCTTGCCATCGGCTTTCTGATTCTCTTCGTGTTCATAAGCACCTACACCTACGTGAATTTCCGGCTTGTCGAACTGGGTCTCTCGGCCATGGAACTCGGCCTCGTCTATTTCGTCTTCCTCCCGTCGCTGTTCACGACACCCCTCGGTGGGCTGATCTCGCGCCGCCTCGGACCTGCCCCGGCGATCATGCTCACCCTCTTTGTCGCGATCTGCGGGCTCCTCGCCTTGTTGGGCAGTAGCCTTGCCGTGGTGCTCTCCGGTCTCGCGCTGATCGCTGCCGGTACATTCCTCGCCCAGGCTCTGGCCGCAAGCCAGGTGGGTCGCATCGCCCACGCCGATCAGGCGGCGGCGAGCGGCGCCTATCTGGCCTCGTACTATACGGGGGGTCTGCTCGGCAGCCTGGTGGTCGGGCAGATTTACGATCATCTCGGATGGAGCTTTTCCGTGCTGGCGTTGGTGCTGGCACTCGTGATCGCCATCCTCATGGCGCTGCCTCTACACGCTAAGCCATGAGATTCGATTATCGAAACGGACAAGAGATAGCATTACCAAAATCCAGTGGCCGCACGCATCCTGGAAATGCCACTTGGCAACACAGAGGAGTTTCAAATGATCACGATCAGCAGTGGAATACGATCGGCCGCCCTGATTGTCACCGCGGTCGCGGCGTCGGCTCAAATGTCGGCAGCACAAGCAGGAAACAGCGATGGAGTCGTCACCGTCAAAAGCCGCTATTCAGTGAGCGAAACGGTAGACCGGATCAAGCATAGCGTCGAGGAAAAGGGCATCACGGTATTCAATGTCATCGATCAGGCGAACCTCGGCAACGCGGCCGGCAACAAGGTGCTTCCGTCGCGCCTATTGACGTTCGGCAACCCAGCACTCGGCACAACGTTCATCACCGCCAACCCTCTTGCAGGTCTCGATTGGCCCGTTCGCGTTCTTGTCTACGAGGAAGAGGACGGATCGGTCTACGCTGCCTACACCGACTTCGACTGGATCGCCAAGCGCCATGGTATTGCAAACAGAGAACACGAATTCACCATGGCGTCGCAGGTGATCAGGGCCGTTACCAATGAGGTGAAGAAATAGTAATCCTTGGGGCGCTCGCCTAAGCTCTCTGAATGAGCTTGGCGAGCGCACTGTCAGCATTGGGCCACACTGAGCTTGCGATCTGAGCGTCGATTCGCGCTAGCCGAAACGCGGCGCTGGAAAGGTTCCCCTTGGTACATTATGCGATTTTCGAAGCATGAAACGAGAACATCTCTCTGGGTTGGACGAAGCGCTTAAGGTGGCCGCGAATGTAGGGCCGAGATCAGCCCAGGCGGCCTTCGCACCTGAAAGCTTTCGATCAATCTACAAGCAGAGCGACCGCTTCTTCCCAATTGGCTACCCGCCGGGGATAGTCAACCGCGAGATTGTGTGGTGCTGAAAACAGGATGCCCTTGCCCTGGAAGCGAGTGAAGTGGCGAACGTTGTCGTCGATTAGGAAGTCGGCAGCGAGGATGCTCTTATCCCCGCAGAACACAATGTTGAGCGCCGGGATGAACGGGAAATGCTTCTGCAGCCATGCGAACTTCGACGCACAAGAAGCTGGGTACTCCATAGCTGCCGTCGTGATGAAAATCTCGAACTTTTCCGTCAGCTTCGATAACGCTGCTTGGCTTCCTCGCATCACGTTGAAGACCCCGAAGACGTCACCCCGGTGAAGCAACGCTTCCAGTGCTTCGTCGTGTTCAGGTGCAACAAGCTTCTTCAGCGAGTTGCTTGCGATCTCGTCGGGCGACCACTGGTAGCCGTAGTTCTCCACATACCACGTGGTATGGTGTGCATTGGCGTCAGCGATAACCTCGTCCATGTCGACGGCTAGGCGGGGCTTATGAGTTTTCAAGACGGTCTCCTATCGCTCAGGCCTCGCGTATCACACCTATCGTTCTTTTGGTACGGGCAGACTCGGAAATCAGGCGCACAACTGGCGGCCGAGCTTTATGACGTCCGCGTCCGATAAACCGCGGAGGGCTGTTGGACGACTGCTTCTGGCGCAAACTAGCCATCCGCCCCTTGGGCTAGATTTCCGCATACCACCCTCGTGCGACGGGGGAACCGGAAAGCTCGACCCGTTGCTGTCGTTGCCGACGCACGTAACGAATGGCTCGATTTGAGCCCAAAATTGACCTGACTTCCTCGCCGACGCCTCGAGCCTGCCCACGCAGCGTGACGCCACAGCCGCCGCCCTGCGGGAGCTGCCTTGGCGGTGATTGCCCCTTCGCCCCGTGCGGCCCAGGGTCTTTCGAAAGACGATGCTAATTTAAGATAGGCGATCACACGACATTGCGTTAGAATCGACACTTAATCTGCCGGTGGACTCGATGAAACAGAGACTAGCCGCAATCCTGGCGGCCGATATGGCAGGCTATAGTCGGCTGATGGAGGCCGACGAAGCAGGCACGATCGCCCGTCTCAGAACGCACCGTATAGAATTGATCGATCCCGCCATCGGAAAGAACGAGGGCCGGATCATCAAGACGACGGGCGACGGCATGCTCGTTGAATTCCAGAGCGTCACCGACGCCGTAAAATGCGCCGTGGAAATCCAGCAGCGTATGAAGCGGCGCAATTCCGATGTGCCCCAGGATCGACGGATCGAGTTCAGGATTGGCATTAATGTCGGAGATATCATTTTCGATGACGACGATATTTTTGGCGACGGCGTGAACATCGCCGCACGCGTCGAGCAACTGGCCGATGTGGGCGGCATCTGCGTTACGGCGGCGGTTGCGACGCAAATTGCCGATCGCCTCGAAGTCTCCATTGAAGACCTTGGCGACAAGATGCTGAAGAACATCAGCCGTCCCGTGCATCTTTATCGGGTTGGACTCGAAGGCTCCGTCCTGCCCGCCGCGCCGGAGGAGAGGGACGCAAAGCGGAGCGTCTCCAAGCCATCGATCGTCGTGCTGCCGTTCGACAACATGAGCGGCGATCCCGAGCAGGAGTTTTTCACCGACGGCTTGACCGAGGATATCATCACCGAGTTGTCCCGCCGCCACGAGCTCTTTGTCATCTCGCGCAACTCCAGCTTCGTATACAAGAACCAGCCCGTGAACGTCCGCGAAGTAGCCGAGAAGCTTGGAGCCCAGTATCTGGTGGAGGGCAGCGTCCGTAAGATTGGCGACAGGGTGCGTGTGACGGTCCAGCTC
>NZ_JASKLR010000006.1:14386-267129 GCF_030124325.1 Sinorhizobium sp. 8-89
ACGATACCCACGTCTGGGCCGATAAATACGACCGAAGACTTGACGACATTTTCGCCATTCAGGACGAGGTGACGGCGGCGATCTCAGCCACTCTTCCAGGGCGGCTTGAAGCGGCCCAGCGAGACCAGCTCGCCCGAACGACGCCGACGAACATGGCCGCCTACGAGTGCGCCCTCACCGCCAAGGTGCTGCACCATCGCACCACCGTCGCGGACAACAAGCAGGCGCAGGCCTTGATAGACAGGGCAATCGCGCTCGACCCCGGCTACGCGCATGCCCATGCCTGGCGGGCCTGCATCCTCGGGCAGGCATGGGTGTACGGCTGGTGCGAGGACAAGGACGCGATCTGGGCCGAAATCGTTGCCGAGCTTGAACGGGCGCTGGCGCTCGACGACAATGACGCCGACGTGCACCGCATTCTCGCCGCCGTAAACGTGAACAACAACGAGCTGACGACGGCACGCTATCATCAGGAGCGCGCCCTATCGCTCAACCCCAATTACGACCTAGTGGTGGTCCAGCAGGGCGAGCTGCTGACGTGGCTCGGTCGCCCGGAGGAAGGGGTCGAATGGATCCGCAAGGCAATGCGGCTCAACCCCCATCACCCGGAACGGTTCTGGAGCCATCTCGGAAAGGCTCATTTCGCGGCGCGGCAGTACGCCGAAGCGATCGAGGCATTCATGCATCTTTCGGCGATGGACCACGTCCAGCACGCTTTCGTCGCCGCCTGCTACGGCTGGCTCGGCGATGAAATCGCTGCTTCTGCGCATATGAAGAAGGTCCGAGCGCTCGCTCCTGATTTCGGCATCGAGTCTTTCCTCGCCACCTTGCACTATGCCCAGGAATCCGAGACCCAGCACATCCGCGAAGGGCTTGTCAAAGCCGGGGCCGACGAAACCCCGCCAGCAGCGAGCGGCATGGCGGCGCAATAGTGCTGCTCGCCGCCCCGATTCCTTGCGAATGAATTCTATGCCGCCTTCATCTCAGCTTATGGAATTTGCAACGCTGACTGAGCGTGAGCAACGACCGCCTCGGAGTGGACGTGCAACTGCGTGGGACGTCGCCGGCTGCTGCGTGGCGTTGTCGAACGCATCATTCTTAGCCGTGCGCTGCCTTCGTACATGAAAGTCATTGGCTTCGGTCCTCGCATGTAAATTCGGTCGATCCGGAAGCCCGCGCCTTCTATCATCGACCAGGTGGGGCGGTTGAGATGACAGCCGCCGCCTATACATCTCCCCGACGCATGCGTGACATTTCCATGACCGCACAGGCAAGGTGCCGTCCGGCAGAAGCGCGAGAAACCGGGGGCTGCAATGCAAAGGAGCCTGAGACCGCCCCGTCCTGCACCGACGGGTGCAATCCCGCATGGATGCGGAGGAGGTAGAGCGGCGCAAGCGGGGCCAATGCAACGGCGCCGCACCATGTCCCGGTGTGCTTGAAATACCCGCCGTCGCGCGAAGAGATTACGAAGCGGCAGCCGCCCCACTCCCGTTTACCACAGGTCCAGCCCTCTCTTCGGCGCAATGGAAAGCGCGTTCAGGCCTCCGCTTGCTTCGCTCCGCCAGAGGCGGAGTGGAAAACGGCAGTGGAGCGGGACTCCTTCTTGGTCGCCGCCGATTGGCTGCGCCCGTCGATGCCCGGCCCGGCGCTCCAGCCAGACGCTGAGCGCAACAACGAGCGGGGCCGTATCGGCACTCGCGGCCAGGAGCGGATCCATCGTTTGAGGATGACCGTCAAGCGATAAGTCGCTTCCTTTTCCTAGTTCGCCAGAAGCGAGCGCGCGGCTATAGGCCACAATCGCACTCTTGAGTTTTGAAGCCTGGATGCGGCGGTAAGCTGCGCTGCCATTGCCATTCTGAATACGCGTGGCAATGGAGGAGTCCGGCACACAGTCCCAATCGATGCATTGTGCGATCTTTTTAGCCCAGATCGTGAACATCCTCGCAACAAGCCGTGCACAGGCCCCTGTGGAGGAACGGCTCTCTCCGACCCGTTGCGGACCTCCGCGGGAGTCAATCAAGAACGGCTGCATCCTACGGCGAAAGTGGCTATTGATTGCGTCATCACAGGCGAAGACCTGACGCAGAAGCGGAGAAAGCGTTCACTCCGCCAAGAAATGCCATGAAGCTAAGTTAGTATTACGACATAGATCTTTTCCACTCTGCTTGCGGGAGTATACATGGAGAGTTCTCGCGATCCGGCAGCCTTCCGTAAATTCGAGCACGACGGGTGGGAAACTGCCAGCAGAGGATACGACCGGCACTTTGCGCGCCTTACCCGGCAAACCGTGCCGGCTCTCTTGGCCGCCGCACGCGTTGCCAAGGGAATGCGCGTGCTCGACGTCTGCACCGGCCCAGGAATGCTCGCCCGAGCAGCGGTCGAGCGGGGAGCGCAAGTCGTCGGACTCGACTTCTCTGGCAAAGCCATAGAATCCGCCCGGCGCAACGTGCCCGACGCCGAGTTTCAGGAAGGTGATGCTCAAGCGTTGCCATTTGACGCCGAAAGCTTTGATGCCATCGTTTGTGGTTATGGCATAATCCACGTTCCAGATCCCCAGACGGCACTTGCGGAGATGCACCGCGTACTGAAGCCTGGAGGTTATCTCGCCGCAAGCGTTTGGCAGGCGCCAGAACCGACCAATGGCTTTGGCCTGCTCTTCGGCGCAATCAAGAAACACGGCAATCTTGACGTGCCCCTGCCCCACGGGCCTGATTTCTTTCAGTTCAGTGAGCCCGAAAAATTGAGGGCAGCATTTGAAGATTCCGGGTTTGCGGACGTGACCGTCGCGGGCGTGGATCAGACCTGGGAAATGGGCGATCCGTCCGGAATGATAACGGCAATCCTCGAAGGTGGCGTGCGCGCCCGTGGCCTGCTGCTGGCCCAAACCAAGAAGGTGCGCAGCACCATCTCCGCTGCGGTTGCAAACGGCATGATGCAGTTTCGCTCCGCCGACTGTATCTATCGAGTCCCGATGCCGGCCCTCGTGGGCTCAGGAAGGAAGTGACCTGTCCGCATCCGAGCGTAAGCTGAACGCCTCGAACCCTGCGGACTCGCCGTCGCACAGCGGTGATTTGTCCTTAATCGAAAGCCGCCTGACCACGACGGAGAAGCAGGCGGCGGATGCAGCGAAGCGTTTCATTTCAACGCGACATCGTTGCGAACACCCAGACTTCCGCGTGAAGAATACGAAGTGCGAGGGGCCGACGCCATAGGCCCGGAGCCGGTGGGATTTCTCTCCTATCAAGCAGACGGCCGCATGATGGCACGGGTGGTCAGCGGCGGGCCGCCTGTACCAAAAGGAGTCAAGCTGACGGATGGCGAGAAGGCTGCACTTTTCGATCCCATGCTGGCCTAATGCGGCTCCTAAACCGTCGAAGACGGCAGGGTCACCCAGTACGTCGATGCAAGCTGGAATCCTCTTTGGCGCCTGGCCGAACTCGTTCGGCCGTATTCGATCAGCGGTGACAGGTTAGTGATCAGCGACGCACCGGGATCGACCCTGTGACGGGCGAAGAAGCGATCCATTGGATCGAGTTTCAAAAGGTCTGAGGGGCTTTCGACACCAAAGGCAGCTAGGCCGTGTGTCAAACGTTCATCCCTAGCCAACCGCGTCGCGCCTCACAATCCGGCTTTTTGAGAGGGGGAAAATCATGACGGGAATTCTCGACGCCATTGCCATAGGCGCAGGCTCGGCCGGGGCTTGGAGTCAGCTATTTTCTCAAGCAGCAAGGGCGCGCTCATCAGGTGCTTGAACGCAGCCGCATCGGGGAGACATGGCGCACCCAGCGCTGGGGTTCTTTCCGTCTGAACTCACCGAACACCCGCTCGTTGCTGCAGCATCAGTTCGTCTCGTATCTCGAGAGCATGCCGAGCGGCATCGGTTGCCGGGGATAACCGACGCTCTGGTCACGGAACTGTCCAGAGATAACGGGCTCTTTCTGGTTGAGACGCCGCACGATGTACTGCAGGCGCGCAACGTCGTGATCGCAAGCGGCTTGGGCGCCCAAGGCAAGACTCGGCTAGGAACTGCCCCCGCCGCCGACGAGGCGATCACCCATGTACGTTGCGCCCCAGAGGGCAACGTCCGCTACTTGCGAATTCAAAGCTTGCCGAGTGCGGCCGCGACCCTCTCACCGGCCTTCTTCGGATACTTCGCGGCCTTCACCTGCTCGACATTGGCCGGCGCCTCGCCGACAACAACGACGGCAACCATGCCCATGCTGTAATGAGGTGTGCATTTGACGACGTAGATCCCCTGCTCCGTCAGCGTCACCTTGAGCGTCTCGTTGATCTTCCCCTTGAAGGCCTCGGCACCGGCAGGGATCATGTCCTTCACCGATTCGGCGTTGTGGCCCTTGTCGACGGGTACAAACGTCACCGTGTCGCCGGGTGAGGCTTTGACCAAAGACGGTTCGAACACCATCACCCCGTCCGCTCCTTTGTTGAGCATCTTGACTTCGTGGTCGACGGCAAAAGCGGGTGCACCCATGACGCTCAAGAGTGCCGCGCCGATGAGGAACTTGGTAGTAGAACGCATAAAAACTCTCCTGGTTATGAGACACCTTGCATCCTGATGTCGCGACATCGCTTAGCCCTGCCGGCAGCATCAATCTTTGACATAAGGCAAATACAGCGTTTGTTGAGCTAACATCCTCCAGCGCAGAACGCGGGGTTAGGTTCCCGCTTGAGCACACGAAACCCGTGCTACGCACGGTGACCTCTAGCCGGTGGCCGCTATAGTTCCCGCGCTGCGTATAGGCATCGGATCATGTCGCTGGCAAACGTCTGCATCCGCTCCCTTGCCGCTTCTGTGCTTTCGCGCTCCGCGAGGTCGAGATAGCAGTCGAGCAGAAACTCGCAGAGAGGTACCAGCCGTCCCGGCACGTTCTCCGGAACGTGATCCAGGAGAGGCGTTTCGCCAGGAGGATCTTCTGACAGAGCAGCAGCCCGCTCGAGCGCCTCGTTCGCCAAGCCGGGCAACCGGCCCGAGGGCTCGCCAGGTGCCGATGCAGGATGAGATCCTAGCAAATCCGAGAGCCGCCTCTCGAGCACCGGAAGGTCGCCTCTGACGGAACTGGATTCCCCACGGCGCATTTCGTGAAACGCCCGACGGCGTTCGCGACGCAGTGTGGCGACGTGGCCCAGTTCCTCCCTTGCAAGGCGCTCGGCAGCCTGCCTGATTTCGTCGGAAGGCGCGTGCGCCGCCGCGTAGGTCCAGAAGACAAAGGCTCGCTCCTCGTTGCGGACCGCCATGGAAAAGGCGCGGTACGACGTCAGCAGCTCAGAAGCGACAACCCCCGCCCCCTCGTCATCGAAGAGAGGTTCAGCGAGACTGACGGGTTCCGGCGCCTGGTCGCCAAGCCATTGGTTCACCTTTCCGAGATGCCCCTTTTCTTCCGCGATCAGACGCTCGAACACGGCTGTGAGGTCGGGACGGCCCTCGGCCCGCATGCGGGCCGCCAGGGCGACATAACCATCCACGGCCTCCTGCTCCATCGCTCGGGCGAACGACAGCAGCTCGCTCATCGAGGCCATCACCCATGGCTCGCTTCCACTTTCAGGCATGACCTGTTTCTCCCGGTTGGCACGCGCAAGTTGCGCTTTGTGGGTCTGGTTCTCTGGCCTCAAACAGATTGACCCTAGTTGAGTTTAATCAAGTTGATTTGGCGCAAAGAATTATTTCCAGCTGTGTGAAATGGCTGCGATGCAGTGGCCACTCATGGCCCAGGACCCTCGATGTACCAGGCAGCGACCGATAAAATGCAAGTGCAACGCCTTCTCCGCAGGGTCGTCGTTCTCTTTCTAGCGATGTTGCTCGCCTTTCCCAGCATGGCCGCGGGGCAACTGTCCACCTATCTGCAAAAGGTGCAGCCGGAGGAGATATTTCCGGGTGCCACCCGTTTCGGCGAGGTGACCGGCGATCCGCCGATCGCGCCAGTCTTCCGCGGCGACAGCCTGCTGGGCTACGCCTATCTCAATTCCGACGTCACGAGCTCCGTCGGCTATTCGGGCAAGCCCATCCATATCGTCGTTGGAATCGATCCCACGGGCGTCGTGCGCGGACTGAAACTGGTCGACCACAAGGAACCGATCGTCCTCATCGGCATTCCGGAGGCCAAGGTTGTCGCCTCGGTCAACGCGCTGATCGGCAAGGACCTCGGACGCGTCTCGGCGGGGACAGACCGGCCACCGCAAGTCGACATCGTCAGCGGAGCGACCGTCACAGTCCTCGTCATGGGCGACAGCATCGTTCGCTCCGCCGTCAAGCTGATCCGCAGCAACAGGCTCGGCGCGGACGCCGCGGCGCAGACCGGGTCCTCCAACCAGTTCCGGAAGGTCGACCCTGACAAGACGGACACGAGCGACTGGGAGACCCTGATCGGCAATGGATCCGTGAGAAGCCTGCGGCTGACGGTCGGCGAGGTGTCGGAGGCATTCCGGCAGGCTGGACAATCAGGCGCTGCCGGCCGGCCCGAGACGCACGGTCCCGGCGACCGGTTCATAGATCTCTACATCGCTCCTGTGAGCGTGCCGGCGATCGGAAGGTCGCTGCTGGGCGATGCCCGTTACGAGCAGATGCGCGCCAAACTGAAATCAGGCGAAGAGGCGATCGTCGTCGCAGGAGACGGGGCCTACTCATTCAAGGGTTCCGGCTACGTCCGCGGCGGCATCTTCGATCGCATCGAACTGCTTCAGGACGGCCAGGGGCTGCGCTTCCGCGACCGGTATCATACAAGGCTGCCGGCGCTCGCAGCACCTGGCGCGCCGCGCCTCCGCGAAATTGCCCTGTTCGTGGTTCCGGCCGAATTCGGTTTCGACGTGACCGCGCCCTGGGAGCTGCAGTTGCTTGTCCAGCGCAGCGCCGGCGCGCGCGACAAGGCCGTGCTGCCGTACAATTTGGGCTACACCCTCCCCGACGACTACGTGACCGTCGTGGCGGCGCCCTCGCCTTCACCCAAGGTCGAACCCAGCGTTGCCGACCAAGCAACTCCCGCCGAGCCGCTCAACGAGGGACAGCCGCTCTGGATCAAGATGTGGGACATGAACCGCGTGACGGTGGCCGTCACGATCGCGGCCGTACTTGTCCTGACTCTGATCTTCTTCTTCCAGGACTGGCTCGTGAAGCGGCCGGCACTGTTTGCCTGGGTGAGGCGCGGCTATCTGCTCTTCACGCTCGTGTGGCTTGGCTGGTACGCCAACGCCCAGCTCTCCGTCGTCAACGTCCTGACCTTCTTCAACGCTCTGGTCACGGGCTTCCACTGGGAGTTCTTCCTGTCCGCGCCGCTGGTGTTCCTTCTGTGGGGAAGCATCGCCGCCGCGCTGCTGTTCTGGGGACGCGGCCCATTCTGCGGCTGGCTATGTCCGTTCGGCGCGCTGCAGGAACTGACCAACAATGTGGCGCAGTGGCTGAAGGTGCCGCAGGTCCGGGTGCCCTGGGGGTTGCATGAACGGCTCTGGCCAATCAAGTACATCATCTTTCTCGGCCTGTTCGGGTTGTCGTTCTACTCGCTGGCGCTCGCCGAAATGTTCTCGGAAGTGGAGCCGTTCAAGACGGCCATCATCCTGAAATTCGCGCGGGAATGGCCTTTCGTCCTCTTTGCGCTCACCGTGCTCGCTGCCGGCCTGTTCATCGAACGCTTCTATTGCCGCTACATGTGTCCGTTGGGTGCCGCGCTCGCCATACCCGGCCGGATCCGTATGTTCGAGTGGCTCAAACGTTGGCCGGAATGCGGCTCGCCCTGCCAGCGCTGCGCCAAGGAGTGCCCGGTGCAATCGATCCACCCGGAGGGCGGCATCAATGTCAACGAATGCATCTACTGCATGCATTGCCAGGAGCTTTATCACGACGATCAGCGCTGTCCACACATGATCCAGGTGCGGCTGAAGCGCGAGAAGTTCATGGCGCTTTCCACCCCGGTCTCGCGGGGGGAAGTGCCGGCGAAGACCGCCGTGACCCACAAGGGCGTCCCTATCCGGAAACCTGAGCCAGCGCCCGAAAATCCCGTCTGACGCCAACACCAAGGAGAGGCACAATGTCAAACGAAGAAACCAAGATGCGTCTTAACAGACGACAGATGCTCGGAACGACCGCCTTCGTGGCGGCCGCCGGCGCCGTGGGCGCGGGCGGTGCCCTGACGCTGTCGGGCGGCACGGCAACCCCGGCCAAGGCGCAGGAGTCGTCCGGCGGAAGCTACGAGGTCAAGCCGGGCGAACTCGACGAATACTACGTCTTCTTCTCGTCGGGTCAGTCCGGCGAGGTCCGCGTCGTCGGTGCGCCGTCGATGCGCGAGATGATGCGGATTCCCGTCTTCAACCGCTGCAGCGCCACCGGTTGGGGTCAGACGAACGAGAGCCGCAAGATCCTTACCGAAGGCCTGCTGCCGGAAACAGTCGAGTTCCTGAAGGACCGGGGCGGCGTCTACACGAATGGCGACCTCCACCATCCGCACCCGTCGTTTACCGACGGCACCTATGACGGCCGCTATCTCTTCGCCAACGACAAGTCCAACTCCCGCGTCTGCCGCATTCGGCTCGACGTCATGAAGTGCGACAAGATCATTCAGCTTCCCAACCAGCACACTGTTCACGGCCTTCGGGTTCAGAAATATCCGAAAACCGGATACGTCTTCTGCAATGGCGAGGACGCCGTGCCGGTCCCGAATGACGGCAAGACCATGGGTGACAAGAACTCCTACCAGGCGATATTCACCGCCGTGGATGGCGAAACGATGAAGGTCGCCTGGCAGGTCATGGTCGACGGCAACCTCGACAACGTCGATGCCGACTACCAGGGCAAGTACTGCTTCGCCACCTGCTACAATTCCGAAGAGGGCTTTACCTTGGCGGATATGATGGCGAGCGAGCAGGACTGGATCGTCATCTTTAACCTGAAGCGGATCGAGGAGGCGGTCGCCAAGGGCGACTACAAGGAAATCGGCGGCGTGCCGGTGCTCGACGGCCGCAAGGGCTCGCCCTACACGCGCTACGTGCCCGTGCCGAACAGTCCGCACGGCATCAACACGGCGCCCGACGGCATTCACGTCGTCGCGAACGGCAAACTTTCGCCGACGGTGACCGTCTTCGACGTGCGCAAGTTCGACGATCTGTTCGACGACAAGATCAAGCCGCGCGACACCGTCGTTGCCGAACCGGAACTGGGCCTCGGGCCGCTGCACACCGCCTACGACGGCAAGGGCAACGCCTACACGACGCTGTTCATCGACAGCCAGGTCTGCAAATGGAACATCGAGGACGCCAAGAGGGCCTATGCGGGCGAGAAGGTCGATCCCATTCGCCACAAGCTCGATGTCCACTATCAGCCCGGCCATAACCACACCTCCATGGGGCAAACCAAGGAAGCGGACGGCAAATGGCTGATCTCGCTGAACAAGTTCTCAAAGGACCGTTATCTGAACGTCGGTCCTCTGAAGCCGGAAAACGACCAGTTGATTGATATTTCGGGCGACGAGATGGTACTCGTGCACGACAACCCGACCTTTGCCGAACCCCATGACGCGACGATCGTGCATGCCTCCAAGATCAATCCTGTCCACGTCTGGGATAGGAACGATCCGTTCTTCGCCGACGCGGTCGCCCAGGCGAAGGCTGACAACATCGACCTGATGGTCGATTCGGAAGTCATCCGAGACGGCAATAAGGTCCGCGTTTACATGACATCCGCCGCCCCGGCCTTCGGGCTCGAGGACTTCACCGTCAAGCAGGGCGACGAGGTCACCGTCTATGTGACGAATATCGACGAGGTCGAGGACCTTACGCACGGGTTCTGCATTGTCAACTACGGCATCAACATGGAGATTGGACCGCAGGCGACCGCTTCCGTCACCTTCAAGGCCAGCAAGCCGGGCGTCTACTGGTATTACTGCACGTGGTTCTGCCATGCGATGCACATGGAAATGAAGGGCCGCATGCTGGTGGAGGCGCAGGGAGCCTGATGGCCCATCCGAACTTACCGACTTTCGGGATGGCGGCGCTGGCCGTCGCCATCCTCGCCTGCCCCACATGGGCGGCGACGATCCGAAGGGCTGCCGACGGATTGCCGCTCCAGCCTGTGCTCGACCGAGCCCAGCCCGGCGACCTGATCGTTCTGGAAGGACGCGAACATCAGGGACCGGTCACAATCAACAAGACGCTGACGCTCGAAGGAGAACCCGGAGCCGTCGTCATGGGCAACGGCAAAGGCAGCGTGATAACTGTAAAGGCGCCGCGGTCGATCGTCCGCGGGCTGGAGGTCAGAGGGTCAGGCAAGGACCTCTATGGAATGGACTCCGGCATCTTCGTGGCACAAACGGCAACCGGAGCGCGCGTGGAGAAAAACGCGATCATTGGCAATCTCGTCGGCATCTATCTGCACGGGGCAGAAGACTCTTCGGCGCAAGGCAACAGGATCATCGGCTTGCGCGAGGGCAGGATCAGCGAGGCGGGAGACGGCGTATCGGTCTGGAATGCGCCGGGCGCGCAGGTCATCGACAATGACATCAGCTACGGGCGGGACGGAATCTTCAGCAAGGCGAGCAAGCGGAACGTCTTCAACGGCAATCGCTTTCGTGACCTACGTTTTGCAGTCCATTACATGTACACCAACGACAGCGAGATCAGCGACAATGTCTCGACGGGCAACGCGGTCGGCTATGCGATCATGTATTCAAATCGCCTCAAAATAAGGGGCAACCGCTCAGACGGGGATCGCGATCACGGTCTTCTGCTGAATTATGCGAATAGCTCCGAGATCACCGGCAACATCGTCGTCGGCCGCCTTCAGCCGGCCGACCGCTGGCGGGGGGTGCGATCCTCCGAACATGGCGTTCCGAAGGCCGACGATGAGAGCCAGACGGCAGGCGAGGACCGCCGTCTGGGGCCGGAGAAGTGCGTCTTCATCTACAACGCCAACAGGAACCGCTTCGCAGACAATCTTTTCCGGGGCTGCGCGGTTGGCATCCATTTCACGGCCGGTTCTGAAGGCAACCGCATGAGCGACAACTCCTTCATAAACAATCGCAACCAGGTGAAGTATGTCGGGACGCGGCATCTCGACTGGTCGGCGGACGGCCGGGGGAACTACTGGAGCGATAACCCGGCCTTCGACCTCGACGGCGACGGGATCGGCGACAGCCCCTACCGGCCGAACGACCTCATCGACAGGGTCCTGTGGACCTCGCCGCAGGCAAAGCTTCTGACGAGCAGCCCCGCAGTGCAGGTCATCCGTTGGGCCCAGGCGCAATTTCCTGCGCTTGTGCCGGGCGGCGTAGTCGACAGCCATCCGCTGATGGTTCCAGCCGCAGAGTGGAAGGCCGCGCAATGAACGAGACCGTAAAGATGGCAGGCGTCAGCAAGCGGTACGGAAATGCCACCGTGGTGGGGGACGTCTCGTTCGGCCTCCATGCCGGGGAAACGATCGCGCTCGTCGGTCACAACGGCGCCGGCAAGACCACGCTCATCAAGCTCATGCTCGGCCTAATCCGCCCGACCGACGGCCTGGTCCGGGTTCTGGGAGAGAACCCCGCAACCGGCGACTTTGTCGCTCGACAAAGGCTCGGCTACCTGCCGGAAAGCGTCTCCTTCAACATGGCGCTTTCGGGACGCGAGACCTTGCGTTTCTACGCGAGACTGAAGCGTGTCGACATCGCCGCCGCCGAGGAACTTTTCGAGCGCGTAGGGCTCGCACCGGAAGCTGTCGACCGGCCCGTTCGGACCTATTCCAAGGGCATGCGCCAGCGTCTCGGCCTGGCGCAGGCCCTGCTCGGCACACCGCGGATCTTGCTGCTGGACGAACCGACGAGCGGCCTCGACCCTGCGTTGCGGAGAAGTTTTTATGACTTGATCACGGAGTTGCGCGGCAAGGGCACCACGGTGTTGCTCTCGTCACATGCGCTGACGGAGCTCGAAGGACGCACGGATCGCGTGATCATCATCAACAACGGGGTGGCGATTGCCGACGGCACCCTTGACGATTTGCGTCGCATTGCTCGACTGCCGACCCGGATCAGCGTCAAGCTTTCGCAGATGGACGTAGCTCCGCGATGGGCCAACGGTGGGATGAAATGGTGCCGAAACGAGGATGGAGTCCTTGCCGCGGAAGTCCTGCCGGACCGGAAAGTCCCATTGCTGCATGACATCACGGCAGACGCGGCGCTGATCTCCGGTTTGACGATCACGGAACCGACGCTCGATGACCTCTACGCCCATTTTCTTAGGACCCAGGTGACGAAATGAGGAATGTGCTGACCATCGCCGGCAAGGAGATCCAAGAGGGCACGCGCAACAGATGGGTGCTGGCAACGACGTTGCTGCTGGCCGGGCTTGCCTTGACGCTGTCGTTCCTCGGCAGCGCCCCGACGGGCAACGTCGGCGTCAACAAGCTCGATGTCGTCATCGTCAGCCTCTCGAGCCTCACGATTTTCCTCGTGCCCCTGATCGCGCTCCTCCTTTCCCATGACGCCATTGTCGGCGAGATGGAGCGTGGAACCATGCTGCTTCTCCTCAGCTATCCGATCGGGCGCAGCGAGGTGGTGTTCGGAAAGTTCCTTGGGCACTTGGCGATACTCGCCTTCGCAACGCTCTTCGGCTATGGCGCGGCGGCTGCGGCCATCATCGCGGCGGGGAACGAAATCGGATCTGGAAGCTGGCAGGCGTTCGCGTCGATGATAGCCTCGTCGGTTCTGCTCGGCGCCGTATTCGCCGCTATCGGCTACCTGACGAGCGCGGTTGCCAGCGAGCGGACCACCGCCGGCGGCATTGCGATCGGGATTTGGCTGTTCTTCGTCCTTATCTACGACATGGCCCTGCTTGGCGCGCTCGTTGCGGCTCAGGGGCGGGCAATCCCGACCGGGCTGCTCGACCTGCTGCTGCTCGCCAACCCCACCGACGTTTACCGTCTGCTCAATCTCGGCTCGCGAGGTGCCAGTGCCCTTTCAGCCATGGGCGGAATCGCCGACCACGCCGGCCTCTCCCCGCCGGTCCTGGTCGCCGCCCTTGCGCTCTGGACGCTAACGCCGCTCGGCGTCGCCACATTGATCTTCTCGAGGAGGGAACTATGAAACTGGCAATCGTCACGGCAGTAGTGGCCGCAACACTTCTCCTCGCCGGCTGTGAAAACGAGGAGCAGGCGAACATGCCGGCCCCCTACTCACTGACGGCCGATGCGATGGGTCGCTATTGCGGCATGAATGTCCTCGAGCATCCGGGACCCAAGGGCCAGGTAATTCTGGAGAATATCCCGGAACCCATCTGGTTCTCGTCGGCGCGCGACACCATCGCCTTCACCATGTTGCCGGAGGAGCCGAAGGATATCGCCGCCATCTACGTGTCGGACATGGCCGCGGCGCCGAGCTGGGAGGAGCCGGGCGCCGAGAACTGGATCGACGCACGCAAGGCATTCTACGTGATCGGCAGCACCGTCAAAGGCGGCATGGGCGCGGAGGAAGCGGTACCGTTTTCCAGCGAGGCGGACGCGCGCGATTTCGCTGCTAAGAACGGCGGCCGGGTGACGGATTTTGCGGAGGTGCCGAAGGAATACGTGCTGGGCACCGGTACGGCTCCGCAGGGAGCGGACCTCCAACAGGAAAGCGACGGCAGAGGAGACACGCATGGCTAGCACAATTTCCCGCCGCCGGGCGATTTGCATCATGGCTGCTGCCGCGGGACTCCCCCTACTGGGCCTTGGCAGCCGGGTCGAAGCTGCCGCACCCCCGGTGATCTGGAAGGGCGGTGCGCTGGGGGCGCCGGCGACATTGATCCTGAACCTTGAGGACCGGAGCGAAGCCGAGCGCCTGATCGACCGCGTTGTCGCTGAAGTCGCGCGGCTCGAAAGAGTGTTCAGTCTTTACCGCATCGATTCTGTCCTTTCCGAGTTGAACCGGACCGGCGAGTTGGCTGCACCGCCAGCGGATCTGATAAATGTGCTTGAAGCAAGCCAAACCGTCTGGCAAGCGACGAAGGGCGCATTCGACCCCACGATCCAGCCCCTCTGGACGCTCTATGCCCGGCATTTTTCGGCGGCTGGCGCCGATCCCATGGGGCCATCCGAGGACGAGAAGAGGCGCGCGCTGGCCCGCGTCGGCCTCGACAAGCTCAAGTTCAATCGCGACCGCGTCGTCTTCACGCGTCCGGAAATGGCATTGACCCTAAACGGCATAGCGCAGGGCTATATCACCGATCGCATCGTCGATCTGCTCAAGGACGCCAGCGTTGCAAACAGTCTCGTGAGCATGGGCGAAACGCGCGCGATCGGGGCTCAGCACGACGGCCGACCGTGGCGGGTCGGTCTCGCCACGAGCGAGGATGCCGACACTCCGGACAGCATTCTGAGCCTCGTCAACAATGCGGTCGCGACGTCGAGTCCCGACGGCTTCCATTTCGGAGACTCCGGCCGCTTCGGTCACATCCTCGACCCGCACAGCGGAGGAGCGCCAAGGCTACATCGGCGGGTGAGCGTCGTGGCCCCGACGGCGACAATGGCGGACGCCTTTTCGACGGCCTTCAGCTTGATGGACATGCCGGCTATCCGCGTCGTCTGCGATCGGCGCGCTGACCTTGAAGTCGATTTGATCTCCCCTTCAGGCGCGCACGCGCGGTTTGGTCGGATCGGCTGATCTCGGCGGCGATCGCGCTTCGGGTGCGCCGGGCCGAACTCACTTATGACCTGCTCAATACCGGTTCGTTTGCAGTCCGCGCCGTCGTGCGAAGGAAGGTCACCTCTTCGCTAACGATCCGATCCTCGCTATTCAGGACGGCGCGCCACACCCGGTTCATCAACGAAAGCTCAGGCCGTTCGCGAGCGGACCTCCCTCCCCCCATCCGGTCCATCCAGCGCCGGGTGGGCGGGTACGGCGCGTCCACCAATCAAGACGATCAAGGGATATGGAGCGTCGGTGCAGCGCTCGCAGGGCTCGGACCGTTGTGGAACGAGAGCACGGAATTCACGGCGAGAGGAGCCGTGCCAAGCGGCACCGAAAGGCAATGCCACGCTCCGCAGAGGACGACTCCGCACACCAATATCGCAGTCACGAAAAAGAAATAGGCGGAGGCCCGACGGCCTCGGCGACAGCCCGACTGTTTCCACGATGAAGTTGGACCGGTCGGTCTCGACATCTAGCATCAATGTCGGTTTCCTTGCGCCAACCAGACCTTAGCCGCGGGGCGTCCGAGCTTCCGTTCCCCACCCATCCACGACGATGATGGAGGCGAAATCTCGACCGGAAGCGGGCGCTTGCCGATAGCGCCGGCACTGCCCGTAGATGGCTGCAGAGCGGACGCTCGCGCAGGACCTTGACCAGACGGCGTGGCTGAGGTGCGCGTCGACCTAGGGCTCACCTGATCCGCCAGCCGCGCCCGCGAGGTCCGTTGGATGACATGGAACGACGTGGCGATCAGGGCGTTGCCGCCAAATCCGAAAATCACCCCGGTCGTGTGCTGGGCGGCGGCCCAGACGCCAATGAACATGCCGAAGATCGCCCAGAACAATGTGAACCAGACGCCGACCTTGATCGGATCATCATAGTAGCGCGAGATACGCGAAGGATCCGGAGCCGGACCGAAGGATGTCGACATGATCAGGTATGTCGCTCGGCATTTAATTGTGAGAATGCTGTACCAATAATTTCAACCGGTTGCCACCGATCGTGACGCGGTGGACGCCCAACACGGCGACGAGGATCACGACGAGCCCACCCGGCGTCTGTTCGCCCGCGGCTACACGGTCTTCAATTGCTCTCAGGTCGACGGCTATAGACCGCCGGAGATGCCAGCGCTGCCCGAGGCCGAGCGGATCGAGCGCGCCGAACGCTTCTGCGCGGCCCTTGGTATCGACATCCGCCACGGCGGCTCGCAGGCCTATTACCGCCCGGCTACCGATCACGTGCAGATGCCGGAGTTCACCTGCTTCCGCAACGCGGTCGCCTACTACGCCGTGCTGCTTGCGCATTCCGGGGCCAAGCGCATCCGGGTTTCGATCTGCTGCAACGGACAAGACGGCTGCGTAGGCACCGAGATCGAGAGCCAATTTGTCGAACTGCTGGCGTTCCGTTTCGATGTTCGAGCTCGCTTTCGACCCGGTCGCGTTGACCGACCCCTCGAACAACGCCGACAGAGCAGTTCCGGACTGGGACCGAATGGTTTCGGCGGCTGCCTTGAACAGCTTCGAATAATAGGGCGACGTGCCCTTGAACATCGCGTTGATGCTCTTGGCCGCGTCTGCCATCGCCTTCATGTCCTGCTGCCTCCGGGCAACATGGGGAGAGACGGATTGCGCTGACGCAACAGAGATCACCGTGACAGAAGCCGCGATCGAGAGCGCTAGAGCAGCCTTTTCCTTCACGCTTACATTCACCGGGATAATTGTCTCCAACGCGATCCCCTCGACGCACCGCGGTCTCTAGCCGCAAGCGTCATTGTATTGACCAAGGTCAACGCAGCGCTTGCAACAGTGCGGCACTGTGCTTCAATATGTAATGAAAGGTTTGAGCGAGAACATGATCGCCGTAAGCCAGACCGCTGGAAGATGCGCGAGAGAATTGCTGGCCATTTTGGTCGCAATTATGTTCCTCGCCGCGCCAACGGTCGCGTCCGCTGCTGCAACATGCGATGGTCACGTCGCGCGGATTGAACACTCCGAAGCGCACCAAAATTCAGACCATACGGGCCACAAGAGCGTCCATCCCCAGAAGGTTTGCTGTGTCACTACGTGCGGTTGGTGCAGCGCCGTAGTTCCAGCTCACGGCCTGATCGCTCTTCGCCTGGCACCCAACGGTCACCTATGCCCCGATCCTGAGCAATCCATAGCCGGACTCGACTCTCCGCCCGCCGTCGGCCCTCCCCGTTCCGTCATTTGAACGTGCTTTCCGCTCATCCGAGGAAGTTTGTCGGTTGCAATGATTGCGTGGTGACCAGCTCGTCGGCCGTCGCCGATACGGAAAAGAGAGGGACTGAAACACACAGGTCCAATTCGGCGGTGCTCATCATCATCTTTGCCCGGCTGCCCTTCCCTTCCTTGAACAAGCCCAACGTCAGTGTCTCCAGGTAAGAGACGGACCATCACGGAGTTAATCCATGGACGATCAGAAGGACCAAAAGGATCATCCCCATCATCATCATCATCATCGGCACGAAACTGGGGTCGCAGAGACCGCTGAAAAGAGCATCGCGCCTGATCGGGCCAACGGCGTGGTCTACACTTGTCCCATGCATCCGCAGGTGAGGCAGATCGGCCCTGGAAACTGCCCGATCTGCGGGATGGCGCTGGAGCCGGAAGTGGCCACCGCCGAAACGGGTTCCAGCCCGGAATTGAGCGACATGCAGCTGAGGTTCTGGATTGGTCTGGTTCTGACTATTCCGGTTCTGGCCCTGGAAATGGGAGGCCACCTAACCAACCTGCATATGCTGCTCGGTGCGCAGATTTCGAACTGGGTGCAGCTCGTCTTCGCGACGCCTGTGGTCTTGTGGGCGGGCGCTCCGTTCTTCGAGCGGGCATGGCGCTCAATCATCACGCGGCACCTCAACATGTTCACCCTGATCGCGATGGGCACGGGCGTGGCCTGGGTCTACAGTGTCGTGGCGACCGTTGCACCCGGACTGTTCCCCGCCACCTTCCGATCCGCCGACGGAGCGGTCCCCATCTATTTCGAGGCGGCTGCGGTCATCACCGTCCTCGTGCTACTCGGCCAGGTTCTGGAACTGCGCGCACGTGAACAGACGGGCGGCGCGATCCGCGCGCTTCTGGACCTCGCCCCCAAAACCGCCCGCCGCATCCGCAGCGATGGCACCGACGAAGATGTGCCGCTCGAAGCGGTTGTCGTCGCCGACCGCCTGCGCGTCCGGCCAGGTGAAAAGGTTCCTGTCGACGGTACCCTCATTGAAGGCCGCAGCTCGGTCGATGAATCGATGATCACCGGAGAATCCATGCCCGTTACCAAGGAGATCGGTGCGAACCTCATCGGCGGCACGATGAACAAGACGGGCGGCTTCGTCATGGAGGCTGGCAAGGTGGGGCGCGACACCATGCTGTCGCGCATCGTGCAGATGGTGGCGGAGGCCCAGCGCTCGCGCGCTCCGATCCAGCGGCTGGCCGACGAGGTCTCCGGATGGTTCGTTCCCGCGGTCATCGCGGTCGCCATAATCGCCTTCGCCGTCTGGATGTGGCTGGGACCGGAACCGCGGTTCACGCATGGTCTGGTGTCCGCGGTCGCCGTGCTGATCATCGCCTGCCCCTGCGCGCTCGGTCTCGCCACGCCGATGTCGATCATGGTGGGCGTCGGCCGCGGCGCACGCCTCGGGGTGCTCATCAAGAACGCCGAGGCCCTGGAACGCTTCGAGAAGGTCGACACGCTCGTGGTCGACAAGACCGGAACCCTCACCGAAGGCAAGCCCAAGGTGACGTCGATCGCCACGACAGAGGGGCTGAGCGAGAACGAGCTGCTTCGACTGGCGGGCACCTTGGAACGCGCCAGCGAACACCCGCTTGCGGACGCCATCGTCGACGCCGCGACGGAACGCCGGCTGGCGCTCGGCAAGGCGGAGGATTTCGACAGTCCGGTCGGCAAAGGCGTCATCGGTTCCGTCGACGCACGAAAGCTCATCATCGGAAGTCACCGGATCATGGAAGACGCTGGTGTGGATGTGTCGGCCCTCGCGAAGGAGGCCGAAGCCCTGCGCGGAGAAGGAGCGACGGTCATTTTCGTCGCCCTCGATGGACGCGCTGCTGGCCTCTTCGCCATCTCCGATCCCATCAAGGCGACGACACCCGATGCTGTTCGAACATTGCTGAATGATGGCGTCCGGGTGGTCATGCTGACAGGGGACAACAAGACCACTGCGAACGCTGTCGCCCGGAAGCTCGGCATCAGGGAGGTCGAGGCGGAGGTCCTGCCGGAACACAAGAGCGAGATCGTCGCGCGTCTGCGCAAGGAAGGCCGGATCGTCGCCATGGCGGGAGATGGTGTCAACGACGCTCCGGCGCTTGCCGCCGCCGACGTCGGCATCGCCATGGGCACCGGAACGGACGTGGCGATCGAGAGCGCGGGCGTAACCCTGCTCAAGGGCGACCTCCAGGGCATCGCGCGGGCAAGACAGTTGAGTCATGCGACGATGAAGAACATCCGGCAGAACCTGTTCTTCGCCTTCATCTACAACGCTGCCGGAGTACCCGTCGCGGCGGGTGTTCTGTATCCGGCATTCGGACTTCTGCTGTCCCCGATTATCGCGGCCGCGGCGATGGCGCTCTCGTCGGTCAGCGTGATTGGGAATTCTCTTAGGTTGAGGAGTGTGCGGATATGAAGTGGGAACGCAAATGGACGCTTCTTGCCGTCTCGTTCGGCGTCATCGCAGCGTTCTTCGTCCTTCGTGAACATTGGGCGCATGCCCTGGGCCTGGCTCCCTACCTGCTCCTACTGGCGTGTCCGCTGATGCACCTGTTTCACGGCCATGGTGGACATCACTCCGGTCAGCATCAACATCGAGCGAGCAAGGAGGACCTGAGTTGACCTACACTCGATCGGCGCAGGCAATCGTCGATGTGGCGGCTTCTCCCAACGCGCTCTTCGACTACCTGGATGACCAGGCGCGTCTCGGATCGCACATGCAGAAGCCCTCGATGATGATGCTCGGCGGGCAGATGTCATACGAGCTCGACGACGCTCAAGGCCGCGCCGTCGGTTCCGTGATTAGGATGGAAGGCACAATGCTTGGCGTGAGGCTCGTCGTCGAGGAAGTAGTCATCGAGCGTCTGCCGCCACGCCGCAAGGTGTGGGAAACGCGCGGACGCCCGGAACTGATTGCCATCGGTGCCTACTGCTTGGGCTTCGAGATCGAGGCTGCAGGGCAGTCCTCCCGACTGCGCGTGTTCATCGATTACGATTATCCGCGTTCGGTCCTCGGTCGGATTCTGGGATGGATATTCGGTCCGATCTATGCCCGCTGGTGTGTCAAGCGGATGGCGGAAGACGCCGTCAGAACATTCCAAAGACAAAAGGTTTAAAACGCTCCCGCCAAGTCTAAGGCAGTGGTTCTTCGACCTGAATTGGGTTGCATAGGCGCGTCCGAATGCCGCTTTTGATGGAACGGACGACCGACCCGGCGGTTCCTAAGGCTGCGCAAGCTCATCTCAAGCCTTGTAGCTGTCGACGACGGCCAATGAGCGGAGGATCGCCATGAAAGAGCACGAACACTCGATCCAACACGAACCGACGTCACGACACCACTACCTGATGTTCGCCGTTAATATGGTGGTCAGCCTCGTGGTCATGCACTTCGGGATGTTCTCCATGATCGACGGCCGGGGCGATTTCCGTAACAATCTCAACACGCTCTACATGGCACTGACGATGGTTGCTCCGATGGGGATCATCATGCTGGCGACCATGGGTGGGATGTACAAGAAGAAGGGACTGAACGTAGCCCTTTACCTCGGTCTGGCTATCCTCTTTGTTGCTGCGTTTGCGGGAACTCGCACCCAGGCCCTCATCGACGATCATCAGTTCATCGCGTCGATGATCCCGCACCACTCCGGAGCAATTCTGATGTGTCGCGAAGCGCGTCTCACGGACGCAGAGCTGGTCGATCTTTGTAAGCGAATCTCTGAGGGTCAGCGCAAGGAAATCGCGCAGATGGACGCGATAAAAGCGAGATTGAACGGCTTCGATTAAATGCAGTTTGCCGCTACTCAGCGAAGGGCTCTCGCTCCGCGCGGGCCTTCGATTCCAAACATTTGTCAGATTGCCGCTCGCGTCCCGAGGGTTGCTGCGGCTAGGACAATGTATCGCGCCGTCTTTCCGACTGTGACCAGCAACAGGAAGGACCACCAAGGCTCTCGTAAAACCCCGGCGACTACAGTGAGCGCGTCTCCGAAGACTGGCATCCACGAGAGCAGCAGCGACCACGACCATAGCGCCGGTACCATCCAGCGCCCTTTTCCAACGACGACGTCTTCACCGGGAACCAAGACCGGTCGTGAAACCGATCGATGAAACGCCCAAGCACGCAGTTGAAGACTGCTCCCAGCACGTTGCCTATGCTTGCGACGCGAGGAGCCAAGTCGTCGAGAATTTTCCTGACGCAAGCAAGCCAACAAGCAAGGGTTCGGACTGGAAGGGCAGCACCGTGGCCGCGCCGAACGCGACGAGGAACAAACCGAGATACGCGGCTAGGCCAGTCATCCAACCTCGCCCGGGTTCAGGAACGAGAATAAGGGAGGAGGAGAAGGCTGCTTCACGCGTCCGGCAACTTTCTTGCTTGACCTTACCATCGTTGGAACGATTACACCTTCATTAAACTTCGGATTAACCCGCTATTTTGCCACATAATGATCGCGAATCGCATGTTATACGACCTGACAATTGACAACTGCAGGGCTGCTGGTAGTCCTCGGACATGAGCAAAATGTATCGAATCACATTGCAAAAGATGCTGGTTCTGCTCCGCCTCGTGATCGCCATGTCACTGGCGGGATACTCCTTGCCGACGGCCTCCGCCGCGATGCATGGATCGTGGTCCAATTCGGACCTGGTGCAATCTCACGATCATCAAAGTCAGACCGATGATCATCATCACATGACCAGCGGCGACCATTGGGATGGCGATCATGGATCGTCGCCGGACGATGCGGCCAAAAAGACCGCTAAACAGGAATGCTGCAGCAGCTTCTGTGTCAGCATGGCCATAGTGTTGGGAACTATCCCGATAGGCGGGCCTCAGGTGGCCTCTATACGCGAGTTCATCGACGACGCCCGGACCACGGGCGAGCTTCCGCCTCTGCACCGACCCCCGAACATCTGAATAGGACCGCACCCGTTCTTCTCACGGGTTTAAGGAGTGTTCGCGAGCAGGTTTGCTCTCGGGCGCCGCTGCAATTCCTATTCGGATAATACCATGAAACCATTGTTCTTCGTGGCCGCCCTGCCGCTTTTCGCGAGCGGATGTGCCTCCACATTGCCTCCCGATGTCATTGCCACGGGCGACCTCGCCGCCTCCCAGGTCGAGGTCCGCCCCCTCCGGTACACGAGCCCGGTTTCGGGCTACACCCATCGCGTGCCGGTCGATCCCCAGCCATGGCGCAACCAGAACGACGCGCAGACTCCAGAAGGAGATGCGTCATGATGAGAGCCACTGTCAAACTGGCTGCGGTCCTCGCCCTGCCGCTCGCACTCGGCGGCTGCGTGGCCGTGAGCGAATATGCAGCCAAGAACGCTGGCTTCGCCTCGGTCGAGGCCAAGACCGCCGAGGCGGCAGGCAAGCAGACCGTGTGGGTACAAAACCAGCAGCAGGCTCGTGTCGTCTCGGACCGCGTGAAGACGCTGATGGCGAAGAAGACCATTGGCGTCGAGACCGCCGTGCAGGTCGCGCTGTTGAACAACAAGGGGCTCCAGGCCGCCTACGCCGATCTCGGCGACTCGGCCGCCGACGCCTGGCAGTCCACGATGCTTGTAAATCCGACCGTTTCCGTCGGACTGACCGGCATCGGCACGCCGGGACTGGAAGCCTTTAAGACCGTCGAAGGCATGATCGCCAACAACATCCTGGCTCTCGCCACGCGAGACCGGAACATCGCTATCGCCGACACCGAGTTCCGAAAGGCACAGTTGAGTGCGGCGCTCCGCACGCTGCAGCTTGCCTCGGACACTCGCCGTGCCTGGATCAATGCCGTTGCCGCCTGGGAAACCGTTGCCCAGCTCAACCAGGCGCAGGCTGCGGCAGACGCCGCCTCGGAGCTTGCACAGGAACTCGGCAAGAGCGGCGCGCTTACGAAAGAAGGTCAAGCCCGCGAGCACGTGTTCTTTGCCGAATTGGCGGGACAGACGGCAAAGGCGCGGCTGGCGGCACGACTCGCCAAGGAAGAGCTGACGCGGCTGATGGGGCTCTGGGGTTCGGGAATCGACTATCAGGTCCCGAACCGTCTGCCGCAGTTGCCGAGGGGCATCATGAAGCGTGACCTGATCGAGGCGGAAGCAATCCAGCGGCGCGTTGATCTGCAGATGGCGAAGCTCGACCTCGATGCGACCGCCAAATCATACAAACTAACGGAAGCCACCCGCTACGTCACAGACCTCGAGCTCCTCACCGGCTCCGAGACGGAACGGGAAAAGGAGGATGGCGAGGTCAACTCCGAGACGACCGGACAGGCAGAGCTCGAATTCGTCATTCCGATCTTCGACAGCGGCAGGGCACGCATGCGCAAGGCCGAACTCGCCTATATGCGGGCGGCGAACCTCCTGGCGGAAAAGGCCGTCAACGTCCGCTCCGAAGCGCGCTCGGCCTACCAGGCGTACCGCGCCAACTACGACATAGCCCGGCATTACCGAAACAGCGTCGTGCCGTTGCGCACCAAGATCGAGGAGGAATCCCTCCTCACCTACAACGCCATGATCACCAACACCTTCGAGCTGCTCGCCGACAGCCGCGAGAAGGTCAATGCGAACCTGCTTGCCGTCAACGCCAAGCGCGACTTCTGGCTCTCCGAGGCCAATCTCGCCCCCGCCATCTACGGTGGCGGCGCGGGTGCGACCGCCGGCGAAACGGAAGTCGCGGCTGCCGCCGAAAGCGGTGGCGGCGGCCACTGAGAAAGGAACAGACCATGTTCAACAGAAGACAGCTACTCGGCGCAAGCGCCGCAATGGTGTCGACCGTCGCCTGGGCGAAGACGTCCAACATGGGGCTGCCCGAAGCCGCCGTCATGGAGACGGCGGAGACGCAGCCGCCGCTAAAGCCCACCTCCGGCCCTGACTACAACCCGGTCGTCACGCTCAACGGCTGGACCCTGCCCTACCGGATGAACAACGGCGTCAAGGAGTTCCACCTGGTCGCCGAGCCCGTCGAGCGCGAGATGGCGGAAGGCATGACCGCCTATCTGTGGGGCTACAACGGCCAGTCGCCGGGTCCGACGATCGAGGCGGTCGAAGGCGACCGGGTGCGCATCTTCGTTACCAACAAGCTGCCTGAGCACACGACCATCCATTGGCACGGCATGATTCTTCCCTCCGGCATGGACGGCGTCGGCGGCCTGACGCAGCCGCATATCCCGGTCGGCAAGACCTTCGTCTACGAGTTCGACCTCGTGAAGTCGGGCACCTTCATGTACCACCCGCATTCCGACGAGATGGTGCAGATGGCGATGGGGATGATGGGCTTCTTCGTCGTCCATCCCAAGGACCCGAAGTTCATGCCGGTCGACCGCGACTTCGTCTTCCTGCTCAACGCCTACGACATCGATCCCGGTTCCTACGTGCCGCGGATCATGGAGATGACCGACTTCAACATGTGGTGCTGGAACAGCCGCATCTTCCCCGACATCAGCCCGCTCGTCGTCTCCAAGAACGATCGCGTGCGCGTGCGGGTCGGCAACCTGACCATGACCAACCACCCGATCCACATGCACGGCTACGACTTCGAGGTCACCTGCACGGACGGCGGCTGGGTGCGCCCGGAGGCGCGATGGCCAGAGGTCAGCATCGACATCCCGGTCGGGGCGATGCGCGCCTACGAGTTCGACGCCAAGTACGAGGGCGACTGGGCGATCCACTGCCACAAGTCGCACCACACGATGAACGCGATGGGGCACGACATTCCGACCTTCATCGGCGCCGACAAATCGAAGGTCGCCGAGAAGATCAAGAAGCTTCGCCCGGAATACATGCCCATGGGCACCAAAGGCATGGCCGACATGGGCGAGATGGAGATGGAAATTCCCGAGAACACCATCCCGATGATGACCGGCTGGGGTCCGCACGGCCCGATCGAGATGGGCGGCATGTTCTCGGTCGTCAAGGTGCGCGAGGGAATCTCCGCGGACGACTACTCCGATCCCGGCTGGTACGAGAACCCGCCCGGAACACAGGCCTGGGAGTGGACGGGCGAGGTTCCCGACGCGCCGAAGGCCAAGGACGCCAAGACCCAGATCACGCCGAAACATAAGAACCACGGCTGATCCCGCATGCCGATGTTCAACCAACCAAAGGAACACACCATGAAAGCTGCAATCCTCGGACTTCTCGCCGCCGCCCTCGCCACCCCGGCGCTCGCCGGTGGCAATCACGCAGGCGGGCACGGAGAGGCAATGGCTGTCGGCGAACCGGGCAAGAAAGCCAACGCCACCCAGACGATCCAGGTCACCATGAAGGAGACGGACGACGGCAAGATGATCTTCACGCCATCGACCTTCAAGGTCCGCAAGGGCCAGACCGTTCGCTTCGCGATCAAGAACGCAGGCAAACTCGACCACGAGTTTGTGCTCGATCAGGAAGACAAGATCATGGAGCACAAGGCGGTGATGGAGAAGTTCCCGGAGATGGAGCACGACGATCCGAACGCCATCCGTCTCGCGGCAGGAGAGTCCGGCGAGATCATCTGGACATTCACCAACGACGGCACGTTCAAGATCGCCTGCCTGGTCCCCGGTCACTATGACGCAGGCATGCACGGCGACGTCACCGTTGCCAAGAAGTGATGATCGAAAGGAGTCCAACATGAAAACGCTCATCAAGCTCACGCTCGCCTCTGTGCTGGCCCTTGGAACAGCCTACGGCGCTCTCGCGCAGGAGTTCACGAAGGCCACCGTCAAGAAGGTCGATGCCAAAGCGAAGAAGGTCACGCTGATCCACGAGGAGCTGAAGAGCCTCGAAATGCCGGCGATGACGATGGTGTTCCGCGTCCAGGACGACGCGATCCTGGAGAAGCTGAAGGAAGGTGCGAACGTGGAGTTCGTTGCCGAGCGCGTCAACGGCAAGCTGACCGTGACGCAGGTCAAGTAAGGAACGAAGGGACGCGGTCGGCAGTTGACCGCGTTTCCCCTCGCTTCATCCGCGACCGGGAAGCATCTCCCTTCTCCATACGGTAGGACATGACGTCTTCGCTTCACCCACAATGGGCCTTCGCAAGGGAAATCCGCTCGATCATCTTGCGGTTCGTCGCCTTCGCGATCCTGGTCGCGAACTTTCTGCTCGGCGGCTATGAAGGGGCGGAAGGCACCCACTCTATCGTTGTCGTCGGCTATCTCATCATCAGCATCGCTGCGGTGGCGACGGCGCGATATATTCCTGGGCGGTCCCGGCTCAAGACGCTCTTCGTCATTCTGGATGCGCTGCTTGTCACTTTGATCCTGTACGCGCACATCCTCGCAGGTCCGGTCACCGAGAACCACAACCTCACCACCACCAGCCTGGTCGTCGCTTTCATCTTGCTCAATCAGGCCGGGCTCCAGCTCGAGCGCCGCCTCGTCTTCGTCTTTTCCGGCATCGTCCTTATCGCTTGGGTGGCAATGCTGGCGATCACGGCAGTCAGCCACCACACCGCCGATGCCATGTCGCTGCTAGCATCCTTCTTCAATCAGGACCTCGGCCTGACGGTCAGCTTCGGCTTCACCGCCTCTGCAATCTACCTACTTGCGAGGGATCATGACCGGACTCGCAAGGAGGCCCTCAGGGCTGACCAGAGACGGCACAATCTCTCGCGTTTCTTCTCGCCGCTGATCGTCTCGGAACTGCAGGAACGGGGCGAGGCCCTCGGCCTTGAGCGCCGAAACGCAGCGATCATGTTCGTCGATCTGCGCGACTTCACCGGCTTCGCTGAAACCGCCACCGCCCGCGAGCTGGCCCTCGTGCTGGCTGAGTATCGACAGCTCGTTTCGCAGACGATCTTCGACCACGGCGGGACGGTCGACAAGTTCATCGGCGACGGGGTCATGGCGGTGTTCGGACAGCCGCGGCCCACGGAAGACGATGCGGACCGGGCGCTCGCATGCGCGCTCGATCTGGTCGACGCACTCAACGACTGGCGGAACCACGGCGTCCGGATTGGCTATCCCGCCCTTGATGCCGCGATCGGGCTGCACTACGGGACTGTGGTCGGCGGCGTTCTGGACAGCGGCTGCCACAGCGAGTTCACGGTCATAGGCGATGCCGTGAACGTAGCACAACGGCTTGAGACCTTGGCGAAGTCGCTCGACTCTCCGCTTGTGATTTCGTCCGACCTGGTCGCGCGGCTGCGAGGGTCGATCCCGAACGCCACGTGGATTTCCCTGAATTCAGCCGCCCTGTCGGGCCGGCGGTCCCCCATAGATGTCTGGTATCTGCTCAGAGCGATGGACTCCGGAGGTATCGAGCATGTGCCGGCTTACGAAACGGGCGTCTCGCAGACGGCTCGCCAGAGGTCGGCCTTCCAATCTTGCCCCACCGCTCCCGAAGTCGGTACAGCGTAGTCGACACCCCTGAGCGATACCTTGGCCGGATCGCCGCACTTGACCAAAGCCCGGTGCTTTCCCGGATCGCTGTAGACCGCGCCACTGCGGGCGTCGGTCTGCGAAAGCGAGATGATGACGTCGTAGTCGTATCCGGGCCGTTCCGCCGTCCTGTTGCTAACGAGCCCGAGACTGACGACGGTGGCGTCTTCGAACTGCGCCGTATGGAAAACAAGAGGTTTCTCGGCTGCCGCGTTCGGAGCCGCGAGCATCACTGCCGCAAGTGCGGATGCAAGGTGACGCATTCCCACCTCCCATGGCTCATGCGCTGATCAGACTGTATCACGGCGAGGCCGCGGCGGCGATCACCATTCCGCCGTGCAACGGAACCGACCCCGCCTCTCGTCGTTCACAGTCGCATGGATCAAAGCCAACGCGTCCCGTTACCGGCCGCAGCCGAGTGCGGAATACCGGAGGCAGGTGAAGAAAGATGGATGGACGTGAGGTCTGCCGCCGTTTCTTCTTGAAACTCGCTGCAATCACCGCGGCGCTCGGCTTGACGGGCCGCATCGCCGCCTTGAGCGCGCCGACGAACGAGGGCGGCACTTCCCCTCGGGAGCACCCTCTATCCTGGCGGAGATGTATGGAGAAAGGCCGATGGAGCCCCATCCCGTCCCGGGGGTTCCCTACCAGGAGATCAACCCCCGCTTCCACCGAAGGGTCGTGGACGACCCGACAGGCGAGCCGCCCGGAACGCTCGTGGTCGACGTAGGCAACCGCTTCCTCTATCTCGTACAGGTGAAGAGTCGGGCCTTGCGGTACGGCGTCGCTCTGGGCCACGCCGGATTCGAGTGGCCGGGCCGTGGTGTCGTGCAATACAAGCGCAAGTGGCCCCACTGGATACCTGCCGACGAGATGATCGAGCGGGACCCGAAAGTGGGAGGAATACAGTCTGGAGCGCGGTGGAATGGAGCCCGGTCCCGACAATCCGGTCGGAGCCCGCGCTCTCTACATTTTCCAGAACGGCGAGGACAGGCTCTACCGCGTCCACGGTCGCCGGAATGGTGGAACATTGGCCAGCATGTCTCCCGGTTGCGTCAGGATGATCAACCAGCACGTTATGGACCTCTACGAGCGCGTGGCGGACGGATCACCGATCCTCGGGACCGACCCGTCGAAGCCGGACCGGTCGTAGCGTTCCACCGGCTGCCTTCTCTAGCGCGGTTGGAACCGGAAAGTCGGACCACGATCCAAAAGGAAGCGCGTTCTGATGCGCGTCTACCCGATTCGCACAACGGATTCGGAGACGAACTCGAAGCGGGGAATCGCAAGGTTCTCCGGCGCGGGACCCTTGCGGACGCGACCGGCGGTATCATAGTGCGACCCGTGGCAAGGGCAGAACCAGCCCCCGAAATCACCCGCCTGTCCCAGAGGCACGCAGCCGAGATGCGTGCACACCCCGATCATTACGATCCAGTTCTCCTTCCCCTCCCCGCCGGAGCGGGCATCATCGGTGGCGGGTTGGTCCTCTGCGAGGTTGGAATTCCGCGCCAGTGGGTCCTTGAGATCATCAAGTGCAGTCGCCCTTGCCGCCTCGATCTCCTGCTGGGTACGGTTGCGAATGAAAACCGGGCGACCGCGCCATTTGACGGTCAGTGCCATACCCTCCACGAGCGAGGATACGTCCACCTCGATGGACGCCATGGCGAGGGTCGAAGCGTCAGGGCGCATCTGGTCGATGAATGGCCAAGAGGCGGCCCCGACACCCACGACCCCTGCCATGGCTGTCACCAGATAGAGAAAATCGCGTCGGGTGGGTTCGCGCGTCTCGTCCATTGCCATCATGCTGCGGCCCTCCCAAGCTTCGCCCGCCCTGCGGACGAGGGAGAAAAGCAATTCTCCGGCAACCCTTCCGAATTGGAGAAATGCTCACCGATTTTACATCGCCGCTGCGAGTATTGGAACTTACGGTTTCAGGCGGCGGGCAACCGATCCGCAGCCCAGCGCCTCACAAATGGTCGGCAAGGGGCTGGCTAGGCGGTTGTGTCACAGGCAGAGGCGGGAACCAGCGCCCATTCGCTCCGCGGCGAGCAACGAAAATCCGAGAGCTAGGGCGTTGAGCAAGTGCCAGATGAAGTGCGTGCCTGTTGGCCAAGACCCACAAAGAGGCCCATCCAGCATGCGGAAGACCAATCCTATAGCGAATACGAAGCCGGCCCCGACAAGCAGGCGCGGCGTGGGGCCACGGCCAAGGACAGGGACGGCGGTCGCCCACGTTGAAGGTGGCAATTAGACCGGCGCATAAGACGCTGAACTGCCAGCCGGGATTTCATCAAAGTCTGAAGTGTGGGCGAAGGAACGAGGAGCGGCGCAGTTAAGAAGCCTGCACTCACCAAGCTCAGCCGCAGAAAACGTCTCAACGCCACGAAAATGAAAGAGTAAATGACCACCGCGATCGGCAAGATGTCCGCGATCAGCGCCATCTGTTGCTGTGGAACAGGAACGAGCCATGCCAACTGGAGCAGTCACGGTGGCCAGAACGCATAGCTGCTTGTCGGCCCAGGCGACCCGGGCATCAGCCCGGTTGTGTATTGTCCTCAGAGTTGGGAAACTTAGGTCTTCATTGTGGGAACCGACGCTTGCTTCCCAAAACTGGCGCCCGGAAAACCAGGGTGTTGAACGCTTATTCCTCGGTCGGGAATTTACAGCGTACTTATTACATTGGCACAACCCAAGCGACGTCATCGGATCCCACACAAGCACTGGGTTTCTTGCTGCTTCGGGTGCAACGTAACCTCGCCCCTCATGGGGCCTGACGCCACCCAGGATTTGATGCGCGTCAAGGCGTCATTCACCGAAAGGGTCAAACTGTATCGGTGTTCAAGCGGGAGGTTAGGCGATGCAGACATACTTGGCTCTTCTACGAGTTCACGTGAGTGCCGGAGTCATTGGGTCGCTGACGATTTTGGCATTCTGGATCTCGACGGTGATGTCGGAATTGTCGGGCAATCATGTTGCAGTTGTTGCTGTCAAAAATGGCATTCTCTGGGGAATGTTGGTTCTTATACCTGCGATGGTCACCGTCGCTGGAACCGGCTTTAGACTGGCTGGAAAGGCTAAATCGGCGCTCGTTTGCTCCAAAAAGCGTCGAATGCCCATCATCGGTCTGAATGCAATACTCGTGCTTGCGCCTTGCGCATTCTTTCTCGCGAACCGCGCCTCTGCAGGTCAGTTTGACACGATGTTTTACGTTGTCCAGGCGATCGAACTCATCGCGGGAGGCACAAACTTGACCTTGATGGGTCTCAACTTTCGGGATGGATTGACACTTTCCCGATGGTTGAAGGGCTCGGGGTTGCGCCCCGCCTAGTCCCGTGGGGTGCGAAACGCGATACTCCTACCCGCGGGTACGCCTATCGTCCGTGGCGGAGGGGTTTGCTGATGAGGATCTTTCAACTGGGTGCCTATCGAACCGATGCAGGTCGCTCGGTCCCGACCATGACCTCCGTCGAAAACCTGTTCCGGGAGTCGGAAAACGAAGCCGAATATACGACCGGGTGGGTTCGGATCGCTTTGGGCCTCACCCTGTTTGCGAGTGGTTTCCTCGTTTCCTCCGGTACGACCGGGCCCGCCGGAGGGTACGACCTGGTTCAAGTTCGTTTTGCGGCGCTCTTCACAATTGGCGCCTTTCTCGTGCTAGGCATCACGTCGTTTCTCCTGGTTGTCACTCGCTGGTTCAGGCCTTGGATGGCATTCGTCCTTGTCACTTGCGACGCAGCAGTTCTCGGTGTCAGCCTCTTCCTTGGCCTAGATGGCATTGGCCTAGAGGGTAACTGGGTCGCCGCGATGCCGACTATCTGGGCCGTACCCCTGCTCCTCGCGGTCGGCGCGCTTCGCTATCGGCCACTCGTCCAATTATGGGCCACCATTGTAATCATGATCGCCGTCGTTGGCGTCGTCTCCAAGCTTGGTTTTCGTTTGTTCCCGACTGAAGTTGACGTTCACGCATCGCTGGGCGCGTTGGAATCAAGCATTGCGCGCCTCTTTTCGCTGTCGCCTTATCTCATGCGCGCAGTCATGCTGACGCTGACCGGCCTGACAACGGCACTGGCAATGGCGCGCTCTCGCCGCCTACTCATGCGCGCCGTCAGCGAGACGGCTCGGCGCGCAAACCTTGCTCGCTTCCTGCCCGCTGAGATCGCGCCATTAGTGGGGGAAAATGATGTTGCCACGTGGCGGCAGGGTCGCCGCCAGCAGGCCACCATACTGTTCGTCGATATTCGGGCTTTCACCGCTTTTTCCGAAAAGATGGATCCGGCGAGGCTATCGATCTTCGTCTCCTCATTTCGGAGGCGGGTGATGCGTGCGGCGGAGGAATTCGGTGGTGTGGTCGACAAGTTCATTGGAGATGGCGCCCTGCTCGTATTCGGCATTCCAGAGCCCCAGAGTGATGATTGCGCCCGCGCTATCGCGTGCGCCCACAAGCTTCTGGCGCTGCTGGATCAATGGAACGTCAAACGCGGATTTGATCCACCTGTCCGGGTGGGCATTGGCATCCACACAGGTGAGACCTATTGTGGGATAGTTGGGGACGATCTCCGACTGGAATTCACGGTGCTTGGCGACGCTGTGAACGTGGCCGCCAAGATTGAACAGGCTACCAAGCGGTATAATACCGCGCTCTTGGCTTCCGAGACTGTGGTGATGCAGGCGGGGCAACAACGCACATGGCAGGAGGTTGGTCGTGAGTCGCTGGGCGGGCGCGGCGAGCATCTGGCCATTCTTTGCCCGCATGGGCACAAAGTCTAGCGATTGAAGCGCGCCGGCAGACTTAACCCGGGAACTGGGGAAACTACCCTACGAGTGGATCGTCGAACGCTAACGCGTTCGTCCGGTCCTCACGGCCGCTCAAGGGCAGGACCGAATCTCCGTTCCCTGCTTGGTGCCGGTCGCAGTTGGCCGGAAACCTCAGAGGAGCGCAAGCGGCAAAATATCGGTGCCGCCGGCGCGTTGCCGTCGATCACTGACCCGTTGCGAGCTCCCAGGGTACCCCGGATCTTCCGAAGAAGCAGGAGATCGAGGGGCGCGCCGAGATGACTTGCGACTTCTGCCATGCACCTTCGCGTGATAGCGCGAGCGCAACGACGTCTTTGCCCCGATGGTGTTCGAGCGCCTCGCCAACTATTTTCCCGCCTCGGTCCGGTTCGAGAAGCGCATTTGCCTATCTCCGTTCCCGTTCGTCTTCGTGCTGGCGACAATAGCGGCTGAACCACTCCGCTGTAGCGGCGGCAACGACATCGAGCGCTCCCGGTTCCGAGAACAGGTGGGTGGCGCCCGGAACGTGCAGCTTCCTGGGACCGGCGAGCGCCGCCAAGGCGGCCCGGTTCAGCCGAGAATATCATGATCCGATCCCCCCACGATCAGGAGCGTCGGTATTCTGACTTCTTCGAGTGTTCCCGCCAGATCCGGGCGACCGCCTCCCACGAGTAATGCGGACACGTGATCGCCGAGCTCGGCCGCCACTTCAAGAGCCGCTGCAGCGCCGGTGCTCACGCCGAAAAGCCGGACCGGGAGGCTTCGCGTACAGTTGGCCGTCAACGCCGACCTGCATGCTTTGCTGCGAGGAAGGTTTGTTCACTCTGCTGTTGGGTTCATGCCTAAGAGAAAGACGCCCTGCTACGCCGCTCGGTTGCCATGGCGAGATCGTCCGCCGCGCCGCTCGAGGCTCCGCCGCAGATCAGCCTTGGGCCAACCGGCCAGCGTGCTGACGCACTCCTCGAGTTCACCGAAGATGTGACGACCGCTGATGAAAGTGGAACAGGGCACGCTGTGCAACCGGGCAGACAGGGCTTTGGATAGCATCCCGAGGCGTATTCAATCGATGTCGATGACGAGCTTGCCGTTCGCCTGCCGGTTCTCGATGAGGTTATGCGCATCAGCAACGGTGTCGAGACTGAAGCGGCGCGGATCGAGCTTGGGAATCAGCTTTCCGGCTTCGACCAACCGCGTCGCCTCCCGCATGATCTCTCCATGATGGTCGCGGCCCTCTCCGGTCAGAAGCGGGATCAGCGTGAATACACCTGAATAGGTGGCGGCTTTGAACGAGAGCGGCGCCAGCGCATGCGCGCCCCAGCCGAGGCTGCTGACTACATGGCCGAAGCGCGAAACGCCCTTGAAAGCCGTGTCGAGAGCCGGCCCGCCGACTGTATCATAGACCACATCGAAACCCTTGCCATCGGTCAGGCGCTCGACGTAGCTCTCAACGCTCTCGGCGGTATGGTCGATCGGCGTTGCCCCCAATCCGCGAATATAATCCGCCTTGCTCGATGAATCGGCGCCGTAGACGTTCGCACCCGTCGCGACCGCGATCTGGATCGCCATGTGCCCGACCCCACCACCTCCGCCGAGAATGAGAACTGTCTGATCTGCCGTGAGCTTGACGCGATCCATTAATCCTTCCCAGGCAGTGACGAATACGAGCGGCAAGGCGGCCGCCTCGCGCATCGAAAGATTGGAAGGCTTGCAAGCGACCAGCCTGGCATCCACGGCGGCATATTCGGCGAGAGAGCCCTGATTGCCGCCTACGCCGCCGGTCATGCCATAAACCTCGTCGTCCCTGCGGAACCCCTGAACGTCTTCGCCGACCTCTTCGACGACGCCTGCAAGGTCGATGCCGAGAACGGCCGGAAGCAGGTGGCGGGCGTGGGCTGCCCTACCGGCGCGGATCTTTGTATCGAGCGGATTTACACCGCTCGCCTTGATCCGGACGAGAACTTGGCCCGATCCCGGTACGGGTCGCTTGGTATCTGCAATGCGGAACGGGGCCCCAGCGGCCTCGAGGATGGCGGATTTCATGGTGGGCATTTGATGCCTCCTGTCACTATTGCTTAAGGGATACTGCGACATTCCTGATTGCATGGAAATCAACAATGTTGTTTGATAATCATGCAGTATTGCATGGCATCCCGGAGGTTTTCATGGAATGGAGTGACATCCCGCTCTTTCTGGCGATCGCACGGGAAGGCACCTTGGGCGCTGCTGCCCGCAAGCTGGGTCTAACGCAGCCGACCATGGGCAGACGCCTGAAAGCGCTGGAAGAGGCTATGGGCCAAAAACTGTTCCAGAGGACCAGCGACGGATTTGTGCTGACGGACGAGGGCGTGCTGGTGCTTGCCCATGCCGAGCGAATGGAAGAGGAAGCACTCGGCATCACCCGCGGGCTGGCCGGCAGCGACGGACAACTGGATGGCCAGCTAAGAGTCTCCTGTTCCGACTGGTTCGGCATTCACGTGCTCGCCCCGATCCTGTCCGGCTTTTCAAGAAGGCATCCGAAGGTGACGGTCGAGTTGCTCACGGATGCAAGGTTGCTGAACCTTTCGCGGCGCGACGCAGATCTCGTTTTTCGTATCAGGCCGTTTACCGAGCCCGAGGTCATATCACGCAAGTTGATGACCATCCCGTATGGCCTCTATGCGGCTGCAGACATGCCCAATCCCGCCTATGATGGCCGCGGTGACGTGCCGTTGGTGACGATGGACGAGGCCTTCGGAAACATGCCGGACGTCGCCTGGCTCAGGGGGCTTTTCCCCGAAGCGCCAATCGTCATGCGAAGCAACAGTCGCGACGTGCAGGCGCGCCTGTGCCTCGGAGGCGCCGGTCTCGCGGTGCTGCCGCGACCACTTGGCGACAACATGAAAGGATTGAAACTGCTCTATCCGCCCACGAGTCCGCCGAGCCGGGACACTTGGCTCGGCTATCACCGCGATCTGCGGCGCCTGCCCAGGCTCAGAGCACTTCTGGATATCGCGATCCAGAGCGTCGGCGAGCCTGAACCAATGCATCGAGTCGCCAAGCATGAGGGTGCTGGCACGACGCGGTGATATTTCTCGAAGGTCTTCTCCTAGACGACGCGATTGGCGATCTCGGTCTCGACAGTGACGAACACTACACCCTTGGCAGAGGTCGGCCGGTTCCAGACCAGAGCCTCGGACCAGCCATCGGGGTCGAATGCATTGCGATTTTACCCTGACTTGGCAGGTTCTTCCGTCTGCACCCGCGCAAGGCTGTGGGTGGCACAATCGCGCTCGCTGCAGACCTCGCCCGAGACTTCGCGGCGCCGCGTCTCGAGTTCTTCGCTGTAGCGACGCAGCGGGTGGCGTTCGGTCAATAGGCCGACAAGCGGTGCTTCTGTATCAACCTTCGGCGGCGCCCATAGAAGACTCTGGTTCCGCCGAATTTCAGGCGGCATTGTCCTCAGCCTCGCTGCTGTCGTTGAGAGGCTCAGGGACGGAAACAATGTCTACGACGGGGACACCGATCGCGCGGAGGCGTCGTGTCGTGCGCTTTGTCATAGCCCATCCGGCCATCCTGCTTGGTGCCAGCATTGGAGTTGCCGAGTGGGCCTTGCAACATGAAACGGAAAACGTCGGCGACTGCGCGCGCTGTGACGGCCTCTTCGACGCTGTCGAGGTATAGCCTACCGCGCCGGATCTAGTCGCGCGAACTGCGCCGCTTCGCTGATATCCAACTTCCGAGCGGTGTCTGACGACGATAAAGGCGCAGGTTGCCTTTCACGCGAAGACTGCGGTTGGCGTTCGGTGCTGCAGAAGAGGTCGAGGAGCAGGCCCATGACCGCTTCGACCCGCTCGTCGGCGACGGAGTAGTATATCGTGCGCGACTCCCGGCGCGTCTTGACCAGGCCTGCCTGGCGCAGTTCCGCAAGCTGTTGCGAAAGTGTCGGCTGCTTCAGCCCAAGATCATTCTGGATGTCGCTGACTGAGCGCTCCTGCTGAGCGATATGGCAGAGCAGCATAAGGCGGCTTGGTGTGCTGAACAACCGCATGAATTCGGCCGCCTGTGCCGCATTGTCCTGCAATGCTTCCACGGGGATGTCTTTCCTCATCATGCGACCCGTTCCCGATAGTACCAGGCGCCCTTCGACCCATTGGCCGTTTCCGCCTCCTCCATGGTCACTGCCGGCTGTTCCACAAGCGGATCACCAGACCGCCAGCCCTCTGGCGTGGATGCGCCTTCCCTCAGGGATGCCTGCAAGGCTTCGACAAGGCGAAGAAGTTCGTCCACGGACCGGCCGACATTCATGGGATACCAGACGATGGCACGGATGACGCCTTCAGGATCGATGACATAGGTGGCCCGGACTGTGGCGCTGCTCGGCGAGGCACTGTCGAGCATGCCATAGGCCTGCGCGATCGCCATCGACGGGTCCTCGATCAGCGGGAAATCAACTTTGACCCCGAAGCTCCGCTCGATATCGCGCAACCAGGCTACATGCGCGTAGAGGCTGTCCACAGAAAGACCCAACAGTTCACACTCGAGTGCCGCGAATCTCTCCTTTGCGCGTGCCAAGGCCATAAATTCGCTCGTGCAAACCGGAGTGAAATCCGCCGGGTGCGAAAAGAACAGGACCCAGCGGCCACGATAGGAGGCAAGCGACACGTCCCCCGCCGTCGATCGAGCCGAGAAGCCAGGCGCAATATCGTTGATCCTGAGAGACCGCACCTCGGCCCCCGAAGCGGTGTCGTTCATTCCAAATCTCCTGACCGGTCATGCTTCTTCGCCTATAGCTCAGAAGTTTTCGCGTTTCCATCAAATACATACTTGCATATTTAATGTAAATATATGTAAGGAGTCCAACCAGGAGGTTAAGCCATGTCGGACACCGCCCTCTCCCACGCTCGAGAGGTCATCGTCACCGCACGAGGCGATGCATCGAAAAGGCCTGCCGTTAAGTCCTTTTTCGATCCCGCGACGTTCACCATCAGTCATGTCGTCCGCGATCCGGGCTCAAACGCCTGCGCCATCATCGACAGCGTGCTCGATTACGATCCGGCCGCCGGTCGAACGATGAATGCGTCGGCGCGCGCGCTCATTGATTACGTAAAATCCGAAAGCCTCGAAGTGCAGTGGCTTCTGGAGACGCACGCCCATGCGGATCATCTCTCCGCCGCTCCGCTTCTGCAGGCGGAACTCGGTGGCGCGCTCGCGATTGGCCGCGAGATCATCCGGGTGCAGGAAGTTTTTGGCAAGATTTTCAATGCCGGCTCGGAGTTCCAGCGGGACGGCAGCCAGTTCGATCAGCTCTTCCGGGACGGCGACCGGTTCAAAGTCGGCGGGCTCGAAGCGACCGTTTTGCATGTACCGGGTCACACGCCCGCCTGCCTCGCCTATATCATCGGTGATGCAGTGTTCCCCGGCGACACGCTGTTCATGCCGGACTATGGCACCGCCCGGTGCGATTTTCCGGGCGGCGATGCCCGCCAGCTCTTTCGCTCGATCCAGCGCCTGATGCAGCTACCGGACGAGGCCCGCATGTTCATGTGCCACGACTACAAGGCACCCGGCCGCGATGAATTTGCCTGGGAGACCACCGTCGGCGCCGAGCGGACCGGCAATGTTCACGTGCACGAGGGCGGAAGCGAAGACGCATTTGTCACGATGCGCAACGAACGCGACGCGACGCTTTCCATGCCGAAACTGATCCTGCCATCGGTGCAGGTCAACATGCGCGGCGGCAGGTTGCCTCCACCCGAGGACAACGGCGTCCAGTACCTGAAAATCCCCGTGAACGTGTTATGAGCGCGATGACTGAGATCAACTATCTCTGGCCTCTGGCCGGCGGCCTCCTGATCGGCCTGTCGGCGGGCCTTTATCTTCTGCTGAATGGACGGATAGCCGGGATTTCCGGCCTTGCAGCTGCTGCGGCCGGATTGACCCACGACGGCGTCAGCAAGTTGGGATTGGGTTTTCTCGGTGGCATTATCGCTGGGGCGTGGCTGGCGGCCGCACTCATTCGCCAACCCGACATCACCATCACCTCCTCGCCTGGGCTACTCATCGCTGCAGGACTAATTGTCGGCTACGGCACGCGGCTCGGCTCCGGTTGCACGAGCGGGCACGGTGTTTGCGGCCTAGCGCGTCTTTCGCCGCGTTCGGTCGCAGCGACGGTAACCTTCATGGCCGTCGCGGGTGTAACCGTCTTCGTCACGCGCCATCTTCTTGGAGTCCTGTCATGAGCTCCCGCATCGCAGCATCGATCATCTGCGGCCTCATCTTCGGGACGGGCCTGGTGATCTCGGACATGATCAATCCGGCACGCGTGCTGGCTTTCCTCGATGTCGCCGGCAATTGGGACCCGTCGTTGGCCTTTGTCATGGGTGGCGCGCTGGTTCCCTCTGCCGTGGCTTACATCGTCCGCCGCAGCCGCTCAGCGCCCCTGCTCGATAGCCGCTTCTATGTGCCGGCGAATGCACAGATCGATTGGAAACTGGTGACGGGCGCGGCTCTGTTCGGGCTCGGCTGGGGCCTTGTGGGGTTCTGCCCCGGCCCCGCCATAGCCGCTTTGTCGACGGGGCGGTGGGAGGCCGTCCTGTTCGTCGCGGCCATGCTGGTCGGAATGTCGGCGTATCGTTTTTCGCTCGGCCGGCACGTTCCAAACTACCGCTTCAGCTGAGGAGGAGAACGGATGGACATCCGCAGGATGGACGACGCGATCAGCGTGTCGCCGCAGATCAAACTCGAGAATGCGCACGAGCTGTCGGCGCTTGGGTTCAAATCCATCATCTGCAACCGGCCGGATGGCGAGGACGCCGCCCAACCCGCCACCGCTGACATCTGCCAGGCCGCGATGGGCGCGGGTCTCGACTTCCGTCACATTCCGGTCGTCGGATCCAACATCACAGACAACGACATAGCCCTCTTCCGCGCAGCCCTAATAGATCTACCGAAACCAATTCTTGCCTACTGTCGATCGGGCACGCGCTCGGCGACGCTCTGGGCTCTGTCGATGGCCGAGACGGCCAGTGTCGAGCATGTAATGGCGACCGCGGGGGAAGCCGGCTACGATCTGAACGAGCTTCGCTCACGCCTGGAAGGGCTTCACAAAAGGCAACCCACAAAAAGTGTCTCCGCCGCGTGTGACGTACTCGTGGTCGGTGGAGGCGCCGCCGGCATCGCGACGGCTGCGAGCCTCCTGAAGCGGCGACCTGTCTCAACATCATCATCATCGATCCGTCGGATCGACATGCCTATCAACCAGGCTGGACCATGGTCGGGGGCGGCATCTTCAAGCCGGGTGATACCGTTCGCCCGATGCGATCGGTCATTCCGTCCGGCGTCCGCCCCGCGGCCGCGGCCCGCAAGCAGGCACCGATCGTCGCCGAGAATCTTCTCGCCGTCATGGACGGGCGAAAGATGACAGCCGCCTATGATGGTTATGGGTCTTGCCCGCTTACGGTCGAGCGCGGCAAGATCGTGCTGGCCGAGTTCGGCTACGGCGGCAAGCTCCTGCCGACGTTTCCGACCTGGCTCATCGACGGCACCAAGCCATCAACGCTCGCCTGGTACCTGAAGGCCGAAGCGCTGCCGCCGATCTATTGGCACGCGATGCTTAAGGGCCGCGAGTGGCTGGCGTCGCCGGAACTCAAGGGCGAGGCCGCCTAGGACGACCACGGAACATTCATGTATCTCGACGCGCTACAATATCTGCTCGGGGGCATGTCCGGCGTCCTGGTCGGCTTCACCCTCGGGCTCTTCGGCGGCGGTGGTTCGATACTCGCCGTCCCGCTGATGGTCTATTTCGTCGGCGCGCCGAGCGCGCATCTGGCGATCGGCACGAGCGCGCTCGCCGTCGCCGTCAATGCCTTCACGAACCTTCTCAGCCATGCTCGCCTCGGCAACGTCAAATGGCGTTGTGCCGCGGTCTACAGTGCCGCCGGCGTTGTGGGCGCGTTCCTCGGCTCAACGTTTGGCAAATTGGTCAACGGTCAGCACCTGCTGATACTGTTCGCGCTGCTGATGCTGGTCATCGGCGCTCTGATGTTCAAGCGACGAAATGCCGAAGGCAATCCAGGGGCACAATGCAGTCCCGAGAACGCATCGAAGGTCCTGGGCTTCGGCGGCATGACCGGTATCCTGTCGGGGTTCTTCGGTATTGGCGGCGGGTTCCTCATCGTCCCTGGGCTGATTGCCGCGACCGGCATGCCAATCATCAACGCCATCGGCTCGTCGCTCGTCGCCGTCACCGCGCTCGGGCTGACGACGACCATCAACTACGCTCTTTCCGGCTATGTCGATTGGGCGTTGGCAGCCGTCTTCATTCTCGGGGGTGTCGCAGGCGGAGCGCTCGGCGCATTCGTCGCGGCACATCTTTCGGGCAGGAAAGGCGTGCTCAACAGCCTGTTCGCGTCACTGATCTTCGTAGTCGCCGGCTACATGATCTATAGGGCCGTGGGCCAGATCACTGCGGCTTGATCTTATGCGCACCGAGGAGATCATTTCGAAGCAGGCTGAAATGCCTCAACGACAATCGACGAGAGGAAGTCCCATGAGCTACTATTTCGCAAAAACGTTGTCATGCGGCTTTGACGAGGCGGTGCAGCGCACGACGGATGCGTTGAAAGCAGCCGGCTTTGGCATCATCACCGAAATCGACGTCAAAGAGACGCTCAAGAAGAAGATCGACGTGGACTTCCGTCCTTACCGAATACTCGGTGCTTGCAATCCGCGCCTGGCGTACGAGGCGCTCAACATCGAGGACAAGGTCGGGACGATGCTGCCGTGCAACGTCATCATACAGGACGCTGGTGGCGACAAGATCGAAGTCGCCGCCATCGACCCTGTTGCCTCAATGCAGGGGATCGGCAATCCAACGCTTTTGGAGACGGCCAGGCAGGTGCGGTCGATGCTGGCGAGCCTCGTCGAGGGCCTCTGAACGGTCACCCGTAGCAAGCTGGAGATCTTCCTGCAGGAATTGAAATCAAATCTAAGTCGCTGACGTGCGTTGGGCATTGATCGACATCAACGGCGGTGCGATTTGGTTGCACTTCGCTGCTCACCTGAATGAGCTCCCGGTCTGCTTCGGTTACATCATCCCCATCATCGGGGGCACAAGCAGCCTGTCAGCCATCTGTTTTTGCGTTCCATCGAGGGCTTGATAGAGAGGAACGAGGGCGCCCTTCAGTTTGCGTATGTTTTCGAGTCGGCTGGCCAGGGTGCTTTCTCTCAGTTGCAGACGCTGCAACGGGGTCCCGCCAGCCCCACCCGGTCCGCCCATGCCACCCGGCATCTGCATCATACCATCCTGTGGGGCGCGGGCGTTAGCACGCAGAGTTTCGGCGAAGGCGTTCCACAACGGCTCCTGCTCCGGGGTTATCTTGAGCTCCGTCTTCAGGAACGCGAGGCGCCCCTCGATGTGTTCGGGGGCCATCATCTGGGCCATTGCTCCCATGGCGGTCTGCCCCATTGGTGCCTGGCCGGCCATCATGCCCATGGGGTCTTGTCCGCCCATCATCCGCATCATGCTGCCCATCATGTCGCCGGACATCATGCCGCTCTGCATCGTGGCACTCGGGTTCGCGGCGGGAACCTGCTGTTGCCCGGCTCCCTCGCTCGCCTGCCCGGCCGGGGCCTCGGGATGATGCGCGTCTTCGGCAGAGGCCGGCGTCAAGCCCAAGAGCACTGCACCCGCCAGCAGCATTGTTCGCAGAGTCGCCATTTTCATCTCTCCCAGTTTCTAATGGTCCGGGCAGTCGCCTCGGAGAAACAACCAAAGAACCCTTCTATAAAATACCCGTTGGCGCGAAAATCCACTTTGATGCGGATCAAGCTCGGCTTCGACCAACGTTCACTGCGGACGCGGGCGTTGGCACTGTCACCGGCTTCGTGCTGCCTGCTCGAAGATGGCGACCCCGCGTCGTCTTCAACCGGGACCTCGTCAGGGCGGAAAGGCACCCCGCGTATGGAGTTGGAGGCCTTGCCCGGTTCCCGCGTCCATGTTCGTCTCTCCGTCCGATTTATCCATATTTGTAACCACTTGAGCATGAAGGCTTGCGAAATCCTGCTCACGGAAAGCGCCTTCTTCAAGAGAACGGCGCGGATGCCGTTTGCTTGGATGATATCCTCTCCTCGGCCCGGACGATGATCGAAGCCGCGTTCCAGTTTCAGTCAGCGGTCTTGCGCTCCCGATGTGCGGCAGCGATTCGTGCACTTTTTTTTAACGGGGGTTTCGTCGCTCTGAAGGAAACGGGGCCCGCATCGTCATGGCGAACACCGTTGTTCATCCCTCGAACAATAGTCGACATTTCATGCCCGTTGGTGGCGAGCAAAGAGGACTTGCTAAACAGCTCCTGCCCACTCCGTTCGAACGGAGGCTTTCGTGCGGTCTGGGAGCCGCACGCTCCGTCATTTTGATGTCGCAATTCCTAGAGCGAGTTGGTTATTTTGCCCATAGTCACCATCTTTGTTGCTACCGAAACCAAGTCTGGACAGCCCCGGAACGGCGGTATGCCATGGACCAGTACCTGCTCTTACGCTTTGCACATTTGGTCGGGCTTATGCTGATCTCGGCCGGTCTCATTGGCGTGTTCGTGACGGACATGCGTTCCCGACAAGTCCACGACGTGAAGCTTTTCGCACAGGCGGTCACCTTCATCGCGGTATTCTACGACGGTCTCGTCGTACCCGGTGCTTTGCTGCTGCTCGCGAGCGGGACTTGGCTCATCATCTCCTATTATGGTGGCTGGGAGTTCGTGAGCGTCCCATGGCTCGTCGGCATGGTGGTCCTGTTTGCCATTGAGTTCGTTGAGGGAAATACGATCACTCGCCTTTATTTCATGCGCCTACGGCGCTTGGCACGAGCAGCGCTGATGGAGGATCGAGTCACACCGGATCTGGCCGACGCTCGCGCAGAACAACTAGCATCTTTCACGCACTTTCTGGACATCCCGATCCTCTTGGTGATCGTCTCTCTTGGTGCATTGCGTCCCGATGACTGGACGCAATTTGTGATCGGCGTAGCGATCGCTGTCGTAGTGGCTTCGCTGTTGAATTACTTCGTTCCGCGTCTGTATCCTTGGGGTGGCGAAGACACGAGGCTGACGCGCTCCGTCGGTGGTTAAGCCCGAGCTTGAGGTAATCTGTGAGTTACATTGCCTGGTTCACGCGCGTTCAAAGAGCGCGAGTGCGCCCGCGTCCTCGCTCTCGCGCTACACTTCGGATCACCCATTCTCAAATCGAATTCCCCGCCCGTACGTTTGAGACGAATGTCTCAATCCGCGATTTTCTGACCCTGGCGGGCTGATCACCTTTTCGCACGGTCGAAATGCCTTTCGGATCGCTCGGAGCTTCCGGCGCTCCCTCTGCCGGACAAGGCGCGCGCGAAGTCCAACGAAAATTGACGCGCATCAATGTCATGTTCACGCAATCGGCAGAGCCTGAAAGAGATGCTCTGCCCATCTCTGCGGCGGTCTGCAGCCGCTGCCGCAGCCCGAAGACAAGAACGGTCCTGAACGTCCGGCAGCCGACTGAAACTGCTTGCGCGCTGGCTCTCCAGGAGGGGCATCCGTGAAGGAGGAAGGGACGACCCAAGAGCTTCGGCAGCTTCAGCGAGAGACGTTCGACTACTTTCTCAACGAAGTGAACCCCGCAAATGGCCTGATCCGTGACAAGACGGCACCGAATTGGCCGGCCAGCATCGCGGCGACGGGTCTTGCGCTCGCCTGCTACCCCGTCGCCGTGGAGCGCGGCCTAATGAGCCGTGAAGCGGCCGTGACGCGAACCCTGGCCACGCTCCGCTTCTTCTTGGCCAGTCCTCAGGGTCTGGAGCCAGATGCCACGGGGTACAAAGGTTTCTACTATCATTTTCTCGATATGGTGACCGGCAGACGCGCATGGCAATGCGAGTTGTCAACGATCGATAGCACCTTCCTCTTTGCCGGGACCTTCGCGGCCGCGGCCTATTTCGACGCGGCCGAGGCTCGCGAACGGGAGATATGCGAGATCACGGATGCCCTTTACCGCCGGGCCGATTGGCAGTGGGCGCTCGATGGCGGCACGACGGTATCTCACGGCTGGAAACCCGAGAGCGGCTTCCTCAAGTATCGCTGGGAAGGCTACAACGAGGCGCTGTTGCTCTACGTCCTCGGGCTCGCCTCGCCGTCGCATCCGCTCCCTGAAACGAGCTACGCCGCCTGGACCTCCACCTATCGGTGGGAGAGCTGCTACGGCTATGAATATCTCTATGCGGGCCCGCTGTTCACGCACCAGCTATCCCACGTCTGGATCGACTTCCGCGGTATCCAGGACGACTACATGCGCGCCAAGGGCATCGACTATTTCGAGAATAGCCGCCGTGCAACCCATGTTCAGCGCGCCTACGCGATCGACAACCCCCGGAAGTTTGAAGGATATCGCGAATGCTGTTGGGGCATCACCGCAAGCGAAGGACCCGGTCCGGCGATGCTCAAGCTGAAGGGCATTGAGCGGAAGTTCGACGACTACATCGGCCGCGGCGTACCCTACGGACCGGACGACGGAACGCTCGCACCGTGGGCCGTCGCCGCCTCGCTTCCGTTCGCCCCTGAAATCGTGCTGCAGGCCCTCGACTACTGCATCCATCAGGCCAGGCTGAAGATGTTCAACCGATATGGCTTCAAGGCGGCCTTCAATCCCACCCACCCCGGCGAGTACGGAAACCCCTATGGCTGGTGGGTGTCGCCATGGCATTTCGGTCTGAACCAGGGCCCGATCGTGCTGATGCTCGAGAACCATGAGAGCGGCCTGTTGTGGGACTTGATGCGCCGCTGCCCCTACGTTGCCGCAGGCCTGCGCCTGGCCGGCTTTCATGGCGGCTGGCTGGCGTTGCAGTGATGATCCTCGACGCTGCCGACGTTTTCTTGATCGGCATCAAGGGCGCCCGCTACGATTTTGGTATCATGCTCAACAAGGAGACGTTGACATTGGATCCAACCAACGACCTGGTCGCTCCGACAAGCCGCACGAAGCAGGGCAAGTAAGGAGGCTGCGATGCACGACAATGCTCCCGCGTATTGCCTATGGTCGTTGGTGATCGTCAACTCGGCGATTTTCGTCCTCTTCGCCTTTTCATTTTTCCGCCCGCAGACGCAGCGCGACTGGCGGTCGTTCGGGGCCTTCAGCGCCTTCCTCGTTGCGCTGTTTACCGAAATGTACGGATTTCCGTTGACGATCTATCTCCTTTCCGGCTGGTTGCAGAGCCGTTATCCCGGCATTGAGTGGTTTTCCCATGATGCAGGGCATCTTCTTGAGGAGCTTTTCGGCTGGAGGACCAATCCACATTTCGGACCGTTCCATCTCCTGAGCTTCGTCTTCATCGGCGGTGGTTTCTGGCTGATCTCCGCGGGCTGGAAGGTGCTTTACGAGGCCCAGACGCAAAGAGCCATAGCGACGACCGGGGCCTATGCCTACGTCCGCCATCCGCAATATGTCGGTTTCGTCCTGGTCATGTTCGGCTTTCTCTTGCAGTGGCCGACCGTGCTGACGCTGACGATGTTCCCGATCCTAGTCTTCATGTACGTGCGGCTGGCCCGCATCGAGGAACGCGAAGCCATCGCGGAGTTCGGCCTAACATACGAAAAATACATGCACGACGTGCCGGCCTTCATTCCGCGCTTCAGCAATCTCGCACGCCCCTCGAAACAGGATGCCGCCGGCCCGAGGTGATGCAGGACCGCCCGGCTTGGTTCCCCAAGAGCTGCTGCGGGGATTGGCGTATGCAAAGCCGGATCATTCGGATGTCAAGTTCAGCGGAACATAGGTTTCAAGCGACAGGAGCCGCTACAGGAGCGTTGGTCGGTATCGCGGGGTCACCCGCTGACGCTGCTCGCCATCGTATGCCTGGTGGTGATCCTGACATCTCCCGCCTCGGCCACGACCGAAGACGAGAATTACCGGGTCGCCGATGATCTGGGTATCTACCTTGGCGTTTTGCCGATTGCCATGGTGCGAGGCCATCCGAGGGAGCATGCCGAGGGGGGCATGCACGGTGTGAGCCTCCCCGCGATGTTCGGATTATTCCCCCAGGCTTAGGATATAGGCCGACACGTCCTGAACATCCGTCTGCGAAAGTACTATGTTCGGCATGGTTGGATGATCCTGGGCCGTGAGCCAGACTGTAAGCGCCGCTTCGGTCATTCCTGGCGTCGCAGCGACCGCCTCGAAGCTTGGCGCTTCCGAACTGGGGGACTGAGCTTGACCGGCGAGGACGGCGTGGCAGGCAGCGCACACGTCAAGCGCGAGTTGGCGTCCCTGACGAATGTCCTGTGCCTGTGCCGTCGAAACCGTCGCAAATGTGCTGGCAATCACTGCGATGATCGTCACTCGCACTGTGATCTCCTCTTTAGCTCTCATCGCCCCGATCGACAGATCGACCGAGATCCCTTCGCGTCAACGGCAGCGAACGTTGTAAAACTAGCCATTGCCAACTTGTACCGTCAAATGGTTGAACATCACATCGTCTGTTGTTCGCCGGGCTTTCCCTGATCCGTGCTGGTGCCTGTCACCGATACGTCGGGTTCTGACGTGGCTGACTTTGGTGCTTTTCGCCTATGTCGGCGTCGTCCTTACCGTGGAGATCAACTGGGGCGAGGTCGCCCTGCGGAGGGTGGCAAAATGGCCGCTCAAATGCCGTGCCCGTATGGTTGTCTTAGATCGGGTCGTGACAGCAGGTCCGGCCTTGGCCCTTTCTCGGTTACACGCTGCCTGTGAACATTGGCGAAAGCCCTACGGCCAACGGGGATATTAGCTGACCGCGGTCCTCTCGCTGAGAGTGCGTTGAAGCGCCCAGGCTAAGTCTGAAACCGTGTAAGGCTTCCTCAACCATGCCGCTACCCGGCTATTCGCCTGTCCCGTAATCTCAGGCCCGGCATAACCGGATGTGAAGAGGACAGGAAGCTCGGGATAGCGCTGGCGCGCTGCGGCAGCCAGTTCCGCACCGGTCATGCCGCCCGGCATCACTACGTCGGTGAAGAGAAGCCCGACGCCTGGCATTCGGTCGAGGATCGACAGCGCTTCCGGTCCGTTGCTTGCCTGAAGGACACGATAGCCGAGCGACTCGAGCCGGGCGATCGTCACGCGCCGCACTCGCTCATCGTCCTCGGCAACGAGCACCAATTCGCCGGTGCCCTCCGGCAGGCTTAGGGGTGCCGCAGTTTCCGACGTTTCGGCACCTTTCTCGAGGGCCAGCGGAAGGTAGATCCGCACAGTCGTCCCCTGGCCCTCCTCGCTGTAAAGCGCGACGTGCCCGCCCGATTGCTTCACGAAGCCATACACCGAACTCAGCCCCAGACCTGTGCCAGCTCCTTGCGGTTTTGTGGTGAAGAAGGGTTCGAAGGCTCGCTCCCTGACTTTGGCGCTCATCCCGGTCCCCGTGTCGCTGACGGCTATCAGGACATACTGTCCCGGGCGAACCTCCGGATGATCGAGGGCGTAGTCTCGGTCGAGCTCCGCCCTGCTCACCTCAAGCGCCAAAGTTCCGCCCTTCGGCATCGCGTCCCGTGCGTTGATCGCAAGGTTCAGGATCGCGTTCTTCAACTGGCCTTCGTCGACCACTGCGAGGCACCCGCTTCTGATACCGGTGCGGACCACAATCGTCTCCCCAAGTGTACGGCGCAACAGGTCACCTGTGGCGGCGACCAACTCGCCGACGTCGGAAAGCTGCGGGTTGAGTGGCATGCGTCGTCCGAAGGCGAGCAAGCTGGAGGTCAACTGTGCGGCAAGGTCGGCCGCCTCCTGAGCCTCACCGACGTAGGCGCGGTATTTGTCGCCAGCCTTAGCTTCAAGCATTTCGAGGTTACCCTTGATCACCGTCAGCAGGTTATTAAAATCGTGGGCGACTCCACCCGTGAGCTTGCCGATCGCTTCCATCTTCTGCGTCTGGCGCAATTCCTGCTCGACGCGTTGCTTTTCCGTTTGGTCCTGCAAAAAGGCGGTAAAGAGTCGCTCCCCATCAGCCTCCGCCTCCCCTACGTAAAGCTCGACCGGGAACTTGCTGCCATCCTTGCGCCGGCCGAGGACGACGCGGCCCTTGCCGATGATGTGGCGCTCACCAGTCTTGAGGTAGCGCTCAATGTATCCGTCATGCGCGCTCTTGTCCGGTTCCGGCATCAGCATGCTGACGTTCTCGCCGCATGCCTCGCCCGCCTTGAAGCCGAAGAGCTTCTCGGCGGTGGCGCTGAACGATTGTATTCTGCCGCGGCTGTCGGCGACGACCATCGCGCTTGGCACGGTTGCCAAGATCGAGCGGAGGTGGGCCTCGCGCCGCTGCGCCTCGGTCGCGGCTGAAGCAATGACGCGCCCGACCGCGTTGATCTCGCGCACAGGAGTCGCGACGGCGGATACGCGTTCATTCCGCTCCAGTTCGAGCCCGGCGCTCTGAAGCGCGCCAATGGCACTGGCCAGACGAGAGCCGGACCAATAGGCGAAAACGATCGATACGAGCAGGAGCAGAAATCCGATCGTCAGGACGGAGGCAAGCGCCTGCCAGATCGGCGCGTTGAGGATCGACATTGAGACGCTGACCGTGGTCAACCAATTCGTCTCGAGTGAGCGGGCATAGGCAGCAACGACATCCACGTTCACGAGGTTTTTCCCGCGCCAGAGCCCCTCCATATCGGACGCCCGCGACATCCACTCGGCCGGCGCCTTCCGGCCGACAAAAGCACCTGGATCGGCCGAGCGCGCAACGATCGTGCCTGTAGAATCGGTGACCGCCGCAAGCCAGCCTTCGTCAAGGTTCGCCTGGCTCAGGACCGGCTGCAGCCTCTCAACGGGTATGCGGAACGAAAGAAAGTAGACGACTTCGCCATCACGCAGCACCGGAACGATCACGCCGACCATCAGACGCTTTTGCATGGGCCCCACGAAGGCGCTTGTCACGACGGGCTTCTTCTCAAGAAAAGCCTGCCGCTCGAAGCCCAACATCTCGGGATTTGCGACCGGCAATGCCGTTCCCCATGGCGCCGACGTGTTGAGGAGTTGCCGCGGTTCGCCGGGAGCGCGAACGACGATGGTGACGGCGAGCGCACGCGCTATCTTTGAGGCAGTGGCGTGAAACGCTTCGAGATCTCCCCGTTGCAGTTCGTCGGAGGTCGCAAGCGCTTCCAGTACGAGCCTAGATCCCGCCAATTCGCCATCGATCGAGACCGACAGCTCACGTGCCAGCGATTGCGCCCACTCGACCGCGCGCGCCTGCTCGGCCTCAACATGCGTCCAGGCCAGGAACGAAGCAAAGAGTAGCACCGGTAGTACGAGGGCCGCGGCAAAGACCAGGAAGAAAGTCGAAGCGGGCCGCTCGCGTCGCCCCAACGATGAACCCGCGCGCGTGACCCGAGAGGCCCAATCTGCGGCAGCAGGTGTTGTCGAAGATTTGTTCATCGATGGCCTTACCGCACTGATGGCGCCACGCTGGTAACAGTCATGAAAGACATTGCTCTAGCTCGAAGACGGCTCTTCGAAATTGATCCAACGCAAGATCGACGCTCTTCTTTTCGGTACATCCAAATATCAACTCGCGGCCGAAAGCGGCGCCCCGGAAGGCGGACACGCAAAGTGCACCGGAAATGCGCCCTCCTATTTGACCCTGGACAAAGTGCGACACGATATTCGTGGTATCGGCCTGTTCCGGAACGAGCTCGAAAAAGACGGCTAAGTCTTTGAGTGGAGAGATGGTTTACAGATCAATGCCGCACCTGATCGTGGTCGACGATGATCCGCGGATTCGCTCCATGCTGTCACATTATCTGGAAGGCGAAGGCTTTCGCGTGAGCCTGGCTGATAGTGCTTCACAGTTGCGCCGGGTGCTATCTCCGTCGATCGACCTGGTGCTGCTCGACATCGGACTTCCCGACTGCAGCGGATTGGACCTCGCACGTGAGATCGGCGCGAATTTTCAGATCCCGACCATTATCGTATCCGGACGCGACGACGACATCGATCGTATAATCGGTCTGGAGATGGGGGCCGATGACTACGTGTCGAAGCCGTTCAACCTGCGCGAACTGCTCGCGCGCGTCAGAAGCGTATTGAGGCGATCGCAGCGGGCAATGCCCCTGGGGACGGCGCAAACGGCCACAGTCAGTATCTTTCAATTCGACGGTTGGACGCTCGACGCCGACCGGCGTCAACTGACGTCCGCCTCAGGGCGAGGTGTCGAACTTACCACCGGCGAATTCGATCTACTCATGGTTTTCGTCACCCATGCGGGTCGCGTCCTGACGCGCGACTTTCTCCTGGATGAGACACGCGGCCGCTTGCGAGAGGCATTCGACCGTGCGATCGACGTGCAAGTCACGCGCCTCAGGCGGAAGGTGGAAGACGATCCGGGAGATCCGCGACGGATAATGTCCGTCCGCGGTGTCGGCTACGTATTTGCGACGAAGGTCCACCGCCCGATGTGACGATCTCCGCATGAGCTCGATTGACCCTCATGCCCCGGCGTTTCTTGCCCTGCGCAGCGCGCCGTCATCGCCCTCCCCGTTCGCAAGAGCGAGCAGCGCGTCCATCCTCAGCAGGGCGATGGCGTGACGCCCGAGCGTCGCTATGACTCCGCTGCCTGTACGCTTGGTGATCGTCCGCGAGACTGTTTCGATCGTCATGCCCAGAAAGTCGGCGACATCGAGCCGTGTCATCGGCAGGTCGATGACACGACGCCGGTTCTCCAATTAGCCACGTGCCATCATGAGCAGGAAACCGGCCACCTTTTCATCGGCACTCCGGCGGGAAAGGAAAACCATTTGATCCTGCGCCGCCGCCATCTCGTCGCAAAGGCGGGAGAAAAGTTGCTCCCTTAGATATGGCGCTCGCGCGCTTTCGTTTTCGAGGCGGCGCCGCGGAACGCGCCGCAGTTCGGCGGGAGTTACCGCTTGGACCGTATAGAGATAATCATCCTTCAGCGGGACGCCGAGCAAATCCCCGGGCCGCAGGAAGCCCATGATGACGCGGCGACCATCACCCAGAATCCGCAGAGCCCGCAAGGTGCCTTCAATGACCTCGAAGGTATGCTTCGCCGGCTCCCCTTCCCAGAAGACGGCGGCACCCGCGGCGAAGCGCTCGACTGGCTGCCTCATGAACAGCGACGAACGGCTCGGCTTCTCGGAAACACGCGGAACTGCTGCAACACGTGCCTGATGTCCGGCGACAGCTGAAGGCTCACGGGGGGTTTCTCCGTCTCTCAAATTGGACGGAAGGACTTGGCCGCCGCTACGTGACTCCAGGATGACGTTTGCGTCAAAATATTTGCGGGTAGCCCGCCGAAGGTCGCCGCTTCATTCGGCAAGTACAACCACATCTTGACCCCGATAATGGTCGAGCCCTACGCCACTGCCTTTCCTTCTGCACGGCTCGAGGAACGCATGTGCCTACCTCCGTTCCTGTTCGTTTTCGCGCTGACCGCAATAACGGCCGAACCACTCCGCTGCAGCGGCGGCTACCGCGTCGAGCGCTCCCGGTTCCGAGAACAGATGGGTGGCGTCCGGTACAATCTGTAGCTTCTTGGGACCGGAAAGCATCGCCAAGGCTGCCCGGTTCAACCCGAGAATGTCACGATCCGATCCCCCTACGATCAGAAGCGTCGGCGTCCTCACCTCTTCGAGGGCCGATGCGAGGTCCGGGCGACCGCCTCGAGAGACCAATGCAGACACCTGGTCGCCGAGCTCAGCCGCCGCTTGTAGAGCCGCAGCGGCACCGGTGCTCGCGCCGAAAAGCCCGACTGGCAGCCCCCGAGTGTAACGGGCCGCCAATGCCCACCTGCATGCGCCAACCATCCTCTTGGTCAACAATGGTATGTCGAATACATTGACGCGATTTGCAGCCTCCTGCTCGCTGAGGAGATCGAAAACGACGGTTGCGAAACCCTGCTTTCGTAATACTTCCGCAACATAGACGTTGCGTGGGCTCTCGCGGTTGGAGCCGCAGCCATGGGCAAAGACGACGACGCCGCGCGGGTCTGAAGGAAGGCGAAGGCAACCCGGCAAGTCGTGCGGCGAGATCTCAATAGCGATTGCCTCGGACCCGTTGGTTGTTAACTGCACAGTGCCAAATGTCATGGTCTCTGGCCTTTCAAGAGGGCAATGCGATGGCAAACTAGTGCTTCAGTGTTTTTGATTTCACTTACCGTTCTTCGGAAGTCGCCTTTCGCGCCAGGCAATCACGTCCTCGGGATTGCTGAGACAGGCCGGCCCTCCTAATGGCATGCACATCCTTTGGCGTGGCAGGTTCCCTTCGATCAGCGATACTCCACTGGCAGACGCCTCAACATTGTGTGCAATGAAGGCGGCCGCGCCGCATTGATGTCGGTCAACGGCGATGAAGGATTCTGGGCGCCGGTTTTCGATGCGGCCGCCCGACTGGGACATCGGTCTCGCCGTCCGTGGTCGTCTCGGCCGTCTTGCGGCCCTCCCGAAGTAACGGGGGAAAATCCTGCGGAGTAATAGTCTCGCGCTCGAGCAGCAGTTTTGCTCCTGCCTTTAACTCGCCCACACACCCCTGCAGTATCGCCTTGGCACCTTGGTAGGCATCGTCGATCATCATGCGCACCGCAAGATCGATTTCGCGCGCGGTCGTTTCCGAATAATCCTTCTGCCGTGGCGCAACTGGACCATCGCCGAGCCATTGCAGCCTTTGCTCTTCGAGCACAGCCTGGCCGACCTGCGGGCTCATGCCGAAGCGCACGACGCTTTGCCGCGCCACATCGGTGGCCTTCGCAAGGTCGTCCGCCGCACCGGTCGAGACTTCACCATAAACAAGCTCTTCAGCCGCTCGACCGGCGAGCAGTGCTGCAATGCGCTCCTTAAGTTCACTCGACGTGATGAGGAAGCGGTCATCGGTGGGGCGCTGCAACGTGTAGCCAAGCGCCCCGATCGAGCGGGGAATGATCGACACCTTCTGCACTGGATCGGTCTTCGAGAGTTTCGAGGCCACCAAAGCGTGGCCCATCTCGTGATAGGCGACACGCTCGCGCTCGTCGGGTTTCAGCAGGCGGCTCTTGCGTTCTGAACCAGCTACGATGCGCTCGACCGCGTTGTTGAAGTCCTCGATCGTGACCCGCTCGGCACCACGGCGCGTCGCGACGATCGCGGCTTCGTTGACCAGGTTGGCGAGATCGGCGCCGGTGAAACCCGGCGTCATGTCTGCGATCTCCTCCACATGCACCCCCTGCGCGATCGCGACATTCGCCATATGAACCTTGAGGATTGCCGCCCTGCCGTTTCGATCCGGGCGATCAATGACAACCTGGCGATCGAAGCGGCCTGCACGCAAAAGGGCTGGATCAAGGATCTCCGGACGATTGGTGGCAGCCAGGAGGACGATGCCGCCGCGTGGGTCGAAGCCGTCAAGTTCGGCCAGCAATTGATTGAGCGTCTGCTCCTTCTCGTCGCCGCCGCCATAGCCGGCGAAAGGACTGCGGGCGCGGCCGAGCGCGTCGAGCTCGTCAATGAAGATAATGCAGGGAGCGGCCTGTCGCGCCTGATCGAAAAGGTCCCGCACGCGGGCGGCGCCGACGCCAACGAAGAGCTCGACGAATTCCGAGCCGGAAATCGAGAAGAAAGGCACGCCGGCCTCGCCTGCAACCGCGCGCGCCATCAGCGTTTTGCCCGTTCCGGGTGGCCCGACGAGGAGGATCCCTTTGGGAATATGCGCGCCGAGGCGGCTGTATTTCGCCTGGTCCTTCAGGAAGGCAACCACCTCCTGCAACTCAGCCTTCGCCTCGTCGACGCCGGCCACATCGTCAAACGTCACACCCGTCTGGCGCTCGAGATAGACCTTGGCCTTTGACTTTCCAATGTTGACGAGGCCACCGCGTTCGGTGACTCCCTGAAAGAGCACGAACCAGAGGCCAAAAAGGACCAGCAACGGGAAGATCCAGGAAAGCAGCGTCATGCCCCAATTGCTGTCGGTCCCGCCCGATACCTTTGCACCGGCCTTCTCGAAGACCTCGGCCACCGATGGATCGACGCGGTGAGCAATGAAGTATTTCTTCCCGTCCTCCGCTTGCCTGAACTCCCCCTCGATCATCGTTTCCGTCACGACGACGGAGGCAACCCTGCCCTCCGCCGCCGCGCGCAACGCGTCGGAATAGGTGAGCTGCACGACTTCGCGATGGCTCCACCAGAACTCGAAGGTGGCGATCAGCAGAAGCGCGGCGATGACATAGCCGACGCTCAATATCCGTTTCGTGTCCATCGGCTCGCGTCCACTTGCTTGTACCTAGGTACGATCCTTCTCACGTTTGCGCGGACGGTACCTTGACCCGCGTCAAACGTGGGCGTGGCTCACAGGATCTGGTTTGCAAGAGGCTCTTTGACGAGCGTCAATGCCTTCCGCCAAGACATGCCCGAGAGTTCGTTCAAAGGGAGGAAGTGTCATGACCAAGTGCGTTCTGGTCGCAACCGATGGATCCGACAAAGCACGAGAAGCTGTGGCGATGGCGGCGAACATGGCCAAAGCTCTCGGAGCAAAACTCACGGTCCTTCACGTCACCCTGCATGGGCTTAGGGCTGAGGAGGCGAGCCGCCTCGCCGAGCCGGCACACCTCGTCCGTCGCATATCGGCCGTGACTATGCCAAAGTTGGAGCGTGCTCCCAGCTCGATGGACGAGTTGTTTCGTGCCTCCCAAGGCGACATTGGAGAAATGGCTTCGGTCTTGGGTGACCGTATCGCCGAGGACGCCGCCGATATTGCCCGAAGCATTGGCGTCAGCAGTGTGGAGACCCGCATCGAGGCCGGCGACTACGCTGAGACAATTCTTGCGGTCGCTGAGGAAATCGGGGCGGACATGATCGTCGTCGGAAGCCGCGGACTCGGGCGATTGAGGGGTATGCTGGTCGGAAGCGTGTCGCAAAAAATCGTTCAGCATGCACATTGCTCCGTGCTGGTGGTACGCTGAACATCGCTCGATCGAGCTCTTTGCCGAAACAACATTGCTCGTTGACACCTATGACACCACCGTCAGCGTCCGGGTTCTCTTCGACTTTGGCAGGAAAATGAAGTCTGCGTTCACGGTGCAGGCCACAAGGCCGGATTCCGGCGACCTGCTCAAACTGTCCCGGCAATCAAGACGAATACTCGACGAGGACGGACCGCGACACGTGAAGATCTTCGCCAGCGGCGGCCCCGATGAATGGATAATCGACCGTCTCGTGCGTGCCGGCGCGCCGTGCGATCTTCATGCTCGAACTTTCAGTTTGGCCGGATGCGCGCCGTAGCGGAAGCTCTTCATCAAGAGCGGTTGAGGGCTAGTCGAGGGACGAAAACAGTTCGATAGGCTGCGCGAGCGACGCTCCTTGAGCCCTTCACCTTACGTTCGTTCCCCAGCGGCGATGGAGAAAGCGCTCCCAAGGTGCAAAGAGGATTCGATCGGCCAAGAGGCCGATCAGCACGATGACCACCATGGCGCCGATCACCTGATCCATCGCGTTCAATTCGCGGCCGTAATGGAGCAATTGGCCGAGACCAAAACCTGTCAGGATCGTGACGAAAATCTCCGCCGCCATCAGGGATCGCCAGGCGAATGCCCAACCCTGCTTCATGCCGCTCACCAGGAACGGCAAGGAAGCCGGCAACATCACCATCGTCCAGAGATGGGTTCCTCGCGACCCCATGGTGCGTGCCGCACGCGCATAGATCGGCGGAATCGTGCGGGCGCCATGGTTGGTGGCGATGATCACCGACCATACGGTCCCCATCACGACAACGAAGAGCATCGCACCCTCGGTTTGCCCGAACCAAAGCACGGCGAAGGGCACCCAACAGACGCTCGGTAGTGTCTGCAGACCAAGCGCGAGGGAGCCGATTGTGTCTTCCAAGATCTGCGAGGAACTCGTGAGTACGCCGAGAGGCAGGCCGATCGCAGCGCCGATCGCATAGCCAACCAGAAGCCGCTGCATGGTAACCCTGATCGCTTCAAAAAGCGTGCCATCCATCATGGCACCCCAGAGATATCGCGCGACGCTCAAGACAGAGGGAAAGAGTACCGGTGACCAGCGTCCGCTCTCAGACAACAACTCCCAGCCGACCAGCAGCATAACGAGGAAGCTCGACACGATCGCGAAACGCTTCATTCTGTCACCCCGCCTCCGATAGTGCCGCGAAGCGCATCAGCAACGCGTCCGGCGTGGCCGATGAGTTCCGCATCGTAGATGTTTCGCGGGCGTGGCAGCGGAATCTCGAAATGCTGAACGATCCGCCCCGGCGCCTTCGACATCAGTAGCACGCGATCTCCCAGGCAGGCCGCCTCACGCATATTGTGCGTGACGAACACGATCGTCTTGCGGCGGTCGCTCCAGATGCGCTGGATATCGTCATAGAGGTGCTCGCGGGTCATCGCGTCGAGTGCGCCGAAGGGTTCGTCCATCAGCAGCACCTGCGGATCGGGGGCCAGTGCCCGCGCCAAGGCTACCCGCTGCTTCATTCCACCCGAAAGTTCATGCACGTGCGCGCCTTCAAATTTTTCGAGGCCGACCAAGGCAAGATATCGGTGTGCGATCTCGCGTCGCTCGCCGTTGCTAAGTTCGGGGCAAAGCCTCAGGCCGAACATGACATTGCCGAAAACGTTGAGCCAGGGAAAGAGCGACGGCTCCTGGAACACGACCAGACGCTGTCGACCCGGCCCGGTCACCGGCTGACCGTCGGCAAGCACATGACCAGCATCGGGCTTGCTCAACCCGGCTATGATGTCGAGTAGGGTCGACTTTCCGCAGCCGCTCGGCCCAACGACACAGACAACTTCGCCAGCCGCAACCTGCATGGAGACATTGTCGAGCGCATGTATGGTTGCCCGCGGCGTGCGGAACCACTTTGACACCCCCTCCACCACGAGCTTGCTTGTTGCCGTGGCAACCGGACCCGATATCGACTGGTTGGTGACTTGATCGAGCATCAGGGTACCTCGATCAGTCTCGAAAGCTCCGGTATTTCCCGCAGAAAGCCGACCTGCTGAGCCTTAGTGACGAAGGTCTGCAGTGCGGAGGGCGAAATCTCGCCGGTAACCGACATGCGCGTCCATGCCCGCGCAATGAGCTCCGGCGACATGCTGACTCGAAACGACGCCTTCAGTTCGTCCAGGATCATCCGCTGCGCGTCGGACGGGTGCCCCTTGATCCAGTCACTAAGGTCGCGATGGCCATCGACAAAGCGTCGGACGAGATCGCGGTGTTCCGAAAGAAAGGCTGCACGCGCGACGAGCACTGTCGTGACCGCTTCCTTTTCTTCGACGAGGATCTTTCCACCCGCCTCCATTTCGAGCCGCGAAACCCAGGGTTCGACAGTCCAGACGGCATCGAGCTGTCTGGCCTTGAAGAGTGACAGTTGCTCCGGATTGGCAGTCGGAACAACCTGGGCGTCCCCGCCTGCCTGCGTTATCCGCAAGCCTCCTGCTGAGAGCCAGGCGCGTGCTGCCACGTCCTGAGTATTTCCGAATTGGGGTGTTGCGAGCCGCTTGCCGCGGAAGTCCACCGCGGTCGCAAGGCTCTCACCCGCTTGCACGACGAGCGCAGAGCCACCGTTGACCGCGCCGGCGACGATACGGATTTCTGTTCCTGCCGAACGGGCATAAGCATTGATGGCCGGATTCGGTCCTACGTAAGTAAGGTCAATGCTTTCGGCGAAGACTGCTTCCATGGCACTCGGACCGGCATTATAGGCGTACCATTCGACCTTGATCTTCGGACTGAGCCGATCGGCGAACCAATTCCGGCCCTGCCGTTCGAAGTTTCTGGCAACCAGCGCCTGGGCATGTGTCACGTTCGGGAAATGGCCAATCCGAATCTTGAGATCTTGCGCGCGAACGGCGGTCGTCCCAAACGCACAGAGTCCCGTCGCAATCGTCGTCACAAACAGGCGCTGCGCTCTGAATAGAAATTCGTTCATGGACCGGAGCTTTCCATGGACGTTGACGGCACGCGTGGAGGCGGTTCGGTCCCCTTGTAAATCTTAAAGACGTCGTCGCGCCGGCACAGCTCGGTTCCGGATGCGATGACGGCAGCCGCCCCCGCGGCGACACCAAACCGGAACGCCTCCTCAATTGACTTGCCTTCCGCCAGGAACCAAGTCAGCGCGGCGATGAAGCTGTCGCCGGCACCCACGGTGGACTTGGCGACGACGTGCTTGGACGGGACGCGTAAAACGCCGAAGGCTCCAGCCAAGAGGGCACCCTCGCGGCCCATAGTAACTGCAACGAACTCTGTCGCAGTTTCCTTCACCAAAGCCGATGCGGCTCGCACGACCCCTTTCTCGTCCAGACGCCGGCCGGCTAGTGTTTCCAACTCTTCAATGCTCGGTTTGACGAGGAAAACCGGTGCCTTGCCCAAGGTGCAGCGCAATGTCGCCCCCGGGCAGTCGAGAATGAACCTAGCGCCGGTTTTCGCGGCTATGCGGCCAATGTGAGCATAGATGTCTTCGGGAGCGTTGCGCGGCAGACTCCCGCTGGCCACTATGAAGTCACCCCTGAACCTCTCAACGACGGCCAGCGCCTTCGCGATGTCGTCCGGCGCGACTTCCGGCCCCTCGGGAACGAAGCGATATTCGAGCCCCGTTTCCTCTTCTCGAACCATGAAGGAAATTCGCGTCAGTCCTGCTGCCTCCACGGGGTGAGTTCGGATCGCTGATGTCGCGAGGGCCTCTCTAAGCATCGCTCCCGTCGCTCCGCCTGCGATGACGAGGAGCTCGGGCTCGCCGCCGAGCTCGGCGATGACGCGTGCGACGTTGACGCCGCCGCCGCCGGGTCGCTGCCGCTCGCCATGCGTACGGATCTTGACGGTCGGACGCACGTGCTCAGCCTGACTCCATACGTCGATGGTGGGATTGAGAGCCACTGCAAGGATGGACATGGTTCACTCCACCAGGGTGCTTCAAGATCGTTCTGATAAGGTCGCGCTCGCTCCGACACGCAGCTTGTTCCTGACGCGCCCAACGCCGCTCACGCCTTCTGCGGCAACGCGAGCCGCCTCGCGCTGAACCTCACTGGCGACCTCTCCCCATAGGCAAACTGTGCCATCCTCGACTGTCACGTCGATTGCCGCCTTGTCGAGTCCGACGTCCGAACAAAGCCTCGTCAGGACAGCGCGTCGCGTCGCCTCGTCGCCCGCAGCCGTCACGTCAGGCACTGCCGCAGCGATCACCCGCAGAATATCGCTGCGGCTGACGATGCCCACCATCTGGCCGGCGCGTACAACGGGGACACGTTTGATGTCGTGCGTCTTTATAGCTGCAGCAATACGGTCAACCGGAGTGTCTTCATCCACTGTCACGACACCTGGCGTCATGACGTCACCGACACGCCAGCTGTTTCCCTTGATGAAAATCTCCGGCGCCTCTTCGTGCGTGCTGCCCGTACCCCGCCACGCGGCGGGTCCCAATTCTGCGCGCCGCAACAGATCTCCCTCGGTCAGAATACCGACAAGACTCCCATTGTCGTCAAGGACTGGCAGGCCGCTGATGTGGTTTTCCAGCATTACGCACGCGGCATGCTTTACGCTATGCTCAGGACTTATGGCGATGACCTTCCGGGTCATGACGTCCGCGGCTTTCATCTGAGGCCTCCCAGGAAAATATGGCTTTTGAAACATAGCTCACTTGTCGACGGCGTAGATTGACGTCGGTCAATAAGGGGAGCGGCAAGGCCACCATACTCCCCGCGCCGCTAGAACCGTGCGGCTTGCTTGCGTTAGGCCGTGCTCACCTCAGTCGGGTCCGCGTGGTGCGAAGACCCGTAACACTCTGCTGGCGGGATCGTGAGGGCCGCAACGCACAGCTGGACCTCACCCATATCCTTGATTTGCGTCAATGCAGGCTAATCCAGGTAATACGACATTTGGCGGCTAGAGACAGATGGGGTTTCACATGTCACAGCTGATTGCAAGTCACCATATCGACTATCGCGGCTACGGTTTGGAGGCCAGTCACTATGCTTCGGCATGGCGAGTGCACATAATACCCGGCCGGCGCTCCCTCCCAACTGACCCTGACCACGTCTTGGCAGATACTCAGGAGGAAGCGCTTACAAAGGCACGAGCAATCGTCGATCGCCACCTCCAAGGCTGAACAACTCACTTCGCTACAAAGTGCCGCGAGGGGCACGTGCGGCCCTTCGATCAGCATCAAGGAACGAGTGCAGTTAGGTAGGGTATGGTCACCGGCTCCCGCGTCTTGGTTTGCCGGTCCGTGCGCACATAGGGGAGATTTGGAACGAGGGCCGTTACGCGTGAAGCGCCTCCTTCGCGACAGCAAGCGATGAAAAACAGCAATTCGCAAAGCTTGTCGTTGACAGACTCCCGGGCACTTACATTCAGTTGCTGCATGGCCCAACTCTTCGACGCGGTCGGCACGGATGCGTGCGCAACATTGCCACGTTTCAGAACGCCTTCCGCTGCCGCACCATTCATTTGAGCGCGAAGCCGCTGTTCGCCGACGTGATTGCCCAAAAGCTGAAGACGGGCCGGTCACGATTTTCTCCCCGGATGGTGGCGGTACCAAGCGAGCGCAGCTTCTGAACGAGGCCTATGAACGTCTCTCTGGCAATCCTGCTGAATTCGGCTTCATGGAACAGCGCCGTGGCGTTGTTTCGGGCGAGCTCTTTGCGGGAGAGGTGGAAAATGCGACGGTCTTCATTGTCGACGACATGATCAGTACCGGCGGCACCATGCTGAGAGCGGCAGAAGCCTGCAGAAAGCGCGGCACCAGGGCGGTCTATGCGATGGGGAAGCGCTTATTTCGTGTTCCTCCAGAAGGTGTCGTATATAGCCTCGCCACCGGCAATCTCCGGCGAACGGCCGACATAGAAACGAGCAAGCCGGTCGACTATCGCGGAAATCTTGGTCGGGCTCACTCGGCTCGCAGCTATGCCGGCGTCCAGCATGTCGTCCGCCGGCAGCCGCCGCATCTCGACGAGCCAATCGATGACGTGCGCGGTTTTCTCGAAGGTTAACTTTCCCCCGTCGTCACAATAAAGCGGCCTGACGGCGCGATAGTCTCGCCTGCCAGCCGGCGGTTTAGGCGGAGCTCCTCCTCGCAGAAGAATTTCCGCGCCCCGACGGTACTGAAATCGAGGTGGGATCGCGAGGTCGGCTTCTTGAGCTTGAGCACCCAATCGTCGGCTATGAAGACCCAAGACATATGGGTCTCCTTGGTCTCGATGTTGTCCGGCTTTTGCGGGTAGGAAGCGGGATTGGAGAGGAATCGCACCTTCTGCGCCAGTGCCGCGATGAGATCGGGACAAGTCTCATCATGCTGTTCTCCAGTGAGCAATCCCGGGGAACGGCGATTGTGAGGCATCATCAAGCCGACATCAGGCGGTGGAGCGAAACTTCGCGCAGCAGCGATCGGGTGACACCGCCAAGCAGCCATTCGCGAAGGCGGCCGTGGCCATAGCCGCCAGAGACGATCAGATCCGCTCCCCTCTGCTTGGCGATGTCAATCAGCGCCTCCCCAGCCTCGCCTTCGCCATGGTCCACTATCTCTGCACGGGCTTTTGCACCATGATTGATAAGATAGCGGACGACGTCAGTGGCACTGGCCATCGCCCGATCTGGCTCGCGCTCCGCCACGGTCGCTACGACGACTTCGCGCGCGTGGACGAGGAAAGGCATCGCGTCTGCGACTGCCCGTCTCGCCTCACGGGCATCCTTCCAGGCGACGACGACGCTTCTCGCATTGAGAGGTGCAAGATCATCTCGCGGTATGAGCACCGGACGGCCCGCCGCATGTATCAACGCGCCCAGGTCTATGGCGGTGCGGGCGTCGCGTCCACCCACGCCACCTGGTCCCGCGATTACGAGATCCGCCGCTCTCGCGGCTGTTGCCAGCCCTCTTGTCGGATCGCCGACAGTCGTGCGTAACGAATCGGTCCCTCCCATCTCGCCGCTAGCATCGAGATCGCTTCTGAGCGCTTCCAGGCGGTGTTCGATCTCCCTTGCCTCAAGCCGCATGAACTCGGCATCTACTACCACTCCGGGCGGAGGCGCCGAAATCGGGTGGACGTCGCTGGCGGCGAAGCCGACCAGACTTGCCTCAAAACGCGCGGCGAGCTCGCGCGCAAAATTTAGCTGCGGTGGTGCGCCATCGCCTATGTCCAAGTGCACCAGTATCGTGTTGTAAATCATGGCCGCCACCTAGGTTTGGCCTATCGTTTCGGGGAACTTAACCATTGATCGACCGCCCTCGCCTTGACCGGCGTCAAAGATGATTCCGTGACGCTGGGGCCTTTTGCACGCCGATGTCGTTTGATGCGCGTCAAAGCGAGCCTCCCGCCCTGTGCTACAAAAGCATCGAACGGAGGATGAAGTCATGGCTCACAAGCAGGTCCTTTTCCATTCGGCTGCCCGGGAGAAGATCTTGAAGGGCGCTTCGCAATTGGCCGATGCCGTTCGGGTCACACTCGGGCCTCGCTCGAAGGCCGTTCTGATCGAAAGAAAGTGGGGGTCGCCGATCGTCTGCAATGATGGGGTTACGATCGCCAAGGAATTCGACCTGAAAGATCCCGAAGAAAATCTCGGCGCGCGCATGCTGCGCCAGGCGGCGGAGAAGACGGGGGAAATTGTCGGCGACGGGACCACCACATCGACGATTCTTGCCCATACGATTTTCGCCGATGGGTTGCGCAATGTCGTTGCCGGCGCAAGCGCGATTGACATCAAGCACGGGCTCGACCGAGGCGTCAAACGAGCTGTCGCCGAACTCAAGAAGAACTCACGGCCCGTCTCCGAGAAGCGTGAAAAAGAACAGGTGGCGACGATTTCGGCCCACAACGACGCACAGATCGGCTCATTGGTCGGAGACGCCATGGAAAAGGTGGGCGACGACGGAGTCATCAGCGTCGAGGAATCGAAAACGACCGAGACGGTCCTCGAAGTCGTGGAGGGCATGCAATTCGATCGCGGTTATCTTTCTCCCTATTTCGTCACCGATGCTGAACGAATGGAGGTCGTTCTCGAAAGCGCCACCATCCTCCTGTTCGATCGCAAGATCACTTCGCTCAAGGATTGCGTGGAACTCCTGGAGGCCGTTGCGAAAACCGGAACGCCACTGCTCATCATCGCGGAGGATGTGGAAACCGAGGCGCTTGCAACTCTGATCGTCAACCAGATGCGCGGAACGCTGCGCAACTGCGCCATCAAGGCGCCAGGATTCGGAGACCGACGCAAAGCCCTCTTGCAGGACATCGCCATACTCACGGGCGGGCAGCTTATCTCCGAGGAGCTGGGCATAAAGCTCGAAACGGTAACGCCCGAACAACTTGGCCGTGCCGAGCGGATCGTCATTACGAAAGATACGACCACCATCATTGGTGGGGCGGGAGGTAAAAAGGCCATCAGCGGCCGGGCGGAACAGATCCGCAAGGAAATCTCGACCACCACCAGCGACTACGACCGTGAAAAGCTCCAGGAGAGACTGGCGAAGCTTTCCGGCGGCGTCGCGGTGATCAAGGTGGGTGCAGCCACAGAAGCGGAGCTCAAAGCGAAGAAGGAAGCGCTCGATGACGCCATCAGCGCGACCAAGGCTGCCGTCGCGGAAGGCATCCTGCCGGGTGGCGGATTGGCCCTCCTGCGGTGCATAGCGGCCGTCTCAGAGGAGGAGGAAGCCTGCGAAGGCGATGAGCGCACCGGCGTTCAGATCCTCAAGCGGGCACTGGAAATCCCGGCACGGCAGATCGCCGAAAACTCGGCAACCGACGGCGGCGTGGTGGTCGCGAAAATGCTCGAGGGAGAGGGCAGTTTCGGATATGACGCCGGCCGAAAGGTCTATGTCGACCTGGTCTCGGCCGGCATCATCGACCCTACCAAAGTGATCCGCGTCGCGCTCGAGAATGCGGTTTCGGTCGCAAGCGTGCTGTTGCTGACCGAAGCCACGATGACGGAACTTCCCGAGACGCCGAAGGAGGCGATAACCGAAGCCGCAATGCAACCATAGTTGCACCGCAGCTCGATCTCGCAGACGGTTGGAGAAAGAAATCATGGAACTGACGGAGCGAGAGAAAGCGCTCGAAGAAAGGTACATCCTCGACTTTGAGCGTTCTTTGAGAGTTCGCGAACGCCGAAACCGGCTGCTTGCCGGATGGGCGGCACGCGCGCTCGATAGATCCAACGCGACCGCTTACGCGGCGGAGATCGCTGAAGCCGGACGGGCCGAAGCTGGCGACGACGACGTCCTGCGCAAGGTGCTCCGGGATTTTGAAATCGCCGGAATCGCTGCGACCAGGGAACAGCTAGAGGAAAAGATGCGGGCCCTGTTGTTTGTTGCCGCCGAACAACTAGACGCCCGAAGCAAAACGGAGAGGCGGTAGGTCTGCCCGCCTCCTACGTCGCTCTCCCACCCTTTTCCGCCGCTGCCACGGTCCGGCTCACGGCGACAAAACTGTCCGGCGTGACCGAGATCGAGTCGATGCCACATTCGACAAGAAATGCCGCGAAGTCGGGATGATCGCTTGGCGCCTGGCCGCAAAGGCCGATCTTGGCTCCGGCCTTCCGAGCTTCCGTGATGACTTTGAAGATCATCCACTTCACGGCTTCGTCCTGCTCGTCGAACAATGAAGCGAGTTCCTCGGAATCCCTGTCGACACCAAGGGTCAACTGAGTGAGATCGTTCGAGCCGATCGAGAATCCATCGAAGAACCTCGCGAAATCTGCCGCGAGGATGACGTTGGACGGTATCTCGCACATCACATAGATCTGCAGCCCGTCGACGCCTCGCTGAAGACCGTTTGCGGCCATCACCTCAAGGACCTTCTCAGCCTCTTTCACCGATCGGCAGAACGGGATCATGACGACGACGTTCCTGAAGCCCATCGTCTCACGCAGCCGCTTGATCGCCCGACACTCAAGTGCAAAGCCGTCACGATATTTCGGCGAGTAGTAGCGAGATGCGCCGCGAAAGCCGATCATCGGGTTCTCTTCTTGCGGCTCGAACTCGGCGCCGCCGCATAGCCCCGCATATTCATTCGTCTTGAAATCGCTCATGCGCACGATGATCGGCCTGGGATAGGCAACTGCAGCGAGACGCGCCAGCCCGCGCGAAAGCTCGTCGACGAAATAGTCGGTCCGCTCCGCATAGCCCGATGTCAGAGCGGCGATCTTCTCTCTTGCCGATTGGTCGCGCAGCCGGTCGAAGTGCACGAGGGCCATGGGATGGATCTGTATCGCATTGCTGATCACGAATTCCATGCGCGCAAGGCCAATGCCGTCGGCCGGGAGTCTCCACCAGCGGGATGCCGATTGCGGATCGGCAAGGTTCAGCATGACCTTCGTTCGCGTTCCCGCGATGTCGGTGAGGCTGATCGTCTCCGCCTTGTATTCGGCCACCCCTTCGTAAATGCGGCCCTCGTCGCCCTCGGCGCAGGACACGGTGATGATCGCGCCCGTAGCCAAGAGCCTCGTCGCGTTCTCCGCGCCGACGATTGCGGGCAGGCCAAGCTCGCGACTGACGATCGCCGCATGCGAGGTGCGTCCCCCATGATCGGTGACGATGGCAGAGGCGCGCTTCATGAGCGGCACCCAGTCCGGGTCGGTGGTTGTGGTCACCAGAATAGAGCCGTCACTGAACTTGCCGATGTCGTTTGGATGCTCGATGAGGCACACGGGACCCGCGGCGATGGCACTGCCTATTGCAAGACCCTTTGCCAGCAGGCGCCCCTTCTTGCCGATCTGATAGGTTGGAAGTTTATCGGAGGCTGCTCTTGCCTGTACGGTTTCGGGCCGAGCCTGCACGATGCGGAGGTGGCCGTCGCGGCCGTCTTTGGCCCATTCAATGTCCATGGGGCAGCCGTAATGCTTCTCGATCGCTATCGCCCAGCGGGCGAGCTGAAGAATCTCCTCATCTGCGAGGACAAGCTTGGTCTGTTCTTCTCGGGAAGTGGAGACACCCCGGGTCGGCTCGAAACTGTTGCCGTAGGTGAGCTTACTGGTCTTCGTGCCGCATCTCTTCTGGATAATCGGCACAAGGGCACTGTCGCTCAGCAGCGGTTTGAACACGCGGTATTCGTCGGGATCGACAGTTCCTTTGACAACATATTCGCCAAGACCCCAGGCCGCATTGATCAGAACAATCTTATCAAAGCCGGTCTCGGTCTCGATCGAAAACATGACGCCTGCGCCGCCGAGATCAGAACGGACCATTTCCTGGACGCCGACGGACAAAGCCACCTTCATGTGATCGAAGCCATTTACCTTGCGGTAGCTGATGGCTCGATCGGTAAAGAGCGAGGCATAGCAACGGCGACAGGCGTGCATCAGTGCCCTCTCCCCGACAACGTTGAGAAAGCTCTCCTGCTGTCCGGCAAAGCTCGCCGTCGGGAGGTCCTCCGCGGTTGCACTGGAACGCACTGCAACCGAGGACGCGTCGACATCGAGCCTGCGCGACAGCGTACGATAGGCCGCGATTATTTCGGCTTCGATCTCGGCGGGCCAGCGACCCCGGAGAATATTCTCGCGTATTGCGGCGCCCGTGTCGGCGAGGGTGGCTTCACCTGCCTTCCATTTCTCAAGCAGGGCAGTGATCGGTGCCCGCAAGTCATTCGCATCGACAAAGTTCCAATAGGCCTCCGCTGTCGTCGCAAAACCGCTCGGCACCTTGATGCCATGCGCGGAAAGTCCGGAGATCATCTCGCCGAGTGACGCATTCTTGCCGCCCACACTGGCGATATCGCGCCGCGTCACATCCTCGAACCAGATAATTGAAGCGACCATTTCCACCTCCCGTGTTGAGACTGTCCGCTCGCGGCCACCGCACCGACAAACAGCGACACCCTATGCTTTCACGACATCGGTGACCTTGACGTCCATCAAAGTGCGAGGGGCTAGCCTGCCGCATACTCTCCACAAAACATGTTGGAGGCCGAGGTGAATAAATTCACACATGACGCTGTTGTGGCCGACGTTAGCGAGACCCACATTCGCTTCGCCGTCGTCCACACTGACAGGCTGACGATCGAAGATTATGTGCAGTTCGGAAAGAACGTATTTGGATCCGTGGTCGAGGCGCTGGCCGCTTACCGGCGCTCTCTACCAACCTGTCCGCCTGCCTTGGGGATCACAATCGCAAACAGCGAATTGTTGCCCGTCAGTGATTTGGAACGCAGGCTCGCCGAAGGACATGCAGGTGAATGGCACCACATTCAAATCATCGGTTCCATCGACGCGCTTTCGCTCATCTTGCCCGATCTCGCTCCGCATGACGTCGTCCAATTCGGAGGGGCAGAGGCCCGTCGCGACGCGGCGAAGGCTGTCGCAAGCATTGGCGACGCACTCGGCGTAGGGGTACTCGCTCAGATCAATGGCTCTTGCCCACAGTTCCATGCTCACGCCGGAAGCATATCCTTTGCACCGCGAACGCAAGAAGAGCTTGATATCCTGGAGCGCATTCGCTGCGATACGGACCATGTTTCCGTTGAGCACGTGTTGTCAGACCGGGGACTGGCGCACCTTTACCAGATCCTGCGTGAGAGTTCGGGACAGCCAGTGCGCTCCCTTCAGGCCACTGACATTGTCATCGCCGGCTTGCAGGGGGACGATCGCTGCGCGACGACGGCGATAAACTATTTTGCCACTTGGCTCGGCAGATTTGCAGGCGATATGGCTCTCCTCTATGACGCACGAGGCGGAGTCTATCTGTGGGGCCCGATACTGCGGAAGATGGAGAAACTCCTCCACAACGGTGCCTTCCGCCTCGCGTTCGAGGCGAAGGGAAGACGATCGGACTGGCTGACGCGAATACCAGTCTTCCTGATCCGAAGCGAGGACGCGATCCTGCGCGGCGCGGCAAAGGCCCTCAATCAACAGATGGACTAACCTCTCCGCTCTCGGAGCTTGACGGAAACGCCGCTTGACTGGTCAGTGTGGGGAAGTGTGCCGAAATCTCTGTCGTGTCTGCTCTCTGCGGCCTGTGGTGGGGCAGCCGTTGATCGGCAGCACGCTGAAAAAGCGATGTAATTATGAGCGCTATGATGATCAGAAGCAACCTGCTCGTGACGGTTGCCAAATTAGCGTGAACAGGTTGTGCCTGGTCATTGTGGATTTCCGCTGACCTTCACCGTCGCCCACGAACGACGGCTACCGCATACAAGCACATCACACATGCAAGGAGCGCACCATGTTCTCGGTCAAAAAGGGAATTGGGGCGGGTCCGTCTTTGACGCGCATCAATGAGGCTGGTGCCACATAGGGCTCTAATAAACACATCTGGCTGGGACACGCGCGAGAACGCGGCAGGCCCAGCCGGGGGGCTTTGCGGTGCTTGCAACGAGCGCCCCGATGAGCCTGCAACCCTGCTTTGAAGGAGAACCAGCCATGGCTGAACCTGAGACCAAACTGCCCATCAAGTCGGAAGAGAAAGCCGTCGAGCATCGCGGCGAGTCGTGGCTCCCGTTCGAAAGCCTACGATCTGAAATCGACCGCCTGTTCGACGACTTCGCTCCGACCCTGTGGCATCGCCCCTTTGCGTCCGCATTCATGCGTCGGATGCCGCGGCAGTCGGAGTTCAAGATCGCGCCCGCCGTCGACGTCGCGGAGACAGAGAAGAGTTACGAAATTACCTGCGAACTGCCAGGGATGGAGGAAAAGGACATAGAGGTAGCGGTCTCCAGTGGAACCTTGACGATCCGGGGTGAGAAGCAGGAGCAGAAAGAAGAGAAGAACAAGGACTACGTCGTTTCGGAGCGTCGCTACGGCTCATTCCAAAGAGCCTTCCGATTGCCTGACGGCGTTGATGCTGACAAGATCGCCGCCAATTTTTCGAAGGGCGTTCTTTCCGTGACCCTGCCAAAGACCCCCGAAGCGCAGCAGAGCGAGCGCAAAATCCAGATCAAACCAGCCTAGCATTCTTACCGGGAGAGCAAGACGTGCCGGGTGGCGCGTCTTGCTGGGTTCAATCGTCGCGTCACGCTTCTACGTTCCAATGGAGCAAAACCATGTCTTTCAAGACGATCCTCGCGGTCGTTGGCGTATCGCAGACCGACCGCGACCTGCAGGTGGCTACAGATATCTCTGATCAAGTCTCCGCGCACTTGAGCGCTCTCATCGTCGGCTTTGCGCCACAACCGACCGGGCGGTATGCAACGCTTGCCCCGGCGTGGCTCGAACAGCGCGAGCGAAACCTGCAAGCACTTGGTGAAGCCGCGAAGAAGGCTCGCGACAAGCTCTCGACGCGGGAGATTTCATTTGATGTCGACAGCATTTACGCGGAGGTGGCAAGTGCCACCTACGACATAGGCGAACGGGCGCTCTATGCCGATCTTATCCTGATCGGTCCCGGCGCCTTCGAGGACGACGATCTCAAGAAGCAGATTATCGGCGGTGGGCTCTTCCAACCGGAACGTCCGGTGTTGCTTATCCCGCCCGAGTGTACTCCGACGCTCAAGCCGAAGACCGTCCTGTTAGCCTGGGACTCGCGTGCTCAATCCGCACATGCGGCGCGAGAAGCACTCCAGTTGATGGCCACCGCCGAATCCGTTCACGTCACCATGGTGGACCCTACGGCGACGCTCCGCACGAGCGGAGATGAACCCGGAGCAGATGTCGCCGCCTATCTAGCGCGCCACGGCATCGATGTGACCGTCGATGCGCTGCCGAGCGAGGGCCGGAGCGTGGCGCAGGTTCTACAGCGACATGCCGTTGATATTGCGGCCGATATGATCGTCATGGGCGCCTATGGTCACTCCCGGCTGCGCGAGCTCGTATTCGGTGGCGTCACGCGATCGATGCTCGATGAAGCTCGGCTACCCGTGTTGATGGCGCGATGATGAGACAGAAGATTACGAACGCTTGCGATTGGGGCCAGCATGATGTCGACGATAAGAATTCCGCATGGCAGCGTGGTGCTGGTGTGTGATGGAGCCAAAGCGCTCATCCTACGCAACCGAGGGGATGCAGAGCTCACCAATCTGATTCCGCTTGAGGTCGAATCGGAATATCAACCTCCGGCACGGGAACTCGGAACGGACCGTGGGGGCCGAGTTTATCAGTCGCAAGGCGGCGCTCGAAGCGCAGTCCAGCAAATGGACTGGCATGACCGGGCGGAGGAAGCCTTCGTCTCCCATGTTTGCGAGAAACTTGTCGCGTTCACACGCGACGTGGGCATCAATAAACTGGTTCTCGTTTTACCGCCGCACGCTCTTGGCCTTCTGCGCAAGCAATTGGATTCCTCGGCGCGCGCCTTAGTCATCGCCGAGGTGGCCAAGGATCTGGTGAAGTTTCCAATCCCGGAGATCGAGCGTTATCTTTCGCAATGATACCCACGGGCGCGAGGTTCGCGGCGGCCAGCTGCCGACCCGAGGAGTGAGTGGTGGAGAACGAGGCATCGGCCATCGCCCTGGAGGCGCGCGGACTCACCAAGATCTATCGGATGGGTGCGGTGGAAGTTCACGCCCTGCGCGGAGTGGACGTGGCCCTTCGCGAGGGCGAACTGGTGGTGCTATTGGGGCCATCCGGCAGCGGCAAGTCGACTCTGCTCAATATTCTTGGCGGCCTTGATACGCCGACTGGCGGAACGGTCCGGTTTCGGGGAGAGCCCCTCACTCTGGATAGTGAACGTGCGCTCAACCTTTACCGTCGTAACCACGTCGGTTTCGTTTTCCAGTTCTACAATCTTATCCCCAGCTTGACGGCCCGCGAAAACGTTTCCCTCGTAACGGAGATCGCCAGAAACCCAATGTCGCCTGTTGAAGCTCTGTCGATTGTCGGCCTCGGCGACCGTCTTGATCACTTCCCCGCACAACTTTCCGGCGGCGAGCAGCAACGCGTTGCCATTGCCCGCGCAATCGCCAAGCGCCCGGACCTGCTTCTCTGCGATGAGCCGACAGGCGCACTCGACAGCAAGACCGGAATCCTTGTGCTCGAAGCGATCATCAGGATCAATCGGGAACTTGGCACTACCACGGCGCTTATCACCCATAACGCCGTCATTGCCGACATTGCCAATCGCGTGCTCTACTTCGCCGACGGGCGCATCGTCGAAACGCGGCGGAACGCCGTGCAGCGCGCGCCCGGCGAACTCGCCTGGTGAACATGATGAGCAGTCTCGATCGCAAGCTCATCCGTGAACTGTGGAGACTGAAGGCGCAGGTTCTTGCGATCGCGCTGGTGATCGCGTCCGGTACCGCCCTGCTTATTATGGCGCTGACGACGATCGAGGCGCTCGAGGAGACGACCGCCGCCTATTACGAGCGGACGCGTTTTGCCGATGTGTTTGCCCAGGCAAAGCGCGCGCCCGAAAATCTCCAGCGCGAAATCGCTGATATTCCAGGCGTCCGCCTCGCCGAGACGCGCATCGTCGAAGGCGCAATTCTCGACATGCCGGGTTTTGCGGAGCCGGTCGTCGCCCAGTTGCTCTCGCTACCGGAACGTGAGCCCCAGCTTCTGAACGCGTTGGTTATCAGGTCCGGACGCCTGGCCGACCCGACGCGGCCCGACGAGGTGGTCGTCAGCGAGCCTTTTGCCGAGGCTCACGAATTGAAGCCCGGCCATAATTTCGATGCGGTCTTGAGAGGGCGCAAACGCACGTTGCAGGTCGTTGGCACCGCGCTTAGCCCCGAATTCGTCTACGCGATTGCCCCCGGCGGCCTCATGCCTGACGACGAGCGTTTCGGCATCCTATGGATGGGACATGATGCGCTGACGGCCGCCTTCGACCTCAAGGCTTCCTTCAACAACGTCACCCTCAGTCTGCTGCCGGGCGCTGACGAAAAGGACGTTATCCGCCGGCTCGACGGCCTCTTGGCTCCCTTCGGCGGCATCGGTGCCTACGGTCGCGCCGACCAGACCTCGAACTGGTTCCTGGAGAGCGAAATCGCCCAACAGACGAACATGTCGCGGATCATGCCGACCATCTTCCTGGCAGTCGCCGCCTTTCTGACCAACATGGTTATTGCTCGGTTGATCGAGACGGAACGCCGCGAAATCGGTCTGCTGAAGGCCTTCGGCTATGACAATTGGGCTATCGGCTGGCACTACGCCAAGATGGTCCTCGTCATCGGCACGATCGGTATTCTGATCGGCTCCCTGATCGGCGCCTGGCTCGGTCATTGGAACACGGAGCTCTACACCAAGTTCTATCGCTTTCCCTTCCTGCTCTACCGCCCCGGCCCGGCCGGCTTCGTGATCGCTGGCGCCATCAGCCTCGGTGCGGCGCTCGCCGGCAGCCTCGCCGCGGTTCGCCGCGCGGTCCGGCTGCCGCCGGCGGAGGCCATGCAGCCCCCTTCCCCGCCGATCTATCGACGCACCTGGGCTTCGCGGACCGCGCTCGCCGGCGCCTTAGACGAGCCGTCACGCATGATCTTCCGGCGCATCATCCGATGGCCTTTGCGGGCCTTCCTCGCGAGCCTCGGCCTCGCCCTTTCGATCGCTGTGCTGATCATGGCCCTGCAATGGGTCGACGCCATCGATTCCCTTGCCGAGACGGCCTTCGAGCGTGGACAGCACCAGGACGCGACGGTCGCGTTCAACGACCTGCAGCCGATCGATACCGTCGCAGACTTCGAGAATCTGCCCGGCGTCCTGGCGGCGGAGCCCTATCGCTATGTCTCGGCACGCATCAGGCATGCGCATCTCTCCGAGCGACAAGCCATCATAGGCGCCCCTCCCGGCGCCATTCTCAGCCCCGTCTTCGACGTCGAGCGCGGGCGCATCGAGGTTGCTCCCGGCGGGCTCATGGTCTCACGCAAGCTCGCCGAGCTTCTCGATGTGAATGCCGGCGACACCGTCGACGTCGAACTCCTGGAAGGGCGCCAGACGCGACTGAGCCTGCCAATAACGCAAGTCTTCGAAACGTATCTCGGCACGCCCGCCTATATGGACATGACCGCGCTCAACCGCGTGGCCGGCGATGGCCGCGTCGTGAGCGGCCTGCACATGCGCGTCGATGCTCCGAGCCGCGCGACGTTGCTGGCAAGGCTCAAAGACATCCCTAATATCGCCGCTGTGCTTTTCCGCCAGGCCGCGATCGATACGTTCTACGAGACGATGGGAGAAACGATCTTTATCTTCATCGGCTTCTTCGTCGCCTTCTCGATGACGCTTTCAGTCGGCGTCACCTACAATTCGATCCGCATCGCGCTGTCCGAACGGGCGCGCGAATTGGCGACGCTCCGCGTCCTCGGCTTCAGCCGCTGGGAGATCTCTTACATCCTGCTTGGCGAAGTCGGCATACTGACATGGATCGCGATCCCGCTCGGCGCAATCATCGGTTATGGCCTTGCTTGGTACATGACGAGCGCCTTCGAGACGGAACTCTACCGCGTGCCGCTCATCTTGAGGGATGCAACCTACGGCAAGGCGGCGCTGATCGCACTCGCGGCCACGGTGGTCTGCGCCGCGGTCGTGCGTCGGCGGCTCGATCGTCTGGACCTGATCGCCGTGCTGAAGACAAGGGAGTAAGTCCGTGAACGTTGTGAAACGCAGGTTGGTGATCTGGGGCGGTCTCTTGGGCTTGCTCGTAGCCGGCATCGCCTTCGCATTGCGGCCGCAGCCGATCGCGGTCGACCTCGCCACGGCGGACAAGGGCTTGCTGCGCGTCACCCTCGACGAGGAGGGCGAAACGCGCGTGCGCGACGTCTACACGGTTCATGCACCGTTGCGTGGCCAATTGCAGCGTATCACCGCCGAGGCCGGCGATTTCGTCGAGGCGGGAAAGACACAGCTCGCACAAATCGAGCCCGCTCCGCCAGCCTTCCTGGACGTGCGGATAGAGGCGGAGCTGCAGGCGGCCGTCGAGGCGGCGCGGGCCGCTCATAACCTCGCCGCGGCCGAACTCAACAAGGCCAAAGCCGACTTGACGTTTGCCGAGGGAGAGCGTGCTCGCGCCCGACTGCTGATCGAACGCAGGACGATCTCTCAGCGCGCCCTCGAAGATGCCGAGCGTGTCCACAACGTCGCACAAGCCAATCTCGCTACCGCCGAAGCGGCGCTGAAAGTGCGAGAGCACGAGCTTCATCAGGCGCAATCGCGCCTCCTGTCGCGACAGGAGATCCGGAGTCTCCGTGACGACTGCGAATGCATGTCGGTAACCGCCCCGGTGAGCGGTGTGGTGCTGCAGATCATGCGCCGCAGTGAAGGGGTCGTGGAAGCGGGAACGCCGCTGCTCGATATCGGCGATCCTGCGGATCTGGAGATCGTTGCCAATTTCCTCTCGGAGGATGCGGTCCGGATCAAGCCCGACCAGAAGGCGATCATCACAGGCTGGGGTGGAGAGGAGCTCAACGCAGTTGTACGGCGCATCGAGCCCTTCGGACAAACCGAGGTGTCGGCGCTCGGGATCGAGGAACAGCGGGTAGACGTCGTGCTGGATTTTGCCGATCCGCCGGAACGTTGGCGTTCGCTGGGGCATGGTTATCGCGTCTACGTGCGGGTCATCCTGTTCGAAGGCGAAGTCCTGAACCTGCCGCTTGGCGCTCTGTTCCGGCAGGGCGAAGAATGGGCGGCCTTTGTCGCTGCAGAGGGACGGGCGCAATTGCGCCGCGTTGCCGTGGGCCAGCGAAACACGCTCTCCGTGGAAATCCAAGAAGGGCTCGGTCCTGGAGACAGAGTAATTCTGTACCCGAGCGACCGGGTCAAGGACGGGGTCGCTATCGTGGAGCGCTAGCCCGTGTGCGGCGCCGCGCGTCTTACCAGACGGCAAGGGACGCTGTAGCAGAAGGAAAGATGCAATAGCTTGCGCTTATTCGAGTTCCAGCCGGTACGCGGTACCGGCCCGCAGGATGTCGACGGAAGCGCTCTCTTGTGTGCTTTCCAGAACACTTCGGATCTGTTCGACTGAGGTGGGTGGCTGGCCGTTGATGGCCGTCAGATAATCGCCTGTTCTCAGCCCCATCGAATAGGCGTCGCTTCCCGATGCAACGTCGACGACGACCGCCCCCGCCGGCGCGCAAGCCGGCGAGCCATTGGCGGATGGAAACTCGACGACGACCGATTCCTGGCCCGAGTCCAGGTCGCGCCGAGCGGCCGCATCAGAAAGCATGACATTCACCTGCTGCAACTTTTCCCCCCGACGAACATCAAGCGTAATTCGCGTGTTCGGCGAAAGCAGGCTGATCGCATTCCTGAAAGCTGCGTCCGTCGGGAAGGTGCGGCCATCCAGTGCGACGATAATGTCGCCGAGGCGCACGCCTTGTCGTTCCGCCGGCGAATTGCAGACGAGCTCATTCACGACAAATTTTTGCGTCTCAGCGGCACTGCCAGGCCGAATATCGGCGGCGCCCGTGACCGAGAGGCCAAGCCACCCACGCCTGTATTCGCCGTGGGCGATCAGCTCCCGCGCGATTTGCATGGCGATATCGGACGGAATCGCAAAGCCGATGCCGGTACTCGCTTCGTCTGGCGCAGGAATCCCGCGTGCAATGCCGATCAACTCGCCAGAGGCATTGACCAGCGCACCGCCTGAATTGCCTGGGTTAATGGCCGCATCGGTCTGGATGTAGTCCTGGTATTCATCGGCACCGAGGCCGGAACGGCCCAAACCGCTGATGATGCCAAAGGTCGCCGTTTGCGTCAGGCCCAAAGGACTGCCCACCGCAATGACAAAATCACCGACCTTCAGTTCGGATGAACGTCCCCATTTGACCGAGGAAAGGCTTGGTGCCTCGACCTTGACCACCGCGAGATCGGTCGGCGCATCCTCCCCAATCCTGTCGGCCTGGAATACCCTTCCGTCAGCAAGCTTCACGGACACATCGTCAGCGTCTGCAACAAGGTGACGGCTCGTGATGATGTAGCCGTTCTCGTGATCGATAATCACCCCCGATCCCGTCGTAGTCACACCAGTTTGCACAACAACCACATCGTCGGGAAGACCCAGGATTCTCCGCACATTCGGATCATCGAGCATGTCGGCTCTGAAAATCCCGCTGCTGGCTGTGCGGATACTGACGACCGCCGGTTGTACCCGCCGTAACACCGCGGACACGCCCGCTTCGATTTCGGTCGCTCCGGCGGCCCCACCCAAGCTGTTAAGTAGCGCGGCCAGGGCTAGAACGGTTGAGATCTTGAGCATTTTTGCGCTCCATGCAGCAATGCCCGAAATTTCAGCCGAATTTGCCCGTCGATGCATTGATGCGCATCAATTCGCGCGCTCGTCCGAGGAGGGCGAGAAAGATCCGACCGACAGGACGTTGACTGTTGCCGCGGCGAGGCGACGATAGAGTCGGTGCCGGCGTACGATCGGCCACCAGCCGTAGAGGAAGATTTCCAGCGTGCGCCAGTTAACCACCAGCCGAAGACCACGACACGCGAGTGTGCTGCCGTTCCCGCGGCATCGCTGATCAATTGGTTGGCTCACGTGGGTTTCCCCTCTGATCTTGCGTCACAACCCGAAGCACGCGCATCTCATGCTTTTTCCTGCAGGGCACGTCGCAGCCGGCGGATTACGACTCGACGCGCCTTGTCGTCCGCGGCCTTGGCCAATTCATCCTGCAAATCGAGGACGAGCGACTGGAAATCGTTGTGCCAATCGGTCCTTCCCGCGAGGATCGGATCGATCCGCGGCGGAGTCGTCGCTTCGGAAATCTCGACCGCTCCTTGCAGGCTCAGACGAAAAGCGCTGTCCAGGTTCGGTCTGATCAGGCGATCCTCGGATAGGACGGCCAGGAGGCGTTCCCTGAGCCCCTCAAGGGCCTCGTCCTCTCCGTGGACGAGAAAGACGCCAGCGCTGATCGGCTGCCGGGCCTGCACCCAGTCGGCAAGCTCACCGCCATCGGCATGACCGCTATAGATGTCCAACTTCCTGATCCGAGCGCGGACGCGGATATCGTCGCCCTGGATGCGCACCGTCGAGGCGCCGTCTTCGAGAAAGCGCCCGAGCGTGCCGTTCGCCTGATACCCGACCAACAACACCGTCGCCTCGTCTCGCCAGAGCCAGTTCTTCAACCGGTGCCGAATGCGCCCCGCCTCGCACATTCCGCTCGCCGCGATGACGATGTGGAAACCCCTGACCAAATCAATCGCCTTGGACTGCTCCGCCGTCTCGGTGAAGCGCACGTTCTTCGCCTCGATTGCCCTGACAAGAACATCGCCGTTCTCAAGCTCGCGCGCATGCCGGTGGAAGATCTCGCTCGCGCGTGTCGCCAAGGGAGAGTCGATGATGATAGGGCACTTGGGGACACCACCCGTTTCCATCAGATATACCAGGTCTGTGAGCAGTTCCTGCGTGCGTTCCACCGCGAAAGAGGGGATGAGAAGAGCGCCGTTTGGATGCGCTGCGGTCAGCACCTCGGAGCGCAGGATGTGACGTCGAGCGGCATCGTCCGCTTCCTCGCGCTCGACATTGCCGTAGGTGCTCTCGCAAATGACATAGTTCCAGCCGCTCGGCGCTTTCGCATCGAATTGCAGGAGCTTGTAACGCGGACCGATATCGCCGGAAAACAACAGGCGCAACGGCGACGGTGCGGCATCGATCTCCATCTCGACGGAGGCCGATCCGAGCAGATGTCCGGCATTCCAGAAACGGAAGCGAATTCCTTCGCCCGCCTTCTCCCAGGAGCCGAGGCGCACTTGCCGAAACAGGGTGATGGCGGCGGCGGCGTCGCGTGCGTTGTAAATCGGCGTCACGGTCTGACGGCCCCGGCGCAGGTTGCGGCGATTGAGCTGGTCGACTTCGCTCTCCTGAATGTGCGCAGAGTCCGGCAGCATGACGGAGCAGAGGTCTGTGGTCGCAGGCGTAGCGAAAATCGGGCCATCATAGCCAAGCCTGACAAGCTTCGGCAGCAGGCCCGAATGGTCGATATGCGCATGTGTGAGTATGACGGCGTCGATCTTCCTGGGGTCGAAGGGAAAGGGGCGGTAATTCAGTTCCTTCTCGGTCTTGGATCCTTGGAAAAGACCGCAGTCGACGAGGATCTTCGTGGCACCAAATTCGACGAGTTGGCAGGAGCCGGTAACGGTTCCCGCGGCACCATGAAAACGGATGATCGGTTCAATCGCCACAGCACGGACCTCATCGAAAGACGACAATATCGAAGCATGCACGCTTGCATCGGCGGGCGACTTGATGCGGATCAAAGATGCATACCGCCATGCGTCGGCATCAGGCCTGGGCGGCAAATGGAACGAAGTCCACTCAGTCCGGACGCCTACCGCATGTCAAAGGGCCACAGCGTCCTTTGCGCGTCTGACGAAGCGGTTTGCGGGTCCCCAATGGTCGCGACAAAAATCGCCTTGATGGCGTGCATGCGGTTTGCCGCCTGGTCGAAGACGACGGAAGCTTTCGACCCAAAGATTGAGTCGGTGACCTCCATGCAGTCGAGCCCGAACTGCTTCGCAATGCGCGCTCCAGCCTTTGTGCTCCGGTCGTGGAATGCGGGCAAGCAATGCATGAACTTGCAATGCGGGTTATCGGTTGCCTCCATGACGTTCGCCCTGACGGCGAATGGCGACAGCAGCCTGATGCGCTCAGCCCACCCGGCCTCGTGCTCTCCGAGCCAGGAAGCCGTGTAGACGAAATCTGCGCCCAATACCGCGGCGCCCACATGTTCCAGCACCGTGAACTTCCCACCATTCTTGCGCGCTTGCAGCGTCACGTGATCGATGAAGGACGAAGCCGGCCAGAATATCGGCGGTGATGCGATGCGGAAGTCCATGCCGAGCTTGGCCGCCCCTAGGGCAAGCGATGCGGCGATGGGGCTGCGGCCGTTACCGAGGAAGGCGATGGCGATCTCGGACGGCGCCTTGTCGGCAAACTCTTGCATCGTCAGGAAATCCGCCAACGCCTGGATTGGATGAGATTCGTCGGTGCAGCCATTGTAAACCGGCACGTGCGCGTGTGCTGCGAGCTCCTCGACAGCGCTTTGGGCATGGCCGCAATATTCGATGGCATCGTAGATCCTTCCGAGCACTTGAGCCGTGTCCTCGATCGACCCCCATTGCCCCGCATGGCTCACCGGAAGCGTCAGTCTGACGATGCGCGCGCCTTGATCATAAGCCGCAACTTCGGATCCTAAGACGCTGACCGAGTCAGCTTCGACGCAGAGCGCAATATTCTTGCCCCTAAGACGGGGAGTTTCGTTGCCGTTTCGCCTCGCCACTTTCAGCTCGGCGGCGAGCTGCAACAGATGCCGGATTTCCTCCGGCGTGAACTCATCGAGCGTCAGCACGCTACGGCCGCGGAGACTGATGGACACGACATGCCCCCATCGCTTTTTCTTCAGTGAACTGGAACGCGCCGAAATCGCAGCCGCACGGTAACGCTGCGTAATTCCTCGCGCTCACTGAACAACAGATCGGACTTGGCGGCTTTGACTCTCATCAAATTCGTGCAGCCTCCGGCTCTTTGATGGACATCAATGACCGCGGCGGCCACTTCCTGGAAATTCGTCTGCAACGTCGGAATGCGGCGAAAATGTATCGCCTCGCAGCATTGAATGACGTCTTGGCCAGGGCAAATTGCACACGGGCCTACGCCCTCGCCGATGCCACGCCTGAAGGCGCGCTTTGGTCAAACGCCGGACAGGGCTCAGAGGCGCCGGCGAGAAGCGTTTCAATTGGGGGAGCAACATGGCTGTCGCCTACTCCGTCGGTCCGATCAAACGCGAACAGGTCGACAAGTCCTATCGGTTGGTTGAGGCTGTCGGCTACCATCTCGATTTGCCGTCTTGGCGCGAGTATTGCGCAATTTCCTTCGCACGGAACTGGCCGGCGCCCTATGCCGAAGAAGTAATAACCGTAGAGAATCCACTCGGTTACATTGTCGGCCTCTGCATCATACGCCCAGCGCACGACAAGATCTACGGCCGAGTGCTCGACGTGCCGGTCTTCATCGTCATAAGCGCCGCGGATACGCGTGGCGCATCGAGTTCGCTCCTCGGCTACTTGACAGCGACCGCTCGCAACAAACATTACGGCTTCATTCGGGTGTGGGGCCTCGAACCGGACGATTGGCCTGGATCGCCAGATGTATCGCGCGGAGAGGGCCGCGGAATTCTGATCCCCGTTCAATGAGAAAAAGCTCGGCCCAAGGGTACGTTCAGCGTTGCGCACGGCAAATCGACGAAGCTAAGCTTCGTGCCGCGTGGTCCTTGCGCTGAAAACATAGCCGACTCCTCTGACCGACTTAATAAGGGCCGGCTGGTTGGGATCACGCTCGATCTTTCTTCGCAAACGGGCGATCTGTGCGTCGATCGTTCGGTCGAAAGGTTCGAGATTACGGCCTCGTGTCAGATCCATAAGCAATTCGCGCTGCAAGACACGGCCAGCGTGCTTCACCAGTACGCAAAGCATGTCGAACTCGCCGGTCGTCAGCGGTATCTCTCGTCCGTCATCTGACAGCAATTGGCGACGACCGACATCGAGACGCAGCCCCTCGAAACGGTAGATTTCTGACTGAGGATCGCCGACGCTCGACAATGACCGAGGTTGCCGGCGACGAAGAACACCCCTGACGCGCGCCAGGACTTCCCGAAGATGGAAGGGTTTCGCGATGTAGTCGTCGGCACCCACCTCCAGCCCGACAATCCGATCGACGACGTCGTTGCGACCAGTCAACATGATGATCGGTACGTCCGAGCGCGCGCGTATATCTCGCGCAAGCGTCAATCCGTCCTCGCCGGGCAGCACGAGGTCGAGCAGAATGATGTCGGCCGATTGTTTGTCGAGGCACTCACGCATCTCGCCCCCATCGCCGGCAAGACTGACGCGGTACCCCTCTTCTTCGAAGTACCGCGACAGCATCTGCCGGATCCGCGAGTCGTCATCGACGACGAGAATGTGCTCGGGCAAGGTCGGTGCATGCGCCATGAATCAATCCCAGACGGTGCTGTTCCCTCCAAGCGCCGTTACACTCTGTTACAATATCATACCAATTTTCGCACGCGTGTCGTCGTGTGATTACGCCCTGGCGTTCAACTCTTACCATCAACGAAGGTGGAGGGAAGGTCATGAGTGCACAGGTTGTAACCATGCAGGATGCTCGTACAGGAGCGTGGTCGCAGGCTTTGCCTGCGGCGGATCTTTCCTCCCTCTTTGCGCGGCAACCAGTCGAAAAATTCGCGCCAGGTCAAAGCGTTTTCTGGGAGGGTGACGAGGCCATGCATATTTTCGAGGTCGCCGATGGCATGCTGCGTGCGTTGCGGCTGCTTAGCGACGGCAGGCGGATTATCGTGGGTTTCTTGCAAGCTGGAGACCTTCTCGGCGTGTCGCTCAAGGAACGTTATCTCTACACCGTCGAGGCGGTCTCCCCTGTTGAGCTTCGCCGGTTTCCTCGCCGACGTTTCGAGGATGAAGTGGCGCGGCATTCAAACTTGCAGCAGCAACTCTTCTCGAGGCTGCGTGACGAAATGACTGCCGCGCAGGATCAGGCCGTGCTTCTTTCCCGCCGGAGCGCCGAGGCAAAGCTGGCGAATTTCTTCCTGATGATGAGGCGGAACGAGAACTGCAAGCGGACTTCGGTCGTCGATCTTCCGATGACGCGGCTGGACATCGCCGATTATCTCGGCATGACAATCGAGACGGTATCGCGCACTATAACCAAGCTCGCAAATAACGGTGTCATCGCGATACCGGAACGGCGCTCGGTCACGGTCCTGAAAATGGAAACGCTTCGATCGCTGGCGGACGGTGACGATAGCGAGCACTGGTTGCCCTCGCCAATGGCGCGGGCGCAGCATGCATCCGCCAGCGCATAAGGGCGGCGGGGCAGAAAGGAACGACGTGGTCGAGCAGGCCAGCAGCGACATCACGAATCTTAAACGCGCGCAGGCTGATCTGGCGGCGCGCGAGGCACATCTTCGCTCGATTCTCGATACCGTTCCAGAAGCAATGGTGGTGATCAACGAGAGCGGCGCGATTTCCTCTTTCAGCGCAGCCGCGGAACGCCTGTTCGGTTATGCCGAAAGCGATGTCGTTGGATCCAACGTCAAAATCTTGATGCCCTCGCCTCATCGCGAGGCACATGACCATTACTTGAATAATTATCTGCGCACCGGGGAGCGACGCATCATCGGAATTGGACGGGTCGTTGCAGGACTACGAAAGGATGGCACAGTGTTTCCGATGGAGCTTTCAGTGGGAGAAGCGATGTCCGACGGACGCCGTATATTCACTGGCTTCATTCGGGATCTGACCAGCCGCCAGCGCATTGAGGAAGAGCTCAGACAAGCGCAGAAAATGGAAGCCGTCGGGCAGCTCACCGGCGGCTTGGCGCATGATTTTAACAATCTGCTGACGGTGATTACCGGGAACCTGGAAATGATCGAGGCTCGGCTGCAAGACGAAAGGCTGAAAGGCTTCTTGCGAGAAGCGCAGGCGGCCGCCGACGATGGGGCAAAGCTGACGGCACAGCTGCTTGCATTCGGCCGGCGGCAGCCACTCAACCCCAAGCTTGTGGACGTTGGCGAACTCGTCACGAACTTTTCGAAACTGCTCACCAGAACCCTGGGGGAGACCATAGACCTATCGACGATCGTAAACGGCAGCAGCAACCTCGCCCTCATCGATGTCTCCCAGCTCCAGAACTCGCTTTTGAATCTGGGTCTGAATGCGCGCGACGCGATGCAGGACGGCGGCCGCCTGACAATCGAGATTTCGACGACAATCCTCGGCCGCGATTACGCTCTGATGTACCCCGAAATTCGAATGGGACACTATGTTCTCGTTGCCGTCACCGACACTGGCGTCGGGATGACCGAGGACGTCAGACGTCACGCATTTGAGCCGTTCTATACAACCAAGGGAACCGGTGCGGGAACAGGCCTCGGCCTCAGCATGGTCTACGGCTTCGTCAAACAATCCGGGGGGCATATTCAGCTCTATAGTGAACTTGATCGGGGAACGAGCGTTCGCATCTTCCTGCCTGCGGCGCGGGGAGAAAGTCAGCTCGCGCAGATTGGCGCAGATGAAAATGCCGCCCCAGAACCTATTCCGACCGGCCATGAGACGATCCTCGTCGTGGAGGACGATGCGCGGGTGCGCCGCGTCGTCGTTTCGCGACTGCGCGACGCCGGATATTCTGTCATCGAGGCGGAAGCCGGCGCGCAGGCACTTCAACTGCTTGCGGAGCATCCCGAAGTCTCCCTCGTCTTCACGGACATGATAATGCCGGGCGGAATGAATGGCGGCGAATTGGCCCAGCACGTGCGCTCGCTAAGACCAAATGTGAAGACGCTGCTCACGTCAGGCTACGCCGAGCCGAACGCGGCCGGCGGGGCGGCAGGAAGCTGGCTGCAAAAGCCCTACACCGCCAGAGAGTTGGCAGTGCGGCTCCGAGAACTGCTCGATTGACGCGCGAGGTAGCGAAACCCATCAAGTGGAGCTTGGGGCTTTCAGAGTTCTTCCTCTAACACGAGCTCAGGATAATACGACCTGCTACGCACCCGGCTGTCCCACCGATTGAACCAGTGCTTAGTCGCCTCGGAAGCCATCAGGTACGCCGCCGTGATCAGCAGCACTCCCAGCATGATCGGCCATGGCAACGGCACGAAGCCGAACCAGTCCGCGAAAGGCGCATAGGGAAGGATGACGGCCGTGACCGCCGTCGCCAGGGTCAAGAGTGACAAAAGCCAACCTGGTCTGCTCCGCCAGAACAAGGACCGCGTCCGCACGATCAGCACGATTGCCAATTCGGTGAGCAGTGACTCGACGAACCAGGCGGTCTGAAATGTCGCTGGCGTTGCCCTTGCCACCAGAACAAGACCTGCAAAGGTAAGGAAGTCGAAGAAAGAACTCACCAGACCGAAGCTCACCATGAAGCCACGCACGTAACCGATGTCCCAACGGCGGGGGCGTCGTGTTTCCTCGCGATCGACCTTGTCGCCTGCGATGGCGAGCGCCGGCACATCAGACAAGAGGTTGTTGAGAAGGATCTGTTTGGCGAGCAGTGGCAGGAACGGCAGAAACAAAGAGGCGAAAGCCATGCTGATCATGTTGCCGAAGTTCGCGCTCGTCGTGATCGATATGTATTTCATCGTATTGGCAAAGGACCTGCGCCCCTCCTCGATGCCGCGAAGAAGAACATTAAGATCACGTCTCAACAGCACGATGTCCGCCGCTTCTCGCGCAACATCGACGGCGCCGTCGACAGTGATGCCGACGTCGGCCTGATGCAAGGCAGGCGCATCGTTGATGCCATCCCCGAGATAGCCGACCACGTGACCGGCGCGGCGCAGCGCCTCGATTACGCGCTCTTTCTGGTTCGGGTCGATCTCAACGAAGAGATCGATATCGGGCGCTCGTGCGAACAACGAGTCCCTTGTAATCTTCGACAAGTCTTCGCCCGTAAGTATCTGCGACGAGCGCAAGCCAATGGTGTTCGCCAGATGAACGGCGACATGACGATTGTCGCCCGTGATCATCTTCAAGTCGATGCCGCGCTTCGCAAGAGCCTTCAGGCTCTCGCCGATGCCGGCTTTTGGTGGATCGAGAAAAAGCAGGAAACCGGCGAAGCACAGCCCTTCTTCCTGTTGCCTTCCGTATGCCAGAAGTGGCGCCATTTTGCGAACGGCCAGACCGAGCACTCGGTAGCCCTCACCACTCCAGAAGCGAAATTTCTCGTCGATCGCCTGCCTCTGTGTGTCTGTGAAGGGCGCCGCCGCATCTCCGTTCAATACGGAGGAACAGACTGCCAGCACGTTCTCGATCGCTCCCTTGCAGATCAACAGATCGCGATCGGAATCGCCGTCCTTCCGGACGACAACTGATAGCCGCTTTCTCACGAAATCATATGGAATCTCGTCGACCTTTGAATAAAGAGACGAGGAAGGCGGTGCGTCTATCGCGACAATCGCCTCGTCGAGCGGGTTCTGCAGCCCTGTTTGCATGGACGCATTCAACCGCGCCCACATATAGACCGTCGGGGAAGGCGCTCCGCTGACGTCGAGGCAAGCGTCCAGATGCACCACCCCTTCGGTAAGCGTTCCCGTCTTGTCGGTACACAGCAGGTTCATGCTGCCGAGATTCTCGATTGCCTCGAGGCGCCGGACGAGGACTCCACTTTGCGCCATCGTTGTCGCTCCACGCGCGAGAGTAATGCTGATGATGGCCGGCAGGAGTTCGGGACTGAGCCCGACGGCCAATGCAATGGAGAACAGGAGCGAATCGATCGGCTCGCGTTGAAGAAGCAGATTGGCAAAGAACACGAGGATCACGATCACGAGCATGATCTCGCTCATAAGATAGCCGAACCGGCGAATTCCGCGAGCGAACTCGGTCTCGGGGCTACGCCGTTCGATCGCCGAGGCAATCGCGGCAAATTCAGTAGTGTCGCCTGTCCTGATCGCGATAACGCTTGCGGTACCGCTGCGGACCGAGGTTCCCGTAAAAACGGCGTTCGATCTCCGCGCTAGCGGGGCGCCAGGCTCGACCGTTCCTGGAGACTTCGCGACAGGAAACGCTTCGCCTGTAAGGGCTGCTTCGCTGACGTTGAAGTCCCGCGCTTCAAGTATGATCCCGTCCGCCGGCACCAAGTTGCCTGCGGAAAGCTGAATGATATCGCCGGGCACGACCTCCAACGCCGGAATCACTTTCGGCGCTCCGTCTCTGAGCACTGTCGACTTTTGAGCGATGCGCTTGCGAAGCGCCTCCACTGCTCGCGACGCCCGGTACTCCTGCATGAAGCTCAGGGCACAACTTATAAGAACGATGAGAATGATGATAATTGCATCGTGTCGCTCGCCCACAAGGACCGACATACCGGCCGCGAATACGAGGATGAGAACGAGCGGGCTACGGAACTGCCGGAGCAGAACCGAAAGAGCAAGAAACCTGTCTCTGCGTGCGACGGAATTGCGGCCATAGCGCGCCAGGCGCTCGTGCGCTTCCCTGCTGCTCAATCCTGTCGCACGGGAACCATACTCGGCCATCAGGTCAGCGGCCGGGGTGGCCCAATATGTGCCCCCTTCTCGCGCATCGAGTGCTAAAGATCTCATGGGACGTTCCTGTCGGGCAATCAGAGTGTCTAAGGGTTAGGATGGCACTGCCGCGAGCGCGAATGCATTGAGGAGAGTCAATTTCCAGGCAGGGATTGCCTCGCTTTGAGCGCGATCAACGCGCCACCGGCACACCGCGATATCCTCGTCAAGGAAGACTGGAGATGGCGCCATGAGCATTCGCAACCTTCATCACGCCATCAATCCGCAGTCGGTTGCACTTGTCGGCGCCTCAAATCGAGCCGGGTCGCTTGGCCGGGTAGTCATCGAGAACGTGCTCGCGGCCGGGTTCAAGGGAGAAATCTGGCCGGTAAACCCAAAACATGATCAGGTGGCAGGCCTTCGCTGCTATCGCCGAGTCGCGGACGTTCCAGGCGTCCCCGATCTCGCGGTCATTGTCACGCCGCCGACAACGGTTCCCGCGCTCATCCATGAGCTGGGCGTAAAGGGAACGCGAGCGGCGGTGGTCATCACGGCGGGTCTCAATGCCGATCAAGGATTAAGACAAGGGATGCTCGATGCAGCAAAACCATTTCTCCTTCGCATCATCGGTCCCAACACGGTAGGCCTCATCGTTCCGTCCGCGAAGTTGAATGCAAGCTTCGCGCATTTGCAGGCACAGCCAGGCGGAATTGCGCTACTTTCGCAATCCGGAGCGATCGCGACGTCGCTGATCGACTGGGCGGCGGACAACAATGTCGGCTTTTCAAAAGTCATTTCCCTCGGCGATATGGCTGATGCCGACGCCGGCGACTTTCTCGACCTTCTGGCTGGAGATCGCGAGACGCGTGCGATCGTCATGTATCTCGAGACCGTTCCCAACCCCCGGAAATTCCTGTCAGCCGCTCGCGCCGCCGCTCGGGTGAAGCCGGTCGTCGCAATCAAGGCGGGCCGACACGTCGAGGCAGCGAAAGCGGCCGCCACGCATACTGGAGCGCTTTCAGGTGCCGATCAGGTCGTCGACGCGGCCCTGCGACGCGCCGGTATCTTGAGGATCGAAGGCCTTGCCGAATTGTTCGACGCGACCGAAACCATCGCGCGTTTTCCTCCTCTTCAGCGCAGCCGTGTCGCAATCGTCACCAATGGTGGCGGAGCCGGGGTTCTCGCTGTGGATCGACTGGTCGACTTCGGGTGCGAGCTCGCGGAGCTTTCGCCAGAGACTATTCGCGCACTCGACCGGATCTTGCCCGGCAATTGGTCGCGCGCCAATCCCGTCGACATTGTCGGCGATGCGGCGCCCGAGCGCTACAGGGGCGCGATCGAGCTCGTCGCTCACGACCCAGGAGCGGATATCCTGATCGTGATGAATTGCCCGACCGGCCTTGCCTCGCCCGTCGATGCAGCAAGCGCTGTCGCCTCGCTGGCGCAGTCGGGCACCATCTCAGGCAAGCCTGTCTTGACGTGCTGGTTGGGCGGCCAAACCGCCCGTAACGGTCGTCAAGTACTACAAGAGGCCGGATTGGCGAGCTACGACACCCCTTCCGACGTCGCCTTGGCCGCTTCCTACCTTGCTCGATGGTCGAAGACGCAGGAGGGCCTGCTGCGGGTGCCCTCGAGGAAGAGCCACGAAACGCCCTTTGATCGCGGCTCGGTGCAATCCATTTTCCGACGGGTTGCGGCCGAAGATCGCTGGATGCTGAATGAAGCGGAAGCCAAGGCGGTGATCGCAGCTTACGGCATTCCCATTCCTCAGACCTTCATTGCAAAGTCACCGGCAGAGACGGAACGAGCCGCCGCTACGCTTCTTCAAAAAGGTTCGAAAGTGGTCGTCAAACTGGTATCGAAGTCGGTCACGCACAAATCCGATGTGGACGGCGTCGTCCTTGACATCCCGGCCCCCCTCGCCGCTCGCGAAGCTGCCGAGAGAATTGCTGCGCGGCTCAAGGCGCACGACCCGGCTGCCGTAGTCGACGGATTTACGGTCCAGCCGATGATTGAACGCAAACATGCGTGGGAACTGATCCTGGGCATCACCCGAGATCCGATCTTCGGTCCGGTCATTCTATTCGGATCTGGAGGTGTTTCCGTTGAAGTGGTCGCAGACAGCGCGGTCGCGCTTCCCCCGCTCGATGCCGTGCTTGCGGGCGACCTCATTGACCAGACACGCGTCGGGAAGCTCCTTGCCGGCTTCCGCAACCAGCCGGCCGCAGATAGGAAAGCGATCTGCAGAGCACTTACGGCGCTATCACAAGTCATCGTCGATTTCCCCTGTGTGTTGTCGATGGATATTAATCCGTTGGTCGCCAGCGCCGAGGGCGTCATCGCGCTTGACGCGCGCATCGAAATAGACCCGCAGGCAATCGCGCGCCCCAGTCCCAATCGCGATCTCGCGATCCGCCCATATCCGAGCGATTGGGAAAAGCAGATCGGGCTCGCGGGGCGTGTTTATGAGCTGCGGCCGATCAGACCGCTAGACGCTGCTCTCTATCCTGCCTTCCTGGCAAAAACGTCCGCGGCTGACATCCGATTTCGTTTCCTGGCATCCCGCGGTCACTTCAACGACCAGATGCTCGTGAGGCTGACGCAGATCGATTACGAGCGCGAGATGGCTTTCGTCGCGCTCGATAATGAAAGCGGCGAGCTTGCGGGAATCGCTAGAATTTACGCAGATCCCGATCACGAGTCCGCGGAATATGGCTTGCTAATCAGGACCGACTTGCAGGGGCATGGTCTTGGCTGGGCTCTCCTCGCTCTCCTCAAGGACTATGCTGCGGCCGATGGCCTGCAACGCCTCGAAGGTCTCGTTCTAAGTGACAATGCGAAGATGCTCAGAATGTGCCGCGAGTTTGGATTTGCGATTTCGTCGCACCCCGCCGATTCAACCCTGAGGATTGCGACACTGGCGCTGCAGCCTCAGGCGGGAACTTCTTGACCGGGATCAATGTGTCGGCCCACATCTGGCGTAGATTGGCTTTCAGAATTCCACACGGTCTGGGAAACCAGAGCAATGACTTACAAGTCAGTTCTTCAAGTGCTCGATGCAAACCAGTTTGAGACGGACCTCACAGAGGCGGCAGATCTCTGCGCCGCCGCCAACGCTCATCTCTCGGTACTCCTGGTGAAGGTCGCGGCTCCACTTCAGTTCGGGGACCATGCGGGCCTCTCGGTCGCGTGCTTGGACATGCGGATGGACGAGTTCGAACAGCTCGACAAGGCCGTTGTGGCGGCGCGAACGAAGCTCAAGGACGTCGGAATATCGTTCGATGTCGCCGGCGAGTACATCGAGACTGCATGGGACAATAACCTCATTGGAGAGCGGGCACGCTACGCAGACGTTACATTGATCGGAACCGGAATGGATCCCGCATTGCGGACGCGCTTCATCGAGGGCGTGCTTTTCTGTTCGGCGCGCCCCGTCCTGCTTGCTGCCCATCGCCAACCGGTTACGTTGCTTCCGAAGAAGATTTTGCTGGCGTGGAACTCAAGTTTTGAATCCACAAGGGCGGCCCGCGAAGCGCTCGACATGATGAGAAACGCCGAAAGCGTACAAGTCGTGTTGGTTGACCCGACGGCGGCGTCTCGCCGCAACGGCGAGGAACCTGGCGCGGATGTTGCGACTTATCTTGCCCGCCACGGCATCAAAGTGACCGTCGATCGGCTTCCTAGCGCAGGACGCCGGGTCGAGGAGGTTCTCAACCAGCATGCAGTTGAGACCTCCGCCGATTTGATCGTCATGGGCGCATACGGACACACACGTCTTCGCGAGAAGATATTCGGCGGTGTCACCAAAGCAATGATCGAGGCACCGATTGTGCCGATGTTGATGGTCCGCTGACATTCCCCACAATGAAACACAGGCACTGCTACTAATGCCGGCTGCTGACAAGCAAACTCGCCGCACTCGACCGATTCAAGACTGCAGCACTGGCGCTGCAGTGCCACGCGGGAGCTTCTTGACCGTGATCAAAGCAGCCGTCCTCACCCCGGCGTAGATTATCTCCGAAAGTTACAATTGGCTTCGGAGGAGCAATGCAATGACATACAAGACAATTCTCCTGGTACTCGACGCTGAACGCCATGAGAACGATCTGACAGCGGCGGCAGATCTCTGCACGGCCGCCGATGCGCATCTCTCGGTTCTCCTGGTCAAGCTCGCCGCCCCACCTCCCGTTGGAGAGTTTGCGGCAATGTCGGTCGCCTGGCTCGACGAGCGGGCCCGCGACAAGGAGCAATTGGACAAGGCGGTGGAGGAAGCACGAGCCACTCTGGAGGGCCTCGGAATCTCCTTCGACGCCAACGGCATGTACTCGGAGATGGCATGGGCCGACGACTACATCGGGGAGCGGGCACGCTACGCTGACGTTACACTGATTGGTGCCAGTCTGAAGATGGATTCGCCGTTGCGATTGCGTGCCATAGACGGCGCGCTCTTCTATTCGGCGCGACCAGTTCTGCTCGCAACCAATCGTCAATCCGTCACCCTGCGTCCGAAAAGGGTTCTTCTCGCATGGAACTCGACTATTGAAGCCGCGAGGGCGGCCCGCGAAGCTTTGGAAATGATGGAAAGCGCGGAGGAAGTGAATGTCGTGCTGGTCGATCCGGCCGCGGCGTCAGCCAAAAACGGCGAAGAACCGGGTGCGGATGTTGCCACCTACCTTGCTCGCCGCGGCATTAAGGTAACGGTCAACCGGCTTCCGAGCGCGGGACGCCGGGTCGACGAGGTTCTCAACCAGCACGCACTCGACACCTCCGCCGATCTGATCGTGGTTGGTGCATACGGACATACACGTCTTCGCGAAAGAATATTCGGCGGCGTTACCAGGGCGATGATCGAGGCGCCCATTGTACCGGTGCTGATGGTGCACTGAACATTCTCAGTCACATCGAAATAAGGCGCCGTATAGAACGGCGCCTTATCATTTGCCGTCATGTCTCACGTTCGTATGCGGCACGGCCGGTCATTTCGTCGATATCGACGCAGAAGAAGACATGCTGCGAAGCGGCGGCTATCTCCGGTTTGCCCGGCTTCAGCCCGCCCGGCTCCCACCAATTTGGCCGCGCCTCGAGTAGCGACCAGGCATGTATGCACTCTTGGTGCCACTGCCCCTTAGACGGCAGCTCCTGGTAACGGCCGAACACAAGGACGCTTTTCCACTGTCGCTCACCTGAAAACTCTTCGATTTCAAGGCACACATGCGGGTTCTCGCGCATCCACTCGATCTTTTGGCCAGGCATGGAAAAGCCGTAGAGGCATTTCCCGGCGAAGGCATAGGTGATGGGCACGATATACGGCCTGTCTTCCTTGCAGCAGGCAAGACGAGCCACGTGACCTGTCTGAACCACGCTGTTGCATTCGTGACGGGACATTTCCTTGATAAACATCGGTCTGTCCTTTCTGCCAGGTGACCAAGCTAACCTTCGATCCGGTGATCCGCTTTGATGTGCCTCAATGACCGCGAGCCGCGTCTGGGCGATACTCTGCTCCACAGTTTACAACGCTCTCGGGTGGAGGAGAATCATGAACAAGGACGTTCGACTGCGCCAGGACATTCTGGACGAACTTGAATATGAGCCGAGTATCGATGCTGCCAATATCGGCGTTGCCGTCGAGGACGGAATCGTCACACTTACCGGGCACGTCCGCAGCTATGCGGAAAAACACGCCGCGGAACGCATCGCCGAACATATGAAGGGCGTTCGAGCAATCGCGGAGGAGATCGAGGTGCGCCTACCGGAGCACAAGAAAACCGCCGATGACGAAATTGCCGGCCGCGTTCTGAAAATCCTCGCTTGGGGAGCTGCGATTTCCGCCCCTGAGGACATCCACGTGAAGGTCGAAAAAGGTTTCGTCACGCTTGAGGGCACCGTCGATTGGCATTTCCAGCGCTCTGCGGCCGAGAACTCGGTTCGAGTGCTGACGGGCGTCACTGGCATCGACAACCAGCTCAGGATCCGCCCAAGGATGAATGTGGTGGATGTCAGGCATGGCATCAAGGAAGCCTTGAAACGCAACGCGCAGACCGAAGCCGAAAACATCGATGTGGAGGTCTCGGGCAGTCACGTCATATTGCGCGGAACGGTGCAGAGCCTGCGAGCACGCGTCATGGCGGAACGCGCTGCCTGGTCAGCTCCGGGCGTGACTGCCGTCGAAGACCACTTGAGGATCGAGGATGCTCGAGTGCGCTTGGGTGCCTGAACGCGAGCGACCGTGGGCGCAACAGCTAAATGCGCCGGAAATAGGCATGCTCCGGATCGGCTAGTATACAGACCACCAGGTTCGCAGCCATCAAGCAACGACATGAGGGAGCTATAATGCACGGGACTAATTCGCATCCCACACCTGCCTTTGGGCTTGGTTGGACATCAATACCGGCCCCGTTCGAGGGTCCGAACGTCCTTTTCTCGCTCGGTCGTCTTCAGGCCGACGCGTTCAGCGCAATGCTTCGATATCAGATCGAAGCGTTATCGTTCCTAAAGAGCCGCTGTGAGCAGGATCTACAGTATCTGCAGGAAATCTGGTCACCTGCTCACGTGAAGGACTCTTTCGATTTGTGGTGCAGCTTATGGCAAAATGCCTGCCTCGACTATTCGAAGGAAGCAGGCCGAATGGCAGATATCGGCGCCAGCACTGCAGCCAATGCGGCAAAGCGCGCGCATGGAGGAGAAAAGCTGTTCGCGGACAATCTCGCGGTCCAAACGGTCGTTTAGCCGGGTGGCGCCACGGGGCGTCTGAAGCAACAACGTTCGAGAAAGAGCCAGGCTCGCGTAACCGGGGCGCATTTCATGAACTCAGCAACGTTCGTTGACACTGCACCTCACGTTCAAGACGCTGCGATGGATGACGACCTTTCTACTGGGCTTGGTCAGAAGGAGGCGGAGGTCCGGCTCAAGCAATTTGGGCCGAACATGCTTCCCGAGCCACAGGCGTCCTCCCTTTTCGCAACGTTCTTGCGCCAGTTTCGCAGTCCGCTGATTTACATCCTGCTGGCAGCGACGCTTGTGTCGCTCGCGCTGGGCGACGTGCGCGACGCTCTGTTCATCGGAATCGTCCTCGTCGCGAACGGTGTCATAGGCTGCATGCAGGAGCACTCGGCCGGCAAGGCGGCCCTCGCGCTGCGCAAACTGGAGCAGCCAAAGGCGACCGTGGTCCGCGACGGACACGTGCAGGAGATCGACGCCCGGCTCCTGGTGCCGGGTGATCTGGTCCTGATCGAAGCCGGCGGCCGCGTGCCGGCGGACCTCCGGATTCTGTCGGCGACCGATCTTGTCTGCGACGAATCCCTGCTGACGGGAGAATCGGCACCGGTCCATAAAACCGCGGTGGATATTGACGCCACTGCCGCGGTGAATGCCGGGCACCTGGCGTTCGCGGGAACGCTCGTCACGCGCGGCCGCGGACGAGGGACAATAGCAGAGACGGGTGCGGCTACTGAGATTGGAAAAATCGCGGCCGAGATCGGCAAGGCGTCCGTCTCCAAGCCCCCCTTGATGATCAGAATGGAACGCTTTTCGCAGTTCATCGCCTGGGTCGTCGCTGCTGCTGTAGTGCTTCTCATTCTCGTCGGGATCGCTCGGTCGATGTCGCCGAGTGATCTCTTCATGATGTCCGTTGGCCTGGCGGTGAGCGCGATTCCGGAAGGGCTGCCGATAGCGATCTCGGTCGCGCTGGCAATCAGCATGCGGCGTATGGCGAAAGCACATGTCATCGTGAGGTGGATGCCGGCCGTGGAAGCGCTTGGCTCCTGCACGATGATCGCCACCGACAAGACAGGCACCCTGACGCTCAACGAGTTGACCGTAACGGATATCCGGCTGCCGGATGGCACTGGTATCGTCTGCGATACTGGTGCTGATCTGGACGCCTGCACGATCCGGAGCGATGGAACTCCTCCCGCGGAGGCGCGAGAACGCGCCATTGCCCTGTTAAAGGCGGCTTCGCTGCCGAATGAAGGATCGCTCACCCGACAAGACAACGGCTGGACCGCCGTCGGCGATACGGTCGACATTGCATTGCTGGCAGCGGCGTACAAGGCAGGGCTGCCGCGCGAGGCAATCGAGGATGACTACCCTCTCGTCGCCCGGATTCCCTATGAGCCGGACCTGAAATATGCCGCTTCATTTCACCGACACGGCGACAGCATCCGCATCTTCGTCAAAGGCGCCGCAGAAACCCTGATCGACATGGCCGATCGGATGGATGTGGCTGGCCGCGCCGAGCCGATCGATCGGGAAGTCCTTCTCCGGCAAAAAGAAGAGATGGCCGCGCGCGGCCTTCGAGTGCTTGCCTTTGCGGAAGGCGAGACGGCAATCGAGGCAGATGGAGGCTTAGGTCGTCACCTCCTCGTCGATCTCGTCTTCCTGGGGCTCGCCGGAATGCAGGATCCTGTGCGTCCGGAGGTACCGCAGGCAATTCGCGATTGCCACTCAGCAGGGCTGGACGTCGCGATGGTGACTGGCGACGACCCCAAGACCGCAGCGGCGATCGCCTCGGGGGCCGGACTGATCTTCACCGAAGATCAGGTAGTCACCGGCGAAGCTGTGCGCCGGGCTGAGGAGAACGGACAGGAAAGTCTCGATACCCTGACCCGCCACGGCCGCATCTACGCACGTGTGGCTCCTTCGCAAAAACTCGCTCTCGTCCTCTCGCTCGCGCGCAACGGCCACTTCGTCGCCGTCACGGGCGACGGCGTCAACGACGCACCCGCGCTGAAGCACGCGCATATTGGTGTGGCGATGGGGCGAAAGGGCACGGAGGTGGCCAAGGAGAGCGCGGACATCATCATCACCGATGACAACTTCGCTTCGATCGTCAGCGGAATCCGCGAGGGCCGGGTCGCCTATGCGAATATCCGCAAGGTCATTTTCATGCTGATGTCGACAGGCGCCGCAGAATTGCTGCTCTTTCTGCTGGCAATACCTCTCGGCTTGCCGATGCCCCTTCTTCCCGTGCAATTGCTCTGGCTCAACCTTGTAACCAACGGCGTTCAAGACATTGCTCTTGCCGGTGAAAGTCCAGAAGGTGACGAACTTGGCCGCGCGCCACGCAGGCCGTCCGAACCGATCTTCGATCGGCTGATGATTCGGCGCATATGGCAGTCCACGCTCGTCATGGGAGCCGGCGGTTTCGCGATGTTCTATGTTCTGCTCGAGCAGGGCTACGGCGAGAGCGAAGCCCGCAATCTGCTGCTGTTGTTGTTTGTGCTTTTCGAGAACTTCCAGACGCTCGCGAGCCGCTCCGAGCGCAAGTCCGTCTTCCAGCTTGGCTTGCTTGCCAACCCGCTTCTCCTTCTCTCAATCGCAGCGGCCCAGGGCCTTCATATCGCTGCGATGTACACTCCGATCCTCAGAGAGACCCTGCAAGTTTCACCGATCTCGTTCTCAGAGTGGGCGCTCCTGCTTGGTGCAGCATCGTCTGCCCTCCTAGTCGTGGAAATTGACAAGTGGCGGGCTCGCCGCAGGCCTCGCGGACGATCTCGCGGGCAATGAAGATATGGCCTGCGACTCCAGTTCCCTCGGGGCTTTACAACTCAGTCCTGCGCCGATGGAAGCATCATGGAGTAATCGCGACCTTTAGCACCCCGTCACGCTGGTTTGCAAAAAGGTCGTATGCCTCCTCGATTTGGTCCAGCTTGAAGCGGTGGGTCACCAGAGGACGCGTGTCGACACGGCCGGATGCGATCACCTCCATCAGACGACGCATGCGTTCCTTACCTCCCGGGCAGAGGATGGTCCGGATAGTATGGTCTCCTAAACCTGCGAGAAAGCCGTCGAGTGGAATTCTGAGATCACTTGAATAGACGCAAGAGACGACAGCGTACCTCCGGGCCTAAGGACGCGAAGCGCACCTTCGAAGGTGTCCTGTCGACCGAGCGCCTCAATAGCTACATCTACGCCACGCCCGTCGGTCAGACGCATGATTTCCTCAACGGGGTCACAAGCTTTGAAATCCACAACATGGTCCGCTCCCATGCGGCGGGCCATCTCCATGCGGGCCGGAACGCTGTCAACCGCGATAACCGTCGTTGCGCCGATTAAACGCGCACCCGCTGCAGCACACCATCCAATAGGCCCCTGCGCGAATACCGCCACCGCGTCGCCAACGCGGACGGCACCGCTTTCCGCCCCGGAGAAGCCCGTCGACATAATATCGGGGCACATCAGCACCTGCTCGTCGGCCAGGCCGTCCGGCACCGGAGCCAGGTTGGCCATGGCGTCAGGTACGAGGACGTTCGGCCTGCGAACCGTCGATGGTGTTGCCAAACTTCCAGCCGCCCGTGCCTTTCCAGCCGTGTCTCGTGCCGGGGCCATCCTGGCCATGGCAGCCGCACAGGGCCGCATTACTGTGGCCTGAGGTGCAGATCGCCCCGGAGATCACACGCTGACCCTCCCTGTATCCCTGCACGGCGGACCCGAGCTTCTCGATCACGCCCACCGGCTCGTGGGGCCTATCGTGAGGCCGGGTGCGACCGGGTACTCACCCCTCAGGATGTGGACGTCGGTACCGCAGATTGTGGTGGTCGTGATCCGCACGAGCGCGTCGAGCGGACCGACGTCGGGGATCGGCTTCTCGTCAAGTACAATGCGACCAGGCGCGACGAAGATTGCGGCTTTCATCTTAGGCATGACGACCTCCTTCTGCGTGCGCTGTCAGCCTCAGCGGGACCAACAGGATCGGCACCGGCATGAGAACCCAAATGCGCTCAGACCCTGAACTGCAGGTCGGTCTTTGCAATCAGTATGCCATGAACAGCGGCACGGGGCTCTGTTTCAGCAGAGATTGAGTGACGCCACCGAATACCAGCTCGCGCAGCCGCGAGTGGACGTAGCCGCCCATCACAATCAAATCGGCATGGATCAGCGTTGCATGTTTGCGCAGCGTCTCGGCAACGTCGCCTTTTACGACCGGCAGAGTTTGCGCCTCCACGTTCACGCCATGGCGGCTGAGGTGTAGGGCGGCGTCAGCACAGGTGGGGGTGGCAGGGAGGCCCTTCTCTCCCGTCACGGCGACCACCTTTACGGCCTCTGCGGCCCGCAGGAACGGCAGAGCGTCGGCTGCCCCTCGGGCAGCCCGGCCGCTGCCATCCCAAGCTACGATAATTCGCTTGGCGCAGAATACATCCTGCGTGGCCGGGACCACGAGCAATGGGCGCCCGGTTTCCATCAGCAGGGCTTCGATCAGCCCCCGGTCGACAGCGAGAGATTCGGATTCTGCATCGACGATCGTGAGGTCATGCAGGCGGGCTTGCGTCCTGAAGGCTGCGAGCAGCTCGGGATAGCTGAGATGCGGGCTCTCGATGGAGCAGGCAACACCCGCCGAGACAGCATGGGCCTCTGCGGTGCGCGCGGCAGCCTGGGCAAGGGAATGAAGCCGCTGGTTCTCTTCCCGGACGAGACCGGCGATAACCTTGCTGACCCCGGCGCTCGACAGAGTGAGCTTAATCGAAGCAGCCTGGATAGTGGCATGCGCACCCGCCTGCTGCGCAAGAGAAATACCGTAAGCCAGCGCGGACGAGGTTTCGTCAGGGCCGAATTCCTTCGTCAGGCCAATCAGTATGCTTTTGATGTTCTGGACCATGTCGATTCCTCCGACCTGGGATCCAAACCGAGACCTCCCGAAAGAAATTAGGCCGAAATACAAGGACAGCAATTGATCTAACGCAACATCTCATATGAGAGGGGTTGCTTCGCGGGCTAACGCGTGCGGAATCCGACCCGCTTCCCCGATCTTGTTCGATAACGGCGGGTCCTCCACGGAATTAGCGGGCAATGACGAAATAAACCGCGACTCCGGTTCCTCCGGCGAGAAGCGATATAGCAGCGAGCGATATCCAATACCGTATTGTTCCGGACGCCATCGCCACCAACACCCTTCCGCCTGCGTTTGCGAGTACCGCAACGAGCACTGCGGCTCCGACGATCTGCAGCGGTACCGCTCCGCCTCCAGCGCGAAGCGCTGTCAGTATCGCCACATCGACGTCGAATACCCCAGACGCGGCCGAGATGCCGATCAAGCTATTGTCGCCCATACCGGTCATCAAGGCTGCGCCGGTCGTCGCAGTCAGGGCAAACAGACCTGCAAAGATAAGAAGCGGAAAGAGTTCAAACGGATTGCGTGCGGTGATTGGTTCGTCGGCGGGAGGTGCACTCTTAACCATCAGGGCGGCACCACCCGCAGCAAAAATCAACGCCGCTGCAATTATTGGCAGGACAACTTCAGGAAAGACCGGCGGAGAGATGACAAGAATTACCGTCAACACTCGCAGTAGCGAGACGACGGCGGCGATGCTTGCGGCCCCAGCCAACGGCCCCGGCTCCTCGCCAGAGCGTGCCTTCTGCCCAAAACTGGCTGTCACGGCAGTCGATGAAACGATTGCCCCCACCAGCCCGCCCACCACCAGTCCTCTTGACGGGCCAAGTAGGCGAACCGCGACGTAGCCAACAAATGAAATGGTGGCGCTCAGGACCGTGAAGAACCAAATTTCACGTGGATTGAAACCACCCCATGGGTCAATGGCATGGTTTGGAAGAAGAGGCAGCCCAATGGCGGTCATCGCCGCCAGCACGAGAGCCGAACGCAGTTCGATCCATGACAGCTTCTTGAGAAGATTGTGCATTAGCTCGCGGCTGGCGAGCACGCCAGCGAGTGCAGCCGCGCCCGCCGCCGCCACCCTGTAGTCGCCAGTCACCGCCAATCCGCCGAGCGCAAAAACCGCCAATCCGGCAATGACGCCGGTGACGCTGAAATCCTCATCGTGCCGCGCTTCGCGCAGTTTGAACCAGGTGAAACTCAGCGCGAAGCTCATGAACCCTGCGGCAAAGATAAGGTGGCTTCGCTGCGCATCGGACAGTGCCGCCAGGATCCCGCCAAACAGACCCGAAATGCCGTAGGTGCGGATGCCTGCCGTGCGGCTGCCTGCCGGCGCTTCCCTTTCCCGCCATCCACGCTCGAGCCCCACGAGTAGACCTATTGCCAGAGCAAGCCCCAGACGGAGAATAAGAGGTTCCATTCACTGCCCCCGTGCAATGTTTTGATGTCGGCTTTCCTGAAAGCGCGCAAGTGTTGCGCCATCTACTCCGGGTCAGGTTGAAAGCACATCCGATTTGGAGCAGACGGGCAGCGAGCGGCTTTGCAAATGGGTTATGGGCAAGATTCCACGCGGATAACCACTAACGGTGCTGAATGAACCTACTTTGCCAGCGACGGGGTATTTGGATCGCGACTGCTGCCAATAACAGGGCTGCAGCCGACGGCACCCATAGGCCCAGGCTTCCTATTTCTTGCACGAGGGCTGCCCCTGAAATGGCTCCTGCCATCATGCCGAGCCACGGCACTATTTGGATGACCCAATGCGTGTTGCGGATGCCCATCGCCCAGCGTCCCAACCCTCGTCCGAAGCGCGACAGTGCCCCGGTAACATATGTTAAGCCAACCGGCAGCCCTTCGATCTGCTCGACAGAGGCGTTGATCGCTCCCATCGCCAGAACAAGCATAAGGAACCGGAGCTCTCTCTGATCGGCTAACAGGGCTGCGCATGCGAGCAGAACGGATACGAACAGCAAAACAGCATGCGGCCTGAACCTGATCGAGACCATCACTCCCACGGCGTTCCCTATCACGAAGGTGATCAGGCCCCCGATGAGAAGTACTCCCCGCGCGACGTCGGCCTGGATCAGGGCGACGGAGGCGCGAGTCGTGTTGCCACTCATGAACGACACAAAATCCCCGAGCGACATAAGCCCCATGGCATCGGTCATGCCTGCGAGGAACGATATTGCAGCGACAAGCGCCAAACCAACAGAACTTCTCTGACGCTTAATGATGCGCCGCCGCCGCTGCACCGTCATTTGAGATGATCCAAGTGAACCCCCGCCAAGTAAAAGCAAACCCGGTCCGGAGTTGCAAGCTTTCGATGCGCTGCGAACGGCGGCGCCCATTCCCGTTGTCATGCGCTTTCTTTCCTCGCCGGTGGCGTTCTTGCGGGACATTGCGCGGAATCATGACAACGGTCCTGGGATCCAATATCCTTCACGAGATCTGTTGGAGAGTACCTTGACGAGGAGCGGAGATTTCGAACCGGTTTGGCAAGGGGGAGAGCTGGGCAAGCGCCTTCTCCTTGCCCTCATCGCTGTAGCCTTGCTCGCTGGCACAGTCACCTGGCTCGCGGGCCGGCCCGACCTCAGCGCCGCGTCCTGGGCTGCCGGCACCGCGATGATCCTGGCGAGCCTCCTTACCGACATCGCGATCAGTCTCGGGAGGAAGGAATTCGGGCTGGACCTCATCGCGGCTCTCGCAATGGGCGGCGCCCTCATTCTCGGCGAATACCTGACCGGCAGCATCGTCGCACTGATGTACAGTGGTGGCGAGGCGCTCGAGGACTTCGCTCAAAGGCGCGCACGCCGAGAACTGACAGCGCTGCTCAACCGGGTACCGCACACCGCCGTGCGTTACGCGGATGGGCAGTTGCAGGAGGTTTCCATCGAAGAACTTAATCCTGGCGACCGAATTCTGGTACGCCGTGGCGAGGTGGTGCCGGTCGACGGAAATATGCTGGATGGCATCGCCGTGCTGGACGAGTCGGCCTTGACGGGCGAGGCAATGCCGATCCGGCGCCGATCCGCCGAGCCAGTGACGAGCGGCACGACAAACGCCGGCGATGCCTTCGAAATGGTCGCCTCAAGCGCGGCGAGGGACAGCACCTATGCGGCAATCGTCAGGCTAGTGGAGGCGGCAAAAGCCGCGAAGGCGCCCATCGTTCGGCTTGCCGACCGATATGCGCTGGGCTTTCTTGCGGTCACGCTGCTCCTCGCCGGCGGCGCCTGGGCCGTGAGTGGCGAAGCGATCCGGGCGCTCGCCGTCCTCGTCATTGCGACACCGTGCCCCCTCATTCTCGCGGTCCCGGTGGCGATTATCTCCGGTGTCTCCCGCTGCGCCGCCAAAGGCGTGCTCGTGAAGGGCGGAGGCGCCCTTGAAACGCTTGCCCGCATCAAGACGGTGATCCTCGACAAAACCGGGACGATTACCGACGGCCGGGCCCGTCTTATCGAGGTTAAGTCCCGCACCGATCTCGACCCTTTGGAAGTGCTGCGTCTGGCCGCATCGCTGGATCAGGGCTCACACCACGTCATCGCCCGCGCACTGGTCGCAGCCGCACGGGAGCGGGGGTTGCGGCTGGCCGCACCATCTGGATCCCGTGAAGAGGCGGGCTCCGGCGTGACCGGCCGCATCGACGGCCACGAGATTGCGGTAGGCGGCTGGGATTTCGTCAGCGCCAGGATCGAGGAGACCGCCTTCTCGCAAGACATCCGGCAGTGGATCCGGAGGGATGGCACCGTCTCCGTGCTCACCGCCATGGACGGAGTTCTAGCGGGCGCGTTTCTGCTTGCGGACGAAGTCAGGCCGGAGGCCGGCAGCGTGCTGAGGCGATTGCGCGATGCCGGCGTCGACCGGATCGTACTTGCGACCGGGGATCGCACAGAGCTCGCGGAAAGCCTTCAGTCCTTCCTGGGGCTGGACAGCGTTGTGGCCGAATTGAAACCGGAGGACAAAACTCGGATTGTGGAAGCGGAAGGATCGGCAGGACCGGTGATGATGGTGGGCGATGGCGTCAACGACGCGCCGGCTCTCGCGGCCGCCGACGTAGGAGTAGCCATGGGCGCGCGCGGGGCGGCTGCCTCCTCGGAAGCGGCGGACGTCGTGATCCTGGTGGACAGGCTCGATCGCCTCGTCAGCGCTATCCACATCGCGCATAGGTCACGCAGCATAGCCCTCCAGAGCGTCTATATGGGGATGGGCCTGTCCGTCGCCGGCATGCTTGCGGCCGCCTTCGGCTACCTGACACCGGTTCAGGGCGCGCTGCTGCAAGAAGCAATCGACGTCGTCGCCATCTTGAATGCGCTGCGGGCGCTCGCAGACCCTCTGCGTGACTGGCGGAAAACAACACACTTGTCGCATTTGGAACTCCTGGAACTCGAAGCCGAACATCGGGCCCTGCTGGATGTGGTGGATGAGATCCGCCATACGACCGACCGTATCCAACGTGCTTCTGAATCTGAAGTTCGCAACGAGCTTGCAGACCTGGACTCCTTGCTGCGACGATATCTTCTTCCGCATGAGCGGCGGGACGACGAGGAACTCTATCCACGACTGCGCAGGCAAGCAGGCACGCCGGATGCCTTCGCCGGCATGAGCAGGACTCACATAGAGATCCTGCGTCAGGTCCACAGCTTGACTTCCCTTCGAAAGGCCCTCGGCGACCATGGCCCAAGCGCGACGCAGCGCTACGAGATCGAGCGGCTGCTTCACGGGCTCGAAGCCATCACACGGCTACATTTTGCTCAGGAACAGGAAATCTATCGGTTGCTGGAGGGCGAGTAGTCGACCCATTACTGCGCTCGCGATCACCGTGCCGATTGCGCGACATCAAAGTTCTCTGCGCCCGATCTGCCCAAGATATGTGAAAGTTGAAGTTGCAGATGGCCGTCATGGGCCGCAGAGAGATCGTCAGCGATTTCGTTGCCAACACAGACGTCACCAGCCGCTTCTCCGGGCGCGAACAAATCGCAGTCTTCTGGCAGATAGGAGGAGTTCCAGTGATTAAGCGCATCGCAGTGATTCAGGGCCATCCAGACCCCGCCGGGCATCACCTCCTGCACGCAATGGCTGACGCCTATGTCGAGGGTGCTGCCGCGGCAGGACACGAGGTCCGCCGCATCGAGGTAGCAACGCTCGAGTTTCCGCTGCTGCGAACCCAACAGGATTTCGAGACGGGAGCATTGCCGTCCACGTTGGAGCAATCGCGAGAGGATATGCGCTGGGCAGAACACTGGGTCTTTCTATTCCCGCTTTGGCATGGAACGATGCCGGCCCTGCTCAAGGGCTTCCTTGAGCACATCTTTAGGCCCGGCTTTGCGATGGAATACAAGAAAGGCGGTTTCCCCAAGAAGCTGCTTGCCGGGCGCTCGGCCCGCATAGTCGTTACCATGGGAATGCCGGTGCTTCTGTACCGGTGGTATTTCGGCGCATATGGCGTGCGCAGTTTCGAACGCAGCATGTTGGGCTTCGCCGGCATCAAACCCATTCGCGAGAGTTTCTACGGTCTCTCGTTTGCCGATGAGAAGAAGCGCTCTCGCTGGATCGGAGACATGCGCGACTGTGGCAGACGCGCCGGCTGATTACTCCAACTCAAAGCGCGCAAGCTTCTTCCGACTGGTATGGTCGCTGGCAGCGCCGATGAGCCGGTCTCGTTCTCTTGCAGCTTCAGAAAACCGATTGGGAGCCTGCAGGCGCGCACTCAGCCAGCATGTTCTCCCCTGTGGCAACGAGGTCGCTCGAATGCTGCACCGGGCCGGATCGTTCGAGATAACTCCACCAGAGGCTCGCACTGGCACATTCGAGTTTGAGCTTGATCAAGGAGTCTTCCCCATCGGTGTAGCATAATGTTGCGTATCGGAGCCCAGATCCGCATGCCAGGAGGATCACAAATGCCCCTGAAATTGATTAGTGGAATGATGAAGGCGTCTGGTGACGACGGGCTTCTGATCATGGAAAGAGACGTCGGAGGCGACGAAATCGTTCTTGTCACGAAGGAAGCACTGCTCGACATCGCCGATCCGCCGCTTTGTAACGAGTGCCGCCTGCAGGAGTACATCGCAGTCTTCAGCGATATCGCTTCCAAGAAGTTCGACTGTCAGGAGTTCACGCCCGATAGGCGCGTCGCAATATCCGGAACTGATGTGTCTGACTGGAAGGCTCATCATCCGGACGCGGCTTGAGCATCGATGTAAACCATAGCCAGCGACGCGAACGCGCGGTTGTTGGTGAACCAAAAGGACGCGGCTGCAATGTATCGAACGCGTGGTCCCCAATGCGCCATCGCCGTTGCTCTCGTTTTGACGGTCATCGGCGAGAGCGCCGCGGCCGATCGAGCCCGCGGGCGTAGCATAGCCCAGCGCTGGTGCAGCGAGTGTCACGTCGTTTCACCCGGGCAACTTCACGCCTCTGATACCGTTCCGACATTCGCTCAGATCGGTCAGGCGGAACAATTTAACGAGACCCGCCTTTCCGCTTTCTTGGCCGCACCCCATCACTCCCGTATGCCCGATCTCTCGTTGACACGCTCCGAGATTGCCGATCTCGTCGCGTACATCAAGGCGCAACGACCTTAGCCGATCGGGCCAAGGGTGCAGTGAACATTTGGAGGCAGGAGGTTGCCGTTGGCCGCCCCAGTTGCGGCCAAATCGTAGCGACTTCTTGATGCTCGCCCCGATTGACGCGGAACAAGATGCCAAGGGACAAAATCGGGCACTCTACTCTAGAGACATGGTCGGCGGTGGCTTTCACAAGTGCCGACAGCAGTCCTGAAAAGCGGTCAAAAAATCACAGGTAGAACGCAATGAAAATCCATGCCGAGGCTCTCAAGCATTTTGCCGATGTTCATGCCGCGAGCGTCGGTCGCTCTGTCGATCGGACGCATGCCGCCGGCAAGCGCAGGGCCTCGATCCCGGTACTCCTCACCTTGATGCTTGGCCCAGCCGTGCTTGCCCTGGTTTGGGCGAGTCCCGCGGCGGCCGTGCATTGCAGGAATTCACCCGCGCCCGGGCTCGACTGGACCGACTGCAATAAGAGCCATCTCATCCTCAGGGGCGCTAACCTTGAAGGCGCTACCCTCCTTGGCGCCGACTTTACTCTCACCGACCTCCGCGACGCCAATCTCAAATCGGCAAATCTCGAAAAAGCAAAACTAGTGCGCACGTCGCTCGCTGGAGCAAAAGCCGAAAAGGCAAACTTCGATCGGGTCGAAGCTCACCGAAGCATTTTCGTTGGAATGTCTGCGGAAGGCGCTTCCTTCGCGAACGCCGCCCTGCAACGCGCCGACTTCAGCCGAGCGCATCTCACCGGAGTCAATTTCGAGAAAGCCGAACTCGGGCGCGCCAAGTTCGTCGGTGCGAAATTGAAGGGCATCCGGTTTTCGCGTGCCAATCTTTCCCGCGCTGATCTCAGTGGGGCAATCATCGAGGGACCGATCGCATTCGACCATTCTGTCCTCTCTTTGACGAGGATCGAGGGAGTGGACCTCTCGGCAGCAACCGGCCTCCAGCAAGCACAGATCAATTTGGCATGTGGTGACACTGCGACGAAACTGCCGCCTGAACTTACCGTCCCAGCAACGTGGCCCTGCGACTTCGACTGAAAGTCCTTTGTCACCTCGGTATCCCGGCGGCGGAGGCCCCGCTTGCGAGCCGCAGGATGTTGGCAATCGGCTCCTAAGTCTAGAAACGTCCCGTGCATCAGAATATTGTTTTGAACCATCAATTAGAGAGGTGCTAGATTCCGATTATCAGAGCCAGAGCAAGACAAGCGATGGTCGAAGCGTGATTACCGCTGCTCAATTGCGGGCCGCCAGGGCCCTTCTCGGGATCGACCAGCGTCAGCTCGCTGAACTGGCCGGGATCTCGGTCCCGACCATCCAGCGCATGGAGGCAAGCCCTAATGTGGTCCGCGGTAACGTGGATACGCTCTGATGCGGCTGCTGGCTGCTCTCGATACCGCCGGCCTCGAACTGATCAACGAAGGAACCGTGAGCGAGAACGGTGGGCGCGGCGTGCGGCTGAAGGCCGTCGGCAGCGCCAAACCCCCAAGCCCGGCGGAAGCGGACGCGGCGCGGGGGGACCGCCCATGACGTCGGTCCTTGCCTTGCTGCTATGTGTGCTGGCTTTTCTGGCGACGGCGGTTCTGGCGGTCTTCATTGCACGAGCAAGCCAGTCAGCCTCGATCATTTACGGCATCAGCCTCATCGTCTCGGCGATCGCCTACGCGACCGCGGTTACTGAGCTTTTCGCGACGGTCTCGCCTGCCAGTCCCGCAGCACTCGTCCTCCCCCTCGGCCTGCCGTGGCTCGGCGCCCATTTCCAGGTCGACGCACTTGCGGCATTCTTCCTCGCGGTCGTCGATCTCGGCGGCCGGTCTATACGCGCTCGGCCACGGCTGCCACGAGCACGTGCCTGAGCGCGTGCTGCCGTTTTTCCCGGCCTTTCTCGCCGGCATGAATCTAGTGGTGCTGGCAGCCGCCGCCTTCACCTTTCTGCTCTCCCGGGAGTTCATGTCGCTGGCCTCGCGGGCGCTGGTGATGTCGCACCATCGCGACGCCGACAACCGAAGCGCAGGCTATCTCTATATCGTCATGGCAAGCTTCGGCGCGCTGAGCCTGCTGCTCGCCTTCGGCCTCCTCGCGGGTCCCCCCGAAGCTACGATTTCGCCGCCATACGCGCCGTCGAACATACGCCGGCCGTAGCGGCGATCACGATCGTCCTGCTGCCACTCGGCGCCGGCTCCGCGGTGATGGGCATCCTGTACGCGCTGATGGATGCGGGCGAGGTGCAGAAGCGGTCAAGCTGAATTGGGCTTCGCTCGATGGTTTTCCTCAAGATCCTTCACCGCATCGCGAACAGTTCCTGGTGGAAGCTCGGTTACAGGCAGTCCCTGCGCGGCAAAATCCGCTTCGCCGAAGCCTGCCGGTCCACAGAACCAGATGCTGGCCTCGCGCCATTCGGGCACGGCGGCGCGGATACGATCGCAGTCAGCAGTCCGTCACGGGAGTCGACCAGGACGTGCAGATGGAGATCCGCGGCCTCCGCATCCGCCCTCAATTTGGCGAGGGCCACTTCGTCATACTCGGCGGTGGAATGAAACAGGTCGATTAACGGGAATCCTTCTTGACCCGGATATGCCCGCCGCTCCAAAGCGATATGCTTCATGCCGGCGATGAAGGGCGTGATTCCAATGCCACCCCCGATCCAGATCTGCCGCGGCTTGCCGTTGTTGAAGGTGAAGCAACCATATGGCCCTTCAATCCTCACATCCTGCCCGACATGCAGCTTGTCGCGCAGCCGACTGGTATGGTCGCCCAGTTCTTTGGTGACGAAGGTAATCCGCCGATCCTTGTCGTTCCATGCGGACGCGATTGTGTACGGGTGCGCACCTTCCGCCGTATCGGAGGTCGCAAGGGCGAACTGGCCGGGCTTGTGGCCGGGCCAGCCATTCGGCACCTCGATCTCGGTTTCAAGCGCGCGCACGCCCGGATAGTACTGGAGCGACGAGATCTTACCCTGAACCTGCCGATCCGCACCTACGCGACGCAGCAGCACAATTATCGCCGCGTAAGTGCCGGCGAATATGAGCAGCCCGACCACGATGCCGACGGGCGACGTCCAGTAGCTAAACTTCGTCAACACCACCGAGTGAAATACAAGCACCAGATATACCACGGCAAGCAAGCGATGTGTCTTGTAGAAGGGCCGGTAGGGGAAGCGCTTGATCAGCGCCAGTGTAATCAACAACACGGCCGCGTAGAATGCCCATTCCCCCACCGCTTCCGCGGAACCGCGCAGGCCCATGAAGAGCTGTTCAGCCGGGTTCTCAAGAGCCGGCCTTGCTCCGCGGGCCGGTCGCATAAGCCAACCAAGCTCGTCGCCCATTTGACCCCCTCGCTCCACAGCCAATGAACTACGGAGACGACGAGGGCGGTTATGCCAAGCCACTTGTGCAGGCGGTACATCTTATCCAGCCCGCCGAACCAGGCCTCCGGCCAGCGCGGTCGTAGCGCCAGGATCATTGCGATGCTCATCGCACCCGTGGCGATAACGCCGCTGTATTGAAGCATCGTTTCGCGAAACGCTTGGAAATTGGCCGGCTGGAAAAGGGAAGGCTCAGCCGCCAGCCACAGGGCGCTCAGCAGTGCCAGTATGCCCGACAAGGCACGTTTGATGTTCTGCATGATCGTCCTTCTCGAGAAGACACCAGCTGGGCATGCATACGGTAGTTCTCCCGCGCGTGTATTGATATGCGTCAACGGCCCTTTCACGAGGACAGCGCCAAGCCAACTGCACATGGGCGTAAACGCCACGGAGTGAAAGAGTGCACCCGCTCGGCCCGTATGCTTGGCGGGCGTAAAACGCCGCCGAGAGGCAGAGTTTTCCTGAAGCGGCGCCCTGCGTTGACCGACGTCAAAGCTCAACCGCAGCGGCGCGTGCACAATCAGTAAAGTCCACAACCGATCGCAAATAGTGCGAAGGAGAAACTTGATGAAGGCTCTCGTCTACGAAGGACCGGGACGGAAATTCCTTGCGGAACGGCCGATGCCCACGATCGCCACGGCGACCGACGCCATCGTAAAGATGACGAGGACCACGATCTGCGGCACCGACCTGCACATCCTCAAGGGTGACGTGCCGTCCTGCGCGCCAGGCCGCATCCTCGGCCATGAAGGCGTGGGGATCGTCGAGGAGACGGGCGCCGGAGTGACGCAGTTCACCAAGGGAGCCCGCGTCCTGATCTCCTGCATCTCCTCCTGCGGCAAGTGCGACTATTGCCGACGCGGTATGTATTCCCACTGCACCACCGGCGGCTGGATTCTCGGCAACACGATCGACGGGACCCAGGCCGAATATGTCCGCATCCCGCATGCCGACACCAGCCTTTATCCGATCCCGCAGGGCGCCGACGAGGAAGCGCTTGTCATGCTAAGCGATATTCTCCCCACAGGCTTCGAATGTGGCGTGCTGAACGGCAAGGTCCAGCCGGGCGGCACGGTCGCCATCGTCGGCTCCGGGCCGATTGGGCTGGCGGCGCTGCTAACGGCACAGTTTTTTTCTCCGGCCGAGATCATCATGGTCGATCTCGACGAGAACCGTCTCGAGGTGGCGAAACGCTTCGGCGCCACGCAGACGCTCAGGGCGAGCGGCGATGACGCCGTGCAGCAGGTTCTGGCGCTGGCTGGAGGTAAGGGCGTCGACACCGCGATCGAGGCGGTCGGCATTCCTGTCACTTTCGATCTTTGCCAGGAGATCGTCGCGCCAGGCGGCGTCATCGCCAATATCGGTGTCCACGGCGCAAAGGCCGATCTGCATCTCGAAAAGCTGTGGTCGCAGAACATCGCGATCACCACGCGGCTGGTGGATACGGCCACGACGCCGATGCTCCTGAAGACCGTGCAGGCGGGCAAGATCGACCCGAAAAAGCTGATCACGCATCGCTTCAGCCTCGATCGGGTTCTCGATGCCTACGAGACTTTTTCCCATGCCGCAAGCACGCAGGCATTGAAGGTCATCGTCGAGATCGCCGTGGATGCGCTTCCGGCGCGGACGACCGAAGAGCTGGGCATGGTCGGCTTGTCCGCATCGGGGGCTGCCGACGTCTGGAGTTGCGATCTCCTGACCCGAACCGGGCTCGTGCTCCATGTTCAACAGGTCCGCCCCGAGGACGAGACGCTCTTGGCGGAATTCTTCGCCCATGTGACGCCTGAAGACCTGCGCTTCCGTTTTCTGGGCGGTGTTCGCGAGGTGAGCCACGAGCGTGTCGTAGCCATGACGAGGGTCGATCACAATTTGACGGAGAACTTCCTTGCCTTTGCCGACGGTCACAAAGCGATCGCTGCAACGGCGATGGTTGTCTGCGATCCGTCTATGGAAAAGGCAGAGGTGGCGATCTCCGTTCGAGCCGAGGACAAGCACAAGGGCATCGCCTGGGAATTGCTGCGGCATGTCGCCCGCTATGCGCAGGCACTCGGCGTCAAGACACTGGAATCGATCGAAAGCCGGGAAAACCGCGAAGCTATCGAACTCGAACGGGAACAGGGCTTTGTCGCGGTCCCCTACCCAGACGACCCGACCCTCATACTCATACGCAAGGAACTTCATCGCCTAAAGTCCTGATCGAAGACCGGCTGGGAGGTCGACCTCACTCTGTGTGGGGGCTCACTCGCCGTCGGGGATGATGCCGTCATGGGCGCGTCTTCGAACGAATACGTGCGCCAGGGAACGGCCGTCAAATGGGCCGCCCGGCGGCAGTGCTGACGCACTCCTCGAGTTCGCTGAAGGTGTGATGGAGGTGAGGTAGCCTCGATGCTCCCCCTCTTCACCGGTCACTGGTCCGCAGCAGCGGCAGCAAAGGAAAATTGAAGTGGTCTGAACAGCCGATCGTCATGATGCGATCGGAGCCTAGCAATCAACGCCTTTGGCGAGTCAAGCGGCCGGGCGATTCCATCTGCGGTCGTTCCGATCGTGATCGATTCATCCACCAACATGGGGCCGCAAGCCGGGCGCGCGCGCTGTCTCGTCTACCAGAGCGCGCCGGTAAACGGTTCCGGGCTAATTCGTAGAGGGGCGGTGGGTAAGGAGACCGCGACAATATCTCCGCCGCGACAGTCCGCCTAGGCTTCAGGCACGTTCTCTTCCTGACGCGAGCGTCTATGCGCCGCGTTGTCGCGGCCATAATGAACCATGCGCAGGAGCGGACAAGCGAGTACGAGCAGATAAGGAAGATAGCCGAGTACCTGCAGCCGATATTCTGAAAGGAGTAGAAATCCTGAACCAAAAAGTGCCCCGACGGTCAGCTCGATAACTGTCTTCGAACGCCACATTGGCGATTCCCTCGCGGTGGCGCCGACTTGGCGCGAGCTCGGTTGTGTTTTGCAGGTCAACAATGTGAACTCCCGTCCGTCCCGCTCAGTTCGGCTTCGGGATGATACGCCTCTTCTGCAGGGCTTGGTGCCGCGCGCAAACGTGGCGCGCTTGCCAGCCGGATGGTTTGTGGTGTCGACATTTCGCCTCTTCTCTGGCCAGTAACGACCTACGAGGATATGGCTGCCGAGATATTTACATCTTGACGCGGATCAAAGTGGACCGCCCCAGTCGCGCCGTCCGGCACTTCAGCCGCAATCGCTGATCAGTATCCATCGAATCCGACTTCTCTAGAGCGACACACTCGATAGCCGCCCCAGTGGACTACAATCACTGCGTGTCTTTGACACCCGTCAAAGCCTCCTGTCCGGATCCCGGCCAATGTCTTGTCGAAGACGACTTCAAACTTCGGGAGGAGATATATCATGGCCGCCACCGACCTTTCGACGCCCCCCGCGCCTACCTTATACGACACATCGCGCTCCTTTCGACCAGAGACAATGATGTTTTTCCCAAACACCATCTCGGCCCAAACTTGCCAGCTTAAATACGTCGGGCTACTGCGGCGGCTGCAGCCCGCTTGAAATCAAATCGTGCCGTTGAGCGTTCGTTCCGCAATGTATCATCCGCCAAAGTCCGGCGAGTTAAGGCCACGACCGTATGATATTTGCGGTCGGCGCAGGTGATGAACATCGGCTAGTAGCCATCCGCGGGTTTAGCGGAGGGTCGCAACGTTCGAACATCGCGAGAAAATCGCAATTTTCATCGACGGCGCCATCTCTATGCTACGTCAAAGAGGCTTGGCTTCGAAGGTCGATTTCCGCAAACCTATAGCGGCCTTTCAAAAGCGCGGCTACCTGGCTGGGGCCTACTATCACACAGTCCTGATCGGAGATCAGGAAGCTCGTCCTATCCACCCGCTGATCGACTGGCTCGACTATGATGGATATCACGTCGTCACCAAGCCCGCCAAGGAATTCACCGACTCGTTCGGCCAGCGCAGGCTCAAGGGCAACGTGAACGTGGAGCTCGCGATCGGCGCGATTGAAACATGCGAACTCGTCGTTCATCTCTTGATGTTCTCGGGAGACGGCCACTTCACGAGGCTTGTCACGGCGCTGCAGCGGTCTCGAGCATATCCACCAAGCGGCCGATGATTGCAGACGAGCTACGGCGTGAGGCCGATATTTCATAGGCGAAATACGCCGCGAGCACCCAGAGCCCGTGGCAAGCGGCAATGAAAAACTGCGGGCCGTTGACGCATAAGGATCCTAAAGAGGCGACTGATACAAGCCACAGCACCCGCCCACCGCTATGCACCGGCACTCTCGCGAATCGGTCAACACCGGACCTGCGGCGCGACTTCGGCGATGCTCGGCCGAAGGAGAAGGTGAAGCGCTCCTCAAGAGGAGTGCAAAGCTTAGAGGCCGCCGCAGTCGCCTATATTCGCGAGCGCCAGAGATTCTCCAGCATCATTTGAGGGCGGCACCAATCACGCCAGGAACGTACCGATCACCAGCACGGCGACTTGTCTCCTGAGTTGAAGTGGAGACAAGCCAAGATCGGAACTTTTCTCAAAATTATCAACATGGCCGTTGCCTGAAACTAATCGTTGCGCATGTGCCTTGACCCGGAGTGCAACTCACCTTGAGATCGGCTTTAGAGTTTTCGTGCAGCGATTGCACGATCAACTCGCCAAGTTTGCCGGGCTTGGGCCAAGTCTCCCCGTCCGGGAAACCTATTCCGTCGTCCGCAACGATCACGCGATAAGCACCGTCTTCAAAAGTGCTTCGCAGAGTGATCACCCCTCCTTCTCGCCCCGCAAAAGCGTGCTTGAGCGCGTTGGTGAGCAGTTCGTTGACGACAAGCCCGGTTGGCATCGCCACGTCAATCGTAACAGGATAGGGGTCGATTTTCATGTCGAGGCTAACCCCATCGCAAGCGTTCGATGCCATGACAGCGGATGCGATCTGACCGATATAGATGCCAAGATCGACGTTCTGGCTGCTCCCTCCCTTTGCGAGGGTCTGATACAGCGTGGTCAGTGCTTCAATACGGCCGGCCAACCTTTCGAAGGACTGCGTGTCCGGGGCCGGATTGCTGCGTGCTTCGAGCCGGATTAGTGCCGTTATCATCTGAAGGTTGTTCTTCACCCGATGTTGCAGCTCGCTAATTAGGAGATCCTGCTCTTTGATACGTTTTTCGAGCTCCTCGCGTTCGGCCTGCTTGTGCTCGGTCACATCCACAAGTGCGACGAGGCGAAAACACGGCTGCCCCTCGTCGTCTTCAACAACGTTTGAATAAACGTCGATTATGATGGTCGTGTCACCGGCACTTCTTTTGAAGGTTCCGACGCGATCGGTCTGGATAACGACGGCCTGACCGAGCGATGACAGGCTCTGCTTCAAGCACGCCCCACTCTCTGTTCGCAACCTCCGCCGCGGTCAGTCCTGAAAGGCTCTCGAACTCAGGGTTGGCGTAGATAATCCGCTCGCCCCGAGCACCGATCTTAGAGATGACGAGAGCGATCGGCACTTGGTCGAGAAATCGCTTGAACTGTTCGTTCTCGAGAGCTTCCGCAAGATCGGCATTGTCGAGAAGTCGGTCGACTTGTTCCGGCAAATTGTCGGAGGTCATTTCGAGTCCCCAGTTAGGAATAGAAGTGTAACAGAAACATCGAAGCGGTGGACCAAAATGCCTCAGGAGCAATATCGGCCTGCGCGCGGGTATCATGACGCCGTCTGTGCACGCCGCCCCCGGTAAGCCCAACACGGGCCAGCGCGCAATCGCGAGCCTCTCCCAGCCATTCTCGGCATCGGGAATGGCGGTGCTGGATCTCAGAGCTCGGGTGGCAGTACCGGCGGCGTCGCCGCTCGGAGTACGACGACCCTTGCAGCGTATGCAGGGTGGCGGCACCGCTCAAGGGCCTGGGCCGGCGACGAGATAAGGCCTCATCACGACGTCAACTGAGCGTGGTCAGGTTTGCCCTCGAGGTTGAATCGGCCGTTCGTTTCGGCGCACTGACGCCGCGCAACACGCCGATGGCGGCCCCTATCGTTCCGCCCGTGACCACCCCTGCCGATCCACCGGCAAGGGTGGCAATAAGGCAATTGAGGACTGAGGCACCCGTCCCTGAACCGGATGAAAAGAAGAACCCGGCGGCGAGGCCAGCCAAGGCTCCGATAGTCCCGAGCGCTATCGCGAACAGGGTAACGGACTCCGAAGGATCGATCTGCCGGTCTGGCTGCTCGTGCTGCTCCGGAGAGCGGTCATCGTCCACGCGTTCATCTATGTCCTGTTGCATTTCGCCTCCGAGGGGAGCTTTTTAGGATCCTGTCGTCTTTCATCGGAAACGCCACCGCACTCGGCCAGTTCCTTCCGAAGCGATCCTGTCGGCGCCGTCACCTCGTCCTCATCCGCCAACAGGACCCGTTCCGCGGCTCCGTCGAGATCCTCATATTGCCCGGATTTCAACGACCAGAAAAACGCGCCCAGCCCCACTACGCCCATCGCCAATGCTACCGGTATGAGGACAGCAAGATAACTCATGTCTTTACCGACGCTGCCTCTGTCGTCTGGATGATGTCGCGACGCATGCGGGTTCGCGCGCCGAGGCGGAGCGCATTCCCGACGACCGCGATCGAGGATAGAGACATGGAGATCGCAGCAGCGACCGGTGTGACCTGCCCGGCAATGGCAAAGGGCACGCTGACGATATTATAGGCCACCGCCATCGCGAAATTCTGGCGTATCAGAGCATCGGCTCGCGCTGCAGTCTCCTTGATTTCCCGGATCGCCAGCAGGCTGCGTGAGAGGAAAACAAAGTCGGATGCGTTCCGCCCGACGTCCGCGGCGGACGAGGGGGCAATCGACACATGCGCCGCCGCCAACGCCGGAGCATCGTTGAGCCCGTCGCCGATCATCAGCACCTTGCGGTTCTCGCTCGCCAATGTCCGGATGAGGTCGACCTTTTCACCTGGAAGCAATTCGGCCGCGAAGTCGTTCACTGCCAGTTGGTGGGCAACGGACGAGACGGCGGCATAGCGATCTCCTGACGCGATGCGCACGGAAAGGCCGGCGGCACGCAGGGCGCCAACGAGTTCCCGAGCGCCCGGGCGCAGCGGGTCCTCGAATTCGAAGACTGCAAGCTCATGGCCGTTCTTCGACAATACCGATGTTGTTGAGTTTCCCTCGTCGGCACTCGGCGAGAACGCTGAAGAGGCCCAGGTCGGCCGCCCGAGGCGATAGACGACCTCCCCTGTCCTCGCCTCTATACCGTGCCCATGCACCTCCTTCAGGCTGTCGAATGACGCACGAGCGACTTGCCTGCCAGCCGCGGCAACTATCGCGACAGAGGCGGGATGTTTCGACGACCTGGCCATAGCGGCCGCCAGGGACAGTACCTCCGGCGGAATGCTGCCAACGTTGACGAGACGCATTTCGCCCAACGTGAGCGTTCCGGTCTTGTCGAACAGCACCGTATCGATGTCGGTCAGTCTTTCTAATGCGGATCCCTCGCGAACCATGACCCCCTGCTCGAAGAGCCGGCGTACGGCGACGACCTGGACCATCGGGACCGCGAGCCCGAGTGCGCACGGACAGGTGATGATCAGCACGGCGATGCCGATGGTGATCGCCTTGTGGAGATCGCCGGTCGCATAGAGCCAGACGCACAACGACACCAAGGCCAGCCCGTGAACGACGGGGGCATAGAGCGTAGCGGCGCGATCGGCCAGCCGGCGGTAGGTCGAGCGCCCGCTTTCTGCCGCCTCCATCATGCGCGCCATCTCGCCAAGGAAGGAATCGTCTGCCGAGCTGGTCGCCCGCAAGGTGAGCGGGTTGGACAGGTTCATCACGCCGGCCCGTATCTCGATGCCCTGTACTGCGTGTCTCCAGCAGCTCTCGCCGGAGACGAGCGAATAATCGAGCTCGGACGCCCCCGCTACGACGACACTGTCGACCGGCACTCGGTCGCCCGCAGCTACGAGAAGATGCATTCCTGGTCGAATTTCGGGAAGCGGGAGGTAGCTGACGGCGCCATCTGCTGTCACGACGTTGGCACCCTGGGGAGAGAGCCTTGCCAGTGCGCCGACGGCCGAACGCGCCCTGCCCCGCATCATCTGATCCAGTGTCCGGCCCGCCAGCAGAACAAACAGCAAGGAGACGCTCGCGTCAAAATAGGCGTATGGTGCATTCTGAAGCATATCATAGACGCTTAGCGCGAAGGCAAGGACAACGCCGACGCTGATCGGAACGTCCATGTTGGTTCGGCCGCGCCTCAATGCAGCCCAGGCCGAGCGATAGAATACTCTGCCGGAATAGACCATCGCCGGCAGAGCGAGCGCCGCCGAGATCATGTGGAATGCATGTCGCGTCGCGGGATCCGTTCCAAACCAGACCGAAACAGACAGGATCATGATGTTCATCGCCGAAAACCCGGCGACTGCGAGCGCTTTCAAGAGAGACGAAAGCACCGGGTCTTGCGCGCCTTCCTCCGAAGAAGCCAAGTGCGCGCAATAGCCGACCTTTTCGAGCTCGGCCGAAAAATCCGGGCTCTCATCAGCCTTGCCGCGCCAGTTGATGGTAACTCGCTTCGTTGACAGGTTGACCCGGGCGAGTTCGACGCCGCGGACTCTCCTCAGGACGCTTTCGACGGCCGCAATACAGGCGGCGCAGTGGACGTCGGGCAGCGCCAAGACGGTTTGGCGGAGGCCGCCGCCGAGATCCCGGCTCGCCAAGCCGATTTCTTTCGCGCCAGAAGTGCTCCGGGCAGTGTCCTCGGCGAGTGGAACAGCGATGCCAGTGCAGCAGGACATGACTATCGCATCGCTTTATAGGCGTGCCAGGTTGCGTGACCGAGCAGCGGGAAGATCACGATGAGGCCGATGAGTGCCGTCGCGACGCTGACCAGGAACAAGGCCAAAACGATCGCGCCCCAGACGAGCATCGGACGGAGATTGTTCCACACTAGCGCAACACTCACGCCCATTGCCGTGAATGCGTCGATGCGTTGGTCGAGCAGCATCGGAACCGAGAACACGCTGATCGCGAACGAAAACCCGGCAAACAGCGCTCCTACAAAGATGCCGACTAGGAGCATCGCCCAACCGGCGGGCGTCGTCAGCAGCAATTGCGTGACATGCCCTAGCCCCGGAAAAGGCCGCACGCCGAAAAACAAGGCATAGATGAGCACCGCCGCGCGCATCCAAAGCAGCATCAGCATGCACAGAAGCATTCCAGTAAAAAGCACCTGAGCCCCAGCAGCCGGCCTCACACGCAGCATGCTTCCGAGGCTTACGGGCTGCGCTTGTTCAAGGCGCGAGCTCTTCAGGTAGAGGCCCGCGCCCAGCAGAGGTGCGACGATCATGAAACCTGCCATCGCCGGAAACAGGAAATAGTCGCGTCCGGTGGCAAACAGGAACCAGACGATCAGAAAGGAAACGGCGAAGACCCCTGCCCCATAGGCAAGGCTGGGGATCGGGTAGGTGATCAGGTCGCGCCAGCCTTTGGCGAGCCACTCGAAAGGCGCCTTCGCAGGAAGATGCCGTTGCCATTTCGGATTCCAGGTCTCCTCTATGCCTGAGACCTCGCCGATGAAACTCCGTGACTTCTCTGCCATGTGCCCCTCCACGACGGTCAACAGGACGATTTTGCCGCTCGGTACTGTCCCGCCGCCGACCCCGGCTCCTTAAGATGCGGGATACAGCCGGGATCGCTTTGAACTGCGACGTAAAGCAAGTGGGCGTTGGCTCCGACGAAGATGGCCGCCGCCAGCACTATCCAGAAGAGCAGCCCTCTTCTCACCGGTCCTGCGACTGCCTTCGTCATCACGGTTTCTCCACGCCCAGGGAGTTGACGTAAAGAGCAAGGATCCTGATCTCCGTCGGAGTGAGCCTCTCGTCCCATGTCGGCATATGGCCCTGGCGTCCGCCATGGACCGACTCGATGATGTTCCGCATCGTGCCGCCGTAGATCCAATAGGCGTCGGTCAGGTTCGGAGCGCCCACCTCCAGACTGCCCCTCGCGTCCTCGCCGTGGCAGGCAGCACAGGTCGTCAGGAACACCTCACGGCCCGCCTCGATGCGCCCGACGTTGTCCGGTGTGGAGTACGACGGATTGCTGAGCGAATAGACATAGGCGGCGACGTCGCGAACCTGATTGCGGTCGAGCATCTCGTCGCGCCCGAACGAGGGCATCTGCCCTACCCGGCTTTCGGGGTGTCGGGTGTTGATCCCGACCCTCAGGGTCTGGGCGATGTTCTCCGGTCCGCCGCCCCAAAGCCAGTCGTCGTCGGTCAGATCCGGATAATTGCTTCTGCCTTTGCCGTCGACGCCGTGGCAGACGGCGCAGTTGTCTCCGAAGACTTGGTAGCCGGTGGAGCGCACCGTCGCCATCAAACTTTCGTCCGCCCTTATCTGGTTGTATGAGAGGGTGTCTATCCTCTTCTCCCAGACGGCTCTGGCTGCCGTAGCCGCCGCGAGCTTTTCTTCGACGACGTTACGCTCGTCGATCCCGAGCAGGCCTTTCGTATAGGTGCTGCCGAGCGGCCAAGTCGGGAGCAGCACCCACCAGATGAGAGCAAAGACATGGGTCACAACCAAGAAAAGCAGCACTCCGCGAGGAACGGGTGTATCGAGCTCCTTGATGCCGTTCCACTCATGCCCCGTGGTTTTTCGGCCGCTGATCGGATCGACTTCCTCTACGTCCATGGCCGGTCGTCCTTGTCGAGAATGTCCCTCTTGGCGCGATCGAAGCGTTCACGGTTCGCCGGCCAGAAGGTGTAGACCAGCACGCAGATCGAGAACCCGATGAGATAGAAGAGCCCCCAGGTCTTCGCTGTCTCCACCAATGTCTCGTGCGTCACATCCATGGCCGCCATTGCTCTTTTCGTTTCAATCGTTCGGGTTAGGTGGTTGTTCCGGCGCTGCGGTGTTTTGGTATGCCGCCTTCGTGAGCCGCCCGAGCACCTGCAGATAGGCGACCAGCGCATCCATCTCGGTGACCCGGGTCGTCACCCCGTCGAAAGCACTGACCTGTGTTTCCTCTCCATAGCGTTCCGTCACGCCGGAGGCCTGTTCACTGTCCGGTACGGCCTGGCCGAAGGCGTCGCGCGCCGCGTTTTCGATCATTTCGTCGGTATAAGGCACGCCGACGCTGCGCTGCGCCTGTAGGTGCGAGCCGAGATCGTCGAGGCGCAGCGGCGTTCGCGCCAGCCAGGCATAAGCCGGCATGTTCGACTCCGGCACGACGTCGCGCGGATTGGTGAGATGGGCGACATGCCAGAAGTCGGAGTATTTCCCGCCCACTCGCGCAAGGTCGGGACCGGTCCGTTTCGAGCCCCAGAGCATCGGGTGGTCGTATTTGGATTCGACCGCAAGCGAGAACGGTCCGTAGCGCTCCACCTCGTCGCGCAGAGTGCGGATCATCTGGCTGTGGCAGGCGTAGCAGCCCTCGCGGATGTAGATGTTGCGGCCGGCGAGTTCCAGCGGGGTGTAGAGCCGCATGTCCTCGGCCTCCTCCACCGTCTCGTCGATGGTGAAGAGCGGAGCGATCTCGACGATTCCACCGACGCTGGCCGCCACTATGATCGCCAGCACAAATCCGATTGCCGTTCGCTCGAGCTTTCGATGAAGGAGTTCGCGCATGCCGCTACTCCGCCGGGCTGGTCGCAGCGCCTTCGGGCACCGGAGCGGCCAGCGGAAGATCGTCATGCCGCTCGCCGCTGACGACGGGGGCGCCCCGGACGGTCATCCAGATGTTATAGGTGGCGACAACGGCCCCGATCAGGAACAGCAGGCCCCCGAAGGCGCGCGCTATGTAGTACGGGTACATCGCCACGAGCGAGTCCACGAAGGAGTAGGAAAGCGTCCCCTCCTCCGTATAGGTCCTCCACATCAGGCCCTGGATGACGCCCGAGTTCCACATGGCAAAGACGTAGATGAGGGTGCCGGCGAACGCGAGCCAGAAGTGCACTTCGACAAGCGCCGCGGAGTACATCCGCTCGCGCTTCCAGATCGCCGGCACAAGCGTATAGAGCGAACCATAGGTAATCAACGCGACCCAGCCCAAGGCGCCCGCGTGGACGTGGCCCACGGTCCAATCGGTATAGTGGGACAGCGAGTTGACCGGGCGAACAGCAAGGAAAGAACCCTCGAAGGTCGAGAGGCCGTAGAAGAAGGCGGCCATCATGATGAAGCGTAGCGTGGCGTCGTCGCGCACCTTGTGCCAGGCGCCGTTCAGCGTCAGCAGGGCATTGCCGGCCGACGCCCAGGACGGGACCAGGAGCATCACGGAGAACGTCATCCCCAGGTTCTGCACCCAGTGCGGCAGGGCCGTATAGTGAAGATGGTGGGAACCGGCCCACATGTAGAAGAAGGTAATGCCCCAGAAGCTGAGGATCGACAGCCGGTAGGAAAAGATCGGCCGCTCGGCCCGCTTCGGCAGATAGTAGTAGAGCATCGCCAGGAAGCCCGCCGTCAGGAAGAAGGCGACCGCGTTGTGCCCATACCACCACTGCACCATCGAGTCCTGCACGCCCGCCCATATCGTGTAGCTCTTGGCGTGGCCGAGGGAAACCGGAACGGTCAGGTTGTTGACGATGTGCAATATCGCCACGACCACAATGAAGGCCATGTAGTACCAGTTCGCAACGTAGATGTGGGGTTCCCTGCGGCGTGCCAGTGTGCGGATGTAGAGGACGAAATAGGTGACCCAGACGATGACCAGCCAGAGATCGGCGTACCATTCCGCCTCCGCGTACTCCTTCGACTGCGTCACGCCCATGAAGTAGCCGGTCACGGCCAGAATGCAGAAGAGGTTGTAGCCGAACAGCACGAACCATGGGCTGACCTGATCCGCCAGCCGCGCCCGCGAGGTCCGTTGGACGACATGGAACGACGTGGCTATCAAGGCGTTGCCCCCGAACCCGAAAATCACCCCGGTCGTGTGTGCCGGCCTGATCCGCCCGAAGCTCGCCCACGCCGTGTCGAAGTTCAGGCTCGGCCAGGCAAGCTGGGCGGCGGCCCAGACGCCAATGAACATGCCGAAGATCGCCCAGAACAATGTGAACCAGACGCCGACCTTGATCGGATCATCATAGTAGCGCGAGATACGCGAAGGATCCGGAGCCGGACCGAAGGATGTCGACATGATCAGGTACATGAGAGCCATGCTGTAGAGCAGGACGATCGCGCCATGAACTCCGAGCGGATCTGCCCGGCCGGCCACCGCCATGGCAATTCCAATGATTGCCAGGACGATCAAAATCGCCGCCGCCACATCCCGCTCCCTGGTGGTCAACTGTCCCATGAAGTCGCTCCCTCGTCATGCACAGTCCTAGTCCGAGCATCTATCTCCCGGATGCGACAATTCAAGGCTTCCGAGCGCATCTTGCGGCCGGAAGTAGCCGTTGTCGGCCACACACCACCTAGCAGTCATTTGCGTGCGGGGCGAAAATCCTCTCACCGCCTCGTCCGGCCGCTAATGCGCGCTTACGACGCCGTGGTGAAATAGACTCCGGGCTGTATCGATGATGGTTTCCTCCTGAGCCCGAGGACGCCATCCCAGCATTCGCCTCGCCTTCTTGCTGGTGCTCCTGCGAATGGGCGCGCTCGTCGCCTCTTCTATCGGCAGTGCTTGCACCTTCGCAGCGAGCTCGCCGAGATTCTCCCTGAGTACCTTGGCGATATCGAACAGCGTGACGACATCGCCGCTCACTCCAATGAAGCGCTGTCCCTTTGCCGCATCCGCCGTCATCGCGAGGATGTGGAGATCGGCCAGATCGCGGACATCAACCATGCCGAAGCTCAAGCCAGGTGGGGGCGGAGCGCCTTCGAGAAGCTGCTTGATGAAGGCGATCGAAGCAGAATTATCCGGCAGTGGACCGGTAGAGAAAACCCGATCATCGCCTCGTTTGCCGCCGCTGATTGGACGTTCGAACTCTTTGGTCACGCTGTGCCGGTGTCCGAGCAGCACGGCTGGAAGCATTTTCAGGTGGAGCATAGGCTTCTTACTATCGGCGGAAGTCGCTTCCGCGCGGCCGTAATGCGGCTTCGAGACGATGGCATGAAAACCGAGCCCGCATTTGCGGCTACGCTCGCCCTCGAGGCTAGCAATCCTTATCAAGCGCTGCTCGAGATGGCGGGTTGGTCTGACGAAGCCTTGGCCGCTCTGTTGCGGGAGCGTGGATTTTAGGCGGTACGGACGGATAGCCGTACCACCTCCATCAATTTGGACGAGGACCGACGATCAAACCCGCCTGGAGCGCCCTTTGTATCCGCTTTCCAGACTACGCATTCGAAGCCTTCCACTTGGACAAAGGCCAGCCAAAACCCAGCCCCACTTCGATCCTGCTGGTCCCAATTGAGTCCGCTACTGAAGGCCAGGGCAGATAACGGCAGCTAAAGACCGGACAGCGGAAATGATTTCCGCTTCGCGCCCCCATCGCGGTCGCCCATGGCCGCCTCATCAACTCTCGTAAGCGGACGTTCGTTCGGCCGCCGAGCATCACACAGACGATGCAAGGTGCCGATTACGCCGCTGCTGAGCTGCCGATCGCCTGCCTGAGCTGACGTACGTCGCGCACCGGTGGTGCGCGACGGAACGAGGAAATCGAAGAATGGGCGGCTGGACTGCTCGATGAGGATCTGGACGGAATGGTTGTTTGGTATCATGGGGGAGGTTCAACACGGGTAGAGAAGCCGAAGGCTCTCTACATTATTCAACTCTTTAATCACCAGACCCACCACCAGGGTCAGGTCCACGCCATGCTACCCGAGGCGGGTGCAGAACCCGAGCCAACCGACCTCGAGATGCTGCCATGACTTGCACAATTTTGCATAGCCGCACGAAATTTGCATTTTTGCTTTCCGACTTCGACAGATGCTCCTATGCCGTCAACAGCATCATCCTTTGGGAGTTGGTCAGCCAGCGCTACAGCCGCGCGATTGATCCGTCGGCGTTTTCACCTCTTTCGTTATCCTTCAAGAAACCGCTTGCATTATCGAAGCATCACACCTAATCTGCAACCAGTTGCAAATCACAATCACTTGCGAAGGAGTCAGATTGATGAAGCTTTACTCGGCGCCCGGTTTCACCAGTTTGGCCGACCATATCGCTATGCTGGAGGCTGGAATTCAATTCGACTTGGTCAAGGTCGACCTCGAGACGAAACAGATCGAGGGGGGCGGCCATTACCCGGAGATCAACCCGACAGGATATGTGCCCGCCCTTATGTTCGACGATGGCGAAGTGCTGACCGAGAATGTCGCGATCCTGACTTGGATTGCCGATCGCACACCTGAGCTCGCACCGCACGGTCATCTGGGGCGCTACCGCCTGCTCGAGATGCTGAGCTTCATCGCGACCGAGATTCACAAGCGGTTTCCCACCTACCTGTCACTTCCGGAGGATGTCAGGGACCCCACGGGCCAGCAACTGTTGCACTGGTTCGGCTTCCTCGCGGTCCGATTGGATCGGGGCTATCTTTTCGGAGAGACCTTTACGGTCGCGGATGCCTATCTCTTCCAACTTGCGTGGGGCGCGGCGCAACTCGGCTTCCCCCTGCCCGAGCCGCTTGGCGATTACATCGCCAGGATCGAGAAGCGACCTGCGGTACAAGCGGCGCTGCTCCGCGAGGGCCTCGCATGAGTACGTTGGTGATCCGCACCGATGGGGTCGAGCTCGCAACGCAGACCTTCGGCAATTCAACCCAGCCGCCGCTAATTCTGATCATGGGCGGAATGGCCTCGATGCTGTGGTGGCCGGAGGAATTCTGTCAGGGGCTCGCCAAACGGGGTCGCTTCGTCATCCGCTATGACCAGCGCGACACCGGTCTTTCGACGAAGTATCCCCCCGGTCAGCCGGGCTACACCTTCGACGACGCGGTCGATGACGTCTTCCGCGTGCTCGACGGCTACGGGATTTCGGAAGCCCATATTGTCGGCTTTTCTCTCGGCGGCATGGTCGGCCAGGTGGCTGCGCTGAAGAATCCGGAGCGTGTGCTTTCCCTGACGGCGATCAGCACCTCGCCGGTCGGAGTGCACACATCCGGCCTTCCGGCCAGCGGCGAGGATTGGATGGAACATATGTCCGTCGAGGCGGACTGGTCAGACCGAGCAGACGCGGTCGCCTACCTGGTCGAAGATGCGCGCCTGACAGCAAGCAAGGCGCATTCGTTCGACGAAGCCGGTACCCGAGCTTTCCTTGAACGGGACTTCGACCGGTCCGGAGGCTATCTCAACACTACCAATCACATCGTCCTCTTTGACGTCGGCGAGCCATGGCAGGGTCGGCTGAACGAAATGAAGGTGCCGCTTCTCGTCATTCATGGCACGACCGATCCGGTTTTCGCAGTTGAGCACGGCGAGGTACTCGCGCGCGCCGTAACAAATGCGAAGTTCGTGAAGATCGAAGGCGGCGGTCACGAAATTCATGCCGGCGATTGGGAACAAATCATTGCTGCTATCGACGAACATGCCGGAGGACGAGCATCCGCCAAGTGACCGCGATCTGCCAAGGGAAGGTGGACATCATGGATCGTGCCGACTTTTGTGACGCGGAATTGAAGTTGCACAATGAGCATCTGCGCGCCGCCGCCGACGTCAGAGTGCGCGACCGCGGGCTCGATATCGGTTGCGGTGCAGGACATCGAGGCAAGCGCGCAGCTGCACCGTTCCAGTCGATACATTATGCGATCTTTTTAGCCCAGAACGTGAACGTCCTCGTACAAGCCATGCACGGGGTTCGTGTAGGACGGCTCCCTTCGACCCCATTGCTGTCATTGGTGTCCGGCAATACGAACGGCTCGATTGAGCCCAATTTGCGGACGCCGTGGCGCGAGCAAGCGCTGTGCGGACATTCCGGACCTCGCGGGGCGGGTCTATTCTTTTGTAACCTCGGCCGAGGATGCATCTCCCGCGCGGTGTCCACAACGAAGTTAGCTGTATGTCCGCTGGCTCCCCTCGACACGTTGGGCACTCCGAGGGAGGTGAAAGATCGACCGATAGGCCCATCGGTGACAGACAACGGGAACGACCGATCTGGGGCTCTAGAAGGAATCTCGACGCGCGAAGCAAATTGAATCCAAGTTGAATCTGTAGTTATTTGACTCCGCCGGATGCCTGACAGAGCTTGGAATTCGCACGCGCAACCGGTCTGGGAAAGATGCGGCATCAACGCCCGCTGAACCACCGCCTCCAGTTCGCAAGAAGATTGGTCTCGAGTTCAGCTGAGGCTGCGGGTCTGGAGTACATGTCGCAAGCTAGCATGTCACGAAGGCGGAGCCCGCCGGACTGAAAAACAGATCCATGCAGGCGGATGGAGTCCGTCCGCGGCTTTCAACCACGAGGAGGAGAAGACTATGCCAGGCAAGAAGATTCTCATGCTGACCGGCGATTTCACCGAAGAATACGAAATCTTCGTCTTCCAGCAGGCCATGGAGGCCGTCGGTCATACGGTCCATGTCGTCTGTCCGGACAAGAAAGCCGGCGACATCCTGCGGACCTCCCTGCACGACTTCGAAGGCGACCAGACCTACACCGAGAAACTCGGCCACAATGTCGTCATCAACAAGACGTTCGTGGAAGCAGAAACTCAACTCGATGAGTATCACGCCGTTTACTGCGCCGGCGGCCGTGGTCCGGAATACATCCGCACCGACAAACGCGTGCAGGCAATGGTGCGGCACTTCCACGAAAAGCAGAAGCCAATCTTCACGATCTGCCACGGCGTACAAATTCTGATCGCCGTCGACGGTGTCGTGCGCGGCAAGAAGGTCGGCGCTCTCGGCGCCTGCGAGCCGGAAGTCACGCTGGCTGGCGGCACCTATATCGACCTCTCCCCCACCGAGGCCTATGTCGACGGGACGATGGTATCGGCAAAGGGCTGGACGGCTCTTGCCGGTTTCATGCGGGAGTGCCTTAAGGTTCTCGGCACCGAGATCTACCACAACTGATAGACTACGAGCCCGGCACACGATCGTGCGCCGGGCTCCATTTCTCCAGTGGTCTCGCCGCCCGCTATACCGCCCCTGGATTCCAGCCGCGCCCTCTGTTGCCGAACATCTCGTATCCGTCCCTCGTGACGGCGAGCGTGTCCTCGAGCTTGATGAACCCGCGCCTCGGGTGAAGCATCGTCGTCTCGACGGAAATGACCATGCCTGCCTCCAGGGGCCGATCCGTGTCCACGCCTTCATAGGCAACGGGGTGGTTGGTCATCAGGAACGGTGCCTCGTGGCTGATGAGACCCATGCCGTGGCAGAAGAAGTCGGTAAAGGCGGCCGAAGGCGAGCTTTCCAGCATCTTTTCCGCCGCCGCAATCATCTCACTGGCTTGAGCCCCGGCCTTGATCTTCGCGAAGGCCGCCTGCTGGATCGACTCGACTTCAGCTAGCAGATCCTCGAGCTCCGTATCGGGTTCGCCGAGCACGCCCATGCGGCAAAGGTCCCCAATGTAGCCGTGATAGTTGCCCCCGGAATCAATCGAAAGCACCTCGCCCTTCGCCCACGCCTGCGGCGAGGCCGCACGGTTGTGACTAGAGCCGAGGGTCAGCAGGCAATACTCGAAATGCAGGCCGCGATTGGTCTCCTCTCGCCGGAGCCGTTCAATGATCTCGATCTTAGTGGACCCCTCCCGTGCTGCCGCGATCGTGGCAAGCATGGAATCAGTGATCAGTTCGGACGCAAGCTTGAGCTTATGCAATTCCTGCGGCGTCTTGATCGCCCGCAGTCGCTCGAGCGTGTGCGTCGCATCCACAAAACGCGCACTTTCGAGACGAGAAGCCAGCAAATCCCGCGCATCCGACGGCAGAAAGGGCGGCTCGATGCCGATGCGAGCACCGGCCTTACCGATCTTTTTCAGGTGCTCGACCGCAAGCGCTGCAGCGTCGAGCGTACCCCAGGCTGCCGTATGGACGGCGGGTGTCCAGAACGGGTTGTTCTGGTGTTCGCCCCCTTCCATGCGGTTGCCAACATAGGCTGAGTGATCGGGTGAGCCCTTCTCATAAAGGACGATCGGCAGATAGCGGCTGTGGCCGATCGCATCCATTGCGGCGAAGAAGATGAATTTGTAGCCGCCCAGCAGGTACTGGGCATTGTGCTTGGAGGTGGCGAGCAGCACGTCGATGCCCGCCTCCTCCATGAGCTTGTCTAGTTTCGCCGTATCGAAGGGCGGCTCCGCCGCCCGCGTTTCTCTTGGGCTTACATCCACTGAATTTCTCCCAGAAAGGCGTTGTCGCGCGCTCTCAGGTACCGGGCGGGATTAAACGGAAATCCGGCAGATCCCGAAGCGCGCGCTCGGGGCCGGCTGGCGAATAGACGACAAACAGTTGCATCGGGCCGGAACCCGTGTTCTTCGTCGAGTGGAACCTGCTTTCCGGTACATAGATCGTGCAACCGGGCCCAACCTTCTGCGTCACCGGATTGCCGTTCTCGTCCTCCACCATCTGTTCGCCCTCGCCCGAGATCACGAAGATAATCTCTTCCGCGCCCGGATGATTGTGGCGCGCATGCCCCTCGCCGCTCGGCAAATCCACCACCCCACCCGAGAAGCGTTCGGCGCCGTTCACCTCCGGCGCGACCGTCAGGGCGAGGCGACCCCAGTCAAAGCCGAAGCTGTCGACATCCTTCGGGTAGAGAAAATATTTGTCCTTTGCCATGCCGCGGCCTCCTCCCGCATCTTGCCCCGCTTCAAACCACCGTTCTGATGGCAAGCGCCTTGAAATCTTCCGTCTGCTTGCGGATCGCCACCTCGGCCGGCAAGCGCTCCATGGAACTTGCGCCATAAAAACCATTACACTCCGGGCAACGGTCCAGGATATGGCGTGCATCCTCCGGCATCGAGATCGGCCCGCCGTGGCACAGCACGATGACGTCCTTCCGTACTGAGCGTGCGGCCTTCGCCATTGCTTCGATTTCTCTCACGCAGTCGTCGAGGGAGATCGCGGACGTGGCGCCGATCGCGCCGCCCGTAGTAACGCCCATATGAGCGACGATGATGTCTGCACCCGCTTTCGTCATCGCGATCGCTTCTTCCTCGTTGAAGACATAGGGGGTCGTCAGCAGGTCGAGCCGGTGGGCTTCACCGATCATGTCCACCTCAAGACCGTAGCCCATGCCGGTCTCCTCGAAGCTCCGCCGCATCCGTCCATCGAAGAGGCCAATGGTCGGGAAATTCTGTACGCCGGAAAAGCCCATGGCTTTCAGGTCCGCGAGAAACTGCGGCATGAAAACGAATGGGTCAGTGCCATTGACGCCGGCGAGTACCGGTGTCGTCTTCACGACCGGCAGCACCTCCAAGGCCATTTCCTTCACGATCTCATTGGCATTTCCATAGGCGAGCAGACCGGCCGCCGAGCCGCGGCCCGCCATCCGGTAACGGCCGGAGTTATAGATGATGATGAGGTCGATGCCGCCCGCCTCCTCGGCCTTCGCCGAAATCCCCATGCCGGCCCCACCTCCGATGATCGGCTTGCCGGCGGCGATCATGCCGTGGAACTTTTCAAGAATGGTCTTGCGGGGGACTACTGGCATCGGTGTCTCTTTCAGCGGTTGGCGATATCTCGGTAGGCGGCGACTGCGGCCTCGGCGAACTGCGGATCGTTGATGTGGAGCGGAAGCCGTTCGATGCGGCGCGCGTCGGTTCCTTCGACGGTGGCTTCCAGTGCCTCGAAGAGCGCCGCATCCGCCGCAGGATCGAAGAAGGCGCCGCCCCCGATATCGAGCGCCGACAGGCCTCTCTCCGGGATGAGGAACCGGAGCGGGCCTTTGCAGAGGTTCAGCTTTGCGCCAATCCAACTTCCGAGCGCAGCGCACTCCTCCGGAATCGTGCGCATGAGCGTGACGTTCGGGTTGTGGCGGTAGAAGAGGCGGCCGGCATAACGCTCCGGCACCGTCTCGGGCGCCCAGAAATTCACCATATCCAGCGCCCCGACGGAGCCGACATAGGGCAATTCGGTGCGCGCAATTGCGCCGAAACGATCCTCAGTCGCCGGCAAAACGCCGCCAAAGAGAAGATCGCAGACCTCCGTCGTCGTGATGTCGAGCACGCCCGAAAGAAGCCCGCTGTCTGCAAGCTTCTCCATCGTGCGTCCGCCGGTGCCTGTGGCGTGGAAGACCATACAGTCATGGTCGGCCTTGAGACGTTCGACGATGGCAGTCACACAGGGCGTCGTCACGCCGAACATCGTAAGGCCGAGAGCGGGCTTCGAGGCCAATTCCTTCTCCGGCCGGTTGGCCATGGCGGTAATCGCTTCGGCCGCGTTTTGCAGGATCACGCGGCTCAGGCGGTTCAGCCCGGCCATGTCCGTGACCGACGGCATCATAATGATATCGGAGACGTCGACATAAGGTGCTACGTCGCCGGACGCGAGCGTCGAGACCATGACCTTCGGCAGCCCGAGCGGCAACCTGCGCATGCCGGCGGTGATGATTGATGTGCCGCCTCCACCACCAATGCCCACCACCCCGGCGATGCCTTCGCGTTCAGGAAGGAAGCGCGCGAAGGCCTCGCTCATTGCGGCGACCGCCGTCCCTCGATCGTCGCCCAAAAGCACCGCGGCGGGACCGTCCGGATGCGCGGCAGCTACGGTTTCGGCGGAGATGTCGACCGCAATGGTGGGACGACGCGTGCCGACATCGACCAGAACGGGCCGGCCGCCCGCTGCCTCGACGCGGGACGCAAGATAAGCGAGTTCCTCCCCCTTCGTATCGGCCGTACCGACGACGTAAATGTGCTTCATCTCTCCTCCCTGGCGGCTTAGGCCCTCCGCTGCCTTAAAAGCCGCCTACTGCCCGCCATTTTGCCGGCTCTTGCAAAATTATGAGATGTGCGTATCGTAAAGATATGGATGTCTCACGTCAACAGAGCGAATCCTCCGCACGCGCCGAACGCGGTCCCCGGGCGCGCACACGCAAACTCATGTTGGAAACCGCCACACGGCTGATGCAGTCTGGTATCACGCCCTCGGTAAGTGAGGTCGCGGAAGCCGCCGAAGTGTCACGCGCCACCGCCTATCGCTACTTTCCAAGCCAGGCGGCGCTGGTTCATGCGGTGGTGGACGAGGCGCTCGGCCCGATCCTCGATTGGCGCTCCGAAGCACCCGATGCGCTTACGCGCATTGCCAATCTGCTGGCCACGGCCATGCCACGAATCGACGAATTCGAGGCGACCTTCAAGGCGGCGCTCAAGCTCTCGCTTGACCAGTGGGCGCAGCGCCAGGCGGGCACGCTTGGTAACGAACCACAGCTCACGCGCGGCCACCGCGTCGAACTCCTGCGACAGGTCACCGTGCCACTCGAGGGCAAGGTGTCCACTGAGGCCCGCGAGCAGCTCGCTCAGGCGCTCTCGCTTGTTTTCGGTGTCGAGGTGCTGGTCGTGCTCAAGGATATTTGGGGCCTATCGGCCGAACGCGCGCAATCCGTTGCACAATGGGCGGCGGCAGCCTTGGTCGAGGCGGCGGCTCGGGAGGCGCAAACTGCGGCATGACATCGCGCACTCTCGCGCACAGTAAACTGGTTTGACCAATTTGAATGATACGCATGTAGGCGGCTTGTTGACAAGCTTTTCCCTGATTGAACTACCGGTAAAGCATGCCAGGTTAAATTCCGCAGATCGCGGCATTGCGAACGGTGATCTGCGGCAGAAGGCAACGAAACAGGGCCTTGACGCTCGTTAGCTTTGGTAATACCAGATTGGTACTGCGGCCCGTTAAGCTTGAGATCTGACACAAGACACAAGGGTCGAGGAGGACCCGCCGCAGAAGCGCCAGCCAGGAGGATTTGATAGGCGAACCGCCCGCCGCAAGGTGGGTATTGTGCATAAAAGGGGAGGAAATGTAATGCGCAAGACAGTGGCCGGTCTGATGGCCGGTATCGGTTTCATGTTTGCCTGCGGAACACCCGCGCAGTCGCAAGAACTGACGATTTTCTGGGCCGAATGGGACCCGGCAAACTATCTCCAGGAGCTTGTAAACGAATATGAGGCCGAGACCGGCGTGAAGGTCACGGTCGAAACGACCCCTTGGGCGGACTTCCAGACGAAGGCCTTTACCGAATTCAACGCGAAAGGCTCGGCCTACGACATGGTCGTCGGCGACTCCCAGTGGATCGGGGCCGCATCGGAGGCCGGCCACTACGTCGATCTCACTGAGTTCTTCAACAAGCACAAGCTAAACGATGTGATGGCTCCTGCCACGGTGAAGTACTACTCGGAGTATCCTGCGAACTCCGGCAAGTACTGGTCGATCCCGGCCGAGGGCGACGCGGTCGGGTGGTCTTACCGCAAGGATTGGTTCGAGGACCCGAAGGAGATGGAAGCCTTCAAGGCGAAGTATGGCTATGACCTCGCTCCGCCGAAGGATTGGAAGCAGTTGCGCGACATCGCCGAGTTCTTCCATCGTCCGGACCAGAAGCGCTACGGCATCGCGATCTACACCGACAACTCCTATGATGGTCTCGTAATGGGTGTAGAGAACGCCATCTTCTCTTTCGGCGGAGAACTCGGCGACTACAGCACCTACAAGGTCGACGGGATCATCAACTCGGAGAAAAACGTCAAGGCTCTGGAAACCTACCGCGAGCTTTACGGTTTCACCCCTCCTGGCTGGGCGAAGAGCTTCTTCGTCGAGAACAACCAGGCGATCACCGAAAACCTCGCCGCGATGAGCATGAACTACTTCGCCTTCTTCCCGGCGCTGGTCAATGAAGCATCGAACCCGAACGCGAAGGTCACCGGCTTCTTCGCCAACCCGGCCGGCCCGGATGGCGACCAGTATGCCGCTCTTGGCGGCCAGGGCATTTCCATCGTCTCCTATTCCGAGAACAAGGAAGAGGCGATGAAATTCCTCGAGTGGTTCATCAAGGACGAGACTCAGAAGCGCTGGGCCGAACTCGGCGGTTACACGGCAAGCGCCAAGGTGTTGGAGTCCGAAGAGTTCCAAAACGCGACGCCCTACAACAAGGCCTTCTATGAGACGATGTTCAAGGTGAAGGACTTCTGGGCAACGCCCGAATACGCCGAGCTGCTGATCCAGATGAACCAACGCATCTACCCCTATGTGACGGCCGGCCAGGGCACGGCAAAGGAGGCGCTCGATGCTCTCGCCAAGGACTGGAACGCGACCTTCAAGAAGTACGGCCGCCACTAACGGGTAAGACATTTGGGAGGGTGCCGGCTCCCTCCCGTTTCTTCAACTTGGCGCCGGACGCGGCGTCGCGCTCAGAAATGCGCAAAAGGATGGCGCCCGGCGTTGGGCTCTCGGAGGAGGAGCACATTGGCCACCGTGGTTATGACATCGTTAGATTCGAAGTCGCGCGCTGCTTCGCGGGGCTTGAGCGACATCAAAATTCGCAATCTTTTCATTGTTCCGACGATCCTGTTCCTGATCGTCTTCAACATCTTCCCTTTGATCTACTCGCTCGGCTATTCTTTCACCGACTTTCGTGCTTCGACGAACGCGCCGGCTACCTTCGTCGGCCTGCAGAATTATCGGGAACTGCTAAACGACCCCTTCATCTGGGCGAACTTCGCCATTACGGCGAAATACGTGATCGTGTCGGTTACCGGTCAGGTTGTTGTCGGTTTCGGCACGGCGATGCTGCTCAACCGTGAGATTCCGTTCAAGGGTCTAATCACGACACTGCTTCTGCTGCCGATGATGCTGTCGATGGCGGTGGTCGGGCTCTTCTGGAAGCTGCTCTACGACCCATCCTTCGGCATCATCAACTATGCGCTCGGCCTCGGCTCTTTCGAGTGGCTGGCGAATCCCGACATGGCACTCTACGCTGTCGCCATCACCGACATCTGGATGTGGTCCCCCTTCGTGATGCTGCTCTCGCTTGCCGGCCTCTCGGCCGTACCTAGGCACCTTTACGAGGCGGCGGCCATCGATCGGGCGGGGCCGTTCTATACTTTCTTCCGCATCACCTTGCCGCTCGTGGCACCAATACTCATGATCGCGATCATCTTCCGCACGATGGAGGCTTTTAAGACTTTCGACCTCGCCTACATCCTCACGAGCCAGCCGACCACGGAAGTGATCTCGATCCGCCTCTACAAGATGGCGTTCCAGGAATGGCAGACCGGGCGGTCCTGCGCACTCGCCTACATAGTGCTGATCATGGTGCTCGCGATCACCAACATTTACGTCAAATATCTCAACAGGGTGAAGGAGCGCTGAGATGGCGGCCGTCCAAACTCGCTCCGAGCGCGCGCTGAACCTAGTGGCGATCGCCGCCGTGCTCGTAATCACGCTGCTCTTCCTCGCACCGATCTACTGGATCACGTCTACAGCCTTCAAACCGCGCAACCTCGCGACGACCATCCCACCGACGGTGATCTTCGAGCCGGAGATCTCGCCGTTCGTGAAGCTCTTCACCAAGCGCTCTCAGCTGCGCGCAGCACCGGAGCCAGAAGACTATGCTGCCGCTCCTTGGTGGGAACGGCTCGTCTTCGAAGGGGGTGAAAAGGTCGTGCGCTCGGGACGCGGTGAGGTGCAGTTATCTGGCTATCCCAACCGCTTCATGAATTCACTGATTGTCGCGATCACCTCTACGGTGCTCGCCGTTGGCATGGGTACCTTCACGGCCTACGGTTTCTCGCGGTTCAAAATGAAGGGCGAAGCGGACCTGTTGTTCTTCATCTTATCGACACGCATGCTCCCGCCCGTGGTCGTAGCGATCCCCATGTTCCTAATGTACCGGGCTGTCGGGCTGAACGACACCCACTGGGGTCTTATCATCCTCTACACCGCCTTCAATCTCTCCTTCTCGGTCTGGCTGATGAAAGGCTTCATCGACGAGATTCCGAAGGAATATGAGGAAGCGGCACTCGTCGATGGCTACACGCGCCTGGAAGCCTTCTTCAAGATCGTGCTCCCAGAGGCCGCCACAGGGATAGCCGCGACCGCCGTCTTTTGCTTCATCACAGCGTGGAACGAGTATGCTTTCGCGCTGATCATGACGAACCGGCGCGCGCAAACGGCACCACCCTTCATCCCAAGCCAGGTCGGCTCTGGCCTTCCGGATTGGACCGTCATTGCCGCAGGTACCTTCCTGTTTCTGCTGCCGGTCGCCATCTTCACCTTCCTGCTCAGGAACCATCTCCTGCGCGGGATGAGTTTCGGAGCGATCCGCAAATGACGTTTCGTGCCATAAACCAGAAGTATCTCGAGCCAGGCTCACAGCTCCTGATGATATCCGGCATCATTGCGCTGTGCCAGCCATGGAACCTGTTCCTTCATCGCTACGGACTGACGATGACGTTAGTCGGGCTGATTGCCTTCATGATCACGTCGAAGGTCCCGCCAGAACAGAAAACTGACGAGAGCAGGAATCCATGACGCAGATTGAATTGCGCGGCATTGAGAAGCACTTTGGTGCCGTTCAGGTCATCAAGAACCTCAATCTCGCCATCGTCGACAACGAGTTTATTGTTCTGCTTGGCCAGTCTGGCTGCGGCAAGACGACGACGCTGCGCGCGATCGCCGGGCTCGAAACGATCGACGAAGGCGACATCCTTATCGACGGCCAGCCGGTGCAACACATAAAGGCGTCGCACCGAGACATCGCCTTTGTGTTCCAGTCCTTCTCGCTCTACCCGCACATGACGGTCTTCGAGAATATCGCCTTTCCGCTTCGCGCCACGCGCGGCAACCGTGCGGATATCGAGCGCGAGGTTCAGGCGGTTGCAAAAACGCTGCAGATCACGCACCTGCTCGCCAGAAGGCCCTCCGCTCTTTCAGGCGGCGACATGCAGCGCGTGGCGATCGGCCGGGCACTCGTCCGGCGTCCCAGGGCAATGCTCATGGATGAGCCGATCGGCGCGCTCGACGCGAAGCTCCGCGAGGAGATGCGCGCTGAGATCAAGCGGCTTCACATCAAACAGGGCTCGACTACAATCTACGTTACCCATGACCAGGTCGAAGCCATGTCCCTCGCCGACCGTATTGTAGTCATGCACGAAGGTGTGCTGCAGCAAGTCGGCAGCCCTCATGAGGTCTACGCACGTCCCGCCAACATGTTCGTCGCGCAATTCGTTGGCAGCCCGGTCATGAACATGGCTGAGGTGACGGTTTCCGAGGATGCCGGGCATGCGCGCGTGCTGGTCCGAGGTGCTCCGGCCGCATTCGATTTTCCGTCCAGTCTCACGGCCAAGCTCGCTGCCGCTGGAGCCGAAAACGGCAATCTCACCCTCGGCGTGCGACCTGAAGGGGTTCTCGTCTCGCGGGAAGCACGTGAGGGCTTCGTGCCCGTCGAGGCCCATATCATCGAACCGCTCGGCTCGCACGACATCATAGACCTGCAGGTTGGCGCCCAGATGCTGCGAGCAAGGACGAAAAGCGGCTTCGTACCCCGGCCCGGTACGGCCGTCTGGGCCCGGATAAATCCGGCTCAGGCGCATTTCTTCGACAGCTCGACCGGCATATCTTTTGGGACCAGGCTCTGATGGCTCACATCGAACTCAAAGGCATCACCAAGACCTTCGGAACCCACACTGCCCTGAAGGATCTCAGTTTCGAAATTGCCGACGGAGAGTTTTTCGTGCTGCTCGGCGAGACGGGCGCCGGCAAAACGACGACTCTTAGGCTGATTGCCGGGCTCGAAAAGCCGACGGGCGGACAGATCTTCATCGACGGTGAGGACGTCGCCGACTGGGGCGCCGCCGAGCGCGACGTTGCGCTTGTGCTGCAGCAGTATTCGCTCTACCCCCGCTATACGGTGCGCGAGAACCTCGAATTCCCACTCAAATCTCGCATCCGGCGGGTCGAACCGGTTGAGATCAAGGAGCGTGTCGCCCGCGCCGCGAGGACGCTCCGGATCGAGCACCTGCTTGACCGCAAGACGGACCGCCTATCCGGTGGCGAGATGCAGCGCGTTTCCATCGGTCGGGCCATCGTGCGCAAGCCGCGCGTCTTTCTGATGGACGAGCCCCTTTCCGCCCTCGACGCCAAACTGCGCGAGGCGCTGCGTACGGAGCTCAAGAACCTCCAGATGAATCTCGGGGCAACCTTCCTCTTCGTCACCCACGATCAGATCGAAGCCATGTCGATGGGCGACAAGATCGGCGTGCTCAACAACGGCCAGCTCGTTCAGACAGGCACGCCGCAGGAGATCTATGGCAATCCCGTCAACACGTTCGTTGCACGCGCCGTTGGCTCGCCGCCGATGAACCTGATCTCAGGGAGGCTTGCGGGCAGCGAGGCTATCGCGGACGAAGGCTATCGCTTGCCTTTTGGGACGGCGTTCGGCACTGCGGTTGACGGACGGCCCCTCACCTTCGGCATCCGCCCGGAAGATCTCTTCCTCGAAAGCGGCGCACCCGGCGAAGCCCGCGTCCACGACGTCGAGAACCATGGCGTCGAGAAGATCGTCACGCTTCGCACAGGCAACCACTTCTTGCAGGCGACGGTGCCAGCCCAGACCGACCTCGAGATCGAGGAGTCTGTTCGCTTCTCCTGGAACCCGGAAAAGGTCGTGCTCTTCGACGGCGGAAGCGGGATGAGCCTGCGCCACGCTGGCTGAGTTCCGATCGACAACGGCCAAGCTGACTATACCTACAATTTGCAATCGCTGCCGCGGCGCAGGATAGCGGGCAAGACAACAAATGAGCGGTTGCGGCAGAAGAGCCTCTCCATCTGGAGTGCGGCGAAGTTGCCATGCCTTACGCCGGGAACCGTCGCCTATAGTGTTCGACAACCTCAGGGTTGCGGAGATTGGTGGGCAGCCCGCCTTTCAAGACGCGGATTGCTTCGGCCGCAGCTCCCGTTCCCATGCGCATCATGCTTTCCTCGGTGATGCCGGCGAGATGCGGCGTCACGATCACATTGTCGAGCCGGAAGTAAGGATGCTCAAGCGGTACGGGCTGTGTAGAGAACACGTCGAGGGCCGCGCCACCGATACGGCCCGCCTTCAGCGCCTCGATCAACGCTGCATCGTCCACGACGGGGCCGCGCGACACATTGACGAGGATCGCGCCCGGCTTCATGCGCGCTATCCGCTCACGGCTCATAAGGCCGGTCGTCTCGGGTGTAAGCGGACAGCAGAGAACGACGATGTCCGCGATGGAAACCAGGTCGTCGAGCGAGAGAAATCGTGCACCATCGGGGACGCTTGCCGGCGAGCGGCTGTTGACAACGATATCCAGCCCGAAGCCGTACTTGGCGATACGGAAGACCGCCTTGCCAACATTGCCCATTCCGACGATGCCAATGGTACGGCCCGCCAGGTCGTGGGCTCGTTCGGAGCGGGCGCGCCCGGCATTCCATCCATCGCTTCTGAGATCCCGGTCCATAGGACGGAACTGGCGCAGCAGGGCAAGCATCACCATGTAGACGTGCTCGGCAACAGTCGGCGCATTGACGGCCGGTACGTTGGCGATCAGCACGCCGGCGGCGGTGGCCGCGTCGTAGGGGATCATGTCGAGCCCCGCGCCATGCCGGACTGCCGCACGCAGGGCCGGTACGTTTCCGAAGAAGGCGGGCGGGATCGGTGCGCGCACGATGACAACCTCCGCACCCTCGCCTTCACGAAGCAACGTCTCGGGATCGGGGGCGGACGCGACGCGGAGATCACCCGCCGCCTTCAACATGGCCTCGGCGTCGGGATGCAGGGGATGGGTCGAGAAAATGTAACTCATCGGCCTCCTCATTGCCGACCGGGGCTACTCCGCTGCTGTCGCGGGCCCGCCGATGAGGCCCTTCCAGTAGCTTTCCGCACCCTGCAGATGGGCATTCATCAATGCTTGTGCGAGATTGCCGTCGCGTGCGAGCAGCGCCTCGTAGATACGGATATGTTCCTCGTGTGAGCGGCGGCTACGGGCGAGATCCGCGAAGTAGATGGGTAGCCGCTGCTCGCCCATCGTGTAATAAACGCTGCAGACACGGTAGAACACGCTATTCTTCGTCGCCCGCACGATCTCCAGATGAAAGTCCCTGTCCTCGCGGGCGAGGCCCTGGCCCGACTCGATCTTCGCCTCGGAAGCGGCTAGAATCTCGCGCAGGCGTTCGTAGTTCTCCTCCGTCGCCCGCGCACAGGCGAGTTCAGCAGCCTTGATCTCGTGGATCTTGCGGAGCTCCACCGTCTCGTAGATCACGATCGGATCCAGTGGCACGCCGGCACGCGCGAAGAGTGCTATCGCCTCGACGCTCGCCTCCGTAGTCGTCAGATAGATACCCGACTTCGCCCGGCGCTCCACAATGCGCATGGCTTCCAGGATTGCCAGAGCCTCCCGGAGCTGCCCCCGGCTAACGGCGAAGTGCTCGGCGAGCTCCCGCTCCGAGGGCGTTCGCCCATTGTCGCTCGAAGCCCTAAATAGATGGGCCGCCAGAGCGGAAAGCAGATTGTTTTCTTTCATGGTTACAGTCTTTGCGCGTGAGTCTCCAGAACGCGTTCGTTTATCGTAAATCCAAGGCCGGGTTTATCAGGAATCTCTATCATCCCGTCTCTGACAGCCACGGTCTCCTCAACGAGGTCGTGGATCATCGGGTTCGCGCCAACCGAATATTCGATGACAAAGCTTGCCGGAGAGGCCGCGCAGATGTGCAGGCCCGAGAAGAAACAAGGGGCGCCGGCCCACAAATGCGGGGCAAAACGGAGGTTGAAGGCACTGGCGATGACACCAATTCGCATCGCCTCCGTGATGCCGCCGCAGAACGCCGGGTCGGGCTGGAAAATATCGGCCGAGCGCAGCACCGCAAGGTCGCGGAAGGCGAACCGAGTGGCCTCGCTCTCGCCGGCCGCGATCGGTACCTTTCCAGCGGCGCGCACGTCGGCCATGCCGGCCTTATCGTCTGCGATCACCGGCTCCTCGAACCAGGCGAGATCACAATCCTGCACGAGATGGATGAAACGTTTCGCGTCGGCAACCGTATAGGTGCCATGCGCATCGACCATGATATCTACCGAGGGGCCCAGCGCCTTGCGGGCGGCACGCACGCGGGCGGCCGAAACATGCGGCGCGCGGTCCATTGCGCCGACCCTCATCTTGACCGCCTTGAAACCGCCGCTCGCAATGTAGGACTGCAGCTGCCCACCGATCTTTTCGACACTCTCCCAACCGCCGGAAGCATAGGCAGGCAACCGCTCCGCCTTCCGCCCGCCGAGAAGCTTCCATACCGGCACGCCCAGCGATTTCCCAAGAATGTCCCACAACGCGATGTCCACCGCACTGATCGCGGCAATGGAGAGGCCCCGACGCGAGAGTTCCGGCATCGCATGACCCGAAATCGCCGCCATTTCGTGGCGCACGCCGTTGTAAAGCATCTCCCAGATTGCGGAGATGTCGGCGGCGTCACGACCGACGAGCCTCGGCCCCACCTCATAGTTGAGCATGTGCACGAGCGTGCCGTAAGTACCCGTGCTGCCCGCAGCATTCTTGCCCTCACCCCACCCCACGATCCCGTCATCTGTTTCTATGCGCAGGATCGCCGCGTCGAAGGTTGTCAGGCGCCCGAAATCGCTGCGATGCTGCCGACTTGCTTCGATGGGTATGCGAACCCACCAGGCTTGGACGGTCTTGATACGCATTTCGCCTCCCCAACCTCGCGGCGCGCCGGCCGCAGGGCATGCTCCTCCGGACCGGTCCTCACTTGATCAGCGGCAGGATGGTCTCGGCGGTGATCCGCATCTGGTCATCGTAGAACTTCTCGGTCAGCAGGCTCGATCCGTGGTCCTGGATGAACTTGAGCTGCTCCGGCGGGATATCGACCGGGTTGCGCTCGACCATATCGGGATATTTCGCCGCCGGCGTGCGGTCGACCGGAGCCACGAACTCATTCGTGAGCGCACCGTTGTATCCGATCTCTTTCAGAGTGGCGACGATCTTCGGCCAGTCGAGATGACCGAGGCCTGCCGCAAAGCGGTTGTTGTCCGCCACGTGGAAATCGAAAAGCCGCTTTCCGGCGAGCCTGATTGCGTCGAATATGTCCTCCTCCTCTATGTTGAGGTGAAAGGCATCGAGGCAGACACCACAATCGGGATGCACTGCGTCGGCGAGCGCGAGCGCCTGGGCGGCACGGTTGAAGAGATAAGTCTCGAACCGGTTGAGCGGCTCGATGGCCAGCCGGACGCCCTTTTTTTGGGCGTGGGCGAAGCACTCCTTCGTCGCATCCACGACCCACTTCCATTCATCCTCCTCGGTACCATCCGGAACGATCTTGCCAACGGTCGCCGGCACAAGGGTGACGATCTCGCCTTCGAGTTCACTCACCATCGTTATGACACGCTTCACGTAATCCACCGACTTTGCGCGCTGACCCTCGTCCTTGGCTGCGAGGTTGCGCTCGCCGAGCGTCAGCGTCACAGCGCCCCAGCAGCGAACGCCGTGTTCCTTGAGCAACGCGCGAGTGTCTTTGATGTCGTACTGGGCCGGCTCGCCCGAAATCTCGATGCTCTCGTAGCCGTACTTTTTGATGCGGTTAAGCGTGACGGCGAGAGGCTCCGCCCGCATCCAGTTGTGTGTCGAAAGGTGCATAAACGTCCTCCCAGACTAGCGTGACTCCCCAGTCACTCGAGGCGGTGCGCGGCACCTCCTCCACTTCGACCGAACTCATTCTGGTTCGGCCAATCTACCCTTGTCAAAGCTCTATCCCAAATGATCGCTGGCGGCAAGGCGCCTTCACCGTGGCATTTTCCAGCTTTTATGCGATTTCCTGGGTATCTCGGCCGCTTCGCTTCGAGGCATCGACGTCGTCACCTTGACCAGATTGCCGTATTTGGTATTACCAGATCGCGGCGGGCACAGGGAGGCGTTTACCGCGGAAGCCAGCGCCTAAGGAGGAACGATGAAGATCGGCATGTGCATGTTTCTCTGGACGACGAGCGTCGGCCGCAAACATGAAAAGCTCCTTCGGGACATTAAGGCGACCGGCTTCGACGGGGTGGAGATTCCGATCTTTGAGGGCACTCCGGACGACTACCGCCGCCTCGGCGCATTGCTCGATGGTCTAGGTCTCGAGCGCACTGCCGTGTCTGCCATGAGCGACCCTTCCATGAACCTGATTTCGCCTGACACGGCGACACGCAAGCGCGGCATCGCCTACATGCAATGGGCTATCGACTGCGCCGCCGCACTCGGCGCGCACACGCTGAGCGGGCCACTGCATTCTACGCTGGGCCAGTTCTCCGGCACCGGGCCGAGCGCAGCGGAGCTGAAGCGGTCCGTTTCCTGCCAGCGCACGGTCGGCGATCATGCTGCCAAGCATGGCATCACCGTCGCGCTCGAGGCGCTGAACCGCTTCGAATGTTATCTCGTCAACACGATGGACGACCTTGCCGCCCATGTCGACGCGATTGGGCACCCTAATATTCGGGCCATGTACGACACGTTCCACGCCAATATCGAAGAAGCCGACCCTCTCGGAGCCTTCACCCGCAACAAGGACCGCATCGTACATGTCCACATTTCGGAGAACGACCGCGGCGTGCCGGGCCGCGGGAATATCCCTTGGACCGAGACCTTCAAGGCGATCCGCGCAAGCGGCTATGACGGATGGCTGACGATCGAAGCCTTCGGTCGTGCACTAAAGGAGCTTGCGGCTGCAACGAAGGTTTGGCGCGACTTCTCCGAGACTCCCGAGGCGGTCTATCGCGATGGATACCGTCACATCCGCGACGGATGGCAGGGAGCTGCGTAGTGCGAAAGTGAAGCAGCGTTTGCGAGCGGGTCTGCGGCGCTCGAACATCGTCCATGCCTCCGCCTCGCTCGTCGAGCCCTTCGCCTCCAGCGCCAGCAGATAGCGGCAATCCGCAACAAACTTCAATCGGTCGTCCACGACGCCCGTCTCCCGCCAAACTGTGCTCCAAGGCGCGCCTTCAAGCAAGCACGTTTCGAGTAATTCTCACAATCGCTTCAGAATGGCTTCTGATCCCTTCTCCGCGATCATTATCACCGGCGAGTTCGTGTTGCCGGAGACAATCGTCGGCATGATGGAGGCGTCGACGACGCGCAATCGGCCGATGCCGTGCACGCGCAGCTTCGCGTCCACCACTGCCATAGGGTCACTCCCCATCTTGCAGGTACCGACGGGGTGGAAGATCGTTGTGGCAATGTCGCCGGCGCGGCGGATCAAATCCTCGTCGCTGTCGTGCTCGCGGCCGGGAAGCATTTCCTGCGGCCCGAATTGCGCGAGCGCCCTCGTTTCCATGAGCCTGCGGGCGTGCCGGATGGACTTCGCCGCAAGCAATCGGTCGCCGGCGGTGGAGAGATAATTTGGGCATATTTCAGGTGACCGCGCCGCATCACGCGCAGTGACATGCACTGTGCCGCGGCTCTCCGGCCGGAGATTGCAGACGGAGACGGTGACGGCGGGATAGCGGTGCAACGGCTCACCGAGCCGGTCCGTGCTGAGCGGCTGGACGTGATATTCGAGATCGGCCGTCGCGACGGCCGAATCGCTTTTGGCGAAGATCCCGAGCTGGCTCGGCGCCATTGAGAGCGGGCCGGATCGGCTGATGGCATATTGCAGACCCATGCCGACGCGGTTGAAGAGGTTGTGATAGAGCTGGTTCAGGGTGCGCGCGCCCTCGATCTTGAAGACGGTGCGGATCTGCAGGTGGTCCTGCAGGTTCTCGCCGACGCCCTGAAGTTCATGGTGGACGGGAATGGCAAGGGCGGAGAGCAGGTCCGGTCGACCGATGCCAGACAGCTCCAGGATTTTCGGCGAGTTGATGGCACCCGCAGACAGCACCACTTCGCGTGATGCATGAGCGAAGCAGAGGCGGCCGCCAAGGCAGAAACGCACGCCCGTGACCATCTTGCCGTCGAAATTCAGCCTTTCGGTCTCGGCCCCGGTCAGGACGCGCAGATTCTTGCGCTTCATTGCCGGCCGCAGGAACGCTTTTGTTGTGTTCCAGCGCACGCCGCCGCGCTGGTTGACCTCGAAATAGCCGGAACCCTCGTTGTCACCATCGTTGAAGTCGTCAGTCTTCGGAATCCCAAGCTCTTCCGCCGCATCGCGGAAGGCGTCGAGGATCGGCCAGGAGAGGCGCTGGCGCTCGACACGCCATTCACCGCCAGCGCCGTGTATGGGCGACTTGCCGCGATAGTTGTCCTCCGACTTGAGGAAATAGGGTAGCACGTCGTCCCAGCCCCAGCCCGCATTGCCGGCCTGCCGCCACCCATCATAGTCGGCTGCCTGGCCGCGCATATAAATCATGCCGTTGATCGACGAGCAGCCGCCGAGCACCTTGCCGCGCGGATAGTTCAGTGCGCGGCCGTTGAGGCCGGCTTCGGCAGCTGTCTTCATCATCCAGTCGGTGCGCGGGTTGCCCATGCAGTAGAGATAGCCGATCGGCACATGAACCCAGTGATAGCGGTCCGTACCACCAGCTTCGAGCAGCAGAACCCGGTTCTTCGGATCGGCCGACAGCCGGTTTGCCAGAACGCAGCCCGCCGAGCCGGCACCGACCACGATGAAATCGTAGGTCCCCTCGTCCACCGGCGTTTCATTTACATGCAGGTTCACGCAGCAGCTCCCGATGCTATAGTTTCCGGCGCCGAGAGCCGCCGCCAGAGCGGCGTCATGGCCCCCGCCATGTCCTGGTAGAGCGCGTAGCGCCGGCTGTAATGCGCGGCAAGCGCGCCATCCGGCCTATAGTGGCGGTCGACCCGCACCATGGCATTCGCCCCTTCGGTGAAATCGGCAAAGAGGCCGACGCCTGTTCCCGCAGCAATCGCTGCACCCAGCGCCCCCGTTTCCCGCGAGACAGCGACGGAGACCGGCATGCCGAGCACATCGGCAAATATCTGCGGCCAGAAGCGGCTACGCGAACCTCCACCGCTGAGCACCACCTGATCGAAGGTGGCCCCGGCCTTGCGGATCGTCTCGATATGCTGGCGGTGTCCGAAGGCGACGCCCTCGAGCAGGGCACGGATCAGATGCCCCTTGGTGTGCCAGCCGGCAATCCCGTAGAAGCCCGCCCGCGCGCGCCCGTCCTGCTGGGCGCCGTAGAGATAGGGGTGATAGAGCGGATCGTCCGCCGCGGGCTCGACGACCGCAGCGAGCGCGCAGCAGGCATCGAACGGCGATACACCCTTCGCATGTTCCCCTTCGAAGAACTCCCGCACCAGCCATTCGAGATTGGCTGCCGAGGTGGCGCTGTTTTCCATCGCCATGTAGCGGGTGCGGTCGAAGGTCGAGGACATGAAGACGTGGCCATCGAGGTCGGGAACGTCGATGATCACCTGGTTGATGCTCCAGGTGCCGGCGATGATCGAGGCGCTGCCGGTGCGCGACACGCCCGAGCCAAGCGCCGAGGCGACGACGTCGAACAGCCCGCCGATCACCGGCGTTCCGGCGGCAAGCCCAGTCTCCTGAGCCACCGCCTCCGTCACCGTGCCGGCGATGTCGGCGCTTTCGATGAGCGGCGGCAACAGGTCCATGCAATCGGCAAGGCCATAGGCTTCCATCAGCGTCCCGTCATAGCGGCGGGCGGCGAGGTCGAGCAGACCGGCGCCGGACATGTCCGACACCTCGCTGACGCGCCGGCCGGTCAGGCGGTTCACGACGAAATCCTTGGAGAAGAAGACCGTGCCGATGCGCTTGAATATCTCCGGCCTGTATCGCTTCAGCCAGGAAAGGAGCGTCGGCGTCTGTGAGGGCCATGGGCGCTGGCGGCCGATCGGGTAAGTCCGATCGCCGACGCCTTCCGCCGCCCATTCTTCGACAAGGTTTGTCGCCCGCGTGTCGAGCGACTGGATGCCGAGGAGCGGTTCGCCGTCCCGGTCGAGGGCATAAAGCCCGTTGCCGTGGCCGGCGCAGCCGATCGCGGCGATATCGCTCGCCGCAATTCCCGCCTTGTCGAGGCAGGTACGGATGACACGCTTCGCATTCGCCCAGAGCTCGCCGAGATCGCGCTCGACATGGCCGGGACATGGCATGCGGCTGTGGCCCTCCTCGCTCGCATGCGCCAGTTCCCGGCCCGTAAGGTCGAAGATCACCGCCTTGATGACGGTGTTGCCGGCGTCGATCCCCAATAGATAGTCTCGCATTCGGAACCCCTCCCAAGGTTCTCTTACAGCGCCGCGCGTCTTACCAGACGCGCAAAGGTCGCTGTAACACCTTTGAACTGCTGCATGTTTTTGTCCTGAAATCGGCTACGATTTAAGGACACATGCAGTACGCCATCACCCCTGCTGATAAAGTGCGAAGGCGTCCTCGCCGCTCGCATCCCCGTGCACGATCGCCATGAGTCCGCGCACCACGGCGCTCGGATTGGCATGCTGGTAGATATTGCGCCCATAGACCATGCCCATTGCACCCTGCCGCATTAAGGCGGCTGACTTGTCAAAGACGGAGCGAAGACCCTCCTTGCCGCCGCCGCGCACCAGAACCGGGCAGCGCGCCGCCTCAACAACACGGTGGAAATCCTCCGGGTTCGTCGTCGGGTCGGCCTTGATGATGTCGGCGCCCATTTCACGGGCAAGCCGCGTCAGCGTGACGATCTTGTCGGCCTCGCCGTCGACCATATAGCCGCCGCGCTCCGTGACGGGCTGCATGACGAGCGGTTCGATCATCAACGGCATCCCGTATTTCTCGCCATCGGCACGCACGCGGGCGATATTCTGGACGCATTGGCGGAACAGTTCAGGCTCGTCCGGCAGCATGAAGAGGTTGACCACCACGCAAGCCGCGTCCATCTGAAGCGCGCCGATCAGCGGCTCGGCCTCATTCTGCAGAACCGCCCACATATCGCGGTGGCGGATGCGGTTGTAGGGATTGCCCATGTCGATACGCATGACGAGGGCCGGCTTGTCCTTGCCGGGAAGGCCCTGCACCAGGTCGGCCTGGCCGTAGTTCATCTGGATCGCGTCAGGTCTGGCCTCGACCAGCGCCTTCACGACGGCCGGCATGTTCTCCAGTCCCTCGAGGAAGGACGGCTCGTTACACACGCCGTGATCGATCGCCACGTCCAGGCATCGACCTTTGCCGAACAGCCGGTTCATCCGGACCTTGCGGTTGTCTCGCATGATTCACTCCTTTGTTTGTTCCTTGCAGAGAGGGTTGCCTCCGCGACGCCGTGGGCCTCAAGCATGAGGGTGAGAAAACGGCTGCGCTCCTCGACCTTGCGCGACGCGGGCCAAGCCTTTTCGGCCGCAAGCAGATCGAGGGCGGCCTCGGCCGTGTCGAGGGAAAGCTCGCCGGTGATAGCCAGCGTCGTGCGCCGCAGCAGCAGGTCGTCCAGATGTTCGACCGCCTCCGTGCGGATGAGATAGAGGAGCTCCCGGGCGCTGTAGCCGGCGTGGGGCAAGAGGTGGTCCGGCCCCGCGGCGGTGAAGCGGGCGACGTCCTCCGCATCTGTGCCGTAGCGCTCGAAAAGCGCTGCGGCGCGATCGGGGGAAAGGCCTGTCGGTTCCGATAGGGCCCGGATCCAGCCGCTGCGGTCTTTCGGAAATTCCCGTCCGCCGCCGAAAGCGCGATCGGCCGTATCGACGCGGCGGCTGTGGCCCAGCCGTTCCAGCGCCATGTCAGCGGCGAGTTCGCCGAAGGATCGAAAAGTCGTCCACTTCCCGCCGATCATGCAGAGCACCGGCGGCCCGCCTTCACAGCCTTCGAACACGGTGCAGAAATGGTCGCGCGGGATGCGGCCGGTGAAGCTATCGTTGCTGGCCGGCAGCGGTCGCACGCCGGCGAACTGAAAGACGATCTCTTCCGGTCGGATGCGCACGCCCGGCAGCACGAAGGCGAGCGATTGCAGGATATAGTCCCGCTCATCGGCCTCGCACCGCACTGCATCGGGATCGTCGACGCGGATATCCGTCGAGCCGACCAGCACCTTGCTGAGATAAGGAAAAAGGATGCAGATGCGGCCGTCCTCGTTCTCGTAGTAGATCATGTGCCCGTCGAGCATGTCGCGAAGCGCAGGATTGTCGATGATCAGATGCGAGCCCTTCGTGCCACCCGTCAGCGGAGCGGGTCGGGAGTCTGCGGGAAACAGCGTGCCGTTTGCGATATCAATCCAGCCGCCGGTGGCATTGATGACCAGCCGCGGCCGTATCGGGAACTTTTCGCCGGTTAGGTTGTCATGCAGCATGAACTCCCCGGCGCCGGCCTGTTCGATCGTCGCGTAGTTCAGAGCGCTGGCATTTGGCGCGCCCGACAGAGCGTCGCGCAACAGCTCGATGCCAATTCGTTCGGGATGACTGACCCAGGCATCGTGATAGGTCGCGGAGCTGCGGATTGCCGGATTGAGCGCAGGCCATTTTTCCAGCGTTGCTTTGCGGCCGCGGAACTGGTGCCGCGGCAGCAGCGCCCGCTTGTGCGCCAGGAAATCGTAGATGCCAAGACCGGCCCTAATGGCGACGGCACCACGGCGGCTGGGGCGGCGGGTGAGGCCGAGAAATCGCACAATGCCGTTGGCGAGACCGGAGAAGATATTAAAAATCGGCACCGTGGTCGGCAGCGGGGCGACATAGTGGGGGGCGTTGCGCAGCAACCGATCGCGCTCGACGAGTGACTCCTGCACCAGGCTGAACTCACCATTCTCGAGATAGCGCAGACCACCATGGACCATGCGCGAGAGGGCAGCGCTCGCACCCGAGCAATAGTCGCCCTTCTCGGCCAGCAGCACATTCACGCCCTGCAGCGCAAGCTCGCGAAAGACGCTCAGCCCGTTGATGCCGCCTCCGAGGACGCACACGTCCACCTTCGGGCTTTGGCGGAGCCCGTCCAATATCTCTTTGCGATTCATGATGACAGTTATCCGTCCATGTTGGCCAGCTTCGCCGAAACGGCCGTTTCGATGGCTGCCAGGTCTTCATCGGAAAGCCGCAAGGTTCCGGCTTGCGCATTGTCCATCGCCTGCACTGGGTTGCGCGCGCCGCAGAGGGCAAAGGTCACGCCCGGCTGCTTCAACGTCCAGGCGATTACCGTCTGCGCGATGCTGGCGCCGTGCCGCTCTGCGACGGGCCGGATCGTCTCGGCGAAATCCTTGGCCTTGCGCCGGTTGACGACGGAAAAGCGCGGATTGTCCTTGCGCTGATCGTCGCCGGAAAAGACCCGGTCCGGTCCGATCGTGCCGGAGAGCAGCCCGAGTGCCAGCGAGGAATAGCTGAGCGTCGACACGCGATTGGCAACGGTGAGCGGCAGCAGGTCCGCCTCGATCTCACGATCGATCATGCTGAACCGCTCCTGAATCGCGTCGAGCGACCCGGTTTTGAGGTACTGCGTCAGCTCGGAGCGATTGACGTTGCTGGCGCCGATTGCGCGGATCTTGCCGGCGCGCTTCAGCTCTTCCAGCGCCGCTACCGTCTCCTCGATGGGTGTCGTCGCGTCCTGCCAGTGGGTGATGTAGAGGTCGATATGATCTGTGCCGAGCCGCCGCAGGCTTTGCTCAACCTCATGGATGATCGAGTCCCGGCCCAGATACCGGTGGACCGGTTTGCTGTCCTGATCGAAGAAGTGGTTGCCCTTATTGGTATGCCACACGAGGCCGCATTTGGTGGCAATCACCGCCTTGTCGCGGCGGCCGGCGATCGCCTTGCCGACGATCTCTTCCGACCGGCCGAGGCCATATGCCGGTGCCGTGTCGATGAGGGTGACGCCGGCATCAAGCGAAGCGTGAATGGCGGCAATGGATTCCGCCTCATCCGTTCCGCCCCACATCCAGCCGCCGATCGCCCAGGTGCCGAGGCCGACGGCCGAGGCGCTGACGCTGGAGCGTCCGATCTCGCGGGTTAACTGCGCACCGCTCATGCGGAAAATCCTTCCTCGGATGCAATTTTAAGAATGCGCGCGCCGGTCGCCTCGTCGGTGACGAGCGTGTCGAGATGGTTGCCCCGCATGACGCTGAGAATCGGGCCCGCCTTGTTCGGCCCGCTCGCGATCCCGATCTTGGTGGGGATTGCGGCAAACTCCTCGAGCGTCAGCGACACCAGCGAACGGTTGAGGCTGTAGTCGCAAACCCGGCCTCTGTCGTCGAGCAGGTGGGCGAGCAGCTCGCAGGTCGCGCCGGAGCGTTCGATCGCCGCCCGGTCGGTGCTGGAAGACGGATGCAGATCGTAGTAGCTCGAGTCGTCGGTTAGAATCGAGCCGATACCGACCACCGCCACCTTCGCCTCGCGCGCCCGTTTGAAGACGTCGGCGACGGAGCGTATGTTGATCAGCATTTCGCGCTGCTTGGCATCGTCGGCAAAGAGGGGTGCGTGGATCTGGTAGGAGCGCCCGCCGAGCCGGTCGGCCATCAGGGTCGAGACATGATTGACATCGGTATAGTGCTTGCCTTGAACGCAGCCCGTCGCCGGAATGACCTTGACATCGAAACGACGCGGCGGCTGCAAACCGGCGACGACGGCGCTCACTCCTTTGCCGCCCGTGATGCAGATGGTATCGCCGTCGCCGATCTCATCAAGCAGCAGGCGGGCCGCCGCCTCTCCGACTGCTTGAAGCGCGGTCTGCGGATTGTCGGAGATGGTCGGCACCACGACCGCACGGCTGATACCTCCGAGCGCCAGAAGCCGTTCCTCGAGCTCGACCAGCGGCTCGACCGGGGACTTGATCTTGATCTCGACCAGGCCGAGCTGACGGCCCCGTTTGATGAGGCGGTTGACGGTGGCTTGCGAAATGCCGAGCTGATCGGCGATCTGTGCCTGCGTCAGGCCCTCCATGTAGTGTAGGACAAGCGCCTGGTGCATCTGGCGGGCGATGACGATTTCCTCCCGCTGTGGTGTCGTCTTGGGTTTCAGTTTCGCATTTGGCATGTCAGGCGGCCTTCCGCTTGTGCAGGAAATGGTCGATGGAAACGGCGGCAAGCAGAATGCACCCCTTGATCATGTCCTGCCAATAGACCGAAACGTCGAGCAGGATCAGAGAGCTGGTCACGACAGAAAGAAGCGCGATGCCGAGGATGGCGCCGAGGATCGTCCCGGAGCCGCCGTTGAGCGAGGCGCCGCCGATCACTGCCGCTGCGATGATGTTGAGCTCCATGCCGACTCCGAAGGTCGGGGTCGCGGCGCCGAACCGGGACATGTAGATGACGCCGGCAACACCGGCCAGAGTTGAGCAGAGCACCGTCACCCAGAACTTCACCTGATTGGTCTTGATGCCGGAATAGAGCGCCGCCTTCTCGTTGCTGCCGGTGTAGAAAACCTTGCGGAAGGCGGTGGCCCGGCGCAGCAGAAAATCGAACAGAACAACGACGGCGACGAAGATCAGGATGACATAGGGAACGCCGGAGAAACTGCCCTGCCCCACCGCCTTGAAGCCAGCCGGCAGGGTGAAGAGCGAAAGCGGAGTGCCCTTTGTGATAATCAGGCAAAGACCGCGCACGATCACCATGGCGGCGAGCGATGTGATGAAGTGGTTGAGTCCCACGACCGTCACGAAAAAGCCCATGACGCCGCCGATAGCGCTGCTTACAAAGATGCCGACAAGCGAAGCGGTCCAAGGGTCGAGACCGGACAGGAAGAGCGTGCCCGAGAGCACCATCGCAAAGCACACTACGGAGCCGACCGCGAGGTCGATGCCACCGACGATGAGCAGGATCGTCATGCCAACAACGACGATGCCTTCAACCGAAAAACTCATTAGCATGGCGCGGAAATTGCCGAGTGTCAGGAAATGCGGCGAGGCAAAGCTCATGGTCACGCAGAGTGCAAGAACGATTGCGATCAGCCCCGCCTCGCGCATTCTGCCGATGCGCCTCCAGGACGATGCCTTCGGCGCGCGCGCCACCATCGTGTCACTAGCCATTCCAGTCCCTCTCACTTGCTTGTCACGCGGCATGTCTCGCAGCCCGTGCCGTTACCACTCCTGACGCGAGGCGGATCACAGCCTCCTCCGTCATCTCGGCGGCGCCGAGCTCACCGGCGATGCGCCCCTCCCGCACGACGAGCACGCGGTCCGAGAGGCCGAGCAGCTCCGGCATTTCCGAAGAGATGAGGACGATGCCGATGCCCGAGCGCGCAAGCTCGCGCAACAGCCGGTGAATCTCCGCCTTCGCACCAACATCGATGCCGCGTGTCGGCTCGTCCATCAGGATGACATTCGGCTTCACCGCGAGCTGCTTGGCGATCGCGACCTTCTGCTGGTTACCGCCCGAGAGCGATCTTACGGGTGTCTCGATACCGCCCATCCGCACCGCAAGCCGCCGCGCGAGACCCTCCGCAAGCGCGGCCTCCGCACGTGCGTTCATGAGCCCGACAGAGTTCGTCAGCGAGCTCAGATCCAGCACGGACATATTCTGCGCGACCGACATTTCCAGAAATACGCCAGAGCCTTTGCGGTCCTCCGACAGATAGACGATTCCGGCCTTCACGGCATCCGAATAGGAATTGATCTTCTGCGCCTTCCCGCGCAGGTGTACCGCGCCCGCCGTGAGCGCTCGAAGCCCGCAGATGCCCTCGGCGATCTCCGTGCGGCCGGATCCGATCAGGCCGCCGATGCCAAGAATCTCACCCTTCTGGAGCGCGAAGCTGACGCCATGGAAACGCTCGCCATCACCGATGGTGTCCACCTCGAAGATCGGCTCGCCGGACGCCCCACCCGGTCCGAGCTTTTCCGGGTAGAGCTGCGTGATCTCGCGCCCCACCATGCGGCGTACCACGTCTTCCGGCGTGACGTCGGCGATGCAATCGGTCCAGACGTAGCGGCCGTCGCGCAACACGGTGACCCGGTCGCAGAGGCTGAAGATCTCGGCCATGCGATGACTGATATAGATGATGGATATGCCGTTCGCCTTGAGGTCGCGGATAATCGAAAAGAGCTGATGCGCCTCCGTTTCGGTCAGTGCCGCGGTCGGCTCGTCCAGGATCAGCACTCGGCAGTCGAGTGTCAGAGCCTTGGCGATCTCGACGAGCTGCTGGCTGGAAATCGGCAGATCCGCAACCTTGCGGCCGACGTCAATTGCGGCAAGCCGGTTCATTACCGCCTGCGCGTCGCGTTCGAGCGCGCGGTAGTTCATGAAAGGCGCACGGCGGCGGTTGGTCGCCGCCATGAACATGTTTTCCGCAACCGTCACATCCGGGCAGAGCGCGATTTCCTGATGCACGAGCCCAATGCCGAGCGATTGGGCGACAGCAGGTGAGGCGATCCGCACGATCTTGCCATCCATGCGGATTTCGCCCTCGGTCGGCTGCAGTACGCCGGCGATGATGTTCATCAGCGTCGACTTTCCGGCGCCGTTCTCGCCGCAGAGCGCATGGATCTCACCTTCTTCGAGCGTGAAATCGACGTCAGTCAGAGCCTTCACCGGACCGAAGTCCTTGGTGACGCCATGAATGGTGAGCACAGGCTCCGCCATCGTGTTCCTCCCCTCCCTGAGACCATCCGCGCCATGGGGCGCGGATGGCGCAAATCCGAAGCTTACTCCTCGATGCCCTTCGTGCCGCGACGCTTCAGGTATTTGTCCCAATAGAAGTCGTCGGCATTTTCCGCCGTCACGATCGATAGGCCGTTGTCGACGACCGGGATGCTCATCGGGTTGAAGCCGGAGCGCTTCGCATCGTTCATCGGATCGATCAGTTCCGGATGCTTGGCAAGCCAAAGCAACATGAAGCCCATATAGCCCTGCATGCCCTGGTTCGGGTTGATCGAACCGAAGACCTCGCCAGCCTTGATCATGTCGAGGATATTGGCGTTGACGTCTGCGCACATGACGAGGACCTTGCCGCCGCTTTCCTTGTTGGCCTGCGCGGCGCCGATTGCCGAATTTGCCTCCGGCATGAAGACGGCGCCGAGGTTCGGATTGGCCTGGATGATGCTGTTGAGACCCTGATAGGCCTTGGTTGGATCCTGGTTGGAGGCAGCACGGCCGACCAGCTTCATGTCCCGCCACTTCTCCTCCATCCGGCCGATGAAAGCCGCGATGCGCTTGTCGTGGTTGTCCTGGCCCGGATTTTCAAGAACCGCATATTCGCCCTTGCCGCCCATCTTCTCGGCGATTGCGTCGGCGGCATAGATGCCTTCGCGGGTATTGTCCGAGGTGATGAAGGACACGCGCCTGGAGAGCGGCGAGTCGGCCGCGAAGGTCACGACCGCCGTACCCTGGCCGATTGCGCGGTTGATCGGCTCGATGAAGGGGTCGGAGTTCATCGGATGGACGAGAATACCAGCTGGGTTCTGTGCCAGTGCCTGGTCGAAGGTGGCAATCTGTTTGTTGACGTCATATTCCGGCGTGCCCGTATATTCCGTCTCGCAGCCGAACTGCTGGCCCGCCTGCTTGAACATTTCATAGACCGGGAACCAGTATTCGACGCCCGACACCATGACGTTCATGACGTATTTTTCTCCCGGTTTGCAGCGGAACGGGTTCTCTGTCTCGGCGGCCGCGGAACCGGCAAAAAGCGTTGCCGCAAGGACCGCCATCGCGGTCGTGCTGAAAAAAATGCGCAAGTGTCCTCCTCGAGGCCGAAGCCCCTCCCAAAAAGCCCGAGGGCGTCGAACCGACGCCGATCTCAGTGAAGACCGGATTTCCTCCTCGAAGTCCGGTATGGGTAGCTAAACGCAAAGCGCATTGCCTGTCAATATAATTCATGCTGTGAATTATAATTCAGGCAGTGCAAGAGAAACGCTCCCGCGCAGCCTGCGACGAGACAAGCGTCGTCTAACCAAATGCTCTGCTCTACAAGCGCGGGTGATACGGGGAGCGGCAGAGGGTTCTGCTGGAATGTTCGAGGCCCGGTGCGGTCCGCGCCAAACCATTATTTCTCACGGGATGCGTGAGAGACGATCACACATAAGAGCCGTATGCCCGACCAACTTCCTCCCCTGCAGACTCTTCGCGCCTTCGAGGCGGCAGGGAGAAGGCTGAGCATGACACTGGCAGCGGAAGAGCTGCATCTCACCCACGGCGCAGTCAGCCGTCAGATCAAGACACTTGAGGATCATCTGGGGGTCCAGCTCTTCCGCCGCATGACCCGGAGGATCGAGCTGACCGACGCTGGCATCTCGTTCTTCAGTGCCGTCACCCGCCTGCTCTCCGAACTCGCGCGCGAGGCGGAAAAGGTTCGCCGCAAGAACGACACCACGCGCCTCGTCGTCAGCTCGGGCGTTTCCTTCGCAAACAAATGGCTGACACCGCGCCTGCACAGGTTGATGGCGCGATATCCGGATTTCGACGTCCATCTCGAAGTGACCGACACGCAGGTCGACTTCGCGGCAGGTCACGTCGATGTGGCGCTGCGTTATGGGGCCGGTCAATATCCCTTCGCGACTGCCGAGCGCATCATGACCGAGACAGTGTCCCCGGTCTGTGCGCCGGACTATCTCGACCGCATGGGTGGGCTTCGATCTCCGAGCGAGCTTGCCAAATGCCAGCTCATCCACGAGATGGGCATGAACACGACATGGGAAAGGTGGTTCGCGATGATGGAATTGCCGTATCCAAGGAGCCGGGGTCCCGGATACAGTCATGGCAGCATGTCCATCGAGGCAGCGATCCGGGGTGAGTGGCTCTTGGGCGGAGTGTTCTGGTCGCAGAAGACCTTGCGGCAGGCCGCCTTGTGTCGATATTCCCGCACGCAAGGCTGGAGGTCGAGTGGGGATACGATCTTGTTTACCAGGTGGGCAATCAAGATCACCCGAAGGTTCGCGCATTCAGAAATTGGATAGCCGACGAAGTACGGGAATTCATGGCCGTAAACTTCTAGAATCGAACGTTGAATATGACTGCTATCAGGGTCAGGATGGGACAGCTTGTTCAAGGACAGTGATTAGGCGGCGCTCCTCAGTCACCTTGCCGACATTGGGTGCACCGACGTCGCCCGTCAGCGGACCGTCCCAATGGCTCTCCAGCGCCTTGGCCATCTGCGCCGAACCCTTGCCGGCACCGATGACAACGGTGCCCCCTTTGGGCGCGGCGGCAGATTGGCGGCGATCACCTTTGTCGGATCGGCAGCAGCGACGGCGGCCTCAAAGAGCGAGGTCAGAAGCGGGCGGCGCTCGTCGCGGGTCAACGGGCCTTACTCCTCCACCGGGCCATAAAGGCCGAGCTGGTCGAGCAAGGCCCTCTGCCGGCCGGCGTTTTCCACCAGCAGGCCGGTGTAGCGCTCGACGATCCGGCCGCGATGATCCGGATCGGCAACGGCGGAGAGCGCGCCCACGATTGCGGCGATCTTTTCCGATGTCTGCCGCAGGTCCTCCAGGAGCTTCGGCTTGCCGACGACCTCAGCGACCGTCCGCTTCGTCACTCGTCCGATGCCGCCGGGCGTGCGACTGCCCGCTGAGACATAACCCTCCGGCAGATCGCCTTTGAGATTGGTGACCGACTTGAAGCGGATGACGTCGAAGATCTGGTTGACCGCCTGCTTCGCACCGGTCACCCGCGAAGGATGGTCGGTGTCGGCAGCCGCATGCGGCAGCAGTTCGAGCTTGCCCTTGTGCTTCTCTTCGAGCGGCAGGTAAGGCAGCATCGGTCCGGTGAGCTTGCCGGTGGCGGCGTCCTTGAAGAGGTCGGCGTCGATCGCCGCATGCGCGATCTTGCCGGACGAGAGCGCCTTGTCGAGGGCTGCGGCATCGACGACCTCCCCCCGATCATAGTTTACGAGCACCGCGCTGTGGTTCATCGCGCCGAGCACCTTCGCATCGACTGTTCCGGCGTTGGAATAGACGCCGGTCGCCGCATCCAGCCGGCCGAGGCCGATATGGACGGAGAGCACGTCGGCACCGGTGGCCGCCGCGACCGGACTTGCAGCGTATTCGAAGCCTTCCGCTTCGATCCACCGCTCGTGATGCTCGCGCGCATAGATCGCCACCTTCATGCCGAAGGCCTTGGCAAGCTTGGCGAGTTCGCGACCGATATTGCCGTAGCCGAGAATGGCGATCTTGCGGCCCTCGAGCTTCGCAGTCGGAAAATCCTTGAGCTGGCGGCCGGTGTCGAAGTCGCCGCCGACGACCATCCGGTGCAGCCTGTCGACCGGCAGGTCGGGAACGACCCTGAGGATCGCCTTCATCGCCATCTGGGCGGTCGCGCGGCTGTTGATCCCCGGCGTGTTCATCAGCGGCGCGTTGCCGCCCTCGCCATTGCCGCCGCCCCAGGAGGCCGAGCCCATGTTGCCGGTGCCGGCGCCGATGCGCACGCCGCCGAGCGGGAAGACGGAGGCCTTCGGGATGAAGGTCGCCGCCGCGATCAGCGCGTCGTACTGGCCCTTGTCGGTCTGCGGCAGGATCTCCGCCTCGGTGCTGAGGTTTGGCTGGTAGAAGAAATGGATGCGGCCCTTCTCGAGCGCCGACCGATCGCCGAGCGACCCGAGATGGAAGACGCCGCCCTTTTCCTCGATATAGGCCTTGATCTCGCTGTGATCCGGCTCACCGTCGGCGCCGAAGCGTAGGCCGACAAGATCGGCGATCAGCACGGTATAGGCGCGGGACGGATCGTCCTTGCGCACGGCGCCGTCGGTCTTGGCCGCAGCCTCGAAAGTAACGCCGTTCTTCGCCAGTTCCTCTTCAAGAACGACGATCTTGGCGCGCAGATAGGCGTATTGGAGATTTTCCAGCAACGCGACGACATCTTCCGGCTCGCGGATGCCACCTGCCCAGGCGCGATAGTCGCCGGGCGTGCCCGGGAATGCATTGACGTAGCGGGCCGCGTCGAGGCCGGGCTCGTACTCGCCGTTCGGATGGGTAATGCCCTCATAGCCGAGCAGTTGCTTCGAACGGGCGATGATGCGGGCGTGGATGTCGGGATCGGTAATGCCGTTGTCTTCGACCCTGAGGAGCGTCACCGCCGCGCCGCGGCGCTCGGCATCGGTGACCGTCAGCGACAGAAGCGGATGCGACGCGACCCATTCGTCGATCACCTTGCGGTTGGCGGCGGAGCGGCGGTTGAGGTCAATGACGGAGCCGACGCGCGCCTCTGACTGCAAAAGGCCGAAGGTGGTCTCGGCAAAGGCGAGCGCGCTGTACGTGTTGATAACGCCGCCAAGCATGCGGTCTTCCGCGGCATCGTAGAACGGCCCGGCATCGACGGAGCGCTTGGCCGAAAACGGCTGCCTGGGATCGATCGGAGGCGCGATCTTCAGCTGGCGCGGGATCGCCCAGGCCGGATCTTGCTGGTTCCGCTCGATCAATGCCAGGGCATGCGGCGTGAAGGAGGCGACAAAATAGCCCGAAACCCCGCCGATTGCCTTCTGGAATGGCATGAACAGGCAGCATTTCGCCATCACGGCGGCGACCAGTTCGGGCTCCCACGGCATGGCGCCGAGCATCGAGGTGGCATCGAATACCGCGTGGCGGTTTGCCGGATCGCCGTCTATCCAGCTCAAAAGTTCGCGGATCTCGCGGCTGGTATAGGCATTGGCCCCTGTCGTTTCGTGGCCGACACCGACGAAGATCGAGACGCCGAGGGCGGAGAGCTTTTCTGCCGTCGGGATCACGCCTTCCGAGGCGGCGAAATGGATGCGGCTCTCGCAACCTTTTTCGGCGAAGCGCTGCATCTCAATCAGCTGGGTGGCCCAGGACTGGCGGAAGAAGCCCGCGGCCTTCGACGGATCGCTCTCCGGCCGCGGCGTATCGACATAGATGCGCTGGGAGGCTTCGTTGGCGTTCATCAGGTGCTGGACGCAGACGGTGAAGCCGCTATGGCCACCGCCGAGCCCCACGGCCATGCGGTTCGCCTTCGGGAAGCCGAAATAGCGATGGATCGCCCGCATCATGTCGGTCAGGATCTTGTCTGCCGGATAGCCGCGGTGCATGCTGCGCGAAATTTCGGCGGTGGTGAAACCGCCGATGTCGTTGCCCCTGTCGTCGAACTTGCGATAGGTCTTCTCGATCCAGGTGTCGAAGGCGATGCGCCGCAGACGGCTATCCACCTCGTCGGTGGTCGCATCGGTGATCGGGCCGACGCCGAAGAACGGGTTGGACGGCAGCCTCGGAGCGCCCGCTCTGGTCAGTTCGAGTGCCTTCAGTCGCTGTTCCTGCATTTGCGCGATGTTCATCATGATCTGCCTATCTGTTTTCGAGGCCGGGAGATGGCGCTGATAGTGGATCGAGCCCTTCAGAAAGAAGACCTCATATGCGCCGAACAGCACGCGGAATGCGTCATCGTTGCGCCGGCAGTATGGGATTGCTGCTGCGCCGGCGCCGCGAGCGCATCGACCACCTCCACAGCGCGAGCAAGTCGCCCAATAGGCCGACAAAAACCCCACGGCCCTTTCGCGCTTCAGTTGGAGTCCACTTCCGCACGGTCGGTCCCGTCGGACCGGCCATGCGGCTGAGTGATTTCAGATCACAATACTGCTTCAGGTGCGAGCCCGGAAGCTTCCGCCGTTTCCGTGACCGGCTTAGCGGGTGCTGTCGCCGAGTGCCGCTCCCTTCCCTCTTCCAGTTCATCGAGAAGAGAATGCCATAGCGAAATGCAAAGCCCGACCATCACCAGCAGGAACGGCGCGGCCGCGATGATCGAAGCGGTCTGGAGGCCTTGCAGTCCGCCCATGACGAGGAGCACAGCAGCCGACGCACCGGCAAGCACGCCCCAAAGAATGACAACGCCAGGCTTTGGCTCCAGTGCCCCACGCGACGACAGCATTCCCATCACGACCGACCCTGCATCAGCGCCCGAGATGAAGAAGATGGCGACGAGAAAGATGGCCACCAACGACGTCAGCCAGGCGAAGGGATACTGCGCCAGAAGGGCAAAGAGCGAGACTGCCGCGCCCTGGTTGTTGACGGCATCGACGATCCCGCCGGCTCCGAAGAGTTCGGAATGGAGCGCAGTGCCGCCCATGATCGTGAACCAGATGAAGGTTACGCCGCTCGGGATAAGAAGCACGCCGATCACGAACTCCCTGATCGTGCGACCGCGCGAGATGCGCGCGATGAACACGCCGACGAAGGGCGCCCAGGATATCCACCAGGCCCAGTAGAAGATGGTCCAGCTGCCGAGCCACTTGCCGTCACTGAACGCGGCCGTGCGCAACGACATGGACACCAGATCGCTCAGATAGAAGCCCAGCGATTCGGTGAAAGTGTTGAAGATGAAGATCGTCGGTCCGATGCACACCAGGAATGCCAGGAGCACCATTGCGATGATCATGTTCATGTTGGAGAGGAACTGGATCCCCTTGCCCACGCCCGAGACCGCCGACAGTATGAACAGCACCGTCATGACGCCGATGATCGTCAGCGCGATCCCATTAGACTGGCCGGTTCCCCAAAGGAAGTTCATACCGCTATTGATTTGCTGGGCGCCAAGGCCGAGCGAGGTAGCGGTTCCGAACAGTGTCGCGATGAGCGCAAGCACGTCGATCGCCTTACCGATAGGCCCGCTTACGGCCTCGCCGAGAATCGGCGTGAAGGCAGCGGAGATCAGGTTCGACTTTCCCTTGCGGAACGTGAAATAGGCGATTGCCATGCCGACGACGGCGTAAATGGCCCAAGGATGAAGCGCCCAGTGGAAATAGGAATACTTCATTGCCAAGAGAGCTGCCTCGAGGGTCTTCGGCTCGGCCTGCCCGTGGGGCGGATCGGCAAAGTGGTATATCGGTTCGGCAACGCCCCAAAACATCAGTCCGATGCCCATGCCGACGCTGAACATCATGCAGATCCACGAGGCGGTACGGAATTCCGGTCGCTCGTCGTCCTGTCCAAGCCGTATCTTGCCGAAGCGACTCACGGCCAGGAAGAGGGCGAAGACCAGGAAACCGGCCGAGGAGACGACGAAACCCCAGCCGAAGTCGTCGATGATCGCATCGAGTGCCACCTTGGAGATCGACGACAGGCTTTCGGGGAATACCGTCCCCCAGCCGACGAATCCGAGGATGATGAACATGGCCGGCCAGAATACGGCCGGATCGATCTGGCTAGGTCGTGATGGCTCCATTTTTTGCTCCTCCTATTTAACCTCCGGGCCGCCGGTGATACCGGCCGCCTGGCCCTCATACGATCCTGTCCGGCGATCGCGGCTCGAGATGCGGCAAAAGCACGACGTTTTCGAGATCCGTCAGTCCGGCGGGGATCGATGCCTCATCCTCATAGAAGTCGAGCCCGGTCCCGCGATCGCAGCTGTCGAAGTGCGCGGCAGGCACGCGCTCCACTTCGACCGGCCAGCGCCGGTCACGGGCTTTTCCATTCAGGCCGCCTTGGTCATGGCCGACAGCACTTCTGCCACCGTCTCGCCGAAGGACGAAGGGGTCGGCACGATGGTGACTCCTGCGCTCTTCAGGATCTCGACCTTTTCCTGTGCCGATTCCCCGAAGGCCGAGATGATCGCGCCGGCATGCCCCATGCGGCGGCCCTTCGGGGCCGAAAGGCCAGCGATATAGGCGATCAGCGGTTTCTTCATGTTGTCGCGCGCCCAGAGAGCGGCCTCCGCCTCCTGCGGGCCGCCGATCTCGCCGATCATCAGCACCGCGTCCGTGTCCGGATCTTTCTCGAACAGCTCCAGCATGTCCTTGAAGGACGAACCGTTGACCGGGTCGCCGCCGATACCGACCGAGGTCGACACGCCGATGCCGAGTGCCTTCATCTGGCTTGCGGCCTCATAGCCGAGCGTGCCCGAGCGGCCGACGATGCCGATGCGGCCGGGCAGATAGATGGAGCCCGGCATGATCCCCATCAGCGCCTCACCGGGCGTGATCATGCCTGCGCAGTTCGGCCCGATCAGCGTCATGCGGTCCTCGTAGCGGTAGCGCCGCATGTACCGTTTGACACGGATCATGTCCTGGGACGGGATCCCGTCGGTGATGCAGACGCAGAGCCGGATGCCGGCATCCGCCGCCTCCATGATCGAGTCGGCCGCAAAGGGCGGCGGCACGAAGACGATCGAGGCATCCGCGCCGGTTTCCTGCACGGCGCCCTTCACCGTGTTGAAGACCGCCATGCCGAGATGGGTCTGGCCGCCCTTGCCTGGGGTGACGCCGCCAACCACGTTGGTGCCGTAGCGCTTCATGTCCTCGGCATGGAAGCTGCCGATCTTGCCGGTGAAGCCCTGGACGATGACGCGGGTGTTCTTGTCGAGCAGAATGGACATGTCTCGCCTCCCTCAAGCAGCCTTGCCGGCAGTGAACGCACGCCATGCGGCGACTGCCTTGTCGGCAGCTTCGGCCAGCGTTTCCGCGACGATGATGTTTTCGCCGGATTCGGCGAGGATGCGCCGGCCCGCTTCCATGTTGGTGCCGGAGAGGCGGACGACGAGCGGAACCGGCACGCCGACTTCGCGCAACGCCTTGATCACGCCCTCCGCCACCCAGTCGCAGCGGTTGATGCCGGCGAAGATGTTGACGAGAATCGTCTCGACTTGTCTGTCGTGCAGCACGGCGCGGAAGGATTTCGCCACGCGATCGGGCGAGGCGCCGCCGCCGATGTCGAGGAAATTCGCGGGCTCGCCGCCGGCGATCTTGATCATGTCCATGGTCGCCATGGCGAGGCCCGCACCGTTGATGATGCAGCCGATATTGCCGTCGAGGCCAACATAGGAGAGCCCACGGTCGGACGCGTAGGTTTCGCGCGGATCCTCTTGGCTTTTGTCGCGCATCTCGGAGATATGCGGCCGGCGAAAGAGCGCGTTTTCGTCGAAGCTCATTTTGGCGTCGAGTGCCACGAGGTCGCCCCGGCGGGTCACGACCAGCGGATTGATCTCCAGCATCGAGGCGTCATAGTCGACGAAGGCGCGATAGCAGCCGAGCAGCGTCTGTGTGGCGCGGCCGATCAGAGCATTGTCGATGCCCAATCCGAATGCGATCTCGCGGGCCTGGAAGTCCTGCATGCCGACGCCCGGATCGACGGTAGCGCGGATGATGGAATCGGGCTCGGTCTCGGCGATCTCCTCGATCTCCATGCCGCCCGAAGACGAAGCGACGATCATGATGCGTTCGGATTTGCGGTCGAGCACGAAGCCGATGTAGATTTCGCGCGCGATATCCATAGCCTCTTCGACATAGAGGCGGTTGACCAGTTTTCCCTGCGGCCCGGTCTGATGCGTCACAAGCGTGCGGCCAAGCATGGAGTCGGCGGCCTCGACGATCTCGTGGTCGGACGAGCAGAGCTTGATGCCACCCGCCTTGCCGCGCGCACCGGAATGGATCTGCGCCTTGACCACCCAGCGGTCGCCGCCGATCTCCCTAGCACGATAAGCCGCCTGCTCGGGACTATAGGCAAGGCCGCCGCGCGGGATATGGATCTGGTAGCGGGCGAGAAGTTCCTTGGCCTGATATTCGTGAATGTCCATGGTGTCCTTCCCTTCAGCCGCGGCCGGCGGTGATTGCTTCATGGGTGGCGAGCACGTTGCGCGCCATGCGTTCCGAGGCGGCGTCGATCATCTTGCCGTCGAGAGAGGCCGCGCCCTTGCCCTGGCTCTCGGCCAGCTTCAGCGCCTCGATGATGCGGCGGGCGCGGTCGACCTCCTTCTCCGGCGGAGAGAAGATCTCGTTGGCGAGCGCAATCTGGCTCGGATGGATCGCCCACTTGCCTTCGACGCCGAGGGCCGCAGCACGGCGCCCAGCCGCCTTGTAGCCGTCCGGATCGGAGAAATCGCCAAAGGGCCCATCGATGGCGCGCAGGCCGTAGGCGCGGCAGGCAACCGTCATCCGCGACAGGCCGAAATGCCATTGGTCGCCGGGATAGTCCGGATTGAGGCCGCCGATGCTGACCGTGCGGGCCTTCAGGCTCGCGGCGTAATCGGCCACACCGAAATGCAGCGCTTCAAGCCGTCCGCCGAAGGAGGCGATAGCTTCGACATTGGCCATGCCGAGCGCTGTCTCGATCAGCGCCTCGAGACCGACGCGCGTCTTGTAGCCCTTGGCAATCTCGATCTGATTGACCATCGCCTCTACCATGTAGAGGTCGGCCGGCACGCCGACCTTCGGTACCAGCAGCGTGTCGATCCGGTCGCCCGCCTGCTCCATGAGGTCGATCACGTCGCGATACATGTACTGGGTGTCGAGCCCGTTGATGCGAACCGAGATCGTCTTGCCGCGGCCGCGCCAGTCGATCTGATTGAGGGCAGCGACGATGTTGGCACGAGCGCGTTCCTTGTCCGGCGGCGCCACGGCATCCTCGATGTCGAGGAAGATGTAGTCGGAGTCAGAATTGGCGGCCTTCTCGATCATCTCGGGATTGGAGCCTGGGACGGCGAGTTCGCTGCGCTGCAGGCGCAGCCGGCGGAGATGATTTATCGTGTGGCTCATAGAGTTCTCCCCTTCTGGTCTCTTCAGGCCGCTCTGGCGGTCGACGCCGTGGCGGCAGAGCGAAACTGCTTGATCGCTGCGCCCACGCCCGAGCCCGGCTCGATCTTCACACCGCAATCCAGCAGCGTGAGTTCAGCGGCCGAAAGCGCACCCAGAACCATGACCTCGTTCAGCGAGCCGAGGTGGCCGATGCGGAAGACCTTGCCTGCCACCTTGCTGAGCCCGCTGCCGAGCGAGGTGTTGTAGGTGCGGTAGGCGTGACGGATCACTTCCACGCCATCCACGCCTTCGGGGAGCCGGATCGCGGACACCGTGTCGGAATGCCATTTCGGCTCGGTCGCGCAAAGCTTGAGGCCCCAGGCGGAGACGGCGGCGCGGACGCCGTTCGCAAGGTGATGGTGGCGGGCGAAGATATTCTCGAGGCCTTCCTCAAAGATCAGGTCGAGAGAGGCGCGCAAGCCACGCAAAAGCTGCGTCGGCGGCGTATAGGGGAAATAGCCCGCGTCGTTGGTGTTGATCATGTCCTCGAACGAGAAATAGCAGCGCAGATGGCGCGCGGTCCTGGCAGCTTCGAGCGCCTTCCCACTGACCGAGAGGAAGCCGAGGCCGGCGGGCAGCATGAAGCCCTTCTGCGAACCGGAAACGGCGCAATCGACGCCCCATTCGTCCTGGCGGAAGTCGATCGAGCCGATCGAGGAGACGCCATCGACGAAGAGCAGCGCCGGGTGGCCGCAGGCGTCGAGCGCAGCCCGGACGGCGGCCACGTCCGAGGTGACGCCAGTCGCGGTCTCGTTGTGCGTCACGAAAACAGCCTTGATCCGGTGCGCCTTGTCGGCGGCGAGGCGCTCGGCATAGAGCTCGACCGGCACACCTGTGCCCCATTCCCTGTCGATGCAATCAACCTCGAAGCCGAGGCGCTCGGCCATATCGACCCAGAGATGCGAGAACTGGCCGAAGCGGCTCATCAGCACGCGATCGCCGGGCGAGAGCACGTTGGTCATCGCCGCTTCCCAGGCGCCGGTGCCCGATGAAGGATAGATGAAGACGCGGCCGCTGTGGTTCTTAAAGACCTTCTTGACGTCTGCGAAGAGCGGCAATGTCAAGTCTGGATAGCGAGGGGAGCGCATATCCTCCATCGGCAGGTTCATCGCCTGGCGGACCTGTTCCGGAACGTTGGTGGGTCCGGGAATGAAGAGATGATTGTAGCCTGACATCGTTCCTCCAGTGGCTGCGTCCGCGGACGGCGTTTCCTCGGCACCAAAGCTGCCTTTCGGGTGATCGCCGCACAACACTCGCTCAGGCAGAAAAGAATGCCCGACGGGCAGCGTGGGAGCGGCCCTGACGGGTGGTCGCCTGGAAGGGATGGGTAGGAAAAGACTACCCGCAGGTAGTCACTCCGGACTGCGCCGGCGCTCTTTGGTGTAAAGGGCGACCGCCATGGCGCGATTGCGCACCTCGAGCTTATCGTACAGATTTTTGAGGTGGTATTTCACCGTATTCTCGGAAATGCCTGTTCGCGCCGCGATTTGAACATTGGTCCAACCATTGGCCAGCATGCCGAGCAGTTCGCTTTCGCGAGAGGTGAGCTGTTGGAACGGCGTGTTCGAGATTTTCGAGAGCACCGTGTATGGAATGCAGATCCGACCCTGCATTACGGCGGTGAGCGTCGCAAACAGGATTTCAGGATCTTCGAACTGGTAGCAGAGACCGTTGACACCGAGCCGGATCGTCTCGTTGAGGACCGAAGGATTGCTCGTGTCGGCAAAGAGAACGATCCGTGGGTCGAACCCGAGCCGGCCGAGTTCGGCGAGCACCTCGGGCGCCTCGGCATCGTCGAGCTGCCAACTGAGCAGCACGCAGTCCGTCTCGACGGAGGCAAGCTTCTCGCAAAGTTCGGCCGATGTCCGCGCCGTATCGATGATGGAAAACCTGGCATTTTCGGAAAAAAGTCCACGAAGAGCGGCAATCACCAAGGGATTGCGCTCCGCGATCAAAACTCGGCCTCCGCCCTCCTGCGACATGTGCCTCCCTGCGTCCTTGCCGTGATATGCACCCATCAGCGATGCCTGCACCGTAACATCACAAATCGCGGACATTTCCCCGTCGAGCGACGAAACGTGTCCTAAAACGCATCTCTGCGCGGAACGGAGGCGAACGGCGCAAAACCGCGCTCAGCCGATCGCCTGTTTCTGGGCGCGCGCGGTTAAGGCGGAACGGGAAAAACCAACGTTGCGGCCGTATTCCTCGGAGGACCCTTCACAGGTCCACCGAACTCCAAGAGCTGAGCTCTTTTCAGCCCCACTTCATTTCACCGGTGGCGGCCTTGGAACGGACATCGAGGGGACCCCATTCCAAACTTCGGGAGGCGGGCTAACAACATGGCCGCCTTTAGCGCGGCGGCAGCCCCGTTGAAGGTTACGACTCTTTGCTCGCGGGCTTAAGGGCAGAATCGAACAGCCCGCCTAAAGACGGCCGTCGCTGACCATGGGCTGTGCAAAAGTTTGCGTTGACCGTTTCCGATGGCGAGGCGACACTTGCAACCTGCGGCAAGGCGGGAGGAAAATGATGGCCGAGCCAGACAGCTGGCGCCACATGGCAACTGCGCCGAAAGACGGCAGTCGGATCCTCGTCACGATCCGCCCATCGGAACAAGGGGCGGCAGAAGTTGACCTCGCCTATTGGTCAAATGGCGACCAGTTCGGTGCAGAAGGCTGGCGCGCCTCTGATTCCTCGCCCGGCCGCATCATCGAATACGCCGAGCCGGAATTGAAGTGCTGGATGCCGATGCCTTCGGCCAATCTCAATCGCACCTCGATGCCCTCACCCTGGGAAGGCGAGGACGACCAAGAGCTCGACGGGTCGGGGATTTAAGAACCTGCTCCGCCATGCTCCGAAGATGATGCCAAGCGAGTGCCAAAATCCAACGCGACAAGGAGGCGACGAACGGCTCGCGCGATTTCTGGACCACCGCATTCGGGTTCCGAACGACCGACGTTCCCGACGATACATTATGCGATCCTTTGAGCACGGAAAGTGAACAGCGACGACGACGCTTTCCCAGCTCAGCCGAGCGGATCACCGTACGCTCGTGGATCGTTGAAGTTCCCTTTGGCATTAGCCCTGAATCGCTGACGTCGCCAGTTGGCGTGGCCGTCACATCGTCATCTAAGGGCCCGGAACAGGTCCGCAGAGGCGTTCTGATCCGACGACAAAATAGCGCCTAACTTGCAACGGCCGCGCGGCATGACAAAAGTATCTCGTCCCATTGACGCTTAACCCCTTTTTCGCTCATGCGGGTAAATCGCTTGTTTCCTAACGCTTTGCGGACTGCTGACACGATTTTCTGGAAATCGGCATCGTCTGTCGGCTCAAACCGGACTCCTAGGCGAGCGAGACGACCATTCACTGCTCCGATGATTTCTGCAGCACCGTCCCAATCCCCCTTGGCGGCGAGCACTCCGCTTATCGCTGCGATCGCGAGGTTCACTACCATTGGATAGTCATACCTCTCGCCGATGGCCAAGGCCTGGCCGGCGAGCGCTGCAGCGTTCCTCCAGTCGCCGCTGTGCAGTCTAAAATGGGCAAGGTTTTGCAACAGGTGACCGGGCCAATAGGTGTCCCCGAGCTTATCGAGCAGTTTGAGGGCATCATGATAGTGGGCTTCAGCTGCAGTCTCATCCCCTTCAGCGCGTGTCCCTTCGCCAATAGCAATAAGGGCGAGCGCAGTTCCATAGTCATCGCCAATGAGCCTCGACAGTTCCAGTGATTGCGCGATCAACATGCCGCCTGTCTCGGGATCGCCTGAGGTGGCTTTCGCGATACCGGCAATAATTCCGGCACTCGCAATTCCGGCCTTGTTGTCCAGCTCGCAGTAGATGCGGTGACTTTCAACGCCATATTCACGCGCTGTTTCGGAATCGCCGGACATGTATCGGATCAATGCGGCTGAGTTCAAAATCAGCGCCAGCGGCTCCAGCTCACCCGTGGTTCGCGCATGCTCCAAAGCCTTATCCGCCCATGCTCTTGCTTCGGAAAACTGACCTCTCGATATCCAAAGCCACCTTAGCGCCTCGATGAGCTTGGCGGATTGAAGGGCGCTGGATTGTCTCATCCGCCATTCAAGTGCCACCCGAATGTTTCCAGCTTCCTGCATCAGCTGCTCGACAAAGTCGCGCTGATTGAACCTCATCACGTTTGGAGCAGCCGACAGAACAAGGTCGGTAAAATGGTCCGCCTGACGGATACGCACAGTTTCGTACTCGCCAGACTCTCGGAGGCTATCGAGCGCAAAATCGCGAACCGTATCCAGCATGTTTAGGCGCGGGTGACCCAGCGCCGTGGTTCTGAACAACAAGCTCTTGTCCAAAAGAGCTTCCACGTAATCAACTACGTCGGCTTCATCCTGGAACAAATATTCAACGGCACCCAGATCGAACCCACCATTGAAGACAGACGACGCATAAAAGACCCGGCGCTGGTTGTCCGTCAGAAGATGGTCGCTCCATCCGATCATCAGACGAAGGGTGCGGTGACGGGGATCAATATCCCGTGCCTTGCTTCGAAGGTCCTGCATTCTCGTTTGAAGCCGGTTCTCCAGCTCCGCGACACTCAGGAGTCCCACATGCGAGGCTGCCAGTTCAAGCGCCAGCGGTAGCCCGTCAAGTCTCCGGCATACTCTGGAGATCGAAACTAGTGTGTCATTTTCCAATCTGAAGTCTGGCCGCTCGCGGCGTATGAAATTCTCAAAAAGCTTTACAGATGGGTTCTCTCGAATCTGATCGAAGCTCGCCTCTTCGTCGGGTAGGGTGAGAGGGGGTACGACGAAGTCGGTCTCCGAGCGCAATTTGAGCGGCTCACGACTGGTGGTCACAACGGTGACGCCCGGACATCTTCTGAGGATGGTATTTATGACAGGTGCACCTTCAACCAGGTGCTCGAAGGTGTCGAGTATTAACAACACCTCAGCGCCGCCTAGCGAGTTGCACACCGTTTCTACGGCGGAAACGCCGGGGACCTCCTGCAGGCCAACGGCCTTGCAGATCTCCGAAGCGATTAGATCCGGATCATCAATTTCGCTCAACTGTACGAAAAACACCCCGCGCGAGAAGAAGCTCAGCGCTGATCTGCCAGCGTGTATCGCCAAGCTAGTCTTGCCCACGCCGCCGGCACCCGTCAGCGTAATAATTCGGCTCTGCTTATCTGCCAAGATTCGATTGAGCCGGTCCATTTCTGAGCGTCGACCGTAGAGAACTGGCACATCGGACGGGAGATTGGTGCGATTGGCGCCGATGGATGAGATCGGTGCAAAATCGCTTTGTAATCCTGGGATCACCAGATCGAACAGCGCTTCAGGATATCGAAGGTCCTTGAGGCGATGGAACCCGAGATCGCGTATTTCTACATTCGCTCCGATCGGACCTTCTGCGATCTCATCGCGGACGACGTTCGAAATGACGATCTGGCCTCCGTGGGCCACCGATGCGATACGAGCCGCACGGTGCACCTCTATTCCGGTTATCGCGGCATCGTGTCTTCTTATCTTTCCGGAATGCAGCCCCATCCGGACCAGTGGCTTGCACCCTTGAGCCCATTCCTCCTTCGTCAAAGCAAATTGTGCATCAATCGCCGCCTGCACCCCTTGGGCCGAGGCGGGAAAGAGTGCGAATACAGAGTCTCCAGCAACGTTTATTTCTTCGCCACCATAAGAGTGGATGGCACTCCGCAAAAGTTCGTTGTGCCGAAGGAGCATCTGATCGTAGAGGTCAGGATAAGAATCCACCAGGTTTGTTGACCCCTCAATGTCAGTGAAGAGCATGCAAACGCTGTCGCCTGACGATTGAGACCGACTTGCTATTTGGGGTGCCATAACAACACCTCTCTCGGCTTTGTTGACTGACCCGGTCCGAACAAAAAGGTCCGTCGAAGGCACTTGGTCAGAGCAAGTTGAGTGCGATGTATGCTCAGGCGTTTAGAGTACGACGAGCTCCTTCCTTTGCGTGTGAGGAGCTCATTCCATGAGCCAACACGATGGGCGTTGGCCAACTGACGTTCAGCCTGCCGGAGGTCCTCGATTCCGGGTCGAAGGCCACATCGCCGAGCTTCGGAGACAGCCCTCCGAAAGATGTTGAACCTCATCAGGTCAGCCTCTAGTTCGCCGGAGCCTTCAAGGATATTCCAAACTGACGAGGTCGGCACCGTCAATTCTCCGTCGAGCCAGGCAATTTCATCGTCGAGGCGTGAATGGGCCCTCCCGGAACAGCAAAGCCATTCGATGAACTCAACTTCTATTTGTTTCCGATCCGCGCCACTCAACCCATCAGCGGCTCGCTCCCTGCCATCGCTTGAGAGTCCAAACAGCTGAGGTGAACTCAACGGGCGGAGCGGACCTCCTTCAATCTCTAGTAATTTCAAGACCTTGTTTGCAGCCTGAACGGCGTCGGCACGCTTTGTGTCTATGGCCTTCAAAAGGTCGAGCATCTCGCTAGGGAGGTGCCGCCCAGCCTTCTGATACGCGCCGGGCCAGGTCCGCATAGTATAGTGAAGCGATTGAGCCGCCGAGATAATTCCCTCGGCTTCGGGTGCTCCCATGAGACCTTTCCTGGTAGCCCGTCGCAGAGCGATCCGCATGTTAATCAATGGTTCCGTGAGCGGCGGAAAAGGCATTTCCTCGCGGTAAAGGACCGCCACTTCGTCCTCGGCGGATATCACGCGCTGCTTGAACAGTCGAAATATGATCCCCGCGCCATGCGCACCTGCCGGAAAGCAATCCGCCGCTCGCAGTGCGCCCATGCTGGAAGCGCCAACCACAACCGCCCCGTCCTGGACGACATCAACGACTTCCCGTGGCGAAATGGCAAGGACGTTGCCAAATGCGCCGTCAAGGACCAGAAAGAACTGATGTCTCAGGATGCGATAAGCATAAAGGTCCCCCCGCCTTGCCGGAGGTCTTATGATCGCATTTGGCAAAATGGACAGGATGTCCGAAGCGGGGGCGCTTGGGCCCAAAAACACGACCGGCGGCATCCGCATCGCGCCCATCGTTACAACAGGTGCCTTGCACTTCGCCAGCCAACACGGCGGTGGTCTATCGTAAAGAGCGAAAGACCGGGGACGCGCACCCTCATAACGGGCAGGCCCAGGGACTTTCGGCTCATGTCGATTACTATGGCCTGCGTAAGTCCGGCTGACTTTAGCCTCTCCAGGATAAGTTCGATTTCGCTCTCGACGTCAGGCAAGCTTGTATTGGGAATGGTGGAGAAGTCATGCTCGGCTACAAGATTCCAAGGCTTGCCTTCGGTACGCGATCGCGAGTTGGGTACCTGGTTGTAAGAGTCACGTGCACCGTGAATTACCCCGAGCCGTGATTGGAACGACTCAAGGATAGCATGTGTAACGGCGGCCCCCGCCTGAAGGTCAGCGCCCCAACCCTCAACGACGAGCGGCATCGGCCCGGCGGTACCACAAAAGAATGGATCTATCAGCGTGCTCGATATGACCGGTATCTCAAGGTCGGTCGTCAGATCTTCCAGGATGAGTTTCAGGTTTGCTTTCCTGGCGCGCTCCGCAAGCGCCTTGGGTATGGGAGGAAGCGAATCCAGATCGATCCTGCGTCTGGCGGGTCCGGCGCCCCCCTCATGTCCGTATTGTTCAAAGAAGTGATGCTGACTGACGGCATCCCGTTCGATAGCCTCCAGAATTGCGCTGCGCACCGCCCGGCCACGAGTGAACCCGGCTGCCAACCCATTGGTATCGACTTGATCCAGTATGTCTTCCTTTGCAGGAGATCTCGCCAGGTCGGCCAGAACCCAGATCGGACGGCCGCTGATCAATTCCCAACCCTGAACCCATTCAAAGGTCGAATCGGGACGATAGCTGGTAAGCGGGGGAAGATCGAAGGAGAGAGGATCAGCAACGTAGACGTCCGAGGACGTCAGCTCAAGATAAGTTGCATTCCGCGACTCGCCCTCGAATTCCTCTGCGCAGACCCTCTCGACCGCCTCCATGACAGCGCTGACGCGAGCCGCTTCCTTGTCCACCCCTTTTCCTAGATGAGTGGTCAAGTCTCGCGCGAGGGGGGTGACCGTTGCAAACACAGGCGTGCCCAAGACATCGAGTGATGTAATGTCGGCTATGCGTGTTATCGGGACTTGATCGATCGTGGATTTGAGGAACAGCTTGTGTTTGGCCTTTTCCAAGGCACTATGCCTCTCATCGCCGCGGTCGTACAACGGCCACCGGTCCAGTGACCTGAGCGACACCACGACTTCAGAATCCACAGATGATCGAGTGGTCCTTGTTGAGATAAATGTGGGACCCGGTTCTTTTACTGATGTTTTCGAGAACCGCGATTTCTTCGTCGGTGAGGTTTTCGATCGCATCATGTACCGCTTGCGGGAGCATATTCTCCTCCACGTCGGGAATGACATTCGAGTTCTTTAGACGGTCGAAATTTGGCTGGAATCCCGGCATTGTCACCTCCACAGGCGCTGAACAGTTTCGATGCTTGCTGGATTGCTGTCAGGGATCTTTGAATCGTGAGCCGCTGCCTATCAGTAATATTAGGATGCCGGCTCCATAGTTGTCCAGTAGTACTCCCTAATACTAAAGGGCTATATGTGCGCGATCAGGGCCGAACTTGAACCGTATCTGGATTGAGTTAAGATTTGCCGGCCTTGTTTGCTGTTCATCGAATGGTGTCGTTATGAATATGCTTGAAACACAAGCGAATAGTGACTTTGCGAGGGGTAGAATTGCGCTCTGTTTGCCCGCTCTCAAGGCGGCTTTCGACGACCTTTGGCGAACCGAGCCCCAACGGGAAATGACGATTGCTTTCCTGGTCTTGCTTCATCAAATCATGCGGGCATCGGTTCCCCTCATGCAGTTGGCTGTGGAACGATGCGACCAATTGGCAGGGACGGATAGGCTTGTCCCTTCGCTAGGAAAATATTACCGACATCATATCTCCGAGGAACTGCACCACGACACTTGGGCACTCGAGGACCTAGAGGCCGCAGGATTCGATCCTGAGGGAATTCTATCCATCACCCCTTCCGTCGAAGTAGCACGGCTGGTGGGCACTCAGTATTATTGGGTTCAGCACCATCACCCTCTCATGCTACTCGGATACATTGCGGTTCTTGAGGCCTTTCCACCTCCAGACAGTAAAGTTGACGAGATTCGGGATCGATCAGGCCTGCCGGAGTCATGTTTCAGGACCTTGAGAATTCATGGAGATCTTGATCCAACCCATAGCGCTGAGATCGATCAGATGTTTAATACGCTGCCGCTGGATCAGAAGCACTTGGAAATGCTTGGTTTGAGCGTGCTCCACAGCTGCGATGCACTCGCGGCAAGCGTGCGGGCTCTGCGACCCGTCAACTTTCTTGGTGGATCGACATACGGCTGACTTGGCCATTGCCGCCGTTTTGATGCTCCGCTTCATAGACAGCCCTGTCGTGAGAGGCCAGCAGCGACCACTTATTTGCAACTCCTCGGATTGCCAAGCGCTGTGGATGGCGGCTTCGGTCAAAATACGTGACGTTCATCCCTCGCCTTGAGCAGATTCGAACCGGCGACCCGGGATTCGCGGACAGATTTGAGAATGTGATTTCAACCGTTTCCGCCGGTGAACAGATTGGTTCAATGACTGCGTCCTTTCGGTATCTACCTCACTCGTCCAATGGGTCTCATTCGGCCTTGGATGGCAATCTCGATGGGCCGTATCCTGGCGAAGCAGCAAGGTATTCTAGATTTAGCGGCGCAGTACAAAGCAACATCAAGGCATCCAGTGCCTGCTGACCGGGTGATGAAGAAGCAGGGGTCTGCCGAAACGCATCGTCACCGACAAGCTCCGCTCCTAGGGAGCGGCGAGGCCGAGTTATGCCTACGGTCGAGCATTCAAGGCTTGAAAACTCGCATCGGGCTCGTTCAGACGGGACAATGCCGCGCCGCCGTGAGCGATCGGCCGCAGCAGGCGAGAAATTGCGACCAGGAGTGTCGAGAAATGTCCGAGCCACAATTGTCCATCCGCAGCGCCAAGGCAAAGGAACTGGCACATGCGCTGGCGCGCCGGACCGGGATGCCGATGAACAAACTCGTCGAGCAGGCGCTCGAGCACTACGACAGCGAGCTGCGCCAGCAGAAGAACCACCATCCGATCGACGCCGTCTGGGATCTCGCGGCCGCGGGTAACAGCGCGGTTCCGGCGGACGCCAGTTCCGCCCATGACGATCTTTATGACGAGCATGGCCTGCCGAAATGATTGCGATCGACACCTCGGTGATCCTGACGGTCGTGCTTGATGAGCCGGAAGCCGAAAACTTCAAGTCGGTGCTGCGCCAGGAAGCCTTGCTGATCGGCTGGCCGAGCATGTTCGAAACCCGCATTGTGCTTTCGGCGAAGGGGTTTGCCAACGCCGGCGACATCGTTGCGCGACTCACAGAGGTCCGGAATGTCACCGCCGGTCTCCTTCGACGGCAAACACTTTGAGGCTGCCGACCAGGCCTACGATTGTTATGGCAACGGCCGCCATCCGGCCGGGCTCAACATAGGTGACCGCTTTTCCTATGCGGTCGCTGTGCTCGCCAAGGCGCCACTGTTGTTCAAGGGCAATGATTTCGCCAGGACCGATCTGAACTGCCACCCGGCCTCGGCCGTTCCGGAGCGCAGCGAAAGATTCACGGAATGAGCACGGCGTCCGGCAGCCAGGCGATCCTGCGTAGCGCCGAGGAGCTCGATGCGCTCGACGCCATCCTGCCGTTCGACCGGCGTGACCAGCTCGCCGAACTGCTGACCGACGACGATGTCGCGACGCTGACACATCTCGCAGCCGAAGGCATGGGCGAAAACACGCTCAAGGCGCTCGCCTCCGACCTCGGCTATCTCGAGGCCTGGTGCCGGCTGGCGAGCGGCGCTTCCCTGGCCGGCGCCGGAGGCGCTGCTGCTGAAATTCGTCGCCCATCACCTCTGGGACCCTGTTAAGCGCAGCGAGGATCCCGGCCACGGCATGCCCGCGGATGTGGAGGTCGGATTGCGCCTCGAGGGACTGCTCAAGGCAAATGGCCCGGACGCGCCCGGCACGGTTCGCCGGCGGCTGACCTCCTGGTCGATCCTGACCCGCTGGCGCGGGCTCACCGGCGCTTTCGGCGCGCCATCGCTAAAGAGCGCGCTGAGACTCGCTGTGAAGGCAAGCAGCCGAACGCGACAGCGCAAGAGCAAAAAGGCCGTTACCGGCGAGGTGCTCGCCAAGCTACTCACCGCCTGCGCCGGCGAGCGCCTGGTCGATCGGCGCGATCGGGCGCTGTTTCTGACCGCCATTGCCTCCGGCGGCCGCCGCCGATCGGAGGTGGCGGCGTTGCGCATCGAGGATCTCACTGACGAGGAGCCAGTACGCGCCGATCCGGCCGACGAAAACTCCCCTCCCCTGCCCTGCCTGTCGATCCGCCTTGGCCGCACCAAGACCACGACCAGCGACGACGAGCATGTGCTGCTGATCGGCCGGCCAGTGATCGCCTTGAAACGATGGCTGACCGAAGCGACGATCGCGGACGGACCGGTGTTCCGGCGCGTCGACCAATGGGGCAACATCGACCGGCGGGCGTTGACGCCGCAATCGGTCAACCTCATCCTCAAAAACCGCTGCAAACAAGCCGGTCTTGATCCGGCGCTGTTTTCGGCACATGGGCTTAGATCCGGCTATCTGACCGAGGCCGCAAACCGCGGTGTTTCGCTACCGGAAGCGATGCAGCAGTCGCTGCACAAATCGGTGACCCAGGCGGCGAGCTATTACAACAACGCGGAACGAAAGAATGGACGAGCGGCCCGGCTGGTCGTCTAAGCGTGGCTACGCGCCGGAGACGCATCGGCTCGCCTCTCAAATGACTGCCATTCTTCCGGTCCCGCTTCTGCCTCTGACCTATCGTGCCGGTTACCAGGTGGTCTTTTCCGCCGCGCTGATGCCTTCGACGACAACGATCACGAGACCCTCCGCTCCGCTTGGCCGTTGGCTCTGAGCAAGGCCATCAGCATGGGCCTGAGCGAAAACTCCCCTCGCCGCGCCCTGCCCATCAGATCGCGTAGATACCCGCCCGCGGAGTTGATGTGGCCATGCCTCTCGAGGATGCAGGCAACCACGGTTGCCGCGTTTTCCGCTCCGAGCGTCTCGCAGGCGTCCTGATAGGCCGACGGACTGACACCGAGCATCGATCGGACGGTGACGGCGATGCTCTATATGTCGGATCATGGGGAGTCGCTCGGCGAGAACGGTCTATACCTTCACGGCATGCCCCTGTTCACTCGCACCGGACGTGCAGACCCAAATTCCCTTCCTTGTCTGGATGGGCAGTGACGTCGCTCAGGGGTTCGATAGTGAATGCCTGGCCGGGACGGCGCGCGAGGAGACTCATTCACGCGACAACCTGTTCCATAGCGTGCTCGGATTGATGGGCGTGTCGACATCGGTCTACGACCGTGACCTGGACGTCTTCTCCAATTGCAGGAAGTCGGAGACGTGATCTCCGCTTGAGCCGAACAGCTTGCTCGGTCATCTTGCATTCGCCGTGGTGGCTGGCGCGGGACGAGGAGTCCCGCGCCAGCGGCACGCATTCCCAGCCAGTGGAAGAGCTCGGTTAGACCCTGACCGCCAGCACCGCACAGCAATCGCCCGCCTTGATCAGCCCCGGGTAGTGGCGTGCGATGAAGATCCCGTCCATCCTGGCGTGTACCTCGATCGGCTCTGCGCCGGTACGTCCGGTCGGGTAAACACGCGCGATCACGGAGCCACGCTGGACCACATCGCCGAGGTCGGCCAGAAATTCGACAAGCCCGGTTTCCTCGGCGAAAGCAAAACAGTCGCCGTCCGGCATGTCCAGCCATTCTGTCGGCGATGTGTCAACGTCACCGTTGATGATTCCCGCATGCGTGAGGACATTGCGAACCCCGCGTTTGGCAATCCCGACGCTTTTTGCCGTCGCGGAGCCGCCGCCGCCGAGCTCCGTCGTGATGAAGATCTTGCCCATTTCTTCGGCGGCCGTGTCGTACATGCCGACGGCGTCGATCTCCAGCATCTTCATCGACCAGGGCGCGCCGAAAGCCTTCACGTAGTCGAAGGCCTTTGCCTCCTGCACCTTGTCGGCAAGGATGTGGGCAGCGCAGAACGGCAGGAAGTCGAGGGTCTTGCCGCCCGAGTGGAAGTCGAGCACGACGTCAGCGAGCGGCAGCAGAACCCGCTGGAAGTAGTCCGCGATCTTCTCGGTCACTGTGCCGTCCGGCCGGCCCGGGAAGCTGCGGTTCAAGTTGCCCTTGTCGATGGGGGAAGTGCGCGCCCCGCCCAGGAACGCCGGATAATTCATCGCCGGCACGATGATCACCCTACCCTGAACCTCTTTGGCGTCGAGCGTCCGCGCCAGATCGAAGAGCGCGACAGGCCCTTCATATTCATCGCCGTGATTGCCGCCGGTCAGGAGGGCGGTCGGGCCCTCCCCGTTCTTGATGACGGTCACCGGGATCATCACCGAACCCCAGGCTGAATCGTCGCGGCTGTAGGGCAGGCGCAGGAAACCGTGCTGGGTGCCGTTGGCTTCGAAATCGACCGTCGCGCTGATCGGAGACGGCCGCAGATGCTGCTCTCTCACGGCTCAGTCCTTGACCATCAGCTTGCGGGGCACGGAGGCTAGGCACTCGACGCCGGTTTCCGTGATGAGAATGCTCTCGGTCGTCTCGAAGCCCATGTCCTCGAGCCAAAGCCCTGTCATGAAGTGGAAGGTCATGCCCGGCTTGAGTTCCGTCCTGTCACCGGGACGCAGGCTCATCGTGCGCTCGCCCCAGTCGGGCGGATAGGAAAGCCCGATCGGATAGCCGGTGCGGTTGTCCTTGACGATGCCGTATTTCTTCAGGACCGCGAAGAAGGCGTTGGCTATGTCCTCGCAGGTATTGCCGGGCTTTGCCACGGCGAGGCCGGCCTCCATTCCTTCGAGGGTCGCCTTTTCGGCGTCGAGGAAGGCTTGGGTCGGCTTGCCTAGGAAGACCGTGCGCGACAGCGGCAGGTGATAGCGGTTGTAGCAGCCGGCGATCTCGAAGAAGGTGCCCTCGCCGCTCTTCATCGGCCGATCGTCCCAGGTCAGGTGCGGCGCGGACGCTTCCACGCCCGAGGGCAGCAGCGGCACGATCGCCGGATAGTCGCCGCCGATCCCGTCAACCCCGCGCGTGCCGGCGTCATAGATTTCCGCAACGAGATCGCATTTGCGCATGCCCACTTCGATCTTGTCGAAGATGCGCTGATGCATGGCCTCGACGATGCGGGCCGCATTGCGCATGTACTTGATTTCCGTCTCGCTCTTGACCGCGCGCTGCCAGTTGACGAGTGCCGTCGCGTCGACGAAGCGCGCATTCGGCAGATGCTTCTGCAGCGAGGCGAAGGCGGCAGCCGAGAACCAGTAATTGTCCATCTCGACGCCGATCCTGAGCGACCCCCAGCCGCGGTCGGCGAGAATGCCGGAGAGGTAATCCATCGGATGGCGTTCGGTGGACTGCACGTAGTGGTCGGGATAGCCGATGATGCTGTCGTGGCTCAGATAGGCGGTCAACTTGGCGCCGTTGGCGTCCTGCCCGCGGCCGAACCAGATCGGCTCGCCCGAGGGCGGCACGATCACCGCCTGGTGGACATAGAATGACCAGCCGTCATAGCCGGTGAGCCAGGCCATGTTGGACGGGTCGCTCACGATCAGGAGGTCGACGCCCTTCGCCTCCATGGCCTGGCGCGTCTTTTTGAGGCGCGCTTCATATTCCCCAAGGGAGAATTTGAGGTTGGGTTGGGTCATGTTTCTTCCTCGTTTTATCCGGCACTGCCGGTCTCAACTTTCGAATGTCGTACCCGCACTTGCGGCGTCGGCTCGCGCAAGCGCGAGCGTGGCAATGGCGGTGTCCTGAATGCCGGTGCCGGTCAGGTCGGCAATGGTGATTTCTTCGGCGCGCGTTCGCCCGGCCTTTTGTCCTGCGATGACCTGACCGAGTTCCGCGAATTCGGCATCCGGAGCGACGAGCCCGGCGGCAATTGCGTGATGCAATTCGCCGAGGCGGCGCGTCTGTTTCAGACTGTCGGCGACATAGGTGGCCCGGGCGATCGCCTGCGGGTCGAGCTCGTTCTTGTGTTCGGCGTCCGATCCCATCGCGGTCACATGCTGGCCGGGCCTAAGCCATTCGGCCTTGAGGATCGGCGCCTCCGACGGGGTGGTGGTCACAATGATGTCGGCACCCGAAATCGCGATGTTCGGCTCGCGCTCCGCCTTCACCGAAATCCCGAGCTTGCCCGCAAGCGCGCTGGCCGCCGCTTCGGCCTTCGCCGCATCGCGCGCCCAAAGCCGCGCCTCACGGATCGGGCGGACGAGGGTGAGCGCTTCGAGCTGCAGCCTCGCCTGCATGCCGGCGCCGAAGATCGCGGCGACCGAGGACTCTTCGCGCGACAGGTGTTTGGCTGCGACCGCCCCGGCCGCCGCGGTGCGTACGTCCGTCAAATAGCCGTTGTCGAGCAACAGCGCCTGTACCAGCCCGGTGCGGCTCGACAGAAGCACCATCATACCGTTTGTGCTCGGCAGGCCGACCTTCGGATTGTCGAAGAAACCCGGGCTGATCTTGATCGCAAAGCCGTCGAGCCCTGGAACATAGGCCGTCTTCACGTCGACCTCGCCGCGCTGCTCCGCAATATCCAGCCTCCGCAGCGTGGGCATCGGCACCGCTTTGGTAGCGAGTGCATGGAACGCCTCCTGGACGCAGGCGACCGCCTCGCGATCGAGCGGCACGATCCGGCGCAGCTCCGCCTCGGTGAGAATCGTCATCCGCGTCATACCGCCTCCTCGGGAAACGGGTCCGTTTCGCCATTCATCACGCTGAGGTGCAGGTCCATGTCGATATTGCGGCCGGAGAGAATGACCGCGATCGGACCCTCGATGTCCTTGATCTTGCCGGAGAGAAGCGCCGCAATGGCGACCGCGCCGGCTCCCTCCACGACCTCGCGCTCTTCAGCATAGGCGTGGCGCATGCCGGCGGCGATTTCCGCCTCCGTCACGAGGACGACGTCGTCGAGGAGCTCCCGGCACATGCGGAATGTCACGCGATTGTCGAGCCCGATGCCGCCGCCGAGCGAATCCGCAAGGCTCGGCCGTTCCTCGACGTGCACGGGCTTGCCGGCGGCGAGGCTCGCCATCATCGCCGCGCCGCGCTCCATCGTCAGCCCGATTACCCGCGTTGCCGGCCTGCGCGTTTTGACGGCTGCCGCCACCCCGGCCGCGAGCCCGCCGCCCGAAACCGGCACAAGCACCACGGCAACGTCCGGCATCTGCGCGACGATCTCAAGTCCGAGCGTTCCCTGCCCTGCGACGATCGCCGGATGGTCGAAGGGCGGCACCATCACGAGACCTTGTTCCGCAACAAGCCGCTCGACCTCTTCCTGCGCTTCGTCCTGAGACCTGCCGACAATCCGCACATGGGCGCCAAGGCGTCTGATCTCGGAGACCTTGTTCACCGGCACCAGGTGCGACATGCAGATCGTCGCGACCGAGCCTTCCACCTTTGCAGCATGGGCAAGTGCCCGGCCGTGATTACCGGTCGAGGCCGCGATTACGCCGAGCGCCCGGTCGCCGGCAGAAAGCGAAAGCACCGCATTGGTCGCGCCGCGCAGCTTGAAGCTGCCAGTCGTCTGGTGATGCTCGAGCTTGAGGCCGACGGGCACTCCGCAGAGCTGGCTCAGCGCTGCCGAGGCAACGAGCGGTGTCGTCAGCACGCGGCCGGAAATCCGCCGTGCCGCCACCTCGATGTCGTCTATCGTCACCGGAAGAGAGGCACTCATGGCCATTCCCCCTTAAGCGGCAGCCCCATGAGTTGCCCGAGCTGCGGCCGCGCCTTCCCGTCGCCACAGAGGCGCAGGCAAGCCCAGGCTGTAGCGTAATTGCTGCTAACGACGGGCCTGCCGATCGCCGCCTCGATTTCGGCAATGACGCCCGCCGCCCGCACGGCGGTGCAGGAAATGAAAAGGGCGTCGGATTCCGGTGCCGTCGCTTCCTTCGCGAAGGCCACGATCTCCTCAGGCGCAATCCGAGCCATCTCCCGGTCATCGGTGAGCCCTAGACAGGTGAACCTGTCGATCGCGAAGCCGAGGCCGGTGAAATAGTCCGCCATCGGTCGGCTGGTCTCGATCGTGTAAGGGGTGAGAACCGAAATTCTCCTCGCGTCCAAGGCGCGCAAGCCCTTGACCGAGGCAGCCGTCGGCGTAACCACGGCCGCTTCCGGCTTGGCGACCTTTATCGCGGCCGCTACCTGTTCGTCGCCAATGACCACGGAAGCCGACGTGCAGGAATACATCACGACGTCAAGCGTCTCCTCCGGCAGGATCAATGCGGCGGCCGCCGTCAGCGACGGCTGCATCGCCCGGAGATTTTCCCACGTGACCGGATTGGCATAGGGGATGCGCGCGACATAGACGCCAATCTGCTCGGACGCGACCAGACGCTGGAAGTCTACCTCCGTCGTGTGGTCCGTAGCGAGGATGATGAGGCCAACGCGCTTGTCGAGCGGCCGGTCGTCAAGGCGCGGCTCCTGCGATGCGAGCGAAATGGTGACTGGGTTCGCCATCAGCGTTCGTCCACCCGAGCGTAGCGCCCTTCCAGCCAGCGCAGGAAGAAGACGGAGATCAGGCTTATGATCAGGAAGAACACGCCGACCAGCGTCATCGGCTCGATGTAGCGATAGTTGCTGTTGGCGATGCTCTTTGCCTGGTTCATCAGTTCGAGCACCGTGATTGCCGAAAGCAGCGGCGTCTCCTTGAACATGGCGATTAGGTAGTTGGCCAGCGCCGGGATCATCGGCGGGATCGCCTGCGGCAGAATCACGTGGATCCAAGTCTGGCGCGCCGTAAGGTTCGTCGCCTTGGCGGCTTCCCACTGCCCGCGCGGGACGTTCTCGATGCCGGCGCGGTAGACCTCGGCGGCATAGGTGCCGTAGTGAATGCCGAGGCCGATGACGCCGGCGACCAGGGCCGGCAGGCGGATGCCGATGTCCGGCAGGACGTAGAAGATGAAATAGAGCTGCACCAGAAGCGGCGTGCCGCGAATGAACTCCACGGCAAAGCCGGTGGCGCGGGCGATCGGCGCCGGGGCCGTCATGCGCAGGATGGCGAAGGCGAGCCCGATCACGGCGGCAACGGCAGCGCCGAGAATGGTGGCGAGGATGGTGATCTGCAGCCCCTCGATGAGGGTCGGCGTGATCTGACGGACGAATTCCCAATCCCATTCCATGGTCAAGCCCTCACACCGTCGAGACCACGGGTCACGCGCCGTTCCAGCCAGCGCATGCCGAGCGAGATCAGCCAGGCCATGACGAAATAGAGCACCAGAATGGTGGCGAACGGGATCAGCGTGCTGCCGGTTTGCGCCCGCACTACCTGCGCCTGGAAGGTCATGTCGGTGAGCGAGATCAGCGACACGACGGCGGTTCCCTTCAAAAGCTCGATGGCGTTGTTGCCGAAGGTCGGCAGCATCAGCGGCAAGGCCTGCGGCAGGATGATGTGACGCATCGCTTGAAAGCGCGTGAGATTGAGCGCAATGCATGCCTCGCGCTGCTCGCGGCCGATCGCCTTCACCGCACCCCGGACAACCTCCGCGCCATAGGCCCCGACATTAAGGCCGAGCGCCAGTACTCCGGCCTGCAAGGGCGTCAGCGTGATCCCGGCGAAGGGCAGGACGAAATAGACCCAGAAGAGCTGGACGAATATCGAGGTGCCGCGGAAGAACTCGATATAGCTCGTGGCAAGCGCACGCACGGCCATGAAGCGGCTGACACGCCCGAGCCCGGCCGCAAAGGCGACCACGACGGCGAGCGCCGAGCCCATCAGGGTCAGTTCAACGGTCACCCATGCGCCCTGCAGGATCAATCCGATATAGCCGGACCAGTCGATCATCGTTCAATAATTCCAGTCGGAGTGGGTTTCGCTTGTGTGCGCCACGTCGTGCCTTCCCTCCGCGAAATGCGGAGAGAAGGCAATTCTTGGGGATCGGCTCCGGGCTATTTCGCGGCGCAGAGCTTCTCGCGCGTGGTTGACATCGCCGCCTTGGCCGAGAAGCCGTAGGGCTCGATGATCTTGGCGAACTCGCCGGATTCCTTCATCTTGGCGAGTTCGACGTCGAAGGCGTCGCGGAGCGCCTCGTCGCCCTTCCTGAAGGCGGCACCATCGCAGTAGACCGGCGCGCCTTCGACGGGCGCCACCACTTCGATGTTTGGGTCGCTGGCCTTCGAAACCAGATCGTGGATCGACAGTACCGGCAGCGAATAGACGTCGATGCGTCCGTCCTGCAGCATCTTCAAACCGCTCTGCCCATCCGGCACGACGATGACACGATCGCGCGGCACGCCCGCTTCGAGCGCCAGCTTCTCTTCGGTGCCGCCGCCGGGAGCGCCGATCTTCGCATCCGGATTGTCGGCGATGTCCTTGTAGCTGTTGAGCTTCAACGGATTGCCCTTCTTGAGTGCAAAGGCCTCGGCATCGCAGAGGATCGGCTGGGAATAGGCGACAGCGGCGCAGCGCTCCGGCTTCATGAAGAGGCCGGCGGTGATCGCATCGTGACGTCCCGCCTGCAGGCCCGGGATCATCGCGCCATACTCGGAGATGGACGCGACAACATCCGGAACGCCAAGCCGCTTGAAGATTTCGCGGGCGACATCCGGCGCGGCGCCGGAGACCTTGCCGTCGGCTCCGACTGCCGTAAAGGGCGGCTCGTTGGCGATCGCGATGCGCGCGTAGCCTTGTTCCTTCAGTTCCTCCAGCTTGTTCTCATCCGCCGAAGCGGGCGTGGCTGCGGCAACTGCCATCAAAGCTGTGGCGCCGGCCGCCATTGCCATCCATGCTCTCAATTTCATCGTTCCCAACTCCTCTGTCGTTCTCTTGCTGTTTGTTTGAGGCAATGTCGGCCGTAAGGCTTAGACGCGGTGCCCTGCCGCTATGATTTTGCGCAGGAAGGTCTGCGTGCGTTCCTGTGTCGGGTTGCGGAAAATGTGGTCGGGCTTGCCCTCCTCGACGATCTTGCCGCGATCGAAGAAGAGCACGCGATCGGCAAAGTCATGGGCGAAACCCATCTCGTGGGTGACGAGCAGCATCGTCATGTCGGTCTCGGCGGCGAGCTTGCGCATGACGTTCAGGACTTCCTCAACGAGCTCGGGATCCAGCGCCGAGGTCACCTCGTCAAACAGCATGATCTTCGGCGAGAGCGCCAGTGCCCGTGCGATAGCCACGCGCTGCTTCTGCCCGCCGGAAAGCTGCGCCGGCATGCTCTTCGCCTTGTCGGCCAAGCCGACCATGTCGAGAAGCTCCATCGCCCGCTTTTCCGCCGCGCTGCGCGCGATCCCCTTGGTCAGCATCGGCGCGAGCGTGACATTATCGAGCACGCATTTGTGGGGAAACAGGTTGAAGTGCTGGAAGACCATGCCGATCTTCTCGCGCATCTTGTGAAGATGCCGCTCGTCGGCCGGGACAAGGCTACCCGCCTTCTTCACGTGGTAGAGCTGCTCGCCGTCGATCTGGATGAAGCCGCCGCTGATCGTTTCCAGCGTCATCAGAATGCGAAGGATCGTCGTCTTGCCAGACCCTGACGGACCGATGAGCGCGAGCTTCTCGCCCGGCATCACCTCCATCGACAGCCCGTCGAGCACGGTCAGGGGACCGAATTTCTTGACGATGTTGTCGATGCGGATGATCGGTTCGGCCATGCGCGTCTCTCTCCCTTTGAGACAGGTAATGTCCTAACGATGGTCTGGTTCCAAAATCATGTCAATGTTAATAATAATATCATGACAATTATTCCGTCGATGCACAAAGCGTAGGCATCGGCGTCAGATCACGAGCAGCAACGCCTCCGGGTCGCCAAGCGCCAACGACGCGACTGTGCCAAGGCCGGTCTTCAATTCGTGCTCGGTCGTCGAGCCGAGCGATATCCTGACGGCCGGATGCCAGCCGCTGTCGCCGGTACGGAAGGATGCACCGGGCGCGATTGCGACGCCGCGCAGGCGGGCCTGGGAAACGAAGGCGTCCTCCGAGTGCCCCTCCGGCAGCGGCAGCCAGACATGCAGGCTCTGCGGATGCGTCCGGTGCGTGAGGTGCGCAAACGCCTCCTTGACGATCGCGTGGCGCGCGGCGAGAGCCTGGCGCTGCCAGTTTACGAGTTCCAGCGCCGTGCCGTCGCTCACCCAGTGCGTCGCGATCTCGGCGATAGAGGGGGTGGCCATCCAGTTCGACACGAGGTGCCGATTGGCGACGGCCGCAACATAGCGGTCCGGCGCCGCAAGGTAGCCGATTCTGAGGCCCGGCACGGTGATTTTGGTGAAGCTCGTCACATAGAGCGTCCGCTCCGGCGCGAGCGCGGCGACCGGCGGCAGCCGCTCCTCTACCAGGGGGCCCAGAATGTCGTTCTCGATGATGGCGATGTCATGCTTGCGGGCGACCTCCGCGAGAGCCGCTCGCCGCTCGGCGCTCATCAGCATAGCGGTGGGATTGATGACCGAGGGCTGCAGGAAGATGGCGCGCACTACGCCCTTGCGGCAGGCCTCGTCCAGCGCCGCCGGGATCATGCCATCGTGATCGATCGGCAGGCCCTGAAGATGAATGCCGAGATAGGTTGAAAGCGGCACCAGCGTATGATGGCTGATGGCCTCCGTCGCAACCGTCGAGCCGGGCGGCGCCACGCTCATCAGCGCCACGGTCATCGCCGAGGTCGCGCCGTTGGTGAGAGTGATATTGAGCGGAGAAATATCAAGACCGCAACGTGAAAGCCATTGAGCGGCGACGTTGCGGTGGCGCGGGAACACCATGTTGGGCCGGAACGAAAGCGCCGAACTCGCCGGCAAGTTCTCGGCGAGCCAGGCGAAGCCTTGCCGCATCTTTTCGAGATGGAGCTGCTCGCATACGGGCTTGAGGATCGAGAGGTCGATCAGCTCTCCCAGCCGCTCCGGCAGATAGGGCGGTTGCGGTTCGCGCGGGCGCGTCTGTACGAAACTGCCGCGGCCGACCTCACCGGAGATCAGGCCGCGCCGGATAAGCTCGTCATAGGCGCGACTCACCGTCTGGACGGAGAGCTTCAGGTCGTCCGCGAGCTTGCGATGCGTCGGCAGGCGCACGCCGTCCTGCAGCTTGCCCTCCTGAATTGCACGGGCAAACTGATCGGCCAGCGAGAGATAGGCCGGGCGGCGCAGGAGCGTTGTGTCGGGCGTCCAATTTGTCATGATTTGAACAGTGCTGAAAATCAGCTCAATTGACAATGCAAAAGTGAACACCCAATGTCTTTTCCCGGAGTTTGAAGCGACCAGGCCGACGGAAGGCACCTCCCGAATGAAACTCGACGCAATCGATCTGCGCATCCTGGAAGCGATCCAGGCCGATGGGCGTATCACCAAGCTGGCACTCGCGGAAAAGGCCGGCCTTTCGCCGACGCCATGCTGGATGCGTTTGAGAAAACTCGAAAGGGCCGGGATCGTAACCGGCTATCACGCACGCGTCGCCGTGCGTCGGGTGGCACCCGTCGCCAACGTCATTATGGAGGTCACGCTCGGCAACCATCGCCAGGCGGATTTCGAGCGTTTCGAGCGCGCCATCGCAACGATCCCCGAGGTCGTCGCCTGCTGGTCGGTCGGTGGCGGTGTCGACTATATCCTCAAGGTGGTCACCGCCGATATCGACGCCTACCAGCGGCTGGTCGATGCATTGCTCGAGCGCGAACTCGGCATCGACCGTTATTTCACCTACATCGTCACGAAGACGGTCAAGGAAGAGACAGTGTTGCCGCTTGGCTCGCTGCTGCCGCAGGCCACCTAATTGACAAGTAGCGCAGAAGCAGCGGCCAGTGCGGGCAATCCATTGAGATCGTTGCACGCGGTGGTTGCTTTTTTTGCGAGGCCGGGTCCGCCCACCCGATCTGCGCTGCGGCCGGCATCGCCAATCTCGAACTGATCGACGAACTCGGTATTGTCGAGAATGCCGGTTCGACCGGGGCCTATTTCCGGTCCGAACTCACAAAGGCGCTCTCGGGCCACAAGCACGCCGGCGAAGTGCGCGGAGACGGCCTGGTGGCGGCAATCGAGTTCGTCGAGGACCGAGACGATCGGAAGTTCTTCGATCCCGCGCAAAAGATCGGCCCGAAGGTGGCGACCGCGCTGGCGGAACGCGGCGTTCTCGGCCGCGCGATGCCGCAGGGCGACATCCTCGGCTTTGCGCCGCCACTCTGCCTGACGCGCGAGGAGGCCGATATCGTCGTCAAGGCGGCAGTCGGCGCAATCTCCGAAGTCCTCGGCAACAAATAACGGGCTGAGTTCCGGTCGTTCAGATCTGGCGGAGCGCTGGTTTCCTCGGCGCTCCGCGAACTATGCGGCCCTGTCGGTGATGGAACCAGGCTGGTTCGCTACAGCTGTCAGCGACCAGCGGGCTGAAACAGCTCCACGAAATTGCCGGAGGGGTCGATGAGCAGGATCTGCGATCCGCCGGGTCCGCTCACGATGTCATTGCGGAACTTGACACCGGCGGCCCGCAATTGGGCGACCTCGGCAGGCAGATCATCGACGATGAGGTGGATTCGGTTCCAGCCGCCCGGTTGAGGACGCTCGCCGTCGGGCATCGGTCGCCCCGCGGAGCTCGTTGGGCCACTGAGCAGCAGCCGCAGCGCTCCCCGCTTCACATCCGCAAAAGCGGGAGCGTGGTTGGAGAGAAGCGAAAAGCCCAGATGTTTCGTATACCACGCGATCGCAGCCTCGACGTCATCGACCATGTAGCGCACGTTGACGGTTGTTTCCGACATGCCTTCCTCCCGATCCGAGTTCACCGAGCAGATTGACGTCCGCACTCTACGGCAAAGATCACGGAAGCGGAACGTTCTCAGCCGAGAATTCGGGCTGGCAACCAGACGCCCTCCACTCGATCAGGCCGCTGCAGGATCGAGAAGCGACATGTCGATATCTGTCATCTCGACGCGACGCTCGAAGGCGATACCGTTTTCGTCGAACAGGTGGCAGTCGGCAGCGCGGATGCCGGTCCTGACCTCTTCGTCCGCCCGGATCGCAGCGGTCCCCGGCAGCATAGCGCAATAGTTCTCGCCCTCGCCGCCGAGCGAGGCATAGGCAACCGTATGCGCGCCGAGACGCTCGATGACCGATGGTGTGACCGCCAAAGTCAGGTCGCCGGAACCGATCTGGATATGCTCGGGGCGCACGCCGAGCGTCAAGCTCGCGCCGGCCATGCCGCTGCGCGGCTCGACCGGAATGATCGCCGTCTGCCCCTTGTACTCGACCTCGACGCCGGCTTCGCTCACCCCCTTGCAATTGACCGGCAGGAAGTTCATTTTTGGATTGCCGATGAAGCCGGCCACGAAGGTGTTGGCGGGCTTGTGATAGAGTTCGAGCGGCGCGCCCGTCTGGGCGATCTCTCCGGCATTCAGCACCACGATCCGGTCCGCCATCGTCATCGCTTCGACCTGATCGTGCGTGACGTAGATCATCGTCGCCTTCAATTGCCGGTGCAGTTTCGCCAGTTCGATGCGCATGTCGGCACGCAAGGCCGCGTCAAGGTTCGACAGCGGCTCGTCGAAGAGGAAGATCTTCGGCTCGCGGACGATTGCCCGGCCAATCGCGACGCGCTGGCGCTGTCCGCCGGAAAGCATTCCGGGCTTCTGTTGCAGGCGCTGGTCGAGATGGAGAATGCGCGCCGCATGCTCGACCCTGACCTTGAGCTTCTCCTCGGGCATCTTTTCCACGCGGAGCGGAAAGGCGATGTTTTCGTACACCGTCATATGCGGATAGAGCGCATAGGACTGGAACACCATGGCGATGCCGCGCTTGACCGGCGGCAGGTCGTTGACACGCTTGCCGTCGATGACGATGTCGCCCGCCGTGGTCTCGTCGAGGCCAGCGATCATTCTGAGCAGCGTGGACTTGCCGCAGCCCGACGGGCCGACGAAGACCACGAACTCGCCGTTCCTGACTTCGAGGTCGATGCTCTTCAGCACCTCGTAGGTGCCGTAGAATTTCTGAACCTTGTTGAGATTGAGCTGTCCCAAGAATCTGTCTCCGGCCACCGGCGCAAGGCGGCTCTGCCGCCAAAATGATCGGAGACCGCGGGCTGGCGTTCCGCGGCCTCCGTCGCGCTTACTTGTACTGTTCGATTTCGCCGGCAGCCTTCTTCAAGGCATCGGCCGGCTCCGCCTTGCCCGTGACTACCGATTGCACCATGTCGATCATTGCGTTCTGAAAGCCTTTGTAATCCGTGAAGAGCGGCTCCGGACCGCCATAGCCAATGCCGTCGATCAACGGCTTCCAGGACGGGTCGGCCTTGACGAATTCATCGACCTTGGGGGACGGGCGTAGCGGCGTCAGGCCTGCACCGCCCTGCAACTCGTATTCGCCCTGCGGACCGGGAGATGTAATGAACTTGGCGAATTCGATCGCCTTTTCCTCGACGCCAGTACCCTTGAAGATCGCCAGGCTGTCGGTGATCAGCAACGTGCCTTCACCCTTGGCCGAAGGGCCGAGCGGCAGCGGCGCGATGCCCCAGTTGAGCTTCGTGTCCTTGAGCAGCGCAGCGGCGCCGGAGCCCGACTGGATCATGCCAGCCTTGCCGTCAAGGAAGATGGCACGGATTTCGTTCTGCTCGTAAGCTGTCGCCCCCTCGACGGAATAGGGCACGATATCCTTGTAGGCCTGCAGGGCCGCCAAGACCTCGGGGCTGTCCATGACGATCTCATCGCCATCGATCACCTTGCCGTTGTTGGTGTAAACCCAGTGCATGAACTGGTGCATCGTGTTGTCGAAGGTCTTGGCCGGCAGACCATAGCCGGCAATGCCGGTCTTTTCCTTGATCTGCTTCGCAAAGGCGATCTCCTCCGCCCAGGTCTTCGGTGGCGTTTCCGGGTCAAGGCCGGCCTGCTTGAAGAGGTCCTTGTTCCAGTAGAGGGCCTTGGTCGAAAAGGCGATCGGCACGCCCCACTGGTTATCCTCGAAGGTCACGGTGTCGACGATGTTCGGATAGTAGCTCTTCTTCTCTTCCTCGGTCATCGGAACCGGAACGATCATATCGTTCTCGGCAAACTCCTTGAGGGTGCGGGATCCCACATAGGCCATGCCGACTGGCGTGCCGGCCGCAGCAAGCGTCGTCGCCTTGTCCTGGCACTGGGCCCAGCCGACGACTTCCGGCACCACCTTCCAGCCGGCGTTCTTGCCTTCCCATTCCTTGATGTATTTCTCGTGGATCGGATCGATCTTGTCGCCGCAATAGATCCAGCTGATCTCCTGGTCGGCGGCCTGCGCGGAAACGCTCCCGAGCGCTGTGGATCCGAGCAAGGCAAGCGTTAAGGCAGTCTTGTATGCAATGGTCACGATGGAACTCCCCTTCTCTGGTGGTTGCTTATTGTTTCACCGCGCCGGCGGTCAGGCCGCTGACGAGATAGCGTTGCAGGAAGAAAATGACGATGACAGCCGGCGCGATGCCGACGAAGCTTGCGGCCATCAGCTCGTTCCAGACCACTTCCTGCCGGCCGAAATAGGCGAAGAGGCCCACGGGCAGCGGCATGTACTCGGTCTTGGAATTGAAGGTCAGCGCGAAGATGAACTGCTGGGCATAGGAGCCGATGAAGGTGGTGATCGCGACCACCGTGATGCCCGGCATGGCGATCGGCAGGATCACCCGACGAAGCGTGTAGAAGTGGCTGGCGCCGTCGACGAAAGCTGCCTCGTCCAGTTCCCGTGGGATCCGCATCATGTAGGTGCGCAAGAGCCAGATCGCCGAGGGAATGAGGAAGGCGACGCCTGGTACGATCATGGCGAAATAGGTGTTGAGCACGCCGAAGCTGCGCATCAGCCGGAAGAGCGGGATCAAGAGCACCGCGCCGGAGAACATGTTGACCGCCAGGAAAGCCGCAAGCAGCGCACCGCTGCCGCGGAACCTGAAGCGCGCAAATGCATAGGCAGCCGGCACCACCAGCGCCAGCACGACCGCGGTGACGATGACGGAGATGAAGAACGAATTGAAGATATAGCGGGCGAATCCCGGCACGCTTACCCACATGGTCTTGTAGGCGGCGAAGGAGCCATTCTCCGGCCAGAAGCGATAGGGCGATGAAAAAAGCAGGCTGAGCGGCTTCAGCGACACCAGGAAGCCTTCGACAAAGGGGGCTAGAATGAAACTCAGGAAGACAAAGATCCCCGCGTAGATTCCGACCAGCTCGTACCAGCGATAGCGATTGATCAGGGCCGGTTGGCTCATCGGCTTTCTCCGGAGGCAAGGCGGTGGGTGACGCGGAAGTAGAGCAGGCAGAAGATCGACAGGAAGATGCAGATCACCACGGCACGCGCTGCACCTTCGCCATATTTCTTTGAGCCGATGGCCGTTCGATAGGTGTCGATGATCATCGTCGTGGTGTCGCCGTTCGGGCCGCCTTGGGTCAGGATCCAGATGATGTCGAACGAGTTGAAGGTGGCGATCAGCGAAAGCATCGACATGGTGATCATCGCCGGCACGAGCAGCGGCAGGGTGATGCGGCGAAAGCGGTAGAAGCGTCCGGCCCCGTCGGTCCATGCCGCCTCGTAGAGATCCTGCGGGATCGCCTGGATCGAGGCCAGCAGATAGAGCGTCACCAGGGGCACGCCGATCCACACATCGGTGATGATCGTTGCCCAGAAGGCCGTCGAACCGTGGGCGAGGAAGGCGACCGGACCATCGACCAGACCCAAGTTTTGCAGCACGCCGGAAATCATCCCGAACTGGCCGTTGTACATCCAGCCCCACATGAAGATGCCGATCGCCATCGGCACGATCCACGGCGGCATTGTGAGGACGCGAAACAGGGCGCGTCCCGGCACCGCCGCGTTCAGCATGACGGCGCCGAAAGTACCGATCCCCATCTTGATCGACACGGAAAAGAAGGTCCAAACGAACGTCCGGGCGATCACTTCCGCGAAAGTGCCGTTGAAGATCTTGTCATAGTTGAGCGTGCCCACCCACTTGGTCGTCTTCTTCAGCGAAGCATCCGTAAACGACAGGATGAATGTGTCCACCAGCGGATAGGCGACGATAACCGACACATAGAGAAGAGCCGGCAGAAGCAGGATCCAGGCGAAGATGATCGTGCTGCGCCGAACACTCATGCCCGTTCCCTCTCAGGCCGCACGGGCGTGCAACGCTTCGTCGAAGCGGTCCCATAGCGGGCGAAGATCGACGACGGTCCGCTTCATCCGTGCCTCGTCCATGGACAGCGCCAGGATGCCAGCCTGCAGCGCATCGAGCGGCGAAACCGGCAGCGGGCCGCCGTCCTTGACATGGGCAAGAATGTCGGTCGCCATCTGCTCGTCGGCGCCATAGTGTTGCGAGAGCGCGGTCTCCTTGGCGTATTTCTTCTCGACGACCTTCTTGCCGGAAAGCACCTCGTGGACATCGAGATAGCCGCGGATGAAGTCGCCTTCGGCCATGCCGCGCGACCCCATCACGCAGAAGCGGCGGAACTGGTCCGGCACGTTCAGGTTGGTATGGAAATTCATCGCTACGCCGTTAGCGTATTCGATGATCGCAACCTGATAGTCGATGATGTCGCCATCGCTGTCGAAAACCTTGTCCGATCCCAGCCACCCGCTCGGCTTGCGGTGAAAGAGCTGCAGGTCGTTGATACCTTCGCGGGCGGGATCGTTGGCGGGGGTGAAGCTCTTGCGGCCGCCGAAGCTCGCGACGCGCTCCGGCCGGGCGCCGACGACGCCGTTATAGAGATCGAGGTCATGGCAGCATTTTTCGAGCATGAAGCTGCCGGCGTAGCGTCCATAGCGGCGCCAGTCACGCATGAAAAATGCGCCATGATAGGGTTCGATGTGTTCAGCGGCCTCGATCGAAACGATCTGGCCGAGCGTTCCCGCAGCCTGGGCGGCGCGGAGATCGCGATACATTGGCGCGTAGCGGAGCACGAGGCCGACCATCAGCCGGTCATGGCCGTGCTTCGCCAGAAGTCCTGCAAGCTCCAGGCTCTGCTCGATCGTGCTGACGATCGGCTTTTCGCAGAAGATCTTGAGGCCGGCCTCGAGGCCGATGCGGATATGATCGAGATGCATGTGGTTCGGCGAGCCGATCATCAGGAGATCGAGCTTCTCGCTGGCAATCAGTTCCTCAGGCGAGGCATAGGCTCTGCCGGGGGATATGCCTTTTTCGACAAGGGTCGCAAGGCCGGCGGGCGCCGGATCGACATAGCCGGCGATCTCGAAGCTTTCGTCTATCGCCTTGAAGACATAGCCCAGATACCCCAGACGGAATCCGAGTCCGATTATCCCGACTTTCATGCTGTTGCTGTTCCCTTGCCTTTTGGCGTAATTTATTTTCGTAGACTGGGATAGATTTTTGGGTGCGTCAACAAAAAATCGAACATTTCGGCAAAACGTGAAATTCATTTTCACGCTCATGCCAAATGGCTCCTGTGATCTATTTTGGGGTTACGACTTTTGCGAGCAGTGATGTCCGTCGCGGGACGGCTCCTAGGCGCGCACCCGACCGGAAAGAAACCGTTCGACTGCCTGAAGCGCATCGTGGATAAGCACCGCCAGGGCCGCGACGATCAGTCCACCTTGAAGGACGAAGGCGAGGTTGTTGGACTGCAGACCGGCGATGATGACTTCGCCGAGCGTCTTTGCGGCAACGGTCGAACCGATCGTCGCGGTGGCAAGACTGATCACGACGGACAATCGAATCCCGGTCAGGATCACCGGTAGCGCCAAGGGAAGCTCGATACTGAACAGCCGCTGGCGCTCTGTCATACCCGCGCCGCGTGCAGCCTCCATCACCGTTGGCGGCAAGGTCGTCAACCCTGTCAGCGCATTTTCGAAGATCGGCAGCAGGCCATAGAGGAAGAGCGCGATCAGCGTCGGCTTCTCGCCGAAGCCGAAGATCGGCACGGCCAACGCTAGCACTGCCACCGGCGGAAAGGTCTGGCCGATGTTCACCAGGCTGCGCGAAAGCGGCAGAAACTCGGCACCGGCCTTCCGCGTGACGAGGATCGCAAGGGAGACTGCCACGGCGGTCGCGGCAAGCGTTGCGACAAAAACCGTCCGGAGATGCAGCAGCGTCAGCCAGAACAGACTGCCCTGGTTATAGATCGCCGGCGCATTTGCCTGCACCAGCGGCCTCAGCAAGGGTTCGAACCAAAGGGGCTGCAGCAGGAAGACAAGCAACAGCAGCAGGACCAAGAACCGGCCGAGATTGGGCAGCCACGCCATTACCGCGGCCTCGCCGCCCGTTTTGCCAGCCCTTCCAGACTGACCTTGCCGAGGATCGCGCCATCCGGCGCGACAACCGGCACGGCGGATCGCCCGGACCACAAGAGTTCGGAGAGCGCCTCGCGCTGGCTGAGCGTCGCCGGTATCGGCGCGCCCTCGGCCGCACCCGGCTCGACCGCATCCGCCGCCGTGTCGATCGCCAGCAACCGGAACGGCCGTTCGCTGGTGCCTATCAGAGTTTCGACGAAGGATGTCGCCGGCCTTACCAGCATCTCGGCCGGCGTCGCGTATTGTACGACGTCACCCTTGTCCATCACGGCGATCCGGTCGGCAAGATGAAAGGCCTCCTCCATGTCGTGGGTGACGAGAATGATGGTCGTGGCGAAATGTTTCTGGATGGCGACGAGGTCGTCCTGCGCCTTGGAGCGGATAATGGGATCGAGGGCGCCAAAGGGTTCATCCATCAACAGCACGTTCGGCTCCGCCGCAAGCGCTCGCGCCACGCCGACCCGCTGCTGCTGGCCGCCGGAAAGCTCATGAGGATAGCGCGTGCCGAAGGCCGCAGAATCGAGCTGGAAAAGCGCCAGCAGTTCCTCGACCTTCGCGTCTATGCGTTTCCTGTCCCAGCCGAGCAGTGTCGGCACGGTGGCGATGTTCTGTGCCACCGTGCGGTGCGGAAACAGCCCGTGGCCCTGGATGGCGTAGCCGATCCGGCGGCGAAGCTCGAAATCCGGCAATGCGCGATTGTCCTGACCATCGATTTTGATTGTGCCCGAGGTCGGCTCGACCAATCGGTTGACCATTCTGATCAGCGTCGTCTTGCCTGAGCCGGACGTGCCGACGATCACGGTTATCGTGTGCGGTTCGACGGTCAGCGACACGTCGTTGACGACGGTCGTGTCGCCATAGCGCTTGGTGACATGTTCGATTTCGATCATGCGGCATTGCCTTGGTTGCGGTCCGTTACGGTCATTTCGATCAGGGCATCGAGGACGATCGCCGCAGCGAAAGCCAGGACGACAGTCGGCACGGCACCCAGCAGCACGAGGTCCATGGCCGTCTGGCCTATGCCCTGGAAGACGAAGACGCCAAAACCGCCGCCGCCGATGAGTGCTGCTATGGTTGCAAGCCCGATGTTCTGGACGAGGACGATGCGGATTCCCGTGAGGATCACCGGAAAGGCGAGCGGAAATTCGATGCCGGCAAGGCGCTGCCAATCGGTCATGCCGATGCCGCGTGCGGCGTCGTTGGCGTCACGCGGAACGCCGGCGAGCCCGACCACCGTGTTGGCAACGACGGGCAGCAACGAATAGAGAAACAGCGCGACGAAGGCGGGCGCGACGCCGATGCCGCGAATGCCGATCGCCGCGGCACCCGGCACATGGATCGCGATCCAGCCGAGCGGCGCGATCAGGATACCGAAAAGCGCGATCGACGGAATTGTCTGGATGGCGTTGAGGACATTCAACACACCGGCACGCAGCGGCTCGACACGATGGCAAAGCACGCCAAGCGGCAACCCGATCACGGTCGCTGCCGCAAGCGATCCGAGCGCGAGCGTCACGTGTCGGCCCGCCTCCTTCCAGAAGGTGTCGGCGCGGCTCGCATATTCCTTCAGCATGGAAAGTCCGTCCCAGCCGCCGCCAATCAGCATCGCACCGGCGATCGCAAGAACAGCGGCAAGGACGAGTAGCCGGATGACGGGTCCCGGGTTCAGACGCGTCAGCGCGTCGGCAACCAGAAGGGAAAAGGCGAAAACCATCACCCAGAACCCGGAGGCAGGCGAAACACGGGCATAGGTGTTTTCCGGCGGCGTCAGATGGTTGGCGGCCATTCCGATCAGAACGCCAAGCGCGACGAGAGTCGCAAAGGCCACGGTCATTCGCACCAGATTCGGCGTCTTGAAGAACGCAATCGCCGCGGCAAACGCGAGAAGGGCGAGAAGCGCGTATCCGAGCGATGGCGGCAGGGCCTCCAGAATTGCCTTCGCTTCGCCCTGGACAATCCGGTTGGCCCGGAATGTTGCAAACGGCGCAAGAAGCGCCCCATAGACAGCAAGCGCGGCAATGACGATGCCGAGCTTGTCGATGCGGAGGGGCATGCCTTCCTTTCCCTGGATCATGCCATCACCCACGGCGCTTCTGGAGTTGCCCGCCCGATTGGATGGACGAGGGCGCGCCTGGCCGACGGGACAAGCGCCATCCCGTCATCACATCATTTAAGAAAGCCGTTCTTCTTCAGGAAGTCCTCTGCAACGGCCTTGGCCGGCTCGCCGCCAACCTGTACGCGGCCATTGAGCTCCTGCAGCGTGACAAGGTCGAGCTTTTCGAAGACCGGTTTCAAGAGCTCCTCGATCTGCGGATTTTCCTTGAGCACGGCTTCGCGAATGATCGGCGCGGGCTGATAGACGGGTTGGACGCTCTTGTCGTCTTCGAGCACGACGAGACCGGAGGGCGCGATGCCGCCGTCGGTACCGTAGACCATCGCGGCATTGGCGCCGTTCGTCTGGTTTGCAGCCGCCGCAATCGTGGCCGCCGTATCGCCGCCGGAAAGCGTGATCAGTTGCTCGGGTTTCAGGGTAAAGGAATAGGTCGTCTGGAACGCTGGCAGCGCCGCGGCGGAGTTGACGAATTCGGACGAGGCCGCGAGCACAACCTCACCGCCGCCCGAGACATACTTGCCGAAGTCGGAGAGCGTCTTGAGCTTGTTGGCGTCCGCAACCTCCTTGCGCAGCGCGATCGCCCAGGTGTTGTTGGCCGGCGATGGCGTCAGCCAGACGATCTTGTTGGCGTCATAGTCGAGCTTCTTGGCCTGCTCGTAGGCCTTCGCAGCGTCCTTCCAGGCAGGATCATCGGCCTTCTCGAAGAAGAAGGCGGCGTTGCCGGTATATTCCGGATAGATGTCGATCTCCCCCGCGGTAATCGCCTTGCGCACGACGGGCGTCGCGCCAAGCTGAACACGATCCGTGGTCTGGATGCCGTTGGCATTGAGAACGGAGAGAATGATATTGCCGAGGACGCCCCCTTCCGTATCGATTTTTGAGGAAACGACGACATCGGCCTCAGCCGCCGCGGCGGTGAGCGCAAGGGCAAAAGCGGTACCGATAACAGTCTTGATCAGGCGCATGATTGTCTCCCTCGATTTCGTCTCGCAGTTTGATCACGGATTTTCCGCTGCGTCGGGGTAAGCCATTCCATATATGTCAGGGTTCGGCGAAAAATAGAGCGCATTGCGTGTGCGAACCAGCGGTTGAACTCTTAACATGCACAGCCTTCGATTGGACATTGCAATCGATACCGTTCTCAGCCACTCTCCCCTCTGCGCATGGGAATTGTTTTGGGGGAAACATGTCCGTCTATATTCTCGCGCTTTTGATCGGTGTGGTGGCGGGGCTTCGCGCCATGACCGCGCCCGCCGCCGTCAGCATCGCGGCGGCCGCCGGCTGGCTGCCCGTCGCCAATAGCTGGGCGGCTTTCATGGGCTTCCGCTTCACGCCGTATATTTTCGGCCTGCTGGCACTCGTGGAATATGTCACCGACCAGCTTCCGAGCACGCCAAGCCGCAAGGTGCCGCAGCAGTTCGGCGCGCGCATCGTCAGCGGCGGCTTTTGCGGCGCGGTGATCGGCACTGCGGGCGGATCACTTGTCGGCGGTGCGATCGCCGGCGTCATCGGGGCTGTCGTCGGCACGCTCGGGGGTTACGAGGCGCGAAAGCGACTTGGCTTGGCCATTGGCAAGGATTTGCCGGTAGCCCTTCTCGAAGATCTGGTTTCAATTCTGCTAGCCTTCTGGGTGGTGTCCTCCGTGTCATGAGCAAGCACTTCGACGCAATCATCATCGGCGCCGGCCAAGCGGGACCATCGCTCGCCGGGCGGCTGACGGGTGCCGGCAAAACCGTTGCGCTCATCGAACGCAAGCTTTTCGGCGGCACCTGCGTCAATACCGGCTGCATGCCGACCAAGGCCATGGTCGCCAGCGCCTATGCGATCCACACCGCCCGCCGCGGCGCCGAATACGGCATGACGACCGGCACCATTTCCGTCGACTTCGGCCGCGTCATGGCGCGGAAGGAAAAGGTGCGCCTCGATGCGCGTTCGGGCGTCGAAAGCTGGCTCAAGAGCATGAAGAACTGCACCGTCATCGAGGGCCATGCGCACTTCGAAAGCCCGACGGACGTCCGGGTCGGCGATGAGCTGATTTCCGGCGACCAGATTTTCATCAACACGGGCGGGCGTGCCGCCGTTCCCGATTTCCCGGGTGTGGACGAGGTCTCCTATCTCACCAACACGTCGATGATGGACCTCGCCGATCTTCCGGATCACCTGGTCATCATCGGCGGCAGTTATATCGGGCTCGAATTCGCGCAGATGTTCCGCCGCTTTGGTTCCGAGGTCACCGTCATCGAGAAGGGGCCGCGCCTGATCGGGCGCGAAGATCCGGAGGTCTCCGATGCGATCCGCGACATTCTCGAAAAGGAAGGCATCGATATTCGCCTCAATGCCGAATGCATCCGTTTCGCCAAGCACAAGGACGGGGTTGCCGCCGGCGTCAATTGCACGTCAGGGGCCCCCGAAGTCATCGGGTCGCATGTGCTGCTCGCCACCGGTCGCCGGCCGAATACGGACGACCTCGGGCTCGACAAGGCCGGCGTGAAGACCGACGCGCGGGGCAATATCGAGGTCGACGATTTCCTGCGCTCGAGCGTTCCGCATATCTTCGCGATGGGTGACTGCAACGGCCGCGGCGCCTTTACCCATACGGCTTACAACGATTTCGAAATCGTCGCCGCCAACCTCCTCGACAATGATCCGCGCCAGGTGACAGAGCGAATCCAAACCTACGCGCTCTATATCGACCCTCCGCTCGGGCGCGCCGGCATGACGGAGAGCGAGGCCCGTAAGAGCGGCCGCAAGCTTTTGATCGGCACACGGTCGATGACGCGGGTCGGACGCGCCGTCGAGAAGGGCGAGACGCAGGGCTTCATGAAGGTGATCGTCGACGCGGATACGAAAGAAATTCTCGGCGCATCGATCCTCGGCACCGGCGGCGACGAGGCGATTCAGAGCATTCTTGACGTCATGTATGCGAAGAAGCCCTATACTCTGATTACCCGCGCCATGCACATCCACCCGACGGTGTCGGAACTGATCCCGACGGTGTTCGGGGACTTGTCGCCGGCGCCCTAAAAGCGGACTTCAGCGGCTCGCCTCATCCGCCTGCCGGCCGCCTCCCCGAGAGCGGCGGAAGGGAAAGACTGAAACAACTGGAATCCGCTCAGAAACCCAGGATGCGGCGCATCGCGGGCACGTCCCCCTCCCCGCGTGAGGGAGAGGGCAAGCACGACGGTCAGATCCTATCGCTGAACCAGCGCAGCGACATGCAGGAGAGCCCCGCATCGATTTTGCCGATTTCTGTGGTCTTCAGCGGCACGACCTTGTAACCGGCCTTGTCGAGCATCTCGATGGTGCGCGGGAAGTCGGAGCCGACCATGACGACGTCGTTGACGCGGAGCGCATTGGCCGCCGGCTCCTCACCCTCCGGGATGATGATCTGCTTGAACTTCTTGAAGACACCCGAGCGCGCCAGGCGACCGGTGGAAAGCACGGTCTCGTCGTCGAGCAGCGAGCAATCCGTCTTGAAGTGCAGAACGCCCTCAGGCGTCGCGACGATCTCGCTCTTGCGGTCGAACTTGTCGAGGCAGGCCTGGAGCGCTTGGGCACCCGTCTTGTCGGTGCGGGCCGAAAGGCCGATCATCACGCTTTCGCGCGTCGTCAGCACATCGCCGCCATCGGCATAGCCGGTACCCGGCAGGTCGAGAACGGTCTCGAACATTTCCCGCAGTGTCGGCTCGATTTCCGCGGTTTCCTCGACGCGGGTCGCCGCACCGGGGCGCAGCAGGATCGCGCCCTCGGTGAAGACCAGCGCCGGGTCCTCGATGAAGATCGAATCCGGGAAGGCTTCGAGTGCCGGCAGGACCGTCACCTTGACGCCCGCGTCGCGCATTGCGGTGACATAGGCGTCATGTTCGGCCGCGACCCCCTCATAGGTCGGGTTGCCGCGATCGTCCGCGCGCAGACCGTTGACGACGGATTGTGAAGGCTTGCGGACAATGATGGAGTTAAACTCGTAGGCGGGGCGCGGCTGCGGCATTCTGTGCTACCTCTGGTTTGAACCAACCGTTTCTACTGCATGATTCGTCAAATCGAAATCGATTTGAGGACAAAATCATGCAGCCTCTCCGCTTCGGACCAACGGGAGAAAATGATGTGAGCCATATTCCCCAGATCGATTATGATGCCGCGTCCGATGCGATCCGCGCCGCGCACGACGAGGAGCTTCGCCTTCGCGGGCGGATGACGAATATGAAGCGCACGCTGCTTCATTCGCCGACGGCGCACCGCATCTACGCGGAATGGTTCACGCTGCGTGATGAGTTGCGCCCTGCCCTTGACGACCGCGCTGCCTGGCTGCTCTGCCACGCGATTTCCGAGGCGATGCATTCCCGCATCGCCATGGGTTTCTTTCGTCGCGCCTTCGCCAATGCGGGGATCGATTTCAACTCGATTATGCCGAGCGAAGACGAAGAATGCCTGATTGCGTTCGGACGCGCTATCGTCGCGGATTCCAACAATGTTCCCGCCGAGATCTGGGACGGATTGAAGGGGCGCTACGATAACGCGACGCTGGTCAACCTCGTTGCCTTTGCGGGCATCATGGTCGCAACCGCATTGTTCAACAATGTCGTCGAGGTCGATTTCGACCCGGAATTGCTGCCTTACGCAGATGTGTCCACCGCCTGACGAAACCGTCATTGGCCGCCGCGTTATTCCAATATCCTGTTCGTGAATGCGGGATTGCCGCGCAACGTGTTGCTGACGGTGCAGATCTCGTTTTCCGCAGCTTCGGCGATGGCGTGGCGGACGGTATCGTCGAAATCGCCCTTGATGGAGAATTCGATGTCGAAGCGGGCGACCCGCGACGGCTCGTCATGGGCTTTCTCGCCGGTGACCTTGGCGGAGACTTCCGCCAGCCTGTCGAGCACCCCGTAACGGCTTGCCGCGATGCGGGCGCTCAGCACGAGACAGCTCGCGAGCGAAGCGTAGAGGAGATCGAGCGGACCGTAGCCCGGCTGCGACGGGCTGGTGACGATATCGAGTTCGCCGCCGGTGACCGACGTCACATGCGGGAAGCCTGTCCGCCCGACGACCGCGATGGCGCCCGTTTCCCTCGTCCGCACCTTCAGCTCCGCCATTCCCAATCCCCTTTACACTCGCCGTCCAAAACCGAGGCAATATCCGGGCAAAGCTTCGATTCCGCAACAGCGCCGCGGACCTTGGAGGGCCCGCGGCGCGATTTGGATCAGTTCTTCTTCACCAGACGGTAGAAGACGAAGTCGGACGTGGCGCCATTGACGTAGCCCGCGACACTCGCCTTCATTGCCACCTGCGTCGCCGCCTGGAACATGATCACGATCGGCGACTTCTCCTGCACCTTCTTTTGCAGGTCGACATACATCGCGTTGCGCTTGGCGGGATCCGCCTCGGCCTTGGCCGCCTTGGTGGCGGCATTGAGTTCGGCCGGCACCGCCCAGGCGTTACGCCAGGTCGTCGTCGACTGATAGTGATCGTCGGAGTTGTCTTCGTTGAAGGCGAAGGCAGCAGCGTTGGAATCCGGATCCATGAAATCCGGGCCCCAATAGAGCAGCATCGCTTCATGGGTGCGGGCCCGATACTTGGTGATCACCTGGCTGCCAGTTCCGGGAATGATCTCGAAATTGATACCGGCTTCAGCGAACGAGGCCTGCAGCGACTGCGCCATGTCGGTAAAGGGCGTCGAGTTGATGACATCGAGCGTCACCTTGATCGGCGTCTTGATGCCGGCGTCTGCAAGGATCTTCTTCGCCTTCTCGACGTCGTAGCTATAGGGCGTCTCGTCGAGCGAACCGGGGAAGCCTTTGGGCCAAAAGGCCTGGTGTACTTCCATCTGTCCCTTGAGGAAGCTGTCGGTCATGCCCTTGTAGTCGACGAGGTAGCGCGCCGCTTCCCAGACGGCTTCCGGCTGCAGGGGAGCGGTCTTCTGATTGAAGGAGAGGAAGTGAACGGCCGCCTGCGGATAGGACTCGACCCTCATGTTTTCCTTGCCGGTGATGCCGGCGACCTGATCGGGCGTCAGGTTCTTCGCCATGTCGACGTCGCCGGTCTCGAGTAGAAGCTGCTGCGTGGCCGCTTCCGCGACGTGGCGGATGATCACGCCCTTGATCGCCGGAGCGCCGCCGAAATAGTTCGGATTGCTCTGGAGGTTCAGGAGTTCGCCGGCGCGGAAGGCGCGCAGCACGAAGGGCCCGGTTCCGGCGGAGTTGGCCTTAAGCCACGCATTGCCGAAGTCGCCGTTCTCCTCGTTTGCCTTGACTGTCTCGGCATCGACAACCGATGCCGGGCGCGCGGCCAGAACGTTGAGCACGAAGGCGGACGAGAAGTCGCCCTCGTATTTGACGATAACCTTGTTGCCGTCGGCGGTTACCATCTTCTCGATGTTCTCCGGCGTCCAGCCGAGCTGCGTCAGGATGAAGGCCGGCGCCTTGTTGAGCGCCACGACGCGCTTGAACGAGTAGACAACGTCTTCCGCGCGCAACGGATTGCCGGACGAGAAGGTCACGCCGTCACGCAAGGTGAAGGTGACGGTCTTCGCGGCGTCGTCCGCGGTCCATTCGCTGGCGAGCCCAGGGGCAAGTTTCTTGACGTCGGGCGCGTCGTATTGCACGAGGCGATCATAGGTCTGCGTGACATATTCGCCCGACGAGAACTCATAGGCCTCAGCCGGATCGATGCTGACGATGTCGTCGATGTTCTGGGCGACGACCAGGACATCCGCCGGCGTTTCGGCCAATGCGGCCGGCGAAACGCCGAGCGCCAGTGATGCCGCGAACACCGCGGCTTTGAAGATTTTCATCATCGCTTCTCCTGTTTTCGATGAGACTTGGTTTTTGCGGGCCGTGCCGGTGTTCCCGTGGCCTCGGCATGACCTGCTGCCTTCGATGCGGCAGTTCGCGGCCGAAAGAGCGGCAACGTTCCGGTCCAAAGGATGCGGGCCGCCTTGTCGGTCCTGTTCCACCAGTAGTGCGGTTGGATTCCCCTGAAATGCAGGCCGTCGCCGTCCGTCAGCGTCGTCTGCTCGCCATCGAGGCCGAAAAGGATTTCACCGTCGAGGACGAAGACGATCTCCTCCCCCTCATGGCTGAACACTTCCGACCGATGGCCCGGCGGAATCGTGATGACGAAGCTCGAAAGCTGGTTGCCGGCAAAATCCGCGCCGATGCGCTCGTAGGCGACCGGCGAGCCGCCGACAGAGAAGACCATTCGATCTTCAGCGCGCGAAAGACCGGTGTCGATTGCCGGGGCGAGAATGAAATGGCTGATCTCGGTGTCGAGGCCGCGTGCGATCTGCGCGAGCGTGCCGAGCGAGGGCGTCGCGAGATCCCGTTCGACCTGGCTGATATAGCCGACCGATACGCCGGCGACATCACTGAGTTCCTGGAGCGTCATATGCATCTGGCGCCGGCGCGCGCGCACCAACGCGCCGATCCTCGGCTGCGGTGCGGAATTCGCACTCTCCGGCGCGGCACGCGCATCGTTCGATACGGTCACGACCGCCTCCCCTCCTCAGTAAAATTTTTTTGATTTAAGCAAATATATTTATATACTCCAAGCGAATTCTTGCGCTATGGGCGAGGCCCAACGCAGGCCAAGCAGGGATGGAGCCGCCACGTGGCAGATGACAGCACGACCACCGCCGAACCCGCGCGCCGCCGCGGCGTGACCGGATCGGCCCATCGCTGGCTTGTCACCACCGCCGGATTTCTCGTCACGCTGGCCGTAACCTTCCTCGGCCTTCTCGCCATCACCTTCTTCATCGGCCGGATCGTGCCGATCGATCCGGTGCTCGCAGTCGTGGGCGACCGCGCTCCCACTGCGGTCTACGAGCGGGTGCGCGTCGAAATGGGCCTCGATCGCCCCTTGACGACGCAGTTCGTAAGCTATGTCGGCGACGTGCTGACCGGCAATTTCGGCACGTCCGTTTCCACGGGCCGGCCTGTCATCGAGGACCTTGCCCGCGTCTTCCCGGCGACACTCGAGATGGCTACGCTTGGCATTATCATCGGGGTCCTGCTCGGCGTCCCACTTGGCGTCATCGCCGCAAGCCGGCGCGGCTCTTGGCTCGATCAGGCAATTCGCGTCGTCGGCCTGCTCGGCTATTCCGTTCCCGCGTTCTGGCTTGGCCTCGTCGGACTCGCCGTCTTCTATGCCCGGCTCAATTGGGTCGGAGGCCCCGGCCGCGTCGAGATCTTTCTCGACGGCATCGTGCAGCCGGTGACCGGCCTGCTGCTGATCGACAGCATCATCGCCGGCGATTGGGAGGTCTTCGGTAATGCCGTCTGGCACCTGATATTGCCGGCGTCCTGCCTCGGATTCTTCGCGTTGGCCTATATCGCCCGCATGACACGCTCGTTCATGCTCGACCAACTGAGCCAGGAATACGTCACGACCGCCCGGGTCAAGGGCGTTCCCGAGCGGCTGGTCATCTGGCGCCATGCCTTCCGGCCGATCCGCGTGCCGCTGATCACCGTCATCGGGCTCTCCTATGCCGGCCTTCTCGAGGGCTCGGTAATGATCGAGACGATCTTCTCCTGGCCCGGCATCGGCAACTATCTGACCGTGGCGCTGCTCAATGCCGACATGTCCGCGGTACTCGGCTCGACCCTGGTAGTCGGTGCAGTCTTCATCGGCATCAACAAGATTTCGGACGTGCTTTATCGCGTGCTCGATCCGCGTGCGCGCTAGGGAGGTGCGGGACATGGCAACGCTTCGCGACTGGCTGATCGACGACAGCCCCGCTTCCCCGATGCAGGCCCGGCTTAACCGGCTTTATCGAGTCCTCGGCGCGCTGATGCACAATCCGTTGGCAGTGATCGGGGCGATCATCGTCGCCGCCCTGATCCTCGCAGCACTCTTTGCGCCGTGGCTTGCTACGCACGATCCGCTACGCCAGGCGCTTGCCGAACGGCTGCTGCCGCCGAGCGCCGCGCACTGGATGGGCACGGACGAACTCGGGCGCGATATCTGGTCGCGCGTCGTCTATGGTGCCCGCATAACGCTGGTGATCGTCGCGCTCGTCGCCGTCCTTGCGGCGCCGGCCGGGCTCGTCATCGGCGTCGTTTCCGGCTATTTCGGCGGCTGGGTCGATCGCATCCTGATGGGCATCACCGACATCTTTTTGTCGCTGCCGAAGCTGATCCTGGCGCTCGCGTTTGTCGCAGCCCTTGGCCCGGGCATAGAGAACGCCATCATCGCGATCGCCATCACCTCCTGGCCCGGCTATGCCCGCGTCGCGCGGGCCGAGACGCTGACGTTCAAGAATTCCGAGTTCATTGCCGCCGTCCGTCTGCTCGGCGCGTCGAGCCTCAGGGTCAATCTCGGCCACGTGCTGCCGCTCTGCACCTCGTCGATGATCATCCGCGTCACGCTCGACATGGCCGGCATCATCCTGACGGCGGCCGGCCTCGGCTTCATCGGCCTCGGCGCCCAGCCTCCCCTGCCGGAATGGGGTGCGATGATCTCGCGCGGACGCTCCTTCATTCTCGATCAATGGTGGGTCGCAACGATGCCGGGCTTCGCGATCATCCTCGTCAGCCTCGGCTTCTGTTTCCTCGGCGACGGCCTGCGCGACGTGCTCGACCCAAAGAGCGGAGAACAGCGCTGATGAGACCGCTCCTCGAAATCGAAAACCTGCGTGTCACCTTCCCGACAGCACGCGGCGATATCGATGTCGTGCGCGGCGTCTCCTTCACGCTTGGACGCGAGCGCCTCGGCATCGTCGGCGAAAGCGGCTCCGGCAAATCGATGACCGGCCGCTCGATCCTGAAGCTCGTGCGCGCACCCGGCCGCGCGACCGCAGACAAGCTCGCCTTCGACGGTATCGATCTCAGCACCCGCTCGGAGAAGCAGATGCGCGCTATCCGCGGCGCTCGTATCTCAATGGTGATGCAGGATCCGAAATTCTCGCTCAATCCGGTGATGACCATCGGCGAACAGATCGCCGAGGCGCTGCTGACGCACAAACGTCTGCCGCGGCGGGAAGTGAACGACCGCGTGCATGCCATGCTCGAATCGGTGCGCATCACCGACCCGGAGCGTGTCGCCCGGCTTTATCCGCACGAGGTTTCCGGCGGCATGGGGCAGCGGGTGATGATCGCGATGATGCTCATCCCCGAGCCGGACCTGCTCATTGCCGACGAGCCGACCTCGGCACTCGACGTCTCGGTCCAGGCACAGGTGCTTGACATCATCGACGAACTCGTCAGGCGCAAGGGCATGGGGCTGATCTTCATCAGCCACGACCTCAACCTCGTCTCGAGCTACTGCGACCGGATCCTGGTAATGAATACCGGCGAAGTGGTGGAAGAGTGCAGGGCCGGCGAATTGATGAACGCCACGCACCCATACACGCGTGGCCTGATCGCCTCCATTCCGCGCCTCGATGAAACAAGGGACGAGTTGCCCGTGCTCGACCGCAGCGCCTGGGCCAAAGCATGACAGCGCTCTCTCTCAAAGACCTCGACATCTCCTACGGCGACACGCAGATCACGCACAAGGTGAGCCTCGACATCGCCGAGGGCGAGAGCTTCGCGCTTGTCGGCGAAAGCGGCTCGGGCAAGTCCACCGTCTTGAAGGCGATCGCCGGGCTTGCGCCCGAATGGACCGGCGAGATTTGCGTTCTCGGCAAAGCGCGCGGCCACGGCGTCGACCGCGGATTTTCGCGGATCTGCCAAATGGTGTTTCAGGACCCCTATGGTTCGCTGCATCCCCGAAAAACCGTCGACGCGACGCTCGGCGAGGCCCTGACGATCCACGGCATCGGCGACCGGAGCGCCCGTGTCGAGGAGGTGATGGCGTCCGTCGGCCTCGACCGGAAATTCCGGTTCCGCTTTCCGCATCAGCTTTCCGGCGGCCAGCGCCAGCGCGTGGCAATCGCGCGCGCACTGATGCTGAAGCCGAAGATCCTGCTGCTCGACGAGCCGACCTCGGCTCTCGACGTTTCGGTGCAGGCGGAAATCCTCAACCTGCTCAAGCGTCTGCGCCGCGAGCAGAATCTCACCTTCCTGATGGTCACCCACAATCTGCCGGTCGTCTCCTTCCTCTGCGACCGGCTGGCCGTCATGCGTCACGGCCGCATTGTCGAAGTGGCCGGCGTTGACGAGTTGAAGCGCGGTGACCTCAAGGAACCCTATTCGCGCGAACTGATGCAGATCAGTGCCGCACACGCCAGCTAATCGTCCCACTCAATTCTCCCAAGGACATAGGATGAATATCGAGCATATCGCCGCTCTGGCGGAATTCGACGCAACCATTGCCAACGACACCAGCGCAGATGCGCCCTATCGCGCGCTGCAGACGCTTAGCCGAAAGCTGATCGGCGCCAAGCTCTTCACGATCATGACGGTGGACATGGCGAATGAGTTGGCGCGCCGCGCCTATACCTCGCACCCCGACGAGTATCCGGCCTCCGGCACCAAGCCGATTCACTATGATCGCTGGTTCGACACGGTCCACAAGGCGCGCGAGACCTTCGTCGCCAATACGGTTGCCGACATTTCCACCGTTTTCGGCGATTACGAGACGATCGCTGCACTCGGCTGCGGATCAGTCGTGAACATTCCAGTCGTCGTCGGCGGCGAACTGCTCGGCACGGTCAACTGCCTGGATGTCGAGCACCACTACACGCCGGAAAAAGTCGAGCTTTCGAAACTCATCGAGATGCCGGCCAAGCTCGCATTTCTGGCAGCAGCGCGAAGGGCGGCAAACTGATCGGGACAGATTGCCAGCCGGAACCCTGAGCGGCCACGGTTCGCGTGCCGCCGTTCGGCCAAGGGCCAAGCGGAAGCGTCAGGCCGACTCCGGCGGAATGACACCCTTGGTGAAGAGGAAGCAGCCGTAGAAACGCGTCTCGCCGGTGGTGATGACGCAATAGGCGTTCTTTGCTTCCTCATAGAACGCGAAGCGCTCGATGCCATACATGGGCGCCGGCTTGCCCTCGGCGCGATCGATCTCCGCCTGAACCTCCCGTTGTACCGCCGGAAGTTCATCGGGGGCGCCCATGACTTCCATGCGCCCTGCGGAGGGCTGCAGCGGCGTGTCGAGCGGCAATATCGAAAGAACGGCCTTCACAGCGCGGGCCGCGGAGACATTGTCAATGTGCAGCAATTTTCCAAGCGTCGTCTGCCGCGCGATCGCGTCGGACGGGAAATTGGTGTCCGAGATCACCAGCGTGTCGCCGTGTCCCATCGAGCGCAGCGCGTGCAACACGTCGGCATTGAGTGCCGGGTCGATATTCTTGAGCATTCCAGTCCTCTCCCTGCATGATTCCTTGAGACCGAAACCGATCTACTGCAATTCAACGTGCTGCAGCAACTTTGCGCATCCGATCGAGCGCGCGGCGCTGCGTGCGCCGGTCTTCGGCGCTGCACGGCCGCATCAGGCCGTTTCCAAAGCCGGTCGTCAACAGATTGTTCGGATTTCCCCGCTCTTCCGGCCGTGTCCCCCCCGCCCGAAAGATGCTTGATCCCCTACTCGCCGTAGGGGATCCAGATGTTCTTGACGTCGACGGCGCGGCGCAGGAAAGCGGGGCCTTCGGCAGCTATCCGGTCCATCCAGTCGGTCGCCTTGCCGTAATCGACAAAGGTACGCTTGAGATTCCCGATAGAGAGCTTCTCGACCAGCGTCGAGAGTTCCGGCGAGCCGAAAGCCCAGAGCGCGTCGACGTCGTTATGGGCGGCAAGCGTCTTGGCGAGCTCGACGGCCGAGCCGGTGACAATATTGATGACGCCGGCCGGCACATCCGATGTTTCAAGCACGGAGTAGAAATCGGTAGCCGCCAGCGGATGCTGTTCGCTCGGAACGGCGATTACGCGATTGCCGACGGCAATCAGCGGTGCGACGAGGCTGATGAAACCAAGCAACGGCGCCTCGGGCGGGCAGATGACGCCGACGACACCCTGCGGCTCCGGCATCGCCAGTGCAACGCCGCGAAGCGGCGGCTGGTGCACGATGCCCTCGTATTTGTCAGCCCAGGCGCCATAGGTGAAGAGACGCGCGATCGCGGCGTCGATCTCCGCCCTGGCGCCGGCTGCCGAGGCGCCGGTCATGGCGGAGATACGCTCGGCAAATTCCGCCGCACGGCCACTCAAGTTTTCGGCAACGTAGTAGAGAATCTGCGCGCGATTGTGCGTCGTCGCGGAGGACCAGGCCGATGCGGCCTGCGCCGCGACGACGGCATTGCGGATGTCCTTGCGGTTGCCTTCGCCGACCTCGCCGATCACCTTGCCCTTTGAAGAAAGCACCGGCCGCGAATAGTTGCCGTCCGGCCGCGCCTGCTTACCGCCGATGAAGAGCTTGGCGGTGCGGTCGAGCGTTGGCATGGAGAAGTCGCCCGCGGCCGCCTTCACAACCGGTGCAGCCGGGACGGGACGAAGCTTGCGCCCGATCCAGGCTTTCGGCTTCAGATATTCATAGCAGCCCTCGCGCCCGCCTTCCCGACCGAAGCCCGATTCGCGTTTTCCCCCGAAGCCGGCCGCCGCGTCGAAGAGATTGGTGGCATTGACCCAGACGACGCCGGCCGTAAGCTTCGCGGCAACATGTAAGGCGAGCCCGATTGTTTCACTCCAGACGCTGGCGGCAAGGCCGTAGCGCGAATGATTGGCGAGCTGGATCGCCTCTTCCGGCGTGCGGAAGGTCATCGAGACCGCCACCGGCCCGAAGATTTCCTCGGTGGCAACGATCGATGTCGGCTGGACATTGGTGAGCAGCGTCGGCGGATAGAAGCTGCCGCCCTTCGGCAGGTCGATCTTGGGCTGGTGCAGCGACGCGCCCTGTGTCACGCCTTGGGCGACCAGACTTTCGATCCGCTGCAACTGCACCGGCGCGACGATTGCCGCCATGTCGATCGCCTTGTCCAGCGGATGACCGACGCGCAGGGTCGCCATGCGTCGTGTGAGGCGCTCATAAAAGAGCGGCGCTATGCCTTCCTGGACGAGAAGGCGCGAACCGGCACAGCAGACCTGGCCCTGGTTGAACCAGATGGCATCGACCACGCCTTCGACCGCACCGTCGATATCGGCATCGTCGAAGATGATGAAAGGAGACTTGCCGCCGAGTTCCAGCGTCAGCGACTTGCCGGTGCCTGCGGTCTTTTCGCGAATGAGGCGCCCGACTTCGGTGGAACCGGTAAAGGCGATCTTGTCGATATCCTCATGCTCGACGATCAGCGCGCCGGTTTCGCCCTCGCCCGTCACCACATTCAAGACGCCTGCCGGCAGCCCGGCCGCGGCGGCAAGGTCGGCAAAGAGGAGCGCCGTCAGCGGCGTGAACTCAGCGGGCTTCAAGATTACGGTGTTGCCGAGCGCGAGCGCCGGCGCGACCTTCCAGGCCAGCATCAGGAAGGGGAAGTTCCACGGAATGACCTGGCCGACGACGCCGACCGGCACCTGATCGGCGAACTCGGTCTCCTGAAGCTGAGCCCAGCCGGCATGATGGTAGAAATGACGGGCCGCGAGAGGAATGTCGATGTCGCGCGTCTCGCGGATCGGCTTGCCGTTGTCGATTGCCTCGACCACGGCGATCAGCCGCGCGTGGCGCTGGATCATGCGAGCCAGAGCGTAAAGGTGACGCGCGCGGGCATGGCCGGGCAACTTCGCCCACGCACTCTGCGCCTTGCGCGCGGCGGCAACGGCGCTGTTGACGTCCTCGCGGCCGCCGAGCGCGATCTTGGCGAGCAAGGCGCCGGTCGCAGGCTCGTATGTGTCGAATGTCTTTCCAGACGCTGAAGCGGCGAAGGCGCCATTGATGAAGTGACCGAACTCGCCCTTGTGGCGTGCGAGCCATTCGCGAGCTTCGGTGTCGGCCTCGGGTGCGGGACCATACGACATTTCGTCAAAATACCTGGCGACCGTCATCGGGATTATCCTATCGGGTGTCTGTTGAGGGCCGAGTAGGCGCCGCTGACGTGATGTTCAAGCTGGCGCTCGATATCGGCAAGCAAGCTCGACGCCCCTACGCGGAAGAGATCCGGCTCCAGCCATTCACGACCAAGTTCGTCCTTCATGAGGAACTGGTAGTTCAGCACGTCCTTTGCCGCCGAAATGCCGCCGGCCGGCTTGTAACCCACCTTGAGGCCCGTACGCTCCTGATAGGCGCGGATCATCCTGAGCATGACGAGCGTGACGAGCAGCGTCGCATTGACGCCCTCCTTGCCGGTCGACGTCTTGATGAAGTCGGCGCCGGCCATCATGCAGACGAGCGATGCCCGCGCCACGTTGCGCAACGTCTTGAGGTCACCGGTTGCCAGGATTGCCTTGACATGAGCATCGCCGCAAGCAGCGCGGAAATCGCGCATCTCGTCGTAGAGCGCCTGCCAATTGCCGGTCAGCACATGCTCGCGCGTGATGACGATATCGATCTCGCGCGCGCCATCGGCGACCGAGGCCTCGATTTCCTTCAGCTTAACGTCATGCGGCACGAGCCCTGCCGGAAAGCCGGTGGAGACGGCGGCAACCGGGATGCCGGAACCCTCGAGCGCCTCGACGGCGGTCGAAACGAAGCGATGATAGACGCAGACCGCACCGGTCGTGATGCCGCGATTGCCCATGCCGAGCGCCTCGAGAATGTCCTGACGGACCGGCTGGCGCGCCTTGGCGCACAGCCGCTTGACGCGCTCGTTCGTGTCGTCGCCATTGAGCGTGGTGAGATCGATGCAGGTTACGGCCTTGAGCAGCCAGGCGGCCTGGGCGTCCTTTTTGACGGTACGCCGCCCTGGCAGCGTCGCAACGCGCCGCTCGGCCGCCGACAGATTGACGCGCTGATCGACTACCCAGGAAAGGTCGAGCTCAATGCCATCATTGCGCGGCCAATTGTGACCTACGCCGGCGGTCTCAACGGCTGACGCCGCCGTGCTCTTCACAGCAAGGTCTTCCAAACGACTACTCCCTCGTATCGCCGATGTCGCCCTTGGGCGCGCATCTTCGCAGCTTTTGTCCGCCTTGGCGATATGTTATCTTTCTATCTAATCATGTTAGAAATCCACCAAAACAGCGCATCTGTCAAGCAAAGAGCCGCGTCCCGTGAACCCGCGCTACGTGAGTGCCATCTCGCCGTCTTCCGTTATGATCGCTCCAAAGGCGCCCGTGGACGCGAAGAAGGCCGGCTTCAGCTTGCCGATCTTGCTGCGATCGACGACGAGGTAATTTTCCCGCGCGAGCGAAATCACCTTCTGCTTGATCGCCACCTCGTGGAAGTGGACGCAGGTCGCACCCCGCAGTTGGTCGATCCCGGCGGCGGAGAGAAACGCGACGTTGATGCCAAGCCGATCAAGCGTATCCAGGCCGGAATCACCTGAGAAGGATGCCGACGACGGATGATAAAGACCGCCCAGCATGACGATCCGCACATTGGGTTTCCGGATCAGGCGGTCGGCCGCATTCAAAGAATAACAGACTGCGGTTATTGAATAATTTTCCGGAATCAGGTCGACGAGATATTCAAGCGTCGTACCGCAGTCGATGAAGATCGTCTCATCGGGACGAATGTACCCTGCGGCGTGGACGCAGGCCTCGCGCTTGGCGGTTGCGTGGCTATCGGCCGCGCGCGCAAGTTCATAAGGAACATCGCTTTCGATATCGGCCGCGGGAACGATGTGCCCCCCGAGATAGCCGAAAAGCCCGGGATTGTCGGCAATGTCGCGACGCACTGTCATCTCCGACACGCCAAGCAGCGCGGCGGCGTCTTTCAGATGCAGCACGCGCCGCGCCGAAAGCGCGTCGGTCAAGGTCGTGATACGCGTCGACTTGCGGTTAGCCATTGTTCTTCCGGGCGAAGGCTTGCGCTAAATGACGCCACACAACGAGTGCCTGGCGAACAATTTTGTTAGAAATATCACAAATCAATCCCCGACGACAAGGATGCGTCGCCTAACGGCAACGGCCGACGGACGACGAGAGAGCAATCGGGAAGACGATCTCAGGGTGACGGCGCGCGCCTACGGTCCACTACAGCCGCAGGGCATCTTTCAAATTGCTGTCCCTCTTCGTCGCTCGCAGGTCGAGATCCGCCTCGATGTGGTCGATATGCTCGAGCATCAGCGCGCAGGCAGTGTCGACGTCCTTCCTTTCCAGAGCGTCGACGATCTCCTGATGCTCACTATGGCCGCAACTCGAAATCACCGATTGCCCATAGAGTGCGATGACGAGCGAGGAGCGGGCAATGAGCTCGTCCATGAACCGCTTGAGGATGGCGTTGCCCGTGATGGCGGCGATCGCCAGATGAAAGTCGCCGGACGCCTTGATCTCGGCCCGGCGGGCGGACTGGCCACGCTGGATCGTCAGCCGCTCCTCTTCGGCAAGCAGCTCACGCAACTCCTTGATATGCCGCTTCTCCAGATGACGGGCCGCCTCGCGCAAAAGACCCGGTTCGATAAGCCGGCGCGTCGCAAAGATCTGTTGCGCCTCGGCGACAGAGGGATAGGCGACGAAGGCGCCGCGATTTTTCTCGACCGTGACGAGCCCTTCATAGGAAAGCGCTTGAAGAGCGGCGCGCACCACCGTGCGGCTGACACTGAAAAGGCCGCCGACATCGCTTTCGGAAAGTTTTGTGCCGGGCGCGAGACGCCGCTCGACGATCGCTTCGCGGATCGAGTCGCGGATATGGGGAGCACCGATTTCGATGGCGTCTTCGGAAGTGGCGAGATTTGATGAGGTCATGAGGCTGGCAATCCGGACAACGCCGATACTGTAGCGTGATGAACGCTGGAAGTTAACAGCCATTCGCACGCAAATATTTTTGATATTGTATACGATTGCCTCAGATATTGGCGACAAACGCCTATAAAATGTGCAGCTAATCAACGGCCGCACGAGCCACCTCGCCGGGGCGGGAGAATATATTCGACAGATCATGCCCTTAAGCCCTGACGGGCGAACTGGCACGCTTGATGCTTCTCTCCTTGTGCAAGGAGAAAACGCCATGTCAAAAGCGGCTGAGATCGATATTGCCTCGGTTTCCAAGATCTACGGCACGACAACGGCCGTCCATTCGATCAGCCTGAAGATCCCCGCCGGCAGCTATTGCTGCTTTCTCGGACCTTCCGGCTGCGGCAAGACGTCGACGCTGCGCATGATTGCTGGTCACGAGAGCATTTCGTCCGGCGACATTCGCCTCGGCGACATCGTGGTCACCGATTTTCCGCCGGCGAAACGCGGCACCGCGATGATGTTCCAGTCCTACGCGCTGTTCCCGCATCTCGACCTCATCGACAACGTCGCCTTCAGCCTGAAGATGAAGGGAGTCGACAAGAACGAGCGCCGGGCGAAGGCCTTGGAAATGCTCAAGCTGATGCAGATGGAAGCCTACGCGACGCGCCGCCCGGCGCAGCTTTCCGGCGGTCAGCAGCAGCGCGTGGCGCTTGCGCGGGCGCTGATCACCGATCCGGAGGCGTTGCTGCTCGACGAACCGCTTTCCGCGCTCGATCCCTTCCTCAAGATCCGGATGCGAGCGGAGCTCAAGAAGCTGCAAAAGACGCTCGGCATCACGTTCGTCCATGTCACGCATAGCCAAGAGGAAGCGATGGCGCTCGCCGACCTGATCGTCATCATGAACAACGGCCGGATCGAGCAGGCAGCCAAACCGCGCACCGTCTTCGAAAAGCCCGCGACGGCCTTCGTCGCCCGGTTCATGGGCGACCATAACGTGCTGTCGGGCCGCGTGACGAAGATCGAGGACGGCATCGTGACGCTTCACGTGCCGGAGGGCCAGAGCTTCACCGTACGCGACATCGGGCAGGAGGTCGGCAAGCCGATCGACATCGGCATCCGAACCGATCGCGTGCGTCTTGAATCGGCCGTGGAAAAGTCGCTGGGCTTCCAGGGCGTCGTCTCGAATGTCGAATATCGCGGCGCTTCAGTGAAGATCACCGTGATCGGGGCCGGCAGCGACGATTTCACCGTGATCGTCTCCGACGCGGACTATTTCAAGAAACCCGTGCCCCTCGGCGATGCGGTGTCCTTGAGCTGGGCCCTGGAGGACGTGATCCCCCTCGGCCGCCTGTCAGCCTAGCCCGAAAAAAGAGCCGTTCCGGCCGCCTCCCGCTCAAACCAACCACTAACCATCAAGAAAAGGGGAACTACGCATGACAACCGAGGCCAGTTCACTAAAACCGCAAAAAGCGATCTCCCGGCGTTCGCTGCTCAAGACCGGTGCCGCCGCTGTCGGCGCCATCGCCGGATCCGGGGCCATCACCGGCTTTCCCACCATCTGGGCGCAGAACCCGATCACGCTCCGCCAGTTCGGCACCGGCGTTTCGAACATCAATGCGATCGCCGAAAAGTGCAAGCAGGACCTCGGCATCACGCTGGAAATGACGGCGACCGATTCCGATGCCGCCGCCCAGCGCGCCGTCACCCAGCCGGACTCCTATGACATCGCAGATATCGAATACTGGATCGCCAAGAAGGTCTTCCCGAGCGGCGTCATGCAGCCGATGGATGTCTCGAAAATCAAATATTACGACAAGATCGTGCCGCTCTTCATCGATGGCAAGCTGAAGCCCGACAGCGTGATCGCGCAGGGCACCGCGCCGCACACGGTCGGTTTCGTCGAGGCGCAGGATTCCAAGACCTTCGCCAAGGAGCCGACGCAATGGATGACCCTGATCCCGACCATCTACAATGCCGACACGCTCGGCATTCGCCCGGACCTCGTCGGCCGCGAGATCACCACCTGGGCGGACATCATGGATCCGGCCTTCAAGGGCAAGGCGGCGATCCTCAACATCCCCTCGATCGGCATCATGGACGCCGCCATGATCATGGAGGCAATGGGCAACATCAAATATGCCGACAAGGGCAACATGACGACGGATGAAATCGATCAGACCATCGATTTCCTCATCAAGGCCAAGCAGGATGGCCAGTTCCGCGCCTTCTGGAAATCCTTCGACGAGAGCGTCAACCTTATGGCCTCCGGCGAGGTCGTCATCCAGTCGATGTGGTCGCCGGCGGTCGCCGCCGTTCGCTCCAAGGGGATCGCCTGCAAATACCAGCCGCTGAAAGAGGGCTACCGCGCCTGGGGCGGCGGCCTCGGTCTCGCCGCGCACCTGCAGGGCGCCCAACTCGACGCCGCTTACGAATATATCAACTGGTATCTCTCCGGCTGGGTCGGGGCCTATCTCAACCGCCAGGGCTATTACTCCGCCGCGATGGAAACCGCGAAGGCTCACATGTCCGAGGACGAATGGGGCTTCTGGGTGGAAGGCAAGCCGGCAAAGGGCGACATCCTCTCTCCGGAAGGCAAGATCATGGAGAAGGCCGGCGCTGTCCGCGACGGCGGCTCGTTCGAGGAGCGCATGGGCAAGGTCGCTTGCTGGAACTCCGTGATGGACGAGGACCGTTACATGGTCCGCCGCTGGAACGAGTTCATCGCGGCTTAACGGCAATTTGGGCCGCACGCCAGGCCGCTGGCCCCTCACCCCTCACCCTAGCCCTCTCCCCGCACGCGGGGAGAGGGGACGCAGGCGGCGCTTGCCTCTTGTCTCCGCGACAGGCGGAGGGAACGAGGCGGTCGCGGCAAGCCCCTTCTCCGCGCTCGCGCGGAGAAGGTCCCGGCAGGGGAATGAGGGGCAGTTTCGAAGGCAGTAAAAAAGGGACACAGAGGATGACTGCAGTCGCAACCTCAGGAGAGATCAAGGCGGGCGAGGCACCACGCTCCCTCGCCGCACCACAATGGCTAATCGCCTATCTCCAGGCCGCTCCCCTCCTCCTGATCCTCGGCTTCTTCTTCATCCTGCCGATCCTGACCATCTTCGTCGTCAGCTTCTGGGACTACGACTTCGCCGGCCTCTACCCCGACGTCCTGACAATGAACTATACCGACACGCTCGGCTCGTGGGTGACGTGGAAGACCTATCTCAACACGCTGAAATTCACGGCGATGACGTGGGCTCTTACGCTCTTTATCGGCTTCTGCGTTGCCTATTTCCTTGCCTTCCACATTCGCACGACGACGATGCAGATGGTGCTTTTCCTCGTCTGCACCGTGCCGTTCCTCACCTCAAACATCATCCGCATGATCTCCTGGATTCCGGTTCTCGGACGCAACGGCCTCGTCAACTCGACATTGATCGAACTCGGCATCATCCCTGAGCCGATCGAATGGCTGCTCTATTCCGATTTCGCGGTCGTGCTCGCCATGGTGCATCTCAACACGCTGTTCATGGTTACGCCGATCTTCAACACGCTGATGCGCATCGACCGTTCCCTGATCGAGGCCGCGCGCGACTGCGGCGCGACAGGTTGGCAGATCCTCTGGAACGTCATCCTGCCCTTGGCAAAGCCCGGTATGGCAATCGGCTCGATCTTCGTCGTAACGCTGGTGATGGCGGATTTTTCGACCGTGCAGGTGATGTCCGGCGGACAGAGCGCGTCGGTGGCGCTGATGATGAAGAACCAGATGTCGCTGCTGCAGTACCCGGCAGCGGCGGCCAACGCGGTCGTGCTGCTGATCGTCGTGCTCTTGATGGTCGCCGCGATCCTCCGGGTCGTCGATATCAGGAAGGAGCTCTGAGATGAGCCACGAAAGACGGACATGGGAATTCTACGTGCTGGCGGCCTTCTTCGCGCTGTTCGTGCTGTTCCTTTACGGACCGTTGTCAGCGGTCCTGATCCTGTCCTTCCAGGGGCCTGACGGCGGCCTCACCTTTCCGTTGAACGGGGTTTCGACGCACTGGTTCTACAACCTCTTCGAACAGCAGGCTGTCGGCGATTTCGGCGCCTCATTCCGCCGATCCTTCACGCTCGGGCTTATGGTTATGGTCGTCAACGTCGTCGTGGCGCTCCTCGCCGGCCTTGCCTTCCGCCACCGCTTCCGCGGCTCGACGACGCTCTTCTACGTGACGGTCGCAAGCCTCGTCGTGCCCTCGATCATCATTTCGCTCGGCATCGGCGTCGTCTTCCAGCAGTTCGGGCTGAAGCCCGCCTGGTACTCTTCAGGCTTCGGCGCGCATCTCACCTGGACGCTGCCCTTCGGTGTGCTCATCATGTTCGCGGTCTTTAACCGCTTCTCGCCGGCCTATGAGGAGGCTGCCCGCGACCTCGGCGCAACACCGTGGCAGACCTTCCGCCATGTCGTGCTGCCGATGATCGCGCCGAGCCTGATCGGAGTCGGTCTCTTCGGCTTTACCCTCTCCTATGACGAGTTCGCCCGCACGCTGATGACATCCGGCACCTACAATACGCTGCCGCTCGAAATCTATGGCATGACGACCAACGTGACGACGCCGGTGCTCTACGCCCTCGGCACGGTCACGACACTCTTCTCCTTCACCATCATCCTCGTCGCGCTCGCCATCATCCTCGTGCTGCGGCGCCGGCAGGCAAAGATAAGCTGACATCCATGCGCATCCTGATCGCCAATCCGAACACCACCGTCTCAATGACGGAAAAGGCTGCAGATGCAGCGCGCGCCGTCGCCGGGCACGGCACTGAAATCATGGCGGCAACCTCCAGGAACGGCCCTGCCTCGATTGAAGGACACTATGACGGCGCGATCGCTGTGCCCGGCCTGCTGGTGGAGATCCGTGCGGGGCAAGCCGCCGGTGCCGACGCCGCCGTCATCGCCTGCTTCGATGATACCGGCCTTGAGGCCGCGCGCACCCTCGCCGACATTCCTGTGTTGGGGCTTTGCGAGTCCGCCGTGATGACGGCCGCCCTTCTTGCCCAGCGCTTCACCGTCATCACCACGCTGGAGCGTTCGCGCGTTCTCATCGAAAATCTTGTCGGGCGCTACGGTATGGGCAGCCGCGCAAAGGTTCGCGCCGCCGATATTCCGGTGCTCGACCTCGAGGACAAAGCGTCCGGAGCCCTCGTCAAGCTCAGGCGGCAGATCGAACTGGCGCTCACGGAGGACGGAGCCGAAGCGATCGTCCTCGGCTGCGCCGGCATGGCCGATCTGGCGCAGGCGCTGCAGCGCGAATACGGGGTACCGGTTGTCGATGGGGTCTCGGCTGCAGTCAAGCAGGCGGAGGCGCTTGTCTCGCAGGGGCTTACGACGAGCAAGCGCGGCTCCTATTCCGCTCCGCTTGCAAAACCCTATACGGGGTCGATGCAGGCCTTCGCGCCAGGACCCGCTTCGCCCTGAGCGCCCTTTCCCTTCAATCGTTCCGGTTGCAGCGCCGTTCAAGCGGCGTCTGCGGCTCTCTTGGTCGCATCGCGATTGACAAGCCCCCGGGAAGGTTGACAGAGTGACGCTCAATCGAGACGGGCAGCATTGGGAGGACTTGATGTCTATGCGCGCGTTTGTCGGCCTTTTCACGCTTCTTCTCACGCTCGTTTCCCTCGGCTCGCCCGCCTCGGCGGCTGAAACGGACCGCACAGTCGAGATAACGCAAGACGGCGACTATTTCGGCTTTGATCTTCGCACCGAACAGAACGTCTCGCTTCAGCAGTGCCAGAGCGCCTGTACCGCCGACCAGGCCTGCCGCGCCTTCACCTACAATCCAAAGGTGAAGTGGTGTTTCCTGAAATCCGATTTCAATCAGTTGAACACCTTCAAGGGAGCGATAGCCGGCAAGGTCGTCGAGACGGGCAGCGACGAGCCCGATATCGGCGCGCCGCCGCGTCTCTCCTTCCTTTCGGATCAGCTCATTCAGGACGCCCGCGAAGTGAAAGCGAATCTCGCGCTGACAGAGGACCAGCAGGGATTTGGCGTCAACGGCCTGATCGAAGCCGCCCGCGGCGAGTTGACGGCTGGCAACATAGAGAACGCGCTGAAGGGCTTTCGTGGCGCGCTGGCGATAACGCCGGATGACGGCGAATTGTGGCTGGAGACGGCGCGCGCCGCCAACCGCATCACGGGCAATACCGAGATCGCCGGCCAGGCAGCGCTTGCCGCCCTCAACGGCTACCAACTGACCCGCAATGCCCAGAGCCGGGCAGACGCGCTTGCCGTTCTCGCCAAGGCACTCGAAAACACGGAAAACTATCGCACCGCCCTCAACGCCTATAAGGCGAGCCTCGAACTTGTCGAGGCGAAGACGGTCGAAACCGCTTACCTCGATCTCAGGGCGCGACAGGGCTTCCGCGTCACCGGCCATACGATCGATGCCGACAGCGCGAGCCCGCGCGCCTGCGTTCAATTCTCCGAACAGCTCGTCAAGAACGGACCGGATTACGCCTCCTTCGTCACCCTTGACGGCACAGCTCCGAAAGCGGTCGAGGCCAAGGGAAGCGAGATCTGCGTCGAAGGATTATCCCATGGGCAGCGCTATAAGCTGGCGCTGAGGCAGGGCCTGCCCTCCTCCGTCGATGAAGTCATCGAAACGCCCGTAAGCCTCGACATCTATGTGAAGGATCGTTCGCCGATGGTGCGCTTCACCGGCGACAGCTTCGTGCTGCCGTCGACCGCACGGCGCGGCATTCCGATCGTCTCGGTCAATACCGAGAGCGCCAACCTCAAGCTCTATCGCATCGGTGATCGCGGCATCTCTTCGCTGCTCACCAGCTCGCAGTTCCTGACGCAGATCGACGGCTATAGCGAAGAGCGCATCAAGGACGAGAGCGGCGAACTCGTCTGGCAGGGCAGCATCGACATCGATACCGAACTCAACAAGGAAGTGGTGACCAGCTTCCCGGTGGATGAGGCGCTGCCGCAACGCAAGCCAGGGATCTACGTGCTGACGGCAGTCTCCGGAACCGGCCTCAGCCAGGATTGGGACGCGCGCGCCACCCAATGGTTCGTGGTCTCCGACATTGGCATCTCGACCTATGCCGGCACGGACGGGCTCACCGTCTTCGCCCGCTCGCTCGCAAGTGCCAAGCCGCTCGACGGCGTCGAACTGCAACTCGTCGCAAAGAACAACGAAGTTCTCGGCACCGCGATGAGTGATGCGGAGGGGAGAGCGACTTTCGCCGCCGGCCTGATGCGCGGCGCGGCGAGCATGACACCCGCCGTCATCACGGCGAAGAAGGCGGACGCGGATTACGTCTTCCTCGACATGACGCGCGCCGGTTTCGATCTTTCCGATCGCGGCGTCACAGGCCGCGCGGCACCCGGTGCGATCGACCTTTTCGCCTGGACCGAACGCGGTATCTACCGCGTCGGCGAGACGGTGCATGCGGCAGCCCTTGCCCGCGATGTAAACGGCACGGCCATCGAGAACCTGCCGCTGACCTTCGCCTTCCTGCGCCCGGATGGCGTCGAGGACCGGCGCATGGTGAGCAATGGCGGCAAGGTTGGCGGCCACACACTCGACCTGCCGATCCCGGAAAATGCCATGCGCGGCACCTGGACGATGCAGATCTTCGCCGATCCAAAAGGAGCCGCGATCGGCGAGAAGCAATTCCTCGTCGACGACTTCGTACCGGACCGCACCGAGTTCGATCTGACGAGCGAGGCGAACGAAATCACGGTCGGCACGCCTGTGCAGGTCGCGGTCGACGGCCGCTTTCTTTATGGCGCGCCCGCCGCCGGGCTGACGCTCGAGGGTGAAGTCTCGGTCAAGCCGGCGCGCGAGAACGCCGCCTTTAAGGGCTATTTCTTCGGCCTTGCCGACGAGGAGGCGAGCGAAGACACGCGAATGCCGCTCGAGGGGCTGGAGCCGCTGGACGAGAACGGCAAAGCTGTCTTCGACGTCGATCTGACCGAGGTTCCCTCGACGACGCAGTTGCTGAACGCCAATGTCACGGTGCGCATGCGCGAGGCCGGCGGCCGCGCCGTGGAGCGCTCGCTGACGCTGCCGGTCAAGCCGGAGGGGCCGATGGTCGGCATCAAGCCGGAGTTTTCCGGAAATCTTGGCGAAAACTCGGTCGGACGCTTCCACGTGATTGCGCTCGGGGAGGACGGCACGAAGATGCCGATGTCCGGCTTGCTCTGGAAGCTGATCAGCGTCGAACGCAATTACCAATGGTATCGGGACGGGAGCGCCTGGAAATACGAGCCGGTCGTCTCCACGAAACAGGTGGCGAACGGTACCGTCGACGTGACCGCAGAGGGTGGCGAGATCGCCGTGCCGGTCGGCTGGGGCCGCTACCGCCTCGAGATCGAGACGGCTGCGGTCGACGGACCCGCTTCCAGCGTCGAGTTCGATTCCGGCTGGTATGTCGAAGCAACTTCGACTGAAACACCGGACGGGCTGGAGATTGCGCTCGACAAGGAAGAATACGCGATCGGCGAGACCGCGAAACTGAAGGTCTCGCCACGCTTCGCGGGCGAGCTTCTGGTAACCGTCGGAACCGAAGATCTGATCGCGACGAAAACCGCGACCATTGCCGAAACCGGTGGCGAGGTGGAATTGCCGGTCACAGCCGACTGGGGTGCCGGCGCCTATGTCACTGCGACGCTTTATCGTCCCGGTGATGCCCAGGAGAGCCGCATGCCGATGCGGGCGATCGGCATCAAGTGGCTCGCCGTCGATCCGGCGGACCGCAAACTCGCACTCACGCTCGACGCGCCCGAGACGACGCAACCGCGCCGGCCTCTTGATATCAATCTCAAGGCGCGAGGGGCAGGCGCGAACGAGGACGCTTACGTCACAATCGCCGCCGTCGATGTCGGCATTCTGAACCTGACGCGCTACGAGGCACCCGATCCCGATGGGTGGTACTTCGGCCAAAGGCAGCTCGGCGTCGAAATCCGCGACCTCTACGGACGCTTGATCGACGGCTCGCTCGGTGCCACCGGTCGGTTGCGCACCGGCGGCGACGGCGGGCAAATGCCGCTGCAGGGCAGCCCGCCGACCGAAAAGCTGGTCGCCTTCTTCTCGGGGCCGGTGAAGCTCGATGCCGACGGCGAGGCGAAGGTCAGCTTCGATATCCCGCAGTTCAACGGAACGGCACGGGTCATGGCCGTCACCTGGACGAAAGCGGGTGTCGGCCATGCGGTCAAGGACGTCGTGATCCGCGATCCGGTCGTAGTAACCGCAAGCCTGCCGAAGTTCCTTGCCCCGGCAGACCGAGCCGAACTGAGGCTCGACATCGCCAACACGGATGCACCTGCCGGCGAATATCAATTGCAGGTGACGACCAACGGCCCTGTAACAGTGGAGCAGACCGGCGCAGCCGAAACCGTGCATCTTGACGCCGGCGGCAAGACCGCCGTGACTCTGCCGCTGACGGGCCAATATCCCGGAAACGGGCTCGTCACCGTGGCGCTTTCCAACGCCTCCGGCCTGTCGATCGAGCAGGCGCTGAACATTCCGGTCCGCCCAGCCGCGTTGCCGGTCACCCAGCGGCAGGTCGTCAATATCGCCGCCGGCAGCAGCCTTACCGTGGACGACCAGCTGCTCGCCGACAGCCTGTTGCAAGGCGCTTCGGTCAGCCTGAACGTCACACGCTCGGCCGCCTTCGACATCCCAGCACTGCTGATGACGCTCGACCGCTATCCCTATGGCTGCGCCGAACAGACGACGAGCCGCGCGCTGCCGCTGCTCTATCTCAGCGAACTCGCAACACAGTCCGGCCTTCCCGACGACGAAGCGGTGAACAAGCGCGTGCAGGATGCGATCTACAGCGTGCTCGCATACCAGTCCTCCTCCGGCAGCTTCGGTCTCTGGAACCCCGGTTCGGGCGATCTTTGGCTGGATGCCTATGTCAGCGATTTCCTGACACGTGCCCGCGAGCAGAAATATGACGTGCCCGAACAGGCGATGGTGCAGGCACTTGAAAATCTCCAGAACGCGCTAAGCTACGAGACCAACGTCAAGGACCGCGGCAACGAGATCGCCTATGCGCTCTACGTGCTCGCCCGCAATCGCAAGGCGGCGATCAGCGACCTTCGCTACTATGCCGACACGATGCTCGACGATTTCCCGACGCCGCTTGCCAAGGCGCATATCGCCGCGGCATTGGCTCTCTACGGCGACGCCGCGCGCTCGCAAGATATCTTCGCGGCGTCGCTGAACATGTCGACCGGTTCCGGTCTCGTCAAAGTCAGCCTCGCCCGGTCCGACTACGGCTCGTCGCTGCGCGACGGCGCGGCGGTGCTGGCACTAGCCGCGGAAAGCCGGCCCGCGCCCGCGATCATTCCGGAGCTTTCCAAGATCGTCGCCCGGGAGTGGCAGCAGGCGAAATATACGAGCACGCAGGAGCAGACCTGGATGCTGCTTGCCGCGCGCGCGATCCAGGGCGGCGACGCGGATATGAAACTCGACATCAACGGCGCGGCGCGCACCGGCAGTTACGCCGCTCGCATCACCGGGGACGCTCTCATCGAGCACCCGGTCGTCATTCGCAACAACGGCGCCGACGCGGTCTCCGCCGTGGTGACGACCGTCGCCGCCCCGGCTCAGCCATTGTCGGCCGGCGGTGATGGCTTCACGATCGAGCGCACCTACTACACGCTCGACGGCGCCGAGGCCAATGTCAGCGAAGCGCGCCAGAACGAGCGTTATGTCGTCGTGCTCAAGGTGACCGAGACCAACGACTGGCCGTCGCGCGTCCTCATCAACGATCTCTTGCCGGCCGGCTTCGAGATCGACAATCCGAGCCTTGTCGACAGCGCCCAGCTTTCGAACTTCGAATGGATCGGCGAGGTGGAGGCTGCCCATACCGAGTTCCGCAGCGATCGCTTCATTGCGGCGTTCGATCGGTCCACCGGCGACAACCGGGAAATCACGCTTGCCTATGTCGTGCGCGCGGTAACCCCCGGCACCTATGATCATCCGGCGGCAAGCGTGGAGGACATGTACCGGCCGCAATTCTCGGCCCGAACGGCAACCGGGCGCATGGAGGTGCTGGCGGCACAGTAGGCACGCGATGTCCTTCCTGCAAAGGCTCTTGATCGGCTTGGGGATGAACGGCAAGGGCGTTGCCCCGGCGTCACCCCCCTCTGTGCTGCCGGGCATCTCTCCCACACGGGGGGAAATTGCGGAGGCACCGACGTGCGCCACCTCCACATCGCACGCGAAGGTTCATTTAGCGCACGCCGAAGCGAATGTCCTCGATGCGTGGGCACTGACGGACGACACCGTCCCATCCGGCGGTGAGGCTGAGTTTGTCGAGGATGGGAAGCGGAAAGTCCGCGCCCTGCCGATCTCCTCCCTTGTGGGGGAGACGCCCGGCAGGGCAGAGGGGGGTGCGGCCGGCACGGTCAAACCCGATTGTTTTCGCCATCCCCGCCGCCTTGGCGCGATTTTGATCCCGAGCGTCCTGCTCCTGACCGCGCTTGTGGCCCTCGGCCTCCAGTGGGCCGACAAGGCATTTCCCCCGCCGATCGAAGGAGCGATGGATGTCTCGGCCGAGGTTCTCGACAAGGACGGGCAATTGCTGCGCGCCTTCGCCACAAATGATGGTTTATGGCGCCTGAAGACAACCGTGGCAGATGTTGATCCGCGCTTCCTGGAGATGCTGATCGCCTATGAGGACCAGCGCTTTCGGGACCATAACGGCGTCGATCCGCTGGCGCTCGGCCGCGCGGCGCTGCAGTTCGTCACCAACGGCCGCATCGTTTCGGGCGCGTCAACCCTTTCCATGCAGGTTGCAAGGCTGATCGAGCCGCGTCGGGAGCGCACACTGACGGCGAAACTCCTGCAGCTCGCTCGCGCCATCCAGATCGAGCGCCGCCTCAACAAGGATCAGATACTCGACCTCTACCTGACGCGCGCGCCCTATGGCGGCAATCTCGAAGGCGTACGTGCGGCAAGCCTTGCCTGGTTCGGCAAGGAACCGCGCCGCCTCTCCGTTGCCGAGGCCGCGCTGCTCGTGGCGCTGCCGCAACTGCCGGAGAAACGCCGCCCGGACCGCAACCTCTCCGCCGCGGAAGCCGCCCGTAAACGGGTGCTGACCCGCATGGCGGTCGCCAAGGTGATCGGCGAAGGTGAGATAGAACGCGCAGACATGACGGCTGTGCCGAACCGACGCCTTCAGCTTCCGGCTCACGCCGCGCATTTGGCGGAGGCCGCACTCCGTAAGAAGCCGAAGGTCCTCCGCCACCACACGACGCTGCGTCGCGACATTCAGGACGGCCTCGAGGCTGTCGCGCGCGAGGGCGCGGCGAAACTGGGCCCCAAGGTCTCCGTCGCCATGGTGATGGCCGACATCCGGAGCGGCGAGATCGTCGGCGAGGTCGGTTCGGCCGCCTATTTTGATGCGAGCCGCGCCGGCTGGATCGACATGACGCGGGTCACGCGATCGCCGGGGTCGACGCTGAAGCCATTCATCTATGGATTGGCCTTCGAAGAGGGGCTGGTCAGCCAGGAGACGATCATCGAGGACCGGCCGGCGGATTTCTTCGGCTATCGGCCACGCAACTTCGATATGAGCTACCAGGGTGACGTCAGCGTTCGGCAAGCACTGCAACTCTCCCTCAACGTGCCGGCGATCCGCCTGCTCGATGCCGTTGGCCCCACCCGGCTGATGGTGCGCTTTCGCCGGGCCGATGTGCGGCCCGCGCTGCCGCCGAACGAGGCGCCGGGGCTTGCGATCGGCCTCGGCGGTGTCGGCATCACCTTGCGCGACGTCGTTCAGCTCTATGCGGGCCTGGCCAATCGCGGCTGGCCGGTGCGGCTCGGCAACGGTATCGAGGGCCAGGCCGCCCCGATCGATGGGGAGCCGCTGCTCTCGACCCTTGCAGCCTGGCATGTCGCGGATATCCTCTCCGACGTGCTGCCGCCCGCCGGCAGCTTCCAGCGCGGCATCGCCTACAAGACCGGCACCAGCTACGGCTATCGCGATGCCTGGTCCGTCGGCTTCGACGGCCGCTACGTGCTCGGCGTCTGGGTCGGCCGGCCCGACAACGGCGCCGTGCCGGGATTGACCGGCTACGGCGCCGCCGCACCGTTCCTGTTCGAAGCCTTCGCCAAATCGGGGATCGCCATCACGCCGCTGCCGGATGCCCCGGCTGGCGCCGTGCGGCTTGCGCAGGCCGACCTGCCGATCAGCCAAAGGCGCTTTTCGATGACGGCAAGCGGCCTGCTTTCGGCCTCCGCACGCGAGCCCGCGCCGCAGATCGTTTTTCCGCCGGAAGGAGCGCGGGTGGAACTTGGCGCGATGAGCCGCGAGACCATGATGCCATTGACGCTCAAGCTGCAGGGTGGCCGCGCGCCCTTCCGCTGGCTTGCCAACGGCCGGCCATTGCCCGATGTCACCCGACGCCGCACCAGCCAATGGCTTCCGGACGGCGGCGGCTATTCTACCTTGACGGTCATCGATGCCATAGGACGCGCGGCGAGCGTTCGTGTTTTCGTAGAATAATGCCTGCCGGATCAGTGACCGGCATCAACCGCGGCACTTTTCGCAAGGCTTCGCACCCGTCCACCGATCATCCATTCCAAATCGGTGGACGGCGCGTCGGCCCTTGTCATGCAAAGGCGTCATGCAAAGGCCGCCCTCATCATGCACAGGCTCATGCACTCCGGGTCGTTTTGGGTTCAGCCGCTTGCTGACGCGCTGGATGGCCCGTCATCACAATCGGCATTCCCGCTTCAAGGCAGGCAGCCACGAAGGCCTCTCGGGCAACCGCGGCAGGCGTCATCCTATTAAGCGCGCCGCGGCAGGTGCGCACCGCACGCTCGTAACGCTGCCCCTTGCGTAGCGGCCACTCGTTTTCGAGGAAGTCCAGAGCTTCATATACGGAGTTGAAGGTATGCGTGATGCCACTTGAAAGACGTACTGTGAGGGGGATTGTCCAGGGAATCTCATTGAGAAGCATTTTTTCCTCCTTTCACACGCCACCAATGGATCGCTTACAAAGATCCCACACAGATATTGGCGCCGATTTCAGAAAATCAAGTCGAATCGACATTGAAATTTCACAAGGTTTTACAACGGCTTGCCGCTAACTTTCTATTCGGCAGCCGATAACGCGGCCGCAGCTCGCGCAGCCCCTTGAAACCGCTGCAGAAGTACCTAAATCGCAGGTGCGAGCCGCCTTTTCCGGGGCTCGCAGTCGAGGAGCACCGCTCTCTTCGGCGCTCCTCATCGTCCATGTTGCTCAAGGAGGATATGGCTATGAGAACAACACTCGACTTTTCTCCCCTCTCCCGGTCCAGCGTGGGGTTTGACCACGTTTTTGACCTGCTCGACGCGGCAAGCCGCTTGGCGCCCGCCGACAATTGGCCGCCCTACGACATCATGCGCGTCAGCGAGAACCACTATCGCGTCATGATGTCTGTCGCCGGTTTTACGCCCGACGAAATCTCCATCATGCATGAGCCGCAGTTGCTTGTCGTTCGCGGCGAAAAGGCCGGAGAGGACAAGGCAGAATACCTCTATCGCGGCATAGCCGGCCGCAACTTCGATCGCCGATTCCAATTGGCTGACTATGTGACGGTCACGGGTGCCAATCTCGCCAATGGCCTGTTGGCAATCGATCTCGTCCGTGAGCTGCCCGAGCAGATGAAGCCGCGCCGGATTGAGATTCAGCAGGCCAAGGCCCTGCCCCCGATCGAGGACCAGCATCGGGCCGAAGGTGGCAAGCACGCCGCATAGGCGCGCCGAACGACCGCCCGATGAGGAAGATCGCCGAAACGCCGGCCGACGCCGGTGTTTCGGCTGACGGCGACAAACGAAAAAGGAGCTGACAAATGAACGTACGTGATCTCATTCCATGGGGCCGCGCCCAGGAGCACGTCCCTACGTCCTATCGCGATCGCGACCGCGATCCGTTCCTGATGCTTCACCGGGAAATGAATCGACTGTTCGATGATGTCTTCCGCAATTTCGATCAACGCATGCCGCTTGCGTTTTCGAACCACCCGGCCTTCGGCGCGGGTTGGCCCAATGTCGAAGTCACCGACCGCGACAAGGAGATCAGGGTAACGGCGGAGTTGCCCGGGCTCGAAGAGAAGGATGTCGATCTGTCCCTCGCCGAGGGCGTCCTGACGCTGCGAGGCGAAAAACGCGCCGAGAGCGAAGACAAGGAAAATCAGTTCTCCGAGCGCTACTACGGCCGCTTCGAGCGTCGCATTCCGCTGGGATACGACATCGACGAGAACCAGGTCAAAGCGACCTTCAAGAACGGCGTGCTGAGCGTCACGCTTCCGAAAACGGAGCAGAGCCAGAACAAGTCCAGGCGCATCGCGATCAGCGCCGAATAAACCCGGCAACGACGTGCTGGCCTCTGCGCGTCCGATCGGACGCGCAGGCGGTTCGCGCCCCGTCCGTCACTGCACGAGGATAGCCCGAAAGTCGTTGACGTTGGTGCCTGTCGGTCCCGGTTTGAAGATATCGCCGAGCGCATCGAACGCCGCCCAGCTGTCGTTGCGCTGAAGCAGCGCCGCCGGGTCCAGTCGTTGTCCACGAAGCCGGGCGATCGTCGTACCGTCGGCAAAGGCGCCGGCATTGTCTTCCGAGCCGTCGATCCCGTCGGTATCGGCGGCAAGTGCCGAAACGCCTGGAATCCCGTCAATGGCGAGTGCCAGCGACAGGAGAAATTCGCTGTTGCGGCCGCCCTTTCCTTTCCCCTTGATCGTTACGGTCGTTTCACCGCCGGAAAGGACCACGACAGGTTTGGAGAACGGCCGGCTGCGCTGAGCCACCTCACGCGCGATCGCCGCATGGACGCGTGCGACTTCACGCGCCTCGCCTTCGATAGCGTCGGACAGAATGATTGCCTCGATCCCGGCTTCGCGGGCGGCGGCGGCGGCGGCCTCGAGCGAGACTGCGGCCGAGGCGATCAGGCGCACTTCGTTTCGGGCAAACTTCGGATCGGACGGTTTGGGCGCGTCCGCGGCATCCGTCGCCAGCCACTGCATAACCTTCTCCGGCAATGACAGCCCGTAGTGCTCGATGACCTTCAAGGCGTCACCGCGCGTGCTCTCGTCGGCGATCGTCGGACCGGAGGCGACGAGCGCCGGGTCGTCGCCCGGAATATCGGAGACCACAAGCGAAACGACTTTCGCGGGATAGGCCGCCGCCGCGAGCCTGCCGCCCTTGATCGTCGACACATGCTTGCGCACAAAGTTCATCGCACTGATCGGCGCGCCGGACGCGAGCAAGGCGCGGTTGACGACGATTTCCTCCTCCAGCGAGAGGCCGGACGGTGGCGAAGGCAAAAGCGCGGAGCCGCCGCCGCAGACAAGCGCCACCACCAGGTCGTCCTTTGTCAGACCTCCGATCTCGGCGAGAAGGCGTTTCGAGGCGTAGAGCCCGCTTTCGTCCGGCACGGGATGGGCAGCCTCCAGCACCTCGATGCGCTCGCAATGAACGCCGAAGCCATAACGGGTGACGACGGCACCGCTCAGCGGACCATCCCAAAGCTTTTCGAAGGCCCGCGCCATTTGCGCAGCGCCCTTCCCTGCCCCGACGACAACGGTTCGTCCCTTCGGCTTTTCCGGCAGATTCGAGGCGATGACGAGGGCGGGATCGGCGGCGGCAACGGCCGAGGTGAACAGCATTTCGAGAAAGGTTCGCGGATCGGCGATCGGTGCCACGTTATGTCTCCCTGGAAGTGAGGGGCGGCGGCTCCTCACCGCCGCCCTGCGGATGAGCATTTCACCGTCTTTCCCGAACAGTGAAATTGCTCTAACTCTTTGAACCTACGCAATTCCGGACGGAAAACCGTTACACACTTTTCCTGGAATTGCTTTAGGCAACCTGGTGGTTGGCCATCCGCTCGAGCGCCCGGACGAGACCGGAATGGTCGAGCCCGCTGTCGCCGTTGGCGGCGCAATTGTTGAAGAGCTCCTGCGTGGCCGCGGTGTTTGGCAGCGAGATGCCGAGGCTCTTTGCGCCCTGCAGCGCCAGATTGAGATCTTTCTGATGCAGCGAAATGCGGAAGCCCGGATCGAAGGTGCGCTTGATCATCCGATCGCCATGAACTTCGAGAATGCGGGAGGAGGCAAAGCCGCCCATCAGCGCCTCGCGGACGCGCGCCGGATCGGCACCGGCCTTGGACGCGAAGACCAACGCTTCGGAGACCGCCTCGATCGTTAGCGCGACGATGATCTGGTTGGCAACCTTCGTGACCTGACCGTCGCCGCAATCGCCGACAAGCGTGATGTTCTTGCCCATCAGCTTGAAGAGCGGCAGGGCGCGGTCGAAGGATTCCTGCGAGCCGCCGGCCATGATGCTGAGCGACGCGTTCTTCGCCCCGACCTCGCCGCCGGAGACCGGCGCGTCAATATATTCGGCGCCCGTTTCGCGGACCCTCCTTGCGAATTCCTTCGTTTCGATCGGCGAGATCGAGCTCATGTCGATGACGAGCTTGCCTTTGCCAAGACCGTAGAAGACGCCGTTCTCACCGAAGAGAACGTCCTTCACTTCCGGCGTGTCCGGCAGCATCAGGATGATCGTGTCGACCGTCTCTGCGAGCGCCTTCGGCGTCTCGACGAATTGCAAGCCGTTGTCGACGAGTTCCTGGCGCGGCGGGATGACGAATTTCGACGTGACGATCGTATACCCGGCATCCTGCAGATGGCGCGCCATCGGCGTGCCCATGATACCCAGTCCAATGAAACCGATAGATGCCATCGTGCTTAGCTCCTGATTTTGATGATGTCTGCGGACTGCTTGCGCTTGCGCTCGGCGCCGAGCCAGCCCAGCCCCTCGGCCGTCGTCGTCAACGGCTTGTATTCGCAACCGATCCAGCCGTCGTAACCGGCCGTTTCCAGCGCATCGAAGACGAACGGATAGTTGATCTCGCCGGTGCCCGGTTCGTTGCGACCCGGATTGTCGGCAAGCTGGACGTGGGCGATCCGGTCGGCGAAGCGCCTGTAGGTGCCGATCAGCTCGCCTTGCGTGCGCTGCTGGTGGTAAAGGTCGTACTGGATGAAGAGATTGTCGCTGCCGACCTCGTCGATGATCGAGGCCGCCTGCTCGACCGTGTCGAGATAGAAGCCCGGAATGTCGAAGCGGTTGATTGGCTCGATCAAGAGGCGGATGCCGTGCTTGCCGAGCTCGGTTGCCGCCAGTCTCAGGTTCGCGACCAGCGTCGTGCGCAGGATCGTGTCGGCAACGCCGTCCGGCGCGATCCCCACGAGGCAATTGACCTGCTTGCAATCGAGCGCAGTCGCGTAATCGATAGCATTAGCAACACCCTTGCGGAATTCGTCGACGCGATCCGGGAAGATGGCGATGCCGCGCTCGCCGCGAGCCCAGTCGCCGGCAGGCAGGTTGTGCAGAACCTGGGTCAGGCTATTGCGATCGAGGGCGGCGCGCAGCGCCATCTTCTCGAATTCATAGGGGAAGAGATATTCAACCCCTTCGAAGCCCGCCTTGGCGGCAAGCGAAAAGCGGTCGAGGAAAGGCGCCTCGTTGAACAGCATGGTCAGGTTCGCAGCGAATCTCGGCATGCGATTACTCCTCCTGGAAGTTGGAGCGGGACGAGGGCGGAAAACCGCACACACTTTTCCTCGTCCCGCTCTGAAGATTTTCAGTCGAGAAGGGCGGCGATGGCCGTCGGCACGTCCTCACCGCGCGCGGCGAGTTCCTCGAACTCGACAACAGCGTTGATGTCCATGCCCATGGCGATATTCGTCACGCGCTCGAGGATGAATTCGATGACGACGGGGACCCGGTGCTCGTCCATCAGCGCGCGCGCCCGATCGAAGGCTTCGGCAAATTCATTGGGGCTGCGGACCCGGATCGCCTTGCAGCCGAGGCCTTCGGCGACCGCGACATGGTCGACGCCGTAGCCTTTCTCTGCATCGCCGTCGGCATTGATGTTGTCGAAGGCAAGGCTCACCTCGAAATCCATGTTGAAGCCGCGCTGCGCCTGGCGGATGAGGCCGAGATAGGAATTGTTCACGACCACATGCAGATAGGGCAGCTTGTGTTGCGCCCCGACGGCCAACTCCTCGATCAGGAACTGGAAGTCGTAGTCACCGGAGAGAGCGACGATCGGCCGGTCCGGATCTGCCGCCCTGACGCCGAGTGCTGCCGGCAGCGTCCAGCCGAGCGGACCCGCCTGGCCGCAATTGATCCAGTTGCGCGGCTTGTAGACGTGCAGGAACTGCGCGCCGGCGATCTGGCTCAAGCCGATGGTCGAGACGTAGCAAGTGTCGCGGCCGAAGGCCCGGTTCATTTCCTCGTAGACCCGCTGGGGTTTCAGCGGCGTCTGATCGAAATGGGTCTTTCGCAGCATCGTGCGCTTGCGCTCACGGCACTCTTCCGCCCAACCCGACCAGTCGCGCAGCTTGCCGGCCGTCTTCCATTCGGTGGCAACGTCGAGGAAGAGCTTGAGCGCGGCCCCCGCGTCCGAGACGATGCCGAAATCCGGGGCGAAGACACGGCCGATCTGCGTCGGCTCGATATCGACGTGGATGAACTTGCGGCCTTCCGTGTAGGTCGGAATGTTGCCGGTATGGCGGTTGGCCCAGCGATTGCCGACGCCGAGCACGAAATCGGAGGCGAGCAGCGTCGCGTTGCCATAGCGGTGCGATGTCTGCAGTCCGCACATGCCGGCCATCAGCGGGTGATCGTCCGGGATCGTGCCCCAGCCCATCAGTGTCGGAATGACTGGAATGCCGGTGATTTCGGCAAATTCGACCAGAAGATCCGAGGCGTCGGCATTGATGATGCCGCCACCCGCGACGATCAGCGGCCGCTCCGCTTCGTTCAGCATCGCGATCGCCTTCTCGGCCTGCGCGCGGGTGGCGGCTGGCTTGTAGGGCTCAAGCGGCGCGTAGGTTTCCGGGTCGAACTCGATTTCGGCGAGTTGAACGTCGACCGGCAGGTCGATGAGGACCGGACCGGGTCTGCCTGAGCGCATCAGATGGAAAGCCTTCTGGAAGACGAAGGGGACCAAGGCCGGTTCCATGACCGTGACCGCCCATTTCGTGACGGGTCCGGCGATCGAAGCGATGTCGACGGCCTGGAAATCCTCCTTGTCGAGGCGGGCGCGCGGTGCCTGGCCGGTAATGCAGAGGATCGGGATCGAGTCCGCGGAAGCCGAATAGAGGCCGGTGATCATGTCGGTGCCGGCCGGCCCCGAGGTGCCGATGCAGACACCGATGTTGCCGTGTTTGGTGCGCGTATAGCCTTCCGCCATATGTGAAGCGCCTTCCACGTGACGGGCGAGAATGTGACGGATCGACCCGCGCGCCTTGAGCGCCGAATAGAACGGGTTGATGGCGGCACCCGGGACACCGAAGGCGCAATCGATCCCTTCTTTCTCCAGAACATAAACCGCCGCGTCGACAGCACGCATCTTGGCCATGGGAACTCCTCCTGTTTGAGATAGGACGATAATCCATTTGCTGATTTCATCAACATGTTAATGGAAATGACTTCCATCATACGGAAATAAACATTTTCAACAAAAAGGAGAAAATCGAAAGCAATCGCGGTAGAGGAAGATGGACCGAAGCAACTGATTTGGAGAATGGTTCATGGAGGTGACGGGCAAGGGAAAGCGCGGTCGCAAGGCCGGAGAGAACGCCGCGCCGTCCTCCGTGCAAGTGCTGGATCGCAGCCTGGCGCTCTTGGCGATCGTCGCCGAAAACGACGACTCGACGCTGACCTCCCTATCGGAACGCACCGGCATGGCGCCCTCGACCGTGCACCGACTGCTGACCTCGCTTGCCTCTCACGGCATGGTCATGAGCGACAGCGACACCGGTGTGTGGACCGTCGGCCTCAAGGCCTTCGAGATCGGCAATGCCTTTCTGCGCTTCCGCAAGCTCGGGACGATCAGCCGGCCCTTCCTGAAGCAATTGATGGAGGCAAGCGGAGAAACAGCCAATATCGGCATCGAGGAAGGCGGCGATGTCGTTTTCATCTCTCAGGTCGAGAGCCATGCGCCTATGCGGGCCTTCTTCCGGCCGGGGCGGCGCGGTCCGGTCCACGCGTCTGGCATCGGCAAGGCGATCCTGTCGACCTGGTCCGACAAGGAAATCGCCCAGATGCTCTCGGGGCGAACCCTCGCGCATTTTACCGAAAAGACGCGCGATACGCTGCCGGTGCTCTTGCGGGATATTCAGGATATCCGATTGCGGGGCTGGTCAATCGACGACGAGGAACACACGCTCGGCATGCGCTGCGTCGCCGCGCCGATCTTCAACGAATACGGCGAAACGATCGCCGGCATATCGATCTCCGGGCCCTCGGTCCGGGTAACCGACGAAAAGCTCGCGACCCTCGGGCCGATGGTCAGGGAAACCGCTGACGCGTTGACGCGTGCGATGGGTGGGAGGCGGCCGGAAGAACTGTAGCGGCCGGAACATGGGGTCCCGGCCGGCGCGGTCGTTTTGAACGTTCGAGATCAGACCGTTTCAACCGTCCTTGCCGAGGGCGCGGCCACGGGCGTGTTTCGCACACCGTGCTTCATCGGCTTGCCGGCGACATAGACTTCGGCCACTGAGCGATCGTCGCCCATTGTCTGCAGGATGAAAAGCTCCTCGAGCAATGACGATGCCACCTGCATACGCAGTTCCATCGCCGGCTTCGCGCGGCTGTCGAGAACCACGATGTCTGCGTCGGCGCCTACATGCAGCGATCCGATGGAATGCTCGAGTTCGAGCGCGCGGGCGTTACCCAGCGTCATCATGTAGAACGAGTTGAGAGGCGAAAGCCGCTGGCCCTGGAGGTGCAGAACCTTGTAGGCCTCGTCCATGGTCTCCAGCATCGAGAAGCTCGTTCCGGCGCCGACATCGGTCGCGACCGAATGGCGGGCACCGAGCCGGTCAAAGCGATCGCGGTCGAACAAGCCGCTGCCGAGGAAGAGATTGGACGTCGGGCAGAACACGCCGACCGCTCCCGTCTCTGCCAGCACCGATATTTCGCGGTCGCTCAAATAGATGCAATGGCCGAGCAGCGTCTTGCGACCGAGAAGATCATAGCGTGCGTAGATGTCCGTGTAGTCCTTTGCCTCCGGATAAAGCGACGCCGCGAAGGCGATCTCGTCCTTGTTTTCGGAAAGATGCGTCTGGACGTAACAGCCCGGGTGTTCAGCCACGAGTGCCCGGCTCATCTCCATCTGTTCAGGCGTCGAGGTGATGGCGAAACGCGGGCTGATCGCGTAATGGGCCCGGCCACGGCCATGCCATTTGGCGATCAGGCGCTTGGTCTCGTCATATCCCTTCTCGGGCGTGTCGCTGAGTGCCTCCGGTGCATTGCGGTCCATCATCACCTTGCCGCCGACCATCAGCATGTTGCGCGCCTCGGCCGCGGCAAAGAAGGCGTCGACGCTTTCCGGATGCACCGAGCAATAGGCGACCGCCGTCGTGGTGCCGTTGGCGAGCAATTCGTCCATGAAACGGCCGGCGATGAAGGCGGCGTGCTCAGGCGCTTTGAACTTCTGCTCTTCGACGAAGATATAGGTGTTCAGCCACTCCAGAAGCTGCGCGCCGTAGGAGGCGATCGCCTGCGTTTGCGGAAAGTGCAGATGCGTGTCGATAAGTCCCGGCAGGACGAGATGGGGACGATGATCTGCAATCCTTACGCCCTCGCCGGCCAGTTTCGCCATATCGCCATAGGCACCGACGCCTGCGACCTTGCCGTTCCGGACCAGCACGGCGCCGTCCTCGAAAAAACGATAGGAGGCGTTGTCGTCGATGCCCTCGGGCTCCTTGACGAAGGTCAGGACCCGACCGCGGATCAGCAGCTCATTCATTGAATCTTTCCTTCCTTTACTGCCGTCTCGTACCAGGAGACCAGCAGGCGGCGTTCCTCATCGGTAACACCGGTGACATTGGCGGGCGGCATGGCGTGCGAACGCCCGGCTTGTAGATAGATCTCGCGGGCATGCGCGACGATGTCACCGTCGTTCTCGAGGACGACGCCCTTCGGCGGCACGATCAGCCCCTCCCAGGCGGGCTCCTTGGCATGGCACATGGAACAGCGGCCGAGCACGGTGTCGCGCACCTTTTCGAAGTCAGCCGACGCGACCACGGTCTGTTCGGCTGTCGAGGCCCTGGCCTCGCCACCCTCCGAAAGAACTTTGGGCACCGTCGAAAGCCACATGATGACGATGAAGAGCAGCGCGGTGACGAGCCACGTCCAGCTCGGGCTGCCCTTGCGGGCGTGCCGGGTGTTGAACCAGTGGCGGATCGTGACCCCCATGAGGAAGACGAGCGAGGCGATTATCCAGTTGTACTGAGTGCCGAAGGCCAGCGGATAGTGGTTCGACAGCATCAGGAACAGGACGGGCAGCGTGAGATAGTTGTTGTGGGTCGAGCGCTGCTTTGCCTGCTTGCCCAGCTTCGGGTCGGGCGTGTGGCCCGCGATCAGGTCGGCAACGACCTTCTTCTGGTTCGGGATGATGATGAAGAACACGTTTGCCGACATGATCGTCGCCGTGAAGGCGCCGAGATGCAGGTAGGCGGCGCGGCCGGTGAAGAGTTGGGTGTAGCCCCAGGCAACGGCAACGAGCACGAAATAGAGCAGTACCATCAGCCGGGTGTTGTCGTTGCCGAGCGGCGACCGGCAGACCGTGTCATAGGCGAGCCAGCCGAAGGCAAGCGAGGCGAGCGAAATGGCAATCGCTGTCGGCTTCGAAACGTCGAGCACGTTCGGATCGATCAGGTAGAGGTCGGCACCGGCATAATAGACGAGCGCCAGCATGCCGAAGCCGGAAAGCCAGGTGACGTAGGATTCCCATTTGAACCAGATCAGATGCTCGGGCATGTTTTCCGGCGCAACCAGATATTTCTGGATGTGATAGAAGCCGCCGCCGTGAACCTGCCATTCCTCGCCATAGGCGCCGACCGGCAGACCCTGCCGCTGCCTCAGGCCCAGATCGAGCGCAACGAAATAAAAGGACGAACCGATCCAGGCGATGCCGGTGATGACATGCAGCCATCTCACCGCAAATGTCAGCCAGTCCCAGGCAATGGCAAATTCATACATGCAGCTCTCCCATTCTTCTGGGCGGCATTATGTGTCATTGCTTGGGTTGGGGAGAACGCCGCGCGATCACCAACTCTTTCAAAAAAAACTATAAAATCGAAGGAGCGCGGGTGCGCTACTGCACGGTTTGGTAAATCGGGAGTCGCTTTGAAGAGAAAATTGTGCAGAAATTCAAGGCGTTAAAACGACCCTTTGCGCGCTGAACCGCGCCGGTCGCATTGGAGGAGCATAGGCGGGAGGCATGTCTTATCTCGATAATGTGCGCGTTTTCGTGCGCGTCGTGGAACTCGGAACGCTCTCGGCGGCAGGGCGCGACCAGCGCGTGACGCCCGCGGTCGCCAGCAACCGGATCAAGGAGTTGGAGCGGCACATGGGCGTTCGCCTCTTCAATCGCACCACCCGCAAGCTGACGCCGACCGAACACGGCCGTGTGTTCTACGACGGCGCGGTCAAGATTCTCGAAGCCGTGAACGAGGCCGAAAGCGCGATCGCCGATCTTTCGCGCAATCCCAAAGGTGCGCTTCGGATTACGGCGCCGCTCGGCATCGGCCGCCGGCTGATTGCCTCCGGCATTCCCGAGTTCCACGACAAGTATCCGGATATCGAGGTGCGCCTTCGCCTCTCGGACCACAACGTCGACATCCTAAGCGAAGGGGTCGACGTGGCGTTCAAGCTCGGCATCCTCGAGGATTCGAACCTGCGCATGCGCGGCATCATGAATTGCGACCGGGTGATCTGCGGTGCGCCTGCCTATTTTCAGCAGCGCGGCATACCTGCAACGCCCGATGACCTCATCACCGAGCATCACGATTGTCTGCTGCTGCGCTATCCCGGCTCCAAGGAATATTATTGGACGTTGCAGACGGCCGACGGTGTGCGCAAGCTCGAAGTAACGGGCCCCTATGATTCCGATGACGGCGACGTGCTGACCCAATGGGCGCTCGATGGCCACGGCATCATCAACAAACCGCTGTTCGAGGTGAAGCAGTTCATCAACGAGGGCTCTCTCATCCCCGTCCTGCAGGATACGCCGCCCCTGGGGGCGCAGCTTGCCGCGATCTATCCGCACAAACGCTTCCAGGACCCGAAGGTCCGGCTAATGATCGACTTCATGGCCGAGCGCTGTCAGAGACTGATCGGCAAGATGCTCGCCTGAGGAACCGCCCCCCGTCTTATCCGCTGTGGCCACGATCAAAGTGCGCGTCAGGAGGGCCGGAGCGGGCAGAAGTCGCCTCGTACTCGTCCCGCTTTCTGTTCGCTTCGAAAACGCAAAGGAGGGCGGCTCTCCCGCAAGACGGCCGCCCTCACATATTTTACATGTTAACGATTAGCATCGGTCTTGCCGGACTTGCCGGGAACGCCGTCACCGCCGCCGTTACCGTATCCGTTGTTGCCGTGCGGGCCATGGCCGTGGCCGCCGCCGCCACCATCGCCATCGCCATCGCCATCGCCATCACCGTCCCCATCACCGTCGCCATCGCCATCGCCATCGCCATCACCATCACCGTCGCCGTCGCCATCACCGTCGCCGTCGCCGTCGCCATCACCGCCGCCGTCGCCATCACCGCCGCCGTCGCCATCACCGTAGCCACCACCGTCATCCGCGTAATCGGCGATCGCGATCCCCGTAGCAAATGGGATCGATAATGTAGCCACCAATGCCAAAGCCGTCGAAAGAGTAAGAATGCGTCTCAGCCTGTTCATTGCACCCTCCTTGTTTTCACGATCTTCTCCAACCGTCAGATTAGCGGGCTTCCATCCACCGCAGGCGCGACAGAATAAAAGCAAGCGTTTGCCCAGAAAGTGCCTGCCTTGCGAGCCGATCGAGCTTGACTTGCACCTAGTCTCAAAGCTTCTGTTATGTCTTTGACGTGCCTCACCCTAGATACAAGAACACTGGCAAAGCTATCACAAAGTATTGAACGACACGGCAATATGGAAAAAATCCGCAGCTGACAATTTAACACCAAGTGAAACAAGGAAATACTTCCCCGAATGGGCTAGTTTATGCTTATGCGAACCGCTGTGAATCTAACAATTTCGGCTTAGGCAAGCGGCTCCGCGGGGAGTCCGGCAGCGTATCGTCGGCGCCGGAGCAGTTCCAAGAAAAGCAGACTTCCAGACCAAGCTTCGCATCCGGCGAGGGGTGGCTGTCACAGACCCATTTCAGGTGGAAACCCTGTTCCTGTCGCATGGCCGCGGAACAAAGGGCGATGAGTAGTGTTGGATCTTTCCAGGATTAAATCAGCCGCGCCATGCAACCGCCCAAAGCAACCTATCGCCTACAATTTCGAAACGGGATGGATTTCGCAAAGGCCGTGGAATTGGTCCCGCATCTCGTCCGGCTCGGCATATCCCATCTTTACGCCTCGCCATTATTTTCGGCGGTGCGTGGCTCGACGCATGGCTACGATGTCGTCGATTTTAACGAGATCGACCCGGCTCTCGGCGGTCGGGAGGGATTTTTGCGGCTGGTCAGCCAACTCAAAGCCGAAGGACTCGGGATCATTCTCGACATCGTTCCGAACCACATGGCCGCCAGTCTCGAGAATACGTGGTGGCACAGTGTCATCGAATCGGGCCGCTCCAGCGCATATGCCGGTTATTTCGACATCGACTGGCGGGAGCCTCTCACCCTGCCTTTCCTGGGACGGTCTTTTGAGGAAGAGCTCACCGCCGACAACGTGCGGCTCGCACTCGATCGCAACCGCAATTGTCTGGCACTCAAATATTATGATGCGCTGTATCCACTCAACCCAGCTACCTATCCGCTAATTCTCAAGGATGCGAACCCGGCTCTCGAAGGGATTGCCGCAGTTGCCGGAGCGGCGGAGCCCAAGGGCACCGCGGATCTTCATTCCGAAGTCTCGTCGGCGTTGGAGACGCCACAGGTTGCCGCCGAGCTGGACGAACTTCTCGAACGGCTCTCCGCCGACAAGCCGTACCTGCTGCAGCTGCATCAAATGCAGCACTGGCGCCTCACAAGCTGGAAAACCGCGCGAGACCATTGGAGCTATCGCCGGTTCTTCGAGGTAGCCGGTCTCGTCGGTATGCGCGTCGAAAATCCGTCGGTTTTCGCGGACACCCATCGACTGACTCTGGATCTGATCAAGCATGGCCTGGTTGACGGATTACGGGTCGATCACATCGACGGTCTTGCCGATCCCGAAGCCTACCTTCATCGCTTGCGCCAACACGTCGGCAACAGCACCTACGTCGTCGTCGAGAAAATATTGGAGGAGAATGAAACGCTGCCGCAGGAATGGCCGGTTGAGGGGAGCACGGGCTACGAGTTCATTTCGGTGCTGGCGGAACTCCTGACCAACGAGCACCCCTCTTCCGGGCTTTTGAGCGGAACGCGAAGGTCGGAGGTGAAAAAAGCGGTCCTCGAATGCAAGCTGCAAGTGTTGAGCCATAATTTCAGCGCCGAGGTCACGCGGCTCGCCAGCCTTGCCGCCCGCCTCGGGAACGATGACGGTTCACCGAACGGCACCGACGGCTGCGCCGAAGCAATTCGCCAGCTGATGGCAGCGCTGCATGTCTACCGGACCTATGTCAGCGACCGCGGAGCAACCGAGCGCGACAATCGAATCCTCGACGAAATTGAGTTGAAAGCGGTGGTCGCCGCCCCAACGGCCGAGACCGAAATAGCCCTTGCCATTGCCGCACTGAAGGGCGGCTTGGTGAACCGGGAATTGCAATCCGAGTTTCGTACGCGTTTTCAGCAACTAAGTGGCGCCGTCACGGCCAAGGCGGTCGAGGATACCTTCTTCTACAGAAGGACCGATTATCTCGCTGCAAATGAAGTGGGGGCCGCTCCATCCTGGAGACCGGGCGGCGTGGACCGCTTTCATGAGATGATGCGAGATCGGGCACGCGAAATGCCGAACGGCCTCTCGACAACGTCCACACATGACACCAAGCGTGGTGAGGATGCACGCGCCCGTCTCTATACGATCAGCGAAGCACCGGATGCCTGGGCCACCTCGGTTGCACACTGGCACGATATGAATGCGGAACGGATCCGCCATCTCCAAAGCGGCGACGCGCCGGAAGCCTCCGTGGAGCAGTTCCTCTACCAGAGCTTGCTCGGTATCTGGCCAATCGAGCCTCTTTTCAACAAGCAGGAGCTTTCCACTCTGCGCGAGCGCATCGGCGGCTTTGCCGTAAAGGCGCTCCGGGAAGCAAAGCTGAAGACGACCTGGGAGTGCCCCGACGAGGACTACGAGATGGCGGTGACGGCGTTTCTCTCTAACCTCCTCGATTTGCGGAACCGACCATTTCTCGAGAGCTTCGGGAATACGGCCAGGCCTTTCATTCAGGCCGGCTTGATAAACAGCCTCTCGCAAACCCTGGTAAAACTGACCGCGCCGGGAGTTCCGGATATTTATCAAGGCAGCGAGCGTCTCAACCTCAGCCTCGTCGACCCCGATAATCGCCGGCCTTTTTCGCCGCGGCCCTCACCCTCCACGCTCCCGCGGACGCCGACTACGGGCGACTTTGAAGACTGCAAGCAATCGCTGATCGGAACATGCCTGAACTATCGCCGAAACAGAGGCGCGGACCTGTTGATGAAAGGCGGGTATCTGCCCTTGCATCTGCGAGGCCTGGGCTCCCGCCATGCTGCTGCATTCATGCGCCACACCGAAGATGACTTTTCGATCACGGTGGTCCCGCGACTCGTCTTCCGCCATACCGATGGGAACAGGCTGTCCATCCTTCCCGGCCTATGGCAGGACACCTATCTGGCATGGCCCGATGGCCACGCGCCCGCGCGATTGCGGAACCTTTTCACGGGGGACATCGTCGAGCCTCAGCGCCACCTTCCGATCGCAGACGTCCTCCGCGGCTTCGCCGTCGCGTTCCTGGTTCCGGAGTGATTGGAGCGGACTTAGGTGACCAGTACGATCTTCCCGGTCGTTCGGCGCCTTTCAAGCACGCGGTGGGCGTCTACGGCCCGCGCGAGCGGAAAGCGCCCGCCGTCGATTACCCTGAGCGCTCCCTTTTCGGGCCGATTGAAGAGATCGGCGAGATCGGTTTTCAAGCCGGCGGCTGTCAGGAGAGGAAGCAGGGCGAACCCGCGCAAGGACTGGTTTTTGCGAAAACATCGCATCCATCTCGCCCGAGCCGAGATCGAACCGACCCAGCGCCCCGAAAACCAGTTCGCCCCCAGGCGCCAGCAGAGTGAGCGCCGCTTTCGTGAACGGGCCGCCAATCAAATCGTAGATGATGTCGATGCCTCTGCCGTTCAGCATTTCCTTAAGAACCGCTGGCCAGTTTGGCCGCGAGTAGTCGACGCCGATGTCGGCGCCGAGAGAGTGCGCCAATTGCAGCTTCGCTTCAGAGCCTGCCGTCGCCACGATCGCTCGGGCTCCAGCGCTCTTCGCCAGTTGCATCAGCAGCGAACCGACACCGTCCGCGGCGGCCGTCACCAGGATCGTCTTTCCTGTCGGCGGACTTTGCCGCGTGAGGTGCACGGCCGTGAGGCCTTGGATCATCAGCCCGGTTGCCGTTTCAAACGACACACCGTCAGGAAGCGGCACCAGTGCCGTGGCGTCAATCGTGACATATTCGGCGCAACCGCCGGAGCCGCGACCGAAGGCGAATATGGGAACGGCGACCCGGCTGCCGATGATGGTATCGGAAACCCCGGCGCCCACTGCATCGACAACACCGGCAACCTCGACGCCGGGGATCATCGGCAGTTCCGGCGTTACCGCGTAACGGTCCTGTCGCATCAGCGCTTCGTCCCCGCCGCCAGTCAAAAAGTTCTGATCCAGCAGCTCCGCGAGATGGAGGAGCATGGCCTTGTTCATCGGGAGATCTTTCGCGAAGTTCCGCCACGGGTGGAATATTCGGCGACAGCACTCGGCCTGAGCCTCGAACCCGTACTGCTTGCGCTCTGCGAACGGGGTCAGCGCCACGCGGCGGAGTTGAACGAGCAGGACCGGCTTGCAGATTGCGTCGTCAGGCCTCGATCCGGCGTCAATAGCGAGAGCCCCGGTTGACCTGCCTCACGCCCTAACCGACCGTTTTCGCGACGCGACATCGTCCTTCGGACGATCATGATTCAGGGCAGCCGTCATGATTTCGGCGGCGGCAAGCGCTGCGATGACGGCCGGCCGCTTGTCCTTGACAGTCGTTCCCCCGATCGGACAGACGAGCCCGTCGAATAGCTCCGGACGCTGAATCTCGCGCGAAAGCCAGCTCTTGAACGTGGCACGCTTGGTCTTCGAGCCGATCATGCCGACGTAGCAGGCATCCTCGCGACCGAGTGCTTCTGCGGCGATCAGGAAATCCAGCGCGTGGTCGTGGGTGAGAACGACGAAAGCGCTTCCCGCCGGGGCATCGCGCACGACCGCCTCCGGCATCGCCGTGAGGCAGGTCTCGATCCCGGGCACATCGACGACCGAAAGCTCCTGCTCGCGCGTATCGACGAGGATGGTTCGAACCGGGATAAACGAGAGCGCCATGGCGAGCGCATCGCCGACATGGCCGGCGCCGAAGACATAGACATGCGGCCTCCGGGCGATCTCGCGATCGCTGCGCTCGATCAGTGCCGCGCGGGTTTCCTTGTCGACCGGTTTGAAGGCGAGCGCGACGCGACCGCCACAGCATTGGCCGATCTCGGGGCCGAGCGGGATCGTCAACTCATGATCCGCGCTCGCTCCCTGGAGGAGCTTCCGCGCGTGATCGATCGCCATATATTCCAGCTGGCCGCCGCCGATCGTGGCGAAGGTACGGTCCTTCGAGACGAGCATCCAGGCATCCGTGTCACGGGGCGTCGAGCCGGCGGCGACAGCCACCTCGACGAGAATTGAGGCCGCTTCTCGGTTCAGGAAAGCCCGGATATCCTCTCTGCTCGCCAGCATGCTCGTGATTCCTGTTTCCGCGCATGACCCGGCCGGCCATGCGCCACATTCAATGCTACCGCGTTGTCTCCGTTGCTGCGTTCCCGCGCAGCCGCTCGATCGCCATCAGCACGCGCTCGGGCGTCGCCGGAGCGTCGATGCGCGGCGGAATACGATATCCCGCAACGCTCGCCGCTGCCATGGATATAGCTTCGAGAACGGAAATGCCCAACATGAAGGGCGGTTCCCCGACCGCTTTGGAGCGGCGGATCGTCTCCTCTCGGTTGACCGACCATTCCGCCAGACGCACGTTGAAGACACGCGGCCGGTCGGAGGCGAGCGGGATCTTGTAGGTCGACGGCGCATGCGTACGCAGTCGCCCCTTGGCATCCCACCAGAGTTCTTCCGTCGTCAGCCAGCCCATGCCCTGGACGAAGGCGCCCTCGACCTGGCCGAGATCGAGCGCCGGATTGAGCGACTTGCCGACGTCGTGGATGATGTCGGTACGATCGACCTGGTATTCGCCGGTCAGCGTGTCGATGCTGACTTCCGAGCAGGAAGCGCCGTAGGCGTAGTAGTAGAACGGGCGGCCGCGGCCCTCAGAGCGGTTCCAGTGGATCTTCGGCGTCTTGTAGAAGCCGGCGGCGGAAAGCTGAACGCGCGCCGTGTAGGCCGTCTTGATGAATTCCGGGAAGGAAACACGCTCGCTGCCGATTCGCACCATATTGGGTTCGAAAGCGACATCCGCTTCGCTGACGCCATAGCGTTCCGCCGCAAAGCTGATGAGTCTTGCCTTGATCTGCTGGGCCGCATTGGCGGCCGCCATGCCGTTCAGATCCGAACCGGAGGAGGCGGCCGTTGCCGACGTGTTCGGCACCTTGCCGGTGGAGGTCGCGGTCACCTTGACCCGATCGAGATCGACCTGAAACTCGTCGGCCACGACCTGGGCGACCTTGGTGTAAAGCCCCTGCCCCATCTCCGTGCCGCCGTGGTTCAGGTGGATCGAGCCATCGGTGTAGACATGGACCAGAGCGCCGGCCTGATTGTATTCCGTCTTCGTAAAGGAGATGCCGAACTTCACCGGTGTCAGCGCGATGCCGCGCTTGATCACATGGTTCTCGCGGTTGAAGGTGATAACGGCCTCACGCCGGGCGGCATAGTCCGCCGACACTTCGAGTTCCTCGATGATCCGCCCGATGATGTTGTCTTCCACCGTCTGATGATAGGGCGTCAGGTTGCGCCCGTCGCCGCCGTAAAAATTGAGCTTGCGGATCTCGAGCGGATCCTTGCCGAGCGTGTAGGCGATATCCTCGATCATCCGCTCGCCGCCGACCATGCCCTGCGGACCGCCGAAACCACGGAAGGCGGTGTTCGACACGGTGTTGGTCTTCATCGGCCGCGAGCGCAGCCGGACGTTCGGATAGAAATAGCAGTTGTCGGCGTGGAAGAGCGCGCGGTCGGTCACAGGCCCCGAAAGATCGGCCGAGAAGCCGCAGCGCGCGGCAAAGACCGCGTCCACCGCCTCGATCCGGCCCTCATCGTCGAAGCCGATCTTGTAGTCGACGTGGAAGTCGTGGCGCTTGCCGGTCGCGGTCATGTCGTCGTCCCGGTCGGGGCGGATCTTGACGGCACGGCGGTACTTTCGGGCCGCCATGGCTGCGACCGCCGCGAAGAGGTTCGCCTGCGTCTCCTTGCCGCCGAACCCGCCGCCCATGCGCCGGACATTGACGGTCACCGCATTGGAAGGCACGCCGAGCACCTGGGCGACCATATGTTGCGTCTCGCTCGGATGCTGGGTCGAGGCATAGACGGTCACCTCGTCGTCCTCGCCGGGGATCGCGAAGGAAATATGGCCCTCCAGGTAGAAGTGATCCTGGCCGCCGATCCGCATCTCGCCCTGAACGACGTTCTTTGCCTTGGCGAAGCCGGCATCGATGTCGCCGCGTTCGAGCTTGAGCGGATCGATCACCAGCGGATAGTTCGCTGCCGCAGCCTCCTTGACGTCGGTGACATGCGGCAGGTCGCGATAGTCGATCTTGGCCTTCGCCGCCGCCCGCCGCGCGGCATCCCGTGATGTCGCGATCACGGCGAAGATCGGCTGGCCGTGAAACTCGACTTTGCCCGTCGCGAAAACCGGATCGTCGTGCTTGTGTGCGGGGCTGATATCGTTTTCGCCAGGAATGTCGTCCGCCGTCAGAATGCCGACGACGCCGGCGCTGGCGGTGACTTCAGCAAAATCGATCGACAGGATCTCCGCGTGCGCCCGGGCGGACAGGCCGAGATAGGCGTGCAAGGTCCCGGCAGGCTCGGGAATATCGTCGATGTATTCGGCCGTGCCCGAGACATGCTTGTGGCCGGATTCGTGCTTTTCCTTCTCGTGAACGCCTCCGCGGATGCGGTCTATGGGCTGCATCACATTCATGGCTCAAACTCCCTGTACCGCGACGGCGACAGCGCGATCGAGCCGGACGCGTCCGGCCTCCTGCGTTTCCAGATAAAAGCGACGAAGCAGGTTCTTCGCCACGAGCATGCGGTATTCCGCCGAGGCGCGCCAATCGGTCAAAGGCGTAAAGTCCTCGGCAAATGCGGCCATCGCCGTTTCGATTGTCGCTTCGTTCCAGTCCGCACCTTCAAGCACCGCCTCCACATTCGAGGCGCGCTTCGGAATGCCCGCCATTCCTCCAAAGGCAACCGTCGCATCGGCAATCTTGCCCCGCCCGTCGAGCGTCACGCGAAAGGCACCGCAGACGGCGGAAATGTCTTCGTCGATCCGCTTGGTGACTTTGTAGACCGCAAAGCGGACCGCCTCCTCGAGGCAAGGGATACGTATAGTTTCAACGAACTCGCCGGGTTCGCGGTCCTGTTTTCCATATTCGATGAAGAAGGCTTCGAGCGGCAGGGTCCGACGCCGTGCCCCCTTGCGCAGCGTCACCAATGCGCCAAGCGCGATCAGCGCCGGCGGCGTATCGCCGATCGGCGAACCATTGGCGATGTTGCCGCCGACTGTGCCCATGTTGCGCACCTGCCGGCCGCCGATCCGGTCCCAGAGTTCCCGCATCTGCGGGAAGTGCTCCACGATCACTGGATAGGCTTCGGTGTAGCTTACTCCGGCCCCGAGCGTGATGCCGTCGCGATCGACGGAGATCCGGCGCAAGTCTTCGAGAAGGGAGATGTGTACCACCGGCGCGATGTCGCGCATGAACTTCGTCACCCAAAGACCAACATCGGTCGAGCCGGCGACGATCGTTGCCTTCGGATTGGATTCGAATATCGCGGCAAAATCGTCCACCGAAGCGGGCAGCACGAAACGTTCGGCCTCCTCGCCGATCACGACGCGGCGGCCATCCTGAAGCGCGGCAAGCTGCGTGGCGATATTTTCGCGCTCGACGACGAGCGGATCCTTTCCGACCTCACCGATCGACGAGATCACCTCCGCCGCGCGAATGATCGCCGCATAGCCGGTACAGCGACAGAGATTGCCCTGCAGTGCCTTTTCGATCTCCTGAACGCTCGGCTTCGGATTTTCCATCCAGAGGCCGTAGAGCGACATGACGAAGCCCGGCGTGCAGAAGCCGCACTGCGAGGCGTGCGTGTCGACCATCGCCTGCTGCACCGGGTGAAGCGGGCCGTTCGGCTGAGCCAGAGCATCGACGGTGACGACATGACAGCCGTCGAGTGAGCCGACGAAGCGGATGCAGGCGTTGATGGATTCGTATTTCAATCGACCGCCGAGAAGCCGGCCGACGAGCACGGTGCAGGCGCCGCAGTCGCCCTCCGCACAGCCTTCCTTGGTTCCGCGCAGGTTTCGGTCGATGCGCAGGAAATCGAGGAGCGTCTGGACGGGCGAAACATCGGCGAGTTCGACCAAGCGGTCGTTCAGCAGGAAGCGGATCGTGTTGCGGATTTCAGTCGCCATAGCCGATCAGCTCCCGCGGTAGGTCGAGTAGCCATAGGGCGAAAGCAGCAGCGGCACGTGATAGTGCGCCGCTTCGTCGGCGATCCCGAAGCGGATCGGAATGACGTCGAGGAAGGGATTGGCGCCGCGTCCCCCGGCTGGGCCGAGATATTCGCCGGCGTGAAAACGCAGCTCGTAGCTGCCGCTTTCCATGCGCTCGCCGGCGAGTAGCGGCTGGTCACAGCGGCCATCGTCGTTGGTTCTCGTGGAGACGAGATGCTCCGCCCGCTCGCCGTCGAACCGGTAGAGTTCGATGCGCAAGTTGCTGGCCGGTTTGCCGCTTGCCGTGTCCAGCACATGGGTCGTCAGGCGACCGGCGTTTCCACCTTGAGATTGCATGCGTTTCGCTCCTCCCGAAGTCAGCTTTCCATTGCACAGTATCCGGAGGAGGGATGACTTTGGATAGCGGCCTCAGCCTTCGAGACTTTCAAATTTTTTGGGGGGAATGAGAACGCGGCTTTCTCGCTAGGAATTGTGCTGAGAGACAAAGTCTGGAGGAGCCGCATTCATGAGATACCCCCGCGATCTTCACGGCCATGGCCCAAATCCCCATGCCGTCTGGCCGGACGGAGCGCGGATCGCCGTCCAGTTCGTGATCAATTACGAGGAGGGCGGCGAAAACTGCGTGCTGCACGGTGATGCGGCATCGGAGGCCTTCCTTTCGGAAATCGTCGGCGCACAAGCCTGGCCGGGCCAGCGCCACTGGAACATGGAGTCGATCTACGAATATGGCGCGCGCGCCGGCTTCTGGCGCCTGCACCGCCTGTTCACGGATCGCGATGTGTCCGGCACCGTCTATGGCGTGGCAACGGCGCTCAAGCGATCACCCGCCCAGGTCGCCGCGATGCAGGAGGCCGGCTGGGAAATCGCCTCGCACGGGCTGAAATGGATCGAGCACAAGGATTTCAGCATCGAAAGGGAGCGGGCCGAAATCGCCGAGGCGATCCGTCTCCACACGATCGTCACCGGTGAACGGCCGCGCGGCTGGTACACCGGCCGTTGCTCGGAAAACACGCTTGATCTGGTGACCGAGGCCGGCGGCTTCGACTATGTCTCCGATTCCTATGCCGACGACCTTCCCTACTGGCATGAGCACGACGGCAAGCATCAGCTCGTCATCCCCTACACGCTCGACGCCAACGACATGCGCTTCGCGACGGCGCAGGGGTTCAACAGCGGCGATCAGTTCTTCAGCTATCTGAAGGACAGCTTCGACGTTCTCTACGCCGAGGGTGCTGCCGGCTCGCCGAAAATGATGAGCATCGGCCTCCACTGCCGCCTCGCCGGCCGGCCGGGAAGGATCGCCGCGCTCGCCCACTTCCTCGATTATGTGAAGGGGCATGAGAAGGTGTGGCTTGCCCGCCGCATCGATATTGCCCGCCACTGGGCGAAGACACACCCCTTCGAAGCCGACAACGGCCGTCCCTCCCGCCTTTCCGAAGAAGACTTCATTGCCCGTTTCGGGGGTGTTTTCGAACATTCAAAGTGGATCGCCAAGCGTGCCTTTGCCGGCGAACTTTCGCCTGCCAACGACACGGCGATCGGCCTGCACGCGGCCCTTGTCCACGCCTTTCGCAGTGCCAGGGACGAGGAGCGGCTGGCGGTTCTCAACGCGCACCCGGATCTGGCCGGCAAGCTCGCCCAGGCAAAGCGCCTGACCGAGAGTTCGACCAACGAGCAGGCCTCCGCCGGTCTCGATGCGCTGACGGACGGAGAGCACGAGCGGTTCACGACCCTCAACAACGCCTATGTCGAAAAGTTCGGCTTTCCTTTCATCATGGCGGTCAAGGGACGGCGCAAGGACGAGATCCTCGCCGCCTTCGAAAACCGGATCGGCAGCGACCGTGAGACAGAGTTCAACACCGCGTGTCGCCAGGTGGAAAGGATCGCGCTCCTCCGCCTGCAGGACATGCTGCCAACTGAGGGAATGCCATGCCGATAAGGCGGCGTCAGCCGTCCGCGCGTCTTTGGGCGGATCGTGGAGCTACTAGATGAAGGAAATCGCCATCCAGCCGCTGACCCGCGAGGCCTTTGCCCCGTTCGGCGATGTCATCGAGACGGAAAACGCCCACAGCTTTCCGATCAATGGCGGAAAGTGCGTGCGCTATCACGATCTCGCCAGGATCGAAACCACGGGCGAAAAAGCCCGCCCGATGATCAGCATCGTGCGCGGCGAGCCTTACGCCCTGCCCCTGACATTGACAATGATGGAGCGCCACCCGCTCGGCAGCCAGGCCTTCATCCCACTCGGCCGCAATCCTTTCCTGGTCGTGGTTTCCGAAGAGACGGCCGGTGGACCCGGCGAACCGCGCGCCTTCCTGACGGCGCCCGGCCAGGGGGTGAATATAGCCCGCAATGTCTGGCACGGTATCCTGACGCCGCTGGAGGCCGTTTCCGATTTCGCGGTGATCGATCGCGGCGGAGAAGGCGTCAATCTGGAGGAACATCTCTTCGAGGAACCGTTCCTCCTGCGATAGCGCGCCGCGCCGATTCCGAGAACGAGCGCGGGCCGATCTCGGCCCTCGCCCGCATTCGTCGGGCGTGCAATCGGCCGTCCCGCGCTCAGCCCGTTTCGAGGCCGGCACGAATCTTGGGCATGCGCCGCGCTGCTTGAACGCGCGGGTCCGGGTCGAGGCCGGCGTCCAGCAGGCGCCGCGTATAGTCGCGCTGCGGGCTCTCGAAGATCTGCCTGACCGTGCCGACTTCTACGCATTCGCCGGACTGCATCACCATCACATGATCAGCGAAATCGCGCACCACCGGCAGGTCATGAGCGATGAAGATGAAGGCGATGCCCAGTTCGCGCCGGAGTTTGTCGAGCAGCGCTATCACCTGTGCCTGGATCGACACGTCAAGTGCGGAGACTGCCTCGTCGCAAACGATGAGTTCGGGCCGAAGCGCCAGCGCGCGGGCGATCGCGATCCTCTGGCGCTGGCCGCCGGAGAACTGGTGCGGATAGCGTTCGGCGTGGGCGGGCGAGAGGCCAACCTGCGTCAGCAGTTCCTCCACGCGTGCGCGCCACTGCGGCTTCGGCAGGATCTCGGGATGGATGGCCCAGGCCTCGGATATCAGCTGGTAGACCGTCATGCGCGGATTGAGGGACTGCGTCGGGTCCTGAAACACCATCTGCATCTGGCGCCGGAGCTGGTAGAGCTCCTTGGCCGGCATTTTCAGAAGGTCCCGGCCTTTCCAATAGGCGTGGCCGGAGTCCGCCTCGTCGAGCCGCAACAGGGCGCGCGCCAGGGTTGATTTTCCCGATCCGCTTTCGCCGACGACGGCCATCGTCTCGCCCGGCTGCAGCGTGAAGGACACGCCTTTCAAAGCTCTGAAGGAGCCATAGGATTTGCAGAGGTTTTCGACCTTCAGAAGCGGCTCGCCGGTGGCATTCGGTTCGTGCATCTCGCCCCGGCCGGGAGCGGCCGAAATCAGCTTGCGCGTGTAGAGATGCTTGGGATTGTGATAGACCTCGTCCGGCGTCCCGATCTCCACGATCTCGCCGGAATTCATCACGACCACGCGGTCGGCAATGTCGGCGACGACTCCGAGGTCGTGGGTGATCAACAGCAGACCGAGGCCGGTTTCCTTCTGCAGTTCGCCGAGGAGGGCAAGTACTTCGGCCTGCACCGTTACATCGAGCGCAGTCGTCGGCTCGTCCGCAATCACGATGTCGGGTTTGAGCGCAAGCGCCATGGCGATCATCAGACGCTGCCGCTGGCCGCCGGAAAACTGATGCGGATATTTGCGCATCGCCGCTTCCGGCGCGGGAATACCGACGCGCTTCAGAAGATCGAGTGCCCGCGAGCGCGCCACCTCGGCGGGCATTCCATGAATGCGCATCACCTCGATGATCTGCCAACCGACGGTGAAAACAGGATTCAGATGACTGAGCGGGTCCTGGAAGATCATTGCGATCCGCTTGCCGTTGATCGAGCGGCGCTCATCGTCGGACATGGCGAGCAGGTCCCTACCGGCGAAGATGACCTCGCCGCTGGTGATCTCGCCCGGCGGCATGTCGATCAGGTTCATGATCGCGGAGGCGGAGACGGACTTGCCCGAGCCGCTTTCACCGAGGATCGCCAGCGTCTCGCCGCGATCGAGGTGCCAGCTTATGTTGCGCACCGCATGCACCGTGCCGCCGGCCGTGTGGAACTGAACGGACAGGTTTCGAACTTCAAGCAGATGCTCAGCCATTCTTGCGGCCTCCGATTTCGAGCCTCCAGCGCTGCGCCGGATCGAGGGCGACACGCATCCAGTTGGAAAGGAGATTGAGCGACAGCGTCGTGAGAATGATCGCCAGACCCGGCCAGAACGCCAACCACCAGGCGTTGGTGAGGTATTGCTTGCCTTGTGCGACCATCAGGCCCCAGGTCACTTCGGGCGGCTGAATGCCGATGCCGAGGAAGGAGAGCGAGGACTCGGCCAGCATGACGAAGGCAAAGTCCAGCGTCGCAATGGTGACGAGCGTGGGGACGACCATGGGCAGGATATGGCGGAACACGATCCGCAGGGACGACGCCCCCATGACCTTTGCCGCCTGTACGAACATGCGCTGGCGAATCTCGAGCACCTCGGCGCGGGTCGTGCGCAGGTAGACCGGGATGCGCGTCACGGCGAGAACGATCACGATATTGCTGACAGACGGCGCCAGCATGTAGAGCACGATTACCGCCAGAAGCAGCGACGGGAAGGACATGATCACGTCCGCAAGCCGCATGATCACGTTCGACACCCGTTCGGAAGCGTAACCGGCAACGAGACCGAGCAATGCACCGACGACGCCGGAACAGACGACCGCACCGGCGGCAATCATCAATGTATTCTGCGCGGCGACGACGATACGGGCGAGGAGCGGCCGACCGAGTGCGTCAGCCCCCAGCACAAAGAGCCAGCCTCTGTCGAGCGAAAACGGCGCCAGATTGCGGGCGCGCAGGTTCTGCGCCACCGCCGCTTCGCCGAGCAGCATCGGCCCGAAGATGGCGCAGAGAACCGCAATGACCAGAAAGATGGTCGCAAAGAACGCAAACTTGTCGCGCCACAACATGCCTATGAGCACATGCGCCTTGCCGCGCTGCTTGGCCGGGGTCTGCGTGGATGGCAAAGTACTGGACATGGTCATGGCCTTCAGGTCCTGAGGCGTGGATCAAGCAATGCGTAGGCAATGTCTATCAGCAGGTTCATGACGAAGATCGCAAGCGCGGTGACCATGATCGCCGCAAGGATCACGTTGAAGTCGCGTTGCAGGATGGAATCGATCATCAGCTTGCCGACGCCGGGGAAACCGAAGATCGTCTCGACAACGACGGCGCCGTTAAGCATTGCAGCCGCCTGATCGCCGATGACCGTGATCACCGGCAGCATGGCGTTGCGCAGCGTATGGACGAAAATGATCGAACGGTTCCCGACGCCCTTGGCGCGCGCGGTTTTCACATAGGCGGATCCGAAAGCCGTCAGCATCGAGCCGCGAACGACCTGCAGGATCAAGCCGAATGGCCGGATGAAGAGCACCGCCACCGGCAGGATCCAGTGCCAGACCGTGCCGGTGCCTGACGTCGGGACCCAGCCGAGCGTGATGGAAAAGAGGACGATGCCGACG
>NZ_JASKLR010000006.1:267139-305519 GCF_030124325.1 Sinorhizobium sp. 8-89
GTGCTCTTCATCCGGCCATTCGGCTTGATCCTGCAGGTCGTTCGCGGCTCGATGCTGACGATCGCGATCCAGAAATCCGGGGCCGATGCGCCGATCAGCGAAACCAGTGAGACGAAACGATCGAACAGGCCGCCGGGGCGGAAGGCCGCGATCGAGCCGATGGTGATGGCGAGCGCGGTCACCAGCGCGATGGTGATCAACGCCAGCTGCAGCGTCCAGGTGAAGGACTCGATAACCACGTCGATCGCAGGACGCGCCTTGCGGATCGAGTCGCCGAAGTCGAGTTGTAGGACGTCCCAGACATAGCGTCCGAACTGCTGGATCAGAGGATCATTCAGCCCATGCAGTTCGCGGAACTGGTCGAGCATTTCCTGGGTTGCATCGATCGGCAGGAACAAGGCTGCCGGATCGCCCGTCAGCCGCGACAGGAAGAACACCATAACCACGAGCGCGACGAGCGAGAAGAAACTCGACACGATGCGCCTCATCATCTTTTTTCCCATCGGTCCTACTCCCGATTGTTTACCGCATCCTGAACCGGAGCCGACTCAAGAAAAAACACGCGGTAATTCAAAGTGCTACAGCGCGCTTTGGTGCATCTGAAAGACACACGACGCTGTAGGGAAAAGGCGGAGTTGCCGCCGCCTTTCCCGTTCCAAAGTCCGCTTTACTTGAAGCGGATTTCCGACAGTTGCAGCTGCGAATTGGTTGCGATCGTCGGGGTGAAGTCGATCCGTGGATTGACCCGTGCGTAGCCCACCATGTGGAACAGCAGCACATCGGCGACCACATCGTCATGAAGATAGGCGATGAGCTTCTTCCAGCCGGCAGCGCGTGCCTCGCCGGTTGCCGCAGTCGCTTCGGCGATCATCTTGTCGACCTCCGGATTGGCGATGCCCGATTGACGGCCGTTGCTGTCATACTTGAAGTACATCGAGAAGACCGGATCGCCGCGCGCATTGTCGTGCTGTGCGGCGACAAGCTGCGGTCCGCGGTTTTCCGGATAGGGCTTCGAATACTGCTTTTCGAATTCCGCGACTTCGTACATCTGCAGTTTCGTCTTGAAGCCGACCTCTTCGAACATCTGCTGGGCAGCTTCGAGCACTTCCACCACGTTCGGGAAGTTGTTCGTACGACCGACGATGGTGATGGGCGTTTCGACAGGAACGCCATCGGTCTTCGCCTCGGCAAGCAGTTTCTTGGCGCCTTCCGGATCGAAGGGCGCGACCTTCACGTCGGGATTCCAGCCAAGTGTCGTCGGCGGCACGATTGCCGTCGCCTTGATCGCCCCCTTCGGCAGCAGCGTGCCGATGAAGGCGTCGCGATCGAGCGCCATGTTGAGCGCCTGGCGCACACGCTTGTCGTTGAGCGGCGGGATCGAGTGGTCGAGCCGCATATAGAAGGTTTCGGAGTTGGGATAGCTGAAATCCAGCTCGGCGTCATTGGCGTCGAGTTCGGAGATCAGCGGCGCAATGTCGGCCTCGCCGGCAGCGACCATGGCCGCCCGCACGGAAGGATCGGCGCGGAACACATAGGTGGCCTTCGTCACCTCCGGCGCGCTGCCCCAGTAATCGTCGCGGCGCGTAAGCGTGATGCTCTGACCCGCCTTCCATTCCGTGAGCTTGTAGGGACCCGTGCCGATCGGCTCGCGCGTGAATTCGATCGGGGTTTCGGCAGGCACGATCGTCACCAGCGTCATCAGGAGCGGCAGGATGGGCTGCGCCGGCATCGCGGTTATATCGATCGTGTTGTCGTCGACGACCTTGGTCTCAAGCTTGGTATCGCCGAAGTAGCGCGGGCTTTCGCAAGAGATCTTGTCGCTCATCGCCCGTTCGATCGAGTGCTTGACGTCACCGGCGTCAAAGGCCGATCCGTCGGAGAACTTTGCATCCTTGCGCAGATGGAAGCGCCAGGTGCCGGGGCTCGCCTCCTCCCACTTTTCGGCTAGGCGCGGCATCAACCCTTTATTATTGCGAACGTCGAGTTCCGTCAGTGTCTCGGAGACATTCTGCAGTATGATGCGCCCGATGTTCGAGCGCGTCGCCATGCAAGGCTCCACAAGGTCTACCTCTTCATCGAGAACGACCGTGATGTCCTTTGCCTCCTGGGCCCAGGCCGAGGCTGCCGCCGATGCGGTCATCATCAAGCCCAACAACAGTCTCTTACCCTTCATCTGTTCCTCCCTGATGAGCCAGCGCTTTCAATGTTCCGTGTCCGGCCGCGCTGCGGAGCCGTCGCCATCGGTTGCCGCCAATCGGCGGCGGTTGTCTCAATCTTCCGCCACCCGCCGCTTCAGTCGCCCGCCTCCGACGACGATCATCGTCGCAGCGAAAATGATCGCGGCACCGAGCCAGGTGGAGAGCCCTGCGACCTCGCCGAACAGGATCCAGGCCATGACCGCTACAAACGGCAGCCGCAGAAAATCCATCGGCGCAATCTGCGATGCGTCCGCGATGCTGAATGCCTTGGTCATCAGCGCCATGTTAGCGGCCCCCATCGCGCCCTGCAGTGCGAGCAAGGCGAACTCGCGAAGGTCGGGCGTCGTCCAGTAGAGAGCCGCAGGCACAGCCGCCAACGGTACGGTTACGATCAGGTTCCAGACGACCAGCGTCTCGGTCGAATCCAGGTCCGACATGCGCTTCAGCATGAGCTGTACGAGCGCCTGCAGCGCGGCGCCGGCGAGCGCCAGAAGCAAGACCGGGGCCATGCCGCCCTGCCCTGCGGGGTCGATGATGATCAACGCACCCGCGAAGCCCGCCACGAGGGCGAAAACGAGGCCCGGCGTCAACCTTTCGCCGAGCCAAAGCCAAGCGCCAAGCATCAGAAAGATCGGCGTCGTGAACATGATCGCCATCGCATCGGCCAGTGGTGCGGCGGCGAAGGCCATGAAAAAACAAACGAGCGCGGCAAGCTTCAGCGCCGCCCGCGTGACATGCTGGAGCCGATAGCCGGATTTGAGAACGCGAGGGCGCGCCAGGATCAACGGGACGATTGTTGCCAAGCCGAAGAGGCTGCGAAAGAAGCCGATGACGAACGCATGCATCTCACCCGCAAGGAGACGCACAACCGCCGCATCCGCGGCAGCAAGCGCAGCGGCCACTGCGACGCAACAAAGCGCCTTGGCCGTCGAACGCTCACTCTGATGATTGACGATTGCCGCCATGCTCTCCCGTGACGCTCCTCTCGCTCACTTGAAACCAGACTGGATCAACGTCAACAATTTGTCAACTCATGCATTGCTATTTCGGGTGGTGGTATTTTTTCTCCATTTTATCCGCTTGATAACACATAATTTTTGCTACTCTGAATGCGAATTGGCACTCCTGATTTGATCATATCCAACTTGACAACATCTGATTATTTTTGAATTCTTTTGCACATCGACAGGAAAGGGAGGGGAGAATTGACCCCAGAAGAGATCGGAAGACGCATGGACGGGCACATGGTTCGCATCGAGGCGGACCGCGAAGAGGCCTTTCTGCCCTCCCCCAGGATTCACAATCACGCGTCGTTCCTGGCGTTCCTGCCCGATGGCTCTCTCGCCTGCGCCTGGTTTGCCGGGACACTCGAGGGCAAATCGGACATCTCCATTCACCTCTCGATCCTTGCGCCCGGAAGTGGCACCTGGTCGGATACAGTCCAGGTCAGCGACGATCCGGAACGCTCCGAACAAAATCCGATGATCTTCGTTCGCCCCGACGGCGGCATCAGCCTGTTTCACACGGCGCAGCCATCGGGAAACCAGGACGAAAGCCGCGTGCGCGAACGGTCCTTGATCCTTGAGAATGGAGCGCCCGTTTCAGAACCGGCGCGTGATCTTGGACTGGCGGCCGGGACGTTCATCCGGGCGGCAATCGTCCGGCGTGACGATGGTGCCTGGATGCTGCCTCTGTTCCTGTGCAACCCTCGCCCCGGCGCGCGCTGGACCGGCACACACGACACCGCGGCCGTGGCGGTCAGCAACGATGAGGGCGCGAACTGGTCGGTCATCGACGTCCCTCAGTCCTATGGCTGCGTCCACATGACGATCGTGCCGCTTGACGATAACGAGATGGTCGCATTCTTCCGCCGTCGCCAGGCGGACTTCGTCTACCGTTCGACGAGCAGCGATGGCGGGCGGAACTGGTCGCCGCCGGAGGCGACGGATGTGCCCAATAACAATTCCTCGATCGCGACTGTCCGTCTCGCCGACGGACGCGTGGCGCTGCTTTGCAATCCGGTCTCAGCGGCAACATCGAGCGATCGGCGCGATTCGCTCTATGATGAACTTGGCGAGGACGATAATCGCCCGAACGCCGAGGGCGGCATAACGCCGATCTGGGGCGTTCCCCGGGCGCCGCTGACGCTTTGCGTGTCGACGGACGGCGGCAGGACCTTTCCGCTTCGGCGCGTCGTTGAAGATGGCCCGGGCACCTGCCTTTCGAACAATTCGCTCGATGGCCGGAATCATGAGCTTTCCTATCCGGCGCTTCTCGAAGACGGTGAAGGCAACCTCCACATCGCCTTCACCTTCCATCGACGCGCGATCAAATACGTCCGCCTCGCCAGGGGCTGGATCGACGGAGACCCTAAATGAGCAAGATCGTTGGTATAACCATGGGCGACCCGGCAGGGGTGGGACCGGAGATCATCGTCAAGGCCCTTGCCGAGATGAGCGCCGCCGACCGGGCCGCAACGCGGGTGTTCGGGAACCTGGCGCAGATCGAGGCAGCGAAGGCAATTCTCGGCATTGAACTCGACCTCCGGGATATCGTCGAGGATGTTCCGATCGAAGGGGCTCCCCTGCCATGGGGCAAGCTTAGCGCGGTCTCCGGCGATGCGTCCTTTCGTTTCATCGACCTCGCCGTCAAGGCTGCAATGGCCGGAGAGATCGGCTGCATCGTCACCGCGCCGATCAACAAGGAGGCGCTCAATTCGGCCGGGCACCACTATGATGGCCACACCGGCATGCTGACCGCGCTGACCGGCTCGAAATCCGCCTTCATGCTGCTCGCGTCTGAGCGTCTCAAGGTCATCCATGTCTCGACCCATGTTTCGCTGAAGGATGCGATCGGGCGCGCCAAGCCCGAGCGCATTCTGGCGACGATCCGAGCGGGGAACGAGCATCTCAAACGCATCGGCTACGAGAAGCCCAGAATCGCGGTTGCCGGCATCAACCCGCATTGCGGCGAAAACGGCCTCTTCGGAACGGAAGATGACGAGCACATCGCGCCGGCCGTGGCCGAGGCGCGTGCCGAAGGTATCGACGTACAGGGCCCGATTTCGGCAGACACGGTTTTCCACCGCGCCTACCAGGGCGGCTTCGATCTCGTCATCGCGCAATATCACGATCAGGGTCACATCCCGATCAAGCTGGTCGCCTTCGACACGGCGGTGAACGTCTCTGTGGGCCTGCCGATCGATCGGACTTCGGTCGATCACGGGACGGCCTTCGATATCGCCGGTACGGGCAAAGCCAACCACGTCAACATGAACGCCGCTATCGCCTATGCGCGCAAGCTTATCGCCGGGAAGAACGCAAATGTCTGATTTCGAAATTGGCGGCGTGTTCTGCGCCGCAACCACAGCCGTGACGACCGATGGCAGACCGGATTTCCGCCTGTTCGTAGACCATTGCCGAAAGCTGTTGGACGAAGGCTGCCACGGCATCGCCCTCTTGGGCACGACAGGAGAAGCCAATTCCTTCGGATTGAAGGACCGCATGGAAATTCTCGACCGGGCCATTGCCGGCGGCATCCGTCCGGAACAGCTCCTGCCGGGAACCGCCCAATCGGCCGTCGCCGACACGATCGAACTCACCCGCCACGCCGTCCGGGCTGGTGTGCGCGGCGTCGTGATGCTGCCGCCCTTCTACTACAAGGGCGTCAGCGCAGAAGGCATTTATCGCGCCTATGCCCGCATCATCGAAGGCGTCGGCGACGACCGGCTGAGGATAGTGCTCTATCACATTCCCCAGGTTTCCGGCGTGGCGATCCCGCATGAGGTCATCGGCCGTCTTCGCGAAGATTTCCCGGGAATCGTCGTCGGCATCAAGGATAGTTCGGGCGATCTCGAAAACATGAAGGCCATGGTCAAGGCCTTCCCGGACTTCGGCGTGCTCGCAGGTGCCGACCCGTTGCTGCTGCCGTTGCTTGAGGCGGGTGGTGCCGGCTGCATCACTGCAAGCTCGAACCTCGTCGCCGCCGAACTGCGCCTCGTCTTCGACAATTGGAACGTCGCCGGCAAGGAGACGGAGGTGAAAGCCGCCCAGGAGAAGATCGTCGCGTGGCGTGAACTCACCAATGCCTATGTCCAGCTTCCGACCGTCAAGGCGCTGGTTGCGCGCCGCCGGGGCGACAACGGCTGGCTGCGCGTCAATCCGCCCCTGGTGGAGGTGACGGACGCGGAACGCGACGCGGTCTGGGCCCGCATGGCACAGCTGGAAGAGGCGTGAGGGGGCGATCATGGACGGAATGGCGAAACCGATTACGCTCCACCAACCGAAGCGCCTCGAGATCGGCGCGGGCGCCTCGGCGAGGCTCGGTGCCTTGGCCGAGAGCGCCCAGCGCGTCTTGATCATCGCGTCGGAACACACGATCGGCTTTGCGGAAAGGCTCGGCCTCGGCAACAAGGCATCGATCTTTTCCGATGTTCCAGCCGAACCGGACGACAGGGCACTCACCGCTGCCCTGGAGGCGGCCCGTGCCTTGCGGCCAGACCTCGTCGTCGGACTCGGCGGCGGCTCGGTGCTGGACGTTGCGAAACTGGTCGCGGCCCTCTGGGACGGATCACAATTGCTCGACGACGTCGTCGGACCGGACAAGGTCGAAGGCCGTCGAACCCGGCTGGCGCAGGTGCCGACAACGGCCGGTACGGGATCGGAAGCCGGCATCCGCGCGCTGATCACCGACAGCGCCACGCATTCCAAGAAAGCGGTCGAAAGCCCGCACCTGTTGGCAGATATCGCCATCCTCGATCCGGAGCTGACCTGGTCGGTGCCGCCGGCGGTGACTGCGGCGACAGGCATCGACGCCATGGCGCACTGCGTGGAAGCCTTCACCAATATCCGCGCACATGACCTGATCGACAGCTATGCCCGCATGGGGATCCGGCTCGTCGGCAAATACCTCGCTCGTGCCGTGGCGAACGGGCGCGACACGGAAGCGCGCGCCGGCATGATGCTCGCATCCTACTACGGCGGCATTTGCTTGGGCCCCGTGAATACGGCTGCCGGCCACGCCCTTGCCTACCCGCTCGGCACGCGGCTTGGACTGCCGCACGGACTGGCAAACGCCATCATCTTCCCGCACGTGCTCGCTTACAACGCACCGGTGCGCAAGGAAAAGACCGCGGAAGTCCTCGATGCGCTCGGCCTTCCCACGTTCGACGATCAGGCGCAGATCCTCAAGGCAGCCCACCGCTTTTGCGCGGAGCTCGGCGTGGAAATGCGTCTGTCGGCTCACGGCGCCGATCCGGACGCTCTGGAGATTTGGGCAGGCGAGGCTCACGCCATTCGCCGGTTGATGGACAACAATCCGCGCGAGATGTCTGTGCGTGACGTGCTGGACATCTATAGGGCCACATTCTGACGAGCCGCGGGTCACACGTTCATTTGAGATCCGTGACGACAGGTCACCGGTCGGCACTGGACTGCCGGCGATTTACGCCAGCAGCAATCATGCTTTGCCGACTAGCTGGGAGTATCCGTGCGCGGGCTGGACATCGACAGTCAGCGAGCCGCGAAGGCGAGTTGAGTGCACGTCATGGCGACGGGCATGTGAGGTCAGCCGCCCTGCGTGTACTCCGGACGCCGGCCCTCGAAAAGCCGATCGCGAGAACCGCGGATATGCTGACGCATGAGCTCGCGCGCCTGGTTCTGTTTTCGGTCACGAATAGCCTCGTAGATCGCCGCATGCTCGTCGTAGACATGGCGCAAGCCAGCGACGGAGTTTTTCAGCGACAGACCGTGGAACTGCATGCCGATGGCGATGTGATCCTTGAGCGCTTCCATCGCCGTCGAGAAGTAGCTATTTCCGGACGCCTGGGCGATTGCCAGATGGAACATGAAATCGGCGTCCTCCCTATGGCGCTGCCGATTGGTCGCGTCCTGCAAAGTCTCGAGCGCAAGCCTGATCACCCGGATCTGCGTTTCGCTGTGCCGCTCGGCAGCAAGCGCCGCGGCCTCGGGTTCTACCGTCATGCGGAATTCGTAACAGTTCTGCAGATCGGCGATATTTTCGAGCGGTCCGAAGCCAAGCGGCTGCCGCAAACCCTGAATTCGAACGAAACTGCCAGCCCCCTGCCGCGAATAGACAAGGCCCTGATCGCGAAGTCTTTTGAGGGCATCGCGAACGACCGGGCGTGAGACCTGGAACTCCGCCGCCAGCTCATGCTCGGTAGGCAGACGCTCATCGCTCTGATAAGCGCCGGATTTGATCGCGTGTTGCAACCGTTCGAAGACGACCTCGCTCAGGCTCTTGCGGTGCGAAAGCTGCTCTCCGGCGCGCATCAGGCCAATACCTCTTTCCTCGTCATGGCGCGGACCACCTTGGAAAGCGTGTCGGAATCGCCAAAGCCGCCCGATTTGGTAATGTAGAATCGGCCGTCATGCTCGGCAACCGGGAGGCCCGGCAGCACTTCCCCGACCAGACGGAGAACACGAATGTTCTGGCGATCGAAATAGGCTTCCGCCGTCGCACCGCCCGAGAGCAGCATCGTCCGGCATCCGTCAGTAAACGCGGCCGCGGATTCCGCGAGCGCCGCAGCCACATCTAACGCCCTAGCCGGCGACACGCCCTCCACCGCCTGTATCAAAGTCACGTCCTTTGCGCGCTCGTAATCGTGGCGGACCTGTTCCACCTGTCCCGCAGGCGCCGCCAGATAGAGGAGATCCGGCACGGCACGCCGCAGCTCTTCGACCTGCGCCACGGTGATCGGATCCCGGGAGCCGATGGCCATAAGCAGTTGCCCCTCCCTCGCGGCAAAGGGCTCCGCAGGCGGCCTGCCCGTCCTGCTCGCCAAAGCGTTGGCGAGCGAAAGCGCGCCGACGAGAAGATCGCCGGGTTCAATCCCATCGACAGCAACGCGCATCTCTTCGACCGTCCGCGTGTCGGGCACGACGGCGCGATCGGCGACGACACCCAGGCGCTCGGCAACGGAGATCGGCTGATCGATCCCGAAGCCGCGGATCTGGCCGTCGCCGACGACGCGACCAAATTCCGGGATCGCCGGCAACACGACCGCCCTTGCAAAATCCAGAACGGAAAGCTCCGCCTCGACGTTGCCCTTCAGGCGCGAGTCGACCTTCTTGAAGATCCGCATGCCAGGTGTCATCGCCTGCTGCGCGAGGAGGACGCGTCGCGCGGCCTCTGCCGCGTCGATTTCGCGGCTACGCGTCGTAACCGCGATCACGTCGGAGCCGCGCTCGATCGCCTCGCCAAGCGCGCTCTGGTCTGCGACGACGTCGACCGAGAAGCCATGAACCGCGAAAGGCGCCGCCGTATCGAACGCGCCGGTCAGGTCATCGGCAATGATCAAAAGCCTGTTCTGCATTGCATCCATGCGGCATCCAATTTTACAAATTCTCAAGCGAACGATGCAGAATCGCGCTCATTTTTCCTTTTCAAATCATGGCAGAACCTGTGACGAAGGCAACATATTTTTACAAGTACAGGACAAGTTGAAGCTCAATGATTTCAGAGCTTCGCGAGCGTCGGGTATCGATAGGAGCGAGAGGCGAAGTCGCCTCCTAGATATGCTGCTGACAACATCAGTGGAGGGCATCTCGGCCAGACCAATCGATCAACAAAAGGAAAGGCCGAACCTGCTGAACGCAGATCCGGCCGACTCGTTGTCGGAACAAGGAAACAAATGGGGGCCGGAAACCTCCGCCCCGGCGTCAACCGTTCAGCCGCCGAAGAACGCGAAGCGAACGACGAACAGGGCTGCCACGATCTGCGTTGCCGGGTGGATGACGTTCCACTTGCCGGTGAACACCTTGAGCACGACGTAGCTCACGAAGCCGAAGGCAAGGCCGTTGGCGATCGAATAGGTGAAGGGCATGGCGATCGCGGTCAGCGCCGCGGGTGCTGCTTCGGTCAAATCGTCCCACTGGATTTCGGTGAGCTCGCGCATCATCAGGCCAGCGACATAGAGCAGCGCCGGCGCCGTTGCGTAAGACGGAACCGCCGCTGCGAGTGGCGAGATGAACAGCGCGGCGAGGAACAGCACGGAAATGACCAGCGCCGTAAGACCGGTACGGCCACCGGCCTGGACGCCGGAAGCGCTCTCGACATAGGCCGTGGTGCTGCTCGTGCCGATCAGCGAGCCGGCGATGATTGCCGAACTGTCGGCAAGCAGAGCACGGCCGAGCCGGCTTGGCTTGCCTTCCTCGACCAGCTTCGCGCGTTTGGCGACGCCGATCAGCGTGCCGGTCGCATCGAACACTTCGACGAGCACGAAGACGAGAATGACATGGACCAGGCCGCCATGCAGCGCACCCATAACGTCGAGTTGCATGAAGGTCGGGGCGATGCTCGGCGGCACCGAAACGATGCCCTTGAATTCGCTGACGCCAAGCAGCATCGACAGGACCGTGACGACGAGGATACCGATCAGGATCGCGCCGCGGATCCTTAGCGAATCCAGTACGGCAATAACGAAGAAGCCGAGGATGGCGAGCAAAGGTCCGGTCTGCTTGAGGTCGCCGAGCCCGACGAGCGTCGCCGGGTTGTCGACGACGATACCGGCGTTCTTGAGCGCGATGATGCCGAGGAACAGGCCGATACCCGTCGCAATGGCGCTGCGCAACGAATGAGGAATGCCGGCAATCAGCCAGCTTCGCACGCCCGTGACCGTTAGCAGCAGGAAGATGAGACCGGAGATGAACACGGCGCCGAGCGCCTGCTGCCACGTGAAGCCAAGGGCGGCGACGACGGTGAAGGCAAAGAAGGCGTTGAGCCCCATGCCCGGCGCCATGCCGATCGGCCAATTGGCGACGAGAGCCATGACTGCCGAGCCGAGCGCGGCGGCAAGACAGGTCGCGACGAAGATCGCATCGCGATCCATGCCGGTCGTCGACAGAATGTCGGGGTTGACGAAGATGATGTACGACATCGTCAGGAATGTCGTGAGGCCGGCAACCAGCTCGGTGCGGGCGGTCGTCCCATGCTCTTTCAGTTTGAAAAGTCGTTCAAACATATTTCCTCCCTTGGCAGACGCCATCACGACGCAGCCGAACGACAGCGGCCGGGCAGATGCTCCTCCAACGTCCCGGCCATTTGTATTTTTAACCGACCCGGAATTCAAAACGTCAGGCGGCCATTCGGCCCTTCGGCCCGCACCGGATGAGCGCAGCGAATGCCTCATGCAGAGCGAAATGATTGTGCGTCGTCGCGCGAAGGATCGCTAGCCACCCATTTCGACGGCACAGACGAAAGACTTTCAAATTTTTCAGCGCAGTGAGGACCGCGTCACTTTCTCATGTTGGCGCGGATCGGTCCCCGACGGGCGGCACAAAGGCGACATCATGGCCCACTGTTGATGGGGCAAAATGAACCTGATGCTTGCGCAGTTAGAGGGGTCAGCTTCCACATGAACGGAGTACAGACGGGCGAGGCAATGTTCGAGCATCAGCCGTCATCAATTGGAAGGCTGAGGCCGTCATTGAAGACGCGAGTGGCGACGTGTTCCTGAGGATGAGTAGAGAATGGACTGACCGACTGGGAGACAACCGACCACAAACGTGACACTTGGAGCCGACGCTATGTTCTTCCAACTTGGGATCAAAAAGAAGTGCTACACATTTCTCTCCCAATACCAAGCGACATACATCTTCTTGCGATCATGTTGCCGCGCTTTGAGGAACGTCCGGATGGCTCGTATGTCTCCTCTTTCACACGCAGCCCAGACAAATGCTTCGTCATTGACGGTTTCAATCGCAGTTTTCGCTTCGGACACGAGAATATCGGCAGCACCTTCCGGATAGCTACCCCGATGCAACCAACGCACATCAAGCACGCCAGCGGTTGGAAGCGGCTGCTCTTCTGCCTTGTCCTCAACCTCGATGATGGCCCGCATACGCGTTTCAGCCGGAACCTCGGCCGCGATCCGTGCTATGGCTGGCAATGCGCTCTCGTCGCCGATCAGCAGAATGGATCGCTCCGCTGGCAGACTGCCTGCGCCTGGCCCGAGAAGTGCGGCCACGTCTCCGGGCTGCGCGTCGCGCGCAAAATCGGCACCAGGTGTCGATACCCCTGGGGCTGGATGCTGCAAGAAATCGACCCACAACTCACCGCGATCGTGATCCACGGCGCGGATGGTATAGACACGAACCACAAGCTCGTTCTCGCCTTCTGGCCAAGCGATGCGGCCATCTTCCCGGAAGCCGGGCCAGACCGGCGGTTTGCCTTTCGGCGGCACCAGCAGGCGGACATGCATGTCGCCTCCCACAAAAGGCGTGACGTCCGCGCAGGAAAATATCACACGGCGCATATGCGGAGTGACGTCGTGCGCCGAGACGACTGTCACCTCATGAAGATTCGGCAGCACCGACAAAGCCGTCGGTTCCGACCAGGTCAATTCGAACGGCTGGTCTTCGGCAAAATAGAAAAGATGTTCCGCCAGGATCGTACGGCTCATGTGCAGCATTTCAGGGGTCGGACAGTCGAGATCGATCAACAAGCGAGCGTTTTCGAGCCGGATGCACGCAACGCCGACCTTGCTCCGCAGGACAGCCAGGTCGTCTATCCGTTCCACCTCGGCATGTTCGACAAAATGCTCGCAAATCTCGTCGAGCATGTCGGCAGCACTGCTGGGAACTGCTACGCCGGACAGCTTGAATGAAGGTACCGCGTTCATGCGAACTTCTCCTTTTGTGACACGTCGCTCATGTCATCGGCGGCTGCCATCCGGTGACGCCCGATCGGCAGCATGATTGGCCGACCCGACGTGGGATCACTGATGATGCGACTGTCGAGGCCGAAAACATGCCGCACGGTATCTTCGGTCAGCACCTCGTTCGACGTGCCCGAAATGTGGACGCGCCCGTCGGCAATCGCGACGAGATGGTCGGCATAGCGGGCTGCAAGGTTGAGATCGTGCAGGACCATGACAACCGTCGTGCCGCGCATGCTGTTCAGATCGGTCAGAAGATCGAGCACCTCGATCTGATGGTTGATGTCGAGAAAGGTCGTCGGCTCGTCGAGCAGCAGGATGTCTGTCTCCTGCGCGAGTGCCATGGCGATCCAGACCCGCTGCCGCTGGCCGCCGGACAGCTCGTCGATCGGCCGCTCGGCAAGGTCGAACGTCTTTGTCGCCGCAAGCGCACTGTCGACCGCCTCGTCGTCCTGTCGCGTCCAGCGGGAAAACAGGCTTTGATGCGGATGCCGCCCCCGGCTGACGAGGTCGGCCACAGTGATGCCTTCCGGCGCGATCGGCGATTGCGGCAGCAGACCCAGCGTCCGGGCGAGGTCTCGCGAAGGTGTCCGGTGGATGGATTTGCCGTCGAGGAGAACCCGCCCCTCGCTGGGCGCGATCAATCGCGAGAGCGTCCGAAGAAACGTGGACTTGCCACAGGCATTGGCGCCAACGATCACGGTGATCTTCCCAGGGGGAACGGTGAGGTCGAGCCCATGCAGGATTTCGGTATTGTCATAGCCGGCCGACAGTCCGCTGGCGACGAGCAGATGATCGGTCATAACAAGCCTCCGGTCCGGTTGATGCGAACGATCAGGTATATCAGGTAGGGAGCACCAAGCGCGCCAGTTACGACGCCGACCGGGTAGCGGCCCGGCAGAAGATGCTGCCCGACATAGTCGGCGGCGAGTACGAGAATGGCACCCGTCAGCGCCGACGGCATCAGCAGCGACCCGTCGTTTCGAATGATCCGGCCGGCGATTGGCCCCGACAGGAAAGCGACGAAGGCGATCGGTCCCGTTGCTGCGGTCGCCGACGCGATCAGACCGACCGCTGCTAAAATCACCAGCATCCGGGTTTGCGAGACCCTCGTACCAAGGCCGGCCGCCATATCGTCACCCAAGCGCAATGTCTCGAGATCGCGACCGCGACTGAGCAGAAGCCCACCGAAAGACAGAAGGGCAAGCAGAAGCGGTAGCGCCTGGTCAAGCTGGGCGCCGTTGACGCTGCCAGTCAGCCAGCGCATCGCCTCCTGCAAACTCCAGGCGGGCGCCGATTGCAGGATGTAGGCGATGACACTTTGCAGCATGGCGGAAACGCCAATACCGACAAGGATCAGCCGGGTGCCGGCGACCCCATTGCGGAAAGAAAGGCCGTAGACGAGCAGAGCCACACCAAGGCCCGCCACAACAGCGATAATCGAAACCATGGGTCCGTTTATCGACAGGACTACAATGGCGAAAACGGCAGCCGCCCCTGCCCCGGAGGTGATCCCGATAATGTCGGGACTGGCGAGCGGATTGCGCAACATGACCTGAAACGCAACACCGCCCAGTCCGAAGCACAATCCGGCAAGGATCGACAACGCGGCGCGTGGCAACCTCAGTTGTCCCACACTGAAGGATGCGCCCGGAACCGTTTCGCCGACCAGCACGCGCAAAACGTCGCCCGGCGGCGTGATGGATTGCCCAACCGACAACGTGACGGCGAAGATCACTGCGACGAGGGTCAGCAACACCGCAAGAATGACAGCGTGCCTGCGCGCGCGCCTGCGACGGTTTGCGATGACGACATCAATGGTGGCCGAGTGATTTGTCACAGGTCCCTCACACGCTGGCGCCTGACGATCCAGATGAAGAATGGCGCACCGATCAGCGCGGTGACGATGCCGACATCGATCTCTGCGGGGCGTGCGGCGATGCGTCCGAGAACATCCGCCGCGAGCAGGAGACACGCGCCGCCAAGCGTCGAAAAAGGCAGCAACCACCGATGGTCCACGCCGATCAACAGGCGGCAGAGATGCGGCACGACCAGTCCGAGGAAGCCGATCGGCCCGCACACGGCTGTCGTCGCACCGCAGAGAAGGATAGCGCCGAGGGACGCAACGGCACGCGCGGTTGCGACGCTTTCGCCAAGCCCGGTCGCCAGATCGTCACCGAGCGCAAGAGAATTGAGTTTTCTGGCCGACAGCAGGCTGATGACAAAACCTACAAGAAGAAACGGCAAGACGGGAAGGATACGCTCGTAAGTCGCGCCGCCGACACCACCGACCTGCCAGGAATGAACACCGCCGGCGATATCGCCCCGCGGCAGCACGACGGCGATAGCCACGGACGCAAAGGCGACCGACGTCGCCGCGCCTGCGAGCGCCAGCTTCAAAGGCGTTGCGCCGCCTCTTCCCAGCGAACCGATGGCGTAGACGAAGATTGCGGCGCTTCCGGCTCCGAAGATCGCAGTCCAGATGTAGGCATAGGCGGACGACATCCCGAACCAGGCAACACCGACGACGACTGCGAGCGACGCCCCCATGTTGACGCCGAGAATGCCGGGATCTGCTAGCGGATTCCGGGTCACGCCTTGCATGATCGCTCCGGCCAACCCCAGAGCGCCCCCGGCAAGCAGCGCCAGCAAGGTCCGCGGAATGCGCAGAGCGACCGATGCCCGACCGATGTTATCCTGCGCACCGCCCAGCGCCGCGGCGATATCGTTCCACCCGACGTTGCGCGTGCCAACGGTAACAGAGGTGACAAGCAAGATCGCCAGGAGTGCAAAAAGCGCGGCCAGCCAAAGACTTCGCATTCGGTTGAAACGGGACAGGGCCGACCAACACCCGTCCGATGTCTTGATGATTCCGGCGGTCATTTCGGCTTCTTGGCTGCCTCGCTCAGCAGCTTCACGTAGTCCTTCAAGACCCATCTGATCGACAGCGGCGTCGGGTTTGCGGCATTGCCAACCGCGTTGTTGCCGAGCATGACAATGGATTCCCGGGCAACGGCTGGCATATGCAGCATCAGCGGGTTGGCTTTCAAAGCATCGAAAAGCGTCCCATCGCCGTAGGTAACGAGAATATCGACATCGTCGAAGGCATCGATCTGCTCGGCGCTGACAGAGCCTGAGAATTTTCCGGGCTGCGATGCCTGCACGACACTTTTCGGTGATGTGAGCCCGAGATCGGCAAAGAATTTCACGCGCGTGTCGTTGGTCGTGTAAAAATTGACGATGCTGAGGTCCCACGCACTGAGATGCGTGATGAACATCGCCGATTTGCCCTTGAGTTCAAGATGTTGATCAAGTGTGCGGGCGATGTCGACCTCGATATCGGCGATTAGCGCCTCGCCCTCGGCAGTCATCCCGAGTCCGGCGCTGTTCAACCGGATTGTCTCGCGCCAATCCGTCGACCAGGGCGCCTGAGGATAAGCAACGACAGGTGCAATCTCGCTCAAGGTATCATAGTCCGCTTGGCTGAGGCCAGAATAGGCAGCAAGGATGACGTCCGGTTGCGTGGCGGCGACCGCCTCGAAATCGATGCCATCACCCTCGTCGAAAAGCACCGGCTTTTCGGCCTTGAGCTCGTCCAGCCGTGCGGCGACCCACGGCAGAATGCCATCACCATCGTCGTTGCCGAAGTTGGCACGCGCCATGCCAACCGGAACGATGCCAAGAGCCAGCGGTACTTCGTGGTTCGCCCAGGCGACGGTTGCGACCCGCTCCGGCTTCTTCTCGATGTTGGTAGTGCCGAAGGCATGCTTGATGGTGATGGGATATGAAGCGCTCTCGGCGGCGAACACGGTTTCGTGCCTGCCTGCCCAAACAAGGGCTATCATTGCCAGTACGGCGAAACGAAACAGCTTCATCGCCACACTCCATTCAAGGTTATAAGTTGACTCCAAATCTCAGCTTAGTTGCGCGGCGTCAACGGCAAAGCAGCCGATATCCAGAAGGTGCGTGGAGATTTCCGGCGGATCGTACAAAACCGGGGAAATATACAATACTAGACAAATTTGCTCCAGTTAATAGCGGATCGTGAGACAACGACTTCAAGCAGGGGCCGGTTGGGCGCAGCTTTCATGCGCAGCGGACGGCCAGACGCGATGCAGTTCGGCGGCCTCCAACGGCATTGGTGATGAGGCCGATCGCTTTCAGCATTTACGTCAATTGGAACATGAACATGGACATCGATCAAACATGCCGCTGCCCAACGCGGGCGCCGATCCGTTACCAAAACGCATTTCTCCTGGGTTGCACGGCACTCTTTGCTTTGACGCCTGCCCTCTCATTTGCACAGGAAGCAGGCGCTGAAGGCGGCGCAACCGTACTGGAGACGCTTGTGGTGCAAGGCGCTGGTAGCGGAAGCGTGCTCAACACGGATGACGATTCAAAATCGATCGTTGCCAGAGAAACGACCGGCGTCGGCAAGATGCCGACCGATATCCTGGTAGCGCCCGCCTCGGTTTCCGTCATTACGTCCAAGGAAATTGAAGAACGCGCCGCCGACACTGTCGAGCAAGTCGTACAATATACGGCGGGTGTGGTGACCGACTTTTATGGTTCGGACGACCGTTATGACTACTTCGACATTCGCGGCTTCACCCCGTACACGTATCGCGACGGTTTGGCCATCGGCAGGACCTTTGCAGGGGTTAGGGAAGAGCCGTATGCTTTCGAGCGCATCGAGGTCTTGAAGGGCGCCAGCTCCTCAAGCTTCGGAGCGGCGGAACCCGGCGGATCGGTAAATTATGTCACGAAAACGCCGAAGAGCGATCGTTTCGGTGAAGTCTATGGCACGGGCGACTCGTTCTCACATAAGGAACTGGGCTTCGATTTCGGTGACACCCTCACAGAGGACGACACCCTATACTACCGTTTGACCGGCAAATTCCAGCGCTCCGACGCCGAATACGATTATTCTCAGGATGACGAGAACTTCATCATGGGCGGCCTGACGTGGCACCCCACCGACGCGACAAGCCTGACATTTGTCTTCGATCATCTCGACAAGGACGGAGTTCCTGGTAGCGGTGGTCACCCGCTCGGTACTGATTTCGACAGGGACCAGTTTTTCGGTGAACCGGACTATTACTTCAGCGAGACGAACCGCAATACCTACAGTGTCCTGTTCGACCACGATTTCGGCAATGGTCTGAGTTTCAGTTCCAACGCCCGCTACAGCAATCTGAACGACGGGTTCGGCAGTGCCTATATCGGCAGCACACCCACCGACGGCTCAACCGTGGCGGGTCGCTATTTCTTCGGAAACGAGAAATCGACCGAACAATTCGTAATCGATGCGCATCTGGTTTACGAAACAAGTTTCGACAATGTGGAGAGCCGCACGCTTTTCGGTGCCGATTACAATAAATACGAGTCGGACAGCGATAACTTTTATGCGCCTGCGCCTACGATCGACTGGGAAAACCCGATCTATTCAGGCGGGCCTGGCGCGATGGCGCCTTATGCCAGCACGAACAACGACCAGCAAACCAACGCGATCTACCTGCAGCAGGATTTGACCTTCTTCGACAAGCTGACTGTGAGCGTCGGCTTGCGCAATGACTGGCTTGATCTTAGCGAGACAAATCTCCTTGCAGGTACCACACAGGCCGGCAACCACAGCGAATTCACGACGCGCGTCGGCGTGAGCTACAAGATTACCGAGGAGCTGGCTCCCTATGTCAGCTACGCCGAGTCGGCCGCGCCGCCTGCCGCAGGCAGCGAACCTACAACGGGAAAGCAGTATGAAGCCGGAATCAAATATCGTCCCGATGCCTTTCCGGCTTTGTTCACTGCTTCCATCTACGACCTGACGAAGGGCAACATTACAGTCTTTGATCAAGTCACCTATCTGCCGCAAACGGTCGAAAAGGTCAGACATCGTGGGTTCGAACTCGAAGCCAAGGCGGAGGTGACGAACAATATCAGCGTGATTGCCGCCTACAGCTATATCGACTCCAAGATTGAAGAACCTGGCGGTGCCAATGATGGCAACCGCCTGATGCGTGTTCCCAAAAATGTGGCTTCGGTGTGGGGCACCTACACTTTGGAGGGCGAAGGCGCGAGGGGCGACATGATGTTCGGGCTCGGGGCTCGCTACACGGACGCGTATTACACTAACATCACCAACACCACATCGTCGGACAGCGCAGTCGTGTTCGATGCTGCCTTCACCTACAAGGTCCAGGAAAACACGACATTCCAGCTAAACGTCAACAATGTGTTCGACGAGAAACACGTGGCGAGTAAGGACTCCGGCGCTGTGTATTACAATCCGGGACGCACCATCCTCGCGACGCTGCGCCAGACGTGGTGAAGACAAGTCGTCCCGCCCGCGATCTGCCGGGCGGGATTTTCACGATTGCCGGAGCCGCCGCATCCGCCGCCAAGCCGCCGGAGTTTCGCCGACGATCTGGCGGAAGACCTTGGTCAGGTGTGCCTGATCGGAAAATCCGAGCTGCGCGGCGATGCTGGCAACCGGAAGATCGCTTTCGCCGAGCAACTGTTTCGAAAGCTCGACACGCTTTGCGAGCTGCCATTGCAGCGGTGTGTTGCCCGTCGTTTGCTTGAAGATATTTGCAAACCAGCTTTCGGACAGGCCGACGACCGCAGCCATGTCGGCGACAGACATACGATAATCGCCAAGCGCGTCGATATACGAGATGAGCTTGTTCATCTGTGCCTGCGTCAGCCTGCCGCCGGCCCTCTCCTCCCTTTCGGCGGGGATATCCAGGAGCCCCGCGACGATGCTGCCTATAAGGCTCTCCGCATAGACTGCATGCTTGGAAGGGTTTTTTATTTCGTCGGCCAACAGCTTCGCCAACGCGTCGATTGCCGCCACGTCTTTGAGTTCGACCGGACGGCGCAACGCCGCCTGCGCTGCGGAGTTCCCGACCGATGAAACCAGATACCGCAACACCCGATCCTTGTGTAGGTGCAGGTTAAGGTGACTGAAGCTGTGCGTCTTTCGACTGCCGGTCCACAACGGGACACCGGCAGGGATATACACGGCGCGCGCCATGGGACGCGAATTCTTCGTCAGATCATTGTCCTGGTTCGAAATGCGAACGTTCGACGAGACGTCGTTGAAGAAAAACATGATGCGCGGATCGTCCGCGAGATAGTAGGCAGTGGCACCAGCTTGACTTTCCGCCTCCCAAAGGACGCTGACCATTCCATCGTATTGGCGCCATTGGACCGGTGCTGTGACCTGAATGCCTTCGGTTTTCCAAGACATGGAATGCCAGAAGCTCATTTGTAGATCAGTGCTTCCTTTTTAAGGTGTCAAATTGTCGTTGCGAAGCATGGAACTGCACTATCGTCTGATGCGGTCACACTTCAAGATCCGTAAGTTGACCAGTTTTCTCATATTTTTTTTGGAGTGGCAACCGCGACTCGTGCGGATGTCCGACTAACCCGACAGAAGAACACAGCGGTCCCAGTGTCGGGCTGAATGTGCGCAGCAGGAGCCATGATGACCAGATCGTTGGCATCCCAAAACACCAGGCCTGTTGCCGAGCCAGCGCGTAACCAACGAGAACGATCCAGTCGTCTGGGGCTTTTTCCGAGCCTTTCAAGCCAAGGTCATGCCGCCGTCGGCATGAAGTTCGACCCCGTTTACGAAGCTGCCCGCGTCGGAGGCGAGGAAGAGCGCGGCGTGCGCCAGCTCCTCCGGCCGTCCCATTCGCCCTGCCGGGATGAGCGACGCCATGTGATCCTCGAATGCAGGGCGTTCGGCCTCCGATACGCCGAGCTTACCGAGGATTTCCGTCTCGACCGGCCCAGGGCTAAGGATGTTGACGCGGATGCGCCGTGCCTTGAATTCGATCGCCCAATTCTTAGCGAAGGCGGCGACCGCGGCCTTCGAGCCGGCATAGACCGTGTGGTCCGGCAATACCTTTGTCGCCGCCAGCGAACTCATAACGATAATGCTGCCGCCATTGCGGATTAGAGGCGCGATCGTCTGGACGCCGAAGAACACGCCGCGCGTGTTGATGGCGAATTGCCGGTCGTAATCTTCCGGTGTCACATTGTGGGACGCAGTGAGATCGATGACGCCGGCGTTGGCAATATAGATATCGAGGCCACCAAAATGGTTCTCCACCATGTCCACCACCTCGCGGTGATGTTCGAGGTCGGCGACGTCGCCCACGATGCCAATGGCATGATGACCGATATCGCGCACCGCTTGGTCGAGGACATCCTGCCGCCGGCCGGTGATGATGACCCGCGCGCCTTCCTCGGCGAAAAGCTTGGCGGTCGCCCTGCCGATGCCGCTATTGCCACCGGTGATAACGGCGACCTTGTCTTTGAGACGTTGCATTGTTTATCTCCTTTCAACTGAGCTTGAGATAAACGGCGGCACTCTCATTCATTAGATCATGGGTAGGCACATGATCTGTGCCGCGGAGTTGCAAATGCCGAACCTGCTGAACGAGACTTCTGGATTGATGGCCTTTGTGCGAACGGTGGAGGCCGGTTCCTTCAGCGCCGCGGCACGCAATCTCGATACTACGCCATCGGCGGTGTCGAAGAGCGTGGCGAGGCTTGAAAAGAAGATCGGCGCGCGTCTCTTCCTGCGCTCCACCCGGGCCCTGACGTTGACACAGGACGGCCAGATTTTCTTCGAGCGCGTCGCCCCGCTCTTGCGGGATCTGGATTCGAGCGACGAGGGAATCGGGTCCGATGCCGCACTCTCCGGCCGTCTGCGCGTCAGCATGCCAAGCGAGCTGGCGCCCCTGCTGCTGCCGCGGCTGTTTACAGGGTTTGCGGCCGACAATCCGAACTTACATCTCGATATCGGCCTTACCGACCGATTCGTCGATCTGATCCGGGAGGATTATGACGTCGTGTTGCGCGCTGGCAATCCGACGCAAGGCGATTTGATCGTCCGCCATCTGGCCGACCTGCCGATGGCGATCGTCGCCTCTCCGGCTTTTCTTGAGAGCTGGGGCAATCCGGTGCCTGTCGAACATCTGGCAGCCGTGCCCTTTGCCCGCTACGTGCTCGGAGGCTTGATCCAACCTGTACGCCTGGCAGACGGGAGCAGCTTTGTGCCCGCCGGCCGCGTCGATTGCGATTCGGGCGCTGCGCTCATCCAGGCGGCACTTGCTGGATTGGGTGCCGCCTATCTGCTGCGGTGTCTGGTGGCGAAGGAGTTGCAAGCCGGTGTGCTTGTCACGCCCGCGCCGGGGATCGCACTTCCAAAACTGCCATTCAATGCGCTGCACGCGTTCGGCCGCACCGTGCCCTTGCGCGTCAAACTGTTCTGCGACTTCATAGCGCGTGAGGCGAGAGCCATTGAAGCGATGTGAGTACAATGTATCATCGGCGACATTGGCATCCCTGGGCAGGATCGACCCCGTCAGACCCAGGCGCCGCCGGCCTCGCGCATGGTCATGGGCAGCGTCTCCCAAGCCCTGATCAACTCGCCGATCGACCCGGCCTCCATCTTGCGCATAACATTGGCGCGGTGCAGCTTGACCGTGACCTCGCTTATCCCGAGATCGAAGGCGATCTGCTTGTTGAGCCGCCCCCGCGCCACTTCGCGCAGGATCTCCCGCTCGCGGTGCGTCAGCGTCTCCAGGCGTTCGATATTGCGCCTGACGACCAAGGCGTTGGCCCGTCGGGCCGCGTCCAGTTCAATACCGGCAATCACCGCATCGAGCAGCGTCTGGTCCCGCACCGGCTTGGTGAGAAAATCGACGGCGCCTGCCTTCATCGCCTGCACGGTCATCGGAATATCGCCGTGCCCGGTTAGAAAGATGATCGGCTTCGCATTGCCGCTTTCCGCCAGATGGTGCTGCAAGTGAAGGCCGCTCGCCCCCGGCATGCGCACGTCAAGGATCAGACAGCCGGGGCGGTCCAGTATGTCGGCGTCGAGCACTTCACGGGTCGAGGCGAAGCTCATGGGCTGCAGGCCCGCCGAGAGGATCAGCTCCGACAAGGCCTCGCGAACGGCTGCATCGTCATCGACGATGACGACGATGGGCTCGCTTGCGTCATTCTTCTGCTGCCGCGACAGCGGTGCTGATGTCCGGAGCGGCTGGTCAATTCGCATATCACCCTCCATTTCTCGATTTCTGCAAAGCTTCCCCTATCGCAATGAGCAAGGCAGGCGCATCGAAAGGCTTGCGGAAAAAGCCGCTGATGCCCCGCGCGCGGCCCTGGTCGGCGATCTCGTGGCGGCCGGTGACCAGGAATACCGGTAGTTCCGGACGCGCCTTGTTGACAATGTCACGGAGTTCAAAGCCGTTCATGCCCGGCATGCCGATATCGGTGATCAGCAGATCCAGGTCCGACAGGCCGCGGGCGAGCAGGTGTTCGGCCGAGCGGAGACAGCAGGCCGCATATCCAGCGGATTCCAGCAGCTCCTCCAACGACTCCAGTAGCCGCGGATCGTCATCAACCACCGCGACGATCGGTCTTGTTTGCTCCATGCTCAATTTCCTCCCACCCGGCGCGAATGGGTGATCGGTATCCCCAATCGCTCTGCTATGCGCACGAGGTCGGCGAGCGATGCCGCCGCCATTTTCTGCATTACATTCCTCCGATGGATTTGCAGCGTCACTTCGCTGATACCGAGTTCCGATGCCGCCTGCTTGTTAAGTAGGCCGCTGACCACGAGCGGCAGCACATCGCGTTCGCGTGGCGTCAGTTCGAGATAACGCTGTCTTAACAGGCTCAGTTCAGCCCGTTCCGATCGCTTTTTCCGATCCTCGTAAATCGCCGTATGCACCGCGCCTATGAGGTCCGCGTCGCTGAACGGTTTGGTGAGAAAATCCACCGCACCATGCTTGATCGCCCGCACCGAGGAGGGGATGTCGCCATGGCCGGTGATGAAGACGATCGGCGGACGATCGCCCTCGGCGATCTGCCGCTGCAGTTCGAGGCCGTTGATATCGGGCAATTCAACGTCGAGTATCAGGCAGGCAGGTAGATCCGGTTTTTCGGCGTCCACATAGTCGCCCGCCGAACCGAACGCGATGGCGCGCATGCCGTGGGTCTCCAGGAGCTCGCCGAGCGCCTCCCTGATGCGCTCGTCATCGTCGACGATGAAAACAACATGGTCATCCGTTGTCATGGCGCTGCTTTCCCCACGATTGGTAAGGTGAAAATGAACCGCGCGCCATGCGGTTCATTTTTCTCGGCCCATAAACGCCCGCCATGCGCCTCGACGATCGAGCGGCAGATTGCGAGACCCATGCCCATTCCATTCTCTTTCGTCGTGAAGAAGGGTTCGAAGATCTGATCCGGGAACTCGATGCCGTTTCCCCGGTCGCCTATTTCGGTCTGCACCTCACTGCCCACGCAATGGGCGCGCACGGTGAGCGATTTTTCCCCTGCGACAGCCTCCATTGCCTCCATGCCATTGCGCATGACATTGACCAGGACCTGCTGGATCTGGATGCGGTCGATCGCGATAGGCGGAAGCCTGCCTTCCACGTCGCTGTCGATCCGAATGCGACGGCGCAAAGCCTCCCCTGCCACCAGATTACACGCCTCGGCGATGACGCCCGAGAGCGACAGGCTGGTCCTATTCTCCACAGATTGCTTGAACAGCGCCCGGATACGGCCGACGACTTCCGCCGCCGAGTTGGCGTCGCGGATGACCCGTTCGGTCGTGATCTTGGCGCGCGCGACATTGACGGGCTCAGCCGATAGCCAGCGGTAGCACGCATGCGAATTGGCGACGATCGCCGCCAAGGGCTGATTCACCTCATGGGCGATGGAGGCCGACAGTTCCGCGAGGCTCGCGGCCTGGCTGGCGCGCGCAAGCCGCTCCTGCGCCAAGCGTAGCTCTTCCTGCATGCGCACTTCGCCATCGATATCCAGGCAGATGACGTTCCATTGCACGATGGTGCCGTCGTCCTTGCGCATCGGCGCGGCGCGCGTTTCGACCCAGATATATTCGCCGTCGAAGCGCCGTAGACGGTGCTTTCTGAGATAGGGTTCGCCGGTCGTCAGGCAATGGGCATATTGCTCCTTGACGCCCGCGACATCGTCGGGATGAACCCCGGCATCGAGCGTGCCGTTCAGCCGCGATTTGGGCTTCCCATCCAGTTCCTCCAGCTCATAGCCAAGGAACTCGCGCAGTTGCTGGCTGCGATAGACTGGTTCGCCGTTCGGCGCAGCACAATCGATCATCGCCGGCAGTGTTTCCACCAGTTGCCAAAGGAAGCGTTCTCTCTCGCGCAATGCCGCCTGCGCGCGCATCTCGTCCTCAATGTCGATCGAAGCAATGTACCATTGCACGATTGTGCCATCTGCATCGCGCAATGGTTGCGCGCGCGCCTCTATCCAGCGATAGACGCCCTGCTTGTTGCGCCGGCGAAATCGGTTCACGAAAGGCTGACCGGTCGCAAAGCCATCCGATGCCCTCTGAAACATTGTTGGAAAGTCGTCGGGGTGAGCCACGTCTCGGGCCAGCGCATCGAAGTCCTTAATGTCCGCCGTCGGCGAACCAACGTCCTCGAGATATCGCTTGCTGGTGTAAGTCATCTTGCCTGAAGCGGTGAAGCTCAGGATATTGAAAGGCATGGCGTCGATCATTTGTTCCAATTGCCGCTTGCTGCTCTTCAGCGCTTCCTCGGCCTGCACCTGATCGTCGATGTCGATGGACACCTGATACCAGTGAACGATCGCTCCATCTTGATCGCGCAGAGGCTGCGCGCGCGCCTCTATCCAGCGATAGTTGCCATCTTTCCAACGCCGGCGATACCGCATCATGAAGGCGTCGCCAGTTTTAAGGCAGTTGGCTGACGCTCGCAGCACCTCGGGGGCATCTTCGGGATGAACCAGCTTTTGCGCCACCCGGACGGTATCTTCGAAGTTCGCCTTGGAGAGGCCGAGATCCTCCAAAGATCGCTTGTTGACGTAGGCCAGTTTGCCAGCAGGCGTCCAACTCCAGATGTGGACTGGCAAGGCGTCGACAAGCTGCGAGAGCTCCCGCTCCCGATCGCGCAAAGCCTCCTGCGCGCGCACCTCATCATCGATGTCGATGGAGATTGCATACCATTGCAAGATCTTCCCGCCCTCGTCTCGCAGTGGTTCCGCCCGGCCATCAACCCAGCGATACACGCCGTCCGCACGGCGCATGCGATATTTCATCGAGTATGGTTCGCCTGTGGCGACGGCATGGCGCACCGCCTGCAATAGACTGGGCGCATCATCTGGATGGACAAGAGTCTCAATGTTTGCCGCTAACTGGCTTGTGCCTGGCCTGTTCAACTGTTGCAGATCAAACCCGAAAAAATCCACCAGGCGCTTGTTGAAGAAGGTCGGCTCGCCTTCGGGCGTCAGCCGTCTGATGTGGACTGGGACCATGTTCACGATCTGCGAGAGCTCTCGCTCTCGGTCACGCAGGGCCTCCACACTCTGGCTTAATGTCAGCAACGCGAGTTGGTGCTGCCGGGATATGGCGGCCACGACCAGGGCCGAAAATGCCGAGATCGCCAGGAAGAGTTGCAGCATGATCTGATTGTGGCGCTGATTCTCGGCATTTCCGGCGAACTGGCTGGCGCCAGATATGGTGAAGATCGCGGTTATTAGCGCGAGGAGAGCGAGAGTAACGGCGGCGCCCTTGAACTCAAAGCGCACCGCGGCCCAAAGCAGCGGCGGCATGATGATATAGGCGAAGGGCAGGTAGCCGCCGAGCGAAAGGGCCGCGACGCCGAGAAGGATAAGTCCCACGGCACACGCTTCTATCCATCGCGCAGCCGATAGCTCGGCCTTGCGTTTCCAGTTCTGGATCACGACCAGCGCGAGCGGCGCGACGATCAGGACCCCAGTGGCATCCCCGATCCACCAGAGAGGCCAGGCCCCCAAGAAAGTTTGCGAAAATATGCCGAACCAGGCAAGCGTCGCACTTCCGACCGTCGCGCTGACCACTGGGGCAGCTCCAGCGCCCAATACGACGAATACAAGAACTTCCCGCAAGGTTTCCAGCCGAACCGGCCGACCCAAAGTCCGGTTTACGAGCCACGCACCGACCATGGCTTCGAGCGCGTTGCCGGCATAAATCAGAACTGCGGCGGGCAGCGGGCTATGGAACCACAAGGCATTGCCGAATAGCTCGCCGAGGCAGCCGACCAGCACCCACCACGGCCAGCTCTGCTTGGGTGCGAGGATAAGGGTTGCAATGAAAAGCCCACTCGGAGGCCATATGGAAATGCCTGTTCCGGGTACGATTGCAAGTGCCTGTGCGAAGCCGCAACCCAGGACATAGGCCGCAAAAAACAGACCCAGGTGCAGGAGTTGGGGGCGGTACGACCAGGCGCTCGTCATCGGCGACTCCTGCAGGGAAAATAAAGCTTGGGGGCGGCGCAGCATATCGAGTGGCTAGTCTCGATAGCAGCGTCAGCGATCCCGTGTCGCACCCTATTCACGCCACTGCACGGCTGCAACTTATGGAAATCCATGTATTGGCGGCGATGCCGTCGCTTGGCCCGCCCTGGTGGAAAACTGTCAAGAAGCCTCAATAATATCCGACATCCGCTTGGATGATTCCTGTCTCAGTCCAAAAGCCGCAAGGGCGTGGCATCCTCGTCGAAGTCGGTCGACCGGTTGACCTCGTTCCACTGGACCGCGGCCGTCGATCGGACCACATCGTTCTGGGCAATTCGCGCCAGCGCGTCGCTTCCGAGGACGAGCTGTTCCGGCAGATCGTCCCCGCGCGATAGATCGAAGATGACGGCGGCCACTTGTCTGGGTCGCCGGGCTCGGTGCCGGCATAGCCCTCCGTTGACGTCTCGAGCTGTCGCGACGAGGTTGTCGCCGCGAGCGAGCACGGGATCGGCCGTGCTACGGCCGATCCCGCTCTTCGGCATGTTGGATGTCCTCCAAAACGGCGATGATGGAAAGGGCGCGACTTGCCGCGCTAAGTACGGACGGGATGTGGAGCACGGCGGTCTGCTCCGCATCCCGTGGGGGGTCAGGCCTTGAGGAAGGCGAGAAGGTCGGCGTTGACCTGGTCCTGATGCGTGGCGGTAATGCCGTGCGGCGCGCCGGGATAGTAGATGTCTTTGGCGCCCTTGATCAGCCGGGCAGACTTGACGGCGGAATCCTTGACCGGAACGATCTGGTCGTCCTCCCCGTGCAGGACGAGCGTCGGCACATCGAACGTCTTCAGATCTTCGGTGAAGTCGGTTTCTGAGAATGCCTTGACGCATTCATAGGCGTTCAAGAGACCCGCCTGCATGCTCCAGAGCCAGAATTGGTCGAGCGTGCCCTGGGAAACGTTCGAGCCGGGTCGATTGGCGCCGTAGAATTGCGAGGCAAGGTCACGGTAGAATTGCGAGCGATCCTTGACGAGGCCAGCGCGGATCGCGTCGAACGCCTCGATCGGCAGGCCTTCTGGATTGGTCGCGGATTTCACCATGACCGGCGGCACAGCAGCGATGAGGACGGCCTTGGCGACGCGCTTCGTACCGTGCCGGCCGATATAGCGGGCGACCTCGCCGCCGCCAGTGGAGTGGCCGACCAGCGTTGCGTCCCTGAGGTCCAGCGCCTCGATAACGGCGGCCAGATCGTCGGCGTATCCGTTCATGTCGTTCCCCGACATCGGCTTGCTGGAGCGTCCATGGCCGCGGCGATCGTGCGCCACGACGCGAAAACCGTGCTGGGCGAGGAAGAGCATCTGGCCGTCCCAGGCATCGGAGTTCAGCGGCCAGCCGTGCGAGAAGGTGACGACCGGGCCGGTGCCCCAGTCCTTGTAATAGATTTCTGTGCCGTCCTTGGTGGTGATCGTGCTCATTGCTTGCTTTCCGTGATTGATGGTGGCGGGGAGAGGCTGCTTCGAAGTCTTTGCGGCGGCAACCGCGGGCAAGCCCGCTGCGATACCGGCGGTGAGGCTGCCGAGCAGGGCGTCGCGGCGTGAGACGCCGACAGCCGATGGGTTTGAAATTGCCTGCATATTTTGTCCTTCACGAAGATTGAAATGCGAACGAGGATGGCGACCGGCGGCCCCGGAAAACTATTGGCCGAAAGCATCTGCGGACTGTGCGAAAGTTTAGCTGATCGCATCGAACGACTAGGGCGTTTGTGCCAGTGTATCGCGGCTACCACACGCCAGCACGTGACCTTGGGCGGGCGATCCCATTCTCGGCTGGTAATGGTTGAGTCAGTCCTGAATGCCGACGCCGGCCGAGCGACTTCAGAAACCGTGCTCGCAATTTCGTTGAGGCGGAACTTCTCCGGACCGACAATGCGGCCGTTCACCGGGCGGATGCCGCTTCTTCGATGAGAGCGGTGACTTCGCCGGGATGCGAGACCATAAGCGCGTGCGAGGCCCCGTCGACTACGACAGTCTTCGCGGCGTGCGCCCGCTCGGCCATGAACTGCATGACTGCTGGCGGAATGTTGCGATCGGCAGACCCGTAGATCATGTAGGAGGGCAGCAGCTTCCACGATGCGGCGCCGGAGGGTTCGGCGAGCGCAGCCTGGGCGACGGGACGCTGCGTCGAGGCCATCAGCGCCGCCTCGCCATCCGAAACGTCGGCGGCGAACTGGAGATGAAATTTGGACGGTTGAATGTAGAGGTCCTGCGTGCCGTCCGGCAGCGTTACGGGCGCGAGCGCGCTGGCAAGTGTACTGCCCGGGAATTTGCCCGACAGGGTGAGGCTGGATTCGCCAGTATCCGGCATGAAACCCGCAACATAAACCAGGGCCTTCACGTTCGAATTGCCGTTTGCGGCTTCGGTGATAACCGGTCCGCCATAGGAGTGGCCGACCAGAACCACCGGTCCGTGGATGGCGCGAACGACCGCCGCGACGGATGCGGCATCCGATGCGACGCTGCGAAGCGGGTTGGCCGCCGCGAGCGCCACATAGCCATCCTTGGTCAGGCGGGCGATCACAGCATCCCAGCTCGACGATTCGGCAAAGGCGCCATGAACGAGAACGATTGTCGGCTTGAGATCGTGATCTTGGGACTGTGCGCCGGCGACAGTCAGCGTCGCGATCACGGCGCCGAGCGCCAACACATTGATAATTTTGAGCATCTGCTTTCTCCTAACGCAGCGGTTGCGTTTGCCGGGAGAATGCGTGGGCTTGCGGTCGCAAACCATTCTACATGGGACGTGCCCTTCCACTGCCGAAGTATGGGAGGAGGTGGACCAAACGACGAGAAGCCTAATCGATCGGCAAGGCTCAGTTCCATCAGATGCCGACCGGGCGCGCCTTCCGGACAGATGGATGATCCGCGATGCCGTGGATAGTTGGTGATCCGGGCGACCCGCGTGGCTTCGACCCGATCTCAATCAATCCACGGAGAGCAGAATGACCAGACGTTTGAACATATTGGCCAGGAAGAATGACGGCATCGATGGCCTCGTCGCCGTCGAGGCCTGGATTGCCAAGAGCTTCGACCCCAAGCTAATGGAACTCGTGAAGGTGCGCGTGTCGCAGATCAACGGTTGCCCCCATTGCCTGCACATGCATCGTCAGGACGCGCTGAAACGGGGCGAGACGGAAGAGCGTCTGCTTCTTCTGAGCGCCTGGCGCGAATCGCAACTCTACAGCGACCGTGAGCGCGCAGCACTCGCCTGGGCCGAGTCGCTGACCAATATTGCCGAGAGCCGTGCGCCGGATGCGGATTATGAAATTGCCCACAGCGTCTTTTCGGACGACGAACTCTTGGTGCTGTCTATCGGCATCGCCATGATCAATGCTTGGAACCGGCTGGCGATCGGCTTTCGGCTGCAGCATCCGGCAGACCACAAGCGCGCCGCTTGATCACCGAGCAGACGCGAACGCGCCGGGCGGATTCATCCGCCCGGGAAGGTCCAATGCAAAGCGTCTGTTCCTCCATGCCAGCCTCTTCACTGCCAAAATCTCCGCTGCGGCCGCGCTGAGAGCATAGGCTGCCCTATCCTCAGGTATGGCTTTTCCTCTTCCTTGGCCGGATCGACCGCCAAACCCGCCTCAACATAAAGTCCGGGCCGTGGCTTGTAACCGACACGTTTCAATCACCCAAAACAGGAGCGCATCATGTCGCAGCCAGAAACAAAACCCCGTTCGATTGCTAAGCAGGAGACAGACATGAACATGAGTAACCCCGCACAAGCCGTTAAACCGGGCCCCGACGAGCTGGTTCCGTCGCGCTACGCGGTGAAGATCGGCGACATTGACGTTTTGGTGGTCAGCGATGGCGTGTTGCCGCTCCCGACCAAGATGTTGGGACACAACGCTGATCCAGCCGACCGCGCGGCCTGGCTGAACGACATGTTCCTGCCGCCGGACGCTTTCGACTGGGCGCTGAACGTGGTCGTAGTGCGCAGCGGCAAGCAGACCATCCTCATCGACGCCGGCCTCGGGCTGGACCCGGAATTGAACCTGCCGCGGGCCGGGCAACTGATCAAGCGGCTGGAAGCCGCCGGTATCGACCTTGGATCGGTAACCGACGTGGTACTGACCCACATGCATATGGACCATGTCGGCGGGCTGCTCGTCGACGGGGTGAAGGAGCGGCTGCGTCCAGACCTGCGGATCCATGTGGCCACGGCCGAGGTCAAATTCTGGGAGGCTCCCGATTTCTCTCACGTGTCCATGCCGCCCGGCTTCCCCGACGCGCTTCGCGCGGCCGCCAAGCAGTTCAGAAAGGAATACGAAAGCCACCTGCGATTGTTCGATGATGAGTACGAGGTGGCGCCGGGCGTGGTCGTCTCTCGAACCGGCGGCCACACACCCGGGCATAGCGTGGTCCGCGTGGCATCAGGCAAAGACCGGCTGATGTTCGCTGGCGATGCGGTATTCGCGGTCGGCTTCGATCACCCCGACTGGTTCAACGGCTTTGAACACGACCCGGAAGAAGCTGCGCGCGTCCGCGTCCGTCTTTTGCGGGAGCTGGTGGAGACCGGCGAGCTTCTGGTGGCCACTCATATGCCGTTCCCCTCGGTTGGTCATGTGGCAGCCGATGGCGACCACTTCCGTTGGGTACCGGTCTTCTGGGACTACTGACCGCTTATTGGTTCAGCGCGCGGCTCTGCCGACAGATCCACGGCTTCGACAGGGCCAGCCTGGACCAAGGTGACCACCTTCGAAAACGAACAACAACGCGGCGCGCCGAGCGGCCGCGCATGGAGAAGCTCATGAAAATCGTCATCATTGGCGGAACCGGCCTAATTGGTTCGAAGACGGCCGACCGCCTTCGCAAGCAAGGCCATGAAGTCATTGCCGCCGCCCCGAACACCGGCGTCAACACGATCACGGGTGAAGGTCTCGCCGAGGCGCTCGCCGGGACCTCCGTCGTTATCGACCTCGCAAACTCGCCGTCCTTCGAGGACAAGGCCGTGCTCGAATTCTTTGAAACATCGGGGCGCAATCTGATGGCAGCGGAGAAAGCGGCCGGCGTTAAGCATCACATTGCGCTTTCCATCGTCGGCGTCGATCGGCTGCCCGACAGCGGTTACATGCGGGCCAAGGTCGCGCAGGAAAAGATCATCCGTGAATCCGGCATCCCCTACACGATCGTCCATTCGACGCAATTCATGGAATTCCTCGGCGGTATCGCCCAGTCCGGCACGGTCGGTGACACCGTGCATCTTTCGCCAGCCTACGTCCAGCCTATCGCCTCGGACGATGTGGCCGACAACATGGCCGCCGTTGCGACGGCCGCGCCCATCAATGGCATTGTGGAGATTTCGGGGCCGGAGCGTGTCCGGCTGAACGAACTCGTTAGTCGCTTCCTGAAAGCAAAGGGCGATGCTCGGAAGGTGGAGGCAGATCCGGAGGCTCGCTACTTCGGCGCCAAATTGGAAGATGGCTCGCTCGTTTCCGACAACAATCCTCGCCTCGGCCGGATCACCTTCGAGCAGTGGTTCGCAACCTCTACCCGCAACTGAATGGATGACGGTGTGCCGCCCATGCGGCGCACCATCCGGCCCTCAAGAAAGGAATTCGACATGAAGCCAATCCTTGCCCTTGCCGTAGCTGCCCTCTTGTCCACGACGGCTACGGCCCACGATGCGGGTGAGAAGGACGCCAAGGTCACCCTGGTCTACGAGCACGAATTGCCGAATGTTCCGGGCAAGAGCATGAAAGGGGTTCTCGTTGAATATGGTCCAGGCGGCTTTTCCTCGGCCCACACTCACCCAAGCTCCGCCTTCATCTATGCGACTGTCCTGGAGGGCGCCATCCGCAGTCAGGTCAACGACGGTCCGGTCAAGACCTACAAGGCGGGCGAGAGCTTCTCCGAAATGCCGGGCGACCGCCATGGTGTCAGCGAAAATGCCAGCAAGACCGAGCCTGCCAAGCTGCTGGCTGTTTTCGTCGTCGATACCAATGAGAAGGACCTGACCTTCCCGATCAAGAAGTAGCCCGCGAGGCCGGGTGCCCACGCCCGGCCTTCCCGCCCCGTTGCACATCATTCCGGGTGAGCCTTGCCATGTTCGGCGAACATCATTTTCTGCCGCTCGTCCTGATCAATCTTCTGGGGCTTGCCGGTATCCTCGTGTGGCATATTCAGGGGCGCCGCCGTCCAACGGCGCGGCTGGTCGTGCAGATCCTGTTCTTTGCCTGCATGAGCCTCGTGCTCGTGTTCGGTAGAATTTCGCCTTACCAGCTCGACCAGACCGAGCTTCAGGGCACCGGCCTATTGATCGCCAAGTCGGCGAGGATCCTCTGGTGGACCCATCTTGCGTGGACGATCATCGGCTTCGTGCACATCTATATCGGTCTCAATCACAGGCCGCGGGAGGCACATCTCCTGCAGGATCTGATCGTCGCCCTCGTTTATCTCGGCGTGGCGCTGTCGATCATCGGCTTCGTCTTTGGCGCGCCAATAGGCCCGTTGGTTGCCACCTCGGGCGTGGTCGCCGTCATCATCGGCCTGGCGCTGCAGAATACGCTTGCCGACGTCTTTTCGGGGATCGCGCTCACGCTCGGGCGGGCTTATGTCATCGGCGACTGGATCCGGCTCAGCGACGGCACGGAAGGGCGCGTCGCCGAAACCAACTGGCGCTCGACGAATCTGCTGACCGGCGCGCATAATGAGTTGGTGGTACCCAACAGTGTCCTGGCGAAGCAAGGTGTGACCAACCTCAGCCGTCCTGACGAAACGCACTGGATTGCGTTTGCCGTGCACATTGCCGCCACCCACGCGCCGTCCGTCGTCGAAGAGATCATGCTGGGCGTTCTGCGGAGCTGCGAGCGAATCGTCAAGGTTCCGCCGCCGGCCATCGCGCTCAAAGCGATTGATGCGATGGCTATCGAGGTCGAGCTGCAGTTCTGCGTGGCGAGCCCGGCGAGCCGAATGCCGGCCAAAAATGAGGTCATCGATCTCGTCTACCGCGGCTGCAAGACGAACGGCCTTTCTCTGGCAATGCCCCCCCAGAGCCTGCTCTGGGGGCCAGCCGTTGCGGGCGGTGAGCCCGCAGCTATCGTCAGCCCGCTCTCATCCGGCAATGCGCGCGCTTCAGAGTATAAATGATCAGCCATGGACATCGAACCGAGGCGCGGGATCGACGAGCTTGAGCAGCAACTACGCTCCGCAGCGGCCGAGAATGCCAACCTGCAATCGAAGCTTGCGATTGCGCTGGAACGCCAGACCATCACTGCGCAAATTCTCAACGTCATCTCCATGTCGCGAACCGACGTGCAACCGGTTTTCGACGTCATTTCTGAGAGCTCGCGGCGGCTGCTCGGCGGTCAAACGGCGCTTGTGACACGCGTCGTAGGTGGCATGCTTCATCTGGCGGCATGCACGGCGGGAAGCTTGGCCAGCCACGAGGAGATCGGGGCTTCATTTCCTGCTCCGCTGACATCCTCAGGGATCCAACGCTTCGAAGTGTTGCGGATAACTACAGGCACAGAAGACGAGGGAGTTAGTTGCAGCCAGCGTCGTTGACCATCCTGCTCTGCGCCATCACCGACCCCGCCCGGAATTCTGGTGACTGGCGCAATTCTGACATTCGGACAGCAGTGGTCGAACTTCAGCTTACCACCCGAAAGGTCACTTCCATTGAGGATTACCATTAGGCCGCTTAGAGGTTGAGCGCTGGGCAGCGGAGGGCATCAGCGGTCAGAAGCCTCCATTGAAGCCGAAGGAGGTCTGGGCCATCCGAACTCGCCTCCAGATGACGGGTGCGGTACGCGACCTGGCGCTGTTCAATCTCGCGATCGACAGCAAATTGCGAGCTTGTGATCTCGTCGCGATCTCAGTTGCCGATGTTGCAATTTCCGGAAGGGCCCGCGAGCGGGCGATCATCATCCAACGGAAAACCGGCCGACCAGTGCAATTCGAACTGACCGATCAAACGGAGGCTGTCGGTGCCTGGGTTGGACATCGCAGGCTCGGTGAACGGGATTATCTGTTTCCCAGCCGAGTGCACGCAACGCCGCACCTGTCGACGCGGCAATATGGCGGGATCGTCGAACGGTGGGTGTCGAGCATCGGGCTGGATCCCAGGCGCTATGGCACGCATTCGATGAGGAGGACGAAGGCGGCGCACATTTATAAAAAGACAGGCAACCCGCGCGCCGTCCAGCTCTTGCTCGGCCAAAAGAAGCTGGAGAGTACGGTGCAATACCTCGGAGTAGAGGTGGACGACGCCTTGGCCTGCTGAGGCGAAAGATCGACCCGATGCGGTCGCCTGACATGCTAACGGGGGACGTCCCGATTCGGCCCACACGAGACATCGAGCCTTCGCATTCAGCGAATGGGGATGACGAGTATGGATAAGCGATGCACTGTTCGCATCGCCTCGTTCAAGGTTTTCGTCATCCCCATTCAGATCAGCCTGCGTTGCTCGGTACCGGTGTGTTGAGCAGTTGCTGCTCCCACAGGAACGCGATGCCGCTGCCGCTCATGTGCGAGATGAGCACTTCGGTCAGCTCTTCGACGTGCTCGGTGCGAGCCCAGTCACGTTGCCATTCGCCAGCCAGAGCCATCCAGGTCATCATGTTGACGCCGGCCGCAATCATCCGCTGTATGGCGACCTGGTGAGACTCGGTTGAACTTCCGCCCGATGCGTCGGTGATTACGGTCACGTCCCAGCCTTCGCCGGCTGCCTGAATCGCAGGCATCGCGACGCAAACTTCGGTCCACAGGCCTGCGATGATCAATTGCTTGCGGCCGGTCGCCTTGACCAGGTCCACCACCTTCTCGTCCTCCCAGGTATTCACCCAGGTCCGGTCGATCACTTCCTGCCCCGGGAACACGTCAGTGATTTGCTTGAAAAGCTTGCCACCGCGATCCGCGATCACGCTGGTGAGGATCGTCGGAACATTGAAAGCTTTTGCCAGCTTTGCCAGCGCGGTCACATTGTTGACGACAGCCTGAGGATCGTGGCTATTGAGGTTGGTCAGCTGATAAGGCTGATGATCGATCAGAACGAGGACGGAGTCTTCGGGACGAAGAAGCGAAGCAAGGCCGTTACGAAAGGTCATGGATAAATCCTCTGCTGCCGTTTTTGTGTGAGATCGGTTTACCGGCAGACATGCGCTGACAGCGGCGCCGCCTGCGAAACGGACACTGTCATTCCCGTTTGTGATACGGTAGCCTCCAGTTCTGCCAAGCTGTGTCGCGGAATGGGGAACGCCGAATTGGATATCGAGGAGCTCAGGACATTCGTGGAAGTGGCTGATGCCGGGGGTGTTTCGCCCGCCGCGCGGCGGCTCGGCGTCTCCAAGTCAATGGTCAGTCGGCGGCTCGTCCGGCTGGAAGCGGAACTTGGCGTCCAGCTTCTTGCACGAACGACCCGCGGCGCGGCTCTCACAGAAGCCGGGATCACATTTCGGGACCATGCAGCAAGAGTCTGTGCCGAGATCGACATGGCCAGGGAAACGATCCTACCCGCCGGTGACCTTTGCGGCCGCTTGAGAATTGCCGTGCCGCTCTCGTTTGGCCCGACCCACTTCGCTCCCGTGCTCGCGGACATGGCGCGACGTCACCCCCAGCTCCACATCCATGCGTCCTACAGCGACCGTTTCGTTGATCTCATCGCGGAAGGCTTTGATTGCGCTATCCGGGTTGGCCATCTGCAGGACTCTAACATGATCGCAAGACGCGTCGGTCCGCTTTACGGAAGGCTGGTCGCAAGCCCGGACTATATCAGAACGCATGGTTCCCCCGAGACGCCGGAGGCGCTCGTCGCCCACGAGGCTCTGATGCAGGGAACGGAAGCCTGGCAATTCATGGATGGCGACAAGATCGTTACGGTTCATCCACGGGGACGCTTCAAGGCCGACAACGCTCTGGCTCTCGCCGCCGCCGCATTGGCAGGGGTTGGCATAGCTTGGATCCCCGATGGCGTAACCCGTGATTATGTAGCGTCCGGCGCGCTGATTCCGGTCATGACACGCTATCCCCCGCCTCCGGCAGGCATATATGTCATCCGCCCGCCGGGGCAGCATCCCGCAAGGAAGATACGTGTCCTCACCGAAATGCTGATCGAGTGTTTCGAACAGGCTCCGGCACCTGTTGGCGCAGGCCGGTAAGGTACTACCGGCGCGAAGCCTGGAACGGTCTCACCCTATGTCAACGCACCGGGACCGCTTCTGGCGCAGTGCCGCCACAAACGATGCTCGCCCGAAGTTCCGCTCGCCACCTGTCGCGGCCACTCAGGACGGACAGAACTCTCTGTATGTGCTCGAAGTCGCAAGAACAAATGCCGAAGGGCTCGTTGCTGCCTTGCGAGAAGCTCATGCGCTTCTGACGCCGAGTTCCAGCCGACGGGTGATGCCTATCTCTTTCAGGAATAGCTCGTCATGGCTGACGACGACGAGCGCGCCGTCATAGGCGCGAAGCCCGGCCTCCACCGCCGATATGGAATCAATGTCGAGATGGTTGGTCGGCTCGTCGAGGATCAGGAGCGCTGGCGGTTCCGGCCCGCCGAGCACGCATGCAAGGCCGGCGCGCAACATCTGCCCGCCTGAAAGCGTGCCGGTGACCTGCAGCGCCGCGTCGGCGCGAAACATGAAGCGCGCCAGTGCCGCGCGGCCGGCATTTTCGTCTGCGCCGGGGTTGAGCCGTTTGAAATTGTCGCGGATTGTGAGCGCTGGATCGAGCAGACTCACCCGTTGATCGAGCATGGCGGTTTTCACCGGCACCCGCACAGTGCCGGACAACGGCTGTAACACCCCAGTCAGCATCGAAATCAGCGTGGTCTTCCCCGATCCGTTCGGGCCCGTGACGGCGATCCGTTCCGGCCCGACGATCTCGAGCGAAAGGTTTCGCAGCACAGGCTTTTGCGGATCATAACCGGCGGTGACATTGTCGATCCTCAGCACGGTACGGCTCGCCGGCAGACCGGTCGGTGCCAGCGTGACCGTCAGCCGCTGCAGAACCTCGATCTTTTGCCGTGCGGCAGCAACGTCCTCCATTGCGCGCGTCCTCAGCCGTTCGGCCAGTCGCGCATTATCACCGCTGGTGTTTTCTGCCTTGCGTTGCAACCCGCCGGCAACGATGCGCGGCATGTCGCCCTTGGCCGCTTTCTTCTTGCCGGCGCTGTCCCTGCGTGCCTTGCGCTCGGTGGTCGCCTGCACGGTTCGGTTCCTG
>NZ_JASKLR010000051.1 GCF_030124325.1 Sinorhizobium sp. 8-89
GCCGGACCTGCGCCTCGAACAGCTCGTGGATGCACTTGTCCGATGGATAATCCGCCGCCGTCCGGTTCAGCTCCTCCAGCAGATAGCTGCGCTCGTCGGCCGGAAGGATGTCGAGCTCGCGCACCGGCCGCTGCGGGTCGGCCATTGCGGCATGCAACAGATTTTCGAGGTGCTGTGTGACGCGCTCGATGTGCTCGCGCTTTAAGCGATCTGCATCGAAGTACCACCGAAAACTCCCGTCCGCCGAGCAAATGACCAGTGTAAGCACCTCGCCGGATGGGATGGTCTCCGAATCCATACCGGAAGGCAAATCATCGGCGCCGGTGCTATTGTGCGTGGTGATCGTGATACCAATCGGCCACGGCCGGTTTGATTGAAACAGTTCGGCATTTCGGAACTTGGGATGGCGCCAGACAAGGTCTCGCACAAAGCTGTCGTTCTCGTTCAACAGAACGCATTCCGCAGCAACAGCCTTGCGCACTTCTTCGAAATTGCAGCTAAGGTCAACGGACACTTCCATTGGGACGACTGAGGCGATAAGTGCCTCTTCTGCAAAGAACCCAACTCGCGATGCATTGGGGTTTGTGGCCCAACCCAGCTGAAGTTCTGCTTCGCCTGTGACACGGGCAAGATAGATTAGCCAAGCGCTGATTAAGCATTCAATGCGATATATCGGCGAGAACTTGGTCAATACACTTGGGACCAATGCGCTGCTCGATCGCCAAGCAGACGAAACCGCAGATGCTGACGATGTTGGAAATGGAGGGTGTAATGACTTAAATCGTTGCAGCCGTTGTCGCCAGAAGTCCTCTCGCGGCGCCAGCGTTTCAAATACTCTAGTTATGCTCCTTGCTTGATCATCGCTTAAAATCGGGAGGCGAGCGCCAACGTCCAGATTTGACTGCCTTGCAAGTGCTACTGTATCGATAAGCTGATCATCAGAACTGCCAAACCAAATATCAACATTGTCGGTTGCTGTTGCCACACGCCAGCGGTCTTGATGGATCTCAAGCAATGAACCCGATGGAAATCCACAGCCTGGCGTCGCCACCTCTAGCCGCCGAACTTCGACAGCGTCATTGGCAAGAAGCACCTTAGCCGAGCACAATGGGTTCAAATGATACATCCCAAAGTCCAAGCTACGCACTAACGCTGACAACGATTCTGCAGATTGATCCCACCTTATGCACCCCGCAGCATCAGGTCGTCGATGCCTTGGAAAGTAACTCCTGCCTGCAAGGTTTTGTAATTGACCTTTGAGCCCTCCGTTGATCAAACCTTCAAGGAGTTCGGTAAACCCTCCTATGGCAGCTTGATAACATTTGAGGTTCAGACTTAATGCTGTGTCGGTTGGCGTAATTGATACCAACCGCTGAATGAGCACCTCACCGGTATCGATTCCATCATCGATGCAATGCCACGTAATGGCATGTTCAGGCTCTTGGGCAAGAAGGGCCCACGATGTTGCGTTAGTTCCCGCATATCTTGGCAGTGGGCTGTCATGATAGTTGAAAGCGCCTTGTCGCGCTCGACTAAACACATTCCTTGGCAAGATAAATGGATTGGCGACGGAAAATATAGAGTCTACAGGTCCTGCTTCCAGGAGCGCCGATAGCTCCTCCATGTTTCCCAAGCATGGTATGCCACATTGGGCAGCCCAATCACGGAATATTAGGTCAGCACATAGCGCCGCCTGGATTCTGTAACCCATCTCAATTGCGATCTTTGCGCATTGAATCGCCAGCGTACCACTGCCGATGAAGATGCTGGAGAGTCCAGAGGACACTCTGTTCAAATCACGATCGTTGATCTCGTCCTGAAGGAATCGAATGGCCATTATTATCCCTCATTTAAACCATCGGATCGTTTCTTCGCATGCAAGCCGCCGAGGGCGAGAGTTATCCCGAGCCCGGTATGGTGCGCCTCATGGAGAACTGGCGGCGCATCGGGTCGGACTCGGTGGCCTCGGCAAAGCGCCCGCCGCTATGTTTTGCGCGGCGCTCTCAGTCGAGAGCCCGTGTACTCTTGATATCGAGCCAGAGGGAGGAGTTATCCTGGCTCTCCAATATTGACGGTGCCGATTGAGGCATATTGCAGAGTACGGCGGGCGAACATTCTGGGCATATCTGCGACATAGAATTAGCCGGGATCGGCAACTCCTCGCAGCATTCTAAATTCTTTACCGGTGTCGGGCTGAACAACGGTAATAAAGAGCTCAACTCCTCTGTACCTACACTTCACCAGATCGATGAACCAATGGATTGTTTTGATGTGCTAAATCGGTGCGGTGAATGAGTTGCGCGTCGCCTACTACGTGGGGCTTTCGATGTTGCCGCTTCTGCTGCTGATCCTGGTGGTGCAGAAGCGAAGCGCATACTCTTTCGACGATGATTTTTGTCTTGCCTCATGTGCAACGTCGGAGCAATGCGAACCTTCAACATAGTGTGCCTCAGGATCGCTCGGCTTCCGATCTCCGACCGGTTACGAGCACGCGACCTCTATTTGCTGGACGTGCTTGGCGGGCCTGTGCCGTACTGGGTGGCCGGTGAGTTTACACCGGCGGGGAGCCGTAATCGCGGGGCTGCCTGGGCGGGTGGGGTGCGACACATTGTGAGGCAGCAGATCGCTTCGGGATCAGTGGGGTTAGCGTGAGCCGTGGACCGGCACTGGAATGTGAGCAACGCCGGACCCAAGGCGTTTGGCTGTGATCGCTAGTCGGCCGGATCGACGGTTTTGTTGATGAGACATCGGCATTAACGAACATTGGCGACGTAACGGTCGCTGTCTGTGCGGTTTAGCGGTTGAGGGTCATGGGCCGAATAGGTCTTGGCTCCGGAGCTCGGGCTCGGCCAAACATAATCCTGCACAACCTCCTCTATAGGGCGAAGCCAGTCATGCTGCTGCCGATTTGTTTGGGGGTACGTGCTGAAGGTTCATCGAGCCGGGATTTTCTGCAATCCAGCGGGGCACTCTGAGCTTTCATTAGGTATAGTCGCGGACATTCTCCCAGGCGAGCCGTTGTCGATAAATCCGCGTGGAACGTGCCAATGGAGAGAGCCGTCTGAAGCGGCCATGTCCCATTTCCGACATGTGTCCGACACGGGGCAGTGCGGTCCTGCCAGCCGTAGTCTTCACGAGACCCCAATGCATCTAATTCGATCAGGCGATTAAATACGCCAGACCGATAATATTGTCAGAGGTAAGGAGCGCAATCGAAAAGGCACAATTCGCCTTTGGGACGTACGCCAACCCGGCGCCTATATCGATTTCGACGTCCTGAAATTCCAGAAATTCGCGATGTATTGGGCAATACGCTTTGTAAACTGCCTCCTTTAAAACAAAAAGGTCCCTCCGCTGGAGCAGACGGAAGTCGTACATGCTTTGCTCCCTGGACGTTGCGATCAACTCAATTAGACCGTTCGGAAGAGGCTCATTAGGTTCAATGTCGAGGCCAAGCGACAAAATGGTCTTCTTCTCTGCAATGGCGGCCGCTGCTACCGTAGCGTGATGTGCCAAAGATCCGACAACGCCATCTGGCCAAATCGGAATTCCAAGTTCCGTTTTCAAGATTGGGGTTGGTGGAAATCCAAGTTCGCCGAGGAGTGTTCGGGCGATGATCCTTGCGGCACCGCTCTGGCGACGGACTTTGGCAACAGCGCGTCCCAGCCCTTCAACTTCAGAAGCGAACAAGGCGGCCTCGTCGGCGCATTCTATCCGGCGAGTGCCGACGAGGATCTTCTGTTCGTCAAATGTTATAATCTCCACCTCTTTGCGTCCTTTAAGCTTTTGAATTTTGACCGTCACCCAATCTAGTTAGTTTTCGAGTGGGCACCATGCTACCCGAATCCGGTCATTGGTGTTCTGTTCATTGTTTTGCAACCGCATTCGCTCTGGCAGAGAGGCCGGTGCCCTGCAGACAGGTCCATTAGCTGAAGCACCCGACGGTACCGTGGGGACGGAATGTTAGAAGGAACGGATGCGCGGCCCGACGACGGCGCGGGTGTTCGGAGACGTATCGACTTTCTCCACAACAGACTCTGGCACGCCGCCGCTGTTGCGGCGGAGAATTCAGCGTTGTTGCGGTTGTCGACGGCTTCTCGTGAGTCTTCCATCGCTGTGCGGCCAAGCAACAGCGGGTTGAGAGCCGATGAGAGATAGAGTCCGACGAAATTATTCCGCCAGGGAATCGAGATCAGCTGCCCCATCACCGACGTTGAAATAACGTTGTGGTTACAAAGGTTCCATGTCGGGGCTCAGATGAAACCCAAAGACGTGTGTTATACACTTGCGCGAGATGTCGGCTATCCGCACGTGTACCAACTGTCGTCAGTGGATGTCCGCGGCCACATAGCATCAGTGGGACTGCGGGGTCTCTTAACCGTCGCTGCGTGCTCGTCGCGATACATGCTGCCCTGAATAGCACATTCCTTCTAGCGTCGCGTCCTCCCACCGCTTCCCAGGTAGCTATGTCACCCTGAGCATGGTGTTTTCCTCCACGAGTCCACCCTCCAGTTTCAGAGCGTCAATCCGGGCGAGGATGGCATCCCGCAACTGCGAGCTGGTCGACTTGAACCCAAGGCCTCGCGCGACCGCGTTAACGGCCTGCTCTGCGGTTGCTCCCATGCTTGCGGCGATGATCTCTTTGAGGCCTTGATCGATTTCCATAGGCGGGATCATCTCGATCCTTCGCAGGCTCAGTGACGTTACGCCACTGCGATCGCGAAGCACGATGGGCGCCTCGGGCCAGACGAGGAACCCCTCTTCCCGGAGGATTTCTCCCGCCCTGTGAGCGATGTCCATCGCCGAACCTACGTGGGCGTCGATACGGTTCCCGGCCCGTTGCAGTCCCCAAGCCGTCCGGATTCGGGTGACGATCTCGTCCTTATGGATCGGCCCCTCGGCTTCGACCGTCTGCTTCACCAGGGAAACGATGACGCCAATTGGAGCCTCATGGAGTTCGCTCGTTATGTTCGGACGAAGCGTCACTTCCACGTAAAGGTTGTTTGCAGGTGTCGCCTCGGAGGCGGCTTGAAGTCCGACTTCCGTGACGTCGGCCCGCTCGATAGTGACGACCTCGACCGGCACCGCGCGCGAAGCCCCGTGATTACCGGATGGGTTGGCGACGGCGTCTGCCTTGGCCTGTTCGATCGCCGCAACAAGTCGTTCGAGTTCAGCCTTGGGTCGCTGGAACCAGTCGGTGCTCCAGATGCGATGAAGCGTCCAGCCGTGATCTTCGAGAACCTCCTGTCGCAAACGGTCCCGGTCACGGGCGGATCGGGAGTCGTGATACGCAGCGCCGTCGCACTCGACACCAACCAGGTAACGGCCAGGAACGGCCTCATCTGCTACCGCGAGGTCGAGGAAAAAGCCGGCAATACCAACCTGAGGATGGACGTGGTAGCCACGCTCCTGGAGGGCTGCCATCACCTGCTCCTCGAACACGCTGTCCATCTGACGATCAGTCCGCTGGCCCATAGCAAGGCGACCGGTCCGGGCGTAGTGGAGGAAGAGCTTGAACGCGAAGACGCCCTTGCCTTTGCCACGCTCGAGATCGATGTCCTCATCGGTGATCGACGAGTAGACTTCGCAGCGCCTCTTGGCGCGGCTGATCAGAACATTCAGTCGGCGCTCGCCGCCCTCGGCGCCGAGCGGACCAAACCGCATCCCCATGAAGCCCTGTGCGTTTTTCGCGTAGGCGACCGAGATTAGAATGACGTCGCGTTCGTCCCCCTGGACGTTTTCCAGGTTCTTGACGAAGAAGGGCTCGTGCGGGTGTGCGTGGAAGAACTCTTCGGTCTGCGGGTTCAGTCGCCGCAGAAGTTCCAACTGATCCTGGATCTCCCTGCGCTGCTTGATTGAGAACGCGGCGACGCCCAGCGAGAGGTTCGGGTGCTCGATCGCGTGACGGATGATCGCCTCCGCGACCACCTTGGCCTCCGTATTGTTCATGCCGTCCTCGAACACGCCACCGGGCACGTGACGAAAGCGGAGCCCAATCCCCGCCTCCTGCGTATACGGAGACGGAACTATGAACAGCTTGCTGTCGTAGAATTCGGAGTTGGAGACCGCGATCAGCGACTGGTGACGACTGCGATAATGCCACCGCAGCATCCGCTGCGGCAGCCCTCGGGCCGCGAAGAGGCCAAGAATGCTTTCGATGTCTGAGACCTGCGCGCCGTCCTGTCCGTCGTCGTCCTCCGATCCACCGGACGTCATCTTTGCGAAGAAGCGGGTTGGCGGCAGCTGCCGCTCGTCTCCGACGACCACAACCTGCTTCGCACGCGCCACGGCGCCGAGGGCGTCGACCGGCTGGATCTGACTGGCCTCGTCCATCACGAGGAGGTCGAATTCAAGCTGGCCTGGGGGCAGGAACTGCGCGATCGAGAGCGGACTCATCATAAAGACGGGCTTCAATGCCTGAATGGCTGGAGACGCCTTCTGCATCAGCTGACGGATGGGCATGTGACCCTTACGCCGAGCCATTTCGCCGCGGAGGACGCCGACCGGGCCGATACCCATGACCGCCGGAATCTTCTTATGATGCGCGCGCACCACCTCCAGCCGTGAAAGCGCCATGCGGCTGCGATCCAGAGTGGCGAATTCGCTCACGAGGCGGCTATGAACTTCGCCGTCGAACCGGACGAGTTCCGGATCCCGCCGGTGCTGATCCCTCAGGACCGCCTCGTAGATGGCCATCTCGACGTACGACGCGACGTCGTCGGGCCGCACTCGGCCGTCGTCGAGCCGTTCCACGACCAGGCCGACGCCGGCTTCACTCGCGTCCTGCGCCCTGCCCTTGTAGGCGGCCCATTTCGAAAGCTGCTCGTCGTTCTCGATCCATCGGTCGATCTTCGCCCTCAGCAGATCGAGCGGGGCATCGTTGGCGCTCTCCGCTCCGAGGACGATATTCCGATCCGCCTTTAGGAAATCGAGGATGTCGCCGATCCCTATTGCCAGGGCGTCCCCCGCGCCAGAAGCCGTGTGTGCTGCCTTGGCGGTGGACGCGCGGTCCTCGATCCGCGAGGCAAGATGCCTGATGTCGCTGTTCGAAGAAACCCATTCGGCAATCGACGCCAGCGCCGGCCAGTCGGATTCAGCCCCCATCCATTGTCCGGCGAAGGCTGCGTGCCCGGTGACTTCGAACGCGTCCAGCGACACTTTCAGTGCCTGGGCCTCGGACAGGAGCTTCAATGCCTGCAGTCGCACCGACGCCTCGCAATGTGGTGACCGCGAAAGGGCGAGGAACGCTCGGTCTGCCTCGGCAACATCATGGAAGAGCTTGGCAGCGTCGGTGAGGACTACGCTTTCTGCGCCGGGCACGTCGGCGAAGAGTTTCGCCGCTTCTTCGCCGAGGTCGCTCCAGGCGGATAGCAGCAGACCACGTACCTCCTGCTGCAGCGAGTGCACCTGCTCGCATCGGGCGGCGACGGCAGCCTTGTCGCTGAGCCGACCTGCGATCAGCCTTGCCTCCGTTCCGACGCCGCGCAGGCTCCGCATCCACAGAACGAGGTTTTCCAGCGGCTTGGGATCGGAGCGTTCGCCGCGCCAGTCGGCTCCAAACGCCGATCGCCCGAGAGAGTCGCCGTCCTTGATGATGGCACGCGCCTGCTTGCCCTTCTGGAGCAGGTCGAGGATGCGGATCGTCTCTGCCGGTGTCGTCTGGGGCATCACCGTCTTCAGCAATGCCTTGGCCTTCCGCCAGTCGCCGCTCAGGAACTTGAAGAGCTTCTCGCCATGGATTGCGACCGCCGTACGAGCATCAGTCAGATCGATGTCCCATGCCTGGTCGGAGATCCTTCCAGACAACTCCGACTGAACCTGTCTGAGCGTCGCCACTGCTTCGGCCAAGTCGCCCGCTTGGTCGAGGCCACGTTCCCATATTGCAGCGACGAAGGCGTCCGGGCTGGCGTCGGGAGCTTCGGCCACCCGCTGGCCGATGACGATCAGCCGGTCGATCGAGGTAAGCGTGGGAGAGGCGTTGACGCCGAGCAGGCCACGCAGAGCGCTCGCGGCGCTCAGGAAGCGAGGGAGCGCTGCGTCGATCTGAGAGAGAGTGGCGAAGCCGGCCGCAGGGAAGTCCGTGGGCAGCCGTGCAAACTGCGTGGCAATAGGCGACGGGTCCGTCGCCCAGGCCTCGCCTTGAAACAGAGCGTCTACATCGCCTCTCAGGCGTGAGAACTGTGCTCCATCCTTGACTGCCTTGGCGATCGCCGACTGCTCCGTATCCCAGATCGGGTTCGCCAATGCCCGCGGCGCGACCTTTTCAGGGCATGACGCAATCCGCTCGGCAAGTGCCACGTCCTTCTTGAACGAGGTGATGGAGAACGGCCTTTCCCGCTCCAGGCGGGCGCTAACCGCCTGCATATCCGCGACGAGCTGCGTTAGGTCGGAACTCGCTGTTCTCAGGCGGCCGGTCAGACGCTCAAGATCGAGCGGCGTGATGCCCGTGAGACCAACGCCATACCACGGATGATCGATCGGGAGACCGATGTCCCTGATACGCTCCGCCAGTTCCGACAGAAGCATGACAATCCGGTCGCGGGTCTCGGGCGTCCAGGTCGTGGCGTTCGCAAGCTCGATGTCCGAAGGCGGAAGGCCTTGCCGCCTTAGTCGCGAAAGGTGGCCGGTTACCTGGAACGGCGTCAGCCCGTAAGGCTGATAGACTGTGTGCATCCGAACGGGATGCGCGTTCAGACTGTCACGCGTCTCGGTGAGCCGACGATCGAGCGCGTCGCTAGACTCTCCCTTCGGAGCGCCGAGATCCCAGACGTGCTGCAGTTCGGCGAGGAGGGCACGTTTGTTGGCCTTGTTGCTATGAAGTTCGAGGCACGCGTCCCCGACGCCCGCCTGATCGAGACGACGCTTGACCACCTCGAGAGCGGCCATCTTTTCCGCGACAAAAAGGACTGTCTTTCCATCGGCGACGGCGGACGCGATGATGTTGGCGATCGTCTGCGACTTGCCCGTTCCCGGCGGTCCCTGAATGACGAGATTTCGGCCTCTGCGTGCTTCGTGGATCGCCAGCGTCTGCGAACTGTCCGCGTCGACGATGTGCGTCATCTCGCGAGGCGAAATGTGAAGATCGATATTCGCATCCTCCGCTAGCAGTTCCTCCGTCCTCGTGAAGCCGTCGGAAACCAGCGAAGTTATCAAGGGGCGGTCGGTGAACTTCTTGTCTTCCGGCCAGAGACTCGGATCCAGATCCCGGTACATCAGGAACTTGGCGAACGAGAAGAACCCGAGAACCATGTCGTCGGGCTGCACCGACCACGTCGGCTTGATGCTGATGGCTTCCGCTACCTTGGCGGCGTATTCCTCGAATGAGAAGTCATCCGACGCCTCGAACACTGGCATTCGGATCTTGTGTATCCTATCAAGAAAGGCTTCCAGAGAAAGGTTCGACGCGAATTCCTCCGGTCGCGCGCGTAGTCTGAAACGTTCGGCTGCGCTGCCACGTTCCAGTCTTACGGGCACGAGGATCAACGGTGCGTAGCGAACGTTCTCGGCATTGTTGGGGTCGACCCACTTCAAGGTGCCGAAGCCCAGAAATAGGATATTGACCCCCTGCTCTTCCTCGAGCGTCCGGGCGTCGAAATAGAGATCGAGGAGCCGCTTCTGCAGGCCGTTGGGCGTCATGCGGGTCTGAAGCTTGGTGTCGCCGTGCCGGACGAGACGTCCGCCTTCGTCCCTCTCGTCATCGTCGGGGAGCGCCAGCTCTGCCAAGGATTCGTCCTCCTGGTCGTCCTTGGAGTCCCTGCCCTTCGCACCAGGCAGGAACGTCATCGCCCTGCCTTCGGAAACGAGTATTCGGAAGACCTCCGACGACTTCTCTTCGACGACGTCGACCGTCCTCGCGCTCTTCGAGAAGCGCGGAACGTTCAGCAGGCGGTTCCGCGCTCCAAGATCCAGAAGCTCCATGCGAGCTCGCTCAATCTTGGCTTCGACGGAAAGATTGCTTTGAAATATGGATTGCTCGATTGGCTCGGCTTGAGCTGCAGAGATATGGTTCATGCGCTTCTCCCCTTCCCGGCGGATCTTGCACAAAGGAGGAAGGCGGTCCAGATGACTTGTGCAAACACCACGAGATTTTATTATCGCTTACTCAACGGTAGCGTGAATTGGTCGATGGCCGCCTGACCCCGGCATCCCGAAATCGATGTGAAGCCGATCGCAACATGCGAAGGGCGTTTGCGGGGCATTGTTACGCCTGCCTAAAGTGCGAACAGTCCGCGATCCCTGCAGTGGAGGTCGTCCGGATCGAAGTATTTTCCGACCCATGCGTCGCTGCTACTGAGAAACCATTCCGATTGGACCGCGGCTTCGCGCTTGTCGGCGGTCCGCGCCGCCTCGTCGTTGGCAGAGGGGGCCCTATCCAATCCGTTCAGGAAATTGAAGTGGTCGATGAGGCCGATGGCTTCTATCGCGAAGACCGTCGCGACCTCCGGATCGCGGATAGCCAGGAGGTTGTCGCCGTTGGCCTGCTCGCCACCGAGCGCAAGGTTGGACGATCCGCAGAACACCGTGGGGTCATTGCCACGGAACCCGCATACGACGAACTTGTGATGGACCTGATGGCCGAGCCCCACGTAGCGGATCTGTTCGAAAGGAGGCGGCAGGTGGGTCCTGCCCGGCTTGCCGGTGACCAGGACGCTCTGGCCGGAGCCGATCTTGTAAAGCGAAATCCCCTTCGGATTGTCCGATATCCCGAACGAGAAGATGGACTTCTCGGTATGGATCTTGTTCAGCACTTCGTAGACGGGATTCAGCGCGCGGCTGTCCAGCTCCATCACGGCGAAGAGGATGCTGGCCCGCATGCCGCCGTCAGTGACCTCCTTCCCGATCCTGGCGACCACGTCGCCGAGCACGCTTCTGGCCATCGCTTCGGCATGCGGTGCGAACGTTATGCTCGTCGATGGGACGTCCTGATCGAAGTCGTACCGGGTGTTTGCGAGCGGCGACTGTCTGAACGAACTGCTCGCCTTGGTCTTCCAAGCGTGCTCGAAGACCTGCAGGTATCGCCCGGCGACGGCCGCGTCATCGTAGACCAGCACGTGGTTCGAATTGACGTAGACGCCGGTGACGGAGAGGTTTGTGGAGCCCTTCAGGATCCAGCTGGGCCGCGCCGTTCCTCTTCACGATGAAGACCTTATGGTGGGCGTAGCGTCGGAAGCGGCCTCGTTTTATGGAGCCGGCGCCCGCGGACGCAGCAAACTTCTGTTCGAATTGGTCCTCGGGCTTGGGCTTGTCCGTGTCGTGATGCAAGGCCGCGTTGTCGAGAATGATGCGGGCCCGCGCGCCCAGGCTGATAAGCGCCTTCATGACGTCCGGCTCGTTGAGGTCGTAGGCGAAGACATCGAGCTCAAGATCTTTGTCGCCCTTCACCTCGTCCAACACCTCGAAGATCAGCTTCCGCGCGGTGAAGCCAGACCAGCGGAGCGGAACTCCTCGCCCTGCAGAGACCGGCCCGCAACCTCGCCGGTGTCGAAGAGCAGCTCGTCGCCCTTCGGCCGGATCGGAGCCGACTTGCCGAAGTGACGGGCGAACGCCTGCGACTGCGTGTAGCCCCTGGTGAAGCCGAGCTTCAGGTTCTTTGTCTCGAAAGGTGCCATAGTCACTTTGATGTCGAGGCTCAGAGCGCGATCGAACGCCTTCAGCCGATGGTCATCGCCGAAGTAGCGCGGCGTAATCGTGTACGTATATGAGCCGAATTCTGGGTCGAGTCCCTGGTAGTCGAGTCCGGGCACGTGAAGCCATCTGAACTTGCGTATCGGCGCGTTCATCGTCGAATTTTTCAGGCCCCGACGTATCCCGCGCATGCTGTTCCGGATGCTCGAAGCGAAGGTTGTTGAGAAGGTAGTATGGAGGTCGTGTCGGAGGCTTCACCCTGATCGTGAACCCGGCGAGTCCTTTTCGAGCCCTTTCGTCCAGAACGTCGAACGCGAGCAATGTCGTAGCGTCCCCACGATACGGCTATCGAAATAGTATGGTTGCTGCTGCCCGCCAAAGTCCTTTCAAGTGCCCCGAAGGTCTGCTCCCAATCGACCAGCCTTGACACTCTTACACGAAATGATACGACGATAATATTACAGGTTGCAATCTGGATTGAGATTTTCGGTCTTCTACACCGCGATCGAAACTCTCCGTTTCCGAGGACGACGTGCGCGCATTTCTGTCTCCTGTCCTTCTGGCGTTTCTGGCCGGCTGCACCCATTCCATGGCGGGCCCGCCACGATATCTCGTGTCGGAGAACTTCGCGAAGGAACCGCGTCCTAGATACTGGTTCGTCTGCCATCGTCCGGAGAACACCTTCAAGTTCGGCGCCACGGACGGGTCAGGCCGGACAGCGATGGTCGCGACCGTGCGACCGGAGCCGAAGGCGCTAGCTCCCCTGAGGGAGCATCATGCCGGCTGCATCGACGAGGACGGAGACTATCAGCGGGATGGCGACGAGAGGGCCGAGTTATGGGAATCCCATGAGGCCCGCGTGCCGTTGGGAACCGATGTATGGTACCGCTTCGACATGTTCCTCGACGATAGCCTGAAGGCGACCTCCAAGCGGTTCGTCGCAGGACAGTGGAAGGAGGGCGAGGCCGCGCGCGGCGGCCCCCTCGTCGCGCAGCGCTTCACCGGCCGCAGGTTCACGGTGACGGTCGAGCAGGACAACCTCGCTCCGAAGCAGAGCCCCGACGACGTGCTCTGCAGAGTGCTGGTGGCCGACCAACTTCCACTTTCGCAGTCGCCGGCGGGATGGCCCCATGACGACAAGGCGAAGGTGGTTCCGCCTCTGCAGCATCGCAAGAGCAGGATGGATTTCACGTCCAAGGCCATCGAAGTTGCACGCGACCCCGGATGTGCTCGTGGCATTATCGCGCAACAGTATCACCTGCTTCCCGATCCCTTCGGCCGCTGGACGACGATGGTCTATCACCTTGGGCTGACCCCGGATAACAAGGCGTTCGTTGAGATCTGGGCCAACGGCGTCAAGATCGGCAGGGTGGACGGCAGAATCGGCTATGCGAAGACCGGACCGCGCCTCACGCAATACTTCAAGTTCGGGCCTTATCGCGACCCCCAGAAGTTCGAAACCGTCACGAAACTTGCGAACTACGTCCGTAGCACCTCCCGCAACGATGTCGATCCGACCGGCAGGTTAGCTCCGGATTGAGCCTACCCCGACCTGTCTTCGCCGAGAGGATCTGCCAAATGACTTTCCGTCTCGCATGCTTGTCAGCCGCAATGCGCTGGTCCGGCACCGCCGTCGCCTGATGGGACGAGGGCCACATGAAGATCGCCGCAATGGTCCACGAGCAGCTTACGCCTTCCGCGCGAGCTAAAGCCAACAGGCTGACGTGCTCACCGTCGAGGCGTACCTTAGCGCTCCGCTCGTGGCAATGGGGCCGATCACCTTAACTCAGCAGGTTTGGAAAGTCGGAACGTTTGCTCGAACTTCGATCAGCCCCGCGGCGAATATCGTACGCGCCGAGTGGCAGCAAGGTTGTCCGGGCCGCCCTCACCTCTCGAAGGGGGAATGATCAGGGCTGCGAGGAGACGGGGACCATGCACCTCGCCTCGAGCCGGCGGCGCCGCAACAAAACGCACGCGCACGGGGAGCAGATCCCGCTGACGCCACGCGCTGGCGTTAGTTCTGCAGGAACGCGGAGTTTGGCACTCGAAGTGCAGCCGCGATGCGCCTGAGCTTGGCCGGGTCGACATCAGCACCTATTTCGATCCTTGTAATTTCAGTGCCAGTGAGCCCGCAGGTCAATGCAAGGTCCTCGATGCTATATCCCACCGCTTCGCGAGATCGCCGAACAGCGTCTCCGATATCGAGGTGGCCTCGGCCGATGGCGGACGCGCCTGTGTTGCTCATTGAACATGCCATAGTAACTCCTTCGATCATGCGCCGTACAGGCAGCTGTAGACAGGCAGGTGCAGCTACAGGGGCTGGCAGATCGGTAATGCTGCGGTGCAACAAAACATAATAAGTGTGACAATTGCAAGGCAGGCTCTGGATGGCCGACACGGTCTCGTGGCGACGACTTGCGAGCTTTTCCGGCCAGTGGCAAAGATTCTGATGCCATGCTCCAGAAGATTATTGTCGATCGGCATCCTGCCGCCGACTCCCATTCTCGGTGATTGCCGCGGCATGGCTTTTCCGCGCGGCTCCCACTCGAGGCCGCGACCCATCTTGGCTACATAGGCCCATACCAGGCGGCGGTTTGTAGACGCTCTCAAGGCCAGAAAGAAAGGTGGCGGACCGCCGGAGCGGGCGCTCCGGTTCTTCGAAAAGCTCTACCTCGTTGAACGGCTGGCAGGGGCAGAAAGCCCGAGGACGATCGCCAACGGCTGCCGCACAATCTCGCCTTCACTGGAGCTGATCGGCGGCCGGTCTAGTCTTGCTCGACACGACTCTATTCCGGCTATACGCCAGCCCCTACCCGGTCGAGGCGAATGATCTTTCGACGCTGGCTCTGCTCGAGGGGAAGCCGCATTAGGTTGGACCGCTGGTCAACGTCCACAACGCGGCGACCGCCCGCGTGCTCTCGAAACGTGGCGCGACGAGCATGTGCCTGCCGCCCGAACTTCTGCAACTCTCCATCAGAGAGATGAGCATCGATTTCGAAGTGCTCGCCTTCGGGCGCATGCCGCTCGCGATTTCCGCGCGTTGCGCCCATGCCCGCGCCAAGGGCTATGTCAAGGACAATTGCCAGTTCGTCTGCAAGGAGGATCCGGACGGTCTTGCCGTGAAAACCCTCGACGGACAATCCTTCCTCGCCCCGAATGGCGTGCAGACCGTCTCCTTCACCTGCCAGGCCCTCGTTCCGGAGTTCCAGGACTTGATCTTGTCATGGCGTGCTCCACTTTCGCCTGTCGCCGCAGGACTGCGACATGTGGCGGTCGCGCGTGTCTATGACGAACTTCTAAGCGGTCGGGTGGACGCGGGCGGCGGGATCGAACGATTGCGACGGATCTATCCATTAGCCCCGCCTTCCAACGGCTTTCATCATGGGCGGGAAGGCGCCGCCTGGGTCGCCCGGGGCGCGCCACGGAGCCAATGAATAACTGGCAATGATTGAGTTGGCGGACTATCGGTCGCCCCCGCCAGGAGGGACGGAGCAAATCGTGAGACGCTCAGCCGGGCCTATACAGGATGATCAGTATGGCCTTGGGCGGTGAAAATCATTGCTCTCCGAGGCGGCCACTGGATAGCCTCGGATCTCAGTTGGGGTGGACGGACTCCGTTCGCGACAAAGCCTTGTCGCGAGGAAGGAGAGCCGCCCCGAACAGGCTTCAAGCAGCGATGCCCACCCAGGCGATAACGCATTTATTTGTCGGGATGCCTGCGACGCTTGCCGATCTCCTTGGCTAGACGCGAACGAGCGTCGGCGTAAGCCGGCGCGACCATTGGGTAGCCCGCACGCAGGTCCTGGTTTCTAGCATCTTCTTCCTCCTATAGGAACTGAGCAACCATCGCGAACCGCGTTTCGGGAGGAACATCTCAGATAATCCCGAGAACTGGGTTGGCTCAGGGAACGGAGCGTCATCACGACCCGTGGCCACGGTGCGAGACCGTTGCAAAGGTGGCCAGCAGCTTCCCCAAGCAATCGGAATGGATTGCAAACCGGTGTGGGCTCCAGTTTGATTTTGTCATCCAAAACGGCGACGGGAAGTCGGGAGGATGGTGCGTACTTGATTTCAACAGGCGGCCCTGAACCGTGCTTAGCGCGAGAAAGAGCGCAGCCCTGGACGCTCCTGAAGGGCTTTCGGGAGCGGCCGACCTTGCCATGAGCTCCAGAACTCAGGGGACATCAAAGCGTTCAAGCATCTTCTTGAGCTGCAAGTTCTGTACACGAAGCCGCTCAGTGAGCAACCTCTTGAGTCGCTTGTTTTCTAGGTCAAGGGCGTCCAGTTCGTCCATGGGGATCGGGGATTCTACATTGTTGGCCTGCCTGGTCTTATCCTCACCCACGTCCATCGGAATGTGCTTGGGGCTCTTTCGTGAAACACCGCCTTCTGGTCCTGTTCGAGGCGGCGAGATTTCTTGCGGTTGAAAAACAGCGTCCTCTGCCGAACGAGTGGGGTCATCCAACTCCGATGATTCGACTGCGTCTTCGGTCGAGGCCAACACAGCTCGTTCTTTTTGTTCGTCCGTGTCTTGCACGGCGAGACCCGCATTCGAGTTGATCGGCGGGTGATCTGCATCCGACGGGACGGTTGGTTCTGTTGAATTGAACAGATGCGGCGCTATCTCTTCCACTTCGCGGGTCAGAGCCTTGAAGTCCGTCTCCCCCCAAATCGAGTTTGTCCGCCCCTTTTGCTGCCGTCGGGACGACTTGAATTCAACAATAAACCTGCGTGGTGGCGTTTTCATATGTCTCAACTCAAGCGCCGGTCGGCGCCACTGCATTGCTACGGGTGGACCAATACAGCCCTTCCCCGCTCTGTTCAACTGGTCAATGCGTGCGTGGGCGCTAGACTCCTACTGGAACAATCCGTAGGCGTGCTTCTAGGTCCCGACGGCCTATCGCGAGCTGCGGATCTCCTATTCATCCAGCCCGAGTCTCTTGCGCAGGTCGGCATTTTCCGTGCGCAGTTTTTCCGCCAGAAGCTTACGGAGCCTCTGGT
>NZ_JASKLR010000052.1 GCF_030124325.1 Sinorhizobium sp. 8-89
GGCGCTCATTGGCTTGTCTCCTGATATCGAAGCGGAATCGGCGGCGCGCGCCGGCGAAAACAGGTTGGGGAGCGCGAGGGCTGAGGCTGCTCCCAGAAACCCGCGGCGCGTCGGCATTAGCTGATCTCCCGTGTCGGCGCCCGGTCGGGCACGCCAGCATGATCATGATCGGCCCCGGTCGGCAGTTCCCCAAAGACGTGCGGGATGCAGCGGCTGCTGAACCAGGACACCGTGACCGGATTGCCTGACATCAGGCGCTTGACGAGCGGCACCGCCTGTTCGCCTACGAGGATCCCCAAGAGCCCTACCAGTGCGATCACCGGCGGAGCCGGCGAGCGAACGTTGAGCAGGCTGTAGATGACACCGACGAGCAGGCCGGCCCCGAGCGAGAGGAGATACATCTTCATCGTCAATTCCTTTTCACGGATTGCGGTCGCCGCTCCGACCGCAAGCGCGCGGCCGGAGCGATGCTGGACGGATCACTCAGTGGATGTCAGTGTCCTTCGGACGCGCCGAACATGGTCTTGGCATAGATGATGCCGAGGCCATAGGCGCCACCGAACTTCTTGGCGATGCCGGTCGTCATGTCGTAAGTCTCGGTGCGCGCCCAGTCGCGCTGCAGCTCGAGCATGTACTGGAGCGATGTCATCGGCCGGACGCCGGCCTGTACCATGCGGTCCATGGCGCGCTCGTGCGCCTCGTCCGACACGTCGCCACAAGCGTCTGCGATCGCATAGACCTCGAAGCCTTGATCGAGCGCCGACAGGGTCGGACCGACAATGCAGACGGATGTCCACAGGCCACAGAAGACGAGGCGCTTCTTACCGATGCGGTTGATCTCGTCAACCACGGCCGCATCTTCCCAGGTGTTCATCGAGGTGCGGTCGAGAAGCGGCTGTCCTGGGAAGGCATCGGTAATCTCGGCGAACATGGGACCGGAGAAGCTCTTTTCCGCGACCGTCGTCAGGATCGTGGGGACCTTGAAACCGGCAGCCGCATTGGCGACCAGCGCCGCATTGTTGCGCAGTTGCACAGCGTCGATCGACTTTGTCGCAAACGACATTTGCGATTGGAAGTCGATCATGATCAGCGCGTGGTCCTTGGGCGAGACGAGAAGATTGCCGGGGGTTGGTGTTGCGTTCAACGTCATGGTACTGGCCTCTTTCTGTTGGTTGCCGATGTTCGCCACTATGCCGAGGATGAGGGCGCGATTCTTGGAGCCAACGACGGAGTTTTGGACGTTTTAATTGCCGCTAAAGCTGAAGCCGATGCAGGATCACGTGCCTGCGCTGAGCCACTGAGAGACGCTTCAACCCGTGCGTGACGCCCTCGAGGCTCTCGTGGAGTGGAACTGCTCGTCATTGTCGAGCCCTGCTCAGGAATGCCGGCTACGTCTTCAGGCACCGGGGACACTGCCCATCGTCTGCACGAACGCACCTGCGAAGCGGCTTGGTCGGAGACGCCGGAGAGGCTAGCGACCTCGCTCAACGGGGTGTGTGAGAGCTGCAGCAAATCAACGGCCTCCGATGGGATGTTGCTGCAACCATCGATGCGGCGTTTTCGCGGAGTGCCCGGAGAAAAGGCAGCCGCCACGCAGGTGCTCGGAGCCGCGATGACCTCGCCGCATCATCGCCGCGACCGGCATAACCTTCCTGAACGAAACTCATGCGCTCTGAACGATGTGGGCCGATGGCGAGATTAGGACAGAGACTCCTTATGGAGCCGTGCCTGACAGAGCGGTCGCCCATGACATCTAAAGGCAAACGTCACGTTTTGGTGCACCACGGCCGTTGCAGCCGAGTTGACCGGGCGACCGCTTTCCACCCGAAGCAGCCACTCGCTCAACGGGAGAACAATCAGCTTCGACGCATGTCTCCGTGTTTGTGCTCCAGTGTTCTGCGCAAGGAACCAAATCGTAGTCGATAGTGCCCAGGTGTCAGGCTCGTCTCACGGCGGAACAGGCGGCCGAAGAAGCTCGCATCCTCGTAGCCAACTTCGTTGGCGACGGCCTCGATCGGCAAATCGGTGGTCTCCAGCATCTGCTTGGCTTCCTCGAGACGTAGTGCATGCACATAGTTGAGGGGAGTCATGCCTGCGGCCTTGGTGAAGCGCCGGATGAAGGAGCGTTCCGGAAGGCCGGAAAGTGCTACCATCGCGGCGACCGGAGTATGAGTCTTGTAGTTCATTGCCAGCCAGTGCTGGCATTTGTTGATCACGACATCGGCTGTCTGCCGGAGACTCACGAGCGACGCGAACGGCTGCTGTCCCATGTCATGCCATTGCAGCATGTAGACCTTGGCGACTTCCATTGCTTCCTTCAAACCGACAAACCTCGCGATCAGATACAGTGCGAGGTCCTGCCAGCTCGATCCGCCCCCCGCCATGACGATGCGCTGCGCTTCGCCGCTCAGCACGAGAGACCGATCCACTCTCACCCGGACGCCGGGATAGTTGTGGGTGAGCGTCGCGACGTAGCCCCAGTGGATTGTCGCATCACAATTGACGAGCAGCCCGGCTTCGCCGAGCAACACCGCGCCTGAACAGGCGCTGGCCAACATCGCGCCATCCTCATGCGACCGCTTCAGCCATCTCGCTTTAGGTTCATACTGTCCAGTGACGCGTTCGCCCGGGGAACGCGTCACTGATGGTTGCCACTCAGAGACGTTATTTGAACGGGAGATCGACCCTTTTGCGGTCCTGCGGGGAAGTTGACCCCTCGCCTTCAGAGAGGAATCAAACAGCCGCCCCATACCTATCGCCTCTAACCCGCGCCAACAGCTTCATGCGGTTCAACGGCCACTCGGCCAGTGAGCCGCCGATTGCGGGCGCCCATCCAAGGGAGCAATATAAGCAATACAGAAAATTACCTGATTGTCTGGGGAAGTCGGCGATCATGCTACGGCACCGTTTAATCTTCCCGGTCGCCGGCATCGTTCTCGTTCTGAGCCTTGTCCTAACCGGTTTATGGATCTGGACGGGAAACGTCATTGTCTCGGTCATGTCCGAGCGCCTGATCCGAGAGGCGACGCAAGCTGTGCGTCGCGACGTCGGTCATTTGGTGCGCGGTGCCGACAAAGCGGTGTCCCGGTTGGCCAACGGCCTTGTTCGTCATGACCTACCGCTCGACGACCCACATGCTGTCGCACAAGAGCTCTATGGATTGCTCGCTGAGGAACGAGATGTCGACTGGCTATTTTTCGGCAACGAGGCTGGCGGGCTCGTTTCGATCGGGCGATTGGCAGATTCACGCAACGTCTTTCTGATGACCGATGAATTTCGCGCCGGCGTCGTGCGCGAGTTCGAAGCCTTACCAAGCGGCAGGATCGGTCGTTTGCGGAAGTCGGAAGGCGCGTTCGATTCACGCCAGAGGATCTGGTACGCGCAGGCGAGGAAGACGGGCGAACGCTACTGGACCGAGCCCTATCTCGGTGCAGCCGAGCCGATCCTCGGCATCTCGCTCTCTGCCCCGGTGTTCGACAAGGGTGGCAGATTCGTCGGCGTGTGCGGGATCGACCTCATCCTGACTCAGCTTTCCAGGTTCTTGCAGACGCTCGAAATCGGCGACAACGGGCGGGCCTTCATTATCGATGCCACCGGACATTTGATTGGCGCGTCGGGAGGGGTGTCGCCCGTCACGATCGGTGCGGATGGCGGGCATCTGCGCCTGCAGGCATCAGGGGCCACCGATCCCATCGTTCGCGAAACCGCCCGCTACCTCACGCGCCACCCTGGCGTCGCCGGCTCCTCGTCGCCAGGCCCGCGCGTGTTTTCTTTCACTGGTCCCGGGAGCGGCAGGATCTATGCCGCGGTCGATAACGCTGAGGGACCCGGCGCACTTGAGTGGACCATAATCTCGGCGGTGCCAGCTTCGGATTTTCTGAAACCTGTGTATCGCGCAGCCTATCTCTCGATTAGCGTCGGCGCGGCCATCGTTGCCGCCTTTGTCATGCTCGGACTCGGGCTGGTCGGACGCACGTTGCGGCCGCTGACTGCTCTGACGCAAGCGGCGCACGCGATTGCAAAGGGGGATTGGCGTGTGGTACCCGAGGTTCGGCAAAACGATGAAGTCGGCCTGCTTGCGCAAGCGTTCACGCTCATGACTTCGCGTCTCAAGGAGACTCTGGAGGGCCTACGGCGAAGCGAGGCCAACTTCGCAGAAGCCCAACGCGTCGCCCATGTCGGCTATTGGGAACGTGACCTCGACACAGACTATCTGACCTGGTCAGACGAGACGTACCGCATCTTTGGGCTGACGCCGCGCGCAAGCGCCGTGGTCAGTCTAGCCGAAGCGGTTGAGCGGATACATCCGGAGGATCGGACCATTTGGAGCCAGGTCGCGGCGAAGGCTTTGCATGGCGAATCACGGTACGAATTGGAGTACCGCATCGTCCGGCCCAGCGGCGAGATGCGCATCGTCCACAGCCAGGGCGATCTGACAAGGGATGCGTCGGGCAGGCCGCGCAGCATGTTCGGAACAATCCAGGACATTACCGAGCGCAAGCGGGTGGAAGAGGCGTTGCGGGACAGCGAGGAACAGTGGAGAGCCGTATTCGAGAACAATCCGACGATGTACTTCATGGTGGACGCCGCAGGCGCCATCGTGTCTGTCAATCCCTTTGGGGCGGAACAGCTCGGCTACACAGTCGGCGAACTGATCGGCCGCCCCGTACAGGACGTCTTTTACGAGGCGGACCGAGAGACCGTTCAGAGGCATGCGGCTGAGTGCCTCGACCATCTCGGCCGAGCCATGAGCTGGGAGCTGCGCAAGATTCGCAAGGACGGCTCGATGCTATGGGTCCGCGAGACGGCCAGAGCGATGGTGATCAAGAAGCGACCAGTCATCCTGATCGTGTGCGAGGACATCACCGAGCGTAAGCGGGCGGAAGAAGCGGCCCGGCGCAGCGAAGACGAGCTTCGCGAGGTGATCGAGACAGTTCCGGCCATGGTATGGACCGCCCTCCCCGGCGGCCGTGTCGATTTCATCAATCGACGCTGGCAGGAGTTTACCGGCTTGTCCCTCAACGGAACATCAGGAGCGAGCTGGGAGCCCGAAGCCCGATTTCACCCCGAAGACCTCGAGCAGTATTTGTCCAAGTGGCGTGCTTCCCTGGCCACGGGGCACCCTTTCGAGGCTGAGGTGCGGATTCGTCGCGCGGCTGACGGCGAATATCGCTGGTGGTTTGAAAGTGCGATTCCATTGCGCGATGAGCACGGAAACATTCTCAAATGGTACGGATTTCTCGTCGACATTGAGGACCGCAAGCGGGCCGAAGAGGCGCTGCAGAAGGCGCAGGCCGAGCTCGCGCACGTCACGCGCGTCACGACGATGGGCGCGCTGACCTCCTCCATCGCGCACGAGGTTAACCAGCCGCTGGCCGCCGTGGTCACCAACGCCAACGCGGCCCTGCGCTGGCTCGCCAGCGAGCCCCCCAACATCGATGAGGCGCGGGAGACGCTGGCGCGTATCGTCCGCGACGGGCACCGGGCTGGCGAGGTGATCGGCCGGGTGCGCGCGCTCCTTAAAAAGACTGCCACCGTCACAACGCAGGTGGACCTGAACGGGCTCATCGAAGATTCGGTAGCTCTCGTCCACGGGGAGGTGCGCCGCCATCGAATTCAGTTGCGGACCGAGCTGGCGCAAGACCTCCCGCCGATTGCGGGTGACCGGGTGCAGTTGCAGCAGGTGATCCTGAACTTGGTGATGAACGGCATCGAGACCATGAAAAACGTGGCCGACCGGCCACGCGAGCTGCTGATCAGATCACGGGCCGACCCATCCCGGGCCGTGCTGGTCGCAGTCCAGGACACCGGCGTGGGGCTCGAGCCGCAGAGTGTGGAGCGGGTGTTCGAAGCGTTTTACACGACGAAAGCGGAAGGTCTGGGCATGGGCTTGGCCATCTGCCGGTCGATCATCGAGGCGCACGGGGGGCGGCTGTGGGCCAGGGCGATTGAGCCTTCGGGAGCTGTTTTCCTATTCACCCTGCCTCCAGGCCGGGACGACGGCGCTCCCGGTGAGCACGCCAGCGAAATGCCGTCCGTGTGATGTGGCGGCTTCCAGCGACACCTTCTGGCTCATCCCGGTCTGCATCAGCGACCGTCATCAACCGTTTCGCCGTCGCTACCGCGAGCCAGGGCAGAACGGATACACTTCAGCAGATCCTGCTCGCCAAACGGTTTTTCGAGATAGCCGACAATGTCCGGACCCAACCCGCGCCCGCGCAGATTGTCGTTCGGATAGGCAGTGATGAAAACGGTCGGAATGCTCTCGCCCAACGCAACGAGGCGGCGATGCAGATCGAGCCCACTCATCCCGGGCATATGGATGTCCGTTACGAGACAAGCCGTGCGGCCGAGATGGGGGAATTTCAGGAAATCATCGGCGGAGGAGAACGCCTCGGCGTCAAATCCCAATGACCTCATGAGTCCCTTGGTGGCCTCGCGCATCGAGTGGTCATCATCGACGATCGCTATCAGAGGCTTCTTGGTTGGCACTGCTGCCTCCAAAATTCGCGATAAGCGTCCTGCAGAAATCCAGCGTTGTGGTGCGGCTGGCAACATACATCAGCATTCGAGGGCGACAAAGGCAGAGGAAGCTATACGGTGGTATAGATCCTTTTAGATTCGGTTGCTGCGTTGGCACGCGCTCGATCACAGCGCCTACAGCGCCGCGCGTCTTTTCAGACGCGCAAAGGACGCTGTAGCACTTTGAATTGCTGCATGTTCTTGTCCTTTAATCGGTTACGATTAAAGGCGACATGCAGTAGGACGCGCAACGCTATAAGCCCCTCGTAATTGGCCTTGTGAGTGAAGCAATTAGGGGGCATTCTCATGTGCGAGGAAGCTTCGTTTTCGGTAATGCTGAGGAGAGAGCGGGAGTGTTCTCGTTGCGTCATCGGCGCTCTGCCGATTGGGCTGCCCCCGATCCTCGCGGGCACAGCCGATTCGCGTCTGCAGGGGCCGGTTCCCTTGTGAGGCGCCGAGAATGACCGCGGCACCAGCAACCATCATCGTCATCGATGATGATGGGGCGATCCGCGAGGCGCTTGGCAGTCTGCTACGATCTGTCGGCTTTGAAGTCAAACTTCTCGCATCGGTCAGCGACTTCCTCAAGTCCGGGCGACCCGATGGGCCGACCTGCCTCGTGCTCGATGTCCGACTGCCGGGACAGAGCGGTCTTGATCTTCAGCGAGAATTATCGCGGTTAAACATTCAACTCCCGATCGTCTTCATTACCGGACATGGCGACATTCCCATGTCCGTCCAAGCGATGAAGGGGGGCGCGATCGAGTTCCTGACGAAACCGTTCCGCGACCAGGATCTGCTCGACGCCGTTCACGTCGGACTGGCGCGAGACCGTATGTGGCTTGACAATGAAAAGGCCCTGGCGACCTTGCGTGCGAGTTTCGACAGCCTGACCCCCCGGGAGCGGGAGGTGATGGCTTTGGTGGTGACTGGACGGCTGAACAAACAGATAGCAGCCGATCTGGGCGTCAGCGAAATTACCGTGAAGGTTCACCGCAGCCAGGTCATGCAGAAGATGCATGCCAAGTCCTTGCCCGAACTCGCCCGCATGGCGGACAAGCTGATGCTCGCGCCAGGAAAGCCGCAACACTCATAGGTTCGCATAAGAGTACTTCAACCTGCGTATAGGTTATTCCCTCCTCTGCGGTGCTCGATCCGTCCTCCCGCTCAATAGGCATGCCGGCAGCGTACTGTTATCGTCAGGGCAAATCTTCCCGTGGGCCATATTATTCAAATCAGGCCCTCCTTAAGCCCCTTCCGATTCCGGGAGGGGCTTTTTTTGCCGGCGAGACATGCGCTGGCACGGAACATGACGAGAGGGTGAGGAATTACAGTCTTCCATGCTGCCCGGCACCAGACGTTCGAGCTACTGCATGTATCCTAAAATCGTTGCCGATCAAGGATACAAACATGCAGCCCTTCAAAAGCTAAAAGCGAAAGTGGGGAAGTCTCGCTCGACCGCGCAGATCACCAGGGACAGGACGGCCTTGGCGGAGACCAATAGCCGAAGATCGCATTGCGGAGAAGCCGGACACTGCCATCAAGGGCATCAATACGGTCGTGACCGAGCGGCAGGTATCGGAACCAAGCTCGATGATGCTCAAGCGCAGGGGCGGATAGGCCTTCGGAGGTCGCCGGTCGCCTCGCCTTAATGTATGGTCACGGAATGCTCCCAAAGGCGAAACTCCTCAAAGTCCTCCACAAGGCGGACAAGCTCGAGCGAGTAGAACGAAAGACCGAACAGCGTCCCAGTCACGAACAGCGTAAAGGCGGATGTCCGGGCGTGCAAAGCGTGCCCCCTGCGGGGCACAATCGTTTCCCGCGGCATGACGGAAAACGTCATCAAATGTGCCTCCGAGGCATTATTCGGTCCTGATGGATAGTCTGGGGGCATCTGGAGCGGATGGCCTGGTACCATGGTCCAGCCTTCCGATATGCGCCGAGAGAACAGCTGCAATGGGACCAGATCGATTTCAATGCGGTTGAGTTCCTGTGTCATGGTGACAACCCTCAGAAGGAACGCGGCGGAACGAAGAGGCAAACAGTGCGGCCGGTGGGCTCTCCGGCCACCGTGCATTGGTGAAACTGCCCGTCCGGGCTGTTCCTGATGCGGGTATCCCGTGGCGTAATGAGTTCCCCGGTGAGCTTGATGACATAGCCTCGAGAGCCTTCGAGAACCGCTTGATCTCGGATTTCGCGGCAATCCATCCCGCTGCAGCACGAAAACGGATATGTCCACCCGTTCGGCCGCGCCGCCGTTGGCGTCGCATCATGTGCCGCTACCGGAGCAGCGATTACAACTGCAAAGAGGATGGCAGCTAGCCTGCTCATGTTCCGAACCTCGGCGGTGAATTGAATAGAGACAGCTTCGAAGCTTTCTCTTCGATCGAGTTTTGGCCTCTGCATCATTTGACGCGGCTCCACCTTTCGCAGCGTCGCACGATCCATTCTCGGCGCTTGGGGGGACGGTCCTCCGGGAGGATGTACGCTCAACATAGCAACACACTCCACAACCTGACTATTGATCGGGAGGAAGGATCGAACACCAACAAGGGGGGGATGAGCTATACGGCGGTCTAGGTGCTTTTATCCGGGATTACGCAGCGAAACCGACCAAGACAACACCGGTTTCATGGCCTCCACCCGATCTCCTGGTGTCGCTTTGCATTTAATTGGGGTCTTCCTCAATTTGTGTAGTTCACTGGCCGTTAGACATGATGCCGCTATGAGCGGGTATGCAAACGAAAACGAAATGGTCGCCCGGCGCAGGGGCAAAAGTCCTGAGTGTCGCGCTCACAGATGATGGTGGTTGGGTTGTTTCCGCTGCCGGACCAGCTTTCGGCATTTGCCCTGATTGCGGACCCGAAAATCGGCATGGCTGGTCTAACCGAAGCCTTCAAGATCTGCCGGTCCAGGGCAAGACCGTAACGGTGAAGCTTCGGTTGAGCCGCTGGCGGTGCGCACATCAAAAATGTGAACGACAAACATTCACCGACCGACTGCCGACGATTGCTTCCCCTTATGCGCGTAGGACGAGGAGGGTCTCCGAGATTGTCGGTCCGCTCGGCCATAGCGCCGGCGGCCGACCCGGCGAGCGCGTCGTCGCTAACCGGCATACCGAACCGTCGCATCAAGCTCGAGGATATCGACAACCGAACGGCGCTCCAGGTCGACGATCATCGTGCCGTAGCCCCACGATCGCCGCCAGCTCCAGTCATCTATGCCAACGACCCGGATCGTGGCGTCGCGATGAGAGCGCGGGGCATCCCGCTTCAGCTGCCGCAGGATCGTGCGAGAAGCATGCTGACGATCAGCCAGGCGAGAAGGGTCGATGCTTTGAAACAGGGCTCGCCTGAGTTCAATTCAATGCGCAGCCTCGCTATGCGCTTCCGCGGAATCTTTCGCAGCCGCGATCCGGGCAAGCTCGACAGCTGGATTGACGATGCCGTTAACTCGGGTTTGGTCGCAATTGAGCGGTTCGCACACGTCCTGCACCGCGAACCTGACGCCGTCTACAAAGCCATCGAACTGCCAAGAACCCGCTGTCCTCGCGCCACTGCGAAACCAACGGCATTCGCTGTGCCTGCGGTTCAATGAATTAAGTGGAACTTTCCGCTTGGCGCTCGCCTGTCCTCCGCCTTGTCGTGGCAGTTGGGGCGGCAGTGGGGGCCGGGGTTATGAAGCTGCCGTGAAATCTAATCTTCGGAGAAGACCTGCCACACGCGGCGCACGACGGGCGGCTGCGGCCTGCGCCGCGCGATCACAGCGAGAGACAGTGTCGGTAGCGTCGCGTCCTTGATCTCCGCGTAACGGGTGCCTTCAAAATCCAGACGGCGGATTGACCGGGGGAGGAGTGCCGCACCCAATCCGGCCGATACCAGCGAAAGCATGGTGAGTGCGCGGGTCGCTTCCTGGACGATCCGAACTTCGATCCCAGCTTTAGTGAAGCTGTCCATGATGCGGGCATGGAACACTGGTCCTTGAGCCGCCGGAAAGAGGATAAGTCCGAAAGCCGCAACCTGAGCCAGCCCGACACTTCCGGTTGCGCCATCGTCCGGCAGAACGGCAACGCTTGGCTCGGCCGGGAGCTCCACTAGGTCCAGCCTCTCACCTGTTCCGAACGGCGGATGAGCGAAGCCGATGTCGATCGTCCCTTCCGCCAAGCTCCCAATTGCTCGTTGGTCGAAAGTTCAAACAGTTTCGGCTGAACGGCTGGAAGCGTCTGCCTCAATCGGGCCAGACGCCGAGGCAGATGTTCGTAGAGGGCCGCCGAGACGAAGCCGATTCTGACCTCCCCAGCCGCGCCATCCTCCGCCGATCTGGCGAGCGCATAGGCGGCATCCGCGTGCAGGACTGAAGATCGGGCCTCGTCGAGAAATGCAACGCCCGCCCGTGTCAGCGTCAGGCGGCGGTTCGCCCTGTCGAACAGTCGGACGCCGAGTTCCTTTTCCAGTCGTGCGACTGACTGACTGAGGGGCGGCTGCGCCATGCCGAGCCGCTCGGCGGCGCGACCCATGTGCAGTTCGTCGGCGACGGCGAGAAAGTGGCGAAGGTGACGCAGTTCCATATCGTGACGATATCAAACTTTCTCTTATCGATCATCGATTCAGTTTCTTCTCATGGGCATTTTGTATGTGTTGCTGCCGATGGAGAGATGATGATGCGACTATCTACCCTGGTGCTGATGGGCACCACGCTGCTGACGCCCGGCGTGGCATGCGCCGCCGAGGCGACCATCGTAAGAACGGATCGCTACGTCGATCTCGTATCCGGGGAGCGTCTCTTCGTTCGCGAAGTCAGGCCCCCAGGTGGCCCGGCGAAGATCAATTCCGCCGTCCTCCTTATTCACGGCGCGCGCGTTCCCGGTCTTGCCTCATTCGATCTTCCGGTTCCGGCCGGCTCCCTTGCCGCCGACATCGCGGCCGCCGGGCATCTCGTCTACATCCTTGACCTGCGCGGCTACGGAGCCTCGAGCCGGCCGAGCGCCATGGAGCAATCTCCGTCCGCAGCCGAGGCCCTGATCCGTACCGACGATGCGGTAGCGGATATCTCGGCGGCGGTGGATGCGATCAGCGAATGGAGCGGCGACACCAAGGTCAGCATTGTGGGCTGGGCGACCGGAGGACACTGGGCTGGCGCGTTTGCGGCGAATTCTCCCCAAAGTGTCGACCGCCTGGTCGTTTACAACACGCTCTATGGCGGGGCGAGCGAGCATGAGACGCCTGGAAAGGGCACGCCTCTCGAAGATCCTCAGAAGCCGGGAAACTTCAATAGTTCGGCTTTCGGCGCCTACAGGCTCAACACGCGCGGGAGCCTTTTTACCGCGTGGGACAAAAGCATTCCGGCAAACGACAAGACGTCGTGGCGGGATGAGCGTGTCGCCGAGGCGTTTGCCGATGCGGCTCTGGCCTCGGACGAAACGTCAGCGAGCCGGCAACCGCCAAGCTTACGCTCGCCCAGCGGTGCCATGGCTGACAGCTTCGAACTGGCCATTGGCAAGCGGCAATGGGCGGCGTCGGCCCTCACCGTGCCGGTGTTGGTCATCCGCTCCGGGCGTGATTTCTGGAGCCGCCCTGAGGATGCGCAAGCCATCGTCGACGAGGCGCCACGAGCCGAACTGGTGACGATTCCCGAAGCCACACATTTCGTGCATCTCGATCGTCCGCAGGTGGGCAGGGACGCATTCCTCACCGCCGTTACACGCTTTTTGGAACCGACGCCGACACGGCCGGAAGGAGAGTGATCAGCATGAAAATGAAACTCGCAACCTTGGCGGCAATGCTGTTCCTCGCCTTCGATGTTCTTCCTGCGCTTGCGCATCATGGCTGGATCTATTTCGACACCAGCCGCGCCTTCTATCTTGAAGGTGAAGTCGTTTCGGTGCGATGGGGCAGTCCTCATCCCGAAATCGTCTTGCGACCCGTATCGACTTCGGCCGTCCCCGATCTGTCCGCCGTGAAGACGCCCGAAGCCGAGAGCGGTCTCCTGCGGACGATGCCGGCCTTGCCTGTCCCGGCAAATATTCAGGCGCTCCCCATCGATACTGCGAACTTCGTCATCGTCCTGGCTCCGCCCTCGCGGCTCGCCGACTCTCGCGAGAGCCGTCGACACGCCTGACCCGAACAGCAACACGCCGCGGCCCAGCGAGGCCGGACCAAGGGGGCCTATGCTGCTACCGGCTTCAATGCGATGCGGGATCGCATCGCGCAGTGTCTGGAAGAGCGCGTGCAAATCCTTGCTGCGATCTCGCACGATCTGTAGACCCCGATCACCCGCATGAAGCTGCGCGCCGAAATGTTCGACGAATCCGCCGAACGGGACAAGCTGCTCCAGGACCTCGGCGAAGTCGAGCGCCTCGTCGAGGAAGGCGTTGCCTATGTCCGTAGCGCCTACGGCAAGGAGGGAAGGCCTCACGCATCGATCTCGCTCGTTCCTCGAGAGCCTTGCCTATGACCATCAGGATACCGGCAAGGCCGTTACCATGGGGGCTTGCTCTCGGAAGCTGTAAAGGTGCGTTTTTTAGAGTTCTGGAGCTTTTTGCGACGTTGGAGCGCGCCGGGCGCGCCTTGGTGTGCGCGCCGCGAGCCAATCCATCACCTGTTCCCGATAGTCCGAGGGTGCCTTCTTTGCTCCCCGTCGCGCGACGCTCGCCAGTGTATGAGCCGCCAGTACATCCCTTGTCCGTTGCTCAGCCTCGAGCATGACGGCATGTATCGAGCAGACACCTTCAACGGCCCAATCAGGCGTGCCGCCAGCAAAAAGCGCACACTTCGCGCGAATGTTTTTGCATTCGAAGAGCGCTTTGCGGCCGTCCACGGCTTCGACAACTTCGAGTACAGTAATGTCTTCGGCCGGCCGCGCCAATGTGAAGCCCCCGCCGATCCCCTCTCGGGCGATAACAATGCCGGCCTTCTGCAGCTTGGTAAACAGTTTTGCGACGAACTCCGCCGGGATTTTCTGAAGAGCCGCAAGGTCGCGTGCGCTTGGCGGCTGTTCCAACTCCTCGGAGCGGCTGAGAAACACAAGGCTGTGCATTGCATATTCAACGCCTGCGCTTACGTGGGCCATGGGAAAACAATCTTTAACGCCGATAATATTGATCGGTGATAACACGAGAGGCCGTGCGCGGCAACAGACGACCGTCTTCGTGACATTGACAATCCGTACACCGAAAAGGTCATGAAAGTCCGTTGCTCCTTTACTACGATCTATGTAGTCGTAGTTACAAGTTCGGATGCCTACCCACTTGTCCGGTGTTGTTGTCGGCGGCGAACCAACCGCCATCGAGGAGAAGACCTATGTATGCTCGACCCGTCATCGGAACCGCCGTTGCCGCTCTTTCTTTACTTTGTGCCGTTCCTGTAGCGGCACACGGCCCGGCCGAGACCGTGACACCGCATTTCGAGAAGGGAATACCAAATATCCCGGGCAAGACGCTCAAGACCGTGATCGTCGAATATCCGCCAGCCGGGGAGTCGGTCGCGCACAAGCACGCGGACTCGTCTTTCATTTTCGCCTACGTCCTCTCCGGCGAGATCGAGTCGAAGGTGAATGACGAACCGGCAAAGGTCTATCGAGCTGGCCAAAGCTGGTACGAACCGCCCGCGTCCAAGCACCTCGTAAGCCGCAATGCCAGCAAAACCAAGCCTGCGAAACTCCTCGCCGTGTTTGTCCTGGACAGCGACGAAAAAACGCTGACCGCCCCCATCAAGTAACGGCTAACAAGGATAGTAAAATGAGCAAGCGCCTTGATTACAACCAGGTAGCTCCAGCAGGCGCGAAAGCCTTGGGGGGAGTCTACGGTTATATCGTCCAGAGCAGCCTTCCGGCGGCGCTGACGGAACTGGTGTATCTTCGGATTTCGCAGATCAACAACTGCGCGTACTGTTTAGATATGCACACCCGCGACCTGCTGAAAAAGGGTCAACCGGTCGAAAAGATCGCGCTCGTGCAGGCGTGGGCCGAAGCCGGCGACCTTTTCGACGAACGCGAGCGGGCCGCCCTCGCCTGGGCTGAAAGCGTGACGCGGGTGGCGGATACGGGCGTACCCGACGGAGCATACGACGCAGCGCGCGCGATATTCGACGAGCGGGAACTCGTAGACCTCACGATCGCAATCGGGCTGATGAATACCTACAATCGGATGGCCATCAGTTTCCGCAACACGCCACTCGCGGCGCTCAAAAGCCAACATTCAAGAGACATTTCGGCAGTCGACTAGAGACTTTCGGAGCCCATCTTCTTGGAAAACGGCCTGAACTTCTCTTTGCATCCCGTGCAGGAAAGCACAGGTCTCGACGGAGAATAAGCTGATGACTATGCAAGGACCGACGAAGCAATCGCGAAGCTGTCGCCCGAGCAATATCGGGGGTGACCCAGCAGAACGGCAACGAGCGTCCCTTTACCGGAGAGTACAAGGACAATAAAAGCCCCGGAATGCGGCTGGCCGAGCTTCAGCAAGCCGATTGTACATGCAAATGTCACTGAGCTACCGGATCGCTCCCACGGCATCATCCGGACCGAGATGCGTTTCAGGCACGGAGACAGCCATCTCGGACACGTGTTCCCTGACGGTTCGCGAGACAAAGGTGGACTCCGTTACTGCATCAATTCCACCTCTTTGCGCTTCATTCCTCGTGCGGAGATGGACGCCAAGGGTTACGGTCAATCTATCAACCAAGTTTAGAACATCTGAGATGACCAAAGAGCCGTACTAGCCGGTGGCTGTTTCTGGGGGATGGAGGGCATGATCCGGAAACTCCCGGGAGTCATCCACACGCGAGTAGGATATACGGGCGGAGATATCCCAAACGCAACCTACCGTAATCATGGCACCGCGGAACGCCGGCTACACCGCGGTCAAAATTTGCCCTCCGCCCCGACAGCAGATGAGCAATCGTTGCGATAGCTTCGAGTTCAAGGAACACTTTTAGCAACCCCATCCATTCGGTTAGAATGCCTGTATACCCCTGTTGCGTCCGTGGGAGGGCTATGGAGCGCAAGCTAACCGCTATAATGATGGCTGATGTGTCGGGCTATGGGCTGCTCAGCCAGGCCGATGAAGAAGGCACTCGCGTGCGCTTCCGAGCCGATCTAAGTGACATTTTTGAACAGAAAATAGTCGCACATTGCGGGCGTCTGATTAAGACCATGGGTGACGGCCTGCTCGTCGAGTTCCCGAGCGTCGTGGAGGCAGTCCGTTGCGCCGTCGAGGTCCAGCGCGCCAAATCAAACAACCGCGACCGAGACAAGCACCAGCTGGAGTTCCGCATAGGAATCAATCTCGGTGACGTCATTGTTGAAGGCGACGACATTCACGGGGATGGCGTCATCATCGCGGAGCGATTGCAGGGCTTGGCTGAACCAGGCGGAATTGTGATATCGGGAACGGCATACGATCACGTCGAAAAGCACCTCGATGTTGCCTACGTTTATCTCGGCGAGAAGCGGTTGAAGCACGTCAACAAGCCGATACGAACATACCGAATCCGGCTGGACGGGCTTAGATCCACTCCCCCCAAGGTTAAAAAAGTAGAGTCGGCCGAATATCTGCGATCGCTGCGTGCGTGCTGTTGCTGGGCGCAACTGGCGTCGGGATGTGGTGGTGGCCTTGGGACCGTCCAGTTGAAACCTCTCCAAGCCGCCAGCAGGATTTACCTCTGCCCGACAAGCCATCGATCGCGGTGCTCCCGTTTGCCAATGTCAGTGACGACCCTAAGCAGGAGTATTTTGCGGATGGTATGACCGACGGCCTCGTCACCGAGCTGGCCCAGATATCTGGGTTGTTCGTCATCGCGCGAAACTCGACGTTCAGCTACAAGGGCAAGGCGGTGTCGCCTCGGCAAGTCTCCGAGGATCTCGGAGTAAGATATATTCTCGAGGGAAGTGTGCAGCGTGCCGGAGAACAGCTTCGCATCAACGCTAAACTTATCGACTCCTTAAACGGCGGTCACGTTTGGGCCGGGAAATTCGACGGCACCCTATCCGATGGTAACCGCCCGATTGTGACCGCCTGCCGGATTGGGCCTTGATGGCCTAAGACACGTGTTTAACGACGTCGTTAGGGACGTGTCTTAGGCGAGTGTTAC
>NZ_JASKLR010000053.1 GCF_030124325.1 Sinorhizobium sp. 8-89
GCCGATGACCGCAGCCGCAATGACCTGGAGCTCCATCCCCGCGCCGATGTTGGTGGTGACGGCGCCGAGCCAGCCGGTCTGAATGATACCGGCGATCCCGGCCGAGAGCGCGGAGATCATGTAAACGGTAACTTTGATCCTTCTGACCGGTACGCCCGTGAGTGTAGCCGCGTGTTCATTGCCGCCGATGGCGAAAACGTAGCGGCCGAATTTCGTCCAGCGCAGCACGAAGCCGGTGAGGAGCGCCAGCGCGATCATGTAGAGCACCGGGTTGGCGATGCCGAAAAACCATGCGCCGCCGCCGAGCGCCAGCAACGCGTCATGATCGGGACCGAATTGAAAAACGACGGTGTTGTTGGACGCGACCATCGCCAGGCTGCGTGCAATCGACAGCATGCCGAGCGTGATCACGAAGGGCGGGAACCCCAGATAAGCGATCATAACGCCGTTGAAGGCGCCGATCAGAAGCGCGGTCCCGATCGAGGCGGCGATGCCGACCTCGATGCTGTAGCCGGCGTGCATGACCACGGCCAGCACCATGCTGCAGAGGCAAAGCACGGATCCAACGGACAGATCGATGCCGCCCGTGATGATAACCAACGTCATGCCGAGGGCGACGATCGCGACGAAGGTCACGTTGCGGGTAATGTTGTAGAGGTTCTTCGCCGTCGCAAAGGAATCGGTTGCGAAGGACAGGAATATGCAGGCGAGGATGACAGCAACCAACACCCAGAAAGTCTGGCTGGCCAGCAACGCCGCAGGCCAGGTTTGCTGCCTCTCTTCCATGGTCCGTTCCAGCGTCGTTGCCATTGTCGACCTTCGTTTCTCTTGGCCGCTGCCGCGTGTTTTCTTAAATCGTCTTTGCGCGTCTGAGGACGCGCGCGGCGCTGTAGTCCCGTTCAGACTTGCTCGATCGCACCGGTAATGAGCCCGGTGACTTCCTCCGGTGAAGTTGCGGCAATCGGCTTATCCGCAACCTTTCTGCCCCGCCTCATCACGATAACACGGTCCGCGACGTCGAAGACGTCCGGCATGCGGTGGCTGATCAGGATTACGGCAATGCCCCGGTCGCGCAGTTCCCGGATCAGGTTCAGAACTTCCGCGACCTGCCGAACCGAAATCGCCGCAGTAGGCTCGTCCATGAGCACGATCTTTGCCTCGGAGAGCATGGTGCGGGCGATTGCCACCGCCTGTCGTTGACCGCCCGACATCTGTTTGACGAGATCACGCGGCCGCGTTTCCGATTTCAGCTCCCTGAAAATTTCGCCGGCGCGCTTGTACATCGTCTTGTGATCGAGGATCCGCAGCGGGCCGAGGCCGCGCCGCAGTTCGCGTCCGAGGAAGACATTCGCCGCGGCCGTCAGGTTGTTGCAGAGCGCCAGATCCTGGTGAACAATCTCGATGCCATGCTGGCGCGCCTCCACCGGCCGATGGAGAACGAGTTCCGCGCCGTCCAGGTGCATCGTGCCGTGACTTGGCCGAAAGTTGCCGGCGATCATCTTGACCAATGTGGACTTGCCGGCGCCGTTGTCGCCCATGAGGCCGACCACTTCTCCCGCTTCGAGCGAAAGCGAAATATCACTGACCGCCTGGATGGCGCCGAAATGTTTTGAAATGTTGGCGAGTTCGAGGACCGCCACGGCCGTCTATCCTCCCGCTAGCTCCAGGCTTGCGACCGCTCCGAAACCCTCCACCTTGGATGCGGAGCCGTCGCAATCTCGCTTTTCCGATTTCCTCCCGGGAAGCGCGATTAAGCGAATTTACGCAAAACCTTACGACAGCGTCAATCGATTGTCCCGCGATTCATTCGCTCCACCCGGCCAAGAATCCATTTTGTATTACAAATACTCGTTGACGAGCGAAGCCCGTGGATATTAGCTGTAGAAAGGGGAGCAAGAGCATGCTGATCCTTGTTACCGGTGCAACGGGCAAGGTCGGGCGGCACTTCATCGCTGGGCTGCTTGACGATCCGCGATTTTCCAAGGCACGCATCCGTGCGCTTTGCCACAATCGTCTGTGCCCGGAAACCGACAGGGTCGAGGTGTTGCGGGGATCGATTGCCAATCGGCTCGTCGTGGCAAAAGCACTCGCCGACGTCACCCATGTAGTGCATCTCGCCACCTGCAAGGAAACGCCCGAGGACATCATCGATGTCACGGTCAAGGGGCTGTTCTGGCTGCTTGAGGAATTCCGGACAAGCGCCGCGGCGCGCCAGTTCATCCTCATCGGCGGCGACGCCGGGATCGGCCATTTCTATTACCGTCATGACGGGCCGATTACCGAGAAGACACCCCATCAGGCGTATCCCGGGTGCTACGCGCTGTCGAAGGTGATGGAAGAGGTGATGCTGGAGCAGTTCGGCATTCAATACGGCCTCAACGGCTGCTGCCTTCGCGCGCCGTGGATCATGGAAAAGGACGACTTCAAGTACACGCTGTCCTTCGGCGACGACGTGTTCGGCGGTCCGGTGTGGAAGGACCTGGTTCCTGAAGCCGATGCGAAGCGCTATGCCGAAGACGGCGCCGTGCCACTGCTCCGCGATGCCGACGGGCGGCCGCTGAAACGCAATTTCGTGCATGTCGATGATCTGGTTTCCGCCATATTGGCGGCGATCGACAATCCACGCGCGATGCGTCAGCTCTTCAATATCTCGATGGATAGGCCCGTCGACTACGGCGAGGTCGCCGCCTATCTCGCCCACACCCACAGCCTCGCTTCCGTCGACATACCAAGCCAGTTTCACTCGAACTGGATGGACAACAGCAAGGCGAAGTACCTGCTGGACTGGCGACCTGACTACGACATGGAAAGGCTTATCGATTCGGCTTGGCAGTACGAGCGCTCACGGGATGACCCGCGCATCGTCTGGTATCCGGGTTGATCTGTGTGGCGGGCACGCGGTGTCCGTTTGTTTCAAGGGAGGAAGGAATGAGGAAGGCACTATTGCTTGCCGTTGCCGTCTTGGCACTCAGCGCCGGAACGGCCATGGCCCAGAAGAAACAGCTCGTCATCGTCGTGAAGGGGCTCGACAACCCATTCTTCGAGGCGATCAACCAGGGTTGCCAGAAGTGGAACAAGGAAAACCCGGATTCGGAATATGAGTGCTTCTACACCGGTCCGGCATCGACTTCGGACGAAGCCGGCGAGGCGCAGATCGTCCAGGATATGTTGGGCAAGGCCGAAACGGCCGCCATCGCCATCTCGCCCTCCAACGCCAAGCTGATCGCCCAGACACTGAAAACCGCCAACCCGTCGGTTCCGGTGATGACGCTTGATGCCGACCTCGCCGAGGAGGATTCGGCGCTACGCAAGACCTATTTAGGGACCGACAACTACCTGATGGGCGCGCGCATCGGCGAATACATCAAGAAGGCCAAGCCGAACGGCGGCAAGATCTGCACGATTGAAGGCAACCCGGGCGCCGACAACATTCTGCGCCGCGCCCAGGGCATGCGGGACGCGCTGACCGGACAGAAGGGGCTTACGGAACTGAAGGGCGAAGGAGGCTGGACCGAAGTCGCCGGCTGCCCGGTCTTCACCAATGACGACGGCGCCAGGGGCGTCCAGGCGATGACCGATATCCTTGCAGCCAATCCGGACCTCGATGCCTTCGGCATCATGGGTGGTTGGCCTTTGTTCGGAGCGCCGCAACCCTATCGTGACCTCTTCAAACCGATGGCCGACAAGATCGCCAAAAACGAGTTCGTCATTGGCGCCGCCGACACGATCGGCGAGGAAGTCGCGATCGCCCGCGAGGGTCTGGTGACGGCCCTTGTCGGACAACGGCCTTTCGAAATGGGCTACAAGGCGCCATCGGTGATGCTGGACCTGATCGCCGGCAAGCCGGTCGAGGATCCGGTCTTCACCGGTCTTGACGAATGCACCAAGGATACCGTCGACACCTGCATTCAGAAGTAGAGCATCGGGCGGAGGCCGGCAGCTTTTCATGCCGGTCTCCGCCTATGCGGCCCTGCCGCTCAGATCTGCCAGTCGGGGTCGAGCGAATAGGCTCTGATATAGTCGATCTTCATTTCGGCCCCATCGACGAGGCCGTCGGTCGGCGTGCCGGCAATGCCGCCGACGGCGAGGTTCACGAGCATGTACATCGGGTCGTGCATGTCCGAGGGCGTGTCGGCACGCGCAATCGCGGCGTCATCGAAGTACCAGACGATCTCCTCTTCCGTCCAAAGCACTCCGTATTTGTGAAATCCGCTGGTATCGGCAACCTTGACGGCGCTGGCAATGCTGGTCTGCGAGCCGGTTTCGTTGGAATGGACGGTGGCGATGACGGTGTTCGGATCCTGCCCGCGCATTTCCACGACATCCAATTCCGGCGGCCAGGAACCGTCGGCCGGGAGGAGCCAGAAGGCGGGCCAAACGCCCTGGTCGTCCGGCATGTCCGCGCGGATCTCGAAATAGCCGTAGGTCTGGGCAAAGGACGAGTAGGTCGTCAGCATGCCGGAGGTGTAGTCATAGCCGTTGATTTCGGCCTGGATGGCCTGGGACGCCGGTGCTGCCGTGATCGTCAGGACGCCGTTGTTGACCGAAAACGGCTTGGCCGCGGCGGTCGGCTGATAGGACGGGTTGATATACCATTGCAGCTCGCCGTTCTCCGAGAGCGTCGCTCCTTTATCGGGAGCCCACCAGAATTTCGCGTCCCAGACGCCGCTCGAGCCGCTGCGAAGCTGAAGCGTGTTGAACTCGTCCGAGAAGGTCTGCGTCAGCGCAGAGCGATCGAGGCTCAGTCTGAACTGGTTCGCCTGCAATTGGTCGGCGGTAGTATTGGCGAAAACCAGGCTCTCGCCGTCGGCGAGGCTGAGCCGCAAATTGGCGCCTTCCTGCCTGAGATTGACCTGGACCTGGGCAAAGGACGTAAATCCGTAGCCCTCGAGGCGGACGATATCGTCGAAATTGAAGTCGGTGATAAGGTCGCTGCCGTTGCCGCGCGTAAAGGCAAAGATATCGGCACCGCCCGCGCCCCGCAACACGTCGTTGCCGGCGCCGCCGTCGAGCGTCTGGCTGCCTGACCCGCCGGTAATGATGTTGTCGGCATCGTTGCCGAGAGCAAACCGTCCATTGCCGGTAACGGTCAGATTCTCGAAATTGTCCGGGAGCGTGTAGCTCATCCAGGTGTTGATCGTATCGACACCCTCGCCGGCCGCCTCGTAGGCGCGATTAATCCCGGAATAGAGATAATAAATGTCGTCGCCTCTGCCGCCGATCATGGTGACATTGACGGAACTGTCGCCCCACATGGAATCGTTGCCGGCCGTCCCGTAGAGTGTGGGTCCCGATCCGGTGGCGGAAAACCACGCCGTCGAGTTTCCGCTGTAATACAGCGTCTTGCCCACGGCGTTCAGCACAGTTCTGCTCATAAGAACGTCTCCGGTTTGTTGGTCGATCTCCTCCACGGGTCCCGACAATCGTCACTCCACCCGCGGGGAATCTAACATCGGGTTCGCCGAGGATCTACCGTGTGACCTTGGGGGTTCGGCAAGCTGATGACTGCCGATCCGGAACAAACCTGCCCGCGCCGCGTTTCTCGGGGTCAGCGAGCGCTTGCGGAGGGACCTATGAGCAGCGCGGAGGTTCTGCCGAAAAGTTTGGAGAGTAAAATCGGCACTTTGGATTCGCCGGATTTTCGGGCGGTGCTGGACGCACTGCCGATGCCCGTCTACGCCACGGACCGAGAGGGAATCATCACCTATTTTAACCAGGCGGCCGCCGATTTCGCCGGACGAGAACCCAGCCTCGGCAAGGACCGTTGGTGCATCAGTTGGGAACTGCGTCGCACCGACGGCTCAATTCTCCCGCACGATCAATGTCCGATGGCCCAGACTCTGAAGGAAGGGCGGGCGATCAGGGGATACGAACTTGTGGTCGTACGGCCGAATGGAACGATGATTCCGGTCGTTCCCTATCCGACGCCGATCTTTGACAAGTCGGGAACGTTGACGGGCGCAATCAATCTTCTGGTCGACATCAGCGAACGCAAAGGCTCGGAAACTATTCTGCGCACGAAGACCGAGCGGCTGGAAGCACTCGGCCGCACCGCTAAAGCGCTCTCCAGCGACCTCGATCTGGAACATATCGTCCAAACCGTCACGGACAGCGCTACAAAGCTGAGCGGCGCGAAATATGGCGCATTCTTTTACCGTGTCACCGATGAAGCCGGCGAGCATTTCCAGCTTTACACGTTATCCGGCGCACCGCGCGCAGCATTCGATCGGTTGGGGCTACCGCGCAATACGGCCCTTTTTTCCGCGACCTTCCGCGGCGACGGTGTCGTTCGCAGCGACGATATTTGCAAACATCCGCGGTATGGACTGAGCGAGCCTCACCTGGGGATGCCACCGGATCATCTCCCTATCGTCAGCTGCCTGGCCGTACCGGTCGTCTCCCGGTCTGGCGACGTGCTGGGCGGACTGTTTCTCGGGCATGATGAACCGGGCGTGTTTTCAAAGGAGTCCGAGGATATCGTCGAGGCAATCGCCGCACACGCTGCAATAGCGATCGACAACGCTCATCTGCTGCTCGCCAGCCAGCGCGAAGCCGAAAGCCATCGACGGGCGGAACAGGATTCCCGGTATCTCGCAGCGATCATCGAATCCTCCGACGATGCCATCGTCAGCAAGGACCTGAACAGCATCATCACCAGTTGGAACAACGGCGCCGAACGTCTGTTCGGGTACACTGCCGATGAAGTGATCGGCAAACCAATCACCATTCTCATACCGCCGGGTCACGAGAACGAGGAGCCTCACATCCTTGAGCGGATCCGCAATGGCGCGCGTGTCGATCACTACGAAACGAAGCGCCGGCGCAAGGATGGGAGCCTTGTCGACATCTCGCTCACCGTTTCGCCCGTTCGTGACGCCACAGGCCGCGTAATCGGTGCATCGAAGATCGCCCGCAACATCACGGAACGAAAGCAAGCCGAAGAGACGATGGCAAAGCGCCTGCGCGAGCAGGCTTCGCTCTATCAACTCACTGAAAAGCTTCATCGCGCCAAGGGGATCGAAGAGGTCTACGACGCGGCGTTGGATGCCATTCGCGCGGCACTCAATTGCAGTCGCGCGTCGATTCTGTTGTTCGACCAGTCCGATAGAATGCGCTTCGTGGCCTGGCGGGGATTGTCCGACCACTATCGTCGCGCCGTCGAAGGACATTCTCCGTGGACCCCGGAAGCGCAGGATCCGGACCCCATCTTCGTTGAAGACGTCACCAGAGCCGAGCTTTCCGACGAACTCAGGGCGACAATTGCATCGGAAGGCATTGCCGCGCTCGGGTTCATTCCCTTGATTACGGAGGGAAGGCTAGTCGGAAAGTTCATGGCCTATTACGACAAGCCTCATGTGTTCGTCGAAACGGAAATCAGCCTCGCGCTGACGATCGCGCGACAGCTCGGCTTCAGCATCCAGCGCATCAGAGCCGAAAGGGCGAGGCAGCTTGCGGAAGAGCAGTTGCGACGCAACGAAGCCAACGAAAGGGCTCGCGCAGCCGAACTGCAGGCCATCATGGAAGCCGTGCCAACCCCCATATGGTTAACACGAACGTCTGACTGCCGTGTCATCGACGGGAACAAAAGTGCATACGACCTTCTGCATCTACCGCCGGATTCGAACCTCTCGTTTTCGGCCCCGCCTGATGAACAGCCCTCTCATTTCCGGATTTTCTCGGGGGGCAGGATGCTGTCGCCCGATGAAATGCCCGTGCAGCGCGCGGCGCGCGGAGAAGAGGTCGAAAACTTCGAAGAGGAGATCCGCTTCGATGACGGCACCTCGCGCCATCTGCTCGGCAACGCCACCCCCTTGCGCAACCCGCTTGGGGAACAGACCGGCGCCGTGGCCGCCTTCGTCGACATTACCGAGCGCAAACAGGCAGAGGAAGCGCTGCTGGAAAGCGAGCGTCGGCTGAAGATGGCCTTGGATGCCGGGCGGATGGGCGCCTGGGAGTGGAATTTGCAGACCGGCAGGGTTATCTGGTCACCCGGCCTCGAGAAACTTCACCGGGTCAAACCTGGAGCGTTCGAGGGGACGTTCGCCGCCTTCAAGCGCGATATTCATCCCGCTGATCTTGCGGCCGTCGAGCGGGCGATAGAGGAGGCGCTGGAGACGCGCGAGGACTACCATGTCGCCTACCGCATTCGCCTCGCCGACGGTACAATACGCTGGATGGAGGCTTTCGGCCGGTTCTCGCCAGCAGACAGCGGCACGGGCGAGCGCCTGGCCGGCATTTGCATGGACATCACGGAGCGGAAGGAAGCCGAGGCGCAGAGGGACCTTCTTGTCGCCGAACTCAGCCACCGCGTGAAGAATACGCTGGCCACCGTCAACTCGATCGCGCGGCAATCCTTTTCGACGAATCCGGATGCGCATGATGCGCAGCGGTCGTTCGATGCACGCATCCGGGCGCTGGCACAGACTCATACCCGACTTGCGGAATCGCGATGGTCGGGCGTCTCTCTTCAAACCATATTGTCCGACGAGCTGGCTCCCTATCGAAACGAGAACGTGGACAACATCTCTCTCGACGGTCCGCCAACGACGCTGCCGCCCAAACATGCCCTTACGCTTGGTATGGCAGCCCACGAGCTCGCCACCAACGCGGCAAAGCATGGGGCGCTGTCCGAAAAGGCTGGCCGCGTAACCGTTGATTGGGACGTCGATCCGACGGAGAAGCGGCTTCGCATCCGCTGGAGCGAGACGGGAGGCCCTTCCGTTTCGGCGCCGACCCGCAACGGCTTCGGCCGATTGCTTCTCGAACGTGTCCTCGCTTCCGACCTCGGCGGCGATGTCCGCCTGGAATTCGCGTCCCAGGGGCTGACTTGCACGATCAACGTGCCCTATCCCGGGGGTTCCGAATGACAGAAGCCGAGGGGTGCCGGGTCTTCGTCGTCGAAGACGAATTCCTGGTGGCATTGCAGATCGAGGACGATCTCATCGCGGCCGGCTACGTCGTCGTGGGCCCATTCACGACGCTGCAGGGATCGATCGACGCTTCACGCGAACAGAACTTCGAAATCGCCACACTGGACCTGAATTTGCGCGGCGAGTTCGTCTACCCGCTTGTTGACGAGTTGCTGGCGCGTGGGGTGCCCGTCCTGCTGCTGACAGGCTATACGGCGTCGGATCTGCCGGAGCGGTTTCGCGCCCTGCCTCGCCTGGCAAAACCGTTCAACGGCCCTGAATTGATCAGGAAGGTTGAAAGCCTTTTGGCTGCGAAGTGACCCCGGCGCCATGCCGCAACTACGGCCCCCAGCGTAGCGCAGCCGTATCGACGGGAGCGTCCCAAAGCGACAGCTCACCCCCGTCGAGGCGCGCAATCGTCACCGAAAGCCCGGCCATGTCCAGCGACGTTACGTAGGTCCCGACCAGCGACCGGGCCACAGCCAGGCCAAAATCGGCGCAGAGCGACCGAGCGATATTGTAGGCAAGATAGAGCTCCGACACCGGCGTGCCGCCAAAGCCGTTGACGAAAAGCAGAAGGCGGTCGTTCCTTTCCGGTGAAAGATCCAACCTGATCGCCTCGAGGATTATCGCGACGATCTCGGTTGCCGTCGCGAACTTGGCGCGCGCACGCCCCGGTTCTCCGTGAATGCCGACGCCCGTTTCCATTTCGTCTTCCGCGAGCGCAAAGGTTTCGCGTTGCGTATCGGGCACCGTAACGCCTCGCAACGAGACCCCCATCGTGCGGATGCGGCCGTCCAAATCCTCGCCGAGCCGCTTGAGGTCATCGAGCGGCCAGCCCGCCTCCGCCGCTGCACCGAGCAATTTTTCGATGACGAGGGTTCCGGCGACCCCTCTCCTGCCCTGGCTGCGACTGAATCCGTCCGGATTGATATCGTCGCGGACGATCACGGTGGCAACCTGGTGATCGGCAGCGGCGAGCTCCGCGGCCATCTCGAAATTCATGACGTCGCCATCGTAGTTCTTGACGACCAGCAGGCATCCGGCGCCGCCGTCCGTTTCGCGGATCGCCGAGACGATCTGATCGGGCGTCGGCGACGTGAAGACATGGCCCGTGCACGCGGCATCAAGCATGCCCGGTCCAACGAAGCCGACATGCATCGGCTCGTGCCCGGCCCCGCCTCCTGAAATGACAGCGACCTTGCCGGGATGAAGAGTCCGGCGTCGGACGAACTTGCCGTCGGCGCCAAAAGCCACCAGGCGCTCATGAGCCGCGACGAAGCCCGCCAGGCTCTCGGCGACGAACGTCTCGGCGCTATTCATGAACTTCTTCATCGTGCCCTCCCACGGCGCCCGTCCTCCCAGGCGCGGCTACCGCAACGCACTGAATTCTTTGCATCATCCCCCTTCGGCTTGTTCCAGCCGAGCGAAGCGTGCCCACGTACTTCCATGCGAGCCGCCGCGCAGATCCGCTCCCGGCAGCGACACACTCAACCATATCGCACTTCGCTAATCCACCGTTCCGACCAGCTTCGCCATGTTCCTGACGAGTTCCTCGATTGCCGCGTCGAACAGGCGGTTTTTGACTTCATCTCCGAGGTCCGGGACGATCAGCGAAAGCTGGCGTAGCTTCTCGGTGCTTCCAAAGTCCGGCAACTTGCCGGGATGGGCGGATTGATAGGCCTGAAGGAATCGCTCCTGCTCGCCGGGACTGAAGTGGCAAACCTGAAAGATGGTCGCTAGGTGCCGTGCGGGCAGCGGCGTCGAATAGGCGGGGCTCGTTATTTGCGTCACGAAGCTGCGATGCTTGCCGAGCGCCGCGGCCAAGCGCTGACGGGTTCCCGACGGGCGGTTGTCGATGATCTGCGCCAGGATCGTCTTATAAGCCGTGATGGCGTCTTCGACCGTCTCACGAGACATTCAGTTTCTCTCCGCCGCCGGCAGGCCGTTCGACCGCAAGCCAGCGATTGCCGACCTTACGTCGGCGATACAGTTCGGCGCCACGGAAAAGTGGCGAAGCCCCGCGGCCAACAGAGCCGGCAGGTGGCGTGGGTCGGAAGCCATTTCGCCGCAGATGCCTATCGGCCTTTTCATCGCGTTGGCGCGTTCCACACCTTGCGCGATCAGCCGACAGACCACCGGGGCAGCCGCATCATAAAGCCCGGCGACTGCCGAACTCCCCCGTGCCGCCGCCATCACGTACTGCGCCAGATCGTTGGTTCCGAAGGAAAAGAAGGCCGCGTTCGAAAAGCCATCGAGCGTCAAGGCTGCCGCCGGAACTTCCACCATCATGCCGATCTCCGGCATGCGTATTTCCGTCCCTCGGCGCAAGAGATCGGCCGCCTCTTCTTCGAAGATCGCACGCATGGCATCGATTTCGCCCGGAACCGTGATCATTGGCAACAGGACCTCCAGGTTGCCGTGAGCGGCGGCGCGTAGCAATGCGCGCGCCTGCACGCGAGCGAGTTCCGGTCGCGCCAGCAACAGCCGAACACCCCTGAGACCCATGAAAGAATCACTGCTTTTGCCGCCGATACCAGGCAGTGTCTTGTCACCGCCAAGGTCCAGCATGCGGATCGTCACCGGTGCAGCACCGGCCCAGCGCAACGCCTCACGGTAGATGGCGTAATGTTTTTCCTCGTTGAGGGCATTTGCCGGCGAACCCACCAGAAACTCCGTGCGCATCAGCCCGATGCCCGCGAACGACGATGCATCGACGACGGCGAGCTCCGCCGGGTCGTTGATGATCGCCGACAGGCGGATCTCGGCGCCATCGATGGTGTGTGCCAATCCGCCGGCATCGAGCTTTACGGCTGCTCCTGCGGGCCCCGCCCTTGCTTCCGTCTTGCGAATGCGCGTGTCGTCGGGGGCGACAACTACGGTCGCGGCGATGGCATCCACGAGCACCCGTTCGCCTCCGTCGATCTCGAACGGCCCCGTTGCCACCACCATCGGTATCGAACGTGTCCGGGCCAGCATGGCAACATGACTGGACACGCTGCCATCGAAAAGCACGACGCCGCCGCCGTCCGTCCAGTCGTGGGCAAGAAAAAGACTTGGCTCCAGGTCCTTTCCGACAAAAACGGACCCCGGAGGAAAATCGCCGATCGGTTTGCCCGTGAGCGCACCGAGAACCCGATTGCGAATGTCGATGACGTCGACTGCGCGGGCCCGCACCTGCTCGTCGGGCGCCGCGGCGATGCCGGCGATGTAGAGATCGAGCGCTCCGACCCAGGCAAGCGCTGCGCCGTCTCCGGCGGCCAGCCTCTCCTCCGCAATTCCCATCAATGCCGGATCAAGCAGCATTTCTATCTGGAAATCGAGAATGCCAGCGCTTTCCTCGTCCGAGCGTTCGGCGAGAGCTGTCAACTCCGCAATTGCCGCCGCTATGGCCTCCTGCAGGTCGTGACGCTCCGCTGCAGACGTGTTGCGGGACCCGACGGCGACCGGCGCCATCTGCGTCGCGAGATGAGCCGGCCCGACAGCGATACCCGGAGAGGCAGAGATTCCCGCGATTTCAAGCGGTTCGGCCATGCTTCTTTTCTTCGTCGAAATTGCGCTCGATCAGCGCCTTCAGCGCGACAATGGCTTCGGCGGCGCGCAACCCGTGTGCACGGATTTTCAGGACCGAGCCCCGCCGGATCTTTGCCCCCATGATCTTGACGATGCTCTTGCCGTTGAGCCAGACGTCGCTGCCATTGACCGCTATCTCGACCGTGCACGGGAAGGACTTCGCCAGCCGGGTGAACGTAACGGACGGGCGTGCATGCAGTCCGAAGCCGTGCGTTACCTCGATCTCCGTCTGGCAGTAACCATGCACTTCCGCCACCTCCGTCGTTTCCTTTCGCGGCCTGCTGTCCATCAAGGCGAGAGTTCCTCCGCGGTCGCGATGACACGACTGAGGGCGGCCCCGCCGGAAGCCTCGGCCGCGGCGATCACGGCTCCCTCGACCAACGGCGCATCGCAGATCACCACGCGTTTCGAGCGCGGCTCCCCGAGCAGTTCGATCGCCATTTCGCTGTTGGTCTCCGCCCCGCCGAGATCGACGAAGACGGCGACACCGGCTTCCGACCAGGCCTGTTCGATTGCCGCCAATATGCCGGCCGCATTGGTGCCAAGTCCGCCCTCGGCGTTGCCCCCGGACCAGGCAAGCGGCACGCAATCGCCAACCATCTGTCGCACCATGTCGGCCGCCCCTTGGGCGACCAGCGGCGAGTGCGACACGATGACGATACCGACATTTGCAGATTTCGGGTTCATGCCGAACCTTGCTCCTTCAAGAAACGGCAGACCGCCGCCGTCAAGAGTGCACAACTCATCGCGCCGGGATCCACGTGACCGATCGATCGGTCGCCAAGAAACGAGGCACGGCCACGCATCGCCTTCATGCCGAATGTGAGCCTCGCCGATCTTTCCGCCTCTTCGGCGATGCCTGCCAGATCCGAGCGCCTTAGCACTTCCGCGTAAACGGGGTAAAGCACGTCGAGCAAGGTCTTGTCGCCGGCCGCCGCCCGCCCGCGCCGCGCGACGGCATCGACCGCGTATTCCAGAACGCGCGGAAAACCCGCGTGCTCACCATTCTTTCCCATCTGACGACCGATCTCGATCAACAGCGTCCCGTAGAGAGGACCGGCCGCGCCGCCGATACTCATGACGAGAGTGAAGCCGATCTGCTCCAGCGCCTGCGGCAGGGGAAGAGCCATGATCCGGTCGCGCTCGGCGTAGACCGCCTCGCAGCCGCGACGCATGTTCGTGCCGTGATCGCCATCGCCGATCGCTCTGTCGAGTTCCGACAGATGATCGGCGTTCGCCGTGATCACCGCGCGACAGGCTTCGATCAGCCCACCTATCAGCGCCTGTGTTCTCGGCTCGACGAACATCGCGGTTCTTCCCGTCGCTTGCTGTAGCGGCATCGATGGAAACCGCTGCCGCCTTTCTCGTTGCAGCATAGATCGTTTCGCTCATTCACTGAAACAACGAATTGATCTAACGCTTTGAAACCACGCAATTCCGGACGTACACACTTTCCGGGACTCGCGCTAGCGCAGACCTGCGGCAACCTCGAACACGGCGGCCACCGCCATCGCCCCCGGATCGGGCACACCCTCCAGATCCCGCTCTCCGATGTAGGATGCACGTCCCGCTCTCGCCTTCTTCATCGTCCTGGTCGCGTCCGCGCCGGCGCGCGCAGCGGAGGCCGCCGCTGCCAGTCCGCCGGCCTTCAAGGCCCGCAATGCCGGGTCCAGAGCGTCCACCATTGTCCGGTCGCCGACGCCCGCTCCGCCGTAGAACGTCATTCGGTCGAGGCCGGCAAGCAATGCGCTCGCCATATCTCTCGTATCGGAATATTCCTTGGCGGCCGCCGTAAAGAAGATCGACAACAGCACGCCGCTGGAGCCGCCCATGCTCGTGCTGAGAATGCTGCCGATCGAAGAGAGCGTCGCAGCGATATCCGTCAGTGGCAGGCGCGCGATCTGGGCCAGCACGCTGCGCGATCCCGTTGCCACGGTCGAACCTGTGTCGCCATCGCCGGCTCGCGCGTCGAGACTGTTCAATTCCGCTTCAAGTGAAAGAAGATGGTCGCAGATCGCGGCGATAAGTCGGTCTGCGGCAGAATCGTGGCT
>NZ_JASKLR010000054.1 GCF_030124325.1 Sinorhizobium sp. 8-89
ACGCTGTAGCTCGTGGCATCGAGCTGGCGCGAACTCGTCGGCAGAACCCTGGCGCCGCCGGCTTGCGCAACGACGGCATTGGCGCAGATGAGCTGCAGGTCGGCGGGCGCAGTCTGCAGGCTGGTTCGGGCCATGTTCTGCGGCTCGGGCGCCGATGACCGGCATCCGGCAACAAGCGAGACGCATGCCACGGTAAATGCGCACCATGCAATCGAATGCCGTTTCAAGCTGGTTGTCGACAAATTCTCACCCTCCAGATGTCGCCTTCGCTGGCCATTTTTCACACGCCTCGGTACTTCACACGCCCAGTATCAAACGCCCTTGTAAAGCGCCGCCCCCTGCATCAGCACGATGACCTTCGCGCCGATTTTCACGCGAGAGTGCAGATCGATGACATCGTCGTTGTTCATCCGGATGCAGCCGGAGGAAACGTCGAGGCCGATCGACCAGGGCTCCACGGTGCCATGGATGCGATAGATCGTGTCGTTCTCGCCTTCATAGAGGTAGAGCGCCCTCGCTCCCAGCGGATTGTCCGGCCCGCCCGGCATGCCGGCCGCCCATTTCGCCGCATTCGGGTCGCGCGCTACCATCTCGGGAGGCGGCGTCCAGGTTGGCCACTCGGCCGTGCGACCGACACGAACGATGCCCGCCCAGCCGAAGCCTTCGCGGCCGACGCCGATGCCGTAGCGGATCGCCTGGCCGCCGGGCTGGACGAGATAAAGAAAGTGCTGGTTGCCGTCGATTATGATCGTGCCCGGCGGCTCCGCCGTGCGGAAGGGAACGACCTGCCGGCGAAAGGCCTCCGGCACCTGCTTGTTGCGCGCAAAATACTGCCGCGCCTTCCGCTTGTCGTAATCGACCCATTTCTTCGTGCGGGCGTCGTAGATCTGCGTCGCGGCGAGCGCCGCCAGCGGCCCGAGGCAGAGGCCGGCGGCAAGCACGATCAGGCCGATCTTTCGCATCCCTCCGGCACGCTTTCCTTCCATCTCAAGGCTATTGCGGATCTTCGTCATTGTTTTGCCCACCCGTCGATGCGTGCTGCGTGGCCATCGACCCACTTCTTCGCGTAGTCGGAAGGCGCCTGCCGCTCCACTTCGAGAGCGTAGCTCATCGCGGTCACTTCCGCCGGCGAGAAATCGACCTCTTCGAGGAACTTCGCGATATCGGGATGCTTCTTGCCGAAGGCGGCTCCGTAGGCGATGTGGAAATGCGCCGTATCCCAGGCGGTGGCCGCGCTCGACTTCGTGACCCATAGCGGATCATCCGCCTGCGCGATCTTCCACTTCGCCGGATCGTGCGGCGGCTCCTCGATGCGCGTGAGCTTGTGCAACTCGAAGACGTGATGCGGCGCATAGCAATAGAACACCATGGGCCGGGCGGTCGCGACCGCCGCATCGACTGCCGCCATCGCCACGTCTTCCTCCGCCTCGACGAGCGTGAGGTTCGCGCCATAGCCGTAGCTGTTCGCCCTCACCCGCTCTATTCCCGTCGAAAGCCAGGTCGGCGCGCCGATCCACACTTCGCCGCGTCCGTCTCCGTCCGTGTCGAGCACCGCGGTCTTTGCCGGGTCGTTCAGGTCGGCGATTGTCTTGAGACCCGCCGCGGCCGCTTCCGGCGTGGCGCAAAGGCCCTGCCAGGCCGACACGGCACGCCCGCTCAGCACGACCGCGCCTTTGTCGGTCACGTATTTCTTGATGAGATCCTCGAAATTCGGTCGCCACACCTCGGGCTGGATGTCGACCTCGCCCTTATCGAGCCCGACGAAGGCGCTCATCGTCCCGAGTTCGCGCACCTCGGCCTCGAGCCCGAACTTCTTGGCGATGCTCTCCTTGAGGATATTTGCCGTTGCCTGCCCTGACGGCCAATTGGGCATGGCAATCACCAGATCGGCAGCTTCAGCCGGCAGGGCAGCGGTCGCGGCAAACACGGCTGCGAAGGCCGCCGCATGGAGTTTCATGCTTCTCTTCACAGTTCCCTCCCCCCAAAATGGCGGCTGATCTATGTGAATGAATGCTCTGGCTCGAATTTTTGAGCGCCACGTGGGACTTGGCCTACGCGACGCAACGCGGCATGCAACTTAAGTCGGCGGATCGAAGCGACCGGAATGCTATGCAGGCATGTCTTGACGGCCGGCAGGATGCACCAGCTTCTTCCCGTCAGTCAACTTGTCGTTGATTATTCGCAATTCTCAGGCCTACCTTCGCGCCGACGGCATCGGCGGAAGCAATGTTCGAGGTTAGGCATCCGTATCGATGTCACGTGCGCAGAACTGTTTTCGCGTATGGAGAAACTGCTTGCCCCGGGAGGAAGGCGCTATGTCCGAAAGTTCGCAACCGCTGGTGATAAGCGCGCCGGAACCGCGCACGCTCGATCTCATTTTCACCCCTGCTTCCCTCGCCCGGCTTCGCGCCGGCTACCGGGCCGTCGAGACGACGGATCGGGATATTGCAGCGCTCCCCGCCGAAATTCTCGCCGAGGCCCGCTACATCATCGGCCAGCCGCCGATCTCGAGCGAACTTCTCGCTCGCATGCAGTCGCTCCGCTGCGTCTTCAACGTCGAGAGCAATCTGATCAACAACATGCCCTACGAGACGCTGTTCGAGCGCGGCATCCACGTGGTGACAACCGGCGCGGTCTTCGCCGAACCCGTGGCAGAACTCGGCCTTGCCATGGCGATCAACCTCGCGCGCGGCATCGTCGATGCGGATCTCGCGTTTCGCGAAGGCAGGGAGTTGTGGGGCGGTGAAGGCAACCGCGCGGCGCGCCTGATTTCCGGCGCCGACGTCGGCATCATCGGCTTCGGCGACCTCGGCAAGGCGCTCAACCGCCTGCTTTCCGGCTTCCGCACGCGGACGCGCGTGTTCGACCCCTGGCTGCCGCCGTCGATGCTGATCGAGCACGGCGTGGAGCCGGCCGCGTTGGACGAGGTGCTGTCCGGGAGCGACTTCATCTTCGTCGTCGCCTCGGTCACCAGCGAAAACCAGCGTTTCCTCGGCGCCGACGCCTTCGCGAAGATGCGGAGAGGCGCCGCCTTCATCCTGCTCAGCCGGGCCGGCGTCGTGAATTTCGAGGCGCTGATGGAGGCGGTGCGCAGCGGGCACATCGTCGCCGCCAGCGACGTCTTTCCGGAAGAGCCGCCTGGCCTTGATCATCCTGTCCGCGCGCTGCCCGGCTTCCTGCGCTCGGCGCATCGCGCCGGCGCCCTCGACGTCGCCTTCAAGCGCATGGGCGACATGGTGCTCGAGGACATGGACCTGATGGACCGCGGCCTCCCGCCGATGCGCTGCAAGCGCGCCGAGCGCGAAACCGTCTCGCGCATGCGCTCGAAGCCAGTCGACAGGAACTAGATCCGCGACCGCGGCGGCCGGCGGCTCCCTTGTTTGACCTCTCGCGCCCGAAACCTCGGTGGAACGCGATCTTCTCCCGCCGAGCGTTGCATCTCGCGCGCGCATCCTGAACGCGTGGCGCGTTTTGGGGGAACCGAAATGGCGGATCGTGGTTTGAACCTTACGCACCGCACGCGAGGTGCGAGCAAGAACATCGGAGGTTCCACAATGTTGAACAAAGTGTTGGTTGCGGCTGCCATTTTCACGGCTGTTGCGTCGCCCGTCTTTGCACAGGCCGATATCACGTGCGACCAGGCGGCGATGGCGAAGCTCGAAACCGACGTAAGCCAGGTCACCGACTCCGCTCGTAAGGAGCTTGCCCAGAAGGAATTGGCTATGGCGAAGGAAGCCATGGCGGCGAACGATCAGGACAAGTGCAAGACCCACATGTCCAACGCCATGAAGGGCAATGACCCGATGTAACGGCCGCGAGGGCCGACGTACGCTGAGGCCTTCCGCTTCACGTCGCGCGATCGGCCCGGAGCAGTTCCAGGAGTGTGTAACGGCTTTCCGTGGGAACTGGTAGTTTCAAGGAATTGGAGCATCTCACCGTTTCAATGAAACAGTGAAATGATCGAGTTCGCTCCTTGCTGCAAGATATTCTCTGGTGGAAGTTGCTGGCCGGCTGGGCGCCCGGCCAGTTTCACGCGCATGCTTCAATTGTTCGCCTTTATCTGGTATCGCTTCGAACCGAAGAACATTACAGCGCCGCTCCTCTTCAGATCTGCACGGGCCGCAGTAAGAGTTCAATTGGTGCATCGAGGTTCGATTTTGCCGTCGTAAATACCGGTCTCATCCATTTTCACCCCATGTGCCGCACAGCTGTTGCTGTAGCGCATGATCGTGTTCGTCGGGTGGTGGGTCTGAGACCGGTCTGGCCTTGTCAGATGCGCCACGCGCAGCTCCTGCGTCTCAGCTCTTCAGCCGCCCGAAACAACGCCACGCCGTACCCGTAACGGGTTTCTCCGACCGTCGTCTCGACGAACTTCCGAACGGAAGACCGAGACGGTATGTGCAACATTCTTCGGGTCCGATGGACCGTTATTCCTCGAACTGCCCCTGAACCGCGAATTGCCTGCAGTGGATGTGGAGGCCCGAGACCCTTCCGCTCGAGCGGCAAGATCAGACTCAATGCCAATGGCAGGACGCTCGATGCCTGGCTGATCTACAGATGCTCAAGCTGCGGCAACACCTGGAACCGGCCGATCTTCGAGCGCCGGAACGTCCGCGATGTCGATCGCGCGACATTGGAGGCGCTGCAATCGAACGATCCCGACCGGGTGCGCGGCTGGGCGTTCGATCTCGATGCTCTCCGGCGGAAAGCGCAGTCGGTCGACGAATACGCCGATGCCGACGTCCGCAAAGAGGTGCTGATAGAGAGCGACGCCTGGACGGTGCTGGAAATCGACCTTGCGGTTCCGTTCGCCACCGGCTTCCGCCTGGATCGGCTGCTCGCCCGCGAGCTCGGCATCACCCGATCCGGGCTGCAGAGTGCCTGTGATGGAATGCGGCTGCGAACCGAACCGCAGCATCCGGGCATCCTCCGCAAACGGATCAAGGACGGAACGCGCGTGATAATCGCCGTCGACGCAAAGAGCCGTTTGCGGTGGAGAGCCGCGGCGACCGGATTACCCAATGACCCAGGTGCCGCGGAGATCGGCTAGCGAAAAGAAAGCCGAGGCAGATGCCCCGGCTTTCTTCGCCTCTTGGGAGGCGCACAATCCATTCCGAAAATCGACGATTTTCGGGTTATGGCCTAGTTCTTCGCCTTGTCGACCAGCTTGTTCTTGCCGATCCAGGGCATCATGCCGCGCAGCTTGGCGCCGACCTCTTCGATCTGGTGGGCGTCGTTGACGCGGCGGATGCCCTTGAAGCGGGCGGCACCCGAGCGATACTCCTGCATCCATTCCGAGGTGAACTTGCCGGTCTGGATGTCCTTGAGAACGCGCTTCATCTCCGCCTTGGTTTCTTCGGTAATGATGCGCGGGCCGGTGACGTATTCGCCCCACTCGGCAGTGTTGGAGATCGAGTAGTTCATGTTGGCGATGCCGCCTTCATAGATCAGGTCCACGATCAGCTTCACTTCGTGCAGGCACTCGAAATAGGCCATTTCCGGGGCATAGCCGGCTTCGACCAGCGTTTCGAAACCGGCGCGAATGAGCTCGACCAGACCGCCGCAGAGAACGACCTGCTCACCGAAGAGGTCGGTTTCGCACTCTTCCTTGAAGTTGGTTTCGATGATGCCCGAGCGGCCGCCGCCGACGCCGCAGGCGTAGGAGAGCGCGAGGTCAAGCGCGTTGCCGGAAGCGTTCTGGTGAACGGCAACGAGGCAGGGAACACCGCCGCCCTTCTGGTATTCGCCGCGAACCGTGTGGCCTGGGCCCTTCGGCGCGATCATGACGACGTCGACAGAGGCCTTGGGCTCGATCAAGCCGAAATGGACGTTGAGGCCGTGGGCGAAGGCGATCGCAGCGCCATCACGGATGTTGTCGGCGATCTCGCCCTTGTAGATGTCAGCCTGCAGCTCGTCCGGCGTCGCCATCATGATGAGGTCGGCCCACTTGGCGGCTTCCGCGACCGAGAGAACCGAAAGACCGTCGGCCTCGACCTTGGCGGCGGTTGCCGAGCCCGGCTTCAGCGCGATGCGGATTTCCTTGGCACCGGAGTCCTTGAGGTTCAGCGCATGGGCACGGCCCTGGCTGCCATAGCCAACGATGGCTACCTTCTTGGACTTGATCAGGTTGAGATCGGCATCACGATCGTAATAGACGCGCATCGAATTTTCCTTCCCTTGCTGTCTGTTGTTCCTCTGGCTGGCCCAACGCATGCGCCCCGGAAGATCCCCTTGATCTTCGCAAAGGCTTATGCGTCCGATTGAGACCCGCCGCTACTCTTTCTTGCCGTAGAGCGTGAGAAAGGCGTCGACCGCCCGCTCCGCCCTGCGGCTGAAACTCCTTTTCATTTCGCTTGGCTCTTCACCGAGCAGCATCCGCAAATGCCAGTCGGAAACGACGAGACCGTAAAGCGCGCCATAGGCCTCCTCGGCATCGTCGAAGGCAAGAAGCCTGGCCTTGCGTCCAGCCTCGAGCAACGCACCGGCGCGCCGGCCGATCTGGCGGCGGCCGCGTTCCTGCAGCATGTGACCGAGCTTGGAACCCTCGCGGCTCGCCTGGCCGATCGCCAGCCGGTTCAGCGCCAGCGACACGTCGCCGGAAAGTACGTCGAGCAGATCCGTGGCAAAAGCGACGAGATGCCGCCGAAGGGCCGCCGCGTCGAGCGCCCCGGCGGAAACGTCGAGCGTCCTCACCTTGCTCGCCTGGTAGCCGATCATCGCCGAAAGCAGCCCATCGCGATCGCCGAACCATTTGTAGAGGCTCTCCTTGGAGCAATTGGCGGCCCGCGCGACACCCGCCGTCGTCAGCGCCTTCTCGCCGCCGTCGACGAGCAGTCTCAGCGCCTGTTCGAGCACGGCGCTTTGACGCTCGGTCAGGCCGCTTCCGGCACTTGCCACCCTGCTCTCCAAGACGCCCTGCACTTCGCCATCGCTCCATCAGTACCGTACGGTACGGTTCGCAAGTTTCTAATGCGGTGGCGAAAAGGCGTCAAGACGATTTTGACCGGCATGGTGAAATTTCGCCCGCCTTCGCATGTGGGGCACTGTGCAGGTGCCCGTGGCTGGATCCCTCTGACGGACACAGGGAAAGGCGCGGCCGGCGGTCCCTTCGATCGTGCCGACGAACGGGGCGCCTTCTCGACGCGCTGAAACCCTCCCGGCCGAAGAGATCGTCGAAAGCCGCGTCCGAACGCCGTCTCCGGCACCGGCTTACGGAACTCGTCGGCCCCTCCGGCACGAAAGTCGTCATCGCCGGCGAAGGCCTGCGCCACCTGCGACTTGCCGTCGCCAGCGGGCGTCCTCACGGCCCGCGAGCTGCACGTCGCCGAAATCGCGGCGATCGCCGACCATCACGCGGGCGTCACCGACGTCGCGACGCTCGCCGCCCCGGTACGCTGGGCGGCCGCGTCACCTAAGTTGTTGGTGAAGATGATGTTTCGGGCGCCGGCGGCTCGCCGGCGCCTCTCCCACATTACAAAAATATAATGATCTCAATGCTTTTCGCCGATCTCGTTCACCTCTATCTTGAGAAGGAAAGAACGCCAGCGAAGCAAGTGAGATCATGAGCAAGGCAGCCAAGACGATCAGCGACGAGACGACGGCGCTTAAACCCGCGCCGGCCAACGTGCGTGTGATCCCGGCAGCGCCGCCGCCGGTACGCCGGAAACGCCGCTCGCGTCTCTGGGTCGCCGTGCCCGTTCTCCTCGCCGTCCTTGGCGCCGGCTACTACGCCTGGAGCCAGTACGGGTCCGAGCCCGCCACCGCAATGATCACGCAGGTCGTCACGCGCGGCGACATCGAAGACAGCGTCACCGCTGTCGGCACGCTCGACGCGATCAAGTCGGTCGATGCCGGCGCGCAGGTTTCCGGCCAGCTGAAATCGCTCCATGTCGAAATCGGCGACAAGGTCGAACAGAACCAGCTTATCGCCGAAATCGACCCAGCCACCATCGAGAACCGGATCGAGATCGACCAGGCGGAGCTCGCCAATCTCGAGGCGCAGCTCATCTCGAAGAAGGCGCAGCTCGTGCTGAAGCAGGCGAATATCGAGCGCCAGCGCAATCTTGTCGCGACCAACAGCGTTTCGCAATCGACCCTCGATCAGGCGATCGCCGACCATGCCGCGGCAGGCGCCGACGTGAAGGCGATCGAAGCGCAGATCCGCAAGCAGCAGGCGACGCTCGCCGGCGACAAGGTCGACCTCGGCTACACCAAGATTTATGCGCCTGTCGCCGGCACGATCGTCGCCAATCCGGCCAAGGAAGGCCAGACCTTGAACGCCAACCAGACGACGCCGACGATCGTCACCATCGCCGACCTTTCGACGATGACGGTGAAGGCGCAGGTCTCCGAGGCCGATGTCGGCAAGCTGAAGATCGGCATGGACGCCTATTTCACCCTGCTTGGCCAGCCCGGAAAGCGCTTCACCGGCAAGTTGCGGCAGATCCAGCCGATGCCGGACACGGAAAACAACGTCGTCCTCTATTACGCCCTCTTCGACGTTCCCAATCCGACCGGCGAGCTGATGATGTCAATGAGCGCGCAGGTCTTCTTCGTCGAGGCTGCGGCCAAGGACGTGCTCGTCGTGCCGAGCGCGGCAATCCATGCGAACGGCGAAGCCAGGGGCAAGCCGGCCAAGGCTGAGGTGACCGTGGTCACGCCCTCGGGCGTAACCGAAGCCCGCGCCGTCGAGGTCGGCATCCGCAACCGCGTCAGCGCCGAGATCGTCAGCGGCCTTGAGGAAGGCGACCGCGTCGTCGTCGATACCGCCTCGGCCGGCAGCGGCGCGCGCAACACGCGGAGCCGCGGCATGCGCATGCCGCCGATGTTCTGAGCACGAACATGACCGCGCTCCTCTCGCTCCGCGACGTCAGCAAGACCTATTTCAACGGCGATCTCGCCGTCGAGGTGCTGCATGATATCTCGCTCGATATCGAGGCCGGCGAATTCGTCGCAATCATCGGCCAGTCCGGCTCCGGCAAATCGACGCTGATGAACATTCTCGGCTGCCTCGATCAGCCGACTTCCGGCGAATACCTGATCGACGGCGAACGGGTCTCCGGCTTCGACGGCGACGAACTCGCGGCGCTGCGCCGCCGCACCTTCGGCTTCGTCTTCCAGGCCTACAACCTGATCCCGACGGCGAGCGCCAGGGAGAATGTCGAGGTGCCGGCCGTCTACGCCGGAATGCCTGCGCGCGACCGGCACGATCGCGCCGAGGAGCTTCTGAAATCCCTGAAGCTCGGCGAGCGGCTCGACCATCGGCCAACCCAGCTTTCCGGCGGCCAGCAGCAGCGCGTATCGATCGCCCGTGCTCTCATGAACGGCGGCCGCGTGATCCTTGCCGACGAGCCGACCGGCGCACTCGACAGCCAGAGCGGCGACGAGGTGATGGCGCTCCTGCGCGAGATGAACGAGAACGGCCACACCGTCATCGTCATCACCCATTCGCGTGAAGTCGCCGAACAGGCAGACCGGCTGATCGAGATCCACGACGGCCGCATCGTCGCAGACCGGGCGAAGAAGGGCCGCAGCAATCCGGAGGCGGCAATCGGCCTCGCCCAGCGCACCCGCGAGGGCTTTGCCGCAATTGCCGACCTTTCCGAAGCGGTGAAGATGGCGATGCGGGCGCTCCGCGCCAACCTCTTCCGCACCATCCTCACTCTGCTCGGCATCGTCATCGGCGTCGGCTCGGTGGTCGCCATGCTCGCGATCGGCACCGGCGCGCAGGACTCCGTCTTGAGCCGCATCTCCTCCATGGGCTCCGATCTTCTCCTCGTCCGCCCGAGCATGGCCAATTTCCGCGGCAGCGCCGGCGGAAGCAACGTCACGCTCGTGCCGGCCGATGCCGACGCGATCCTGGAGCTGCCGAACGTCGCCTTCGCCGTCCCGGAAATGACGAGCACGGTGACGCTCCGGCGTGGCAACGTCGATTACCAGACGACGGCGAACGGCACGGTGCCGCAGTTCACGGCGGCGAAATCCTGGAGCGTCGGCCACGGCGAGTTCATCAACCGCGATGACATGGAAAGCTACGCGCCGGTCGCCGTTCTCGGACAGACCGTGGTGAAGACCCTGTTTGCGGACGGCTCCGATCCGATCGGCCAATATGTGCTCGTCAACAAGATCCCCTTCCAGGTGATCGGCGTGATGAGCGAAAAGGGTGCCAGCGCCGGCGGCAACGACCAGGACGACGTCGTCCTCGTGCCGCTGACGACGGGCAGCATGCGCATCTTCGGCCAGCGTAACATCCGCACCATCACCGTTGAGGTGAAGGACGCCTCGGCGATCGACCTGACGCAGGAGCGCATTCAGGCGCTGCTCAACGAGCGGCACAAGAAGGAAGACACCCAGATCACCAACATGTCGTCGGTTCGCGAGGCCTTCACCGAGACGTCGAACACGATGAAGCTCTTCCTGGGGTCGGTCGCGGCAATTTCGCTGCTCGTCGGCGGCATCGGCGTCATGAACATCATGCTCGTCAGCGTCAGCGAGCGGACGCGCGAAATCGGCGTGCGCATGGCGACCGGCGCGCGCGAGCGCGACATCCTCGTGCAATTCATCGTCGAGGCGCTGGTCGTTTCCGCGATCGGCGGCGCGATCGGTGTCGTCGCCGGCCTCGGCACCGGCGCCCTCGCAAAAACTTTCGGCATGCCGGTCAGCTTCACGATCGGCCCGGTGGCGCTCGCCTTCGCCTGCTCGTTCCTGACAGGCCTGCTCTTCGGCTTCCTGCCGGCCCGCAACGCCTCCCGCCTCCAACCTGCGGTGGCGCTCAGCGCGGATTAATCCACATGAGCCCGGCGCAGCCGCCCCATATCACACCGAGGGCTCCATCACCGTGACGAATTTCTGCGCCAGGTCCTGCGACGCAGCCTTCTTCGGGTGAAGCTCGTCGTTCCACCGCCCCTGGACGACGTTCTTCAGACGAACGACAGTGACATTGTCATGGGCGTCCTCGATGCGGTCGAGCATGTCGTAGAGGCGGTCGACGAGATGGGTAAGAATGCCCTCGATCAGCGCGCTATCCTCAGAGAGGCTGAAGCCGCGGCGGGTGAAGGGCTGGCCGAGCCACGGGCCGTTCGCCACCGGCTTCGGAACGTCGTAGCCATGGACCAGCATCTGCGTCCGCTTCGGGGCCGACTGGATCGCGACGTCGCGCGCAATCTCGCTGTACCCGTCCTCGAGCGAACCCACCTTGCTGTCGAGGATGTCGAGGCGAAGAAAGCTGCTCGGATCGGACGACGTGCCGGAGGTTCTGGGCCGCAGCAGCTCCGTCAGGGCGCCGCCACCGAGAATGTCGTTGCCGCCGCCCGAAAAAATGAAGAAGTCGAACGAGGCGGATTTCACCAGCTCGCGGTAATCCTTCTTCTGCCGCATCTGTGCGAAGGTATCACCCGGATAGGCGACATTCCGGGCGTAGTAGCGCCCCTCCAGGATATCGAAGAATGTCGGCGCGTAACCCGCCAGCGCCGACAGCGGCCAAAGGATGTTGATCCAGGAATCGCCATCCGCGCAGACGCGGAGGCCGGTCGCCTTGCGTGCGATCATTGTGTCCACGGGCATAGCCGAAGACTGCAGCGCACGCACCGCCTGCTCATCCGTCAGGTAGCGGCCTTGCGCGTCCTTGACATGATAGACGAGGCAGATCGCCGGGTCCTTCTCGAGGAACACCGAAGCGGGAACAGCCTCCTTGTTCCCCCCCTTCAGCCTGCCCCGGCCCACGTCCGTCGCGGCCGCCTTGCCGCCAACCTCGCCAGCAGTCTTTCGGGCCGTTTTCTCCTTCGCGCGTTCCATTGCCGGCCTCCCGATCCACCCGGCACATCCTGGGGCAACGGAACAGGCAGTGCAACTCCTGCTAGATCTCACATGGTCGGACCGAGCGCCGAATTCGGGATGCCGGTACCTTCGGAACGCGGAGAAATGGCGCCGATAAAGTCATTGCCACAATTTTGCTTCACGCAGCCGGCAAAGTCCGCCCGCTATCCAGCGGATGGCAGGGGAATACCGAATTTTTGTTTCGTTTGAGTTGGGCCAGAACCCTCGCGGTTCGCCCGCCCCGTCGGTGCCGTGTTGCAGCGTTCGACGCAATACGGGAACGCCGCGGATCTGCGCGCTGGGTAGAGAAACAAATCAAGAGCGGACTCGGCATGGCCGAGCCCGAGGGTGGTTCGCTGCGCGTTCGAGCGAGCGCGCAATAGCGTTCTAGTGCTTTGATTCCAAAGCACTTTACTTGCTTTCAGCATCTCCGCATAGAGGCGGATTGCTCTTAGCAGTGAACGCACACCGAAAACTGGCAAGGAGACCCAGCCATGAAGGTTTTAGCGTTTCTCGCCGCAATATACGTCGCGTTCACCTCACCGGATACGGCGGTCGCCGGCATGTTGGCCCAGGCCCAGCAGTTTACCGGGCTGCATGAAGTCAAGCATAACAGGCGGCTGCGCGCCGCCCTCGGCATCAATCCCGCCCGCACGCCGTGGTGCGGGCATTTCATGGGGCTGGTTGCGCGAAAGGCCGGCCGACAGCCTCCCAAATCCTATAGTTTCGCAAGTTCCTGGCTGAAGTTCGGTGCGCCCGTACGCCTCTCCTATGCGCGTCCAGGCGACGTCATCGTCGTGCGTACCGGCCGCGGCTATCACGTCGGCATTCTTTCCGCCCTTTCCAAGTCGACCGCGCAGCTGATCGGCGGCAACCAGTCGGGGCGCGTTCAGCTGTCGCAGTTCAGCCGAAGGCAGGTTGTAGCGGTAAGACGATAACCGCCGCGAAAGCGCGGCTTTCAAGTGTCGACCGCTGCGCGCCCGATCGGGCGCGCAGCGGTCGATGTGTCTTCGGCCAGAAAGTCGATCGAAGCGCGGATGCGCCGTGAGGGACAGTTTGCGCGTCTGACCGGAAATGACGATTGTCGCTTGATCGCGACGGCGCCCACCGCCTCAGATATGGCGCGCGCCGTCGATCCGCTCCCAGCGCCGGCCGTTCGATTGAGACTGGCGCGCGAAATAATCGTAAGGGGTCCTCGACCAGTCGCGAACCGAATTGGTCATGTTGTCGAGCACGAGATCGCCCTCGCTGGTGCGCACGGTCAGCACCGTATGCCCCTCGCCGCGATAGCGGGCGACCGTCAGGAGCAACGCCGAAGCGGGCCAGCCGCGCTTGAGCAATTCCCGCTTCTTCAGGATGGCGAAATCCTCGCAGTCACCATAGGCCGTAGGCACGCGCCAGTCGTCGTCCCTGCCGGCATTTGCCCGGTCGCTCCGCTCCCGGATGCGCGCGTTGACCGCGCGGTTCACCTGCTGCAGCTCGCTCGCCTTTTCCGGCTGGAGAACGACGAGCTTGCTCCCGCCACCGGTGCTGCACAAGCGGGGCTCGCGTGCGCAGAAAGAGGCGAAAGCTGGTGGCGCGAAGGCCTTGCCACCGGTCCTCATCGTCGTACCCGCCTCGGCCACCTGCGGGGTTACGAACAGCAACAGAGACAGAGACACGGCCTGTGCGACGAAAAATTTCATAAAGAACGACCTCCAACGGTGGGCTCAACGCTCCCGCGTCCGATTTACAGATAACCAAAGGGGATTAACTCAAGGTTGATTAACCCGAAATTGGGCGATGTTGTGGCCAGTACTACTAATAATTCGTAACTTGACCGTTTAACGTTTTACGCGAATTATTTATTACTTTTTTAAGTATTAATTTTGCAGGAGTTGAGTAATGTATAAATTTAACAGATCCGTATTAAAACTCTTCTTTATCCTTTCAACGGCTTCAATAGCATCAGTAGTTATCACGCCAGACGCGAACGCAGTACAGCGACAGCGCATGACTGCAAAACAATGCAGTCCACTGACGGAAGGTAACTTTGCGGCCTGCTGCGTAGCCCTCAATCGCTCAAAAATCCTGACGCCCGCACAGATCAAGATGTGCCCTCCCCTCTCGACGGCAACCATAAAGAGTGCCGCGACGGGGAACGATCGCAGCGATGCCCGCGCGCCCAACGGCAATGGTGGTGGCGGAACCGGTGGAGGCGGCGGTGGCAGCGGCGGCGGTAGCGCTCCCCCTTCTGGCGGTGGTGGCGGTGGTGGCGGTGGTAACAATGGCGGTGGCGGCGACAACGGCGGCGGCGGCGACAACGGCGGCGGCGGCGACAATGGCGGCGGCGACAATGGCGGCGGCGACAACGGCGGCGGCGGCGGCGACAATGGCGGTGGCGGCGACAACGGTGGCGGCGGCGACGCGTTGGTGACGATGAACCGTCTAAGAGTGCTCGATGGGGCGGTAC
>NZ_JASKLR010000055.1 GCF_030124325.1 Sinorhizobium sp. 8-89
AGAGCGGGATGACATGGTCGCCCTTCTTGACGCTGGTGACGCCGGGGCCGACATCGACGACGATGCCGGCGCCCTCATGGCCGAGGATCGCCGGGAACAGCCCTTCCGGATCGGCGCCCGAGAGGGTGAAATCATCGGTGTGGCAGATGCCGGTCGCCTTGACCTCGACCAGCACCTCGCCGGCCCGAGGACCTTCGAGCTGAGCCGTCATGACTTCCAAGGGTTTGCCGGCCTCAGTGGCGACGGCGGCGCGTACGTCCATGTCGTTATCCTCCCTTGATTCTCACCTCCATCGACTGGTTCGCCAGGATGAGTCCGACAAGATGCAGCCTCTCCAACCGTCTGCAGCCACCGGATGCGGATGGCGCCGCGATATGCCGGCGCCCCACATCTCCAGCGTCTCGATACACTCGAACGTCACTGCGTGATCCTCTCGTCGTGTTCATCGAGCAGCGGGACGCCATAGGAGAGCAAGAGCTTGTTGATTTCCGCCTGGTTGTCCCTGATGAAGGAATTGAGCGTGCGTTTCCATTGCTGGTCGGACGGCCGCACACCCATGGTTATTCGATAGATCATGCGCTGGCCGCCCTTCTCCCTGGTCAAAGGCACGATCGCCAGATCGGCCCCGGACTTGCCGGCATAGTAACCTGCCATCGGGCCCCAGACCGCGGCGGCGTCGATCACGCCTGCCAGCATGTCTCGTATCATGACCTCGGCCACCGACGGCATTATCCGCGTGTCGACCATGAGCGGATAGACCTTCGCTTTGCGCATCAGCTTCGCAGCCGCCATATTGGCGGACGGTGGCGTTGCCAGGACCACGCCGATCCTCTTGTCGGCAAGCCTGGGATCGGCCAATGTTTCCACGCCGGCAAGATCGCCATCTTTCTTGTAAATTAGCACATAGGACGAGCGATAATAAGCGTTGGTATTCTGGACGAGCTCGTCTCCCTGCGCGTAACCCATGATGATGTCGCAGCGGTTGGCGCCGAGAGTATTGCGCACAAAACCCGTGATCGAAGGATACCACATGTAGGTGACGGAGCTTCGCCCTGTCTTGGCTGCGACCATCTTGGCGAGCTTGTCCTCGAAGCCTTCGCCGCTCTGGTCGGAGAATGGCATGTTGGACGGATCGGCGCAGACCCGCAGCGTGTCCGGATCGACCAGTTCGCCAGCGGCCCCGAGCCCGGTGCTCTGAGATTGCGCTTGCAACGGCATCAGCACGGCCATCGCCGTAGAGATGAGGGCTGCTCTAAAGGTCCGATGGTTGCCGTGTGCCATGTCATCCATCCATGCAGGACGTCTCGTAGGCCTTCGCCGCTTCGGGTTTGTCCGCCTTCTTGGGCGGGCGCCCTCGCGGCGCGGCACCGACGGCGCGGGCGCGCAGATAGACGTAGATGTCGTCGAGGTAGCAATAGACGTTCTTGTTGTCGCCGAACGCCGGCATGACGTTTTCCTTGCCGCCACCAACGTTCTTGCGTCCCTCCGCAACGATCGAGAGGAAAGTCGGATAATCCATGTTCTTCATGGTCGTGGCCAAGGCGGGTGCATAACTCGAGCCGACCCCATCGGGGCCGTGACAGACGTGACAGTCCGAGTGATAGCGCCGGTAGCCGCTGAAGGTGTACCAGTCGACCGTCCCGTCGTTCTGAAACTTGAATGTCGGGTTGCCCTCCGCATCGAAGTATTTGCCGTCTTCGTCTTTGACTGCTGCGGCTTTTTGCTTGTCGTCTGCCGCTGTAATATTTCCGGGGATCAAGAGCGGGAACATGGCGCCAAGCGCAAAAACTACATTACGAAAAGCCATCAACAACTCCACGCTTTCGAAAACCGGAACGGGACGCTCCAGCAGGGCCTATCGGGTTTGCACGAATGGAGATGCGGACTGCCCGGCAGGCATTGCTTCGGGCCGTCGATATCTGAGTCGATGTCTGATGGGGCCGCGCCGGAGACGCAGCCCCATCACTCTCGAACGGAGTCATCAGTCTGGAAGACCGAAGACGGTCAGTTGCCCGCCGAGCGTCGTGTATTCCGCCAGTCCGGCATAACCGCCTACTGCACCCAAACCTGCTGTGGCGATGCTCTGGCTTTCTTCGGTCGGGGCGTTCTTACCGGCCACGGCCTGCTGCCACGCCGCTGCACCCTCCGCTCCCAGAAGGCCGCCGGCCAGTCCGATGCCTGCCCAGCCACCAACACCCGACAGGACGGCGATATACTGCTTGCCACCATGTTCGAACGTGTTGATATTGCCGATAATGCCGGATGGCGTCTTGAACCGGTAGAGTTCCTTGCCCTGCGGATCGACTGCAACGATGTAACCTTCCAAGGTCCCGTAAAAGACCACGTCGCCTTCGGTCGCAAGAACACCGGACCAGACCGAGAACCGCTCGGGCTTCGACCAGACGATCTCGCCCTTGGCAGCATCCCAGGCAATGAAGTTGCCCATGCCGCCATGGCTGCCCGGGGTTGGATACATCGAAACGGTCGCACCGACATAGGCTTGACCGGCCGTATAGCTGACCTTGTAGGGCTCATAGTCCATGCAGACGTGGTTTGTCGGCACGTAGAACAAGCCGGTCTTCGGTGAATAGGCGGCCGGCTGCTGATCCTTCGTGCCGAGGGCAGCGGGGCAGATGCCCGTCGTATTCACGTCCTCGCCGTTTTGTTCGGTGGAGTACTTCGCCACGACCTGCGGCCGGCCATACTGCTCGCTCTTCGGATCCATGACGACTTCCGTCGCCCAGTTGACCGTCGGATCATATTTCTTGGCAACCAGAAGCTCTCCCGTCGCCCGGTCAAGGGTGTAGGCAAAGCCGTTGCGGTCGAAATGCACGAGCACGTCGCGCGGCTGACCGTTGATCTGCATCGCATCGACGAGGATGTTCTCGTTGACGCCGTCATAATCCCACTCGTCGTGCGGGGTCATCTGATACAGCCATTTGGCCATACCGGTATCGACATCACGCGCCATCAGGGTCATGGACCAGCGATTGTCGCCCGGGCGCTGCACGGGGTTCCAAGCCCCCGGATTGGCCGTGCCATAGTAAATCAGGTTCAGCTTCGGGTCATAGGAGTACCACCCCCATGTCGTACCGCCGCCGGTCTTCCACTCCTCGCCTTCCCAGGTCTTTATACCGGAGTCAGGTCCGATCGGCTTTCCGAGGTGGGTGGTCTTTTCGGGGTCGACGAGCATTTCGGAGTCGGGGCCAGTCGAATAGGCCTTCCAGGCAAGCGACCCGTCCTTCAGATTGTACGCCGCCATCCAGCCGCGGACACCATATTCCGCACCCGATATACCGATCAGCACCTTGTCCTTGACGACCATCGGAGCACCCGTGCTGGATTCGGCCTTGCTGCCATCGGTCTGCTCTCCATTCTTCACAGACCACACGGGCTTGCCGGTCTTGGCGTCGAGGGCAACGACCATTGTGTCGTTCTGGTTCAGGATTATCTTGCCATCGCCATAGGCGACACCGCGATTGACCGTGTCACAGCACATGATGCCGATGACGGTCGGATCCTGCTTTGGCTCGTATTTCCAGAGGATCTTGCCGTCGTTGTTAAGATCGAGGGCATAGACGTTGTTGGGAAACGGCGTATGGACGTACATCACGTCGCCGATCACCAGCGGTCCGCCCTCATGGCCACGCAGAACGCCGGTCGAGAAGGTCCATTTGACCTGCAGGTTCTTGACGTTGTCCTTGGTGATCTGGTTGAGTTTGGAATAACGATGATTGGCGTAATCGCCGGTGGGCATCGCCCAGTTCTTCGCATCGGCCGCCAGTTTCGTCAGTTCCTCATTGGCGAACGCATTTCCGGCAAGAGCCGCTGTCAGAAGTCCAGCGGCGGTCATCGGCAGATAAAGTTTTCCGAGTGTGCGCATACAGATTCCTCCCGATGTCGATGTGGACCCGAGGCGCGTCATCACAATCCTCGGGAGACCACAAGGCCAGCCCAAGCTCTGTCATGCTTGTCGTGGGATATCTGCTTCCTTCAGCGTTTCACGGTTCAGTTGGATGGGCAGAGGGCACCGTTATTGCCCGTCCTCTTGACCTACGCGACTTTTACGCTCCCAAGAGACAAGGCTTGAAGCCGGAAACCGCTGGAGGATAGGCGATTAGCCCGAATAACGCAAGATTAATTATACGATTATTGTGCGGTGCAAAATAAAAAATGCTGCTTTGCAATACAGGAATTACTAATATTTACAGGATTTAAATTGGTTCTTTCATGCCATTTACTATAATAATACAGGGCTCCGGCCAGATTAACTTTCCTCCTGTCCTATGCCCCAGTACCGAAGGGAGATTTCATGGTGGCCACTGGTAACCTAGACGTGATCGCCTTCCTCGCAGCGCTCACGTTTGCTGCGACGGCATCGGCAGCCGGAGGCTACCCGACGATTGCGGTCGTCGATTATGTGTATGGCTGCATGAAGGCGAATGGCGAAACACGCGCCGCACTCGAGGGGTGTTCTTGCTCTATCGACGTCATAGCCTCGATCATGCCTTACGAGCGCTACGAGGCGGCCGAGACGTTCCGGAGCCTGGGACTTGAGACAGGTGAAAGAGGGGCTCTGTTCCGGCAGACTGCGCCGGCAAAATCCGCCGTCGCCGAACTGAGACGAGCGCAGGCTGAAGCGGAGGTCCGCTGCTTCTGACCCTCGAACGCAAGACCCCACCGCCAGATCGGATCCTCCATCCGTGAATGGCTCCACGGTTTGGAGCGTCACATGGTGTCCGGAAACCTCCTGTGAAAATCCAGCACAAGATCGTCCAGCGCCGGCGCGTCGCGCAAATGGCGCGAGAGGGCCACGTCATAGATGCCCAGCACCTGCGCCGGGCGCGGCGACAACACGATGATACGATCGGCGAGCAGAAGCGCCTCGCGCAGATTGTGGGTCACCATCAGGGCGGTGGTAGGCCTCGCCGCCCACACCGTCATCAGAAGACGGCGCAACCGGTCGGCGGTCCGTTCATCGAGCGACGTGAAAGGCTCGTCCAGGAAGAGTATCGCGGGCTCTGTGGCGAAGGCCCGTGCCAAGGCGGCGCGGCGCGCAAGCCCGAGCGAAAGCTCCGAAGGATAGAGCGACCGCATTGTGGAGAGGCCCAGGATTTCGAACAGCCAGTCCAACTCCTTGTCCCTGAGGCCCGGAGACAGCGCAAGACGGACGTTCTGCTCCACCGTTCTCCAAGGCAGAAGCACCGGCTCCTGGAACACCGCAGCGATGCGGTTGGAACCGCCTTCGGGCAATTGATAGCTGCCCGAAAATTGCCGGTCGAGACCCAGCAGAATTCGCAAGGTTGTGGTCTTGCCGCAGCCCGACGGGCCCAGCAGACAGGCAAATTCGCCCTGCCTCACCTCGAAGGACAGTCCGCGCAATGCCACGATCTTAACGCCCTCAGCCGACTGGAACGTCTTCTCGGCAATGTCGACTTTAAGCGGGGCGGCGACGCCAACGGGTTGCATGTCGTTCAAGTGGCTGCACCAGAAGGAGTTCGATCAGCAGCATAATAGCCACGAAGGCCAGCGTGTAGGCAAGGATGGCGGCAACATCGAATATCTGGAAATAGAGATAAATCTGGAAGCCGACACCGCTGGAGCGGCCGAGCAGTTCGACGACGAGCACGATCTTCCAGATCAGCGCAATGCCGGAGCGCGAGGCAGCCGCGAAATAGGGCTGCAACTGTGGCATCAGGATGTGGCGGACATGATCGAGCGGCCCCAGCCGGTAGACGGCGGCCATTTCCGCAAAACGCGGGTCGAGCGCACGCGCACCCTCACGCATGGTGACGACGACGTTGGGTATCTTGTTGATCGCAACAGCGCCGATCGCGGCAGCCTCCGTCAGGCCGAACCAAATGTAAGCGAGCACGATGACGACCAGTGCCGGGAGGTTGAGGAAGAGGATAAGCCACGGATTGAAGAAGGAATCCGCCCGCCGGTGCGTGCCGAGCAGGACACCGATGACGGACCCGACGACCATTGCAACAACATAGGCGGCCGCAACCCGCCAGAGGGTCATTGCCAGGTGAAAGCCAAGGTCGCCGCTCGCGGCCTCCTTGAGCAGCACCCGCCAGACCTCGAGCGGGGGCGGAAATGCACGGCTCGGCCAGATCCCCGCCGCGAGGCTCCAGAGCAAGCACAGTCCGAGGAGCGATGCCAGGGCCGTCGCTGCCGGCAACGCGGCGCCAATGCCGCTAGAGACCCGTTGGGTGCGCCGGTTTTCAGATGCCTCGTTTTCCGACCGAAATCCCGCTTTCATGTCTTCAATGCAGCCCAGAACGTTCCGGGAGCCATCTGCCGCGCCTCACCGACGAGCTTCTCTCCGCCCAGGTCCGCAAGGATCTCGTACAGCTTGGCGGCATCGCTTTCCTCTTCGGCCAGGGGCCGGTTCGGTATGCCTTCACGATAGCGATCGCGCAGCACTTCGAGCTCCCTGCCCTCGGCTCGCACGACAGGTGCCAAACGCTGCCATTCGGCGTCGGAGTTGGCTAGGAGTCTCTTGGCCTCCGCGCTTGCCTTCACAAAGCTCATCGCCACGTCAGTGTTTTCGTTCGCCCATTTGTCGTGGAATACATATCCCAACGCCGAGACAGGTCCCGATGCCCCGAGCGCCTTGGCTGCATCGTCCGCACCGATCAGGCGGCGAAAGCCGTTTGCCTCCAGCCGCGCGCAGAAATGCCAGAAGTTCAAAACCGCGTCGAGCTCACCGGAGAGAGCCTTTTCCGATAGCAAGGGCGGTGCGCCGAAAACGACGTCACTCTCCTTGGCCAGATCGATCTTGTGGTCACGCTGCGCAAGCCCCTGGATCAGAAGCCAGCTCTTGTCGAGCGATCCGCCGGCTACCCCGATTTTCTTCCCCACGAGGTCGGGGATGCTACGCACCGGCGCGTCCACCCTGACCATGATAGCGCCAACGGCAGTCGAGTAAGGCGCGAGCGTCAGGTCCTCGCCCTGCGAACGCTGGCGCGACACCCACAACCAGTCGGAAACGATGACGTCGAGGTCGCCTGCCAGCATGGCCACGTTGGTGGCATCTTCACCGGCAAAATACACGACTTCCACGTCGATGCCGTTGGCCGTGTCGAATTTATTGTGCTTGATGGTGTCGAGCTCCCAGTTCACCGTACCGAACTTCAGGACACCCACCCGTATCTTCGGAGCCGCGGGGCTTGCCGAGGCTCGGAAACCCAGAGGATGTGCTGCAGCCAGCAAAGCTACCCCGCAGAGCGCGCGCCGCGATATATTCATTGATGCCACCTCCCAGCAAATGTTTGCAGCGACGTCAGGTTTCCTGGTCCTTGTCAGGGAAAACACATTTCCATCGCACGATCTTCAACGTCGGATGGCTCTCGGACCACTTCGCCATCTCACTCGGAGCCAGGATCATGCATTGGACGAGCGATCCGCGGCTCTCGAAATACAGGTGCTCGGTGCGGCAATCGGTGGGGTTGGCCAACATGCAGACGGTCAGAACGAGATCGACGAGGTTCACTTGAGCACCTTTCCCTGCACGAACGGCGCAAACGAATGCTGACCGACATCCTTGGCATGCCAGTCCTACGGCTGCCTCCCGCAAGGTGCCCTGATGGAAAGCCTGCGACGAGGATACGCGTGCGAGAAACGAGCGTCAATTATTCGCGAAGCTCCGCTCATCTGGCCTTCAGCGCTTCCGCGATCGTCTTGGCCAGCGCGTACAAGCGCTGCTCGATCAGAGTCGGCACTTCGCAGACAAAACCCAGCGACTGCGTGCGCTCCTGGAAGATGCGCGTCTGAAAGGCGAGCCGATCACTCCGGAGTACAATCTCGTTCGCGTCGGCATCGGGTTTGGCCCGCAAAACATCCACGGCAGAAGCCTCCTGCCGCAGGAGGGCCGCCATGTCCCTCTGCTTGCGGGCGTAGCGTGCAATACCGGCGATGACGTCCGCGCGTTCTCGGTTCATATGATCGAACAGACCCTGCACGAGCATTGTCATGCGCCGTTCTCTCTCGCCCTCCGGCAGGCTTTTCGCATACTCGCTTATTTTTTCTTGCGCCTCCGGAAGCGGCACGCGGCGCGCCGACAATTCCATGACCAGCGCGGAAACGGCCGCATCTTTGGACCAGTCGGCCGCCGTTTGCGGCAGTTCGGCATCGGTCCATATCTGGCCAAGCGAAAGCTCCGGAACCTTGCGCTGGATACATGGCCAGTCCGGGTCCCCCTGCGCGGCCACGGCGGGCCAGGCGACGATCGCGGTAACTGCCGCGGTGGGGATGATGCGAGTCAGCGATCGCCACTGCATCAGGCATTCCCTCCGGTATCCTGCTTGCGGCTGAGCAAGCCGTTTGACGGATCATAGGCGAGGATTGCGCCCCCCAGAAACAGCACGGTGAACGCAACCACGACCATGAGCGATCCCCAGTCAATCTGTCCATAAAGGGCGAAGCGGATCAGTTCGACCGCATAGGTGAACGGATTTGCAAGGCAGATCTTGTGGAGAAGCGGGCTCGATTCCTGGATGCGCCACAGTGGATAGAGCGCCGGAGAGGCAAAATACATCGGGAAGATCACGAAGTTCATGATCCCCGCGAAATTCTCCAGTTGCTTGATCATCGACGACAAGAGCATGCCGAGCGAGCACAGCATCATCCCTGAAAGGAACAGTGCGGGCAGGATCAAGAGGTAGCCGGTCCATGGTGGCGTGACGTCCCAGAACCAGGCGATGGCCAGAAAAGCGTAGACTTGCAGGATCGACACCGTGACGCCGGCGAGCAGCTTGGAAACCAGCAGGAACCAGCGTGGAAACGGGCTGACCAGCAGGGTCCGCATGTTGCCCATCTCGCGGTCATAGACCATCGAGAGCGAGGACTGCATGCCGCTGAACAACAGGATCATGCCGCAAAGGCCGGGCGTGATGTAGACCTCGTACAAGACATATGTCTTGTACGGCGGGATGATCGAGACGCCAAGCACCTGACGGAAACCGGCGGCGAACACGAAGAGCCACAAGAGCGGGCGAACCAGCGACGAGACGAAGCGCTCTCGCTGATTGAGAAAGCGAAGTCCTTCTCGGACCAGAATGCCTTTGAGGCAAACAAGATACTGACGAAGGCTGAAGCCGTGTTCAACGGTGGTGCCGGCCGGAATGCGGCCTGTGGCGGATTGAAAGGTCATTGGGATCCTCCACCTGCCGGAACCGAAGCTACCCCGCTCAGCATCGCAAAGGCCTCTCCAATGCTGTTTACGCCACAGGAATGGACGACATCGTCGACCCTGCCGTCAGCAAGCACCTTGCCCTTGTGGAGTATGACGACATGATCGCTGTCTTCGACCTCATCGATGAGGTGGGTCGCCCAGAAGACGCTGATGCCATCGGTAACCACAAGCTGACGGATGGTAGCGAGAATTTCGGCACGCGACTGTATGTCCAGACCCACGGTTGCCTCGTCGAGCAGCAGCAGCGGCGGCCGATGCAACAGAGCCCGGACAATCTCAACGCGACGCATCTGCCCGCCGGAAAGGCTGCGCGCCTTATCGTACAACCGGTCGCTCATGCCGATCTGGCCGAGCAGCGTCTTGATGCGCGACACGGCCTCCCTTCGTCCAATACCGTGCAGCGACGCGTGATAGGAGAGATTCTGGTAGACGCTGAGATCGAGATCGAGCGTGCGCGCCTGAAAGACGATACCTAGCAGGCGCAGCGCCTCGCCTGGTTCCCGGCTGATGTCGTGGCCGAAGATGCGGATCGCCCCGCGGCGCGTGTTGTAGAGATGGCTGATCAGGGAGAACAGCGTCGTCTTGCCGGCCCCGTTGAGGCCGAGCAAGACCGTGAAGCGTCCGGGTGCTATTGAAAAAGAAACGTCCGACAGAACCTGTTTCTGGCCGTAGCTATGATTGACGGCCGACACGTCAAGTGCGGCAGGCAAGCTCACTGCATCATTCGCCTTCACATGCTGCATGGTGCCGTCTTCCTCCGCGAACAGCAAAATTAGCCTTCATCGCAGACTATTTGATAGTGCTCGTTCCTTCCATGGCCTTGTTGGCATGATCTGGACGGACAACTGTAGGTGCACGGCCGGACCGTCGTCAGTTCGGGCTGACGACCACGCCCCAGGGAAGCGCCCCGACGGTCACGGATTGAATTGCTTCATCGGTAGCAACGTCGATGAAGGTGATGTCATTCGAAACGCCGTTGGTGCTGATGATCATCTTCTGGTCGGGCGTGAAGGCGAGCTGCCAGACCCGCTGGCCGACGAGCACGTATTTTTCGACTTCGTAAGTCTTCGCATTAACCACTGCCACGCGATTGGCAGGCCCGAGCGCCACGTAGGCTTTAGTACCGTCGGCGGTGATGCGCACGCCGACCGGCTGGATCGTCTCCGAGCGCAGGCCGGGAATCTCGAAAGTGATCTTGTGCTTTACCTCGCGGTTCGCATTGTCGATGACGGAAACGGTGCCGCCGATTTCGGAGCTGACCCAGACCTCGGAATTGTCGGGTTTGAACTCAGCGAAGCGTGGCCGGGAATCGACGAGGACATTATGGGTGATCTCGTGGGTCTCGGTGTCGATGAAGTGCGCCATGTTGGTCGTTTCCGAGGTGTTGACCAACGCCTTCCCATCCGGGCTGATGCCCATCCCCTCGGGTTCGACGCCAACCGGCACCTCCGCAATCACCCTCTTGCTCTCCAGGTCGATGACGGTGACCAGATTGTCGTCCTCATTGGCGACGTAAAGCGTCTTCCCGTCGGGCGAGAGGACGAACAGTTCGGGGTCCGGTCCGGACGGCAACGATCCTACGATCTCGTACGTTGCCGTATCGATGATCTCGATCGTGTCGTCGTCGCTTGCGCACAGATAGATGAACTTGCCATCGTGCGAAATCGTGATACCACGCGGGCGCTGGCCGACATCGAGCGTGCGGACCACCTCTTTCGTGGTCGAATCGAGCACGGTCACCGTGTTGTCCTTCTCGTTGGAGACATAGACCATATAGGCGGAAACCGGAGAACTCATGCTTGCTGCCACAGCAAGTCCGGCCGCAAGAAAAGTGAGTTTTCGCAGCATCTGGCTCTCTCCCTCTTTCAGGCTATTTCAGCGCACATTCGGTCTCCGGCTGATCGATCCCGAGCGTGTCAAGTTCGGAAAACTGGTGCAGGAATCCTTCCTGTGGCGACGTCGATATGACGGAACGGCCGTCTCCCAGGAAGATCGGCTGGCGCAGCTGCCAGTTCCATTTACGAAAGGTCAGCTTCTGCCCCTTGAAGGCCGCGATCGAAAAATCGTCGGCTCGAATGAAGGCCGCGAGCTTCTCGGGATCGGCACTTTGCGTGCGCGTTGCAGCCTCGCCGATAATCCTCGCTGCCGTCCATGCGGCCATGTCCTTCGACAACATCCGTCTGCCATTGGCCTTGGCGAAACGGTTCTGTATCTGCGTGCCGCCCCATTGCTCGCTGGCCGGATGCCAAGCGGAAGGGATCAGGCCGGCGGTTCCGGCCACGGGCCGAGGAATCCAGGTCCGGAACGGCACGTAGGTCCCGAAAACCTCGCTTTCGTCTGCCACGAGCATCACATCGTGATCGGGAAAGCCCTGCGTGAAGACGGGCATCTGTCGTTGGATCTGGACAACACCCGTATCCGTCCGCCGCGCCGTGCCGGTGTCGGCGAACTCCTTTTCCGCTACAATCTCGCCGCCAAAGCGCGTGGCGGCGCGGCGGAGCGCATCGGCGAACAGCCTGTCAGGCTCGTGAGACCCGTAGACCAGCACCCATCGGCGCCACTGCTTCCAGACCAGATACTGTGCCAAGCCATCGGCGAGCATGGTGCGCGTCGGAGCGGTGTGGAAGAGGTTCGCCCGGCAGTCCTCCTCGCGCAGACGATCGTCCGTGGCGCCAACGTTGAAGATCAGAACGCCCTTTTCGCGGGCGAGATCGGCAATCGACAGGAGCTGCGTGGCGGAGAGGTCAGCGAGAAGGTAGAGGACGCCCTTGGAGACCATGTCATTGAAGGCCGGCATGACGTCGGCATTCGGCCTTACCTCCGAAACGTCGAGTGTGAACTTCTGCCCAAGGAAGGCACCGGTGGTGTTGTTGTCGCCGACGCCCACCTTCGCCCCCGCGACACCTTCGTCGCGGGGCGGCACATCCAGAACCGAAAGGGCCAGCTGCGGCGCATAGGCACGAAGATAGCCTAGCTTGATCTCGGAAACCTGTTCGGCTTGAGCCGACTTGCCGGCGGGCGCGGGAGAAGGCTCCTGCGCAACGGCGCTGGAGAGGCTTGAAGCCGCAAGAAGAGCAGAGATAAATAGCAGGAGGACATAGAGCACCGCATATCCCATTGGTCAACAGAATACGCCATCTCCGACGTCAGTCGGATCTGCGTAATTCCTCGGTGCCGCCAACAGCTTAACCGAGATATCCCTGAGTTCAACCGGAAATTGGGAACCTGCTGCTTCCGCCCGCTATGACGGTTCCGCCTAACGGCGTCGCGGACAGCTTTTCAGTTCTGCATTGTTGCGAGGGCTTGTTTTATCGGCTCTGCCGCGGCGCCGTTTGCCTGCCGTTTGCGGTTTGGGCGCTTTGTCGT
>NZ_JASKLR010000056.1 GCF_030124325.1 Sinorhizobium sp. 8-89
GGAATTATGCGGAGCAGAACCAGCCGCAACTGCCGACAAATCCGGCCTTCAGCAGCTAGCACTCCGCAAAATCCCGCTCTCTGCATAATCGCAAGCTGCTGCGAACACGCGGTAGTCGGGGCCGTTTTCGGTGTCGCCCTCGGCGGGCACGAACTTCACGGACTTGACGTTGAGGGTGAGAGTCTTGACCGAACCCGAGATTTCGCCGGTTGCGGAGCGGGTAAAGGTGCCGATGGTAGCCATGATGCAACATCCTTTTGCTGATCGGATCGCGCCTATCGCGATCTCGATGACGGTCGTTGGACCGGGGACGATCGGGCCGCACCAGAAATGGCCGGAATGGAATGGAGGGCGGCCGACAGCCGCTTTTTTGATATCGCGATGCAAAGCTGGCCATCAGGCCAGCGGCGGAAAAAAGCGGATGACGGACGTTGCGGATTTGAGATCGAGGCGGCAGTTTCGCCGCCGGTCTTCGGTCAGACCAGATCAATCGAGTTCGCGTTGGACGTGATCTTTGTCAGTCAAACGGGAGACCGAACCATGGCAATCATCGGCGCCTTCTCCTCCCTCGCAGACGAGGTTTCTCGCGCTCGTGCGCAACACGGGTCGATCTCATGTCTGGCCTGCGAATGTTTTGCCGATCGACGGCGTGCGCGTGACGGGGCCGGTCTTTTGTTGTTCCCAACGCCATCGGTTCGGGGCGCGCTGAGAGGGGCTGCCGGCACGGTCGCCGCAGTCCATCCCACCAACCTGGGCGATCTACGTTCGCCGCTGACTTGCATGGATGGCTTGAACGGAAGCACCGGACTGCTCCTCAGCCCACTTCGTTGCTGCCGTCTTGCTTGTGATAGTCAACGCCGGCTCTGGACTGGCGGGGCCGACCGGCACGACAGGCCCGTCGGCGCTAACCCACCGTTTCCACGATTTCGTAGTTCTTTAGGAAGGCGGCCATGCCCTCGTTGAGCAGGGTCAGCAGGTTGGCTTTCGACACGGGAATCGTTTCGATCTTTTCGATCCGGAAGGCCGGAAGCTCCTCATCCGCTGACTTCAGATCATCGCGCAACCTTGGGACTTCGGCTTTTACCTCTTCGAAGCTGGCAAAGTAGATGTCCGGGATTCCCGTCTCCGCCCAACGCGGCTCCTCGGGATCATGGACCACCGAGTATGTGTTCAATTGAAACGTTTGCTCCTGCGTCATTGGCTTCTCCTGATTTTCTGACACGTCGAAGCGTGCACATTCCCATCGCAGGGGAAACTCGCAATACTGTTAGTTCGACAATGCGCCGGTCACCCGTCGGGCCGTGTTCAGTCCGGAGTGGCGAGCCGCGCCACTGCCGAGAGCCCGGCGAATCCCCCGCTTGCAAGGCAGAGAAATTGCTTCACGGGTTCCGACAGAGGCGCAGCACCGATGACGCCGTGCACCAGCGCATATCCCGCGACGGCGGCGGGAGCGGCATAGACAATGGCGAGGACCAGCTTGGCAGTTGAGCTGCGCAAGACCTCCCGCAGGTAGACGAACAGCGCAAACGACAGAATGGCGGCGGCAACGCCAGCAATGCCCGCTACCATCCATCCGGCACCCCATGCGAACGCCAAGCGGAATGCGGCAAGGCCGAGGAAGAACGGCAAGGCATGGGTCGCCAGCGCAAAGGCGAGAACGCACATGGCACCGGAGAGCCCGACAGCCAGGAGGATTATCGGTGTCATAGCGTCAATCCCCCTCTCTATCGGCACCTGCCCTCCGCTGTGACGCCTGCGCGCTTTTTTGATGGAGGTGATGATCGTGTTTGCGTCGAGGTCACGGCCGCGCCCTTGTGGCGCGGCCGCAAATTTTCTCGATGCGGAGAATGAGGCCGGAGCACGTGGCTCCGGCCAGCCGGTTTATTCGGCGGCTTCCGGGAAGATGATCTCTCCAGCATCTAAGCCATCTTCTTCCGTCTCGAACGCCTCCGCGGCCGCGTCCGGCGCTTCTGCTTCCATGGCCGAAGCACGCCGCTCGGTGCGCAGGAGTGGCGGCAACCAATCGGTTTCGCCAAGAAGGTCCTCGGCAGCCTCCGCCATCGCCGCCTTCTTCATGTCCGCGATCCGCTCCGCCACCTCACTGCCGCAGGCCTCCCGCACGGCGGCGAGGATATGCGTCTTGGTGACGCGACCGAGATAGCTGCGAACGGTCGGCTTCCAATGCTCGCTCATGTCCAGTGCGAGTGCGGTCGCCAGCCGGTCGGCGGTGCGCTGCGCACGCGGTCGCTGCTCCCAAGGCTGCTTGACGGCATTGACCGTCAGCGATGCGCAATGGGCAAAGAGGGCCATGACGCTCACCTGATCCAAGCCGGCAATGAAGTCCCAGAGATCGGCCATGTCGCGCGGCATGTCCGTCGCCCAGCCTGCATGGCGATCTGCCAGCATCTTCGCCGCCGCCGTGTCCTCGATGCCGTCCGCGTGACTGGGCAGCGCGGCACTCGTGGGCCGGATTTCGAGGACATGAGCGTCCACACCGCGATAGAAGGTCTGGGCCGCGAGCGCATGGGTAACGGCGATCAACGCGACTTCCGGCTGCTCGCCAAGGGCAAGGCGAAGGCCCAGCGTCCGATGCGCGGTCAGGTCGCGGGTGAGAATGTCGGAAACCGGCTGCGCCGCATCGCCTTCGTCTTCTTCCGGTGCCTGATTGCCGGAACCGCAGGGCTGGTCACTGCCCTGCCCTTCCGCATCCGCGATGACTTCTCCGTCCGCATTGACGCGCACGCCGTCGATGATGGATCCGCCATCCTCTGCGCTTCCCGCGTCCGCTTCCGGCTTTTCGTCCTCGGGGCGGATGAAGCCGCGCTCGATGCGGGCCATGCCCTCATAGTTGAGCGAGACGAATGCGCCGCCGCAGGCGACTTCCTCCGGATCGTAGGCATGCCGCAAGGCGTCAAGGCGCTCGATCTCCGCTTCAAGCTCGGCAAGGCGCTGATCGACATCGGGCGGCAGGTCTTCGTCACTGTTTTCCCATTCCGCCGTCAAACGGTCGAACTCCTCCTGTGCCGCCTCGCGGGCGGCAAGGTGTTCCGCTGAAAGCTCGACGGGCTGCGGATAGACGCGGCGAAGCCCATGGGCATGCGGGTAGTCGAGAAAGACTTCCGCCCATTTCCAACCCTCTGTTGCCTGTAAATCTGCGGCAATGCTTTCCAGCTTTTCGAGGACCAGCCGATCCAGAAGCGCGGCGTCCTCGAAGTATCCGCCGCGATCCTCGGTAAAGAGGTCGCGCAGGATCGACCCGCCCGCCTCGACATAGGCCTGCGCGCCGATGAAGATCGCCTTGCGGTCGTTCGCCTGCACATGCGTCCGGGTGAGTTCGCGGCGGATGATGTAGGCCTCGCGATTGTAGCCGAGGCCGTCATAGACCTGCTCCTGCCGCGCATGATCGTCGGTGACGGCAAAGGCCATCAGTTGCTCAAGCGTCAAGCCTCCGTTACGATAGACCTGCATCAGCTTCGGGCTGACCGCGCCAAGCCGCAGCCGCTGCCTGACGACATGGGCGCTTACGCCGAAGCGCGCAGCGATTTCTTCCGCGCCCCACCCCCGGTTTTCCGCAAGCGTCCGGAAGGCCTCCACTTGGTCGGCAACCGAGAGATTGGTGCGCGCCTCGTTCTCGTCCAGGCTGATTTCGAACGGATCGTTGGTCGTGTCGACGACGCAACGGATCGGCTCCGTCGGTTCGATTTCCTTGCGCTTGGCGCGCAACACCTGCGCCAGCCTGCGGCCTTCACCGATCGTCACCAAGTAAGAACCGGTCGGCTCGCCATCGGGACCGATTTCCGGTTCGACCACAAGGTTTTGCAGAATGCCTTTGGCGGCGATGCTCGCCGCATAGGTTTCGATCGTCTCGTTGCTATGCGGGGTCTTGCGCGCATTGCGCGGCGACTTCTTGAGCTTGTCGAGCGGGATCAGCATTTCCGTGCCGCCGACTGATGCAGTTTCCTGCGCATCGACGCTGTCCGGCGCAATGCCCTCCGGTGCGGGCAGAGCGGCGACTACATCCGCCGTCGCCGCACCGATGCTGCGGACGGGTTCATCCGCTGCCATATCTTCCGTGGTCGTTTCCGTGACGGCCTTTGCCTTCTTCGCTGTCCTTGCCATTGTTCCAATCCTCTTCTTGGTCAATGCCGGAGGCATGTCCCCCGACATGCCTCCCGGGGGCGCGTGAGCGCGCGGGGATGGAGGGGGCAAATGCCGGCGAGCATCGCCGGGCTGCCAGGCCGAGCGGGGCGGATCGGAACACTCGGTGAGTCATGGTTCTACGCCGGCGTGCGAGCCGGCGGCCCTGCCATGCGCAGGCGGCACTTGCAGGGGAGCAAGGGGGAAGACCCCTTGGCTCCCCCACTTGGCAGATCATTGCCCACAACCCGTGCCATCACACCACGCGCTTCTTGAAGGTTGGAGGTCGGATGCTGACCCAAGAAACGAGCGACCGCTTCTAAGCCGGAGAAGCGATAGCCGGTGCTTGGGCGTTCAATTCTCGGATACGCGGCAGAGCGGCGTAAAATCGATGGATCACCTCACTAGCCAGTGCCTCCGACATGAGGACACCCGGCTTGAACTGGAGGACCCGTGAATCGAGCGACGAGAAAATCGCCCATACGCCATGTTCGTAGAGCGCCCTCGAGGCGTGAACGGCGCCCTCAGGATGGCGAAACTCCAGGCCAATAACCACGCCCTTCTGGCGAATTCCCGCCAGCACCTCGTCGTTGTTGCGGATCATCTCGGCAAAGGCGTCGGCAAAATATCCTGTCAGGAACTCCACGTTCGCCACGACCTCGGGGCGGGAGAGGATTTCCAGCACCTTCAAGGCAACGAAGCAGCCGACTTCCGACCCCCCGGATGTCGAGATATGCGCGGCGCCGTCCTCCTCCATCCACGCACCGGAGCGTTTCGTCAGCATCGTCACGGCGAAGGGGTAGACACCGCCGCCGATGCCCTTGGCGCTGACGAAGATGTCCGGCTGTACGCCGAAGGTCTGCCAGCCCCACATCTGCCCGGTTCGCAGCAGCCCGGTCTGCACTTCGTCGGCGATGTAGAGCGCTCCGTAGCGTTCGCAGAGTTCCTTGACGGCGCGGTTGTAGCCGTGGTCCGGCATCGGAAAGCCGTAGGTCGCAGGTATCGTCTCGATGATGACGGCGGCCACGTCTCGCGAGGAGAGCGCCTGCTCCATGGCATCGAGATCGTTGAACGGCACCTGCAGAAACTCTTCCGGACGGTCCGAAAGAAAAATCTTCGAGAAGCGCGCGTCACCGGTGGCGACCGAAAGGCCGGAATGGCCGTGATAGCCCTTGACGATCGAGACGATCTTGCGCCGCCCGGTGGCGTAGCGCGCCGACTTGATCGCGACGTCGATCGCCTCCGCGCCGCCCGGCGAGAAGAAGGCATGGTCGAAGCCCGGGCTGACCTTCACCAGCGCCTCGGCAAGGGCCGCTCGCGCCATCGAAGGAAACCAGTGGTTCCCAATGTCGAAATGATCCAATGCCGTCTTGAGGGTGTCGACGATTTCCGGGTTGCGATGCCCGAAATTGAAGGTGCCTCCGTTGATGTGGAGATCGATCAGCCGGCGACCGTCCATGTCGAACAGTTCGTAGCCCTCTCGCCTGTCGATGACGAGGTCGATCCCCGCGTCGCGCCAGAAGCGGGTCTTTCCGGGATTCCAGTAGCGCTCCGACGTCTCGAACACCTCCTCCTTCGAGGAGAACTTGAACATTCCATAATCGAACATCTGATTTCCAGCAGGGCTATTGTTCACAGGATTTGTGCACTCGCGCGTTCAGCCGCGTTCTCGTCCTTCGAAAGGCCGAGGATGGAGGTGAGAGCCGGGAAGAAGTCCTCGGCGGTGGCGGCATCGACGAGGCGCTGCGGAATGCCGGCGCCATAGAAGATGGCGAAGCGGTCGTCGGCAGGCGCGCCGGGCCGCAATCCATGCGAGGAGACGTATCGCGGCTTGCCAAGGGAACTTGCAGCTTCAGGACCAGTCCGCGAGACTTCGAAGCTGTGACGATGCGGCGCCGCATAGGTCGCGATCGACCCTCGCACCGCGCCGGGAACATGGTCGTTGCCGATATAGTCGGCGCCGAATTGGGCCAGACGCGATGTGATCTCGTCGCGATGGGCGTCGTTCTTCACCACGACATGCAGCGTCGCGCCCTCCGGTTCGCAAAGCACATCCGGCAGGGCGATGTCGGTGTAGATCGCCGTGTCGATCGGGCTATGGCCATGATCGCTCGCGATCGCGATAGTATACGCGTCGAGCTTGCCGGCACGCTCCAGCCGGTGGTGCAACTCACCGACCAGGAGATCGGCCGTCGCAATCGCCCAGTGCGAGGCTTCGGTCTCGTAGCCGAAGAAATGCTGGATGACGTCAGGCATCTCGATCTCGGTGAGGATCAGATCCGGTGCGGCATCCGAGCAGGCGAGATCGGCCACTTGCCGCATGACCTGCTGATCGCAGGCAAGGCCCAGCAGATGCGGCAAGCCCGGCTCGTCTTCGGCAAGGCCGCCATTGCTGACAGGCATCGCTATTGATTGTTCGCCCCGCCCCCGCGGAGCGAGAAGCCGCGACACGGCCGCCCGGTTCAGGGTCTTGGCGAACCGGCTTCCTTCCATGAAATCGCGCAGCCACCACGGCGCTTCGTAGATGTCGGTGTCGTCGGGGTCCACCATCGCATGGCCGATGCAGGCGACCTTGAGGCCAGCCGAGCGGGCGAGACGCGCGATCGTCGGCGCCGCCACATCATCCGGCCGCGCGACGCGGAAGGTGGTGCCGTCAAAGATGTGGTTGCCGAAGATGCCGTGCACCTCAGACGGCTTGCCGGTGAGCATGCTGGCCCGCCCCGGCAGTGACGTCCCGGGTACCGGGCAGGACATCCTGCGGATATGCGTACCGCTGCGCGCCAGGCCAGTGAGATAAGGCAGTCGCTGAGCGTGCGCCTCAAAATAGTCGGCACTGACTCCGTCGATCAGGATCATAATGAGCTTACGCTTGCCTTGCATGGGTTGACTCCTTCGATGAATGGAAACTGTGCCGGTCGATCAGGCCGAGGCCGGATAGAGGCAAGCGGCGTGGTGATCCGGGCCGATCGCGCGCATCGGCGGCTCGACGGCCGCGCATTCGCTTGTCGCCTTCGGACAGCGGGTGCGGAACACACATCCGCTCGGTGGATCGACCGGGCTCGGCAATTCGCCCTGCAGCCGGATTCGCTCGCGTGACCGCCCCTCACCGACGATCGGCGCCGCCGACAGCAGCGCCTGCGTATAGGGATGAGCCGCGCTCCGATAGAGCACCTCAGCCGGCGCGCTTTCGACGATCTTGCCGAGATACATCACCAGCACGCGATCGGCGATGAAGCGGACGACGGAGAGGTCGTGCGAGATGAACAGCATGCCGACATTGAGACGATCGCGTATGTCCAAGAGCAGATTGAGGATCTGCGCCTGGACCGAGAGGTCGAGCGCCGAGACCGGTTCGTCGGCGACGAGGAACTGCGGGCCACCGGCAAGCGCACGGGCAATGCCGACGCGCTGGCGCTGGCCGCCGCTCAATGTATGCGGATACCGATCGGCGAATTCCGCTCTCAGGCCGACCTGTTCCAGGAGCTCGACGATGCGATCCCGTCGCGCCTTTCCCTTCGCGAGGCGGTGAATCGCCAAGGCCTCTCCGACAAGCTCGCCGATGCTCATGCGCTCGTTGATGCTGTCAAACGGATCCTGAAAAATGATCTGCATGTGCTTGCGAAACGCCCGGAGCTGATGCCCGGTTAGAGCCATCAGGTCGACGCCATCGAAGCGCACGGTGCCGGCCGAGGGTTCGACCAGCCGCAGCACGCAACGACCCAATGTCGTCTTGCCCGACCCGGATTCGCCGACAAGCCCGACGATCTCGCCAGGATAAACCTTGAGCGACACGCCGGACACGGCCTTGAGGATTGCCCGCGGCCGCCCGAACAACCCGCGCCCGACGGAGAAGGTCTTGCGAAGATCGGCAACCTCTAGCAGGGGGTTCGTCACAGCGGGGATCGCAGAGGCCGCCAGAGGCTGATTGGTGAAAGCGTTCATGTGCGAACCCGCCGTTCTGTTTGGTGAGCAATCTCGCGCCAGCGCAGGCATCGCACCCGGCGGCCGTTCTCTGCCTCTGCCAACGCCGGCACGGTCTCGGCGCAATCGGGTCTGGCTTCACCGCAGCGCGGATGAAAGGCACAGCCCGAAGGCATCGACCGCGGGTTCGGCACGAAGCCGGGGATCGCCGCCAGGCGACGCCCCTCGGCGAACTGCGGCAGCGAGCGCATCAGGCCCTGGGTGTAGGGCATTCGGGGTTGTGCAAGCAGACTCGGCGTGTCGGCTTCCTCCACCACCCGGCCGGCATAAAGGACGACGGCGCGGTGCGCGATTTCCGCGACAACGCCAAGATCGTGGGTGATGAACAGCACCGCCATGCCGGTCCGGCGCTGGATATCGGAAATCAGGTCGAGGATCTGCGCCTGCACAGTGACGTCGAGCGCCGTCGTCGGCTCGTCGCAGATCAATAGCTTCGGCTGGCAGGCGAGCGCCGCCGCGATGACCACGCGCTGGCGCATCCCACCCGAAAGCTCGTGCGGATATTCGCTGAGCCGGCGACCGGGATCGGGCATGCCGACCATCTCGAGAATTTCGCCGGCGCGCCGAAATGCGGCTCGACGGTCGAGCCGCTCATGCTGGCGGATGACCTCGGCGATCTGTTCGCCGACGGTGTAGACCGGATTGAGGGCGCTCAGCGACTCCTGGAAGATCATGGCGATGTCCTTGCCGCGCAGCCGCCGCAGGCGTTCCTCGCTCGCCTGGACCAGGTCGTCACCGCCAAACAGGATGCGGCCACCGGCAATCCGGCTGCGGCCCGGCGGCAACAGCCGCAGCAGCGACAAACCGATCGTCGATTTGCCTGAACCGGACTCGCCCAGCAGCCCCAGCGTCTCGCCCGCACCGATTTCGAAGGAGACGCCATTGACTGCGTGCACGGGCCCTTGCGCGGTGAGGAACTGCGTCTGCAGTTCCTCGACACGCAGAACGGCATCGTGCCGGTCGGTCATTTGCCTTCCCCGAACACGAAACTGCCGGGCCGGAAGTCCATCACATAGTTGGTATAGGGCTGCCACTTGGTGTCGCGCCGCACGCCGTAAAAATCCGGCACGCGATAGAGGACCGTCCCCGGCGCCTCGTCCTCGAACATGTCCAGCATTTGCTGGTAGAGGCCAAAACGCTCCTTCCTGTCGAGCGTCGTCGCCGCCTTGTGCCCGAGGTCCTGGAAAGCCTTGTTTCCGTCCCAAAGCGCGGTGATCGTCCAGCTCCACATGATCGTGACATTCGGGTCGGGCAAATCACCCCAGTCGGAGATGTTGCGCACCTCGATGCCCGGATCGTCATTGGACTTCTCGTACCAGCTCTCGTTGACCTCGACCTTGGCGTTGACACCGACCTTCTGCCACATCGAGACGATCGCCTCCGCGGCGGCGAGGCCATTGGTGTAGTAGACCGGGCTCGTCGTGAATTGGATCTCCTCGCCCTTGTAACCGGATTCTTCGATGAGCTTACGGGCGCGATCCGGATTGTACGGGAATGTCGGGCGATCGGCGTTGTAGAGGTCTCCCCATTCCGCATATTGATGGCTGTGCAGAACCTCGGCCTTGTCGTTCCACAGCGCCTTCGACAGAAGCTCGCGATCGATCGCCAAATTCAGGCCCTGACGGAAGCGCTTGTCCGCCATTAGCGGATTGGAGGTGCGGTAGTTGAGGAGATGGCTGTTGGCCATGACGCTGCGGACCTCACAGCAGTCGAGATTGTCGACGGCCGGGATCTGGTCGGGGGTTACGTTGTTGATGATCTCAACCTCACCGTTCGCCAGCGCGGTGATACGGGCCGACAGATCGGGGATCTCGCGGAACACCAGCTTTTCTGCCGGCGGCTTGCCGCCCCAAAAAACGGGGAAGGCTTCGAGCGTCACGTGGTCGTCGTCGACGGACTGGACGAAACGATAGGGGCCGGCGCCGACCGGCTTCTGGCCGAACGCCTCGAAGCCGACCTTCTCGTAATAGTCCTTCGGGACGATGCTGCTGGCCGGGAAGGTCAGCATCAGTTCGATCGTCGGATCGGGCTTCTTGGTGACGACGCGCACCGTCAGGTCGTCGGGCGCCTCGACGCGGGCAATATTCTCGTACTGGAACTGCGAGCGCGCGTATTGCGACTTCGGATCCAGGATGCGATCGAAGGTGAACTTGACGTCCTTGCTGGTCAGCGGATCGCCGTTGTGGAAGGTCAGCCCGCTTCGCAGCTTCAATTCGAGCGTGAGATCGTCGACACGATGCCAGCTCTCGGCCAGCGCCGGCACCAGCTTGGCACCGGTTCCCTTGCCGTCGCTCTGGTAGTCGCGGCGGATAAGGGTTTCGAAGACCGCATTGCTCAGGGGAATGCCGGTGTTGCCGGTTTCGATGGCAGGGTCGAAGCGTGGCCGTACCTCCTGCATTCCGATCACAAGATCCTGGGCGGCGGCGATTTGCACGGCGCTCAGGCAGACGCCCGCGGCCAGCACGGCAGAGCGGATCAATCGTATCATCGTGGTTTCCTTGTCTGTTGAGGTTGATAGTCCGGGGTTGCGCCGATCACTCGCGGTCACGTGCTGAGTCTTCGGTCGAACAGGTCGCGCAACCAGTCGCCGA
>NZ_JASKLR010000057.1 GCF_030124325.1 Sinorhizobium sp. 8-89
GAGCTTGGATGTCCGTTTGCTTCCATTTCGAAGCTCGTTGATCCTGCTGTCGGTCGTCACTAACCGAGGGTCATTCTAAAGGAATGGCATCCGACAGCTGCTGTCGGCTTTGTCGGATCAGCGACACAGACTTGTTTAAGCCAAACTCTTGTTTCGACTTACGGTAAATAGCTGAAAAACAAATAAAAGGCTCTTCTTCGGGCTCGATCAGCCAAATTGGCACGCGTTTTGAAACCCTCCTTGCGAGGCGGCGCGAGCTGCCGATCGCCGTTGCGATGGATGAAACGAAGGAAGGAAGGCTACATGTCAGATTTGCGTCAAATCGCATTCTACGGCAAGGGGGGCATCGGCAAGTCCACCACCTCCCAAAATACGCTCGCGGCCCTTGTCGATCTCGGGCAGAAGATCCTTATCGTGGGCTGCGACCCCAAAGCCGACTCGACGCGCCTGATCCTGAACTCGAAGGCGCAAGACACGGTTCTGCATCTCGCGGCCGAGGAGGGTTCGGTGGAAGACCTCGAACTCGAGGACGTGCTCAAGGTCGGCTACAGAGGCATCAAGTGCGTGGAGTCCGGCGGCCCGGATCAGGAAGATGACAGTGATCCAGTATGCGCCGGACTCCAAGCAGGCCGGGGAGTATCGCGCGCTGGCCGAGAAGATCCATGCCAATTCGGGTCAGGGCACCATCCCGACCCCAATCACCATGGAGGAGTTGGACGATATGCTGCTCGACTTCGGCATCATGAAAACCGATGAGCAGATGCTTGCCGAACTCCAGGCCAAGGAAGCCAAGCTGGCGGCTGCCCATTAGGCACCCTCCCCTGCCGCCAGCAGGGGGGCGCGCCGGCCTTGAGCTGGCGCGTCCTTTCCAAGAACGCGCCTCGCCCGCGAGGCGCATGCGAACCTTGAAAGGGAACAGGCCCCATGAGCCTCGACTATGAGAATGACGGGCGCTCTCCATGAGGAGCTTATCAAGCAAGTGCTGTCGCAGTATCCAGACAAGGCGGCGAAGCGCCGCAAGCAGCACCTCAGCGTCGCAACGAACGGGCAGGAGGCCGACGAGGAGGGAGAGGTCCTCTCCGAATGCAGCGTCAAATCGAACATCAAGTCGATTCCGGGCGTGATGACGATCCGCGGCTGCGCCTATGCCGGCTCCAAAGGCGTGGTGTGGGGTCCGGTCAAGGATATGGTCCACATCTCACATGGGCCAGTCGGTTGCGGTCAATATTCCTGGTCGCAGCGCCGGAATTATTACGTCGGTACGACGGGCATCGACAGCTTCGTGACTCTGCAGTTCACCTCCGACTTTCAGGAGAAGGACATCGTTTTCGGCGGCGACAAGAAGTTGGAAAAGATCATCGACGAGATCGAGGAGTTGTTTCCGCTGAACAAGGGGGGATCACCGTGCAGTCCGAGTGCCCGATCGGCCTGATTGGCGACGACATCGAGGCGGTGTCGCGCAAAAAGGCGAAGGAGCACGAAAAGACGATCGTGCCGGTGCGCTGTGAAGGCTTCCGCGGGGTCTCGCAATCGCTTGGTCACCACCTTGCCAATGACTCGATCCGCGACTGGGTCTTCGACAAAACGGAAGTCGAGTTCGAGGCCGGCCGTTACGACGTTAACGTCATCGGCGACTACAATATCGGCGGCGACGCGTGGGCTACGCGTATCCTGTTGGAGGAGGTGGGTTTGCGCGTCGTCGGCAACTGGTCCGGGGACGCGACGCTTGCTGAGGTAGAGCGCGCGCCGAAGGCCAAGCTCAACCTCATCCACTGCTACAGGTCGATGAACTACATCTGCCGGCACATGGAGGAAAAGTACGGCATCCCCTGGATGGAATACAATTTCTTTGGTCCCTCACAGATCGAAGACTCTCTGCGCAAAATAGCCAAGCATTTCGGGCCCACCATCGAGGACAAGACCGAGGCGGTCATCGCCAAGTACCGCCCCTTGGTCGATGCGGTCATCGACAAGTATTGGCCGCGCCTCGAAGGCAAGACCGTAATGCTCTATGTCGGCGGCCTTCGCCCTCGTCACGTCATCACGGCCTATGAGGACCTCGGGATGGTGATAGTTGGCACTGGATACGAGTTCGCTCACAACGATGATTATCAGCGCACCGGCCATTCCGTGAAGAATGGCACGCTGATCTATGACGACGTGACCGGTTATGAGCTGGAAAAGTTCATCGAGGGGATCCGACCGGACCTCGTGGGCTCGGGCATCAAGGAGAAGTACCCGGTGCAGAAGATGGGCGTTCCGTTCCGTCAGATGCACTCCTGGGACTATTCCGGCCCGTATCACGGCTATGACGGCTTCGCCATTTTCGCCCGCGACATGGATCTGGCCATCAACAACCCGGTCTGGGACCTCTACGACGCCCCTTGGAAGAAAAAGGCTCTGCCGCCGATGGCGGTCGCGGCCGAATAAAAACTGGCCTCCCGGGAGCAGGGGGGCCGATGATCGCCCGCGACCCCTGATCCGCGGGAAACTTGAAACGTCTCGACGTCCTGTGCCGCCGCAAGGCGCGCCAGAAGGAAAGAGGTGACCACCCATGCCGCAGTCGGCCGAAAAAGTCCTCGACCATGCTCCCCTGTTCCGCGAGCCGGAATACAGGAAGATGCTCGCCGAGAAGAAGCTGAATTTCGAATGTCCGCACCCGGATCAGATCGTTACCGATCAACGCGAATACACCAAGACCTGGGAGTACCGCGAAAAAAACCTCGCCCGCGAAGCCCTTGTCGTGAACCCGGCTAAAGCCTGCCAGCCGCTCGGCGCCGTCTTCGCGGCCGCGGGCTTCGAGCGGACGATGTCCTTCGTTCATGGCAGCCAGGGCTGCGTTGCTTACTACCGTTCACATCTGTCGCGACACTTCAAGGAGCCCTCATCAGCGGTTTCGTCCTCGATGACCGAGGACGCGGCGGTGTTCGGCGGCTTGAAGAACATGGTCGACGGTCTCGCCAACACATACACGCTCTACGACCCGAAGATGATTGCCGTCTCGACCACCTGTATGGCAGAGGTCATCGGCGACGACCTGCACGGGTTTATCGAGAACGCCAAGAATGAAGGCTCAGTTCCCGGCCGACTTCGATGTTCCTTTCGCTCACACACCCGCGTTTACAACCGTCTGAACTCCGCTGAGGCGGGACGGGCTCGGCAGACCGGCCTGACCGCCAAACACCCCGCAATTGGCCACCGGCGCGAGTTGATCGCGGCGAACGCCGGTCAACTGACCGATTTCATGGTGCCAATCGCTGCGCCGAAAATCGCGGCGCAGCGAAACGGACGGATTCGACTGTTCGACTCGGCCACCGCACGAAAGTTCGATCGGACGTGCCTACCTGAGGGCGGAACCGAGCCCGTGGACAGCTATCTCAACGAAGTCAGTTCAGCGGGCAACCGGATCAGCGCCGCCGTGCAGGAGTCCGGCGGCGGCAGACTGACCCTGGCTGGGCACCAATCATTATGATTGTCGCCGGTTCGAAAGCTGCGATGTTTATTTCATTCGATGCTGTGTCAGTGTCAGGCATCACTGTTGAAGCAATGAAGGTCGCGAAGAAACTCAAAGAAAACGGATTCAGGTGTTACCTGGACCTAGGTTACGATATAAACATAAGCAAGGGAAACTTCGGAAAGCCCTATGCGAACGAGACTTATCTATACCACAATTACTTTGAACTAGTGCGCGTAGATATCACTACTATACCTAACTATACTCCTGAATTTATAAAAGACGTAAATATAGCCTTGCTTAACCCGACACTTGCCGTATCACATGATGAAAAGGCTGCAATACTTACATCAGTGGATCAGGTTGCCGCAGGAGTAGCGCTTAAAATCGTTGCCCTATGGAAACGTCTGAACGTCAGCAAAGTTATTGTTGAAAACGGGACGCTGCCCGAAAATATCGTATATTCCCGAGCACTTCGCCTGGCAATTGAACAGTACGGACAGGCTCTGAATCTGGGGTGTTTCGTCATCTGGCGCGACCACGACCTGATGTGGAGTAGCGAGAAAAAGGCGATGAAATATGGCGTTCCACCATATCCCCATGCGGTTAAACCCGCAAAATCGCAATACATCACCTATGTTACCCTGAACGAAAAACTACGAAATGAACTAGAAACTTGGTGCAACTTTGAGGTGGAGGTTAAGGTCAGGAAAAATACCTATGAGTTTTCAGAGCGGTCTCATCATAGTGACGTTAGAGAGTTATTACATATTGGAAAACACGATATCCTGATCGCGAGAACAACGCGTCTGATACCTCAAAAACGAATAGACCGAGATATTGTGTTGGTTCGACAATTAAATCAACGCTTCCGTGAACTCGGTGAAAGCACTTCCGCGACCCTCGTGGTTGCCGGAGATAAAAATGAAGATTACTCTCATTACGTAGAGCTTGTTCGGTCAGCACAAGCGTTAGGTATATCACAGTATATCAAGTTTGTCGGACCTTTGTACCACGACTTAATTCCTTCTAAGAGCAATGCGTTCACGATAGAGGATCTTTATTACTCGTGCGATCTAGTGTCATTTCTCACATCCTATGACTACGACAGTTATGGCAACCCCATTGGCGAGGCAATTAGCCAAAAGCGTTGTTATATCACCACTAGCTATGAATATTACGACGAGGTTTATGGTCGGCATGGATTTGAGGCCCCAGTATTGGAAATCTCCAGCACTAATGACGGGTTGCCCGGCATACGATTTATCGATGAGGTATTTCGTCTTCTCTCAGACAAACAATTGAGGAAGGCCGTCTCTGAAAGGAATTTTAATAGGGGGAAGCGCGTCCTTTCCAACAACGTCTTTGACGTGTTGAATTTGAATGATTGTGATTGAAGTTATGCGTGACACCATTTTCGTATCAGTTGTGCTCCCGGCCTTTAACGAAGGTGAGCGTTTGAACGACGTCCTTGAGTCAATTTATTATCAGCGTACGCATGGAGAATTGATTACTTACGACAGTTACGAACTTATAGTTGTCGATAACAATTCGACGGACAATTCTGTAGCCGTAGTCAATAACTTCAAAGCCAAACACCCTTCCCTAGACATCTATGTTGTTAGGGAAAGCGTTCAAGGCGTTTCATCCGCAAGAAAGCGTGGCATGGATTACGCGTCCTTGAGAGCGAAAGTTAGAGATAGCCGATCAGGAAAAAGAAACAAACACTATATTGTTTCTGCCGACGCTGACTGCACTGTTAGCCCTTATTGGCTCCATCATCTCATCGATAAAATGATGAAGGACGATGGGGACCTGGGAACCTGTAAATACTACTATAATGAAAAGAGCTTTCATCATCGCCCTAACCTATTCAGAGAAATACAGAAGACATTACGCTGCCGCGATTTTTCATTTAAACTATTTGGTGGCTTTCCTGATGGTAAAGGATTTGCGGTAGAGCGGGAATTCTATGATAAGGTGGGCGGCATCGAAATTTTCTATCAGTTGAACAATGGTCGCTTCGTTGAACATCTATCGGACGACTGGGATTTCGGTATTAAAGTAATTGCCTACGGCGGCAAGCCCGTCTACGCACCAGACTCTTGCGTACAGATCAATAGTCGACGCGTTGATACAATTCTTGATGAGGTGATCACGGGGGCGGCCTACGGCCGGGACGGCGTCATTATCATGAAGGATGTGCGTCCCGAGGTAACGCAGAAGAAAGCCCCGCCTGACACGACAGGCGAACAATCTAAGCAAGCTTGGTTTTACTCGATAAAGGACTACGTTCCTAAAAATATCATCTTGCCCGTATTATTGAACCCACGACTTTTGATGAAGAAAGTGGAAGTCAGGGATTTCTTCACCGAACAAGTGGCCGACAGACTGCACCAGCGCATCCAGGAAATCAAAAACGAGATGCGTATTATCGATTTCAGGGCCATTCATACCTATAAGACTCCCTCCTATCGGTTATATTTTGAGTTTCGCGACGAGATATTTGCCGCGCTGCGGCGTACAGTCGGCGATGACATCGGTTTTCCTCCCCCATTGCCCGCCTGCTTTGACAACGTCAGTCCCGAGGAGTTCAAGCGCTTTGTTTGGTACTTCTGTGAAGATCGTGAATCTGGCGAGGCACATAATTATTTTGCGAACGGAGGGGTGTTCTAAATGAATGAAGCAATGGCGTCTTTACGCGATCTGGATCCTAGGTATCCGGTCCCTCTAGTCTCCGAATTCCTTTCCAGATCGGAAAACAACGTTTTTCTGGACTACGTCTATAAGGATCCGTTTGGCTGTCATGTTTTCCCCGGAGATATAGAAAATTATCCACTGGCATCCTTTTTTTCAGACATGGAAAGCGAAATTGCAAAAGCGCAGCAAATCCATTTGTGGGCATACATTCCCAGTTGCCGTTACCGCTGCCATTTTTGCCAGTTTCCGACGGTCATTCTCAATCCTCATTCAGCGTCTTCGCAGGCAGTCCTGAAAGAGCTGGTTGATCTGAATATTAAAGAAGCGACACTGTGGCTGGCGAAGGTGCCGAGCCTTGCCGAGGTTGAAGTTGGGGAGTTCAATATTTTTGGTGGCACCCCATCGCTGCTGCCTGAATCGGAACTGCGTAGGTTAATGGCGTTTTACAAAGCCAATTTCAATTTCACTACGACCACAATGCGGTTCGAAGGCGAACCTGGCACACTGACAAAATCGTACCTGTCGCTATTGCGAGAGCTTGGTTTCACAAAAGTAAGTTTTGGCGCTCAGTCTTTTGACGATCGAATCATTTCTGCTTGTGGACGTATGCATTCCGCAAACGATTGTGTTGAAGCTGTATACAACGCCCGGGAATTAGGTATTGACTGGGTCAGTGTCGATCTCATCTACGGCATGCTGGGACAAAGCGTAGACGCTGTGAGACACGACATGGAGAAAACCCGCGAACTGGAACTTTCCCATGTGGTCTGCACCAAGCTGCATCTGGAAGAGTTCATGAAAACCCGTACTGGCATCTCCGGGGAGCGTCGAAGTGTGTGGCAGAAAACAGGTTTGAATGATGTCGATAACATGTGCTTTCCGGGCCTGGGAAAGCAATATCAAATGCGCGAGCTCATCGAAAAATATTTGGAGAGCGCCTATCGTGAACACCCTACTATGTACTTTCATCGACACGATCGTCGACCGGAAAAATGGAAAAGCCTGGTTACCGATCTGGATAAACAGTTTCCCGAGGTAGCCGTCGGCCTCGGCGGTAGTTCGAAATGCACGAAAGCTGAAGCGATCAATATCACCGGTTATAGAGCTTACAGGGACGCTCTGCGCGAAGATCGTCTTCCGATCCAGGACAGCCGTGGCATGTCGCCTGTTCACCGGGAAATTAGCGCATTTAAAATGGCGCTCTCGACGCTCATTCCGGTCGATGATGCCGTATTCAGGCAGCGCTTTGGAAGAAGCTTTTTTGACAACGAGATCATCAATTGCGCGTTGAGCGAGTTAGTGGAAAAGTCGCTGGTTGTCATTGAACGCGATGTGGTGACGCTGACCCCCAATGGCATCACGTTGGTCGAAGCGATTATCAACACGCAGTTTGCGCCATCGCTCTTATAGGGTTCCTCATGGTCGACAACATAGACGACCTCCTCGAGCGCGCCGCTGGCCTCCCGAAGGTCTCCAATGCCCGCGAGATTTACAAACAAGACGAATTGATTTTTGGAGCGAAGTCGCCGGTATCCATGTGCGACACCCTCGCGCGCCAAGACCGCGTACGTGATGTTAATGGAACCCACAAAGGCGCGCGCCTCTCGCACGCGCCGGGCCGTCGCAGGAGTAATCGGGTTGCCGTGCTCGATCGAGCGCACCTGGACCGTCCCTATTACCTGACGCCGGATAAGATGGGCGACGGGTGCGGAAGCTTACACGGATCATCTCGTCCAAGGACGCCTTTTCCGTGCCCTGCCGGAAACGTCATGGCGTCCCATGCGCAGGTGCGCACGAGATAAAGCGCCACCGCAGGCGTCACCCGCGAGCGATACAATAGCAGCGTACCTCACTCTAGGTTTCGCCCCTCAGTTTGGACCACGCAAGATCCTGCACTGCGTTAGCGTGGAGTCGCAGAATGTCGGGCACGAAACATTGCCGTTGATACAGTGCTGTGATGGCTGGAGTGATCTACCTTCAGTTCTAACAGGTCAACCTTGCATGCGTGGCTCGGCTAGTCACCAATTCGGCGACGCTGAGAACTGCTGTCGGATCGGTAGATGACTCAACAGGCAGTGGCAACTATGCAATAGATTGGGGTAAGTTAGCCATTGTGCGCCCCTGAAGTCATATCAGTGCCAGTTTCGATTGTTTTCACGGCGCTCGCATATCTCTACATGTGCCTCTGCTTTTATCATTCTGCTTCATACGATCGTCCATGATCTCTGGAGAATTGAAGGGGCATCAACGATGCGACCGGTGGAACATCGGCGCAACGGCGGTGAAATCGGCCTCAGGGTGATGCGGGGAATTTTCCGATGTACTGTCTTGGGTGTTCTGGTCGCCATATGCATGAAGGTCCAAAGCTCTTACCTGAGCTCGAACGGAGGAGATATCGTGACCTGGATAGCCACGATATGTCTTCGGTCCTGTATGAGCGCCACGACGGCGGCAATAGCTTCAGTTATAGAACGCCAACGCATTACAGCAGCCGCCTAGTCGCCATTTCGACCTGTATCGTTTTTCTGTACGGTTCCATCCGCTTGGGTATCGGAAAGCGGTTTCGCGTGCCTCTATGGAGGATGTCTGCAGTCGTAGGGTTGCTCTTTGCCAGCTACTTGTTGATCGATGCCTTCGAGGGCTTTTCGATCCTCCTCGGCGTTGGAGTGCTGCTCGCGACATACGGCCTCTTTGATCCAGAGTTTGGGCGATGGCGAGCAAGCGAGTTAGGAAGCAACCAGAGTGTATCATAATTGGCTTGATCGTTGGGACGAGCGGCGGGCGCGGCGCGGTGAGGAAGCGAAGAAAGTAACGGATTTCATCCTTGACGCCGGCCGGGCCTTTCCGGGCGAGAAGAGGATAGAAACTATCGACGAGTTTTGTGTCCTTGCGGACCAGGCCCTGTCTGATTCAAGCTTTTACGATGAGCCGAGCGGGAGCGGCCAGGGCTTTGTAAGGCACGATGGGTGGCTCAGATTTCCATCGGACATTTCTACTGACGTCGAAGAGAACAACGTCGTTTGGGCAAAAATCACCGAAAGCGGCTCGCTCGATCATGCCTTGGTAATTTTTCATCACTGGAATGCCAGCGCCCGAAATCGTCAGATTTCCAAGTTTTTCTCGCAGCGTGGGATCACGGTTGTCGAGATTGCTATGCCTTATCACCTCGAGCGCAGCCGTCCCGGCTCGCTGTACGCCGATTATATGCTTAGTTCGAATCTCGGCCGAACGATCCAGTCTGTAAGGCAGGCCGTATGGGATGGGCGAAAGCTCATCCGCTGGCTGAAGAGCGAAGGCTATCGAGAGGTCTCGGTTCTCGGCATGAGCCTTGGCGCCTGGGTTGCGGGATTGATCGCTGCGCATGACCCGGCCGTATCGAAGGCCTCGTTATTTTTGACGGCGGGTAGCCTCGCAGACATGGTTTGGACGGGGCGCGCGACCCGATCGATACGTGATAGCCTTGAGCCTGTAATTGAGCTCACCGATCTCCGAAGGGCATGGGGTCCGCTCAACTTGGAAAATTACGCGCGTAATCTGGCACGGTCCGATCTCGAACTTCACGTGGTGTTGGCTACGAGGGACAAGGTGGTGTTGCCCGACCTATCGAGACGCCTCATTCAGAAGCTGAAGGACGCCGGAGTCAGGCCGAATGTTTTGGAACTCAACTGCGGTCACTATTCGCTCGCCATGCCGCCTTACATTTTACTGGCGGGCTTGAGCTTGAAGCGGTTTCTATCGTGTGCGCACAAATCGGCCCGGCGAATATGAAGTTGGCGTCGGCCGCCGTCACAGTGACACGCAAGAAAGATCGAGAGCCGCCTAGTGAGGCGGCTCAACACTGATCAGCGCGTCGAATGCGGCCTCTTCCTGCTAGTGCTGGGCGAAGTTTCAGCGCCCGCTTTCCCTGCCCGCT
>NZ_JASKLR010000058.1 GCF_030124325.1 Sinorhizobium sp. 8-89
GGCCGATCCTGAAACCGCGTTCCATGACACGATGAATGAAAACAGGAGACCATACATGATAGCGGAAGACCAGACCGCGGTGGTCGCCTTTCTGAGCGCTCCCGCTTCCCATGGCGCGACCGAGCCGATCGAAACGATGGAGACGCATATTTCCCGTATCTTCCTTGTCGGCCAGCGAGCATTCAAGTTGAAGCGTGCGGTCAAGCTGCCCTATGTCGATTTCTCGACGGCCGCGCTGCGGCTCGAAGCCTGCCGGAAGGAAGTGGAGCTGAATTCCGCAACTGCGCCAGGGCTCTATCTCGGCGTCCGGCGAATTACCCGCGAGAAGGATGGTTCTCTGGCTTTTGATGGCGACGGGAAGTTGATGGACTCAGTCGTTGAAATGGCGCGTTTCGAGCAGCAAGCGCTCTTCGATAGAATGGCGGTCGAGGGCAGGTTGACCCCCGAGCTCATGACCCTGGCTGCGCAGATGATCGCGCGCTTCCATCGCGCGGCGCCGGTCGTTCATGGAGGGGGAGGTGCCGCGAATATCGGCGCGGTCCTTCGCATCAATGCGGCGGGATTTGCGACGAGCAAGGTCTTCCAATCGGACGAACTCGCCGCGTTCAACCTGGCGTTCGAGCGGGAACTCGCGCGTCACGCGGCATCGCTCGACCGTCGCGAAGCTGCCGGAAAGGTCAGACGCTGCCATGGCGATCTGCACCTGCGCAACATCTGTCTGTTGGATGGCGCGCCGCGGCTGTTCGACTGCATCGAGTTCAACGATCAGATCGCCACGATCGACACGCTCTACGACCTCGCTTTTCTGCTGATGGATCTCTGGCACCGCGGTTTCCCGGACCTCGCCAATCTGGTCATGAATCGCTACCTGGACGATGCCGACGACGAGGACGGATTCGTGCTGCTGCCGTACCTGATGGCAATTCGCGCGGCCGTCCGAGCGCACGTCACCGCCACACAGGTGGAGGAAAGCGGGAAAACGTCGGCGAAACTCGTTGCCGAAGCAAGATCCTACTTCGATCTGGCACTCGCGCTGATCGAACCCGTGCCGGCGCGGCTGATCGCTATCGGGGGCTTCAGCGGCTCTGGCAAGACGACGGTAGCAGAGACACTGGCTGCCCAGATCGGTGCGCCGCCTGGCGCCAGAATTGTCGAAAGCGATCGCATCAGAAAGGCCATGCACGGTGTTCCCGCGGAAACCAGACTACCGTCTTCTGCCTACCGTCCGGAAATATCGGAAAAGGTCTATCGCGAGATGGCGCATCGTGCCCGCTCGATCCTGACTGCAGGAGGCACGGTGATCGTCGATGCGGTTTTCGACAGGGCGGGCAATCGCAGCCTGATGGAAAAGATTGCCCGGAAGCTTGGTATCCCGTTCACCGCCGTCTGGCTGGATGCCGCGCCGGCGCTCTTGCGTGAACGCGTTGCCTCTCGAAGCGGTGGGCCTTCGGATGCAAATCTCGAGGTCCTGTCGGGACAACTGGCGCGCGGCAGCGGTGAGACAGCCTGGCCGCGGCTCGATGCCGCTCAAGGCGCGCAACAAGTCGCTCTGGAGATTTTGAGCCTTCGCAAGAGCCGGCACGGACACGAGCGCGATCTGCGCCTTTGAAGGAGCCTTAAACCATCGCAGGACGTGTGTAACGGTTTCCACCCGGAATTGCGTCGCCACCGAGAATAATGAAGTGCTTTAGCGAAGCGATTTAACCCTTTGAAATTCGGTAGTTCCGGACAAAGGCGCACTCCATCTTATATCCTCGCGCTCCTCAGTCTTAGGGCATTGCCGATGACACTGACGGAGGACAGGGCCATGGCCGCGGCCGCGATGATCGGCGATAGAAGAAGCCCAAAGAGCGGATAAAGGACGCCGGCGGCGACGGGCACCCCTGCGGCGTTATAGATGAAGGCGAAGAACAGATTCTGCCGGATGTTCTTCATCGTGGCGCGGCTGAGCTGCCGTGCCCGTGCGATGCCCTGAAGGTCGCCTTTCAGCAGCGTTACTCCGGCGCTCTCGATCGCGACGTCCGTTCCCGTGCCCATCGCGACGCCGACATCGGCCGCGGCAAGGGCAGGGGCGTCGTTCACCCCGTCTCCGGCCATGGCGACGATCCGACCCTCGCGGCGCAAGCGCGCGACGATTTCGCTTTTATGCTCCGGCAGGATTTCAGCCTCGACCTCCTTGATGCCGAGCCTCCTGGCGACGGCATGGGCGGTGGTCTTGTTGTCGCCGGTCAGCATGACGACCCGCACACCATCACCGAACAGCGCCCGTACGGCAGCGGGTGTCGTCGACTTGATCGGGTCTGAGATCGCGATTAGACCGGCGACTTTGCCATCGACGGCCACAAAGATCACGGTGGCGCCTTCGCCTCGCAGAGCTTCCGCCTTTTCCTTGAGAGCGGAAACGTCCACCTTTTCTTCGGTCATTATCCGATGGCTGCCGATGACGAGCTTGCGTCCGTCGACGGAGCCGGTCACGCCCTTACCGACCGGACTATCGAAGTCTTCTGCCTCGCCAAGGCCCAGGCCGCGTTCATTGGCGGCCTCTACGATTGCCGCGGCGAGCGGATGCTCGCTTGCGCGTTCCAGGCCGGCGGCCAAGCGCAGCAATTCGGCTTCGGAGAACCCGCCCGCAACCGCGATCGACGTCACCTTGGGTTTGCCCTCCGTCAGGGTTCCGGTCTTGTCGACAACGAGCGTGTCGACCTTCTCGAAGCGTTCCAGGGCCTCGGCGTTCTTGATGAGCACCCCGAGACGGGCGCCCCGTCCGACGCCGACCATGATCGACATCGGGGTGGCGAGGCCGAGAGCGCAGGGACAGGCGATGATGAGCACGGCAACTGCGGCGACAAGTCCGCGGGCGAAACGCGGCTCGGGTCCGATCGCCATCCACGTCGCAAACGCGATGAGGGCAATCGCGATCACGAGGGGCACGAACCAGCCCGAGACCTCGTCGGCGAGACGCTGGATCGGCGCGCGCGAGCGCTGCGCATCCGCAACCATGCGCACGATCTGCGACAGCATGGTATCGCTCCCGACTTTCCCCGCTTCCATGATGAAGCCGCCCGTGCGGTTCATCGTGCCCCCGATGAGGCTGGCGCCCGCCGCCTTGGTGACGGGCATCGATTCTCCCGTGATCATCGATTCATCGACCGAACTGCGCCCGTCGATCAAGGTACCGTCGACCGGGACCTTCTCGCCCGGGCGGACCCGCAGCCGGTCCCCGACGGCGACGGCTTCGAGCGGCACATCCTCCTCTTTGCCATCGCTGCGGATGCGGCGCGCTGTCTTCGGTGCGAGATCCAGAAGCGCACGGATCGCACCTCCCGTCTGCTCACGGGCCCGCAGTTCCAGCACCTGTCCGAGCAGCACAAGTACCGTAATGACGGCAGCGGCCTCGAAGTAGACGGCGATCGAGCTGTCGGCTGCGCGGACGGTTGTCGGGAACAGGCCGGGCGCAGCGGTCGCAACCACACTGTAGATCCACGCAACGCCCGTTCCCATCGCTATCAGCGTGAACATGTTGAGGTGCCGGTTGACGATGGATCGCCATGCCCGCTCGAAGAACGGGGCGCCCGCCCACAGGACAACCGGCGTTGCGAAGAGGAGTTGCAACCAGTTCAGTGTCCGCGACCCAAGCAGCATGTGCAGATCGGTGAGGTGCCCGCCCATCTCGAGGACAAGCACCGGTATCGTCAGCACCAGTCCGATCCAGAACCTGCGCCTCATGTCGACGAGTTCGGCGCTCGGCCCGGTATCCGCCGTCGCCACTTCCGGCTCAAGCGCCATGCCGCAGATCGGGCAATTGCCAGGTCCGATCCGGCGCACCTGCGGATGCATGGGGCAGGTATAGACGACGCCTTCAGCCTTTTTCGTCTCCGGACCTGCATCGCGATCTGGCGCCGCGGCGCTCTCCTTCACGTGATGATGGTGATGCTTGTGATCGCCCATTGGATACGACTCCATTGGTGAACGTCCGTCGGGAGCGTGCCGCAGATCCCCTAGATCGGAACGTCGGAGCTCGTCGGCGCGCAGCGTAGCAGTGTTCGACGGCCGTCCCGAGAGCCGTTGCAGGACATCATTCCGGATGCTGTATGATATACGCGATGGCAGTGGAGAGACCAGCGCTCGCGATGTTCGCCTCGACAGAAGCCGCCGTCAGCTGCTCTCTCGAACAACAAGTTCAAATTCCAGGTCGACCGTCCTCTCGTTGCACGGGTGAGGGCGTGCGGCGCTGTAGGAGGCCCACCGGCGATTTCCGGGATTTTGATTCCGGTTCACCTCCGCGCTCACGGGCATGGAGGTGTTTTTTAATCAAGCTGAGACAAGCGGCGCTTGCCCTGATGCAGGTCCGCGGAGCCGATGCCGGGCAGGCATTGGCTCGCGCCGTCACGATTTTCGAGTCGTTGGAGGCGCGTCCGGCGGCTGCGCTTGCGCGAAAGCAGGCGCAACGCCTGAGTGTTGCAGGCGAGCTGCCGAAAATGCGTAGAGGGCCATAGGGGCCGCCCGCCGTCACCCGCTCGGTTTGACGCGCCACGAACAACAAGTGCTCGCCTTGATCGCTGCGGGCATGAGCAACAAGGAAGCCGCCCAGCGCTTGTCGCGATCGCCGGGTACGATCGAGCATCAGGTTTCCGCGGTGCTCGGCAAATTCAACGCCGCCAACCGGATGGAAGTCCTCCTGCCTCTGCGCGGCGAGCCATGGCTCCTGTCGGCCGCAGACGCTCTGCAGTCGTCGAAAATAGGCAAGCTCGCGAAATATAGGGGATCGGCCGCCAGGAAAGTGGGCGGTTGCACCGAAGTGCCTCAGCTTCTCGCCGCATAGGCTGACCTTGTCACCATGGGAACAGACCGCACGGTGACGATGGGGGCATAATACACAGAATACAGACAGTCGATGGCTCGCGGAGGAGGAATAGCGATGACCAGGCGTTCTACGACATTTGCAATGGCCTTGCTCGCCACAACGAGCGTTGCCACGGCGTCGGACCTGGCGCCGGGGAACGGTCACAGTATTCATCTCGGCCGGTTTGATGGTGCTGTCTATTACACGGTCGAGAAAGACGGCTACCGAGTGGTTGCGACCGTGGCCTCCGGGGCGGAAGCGCAGCCGATCCGCTTCGTTTCCACGCTTGGACCCGGGCAGCGTCTGATGATTTCCGTGCCTCAAGCCGTCGGCCAGCCGTCAGCCGATTTCGAGATCACGCGTGATGGCGACGTTCTCTCCGTGCGCGAACCCGGTGCGGCTCCGATCGACAGCATCGCGACCAGCGCAGTGGTCGAGGAGTAACGGCCTTTCCTGGCCAGTCCCGGACCGTCCCAGGCGCCTACCAAGACGAGAGCTTCGGCAAACGGGGGACACGATGCTCTATACACTCATCATGCTGGTTTGTCTGGCGGATGCACCGCAGGCCTGCGAGGTCCGCGAGCAGATCGTCGGGGATTTGGCCGCACATCCTGGTACGGCCTTCATGCAGGCGCAGCCATTAGTTGCGCGTTGGATCGAGCAACATCCCCGCTATTTCGTGCAGCGCTGGAGACTTTTGCCGGATCTGAGGACTTGAGAGCCTTTGCGCAGATCCGAACCGATCACACATCGCGGCCGGCGCGGCCGTGAGCCCTTGGAGGCAACGGAAGATACGTCCAATGCGGCACCCGGTTCTGTTCGCCATGGTCGTCTGGGGTTTTGCAGCCGTTTCCGGGGGGTATTTCCAGGAGGTCGCAGCGGCCGAAATGTTGTTTCGGGTCGTCGACGGCAAGGTCGACGCGCGAATTTATAACGGCTACCGGCGTTATCACGCGGGCTGCAACCACTGCCACGGCCCCGACGGGGTCGGCTCGATTTTCGCGTTCTCTCTCGTCGACCGACCGCGTGACATCGAGCAGTTCAGGCGCGTCGTTCGCAACGGCCAGAGCAGTGGCGGCACCTCGGTCATGAGAGGTTTCGCCGACGATCCCAATTTCGCTCCTTATATCGATGACATCTACGCCTACCTGCAGGCCCGCGCCGAAGGCGTGCTCGGCCGCGGGCGGCCTAAAAGGCTGAAGCCGTAGAACCGCCTCGAAGCTCGAGGCAATCCCGATTCCGGGTATTAATTGCTTTAGCCGCGACGATTGTTGGGCGGGTGGCCGACCGTAATGAAGTGGCGCACCACGGGCGCCTCGGGTCCCTGCTGGAAGCGGAGCACCTCCTGCTGGACATCGGCGTCCGCCTTGGAAACGCGCCGATGCTGCCTGAGGTGCTCGGCCCAGGACTCGACCATGAACCATTCGACGATTCGCTCCGGATCAGCCGCGTCTTCGGTCACGCCCCAGCTATAGGCGCCATCGCGCCGCCGCTCCTGCGACAGGCGATGGATGGCGTCGAGGAATCCATCCCTGTCGCCTCTTGCGATCCGGTATTCGATGAGGATCATCACTGGGCCGCGGTCATTCTCGATGGGCTCTGCGGTAAGCGGCTCCGGCCAATGGTTGGAAGCGACGAGATCGGCTTCGCCTCTCGGGAGCTTGAGCGGGTGAAAGAGCAAGCCGAGGGTGAACAGGCCAGCAGCCCCGATGATCAAGGTGAGAGGAACGCCTGCCGCCTCGGCAACGAGACCCCAGGCAAGGCTGCCGACGGTCATTGCACCGTTGAACACCGTCAGATAGACCGCAAGCGACCGTCCGCGAACCCAGTTCGGCAGGATCGATTGCGCGGCGCCGTTGAGTGTCGTCAGGGCCGTGATCCATGCGGCCCCAAGGGCGAGAAGCACCACGGGCGCCAGCCATTGCGGGGGTGCGAACGAGAGCCCCGCCATCACCGCAGCCGTAACAGCCGCCGCGCCGAGAAGCAGCTTGTCGGCGTCGAAACGGGCGCGCAGTTTAGGCATCAGGACGGCGCCTCCGATCGCACCGGCGCCGACGGCGCCGAGCAATATGCCGTAAAAGCCGGCATCACCGCCGAGCAGGTTGCGGGCAACCAGCGGCAGCAGCGCCCAGACAGCGCTCGAGAATGCGAAGAAGACGGCGGCCCGCAGCAGGACGACATGGAGCTCGTGGCTGGCCTTGGCGTAGCGCAAGCCGGCCCGAAAGGCGCCGGCGAATCTTTCCGAAAGCGCGTCCTCGGCCTCGGGCGGGCGTTTCCACCAGAGGAGCGCGGCGATGACGAAAAGATAGCTGATGACATCGACGCCATAGGTCACGGCGGCGCCAAACCATGCAAGCAGCAGCCCGCCCACTGCGGGCCCGATCGATCGCGCGATGTTGATGCCCAGCGAGTTCAGCGCGACTGCGCTCTTGACGTCCTTCCTGTCGACCAGTTCGGGCACGATCGCCTGCCAGGTCGGCGCCATGAGCGCGGCGCCGACGCCGCCGGCGAAGGTCAAGGCGATCAGCGAACTGACCGACTGGAGCCCCGTTGCCGAAAGAAGCAACAGGCAGATGCTGACGCCGGCAAGCACCAACTGAATGACGATCAGGAATCTGCGGCGGTCGAGAATGTCCGACAGGACGCCGGCAGGGATCGCAAGGAGGAAGATCGGAAGCGTGCCCGCCGCCTGGATCATGGCGACGGCGGCGGGGGCGGGCGAAAGATCGGTCACCAGCCAGGCACTCGCGACATCGCGAATGAAGCTGCCGGTGTTGCCGATGACGGTCGCGATCCAGAGCGTCGCAAAGACCTTATGGCGGAGCGGTGCGAAGCCGCTCGTAGGGGCGGTCGCGTCGGTCATGTTCGAGCGGCCTTCCGCTCGTGGAGGTCCTGCCACGCAACGATCAGGAAGGCGCCAGCGAGACCCAGATGCTCGAAGAACGCAGTGGTCGCCATCGAGCGCTCCATCCCGGGCGGCAGCTCCCAGAAGCGTAGGGCAATGAAGGTCGCGGCGAGCGTAAAGGCGGCGAGCGCCAGCGCGGCAAGCCAGCGGAAGAAGCCGGCAACGACCATCGCTGAGGCGGCGAGCTCGAAGACGATGACCGCAACGGCGAAGAAGAAGGCCGGCTGCAAGCCGAAGTGGCTCATCTCGGCAATCGCCCCGCCGAAGTCAAAGATCTTCGTCAGCGGCCCCTGGATATAGGCGGAGCACAGGACAAGCAGCGCCACGAACCGCAAGGCCGGTGCGCCGAACAGCGGCCTTGCGCGGGCCGCGAGCCGGTTTTCGATCGTGGAAGCAGACGTCATCACTCGCGCCCTTCCTCACACAGCCCAGCAGGAGCAGCCAAGCGCGCCCCAGAAGCCTTTGAGATCGGCAACCGGCAGCTTCGACGTCCAAGCGCCGGCATGGTCGTGTCCATGGACGCCGCAATTGCTGGCGCAGCCACAGGTCGCGATCGCGGTGCGGCGCAGCGAGCGCTTGCCGGCCCCTTCGGGCTCACCCCAGGCGGCATAGCCGGCAAAGGTGCGCACGGGAGACCAGTCGGGCATGGCCGGCGGCAGCTCACTTTCATCGTGCTCGGCAAAGGTGCCAGCAGCATAGACGACCTTGCCGCCGACGACGGTCAGCTCCGACGTGAGAAACGAGATCTCGTCTTCCGCGCAGGCGAAGAAGTCCTTGTCGGGGACGATCAGGTCGGCAAACTGGCCCTTCTCGATGCGGCCCTTCTTGCCCTCCTCGTTGGAGAACCAGGTGACGTTTTCGGTCCACATCCTCAGCGCCGTCTCGCGGTCGAGGCAATTGCGCTGCGGATAGATGCGCATGCCGCCGACGGTGCGCCCGGTGATCATCCAGGAAAGCGAGACCCAGGGATTGTAGGAGGCGACGCGGGTGGCGTCGGTGCCCGCCGATGTCTTGACGCCCTTTTCAAGCATGCGTGCGACCGGCGGTGTCGCCTCGGCCGCACCTGCACCATATCGCTCGACGAAATATTCGCCCTGATAGGCCATACGGTGCTGAACGGCGATGCCGCCGCCGAGCGCGGCGATACGGTCGATCGAACGCTCGGAGATGGTCTCGGCGTGATCGAAGAACCAGTTTAGGCCTTCGAGCGGGATATCCTTGTTCACCTTTTCGAAGACGTCGAGCGCGCGGCTGATCGTCTCGTCATAGGTGGCGTGCAGGCGCCACGGCCAGCGGTTCTGGGCGAGTATCCGCACCACCTCCTCGAGCTCGCCTTCCATTTCGGGCGGCAAGTCGGGGCGTGGCTCGCGGAAATCCTCGAAATCGGCGGCCGAGAAGACCAGCATCTCGCCCGCACCATTGTGCCGGAAGAAGTCGTCGCCCTGCTTGTATTTGACGGAGGAGGTCCACTTGAGGAAATCCTCCTTCTCCTCCTTCGGCTTCTGGGTGAAGAGATTGTAGGCGAGCCTCACCGTCATCTGGCCTTCATCGGCGAGCTTCTGGATCACCGCATAGTCATCCGGATAGTTCTGGAAGCCGCCGCCCGCATCGATGACGCCGGTGACCCCCAGCCGATTGAGCTCGCGCATGAAATGGCGCGTGGAGTTGACCTGGTACTCGAAAGGCAGCTTCGGGCCCCTCGCAAGCGTCGCATAAAGAATGCCGGCGTTTGGTCGGGCAATCAGCATGCCGGTCGGGTTGCCGTTGGCGTCGCGGGCGATCTCGCCACCCGGCGGGTTCGGCGTTTCCTTGGTATAGCCGACGGCACGCAGCGCGGCGGCGTTCAGAAGCGCGCGATCGTAAAGGTGCAGGAGGAATACCGGTGTATCGGGGGCGACCGCATTGATCTCTTCGATCGTCGGCAGCCGTTTTTCAGCGAACTGGTGCTCGGTGAAGCCGCCGACGACGCGCACCCATTGCGGTGGTGGCGTGATTGCAACCTGCCGTTTCAGCATGTCCATCGCGTCGGCAAGCGAGCGCACGCCGTCCCAGCGCAGCTCCATATTATAGTTCAGGCCACCGCGGACGAAGCGGGTGTGATGATCAGTCAGTCCCGGCA
>NZ_JASKLR010000059.1 GCF_030124325.1 Sinorhizobium sp. 8-89
TTCGTGAACGCGTCGGGAGGACGGCGCGCGGCGTCATCGACTACAAGGATCCTGACGCTTGGATCGGGCACCACGACATCGCCATGAACTGGCCCGAAAGCTCGGCCCTAACGGCACGAGTTCGCGCCGGGAATTTATTTGCAGGCGGGTTTCAGAGGCTGAGTGGCTGGTCGGACGAATGATTGCAAGCAAATCGCGATGACTGCAACGGGTCGTTCATTCCCGTTCGCCATTGTCGTAGTAGGGCGCAACGGTGGACCAGCGGGTCTTAGGTCTGAATTGTTCTCAGCATAATTATCCCGCATACTCATGCATAACCGTTAGGCGTCCCTCTGCCGCAAGTCGGCTGCGCTATTGCTGACGAGTCGCTCGACCAGGCGAGCTGCCTCCTCTGCAATAGCCGGAATGGTGCCTGATTTTCGCGTCGATCCGAAATCGAGGCCGGCAAAAAACAGCCCTGGAATGGTGGCGACTCCATCCTCGTGTACGGGCTGGCCGGTTGCGTCGAGGGCGCCGGGGAGCCGGACCCAGGAGAATCGCCGGTGAAACCCGTACACCAGACCACCGATCTGACGCCGCTAGCATTCCAATCGATGGACCGGATCGGCGGATCGGGCAGACGCGGTTGAACCGTCTCGGCCGGATCGTCCTCGGCTGGGGGCGCATCCAGCCCGGCCCGCTCGATGTATTCGTCGATAAGGCGCTTGGCATTCGCGGAAACCTCGTCGGCAAATCGCATATTGCCGTCGAGCTCGTCGCCGAAGATGAGGCTGCCATTCTGCACACCGCTGAAGCGACCGAGCAACACCACCCCTTGCGCGCTCAGCGATTGCAGGCTGATCGTGTGGGTCGCGCCGACCAGCGCGCGGGCCGGAAGCTTGCCGGAGGGGAGGACGAGTTCCTTGCGGGGGACGTCGAGAAAGCCGGCCAAAGTCAGCCAATTAAGGATGTTGCCGCCGCGGTAGTGCCGCACCCAACGGCCGTTGCGGCTGGTCGCCAGAAAGACCACGGGCCCGGCGCGAGCCAGATCCTCGGCGATCTGGCCGCCCGATTGGCCGCTGCCGACCACCAGCACCGCGCCATTCTCTAGATCGGCGGCGTTGCGATACGCCGAAGAATCGACCTGGTGAATGGTGATCGGCAAATCCGCCGACCCTGGTGGCCGGACCTGTTGGTTTTGGTCGCCGGTGGCGATCACCACATTGCGAGCCAGAAGCGCGCCGCGCGCTGTCGTGACGCGAAAGAGGTCATCGTCTTTCGTCAGCTCCTTCACCGGGGTTTGGGTGCTTACCGGCAAGCAGTGGCGCTCGGCATAGCCTTCGAGATATGCCACGAACGCGTGGTGGCTTATCGCGCCCCAAGGATCGGGCCCCTCGTAAGAGTCACCAGGTAAGATGGAGCGGATTGTCGGCGAGTTCAGTCGAAACGAGTTCCATCGCTGCGTTCGCCACGTCTCGCCGATCCGGCCTTGATCGAGCACCTGATGATTGGAGCCTAGCCGTTTGAGAAAATAGCTGACGCCGAGACCCGCCGAACCGGCGCCAATCACAATGGCATCGAGTATCTCGCTCATGCGCCCCCCCGCCAAACGAAATATCATCGTGCCCCTCGGCTTCTGGCAAGGTTACAGTTCCAAATGAGAGGTCCGCGATGGGGTCGCTTCCCCCCGTTCTCCCAAATTCGCAACAGGGTGGGGAGGAGACCTTAGTTCGTCAACTCTCCGACGACCGGTTTGCGGCCAAACCGCGCCATTCGTCGTGCCGGATGCCGATGACCGCATTGTGTCAAGGGAACCCATCCGTGCGCTTTAGGTGGTGGCGCGCCGCGCCGCCTGAACCTTCCGGGTGCATGTGACGCTAACCGACACTGCGCATTTGAGAGATCACAACGGATAGCGACCCGCTGCTCAGTTTGCGACGGCTGTACGGAATTCGCACCTGTATTGCAAGGCCTGCAGTGACAACGTTTTGTTGGGCGGATTTACGAATTTTGGTCTCATTCCGAGGGGCGAGAGGCTGTCTCCTCAGCAATCTGCATGATCTGCTCGGGGCATCACGCCGTCCGGCGCGATTGCTTCAGAGAAAATTTGTTCAGCAATCCGACTGTAGCGGGCTATTGTGGTCGGAACGAACGTCCCGAGGGGTGGTTCAAATGTCCTCCGCTGATCCTCTCGCGGCGAGCCTATTGTCGGCGACATTGATGTTAGACCGGGCCTCCTTGGCGACGCTTGAGGCTCTGGCAGTCAATTCCGACCGTCGGGTTCTTCGACGAGGTGAGGTTCTGGTTCGTGAAGGCGAACGGTCGGACCGGTTCTTCATCGTCCTGTCGGGCCGTTTTACGGTGCACAAAGAAGCTTCCGAAGGTTTGGTCGCCGAAATCGGGCAGGGCGAGCTTGTCGGCGAGGTCGGTTTCTTCGCAGGGTTGCCACGCATGGCCACGGTTATTGCTGCGCGCGACTCGATAGTCCTCGTAATCCGCGGCGACCAGTTCGAAAAGGCGGCCGCGGCTTTGCCGAGCCTGCAACAGGCAGTCATGACATTTCTGGCGCGCCGGTTCGCGATGCAGTCTCCGGCGCCATCCCACCCCAAGGAAGCCGCCAAGATCCGGACGCTTGCGATCATTCCCGCGGGCGGCAGCCGCCTTTCCCCAGTCTTCATCCAGTACCTTCGGGATGCATTGGGCGCGGGAACGCGCGCGCAGTTCCTCGCCCGCCCCGACATTGAAGCGCGGTTCGCGGGTGTTCCGATCGACGACCAACTGGTCTTGAATTGGTTGAACCAGCTCGAGGCGGAGGCCGAATTTATCGTATATGTCGCCGATGAAGAGTTTAATGGATGGACTCGAGTGTGCGTTCGGCAGGCGGACTGTGTCCTACTGCTTGCCAACGTGTCATGTTCGCCGCAGCTGAACCCTTCCGAAGAACTGGCGCTATCGATCCATACGCCGGCGACCCTGCGGCTGGTCCTGATCCACAATAAGCGTTCGGCGGTGGTCTCCGGCACACCCGCATGGCTAAAGGCGCGCCCTTATGTTGGGCATCATCATCATGTCGCGCTGGAGGACGGGTCCGACGTCCAACGCCTGGTGCGATTCATTTCCGGCAAGGCCAGGGGTTTCGTTGCGGCGGGGGGTGGGTCCCTCGGCTGCGCTCATCTCGGCGTCTACAAGGCCTTCGTCGAGGCAGGTGCTTGCTTCGACTATCTCGGCGGGACGAGTTCCGGAGCAGCGATGATGGCCGGCTTCGCAAAGGGATTGGATGCGGAGGAGATCGACCTTGCCACGCATAACATATTCATAACCAACCGAGCGCTTCGGCGGCCCACGTTGCCGCATTTCGCGCTTCTGGATCACAAGGCACTCGATCGGGCCCTTCAAGCGGAATATGGCGACGTTTTGATCGAGGATCTCTGGCTCCCGTTATTCGCGCTTTCGACCAATCTCAACAGCCGTAGGCCCTATGTTCAACGTCATGGAAAGCTGTGGCAGGCTGTTCGAGCCTCCGGCTCCCTCCCCGGTGTCCTACCGCCGTTCTTTACGGCTGACGGCGATATGCTGGTGGATGGCGGCATCATGAACAACCTGCCGCTGGAACAGATGAAGGAACTCAAGCAAGGACCCAACGTCGTCGTGAGCCTGGGGTCGGGTGGAACACCGAAATACCAAATCGACTACGACAGCATTCCTGGCGCTTCCGAGCTGGCGGTAGGGATGCTGAACCCCTTCCGGCGCGCCAGCCTGCCAAAGGTCCCCAGCATGATTCAGGTGATTACCGCGAGCATGCTGGCACACCGGCCGCAGGAAATTGCCATCGGCGAAGAGGATATCCTGGTCTGCCCGCCGGTTTCCAGCACCATCAGCTTCATGGATTGGAGCCGGCATTCCGAATTGTTTTCAGAAGCCTACGGCTGGACGATAGGATGGATCGAGGAACGTCTCCGTCTGAACGACCCGGCGCTCGAGGCGCTGCTCGACGCCTCCACTCGGCCGGGATCAACCGAAGTAGTTGCCGAAAGGATGGACCATTCCCCCATCTAGCGCGAGCGCGCCGCGGGAACGTCACGACAGCGGTTGGTCCGGTCCGTTACCCGGAGCAAGGCGTTGTATCAAGGCAGGGTCGCCGTAGCGGAGCTCGGCGAAGGCTACGAGGATCTCGTCGCCGAAGCTCGCGCCGAGATGTCGGCCGCTAATAATGGCGGTGAGCCTGCTGAAGCAGGTGAATCGGCTGGGCCGGCTACTCGCCAAACGGCGTCGAAAGCATCAACTTCGCGCAACCAGGCTCAAAAATAAATAACGTGTTGGCTGCATCGCTGGCAGCGTCAACCTGCTGGCGAGGAATGGCAGGCCTTCCGCGGTTTGCGGACCTGCCAAGGGTGGTCTTCTTGTGCAAGCGTTTCAACTCGTTGTTTGTCCACCATGGGGGATCCGATATGGTGCGTTGCGGAGAAAAGTATACGAAGCGTTGGTCGAAGGAGCCACGCGGTGCCGTTCCGAAGACGACCTATACGCTTTCGTCCGAAAGGCAACGCCCGAAAACCTCCGGCAAGACGCTTGTGCGAGCCTCGCTGCTGGCCTTGACCGACCTTGATCTCACGATGGCAACGCGCTCTGCACGATCTACGCACCGGCGATCAAGCATCGTCTGGACGGGGTGCGAAGCGATGAAATAGACGACGTCGGCGACGATGATCCGCTGGAACTGACGCCTTCCATCTGCGGTAAGCAGAAGGGTCGATCTGAGACGGTAGCGCGAACACGCCGCCCGGTTCTAAGGAATAAAGCATGTAGGATTAATGGACTCGGTGGTTTGACTGGCCCCGACACCTACCCAATTGATCAACTCAGAGCGGGGGTGCCTCTTGGAACGATCGTTGTTTCTCGCCCGACTCCTGGGGTCGTCAGGGCGGCGTTCGGGTCGCTGCGCTGAGGACTTTTTGATACCACTCAATGCCGTACGGAACGCAAGAATGTTCCTGGAATCGCGTCTGGAGGTCGCGGACGGACCCTTTCGGCGTCCGTGTCCTCAATCATCGATTTGCAAAGCCGACGTCGGGAGAACGATATGACCGCGAGAGTTTTCCGCAAACTCTCCGAGTTCCCCGACCCATTCCTCGAAGGGCTTGAACGAAATACGGGGCTCCCCTCCGAACCAACGGTAAACCGCTTCCGCGTAACCACGCAGCGTGATCGCCTGCCATGCGGTTCGCGGGCGTTGACCGTTATGGGCACTCGGCGACGAACAACGTATCGGCGCAGAAGTTGCTGAATTTCGAACGAACTCGGAACAAAGGTGAAAGTCATTCGGTTGACTCCCTTGGGTTATCTTAGGAGTGAGCCATGGCAGTCGCGGGGCGGGCCCAATGGAAGGGCTATATTCGGTTTGGCGAGGTGACCGCGCCGGTGGCGCTCTATACCGCAACGTCGACCTCGGAGCGGATCTCGTTTCATACGGTCAATCGGGAAACCGGCAACCGGGTGCGCCGGGAATTTGTCGATAGCGCGACCGGGAAGCCGGTCGAAAAGGAGGATCAGGTTAAGGGCTACGAGCTCGACAACGACAGGTACGTCGTGCTCGAGCCGGAGGAAGTCGCCGCCGCGGTTCCGGAGAGCGACAAGACTTTGCACGTCCAGGCGTTCATTGCCTGTGACGACATCGACAAAGTGTTCTTCGACAGGCCCTATTACCTGACGCCCGACAGGATGGGGATCGACGCCTATGCCCTGCTGCGGGAAGGCATGCGGAAGAAGAAGGTCGCCGCAATCGCACAAACGGTCCTGTTCCGGCGGATGCGCACCGTGCTGGTTCGCACGCACGACAAAGGATTGATCGCCACCACGCTGAACTTTGACTACGAGGTTCGAAGCGCGAAAGAGGCGTTCAAGGAGATTCCGGAGATCAAGATCAAGGGCGAGATGCTTGACCTTGCCAAGCACATCATCGGCACGAAGAAGGGGACCTTCTCGGCCGACGAATTCGACGATCGGTATGAGGCAGCGCTCGCAGAGCTGGTCAAGGCCAAGCTCGAAGGCAAAACCCTGCCGAAGCGTGCGCCTCCGAAGGTCTCAAAAGCCAGCGATCTGCTGGAGGCTCTGCGCCAGAGCGCCGGCATCAAGGCGTCGGCTGAACCGAAGAGGCGCGCGGGCAAGGCCCCGGCCAAAGGCAGAGCCAAAGCAACCCGCACGGCCGCAGCCAAGGCAAAGACGAAGACAGCGGCGAAGAGCGCACCTGCTCAGCGTCGCCGTGCAAGCTAAGGGAGGTGAGCGATGGCACCCCCACGCCCGTATTGGAAAGGTTATCTCAAGCTCTCACTTGTCACCTGCCCCGTTTCGATGATGCCGGCGACAAGCGAATCAGAGAAGGTCCGCTTCCACACGCTGAACCGGAAGACGAACAACCGGGTGGTCTCCAGGTACCTCGACGCGGTGACCGGCAAGGAAGTCGACGAGGATGACGAGGCGAAGGGCTATGAGCGCGGTGAAAACGACTTCCTGGTGATCGAGGATGAGGAACTGGAGAGCGTCGCGCTCGAAAGTGCCAGGACCATCGACATCGAAAAGTTCGTGCCGCGCAACACGATCGAATGGGTCTGGCTCGAGAAGCCCCACTACCTGTCGCCGTCTGACGAGGTGGGCCACGAGGCATTCAGCGTCATTCGCGACGCCATGGAGGCAGAGAAGGTCGTCGGCATGTCCAGGCTCGTCATCGGCCGGCGCGAACGAGCCGTGATGCTGGAGCCATGCGGCAAAGGCATCATCGTTTGGACGCTCCGCTATGGCGACGAGGTGAGGAAGCCGGAAAACTATTTTGGCGACATCGGCGACGCCGACAACGACCCCAAACTGATGAGCCTCGTCACATCGCTGATCGAGGAACGGAGCAAACCGTGGAACCCGGACATGGTCCAGGATCCGGTACAGGAAAAGCTCAAGGAAATCATCGAGAGCAAGCGGAAGTCGGCCAAGAAGGGCGCCAAGCCGAAAAGCAAGGATGAAGAGCCTGCCTACACCGGCAACGTGATCGACCTCATGTCGGCGCTGAAGAAGAGCCTCGATACAAAGAAGTCCGGCGGCAAGAAGTCATAGGCGGCGAAGCGACGAATCTCCTTCGCTCCCGAGCAACCGCATTGACTCGTTCACAAACGAGAACATAATAAGAACATTCATCGGCGCTCGGCGCGCCAATCCAGCAATCAGGGGACCAATAACCGCTGCCCGCGGGCAGAGAAGGTGCGCCATGCGAACATTCGAAGATGAAATCCGAAACATGATTGCAGTTGACCTGACCGTCCTGTCACCCGATCGAAGGCGCGCCATCGCCGGCCTCGACCAATACCGTCGTATCGTCGAAGTCCATGGCGTTCAGGACGTCGCCACCAAAATCGCCGAATCCTTCCAATCCTTTGCCGTTTTCGATGGCGACCAGGTGCTGCGCTACCCTGCGATTGCCCCTTTCATTACACAGACGCTGTATGCGACTCCGATCGAACTACGACGGGAGGCATGTGATCGGGATCGGTTGAAGGTAGAGCGCGCGCGCGGCATGGCACAGACGATAGCGTCCGCATTGTTGCAGCGATATCGCTTCCAGCAACTGAAATGCGGCGTTGCCCCGTCCGGCCGGGCCGACGGCCCCAGGCACGCCGCTCTCGTCTTCTACGACACGCTTCGAGACAGTGGGCATCTCAACGACGAATTCCCGGAAGACGAAGCGGAGGCGTTCGGTGAGTGACGAACAGACAGCCGGCACGGAGCCGCACCGCGATCTTGGCCTCTACATCCACTATTGCGAGCATCCCGGCTGTACGAAGTGGGGCGGCTTCGGATTCGCCGCCGGCAAGGACGAGCCACGCTGGTACTGTTTGGATCACCGGCCAGAGTGGAAAGGACGTTGACGCCGGCAGCAGCCTCGACACCTTTGCTGCGATGGAGGAAAGACGATGTGCGGACGCGTCTATATCAAGAGCACACTGGAAAGCCTTTTTCGGGCCTTCTCCTTAGCGCAGCGCGAAGGAGGCGCCGAGGCGCTCGCCAATCAGTTTCCGCGCTACAATGGCGCGCCGACGCTTTATTGCCCGATCATTATCAGCGACGTCATTCGCGAGCCGGATATCTTCGGACCCGTGTTCGTCAGCGCGCGATGGGGCCTGATACCGTACTGGATGAAACAGACAAAACCCGGCCGGCCACCGCCGATCAACGCGCGCTCAGAGGGCATCTCCACAAACGGCATGTTCAAGGCAGCCTATCGTAGCCGCCGCTGCCTGATCCCGATCGACGGTTTCTTCGAATGGAAGGACATCTTCGGCACAGGCAAGAACAAGCAGCCTTACGCAATTGCCATGAAAACGGGGGAGCCCTTCGCGCTCGCCGGCATCTGGGAAGCCTGGCGCAATCCAGCGACCGAGGAGGATATCCGTGCCTTTTGCGTGATCACCTGTCCGCCGAACGACATGATGGCGACGATTCATGATCGGATGCCGGTCATTCTGCACCGCGACGACTACGCGCGCTGGCTTTCGCCTGAGCCGGACCCGTACGATCTGATGAAGCCGTTCCCGGCCGAGCTGATGACCATGTGGCCGATCGATCGCAAGGTCGGCTCCACTGAGAACGACACCGCCGACATCCTCGATCCGACCGAACCTGTAGCGTGAGGATCGCGAACGGACGTCCGCGCATCAAGCAGACGGGAGGGGTGGCCTGTCGTCAAGCAGCTGCGAAACAGTCGTCACCAGCTCTGCCAAGGGAAACGGTTTTTCGAGCATGATACTGTTCGAGACCCCCTTCGCATGGCGACCTCATGCTCTTCAGTGGACGCGAGCTTGCGGTCTTTTTTGTTCGGATCGTCTGCCATGCTGTCCTCCATGATCAAACATGAACGATAGGAGACAATTCACCTGCGGCAAGGATTGCACTCTCATTTCGATGATCGCCGCTGGAACCAATTTACTGCCGGGGTGTTTCTAGCATGGGAATCAATCCCTATCGTCGGAAGAGGTAAACACATGAAAAATATGATTATTGTTGCGGCA
>NZ_JASKLR010000060.1 GCF_030124325.1 Sinorhizobium sp. 8-89
TCCGCTTCGGTGCTGCGGCCGTGCATCGCCGCGCGCACACGCAAAGCGCGATGCACCTCATCGGGCACATTCCGAACTGTCAGGATGGCCATAGTCAAACCCTCGCATTCGCCTTCAATGACAGCAATATAATCGTTATGCAGTCATCTCGCAAGTTTTTGAACGAGTGGCCTTTGCGATTCCATAGGGGCCCCGGGCACGGAGGAGAGGTTTCATGATGAACCGACTTCCTTCGGGCAGTTCCTCCGACGTCACCTTACGGCGACCCGAAACGACGAAAATCTTGATCGGTGGCCAGCGGTCATGAACACGCGCCGCCAGTTCAGTCCGTCCATCGATCCAGGCATACAGACATCGGTCAAGACCGCACGGATGCCTGGGTGCCGGTGAGCAAGTCGATGGCTTCATTCGCGGTTGAAGCCTCATAAACTTCAAAGTCTTGCTCGCGCAGAAACATCGCAAGATCGTATCGGAGGAGAAACTCGTCATCGACAACCAGGACGGAGATTTGATCGCTTGGCACCCGGTAAGGCCTTTCCTGGTTCGCAATCGCGTAACCGGTCCTGAGGCGTTATGTTCCTGAAGATCAAAATTAAATGCGTCCGCTGATTAGACAGGCGCCGAGTTCGCTTACAAGACTCTTCGCTCCCTTGGGGGCCACGGTCGGCGAGAGCGATAGAGAACTATGCGCGAAAATCGGGGGAGGTTCCATGGCCTCGTATTCTGTTACCTATTGGCGACCGATTTATGTGCCCTGAAGCTCGGCGAACGTTTCTCGTGATTGTCGGGGGAGCGGATTCATCTATTCTTCAGGTCAGCCTACGGCATCCGTTGGAACAAACCTCTTAGCTCAGCAGTTCGATCCACACCGAATGGAGCTTATGATGCGCTGCCGGTTCCTCATGGCGTTTCTGGCCGCTGTTTCTCCGAGTGCGATCGCGCTCGCTGCCGGCGACGGTTCAGAGGCAGTCGAAGTGTTCCAGCGGACGTGCCTTGCACAAGGTTCAAGCTTCGACGCGATCGCATCCGCCGCCGCTGCAGAGGGATGGAAACCTTTGTCAGAAGGCGACTTCGAGCGTCTCGCTCCTCTCGAGCACCTTGATTCCTCAAGTCGATGGATGGCCACTGATCGAGCCCTTCCGGAACCGGTTGTAATCGGCGTCACCAAGGCTCGACGGGACGGAAGACCCGTCGAGACCTGTACCGTCGCCTTCACGAAGGTGCCTATCGAAGCATTTCTCAAGGCATTTTCCGACCGTACCAGTGCGGAGAAACTTTCTGAGGAACCGGAAGGAACCTGGACGTCGAGGCTCTACGTGCTGATTGCCGGAGACCGCAAACAGTTCGTCAAGCTTAAATACGCCCGTTCGCCTGATGGAAATGGGCCAATGGCAGCGAGCTCGATCGCCGAGAGGTAAAATATATCACGGGTGATACTCCTCGCATTGTAGAACTCATGCAAATTTACACCTTCACTGCCGGAAGGCAGTTCGTTTAAAGGACTTGCGGTGTGTCCATCATAATCAGCATCCTGCTCACAGGCCTTGTCATCGCCCTGGTGTTATACCTCGTGCAAAAACTTCCGATTGACTCGACGATGAAGCAGATGGCTCAGATCGTCGTGGTAGTCGTCGGCGTAGTTTCGGTGCTCAGCTATCTGGACGTATTCTGATCAGTGCACGGTGCCGCAACTCGATTCAGCCGACGCCACCGGCCGGCACTTGAAATCGGAATGGAACAGTTGCTCTCAGCCCGCTTTTCCCGCCTTTGTGGTGCCGATCGGGCGAAGGCGTCAACCATACCTGCGCCCCGGCCGGGCATGAAATTCACAAAAGGCTCATTATCGAACTGCTGAGCCGGCTCGCTAGAGCCGTGCTATTGCAGCTCATTCCGGTCCTTGGTCGCTTTTGCCCGCCGCCTCCTGCCATCCGTGTCATTGCCACTCCTGCCTTGAGTTTCGCTGCGCGGCGGTTTATCGATTGCGCCGCCTTCATTATCCCATTCTTCAAGCGAATCCCTCATCCGCGCCGCGGAAGCAGGATCCGGGGTGTCTACGTCGAAACCCGCCACGGATGCTTCGCTGATGATGGCGTCCATGAGGTCTGGATCTGAAATCTCCAGATCAGGGAAAACGCGCCGCACTGCCCCAAGGGCTTCAGAGGTCGCAAGCGGCCGGGCTTCCTTCTGACACACGCTCAGAAACGCGCTGATCGCCGCACGCACCTCAGGCGATATCTCGCGGGAGTGCTTTCTCATCATCACCTCCCAGTCCATGAAGGCTCTGAATCTAAACGCTGCCCGCGTCTCGATGTTCCTGGTTGCTCGCGAACTGGCCGCCGTCTGTGGTCTTGCCGACCTTCAGACATAGGTTCGATCAGTTCGGCAGAGTCGGCGGATAGGAGGCCTTTTCGCAGTCAAAACGGCGAATCTACGGAGTCAATTGCATCCAATTGAGACCTCACCTTATTGTCAGCCGAAAACAAAGGCCCCGGGACCTTGTTTGAAACCGATTTGAGGCCCACATATAAGAAACTCGTTAATTTGGCTGGACTAGCCAATTTGGCTTCGCGGCGTCAGAGGACCCGCCATTCACCACGAACTTTGATCGAATGCCTTACGCCGATCGGACGCGTAGTGTCGCTTCGTTCGAACCTGGCACGGACACTCGAGCGCTGATCACGGATCGTTTTGGTTGGGATGACAGAGGATGCGGGCTGCCTCTTGTGCTTCTGCGGAGCGCCGTCATGACCAACCGCACTACGCAGACGCCTCCCGTGTGCCGGGCAACGTCTCGGTGCCTGCCCGCGGGGCATGCAAGGTCGACGCAGTACATGATGTCGATCATCCGGCTGATCTCGAAGCCGCACTCCAAAAGGACTACAAACAATCATGGCCGCTACAAACATTCTGCAACGCAATGGCCGTCCGACCCGCCGCGACGCGGCAACACATCGCTTTACCGTCGGTCAAGCTGTTCGGGTGAAGGGTGGGTATCGGAGATCGGCTGTGCCGGCCTATCACATCACCGGCACGCTTCCGCCGAGCGGCGGTTCGCCGCAATACCGCATTCGAATGACGACGAACATCATGAACGGGTGACGACGCAGGACAGGCTCGAGCCGGTGCGCATATCGTCTGCCGACGAAGGCGCCACTCTCATCGAAAAGACATTCGGCAAACAGATCAAGCCCGCTGCGGACCGCAGTGCGTCGCTGGACACGGGCAAAAAATGGCAGTTATGACACTTCTGTAGAACCAAGAGGATAGCGATGAAGATCGTGATCGAGTTCTACCGCACCCGGGGTGCGGACGACGCGCATGCGGTCCTCGGCCGAGAGACCGCGGAGGCTACCGATGTCCACGAGGCGATAGAGATTGCGCGGGAGCTTTTGCGCACCCTCGACATGCCGCAGCGTCCGGACGCCATGACCATCACCGACGGTGATGGGAGCACAATCCATTCAAGCAGGCTCGACACCATCGAAAGTCTTGATGAAGGCCACACCATGAACGCCCACCACACTGAAATTGAAGCCGGGCATGCACTTGCGATCAGCATCTGGGAAAATGAAGGTGGGACCTCAGCACCCGAGCTAATGGATGACCAATACGGCCGCCGCATCGAAGCGAATCACCCCTCAGCGATCTATCACGTGTCCGCAGGCGCACCGGCGCGTGTCAACGGCAACCTCCGCAATATAGAGCGCCGGATAAAGCGGCTCAGCCTATCGCGCCCCCGCGCGGCAGCTTTGCGCGAAACAGAGGCACGCTGAGGATGACGCTTTTATTTCCGAATCCGAGCCGCAGCCTCGATGAAAAGCGAAACGCCGTCCGATTCATCGGCCATGACGGTATGTTCGAGGTGCGGTTTTTCGTTGAGGCCGATGCGCTCGTGATAGCGGATGCTGAATTGGGCAGGTCGGAAATCTCGGAATCGAAGCTCCTTTCTGCTTTCGACGCGTTGCGCCTGTCCATCTACGATGTCGCACGCAAGGCCTATTCCAGTGGCCGCCGCGATTCCTACACACTGACCGCCGCCGATTTCCGCTAGGATGGATCGAGATGCTGATCCGCTACGGCTATGAGATCGCGTTGAACTGCCAGCAACCGACCGCGTTGGTATGCCTGTTGTCGGTTCACGAGGATCGCGCGGCCGATATCCGGGTTCCTGAAACGACCTTCACTGCGCCCGACGTGCCGACATCGACCTATCGCGATCTAGTCGGCAACCGATGCCGGCGGCTTGTTGCACCGGCGGGCGATCTGACGATATGGGGCGATGCCACGATCGAGGACGACGGCAAGCCGGACAAAATGCTGCCAGCCGCCCGGGAAGTCCCGGTGCCGGAGTTGCCGGACGATTGCCTCGCCTATCTCATGGGCAGCCGCTATTGCGAGACCGACCGTCTCAGTCAGAGCGCTTGGGACATGTTCGGCGCGGTCACGCCCGGTTGGGGGCGTGTGCAAGCTATCTGCGATTTCGTCCATGACCATATTCGCTTCGACTACATGCAGGCCCGGTCGACGCGGACGGCCTTCGAAGTCTTTCATGAGCGCGTTGGTGTCTGCCGCGACTTCGCACATCTTGCGGTCACGCTCTGCCGCTGCCTCAATATTCCCGCACGCTATATCAACGGTCATCTCGGCGACATCGGCGTCCCGGTCGTTGATCCGATGGATTTCAGTGCCTGGATCGAGGTTTTCCTGGACGGTGGATGGCACACGTTCGATCCCCGCAACAATACGCCGCGTGTCGGCAGGATCGTGGTTGCGCGCGGCCGTGACGCGGCCGATGTCCCCCTGATCAACTCGTTCGGGCCGCACGTCCTGAAGTCGTTCCGAGTGTGGACTTATGAGGTGCCGGCCTTGCAACAGCCGTAGGGAACATTTGTCAGTCGCGATCGAAATGCAGGAGCGGTTTACGGCATGAACGACAGCCTCTCACGGCTTCCCAGGGAACCGGCAGATCGGCTTACTAAGCCGTTCACGCGGTTCCTCCGCGTCGAGGCTACCGCGGGCATTGTCCTGTTGCTCAGCACGCTCTTCGCGCTGGGCCTCGCCAACACAGCCTGGTCTTCGTGGTTTCTCGCCTTGTGGGAGATGCCTGCGGGTGCCAGAGTTGGCGCGATCGAGATCTCCCGTTCGCTGAAGCACTGGATAAACGACGGGCTGATGACGCTCTTTTTCTTCGTCATCGCCCTTGAGCTAAAGCGCGAGCTGGTGCTGGGGGAGTTACGCGACCCGCGCATGGCCGCTCTACCCGTAGCCGCTGCTCTCGGCGGGATGGCGGTGCCGGCCGGTCTGTTCTCGCTGCTAGTCGGCGGCGGGCCGGGTGCGAGCGGCTGGACCACCGTGATGGCTCGCCTATCGCCGTGTGGCGACCTTTATCAAGCTGCCTGCCACGGCCGAGAACAAGTACCGAATGCGTCTTGCAGCGATCGATCCCGAGGAACTTGAACGCCTGATAGCAGTCGATCGCTACGATGACGCAATCTCGCCGTCACCCTAACCCTAAAGGCAACATTCAATGCGCCTTCATCGATTCCCGATCGGTCTGTCAGTGCGTCTTAAAGATCGCGCGTATATTTCACCTCGTGCGGCAGAAACCTATCAGATCACAGCCAAACTCCCTTTAAGGGACAACTCGCCCCAGTATCGCATGCGCAACGATGAACTCGGTCAAGAGCGAGTAAGCAACGAAGATAATCTGGAGCCGATTGAACGGAGCTTGACGTCCGATCACTGAGGAGCATCCCAGTCGTGGCGCAGGCGACCGCCGCAAGGAGGGCTGCAAGAGCACGCGCTCGCGATCAGCGCATGGGAAGCCGAAGGGCGCGCGCCGAACAGATCCGGACAGCTCGATCAGTACGGCCGCCGTTTCGACGGAGACGGAACCTATACGATCTATCAGCTCATCACGGGAGAGACTGCAGAGATAGGCCCTTGGAAGATGGAAGGGATCAGCCCCAAAAATGCAGTGCGGGCGCTGCGTATTCTCAATACTCCCAAACTGGCCGGCGATCGCCTCGGCCTGTAAAGAAGCGCCCGTAGTACTTTTTGACGGAGGCGCCGCGGTACGGCTGCTCCCTAACATACCGTCCGCTGAAGCCCAATTATGTCCGGAGATCATTACTCCATGCTGCAGAGCCCGTTACGGAGCCGATACGGCCGGTTGCACTCCCAGGCGTTACCGGAAGAATCGAGATGCGCATTCTCAGGAAGCTTGATCTCTGAACACGTGGTTCCTTTCGTTTCAAAACCACGATCACATTTCCATTTCTGACCGTAGGATGTATCCACGAAGGTTGCGTTTTTCGGAACTTGGACAGCAACGCAGGCTTCGCCCTTCCGTTCGAAACCACGATCGCATATCCATTCGTTCCCGCTGGTCGTCAGATAAGCGTGCTCAGGAACGGTCAACGCTTCGCATTTGCGCCCGACATTCTGGTAACCGCGCTCACATTCCCAGCCCGCATTAAAAGGCGAGTCCGTCAGAAACGCGTTGTCCGGCACCTCGATAAGCTCACATCCAGTGTCGTTTCGGCGATGCCCGCGCACGCATTGCCAGCGATCACCATAGTAAGGATCAAGATAGGCATTGGCGGGCACCTGAACGGCAAGGCACCGGTTGCCCTTTTCAGCGAATCCATAGTGACATTCCCAGCCCTTGCCAAAGGATTTATTTGTCAGAAACGCGTGGTCGGGAGCCGTCACTGCAAGGCAGGAATCGCCCTGCCTTCTGAACCCGCGATTGCACTCCCAGCCTGATCCGTAGCGGCTTGCTTCGGCATTGGCGGGCACCGGCGGTGTCGCTTCGGCAAATGCACTCGGGCTGAATAACAAAGCCCCGGATAGAAGGACGCTCACCTGCAGAGCCAATACTGCGCAGTATGGTTGGGGCATGTCTCTATCTCCGAATGGGCCTTTGGGCCGTTACTCGAGGCATAGTCCTGTGACTGGACGTGCTGGTCGATGCGAAAGGTCGTTGGCCAACGAGATCGAGAAATTTCGGCTTGGCCGATTTTTCAGATCTCCTCCATTTTCGGGTCAGGCATCTACAAGCGTCTTCTGGAAAGACACCAGGATGAAGAGCGCGAGGAGCCTCGCTCACCTCGTGCGGCGTTGCAGCTCGAGTGGAAGACCTTGGATAGCGTAGCGCCCCAACCGCGATCCGGGCGGTTGCCTGTGCTTGCCGGCCTTGCCCAATTGATACTCGAGCTTCGTTGCTAGTCCCGACCGGGAGTCAACACCCGCAAGGAACAGCTTAGTTACCAGCAATGTGGCAGTCTCAAAAAATCTCGGATCATCGACAAGGATATCCGCGCGATAGCCAGCATCGTCTAAGACTGACCGGATCATTTCCCTATCGGAAGGCGATATATTGCGTACGGTGGAAGACATGCGCCCTCCTTGATTTGGGCCAGGGTATCTAGCCCTCAAGCAATAGCGCCCGTGACATTTGCTACTGAAGGTTGGACACTGCGCCTTTATTACAAGAATAGCAACCGCCACCTAGGTTTGATTCAGTCTGTCTTTAGAGCGCCCCGCTCCCAGTTCCCGCAGTAGACGGCGGAAAACGCGGCCTAGCGGTCACAAGCCAGTTCTGGGGGCTGAGTGCCGGGCCCCGATAAGGCGGTCTGCGGCAAAGCCGTCAGGATCTGCTTGTAGTACAACTAACAACGGATTTTGGGGCGCTCCACGCCCCAAAAACGCATCTCTTCCTCCTGTTTGTTTGAGATCTGTCAAGCGTATCGAAGAATTGGCCCTTTCGCCGAATTGAGGAACTCACCCCTTCATTTGTTGGGCTCTATCCCCGAAGTGGGCGTTCCGGCGGCCCGTCGTAAGGTCGGATTGCCCGCCATCGCCCACGGGGCTCAGAACAAGAACCGCACCGTTCCAGCTTGAGTCTGTAGTCCTCGCCGATCATCTGTGTGAATGGTCTGATCTTGCCAACGGCGTCTATTCGCGCCACTCTCGGCCGCGATTAGCCGGTCATCTTCTGGATGTCGGATGAAGGTCGAAACTCACAACCTAAACGAAGGCTAAGCGATGAAAAGCATAAGGGACCGTCAGGAAGGCTTCGAAAAGAAGTTCGCGATGGACGAGGAGTTGAAGTTCAAGGCGATGGCACGGCGTAACAAGCTGCTTGGCCTGTGGGCCGCTGAAAAGCTCGGAAAAACCGGCGTGGACGCCGACGCCTATGCGAAGGAAGTGGTCCGCGCGGACTTCGAAGAAGCAGGGGACAACGATGTGCTCCGCAAAGTGCTCGCCGATTTCGACGCGGCTGGCGTCGCCCAGTCCGATCAACAGATTCGCGTCGTCATGGACGAACTGCTGGCGACCGCTATCGACCAGATCAGGGACACCTGACTAACACTGAGTTCTGACAGAAAAACCACCGACTGCGATCTCGGACTGGGATGTCCAATCCGCCGGCTTGGTGCTTCTAATAACCGTGGGCCGTGGAGAGGACGCTCGCGAGCGGGCGTTCAAGGGTATTACCAATCCCGGCAATTCTGTACAGTGGTTGTCAGCTTTGAAGCAGCGCCAGGAATGTCCGGAACTTGACGCTGGCTATCCATTCAATTACCGGGCTCGAATGGCAAAGTTCCACCCAATTGAGACGATCGGAAGCCGGCAACATGCCACCCAGTCCGGGTTGTTGACTCCTATCCCTCGCCTTGAGTGGATTCGATCCGCCGGCCTACAATCTTTCAAGGCCCCACGGCTGCGGAAAAGTTGTATTCAATGATTATCCGGCTCCTGCATCCACTG
>NZ_JASKLR010000007.1:0-248213 GCF_030124325.1 Sinorhizobium sp. 8-89
CCATATGTTCCGGCAGCGCGTGCAGCCTGAGATAGAGGATGCCGACCAGGAAGACCACGAGCAGCACGAAGACGGTCATCACATTGAACAGGACGTCCGTCTCTCCCGGTGCGGTGATGAAAAGCGGTAAATGGTCGACCGCGGCCGGATGCAACGATTCCATCTCTGCGCTCCTCCTTGCTGGCCGGCCATAAACTTAGTCGCTGCGGCGAAAGCGCTTGTTCCAGAGAAAGCTTGGGACACCTTGATTATTCAAAGACAATGATACGCGAAAATGTACCGCGCAGGCATTGATCGCAGTCAATATCGACCCGTCGCGCGGTCGATCGAACGGGCACGATGCGGTGCTGGCTCTTCTCATGCTATCTGTAAGAGGAGAGGCTCGGATGGGGAACTTCGAATGACGTATGCTACGGTATGTTACTGCCACACGGCAGTAGTCGGCGTACCATAAGAGTGCGTTGCACGAAGCGGGCTCGCCACGCTGGCCCGGGCACGCCGATGAGGGCTTTCAGTTCGATGTGCGTCGAAACCGCCGAGCGGCGGAGGTTCGGATGTCTTGGCTTCGCTTTGATTTCTTCATGAAGAGCGGGGGGCGAAAATGGATGATGATTCATCCCGAACGACTCCGGTCAGAGACGATCCAGCCGATCAATCATCCATTGAGGCGAAGATCACGGAACTTGCCAGGATCGGCATCGTCGGGCTTTTCGCCTACTGGTCCCTGACCTTAATCGCTCCATTCGCGATCATTCTCGTCTGGGCGGCGATTCTGGCTGTAGCCCTTTACCCGGCCTACTCAGCCCTTTCAGTCATGCTCGGTATACGGCCTCGGCTCACGGCGGTCCTGATCACGCTGGTCTGTTTGGTCGTCATCGTCGGTCCGCTCGCGGCCATTGCCGTCAGCTTTGCCGAAGGAGTCCAGGCGCTGCTTGCAAGGCTGGACGACGGTTCGTTGCCTGTCCCGGTACCACCCGAGAGTGTCCGCAACTGGCCGCTCGTCGGCGAACGCATCTATGCTGCCTGGAGCATGACGTCCGGCAATCTCGAGCTTGTCCTGGAGCAGCTTGAGCCTTCGCTACTGCAGGCTGGGAGCAAGGCTCTCGGCAAGATCGCGAGTATCGGTGTCGACTTGCTCGGCTTTGTGATTTCCGTGCTCGTCGCTGGATTTCTTTTCGGGTCCGGGGAACGTCTCGCGGAAACGGCGCAAGGCTTCGCAAGCAGGATCGGTGGGGACAGGGGCGTCGGCTTCGTGCGGCTGGCGGCAGCGACAATCCGCAACGTGGCGCGTGGCGTCATTGGCGTCGCGCTGCTGCAAGCGTTTCTCTGCGCATTGGTGCTGAGCCTATTCAAGGTTCCCGCACCCGGAGCAATCGCCTTCGTGGTGCTCATTCTCTGCATCATTCAGATCGGGCCGGCGCTGATCTTGCTACCGGTGATGATCTGGGCCTGGGTGGAGATGGACTTCGGCCCGGCAGTCTTACTCACACTTTTGCTGATGCCGCTCTTTATCATCGACAATGTCATGAAGCCGATCTTGGTGGCGCGCGGACTGTCGACTCCGACGCTGATCATTTTACTCGGGGTGCTCGGCGGCACGCTTTCCTATGGACTGATCGGCCTCTTCCTCGGGCCGATCGTCCTTAGTGTTTTTCACGATTTGCTGATGATCTGGATGCGGCCGGATATCGCGTCGGAAAAACCCCTGTCCGAGACTTCACGATTACGGCGCCCGACCTGAGCATTTGGCCCAGGCGCATCGTCGATCGAACTATCTTTGCCGTGTGGCTTCCGGGATTGTTACGCCGGCCTCACGCAAACCTTCAATGAAATGCCGCTGGTCTTCAGGACGACGAATCCGCAAGGCCACCTCCTGCCGGATGTTCTTGAGGAAGCCTGGAACGTTTGTTTCCAGCCATTTTTGTTCCTCAAGTGCCTGGTCCTCCTTGCCGAGTTTCCCTAGAATGGCAAGCAGTATGACGCGATAAATCGGGTTGGCGCGAAGGTCGGCCAAGCGCGCCCACCGCTCGGCGGCTGCGTAATCGCCCTCGATATAGGAGCAGACTGCTAACGCCGCCTCGAAATATCCCACCGGGCCTGGGTTCCGCTCTACAGTTTGCGATACAAGCTCGCAGCCTGAACGCCATTGACCAGAAAGGGCGAGCCGGAAACCGTATTCACCGGCAAGTTCGGTGTCATTGGGATTGATCGCGAAGGCGCGCGCGCCGACAGCCAAGGCGGCGTCCACTTCGCCACGGAAGAATAAGGCGAGCATCTCCGCCTGCAGGGCACGTACGTCCTGGGGATCCAGTTCCACGGCGCGCGCCGCTGCCTCGATTGCGTGTTCCAATGAAACCGGGGATGATCGATCGAGATGATACCGGAACCGGAGCTCATCGATATAGGTCATCGACAAAAGCGCCCACGCCGTCGCGTAGTTCGGGAACTGTCGGGTCGAACGCTGAAGACAATCTTGAACGGACGCATGCGTTTGCGGGTTCAAATTGCTGCGATAACCGTAGTAGCCCAAGGTGCAGACATATGCTTGCCAATCGTTCGGAACTGCCTGGGTGAACCGCGTGGCGTTCGCCTGGAAAACGACGCCATAGGGCTGCGCCACAGCGGTCGCCACGGCGGCGGCGGCCTTCTCTTGCAGTTCGATGATCTTATGCGTTTCTAAACTTTCGTCATAGTTGTTTGCCCACACCACGGACCCGTCGGACCGCTGTAGAAGTCTTATCCCAAGCCGAAGCCTGTCGCCGTCGAGTCGAACCCGCCCCTCAAGCGCGTAGGCAGGGCCGTCGATCTCTTCTCGTGGGTCGTCTGGTTTCTCGCGAGTGACAACGACGATCTCCTTGAACCGGGCAATTTTGCCAACGACCTCGTCGGCGAGTCCTCGCGCAATCATTGCCGATTGCGGCGAAGCGGAGAGATCCTCAAATGGCATAACAATCAGCGTCGGGATGTTTGGCCTAACACCGGACATATCCGAGCCGTCCCCTGCAGTGCTAGCAGGTTGAAGCAAGGCATTTGCTGCAAGACCGCCGAGGGCAAAAGCAATCGCCGCAATCCCGACCCAAATCCATGGCTGCCACGAGCGTTCCATGGAAGAATTCGGTCCTGCAACCGCAGGAGGCCCAAGGGCTGCTTCGGTCCACGCCTCGACGTGCCTTTCGAATGTCGGCACGTAGGCGCCTTTCGGTATCTTTATGACAATCGGATCGTCGCGCCCAGCGACCAGATAATAGCGTTCGAGCGCGCGTCGAATACGGCCAGCTTCGATCCGGACGGCCGGATCCGTTTGAGCGTCGAAGGAGGAATCTCGACCGAAGACTACGGTTGCTATTGAATAGGCCTTTATGCGGTCAGCACGGCCTGCAATCGTCTCTTCTATGATATAGGCAAGGAATTTGCGGGCGCGGTCCGGCGCTTCGAACTCGGCGCTGAACCGTATTCGATCAAGCTGTGCAAGAATTTCCGCGTCGGTGGGTAGAGCAATTGTCGGTTCGACCCGGACGCCCTGGTGGCCTACGATTACCATCTTCCGCCCCCATGGTCACAATACAAGGTTGTGTCCAGCGGCACTGTAAGCTCCCGTATCTTACGTCCCTAACCGGCGAAAGGGCAATACACTAAGGTTGTATTTCATTTCGAACCCGGAGGGAGGAGTGAAATGAACGCCCGATCGGGGAGCAGTGACGAGGAACACCAGCTGACAGCTGCGTTGCGTCGATTTCCGAGACGCTCGTTGCAGATCAGGGAATTGTCGATCCGCGACGAGAGTTTTAGGGGCATGTGCGAGGACTTCGCAGCCGCTGAACACGCGCTTGCTCACGCCGATCAGCTTCCCGTTCATGTTCGCGAGGAGCGGCGTGCTGAGTTCAAAAGCTTGGTGGAGAGCCTGGCGGCAGAGATTGAGCAAGCGCTCGGGCCGGTGAAAGGGTTAATCTAATTTTGGGTTGGCGTTTTACCTAGGCGTCAGAGTCGACGACGGACGGTTCGCTTCCTGTTGGCGCTCGCGGGACACAACGAAGATCCGCCGCATAAGGATCGTTGTAGGGCAGGTGGCACATTCTTGGGAGTCGAACATGCATACGTCAGTAATGACTTCTTCGGGGCGCCGCCTGATTGTCGCCCCCACGGGACCGCGCACGCAGGGGGAAGTTGAGGCGAGACCGACCAGCAGCTTCGTCGACGGAGAAAGCATTTACCATTCCGGGGAGAGGGCCGGCCGAGCTTACCGCGTGGAATTCGGGGCTGTCCGTGTGTACCGTGTGCTTGCAAACGGGCGGCGGCAAATTCTTGCATTCCATTTCGGAGGAAACTGGTTCGGTCTGCAAAACGAGGACCGGCACCGTTCCACTGCGGAAGCGATAGGTATAACCGGTGTAAAGAGCATCACCCTCACAGAGGACCTGCACACATGGCAGGGATTGTTGCCCGCGGTGTTGGAAAGCTTTTTGTCCGCTCAAGAACACCAACTGGTAATTGGCCGCCAAAGTGCCGTCGAAAGGGTCGCGGCATTCCTAGTCGAGATGTCGGATCGTTCGGGCCATTCCCATAGGTTCGAACTATTCATGCCCCGTGTCGACGTTGCCGATTACCTCGGGCTGACGATCGAGACCGTTTCACGGTCGCTTACAAAGTTGAAGAACAAGGGTGTTATTAGACTACACGGCGCTCGCGGCATAGAGATAGTGGATTATCGCGCCCTTCAGAACCTATGTCTTTAGTGGTTGCCCAAATGAGGAATGGCGAGCCGAACGCGCTGTGGATATTTCCGGCACCCAAGAGATCTCCTTCAAGACGGGAGTTTCACATGGGCCAACAGGAGGGGCGGCGCAGTGGACCGGGCACACTCTTCAGGGCTCACACAAACGGCCGCCAGCAAATCGTACGGGGGGCATATGTCAGCCTTGCAGGTTCCCGGATTCCTGACGTTCACCATATCGATCCTGGTCTTCTTCGCCGGCAACGCCCTCAACAGCTCGTTCGCGGCTCTTTCACGGTGGAATATACCGGAGGCAGTCACCGGGGGCCTGATTTCCGCGTTTCTGACACTTGTGGCATACGCATTCTTTGACACGGAAATACGCTTCGCACTCGGCGCGCGCGATCTATTGTTATTGTACTTTTTCACCGGCGTGGGCTTGAACGCGCGGCTCTCCGACCTGGTCGCCGGCGGGCGGCCTTTTCTCGTCCTCTTGGCGCTGACGCTCGTTTTTCTTGTCATCCAGAGCGTGGTCGCCGTCGGCGGCATGGCGTTGCTCGGCCTTCCTGCCGGCTTCTCGATCCTGCTCGGCTCGGCCTCGCTTGTCGGCGGGCACGGCACCACCATTGCCTGGGCACCGACGATCTCCACCCGCTTCGGGCTCGCCAATGCAATGGAAGTAGGCATTGCCAGTGCGACGCTCGGGCTCGTGATCGCGAGCATTCTGGGCGGACCGATTGCGCGCCACCTCATCTCGCGTAATGGCCTCCACGGGAAAATGGATGAGGAGTTGATCGTCGGGGTTTCCAACGAACAGGCCGATCGGCACGCAGACGAGGTGAGCTACCAGTCCGTGCTGCAAACGCTGCTTGTGATGAATATTGCGGTCATTGGCGGCTACCTGCTGCACGAGCTGGTCGTCGAGCTTGGCATCAAGCTTCCGCTCTTCGTCGTTTGCATGTTTCTTGCAATCCTGTTGACCAACACGGTCCCGCTCCTCGCGCCGCGGCTGCCCTGGCCAACGAGGACCCGGCCGCTTTCGCTGATATCCGATCTTTCGCTGAACATCTTTCTCGCGATGTCACTCATGAGCCTGCAGCTCTGGACGCTGCAAGGCCTCGGATTGTCGATTCTCGTGGTGCTGGCACTGCAGACTGTTACTGCGGTCGTCTACATCCTGTTCGTCGTTTTCCCGGCAATGGGGCGCAGCTACAACGCAGCGGTGATTTCGGCGGGCTTTGGCGGCATCGCACTCGGTGCGACGCCAACCGCGATTGCCAATATGGCCGCGGTGACGAAGACCCATGGTGCCGCCCCGCTCGCCTTCATCATTCTGCCGCTGGTATCGGCGTTCTTCATCGATATCGCCAACGCCGGAATCATTACGTTCATGGTCAGATAAAGGTGCATTTGGTTCACCTAAGCGGCTGGTCGCTCGGCAAGCAGAAGGCGGCCGACACCTTCGAGGTGCTTGCCCGCGAATGGCATGAGAAGGCCTCAGGCCTTGTCGAGTTGTACGTTGGATAGTTGCAGCCAAGGCGGGTTGTCGGCGTACATCTCGCGAATGAGCTGCTTGATCTCTTCGATTCTTCCTTTTGTATCGTCGCGCCGGAAGCTCATGATGATCGGCGACGTGGCCTTCTCATCTTTTATGACGCGGTAACACACGTCGTCGGGTCTTTGCCGCTGCGAGGCTGTGGGAATGATGCACAAGCTCATTCCGGCCGCTACGATGCCCAGCGCGGTCTGGATTTCACGGACCTCTTCCACGCTGCTAGGAGAAATGCCTTGCTCGCTCAACATGTTGAGGACCTCGTCGGCGAAGCTCGGACGAGGAACGGACGGATAGACGACCAGCGGTTCCCCCTCCAGTTCGGTAAGAGCGATCGGTTCGGTAGAAAGAGATTTCGGATGCCCCTTGGGGAAAGCAACGACCAGTCGTTCCTCTCGGAGCGTCAGCCTCTCAATCTCCCTATCATTGAAGCGGACCCTGCCGAAGCCGACATCGATCCGCCTCTCCTTGAGAGCGGTAACCTGCTCGGTTGACATCATTTCCCGGATCTCGATGTCGAGATCCGGCCAGCGCTCGCGCATTCGGCGGACGAGGTCCGGGATGCCGCCATAAAGGGTCGAGCCGACGCAGCCGATGACGTAACGCTCCCGCCGAGATAAGCCGATCTTGCGCGTCTGCTCGCGCATGTGTTCGGTGCGAGCGATGATCTGTCCGGCCTGCTCGTAAAAGAAGCGGCCAGCCTCCGTCAAACCGAGAGGACGGTTCGACCGGTCGATAAGCAGAACGCCGAGCTCGTCTTCCAATTGCTGGATCTGCCGGCTGAGAGGCGGCTGGGCAATATGCAGGATCTCCGCAGCACGCGAGAAGTTCCGCTCGCGCGCAACGGCGAGAAAATAACGCAGCTGCCTCAGCTCCACGATTATACCTTTCAGGTATCAAATCCAACTTTTATAGTTTTGGACGGTTTTCAAGGTGGACGCTAAATTCCTTGCAATCAAGGGAGAAAAATCTGGTGTCTACGGGAATCCGTATCAGCGCGATCGAAACAATTATACTCGATCTGCCCACCATTCGGCCTCATCGGCTGTCGATGGTGACCATGAACCGGCAAAGCATGACCATCGTCCGCGTCCGCTGCTCCGACGGCCTCGGAGGGCTCGGAGAAGGGACGACGATCGGCGGTCTCGCCTATGGGGCCGAAAGTCCGGAAGGCATGAAATTGACGATCGACGAGTATATCGCGCCACTGCTGATCGGCTGTGACGCGACGCGCATCCAGGCAGCCATGGACCTCGTCGTCAAAGCGGTCAAGGGAAATCACTTCGCTAAATGCGCTGTCGAGGCGGCCCTGCTCGATTGCCATGCGCGCCGCCTCGGTCTTCCGATGTCGGAACTGCTCGGTGGCCGGCGCCGCGACAGCCTCCCCATCGCCTGGACGCTCGCCTCCGGCGACACGGCCAAGGACATCGACGAAGCGCAAGCCATGCTCGACCGGCGGCGCCACAAGGACTTCAAGCTGAAGATCGGCGTAAAATCCATTGAAGATGATATCCGCCATGTGAGCGCGATCCGCAAGGCACTACCGGACATGGCCTCCATCCGGGTCGACGTGAATATGGCGTGGCGGGAGCGGGAGGCGCGCAATGCCATCCAAGCTCTGGCTGACGCCGGCTGCGTGCTGGTCGAACAACCGGTGCAGGGGATAGCAGCCCTCGCCCGTCTGCGGCGCGCTTCCCCGATCGCAATTATGGCCGACGAGGTTCTGGTTGGACCTGAAAGCGCGCTCGATGCGGCGACTGCACGGGCCGCCGACGTGTTCTCGATCAAGATCGAGCAGGCCGGAGGGTTGTTTGCCGCCGCCCGGGTGATCGCGATCGCGGAAGCTGCAGGCGTCAGCGTTTATGGCGGCACCATGCTGGAGGGGCCAATCGGCACGATCGCCGCCTCTCAGTTGATGGCGACGGTCAAGGAACTGGAATGGGGCACCGAGTTCTTCGGACCGCTGCTTCTGACTGAGGAGCTTTTGGAGGAGCCGCTGCGCTTCGAGAACTTTGAGCTGCGATTGCCAACGGGTCCAGGGCTCGGCGTGATCCTCTCCGAGGAAGCCGTCAATCGCTTCCGCAGGGATGGCAAGCAAGCTTCGACCTTGCGCGTGGTGGGGTGAACTATGCTTTTTCATGTGCGGATGAACGTGAACCTTGCCCATGACCTGCCCGCTGCCGAGGCGGCCGATGTCATCGCCCGGGAGAAGGCCTATTCCCAGGAACTGCAGCGTACCGGCAAGTGGCGGCATATCTGGCGGATTGCCGGTCAGTACGCGAACTACAGCGTGTTTGACGTCCGGGACAATGCGGAACTGCACGAGGTTCTCTCGGGACTTCCGCTGTTCAAATTCATGGACATCGAGGTGACGCCGCTTCTGAGGCATCCCTCCGCGATCCGCGAGGACGATACCTAGAATCTTCGTCAGCGGCGGTCCCGGGAGGACGGGAACCGCCCAGTTTCAAGACAATCCAAGTGGAGGAATCAACATGAACGTGAAGATTTTCGATAAACCGGATATCCAGGAGTTTCTCAAGGTCCTGAGCGGTTTGGACAAGGCTGACGGCAATCCGCGCGTCAAAGAGATCGTTCATCGAATTGTGTCCGATCTGTTCAAGGCGATCGATGATCTGGACATCACCCCCGACGAATACTGGACCGGCATCGCCTGGCTCAATGAGATCGGCGCCGCGGGTCAGGCCGGCCTGATCTCGCCAGGTCTTGGTCTCGACCATTTCCTCGACGAGCGTCTCGACGCGATCGACGAGGCCCTCGGCATCGATAATCCGACCCCGCGCACCATCGAGGGGCCGCTCTATGTCGCCGGTGCGCCAGTTTCACACGGCTTTGCCCGTCTAGACGACGGCACGGACGAGAACGGCCACACCCTCGTCATGCACGGCACCGTCTATGGTGCCGACGGCAGGCCGCTGCCGGGCGCCATGGTCGAAGTCTGGCACTGTGATACCCGCGGCTTCTACTCGCATTTCGATCCGACGGGAAAGCAGGCGCCGTTCAACATGCGCCGCACGATCATCGCCGACGCAAACGGGTGTTACAAGTTTCGGAGCATCGTGCCGCACGGCTACGGTGTGCCGCCGGGCAGCCCGACCGAGCAACTGCTTTCCGCGCTCGGCCGCCATGGTCAACGCCCGGCGCATATCCACTTCTTCATCAGCGCCGATGGTCACCGCAAGCTGACGACGCAGATCAACATTGAAGGCGATCCGCTGGTCAACGACGATTTCGCCTATGCGACGCGCGACGGCCTGGTTCCGGCCGTCATCGAGCGGACCGACGAGGCCAGCATCAAGGCCAATGATCTGAGCGGTCCCTTTGCGGAGATCAAGTTCGACATTCATCTTACGGCCATGGTGAATGGCGTCGACAACCAGGCCAACGAACTGCGCAAGCGCGCGGCCGCCTGACAGGAAATGCCGGCGGCCCGCGCGGGCCGCCAACAACCCTTACCGTCAGTATCGACACAGTTGCAGGAGAGCGCCGGTCGGAGCGCGCCTTCTGCGGGAGATAACCCATGTCTGCGATTATCGACAAAGCCCGGGCCCTCGATCATCTGCTCGCCACTGCCGTGCAGGACGACAAGGAGGCCGGCATATTCCGCTGCCGCCGCGACATCTTCACCAACGAAGACCTGTTCGAACTGGAGATGAAACACATCTTCGAGAGCAACTGGGTCTATCTGGCCCATGAAAGCCAGATTCCGGAGAACAACGACTATTACACGACCTATATCGGTCGCCAGCCGGTGGTCGTCACCCGTGACAAGAACGGCGAACTCAACGCGGTCATCAATGCCTGCGCCCACCGTGGCGCAATGCTGTGCCGGCGCAAGCACGGAAACAAGGGCAGCTTCACCTGTCCCTTCCACGGCTGGACCTTCTCCAACACTGGCAGGCTGCTCAAGGTCAAGGACGAGAAATCCACCCAGTATCCGCCCCAGTTCGCGAAAAACGGCTCCCACGACCTGAGGCGGGTGCCGCGTTTCGAAAGCTATCGCGGCTTCCTGTTCGGCAGCCTGAAGGAGGACGTGGCGTCGCTCGAGGACTTCCTCGGCGAGACGAAGGTCATCATCGACCAGATCGTCGATCAGGCGCCGAACGGGCTGGAAGTGCTGCGGGGCAATTCGTCCTACATCTACGATGGAAATTGGAAACTGCAGATGGAGAACGGCTGCGACGGCTACCACGTCAGTTCCGTGCACTGGAACTACGCCGCGACAATGGGCCGGCGCAAGGAAGAGGGTACGAAGGCGGTCGACGCCAACGGCTGGAGCCGCTCCGTCGCGGGCGTCTACGGTTTCGAGAACGGCCATATTTTGCTGTGGACGAACACGATGAATCCCGAGGTCCGTCCGATTTACAACAGCCGGGACGAGATCAAGGCACGGGTCGGCGAAGACAAGGCGGATTTCATCGTCAACCAGACCCGCAATCTCTGCATCTATCCGAACGTGTTCCTGATGGACCAGTTCAGCACGCAGATCCGCGTGACGCGCCCGATCAGCGTCGACAAGACTGAGATCAGCATCTTCTGTTTCGCGCCGAAGGGCGAAAGTGCCGCGGATCGCGCCCTGCGCATCCGCCAATACGAGGATTTCTTCAACGTGTCCGGCATGGGCACGGCCGACGACCTCGAAGAATTCCGTGCCTGCCAGGCCGGTTACGCCGGCACGGCGGCGCTCTGGAACGACCTGTCGCGGGGCGCGCCGCTCTGGATCGATGGTCCGGACGAAAACGCAAGGAGGATGGGCATAGTGCCGCTGCTTTCCGGCGAACGCAGCGAGGACGAGGGGCTGTTCGTCCGCCAGCACGAGTACTGGGCCAAGGTGATGTGCCAGGCGCTGGCCGCCGAAAGGGAAGGGGTCGTCGCATGAGCATTTCCTATGAAGCCGCGTGTGCATTCCTCTACCGGGAAGCGCGTCTTTTGGACGACCGCGAGTGGGATGAATGGCTCACCTGCTATGCGCCTGATGTGACCTATTGGATGCCGGCCTGGGACGACGACGATCAGCTCACCGAGGATCCGCAGACGCAGATCTCGCTGATCTATTATCCGAGCCGTGACGGCCTGGAAGATCGGGTCTTCCGCATCAAGACCGAGCGTTCGGGCGCCTCGACGCCGGAGCCGCGCACCAGCCACAACGTGACCAATGTCGAGTTCGTGGAGATCCGAGGCGATGAGGTCGACCTTCGCTACAACTTCCACACGCTCAATCACCGCTACAAGGTCACCGACCACTTCTTCGGCACCATGTTCGTCACGCTGCGCAGGAGCGACGACCGCCTGGTGATCTCGCGCAAGAAGATCGTGCTGAAGAATGACTACATCCGCCAGGTCATCGACGTCTATCACATCTGACGGCGTCGCCGGACGGCACAGGGACTGATGAGGAGGGTTCCATGGCCAGTTACAGCATCGCTTTGAACTTCGAGGACGGCGTGACCCGTTTCATCGAATGCAAGGACGGCGAGAAGGTTCTCGACGCCGCCTTCCGCAACAAGATCAACCTGCCAATGGACTGTTCCGACGGCGTCTGCGGTACCTGCAAGTGCCGCGCCGAGAGCGGCAGCTACGAGCTCGGCGACGACTATATCGATGATGCTCTGACGGCCGACGAGGCTGAGAGCGGTCTCGTGTTGACCTGCCAGATGAGGCCGTCCTCCGACTGCATCATCGCGGTCCCAACCACCTCCATCGCCTGCAAGACCGGGCAGCAGACTTTCGCCGCCACCGTCGCCGCTGTGGTGCCGCACAACGATGCGGCGATCGCGCTGGAACTGGATGTCGACGCTGAGGCGCCTGCGTTCCTGCCCGGTCAGTACGTCAATATCGGTGTGCCGGGCAGCGGCGAGCACCGTTCCTATTCCTTCAGCACGGCGCCGAGCGAACGGCGCATCGGTTTCCTGATCAAGAAGATCCCCGGCGGCGTCATGAGCAACTGGCTGGAGCGCGCCGAAACCGGGACCAGGCTCGAGCTGACCGGTCCCTTGGGCAGTTTCTACCTGAGGGAGGTCGAGCGACCGCTCCTGTTCCTGGCCGGCGGCACAGGTCTTGCGCCGTTCCTGTCGATGCTCGAGGTGCTGGCGCGCGAGAATTCGCAAGAGCGGGTTCACCTCGTCTACGGCGTCACCCGGGATCTGGACCTGGTTCTCGTCGACGAGATCGAGGCTTACGCAAAACGGCTCGCCAACTTCACTTACAGCACCGTCGTGGCCGAGGAGTCGTCCAGCCACCCGCGCAAGGGCTGGGTGACCCAGCATATGCCGGCCGAGGCGCTCAATGGCGGCGATGTCGACGTTTATCTATGCGGTCCGCCGCCGATGGTCGACGCCGTGCGTACCTATTTCGACGACAACGGGGTGAAGCCCCACAGCTTCCACTACGAGAAATTCACGCCCAATGCGTCAGCGAAGGTGGCTGCATGAGCACGGCGCGTTTAGAAGGCCGCTTCGCGGGCAAGGTGCTGGTCGTCACGGGTGCTGCGCAGGGTATCGGCCGGGCCGTGGCGGTCCGCGCGGTGGAGGAGGGCGGCCAAGTGTTGTTCGTCGACCGCGCCGACTTCGTCGCCGAGGTGGCGACTGCGGCCGGCGAGAATGCTGCGGCTTTCAACGCCGATCTCGAAACCTATGAGGGGGCGGCGGCGGCGATGCGGTTTGCGGCCGAACGGTTCGGCGGCATCGACATCCTGATCAACAATGTCGGCGGCGCGATCCGCATGCGTCCCTACGCTGAGTTCGAACCGCAGCAGATTGACGCCGAAATCCGTCGCTCGTTGATGCCGACGCTTTACTGTTGCCACGCCGTGCTGCCGCATCTCGTCGCCCGCGGCGGCGGCACGATCGTCAACGTGTCCTCGAACGCCACGCGCGGCATCCATCGCGTGCCGTATTCCGCGGCCAAGGGCGGCGTGAATGCCATCACGCAGTCGCTCGCCATGGAGTTGGCCGAGCGCAACATCCGCGTGGTCGCCACGGCGCCCGGCGGGACGGAGGCGCCGCCGCGCCGCATTCCCCGCAACGCGGAAGGCGACAGCGAGGCCGAAGAGGGCTGGATGGCCGAAGTCGTGAGCCAGGTGAAGCAATCCAGCTTCATGAAGCGGTACGGAACCATGGAGGAGCAGGCCGCACCGATCCTGTTTCTGGCCTCGGAAGAGGCGTCATACATCACCGGCAGTGTGCTGCCGGTCGCCGGCGGTGATCTCGGCTGAAAGCTCATTATTACCATGCGTAACAACTCGGGGAGGAGTGATGATGCGCACCATCGATGTCAATGAAACAATAGACAATACCCCTTTCGGGGCCTTCCAATGGACGGTGGTCGCTCTCTGCGGGCTGCTGCTGATCGTCGATGGCTACGACGTCTTCGTCGCCGGCACCGTGCTGCCGACGCTGATCGCTGAATGGGGTCTGAGCAAGCCACAGGCCGGCGCGCTGCAGGCATGGGCGCTGTTCGGCATGATGTTCGGCGCGATCATTTTCGGCGCCTTGGCGGACAAGATCGGACGGAAGAAGGGCATCGCGATCAGTTTCATGCTGTTCACCCTGTCCACGCTGCTCACCGGCTTCGCCAATTCGCCGGAACAATTCAAGGCCTTTCGCTTCTTCGCCGGCCTCGGCTGCGGCGGGCTGATGCCGAACGGGGTGGCGCTGATGAACGAATATGCGCCGAAGCGCCTGCGCGGCACCATGGTCGCGCTGATGTTCTCCGGATATTCGGTCGGCGGCATGGTTGCGGCCGGACTCGGCATCGGCATGATCCCGCAATACGGCTGGAAGCCGATGTTCTTCATCGCCGCCGTGCCGCTGCTGATGTTACCTTTCATCCTGTGGAAACTGCCGGAATCGCTGGGTTTCCTCATCCGTCAGGGCAAGCAGGAGCAGGCAAAGCGGATCTACGGAAAGATCGATCCCTCCGCGCCTCTCCGCCACGACGACAAGCTGGTCTTCTCCGAGACCAAGGGCGCGTCGGCCTCGATCGTCGAACTGTTCCGTCACCAGCGTGCGCTGCGCACGCTCATGCTGTGGGTTGCTTTCTTCTGCTGCCTGCTGCTCGTCTATCTGTTGTCCTCCTGGCTGCCGAAAGTGCTGCAGCAAGCAGGTTATGGCGAAAAGGCCAGCCTCTTGAGCCTGTTCTCGCTGAATTTCGGCGGCATGGTCGGAGCGATCGCTGGCGGCCGGTTGGGCGATCGGTTCGGCCTGCCGAAGGTGGTTGTCGGCTTCTTCATCGCCGCCGCCTTCTCGATTGCGCTGATCGGCTTCAACCTGCCAGCAGGGCTACTGTTCCTGATGGTCTTCGTCGCCGGCGCCACGACTATCGGAACACAGATCCTGCTCTATGCCAGCGTCGCACAGCTCTACAATCTCTCGGTGCGTTCGACCGGGCTGGGTTGGGCCTCGGGCGTGGGCCGCATCGGCGCCATCGTCGGGCCGACGCTCGGCGGCGTCCTTCTGGCGCAGGAACTTCCGCTCCAGCATAACTTCCTGATCTTCGCCATCCCGGCGGCAGTCTCGGCTCTGGCGATGCTGGTGTTCGTGGTCAGCAATGCGCGGCGTTCAAGCGACGTGCAGCTTGTTCCGGCATAACAAAGGTGATCGGCGGCGGTCGCGAACAGCCTAGCGCGACCGCCGGCGATTCCCATCCATGCTGAACCTTCAACACCTGCTTGAAAGGCCGGTGTTCAACCGGTTTACGGCTTATAAAGGCATTCGCCCATGTCTTATCTCGATCTTGCCACCCATCGCCTCCACTACCGTATCGACGGCGACACGGACGGTAGCCAAAACAAGCCGTGGCTTATGTTCTGCAATTCGCTAGGCACCGACCTGCACATGTGGGACGCGCAGGTAGCCGGACTGTCGCGGGATTTCCGCGTGCTGCGCTATGATCGTCGCGGTCATGGACTGTCGTTGGCTCCACCGCCGCCATACGGTTTGCCCGACCTCGGCAACGACGTGCTCGCGCTGCTCGACGCGCTGGAGATAGAGCGGGCGCACTTCTGCGGCCTTTCTCTTGGCGGCCTGACAGGGCAGTGGCTGGGTGTTCATGCCGGACATCGCCTTGGAAAGATCGCTATCTGCGCGACATCCGCGAAGATCGGTACCGCGGAAAGCTGGACCGCGCGAATGAACACCGTTCGGGAAAATGGTCTCACGGCACTGACCGCCGCCACCGTCGAGCGCTGGTTCACGCCGCGGTTCAACGCAGTCGAACCCGGCACTGTCGGCAAGGTGCTAGACAGTTTTGTCGCGACCTCGATCGACGGGTATATCGGCTGCTGCGCGGCTTTGGCCGGAGCCGACCTGCGGGAGGATATCGAACGGGTCGCCAACCCGCTGCTGGCCGTTTCCGGCGATTACGACCCGGTGTGCCCGCCAGCCGACCTCGAAAATATTGCCGCCTGCGTGCGGCAAGGGCGGCATCTATCGTTACCTGGCCGGCACGTAGTTAACATCGAGTCTTCGCAAGCATTCAACGCGGCGCTGTTGGAGTTTCTTCATTCCGAAGACGGCTTTGATAAGCAACTCGAGCAGGTTTGATATCGGCGAGAGCTGCGTACGAGACAGTGGCTTTTGCCGTACGACGCCTGATCGGTGTTACTGACCGCGGCGGCCGAGCTTCTCGGCCGCCGCGTCGGCCTGACGCGCTAATCGGGAAAACGGTATTTAAAATGCTCGATCTCGGGGCCGAAGAGCCGCTCGACGCGCTCACGGTCGCCCGGTTTATAGTAGCTGCGAATGTCGGGCCGCGTCGGGTTCGCCTTCGCTCTTATCAGAAAGCGATCGTCAAACGGCAGGCCGAGTCTGTCGCATATCATGCGTAGATCCTCCGAGAGGCGCTCCTGCCGTCCTACGAAATCCACAACGATCTCGTCGTTTTTGGTGTAGAGTTGCCAGGATTCCCAGTTAATACGCTCACTCCTGGCGGCGCCTTCTTCGATCAAGCAGAGCATTTGCGAGAAGCTCGGCCGCGTTTCCGTCTTCCTGTAGTGCCAGTTGTAAATTGAAACGGCACGCTCGAATGGGTTCCGCACGAAGCAAAACTTGAAGTACTGTCTCCAGGCAGAAGGATCGAAGGCCTCGATTTCGCTTGCGCCTGAATGATCCGCGAGCTTGCCTGCAAAGCGACGGCTGAGAGCAGCCCCGGCCAATGAATCGACTTTGCCGTTGCGGACGAGCGTTTTCGCGATCTTGAGGGGAGAGAGATGGCAAAAGATAGCGATCAATGCCAGCCGATTTGCATTCGCTCCATTGCCGAGCGCATCCTTCCAGGACCCGAGTTGCAGGTCCCAGGGCCCGAATTCGCGAGCAAGATAAGCGGAGATCGTGCTGCCGGCGGTTTTCGGTATGTGGATGAAAATGAATTTATGGCGATGGGATATAATCATTGCCTGGCCAAATCCTTAGCCGGAAAGTTGAACCGGCGAGTGATCATGAACACGATGACGGCAGCAGGCCTGACGCCAATGCCCGCCGTCTCGGCGTCCTGTGCATTGTCTCGATTCCGTAAGCTTGGACGACCGCACCAGATTCCCCGCTTAAGGGAGAATTGGACCTGTTCTCCTCGGTCCTGCGCCTGCCTGCGCCATCTCACTTGATCTAAGCGTTCAACACTCGACGATAAAGCCAAACATGGAGAGTGATGCGCAGCAAGGAAGCGGGCTGCCAGAAGGGTTTCCCATCTGGATACCAGCGATCCGCTTGGGATCGTTACTCGCCGGCGACATGTCGAGCACGAGCTAAGTGACATCGGTCCCCACGGTCAATTCCAAATCGCCACCTTGCAGATTGTGGAGGCGAGCGTAGAGACCCTCCGGACGGTGCGCGAGCTCCTCATGCGTCCCCTCCTCGACGACCAGACCCTGCTTCATCACGACGATCTTGTCAGCATTGACGACGGTGGAAAGCCGGTGGGCGATAACGATGACAGTGCGACCGTTCATCGCCTGATCGAGCGCCTCCTGAACGGCAGCCTCGGATTCGGTGTCGAGAGCAGAGGTGGCTTCGTCGAGAAGGAGGATCGGCGCATTGCGAACGAGCGCACGAGCGATCGACAGCCGCTGACGCTGGCCGCCGGAGAGGGTCATCCCCTGTTCACCGACGGGGGTATCGTAGCCCTGCGGTTGCGCGAGGATGAAATCATGCGCATAGGCAAGCCTCGCCGCCTCTTCGATTTCCGCATCCGTGGCCTCCGGCCGCCCGTAGCGGATATTGTCACGGATCGAGCCCTCGAAGAGGTATGGTTGCTGCGAGACATAGGCAAGCCTATTGCGCAGCGATTGCTTGGTGACAGCGGCGATGTCCTGGCCGTCGACCAGAATTTGGCCCGATCGGGGATCGTAGAAGCGCGGGATAAGGCTGATGATCGTGGACTTGCCGGCACCGGACGGGCCGACCAACGCGGTCGTCTTGCCACCCTCCGCGCGGAAGCTGACCCCCTTCAGGATCTCCTCGCCATTGGCATAGGAGAAGCGCACGTCGCGAAACTCGACGGTCGCTTCGCTAAAGGTCAGCTCCGTGGCGCCCGGAAGGTCTCGCTGGTGCGGAACGGTATCCAGGACCTCATAAAGCATGCGTGCGTTGACGGCGGCGCGCTCCAGCGACAGCTGCAGACGAGCCAGCCGCCGGGCCGGGTCGTACGCCATGAGAAGTGCGGTCACAAAGGCAAAGAAGGCACCCGGAGGCACGTTGCTGTAGATGATTCGAAAGGTGGCGTAAGCAAGGACGCTTGAGATCGCCAGGCCTGCGAAGCTCTCCGTCAATGGCGCCGTGCGTTCGCTCAGGCGCGCGATGCGATTGGCCCGATTCTCGGCCCGATCGATGATCGCGTCGACCTTGCGTCGCAATTCCTCCTCCATAGTGAAGGCCTTGACGATGGAAATGCCCTGAATGGTCTCCTGCATCGCGCCGAGCACGCGGCTGTTGGCCTCGACCGCTTCGCGTGTCGCCAGACGCAGCCGCTTGGAGAGGTAGCGAAGCCCAAGCAGCAACGGCGGAGCGACGAGAAGGATGACAAGTGACAGCAGCCAGTCCTTGCTGACCATGACGCCGACGAGGCCGACCAAAGTCAGAAGATCGCGAGCAATCGAGGTGACCGTCATATTGAGCACGTCACGGATGCCGGCGATGTTCTGGTTGATCTTGGCTGTGAGCTGTGCCGAGCGCTTCTCCTGGAAATAGCCGACGCTCAACGCCATTAGATGCGCATAAAGCCGGCGTTTGTAGCGGGCAACGATACTGTTGCCGATCTTCGACAAAGCGACGGCTTGTCCGTAAGTCGCCAAACCTCTCAGCACGAAGGCAGCAAAAATCGAAAAGCAGATGAGGAGAACCGCGTCGCCGCGCCTGTTGGCGAAAGCTTCGTTGACCACTGTCTCACTGATCCAGGCGATGAAGCCCGTCGTCGCGGCCACAACTATCAGGCAGGCAATGGCAAACGCGTAGCCGCGGATATGGTCGCGACCGTTTTCGGCAATGACGCGCTTTAGGACCCCAGTGATCGTTTCGGGATCGATATCGTGCTGTTTCCGATCCTTGACGTTCAAGAAGCCTTCCCTGCAACCACCCATGGTGTTCTGTGCACTCGCGGAGCCCCTCGGTCTCTATAGTGTCTTGATGCCGCTTTGGCGAGTCCTGGTCGAGCCCACCCGCCCAGCTTTTCCAGCGGCGTCTCTCCCTGCAAATTTCGAAGCGTCCCGGCGCGAGCAAGGTCGGAGAGGTTCTTCGCGATCAATTTGTCCTCCCATGTTTTCGATCCCGGCGATCCTGTGCCCGACGGAGGAGGTCCAGAAGATGCATTCCGCAGTTCTTGATGTCTGGTTGTATTTTGTGCACTTATACGGCTGCCATCATCCTCAACTCACCGGAACTAAGGAAATTGTTCGAGGGGATAAAGTCCGCCTTACATTGGCGGCTCGCGAAGAATCTGAGGAAGTCGAATCCTGACAAAGCTGCAAGGCACCTGGTGCTTGCAGCAACGGGACGTGGAGCCGATGTTGCCAAGGCACGGCGCGCCGTGGGTTTTCTCGTCGCAGACAAAATGTACTCGGACGCTCGTACTGTGTGCCGAGAGCACATTTCTGCCGGCGATCCTTCCGGCTTTTGGCGACATTACGAGAGCTTCGTTGACGAGCTCGGAAGCTCTAACCGACACCAAGAAGTGCCTCGCTCGAAAATCAAGATTGCTCTGTTCAACGATACGGACTTCAGGGTCAATATCGGATGTCGGCTGACGAGCCAGGGCCTCAAGCAACAAATTCTGGATGCGTTCCCGGACGCCGAGATAACGTCCATCGGTTTTAACTTCGCGGCCTTTAGGCTGGAGTTCCCAAAAAAAACATCCTCTGAGCCGGATGAACCCTCGGGCATAGAAAGCCGACTTTCTGTTGCGTATGGCGAAGACGCGATCGATCACATAGAGGCCGCCGATTTCGTGATCCTGCAGCCAGAGGGATCGTTGGACCACAGGACAACGGCCGAAGGGCTTGAAACTTTCTTCACTCCTGTCCTTGCCGCCAGGAAGCTGGGCAAGCCGTTCGCGGTCTTGAACGGAACCATACCTATCTACGACGACGAACGATCAGACTATCTCAGAAAGCTCTTCCGCGAGCTCGGTAACGTCGCCGCCCGCGACGAAATCTCAGCTGAATACTACGGAATCGAGTTTCTGACGGATGCTGCGTTCCTTCGGATATCGCCAGCACCTTCGGCCGAACGCGACGGCTGCCTGATCACCACCGGGGCCAGGAACAATGCCGAAGAAGACGTTGGAATCCTAAAGACCGCATTGCGGGCTTGCCACGCGTTGAAGCTTCGGCCAGTTGTTCTTACGCATGCAGTTGAGCGCTTCAATGCTTATGAAGCCGAGATCATTGCCCGTGGCGGAGTTTTTGCTGAGACAGCCAGCATAGAACGTGCTGCCGAGACAATTTCAAAATGCCGCCTGCACATTGGTGGCCGATATCACATGGCTATTTTCAGTCTCCTCTGTGACGTCCCTTCGCTGCTCTTCGACGTCAAAACGCACAAAAACCAGTGGCTAGAGCAATACTCACCTCTCATAAAACTTGTGCATCCGCAGACAGATCTCAACGCGGCGGCAGTTACGCTACTAAGCGATGGCGTGTCGCAAGACCATCGCGAAACAGGTATGGCGGACAAATACCTCCACTTCCTGAAGCGCGCCTATGGCTAAAGCAGCCGCCATTCGTGGAAATCAGGGTGCACGATCATGAGCCGGGCTGCCTGCCGAGGCCTGCAGGATTAGGCGAAATGGATAGTCGATGGGCTAGAACTCCGCGGCTGCCGGCCCGATGAACTCTCTCGCCGATCGTCTATTCCCACTCACAACTCTTAATCATGAAGCCCGCAACGTCCGCGGGCAACCGACCCTACCAGGTCGAGTTCATGTAATATTTTTCGGCGATAACGGCGGGCCTGAGCAGATGCGGCTTCGTCAATGACCGGCGCGAGGGGCATGTCGCCAACTAGCGCCATTCGCGATAGTGCGAGACAGACAACGGTCTACCCTCAATCGGTGAAATCGTGCTCGCCCCTCCGCCCACTGCCCATCTCAGAATTGCATCCGCCTCCGCATGCATCCTTGCTCTGATCTCGGCTTGCTCTACTTCATTGGAGGCGCATTGCGGCGAGATACGTTCAAGGGCACTGAGAACGTCATACCTCAGGTCAGCAAAAGGGGTGTCCCTGACCTTACTGGTTACAAGGAGTTTTACCAGAAACTCCAGGGTCGCGACCCGCAGCCGGTCATCGTCGATATGCAAACTTCCGCCCTCCCCCGGTGATTGCACGCTTGCTGGCAGACTAACAGCAGCGTTGATCGTTTGCAATTTAGACTGCAGCGTCGCGCATCCAATCGGACGGGCAAGATCGCTGCAGCACTTTGAATTGCTACGGTCGTGGTGGAAGCGAGGCCGCGCAATCAGCAAAGCCATTGGACGATCGAGACGGCCCTCGCGTCCATTCGGTCGACGACAAACACGCGCACGAGAACCATTTCGGCTTCTTCTTTGAATGGGATGATCAAGATCTCGGTTCAGAGCTCAAGGAGTGGACATTCTCTCGGACTATGTTCAGCACCGGACGGAAGAGTGCCGAGAGACTTTCCGCACCTTTCGCTGACAGGTGATCTCCGTCCTTGTAGAGAACGGTGCCCTCGCGCATGACATGACACCTGGTGGCGTCGCAGATCAAGCTCATCGGGTCGACGATCAAGGCTCCGCTTGATTTTGCCGCTTCACTCAAAACGCGCCGAGCCAAGGCTTGCCGCATCTTCATGTATTCAAGGGGAGGGGCAATGTCGAGCGGGCGTCCTGACACAACGGCTCGTGCGAGGGCTTCGGGGACTTCGTGTCCCATCTCTGGCACATCCATCACCAGGACTGCCTTTGTTCCTTGCCGAGCCAGCTTGGTCAAAGTCGTGTTGAGACCTGTACTGATCGGCGCTGACCAATCTGGCAGTGAGGGTTTGACGCGAGGATCAAAAAAGACGCCCTCGCCAGGAAGTTCTGCCCGGTGGACGTACTTCGGCCAAAAGCCAACCATGAAAACGAAGGCGAACCTCTTCTGCTCGATGAGTGACATCACGGCGGAATTGTACTCGATACACCGCTTCACCGCTGCCGGACGGCCGAAGTCCGTATTTGGCAAAGGCGGGCACGATGCGCGCCCCACGAACATGCCCGACATGCCCATTTGACGAGCTGCAACGTCGATCGCAGGAGCGATGGCCGCGGCATGAGAATCTCCCCATACAAGGAACTGCGGCTCGCTTGCAGTGTCGATGCCCACCCTACAAAGATTCCCTCTCCTTATCTGGGCCGGTGTCAGACCTTCTCCATTTGAATCGGCGAAACACCGCTCAGAGAAGAATCGGCTCTCATCATAGGTGGCTTGGTAAAGCGCGCGGGCCTCTTCGGGCAACCTTTGGGGAATGCCTTGCAGACCGTTGACGATGCCAGCGAAGGCGACCGCCGAAGAAATCGCAGCGCTGCTCACGCCGACGATTGCGCCGGGCGAGGGTGCCAGTCCGCCATACCGGGCAGGCTGCTCGACGAACCTCCACGAAACGTAGGCTAGCGCGAACGACATTGCCACGACGCTCAGCGCCCATCCGGTTGTAAGCTCGTGACCAAGCCCATAGCGCGCGAACACAATCAAGGGCCAATGCCAGAGGTAGAGGGAATATGAAATGCGTCCGGTGAAGACAGCAACCGGATTACTTAGAAGGCGCGCGATCAAGCCGCCCCGACAGTGCGCGTGGATCAGAAGGGCTGTACCAAGGCAGGGCACTGCGGCATAGGCGCCGGGAAAGGGCGTATCAGGAGTATAGGTAAAAACGGCCAGGAATATCGCCAGCAGTCCGAGTGCCGCCAGTGCCTGCGCCCCCCGAGCGGCATAGGCAGGGCGCGGAGCAATGGCAACAAGAACTCCCGTCAGCAACTCCCAAATGCGAAAATGAAGCAAGTAGAATGCCTTTTCGGGAGAGTGTGCGACCCCCCAAGTGCTTGCCCCGAAGGACAGGAGCGCCACCGCCAACACGATCGCAAATATGTGCCTGCGCGCGAATTTGAAGCAAAGGAAGACCGCGACGGGAAAAATCAGGTAGAATTGCTCTTCCACGGACAAAGACCAGGTATGAAGCAATGGCTTCATCTCTGCGGCAACATCAAAATAACCGCTTTCGCTCCGGAACAGAACGTTCGAAGTGAATAAAGCAGCGGCCTGAACACTATCGCCGAAGTAGCGGAACTCTTGCGGCATGAGCAAAAACCACGCTGCCACGGTCGAAACCGCGATCATCGAGAACAGAGCCGGGAAAATGCGCCTCATCCGTCGAACGTAGAACGCCCGGAAACTGAAGCTGCCGCGCTCGAGCTCGGTCAGGATGATCCTCGCCATGAAGAACCCGGACAGCACAAAGAAAACGTCAACCCCGACGAATCCTCCTGAGAACGCCCTGAAGCCAGCGTGAAAGAGGAGCACCGGCAAGATCGCCACGGCTCGTAAACCGTCCAGGTCCGGCCGATATTCGAAGTCTTGGTGGGTTACTGCCAAGCTGCTCCCCATTGCCGTGACCTGCCGCCGAAAGCCAGCGGCATTTGCGTTCACCCCCACAGAGCCGCGCGTCCAATCAGACGCGCAAGGTCGCTGCAGAGCACTGAGCTGCTACATGGTTTTGTCCCTGAATTGATCCCGACTCTAGGGATCATCAGTTGAATAGTACGCTGCGCTACTTAGGACAGCGGCCTGTCAGCCATCCAATCGGCCTTACGCAACGCCGGCACGCAGAAGATCGTGGACGTGCAAGATGCCGAGCGGCCGACGCAAATCATCGATCAGGAATAGCACCGTGATCTTTTGCGACTGCATCATTTCCATTGCCGCGCTGGCCAGCATTCCACCCGTAATCACCCTTGGCATATGTGACATCACGGTCTCGACAGTGAGCAGCAAAAGATCCTCCGACATATGCCGCCGCAGATCCCCGTCGGTAATCACCCCAACAAGATCACCGTCGCTACCAACTACACCGACGACCCCGAAACCCTTCGAGGACATCTGGATGAGCGCCTCGCCCATTGGACTGCCAATTGGCAATAGGGGCACGGCTTCCCCCGAATGGGCCAGCTCGTGTGCAAGAAGCAACTGAGAACCGAGCTTGCCGCCGGGGTGAAACGTCTTGAAGTCCTGAGCCGAAAATCCTCTCCGCTCAAGCAAGGCTATCGCGAGAGCATCTCCCACCGCCAACTGCAGCATCGCGGACGTGGTCGGGGCTAGCCCATGAGGGCATGCCTCCGACACTTTCGGCAGGACGATCGGCACCGTCGAGTTGCGCGCGATTATGCTGTCGGCATTCGAAGTGACGGAAATAACGGGAACATTGAAGCGCTTGGCGTAGGTGAGCATGTTGCCGAGTTCGACGGTCTCACCGGACCATGAAAGCAGAATAAGCAGATCCTGTGCCGTGATCATGCCGAGATCGCCGTGACTTGCTTCCGTCGGATGCACGAAATAGGCAGAGGTGCCGGTAGAAGCGAGCGTTGCGGCGATCTTGCGTCCGATGTGTCCGCTCTTGCCTATGCCCGCGACCACGACGCGGCCACTCCTCGAGGCGACCAGTTCGACCGCGTCGACAAAACTGCTACGCAGGGCCGCGTCAGCCTCGAGACAAACCGCCAGCGCATCTATCCCGTCAGCAGCAGTGGCAACCGTGCGACGGATCGACGCCAGTATCGCGTCGCTTACAATCATATCCATTTCTACACTGCCCGAAACTATCGATGGCTGGAGTTGAAGCCTTCGAAATCAAATCAAAATGGCTAAATTGTGCGAGTTTGCGAGTATATCCCACACTTTTTGGCGCGTGACCGACAGAAAAACCAGGAAGTTGCATACTGCCCACAGCCCGAAAACGAAGACTGAGTGGCGAATGGACACGTGGCCGGGCTTGTGCGAGACATAAGATGGCAGCCCGTAAGTCAATCTCGCCTTCGCTACTTGGCCAATTGGAACTCGTGATGACGATTGAACCTGACGCGCTTGAAACATTGCGAGAAAAGCACCGCCGCTGGCTCTCGCGGCTCGGGATTCTCGATAGGCCGTGGTTGGTCCTCGGCTCCGCACCGTCCCCCACGATACCACCGGACCTGATAGGACATTGCGCGCGCGTTGACGTTAATAACTCGGGCAAGACGGCCAACGCACTAGGTCTCCCGCGCGCCGATTTGACATTCCGGAAGCGGAAGAAGTCGTGGGAAGAGCATCCCTATGTAAGGACGAGAGGCCTGTTATGGCTCCACACGAGGCCTCTTTGGATGATGTACCTGAAACTTCTTTCAATGCCGCGCGTGCGTTACAAGAGCCTGATGCGCGCCACCAAGGATGAGCGCGAGGCCATCGTCGACCTCGTGAGTGGCGGGCTTCCCTCCGATATTGGAGAGTTGGGCAAGGTGACGAACGGAGTTGCCGCCGTCTGCTACGGACTTTTCATGGGGGTGCCGTCTGTGACCCTCGCCGGGTTCTCAGTCACCAAGATGGGCCATTCTTACGACGACAAGGGGAGAATCCGGCGGCAGATCGCAGAAGACACCTTCGTTCTGACGCGTTTGAAAGATCGAGGAAATGTTTTCACGACCGAGTTGGAGCTCTCTGAGCACATCGGTCTGCCTTTCGTTCGTGATAGAAGCGACATTGCCGCCAACATGGACGGCTCGGCCGGCCCGGACCGGCTTCACCGGAGGTCCGCCCAAACATAGGCAAAGGTGTATACGTCGCCCGGGCGCCCGGCGTTGTAGGGAACTGAGACCATCGTCGGCTTCGAATCGACCATTCTGATGGGTATGGATTCCAGCAGGACCGAAATGCGAGGAGGGATCGCTTCGAGCCCTCGACCCTCTGCCGACCAAGCAGCCAGAATTCGTCCCGCCGGAAGCCGTTTCTCCGCCCCTTGGGAAAATCCGGTCAGGATAATCGGAGTGTCGGGAAACTGAATTCTGAAGTTGCCCGCCACGATCCGGTCGTCGACTACAATAGCCACCGGTGGCGGACCGGGCTCAGCGCGCACAGCGGTGGCAAAGCCGCTATAGGGCGTGTGCGCGAAGGAATAGTCGCCGATCATCGGACCGATGAAGACCCTTGCCCACAGCATCAGGATGGCGCCGACGGAGAGGACGCCCGCTATCGAAAGAAGCGCGGGAAGGCGCCGAGCAGGATCCAGACCGGCGGCATCGATTTTCAGCGTGAGATAAAGCGGGAAAAGCGCCGTAAAAAGCGCCAGCCACTTCGGCCGAATGTGGGTCGCATCCATTGCGACGACGATAACCGCTACAATGAGGAAGCAGGCAAGAAGCATCCTGCCGACGACCCTCGTCCAGAGACTTTCGGCGCGAAGGATCTTTCCGAGATCCGCATGGAAGATGGAGCCGAAGACGGCGAGGGTCAGCGCGACACCCTTCAGCGTTGCAAATGCCAGCGAAACGAGCCCCTGGATCGCGTGCGGCAGCGCGTCGCCGGCCCCCTCCTTCATCTCAGCGACAGTGACACCCGTGGCATGGCCTATATTGTTGACGATCCAGAAGGCATGGGGTGCCACAATCAACACGCAAACCGCAGCCGAAGCGAGTACACGCCAGTCAAACAAGTGTTTGCGCAGCATCGCTTCCGGCAAAACGGCAAGCAATGCCGCGAGGGGGAGTATAACGAAGTTGTATTTCGAAATCGCCCCGAGCCCTACGGCAGCGCCGACAAGCAAGTGGCGGCCAAGCCGGGGCGGTCTCTTTAGAGCTCGAAAAAAGGCATAAAGGAAGAGCGACACCGCAAATAATGCTGCGACGGTATGGGACAGGTCGCGCTGCGACAGAAGGAAAACTGGTGGGAGCGTCAGGACGCCCAGCACCGCCACCGCCGGGGCGAACTCGCTGCTCGCGAGTACACGCGCGGTAAAGCCGTAGAATAGAAGAAAGAGGAACAGAAATCCGGCTTTTACGACAGTCAGCGATGCGACGGAGATTCCAAATAGGGCCACGACTCCATATTGAAGCCAGTTGTAGAAGGGTGGCTGGGTTCCGTATCCGAGGAGCAGATATTGAGAGAGCAGAGCTTGTTCGGACTCGTCGATCTCGAGCGAATCCGGGCGCAGAATTTTCAAGACGATGCTCAGCAGGCAATAACCGGCAATCAGAACGTATAAGAGATTCGGTCGTCGAACCAGGAGACTGCGCATTCCCCCTCCCATCGTCCTCGCCCGTACTGGTCGTAATCCCGCGGGCAAGCGACAGCTACTAGGCGAAGTTGGAGGAATTTGCCAGACGCCCTCCTATGGCTACCAACTACAAAGCACAAGATTTCGCTTCATCCACAGGGACGAGACACTGCGACATGGAAGTGGTGTATGCCGGCGAGATAAACGTTATCCGCTGTCCCAGGCTTCACGCCGCCGCCATTTTTGGCTAAACCGGTTATTGGGTTGAGACGCAAATCAAAAGTCAGTTCAAGTCGTTTCGCCGCTTTGAGGAACAAGCCAGACCCAGGAAGTTTTGAAGCCTACCTATAATCGGAGGTGTGATGACGCAAAGTGCTCATATTTACATCGGCTTCGATAGCAAGGAAGTCGTTGCCTATCATGTTCTTTGCCAAAGTATTCTGGAAAAGAGCTCCATCCCGGTCTCGTTCACGCCAATATCCCTGAACAACGTCGAGAGGATTTTTACGCGCGAGCGGAATCCTCTCCAATCTACCGAATTTTCCTTTTCGCGATTCCTCGTGCCGTATTTGAGCAGCTACGAAGGTTGGTCGCTTTTCGTCGACTGCGACATGCTGATGCGAACTGACATCGCCCAGTTGTGGGAGCTGAGAGACGATCGCTACGCGGCGATGTGCGTAAAACACAACTACGTTCCGAAAGTCGAAACGAAGTTCCTGGGGCAGGTCCAGACCAAGTACGAAAAGAAGAACTGGTCGAGCGTGATCCTGTTCAACAATGCCAAGTGCCGAAAGCTGGATCTGGATTACGTCAATACTGCTACCGGGCTGGAGTTGCATCAGTTCAAATGGCTGGATTCCGACGACCTGATCGGCGAACTGCCGGCGAACTGGAACTGGCTCGTCAACGAGTACGAATATTCGCCGGATGCAAAGCTTGTCCATTTCACAGATGGCGGGCCTTACTTCGATGAATACAAGAACGATGACTACGCCGAGGAATGGTTGGCTGCACGTGATCGCGTTCTTCATGTAACGCAGCGATTGTCTTAATCGCGCGACGCCATGAGCATTTCATCGGGGCGGTGGAGACGATCTGCCGCCCTGCCCCGATGTCAGTTCTTCGATGCACCTTCGCTTCCAATCCCAGCTAAAACGTCAGTCAGTTTTGGCTAACGTCGCGTCGTAGCCAAACCCCACCTCGATAAGCGCCGAGACCGGCGAGTAATTTGCGATCTCGATGCCGCTTTCGACGGCTATGCTCCGAGCCATTACCAGATGGTCGATAATCCATTTTTGGGCCGTGATGATTCCCGAATAGGCTTTATCGGTTGTTTCATAGTATCTGGGCTCATCAGCATTACTGATATCGATCCCCACGAACCCGATCGCGCGAGGCTTCCAAGCGACGGCAAACTGTGTAGCTGAAACGGCCACTGAGCCTGCCTGGAAGACGCCGGCGGAGGGATCCTCAGAAAACCCTATCGCACCGTCCTCGCTCAACCTCACATGGGACAGCTTGCGCAGTTCCACGGTGTCTCGGCGTGCCAACCCATATGGCTTTCGTAAGTTATCGATCAATACGATCGTTTTATCTCGCAACCATGTGCTGTCCAATTCACAGATCGCCCTTATGACGCTCACCGACAAGAGACACACGCATCCGGCCGGGACCCGCTTCATGAGATCGAAGTGTCTCCATACGAACCGCTCGTCTTCAATTGCAACCGCCAGGGGCTTTGCTATTACCGCGGGAAAAAGATGCACTGCGCCGTTCAAGAGAATGCAGGAAGACTCATCTGCGCGGGTGAGGTCGCATTGCGCAATCGAAGGACCGGAGCCGACGATAAGCACGCTCGATGATTTTGCCTCCAGGGCGCGCGAGTGGCTCGTGAGATGTCCCACCAACTCGCCCCGATACTGGATCATGCCATCGCGATCTGCAGTCGCACGCTCGAGCTTGAGACCGGGAAACCAGTCCTGCACGTGTGCCCTGGAATGTCCTAGTAGCAGACGAACGGCGATCTTGATGCAAGAACGGGAAAAGGGGCGGTTCGAGCGCATTGATTTCCTTATCGCAGGCGTCGGGCAGGCAAATGACAACGACGTGAGTGCAAGAAATTTCAGCGGCTTGGATCGGTCCACAACGGTATGCCGAGCTCTTCCGAAACCGGCGGATCCGCCGTGAAGATCGGGCGCCCCTCACTAATCAACTTCGAAACGAGAGCTTTGTCCATGTGAACGTGAAGACGTGTCAAACCCGCTGAATTATACACATGACCGGTTGAGTTCGGGTTTATACCAGTAATGATGACGGCGGGGGCACCGTTATAAAGGGCAAAGAGAACCGCGTTCATTCCATTCGAGCATTTGGAATCCGCGTCCATCTCGAGGGAACGCAAATTCGCCACGCGGTCCAGCAACGCCATCCGCTCGTATCGGTCAACGATTTCCAGCCGGTCGTATTTGTAATCGAACGCCCTTAAGCCCTCCTCCAGCCGCGCGCGGTCGTCCTTTCGCCAGAGAAATACATAGAGCGTCCCGGTGCGCTGCCCCGTTAGCACACGCCTGACTTCAACCGCATTCGGAGTGGTTCCTTCGACCTGGTTGAACATCATCATGGTTATATCGGGCGCATCGACGCCCCACTTGCTGATGACCGATTGAGAGCCGTTCACGGTAATGATCCTGAAGCTCTCGTCCAATCCGGCCGGTTTATGGGACACAGGAGCGGACCCGACGACCACGACGGGACTATTGAATCGAAAGGGCGCAGCCGGCGGATCCGGACGCATTATGCGGTACTTCAGATTTCGGTATATGCGCTTGCGCGCGTCGGAGATCCATGATCCCATTTATCCTCACCGGAAATCGATACTCGGAAATTTGATGCTACTACGCCTTCGTTTTCCTTGGAAACTTCGGCTTCAGCCGCCGTAATAATTCGTCAATGGATCGCAATACGTTTGTCAAAGAAATCAACTTGTCGACTTGCGCATCGGTCTGGCTCAGTCGCGATGACAAGACTTCAGCGATCGTCGAGGAGATTTCAGCAGCGGGCAATTCCGGGAAGCGCGAAGCGAGCGATGTGTAACTGTTTGTCGTGATACCACCATGCATCGTCAGCTTGCCCACTCTTGCAAAGAGGCGCAAGAAGACCTGCTCGAAAGTCCAGTCATGAACAGCCACCACCCGCCACTTTTCGCTGCGCTTTGCCGAGAACCCCGCCAGAACGATCTCGGCCGGAAGCGCCTGGTCCACCAGCCACAGGGCGATGGCGAAGCCGCTTGTGGGGACTTTATCCTGCGGGTAAAAGTCCGCGCAGAAGCCCGTCAAATCCAAATGGCCGGTGGGCGTCCCCAGGTAATCCGAACTAGTGTTCAATCTCTCGCTCGCCGCCAGGCGGATGTTCATGATGCCTAGAAACGCTTGGGGCGCGAACAGCTTGACGACGTCAGCGACCTCTTGTCGGTAGACGATGTTGGCGCCTCTTGGCTGGGCGCGTGAGATCAGTAGGGAGCGGCCGGAAAATTGTTCGTCAAGAACCTTGTAGACCTTGTTGAAGAATACAAAGAGAGCCGTCCGCGGATATTCGGCCTCAAGTGCCTTGACGCTAACCTGGTCGCTGTTGGCGACGAGAATGATGTGTGAGAACGCCGAAAACAGTGCACGCCATTGCTCCGTTGTCGTCAACTTCTCCGTCGTTCCGGAAGCGGGAAAGTCCATTCACAACCCATCCCAACCTTAGCGTGCTTTCAGCGCGCCTTCTCGATATTTCCGAGGCTCGGATTCCAAGTTCGGCTCGCCCCATCTATAAAGGGTGATGTATTCCAAATCAAAGCAGGTACGCTTGATAAGTCGGGAAAATGCATGTTCAACGGCGCTGAAAGTTCCCCTTCCTTCTGCGGCGACTTAAGATGCGGCCAACAAATGAGCCACTCCATGTTTAGCAACCAAGGGGCGTAGATGTTTGGACTGAAGGCTAAACGGCATCTTACGAGAGAACTTGCTATCACGCCTCCGGCAGCAGAACTGAATCGACGTGGCATTGCGATTGTCGCCTGCGTGAAAAACGAAGCTAGCTACATCGAGGAGTGGGTGCGTTTTCACCAAGCTGTCGGTGTTCGACATTTTCATGTCTATGACGACGGCTCGACTGATGGCACGCTCGGTGTGCTTCAGCGGGTATTGAAGCCCCAGGAACTGACCGTCGTCCCTTGGAAAATGCGCATGCGGGACGAGGAAAGTGGTGAGTTTTTGAACGGGCAGACGATTGCCTTCGCACATGCGATTCTAAACTTTGGCGGCAGATATGATCGTATGGCGTTCATCGACGTCGATGAATTCTTGCTTCCCAAGAAAGGTCGGACGCTAGAGGAAGCCCTACGAGGAGCAGGTGGGTTTCCGAATATTTCCTTGCCCTGGCACATGTTCGGCCATAGCGGTCATGTCGCCCGACCAGCAGGGCCCATATGCCTCAATTACAAAATGCGGGTCGCCGATCCGATGCAGCAGAACCTCGACGCAAGTAATTTCAAGTGCATTATCGATCCGGTCGAGGTCACGAAAGTGGGCGTGCATCACTTCCAAACACGTTCCTACGGCGACAGAACCGCAAATGATGCGGGGAAAGTGGTATCAAAGAAGAAGCGGAAGGCTGCCGAATTTTACTCTGCGGAGTTCGTACAGCTCAACCACTATTACGCGAAGTCGGTCGAGGAGCTGAAGGAAAAGACAGACAGAGGCTGGTCTTTCGACGGATCTGCAGAGAAATACCGCAACAAGGTCGCTACCACCATCAAGTATATTGAATCCAACGTCGTCGAAGACCGCAGCATGCTCGAATTCATCGACGAAAATGGGATCGATCTCGGTCAGTGATTTGAGCCAGCGCAAGGGTAACGCGCGGAATGAAGTAAGCGTCAGATCGGAGTTAAGGCTTGCAAGATAAAGCGATGACAACGTCGAACACGACCTGCGTATGGGCGGTGGCGGAAAGCAAGGCGGGAACGCTCACGCAGTGCCTTGGCGTTGGAAAAGAGTTTCACCGGGAACCCGTGGTCAAATTGATCAGTCGGGCCCGCGGCCTGAGGAAGCTGTTCGAACCCAGGCTCTTTCGCAAAAAGGAACAGCGTCCCGAGTTGGTAATCTCCTGCGGTTTTCGGGCTGAGCCGGCAGTTCTTGATATTAAGGCGGCCTATGGCGGCAAACCTCTGACCGTGCACCTCCAACGTCCGCGCATCGAAGGATATGATCTCGTTTTCGTCTCTCGTCACGATTGGGTAGACGAATTGAAAGAGCGGCCGAACTATCATTCAATGGTCGGAGTACCGCATCAGATTACCTGGGCGCGGTTGGCGCCTCTCAGGGATGCCGCGCGCAAACGATTCTCGCCGGACGGCCGCCCAATAGCCGCCGTCTTCGTAGGTGGCTCGAATGGCGCATATGTATATGACGACAGAACCCACCAGAATATAAAACGCGCCATCGAGCAATTGGAGAAAGAGGGTTGGCGCATCGTTGTGTCGGTCTCACGCAGATCTGAAGACCACACTCAGCAGGCCCTGTCGGCACTCAACAGCGAAAACATCGCCGTGTGGGACAGGCGAAGCGAGAACCCATATCTCGACTACATGGCCGCCGCCGACGCGTTCTTGATCGCAAAGGACTCGATCACAATGCCCTGCGAGGCTCTGGCGACGGGCAAGCCGGTCTTTACACTTGACTTAAGCCCCGTCGTTGGCCCGCGGCTGGACAAGTTCGAGCGCTATCACCGGGACCTGCACGAGACACTCCGGCTGACGCGGCCGTTCGAAGGAAAGCTCGAATCCTACAGCTACGAGCCTCTCGACGAAACGCGCAGGATCGCCTCGGTAATCCGTTCGAAGCTCAACCGCCCGTAAGACGCTGCGGCAAGGTGCCATAGCGTCCTTTGTGCGTCCGAAAGGGGCCGCACGCTTATTCGCGCCAGTGCTCGGCCACCCAAGGCGTCGGACGAATATAGTGTCGGAGATATTGCAGCGCGCCCTTGTTCTTTCGTTGTTTCGTATCGAAGATGCCCGCTATGTGTTTGAACGCCGTCTTGCGGGGACCCTTGGTTCCATATCGCCCCTCGATCGCATGCTGTGGATGCAGGCCTCGCGGGAAAATAACGACACGTGCATCGCTCGGCAGACGTGGGGCAAGAAAGTAGTTGAGCGGGAATGGCCAACGGCAGTCCTGGCGAAAATGGAGAACCCATTTTCGTGGGAAGAATGTTATGCCCCCCGGGGCGTTGCGGCTTACGAAGCGCTGCTCGTAACGGTACTCGTCGGCTACGCCCTGTGGATCTGATCGAAATTTTTCCTGCAGCGGCACGAGCTTCCCAACGGGAAAGCGGAAGAGCGACGTTTGCCCGAGGCGCTCAAAGGGCGTCGTTTGATTTCTCGCCATGACGATGTCATCCGCCTCGCCAATCTCAAAAAATGCGTCGAGCGAGGAAACGATCACGAGATCTAGATCGAGAAAAAGAACTGGACCTTTCAGCTTTCCCAGCGTTGTCCCCCAGAGTCGGGCCTTTGGCCAAATGCCTCTGGTATTTGTAGGCATGTTCTCCACGTCGAGCGGGGGCAAGTCTTCGCAAAGTATTTCCGGGTGCAAACCTGCACGGTTGTCGGTAAAGCAAGTGAAGGTGAATGGCGGCGTAATGTTGCGAGCCACCATCGCGTAAAGTCTGTTTATGAATGGGGCTCCATACTTCGTTCCCCAATTGATGCAGATCACTTGCTTAACGCCGCCGCTGGCTGCCAAAACATTTGTGGTCATTTGCTCCATTCCTCGCCTGCTGCGCATTTCTGCAGAACCGGTTCTTCTCTTGCTCTTCAACGAGGCCGAGCGGCCGAGTGGGTGTGTACGAGCGACTTGCATGACGTAATTACTTGCCGGCGGCGCCCCCGCCAAGTCTGAGTGTTTTCGTTCAACTGAGCATTCGCCGTCACAGCATGGCCATGCCCGACAGCGGCTCTGCTTTCCTCCTTTGCGCCGTCCTGGGCCATATCTTCCTTCGACCGACCACGTCGCCCTCGTCAGGGCAAGTATTTTCTTTGCCATCCGGAGCGGTAAACGTCCGCGCGTGCATCAGACGTCCGCGAGCACCTGCTGATTGGCTGTCAGCGCGGTGGCAAGGGGGCAAGCCACCGATTGCCGCTCTCGGCTGCAACCCGCCGCTCCTCGCGCTTGCCGGCGACGGCAGCAACGGTCGATGCGTCGGCCTCGCCTATGTATTCGAAGCGCTCTTCGAGGACGACATCGATTGCGGCAGACGGCGCGAGCGGTCACTCGCCATTAGAGCCTCTTTTCCCGAGCGGGCCTGTTCCCCTTTTCGCTCGAGGCGGTGTCTCTTCGGCCGCCAAACATGCCATCTTAGTCCCACGTCAGCGCCATCGTTCGTCTGCGGCTACTCAGGATGCAGGGCGATCTTTTCCGGCGTGATCATTCGTAACGGGGAGTTGATTGGGCAGTCAGCCTACGCTGCACGATCCTTGGCCTTCTAGTGAACGACGGAGTTTGATCGGATGCTTCTCAAAACGCGGGACGAACAGGTGTGGAGGGTCAGGCCAGATGCAGATCAACGTCGCCGCTTCACTTGGCGCGGTGGCGCCTTCGAGACCGGACGACGCGGGCATGCGGATAGCGTGGAAGGCCACATAAGCAGTGACGTGCACCTGGTCATGGCGACCTTGAAAGGTGGGGCCCAACTCCACGAGTATGTGACCGACGAGGGCTTTCGTTTTTCCGGTAGCGACCGGCCGGGTTACGTGTCCTACCTTCCGGCCAATTGCGCCCGGAGGCTGAGGCTGAGGAACGTCTCCTGGGAGTGGGCAGCGATTGCCCTGCCTGTCGACGGAGGGCCCAGGCTTTCTGAGAAGCCTTTCACTACAAGGCGGGACGACTTTCTCTTTGGCATGCTGTCCCAGTTTCAGGGGCTATACGAGAAAGACTCCGCCTTGGATGTCACCTACTGCGATGCGATGACGCTTGCGCTGCGCACGTATCTCGTACACCGAAGCGGGGTTGCCGGTAGGACGGCTCCCCATGTCAGCGGCGGATTGACACCACGGCAGGTGCGTGACGTCACCGCTTACATCGAGAGCCGGCTTACCGGTCACATCCGCATTACCGAGCTTGCTGCGATCGCCGGTTTGTCAGAAGGCTACTTCCACAGGGCCTTTCGGCAGACAAACGGCCAGTCTCCTTTGGAATATGTGAACCGGAAGCGTGTGGAAAGGGCACTCGCGCTTTTGGCTCAAACCGATAAAACCGTCATCGAGATTGCGCTCGATAGCGGCTTTGCGGGCCCAAGCCATTTCGCACGAACCTTCCGTTCGATCATGGGCGTGGCGCCGCAGCAGTACAGGCGCAGCCTGTGACTTCTCAAATCGGGTCAGAATCCGATCACTCAGGTCAGGATCACGCGCGCAGGGGCAGGTCAATCTCGTTAGATTGGAATTCTTCAATTCGGAAACGAGGATGACATGGCTCGCGACAATGCCTTTATCAACCGTAGAAACATGCTGAAGGGCGTCGGCGCACTGGCAACTGCTGCCGCGCTCGGCGCCGTTGGCGTTCCCCGGATCGCGCGAGCGCAATCCGCGTCGCCGATCATGCGCGCTATTCCGAAAACGGGTGAAATGATCCCCGCGGTAGGGCTCGGAACCTTCGAGACGTTCGACATCATGCCCGGCGAGCCGCGCAGTCACATCCGCGAAGTCATCCGTCGCTTCTACGAGGCTGGCGGGCGCGTGATCGACACGTCACCCCTGTATGGTATGTCGGAGGTCAGCGTCGGGGATTTCATCATCGAACTCGGCATTGCCGATGAAATCTTCATCACGAACAAGACTTGGACAACTGGGGAGTGGCTTTCAGACAACAGTCATTCTGAAGCCCAGTTCCGTCGGTCAGCCGAGAGACTCTGGCGCAACCGCATGGACGTACAGCAGGTTCATAGCCTCGAAAATCACGATCAGGTTCTTCACCTTCTCCGGCAATGGAAGGACCAGGGCCGGGTGCGCTACATCGGCGCGACGCAATGGAGCGCGGAGTATTACGATACGCTGGAGCGGCTGGTGAGGACCGGCAATTTGGACTTCATCCAGGTCAACTACACGATCTTCTCCAGACAGGCGGAGGAACGGTTGTTTCCCGCCTGCATCGACAACGGGGTCGCAGTCCAGGTCAATATCCCGTTTGAGAAGGCACGGCTCTTCACCTGTGTGGCGGGCCGCGAACTGCCAGGTTTTGCCGCGGACTTCGGCGCCGAAAGCTGGGCGCAATTTTTCCTGAAGTTCGCCATATCCCACCCTGCTGTCACTGTGGTCATCCCGGCGACGAGCAGTCCAGACCATCTGGCCGACAATATGGGTGCGCTTTACGGCGACTTGCCGGATCCTGATCTTCGCCGCCGCATGGTGGCCCACATGATGGAATTGCCGGAATTCGCCAACACGTTGAAAGGTCCGCCTTACCCCGGCAAGAGTTATGGCGGTGTCGTGGCCTGGCCCTTCCGCCAGACATGAGGATGGAAACACGTGATGCTGCGCGCCCTCCCGATGAGCCTTTTGATCCCGCTCTCCGCCGCGCTGGCAGAGCCCGTTACTATCGGCAATCGGTTTGCGATCGATCGCACCGAGGTGACGATCGGCGAGTTCCAGGAATTCGCCCGAGCAAAGGGCATGAAAACCGCCGCCGAGCGGGACGGCGGCGGATTCGAATATGGCGCCGGCTGGGAACGGCGGCCGGGATGGTGGTACCGACGACCTTTCGGCGAAGACCCTGCCAGCACGAGTGAGCCTGCCGTTCACGTATCCTGGGCGGAGGCGCGCGACTTCTGCTCAGAACGAAATGGGCGGCTGCCGTCCGCCGAGGAGTGGCAGCTCGCAGCCTACACCGAGACGCGGCAGAAACCGACTGGCAGCTTTGAGACCGGCCGTACCTACACCTATCCGACCGGCGACACCCCAGCCGGGCTCAACACAGATGCCGGCGACCGATGGCCCCGCCTGGCTGCCGCCGGCGCGACGGCCATGGGCGTGAACGGGCTCCACGAAATTGGCGGCAATGCCTGGGAATGGCTGGCAGACCGTCGCGGCGGTGATGCGCTGACGGCGGGCGGATCTTGGTGGTACGGCCCTGACAAGACAAGACGCGAAGCCATGCAATGGAAAGCGGCGAATTTTTATGCTGTCTACATAGGATTTCGATGCGTGTACGACATAGGTGACTGAGGCAATCAAAAGTGTAGCGGACGACCGCCTGCCTAACGGGGAAAAGTCCCGGAGTGAGATCCGCCAAGTGCCGATGGCGATATCTGGCGGGTGGACGGGGAGAGTCGGGTTTGACGAGTTGTGCGACATGGCCCGCTTTGCGGCCTCAGCGTCCAACGTCAATCGCCGATGACATATCCATCGCCGCCGTGACAATGGCGCGTCTCAACCATATGTGCCGGGGCGCGTCTTGCTGGCGGGCGTGCCAGGCGAGGCTCATTGTGAAGCTCCCAAGATCGAGGGGCGGCGGCAACGATACGAAGCGCCTCATGTTGGCGGCCGCTCGCGCCAGGCCCGACGGCAGGGTCATGATGAGGTCGGAGCGAGCGGCGATCTCGACCGCCGCGAAGAAGTTCGGCACGCGCAGCTTCACTCGTCGCGTTCGCCCCATCCGCGCGAGCACCTCATCGACAGGTGCAGGCCCGACGCCGGTGACGCTCACCACGATATGCTCAAGCGCCAGGAAACGGTCGAGCGTGAGTTTTCCGGCGAGCGCAGGGTGATGCGCCCGCATGAGGGTCACGAGCTCTTCGTCATAGAGGCGGCGTCGATGAATGCCGGCCGGCGCTTCGTCGATCAGCGCCACCATCGCATCCGCGACACCGTGCTCCAGTGCTTCGATCCCGTTCATGCCCGGCGCGACAATATCGAGATCGAGGGAGGGTGCCTCGCGGGCGAAGCGGGCGAGCAAATGCGGCGCGAGCACGGCGGCCTGGAGATCGGGCATAAGAAGCCGGATCCGGCCCGTAGCCGTCGCGGGATCGAACGAGTTCGCTTCCAACAATTCCCCGACACCTGCCAGTATCCTGCGCAGCATGGGGCGCACCTCTTCGGCACGCGAGCTGAGGACGTAGCCCCCGGGCCCATCGACCAGCAGCGCGTCCGAAAACACCGCGCGCAATCGCCCGAGCGCTCGGCTCGCGGCCGGTTGGCTCATGCCGAGCCGGTGGGCCGCCCGTGTGACGTTCTTCTCATCCAGCAGTGCCTCAAGCGCCACCAGCAGGTTGAGGTCGATCCGACGTAAATCCACTTCGCGCATGCGGACTATATACAGCATGCATTGGACGCATGGAAATCCCGCGCCTATTAGTTCCTCTATCGAGCGAGCGAGACGGAGTGGCAATCATGTACGTTGTACTTGGAGCAAACGGACGGGCCGGCGGCGAGGTAGCGCGCGCTCTTATCGAACGCGGCGAGGCCGTGCGTGTCGTTCTGCGTCGCAGGGAACAGGGTGAAAAATGGACAGCCCTTGGCGCTGAGGTGGCCGTCGCGAGCATCGAGGATACCGACGCGATGGCTGATGCGCTGAAGGGCGCGTCGGGAGCGTTCCTGCTCAATCCGCCGCCCGTGAGCGGTGATCCCTATGCCCGCACGGAAGAACTCGGCCCGGCGCTGGCTGATGCAGCACGGCGGGCGCGTCTGCCCAAGGCCGTTGTCCTGTCGTCCATCGGAGCGCAGCATGCCTCCGGCACCGGCGTCATCGCCACCCTCAACCGGTTCGAGGCACTGCTTGACGCGGTGGCACCGGCGACCGCCTTCCTGCGGTCGGGCTATTTTGTCGAGACCTGGGGCGAGGTGGCGGAAACTGTCATGTCGGAAAGCGTGCTGCCGACCTTTCTCGAACCCTCTCAGAAAATTCCGATGGTGAGCACGATCGATGTCGGGCGTGCGGCGGCAACCGTGCTGTGCGAGGAGTGGACCGGGAAGCGGGTCGTTGAGCTAGCCGGGCCGGAAAACTGGAGCGCCGGCGATGTAGCGTCGGCCTTCGCCGACGTTCTCGGCCGCCCGGTAGTGGCGGTGCCGGTCCCGCCGGAGCGCCGCGCCGCGCTGCTTGCCGAAGAAGGCGTGCCCATCGAGGTGGCGAGCGCGCTTCTCGGCATGTATGAGGGAATCGCCAACGGCCTGTTTATTCGCCAGGTCGACAGCGAACACCGGCGCGGCACGATTTCTCTGATGACGGCGATAGCGCGCCTTGGTCGGATCCCGGATTAAGTCGAGTCTGGGCATCCCTGAAATCGTCGGCAGGTTGTTACCGCGGAGACCCGGGAGAAGGACAATAATCCCGGGCAAAGTGTCTACTTCTTGGCACAGAGTGGACCTCGGCCTCTCGTTCCTGTTCCGGTTACGTGCTTCTAGGTCGATCCTGTAGGCGCGCTTGATCAAGCAACAGCGTGCAACGCATTTCCGGCTTGAATCGCGTGATCTCCAGGACTTGGAGCGGCTCACGGTTTCTGATGACGTCAACCGCTCTGTCCCGTTGGCAGAGTCAGATGGCCGTCGCGGGTAAGCCCGGGAGCACCTTGTCCAGGGTGATCGGAAACTCGCGTACGCGCACACCGCTCGCGTTGTAGATGGCGTTGGCCATCGCCGCCCCGGCGCCGCAGACGCCGAGTTCACCGAGCCCCTTGGCTCCGAGCGGATTGGCCTTGTCGTCGTATTCCTCGAGAAAGACGACCTCCATCTCCGGTACATCGCCGTGGACGGGGACATGATATTCGGCGAGGTCGTGGTTGACGAAATGGCCGTAGCGGGGATCGAGAACGGTTTCCTCCATCAGCGCAGCACCAATGCCCCAGGTCATTCCGCCGAGGATCTGCGAGCGTGCGGTCTTGGGGTTGAGGATGCGCCCCGCACCGATCACCGACAGCATGCGGCGCATGCGGATCTCGCCCGTGTCGCTGTCGACCGCGACTTCCGCGAAGTGCGCCCCATAGGAGTGCTGGGAGTAGGTCCTGTAACTTTCGGTGTCGCGCGCGGCGGCGACCGAGCCGGTGACCTCCATGCCGTGGGGAGCAATTCTGCCGATGAGATCGGCCAGGCTTACGGAACGGTCGCCGACCCGGATCTCCCCGCCGACGAAGATCGGTGCGACGTCGTTCGCACCTCGAAGCGGGGAGCGGTCGCTAGATCGGGCCGCTTCCATGATTCTCTCCTTAAGGGCGTTGCAGGCATGGTGCAGTGCCGAACCCGCGCTCGCCGCTCCCCAGGAACCGCCGGAGCCGGCCGTGCGCGGGAAGCGGCTGTCGCCGAGCTCGACCTTGATTGCGGCGATCGGAACCCCGAGGCTTTCCGCCGCGATCTGGGTGAGGATGGTGTAGGTGCCGGTTCCGATATCGGTCATGTCGAGGCGAGCCGTGACGCGGCCGGTTGCATCGATCGCCACCTTGGCCGTCCCCGCGCCGATATAGTTCGGCCGGATGGCGGCCGCCATGCCGTAGCCGATAAGCTTGCGGCCTTCGCGGATGCGTCCCGGGCTCGGGTTGCGGCGTTCCCAGCCGAAGCGGCGCGCGCCTTCCTGCATGCAGGCGACGAGGTTGCGTGTTGAAAACGGCACGCCCTGTTCCGGGTCCACAGTCGGCTCGTTGCGGATCCTGAGTTCGATCGGATCGAGACCGAGCTTTTCAGCGAGCTCATCCATCGCCGATTCAAAGGCGAGCATGCCTGGCGCCTCGCCCGGCGAACGCATCCATTCGCCGCGATTAAGGTCGACGGGGACGAGGCGGTGGCGGGTCAACCGGTTCGGCGCGGCGTAAAGCGAGCGGCCGAAGACCGCGGTCTGCTCGCAGAACTCCTCGAAGCCGGACGTCGCGGACCAGACATCATGACAGATCGACGTCAGCCGCCCATCGCGGTCCGCGCCGAGCCGCACCTGTTGGACCATCTCCGCCCGATGACCGGCATTGGCAAACATCTGCTGCCGCGTCAGCGCGACCTTGACCGGGCGGCGCAGGACCCTTGCGGCGAGCGCGGCGAGCACGCTGTCGGCATGGACGATCAACTTGGAGCCGAAACCACCGCCGATGAATGGGCTGACGATGCGAACACGCTCTCGCGGAATGCCGAGCGTGCTGGCGAGGCCGGCCTGGAAATTGGCAAGCGTCTGTGCGGACGTATAGACAGTCACCTCGTCGCCCGACCAGAGCGCGAGCGTCGCATGCGGCTCCATGGGGTTGTGGTGCTCGTAGGGGGTCCGGTAGGTCGCATCGACCGTGACGGGAGCGGCGGCGAAGGCGCCGTCGAAGTCCCCGACGGCGCTGTCCGTCTCGAAGCCGGCGTTGGTGCGCCGGGGCGCGTAGGCTTCGGCGAGACGCGCCGGCAGATCGAAGGCCCCGCGCTCCTCTTCATAGCGCACCCGAATGAGCCCCGCGGCGGCGCGCGCCGCTTCGAACGTTTCCGCCACGACGAGCGCGACCGGCTCGTCGTAGAAACGAACGCGGTTGCTATTGAGCATGGGCCTCGCGCGGGTAAAGACCTCCGGCACGGTGGGCGTGACCGCGGGGCCGAATGCCGGTTGGGCCGGTGCGTTCCGATAGGTCATCACATGAAGGACGCCGGGCGCCTGCTCGGCATTCGCGCTGTCGATCTCGGCGATACGACCCTTGGCGATGGCGGCGCCGAGGATGTAGCCGTACGCGGCCCCATTCACGGCGTGCTCATAGGCGTAGGTCGCGCGGCCGGTGACTTTCAGCGGTCCGTCGACGCGCGCGATCGGCTGACCGACAGGGCCAGTGCCGGTCTCGGAGGAACGGTATTCGGGGATTGTTGTCTCGGTCATCATCGCACCTCATGCACCTTCGACAGCCGCGGCGAGCGTCTGCCGTAGCGTGCGCTTTGCCAGCGGGATCTTGAAATCATTGCCACCACGGCCGACGGCTCCGGCGAGCGCGCTCTCGGCGGCCTCGGTAAAGGCGGAGTCGGCGGCCGCTGCCCCGGCAAGCACGTACTCCGCTTCCAACGGGCGCCAGGGCTTCGGTGCAACGCCGCCGATCGCGATGCGGGCACTCCGTATGCGGTCGCCGCTCTTTTCGATAACGGTCGCGACCGAGACGAGCGCAAAGGCGTAGGAAGCGCGGTCGCGCACCTTGCGGTAAAGCTGACGGCCGGGCGGCGCGGGCGGCAGGATCACGGCGGTGATCATTTCGCCGTGGCCGAGGGCCGTCTCGACATGCGGCGTCGCTCCCGGCAACCGGTGGAGGTCGCCGATGGGCATCGTGCGGATTGTGCCGTCGGGCAAGGTGGTCTCGACCTCGGCGTTGAGTGCGGCCATGGCCACCGCCATGTCCGAGGGGTGCACGGCGATGCAAGCCTCACTGGCGCCGAGCACGGCATGTATCCGGTTGAAGCCCTCGAGGGCCGCGCAGCCTGTTCCCGGCTCTCGCTTGTTGCAGGGCATGTTGCGGTCGTAGAAATAGAAACAGCGTGTGCGCTGCAGGAGATTGCCTGCGGTCGAGGCCTTGTTGCGGATCTGGCCGGATGCGCCCGCGAGAAGCGCTTGCGAGAGCACGGGATAGCGTGATCGCACCCGTGGGTCGGCGGCGAGATCGCTGTTGCGGACCTGTGCCCCGACCCGCAGGCCGCCCTCCGGCGTCTCCTCGATGCTGTCGAGCGGCAGCCGACTGATGTCGAGGAGATGTGTCGGCCGCTCGATCTCCAGTTTCATCAAGTCGAGAAGATTGGTGCCGCCGCTGATGAACCTCGCTTCACGATTGGCCGCCACTGCGGCGGCCGCCTCCTTCACGTTGTTAGCGCGCTGGTAGGTAAAGGGTTGCATGGGCTCAGACCTCTTCGGCTGCGTCGCGGATCGCGGCGACGATGTTGGGATAGGCAGCACAGCGGCAGATGTTGCCGCTCATGCGCTCGCGGATCTCTGCTTCGGTAAGCGCCCCCGGCCCGGATGCCACGTCGGCACTTGCATGGCTCGGCCAGCCGGCCCTGACTTCCTCGAGCATTCCGACGGCGGAACAGATCTGTCCTGGCGTGCAATAGCCGCATTGAAATCCATCCTGGGCGACAAAGGCTGCCTGGACTGGGTGCAGTCGGTCGCCGTCAGCGAGCCCCTCGACGGTCGTTATCTCGTCGCCTTCATGCTGGGCTGCGAGCGAGAGGCAGGAATTGATCCGTCGGCCGTTCACGAGAACTGTGCAGGCGCCGCACTGGCCGTGGTCGCAGCCTTTCTTCGAACCGGTGAGGCCGAGGTGGTTTCGCAAGGCGTCAAGCAGGGTCGTGCGCGGGTCAAGCTCCAGTGCATGTTCGGTTGCGTTGATCCTGAACGTCATCGGTATTCGCGATATCGGTGCATTGGCAGGCCCGGCCGTCATGACCACGCCAGCGTTCTGAGCACCGACGGGTAAGCCGGATGCCAGGAACAGGCAGGTCGCTGCCCCGCCTTCCAGAACCGCCCGGCGCGTGATCCTGTAGTCCGTTTCAGCCATGAATGATCTCCCGGTCACAAGGGCTCGGGCCGCCCGCAAGGGTCTCTACCCTCCGGCGAGCCGGGCGAATTGCTTTCTTTGACCTGTTGGACTTGGGAGTATGCGGGACCGTTTTCTTTCAGGAAACCGGGGGCGCTGTCAGGATTCCGGAGAAAAGTGCAGCCGGTAGACTCGCGGGGTGATGCCCTTGAGGCGGCGGAACGTCGTGGTGAAGTGGCTCTGGCTGGAGAAGCCGAGGCGGAACGCAATGGCGCCTATTGCGATGTTGGTATCGCGCAGGAGCAGTTCCGCCCTCCTTACGCGTTCTTCGAGTACATAGGCATAGGGCGGACGGCCGGTCGTCTCCTTGAAACGACGCGCGAACGTGTCGACCGGCATGCCGGCAATGGCTGCCACGTCGCTGAGCGAGATATCGGAGGCGATGTGGGTGTCGATGTAGTCGCGGACACGCTCTAGCATCCGGCGGCCGAGCCGGCCGCGGTTCGAGGTCGGAAACCGATTTCCGCTCAAGCCAGCCATGCGCAAACCGGCGAGGGATACCAGATGCTCGACATAGACGGTGTCCGGCCGGTGGCCGAATAACATCTCGGTGCAAAGCGAGCGCAAAAGCGTGCCGATGACCGCGTCGCTTTCGTTTACCAGAATCGGAATGTCGCGCAGGCGTTCCAAACCCGGAAGCGCAAGCGCGGGATCGATCCACAGAGCAGAATAGGAGAGGTCCACGTCGCGGTAAAAGCCGACGCGTTCTGCGCCGGCGGGAACAAAAGTGAGGACTCCGGGTCGGTCCCGCCCGTCATAAAGTGTCTTGCCCTCGGTCCGGATCGATGTTCGGGACGTGCTTCCCGCATCTGTCAACACGATCAAATGATGAGGTGCCGTCCAACGTAGTTCTGCCTCCTGGCATGCCCAGCGCCGGCTGTCGAATATGACTGACGAATCAATCCAGGACGCAGTTTGCAGCGGTGCTGATTGTTCTTCCCGGGTCCGGATACGTCCGTGGCCAAGCAATGGTTTGAATGACATCGCAGGATTCCATCAGTTCACCTCGGGAGCCCGGCGGCCTGTGCCACAAAGCATGGTGTGTCGGTGAGGCTCGTCACCGACACAGGGAGAGTCATAGGAACAACAGTCCGGCCTTGATAGACCCCAGTTGTTCAAGGATTTTCAATGATTGGTGACCGCTTATTGCCGTGCGTTGTTAGAGGCGCTTCGAACGTCACGGCGTGGCGGCCGATTTGTACAACGTCACCGTCCCCTTCCGCATGGCGTGTGGGCGTGAGAGTGCGGACACCTGCATAGCTTCCTATCACGGTGAGGGATAACAGCCGACACACGGGAAGGGCGTTCGCGGCCGCCCGACCGTCTCAATTGGGTGGAAGTCCGGGTTGAACGAGCAATACCCGACGGCTGACTGACAGCGGAGAGATCGGCTCGGTAGGCCCGTTGCTGCCGCAATACGAGCGCGTTGCCTATCACGTTGTTATATGATGCGAAGTCAGACATCATGCCGGACGGTTGAATTCGCAAAACACAACATGCCTGCGCCATGTCCCGAATCCTGATCATCGTCGGACTTGTTATAGTCGCGGTCGGTATTCTCTGGCCGTGGCTGACGCGCATTGGCTTGGGCAGGCTGCCCGGCGACATTCTGATCCAGCGAGAGAACTTTACGATTTATATTCCCATCACAACCGGGCTGCTTTTCAGCATTGTGCTTTCGGCGATCCTTTGGCTCCTCAATCGCTAGGGGCAGCGCGACTGACTCCGAACGGGCTGATGCTCCCTCGCTCGATGGCTGGCGACGCGGTTTTCTGAGTCAGGCCATCGCCCTGGCATTGCGGCGGATGGTCTGGGGCGGTTGCCCCAGGATCCGGAGAAATGCCCGGCGCATTCGCTCCCGGTCGGCAAAGCCGGCCTCGCGAGCGATCACATCCATGGAATGACGTCCTTCTTCCATCATCACGCGTGCAGCCTCGACACGGAGATGCTCGACGGCCTTTGCCGGCGATTGGCCGGTTTCCGCACGAAATGCGCGGCTGAACTGGCGCGGGCTGAGGCGGGCGGCATCGGCGAGCTCCTCCACCGACAGCGTGTTCCGCAGGTTCCGCCGGGCATGGCTGAGCGCGCTCTGGATCCGATCCGACTTCGGATCGAGTTCGAGCAGCGTCGAAAATTGCGACTGGCCACCGGCCCTTCGATGATAGACGACCAGCTTCCGCGCCACGGCGCGCGCCACGTCCTGACCGTGATCCTTCTCGACCATAGCGAGCGCAAGGTCGATCCCCGCGGTCATTCCCGCCGAAGTCCAGACCGGCCCGTCTATCAGGTAGATACGGTCTTCCTCCACCTCTAGATCCGGGAAGCGATTTTGCAGGTCGCGGGCGAAGTACCAGTGGGTGGTGACGCGCCGTCCCTCGAGAACGCCCGCATCCGCGAGGACGAAGGCGCCGGTGCAGGGCGCCGCGATACGGCGCGCCGTTTCCATTGAATGCCGGACCAAGGCGACGAGGCCGGGCGACGACGGCTCGATCTCGGTGCCGGCGCCGAAAACGACCGTGTCGAACGTCGCATCGCCGAACGCCTCTGTGTCGACGCTAAAGCCCGCGGACGAGCGCACCGGTCCGCCTTTCTCCGAGAGCAATGTGATCGCGTAAGCGGGAGTGCCAAGATGAATGTTCGTCACCTCGAACACCGTCAGGACAGAGAGGCTCATGACCTGAAATCCGGGAAAGACCACGAAACCGAGACGATGCATCGGGATTCTCCTGCGTGTCCTAAAAGGTGGTGTATACGATCTTCAGGACTTGACCGGAAGAGCCTCTCCGAAGCGAACGGACGCACGCTCGGGTAATTACCAGCCCGGCAACGGTTTAGCCGGATGCCGCTCGAATTAAGCAGACCAAACGCGAGCAGTGGTCACCGACGCCATCATCGCTCGACCAGCGCCTTGAGCCGCGCCAGGGCCTCGTCCCATTGGGCTGAAACCCTGTCGAGATACGACCGTGCCTCGGCTACCGGCTCGGGGCGGTAGCCGAACTGGCTTTCGCGGCCGACGCGGATGCTTGCCACGAGACCGGCCCGTTCCAACACGTGCAGGTGTTTGGTCACGGCCTGCCGCGTCAGCTTCGTGTCGGCCGAAAGCGTGGCGATCGACCGCGTTTGGCCATCGCTGAGCTTCGTCAGAAGCGAAAGGCGGGTCGGGTCGCCGAGCGCGGCGAAGACCTCGACGGGGCCAGGATCGCCAAGCTCAGGCTTCGACATAAACCTTGATGTTTCCCGCCTGAATCTCCCATCCGCCTTCATTGCCGCGCAACGCTTCCATGCGGCGATCCTCCGGCAGCGTCTCGAAACCGGACTCGACGATGGTCAGGCGCGTGCCCTTCGCCGTCGGTTCGAGACGGAATTCCACCAGCGTGGTGGGTGACGTCGAGAGATCGGCGCCGGGATTCTCGGCATGCGGCCATCGGAAGGAAAACAATGTCGGCGCCTCCATTCGCTCCGTCACCGACCTCCACTTTGTGCCCTCATGGCCGGGATAGGTCATTTCGCCGGTTGTTTCCTTTCCGACGGCGAAGGGCCCGTCGAGTCTTACCCGAAACCATTCGCCGAACGCCGTGTGGTCCGTGAGCGCACGCCAAACCTTTTCGACTGGCGCGTCGATTTCGATGCTCTTTTGAATGCGATCCATCATGATGCAACCTCCAGGTTGCCAATATCTTCGCAGGTCGAAACGAAAAAGGCAACCAAAAGGTTGCCTTTTGTCCGTGTGCGCGCCATCTCGTGGCCGTTGTGCTCAGTCGGCTGCTTCGTCCGGCCGCACCGTCAGCCGGTTCTCGACGCTCGTGACGCCGATGACCGAGGCGGCGGCCTCTCCGGCGGAGGCAATGTCTGCCTCTTCGGCGACATTGCCGGAAAGCACAACCATGCCGCCAAGCGCCATGACGGAAATCCCGCTCGTGTCCACGAAGGTCGCGTAGCGAATGAAGCGCAGCACCTTATCGGCTAGATCGTCATCCGTCAGATGCGGATCGTCGTCACGATGCGAATAGAAGGACTTATCTGTCGCCATCAGCGTTTTCCCGTAGTCTTTCGGAACGCTTGCGCAGGCGGAATGTTCCGCCTGCAATATCTCTCGGAGCCGGTGCCGCGGCCTGTCCTGGAATGTGCCCTTGAGAATGTGCCCTTGAGAATGTGCCCTCACGAATGCGCCCTTGCCTCGATCGATCGAACGGGTTTATGCCTCTAGCACCCACCCAAGGCTCACCATGTCCGATATTTTCCTGAATGTTCTCCCGATCTTCGTTCTGATTCTGACCGGCTGGTTGGTCGTGAAGCTCGGTTATCTGAAACCGGCCGTCGGCGATGCGCTCGGCGACTTCGTCTTTCGTGTCGCGGTGCCGGTCCTTTTATTCCGCACGATCGCCGAGGCCGATTTCAAGGAGGGCTCGCCATGGCCGCTCTGGGTCGCCTATTTTTCCGGCGTCGCCGTGACCTGGACGGTCGGCCATCTGGCGGCGACCTTTGCCTTCGGCCGCGATGCGCGCATGGGCGTGCTCGCGGGTGTGTCGTCGGCCTTCGCCAACACCGTGTTCATAGGGCTGCCCCTGGTTTCACGCGTGGTCGGCGAGGATGGAGTCGTGGCGCTGTCGATCCTGCTCTCCGTCCATCTGCCCGTCATGATGATCGCCGGCACGGTGTTGATGGAGCGCGCGGACCGGAAAACGAGCGGCAGGCCAGGGCAAAGCCCCTTGAAGCTGCTTGCCGGCGTCGCGCGCAATCTCGCTCGCAATCCCCTGGTGATCGGTCTCGCCTTTGGCGCACTCTTTCACCTTCTGGAGCAACCGCTTGGCGGACCGGCGAAGGTCGTCGTCGACCAGCTCGCCGGCACGGCGGCGCCGGCCGCGCTCGTGTCGATCGGCATGGCGCTCGACAAATACGGTCTGGCCGGAAATACCGGGCTTGCGGCCGTCACCAGCACGCTGAAGCTGCTCGTGCTGCCGGGCGTCGTCTTTGGCGCCTGTCATCTCCTGGGACTCAACGAGAGCTGGACGGCCGCGCTCGTGCTGACCTCCTCCGTCCCGACCGGCGTAAACGCCTGGCTGATTGCTAATCATTTCAACGTCGGTCATGCGCTCGCCTCGTCGACGATCACGCTGACGACGGCGCTGGGCGTGCTTAGCGTTTCGGCCTGGGCCTATCTGCTGATGTGACCCGGAAAACAAAGAAACCCGGCCAGAGGCCGGGCTTTCAAATCAGATCTCGCGTCTGACGACTCGGAGCAATTCCGTAACGGCTTTCCGTCCGGAATTGCGTCGTTTCAGAGTTAGTTCGCCGGTGCGGGTGCCGGGGCCTGGCCTTCCTGAGCGGTCTGGCCCTCCGCGGGCTTTGCTTCGCTGGAGCCGGAATCGCCGGCTGCTGCCGGGTCCGGAAGCGGTGCAGGGCTATCGGCCTGTTCGCGCAGCCAGGCGATCAGGTTGGCGCGTTCGTCGCCTTTCTTGAGACCGGCAAAGCCCATGGCCGTGCCCGGGACATGTTTCTTCGGCGCTTCGAGGAAGAAGCTCAGGTGGTCATAGTCCCATACGACCTTGCCGCCTTCGGCGAAGGTCTGCATGCCGGCGGAATAGCTGAAGCCCTCATGCGACGCGACCGGGCGGTTGATCACGCCCCAGAGATTCGGGCCGACCTTGTTCGCTCCGCCCTTCTCAATGGTGTGACAGCTCGCGCATTTCTTGAACACGGCTTCCCCGGCAGAAGCATCCGCCTTGGCAAGCAGCGCTGCGATCGGTTCGGACTGCGCTTCTTCGCCGCCCGCACCACCAGCTTCCGTCGCGGTTTCCTCCGCGACGATGGCGAAGCCTTCCTTCTCGGGAGCTTCGGAATGGAAAATGCCTTCCGATGCAATGGATACAGACATCAGAACGAAGACCGTACCCAGCAAGGCACCCACGCCCATGTTCACATATGAATTCATCTGCAAACGCTCCCTTTGCCACCGGCGTCAACAAAAACCCGGCCCATCTTGAAATCGCGCGGAACCTATGTCTTTTGGCTCTGCGTTGCAACAGAGATTATGGCCCCTGAAGTGAGACTTTTTGACACTTTCAGCGGGGTTTTTTAAGGCTAGACGATGAATCGCGGAAATTCTGCCAAAGCTCTCGTGCTCATTCCTGCGCGGATGGCGTCCACACGCCTGCCCGGCAAACCTCTCGCCGACATTTGCGGCTTGCCGATGATCGTGCAGGTGGCCAAGCGGGCGGCCGAGGCGGACGTCGGGCGTATCGTCGTCGCCGTTGACCACCGCGACGTGTTCGAAGCGGTCAGCGATGCCGGTTTCGAGGCGATCATGACGCGGGTCGACCATCAGTCCGGCTCGGACCGTATCCATGAAGCCCTGCTGAAGGCGGACCCCGACGGGAATGCCGAGATCGTGATCAACGTCCAGGGCGACCTGCCGACGATCGAGCCCGGCCCGATCCGCGCGGCGCTCAAGCCGCTCGAAAACGCCGCGACCGACATCGCGACGCTCACGGTCGAGATCACCGACGAGCATGAAAAGACCAATCCCAATGTCGTGAAGGTTGTCGGCTCGCCGATTTCCGAGAGCCGCCTGCGCGCTCTCTATTTCACCCGCGCGACCGCACCACACGGCCCCGGACCGCTCTACCATCACATCGGCCTCTACGCCTATCGGCGCAAGGCGCTTGAAACGTTCGTGTCGCTGAAACCTTCGGTCCTCGAAAAGCGCGAGTCGCTCGAACAATTGCGGGCGCTTGAGGCAGGGATGCGCATCGACGTCGAGATCGTCAACTCGGTCCCCCTCGGTGTCGACACGCCGGAAGATCTCGAAAAGGCCCGCCGCATTCTCTCCGTCAAAGCCTGAGAAGGAATTCGAAAAGTGACCGTCAAGACCAACAGGATTTCCTTCCAGGGCGACTTCGGTGCCAATTCCGATATGGCTTGCCGTGACATGTTCCCGTCGATGGAACCGCTGCCGTGCCAGACCTTCGAGGATGCCTTCGTGGCGGTGGAGAACGGCGACGCCGATCTCGCCATGATTCCGATCGAAAACACGATCGCCGGGCGTGTCGCCGACATCCATCACCTGCTCCCGGAATCGCGCCTGCACATCGTTGGCGAATATTTCATGCCGATTCGCTTTCAATTGATGGTGCTGCCCAGCGTCTCCCGGGAAGAGATCCGTACGGTGCACAGTCATATCCATGCGCTGGGCCAGTGCCGCAAGATCGTTCGCGCCAACGGCTGGAAGCCGGTGGTGGCCGGTGACACGGCCGGTGCGGCAAAGCTGGTAGCGGAAACCGGCGACCGTTCCATGGCGGCCCTGGCTCCGCGCCTTGCCGCCGACCTTTACGGACTCGACATCATCGCCGAGAATGTCGAGGACACCGACAGCAACGTCACACGATTCGTCGTTCTTTCGCGGGAAGAGCAGCGGATCGCGCGGACCTCTGACGATGAACTGATCATCACCACCTTCGTTTTCAACGTGCGCAATATTCCTGCCGCGCTCTACAAGGCGATGGGCGGCTTTGCCACCAACGGCATCAACATGACGAAGCTCGAGAGCTACCAGCTCGGCGGCAAGTTCGTCGCCACCCAGTTTTACGCCGATATCGAAGGCCACCCTGACGACGCGCCGGTTCGCCACGCGATGGACGAGCTGCGCTTTTTCTCGGAGAAGGTGCGCATCCTCGGCACCTACCGGGCGCATCCGATGCGCGGCGTACTCTAAGCGGACGATCGCGCCGTCGGGCGATATCGGAGCGTCGAGCTGGCTCGACGCCTGTCCACTTGAATTGTCATGATCCGGACTGCGCCAGGATTTTGGCAATCGAGGGCCCGCGGACGGAAAAGATGGCGAAATTTCGTTAACTGGCTACGCGTCTGGTGCATGCCTAATCTGCAATCATGGAACTACTTAAATCTTAGGCAAATGCCTATTTGACCTTCATCAAAATATGGAGTGTCAAAGATGAAGATCCGCCAGAAGATCATGGAATATGCAAAGATGCGCCGCGCTGTCCGCGAGCTGAACGCTCTCGACGATCATGTGCTAAGCGACATCGGTATTTCCCGTTCTCAGATTCACGCTGCCGTTTACGGCCGGTAATACAAATGCCGCGCGCCAAGGCAGGCGGGCGGCGCTGTATGTTTCCTTAGATCGGAATCGATTTCAGGAGAAGAACATGCAGCAACTGAAAGTGTAACAGCGACCTTTGTGCGTCTGATAAAAGACGCACGGCGCTGCAAGTCTTCCACACCCCGCCGGCGTTCCGCGCGGGGTGTGAGTGTTTTTATACCTCAGAAGCCGCCGTGCCCTTTCGGACTTGTCATTCGTCGTAGAGACAGAGGCTGGCGATGTCCGTCCGGATCGAACGTGACGAATGTGTCAGTAGTAGTCGCATCCGCGCCCGCGATTCAGCTCCGTTCCGGCCAGGCAAGCCAGTCGCGCATCAACTGATGGGCGATGGCGCCCTTCGGCGGCGGAATGTGCTCGTCGCCCGTGTCGGCCACGCCCGTCGTGCGTTCGAGCATCGCTTCGGTCTCGGCCCGCGTGAACCACCGGACGTCTTCGAGTTCCTGCTCGTCGCGCTTGATCACGGTCGATTTCGCTTCGGCGTAGCAGCCGATCATCAGCGAATGCGGCAACGGCCAGGGCTGCGAGGCATGATAGCGCACCCGGCCGATGCGGATGCCGGACTCCTCCCGCGTTTCGCGGCGCACGGCGTTCTCGATCGTCTCGCCCGGCTCGACGAAGCCCGCGAGGCAGGAATACATACCCGGCACGAAATGCGGGCTGCGGCCAAGGAGGCAGAGATCGCGCTCGAGATCGATCGTCAGCATGATAACGACAGGATCGGTGCGTGGAAAGACCATGTGGTTGCAGGCCGTGCACACGCGCCGGTAACCGCCCGCCGCGCCGTCCATCGGCCCGCCGCAGCGGCCGCAAAAGCGGTTGTTGGCGTTCCACACGATCAGGCTCGATCCCTGTGCAAACTGGCCGAGCAATTCTTCGGGCAGCATCTGCTGCCGGTAGAGCGTGCGCGCGTCGGCACACTTGAACGGCCCGGGCAGCGTTTCCTCGGTCAGGCCTGACGGCACGGCCAGCCGCGGCTCGCCGTTCGGCAGATATCCGAGCAGGATCGCCTCGTCGAGCGCCGGCTCCAGACCTTCGAGCTCATAGGGTGCGAAGAGCGGATCGATGATCTTCTCGTCGTGCTTGACGATCAGCTTCGCGCCGGAAAAGGCGAGGAAATGCGCGCCCGGATGCTTCGACGCCACCTCCACGCAATCGTCTGGGCGGTGCTCGGATTGTCGGTCCAGGTGGTTTTCCGCAAAGGCGACGAGGGTGCTCGGCTCCGGATGCGGGCTTCGAAGGTCAAAGATCGTTTTTGTCATCTTCAGAGATTTTCCAGAATGCGTGCTGCAAATGCCTGATGCTCGTCCGCCGGCCACGGCTCGGCTTTGCCGAAGCCCCAGACCGGGCCCGGCCAGTTCGGATCGCCTTCCCGGCGGGCTATGATATGCACATGAAGCTGCCGGACGATATTGCCGAGCGCGCCGATATTGATCTTGTCGGCGCCTGTGACCTTTTTCAGCGCGGCTGCCACCATGTTGGTCTCGAAGGTCAGCATCGTCTGGTCGAGCGGCGTCAGCTCGAAAATCTCTGAAATGTCCGGGCGCTGGGGAATGAGGATCAGCCACGGCCAACGGCGGTCATTCATCAGCCTCAATTGGCAAAGGCCGATCGAGGCGATCGGTATGCCGTCGCGCTGAAGTCGCTCGTCGAGAGGAAAGGTCGTCAACAGAATATCCTCGGCTGGAGCGGGATGAGGAAAGTGTGTTCGGTTTTCCGCCCGCATCCCGCGTCAACTCTCTAGAACCAAGCACGTTTATGATTTGGGCCGTTTTCGACCCAGAATCATCATGATCTAGGGCGCGGATTCGCCCTTGTTTTGCATATCGATACCAGTTTTTTGAAGGCTTGGCTTGCATTTGCTTTCGATATTGCCGATATGAAAGCCGGGAGGTTGGTGGTGGACGAGCCACTCGCCAACCGGGTCAGGTCCGGAAGGAAGCAGCCCTAACGAGCCCCGGCACGGGTCATCGTGCCAGCCTCCCACCTTATCTTCGTGTCTCCGTCCTGTCGGGACAAGAATTCGAGCAGCGGCAGGGTCGATGAGCGACGAAACGTCTTTTTCATCCGAACAAAAGCCAGCCGCCTACCGTGTTCTGGCGCGTAAATATCGGCCCAAGGACTTCTCCGATTTAATGGTCGGGCAGGAGCCGATGGTGCGCACGCTCATCAACGCTTTTGAGACCGGCCGGATCGCGCAGGCCTATATGCTGACGGGTGTCCGCGGCGTCGGCAAAACGACGACAGCCCGCATCCTGGCGCGCGCCCTCAACTACAAGACCGCCGAGATCGACAAGCCGACGATCGATCTGCGCGTGCCGGGCGAGCACTGCCAGGCGATCATGGACGGCCGCCATGTCGACGTGATCGAGATGGACGCCGCGTCGCACACCGGCATCGACGATATCCGCGAGATCATCGAGCAGGTGCGCTACCGCCCGGTTTCCGCCCGCTACAAGGTCTATATCATCGACGAAGTTCACATGCTCTCGACGCAGGCCTTCAATGGCCTGTTGAAGACGCTCGAGGAGCCGCCGGAGCATGTGAAGTTCATCTTCGCGACCACCGAAATCCGTAAGGTTCCGATTACTGTCCTGTCGCGCTGCCAGCGCTTCGACCTGCGTCGCATCGGAGCGTCGGACCTCGTCGGTCTCTTCTCTACGATCCTAGCCAAGGAAGGCGTGCCTTTCGATCCCGAGGCGCTGGCCATGGTCGCGCGCGCGGCCGAAGGCTCGGCACGCGACGGCCTTTCCCTGCTCGACCAGGCGATCGCCCATGGCGGAGGCTCCGTCGAGCTTGAAACCGTGCGTTCCATGCTCGGACTTGCCGACCGTGCCCGCATCGTCGACCTCTTCGAGCATATCGTCAAAGGCGACGTGACGGCGGCGCTTCAAGAGTTCGCCGCGCAATACGAGGCAGGCGCCAATCCGACCGTAGTGCTGACCGACCTTGCCGACTTCACCCATCTCGTCACCCGGATGAAATATGTTCCCGACGCAGCGAACGACCAGTCGCTGAGCGAGATTGAACGCATGCGCGGCGCCGAATTCGCCGGCAACGTCGCGGTGACGGCGCTTTCGCGCATCTGGCAGATGCTTTTGAAGGGCATCCCCGAGGCGGAAAGCTCGTCACGCCCCGCCGGCGCCGCGGAAATGGTCCTGATCAGGCTCGCCCATGCCGCCCATTTGCCGTCGCCAGAAGATGCTGCACGCCGGCTGCTGGAGCTTTCGGACGGCGAGGGAGCCGGCGATCGCCCGACGCCACGCAGCAATGGCGGCGGAAGTCAGGTCCAGGCAGGCTCCTCCACACAGGCGCGTTCCGTTGAGGCAGCGCCCGTTCACCGATCGTCGGGCAATGGCGCCACCATGCTGCGTGCCGTGCCGGATGCAGCGCCTCAGCCGATGAGTGTCGGCCGCATCGAGGAGCGGCCCGCGCCGGTGAGCACCGCAAAGCCGCAGCCGAAGGTTCCGGTCAACTCCATCAGCGACATCGCCGATCTCTGCGGGAAGAACAGGGACATCAAGCTGAAGACGCTGGTGCGCGGTTTCCTGAGGCTCGTCCATATCGAGCCCGGCCGCCTCGACGTCAACGTGCCGGACGACGCGCCGAAAACGCTGCTCGGCGAGCTCGCCGTCAAGCTCAAGGAATGGACCGGCATTCATTGGGTCGTCAGCTACAGCCGCGAGACGGGCGAGCCGACATTGATCGAGGCGGAGCAGCGCGCGCAGGAGCAGCGGGTCAACGACGCCCGCCAGGACCCGGATGTCGCGGCAATTCTCGCGCGCTTTCCGGGCGCCAGAGTCACCGACGTGCGGATCCGTGTGGCCGAACAGGAAATCGAGAGTGTCGCTCCGGCAGCAGCCGAATCGGAAGACGGCGATATCGTCCCGAGCGACGACATCGAATAATCCACTACAGCGCCGTGCCTCTTTTCAGACGCACAAAGGTCGCTGTAGCACTTGGATTCAAGGACACGCAGTAGCTTCTTGGAAGAGAATACGAAGGACAGGAGACGACGATGCGCGACATCATGGGCATGATGGGCAAGGTCAAGGAAATGCAGGCCAAGATGGAGAAGCTGCAGGCGGAGATCGCCGCGCTCGAAATCGACGGGACATCCGGCGGCGGCCTCGTTGCTGTCCGCCTTGATGGTAAGGGCCACATGAAAAGCCTGAAGATCGATCCCTCCCTCTTCAAGGAAGACGATGTCGAGATCCTCGAGGACCTGATCGTCGCCGCGCACAAGGATGCCAAGGACAAGGCCGAGGCCGTACAGGCGGAAAAGACCCGCGAATTGACCGCAGGCCTGCCGATTCCACCCGGCATGAAGCTGCCCTTCTGATTAGCGGCCCTTCTAAGTATACGGCTATGGCACTCCACCGAGCGGATAGTGGCACAAGCAAAAAGCATGTTACCTTGCCGGCCCACAGCGCCGCCGGCCGCAATCAGACGCGCAAGGAACGCTGTAACACTTTGAATTGCTGCGTGTGTCCTTGAATCGGCTGCGATTTGGGGAATGCGGGAGGGAGGAACAGGCCATGAGCCTTGCGTCACTGCTTGTCTTTGCGGGAGCGTTGCTGATTGCAGCCGGATCACCGGGACCGAGCATCGCGGCGCTTGTCGCCCGTGTGCTTTCGAAGGGCGCGCGCGACGTGCTTCCCTTCCTCGCCGCCATGTGGATTGGCGAGGCGATCTGGCTTTCCTTCGCCGTTGCCGGTCTTGCGGCGATCGCCGAGACCTTCCACTGGATGTTCGTCGCGATCAAATGGGCGGGTGTGGCCTATCTTTTGTTCCTCGCCTGGAAGATGTGGTCGGCTGAGCCGGAACTGCCGGGCGACAACCTGCCGGAAACCCGGTCGGCGTCGAAGCTCTTCTTTGCCGGCCTCACCGTCACGCTTGGCAATCCCAAGATCATGATGTTCTACGTGGCGCTGCTGCCGTCGATCATCGATCTCGGTTCGGTCACTTTCCTCGGCTGGACGGAGCTGGTGGCGACCATGTTCGTCGTGCTCGTCGCGATCGATCTCGGCTGGGTGGTGATGGCCGCCAAGGCGCGCCAGTTCCTGAGGAGCCGCCGTGCGGTCCGGATCGCCAACCGCGCCAGCGCCGGCACGATGGCCGGCGCTGCGGTCGCGATCGCTGTGCGCTGATCGGCGTCAAAGCGATTCCGTTTGCTGATGAATTGAGCTAAAAGCCCGGCATGGCAAAGCGAGTCACCGGCCCCGAAATCGAAAAACTCATCCAGCTTCTGGCGAAAGTGCCGGGCCTCGGCCCCCGTTCCGCCCGCCGGGCGGCGCTGCACCTCGTCAAGAAGAAGGAGCAACTGCTCGGACCGCTCGCCGAAGCGATGGGCGAGGCGCATCGCAAGGTCCGCATCTGCTCCTGCTGCGGCAATGTCGACACGATCGATCCCTGCACGGTCTGCGCCGACGAGCGGCGCGACCAGTCGGTTATCATCGTCGTCGAGGATGTCGCCGACCTCTGGGCGCTGGAGCGCGCAGGAGCGATGAATACCGCCTATCACGTGCTCGGCGGCACGCTGTCGCCGCTCGACGGGATCGGACCGGACGATCTCAACATCAAGGGCTTGGTCGATCGTGTTGCGAAGGGCGGCGTGCGCGAGCTGATCATCGCGGTCAATGCGACGGTCGAGGGGCAGACGACGGCGCATTACATCACCGATCAGCTCGAAGGCATGGATGTCAAAATCACGCGTCTCGCCCATGGCGTTCCTGTCGGTGGCGAGCTTGATTATCTCGATGAAGGCACTTTGGCGGCCGCCTTGCGGGCACGCACGACAATCTGACGCCGCGCGCATCGCGCGCCACCTCATTCAGGAAGCCAGATGCTGAAACTCCTTTCTGCCTTGATCCTTTGCCTTAGCTCCTTTGCCGGCCTTTCCTTCGCGGCTTCGAAAGCCGACGTGGAGGGGCAGTTCCGCCAATGGCTGCAGAACGACCTCTGGCCAGAGGCGCAGAAATCCGGCATCTCGGCCGCATCCTTCAAGGCGGCCTTTGCCGATGTGAAGCTCAATTGGGACCTGCCCGACCTTGCGCCTCCCGGCTTCCCGAAGCCGAAGGAGCGCAAGCAGAGCCAGGCGGAGTTTTCATCTCCCGGTTCCTATTTTTCCGAGAAGCGACTGCAGGGATTGGCGGTGACCGGCCGAAGCCTAGCCTCCGCCCACGCCTCGACCTTGAAGCGCATCGAACGCACATACGGCGTTCCCGGGCCGATCGTGCTGGCCATCTGGGGCCGGGAATCCGGCTTCGGGCGGGCGAAGATCCCGCATCCGATCATGGACGTGCTGGCGACCAAGGCCTTCATGTCGACGCGGCCCGAGCTTTTTCGGCGCGAACTGATCGCCGCGCTGCACATTCTCGAAAGCGGCGACGTCCGGGAGACGCAGATGCGCGGATCGTGGGCCGGCGCCATGGGCCAGCCGCAGTTCCTGCCGTCGAGCTTCCTGAAATATGCCGTGGATTTCGACGGCGATGGACGCCGCGACATCTGGAATTCGGTGCCGGACAGCCTGGCTTCGATCGCCAACTACCTTTCGAAGAAAGGCTGGCAGGGCGGTCGTGACTGGGGCTTTGAAGTCCTGATCCCCGAGACCGTTTCCTGCGCCCAGGAAGGGCCGGATCTGGCGCGCCCGATCACCGACTGGGCCGGCATGGGTATCTCCCGCATCTCCGGCAAGGCTTTTCCGCCGGCGGAGCGCGCGGCATCCGGCATGATGCTGGTGCCGGCCGGGATCCATGGACCGCAATTCATCGTCACGCCGAATTTCTACGTGATCAAGGAATACAACAATTCGGATCTCTACGCGCTCTTCATCGGCAACCTGGCCGATCGCATCGCGTCCGGCGGCGGCGCCTTCCGGGGACAGTGGGGCGATGTCGGAAACATGCTGCGTTCCGACGTGCTGGCGATGCAGAAGGCGCTCGTTTCCAAGGGCTACGACGTCGGCAAGGTGGATGGCCTGCCGGGCTACAAGACGCGCCGCTCGCTCGGCGACTGGCAGGCGAAGAACGGCCTGTCCGCCACCTGCTTCCCGGCTGCCTCGCTGAAGGCGCAGCTGCGCTGACTGAACCGCACTAGGCGGACGCTTGTCGCACGATCTTCGCGACGAAGTCAGATTTGCCGCCAGTGTAGAATTTCCAGTCGCCGTTTGCCTCCGCTGCCAGTTTGCGCTTCAGAGCGGCATATTCGGCAGCGTCAACCGGATGAGTACGGAGCCAATCGCGAAATAGCATGCGTTTGAAGTGCGTGGGGTTCTCCGGCCCGCAGAGATAGAGCCGAGTGCCATAGGAGCCGTGGCCTGAGGTGAACGTCCACATGCCATCACTGTATGGATCGCCGTGGAAGGTAAAGTCGCAGCACACCTTCACTCGCTCGACTGCGTCGACAACGATCGCATTGCTGCGAAGCACTGCGTCGATGTCAATTTTGGGCTTCGCACAAAGGCCGACGACCGATGTGCTCCCGACATGGTGAATGTCATCCACCATGCCACCGATCAGTTCCATGATCCGACTCTTTCCCTCCTCAAATAGACCGGGCCATGCTGGGTTGTAATCAACAACCTTTATCGCGCTCATTGGTGCAGTCACTCGGTTGGATTTTGATTGCAGCATGTCCGATTCGAAGAGTTGGTAGAATGCCTTATTGCTGGCTGGGCTGTCCTAAGAGCGAAAACCGGAATTTCCGCTCCGGTACTAAGTGTCAGATTTTCGTGTCCGCACCTCAATGCATCTCGACCGGCCGCTTGTAGCGCTCATAGTGTTCTGGAACGATGGTCTGCCGCTCGATCATCCGGTGGACGCGCGGCGGCGCCGTGTCGCGGTGGAGCGCCGTCAGCTTGTCACCGACCGCCGCATCGGCCTGCGTGCGCCGCTGGTTGTGCCGGACATATTCGACCCAGGTCGGCACGTGATAGGTTTCGGTCCAGGTCGTCGGGTTTTCGAGGTCGCGCATCAGTGCCCAGTGCCCCGCGCCGTCACGGATGCGGATGCGGCGGCGTTCCGCCATGGTCGTCAGGAATTCGGGAATGTCGGGTTCGTGGATCTCGTAGTCGATCATGATGACGATCGGGCCGCTGCGCGGCTTGAGATCGAGTTGAAGCGGCGGCTCGTTGAAACGGTTGAGCGGGTCGAGGTTCAGCGACCTGAATTCCGGCAGGGCGAAACGTAAGCCGACGGCCGCTCCGGCAAGCATGAGGAGACAGGAGCCGATGAGCGCGTTGGCGGCGCCGTATTGCTCGGCGGCAACGCCCCAGAGCCAACTGCCGCCGGCAATCCCGCCGAAGGTCATGGTCTGGTAGAGGGAAAGTGCCCGCCCGACCACCCAGCGCGGAGTCGAGAGCTGAACCGTGGTGTTGAACAGCGACAGCGCCAGCACCCAGCAGGCGCCGGAGACGGCGAGGGCGAGCGAGGTTAGCCACGCCTCAGTGCTGATCGCCGTAACCGCCGCGCTTACGGCAAAGCCGGCGAAGGCGTAGCGCACGATCGCTTCGCTTGACAGGTGTTCGCGAAGCCTGGCGCTGAGGAGCGCGCCGCCGATCGCGCCGAGCCCGAAGGCACCAAGCATGATGCCGTAGGTGAGCGGACCGCCGCCGACCAGATCGCGGGCGACGAGCGGCAGCAGGGCAAGGATGGCGCTTGCCGACAGGCCGAAGACGAAGCCGCGCAGCAGGACCTTGCCGATGTTGGGCGACATCGCGACATAGCGAAGCCCGGCCGAAACCGCCCGGCCGAGTGTTTCTCGCGGCAAGGGGTTTTCCGGAATGTCCCGTTTCCAGCGGGCAACGGCGAAGAGGATCGCGAAATAGCTGAGTGTGTTGGCTGCGAAGGCTGCGGCGGCACCTGCGGCTGCAACGATCGCGCCGCCGATCGCCGGACCGACGCTGCGGGTAATGTTGAAGCCCATGCTGTTCAGTGCCACCGCCGCCGGCAGGTCATCGCGCGGCACCATGTCGCCGACCGATGCCTGCCAGGATGGATTGTTGAGCGCCGTGCCGCACCCGATCAGGAAGGTGAAGAGCAGAAGGAGCCACGGCGTGATCAGGCTTAAATAGGCGCAGACGGTAAGCACGGCCGAGACGCTGAGCATGAAAATCTGTGCGATGAGCATGATCCGCCGTCGGTCGAAATTGTCGGCAAGCGCACCCGACACCAGCGAGAAAAGCATTATCGGCAGCGCAGTGGAGGCCTGCACCAGCGCCACCATGTTCACCGACTGCGAGATGGAGGTCATCAGCCAGGCAGCGCCCACCGCCTGGATCAGTCCGCCGAAATTGGAGGCAAGACTGGCGATCCAGATGATCCGGAACGTGTCATGTTTGAAGGGGGCCAGGGGCGACATGCGGTTCGTCACCTCGTCTTCTCTTTCGTTTGACCAAAGCGTAGCGAAGCGGATGCTTCCTTATAGACTGCGAAATGTGGCGTGCCAGCCGCTGAAATTTACAATCGGACGGGAAAGCGACCCCACTCTCGGCCGCCGTCCCGGGCCGCGGCCACAAGCCTTGCAATTTGCGGCGATGAAGCGTATATGAGCCTCAAATTCTTGATCGGTTAGATGAAGAGTGGGCCCGACAGGACCCGCTCTTTTTTATTAGCCGGTCCGATGAGGAGACGATCGTTTGTCCGATAAGACAACGGCTGAAAATGCAAATGAACCGCGGCTGATCACCGAAACCGGTCTCGATCAGCGTGTTGCAGACATCATCGAGCCCGTGCTCGTGCAGATGGGCTTCCGGCTCGTGCGCGTCCGCATGTCCGGCCAGAACGGTTTGACGCTGCAGGTCATGACGGAGCGCAACGACGGCACCATGACCGTCGAGGATTGCGAAGAGGTTTCCAAGGCCATTTCGCCTGTTCTCGATGTGGAAGATCCGATCGACAAGGCGTATCATCTGGAAGTGTCGTCGCCGGGCATCGACCGCCCGATGGTGCGCAAGTCCGATTTCTTCCGCTGGCAGGGCCATCTGATGAAATGCGAGACTTCGGTGATGGTCGACGGTCGCAAGCGGTTTCGCGGCAAGATCGTGTCGGTGGACGAGGACAGCTTCCGTCTCGAGCGGGACCAGCCCGCCTATGGCGAGGAGGCGGTTGTCGCAATCCCGTTCACGGCGCTTTCGGATGCTCGCCTGATCCTGACCGACGACCTGATCCGCGATGCGCTGACGGCCGACAAAAAGGCGAAGGCGGCGCGCGCCGCCAACGAGAATTTCGAAGACGAAGATTCACCTATCGAATAAGGCAGGGCGCGCCTCAAGGCCCCTGCAACCAGACGGAGACAAGATATGGCAGTCAGTGCTAACCGGCTCGAACTTCTGCAGATCGCAGATGCTGTGGCACGCGAAAAGGTGATCGACCGCGAGATCGTTCTGGCCGCGATGGCGGATGCCATCCAGAAGGCGGCTCGTTCGCGTTATGGCTCGGAATCGAACATTCGTGCGGACATCAATTCGAAGACCGGCGAAATCCGTCTGCAGCGCCTTCTGGAAGTGGTCGAGAAGGCTGACGACTATTCGACGCAGATCCCGCTGGAGCTTGCTCGTGATCGCAATCCCGACGCCAAGATCGGCGATTTCATCGCGGATCCGCTGCCTCCGATGGATTTCGGCCGCATCGCCGCGCAGTCGGCCAAGCAGGTGATCGTGCAGAAGGTTCGCGAGGCCGAGCGTGACCGCCAGTACGAGGAATTCAAGGACCGCGTCGGTGAGATCGTCAACGGTACGGTGAAGCGTGTCGAATACGGCAACGTCATCGTCGATCTCGGCCGTGGCGAAGGCATCATCCGCCGCGACGAGATGATCCCGCGCGAAAACATGCGCTACGGCGACCGCGTCCGCGCTTTCGTCTACGATGTGCGCCGCGAACAGCGCGGGCCGCAGATTTTCCTGTCGCGCACGCATCCGCAGTTCATGGTCAAGCTCTTCACCATGGAAGTGCCGGAAATCTACGACGGCATCATCCAGATCAAGTCGGTTGCTCGCGATCCCGGCTCGCGCGCCAAGATCGCCGTTGTCTCCAACGACTCGTCGATCGATCCGGTCGGCGCCTGCGTCGGTATGCGCGGTTCCCGCGTTCAGGCCGTCGTCGGCGAGCTTCAGGGCGAGAAGATCGACATCATTCCGTGGTCACAGGACCCGGCCTCGTTCATCGTCAACGCACTGCAACCGGCGGAAGTCGCCAAGGTGGTTCTCGACGAGGATGCCGAGCGCATCGAAGTCGTGGTTCCGGACGAGCAGCTTTCGCTTGCCATCGGCCGCCGCGGCCAGAACGTCCGCCTCGCCTCCCAACTGACCGGCTGGGATATCGATATCCTCACCGAGCAGGAGGAAAGCGAACGCCGTCAGAAGGAGTTCAACGAGCGGACGCAGCTCTTCATGGAAGCGCTTGACGTCGACGAGATGGTCGGCCAGGTGCTCGCCTCCGAAGGCTTTGCGCAGGTCGAGGAACTCGCCTATGTAGAGCTCGACGAAATCTCATCGATCGATGGTTTCGACGATGAGACGGCGACCGAGATCCAGACCCGCGCCCGCGAGTACCTGGACAAGATCGAGGCGGAGATGGACGCCAAGCGCAAGGAACTCGGCGTCGCCGATGAACTGCGCACGATCAACGGGTTGACCAGCCAGATGCTGGTTGCGCTCGGCGAAGAGGGCATCAAGACCGTCGAGGACTTCGCCGGTTGCGCCGCCGACGATCTCGTCGGCTGGACCGAGCGCAAGGACGGCGAGACCAAGCGCTTCGAGGGCATCTTCTCGAAGTTCGAGGTAACCCGCGAAGAGGCCGAGGCGATGATCGTCCAGGCGCGTCTGGCCGCCGGCTGGATCACCGAAGAGGATCTGGCGAGCGAGGCGGAAGAGCCGATCGAGGTCGCCGAAGGCGCCGAGCAGGACGCCTGATCACGATGATTGCGGAAACCGATGCTGACACCCTGCCTTCGGACAAGGGTCCGAAGGATCGGAGCGGCAGCAGCCGGACCTGCATCGTCAGCCGCGAGAGCGGGTCGCCTGACGAGTTGATCCGCTTCGTTGCCGGTCCCGACGGGCGCGTCGTGCCGGATCTGAAGCGGCAGCTTCCCGGGCGCGGATGCTGGGTCAAGGCGGAACGGGCGCTTGTCGAGAAGGCGGTAGCGAAGAAGCTCTTCGCCCGTGCTCTCAAGGCCGACGTCAAGGCCGACGCCGCGCTGGCGGAGGATGTCGACAGGCTGCTCGCCGAGCAGCTTGCCGGAATGATGAACATGGCGCGCAAGGCGGGCCAGTTCATCTCCGGGGCGACGAAGACGGAACAGGCGGTGCGGGGTCTCGCGGCGCTTGCCGTATTCCACGCGATCGATGCCGCCGCCGACGGGGTGCGCAAGATCGATCAGGCCCGCAAGGCGATGAGTTTCGTCGCCGAAGACGGAAAGGAAATAGCCGCATTCCGCCCCTTCACGGGGGCAGAAATGGACGGGCTTTTGGGAAGTAATGCTTTTATCCATGCCGCAGCGCTTGCAGGGCAGGCGGGTGAGGGTGTAGTGAAGCGCGCAATCATGCTCGAAAAGTACCGAGGATCTGTCCCGGTCCGGGCCGAAGGCGGCGCTGGCAAGCCACAGCAATGACACGCGTCACCGGCAAAGGCCGGCATCGCGAGCATTGTTTGAGACAATTTGGAAGACAGGGTCAGGTGTTTCGTATCCGGCCCTGATCGCTAGGAACGGAACGGAATGACCGACAACAAAGACGACAAGACGATCAGCGTAGCGGGCAAGAAGACGCTGACCCTGAAACCCTCCGGGGTTCAGCAGGGGACAGTGCGTCAGGATATGGGCCGCGGCCGCACCAAGGCGGTAGTGGTTGAAACCAAGAAGCGGCGTCATTCCCGTCCTGAAGACGAACGGCCGATTACGCCCGCAACGCCTGCAGCGCGTGCGCCGGAACAGCGGCCCATGCCGCCGCAGCCGTCCGGCCGCCCCGCGCCACAGCCGCAACCGCATCAGCCGCGCCAGGAGCAGAACCGCCCGCGCGTCGGCGTTGTGCTGAATGATCTTTCCGCCGGTGAGATGGAAGCCCGCCGTCGCGCCTTGGCGGAAGCCCAGGTTCGCGATGCCGAGGAAGCCAAGCGCCGCGCTGAAGAGGAAGCCCGCCGTCGACGCGAGGAGGAAGAGCGCGCTGCCCGTGAACGGGAAGAGGCTGCTCGCCGCGCCGCCGAAGAAGCCGAACGTCCGGCGGTTGCCGCCGAAAAGGTCGAGGAAGCGCGGCCGGCCGCTGCCGCGCCAACCGTCACCGCAGAACGCCGCCCTGACAACCGTCCGCAACCACCGCGTCCGGCTCCCGCAGCGCCGCCGGCGCCTGCCGCAGCCGCGCCTCGCGGCCGTCGCGCGGGTGACGAGGAGGAGGATGATCGCGGTGCACGCAGCGCCGGCCCCGCGCGAGGCAAGGTCGTGCGTCCGGAACCCGCAAAGCCGGTCACGCGTCCCAAGGGCGATGACGGCCGTCGCCAGGGCAAGCTGACATTGACGGCTGCCGTCGACGAAGACGGCGGTCAGCGCGGACGTTCGCTCTCGGCGATGCGTCGCCGGCAGGAAAAGTTCAAGCGAAGCCAGATGCAGGAGACCCGCGAGAAGATCTCGCGCGAAGTCGTTCTGCCGGAAACGATCACCATTCAGGAGCTGTCGCAGCGCATGTCCGAACGCGCCGTCGACGTCATCAAGTTCCTGATGAAGGAAGGTCAGATGATGAAGCCGGGCGACCTGATCGATGCCGATCTCGCCGAGCTCATCGCCGGCGAATTCGGTCACACGGTCAAGCGCGTTTCCGAATCCGACGTCGAGGAAGGCATTTTCAACATCACCGACACCGAAGAGAGCATGGATTCGCGTCCGCCGATCGTCACGATCATGGGTCACGTCGACCACGGCAAGACGTCGCTGCTCGACGCGATCCGCCACGCCAACGTGGTTGCCGGCGAAGCGGGTGGGATCACCCAGCACATCGGCGCCTATCAGGTCGAGCAGAACGGTCAGAAGATCACCTTCATCGACACTCCCGGCCACGCTGCCTTCACGGCCATGCGTGCTCGCGGTGCCCAGGCGACGGACATTGCCGTCCTCGTCGTGGCGGCCGATGACAGCGTGATGCCGCAGACGATCGAGTCGATCAACCACGCCAAGGCGGCCAACGTGCCGATCATCGTGGCGATCAACAAGATCGACAAGCCGACGGCGAACCCGCAGAAGGTTCGCACCGAGCTGCTGCAGCACGAAGTCTTCGTTGAATCGATGGGCGGTGAAGTTCTCGACGTCGAAGTCTCGGCGAAGAACCATACCAACCTCGACAGGCTGCTCGAGGCGATCCTGCTGCAGGCCGAAATCCTCGACCTCAAGGCCAATCCGAACCGGACGGCCGAAGGAACGGTGGTGGAAGCCGAGCTCGACCGCGGCCGCGGTGCGGTCGCCACCGTTCTCGTTCAGAAGGGTACGCTTACCCCCGGCCAGATCATCGTCGCCGGCGACCAGTGGGGCCGCGTGCGTGCTCTCGTCAACGACAAGGGCGAGCATGTGAAGTCCGCCGGCCCGTCGACGCCGGTTGAAGTCCTCGGTCTGTCCGGCACGCCGGCCGCCGGCGACAAGTTCGCGGTCGTCGAGAACGAAAGCCGTGCGCGCGAGATTTCCGAATATCGCCAGCGGCTTGCGCGTGAGAAGATGGTTGCGCGCCAGTCCGGCTCGCGCGGTTCGCTCGAGCAGATGATGACCCAGCTCCAAACCTCCGGTATGAAGGAGTTCCCGCTGGTCATCAAGGGCGACGTGCAGGGCTCGATCGAAGCAATTGCCGGCGCTCTGGAGAAGCTCGGGACCGACGAGGTGCGCGCGCGCATCGTGCATTCGGGCGCGGGCGGTATCACCGAGTCGGATATCTCGCTCGCCGAAGCCTCGAACGCCGCGATCATCGGCTTCAACGTCCGCGCCAACAAGCAGGCGCGCGATGCGGCCGAGCGTGCCGGCATCGAAATCCGCTACTACAACATCATCTACGATCTGGTGGATGACGTGAAGGCGGCGATGTCCGGTCTGCTGTCGCCCGAACGGCGCGAAACCTTCCTTGGCAATGCCGAGATCCTGGAGGTGTTCAACATCACCAAGGTCGGCAAGGTCGCGGGTTGCCGTGTCACCGAGGGCAAGGTCGAGCGTGGCGTGGGCGTCCGCCTGGTGCGCGACAACGTCGTCATCCACGAGGGCAAGCTCAAGACGCTCAAGCGCTTCAAGGACGAAGTTTCGGAAGTCCAGGCCGGCCAGGAATGCGGCATGGCCTTCGAGAACTACGAAGACATCCGCGCCGGCGATACGATCGAGTGCTTCCGCGTCGAACACGTGACGCGCACACTCTGATATCCGTCCGGTTGAGATCGTGCGAGCGCCGACTGAGCTTCGGCGCTCGCGCTTTTTGGAGCGGGATAAGAAAAGCGCGGCCGGTCGCCGCCCGCATCCCGCGTTTGATTAGATATCGATCCCGTTTGTGATTTTGAGCTAATTCAATCCAAGATCACAGCGTGATCCGAGGTAAGCATGATGACTAAATCCACATCCTCCGCTCCTTCCCAGCGCATGCTGCGTGTCGGGGAACAGGTGCGCGCCGCGATCACGCAGGTCCTGCAGCGTGGCGAGGTTCGCGATCCGTTGATCGAAAAGACGGTGATTTCCATTTCCGAGGTTCGCATGTCGCCGGATCTGAAGATCGCTACCGCCTATGTCACTCCTCTCGGCGTGACCGATCATGGCGCGGTGATCGAGGCATTGAACCGCAACGCGAAGTTCATTCGCGGACGGCTCGGACCGCAGCTCCGTCAGATGAAATATATGCCGGACGTCCGTTTCAGGGACGACACGAGCTTCGACAACTACCAGAAGATCGATGCGCTGCTGCGCTCGCCCGAGGTGAGCCGCGATCTCGATCCCGATGCCGACGAAGAATAGAACAGGCAACGATGTCCAAACCACGCAAACCCAAGGGGCGCCCGGTCTCGGGCTGGCTTATTCTCGACAAGCCGCTCGATTTTGGTTCCACCGAGGCCGTTTCGAAGATCAAGTGGCTGTTCAAGGCGCAAAAGGCGGGCCATGCCGGCACGCTTGATCCGCTGGCCTCCGGCATGCTGCCGATCGCGCTTGGCGACGCGACGAAAACCGTGCCCTACGTGATGGATGGCCGGAAGATCTACGAGTTCACCGTCGCCTGGGGCGAGGAGCGGACAACCGACGATCTCGAGGGCGAAGTCGCCCGTTCGTCTGCTGAACGGCCGACGGAAGAGGCGATCCGCGCGCTGCTGCCGAAATATACCGGTGTGATCAGCCAGGTGCCGCCGCAATTCTCCGCGATCAAGATTGACGGCGAACGCGCCTACGATCTCGCCCGCGACGGGGAGGCGGTCGAAATTCCGGCTCGCGAGGTGGAGGTCTTCCGGCTTTCGCTGATCGGATGCACGCCGCATCTGGCGCATTTCGAGATCGAGTGCGGCAAGGGAACCTATGTCCGCTCGCTTGCCCGCGATATGGGCCGCGATCTCGGCTGTTTCGGCCATATCGCCTCGCTGCGCCGCACTTTCGTGGCCCCCTTCGGCGAGGACGACATGGTGCCGCTTGCCGATCTCGTTGCGCTGGAGAAGGTCGAGGACGAGGCCGAGCGGCTCGCGGCGCTGGACAATTTTTTGATCGAGACGGGTGAAGCTCTTTCCGGATTGCCGCACATTGCCGTCAGCGATGACCAGGCCCATCGCCTTAAGATGGGCAATCCGATCATCCTGCGCGGCCGCGAGGCACCTCTGCCCACTCCCGAGGCCTATGCGACGGCGCGGGGCAAGCTCGTGGCGATCGGCGAGGTCGCCGAAGGCGAATTCCGACCGAAGCGGGTGTTTGCCACGTCTTGATCCGACCGCTGTACTGAATGTTTTTATTCTTAAATCCTAGCCGATTTAAGAATAAAACATGCAACAATTCCAAGCGTTAAAGCGTGCGTTGCGCGTCTGAAAAGACGCGCGCCGCTGTAGACGGTTTGCGTTTGGCGGAACGCTGACGCATGATCGGCTGGTGACGATTCGATCTGTTCGGCGCAAGCTGCGGATATGGCCATTCGTAGCAGTCGAGGCCAATCCGAGGTCGCGATTACGCCATTCGCGTCAACCCGTAGCGGTTGTATGGCCGGCGCGTGGAGTGCACGGGACCTTGTCGTGGTCACCGGGGCACGACGACAGACGGTGAGAGGCGGCCGGGGTGACTGAGGTGTCAGGGAAAGACCAGGAAGAAGCTTCGCGCGGCGACCTGCAGGCTGCTGCGGCGTTCGTTCGGGACCGTCTGCGCCGGCCGTTCAGCTTTTATCTGATCTCGCTGCTGCTGATCGCGATCGTGCCTTCCTTCATCTTCGCCTTCGTCATCCTGAAGCGCAGCGTGGACGCGCAGGAGCAGGTCGTGACATCGCTCCTGAAAGCCTCGACGGGCTCCGTCACGCGCATCGTCGAGCGCGAGATCGAGGGCATGCTGACGACGCTCAAGGTGCTGTCGGCCTCGAGTGCGATCGAGCTTCGCGACATGCGTGTCTTCTACGACCAGGCTTCGGTCGCCCTGGCCGACAGCGATTCCGATCTGGTCGTCATAGACAGGAATCACCAGCAGAGACTGAATACCCGCCTTCCCTTTGGCGCACCGCTTGGACGGGCATCGGATCCGGAGTCGATCGAACTTGCCTTCAAGAACAAGGGTCCGCTCGTTTCGGGCGTGTTCTTCGACAACACCGACGGGCGATGGGTCTTCAACGTCTATCTTCCGGTGAGCTTACCGACAGGGGAGAGCTATCTGCTGGGCTTGACGCAGAATGCCGCGGGCATGGCCAAGGCCGTCAATCGCAACACGCTGTCGCCCGGCTGGAATGCCGCATTGGTGGACGGCGAAGGCAAGGTGATTGTTTCTTCGGATGCCGCCGTTAAATCGGGCGAAGCGTTCTTCCTGGACAAGCTGCCGGCGATCAGCATCGGCGTCGCCAACATCAGCGAAAACGGCATGGACTATCGCGTCGCGACGGAATTTTCCATGGTGACCGGCTGGCGCATCGCCGCCTGGGCGCCGCGTGCGCTCGTCGACGCGCCGATACTGTGGTCGTTCTTATGGCTGTCGCTCGGCGGCATCATCTTCGCAAGCATCGCCGTGGCGGGATCATTGACCATCGCCCGCCTGCTCTCGCAAGGGGTGAAGCTGCTTGCAATGGACGCACGACGTCTCGGTGCCGGCGAGCCGATCAAACCACGTCGATACGTGATCACCGAGGTCGAAGACGTATCGAGCGCCTTCGCCCGGGCGGCGGCGGCCCGCAGCAAGGCGGAAGGGGAAATCCGCTTTCTGATGCGGGAGGTCGCGCACCGCTCGAAGAATCAGCTCACCGTCATTCAATCGATGTTGAACCAGTCCGCCTCTTCCACCGAGAACGCATCGGAATTCGCCGAGGCATTTCGAAAACGTATAGCGGGCCTTGCCCGATCGACCGACCTGATGGTCGCAAACGCTGCCCTCGGCGTGGATCTCCGTGAACTGGCGCAGAACCAGCTGCAACCGTTTGCACCCGACGATCCGCAGCGCATCGTCCTCAGCGGTCCGGCCTTGCGGTTGGAACCACAGGTGGCGCAGATGCTCGGCATGGCGCTGCATGAACTTGCGACGAACGCGACCAAATACGGCGCACTGGCCAACGCGACCGGTATCATCAGGCTCGATTGGTGGGTCTCGGATGGCATGATCGCCATTCGCTGGCGCGAGGAGGGGGCGGATATCGCCGCGCCACCCAAGCGAGCACCCGGGCAGGCGCCGGCGCGAACGGGCTTCGGGACGGTCGTGCTCGAGCGCATGCTCGGCATGGCGCTCGGGGCCGAACTCGAAAGGACCATGCACCCCGACGGCATCGAGTGGACCATCCGGATTCCGCGCGGCGGCAGGGACGACGGAACGGCCGAAACGGGAAGTTGATGGCGCCTCACTTCTTGGAAGTCCTGCATGTTTCCGAAAATCGGAGCCGATTTAAGGGCGAAGACATTCAGCAATTCAAAGTGCTACAACCTGCTTCGCGTGTCTGATGAGACGTGCGGCACTGTAGCCTGTGGGCCGGCAGCAAACCGGCAATTGAAGCATGGCGAGTGCGCTTCGTATCGCGGGTTTCATGACCCTTTCCTTTTCGGTACATTTCGTTTATAGGCACGCCAGCGAAAGGCGCTGCCTCTTCGTATGAACGGCCCCGGCTGGACGACATCCCGGCTGCCGGCGACCTGAAATCCTCGAACTGAAAGGATCATCCGATGTCGATTAATGCAGAGCGCAAGGCTCAGCTCATCAAGGAATTCGCGACCGCTGAAGGCGACACCGGTTCTCCGGAAGTCCAGGTTGCGCTCCTGACGGAACGGATCAACAACCTGACCGAACACTTCAAGGGCCACAAGAAGGACAACCATTCCCGCCGTGGTCTTCTCGCGATGGTTTCCAGCCGTCGTTCGCTCCTCGACTATCTGAAGAAGAAAGACGAAGCGCGCTACACCAAGCTGATCGGTGCCCTGGGCATCCGTCGCTAAACGACTTTGTCCGGCGGGCCGCCTGCGGTCCGCCGGCTTTTTTTCTACAGCGCCGTGGGTCCTTTCAGGCGCACAAAGGTCGCTGTAGTGCTTGAAATCGCTGCATGTTTTGTACTTGGACCGGTCGGCTCAAGGAGGCATGCAGCAGGGCGTTTGATCGCCTTGATTATCTCTCCTCGAGCGCCGGAGGCGCAGGACCGGGAGAGAACGTCCAGCGGACCGGATGGGCCGGTATCGCGGATCAACCGATGGCCCGTCATGGGGCAGGATTGCAGGATGCTTCGGCGCCTGCTTGCCGGAGCGCTACCACACGGGCAGCGCGGCAAAGCGGTAACGAGCCGGTTCTTTTTGAAGCCTCCCGTTGTCTTGCCCGTGATGCGCCACCACCAAGCGGCATTCAGATCATCCGCGCTGCAACAGCCGCGGAAGGTCTCCCGCACACGAAGGACAGAACATGTTCGAGACCCACAAGGTAGAAATCGAATGGGCAGGGCGTCCGCTCAAGCTCGAAACCGGCAAGATCGCGCGTCAGGCTGACGGTGCCGTTCTCGCGACCTACGGCGAAACCGTGGTGCTTGCCACCGTCGTTTCGGCCAAGGCTCCGAAGCCGGGCCAGGATTTCTTCCCGCTCACCGTCAACTACCAGGAAAAGACCTATGCTGCCGGCAAGATTCCCGGCGGTTATTTCAAGCGTGAAGGCCGCCCGAGCGAAAACGAAACGCTCGTTTCCCGCCTAATCGACCGGCCGATCCGTCCGCTGTTCCCGGAAGGCTACAAGAACGACACGCAGGTGATCGTCACGGTCATGCAGCATGACCTGGAAAACAATCCGGATGTCGTTTCCATGGTCGCCGCCTCCGCCGCGCTGACGCTTTCCGGCATTCCGTTCATGGGGCCGATCGGCGGTGCCCGTGTCGGCTACATCAATGGCGAATATGTGCTGAATCCGCACCTGGACGAGATGGACGAATCCTCTCTCGACCTCGTCGTCGCAGGCACGCAGGAAGCCGTGCTGATGGTCGAATCGGAAGCCAAGGAGTTGCCGGAAGACATCATGCTCGGCGCTGTGGTCTTCGGTCAGAAGGGCTTCCAGGCGGTGATCGACGCGATCATCAAGCTCGCCGAAGTCGCTGCCAAGGAACCGCGCGAATTCGAGCCGGAAGATCATTCCGCGCTTGAAAACGCCATGCTCTCGATTGCCGAAGACGAACTGCGCAATGCCTACAAGATCACCGAGAAGGCTGCCCGCTACGCTGCGGTCGATGCCGTCAAGGCCAAGGTGAAGGAACACTTCCTGCCGGAAGGCATCGAGAACCCTGCTCACACGGCGGAAGAAATCGCTTCGGTCTTCAAGCACCTGCAGGCCAAGATCGTTCGCTGGAACATCCTTGACACCCAGAGCCGTATCGATGGCCGCGACCTCGTCACGGTCCGCCCGATCGTCGCCGAAGTCGGCATCCTGCCGCGCACGCACGGTTCCTCGCTCTTCACCCGCGGTGAAACCCAGGCGATCGTCGTTGCGACCCTCGGCACTGGCGAAGACGAGCAGTATGTCGATTCCTTGACGGGCATGTACAAGGAAAACTTCATGCTGCACTACAACTTCCCGCCTTTCTCGGTCGGTGAAACGGGCCGCATGGGTTCCCCGGGCCGTCGCGAAATCGGTCACGGCAAGCTCGCCTGGCGCGCCATCCACCCGATGCTGCCGACGGCGGAACAGTTCCCCTACACGCTGCGCGTCGTTTCCGAAATCACCGAGTCCAACGGCTCCTCCTCGATGGCCACCGTCTGCGGCACCTCGCTGGCGCTGATGGATGCAGGCGTCCCGCTTGCCAAGCCGGTCGCCGGTATCGCCATGGGCCTCATCAAGGAAGATGACCGCTTCGCCGTTCTCTCCGACATTCTCGGTGATGAAGATCATCTCGGCGACATGGACTTCAAGGTTGCAGGCACGGACGCCGGTATCACGTCGCTGCAGATGGACATCAAGATCGAGGGCATCACCGAAGAGATCATGGGTGTAGCGCTCAATCAGGCGAAGGGCGGCCGTCTGCACATTCTCGGCGAAATGGCCAAGGCCATCTCCGAGAGCCGTGGCCAGCTTGGCGAATTCGCGCCGCGCATCGAAGTGATGAACATCCCGGTCGACAAGATCCGCGAAGTCATCGGCTCGGGCGGCAAGGTCATCCGCGAAATCGTCGAAAAGACCGGCGCCAAGATCAACATCGAGGACGATGGTACGGTCAAGATCGCATCCTCCTCCGCCAAGGAGATCGAAGCGGCCCGCAAGTGGATCCACTCGATCGTTGCCGAGCCGGAAGTCGGTCAGATCTATGAAGGCACGGTCGTCAAGACCGCCGATTTCGGTGCTTTCGTCAACTTCTTCGGCGCCCGTGACGGCCTCGTCCATATCTCGCAGCTCGCTTCCGAGCGCGTCGCCAAGACGACTGATGTCGTCAAGGAAGGCGACAAGGTCTGGGTCAAGCTGATGGGCTTCGACGAGCGCGGCAAGGTTCGCCTCTCCATGAAGGTCGTCGATCAGGCGACCGGCAAGGAAGTCGTCGCCGAGAAGGCCGAGAAGAAGGACGGCGGCGAAGCGGCTGAATAAGCCGGCCCCGCCAAGGGACTCGGGGGCGCGGAGCGGATCGCTTCGCGCCCCCTTTCTGTAAGCAAAGAACGGATTCGATCCCATGAGCCGCGACGCACTGAAAACCCTGTTTCACCCTTTCGATACCGGTGTCATCGATCCGCCGGGGGAGGGCGAGCGCGTGCTTTTCCTTGGGGCGGAGGCGGGCTACAGGCTGCCGCGGGACTTTTCCGCGTCGATTGCCGCCGTGCAGCCGCTCAAGTCTCTCCATCGCGCGCTGGAAGCGGCGCGTGTCGACGTGACGCCGCTTGCCGAGGGCGAGGGCTATGACGCGGCACTGGTGCTCTGCGGCAAGCACAAGGGCGAGAACGAGGACCGGATCGCCGAGGCGCTCAAGCGCACCCGCGGCGGCGCGCTGATCGTGGTGGCAGGCGGCAAGGAGGACGGCATCCAGCCTCTGCGCAAGAAGATCGGCAAATTCGGCTGGGATGGGGATTCTCTGCCGAAATACCATGGCGTTGCTTTCTGGTTCACGCGGCCGGAAGATGTCTCGGAAGCCGTGTCGGCGCTCGCCAAGGTGCCGGTGCGTGTCGATGGGCTGTTCGAGGCGTCGCCCGGCATGTTCTCCCACGACCGCGTGGATGCGGGTTCCGAGCTTCTTGCCTCCCGTCTGCCCAAAGATCTTACCGGCCATGCGGCGGATTTCGGTGCCGGTTGGGGTTATCTGTCGGTGATGCTCGCCCATGCCTCGCCTGGGCTGAAGGGCATCGATCTCTTCGAGGTGGATTATGAAGCGCTGGAGGCGGCGCGCGTCAACATGACGGCGAACGCACCCTCGACGCCGGCCCGCTTCTATTGGCACGACCTGACCACCGAGGAGACGCGCGACAAGTACGACCTGATCGTCATGAATCCGCCCTTCCACGAGGGACATGCCGCAGAACCGTCGCTCGGCGCCGCGATCATCAAATCCGCTGCCAAGGCTCTAAAGCACGGCGGCAAGCTGATGCTGGTCGCCAATCGCGGCCTGCCCTATGAGCAGGTTCTCGCGGAAAACTTCAAGGAAAGTGGCGAGACCTGCCGCAACGCGCGCTTCAAGGTGCTCTGGGCGAAACGGTAGAGCAATCCAGGTCGGCTTGCGCCGCTCTGCAGCGCCGTGCGTCGAGGCGCAAAGGGCGGCGGAGCGCTTTGAATTGCTGTATGGCTCCTTGAATCGACTCCGATTTAAGGCGTTATGGTAGCGGTTGATCCGGTCTGTTCGGATGGCGTGTCGCTTCCTTGTGACGCGCCGCTTTCCTGTTGCCAGAAAGAACGATCGGGCACACCATGTTGATGCCGGCCATCGTGATCGTAGAGGAGCAGGCTATGGGATTTGGACCCGCTCGACCCCCCATGATGGAAGATGTTGAAGAGGTGATCGCGCGCGATATCAAGAACGCCGAGGGACATGGCGCTACGGCGGAAGTTCCCTTGCCGTTCCTGCGCAGCCTCTATCGCGTGCCGCTGGCGCCGGCAAGGCTGAAATACATGCGCGGCGCGTCCACCGTTGTCGGCCTCGCGCTGGCGGCTATCCTGCTCGCATTGATTTGGGCGACAGCGGCCTGATCCGGGTTGCGACAACCCGGATCGGCTACCTTACTCCGCGTCGGCCGTTCGCAACGCCTCGAGTGTCGGCATCGAGGTGATGTTGTAGCCGGAATCCACATAGTGGATCTCGCCGGTCACGCCGCGCGAAAGATCGGAAAGAAGGTACAGCGCGGAATTGCCGACGTCGTCGATCGTCACGGTGCGGCGCAAGGGCGAATTCTTCTGCTGCCAGGAAAGCATCGCGCGTGCGTCCGAGATCCCGGCGCCGGCGAGTGTGCGGATCGGCCCGGCGGAGATCGCGTTGACGCGGATGCCGCGCGTGCCGTAGTCGGCGGCGAGATAGCGCACCGAGGCTTCGAGCGCCGCCTTGGCAACACCCATTACGTTGTAGTTTGGCATGACCCGCGTCGAGCCGCCATAGGTCAGTGTCAGCATCGTGCCGCCTTCGCTCATCAGTTCGGCGGCCCGCCTGGCAATCTCGGTGAAGGAGAAGCAGGAGATGACCATGGTGCGGCTGAAATTGTCGCGCGTGGTGTCCGCGTAGAGTCCCTTCAGCTCGCTCTTGTCGGAGAAACCGATGGCGTGGACGACGAAATCGAGCCGGCCCCAACGCTCCTTGATGGCCGCAATGACTGTATCGACGGAGGCGATATCCTCGACGTCGCATGGCAGCAGGAAGTCGGAACCGACCTCGGCGGCGAGCGGCTTCACGCGCTTGCCGAGCGCTTCGCCCTGATAGGTGAAAGCAAGTTCGGCGCCCTGGGCGGCCAGCGCCTTGGAGATTCCCCAGGCAATAGAATGGTTGTTGGCCACACCCATGATGAGGCCGCGCTTTCCGTTCATCAGTCCGTTCATTGTGTTATCCGTTGTAGCGCTGGAAGACGAGCGTCGCGTTGGTGCCGCCGAAACCGAAGGAGTTCGAAAGAACCGTGTCGATCTTTGCGTTGTCGATCCGCTTGCGAACGATCGGTACGCCTTCGAACTCGGGGTCGAGCTCGCTGATATGCGCGCTTTCGCCGATGAAGCCGGCCTGCATCATCAATAGGCCATAGATTGATTCCTGCACGCCGGCAGCGCCCAGGGAGTGGCCCGTCAGGGACTTGGTCGATTGGATGTGCGGCATATTGGTGCCGAACACTTCGCGAATGGCGCCGATTTCCTTGGAGTCGCCGACCGGGGTGGAGGTTCCGTGGGTGTTGATGTAATCGACGTCGCCCTTCACCGTGGCGAGCGCCTGGCGCATGCAGCGCACGGCGCCTTCGCCGGAGGGCGCGACCATGTCGTAACCGTCGGAGGTCGCGCCATAGCCGACGATTTCGGCGTAGATCTTGGCGCCGCGGGCCTTGGCACGCTCCAACTCCTCGAGCACCAGCACGCCGGCGCCGCCGGCAATCACGAAGCCGTCGCGGTTGACGTCATAGGCGCGCGAGGCCGACGACGGCGTCTCGTTAAACTTCGAGGACATCGCGCCCATGGCATCGAACAGGTTGGACATGGTCCAGTCGAGATCCTCGTGGCCGCCGGCGAACATCACGTCCTGCTTGCCCCACTGGATCATCTCCGCGGCATTGCCGATGCAATGCGCCGAGGTCGAGCACGCCGATGAGATCGAGTAGTTGACGCCATGGATCTGGAACCAGGTCGCAAGCGTGGCCGACGCCGTCGACGACATTGCCTTCGGGACCGCGAACGGGCCGATGCGCTTCGGGCTCACGTTCTTGCGGGTGACGTCGGCAGCCTCGACGATGGTGCGCGTCGAGGGACCGCCCGAGCCCATGATGATGCCGGTGCGCTCGTTGGTGATGTCGCCGGCTTCGAGTCCCGAGTCCGCGATTGCCTGCTTCATCGCCACATGGTTCCAGGCGCCTCCTTGGGACAGGAAGCGCATGGCACGCCGGTCGACGAGTTCCGTCGGGTCGAGCGACGGCGCGCCCCAGACCTGGCACTTGAAGCCATTCTCGGCGAAGTCAGGGGAAAACGTGATGCCCGACTTCGCATCGCGCAGCGACGCGGTGACTTCGTCGGCATTGTTACCGATCGAGGAAACGATGCCGAGGCCCGTGACAACAACCCGTCTCATGGTAATGACCTTCTCTTAAACTTGAACCCGTCTTGGCCGTTTTGCGGCTCAGTCCGCCTTTTCCTGGAAAAGACCGACCCTGAGATCGCTGGCCTTATAGATCACTTCGCCGTCGGCCTTCATCCAGCCGTCGGCAATGCCGAGCACCAGGCGGCCCCGCATCACGCGCTTGAAGTCGATGCCGTATTCGACCAGCTTGTTCTTCGGCGTCACCATGCCTGTGAATTTTACCTCGCCTGTGGAGATCGCGCGGCCCTTTCCGGGCTCGCCGAGCCAACCGAGGAAGAAGCCGGTCAGCTGCCACATGGCATCGAGACCCAGGCAGCCGGGCATGACGGGATCGCCCATGAAATGGCAGGGGAAGAACCAGAGATCCGGCGTGATGTCGAACTCGGCGCGGACGTAACCCTTGTCGTGGGGGCCGCCGGTTTCCGAGATATCGGTGATGCGGTTGAACATCAGCATCGGCGGCAATGGAAGCTGGGCATTGCCGGGGCCAAACATTTCACCTCGGCCGCAGGTCAGGATTTCCTCATAGCTGAAGCTGGATTGTCTGGTCGTCATGAATGGTTGTTTCCCCGATCGACTGAATGTTCTCCGACCTGCTTTAGTGCAAGTTCGGACTAAATTGAAGCGTGGCCTGCGCCAATGGCTATGCTGCCTGTCGCAGTTTGCGCTCCGCGAGACCCCTACAGCGCCGCGCGTCTTGTCAGACGCGCAAAGGGCGCTGTAGCACTTTGAGTTGCTGAATGTTTTTATCCTTAAATCGGCTCCGATTTAAGGAAACATGCAGTAGGTTAGTACGGATGCCGGCGGAATGCCGCTTCACATTTTCTCTCATCCGGCTCTTATTGGCGATATCGTTGCGCCGTCGCTTACAATATGAATGTGGGCACGACCAGAGCTAAATGCCAGCCTTCCCCCGCTTTGGGCCGATTTTCAGGCGTTTGCGCCCCTGGAAGCTCGGAATCTATTGAAAGCGGCGCCAGCAGAAGTTATATCGCAAACAGATAACCTGTGAATTTAGCCAGGATACCGAAGCGGCTGCGCATGACGAAAGCACCACAAATGTGTTCGCAGGACAGGCTGCGCAACTCGGGTTTGCGCCCGACGCGCCAGCGTATCGCGCTTGCGGACCTCATTTTCGCAAAGGGCGACCGTCATTTGACCGTCGAGGAACTGCACGAGGAGGCGGTCGAGGCGGGCGTTCCGGTTTCGCTCGCGACCGTCTACAACACGCTCCACCAGTTCACCGAAGCGGGAATGATCCGCGTGCTCGCGGTCGAAAGCGCCAAGACCTACTTCGACACCAATGTTTCCGATCACCATCATTTCTTCGTCGAAGGGCAGAATGAGGTGCTCGACATTCCGGTGAGCAACATCCAGATCGACAATCTTCCGGAGCCTCCGGAAGGCATGGAGATCTCGCACGTCGACGTCGTGGTACGTCTGCGCCGTAAGTCCGACCGCTAACCCCTTTACCTGCTACATCACGTCCCTCGGGTCGCGCCCCGGGCCTGCCCTGCCGGTCGGCAAGGTCCAGCCGTATTTCAGTGCGCCGCCGCGCACCGCGAAGGCGGAGAGCACGCCGAGTGCCGAGGTCGCGATGAGCGGCATGCCGACCATTGTGGCGAACACGAAGGCGCCGGCGCCGACGAGCGCGGCGGTGACATAGACCTCCGGCCTCAGCAACACGGACGGCTCGCCCGCCAGCAGGTCGCGGAGAATGCCGCCGAAGGTCGCCGTCAGCATGCCGGTGACAAGGGCGACGGTCGGCGAACCCGTCGCCGCCAGGCCCTTCGCTGCCCCCATGACGCAATAGGCGGAAAGACCGATCGCATCGAGCCACACCAGCATGCGATAGCGCGAGTCGAAAAGATGGGCCGTGAAGAACAGGATCAGGCCCACCGAGGCGCAAACGAGCAGATAGGTCGGGTTGAGCACCCAGAACACCGGTGTGGCACCCAGGACCACGTCGCGCATCGTGCCGCCGCCGATCCCGGTGACCGACGCCAGGAAGAGATAGCCGATAATATCGAGCTGCTTGCGGGACGCCGAAAGCGCGCCGGTCGCCGCGAAGACGGCCACGCCGGCATAGTCAAGAATTTCGAGGATCGGCATGGATGCTCCGCTCTGTGCCGCGTCGATCCGGAATCGATGCGCTCCATGATTTTTACCGCAAGCTTCCTAACAAATCAGCGGGCAGCAAGCGTTGCTCCGGCGCTGCGTCATCGCGGCAGGATCGTTTGCGTCCGGCCGAGGAGATAGTAGGCAAGCAGCCCTGTCCATTCCTTGGCCGCCGTCGTCGCCAATTGCGCATTGAGCGAGGGCTGGGTGAAATCGAAACCGAGGCGCACGTTGCCACTCGTTCGATAGTCCGCGGGCCAGGGCATAACCTCGATGCCGAACGAACGAAAGAGGCCGATGGAGCGCGGCATGTGATAGGCCGAGGTGACGAGCGCGCAACGCTCCATCCCGCTCGCGCTCAGCAAATCCTTGGTATTTCGCGCGTTCTCAAAGGTGGTCCGCGATTCCTCCTCACGGATCAGGCGGTCGGGGGCGATGCCGAACGTGTCGAAGAAGGTCCTCGAGATCTCGGCGTCGCCCGCATAGCCGCCGCTCAAGGAGCCGTCACCGCCCGAAACGAGGATGCGCGCGGCAGGATGAGCCTTGGCGAGCCGGACCGTCTCTACGAAGCGCTCCGCTGCCTGGTTGAGTTCGATCCCGCCGCGCCCGGCAATAACCACGTTCTCAAAGGCGCCGCCAAGCACGATGATGCAGGAGAGTTCTGCGGGTTCCGACGAGGGGCGGGTAAACCGGTCCTCGAGGATCTGCAGGAAATAGGGGCCCGTCGTCGTGAAGAGGCTCAGGAACAACACCACGAGGCCAAATGAGCCGAATACGCCGCCGATACGTGCGCGGCCGAGCAGCGCCAGCAGAAAGCCGATGAGAACGCTGAAGAAAGCGAGCGAAAGCGGCTGGGCAAGGAGCCAGAAGATCTTGGAGGCAAGAAACATGAGATGACTGTTCTGGCGCCCGGCCGGTTAATTTTCTGTAAAATCCGGCATGATCGAGTGGACAACAAGGCCCTCGTACTCGTCACCGCCCGAAAGTGTCATCGTCGCGTACGCAACGGTATTGCCGAGCAATGCGTGCGAAGAAGGGCAGCCTTGGCCGTCACAGGTTTTCGTATCGTGATATCGGAAGAGTTTGGTGGAGCTAAGCGGGATCGAACCGCTGACCTCTTGCATGCCATGCAAGCGCTCTCCCAGCTGAGCTATAGCCCCATCAGGGTCCGGCAATGCCGGTTCCGGGAAATCGTCGGGCTTTGTGCCCGGCGAGTGGCGGCTTATTACTTCTGCTTTTCGCGGATGGCAAGCCGAAAATTCAAGGCCGGTGCGATTTTATTTCTCGTCCCGGGAAGCGCCCCGACCGCGAGAGTTGCAGCGGGCGGGGCAGCTTTCGTGCGTATTTTGAAACGCTTAATGCGGCATGCGTGCGGCGGTTCTTCCGCCCACGTCCCCGAAACTATTAGACGTCTTCATCCTCGTCGGAGACGCCGATGAGGTCGCTCATATCGTCGTCGTCGTCTTCGTCGTCGGTTTCGAGGAACGTGTCGTCGTCGTCGCCGTCGATTTCAACGTCGTCATCGCCGAGATCCGGAAGGTCGTCGCCGCCCGATGCCTCCTCGTCGGCATCCTCGAGCGAAACGAGTTCGACTTCGGTGTTCTCTGCGTCGACTTCCGTTACGTCTTCCTCTTCTTCCTTCTCGAGCACCTTGGCGACGGAGCTCTCCTCGAAGAAGGACAGCGGATAGGACTTGCCGGTATAGGGGGAGACGATCGGATCACGGTTCAGATCGTAGAATTTGCGCCCCGTTTCCGGGTCGATGCGCTTTGTTCCAAGTTCCGGTTTTGCCACAGTCAAAGCCTCTTGAATGGCCGGACGAGCCGGCTCTTGCCGGTCAGCCGGCGGTGGAAAGGGTATCAAGCTTATGATGATTAGCCGGTCCCCATAATCGTCTTGACAGCATCTGTCAAAGGCAAACTTCCGTCGCCGGCCGGCCCCTCATTTTCTTCGCGCCGGGAGATGACCCCTTTCACTCTTTATGTTAGGGAGCGCGCCAGATGACGGTTCGTCCGCGCCTGCATTCCGGGTGGGCGATTTGCGGGCCGTCCTAGCCGGATTGTCAGAGGAAAACATCATGTCGCATGGCTTGAGCCCGAAGCCCGCCACCGCACGCAAGTCGTCCGATCTCAAGGGCACCGTCCGTATTCCCGGCGACAAGTCGATTTCGCACCGCTCCTTCATGTTCGGCGGTCTCGCTTCGGGCGAGACGCGGATTACGGGCCTGCTCGAAGGCGAAGACGTCATCAATACCGGCAAGGCGATGCAGGCGATGGGCGCGAAGATCCGCAAGGAGGGTGAGACCTGGATCATCGACGGCGTCGGCAACGGTGCCCTGCTCGCCCCCGAGGCGCCGCTCGATTTCGGCAATGCCGGCACCGGCTGCCGGCTGACCATGGGCCTCGTCGGAGTCTACGATTTCGACTCGACCTTCATCGGCGATGCCTCGCTCACCAAGCGGCCGATGGGGCGCGTGCTGAACCCGCTGAGAGAAATGGGCGTCCAGGTGAAATCGGCCGAAGGAGACCGGCTGCCGGTGACGCTGCATGGACCGACGACGCCGAACCCGATCACCTACCGCGTGCCGATGGCCTCCGCCCAGGTGAAATCCGCCGTGCTGCTCGCCGGCCTCAATACGCCCGGCATCACCACGGTCATCGAGCCGGTGATGACGCGCGATCATACGGAAAAGATGCTCAAGGGTTTCGGTGCTAACCTGACCGTCGAGACCGACGCAGACGGCGTGCGCACAATTCGCCTCGAAGGCCGCGGCAAGCTGACGGGCCAGGTGATCGACGTGCCCGGTGACCCGTCCTCGACCGCCTTCCCGCTGGTGGCCGCCCTCCTCGTGCCAGGCTCGGACGTCACCATCCTGAACGTGCTGATGAACCCGACGCGCACCGGCCTCATCCTGACGCTGCAGGAAATGGGTGCCAACATCGAAGTCATGAATGCGCGCCTCGCCGGCGGCGAGGATGTCGCCGATCTCCGCGTGCGTCATTCGGAGCTGAAGGGCGTCACCGTGCCGGAAGAGCGCGCGCCGTCGATGATTGACGAATATCCGGTGCTCGCCGTCGCTGCCGCCTTCGCCGAAGGCGCGACCGTGATGAACGGCCTTGATGAACTGCGCGTCAAGGAATCCGACCGCCTCTCCGCCGTCGCCGACGGCCTGAAGCTCAACGGCGTCGACTGCGATGAAGGCGAAACCTCGCTGGTCGTGCGCGGCCGCCCCAGCGGCAAGGGCCTCGGCAACCCCTCAGGCGGTGAGGTCAAGACCCATCTCGATCACCGCATCGCCATGAGCTTCCTCGTCATGGGACTCGCCTCGGAACATCCAGTGACGGTCGACGACGCGACGATGATTGCGACGAGCTTCCCGGAGTTCATGGATCTAATGACGAGGCTCGGCGCGAACATGGAGTGAGATTAATATATGCATGTTGGGTGCGCTGTCGTGCTCGTGCGGCGCTAATGGCTCTGCGCCCGGACGCCGATCATAGGCACTCTCTGCAAGGGTGAAGTCGAATGAGGCTGAGGAGAATGCTTGGACGGCTGCCCACGGTGGCTGTCGTAGTTTTCCTCACGCTCTTGACGCAGATCGGCGGCCTGATCTGGCTCCTCTCGCTCTGCATTACACGCCCATGGAGGAAACGGATCGGCTTTGCCGGATTTCTCGTGCTATTTGCCAGCCTCTACGCGGCTGGAAGTACGCTGAGCCATGCCGTCGCACCCATCTTTGGCCGGGTCCCGCTTCCTTGCTTCGACAATGCTTCGCGGCTCCGTATGCAGTCCTCCTTGTACTGTTTACTGAACCGTCAGTATGTCGTTCCGAGGCTGAGAGAGGCGGCGCTTGCCCTATCGCGGCAGATGGACCAGGTGTTCCCGGAGACGACCACCTTGGCGCTCGATGGGAACTTTCCCTTCTTCGATGGCTTTCCGCTGTTACCGCATCTGTCCCACTCGGATGGCCGAAAGCTTGATGTGGCATTTTACTATCAGGACAACGAGGGGCGATTTCTCGACAAGGCTACACGTTCTCCGGTCGGCTACTTTGCATTCGAGCAGCCAGGCGAAAACAGCGCTCTGCCGTGTGAAGACCGCCGTGATATCTTGACGCTGCGTTGGGACTTGCATGTCCTTCAAGCGCTGTGGCGGCCTTTGTCGCTTGAAGAAAAGCGAACCCGGGAGGCGCTCCGTTGGCTTTCCGATGAAGGCCAAGGGTTCGGCGTAGAGAAAATATTCGTGGAGCCACATCTGGCACAAAGGCTTGGCGTCTCCGCAGAAAACATCAAGTTTCAAGGTTGTCGCGCTGCCAGACACGACGATCACATCCACATGCAGGTTGCAAAATGACACTTACGATCGCCATCGATGGCCCCGCCGCGGCTGGCAAGGGAACGCTCTCGCGCCGGATCGCCGAGGAATACGGCTTTCATCATCTCGACACCGGGCTTACCTATCGCGCCACTGCCAAGGCGCTTCTCGATGCGGGGCTGCCGCTCGACGACGAGGCGGTCGCCGAGAAGATGGCGCGCAATGTCGAACTCGCCGGTCTCGAGCGCTCGGTGCTTTCCGCCCACGCGATCGGCGAGGCGGCGTCGAAGATCGCGATCATGCCTGCCGTTCGCCGCGCTCTGGTCGAGGCGCAGCGTGCCTTTTCGCGGCGGGAGCCCGGAACCGTGCTCGACGGACGCGATATCGGCACCGTCGTCTGTCCCGACGCGGCCGTGAAGCTCTATGTGACGGCTTCGCCCGAAGTCAGGGCGAAACGGCGTTACGACGAGATCATTGCAGGCGGCGGGACGGCCGATTACGACGCGATCTTCGAGGATGTGAAAAAGCGCGACGAGCGCGACATGGGCCGGGCCAACAGCCCCTTGCGGCCCGCCGATGATGCGCACTTGCTTGACACTTCCGAAATGAGTATAGAGGCGGCATTCCAGGCGGCGAAGACGCTGATCGACGCGGCCTTGCAAAAGAAGATTTGAAGAAAGGCCATCTTTCGGCTCCGGCCGGATCGCCTTAGATCCCGAAAAGTGCGTCGCGGTTTTCTGAATCGATCATGCGAACTCAAAGAATCTAGAGAGTGATGACAATTCGCAGAATAGTCATCACTCTCTGAAAAGCCTGAAATTCCGTCCACGCGCCGGATTGCTCCTTCGAATGGGGCGGACTGGGTTCAGGCCAGTTTAACGCTAACCCCCGGCGCATGTGCGTCTCCTCACGAGATGCATCAGGAGATTTTATGTCTGCAACCAACCCCACCCGTGATGATTTCGCAGCGCTTCTCGAAGAGTCCTTCGCGAAGACGGACCTTGCCGAAGGCTATGTTGCCAAGGGCATCATCACCGCGATCGAAAAGGACGTCGCCATCGTCGACGTCGGTCTGAAGGTCGAAGGCCGCGTACCGCTGAAGGAATTCGGCGCCAAGGCCAAGGACGGCTCGCTCAAGGTCGGCGACGAAGTCGAAGTCTATGTTGAGCGCATCGAAAACGCGCTCGGCGAAGCCGTTCTGTCGCGCGAAAAGGCTCGCCGCGAGGAAAGCTGGCAGCGCCTCGAAGTGAAGTTCGAAGCCGGCGAACGCGTCGAAGGCATCATCTTCAACCAGGTCAAGGGCGGCTTCACCGTCGATCTCGACGGCGCCGTAGCCTTCCTGCCGCGTTCGCAGGTCGACATCCGTCCGATTCGCGACGTGACCCCGCTGATGCACAACCCGCAGCCCTTCGAAATCCTCAAGATGGACAAGCGCCGCGGCAACATCGTGGTCTCGCGCCGTACGGTTCTGGAAGAGTCCCGTGCCGAGCAGCGTTCTGAAATCGTTCAGAACCTCGAAGAAGGCCAGGTTGTCGAGGGTGTCGTCAAGAACATCACCGATTACGGTGCATTCGTCGATCTCGGCGGCATCGATGGTCTGCTGCACGTGACCGACATGGCATGGCGTCGCGTCAATCATCCGTCGGAAATCCTGAACATCGGCCAGCAGGTCAAGGTTCAGATCATCCGCATCAACCAGGAAACCCACCGCATCTCGCTCGGCATGAAGCAGCTCGAGTCCGATCCGTGGGATGGCATCGGCGCGAAGTATCCGGTCGGCAAGAAGATCTCCGGTACCGTCACGAACATCACCGACTACGGTGCGTTCGTCGAGCTGGAGCCGGGCATCGAAGGCCTGATCCACATCTCGGAAATGTCCTGGACCAAGAAGAACGTTCACCCCGGCAAGATCCTGTCCACCAGCCAGGAAGTCGACGTTGTCGTTCTCGAAGTCGATCCGACCAAGCGTCGTATCTCTCTCGGCCTCAAGCAGACGCTCGAGAACCCGTGGCAGGCATTCGCGCACAGCCATCCGGCTGGCACCGAAGTCGAAGGTGAAGTCAAGAACAAGACCGAATTCGGCCTGTTCATCGGCCTCGACGGCGATGTCGACGGCATGGTTCACCTCTCCGACCTCGACTGGAACCGTCCGGGCGAGCAGGTCATCGAAGAATACAACAAGGGCGACGTCGTCCGTGCTGTCGTTCTCGATGTGGACGTCGAGAAGGAGCGCATCTCTCTCGGCATCAAGCAGCTTGGCAAGGATGCGGTCGGTGAAGCTGCCGCTTCCGGCGAACTGCGCAAGAATGCCGTCGTTTCGGCCGAAGTCATCGCGGTCAACGATGGTGGCATCGAAGTGAAGCTCGTCAACCACGAAGACATCACCGCGTTCATCCGTCGTGCGGACCTGTCGCGTGACCGTGACGAACAGCGTCCGGAGCGCTTCTCGGTTGGCCAGGTTGTTGACGCCCGCGTCACCAACTTCTCCAAGAAGGACCGCAAGATCCAGCTGTCGATCAAGGCTCTGGAAATCGCGGAAGAGAAGGAAGCCGTCGCTCAGTTCGGTTCGTCCGACTCCGGCGCTTCGCTCGGCGACATCCTGGGCGCCGCTCTGAAGAACCGCCAGACCAACGAATAATCGTTGCTGAACTGGAAATAACGAGCCCGCGGAGAGCGATCTCCGCGGGCTTTTTCTTTGAGCGGGTGAAGAAAGCGAGCTAGCCAAGATCGCCGAGCTTTCTGTAGAGGCCGTAGGCGTCGATCGCGGCGGGTTTCTCTTCCGGGTCCTCCTTTCCGTCGTCTACGGTTCCCTTTGCCGGCGCTTCGCGATCGTCATCGCTATCCTCTGCGTCCGCTCCGGTGTCGCTCTCGCCGTCGCGGGCCTGTTCACGGCGGTCGGTCGTGTCCGTTGCGTCGTCGACCTCCACCTTCGCGGGAGGATAAGGGACCATGGCGAAGGGTATCGCCTCCCGGGGAAGTCCGCTTTCGACGAGCCTGGAGAGCATCTGCTGCATGGCCGGATCGTTGCCGGGGTTTTGACCCCGAGCTTGCATCGGCGAACGTTGCGCTGCCTTGTCGGGCTCATCGGTGGGGCCATGGTCGGCGATTGGGGCTTCGCTCCCGTTACGGGAGCGGATGCCGGCGTCCCGTGAACGTTCCGCCGGATCACTCTTAGATGGCGCCGCGGCTGGCTGCCGAGTGTCACCGCCCTCCGGTTCCGCCGCCGGCCTTCCGCCTTCGTCGACGAATTCGGGAAGGCCGATGCCGTCGCGGATGATCACCTTCATGGCGTCGGCCAAGGAGCGTGCGGACTGCCCACTTGGTTCTCCGCGCGAAGCCCGAGGCTGCGTCTGCTGCCGGCCGTCTTCCGTGTCGGCCAGGGGACGGCCGCAGGTGCCGTCCGCGTCGAGCCCGTTACCATATCCAGTTTCATCGGCTTCCTGCTGAAGCAAGCCCGTCTCGGTGTTGTTTCCGACCTGTTCGGTATCGTCAGGTTGGGTGCCGACGGGCATATCGGACGGAGTGGGCTCGGGACTTACCGGTTCGCCAGCCAAGCTCCGGGTCTCCGCCGCGCCACCTCCGGTGTCTGCTCCCTCGCTTTCTGGCTGCGGCAGCGGGAGTGCCGTATCGAACGCTGCCAGTTCATCCTGCGCGAGACCGCCCCCAAGCGCCGCTGTCGCTTCCTTGTTCGCAGCGGCTGAGAGTTGGGGCGCGCGCGCGCGTGGCTCCGAAGCCTTCGAAGACCCCGTCTCGGCCGCGTCTTCAGGCATCTCGTCCATTGCGCCTTCAAGCATCGCCTCGACCGGCCCCCCTTCTTCGTCGGCACTGAAGGTCTTCTTCAAGATCGACTGAAGCAATACGACATCGCTCGATGCGGACGCATTTATCGCAGCGAACTGGGGCGGAACGGCGGTTTGCACCGGCAGATTGCGGATGGCGGTCGCGTCCTGCGGCTGAGGTGAAGAGGGCGCTGCGCTCGCAGCTATCGATGCGGATGCTTGGCTCCGGTTCGACACCGCGGTCAGGACGGCGATGCGGTGCGCGAGGCTACGTCCGCCGAGTTGCCGCTCCAGGAGCAGCCGCTCCGGCATCGGCATGGATTCGAGAAAGCCGATCAGGCGTTTGACGAAATCGCGGCCGCTTTCCTGCGGCAAGGGGGGAAATTTGAGGATGCGCGCGAGATCCTCCATCAGCCGCACCAGCGCGTCCCTGGACAGAACCTCCTTGCCGGACAGATGACGGCCGAGCGCATCGAGAATTTTCTGGATCGCCTCGGCGCGCTGACCTGATGGAAGCGTCGCATTGCGGGCCTGCGCGGTGGTTTCTTCGCGTGGGCCGGCCGCGGTTCTGATCGTGAGAATGGGCAGCATCCTGGTTCCACTTCGCCGCAGCAATGTCATATCTGCGGCGCCTCGCACCTCTTCGGGTAAGCAAAGGTCGCTGCAGTCACTCCGATGCTGGCGGACTTTCATGATTGCTGTCGGAGAGCGCCTCATGCGCGCAACGGCCGGTCGGCCGGGCCAGCCACGGCTTGGCCGTGGATAATCGGGGCATGATCGCAAAGACTAAGCTGAAGAGGTTTATGAAGTCTTAACCATAGTGCCGAACGAGCCGCGAGCCGCCGGCCACTTGCGTGAAGATCATTGCCGGTTCATGCTGCCCCTACAGCGCCGCGCGTCCAACCGGACGCGTTAATGTCGCTGTAGCACTTTGAATTGCTGTATGTTTGTCCCTAAATCGATTCCGATTTAAGGAATCATGCAGTGGCCTTCACGGAGCTGCCAATGACATTTCGCCCACCGCAATCGCTGAGCCGATTGGATACCGCCAGAGGCGGTGTGAACGTGCTCGAATATGAGTTGATGGCGGAGCGTGCGGACGCGCTGGGTCGTCATGGCTTGAAGGTGGAGAAGGCACTCGCGGCGCTGAATGGCTACGATGCCAGCAAGCACGGGCCGTCCGTCCGCCAGAGGCTTCTCGACGAAGCGGCCGATGCCGTCTGGGCTTTCCTGATACAACGCGAGATATGCGGCCTGCGCGACAGTCGAGATGCGGTGCGTCGCTACGGCATTCCGAAGGAGGTCATGGCTCGTGTCGGGATCGTCAGGAAGGGATGATCAGGCCAGGCGCCTCGGAAGCAATCATATTGCCGATCGGCTTGATGCGAGCATCATTGTGATCCAGCCAACTTGCGCCTGATGAAATCGTAGATGCCGTCCTCGTCGACGTGAAGAACGAACAGATCCCGGGCCTCCGCCCGCTTGTGGGTTTGCTGTTCGCCGTCCTCATGGAGTGCTGCCATGAGGCTCGCCTCTTCCTCCGTGATGCCGGCATTGTCGCGCTCGCTTTCTTGGCTCTCCAGCGTGGCCTGCTGGTGGGCACTACCGTCGTTTCGCTCCTGCGTTTCGGCGACCTCGGCGCCAGCGGCGAGAACCGTCAGCATCTCGGTCGGATCGACGCCTTGCCCTTCTGGCGGGCTCTTCCCGGCGTCGATGTCGGCGGCAACCTCGTTCCGCTTCCTTACAGCCTCGTGAAGCTCCTTGACATCGTCGAGATTGTCCTTCGCCTCCAGCGCGCGGATCGCCCTTTCGCGCTCGGCATGGGTTTCCTCATCCTCGACGCGCGTCGGATCGCTTTCGGTCCGTTCGAGTTTCAGTTCCTCAAGCGATTTCGGATTGGCGGCATCCTTCAACCGCTGCAGGACCTTCGCCGTCTCGACGGCGGTGAGGCCACCATCTTGCGTCTTGGTTTGCAGCGCGGCCTCAAGCTTGTCGTCTTCCGTGCCATAGGGGTTCTTGATCGCGGCCAGGACTTCCGCAAGCGAGAGGTCGAGCGTGTCGAGGCCGAGCGTCTTCTCGACCATGCGGACCTGCTCGGGTTGCAGGCCGGAGAGCGCCTCTTCGAGTTGGCGGCCATAGGCATAGGCGGATTGACCATCCGCGCGCTCAAGGTCAAGGAGTTCGCCCAGTTTGCCGATCAGTTCCAGCTTGAGCTCGGTGACGTCGACTACGGCGCGATTGAAGAAGTGGTTGTTGATCTTGTCGTTGGCAGCCTTCTGCGCCCCGTCCGACTTGATTCGCGCCTTGAGGATCTTGTCCTCCTTGGTAGCTTTCGCCTTTTCCTCTTCCTCTGCGCGGCGCTTTTCGATGTCCTCGATGATCGAACCCACGAGTGTGGTCGAGACGGTCGCGCTTGCCTGCTGGGTCGGAAACAGCATCGTTTCAATCCGCCATCTGATTGTACCGGTCTGAAACGATAGGCGGCCGAAGTTAACTGCGCCTTAACGATGCAGCTTCAGGAAGCGGTACAGCGCGATGTATGCGGCATGCGCGACAGCCGCGATGCGCGACTACGCCCTTCCGAAGGCGGTCACGGCCCGCCTCGGATCGTCGGAAAGCGATAGGCCCGCGCTTCTGCGATGCCCGACGCGGCAGTCTGCCCGTTCGCAGCTTCAAAAATCAAGGAGGCTCGGCGAAAGCCGCCGCCGCGCCTCGTTCGAGCGAGCCTTACCAGCCCGGGACGAAGCCCCCATAATAGCCCGGTCGGTAATACCGATGGCCGTAATAACCGGGGCCGTGGTATCGGTATGGATAGTAGCCGCGATTATGTCGGTAGGGGTAGTAACCGGGATAATAGCCCGGACCGTAATAGCGGGTCCCGTAATAATACCGGTTCCCGTAGTAGTAGCGCCGCGGATAGTATCCGGCGCCCGGCCCGAAATAGAAGCTTATACCGGCCCGGCGATAGCCGGGATGATAGCCAGGCCAGCCGCCGTAGTAGCCGCCCCGCCAGCGCGGATAATAGCCCCGGCCGCGGTGGGTGACGGTCTGGACATCTGCGGGTGACCCGACTGCTGTATCGAGCACCGGGCGCGGCATGGCCTGGGCGGGCGCGACAGGGGGGATCATGGAGGCGGCCGCCAGCGCGCAGCTCATAACGAAATTCCGAAATCCCGTCATTTTTTCCTCACTTTCCGAAAGACGTGCTTTCCGGTTTGTCCCTGCTCCATAAACGTTTGTCTTGGTTGGTTTATTCCATGACGTCGGATCGCGCGCATGCGTGCTGAGTCGGATTTCCGCGCCGATCAGCCGTCGGAGAAAGCATGCGCCTCACCGGCACTCATGTCACTGAAATTCTCGCCCTATCTTTACGGATTGAACTAACCCGACCGGACCGCGAAAGGCGGGTCTCGACGAAGCACCGCCACTCTCCAGTGCTTTTTCGCGTCCGGGCGTGAAAACTTCAAAATGCCTGTTGACACTTCGCCCTCGGCCTTTTACATGCCGGTCCGTCGCCCAGATGGCGGAATTGGTAGACGCGCAGGTTTCAGGTACCTGTGCCGCGAGGCGTGGAGGTTCGAGTCCTCTTCTGGGCACCATTTCCGATTTCAGACTGCCTCTCGCGGTCGTGAAACGCAAAAAGAGCCCGGTCATCCGGGCTTTTTTGTTGCCTGCGATTTGGGACTTGCCGCTGATGCCTAGGCTGCATTTCCGGTTTGCGCTTCCACCCTTTTCACTCCGACGACGGGACTCGCACTCAGGACCTCGTAGACGTCGAGGGCAGTGGCCCGCCCCTTGGCCTGCGCTGCGCCGAGCGGGCGGAATGCGATGACGTCCTTGCATTGGGCAACGACCGCGCCGCTCGCCATGATCGTCGTGGTGAAATCCTTGTTCATGCCCTCAAGCCGCGAGGCGACATTTACCGTGTCGCCCATCGCCGTATATTGCAGCCGCTCCTTCGCGCCGACGCTGCCGACAACCGCCGTCCCGGTGTGAATTCCGAAGCGCGTGCGGAATTCCGGTAGGCCCCTTGCTCTTTGTTTTTCGTTGAATGCCCGCAGCCTTTCCTCAACGGCGAGGGCGCAGCGACAGGCATGTTCGGCATGTCGTTCGTCGGCGACCGGTGCGTTCCACATGGCAAAGACCGAGTCGCCGAGGAACTGGATGATCGTGCCGTTGTGAGCGTCGACCATCTCGCTGAAAATATCGAAATATTCCGAAAGCATTGCCACCACGTCCTCTGGCGCATGGCGCTCGCTGATCGTGGTGAAATCGTAGATGTCGGTGAAAAGCGCCGTCACCTCCTGGCGCCAGGCGGCGCGGCCGCTAAATTGCCCGGATTCGACGCCCCGGCGCACCAGTTCCTTGGGCACATAGAGCGCGAAGGTGGAGATCGCGTCGCGCGCCTTGTTCATCGCGCCGTTCAGCGTCGAGATTTCCGTGACGCGCGAGGGCACGTCGATCGGTGTCGTGAAATCCAGATCCTGCAGGCGGTTGGCACTGGCGGTCAACTGATGCAGGGACTTCGTAATCAGGTGCGCGAGAACGAGCGCGCTGAGGACGGCGAGCACCACGACGGCGCCAGAAACCGCGAGGCCCTGGAGCAGGACGGAGTTGGCGGTCGCCATCAGTTCGTCAAGGGGGGCGGCGACGACGACCCGATGCCCGGAAAGCAGCAGGGCCGACGCCAGCGGCGTCACAACGACGAGATAGGTGCGATCGCCGACGTCGACGAAGCTCGCCTTGCCCGGGGGAGGGGGGTTGAGCCGGATGCTCTGGACGAGCGGATCGTGTTGCGGCGCAGCGACCGGGTCATATTTCTGTTTAGCCGCCATGATACGCCGCATCATGGCGGGATCAGAGTGGATGATCGGCCGTCCGACCGCGTCGAGGATGAATGAAACGGAACCGTCGGTGAGCCGCTCGCGCGAGAGGAAGTCGGTGATCGTGTCAATAACGACGTCCGCGCCGATGACGATTTTTCCGTTTCCGTGATGGGCTTGCGATATCGTCATTCCCAGCTTGCCGGTCGTGGCCATTTCGTAAGGTCCGATCGACACGGGAGCTTTCCCGTCGACAGCGGCCTGATACCAGGGGCGGGTTTGCGGGTCGAAGCCGGTCGGTGTCGCTCGGCGCTCGGCGAAGTGTATGCCGGCTGCATCGAGGAACAGCAGGCGGTTGACCGGCTTTCCTTCGGCGTCTTTTTCCATCGAGCGCACGGCAAGCATCGCGCCGCGTGGCGCATCGAGCGCCATGCGCCACGCGGGCATTCCCAGATCGACGACTTGGAAGAACCTGCCATCGGGGTAGCCAACGTAGATCCCGTCGATATGCGGAGATCGCATGATGCCTTCGCGCAGAATCGCGATCTTGTCGTTCTGCCGTTCCGGCGGCGGCACAAGGAAGGAATTGGCCACCGACGCGACAAGGCCGACCAATGCCGATGTGTCACCCGAAAGGACGCCGAGCCGGTCGACAAGACGACTGACGAAGGCGCGCATGCTGGCTTCGGCATCTTCGATCGCGGCATTGCGCGATCGGCGGTAGTCGAGGCCGACCAGCGTGGCGGATACCGCGATGAGCATCGCAACCATCACGAGGGCAAACAGGGATCGGAGAGAATGCGTCCAGATCGCGGGGTGCCTGTTCTCGTCGGAGCCGCGCATGCGTTTTCCCGTCTGTAAGTTCGCCGCCAATCTTTGCAGCATTGCACGGCGTTTGCATAGAACTTGTTAATTGGCGCGGCAGTCGTGGGTGAAAGGCGCGGGTTGAATCCAAAACGTAAGCAATTGCTTACGTGGAACTCGCGTGGGACAGCCGGTTAATAGCCCAAACCCCGTTTCTGGCGTTCGAGCGAGGGCGGCAATCGACTTCCCCGAAAGGCCGGGCCGTCGCCCTCGCGGCACTTGTAGACCGTGTCGTAGCCCGGCCCGCGCGAGGACTCGAATGGCGCCCAGCGATCGACGAAGACCTGCTCGCAAGCCACCCTCGGCGGATCCCGCAGCGGATCCTCGGCGCGGACGCCCGGAAGGTCATAGTAGGCCGGAGCCAACTGCGGCGCGCGTTGCGTCGCGAGCGCAGCGCCCGTCGAGACACCCAGGAGGAAGGCGGTGGAGACAGGCACCAGGACGGATCGAAGCAAAATCATGCTCTCGGGCTTTCTCGGGAAGGGATCGGCAGAGTCGCACAGGAGAATGTACGGTATTGCCTCCGGCAAACTTGCGCTATAGGCCAACTGTGTTCCAATTCACGTGCTAAATTCATCTGGGGATTTTCGATGGCGAATACAATAAGGTTCCACGAAGGCGATATTTCCGCGGACGATGCCGCCCGCTACACGGGCGCCATCGCGATCGACACGGAAACGCTGGGCCTGGTCCCCCGCCGCGACCGCCTCTGCGTGGTGCAGCTTTCACCAGGCGACGGCACGGCTGACGTGATCCGCATCGCCGCCGGACAGAAGCAAGCGCCGAACCTTGTTGCCATGCTCGCTGATCCGACGCGCCTGAAGATCTTCCACTTCGGACGCTTCGATATCGCCGTGCTCTTCCACACCTTCGGCGTCACGACTACACCGGTCTTTTGCACCAAGATCGCCTCGCGGCTGACGCGCACCTACACCGACCGGCATGGGCTCAAGGACAACCTGAAGGAAATGCTCGACGTCGATATTTCCAAGCAACAGCAGTCGTCGGACTGGGCAGCCGACATCCTCTCGCCGGCACAGCTCGAATACGCCGCTTCCGACGTGCTTCACCTCCATGCGCTGCGCGACAAGCTGATGGCGCGTCTCTTGCGCGATGGCCGTATGGAGCATGCCGAAGCCTGCTTCGCCTTCCTGCCGACACGCGCCAAGCTCGACCTGCTCGGGTGGGAAGAAACGGACATCTTCGCCCACAGCTGACGTTTACGGCGTCAGCCACAGGACGGCGGCATAGCGCGCCGCCTTGCCGATCGTCACGAAGATCAGAAACAGCGTGGGCGGCGTCCTTAGCAGACCGGCGGCAAGCGTCAGCGGATCGCCGACGACAGGCAGCCAGGAAAAAAGCAAGACCGGCTGGCCGTAGCGCTGGAAGAGCGCCTCGGCTCTTTGCCGCGCCGTCGCCGAAACCGGAAACCAGCGGCGGTTCTCAAAACGAATGAGAAAGCGGCCAAGCGCGAAGTTGACGATAGCACCAAGGACGTTGCCCGCGGTCGCGGCCAGAAAGAGGGCGGCGCGGTTTGTCTCGCCCGCAAGCGCCGCTGCGACGATCGCCGCTTCCGAAAGACCGAAGAGCAGCGTCGCCGAGAGGAAGGCCGCCGCAAAGACGCCGGAGATGATGCCGAAATCTAGGCTCAGCTCCTGTCGACGTGGCCGAGATCGCGCTCCGGCTCGATCACGTCGCGGACTCGCTGCTTCAGCTCCTTCGGCCCGGGGAAACCGCCATCGCGCTTGCGCTCCCAGACGAGCTCGCCATCGACGCGGATCTCGAAATTGCCGCCGGTACCGGGAATAAGTGCGACTTCGCCGAGCGTATCGGCAAAGGTCGACAGCAGCTCCTGCGCCATCCAGCCGGCGCGCAGCAGCCAGTTGCACTGGGTACAATAGAGGATCGTGACGCGGGGCCTTTCGCTCATCTCAGGTTTTCCTGTTCGCGCTAGATCATAAACATGATCTATTCTAATAAGTTAGAGCGGGATGCGGGCGGAAAACCGCGCACACTTTTCCCCATCCCGTTCTAGCGTTCAAACCATATCGGTGCTCCGGGATGGTAACAACCAGCCTTTCACGTTCTCTTCACATACATGTTAACTTTAATAGTCATGTTTTTATCGAGGGAAGCTTGAATTGCGAACAGCAGCCAGCAAGAGAATTGCTGCAGTGCTACCAGCCCAGAGGAAATCATGACCGACACCACCGCTACGACAGCCCGCCCGCGCGCGATCCTGCCGGCGCTCGAAAAGATCTACCTGTCGCTCGACACCTTCGCCGAAACGCTGCTGCGCGTGCTTGCGGGCGCTCTGCTCGTCACCCACGGTTACGGCAAGATCCTCGATCCCTTCGGTGCCGTTGGCATGGTGGAAGGGCTGGGCTTTTATCCGGGTGTCTTCTGGTCGCCGCTGCTCGCCGCCACCGAATTCTTCGGCGGGATCTTCATCGCCATCGGCCTGCTGACCCGCCCTGCTGCCTTCGCGGCGACGATCGTGCTGCTGGTCACCGTCTATTTCCACGGCATCGTGCAGGGCCAGGGGCTCGGCGGCGCCGAGAAATCGATCCTTTGGGCCGCGATCACATTCTTCTTCGCTGTCCGCGGCGCCAACAGCCAATCGGTCGATGCCAGGTTCGGCAAGCAGTTCTGATCTCTTAGACGGTGACGCGGCCGCTTACCCGCCGCGTCCCTCTGCCACCTATGGCACCGCGCGTATATTCAGGTGCACGTTAACCTGCATGACGAAGGTTCACGGCGCCACGCTGCGGATCGTCATGCGGTGCACCTTTCCCGCCCGATCGAGCCAATCGATCGACTGCCCGACGGAAAGACCGATCAGCGCCGCGCCGATCGGCGTCAACACGGAAATCCGGCCCGCTTCGATATCGGCCTCTCCGGGGTAGACCAACGTCACCTCCTTGGCAAAGCCGTTGTCGGCATCGAAGGCGACGGTCGAGCCCATCTGCACGCTGTCTTTCGGCAAATCACGCGTGGCGATGCGGGCCCGTTCGAGCTCCGAAAGCAGGGTTTCGGCGACGTCGGGGATGCGGTCGAGGGCCGATGAGGCGAGTGCAGTAAGGCGCGCGTGATCCTCGGCGTTTATGACGATCGGTGGAAGTTTCTTGCGGGTTGCATTGTCCGCCATGACGATATCCGTGTTTGGGCGCATGGTCGCCGACCGCATGTTTCCTTAAATCGGAGCCGATTTACGGATAAAGACCTGCAGCAATTGAAGGTGCTACAGCGTCCTTTGCGTGTCTGATAAGACGCGCGCCGCTGTAGAGGCGCCATGATCGCGATTGTTCCTGTGAGATGTTTGCGCTCGCCGCATTGAGGCCTGCGGAATGGCCGCAGACGTTCTCGATGCGAAAGGCTCCCCTTCCCGGAGAGCGCACGCATCCGGGCCGGGGTCAGGTTCCTGCGATAGGGCAGACCCGGAAGGAACAACGGAAATGGATCGCAAGCGTCAGCATGGGCGCAGAGTCGGAAAGTTCGGCGGCGAAGTCAAGGTCATATGACCGCCTCTTGAACCGTGGTGTCGGCCGTGTTCAATGTTGCTCGCTGACAGGAGGTAGCGGCCGGTCTGGCGACCGACAAGATTGACCGATCCCTCGGCCGCCGCCAGACAGCAAGGCAGTTTCGTGATGGAGGAGATTTGGCTATGAGCGAAGCGATCGAAGGCGGCTGCTTTTGCGGACGCATCCGCTATCGGCTGAAGGATCGGCCGATGTTCGTCCATTGCTGCCACTGCAGCGATTGCCAGCGGCAGACGGGCAGCGCTTTCGTGCTGAACGGCATTTTGGAGGCGGAAAACGTCGAGCTCCTGCGAGGCGAGCCCGTCATGGTCACGCTGCCGACCTCGAGCGGCCGCCCGCACGACGTCTATCGCTGCGCCGATTGCCAGTCGGCGCTCTGGAGCGATTATGGCCGGCGCAAATGGCTCTCCTTCGTCCGCATCGCGACACTCGACCGGCCATCCGGTTTTCCGCCGGACGTGCACATCTATACGCGCTCGAAACTCGACTGGGTGCCTCTTCCGGACGGCGCCAAGGCTTTCGACGAATATTACGACATGCAGGCGCTGTGGCCGAAGGAAAGCCTGGCGCGGCGCGACCGGGCGCATGCCAATGCGAAGGGATAGGACATCGATGAGAGAGATGGCTGTGACGCAAAGCGAGCGCGAGAAGATGGCGGCGGGCGCATGGTACTGCTGTATCGACCCGGAACTCGATCAGTTGCGCAATCACGCGCGCAGGGCGGTTCACCAGCACAATTCCCTGCCGCCGGACGAGCGTGGCAGCATGGCCCCGGTCTTGAGAGCGCTCTTCGCTGGGGTGGCTGATGGCGCCTTCGTCGAGGCGCCGTTCCATTGCGCTTATGGCATAAATATAACGCTCGGCGCCCGCGTCTACCTGAACGCCGGCTGCACCATCCTCGACACCGCTTCCGTCGTCATCGGCAGCGACACGATGCTGGGACCGGGCGTGCAGATCTATTGCGCCGAACACCACAAGGATCCGGCGTTGCGCCGCGAGGGACTCGAAATCGCCCGTCCTGTCGCCGTCGGCGAGAACGTCTGGATCGGCGGCGGCGCGATCATTCTTGGTGGCGTGACGATCGGCGACGGCGCGATCGTCGGAGCGGGCGCGGTGGTCACGCGCAATGTGCCAGCGGGTGCGACGGTGGTGGGGAATCCGGCGCGGGTTCTTCGGTGAGGTCCGAAGAAAGGAACAGGAGGGCTTTGTCGATGGCCGATAACGTGGTGATACAGGTTCGTCCGGCGCGCACCGCGGACGTGCCGGCGCTTCGCGCTTTTCTGAACGAGATCATACGGATCGGCGGCACCACCGCCCACGAAGTGCCGTTCACCGACGAAAGCTTTGCCGCGCATTTTCTGACAAGTCCGGGCTTCGTCAGTTGCTACGTCGCGGAGGATGCTGACGGCCGGCCCTGCGCCTTTCAGGGATTGGAACGCTGGGATGGCCTCCCGGATGGTTGGGTAGATATCGGAACCTTCGCCCGTCCTCACGCGAAAGTTCGCGGTGCCGGAACGGCGCTTTTTGCCGCCACGAAGGCGCATGCGCATGCCGCGGACTTCCAGGCAATCAACGCGACCATTCGTGCGGACAACACCAGCGGACTGGCCTACTACGGCAAGATGGGCTTCGTCGATTACAAGATCGACAAGGCAGTGCCGCTGAGGGATGGGCGAGCCGTTGATCGAATCTCGAAGCGGTATCCGCTCGAGCAGGCTTGAGGTACTTGCGAGCGCGGCGCCGGGTGCCTCATGGTCAATGCGCCGACCCTTCGATCCATCATTCTCGGGCTGGAATCGCCGGTGGAAGATCGGGCGGATCGAGAGGATGAATCCGAATTGGCGAGACCTCTATTTCGAGCTTTGGTGAGCATGGATCCTCGGGTCAAGCCCGAGGATGACGGCGGAGAGGTGCAGTCGGTCCCGTGCACCTGCATTTGCCGCAGGGGCTCTCAGCCATCCGCCACGCCGGTCATCAAGCCGTCAGGGGTATCGAATCGTTTCCGAGGGACGCGGATGCGGCAGGAGGCCCAATCCACTCGTCATCCTCCGGCTTGACCCGAGGATCCAATCACAAGCATCGCCCCTTCAAATGACGCAATCACTCATCGCCCATCTTCAAGGCCGCGATAAACGCTTCCTGCGGGATCTCCACCTTGCCGAACTGGCGCATGCGCTTCTTACCGGCCTTCTGCTTTTCCAGAAGCTTGCGTTTGCGGGTAGCGTCGCCGCCGTAACACTTGGCGGTCACGTCCTTGCGCAGTGCCGAGATGGTTTCGCGCGCGATCACATTGCCGCCGATGGCGGCCTGGATCGGGATCTTGAACATATGCTTCGGGATCAGCTCTTTCAGTTTCTCGCACATTTCGCGGCCGCGCTTTTCCGCCGCCATGCGATGCACCATCATCGACAGCGCGTCTACCGGCTCGCCGTTGACGAGGATAGACATCTTCACGAGGTTGCCTTCCCGGTGATCAGTGATCTGGTAGTCGAAGGAGGCGTAGCCCTTGGAAATCGACTTCAGCCGGTCATAGAAATCGAAAACAACTTCGTTGAGCGGCAGGTCGTAGGTCAGCATTGCTCGGCTGCCGACATAGGTGAGCTCGACCTGGATGCCGCGCCGATCCTGACAGAGCTTCAGGATGCCGCCGAGATAATCATCGGGCGTCAGGATCGTCGCGCGAATCCACGGTTCGTGGATTTCAGCGATCTTGACGACATCCGGCATGTCGGCGGGGTTGTGAAGCTCACGCTCTGAGCCATCGTTCATGAACAGCTTGTACACGACCGATGGCGCGGTCGCGATCAGATCGAGATCGAATTCGCGCTCCAGCCGCTCCTGGATGATTTCAAGGTGCAGAAGGCCGAGGAAGCCGCAGCGGAAGCCGAAGCCGAGCGCGGCGGAGGATTCCATTTCGAACGAGAACGACGCATCGTTAAGGCGTAACTTGCCCATCGCGGAGCGCAGGTCCTCGAAATCGGCGGCGTCGACGGGAAACAGACCGCAGAAGACGACGGGCTGGGCCGGCTTGAAGCCCGGCAATGCCTTGGCCGTTGGCCGCTTGTCCTCTGTGATCGTATCGCCGACGCGGGTATCGGCCACTTCCTTGATCGAGGCGGTGATGAAGCCGATCTCGCCGGGACCGAGCGAATCCATCGCAACCATCTTCGGCGTCAGCACGCCGACGCGCTCCACCTGGTATTTCGCATCCGTTCCCATCATGCGGATGGTCATGCCCTTTTTCAGGGTTCCGTCGATGACGCGCACCAGAACCATGACCCCGAGGTAGGCGTCATACCAGCTGTCGACGAGCAGCGCTTTCAACGGAGCGGCGTCGCCGCCTTCGCTCTTCGGCGCCGGCAGCTTGTGCACGATCGCCTCGAGCACGTCCGGAATGCCGAGCCCGGTCTTTGCCGAGATCAGCACGGCGTCGGCCGCATCGATGCCGATCACTTCCTCGATCTGCTCCTTGATCCGCTCCGGCTCGGCCGCCGGCAGGTCGATCTTGTTGAGCACGGTGACGAGCTCGTGGTTGTTGTCGATCGCCTGATAGACGTTGGCGAGCGTCTGGGCTTCCACGCCCTGGCTGGCATCGACGACGAGCAGCGAGCCCTCGCACGCCGAAAGCGAGCGCGAGACTTCATAGGCGAAGTCGACGTGGCCGGGCGTATCGATGAGGTTCAGCACATAGGTCTCGCCGTCATTGGCCTTGTAGTGCAGGCGCACGGTCTGGGCCTTGATGGTGATGCCGCGCTCGCGCTCGATATCCATGCTGTCCAGCACCTGCTCGGACATTTCGCGCTCGGCAAGACCGCCGGTCGACTGGATCAGCCGGTCGGCGAGCGTCGACTTGCCATGGTCGATATGGGCCACGATCGAGAAGTTGCGGATGTGCGACAGGGGCGTCTTGGAAGATGTTGTGCTCATGGGCCGCATATAGCAGCGTGATCAGGCGGCGCAAAGCGGGAAATGAAGACTTCGTTCACTATAGTCCGGCGGCCGTGCACGCCTATTCGGACCGCGTTTCCGCCTCGATCAGCGCGCCGGCATTCGGCACCTGCGCGCTCTTGAGTTCGAAGCCTTCGCAGAGCTGCGGCGGAACTCTCTTGCGGCTGCCGAGGCGCAGGAACACGAAAACCGCGTAGAGGACCGCCACGGTCATTGCAGCGTAGATGAATGTGTGCTGCCCCAAGGCGGGCGTCAGCATGGTAACGAGCATCGGCACGATCGTTGCGGCCGTCGACCAGGCGACGAGCATGGTGCTGGCGAGCGGCACGAAATCGGCCGGATCGGCGCGATCGTTGGCGTGCGCATTGGCGATCGAGTAGATCGTCTCGACGGCGCCGGCGAAGAGCGCGAAGACCAGCATCAGCAGGATGAGATTGGCGAAGGAAACGCCAAGTGCCGCGAAACCAGCGGCGACGATCAGCGCGCAGGTGGCGATCAGCACGATACGGCGGTCGATCCGATCGGAGAGCGCGCCCATCGGATACTGGATGAAGATCAGCCCGAACTGCATGACGAACATCAGCGCCGCCACGTCCTTCTGGCTGACATCGTTGGCGGCGGCGTAGATCGGCGTGAAGCCCTGCACCACCATGGAAAGACCGCCGGCGGCAAGCACGCCGACGAAGGCGACGGGAGAATTCCGCCACGCCATCGGAATGTCGATGCTGACATTGGCGGGCGCTGGCGGCGTCGGCAGACGGGTGAGGCCGACCGGCAGGATTGCGATGGTGGTGAAGAGGATCGTGATGATCGGTGCAAGGTTGCCGTCCGCCGGGATCTGGCCGAAGAGCCAGGCGCCGGCACCGAGACCGATCACATAGGCCATGTAGAACATCGCCATCGCCCTGCCGCGCCAATGGTTTTCGCTGGCGTGGTTCAGCCAGCTCTGGCTGATGATGAAATTCGTATTGCCGGCGGCACCGTAGAGGCAGCGCGCGAACACCCAGAGAATCGGATGGACGCCAAGGCTGATCATCAGTGCCGCGAGGATGACGAGAGCCATGGAGCAGGAGAAGGCGCGGGCATGGCCGACGCGGCGGATGAGCGGCCCGGCGATCACACAGCCGACGAGCCCGCCGAAGGCGATGGCGGTCACCGCGGCGCCCGGGACCCAGTCCGGCGCCTCGGACCGCGTCAGCACGAAGGGGACATAGGCGAGCATCATTCCATTGCCGATCGCGACTGCCGTCATCGACACGACAATGCTGGCGATCGACGTGAGCGACGAAGGGGTTTTGTGCCTGGCTTGCGCGACGTCCATGCTGCCCCTCTGAAAAAGAGATTTCTAAAGTATTGAAGAAGAACGCTTTTGCGAATTGAATGCTCTCGAGACCATAGCGCTGGATGTGGCGCCGCGTTGTCGCCAAAGCGGCATGGACGAAATTTATTTGATGGTCCACCGCGGCTTGACTCCACTATATGGGAAATGCAATCTCAGATAATGGAAAAGGTAAACGATCCTCTCGAACATGCCGTTGGCGAGCGGGTGCGGCAGCTGCGAACCGAGCAGGCGCTCACGCTGGATGACCTTGCGACGCGCTCCGGCGTCAGCCGCGCGATGATCTCGCGCATCGAGCGCGGCGAGACGAGCCCGACGGCACAGCTCCTCGCGAAGCTTTGCAGCGCGCTCGGCACGACACTCTCGGCGCTCTTCGCCTTCGATGTCAAAGATACTTCGCCGATCGCCAGAAGGGCAGAGCAGCGGCTCTGGCGCGATCCCGAGAGCGGTTACCTGCGCCGGTCCGTTTCGCCGGAAGGCGTCGGCTCGCCGGTCGATATCGTCGAGGTCGAGTTTCCGCCCAGGGCCCGCGTCGTCTTCGAGCGCCAGCCGGCGGACCGTGGCATTAGCCAGCACCTCTGGCTCTTCTCCGGACGGCTCGAACTGACGATGGAGGACGGCTCCCATCTGCTCGAGGCGGGAGACTGTCTCTTCATGGGACTGGAGGAGGCCCATGTCTTTCACAATCCCTATGACGAGCCGGCCCACTACGCCGTCATTCTCTGCCGCACCAAGGTTTAGCCATGCCCGAGATAAACATCCGCGTGCTCTCCGAAGAAGAAACCCGCGCCGCCCTGCCGGCGCTCGCCGAGATCCTTTCCGATTGCGTCGAGGGTGGCGCATCGGTCGGGTTCATGCAGCCGTTTCCGCCAAAGGATGCCTCGCCCTTCTGGGAGGGCGTCGCCGCCGCGGTTGCCCGGGCCGACGCCGTGCTCATCGTCGCCGAGGTCGACGGCCGCACGGTTGGCACGGTACAGCTCGGGATCGGCACGATGCCCAACCAGCCGCACCGCGCCGACGTCAAGAAGCTGCTCATACATCGGGACGCCCGTGGTCTTGGTCTTGCGCGTCGCCTGATGGAGAGAGCGGAGATCGAGGCGATGAGGCGCGGCAGACGGGTGCTGGTGCTCGATACGGCCACCGGCGAGCCGGCGGAGGCGATCTACGAGCGCTTCGGCTGGCTGCGCGCCGGCGTCGTTCCCGACTATGCGCTGATGCCGGACGGCCGCTATTGCGGCACGACCTTCTTCTACAAGCATCTCGCGCCTTAGATCATTTCATTGCTTTGACCGCCCAGCTTTGCATCCGGACTGATTTCGACGGCTGCAAGCGGCTGTAGCTGCTTCCTGCCGGCCTGCCGCTCACGAAACGAAGAAGCTGGAGAGTCCCTGGCCGGCCGCAAGGGCTGCATAGGCGAGCACGGCGAAATAAATCGTGGTTGCGACCAGGAAAAGATAGCCGCCCGCCACCATCAGGCCGTCGCGCTGGATGATGCCCAGCGACAAGAGCAGGATCGCGATGCCGGGCAGCGTGTTCGACAGCGGGATCAGGCCGAGCGGAAACATCAAGAGCACGCCGCCGGCCATGATCATAAGGCCGTTGAAGCGGTTCATGACCGCGCCCTGCGTCAGGAAACGCAGTCTCGGCCGCACGAAGCGGTCGAGCTTTGAGACGAGGGCCGCCCCCTTCTTCAGGGTCGGTACGAGCTTTTCCGTTTCGATCTGACGATCGAGAATGCGTTGCGGCAGCCAAGGCAGGCGGTTGAGGGTGATCGCCAGCGAGATAAGGATGATCGCGGCCCCAAAGACAGTGCTGACGCCGGGAATTGAAACGGGAATCAGGAACGGCAGCGTCAGCAAGGCGCAAAGCAGCAGAAAACCATGCTCGCCGATTTCGATCATCAGCTCGCGGAGCGTGATGGTATTGCCTTTGATCGAGGCGATCATGTCGTTCAGCGTGTCGCTGAGATTACGTTCCGTGTCACCGAACTCGACCGCCATGCTTGTCGTCCCCGCTTCTGTCGCCCTTGCAGCACCGTGCGCCGTTTCAGATGCACAATAGAGGCTGTAAGGCTTTGAACTGCTGCATGGCCTTGCCCTAAATCGGTCCGATTCAATAAACCATGCAGTGGGCCCGTATAGCACGGGCATGTGAAGGATCGGTTACCGGGTGCTCTGGACAGCAATATGGCGGCGTCGGGCCATTTTGTCGGGCTGCCGCGACCGTTGCCGGCGTGCAACATAAAGGTGCATTCCGCCGGTTGCAGTGCGAACGGAATGCCTCTTCATCTTCCTGCCTTAATCGATAGTATGAAGCACCTTCAGCACCAATGGGGACAATCGATTCGATGATCAAGAAATGCGCCATCCTGGCCATTGCGGCCGTCTACCTTTCCGGATGCACCACCACCGATCCCTATACGGGAGAGCAGAAGATGTCGAATACGGCGGGCGGTGCGCTGATCGGCGCGGGCCTTGGCGCCGCAACCGGCCTTCTGGTCGGCGGCAGCGCCGCGGGACGGCGCGATGCCGCGCTTGTCGGCGCCGGTATCGGTGCACTCGGCGGCGGTCTGGTCGGCAATTACATGGACCAGCAGGAATCGGAACTGCGCGCCCAGCTGCAGGGCACTGGCGTTTCGGTGACGCGTGCGGGCGACCGCATCATTCTCAACATGCCGTCGAACATCACCTTTGCGACCGACCGCGACCAGGTGATCCCGCCCTTCTACCCGACGCTCGACTCGGTCGCGATCGTGTTGCGCAAGTTCAACCGGACGCTGATCGACGTCGACGGCCACACCGATTCGACCGGCAGCGCCGCCCACAACCAGGATCTCTCCGAGCGCCGCGCCGCATCCGTTGCCAACTATCTCGGCAGCCGCGGCATCGACCAGCGGCGCATCTCGACCATGGGCTACGGCATGGAACGGCCGATCGCTTCGAACGCCACCGAGGCCGGCCGCGCGCAGAACCGTCGCGTCGAAATCTCGATCGCGCCGATCAAGCAGGGCTGATCCGCCAATCACGGATACGAGCGAAATCACGGATACGAAAAAGGGCCGCCGGCATGCCGCGCGGCCCTTTCCTTGATCGGGCATCGCAGGCAATGCGGACGTGTCAAAATCGATAGCGAAGCAGGCGCCCCATCGGCGGTAGCATCGGGGTCATCTTCAGCATCTGAAGCGCGATCTGCATAGGCGGCGACATGCACGCAATCTCGGCATTGCTCCAACTCGCTTGGTCCTCCGCCAGCGTCAGGCCGGGTACCTGCCGCTCGAGTTCCGCCGGATTGTCGAGGGCCCAATGAAGATCGGCGCCGGTCGCGCGAATCGTGGGGTTGAGGCTCAGCAACCAGATCATGAGCCGGCCATAGGCATCGAAGGCGATCTCGCCGGATGGGAAATGGCCGACGAGCCTACGCAGAAGCAGCGGCACCTCGTTCTGCCCCAGATAGGGCAAAACGCCCTCGGCAACGATCAGCGCAGGCCTGTCGGATGGACATTGGCAGAGCCACGTCTCGCTGGTGATCGAGGCCGAGATCATCGCATAGTTCTCGCGGCAGGGGTAAAGACGCCGCCTCAGCGCGATAACGTCGGGAAAATCGACATCGAACCAGTGCACCGGCGGTCGCGGATCGAGGCGAAAGACACGGCTGTCGAGACCGCAACCGAGATGCAGCACTGTCGCATCGGGGTGCCGGTCGAGGAAGGCCGCGCTCCAGCGATCGAGCAGATAGGCTCGCAGCGCGATCGCGATCGTCATGTCGTGGCCGACCTTCAGGTGCGTAAGGTCCTCGCCAATGCGCGCGAGCGCGGCGGCGGCGAAATGGTCGTGGAGGACGGAGTCCGGCATGGCGCTCTCCTCCGCCTTCGCCCGGAGCGTGATCAGCGGGGTCGCCTTGACGCCAGTGAAGCAGATCTCCGGTGCCATGGCTCTCTCCAACGACGTCGACGGGCGATGACCTTCGATCATCTCCGCAGAAGCCTCGCAAACCGCAGCTGCGCGCGGCGAGCGCGCATCCCGCAATGTTCGAGTTCGCGACTCTAATTCATTTCTCGGTTCTGCATATGTCGATTTGCGGTTTCACGACCGGCTCTTACTGCAGCGATAATGCCTAAGGCGGGCGCGAGTGCGAAGAGCCCGAAGAGCCAGATCGCGGCCGAGGTGTCGCCTTGCGCCGTGCCCTCGTCGATACCGGCAAGGTTGGCCGTCATGCCGGCGAGTGCTGCACCGAGAGATGCGGCGAAGAGCTGAACCGTCGTGATTGCCGCGGATGCCTTTTCCTCTTCACCGGCAGGCGCCGCGCCGTAGACGGCCGTGACGATGTGCGGCCACGCAAGCCCGATGCCGAAGCCGACGGCTGCGATGCCGAGGCAGAGCGGCAAGGCGATCACAGCGAAGCCGGCAGAGATGACCGGCATGGAGGCGGCGATCGTCAGGAGGCCGGCGAGGCCGAAGACAGGGCCGACGGCGATCGTCTTGCGTGCGCGGCTGCCCTGCCAATGGGCGCTCGTCATCGATCCAGCCGTCCAGCCGAGCGCCATCAGCGCAGCGATATAGCCGGCAACCAGGGGAGACCGCCCGTGCAGTTCCTGCAGCAGATAGGGAACGTAGATCTCCGGCTGCATGCCGATCATGGCGAATGCAATGGTCGCATAGAGCGCGGCGAGCGTCGTGCGAGGGTCGAGGGCGCCTTTCGGCAGCAGCCTCGCAGCCGCGCGACGTTCGCTGGCGACAAGCATAGCAAAGAGCACGAGCGCAGCACCGGCACCGGCAATCTGTTCGCCGATCGCCGTGCGGGTTCCGCTCACCGACAGCACCAGGACGATGCCGATGAGAAGTGTGAGTTGCGTCAGCGGTAGTGGACCGCGCGTGCCCGATGTCGTCCGCGGCAGGGCCGAGAGGGCGAGGACGGCGAGCAGTGTCGTCAAGGGCATGAGCGACCAGAAGGCTGTCCGCCACGCGCCGTATTCGGCGAACACACCGCCGACAGCGGGACCGATGAGTGTCGCCGTGCCCCAGGTGGCGGATATGAGCCCGATCGCACGCGCCCAGAGCGTCGCCGGAAAGACCATGCGGATGACGCCGTAGGCAAGCGCGTAGAGAAGTCCGCCGCCGAGGCCCTGGATGGCGCGGCCGGCAAGCAGCAATGCCATGTTGGGTGCAACGGCGCATGTGAGCGAGCCAATGCCGAAGATCAGCGCGCCGACCGCGTAAGCGCCGCCGGCGCCGGCCCGGCCGAGCAGCCGCGCCGAGAGCGCCGCACCGAGAATGGACGCGGCGACGAACAGCGTCGTGCTCCAGGCATAGTAGTCAAGCCCGCCGATGTCCCGCACAACCGACGGCATAACGGTCGTGACGATATAGATGTTGAGCGCATGCAGCGCGACGCCGCCGCTGAGCACGAGCGAATGGATGGCGTTGCCGCCGGAAAAAAGCGTGATCCACCCCGCGTCTGCCGCGACCGGAGCGTCTTTTGTCTTGTCGAGCATGTCTGAGCCTCGTTGATCGGCGGCCATTTCAGTGAACGGCTGTTTCGTCGAGATGGGCGAGCTTGTCCGGATTGCGGACGATGAAAATATCGGAAACCCGACCTTTGTCGTCATAGCCGAAGGAAACCGTCGCGGCGACGTCGTCGCCGCCTTCGCTCCGTAGAACGATGCCGCGTCCGCCGTTGAGCTGTGCGGTTTCCCACCGGTAATGCGACCAGTATTCGGTCAGGCGCTCGGCAATGAAGGCCATGACGGTCTCCTTGCCGGAAAGGGTGGCGAGTACCGTTGCTGCCTTGCCGCCGCCATCTGCGGTCAGCTTCACGTCGGCAGACAGCAGTGCCGAGAGACCCGCAAGATCGCCGCCGTGAATAGCTTTGTGGAAAGCAGTGAGCAACGCGTCCTGCCGTTCGCGCGGCGTCGTATGTCGGGTTTGGGCCACGCCGATATTGGATTTTGCGCGCGAGACCAGCTTGCGGGCGGCTGCCTCCTGCATGTCGAGCGTTTCGGCAATCGTGTCATAGGACTGACCGAAGATCTCGTGCAGCAGGTAGGCTGCCCGCTCCTTGGGCGTCAGCCGTTCGAGCATCAGCAGGAATGCGGTCGTGAGTGAGGAAGTAAGCGCGAGTTTCTCCTCGACGTTGTCGTCGCTTGGGGTGTGGATCGGTTCCGGCAGCCACGCGCCGACATAATCAACGCGTTTGCGATGAGCGGCTTTGAGCAGGTCGAGGCAGCGGCGTGTGCAGGCGGTGGTGAGCCAGGCCGACGGAGTTTCGATCGCAGAAAGATCGGCCGCCTGCCACTTCAGGAACGTATCCTGCACGGCGTCCTCGGCGTCAGCGCGCGAGCCGAGAATGCGGTAGGCAAGGCCGAGGAGGCGGGGGCGCGCCTCCTCGAACATGCCGCTCTTGTCGTCACCCGCCATGTCAATGCCTCGAAATCTGGATGCGGTTCCAAAGATTGATCATCGCCACGGTCGAGGTGATGACGCTGATCTCGTTGTCGCTGAAGTGCTCGCGAAGACGGGCGCGCAAGCTTGCGAAATCCGTCCGCGGTTCGAGTTCCGTCAGAGCCTCGGTCCAGGCAAGCGCGGCTTTTTCGCGCTCGGAGAAGTCGCCGACCTGATCCCAGACAACGATGCGGTCGAGCCGTTCGCTCGTCTCGCCATCGGCACGGGCCTCCTTCGTGTGCATCTTCACGCAGAAGCCGCAGCGGTTGATCTGCGAGGCGCGAAGCTGGACCAGGTGGTGGATCGTCCGGTCGAGGCCGTGGCTGTCCATTTTGTTGTGCACGTCGGCGAGCGCGCCGAGCACGTCCGGGATCTCCTGTTCGTAGCGGACGGCTTTGATATCGGTCATGGTCTGTCTCCATTTGCTCAGTCAATTGATGCTTGCGATCAGTTGACGATTGACCATGGACGCCTGTGACGTGGGTACTGCATGATTCCTTAAATCGGAATCGCTTTTAGGACAAAATCATGCAGCACTTCAAAGTGCTACAGCGATCTCAGCGCGTCCGATCGGACGCGCGGCGCTGTAGAGATCTTTTCGGAAAGGTCATCCCCTCGGCGGATAGGCGTGCTCGTTTCCGCGGAAGTCGGTGACCGTGTAGCAACCGCCGCCTTCCGCCGCGATCGTGCTTGCGCCGACGACCGCCTTGCCGTGGCCGCCGGGGATATCGAGGATATAGGTGGGTTGGCAGAGCCCGGAGACGCGGCCACGAAGCGCCGCGACGAGCGCCTGGCCCTCCTCGATCGTCAGCCGGAAATGGCTTGTGCCGGGGGCAAGATCCGGGTGATGCAGGTAATAGGGCTTGATCCGCGTTTCCACGAAGGCGCGCATGAGCTCCGCAAGCACGGCCGCGTCGTCGTTGACGCCCTTGAGCAGCACCGACTGGCTCACGATGACGATGCCCGCATCGATGAGACGTGCTGAAGCGGCGCGCGCCTCGGCCGTCAGCTCGCGCGGGTGGTTGGCGTGGAGCGCCACATAGGTCGTCTTGCCGCTGGCCTTCAGCGCCTGAACGAGTTCGGCGTCGACGCGCCCCGGTTCGACGACGGGCACGCGGGTGTGAAAGCGGACGATCTTGACGTGGTCGATCGCGCCAAGCCGCTCCATGATTTCGTGGAGTCGGCGGGGCGACAGCACGAGCGGATCGCCGCCGGTGAGGATCACTTCCCAGATCTCCGAATGTTCCGCGATGTAGGCGATCGCCGCATCGAGCTCGGCTGGCGCAATCGTACCGAGCCCCTGCGGCCCGACCATTTCTCGGCGGAAGCAGAAGCGGCAATAGACCGGGCATACATGGACGGCCTTGAGCAGCACGCGGTCCGGATAGCGATGGACGATCCCGGAAACCGGACTGTGCGCACCGTCGCCGATAGGATCCGCGCGCTCTTCTGGCGTTTGCGTCAGCTCGGCTATATCGGGTACGAACTGACGGGCGATCGGATCATCCGTGTCCTGACGGTCGATGAGGTCGGCAATTGTTGGACTGATCGCGACGGCATAGCGCGCGGTCACACGCGCTACCGCTTCTTCGTCCGCCGGTGCGACTAGGCCGGCGCCGACCAGTTCGCGCGCCGTTCTGATAGGGCGCTGAGCGCTCATGCGCTTGCCTCCGGGACCGGGGCCCATAGCACCTGATCAATGCGCGAAGCCCCCGTCGCCAGCATCACCAGGCGATCGAAGCCGAGCGCGATGCCGCTCGCCTCGGGCATGATCGCGAGAGCTGACAGGAAGTCTTCGTCGAGCGGATAGGTCTCGCCATAGACGCGCGCCTTTTCCGCCATTTCGAGTTCGAAGCGTCGGCGCTGCTCGGCGGCATCCGTCAGTTCGCCGAAGGCATTGGCAAGCTCGACGCCGCAGGCATAGAGCTCGAAGCGTTCGGCGACGCGGCGGTCTCGCGCCGTCGGCCTGGCGAGCGCCGCCTCGGCGACCGGATATTCGTCGAGGATCGTCGGCCGGCCGAAACCGAGATTGGGCTCGATTTTTTCCACGAGCACGCGGCTGAAAAGATCCGCCCAGGTGTCGTCGTCGGCAACGCGCAGGCCCGAAGCCCTCATGGCCGCGGCCAGCCGGTCCCGATCGGTCGCTCCGTCCTCGGCGATCGAGGCAAACAGGTCGATGTCCGCGAAGCGCTCGAAGGCTTCGGCCAGTGAAAGCCGCTCGGGTTCGAGAAACGGATCGGTGGTTCTGCCGTGATAGGAGAGGGAGCGTGTGCCTGTCGTCTCGGCAGCGAGGGCGAGGATTTCGGCACAGTCGCGCATCAGTGCCTCATAGCTCTCGCCGGCGCGATACCATTCGAGCATGGTGAATTCGGGATGGTGCAGCGGTCCCCGCTCCCGGTTGCGGTAGACATGGGCAAAACAGGCGATCCGCTTTTCGCCTGCGGCCAGCAGTTTCTTGCAGGCGAATTCCGGCGAGGTGTGGAGATAGAGCGGGTGGGCGGCGCCGTCATGGCCGAGCGCCTGCGTTGCAAATGCATGCAGATGTGCTTCGTTGCCCGGAGACACCTGCAGGCTCGCCGTATCGACCTCGACGAAATCCCGTTCGTCGAAGAAACGCCGCAATGCCGATTGGATACGGTTGCGCCCGATCAGAAACGGGCGCCGGTCGGCATGGACATCCGGTGTCCACCAGGGAGAAGCATGCGGCATGATCGGTCGGTCCAAGCTTTCTTCGTGTGCCAAGTTTCTTCGAGTGCCAGTTTCTTCGCGTGCCAAGTTTCTTCGCGAGAGAGCCGGCGCAGGCTGGCTATTTGCACGAAATTAAGGTAGTTGCGGCGCGAAATCTTAGCTTTCGCGTCCTTCAGGGCCGGGTTTCCCGGCTCGCCCGTGTCGCGCATACCTCTGTTACAAGGAAGACTAATGGTCAAGGTCATCGCTTCTTCTGTCCGCAAGGGCAACGTTCTCGACGTAGACGGCAAGCTCTATGTCGTGCTTACCGCACAGAACTTCCACCCGGGCAAGGGCACGCCGGTCACCCAGGTCGACATGCGCCGCATTTCCGACGGCGTGAAGGTTTCCGAGCGCTACCGCACGACCGAGCAGGTCGAGCGCGCTTTCGTCGAAGACCGCGAACACACTTTCCTCTACGAAGATGGCGAAGGGTTCCACTTCATGAACCCGGAAAGCTACGACCAGCTCGTCATGACCGCCGAGGACATCGGCGATTTGAAGGCCTATCTGCAGGAAGGCATGGCCGTGATGCTTTCGATCCACGAGGGCCTCGCGATCGCCATCGACCTGCCGCGTCACGTCATCCTCGAAATCACCGAGACCGAGCCGGTGGTCAAGGGCCAGACGGCTTCTTCGTCCTACAAGCCGGCGGTTCTCTCCAACGGCGTGCGCACGCTCGTGCCGCCGCACATCCAGGCGGGCACCCGCGTCGTCATCGCAACGGAAGACGGTTCCTACGTCGAGCGCGCCAAGGACTGATCGAAGTCCTACAGCGCCGCGCGTCATGCAGCAGGCGGGAAAATAAGACGGGGACGGCGGTCGCGGACTGCCGTCCCCGTTTTCGTTTCATATGCGCCTCCTATACCTGCAAATAGGGCGCGCATTTTGTCGAGCCGATGCTAGGATGCCGCGGTCCGGAGCGGGGCCGGACGCGAGGTGAACTTTCCACCTGCGTCCTGCCGCGTTCTCACGGCGATCCTGTCACGCGAGGTCCTGCATGTTTCCACTGTCGCATATGATGAAGTCCTTTATCCGTAAGGGTCGCCTGACGGTGATCGACGCCGATGGCAAACGCCATGTCTTCTCCGGCGAGCCGGGCCCGCACGTGACGATGCGGCTGACGGACAAGCGGCTCTATCGCAGCCTCGTCTTCAATGCCGAGCTTGCTGCGGGCGAGGCCTATATGGACGGCACGATGCGCTTCGAAGAGGGATCGACCCTTAGAGATTTCCTTACGCTGTTCTCGATCAACCGGTTGTCGCTTGGTTCCTATCCGATCCAGAAGGTGTTGCGGGCGATCAAGATGCGTTTCCGCAAGCGCCAGCAGGCGAACCCGAAGGGCAAGGCGCAGCAGAACGTCGCGCACCACTACGATCTCGGCAACGATTTCTACAAGCTCTTCCTCGACGAGAACATGCTCTATTCCTGCGCCTATTTCCGCGATCCCGACGAGACGTTGGAGGCGGCGCAGCGCAACAAGCTCAGGCTGCTCGCCGCCAAGCTCTGCCTGAAGCCGGGGATGAAGGTTCTCGATATCGGCTGCGGCTGGGGTGATCTGGCGCTCTATCTGGCGGCGCTGGAAAATGTCGAGGTCCTGGGGGTGACGCTGTCGAAGGAGCAGCAGGCGCTCGCCTCGGAACGGGCCCGCGCAGCTGGCATGGCCGATCGCGTGCGTTTCGAGCTGAAGGACTACCGCGACGTCCATGGCCCCTTCGATCGCATCGTCTCGGTCGGAATGTTCGAGCATGTCGGCGTGCACCACTACGACGAGTTCTTCAAGAAGCTGAATGCGTTGATGCCGGATGACGGGCTCGCGGTGCTGCACTCGATCGGGCACATGAGCCCGCCCGGCATGGCGAGCTCGTGGCTGCGCAAATACATCTTCCCCGGCGCTTATTCGCCGGCGCTTTCGGAGGTATTCACGGTCGTCGAGCAGAACAGCCTGTGGGTGACCGATCTGGAATTCCTGCGCGTGCACTATGCGACGACGCTGGCGCACTGGGGTAAGCGCTTCGAGGAGAACCGCGACAAGGTGATCGCGATGTATGACGAGCGCTTCGCCAGGATGTGGGAGTTCTACCTGATCAGCGCGGAGATGATGTTCCGCACGGGCAGTCAGCTCGTATTCCACATGCAGCTGTCGCGTTCGCGTGACGCGGCCCCGATCGTGCGCGACTACATCACCGATCAGCAGCGCGCCTATATCGACCGGGAAAACACACTCAATCTCTCGATCTGAAGCACTTCCTTCCACTGTGGTTGTTGCGAAGTCGAGGGCGCGCGTGCCGCGCTCTTGACGTGCGCAACCGTGCTTTCTATTTTAGAATTATTCTAAAGAAGGTTATTGTAGATGCTTTCCCGCCTTTTCTCCCGGTTCAAGCGCCCGTTTCTTTCCCTGAGCGAGCAGGAAATCCTCGCTCTGGCGATTTCATCCGAGGAGGACGACGGCCGCATCTATCTCGCCTATGCGGATGCGCTGCGCGAAAAATATCCGCATTCCGCCAAGGTCTTCGAGGAGATGGCGGAAGAGGAAAGCCAGCACCGCCAGGCACTGATCGACCTTCATGTCGTCCGTTTCGGCAATCGTATCCCGTTGATACGGCGCGAGCATGTGCGCGATTTCCCCGAGCGCAAGCCCGATTGGCTGATCGCCGAGATGCCGATCGAAAAGGCGCGCGACGAAGCGGAAGCAATGGAGGAGGCTGCCCACCGATTCTATGTTGAGGCGGCCGCGCGTACACGGGATGCGGCGACGCGCAAGCTGCTCGGCGACCTCGCGATTGCCGAGAAGTCGCATGAATCGCTGGCCCGCCGGCTTGGCGAAAAGCACACGCCCGAAGACGTGCGCGCCGAGGAAGACCAGACATCGCGCCGGCAATTCATCCTCACTTACGTACAGCCGGGGCTTGCGGGACTAATGGACGGCTCGGTCTCGACGCTGGCGCCGATCTTTGCCGCCGCCTTCGCGACCCAGGATACTTGGCAGACCTTTCTCGTCGGCCTTTCGGCCTCCGTCGGCGCCGGCATCTCGATGGGTTTCACCGAGGCCGCCCACGACGACGGCAAGCTGTCCGGGCGCGGCTCGCCGATCAAGCGCGGACTTGCCTCGGGCATCATGACGGCGCTCGGCGGCTTGGGTCACGCGCTGCCCTATTTGATCCCGCATTTCTGGACGGCGACGCTGACAGCGACGGCGATCGTCTTCTTCGAGCTCTGGGCGATCGCCTTCATCCAGAACCGCTATATGGAAACGCCTTTCCTCAGGGCGGCCTTCCAGGTGGTCCTTGGCGGCAGTCTGGTGCTCGCCGCCGGCGTCCTGATCGGCAACGCCTGATGGACATAAAATCTGATGGAAATAAAAAAGGGCCGTCAACCGGCCCTTTTTTGAATAGCTTGTCCTGATTGGTCAGTTGCCGACCGAACCGACGACGACCTCCGCGCCGTTGTCGACGGTCACCCAGCGGCCGCTGTTATAGGAGGCCTGGCGCTTGAGATAGCGATAGGGCGTTTGAGTCCAGAGCCTTACCCTGTTTTCGAGATTATCAAGAATGAAGTCGCCCTGCGCGGTGCGGACGGTAAGGACCGCGTGACCCTCTCCATCAGGCTTGCGCACGACCGTCATCAGCAGCTGGCTTGCGGGAAAGCCGCGCTTCATCAGCCGACGGCGCTTTTCAAGCGCGAAGTCTTCACAATCGCCAACACTGCTCGGGTAGGACCAGACCTCGTCCCTGCCATGAATCTGCTGATCGATCACGGGCGTGATCTCGCGGTTGACCGCCGCATTGACCTGGCGGATGACGGCCCAGCCGCGATCTGTGACGCGTGGCGCGACCGTCGTCTTGGACCGAGCACCGCACTCGCCCCGATATTTCTGGCAAAACTCGTAATGTCCGATCGGCTGGGAGGTTACCGAGCCGGTCTGCATCCATGGAGAGGATCCCGCTTGGGCGGGAATTGCCGTGTTTGCTGAAATGAAAACTGCGCAGAAAGCCGCAATACTAGCCTTAACCCCTGTCCAAGACGCCATACAGATCCCCTGCAACGCGGAGGTCGGGCTCTTCCTGTCCGGACCTATCCGCGCAATCCTGAGTTGACGACAGCTTTCGTGGATATCCCCGTGCGCTGCTCTAATCGTTAACAAAGAGTTAATATTGTTGCATCGTTGGAGTCAATGATCCTGATTCGCGGATCGGCTGTTATGGTTAAAATCGCCCGGAAAACGGCGGCAATGATGCTTGCGCCGCAACGGTTTTGCGCAGGCGCGTTGGAAAGATGATTGGGTGTTGCGTGTCGCGCGGCTGTCAGCCTTGCGTGAGCATGTCGCCGATTGCCTGTTTCAATTTGGCAATATCCTCGTCGCGCGAGAGCCGGTGATCGCCGTCGCGAATGAGAGTCATCACGACATCGTCCGCCGGCATGTGCTCCATCAGCTTCAGTGCATGCGTGTAGGGGACGTCGGGATCGCGCATGCCCTGGAGGATATGGACCGGGCAGTCCGTTTCGACGGGGCCCGAAAGCACGCGATTGGTGCGGCCGTCCTCGATCAGCGCCAAGGTAAAGACATTCGGCTCGGGGCTGTACTGCGACGGCTCCTCGAAATAGCCGCGTTCGGCAAGCGAGGCCTTCTCCGCGACGGTGAGATTGGGTTCGACGAGCTCAGCCGTGAAGTCCGGTGCGGGCGCGATCAGCACGAGACCCGCGACGCGGCCCTTTTTGCCGCGGCGTTTGAGTTCCTGAATGAGCCGCAAGGCGATCCAGCCGCCCATCGAGGAGCCTATAAGGACAACCTTTCCAGGCGCCGCGTGATTTATCACGGCAAGGCTCTCCTCGATCCAACGCGAGATCGTGCCGTCCCGGAAGTCGCCGCCGGAGGAGCCGTGGCCGGAATAGTCGAAGCGAATGCAGTCCGTCCCGATCGCGCGCGCATAGCGCTCGACCTCGACGGCCTTGGTCCCGGTCATGTCGGAGCGATACCCGCCGAGCCAGACGAGCGTGGGGCGCTCGGAGCGCGGCTCTGCGCGAAATATTCGCATGGCAATGGAGCGCGCGGCCGTGCCGTCGCCCACCTCGATCCGCGTGATTTCCGTTTCGGCTGGCGCTGTTGACATCGGATATCCTCTAGAAAGACGGCGGGGCGGCAGATTTCCTTCTAAAACAGATTCGCCTATGCTTCGACAGAGGGTGATTTTCCTTGCGAGCCATGCTATTGACTCTGGCGCCGCAATTCACACATTGCCGTCGGTGACAGTTTCAAGCGCTTCGTTTGAGATCGCGCTGACCGTTCAAGCAGACCATATATACGTCAATAGCTCGAGGAGAGTACGACCATTCGCAGACCGTTCAAAGCGGACGCCCCGGTTAAAGAGGGGCCGCGCTCAAACAAGGAAATCCGGGTCCCCCGGGTTCAGCTTATCGATGCCGAAGGCCAGAATGTCGGCGTCGTGCCGATCGACCAGGCACTCCGCATGGCGGATGAAGCCGGTCTTGATCTGGTAGAGATCGCACCGAATTCCGAACCGCCGGTGTGCAAGATTCTTGATCTGGGCAAGCTGAAATACGCCAACCAGAAGAAGGCCGCGGAAGCGCGCAAGAAACAGAAGATCGTCGAGATCAAAGAAATCAAGATGCGTCCGAACATCGACACCCACGATTACGAGGTGAAGATGAAGGCCATGAACCGCTTCTTCGAGGAAGGCGACAAGGTCAAAGTGACGCTGAAGTTCCGAGGCCGTGAAATGGCCCACCAGGAACTCGGCATGAAGCTTCTGCTGCAGGTGAAGGACGACACCCAGGCGATCGCCAAGGTCGAAGCCGAGCCAAAGCTTGAAGGCCGGCAGATGATGATGGTGCTCGCACCGAAGTGATCGGCCGCGCCACGGAAAAATGATAATGACGGGAAGCCGCCGCTTGAGGCGGCTTTTTGTTGTGATGGGCGCCATCCCGCAGCCGGTTGCCCGCGGGCCGGTGGCGCGGCGTTCGGGTCGCGCCCGGCTTCTTCGTTTGCCCGGCTTGCGTTTTTCAGGACGTGCGGTTATAAGCCCCCGTCCGAACGGTCCGGCAGGGCATGCCGTGGCCGTTCTTAACGCTGGAAACGGGCGTCGTCTGTCTGTTTCGCACTATCAAGAACAATGGAGTAGCAAAATGCCCAAGATGAAGACGAAATCGTCTGCCAAAAAGCGGTTCAAAGTCACCGCTACCGGCAAGGTTAGAGCTGCTGCTGCTGGCAAGCGCCACGGCATGATCAAACGGTCCAACAAGTTCATTCGCGACGCACGCGGAACCATGGTTCTCGCCGAAGCTGACGGCAAAAAGGTCGTCAAGAACTATCTGCCGAACGGTCTCTGAGACGTCGGGCATATTGGATAATTAAGGAGATCATGACATGGCACGTGTAAAACGCGGTGTGACCGCCCACGCCAAGCACAAGAAGACGCTCAAGGCCGCCAAGGGTTTCTATGGCCGTCGCAAGAACACCATCCGCGCCGCCAAGGCAGCGGTGGACCGTTCCAAGCAGTACGCCTATCGCGACCGCAAGGTTAACAAGCGCAATTTCCGCGCCCTCTGGATCCAGCGCATCAACGCTGCCGTCCGCGAGCACGGTCTGACCTACGGCCGTTTCATCGACGGTCTCAACAAGGCCGGCATCGAAGTCGACCGCAAGGTCCTGTCCGACATGGCAATCCATGAGACGGCAGCATTCGGCGCGCTCGTCGAAGCCGCCAAGAAGGCGCTCGCCTACCTCAAGGAAGCCGGCACGGCAAACGAGTTTGAAAGCGCTGTCCGTTAAGCCAGCGTTTTCCCAAAACCGTTCTTGAAATTAGTTGGGAAACCCGCGCTGGCAGGGCTGGCGCGGGTTTTTCTATTTGGCTCGCCAGCCGTGATCGCAGCCACGGTCGAGCTCTCCGACAGACGGTGAGCGCGATCACATTGCTGAAGAATTGAACCGATATACCGAACCATTCCCGCATCGAGGCAGGACAGAATGAGCGAACTGGAAACGTTGGAACGGATTTTGCTGGCGGAAATCGATACCGCCGCCGACGAGGCGGCGATCGAGGCGGTGCGCGTAAGTGCGCTTGGCAAGAAGGGCTCGATCTCCGAACTCCTGAAGACGCTCGGCGCCATGAGCCCGGAGGAACGCCAGACGCGCGGCGCTCGCATCAATGCGCTGAAGAACACGGTGACGGATGCGATCTCCGCCCGCAAGCTGGCGCTCAAGGATGCGGCAATCGCCGAGCGGCTGGCGCGCGAAACGGTCGACATCAGCCTCCCCCTCCGCTCCTCGCCGGCCGAGCGCGGCCGTATCCATCCGATCAGCCAGATCGTCGACGAAATCACAGCGATTTTCGGCGACATGGGCTTCTCGATCGCTGAAGGGCCGGACATCGAAACGGACTACTACAACTTCACGGCGCTGAATTTCCCCGACGGACATCCGGCCCGTGAGATGCACGACACCTTCTTCTTCCAGCCGGATGAGAAGGGCGAGCGCAAGGTGCTGCGCACGCACACCTCGCCGGTGCAAATTCGTACCATGGAAGCGCAAGAGCCACCGATCCGCATCATCATCCCCGGCAAGACCTACCGGCAGGATTCGGACGCCACCCACTCGCCGATGTTCCATCAGGTCGAGGGCCTGGTGATCGACAAGACGGCGAATGTCGCCAACATGCGCTGGGTGCTGGAGGAGTTCTGCAAGGCGTTCTTCGAGGTGGATCAGGTGACGATGCGTTTCCGCCCGTCCTTCTTCCCCTTCACCGAACCGTCGTTCGAGGTCGACATCCAGTGCGACCGTTCCGGCCCGATCGTCAAGTTCGGCGAAGGCACGGACTGGATGGAAATCCTCGGCTGCGGCATGGTCCATCCAAACGTGCTGCGCGCCGGCGGTCTCGATCCCGACGAGTATCAGGGCTTTGCCTGGGGCATGGGGCTCGACCGCATCGCCATGCTGAAATACGGCATGCCGGACCTGCGCGACTTCTTCAACGCCGATGTCCGCTGGATGACCCATTACGGCTTCCGCCCACTCGACATGCCGACGCTCTTCGGCGGACTCTCCGCTTGATCGCGCGCTGATATTTTTGGGACACAGGTGAAATCATGAAATTCACGCTTTCTTGGCTGAAGGACCATTTGGAGACCGAGGCCTCGCTCGAGGAGATCTGCGCCCGGCTGACGATGATCGGGCTGGAGGTAGAGGACGTCGACGACAAGGCGGCGTTCAAGCCCTTCGTCATCGCCAAAGTCGTCTCCGCCGAGCAGCACCCGAATGCCGACAAGCTGAAGGTGCTGATGGTCGACACTGGCAATGGCCAGCCGGTGCAGGTCGTCTGCGGTGCGCCGAACGCGCGCAAGGGCCTTGTCGGCGCCTTCGCGGCCCCCGGCACCTACGTGCCCGGCATTGCTGTCACGCTTTCCGTCGGCAATATCCGCGGCGTCGAAAGCCGCGGCATGATGTGCTCGGAAAAGGAATTGGAGATTTCCGACGATCACACCGGCATCATCGATCTGCCGGAGGATGCGCCGATCGGTACGAGCTATGCCGCTTACGCTGGGCTCGATGATCCGGTCATCGAGATCAACCTGACGCCGAACCGGCCGGATTGCACCAGCGTTCACGGCATTGCCCGCGACCTCGCCGCTTCCGGTCTTGGCATCTTGAGAAATCAGCCGGCACCGTCCTTTGCTGTCGCAGGCGAAACGCCGGTAAAGGTGAGGCTCGATCTCGGCGAAGACAAGCATCTTTGCCCCGGCTTCGCGCTCCGCCTCGTGCGCGGCGTCAAGAACGGCCCGAGCCCGGCCTGGATGCGCCAGCGGCTGAACGCCATCGGCCTGCGGCCGATCAACGCGCTGGTCGACATCACCAACTACCTGACCTTCGACCAGGGCCGGCCGCTGCATGTTTTCGATGCGGCCAAGGTCACCGGCAATCTCACGGTTCGCCGGGCGAAGGACGGCGAGAAGGTGCTGGCGCTCGACACGCGCGAATACATGCTGTCGCCGGCAAACGTGGTGATCGCCGACGAGGACGGCATCGAATCGATCGGCGGCATCATGGGCGGCGAACATTCCGGCTGCGACGGTGGGACCACCGACGTGCTGATCGAATCGGCGCTCTGGGATCCGATGAACATCGCCAAGACCGGCCGCACGCTCGGCATCATCACCGATGCGCGCTATCGTTTCGAGCGCGGCGTCGATCCGGAATACATGGTGCCTGGCCTGGAGCGCGCGACCGAACTGGTGCTGGAGCTCTGCGGCGGAACGGCCGCCAAGCTGGATGTCGTCGGTTACGAGGGCCACACGCCGAGGCGCGTCGACTTCCCCGTCTCGGAGGTGAAGCGACTGACGGGGCTTGAGGTTTCGTCCGAGGAAAGCGTATCGATCCTCAAAAAGCTCGGCTTCGGCGTCGATGGCTCCGGCGAGCGTTTTCGCGTCACGGTCCCATCCTGGCGGCCGGACGTCGACGGCAAGGCGGATCTCGTCGAAGAGGTCATGCGCATCCATGGCGTCGACAACATCGTCGCCGCGCCCCTGCCGAGCCACAATGCCGTAAACGGCAAGATTCTAACGACGCTGCAGATCCGCACGCGTCAGGCCAAGCGCGCGCTCGCAAGCCGCGGGATGCTCGAAGCCGTCACCTGGTCCTTCATCTCGGAAGAGCAGGCGGAGCTCTTCGGCGGCGGTCAGCCGGCGCTGAAGCTTGCCAACCCGATCGCGGCCGACATGTCCGACATGCGGCCCTCGCTGTTGCCGGGGCTTCTGACCGCGGCGCAGCGCAATGCCGACAAGGGCTATGGCGACGTGGCCATCTTCGAGGTTTCCGGCACCTATGAAGGCGATACGTCGGAAGCCCAGCGTCGCGTTGCAGGCGGTGTCCGCCGCGGTACGGCGTCGCTAAATGGCGCCGGCCGGCTTTGGTCGAATGCGGCGAAGGGCGGCGGCAAGCCGGTCGATGTCTTCGACGCCAAGGCCGATGCCATCGCCGTCCTCGAATCCTGCGGAGTACCGATGGGTAATGTCCAGTTCGAGGCCGGTGGCCCGGCCTGGTATCATCCCGGCCGTTCCGGCACGATCAAGCTCGGTCCGAAGATCGTTCTCGGCAGCTTCGGCGAGTTCCACCCGAAGACGCTCGATGCCCTCGACGTATCGGGCGCTCTTTGCGGTTTCGAGATCTATATCGACGCCATGCCCGAGCCGAAGAAGAAGGCAACGCGCACCAAGCCGGCGCTGGAGCTTTCGCCGTTCCAGGCGGTCAAGCGCGATTTCGCCTTCGTCGTCGACAAGACGGTCGAGGCGGCTGCGATCCTGAGGGCCGCATCCGGTGCCGACCGCAAGCTGGTGACCGGCGTTAACGTTTTCGACGTGTTCGAGGGAGCTTCCCTTGGAGAAGGCAAGAAATCGGTGGCAATCGAGGTGACGATCCAGCCGGTCGAACGCACGCTGACCGACGAGGATTTCGAGACGCTGACGTCGAAGATCATCGCCAACGTGGCGAAGAGCACCGGCGGCGTGCTTCGCGCTTGATGAAACATAAGAGGCCGCCGCACGATGCGGCGGCCTTGTTCAGCCATTGCAAATGTTTGGCACCCCCCTGGGACGAGGCGATGTGTTCTTTGCGCCGCGTTCGCTCCTCATCCCGCTGCCGCCACCTTCTCCCCGCGCGCGGGGAAAGAGGACTTGGGTGAGGGGCAAGGTACGGCACTTAGCGATCTCCCCATCGGAAGCGATCAGTCTGAGGGCTGCATCAACTCTATCCGGTTACCGAAGGGGTCGCTGACATACCGGCGGACGAATCCCGCAAGTGGCTCATCCTCCGTTGCTTTAAATCCGGCCGCCTCGAGCCGTGAGATCAGTGCGAGAAGGTTGTCGACGATGAAGGGCGGGGTGCGCCTTGCGGGCGGGCAAAAACTGCTTCTCCACGCCGAGATGGATCGTGAGGCCCGCACGATGGAACCAACAACCCCCACGATGGGAAAGGTTGGATGGTTTCGGCACCTCCGGAATGCCGAGAAGGTCGGCATAGAAACGGCGAGCCTCGCCTTCGCCACCCTCCGGCATCGCGAGTTGCACGTGATCAATCCCAATCACCACTGCCGACATCGGCTCGTCTGCGCAAGCACTCATGAATGGACGTGCCAGACCTTGTTGACGATCAGCCACCGTCCGTCGACTTTTAGCAGCGACAGGTAATCCGTATAACGTGAGCCGGCGAATTCATCGACGACCTTCACGCTCGCAGCGTCGCCAGTAATGTGGATCATCTCCACGTCCATGAGAGGCTGTGTTTCCGGCGGTGCCGAACCTTCCTTCAGGATCGCTGCTATGAAGGCGTCGCGGGTCAGCCACTCGATGGCTCCATCATAATTGCCGACGATCGAGGCGTTCGGGTGGAAGGCCTTGCGTAGCGCCGCCTCGTTGGCGAAGGCCATGCCGTCGACGTAGAGATGGATCACCGCGCTGATCGCCTGCTCTTCGGACATTCCTCATCCCTCCTTGTTTGGGGCCGACTGCACTATAGGTAGGGCATCGCAGGCGAAATGCGATGCCCGAAATGCCCTTGTGCGTTCAGGGCACGCGGAGCAGAGTGCGCCTTACCGGTTCGTCAGCGCCAGCGAAGCATCGGTATAGCGCTTGCCGGCAACAAGGCCTGGCGACAGTACCTCACCGAGTTTGGCGAGCTCGGTCTTGGAAAGCACGATATCGGCTGCAGCGACATTCTCTTCCAGATGCCGGATCTTGCGGGCACCCGGAATCGGCACGATGAAATCGCCCTGGTTGATGACCCAGGCGAGTGCGAGCTGTGCGGCGGTGATGCCTTTTTCCGCCGCGAGCGTTTCGAGCGTTGCGACCAAGGCGGCGTTGGCCCCCAGGTTTTCCCCCTGGAAGCGCGGAAGCGATCGGCGAAAATCATCGGCGGCGAGATCATCGACCCTGGCGATCTTGCCGGTCAGCATGCCGCGTCCAAGCGGACTGTAAGGAACGAAACCGATTCCGAGTTCGCGGCAGGTGGCAAGCACCTCCTCTTCCGGTTCGCGCGACCACAACGAATATTCGCTCTGCACCGCCCCAATCGGGTGAACGGCGTGGGCGCGGCGGATGGTGGCGGCACGCGCCTCCGAAAGACCGAGCGCACGCACCTTGCCTTCCTTCACGAGTTCCGCCATGGCGCCGACCGTATCCTCGATCGGCACGCTCGGGTCGATGCGGTGCTGGTAATAAAGATCGATGACGTCGGTCCCGAGCCGTTTCAACGATGCCTCGGCGACGGCTCGAGCATTTTCCGGCCGCCCGTCGACCCCCTTGATCGCTTCGGCCGCCGGTTTGCCCGGCTCGATGCGGAAGCCGAACTTCGTAGCGATGGTCACCCGGTCGCGCCTGTCCTTCAGCGCCCTGCCGAGCAGCTTCTCGTTTTCATAGGGGCCATAAACTTCGGCCGTGTCGAAGAAGGTCACGCCGAGTTCGATGGCACGATGGAGCGTGCGGATCGACTCCTGCTCGTCCGCCGCGCCATAGGCGAAACTCATGCCCATGCAGCCGAGGCCGATGGTGGAAGCGGTCAGTTCATTTCCAAGCTTGCGGATTTTCATGGGAGGTCCTTTCAGGCTTCGACGCCGGTTCCGGCCGAGAAGGGCCGCTTGCGGCTGGCGTCGAAAGAAGCGGATGGTCATCGGTGGTGTCGCGCCCGCACCGGGGGCCGACACCACGGAGGATAGGACCGTCATCCGCGGCTGAAAATCTCTGTCAATTCTCACGGGTTGTTCTATCATTTCGATCAATGAACCGGACCCAGCTTTCTCAACTCGCCGTCCTTTCCGCCGTCGCCGCGCACGGCAGCTTCCGCGCCGCCGCGAAGGAACTCGGTGTCGCTCCATCCGCCGTTAGCCATGCGGTCGCCAGCCTCGAGGCAAGTCTGGGCGTGCGATTGCTTTCGCGCACCACTCGCAGTGTCGCGCCGACAGAGGAGGGGCGTCGGCTCCTGGAGCGGTTGCGCCCCGCGCTCGAAGAAATCGCTCACGCGCTGGAAGCCGCGGCGGAGGCGCGCGAGCGACCGGCGGGAAACCTGCGCATTACCGCGCCGCGCTTTGCCGCCGACCTCATCCTTGCGCCCCGGCTGGGCGCGTTTCTGGAGCGCTACCCCGACATCGTGCTCGAAATCGCCAATGAAGACGGCTTCACCGATATTGTCGAAGAGGGTTATGACGCGGGCATCAGACTTGGCGAGAGCCTGGAGGCCGACATGATCGCCGTGAGGGTCGGTCCGGACCTCACAAGCGCCGTGGTGGCGGCGCCATCCTATTTCGAACGCCAAGGAAGGCCTGCCCACCCCCGCGAACTTGCCGGGCACCGCTGCATTCGCCGTCGCTTTTCGAACGGCACGCTCTATCGTTGGGAATTCGAAAAGGGGGGCGAGGAGATAACCGTGTCGGTAGCCGGCCCCCTGATCCTCGGCGAGGATCGACCGATCATCAAGGCCGCGCTTGGGGGCGCGGGGCTTGCCTATCTCTTCGAGTCGCGCGTGAGCGAGGATATCGCGGCGGGGCGATTGGAGCGCGTGCTCGAAGATTGGTGCGCGCCCTATGCCGGCCCCTACCTCTACTATCCAAGCCGTCGCCAGATGCGCCCGGCGCTGAGAGCCTTCATCGATTTCTTCCGGCATTTGGAGTAAGGCGGCCGGCGGAGAGAGACCGGCCGCCGCTCAAGCAATTCCAGGAACGCCTGCAACGGCGTTCCGCCGGGAATTGCGCAGTGGCGAAGAGTTAGATCACGCGGCTTTCTTGTTCGCTTGCGCCATGGCTAGTTTCGTCAGGTCCTCGTCGGTGACGATCTCTTCCTTAAGCGTAGCGTCGAGAAGCGAAACCGCATCCTTCAACCCGATGGTCTTGGCCCAGGTCTTCAGGGTGCCGTAGCGCGATATCTCGTAATGCTCGACAGCCTGGGCGGCGGAGATGAGGCCGGCGTCAAGCGCGGGAGTGCCCTTGAACTCGTCCATGATCTCTTCGCCTTCGGCAATGATGCCCTCGATCGCCTCGCAGGTTTTGCCCTGTGCGCGTTTGCCGATCATGTCGAAGACCTGCTGCAGCCGCTCAACATGGGTTTCCGTCTGTTCCTTGTGCTTCTCGAAAGCGGCCTTGAGTTCCGGTGCCTGTGCGCCGCGTGCCATCTTTGGAAGCGCCTTGAGGATCTTCCGCTCGGCGTAATAGATGTCTTTCAGGGTATCATGGAAGAGATCGTTCAGTGTCTTTTCCTTGGCCATATTTCGGCATCCTTTCCGGTGGTGGTTTTTGATAGCGCCAACGAAACACTGTCGAACCGCGTTTGTTCCGGGCAGGCAGACTTACCGCCTAGATGTGTTCCTCACGTCGAATATTCGGGGAGACCGGCTTTCTCACAGTCTCGGGAATCGGGTGGCCGCCTGGCGCCGGATCTGGGATTCCTTTGCCGCTAACGAGAAAGGAATCCATGATGCCAAGACTTGAAGGAAAGATCGCGATCATAACCGGGGCGAGTTCCGGTATCGGCCGCGCCGCCGCCGTGCTTTTTGCCCGTGCGGGCGCACAGCTTGTCGTTAACGCGCGGCGCGAGCATGAACTTACGCTGCTCGCTCAGCAAATTGCCGACGAGGGCGGGGAGGCCGCGATCCTCGCCGGCGATGTCCGTGACGAAGCCCTGAACAAGGCGCTTGTCGATCTGGCGATCCGCCGCTTCGGCGGCTTGGATGTCGCATTCAACAATGCCGGGGCGCTGTGTGCGATGGGCGAACTCCCGTCGCTCTCTGTCGAGGACTGGCGAGAGACGCTCGACACGAATCTGACGAGTGCTTTCCTTGCAGCCAAGCACCAGCTACCGGCGATGATTGCCCGTGGCGGCGGCTCGCTCGTGTTCACGTCGAGCTTCGTTGGACACACGGCAGGTTTTCCCGGCATCGCCGCCTATGCGGCGAGCAAGGCCGGTCTTGTCGGCCTGACGCAGTCGTTGGCGGTCGAATTCGGAGCGCGAGGGGTTCGCGTCAACGCGCTGCTGCCGGGCGGGACCGATACGCCGTCCAACCATGCGAACCTGCCGGGGGCTGCGCCGGAAACGCGAGGCTTCATCGAGGGCTTGCACGCGCTGAAACGGATGGGCCGGCCGGAGGAGATCGCCGAAGCTGCGCTCTATCTGGCGTCCGACGCTGCGAGTTTCGTCACCGGCGCGGCGCTGCTCGTCGACGGCGGCGTCTCGATCAACCGGACCTGATCTTGCAATCATGCCGCGCATGGGCACAGTGCCGTCTCGCGATGAAAGGAGGAGTCGAGCATGAGGAAACCCGGATCGATGAAATCGCTCGAAGATCTCGGCCGTGTCAGGCTCTCGCAAAACTTCTTCCTGCGGGATTTCCTGCATTCGGAGATTGCCGATTTCTATCACATTCCGAACATCCCGGACGATCCGGATCTTGCCATCGAGGCCGGGAGGAAGCTCTGCGAGGAACTGCTTGAGCCGCTGCAGGCGATCTTCGGTCGCCTGCACATTCGTTCGGCCTATCGAAACCGGGCGGTCAACGCCTTCGGTAACACCAACAAGCTCAACTGCTCGACAAACGCGGCCACGGCGGCCGACCACATATGGGACATGCGTGATGCCGACGGATGCATGGGCGCCACCGCTTGCATCGTCATTCCGTGGATTTGGGATCGGGAGCGTCATGAGGGCGGCTGGCAGAGCCTTGCCTGGTGGATCCACGACCACTTGCCTTATGCGTCGCTCGGCTTCTTTCCAAAACTCTGGGCCTTCAACATCCAGTGGCACGAAAGGCCGCGCCGCACGATTAGAAGCTATGCCGAGCCGCGCGGGCTGTTGACGAAGCCGGGCATGGCCAACCACGAGGGCAGCCATGCGCATCTCTATCCCGGGTTTCCGCCGCCGCACCGGTGACGTCGTAATCCGCTCGCCTCACCCTTCGCCTTGTGGGAGGGTTGGGAGGGCGCCTTCTCGTTCGCCGCTCCCACGATCCCGACCGCCATGTGTCGTCCGCTTCGCTAAGCGCTCACGTCGTTCAGTTTGCCGATCGCCTCCTCGGAAAGCTTGAGTTCTGCCGACTTTACGAGGCTTGCCAGTTGATCGAGATTGGTTGCGCTGGCGATCGGCGCGGTCACGCCTTCGCGTTCGATGATCCAGGCAAGGGCGATTTCCGCCTGTTTCGCTCCGGTATCCTCCGCGATTTCGTCCAGAACGCCGAGGATGCGCATGCCGCGCCCGTCGAGATATTTTTCAACACCACCGCCGCGGGCCGAGCCTTCGAGATCCTTGTGCGAGCGGTATTTTCCGGAAAGGAATCCCCTCGCCAGGCTGAAATAGGTGATGACGCCGATTTCCTCCGCGATTGAGAGATCGCGTAACGGGCCGTCATAAGTGGCCCGGTCATAGAGGTTGTATTCCGGCTGGAGCACGTCGTAGCGCGGCAGTCCCTTCGCCGCCGAGACGTCGAGAGCATCGCGCAATTGCGTGGCGTCGAGGTTCGATGCGCCGATGGCGCGGACCTTGCCCTCGGCGAGAAGCGTGTCATAGGCGGCAAGCGTTTCCTCGTACGGCGTCTCCGGATCCGGCCAATGCGAGAGGTAGAGATCGATATGGTCGGTCTGCAGGCGACGGAGTGAATCCTCGACCGCCTGCATGATCCAGCGCCGCGAAAGGCCTTTCCGGTCCGGCCCCAGTTCGGACCCGACCTTGGTGACGATGACGGCATCGTCGCGCGCATATGCTGACTGCTTCAGCCATTTGCCGATGATCGTTTCGGATTCTCCGCCCTTGTTTCCGGGCGCCCATGACGAATAGACATCCGCCGTGTCGACGGCGTTGAAGCCGGCTTCGAAGAAGGCATCGAGCAAGGCGAAGGATGTCTTCTCATCCGCTGTCCAGCCGAAGACGTTGCCGCCGAAAACAAGCGGCGCAATCGAAAGGCCGGTGCGGCCAAGTCTGCGCTTTTCCATGGTTTCGCTCCACATGGTTGGATGAAAACAAGTTTGCGATCGGGAGAATTGCGGGCTGAAAGATAAGTCACCACGGCGCAGAATGACACCTGCCAGAGCACGATGATTTTGGGTCGGGGCCGACGAAAATGATAAACGTGATCGATTTTAATCGGTTAGTGCGGGAATGCAGGCGGAAACCGCGCGCACTTCTCCGCATCCCGCGTCGGGCGGCTTTTCTGCGCATCGCATAGTTGCTAGGTACGTACCTCGGGGCTAGTGTCGGCGCAGCCAAGAAGGAGTCTATCCATGCTGCGTTTCGGAATTCTGTCGACGGCCAAGATCGGCCGTGAACTTGTCGTGCCTGCCATTCAGGACGCGGAAAACTGTGTCGTCGCGGCAATCGCCAGCCGCGATCTCGCCAAGGCCAGGGCGATGGCCGACCGTTTCTCTGTACCGCATGCGTTCGGATCCTACGAGGAAATGCTGGCATCCGATATGATCGACGCCGTCTACATTCCGCTGCCGACTTCGCAGCACGTGGAATGGAGCATCAAGGCCGCCGATGCCGGCAAGCACGTGCTCTGCGAAAAGCCGATCGCGCTCAAGGCGGAGGAGATCGACACGTTGATCGCGGCGCGCGACCGCAACAAGGTGCTGGTTTCGGAAGCTTTCATGGTGACCTACAGCCCGGTGTGGCGGAAGGTGCGCTCGCTCCTTGCCGAGGGGGCGATCGGCAAGCTCCGGCATGTCCAGGGGGCGTTCACCTATTACAATCGCGATCCCGGCAACATGCGCAACGTCCCGGAACTCGGCGGCGGCGGCCTGCCGGATATCGGCGTCTATCCGACGATCACGACCCGTTTCGTCACCGGCAAGGAACCGCTTCGCGTTCAGGCCAATACCGACCGTGATCCCGAATTCGGCACCGACATCTACTCGAGCGTGCGCGCCGACTTCGGCGATTTCGAACTGAGCTTCTACATCTCGACCCAGCTTGCCGCCCGCCAAGTCATGGTCTTCCATGGCGACAACGGCTACATCGAGGTGAAATCGCCCTTCAATGCGGACCGGTACGGCCGCGAGGAAGTGGAACTGACCAACCAGAACCACGCTCAGTCGCAACTCTTCCGTTTCCAGGATGCGCGCCAATACAAGCTAGAGGCCGAGGCCTTCGCGCGCGCGGCACTCGGTCAGCCTGAGGAAGTGGTGACACTTGAGAACTCGCGCCTCAACCAGAGGTTCATCGACGCCATCTACCGGGCGAGCGAAAAAGATGGCTGGGACACGGTCTAAAACCAAAACATTAGCCGGCGAATGATGGCCCGCCTCGAGCGGGCCATTTGCTGGAAGCGTCCTTTGCGTGTCTGAAACGATGCGCGGCACTGTAGGTGATCATCAAACCGATTACCTCCGAAGTAATGGATTTTGCGCTTCGGTCAGGCCAATCTGCCGGCGCAACGGAGAAAGACTTCATGGAATTCGGCCGTCACCTGAAGGAATGGCGCGGGCATCGCCGCATGAGCCAGCTTGATCTCGCCGTCGCCGCGGGAATTTCGGCGCGCCACCTTTCGTTCCTGGAAACTGGCCGCTCGAAACCCTCCGAGGGGATGATCCTGCGGCTGGCGTCGGTGCTCGATATCCCGGCTCGGGACCAGGGCATGCTCTTTACTGCGGCCGGTTACCGGCCGCGGGTGGCGACGCGCCCTGCCACCGCGCTTGACGCGATGCCTGCCGCCGTCGCAAGCGCGATCCGTCTGATGCTCGATCGCCATGCTCCCTATCCCGGCCTTGTCTTTGACCATGAATATACTGTCCTGCTTAGCAGTCCGGCCTTTGCCGCGCTCGCGCAGGCCGCAGAGATTCCCGTCGACCCCGGCCAGAACTTCCTCGACGCCTTCCTCGGATCGGAGAGCATCCGCGCGCTCGTCATCAATTGGGAGGCGGCCGCCGCGGATTTGGTGCAGAGGGTGCGCATGGAGGCATGGCTGCAGGGGCCGCGAAGCCCCTTGCAAAGACGGCTGGAGCGGCTTCTGGCCGATCCGGCGGTCGCCCGGGCAATCGAGAACTATCCGGAGACCGACCGGCTGCCGGTGCTGCCGATCGAACTGCGGCTCGGCGCGACCGAATTGCGCTTCATCACGACGCTTTCAACCTTCGGCTCGACCCAGGACGCGCTCGTGGAGGGTGTCCTGATCGAATCCTTCTTTCCGGCCGACGACTCAACGCGACGATTCTTCGAGCAGCAGGGTTGATGATCGGCGAAGCCGCTGGACTTCGTGGGCGCGCATGAGTCAGGAGTTTATGACGATCATGCCGCCGATGATGAGCGCGGCGCCGGCGACATACCGAATGGTAAGGGCCTCACCGAGAAAAAAGGCGGCAAACAGCGGTACGAAGCAGAATGTCAGCGCCATGAAGGAATAGGCAAGCGTCAGCGGCACGGATCTCAAGGTGAAGATCCAGATGATCGTACCGAGGCCATAGAGGGCCAGCGCCGTGAGCAGCGTCGGATTTGCGAGAAGCGCCGCTAGTCCTCGGAGATCGAAGTCGTCCGTTCTGGCGCTGGTCAGCTTGAACAGGATCTGCCCGGTCGAGATCAGGATCGGCGTAAAGATCAGCCCGAACCAGACGGCCGGCGCGAGATTGAAAGCGGTCATTCCCGCAGCCTCACGCCTTGTCTTCGCGATAGAAAATATCGCGTCCGATGTCGACGCACTCATGTCGCTCGGGCACCGGATGCATCGCCCTGAGGAAAGAATGCGTATAGGGGAAGAAGTTGAAATGCGGGTTGAAAGTGTAGCGGTATTCCCGCTCGCGCGGCACAACGATGATCACCCGCTGCCGTGCGATACGCCGGAGCTCCGATATCGCCCGGCGATAGTCGAGGATATGCTCGATCACGTGGGTGCAGACGACCGTATCGAACTCTCCATCTGAAAACGGCAGTTCCTCGATCTTGGCGGCAAAATATTCGACGTCGTCGATGGCCGAGGCATCGTCGATGGCGAAATCAACGCCGGAAAGCCGCTCGAGTGTCGGATTGGCGCTTCTGATCCGCTTGAGAAGGGCGCCGGTTCCGCAGCCGACGTCGCAGACGCTGGTACCGCGGATCTCGGCCGTGATCTTGCGGATGCAGGCCCCGGAGTTGTCGGTCCCTTCATGCACGCGCGGATGCTGCCGGTAGAGCTGTTCGTACTCCGCAGCCGAGAGAAACGGCGCCCGTTCGCGAAAGCGCGCGAGATGGGCGATATGGTCGCCCCAGGCAAGACTCGCCATCCCTCTGAAGAGGCGAGAATCGCGCAGGATGGGGGGAATGACGTCTTCGATGACGAAGCGTATGCGGTTTGTCGTCTCCCGATTCATCGACAATGTCCCTAATATCAGGCGACAGCTTTCCTGCCCCGCCGCTTCGGCAGCGCGACAGGTGAAGCCTGCGATTTTTTCCCGCCGTGCGGCTTTTGCCGGGCGATCGTCATGTAGTGGATCCGCAGCTGCTCCGTTCGAGCGCGCGAGACCGAATCGAGAATGAGGCCGGCAGTAAGCATCATGATCGCCACCAGTATCAGGGCCATCGAAAAGACCCAGGTCGGCAGACGCGGCACGAGGCCAGTTTCGAAATATTCAATGAGCACCGGCATCATGAAGATGAGGCTTGCTGTCAGGAACGCCGCGCTGATCAGGCCGAAAAACGCGAAGGGCCGCGTCTCCTTCATCAGCATCGCAATCATCCAGAGGATCTTGGCGCCATCCTTGAACGTCGAAAGCTTCGAATGCGAGCCCTCGGGCCGCCGGCCGTAGTCGAGTTCGAGTTCGTTGACGGGCAGCTTCAGCCGCGATGCGTGCACGGACATTTCCGTTTCGATCTCGAACCCGTTGGAGACGGCCGGAAAACTCTTCACGAAACGGCGCGAAAACACGCGGTAGCCGGAGAATATATCGCTGAAATCGGTGCCGAAGATCGAACGGTAGAGGCGATTGAAGATACGGTTGCCGAAGGCGTGGCCCTGGCGTCCTGCTTCCACGCGGATATGCCTGCGGGTTCCGACAACCATGTCCGCCTGCTCCGTCAGGAGCGTGCGAATGAGGTCTTCGGCATCGGCGGGCGAATAGGTGCCGTCGCCATCGGCCATGACGTAGATGTCGGCGTCGATGTCGGCGAACATGCGCCGGACGACATGGCCCTTGCCCTGCCGGCGCTCGCGCACGACCGTAGCTCCGGCCAGCATCGCCTGCAGGGCCGTGCCGTCGATGGAATTGTTGTCATAGACATAGATGTGCGCGGAGGGCAGCGCCGTCTTGAAGCCATGCACGACGTGACCGATCGTCGATGCCTCATTGTAGCAAGGCAGGAGGACGGCGATGTCTAGCTGGTCGGACATGGGTCGCTGATCCGGTGGCGGGAACTGACGCGATCCTACACGCGGTGCGGTTAACAAGACGCTATGCGTGTCGGAGCGTCGAGGCGATCCGGCAGCGCCGGCTTTACGCTTTCTTGATCGGCGCCCCCTAGAATCGCGGCGCACTTCAAGCGGAAGCCGTGACACGGTTCTTCGCATCAAACGATCGATCACGCAGCGCTGCTGGACCGTTTCCATCCAAAACGCTGCCGTGATCCCGGCGGCGGGTAGACAGTCCGATGGCAGAGACAGGCGGGATATCACTTGCGTCGCATGAGCACGCCGGCGCAACGCACGCTCCTTTCTGGCCGCGACTGCCGGCGATGGTATTCGCCTACGCCCTGCCGGTGATCGCTTTTCTCATCGTCAAGATGTTGCTCGCCGAAGACTATGTAGGCCGCGACAACGACGACGTAATGCGACTTGTCCAAGTCCGCGACCTGCTGGCCGGTCAAAGCTGGTTCGACCTTACCCAGACGAGGCTCGGCCTCGACGGCGGTACGTTGATGCACTGGTCACGTCTCATCGATCTGCCGCTCGCGGCGCTCATTTCCCTTCTCGGACCGTTTGCAGGTGCCGAGCGAGCAGAAATGATCGCCTTGGCGATCTGGCCGCTCCTGCTGGTCATACCATTGCTCGCCGCCATGGGGTTGGCGGGCTGGCGGATAGGCGGACCGCAATGCATGCATTTCTGCCTCGGTTTCGCGGCGATCTTCGTCGCCACCAGCAACCGCTTTCTGGCGGGTGCGATCGATCATCACAATGTCCAGCTCGTCCTGGTCGCGACAATGGCGGCAATGTTGGTCGATCAGCGATACAGGGCGACAAACTTCGCGATCGCCGGTGCTGCCGCTGCCTTGGCAATCGCCATCGGTGTCGAGACGACACCCTTCGTGGCGGTTATATGCCTCGTCGTCGCCGTCATATGGGCGTGGGAGGGGCAGGTGTTTGCCGCCGCGGCCGCCGCGTTCGGCGCGGCTCTGGCGGTAACCGTCAGCGCCGCTTTCTTTCTGACCGTATCGCCGCATCTCTATCGCGCGGTGACCTGCGATAGCCTCTCGATCGCATTCTACGCCCTATCGGCGACGGGCGGCGTCTTGCTCGCCGGCGCTGCGATCGTTGCAAGCCGCCTTCAGCGACCCGCACGATTTGTGGTTCTCTCCTTCAACGGCGTCGTGATCGCGGGCGTGCTTCTCAGTCTCGCGCCGGAGTGTCTGCGAAATCCGCTTGCCGATCTCGATCCGTTGCTCCGCGAGCTGTGGTTGGATCGCGTCACCGAAGCGCGATCGTTCCTGTTCATTGCCGAGTTAGATCCGGCCAACCTTGGCACCTTCTATGCTGCAGGGCTTCTTGCCGTAGGACTTTGCCTCTGGCGCATCTGGCGGGGCGAACGCACCGGCCTATCCCTCATCCTGCTGGCGGTGATTCTCGTCAATTGGGGCATTGCGCTGATGCAGGTTCGTGCAGCCGTCTTTGCCAACCTGCTTTCCATTTTGCCGATTGCGCTTCTGCTCGTCGATTTAAGGTCGAAATCGATGCGGGAAGCAGGAGCTCCCCTGGCATCCGTGATCTATGTCACCGCTGCGCTCGTCTCCGTTCCCGCCGTGTGGGCGGTCGCGGGTGAGCTGGCTGTCAACGGCGTCAACGAAATGGCGGGGAGCGCGGCCAACGGGCAGAAGAGCGCGGACCGCTGTTATTCGTCGGCGGCAATGCCGGATCTGCAGAACATCGAACCCGCGACCCTTGTTGTCGATCCGTCCAACATGGGCGCTTCGATCCTGCGGTTCACCGAACATCGCGCCTTGAGCGCGCCGTATCACAGAAATCCGCAAGGCATGTTGGCGGAACTCCGGATCGGATTGGCGACGCCGGATGAGGCGGCGCGGATGCTGAAGGCATTGGGCACCCCCGTGCTGGCCTTCTGTGTCGACGATCCGCAGACGCGGATGATCACAAAACGGGCGCCCGAGGGGCTTTATGGTCGTCTCGCCTCAGGGGACGTACCGGATTTCCTTGAATCATTGCCGGTCACGGCGGAAACGGGCGTGAAGCTCTTCCGGCTCAAGGCGGATGTTCTACCCCAAGTCGCAGAATAATCCGCCATTGACAGAAAAATGGTAGATAGCGGTGCGCGGCTGCTGATCTTCGGGGCGCCGTCGGTTACAAAGGTCGCATGAACTCGTTCTTCGATTCCGCTTCGCCGTCCAATCTCGCCGAATATTCGGTCTCGGAACTTTCCGGCTCGATCAAGCGTACGGTCGAGCAAGCGTTCGACCAGGTTCGCGTGCGCGGCGAGATTTCCGGCTATCGCGGTCCGCACTCCTCGGGCCACGCCTATTTTTCGCTGAAGGATGATCGCGCCCGCATCGACGCGGTCATTTGGAAAGGCGCGTTCTCGCGGCTGAAGTTCCGTCCGGAAGAGGGCATGGAGGTCATCGCGACCGGAAAGGTCACGACCTTCCCAGGCTCGTCCAAATATCAGATCGTCATCGAATCGTTAGAGCCGGCGGGCGCCGGCGCGCTGATGGCGCTCATCGACGAGCGCAAGCGCAAGCTTGCCGCCGAAGGTCTGTTCGACGCCGGGCGCAAGCGGCCGCTGCCCTACATGCCGAAGGTGATCGGGGTCGTGACCTCGCCGACCGGCGCCGTCATCCGCGACATTCTCCACCGCATTGCGGATCGCTTCCCAGTCCATATCGTCGTCTGGCCGGTGCGCGTTCAGGGCGACGGCTCCGGGGACGAGGTGGCGGCAGCCATTCAGGGCTTCAATGCGCTGGCGATCGGCGGACCGATCCCGCGTCCGGACGTGCTGATCGTCGCCCGCGGCGGCGGTAGTCTCGAGGACCTCTGGAGCTTCAACGACGAGGTCGTTGTGCGCGCGGCGGCGGCGTCCGATATCCCGCTGATCTCCGCCGTCGGTCACGAGACCGACTGGACCCTGATCGACTATGCCGCCGATCACCGGGCGCCGACACCGACCGGTGCCGCCGAAATGGCGGTGCCGGTGAAGGCGGACCTCGAAGCGGAGGTGTCGGCGCTGTCGGCGCGACTGAAGGCGGCGGTCGCACGACAGATGGAGAACCGCCGGCAGGAGCTGCGCTCGCTTGCCCGCGCGCTGCCTTCGCTCGATCAGTTGTTGGCGCTGCCGCGCCGACGTTTCGACGAGGCATCGGCGGGCCTTGGTCGTGGCCTGCAAATGAACACCACCAACAAGCGCCGTGCCTTCGAGCGCATCGCCGCGCATCTCCGGTCGGATCTGCTGACGACGAGGATCAGCGATCGTCGGCGGCATCTCTCGGAGGCGATGAACCGTGCCGAGCGGATCGTCGAGCGCCAGGTCCATCGCGGCCAGTCGCGCGTCTCCGCCGCCGACGCCTCGCTTCGCGCCCTGCCGTCGCGGCTCATCGGACAGATCCACCGCGCGTCGGATCGCGTCGCAGGCCTTCGCGCACGGTCTGACGCCGCTATCGCCGGCGAGATGCGGAGGCTCAAGGGCGTGCTCGTCGCGCAGGACCGCGTGTTGCAATCGCTGTCCTATCGCAACGTGCTCAAGCGCGGCTTCGCGCTGGTGCGCGATGGGGCGGGCCGGCCGGTGAAACAGGCCGCAGCGGTCGAGCCCGGCATGGCGCTCTCGCTGGAATTCGTCGATGGCAGCGTGTCGGCGGTCGCAGGCGAGGGCGGCGCGCCCCCTTCGCAGCAAGAGCCGAAGAAGCGTTCGCCACGGTCGCCTGAGCCTGCTTCCGGGCCGCCCAAGCAGGGCAGCCTGTTTTGAGCGGGTTGGGAACAAGTGCCCGCGGTTTTGCGACCGCATCCCGCCGCAGCTTGGATCGATGCCGATGCATATCCTGATGGTGCTCGCCCATCCGCTCGAGGACAGCTTTGCCGCAAGCGTCGCGCGCGTGGCCAGGAAAGCGCTTGAGGGCAGGGGCCACACGGTCGACCTGCTCGACCTCTATCGCGAGGGCTTCGACCCGCGGCTGACCGTTACGGAGCGCGGCAGCTATTTCCACGAGCATTATGATGCTTCGGAGGTCTCGGGGTGGATCGCGCGGGTCAAGGCGGCGGACGGGCTGGTGCTCGTGTTTCCGCAATGGTGGTTCAATTTCCCGGCAATCCTCAAGGGCTTCTTCGATCGCGTCTTCGCACCCGGCGTCGCCTTCGATCATGAACCGGGGGGCGGGCGGATTGTCCCGCGGCTCGGCAATATCAAGCTGTTCTGGGCGCTGACCAGTACGGGTTCACCCTGGTGGGTGGTGCATCTCTACATGGGCAATCCGGTGCAGCGGCTGCTCAAGCGCGGCATCGCCGCTTTCTGTAGCAAGGGTGTCGATTTTCGCATGATCAGCCTGCACGACATGGATCGGGCGACAGCGGCGAAGCGCCAGCGCTATCTCGAACGCGTACGCGCTTTGGTGAGCCGGATCTAGAGCAGGATGAGTGGGCGCGGTTTTCCGCCAGCACCCCGCTCCAGAGGTGATTTCATTCGAACGTCGCCAGGAATTTCCGGAGCAGCGCGTTGAGCGCTTCCCGTTCTGCGGGTTCAAGACCGGCGACCAGGCGCTGCTGGTTGGCGACATGGGCCGCCGCCGCTTCGTCAATGCGTTTCAGACCCTCCGGCGTCAGCGCGATGATCACACCGCGCCGGTCTTCCGGATTGTCGAGCCGCTCGACGAGGCCGGCCTTCTCGAGTTGGTCGATACGATTGGTCATCGTGCCGGAGGTGACCATAGTTGCCGCAAGTAATTCGCCGGGGGAAAGCTGAAAGGGGGGCCCAGAGCGCCGGAGCGTCGCCAACACGTCGAAGCTGGCCGATGTCAGGCCGTGATCGCTGAAGACCTTTTCCTGCTCCCCTGCGACATGCGCTCTAACCCGCGCCAGGCGCCCAAGAAGACCCATCGCCGAAACGTCTAGCTCCGGCCGCTCCCGGCGCCACTGCGCCAGGATCTTGTCCACGTGGTCCTTTTCGAACTCTTCCATATCGATCCGCAACAGCGAGGCAGCGCCGAACTTTTTCCGCGCAGTCATGTTCGCTCTAACCTTCAGATATCTTGACGTCAAGATAATTGCGGTTAGAATGGAGATATCTTGACGTAAAGATACTTGAGATAAAGAGACATGAACGCGCGCAGCTTCGACATCGGCCTCACGGCCGTAGCACCGGCCATCTGGGGAAGCACCTATCTGGTCACCACGGAATTCCTGCCACCCGGCTACCCGCTGACGGTTGCGATGCTCAGGGCGCTGCCGGCGGGACTGCTTCTTTTGCTCATAGTCCGGCAAATGCCGAAGCGGAACTGGTGGCTGCGCAGCTTCGTGCTCGGCGCGCTCAACTTCTCCATTTTCCAGGCGATGCTGTTCGTCTCTGCTTACCGTCTTCCCGGTGGCGTCGCCGCGACCGTCGGCGCCATCCAGCCACTGATTGTCGTCGTGCTCTCCCGCGTGGTGATCGGCTCGCCGATCAAGGTGCTGAGCGTCGTCGCCGGTATCGCCGGCATGGCCGGCGTTGCCCTTCTGGTGCTGACGCCCGGGGCCGCGCTCGATCCAATCGGGGTCGTCGCCGGGCTCGCCGGCGCCGTTTCGATGGCTTTCGGCACGGTGCTCAGCCGTCACTGGGCGCCGCCAGTCTCGCCGCTGACTTTTACTGCCTGGCAACTCGCGGCAGGCGGCTTGCTGCTGGTTCCCGCGGTGCTTCTTTTGGAGCCGTCCTTGCCGCCGTTAAGTGTCGCGAATGTTGCCGGTTTCGCCTATCTCGGCCTGATCGGCGCCGCCTTCACCTATCTTCTGTGGTTTCGCGGGCTCTCGCGGCTTGAGCCGTCAGCAGTTGCGCCGCTCGGCTTCCTCAGTCCGGTCGTGGCGATCCTGCTCGGCTGGGGCGTGCTCGACCAGCAACTGACAGTCGCCCAATCGGCCGGCATCGCCGTCGTGCTCGCGAGTGTGTGGCTCAGCCAGCGGGCTCAGGTGGTTCGGCGTGCATGACCAGCGGCGGCCCGTTCCGCCGCGGCTCTCAGCCCTTTGGCAATGGGCGTGCGGATATCGGCTGCGGCCATGGTCTCGAGCCCGGCGGCGGTCGTTCCGGCATAGCCGACGAAGGTCTCGACAATTTCGGCCGGCGTTTGCTCGGCCTCGGCAAGAAGCGTACTGCCGCCGAGAAAGAGCCGCCCGACGGCCCTTTCCGCCGTCGCGGGCGCTATGCCGCCGTCGGCGATCGCGCTGCGGATCATCGCATCGGCGAAGGCGGCGAGAAAGGCAGGGCCGGATCCCGTCAGCGCCGTGAAATAGTTGAGCTCCGCCTCGCTGCCTACGCGCAGGGCCTCTCCCGAGGAGGCGAAGAACCGCTCGGTGAAGAGGCAGTCTTCGGCGGTTGCGTCCTGGCTTGCAAGCCAGGGTGTGAAGGAAAGTCTTTTCTCGGCGCAGGCATTGGGCATGGCGCGGATCACGCGCCTCGTCCGGAAGCGTGAGGCAAGTTCGGGGCTGGTCACCATCGCCATCACCGAAATGACGAGCTTGCCGGAGAGGTCGAGGCGGATTGCGTCGAGGTCCGAAGGCCTGACCGAAAGAAGCACGACGTCGGCCGCAGCGGCCAGCGCGGCATTATCGTTAGTAAAACGGACGCCCGGCCAGGCTCCGAAACCTCCGCTGTGCCGCTGCGCGAGGAGATGACGAGCGCTTCCTCCTGAACGACGCCGTCCGCAAGCGCTGGGCGAAGCAGTGCTCCGCCCAGCCAGCCGGCGCCGCCGATGACGCCGAGTGTAGTCAAGCCCACTCGCCCTTCCGCATGACCGGCACGCGGCTGCCGTCGGCACGCACGCCGTCGATATCGACCTTGCCCGAGCCGATCATCCAGTCGATGTGGATCAGGCTCGAATTGCCGCCCTGCGCGCGGATCTGTTCCTGGCTGAGATTCGCACCATCGAGGAAGCACCCCGAGTAGCATTGGCCGAGCGCTATGTGGCAGGAGGCGTTTTCATCGAAGAGAGTGTTGTAGAAGAGGATGCCGCTCGCCGAGATCGGCGAGGAATGTGGCACCAGCGCCACTTCGCCAAGCCGGCGTGCACCCTCGTCGGTATCGAGAACCTTCTTCAGCACCTCCTCGCCGCGCAAAGCCTTGGCTTCGACGATCCGGCCGCCCTCGAACCGCACCTGAATATCGTCGATCAGCGTGCCCTGGTGGGAGAGCGGCTTCGTGCTCGACACGTGGCCTTCGACGCGGAGCGCATGCGGCGTCGTGAACACTTCTTCGGTGGGGATGTTAGGATTGCAGGTGATGCCGTTCTTGGCGGTCGAGGCGCCGCCGTGCCATTCGTGGCCGTCCGCAAGCCCGACGGTCAAGTCGGTGCCCGGGCCGGTGAAATGCAGCGCCGCGAAGCGCTCGCCGTTCAGCCATCCCGAGCGCCTCCTGAGATTCTGATTGTGCTCTTTCCAGGCGGCGATCGGGTCGTCGACCTGGACGCGCGAGGCGGCAAAAATGGCATTCGCCAGCTTCTCGACGGCAACCGTCTCGGGATCGTCCGGAAAGATCTGCTTTGCCCAGGCGGGGTTCGGATAGGAGACGATGTTCCAGTTAATGTCGAAATTGGTGATTTTCTCGAGCGCCGGCTTGTAGGCGATCGAGTTCGCCTTGTTCGCCCGCGCGACCTTCGCCGGATCCTCAGCCGAAAGCATCATCGGGTTGTCGCCGGCAATGGCGAGCCGCGCGGCGCCGCCCGCATAGGCCTTGGCCATGCCTTCGTAGAGCCAGTCGCTCGCGCGATCGAAGCTCTCGTCTGGCGCATGGGCGTAACGGGCAAGTGTGCTTTCCTCATCGGAATAGAACGTCGTCACCAGACCCGCGCCGGCCATATAGGCGTGCTTGGTGATGAGGCGCACGAGCGGCAGCGCCGCGATCGGCGCGGTCACCACCAGGTCCTGGCCCCTCTGAAGCTGCAGGCCGACCTTGACTGCGACCTCCGCGAGCTTTTCGAGCTTCACGGGATCGACGGGATTTCTTGCGGATGGAAGGGGGGCGTTCATCGCGGCTCCTGCTGTCCTCTCGCGCCGTTTCCGAGGATCGGCGGCAATCGCCGGCAGAAACGAGCGCATGGCTTACGGTACCGTCGCCGTCTTGTGCGTCCGGGACGCGCGCGATCGAGCGGCGCGCCCGTTTTAGACCGGTTCAGCCGAAAACAGAAGGCTTTTGCTACTGCATGTTTCCTTGGTCGTAGCCGATTTAAGGATAAAACATGCAGCAGTTCAAAGTGCTACAGCATCATTTGCGCGGCTGGTGAGACGCGCGGCGCTGTCGTCGCCGCGTCACGCGGCGGTGCGTCCGGACCGGAGAAGCGCCGCTTCGTGCTTCCTGAGGAACTCCATCAACCGCTGCGGATAGTCTGCGGTTACCGCGGCCTTTACGCTTGCCCGTGCGGCAAGTGCCTTTCTCCAGGCGGTAACGCGCGGCAGTCCGTCGAAGATGCCCATGTCTGATATCGTGTCGAACACATCGAAATAGCGGAAGATCGGCGCGAAAACGGCATCGACCAGACTGAAATCGGGGCCTGCAAAAAATGGGCCGTCGCCGAGTTCTGCCTCGATCGTCGCGAATTTAGCCTTGAGCACGCCTCGTCTGGCTTCCAGCGTCTCGGTGTCCTGGGTGGTTTCATAGACCCAGAGATCGGAAAGAATGGCCGAGCCGAACTCCATCCAGCCGCGATGGCGCGCCCGTGTCAGCGGGTCGGCCGGGTGCAGTTTCGGTCCCGGCTGGGTCTCTTCCAGATATTCGCAGATGACCGAGCTTTCGAAGAGGATCGCCTCGCCCCCTTCCTGTGGAATGCGGAGAAGGGGGACCTTGCCGAGGGGCGAGATTCTCAGGAACCAGTCGGGCTTGCTGCCGAGATCGATATAGACGCGTTCGAACGGTACGCCTTTTTCGGAGAGCGCGATCGCGGCGCGCTGAACATAGGGGCAGAGGTGGTGGCTGATCAGGGTCAGTGGCGCGGTCATCGATAATCCTGCTCTGAGTCGTATAGATGCAATTGCATATATAATGTCCTGCTGGGCCTGTCAAGATGTATGCAGTTGCATCTATGTCAGGCAATCAAAGGAGCGACGATCGCCTTCAGCGCTGCCTGCGCATCCTTCGGCGCAAGCCGCACCTGCAGCCCCCGCTGGCCGCCGTTGATGTAGACCAGCGCTTCGCCAAACGCTGCTTCCTCGATCGCCGTCGGAACGCTCTTTCTCTGGCCGAAGGGACTGATGCCGCCGACATGATAACCGGTCAAACGCTCGGCCTCGGCGGGCTTCATCATGTTCGCCGACTTGCCGGCGAAGGCGGCTGCCAGCTTTTTCATGCTGACTTCCCTGTCGGGCACGATGCAGCAGACCGGCTTGCCGTCCATTTCGGCCATCAACGTCTTCAGCACACGGGAAGGATCCTCTCCGAGCGCGTCGGCCGCCTGAAGGCCGACGCGCTCGGCACCGGGATCGTAGTCGTAGCTGTGCACGGTGAAAGAAACGCCGGCTTTTGCGAGCGTCTGCGTGGCGCGGGTCGTCTTGGACATGGCATGCCTCTTACGCGCCGAAGCGAGCTTCGTAGAGTGCCGGCTTGAAACCGATCAGCAGTTTGCCATCGGTATCGAGCACCGGGCGTTTGATCATCGACGGCTGCACCAGCATCAGCGCGATGGCTCTTTCCGCCGTCATGTCCTGCTTGTCGGCTTCGGGCAGATTGCGGAAGGTCGTGCCCGACCGATTGAGCACCGTCTCCCAACCGAATTCGTCGCACCAGCGCTTGAGATGCGCGCGATCGATTCCCTCGGCCTTGTAGTCGTGGAACTTGTAGGTAACGCCGCGGCCTTCGAGCCAGCTGCGCGCCTTCTTCATCGTATCGCAGTTCTTGATGCCGTAGATCGTAACCGTCATTGCCAACTCCCGCGTTGTCGGTCAGACACATAGCCCGACACGCTTCGCGAGAAAAGCCGTCGCGCCTCAGGTCACTCCGACGTAGCGCCCGGGCTTGTGGTTGATCGCGAGTATCATGTTGACGACGGCAGCGCCGATGATCGAGAGCAGGAGATTGGCCGGCGGCAGCACGAAGACAGCGGCCGCAAGGATCGCCAGGTCGATGGCAAGCTGGAAATAGCCGGCGCGGATTCCCCACTTCTCCTGCAGGTAGATCGCCAGGATATTGATGCCGCCGAGACCCGTGCGGTGGCGGAAGAGAACAAGCAGCCCCATGCCCATCAACCCTCCGCCGACGACGGCGGCGTAGACCGGATCGATCCGCGCGAACTCCACCCACTGAGCCGTCAGCCGGGAAAACAGCGACACGAGGCTGATCGCGAGGAAGGTGCGCAAGGCGAACGGCCAGCCAAGCCGCCGGACGGCAAGAACGTAGAAGGGCAGGTTAACGAGCGAGAAGACCAGCCAGAACCCGGCTCCAGTTGCGTATTGCAGAAGCAGGGCGAGGCCGGCGGTACTGCCCGTCAGAAGCACCGCCTTGCTGTAGATCACGACGCCCAGCGAAACGATAAGCGTGCCGGTGAGGATCGCGAGCCCGTCCTCATAAACCCTGTGACGTTCCACTGGCGCCTCGATGCTGACCTCTCCGTCGACCTTCATCTCTCCGCCGCCTCCGTCAGAGGCTCGTGAAATTGCCGACGACGCCGGCGACTTCCGCGGTCTTCAGGCCGGCGATGTTGATGCGACCCGATGTCGGCATGTAGATGCCGTGCTCGCTTCTCAGCCGCATGACTTCCGCTTCCGAGAGCGGCAGCATCGAGAACATGCCTTCTTGGTCGGCGATCGCGCCCAGCGCCTGCCAGCGCGTTCTGAGCCCTTCGGCAAGCGCCCGGCGGATGCCCGTCATGCGCAGGCGCATGGCCTCGAGTTCTTCCGCCCAGTCGCGTGCGAGGTCGTCGTTGGCCAGGATTGTGCGCACCACGGCCGCGCCATGGTCCGGCGGCATGGAATAGCTCGTGCGGGCAAGCCCGGCGAGGTTGGACCGCACCGTGTCGGCGGAGGTCGGCGAGGCGGTGAGCGCGTAGATGGCGCCGGTGCGCTCGCGGTAGAGCCCGAAGGACTTCGAGCAGGAAACGGCAAGGAGCGCCTCCGGAACGACGTTTAGGAGATGCCGGAGGCCGGCCACGTCCTGATTGAGACCGCGGCCGAAACCCTGGTAGGCGAGATCGACCAGCGGCAGGAGACCCCGCTGCGCGACAATCGCGGCTATCTCCAGCCATTGCGCCTCGCTCAGCGCTCCGCCTGTCGGGTTATGGCAGCTTGCATGCAGGAGGACGGCGTCGCCGGCCGCCGCACCTTGGAGCGCGCCGACGAGATTGTCGAAGAGCACCGTCTGCGTGGGAATGTCGAAGAAGTCGTATGTTGCCGTCTCGAGACCCGCCGCCTTGAAGATGGGCCCGTGGTTCGGCCAGCTCGGCAGGCCGAGCCAGATCCGTTTGCCGCCCAGGCGGTGGATGAGTTCGGCGGCGAGCCGCAATGCGCCCGAGCCGCCAGGCGTCTGCACGCTTGCAATATGGCTCCGTTCGACCGTGTCGCCGCCGACGAGCGTCCAGAGGTGGTCGAGGAAAAGTGGATCTCCCTCGGGCCCGACATAGGCCTTCGTGTTCTGTGTTTCCAATAGCCGCTTCTCCGCCGCCTTCACCGCCCGGAAGATCGGCGTGTGGCCGGTTTCGTCACGGTAGACGCCGACGCCAAGGTCCACCTTGCTGGGGCGCTCGTCGTTTCGGTAGAGGCCGATCAGGGCCAGCAACGGATCGTCGGGTTGACGGGCGAGAGCATCAAACATGCCGGGTTCCCTCTGGTCTAACAATTGAGGAATAGTCGTTTTGGGCAGGCGGAAAGGCAAGCCATATGCGCGACTTGTTTGTAACCTCTCTAAGACAGTTCGAACGCAAATTCGACGCTGCATTTGCGAACAGATTGAAAATTGCTTACATGTTTTTGCGCAACTCCGGCCAGGTTCTTCTCTGGATTTGCGCAGTTGTGGGTTGGAGCGGACTGGGATGGATCGTGGAAAAACGGAGCTGGATGCGATCGACCGGCGGATTATCCGCCTGCTCGTCGAGGACGCATCGAGAAGCAACAATGAACTGGCGGAAAGGGTCGGCCTCTCGCCGGCGCCATTGTCACGGCGATTGGCGCGTCTCTATGCGGCGGGCATCATCCGCCAGACGGTCGTCATCGATCCGAAGGCGGCCGGTATCGGCTTCCAGGCATTCGTCGAAGTGACGTTGGAGCGCACCGCCAGCAAGGTGGGACAGCGTTTCATCGAACTGGTCTCGCGCATGCCGGAAGTCGTCGAATGCCATACGGTCGCCGGCGATTTCGATTTCCTGCTGAAGATCGCCGTGCGCGATGTCGCGGACTACAAGCGCCTGCTCTGGAGCGAGTTCGAGCAGATCGCCGAAATCAAGACGCTCCGCTCGACCATCCTGCTCGACAGTCCGAAAATACACACGGGTGTCGCGCCGTAGGCCCCCTCATCCCGCTGCCGCGACCTTCTCCCCGTTTTTGGCGGGGGACGGTTCTGCGCCCGCCAGTCTCCTCTCCTCGGCGGCGGAGAAGGGGGATTGGAGAGCGGAGCGTTGCCGCGAGTCTCCCTCGCCCCGCTTGCGGGGAAAAGGTGGCCGGCGGGCCAATGAGGGCCATTTCAGAGGGTCACGCTTCGAGCGTGCCCGGCTTGCGCGCCGCGCGCGAGGGTTCCGCACAAGCGATCTTCATGACATCCGACCGGCGGCGAGCGAGGCGCGTCGAGACGCGGGTGACGATAAGGCCGTCCTGCGGCGACCGGACCTCGACCGCGCCGTCCGGCATCCCGGGTTTGGCAATGATCGTCGCGAGCAGGTCTCCCGCCTTCACGCTTTCTCCGATATCGCGATGGAACAGGATCGCGCCGGCTTGAGGCGCGCGGATCATCTCGATGTTGTCGAGCGGCACGACCTTGCCGGCGAAGGCAGGAAGATCAGTGTGCGCGCCGGCGATGACGCCTCGCCCGAGGAGAAACTGCCACACGCCCTCGGCATCCTTCCGGGCAGTTTCCGGATAGACGTCGCGCGTGCCACGCAACTCCACCGTCACGGAAAGCATGTCGGGCAGGGCCGTCTTCTTCCGGCCCTCGATTTCGTTTTTCCAGGCATGGACCACAGCTTCCTCGAAAGCGGAACTTTCTCCGTCGGAGAGAAGCACGGCCTTCATGTCGAGAGCGGTGGCGAGATCTGCCGCCTCTGGCCAGAAAGCCTCGTCGATATAGGCGTATTGCAACCCTTCATCGTCGCAATGGAGGTCGAGCACCAGGTCGGCGCCGAGTGCTATGTAGAGCAGTTGTCGCTTCAGTTGATCGGTCGCCGAATGCCTGTCGAGGTCTTCGAGCAGGTCGCCGCGTTCGCCGAGGGAAATCAGCGGGAAATCGCGGTTGAAGTTGGTGCGGGAGCCGAGATCGAAGCGACCTTGCAGTTCGCCGAAATGCGATTGCGCCGAACCGATCGGGTTTGCTTGCGGAACGACGGTGATATCGCCGAGGATCGCGCCGTCGGCATTTGCTTGGCGCAGCTTCTCCAGGAGGAAATGCGAGAGCGCCGTGCCCGGCAGTTCGTTGGCGTGAAGCGCCGCCTGGATATAGACCCGGGGAGCTTCGGGCCTGCTGCCCTTGAACCGGAAGACCGGCAGCCGCCATTCGACGCCCGGCGTGTCGCCGGCGATGATGATTTCCGAAATTTCCACTTTGCCTCGTCCTCAAGATTTGGGGCGACGCCCCTATCGGATGTGCTTATGTGCTGACGAGGCCCGCCGCGCAAGCCAGGCTGGCGAGCAGACCTGTGGCGCGCCGCAGATCAGGCGCGAGCGGCCAGCGGCGCAGATGACGGTGACGGCCCTGGCCATAAAGACTGTGCACGAGGACGATATCGCGCACCGTCCAGGTGATGGGCTCGAGGTGCACCCCCGGTACGGCGTAATCGTCATAGAACAAGGTCAGATGCGGCTCGAACGGTCGGCTGGAGCAATCCAGGGAGCCGATGATCTGCCTGTGAATGGCCTGAAGCGCACCAGCGCCTTCGCGACACCTCATGACGAGCGCGCGACTGCTTCCTGTCCGGAAGCTTGCTGCCCGGTCGAACGTCACGTTGAACGGTGACGCCGTGATCCTGCTGCCGATGCGGCAAGCGGCCGAAACGGCCACCTCCGGCAGGCCGCTGAAGCGGCCGAGACCGGCAAGTGAAACGTGAAGCCGCCCCGGCGGATAGAGCCGGCACGACAGGCCATATTTCTTCTTCAGCCGGCGGCCGGTCTCGACCAGGCGTTCTGCCGCAGCCGGCTCCGGCAGAACCGCAAAATAGAGAAGATCGGTGCTGACCTGCGCCGGCCTTGTATCGAAGCCGAACGAAAGCTGATCCATGCCGTCCTCCCGAGGGCGTCGAAGCCGGCGGCTGGCGCCCGAACTGCTCTGTGGATATGTGAATTTAATCCTAGGTCGGGATGGTGCCAAGTCCAGAGCGGCAAGTGGAGCGCAGCAGTTCGGCGCCCCGGAGCAATGGCGCTATTCTTGTAGATAGGCTGTCGCTGAATGCACAGCAGACTTCGTCCGAATCACGTCACTCACGGGCGGTCAATCTGCTTGTCCTGCCTTGGTCGAACACCGTTCAAAAAGACCTCTACGGCGGAAGCGACTGCCACCCGCGATTCTTCGTCCGATGGCGACGGGCGGATTCCAAGAATGACCTGAAGAAGATTGTCGCGGATCATGCCTACAAAGTGCCCGGCCACGCGCAGGCAATCACCCGTCCGAATTTCTCCTCGTCGCCTCGCGACCTCAAGGACCTGGGCGAGCCGGGACGTGGCCCGGCCCGGTCCCTGTTCGTGGAACGACCGTACGAGATCAGGGAAGCGATTGGTCTCGGTGATGGCAATTCGATAGATGCCGATCAAGGTTGGCGATTTGTAAAGCTCCATGAGACGTTGACCAAACGCTGTCAGCGTCTCCTCGAGATCGTGCCCTTCGATTTCCTCGATTACCAGGGTCGACAGCACCTTGTCTGCGTTTTCGGCGACGATGGCCGCGAACAGGCCCTCCTTGTTGCCGAACTCATTGTAGATGTTGCGCTTCGATCCACCGGCACGCTCGATGATCGCGTCGATGCTTGTCGCCGCATAACCTTGTTCGAAAAAGACCTCGGCGGCCGCTTGAAGAAGGATCTCTCGGCGACGTTTGGGCCGCCCTGACTTTGCTGCAACCACGGCCTTCTAACCCCTCTCATCAAAATCGACCCTCTTGACTGGTAACGTCCGTTACCGTATGTGTCAATGGTAACGCGCATTACCGGAGGGCGTCGTGGCGCAGATCAACAGGAAAAAGATCATCGGCTTGCTGCTGTGCCTCGGCGCCGTAATAGTCGTGGCCGCAGGATGGGCTCAGGCTCGCTCGAGTGGCGAAATTTCGACAGACAACGCCTATGTCCGCGGGGACGTGACCTCGCTCGCCCCAAAGATAGCGGGCTACGTCACGGCGGTGGAGGTCGAGGACAACCAAGCCGTCCGGGCGGGTGACATCCTGTTCCGGATCGACGATCGAGACTACCGCGCGCGGCTTGCGCAAGCAGTGGCCAATGTCGAAGCTGCCCAAGCTCGCCTCACCAATGTCGATGCGGAGACAGAGCTTCAGCATGCCCTCGTTCGACAGGCTGCGGCCCAGAGACGTTCCGCTGTGGCCGAGATGAACCTCGCGATCAAGGCCTACGACCGCCGCCGCGAGCTTATCCGCAGCAATACAATCAGCCAGGCCCACGTCGATGAAAGTGATGCGGCACGATCGAGAGCCGAGGCGGGCGTCGCGGCCGCCTCGGCAACGGTAGAGGCTCAGCAGCAACGCATCGCCGTCCTTGCCGCTCAGCGCGAAGCTGCCGTTGCCGCCGTGGCGCAGGCACAGGCCGCGCGCGATCTCGCCCAAATCGATCTCGATAGTACCGTCGTCCGTGCGCCTGTCGGTGGCGTTGTCGGCAACCGCCAGGTCCGCATCGGCCGGCTTGTCGCGCCAGGGGTTTCGTTGCTCGACATCGTTCCGGTCAACTCTGTGTGGGTCGTGGCGAATTTCAAGGAAACCCAGCTCGAACATATCCGGTCCGGTCAGCGCGTCCGGATCACCATCGACGGCTACCCGAACGATAGGCTTGAAGGCGTGGTCGACAGCTTTGCGCCCGGCAGTGGCTCTGCCTTCAGCCTGCTTCCCGCAGACAATGCAACAGGAAACTTCGTTCGCGTCGTCCAGCGCGTTCCGGTGAAGATCCGGTTTGCCAGCAATCCGTTGCCCGGCCGGCTCGTGCCCGGCTTGTCCGCCCGTGTCGAGATCGATCGAGAAAGCGGCTTTGCGACGACGAAATCGCCAAGCTAATTGCCCGTGACGGCGGAGTGTTCAGGAAAAGAGACGGAAAGATGATCGCAGCATGTGGCAGATCCGGATCGCCGCCGGGTGCTAGCGGCGGCCCCATTAGTTCGGCAGCCACGATCGAACTGATCGAATGGCTGGTAGGGGATGAAAGCCACGAACTGGACGACGCGGGTCTCGCAGCCGGGTTTGGACGGCGCCTCCGAGCGGCCGGTTTACCAATCGACCGGCTGACGCTCAATTTAAGAACGCTGCACCCGGAAATTCTTGGCCGCAGCGTGGCCTGGGCACCCAACGAAGCTGTCGAGATTCGGGACAGGGAGCACGGCACCGAAATTTCGCCGGGCTTTGCCGGCAGCCCACTCCGTCGCGTCATGGAGACGCGCAAGCCGGTAATCGTGCGTCTCGATAGCTCCATCGACCCAGCATGGGTCCATACGGACCTCTTTCACGGACGCGGTCTCATCGAATTCGTCATCGTCCCGCTGTGCAATGCCGATGGCCTTGTCAGTGCCGCAACCTTCTCGACGACATGCCCGAGCGGCTTTGCCCCGTCCGAGTTGGCTGCGTTGGACCGGATCGTTCCGGCTCTGCGCAATGCCTGCGAGCTGCGTACTCTCAGGAGAGTCGAGTTGACGCTGCTCGATACCTATGTCGGCGCGACGACAGTGCGGCGCGTAATGGCGGGCCGCATCCGCCGCGGCGAAATCGAAACGCTTGAGGCCGCATTGATGCTCTGTGATCTGCGTGGCTTCACGGCGCTGTCTAACCGATTGCCCGCAGAGCGGGTGCTCGAACTTCTCAACGCCTACTTCGATCGCATCGTGCCGGCAATCGCCGACGCGGGCGGTGAGGTGATCAAGTTCATGGGCGATGCGGCACTCGCCTTTTTTCATCGCGATAGTCCCGCCGCGTCCTGCTCTGCCGCACTGCAGGGCTCATTAAGTGCGTTGGAAGGCCTGGGTCGATTCGCGGCACCCGATGCTGAACTCCATGCCGGCATCGCGCTGCACTATGGAGAGGTCGGTTATGGTAACATAGGCTCGGGCCGGCGGCTCGATTTCACGGTGATAGGGCCAGACGTCAATCTGGTGAGCCGGATTCAAGCCGTATGCAGCGCGACCAGCCGTCCCCTCCTGATGTCCAAGCGATTTGCGATGCTCCTCGATTCCGGAACAGCGATCGCGGCTGGCCGGTATGCACTCACCGGATTTATCGAGCCGGCGGAACTCTACTCGCTCGCTGGCAGCTTTGCTCAACGGTGGGCTCCAAATGGGACATAAGAAGGCCGACCTCCAATATGCCGAGGTGCATGTCGAGCTTGATCGAGGGAGTGGCTCATGACCACAGCCGCCGCCGCGCCGAGCCGCGACAGACCTGCGACAGGAGCGCTTCTCGTCGCCGGCATAGTGCTTGCCACGCTGACGGAGGCGATCGCCAGCACCGTGCTTTCGCTCGGGCGCGGCGATATCATCGGCGACACCTATGCAACGCCAGATCAGTTCGCCTGGCTGGATATCGGATACACCACTCTCAAGCTCATCGGATTCATGGCCGCCCCCTGGCTGATGAACCGTGTCAATCCGCTGAGCCTGATCATCGGCTCAACGCTCCTCATGGGCATGGCGTGCGGCATTGCCGCCATCACGGCTCGGCTGGACCTGCTGATCGCGCTTCGACTTGTTCAGGGTTTCTCCGGCGGCATCCTGCTTGTCGGCGGCCAGGCGATCATTTTTGTCGCCTATCCGCGATCCCGCCAACCGATCCTTCAAGCCCTGTTTGCCATGGGGTCGGTTGTCGCTCCCGCGACCATCGCCCCGGCCCTTCAGGGGTGGTTGCTCGATAGCCAGTCTTGGGCATGGATCTTCTTCAGCATTGTGCCGGTGGCCTTGGCGGCCGCGGGACTTCTGCTGATTGCAGACAGCCCGATGTTTGCCAAGGCCGCGCAACGTCCGTTTGATTGGATCGGCTTCTCACTGATCTCCGTCGCGCTTTTCTGCTTCACCTATGTCTTCAGCCAGGGCAGCCGATGGGACTGGTTCGAGGAACCTCGCATTCTTTGGCTGACCGTGGTCGGTGCAGCGGCGCTGCTGGCATTTCTCGGTCAACAAATGTTGGCCAAGGACCAAGGCCTGCTCGACTTTGCCCTGTTCAAATCGGAAGATTTTTGCTTCGCCTTTATCGTCAGTTTCGTCGCCGGCGCCGCGTTGTTCGGGAGCGCATTCCTGATTCCCTCGTTTGCCGTGTCCGTCCTCGCGTTCACGCCCACTGAAGCCGGCCAGTTGCTGTTGCCAAGTGGCGCGCTTTTCATCGGCTCGCTCCTCATTGCCGCCTTTCTCGTGCAGGTCCGCCGCGTTCCTCCGGTCGCGACGGTGCCCTTCGGAATCTTGATGATCATGGCTGCGATGTGGATGCTGTCCGGATCGACCAGCGAAAGCGGCGCGGACGACATGATGGCAGCGATCCTGTTGCGCGGCTTCGGCCTTGGATTCCTTTTTCTATCGATCACGCTGATCGCCTTCAGCAACCTCAACAGCCGGAATCTCGCCTCCGGGATAGGCCTCTTCAATACGGGTCGCCAGCTTGGTGGCCTTATCGGGGTCGCCGCACTCCAGACACTCATCGACCATGACGTCGCCGCCAATGTCGCGGTCCTTGGCGCCAACGTCACCGCAGGGGGCCCCGCGGTTGGCGAGCGGCTGACGAAGACGGCAGCCATGCTCGCGGCGCGAGGAATGGACGCCGCGGCCGCCGGCCGAGCCGCGACGAGCCTGCTCGGCAGGGTCGTCACAGGCCAGTCCACCGTGATCGCCTTCGACACCGCGTTCAACGCAGTCGCCCTGCTCTTTGTCATCGCCGCGCCTGTGCTGGTCGCCATCAAGATCGGACTCTCCCGATATGCGAAAGTGCGCGCTGCGCGCCGCTTGCGTCCCTCGATCCCTATGGTCCCTTTACATACCCCTGTGCTTCGACGATCTTCCTGTCCTGAACGCGCATGACGTTGACGCCTCGAACCTGGTCCGCTTCACGCTCGCTCCAGCGGAGGTGCCAGCGGATGATCCCGCGGTCCTCGCTGGCCCAAATCTCCTCCGCTTCAAAAACAAGGTACTCGGAGGATGCGATTCCCTTCCAGAAGTTGAGGCACGCCTCACGTCCTTCGTAGCGCGCTCCATCCGGAGCGGGCGTCGTATTCTCGAGAACGCAGCCCTCGCCAATCAGGTCGTCGAGGTCTTCGGGGCGGTGCGCCTCAAAAGCGCTATTGAAGCGTTCCATAATTTCGCGGGTAACTTTGCGTAGCCGCCCTGAAGATAGTCCCGCGCGTCGCCGCTTACTCGATACCGCGACCCGGCTTTTTTACGAGGGGGCCATTCATGCCGTTGGCATCGACCGCATTATTGCGGAGACCGGCGTGGCCAAGGCGACGTTCTACAAGCATTTTCCGTCGAAGGACGAACTCGTCGTCGCCTATATCGAGGAGCAGGACAGGCTCGGGCGGGCAGCAACTGCAGCGTTGCCGAAGCAGCCCCCACGGGAAATGATCGCGGCTATCATGGGGCGCATCAGCGAGGCCGTGGTCGCGGGGGGATGGCGGGGGTGTCCGTTCCTCAACGCGGCGGCGGAATATCCCGACCCGACCAGCCCAGTGCGGCACGCGGTTAATGCGCGCCGCTCATGGTATCACGACAGCCTCCGCGACCTTCTTGCCGCGGATGGCGATCCAGTTCCTTCCGTCACGGCCTCTCTCCTCGTCGCCGTATCGGACGGCTTGCTGGAAAGCGCCTATCTGGATGATCCCGAAAGCGTCCCCGCGCTTGTCCGCGAAGCGGTGGCCAGACTGCTGGACCGCCGTTGAGCCGCAGTCCGGCTACAAAGCTTTTCGACGGTTGAGGGGGCAGGGCGCCAATGGCCGCGTACAAGGGAGGGACCGCGGCCAGCGACGCCGCAGCGGCTGGCAACCTCGCCAGGGTGCGCGCACCCAGAGCCGCTCAACCTTCCAACATGTGATCCGCCAGGCTGTAGCAGTGGCTCGCCTGATAGGCGTTCCGACCTCGGTTCATGTGCGTCAGATTGAAAGTCCGAATGGCGCGCAACACGCGGCGGGTCGCGAGGAACTTGCGGATAGAAGCGGAGGCCCGCACATTGATGCCGAAAATGTCCTCGCCGCGCGGGAAGAAATAACCGACGTCTTCAGCCGTCGTGACGCAGTGCTCGAGAAAGGGCTCGTCCACATGGCCCTGCGCGGGTGACTGGTCCGTCGTGAAATCCGAAAGATGCACCAGGAATCTCGCACGGATGCCCTCGCCGTCCGCATAGACCGTGAAAAGCTCCATCCAACTCGCATTAACGCGGACAAGCGGCTTGTCGGAGGTCGACGGCAGACAAGAAACCGACCAGTAGTGACGCTCGGTCTTGCGCGGGACGGGGATGCAGTTTTGGCCGTAGAGTCTCAGAATCTCCAGAACTTCTTGTGCTTGCGGGTGACGAAGAAGCTTCTGAAACCGCGCGACGTACTTGAACCGCTGTTCCAGGGACTCCGAACGCTCGTCGGCGTCATGCAAGTTCGTCTCGCCTTCTATCCAATTGCGCTGCTGCTCAAGATCAAGAAATTGGCGCAGACCAGTGGTGGTGCTGCGGCGAGGAGGCGTGCTCATGTCAGGTGCATCCGATCGTCCTCCCGCGAAGTGCCGCACCCGACACGACGCGACTTGTGACCCTTTGCTAGATCGACCCTATGCCCGTCGATAGGTGCCAATAGGAAGCGTCTTATTTTGTATCAGCATTTATGGCGTGCTCTGGCGCAGAATCCGATACCGTCGGATGGGCAGAAATCACTCCCACTCGATTGTTCTAAGTCTAGTTAGGCCATTAATATAGCTAGGTTTTTTATTCGTTGCCGCGCAAGAAGCCGACCCATGGGCCGCCAAAACGTTACGGTCTTGATTTCAAAGGGAAAAATAGCACGAAAATTTTGTGCGGTTTCGGCATCTATCGAAGTCGATCGCCTTTCCGGACCCACTTTGGGCAACTCAGGTGGGTTTCACAGCGAACGAAGAAAGTACCGTCACCAACTTTCATAGCAGAGGGCGCGCCACAACGCGACCCGCCGCGGCAGCGTCATCCAAGCGCCGTCCCTCTCCGTTTGTAGGTGAACTGGATACCGCTGGCAGTGCAAACTAGACACTCCCGGCAGCATAAACTGGACACCTCAAGACCCACCCGCTCCGAGGGCGCGACAGCACGGTTCAAGGTGCAATGTCGCGCCCTCGCTTGCTGAACTTCTTCCCGGAGGGGTCGCGGCAAGGAAGCCGGTGCTGGTTTATCAGAAGGCCCCGCAGGCGGCAGCGGCGGAATAGTCAGAGCCAGCGGCGAACCTCGGCCTTGTAGCGGCGGTAGTCGTCGCCGAACTTCGCTTCGAGATAGCGCTCCTCGAGGGCTATCACCTGCGTCTGGATCGCGATCAGCACCAACGGGAGCAAGGCGAAGGCGATCGGCCCGTCGAAGCCGATCGCAAGGCCGGCATAGATAAGCGCCATGCCGAGATACATGGGATTGCGGGTCCACCGATAAGGACCGGTCGTTGCGATGAGGGTCGTTGGCTGCGACGGCGGAACGTTGGTGCCCAGCCGCCGGAACAGCCCCGCCGCCGCAAGCATTATCGCCGCGCCGGCAACGAGCAGCAGCGCGCCCGTCGCGACCAGCAACCGCCAGTCGATGCCGAAAGAGCGCAGGGTGACGAACCGCTCCGCCGCCAGCCCCAACAGCAGCGCTCCCAGATAGACGAAGGGCGGAGGGAAGCGGACCCCCGCGCTGTCCGGTTCGACGGCCATGCTCATCTCCAATCTGTGCTTTCAAACCAGCATCGACTGCTGGGCGGAGATGCCCGCGGTCGCGCCGTGCGATGATGCCAAAGTGACCGAGGGCATGAGGGGGTTGGCGAGGTCGCCCGCGGCGTAAATGCCGGGCATGTTGGTTTCGCGGCGCTCGTCGACCTTGAGGGCGATGCCGAGGGGCGTATCGACCGTGGCGAGGCCCAGTGATTCATGCAGGCTTGCGGACGGCTTGTTGCGCGGATGCGCGAACAGGATGTCGACCGCGACATTGGGGCCGGTATCGAGCTTGACGGTGGCGTTATGGCCCCCGTGATGGGCGATCTCGGTGATCCGGCCATCGACGACAGGTATGTTGCGGCGCGCCAGATCGGCCCGGATATCGGGCGGAATGTCGTGACCATCGGCGAAGAGCGTCAACCTGTCGGTCCAGTCGTGGAACAGTCTGACATGATTGTGCGACTGCCGGCCGGACCAGACGAGGCCCCAATGCTGGCCGGCGACTTCAAAGCCGTCGCAATAGGGGCAGGGCACGATGGACGTGCCCCAGCCTTCGGCAAAGCCCGGAACATCAGGCATCTGGTCGGCGACGCCATAGCTCAGGATCAGGCGGCGCGCCCTAAGGCTTTCGCCATCGCCAGTGAGGACGGAGAAATCGTCGATGGCGCCGGAGATGCTGTCGGCCCGGGCATTAACCAGCCTGATCGTGGGATAGCGCGCTAGCTGCTGCCGCGCCTCGGCCAGGATGTCCAGCGGTGGCTTGTGATCGTGGCCGAGCAGGCCATGCGAGTGGCCGGCGAAGCGGTTGCGCGGCAGGCCGGTATCGAGAACGGTGACCTTGCGGCGGGCACGGCCGAGCTGCAGGGCGCCGGCGAGACCGGCAAAGCTGCCGCCGATGATGATGACGTCATCCATGGTGATAAGCTCCGTGTTGTGGATGGAGGGGTTGGGCCGGGCCTGGCGCGAAATATCGTCCAGCGATACGCGCCCGAGACGGGCAGCGAGCAGGGCTTCGGCATCGACGAGAGAGTCGCCCATCACTGTTTTGGCCGGCCGGACAATGCCGCATTCGATATCGCCGGGCGGCCCCGGGGAAACTTGCTTTGGAGGACAAGTTGAAATCTACCCGTTGGCTTGCATATTTCAGGTACTACATGGTATCGTAATGCAAGAATTAGGATACTGTCAAGGACTGGAATTGTCGTGACCGAAAATAGCCAGGGCCGGCGCGGCCGGCCCGCCAACCAGGCGCTTGGCCAAACGATAGTCGACGCCGCGTGCGAACTCTTTGTGGAATTGGGTTTTCAAGCGACGACATTGGACAAGGTCGCCCAGCGGGCGAGGATATCCAAGCTCAGCATCTATCGGCACTTCGAGAACAAGGAGGCGCTGTTCAGCGCGGCCATCGCGGCCCGCTGCCATCAGTTTGCACCACAGGCCCTTTTTGAAGGCGTCGACGGTTCGGCCGAAGATCAACTCATGGCGGTGGGATCATCCCTGCTTCGCACGCTGTTGAGCTCGGACGTCCGCAGTGTCGAAGCCATGATCATGGCCGACAAGACGAATCAAAAGTCGTTAAGCAAGCTCCATTACGAAGCCGGCCCCGCCCATGTCATCGCCCAAATCGAGGCCCTGTTGCGTCAGTTGCACGCGAAGGCGGTTCTGAACGTGCCCGATCCTCTCCGGTCCGCCCGCTTGTTTGCCGCGCTTTTCAAAGGATCCGATCTCCTGATTATCGCACGCTTCGATGAGGCGAGGGCAGAGGACGACAACGAAATCGAATCCTATTGCCGGTCGGCCGTCGCCATGTTCATCGCCGCGCACGGTGGCAACGACCACGCGGGCGGATAAGCATTTGATTGCTACGGGCAGCTTGGCCGGGAGCGTGGTCCAGGCGCTTCGTCATATTGGGCCGGCGCGCGGCCGAGCTTACACAGATCGCGGCACCTCATCTTTCTCCCAACGATAAAAAGACGCGCGCATCTACCGCATCCAAGCTCCCGCCTGGATGCGGTCGACGCTTCTCTCCATCGCAGATCCGGCAGCAGTCGGGACAACATTTGATAGGTGATGCGACGGTGCCATCCGACGATATGCAATCGGGTCCGGAACATTGATCGGTACCGCAGCCTAAGCTGAAACTATGTATGTCGATAACTAAAGTACCGTCAGCGCGGAAATGTCATGCTACGGGCAATTTTCGTTATATATTTCAAATGATTGACACACAGAAAAGTACCGTCAAACCCTAAAAACGAATGACGGTACTTTTTAGAATGCTCTGTCGGATGCGAAAAGCACCGTCAAAAGTACCGTCAGGTGATCTGCTACAAGCTGCGAGCCGCGCCATGCGCTCCGATTCTCAACGATTTCAATGACTTGATGGGTTTGTCAATTCCATTGATAATGTGCCCTGGCTAGCAGTCTGCCCTGCCCACAAATCATTGTATTTTCTGGGAAATTCTACGGTAGAGCCGCCTATCATCGCCGTTTCCCTCACTCCCACTCGATCGTGCCCGGCGGCTTCGACGTCACGTCGTAGACGACGCGGTTGATGCCGCGGACCTCGTTGATGATGCGCGTCGCGGCGCGGCCGAGGAATTCCATGTCGTAGTGGTAGAAGTCCGCGGTCATGCCATCGACCGAGGTGACGGCGCGGAGCGCACAGACGAATTCGTAGGTACGGCCGTCGCCCATGACGCCGACCGTCTGCACCGGCAGGAGCACGGCGAAGGCCTGCCAGATCGCGTCGTAGAGACCGGCCTTGCGGATCTCGTCGAGATAGATCGCGTCCGCCTCGCGCAGGATTTCAAGCTTCTCGCGGGTGATGCCGCCGGGGCAGCGGATCGCAAGGCCCGGCCCGGGGAAGGGATGGCGGCCGATGAAGCTGTCGGGCAGGCCGAGTTCGCGGCCGAGCACGCGCACCTCGTCCTTGAAGAGTTCGCGCAGCGGCTCGACGAGCTGCATGTTCATGCGCTCCGGCAGGCCGCCGACATTGTGGTGCGACTTGATCGTCACCGATGGTCCGCCGGTGAAGGAAACGCTTTCGATCACGTCCGGATAAAGCGTCCCTTGCGCGAGGAAATCGGCGCCGCCGAGCTTCTTGGCCTCTTCCTCGAAGACCTCGATGAAGAGACGGCCGATGATCTTGCGCTTGGTCTCCGGGTCGCTGACGCCCTCAAGCTCGCCGATGAAGCGGTCGGAGGCATCGATGTGGAGAAGGTGGAGGTTGTAGTGTTCCTGGAACATGGCGACGACGTTCGCCGCCTCGTCCTTGCGCATCAGGCCATGGTCGACGAGGATGCAGGTGAGCTGGTCGCCGACGGCCTCGTGGATGAGAAGGGCTGCGACGGAGGAATCGACGCCTCCGGAAAGCGCACAGATCACCTTCTTGTCGCCGACCTGTTCACGGATCGCCTCGACCGCCTTGGCGCGATAAGCCGACATGGTCCAGTCGCTCTTGATGCCGGCGATCTTGTGCACGAAGTTTGCGATCAGCTTGGCGCCGTCAGGCGTGTGGACCACTTCCGGATGGAACTGCACCGCATAATATTTGCGCTTCTCGTCGGCGATGAAGGCGAAGGGTGCGTTGGCCGAGGTCGCGACCACCTCGAAGCCCTGCGGGATCGCGGTGACGCGGTCGCCATGCGACATCCAGACCTGGTGGCGCGAGCCGACCGACCAGAGGCCGTCGAAGAGGGCGCATTCCTTCTCGACCTCCAGGAAGGCGCGGCCGAATTCGCGGTGATGGCCGCCTTCCACCTTGCCGCCGAGCTGCGCGCACATGGTTTGCTGGCCATAGCAGATGCCGAAGACCGGCAGGCCGCTGTCGAAGATGACCGACGGCGCGCGGGGAGAGCCGATCTCGAGCGTCGAGGCCGGGCTGCCCGACAGAATCACCGCCTTCGGTTTCAGGCGCCTGAAACCCTCCTCGGCCGACTGGAACGGCACGATCTCGCAATAGACGCCGGATTCACGCACGCGCCGGGCGATGAGCTGGGTCACCTGGCTGCCGAAGTCGATGATGAGGACGGTATCGGGATGGGCTGTCTGGGTCATGTCGGGCCTTCAAACGAGCTGGGTCAGGTCCTGACCCATAATCATGGCGAGCCTTTAATCAAAGCCCGGGATCAGTGCAACGATTACATTGCACCCCGACAATTTAGGGCCTTCAGAGCCTGATTTCACCGGTTTCCATCGCCGCTTCCAGCCTGTCGATCGCCGCGGCCAGCTTGTCGTCGATCACGTGCAGATATTCGGTCCAGTCGTCGATGTGCTTGAGGTCGGCCTTTCCGTCCGAAATGCCGCGCAGCCCGATCAGCGGCAAGCCGAAGGATTGGCAGGCGCGCAGGACCGCGAAGGTCTCCATCTCGACCATGTCGGCGTCTATCCCGTCATAGGCCTTTCCCGAGACGATGTTGGCGCCGGTCGAAAGCCGCGCCTCCTTCACGCCCGGGATGCGTAGCGGCAGGTCGACGACCGCGGGCAGATCGAGGAACGGCGTCGCCCCTTTCTCGAAACCGAGCACGGACGCGTCCATGTCGCGATAGCCGACCGAGGTCGCCTGGTAGACTTCGGTCTGTTCGAGCGTGGCGGACCCCGCCGAGCCCAGCGAAACGACGAGATCGGGCAGGTTGTTGCCGGCATCGAGCGCGGCGAGCGTCCGCGTCAATCTGACGGCGGCTTCGACCGGGCCGACGCCGGTCATCAGCGGTGCAATGCGGGCGCGCAGACTTGGCCCGTATTCCGCGTCGACCGCCATCACGTAGAGGATCTTCCGGCCGGCCACGGGCTTCAGTTCAAAGCTCATCCCTCGATCCCCTCGCGTCCGCGCACCACCATCATGGTGCCCGTCATCGATGCGATCAGCTTTGCCGGCCCGTCCGGGCGGATGGCATAGCCCCGCCCGTCCGAAACGATGATGGTCGTGCCAGGCTTTGTCACCTCGCCGCGGAAAAGAAAGCGGTCGCCGCGGCCGGGCGACAGAAGGTTCACCTTGAATTCGATCGTCAGCAGCGATGCGTCGGGGTCGATCAGCGAATAGGCCGCATAGGTCCCGGCGGCGTCAAGCGCGGCGGAAATCACTCCGGCATGCAGCAAACCATGCTGCTGCGTGAGCTTGCCGTCGAAGGGCAATTCGATCTCGACAGTTCCCTGTTCGATGCGCGTCAACTCGGCGCCGATGGTGTGCATTGCCGCTTGGCGGTTGAAGCTTTCCCGGATGCGGGCGTGAAAATCATGCGGCTCGCTGTCGTCGATCAATAGAAGAAGCCTTTCCGAGGGCGGGGCCGACTGCCCGCTGTCGCCCGACAGTGGCACGCGCGCGGAAGCAGGACAAGCATGAGCGATGCGGAAAATCAGCGCGTGGACAACCGCCGGGCGCCAGCTTTCGCGCTTCCACCGCATCGAGGCAAAAGATGCGCGAATTGGGACCGGCGCTTGCTTTCGCGAACCCCTGCTGATCCATATATGTCTACAATGAGGAACATCAGACGCATTGAAATCCGACCGGCCGTAGCTGACGACGTCCTGATGATGGCGTCAGTGCTCGTCGAAACCTGGCGGTCGACGTTTCGGGGGCTCATTTCCGATGCATATCTCGATGCGATGACGGTCGAGGATCAGGCGATCCGGCATGCGCGCCGGATGCGCGTCGCAGGCGTGTTCCACACCGTCGCGGTCGACATGGCCACCAAGAAGGTCATCGGCCTGGCGAGTTACGGGCGGGCGCGTTCCATGCCGCCGGCCTTCGACCGGGAACTCTATACGCTCTATCTCCTGGAGGAATTCCAGGGTGCCGGCATCGGCTCTGCGCTGGTGCGCACGGTTGCCGGGCATTGCCGGGACACGGGCGCCTCGTCGCTTTTTGCCTGGGTGCTGGCGGACAATCCGAACCGCGCTTTTTATGAACGGCTCGGTGCCCGTGTCGTCGGTCGAGGACGCGTCAGCGTCGGCGGAGAAATCTATGATCAGGTGGCCTATCGCTGGGACGATCTCACAGCGCTTTCTGGCGCCCGGAATGCCGCGATGTGATCGGCCGGCGTCTATCCCAATCTGACGATATGCTGATCCCAGGCAACGGCGCTTTTGCGCTCCTTGAAGCGCCCGTCATAAGAGGAAACCGCGAATCCATGCGCGGCCGCGGCGACGCCTGCGGCCTCGGCGATAAGTTCTTGCTTCAAAACGGTGCCCGTCCGGGCATCGAGCGTAACGGCGATATTGCCTTTCGGGGACGTCAGGCCGACGAGCCCTTCGCGGCGGTTGACGGCGATTGCGCCGACATAGTTCGCGAGCGCTTCGGTCGTCCGCTCGGGGAGAGTGAGAAAGGCCAGGTCTTCGCCCGGGGAAAAGTGGCCGACGAGCGGTGGCAGCTCGTTGCGCGCCCCTTCGTACTGGCAGGCGAACCAGATCTTTCCCTCCGCATCGATGTCCACATGCCGGGTCGAAAGCCGCCTAAGCTCCTTCGGCAGCAGGTGCTTTTCGATGAGCGCGCCGGTGAAGGTGTCGACGAGCGTGAGAGTCGGCTCCATATTATCGAGGTTGAGCTTGGTGCGGCCGAAGTCCGGATGGGTCTCGATGCCGCCATTTGCGATCGCGAGCGTCCTCCCGTCGGCGGCAAGGGTCATGTCATGCGGCCCGATGCCATAGGTCGGAAATTCTCCGATCCGGGTAAATCCCTTGGTTCCGTCGTAGACGCCGATCATGCCGCGATTGGCGGAAAAGTCGTTCTCGGTGGCGTAAAGCAAGCGCCCGTCGGCCGAAAAACAGCCGTGGCCAAAGAAATGCCGGCCCTCGGCGGCGGTGATGACGACCGGCTCGGCCGTGCCGTCCGGCGAAAAGATCACGGCATAGGTACCCGGCCGGCGGGCAAAGGCGACTACCCGGCGGCTTTCCGGTGAGGACGTCATGCCGTGCGCACGTGCCGGCAGCAGCGTCCGGTCGACAATTTCGCCCTCTTCCGTGAGCGTCGCGACACCGAAGCTGCCGTCCGGGTCCATGAAGGCCGAAGCGAAGACGGCATCCGCTCGTTCGAGCGCAAGGGCAGCACGCGGGGCAAGCGCCGCCACCCAGGCGGCACCTGCCATTTTGATGAAGCTGCGTCGGTCGATAAGGCTCTTCGCGTTCATGCGCGTCTTGTCGTAAACGGGACGATGGCGGCGGTGATGCTGCCGCCGATCCCGATTGGGTGTAACAGATAATCGCGCTACAGCCAGCCCCGGCGCTTGAAATAGAGAAAGGGCAGCAAAGCCGAAAGCACCATCATTGAAAGTGCGTAGGGGTAGCCGAGCTGCCATTTCAACTCCGGCATCACGTCGAAATTCATGCCATAGATCGAGGCGACCAGCGTTGGCGGCAGGAACACGACAGCCGCCACCGAGAAGATCTTGATGATCTGGTTCTGTTCGAGGTTTATGAGGCCGAGCGTCGCGTCGAGCAGGAAATTGATCTTGTTCGAGAGAAACAGCGCGTGATCGCCGAGTGAAGTCGCGTCGCGCTGGATCAGCTTGACCCGCTGACGGCTCTCCTTTGCCGCCTTGCGCTGGCCATTTCCCTCGATCGCGACGTGATAGGCGACAAGCCTCCCGACGCTGACCAGGCTTTCGCGAATGATCGTCAACAGGTCGCCCTTCTGCCCGATCTGCTCGATCAGCGATTGCAGGTCGCGCGTCTTCTTGGTGGCGCTGGCGTTCGACTTGCGGAAGACTTCGCGCGAGATCGCATCGACCTCGTTGCCGGCGCGCTCCAGCGCATCCGCCGTGCGGTCGATCATCGCCTCGAGCAGCCCGAGCATCACGAGTTCACCGGTTTCGCACGCCGCTCCGTTCGGCTTTTGGATCCGGTTGGCGTAGACCTGAAACGACTTCGGATCCGCGTGACGTACCGTGACGAGACTCGTTCCCTTGAGGATGAACGTCACCGGCACTTTGGCCGGATAGTCGCTGTCGAGTTTCGCCGCCGCGGTCATCGTCATGAACTCGGCGCCGTCCTCCTGGTAGAGACGATCGGAAAGTTCGATTTCCTGCATCTCGTCCCGTGTAGGAATCGCGATTGCCAGCTTGTCTTCGACGAGCCGCGTTTCTTCGGCGGAAGGATTGAAGAGGTCGAACCAGATCACCGGCTCCGGCGAAGCCAGGCCGTTGAGGAGATCGACGAGCACGAGATGGCTGTTCTGGCTTTTGTAGATGCGCAGCATTTGGGGCTCCATGGGGCCAAGTCATCCGACCGCCTGAAGCCCTGATCAATCAGGACCGGACGGCCGTGAGCGTGAAGGCTCGACTTCGACTGTCGGGGTTCATTTCCGGTTGATCCTTGTGGTGAAACATGCCCGAAGACGGACACGGAATGCCCTTTGCGCCCAAAGGGCCGACTTGTCAACCTGAGCGCCCGGCAGCTCTCTGAAACCGGTCAATCGCCGTCGGCGAATGAAAAGCCGGCTCCAAGTCCGATCGCTCCGCCGAAGTTCCGGTTCAGTCTGTCGAGCAGGTCGGCCGTGTTGAGAGCGATGAAATCGAGCGTGGCCCGCTGTTTTCTGTCGGCAAGCGCCGCCTCGATCGGACCATCGATGCGGTCCGCTGCGCCGATCAGCGACTTGAACAGGAAGTTCACCGAGCCGGCGATCGAGCGGCTGTCGGCGGGAAGCAGGCTTTCCATCGCGGCCGTGTTGAAGAGCGTCTGCAGCGCCCGGAGGTTCACCGAGATCGACGGCATCGTATTTTCCGAGCGCCAGTAGATGGCGAGCTTCGGACGACCCTCGGCCCGCTTCCCGTCGATCGCTCCGGCATAAAAGGGTCGCAGCCGCTGGTCCTTCACCATCTCGACGCTGTGGACCAGGACGCCGAGCAGCTCCGTCGCGGCCTCCTTGTTGTCGCGGAAGAGCGGATTGCCGGGTCCGGGTTTCTTCCAGGCAGCCTGTATACCGTCCGGTTTTTCCCATGCGACAAGCAGTTCGCCGGCGATCGCCTTCAGGTTCTGCGATATTGCGCGGCCGTAGCGGCAGCGGAAGTCGCCGTTCTTCCCGGCGAGCACCTCCGCCCCTGTGCCGTAAAGGACGTATTCAAGCGCGCCCAGCCCCTGCACCGCGACGCTCTTTGTCTTGAGGCGGCCCGGTTCCGTTGCTGTCTCGTCGCCCCTGGCAAGAATGGCCTGTACCTGCTTGAGGCCGGTGCTCTTGCGATCGGGATAGAACAGGAACCGCTCGAACCGGTTCTGCTCCAGCGCCGGCCCCAGGCGGACGATTTCGATCGCCGACCATTTCCGAACGACGCCGGAGAAAGCTGCTCGCGTCGTCTCGAGCGCTGGCTCAGACGGGGCGTGGCAAAGCGTCGACGTTGCTTCGACGAGGAGGGTCGTCGAGTGCGACAGGTCGCGATAGCCGGGAATGACGAAGTTATCCACGGCCTTCGCCATGACGCCCGGCAAGGCTGCCTCGTCAAGGACACGCGGGGAAAGCGCGCTCCCCTCCTGCGCCACTGCAGGCATCGCGGCGTGCGCCATGAGGAGAAGGCCGAGTGCCAGGAAATGCCGAAGGCGCATCAGAGTGACTCCAGGAATGTGATCAGGGCTTTTCGGTCGTCCTTCGGCAGGCTGACGAAGGCGTTCCGCGCCTTTTCCGCTTCGCCGCCGTGCCAAACAATGGCCTCGATTAGGTTACGGGCGCGGCCATCGTGGAGGAAGTAGGTGTGGCCGCTGACGGTTTGCGTCAATCCGATCCCCCAGAGCGGCGGCGTGCGCCACTCGCGGCCATCGGCGACGCCGACCTCCTGGCCGTCTGCGAGACCTTCACCCATGTCGTGCAGCAGGAAATCCGAATAGGGCCAGATCAACTGGAACGCCTGCTCCTTGTGCGATGTATCGCGTCGCGTCACGAATTTCGGCGTATGGCAGGCCGTACATCCCGATTCGTAGAAGAGCCGCTTTCCCCTAAGCGTTTCCGGGAAGCTTGCCTTGCGGCGGGCGGGCACCGCCAGATTTGAGGCATAGAAGGTCACGAGACCAAGCACCGGGTCAGGCGCCTCGACGGGACCGAGCCGTTCCTGAACGCCGATCGGCAGCGCGAGGCAGTCGGTCTGCGCCTCGGTGCAATCGCCATGGCTGCGGTCGTTGTCCGGGCTGGAAATGCCGATGTCGATGGCGAAGGCATCGGCGGCCTGGCGGCGTAGCGACGCGCTCTGCGCCTTCCAGCCGAAGCGACCTAGCACCATGGCTCCGGTTTTGGCGTCGCGGAGCAGGGCGGGCCGCCCGCTGATACCGTCCCCGTCGCGGTTGTCGGGGTCTGCACGCGCCAGAATATCCGCCTCGTGGATCGCCTCGATCAGTCCGAGACCGATCATCGGCGAGGCGACGCGCGGTGAGAGCGTTGTCGTCGGATCGAGCGGACCATAGGCAAGGTCCGCGACGGCGTAATGTGGTTTGCGCAGGGAAACCGTTTCGCCGCCCGCGAGCGCGACCTGCGCTTCCGTGTAGGCGATGGTGACGCGCCCTTCGGCCGCGATCCCTGGCACGGCACTGTCCTGAAGCTGCGTGCCGTAGACAGGATCGGGAAAATTGAGCGCGGCATGGGATGCGATCGCTTGCCGTTCGGTGTCGTCACGCGGTGCACGGGCAAGACGATAGAACATCGAGGTTGCGTCGGACGCCCCTTCCGGCGGGCGGCCGCGCCCATCGCGGGGGTGGCAGCTCTCGCAGGCGCGGGCGTTGTAGAGCGGGCCGAGCCCGTCGGATGCCTGCGTGGACGAGGGCGACGAAACCCAGAGCTTTTCGAAGAGCGCCTTGCCGAGCTTGAAGTTCTGCTCGGCCTCGAAGGGTAGGTTCGCCGAAAACTGGGAGAAGATTTGCCGATCGATCGGCGCAATCGTCGTTGCGGCGCCGGCGGAAAGGGCCTCGAACTGTTCGGCCTTGGAGAAATCCGTCGTCGGCCGGGTGACGGTGAGCGCGCGCGAGCGGTCGTGCTCGGAAAGGTCTTCGCGTGAAGAGGACGGGATCTGGTTGTCTGCGATCTGCCTGGCGCTGCACCCCCCTCTGCCCTGCCGGGCATCTCCCCCACAAGGGGGGAGATCAGCAAGGGGCGACGGCGATGCCACGCTTAACCGATTACTCGCTGCGTGTGCGGTTGTATTCGACCCCGACCTTTGCGCACTCGCCGTCAGGCAAGGCTTTGCTTCCGGCCAATCTCCCCCCTTGTGGGGGAGATGCCCGGCAGGGCAGAGGGGGGTGTCGACTCCGCCTTTCCCGATTTCAGCCGCGGCATTCAGTTGGAATTCTGCATTGACGGCGGGGCCGAGACCGCTGCCCGTCGCCGCTGCTGTTGCGGTGACGCTGATGAGCGCGGCAAGCGGCAGCGCTAGGAGGCGGGATGTCACATGCATGGGACTTGGGTCGGGCCGCATCGGGGGCGGCCCGCCTTTTCGGCTTATTGGAAGACGGCGCTAGGATTATCCAGGCTGTCGGAACCTTCAAGCTCGATCGTACCGAGTTCGAGCGACGCAATGACGCGTTCGACGGTCTTCGCCTGCGCGACGAGGCCATCGATCGCGGCCTGCACGGTGGCATTGCCCTCGGCGTTGCCTTCGCCGATCATCTGGTCGTAGGCCTCGACTGTTTCGGCGCGCTTGGCCATCGCCTGCATCTTTTCGACGGTGGCGGCGAGGTTGTCCTTCATTTCCTTGTCGAGGGCCGCGTCCCTTGCGGCGACGAGTTCGGAAAGCGAGGGGCCGGTCAGCTTCGTGCCGTCGACACGGGTATATTCACCGGTATAGGCGGCCTGGATGCCGATCGCGTCGTGGAGATGCGAGTTGTGCGTGTTGTCCGAGAAGCAATCGTGTTCTTCTTCCGGATCATGCAGCAGCAGGCCGAGCTTCATGCGCTCGCCGGCGAGTTCCCCGTAGGAAAGCGAGCCCATGCCGGTGAGAATGGCGGCAAGGCCAGCCTTCGGGTCGGCCTCGACTGCCTTGGTGGCGGTGCCATCCGGCGTCCAGTTGGCGACCATCTCCTTGAGGTCCGCGACGAGCAGGCTGGAGGCCGCCTTCAGATAGGCGGCGCGGCGATCGCAACTGCCGTTCGTGCAGGTTTTGGTGTCGAAGTCGGTATAGGAGCGGCTGCCGGCGCCAGCGCCGGTGCCGTTCAGGTCCTGTCCCCAGAGCAGGAATTCGATCGCGTGGTAGCCAGTCGCGACGTTCGCCTCGATGCCGCCTGCTTCCTGCAGCGTCCCGGACAGAAATTCCGGCGTGATATTCGTCGCGTCGACGTCCTTGCCGTCGATCTTGATCGTCTTGTTGGCGATCACGTTCGCAACGAACAGAGCATTCTCGTCGCTTTCGGTGCCGTAGCTTGCATCGACATAGTCGATCAGGCCCTCATCGAGCGGCCAGGCATTCACCTTGCCTTCCCATTCATCGACGATCGTATTGCCGAAACGGTAGACCTCGGTTTCCTGATAGGGGTTACGCGCCTTGAGCCAGGCTTCGCGCGCGGCCTTCAAGGTGTCTTCGCTCGGGCTTGCGATCAGCGCGTCGACCGCCTTGTCGAGTGCTTCGGCCGTCGTCAGCGCGTCCTGGTATTTGGCATGTGCAACGGCAGCATAGTGCTTGACGACCGCAGCAGCGTCGGTGGCGGCATTCGCCGGCTGCAGCACCAGCCCCGATGTGGCCGTCATGAGCGCCAGCGCGGCGGTGCGGATGAAATTCTTGGTCATGACCCTCTCCTTTGCTTCTCCCAGGGCCGCGAGCAAGGTCTCTCCGGGCCCCTAAAGCGAACTTTTCATGGACCAAAAGTAAACTTGTGTCAAAGTGTATAGTTTAGAATGTTTTCAATGTGCTACTTCGCCCAGCGCAGCCCGTAACTATAGCTTGCGGCGCATAAGGCAGAAGAAGAAACCGTCGGTTCCCGTGGACGCGGGTGTCAGCGTGACCGTCTTCATGTCGGCGGACCACGGCTGCGGCTTGTCGGTGCCGAAGAGTGCTGCCCAGGTGTCGGCGGCCGAGAGGATCTCGAATTCCGGATTGTCCTCGCAGAAACCATAGACCTGCGACTCGTTCTCCTCGGGAAGCACGGAACAGGTCACGTAGATTAGATGGCCGCCTGGGCGGACGAACTGGGCGGCGCTCGTGAGCGCTTCGTCCTGCTGCGCCAACCTCTCCTCGAGGTTCTTTTGCGTGAGGCGCCATTTCGTGTCCGGGCGGCGTCGCCACGTACCGGTGCCGGTGCAGGGCGCATCGACAAGCACGCGATCGAATCGCCCCGTAAGCGGCGCAAGGGCCTCCGCCGATTCGTGCACCTGCACATTCCGGGTGCCGGCGCGCTTCAGCCGTTCGATGATCGGCGCCAGCCGCTTGCGATCCGTGTCGTAGGCATGGACCTGGCCCTTGTTGTTCATGGCCGCCGACATGGCGAGCGTCTTGCCGCCGCCGCCGGCGCAGTAGTCGAGCACCTGCTCGCCTTCATGCGGGAAGACGAGATCGGCAACTATCTGCGAGCCCTCGTCCTGGACTTCGAACCAGCCCTTCTGGAACGAGATTTCCGCCGTCACGTTCGGTAGCCGCGAAGCGCCTTCGCCGGCCGGAATTCGCACACCGTGGCGCGCAATCGTTGCGGGCTCGGCGCCGCTCCGCTCGAGTGCCTTCAAGACTTTGTCGCGGGTCGCCTTCAGGGTGTTGACGCGCAGGTCGAGCGTCGGCCGGCCGGCAAGCGCCTGGGCTTCCGCGAGCCAGTCCTCAGAAAAGTTCTCCTCGAAGGAAGCCTGCGTCCATTCCGGAATGTCCGCCTGCACGTGAAGGGGCGCGTCTTCGAGCCGGCGCTCGGCAAAGGCTTTCATCACCTCCGCCGAAGGGGACTCCGGTGCGAACTTGTCGTCGGCGAACTCCGCCGCAAGCGTCTCCGTGGTAAAGCCCCACTGCCGGTACATGACCGCATGGCCAAGCGCTGTCGCGCTGTCGCTGTCCATCAGATAGGCGTGGGAGAGTTTCATCCGCAGCGCATCGTAGACGATGTTGCCGATGGCCGCGCGGTCGCCCGATCCGGCGAAGCGGTGGGAAAGGCCCCAGTCCTTGAGTGCGTCGGCGACGGGACGCTTCCGCTTCTCTATGTCGTCAAGAACCTCGATGGCCCCGGCGAGTCTTCCGCCCAATCGCATCTTCGATGAACTCCTTTTTCGCCGTGGTAGCGGCGATGGGGTCGAAGAGCAAGACGGAAGCGGCATAAATACGGGAGACCGACAGTTCCCGTAAGCAAATCCGCCCGGTGCGAAAATCGGGCGGAAGTATTGGGCGGATCAGGAATTGATGACGCGGTAACAGATGCTGGCTGTTCCGGACCGGATCATGCCGATCTGCGAAGCGGCGGCCTTGGAGAGATCGATCACCCGGCCGCGAATGAAGGGGCCGCGATCGTTGATGCGAACGACGACGGTCTTGCCGTTGCGCTTGTTGGTGACCTGGATCTTGGTGCCGAACTTGAGGCTGCGGTGAGCGGCGGTGAGGCGGGCGGCGTTCATTCTTTCGCCGGACGCAGTCTTGGACGAGAGGGCATACCAGGATGCACCGCCGCAAGCGGACCCTGCTGCCTGACTATCGGATACCGAGACCAACCCCATCCCGGCGGTGAATAGCACTGCTGCGGCAGCAGTCTTGATTTTCGCTGGTTTCAAGCGAGACCCCCACGGTTTGAAAGTTTAGTTAATTTTGCCTGCTGATCGAGCTAATTGGGGTGAATAATGGCAAAAACGTGCTTCAACCGTTAACGCTCGATTAGGATTTATTAAAAAATGGCCAAAATTTAAAATCGAAGATTGTTTGAATTAGTTTAAATCGTTGCGCGAAGTTCTTGCGAATCAGCGATTCCACCTCGCTGGAGGCCGCGTGTGGCGTGCAGGCTCCTCCTTTCGCAAAAAAATCATTAAAAATTTCGATTGGGATGATTTTTTGCGATTCTCGTTCGTGGAAATCTCGGAACTATCGCCTAAGTTGTAGAAAGAGGCGAAGTATAGACCGAACATGGGCAAGCTTTGGGCAGTCAAGCATATGCCGGGTTCCCCGTTACTATCGGATGATCTGGAGACATGCTTTCGTCTGAACGGCGGTATTCTGATCGCGTGAATTGTGGCGGAGTCTACTTGCCGCGCCAGGTGCCGGTTTCCCACAACTGTGCAAGCGAAACGCGATAGTTGGGGAAGGCGAATTCGAACCCGGCCTCGCGAAGGCGCGCATTCGAAACGCGCTTGTTCTCGCCGTAGAAGGAGCGCGCCATCGGCGACAGTTCGGCGGTCTCGAAGGAAGTTTCCGGCGGCGGCTCGACGCCCATCAGCCGGGCGGCCTCCGCAACGACGTCCTGTGGCGGGGCGGGTTCATCGTCGGTGACGTTGAAGATGCCGCCCATGCCGCGGCTGGCGAGGAAGGCGGCAGCCGATCCGATGTCTTCGACCCGGATGCGGTTGAACACCTGGTTGGGCTTTACCAGCCGGCGCGCCGTGCCTTCGGCGAGATTGCGAAAGGCATTGCGGCCCGGTCCATAAATGCCGGCAAGGCGCAGGACCGCGACGGGAATGTGACGCTCGGCCCCATAGGCGAGCCAGGCATTCTCGGCATCTATCCGTTCCACGGAACGCTGTGAAACGGGTTTGCAGGCTGTTTCCTCCGTCACCCAGGCACCCTTGTGGTCGCCATAGACGCCGACGGTGGAAAGATAGCCGATCCACCGAAGGTTCGGCAGAAGCTCGGGCAACGGCGCGACGCCGGTGCGAAACATCGGGTCGCCGTCCCGGCCCGGGGCAATCGACTGCACGAGGTGGGTTGCCTGGCGCATTGCGTCCGCGAGTTCGGCGGATATCGCCGCTCCGTCGTAGAGGAGGGGGCGAATCCCGGCTTGCGCAAGCTCGATGAGCCTTTCGGAAGAACGGGTGGTGCCGGTCAGGGATTGTGCGGCAGGAGCCAGAGCTTTCGCGATCGCCGTGCCGGAGTAGCCGGCGCCAAGAATCAGGACATGCATCGGCTTACTCCTGCCATTTGCCATTCCGAAAGTACGTCGTTGTCGGTTTCCGGCCTGCACTCTCGAGCGAAGGCGGAGAGTTCATTGCGCGGCATTAGCCGCGAAAGCGCCCAGACAGCCATTGCCCTGACCGCTGGGGAAGCATCGCTCGCCAGCGCCTTGCAGCTTGGTATCAGGCTTTTTTCGCCGGAATTGCCGGCCGCGATCAAGGCATTTCTGACGAAGCGGTCGCGTCCGATCCGTTTCACCGGGGATCCGGAGAAGAAGGCGCGGAACGCCGCATCGTCCAAGGTTAGCAGGAAGTTCAATTCCGGCTCTTTCAGGTCGTCGCGCGGCCTGAGCTTCATTTCCGAGGCTGAGCGGGCGAACTTGTTCCAAGGACAGGCCGCGAGACAGTCGTCGCAGCCATAGATCCGATTGCCGATCAGCGGACGGAGCTCGGGCTCGATCGGTCCCTTGTGTTCGATCGTCAGGTAGGAAATGCAGCGCCGCGCGTCGATCCGGTAGGGCGCCGGAAAGGCGCCGGTGGGGCAGGCGTCGAGACAGGCGCGGCAGGAGCCGCAATGGTCGACTTCGGGCTCGTCGAGGTCAAGATCGGCCGTCGTGAAAAGACTGCCGAGGAACAGCCACGAACCGTATTCGCGGCTGACGAGATTGGTGTGTTTTCCCTGCCAGCCGATGCCGGCTTTCTCTGCGAGCGGCTTTTCCATGACCGGCGCCGTATCCACGAAGACCTTCACGTCCTCGCCTGCACGGGCGGCAAACCGCGTCGCGATCTCCTTGAGCCGCCCCTTGACGACATCGTGATAGTCGCGGTTCTGCGCGTAGACGGAAATCGCCCCGCGGTCCCGCCTGCCGAGGATTGCGCGCGGATCATCCCCGGGACCGTAGTTCATTCCGAACATGACGATCGAGCGGACGTCGCTCCACAGCACGCGTGGATCGGACCGGCGTTCTGCAGTTTCGGCGAGCCATTCCATCGTGCCGTGAGCGCCTTCGGCCAGAAACTGTTTCAGCCGGGCGGGCGCCTCCGGAATGGTATCCGGTCGCGTGACGCGACAGATATCGAAGCCCTTGTCCGCCGCCTCGCCCTTCAGAAACGCGGTCAGTGTACTGCGCTTCCTGCCTTGGTTTTCCGCTCTGACGGCGTCGCCAGGCATTGCCTTGTCCTCAAAAGTCGAGGTCCGCATAGTGCGAGACCGGTGTGACACCGCGCACACGCTCCCCCAGCAGCGGTCGGAAGGACGGGCGGGATTTCAATCGCTGGTACCACTCCTTGGCCGTCGGCGCCTCGGACCAGTCGATTTCGCCGAGGTAATCGAGCACGGAGATCGCCGCCGCCGCTGCGAGATCGGCATAGGAGATGCGGTCGCCTGCAAGCCACGGGCGCGATCCGGCGAGCCAGGAGAGATACTTCATGTGCTGGCGGATATTGGCGCGCGACATGCGCAGGATTTTGGAATCCGGTGCGCCGCCGCCCTGATCCGGCGTCATCTGCAGTTTGAAGATGCGTTCGCGCACCAGCGGGCGCGTCACATCGGCTTCCATTTTCTGCAGGAACCATTCGGTGAGCCGGCGAATCTCCGCTCGCTGGAACGGATCCTCGGCAAGCAACCGGCGATCGCGCTTCAGAATGCCGTTCGTTTCGTCCAGATATTCCGAAATGATCGTCGCACCGCAGAGCGCGCGCATGCTGTCGTCGACATAGACCGGCAGCGTGCCCGCCGGATTGAGGGCCAGAAAGTCCCGCCGGTTCTCCCAAGGCTGCTCCTCGCTCAACTCGGTCTGGTAGCCGTATTCCGAGAGAATCAGGCGTACGAACCGGGAGGCGGAGGACATGGGGTGGTGATACAGTGTCGGCATCGAGGGTCGCGCTTCGTAGATCTTTTTTCAGGGAGCGTCAGCATCGTGGCACATGTGTCTGGTCACGGCTTGTCATAAAAACGAGCTATAGGTAGTTCAGGTGGCAAACACAAGCAAATCGACCTTCTCCTCCCACACCCCAACATGTCAGGAACATCTTATTTATGGCGGATCAATCGATCATCAGCGCGCTCGTCCTCGGGCTCGTCGAGGGACTGACCGAGTTCATCCCCGTGTCGTCGACGGCGCATGTCCTTCTTGCCGGCCACTTCCTCGGCTTCAGGTCACCCGGAAATACCTTCGCGGTTCTCATCCAGCTCGGCGCCATCCTGGCGATCCTGCTGGTTTATTTCCAGCGGCTGCTCAAGATCACGTTGGCCCTGCCGACGAATGCTATCGCACGTCGCTTCGTGCTTTCGGTGCTCATCGCCTTTCTTCCGGCAGCCGTGATCGGCGCCGCGGCCCACGGCTTCATCAAGTCGGTGCTTTTTGAAACACCGATGCTGATCTGCATCGTGTTGATCGTCGGCGGTCTCGTCCTCTATGCGATCGACCAGCTCCCGCTGAAGCCGCGCTACACCGACGTGATGGAGTATCCGCCGTCACTCGCCCTCAAGATCGGCCTCTTTCAGTGCCTCGCGATGATTCCGGGCACGTCGCGTTCCGGGGCCACGATTGCCGGTGCTCTGCTGCTGGGAACCGACAAGCGTTCTGCGGCGGAATTTTCCTTCTTCCTCGCCATGCCGACCATGGTCGGGGCCTTCGCCATCGACCTCTACAAGAACCGCGATGCGCTGTCCTTCGACGATGTGACGCTGATCGCCGTCGGGTTCATTGCCGCCTTCGTCGCAGGCGTGTTCGTCGTGCGCTCGCTGCTCGACTTCGTCTCGCACCGCGGCTTCACGCCCTTCGCGATCTGGCGGATCTTCGTCGGGGCCGCGGGCCTGCTTGGGTTGTGGCTTCTCGGATAGGCTACTGCATGCATCCTTAAATCCTAGCCGATTTAAGGATGAAAACATGCAGCAAAAAAGTGCTGCAGCGTCCTTTGCGCGTCTGATAGAACGCGCGGCGCTATAAAAACATAAAGCCGCATGCGCTCCTTTCGAAACGCATGCGGCTCCCTGGCCCCCGCCAAAACTCAGATATCAACCGCCGCTGTGCCGTCCTTCTTTAAGAGGACGGCTACGCGTCACGCGACAGGTGCCGGCTTACTCGCCGGAAAACTCGATCGACGCCGTCGTGCATGGGTCGACGCCATAGGCGGGCGCGCATCCCTTGCTGCTGCTTGCCACGGTGCTCGGAGCCATGAATGAGCCAGCCAGAATGATCAGTGCCGCAGACGCAAAAAAGATTGCGATCGACTTGCCCATGGGACGTTATGCCTTTCGAGTATGATGTTGGCACCGACTGCGCTCGCCGAGCGATGTGGCGCGAGCGGTGTTTATTCGCTGGACATGTCATGATCAATATCAGGACATGCTGAATCTGCGGTAAACGATATTCATATTTGCAACTGCGGCAGAACTGCAACAATGTTGCCTCGTTGCCACAAACAAAAACCGCCGGCAGAGCCGGCGGTCATAAAGAGAAAATCGGGGGGGTGGCAGGGTGTCAGGCCGCGCGTCCGCCGCGCGTATACTGCCCATGCGGGCGATAGCGCACCAGATAGCTCGGCAGGATCGAATCGAGCATCGTCGGCTTGATCCCGATTCCGGCGAGCGTGCGTCCTTCGGCTTCGGCCTGCGCAGAGACCACATTGTCGGATTTGAGCAACACCACTTGATCGGCGGTGAGCGGCGGCGTGATGAACGGCACCAGCGAAGCGACGCTGCCGAGCAGCGAAGCAATGCCAAAGGGTATCGACACGAGATGGCGCTTGCGGTCGATCGTCTTCAGCATGAGCTCGAGACAGTCGCGGAAGGACAGGATCTGCGGTCCGCCCAGCTCGTAGATCTTGCCTTTCTCGATCTTGCCGTCGACGGCGCGAGCCACGGCCTCGGCAACGTCGGTCACATAGACCGGCTGGAATTTCGTATGACCGCCGCCCACCAGCGGCAGGACCGGCGAAAGCCGCGCCATTTCGGCGAACTTGTTGAAGAAGCCGTCCTCGGGTCCGAAAATGATCGACGGGCGCAGAATGATCGCGTCCGGAAGCGTTTCGAGGATGGCTGCCTCGGCCCGGCCCTTGGTCCGGGCATAGCTCGATTCCGACTTCGCATCGGCGCCGATCGCCGAAATGTGCGTCAGCGTGGCCCCGGCCGCCCGCGCGGCTTCGGCGACTGCGCGCGCTCCGAAATCCTGGATCGCGTCGAACGTGTTGCGGCCGCTCTCGAACAGAACGCCGACGCAGTTGATCACATGGTCGGCGCCTTCGACGGCGCGGTCGACCGATTTGCGGTAGCGCAGATTGGCCTGGATGAAGGAAATCTGGCCGACATTGCCGAGCGGCTGGAGATGGCCGGCAAGATCGGGCCGGCGGACCGCCACACGAATGCGATAGCCGCGCTTGGCGAGCGCGCGCACCACATGACGGCCGACAAATCCGGATCCGCCGAAAATCGTCACCAGCGGCGGAAGGTTGGACAAGGTCATGGGAAACGCACTCCTGATCTCATAGGGAAGAATTGCTTGCTACATAGCCCAAGCGGCGGGCGAGGTGAAGGCCAATCCCACGCCGCCGCGCGAGCACTTTCGTGGTGCTTTCTGCTGGGGTTCAGACCCCTTCCACTACCACCATTTCGGCGTCCGCCACTTCCTGGCGGATCGCGGCGGCGATCTGGTATTCCGGCGAGTTGTAGCAGTCGACGGCGGCTTGGAGGGAAGGGAATTCGATGACGACGTTGCGGGAGCGAACGGCGCCTTCCAGTCGATGGAAGTTGCCGCCGCGCGCAAGGAATTTTGCGCCGTATTTCTCGAAGGCCGGCTTTGCCGCCGCCACGTAGTCCTTGTAGCGCTCGGGGTCCCGTATATCGACCCGAGCGATCCAATATCCCTTGGCCATGATAAACTCCTCGTCTTTCGGTAGAGCACACAGACGGGATCGTTACTTCCGGCAATTCGCGGTCAACGTCAAGCGCGCCCCGTTGCTCAGGGGCGGAAGCTCGTAAAATAGCTGGAGGTGCTTCCCTTTGCCGAGCGGATCAGCCGAAAAGCGCGCTCTCCATTTCGGTGAGGATCGCACGGGCAGCGGTCAGCGGCTCTGCAGCCTGAACGATCGGCCGCGCCACGACGAGATGGCTCGATCCCGCGCGAAGCGCTTCGGCAGGCGTCATTACCCGTTTCTGGTCGCCCTTGTCGGCGCCCGCGGGGCGGATGCCGGGGGTGACGAGCGCCATCTCCGCTGCGATGATCTTGCGCACCGCGGCGGCCTCCTCGGCGGAGCAGACAATCCCGCCCATTCCCGCGGCACGGGCCTGTTCCGCCCGGCGCAGCACCAGCGTATGCGGATCGTATTCGTAGCCGGCATCGATGACGTCCTGCTCGTCCATCGAGGTGAGGACCGTAACGCCGAGCAGGCAGAGGCCGGACCCGCGCGCCGCCTCGACGGCCGCCTTCATCGCTTTGGGGTAGGCGTGCAGCGTCAGCATCGACATGCCCATCTTCACGATGTTCTCGACGCCCTTCGCCACGGTGTTGTCGATGTCGAGCAGCTTCATATCGAGAAAGACCTTCTTGCCGCTCGCGGCGAGATCCCGCGCGAATTCGAGACCCCCGGCAAAGGCAAGCTGATAGCCGATCTTGTAGAAGGCGACATCATCGCCAAGCGTCGAGACGATCTTCTCCGCCTCGGCGATCGTCGGAAGGTCAAGGCCAACGATCAGCCGGTCGCGCGCGCTCATGGTCATGTCGAGATCACCCCTGCCAGAATTCCATCGGCGTCCAGTCGCATGTGACGGCGCGATCCGCAAGACGAAATGCAAAGAGGTTGCCGCCGCCCGCCGGTTGGTCGGCATCGCGCGCGATCGCCGTGCCGGTCATGCGGCATTTGAGCAGCGTCCCGACGCCGCCATGCCCGACGAAGGCGATCGGAACAGCGGGATCGTGGCGATCGAGAATGTAGGAAACCGCGTTCCAGATGCGCGTCTGGGCATCGATTGCTCGCTCCCAACCCTTGAAGCTTTCGTTCGGATGGGCAAAAAACCAGTCGGCCGCCTTTTCGAACTCTTCCGGCGGCAGGAAGCCTGTTGCCGAGCGGTCGTTCTCGCCCATCTCTTCGTCGGTCTCGACCGGGACACCTGCCGCCTGCGCCAATATGGCGGCAGTCTCCATGGCTTTCGTCTCATGGCTGGATACGATCCGGCCGAGCGACCGGACCCACGGGTTCGCGGCCGTTACACGTGCGCGATCCCTGCCGAGGTCGGACAATCCCCATTTCGGCACGGCGATTGCCGGGTCGATCGTGACTTGCGGATGGGTGAGATAGACGCCGAACACGCGACGCCTCAATGCGCCCTGCGATAGACCCAGAGCTGAGCGGGTGGAATATTGCGCACGACGAAGTCGAGATGCTGGATGCTGTAGCGATCGGGCACGGCGACGACCGGCGAGAGCGGACCGTAGGAAATCTGCACGACGGGCCGTCCGACCGGGATGCGCGAAAGCAGGTCTTCGATAAGTTCGACCCGGCGGTGCATCGGAAAGTTCAAAAGCGGCACAGCGGACACGACGCTGTCGAACTGCCGGTCCTTCAGGGATCCGAGCGTGTGTTCGAGATCGAACGCGTCGCCGTTGATGAACTGCACGCCGGCGAAACGGGCCCTCAGCTGGTTGAAGAAATCGGTCGAGTATTCGACCGACACCAATTTTTCCGGTGCGATGCCGCGCTCGAGGATCGCCTTGGTGATCACGCCGGTCCCGGGGCCGAGTTCGAGCACCGGCAGGCCGGAGTGGGGATTAACCACGCTCGCCATCCGTCGCGCCGTGATCGAGGACGTTGGCAGGATCGCTCCGACGGCACGGGTGTTGCTCATCCAGCCCTTGAAGAAGCGGATTTCTTCGTCGAACTTCCGACCGAACTTTTCCTTCACCTTCAAGCGCAAACTCATCGAACCCCCTCGAAAAATCATTCTCATTTCGGTCGCACGCGGCCGAGGCTGCGTTCTGATTCGGCCAGGTCGCGTAAACGCATGGGGCATAATGTGCTCCCATCTGCGGCAAAAACAAGTCTGTCCGCGTCTAAAAGCGGCGGCTTATCAACAATACGCGCGACTACAAGTTTCATAAAAAACCCGCCGTCCAGTGTCGGCGGGGTCAGCCTTTCATGCCGCGGTCGAAACGAACGCTCACACGCGCATCGGCATGAGGACGTAAAGCGCGTCCTCGGCGGCGAGATCACGCACCAGCGTCGGCGAACCGGGATCGGCGAGCATGAAGACCGCATCGTTGCCGGTAAGCTGGGCAGTGATGTCGAGCAGGTATTTCGCGTTGAAGCCGATTTCCAGGGGATCGCTTTCGTAGCCGACCGGCAGCTCTTCCGTCGCGCTGCCCGAATCCGGGTTGTTGACCGTCAGCGTCATCTGTCCGTCGGCGAGCGCGAGCTTCACCGCGCGGCCGCGCTCGGACGAAATCGTCGAGACGCGATCGACGGCCTGGGCAAAGGACTGGCAATCGACGCGCAGTTCCTTCTCGTTGTTGGCCGGGATCACCCGCTGGTAGTCAGGGAACGTGCCGTCGATCAGCTTCGAAGTCATGACGATCGAGCCGATCGTCAAGCGGATCTTCGCGTCCGAGACCTCGACAGTCACGACGATGTCGGGATTGTCGAGCAGCTTCTGCAGTTCGCTGACGGTCTTGCGTGGAATGATGATGCCCGGCATGCCCTCGGAACCGGCCGGGGCCTCGACATCGGCGCGCGCCAGGCGGTGGCCGTCGGTCGCAACCGCGCGCAGCTTCAGTTGTCCCTTGCTCTCGACGGTGTGCATGAAGATGCCGTTGAGGTAGTAGCGGGTCTCCTCCGTCGAAATCGCGAACTGCGTCCGGTCGATCAGCATCTTGAGATCCGTCGCCTTCAACCGGAAGGAATGTGAGAAGGTTCCGGCCGTCAGGTCCGGGAAATCCGATTGCGGCAGGCACTGCAGCGAAAACTTCGAGCGCCCGGAGGCAACCGTCATTGCCGTGCCTTCGGCATTGGTCGCAAGCAGCACTTCCGCCCCGTCGGGGAGCTTGCGAACGATGTCGTAGAGGAGATGCGCCGGAACCGTGGTGGCGCCCGCCTGTTCCACCTGCGCAGGCGTCGCCTCGGTGATCTCGAGATCGAGGTCGGTCGCCTTCATTTCGAGGCTCGCTCCGTCCGAGCGCAACAGCACGTTCGAGAGGATCGGGATCGTGTTTCGCCGTTCGACGACGCGGTGAACATGGTTCAGCGATTTCAGGAGATTGGACCGCTCGAGAGTAATGCGCATGGGATGCTACCGCTTTCAACCGTTGCCCGGCGGGCGAACCCGCCGCAGCGTCAACTGCGAGTGCTCCGGCCGATCGGCCGGAAGGATGTGGACGGGCAAAATGGCAGAAAGAGAGCCGCAAAGGCAAGGGGTTTCACGGGCTCTTCCCCAATGTGGAAGCTTGCCATCGCAACGCACCCTTGCCCTGCCCCCTCTGCTCACTCATAAAGGGCCGAACTGAGAAGCCAATGTCGTGATCGGGACCAGGGAGTTGGACAAGCATCAATCGCCTCAAGCGGGGGAGAAAGAAAGGCAGCGCGGCTATCGGCTGCACAATGCGAGCATTCCCGCCCGTCCGCTGGAGCCGGCGCTCTATCTCGTCGCGACGCCGATCGGCAACCTCGCCGACATCACCCTTCGAGCCCTGGAGACACTTGCCGGCGCCGACGTTCTCGCCTGCGAGGACACGCGCGTGACCCGCGTGCTGCTCGACCGCTACGGCATCGTCAATCGTCCGTTCGCTTACCACGAGCACAATGCAGAAGAGGCCGGTCCGCGCCTGCTGGCGGCGCTCGGCGAGGGGAAATCCGTGGCGCTCGTCTCAGATGCCGGGACGCCGCTCGTCTCCGATCCCGGCTATCGCCTGGCGCAACTGGCAATCGAGGCCGGCCACCGGGTCGTGCCGATTCCCGGGCCGTCGGCTCCCCTTGCGGCCCTTGTCGGTTCGGGCCTCCCGAGTGACGCCTTCCTGTTTGCCGGCTTCCTGCCGACCAAGGACAAGGCGAAGCGCGACCGTCTCGGCGAACTCGCCACCGTGCCGGCGACACTATTGTTCTTCGAGTCGCCGCATAGGATCGCTGCGACGCTCGCCGCGGCCGCCGATGTTCTCGGTGCGGAAAGGAAGGCGGCCGTCTGCCGCGAATTGACCAAGGCGTTCGAGGAGTTCCGTCGCGGCACCCTCGAGGAGCTCAGTGCCTTCTACGCCGATGGGGCGAATGTAAAGGGCGAAATCGTTCTGGTCGTCGGTCCGCCGGATGCAAAGCCGGCTCCCAAGGAAGCGGATGTGGATGCGCTCTTGGGCGCACTTGCACGGGACATGCCAATGGGCAAGGCGGCGACGGAAGCCGCCCACCGGACCGGACTGCCGCGCAAGGAACTCTATGACCGGCTTCTCGCTCTCAAGGAACGCGATGAGGATTGAGCGACCGGACAGCCGCAAGCTGAAGGCCTTGAAGCGCGGTCACGTCGCCGAATATCGCGCGGCACTCTGCCTTATTCTGAAGGGCTATCGCGTCATCGCGATGCGTTACCGCACCAGGCTCGGCGAGATCGACATCATTGCCCGGCGCGGCGACGTTGTGGCCTGCGTCGAAGTGAAAGCCCGGCGCGGCTTCGACGAGGCGGTTTTCGCCGTCTCCGATACGGCACAACGGCGCATAAGGGCGGCGAGCGACATCTGGTTGTCGCGGCAGGCGGATTTTCACCGGCTCTCAGTCCGCTACGATATCGTCGCGGTCACGCCTTGGCGCTGGCCGCGGCATCTGCCGGACGCCTTTTGAATTTGTAATCGTCACGACATAAAAGCGTTACGGGCCTGTCATGGAAGGTCACTAGTCCACTGCCATCCGCAAACGGTGGAGAGGACAGGGGACCATGTTCAAGAGAATTTCGCTTGCAGCCGTTACTTTCGCATTTTCCGCAACGACATCGCTCGCCGCGACCAACATAACCTGGTGGCACGGCATGGCCGGCCGCAACGGCGAGGTCATCAACGAGGTCGCGCAGAAATTCAACGAATCCCAGAGCGCCTGCGCCCTGACGCCGGTCAGCAAGGGCACCTACGAGGAAGCACTCGCTTCCGGTATCGCCGCTTTCCGCTCGGGCGAGCAGCCGAACATCCTGCAGGTCTTCGACGCGGGTGCCGCGACCATCATCAATGCCAAGGGCGCCGTCATCCCGGCCGAGGACCTGATCACCAAGGCCGGCTACAGCTTCGATCGCAACGCCTTCATCGACGGCGTGCGCTACTTCTATGCCGACAGCGAGGGCAAGTTCGTCGGCATGCCGTTCAACTCTTCGGCGCCGATCATGTATATCAACGACGAGGCACTGAAGAAGGTCGGCGTCGAAGCTCCGAAGACCTGGGAAGATTTCGACGCAGTCGCTCCGAAGCTGAAGGAAGCCGGTTATATCCCGCTCGTCCAGTCGCAGCTTACTTGGCAGTTCACCGAAAACTTCTTCTCGCGCAACAACATCCAGTTCGCGACCAACAACAACGGCTACGACAGCGTCGCCGACACCGAGCTCAAGGTCACCGACCCGAACCTGCAGATGATGTTCGAGAAGCTAAAGGCCTGGAAGGACGAGGGTTACTTCGCCTTCTACGGCGCTGGCTGGAACGACAACCAGAAGGTTTTCGAGGAAGGCAAGGCTGCCCTCTGGATCGGCTCGTCCGGTTCCTTCGGCGGTTTGACGAAGACGGCGCAGATGCCGTTCTCGGCGACTTTCCTGCCCTATTGGGGTTCGATCGAAGGCGCAGGCACCAACTCCTTCATCGGCGGTGCCGCGCTCTTTGCCATGTCCGGCAAATCGGACGAGGAAAACAAGTGCGTCGCTGACTTCTTCCAGTTCCTGACATCGCCGGAAATCCAGTATTTCTATCACAAGTCCACCGGCTACGTGGCGATCACCAAGGCAGCCTACGAGCTTGCCCAGAAGGATGGCTACTACAAGGAAAAGCCCGTTGCCGAAGTCGGCATCAAGCAGCTTCTCCTGCCGGCCGGTGAATGGTCGAAGGGTTATCGCCTCGGCTTCTACCCGCAGATCCGCGAGATCATGGAGCGCGAGTACGGCCGCATCTTCTCCGGCGAAACGACCGTCAAGGACGCCTTCGAGACGATCGAGAAAGAGGGCAACGAGCTGCTCGCCCGCTTCGCCAAGACGGCAGGCTGATCATGAGCCACGCCGGCCACTCATCCTCGCCCTCTCCCCTTACGCGGGGAGAGGTGAGTGCAGCGGACGATGGAACGTTGCGTCCCTCCGCAAAGGCGGGGAGAAGGTGGCCGGCGGGCTGGATGACGGGATCGTCCGGCGATCGAATGGATCAGGCAGGGGCGAAGCGCGTTCAGTTCTCATCGCCTTTTCTGCCCTATCTCTTCCTCGCGCCGCAGCTCGCGATCATCTTCATCTTCTTCTATTGGCCATCCGCGCAGGCGATCCAGTCTTCCTTCTACCTGGAAGATCCCTTCGGTTTCGGATCCACTTTCGTCGGCATGAGCAACTATGCGGACGTGCTGAAGTCGAACGAATATCTCGGTATCGCGCGGTTCACGGCGGTCTTCACGGTTCTGGTGACGTTTTTCGCGTTGTCGATCGGCCTGCTGCTCGCCGTCAAGGCGGATGGCGTCATCCGCGGCAATAGCGGCTACAAGACATTGCTGATTTGGGTCTATGCCATCGCGCCGCCTGTCGCCGGCCTGATCGGCATGATGTTCTTCGACCAGCACATCGGTCCGATCGTCAAGCTCGCGGCCTGGTTCGGATGGGATATCAAGGTGGGGCTCGATTATTTCGACACGGCCTTCGCCATGATCGTGGTTTCCGTATGGAAGCAGATCCCCTACAACTTCATCTTCTTCCTCTCCGGACTGCAGGGTATTCCCGTCTCCGTACGCGAGGCGGCAGCGCTCGACTGCCGTTCCGGCACGCGCCGCTTCTGGACGGTCGTGCTGCCCTTGCTCGCGCCGACGGCGTTCTTCCTGCTGATCATCAACGTCACCTATGCTCTGTTCGAGACGTTCGGCGTCATCGACGTCATGGTGAAGGACAAGGCTGCTAACAACCCCATCACCCTTGTCTACAAGGTCTATATGGACGGCTTCCGCGGCAATGATCTCGGCGGTTCCTCCGCCCAGTCGGTGATCCTGATGGCCGTTGTCTTCGTGCTCACCATCTTCCAGTTCCGCTTCATCGAGCGGCGTGTCCATTACAACTGAGGTAACGGCCATGCACCGCACGAAAATCCTCGATCACGTCATCCTTCTTATCGGCGTCTTCATCATGGTCGCGCCGGTCGTCGTCGCGTTCATGACCTCGACCCATGAGGCCGCCGATATCCACAGCAACGGTCTGAGCCTCACCTGGGGCGGCCATTTCGCGGAGACTTACAAGGCCGTGCTGACGCGCGAGGGCGGCTTCACCGGCAAGATCACCGGTTTCAACATGATGCTGAACTCCATGATCCTCGGCCTCGGCTTCGCCGCCGGCAAGATCGTGCTGTCCATGCTGGCCGCCTATGCGATTGTCTATTTCCGCTTTCCGCTGGCGACGTTCGCCTTCTGGATCATCTTCACCACGCTGCTTTTGCCGCTCGAAGTTCGCATTCTCCCCTCCTACGAGGTGATGAACGCATTGAAACTGACGAACACCTACACGGGACTGATCGTGCCGCTGCTCGCGTCGGCGACCGGCACCTTCTATTTCCGCCAGTTCTTCAAGTCGGTGCCCGACGAACTGCTCGAAGCAGCGCGCATCGACGGTGCCGGGCCGTTCAAGTTCTTCATCGATGTTCTGGTGCCGCTGTCGCGCACGACGATGGCGGCAATCTTCATCATCATGTTCGTCTATGGCTGGAATCAGTATCTCTGGCCGACGCTGATGACGACGGACGAGGGCTTCTTCACGCTCGTGCGCGGCATCAAGCAGATCCTGCTCGTCTGGGTCGGCTCCAACATTCCCGACTACAACGAGGCCTTTGCCCTGGCGATCCTCGCGATGCTGCCGCCGGTGATGATCGTCGTAATTTTCCAGCGCTGGTTCATCAAGGGTCTGACCGAAAGCGACAAGTAGAGCGGACCGAGGATGCGGGCTTCTCGCAGCCCTCAGCAGCGAATTTATCAACGGAGGCAACCCATGGCGGCGATCGATATCGCAGAGGTTTCGAAAATCTACGCTGGCGGCGTCGAGGCGGTGAAATCCGTCTCGATCGACATCGCCGACGGCGAGTTCATCGTGCTCGTCGGTCCGTCCGGCTGCGGCAAGTCGACCCTGTTGCGCATGGTTGCAGGCCTGGAGACGATCTCGAAGGGCACTGTGAAGATCGGCACCCGGATCATCAACGATGTCGATCCCGCCGAACGCGACATCGCCATGGTCTTCCAGAACTATGCGCTCTATCCGCACATGACAGTCTACGAAAACCTCGCCTACGGTTTGAAGAATCGGAAGACGCCGAAGACCGAGATCGAGGCGCGGGTTGCCGAGGCTGCGCGCATGCTCGAGATCGCGCCTTATCTCGATCGCAAGCCGCGGGCGCTCTCCGGCGGCCAACGCCAGCGCGTCGCCATGGGCCGGGCGATCGTGCGCAAACCGGCGGCCTTCCTTTTCGATGAGCCGCTGTCGAACCTCGATGCCAAGCTCCGGGTCTCCATGCGCGGCGAGATCAAGCGATTGCAGAAGCGCCTCGGCACCACCTCGCTCTATGTCACCCACGACCAGCTCGAGGCGATGACGCTCGCCGATCGGCTCGTCGTCTTGAACGGCGGCCGGATCGAGCAGATCGGCCGGCCGCTCGACGTCTATCATGCGCCGGCCTCGACCTTTGTTGCGAGCTTCATCGGCTCACCGGCGATGAACCTGGTCAAAGGCGTTCTCGACGGCGGCCGGCTGCAGATCGGCACGCAGTCGATCGACCTCGGCTATCGGGCGCCGGCGGACGGATCGGTAACCGTGGGCTTGCGCGCGGAGGACCTGCGTCTCGCCGGGGTTGGTGAGCAGGCCTTGCTCTTCCGGGTAGATTATGTCGAGGAACTGGGCGCGCAGCGCCTCGTCCACGGCGCAATCGACGATCATTCTGTCACCGTCGCGCTTGCGCCGGAGACGCCACTTTCGGACGGTTTTGCCGTTACCATGGCGCCGGAGCGCTTGCATTTCTTCTCGTCCGAGACCGGCAGGAGGCTTGAAGAGCCGAATGCGGCAACGGGCATCGTACCGGCCACGACGCGAACCGTGAACATGGAGCCTGCATTGTGATTGAAACGACCTCAGCGGCGCTCGCCGTTTCCTCGGTGGAGACGCGCGCCGGTATTGCCCGGATCGAGCGCAGCATTGCCGCCCATGACGCCGTCATGGAAAGCCTTGAGGAAATGAACACGATTGAGATCGGCGGCGCGCCGCCCGCCCGCGAGCCGCTCGCCTTTCCCCTCACCGTCGCGGCCTGGAATCTCGAACGCTGCCTGTTCCCCGAGGAAAGTGCTGCGCACCTTGGTGCCACCGGCGCGTCGCTCGTTCTGCTTTCGGAGATGGACAACGGCATGGCGCGTACCGGCCAGCGGCACCCGACTGCCGAAATCGCCGTGGCGCTCAGTATGCAATACGCCTACGGCGTCGAATTCATCGAACTGGGATTGGGGTCCGATACCGAGCGCGAATTCTGCAAGGATGACTTCAACGAGAAGGGCTTCCACGGCAATGCGCTGATGGCGGCCGCTCCGTTCAATCGCCCGTTCATGTTGCGGCTCTGGGGCGAGAGGCTGTGGTTCATGGACGGCGGCGACCAACCGAGGGTCGGCGAGCGCCTTGCCATCGGCGCCGTGATCGAGACTCGGGCGGGCCCTTTCGTCGCCATTTCCACCCATCTCGAAAGCGCGACCACGGCTGCCTATCGCGAGCGGCAGGTCAAGGAGCTGATCGACGCGCTGGACGGGACCTTTCCGGGGCTTCCTGTCCTGATCGGCGGCGATCTCAACAGCGGGAACCATATTGGCGGCGATTTCGAAGCCGAGGGCCTGTTTGCCATGAGCGCCGAGCGCGGCTTCACGCGCCACGGCGGCCCGATCGACGGCATGACGACGCGGCCGAGCCTCATCACCCGCTGGCCGAAGCGTGCAATGAAGCTCGACTGGTTTCTTGCGCGGGGCCTGAAGATTGGCAAAAGCCACATCATTCCTTCACTCGATTCTTCGGGCCGCCCGCTGTCCGACCATGATCTCATCACCTGTGTCGTGGAGGGCTTCGAATAGCGCGGGAGGTCTGCACCCGCAGCGGTCCGCCCGACGGAGCGCACAGAGCGTTTCATTCGCAAAGTACGGGTTTACGCATTTGTTCTATCATTGTTCTTGTTTTTGAGCGCACTCCGTGCAAGATTTGATGTTGCAACCGGCGGCGGTTGTGGCGGCGCGAGCGCTGCCGTGACTGGAGCGGGATGAGAAGATGAGAAAACGCGTGAAGCGGGTTTCCGCGCACATCCCGCTCTGATTCTACGGCGCCGCGCGTCTAATCAGACGCGCAAAGGACGCCGTAGCACTTTTAATTGCGCATATTTTTTTCTTTAAATCGGATTCGATTTAAAGGAAACCTGCAGTAGGGGGCATCATGGTCGCGCGTGTCAGCACGGTTGCATTCCAGGGCATCGAAGGCGTTCCGGTCGACGTACAGGTGATGGTCGCACCTGGTAAGGTCGGCATGCAGATCGTCGGCCTGCCCGACAAGGCGGTTGCCGAAAGCCGGGAGCGCGTCCAGGCGGCGCTGCACGCATCGGGCCTGGCGCTGCCGGCAAAGCGGGTCACCGTCAATCTGGCGCCAGCCGACCTTCCGAAAGAGGGCAGTCATTTCGATCTGGCCATTGCGCTCGGGCTGATGGCGGCACTGGGTGCCATTCCGGCCGATGCTTTGAGCGGCTACGTCGTCATCGGCGAACTCAATCTTGACGGCACCATTGCGGCCGTCGCCGGCGCTCTGCCGGCCGCAATCGGCGCCAACGCGCTCGGCAAGGGCCTGATCTGCCCGGCGGAAAGTGGGCCGGAAGCGGCTTGGGCCGGATCGGAGATCGACATTCTCGCACCGCGCAGCCTGATCGCCATCGCCAATCACTTCCGCGGCACGCAGGTGCTGTCGCGTCCCGAGCCGGCCATTCGCGCCGCTGCCGCCAACCTGCCCGATCTTGGCGACATCAAGGGCCAGGAGAGCGCCAAGCGGGCGCTGGAGGTGGCAGCCGCCGGCAACCACAATCTCTTGATGGTCGGCCCACCCGGCTCGGGCAAGTCAATGCTTGCCGCGCGCCTGCCCTCCATTCTCCCGCCACTCTCGCCTGCTGAATTGCTCGAAGTCTCGATGGTTCATTCGATCGCAGGGCAGTTGCCGGGCGGCAAGCTATCGGACCGCCGGCCGTTCCGTGCGCCGCACCATTCCGCCACCATGGCAGCCTTGATCGGCGGCGGGTTGCGGGCAAAACCCGGCGAGGCTTCGCTCGCCCATCACGGTGTCCTGTTCCTCGACGAGTTTCCGGAATTTTCGCCGCAGGTTCTCGACGCGCTGCGCCAGCCGCTCGAAACCTCGGAATGCATCATCGCGCGCGCCAATCACCGCGTCAGCTATCCGGCGGCGATCCAGCTCGTAGCTGCGATGAACCCGTGCCGCTGCGGCATGGCGGGTGAACCCGGGCGCAGTTGCGCCCGCGGCCCGCGCTGCATGGCCGACTACCAGGCGAGGATTTCCGGCCCCTTGATGGACCGCATCGACATCCGCATCGACGTGCCGGCCGTCAGCGCCGCCGACCTCATCCGCCCCGTCGCGGCCGAGCCGAGTGCCGCGGTCGCCAAGCGCGTCGCCCGCGCTCGCGCGCTGCAGGCGGACCGCTTCGCGGCTCTTGGTCATCCGGAACTCACGAGCAATGCCCGCTGTTCGACGACGATGATCGAGAAGATCGCCGAACCGGACGCAGCGGGCCTGCAGCTCTTGCGGGATGCGGCGGAGAAGATGAAGTTCTCGGCGCGCGGCTATCACCGGGTGCTGAAAGTGGCCCGCACGCTTGCCGACCTCGATGAGGCGCCGACCGTCGGTAGGATCCACCTTGCCGAGGCGATTTCCTATCGCGTCGCCGGAGAGCGATTGCCGGTGGCGGCGTAGCGTCATCAAGTGCAGAAAAAACGGAGCGCGCCGGAGCAAACCGAAGCGAAAGCCTGATCACCGGAACGCGTAGCCGGGACCGCTTACCGTGCATCCAAGCATCAATTCGTTCGACGACTCGCCCCACACCGGTCACAATCTCTCCTGGATCAGCGTTTTCGCCGTCCGGATTCGCGCCTCGTCACGTTTGTAGAATACCCACTGCTTGATCCGCTTCGAGCGCACGAGTCCGGCCTGAGACAGGACGCGCATGTGTTCGCTCAAGGTCGCCGCGGAAATGGCGAGTTTGTCCGCAATCAATACGGCGCAGACGCCGTCCTCGATGAGATCTCCATCCACCTGCGGCGGGAAATGGGCCAGCGGCTCTTTGAGCCAGGCGAGAATCTGAAGTCGCCTTTCGTTGGCGAGCGCTTTGATGATATCGACCTCTTGCATTTCGTTAATTTGCTAAGTTACGAATTAAAGTCAATGGCCGGGAGTTTTCCATGATAGCTGATACGCCCATTTCACAGACGCACATCCGGGAGGCGGAAGCTCTGATCCGTCCTTACATTCGGCGCACACCTGTTCTTCGCGTCGACATGACGGATTTCGGCCGAGCGCCCCTGCCTGTTGCATTCAAGCTCGAATGCTTGCAGCATTCCGGATCGTTCAAGGCGCGTGGCGCGTTCGCCAACCTGATCGGACGAGCCGTGCCGCCGGCCGGTGTTGTCGCTGCATCGGGTGGCAATCATGGTGCCGCCGTCGCCTATGCGGCGAACCGCCTGGGCGTTCCGGCGACGATATTCGTGCCAAGTGTGACCTCACCTGCCAAAGCAGATCGGATCCGAAGCTGCGGTGCAAAACTGGTGATCGGGGGCGAGCGCTATGCCGATGCCCTTTCGGCAAGCGAGATCTTCGTCAAAGAGACGGGCGCGCTTACCATCCACGCCTACGACCAGGCTGAGACCCTGATTGGTCAGGGGACCCTTGGCTTGGAGATCGAACAGGACCTGCCGGAGATCGACACGTTGATGGTTGCCGTCGGCGGAGGCGGATTGATCGGCGGCATAGCAGCCTGGTTCGCCGGTCTCAAGCGAATCATCGCGGTGGAGCCTGAAGGCTCGCCGACACTGCATATGGCGCTTGACGCCGGCCGGCCCGTCGATGCTCCCGCCGAAGGAATTGCCGCCGATTCCCTGGCGCCAAAACGGGTCGGCGCCCTGATGTTTCCCTTCGCCCAATCTTATGTCGATCGTTCGATCCTCGTCAGCGATAACGAAATCAAACGGGCGCAAGCGTTATTATGGGACACGATACGGATCGTCGCCGAACCAGGAGGCGCAACGGCCTTCGCGGCCCTGTTGAGCGGAAGATACACGCCGGCACCAGGCGAGAAAGTCTGCGTCCTCATATGCGGCGCAAACACGACCGCGGTACGTTTCGCCTGATATCCGCAACGGGTGGCAGACGGAGCTTGAACCGCATTTGCCATTTCATGGACGTTGACGGTCGTGCGCAAGAATGCCGCGCCCCACGGCATCTCGCCACGAGATCAAGAGGCAGGACTCGCACGGTCGATATGCTTCACCGAATCATCCGTGAAGGGAAGCGCCCCGCGAAAACGAAGAGGGCGCCCGAAGGCGCCCTTTGGCCAAGTGCGGTTTACCCGCCCAACCCATCGAAAAGAACCGTCGAGAGGTAGCGCTCGGCAAAGGATGGGATGATGACGACGATGTTCTTGCCGGCGTTTTCCTCGCGCTGGCCGATTTCGATCGCGGCCTGGAGGGCGGCACCTGCGGAAATGCCGACAGGCACGCCTTCGAGCCTTGCGACGAGGCGTGCGGCTTCGACGGCTTCGCTCGCGTTCACGGTCACGACTTCGTCATAAACGCCCGTGTCGAGGATTGCCGGCGCGAAACCGGCGCCGATTCCCTGGATCTTGTGCGGTCCAGGATCGCCGCCGGAGAGGACCGGGGATTCCTCCGGCTCGACGGCGATCACCTTGATCGAGGGCTTGCGCGCCTTCAGTACCTGGCCAGCGCCGGTGATCGTGCCGCCCGTGCCGATGCCGGAGACGAGAATGTCAACGCTGCCGTCGGTGTCGTTCCAGATCTCCTCGGCTGTCGTCTTGCGGTGGATTTCCGGGTTGGCCGGATTCTCGAACTGCTGCGGTATGATCGCGTCCGGCAGCGTCTCGACCAATTCCTGCGCCTTGGCGATTGCACCCCTCATACCCTTGGCGCCTTCCGTCAGAACCAGCTCGGCGCCAAGCAAATAGAGCATCTTGCGCCGCTCGACCGACATCGTTTCGGGCATGGTGAGGATCAGCTTATAACCCTTGGCGGCTGCGACGAAGGCGAGCGCAATGCCGGTGTTGCCCGAAGTCGGTTCGATGAGCGTCGTGCGACCGGGTACGATCTTGCCCTGTGCCTCGAGCGACTCGATCATCGAAACGCCGATGCGGTCCTTGACCGAGGCGATCGGATTGAAGAACTCGAGCTTGGCAAGAAGGTTTGCCTTTACGCCCTTCTCTTTTGCCAGCTTGTCGAGGCGTACGATGGGAGTGTCGCCGATCGTTTCGGTGATCGAGGAAAAGACGCGGCCGCGGCCAGGCTTACGCGTTTCGGACATGTGTTGCTCCCTTCAGTTGACATCGTTGCAGCGAGAATACGGGCAATGACTGGGCCGTTCTACTGCATGTTCCTTAGATCGGTTCCGATTTAAGGATAAAACATACAGCAATTCAAAGTGCTACAGCGTCTTTGCACGTCTGATCAGACGCGGCGCTGTAGGGCGAGATGGGCCTCGAAGCCCGCCAGCCGGAGGAAAAAGCGTCTGCGCGGCGGCCGGCGGAGAAATCTTTTTTCAAGTCGCGCGGGTAGCGATGTAGGCGGCCGTTCCGGCAAGAATGCCGGCGGCCGCGCGGTTCAGGGCCCTGAGCGCCTTCGGCTGCTTCAGAAGCGAGCGCGCGCGGGCCGCGAGCAGCATGTAGGGCAGCAGCACGGCGAGAAGGACAAGGAAAGTCGCCGCCAGCAGCAGGCCGTAATCCTCGGGACCGATTGCCGCGAGATCGATCAGCGTCGGTACCAGTGCCACATAGAACAGCATGGTCTTGGGATTGCCGAGCGTCACCATCAGTCCCGACAGGAAGGACATCGTCGCGCTTGCCGATTTCCGCGCCTGTATATCCTGCGGCAGAAGGCCGGCGGTCCAGAGTTTCCAGGCGATATAGCCGAGATAGAGCGCGCCAGCGATCTTCACGGCCAGAAAGGCCGTGGTGAAGGTCTGCGCGACGAAGGCGAGCCCCAACACCACGGCAGTCAGATAGACCATGTCGCCGAGGATCAGCCCGAGGCCCATGAAGAAGGTTTCGCGAAAGCCGGATCCGAGCGCCCGCGCAACGAGCGCGGTCACGCCAGGACCGGGAATGATTGCCGCAATGAAGAGGGCGCCGCTATAGGCAAGAAGGGCTGCGAGCGTCATGAAGCGTCTCCGAACATGCTCCTGCATTTGTCTACAGCAGCGCGCTGAAAAGCGAAATCCGCGAGGCGAAATTTCGCGGTCAGATTGTCAGGGTGACAGCAATTGCGTTGCCCGGTGCAAGGAGATCATGAGAGTGTCGCGGCGACAGTGCTGACATTCGTTCGGAGCGCAACGTGCCTGATGTTCAGAGCCTTATCGCCTTTGCCCTGATTGCCCTCGGCATGGTACTGACACCCGGACCGAACATGATCTATCTGATCTCCCGCTCCATCTGCCAGGGACCGGTGGCGGGTCTCGTCTCCCTCGGCGGCGTTGCGGTCGGCTTCGTCTTCTACATGGTTTTCGCCGCGCTCGGTATCACCACCCTGCTTCTGGCGGTACCCTATGCCTATGACGCGGTGCGTTTCGCAGGCGCCCTCTACCTGCTTTACCTCGCCTGGCAGGCCGTAAGACCCGGCGGCCGCTCGCCGTTTCAGGTGCGCGATCTGCCGAAGGACGGGCCGCGCAAGCTCTTCGTCATGGGGCTTGTCACGAACCTGCTCAATCCGAAAGTGGCGGTGCTCTATCTTTCGCTGCTGCCGCAGTTCATCCGCCCTGAACAAGGTGACGTCCTTCTGCAGTCGCTCACCTTCGGCAGCCTGCAGATCATGATCAGTGTCACCGTCAACGCGCTGATCGCGTTGACCGCGGCGTCGGTCGCCGCCTTTCTCACCGGCCGCCCGTTCTTCATGCTGATGCAGCGCTGGCTGATGAGCACGGTGCTTGCCGGTCTGGCGGTCAGCATGGCGGCGGAGGCGCGGAGATAGAGCTCTGCGCGCGACTGAAGCTGCGAGGCGGGTGGCGGCTTGCTTTCATGTCTGCCGTCGGCGATCTTTCTCTGCACTATCGAGGTTTTGACGATGCCGGACACACGGAGCTCACTCAGCTTGACGCCAGCCCACGTCGCGCAGGTCCATAAAACGATCGTCGACAAGGGCGTGGAGCCCGGTGTCGAGCTCCATAGCGACGCGGACTACGACGACTGGGTGAAGCGGATGATCAGGAACCATCCGGCTCCTGGGTCGCCAACGCGGCTCTTCGCCTATGGATCATTGATCTGGAAGCCGGAGATCGAACATGTCGCTGAAGAGATCGGCGTTGCCCGGGGCTGGCATCGTTCCTTTTGCTTCCGAATGACCCGCTTCCGGGGAACCCCCGACCTGCCGGGCCTTATGATGGCGCTCGATCGCGGAGGACAGTGCCGCGGTCTCCTCTATGAACTGCCTAAGGACAACCTTGAGGGGCAGCTCGGAAAGCTTTTCCGGCGCGAGTTCACCTATAAACCGCCCAACAGCATGCCCCGCTGGATCACCGTCGAGACCGCCTTCGGCCGAACCCCGGCCTTGGCCTTTGTCATGAACCGCGCTTCGCCGCTCTATGCCGGAAGTCTCTCGCTCGAAGCCGTCGCGGAGGTGCTGGCTTGCGCATGCGGCCATGTCGGCTCAGGCGCGGAATATCTGCTCAACACCGTGACGCATCTCGAGGACAGGGGTATTCGGGACCGTAATCTGTGGCGCCTGCAGGCGCTCGTCGCAGAGTGCATCGAGCGCAACAGTAGAGCAGTGCACGCGAACGAGGTAGCGAGTGCCTGACGATCAGGCGCTCGGTCTGATTGCGCGCTTGAGAAGCAGGATCGACCGAACGCTCCAGCCGAGGTTCATGCCGGCCGCGGCAAGGAGGATCGCCGCCGACCCGGCGATCTGTACCGGCTGCAATTCATGGCCGAAAGCGACGCGGTCGACGAGGATCGCGGCGATCGGATAAATAAAGGAGAGTGCGCCCGTCATATGCGTCGGCAGCCGCTGGATCGCTCCGTAGAGCAGAATATACATGATGCCGGTGTGCACGACGCCGACGGCGATAAGCAGCGTCCACTGCCATGCATCCTGCGGCGGCGGTGCGGAGAGCGCGAAGGGCGCCAGCATGATCGCCCCGGTGATCACCTGAATGAGCGCGATCAGATGCGGCGGCGTGCCCTTGAGGAGCTTGGTGAGGAGCGCGGCGATCGCGTAGAAGAACGCCGCTCCGATCGAAAGCGCGATACCAGCAAGATAGTGCTCGGCATCGAAGCCGCCGCCCGGTTTCGCGGAGAGGATCGCGATCATTCCCGCGAAGGAAACCGAAAGCCAGAAAAGCTTGTTCATCGTGATCCGCTCACCAAGAAAAAGCGCGCCAAGTCCAAGCAGCATGAAGGGCTGCGTGTTGTAGACCATCGTCGCAATCGAGATCGATGCGCGCGAATAGGCGGCAAAGAGCAGGAGCCAGTTGACGACGATCGCGACACCGCCGAGTGCTGCAAGGAAGACGACGCGTGGCTTCAGATGGCGAAAGTCGATGAGCCCGAGCATCGCGGCCAGCGCAATCAGCGTCAGCGCCCCGAACACGCAACGCCAGAAAACGACGCCCGTCACCGGCTGGCCGGACATCAGCACGAACCAGCCGATTGTCCCCGAGATCAGCATCGCCGCCGTCATCTCCATGCTTCCGCGCTTCAGCTCTCCGTCCATGACTGGTCTCCTTTTCTGATCGCCAACAATACTCGGCTGTTGGGCGACTTTATATGGATCCAAGAAGGAAGATGGACTATGATGCCTAATTATGAAAGGCAAAGCTGCTACTTTGTCTTATTGAGGATGACTTGATGTTGGATGATGTCGATTGCCGTATTCTCGAGATTCTCGCAGCGAATGCCCGCGTGTCGCTGAAGGAATTGGCGCAGGAGGCGGGCCTCTCCTCGCCGAGCGCCGCCGACAGGCTGCGCAAGCTCGAGGACCGCGGCGTGATCAATGGCTTCACCGTCTCCGTCAATCCGGCGCAACTTGGCTATCCGCTGCAGGCGGTCGTGCGCGTCCGGCCGCTTCCAGGCATGCTGCACATCGTCGAAAAGCTCATTCAGGAAACGCCGGAGATTGTCGAATGCGACAAGATTACCGGTGACGATTGCTTCATCGCCAAGATGCTCGTGCGGGATATGGAAGAGCTCGACACGATCCTCGACCGCATTGCCGAACGGGCGCAGACGAATACCTCGATCGTCAAGTCGACACCGGTCAAGCGCCGGCTGCCGCCGCTTTAGATACTTGCTTTATGCAGTTGGAGCGGGATGCGGGCGGAAAACCGCGCACACTTTTCCTCATTCCATTCTACTTGGATCCGGTAGAGCCGAATCCACCAGCGCCGCGTGCGGTCGTGCTGGCCCCGTCCGCCTCGCGGATCGCCACCTGCGTCACCGGCGCGATCACCATCTGGGCGATGCGCATGCCGCGCTCGACGACGAAATCCTTCTCGCCAAGATTGACGAGCAGCACCTTCACTTCGCCGCGATAGTCGCTGTCGATCGTTCCCGGCGTATTGAGGCAGGTGATGCCGTGCTTGAAGGCAAGGCCAGAGCGCGGCCGCACCTGTCCTTCGTAGCCCGCGGGAATTTCGAAGATGAACCCGGTCGGCACCAGCACCCGGCCGCCCGGCTTGATCGTCATCAGCTCGCCAGCGGGAACAGCCGCGCGCAAATCCATGCCCGCGGCGCCCGTCGTCTCATAGGCGGGCAGGTCGAGATCCTGCGCGTGCGGCAGGCGGACGAGGGTGAGGGCAGGGCGGTTTTCGAGTGAATGCATGATCATTCCGTCATAAGCGCCAGCGGTCTTGCCGCAGTCAATTGCATATTGGTCTGCGAGCCTGTAAAGACGCCGCAACTCACAGGATACTAGAATATGGCCGAAAGCATTGCCGAGGCGGTTTCCCGCCGCCGCACATTTGCGATCATTTCGCACCCGGACGCCGGGAAAACGACGCTCACCGAAAAGCTCCTTCTCTTCGGCGGCGCGATCCAGCTCGCCGGCGAGGTCAAGGCCAAGAAAGACCGCATCCAGACCCGCTCGGACTGGATGAAGATCGAGCGCGAACGCGGCATCTCCGTCGTCACCTCGGTGATGACCTTCGAATACGACGACACTGTCTTCAATCTGCTCGACACGCCAGGTCACGAGGACTTTGCCGACGATACCTACCGGACGCTGACGGCGGTGGATGCGGCAGTCATGGTTATCGACGCCGCCAAGGGCATCGAGCCGCGCACGCTGAAACTCTTCGAGGTTTGCCGCCTGCGCGATATTCCGATCATCACCTTCGTCAACAAGATGGACCGGGAGAGCCGTGATCCTTTCGAGATCCTCGACGAGGTCGAGCACAAGCTGGCTCTCGACTGCGCGCCGGTCACCTGGCCGATCGGCCGGTCGAAGACCTTCTGCGGCACCTATCACCTCGCCACCAACGAGGTGCGCGGCGCCGACACGCAGGAGCGGCTCACCAAGGTGAACGATCCGGAAATGGCTTCGCATCGCCTTCCCGAAAACGAGCGAGACGCCTTCATCGAGGAAACGACGCTGGCGATCGAGGCCTGCAAGCCGTTCGATCACAAGGCCTTCCTCGAAGGCCATCTGACGCCGGTGTTCTTCGGTTCGGCGCTCCGGAATTTTGGCGTGCGCGACCTCATCAATGCGTTAAGCGCATTTGCGCCGCCGCCGCGCGCCCAGGTCGCCGATATCCGCACCGTCGAGGCGACGGACGAGAAGATGACGGCCTTCGTCTTCAAGATCCAGGCGAACATGGACCCGAACCATCGTGACCGCATCGCCTTCGTCCGCGTCTGCTCCGGCAAGCTCGAGCGCGGCATGAAGGCACGGCTCTCGCGCACCGGCAAGCAGATGGGGCTGACCGCGCCGCAGTTCTTCTTCGCCTCGCAGCGCCAGCTCGCCGATACCGCCTTTGCCGGCGATGTCGTCGGCATCCCGAACCACGGCACGCTCCGGATCGGTGATACGCTCACCGAGGGCGAGCCGCTCGTCTTCCAGGGCGTGCCGAACTTTGCGCCGGAAATTCTCCGCCGCGTCAGGCTCGAGGATGCGATGAAGGCGAAAAAGCTGAAGGAAGCGCTGCAGCAGATGGCGGAAGAGGGCGTCGTGCAGCTCTTCTCGCCGGAAGACGGCTCGCCGGCGATCGTCGGCGTCGTCGGCGCGCTGCAGCTCGACGTTCTAAAGGAGCGCCTGCAGGCGGAATACGGGCTTCCGGTCTCCTTCGAAATGTCGCGCTTTTCCGTCTGCCGCTGGGTTTCCGCCGATCATCCGGGCGAACTCGACAAGTTCATCACGGCCCGCCGCGGCGATATCGCGCGCGATCTCGACGGCGATCCGGTATTCTTGGCGCAGGACGGCTTCTCGCTGCGCTACGAGGCGGAACGCTATCCGGCGATCAAGATGGTGGCGATCAAGGAGTATCACGTCGCCAAGGCGGCGTGATCAATCCACGGCAAGATCGTAGCCGGCGCCCGCACAGCGCCGGCTAGGATGGCGTCATCCGGAGAGCCAGGATTAGTTGGGCGACACGGACGGTGACCAAAACGTAGACGGCCACCAGCAGCAGTTGCAGAGCGACGTGACGCTTGATCTTCCCAAGCCGATGAAGTCCGTCCGCGAAGTTGAGGAAAAACAGCGCAATCCCGGTCGAGAAGACGAAGTAGCCGGCGACCGGGATGCTCAACAGCCCCTTCGCATCGATGATGTCGGGATGCTCGACGGCATGCAGGCCGGCTGCGATGACCAGGGTCGCGACAACCAGATTGCGGACGTGGCGGAAGATTTCCTCGAGCCCGCGCCGATCGAGGAGCGCCTGCTTGAGGTTCAGGAACCATGGTGTGGCGCGTTCGTCGGACATGGCAGGTCAATCCCGAGTTGCGGTTCGGCCGGATGATATTGGAGCCGAATTTGCGCCGTCAAAGGATTTTGGCCAAATCTCGCGCCCGGCCTCAGATATCGAAGCGCGGCGACGGGCGACCCAATATCGCGCTTCGTGGATTGATGATCCAGGCGGCGGCTATAGCTCCAGCAAGTTCATCGACGAGCCGGCTCACATCTGTCTCAGCGCGCGCATGCAGCGCTTCGGCAACCACCAGTACGGTCGTCGTCTGGCCGCCGACCGCCGAATAGCCGCTCTGCCGGTTGGTCCAGCGGCGGGCATGCGCTCGCCCTTCTTCGTCCGCGAAGATCACTTCGTGCTGCTCGGGGTGCTCGGTCTCGCCAGAGAACGTGATGTATGTCTCGTTGCCGACGGCGTGGCGAACCTCAAGATGACCGGCCACCTTGGAGAGATCGAAGACTGCGACCGGAATAGCAAAGGCGATCGATGGCGCGTTGCAAAGATCGATCAACGGGTGAATCCGCGGCAGGGATCCTTCCTTCCGGAAACGTCTGAGAAGCGCCTCGGAGGCTGAACGATATTGGGTCGGCTTCAGCCCCATGCGTGAGAATGCGCGCCGCCATGCCTGGATCTCCGGCAGTTCGGCCTCCGAACGCGCGGCAAGCCGAGTCCTCGCCGCAGCCTCGAAACGGGCGATATGCGCATCGACGGACACGGGGCGATGGATGCCTTCGGCGTGAAGAACACCGGCGGAAAGCTCGGGGAAATCCTCCCAGACGTCGCTTGCGTGGCGGAAATACATGGCGTTGCCTCGTGCTTACGGAATGGTAATTGCAGTGGTGCTCGACAAAAGGTCGAAATGTGCATCAGGCTTCCGACTGCCGCTGGGCGTGGCGTAGTATCCCGGATGTGCGAAATCCCAGGCTGAGAACGGCAGCAAGCACGCAGGCGATGCCGAGCATCTGGTTCGGGCGGATCGGTTCTCCAAGCACCACTGAGGCGAGGAGAACGGCTGAGACCGGCGCCAGCGCGGTGAAAACAGAAGCCTCCGTGCCGCTCACCTTCGCCAGACCTGCGTACCATAGCAGGAAACCACCGACCGTCGGGATCAGCGCATAATAAACGACGGCGGCGACGGCTTGCGCGGTGATCGCGTCGATGCTCGGCATTTCGAGCAAGGCGATCGGGGCGGCAACAGCCATGCCCAGGCAGGCCATCATTGTCGACAGCGCGAGGGGCGAGATCGCGGATTTCACGCGTTTGTTGATGAGAATGAAGAGGCCTTCGCAGATGACGGCGCCGAAAATCAGCGCGCTGCCGAGAAGCGAATGCTTATTGTCGGCATCGGCGCGGAATACGATCGAAAGGACGCCGGCGGCGGCGAGAACGATCGCGAGAAGCACGGAACGCTGGGGCCTCTCGCCAAGAACGAGAATGGCGATTGCAGCCGAAATAACGGGGAGAGTGCCGATGATGACGCCGGCATCGGCAGCCGGTGCCAGCCGCAGGCCGGAAATCAGGAGCGTCGTGTAACCGACGCTGCCGGCGCCCGCCTGGACGAGCAGTATGAGCCATTCGCGCCTTTGTAGCTTTGGCCATGCCGTCGCGGTCACGCGCATCAGCACGAGGAAGAGCGGCAAGGCGAGGGCGAAGCGCACGGTCGTTGCGGCGAATGGCGGCAAGCCGGACGCTATGATCTTGCTCGCGACCACCGTGCTGCCGACAAGCAGCATTGCGAGCGACAGATAGATATAACCTTGAAACCGTTGCGACATCGTCCGCCAATCCTCATTCTCGGAAGTGGTAGAAAAATCCGATCCGGGCTTTGCGGTCTTGAACGGAATTGCAGGCGCTAGATCACGGTGATTTTGGGCGGGATGCGGGCGGAGAACCGCGTACACTTTTCCTCATCCCGCTCTAGCCGAAGGCTGTGGCATAGGCGCCGGGCGAAACACCGTAGGCGCGCACGAAGAGGCGTGTCATATGACTCTGGTCGGCAAAGCCGCCGGCGATCGCCGCCTCTGCGAGCGGCGTGCCTTCAGCAATCAGGCGCCGGACGATGTCGATGCGACGCTGCATCAGATAGGCGTGAGGCGTGAGGCCTGTCGCCCGGGCAAAGCCGCGCACAACCTGGAACCGGCTAAGGCCGCTGGCGCGCGCCATGTCCGCAAGCGTGACGGAGGCCAGCGGGTCATCATCGATCAGGCTGCGCGCCGTGGCGATCGACGCTGGCGCTCTCGCCGGAGCGTTCGCCGGCGGGACGGGGTGCATCGCTTCAGCGAGGACGGTCAGGACGAGTTCGTCCCAGCGAACGATCTGATCGTCGCTGTCCACTGTCGCCGCGAGCGCGAAGATTTCGCGGAAACGAGCGGCAAGCGCCGCGTTCCGGATGACCGGGTCGGTAAACTCGCAGCATCGTCGGCTGCCTTCGCTGATATCGCTGACGGCGGCTTCGACGATGGCCGGCTCGAAATAGAGCATCCGCCACGAGCGGCCGGCATCGCCGATCGGTGCGCCGTCATGGACTTCGCCGGGATTGACTGTGATGACATCGCCGCATTCGGCGTCGACCAGTCCGCGTCCGCTCAGGGACTTCTGCGCCCCTTGATGGATGAGCCCGATGCCGAACTGCTCATGGCTATGGCGCGGAAAGCTATGGCGCGTCGCCGCCTCGACCGCATCCACACCGGCGATCCTGCGGCGCAGAATTTTGAATTCGCCTCTCGTCATCCCTCTAGTCACGCGGCTCGCCCGGCAGCTTGCTGACGTCGATCCAGGGCAGGGCGGACGAGCACCAGATCTGCGACCGCGGCGCGAGCTGGCGCCGTTGGTTAATCGTGCCGACACGGATGCCGATTTCCTCGGCGTCCTCATCCGTCCCTGTCGTATAGATCGGCGAGCCGCATTGCGGACAGAAGAACTGCAACCGCTTCCGCCCGTTCTCGGCGATCTTGACGTAGAGTTTCGGATCGGCGCCGGTCAGACGGAAGGACGCCCGCGGCGTGCTCGCGGTGACGCGATAGGCCGAGCCTGTCAGTTGCTGGCAATCAGTGCAATGGCAGATCGCCACGTCGTCCGGGTCGATCTCCGCCTCATAGGTGACATGGCCGCAATGGCATTGACCATCGATCCGCATCGGCCGCTCCTCACACGGTTTTCGCTTGAGCGATTACGATAGACCAGCCGTATCAAACGTCCAGAGACGTTTCCTCAGATGCCGGTGAACAGCCACTCGTGTTCCTTGGCGTTGTGGAACTTCCAGATCCGCTTGGGGCCTGCCATGACGTTCAAATAATAGACGTCATAACCGTGGACGGCGGCGACCGGGTGATAGCCCTTCGGAACGAGTGTCACGTCGCCGTCTTCCACTGCCATGGTTTCGTCGAGGGAGCGATCGTCGGTGTAGACGCGCTGCATCGCAAAGCCCTGCGGCGGGTTGAGGCGATGGTAATAGGTTTCCTCAAGATAGCTTTCGGCCGGCAGGTCGTCCTGGTCGTGCTTGTGCGGCGGGTAGGATGAGGTGTGCCCGCCCGGCGTGATCACCTCGACGACAAGCAGCGACTGTGCCGATCCGTCGTCCTCCGGCATGATGTTGGTGACATAACGGGTGTTGGTGCCCTTGCCGCGCGTCATCTGCGGGTGTGTGCCGGGAGGGATGACCTTGGCCTTGAAGCCCTCGCCACCGGGCGCGGAGCAGATCGCAAGATCGAGGCCGGTGGTAGCCTCAGCCTGCCACTTGCTGCCCTTCGGTACATAGACGGCATAGGGCTGGCCTTCGAACGGCGTCATGCGCTCGCCAAGTTCACTGAAGTCTTCGCCGTCGACGGAAATCTTCGCCTTACCGCTGACGAGAACGAGGCAGAGTTCCTTCTCACCGGCTTCGCCCGCCGTCGTTTCGCCGGGCTTCAAGCGGTTGAGGGCAAACCCGACATAGGTCCAGCCGGCGCTCTCGGGCGTGATCTCCTGCATCAGCCCAGATTGTGCCTTGGGTTTGACAAGCAGTTTGGACATATGACGATCTCCTGATCTTGCGTACTTTGTGATCCGCCCCTCACCGTAAGCCTCTCCCCGCGCTCGGGGAGAGAGGGGACTTGGACGCTGCGGCATATATCCCTTCTCCCGCTTGCGGGGAGAAGGTGGCGGAAGCCGGATGAGGGGCGCCGCCTGCTGTGTCGGATAAGAGGGTTTACTTATCCAGCCCCGCTTCGTTCGCAAACGCTTTCAGCGACTTCAGCCCGAGCGACTGGTACTCGAACGGATTGCGCACGGCTGAGTCCTGCTCCGCCTCGATCACCAACCAGCCATTATAGCCGTGTTCGGCTGCGATTTTCAGCACGGCGAGAAAGTCGACGCCACCTTCGGTGTCGCCCGGAACGGTGAAGACGCCGCGGCGCACGCCCTCGAGGAAGGAGAGGGCCTGGCTCTCCACTTCCTTGCGGATCGCGGGACGGACATTCTTGCAATGGATATGGCGAACGCGATGCATGTATTTCCGAGCGACTTCCGCCGGATCGGAGCCGCCGAACCAAGCGTGGCCAGTATCGAGCAAGAGCTTTGTCGCGGGGCCTGTGTTCTGCATCAGCAGATCGATCTCCTCGCCGGTCTGGACGATCGTGCCCATGTGATGGTGATAGACGAGGTCGATGCCCTGGTCGGCGCAATATTGAGCGATCGCTTCGAGATCGGCGCCGAACTTCTTCCACTGGTCCGCCGGCAGCACCGGCTTGTCGTTGGCGACGGATTTCGAATCGTCGCCATGAATGGCATTGGAGGTCTCGCAGACGATCGCCACCTTGCAGCCGTTGTGCTTCAGGAGATCGAGATGCGGCTGGATCGCCTTCTTCTCGGCTTCGACATCATGCGTCAGAAGATTGGTGGAGTGCCAGCCGGAAACGAAGACGAGATCGTAGGAGGCTAGCTTCTGCTTCAGCGCTTCCGGATCGGACGGCATCTTGTGGCCCTTCTCGATGCCGTCGAAGCCGATCTTCTGGCAATCGGAAAGGCAATCCTCGAGCGTCAGATGCGCGCCGATCGAATGATCGTCGTCATTGCTCCAGGCAATCGGGTTGGTTCCGTAGCGGATCATGTCTTTTCACTTTCTGTTTGTCGTGTGCTCGAAGCGGATGCTCCGGTATTTCTTGGCGCAGAGAGGGTGCGCAGGGGCACCTCATCTGCCGGGCACCTTCTCCCCGCGGGCGGGGAGAAGGTGACTCGCGGCGCCGACTTCGTCCCCTCTCCCCGCCAGCGGGGAGGGGCTAGGGTGAGGGGCATTTCTTGGCCGCGGCGGCAATGGCCCCAATAGGAAAAGCGCCCGCGCGAAAGCGCGGGCGCCTAATTCCGACATCAACCGAACCGCTGCGACTGAAGCGCCTTTTCGTAGCCTTCGCGGGCCGCGTTTACCTGGCCGCGTTCCGACACTTCGGGAACGGCGACATCCCACCAATGGCCGCCGGCTTCCGTTGTGATCAGCGGGTCGGTATCGATGACGATGACGGTCGTGCGCGGCTCTTGCGCCGTTTCGGCGAGCGCGGCTTCGAGTTCCGGAATCGAGGCGACCTTGCGAGTGACGGCGCCCATCGCCGCGGCATGGGCGGCAAAATCAATGCCCGGCAGCGTCACGTGATGGGTGTCCTTGAGGAGGTTGTTGAAGTTCGCGCCGCCCGTTTCCATCTGCAGCCGGTTGATGCAGCCATAGCCGGCATTGTCGAGGAGCACGATGGTGATTTTGGCGCCGAGCATGATCGAGGAGGCGATCTCGGAGTTCAGCATCATGTAGCTGCCGTCGCCGACCATGACGACCACGTCGCTGTCGGGCTTGGCAAGCTTGACGCCGAGGCCGCCGGCCACCTCGTATCCCATGGTTGAGAAGCCGTATTCCATGTGATAGCCGCCTGGCGCATCCGCCTGCCACAGCTTGTGCAGTTCGCCGGGGAGCCCGCCGGCGGCACAGACGAGTGTCGTCTTCTTGCCGCCACGTGCACGCTGGACGGCACCGATCACCTGGGCATCGGAGGGGAGTGTCGCATTGGTGGTGGCCGTCGCCTTGTCGGCTGCCTCGAGCCACGCGGTCTTTTCGGCCCTGGCCTTCGCCGCCCAATTGCTGTCGGTCTTGTACGAGCCGAGGCCGCCGGAGATCCGGTTGAGGCCGGCCCGCGCATCGGCGATCAGCGGCAGGCCGTTGTGCTTGCCGGCGTCAAAAGGCTGCACGTTGAGGCCGATGATCTTCAGTTCATCATTCTTGAAGAGCGCCCAGGAACCGGTGGTGAAATCCTGGAGCCGCGAGCCGACGGCGAGCACCACATCGGCCTCCTCGGCGAGCGCGTTGGAAGCGGAGGTGCCTGTGACGCCAACCGATCCCATGTTGAGCGGGTGCGCGTGCGGCAGCGAGGACTTGCCGGCCTGCGTCTCGACGACGGGAATACCGTGCTTCTCGGCAAAGTCCGCGAGTTCCGCGCTTGCTTCCGAATAAAGCACGCCGCCGCCGGCGACGATGATCGGCTTCTTCGCGGCCTTGAGGGTGGTGATCGCCGTGGCCAGTTCGTCGAGATCGGGCTCGACGCGGCGCGGCACCCACACTTTCTCATCGAAGAAGTTTTCCGGATAGTCATAGGCTTCCGCCTGGACGTCCTGGCAGAGCGAGAGCGTGACCGGGCCGCAATCGGCCGGTTCGGTCAGGACCTGCATGGCGCGGCGGAGCGCCGGTATGATCTGTTCGGGCCGGGTGATGCGGTCGAAATAGCGTGAGACCGGGCGGAAGCAGTCGTTTGCCGAGATCGTGCCGTCGCCGAAGCTCTCCACCTGCTGCAGCACCGGGTCGGGCCGGCGGTTGGCGAAGACGTCGCCGGGCAGAAGAAGAACCGGCAGCCGGTTGACATGGGCGAGCGCCGCCGATGTGACCATATTGAGCGCGCCGGGACCGATCGAGGTCGTGCAGGCCATGAAGCGGCGGCGGAAGCTCGCCTTGGCAAACGCGATCGCCGCATTCGCCATGCCCTGCTCGTTCTGCGCGCGGTAGGTCGGCAGTGTTTCCCTGATGGAGTAAAGCGCCTCGCCGACGCCGGCGACATTGCCGTGGCCGAAAATGGCGAAGACGCCGCCGAAGATCGGCACGCGCTTGCCGTCGATGATCGTCATCTGCTTGGTCAGGAACCGCGCCACGGCCTGGGCCATTGTGAGGCGCACCGTTTTCTGGCTCATCGTCTGTTTCCTCCTCGCGAGCGAAGTTCTTGCTTCGCCCTTTCCGCTGCATTGTCGCCCACGCGATCCTATGCAGCCTTTGTTTCACCCAGTTGCAGCCAGAGATCCACCAGCGCCTTGAACCTTGCCGCCATGTCGGCGATCGCCTGCTCGTCGGTCATGCTGCCGGCAAGCCACGCCTTGCTGGCGTCGGCGAAGATCGTCCGGCCGACCGCGAAGCCCTTGACCGTCTTCGACGTCCGGGCGGCGGCAAAGCCATCCTTCAGCACCTCATAGGGCGCCTCGAGCCCAAGCAGGACGACGCCGCGGCAGAGCGGGTCGCGCGTTTCGATCAGGGCGTCGATGGCGGCCCAGGCGCTGCGGCTTGCCTGCGGTTCCAGCTTCCACCAATCGGGCTTCAAACCGGCATCGTAAAGCTCGCCGAGCGCCCGCGAAATGGTGAAATCGTCAAGCGTGCCGTGTTTGCCGGCAATGATTTCGATCAGAATCTCGCGTCCGACCTTGCGCGCCGCCTCGAAGGCTGAACGAAGCTTGGCGATCTGCGCGGCCTTGAGCTCGGCCGGATCATCGGGGTGGAAGAACGAGAGCACCTTGATGCAGTGGTCGACCGGCCAGTCGATGAGGCGGCTGCCGAGGTCCTGGCTGAACTCGAACTGCAGCGGACGCGAGCCGGGAAGTTCGATCGGCTTGCCGATCCAGAAGTCGCGGTAGGCGCCGGCGGCATAGAGCGCGTCGCGGCCGTATTTGTCGTCGATCAGCATGCCGAAGCCGGGGCGGCCGGCGGCGACCTGGGCGGCAGCCTTGACCGCAAGCACCTTAAAGGCGGGGATGCGCGCCAGCAATTCCGGCTTGCCTTCCGCGATGTCTTCCAACTGGCTGCGGTGATCAATCGCAAGCGCCATCAGGAGCGGGATGTCGCGGCGGCGGGTCGTCGCCCAATGGACGTGGTTGATCGCCTCGTCCTTGCGGAGCGCCTTTTCCTTGCTGCCGTTTTCGAGGAAGAATGTGAGTTCGGTCCAGGTCGGGATTTCCGGCGCGCAGAGCAGGCGCGACACCGCGAAGGCGCCGCAGGCATTGGCCCAGGTGGCCGACGTCGCGTGCGGTTCGCCGGTCAGCCAGCCGCGCAGGAAGCCGGACATGAAGGCGTCACCCGCGCCGAGCACGTTGTAAACCTCTATCGGAAAGCCCTTGCCGACGATGCCGTCTTCGAGATTGTCCGAGATCGGGCCGTCATAGACGATGCAGCCCATCGGGCCGCGCTTCAGCACTATCGTGGCCTCAGACAGCGAGCGGATAGTCTTGAGCGCCTTGAGCAGATCGCTTTCGCCGGAGGCGATCAGAACCTCTTCCTCCGTGCCGACGATGAGGTCGCAGTCGGCGAGAACAGTCTTCAGGTGGGCGGAGACGCGATCGGAGGCGATATAGCGGCTTTCGCCGGCGTCGTGGCCCGCAAGACCCCAGAGATTCGGCCGATAATCGATATCGAAGACGATTCTCGCGCCGTTCTCCTTGGCGATCCGCATCGCCTTGCGCTGGGCCGCATCGGTGTTGGGCTTCGAAAAATGGGTGCCGGAGACGAGGATCGCGCGCGCGGAACGGATGAAGTCTTCCGCGACATCGTTCTCGCAGAGCGCGTTGTCGGCGCAGTTGTCGCGATAGAAGAGCAGCGGGAAGGACTTGTCGTTTTCGACGGCAAGGATCGCGAGCGCCGTCAGCCGCTCGGGATCCGTCACGATGCCGCGGGTCTCGACACCCTCGCGCGCCAGCTGCTCGCGGATGAAGCGGCCCATCTGCTCGTCGCCGACACGCGTCAGCAGCGCCGATTTCAGCCCCAGGCGCGCGGTGCCGACCGAAATGTTGCAGGGGCACCCGCCGACCGACTTGGCAAAGCTCCCCACGTCCTCCAGGCGCGTGCCGATCTGCTGCCCGTAAAGATCGACCGAGGCCCGGCCGATCGTGATGAGGTCGAGGGGCTTTGCTCCCTTTGCCGACGGGCTTTCGGCCGATGAACTCTGGCTCACTGCTTCCTCCCCGCGGACGCCGCGCCGGCGCCGACAATTATGATTATGTCATGGGCGATGAGGTTATGAAACATAAATTCCGTCATTTCGTCAATATGGAATTTTCATTCTATTGACTGTTGCTGCCGTCCGTCAGGCGTTGCCGCTTCTCGGCGATCGCCACCGTCAGCGCCATTGCGAAGGCCATGCTGGCGGAAAGGGAGCGGAAGCCGGCGTGATCGGCTTCGACCAGCTCGAACCAGACCTTCGATGATTCCGCGAGCGGCGAGAAAGCCGAGTCGGTCAGCGATATGACCGGCACCCTGCGGCTGGCGAGAAAACGCGCCTGGCTCGCGCTTTCCGAGGCGTAGGGCGAAAAACTGACAGCGAAAGCCGCGTCCTGCCTGTTCGCCATCGCCAGCATGTCGTCGTCGATGCCGGCCGCCGTCCCCACATGCTGGTATTTCACCTTCAGCTTGCCGAAGGCATAGGCCATGTAGCTGGAAATCGGATAGGAGCGGCGCTTGGCGATGAGATAGATCGTGTCGGCCTTGGCGAGGATATCGACCGCACGCTCGAAGGCCTCCGGGTCGACGGACGTGGCAACATTGTCCAGCGATCGATGGGCGGCGGCGACGAAGCCGTTGAAGATCGAGCCGCTTTCAAGCTTGCTGTGTTCGTTCTGGCTCAGCGCTTTCAGCCGCTCTTCGTAGCCGGGCGTACGTTCCCGCAGTCTCGCGCGAAAAATCTGCTGCAGGCTTGAAAACCCCTCGAAACCGAAATGCTGCGCAAAGCGCACGAGTGTCGAGGGCTGGACATCGGCGGACGTGGCGATGCTTGCCGCCGTGCCGAAGGCGATCTCGTCCGGATTGTCGAGCGAATAGGCGGCGACCTGTTTCAGCCGCTTCGGCAGTTGCGCCTTGCGCTCGAGGATAACGGCCTTCAGCGCCTCGAAATCCTGAGGGACGTCCACGGTCGTCTCCGGCGTTGGCATCGTTCAGAATCTCCAGACTCGTCTGTTTCGTTGCCTCATTCTATTCGATTGATTGCGGTAGCGGTAGAATGGATGTTCCATTTTCCCTTCTTTGCTTCGGGCGGTTTTCGATCACGTCCGCCCCTCTTCCGGCCTTCCGGCCACCTTCTCCCCGCAAGCGGAGCGAAGGAGAATCGCGGCAAGCGCCGGCGCAAAGTCCCTCTCCCCGCTTGCGGGGGAAGGTTAGAGTGAGGCATATTCCCGAGCATTCCCCAAGTCTCGACACCCTTAGCCGATTTCGACCCATTCGTTCGTGCGGGCCGATTGGTAGGTCGCCGACAGCACCTTCTGCACCTCGTAACCCTCGCGAAAATCGGTTGCGGGCTTGCCGCCCTTGGCGATCGCGTCGAGAAATTCGTGGACCTCGATCGCCTTCAGATCGTTGAAGCCGATCTGGTGGCCCGGCGCCACGCAAAAGGCGCCGTAGGGCGGGTGTTCGGGTCCGGCCCAGATCGTGCGGAAGCCACGGCTGCGAATGTTGTCGCCCGCATAGTAGACCTTGATTTCGTTCAGCCGCTCCTGGGTGAAGACAATACTGCCCTTCGATCCGTAGATTTCGAAGTCATGCTGCATTTTGCGGCCGGTGGCGATCCAGCTTGCCTCGAAACTGCCGGTCGCGCCGTTCTCGAATCGCACGAAGGCGCGGGTGATATCGTCCACTTCGACGGCACGCGTTTCGGCAGCGCCCAGCGAGACCGGGCGCTCAGGGATTTGGATGACCGTTTCCGCGAGAACCGACCTGATCGGTCCGACCAGGTGGCGCATGGACGCAATGATGTGGCTGCCGAGATCGGCAAGCGCGCCGCCGCCGCTCCGCGGGTCGAGCCGCCAGCCCCAAGGAACATTCGCATCCGCCATGAAATCCTCGGCGTGAATGCCGCGCATGGAGCGGATTTCGCCGATCTCCCCACTTTCGATGATGTCCTTGGCGAGAAAGATCAGCGGGTTCTTGAGGTAGTTGAAGCCGACCTGGGTGACGATGCCGGCCTTCTCTGCCGCTGCCACCATTTCCGCGCAGTCGGTGACCGTCGGCGCCAGCGGCTTTTCGCAATAGACATGTTTGCCGTGGGCAATGGCGGCAAGGGCCATCTCCTTGTGGAGAAGGTTCGGCGTGGTGATGTCGATGATGTCGATCTCGGGATCGGTCAACAGGTCCCGCCAGTCCGCCGTTGCCTTGCGGAAACCGAGGCGCCCGCGCGCGGCCTCGGCGCTTTCCTGTGTCACGTCCGCGACGGAAACCAGATCCAGTTCGAGGGGAAGATCGAAAACCCGCGCTGCAATCGTGAAGCCAAGGGCGTGGGCCTTGCCCATGAAACCCGTGCCGATCAGGCCGACGCCCAGTTTGCGTTTGCCGCCCATGCCACTCCTCCCGGGCAAAAGCCCATTGCGTTCGGTGGAAATGAAATGAAATGTGCGAATGTTGTCAATATGGAATATTTGTTCGAAATAGATCCGGCACGATGATGTGCCGCGAGTGACAGCGCCGGGTGGGCGAATCGGCTACGAACGATGGGCACAGGGGTGAATCTGTTAACGCATTTTTACCATCTTCCATCGGAACATCGCCGGTGGTTAACGAATCGCTTCGAAAGAGCCGAACCGGGGTGACGGAAGCATGTGCCGTTGGGCAGCCTATCGCGGAGAGCCGCTCTATCTCGAGGAACTCGTAACCTCTCCTGCGCACTCGCTGATCGAACAGTCTCATTGTGCCACGCGCGCAAAGACGGCGACCAACGGCGACGGTTTCGGCATTGCCTGGTATGGCGACCGTCCGGAACCCGGGCGCTACCGTGACGTCCTTCCGGCCTGGTCGGACTGCAATCTGAGGAGCATCGCGCGGCAGATCCGTTCGCCGCTATTCCTCGCCCACGTCCGTGCGGCGACCGGTGGCGGCACGCGCCGCGACAATTGCCATCCCTTCGTCTTCGGACGCTGGTGCTTCATGCACAACGGCCAGATCGGCGACTTCGAGCATTTGCGCCGGCCTATGGAGAGCATGCTCGACAATGATCTCTATGCGGCGCGCACCGGCACGACGGATTCGGAACTGCTCTTCCTTCTCGCTTTGCAGTTCGGTCTCGACCGCGACCCGCTTGGTGCGATCGCCGAGGCGCTCGCCTTCGTCGAGCGGCTTGCCGAACGTCTGGGCCGCCCGCCGCTCGTTCGCTTCACGGCCGCCTTGTCCGATGGCCGGAACCTTTACGCTGTACGTTACGCCACCGACTGGAACGCACCGACGCTCTATGCGGCCCCGATGGGGGGCAGCGGCGGTTATTGTCTCGTCTCCGAACCGCTCAACGACGACGACAATGCCTGGGTCGAGATTCCGGACGGCGCCGCCGTCATCGTCGGCGAAAACGGTGTCGACGTGCGCCTTTTCGGTACTGCCGAGATCGAGGCCCGGGAATGTCCGGTAGCGGATGTGCCACGTCGCGGTGTAGCGCAGCAGTCGATTTGATCTCGCGACCCGCTATTGCGAAAGCGCGTCGGCAATGCGCGCGGCAAGCTTTGCCGCCACGTCTTCCTTCTCCATGTCCGGCCAATCTTCGACGCCGTTGCGACCGATCAGCTTCACGCGGTTGCGATCGCCGCCCATGATGCCGGTCGCGGGCGAAACATCGTTCGCGAGAATGTAATCGGCGCCTTTCCTTTCCAGCTTGGCGCGGCCGTTGTCGGCAACATTTTCCGTTTCGGCGGCAAAGCCGATCACCAGCTTTGGCCGTGAGGGGTGATGGCCGATCGTTTTCAGAATATCGGGGTTCTCCGCAAGCTGGAGCGGAGGAGGCGCTTCGCCCGGTTTCTTCTTGATCTTGTTGCCGGCGGCGGAGGCGACGCGCCAGTCCGCGACCGCCGCGACCATGACGGCAACATCGGCCGGGAGCGCGGCAAGCACCGCATCGCGCATTTCTTCGGCGCGCTCGATATGAACAACGCGAACGCCTGCGGGATCGGGGATCGTCACCGGACCGGAGACAAGCGTAACCTCCGCTCCGAGCTTCGCGAGTGCTGCGGCGATCGCATGCCCCTGCTTGCCGGACGAGCGGTTGGCGATGTAACGCACCGGGTCGATCGGCTCATGCGTCGGCCCGGAGGTGACGATGGCCTTCCGCCCCGCTAAAGGTTTTTCGCCACCGTTCATGAGTTGCTCGACCGCCGCCACGATCTCGAGCGGTTCGGCCATCCGGCCTTCGCCTGCTTCACCGCTTTCGGCCATTTCGCCCGCAGCGGGGCCGACAAAGTGAACCCCGTCGCCAGCCAGGGTTCTGCGATTGCGACGCGTTGCCGGATGCGCCCACATTTTCGGATTCATCGCCGGCGCGAGCAACACGGGCCGGTCGGTCGCGAGAAGGATGGTCGAGGCGAGGTCGTTGGCGAGGCCGCTGGCCATCTTGGCCATCAGATCGGCGGTCGCCGGAGCAACGACGACGAGATCGCATTCGCGCGCCAGCCGGATATGGCCGACATCCTGCTCGTCCTCGCGCGAGAACAACTCGGTGAAGACATGGGAGGCGGAAAGGGCACCAACCGCGAGCGGCGTCACGAACTCCTGCGCAGCCGCCGTCATCACCGGCCGGACCTCGGCACCGCGCTCGCGCATACGACGAATGAGGTCAAGGCTCTTGTAGGCGGCGATTCCGCCCGAAATGATGAGAAGTATGCGCTTGCCGGAAAATGTCATTCCGCTTCGGCTCTTCGCCGCTCCTGGTTCTTTGATGGCGACCCTACCCGACGGGCCTGCCGCACGCAATTGGAGCCGGTGCAGCGGCTAACCTGTCTGTTGTCGCTGCTGCCATTCGGCGTAAAGCGGCACCGCATCTTGCGCTTCGAGCGGCACATGGCGAAATCGCATGGCCTGTTCCGTGATTGGCTTGGCCAGTTCTGCGTAGATCGCCGAGGTCGACAATCCGTAAGGCTCCGCTTGCCTATTCGAATGGGCGTAGGCGATGTCGTTGATGCCAGCCATGCGCATTGCGGCAAGACACATTGGGCATGGCTGACCGCTGGCGTAGACGGCGCAGCCCTCGAGCCGCAGCGACCGGAGAGCTTGGGCCGCTGCACGCAGCGCATTGAGTTCCGCATGCGAGGTCGGATCGCCCGTCCGACTCATCTCGTTGACGCCGGTCGCAATCACCTCGCCATCCTTGACCACGACGGCGCCGAAGGGGCGGCCGCCGTTTTCCATGTTGCTGCGCGCGAGCGACACCGCCTCGCACAGAAAGCGTTGTTCCTCTTGCATTATTCCGCTCCGGTTTCAGTGGGCGCCGGCGGCGGCAAGAAGGCGTTCGATCTTGCCGAAGCCACGCCTTCGCGCGTGAGCGAGAGGTGTGGCGCCTTCGCTGTCGCCAAGATTGACGTCTGCGCCGGCATCGATAAGCAGCCTGATGATTTCCGTGTGCTTGTCACCGCCGCTACCGAGGATGATCGCTTCAAGGAGCGCCGTCCAGCCGAGGCGATTGACATGGTCGACAGCGACGCCGACCTCGATCAGCGTCTTCACCGATTGGACATGGCCGCGCTCGGCCGCCGGAATGAGGGCGGTGCCGCCATAGCGGTTGGTGCTCTTGAGATCCGCCCCATGCGCTAGCGTCATCTTCAGGATTTCGAGATGGCCGCGCGCGCCGGCATAGAGGTAGGGGCTGTCCTCGATGTGGTCCTTGGCATTGACGTTAGCGCCGGCCTCGATGAGGACTCGGGCGGCCTCGATGTTGTTTTCATGCGTCGCGACGAGCAGCGCCGTGGCGCCTGTGTCGTCCCGTGCATCCGCCGTGGCGCCTCGCTGAAGCAGGGCGCTGATTTCGGCAGCATTGCCCCGTCGCGCGGCAGCGATCAGTTCTTTCTCCAGCATGGCGGCTCCAGCGACTCCCACACTCAACAGAAACATGATGGCCGCGAGGAATCGGCACCGCAATGCCTGTCCGGGGGTCATTCGCTCAAGCGACACCGTGGCACACCAACTCAAAGCATGGAGCGACTGAGACCGCCGTCGACCGGCAGTGCGGCGCCCGTGACATAGGCCGCCTGGCGGCTCGCGAGGAAGGCGGCGGCCCCGCCGAATTCGGCGGGCGTGCCGTAACGCCCGATCGGGATTTCGGACTGGCTGCGCGCCGCGACCGTTTCGATGCTGGCTCCTTCCCTTTCCGCGTCCATGCGGTCGAAGGACAGCGTGCGATCGGTCGCAAGCCGCCCCGGCAACAGCATGTTGACGGTAACGCCGTCCGCCGCGACCTCGCCCGCGAGCGTCTTCATCCAACCGGCAAGCGCACTGCGCAGGGCGTTGGAGGCGCTGAGGCCCGGTATCGGTTCGCGGATGCTGGTCGAGGCGACAGCGATGATGCGGCCGAAGCGCCGCTCGCGCATGCCCGGCAGCAGGCGGTGCGTGATGCGCATGCCAGCGAGCACCATCGCCTCGAATTGCGTTCGCCAGAAATCGGGATCGATATCGGCCGCAAGCGTCGGCGGCGGACCGCCGCCGTTCAGAACGAGGATGTCGACCGGGCCGAACTCGGCACTCAGCCGATCCAGAAAGGGGTCGATTGTTTCGGGTTTGGTAAGATCGAGGGCAAAGCCGGCTGCGGCTCGATGGATCTCGGCGGCGATCTTGCCGGTCGCATGCGTGTCCCTGCCTGTCAGCGCGACGGCAACACCTTCTGCGGCAAGCGCTTCGGCGATACCGCGCCCAAGTCCCTTGCTGCCGCCGAGCACGAGAGCCCGTTTGCCTTCGATACCGAGATCCATGATCCAGTCCTCCACCATTCATCGCTACTCGTGCTGTTGGAGCGCGCCCGAGCGACGTCGTCAATGGGCAGGGGGAGGAAAAATGGCGCGGCAAGGTCGGTGCCCGGCAGACCAATATTCCATGAGCGATTCAGAAAAACCCGGCCGCACGCGACCGGGTTTGCGCATCATCCGGATTTACCGGGTTAGCGACAGATCCGGACTCGTCTGATGTAGAAGTTGCCAAAACGGTCGTGGCGCTTCACTTTCCTGATGAAGCAATAGGGTTCGTAATAGTCGCTGTAATAGGGGCCGTCGTAATAGCTGCCGGCGAAGCCGACACGGCCGCTCCAACCGTGATGGTAGTGGCCGTTGCCGAAGCCGATCGAGAAGCCGCCGGCTTCGGACGGGGCGGCAAAGGAAATGGTGGTAACCGCGACGGCGGCTGCGATGATGATCTTGCGCATGACGTCCTCTCCTCCGAGCTCGGGATGACCTTCCGTCATCCATGGAGGAACGATCGCATCACGAATGCATATTCGCAGTTTCGAATGGAACATGTGCTCGAACGGCGATGGAAGCCCCGGCGGAGGTGTCCATCGCAGAGTACCGTTTGCCGTCACGCGCGAAGGCGCGCCATGACCAAAACGTCGGCGAGCGCGCCGTCCCGCATCGCCCAGGATTTCAACACGCCCTCGGTGGCGAAACCCGCCTGCCGGTAGAGCGCGATCGCCGCTTCGTTGTCAGTGAAGACCGTCAACTCGATGCGAGAAACGCCGAGCCAGCGGTCGGCCGCATCGATCAGCGCGTCGAGCAGGGCCCTGCCGATACCGCGCCGCCGGTAATCATCATGCACGCTCATGCCGAGATCCGCCGCATGCTGCCGTCGTCCGCTGTGACGATGCAGGCCGGCCAGCCCGACGATGCGCCCGTCGAGTTCGGCGACGATGACCATGTCAGATTCGGTGAGGTTTTCGAGCCATTTCCGCGTCTGTTCTGGCCGTGCGAAGGGCAACCGCAATGTGCCGGCGCGAACGCCGGGCTGGTCGCGTAAGGCGGCGAGCGCCTCCCAGTCGGAGACAGATGCGGCGCGGATGCGGATTTCGGGCGGAGCGGTGGTCATCGTTTCCTCTCATCAGAGTGGGACCGAGGAAACAGAGCCGAACCCTGCTTGCCTCGGCAGGGTTGGCGTGGAGACAGGCTGCTTAGCGCAACAGGTTCCCCGCACACCCTGCTGCATGACTCCTTAAATCGGAATCGATTTAAGGACAAAATCATGCAGCAAAAGCGCTACAGCGATCTTGGCGCGTCCGATTGGACGCGCGGCGCTGTAGGGTCTGCGTGGTCACCATCATCACGAGCGCAAAACGACTGTCCATGGCCGGATGCTACTTCAGGATGCGAAGAAGCGGAAGTGATTTTGGCAGACAAGCGACGGGTTCTATGCCGATCAGGTAAGCAGCCAGGCGATATAGAGGAGCGTCGCCGCGATGATCCAGAGCGCGATGCGGCCGGAGCGCGTATGGCGCGCCTCGGCCTTGCCGATCGCCTCTGCGGTCTCGGCATCGAAGCGCAAGCCGTCTTCGCTCATCGCCATGATATCCGCCGAGAAGCGCTCCGTCCGGGCGGCAATGTCGGGGATCGCTTCGGCTAGCCTGAACGCCGCGTGGAGACCGTCGCGGACGTCTGCGACGATGCGCTTCGGCCCGAGATTGTCTCGGATCCATTTGCCGACGACCGGTTCCGACGCTTTCCACATGTTGAACCGCGGATTAAGCGTACGGGCAACGCCTTCGACGACCACCATGGTCTTCTGCAGCATGACGAGCTCCGGGCGGGTCTGCATGTCGAAAAGCTCGGTGACTTCGAATAGCAGCGTCAAGAGTTTTGCCATCGAGATGGTCGCGGCCGGCTGGCCATGGATCGGCTCGCCGATCGCGCGAATGGCCTGGGCGAAGCTTGCAGCATCATGGTGCGAGGGAACGTAGCCAGCCTCGAAATGCACGTCCGCGACGCGCTGGTAGTCGCGCATGATGAAGCCGTAGAGAATTTCGGCGAGAAAACGGCGTTCCTTCTTGCCGAGCCTCCCGACGATGCCCATGTCGACGGCGACGATGTGACCGGCATCATCGACGAACAGATTGCCCTGGTGCATGTCCGCGTGGAAGAACCCGTCGCGCAGCGTGTGCCGCAGAAAGGACTGGATGAGCGTCTCGGCGAGCTTGTTGAGGTCGTGGCCGGCCCGCTTCAGACCTTCGATGTCCGACATCTTCACGCCGTCGATCCATTCCATGGTCACGACGTCGCGGCCTGTGCGCTCCCAGTCGACCCTGGGCACGCGAAAACCGGAATCTTCCTTGGTGTTCTCGCCGAGTTCGGAGAGCGCCGCGGCCTCGAGTCTGAGGTCCATTTCGACCTTGGTCGTCTGCTCGATCGTCTTCGTCACCTCGACCGGCTTCAGCCGGCGCGTATAGGGAAGGAACCGCTCCTGCATGCGGGAGACCAGGTACATGGCTTCGATGTCGGCGGCGAAGCGTTGGCGCACACCCGGACGAATGACCTTGACGGCGACCTGTTCGCGACGGCCGTCGCGCATGACGACGGCGGTATGGACCTGCGCGATCGAAGCCGCCGCCATCGGCTCGGAAAACTCAACGAAGAGCTCATCGACGGAGCGGCCGAGCGATCCTTCGATCGCGGCCCTGGCCTCGCTCTGCGGAAACGTCGCCATGCGGTCCTGCAAGAGCGACAGGTCGGCGGCAAGCTCCGCGCCGACGACATCCGGGCGTGTCGCCAGGAACTGGCCGATCTTGACATAGGATGGACCGAGTCGTTCGACGGCCCGGGCAAGCCGTCCGCTGCGCGCTTCGAACCGGGCCCTGCGGCGGGCAAGCAATCCGGCGAGCCTCTGCACGAAACGCGCAAGCGGAGGAAGGTGTTCGGAAGGGACCGCCGAAAAGGCGTCCTCGCGCGCAAGGACCCAGCCGATCCGCACAAGACGGAAATATGCTCCAGGCGTGCTCATGTGGTCAGATTTTCCAGCCGGAATGAAGTGCCGCGATGCCGCCGGTATAATTGGTGAAGCTGACACGCGAAAAGCCCGCATTCTTGATCATCGCGGCGAAATCGCGCTGGTTCGGAAACTTCCTGATCGATTCGACCAGATACTGGTAGGGAGCTTCGTCGCCGGTGATCAGCTTGCCGAACTTCGGAATCGCGTTGAACGACCAGGTGTCGTAGAAACGGTCGAGCAGCGGCATCTCGACCTCGGAAAACTCGAGCACCAGCAGCCGTCCGCCGCGCTTCAGGACGCGGTGGGCCTCCTTGAGCGCCGCGTCGATGCGCGGCACATTGCGGATGCCGAAGGCGATCGTGTAGGCGTCGAAGGAGTTCGCAGCGAAGGGCAGGTCCTCGGCATTGGCCTCGACGAAGTCGAGATTGGCCGACAGCCCCTTCTTCCTTGCCCGCTCGGCCCCGACGGCGAGCATCGATCCGTTGATGTCGAGCACGGTCGCATGCGCGTGACGCGCGGAGGCCTCGACGATACGAAAGGCAATGTCGCCGGTGCCGCCGGCCACGTCGAGCACCCGATAGTCCTCCCGGCGCGGCGGATTGAGCGCCGCGATCATCGCGTCCTTCCAGACACGATGGAGCCCGGCCGACATCACGTCGTTCATGATGTCGTAGCGCTTGGCGACCTTGTGGAAGACATCGTTGACGAGCGGCTGCTTCTCGCCTGCGCCGACCTCGCGGAAACCGAAGGAGGTTTCCATGCCGCCATTGGCAGATACGCGCTCATCCGTCATACGAAAAACTCCACTTCAACCAAATTTGCCGGCACCATAGCGAAATCACCTTGTCCGCGCTATCTCAGCGGAGAGGATGCGGCTGCGGCATAGCGCATCCCTACTGCATGTTTTGTTAAATCGCAGCCGATTTAAGGATAAAAACATGCAGCAATTCAAAGTGCTGCAGCGTCCTTTGCGCGCCTGATACGACGCGCGGCGCTGTATAGGACAACAATGCCGTCAAGGGAATGGCGTGCACGACCGGTGCGCGAGCCGAAGAAGGAAGACGAACAATGCCGGAATTGCCCGAGGTCGAGACGGTGAGGCGGGGACTCGCGCCGACCATGGAAGGGGCGCTTCTCGTGCGGGCCGAACTGCGCAGGCCGGACCTGCGCTTTCCCTTTCCCGACAATTTTTCAGCTTCCGTTGCGGGGCGCCGCATCGTCTCTCTGTCGCGCCGTGCCAAATATCTGATGATCGATCTCGAAGGCGGCGACGTGATCATCGCGCATCTCGGCATGTCCGGTTCGTTCCGGATCGAGGCCGGGACGGATGCCGACACACCGGGCAGGTTCCACCATCAGCGCGGCAAGGACGAGAAGCACGACCACGTGATCTTTCACCTGAGCGGACAGTCCGGACCCGCGAGGGTGATCTACAACGACCCGCGCCGCTTCGGCTTCATGGACCTCGCCCGGCGCGACGGGATCGCCGATCACGTCTTCTTCCGCGACCTCGGCCAGGAGCCGACGGGAAATGCGCTCGATGCCGCTTATCTTGCCCAGCGCTTTGCCGGCAAGGCGCAGCCGCTCAAGGCGGCGCTCCTGGATCAGAAGATCATTGCCGGCCTCGGCAATATCTACGTTTGCGAGGCGCTGTGGCGGTCTGGCCTGTCGCCCTCCCGTCCGGCCGGCTCGCTGGTGGACAAGCGCGGGCGCGCAAGGCCGGGCCTGGTGACGCTGACAGAGGCGATCCGTGATGTGATCGCCGACGCCATCGCCGCCGGCGGTTCCTCACTGAAGGATCACATCCAGACAGACGGCTCGCTCGGTTATTTCCAGCATTCCTTTTCGGTCTATGATCGCGAAGGCGAGGCTTGCCGCAGGCCGGACTGCGGCGGTACCGTCGCCCGCATGGTTCATGCCGGGCGTTCGACCTTTTGTTGCCCGCGCTGCCAGAAATAGGCGCTCGACCGGGCGCATCCGAACGGAGGAGATCAAGAATGAGTTACGAGACGTTGCTGGTCGAAACACGCGGACGCGTGGGCCTGATCACGCTCAACCGCCCGCAGGCGCTGAATGCGCTGAATTCGACCGTGATGAGGGAGCTCGATGCCGCATTGAAGGCCTTCGAGGCCGACAAGGACATCGGCGCGATCGTGCTGACCGGTTCGGAGCGCGCTTTCGCGGCCGGCGCCGACATCAAGGAGATGCAGGCGCTCGATTTCGTCGATTCCTATCTTGGCGATTTTCTCGGCGGCTGGGAGCGGGTCGCCGGCGCCCGCAAGCCGGTGATAGCCGCCGTTTCCGGCTTTGCGCTCGGTGGTGGCTGCGAACTCGCGATGATGTGCGACATCATCATCGCGTCGGAGACGGCGAAATTCGGCCAGCCAGAGATTACCCTCGGCGTCATTCCGGGCATGGGCGGCTCGCAGCGCCTCACCCGCGCCGTCGGGAAGGCGAAAGCGATGGATCTGGTGCTGACCGGCCGGATGATGGATGCGGCGGAAGCCGAACGGTCGGGACTCGTTTCGCGTGTGGTGGCGCCCGAAAAGCTGATGGAAGAAGCGTTGGCCGCCGCCGAAAAGATTGCTGGCTTCTCGCTGCCGGCGGTCGTTATGGCCAAGGAGGCGGTCAACCGTTCGCTTGAGGTTACCTTGGCCGAGGGCCTGCGCTTTGAACGGCGGCTTTTCCAGTCGCTCTTTGCAACCGAGGATCAGAAGGAAGGGATGGCTGCCTTCGTCGGAAAGCGCAAGGCAGACTTCCGGCATAAGTGAAGCGCAAACCGCACAGTTTTCTCAAATTTGCGCGTTGACGAGAGGGCGGTTTCCAGCTATACGCCGCCCTCAGCTTGGAACGCCGCAACCCGAGGCTTTCCGATAATGCTCCCGAATTGCTTTGGATGACAGGTCGCAGTGACCCGGCACGGCGAAGGCGGAGTTCATGTCAGTTTTCGAAGAGAGGCATCAATGGCCAATACAACTTCGGCGAAAAAGGCGACCCGCAAGATCGCACGCCGCACCGCAGTGAACAAGGCCCGTCGTTCGCGCGTCCGCAACTTCATCCGCAAGGTTGAAGAAGCCATCGCTGCCGGCGATCAGGCAGTCGCAGCCGCAGCCCTCAAGGCAGCGCAGCCGGAACTGATGCGCGCCGCCACCAAGGGCGTGCTGCATGCCAACACGGCATCGCGCAAGGTTTCCCGTCTGGCACAGCGTGTGAAGGCCCTTTCGGCCTAACCCGGCTAAATAAAAATCTGTTGATGAAAAGCCCGGTCCTTGCGCCGGGCTTTTCGGATTCATACTTCTGTCACCGCTATGGTGAAATGACGGGTTTTTGGTTGTGTCATTGCGATGACAAATTTTCAGAAATAATTTCAAGGACTTACGCGAGGTCTTCGCGCTGGTGTGCCTGGAGATCGGGGACAGGCCGGGTCCGAAGCGAGTCAAGCGAATTTTTATTTTTTTTCTTTTTCGCCAGCTAAGCAAGCGCAAGAAAATCAAAACCCTTGATTCAAAAGCGATTCTTGATGGACTCAGAATGCGGCAAGCAAAAGGCGGCGAGAGAGTCAACCGGCGGCGTTTAACGATAGGTAAAATTCGCGATTGATCTTGCCGGTCGATCCTGCCTAAATGCCTCCCACAGGGGACACAGATCATATCTGTAAAGGGAAGTGCAGGGCCATTTCAATGAGGTGGCCTCGAGCTTTCTGTTCGCTGTGGCGGGGTCACTCCACGTCGTTCAATCAAACAAGTCAAGATAGAGAAACCGGACCGATCCTTCGTTCCGGAACGAGGATCTTTCGTCTTGTGGTTGAGGGAATGGCTGGGACGTTCTAAGGAGCGCGCCTGTGAGGCGCCCAGGAGAAGGAGGCAGTCGGGCTGTCCGCTTCGTACGAGGGTGCGGCACAGCCTGTAACGAGGAATGCGATTTTGCGCGGCTTGAAAGCGGCCGGGTGGAGTCGGTAAAGGCGGGGCGCGAGGGGACATTCGCTTGCGAAAGCGGGCGGGTGAGCGCAACGCGCACCGAGGCGGGATATGAGGAGCCCGGCTTTCGGTGTGACAGGAGCGTTCGTCGGACGCGGCATGGCTTTGAAGGCAGCCGTGGCAGACGGACTAAGAGATGAGGCCGGCAGCAATGACGGCATCGGAGCATGATTTTGGAAGGCGGCAACATGCAGATGAATTTGGCGACGGCAGCTGACGCAGGTCAGGCCGGAAGCAATCAGTCTCAGGCGGCGGGGGAAAAACACGACATGCGGCATGACGCACTTTTTGAGCGCGTAAGTCAGCGTTTGAAAGCACAAGTCGGTCCGGATGTCTTCGCAAGCTGGTTTGGACGTCTCAAGCTCCATTCGATTTCCAAGAGCGTTGTACGTCTTTCGGTGCCCACGACGTTCCTGAAGTCCTGGATCAACAACCGATATCTCGATCTCATCACCAACCTGTTTCAGCAGGAAGACGGCGAAATCCTGAAGGTGGAAATCCTCGTACGCACCGCGACGCGCGGTGCGCGTCCGGTTACCCACGAAGAAGCGATGCCGGCGGCAAGTGAAACGGTTCCGACGACCCCGGCACGACGTCCGGCAACGGCCCAGTCGATTGCCTCGGTCGCCGCGGCGGCCGTGGCAACCGTGCAGAGACCGGCCCAGGCGCCGCTTTTCGGGTCGCCGCTCGACCAGCGCTACAATTTCGACAGTTTCGTCGAAGGCTCGTCGAACCGCGTGGCGCTCGCCGCCGCACGCACCATCGCCGAGGCTGGCGCCGGCGCCGTGCGTTTCAATCCGCTTTTCATCCATTCGAGCGTTGGCCTCGGCAAGACGCATCTGTTGCAGGCGATCGCGATCGCCGCCCTGCAGAGCGCCCGGGCGCCGCGCGTCGTCTATCTGACGGCCGAATACTTCATGTGGCGCTTCGCGACCGCAATCCGCGACAACGACGCGCTGTCCCTCAAGGAATCGCTGCGCAATATCGATCTTCTGGTGATCGACGACATGCAGTTCCTGCAGGGCAAGTCGATCCAGCACGAGTTCTGCCATCTCTTGAACATGCTGCTCGACTCCGCCAAGCAGGTCGTGGTCGCTGCCGACCGCGCGCCGTGGGAACTGGAATCGCTCGACAGCCGTGTTCGCTCGCGGCTTCAGGGCGGCGTCGCGATCGAGATGGAAGGTCCGGATTACGAGATGCGTCTGGAGATGCTGAAGCGGCGGCTCGAGGCCGCACGCCAGGATGACGCGTCGCTCGATATTCCGACCGATATCCTGTGCCACGTCGCGCGCAATGTCACGGCCAGCGGCCGCGAGCTGGAGGGCGCTTTCAACCAGCTACTCTTCCGTCGTTCCTTCGAGCCTCAGCTCTCGATCGAGCGCGTCGACGAACTGCTTGGCCACCTCGTCAACGCCGGTGAACCGCGGCGCGTCCGCATCGAGGACATCCAGCGCGTCGTCGCCAAGCACTACAATGTTTCGCGCCAGGAACTGGTGTCGAACCGACGCACGCGCGTCATCGTCAAGCCGCGCCAGATTGCCATGTATCTGTCGAAGACGCTGACGCCGCGCTCGTTCCCGGAAATCGGCCGACGCTTCGGCGGTCGCGATCATACGACGGTGCTGCATGCCGTGCGCAAGATCGAGGAGTTGATCGCGGCGGACACCAAGCTCAGCCACGAGATCGAACTGCTGAAGCGGCTAATCAACGAATAAAGCAGAATATTCATCTATTTGAAAAGCCCGGCTGCGTGTCGGGCTTTTTAGCTTTTGCGGACCTGATCGAGAATCCATCTGCGAAAACCTGCCACAGCCGCCCGATCGAGCGCCGTCGCCGGATAGACAAGATAATAGGCGAGGTTCGTCGCAATGCCGCAGGCGAATGGTGCAACAAGCGCGCCTTCCCGAAGTTCGCGCGCGACCAGCGAAAGCCGCACCAGCGCGACGCCGTCGCCCGCCCTTGCCGCTTCGATCGCGCCGTTGCTGTTGATGAAAACCGGCCCCCGTGTGCTCTGAACCTCGCTCGCCCCGACGGCGTCGAGCCACAGCCGCCAATCCTGTCTTTGTACGTCGTGCAGAAGGACGTGGTTGCGAAGGTCGACCGGCTCTATGAGCGGGCGTGACCGCATCAGCGCCGGGCTCAGTACGGGGACGAGCTCGTCATCGAGCAGGCGTTCGCTAGCAAGACCCGGATATTGCCCAAAACCATGGCGGATCGCGACATCGACCGCATCCCTGTCGAAGTCCGTCAGCCGGTTCGAGGCATTGAGACGCACGTCGATACCCGGCATGTTCTTCTCGAAGTCGTCGAGACGTGGCACGAGCCACTGGGCGGCGAAAGTCGGCGTGCAACTGATCGTCAGCACCGGCGGCCGATTGCGGGCGGCAAGGTCTTCGGTCGCCTCGCGGATCATTCGAAAGGCGTGCCTCAGCGTCGCGAAATAGGCATTTCCCTCATCTGTCAGGACAAGCTGCCGCGGGCGGCGCTCGAACAGTTTCACCGCAAGTGCAGTCTCCAGCTCGCGCACCTGCAGGCTGACGGCGCCCGGCGTCACGTTGAGCTCACGGGCGGCCAGCGTCACGCTCAGATTGCGCGCGGCCGCTTCGAAGGCGCGCAGTGCCGACAGCGAGGGGAGCGGCGTTTCCATGATTTAGCTAAACTCAACCAGTTCCAGAAAATTGTTCGCTTGGGAAAGTATAACATCTTGTGTGATAAACAAATATGGGAAAGCGCTGGGGCTCACTGCCTGAAAACATCGGGAAAACTAAATCATGAAGGGAAATGCCATGAGCAGTTCGGCAGGCGCGAGGGTTATGGGTGCGCGGGAATGGGGCATGCTCATCGCCTTGTCCGTGCTGTGGGGCGGGTCGTTCTTCTTCATCGGCATTGCGGTGAAAGCGCTGCCGCCTTTCACCATCGTCGCGCTGCGCGTGACGCTTGCGGCCGCGGCCCTTCTGATTTTCATCGGCGCTCTTGGGCTCGCGCTGCCGCGCCGGCGAGAGGTGTGGCTCGCATTCTTCGGCATGGGACTGCTTAACAACCTCGTTCCCTTTTCGCTGATCGTCTGGGGACAGACGCACATTGCCAGCGGCCTTGCCTCCATTCTCAACGCCACCACGCCGCTTTTCGGCGTTGTCGTTGCCCATCTGCTGACGGATGACGAGAAAATGACGGCGAACAAGCTGACCGGCGTTCTGGTCGGTTTCTTCGGTGTCGCGGTGATAATCGGTCCGGCAGCAATTGGCGGCCTCGGCTCGAACGTGCTCGCGCAACTTGCCGTGCTCGGTGCCGCATTTTCCTATTCGCTCGCAAGCGTTTTTGCTCGCCGTTTCAAGCGCATGGGCGTCGCGCCGCTTCTGACGGCGACCGGGCAGGTCAGTGCCTCGAGCTTGATGCTCGTGCCGCTCGCCCTGATCGCCGACCGGCCCTGGACGCTTGCCTTTCCCGGGCTCGACGTCTGGGCCGCACTTCTCGGCATCGCCTTGATCTCGACCGCGCTCGCCTATGTCTTGTTTTTCCGCATCCTCGAAACGTCCGGCGCAACCAATCTGATGCTGGTGACCTTCCTCATCCCCGTCAGTGCCATCCTGCTCGGTGCGGTTTTCCTTGGGGAGCGACTCGAGCCCAAGCATTTCCTTGGCATGGTCCTGATCGCAGCAGGGCTCGCGGCGATCGACGGCCGGCTTCTGAACCGGTTGCGGGCACTGCCGGCGCAGCGGAAGCTCGGCAGCGAGAAGAAGATCTAGCCCACCAGTTCGCACAGGTGAGATTGGCGACCAATGCGTTGATGACTTGCTCCTGTCGGAAACCATCAGCACCGCAGCTTTCGCGATATCGGGCAGAAGCGTGCCCCAGCAGCGGATACTTGCATGTTTTTTTCGCCCCGCTTGTCGGCTATCTCTAGCGTCGTTCGTCTTGAGATCAGAGCGGGAGAGTTCTCGATGCTTTACGCGGTATTTTGCTACAATTCGGAAGATGTTACCGGGACCTGGACCAAGGAGCAGGACGGCAAGGTCATGCGCGACATGGCCGCCGTCGAGAAGAAATATGCCGAGGCCGGCAAGCTTGGCCCGGTTGCCCGTCTCCTGCCGACGACCGCGGCGACGACGCTGCGCCACGGCGGCGGCGAACCGATCGTGATCGACGGTCCTTTTGCCGAGACGAAGGAGCAGTTGCTCGGGTTCTTCATCCTAGACTGCGCCTCGCTGGAGGAGGCCATCGCCTTTTCGCGCGAACTCGGCGAGGTCAATCCCAGCCCCGGCGCCTATGAGATCCGTCCCCTCGCCATCTACAAGCCAAGTGAGCTTCCCTCATGACAGACACGGCCTGGATCGATCTCGCTCTGGTTTCCGCCCGGCCGCAGGCGATGGGTGCACTTCTGCGCTATTTTCGCAACCTCGACATGGCCGAGGAAGCCTTCCAGGAGGCCTGCATCCGGGCACTGAAGACCTGGCCGAAGAGCGGCCCCCCGCGGGATCCCGCCGCCTGGCTGATCTTCGTCGGCCGCAACAGCGGCATCGACAAGGTGCGGCGGCAGGCGCGCGAGACGGCGCTGCCCCCCGAGGAATTGCTTTCCGATCTGGAAGACCGGGAGGATGAACTCGCCGACCGCCTCGACGGTTCACATTATCGCGACGACATCCTGCGGCTGCTCTTCGTCTGCAGCAATCCGGCCTTGCCGGCGACCCAGCAGATCGCGCTGGCGCTCCGGGTGGTCTCCGGCTTGTCGGTCAAGCAGATCGCGCGCGCCTTCCTCGTCAGCGAAGCAGCGATGGAGCAGCGCATTACCCGCGCCAAGGCGCGTGTCGCTGCAGCGGGCATTCCCTTCGAGACGCCAGATGCCGCTGATCGGGCAGAACGGCTCGCAGCCGTCGCGACAATGATCTATCTCGTCTTCAACGAGGGCTATTCGGCGATGAATGGTCCCGAGGGCGTCTCCGCCGATCTATGCGACGAGGCCATCCGGCTCTCCCGGCTTCTCCTCAGACTGTTTCCGGGCGAACCGGAAATCATGGGGCTGACGGCGCTACTGCTTCTCCAGCATTCCCGCGCCAGGGCGCGCTTCGATGCAGAGGGCGCCATCGTTCTGCTCGAGGATCAGGACCGCCGCCTGTGGAACAGGGAAATGATCACCGAGGCGCTCGCAATGATCGACAAGGCCATGCGCCACCAGCGTCCCGGTCCCTATCAGGTTCAGGCGGCAATCGCGGCGCTGCACGCCCGCGCCACGCGTCCCGAACTGACTGACTGGGAGCAAATCGACCTGCTCTATCAGACGCTCGAACGTCTGCAACCGTCGCCCGTAGTCACGCTCAACCGTGCCGTTGCCGTGTCGAAGCGCGAGGGGCCCGAAGCAGCGCTGGCACTCGTCGAGCCCCTTGGCGACAGGCTCGCCGGCTATTTCTACTATCACGGCTTGCGCGGGGGCCTGCTCAAGCAGATGGGGCGCGCGGGCGAGGCGCGCGTTGCTTTCGACCGCGCCATTGCGCTTGCGACCAACGGCGCAGAGGCCGCCTATATCCGTATGCAGCTCGACCATCTTGCTGCGGAAGCGGCCTCCTCCGCGCTCGTCGAAGAAAAACAATAAATTGTCGGCTGCCGCTGTCGGAACCGGATTTACCCGTTCGTCCTTGGACTGAAACCACCACGGAGGAATTTGGAAATGACTGGAACGACCGACATCAAGCCCACCGACGAACGCGAACTGGTGCTGACCCGGCTGATCGATGCGCCACGCGAAAAAGTCTACCGTGCCTGGACCGAGGCCGCTCTCTTGAAACAGTGGTTCGCGCCTCTGCCGTGGACGACGCCGGATGCCGAGCTCGACGTCAGGCCCGGTGGCTCAAACCGGATCGTCATGCGCTCGCCGGAAGGCCAGGATTTTCCGAATTTCGGCGTCTATCTGGAAGTCGTGCCGAATGAGAAGCTCGTCGTCACCGACGCTTTTACCGAAGCCTGGAAACCCTCCGAGAAGCCGTTCATGACGGTCATCCTGACCTTCGAGGATGAAGGCGGCAAGACCCGTTACACCGCTAGGGTCCGCCATTGGACCATTGCCGACCGGGAGGCTCACGAGAAAATGGGCTTTCACCAGGGATGGGGTCAATGCGCCAATCAGCTTGCCACCCTCACGGCGAAGCTCTGACTGTTACGTGAGCCGACCTCCGGCCGCTTTTCGCACCGAAAAGGAGATGAACAATGTCTGTCAACGAGAACAGAACTGCCGCCATCGCCGAGATTCGCGCGATGATTGAGGATTGGGCGGAGGCCATGCGTGTGAAGGACGCGGGCCGCGTGCTTGCTCACGGCACGAACGATTGCCTGGTCTTTTCGCTGGCGCCGCCGCTGAAGGAAACGGCGGCGGGCGCCGAGGGCCTCGAACAGTGGTTTTCGACCTGGAAGGGCCTGCTCGGTTACCGCCTTCAGGAGCTGGAAATCTCGGCAGGCGGGGACGTCGCCTTCGCGACGGCGCTTACCCATCTCTCCGGCGAGAAACTGGACGGCGAAAAGGCCGCGCTCTGGTTTCGCCAGACGCTGGGTTTGAAGCGCACGGAGAAAGGATGGAAGATCGCCCACCAGCACGAGTCCGTGCCCTTCTACATGGACGGCAGCTTCAAGGCCGCAATCGACCTCGAACCGACGTCGGAGGTCGATTGGCAGGCGCCGTCGCCTCCGCCAATGGCCGGCGTCATCGCCTATCTTGGCGTTCAGGACGCGAATGCCACGGCGGAATTCTACGGCCGTGCCTTCGGTGCCAAGGAGGTGGATCGCAAATACGCCGAGGACGGGAAACGCCTCATCCACTGCCATCTGACGATCAACGGTGGTGCACTGATGCTGAGCGATCCGTTCCCGGAATACGGTTGCCCCTGGAAGCCGCAGGAGGGCGTCGTCCTGCATCTCGTCGTCGATGACGCGGATTTCTGGTGGAAGCGTGCCGTCGCTGCGGGTGCGGAGGTGACGATGCCGTTGGCGGTGGCCTTCTGGGGCGACTATTACGGCCAGCTCCGCGATCCGTTCGGCGTCCTTTGGGCGATCGTCGCTCCGGTGAAAGAGAACTGAAGGCACCACTGCTTAACCATTCTTTCCAAGTTGCGGGGGTCGGAGGTGATCCTGGCCCCGCAATAAACTTGCACAGCGGGCACCGGAACAGAGCGCAATTCTCGCAGTCCATGCACTATCCTTGCGGGCAAGTTCACAAACCGCCGCGCGAGGCAACATGATCCTCTACTACCAAACCCATTCTCCCTTCGCTCGAAAGGCGCTCGTTTTCGCCCACGAAGCCGGAATCGCGGACCGGCTGCAAGTCATTCATCACGAAACCAGCCCGACGCAACGCAATGAGCGAATCTACGCCGAGAACCCGCTCGGAAAGGTTCCCGTGTTGCTTCGCGCAGACGGCCCGGCGATCTTCGATTCTGACGTGATATGCGCCTATCTGGACACACTTCACGGCGGCAGGAGGCTCATTCCCGAAGGCGGCGAGGCCCGCTGGCAGGCCCTGGTTCTGCAGTCGGTCGCGCAGGGGCTGGCTCAGACGGGGATCAGTCTCCGTTGGGAGACTGTCCGACGGCCGGAGCAGCTGCGCTACGCGGCACTTCGTGATGGCTATGCCGAGAAGATCGAGGCGACCTACAATTGGCTGGAAACCACGCTGGACGCGATGGCCCCGCTCCACGTCGGCCACATCGCACTGGCGACGGCTCTTTCCTGGATGGAGTTCCGCAACTTGCCATCGTTTCGCGCGTGGCCGCAGCTAACACGATGGTTCGACGAATTCGAGCAACGGCCTTCGATGTTGGCGACGCCGCTCTCCGGCGAAACGCATGATTGACCACGGTCGGATTTCGCGACCGCTCGTGTCAGCAGGCGAGGTCGGCAACCACCGCGTCGAGGATCAGCATGCCGGCCGGTGTACAGCGCAGCCGTGAATTGCCGAGCCGTTCGATGAAGCCGTGCTCGATCAGGAACTGTTCACGGTCCGGATCGGGGTCGCGGCCGGAAAGGCTCTGCCAGCGGGCCAGATCGACGCCTTCCTTGAGCCGGAGGCCCATCAGCAGGAGCTCGTCGGCCTGGGCTTCCTGATCGAGTAACTCGCGCTCGATCATGCCGTGGCCATGCTGTTCGACAAGGCGAAGCCATTCTTCGGGCTTGCGCTCCGTCGCGGTCGCGACCTTGGCGCCGCCGATCGTCAGGCGTCCATGGGCGCCAGGGCCGATGCCTGCATAGTCGCCGTAACGCCAATAGGTGAGATTGTGCCGGCTCTCGGCGCCGGGCCGTGCGTGATTGGACACTTCATAGGCCGGCATGCCGATCGATGCCGTGATCTCCTGCGTCGCCTCGTAGAGCACCGCGGACTGCTCTCCGTCGGGCACGACAAGTTTGCCGGCCTTGTGCAGCCCGTAGAAGGGCGTGCCTTCCTCGATCGTCAATTGGTAGAGCGAGAGATGATCGACTGCGTAGGAGACCGCCTCCTTCAGCTCGCGCTCCCAGTCCTCGACGGTCTGGTTCGGACGGGCATAGATCAAGTCGAAGGACATGCGCGGGAAGATCTCGCGCGCCAGCCGGATCGCCTTTAACGCATCCGCGACATTGTGCAGCCGCCCCAGGAATTTCAGGTCGCGGTCGTTGAGTGCCTGAACGCCGAGCGAGACGCGGTTGACGCCGGCAGCACGATAGCCATGGAAACGTGTCGCCTCGACGCTCGATGGGTTGGCCTCCATGGTGATCTCGATGCGGCCAGGCACGTGCCACTGATTGGCAATCCCGTTCAGGAGGGCGTCGACGGTCGCCGGGTCCATCAGCGATGGCGTGCCGCCGCCCATGAAAATGCTGGTGACCGTTCGCGGGCCAGAGAGCTCGCGGGCCTCGGCCATTTCCCGGAGGAAGGCGGCGACGAAGCGCGGCTGGTCCACGGGCTGATGGCGGACATGGCTGTTGAAATCGCAATAGGGACACTTTGCCGCGCAAAACGGCCAGTGCACATAGACCCCGAAGCCGGGGTCCATGCCGTCACCGATCGCCGAGAGCGGGCTCAAATGCATTGTCTTCGTCTTTCAGGCGCCGAGGCAGGTTTCGGCGAACAGCTTGAAGGCGCGGGCGCGGTGTGAAAGAGCCTGGCTGTCGCCGGGCTTCCAGCCGTGCTTCTCTTCCGCACTCATCTCGCCAAAGGTGGTGTCGTAGCCCTTCGGTTGAAAGACCGGGTCATAACCGAAACCGCTCGTTCCGCGCGGCGGCCAGACGACCCGGCCTTCGACCTCGCCGCGAAAGAGCTCGACATGGCCGTCGGGCCAGGCGAGGCAGAGCACGGAAACGAAGCGGGCGGTTCGGCTCTCGGGCGTCACCGCGCCCTTCTCCTTGAGCGCCTTTTCCACCTTTTCCATCGCCACGGCAAAGTCGCGGCTGCCGTCTTCGCGCTCGGCCCAGTTCGCCGTGTAAACGCCCGGGGCGCCGTCGAGGGCATCGATCACGAGACCGGAATCGTCCGAAAGCGCCGGCAGGCCGGAGGCTCTGGCGGAGGCGAGCGCCTTGATCGTTGCATTTTCCTCGAATGTCGTGCCGGTTTCCTCCGGCTCGACGAAATTGAGATCGGCGGCCGACTTCGCCTCGAAGCCGAGCGGGCCGATCAGGTCGCGGATTTCGCGGATCTTGCCGGCATTGTGGCTCGCGACGACGAGCGTCTTGTCATCCAGTTTGCGCATTCTGTTCTGTTCCGTTCAGGCGGCTGCAGCCGCATTCAATCGATCGCCCAAAGGCCGGGCTCGGCGCATTCCAGGCTGTTGCCGGCCGGATCGCGGAAGTAGAAGGAGCGGGCGCCGTTTGGCCAGCGGATATCCGCTTCGATCGGTACGCCCGCGGCTCCGAGCTTCTCCTTCCACGCGTCGAGTGCCTGCGCGGCGACCCGGAAGCACATGTGCCCCTTGCCCGTCGTCCCGTGCGGCGGCACGGGGAGCGCCGCTCCTGCCGGTGGCGGCTTGATTGTCTCGGCCGGGTTAAAGATCAGGAGTATGCCTGCGCCGCAGCGGAAGAAGACGTGCCGATTGCCGGCGCGGGTGATCCGCTGCAAGCCGAGCAACTCGCCATAGAAGGCCTCGGCGCGATCGAGATCCTCCGCGTAAAGCGCAGTTTCGAGAATGCCTTCCAGCGCCGGGGTCAAATCTCGTCCTTTCGATCAGCCGGCGATTGCCTGCTTCTGCAGGGCAATGAGCTCGGCGATGCCGTTCTTGGCAAGTGTCATCAGGCTTGCGAACTCATCTTCCGTGAACGGCTTGCCTTCGGCCGTTCCCTGGATCTCGACAAGGCCGCCGTTGCCGGTCATGACGAAATTGGCGTCGGTCTCGGCGGCGGAGTCTTCGAGATAGTCGAGATCGATCACCGCCTGATTGGCGAAGATGCCGCAGGAAATGGCAGCGACATGGTCCTTGAGGACCCGTTCGACCTTGACCATGTTTCGCGCCTCCATCCACTTCAGACAGTCGTAGAGAGCGATCCAAGCCCCGGTGATCGAGGCCGTGCGCGTACCGCCGTCCGCCTGGATGACGTCGCAATCGATCGAGATCTGGCGTTCGCCGAGCGCCGGCAGATCGACGACAGCGCGGAGCGACCGTCCGATCAGCCGCTGGATTTCCTGTGTGCGGCCGCTCTGCTTGCCGCTTGCCGCCTCACGCTTCATCCGCTCGCCGGTTGCACGCGGCAGCATGCCGTATTCCGCGGTGACCCATCCTTTGCCGCCGTTGCGCAACCAGCCGGGGACCTTCTCTTCCAGGCTTGCCGTGCACAGCACATGCGTGTCGCCGAAGCGCACGAGGCATGAACCTTCCGCATGCTTGGAAAAGTGGCGCTCGAAGGAAACCTTGCGCATTTGGTCGGTTTTTCTGCCGGATGGCCGCATCGTCATCTCCTATCTTGTCTGTTGAGCCTTCTAGAGCATGGCGAACGCAAAGGGAACCGGCTGATATCGGCTGGGGGGATCGATTTTTCCCTTTTGCTATCTCCGGCTCGGACCACTATATTTCAGCAGGATACGAACGATTGTTGCACGGAGTGACATGGTACTGCGCAATTCCGGAGCGAAGGAGATCGCGGCGGCGCTGGATGAGCGTTCCGGTGAAATCTTTCGCCGCATTGTGGAGACCTATCTCGAGAGCGGCGAGCCGCTCGGTTCGCGCAATCTTTCGCGGCTCCTGCCGATGTCGCTCTCGCCGGCATCCGTGCGCAACGTCATGAGCGATCTCGAACATCTCGGCCTCATCTATTCGCCCCATGTCAGCGCGGGCCGTCTTCCGACCCAGACCGGTTTGCGCTTCTTCGTCGACGCCTTCATGCAGGTCGGCAACCTTTCGGCGGAGGAGCGCGCTTCGATCGAACGCCAGTTCCGCCGCGGCGATCGAGACCAGCCGGTGGAGAGCCTGCTCACCGAGGCGAGCCAGATGCTTTCGGGCATGTCCCGTGGCGCGGGTCTCGTCATCACCACCAAGAGCGATCCGGTGCTGAAGCACGTCGAGTTCATCCGCCTGGCGCCGACCAAGGCGCTTGCCGTCCTCGTCGGCGAACATGACCAGGTCGAGAACCGCATCATCGAGCTCCCGGCGGGGGTCACGAGCGCGCAACTGACCGAGGCCGCCAATTTCCTGAATGCGCATCTTGGCGGGCAAACCATTGCCGAGGTGCGCGCGCAACTGCAGAAGCTCAAAGCGACCGTGCGCGGCGAACTCGATGTCCTGTCGCAGGATCTCGTCGAGCGCGGGCTGGCGATCTGGTCCGGCAGCGAAGGTGATGAAAAGCCGACGCGCCTTATCGTTCGCGGTCGCGCCAACCTGCTCGAGGGGCTGGAAGGGGGCGAGGATATCGACCGCCTTCGCATGCTTTTCGATGATCTCGAAAAGAAGGACAGCCTGATCGAGCTTCTCGACCTCGCCGAAAGCGGCCCCGGCGTGCGCATTTTCATCGGGTCGGAAAACAAACTCTTTTCGCTCTCCGGCTCGTCGCTGATCGTCGCACCCTATCGCGACGGCGACGAACGCATAGTCGGCGCGGTCGGTGTTATTGGCCCGACCCGGCTCAACTATTCACGCATCGTCCCGATGGTCGATTACACCGCGCAGCTGATGTCGCGCCTGTCGCGTTGAAGCGGCAATTCCGGGCTAGCGGCATTCCACCCTTGATTTTTTGACGTCAAACCTCGATATCGGCTTCAAATCCAGACAACACCAAGGTCGAGCGAGGCGATTTGCTTTTGCTTGGCGATGCCGAAGATACAGAAAGACATTCCGGAGAACGTCATGACCGACGACACGAACAAACACGGACCTGAGGCGACTGCGGCAGAAGAACCTGTAAAGACCGCTGCGCCCGAGGCTGCGGAAGGACAGGAGGTCGAGACTCCTGCGGCCGCGCCGGATCCGCTGGAGCTCGCCAGAGCGGAGAATGCTGAATTGCGCGACAAATATCTGCGCCTCGCGGCCGAGATGGACAATCTGCGTCGACGCACCGAACGTGACGTCAAGGATGCCAAGGCCTATTCGGTCGCCGGTTTCGCGCGCGACATGCTGGCCGTGTCCGACAACCTGCGCCGCGCCCTCGAGGCTATCCCGCCTGAGGCGAAAGAAGCCGGCGAGGCGGGTCTTAATGCCCTGATCGAAGGCGTGGAGATGACCGAGCGCTCGATGCTTGCAGCTCTGGAACGTCATGGTGTGAAGCAGCTCGAGCCGGTCGGTCAGAAGTTCGATCCTAACTTCCATCAGGCGATGTTCGAAGTGCCGAATGCCGAGGTTCCGAACAACACGGTCGTTCAGGTCATCCAAGCGGGCTATGTGATCGGCGAGCGCGTGCTGCGCCCGGCGATGGTCGGCGTTTCCAAGGGTGGCCCCAAGACGGCCGCGGCTGAGAACGGTACGCCGTCGGCCTGACGCCGCACCCGCGGCATTCTTGCGGCGCCGCGCATTCGGAAGAGTGCGCGGCGCTTGCCTGTTTTGGAACCCGATCAGATTGCGGAGAAAGTCAGGAAAGCAGTGCCGATACCCTTCCGCGCTCCGCGGCAGGGCAGTGGCCTCCGCTCCCGCGTTAAGCAAAGAGCTGCCGGAGATGATCGTTGAGGAAGTGGCCTTCGGGATCGACCCGGGCCCGGAGCGCCCGAAAGTCGCCGGCGCGCGGATAAAGCGCCGTCACATCCTCGGCGCCGAGGAAGTGCAGTTTGCCCCAATGCGGGCGTGAGCCGTACTGACGAAGGATCGTGTCGACGTCCTTCAGGTATTCCCAGTAGTCGGTGCCGGGTTCACCCGAGACCGACAGCGTGATCGAATCCTGTTCATAGAATGGGCTGATCCAGCCCGAATCGCCGGCCGTGAAGCGGTACTCGATCGGATAGATGCAGGTCGGATGCTTTTCGAGCATCAGCTTGCGCACCGCCCTAACGGCATCCTTGCCGTGGGCGACCGGGACCGCATATTCGAGTTCGTGGAAGTTGGGTACGTATTCGATCGGGTAGATCTCCGACGAGTAGGCAATCTTCTCGAATGCCTGCTCCAGCGGTGGACGGTCGGTGATGTCGATCACCTTCATCTCGCAGACATCGGAGGTCTTGCCGGTCGTCGAGACCGACGACGTGTCCGGTAGGCAGTAGCAATGCCGGCTTTCGGGCACAGGGCACCAGAAGAAGCCGAAATGGCGGTGCTTCGCGGCGAGTTCGTCGTGCTGCTCCATGCATTCGTCGAAGTCGCAGCGCCATAGTTTTTCATGGAGATTGTAGGCGTCCATGGCTTGCAGGGTGATCTCCGAGATCACCCCAAGCATGCCGACGGACACGCGCGCCGCTTCCAACAGGTCCGGTGTACTCTCGTCGACGACGAGAATGCTGCCGTCGGGCTGGACGAGGCGCATGCCGACGATCTGCGAAGCCATGTTGCCGAGCTTGGCGCCGGTGCCATGCGTGCCCGTCGTCAGCGCACCGGCAAGGGCCTGGCTATCGATGTCGCCCTGGTTGATGAGTGAAAGCCCGCTCGATTTCAGCACCTTGCCGAGTTGGTTGATCGTTGTTCCCGCTCTGACGGCGACGCGCTTGCGCTCTTGGTCGATGCCGACGACTCCCTGCATGCCGGAAAGCGTAAGCAAGAGCCCGCTCGTCGCGACCACCGGCGTGAACGAATGGCCCGATCCGGCGCAACGTACATTGAGACCAAGGGCCGTTGCCTCCCGGACCATCTCGGAGAGCGCCGCTTCGCTTTCCGGCGCACCCTTGTGGCGCACGATGCATGATTGGTTTCCGACCCAGTTGCGCCAGTGGCCGCCCGTCTGCAGCATTCCTTGTCTCCCCTCTCTCAGACTGCCGTAAAGCAATTGTCGACGAACAGATGCGTGCCGTTGATGAAGCTTGCCTCGTCGCTTGCCAGGAACAGCGCGGCATTGGCGACCTCCATCGGGTCGCACATCCGGCCCTGCTGAGCGGCGATCGCCGCCTCGGAGACGTCGACGCCGTATTTGCTCAGACCCGCGACCTCGCGCTTGCCATGGTCGGTCGCGATGAAACCGGGGCAGACGGCGTTGCAGCGGATGCCCCGGTCGCGGAATTCGACCGCGATCGCGCGGGCAAACATGTGGCAGGCCCCCTTGGTGGTGTCATAGAGCACCTCCATCGGCGTCGCGGCGACGGCGGAAATGGACGAGGTGCAGATGATGCTGCCGCCGCCCGCCTTGAGCATCCCGGGGAGTACCGCCTTGGTCATCAGGAACATGCTGCGCACATTCACCGCCATCAGCCGATCCCACTCCTCCTCTTCCGTTTCAAGGAACGGGCCAACTGCAAGAATGCCGGCATGGTTGAAGAGCACTGTGATCGGACCGAAGGCGGTCTCGACGGCATTGACCGCAGCGCTCACCTCGGCGGACACCGAAACGTCGGCGGCGGCGAAGACGGCCTCGCCGCCCTCGGCACGAATGGCGGCTGCAACCTCTTCGCCCCTGCTCTTCGGCAGGTCGACGATGCCGACCTTGGCGCCCTCGCGGGCAAAGAGCTGTGAGGCCGCCAATCCGCATCCGCCGGCGCCGCCGCTGATGAGCGCAGCCTTGCCAGAAAGCCTGCCTGTCATCACGCTTCCCCTTCCGCCCGCCTGAGGCCAAAAAGCCCACCGCGTGCAGCAGGCGATTATCGCATATTTCGGGAATTATTGTTGACGAAGCAGGGGCTGTCGATATCCCATGGGGGATACGGCGAAGGGGAACGCTCACGCGATGCTTGCAAGGGAATCGACAGACATCTCCGCGATGATCAAGTTTATCGGCACGCCGGATTTCGGTGCTGCGCTCGACGCCATGCTCCGCGCGATTGCGCCCTTCGACCTGTCGGTCGTTTTTGCCTTTCCATACGACACGCGCCCGATCCTGCTGCATGATGGCTACACGCATGGCGTCGCGCCGCGAGCGTTGAAGGCCTATCTTGGTGGCGCCTATCTGCTCGACCCGTTCTACGTCGCCTGCAACAACGGCCAGCCGGCAGGTCTGTGGCGGATGAGGGAGCTCGCGCCCGACCGGTTCTTCCAGTCGAACTTTTCATCGTCGAGCGAGGTCCATCCCTGCGTGTCGATGGAGTGCGGATCCCTGATCGAGGAGGTGGGCTTCGTCGTCCCGCTCGAGGAGACAATGCAGGCGACCTATTCGCTGATGCGCTGCCGCGATGGTGCACCATTCAGCGATCAGGAACTGGAGCGGCTGAGGCTCTACGAACCGATCGTGCGCGAGGCGATCCGGTGCAACTGGCGCCAAAGGGATATGGCGGCCGCGAGCGCGAACGGAAACGGATCGGATGTCCTGGAGGGTGCTTTCGAGAGTCTCTGCGCCGATCGGCTTACGAAGCAGCAGCGCGCGATCGTCCGGCTGATCCTGCGTGGCCACAGCAATCGTTCCATCGGCACGGCGATGAATATCGCCGAAGGCACGGTTCGTATCCACCGCAAGAACATCTATCGTCGTCTCGGCATTTCGGGCCAAGGCGCTTTGTTCCGGATTTTCATCGATCATTTGAACCGCCGTCAGCCTTATTGACGGCGGCCATTCATGCCGCGTGCGAAGTCGTGTCGTCGTTGAGCAGCGTGTAGATCGCACTGGCGGAATCGCTCGCCCTGATCTTCGCGACCATGTCGTGGTCACGCAGAACGCGGGCAATGCGCGACAGAGCCTTCAGATGATCGGCACCGGCGCCTTCGGGTGCCAGCAGCAGGAAGACAAGGTCGACCGGCTGGTCGTCAAGCGCCTCGAAGTCGACGGGCGTATCCAGTCGCGCAAAGATCCCGATGATCGAAGAAAGATTGTTGAGCTTTCCATGAGGAATGGCGATGCCGTTACCGACGCCGGTGGAGCCGAGCCGTTCCCGCTGCAGAATGACATCAAAGATGTCGCGCTCCGGAAGTCCGGTGAGTTTGGATGCTTTTGCCGCCAATTCCTGAAGGAGTTGTTTTTTCGAGTTGGCCCTCATGGCCGGGATAATTGCATTTTGATGCAGCAAACCTGCCAATGCCATTCTTTTGTCCTCGTTCGCCGGTTAGAGCCTGACAACATCATCACAAATGTGTCTTGATGGCTCTACCCATCTTTATATTGGCGGTTACCATGCACAGAAAAGTCGGGCTTTTCCGGCTGTCCGCGTACTGAGCAGCGGGGAATGCCGGCTTTCCCGACATTCCCTCTTCCACTCATGCCTTGATATTGGCGGCGTCGATCCAGCCAATATTTCCGTCGTTGCGCCGATAGACGATGTTCAGGTGTTCCTTGCCCGGGCTGCGGAACATCAGCACCGGTTCGTCCGTCATGTCGAGTGCCATGACGGCGCTCGCGACGGACATAGTCCTCAACTGTTTCGTGCTTTCGGCAACGATCGTCGGTGCATAATCCTCCGGAACCTCGTCGTCCTGGTCGGGCACCGAGTCCATCACCGTGTAGGCCACTTCAGTGGCATTCTGGCCATTGCCGTTGTGGTGATCCTTGAGCTTACGCTTGTAGCGCCGGAGCCGTTTTTCGATCCGTTCCGAGGCCGCATCAAAGGCCGCCTGCGGCTCATTCGCCTGACCATTCGCCTGCAATACCACGCCCGTGTCGAGATGAAGCTTGCAGTCGGCGCTGAAGCGCGATCCAGACTTTTCCACAGTGACCTGGCTTGAATATCCTCCATCGAAGTATTTGGTGACGGCTTGCTCGATCTGTTCCCCGATGCGGGAGCGGAACGAATCGCCGATTTCCATATGTTTGCCGGATACACGCACACTCATGGAGTTTCCTCTCTCGTTCGTGATTTGCGTATCCAGTCTATTCCAAGCGCCTTCGTCATCCAAGCTTTTCACGCAAGGGCGGCGCATCTGCGCCGCGGAGCCGGCCGCTCGGAACCGCCGAAGTGGAGTAACGTCTTCGGCGATTGCGGCGCGCTCATATCTCTTGTGTCGCAGGGAGTCAATTGCGAGTCGCAAAAAAATCGGCTGTCGCTGTTGCGCAGCGGTCAAGAGGGCGTGCTCAGAAGCCCGCCGCCTTGGCAAGCGCTCGCTTCTCGCGCCGCCGCTGGACCGAGGAGGGGATATTCATCGCCTCGCGATATTTGGCGACGGTGCGCCGGGCTATGTCGACGCCGGTCTGCTTGAGCATATCGACGATGTCGTCGTCGGAAAGCACCGCGTCGGCGCCCTCCTGCTGGATCATCGTGCGGATGCGGTGGCGAACGGATTCCGCCGAGTGGGCGTCGCCGTTCTCGTTCGAGCCGATCGAGACGGTGAAGAAGTACTTCAGCTCGAAGAGCCCGCGCGGCGTTAGCATGTACTTGTTCGAGGTGACGCGGCTGACCGTCGATTCATGCATCTTGATCGCATCCGCGACGATCCTGAGATTGAGCGGGCGCAGATGGTCGACGCCGTTGACGAGAAAGGCGTCCTGCTGGCGGACGATTTCGCTTGCGACCTTCATGATCGTCCGGGCCCGCTGGTCGAGGCTGCGCGTCAGCCAGTTGGCATTTTGCATGCACTCGCTGAGAAAGGCCTGGTCGGCGCTGTTCTTCTGGGTCCCCCGCGAGATCTCGGCGAAATAGTCGTGGTTGACGAGCACCCGGGGCAGGGCGTCGGGATTGAGCTCGATCAGCCAGCTTCCATCAGGCGCGGCACGCACGATCACGTCCGGAACGATGGACTCAGTGACGCTCGTCTCGAAGCTGGTGCCGGGTTTCGGATCGAGCTGGCGGATTTCGGCGAGCATGTCGACCAGATCTTCCTCGTCGACGCCGCAGATCTTCTTGAGACTTGCGAAGTCGCGGCGCGCCAGGAGCTCGAGATTGGCGATCAACGCCTCCATCGCCGGATCGAGACGGTCGCGCGCGCGCAACTGTATGGCGAGGCATTCGCTGAGTGTGCGCGCGAAGACCCCCGGGGGGTCGAACTGCTGCAGGTTGAGAAGCACGCGCATCACGTCTTCGTTGGTCGCGCCGAGCCTGGCGGCCATCTCGGCGAGGTCCGCGTGGAGATAGCCGGCCTCGTCGAGCTGGTCGATGAGGTGCTGCGCGATAAGCCGATCGCCGGGAGCGCTCAGCGCGAGCGGCAGTTGTTCCAGGAGAACGTCCCTCAGGCTTTTCCGGCCGGCGACGAAATCATCGAGATCATATCCCTCGCCGTTGTCGCCTTCACCGCCGCCGGGCATCGACTTCCACTGACCGAGCAGTTCCGGTGCATCGGCGCGTTGCGGCGGTGTGTCATCCTGGAAGACATTGGCGAAATCGGCGTCGAGCTGTTCGCTGAGTCTCTCGCCCGCGCCCGATGTCGCGCTATCGTAAAGGTCGCTCTGGCCGGCAGCCTCGTCGGATACGGCTTCGCCGGACGCGGGCGAAGGATCCTCACGGGCGGAACGATCCTGGACGGTGATCATCTCGTCGCCGCTTTGAAATTCGAGCAGCGGGTTCTTTTCGACTTCCTGGGCGATGAACTGATTGAGCTCCAGATGGGTCATCTGAAGCAGCTGGATCGACTGCATCAGTTGCGGCGTCATGACCAGCGACTGAGACTGGCGCAGATATAGGCTGGCGGACAAGGCCATGCTGACGCGTAACTCCCATCATGTCTCCGAAGGCCGTGTCTCCAGATGGTCTTCGATAGGCCTTTTTATTAGTTGGCCCAAAAATTGCTTATTAAGGAGTTTTGGTCAAGCGCGGTCGCGGGCGGATGCGGCGGATTCGCCCGTAATGTCGCCTAAAGGCTGAAATTGTCGCCGAGATAGAGCCGGCGGACATCGGGATTGGTGACGATGTCGTTGGCGCGGCCGTGAGTCAGGACTTCCCCGGCATGGATGATGTAGGCGCGGTCGATGAGACCGAGCGTCTCGCGTACATTGTGGTCGGTGATGAGGACACCAATGCCGCGCGAGGTCAGATGGCGCACGAGCGCCTGGATGTCGGCAACCGAGATCGGGTCGACGCCCGCGAAGGGCTCGTCGAGTAGCATGAAGGTCGGATCGGTGGCGAGCGCCCGCGCGATTTCCAGGCGCCGCCGCTCGCCGCCGGAAAGCGCGATGGCAGGCGATTTGCGCAGGTGTGTGATCGAAAATTCGCCAAGCAGGTCGTTGAGCTTGCTTTCGCGGCGATCGGCGTTCTTGTCGTGGACCTCCAGCACCGCGCGGATGTTTTCCTCGACCGTCAGTCCGCGGAAGATCGAGGCCTCCTGCGGCAGATAGCCAACACCGAGGCGGGCCCGCCGGTACATCGGCATCGTCGTGACGTCGTTGCCGTTGATCTCGATCGAGCCTTCGTCGACCGGCACCAGGCCGGTGATCATATAGAAGCAGGTCGTCTTGCCGGCACCGTTCGGGCCGAGCAGGCCGACCGCCTCTCCGCGACGCACAACGAGCGAGACGCCGTTGACGACGCAGCGCGAACGGTAGGATTTGGTCAAGCCGCGGGCGATCAGCGTGCCGTCGTAGCGCGCCTTGTCGACCGTATGGACGGCCATGGCGCCCGCCGACGGCTTCTTGACCCGTTTGCGTTTGTGAAGAAATGGAATCTGCACGAGCGGTCTACGTCAGTTCTGCTTGCGGGACTGCGGGTCAAGTTGAATCTGCACGCGGCCGCCGCAGGCCTCGAGCTGTGCTTCGCCCGTATCCATCTGTACGTTCAACTGGCAGCCGACGAAGACGTTGTTGCCTTCCGACAGCACCACCTTCTCGCCCTTGAGCACGATCGTCTGCTCGGTCATGTTGACAAGACCGCTGTCGCCCGTTGCCTGCTGTGCTCCAGAGCTGAGGAACACCTTGTTACTGACTTCGATCCGGTCGATATCGGCATTGCCGCTCGTCACCGTGGCGCCGCTTTCCGTCTTGTAGAAGACAGTCATGCTGCCCGCCTGCAGCGTGGTCGTGCCCTGGACGACCTTCACGTTGCCGGTGAAGATCGCCTTGCTCTCGGGATCCTTGATCTCGAGCTTGTCGCTCTCGATCTGAATCGGCTTGTCGTTCGAGAGCTGAAGGCCCCTCATCCGACTGGAGGTGGCCTGGGCCGAAGCGCTGGACACAATCATCAAGGCGCCGAGCCCGGCAATGGCCAGGCTGGCTGAAATTCTCAAAAAAACGGCAGGGTTGACCGACATGGGTGCCACCAGGTCCTATTTTGCGTTCTTGCGAATGGTGCTGGGGTCGACATTGACCCTCACCATGCCCTCAAATGTTACAATACGTCCCTTATCTGTCATTCGCAGCGTCTGCGCAATGATCGATCCGCCCTTCATGCTGATCGCGATCGGGCGTTTCGTTTCCATCTCGCCGGCATTGATGTCCAGATAGGCCGATTGGAAATCGGCGTTGACGCCATTATTCATGGAAATCGTGAACGGTGCGTTCATATCGAGCGTGTTGGTGCCGCGATCGTAGATGCCGCTTGCCGCGTCGACCGTCGCAATCAACGTTTCGTTCACCGGCATTTCGGCGTGAATGGTTTCCAGCGTGATGAGGTCCGGGTTGGCGATATCCTGAAGCGCGCGCTGCGCCTTCATGGAATAGCTGATGTCTTGCTTGTTGCGACCGGAGATCGCAGGATTCTGCATGACGATCTTGCCGTTCTCGATCGTTGCCGTCTCGAGCTGCAGCTCTTCCGGCAGGAAGGCGCGCACGAAGGATACGGCCACGAAGATCATGGCGATGACGCTGGCGGCGAGCGGCAATACGACCTTGAGGCGTCTCACTAGCGCAGAGTGCCGCGCTGCCGAAGCGTAGGCATCGGAAGAGCTCGTGCCCGAATCGGCGAAGATACCGGGAAATCGTGCTTCGTTCAGCATGGAGAGGCCTGTCGGTTCCCTTGGATTTCGGCGAATCCGGAGGACCCGCATTTACATACAATGGCGTAAGTCACGGCAAATATGGCTATTTTCTTACTGTCCGGCAATGGAGCGGCAAAAACTTTGAAAGGCTGCGAAAAAACCGGTCGCGGCTTTCAACTGCCGTCAACCGCCGCTATCTAGTTATCCGCGGCTCGCGCAAATAGCATGTTCCATTGGAAACTGACAGGACCTCGAGCCAGGAAAACGGGAGAAACCCATGGACGAACTCGCCATAGCCGACCGCCGCAGCCTGCGCCGCAAGGTGAGCTTCTGGCGCTGGGCGGCGGCCATCATCCTCGTGGGCGTGGGCTTCGTGCTGTTTGCCTTCTCGGGCTGGGGGGAGGTGACCGGGCGCGCGCGCCACCACATTGCGCGGGTGGCCGTCTCCGGCTTGATCCAGGATGACCGGGAACTGGTCGAGCGGCTGGAACGCATCGCCGACAACGATTCCGTCAGGGCGCTCATCGTGACGATCTCGTCGCCGGGCGGCACCACCTATGGTGGTGAGGTCATCTACAAGGCGATCCGCAAGGTCGCCGCGAAGAAGCCGGTCGTTTCGGACGTCCGCACGCTCGCCGCCTCGGCCGGTTACATGATCGCGCTTGCCGGCGACCATATCGTCGCCGGAGAGACTTCCATCACCGGCTCGATCGGGGTGATCTTCCAATACCCGCAGGTCAAGACCCTGATGGACAAGCTCGGCGTGTCGCTCGAATCGATAAAATCGCGACCGCTCAAGGCCGAGCCCTCTCCTTTCCATCCGCCGAGCGATGAGGCGAGGGCAATGATCCAGACGATGATCGATGACAGTTACGGCTGGTTCGTCGATCTGGTGGCCGAACGGCGCAAGCTCGCACGGCCGGACGCGCTCGCGCTTGCCGATGGCCGCATCTTTACCGGGCGACAGGCGCTGAAGGACAAGCTGGTCGACACCCTTGGTGGCGACGACGAGATCAGGGCATTCCTTGCTGCCCGGAAGATCTCGAAAGACCTTCCGGTGGTGGACTGGGAAGCACCGCGCGGAACGTTGCCTTTGGGTCTCGGCGCGGTCGTCTCCGAGTGGATCAAGGCTTTGGGATATGACGCTTTTCCGGCAATGAAGGGGCTCGAAAAGATCGGCGGCGAGAAGTTGTTTCTTGACGGTCTTGTTTCGGTTTGGCAGGTTGATGCGCAATAGGAGAAGGCCGCATATGTTGCCCTGAGCCAGAGGCTCTTTTGGCTCAGAGGGGGCGTTATGACGCCTGAAGCCACGAAACAGATAGAACAAGTAAAAAATCAAGGGGGCGACAGTGATCAAGTCAGAACTGGTGCAGATTGTGGCCGCACGCAATCCGCATCTCTACCACCGCGACGTCGAAAATATCGTCAATGCGGTTCTTGATGAGATCACGGATGCCCTGGCGGCCGGAAATCGCGTCGAATTGCGCGGCTTCGGTGCCTTCTCGGTCAAGAACAGGCCGTCGCGCTCGGGCCGCAATCCGCGCACGGGCGATTCCGTCTTCGTCGAGGAGAAATGGGTGCCCTTCTTCAAGACGGGCAAGGAACTGCGCGAGCGACTCAACCCCGGCATGAACGGCAACGACGACGACTAGACCGCGATGATCTTCGATCGATGGAGCAAGTGCGTTCTTTCCGGCGTACGAGAAAGGCTCCATGCCCTTGAACCTGCGCGTCGTGCCTTGCGAAAATCGTTCCGATTTTTTGGACCGATGCGACAGCTGGAGCGAATGCATGCTCAAGAAACTGATCAATATCGTTATACTGGTGCCGCTGGGCGTCATTCTCGTCGTACTGAGCGTTGCCAATCGTCAGGCGGTAACCCTGGCGTTCAACCCGTTCAATCCGGCCGACAGCGTGCTTTCGGTATCGGCACCCTTTTTCGTCTTCCTTTTTCTCGCCGTTATCGTCGGACTGATCCTTGGAGCCGGGGTGACTTGGCTCAGCCAGGGAAAATACCGTCGTCGCGCCCGGAACGAGGCCACCGAGGCACTGAAGTGGCATCGTGAGGCGGAAAAGCAGCGCAGCCAAGCGGAAAAGCTGGCATCGCAGCCAACCTTGGCTGCACCGCAGAACTGAACTGTCGCGCCGTATATTGCGCATGATCGCCTCGCTACAGCGAACCTTGTGTGCCTAAAAGGACGCGCGGCGCGGTAGTTGCTCAGCTCGCTGCTTCAGCCGCGCCGCTGACCGCGAGGTTGAAATCCGCGAAGAACTGCTGTGCGAGTTTCTTCGACGTCGAATCGATCAGGCGCGACCCGAGCTGGGCGAGTTTGCCGCCGACCTCTGCCTTGACGTTATAGCGCAGCACCGTTTCGTCGCCCTCTTCGGCAAGGGTGACATCCGCACCGCCCTTGGCAAAACCGGCAATGCCGCCCTTGCCCTCGCCCGATATCGTGTAGCTCTGAGGCGGATTGAGGTTGGAAAGGGCGACATTGCCATTGAAGGTCGCGGAAACGGGCCCGATCTTGACCTTGACCACGGCCGTCAGTTCCGTCGGCGATTTCATCTCGAGCGACTGACAGCCCGGAATGCATCGCCTCAGAATTTCCGGATCGTTCAGGTATTGCCAAACCGCGTCGCGCCGCGCCGCGATACGTTCTTCGCCGGTCATGTTCATGCCTGTTCCTCCCGTCCTGCTCCTGGCTTCGATCTTGGCAAATCGGAAACGGCTTTGCCAAGAGCACCGGCAGTGCTATTTGCACGGTTTAAGCGTATCGCCCGCCCGCAAATGAATGTGAAGGGCAGGTTGCATGCGGCTTGTTCGCGAGTGGGCTACCCCGGTTCACGAGCGGATTGGCCGAGTGGTTTGATTGAAGTCCAAGGATCAGCGCGTGAAAGAAAAAGATCGGCGGTCGAAGAACGCCTCGGTCACGGCGGCTAAGGGCCGGGGCGCAGAGGCGCGTGGAGGCCGTCATGAGCAAAGGCTTCCGCCGGTGAAGGGGGCGGGATTCAGGGCCAAGAGCGGCGGACCGTCCTCGAAAACGGCGCCGGAGAAAGGCGAACGGCAGCGATCCGCCCAGGAGGCGCTCCCTGCGCGCGTCATCCGGCAAAGAACGGGCGACAAGCCGGTCGAGACGGTGCCGCTTATCCTCGAAACGGCTGCGACGGCAGGCTACCATCTGATCGACAGCGGCAACGGTGAGAAGCTCGAGCAATATGGACCCTACCGCATCGTTCGTCCCGAGGCGCAGGCGCTGTGGCCGAGGGCGCTGCCGGGGTCGGTCTGGGAGAAAGCCGATGCCGTCTTCACCGGTGATACCGACGAAGACGGCATGGGGCGCTGGCGGTTTCCGCGCGAGGTGCTGGGCGAAACCTGGCCGATGCAGCTTCTCGATACGGATTTTCTCGGCCGTTTCACCTCATTCCGCCATGTCGGCGTCTTCCCGGAGCAACTTGCCCATTGGTCCTGGGTGAAGGATCAGGTGACGGCGGCCGACCGGCCGCTCAAGCTTCTCAATCTCTTCGGGTACACCGGCGTCGCCTCCCTGATTGCCGCAAAGACGGGAGCGGAGGTGACGCATGTCGACGCTTCCAAGAAGGCAATCGGCTGGGCGCGGGAAAACCAGACGCTGGCGCGCGCCGAGAAGCTGCCGATCCGCTGGATCTGCGACGACGCGATGAAGTTCATCCAGCGCGAGGAACGGCGCGGCAGCCGCTATGACATCATACTCGCGGACCCGCCCAAGTTCGGCCGCGGACCGAACGGCGAGGTTTGGCAGCTCTTCGACCAGCTGGCGGCGATGCTGGACATCTGCCGCGAGATCCTGTCGCCCGAGGCGCGCGGGCTCGTGCTGACCGCCTATTCGATCCGCGCGAGCTTCTATTCGATTCACGAGCTCATGCGCGAGACGATGCGCGGGCGCGGTGGCCGGGTGGAATCGGGCGAACTCATCATCCGCGAGGGCGGTCTCGACGGCAAGGAGCCGGGGCGGGCGCTTTCCACTTCCCTCTTCAGCCGCTGGGTACCCAAATGAACACTGACAGAAGCGATCACGGCACGCCGCGCGTCGGCCACGTGAAGGAGGTGACCAGCCTCACCAATCCGATCGTCAAGGACATTCGCTCGCTCGCGCAGAAGAAGCATCGCGACGAGACGCGCTCCTTCATGGCGGAGGGTCTGAAGCTGGTGATCGATGCGCTCGATCTCGGCTGGAAGATCAGGGTTCTTGTCTATGCCAAGGCGGCGAAGGGCAAGCCGCAGGTCGATCAAGTCGCGGCGAAGACCGTCGCAAAGGGAGGCTTGGTCCTGGAGGTGAGTGAAAAGGTACTTTCGACGATCACCCGGCGCGACAATCCGCAGATGGTGGTCGGCATCTTCGAGCAGCGCTATCGCGCGCTGAGGGATGTCCGGCCGGAGGCGGGCGAGACCTATGTGGCGCTCGACCGCGTGCGCGATCCGGGCAACCTCGGCACTATCATCCGTACGGCTGATGCGGCCGGCGCTTCCGGCATCATCCTGCTGGGCGAGACCACCGACCCCTTTTCGCTCGAAACCGTGCGGGCGACCATGGGCTCCGTCTTCGCCATGCCCGTCGCGCGCGCGAGCGTCGAGGAGTTCATAAAGTGGCAGAAGGCCGCCGGCGTGAGGGTCGTGGCAACGCATCTGGCAGGCTCGGTCGATTACCGGACGATCGACTACAAGTCGAAGCCGGTCGTCCTGCTGATGGGCAACGAACAGGCGGGGCTGCCCGAGGAGCTTGCCCGCGAAGCCGGCGCACTCGCCCGCATTCCACAGGCGGGCCGGGCGGATTCGCTCAATCTCGCGATCGCCACCGGGATCATGCTGTTCGAGGCGCGCCGCCACCTCTTGTCGTTGGATGCCGGCGCATGATTGAGCGGCAGGTTCTGTTTTCGAGGCCGCTGCCGATTGCGGCCTTCATTCTGGTGGCGATCGTTGCCGACCAGATCATCAAATATCTGGTCGAGGCGCTGCTGCCCTTCCAGCAGGCGGTCCCGGTCATTCCGATGCTCGCCCTCTACCGGACCTATAACTACGGCGTTGCCTTCTCCATGCTTTCGGGGATGGAGGACTGGTTCATCGTCGGCATGCGGCTGGCGGTCGTCGCCTTCGTGCTCTGGCTTTGGCGCCGCACGCCAAAGGATAGGTTCTTCGCCCATCTCGGCTACGCGATGATCATCGCAGGCGCATTGGGCAATCTCGTCGACCGGCTGATCTTCGGCTATGTCATCGACTATATCCTGTTCCACACGGCCAACTGGTCCTTTGCAGTTTTCAATCTTGCGGACAGCTTCATCACCGTCGGCGCCGGCTCGATCATCCTCGACGAGCTGCTGCTGGCGAAAAGGCGTGATCGCTAAAACTTTAGAAACGGCCTGAAGGCATTCGGAAGGCTTGCCGTGCTAATTCCATGGCATGGGCAAGGCGTCACGACTTGAGCAACGGATCGATTCCGGTTTCGGCACGGGAACACGTGCGGGCCGGGCCGCACCGTTGGCGGCCGATCCCAGAGCCTATTGGCCGGCGCGCTTCGCCTGCGCTATCGCAGGCATTATCGCTGCGGTGATCCTCGTTGCTGCGGGCGCTGCGAACGGCCTTCCGTTGTTTTCGGCAATTGTTGCGGCCGGCGGCCTTGCAGGAGCGTTCCTGCTCCTCGCCGACGGCGTCGACACGTCCGCGGGGCAAAAGGGAGCGCTGCGTGAAACCGTCTGCGACGAAGACTGGCAGCGCTTCGAAACCTCGGCCCTCCTCTCGACAGTCCATGACGGGCTTGGCGATCTTGCGATCATGCGCGGCATGGACGGTAAGATCGTCTACGCCAACACCGTTTTTCACGAGGTCTGCGCCCGCGCCGACGTGCGCGGATTGACCTGTGCGGCGCTGGGCCTGAGCTTCGAACCGAAGCTCGAGCCCAATCATTATCTTGTGCGTATCGCCACGCCAACGGGAAACCGCCTTTACGACTGGCATGACGTGATCGCCCGCGAGCCGGCAACCGGCAGGCTGATGCGTCACAGCATCGCCCGCGACGTCACCGAGGAGGCGCGCGCTGCGCGGGAACGGGAGGAAGCCCGCCGCCGCGCTGAGGAGACAAGTCAGGCGAAATCGCGGCTGCTTGCCACCGTCAGCCATGAGATCCGCACGCCGCTCTCCGGCATTCTGGGCATGAGCCACCTGCTCGGCCAGACCCAATTGTCGGCCGAGCAGAAAAGCTATCTCGCCGGCATGCAGCAATCGGGCCATGCATTGGTTCAACTGGTCGAGGACCTGATCGACTTTTCCTCGCTTTCGGCCGGGCGGTTTCAGTTGCGCCCGTCGCAGCAGGATTTGCGCCTCGTCATCGAGAGCGTGGTGGAGATGCTCGCCCATCGCGCGCATGAAAAAGGCATAGAGATCGCAGCGACCGTTGCAGCCGAGGTGCCGGCGTCCGTGGTGCTCGATGCAGCACGTCTGAGGCAAGTGCTCTTCAACGTGGTCGGCAACGCCGTCAAGTTCACCGAGGCCGGCGGCGTCCTCGTTGCCGCGGATGTTGCCGACGGCTGCGTGCGAATCCGCATCGACGACACCGGCCCCGGCATGTCGGCCGACGAACTCGGGCGCGTGTTCGAGGAATTCGAGCAGGCCGGAGACGATAGCCAGCGCGCCAAGGGAACCGGCCTCGGTCTGGCGATTTCCCGCAGGGTCATGGAAGCCTTCGGGGGCAGCCTGACAGCGTCCA
>NZ_JASKLR010000007.1:248223-296603 GCF_030124325.1 Sinorhizobium sp. 8-89
TCGCTTCGAAGTCCGGTTTCCGCTGCGGGGCGTCCATCCGCCGGCCCCCGCGGCTCGGCACGGCCCGCTATCTGGCGCGCATGTGCTGGTTCTGGCTCCCGAGGGGCCGGTCTCGACCGCGCTCGCCGCGACGGTTGCTACCCTTGGTGGCGCGTGTCATCGCGCGCCGACGCTTGCCGCCGCCGAAGCCATCGTCGCGGCCGTGTTGTCGAACGACCTGCCGCTGACTGATATCATCGTTGACCATCGCCACGCGGAGCAGTTCCGCCGTCTTCTGTCTCGCCGACCGGCAATTGCCGGCCTGAAGCTTCGCCGGACCTATCTCATCAACCCGGAGGAGCGCACCTCTCATCCGGTAAACCAGATCGATGGCTATGAGGCATGGCTCATCCGCCCTTTGCGCGAAAAGTCGCTGGTTGAGGTTCTGCTCGGGCGACTGAAGGGCATCGAGAAGCGGGATGCGATCAACGATAACCGGCCGATCCTTCGGGAGGCGTCGACGACGGGCGAGGCGAGCGAACAAGGCGCTCACGACATTCTCCTTGCCGAGGACGATCCGGTCAATGCACTCATCCTGCGGACGGCACTTCATCGGGCGGGCTACCTGGTGCGCCACGTCGGAGATTTCACCAGCCTGGACCGCGAATTGCACGGCGCCGGCGAAATTACAGGCAAGGGGCCGCGCCTGATTCTTACCGACCTCAATATGCCGGGCGGCGATGGGCTGGCGATGCTGAAGCGCCTGCGCGAGCAGGAAGCGGCCGGTCATCGCCGCCGGGTGCCAGTCCTCGTCTTGACGTCGGATGTGCGCGGTGATCTCGGCGAAATCCTGCTTGCTGCCGGAGCGGATTCGGTGTTGCCGAAGCCGCCGGAGCCGGGCCGCCTCGCGGCCGAAATCGCACGCCTTCTCGAAGTCTGAAGAGCGCGCGACCAGCATTCCCGTCATCCCCTCCGTGTCGGGGTTGTAAGCCGCCTCGGTGTCACTATCTTGTTGCAGAAACGTGGTTTAAGCCCGGCAGGCATAGGCGATTCGGGATAACACGGAATGACGATCGAATTTCTGGATTCGGCGAACGTGGTTGACACTTCACAGACTTGCATCCGCAAGACGATTGCGACCCCGGCAACCGAGGTTCTTGGGCGGATCGGCAATCTCGAGACGCGACTCGCCCGCTCCGCCGCCGAGATCGATGCTGCGCAGGCGGTACGCTATAAGATCTTTGTCGAGGAGATGAAGGCACAGGTGGGTCCGGACGCCGAGCGGCGCAAGCGCGACGTCGACAGCTGGGACTCGATTTGCGACCACCTGCTGGTCCTGGATACGTCGATCGAAGGCGACCCGGAGGACCAGATCGTCGGCACGTACCGCCTGTTACGGCAGGAGGTCGCCGAGCGGGCCGGCGGCTTCTACTCGGCCTCGGAGTTTGCAATCGCGGAGCTGCTTCAGCGCCATCCGAACAAGCGCTTCATGGAACTCGGCCGCTCCTGCGTGCTGCCCGACTACAGGACGAAGCGCACGGTCGAACTGCTCTGGCAGGGCAATTGGGCTTACGCGCTGAAGCATGGTGTCGACGCGATGTTCGGATGCGGCTCGTTCCCCGGCGTTGTCCCGGAAGAGCACGCATTGGCGCTTTCCTTCCTGCACCACAATGTTCGCGTTAGGGGTGAGTGGGCAGTTTCCGCGCGGCCGGAGCTTTATCGGACCATGGACCTGATGCCCTCGGAAGCGATCAATCCCAAGAAGGCGCTTTCCGCTCTTCCGCCGCTGATCAAGGGCTATATGCGCCTCGGCGCGATGGTTGGCGATGGCGCTGTCGTCGATCACGCTTTCCGCACGACGGACGTGCTGATCGTGTTGCCGATCAGCAATATTTCCGGCCGCTACCTCAACTACTACGGAGCAGATGCCGGACGGTTCTCTTCGACGGTATCCTGAGCAGTCGCCGCAGTATTAACCAGTTATTAAGGATATGTTTGACTTTCTTCCGTGAAAAGAAGAAGTGTATCTCCACGGTTGGTCTGAATTTCATGACGAAGGAGTGTAAAAAATAAAGGGAAAGATAGGCAATGCGTCAGGAGGGTGGCGTATATTGCAATCAATTTCCTCTCATTTTTATAACCTAAGTGATAGATCTGCCATAACGTATTGAGCCCACTTCCTTTGCCGAGGAAGTGGGCTCTTGTTTTACTGGAGGTCAGTGTGCCATTGCCGCACGGTCTAGTCAAACAATGTTCGCAACCGATGCAGCAATGTCCTGAAACGGCGCATCGTTGCTCGGTTCAGGTCCCGGCATTATAGGCCGCGATTGCCGCCATGTTGACGATGTCCGAATCCTTTGCCGACATGGATGCGATCTGCACGGATTTATCCAGGCCGACGAGCAGCGGGCCGATAACGGTCGAGCCGCCGAGTTCCTGGAGCATCTTGGTCGAGATCGAGGCGGAGTGGAACGCCGGCATGACCAGTACGTTGGCGGTGCCGGAAAGCCGGCAGAACGGATATTGCTCCATCACGCGCTGATTGAGCGCCACGTCGGCCGCCATTTCGCCATCGTATTCGAAATCCACGCGGCGCTTGTCGAGGATTTTCACCGCCTCGCGCACCCTCTCGGAGCGTTCGCCCGAGGGGTGGCCGAAGGTCGAATAGGCGAGCATCGCGACGCGCGGCACATAGCCAAGACGCTTGGCAAGCCCGGCGGCCTCCTCGGCGATGTCGGCCAGTTCCTCGGCCGTCGGCATGTCGTGCACGGCGGTATCGGCGACAAGCACCGTGCGACCACGGCAGAGCGCGATCGATACGCCGATGACCCGATGGCCGGGCTTGGCGTCGATGCAGCGGCGCACGTCTTCGAGAGCCGTCGAATAATTGCGCGTCAGGCCCGTCACCATGCCGTCGGCGTCGCCGAGCGCCACCATGCAGGCGGCGAAGTGGTTGCGGTCGTTGTTGATCAGCCGTTGAACGTCGCGGAAAAGATAGCCCTTGCGCTGGAGCCGGGCGTAGAGGAAATCGGTATATGCGCCGACGCGCTTGGAGAGGCGTGCATTGACGATTTGAATGCCGGCGCGGTTGAGGTCGATGCCTTCCCGCTCGGCGGTTTCGCGCATCTGCTCCTCGCGTCCGAGCAGGATCGCCGTACCGAGCGCCTGGTTGGCATAGGCGATCGCAGAGCGCATCATCTGCACTTCCTCGCCTTCGGCAAAGACGATGCGCTTCGGCTGGCGGCGGACGCGTTCGAAGATGCGCTGAAGCGTCGAAGCGATCGGGTCGCGCCGCGCCGAAAGCTGCTGCGCATAGTCGGCAAGATCGGTTATCGGCTTGCGCGCAACGCCCGTTTCCATGGCCGCCTTCGCGACGGCAATCGGGATCGCCGAGATGAGGCGCGGATCGAAGGGAACGGGAATGATGTATTGCGGCCCGAAACGCGGCCGGTTGCCCTGGTAGGCGGCGGCGACATCGTCCGGCACGTCTTCCTTCGCAAGGCTCGCGAGCGCCTCTGCCGCGGCGATCTTCATGGCGTCGTTGATTGTCGAGGCGCGCACGTCGAGGGCGCCGCGGAAGATATAGGGGAAGCCGAGAACGTTGTTGACCTGGTTCGGGTAGTCAGAACGACCGGTCGCGACGATCGCGTCGTCGCGGATGCGGGCGACTTCCTCCGGCGTGATTTCGGGATCAGGATTGGCCATGGCGAAGATGATCGGTTTCGGCGCCATGGAAAGCACCATCTCCGTCGAAAGCGCGCCCTTTGCCGACAGGCCGAAGAAAACGTCAGCCCCCTCCAGCGCCTCGGTCAGGGTCCGGCGGTCGGTATCGACCGCGTGGGCGGACTTCCACTGGTTCATCCCGTCCGTGCGGCCCTTGTAGATCACGCCCTTGGTATCGCAGAGAATGACGTTTTCCCCGTTGAAACCCATCGCCTTGATGAGCTCGACACAGGCGATCGCCGCAGCGCCCGCACCGTTGCAGACGAGCCTGGTCGTCTTGAAGTCACGCCCGGTGAGCGCCAGCGCATTGATGAGGCCCGCGGCGGCGATGATCGCGGTGCCATGCTGATCATCATGGAACACCGGAATGTCCATGATCTCGCGCAACCGCTGCTCGATGATGAAACAGTCCGGCGCTTTGATATCCTCGAGGTTGATGCCCCCGAAAGACGGGCCGAGAAAGCGCACGCAGTTGACGAATTCGTCGACGTTTTCCGTATCGACTTCGAGATCGATCGAATCGACGTCCGCAAACCGCTTGAACAGGACCGACTTGCCCTCCATGACCGGTTTGGAGGCAAGCGCACCCAGATTACCGAGGCCGAGGATCGCCGTGCCGTTGGAAATCACGGCGACCATGTTGCCGCGCGTCGTATAGTCGTAGGCGGTTGCAGGGTCTTCGGCGATCGCCTTCACCGGCACGGCGACGCCGGGCGAGTAGGCGAGTGAAAGGTCGCGCTGCGTCGCCATCGCCTTTGTCGGGGCGATCTCCAGTTTCCCGGGCCGACCTTGGGAGTGGAAATCGAGCGCTTCCTGGGCGGTGACGCTCGTCATCGTGCGGTCGGTCTTGTCGGTAGCCGGCATGTTTCCTCAACCTCCTGTGGGCGACCGCCGAGGTCAGCCTCTTTGTTATTGTCGTCTATAAATGCTTGCGGATAGTGTGACATCTCTTTTTTTGGAACAATCATGAATTTCGTGACAGACCCATCGAGCCGCGCGGGCGATGTCCTATCCGTGTCCGATCTGGCAAGCGAGGAGAGCCGCTCCACCGCGACGCCGATGATGGAGCAGTACATCGAGATCAAGGCGAACAATCCGGATTCGCTGCTGTTTTACCGGATGGGCGACTTCTACGAGTTGTTCTTCCAGGATGCTGTCGAAGCTTCGCGCGCGCTCGGCATCACACTCACCAAGCGGGGCCAGCACATGGGGCAGGAAATCCCCATGTGCGGCGTGCCGGTCCACGCGGCCGACGACTATCTGCAGAAGCTCATCGCCCTTGGTTTTCGTGTCGCGGTCTGCGATCAGGTTGAGGATCCGGCGGAAGCAAAGAAGCGTGGCGGCAAGTCGGTCGTGCGCCGCGACGTCGTCCGGCTGGTGACGCCGGGAACGATCACCGAGGACAAGCTGCTTTCGCCGGCAGAATCGAACTATCTGATGGCACTCGCCCGCATCCGCAGCGGCACGGAGCCGGCCTATGCGCTCGCCTGGATCGACATATCGACGGGCATTTTCCGCCTCGCCGAGACAGCCGAAAGCCGCTTGCTCGCCGATATATTGCGGATCGAGCCGCGTGAACTGGTCCTGCCGGATACCGTCTTTCACGATCCGGAGCTTCGACCGGTATTCGACGTGCTCGGCCGGGTAGCGGTGCCGCAGCCGGCGGTGCTGTTCGACAGCGCGACGGCGGAGGGCCGCATTGCCCGTTATTACGGCGTGAAGACCCTTGACGGCTTCGGCAGCTTTTCGCGCGCGGAGCTCGCGGCCGCCTCGGCGGCGATCTCCTATGTCGAGAAGACGCAGCTTGCCGAACGCCCGGCGCTCGGGATTCCCGAGCGGGAAAGTGCCGCCTCGACGCTCTTCATCGATCCGGCGACCCGCGCCAACCTCGAACTGGTCAAGACGCTTTCCGGCGCCCGCGAGGGAACCTTGCTCAGAGCCCTCGACCGAACGGTGACGAGCGGCGGCGCACGGCTACTCGCGGAGCGGCTGATGTCGCCGCTGACCGACCCCGATCGGATCAACACGCGACTCGATTCCATCGAGGTCCTGGCCGACCAGCCGAGTTTCACGATGGATCTGCGCGATGCCTTGCGGCGCGCGCCCGACATGCCGCGCGCTCTGTCGCGGTTGGCGCTCGGCCGTGGCGGCCCGCGCGATCTGGGCGCGATCCAGGCCGGGCTTCGGGCCGCGGCGACCATATCGGCGCTGTTGTCGCGCGGCAGCCTATCGACGGAACTGACCGAGGCGCATGCCGCGATCGACGCATTGCCGGAGGCGTTGCTGGCGAGACTCGAGTCGATGCTCGCGGAAGAATTGCCGCTATTGAAGCGCGACGGCGGCTTCGTGCGTGAGGGAGCGCATGGCGAACTCGACGAGATGCGAGCGCTGCGCGATCAGTCGCGCCGAGTGATCGCGGGCCTGCAACTGCAATATTGGGAAGAGACCGGGATCAAGTCGCTGAAAATCAAGTACAACAACGTGCTTGGTTATTTCATCGAGGTGACGGCGGGAAATGCCGGCGCGATGACCGACACGGACGCAGGGCGCGCGCGCTTCATTCACCGCCAGACCATGGCGAATGCCATGCGGTTCACCACGACCGAGCTCGCGGAACTTGAAACCAAGATCGCCAATGCGGCCGACCGCGCCCTCGCGATTGAACTCGAAGCATTTGAGGCGATGGCGGGCGAGGTTGTTGCGCATGCCGAAGCGATCAAGGCTGCGGCGTTGGCGCTCGCAACGCTCGATGTCTCGAGCGGCTTGGCCGTCCTTGCCGAGGAACAGAACTATGCACGCCCCGTCGTCGACCGATCGCGGATGTTCGCGATCGACGGCGGGCGCCATCCCGTCGTCGAACAGGCGCTCCGGCGCCAGGCGGCCAATGCCTTCGTTGCCAATGGCTGCGACCTGTCGCCTCCGGATGGTCACGAGGGCGGGGCGATCTGGCTGCTCACCGGTCCCAACATGGGCGGTAAATCGACCTTCCTGCGTCAGAACGCGCTGATCGCGATCATGGCGCAGATGGGGTCGTTCGTACCGGCAGCGACGGCGCATATCGGCGTCGTCGACCGGCTTTTCTCGCGAGTCGGCGCATCGGATGATCTCGCCCGCGGCCGTTCGACCTTCATGGTCGAGATGGTCGAGACCGCGGCGATCCTCAATCAGGCGACGGACCGCTCGCTGGTGATCCTCGACGAGATCGGTCGCGGCACCGCGACCTTCGACGGCCTGTCGATTGCCTGGGCCGCGGTCGAGCATCTGCATGAAGTCAACCGTTGCCGCGGCCTCTTCGCCACCCATTTCCACGAGCTGACGGTGCTTTCCGAAAAGCTCGGCCGCCTCTCGAATGCGACTATGCGGGTCAAGGAATGGGACGGCGACGTGATCTTCCTGCACGAGGTCGGTCCAGGTGCCGCCGACCGGTCCTACGGGATCCAGGTGGCGCGGCTTGCGGGCCTGCCCGCGTCTGTCGTCGCGCGGGCCAAGGATGTGCTCGCCAAGCTCGAGGACGCCGACCGTAAAAACCCGGCAAGCCAGCTGATCGACGACCTGCCGCTTTTCCAGGTGGCGATACGGCGCGAGGAATCGGCAAGAGCCGGACCTTCGAAGGTCGAGGAGGCACTGAAGGCGCTCAATCCCGACGACATGACGCCGCGCGACGCCCTCGACGCCCTCTATTCGCTGAAGAAACAACTTGGCGCCCGCTGATCTTCCGCGAAGGCGGCATTGATCGGTTGTTGCATGGTGGACCGATTTTTCCTGTCATTTGCGGGATAGAAAGGCTATACAGCGGCGCGCAAAGGACGTGGCATTTTTGAAATGCTGCATGTTTCCGGCCGGTCCACGGCGACATGCAGGAGCGCTGGCAGATGCAGCGGATTACTCAACCAGTTGGACAGGACGCCCCTCGGCACTTCATGGCCAGACACGAAACTTCCTTTTCCGAAATTCTCGATGTTGCGGCGCTGCGAGCGAAATTGAGCTTCATCGCCTCTGCGCATGCGGAGCAGCGAGAACCGATGCGCCAGGCCCTGCTCGCCGCTTTCAAGCAGGCCAATCTCGCAGGACGCGCCAAGGCGCGCGAACTGCTTGCCGCCGACGGCGCCGGGATAAAATGCGCCGAACGCATCTCCTGGCTCCAGGACCAGCTCATCGCCCTTCTGCATGATTTCGTGCTGAACGAGGTTTTCGACGCGGCGAAAGCACCGTCGGCCTCTCGCATAGCGGTGACCGCCGTTGGCGGCTATGGACGCGGAACGCTTGCCCCGGGGTCGGATATCGACCTTTTGTTCCTGCTGCCTGCGAAAAAAGCGGTTTGGGCCGAGCCGGCGATCGAGTTCATGCTCTACATCCTCTGGGACCTGGGCTTCAAGGTCGGCCATGCGACGCGGACGATCGAAGAGTGCATCCGGCTGTCGCGCGCCGACATGACGATCCGCACGGCGATCCTCGAATGCCGCTACATCTGCGGTTCCGAGGCGCTGGCAGGCGAGCTCGAGACACGCTTCGACCATGAGATCGTCCGCAATACAGGGCCCGATTTCATCGCCGCCAAACTTGCCGAGCGTGACCAGCGCCATCGCAAGGCGGGCGATACCCGCTATCTTGTCGAGCCGAACATCAAGGAGGGCAAAGGCGGGCTCCGCGATCTGCACACGCTGTTCTGGATTGCCAAATATTTTTACCGGGTTAAGGACTCGGCCGATCTCGTCAAGCTCGGCGTCCTGTCGCGACAGGAATACAAGCTTTTCCAGAAGTCGGAGGATTTTCTCTGGGCGGTGCGCTGCCACATGCATTTCCTGACCGGAAAGGCGGAGGAGCGGCTGTCCTTCGACATCCAGCGCGAAATCGCCGAGGCGTTGGGCTATCACGATCACCCCGGCCTCTCGGCAGTCGAGCGCTTCATGAAGCACTACTTCCTGGTCGCTAAGGATGTGGGTGATTTGACGCGCATCTTCTGCGCCGCGCTGGAGGATCAGCAGGCAAAGGACGCACCGGGGATTTCCGGAGTTATCAGCCGTTTCAGGCACCGCACCCGCAAGATTGCCGGCACGCTCGACTTCGTCGACGATGGCGGACGCATTGCGCTTTCGAGCCCCGATGTCTTTAAGCGCGATCCGGTAAACCTTCTGCGGTTCTTTCATGTCGCCGACATCAACGAGCTGGAATTCCATCCGGCGGCGCTGAAGCAGGTGACCCGCTCGCTGAGCCTGATCACACCGCAATTGCGCGAAGATGAAGAAGCCAACCGGCTGTTCCTCTCGATCCTGACGTCGCGGCGCAATCCGGAGCTGATCCTGAGGCGCATGAACGAGTCGGGCGTCCTCGGCCGCTTCATTCCGGACTTCGGCAAGATCGTCTCGATGATGCAATTCAACATGTACCATCACTATACGGTGGATGAGCATCTGCTGCGCACCGTCGATATACTCTCACGGGTCGAGCGCGGCATCGAGGAGGAGGCGCATCCGCTTTCGGCGACGCTTATGCCGAGCATCGAGGATCGCGAGGTCCTTTACGTCGCCGTGCTGCTGCACGATATCGCCAAGGGCCGACCGGAGGATCATTCGATTGGCGGCGCCAAGGTGGCCCGCAAGCTCTGCCCGCGTTTGGGGCTTTCGCCGAAGCAGACCGAAACCGTGGTCTGGCTGGTCGAGGAGCACCTCACTATGTCGATGGTGGCCCAGACCCGCGATCTCAACGACCGCAAGACCATCGTCGATTTCGCCGAGCGGGTGCAGTCTCTCGACCGCCTGAAAATGCTGCTCATCCTGACGGTCTGCGACATCCGGGCGGTGGGGCCTGGTGTCTGGAACGGCTGGAAGGGACAGCTGCTGCGCACGCTCTATTACGAGACCGAGCTTCTGCTCTCCGGCGGCTTCTCGGAACTGTCGCGAAAAGAGCGGGCAAAACATGCGGCCCACATGCTGGGGGAGGCGCTGACCGATTGGCCGGAGGCGGATCGCGACGCCTATGTACGGCTGCATTATCAGCCCTATCTCCTTTCCGTGGCGCTTGAGGATCAGGTTCGGCACGCGAAGTTCATCCGCGATGCGGACCGGGCCGGCAAGACGCTGGCGACCATGGTGCGCACGCATCAATTCCATGCGATCACCGAAATCACCGTGCTTTCCCCGGACCATCCGCGCCTGCTGACGGTGATTGCCGGGGCCTGCGCCGCGGCAGGCGCCAACATCGTCGACGCGCAGATCTTCACGACGTCGGACGGACGGGCGCTGGACACGATTCTTGTCAACCGGGAATTTCCGGTCGACGAGGATGAAACACGCCGGGCCGCGAGCATCGGTAAGCTGATCGAGGACGTGCTTTCTGGCCGCAAGCGGCTGCCCGAAGTGATCGCCAGCCGCACCCGGGTGAAGAAGCGCAGCAAGGCCTTCACCGTCACGCCGGAAGTGACGATCAGCAATTCGCTCTCGAACAAGTTCACCGTGATCGAGGTCGAGGGACTCGACCGGCCCGGCCTGCTTTCCGAAGTCACGGCGGTGCTTTCCGATCTGTCCCTCGATATTGCCTCGGCCCACATCACGACCTTCGGCGAGAAGGTCATCGATACTTTCTATGTCACCGATCTGGTCGGCCAGAAGGTCACCAGCGAGAACCGACAGACGAACATCGCGGCGCGCCTCAAGGCGGTGTTGGCCGACGAAGTGGACGAGGCTCGCGACCGCATGCCGTCTGGTATCATCGCACCGGCGCATGCGCCGCGCGCATCGCACGGTTCCAAAGCGACAAAAGCCGAAACATGAGCCTCGTCAAGAAATTTGCAACCGTCGGCGGCGCTACGCTCGGAAGCCGCATCTTCGGCTTCGTCCGCGAAACCTTCATGGCGGCGGCGCTCGGCACCGGACCGGTTGCCGACGCCTTCAACACCGCCTTCCGGCTGCCCAACACCTTCCGTCGGCTCTTTGCCGAAGGCGCCTTCAACTCTGCCTTCGTGCCCCTTTTCGCCAAGGAAATCGAAGCGCGCGGCATGGACGGCGCGCGGCGCTTTTCGGAAGAGGTTTTCGGTGTGCTTTTCACCGTGCTCCTGTTTCTGACCATCGCCATGGAGCTGGCGATGCCGTTCATCGTGCGGGAGCTGATTGCTCCGGGCTTTGCCGACGATCCGGCGAAGTTCGCGAGCACCGTATCCTTCGCGACGATCATGTTCCCCTATCTCGCCTGCATGTCGCTGGCGGCGATGATGGCCGGCATGCTGAATTCGCTGCACCGCTACTTCGCGGCGGCGATCGCGCCGGTGTTTCTGAACATCATCCTGATCGGCGTTCTTGCCTATGCCTGGCATAGCGGCCACGACGCGGTTGCCGTTGGCTATGGCCTTTCTTGGGGCGTGCTAGCTGCGGGCCTGGTGCAACTCGCGATCGTCTGGTTCGCTGTGCGCAATGCCGGTATCCGGATCGGCTTCCGACGCCCGCGGCTGACGGCGAACGTCAAGCGGCTGCTTGTGCTGGCGCTGCCGGCAGCGATCACCGGCGGCATTACCCAGATCAATCTGTTGATCAACACCAATATCGCTTCGGCAAAGGCGGGCGCCGTGTCGTCGCTCGTCTATGCCGACCGCATCTACCAGCTTCCGCTCGGCGTCGTCGGCATCGCCGTCGCGACGGTATTGCTGCCGGAGCTTTCACGGGCGCTGCGCGCCGGCAATATCAACGAAGCGTCGAACCTGCAGAACCGCTCCGTCGAATTCACGCTGTTCCTGACGCTGCCGGCCGCCGCCGCACTGCTCGTCATGTCGGAACCGATCGTCCGGCTACTCTTCGAGCGCGGCAAGTTCCTGCCCGAATCGACGGTCGTGGTCGGTCAAATCCTGGCGATCTACGGCCTTGGCCTGCCGGCCTTCGTGCTGATCAAGGCCTTCATCCCGGGTTTCTTCGCACGCGAGGACACGCGCACGCCGATGATCTTCGCCGCGATTTCAGTGGCGGTGAACGTGTCACTGGCGTTGACGCTGTTTCCGACGCTCGCCGCGAGTGGCATCGCCACCGCCGAGATCGTAGCCGGCTGGGTGAACGCCGTACTGTTGTTCGCAACCCTCGTCTGGCGGGGGCATTGGGGCCGCGACATTCCGCTCCTGACCCGCGTTCCGCGCCTGGTAATTGCCGCGGCGATCATGGCGGTCGCGCTGCATTTTGCAGTCCAGTGGCTGGCGTTTCCGCTTTCGTCCGCCGCACCGCTCCTGATGCGCGCTCTAACCCTATGCGGCCTCGTGGCGGCGGCAATGGTGATCTATTTCGCCTTCGCCTTCGGTCTTGGCGGCGCAAGCCTCGGCATGATCCGCCGCAGTCTGCGGCGCAGGGGCGCCGGCGGTCCGGTCGAAGCCGCGGCGAGCCAGGAGCCCGATGCGTCATGAAGCAGACGATCGCCCGCGTCGCCATCGTCGTACCGGACTACGATGACGGCATCGCCTTTTATTGCGGCAAGCTCGGCTTCGACCTGATCGAGGATACAGAGCTTGGCGACGGCAAGCGCTGGGTGCTCGCCCGCCCGAGAGGCGCCGCAGAGACGGCCCTGCTCCTTGCCAAGGCCGAGGGTGAGCGGCAACGGGCTGCGATCGGCAACCAGACCGGCGGCCGGGTCGGTTTCTTCCTGTTCACCGACGACTTCGCCCGCGATCACGCGGCGATGCTTGCCGCCGGCGTCGAATTCCGCGAGGCTCCTCGTCAGGAGGCCTACGGTTCCGTCGCGGTGTTTACCGATCCGTTCGGCAATCTTTGGGATCTGCTGCAACCGGCGTCGTGATCCTTTGCAGGCCCGTACCCCCTTGATTGCGCTTTGGCTGCCGTGCATAAGCGCGGCGGATATCAACTGGAGACGGGCCCTCCACAAGCCCGATTGAGGACGACATGAACGAATTCAAGCCGCTCGTATTTTCCGGCGTACAACCGACCGGCAACCTGCATCTCGGCAACTATCTCGGCGCGATCCGCAAGTTCGTGGCCCTGCAGGAATACAACGACTGCATCTATTGCGTCGTCGACCTGCACTCGATCACGGCGCAGCTCGTGCACGAGGATCTGGCGGGCCAGATCCGCTCGATCGCGGCCGCCTTCATCGCCTCCGGCATCGACCCGGAAAAGCATATCGTCTTTAATCAGTCGGCGGTGCCGCAGCACGCCGAGCTTGCCTGGATCTTCAACTGCGTCGCCCGCATCGGCTGGATGAACCGGATGACCCAGTTCAAGGACAAGGCCGGCAAAGACCGCGAAAACGCCTCGCTCGGGCTGCTTGCCTATCCGAGCCTGATGGCGGCGGACATCCTCGTCTACCGCGCCACGCATGTTCCGGTTGGCGACGACCAGAAACAGCACCTGGAGCTGACACGCGACATCGCCCAGAAGTTCAACATCGACTTCATGGAGCATATCCGGGCGCGCGGCTACGGCGTTGACATCGTCGTCGGCGAAGAGCCAATCCATGCCTATTTCCCGCCGGTGGAGCCGTTGATCGGCGGGCCGGCGCCGCGCGTCATGTCGTTGCGCGACGGCACGAAGAAAATGTCGAAGTCCGATCCTTCCGATCTGTCGCGCATCAATCTGATGGATGATGCCGATACGATCTCGAAGAAGATCCGCAAGGCCAAGACCGATCCCGACGCGCTTCCGAGCGAAGCCGGCGGTCTCGCCGGCCGTCCGGAGGCGGAAAACCTCGTCGGCATCTATGCGGCGCTTTCGGACAAGACGAAGGATGAGGTTCTCGCCGAATTCGGCGGCCAGCAGTTCTCGGTCTTCAAGCCGGCTCTGGTCGAGCTTGCCGTAACCGTGCTGTCGCCGATCACGGGCGAGATGCGTCGTCTGATGGACGATACGGCACACATCGACGCGATCCTGAGGCGTGGCGGCGAACGAGCGCGGGCGCGGGCCGAAAAGACGATGCGCGAGGTTCGCGAAATCATCGGATTTTTGCAGTAGCACGCAAAAATGAGACCTTGCGGGCGGCGAGCGGCGATGTAATGTTCGCCGCATGGTTTCCACCCGACTCTCACGACTGGAAGGTCATCGCCGCAAGTTCATGGCGGTGATCGATGATACGCCCGAATGCGGCCGCGCCGTGCATTATGCCGGCATGCGCGCGAAGAATTCCAACGGCGGCCTAGTGCTGCTCTATGTGATCGCCGATGGCGACTTCCAGCAATGGCTGGGGGTCGAGGAGATCATGCGGGCGGAGGCACGTGAAGAGGCCGAGGCGACGCTGGCCAAGGTGGCTCAGACGGTGCGCGAAACGATCGGCATTGAGCCGGAGATCGTCATTCGCGAAGGGATCGCCACGGAGCAGATCCACGCGGTGATCGAGGAGGACCGGGACATTGCCATCTTGGTGCTTGCGGCGGGATCGGCCAAGGAAGGGCCGGGACCGCTGGTGTCGTCCATAGCCGGAAAGGCTGCAGCCTTTCCGATTCCCGTGACCGTCATTCCCGATTTGCTGACGGACGAGGAAATAGACGCGCTGAGCTAGAGCAATTCCAGTGGGTACGGTTTTCCGTCCGGATTTGCGTCGTCTCCAAGTCGGAAAGAGCGGTCCTCCGCACGCTTCCCGCGTGTCGATCATGACAGTCCAAGGTGCGACGGGATGCGCTCTTGCGGGGCCGCGACGAAGCACCTATATTTTCGAACAATTCTAAAGAGCCGGTCGGGAATCGACTTCCGGCGAAACGGAGAGAAAGATGTTCATCCAGACGGAAGCCACGCCGAATCCGGCCACGCTCAAGTTCTTGCCGGGCAAGGTGGTGATGGAGAACGGCACGGCCGAATTCCGGAGCGAGGACGAGGCCCGTGCAGGATCGCCTTTGGCGGCCCGGCTCTTCTCGATCCCGGGCGTAACCGGTGTCTATTTCGGTTACGATTTCATCACGGTCAGCAAGGAAGCGCAGGAGTGGCAACACCTGAAGCCCGCCATCCTCGGCTCGATCATGGAACATTTCATGTCCGGCCAGCCGGTCATGTCGGGTGCCGGCCGCGCAGAGGAAGCGGACCAGGAAGGCGAGTTCTTCGACGAGGGCGACGAGGCGATCGTTGCCACGATCAAGGAATTGCTTGAAACCCGCGTGCGACCGGCGGTTGCCCAAGACGGTGGCGACATCACCTTCCGCGGCTTCAAGGATGGCACCGTGTTCCTAAACATGAAAGGGGCCTGCTCCGGTTGCCCGTCCTCGACCGCGACGTTGAGGCATGGTGTCCAAAACCTGCTGCGCCACTTCGTTCCGGAAGTCGAAGCAGTCGAATCCGTCTGATCCGGCCCGTCCCCACGTCGTCCGTCACGAGAGCGGGTGCGGCTGCATGTGTCCTTGAAAGTTAACGCGATTTAAGGACAGGAACATGCAGCAATTTCAAAGTGCTACAGCGTCCTTTGCGCGTCCGAAGGACGCGCGGCGCTGTAGGGCACTTCGCGCCGGTTCTGCGTGCGAAGCAATGGAGGGAGGCCATTGCGGCTGAAATGTTAGTGCTTGCAATCGATACATCCGGCACCGGTTGCGCCGCCGCTGTCTACGACAGCGCGGCCGCCGAGGTTCTGGCGCGCGCCGGCGCGAACATCGGACGCGGCCACGCCGAGCGTCTGATGGAGTTCGTCGACGAGGCACTGCTCGCCGCCGACAGGCAGCTTTCAGAAATCGAACGCATTGCGGTCACCGTCGGTCCCGGATCCTTCACCGGCATTCGTGTCGGCGTTGCTGCCGCGCGTGGCCTCGCGCTCGCCCTCGGCAAGCCGGCGGTCGGGATCACGACGCTTGAGGTCGCCGCCGAAAATGCAAGGCTGACGACACCCGGCCAGGCGGTTCTCGTTGTCATCGATGCGAAGCGGGACGAAGTCTATGCCCAGCTTTTCGACGCCTTCGGCAGAGCAAAGGACGAGCCCGAAATTCTGTCGGTAACGGAGGCGCGCGCGCGGTTTTCAGGCGTCGAAGGGGTCGTGTGCGGTTCCGGCGCTTCCCTCGTCCGCCCTTCCCCCGTTTCCGACGTACCGACGGATGGGGTGCCGGACAATATCGACATTGCTGTCGTTGCCCGGCTGGGTGCCGGAGCCGATCCAGCCTCGGCCAAGCCGAAACCGCTTTACTTGCGTGGACCGGATGCGAAGCCCCAGGCGGGTTTCGCCGTAACCCGAGCCTAGACCAAGATGAGTTTGACCGATTATTTCACCCGTCGAACGGAGTTCGATATCTTCCCGCTCGAGGAGGGCGATCTCGCCGCTGCCGCGGAGCTGCATCGGCAACGGTTCGCATCACCTTGGAGCGACGGCGAAATTCACGCGCTGTTGTCGCAGGATACGGTCTTCGGTTTCGTGGCGCGCCAGACAAACGGTGCTTTCCGCCCCGCCCTCGGCGGTTTTGTACTCTCACGAGCCGTGGCCGGCGAAGCCGAAATCCTGACCATCGGCGTGGACCCGCGTTTCACACGGTCCGGCCTTGGCTGGCGACTGATGCAGGCGGCCATGCGCGAGGCGCTCGTCAAAGGATCCGACGCACTTTTCCTCGAAGTCGATGAAACCAACCAGGCCGCGCTCGGTCTCTATCAGAAGCTCGGCTTTCTTAAGGTCGGCGAACGCCGGGCCTACTATCAGGGGGCTGCAGGAGCGCGCACGGCCGCGCTTGTCATGCGACTCGATCTTCGCTAGTCCGATTCACGACATGTCTGGTGCGCATCCCCGTCTGGAAGGCGCACGGCCGCGTTTCAAAAATAGTGGGCGCTCTGGCATTTCGACTCGCGGCGCCGAGTGATGCGGAATGTAGGATGAGCGGCTTGGAAAGCCTTCGCAGATGATCAATTGGGTCCGCGTCGCCCTGTGCGGCATCCTGCTCGTGCTGATCTCGCTCGTACTGATCCCGGTGCAGATCTTTTGCCTGTGGCTGGACCTGAAGCCGCGGCGGTGGCTACCGCGGTTCTGGCATCGTGTGGCATGCCTGTTGCTCGGGCTTCGCGTTCGCGTCCATGGCGAGCCCGAACGCCGCCGCCCGCTGCTGCTCAGCGCCAATCACGTGTCCTGGAAGGACATTCTGGTGCTGTCTTCCGTGGCCGACGTCGTCTTCGTCGCCAAATCCGAGGTGAAGACCTGGCCCGTCTTTGGCCTTCTCGCCCGCTTGCAGGCCTCCATATTCGTCGAGCGCGACCAGAAGCGCACGACGGGCAATCAGGTGAATGAGATCGGTCGAAGGCTCGCCGATGGCGAAATCGTCGTCCTCTTTCCGGAAGGCACGACGTCCGACGGCAACCGCCTGCTGGACATTAAGACGTCGCTGTTCGGAGCAGCGGCCTCCGCCGTTCCATATTCGCCGACCGGGGTGGTTCATGTCCAGCCTCTGGCCATTTCCTACACCGGCATCCACGGCATGCCCATGGGGCGCTACAACCGGCCGATCGCCGCATGGCCGGGCGACACCGGCCTGCTGCCGCATCTTTTTGGCGTGCTGAGGGAAGGCGCGCTGGACGTGGATGTCGATTTCGGCGAGGCGGTGGACTATGACCGCCATGCCAACCGGAAAGACGTGAGCCGCACGATCGAGCAGCGCATTCGCAGCATGCTGTCGGATCGTCTGAGGGGGCGGCCGAGGGTAGAACGGGACGTCGCGCGCGTCGAACCGTAGTGAGTCGCGCCAAAAATGCTTCAACTTTGGGCCGCCATGCACTAAAGAACGCCGCATGACCCAGGAAACAGCTCTTCTGTCGAAAACGCCGGTGCCGGGCGAGGAACATGCACCTTCGCGCAAGGTCTTCGTCAAGACCTATGGCTGCCAGATGAACGTCTACGATTCCGACCGCATGTCGGATGCGCTCTCGCGCGACGGTTATGTTTCGACGGACGTTCTCGAGGAGGCCGATTTCGTCCTGCTCAATACCTGCCATATCCGTGAGAAGGCGGCTGAAAAGGTCTATTCCGAGCTCGGCCGGTTGCGCGAGCTGAAGAAGGAGAAGGCGCGCGCGGGCCGCGAAATGGTCATCGGCGTTGCGGGCTGTGTCGCGCAGGCCGAAGGCGACGAAATCCTTCGCCGTGCGCCAGCGGTCGACCTCGTCATCGGACCGCAGACCTATCACCGTCTCCCGGAAGCGCTGAAGCGCGCACGAGGCGGCGAGCGCGTCGTCGAAACGGATTATGCGATCGAGGACAAGTTTGAGCACTTGCCAGCGCCGGACAAGGCGAAGACCCGCGCCCGCGGCGTCACCGCCTTCCTGACGGTGCAGGAAGGATGCGACAAATTCTGCACCTTCTGCGTAGTGCCCTATACGCGTGGATCGGAAGTGTCGCGACCGGTGGCGCAGATCGTTGCCGAGGCCGAAAGGCTGGTCGAAAGCGGGGTGCGCGAAATCACCCTGCTTGGGCAGAACGTCAATGCCTGGCATGGCACAGGCCCGGACGGCCGCGACTGGGGATTAGGCGATCTTCTCGTCCGCCTTGCCGAAATCGGGGGCCTTGCGCGCCTGCGTTATACGACCAGCCATCCGCGCGACATGGATGACAGCCTGATCGAGGCGCATCGGTCGATGGCGAAGCTGATGCCCTACCTGCATCTGCCGGTCCAATCGGGATCCGATCGCATCCTGAAGGCGATGAACCGGCGTCATACGGCAGGCGAATACCTCGCCCTGATAGATCGCATCCGCGCCGCCCAGCCCGACCTTGCCCTCTCGGGCGATTTCATCGTAGGCTTCCCCGGTGAGACCGACGAGGACTTCGAGGATACCATGCGTCTCGTGGAGGCGGTGGGTTATGCACAGGCATTTTCCTTCAAGTATTCGACCCGTCCGGGCACGCCGGGGGCCGAGCTCAAGGAACAGGTTCCTGAGGACGTCAAGGCCAAGCGACTGGAAAGATTGCAGACTTTGCTTATCAAGCAGCAGCGCGATTTCGCCCAGGCATGCGTGGGACGGGAGATCGATCTGCTTTTGGAAAAAACCGGCCGCATGCCCGGCCAGCTCGTCGGCCGTTCGCCGTGGCTGCAGCCCGTGAATGTTGATGCAAAAGCATCGCAAATCGGTGACATTGTCAGAGTACGAATCATCAAAGCCGGGCCCAACAGCCTTTTCGCCGAGATGATCGGATAAGGGACCGAGAGCGAGGAGCCTAACCGCTTGAATGGACACGAATTGATTTCTTCATCATCGCGCCAGTCCAAAACATCTGCGACAGACGCCAATCACTTCGTGCTCACTTTCGAGAACAACCGCTTTGCCAGCGAACTTTTCGGCCAATTCGACCAGAACCTGAAGCTGCTCGAAGAGCGCCTGCGCATTGACGCCAGGCCGCGCGGAAATTCCGTTGCCATCTCGGGCGATGTGGTGGCGACAAACCAGGCGCGGCGCGCTCTCGACTATCTCTACGGAAGATTGCAGAGTGGCGGATCGATCGATACGTCCGACGTCGAAGGCGCGATCCGTATGGCGGTCGCTGCCGACGATCAGTTGCAGTTGCCGACAATGGAACGCAAAGCCAAGTTGACGATGGCGCAGATTTCGACGCGCAAAAAGACCATCGCTGCACGCACGCCGATGCAGGATGCCTACATCCGTGCGCTCGAGCGATCCGAGCTCGTCTTCGGCATCGGACCGGCCGGTACCGGCAAGACCTACCTCGCCGTCGCCCATGCGGCTCAGTTGCTGGAGCGTGGCGCAGTCGATCGCATCATTCTTTCGCGGCCGGCTGTCGAGGCCGGCGAACGCCTGGGCTTCCTGCCGGGCGACATGAAGGAAAAGGTCGATCCCTATCTCAGGCCGCTTTACGACGCGCTTTACGACATGATGCCGGGTGACAAGGTCGAGCGGGCGATCACCGCCGGCGTGATCGAGATCGCGCCGCTCGCCTTCATGCGCGGGCGAACGCTCGCCAATGCCGCCGTCATTCTCGACGAGGCCCAGAACACGACATCGATGCAGATGAAGATGTTCCTGACGCGTCTCGGCGAAAACGGCCGGATGATCGTTACCGGCGATCCCAGCCAGGTCGACCTGCCGCGTGGCGTTAAATCGGGCCTCGTGGAGGCGCTGCAAATTCTCCATGGAGTGGAGGGCGTTTCGGTGATCCGCTTCAAGGATGCCGATGTCGTCCGCCATCCGATGGTGGCGAGGATAGTCAGGGCCTATGAAAGCCACACGGCGGTTCACGACGAAAGCGAGCAGAGCGATCGCTAGTCCTTGTTTATTGCGTGATTTGTCCGAAGAACGGTTTCCGCTTTTCAGATCACGCTTTAGAGCGGGATGAGGAAACGTGTATGCGGTTTTCCGCCCGCATCCCGCTCTGTTTTGTTGGAATCGATCACGTTTATGATTTTGGGTCGAATCGACCCAAAATCATCGTGATCTAACGGCGGTTCGTTGCAGCCATGACAGCCTTGGATATCCAGATCAGCGTCGAGGAAGGGGACTGGCCGTCGGAGGACGAGCTGCACTCCTTCTCGGCGCGCATTCTCGAGGCGGCGGCGGATTTCCTCGTGCGCGAGGAAAAGCAGCCTTTTCCGCTGGATCCGCCGGAACTCTCCTTGGTCTTCACCGATGATGTGTCGATGCAGGTAATCAATGCGGAATGGCGAAGCCAGGACAAGCCGACCAATGTGCTGTCTTTTCCCGCTTTTCCCGTGACCCCGGGCAAGATGCCGGGGCCGATGCTCGGCGATATCGTCGTTGCCTATGAAACGCTGAAGCGCGAAGCGGCCGAACTGGAGAAGCCGTTTGACGCGCATCTGATGCACCTTCTCGTCCATGGATTCCTGCACCTTTTCGGGTATGATCACCTGGAAGACAACGAGGCGGAAAGAATGGAAGGCCTGGAGACTCGCATTTTGGCGCGTCTTGGCCTATCTGATCCATACGGGGACAGATCCCCGGATTGATAGTTTGGAACGATGAGCGACATCAACACACAGCCGGCCGCCGTTGCGGCCGAGGAAGCGGAAGCTTCCGGAGAAGCTGAGGCGGGCAGTAGTAGTACCGCCGCCCCCCGACAGGAGGGCAGCAAATCCACAACCTCCTTCTGGAGCCGCGCCGCGCGCATCCTGCGCGGGGCAAGCCCATCGAGCCTGCGCGAAGATCTCGCCGACGCATTGATGACGGACGCGGACAGCAACGCCGCGTTCTCTCCCGAAGAACGGGCGATGCTCAACAACATCCTGCGTTTCCGAGAGGTTCGCGTCGAGGACGTGATGGTGCCGCGCGCCGATATCGAGGCCGTGGACCAGAGCATCACAATCGGCGAGCTCATGGTCATCTTCGAGGAGTCGGGGCGCTCGCGCATGCCGGTCTACAGCGAGGGCCTGGATGACCCGCGCGGCATGGTGCATATCCGCGACCTTCTCGCCTATGTGACCAAGCAGGCCCGCAACCGGCGGCGCAACGGCAAGGCGCAGCCCATGGCCTCGGCCGAAAGGACGGAAAGGGCGCCGCGTCAGCAGAGGGCCGGTTTTGACCTCTCTCGCGTCGATCTTGGAAAAACGGTCGAGGAGGCCGGCATCGTTCGCCAGCTCCTGTTCGTGCCGCCCTCCATGCTGGCTTCGGATCTGATGCAGCGGATGCAGGCCGCGCGCATCCAGATGGCCCTCGTCATCGACGAATATGGCGGCACGGACGGTCTCGTGTCGCTGGAGGACATCGTCGAGATGGTCGTCGGCGATATAGAAGACGAGCACGACGATGAAGAGGTGATGTTCGCGCGCACCACGGATGACATCTTCGTCGCCGATGCCCGCGTCGAGCTCGAGGAGATCGCCGAAGCGATCGGCCCGGACTTCGACGTGCGCGAACAGATCGAAGACGTCGACACGCTCGGCGGCCTGGTGTTCGCTTCGCTCGGACGCATCCCGGTTCGCGGCGAGGTGGTCCAGGCAATCCCCGGTTTCGAATTTCAGATTCTCGATGCTGACCCCCGGCGTGTCAAACGCGTGCGCATCATGCGCAAGCGGCCGCTCGCTCGCCGCCGGGTCGTGAAGGCAGAGAAGGAGACGCCATCTGAAACGCCGCCGGCCGGTCGCGACACCGAGGTCCGTGTCGGACCACAGCCGACATCCGAGCAATAGCCGTTCCGGCGGTCGCGGCGGTCCGCCTTCCCATCCCGGCCGTCAGAGCAATCCCCGGAAAAGTGTGCAGCGGTTTTTGGTCCGGCATCGCGTAGGTTCGATTAGATCATTTCACTGTTTCAATGGAACAATGAAATGATCTACAGCGCCGCGCGTCTTACCAGACGCGCAAAGAACACTGCGGCACTTTGTTTTTGTCCTTGAATCGACAACGAATTAACATGCAGTCCCATCGGTGCCAAAATCGCTCTCGATTTTTGCCGCGATGCCGTGCTGTGCAACGCAGGGGCGAGGGACAAGCAGCCGCTTTTTTGGAACACTGCCGCCGATTGATTCGGTCGTTTTTCCTGCGCAGGATCGCGGTCCTGCGCCTATTGGAGGCTGTATGAGTAGGCTGGCAGGCAGGATTATGCTCCTCTCCGGAGTGTCGAGGGTGTTCATCGCCTTCCTCGCGGGGCTCCTGACGGTTCTCACCCAACCACCGTTCGGTATCTTTGCGGCCGCTTTCGTCTCATTTCCCGTCCTCGTCTGGCTGATCGACGGCGCACCGGGCGATCCTGAACGGGGGCTGCTCGGACGGCTTTGGCCGGCCTTGTCGATCGGCTGGAGCTTCGGTTTCGGCTATTTCCTTGGCGGCCTCTGGTGGCTTGGCAACGCCCTGTTGATCGAAGCGGATCTTTTTGCCTGGGCCCTGCCGCTCGCCGTTGTCGGTCTGCCTGCCTTCCTCGCGCTCTTCTATGCCTTTGCAGTCGCATTGGCGCGCTGCATCTGGTCCGACGGCATGGGCAGGATCGCCGCCCTTGCATTCGGCTTCGGCATCGCGGAATGGCTCCGCGGCTTTCTCTTCACTGGCTTTCCCTGGAATGCCATCGGCTATGCCTTGATGCCGATGCCACTGATGATGCAATCGGCGAGCGTCGTGAACCTTGCGACGATCAACATGGTCGCTGTCTTCGTGTTTGCGTCCCCCGCTCTCATCGCCACTGGAAAGGGCGCGCGTGCAGGCCTCGCGATCGCCGTGGTGCTCTTTGCCGCGCACCTCGCCTTCGGCTTCTATCGTCTTGCCCAGCCGGCGCCTCAACCGCTAACGCCTGAGCTGACCGTGCGCCTCGTTCAGCCGGTAGTCGATCAGGCGAAGAAGCTCGATGACGGGGAACGCGCGTCGGTCTTCGAGGAGCATCTCGCTCTCACGACCGTGCCGTGGCAGGACGGGGGCAAACGCCCGGACATCATCGTTTGGCCGGAAACATCGATCCCGTTCATACTGACGGACAACCCGGACGCGCTCGCCCGCATCGCAGAGGTCCTGGAGGAGGGGCAGGTCCTCATTGCCGGTGCCGTTCGCGTCGAGGATGCCGGGGCGGGCCTGCCGCGGCGCTTCTACAATTCGATTTACGCGATTGACGATCGCGGCCAGATCATCGGCGCTGCCGACAAGGTTCACCTCGTCCCCTTCGGCGAATATCTGCCGTTCGAGGATGTTCTTGCCTCCTGGGGGCTGAGCGCTGTCGCCGCCTCGATGCCTGGCGGCTTTTCGCCTGCCCAGACCCGCACGCTTCTCACGCTGCCGGACGGCAGGACGGCTTATCCGCTTATCTGCTACGAAGCGATCTTCGCCGATGAGATCGAGGGTAACGCCCGCCTTGCCGATATCCTGCTCAACATTACCAACGACGCCTGGTTCGGCGACACGCCTGGCCCGCGCCAGCATTTCCATCAGGCGCGGCTTCGCACAGTCGAGACCGGCACACCAATGATCCGGGCAGCCAACAACGGTATATCAGCAATTGTTGATGCACGTGGTGTTTTAGTGGTAGGATTGGGATACAATTACAAGGGGGTCACAGACACAATTCTGCCGGGAAAAATGCTTAGCGTAACCGATGCCGCGACGCGCGGTCGGATTTTCTGGTTGGCAGCCGGATTGCTCTTTCTGGTTGCAGCATTTTCGCGTATTGGTTTTAATATTAGGAAGAATTGACCTAAAACCCCTAAAATTGCATAGTGACCAGATCCATCAACCTTCACCTGCGAGTGGAGCTCTTGTTTTGCCGATATGATTGCGACAGGGCGCTCTGTTCGATGCCAGGTTGCAGGTACCCGAAACAGCGTGTTTAGGAACGCGGACATGATTGAAAACAAGAAGAAGCCGAACCCGATCGACATTCATGTCGGTAGCAGGATTCGCCTCCGCCGGACGATGCTGGGTATGAGCCAGGAAAAACTCGGCGAAGCCCTGGGGATTACCTTTCAGCAGATCCAGAAATACGAGAAGGGAACAAACCGCGTCGGCGCCAGCCGGTTGCAGAACATTTCCTCCATTCTCAATGTCCCGGTGTCATTCTTCTTCGAGGATGCTCCGGGCGAGGGCGCCGCCGCATCCGGCATGGCCGAGGCCTCCAGCTCGAACTATGTCGTTGATTTCCTGTCGTCCTCCGAGGGCCTTCAACTCAACCGTGCCTTCGTCAAGATTTCCGACCCGAAGGTGCGTCGGAAACTGGTGGACCTGGTGAAGGCGCTGGCCGCCGAGGCGGAAAGCGAATAGCCAGGGCATTTCACCGACCTAAAGCAAAGCGGCCCGAGTGCCGCTTTTTTTATACGGTCCACCGCTACAGCCAGCGGGTCTCTCATCCGACGCGCAAATCACGCTGCAGCATCTTGAACCTCTGCATGTTTCAACTCTTGAATCAGCTACCGTTTGAGGAAGCATGCAGCGGATGAATTCAGGTTGTAATATCGATATAAAGATATATTTATGTCGTTGTTCGCTTGTTTTTCGACCGCAAAACCACTAACACGTTCGCACCGCTTTTTCATTGAGGGGACTTCCCGCATGCGCGCAAACTACCTGTTCACGAGTGAATCCGTAGCCGAAGGTCATCCGGATAAGGTGTGTGACCGTATTTCCGACGAGATCGTCGATCTGGTCTACCGCGAGGCGGCGAAAACCGGCGTCGATCCTTGGGGTGTGCGCATTGCCTGTGAGACGCTGGCGACGACGAACCGCGTCGTGATCGCCGGCGAAGTCCGCCTGCCGCCGAGCCTGCTGAAGAAGGACAAGAACGGCAACGAGGTCATCAATCCGTCGAAGTTCAAGTCGGCCGCCCGCAAGGCGATCCGCGACATCGGTTATGAGCAGGACGGTTTCCACTGGAAGACGGCGAAGATCGACGTGCTCCTGCACTTCCAGTCCGCTCACATCGCGCAAGGCGTTGACAACGCTTCCGACAAGCAGGGCGAGGAAGGGGCCGGCGACCAGGGCATCATGTTCGGCTATGCCTGCCGTGAGACGTCCGAGTTGATGCCGGCGCCGCTTTATTACTCGCACCGCATCCTGCAGACGCTCGCTGCCGCTCGCAAGAAGGGCGAAGGCGAAGTCGCCAAGCTCGGCCCGGACGCCAAGAGCCAGGTGACCGTGCGCTATGTCGACGGCAAGCCGAGGGAAGTTACCTCGATCGTGCTTTCGACGCAGCATCTCGACGACAGCTGGGATTCCGCCAAGGTCCGCTCCGTTGTCGAGCCGTATATCCGCGAAGCGCTTGCGGATCTGAAGATCTCCGACGATTGCACCTGGTACATCAACCCGACCGGCAAGTTCGTCATCGGCGGACCGGACGGCGACGCGGGCCTCACCGGCCGCAAGATCATCGTCGACACCTATGGCGGCGCAGCGCCGCATGGCGGCGGCGCCTTCTCGGGCAAGGACACGACCAAGGTCGACCGCTCGGCGGCTTACGCCGCGCGCTACTTGGCGAAGAACGTCGTTGCCGCCGGCCTTTCCGACCGCTGCACGATCCAGCTCGCCTACGCCATCGGTGTCGCCCAGCCGCTGTCGATCTATGTCGATCTGCATGGCACCGGCAAGGTCTCGGAAGACCAGGTCGAAAGCGCCATCCGCAAGACGATGGACCTTTCGCCGACGGGCATCCGTCGTCACCTCGACCTCAACAAGCCGATCTACGCCAAGACCGCCGCCTACGGCCATTTCGGCCGCAAGGCCGGCCGCGACGGTTCGTTCTCCTGGGAGAAGCTCGATCTGGTGAAGCCGCTGAAGGAAGCGATCGATCTGGACTCCGCAGCTTTCTCCGAACAGAGAGCGCCGGGCCGCGCTGCATAACGCCGCAGTCGAAGCGGCCTTGGACGAGGTCGCAGGCGTCGAAAAAATATTGCAATGGTCGGGTGCGCTGCTATTCAGGCGTACCACATTGCAGGATCAAGAGCGGATGCTCCGGATTGGAGTGTCCGCTTTGCTCTTTGAAGGAAGATCGTGATGACTGAACCGCGCCGTGCCAGAGCCACGGAGGCATTCTTTGGCCGCCGCAAGGGCAAGCCCTTGCGTGAACGCCAGGCAGCCCATCTCGAGCATCTGCTGCCCTCGCTGCGGCTCGATCTCGCGCAGCCCGCACCGGCTGAACTCACGACGCTCTTCCCGCAGCCGGTGAAGCGCATTCGCCTGGAAATCGGTTTCGGAGGTGGGGAGCATCTCGTTCATCGTGCCGCCGAGGATCCTGCAACCGGATTCATCGGCGTCGAGCCTTTCGTCAACTCGATGGCGAAGCTGCTCGGACAGATCGAAGCGCGAGAGCTCGCGAATGTCCGGCTATATGACGACGACGCAACGCAGGTGCTGGACTGGCTGCCGAACGCTTCCGTCGACCACATCGACCTGCTCTATCCCGATCCCTGGCCGAAGCGGAAGCATTGGAAGCGGCGCTTCGTTTCCAAGGTCAACCTGGATCGCTTCGCCCGCATCCTGAAGCCCGGCGGCCTCTTCTGCTTCGCGTCCGACATCGACACCTATGTCAATTGGACGCTCATCCATTGCCGCGATCACACAGCCTTCGAGTGGACGGCGGAGAAAGCAGCAGACTGGCTCTCGCCTTTCGAAGGTTGGCCGAGCACGCGCTACGAGGCCAAGGCGCGCCGCGAGGGGCGGAGTTCCGCCTATCTCACCTTTCGCCGTGTCTAGGACTTGCTACGTTTCGCCCTCACCCTAACCCCCTCTCGCAGGGAGAGGCCGGATGAGGGGCCAATTCAGGTGATTCGCTTCAGCCGCTCAATGAAGGCTGACGGTGCGAAGATCGTCCTCGGCCGCCTTGAAGAAGGTGCTGGACCGATTGTCGGTCAAAAGGATCGGCGTGCCGTCGGCGCCGAACAAGGCCCACAGGTCGATTCCGGGTCCCATCTCGGGTGCTTCCGGGAAACAACGGGAGACCTCCTCCGAACGCATCTTGCGGATATAGCCGACTTCGCCCTCGCCAAGATGCGCAAGGTCGTTCTTCGACAGCGATGTGTTGATGGCTTTCAGTCCCATGGTGACACTCCGTGGTCGCCGGGTAGGGGAAAATCCCGCCGGTTATCCTACTCTGGGACGGAAATGTTAATTTTCTTTACCATACGGACCGGTTCGGGCCGCACGAGGTCCACCGAGAGGAGACCGTTGCGCAGCTCGGCGCCGAGAACCCTCATGCCGTCGGCGAGAACAAAGGTGCGCTGGAACTGCCGGGCGGCAATGCCGCGATGCAGATAGTCCCGTTCGCCGACGTCGACCTGGCGGCCGCGAATCACCAATTGGTTTTCTTCCGTCGTGACGTCCAGGTCCTCTTCGGAAAAGCCGGCGACCGCGAGCGTTATCCGCAACCGTTCCGGCGCATCGGAAGATGCGTCGCCGCGAATGCGCTCGATGTTATAGGGTGGATATCCGTCGTTGCCCTTGGCGATGCGCTCAAGGGTCTTTTCCATGGTGTCGAAGCCCAGCAGAAGCGGGCTGGTAAAGGGCGTAATCCTGCTCATTTCCCAAGTCCTTGCAGCTCAAGCGACCATCATGCGGACCTGCCAAGCAGCATCCACGCTGCAATATGGTAGCTGTGCGCAACGAGTGCAAGCCGCTTGCCTAGGCTGCGCGCGCAAATCATAGTTCGCTGCGCCAAATCGGAGCGGGAAGGGAAGTGTGAGCGGTTTTCCGTTCGAATCCTGCTTCAATATCGTAGAATCGGCCACGTTCGCGGATTAACGAGATCCGGATCATCGTGAGCCAGGAGGGTGGAGAAAGTGTCGAACGCAAGAAAGATAATCATAGACACCGATCCCGGGCAGGACGACGCAGCCGCCATCATGCTCGCCCTCGGCAGTCCGGAGGAGATCGACCTTCTGGGCATCACCGCTGTCGCCGGCAACGTTCCGCTTTCGCTGACAGCCCGGAACGCGCGCATCGTCTGCGAGCTTTGCAACAGGGCCGATGTGAAGGTGTACGCGGGCGCCGAGCGGCCGGTCGCGCGACCTCTGGTGACGGCCGAGCATGTCCACGGCAAGACCGGGCTCGACGGTCCGGTGTTGGCAGAGCCGACGATGCCGCTGCAGGAGGAGCACGCCGTCGACTTCATCATCGAGACCCTGCTCGCCGAGGACGCAGGCACGGTTACGCTCTGCACGCTCGGCCCCTTGACCAACATCGCGCTTGCCCTGACGAAGGCGCCGGAAATCGCGCCTCGGATACGTGAACTCGTAATGATGGGTGGTGGGTTCTTCGAGGGCGGCAACATCACGCCGGCGGCGGAATTCAACATTTATGTCGATCCGGAGGCTGCCGAGATCGTCTTCCGCTCCGGCATTCCGATCGTGATGATGCCGCTCGACGTGACGCACCGCGTCCTGACCCACAAGGCCCGGGTGCAGAAGATCCGCGAGATCGGCAGTCCCGCGGCGATCGCGATGGCCGAAATGCTGGAGTTCTTCGAGCGCTTCGACATCGAAAAGTATGGCACTGACGGCGGGCCGCTGCATGACCCGACGGTGATCGCCTATCTCCTGCGGCCGGAACTGTTCACCGGGCGCGACTGCAATGTCGAGATCGAGACGAACTCCGCCCTGACGGCCGGCATGACCGTCGTCGACTGGTGGCAGGTGACCGGCCGCGAGCACAATGCCAAGGTGATGCGCCACATCGATGATCAGGGCTTTTTCGATCTCCTGACGGACCGCCTGGCGCGCATCTGACGGGCGACATGATGGCGCAGCCAAGCTCAATCCTTTCCTGCAAATGAAAACGGCGCCTCTCGGGCGCCGTCTTGCTGTTCGTCGTATCGGGGCTCAGAACTCTTCCCAATTGTCCTGGGCGAGCGCGTTGGCGCCGGACGTCTGCGCAATAACGCGCTGTGTCGATGCCGAATAGCCGCTGCGCGGTTGCGCCGGGCGGCTGTCCTTGGCGGCAGCCGAAGCAGAGGCGGGGCGCTCGGCCGCGCGCATTCGTTCGGCTGCACCACGCAGCATCTCGGAAGAAGACGGGGCCGGCGTCTGCTGAGCGACCCGGAAACGGGAAACCAGCGTGCTCAATGCGCCGGCTTCGTCGTTCAACGCCATGCTGGCGGCCGTGGTTTCTTCGACCATCGCGGCGTTCTGCTGGGTCACCTGATCCATCTGGTTGACGGCCGAGTTGATCTCCTTCAGGCCGACCGCCTGTTCCGAGGCGGAACTTGAGATCTGGCGGATCAGGCCGTTGATCTGCACCACCTGCTCGGCGATCTTTTCGAGCGCACTGCCCGCCTTTCCGACGAGATCCACGCCTTCACGGACCTGGCCGGCGGAGGTGTTGATCAGCGTCTTGATCTCCTTCGCAGCATTTGCCGACCGCTGCGCGAGTTCGCGGACCTCCTGGGCGACGACCGCAAATCCCTTGCCGGCGTCGCCGGCGCGGGCAGCCTCGACGCCCGCGTTGAGCGCCAGGAGGTTTGTCTGGAAGGCGATCTCATCGATGACGCCGATGATCCGGCTGACCTCGTGCGAGGATTGCTCGATGCCCTGCATGGCGGCGATCGCCTTCTGCACGACCTCGCCCGACTGCTCGGCATCGCTGCTCGCCACCTCGACCGATTTTGCCGCGACTTTGGCATTCTCGGCGCTGGCGTGCACCTGTGAAGTGAGCTGGTCGAGGGCGGCCGCTGTTTCTTCAAGGCTCGCGGCCTGCTGTTCCGTCCGGTGCGACAGGTCGTTGGCGGCGTTGCTGATCTCGGCGGTGCCGCTGCCGATGTTGACGACCGAGTGATTGACGGTCCGGATCGTCTCCTCGAGGCTCTCCATGGTCGCGTTGAAGTCACGCTTCAACTGCGCATATTCACCGGGGAATTCGTCGGTAATGCGGAAGGCGAGGTCACCGGCGGACAGATGCGACAGACCCTTGCCGAGGCGGGCAACGATGTCGCGCTGAAGGGCGCTGCTCTCGGCGCGCTCGCTTTCCGAGCGGCTGCGCTGCAGTTCCGCCTGCTCGCGCTCGTGGCGGGCTTCCCCTTCGAGACGCCTGGTGTCGGCGAGCTGATGGCGGAAGCCTTCGAGCGCCTTGGCGACGGAACCAGTTTCGTCGGAACGGTCCTGACCAGCGATCGGGTTCGTGTAGTCGCCGTTGCTGAGCGTCTGAACGTCGCTGACGAGACCGGCGAGCGGTTTCTGCACGAAGCCGCGAACGGCGAAATAGAGGCCGATAAGGACGGCACCGAGGACGACGAGGCCGCCGACGATCATCATATAGGTCTGGTCGCGGACCGGCGCGTTGATCGCTGCGCGCGGCACATCGACGAGCACCACCCAGTTGGCGTTCACGTTCGGCAGTTTGAACGGATAGACGACACGGTCGAAGGGTTCGTTTCCGTCATAGGTGAGATTCTTGATCGTGCCTGACGTCGCCGACGACAGGGCATTCTTGACGATATCGGCACCTTCGCCTTCATAGTCCTTCATCAGCAGATCGGGGATCGGCGAAACAAGCCACTTGCCGCTCTGCGACAGCAGATAGACGCGGCCCGAGCCGAAAGGCTTGAGCTTTGCGAGGTCATCGGCGAGCGAGGCAAGTGAAATGTCGACGCCGGCTACGCCGATCAGCTTGCCGTCGGACATTACCGGATAGGCGATCGAACTCATCGTGGTCGGGACGTCGGTTCCTTCCGCAAGGTAGGGCTGCGTAATCGCGCCCTTGCCGCTCTTGGCGGCCAGGCTGTACCACTCGGCGGCGTAGTCCGCTTTGAAGGTCGAGAACTGCGCTTCGCCGTTGCGGTTCTTCGACCAGTAGGGCGTGAAGACGCCTTCCTCGTTGCCGCCGAGTTCCTTGTTGTTGGCAACGTCTTCCTGGCGCCCGTCATAGGCCTTCGCTTCCTCGGCGAACCAGCTGCCGAAGGCAAAGCTGTGCTGCTCGAGATTGGCCTTCAAGAGATTGATTGCACCGACGCGATCGGTCGATTTTCCGGCGTGGCCCCGGCCAAGCACGCCGGACATGGTGCGTGCTGCGGCAGCGAGTTCGCCGACGCTTCCCGCAATGTCGGAAGCGATGGCCCTCGCTTCGGCTTGGGCCCCGTCGAAGACCAGTGTCTCGACGCGATCCTGCGTCTGGGAGATGAGAACGAAATTCGAGGCGAGCAGCACGAGCGCGATCGTACCGCCTGTCACAGCGATCAGTTTGGTCGCCAGTGATTTGGCTTGGAACTTGAACATGAAATCCTCACATACTGAGAGGTCCGCGGGCTTGGTACCCGCGGCGTGACGCATTCCGAATTGTGGGGTGAAACTCCATCATGGAGCGCCAGATGCCAACCGGCACGAAGGAGGCGGTCAAACCTGATCGCGGTCGACCTTCTCACGCATCTGAATAGAGGATCAAATCTTAAGATCCGGCCAACGCCGAGGCTGAATCACCATCGCCAAACGCAAATTCCGCGGTCTGAGTTTAACTGGCGCGACATGGGCTGTCGGGTTTGCGAAGCGGGTGCAAATGGGCCGCAAAAGGGCGCGCGGCTCAGAGGCGAGCCGCAACCTCGATTGCCAGCGGTATTGCCGGTTGCGCGCCAGGCTTGAGGCAGGCGAGCGATCCGGCGACCGCCGCCTGCCGCAGCGCGTCGGCGAAGGCCAGTCCCGCATCGAGCCCTGCGGCAAGATAGCCGCAGAAGGTGTCGCCGGCGCCGACGGTGTCGACCGGTTCGATGGTCAAACCCTTGGCGCGGTGAACGGCCCCGTCGTGAATGGCGATCACGCCTTCGGCGCCAAGCGTCACGATCACGGTCTGCCCGGTCTCCTGGTGAAGTTGTTTCATCGCCGCCTCGCGCGCAGCGGCGTCGATGCCGCTTTTGCCGGCCAGCAACTCGAATTCGGTTTCGTTGGCGATCACGGTGTCGGCCATGCGCCCGAGGCGGGCGGCGTCGGGCGTCAGCGGCGCGATGTTGATGATGGAGCGGATGCCACGGCGTTTGGCCTCCGCAAGCGCCTTCTCTACGGAGGTAGCGGGAATTTCAAGCTGCAGCATCAGCGTGTCACCGGCTGACATGGTTTCGAGCGCCGTCGTTGCGTCGCTATCGCTCACCGTCGCGTTGGCGCTGGCGACGACGACGATGACGTTTTCGCCATCGCCGCCGACAATGATGTGTGCAGTGCCGGTAGGAGCATCGACCGTCTTGATAAGGCTAAGGTCGGCGCCGGCCTCTTTCAGCAGCGCCAGCGCGCCTTCGGCGAAACTGTCCCAGCCGACGGCGCCGGCCATACGCACCGACGCACCGGCGCGGCGGGCGGCTAGCGCCTGGTTCGCGCCCTTGCCGCCGGCGGCGGTCGAGAAGCCGGTTCCGGCGACGGTTTCGCCGGGCTTCGGCAGGCGCGCGGTGGTGGCGATCAGGTCCATGTTGATGGACCCAAGGACAGTGATCATGTGGAGATGCCCCGTCGGATTATTGACTTTCGCGAAGAGTGCCCGACCGCGTCAGTCCTCGTCAACCACCCGCAGCTTCAATTGCCCCATCCGGTTGTCAAGTGGCCGTCCGCCCTGCTCGCTCTTTCCGGGTTCGGCCTCGGCCGCAAGTTCCAGGGCTTCGATCTTGGCGCCGCGCCGGGTCAGCTTGTCTGATGATATGAGGATATCGTCGACATCCTTCTGGGTCATCGCGAAATGGCCCTGAAGCTTGCGCACACGTTCGTCGAGCCGCGAAAGGTCCTCCATCAGGCGCACGACTTCGCCCTGGATCAGGTGCGCCTGCTCGCGCATGCGGGCATCCTTCAAGATCGCCTGGATCACCTGGATCGACAGGAGCAGGAGCGACGGCGAGACGATGACGATGCGCTGGCGATGCGCCTTCTGCACGATCGGCTCGAAGTGCTCGTGGATCTCGGCAAAGATCGATTCGGAGGGAACGAAGAGGAAGGCCGTGTCCTGCGTTTCTCCCGGCAAAAGGTATTTGCCGGCGATATCGCGGATATGCACCTCCATGTCGCGGCGGAAGGCCTGCGCCGCCTGCTGCCGCCGTTCGGCCGTCGCCGCGTCGCGCATGGCGTTCCAGGCTTCGAGCGGAAACTTTGCATCGATGACCAGCGGCGGCTGGCCATTCGGCATGCGGATGGTGCAGTCCGGACGCGCGCCGTTGGAGAGCGTCGCCTGGAAGGCGAAGGCGCCCATCGGCAGCCCGTCGGCAACGATCGCTTCCATGCGCGACTGGCCGAACGCCCCGCGCGTCTGCTTGTTTGCCAGAATGCTCTGCAGCCCGGCCATGTCCTTGGCCAGCGACTGTATGTTGTTCTGGGCGTTGTCGATCACGGCGAGCCGCTCCTGTAGGCGGCGGAGGTTTTCGTGCGTGGCTTTCGTCTGCTCGCTGATCGAAGTGCCGATCCGGTGCGTCATTCCGTCGATGCGCTGGCTGAGGGACTGGTTGAGTTCCGCCTGGCGCGTGCCGAAAACTTCGGTCATGGCGGCGATCCGGCCCTGCAATTCCGTCTGCGCGGCAAGGAGCGTTGCCATTTGCTCGTCTCGCTCGTCGCGGGCCGACCGCGCGCGGCGCGCAAGCATGAGGCTCGCGAGCATCATGAGAACGGCGGCGGCCGTGACGAGATGACCGGCCGTAACGGGCAGGGCGCCGATGAGAAACAGCGGCTGTTCGAAGGAAAGGGCGATGGGCTCCATGGCCGCAGCCTAACAGATTCGCGCCCGAAGACCAGATCAAAACAAGAACAAACATGTCGCAGCTTTCGCAAGCAGCAAGCAGCGGTTTGTGCGATCTTTGCCGGAGGCAATGTTCTTGCGCGCAAGCGGAAAGATCGGCTATGGGATCAGCATGACGATCAAGCCGCTAATCATCCTTCCCGATCCGGTTCTGCGCCAGGTGTCAAAACCGGTGGAGACCGTTGACGATGACATCCGTCGCCTGGCCGACGACATGCTGGAAACCATGTACGATGCGCCGGGCATCGGCCTTGCCGCAATCCAGATCGGCGTACCGAAGCGCCTTTTGGTTCTCGACGTGTCGAAGGAAGACGAGGAGAAGAGCCCGCTCGTTTTCATCAATCCAAAAATCGTCAGGTCCTCCGATGAGCGCTCGGTTTACGAGGAAGGCTGCCTGTCGATCCCGGACTACTACGCGGAGGTGGAGCGCCCGGCCGCAATCACCGTCGAATATCTCGATCGCCAAGGCAAGGAACAGACGGTCGAGGCGGACGGCTTGCTTGCCACCTGCCTGCAGCACGAGATCGATCACCTGAACGGTGTTCTGTTCATCGATCACATCTCCAAGCTCAAACGGGATATGGTGATCCGCAAGTTCACCAAGGCGGCCAAGACACGCGGCGCCAAGGCGATCTGACATCTACTGCATGGTTCCTCAAACCGGAATCGATTTGAGGCCAAAATGCTACGGCGATCCTTGCGCGTCTGATAAGACGCGCGGTGCCGTAGAGCGGGATGAGGAAAACTGTGTGCGGTTTTTCCGTCCGCGTCCCGCTCTCACTACAAGCTGAAGCACCCGCGCGTCGGCGCCAAAATCGCGGGCGCAGCCTGATTTCAAGAGACGGAGTTTGCCGCCTTGCCGCTTCGCATTATCTTCATGGGGACGCCGGAATTCTCGGTGCCCACACTTGTCGCGCTCGCCGAGGCAGGCCATGAGATCGTAGCCGTCTACACGCAGCCGCCGCGTCCCGGCGGTCGGCGCGGACTCGACCTGCAGAAATCGCCTGTTCATCAGGCAGCCGAACTTCTCGGCGTTCCGGTTCTGACCCCGCCGAATTTCAAGGATGCGGCCGATCGTGAGACCTTCCGCAAGTTCAATGCCGACGTCGCCGTCGTTGTCGCCTATGGGCTGCTCCTGCCCGAGGAAATCCTCTCTGGAACGAGGCACGGCTGCTATAACGGACATGCGTCGCTCCTGCCGCGCTGGCGGGGCGCAGCGCCCATCCAGCGCGCGATCATGGCCGGTGACCACGAGACCGGCATGATGGTGATGAAGATGGACAAGGGGCTCGATACCGGTCCGGTCGCGCTCACCAAGGCCGTTGCGATCGGCGAGACGATGACCGCGGGCGAACTGCATGACAAGCTGATGCAGGTCGGAGCGGCCTTGATGAAAGAGGCGATGGCCAAGCTCGAAGCGGGTGACCTGCCGCTGACGCCGCAGCCGGAAGAGGGCGCAGCCTATGCCGCCAAGATCAGCAAGGCCGAGACCCGCATCGATTTCACCAAACCGGCGAGTGAGGTGCACAACCATATTCGCGGCCTTTCACCCTTTCCCGGCGCCTGGTTCGAGCTGACGATCGGCGGGAAACTTGAACGGATAAAGGTGCTGAATTCCGAGAAGACCAAGGGAACCGGCGCGCCGGGCACCGTATTGGACGAGGCGTTGACCATCGCCTGCGGCGACGGCGCGGTCCGGCCGACCCGCTTGCAGAAGGCCGGCGGCAAGCCGCTTGAGGTCGCCGAGTTCCTGCGCGGAACGCCTGTCGCTGCCGGCACGAGGATCGCCTGATGCCGCGCTATCGTCTGACCGTCGAATATGACGGCTCCGATTATGTGGGCTGGCAGCGCCAGGAAAACGGCCCCTCCGTCCAGGGGGCGATCGAGAAAGCGATCCTGTCGCTGACCGGCGAGACGGTCTCCGTCCGCGGCGCGGGACGCACCGATTCCGGCGTTCACGCGATGGGGCAGGTGGCGCATGCCGATCTCACACGCCAATGGAAGACGCACACGCTGCGCAACGCGCTCAATGCCCATCTGACGCTTGCCGGCGAGCGCGTCTCGATTCTCGACGCGCTTGAAGCGCCACCGGAGTTCGACGCCCGCTTCTCGGCGCTTCGCCGCCACTATCTCTATCGCATCATCTCCCGCCGCTCGCCGCTGGCGCTTGAGGCACGGCGTGCCTGGTGGGTGCCGAAGACGCTCGACCATGAGGCGATGCATCAGGCGGCGCAGCGGCTGGTCGGCTATCATGACTTCACCACCTTCCGCTCGGCCCATTGTCAGGCAACGAGCCCGCTGCGCACGCTCGACCGGCTGGACGTGACGCGAACGGGAGATCTCATCGAGATTCGCGCGACGGCCCAGAGTTTTCTGCACAATCAGATTCGCTCCTTCGCCGGCTCGCTGAAGCTGGTCGGCGAGGGCAAGTGGACGCCGGACGATTTGCAGGCTGCGCTCGAAGCGCGCAACCGGAAGGCCTGCGGGCCGGTTGCACCGCCCGACGGCCTCTATTTCATGCAGGTGGATTATTGATCCTCGTCAGGCGCGGTCTTTATGCCTAGCGTTTCGCTAGCCTGGAACAAGACCAAAGAAACGCTGCAGGAACTCGCCGATCATGATCGACGGCAGCAGGAAAAGCGCCGTCAGCGCGGCCGCGAGCAAGGTCTGGTCGCCGGTGACCGTGCGCAGAAGCCGGAAGAGCAAGCCGACGCTTGCGACCAGCAGCAGCAGCCAGATGAGGCTTGTCAGTCCCTCGCTGCCCGGAATCACCAGACGGATCGCCGCCGGTAGCGCCATGGCATAGGAGAGCGGCACCGAGAGCCAATTGGTAGTGACGATCACGGGCACCACGAAAAAGGCAAATCCCAGCGGACGCGACAGGATCACGATCAGGATGATCGGCAGGAGCCAACTGGCAAGATCTATGACAAACAGTTTCAGGATGAAGCCGAAGCCGATCGTCGTGCCGGCCGGCATCGCCGAAAGGTAATAAAGCCGCCAGGACGCCCAGGTCACGGCGATCGCCGGCAGGGACCAGAGGATCGCTGCGAATGAGCGCCATAGACCGCTCTCGCTGATGTCCAGCCAGCGGAACCCCTCGCGGTCACCGCGGATGAGCAGCCACAGCCCTTTGATGTAGGCGAGCACCTCCTCAAGCAGCGGCATGACCGAACCAGCGGGCGAGGAAGGTTTCGTAGATCTCGGTCAGGGTTTCGAGATCGGCGACGGCAACGCGCTCGTCGACCATATGCATCGTCTGCCCGACGAGGCCGAATTCGACGACGGGGCAATAATCCTTGATGAAGCGCGCATCCGAGGTACCGCCGGTGGTCGAGAGCTTCGGCTGGCGCCCCACGACGGCCTCGACCGCGCCGGAAAGCGACTCGATCAAGGCGTTGTTGCGCGTCAGAAAGACGTGGCTCGGACGCTCGTTCCAGACGATGTCGTAACGGACCGGCGCACGGCCCGGCCTGAGCTTGTCGCTCGCCGCGGCACGATCGAGCCGCGCGATGATTTCCGCCATGAGGCTTTCGGCGGTCCATTTGTCGTTGAAGCGAATGTTGAAGCTGGCGCTCGCCTTCGCCGGGATGACGTTGACGGCCGGATTGCCGACATCGATGGTCGTGACCTCGAGGTTCGAGGGCTGGAAGCTCTCGGTGCCGCCGTCGAAAGGGAGGTCCATCAATGCCTCCGTGAGCTGCAGGATGCCGCGCACCGGATTGTCGGCAAGATGCGGATAGGCTGCGTGTCCCTGGACGCCGTGAACGGTGATGCGGCCGGAGAGCGAGCCGCGCCGGCCGATCTTGATCATGTCGCCGAGCGCATCGGGATTGGTCGGCTCGCCAACGAGACAGGCATCCCAGCGCTCGCCTTTCGCCGCCGCCCACTGAAGAAGCTTCACCGTACCGTTGATGGCCGGGCCTTCCTCGTCGCCGGTGATGAGAAACGAGATCGAACCTTTCGGCGCTCCATGCTTCCCGATGTGGCGGGCAACGGCCGCCACGAAGCAGGCAATGCCGCCCTTCATGTCGACGGCGCCGCGCCCATACATTTCGCCGCCGGCAATCGTCGCGGAGAAGGGGGGATGCGTCCAGGCGGCTTCGTCGCCGACCGGCACGACGTCGGTATGGCCGGCGAACATCAAGTGCGGGCCATCGCTTCCCAGCCGGGCGTAGAGATTCTCGATGTCCGGCGTTCCGACTTCGCTTGCTATCACTCGATCGACCCGGAATCCGAGCGGAGTCAGCATCGCCTCCAGCGCGGTCAAGGCGCCGCCTTCGGCGGGGGTGACGGACGGGCAGCGAATAAGCGTGGAAAGATTGGTGATCGGATCGGTGGAGGTCATCTATCGGAATGCCATCTGCGCGGCACGCAGGCCTGTGAGGTCGGAGGCTGCTGGTTTATCCGATCGAGTGCCGGCTGTCACGCGCGATGGCGGCGCTACAGCCCCGCGCTCGGTTCAAGGAACATGCAGTAGGCTCCCAGTGCAATTCCAGGAAAGGTGTGTAGCGGTTTTCCGTCCGGATTGCGCTGTTTCAAAGGGCCAGATCATTTCACTGTTGAAACAATGAAATGACGTAACGTGAGCGGGCCGGACGATTTCTCGTCCGGCCCGCTTGAGGCGCCATCGGGCAGGGGACTCCCGTTCACTCGGCTGGGGCGAGGTGCGGCGCTTCGATGTGTGCTCCCGAGTGCTTCAGCGGCCGCTCGCCGGCGAGCTTGCGGATCAGCACGTAGAAGACCGGCGTCATGAAGATGCCGAAGGCGGTAACGCCGATCATGCCGGCAAAGACGGCGACGCCCATGGCCGAGCGCATTTCCGCACCGGCACCGGTGGAGGTGACGAGCGGCACGACGCCCATGATGAAGGCCATCGAGGTCATCAGGATCGGCCTGAGGCGCAACCGGCTCGCCTCGATCGCCGCGCTCACTGCGCTGCTGCCGGAAAGTTCGAGCTCGCGGGCGAACTCGACGATCAGGATCGCGTTCTTGGCGGAGAGACCGACGAGCACGATCAACCCGATCTGGGTGAAGACGTTGTTGTCTCCGCCCGTCAGCCAGACGCCCGTCAGTGCGGCCATGATGCCCATCGGCACGATCAGCACGATCGCGATCGGCAACGTCAGGCTCTCATACTGGGCCGCCAGCACGAGATAGACGAGCAGCAGCGCCAGCGGGAAGACCAGGATGCCCGAGTTGCCGGCGAGGATCTGCTGGTAGGTCAGATCCGTCCATTCGAAGCCGATGCCGGGCGGCAGCGTCTCGGCGGCGATCCTTTCGATCGCGGCCTGCGCCTGGCCGGAGGAGTAGCCTGGTGCCGGACCGCCGTTGATATCGGCCGAGAGGAAGCCGTTGTACCGGATCGCCCGTTCCGCGCCGACGGTCTGCTCGACCTTCAACAGCGCCGAAAGCGGGATCATTTCGCCCGACTGCGATCGAACCTTCAGCCGGCCGATATCGTCGGCATGGCTGCGGTAGTTCGCGTCGGCCTGGATGCGCACGCTGTAGGTCCGGCCGAAGGCGTTGAAGTCGTTGACATAGAATGACCCCAGATAGATCTGCAGCGTTTCGAATACGTCGGTGACGGACACGCCGAGCTGGCGCGCCTTCACACGATCGAGATCGGCAAAAAGCTGCGGCACGTTGATCTGGTAGCTCGAATAGAGGCCAGCCAGTTCCGGTGCCTGAGCGGCCCTGGCGAGAAAGGCCTTTGCCGCCTCGTCGAGGGTCCGATAGCCAAGCCCGTTCCGGTCTTCGATCTGGAGCTTGAAGCCGCCCGTCGTGCCGAGGCCTTGGACGGGCGGCGGCGGGAACATGGCGATGAAGGCGTCCTGGATCGCACCGAACTCCTGGTTCAGTTGCATGGCGATCGCGCCGCCCGAAAGCTCGGGCGTCTTACGCTCTTCGAAGGGCTTCAGCGCCACGAAGACGATGCCGGAGTTGGACGAGTTGGTAAAACCGTTGATCGAAAGGCCCGGGAAGGCGATGGCGTTCTCGACGCCCGGGTGCTTCAACGCGATGTCGCTCATGCGGCGGATGACGTCTTCCGACCGGTCGAGGGTCGCTGCGTCTGGCAGTTGAGCAAAGCCGATCAGGTACTGCTTGTCCTGCGCCGGCACGAAACCGCCGGGAACGGCCCGGAACAAGACGAAGGTGACGCCGAGAAGTACCACATAGACGCCCATGATCAGCGACTTGCGGGAGAGGATCCCGCCCACGCCGCGGCCGTAGGCCTCGGAGCTGCGGCCGAAGAAGCGGTTGAAGCCGCGGAAGAACCAGCCGAAGAGCTTGTCCATTGCGCGTGTAAGCCAGTCTTTCGGTGCGTGGTGATCACGCAACAACAGCGCCGCCAGTGCCGGTGAAAGCGTCAGTGAGTTGAAGGCGGAGATCACCGTCGAGATCGCGATGGTGAGCGCGAACTGGCGGTAGAACTGTCCCGTCAGCCCGGTGATGAAGGCGAGCGGCACGAAGACGGCGACCAGCACCAGCGCGATCGCGATGATCGGACCGGACACCTCCGACATTGCGCGGTAGGTGGCCTGCACGGGCGACAGTCCCTGCGCGATGTTGCGCTCGACGTTTTCGACGACAACGATCGCGTCGTCGACGACGATGCCGATCGCCAGCACCAGGCCAAAGAGACTGAGCGCGTTGATCGAGAAGCCGAAGACATACATCACTGCAAAGGTGCCGACGATCGACACCGGGACGGCTACGAGCGGAATGATCGAGGCGCGCCAGGTTTGCAGGAAGACGATGACGACGAGGACGACGAGCGCGATCGCTTCGAGCAGCGTATGAATGACGGACTCGATCGAGGCGCGCACGAACTGGGTCGTGTCGTAGACGATCTCGTAATCCACGCCTTCGGGCATGGTCAGCTTCAGCTCGGCCATGGCCTTGTGCACGTTTTCCGAAATCTGGATGGCATTGGAGCCCGGCGCCTGGAAGACGCCCATGCCGACGGCGGCCTTGTTGTCGAGGAGCGACCGGAGCGAGTAGTCCGCAGCGCCCATTTCCACACGTGCGACGTCGCCGAGACGCGTGACCTCGCCACCCTCTCCGGATTTGACGACGATGTCGGCGAAATCCTCCGGCGTCTGCAGACGTCCCTGTGCATTCACGGAGAGCTGCAGGTCGAGTCCGGGAACCGAAGGCGAGGCGCCGATGACGCCGGCGGCCGCCTGCACGTTCTGCTGGCGGATGGCGTTTGCGACATCGCCGGCGGCGAGCCCGCGTTCGGCGGCTTTCTGCGGGTCGATCCAGACGCGCATCGAATAGTCGCCGCCGCCGAAGATCTGCACCTGGCCGACGCCATCGATGCGAGCCAGGCGGTCCTTGACGTTGAGGACGCCGTAGTTGCGCAGATAGTTGATGTCGTATTGACCGTTCGGCGAGAGGAGGTGAACGACCAGTGTCAGGTCCGGCGAGCTCTTGACGGTCGTCACGCCAAGACGGCGCACCTCTTCCGGCAGGCGCGGTTCGGCTTGCGAGACGCGGTTCTGCACGAGCTGCTGGGCCTGGTCAGGATCGGTGCCGAGTTCGAAGGTGACGGTCAGCGTCATCAAACCATCGGCGGTCGCCTGGCTCTGCATATAGAGCATGCCTTCGACGCCGTTGATCTGCTCCTCGAGCGGCGTCGCGACTGTCTCGGCGATCACCGATGGGTTGGCGCCGGGATATTGGGCGCGCACGACGATCTGCGGCGGCACGACCTCCGGATATTCCGAGATCGGCAGACCTGTCATGCCGATCAGGCCCGCGACGAAGATGAGCACTGAGAGAACGCCCGCGAAGACCGGGCGGTCGACGAAAAAGCGTGAGAAGTTCATAACAATCCCCCTTGGGATGACTTCGGGCAAGAACCAGGCATCCGCGGCGAGAATGCTCACCGCGAGCGTGGAAGCATGCACTTTGATGTTCGGTCGGGCGCCGCCGCGCGTCCCCTCGAGAGAGGCGAGGCGGCGCGTTCAACTATCGCTTGGCGATCGAAGCGGTCGCTTCCTCGGCCGGCTGCGGGGCAACGAGGACGCCCGGTCGGACGCGCTGCAGCCCATTGACGACGATGCTCTCGCCCGCCTTCAGCCCGGCTTCGACGATCCGAAGGCCATCGGCGGTCGGTCCGAGTGTTACCTGGCGGTATTCGACCTTGTTGTCGGCGCTGACGACCAGCACGAACTTCTTGTCCTGGTCCGAGCCGATGGCACGGTCGCTGATCACCAGCTTTTCCGCGGGAGCCGGATCGCCGATGCGGATGCGGACGAACTGTCCCGGAATCAGCCTGCTGTCGGCGTTCTTGAGCGCCGCCCGCACGCGGATGGTACCGGTTGCAGCATCGACCTCGTTGTTGATGAGCTGGATGTGGCCACTGATCGGCGTTCCCTCGTCGGCGGCGGTGCCGATCTGCACGGGAATGCTCTCGATCGCGCTGCCGGCCGCCGAAGCGGAGAGCTTGGCGAGAGCCGCCGCGACCACTTCCTCGCTGACGTTGAAGCTCGCATAGATCGGGTCGATCGAGACGAGCGTGGTCAGGACCGGCGAGGCGGAGCCGGCGGCGACCAGGTTGCCGGCCGTCACCTCAAGCCTGCTAACGCGGCCGGAGATCGGTGCGCGAACTTCGGTATATTGCAGGTCCAGCCGGGCGGAACGCAGCGCCGCCTTTGCCGAGCGGACATTCGCCTGAGCCTCGTCGAAGACGCTTAGGCGCTGGTCGACTCCGCTTTGCGGTATCGCGCTCGTAGTGACCAGCTTGCGGCCGCGCTCGAGCTCGGTTTTCGCGAGTGCAACCCGCGCCTCGGCCGCGGCGACCTGAGCCTCTGCACGCTCGACGGCGGCAGCATAAGGTTCTGGGTCGATGGTTACGAGAAGGTTTCCCTTCTCCACCAGTGCGCCTTCACGGAAATGCGATTTGAGAATGGCGCCGCCAACGCGGGGACGCACCTCGACGCGCTCGATCGCTTCGAGCCGTCCGGAAAAGCTCTCCCAGGTCGTGATCCGCCGGGATTCCGCCTTCGCAACCGAAACGGGGACGGCAGGCGCCGCAGCTGTTTCAGTCGCGGCGTCGGCCTTGTACTGATAGGGCACGCCGAAGAACACGGCGGTTCCCCCGGCGATGGACAATAGGATGCTCAGGCCGGCGCCCCAAAGGACCCGGCGGGTAACGGTCGACGTCATGTTTTCTCCTTGCCGGTTGGGAGCCGGCCTAGTTCGTTTTCATCTGCGAGTTTGGCTTCGCCCCTGCATCCTGGAAGAAGCGGGAGAAAATGCCGGATATGGTCTGTTCCTGCGCGGGCCAGTTTTCCTGCGACGAGGTGTTGGCAGGCAGCCAGGTGGCGCTCCCCGGCAGGACGTGCATTTTTACCGGGACCCCGGCCTGGCGAAGGCGCTCCGCATAGGCCTCCGTTTCGTCATGCATCGGACATTGCTCGCTGGTGATGACGAGGGCCGGAACAAGCCCCTGCAATCGCGTGCAATACCCGGGGGCCGCGTAGGGGTGGGTCAGCCCGCTGCGTTCACCGAGATAGCGTTGCCAGCCTTCGGCGATGGACTGCACCGAACTCTGCGGACAGAATTTGCGGAACGACGCCGTCGCCATGCAGGGATCGAGCAGGGGCGACAGCAGGATCTGCCCCTTGAGGTCCGAGAGAAACTGGTCGCGTGCCATCAGGGCCAGGCCGGCTGCGAGATTTCCGCCCGCTTCCTCCCCGGCAACGAACAGCATGGACTTCTTGTGCGCGAACTGCGGACAGCGGCTACGCATCGACGACAGCATGGCGTATGAAGCCTCGAGCGCCGCCGGGAACGGGCTGAGGCACGCCGAAGGATATTCCGGCGAAATGACCACGGCCCCAGCGGCAGCAAGCGCGCTCGCAACTTTCTCGCCGGCCGCGACCGATTCCCCGACGAAGGAACCGCCGTGAAAATGAAGCACCACCGGAGGCGGAACGAGCAACGACGCGCCTCGGTAGACGCGCGCGCGGCACGCCCCGTGGGCCGTCTGCATCGTCTCTTCCGTAAAATGCGTGTTCATCTCTCTTGTCTCTGCCATAGGACAATCCCTAGATGAGGGACAGCCCGCGATGTTTGCAGCATAACATTGTCTTTTGTCTGGAATAGTCGGCGGGTTCTGATTACACTATTCGGTATTTCGAACAATTCGGTTATTGAAAATGGACCAGCTCACGGCCATGCGCGCCTTTCTTCGAGTGGTGGAGACCGGCAATTTTACCCGGGCATCCGTATCGCTCAATATGCCGAAGGCGACGGTGACCAACCTCATCCAGGGGTTGGAAGCGCACCTAAGCACCAAATTGCTCAACCGCACGACGCGGCGCGTTCTGGTGACGCCCGACGGCGCACTCTATTACGAACGAGCGGCCCGCCTTGTTTCCGATCTCGACGAACTCGACGGCAGCCTGTCGAGCGCGCAGAGCCTGCCGAAGGGGCGGTTGCGGGTCGAAATGGCGAGTGCGATCGCCAACCTCGTTATCCTTCCCGCGCTGCCCGAGTTCCACAAGAAATATCCCGACATCCAGATCGATCTCGGCGTTTCGGATCGGACGATCGACTATGTCGCCGAAAACGTCGATTGTGCGATCCGCGTGGGCACGCTGACCGACCAGTCGCTGATCGCCCGGCGCATTACGGAAATGAGCTTCATCGCCTGCGCGTCACCGGCCTATCTCGATCGCCACTCGACGCCGCAGCATCCGGCCGACCTCGAGAGGAATTGCTATGTCGTCGGTTATTTCCGGCCGCAGACCGGGCAGCCGATGCCGATTCATTTCAAGCGAGGAAATGAGGAGATCGAGGTCAAAGGCCGTTACGCTGTCGCGGCAAACGAAGCGACGACCTATCTTGCCGCCGCGCGGGCAGGTCTCGGAGTCGTCCAGGCACCACGCTTCATGGTGCGCGACGATCTGCAATCCGGTGCGATGAGGCCGGTGCTCGCTGATTGGCAGATCGAACCGGCGCCGATCTATCTCGTATATCCACCCAACCGGCATTTGAGCAGCCGGCTGCGGGTTTTCGCCGATTGGGCGGTGAAGGTGATCGCACAGTCGCAGATGGATGGCGAGTAGACCGAACGAAGCTTGACGCAGCTCAATCGCGGCGTCCCGCGTCATAGCGCTCGCGCGCTGCATCGAGTTCCCCGAAATGGGTTTCGGCCCAGCGGTCAAGAACCACAAGCGTATCGCTCAGCGACCGCCCGACCGCGCTCAGGCGGTATTCGACGTGCGGCGGCACGGTCTGTTTGTCGTCGCGGATCACGAGCCCGTTGCGCTCCAGTTCTTTGAGCGTCTGCGTCAGCATCTTCTGCGACACATCCCCGAGCTTGCGCATCAGCGCGGCATTGCGCATCGGCCCCTCATCCAGGGCGGAGATGATCAGCATCGCCCATTTGCTGGCGACAAGCTCCAGCGCGTGGCGCGATGAGCAGGTCGGGTCGAAGACGCTCGGCGTCGAGGCCGCGGATTTCTCTGCCGGTTCGGAAGACATTCTGATAGTTACCAAAAGGTGCGTAATTGCCCTTAGGTGCCTACCCTACCAGATTGGGTCCAGAGTTGAAAATCTGGATGGAGATAGCAATGGCATGGATCACCCTGCTGGCGGCGAGCGCCGTCGAAATCGCCATGGGCCTTGCGCTGAAATATGCCGAAGGCTGGACGCGGCTCGTTCCAAGCATCATCGGTGTCGCGGCGGCACTCGGCAGCGTCTACCTCCTGACGATCGCGATGCGGGAGCTGCCGGCCGGCACCGCCTATGCCGCCTGGACCGGCATCGGATCCGTGGGCATCACCGTGCTCGGCATCGTGCTTTTCGGTGACCCGGTGTCCTGGCTTCGCCTCGTCTGCATCGCGATGATCATCGTTGCCGTGGCAGGGCTGCGGTTTCTGGAGGCCTGAGCCCGGCCGGCCTTCGAAAAGCCGACGGCCCATGAACGCCGAGTAGGCGCTTCATGGGCCGCATATTCGGACGCCTGAGCCGCTGACGTTATGCGGTCGGCTGTTTCGTCTTCCGGAGATAGGGCAGGACCGTATCGAAAGAGCCGAAGCGCTGGATCGCGTCCTCGTTGGACACCGCCGCGGTGATGATGACGTCCTCGCCCTGCTGCCAGTTCGCCGGTGTCGCCACCTGGTGCTTGGCGGTCAACTGGATCGAATCGATGGCGCGCAGGATCTCGTTGAAGTTGCGGCCGGTCGTCATCGGGTAGGTGAGTATCAGCTTGATCTTCTTGTCCGGGCCGATGACATAGACCGAACGAACGGTGGCATTGTCGGCCGGTGTGCGGCCCTCCGCCGTATCACCGGCGTCGGCCGGCAACATGTCGTAGAGCTTGGCCACCTTGAGGTCCCGGTCGCCGATCAGCGGATACTCGACGTCGAAGCCGGTTGCGACCTTGATGTCGTTCTTCCATTTGCTGTGGCTTTCGACGGGATCGACGGAGATGCCGATGATCTTGACGCCGCGCTTGCGGAATTCGTTTTCAATTCCGGCCATGGCGCCAAGTTCCGTGGTGCACACGGGCGTGAAATTCTTCGGATGGGAGAAGAGGACGGCCCAGCCGTCGCCGATCCATTCATGAAAATTGATTGTGCCTTGGGTGGTCTCAGCGGTGAAGTCGGGGGCTGTCTGGTTGATACGGAGGCTCATGGTCTGCTCCTTTGCGGCTGTGCGTTTGTTTTTCGCAGAATAGCGCAATCGTGGCGCTTTTCGAGGAGGAAACGTGCGAGATCGACCCGCAAAGAGAATGTCAGCGGCGTGGTATGCATGTTTTGGAGAAAAACATCTCTGCGACACACGCAGCGCTGGTATTCATCGAACCATGTTCGAAGAGACGCAGGTATTTTCGCGCTGCGCAAGGCGCTCGCCATGGGGCTCCGCGGTCTCCCGGCCGGCGTTTCGCGCGCCGCGTTCCCGCCGTGGCAAGAATGCGACGCGCATCAACGAAGGTGTCAGGCCGACTATCTAGTGCTGCCTAGTGCTGCCGGTTCTTGGCGTTGGCGCGTTTCGCCTTGGGCTTGAACCCGCCCGCGTCCTTTTGCGCTTCGGGCTTGCCCTTCTTGCTCCGGGGCTTTTCGTCCCGTTTTTCAAGACGCGCATCCTGGCTAAAAGGCTGCTTCTTTTCGAACTTACGCTTCGGCTTGAAATCCTCGCGTGCAGCGTCGGGCGACTGCTTCTTCGCGAAGGCGGTTTTCTCTTGTCGCTGCTGGGAGAGATCCGGGGTGCCCGGGAGCGCCTTGACGCGAATGCCCTTTTCCAGTGTGCGGTTCGGGCCGATCGCCGAAAGGAAGCGTTCGGCGCCTTCGGCCGTCAACTCGACATAGGTGTCCTCCGGCTGCATCCGGATCGCGCCGATGTCGCGCTTCGAAAGTTTGCCGTGACGGCAGAGCATCGGGATCAGCCACCGCGGCTCGGCGTTCTGCTTGCGGCCGACAGAGAGCGAAAACCACCTGCCGTCGGTGAAGTCGGCGCGCGGTGCGTCGAAATCGTCGCGCGACATCACGGCCGCATCGCGCGGACTCTTCCTGCGGTCGTCGCCGAACGAGACATTGGCGAGGTCTTCCGGCGCGGAGCGGCCGGAGCGGAATTGCCGCACAAAGGCCGCCGCCAGCTTCTCTGCACCGTGGCGGTCGATCAGGGCGCGCACGATTGCCTGCTCGTCGTCGCGGAGCGGTTCGTCGAATGCCGGATCGGCGACGATGCGCTCATCGTCGCGGCTCGTAACCTCGTCCGCCGACGGTGGTTTCGCCCAGGTCGCGGTGATGCGCGCATTTTCCAGAAGCCTTTCGGCCTTGCGGCGCGCATTGACGGGGACGATCAGCGCGCTAACGCCCTTCTGGCCCGCACGCCCCGTGCGTCCGCTTCGATGCAGCAAGGTGTCGGGATTGGTCGGCAGATCGGCGTGGATTACCAGTTCCAGGCCCGGCAGGTCGATGCCGCGTGCCGCAACGTCGGTCGCGATGCAGACACGGGCGCGGCCGTCGCGCATGGCCTGCAGCGCGTGGGTACGTTCGTTCTGGCTGAGTTCGCCGGAGAGCGCCACCACCGAGAAGCCGCGATTGTTGAAGCGGGCCGTCAGGTGATTGACCGCGGCACGGGTTGAACAGAAGACGATGGCATTCCGCGCCTCGTAATAGCGAAGCACGTTGATGATCGCGTTTTCCCGGTCGCCCGGGGCGACGACCAGCGAACGATATTCGATATCGCCATGCTGTTTCTGTTCGGATGCGGTGCTGATGCGGACGGCATCGCGCTGATAGTTCTTGGCAAGCGTCGCAATCGAGCGCGGGACGGTCGCCGAGAACATCAGCGTGCGGCGGTCGGCCGGCGCCGTTTCGAGAATGAATTCCAGATCCTCGCGGAAGCCGAGGTCCAGCATTTCGTCTGCCTCGTCCAGGACCACGGCGCGTAGCGCCGATATGTCGAGCGAATCCCGGCGGATATGGTCGCAGAGCCGCCCCGGAGTGCCGACGACGATGTGGGCGCCGCGTTCGAGCGAACGCTTTTCGTTGCGCATATCCATGCCGCCGACGCAGGAGGCGATGGTGGCGCCTGCCACTTCATAGAGCCATTCGAGTTCGCGCTTGACCTGCAGCGCCAGTTCGCGCGTGGGGGCGATGACGAGGGCAAGCGGAGCGCCCGCTGCGCTAAAACGCTTCGTATCCTCCAGCAGCGTCGGGGCCAGCGCCAGTC
>NZ_JASKLR010000061.1 GCF_030124325.1 Sinorhizobium sp. 8-89
CCTTGTCAATGGCGAGCTGGAAGTCCACTACCAGCCGCTGGTCAACCTCCACACCGGCCACATCACCACCTGTGAGGCGCTCGTGCGATGGACGCATCCACAAAGAGGCCCTGTGTCCCCAGCCGAATTCATTCGATCATCAGAGCGGTCGCCGGAATTGGTCGCACGCTGGCAATAACAACGACCATCGAAGGCGTGGAGACTGAGACCCAGCTCGAGGCCATCAAGGCAGAAGGCTTCGATGAAGCGAAGGCTACCTGTTCGCACGCCCTCTGCGCGCTGCGGAGATACTCGAGGTGATTGCGAAGCGACCGTGACCCGACGGCGACGCTCGCGATCAGGAAAAACGATCGGCAGCACATCGATCAGCCCATCCTGCAGCTTAATGGAGTGACCAGCAGGACAATGCCGCGGTCGAGCAAAATACGGCGATGACGCACCGGCTTTCGAGCTCGCCTTGATCTACGACTGGCGCACGGCACGGGGCGACGTCCGGTCGTGACCGCTGACCAAAGAACTGGAACGACGATTGCTTGTTCAGATGCAGAGCACGGACAGCCTCTCCCATCAGTCCGGCTCTGGCGGCTGTGAGCAACAGCCGTCGAAAGGAGGTCCCCATCTGCACCAGACGATTGTCGTCAGCCGAAGATGCCTATGTCGTATTTGTCGAATGTGCGACAGCAATTGTCGGCTCTTATTTCAGCCCAGTTGGCTATCTCAGGCAGTCTGGCGATACTTTCAACATCGTCGACAGTGTTGGCATCAATTTTGAACCTATTGTCGAAAGGCTGCGGGCAGTGCCGACTGACATTCAGATGGGGGAAGACAGTGATGCCTGACGGCAAAAGCATGGGCATGGGATCACATTTGATCCAAAGGGAAAGGACGCGTGGGGCCTCCTCTCGCTCCGATTCGACACAAAAGTCATCCAGCATCGCGCGGCCGACCTCCGTCCATGCAAAGTATTATGATGCCCGCCTGCCTTGGTACACCATCTATCCCACTGTCCCCGAGTTTTCCCCGGCGGTCGGGGCCAAGGCTTACGAGAAATGGCTGAAGGGCCTGCCACCTGAGGACGCTGTGTCGCTCTATCTCCACGTTCCATTCTGTCGGTCAATGTGCTGGTACTGTGGTTTTCCTACTAGCATCACTCGTCGGGATGCGTCGATCCTCAATTACTTGGCGGTACTACGTGAGGAAATCCGTTTGGTCGCGGAGCAAGCGCCGCAGGCGCTGCCCGTGAGCGACGTGCATTTCGGCGGCGGAACACCGACCATCATGCCACCGGCGGAGTTTCTCGCCCTAATGGAATTCCTGCGCAGCCGCTTCACGTTCAAGAATACGGCCTCGGTCGCAGTCGAGATCGACCCGCGCACGTTTACGACCGAAATGGCCGAAGCCTTAGAAACAGCCGAGGTGAACCGCGCGAGCCTCGGCGTGCAGAGCTTCGATCCAATTGTTCAAAAGGTGATCAACCGAGTCCAGAGCGAGGCGCAGGTGACGGCTGCCGTCGAAAACCTGCGCAAGCACGGTGTAAGCCGTATCAATTTCGACCTCATGTACGGTCTCCCGCATCAAACAGTGCAGTCCTGTGTCCAGAGCGCGACGACAGCACTCGCGATGCGCCCCGACAGGCTTGCGGTGTTCGGCTACGCGCATGTTCCATCTTATAGAAAAAATCAGCGGCTAATCGATGAGACCGCACTCCCGGACGTGGCTGCCCGCGCTGAACAGGCAGCGGCGGTGGCCAATACGCTGGTTGCCGCCGGCTATCGCCCAATTGGGCTCGACCATTTCGCCTTGCCGGACGACGAGTTGGCGCTGGCGCAGAGAGCCGGGCGTCTGCGGCGCAATTCCTTGGGTTACTCGGCCGATACCTGCCAAACCGTGATCGGCTTTGGCGCGTCGGCGATCGGGCGTCTGGGCGAAGGCTATGTCCAGAACGAAGTCGCACAGAGTTCGTATAGCCGACAGATCGCAGCTGGCCACCTGGGGACATCAAGAGGCTACCGTCTCACCAACGACGATCGCGTGCGAGCCGCTATTATCGAGCGGCTAATGTGCGATTTGGAGGCCAACGTGCCGGCAATCTGCGCCGCCTACGGACTTGATCCGACCCCTTTTCTCAATTCAGCGGAGCGCTTGGGGATGCTCGCCGAGAACGGGATAGTGCACATCGAAAAGGGGCTCATTCGCGTGAGGCAGGAGCACCGCTTCTTGATGCGCGTCGTTGCTGCCGCATTCGACGCTTATCTCGACCGCTCGCCCTACTAGCACCGTGACGTTCAATTTGCTCGGTTTTCCCCCGTCTGTAGCTGGTGTCTGCGATGCGCGAACGGCGGCGCGCCTATCAAACCATGCCATGCTGCACGTTTTTATTGGCCTCGTGCGGGCCAAAACGGCTAACTCTGGCGCAGGGCCCGGAACTCGCCCGAAGCGCGGAGCCCTTCCCAGATTGATCTCCGCGGCTGAAATATCGGCGGCTGAGCAGGATTAGCCAGCGAGACCTGCTTCGAGCACACCTTGAAAACACAAGCCTTTCTCATCCGCCTGATCACCTGTCGAGAGACACGCAGGGAGCGGACGCACCTATTGGCAGGCGGTCGGCGACGTCCGCGGCATCGAAGTGCGCGGCGACAATCAAGGTGAGACTCGTCTCATCCTGATCGCCGCGCTATATCGAAGATTAGATCAGCGGAGTTGTAGAAGTGTCTTCTTTCTGGCCCTGCAGCCATCACTGGTGGAGAGATGACCGCCAACGGTTGAGCGGCCCGAAAGAGCCGAAGCCTACGGATGCATTCAGCCCGGCAACGATCAAGCCCGGCGCTGTCGTCTACAGGCCACGCCTTAAGGTCGATGTGGCGGCGGCACGGGCGGCCGGTCAACTTGGAACACCTCACCTGCCTAAGCGTTTTCCGATCTCCCGCAACGACACAATGATGCTCGGACTTGATCGGATGAGCTTGCCGCGGGGCCGCGCTACGGATCGAGCGAATGTCACTGGTTCGGAACGGCAGGGCTCGCCTGGCGCTAGGACCGATCGACATTCATCGTAGCCAGATCAGGATCGCAGCGAGGTAGATGACGCCAGTAAAGTGGAGTGTTCGGCGCTCGTAGCGGGTTGCGACGCGTCGAAAGTGCTTGAGGCGATGGAAACACGCGTTCGGGGGGCTCAGGAGAACGGCACCATTCTTTTGGGCGATGGAAGCCATGGGGGGCTTCGCCGCCAGCTTGTCCTTGCCGACGACCGGGAAAATGACATCGCACACGCGTCCGGCGGGCTCGTCGATTGAAGCGCTGGCAATCTCAACCAGCAATCTTTCCTTGCCATAGACCCGCTCGATGTCCTTCGCGATATCGCCGACCAACTTGCATTTCGAGCGCGTTCCGATGGACCGTCTCGATCAGTAGATCGACCATGGCGTCCGTAAGTTCCGCTTCCGCGACATGGTCAACCAGCTATCGAGATAATGCTGCCGTTGCGAACGCACCAGGCGCTCCAGTTCCTTGTGTGACGGGTCGTATATGCAACGGTCCCCGCACCACAGGAAAACCCGCTCGAGCATGGCGCCAACCGATTGTCCGGTCGGACACAGATCGCCAGCGATCCACAACGTCAGCTCTTCTCGATCGGCACGCTTGATTCAGCGAAAGCCGAGATGCTGCAAAATCTCGGCACAATGCCGACGCGCGGTCCGGCCGGAGAAATCATAGCGGTCGACAGCCTCAGCTTCGACGCCAACCTGCTCGGTCAGCAAGGGCACACTGTCGCCAGGAATCGAGGCATGATCCTGTACCAAGAAGCCGTGCGCGGCGAAGAACTTAAGCTGAACCGCCAATCCCAGTCGCCCGGAGCCGGCTTGCCGTTCACAAATTCAATATCCGAATAGCTCAGGCTCCAGCGCCCGATCAAATCCTCTCGTGAAATATGCAAACCCGTCACTCCAATCCCTAAAATCGGAGCAGACTGTCATTCCTATCGAATTCACCCGTCAATCACCACCGCCATGTTCCCACAACGTTCTTCAACTTGGCCAAAATCGTAGCTTCGAGCCGACAGGGACCGTAAGGGGCATATTTGAGCGGGGGTTGCACCGGCACACAGGAGTGGTTCCAGATCGGGAAGAAGAAACAGCTGCACCTTTGTCTTGCCCGTGGTCGAGAATGCTTCGGGCAGTAATCAGGAGCCGCGTTATGTCTGTCGCTGGAACAGCATCGGCTGCGCGACTTGACCGACCAGGTGGGAAGCCTTTCGGATGCCAATGGTCCGCCCGGGTCACAGGTATATTCGATAAGCGAGGGGACTTCGTCTACTCTCGTGCCGGTTCGACAACTTCTTGAAACCATTCGCAGAAGATTGACACTGCTTTTTGATGCGACGTTTTGCTGATCAAATAGTAGCTTTCTTTTTCGAGAACCGAAATGTCTGAGAGTACGATCAGATCGCCGCTCTTGATTTCTCGCCTACATACCTCGACCGGGCAAAGCGCGACACCATGGCCGGCGATGGCGGCAGTCGCAAGAAGATTAAAGTCTTGAAATACGGGCCCCTTCAGTGTCCCAGATGGCGATATGCCTACCTTGGTGAACCACTGCTGCCAATGTGCAATAGTCTCGTCGTGCAGAAGGTCCGACGCCGCAATCTGCTCGACAGTCGCGAGATCACCTTTTCTCTCGAGGTAACGCGGGCTTGCGACGGGTTTGTTGACCCGGGAAAACAGCCGCGTGCACTGAACTCCGTCCGACGTGTCAGCGCCGAGCGTGATCAGCACGTCGCAGCCGGTTTCGCGCAAACGCTGCTCTGCTATGGCATAGACTACCTTGACCATGATGTCGGCATGGGTGGCGAGGAAATCGCTGAGTGCCGGGATCAGCCAGCGGGTTGCGATCGAGGGAATGCAGGCGACGGTGATCTCCAATTTCGTCCGCAGTCTCAAGGATTCTGCTTCAGCGGCAATGCGGTCGAAGCTTGCCGACAGCGCTTCCGCGAGCCGTTCCGCTTCCGAGGCTAGGCGGACGCCGCGCTTTTCTCGCAAAAACAGAGGGCGGCCGAACCATTCCTCCAACTGCCTGATCTGATGGCTGACGGCGGCATGGGTCACATTCAGTTCGTCGGCAGCTCGCGAAAAGCTGGCGAGACGGGCGGCGGCTTCGAACACCCGCAAGGTACCGAGGGGTGGCAGCATATGTAAACACTCCTAAACTATCCGGTTAGAAATGATCATTTGTTCGCGCAGAAAATTAAGAAGATAAAGGCGAGGCGTCGCGATCGTTCTGCACTCGCGTTACCGCAATTGTCAAATTTTTCTTTACGAGGAAGAACGCCATGTTCGTGCGCAGCCTGCAAGATGTCGAAGCCACCGATTACTTTGTCGAGTGGGGTAGCGGTACCAGCCACCGCCTGCTGACGGAAAAGGACGGCATGGGCTTTACCGTCTGCCATACGGTAGTCAGGGCAAACACCGTTTCGTTGCTTGAATACCGGAACCATCTCGAGGCCTGCTATTGCGTCGATGGCAACGGCGAGGTTGAGGACATGGAAGGCAATGTCTTCCCGATCCGCAAGGGAGACATCTATGTGCTCGACAAGCATGACAAGCATTATCTGCGGGGCGGTCGCGATCAGGACCTGATCCTCGTCAGTGTCTTCAACCCGCCGCTCAAGGGCACGGAGCGCCATAACCTTAAGGATGCGTCCGGCTCAGCTTACTGAGCAAGGCGATAGCCGATCCATTAAGGATCGGCCTCTCGAACAGACTGGGCAGTTTGAGGGCTGAGTTCGCGCTTTGCGGGACTCAGCCTTTTTAAGGCTTACCTGGAGTGATCATGATGGCCGGGTATTCGAGGAGTTTTGCCACAGCGGAAATTAAACGTCGCCCAGTCCTGCTTCTGCTCTTAATAGGCCGATGAGAGTTCTTTTGAGGTGAGGCCGTGAACCTCGTCGCCGTTGAGACCGGGATAGAAAACGCAGACCAGACGGAGGTCTTCTTCGTCAGCGATCAGGTCGTGGGGATCGTTCTTGTCCAGTGCGTACATCGTGCCCGGGACAATAAGATGCTCCTCACCAGTGGTGGCGTTGCGGACGTGCCCTTACCAGAGATACAGTAACAGGTCTCAATGTGATTGCGGTACTGCAGGAAGGACGATGTCCCGGCCTTCACGATCGTGTCGGTCAGGGAATAGGGAACGCCGTCGGCTTTGATCAGGAACGACGGCTCCTTGCGTTGCCCCAGGCAACGTCACGCTTCGTTCCTTCGATATCGTCAAGATTACGAACTATCATTTGAACATCCTTCTGTTTGGTATGGGATAATCTAGGATTGCTCATGCGCGCCGTGGTCGGCAGGCCGCCATCGCCAACGGAGCATCAGTTCGGATCTGACGCAGACCTGACATTTTTTCTTTCCTTCGTCCCATTGATCGCGGGTACCCGGGCCACGAGTGCCGGTTGGGAGCTGCCGCCGCCATGCCGTGGAGGGTGCAAAGCTCGTGCCACTCTGGCCGAGTGAGCCGAAGAAGCATGAGAGTGCGGCAGGACGTCAGGCCGCACAGCACCGTGTCGCGGATCTGATAAACCCGACGGCTGTGTTGCACGTGCCAAGCGAATCGAGGAATTGACAGTTCCTATTGCCTCACCCAGGGATGTTACCGAAGCGTTGTGCGCTGAGATGGCCGTTATCTTCTCCTGCCGCGGCGGGAGAAGATAACGTGGCGCGCTCCATCCAGTCTCCATCGAGAATAATCTGCCCGGCTGTTTCGATGCGCCAAGCCTTGACGGCCATTTGCACCGTCCGCAGGCTTCTCTTCGTGAAGCGTGACGGATCGGCGCTCATCAGACGCTCTAGGACCGAGGCTGCCGAGACCGCCGGATCCGCCTCAAGCCACGCTCGAATCTGGGGCTCGAATGGCTCCAGCATGCTCCGCCTTTTCGGG
>NZ_JASKLR010000062.1:5000-6433 GCF_030124325.1 Sinorhizobium sp. 8-89
ACTGGCATTCGTGTCGGCATGTGTAGGATAGGTGGTAGGCTTTGAAGCAGGGACGCCAGTTCCTGTGGAGCCGTCCTTGAAATACCACCCTTATCGTCATGGATGTCTAACCGCGGTCCGTCATCCGGATCCGGGACAGTGTATGGTGGGTAGTTTGACTGGGGCGGTCGCCTCCGAAAGAGTAACGGAGGCGCGCGATGGTGGGCTCAGAGCGGTCGGAAATCGCTCGTCGAGTGCAATGGCATAAGCCCGCCTGACTGCGAGACTGACAAGTCGAGCAGAGACGAAAGTCGGTCATAGTGATCCGGTGGTCCCGCGTGGAAGGGCCATCGCTCAACGGATAAAAGGTACGCCGGGGATAACAGGCTGATGACCCCCAAGAGTCCATATCGACGGGGTTGTTTGGCACCTCGATGTCGGCTCATCGCATCCTGGGGCTGGAGCAGGTCCCAAGGGTTTGGCTGTTCGCCAATTAAAGCGGTACGTGAGCTGGGTTCAGAACGTCGTGAGACAGTTCGGTCCCTATCTGCCGTGGGTGTAGGAATATTGACAGGATCTGTCCCTAGTACGAGAGGACCGGGATGGACATATCTCTGGTGGACCTGTTGTCCTGCCAAGGGCATAGCAGGGTAGCTATATATGGAAGGGATAACCGCTGAAGGCATCTAAGCGGGAAACCCACCTGAAAACGAGTATTCCCTTGAGAACCGTGGAAGACGACCACGTTGATAGGCCGGGTGTGGAAGTGCGGCAACGCATGAAGCTTACCGGTACTAATCGTTCGATCGGCTTGATCGTTCCCATTGCTCATGCTCATCGAAGATGAGCTGTTGACTGTCCTGACGCGCGAAAGCGCTGCGGACGGGCCGCGCCACAAGGCGCGACGCGCTCTGCGCTTGCGGCCTTCGGCCGAGAGCGGCAGACAATGACGTGTTCAAAACGAAGCAATTGCTTCACCAGCTTCTCGAAAAACTTTGCTCCCCGCGGGGAGCAAAAGCTTGCGCTTTGCCGACCTGGTGGTTCTGGCGGGGTGGCTGCACCCGTTCCCATTCCGAACACGGCCGTGAAACGCCCCAGCGCCGATGGTACTTCGTCTTAAGACGCGGGAGAGTAGGTCGCTGCCAGGTCTGCAAAACGCAAGAAAAACATCTTCTCTCTTCACGCCTCGGCCCAAGCCGAAGTACGGGCCGCCAAAAGCGGCCCTTCTGCTTTGAAACAATAACGCGGGGTGGAGCAGCCCCGGCCGACCGCAGGCCGAAGGCCGAGGACGGGCAAACAAAAAAATACCGGGCGTCGACCCGGCCCAGAAGTTAACGCGGGGTGGAGCAGCCCGGTAGCTCGTCAGGCTCATAACCTGAAGGCCGCAGGTTCAAATCCTGCCCCCGCAACCAACAATCCACAAAAGGCGCCCTCCCGGGCGCCTTTGCCGTTTC
>NZ_JASKLR010000063.1 GCF_030124325.1 Sinorhizobium sp. 8-89
ACCCCAGTTGGGTCGTCGCCAATCGATCCCCTCCCACAGCATGGCCAGTTGCGCCGACGTCAGCCGAGCCGTTCCATCGGCGGTCGACGGCCACGGAAACGGCCTCTCTGGAGGACCTTGTAATAAAGGCAGAAGCCCTGACCATCAAAATAAAGGAGCTTCAAACGATCGCCACGTCGCCCCCGAAAGGCGAAGACCGCACCTCCTGTCGGCTTCTGGCGCAACACTTCCTGCGCAAGCGCAGCCAGACCTTCGATGCCCTTGCGGTTATGTGGTGCACCACATAACCGCAACTATGCGGCGACGATAATTATGCGGAGTTGTCATTGCCACCTATAGATTATGCAGTTTTTACAGCAACTTAGATAGAACAGGCAGGCGCGGTCGCTCCACATAACTATGCTCCCTCACGATGGGTTCACGTTGTGAGGAGAGTAAATATGGATACCAATAGTCGTAACCGCTGGTTCCTCGATCCAGGACCGTTATCGTCATGGATCGATCAGTTCGCGGACGACCTTGCCGCTCAGAGATATACGCCGCTGACCATTGAGGGCTACACGGCCTCGGCCCGACATTTCGCGACCTGGCTTGGTAGCGCCGGTATCTCGATCGACGTCATCGATGACGATGTCGTTCGTGGCTTTGCCGAACATCGGTGTCGATGTCCTGGTGGGCGGCAGTGGCTGCGTATCTCACCAAAATATTCGCGCCGCGCCGGGAGGTTCGTTGTTTTCCTGCGAAGGGCAGGTGTCGTGCGTCCACCCTTGAAGGTCGCGTCGCCATATCCCCTGCTTGACGACTATCAGAGCTGGTTGCGCGTCCACCGGGGACTGTCGGGACGAACGATCGCCCGTCACCTTCGCCACCTGCATAAGCTGTTACCAGAACTCGGTACGGCGACCCTCGACTATGATGCCGCCCGGATCCGTAATGTTGTCCGCGAGTGGCGCGAGCGAACCGGGCCGGCTGACCTGAGGACCATAACGAGCGCCTTGCGCAGCTATCTTCGCTTCCTCGCGGGTGTCGGCTTGTGCCGCCCCAACCTCGATCACGCCATTCCGCCGGTCTTGCAATGGCGCCTTTCGTCGTTGCCACGGTATCTCGCAGCCGCCGATTGTCGAGCGCGTCATTGCATCCTGTGATCAACTCACCAGAGGGCGCTTGAGGGACCGTGCAATCCTGCTCCTACTGGCTCGCTTGGGGCTGCGGGCCGGGGATGTAGCCGGACTCAGCCTCGGCGATATCGAATGGACGTCTGGGATGCTGCGCTTGAGTGGCAAAGCGCGCCGTCAAGTTCGACTGCCGTTGCCGCAGGACGTCGGCGATGCACTGCTCGCGTACATCGAGCAGGAACGGCCGCACGTGCATCAAGAGGCGGTATTTCTCTCAATGATTGCTCCATACCGGCCATTTGCACAGTCCAGCCATGTCTCCACGATCGTAGCGTTGGCGCTAAAACGTGCGGGCATTTCCGATCCCCCGTCGACCGGAGCGTGCCTGCTGCGCCACTCGGCGGCAACCTCGATGCTGCGCTCGGGGGCCACACTCGAAGCTGTTGGCACGGTGCTGCGTCACCGTTCACTCGATATGACTGCGCATTACGCCAAGGTCGATGTCGCGATGCTGGAGCAGGTTGCCCAGCCCTGGCCGGGAGAGCTGCCATGCTGAGTCAGCTCCTCGCCGATCATGCGGCGCTGCACCAAGCCCTGGGATTCAAGTTTCGGACCCCAGGCATTCTCCTACGCAACTTCGTCGCCTTTGCCGAGCATCGCGGTGAGCATTTCATAACGACGGCAACCGTGCACGAGTGGGCGCTACAGGCGCCTTCACTCGAACAACGTCGCAACCGTCTGTTGGCGGTACGTCGCTTCGCGCTCTCGCTGCATGCCGAAGATCCGCGCCATGAAGTTCCCTCCGCTGATCTGTTCGGCCGCGCCAGTCGCAAACGCCGCACGCCCTATATCTACAGTCCCGGGGAGATCCGACGGCTGATCGACACCGCGCAGCGACTTGGCCCCGACGGGTCAATCCGATCGCTCACCTACGCCACGATGTTCGGGATGATTGCAGCGACCGGCATGCGTGTTTCGGAGGCGATCGCTATACGATTACACGACGTGACCGACGACGGCTTGATCATTGCTCAGACCAAGTTCAAGAAGAGTCGGTTGCTGCCGCTCCACACAACGACCCGACGCGCCTTGGACGGATACCTCGCGACTCGCCTGAAGGCGGCAAGTCAGAGCGATGCGCTTTTCATTTCGGATCAGGGAACGCCGCTCGCTTATCCGACAGTAATAACGGTCTTTCTGCAGATCATGCGATCGATCGGCTTGCGAGGCGCTGCAGGATCGCGAGGGCCGCGGATCCACGATCTTCGCCACACGTTCGCGGTCCGCTCTCTCGAACGCTGTGCGCACGATTCCCAGGCGGTGGCGCGGCATATCACTGCCCTAAGCGCCTATTTGGGGCATGCCCATGTGACCGATACATACTGGTATCTTCAGTCAACGCCGGAATTGATGGCGCATATGTCGGCAGCCGGCGAGACATTGCATCGAGGAGCGACGGCATGACCCAGCTTGCCCAGCACCTCACCGCGTTCCTGCGCGAGCATCTTCCCCGGGAACGACGCGCAAGCGTTCACACTTGCGATGCCTATGCCTATAGCTTCCAACTGCTGGTGACGTTCGCCGCGCGACGATTGAGCAAGCGACCGTGTCTGCTGCAGATCGAAGATATCGACGTACCGATGATCCTCGCCTTTCTCGAACACATCGAAGAGACGCGTGGCAACAAGGCCCGATCGCGCAACGCCAGGCTGGCTGCCGTGAAGTCCTTCTTTCGCTATCTCGAGCATCGCGCACCCGCGGTGCTGGATCAGGCCCTTCGGGTGCACGCCATTCCGATGAAGAAGATTGACGAGGCGCTCGTGGCTTCGCTTTCGCGTACCGAAGTGCAAGCGCTGCTCAATGCACCGGATCGGCTGACATCATCAGGCATTCGCGATCGGGCCATGCTGCATCTGGCTTTTGCTGGCGGGCTGCGCGTTTCCGAACTCGTCGGTCTCACCCTAGACCAGTTCGACGGACGGTCACCCGCCAGCATCCATATCATCGGCAAAGGACGACGAGAGCGCGTGTTGCCGCTTTGGCAGGAGACCGCTGCCGCGATCCGTGCCTGGATCGCGGTTAGACCCAAGGATGGCGACACGGCCCTCTTCCTGAACAACGCTGGACGGATGATGACGCGCTCCGGCTTCGAATACATCCTTGAAAAGCACGCCGCCGCCGCTGTCGGCGTCGCGCCCACGATGGCGACGAAGTCGATATCGCCCCATGTGCTGCGCCACAGCTGCGCCATGCACGTGCTTCAGGCGACGCGCGACATTCGCAAAGTAGCGCTGTGGCTGGGTCACGCCACTCTCCAGAGCACGGAGATCTACCTGCGCGCTGACCCTACCGAAAAACTCGAGATGCTCGACGCTTTGGCGCCGCTCGGCATCAAGCCAGGCAAATTCCGCCCGCCGGACAAACTGATCGCGATGCTGGCCACCCGTTAGTGCATAGTTATGTGGAGTCGGTGGATGTCGAAAAGCCGGGCAATGCGCCCATCGGCGTCTCCGGCTCCGCATAATTATCGTCGCCGCATAGTTACGCATGTCGGTGGCTCCACAGGCAAGATAGACCCGAACCCCAGTCCCTGGTCCAATCATGCCGACTCCACCGCC
>NZ_JASKLR010000064.1 GCF_030124325.1 Sinorhizobium sp. 8-89
TTCGTGAACGCGTCGGGAGGACGGCGCGCGGCGTCATCGACTACAAGGATCCTGACGCTTGGATCGGGCACCACGACATCGCCATGAACTGGCCCGAAATGACCGCCTTGCATGCGGCGGCGAGGTTGGCGGAAGTCATCTTTCTCGGCCTGCTGACATTCGAAATCCAGGCCTGGATTGACAGCTCGGCACTGACGGCACGAGTTCGCGCCGGGAATTTATTTGCAGGCGGGTTTCAGAAGCTGAGTGGCTGGTCGGACGAATGACTGGATGGGATCAACTTGCGCCGTAGCGCAAGCAAATCCCGATGCGGTTATGGGTGAGGCTGGTGCCGCAGAGGTCCTGATCGATCTGCCCCGTCCGTGGGACCGCAGCGCGCCGAGTTTGTCAAGCACCGCGAGGAACTGCTGAGCCCTTTCGGACTGCACTGAACTCTCGGTCTAGCGACTTCCGAACAACGTCCTGCGGAACACGCGTGAGATTGACCAGCGCCCGTGAACTCACCGCGGCGGAAAGGGCAATTGTCGCTCGTTGGTGCGCGCATTCTGATTGCGCATGAGCGCAGCGCCGCTCAGCGCCTTTTCTCGGCTTTCCCGCCCGGCGTTCGGGAGGTACCTTCATTCGGACTAGCGTGGAGGTCGAGATGGGAGCGACGAAACTCGCCCAAGTAATGAAACTAGCGCTTATGCTCGGGCTGCTGCAGCTTGGCTCCATCGGGCTCGCTCTCGCCGATACGACAATCCTAAACGTGTCCTTTGATTCGACGCGTAAGCTCTACAAGGAATTCAATGCCGCTTTCGCTGAGAAGTGGAAGGGGGAGACCGGCGAGACGGTGACAATCGATCTGTCACACGGCGGTTCCGGTAAGCAAGCGCGATTGGTGATCGACGGCCTCGAAGCCGATGTGGTGACGCTTGCGCTCGAAGCCGATGTCGACGCCATTGCTCAGGCGACCGGCAGGATCCCGGACGATTGGAAGAGGCGGCTCGAAAACAACAGCGCTCCTTATACCTCGACGGTCGTCTTTCTGGTCCGCAAGGGCAATCCGAAAGCCATCAAGGATTGGAGTGACCTGACGAAGGAAGGCGTTCAGGTCATCACGCCGAATCCGAAGACATCGGGCGGCGCCCGCTGGAACTTCCTCGCGGCTTGGGCCTGGGCACGTGCTGCCAACAATGGCGACGAGGCCAAGGCGCAGGCGTATGTGGCGCAGGTCTTCAAGCGCGTTGTTGTTCTCGACACCGGCGCGTGGGGAGCGATGACCAACTTCGTCCAGCGCGGTTTTGGCGACGTGCTGCTCGCCTGGGAGAATGAAGCCTATCTCGCGCTCGAGGAACTCGGCCCCGACAAATTCGAGATCGTCACGCCGTCGATTTCGATCAAGGCCGAACCGCCGGTGGCGCTCATCGATGGCAATGTCGACAGGAAGGGAACGCGAAAGGTGGCGGAAGCCTACCTAGACTATCTCTACAGCGATGTTGGGCAGAAGATCGTCGCCAAACATTACTACCGACCCTACAAGCCAGAACTTGCCAATCCTGATGACGTTGCCCGTTTTGCCGATCTCAAGCTGGTGACGATTGACGAATTCGGCGGTTGGAATAAAGCTCAGGCGAAATTCTTCGCTGATGGTGGGATCTTCGACCAGATCTACAAGCCGGGTCGATAGGGTTCATGCCGGTCGACAGCCGAGCGAAGCGCTTCGCTGCAGCGCCGCGACTGCTGCCAGCCGCAGGCATTGAAAGGACGAGACACTCATGGAAGTCCGCGTCCAGAACCTATGCAAGGAATTTGGCCGCTTTCCGGCGCTTGTGGATGTGACGCTGGATATCCACTCAGGCGAGCTGATCGCGCTGCTCGGCCCGTCCGGCTCGGGCAAGACAACGCTGCTCCGACTCATCGCCGGGCTTGAAAGCCCGACCGAAGGCATGATTCTCTTCGGCACCGAAGACGCGTCGAAGAAGACCGTGCAGGAGAGAAACATCGGCTTCGTCTTCCAGCACTACGCTCTCTTCCGGCACATGACCGTGGTTGAAAACGTTGCGTTCGGTTTGAAGGTGCGGCCCAACAAGAAGCGCCCGCCGGCCGACGAGATCCGCCGCCGGGCACTCGATCTCATAGAGCTGGTGCAGCTCTCGGGACTCGAAAGACGGTATCCGGCCCAGCTCTCCGGCGGCCAACGCCAGCGCGTGGCTCTCGCTCGTGCCATGGCAGTCGAACCGAGCGTGCTGCTGCTCGACGAACCCTTCGGCGCGCTCGACGCGCAGGTGCGCAAGGAGCTCCGCCGATGGCTGCGCGAAATTCACGACCGCACCGGCTACACGACGGTCTTCGTCACCCACGATCAGGAGGAAGCGCTCGAGCTTGCCGATCGCGTCGTTGTGATGCGCAAAGGCCTGATTGAGCAGGTGGGCACAACCGACGAGATCTATGACCACCCGGTCTCGCCCTTTGTCTACCGTTTCATCGGCCAATCGAACTGCCTGAACGTCATATTGGCTGCCAACGAGGTCTTGTTCGAGGACGGGCCGATCGGCTTACGCGCAGCAAACGAACTCGATGGACCCGCAACCCTCTACTTCCGGCCGCACGACATCGAGCTCATCGACGCTCCCGGTGGCTGTCTCGCCGGCCGCGTGACGGCGAGCCGCCGTGTGGCGGGCACGCGCCATTTGGAATTGGAAATAGGTAAAGAACGGTCTTTGATCGAAATCGAGTTGTCGCCCGAGCGCGCTTCCTTGGGCGACAGCGCCCGCGTCGCGTTCCGGCCCACTAAGTGGAAGCTATTTCGCGGGGAGTAACAAGGAAACGGCCCATAACCTCGTTCTCAGCCCAGCGATCGTGTGCGAGCAGGGTCCGTTCCGAGGCAAGCAAGCATTCCCAAATTGGTGTCAAAGAGGATAAGCCGTTTTCGATGGACAGCCTTCCTCCTCATCTGTCGTGTTGTGTCAATCGATTAATATCTGCGCAACAAGGAGGTCGACATGCGTTCGTTACGACTTGCCGAATCGGCGAAATTAGCGCTTGTGATCGGGACTAACGGCGGCCATACCGGTTCTGCTTGAGACCCGGCATCTTCTCCCCAGTGAGGCTCGCTAACTGCGACAGATTCCGAACGCTGCGGTTCCCTGCTCGAACATGCATGGGACCTATGCGGAAGCGCATCGGACG
>NZ_JASKLR010000065.1 GCF_030124325.1 Sinorhizobium sp. 8-89
CATCTCCTCATCGGCATGATCAGCGCTGCCACCAGGGGCCATCATCCCTCCCGCCGCCCCGGCCATCACCTCACCAGATCAACAAAACACACCGCGCTCGACATGGTACCGAGACCGTGGCGAGGGCGATATCAGATAGAGCGGACCAGACTTTACCGTCGAACTCCGCTTAGGGGCGCATCCGGTGGGAACGCGCTGCTATTCCAAGTCAGACAGCAAGGACGCGATCAGGGCATCCGGTGCCTTGAAGCGGCCACGCCTCAGTTCAGGAGGGACCACCGCCTCGACCGCTTCCAGTTTTTCGGACGGGTCCATGCGAAGATAGACCTCGGTCGTGCGGATGTCGGCGTGCCCCAGCCACAAGGACACCTTGCGGATGTCGCGGGTCGCCTGCAGCATCACGACTGCGCAGCCGTGCCGAAGCTGGTGCGGTGAGACGCGACGATCACGAAGCGATGCGCAACTCTCAGCGGCCTTGCCGACATGCTTGTCGAGCACATACTCAAAGCCGGCGCGGGTCATTGCATCGCCGTGGGCATTGACGAAGAGCTCCGGTACGCGGACTGCGCCCCGGACGCTCAACCAGGCACGAAGGTCTCGTGCAGTATCCTTCCAAAGCGGCAGGCAGCGTTCCTTGCGGCCCTTTCCTAGAACCGTCACGCTCGCGCCGTGGCGAAGCGACAGGTTCTCCGTCAGGACGCCGACCAGTTCTGAGACCCGCAAGCCTCCGGCGAAGCAGAGGTGCATCATTGCCCGATCACGGATTCCGGACCGCGTCGCGAGGTCGGGCGCGTTGAGGATCGCGCGGACCTCTTCCATCGCCAAATGACGGATGAGCTTCTGGTCATAGCGCTTGGTCGGGATTGCATGGACCCGGCCGATCTGCTCCAGGGCGGACGGCACCTTGTGCTCGAGGTATCGCATGAACGCCTTGATGGCGGCGAGCCGCACATTGCGCGTGGATACGCTGTTGCCGCGATCCCGTTCAATGTGCGCGAGGAATGCGACGATCATCGGCGCATCGAGGTCTTCGATCGTGAGCAGAGACGGACGAGTGCCGAGCTGTCTTGCTGCAAAGTTGAACAGCAGCTTGAAGCTGAACGCATATGTCTCACAGCTTTGTGGGCTATAACCTCGCTGCTGAGGCATATAGTCTCGCAGGAAGCCGGTGATGAGAGGGGCAAGCGCCGTCATGCAGCGTCCTCCCTGACCAAAGCTTCTGCCGCCGCGGCGATGTCGACCATCATTTCCGGCGTCGCCTGAAGATACCAGTAGGTAGTGTGGATACTGACATGGCCCAGGTATGTCGACAGGGCGACGAAGTGCCGAGCAACTTCGCCGCGCTCGGCGCCGCTCGCGACGAAGCGGATTGGGCCTTTGGTGCCTCAGATTGCCGGCAGCATCGAGAATCCGAGCGATCTCGTCCGCAGTATAGATGTAGGGAACCGGCCGATTGGTGACCCGCTTGATATCTGCGGGCGGTATTTCGTGACGAGGATCCTCCGCCTGCATGAAGCGAGCAAAGAGGATCACGTCCGCCAGGCGACGCGCCATGGCGTTTGGGCTTTTGGCAGCTGCGGGCAACCATGTGAGAACCGTTGCGGCACGAATGTGGCTCTCGCCGCGCTCCGCTGCAAAGCACGCGAACGCGAGAAGATGCCGTTCGGCGTCGTCAAGCTTGTAACCGAGCGCACGGCGCAGAGTAAGATAGCGGGTGACGTCAGCGCTCAGCATGGCAACCTCCCGCCCCACGGCTGTGCGATTTCGGACAGGAGGCCGATATCTACCTTGGCGTAGAGCGCGGTCGTCGATGGAGATCGGTGACGCAACACGGCTCCGACACCGGCAAGGCTTGCACCGCTACGCAGCATTGCGGTCGCCGCCGAGTGCCGCAACACATGCGCGCCGCGATGGATGCTTTCAATTCCTGCTCTGTCGAGCGCGCGACGTACAATACACTTCACGGCAATGCGGCTCAGCGGCCTGATCGGTGCGATATCTGTCAGGAACACCCGAGCCGTCGCAATGCGCGGCCTTGCCCGCTCGATATAAGCCAAGATGGCATCGCCGACGTCCTGTGGCAGCGGCAGCCATTCCTCGCGCCGGACCTTTCCGAGAAGAGTTATTCGGCCATTCTTCCAATCGATGTCACCGAAAGTGAGATTAGCGACTTCGCTCGCTCTGAGGCCCAACCGGGCCAGGAGCAGCATGACAGCGCGATCGCGCAAGCGGCTTTCGCCATCACATGTGGCAAGGAGACGCTCGATATCACTTTGTCCGAGGAAGCGCGGTGTCGTCGCTAGTTGCCAGTTCGCAAAGCTCGGAACCGCATGCTCCCGCCCGACAGGACATTGCCCCATTGCTACGAGATACTTGAGGTAGGCGCGCGTGGCGACGGTGATGCCCTGCGCCCGCCAGCGCCCGTGCGGCTTCGCTCGCTCAATCACGAAGTTGCGGATCGCGGCAGCCGTGTAAGCCGCTGGATCTGTGCCGAGCGATATAAATAGATCGATCAATGTCGGCTGGTAGGTGTTGAGCGTCGAGTCCTTGATGCCGCGTTGCTCCCGCATCCAGCGACCGAAGGCGGCCAGTGTCGGCCAAGTCTCCTCCAATGACGACGGCCGCTCTTGCACCAGAACGTTGCACTCGCGCAGATACCTGACGAACAGTGCGGCAGGGCCCTGTGGCGCACGGGCAGTCTTGCTACCCTGGAACACCGATGCAGATGCGCTCAAACCAGCGGCAAGTGTTTCGACGTCGAAGCCGGCGGCGCGCACCCAATCGCCCCACAGTGCTAAAAGGCGCACCACCTCAGCTATTGTCGGGGCCGCATAATTCCGCTGAACAAGCCAGTGCTTGAAGCCGTCGACATGTGGTTGCAGCCAATTGATCCGAACATCGACACTCCGGCGATGTCTGCGCTTTCGCTTTGTCACGCTGTTTTCCTCGATTTGATTGTTGGCGCCGGGGGAGTCCGGCGCGTCGAACAAATCGGAGGTTTCAAAGCCATTCCAGCGTAGGCTGGCTGCTTTTCCGGCCTCATCCCGTACGTTTTCTAAAAACGCATGCGCAACGCGTTTTGTTGGATCATGTGAGATGGTGGTCGGGGCGGCGGGAGGGATGATGGCCCTTGCGGCGGCGCTGATCATGCTGATGAGGAGCA
>NZ_JASKLR010000066.1 GCF_030124325.1 Sinorhizobium sp. 8-89
TTCTCACGCTCTCCGAACCCGAGCGACGACGCCTTGCCCGAACCGACTGGGGGATTGTCCATCAAAATCCGCGCGACGGGTTGCGGCTCGATGTGTCGGCCGGCGGCAATATCGGCGAGCGGCCGATGGCGCTCGGCGCCCGCCACTACGGCGACATTCGCTCGGAAGCACAGGACTGGCTCAAAAAAGTCGAGATCGATCTGGCCCGAACCGACGACAAGCCTCGCACCTTCTCCGGCGGCATGCAGCAGCGGCTGCAGATCGCCCGCAATCTCGTCACCCGTCCCCGGCTCGTCTTCATGGACGAACCGACCGGCGGCCTCGACGTCTCGGTCCAGGCGCGCCTGCTCGACCTGTTGCGCGGGCTTGTCCGCGAGCTCGGCATCGCCGCGATCATCGTCACCCATGACCTGGCCGTCGTGCGTCTGCTCGCCGACCGGTTGATGGTCATGCAGCGCGGCCGCGTCATCGAGCAGGGCCTGACTGACCAGGTGCTCGACGATCCCCATCATCCCTATACGCAACTGCTCGTCTCCTCCGTCCTACAGGTTTGAGACGAAAAGGATATCCCATGACCATTCGTTTACACGCCAAGGGTCTGACCAAGACCTTCACGCTCCACACCCAGGGCGGCATCGTCCTGCCGGTCTTCGACAATATCGACCTTGTAGTGAAGTCCGGCGAATGCGTCTGCCTGCACGGACCGTCCGGCGCCGGCAAGTCGACGCTGCTGCGCTCGCTCTATGCCAACTACAAGCCGGATGAGGGCCAGATCCTCGTCGAGCACCATGGCGAGTCTCTCGACCTGCTTGCCGCCGAGCCCTGGGAGGTGGTGGAGATCCGCCGCACGACGATCGGCTATGTCAGCCAGTTCCTGCGCGTCATCCCGCGCGTCGGCGCCCTCGACGTCGTCGCCGAGCCGGCGATTGCCAACGGCATGCCGGCCGAGGAGGCCAGGGCGCGCGCCAAGACCCTGCTCACTCGCCTTCGCATCCCCGAACGTCTCTGGTCTCTGGCCCCCGCCACCTTTTCCGGCGGCGAGCAGCAGCGCGTCAACATCGCCCGCGGCTTCATCGTCGATTATCCGATCCTGCTGCTCGACGAACCGACCGCCTCGCTCGATGCCGCCAACCGTGCGACCGTCGTCGAGCTGATCAACGAGGCGAAGGGCCGCGGCGCGGCGATCGTCGGCATCTTCCACGATGAGGAAGTGCGCGAGGCCGTTGCCGACAGCCTGTTCGAGGTCGGCAGCCAACCGACCGCGATGGCTGTGCCGGCGGCCGCCATGGCGAAGGCCTGCGCCTGATGCCGGCCCCATCCAATCCCCGCTACGCCATCTATTACACGCCGGCTCCGGACCATCCGCTGACGGTGGCGGCGAGTGCATGGTTAGGCCGCGATGCATTCGGCAGGGGGGATGCTGCCGACCACCGCCGACCCGAAGCGGACGTTCATCTAACATCGGCGCCGCACCGCCACGGCTTTCACGCCACGCTGAAGGCACCGTTCCGGTTGAGAGACGGCACTTCGGTCGAGGAGCTGGAAAAGGCGCTCGGCACCTTTGCTGCATGGCGATCTCCTTGCCCGATCGGGCCGTTGAAGATCGATCTCATCGGCGGCTTCTTCGCGCTCGTTCCCGCCAGTCCCGTCCCGGCGGCCTTGCGCGGCTTTGCTGCGCAGATCGTCGAAGAGTTCGATCGATTTCGGGCGCCGATGAACACGCCGGAACTCCAACGGCGGCTGCAGGCGCCGCTCGATGCGGTTGAGACCGCCCATCTCGTGCAATGGGGATACCCTTACGTGCTCGACCGGTTCCGGTTTCATATGACGCTGACCGGCCGCGTGCCCGAGGACGACCGCGCACAAACGAGAGAGCGCCTGGAAACGGTGTTCCAACCCTATTTGTCTGTGGATTATCGCATCGATACCCTGTCGCTGTTCGTGCAGGAGCATGATGGCGGCGACTTTATGGTCCGCTCGCAGCATGCGCTGAACTGCGAAGCGCTGCTCAAGGCGGCGATCTGAAGCCGCCATGTCGCACCAAGGAACACTCATTCTCGTCGTCGGACCAAGCGGTGCAGGAAAGGACACGTTGATCGACTACGCACGGGCTCGGCTTCGATCCGATCGGCGCGTGCATTTCGTCCGCCGTGTGATCAGCCGGCCGGCTGCGGTCGGAGAGGACCATGAACCGGTTGACGATGACGAGTTCCAGCGGCGGGTTCGCGAAGGCGCCTTTGCGCTGCATTGGCAAGCGCATGGTCTTTCCTACGGCATTTCTTCGGAGATCAACGCGTGGCTGAAGCCTGGCGATGTCGTCGTCGCCAACGGCTCCCGTGCGATGTTGTCCGAAGCGCGACAGCGCTACCCGCAACTGCTTGTTGTCAACGTCAGCGCCCCAATGGATGTATTGGCGAAGCGCCTGGTCGAACGCGGACGCGAAAGTCTGGAGAGCATCAGAGAGCGTCTGATCCGAAGCGAGCAGCAAAGGGTCGACGGTGACGATGTGCTGCATATCGACAATTCGGGCTCGCCGGAGATTGCTGGCGAGCGCCTTATGGCGGTGCTCATCGCGCGAGCGGGCAAGGCGAGGTAGGGCGCGCCTGTGCTGCGTTGCGGCTAGCCATTGTGTCGCAGGATCCTTGCGGTGTCCCCATGAGGCGCCGGAGAGCAGCAGCCGCCGCGTGTAGGCGCGATCCGATCAGCAAAAGGGACATCCTATCATGGCTACTATCGGCACCTTCACCCCCTCGGAAACCGGCGAATGTCGGGTTCGGTCAAGACTCTCACCCTCAACGTCAAGTCCGTGAAGTTCGTGCCCGCCGAAAGCGACACCGAGAACGGCCCGGACTACCGCGTGTTCGCATCAGCTTGCGATTATGCAGAGAGCGGGATTTTGCGGAGTGCTAGCTGCTGAAGGCCGGATTTGTCGGCAGTTGCGGCTGGTTCTGCTCCGCATAATTCCGAGGGAGTGGAAGGGGCGCCCCGCTGTGAGCGGAGCGCCCGTTGGGCTGGTCAGCGGGACCAGATGAGCTTGTGCTCGCCCTTGTCACCCTGAACGAGAGAGGCGTAGACCGGCGCCGTGAAGGAGGGATCGTCGAGCTTGAGCGAGAGATATTCGGCGCCCGTT
>NZ_JASKLR010000067.1 GCF_030124325.1 Sinorhizobium sp. 8-89
GGTAACCGCCCGATTGTGACCGCCTGCCGGATTGGGCCTTGATGGCCTAAGACACGTGTTTAACGACGTCGTTAGGGACGTGTCTTAGGCGAGTGTTACGATGCGCGTGGAAATTCTTGGGCAGGAACGGCGGCGGCGATGGCGCGACGAAGAAAAGCGCGAGATCGTCATGTCGGTTGGGGTTTCGGGAGCTACGGTGACGGAGGTGGCTCATCGGCACCACGTGACGCGGCAGCAGATTTACACCTGGCGCAGCGAGCTGAAGAAGAAGGGATTGTTGTCGCCATCCACCAATGCGGTGTTTATTCCCGTCGACATGAGTGCCGTGCAGACCGAGCAACATGGCGATCAACAGGACCGATCTGGGATGATCGAGTTGCGATTGCCCCGCGGTCGCAGCCTTTGCTTCGACAGCGGCGTGAACGCCAGCGTCCTGACGCGGCTTATCCGGGCGGTGGAAGCGGCATGATCGGACCAGGGACTGGCGTGCGCGTGTACCTGGCTTGCGGGGTTACGGACATGCGCAAAGGAATAGAGGGTCTGGCTGCGCTGGCGCAGGACGTGTTGCGCCAGAGGCCGACCGGGGGCGCGGTCTTCGCCTTTCGAGGCAGACGTGGTGATCGTTTGAAGCTCCTTTATTTTGATGGGCAGGGCTTCTGCCTGTATTACAAAATTCTGCAAAAGGGACGTTTCCCCTGGCCTTCGGCGGCCGACGGGACAGCCCGGCTGACGTCGGCGCAGATGGCGATGTTATGGGAAGGGATCGATTGGCGGCGTCCAAACTGGGGCGCACCACCGGCACGTGTCGGCTGATTTATATCTCTCTGAATCTTATTGTTTTTATGGCAATTCGTCCTGATTTTTGATAGTCAGGCTCATGTCGAACGCGAGCCAAAATCTTCCCGATGATCCCGCCTTCCTGAAGGCGATGATCGCTGCCTTGCAGGCGGAAAATGCGAAGATGTCGGCGACGTTGCGGGCGCACGACCAATTGATCCAGGACCTGCGGCTGCGCATCGCGAGGCTAAGGAAACAGGCCTTCGGCAAATCCTCCGAGAAGATCGAGCGCGAAATCCAGCAATTGGAACTGGCGCTGGAGGATTTGTTGATCGCAGCGTCGGAGAACAGCACCAAACCAATAGACGAGGACGATGAGATCGTCCCGCAGGCGTCCACAGATCCTTCCAGGGAGAAGGTGATCCGCAGGCGTCCACGCGTATCAGAAAAGGCCGTGCGCGAGCGCAGGGAAATCGATCCCGGCAGAGTCTGCCCCGATTGCGGAGGAGAACTGCGCCTGGTGGGTGAAGACGCCAGCGAAATCCTCGACATGATCGCGGCGCAGATGAAGGTCGTCGAGGTCGCCCGATTGAAGAAGTCCTGCCGTTGCTGCGAGAAGATGGTGCAGTTGCCGGCGCCAAGCCGCCCGATACCGGGCAGCATGGCAGGTGCCGGGCTTCTGGCTTACATCCTGGTCTCGAAGTTCGACGACCATCTGCCCCTCTATCGCCTGAACGAGATCTTCGCCCGCATGGGCGCCGACATTCCCGACAGCACGCTGGTCGATTGGTGCGGTCGCGCCATGCGGGTGCTTCAGCCTTTGATCGAGCGGATCGAGGCGGCGATCATGGGCAGTGACCTTCTTCATGCCGACGACACCCCGATCCGGGTGCTCGATCGTTCGCTGCGGGATAAGGGGCTGGGCAAAGGCGTGAAGAAAGGCAGGATCTGGGCCTATGTCCGCGATCAACGTCCCTGGGCGGGTGTGGCTCCACCGGGTGCGGTCTATTACTTCGCCCCCGACTGGAAGGAAGAGCACGTCCACCGTCACCTCGAACAGACAAGCGGCATCCTTCAGGCTGATGGCTACAAAGGCTACGGCAAGCTGTATGACCCTGGAGGGGATGGGACATCCCGCTTCCGTGAGGCGGCCTGCTGGGCACACTGGCGACGCGACTTCCACGATATCTGGACCTCGAATAAATCCGAGATCGCACGCGAGGCTCTCGACCGTATCGGCGCGCTTTACGACATTGAACGTGAGATTGTGGGTCAGCCTGCCGATATCCGCCTCGCCGCGCGTCAAAAGCACAGCAAGGCAAAAGTCGAAGCCTTGCGCGTCTGGGCCGAGGCGCAGTTGACCCGCATTCCGGGCAAGGGCGATCTGGCGCAAGCTTTCCGCTATGGCCTGAGTCGGTGGCCATCATTCTGCCTGTTCCTGGAGGACGGCCGTGTTGCGATCGACAACAATGCTGCTGAGCGAGCCCTGCGCCCGGTTGGAATTGGAAGGAAAAATTGGCTCTTTGCCGGCGCAGACACCGGTGCGGAGACACTGGCGCGTGCCATGACGATCATCGAAACGGCCAAGATGAATGGCCTCGATCCGCAGGCCTATCTGGCCGATGTGCTCGATCGTATCCACGATCATAAGATCAATCGCCTCGACGAACTGCTCCCCTGGAATTGGTCACCTGTTGCCGTCATCTGCGCCGAGGCGGCCTGATGGCAACAGTCACTTATGTCCGCACCATCAAATACGTTGCCGAAATTCTTGGCGAGGATCCGGAGCTTCTCCAGGCGATCGTCAGCAACGATGACAACCTGACCTACGGCAGTATCATCAGCGTCAATAACGGTGAGGACGAATCCATCACCGCCCTGACAGACGACGGCATGGAGGAGTTGGAGCAGATGCTCTCCTATGCTCGCCGCTCAACTCAGGAGTGGAACGACTTCCTCGACAGCTTTGTCGACGACGAAGAACTCATCGCCCGCATCAAAGCAAAATCTCCGCGGTAGCAATCGGCCGGTTAC
>NZ_JASKLR010000068.1 GCF_030124325.1 Sinorhizobium sp. 8-89
TGCGCATTTCGCTGATTGTGAGCAGCCATTTCACGCGATGGTGAGCGCTCATTTCATCTGATCGTGAGCAGGTATTTCACGCGATCATGAGCGGCCGCTTCGACCGACCTGTTCATTGATTCAGGTGTTTGCGTTTGCGTCAAGGGTGTGGGCACGAGCATTGTGTTTTCGCATGCTTTCACCGGTGAGTTGCAGGCGGTGCGCATTGTGAACGAGGCGGTCCAGAATCGCATCGCCAAGCGTGGGGTCGCCGATGACGTCGTGCCAGTGTTGCACGGGGATTTGGCTGGTGACGATGGTCGATGCGCGGCCATGGCGATCGTCGAGGATCTCCAGGAGGTCGCGGCGCTCGGCGGCGGTGAGAACCGACAGGCCCCAGTCATCAAGGATGAGGAGCTGCACGCGCCCAAGCGTCTTGAGCAGGCGGCCGTAGCGTCCGTCGCCCCGCGCCAGGGCGAGCGCCTCGAAGAGCCGCGGGACGCGATGGTAAAGGACCGAACGATTGTCGCGGCAGGCTTTGTGGCCGAGCGCGCAGGCCAGCCAACTCTTGCCCAGGCCGGTTGCGCCGGTGATGAGCAAGTTCTCATGGCGGTCGATCCAGTCGCCGGCGACGAGCCGGGCGAAGACGGCGCGGTCGATGCCGCGCGGCGTGCGCAGATCGACATCTTCCACGCAGGCGCTCTGGCGCAGCGCGGCGAACTTCAGCCGCGTCGTCAGCCGTTTGGTGTCGCGCTCGCCGGCTTCGCGATCGACCAGCAGACCGATGCGCTCCTCGAACGACAAGGCCTCGAGGTCCGGTGATCGTCGCTGCTCCTCGAAGGCTTTGGCCATTCCGGTCAAGCCGAGTGCGATCAGCCGTTCATGGGTGGGGTGGGTGAGCATTAGGTTCTCCATGGTTCAGTGGAAATAGCCCTGACCGCGGATATTGCCGTGGCGCAGGGGTTGGTGGTCGGGCGTCTCGTCGAGGAACGCGCGATCAAGGCCGTTCTTGAGGATCGAACGGATCGAGGCGACGGAGCGTGCCTTGATGAGGATGCCGCGTAGGCAGGCTGCATCGACGCGCGCGTTGCCGTAGCTCTTGGTCAGCGCCAGGATGCCGAGACAGGTGCGAAAGCCCTGCTCGGGATGCGGCCGGTCAGCGATGACGGCCTGGAAGAAGGCGGCGGTGGAAGGACCAATCTTCTCGCCGGCCGCGATCAATCCTCCTGGCGTCCACTTGCCGTAGCGGCGATGCGCGCTCGGCATGTGATCGGCGACGGTCGTATGGCCGCGCCGGTTGGGTGCACGGGCGTGGCTGGCGATCCGCTGACCCTTGTGGAAGATCTCGACGGTCTTGTCGGCGATGCGCACATCGACGAGCTCGCGGATAAGGCGGTAGGGCGTGGAATACCAGTGCCCGTCGATCTCGACATGATAGTCGGGCGCGACGCGACAGCGCTTCCAGCGCGCAAAGACGTATGGCTGGTCCGGCAGTTCTCCCAGCTTCGGCTTGTCCAGCTCGGCGAAGAGTTCGGCGCGACTGGAGCCGAAGCCGCGCATCTGGCGGGCGTTGAGCTCGGCGACGACCACGCCGATGGCAGCGTTCAACTCCGCCAGGGCAAAGAAGCGCTGATTGCGCAGCCGCGCCAGCACCCAGCGCTGGGCAATTTGCACCGCAACTTCAACTTTTGCCTTATCCTTCGGGCGTCTCGGCCGCGCCGCGAGGACTGCGGTGCCGTAGTGGCTCGCCATCTCGGCATAGGTCCGGTTAAGACCGGGGTCGTAGCGATCGGGGTTGGTGACGGCGGCCTTGAGATTATCGCAGACCACGAACTTCGGCACGCCGCCCAGAAAGGTGAAGAGGTTCGTGTGCACGCCGATCCAGTCGCACAGGCTCTCGCTCGGGCAGGCCTCGGCGTAGGTGTAGTTCGAGGCGCCCATCGTTGCGACGAACAGCTTCATGGGGTGCGCTTCGCCGGTGACGGGATCGAAGATGTCGATGGTGTCGCCGGCAAAATCGACAAACACCTTCTCGCCGCCCAGGTGTGTCTGGCGCATCGTCGGGCGCGCGCGCCCTTTCCAGGCCTCGAAGGTCGTGCAAAACCAAGTATAGCCAAAGCCGTCGGGATTGGCGGCGCGATACTCCTCCCACAGGAGCACCCGCGTTACGCCGCGGCGGCGCAACTCCTTCTCCACATAGCCCCAATCGGGCACCGGCCGGCTGGGGCTTTGCGACGCCGCCTTCGGCGCGGGGAAGAGCAGCAGCTCAAGGCCTTCGTCATCAATCCCTTCAGGCAGCGGCCAGCTCAGCCCGGCAAGACGGGCGCGCCGCAGATAACCATGCACGACGCCATTGCTCACCCCGAGCGTGTGCGCGATGGCGCGCTCGGTTAGGCCCTGGACATGCCTTAGACGTAAAACTTCTCTGATCCGGCGCATCGACAATCTCTGGGTTGGCATCAGGCTTCCTCGGTTTGAACGAGGCATCCTGTAGACTGGCTGAGTTGTCGGCCGAAGCGTCCAGCACCTCCGAAAAGGTGCTCACGATCCTCTGAAATCGTTGCTCATGATCCCCTGAAATCCGTGCTCACGATGCAGTGAAATCCGTGCTCACGATCGCCTGAAATACGCA
>NZ_JASKLR010000069.1 GCF_030124325.1 Sinorhizobium sp. 8-89
CCAACTACCGACATTCTGCATACGTTTCTCGCTTTTCGACGATTGCCTATCCTTGGCACCCGCTGTTCGGGAAGAAGGTGCAGGTCTCGCCGTTCAGGCGTGGCAAGAGCTTAACCTGCATCTACACGGATGAGCGTCCAGATCTGTGCCGCGAATTGCCGAATTGGATGTTCGATCAAAGTTATTGCACCACAATGGCGTTAGGGCTGCCCGAGATCAGCATCGCCGGCCTCAACGAGTTGGCAGCGGCGCTGGCATCGTTCGACGCGACTCGCTCACGAGGCGCAAAATCCCGTCCTTCAAGGAAGAAGGAGAAGGGTGATGCGAAGCAGGCGACATCAAAATCGCGACCAACTCGTTCTGCAGTTGGAGCGCCAAAATCTTCAGGTTCCAGCGGTCAAGAACGTCAAAGGGTTGGTGGAAGCGCTGGCGGATCTTCTGCTGGAAGCTTTGGAAGCGAACAGAATGACGAAGACGGGAGGCGTTGATGAACACGAAGATCACGCCTGACCATCTTTGCCGCGCCGCTGTGGTCTATGTCCGCCAGTCCACAATGACTCAGGTCACCGGCAATCTGGAAAGTCAGCGCCGGCAGTATGATCTGGCTGGAGCTGCCGCAACGACCGGCTTCGCATCGGTGAGCGTAATCGATGACGATCTCGGCCGCTCCGGTTCAGGCAGCATGGAAAGGCCTGGATTCGAACGGCTTGTGGCACAGGTTTGCTCCGGCAATGTAGGAGCGGTCTATTGTATCGAGGCGTCTCGGCTGGCGCGCAACGGCAGGGACTGGCATCATCTGATCGACCTTTGCGCGCTTGCGGGGACGCTGGTCATCGATCCGGATGGCGCCTATGATCCGCGGCTCGTCAACGATCGTCTGCTGCTTGGATTGAAAGGCACGATGTCGGAGTATGAGCTTAGCTTGATGCGTCAGCGCGGCATCGCCGCACGTGATTCTAAGGCAGGACGCGGGGAACTGCGGTTCATGCTGCCGCCGGGCTTGTGCTGGAGCGAAGTGGGCAAGATCGAGATTGACCCGGACGAACATGTGGCAGAGACGATCAGGCTCGTTTTTGCCAAATTCCGGGAGCTGGGAAGTGGACGACAGGTCTTTTTGTGGCTGCGGTCGGCCGATATCAAGATGCCGGTCGTTCTGCGCAATGTCGACGTCTGCAAGCTTGTCTGGAAGGCGCCGGCCTACCACAGCGTCATGCAGATTCTCCACAATCCACTCTATGCAGGCGCCTATGCCTTCGGAAGACGCGCGCAGCGAACGCGGATCGTCGATGGCCGCGCTCGCAAGGCTACGGGGGTGCGCAAGCCGAGGGACGAATGGAGCGTGCTGTTGCGCGACAATCATCAAGGTTACATCAGTTGGCGAGAGTATGAGGAGAACCACAAGCTTCTGACCGAGAACGCACACATGAAGAAGAATTGCGATCGCAAGTCAGCGCGTGGCGGCCGTGCCCTTTTGACGGGACTGATGCGATGCGGTCGCTGTGGCCGAATGATGCGCGTCTTCTACGGCAGCGCAAAAGGCAACGCCCATCGCTATCAGTGCCGCGGCGACGATGCTCATGTGGGTGTCGGCCTTTGTATCGGCATTGGCGGCGTCAGGGTCGATCGCGCCGTTGCGATGCAGATTTTAGAAGCGGTGTCGGACCGTGCTGTCGAAGCGGCAATCTTCGCCTCGGATCAAGTCGAGCGGTCCCGAAGAGATGTCATTGCGGCAATCGAGCGGGACCTCGAAGGCGCACGCTACGAAGCGCTGTTGGCCAGTCGCAGGTATGAGCTTGTGGACCCGGCCAAGCGGCATGTTGCACGCGAACTGGAGGCCCGATGGAATGATGCCCTGGAGCGAGTAGGCGTGCTTGAGCGCAAGATCAAGGACCTGTCTGCACTGTCAGCAGCACGCCCCGTCATCGATCGTGGCCGTCTCCTGCAGCTTGCCCAGGATTTGCCGACCGTATGGAATGCACCCTCCACGGAGACGCGAACGAAGCAGCGGCTCATCCACATCCTGGTTCAGGAGATTATTTGCGATCTCGATGATGCGACCAACGAGGCGGTGCTCTTGATCCATTGGATCGGTGGCCGGCACACAGAGGTGCGTGTGGCGCGCGTCAAGACCGGAAGATATCCTGCCGAGCTCGCACCATCGGCCGTCGAGGCGCTGCGCAAACTGGGCGGACATTGGCCAGATCGGGAACTCGCGGTCTCCCTCAATAGGATGCTTTGTAAGACAGGTGATGGCGAGAGCTGGACGACCGTGCGGGTTCGTGACATGCGCGAGCGCCTGGGAATTCCCGAATATGATGCCACCAAAGGAGACGTACCGATGATCAGCTTGACGAAAGCGGCGGAGAAACTCGGTATTTGCGTCGGATCGGCCAAAAGCCTGGTCAGAGAGGAATTTTACCTGCAACGCAAATCCTTCCCGGCTCGCCGTGGATGGTTCCCGTCGAAGCATTATCCTCGGAAGCTGTCCGGATAGGGGTGCAGGGTGTCGTCGATCGACGCCCCAAGTTTTATGAAGATTATCAATACGATAAAGTCGTGCGGTTGCCCGGAATCTGATGGAGGGATGCATTATGAAGCGCACTGTG
>NZ_JASKLR010000070.1 GCF_030124325.1 Sinorhizobium sp. 8-89
GATGCGCTTGTTCATCGGCGCATTGACGATAAAGGGCGCGACCATCCCATGTGATCTCAGGCCGGCGATGAAGGTCTGCGTCTTCCACGAGCCGAAGGGGGCGTGGGTGCGATAGCGCTGCCCTATTGGTGACCAGCCGGAACGCTTGGTCAGCTTCGTATTGGTCGAGGGGTGAGTAGGCCGGAGGGATTTCACCTGCCGGCCTCTCGCAGAACGGTGCGTGAACCTCTCGATTCACACCGCTCCCATCAGGTAAACGTGTTCGTTCCGAACGCCTTCCAATGTACGAACAGCCCCGGATTTTCCCGCGCCAGCTTTCGCAAGAACAGACTGGCACGGGTTTTATGGGACTGAAAGCGCTTGAACTTTCGCCTGATCCAAGCCCTGAGCTTCTGATTGACGTAATCAGCCAGGATAGACAGGGCCGAGCGACTGAACCGACCGTAGTAGGCAATCCATCCCCGAAGGAGCGGATTGATCTGTCGGGCAATTTCAGCCAGCGTCCCCGGCGTTTGCCGCGGGATGTTCAAGCTTTTGATCGTAGCTCGCATCGACTTCATCGCTGCGGGACTGACCGCGGGCGTGTAGCCACAGAAGAATTCATCTCGCTGTGTGTTCGCCACACGCCGTGGCCGGAACTGATACCCGAGAAAGTCGAACACGACATTCGGGTATTTCCCCCTGCGCCTCTGGTCTTTGCAATAAACGATCTTGGTCTTTGTCGGATGCATCTGAAGCCCGCATGCTGCCAGTCGAGAGGCAAGCTCCGCCTTAAGGGCTTCTGCTTGCTGTTCATTGCAGCAGTGAACAAGGCCATCGTCCGCATATCGGCACCATGGGAGATCCGGATGCGTTCGCGTCAACCACAAATCAAACGCATAGTGCATGAAGAGATTGGCGAGGCAGGGGCTGACAACACCTCCTTGCGGGGTGCCGCATGTTCGCGCAACGACCTCACCATTCTTCTCCATCGGCGCTGTCAGCCATCTTTCGATGTAGAGCAGAGCCCAGTTGCATGTGACGTGTTTTCTGACCGCTTTCAGCAAGAGATCGTGCGGAAGATTGTCAAACAGCCCCTTGACGTCGAATTCAAGCACCCAATCGTATTTCCAGCACCGCTGACGCGTCACCCCAACGGCATCCAAGGCCGATTTTCCCGGTCTGTACCCGTAGGAGTCTGGAAGAAAGAGGGAATCCAAATCCGGCTCAATCATCTGCTTGACCACCATCTGCGCGATCCGGTCGCTGACGGTGGGCACACCCAAAACCCTTTCGCCTCCAGTCTTCTTCGGAATGGAGACGGCCCGCACCGGCGGCGGAAAGTAGGTCCCGGACGACATCCGATTCCAGATCTTGTAGAGGTTTCTCGCAAGGTCTTTTTCGAACATCTCCAAGGTCTCACCGTCCACCCCGGCTGCGCCATGGTTGGCTTTGACCGCTTTGAAAGCTTCGTACACTTGCCGTTTCTCAATTCGAAACGGTTTGTCTGTCGTATTCTGCGAAGTCATCCTGCTTCCAGTTGTTCCAAACAATACGACCACCTGATCCGCCCCCTTTGCTCCGGCCCCATTACAGGGCCTTCAACGCTCATACGGGGCAGTCCGCCCCAGTCTCCTGCATCAGTACTCTCGCCTCGCGGTTTGCTCCGCTTGAGCTTCTCCCTTTGCATCAGGAGCCTGGTTCCTGCAGTTCCACGCGAAAGCCTGTGTCCAACTCACGCCCCCTCTACGCCGGTCGCCGCCCGCCCGGTCATCAGGCATCTGGCGGACTTGTCCCAGGGTGACGAAACGGTCCTGGTTTCGACGACGTTTAAGTTCATAACGACGCGTCTTCGGAGGGTTCACTTTCGTTCGTCTTTCGGACACGCACCTGCTCGGATCTCGTCCGAACGTTTCATCCGACGCTCACCACCACGGCTCTTTACCGCAGCAGCTCGGACTGGTTTGAGACCCGCTCCTGAAAGCCGATCCCGGAGGGCCATCCTCCATCATTCACGCAGCTTCACGTTACGGTCTTAGTTCATACCGAACTCCTTCCGTGCCTCTGCAGCACACTCTCGTCGATAAAGATCAGCCGCGCCAATGCCTTGTTGAAGAAGCGTCGCCGTCGCCGGATCCAGAGCTCACGCGCCCGCGCGATCTCCGGGCGCTGCT
>NZ_JASKLR010000008.1:0-172903 GCF_030124325.1 Sinorhizobium sp. 8-89
ACTCAGGAGTGGAACGACTTCCTCGACAGCTTTGTCGACGACGAAGAACTCATCGCCCGCATCAAAGCAAAATCTCCGCGGTAGCAATCGGCCGGTTACATCCGATGTTTTCGCGCTGCAGGATAAAGTGACGAGTGGCATTGCTGATGCATTGGCAATCCGATTGACGTCAAGCAATGAAACAAAAGAGCCAGGTTATCAAACAGCGGTTTCGGCCGCCTTTGATGTTTTCCTGCGCGGTTGGGAACACCACCGTCGCAGCACGCCCGAAGACCTGGTCAAGGCGATACCTTTCTTCGAACGGGCTATTGAGCTCGACCCTGAATACGGACGTGCCTATGCCGCGGCGGCCATGGTGTATGCCCGTATATATCTGTGGCGTTGGCATTCACAATTGCGAATATCCCGATCCGAGGCGAAAGCCAAAGCGGTCGAGTACCTTGAATCAGCACGGAAAAGCAAAACGGCACTGGGACATCAGGCTGCGAGTCTTCTCTCTGAAGCCGACTGGCAGCACCCCGCAGCACTTGCTGAACTAAAAGAAGCTATCGCCCTTGAGCCTGGAGACTCGTGGAGTTATGCCCTTATGGCCTTTGTGCTTACTTCGTCAGGGCGTCCCGAAGAAGCCATCCCTCACATCCGCACCGCAATGAGACTGGACCCTAAACCTCCTTCATTTTTCATGTATGTCCTCGGCCTGACGGAGTTCAGCATGGAGAATTTCCAGGCGGCGGCGACGGCAGCCCGAACCAGCACCGAACTCAACCCCGAGGATGACAGTTCGCTTCTCCTTCTGGCGGCCGCCTATGGACACCTTGGTCTCAAACGGAACGCTGCGGCAGCCATCACCAGGTTCAACAAGCTGAGCGTTGAGCACGGCGGAATCGCCGCTACGATCTCGACCTGCCCCTCACTGGATTTCGCTCTTCCACCCGATAGAGAACGGCTTCACCGCGGACTACGTTTGGCGGGAGTACCTGAAAATCCGACCGGGATCGATAGTGGGAAAGAACTCGGGCCCGACGAGATACGTTCGCGGTTGCTCGGGCATAGGCTGCGTGGACGGGTGTTAGGATCCGGAGAGGCGCACGAAATGATCATCTCGCCCGGTGGAAGGGCTACGTTATCAGGAGGTTGGACTTCTTTTGGGACCGGCAACCTCACTGACGTTGAGGTCCGCATCGACAAAAACGAGGTTTGCTTTTCCCAGAAGGAGGCCGCTTTGTGCGGCGTGGTCCTCAGGAACCCCGGAGGACTTCCGGCCAGCGAAAACGAATTTGTTTGGTATCAAGGGGATCAGGCATTCACGTTTTCGCCTTTGGACTGACGACGCTCATGTAGCCTAACTGCGCTGGAAGCAGACGGCAGATCTAACGAAGAAGTCGATCCCCAGCTTCGGGATTTGTGGACAAGCTCTCGCGTGCGCACACCCCTACTATTGGAACTCGCAGAGTGAGAAAACGAGGCGCGTTACAAGCGGTCGAACGATCAGCACGCAGACGAAGGCAACGGGCATCGCGAGAGCATACGACGTGATCACTCTAAGCGGATATCCGTCATCAAAACCCGTATTCGCCGCGACAGTCACGCTGGACATCAGCAGCGCCATTATCGCTGACATGAAAAACGCGAACACAACCGGGACCGATTTGGCCGGCATCTTTCGGCTGCGCTGTGTCTCCGACCGCGGAACGGAACCATCCGGCATGTTGACTCCTCACCTGCCAACTTAAAGAGCGAGGAAACGGCCTACGCTTGCGCGCCTGGCCGCTTCTGTCGCCACGTTAGTCAGTTGCGCTGAATACCCCGGTAGTACTCGCCCTCCCCGCCCTTGATGAAACGGTGAGCCTTACCGCCGTCTTGGTCGCTGCTGATGCTGCCCGTGGCAAAGCGATCAATTAACGAACCCTGTTTGGTCGTCCGGATCGTTGCCTGCCGTTGCGTACCTTGGTAGTACTCGCCACGGTCCGGCGCGCGAGCGAACGATGCGCCGGCGGTAGCAGTAATAATCGCCATGGCGATTGCAGATTTCATAAGCGTCTTCATCGTTGATACTTTCCTTTGTTGGATCGGTCCGAGCGGTTTCCGATCTCGGGATAGAACGCTCGGATTTATTCACCATGACCGATCGGGTCATGGGCGATATAGTCCCCTGCGTTCGTATCTTGGGTGTGCCCGAATGGACGGTGAACTGTAACAACGTGGCCTGGTGAGTGGTTGATGAGTTGCAACACCGCAGTAGATGTCGCACCCAAGAATCTACAACAATTACAAGTGATTAATTTCAGGGTTCTGGAACAAAAAATTCACTCAGATGGGCGCGAATTCTACATGGACATACAAAATGTTTAGGCGTGCGACGAAGAACACGAGGCGGCATGCTCGACGGTCCGCATCCCCCCGAAAAGCTTGGACCACATCCCAAGATTCAGTTGGCGAGCACGCGTTCTGTGTAGCCGCCAATAGCGTGAGATGGCTCGTCGAAGGCAGAACGCCCCAGCACCCCGCGCCCCATAAACGAAGAGGCGCTGGGTCTTTGTTGGCGGACGCTATCGCGGCTTTCATCGAGGTTTGTTGATGTTGCTATCGCCAACACGCAAAGTGACGGTGCCCATAGCCCGTCCGGGCCTTGTCGTATTGGTTCAGCCGTTTCGGACCATCGGAGGGAGTTCATTGCCTGTGGAAGGCCCCCCGATGGCTGACGCGTTCTGCTGCGATCATCGAGTGCCGACGCAAATAGTGTCGGGGGGGCTTCACAAGAAGATGTGTCCTTGCAGCCGCCGCGCATTGACACGCATCGATCGACCCGGTGCGAAGGCTCGGATCACTGAGACCTCTGCCGCCGCGATGGCACGTTCTGAACGGCCTCTATTCGGCTGCCGCCGGGGGGCGAGTACGCTCCGCGGGCAGGTCGAGGAGCGATGAACATTCGCCGGTTGTAGGTCCAATTGCGGTGGAGGCATCAGGCCGAACAAAGGGAGAGAGGGAGGGTAGAGGCGACCTCCCGGTTGCCCCCTACCCTGGGACCGACTAACGCAGAGACCTGAACGCGGTCCTCAGTTCTTCGGTGAAGAATTCCGGTTGTTCCCAGGCTGCAAAGTGCCCGCCGTTGGGGAGGCGATTATAATGGATGAGCTTCCGGAACGCCTTTTCCGCCCAGGACTTCGGTGCCTGAGCTCGTCCGGGAAGATACTGACGGCCACCGGGATCTGCACGCCGTTCGGCTGGAAGAAAGCAAGCTTGTTTTCGCAATCGAGCCGCGCCGATGACACGGCGGTATTGGTCACGCAGTAGAGCGTGATGTCATCGAGCACGTCATCACGGCTCAAGCCCTCCGACTGACCATCGAAGACGCGGGCGATCAGTTCGTAGCTGCGGGCGTCATGGTCCAGCATCCAGCTGGCAAGCCCAATCGGCGAGTCCTCGATGCCATAGAGCGTCTGCGGACGCTTACTCATCCTGGGCATAGGAAAGCCCGTTCTTGTAGAAGAAGTCGAGCTGGTCATAGGCGCGACGCTCGTCGGCGGAAAGATTGGATGGCGCTGGGCCACCGGCGTCGAGGCTCCTCTGGATCTCGGCCGGAACGGTCGCCGGCATATTGCTGTGGATGCCGAGCAATCCGGCGGGCTGCTGCAACGCCATCTGCTCCGTGACGGCGGAGCCCGGCTAATGCGGTGGCCGCAATGTAGCGCCGTTTGTCGATGAGCGAGAACGTCCAAACATGTTTTAACTCCGATAGGGAGCCACAATGGAACGCGTCCACATGGCTGCCGTGAAAAAGCAAGGACGCGGACGCCAAGGGCTCGTCCGCGTCCTCCGAGCGCAATTCCGGCGAGAGGAAGCCCGGAATTGCGCAGGACTCATCAGCGAACCGATTTGAACCCGTCGCGGAGCTCCTTGGCGAAGAGCATGGGCTGCTCCCATGCGGCGAAGTGGCCGCCTTTTTCCACCTTGTTGTAGTGGATCAGGTTCGGATATGCCTTCTCCGTCCAACTGCGCGGTGCTTCATACTGCTCGCCGGGGAAGACGCTGACGGCAACCGGGATCATCACGCCCTTGGTGTTGAAGAAACCACCTTTGTATTCCCAATAGAGGCGCGACGCCGAAACGCCCGTGTTCGTGAGCCAGTATAGACTGATGTTGTCGAGGATCTCATCACGGGTCAGTTCCCCCTTGGAACTCGCCTTCCGCGTGAGTGCGGTAGCGACGGCGGCGGCCGGCTGGCCGTCTGCGTCATTATGGTCGAGGAGCCAGGCAGCGAGCCCGACCGGCGAATCCGCAATGCCGTAGAGCGTCTGCGGGCGCGTCGCCATCAATCTTGCATAGTCAACTTGCTTGAAAGTTCGGACCAACTGCTGGTAGGCGCGGTTCTCTTCGCTTGACAGGCTCGAGGGCGCCGGCGCGCCGGCAAGAAGTGCCTTGTCGACATCAGCGGGAACGGTCGCCGGCATGTTGGTGTGCACGGCGAGCAACCCCTTCGGCTTTTGGAGACCCATCTGATCGACCACGAAGGCGCCCCAGTCGCCGCCCTGGGCGACGTAACGCTTGTAGCCGAGCCGCTGCATAAGTTCATGCCAGGCGCGGGCCATCCGCTCGGGTCCCCAGCCAGTGCTCGCCGGCTTGTCGGAGAAACCGTATCCAGGCATCGAGGGGATTACGACGTCGAATGCATCGGAGGCTTTACCGCCGTACGCAGTCGGGTTGACCAACGGGTCGATGATCTTCAGCTGTTCGAAAACGGAGCCGGGCCATCCGTGGTTGATGACGAGCGGCAGAGCGTTCTTGTGTTTCGAACGCACGTGGATGAAATGGATGTCCAGCCCGTCGATCTCGGTAACGAACTGCGGATACGCGTTTAGTTTCGCCTCGCCCTTTCGCCAGTCATAATCCTTCGCCCAATAATCCGCGAGTTTACGCATCGCCGCGAGCGGAACGCCTTGAGAGGAATCCTGTACCGTCTCTTTTTCGGGCCATCGCGTTTCCGCGATGCGCTGACGCATTTCCGCCAGCTGTTCGTCAGGAATATTGACTGTAAACTGGCGGATCTCATCAGATGCCGCCATGACTTGCGAGGGCTGAAGACCAACCGTGCTCACTATGGCCGCAACTGCGAACAGTGCGCCGCGAGTAGCGGTCACTCCAAACACGGTATTGCGATATTGCGTGGCTGTTTTATTCACTTCGTTTCCTTTCGACATGTGACGCATTAGTGGTTCGGACTGCCGAAAGGAGTTGGCGCTTCGTAAGTGTACGGCGTATTTCGTTTGAAGATCCGAAATGTAAAAAACTGCTACTCGGACGCTTATCGGATACAGTGATTTACAAAATCGCCGGCAGGAAATGTGCCGGCGTTCGTCGCGGCGGCCGCATTTTACGCTGCGAGCCTCTTGGAGAAGGCGTCAGCTACAAACGAATTTTCCCCACCCAAACGCGCGGAACGCTGGTAGCTTGTAAACGGTTGTCTTAGCACGGCGACTTAGAAAACCCGCGCGAATACCGATCTGCTTGAAACTCTCGCAGGTGCTGCAGCTCCCGCTGTAGTCGGGAGCGTGGGATACATAACCATGTGCCGACGAAGCAGTCCCTGCATCCGAAGCGCTCAGCCGCACGTTTCGAAGGCAGATTTAGATCGCTGCATTTCCACTCGAACCGGCGGTATTCCAGTCCGAAGACGTAGTCTGCAAACAGGGCCTCAGTCGCTACTTGCGACGCGCCTACGTCAGGGGCGTGCGATCCGCTGTTATTGCTGTTGGATCGCGTTCGCTCGGCCACCCATTCGGCCGAATACCAACGTTTCTTAACTACGACACGCTCGGTCGCCGTAACGCGACCTAGTCCGCGATGCAACGGTCCACCTGTCAACAAGCCGTTGACAGTCAGTTCCCGGCCGCATCCATTGCGCACCTACTAAGACTAATCTAGTCGTAGTTTATCGGCAAACGCTGACGGTCGCGCGTCCTGTGCGGTACTCGACCGAAATTCCACTGGACGATGTCCAGCGACAGAGGCACCAGCATTTCACCGGAGATATCGATGAACCTCCCAAAGGCCCTTTATATCGCTCAGCACTGTCGCCAGGTCCGTTCGTATTGTGTCGAACCTACGCGATCTTCTGCTACGTTTCAGATCCGACCGGACCCAGGCCTGCTTGGGACCATGTTACAGCCGAAGCGGGCCATTTTTGCCCTGGCTCTGCTAGCTTCCGGGACTGCTCTTTCGGCGTGCACCGAGGCTAAATCAGAACCAGGAAGCCCGCCGTTGACCGCGGTCGACGTCGCTCCAGTAGTCGAAAAACGCGTCCTTGCTTGGGACGAATTCAATGGCCGTATCACCGCGGTGGAAACCGTGGAAATTCGGCCGCGTGTGACCGGTTACATCGACAAGGTGAACTATCGCGAGGGCGACGAAGTCCGCCGCGGCGATCTACTGTTTTCCATTGATCAACGTCCCTACCGCGCCGCACTTGCGAGCGCCACTGCGCGTCTTGCGCGGGCGCAAGCGGCCGTTTCCACGGCGGAAGAGCGGAAGGAGCGCGGCGTTTCTCTGCGCAAAAGCCAGTACATTTCGCAAGAGGAAGCAAACGATCGAAGCAGGTCTTACGAGCAGGCCCAGGCAGATGTTCTGGAAGCCGGAGCCGCACTGGATCTTGCCAAACTCAATCTCGCCTTCACGGAAGTGCGGGCTCCGATCGACGGCAAGGTCGGCCAGGCGAAACTGACCGCAGGCAACCTGGCGGTGGCCGATCAATCCTCGCTGACCACCGTCGTCTCGCAGGACACCGTCTATGTCGATTTCGATCCCGATGAGCACAGCTTCCTCCGCTATGCCGCGCAAGCACGAAGCACCGGCTCCTCCATCTCGGATCTCCTCGTCAAGGTGGGGCTGGCAAACGAAGACAGCTTCCCTTACGCGGCCAAGATCAGCTTTCTCAACAACGAGGTTGATGCTGCAACAGGCAGTATCCGGCTGCGCGCCCTTCTCGACAACGAGGACAAGGTCTTTACGCCTGGACTGTATGCTCGCGTCCAGGTGGCCCGAGAGAGCGAAAGCAATGCCCTGCTGGTTGACGACAAGGCGATCCTGACAGATCAGGACCGGCGCTTCGTTTACGTCCTCGGATCGAACAACACCGCCATTCGCAAGGACATAACCATCGGTCGACTGGTTGAAGGCCTCCGCGTCGTCGATGCCGGCCTCAACGCCGGCGACAAGGTGATCATTTCCGGATTTCAGAAGATTTACGCGTCGGGAACGCCCGTTTCGCCTTCCGAAGTCCCGATAACTGCTGCGATCAACTAGGGAGGAGACGATGAACTTTTCACGCTATTTCATCGACAGGCCGATCCTTGCCGTCGTCCTGTCCGTGTTGATTTTCCTCGTCGGTTCCGTGTCCATCCCATTTCTTCCGGTCGGCGAGTATCCCGAGGTCGTCCCGCCCAGCGTCGTTGTGCGGGCGAGCTTTCCCGGCGCAAATCCGAAAGAGACAGCCGAAACTGTCGCTACGCCCCTCGAAGAGGCCATCAACGGCGTCGAAGGCATCATGTACATGAAGTCTGTGGCCGGGTCCGATGGCTCGCTGCAGATCGCCGTCACGTTCTGGCCGGGCATTGATCCGGACACTGCCGCCGTCCGGGTTCAAAACCGCGTCAGCCAAGCCCTGAGCCGGTTGCCGGACGCCGTTCGCCAGATCGGCGTCACGACCCAAAAACAATCGCCGACGCCGCTGATGTACGTCAGCATCACCTCCCCCGACAATTCGTACGATTCACTGTACCTGCGCAATTACATCCGCCTTAATGTCAAAGACGAATTATCGCGCATCACCGGCATCGGGGATGTGGTGGCGTATGGTGCCGGCGACTACGCGATGCGCGTCTGGCTGGATCCAAACAAGCTCGCAGCCGTCGGTCTCACCGCAGGCGATGTGCTCAAATCCATTCGCGAACAAAACGTTCAGGTGTCAGCGGGTCAGCTGGGCGCTGAACCGTCACCGACGACGACAGACTTCCTCCTGTCGATCAACGTTGCCGGACGGCTGCGAACCGAGCAAGAATTTGGCAACATCGTGCTCAAAAGCGGCGAAGCCGGTCAGATCGTTCATCTGTCTGACGTGGCTCGGATCGAACTCGGTTCGGGCGACTACACGATGCGCGTCAAGGATGACAACCAGAACGCCGCCATGGTCGGTATTTTCCTTTCGCCAGGTGCAAACGCGCTCGGCGTCGCGAGTGCCGTTTACGAGAAACTGGACGAGATCTCCAAGACCTTCCCGAAGGGCATCATTTACCGAGCCACCTGGGACCCGACGGTCTTCGTCCAGGATTCGATCAGCGCGGTGCAACAAACTCTGCTCGAGGCGGTCGTACTGGTTGTTCTCGTCGTCATCCTCTTCCTGCAGACCTGGCGGGCGTCGGTCATCCCGCTGGTAGCGGTCCCCGTCTCGATCGTCGGGACGTTCGCCTTCCTCTACCTGCTGGGGTTCTCGATCAACACTCTGACCCTCTTCGGCTTGGTCCTGGCCATCGGCATTGTCGTCGACGATGCCATCGTGGTCGTCGAGAATGTCGAACGCTTCATCGCCCGAGGTTTATCGCCTCGTGACGCGGCGTATGCCGCGATGAAGGAGGTTTCCGGGCCAATCATCGCCATCGGTCTCGTTCTCTGTGCGGCGTTCATCCCGATGACGTTCCTGTCCGGCGTGACGGGACAGTTCTACAAGCAGTTTGCGGTAACGATCGCGATTTCGACCGTAATCTCCGCGTTCAACTCGCTCACGCTTTCGCCTGCGCTGGCAGCCAAGCTCCTGCGCGACCACCATGCACCGAAAGATCAGCTGTCTAAGCTTATAGACAGGATTTTCGGTCCCTTCTTCAGTCGCTTCAACCGCTTTTTCGATAAATCGGCTGCGGGTTACGAAAGCGCCGTCAAAAGGTCGTTCCGGCGCCGGGGACCAGTAATGCTGGTTTACCTGGTCCTGCTGGGTGCTACGGCGGCATTCTTTCAGATCGTTCCCGGTGGCTTCATTCCGACCCAGGACAAGCTCTATTTGTTTTCCGGAGCCAAACTGCCAGAAGGCGCGTCTCTCTCTCGCACCACCGAGGTAGCCGACAAAATGGACGAGATTGCCAAGTCCGTAGAGGGCGTCGCCTCGATCTCATCTTACGTCGGGCTGAATGCACTGCAACTGGTGAACACGCCCAACGTCACGGCATCGTATATCATCCTCAAGCCGTTCGATCAGCGCCACAGATCGGCCCAGGAGATCAATGCCGAGCTCAACAGCAAGCTGTCCACCATCAAGGAGGGTTTCTCTTACGCACTCATGCCTCCTCCGATCCAGGGGCTTGGCAATGGCTCAGGCTATTCGCTGTACTTGAAGGACAAAGGGGGCCTCGGCTACGCCGCACTCCAGCAAGCTGTGAACACAATGCAAGCGGTGATCGCCCAAACACCGGGCATGACCTATCCCGTTACCTCGTACCAGGCGAACATCCCGCAGCTGGAGGTTAAGGTCGATCGCGCAAAGGCAAAGGCCCAAGGCGTTACTCTCACGGATCTGTTCGAGACGCTGCAGACCTATTTGGGGTCGTCCTACATCAACGACTTCACCCGCTTCGGTCGCGTCTATCGCGTCGTGGCGCAGGCCGATACACCGTTCAGGCAACACGCCGAAAGCATCGGCAATCTGAAAATCCGCAACGGCAAGGGGGATATGGTTCCGATCGCGTCGATGATCAGCGTTGTTCCGACCTTCGGTCCTGATCCGGTGGTTAGGTACAACGGCTCCCCGGCTGCCGACCTGATCGGCGACTCGGATCCGCGGATATTGTCGTCTTCGCAGGTCATCGCAAAGATAACAGAACTCGCAAAGGAAAACCTGCCTGCCGGGATTGAAATGGAATGGACGGACCTCAGCTATCAGCAGGTCAACCAGAGCAACTCGGCAGCCATTGTCTTCCCGATCGCGGCTCTGCTTGTCTTCATGGTCCTTGCGTCTCTCTACGAGAGCTGGACGTTGCCGCTTTCCGTCATCCTGATCGTTCCTGTCTGCATGTTCTCGGCCCTGTTTGGAGTATGGCTGACGGGCGGTGACAACAACGTCTTTGTTCAAGTCGGATTGGTCGTGCTCATGGGTCTCGCGTGCAAAAACGCGATCTTGATCGTCGAATTTGCCCGTGAGCTTGAACACCAGGGCAAATCCACAATCGAAGCGGCATTGGAAGCCTGCCGACTGCGTCTGCGTCCCATCATTATGACGTCGGTCGCGTTTATCGCCGGCTCGGTCCCTTTGCTGATCGGTCACGGGGCCGGCGCGGAAGTGCGTTTCGCCACTGGTGTGACTGTCTTTGCGGGTATGCTTGGGGTCACTCTGTTCGGTTTGTTCCTCACGCCCGTGTTCTTCATCATCTTGCGACGAGCCAAGGTCATAAAAGGAACTGAGAACGCCTAGCCAGAAACCTGAACCAACTCCATGACAGGCCCCGTTGCAGACCGCAGCGGGGCCTGTTCGCTGGACTGTCCTCCCGCCGAATTTCGGCTGACACCAGCCAGTGTGCGCCGGCGTACTCGACTACGCTCATAGGCTCTATGAATTGACCCCTTTGTTTCTGTTCCGTTGACACAGCGTTTTCGGCAACGCCTGCGATTACCATTGCACGTTAACTACGACTACCTTAATCTTTGTTTTGAAATCCGATTGTGATCATCGCCAGATCTGTCTCCGCACAGAGACGCGGCCGGGCGAAATGTGCCGACGACCCCTGACGAAGAAGAAAAAGCCATGAGCGAACCAATTCTCATTATGGGGTCTCACGCTGTGGGCGTGTGGCTGGCAACCGCCGCGATACAGTCGCTGGACCAGAAGGGAAAGGCAGGCGGATCTGTCGAGGTTGCACAGGCCACCCCTGCTCGGAGTTGCACCTCGTCTGGCAGCTCCCGCAGTCAACGTTAAGAGCAGACGATGTTGCGGGAACGCGTGTGGGCCGAAAAGCCGATTTCAACCCCTCGCCTTGAGCGGGCTCGAACCCAAGACCCCAAGTTTTGCAGGCCATCTCGCCACAAATTGCGAACGTCGCGATCTCGCAAATAAGACTTTCACTGTTTTGGCCTGAGCGGCCTCTTGGCACCTTCGTAGCGTCCGGGTCCAGCCATCTAACGCTTCTCACAAGGCGTAAAGCTCCCAACGGCTTCTCAAACCTTTCAGACGGTATTTCCGGCCTATGCTTGCCGCCGTCTGACTCTGCGCTGTGTCAGACTGTCCGGCGTGGACGATCTCTTCCGGAAAGCCACCACCACACCGGGGGTTCTATGTGATGTCCTTAGTAAACTGAGTGGGGACAATGTGCCGCTGGAAGAGCACGAAAAGGATAAGGACCGGCACGACCGAGAGGAACGCACCTCCCAGAACGAGTCCCCAATCGCCCTGCGCACCCCCGAACGAACGACGTAAGCTGAGAAGCCCGACTTGGACCGTCAGCGCTTCGGGTGGGCTGGTGATAAGGACAAGAGGCCAGAAGAAGTCGTTCCAAGCGCCTTGAAAGGCGAGAATCGCGTTGACCAACAAAGCCGGCTTGGCGTTTGGCAGGATGATCTTCCAAAACACCTGAAAGTGGTTGGCGCCGTCGACGATTGCAGCTTCCTCTATCTCTCTTGGGAACCCCTCGAAAAACTGCTTCATTAACAGGACATTGGCCGAGGCGACGAAAACCACGATTACGCTCCAGGGGGTATTTAGAAGCGACAGATCCCTGAAAATCAGATAGTTCGAGACGAAGGTCACTTGCGCCGGAATCGTCATTGAGAAGATCAGTGCGGCGAACAGTAGGCGGCTGCCCCTGAACTTGAGCCGCGCAAGCGCATATCCCGCAAGGCTGGCGACGACAAGCGTCAGGAGCAGGCGCCCTGTGGCGATGGCAAGACTATTGATCAGCCAGCTTCCGAACAGGCTCTTCCCTGTCTGCAGGTCAGCCGTCTCGTTTATAACCCGCCGGTAGTTGTTGAAGATCAGCCCGAGAGCGCCTGGTGTGATGTTGTCCCAACTCAGCAGACGTCCCCGGCGCTCGGCTCGCGATGGCGAAATCGGACTGTCTATAAGCGTTTGAGAGGTCGGAGCAGTGAGGTTGAGGGGCGTGCGTTCGATACGGGGTCCGTTCTGACGGTCGCTGCGGTAGGTGATCTCATAGACGAATGTCCGCGTCTGCCACGCTTGCAAAATTCCCCCCTCGTCACGGACCTGCATCGTTGCCGAACTCGAGCTTGTCAGCGCAATTGACGCGTAATCGGCCGCATAATACCGCGTGAGCGCAGCGGCGATACCCGAGCCCGGGCGGCGGCGAGGAATCTCGGCCTTCGGTTCGATGATCGTAGTGTCGGTGGGTGCTGCGTAAGTGACGCTGAAGTCGACTTTGGCGCCAGGAGAAAGCCCTCCCCACAATACGTCACCCGCGCCCTCCTGCCCCAGACGGGCGGCGTCAATCCATGCGGCCGGATTGACCTGATCGAAATAGACGCGGAAGGGTCTCTCCAGTGGATCGACCTTCAGGCTCGCCATGAAGGCAAGAACGAATGTCCCCGCCAGGATGGTCGCCACGGCAAGAAAGATCAGATACAGCCAGGCGCTAGCCGCAAGCTGGCGGCGGCGAAGCGCGCTAGCCGGCAGGCGGCGGCGCGACGGCACGGCCTCGGTAGCGGTTAGCCTCGCCATCATTCGGCCCTTTCCTTCACACCGACCGATTTTTGAACGTAGACGACAGCGATTGTGAGAATGCCAAGGACGAGCGCCGCAGCACTTGCCATGCCGATCCGCGCAGAGGCGCCTGCCGGAAAGGCGTTCTCGTAAATGTAGTAGGCAAGCGTCACGCGACTTGCGAAGGGCGCCGCATCCCCCAGAATCGCGACCTGATCGAACATCTGCAGGGTACCGATGACGCCCATCGTAACGACGGCAAAAGTCACCGGCCTCAGCGCCGGCACGGTTATGTGGCGAAATCGCTGGAAAGCGTTGGCTCCATCGATCTCGGCCGCGTCGTATAAGGCGCTCGGGATCGATTGTAGCCCTGCCAGGAACAACAACATCAGCGTCGGGACCGTTGTAAAGACATTCATCAACGCCACGGACCACAATGTGACCGGCATGAAGAGAAAATGCCGCTGGGTGTTCAGCCAGGAAATAAGCAGATCGCTATCGAAAACAGGCAGCAATCCCGCAAGGGCACAGACAACGGCAAGCGCCAACGCGCCGGCGGCGGCGACGAGCAGAAAGAAGGGATCGAAGATAGAAACGCCTTCGTAGCTCCGCCGGGCGTTGAGAACAAGTGCGCCCTGCAATGCAGCCAGGCCCGCGAAGAAGAAAAGGATGTGCCGGCGATAGGCGAGGACGGCGCTGACGCTCGCGGTCATCAAGCCATCTCTCTGAAAGAGCCATAGAAAGATAAGCGTCATGGCCGCGCTGGACATGATTGATGGCAGGTAAAACACCGTCCGAATGAGTCCCCTCGCCCGGACGGCATGGTTCACGAGAGCCGCCAGGGCAAGCGCAAGCACCGTCTGGACCGTTGTGACGATGAACGAGAAGCCGATCGTATTGCGCAGGGCGATGAGGAAAAGTTCATCGGAGATCAGTGCCGTGTAGTTGGAGAGGCCGACGAAGCTCGGAGCCTTGAACAAGTCGTAATCGGTGAAGCTGTAGAAGGCTGTTCGGACGATCGCGTAGACAAAAAACAGCGTCATCGAGATTGTGAAAGGCAATACGAAGAGCCAGCCGCTCCTCTCTTCCGAACTTCGTCGCGACATGCATGGTCCTCCCGCGGATGCTCCCGCTTCACGCGTCCTCGAACCGTTGGGCTCCAGAGCAAGTCAGCCCTACTTGGCGAGCATCCGGTCAAAGGCGCTTTGCGCCGATGCCAAAGCGGTGTCGGCATCCGCCTCCCCGAGGATGACGGAATTGAGCGCGGCATTGATCGGCTGCATCCAACTCCCTCCGACGTCTCCGAAGAAATATGGCGCGACGTGATCGTCCGACAGGCCTTCGAGAATCACTCGGCTTGCCATCTGTTCGGGCTGGCCGCCCCGCAGCCAGGGGTTGTCAGCCAGAGCGGTTCGGCTCGGGAGGGCCAGTCCCTGCTCCAAAACCCATTGCTGTGCCTCCTCGGTGGTCAGGAGCTCGGCGACTTTTGCAGCAGCCTTGCTGACCTTCGAGGCCGCGTTGACGGTCCAACCGACGGTAAAGACGATATTGCCTCGTTTGCCGCTTTCAGGGTCTTTCGGCATCCGGGCGGTGCCGAGATTCATGTTTGGGGCACTATCGCGCAGGGCGCTGATGATCCAGGCGCCCTCGATCGCTATGGCAGCCCGCTCGGACGCCAAGCAACCGCCGGCCCAGCTTTGACCTGCGTCGGCGGCCATGACGGCAGCCCCAGACTTCACGAGACCGGTGTAAAAATCGAAAGCCCGCCGAAAACGTTCGTCGAGAACGGTTTTTCCCTGACCATCGAAAGGGGTCCAGCCTGTCGACAAGGCAAAGGCGCCGAACCGGGCATATTCCGGCACGATGCAGAGGCCATCGACCTCCGGAAGAGCCTTGTGCACAGCTACCAGTTTCTCCTGCAGCGTTGTCCAGGTGTCGTCGTCGCTCGGATAGGCGACCCCCGCATCATCGAAGATGTCCTTGTTGAAATGGACCGCCAGCGTGTTGAAGTCCTTCGGGATTGCGTAAAGCTTCCCGTCATAGGTGAAGGCCTCGAGGAGATTGGCTGCAAAACCAGAAGCGTCCTGCGTTACCGGTGCTGCTTGACCGGCGCTGAATACGGAGCGCGCCCAAAAGACATCGACATAAAAAAGGTCCGGAGCCGTACCCGCCGACAGACCGTTGAGAATGAACTGCGAAAAGTCGCCATCAACGGGCTCGTACTTTACCGTGATGCCCTCTTTCGCGAGCTTTTCGGCAGAAACGTTCGTCAATAACCCGTGGACAATGGCGACCTCGGACCCGCCCCAACCGGATATGCGCACGGTCTCGTCAGCGAACGCCGGCAAACCAAGAAGCATGGTCGCTGCGGCGAGCGCTCTCGCAGGACGGGACAGCATATCCGTCTTTCCTCCGATCAGATGCAGAACGTCAACGACGGGACAAAGGCGTCCCGCTGCTGAAGAGGTAGATAGCTTCGTATGCGAAAACGTCGAGCGGCGCCCCGCGGCGTTGGTAGCCGCTGCCGGTGTTCGCGAACTCAGGGATCCTTGCCTTCTCCACTCGGCAGGTCACCTGCGGCTCGGCCCCCTCCTATCTGATATCGACTACACGGTTGCCCGCTGCGGGGTCGTGTCAACATGGGCGAGCCGCAACTTCACCGGGCATTCGGCACACTTACGACGCTGTTCCGATACATTATGCGATCTTCTGTAACGGGCTTTGCGTCAATCCCTTGTGAGCTTAATCCCTCGCCGAGTGCTTGCTTCTGTCCGCAGTCGGAGCTGGGCCGCTGCTCTATGGGGTCTGCCTGAGGACCGGTTGGCCAATCTTTAGAGGCGCAGTCACCTCGTGCTGCTGATCGCATAGCGGCCTAACCCGTCCATCGTCCCGGCGAAGGGACCTTGCTCCGGAGGGCTGATGGCTGTGCCCGTCCGAAGGCCTGTCTTGTCGTCTCCTCCGATCAAGCCGCCTGGGCTGGCGCCACCTTATGAGCAATGAAGTTGGTTCTGTCGCTGAGCATGCGATGCGACAGCACCGCCAGCTTGCGGGCCAGCGCGACACGCGGCTTTCTGGGACCGGCACGTCTGGCGACCGCCAACGCCCAGCCCTTCAGATCGGAACTTTCGACCGCTTCCAAGGTCGAATGGCCTGCAATCAGCACGCGGATGCGCCCCGCGGAAGTGCGCCGCGTCGTCGGCCCTACCTTGAGGCCGAAGCCGCGCAGGATGCCCCGGATGCTCATCTCGATGTCGTGAAGCTTACCCTGAATGAGCTTGCGGTCGGTCAGCACGCACCTCCTGGTTTGCAGTGGACCGGTCTGAACCAGCCAAGCCGCATCAGCTGCGCAATGCCCCGTGCATGGTCGTCTCTGCGCGCTGCTATGGAGCAGGCCACTCCTCCGCAAACCACCATTGTGAGGGACGACCACCGGCCCTTCAAACCTGGCGGGCCGCCCGTTACACCATCTTTCTGGCTCAGAACGTGAACATCCTCGCAACAAGCCGTGCACAGGGCTCGTGAAGAACGGCTCCCTTCGACCCTGAGGCGACGTCCACGCTTAAGTCTGTGAACGGCAGCACTGCGCCTTCATCTCGGCCGTTGACTAACCGCGGCTCCCCACCTGAAAGCCGACTTCCTCCACCAACGCTGGCAATGCATAAGGATGAGTTTCTTCAGGCGGCGGCCTATGAAGAAGTCACAACAATAGCGGTTGAAGTTTCCTTGCCTTCACGGCGGTAACTATGCGGAACGCTAGAGTCGAAATATATGGCGTCCCCCGCATCCAGGGCGGCCTCCTTGCCATCCACATTGACTATAAGCCGACCGCTGAGCACGTAGATGAACTCAGCGCTGCCATGCTGATGCGGCTCTGAGGGCGGCGAATCGACCGGGAACTCGGCGTAGAACGCCTCCATGCGGCGGTCAGAAGCGGGATAGTCCAGGCTTTCGAATAGAAACGCCGGATGCTTTTCGCCCGGCGGGCTTGGAAGTTTGAGACGCTGCTGCTTTCGCACGACCGCGATGAGCGGCTCCTTCTTGTCGGCATTGAAGAAGTGATCGAGGCCGACGCCGAAAACCATGGCGATCCGAAGCAGCGTGGGCAGCGTTGGAAACATCTGCCCGCGCTCGATCTTCGAGAGCATCGCAGGCGAGAGCCCTGTATGCCCCGCCAACTGCACCAGCCCCAGCTTCTTTCTCAGACGCAGCGCCTTGATACGAGGGCCGATCGCGTAGCGCTGGAGCTCATTAGACAGCGTGTCGGAGAGCACGTCGCAAACTCCTTTTCGTTTCGCGAAACTATCACAATGATAATTATCTTCACAAGATAATTCTGTTTCTGTTCACGATAATTTGAGTGGTAAGAAAATGAATTTTCTCCCAATGAAAAGGAACGAGGTGCATCTCGCACCCGCCATCGAGAGGAGAAATGCCATGAAGTTGAAGGGCCTTTTGTTCGCTGCAGCGATCACGCTCGGCAGCAGCGTCAGCGCGTTCGCCGCGGAGAAGGATGTCGTCGACACCGCCATGGAGGCGGGTAAATTCAAGACGCTGGCTGCCGCGCTCGAAGCGGCAGGCCTGGTTGCCACTCTCAAAGGAACCGGACCGTTTACGGTCTTTGCTCCGACCGATGAAGCCTTCGCCAAGTTGCCAGCCGGTACCGTCGAGAACCTGCTGAGGCCGGAGAACAAGCAAAAGCTCACTGAGATCCTCACCTACCATGTGGTCGCGGGGAAGGTGATGGCTGCGGACGTGGCAGGTATCGATGAAGCGAAGTCGATAAATGGCAATATGATCGACATCGAAGTCGACGGCTCCACCGTCAAGGTCAACGACGCCGCCGTCACTGCTGCCGACATTGCTGCCTCGAACGGGGTCATCCATGTCATCGACAAGGTGATCATGCCGCCGGAAGGCTGACCCTCATCCCTCGACCCTGGAGAAGAACCATGAAGTTTATCAACATTTTCACGCTCATTCTCGTAATCGTAGGCGGGCTGAACTGGGGGCTGGTCGGACTATTTAGCTTTGACCTCGTGGCCGCGATCTTCGGGGCTGGCTCGGGGCTCGCCCGGACCGTTTACATCCTGGTAGGTCTATCGGCGGCCTGGCAGATCATCCCCCTGTTTTCTGGAATGGGCTCCGGCGAGTTCGCCGCTGGCCAGAACCGATAGGCCTTCGGAGGGACCCGCTTGCCTCGTCGGCGGTTCCTTCCATCTTTTGCCGGATGGACATGCATTCCCTTCTCGTGCTGGTCGCCTTCGAGGTCGCGAGCTTCGCTGCGGCGGCTACCGGCGTGATCTTTAGGCCAGGCGACTGGTACAAGCAGCTCGACAAGCCAAGATGGCGCCCGCCCGATTGGCTGTTCGCTCCGGTCTGGACGGTTCTCTATGCATTGATCGGACTGTCGGGCTGGCTCGTATGGCTAGAGGCAGGCGTTGGCGGCGCAGCACTGCCTCTCAGTGTCTATGCAGTCCAACTTCTGCTCAATGCTGCGTGGACGCCGATCTTTTTTGGACTTCACCGACCGGGGCTGGCCGTGGTGGAGATCATAGTGCTTTGGGTTGCGATCCTGGCGACGATTGTAATGTTTCACCCCGTGAATGCGGCTGCTGCCTTGCTGCTTGTTCCTTACCTGGCGTGGGTGAGTTTCGCGGCGGCACTTAACTTGTCCATCTGGCGGCGCAACCGCTCGAAACCACTGTCGCGGGGCGCCCGATGACACCCCGGTGGGTCGTCGTGAATGATCGGATGCAACAAGGCTACCGGTACGCTCTCGTTGCGCCAATTGGCCGTGACTTTCATCCCGATTTCCGGCCAGACTTGAGGCCCGCCGAGATGCTCGCGATCGGCGTGTTCGGCGGCAAGTACATGACCGATTGTCGCGACGAATTCCCCAACAGTTGGTTTTTAGAGGCCCGGCTGTCGCCGCTGCGAAAAGATCCGTCACTTAACTGGTTCGGTGTCGACGCCAGCCAACCGCTCAGCGTCTGGCTAGCCAAGGGATGGATACATCCCGACGATCCGCGTGGCTGGTTCCAGTGGTACTGCCGCTATCACCAAGGTCGTCGCATGCCCGGCGAGGACGAGCGACAGATCGCCCGTTGGAAAGCTATTCGCCGCCATATCGCTCAGCTTCGCCGAGCCTGCGAGCCTGGGGATTGCTGGTGCCGGCCGCGTCAGCGCCAGGCTCTGCTGCACTGGGCATATGACAGCCGTTCGATTTGACTATTATGCCGCTGCTGTGCAGAAAAATGTCCGGTATGATCGAGAACCGCAAAAAACTGCTCGATCGCGCCGCTATCGACAAGGTTAAGATGTCAACGTAGCACTCGTGATCACGACGTCCAGTAGGTCTGATGACTGCAATCAGAATGCCAGCGCGTGTCGGCCGACTTGCTGCTTTGCTCCAAACGCAGGAGTTATCCCGGAAATGGCCAGTCTCCGCTCTCGACCAATGCGTCATTCCGGATATCCCCCGATGCACGCTACCGCTCGGCCGCTGGCGCGGGTATCATCGGCGTCTTGGATTTCACCCGGTGGCTAAATTGGATTTGCAGACCTTCAGAGATTCGATTGCGAAGCCACAGCCGCCCGCCGGCTTCAGCTCTGCCCTGCAGGCGCTGTGGTGGGATGCGAAGGGCAATTGGAAAAAGGCGCACGAGCGCGCGCAGGAGCACGACGATGCGGCGGACATGCGTGTGCATGCCTACCTCCATCGCAAGGAAGGCGACCAATCGAACGCAGAATATTGGTATCGCCGCTGCGGCGCCGCGCCGTCAATCTTAACGCTTGATGAGGAATGGCAAGAGTTGGCGCAGGGACTTTTGGAGCGAGGCTGAGCTCTGCTCGACCCAGCGTCTGGTTCCGGCGCATTTGAGGCGACGAGCGCATCCGCTCAGTTTCACTAGAACCACGTCGAAGGACAGGCTCGGTTGGAGAGCGGAAGTTCCCGTCCCTCCCTTCAATGAAGATAGGCGTCGCACAAGTGAAGTTGCGCACTTTAACGTTGGTTGTCGACCAAGGCCAGCCTCAAGCCAAATAGACATGGCAGCAATACGCCAGTAAAATTTGGCCAATGGGTGCTAGGAAGGCTCCATTGCATATGACCAACGAAGCCATCAAACGCCGGCTTGCTGCCATTTTGGCCGCTGACGTGGTCGGTTACAGCCGGCTCATGGAGCGGGACGAGAAGGGCACGCACACGCTGCTCATGGCGCGGTGGAAAGAGGTGCTGGAGCCGCTCGTCACAATCCATCAGGGCCGCATCTTCAAGCGGACCGGCGACGGCGTGTTTGTCGAATTCGGCAGCGCCGTCAACGCCGTCGAGTGCGCCGCGGCCCTTCAGCAGGCCATGGCGGCCGCGAACAGAGACATGCCGGAAGACCGGGCCATCGTTCTCCGCGTCGGTGTGAACCTGGGCGACATCCTGGTCGAGGACAGCGACCTCTACGGCGACGGGGTCAACGTGGCTGCCCGTCTCGAGACGCTCGCCACTCCCGGTGGCGTAGCGATTTCGGACGGCGTCCACGAATATGTGCATGGCCGCGTCGGCCTCGATTTCGTCGACAGCGGCTATCACGAGGTCAAGAACATCGAGCGCCCGGTGCATGTCTGGAGCTGGTCGCCGAACCGCGGCGGCGATGCTGTCAGCCCGTTCGTGGAAGACCAGCCGCGGCTTCCGGCGAAGCCATCGATAGCCGTCCTGCCGTTTGACAACATGTCCGGCGACCCGGAGCAGGGTTATTTCGCCGACGGCATCACCGAGGACATCATCACCGATCTTTCCAAGGTGTCCGGTCTCTTCGTCATCGCCCGCAATTCCTCCTTCGCCTACAAGGGCAAGACGCCGGACATCCGCAAGGTGAGCCGGGAACTCGGCGTCCGCTACGTCCTGGAAGGCAGCGTGCGCAGGGCCGCCGACCGCATCCGCATCAACGCCCAGATGATCGACGGCACGACCGGCGGTCATCTGTGGGCCGAGCGCTACGATCGCGGCATCGAGGATATATTCGCGGTTCAGGACGAAGTGACCCGCACCATCGTCGACGCGCTCAGAGTGAAGCTGACGGCCGGCGAAGAGGAGCGGCGCGAGAGCCGCGGCAAGGTCGATCCGGCAGCCTATGACCTGCTCGTCCGCTCTCGCCAGACGATGCTGCAGTTCAGCGCCGTATCGTCCATGGAGGCGCGCAGCATGCTGGAGCGGGTCGTCGCCATCGATCCGGGGCTGGCGGCCGCCTATGCCCGGCTGTCGATCATCGCCTTTGCGGAATACGTCAACCAGTGGAACGGCGCGACGCCTGAAAATCTCACACAGGCGTTTGAACTGGCCCACAAGGCGATCGATACGGACGACACCGAGCCGCTAGGCCATCACGCACTCTCGCTTGTCCTTGCCTGGATGCGGCGTCTGGACGAGGCGGAGGACGCCGCAGAGCGGGCGATCAAACTCGACCCCAATTCGGGCGACGCCTATACCGCACTGGGCACTATAAGGGAATTCGGAGGCCGGTACGAAGATGCCGTCGCGCTCTATACGCGGGCCCACCGGCTCGACCCGCAATTCGACCTGTCGCTGCATTTCCTGGGGCGGGCTCTGTTGAGTCTCGGGCGCTTCGACGAGGCCGAGATCGCCTTCAAGCGACGGCTGACACTTGCGCCACGATCGGACATGACGCGGTTTTATCTCGCCTGTCTCTATGGTCGCATCGGCCGCCACGAAGAAGCGCAACGCTATTGGCGTGAGACACTGGAGGTTAACCCGAACTTTTCTGTCGATCACCTCAAGCGGGCCTTACCATACCGCGATGCCAATCTGTTCGATCGGCTGGTGGACGGGCTCCGCGAGGCCGGAGTCTCCATCTAAATACGAAACTAAATACGAAACGGGACAGACATGCGTCCTCAGCGGAGAGGAGTAAGGAAGCGATCGCGATGAGACAACTCAGTGAAGAGGGCCGACGGACCCTGGGAGGGATTGCGGAGCGGTACGGGGTCAGCGTCGGCGCGGTGGAGCACCTTCTGATGGCGATTATCGCCGGGCAGGCGACACAGGCCCAGTTCAACCATCCCGATCTGGGTGGGATGGGGCAATGGTCGCAGGGCGGCATGATCATGGTTGGCGACATGTTCAACAATGCGCTGAAGGCGAAGGTGGCCGGGATTTGTTCCGAGCTTGCGGCCTTGGTGCGCGGCATGGATTTGCTTGGCCCGCAGACGTCGCGTCAGTCCCAATATCAAGGTCAGGGCGGCGGCGTCAGCCTGTTCGTGCCTGGCACGCTGTCGGCTGGGAACTGGTGGCCCGAGGAGTTAGGGCATCCTGCCTCGACCGGGGCGCAGAATGACCTGCGCTATGCCTTTTTTCCGACAACCCGACGGCTGGCGATCGAGATCGGCGGCCGGGTTACGGTCTATGACACGAAGGACCATCGCATTGGCGGGTTCTCGCAGCAGCAAAGCGGCGACCAGTCGCTGAGCTTTACCTCCCAGCATGGGCTGGTGAAAGTTTCGGAGCTGGATGTGGTACCGCCCGGCGGCAAGAAACCGGCGAACACGCCGGGTACCGGAACATCCGCCGCCACGGCTGCGCCGTCGATATTCGCATCGGAATCCGCCGAGCCACAACAAGGGGCACATCCAGCGCCGGAGGCGGTTCGGTCGGATGAGCACATCTTCGACAAGATCGAACGCCTCGCCGCACTTCATGCGAAAGGCATTCTCACGGATCAGGAATTCGAGGCCAAGAAGTCGGAGTTGCTCAGCCGACTATAGCATCCAATGAACGCGGCCTGCCACACGGAGGTGAATGGAAGGCTTTCCATCGAGCCGCGCCGGGCGATGACGACCGTCAATGACCTCCGACAAAACCACAATCCGATTGAGTTCGCGCTCGCTCATCAAAGCCCATCCCGTCTCCGGGTATATCGGGTGAAGTTTGGACAACGATGTCCGCTTCCGACCACGACCGACAAGCTCGGTATGAGCACAATGGGCCTGCTTTCGGGTGGATAGTAGCTCCACGTCGGTGGCGCTTGGGACGCAGGATGGCGGGCAGCGTATCGCCGCCCGCCATCCTGAGGTCAGCGAACCGACCGGAATCCCTCGCGCATATCCTCGACGAGCACCTGTGGCTGTTCCCACGCCGCGAAGTGGCCGCCCTTCGCATGGCGCTTGTAGAAGATCAGGTTGGGGAAGGCCTTGCGCGACCAGTTTTCCGAGCGGTGTAGATCTCGTCTGGGAAGGCGCTGACCGCGACCGGAATGGTCACGCCCTTGGGCGCGAAGAAGGGCAGCTTGCTTTCCCAGAAAAGGCGGCCCGAAGAGAGCCCGGTATTGGTCAGCCAGTAGAGCGTGATGTTGTCAAGGATATCGTCCCTCGTCAGTCCTTCCGAAGCCCCGTCAAAGACGCGGTTGATCAGCTTCTGGCTTTCCGGATCGTGGTCGATCATCCAGGCGGCGAGCGCAATGGGCGAATCGTCGAGGCCGTAGAGGGTCTGTGGCCGAGCCCCCATCTCCAACGCGTAGCCGACACGGTTCTTGTAGAAGAAATCGAGCTGCTTCCACGCATATTCTTCATCGCCTTTCAAGCCCGTCGGCTGCGGACCGCCGGCCAGCGCCGCCGAAATCTCGTCCGGAAGAGTGCCGGGCATGTTGGTGTGGATGCCGAGCAGCCCTGCAGGCTTCTGCAACGCCATCTGCTCGTTGACAGCGTCATCCAAGTCGCCCCCTGCGCGACATATTTCTTGTAACCCAGGCGGTCCATCAGAACGGCCCAGGTACGTGCGACGCGCTGCGGATCCCAGCCGAGTTCGGTCGGCTTGCCCGAAAAGCCATAGCCGGGCAGTGACGGGATGACCACGTCGAACGCATCGGCTTCAGTGCCGCCATGCGCGGTTGGATCGGTCAGGCGGTCGATGATCTTCAGTTGCTCGATGATCGAGCCGGGCCAGCCGTGCGTGATGATCACGGGCAAGGCGGTTTTGTGCTTCGACTTCACATGGATGAAGTGGATGTCGACGCCGTCAATGGTGCCGAACTGGGGATATTTGCTGAGGTTCGCTTCGGCCCTGCGCCAGTCATACCGCTTCACCCAACAGTCGGCAAGTTTCTGCATGGTCTCAAGCCGAACGCCCTGGATGTCGTCTGCAACCAACTGCTGGCTCGGCCATCGCGTCGCCTTGACCCGCTGCTTGAGCTCGGCCAGTGCCTCCTCGGACGCTTGGAAGCTGAACGGGCGGATCGAAGCATCCTGTGCCGGTTGCGCGGCCGCGCTTCCTGTCCGTGCGTCGGGCTCCGAGGTCGCCGGTTGTCAGCCGAATGGCCGGAAAGCCGACCTCCGCCGGTGTTGGGTTCAATCGGCGCCTTACCAACGACAGCGAAACGTCAGACTCCTCTCGTTCCCGCTGCATCAGCCGGTCGAGCACGGCAAAACCGAAGCGGCAGCTAAATTATCGTAACAAAAGTTCCCAAGGTAACTAAAACGGCCTCGTTTTTACAATAAAGTAGCTATTGGCGCAGGTCGGTCCACTGGCAACAGCCGACCGGTATGGATAGCGTTTCAATTCTGTTACTCCCGCTCCGGGAATTTAGCGTCACGCGGGCAAACCGCGGACTCGGACGAGCCTTCAGGAAAGGCGGTGGTGGTCGGCCGCTTGTTGCTCGTGGGACTGAATTGACGAGGACTGATCAGGGCCACAGGTGTAAACTGTATATCCTCGACTCGTGGGAAAGCGCATCAGAACAAGCCGAATTCGACCATGTCAGAGGATGCTAGTCATGCCCGACATCGGAGACTGGCTCGCCAGCATCAGGCTTGAGCGGTATCGCCAAATCTTCTTGAAGAACGGCATCGATCTCGATGTCGTCGACGAACTCACCGATGCCGACCTCAAGGAGCTCGGACTGTCCCTTGGTGACCGCAAGCGTTTTCTCAGGGCGGCCGCGACCCTGCCTCAGCCGCCGCCCGTCCGCGGGGGGACCAAGCCCCCCGTGTCACTGATCCACACCGAAGCGGAACGGCGACAGCTCACGGTGATGTTCTGCGATCTCGTTGGATCGACAGCACTCTCCGCCCGCCTAGATCCAGAAGACCTACGGCAGTTGATCGTAGCGTACCGTGCCTGCGCCACCGAGATCGTCGGCCGGTACGACGGCTTTGTCGCCAAGTACATGGGCGACGGCGTCCTCGTGTACTTCGGCTATCCGCAGGCTCACGAGGAGGATGCCGAGCGGGCGGTGAGGGCCGGTCTCGCGGTCGTGGAGGCGGTCGACCGGCTGGATGCGGCAGGCGAACATCTGGCTGTTCGGATCGGAATCGCCACCGGCCTGGTGGTGGTGGGCGACATCATCGGCACCGGCGAGGCCGAGGAATGCAGCGTCGTAGGGGAAACTCCGAACCTGGCCGCCCGGCTACAGGCGCTGGCCGGGCCCGGCACAGTAGTCATTGCCGAAGCGACTCGCGCATTGCTGCGTGGGCAGTTCAAGCTCGAAAGTATCGGGCTGCGGCCGATCAAGGGGTTTTCCGGGGCGGCTGAAGCGTTTCGGGTGCTCGGCGAAGTGCGCAGCGACGACCGCTTCGAGGTCGGTCATGCGAGCGTGCTGCCGTTGGTCGGGCGCGACCAGGAACTCGCGCTGTTGGTCGATCGCTGGAATTTGGCCAAGACCGCCGAAGGCCAGGTCGTCCTGCTCGAAGGTGAGGCTGGGATCGGCAAGTCGCGCCTCGCCCTCGCCCTTCGCGAGCGTCTCTTTCGACAACCACACAGATTGCGCCGCTACTTCGCCTCGCCCTACTACGTCAACAGCGCGCTTCGTCCGGTGATCGCCCAACTCGAACAGGAGGCGGGATTTGAACGCGAGGACTCATCGGCCGAGAAGCTCGCCAAACTCCAGGCACTGCTCGAAAAACAGATGGGCGAGGTGAGCGAAATGCTGCCATTGTTGGCAGAGCTTCTCGGCATTCCGGGGACCGACCGCTGTCCAACACTGGATCTTGCGCCCCAACAGCGTAAGAAACGAACCTTCGAAGTGCTCATCGCGCAGCTTGCCGGACTGGCTGCGCAGCAGCCGGTGCTCATGGTGCTCGAGGACGCTCACTGGCTTGACGCGAGCAGCCTCGAGCTGTTCGGTTTGTTAGTGGGCACGATCCGGCGGCTCCCGGTGCTGCTGGTCATCACCCACAGACCCGAGTTCGTCCCGCGCTGGGGTAGCTGCCCGCACGTGACAAAGGTGATCCTGAACCGTCTCGACCGGATGCAGGCTCAATCGCTGGTCGAACGGCTGGCCGGCGGAAAGCGCCTGCCTGCCGTCGTGCTCGACTACATCCTGGCCAACACCGATGGCATCCCGCTGTACCTTGAGGAGTTGACCAAGACCATGCTCGAATCCGGTCTCCTGGAAGTAGGCGGCGATCAGTTTGGACCGGGTGCACATTTGCCGCCGCGGGCGATCCCGGTGACGTTACACGACTCGCTGATGGCCCGCCTTGACCGTCTCGGCAGGGCCAAGGCGGTGGCCCAAATCGGCGCCTGCATCGGGCGCGAGTTCTCCTATGAGATGATTGCGGCGCTAGCAGTGCTCGACAAGCCTGAGCTGCAGAGGGGACTTGATCAACTGGTTGCCACCGAGCTGGTTTTCCGGCGCGGAAGTCCGCCCGATGCGGTCTACAGCTTCAAGCACGCGCTTGTCCGAGATACCGCCTATCAGTCGCTGCTCAAGAGCCGACGCCGGGACCTGCATCGCCGCATCGGCCAGGTTTTCGAAGAACTCGCCCCGCACGTCGTGTCCGCTCAGCCGGAGCTCCTGGCCCATCATCTGACGGAGGCAGGAGAGTTGCCGCAAGCGATCGTGTTCTGGCACCGGGCTGCCGAGCACGCCAACGAGCGGGCGGCGAATGCCGAGGCCGTCGGCCACCTGGCCAAGGCACTCGACCTGCTCGCCCGGATGCCCGAGAACCCGGAGCGCCTCGAGCTTGAGCTAACATTGTTGATCACCATGGGACGAGTGCTTACCGCCGCGAAGGGCTATGGCCACCCGGAGGTCGAGCGTGTCTACAACCGTGCTCTCAACCTGGCGGAGCGCATTGAGGAAACGCCCAGGCTGTTCCCGGTGCTCCTCGGCCTCACCATTCATCATGCGGTGCGGTCCGAGCTATCCGCGGCGCGGGACCTTGGCGAACGGCTTCTGAGGTTGGCGCAGCAGATCTCGGATCCTGTGCTCGTAGTCGAAGCGTCCTATGCTTTGGGCATTACCTGCTCCTGGCGCGGCGAATTCGCCTCGGCATGGAAGCACTTCGAGCACGGGATCAGCCAGTACGACATCGCCCAGCACCGGGCCCATCTCGCGCTCTATGGACAGGATGGAGGACCGATATGCCTGTGCCGTGGCGGCATGGCGCTCTGGTATCTCGGCCACGATGACCGGGCGCTGGAGCTGATGGACGAGGCGCTCGCCATGACCGCGAGACTCGGACATCTGTTCAGCCGTGCCTATGTACTGACATGGGCGGCGATTTTGCACGTGCATCGACGCGACATCGCCAAGGCGCAAGAGGCGGCGGAGCTGGCATTGAAGTTCGCGGCGGAGCACGAATTTCCATTCTGGCACACCCAGGGGGTCTTTCTGCAGGGGTGGGTGCTGGCAGAAGAGGGCCACGTCGGGGAAGGCATCGAGCGGTTGCGAGAGGGGTTGGCTGGGATGCAGGCGATCGGGTCGGGAATGACGGCGCCTTGGGCGATGGGCCTGCTCGCGGAGGCGCATGGAAAGGGCGATCGTTTTGCCGAGGGCAGCACCTTGATCGACGAGGCGCTCACCATCGTCGCGCGCACCGGCAACCGCTGGTGCGAAGCGGAGCTGCATCGGCTCAAGGGCGAACTCATATACTCGAGTTCAGAATGCGATCCCGCCGAAATCGAGGCGTCCTTCCGCCGTGCGCTGAATGTCGCTCGCGTGCAGGAGGCCAAGATGTGGGAACTGCGCTCGGCGGTGAGTCTGGCGCGGCTTTGGCGAGCACAGGGTCATGGAGCCCAGGCTTGCAAGCTGCTCGAGCCCCTTCTCGGCTGTTTCTCGAACGGCCATGGAACGCTCGATCTTCAGGACGCTCAAGCAGTCGTTGAGAGCTGCGGAGGTGGCAAATTGAGCACCTGATTGCTCCGCTGAAACGACTTTGATATAACTCCCGACTAACGCGATGGTTCTGAATTTCGACAGGGGTATTGGGCCGACTGGAACCGCGGCGAACCAGACCTCAGCCGAGGGAGCGTCGAACTTCGGTTTCCCACCCCAACTGAGACGGATCGCGAACCGGAAAGATCGACCCTTTGCCGCCGTCCGCCAATATTACCGGCCATGTCTGGATTAGGGCGTAAAGGCGGCGCACATCTACAAGAAGACAGGCGACCTGCGCGCCGTCCAGCTCTTGCTCGGCCACAAAAAGCTGGAGAGCACCGTGCAATACCTCGGAATAGAGGTGGACGACGCCCTTGCCATTTCCGAGCAAGTGGAGCTGTAGCACTCAAGGGCGGCGCTTCGAAGCGAAGCGCCGCCCGCTGGCCTACTGAGGCGAAAGATCGACCCAAAGCCGCCATTCACCGAAAGCGCTGGGGATGTCCGGTACTGGCCCCCAGAAAGCGGACCTTCACGCGTCTGCGTTCCCAATCGAGGAAACGATTTTTTCCAAGGCACGTCGCACTAAACATATCGAAGCCGGAATTCGCATGGCTGCCTACGACTGCAAGGCAGCTTGTAACAATGCTCAGATTCCGCCTGCCGCAATGAACTGTGTCCGTGAACTTCAATACCATCCGTTTTCTTTCCGAGGGCCGCCACCTCGGCGCTGTCCGGCGGACCTGGCCCGCGTGCTTGAGCCCGCGCCGGCGCTCGACTCGACATAGGGGATATCCGTTCGAGGACCAAAGTTGCTGTGATAATCTTGCCGTTGCAGAAGCCGTAAAGGCTCAGCCAAGAGCGTGGCTTGCCAAGCCGTAGAGGTTTGTTCCCGGTATCACGTCCGCGCGGCCTTTGCCCCGACGGGACATTGCGAGCACCGTGTCGAAGACGGTTAGGCCGGACTGTGAGAGGAATGTGGCGAAAGTGCCGGTCTCGACCGGTGTGTCGAGCCTCAGAAACTGATTTTCGTGAGCGGCGACATGCCGTCGGATAACGGCGATGGCGTCAGCATCAGAGTCCGCAACGACCGGGCCGATAACATGGCCCCTGCCAAAAGGACGGCAAAGCGCGAAAGCGTGCAGCCGACCGTCGCGAAACAACCCGTAGCCTTTGGCTTGTGCGAAGAGTTTGCCAATCAGCGCCGCCCGCAGAATACCGAATGCCCGTGTATCCAGTTCAGCGACGGCGGCCAGGTCCTCCCCTTCCAGCCGCCGAACCGCTGACTGCTCCTCCGGCGAAGACCTCTCGGTCGAGAGGCGGACAATGCCTTGGCATTGATAGATGATCCGCAAGGGCTGGAAACCGAGCGAATGATAAAGACGGCGGGCGGCCCTCGTCGCATTGAGCCTGAGATTGCGTCCCTGGCAATCCGAAAGCACGTGATCCATGAGCCAACGTGCGGTGCCGTTTGTCTGCAGCCTAGGGGAAGTGATCACCATGCCTATGGTCGCGAAATCGTCGCCATGCGGGAACCACATGGCTGAACCTGTTAGCCGGCCAATATCATCGCGTGCGACATAGCCGTGGCCGCACTCGCGCAGAAACTGCAAATCCTCGGAGCGGAGAGGCCACCCGACGGAAACGGACAAGGCATGCAACTGCTCGAGATTGGCGCTCTCGATTGTGGCCACATGCATTTTGAAGCTGTCAATCAATTTAGATTCGGCTGCCGGTGCGTCCACCCCTTGCCTCCCCGCCATTGTTTTTGCTTTCGTCTCGTCTTCGCCAATACGGTTTCAGCCAGGCCGTGGCGAAAGCTTTCTTGCTCACAATAGGACCTGGCGCACGATACGTTTCGCTTGAGACCGCATTGCGCGCACAACAATCCTCCGAATTCGACGCGCTTTCAGCATGTAAATCGTTCACAGGCTTCTAAGGTACCGAGCGAAAAGCGAGCCGCCGGTCGCTTGCCTGTCACCGCATGCGGTGACGCGTCAATATCAAACCTTCGTTGTGAACGCATGATCGACGGCATCGATCTCGACAAGCCGGGCATGTTGTGAGGGCACCGATGCAAGCAACGGAAATCCTGGAGAAGCTCGTTGGCTTTCGTTCTGTCGTGGGCCTGCCCAACGGAGACATAGTGGCTTGGATCCGCGGGTGTCTGGAAAGCCACGGTATCACAGCCACTGTCCTTCCCGGTCCAGAGGGCGATCGGTCGAACATCTTCGCCACCATCGGACCGAACGAGGCGCGTGGCTATATTCTCTCGGGTCACATGGACGTCGTTCCGGCGGCTGAAACCGGCTGGACGAGTGATCCCTTCTGCCTGCGCGCCGAAGAGGGCCGGCTCCATGGGCGCGGCGCCACCGACATGAAGGGCTTCCTCGCCGCCGTTCTCGCCGCCGTTCCCAGGCTTGCGGCCAAGCCGCTTCGCCAGCCGCTGCACCTCGCCTTTTCCTATGACGAGGAGGCGGGCTGTCGCGGCGTGCCGCATATGATCGCGCGCTTGCCGGAACTCTGCGCGAGGCCGCTCGGTGCGATCGTCGGCGAGCCGAGCGGCTTGCGGGCAATCCGCGCCCACAAGGGCAAGGCTGCCGCCAGGCTGACCGTCAAGGGCCGTTCCGGCCATTCTTCACGTCCCGACCAGGGGCTGAACGCCGTCCATGCTGTCACGGGTGTCCTTGCCCGCGCGGTCGCAGAAGCCGACCGACTGAACCGTGGTCCCTTCGAGTATGTCTTCGAGCCCCCCTACTCTTCCCTGCAGATCGGCACGGTAAAGGGCGGCCAGGCGGTCAACATCATTCCGGACACCTGCGAGGCCGAGTTCGAGGCACGGGCGATTTCCGGCATCGATCCGGCGGAACTGCTCGCGCCGGTGCGAGAGGCCGCCGAGGCGCTGTCGGAACGAGGCTTCGAAGTGGAATGGCAAGAGCTAAGCTCCTATCCGGCGCTTTCGCTCGGTCCCGATGCACCGCTCGCGCGGCTGCTTGAAAAATTGACCAGTCTCGAGGCACTCCCGGCCGTCAGCTACGGTACCGAAGCGGGACTTTTCCAACGGGCCGGCATCGACGCGATCATCTGCGGCCCCGGCGAGATCGACCGCGCCCACAAGCCCGACGAATTCATTCACGTCGACGAGCTCCTGGCTTGTCAAGCGATGATCGAGCGGCTCGGCGAGAGTTGCCGCGCCTGAGGCTTCGAGAAGGAGACGCGCGATGACCTTCCTCTTCAATTCCGACGCAAAACGTGGCGCAATCTTCGCCAAGGCTTTTTCGCGTGAACTGCCGGACATTCTTTTCGCCATGGACCCGGCGGCGGTCGATCCGGAAGCGGTGCGCTACCTGATCACCTGGACAGTTCCCGAAGATCTCTCTCGCTATAGCAATCTTGAAGTCCTCTTCTCGATTGGCGCCGGCGTCGACCAGTTCCGCATCGATGCCGTGCCGCCGCATGTGCACGTGGTGCGCATGGTCGAGGACGGCATCATCCGGATGATGCAAGAATATGTGACGCTTGCTGTGCTCGCGCTTCACCGCAACCTGCCGGCCTATCTTGAGCAGCAGCGAGGCGAGAAGTGGCAGGCCATTGCGCCGGTCCAGGCGGCCGAACGCCGCGTCGGCGTGCTCGGCCTCGGCATGCTCGGAACTGCGGTACTCGATCGGCTGATGCCTTTCGGCTTTCCGCTCTCCGGCTGGAGCCGCAGCCCGCACGAAATCGAAGGCGTGAGATGCCTGAGCGGCCGGAACGGTCTTGATGCTTTGCTGGGCTCGACCGACATTCTCATCTGCCTGCTGCCGCTGACCGACGAGACGCGTGGGCTGCTAAATGCCCAACTCTTCGCCAGGCTCCCGGCGGGTGCGGCGCTCGTCCATCTCGGGCGCGGACCGCAACTCGACCACCAGGCACTCCTCCAGGCGCTCGACAGCGGCCATCTCTCCGGGGCCGTGATCGATGTCACTGACCCCGAACCGCTGCCGCCGGGTCATCCCTTCTGGGGCCACCCGAAGATCCTGCTAACGCCGCACATCGCGAGCGTCACTCAGCCGGAAACCGCCGCCAAGGCCGTGATCGAGAACATCAAACGGCATCGGTCAGGTCTGGAGCCGTTCGGGCTGGTCGACCGCGGTCGCGGCTACTGAAGCGGACCCAAGCGGAGCCATGCGTTACGCTTCACGTCTTTTTCATGCTTGTTATCCCGAGGCCGCAGCACACCTCCGGGCGACAAGGCATCAAGTTCTAAACCTAGGAAAGGAAAACCATGTCGCTCTTGAAAACCATCGAGACCAACCCCTCCTTCGCGCCGCGCGAGTCCAGCCCGCTCCCAGAACGTCTGATCTCCGGCGATCCTGCTTTCAAGACCTGGGCCCAGGACGTCGCGCGCGGCGAGATGATCCACACCGGCGTCTGGGAAGCGACCCCCGGAGAGACGCACTCGATCAAGGGCGAGACCTTCGAGTTCTGCCATATCCTTTCCGGCGTCGTCGAACTCACGCCGGAAAACGGAGAGCCGGTCGTCTACAAGAGCGGCGACAGCTTCGTCATGAAGCCGGGTTTCGTCGGCATCTGGAAGACCATCGAGACGGTGCGCAAGATCTACGTGACAGTGATGTGACGGCGATGCCGCGCGACCCGATCGTCGTCCGGGTCGCGCAAGAGCTATTCTCAGTACATTTATGCTGAAGATGGCACGCTCTCTGCTCGTCGGGCGTGTCATCATCGACTGCGCCTTCTCCGCTCGATCATGTGACGGTTCTCCGCTGCCCGCCCCATCTCGGCGAAGCTTTCTCTTCCTCGCGCCCTCCTCGGATCGCCTCCACCTTTGCCGACGTGTGGCACGGCTGGCGTCCGAGTGACCGCCGAAGATTCGGCTGTCGCGCAGCCAAAAACATAATTTTCCGCCACCTCGCCATCGAGACTCGATGCATGATGCTCGCGTTCCTCCACTAGCTTTGGGTTCAAGCCCATGCCGAGGACGCGCGATGATACTCAGCTTTGATCCGGACAGTCTCCCCCTGCCCATCGGGCACTTCATCGGCAGTCGGCTGGTGCCGGCCGAAGGTCTCATCGACATGCACCGCCCCTCCGATGGCAAGCCTTATGCAGGCTGCCCGCTTGCGGATGAGGTGCTGGTCGACCGCGCCGTCGAAACTGCCAAGAAGGCGCTCAAGGCGAGCAACTGGGGCGGCGTGCGGCCGCGCGAGCGCACAGTCGTGCTGCAGCGCTGGGCAGACCTGATCGAAAGCGAGGCGGAGACCCTCGCCAAGCTTGAGGCGCTTTCCTCGACCCGCCCCATTGGTCATCTCGTCGCCGGCGACATTGCCGTCAGCGCCGAGCAGATCCGCTTCTTCGCGGAATTCGCCGACAAAGAAGGAAGCGATCTCGTGCCAACCGACGACAGCAATCTCGGCATGATCATGACCGAGCCCTATGGCGTCGTCGGCGCCATCACGCCGTGGAACTTCCCCGTTTCGATGGCTGCGTGGAAACTTGGGCCTGCGCTTGCGGCCGGCAATGCCGTGGTGCTGAAACCCTCGGAAATGACGCCGTTCTCGACGGTTTATCTCGCGGAGCTCGCGATACGCGCCGGCCTGCCGGCTGGCCTCATCAATATCGTGCTCGGCGATGGCGCAGTCACCGGCAATGCGATCACCGGTCACCCGGACATCGCCAAGGTGAGCTTCACCGGCTCGACCGGGGCCGGATCTGCCATTATGGCCAATATCGCCCGCACCGGCATCAAGCCGATGACGCTGGAACTCGGCGGAAAGAGCCCGCAACTGGTCTTCGCCGACGCCGATCTCAACAAGGCCGCCGCGGCAATCGCCCAGAGTATACTCTCCAATGCCGGCCAGGCCTGCGTCGCGGGCTCGCGCCTGATCGTGGAGGAAAGCATTGCGGCCCCGCTCGCCGAGGCGATCATCGCCCGCTTTTGGGAGGTCGAGGCGGGCCCCACATGGCACGAGACGACGCAATATTCGCCGATCATCTCGAAGCGGCAGTTGAACCGCATCCACGACGTCGTCCAGTCGACCGTTGCTACCGGCGCCGAATGCCTCGCCGGCGGAAGGCCGATGGACTCCTACGGCTATTTCTATGAGCCGACGCTGATCGCCGGCGTTGACCAGAGCTCGCCGGCCGTTGCCGAGGAAATCTTCGGTCCCGTCCTCACCCTGCAGACCTTCGCCGACGAAGAGGAGGCGCTGGCGCTCGCCGATCACCCGACCTACGGCCTTGCCGCAGGCCTCTTCACCCGCGACCTGTCGCGCGCCCTGAGGCTGACGCGAAGGCTCCAGGCCGGAACCGTCTGGGTCAACCGCTACGGCCGCTCGCGCGACCACATCCTGCCGACCGGCGGCCACAAGCGCTCTGGCATCGGCAAGGATCTCGGCCGCGAGGTGTACCACGCCAACCGCAAGAGCAAGAGCGTGCTCATAAGCCTCTAAGGAGCTTCAATGAAATCCTATTCGATCGCACTCATCCCCGGGGACGGAATCGGCCAGGACGTGACGGACGCCGCCTGGCAGGTCCTTTCGACCGTCGCCAGGCATTCCGGCTTCACGCTCACCGGCACGCCCTTTCCCTGGTCCTGCGCCTTCTACAAGGAGACGGGCGCGATGATGCCGGCGGACGGCATCGAGACGTTGCGCGGCTTCGACGCGATCCTGCTCGGCGCAGTCGGCTGCCCGGCAGAGGTGCCGGATTCCGTTTCGCTGCACGGCCTGCTTCTGCCGATCCGCAAGGCCTTCGTGCAATATGCCAATATCCGCCCGCACCGGCTGCTGCCGGGGGTCCAGGGCCCCTTGAAGGCGGAAGCCTTCGACATCCTCTGCATTCGCGAGAATACCGAGGGCGAATATTCCGGTGCCGGCGGCCGCGTCCATCAGGGGACGGTGGACGAGGTGGCGGTCGAAACCTCGATCTTCACCCGCACGGGCGTCGAACGGATCCTGCGCTTCGGCTTCGAACAGGCACGTCAGCGTCGCGGCAAGCTCGCCTCGGTGACCAAATCCAACGCCCAGAAATACTCGATGGTGTTCTGGGACGAGATCACGCGAGAGCTTGCTGCCGAATACGCTGAGGTGGAGGTGACGAGCTACCACATCGATGCCATGGCCGCGCGCATGGTGATGGCGCCTGAGAGCCTCGACGTGGTCGTCGCCTCCAACCTCTTCGGCGACATCCTGACCGATCTTGGCGCCGCCATTCAGGGGGGCTTGGGCTTCGCCGCATCGGCCAACATCAATCCGTACAGGAGCGCCCCATCGATGTTCGAACCGGTGCATGGATCCGCTCCGGACATCGCCCATCTCGGCATCGCAAACCCCATCGCCTCCATCTGGTCCGGCGCCATGATGCTCGAGCATCTCGGGGAAAGAGAGGCAGGGCGGAGGGTCATGGACGCGCTCGAAACAACGACCGCCCGCGGCATCGGCACGGTGCCGGGAAAAGACAGAACCGAAACCATCACCGCGGCGGTTGTCGCCGCGCTCGACTGATTCCAGGAGGGACAGCACATGAAATTGAAGGACAACGAACTTTTCCGGCAATCCGGGCTGATCGGCGGGGAGTGGATCGATGCCGGCTCTGGTTTGGTCGTCGAGGTGATCGATCCGGCCAGCCAGGCGGTCCTCGGCACCGTCCCGGACATGGGAACGGGCGAAACCCGCGCCGCGATCGAGGCGGCGAATGCCGCCTTCGGGCCCTGGAAGAAGAAGACGCATGCTGAACGCGCCGCGCTGCTCGAGCGCTGGTATGCGCTGATGATCGAAAATCTCGAGGATCTCGCGCTGCTGCTGACGATGGAACAGGGCAAGCCGCTCGACGAAGCGCGCGTCGAGATCCGCTACGGCGCTTCCTTCGTCAAATGGTTCGCGGAGGAAGCGCGGCGCATCGGCGGCCAAACCATCCCCTCGCCGACTCCGGACCGTCGCATCGTCGTGCTGAAGGAAGCGGTCGGCGTCTGCGCCATTGTGACGCCATGGAACTTCCCGAACGCGATGATCACCCGCAAAGTGGCACCTGCCCTCGCCGCAGGCTGCACGGTTGTCATCAAGCCTTCGGAATTCACGCCCTTTTCGGCGCTCGCCCTCGGCGTGCTTGCCGAGCGCGCCGGTATTCCGGCCGGCATCATCAACATCGTGACCGGCATGCCCACGGCAATCGGCAACGAGTTCATGGCGAACGAAACGGTGCGCAAGATCTCCTTCACCGGCTCGACGCGTGTCGGGTCGCTCCTGATGCGCGGCGCAGCCGATAGCGTCAAGCGCCTCTCCCTCGAACTCGGCGGCAATGCCCCCTTCATCGTCTTCGACGATGCTGATCTCGATCTTGCCGTCGAGGGCGCGATCGCCTCGAAGTTCCGCAATGGCGGCCAGACCTGCGTCTGCGCCAACCGCATCCTCGTGCAGGCCGGCGTCTATAATGCATTCGCGGAGAAGCTCGGCGCCCGCGTGAACGCCATGAAGGTCGGTCCAGGCATGGAGCCGGGCATCGCTATTGGCCCGATGATCAACGAGGCGGCGATCGAGAAGATCAACCGCCACGTCGAGGACGCATTGGCCAAAGGCGCGACGGTCGCGGCACGAAGCAAATCGCTGCCGGAGGGCAAGCAATACACCGCCCCGATCGTGCTGACCGGTGCCACGACCGACATGCTGCTCGCCAGCGAAGAGACTTTTGGCCCGGTCGCCCCGCTCTTCCGCTTCGAGACGGAGGAGGAGGCGATCGCAATCGCCAACGGCACGCCGTTCGGCCTAGCTGCCTATTTTTACACGGAAAGCCTCAAGCGCTCCTGGCGCGTCGGGGAAGCGCTGGAGTTCGGCATGATCGGACTCAACACCGGCGCCATCTCCACCGAAGTCGCGCCCTTCGGCGGGGTCAAGCAATCCGGCCTCGGTCGCGAGGGCGCTCAAGTGGGCATCGAGGAGTATCTCGAGATGAAGAGCTTTCACATTGGCGGGCTGGAATAGCCCGTCGGTTCTCGGCGCATCGCCTCACCCGTCTGCCGACATCTACAAGTGTCAGCATGATGATGCTGCCGGGCGGTCGATCACCCCTAGACTGGGTCTAGCGCCCGTGCGGGTAGGTAAAGCAAGGGTGATGGTTTACACGCGGTGAGGAGTCTTCGTGATCTGGCATGGGCATCTTCGGGGGCAATCCAGAAGGCTTGAACATGTGCCGGGAAAGTGCATGCGGATATGCCCCTCGCGGCTAGCCTACTGGATCCTGTCCAGCATCTTGTAATACATGCCGACAAAGGGCAGGAACCAGGGCTTGCCGAAATGGCCTGGCACCGCCGGCCATTCGAGACCCTTCAGCGGATTGCGGTCAGGCCGGTCGAGCATCGCGTCCGCCATGATCATGCCGAGATGTGTCGAAAGTTGCGCCCCGTGGCCGGAATAGCCCATCGCGTACCAGACCCCGTCATGATAGCCGGCACGGGGAAAGCGGTCCTTGGTCATGTCGACCAGTCCGCCCCAGCAATAGTCGATCTCGACATTGGCAAGCTGCGGAAAAATTCCCGCGAGGCTCGCCTTGAGGATGGCGCCGCTTTTTGCGTCCGAGCGCTGGTCGGAAGTCGCCGAGAAGCGGGCGCGGCCGCCGAAGATCAGCCGGTTGTCGGGTGAGAGCCTGAAATAGTTGCCGATGTTCATCGACGTGACGCAGGTGCGGTTGCCAGGCATCGTCGCTGCGATCTCCGCTTCGGTCAGCGGCCGGGTGGCGATTATAAAGCTGCCGACCGCGATGATGCGACGGCGGAAAAAGCCGAAGGTCGCAGGCGTATAGGCACCGGTGGCGATAAGCACTGCATCCGCAGTGACGCTGCCCCGCGCTGTTCTCAGGTGATGACGGCTGCCCGCCTGTCGATGTTCTGTTACGGCTGCCTGCTCGAAGATGGTGGCGCCGTGGCGTTGGGCCGCTTCGGCGAGGCCGACGACGTAGCGGCCCATATGCATCATCGCGCTCTTCTTCGAGAGCATGGCGCCGAAGAAAGGCGCGCCAACTTCCTGCTTCAAGTCGTCTGCGCTGAGAAGCGCGGTATCGGGGTCGACCTCCGCGTGCACGGCTTCGAAGTTGCGCGCGACGGCGTCAAAATGCTGCGGCTTGGAAGCGAGCTTCAGCTTTCCGGCGCGGCGGAAATTGCAATCGATCCCTTCCTCCGCGATCAGCGCCTCGAGCGTGTCGATCGAGTCGTCGAAGGCCTGATAGAGTGCAATCGCCCGCTCCTTGCCGAGCTCCGCCTTTGCCGCCAGATAGCTGTGTGCGAGCCCGTTGTTCAAGTGGCCGCCATTGCGGCCGGAGGCGCCCCAGCCGATGTTCTCCGCCTCCAGCACGACGACCTTCGCACCCGCCTTGGCGAGCTGGCGGGCGGCGCCGAGGCCGGTGAAGCCGCCGCCGATCACTGCGACGTCGTAGTGGCCATTGACCGGACCCGGAGCAGCCCCGGCAAAGGCCGGGGCGGTGTCGTGCCAGTAGGATAGGAATTTCATGGCGGTGTGCCTTCTCTCTAAAGACCGACGACGCCCGGTAGGCCGGAGATGTCGGCGATCTCGACGTAGCCGTAATAGGGATTGGCCGGCTCGTGGCCGCGATTGACCCAGACCTTGTTCTTGATGCCGAGGTCATGCGCCGACATCAGGTCATAGCGGAAGGAGGACGAGCAGTGGAGAATGTCCTCCGGCCCGCAGCCGAGCATGTCGAGCATGTATTCGAACGCCTTGAACCGCGGCTTGTAAGCCTGTGCCTGTTCGGCGGTGTAGACGGCGTGGAAAGGAGCGCCCAGCTTTTCGACATTCGACATGATCTGCGAGTTCATCGCATTCGAGAGAATGACCAAAGGAATCTCCTTGGCGACCTTGGCGAGACCGGCAGGTACGTCGGGATGCGGACCCCAGGTCGGGACGCGCTCATAGACCATGCGCGCCGCTTCCTCGCGGAATTTTACGCCATTGCGCTTGCAGGTCCGTTCGAGCGAATTGTGCACTACCTCCGCATAGGGCTTCCAGTCGCCGAGAATCTCATCGAGACGATAGGCGGCGAAATTCTTGATGAATTCAGCCATGCGCGCCTCGTCGAGCTGTTCGCCATAGAGGTCGCGCGCCGCTTCTGCCATCTGGAAGTTCGTCAGCGTGCCGTAGCAGTCGAAGGTGATGTATTTCGGACGGAAGGTCGTCATGTGCATATCCTTGAGAGAGCGGGACCAAGTATGTGTAAGGATCATAAGCCCGGCCCCGCCCGCGCCTCGCCTGATTTGGCTGCGTTCGAAGCAGATTCTATCGTATCGAAAGCCGGCTTTGGCAGAAGGTTGTGCGGCTCGCCGATTGTTGGCGCGGTCGCCCGCCTCGGTGCCCTTCCCCGCGCCCCCCTTGCCAGCATAAGATGCGGCGGCCGGTAAGTGCAAAGCTATAAGATACCGCGCGGGCGAGAGCCTTCAGACGATCTGCCGGCCGGCACTCCTTCAGACTTGCGGGCAGGAAATGAAGGAAAATGCCATGCAGACAAGTCAGATCGACATTGCCGCTTTCGCGCCTGAGCATCTGGAGGCCGCCGTCAAGCTCTCCCGGCAGGCCGGCTGGCCGCATCGCCTTGAAGATTGGCAAATGGCGCTCGCCTTGAGCGAAGGCGTGATCGCGGTCGAACACGGCCGGGTCGTCGGCACGGTGCTTGTTACACTGTACAAGGCGGAGTGCGCGACCATCAACATGGTCATAGTCGACGAGACGATGCGCGGCCGCGGCCTCGGTCGCAAGCTGATGGATGCCGCGTTGAGGCTCTCAGGCGATCGCCCCCTCAGACTGGTGGCGACGACCGAGGGCCTGCCGCTCTACGAAAAGCTCGGCTTCCGCGAGACTGGTCGCGTGTTGCAGCATCAGGGCATTGTCGGAGAAATCACTGCGCCTGGCGAAGCGGTGCCCGCGGCCGCGGCCGACATCGAAGCGATCGTCGCGCTCGACCGCCTCGCGTTCGGCGCCGACCGCGAAGGGCTGGTTGCCTATCTCGCCAAGGTTGGCGAATTCGCGGTGATCCGCCGGAACGGCAGCGTCTCCGGCTTCGCCGCCGTCCGCCCCTTTGGCCGTGGTGAGGTCGTCGGACCCGTCGTTGCCGGCTGTCTCGATGACGCCAAGGCGCTCGTGGCTCATTTCATCGCCCTCAGACCCGGCCGTTTTCTCCGGGTCGATACCACTGCCGACGCGGCCATTTCGCCCTGGCTCGCCGAAAAGGGGCTTGCCCATGTCGGCGGCGGCATCGCCATGATGAAGCCGCCGATTCAGCGCGCCGCCGATCCCACTGCCACCACCTTCGCCCTCGCCAACCAGGCGCTCGGCTGATCCGGAGATCGTCATGTACAGCAATTCCCTCATTGAACTCGACCGCGCCCACCTCATTCATCCGGTCGCCTCCTATCGCGGCCACGAAAAACTCGGCGTGCGCGTGCTCGCCTCGGCCAAGGGCGCGACGGTCACCGACGCATCGGGCAAGCAACTGATCGATGGCTTTGCCGGCCTCTGGTGCGTCAATGCAGGCTATGGCCACGAAGCGATCGTCGAAGCAGCAGCTCGTCAGATGCGCAAGCTTCCCTATGCCACAGCCTATTTCGGACTCGGCTCCGAGCCCGCGATCCGCCTTGCCTCGGAACTCGCCGAACGCGCGCCGGGCGATCTCAACCACGTCTATTTCACGCTCGGCGGCTCCGACGCCGTAGACAGCACGATCCGCTTCATCCGCTACTATTGGATTGCTCGCGGCGAACCGCACCGCGATCAGTTCATCTCGGTCGAACAGGGCTATCACGGCTCCTCGACCGTCGGCGCCGGCCTGACGGCGTTGCCGGCCTTCCATGCCGGCTTCGGCATTCCCTTCGACTGGCAGCACAAAATTCCGTCTCACTATGCCTACCGCAATCCGGTGGGAGGGGATCCGCAAGCGATCATCGAGGCGTCGCTGGCCGCACTCCGGCGCAAGGTCGAGGAAATCGGTCCCGAGCGCGTCGCCGCCTTCTATGCCGAACCGATTCAGGGCTCAGGCGGCGTGCTGGTCCCGCCCAAGGGCTGGATGAAGGCGATGCGCGAACTCTGCCGCGAACTCGGCATTCTCTTCGTTGCCGACGAGGTGATCACCGGATTCGGCCGCACCGGCCCGCTCTTTGCCTCCACCGAGGACGAGATCGTGCCGGATTTCATCACCACGGCCAAAGGTCTTACGTCCGGCTATGTTCCGATGGGGGCCGTCTTCATGGCCGACCACGTCTATCAGACGATCGCCGACGGCGCCGGCGCTTCCGCCGTCGGCCACGGCTACACCTACTCGGCGCATCCGGTCAGCGCCGCTGTCGGCCTCGAGGTGCTGAAGCTCTACGAGAACGGCCTCTTGGAAAACGGTGTCAAGGCCGGTGCTCGGCTGATGGAAGGTCTCGAAAGCCTGAGGGACCACCCACTCGTCGGCGATGTGCGCGGCCGCGGGATGCTGGCTGCCATCGAGATCGTCGTCGACAAGGCGAGGAAGACCCCTTTGCCGGCAGCCGCGGAGCCGGCGCGCCGCATCTTCGACCGTGCCTGGGAAAACGGTCTCGTCATCCGAGCCTTCGCCAATGGTGTACTGGGCTACGCGCCGCCGCTCTGCTGCACCGAAGCGGAGATCGACGCGATCGTCGAGCGCACTCGTGCGACGCTCGACGAGACATTGGAAGATCCAGATGTCCGCCAGGCGTTGAAGGCCTGATCGACACGGGACGCGATATATCGCGGAACCGTCATATTCGAAATTTTGTGCCGCGCTGTGGCACCTTTTCGGAGACTCCGGCGCGGCACAAGTGCCAAACTCAATACAAGGAAGCGGCCGGATCCCAGCATATGCGGCCTTATCCACCAAGAGCGGGGAAAACATCCCGCCGACGGGAACAGAATATTCTTCTTTTAGAAGTCCGCGTCCCGCCCGGAACGCGAAAAAACTGGGGAATTGACGTGCGCAAGAGCCTTCCGGAATTCAAATACATGACCTTCGACGTCGTCGGCACCCTGATCGACTTTGAAGGCGGCCTCAAGGATTGTCTCGCCGGTATTGCCGCCGAGGCCGATGTGGCGATCGACGGCGAGGAGGCGCTGAGCCTCTACCGAGCGGCGCGCTACTCAAAAGACGCCGATCTCTTCCCGGACGATCTTGTACGCGTCTATCTCGAGATCGCACCTAAGCTCGGCCTGCCGGTCGAACGGGAATACGGCGAACGTTTGCGGGAATCCGCGAAGACCTGGAAAGGCTTTGCCGACAGTGCTGATGCACTGGCGCGGCTTGCGAAGGATTACCGCCTCGTCGCCATGACCAACGCCCGCCGCTGGGCTTTCGATTTCTTCGCCAAGGAGCTGGGCAATCCCTTCTACGCCGCCTTCACCGCGGACGATACCGGCACCGAAAAGCCGGACCCAGCCTTCTTCGAGAAGGTCTTCGACTTCGTCGCCTCAGAAGGCAATTCAAAAGACGACATCCTGCATGTCGCACAGAGCCAATACCACGATATCGGCATCTCGCGGCGGCTTGGGCTGACCAATTGCTGGATCGAGCGTCGCCACGCACAGAATGGTTATGGCGGGACGATCGAGCCGTCAGAATTCACCAAGCCCGACTACCACTTCACCTCCATGGCCGGCCTTGCCGATGCTGTGGCCGTCGCACGCAACTGACCAGTTCACCGGATCGGGTCCAAGCCCACGCAAGACGGGCAGCCCGCCAACAGACGAAAAGGGGAATGACATGAACGACAAAATCACCAATTGGACCGGATCCGACGACGCCATGGTCGAAAACGCCATCCGCCGCGGAGCGACACGTCGTGAACTGCTGCAGATGATGCTCGCCGGTGGCGTTGCCCTCTCCGCCAGCAGTCTCGTGCTCGGTCGCGCCTCCCATGCTGTTGCAGCGGCGCCGGTCTCCGGCGGCGCGCTCAAGGCGGCCGGCTGGTCGTCCTCGACTGCCGACACGCTCGACCCGGCCAAAGCATCGCTCTCCACCGACTATGTCCGCTGCTGCTCCTTCTACAACCGTCTCACCTTCCTCGATAAAAGCGGGACCCCGCAGATGGAATTGGCCGAGGCGATCGAGTCCAAGGATGCGAAGACCTGGACGGTCAAGCTGAGGAGCGGGGTCACTTTCCATAATGGCAAGCCGCTGATCGCCGACGATGTGGTCTTCTCGCTGAAACGCCATCTCGATCCGTCCGTCGGTTCGAAGGTCGCCAAGATCGCCGCGCAGATGACGGGCTTCAAGGCGGTCGACAAGCAGACGGTCGAGATCACGCTCGCCAATCCGAACGCCGATCTGCCGACCATCCTCTCGATGCACCACTTCATGATCGTCGCCGACGGCACCACCGACTTCTCCAAGGGGAACGGCACCGGCGCTTTCGTGAGAGAAGTCTTCGAGCCGGGCGTGCGCTCGGTGGGCATCAAGAACAAGAACTACTGGAAGTCCGGCCCGCACGTCGATTCCTTCGAATATTTCGCGATCAGCGACGATAGTTCCCGCGTTAATGCGCTGCTGTCCGGCGATATCCACTTGGCCGCTACGATCAACCCGCGCTCGATGCGCCTTGTCGAGGCCCAAGGCGACGGCTTCGTCCTGTCGAAGACCACTTCGGGCAACTACACCAATCTCAACATACGCATGGACATGGAGCCCGGCAGCAAACGGGACTTCGTTGAGGGCATGAAGTATCTGGTCAATCGCGAGCAGATCGTCAAGTCAGCACTTCGCGGCCTCGGAGAAGTCGGCAACGACCAGCCGGTTTCGCCGGCCAACTTCTACCATAATGGCGACCTGAAGCCGCGGGCGTTCGATCCGGAGAAGGCAAAATTCCATTTCGAGAAGGCCGGTCTCCTGAGCCAGTCAATCCCTGTGATCGCATCCGAGGCGGCAAACTCCTCGATCGACATGGCAATGATCATCCAGGCCTCCGCCGCCGAGATCGGCCTGAAGCTTGACGTTCAGCGCGTTCCGGCCGACGGCTATTGGGACAATTACTGGCTCAAGGCGCCGGTTCATTTCGGCAACATCAACCCGCGTCCGACACCGGACATCCTGTTCTCCTTGCTCTACACTTCGGAAGCGCCGTGGAACGAGAGCCAGTACAAGTCGGAGAAGTTCGACAAGATGCTGATAGAGGCGCGCGGCTCGCTCGACCAAGAAAAGCGCAAGGCGATCTACAACGAGATGCAGGTGATGGTCGCAAACGAAGCCGGCACCATCATTCCGGCCTATATCTCCAATGTCGACGCGATCACCGCCAAACTCAAGGGCTTGGAAGCCAACCCGCTTGGCGGCCAGATGGGTTATGCTTTCGCGGAATATGTCTGGCTCGAAGCCTGATGAAGCGAACGGTCGGGGTTGCAGCCGCGCCGCTGCAGCTCCGATCCTTGGTTTGAAAATCTCGAATGCCGAAAGGGAACGCGCGTGAACAACCGTGTCCTATCGCTTGTCCTGAGCAGGCTGCTCATCGCCGTGATCACGCTGGTGATCGTCTCGTTCGCCGTCTTCTTTGCGACGACGCTGCTGCCGGGAGACACGGCAACGATCCTGCTCGGCCAGGCCGCCACGCCCGAGGCCATTGAAGGTCTGCGCAAGGCCATGCATCTCGACGAGCCGTCGATCTTCCGTTTCCTGCGCTGGATTGTCGGCTTGCTGCAGGGTGACCTCGGGACTTCCTATGCCAATGAGATGCCGGTCGCGGATCTAATCGGCGGGCGCTTCGTCAACACGCTGCAGCTCGCGGGCGTCACCGCGCTCTTCTCCGTGCCGATCGCGCTGACGCTCGGCATCACCGCGGCAATGCTACGTGGCTCGCTGTACGACCGCGCCGTCACCGTGCTGACGATCGGCGTCATCTCCGTGCCGGAATTCATGATAGCGACCTCAGCGGTATTGATCTTCGCCGTCTATCTGAAATGGCTTCCGGCCCTCTCCTTCGCCAATGAAGTCACATCGCTGACAGACCTCCTGCGTATCTATGCAATGCCGGTGATCACCCTTACCTTCGTCATCTCGGCGCAAATGATCCGCATGACCCGGGCAGCGGTGATCGAGACGCTCAACACGCCCTATGTGGAGATGGCCTTGCTCAAGGGCGCCTCGCGGCCGCGCATCGTGTTTCGGCACGCGCTGCCGAACGCGCTGGGACCGATCGTGAACGCGGTCGCGCTTTCGCTCTCATACCTGCTTGGCGGTGTCATCATCGTCGAGACGATCTTCAATTATCCAGGTATTGCCAAGCTGATGGTGGACGCCGTCGCCACCCGCGATCTGCCGTTGATACAGAGCTGCGCGATGATTTTCTGTCTCGGCTACCTGCTCCTGATCACGACAGCCGACATTATCGCCATCCTTTCCAATCCGAGGCTCCGATGACAATGACCCATTCTGAGACCAAGTCTGCCCGGATATCCGGAACCCGGCTCGGCTATCGCTTCAATATCGTCGGGATGGTCGGCCTTTCGATCATCCTTTGCTGGGCGCTCGTCGCGATCTTCGCGCCGCTGATCATCCCCTACCCGGTGGGGGAGATCGTCGACCTCGATTACTTCGGACCGATGAGCCGCGACTTCTGGCTCGGCTCCGATTACCTCGGCCGCGACATGCTTTCGCGGATTCTGATGGGTGCCCGCTATACGGTCGGCATCTCGCTTGCGGCAGTCACCATCGCCTGTTTCAGCGGCGTGGTCCTCGGTATGATCGCGGCGGTCGCCGGCGGCTGGCTCGACACGGTGCTGAGCCGCTTCCTCGACGCGCTCAATTCGATCCCAAGCAAGCTGTTCGGCCTCGTGGTCGTCGCTGCCGTCGGCTCCTCCATTCCCGTGCTGATCCTGACGCTGTCGGTGATCTACATCCCCGGCGCATACCGTTTCGCCCGCGCGCTTGCCGTCAATATCAACGCAATGGATTTCATCACCGTCGCCCGCATCCGCGGCGAAAGCACCCTCTATCTCATCCGCTCGGAAATCCTGCCGAACATCGTCGGGCCGGTGCTCGCCGACCTCGGCATCCGCTTCGTCTTCATCGTTCTCCTGCTCTCCGGCCTCTCCTTCCTCGGCCTTGGCGTCCAGCCGCCCTACGCCGACTGGGGGGCTCTCGTGCGCGAGAACATCGGCGGCCTGCCCTTTGGCGCACCGGCGGTGATGGCTCCCTCCTTTGCGATCGCCAGCCTCACCATCAGCGTCAACCTGCTGATCGACAACCTGCCCAAGAAGATCCGCGATCGGAGCGAATGATGGTCAATCTCGTAGGAATCCGCGACCTGAAGGTCGAAGCCACCACCGATTCCGGTCGCCGCGTCGAGATCATTAACGGCGTCAGCTTCGACATCGCCGAGGGCGAGATCGTGGCGCTGATCGGCGAAAGCGGCTCCGGCAAGACCACGATCGCGCTCACGCTGATGGGCCATGCCCGCCCCGGCTGTCGTATATCCGGCGGCAGCGTCTCCGTCGCCGGAAAGGATATGGTGACGCTGAGTGAAAAGCAGCGCGCGAGGGTGCGCGGCACCGAAGTCACCTATGTTCCGCAATCCGCCGCCGCCGCATTTAACCCGGCCGCCACCATCATGGACCAGGTGATCGAGATCACCCGCATCCACCAGCTAATGTCGTCCGACGAGGCGCGCGCCAAGGCGGTCGATCTCTTCCGCGCGCTGTCGTTGCCCGAACCGGAGACGATCGGCAGCCGCTATCCGCATCAGGTCTCCGGCGGGCAGTTGCAGCGCCTCTCCGCCGCCATGGCGCTGATCGGCGACCCGAAGCTCGTGATCTTCGACGAGCCTACGACAGCGCTCGACGTGACGACTCAGATCGAGGTGCTGCGCGCCTTTAAGTCGGTCATGAAGGCCGGCGGCATTGCCGGCGTCTACGTCTCGCACGACCTCGCGGTCGTCGCCCAGATCGCCGATCGCATTGTCGTCCTGAGGGGCGGCGAAATGCAGGAGACCGGTACGACGCAAGAGATCCTCAACGGCGCCAAGCACCCCTATACGCGCGAGTTGCTTGCCGCCTTCGAGCCAAAACCACGCGGCGCCGCGGATACGGCCGATACCGTCCCGGCACCACTTCTGACGATCGAAGACCTCGTCGCCGGCTACGGCCCGCGTCAGGCGGACGGCCTGCCGCTCGTGCGCGCCGTCGAGCATGTCACCCTCAAGGTCGAGAAGGGCCGTAACCTCGGCATCATCGGCGAATCCGGTTGTGGCAAGTCCACGCTCGCCCGTGCCATTGCCGGCATCCTGCCGGCCGCCGTAGGCAAGGTCGTCTTCGACGGCAAGGAGCTCGGTCCGAGCGCCCGCGAACGCTCGCGCGAACAGCTGCGCGAGATGCAGATCGTCTTCCAATATGCCGATACGGCGCTCAACCCCGCGAAATCCGTCGAGGACATCTTGGCCCGGCCGCTTGCTTTCTATCACGGGATGAATGCCAAGGCGCGTAGCGCTCGCATCGACGAGCTGCTCGACATGGTGCGCCTGCCGCGCAACCTGCGTCATCGCAGGCCGACGGAGCTTTCGGGCGGGCAGAAGCAGCGAGTCAACTTCGCCCGCGCGCTCGCCGCCGAGCCGAAGCTGATCCTTTGCGACGAAATCACCTCGGCGCTCGATGCGGTGGTCGCCACCGCCGTCATCGACCTGCTCAAGGAATTGCAGCGCGAGCTCGGTCTTTCCTACATCTTCATCAGCCATGACCTCTCCGTGGTGGAGGCGATCTGCGACGAGATCGTCGTGATGTATGGCGGCAGAAAGGTAGAGGAAATCACGCCGGCCAAGGTCAAGACACCTCAGCACCCCTATTCGCAACTGCTCTTTTCGTCGGTGCCGAAACTCGATCCCGCTTGGCTCGATGGGCTCGAGCAGGATCCGGAGCTGGTCCGGGCCTATTGCCGGCGCTAAGGCGCGGGCACGCTCCGCGAGACGTGCCGACTCATCCCAAGCTGCTGGCCATCCGTCTGAACCGAAAGCGGACCGAAGACGACGCGTGACGACATCGTGCTTTGTCGCCTGGGCTCCGGAGAAGCGGACCAAATCGCGAGCGCCGGCCGCGCAAGCCGGCGCAAACCGATCCGAAGATCCTACAGCCGAAACAGGCTCGTCAACGGCATGTGCGCCTTGACAATCGGCGATTTCAGCACGACGAAGCTGAAATATTTGTCGATGCCGACGTCCATGTCGGTGAGACGCTCCATGATCGTCTGGTATTCGCCGATCCCGGCGGTGACGAATTTCAGCAGATAGTCGTAGCCGCCGGACACCAGATGGCATTCGATCACGTGGTCGACCTTCTCGATCGCCGCAAGGAAGCGGGCGAAGTCGATCTGCCGGTGGTTCTTCAGCGTGATCTCGGTGAAGACCGTCAGTGTCTGCCCCAACTTGCCGACGTTGATCTGTGCCGAGTAACCCTCAATATAACCCTCCGACTGCAGTTTCTTCACCCGCATCAGGCAGGGGCTCGGCGACAGGTTGACCAGCTCGGCGAGTTCCACATTGGTGATGCGGCCATTCTTCTGCAGTTCGTACAGAATCTTGATGTCGATTCGGTCAAGTTTCATCGCACGCGCCTCCCCGCGGTTGTGAGGTCCGAGCCGCAGCAGATTATGCCGCTATGTTCCCGATGATGACCCTAACACATTGCCGTCACGTGTCGATTCCGTTTCGCTTGTTCGCCCTAAGCAGGAAGGACTGTGATCCTCCAGTAAGACAGAATCTTCTGCTGCCGGGTCGCCGGTCTCCGGCAGCGACGAGGCAATAGAATCTGTAGACTGCACTCATAACGGAGACCGACCCATGCCCGCACCGCTGAAACTCGTCGATACATCGCCGGAACTGCCCGATGCCGCCGATGCCGTGGTGATCGGCGGCGGTATCGTCGGCGTGTTTGCGGCCTATTACCTTGCCCGCCGCGGATGGAAGGTCGCCCTTGTCGAGAAGGGACGGATCGGGGCGGAGCAGTCGAGTCGTAACTGGGGTTGGTGCCGCCAACAAAACCGGGACGCCCGCGAATTGCCGATGGCGACGAAGAGCCTCGAGCTTTGGGAGCGTTTCGCCGCCGAGAGCGGCGAGGACACCGGTTTCCGCCGCTGCGGGTTGTTCTATCTGAGCAACAACGAAGAGGAACTGGCCGGCTGGGCGCGCTGGGGCGATTTTGCCCGGACCATCGGCGTCACCACACATATGCTCGACAGCGCCCAGGCGACCGAGCGCGGCCGCGCAACCGGCAAGCCATGGAAGGGCGGCGTCTTTTCGCCGACCGACGGTACGGCCGATCCGGCGAGTGCAGCACCCGCGGTCGCGCGTGCAATCCTCAAACTTGGCGGCACCGTGCACCAGTCCTGCGCCGCCCGCGGCATAGAGACAGAAGGCGGTCGCCTTTCCGGTGTCGTCACCGAGCATGGCACCATCCGCACGACGACGGCGATCCTTGCCGGCGGCGCCTGGGCCTCCTCCTTCTGCCGGCAGCTCGGCATCCAATTTCCGCAGGCCGCTATCCGCTCGTCGATCCTTGCCGTCTCGCCGGGCGCCATCGGCCTTCCGGATGCGCTGCATACGGCCGCTGTTTCGGTGACGCGCCGCGCCGACGGCGGCTATACACTCGCCATCAGCGGCCGCGGCCGCGTCGACCCGACGCCGCAGCAACTCAGGTTCTCGCCGCAATTTCTGCCGATGTTCGTCAAACGCTGGCGCAGCCTCGCGCTAGGCGGGCTTGAGGGCTTCCGCTCCGGCCATGAGACCTTGGCCCGCTGGCGACTGGACGCCCCCACGCCGATGGAGCGGATGCGCATCCTTGATCCTGCGGTCGATAAGGCCACCATTCGCCTCACCCATTCGCGCGCGCTTGACCTGCTGCCTGCTCTGAAGAACACCAGCATCGCCGCCGCATGGGCGGGCTATATCGACAGCACGCCGGACGGCGTCCCGGGCATCGGCGAAATCGCCGCCATACCGGGTTTCATCCTCGCCGCCGGCTTCAGCGGGCACGGTTTCGGTATCGGTCCGGGCGCCGGCCACTTGATCGCAGACATCGTGACCGGTAACGAGCCGGTCGTCGATCCCCACCCCTACCATCCGGACCGCTTCCGAAAATCCGCCTGGGGTAAAGTCGCTGAATTTTAGATGAGGCCCCGCATGGGGACCAATCTGGGCAGGCGCCTCTTCCAACATTTTCGCCTAAGCTCGGAAAGACGCCTGCCGCAACTCTCTGCCTAAGCTCCTGTGTAATACAAAACAATCTGCTTCAGGTCACGGCGAACACGGCCACCAGTCTCCCAGCTCTCCCACTATGGTGATTGCGATAAAGGCCGTGCTGTGCCGAGGCATCCCATGAATCCAAAGACAGAGGTCATGCATGAAAACGCTGCTGCTTAAGAAGGATGAAGTAAGACGGCTAATCGGCATGACGGAAGTCATCGGAGCGGTGGAAGAGGCTTACAGGGCCTTCAGCAGCGATCAGGTGGAACAACCTGATTATATAGGTATGCATCTCCCATCGCCTCGTGGGGAAATCGACTTCAAGCTTGGTTACTACAAAGTCAATGAAGTGATCTCCATGAAAGCATCTTCTGGAGGGTTCATTAATAACCCGACAGCGCACGGCGTGCCGAGTGGCATGGGGACCATTCTCCTGTTTGATGCCAGGAGCTGTGCATTGATTTGCGTCATGGATGGGAGCTTGATCATTGGCCTCAGAACGGGCGCGGCTGGAGCCGTCTCCGTCAAAGCCCTGGCGAGGAAGAACGCCAGGACGATCGCATCGATCGGCACAGGAAATCAGGCAAGAATGCAAATCCGGGCGATCAACGAGATCATGAAGATCGAAGAGATTCACGCATGGGACAGTACCCCGGATACGCTTTCCAGATACAAGACGGATATCGAAAGCGAATTTGACATTCCTGTAATCGTGGCCAATTCCAAAAAAGAAGCCGTTGAGCAGGCCGATATCTTGATTACGACGACCCGCGGGACGGGGTCGCTTGTGGAAGCGGACTGGGTGAAGCCCGGCACACACATCGTTGCCATCGGCACAGATCAACGCGGCAAACAGGAGCTGGATCCGGAGCTATTCAGGAACGCGAAAATCATCGTCGACTCGATCTCGCAATGCACAGAAAAGGGCGAGACCTGGCACCCGCTGAATAGAAACATCATCGCCAAAAACGACATCCATGGCGAAATCGGCGAGGTACTGTTGGGTAGGAAGGCAGGACGAGAAAGTGATGACGAGATCACGATTTTCGATTCCACTGGGATGGCCATACAAGACAATACGACGGCCAGCAAAATCTATCAGAACGCAATAGCCAATAACGTTGGCACGTTCTTTCAGTTTTTTGAGCAATGAAAATGCGCAACCACCCCACCATTCAGGACATCCGTGAAGCTCGGGAACGGCTGAAACCGCACGTCAGGCACACGCCGCTGTTGCGTGCGGACAAAATCGAGAAAGCCGCTGGTTGTCAGCTATACCTCAAACCCGAAACCCTGCAGATTACGGGCGCATTCAAAATTCGCGGCGCCCTGAACAAGGCTCTGTCGCTTTCGAGAGAAGAGATCGCAAACGGCATTATTGCGACGTCGTCGGGCAATCATGCCCAAGGGCTTGCTTATGCCGCCAGGATGCTGGGCGTAAAGGCGATATTGGTCCTTCCGGTCACCACGCCCAAAATCAAGATCGAAAACACCAAAGCCCTCGGGGCAGAAGTCATTCTTTTCGACGGCGACACCGCCGCCAGATGGAAAAGGGTGTATGAAATCGCGGAAGAAAACAAATACGCGGCTGTTCACGCTTTTGAGGACCCCATCGTGATGGCCGGTCAGGGAACGATCGGGTGTGAAATACTGCAGGATCTGGACGATGTAGATACGGTCATCGTTCCCGTGGGCGGCGGAGGCCTAATCTCGGGAATCGCGACCGCCATAAAGGAAACGAAACCATCGGTGCGCGTCATAGGCGCAGAGCCTGCTTTGACACCGAAGTATTTTCACAGCCGGATAAACAAGGAGCGCACATCGCTTCCCTTGAAGAACACCATTGCGGATGGCTTGAGGATAAGCGTTCCGGGGCAAAACCCGTATCCGATTATCGAAAAGTATGTGGACGAGATTGTTCTTGTTGAAGACGAGCACATCATCGCTGGGATGCGTGCTCTTGCCAAGGATGCGAAATTGATCGCTGAACCCGCCGCCTCGATTGGCGTCGGAGCACTGTTGGCGGGCACCATAGACGTCAAGCCCGATGAAAAAGTCTGTGCGGTGTTGTCTGGCGGGAACTGGGGTCTACGCGACCTTGCCGAGATATACAATTTAGCGGGGTAATCAGTTCCAGCTTCGGTCAGTTCACCACCCCGATCGAAATTAAACGTTTGCGATCTTCTTCGCCAGGCACCAGGCCGGAATGCGGCCCGAACACGTCATTCGGCGATCAGGTTGGCGAAGACCGCTTGCCACCCAGAGCGGGAGTCTTGTCGGATCTTGAGCGCCAGTTTCACCACTAGTTGGCTCCGCGCTGGATCCGGCGGTTGCGGCGGGCGGACGATCACGAAAAGCGGTTACCCGAGGGATTCGATTGGTTGATCGAGGGAGCCTTTGCGTACTGCCGACGTACTCGCGCAAGACGTCGCCGCTAAAAACGCGAAATCCTGCTGCTCCTTTGCCGTCTAGGCTGAATGGCGGTTCGTCCTTGTGGCTGCCGCTAAAGCAGGCCGAGGGCATTCGCCGTTTAAGTCCGCCGTTTGTTCACGGTCGACTTACAAGCCGCGCAGCGCCGTAGTCGCGCGGCGCCATGACATTCAAGCCGAAACTTCGGTCAGTTCCGTCAACGTGATGGTGCGCGGAGCGAGACCAGATCAGCGTCGCTCCGGAAGTAGCGCGACGCCGCCTCCGTCCGGTTGCGCACGTTCATTTTCTTGTAGAGGTTGCGGACATGCACCTTAACGGTGTTTTCGGAAAGCCCGAGACGATCAGCGATGATCTTGTTCTGTGTGCCCATGCAGATGAGATCGAGAATCTGGATCTCGCGAGTCGTCAGGAGGCCTTGGCCAAGGTCGGTCCTGCGTTCCAGATCGACGGCTTCCGAAGACGCCTGTTTTTGCTCGACAAGGCCGCTGCCTGAGAGCGCTCTCGGCGCCAGGCGGCGAAACAACGCGGCGGGAAAATGCTCGCCGCCCTTCATCAAGAGATCGATGGCGGTAAGGCATACGTCGAGACTGAGATTCAGGGGCAGCACGCCGTGAACCAACCCTTCGTTGACAAATCCCGCGATCGACGAGTCGAGCTCGTCCGCATCCTGCGCCATCAGGCCGATCGCGGCTTTCGGATGGAACTCGTGGACCATCCTCATGATCGATGAAAGTGCTGCCACCGGCAGACTGTAGAGCATGATCAGGCTTACGTTGGTAAGTTTGCCGTCCAGGAGACGCTCGGCGCTGGAAAGGCTTACGACGTCCCGATCTTGAAAACGCACGCTGATCGCCTGCGTCAGACATTCGGCGAACAGGTCGGTCTTCGCGAGCACTACAATCTTGCTTTTCTTCGGCAATACCTTGTTGCTATCTTCAAAATTGCTCACGGTCGAGCTCGTGCGGTACATTTATCCCTCCTTGGCACACCCTGTATTTTGCGGATCCTGTGTCGCTACCTGGATGTGTCGTAAATATTCCTGCATTTACGATAGTGTTCTAGTGAGGGCTCAAATATTAATGGTATTGAAATTAAGTACTTTCGGCCAACGCCGTCACTCAATACTTAGAACTAATTATGATTTATCAATACAACCAGCGAGCGCCATTGTCATTATCACCCAGTTCCGATAGTTATCCCGCCGTTCATTTCTACTCAAAATGGACTAACTCAGATCGGTAGACGGCCGATTCGGGACGTCCACTGTTTATCCCTCGCCTTGAGAGGAATCGGACCGAGGCTTCCGCACTATGCAATTATGGCTGGAAACAAATTCTCGAAGATCTTTGCCCCGACGACGAGATGGGCAAGCCGCCCGGTGTCGAAGGAGCCGTCCAGCCCGTCGCGGCAAGGTCCCTGGAACCGCCTTTGGTGGAGGTGACCGCCTCGCCGACGGCGACGTCCAACTCACGGGAAATGTCACGCGCTCTTGATTCACGTGATTGTTCCTCCTTTCCCTCCGTTGCCGTGTGGGCAGCGGTGCAACCAGGCGATCGCTACTCACGCCGCTTCGGCCCTGGGGGCGCTGCTATCTCATCTCCCTCCTCCACGTTCGCACGAGCGACCGCCGCTTCGAAGGGTAACGCGACCCGAGATGGGCGAGCGCGGCGTTCACGCCGGCGGCAACACCGCCGAAGTCATCAGAGGTGAACGCAAAGCCGTTCGGAAAACCAGGTTGCGCCCGCCGAGCGGCATCGGGCCTCCTTGATCCGAGATTCGCCCCCTCTATCTCCCGATCCATGGACAGGATCGATCAGCCGTCCATGCCGCTGTCGATTGTTCGCTCGACGAGGCTGGCGCTCCAACGAATAGAACGGGGCCGGGATGCCTGGGCGTTACGCTGGCAAGCGCTGCTGGCCGTCATTGACCTCAGCATCCTCGCTTTCTTCATCCTTGGCCCCTATCTGAGGGAAGGCCCATCCTACCTCATCATCGACTACACCATCGCCGCATGGATCGGCTGCGAGCTTATCGCTAGGGCTTTGGCCGCTCCTTCGATAGGGCGCTTTTTCCGACGGCCGATGACCTGGGTCGATCTAGTCATTCTCGGCACACTTCTCTTCCCTCATCTGCTGTTCAACTTCGCATTTCTCAGGGTGATGCGGATCTGGGCAATCGGCAAAAGTCCACTGCTTCGGGAAGGCCTGCGCCGCGCCGGGTGGTCGCATCTACAGGACATCGTTCGAGCCTGCTTGAACTTTCTCGTGTTCCTCTTTGTTGTCACGGGGTTCGTCTACACGACGTTCTTTTACCATCGAGAAGGTGGCGAGGGCTTCGTGGATGCCCTTTATTTCACGGTGGCCACTGTCACGACGACGGGCTTCGGAGATATCACTCTGCCGGGCGTGCTTGGTAAGCTCACCTCCGTAGTTACGATGATCGTGGGGATTTCGCTTTTCGTCCGCCTCGCCCAGGCAGTGGTTCGCCCCCACAAGGTGACTTTCCCGTGCCCGCAATGCGGTTTGCAGCGGCACGATGCAGACGCCGTCCACTGCAAGGCGTGCGGCCACCTGCTCAATATTCCCGATGAAGGTGATTGACATGCCAGCGGTGGGTGGCCCAATCGCCGCAGACTTCGCCAAAGGTAGCAGCGGCAGCAGGGCATTGGCGACGATTCTCTCATGAATCAAACGGGCCAGTTGACGCAGCACGCTAGCCTGCCGGGCTGGAGTTCCCAGCGATACGATCTTTCGAGCACGTAGCGGGGACATCTCTCTGTGCCGTTATCGCTTGCGATGGCGTTTCTCTTTGAAAGAACCTTTATTAGACGGCCATGAAATATACGGCAGAGTCGTGTACAATGTTTGCGGGGAATTCATGTTGGGGACTAAGACATGGAGCGCAGATTATCTGCAATCCTGGCCGCCGACGTGGTCGGGTACTCCGCATTGATGGAGCAAGACGAGGCGGCGACCTTTGAACGCCTTCGGGCGCGACGCACTGAGCTGTTTGAACCAGAGATTGCGAGGCATCATGGGCGGGTATTCAAGCTCATGGGCGATGGCCTTCTCGCGGAGTTTGCGAGCGTTGTCGACGCTGTCGAATGCGCCGTGTCTCTCCAGCGCGGAATGGCAGAGCGAAATGCTGCAGTCCCGGAGGAGGAAAGGTTTGACGTCCGGATCGGCATCAATATCGGAGAAGTAATCGTCGACGGCGACGACCGGTACGGAGAAGGCGTGAACGTCGCGGCCAGGCTGGAGCAACTCGCGCGTCCAGGCGGCATCTGTGTTTCAGGAAAGGTGGCAAAGGAGGTCGAGAAAAAGCTCGCCTTTGGCTTCGACTCCGCCGGGCGGCAGAAGGTCAAGAACATCGAAGAGCCTGTCGACGTCTACCACGTGCGCGTCGACGCCCCGCCACGCCGACGCATTCTGCACAAGCGCGGGAGCGGCCGACTGTGGTGGGCACTTGGCGTGCCGGCAGCCGCCGTGGCGGCCGTAGTCGCCGTATGGGTGGCGCTCTATAATCCGCTATCAATGTCCTCTCCTGGGGAAGTCAGTACGATCCCGTCTGTCGCCGTGCTTCCCTTCAAGGATCTGAGTGCCGACAAGAGTCTGGGATACATGGGAGAAGGACTGGCGAACGACGTCATCGCCATCCTTTCGCGGTTTTCCGATATTGCGGTCGTTTCGCGAACCTCTTCCTTCGCTTACCAAGGCAAGGAAGGCGACATCCGCCAAATCGGCAAGGAGCTGGGCGTTGGCTATGTCGTCGAGGGTAGCGTGCGCAGAGAAGCCCACAGGATCCGCATTATCGCACAACTAATCAACGCCAACACGGGCGAGCATGTCTGGGCAGACCGCTTCGACAAGGCCGGAACCGACCCCTGGGCGCTTCAGGATGAGTTAACCGGGAAGATCGTGGGGGCGATGACGGGTGAGTTCGGGGCCATTCGCAAGGCTGATTACAGTCAGGCTTGGGGGAAGGACAGCACCAACCTAGCTGAATACGACTACTACCTGCGTGCGGAAAGCCAGTTGAATCTCTACACGAAGGAAGGCATCGAGCGATCGGGTGAAATCTCTCGACAGGGGCTGCAGGTGTTCCCAGGCTCCCCGCTGCTGACGGTGGAGCTTGGATGGTCTCACTGGTTGAAAGCTGCGCTGCTCTACAGTCCTGACCCGCAGGCCGATCTTCAAGAGGCAGGGCGGCTGGTCAACCAAGTCCTCGCAGACAAGAACCTAAGCCCGCAGGTAACGAGATTGGCAAACTGGCTCAACGCTTGGCTGCTGACGCTCAAGCGGGACCATGATGGCGCTGTTGCCGCAATGAACAGGGCCCTTGCGGCGGCACCCTATAACGCCTTCACCCTCACCGATGCAGGAAGCATCTTCCTACAAGCCGGTCAAACCGAAAAGGCGCTGGAGCTGACCGACACTGCGGCCGCGCGGGATCCAGGCTTGTCTTGGTTCTTTAACTACGTGCGAGGTTTCATCTACATCGTGCTCGGCAAAAACGAAGAAGCCGTCGAGGTGCTGAAGACGACGGAATTTGCCGATGCTCCGTTGCAACTCGCCGTCGCCCACATGCGTCTTGGGCAAGAAGCAGAGGCCAGAGCTGCCGTCGCGAAGATGCTCAAGGCAGCGCCGACGGCGACGATCCAGTCCTGGCGGCAGACCTGGAACTTCCGCGATCCTTCCATTCTCGATCAGGCCGCCGCTGACCTTGCGCGTGCCGGCCTTCCGAGTGGCTCTCCGCAATAGCCTCGATCCAGCTCGGCTGATTGCCTCGGCCTGGAACAGATCCAAACAGCGGACCACTCCACGGACTATGCTCGAACTCTACCAGTCGGGATAGGCAATCCGAACAAAGTTCAGCGCAGATACAAGACGCCTCCATTGTGGCAGCCCGATGCGCTGGTGGGAGGCCAAAATCCGATGTGCGACATTTGCCCCTGACGCCGTCACGCCGCCGATTGCTCCGCTACCACCTGTTAGCCTCGCGTTGGCGCTCATCAACGGCCCGGCGCATAGCCTCCTCGCGACCACATTCGTACTTCTCCATGTAGTAGCGGATGATAGACTGCCGGCGGGCTTCATCCATGATGGCGAAGACGTTCCTGAATTGCCGTTCGACTGTTGATTTACCCCAGGTAGGATAGCCCCACGACCGCCTTCATTGCCGAGCCGCCGACGAAGCGGACAGGCTGACCACGTTCGAGGTCAAAGGGCTGCTCAATCGGTCGATCGTCACGATACGCGACATGCGCGAGCAGACCGGCATACCCGGCAGCAACCGACGAAGGATGTCGTGATCGAACTGCAGGTTGCCGCCGCGCGCGCTGATAGCCTGCCTGCGTCCGAAGTAGAGACGCACTCTTGGATGCGGCCGACATCACAAGAACGTTGAAGATTGTGTTGGATGGGAAGGAGTAGCGGTGGAGCCCATTCCCGCCGCTTGAATACCAAACACGGAACCGCCAAGCTCCCAACACCGTTCTCTCTCCCGAAGGAGATGCTCAATGGGAACGAAAGACACCAATGCAAAGCCTGAGCAGGCGAAGCCGAAAGACGTCCATCAACCTGCGGATCGCAAGAAGCATCCGGACGAGGAGTCGATTGCACCCCCGACGGTCCAGCCTCCCGGTGCTAAGGACACGAGCGAAAAGCCGAGAGTTAATCCGGTTACCGGTGGGGCGGTGTAGTTCGGGCGGGCGCACAGGGCCTCCGCACAAGGTATCGCAGTGTTCGTCGCCGTAATCTCCTGCGTAATAGCGCTCAATATTCTCGGCCGTGGAGCGTACATGAATTCCGCTATGTTGCGGTCTCCCGACCGACCGCGTCTTGCTCGTTAGCTTCCTCTTCCAGCCGCTCGACTGCCGCCGCTATGTGCTCTGGCTCTTCGTGCTCCAGGCCGACCACTTCGTTCCGGGTCTCGCGCAGTGACACGATGATTTCGTCCAGCTTGGCGTGGATCGCCGCCGTGTCGCGATAGCCTTGGATCAAAACGACACTCGTGATCACTATTGCTGCGACTGACAGCGCGTAGGTGATGACGCTTGTAAGGCCGAAAGGCACCAAAGCGGTGCTGACGACCATTGCCGCAATTACAAAATAGAAGCCCGGGGGGCGAGAAAGAAAATCAGCAATTCGAAAAAGAAGGTGATTCACTGTCAGTTCTCCGCAAAATCGGTGCTGTCATTAACGCGCCAAAAGCGATCTAGTTCGGATTAGGTATTGGTCTGGCGAATACTCAAGCCATGCGGTTCGTGGGCGTTGACCGTTAGGGGCCCTCGGCGACGAACAACGTATCGCAAGGACAAAGACCGCGGCGAAGAGCGCACCTGCTCAGCGTCGCCGTGCAAGCTAAGGGAGATGAACGATGGCACCCCCACGTCCATACTGGAAAGGTTATCTCAAGCTCTCACTGGTTCGGTCCGCGCGCGTTTTCGACAAGACCACTTATTCGCCATGGACGCCTACGGGCCGAGTTCCACACTTCCACCCAAATCGAAAACCGCTCGGAGGCTGAAAGCGTGGGCGGTCTCTTCATCGGCCTCGCGTGCGAGCGTATAGGCGACGGCAAGTTTCCACGCCGTCCCACCGGATCGTTCACTATCGTCAGGCTCGTAGATGACCTCAAAATCTGCCAGGTGCTCTCGAGTGTCCGGCCCTCCGTCGACAAGGTTGAATTGTCGCGTGTATGTCGCGACGTAGGTTAACGGCTCGACCTCAATGGCCGCGGAGCCTGTCAGGACCAGGCCATCGTCCGGGCCGCCGTCGAAGTGCCGAAGGTAGGCCGCTTCACCGAGCAGCCTGAACGTCATCTCGTCAAACTCCAGGCCCGCGGTTGCGGCGGCCAGGTAGGCAACTTCGTCGCCCTGGTTTAACCCCTCTTCGTCGTCCTCACCGGCGGGCGCACCAGCCCGCTGATGACGAAGGCCCAACCTGTAACCGAAATCACCGTCCATGTAGCAATCGATCGGCTCTGCCCCACTGCAGCCGTTAAGCACAAGCGAAAGCGACGAAAGACCCTCGGTGTTGCCCGCGCCGCCATCCGATAGCCTTGTCCGGCCCCGGCTAGTGAACAGGGAATCGCTGAAAATACTGCGGTCCGTCGTGAACGCCGTCGCGGCGAGGGCGTGCTCCATTCCAAGGCCGCCGAAGCCGAGCACGACCTCGGCGCCGATGCGCTCGTCCGCATCGAAATCCGAGACCAGGTCCGTCGCGTTGATCCCTGGCGCAACTTCGCTGGCAAGGCTGAAGATCGTATCGAATTTTCCGACCCGTATGGCGACCGGATGCGCTTGGACAGTGGCGTAGAATTCGGCCAGATAGGTACCGACGCCCTCGAAAATTGAATCCTCTCCAGGCCTGGGATCGGCGACAGACTCGGTGATGACTGAAGTGACGAGGCGCAGATGGTCCATCGGCGCGAGAAGTATGTCGATTGTAAGGGTGGGCTCAACCGTGTCGGATTTCAGGAAGGCGGGGTCGGCGGCAAACACCCAGTCGTTCTGAAGTTCCGCAGAAGCTTCATACGCTGCGCAGGGCGCTGTACAGGCTTCGACAAGTGCCGGCGCGGCATCGTCGGCCAGCGCCGCAGTGGAGAGCGCCAGCGCCGCCATGCCGATGCAGGCGAGCAGACGCGGATCGATGCGCGTCAGCACCTCGCACCTACTGCCGCTTGGGCCCTACGCCTCCTGTATCGGCGTGATCGCGAAGCATGAACGGGTGAAACGTAAGAGCGGCCAGGCCGCGGATGGCGAGCATGGAGGAGGTTGAGCCGAGTGCGGACGGACATCCGTCGGTGTCCAGCCAAGCAGATAGAACTCCGCATCCATTGGTCCCTTTTGACGCCTCCGGCAGATCATAGCGCATGATGTAACCATCACCAACGCCGGCAACTGGGGTCTCGGAGTCGGCCTAATACCAGATCAACGGCGCGCACCACATCTCACATTCGTATGATCGACCGTCCAGGTCTTTGAAAGGCCGACTCATTTTTCGCGTGACGCCTGTCGGATTTCCGGGAGGCGACGGCGAACGCATTCTCTGCCGGCGCCAAGCGGGCGGTTGGAGCGCGCTTCGGGACGCGATCACTTCGGAGGACAAGCCATGGCCATCCTGCCCGACTTTAGTGCGGCGACCTTCATTCCCGGAGCGCCGATCAACAATCCTTACCTCCCGCTGATCCCCGGTCACGTGCTGAGCTACAAGGGCGATGAGATCGATCCCGATACGGGCGAGATCACCACGGAGAGAAACGACGTCTTCACCACCTCGGCAACATTCGAAGTACGCGGAGTCTCCACGACAGTGATCCGCGATACCGTGTATGAGGAGGACGTGATTCTCGAGGACACCTTCGACTGGTATGCACAGGACAGCGCCGGCAATGTCTGGTATTTCGGCGAGATCGTCGTTAACTACGAATACGACGACGGTAATTTCATCGGCGTCAATCACGAGGGGCAATGGTCGGCCGACGATCCCGGCAATCAGCCCGGTTGGGCAATGAAGGCGACCCCAGAGTTCGGCCCTGCCTACTACCAAGAATTTGCGCCAGGCATCGCCGAGGATGAAAGCATTGTCGCCGAGACCGGCCTCAGTTTCAAAACGCCCATCGGCGGCTTTGATGACGTCATCAAGACGATCGACAGTTCTGCCCTCTCCACCGGTGTCGAGTTCAAATACTACGCACCCGGCATCGGCGAGATCGCCGAAGTCGCCCTAGCGCCGGATGGCACAATCACCTCGGAGGTCGACATTTACCGACGGGGCGTGGTTGGGCAGGCGGATCCCGACGATAGCGACGATGTCACGCCCGCTTTGGCGACGCTTGAGGAATCAAAGACGATTGAGAATCTTGGCGAAATACGTGATCTCGCTACGCCGGACTTTGCCGGGACCGGAACGACGAAGCAGGTCACGGTAGTCGGTGGCAAGACGGAGAGCGCCGATGCGCTAGGCGCATATTTAATTGATGAGGCGACTGGCGCCCTCGGAGAGGCACGCATACTCGTCGCGGATCTCTCCGATGCGCCGTCCGGTACCTCGGTCGCTATCGACGTACCGGACGGTCAAAGCCTATGCCTGTTCCTAGTGCGCGGAGTCGACGAGATCGGCGTCGATGTGGAGCAATATGCCGACGGCGGACTGCATCTGAAAAATCTGCTGACCGGGGCGCCAGCGAACCTCGCCGACCCCTTCGCTCCAACCGTCATGGACGATGCCGGCAACATACTCCCGATCCAGCCGCTGAGTGCGCTTGGCGCTGATGACGGTGGCAATCTGTTGAACCCCGCCGGCAGCATGCAGGCGATAGGGCTATCCTCGAAGGTGCCGGGCACGGGCGGGATCGAGATCGTTGGTTTCGAGGACCGGCTGAATACCAGTCCGGATTATGATGGCGACTTCAACGATGCAATCGTCGCCGTCAGCGATGCGCCGATCGCCGCCGAAACGCTCGATCAGCTCATTCGCGAAGCAGGCGGTGCAAAACCGGAAGAAACGGACAGTGCTCTGCCGAGCGAAGACGGTGTAGACGGCCTCCAGCACGACGACCCTACCGACAACCCGACTGGCGACAGCGAAAAAGAGGAGGCCAGTAGCGAGCTCGACAACTGGATGGCTGGCGATACCTTGGAGTTCGCGGACGGGCCGCTTCATGCTGAAGGGAGTTCCGACGTCGGTAGCCGAGAAGAGTTTTTCCTCGCGGACGACAATCCGGCAGACTTATCTCAGTTCGCACAGATCTACGATGATCATGTCGACGTGCCCGGTTGGCTCTTCGACGGTGACGCTATATTGAAGGGCCATGCTCCACTCGGCACTGATGGGTTCTTCCTGGCCTGAGCCGCTGCTCGGCGCCGTCTGTTGCGAAGCCCGGCGGACGGGCGCAAAATGGCCGCTGATTTCCGTATGCAGGGATGCAAGCGGGGAAACGAACCATGGACTGGACCAGGGGGCGTGGACGACAAATCCTGATCGCAGGTGCGGTGGGAACCTTCGCATTGTTGCTCGGCCTTGAGGTCGTGAAAGAGGACGAGGAGTGGACCGTCGCGGAATTGCTGACGGAGGCCGTGAGCATCGCGCTTCTCGTTGGCTGTTCGGCCTGTGTGGCGCTACTTTCCTTGCGCCTTCGCGAGCAGGAGGCTGACAATTTGGATCTCCGCAACAAGGTCGCGCGTATAAGAGAAAGCAACGCCCAGTGGCGCGCCGACCTGGCCGACCATTTCCAGGAGCTCGGCGCAGCCATCCAGCGCCAGTTCGCGGCTTGGGGCTGCACGCAAGCGGAGCAGGAGGTCGGTTTGCTGCTGCTCAAAGGCTTCAGCCACAAGGAGATCGCGCGAATTCGAGGGGCGAGCGAAGCGACGATCCGCCAGCAGGCGGCCTCGGTTTACCACAAGGCCGAACTCTCCGGCCGCGCCGCGCTCTCTGCTTTTTTCCTTGAGGAACTGCTTCTGCCGCCACCTGCACCGCACTCACCGGCGGGCGGCGATCAGTTCGCTCGTCCAGAGAGCTCAGGCGTGACCGGCCGCATCACGCCCCGTTGATCTAGGGCACCATGCCACCCACACTGCGGGCGTGGACGCGCACAGTTCGTGGAAAGAAGTCAAACAGCCGTACCATGCGCCAAGTTCCCGACGATACATTATGCGACTTTTTCAGCCAGAACGGGAACTACGGAACGAACCGAACTTCGCTGCGATCGGTCCACGCGATGCTGCGCGCAGGAACAGCACTCCTCGATCCAGTGGAGCAAGCCGTTGGCAATGCTCCCGCTGGACGTCGAGTCGATTGCGCCTGGTGGGTTACGCCTTACGTCCTGCGCGGGTGCGGAAAAATCGTTCCTTGGCCTGCTCCCGGACGGTCTGGACTAGCACATAGAGCACGGGGATTAGAAGAAGACCGACGACGGTACCGACGAGCAGTCCGCCGAACACGGTCATGCCAATGGCGCGGCGGCTGCCGGCGCCTGCCCCGGTGGCGATCACGAGGGGGATGACGCCGAGGATGGATGCCATTGCGGTCATGAGTACGGGGCGAAAACGTTGAGCTGTCCCCGCCGCTGCGGCTGCAGGTGTCGCCATCCCTTCATCGCGCCGTTCCTTGGCGAATTCGACGATGAGGATCGCGTTCTTCGCGGCGAGTCCGATCAATAGAACCAGACCGATTTGGGCGTATATGTTGATGTCGATCGAGGCGAGCATCAGACCCACGAGAGCGCCGAGCACGGCGACAGAGACGGACAGCATCACCGCGAGAGGAACACTCCAGCTTTCGTATTGCCCGACGAGAAAGAGATAGGTGAAGATGAGGCCCATGAGGAGAATGAGGGCGGTCTGGTTTCCGGCCTGCTCTTCCTGCAGCGCCAGTCCTGTCCACTCGAATCCGAAGCCTTCGGGGAGATTTTGCTCCGCGAGCGACGCCATGGTGGCGAGGGCCTGGCCGGTGCTCGTTCCCGTCGCGGCCTGGCCGTTGATCGAGGCCGAAGGGAAAAGGTTGTAGCGGTTAATCGCATTCGGCCCGTAACTGGTGGAGATGGAGAGCAGTGATTGGAGCGGCACGAGCTCTCCGTTCCGGCTGCGCACCCGCAGGCGCTGAATGTCCTCGATGCGGCTGCGGAACTGTGGCTCATCCTGGATCCGCACCTGGTACACGCGCGAGAAGATGTTGAAATCATCGACATAGGAGGAGCCGAGATGGGACTGCATGGAGTTGAAGATCGTCGCGGTTGAAACCCCGAGGAGCTCGGCCCGGCGGCGGTCGACATTGAGAAAGACCTGCGGGACGTCCGCCGAAAAGGTGCTGAAGACGCTGGCAAGTCCTGGGGTCTGGTTAGCCTTGACGATCAGGCCGCGCATGACTTCGGCAACTTCCTGCTGGCTCTGGCCGCTGCGCGCCTGAAGCCTGAGGTCGAAGCCGCCGGTCGTGCCAAGGCCTGGTATCGCCGGTGGGTTGAACGGCACGACGGAGGCGGTGGGTATCCGGCCGAACTCGGCGCGGAGACGGTTCATGATCGCGTCGATGCTCTCCTCGGCGCTCCTGCGTTCGTCCCAGGGTTTTAGCGCTGTGATCACCATTCCGGCGTTCGAGCCGCCGCCGCCCACCATGCTATTGCCGGCGATGCCGACAGAATTCGCAACGCCTGGTGTCCGTTGTAAGATCCTCGAAACGGTATCCAGCGCCTGCTGTGTTCGCTCGAGCGAAGCGGCATTGGGCAATTGCACATTGATAAAAAGGTATCCCTGATCCTCGCTCGGCACGAAACCGGTCGGAAGCGCGCGGAACAATCCATAGACTCCGCCAAAGATCGCCAGAAGAATTACCGAAGCAATCCAGAGCCGCCGGGACATGCGGTCGAGCATCGCGAGGTACCAGTTGCGCGAGACGTCGAGGCCCCGATTGAATGTCCCAAAGATCCGGGACCGCTGCTCGCGCGGTGGCCTGAGCATGAGGACGCACAGGGCGGGGCTGAGCGTCAGTGCATTTATGGTCGAGAAGGTAATCGTGATCAGGATCGTGACTGCGAATTGACGGTAGAGCTGCCCGGTGATTCCGGCCACGAATGCGATCGGCACGAAGAGGGCCGCAAGGACCAGAGTGGTCGCCACGATCGGGCCCGTGACTTGGCTCATCGTACGGCGGGTCGCGTCGTGCACATCCAGCCGCTCTTCGGCCATCACGCGCTTTACGTTCTCGACGACGATGATCGCGTCGTCGACGACCAGGCTGATGGCGAGGATGACGGCAAAGAGCGTAATGGTATTGGCCGAGTAGTCTAGCAGATAAAGGACGGCAAACCCGCCAATCAGGGACACCGGGATCGTCAGCGTCGGTATGACGGTCGCCCGCCAGTCTTGCAAAAAGAAGTAGGTGACGGCGACCACCAGCGCAAAGGTGATCGCAAGCGTGATAGCGATCTCCTTGATCGTTTCGGTGATGAAGGCAGTTGTGTCGAAGACGATCGCATGGGCCATGTCCTCGGGAAACTGCCGCGAAAGCCGATCGAGCTCGGAGAGCACTGCCCGCGACACGGCAAGCGCATTGGCGTCGGCGCTCTGGTAGACGACGACCGTCGCGCTCGGTTGACCGTTGAAAGTGGACGCCGTGTCGTAGGATTGCGCGCCGAGTTCCACGCGCGCGACATCGCGGAGGCGGACTAAGGCACCGTCCGTATTGGTGCGAACGATGATATTCGAAAAGTCCTCCTCGGTCGCGAGACGCCCCTGGGCCATGATTGTGAGCTGCAACTGCTGGCCCGATGTTGCAGGCGGAGACCCTAATTGGCCGGCAGAGGCCTGCGCATTCTGGGCCTGGATTGCGCTCGTCAGATCCGCGGCGGTGAGGCCTAGGGCCTGCATCCGGTCCGGGTTCATCCAGATACGCATGCTGTAGGACGGACCAAAGATACCAGCCTCCCCGACGCCGGCCACGCGGGCGATCGCATCACGGATATTGTTGGCGGCATAGTTGCTGATGAATATCTCGTCGCGCGTTCCCTCGGGGGAATAGATCGCAACGCCCATCAACATGCTGGACGAGCGCGCTCTCACTGAGACCCCCGTCTGGGTCACGGAAGCGGGAAGCCGGGGCGTGGCGAGCGCGACACGGTTCTGCACGTTCACTTGCGCCAGTGCCGGATCGGTGCCGACGGCGAAGGTCACAGTCAGCGAGTAGGTCCCGTTGTTGGTGCTTGAGGACGACATGTAAAGCATGTCCTCGACCCCGTTAACCTGGTCCTCAATCGGGGCTCCGACGCTCTCCTCCAAGACGCTGGCATTGGCCCCAGGATAACTGGCGGTGACCTGTACCTCGGGCGGCGTGATCTGCGGGAACTGCGCAATCGGAATCTGGAAGAGTGCGAGCGCACCGGCGATCGCCATCACGACGGCGATGACCATGGCAAGACGCGGGCGGTCGATAAAGTGCGCCGACAGGTTCATTGGCTCGACGATCCTGGCGCCGGCGCGGCAGTATCCGTTGCGGCGTCGCCGGCCGATACGCTCTGCGCCTCGACGACTGCTCCCGGGGAGACGCGCTGGAGGCCCTCAACGATCAGCTTCTCACCGCCCTGCAGGCCCTCCTCGACCACCCAATTCTGCCCGACCTGCACGGAGGCGCGAATGCGTCGCACGGCGGCACGGCTCTCGCCGTCGACGACGAGCACGAAGCGGCCCTCGCGGTCCTGCTCCACCGACCCGACCGGCACCACCGGACGTTCTTCCCGCTCCGCCGGCTCGACAATCACTGTGACGAACTGCCCCGGCATGAGGAGCGATTGCGCATTGGCGAACAGAGCTCGGATCGGAAGCGTCCCGGTCTGCACGTCGATCTCGTTTTCGAAGAATTCGAGCTTCCCTGACTGCTGGTAAGGCTCACCATTCGACAGGCGCAGCTTGAGGACATAGCCTTTTGCCAGTTCGTCCTTGCCTGCCCCTCCGGCGGTCGTGCGAAGGTCGAGGATGGTGCGATCGCTGACCGAGAAGACCACGCGGATGGGATCCGTCTGAACCACTCGGGCCAACGGCTCCGACGAAGGGCTGACAAGACTCCCCACAGAGTAGGCAGCGCGGCCGATCCGACCGCCGATCGGAGCCTTGATGTGGGTGTAGCCGAGATTGAGCTCGGCCTGATTGACCCTTGTCTGTGCCGACAGGACGTTTGCCCGGGCAGTGTCGCGCGCCGCCTGGCTCTCCTCGAGCACGGCCTGCGAGACTGTGCGCTGGCTTAGCGTCTGGTTGCGCTGGAACTGGCGTTCGGCATTGTCGAAATTGGTCTGGGCGCTGACCAGGGTCGTTTGTGCATCCTCGAGCGCAAGTTCGTAAGTCGTTCGCTCAAGGGTGAAGAGATCTTGCCCTTTCTCGACGTTCTGGCCCTCGGCGAAAAGCCGCCTCTCCAGGAAACCTTCGACTCTGGCTCGGATATCCACGGCGTTGAGGGCTTCGACCCGGCCAACGAATTCATGGGCAGGAGATACATCCTCGACTTGAACGGTCATCACGCCGACGACGGGCCTGGTCTGGGCGACACCGTCTCCGGTCGAGCAGAGCAGGAGACCGCTTACCCCTAGAACGAGATCCACAGATCGAAACGCCGTTTTGAACATCGAAGACCCCGCTTCGAGTTTCCGATCCAAGCCTCCTTTGGAGAGGCAAGCTATCAGGCCGCCTGTCGCGGCCTTGCGATAAAAGAAGAGCCCTGGGGGCGTCTGTCGAGACTTTTGGCACGCCGGAAGCACGATCGCTTCATCTAGTATTGGCCTCAATCGGTAACCCGCTGGGAGCACCTTACGAGAGGTAGGCACGTTCACGGTTGCACGGCGGACGCCGCAACGCTAGAAGTGTATGGCCTTAAGATTAGCAAGTTATACGCGCAAAGCCAGCGTGCTTCAAGAAAAATGAGCCGCGCGCCAGCTGGCACTAACGCGTTTTGGGGGCATTGCTTCTATTTCGGACCCAAATCGTGCGTCGAACTGGCAACAAGCTTCATCGCCGCCGCCAGGAGAAGTGCCGCGCCCGGCAGCACGAGACCGTTCCAGTCCAGCATCCCCTCGGTCTCTGCCACCACGGTCGCGAAATGAACGACGAGATAAAGGATGATCACCTCGATGAAGAGGATCTTCATTTCCGCGACGGTGTTGAGGATCATCCATCGCGGCACCCTCTTACGGACCTCGTCCGAGACGTCGATGACGAAACCGAACGTGATCGCATAGCCGAAAATGGTGAGCACGATGCCGAAAAGAAACTTGTCCGTCGCACGCAATACGGCAGCGGTCACCGAAAGCTCCGGCTCTGTTCTGACGAAGGTGAAGGCGTTGCGCAAAAGAAGCGCGCCTTCAAGAAACATCAGCAGCGCACCGCCCAGGACTCCGATGGACGCGAGGATCATGATGTAGCGGATGCCTAAGAAAAGCGAGATCATTGGCCTTGCTGCCTTTCTGCAGCGGGTCCGGGGCACTCTCGTTAGGAGGGGCGCTTCCCGTTCGAACGCTCTCCCTGACAGCGGCAGCTCGACGGCTACCCAAAGCGGTGGAATACCGTTCACCCACAGTTCTCGGGCGCTGGCGACACGCAAATTAACACAACTAACTCTGGTCTGGTCCCCTGGGATTTTACAGCTTGAAGTTTTGAAGCAAAAGGTACAACCTTTCGGCCCTACCACCTAGGGGCGGCTCATCAGTAAGTGCTTTTCGTTCAACCAGGCAACCGTGCGCAATCGGAGGCCGCGTGACCAGCACTGCTCAGAAACTTTCGCTCGCTTCGCTGTCCGCGCTCGTCATCGGCTCCATGGTGGGAGCGGGCATATTTTCGCTGCCGCGCACCTTCGGCAATGCGACTGGTCCGTTCGGAGCAATCGTGGCCTGGTGTATCGCAGGGGCGGGAATGTTCACCCTGGCTCACGTGTTCCGGGTGCTCGCGGAACGCAAGCCGAATCTCGACGCAGGCGTCTACGCCTATGCGCGGGCCGGCTTCGGCGACTATGCCGGCTTCCTTTCGGCCCTCGGCTATTGGCTGGTCGGCTGTATTGCCGATGTGTCGTACTGGGTGTTGATCAAGGCGACCCTCGGGACCTTCTTCCCGATCTTCGGAGACGGCAACACGGTTGCCGCCGTGCTTGTCTCCTCTGTCGCGCTGTGGGGATTCCACTTCATGATCCTGCGAGGCATCAAAGAGGCAGCGGCCATCAACACCGTCGTCACCGTGGCAAAAATCGTGCCCATCCTGATCTTCATAGTCATCCTGCTCGGCGCGTTCGATGCCGGCCTCTTTCGCGCCAATTTTTGGGGCGGCGCGGGCCTGCCCGAGGCGAGCCTCTTCGAGCAGGTTCGCGCGACCATGCTGGTCACAGTTTTTGTGTTCATCGGCGTCGAGGGGGCGAGCGTCTATTCGCGCTACGCCCGCAATCGTTCCGATGTGGGCGTGGCCACAACCTTGGGCTTCGTAGTCGTGTTGGGACTGATGGTTCTGGTGACGCTGCTGCCCTACGCCGCCCTGGAACGACCGGAGATCGCGGGCATGCGGCAACCCTCGATGGCTTCCGTGCTGGAATCCGTCGTCGGACCATGGGGCTCCGTGTTCGTCAGTGCCGGTTTGATCGTTTCCGTGCTCGGAGCGTATCTGGCATGGTCGCTGATGTGCGTCGAAGTGCTCTTCTGCGCCGCCAAAAACGGAGACATGCCGAGCGTACTCGCCAGGGAGAACAGCAACAACGTTCCGGCTGCGGCTCTTTGGCTGAGCAATGGAGTGATCCAGCTCTTCCTCATTAGCACCCTGTTCTCGGAGGATGCGTTTCGCTTGATGGTAAACCTGACGAGTGCAATGGTGCTGATTCCATACCTGCTAGTGGCAGCCTATGGCTTTCTTGTCGCCAAGCGCGGGGAGACCTACAACATCAGACCGAAAGAGCGGTTCCGCGATCTGATTTTGGCGGGCGCCGCCACGATCTACACGGCCTTTATGATTTATGCCGGAGGCCTGAAGTTCCTCCTGCTTTCCGCCATTCTCTACGCACTTGGAACGGCCCTGTTCTTCTACGCAAGACGCGAACAGAAGAAGATGCTCTTCAGCCCTCGGGAATGGTTCGTCTTCATAGCTGGGGTGGCCGGATGCCTTATCGGCATCTACGGTCTCGTGACCGGCTCCATCACAATATAGATTTCACAGATTCGCGCGATCCAGGCCTCGCCGATCTTCAGCTCAGAGACACTCCGCTGGGCCCCGTTGCCTGTTTCCTTGAAACGAGTCGACTTGAGAAAAAATACAGTAATGCAAAACGTTAAGTGTCCGTTACCCGGATGAAAGACATGCGCGGGGCTGTAGCTGACACGTCCTTGCGTCAGGCTTTTCATCAGCAAATCGATTCGCTCTTGCAATTCTGAGTATTACACGTTAACATTGTGATTAATCCAAGTATGCTATAGCAGTGGCGCCAGAAGCAGATAGCAGCTTCAAAATCCCACGCCGGCTTGCGATATCCGTAATTTCACCCGTCTAAACAAGCTATCTCCAGAGTTGTTCGCGCGTCCGCACCTCCGCAGACGCCTCTTTCATTGGCGAATCCGGGAGTAAAGCGATGGCGCAGAAGCTTTCCCTGTTTGCTCTGACTGGCATGGTCGTCGGTTCCATGGTCGGCGCAGGCATTTTCTCGCTTCCGCGGACATTCGGCGTGGCAACAGGGCCGTTCGGCGCAATCATCGCCTGGTGCATTGCAGGGGGCGGCATGTACATGCTGGCGCGCGTCTTCCAGTCGCTGGCGGAACGCAAACCCGATCTTGACGCCGGCGTTTTCGCCTATGCCAAAGAAGGGTTTGGCGACTATCCAGGCTTCCTATCCGCCTTCGGCTACTGGATCGGCAGTTGCATCGGCAACGTGTCATACTGGGTGCTGATCAAGTCCACGCTTGGCAATTTTTTCCCAGTCTTCGGCGACGGCAACACTGTAGTCGCAATTCTCGTCGCTTCGATCGGCATCTGGCTCTTCCACTTCATGATCTTGAGAGGCATTCAGCAGGCGGCCTTTGTCAACACCGTCGTGACCGTCGCGAAGGTCATCCCGATTATTGCCTTCATCATCATCCTGTTCTTCTTCTTCAAACTCGACCTTTTCCGGCTCAACTTCTGGGGTGGCGAGGGGATGCCGGAGGCAACCCTCCTCCAACAAATCCAGGCGACAATGCTGGCGACAGTCTTCGTCTTCATCGGCATCGAAGGCGCGAGCAACTATTCGCGCTATGCGCAGGCGCGCTCCGATATCGGAACCGCGACGATCATGGGCTTCATCGGCGTCAGCGCGCTGATGGTGCTGGTCACGCTGCTGCCCTATGCGGCCCTGACACGCCCCGAGATCGCCGCCATGAGCCAGCCGTCGATGGCCGGAGTGCTTGCTGCCGTCGTCGGCCCGTGGGGTGCGGTTTTCATCAGCATCGGGGTGATCGTCTCGGTGCTTGGCGCCTATCTCGCCTGGTCGTTGGTGTGCGCGGAAGTGCTCTACGTGGCCGCGCGCACGGACGATATGCCCCGGCTTTTCGGCACCGAGAATCAAAACAAGGTGCCCGCAGCCGCGCTATGGCTCACCAACATCGTCGTCCAACTGTTCGTCATCAGCACCTACTGGTCGCAGGACGCGTTCGCGCTGATGCTGAACTTGACGAGCGCAATGTCGCTGATCCCCTACATGTTCGTGGCTGCCTTCGGGTTCATGCTGGCTCAACGCGCCGAGACTTACGAGGTCCGGCCGCGTGAACGCACCCGCGACCTGATCATCGCCAGCATCGCCGCTGTCTACACATTTTTCATGATTGTCGCCGGCGGCATCAAGTTCGTCCTGCTGTCGGCTCTTCTGTATGCCCCTGGCACGATCCTCTATTTCTGGGCCAGGCGCGAGCGGGGCAAGCGGGTTTTCAACACATCCATCGACTGGCTGATTTTCGCGACTGCAGTCATCGGCTGCATCGCCGCGATCATCGGATTGTCCACCGGCTACCTGACGATCTGAAAAAGGAGATGTGCCATGTCTTCTGAAAGCTCGACCCAGCACACTTTCGGCGTACATTCCGAGGTCGGCCAGTTACGCAAGGTCATGGTCTGCGCGCCGGGACGTGCTCATCAACGGCTCACGCCGAGCAATTGTGACGCCCTCCTGTTTGACGACGTCCTCTGGGTCGACAACGCCCGGCGCGATCATTTCGATTTCATGACCAAGATGCGAGACCGCGGCGTCGAGGTTGTCGAGATGCACAACCTGCTGGCCCAGACCGTGGCGATTCCCGAGGCCAGGAAGTGGATCCTCGACAACCAGGTCGTGCCTAACCAGGTCGGGCTTGAGCTCGTAGACGAGATCCGCAGCTACCTCGAAGGGCTGCCTGACCGTGAGCTCGCGGAGACGCTGATAGGCGGGTTGTCGACCCATGAATTTCCCGAAAGTCTTGGCGGCGAAATGTTGGAGCTGATCAGGGACGCCGCTGGCGTGGCAGAGTATCTCCTGCCCCCGCTGCCCAACACGCTCTTTACGCGTGATACCACCTGCTGGATTTACGGCGGGGTGACGCTCAACCCGCTTTATTGGCCGGCGCGCCACGAGGAGACCATCCTCGCCACCGCCATCTACAAGTTCCACCCGGATTTCGCCGGCAAGGTCAATGTCTGGTGGGGTGACCCGACCATGGACTGGGGTCTCGCCACGCTTGAGGGCGGCGACGTCATGCCGATCGGAAAAGGCAACGTGTTGATCGGCATGAGCGAGCGAACGTCGCGGCAGGCAATCAGCCAGCTCGCCGCAACCCTGTTCGAAAAGGGCGCTGCGCAGCGCGTGATCGTCGCCGCAATGCCAAAATTACGTGCGGCCATGCACCTAGACACGGTCTTCACCTTCGCCGACCGCGACTGCGTGCTTATGTACCCCGACATTGTCAACGAAATCGAGGCATTCTCCTACAGACCCGGTGAGAAGCCGGGCTCCCTCACGCTCCACAAGGATCGTGGCTCGTTTGTCGAAACGGTGCGGGATGCCCTAGGCCTCAAGGAAATGCGCGTGGTCGAGACCGGCGGGAACGCCTATGTGCGCGAACGCACGCAATGGGATAGCGGCGCAAATCTCGTCTGCCTTTCGCCCGGCGTGGTGCTGGCCTACGACCGGAACACCTACACCAATACGCTTCTACGCAAAGCGGGCGTTGAAGTGATCACCATCACGGGCGCCGAACTCGGTCGCGGACGCGGCGGTGGCCATTGCATGACCTGTCCAATTACTCGTGATGCGGTGGACTATTGACCAAGATCGGCGGTTCCTGGCCCGGAGCGACTGTAGCCCTGCCCTAAATCGCCTGATCTCTAAGCCCGACCTTGCAGAGACTGGCCGCTCTCACAAAAGGAGAAATGCCATGGCCCCAAGGACAATACTCCCTCTTACGCTTGCGGCCGTGGCCGCGATTGCCGGTGGGTGCGCCACCGAACAGAACCAACGCGGCCTGGGCGGAGCTCTGATAGGCGCTGGAACAGGCGCGGTGGCGGGCCAGTTGATTGGAGGGAACACAACGAGCACCGTCGCCGGTGCGGCTGGCGGAGCCCTGGTCGGGGCCGCGGTCGGGACTGCAACGACCCCGTCTTACAACCGTGGCAACTGCAGATACAGACAGCCGGACGGCACAATCATTATCGCAAGGTGCCGATAAAGCCGACCGCCTGGCGCTCGCCGCAACCTCATGCCCGGAAGGCGGTGAGTGCCTGCGCGGATCGTCACAGTTGGGCTTTCAGGGTGCGCTCAACGTGACGCATCGAGAACTTCGCAACTCAAGTAAATGGGAGTTAGTCATGTCCAGCCTGATTGCCATCATTTATCCCAGTGAAGACAAAGCCGAAGAAGTCCGAAAGCGCCTGATTGAGCTGCAGAAAGAATACTTGCTCACCTTGGGCGACGCCGTGATCGCGACAAAGACTGACGCGGGCAAGGTCAAGTTGAATCAACTGATGAACCTAACTGCGGCTGGTGCCGCTTCAGGAAGCTTCTGGGGATTGCTCGTCGGTGTGCTGTTCCTCAACCCGCTGATCGGGGTGGCCGTAGGTGCGGCGTCCGGAGCAATCGGCGGCGCGCTGAGCGATGTGGGCATCAACGACGACTTCATGAAGGAACTTGCCAGGGGCCTTCAGCCCGGCAATGCGGCGCTGTTCGTGCTGGTGAAGGAGATGACTGAGGACAAGGTTCTGAAGGATATATCGCCGTTTGGCGGCACCATCCTGAGAACCTCTCTGGATGAAAGCAAGGAGCAACTACTGCGGGACGCCTTGCAGAAAGCGAGCGCTGCTTAGACGCCATTCGCGCCAACAGAACCGGACGCGCAGAAATTGGATGCTCACATGGCAAGATACGGCGAAAACTTCAACCTGATGAAAATGAAGCTAATCGGCTTCGGGAGTATCATTGTTGGTTTCCTCGTCGCGGCGTCCGGCTACCGATATGGCTCGTTTGGAATCGGATTGGCAGGAATAGTCCTTGTGCTCATCGGCATAGCTTTCATCGTGGGCCACGTCCTTCGCCGAAATGAACGGCGATAGTGCGGATTCCCCGCCGGACTGCAGGCGCAAGGTCCGCACAGACGTCTGTTCGCCCGCGGATCGATGCGTCTGCGCCGGTGAAGATTCTTGCCGACGATCGCGCCGCTTCTCGGAGCATAGTAGTGGGAACGAGCAGCCGGAGTGACGAGGAAGCCATGGCATCTTACGACACCATACCGGTCACTGCAGGTGGCGACCCGAGCGGCCCCCCGCCTTCGGTTCGGGTGGTGCTTGGCGGCGTCATGCTTCTGGCGGGACTGGTCGTCCTGACCGATGTGGCGTTTGCATCAGTCGTTACTCCGGCCTTCGTCGGAACCGCTGCCATCTTGGTGGGCGTATTCGAAATCGTATATGCCTTCTGGGCGAGACGATGGGGTGGCCTGTCATGGCAAACGCTGCTCGGATTTTTATATATCGCCCTGGGCTTGATGCTCACCGACGTCGCCGGCTCGAGCGTGATGGAGGTCCTCACGAACATTGTGGCCCGCTCTCTGCGCACACAAGAGCTGTTGCAAACCTACACGGTCGGCCTGCTGTTCATCCTCTCGGGCGTCGTCAGAATCTTGCTCAGTATTAGCCACTGGCGTGAGGCAGGATGGCCCATGATGCTGTCGGGAGCCTTCGGCGCCGCCGCGGGACTTGTCGTCCTGGCCGAGTTCCCGAGGATGAGTCTTTGGCTCCTTGCGCTCTTGCTGGGGATCGATTTCCTGGCGCATGGCGTGGCTTGGCTGAGATTTGCATTTTTCCCCCGGCCGGACAAAGGTGGAAACAATCCGGCATCGCCACCCGCCTGACTGCCGGGACGGCATCGGCGCTATCGTGATCGCTTGACCCACATAGCCGCGATGGCCGAGATGACGACCGCATTATCCGCTGGGCGTAGAGGCGACCTGATCGGCCGCCATCTCCAAACCGAACAATTCCGAAAGCCACTGGCTGGACGGATGCTGGTTGCAGAAAGTCAGCAACGCGATCGTTATCGGCACGCCGATGAAGGCGCCGAAGATCCCCCAGAGATACCCCCATAAGAAAACGGAAAACAGGACCATGACAGGAGACATTGACAGCGCGCTGCCTGAGACTCGTGGCTCGATATAACTGCTCACAACGAACTGAATGAGGTTCAAGCCCGTAAAGACAATCAAGACGGTCTCCACAGTCCCGAACTGGATAAGAGCGAAGAGCGTCGGGAACAAGGTGGCCAGAAGCGGCCCAAGAAAGGGGATGTAGTTGAGGGCGAACGCAATGAAGCCCCATTCCTCGGCGAGAGACAGCCCGACAGCGCGGGTGAAAATCCAAACCAGAAGCCCGGTGACGACACTCATCACCGTCCTGATCATCATGTAGCGGCGAATCTTCATAGCGGTTTGTTGGCTGCCACGAAGAAACAATGTACTGGCCGTCCGGTTTCGCAATGCCCCGATCCTGCGCCCGAAAGCCTCCACCTCCATCAGCCCGAGCAGGACATAGACGAGCGCGATCAGCCAGAAACTGAAGGTGCTGTTAAGCCGGCCGCTTACGGCCTGTACAGTACGCAAGACCCAGCCAACGCCGAAGTTTTCCGACCAAAGCACGCCAGCCGCTACGCCGTGTTCCTCGAGCCAGAGGCGAACCTGGTCATAGAGCTGCTGAAAACGCGCAGCATCCGCGATGATCCACCGGCCGACGTGCCCGAATGCCCAGGCTATGAGCCAGCCGAATGCGACGATGGCGAGCACGACCAAGAGGAAGCTGATGACGAGCGCCAAATAGCGAGGGAGCATAGCCTGCAAGCGGCACTGCGTCGGCCACACAAGCGCGATGATAAATAGCGCAAAAGCTACCGGAGCAAATATCGAACTTGCCATCGAGAGCATCGCGAGGAGGAGCAGAGTCGCGATCAAAATTTGGGTAATGTAGATTATCTTGATTCTTGCGGCGGGCATGCACCTACCTCTCAGACGATCTCCGCAGTTCATCAGTAGCATGCGCCGACAGCAATCTTCGGTGGGGCCATCAGGCCGTCGTTGCTCACTGGGTGAGTGTGTTTTTGTAGATCATGCCGTCCTTCATGATGATTTTGAAGCTGTTGGCAGGATCGGCCACCAAGTCGATATTCTCCAGCGGATTGCCATCGACGAGCAGGAGGTCCGCGAGCGCGCCTTCTTCGACCACGCCGAGCTTACCCGGATAGGGGTTGCGCTTTCCCGACAGTGCCAACAGTTCGGCATTAGTTCCGGTCGCCATGGCGAGCGCTTCGGCAGGGGTGTACCAACGCACGAGCGAGGCCAGAATTGCTCCCTGCTGCTTCGCCAGCGCACGGGAGAACAGAACATCCGTGCCCCACGCCGTCTTGATCTTGTACTTCTTTGCCAGTTCGTATGTCCGGCCGATCCCCGGCCACACCTCTTCGGCCTTGGCGCGCTCGACCGAACCCTCCCGAAGGCCTGTCCTCATCAATTCGGGAAGCGGTTGCAAGCTCAGCCAAATATCCTTTTCGGCGATCAGCCTGGCGGTGGCCTCATCCATGAGGAAGCCGTGTTCGATGCACTTCACACCGGCCGCGATAGCCATCCGGGTCGCATCCGAGGTGAAGGCGTGCGCGGCGACGTAGGTGCCCCAATTCTCGGCAATTTCAACGGCGGCGCGCAATTCTGGCTCGGTGAAGGTGGTGACGTCGAGCGGACTGAAGGGTGAAGAGACCCCTCCGCCTGCCGTCAGCTTGATCAGGACGGCCCCTTGCATGAACTGCTCGCGGACACGCATACGCACCTCGTCGGGGCTGTCCACAACCATGGCACCCCCGATCGTCTCCATGGGGGTAAGCGGACCGCCGGTCCTCCGTGGCAGGTCAGTGAGCTGGCGGAAATCGCCATGCCCACTGGTCACTGTGATCATGGCACCGGACGGATAGATGCGCGGTCCGGGGATGATGCCCTGGTCTATCGCGCGCTTGAGGCCGAACGCCGGCCCGCCCACGTCGCGGACGGTAGTGAAGCCGCGCATCAGCGTATCCGTCGCCTCATCGCCGGCCAGGATACTGGCGAAGCTGACGTCGCCCATTGCCTCTGCCGGGGTGGAAGCAGCCAACATCGCATGCCAGTGCGCATCGATCAGGCCCGGCATCAGCGTTCGCCCGTTGCCGGCAATGCGCTCAGCGCCTTCGGCTTCGATGGGGCTTGTCGAAATCTCCGCGATCACATTGCCCTGGACCAGAACATTCGACGGGGCCGACAGAGCAGCACCTTTTCCGTCGAAGATGCGGACGTTTTCGAAAAGCACGTCCTCGGCGCTGGCGGTGGCGCAAAGCCCGAGCACGAGAGCCGCTGCAAGCATTTCTCTGCCAGAGCGAAGCAAAGTGAAAAGGGGACGCGCAAGAAAGAACAACGCTGCGGCGCGAGGCACCGCATGCACTACAGCGTTGCAATGCGTCAACTGCTGCGATCCAGGGGATTTTTGACACATGACGATCATCCCGCTTCAGGAGGAGAGGTGGTCACGCCGCAAGGACAAGTTGTAGCTTATACGGCACAGACGTCAAGAAGCGTTTCAGACTGGTCTCTTTCGTAGTGCAGGGGTCGAGATCTTGGCACGCCAGATCGCCGAAGATGGGGCAACCTCGCTTCGCCGTCTCACTCATTGCCGACACCAGACACCGCCATAGTGTCCACTTAGCCCTTGGCAGACCACTATCCCACCCCAGGACAGGGACGGGAGGCGGCCGTCAAGAACGCTTACCGTCTATCGCAGACGATACGAGGACCGGACCCATCCACGAGCACTATTGTTTACCTTTTCCAGATCAGAGGACGTCGTACGTGGTGAGTTGATGGGAGACGGTTTCAAAGCCGCGCAGCGATTGCAAACACTATGTTGCTTGCCTCTCTGGCGTCGTTCATGACCGGATCGCGCCACCTCGAATGCGTGGGCACCCAGGCCGACGAAGCGACGTAGCCACCGCTTCCAGTCGATACATTATGCGATCCTTTGAGCACGGAACGAGAACATTCCTTGCTGTGGGCCTCGTGGCCGTGGCTGCTCTCGACCAATTGTGTTCTCTAATGGGCCAAGGGCAGCGGCTCCGTTATGAGCGTATCGACGCATTCGGGTGCCTGCGTCTCTACGTCCTTCATTGTTTCAATAAACCAGCGAAATGATCTGACGTAGTCAATGGCTGTGGATCGCCACCAAGTCAGCATAAGCCGTTGGATTGCTGGCTAGCACTGGGTGGCCGTTAAACAATGCTTCGCGCTCTGTCGGAAAGGACAGATAGTCGCCACCGGCCTCCTTGACGAGGCAGTAACCAGCCATGCAGTCCCAAGCGTGCATGTGTGGCTCGTAATAGCCGACTAGGCGTCCAGCCGCGACATAGGCGAGCATCAGCGCTCCGGAGCCATTGCGGATAAAGTTGCCGCCCATGCCGAGAAGGGCGGCGATGATCTGACCCACCCGCTCCGGCTCGACATAGGTGTTGCAGCCGATGCCGGTCATACCGTTCTGGATCGTACGAGACGGATCGAGGTTCAATTTTATCCCATTGAGACTCGCACCCTTGCCAGCGGCCGAGGCATAGAGTTCTCCATCGCAGGGCACATGGATCACGCCGACCACCGGCACGCCGCCATGCAGCACGGCGATCGACACGCACCACGTCGACATGCCATTGATGAACGGCGCGGTACCGTCGATCGGGTCCACGAGCCAAGTATAGCCCGAGGCGTCCGCCACGTAGCCAAATTCCTCGCCGAGGAACCCGTCGTCCGGAAGTTCGGCGGCGACGCGCTCCCGAATCAGCGCCTCGACATTACGGTCGGCGATCGAGACAACATCCTGCAGATCGCGCTTGGTCTCGATCACCAGGGTGTCGCGCTTGTTAAAGTAGTCGAGCGCGAGCGCCCCCGCCTCCTCGGCAACTGATTTCGCTAGGGCAAAACGCCGATCGAGACCCTCTTCATGCATGCTCATGGCTTTTCCTTTTCATAATGAGAGAAGATACGTCGCGATCGGCGTAACGCTTCGGCACACTCTTTCGGAACGGCAACTCACTTAGCTTTCAATAGCAATACGGGTGTAAGCTTCCGGCGGAGCATCGTTGGCGCGCATGAGATCCTGCAGGAGGCGCGTCATCGCTTGCTCGATATCCGGCAAGGAAAGGGGCGTATTCTGCCCTGGATCGTCAGCGAGATCATAGAGCCGGCTTTCACTTTCAAGGAGCGCGCCGGGACCGTAGTTGTCGAACATTGGCGACCGGTCGATCACCGGTATCTTGAGTATCGGCGCTCCCTTGGTGAAGGGCATCGGATGCGCAAGCGAGGCTCCGGCGAGTTCCTCAGGCGTGAACGGCTCCCAGATATGCGTTGGCATCAGTGTATATTGGTAAAGCTCCTGCGACCTAGGGTCGGGCGGAAAGCGGTGATAGGTATAGCGTCCGTCGGTCACATTGATCGCGCCGCCGAAATAGCCGAACAGTGCACCATGCCGCAGCTTGCGATCGGCGTCGAGCAGCGGCAGGAGCGAATGCCCCTGCATCTCGTCAGCGGCCGGCACGTCGAACAGATCGAGGAACGTCGGCGCGAGATCGATGGTCTGGGTCAGAGCCGACCGCCGGACGCCGGCGCCTGCCGGCCGGCGCGGATCGTGCACGAAGAGCGGAATGTGGACGATCTCCTCGTACATGTTCATGCGGTTTTTCGCCCAGAAATCGTGCTCGCCGAGAAGAAAGCCGTGATCGGTGGTGACGACGAGCGCGGTGTCGCGCCAAAGGTCGTGCGCATCGAAATAATTAAGAAGCTGGCCGATGAGGAAATCACAAAGCGCGATGAGGGCGTAGTAGTTGGCGCGCAGTTCCTCGCACTCTTCCGGCAGCTCGTCGACGCGGCCGTAGCGCGGCCAGTCGCGAACCGGACCGTTCCAGCCCGTCCTGAATCCTTCGCGAAACCGCTCGGGCGCGGTGAAGGGTTCATGCGGGTCGAACGTCTCGATCTGCAGGAACCAGTTGTCTGCCTTTCGGTTCCGCTCGAGGAACTCCAGTCCCGCGGCGAAGCAGCGCACCGACGGGAACTCGCTCTCTTCTTTGATGAACTCGCGGTTTACGATGTTGCGCCGAAACTTGTCGCGTGCCGACTGGCTGAATTGCCGCTCATGATACATCTGGCGCAGGCGTTCCCATGGTGGCTGTACCATGGCCCTCCACGGATCGCCCTCCTGCCCGCGGATGAAGTCGTAGCTGTCATACCGGGTGTGATAGGTGGCGCCGCCGTCCTCGAAATAATGGAAGTGGTCGGTGACGAGATGACTGTAGCAGCCAGTCTGGCGCAGGAGCTCGGGAAAAGAATTGTCGAACGGCTCAAGCGGGCCCCAGCTCCTGTGGAGAAAGCTGAGCCGTCCGGTTTGCAAGTCGCGGCGTGCCGGCATGCAGGGCAGGCTACCGACATAGTGGCGCTCGAGCGTTGCGGCGCGCCCAGCCAGGCGGGCGAAATTGGGCGTCGGCACCCGCTTTCCCCCGTACGGGGCAAGCACGTGGCGGTTGAGCGAGTCAAAGAGTACGAAGACGGTCCTCATCCTAGTTTCGGCTGTTCCTCATTCAGAGCTGCCGAATGCGCAGCCTGTCGTTCAGCGTGTCGCCCAGTCCCGCTGCAGCAAGTGCCTCGCTGCTTCGAAATTGTTTGTCGAACCGCGCCCCATACGTACATGTGACGCTCCCTTGGCCGTCGCCGTGCCGGCCACCGGATAGCAGCAAAATCCAGTACGCACGCGACCGTTAGCGCCACCCCGTATTGTCGGCGAAAAGAAGTCGGCCGCAACTGAATTGTAGACAATCCCGGGTGCCCGTTCGCCACCCGCAGGCGATCAACGAGACCCGTCGGCTGTGGTCGGCTCATCTCGAGGACGCCCCACCCGCGCGGCCGGCGCGCTTGACGAGCATACCGATGAACGGCACGTCGTCACCGGAGATCGTGTCAATGAGCCCATCGGCGATCCACTGCACGAGCTCCGGCAGGGGATCGCGTCCGCCACGCCAATACTGGGCGAGCACGTCGGGGCGAGGCACGTGTAAGCGGTTGCTGAAGCCCGCTTCATGCAACGCTTTCGCATCGTCGCGGTGGAACATGTCAAGCTCCATCGACACAGAGTTCGCGCTGCACGCCTTTAACACCCCGATGAGGTCGGCGTGGCGGGCGTGGGTTATGGCTTCGGTCGCAAGGTCCGGATGGCGCTCGATGACACGCTTCAACAACACGTGGTCGAAGCTGATGACAATGACGCGGTCGACAGTGCCGGTTGCTCGCAGCAACGCTGCCACGCTATCGACGGCAATGTCCGGCCGCTCCGCTTCCTTGATCTCGAGCACAATCCCCATGTCGTCGGCCTTCGCCCAGTCAAGTGCCTCCGACAGCGTCGGTATCTTCGTTCCGGCGAAAGCGGGATGAAAGCGAACTCCTGCGTCGAGTCTGCGGATCTGCTCGAGGCTGAGGTCGGCTGCAAAGCCGTGTCCGTTCGTCGTCCTGTCGACGGTTAAGTCGTGCAGGACGATCGGCTCACCGTCCGCGGTCAGCACGACGTCGATCTCGACCGTCGTCGCCCCGGCGGCCCTTGCCGCTTCGAATGCCGGCAAAGTATTCTCCGGGTAGTGGAGGCTGTAGCCGCGGTGGCCACAGACATGGACGCGTCCCGCTTCGCGGGCAAGGAAGCTGAAGGCCATATTCAACGTGTTCCTTCATCGTTGGAGCACGACCTCCTTACAAGCGTGCTCTGACAGTTTTGCGAACAACGAGTTCGACCGGGAAGTAGACCGAAATCGGCGGCGAGTCGGGCTCGGCGATGCGTCGGTCGAGAATCGATACGACCTCTCGGGCAATCCGGCAGGGATCTTGCCGCAGGGTGGTCAGACGGTAGGAGGACCATGCGGCCATGGGCACGTCGTCGAAGCCGATGACCGAAACGTCGTCGGGTACGCGCAGGCCGGCGTCGCGAAGGTGATCGAGCGTCCCGAACGCCATGAGGTCGTTCACGCAGAAGACCGCGTCGGGCGCTTGGCCGCTCGCCAGCAGCAGCCGCGCCGCCTCTTTCCCGCCATCGTAGTCGGCAAGGCCGGTCCGAACGATCTTCGCCTCGAATCCGGATGCGGCGGCATATTCAGCGAACGCGTGCTCGCGGGCGGCGAGGCTCGGGCTCGGCTTCGCCCTGTTGACCACAGCGAACCGCGAGGCCCCTGTGCTGCGCAGGGCGGCAAAGGCCTGCTGCGCGCCGTCCCCGTCGTCGCAATGGACGCTGTCCAGGCCGGTCTCGGCCCGATTTACCAGGATCAGCGGCTGTCCGTTTCGCCGCGTGAGCTCGACAAGGCTGGCCGGCGGTGAGCCCGAGAGGAAGACGGTCGCCTCGGCCCGATAGCGCAGCAACTGGCGGCTGGCATTCGCAACGTCGCCCGCTGTGGGCCCGATGTTGATGATCGCAGGAACGTTGGAGCGTTCGATTAAAGCGCGCGAGAGGGCCGCAATCATCTGGGCCCGGAATGGAGTATCGGCATCGGAGGTCACGAGTCCGACCAGCCGGCTCCGATTGGCCAGGAGCCCGCGTGCGAGGTCGTTGACCTGATATCCGAGCGCGGCGGCTGCCGCGTGCACACGCGCCAAGGTTGCCGGTGCGATGCTGGCGCCAGGGGTAAAGGCCCGCGAGACCGCCGACCGGGACACACCCGCAAGCTTGGCGACGGCCTCGGCACTGACGAAGCGACCCTGGTTTCTGTCTCTCGTATCCGACACCGCTCGACTCCGCTGGACATTCCCCAAAGCGCATTCATAATTGTGTTGCACAGCATTGCAACAATCAAGGACGACACGATGAAAGCGTGTCGCGGCTGGGAGGAAATCAGGATGTTTCACTGGAAAATCGGAACGGCTGCGCTTCTGAGTGCAGCATTCGCGGCCGGTAGTGCGGCCTTGCTTGCTGCGACGCCTCTGGTCGCGCAAGAAACCGTGAAGCTCGAACTCTGGTCGCGCCAGGATCCCTCGGGACCGCTGCGCCCCGGTAATGTCATTAAGGCTACCGAGCGGCTGAATAAGGAACTCGAGGCCGAGGGCTCCCCGAAACGCGTCGAGGTTGCCGTTCGCGAGAGTCCCGCCAAGGGCTTCGACGACGACGCACTGCAACTTCTCAAGGTATTCGGCGTCGGCGAAGGCCCCGATATGTTCATCGCCGCGCACGAATGGATCTGCGCCTTCCAGGAGGACGGCTTCGCTCTCAAGCTTGACGATTATATCGCCAAGTACCCTCAACATTTCGGCACGATCTTTCCGTCGCTCTGGTCATCGGCGAAGTGTCCAGATGGTACCTACGCGATTCCGCAGGACGCGGAAGCCAGGATGTTCTTTTACAACAAGAAGCTCCTGCGCGAGGCCGGCTACGACGCTGCCTTCGTCGACGCCATGCCGGAGCGGGCGTTGTCGGGCGACCTGACGTTGGATGAGGTGTTGGAGATTGCCAAGCAGGTCGTCGACAAGACAAAGGCGCAATACGGTGTACTTCACCGGCCGAACAAGGGGCCCGACTACATCATGGTGTTCCAGGCCTATGGCAGCGACTTCGTCGATCCGACAACCGGCAAGCTGCTTCTCGAGCGCGACAAGCTCGCCGCTGCCTTCGGCTGGTTCGAGCGCGGAGTGAAGGAAGGCGTCATTCCGGCCAACAACACCGCGATGGAATTCGATGCGCTGCGGAAGGAGTTCTACACCGGCAACGCCGCTTTCTTCATGTACGGCATCTGGGACCTCGGCAGCGTCGCGTTTCCGACCTACGGGCTGCCGCAGGAGGAGAAGGCCTTCTTCGCGGACTGGGGCTGGATCGCCGGGCCGGCACCCCAAAAAGGCGGCTCGCCGGTCAGCTTGACGCATCCGATCGTCTATGTGATTGCCGCCGACACGAAGGAGCCGGAACTCGCTGTCCGCCTGCTTGGCCACGCTTCAGCGGCCGATCTCAACACGGATCACGCGGTCACCACGACGCATCTCGGCATCAAGCCAGAGCAACTTGAAGACCCGCGCTATGCCAAGGCTTGGCCGCTCGCCAGAGCCACCGAACTGCTGAAGATCACCAAGTTTCTGCCGAACAACTCGCAGTTCGGCGACCTCAACGGCATCATCTATGCCGGGATTCAAGGCATAGAGTCGGGGCGGTTGTCGGCAGAGCAAGCAGCCGATTTCGTCATCGAGGAGGCCTCGTCCTCCCTTGAGGACGTGATCGTCAAATAGGTCCAATCGGTCTCGCGCCCGTCGATCCGGACGTGCCGGGCCGACGGTCGCGATGCCCGCCTTGCGAGCTAAACGATGACGACGATAGCGGATGAACTCACGATCGAGCGGCGCGGCCATGCGGGAGCGGCGGCGCGAAGGCGCACGAACTTCGTGATCTTTCTCGGCCCGGCGATCCTGCTCACGGTCCTCTTCTTCGTCGTCCCCGTCATCATCGATATCACAGTGTCGTTCACCGACCTCAGCCGCTCGCTCCGCATCAGCGAGTTCACCACCGAGCAGTACGAGAAGGTCTTTCGAACGGATCGTCGGTTGTCGCAGGTCATAGGGCTGACCTTCATCTATGTCTTCGGCACGCTGGCGATCTTCAACGTCACCTTTGGCCTGATCCTCGCCATCACCACCACGGCGATCCGGAATGTATCCGGCAGCTTCTTCCGGGGTGTGTGGCTCCTGCCGCGAATGAGCCCGTCAGTCCTCTATATTCTGCTCTGGCTTTGGGCAGTGAGCCCCACCGAAGCCGGCCTCATAAACCAGGTCCTCATGCAAGCGTTCGGTCTCGACGCGCCGCTCGACCTGCTCACTTCGGCGCCGATCGCTCTCATCATCATTTCGAACGGCTTCATCGGCGCTTCGATGGGAATGATCATCTTCACCGCCGCGATCCGCGGCATCCCGGAGCACCTGTTCCATGCCGCGGCAGTGGACGGCGCCGGGACCTTCGCAACGATCCGGTTCATCACCCTACCGGCGCTGCGTTGGCCGATCAGCTTTGTAACAATCTACCAGACACTCTCGCTGCTGGTCAGCTTCGAATACATCCTGCTTCTGACCAAGGGCGGTCCGTTCTACGACACGACTGTCTATGCGCTCTATGTGTACCGTCGCGCATTCGAGAGCGGCCAATACGGCTACGGAGCCGCACTGGCGCTTTTTCTGATCGTCATCGGCGTAATCGTCGCGCTCCTCGGCTGGCGCTTCTTCGATATGGAACGCCTGCTGCAGCGCCCGCGGATCGAGGTGCATTGAGATGGCCGCGCAGACGATCCCCCTGGCGTCCACGACGGTTTCCGGGCCGGCGGCTGACTGGGATGCATTGGCAGCGCGGGCGCGTGCCGTGCGGCGCACCAAGGCGGTCGTCCTCTACGCCTTCCTCATCGCCGTGTCACTGCCGATCATCCTGCCCTATTTCTGGCTCGTGACGATCGCCTTCTCGGCCAAGACCGGCGTTGCCGAGACAGCCGTTCTGTGGCGCTCGATGGCCGTTGTGGTGCCGGCCGTCATCGCCTTCTGGCTCACTGCTGCGCTCGCGCAAAGCCGACGCCAGTTATGGATCGGCATCGCAGCAGTCGCCGCGGTCGCTGTCTTCGCCTTCATCCTCCTGGTCGGGCCTGACCTGCACCTCGGCAACTTCATCTTCCTGTGGGAGCCCGACTTCGCCTCGGTGGTGCGGTCGCGGATCGGGGAAGTCAAAGGCGCCGTCCAGTTTCCCAATGTCTGGCATGCCTTCGGCAACTCGATCCTGATCGCCGGCGCACAGACCGCTATCGTCGTCACCGTCGCCTCATTGGCGGCCTACTACCTGTCGCGCTTCCAGTTCCCCGGCCGCTCCTCGATGCTGCGCTCGCTCCTGGTGCTCCACGCCTTCCCGGTGCTGACGCTGATCGTGCCGATGTTCCTGATGCTCTACTGGATCGGGCTTCTCGATACGCTTTCCGGCGTGATTCTTGTCCTTGTCGCCTTCGAGCTGCCTTTTGCGATTTTCATCATGAAGGGCTTCTTCGACGCAGTGCCGTGGGACATCGAGATGAGCGCGCTGACCGATGGCGCGTCGCGGCGGCAGGCATTTGTGAGCGTGGTGCTGCCGCAGGTGTGGAACGGCATTCTCGCCATCGCGGTCTTCACCTTCATCCGCGGCTGGGAAGAGTACATCTTTGTGTTCACGTTCCTGATCAGGAACAGCAACTGGACAATGAGCCTCTACATGTACTGGGTTCGCGATGACGTCATGGGCGTCGACTACGGTGTCGTTTCTGCGGTCGGCGTCTTCTACCTTGTCCCGAGTCTGATCCTCTACATGGCCGCGCAGCGCTATCTCATGCAGATGTCGATCGGCGGCGTGAAGGGCTGACGGCGATGGCGAAGATCGAATTTCGTAACGTGGTGAAGCGGTTCGGCGCCGTCGAGGTGATCCCCGACATGAACCTCGTCATCGAGGATGGCGAGTTCGTCGCGCTTCTCGGCCCCTCCGGCTGCGGCAAGTCGACGAGCCTGTTCATGCTCGCCGGCATCTATCTTCCAAGCGGCGGCGAGCTCCTCTTCGATGGCCATGTCGTCAACGAGGTAGAGGCACGCGACCGCAATGTCGGCATCGTCTTTCAGTCCTACGCGCTCTACCCGCACATGAGCGTGCGCGACAACATTCTGTTTCCACTGCGCTTCAAGAAAACGCCGCGCGACGAAGCGCTCGCCAAAGTGAAGGCCGCCGCGGACCTTGTCCGGGTCGCGGAGCTCCTGGACCGTCGTCCCGGCGAGCTCTCCGGCGGCCAGCAGCAGCGCGTCGCCCTTGCGCGCGCCCTCGTAAAGGAGCCGCAGCTGCTGCTCCTCGACGAGCCGCTCTCCAACCTCGACGCTTCGCTTCGCCTTTCGATGCGAACCGAAATCAAGTCGCTGCACCAGCAGCTCGGCGTGACGACGGTCCTCGTCACGCATGATCAGGTCGAGGCGACGACCATGGCCGACCGTATCATCTGCATGCGCGCTGGCCGAATCGAGCAGGTCGGACGCCGGACGACCTCTACCTCAGGCCTTCGAGCCTGTTCGTCGCCGGCTTCATCGGCTCGCCGCCCATCAACCTCATTGCCGGTGAAGCCGAGGGCGGCACGGTCACGGTCAACGGCGCCAGGTTTTCGGTCGAGGGCGCGTCGGGGTCGCTGACCATCGGGCTGAGGCCGGAGCACCTCAAATTCGGGGATACCGGCTTCGCCGGCCGGATCGCGCAGATCGAACCGATGGGTCGCGAGATCCTCTATGTCGTCGAAACCGAAATGGGTGCCGTTCGCGTACTTGAACAGGGTTCCTCTGCCGGGCACTCGGCAGGCGAGCAGGTAAAGATCGGTTTCCTGCCCGGGAATTCGCTTGTGTTCGAGACGGAGCCACAGAAGCTCATTGCCGGCGCACATGTCCGAGCACCGGTTTGACAGGGGCGAGCGACAGCCGCTCCATTTCCAAGACGCGGACGAGCGGGCGTATGACGACTGAGACAAGCAAGCATACGGCAAGTCCGCCAGTGGCCGTCGAGGGTCCCCATGGCCCCATTCGGCTCAAGTGGCACAAGCTGCGCACGCACCTTACCGAAGCACCCTTCAAGTGTTCGAATCTCGCACTCGGCTGGCAGCTCGGCGCCAGCCTCGAGGTGGACATACTCGCCACCGCCGATGGCCGCTTCGCGGTTCTCCACGATCCGACGCTCGGTCCCTCGACGACCGGCCACGGCCGCGTGTCGAGCATGCCGATCGCCTCGATGAGGGAGCTCCTCCACCGGAACGCCGGCGGCAGTCCAGACCCGGATGCGCCGGTCCTGTCGCTCGCCGAGCTGGTCGCCCCGCTTCGAAAACTGCCGAGAGCGCCGTCCGCCAACCTTCAGTTGGACCTCAAGCTGCTCGAGGGCCACGCGCTTCCGGACTCGGCAATAGCCGATGCAGCGGCGGCCGTCGCCGGACTCGAGGATGCCATCGTTGTCGGATCGCATCATCTGGATGAGGCACGCCGTCTCGTCGCCGCCATGCCCGGGGCCAGGCTAGGATACGATCCGATGCTGGCGGTATCCCGCCAGAGAAGTCTGCGCGACCCGGAGCGGCTGCTGCGCCACATCGAGCGTCGGAGGACCGGCATGAGCCTCGCCTACCTCCAATTCGATGCTATCGTTGCCTCGGAGAAACAGGGAGGCTTCCCTCTCGTCGCGCGTCTGTTGGAGCTCGGCATCGAGACCGACGCCTGGACAGTCAATCCGGGCCGGCAGATCAGCGACGCTGTCCTACGTAGGCTAATAGGAGCGAGAGTGCGGCAAATCACAACCGACGCTCCAAGTGAGATCTTCCGCCTGATCCGCTCGTTGCCCTGCGTGATCGACGCAACTCCGGATCTCAGCTTCGAATAATCGCGCGCGAACGCTGCCGCGCGATCTTATGTTGCGCTGAATTCAAGCCGCCAATGTCCTGGCTGCGGCAGGTCCCGTTGACACATTATGCGATCTTTCCGGAGCATAAGGGGCGTCCGTGGACCTACGGCGCGCACGGACGGCTCCTCTCCCACCGCGGGACGGATGGCAGGGGTAAGCGCCAGCACATATTCAGCCAAAACGCTCGTTGGGTTGTCATGATGAACATTCGTGCTCATAAAACGTTTCTCTTTCGAGTGAGCGATGGAGGAGCTGCCGTGAGTGCCGACCAACGTATCGTCATCTCGATTGCGCTTACTGCGGCGATCGCTATTTTCGCGGCGACGATGATCGGCATCTTCCTGGCCTGATACCCTCGAGCAAGGCCAGCTAAATGTTCCTCTCGGGGCCATTGAAGTACTAATTGAACAAGGTAAGCAGTTGCTTTCGCCGGCGACCTCAAGCTTATGCGGCTGGCGAGCTACCGGGCTGCTCTACTGTGACGTTGCCCTGGAGATCAGCACCCCATGGGAATGCCTTACCGTCTCCGATGAGCGTCATCTCTGGTGGATATGGGTTGGTAACGTTCTGCATGCCTTGCCTTTGCCTGGAGGCTGCGCGAACTTCCCATCTCGTGCATCTTCAGGACTGGCATTCGAGACCGATGAGCAAAACAGTTTTAGACAATTTGACCGGCATGTACTTCACCCTCGACGCTCCCGATGGAAGCTATGGGACCGGCCAGGTAATTCGCCTTGCTGCCGAAGGCGTCTATTTCGTCCGATTCGACGGCAATGAGGTGACGTTACCTCTAGAGCTCGTGACCGTTGGCGAGATGCTGGAAACCACTGAGGAGGAGTACAAGCTCTGGCGATTCTTCGACACGATCGAAGAAAGGGATAAGTGGATCGAGTGGTTGGATGCCCCATCGAAGCCGCGGGTCATTTCTCTCGTTAAGCCGACGACCCCTTGACGCAGGCCGTCGTCGAAGCAGCTTTGGAAACCTACCGACTGCGCCCATCATTATGACGTCCGTGGCGTTCATAGCAGGCTCTGTCCCTCTGCTGATTGGGCATGGTGCCGGTGCGGAAGTGCGCTTCGCTACAGGCGTGACGTGTTTGCTGGCATGCTCGGGGTCCCGCTGTTCGGCCTGTTCCTGACGCCGGTGTTCTTCATCATCCTGCGACGGATGACGACCGCAAGAGGGATGTCTGATAGTCCTCAGCCACCGACTTGAGGTCAGTCCCGACAGCGGCCCCGCTGCAGACTGCAGCGGGGCTGTGCTTTTTGTCGGGAGATGTGGCGACGATGTTGGGCTCTTCCCTATTGGTGTAGCATTGGACCTCTTTCAGCCCCCCAAGCTCGGTTGGACGCTGCCGGCCCGCTCTATCTTGGGGCACATCCCTGGCGCTGCTTGCCGCCGTGCGCCGAAGTGGGCATGGAATGTCGCCTCGCGAAACTTGCCGGTCGCACTGACCGCGCAATGATTGTCGCAGAACAGCATTCGGCGTCATCGGCGGGCTCATCGTTCACGCTCGGTGGCCGAATGGAATGGAATTCGCTGGGATCGCTATACAGATCCGTTGGAGTTGTTCTTTCGTCCCGTGTTTTCCAGAAAGGCAGGTTCGGTTGACCAGAGCTTTGTCGCAATAGTCCTGCGTTTCGCGTCGAAAATCGGCCTTTGAATTTTTGGAGAAATTACTGTCGCAAGCTCACTTGCGATGTTGGTCCCCCGCCTCGAAGAGCCCCGAACTGCCGATCTTTGGCTTAAAGGCGATACTCGTCATTAGATCCAAGCGAATTTGCCGGCCGCAGCTCTTCACCACGGCCGGCAGTCGCTTATTGAACGGCTGTCGTCCCATAAACGAGGTTCGGCAGCCAGAGCGAAAGTTGCGGAAACATGCTGAGCATCAGCAACAACACCATCATCATCACGAGATAGGGCAACACCTCGCGCGCATAGGCCATCATTGGAACCTTCAGCACCATCGACGAGATGTACATCAGGCCGCCGACCGGCGGCGTGATGCCGGCGATGGTCAGGTTGGTGATGAAGACGACCCCGAAATGCACACGATCGATACCGACGCCGTCGATAATCGGGATCAACATCGGCGTGAGGATAATCAACGCCGCCGAGCCCTCTATCGCTGTACCGACGACGATCAGAAGCACGTTGATGAGCAGCAGCATCAGCAGCGGGTTGTCGGTTGCGCCCCCGAGCCAGCTCGACATCGCCTGCGGTACCTGTTCCCAGGCGAGATAGAAACCGAAGGCCGCAGCCGCGCAGATCATGATCATGACCACGGCCGAATCGCGCACGGACTCGGCAAGTACCTCGGGGATTTGACGGATCGTGAACTCGCGATAACCAAAGACTGCAACGAACAGCACGTAGACGACGACGACCGCGCCAGCCTCTGTGGTCGTGAACAGCCCATAGCGTGTACCGACGAAGATGACCACCGGGATCGAAAGCGCCCAGAGGCCATCGACAAGCGCCTTCACGCCTTCGGCGCGGGTTGCCCTCTCCTTGCGCAGCGGCTTGTAACCGCGCTTCTTGGCAATGAAATAGGTGGTGATCATCAACCCACCGGCAAGCACGAGGCCGGGCACAACGCCGGCCGCAAACAGCCTGCCGATCGAGGTTTCGGCAAGGAAGCCATAGACGATGAGACCGATCGACGGCGGTATGAGGCTGGTGATGATGGCGGCTGAAGAGGTGATTACCGCGGCGAAAGCACGGCTGTATCCCCTCTCCGACATCTCTAAGCCGAGGGTCTTCGCCAGCATGGCCGCGTCCGCATTTGCGGAGGCAGTCAAGCCGCCAAGCAGCGTGCCGAGGACCGTGCACATCTGAGCGAGCGCGCCGGTCATATGGCCGACGAGGACGTCGGCAAGGTTGAGCAGCCGACGGGTGATGCCCGACGCGTTCATGATGCAGCCCGCGAGCACGAAAAGCGGCAGCGCCAGCAGAGACACGGACTGGCTTCCTTCAGCCATCTCCTGGGCGAAATTGGCAAGCGGGATCATGTCCATGTTAAGCAGGAAGAAGGCCAGCGCTCCGATCGCCATCGCCCAGGTGATCGGGGTCGACAGCAGGAAGAGCACGACGACGAGCAACGATGGGCCGGCAAGATGAAAGAAGGTCATATCAGCGATTCCACATTGCGATGCACCCGGGCGGTCCACGGTCTTTCGACAATGAGGTGCTGGATGAACATGCCGGCGGATGCCACGGCGAGCGGGCCGTAGGAGAGGCTGCGCGACAGGTCGAGTGCGATGGTGTGGACCTGGCGCGACGTCCAGGCCTGCCACGCAAACAGTACCGTCATCACCACGAAGAAGGCGGCGAGCAACAGGTAATTGAACCAGGCAATCGCCCTCTGCCAGCTCGCAGGAAATGCCGTGACCAGCACATCGATCGCCGCATGCGTTCCCAGACGGACGCCGGCCACGGAGCCGAAAAAGACGAGATAGGCGAAGGCCATGATTGCCAGCTCGTAGGTCCAGGCGGCCGGTTGGGGGAAAATATAGCGGCTGACAACGCCCCAGAGGATCGAAAAGACGACGACGATGAGCGCGGCAACGCCAATCGCCTCGTCGGCGCGGCGAAAACTGAGAAGAGGAATGGTCTCTTCCCGCAAGCGTGAGGTTTCCATGGCGGCCTCGGTCATTTGAAGAGAAGGAGATGGGCGGCTCAATGCGCCACCCATTTTCGGCTCGGCCGTGCCTGTCTCACGTTCTGCGTCGGTCCCCATCGCCGATGCGGTGTCGACCGTCAGGCCAGCGCCGGGCTACCGGCAGTAGACGGCTTCGTCGCCCTACTCGGCCATCGCCTTCTGCACGCGGTCGTAGATGCCCGGGGTGATATTCGGCACCTTGTCATAGGCGACGCGCGAGGCTTCGACGAAAGCCGGAATGTCGACGTCCGTTACGATCTCGACACCTGAATCGGACAACTGCTTTGCATAGGCATCGTCGGTTTCAAGGGTCATCTGCGTAAGTTCCTGGGCGATCGTCTGCCCCTCCTCCAGGAGGATCTTCTGCAGGTCTTCGGGCAAGCCGTTGAAAAGCTGGGTGGATGCGACCCAAGCGGTGAACATGATCTGGTGGCCAGTCTTCGAGATGACCTTGCGGGTTTCGTTCAACTTCGCGCCGGCGATCGATCCGAATGGCCCCTCAGCAGCGTCGACGACGCCGGTCTGCAGCGCATTGTAGACATCGCCCCAGGGCAGTTCCGTCGGGCGCGCGCCGTAGCTGCCGAAGGTCGCCATCATGATCGGCGAGGACGGCACGCGGATCGTCACGCCGGAAAGGTCAGCCGGGGTACGGACCGGTTTGTTGGAGATGATGTGGCGGTATCCAAAGAGACCGTTGGGCATGATGATCTTGATGCCCTGCGCCTCGAGCTTGCCGGACAATTCCTTGTAGAGATCGGATGCGAACAGACGATCCGTGGCCTCGAGGCTCGGATAGACGTAAGGGCCGGCCAGGATCGACATGTCGGGCACGAACTGGCCGAGCTGCCCGTAGTCGGTGGCGCTCAGCAGGCTGGCGCCGCTCATCACCATTTCGTTGACCTTCTTCTGGGCGCCGAGCTGATCACCGGTCATCACGGTAATCGAGATCCGGCCATCCGAACGCTTCTCGACGCGTTCGGAGAAGGTCTTCATCGCCTTGACGATCGGCTCGTTCGGATTCACCTGCGAGGTCGAGAAACGCAGGCTGTATTCCTGCGCGTTCGCGCCGCAATAGGATAGAGCGGCCATGGCGGCGGCGAGCATGAACTTCTTCATTGATCCTCCTCTTCCGGACTCCCCTCCGGATTTCATTCATAAGCGAATGAATGAGTTATTTACGAATGATACGGGGGCGTCAAGAGGAATGTCTCGAGGCGACCCCGCCAGCTTGCGGTTTGCGGACAACATAAAGCCGCCGCAGGATTCCTGCGACGGCCGCGCGCACTTGAAGGTGAATAGGTGCGTTATATATGAATACCTGTGCGAACGGGTCTGAACACTAAACTCGAAAGATGTAGTCCTTGATGGATTGTGGCTTCATCTCGATCGAAAAGCCCGGCCGCAGCGGCGGCATGTAGGCCGCGTTGCGGATGACGCAAGGCTCAAGGAAGTGTTCATGCAAGTGGTCGACATATTCGATCACCCGGCCATCCTTGGTCCCTGACACGGCGAGATAGTCAATCATCGACAGGTGCTGGACGTATTCGCAGAGCCCTACCCCACCAGCATGCGGCCAGACCGGAAGCTCATACTTCGCCGCCACCAGCAAGACCGCCAGCACCTCGTTGAGACCGCCCATGCGGCAGGAATCGATCTGCACGATGTCGATCGCACCTTCGGCGATGAATTGCTTGAACATAATCCGGTTCTGGCACATCTCGCCGGTCGCGACTCTCACCGGGCTGATTGCCTCGCGGATCTTGCGATGGCCGGCGATATCGTCGGGGCTCGTCGGTTCCTCGATGAAAAACGGCGTGGCAAAGGCCAGTCGCTTGACCCAGTCGATCGCTTCGCCGACTTCCCAGACCTGGTTGGCATCGATCATCAGATAGCGGTCCGGGCCGATTACCTCTCGGACGATGGTCAAGCGGCGAATGTCGTCTGTGAGATCGCGCCCGACTTTCATCTTGATATGGTTGAAGCCCTGATCGATCGCTTCTTGAGCGAGCCGCCGCAGCTTGTCGTCATCGTAGCCAAGCCAGCCGGCCGAGGTCGTGTAGCAGGCATACCCTTCCCTCTCCAGCGTCGCGATGCGCTCGGACTTGCCTCGCTCCGCTTTCCGCAGAATGGTGATCGCCTCGTCGCGGGTCAGCACATCGGTCAAGTAGCGGTAATCGACGATGTCGGCGATCTGTTCCGGCGTCATCTCCGCGACCAACCGCCAGACGGGCTTGCCGGCTTCCTTGGCCAGGAGGTCCCAGATCGCGTTAACGATGGCACCCGTCGCGAGGTGGATCGCCCCCTTCTCAGGGCCAATCCAGCGCAACTGGCTGTCACCAGTCAGATGCCGCCAGAACCGACCCGGATTGGCCAGAATGTCCGCGGTGTTCTGGCCGATGACGAGATGACGCATGGCCTTGATAGCCATGCAGCAGATGTCGTTACCTCGTCCGATCGTGAAAGTCAGGCCATGCCCTGCCAGTGCCGGATCATCGGTGTCGAGGATGACATAGGCCGCGGAATAGTCGGGATCCGGGTTCATGGCATCGGATCCGTCGAGGCTCTGCGAAGTGGGAAAGCGCAGATCGAAGACGCGCAGATCGGTGATGCGGGTCATGTTTGCTCCAATCACTACGCGTTCAGGCGTCGGCGCGAACGCGTTGTTTCTGACTGCCGAGGCCCTCGATACCGAGTTCAACGACGTCGCCAGCCTTCAGATAGCGCGGCGGCTTCATGCCCATGCCGACGCCCGGCGGCGTGCCGGTCGAGATGATATCGCCCGGCTGCAACGACATGAACTGTGAGAGATAGGAAACGAGGTAGGCAACGCCAAAGACCATCGTCTTGGACGAACCGTTCTGCATCGTCTCACCGTTGACCTTCAGCCACATCGGCAGGTTCTGCGGATCCGGCACCTCGTCCTTGGTGACGAGCCAGGGTCCGGTCGGCCCGAACGTGTCGCAGGACTTGCCCTTCGTCCATTGGCCATGGCGCTCGGTCTGGAACGCGCGCTCGGAAACATCGTGAATGGTGCAATAGCCGGCGACATAGTCGAGTGCATCGGCCTCGCTGACATATTTCGTCGTGCGGCCGATGACGATGCCGAGTTCCACTTCCCAGTCGGTCTTTTCCGAGCCGCGCGGCAGGACGAGATCGTCGTTCGGCCCGCCGATCGCCGACGTCGCCTTCATGAAGATGATCGGCTCGGGCGGCACCGTCGCTCCGGTCTCGGCGGCGTGATCGGAATAATTGAGGCCGATGCAGATGAACTTGCCGGTGCCCGCCACGCAGGGGCCGAGCCGCGGATCACCGGCGACCGCCGGCAAGGTCTCCGCGTTGAGCCTGGAGAGTTTCGCCAGTCTTTCGGGGTCGAGGATATCCCCGGCCAGATCCGCCACTTCTCCGGAAAGATCGCGGATCGTGCCGTTGGAGTCGATGAGGCCCGGCTTTTCGCGGCCCGGTTCGCCATAACGAAGAAATTTCATGTGCTGTTTCCTTGGATGGAGGTCAGATGGTCCAGCCGCCGTCGATGGCGTAGGCCTGTCCGGAGGTGTAGGTTGCGCCGGCGAGATAGAGGGCGAGATCGGCAATCTCCTCGGGCGTACCGAGGCGCCCCATCGGCTGGCGGGCAATGAAGGCGGCGCGCGCCGTCTCGTAATCGCCCTGCGCGCGCATGCGGCTTTCGAGCGACGGGCTCTCGACCGTCCCCGGGCAGATCGCATTGCAGCGAATGCCATCGGCCACGTAGTCGGCGGCGACCGACTTCGTGAGCCCGATCACCGCCGCCTTTGTCACGCCGTAGGCGAAGCGGTTCGGCACGCCCTTTATGCTGGAGGCCACCGAAGCCATGTTGATGATCGAGCCATCCTTGCGCGCAAGCATGCCGGGCAAAACGGCGCGGATGGTGCGAATCATGGCCTTGACATTGAGGTCGAAGGCGAATTCGAAATCGGCATCCTTCATCTCGAGGATCGACCCCGCGTGCACGAAACCGGCGCAATTGAAGAGTACGTCCACTCGGCCGATTTTGGCAACCAGCGCGTCGACCGCGCTACCGTCGAGAACGTCGAGCCGATGGGTTTCGACATTACCCTTAGTCGCCAGCGTTGCGAGCGCGTCGGCGTTGATATCGGTGGCATGCACAGTCGCGCCGGCCTTGGCAAAGGCGAGTGCGGTGGCGCGGCCGATGCCCTGGGCAGCGGCGGTGACAAGGACGACCTTGCCAGAAAGATCCGTTGTCATTGTTGATCCCTCATGCTTTGCGTTCGACGATCAGGATATGGTCGGCGGCAAGGACGACCTCGCCACGCTGGTTGATGACTTCGCATCGTTCGACGACGCGCCCCGCCGTCGGTCGCTTCGGATCGTCCTCCTTGGCTGAGATCGTCACGCGGGTGCGGATGGTGTCGCCGATATGGACCGGACGCACGAACCGCAGCCGATCATAGCCATAAGAAAAGGCGACCGGATTGATCAGCGACGCCGTGAGGCCGACGCCAATCGAAAAGATCATGGTGCCATGGGCGATGCGCTGCCCGCCGGGCAGGGTCTTGGCGAATTCAGCATCCATGTGATGCGGAAAGAAGTCGCCCGTATGTCCGGCATGGACCACGAAGTCGGTTTCCGTGATCGTTCGGCCCGTTGTCAGCCTGACATGGCCGAGCTCGTAGTCTTCGAAATGGATTGTCTGTTCTGCCATCGTCAACGTCCAGGAAGTGGCGCGATCGGGGTTGCGGGCCGCGCGCTGGATTGGTAGGCCGCTTCGACCAGCGCCATGGTCTGCCAGGCGTCGTCGACAGAGCCGATCAACTGCTCGTCCTCGCCGCTGGCGAAGCGTTGCAGGTTGGCCATGCGATTGGCAAAAGCGTCCGGGAACCAGGCGCCGGTGAGCGGTACCTCAATCCATTCCACGCCGCCGGCAGACCGGATCCAGAGTTCGTCGGGCTCGCCGCGCGGATAGTCGAGATTGACACCCAACTTGACGTATGCCGCGCCCTCCGTCCCTGAAATGCGGAACTCGCAGGCCTGGAACTTGCGGCCGAAATCATGATCGTGATTGACCGAAAGCACACAGCGCACGCTGTCTCCGTAGTCGAGGATTGCGGCCGTGCGGGTCTGCGCCACCTCATGATTGGGGTGACCTATCGTCTTTGCATGCACACCGTTCGGATTGCCAAGGAGGCCACGGATCAGGTCGAGATAATGGATCGAGTGCATTGCGATCTCGATCCGCGGCAGGCCTTTCAGGAATGGCCAGAGGCCCCAGGGCGTAGCGAGAGCAAGCCATGCATCGAAATCGACAACCTGGCCGAGATAACCCTTGCCGATTGCGTCGCGCAGCGCCAGCATCATTGGGGCGAAGCGCAGCTGGAAATTGAGTGCCGCCTTCAGCTGCCGCTCGCGGCAGATGTTGAGGATTTGCGTTGCGGCTGCGAGATCTCCGCCCATCGGCTTCTGGATCAACGCGCCCGATCCGGTTGGCAGTTTCGACAGGATCGAGGCATGAGCGGCCGGCGGCGTTGCCAGGTCGAAAATCGCGCCTGGACTGGCCAGCGCCTCCGCTTCGGTGGCAAACGCCCGAATGCCCCAGTCGGCAGCAAGCGAAGCCGCCTTCCCGGCGTTCGGGTCGAAGATGCCGGCAACGGGAAAGCCTGCCTTCCGATAGGCTGGAAGATGCGCGTCACCGACGATGCTGCCGGCACCGAAGATGACGATCGGCCGCGGGTTTTCAGGTGCCGGCCACCATTGCTGCAGGGATGTGGGGTCGAAGCCGTCAGCCATGATGGAAGACTTCCTCCATCATGGCCCACCATTCGCCGTCCTTGCGCGTTTCAAGCGGCTTCTGGCAAGGCATGCACACCGACCACCATACCTGGTTCTTCGGGTGCGCCGCCATCTTGGCCATATCCGCGGCGAAATCTTCGCCGACATATTCCCAATAGCCGAACAGCAGGTTCTCCGGCTCCTTCAAGAAGATGGAGTAATTCGTGACGCTGCAATTGGAGATCAGCTCAAGGATCTCCGGCCAAACGGCAGCGTGCAGTTTCTTGTATTCGGCGATCTTTTCGGGCTGAAGGCCGATCACCATTCCCATCCGTTGCATGGCAGCCTCCCCTATTTCGTAAATTCGCGGGTGAACTCGTCGATCGAGCGCGCGTTGACCGCATCCCAGTCCCAGGCAATGCCGATACCGGGTTCGCACGGCGCGATTGCGCGTCCGTCGCGGATCTCCATTCCCTTCGTCGTCAGTTCATCAAGCTGCGGAATGTATTCGACATATTTGCCGTTCGGCACGGCGCAGACGAGGCTGACATGCAGCTCCATCAGGAAGTGCGGGCAAACCGGAATATCAAACGCCTCGGCAGCATGCGCAACTTTCAGCCAGGGGGTAATGCCGCCGATACGGGCGACGTCGACCTGCACGATCGAGCAGGCCCCCTTCTGCATATACTCCCGGAAATGCCGGATCGAATACATGGATTCGCCGACGGCGATCGGGGTCGTTGTCGAGCGGGTCAGACGGATGTGGCCATCGAGATCGTCGGCCGGCAACGGCTCCTCGATCCAGGCCAGATCCAGCTCCCTCAGGCGTGCGGCCCGGCGGATCGCCTCATCGACGGAGAAACCCTGGTTGCAATCGGTCATGATCTCGAAGCCATCGCCGACCGCCTCGCGCATGGCCGCAAGGCGGTCATAGTCTTCGGATCCGTGTGGCTTGCCGACCTTGACTTTGGAGCCGGAAAAACCCCTGGCCTTGGCTTGGAGAGCATCCTCGACGAGCGCTTCCTTTTCGATATGCAGCCAGCCGCCTTCGGTGGTGTAGAGCGGGCTATTGTCCTTGGCGCCGCCGGCGAGCTTCCAGAGCGGCAGGTTCTGCTTGCGGGCGCGCAGGTCCCAAAGGGCGGTGTCAACGGCGGCCAGCGCCAGCGCCGTTATCGCGCCAATCGTCGTGGCATGGGTGGCAAACTCCATCTTGCGCCATACGGCCTCGATGCAATCGGCGTCCTCGCCGATCAGGATCGGAACGAGGTGGTCGGACAACAGGCGCATGACGGAGGATCCGCCGGTTCCGATGGTGTAACTGTAGCCGGTGCCGGTCGCACCGTCGGAATCCGTTATCGTGACGATCGGCGTTTCCTGGCTGACGAAGCTCTGGATCGCGTCGGTCCGCTTCACCTTTGGCTGCAGATCGACCATGCGCAGTTCAATTTTCTCGATTCTTGCCATGTCAGGCTCCCAGCGCCTTGCCGGTCTCGATATCGAAGAGATGGACGCGAGAAAGGTCGAAGCTCATGGGCACACTTTCGCCGGAGCGCAGGGGACGCGGATTGAGCATGCGCGAAACCCAGTCGCGGCCATTGAATTGAATAAACACCAGAGTCTCGTTGCCGAGGGGTTCGGTGATCGTGACGGGCAGATTGATCTCATGCACGGCAGCGGCATCGCCTGCATGAAGACCGTGCCCTGAGGGATAGATGTCGTCCGGGCGCAGGCCGAAGGTGACCTTCTGTCCTGCACGAACAGCACCGACAAATCGTGGCGGAATTGGAAGGCGGATGCCGGTCGCAAAGACCAACTGTCCTTGATCGACGATGGCTTCGTCCATGTTCATCGGCGGCGAACCGATGAAGCCGGCGACGAATTTCGTGGCGGGCCGCTGGAACACTTCCTCCGGCGTCCCGACCTGCTCGATATGACCGTCGCGCATGATGACGATGCGATCGGAGAGCGTCATCGCCTCAACCTGGTCGTGTGTCACATAGATCATCGTCGCCTGCATGCGGGCATGCAGCTTCTTGATTTCGGTGCGGACCTGAGTTCGCAGCTTCGCGTCCAGGTTCGACAGCGGCTCGTCAAACAGGAAGACATCGGGCTGGCGCACGATCGCACGTCCCATGGCCACGCGCTGACGTTGCCCGCCCGACAGTTGAGACGGGCGGCGCTCCAGCAAATGGCCAAGATCGAGAATGGTCGCAGCGTCTTCAACGCGCGTTTTGATTTCATCCGCGGAGCGGCCGGCGATCTTCAGCGAGAAACCCATGTTCTCCGCGACAGTCATATGCGGATAGAGCGCGTAGGACTGGAAGACCATCGAGATGTTGCGGGCGCGCGGCGGCAGGTCATTGACCTTGCGGCCGCCGATCTCGATGGCGCCGCCGCTGACGTCCTCGAGGCCAGCGATCATGCGCAGTGTCGTCGACTTTCCGCAACCGGAGGGGCCGACAAGTGCGATGAATTCGCGGTCCTTCACCTCGAGATCGATGCCGTGAACGACGTCGAGCGCACCATAGCGCTTGACAAGTTTCCTGAGGGTGACAGGAGCCATGAACGTTATCCTTTCACCGCGCCAAAGGTGAGTCCCGAAACGAGGTGCTTTTGAATGATGAAGGTGAGCGTGAGCGCCGGAACGATCATGACCACGGCGAGCGCGCACATGCCGCGCCAATCGATCGTAAACTCGGCGGTATAGTCGAGCAGGCCGACGGGCAAGGTTTTCGAATTGACCGAGCGGGTGATTTGCGAGGCCAGGGCATATTCGTTCCAGGAAGTTAGGAAGGCAAAGATGCCGGCGGACGCAATTCCGGGACCGGCAAGCGGAAACTCCACTTGCCAGAAGGCCTGCCAGGGCGTGCAGCCGTCGATCTGCGCGGCTTCGGCGAGATCCTTCGGAACCTGACGGAAGAAACCGTCGATCAACCAGATGGTGAAGGGGACGTTCAGCGCGACATAGGTCAGGATCAGGCTGAAATGCGTATCGATGATGCCGGTGCGGGCATAGATCATGAAGAGCGGGAGCGAGAGCGCGATGCCGGGCACCGCTCGCGTCAGCATGAAGCCGAGAAAGATCGCCGACTTTGCCTTGAAGCGATAGCGGGCAAAGGCGTAACCGCCCGCCATGCCGATCGCCAGAGCAATAACCGTCGACGTGACGGAAATGATCAGCGAGTTGCGGAAATAATCCCAGACAGGAACCCCGCCCTGCCCGGCCCCGGAAAACATGGCTCGATAGGCGTCGAGTGACAGGCTTTCCGGGATCCAGACCGGTGGTTTTGCCATGATCTCGACCGTTGGACGCAGCGACGAAAGCACGATCCACAGGCCAGGCAGGCAGATCACGGCCATTGCAAGAAAGAGCCCGATCAGATGCGCCGTTTTCAGCAGGCGCCGGCGCAGGCGATGTGACGAATTGATATCCATTACCACTCGGCTCCGATCTGCTGACGCGCGGCGGCGAGCTTGCGGAAGAAATAGACGGTGAAGACGATCGAAAGCAGAATGGCGACGTAGGCCATGGCGTTCGCCATCCCCATGCGTGCGTCGGCATAGGCCGTACGGCCTATCAAGGTCCACAGAAGCTCGGTGCGCTTGGCCGGTCCCCCATCGGTCATGATTTTCACGATGTCGTAGGCACGTGCGACGTCGAGCGAGCGGATCGTCATGGCGATGAAGGCAAACGGCATCAGATAGGGCCAGGTGACGTAGCGGAACGTCTGCCACGGCGTGCAGCCGTCGACATGCGCGGCCTCGACCGGATCCTTCGGCATGGCCAGAAGTCCCGCAAGGATGAGGATGGCGAAGACTGCGGTCGATGACCAGACCTCGGCAATGATGATCGAGACCAGCGCAAGATTGCCGTCAATCAGCCACGGGATCGCGCGATCCGTCACCCCGAGCGACTGCAGCGCATTGTTCACGAAACCGATGTTGTCGTTGAACATGAACTTGAATTGGAAGCCGACGAGCACAGGGGAAAACATCATCGGGAACATCATCACCGTGCGCAGCAGCCGCTGACCCTGAGTGGCCTTGTTGACGAGGAGCGCCAGGCCCAGGCCGAGCAGCATCTCCGTGTTCAGCGCGATGGTGAGCAGGACGACGGTACGGCCGAAGGCAATCCAGAAATCCCAGTTGCTCAATACCGCGACGTAATTGCGCAGACCGACGAAGATCCAGAGGGATTCAGGCTTGGTCAGCCGAAACGGCGTGAAGCTCGAATAGAATGAAAAGACAAGCGGCAGCACGATGACCGCTGTCAGCACGACAAAGGCCGGCAGCAGCAGAAGGACCGGCGCAGACAGTTTCTTGAGCTTCATCAGGCATTCCTGAGGGTGATATGACAACGCCCCGCGCCACGCGCAAGGGGCCCTGCAAGGCATTAAACTTGCGACATAATTTTCCTTCGGATCGCTTTGGTCCGAGCGGCTATGCAAGAACAGGCGAAGGCGGCGCCGACACCTTGGTATCGGCGCCGCCTTCTTTATTGGCGATCAGAGCTTTCCGGCATCTTCCAGAATGTCGGTTGCCTTTTCGGCCGCGGCATCGAGCGCCTCCTTCGACGTCTTGTCGCCGAGGATGGCGGCCTGGAGTTCAGGATAGACGGCGTTGGAGATCTCGATCCATTCAGCCGTCTGCGGGACCGGGAAAGCGTGTTTGGCCGCTTCCTGGAAAGCCTGCAACACCTCCGTCTTGTAGGCGTCGCCTTCGGCGGCCTTGATATTGTACTCCCACACGGCCGCGCGCGTCGGCAGCGGACCGGTCGCGGATTCCAGTTTCTGGCTGTCCTCGTTGGTCAGCCACCAGACGAGCGATGCGGCCGCCTCCTTGTTGGCGCAATCCTCGGTGACCGAGAAACCATGGTGACCGGACCAGCCTGTGCGCTTGCCCGAGGAGCCTGCCGGTTGAACCTTGACGCCGACATTGCCAGCAATCTTCGATGACTTCGGATCGTTGAAGAAGCCTGCCCAGCCAGGCCAGTCGAGATTGACGGCGATCGAGCCGGACGCAAAGCCTTGACCGAGATCGTCCCAGAGATAGTTCGTCGTGCCCGGGGGGACAGCCTTGTCCCTGTAGAGCTTGACGAACCAGTCGAGCGCCTTGACACCCGCCTCCGAGTTGAAGGCCGGACGACCATCTTTGTCGAGGTATTCGCCGCCCTCGGCGACCAGCATTTCATAAAAGCGGCCATTAATGGCCTCCTCCTTGCCAGCAAACTGCGTGCCGTAGAAGTTCGGAGGGGCTGCGAAGAATTCGGCCTGGTCGCTAACCTGGGCCCAGGTATCCGGCGGCGCAAGGTCGTAGCCGTACTTTTCCTTGAAGGCGGCCTTCTTAGCGTCGTCCTGATAGAGGCTCTTTTGATAGTAGAGCGCCGATACGTCGAACTGCGCGCGCGGAAGCATGACGAGCTTGCCGCCGAGCGTCGAGGCGTCGATTACGGCTGTAACGAACTTCGCGATCTCGTCCGACGGAAGCAGGGCGAAGAGATCGGTGTAGATATCGGGATACTGCGGGGCGAAGGAGGAGTGGTTGGAGCCGACACACCAGTTGATGCCGCCCGTGGCGATATCCGATTTGATCTCCTTGTCGAGTTCGAAGTGGTTCTTCTTCGACAGGATGTTGACCTTGGCGCCGGTCGCCTTCTCCCATTGCGCGATCCGCTCATAGAGCTTTTCGTATTGCTGTCCGCCGATCAGCTTGGCGTCGATCGTGACGCCCTCGAACTTGCCGGGCAGTTCCGCGGCGCTGGCCGCTCCCACTGCGCAGGCGAGCATGATGACTCCGGCCGAGACGCCGGAAAGCAGCCTGTTCATAACCTCTCCTCCACTGAAGCGCCCCTATTCCCGGCGCCGCCATTTCTCATTTGTGAGAAATTAATTTATATACAAACAATCATTTTATCGCTCGTCAAGGGCAAACTTTCTTTTGTCGGCGGCTTTGCCTGCGTATATGGATATTTATATTCACCAAGGAGTACCCCATGGACACTGAAGAGTCCGATCGCTACCGCGCCCCCGCGCTGGACAAGGGACTTGACATTCTCGAACTGCTGGCGAGCGTCGATGGCGGCCTGACGCAGGCTGAGATATCGAAAAGGCTCAATCGCAGCCCGAACGAATTTTACCGGATGCTCGACCGGCTCGTGCGCCGCGGCTATGTCACGCGAATCGATGGCGACCGCTATGCCCTGACACTGAAGCTTTTTGGTCTAGCCCAGTTGCACGCGCCGGTGCGGCGCCTCGTCTCCTATGCGACGCCTTTGATGCGTGACCTTGCGCAAAAGTCCAAGCAGGCTAATCAGTTGACCGTGTTCGATCGAGGGTCCGCCGTGGTCATTGCCCAGCAGGAAGCACCGGACTACTGGGGCATCTCGATTAGGGTCGGCTCACATATCAGCCTGTTCGACACGGGCTCCGGGCATGTCCTGCTTGCCTTCCGAACGCCTGCGGAGCGTGAGATGATGATTGCCGAGCATGCACGCAGCAAGGACGAGATCTCGCTTGGGCCGGAATTCTATGCGCGTCTCGACCAGATCCGCGAGCGTGGCTATGAAATGATGGCGAGCGCGCAGACCGCGGGCGTCTACAACCTTTCGGCTCCCATTCTTGGTCCCGACGGACGCGGTATCGCAGCACTGACCATTCCCTATATCGCGCTGGTCAACGCGCCATCTGCTCCTGATATCACCGAGACGATATCGCTCTTGCGCAACGCGGCGACACAGCTTTCGGTGCTCGCGGGATCGAATGTGGCGCACTCGTCGGAATGAGCAGGTGCCGACAATGCGTCGGCGCTTGACTTCACGATCACTCTGCAGATTTCTTATTTGAATGAGCTCTTCTTATGTGAGAGGGTGAGACATACGGAGGAGGCCTCATCTTGATCGTCGACACCCATCTGCATCTCATCAACAAGTCCGCGCTGACCTATCCCTGGCTGGCGGGCGTTCCGGCGCTGGATCGGGACTTTCTCTATTCGTCTTATGAGGCGGAAGCTCGGCGTGTCGGCATCGACACCGCGTTGCACATGGAAGTCGATGTCGATCCGCGTGAGATCGAGATGGAGACCAGCGAAGTTAGGCAGCTTTCACAACGGGAGGGTAGTTTGCTCAAGGGCGCGATTGCCGCGTGCCGCCCGGAAGAGGATGGCTTCGCCGCCTATCTCGAACGGCAGCAGAGTGATCCTCTCGTCAAGGGTTTTCGTCGCGTCTTGCACGTCGTCCCCGACGATCTGTCTGAAGGTGCCGTCTTCCGCGAGAACATCAAGCGGCTTGCCGGCAGCCGCTTTACCTTCGATCTCTGCGTCTTGCCGCACCAGATCCCAAAGGCCATCGCCCTTGCCGATCTCGTGCCCGATCTGCAGTTCGTGCTCGACCATTGCGGTGTTCCCGATATCTGCAGCGGCGGCGAGCATCCCTGGCGCGAGCACATGAGCGAGATCGCGCGACGGCCGAATGTGGTCGCCAAAATTTCCGGCGTCGTCGCCTATGCCGATGAAAGCTGGAATGTTGAGACGCTACGACCTTACGTCGAACATGCGATCGCCGTCTTCGGCTGGGACCGTGTCGTCTGGGGCAGCGATTGGCCGGTCTGCACCCTCGGCGGCAATCTCTCCACCTGGGTTGCGACCACCCACGCGCTGCTCAACGCCTGCAGTCCTGAAGAACGAACAAAGCTGCTTTCGGCAAACGCGCGTCGGATCTGGAAGCTCGTCTAAGGCAGCGCGCGGCCGCATCGTAGCCGCACACCTGCAATGCAAGGACTTAAGGGTTACACGGTCGCGAAGCTTTCGGAGAAGAGCCGGTTGAGATCGTCGACGACCTGCCTCGCCTTCTCCCTGCGCAGCAGCCCGTTATTGATGCGATCCGAGGCCGCCTGCTGGAATGGCATGTAACCATCGTGTCGGGGACGCACCCAGGCGGTTTCCAGCGTCTCGCGGGTCGCGCGGTAAAAGTCGGCCGTTGCCGCGTTCACTGCATCATCGTCCCAGGCGTCGCCGTGTCCCGCTTGTCCGCCGCCAAAGGCGTAGGCTTGGCGCTGCACCTCTCCGCTTGCAACCCAATAGGCAAAATCGCTCGCTTGCCTGATGGACGAAGAGAAGGCGGAGACGGCAATTCCTGTTCCACCAAGCGCAGAACCGCTCGGGCCATTCTGGCCGGCAACCGGGATGTTGCCAAACTGGATCAGCGATGGCCTGAAACCGGCAATGGAATAGCTGACATAGCCGTAGATCAACGGGGCGCAGGCGGTCGTTGCCTCCGGGCCTGACATCGCCTCCAGTACCGCGATAGGATCCATCTCGAAGCAGGCTGGATCGATAAGCGAGACAAGCTCACGAAGCATCTCGAAGGCGGCCACGCCCCCTTCATGGTCGACGAGCTCTGCTTGTCCATCCACCGCGCAGGGATGACCGAGATTGCCGCAGAGAGTATAGACGCTCATCAGCGAATGCGGCGGCCGCAGCGGCAGCAGCACTGCACCCGTGCGGGCGAGGTCCACCAGGTCGGACCAGCTCGAAACACGATCGCCAAGGTCCGGACGCCAGGCCTGGACCTGTGTCGCAGCATCGATCGGAAAGGCCCATTGGCGCCCGTTCCAGGCGTAGCTCGGATAGGATTGCCCGACGGAGCTCGTAGCCAGCGCCTGACGTTCGGCCTCCCGGCCAGCCACGTCGAGGGGCGCGAGGCACCCTTCGTTGGTGATCTGTCCTACGTGCGGATGATCGATAACGATCAGGTCATAAGCCTTGGCGAGTTCCTCGACCGGGTAGGTCTCGAAATCCTGCAGCGATCGCTTCTCCCAGTGGATGACAACCCCGGTCTTTTCCTGCCAGAGCCGGGAACACGCCACCATGGGATCGTAGCCGCGCGGATGGCTCCACGTCATGCCTTTCAAAGTGATGCTCATAGGCCGAACTCCTCGCGGATGGATGCACTGTGTTCGCCGATTCGTGGGGCCGCGCGGTCAACCTGAGCGCGCCGACCGTTGACCCGCAGCGGCGAACGCGTCGTCAGGATCGACACGTCGTCTTCGCGATTGACGGTTTGCAGCATGTCGAGGACGCGAAAACCGTCGCTCTCAAGCAATTCGTTCCAGTTGAGCACGCGAGCGCACCAGATGTCGGCCGGTTCGAGCACTGCCAACCAATGGTCAACGGTGTTGTCGCCCATGCGCTCCGCGATCAGGGTCTTGATCTCATCGCGCGCGGAGAACCAGGAAGACGGGTCGTCGCAATAGGGTGCGAGCTGCGGCATCTCTAGCAGCTGGGCAAGTCTTGAGATCGGCGTCATTGCGATGGCGAGATAGCCATCCTTGGCGGGATAGACCCCGTAAGGTGCGGATAGGTAAGCATGGGCGCTGCGGAAATCGGAGCGCTTTGGCAGCCGTCTGCCATCGTTGAGGTGGGTAGTCAGCACCTCGAACTGGAAATCGACCAGGGCTTCGAGCAGGCTCGTTTCAATGAGGCTGCCCTTGCCGGATATGCCACGGCGGACGAGGGCAGCGAGAATGCCCTGCGCGGCAGCGGCGCCGGCAAGCATGTCGCCAACGGCAAGACCGAAGGGGACCGGCCCTTGCGCTTCGTCGCCGTTCAGCCACATCACGCCGGAGCGTGCCTGCGCCAGAAGGTCTTGCCCGGGGCGCGTGACCCACGGGCCCTCTTCCCCATAGCCGCTGATCGAAGCGTAGACGATGCGTGGATTGATCGCCCGAACGGCCTCGTAGTCGAGCCCGAGCCGTTGGATGACACCGGGTCGGAAATTCTGGATCAGGACGTCGGTACTGGCGAGCAGCGCCTTCAGTGCCGCCACATCCGCTTCGTTCTTGAGATCGATCGCCAAACTCTCCTTGGCACGATTGATCGCGTGGAAAATCGTGGAGTCGCCACCGATCTCGGTGTCGCTCAGATAGAGGCGGCGCGAAAGATCTCCGCCATCCGGGCGCTCGATCTTGATGACGCGCGCGCCCAGGTCCATCAGTCTCAGGGAGCAATAAGGACCGGAGAGAAACTGGCTCATGTCGACGACGACAAGACCGGCAAGTGGCAGTTCGTTTTTCTCGTGCATCGCTATTCTTATTTCTCTGTCTTGCCGACGAAGTCGGCCGGATTCCTATACCTCACCGTCTGCAGGTGCTCGCAGTAGAGCACCAGTTCGCCCTCGTTCTTGAAGACCTGGTAGCTGGCTCGGGTCAGGCCCAGCTCCTCGTAGCGCGGTGTCTTGTCCATGTTGGTGCGGATCGTGTAGATCGTGTCGCCCAGAAACACCGGCTTGATGAAGCGCAGCTTGTCGTAGCCATAGGAAAAGGCGTTGACACAGTTCGTGGCGACGAGGCCGAGACCGGCCGAGAAGACGAAGGCGCCAGCCACCAGGCGACGGCCGAAGATGCCCTCGCGCTCCGCGAACATCTGATCCTGGACGTAAGGGTGAATGTCGACGACCAGTGTATTGAACAGGTGACTGTCGCTCTCCGAGATCGTCCTGCGCAACGAACGGATGCGCTGACCGACCGGCCAATCCTCGTAATACCAATTCTCCGCATTCCAGACCGGAAGGGCCGCATGATCCTCCGGCATGTCGGAGGGGCGCGTCGTGGAGACGCCGACGGTCGGCGCGAATTCATCCATGAGGAAGCCCTGTGCCGGTTCGTGCCAGCGTCTGCAGCTGGCGATTCTTGATCGTGCTTATCAAACGGGCGCGACTGCGGTCGTTGAGCAATATCTCCTCCTCTATTTTCTTATGTAAAGATCTTGTTCACATATGGAGCTATTTTGCAAGATGCAAATGGGCGGTCGCTCAGCCTCCAACCAAGCGCACCGACCAATCAACCCCGATCCACGGCGGGATGTCCTGAGCAAACTCGAAACCCCTATCCACTTGCTAGACACTGGCGAGATGCTCGAGGGGACGCCGCGCCCAGCGCCCGCGCCAGCAATATAAAGGGCATACCCGGCGCAGGCGCTTCAGCGCCGCAGCCAGTTCATTGTTTCAATGGCCTAGGCTCTGCTACTGGCGTTATCCACAATCATCCGCTCGCCAGGATCCGGTCTTCGACGTCACGGTCGTGGAAATCCTCAATACGTAGGCAGCGTGCAGAAAGACCACGGACTGCCGTGCATACTGTCGGACGACGGCTCAATAGCCGTATCGGGCCATCGTCGCGGCAAAGATTGGGATGAGCGGAAAGATGGCGCCCTGCGCGATGATAAAGCCGCGTGTTGCGGCTATTTCCTTGGTCGGGACGGTAAAACCCTCTTCGTCGGCCGACATGCGCCATTTCCGGATTTGAAGCGTCGGGCGGACGGAGAGGAGTCCGACCGCCACGAAGGCCGCCATCTTTGACCAAAACGCCCAGTTATAAATGTATGCCTCCCATCCCTTGAGGCCAAAAATGATGCGCCCGATGCCGACGAGGATCACGAGGACGGCGATCGCTCCGTAATATGCATCGATGCGGGAGAGCCGTTTCACGCCCGCTGCAGACAATCCGGGGCGTATCATTGCCGCTTCCGTGGCGATGATCGCCGCTAGCAAAAAAATCAGGACGTGGTGGGCGCTGGCAAGAACAAGATCTGTAAACATGGGCATTCCCCGATTCAGGTGACGAAGGATCGGCAGCAACGCCTGCGGATCATGCAAGAATTTCGGATAGACAGCCTGATTTTAACGGTGTTAAGATAGCGGCGTTCTTAACAGTGTCAAGATTATGATTCAAGTTGTGCCGGAAATGCAGGCTCGGGGATATCATCACGGCGATTTGCGAACCGCGCTGATCGAAGCAGGACTGGCGCTGCTCGAGCGCGAGGGGCCGGGTGGGGTGAGCTTGCGTGCGGTGGCGCGGCAGGTCGGTGTCAGCCAGGCCGCCCCCTACGCGCATTTTCACGGCAAGCGCGAACTGATGTCGGCCATCGCCACCGTGGGATTTTCTCGGCTGCGGGATCTGATAGCACCACTCGCATCCGATCCTGCGCGAAGCCTCGGCGAACTGGGCCTGGCCTATCTCGACTTCGCGACGGCGAATCCGGGTCTTTACAGATTAATGTTCGGTTCCGACGAGCACATAGACATGCGGAACGAGCACCTGTCGGCGGCCAGTCGCCAAGCACTGGATCTCCTAGCCATGAAAGCCGGCCGGAAGGGGTCGGATGCTATTCGCGATCCCGGCCCGATCGCGGCCTGGTCCTTGGTGCACGGGCTCGTAATGCTTCTCATGGACGAAAAGCTGCCGTCCGGTTTGGACCAGAGCATGCCAGCAATTCTCCGGCTTCTGGAACCGGGGATCGCCGAGCACATCCACGAAGGGCAGCCTTAGGAGAAGGTAACGTCCGCGACCTACTTCTCCCTGGAAATCGCCGGGCGCGAACTGCCCGTCGCCACCCTGGTCAGCCGTGCTTTGCCTGGACAAGCTGCTCGATGGTGCTTTCGACCGAATGCTGCCAGTCCGGCATGGTCCAGCCGAACGTTGCGGCGAACCTGGCGGTTGCGAGAGACGAATTGGCGGGACGGCGTGCCCGCGCCGGAAATTCCTCCGTCGCCACGCTTCGAACACGTGACCACGGCCCACCTCGAGCACGACTTACCGAAAGGATATGGCGCGCGAAATCCGCCCGGTTGACCTTACCCGTGCCGACGAGGTGATAGACCTCGGGGATTTCATCCTGGCGGGACCGGATCAGGAAGGCGGCCGTCTTGAGCACTGCGTCCGCGATGTCGAGAGCCGAGGATGGATTTCCCCATTGGTCGGCTACGACTGCAATCTCTTCGCGGTTCTTCGCAAGCTGCAGCATGGTCTTTACGAAATTCTTGCCGAAAGGGCTGTAGACCCAGGCCGTACGCAGGATGATGTGGCGGGGATTTGCCGCCGACACGGCCTTTTCTCCGGCAAGCTTGGAGGCGCCATAGACGTTCAGCGGAGCTGTTGCATCGTCTTCCGCGTAGTTGCCCTCCTTGAACCCGTCGAAGACGTAGTCTGTCGAAAGGTGGATAACCGGAACCCCGAGGCGGGCTGCCGCTTCGGCGACGGCGCCAGCCCCGACTGCATTGACCGCGAAAGCCAGATCCGGCTCGTCTTCGGCTTGGTCGACCGCGGTGTAGGCAGCGGCGGAAACGACAAGATCGGGGCGATGACGCTCGAGCGCCGGCAAGATCGTCTCCGGGCGCGCCAGCTCGAGGTGCGGCCGCCCGACCGCAACCACGTCGAGATCCGGCCGCCCGCGCGCCCTTTCCGCGAGGCTGAGCGCCACCTGCCCGGTGCAACCTGTCACGACGATCCTCATGTGACGCTCCGAAGTCGTCCTCCAAGGCGAGCGCCCGAATAACGTTCTTGCCGTATCGGCTCCCACCACCAACTGTTATCGAGGTACCAATCGATCGTGTCGCTCAGACCCGCCTCAAACCCCCGCTTCGGTCTCCAGCCAAGCTCTCGCTCAACCTTCGAGGGATCGATCGCGTAGCGTCGGTCGTGGCCCGGCCGGTCGGCGACAAGGGTGATGAGATCCCGATGGCTCTTGCCGCCCTTGCGCGGTCGGCGAATGTCGAGGAGATCGCAAATGCTCTCCATCACCGACAGATTATTACGTTCGGCCCGGGCACCGATGTTGTAGCTCTCCCCTGGCCTTCCCTGCCTTATGACAAGCTCCAGCGCGCGTGCATGGTCGTCGACATGGAGCCAATCTCGCACGTTCGCTCCCGATCCGTAAAGCGGCAGCGGCTTGTTCTCGACCGCATTGATGATGGTGAGCGGGATCAGCTTCTCGGGAAAATGAAACGGGCCGTAATTGTTGGAGCAATTCGAGAGCACCACAGGCAGTCCATAGGTCTGGTGCCAGGCGCGGACGAAATGATCGGCGGCCGCCTTCGACGCCGCATAGGGCGACGACGGCGAATAGCGTGACTCCTCGGCGAATACTCCGCCACCGAAGGGAAGATCGCCGAATACCTCGTCGGTCGAGACATGGTGGAAGCGAAACCGCTCGCGCGCTTCTCCCCCCAATTCGCACCAATAGGTCAGCGCGGCAGAGAGCAGGCGGACCGTGCCGAGGACGTTCGTCTCGGCAAAAACATTCGGCCCCTCGATCGAGCGATCGACATGGCTCTCGGCCGCAAGGTGCATCACCGCATCGACGCGCTCGCGGCGCATGATGTCCAGCAGCGCGCCCTCGTTGCAGATATCAAGCCGATAGAATGTGTAGTTCGGCCGCCCCTCGACTGCCCGCAAGGAAGCAAGATTGCCGGCATAGGTCAGCTTGTCGACATTGACGACGCGCGTCGCGCCGCTCGCTACCAGGTGCCGGCAGACCGCAGAACCGATGAAGCCCGCGCCGCCCGTGACCAGAACCCGCATCGCCGCCATCTCCCTACGCGAACTGAAAAGAGGCGGAGTCGACCAACAGCGGCGCGTTCCGGTCCTTCGCGGAGAGCCGCAAGTGGTCGGTATCCACGGGCCACGCGATCCCGATTTGAGGATCATCAAAGCGGATCGCTCGCTCGTGCTCCGCGGAATAGTGCTCACTCACCTTGTAAATGACCTCCGTCTCCGGCTCGAGGGTGACAAAGCCGTGGGCAAAGCCCACAGGCACCAGAATCTGGTTCCACGCCTTGGCGGAGAGTTCGAGCCCGACCCAGCGGGCGAATGTCGGCGACCCTTTGCGGATATCCACGGCGACGTCGAACACCCGCCCCCGAACGACCCGGACGAGCTTGGCCTGTGCACGGGGCGGAAGTTGGTAATGCAGGCCGCGGAGCGTTCCCGCCGCGACCGAATGGGAGTGGTTGTCCTGCACGAAGGTCAGATCGATGCCGTGCGCAGCAAGCGTCGAGGCATTATAGGTCTCCGAAAAGAAACCACGCTCATCGCCAAGTCTGCCTGGCACGATTTCGAGGACGCCGTCGAGGCCGAGGGGGCGTAACTCAAGCATCTGCAAGCTCCCTTATCCGTCGCTGGAGATAGGTCGTATAGTCGTTCTTTCCGAGCAGATCGGCACGCGCCAGCACCTGGTCAGCCGAAACATAGCCGAGTTCGAAGGCGATCTCTTCCGGGCACATGATCTTGATGCCCTGGCGGTGTTCGATGGTGCGCACGAAGGAAGCCGCATCGTGCAGGCTGTCGTGGGTGCCAGTGTCGAGCCAGGCGAAGCCCCGACCGAGACGGCAGACATGAAGATCGCCTCGAGCTAGATAGGCGCGGTTTACGTCGGTGATCTCCAGTTCGCCGCGCGCAGACGGTCTGATCGAGGCGGCGATGTCGATCACATCGTTACTGTAGAAATAGAGGCCGGTGACGGCCCAGCTCGACCGCGGCCGCTTCGGTTTCTCCTCGATCGTTTCGGCAAGCCCGCTCTCGCCGCTGAAGCTCACCACCCCGTAACGCTCGGGGTCATCGACGCGATAGGCGAACACCGTGGCGCCGGTCTTGCGGGCCGCGGCTTCCCGGCAGAGTTCAGGCAGGCCCGCGCCGTAGAAGATATTGTCTCCGAGGATCAGGGCGACGGCACCGTCCCCGATGAAATCCCGGCCGATGATGAAGGCCTCCGCGAGCCCGTTCGGCTCCGCCTGTTCGGCATAGGAAATCGATAGGCCGAAGCCGCTGCCATCGCCGAGCAAACCTTCGAACAGGGGCCTGTCCCTGGGCATGGTGATCACCAGGATGTCGCGAATTCCAGCCAGCATGAGCATGCCAAGCGAGTAGTAGATCATCGGCTTGTCGTGGACGGGAAGCAACTGCTTCGAGACCGAGATCGTCACCGGGTAAAGCCTGGTTCCTCTGCCGCCCGCAAGGATGATGCCCTTCATGCGGTCTCTCCGGTAAAGTTCGCGCATCCAGGTGAACGCCGCCCGCGGGCCCGACCTTTTTGTGTCACGGTCATCTTGCGCTCGCGCCCCCTCTTTCGGCCGGTCTGATCGCCGCGGCGCCGGCGGGACTGAGCTTGCCGCAGCGCCAGAGGCTGTAGGAAGGCTCCGTGTCCCAATCGTAGTAGAAAGCCGCCGTCAGCCGCCCTGCCTCCATCAATTCGCCAAAGGCCGCGCGCACGGCGCCGATCGCACTTTCCCGTCGCCGATCATCGATCGGGCAGGAACGTGCCTTGTTGGCAATCCCCCATTCCGTGACCCAGCAGGGCTTGCCCAGGGCGGAAGTTAGGCAGAAATCGAGGAGGCTCGTCACCCGGGCGTTCAGCGCCGCCGGTGCGATCCGGCCCGGATAGATGTGAATGCCATAGGCATCCACAAGGCCGTCGATCCCCCGATCACGAAGAAGCGTTATGACTTCGCGCGGGTCGAGCCGCTCCATCCCGCGCCTATCCGCCTCCTGGGCAGCCATGTCGGAGAGACCAGCGCTGATGACTGCCGCATCGCGGCTATGCAGCGTTGCGCGCACTTCTTCACGGCTGATCTCCACGGCCTGAACATAGACATCGAGGCCTCGTTCGAACGCGGCTCGGTCCTTGAGATCGGCAACGGTGCGCGGGGTTCGACCGCTCGGCTCCCGATAGACGAGAAGATCGCCATTATAGGCGGCGTAGTTGATCTCGTTTCCGGGCTCGATCGCCTCAAGGCGAATACCCAGCGCATCGATACGCTGAAGCGCCGCGCGCAGTTCCTTGCGGTACTGGTCCAGGTCGAGATCGGATAGCCGGTGGACATCCCAAATCCGACCGAAGCCGGTTCGCGGACGGGCGCTCTCGGCATAGAAGCTCTTGTTCGAAAGCTGGATCTCGAGAAGGATGCTGAGGCCGAGCCTGCTGGCGATCGCCAGCGCCTCGATGCTCTTGTCTACCGGCCGCGATAGCGACAGGCGAACGTTGGTCGCGCCGCTCGCTGCGATCTCCTCCAATATCCTTTCCTGCTCGCTGCGGGTCAGCCAGGCAAGATTAAGCCGGTTGACACCAACGCGAACCGTTGATGTCTGCATGGCATAGGCGGTCGTCAGCTCCGCAAACGGCGCGAGTGCAAGCAGCGCAGCAAAAGGCAGCGCCGCGCCTGAACCTGCCACTCTTTGCTTGAGCCTAGAGACCGACATGCGCGAGAGCGCTGCGGAAATTGGTCTCGCAGGCCGAGTAGCGGTCGATGACCGCCTGCGAGTCGATCTTGGACAGGAAATTCGCGAGATAGGCCCTCCGGTCCGTCTCACGGTTCCAGATCGCCGCCTCCATATAGGGGAAACCGATGAACTCCAGCATCTCGCGCATGCGGTCGTCGACGGCGATCATCAGAGCGGGCACGCCCGCCTGCATGCCGATGATGCAGCCGTGGAAGCGGCGACCGAAGCAGAGATCCCGCGAGGAAATCCAGCTTCGCCACTGGTTGGTATCGAAGAACACCAGGAGCTCGTGCTTTCTTTGCCACTTTTCGGAATGCTTGTATTCGGTTTGCCCGGTGATCCGCCCGCTTGCCCTGTCATAGACCGGGACGTCGTCGTCGCCCGGCAGGGCAAGATTGTAGGCAACCACCTCGTCCTGGATGACGTAGCTTGCGACGCTGTCGGGCTTGAGCAGCGCATGGGCATCCACGATCGTATCGGCGACGCTCCCGAGATAACCTCCGAAGGCGATCTTCTGGGCTGCGGCCAGTTCCGGATTGGCGAGAGAGGCGAGTGAGCGTTTCATCTCGCTGGGCGCAAAGAAAAGCGACGGGCAGCCCGTGGGCTTCACGAACTTCATGCCTTGTTCTCTTAAGAATTCGGCCGTGAAGTAGCCACGTGTGAGAAAGAAGCTTTCCTTCTTCTTGAGCACTTCCAGGAACTTGAGAGTGCCGGCCGGCAGTTTTTCCTTGAGCCCCTCCCTGCGCTGGATGCCGATACCCATGACCACCACAGGCATCTTCAGCTTGTCGAACACCTCCGCCTCGAGATCGGCGGAGTAGCCGGGCCGCAAGAGATTGGCCGAGGCGAACACGCAGATATCGAATTCCCGGTTGAGATGCTCGTAGATGTCGCCGGAGTCGCGGCTGTTGGCGAGATGCCAGAAGGGCACATAGGTAACGTCATGTCTGCGCAGGCTGTGGGCGGCGCCCTCGCCGATCAGGTAGTTGCCGGTGTTGGCGATTTTCCGCACCTGGTCGATCAGGTCCTTCTTGGTCCTGACCTCGTCGAAATAGGGCCTGTGACGAACCTCCGCCCCGGATACGCCGGCAACGGTTCGCTGCAGATAGGAAGGTATTCCGGTAAGCAAGATACGCATCGATACACCTGAGTTTTAGTTTCTTGCGAACAGCTAATGGCCGATGCCGATTTCGCGCAGCGCCGAACGGAAAGTGCGCTCGCGATCAGAATATCGGTCGACCAGTTCCGATGCGTTGAGCCCGGCGAGGTGATCGGCAACGAACTCGGCCCTGTTTTCGGCCTTGTCGAGATCGACGGCATCGATGGCTGGCAAGCCGGTATAGCCCAGCATTTCGCGCATCCGATCGTCCACCGCCACCATCAGGCTCGGGACCGCTGCCTGCATGGCGATGATGGAGCCGTGGAAGCGCCGACCGAAATTGAAGTCCATGGACGACGCCCAGGCGCGCCACTGGTTGGTGTCGAAGAAGGTGCGTATGTCGAATGGCGTTTTCAGCCGTTCCGTGCCCGAGTAGCTAAGTTCACCAAGCATCGTGCCGGAGGCGGAGTCGTAGACGCGACCGTCGCCATTTGCTTCCACTTTCATGTCGAAGTGGAGGAACTCGTCCTGGATTACGTACTGCGGGCGCGAATCCTCGGGTGCCAAGGTGATGGCATCGACGATCGCATCGTGATTGGCGCCGAGGTAGCCGGAGAAAATCGTCCGTGCCTTGCCGACCTTCACATGCGGCAGCTTCTTCAGCGACGCGCGCATATTGTGCGGCATGAAATAGATGGAAGGGCAGCCGGTCGGCTGGACGTAGGAAAAGCCTTGATCCTTGAGGAAGCCCGCCGTTTCAAATCCGCGCGTCAGGAAATAATGCTCACGCTCCTTCAGGACATCGAGGAGCCGCTTCGTTCCCTCCGGCAGGCTATTCTCGAGGTCACGGCGATTCTGAAGACCGATGCCGAGCATGACGATCGGCATCTTGAGCTTGCTCAGCACTTCCGCTTCGGCGTCTGCCGAGAGGCCCTTGCGCAGAAGATTGGCGCAGGTAAAGACGCAGATGTCGAAGTTATTGTTGAACTCCTCGAGACCAACGCCGTTCTTGCTGCAATTGTAGAGGTGCCAAAACGGCACCTGCTTGGCATGCGGCGCGATTGCGCGCAGCGCCCCCTCACCGATCAGGTAGTTTCCGGTATTGCTGATGTTGCGAAGCTCCTGAAGAAACTCGTCTTTCGTCTCGGGCTGTTTCTGCCGCTCCGAATAGGAAACGGACAACCCGTGCGCGCCATTGGCGAGGCGCGTGTAGTGACCAGGAATTCCCGTCACGAGGATTCGTGGACGCATGCGATAGACCCTTCTTCTTGAAATCGGCGGGAGCCTTCAGCCCACGGCCGCTACTTCGGGATTGGATGTTTCGCGCCCGCGAGAGACCGCGGCGCGCGAAAGCGACGAATTGTTGACCGAGCGGTCGCACCAATCGAGGAACTCCCCGAAGGAGGCGCCCCAAGAGCGGCGTGCCGCCGTTCTGAGGCAACCCTCCATGAGCGGCGCGAGCTTTTGGCGATTGCGGGCCACCTCCTCGATGACCTTCGCCATGTCGCGCACCACCTGCGGATCGGCTGCAGCATCGATCAGGATGCCGTCTTCTCCGTCCGTTATGAGCTCGTCGACGGCGCCCACCGCAGTGGCGATCGGGACGCAGCCGAGCTGCTGCGCTTCCGCGATCATCAAGGGCGCGCCTTCCCAGCGCGAGGGCATCACGAGGACGTCGGCCCAACCGAGTGCCTTGATCAAATCCTTGCTTGCAAAGACAGGTGGGCGCACGTCGACACCGAGTTCCTTGAGCCTGTCGGCCCACGACATGGTGGCGTCGGCGAGGATCTCCCCGCCGATTGCGCGCGCGTCGAAGGGGACGCGCGACGCACGCAGCTCCACGATTGCCGCAGCCAGCCGATCGATGCCCTTCTGCTGATCGAGCCGGCCCATATAGAGAACTCTGAGCCGATCGTCCTTGCGGTCGATCCGTCTTACCGACAGGACCTCGGCCAGGATCTTGGGGGGTACGGAAAAGCTCGCGCCGTTGGGCACGGCGAAGGTCTTCTCGAGAGGAACGCCGAAGCTGTGCAAGTATATCTTGAGCTGTTCGGAGCAGGTGAGAAACGCATCGTAGCAATGCTCGTGGGCAATCGCAGCAAAGGGCTGGCCCGCCGGCCTTTTGAAATGCGTATTGTCGACGACGTGAAGGTAGCAGGCCGTGCGTGTTCCTTCGGAGCGCAACCGCGCAATGAGCGGATGCACGGCCATTACATGGTTGTTGATGACGAGGTCGAAGCCGGAAAGCTGGCCTTTGAGCGCCGCCCAATCCACCTCGTGGCCCTCGGCTATGAAGTCCTGCCCAAGGAACGAGCCGGAGCCGCCCCAGGCGGGAATTCCCTGGTCCCAGAAGTGAATGTAATCGAAGCTTGCATCGAATTCGTCGATCAGGTCCATTCTGGACGTGCCGAGCACGAACAGGTGGGTCTCGTAGCCCGCCGCCTTCAGTTCGCGCGCGGCTGCATAGACGACCTTCTCGGCGCCCCCGAACGACGCATTCGGCACCAGCAGCGCTGCGGTTCGCTTGCCGTTCTCACTATGTCCGAGCGGCAGGACAGGCGAGCCTCCGATTTCATGGCGGAGCGCCTTGTGAAGTTCCCCATAAGGCACGAGCCGCGCCGGGCGCCAGGTCCAGCGCCTGCCGGCCGTCCGCCGCAAGGGACTGGCCGCGATTGCATTGACGCAATTTATCATCACCTGCTGAGGCGTGATGTGGGAGCGACGGGGCAGAGTTCGTGGGAAAGGGAAGCGCACCTTCAGGACCGCCGATGTGGGCCATACCTGCTGCTGGCCGATCGAGGCGAACCAGTCGAGCGCGTTGTTCTGGATCACGTCGCGCACGAGCGAGGTCGACAGGAAGATGAGATCGGCGTGCGCGACGTTCTGGGTCCCTGCCTCCAGGAAGATAGGCTCGATCTTGCGCTGCGCGGCATCGTTGCCGAGCTGGACGAAGATGACATTGACCTTCTCGCTCAGGCGCTCCAGGTGGGAAAGCACGTTCGGCAGCATGCGCGACCGCAAGAGAAGGTCGAGGGTTGCGCCGCTTCCAGCCACAAGGAATGGCGGGAAGTGCACGTTGTCCGGCTCCCCGATACTCGCCCAGAATGCCGGGATGATGTCGTCGAGACGAGGCCTCGCGGGCGCCTTGGTTGGATCCGTAAAGAACGAAATCGCTGCGTCTTCCGTTCGCGCGAAAAGGTAGCGCGGGCATTCTTCGTGCTCGAAGTCGACGAGCATCGGGCGCTGGAACAGGGCCCGATGCCGTTTTCTGAGGAAGCTGACCGAGGCGGCGCGGTCGCGGTTCGCCTCCTTGAAGCGGCTTTCGGCCCGGAGCCTATATTCGAAGGTCGTATCGTGGCACGGCGTTCCGACGAATCCGTGTTCGATACAGGAGAGCCAGAACTCCCAGTCCTCGAAACCGTTCTGCCGGTCGTCGTTGAAGCGGACGCCTGCTCTAAACACGTCGATCGAGATCATCGAGCCCGTATCGCAGATATTGTCCGTGATGCAGTGCACGAGCCGCGAGTAGCGGTTGCCGTAGTGCGCCCGCCAGCTCACCGAAAAAGTATCGATGTTGGTGTAGACCCAGCCGGAACCGCTCGAGCGAAGCTGCCGGTAGAGGGTTTCGACCGTGCCCGGCAAGACCCGGTTGTCGGCATCGAGAAAATAGACCGCGCGCGCCTCCGGCAGGTTTTCGAGCACGTAGTCGATGGCCCGGTTGCGAGCTCCGCCCGGCCCGGCATTCGCGCCGAAAAGCACATGAACGGCTGGATTGGCCGCCGCATAGAGGAGCAGCTGGTCGAATGTTTCATGCCGCGGGTCGCCATCGACCGAAACGACGATGGCGATCCTGCACTCGGAAAGTGCCGAGGCCAGGACCGACTCGATCGCCTCCAGAGCAAGCGCGGCGTGCCCGTAGAGCGGCATCGCGACCGCGACCAGATCCGGCATGTCCCTATTCGTTGACATGGGACGCTCCTGCGGACTGCTTCACCAGCCGGAAGCCAGACACTTTGAGCCAGGAGAAATCGACGGAATCCGACACCGCGCGGCTGAGGATCATAAGATCCATGGGCGCTCGCACCGGTTCGTCCAACTGAAAGTTGATGTTGATCGCCTTTTGGGCAGTCACCTCGCGCCACCCGCTGAAGAACGCCGAAGGCTTGGCCGCACCCTTGCGCGCGAGTTCCGCCACCTCGGAGCGCGCGTTCGAATTTGCCGGAGCGAGCAGGAAACTCACTGCCGCGGGCGCGCCCTGCGGATGGTCGATAACGGCGCTCGCCGAGAAAGATATCGTGCCAGGTTCCACGGCGCGGCCGATGGTGCCGGCTGAAATGCCACTCGGCAGCGGATGGCATACCACCGCGTGCTCGTGCTCTAGGAAGCGAACCGTCTGGAACTCCGGAACAATGGGCGTCACGGAAACATCGACGATCTGGCTCAACAGGTCGACCGCGAGGCGATAATCCTCAATGAAGTGGCCGTCGAGCAAGGCGGTGGGCGCGATCATGTTGGGCATGCGGGTCGGCCTGACGCCCGGCAACCCTGTAAACACCCGGAATGCCAGAGGCCGCAGGTCGAGATCGGGATGAGGCGCCTCCGACCGGGCCGTGTAGCGCTCGCTCGCGATAGGATAGCCGAGCGAAAGTCCAACCATCTCCCCGCCGGTTGTGGAGACGCGAAGCCGCAATGTCCTTGCTCCGCCTCCGCAAGCTCGCGGCAGCGCGAAGAAACTCCAGCCTGCGGCAAGCTGCGTGTATGGCACGGTCCACTCGGCCACGCCTTCGCCATTCTCTACATAGCCCAGCACGACCACCAACTCGCCGCCGTCCTTCGGAACGGAATGGAGGTGAAGCGCCACGCCGGCAACGCCATGGCTGGAGACCGGCAGGATCTGCTCGACGTAGCCGGTTGCAAGGAGCTGCCCGACCCCCTCGTCCTTTGGATCGACATAGGGGTCGTGCGCGAAGACCTCCGTAACCGGCTCCCAGTTGCGCGCCTGGAACGCATCTTCGAGGGCACGATAGTTCTCGAGCAGGCTTTCGCGCTCACGCCGGAGAATGGCAAGCTCGGATGTGATCGAAGAGGTGAACCGGGCAAGCCGCCCTATCCCGCCCTCCATCAGCGCATGAACGAGTGTCAAGCTCTCCGCCCGGTTGCTCGCATCAATCCTTTGAACGGGTATCTCGGGAACCGTTCCGAGCGCCTGGACAGCGGCAAGCCCCTCTCTCAGGTGGGACTCTCCCTCGGCCGAGAAGGCGAGCGCAATCAGCGGAAACGCATTTTGCAGGGGAGACTGGGAGCCTGTATCCGCCTGAAGAAAATGAACCAGATGTTCGATGCCGCTCCCTTCGACATTTGCCCGGTCCCGATCAGATGCCACGATCAGCCTTCGCTTCGCCGGCGATTGCCTAATACTAGAAGACATCAACTCTTGCACGCAGCGACCTCAGAATAATCGTATTATGCGGAAGATGAAATTTTCGTGACAAATGAATAACTTCACTCGTCGAACTCATCTCAGAAAACATATCGAGGTTTTCTGCAGCGCACAATAAGAATTTTACGAGATCTAGACTTTTATTATACTTCAAAAGTTGAAGCAATATTCAAGCAAACTGCGATTCCATCGAAAGCATCGTACTTTTGCCGATTGCCTTGCCGATCAATGCCAATTGACGCGCAAGGCAATCTTCCAGCCGGAACCGCTGTTCGACCGTCCTGCGTGCTGCGGCGCGCAACTCGTGGAAGCCGTCCGGCCGTGCCAGTACGTCGAGAATGGTTTCGGCGAGCGCATCCGTGTCAAAGAACGGGACCAGTAGACCATTCCGGCCCGAACGGATGATCTCCTGGACCGGGGCGGTATCCGATCCGATGACCAGAGCACCGCAAGCCATGGCCTCCACGACCGACCAGGACAGAACGAAGGGATAAGTGAGGTAAAGGTGAGCGGCTGAAATCTGAAAGAGCTGGCGCAGCACGGAATGGGGTACGACGCCGGGAAAAATCAACCTCTCGCGCGGGACGTCCAGCGATTGAAGAAGATGCTCCTTCCAGGAGCCCCCGCCGGGCGGCGGCGCACCGTAGCTCACGCCGTCGCCGCCGACGAAGACGAACAGCGCGTTCGGATGCCGCCGGACAACCTTGGCGGCTGCCTCCAACGCCTGCGGAAATCCGCGATAGGGCTCCATGTCGCGTGCGACGAATGTGACGATTGGCGGTGCGCCGGCCTTGAGCACGCGCCCGTCCGGAAGCTTCAGCGAAGCTGTCGGATCGGGGCGGAAGCGCCGTGTGTCGATCCCCTCGTGGCACACCGCGATGCGGTGCCGTACATCGGAAGGATAGAGGCTCCTCTGCCAATTGGTCGGGCTGATACCTCCATCCATCGCTTCGAGCGACAGGAGCTGCGCGGCGTTGCGAAGACGCAATCTCTTGCGGGTCTCCGAATCGGGCTGGTCCTCAGGGACAAAGCCGACATCCGCCCCTTCGGCCCGATAAAAGAATTCGCAGTACCCGAGTGCGGGCGTACGTGGCAGCACGTCCTTTACGAACATCATGCTGCCCCAGCCGATATGGCCGAGGACGATGTCGGGGACCTGGCCAAGGCGCGCCATAGCTTCGAAGGTCTCGGCGACCCGATGTCCGATTCGCACGTGATGGTCGGGAACGCCCAAATGTCGTGCGATCTGCGGATGCACGCGCGGACCGGGCTCCGCTCGATGTCGAACCACCCGAACCGAGGGGATTTTCTGATCCACCGTTTCAGTGACGAGGGTCACCTCGCTTCCCGCCTCAGCCAGATGGGAAGCCAGGGCGGCGAACTGGCCAAAACCACGACGGTGTACAAACGCTACATGCATGTTCTTGACCATTCGCCACTAGATCACGATGAATTTTAGGTCGGATCGACCTGAAATCACGAACGCGATCGATTCTAATGAGTTAGCGCGGGATGCAGGCGGAAAACCGCACACACTTTTCCTCATCCCGCGCTGGGTCATGCGTTGGAAGGCACGTCAGATGCCGTAGCGAGCGGCATTGCCCCAGACCAGTTCGAGCCGGTGCAGCGTCTGGAAGGCGGTCTCGAGGTTCCGCCGATCCTGCTCGCCATGGCTGAGGGCGCGCTCATAGGATTTTGCCGCTTCCCGCAGCGCAGTGCAGAGCTGCCTCCCCTTCTCCGATAGCCTGATGCGGGCCGACCGCTTGTCGCGCTGGGAGGCTATCCGGTCGATATAGTCCCCGTCGGCGAGCTGCTTGAGGTAGTAGGAGATGTTGGAACCGACATAATGGCCACGGTCGAGGAGCTCTCCCACCGAGAGTTCGGCCTCGCCGATGACCAGAAGAACCATCGCCTGCGCCGACCCAATGTCGTCGACGCCGAGCTTGGTCAATTCCGTGCGCAACAGCCCGGAAAATCGCCGGCTCGCCCGCTCCATGACACGCGCCAGCTCGAAATATGTGATCAGAGATCTGTCTCCGTCCTGATCGCGCCCGGGGTCCGGAGTATTCCTGGTGGTGTCACCCTCGGGCTCGACCACCACGGCATCTCCGAAGTCTGCGAACGGATAGAGAATCCTGTGATTCATTCCTCTCTCCATTAGGGAATTTACTTCATTATCCGGGAATTTACTTCAAAAATTGAAGCAAATTTCATGACGCCCCAGTCCCCGAATTGCATGTCTTGAGCAAGCGATCTTTATTGTGTCACACTGATCCCAGCAATACTGTGATTTGAGTGAATCTGAACCAGATCGCTCCTCAACCCCGCGGATGCTTATATGCAGAAAATCGCCCATGCGTGATACTGTTCGAAATAATATGATTAGCAAGGGTCAAATCGGCCCGGCATCGACGCAAAATGGAACAATCAACCCTAAGCTGCTGGTCTTGCGAGCACGACGTGTATTCGTAGTGACGCTTCTTTATGCAGCTCTGCTCAGCGCCTGCATCAACCTCCTGCAACTCACCATGCCTCTCTACATGATGCAGGTACATGACAGGGTGTTGAACAGTCAGAGCATGGATTCGCTCGTCATGTTGACCATCCTGGCCCTTGGCGCGCTCGTTGTTTTGGGGGTCCTCGACTATATCCGCGCCCTCACATTCCAAGCGATGGGCGGCGCCGTCGTGCGGTCGTTGAACCTGCCGGTCCTTACCGCCGCGGTGCAGGTATCCGCCGGCCAGGGGCTTACCCGGGCAGCACAATCGCTGCGGGACCTCACCGAGCTGCGCGGTTTCCTTACCTCGTCGGCGGTCAGCGCCCCTCTCGACGCCGCCTGGTCGCCCATCTTCCTGGGCGTTCTCTTTCTGCTGCACCCCCTCTTCGGGGTGATCGGTGCGGTTTCCGTAGCGGTGCTTGTCTGCTGCGGCCTCATAACCGATCTCCTGACGCGTCAGCTCATGAAAGAGGCAAGCCAGGCTAATATTGAGGCAGTGTCGAAAATAGGTGCGACATTACGTCACGCCGAGGCCATTGAGGCGATGGGCATGCTGCCGGCGCTCGCCAAACGGTGGCGCGCGGCGCAGCTGCACGCGCTTGGCGTGTTGGAAACCAGTGGAAGCAGAAGCCGGGCGATGGCCTCCATAACGCGCAGCCTGAGGTTTTCCATACAGGTGGCGTCGCTCGGCGCCGGTGCACTTCTGGTGATGAAGCAGGAAATCTCGCCCGGCGCGATGATGGCGACGACCATCCTTGTCGGGCGCCTTCTCATACCTTTCGATTCGGTCATCGAGAACTGGCGGCAATGGGTATTGGCAATCGCAAGCTGGCGCCGAATCGAGGCCGCCCTGAATGAAGACCTTGCAGTCCGTCAGACGATGCCGACGCCGCGCTCCGAAGGGGACCTGGTCGTCGACAAGCTGTTGTATGCTGCGCCAGGCCTGGATGTTCCGATCATCAAGGGCGTCTCCTTCTCCCTCTCGCCCGGTGAGGTGCTGGGCGTCGTCGGGCCTTCCGCCGCCGGCAAATCCACTTTAGCGCGGCTCCTCGTGGGCATCCAGAAGCCGACGACGGGCGGCGTATTCCTCGATGGCAACAACGTCTATCTCTGGGAGCGCGGTTCATTCGGGCAGATGACGGGCTACCTCCCGCAGTCGGTTTCCCTGCTCGAAGGGACGATCCGCGAAAACATCGCCCGCATGGAAGAGAGCGACCCTTACAAGGTGCTCGAGGCGGCGCGGCTTGCCGACGTGCACGACATGATCGGACGCCTGCCGCTCGGCTACGATACGCCGGTGGGTGACGGGCAATTGACGCTTTCCGGCGGGCAAAGGCAGCGCATCGCGCTTGCTCGATGCCTCTACGGTCGCCCGCGCCTGATCGTGCTCGACGAACCGAATGCCAATCTCGATGCGATCGGCGAGCGGGCTCTTATCCGCGCGATCGAACATGCGCGCAATGATGGCGCCATCATTGTTATCATCGCCCACAGGCCAGCGATCATGCAGGTCGCGGATAAACTGCTCGTACTGGAAGGCGGCCGCATTGCCCAGTTCGGCCCGCGCACGGACGTGGTCGCATCCATGATGCCCGGCGAAACACGACGCGAAGGAACCGCTTCATGACGAGCAAGCCTACATTGCCCGCGAGTGTCGATATGCAGCCCTTGGCCCCGACCGGCAATCCGGATCGCCGCCTGCCCGTGAGTGCCGCGCCGCCGCTGCACGTCAGTGCGCTTGAACTCGAGCTTGCCGAGAGCACTCATTCCCCAGTCCGACGCCTCGTTATCGCGGGTCTGGCGACGATCCTGGTCGCTTTCGGCGGGTTTTTCGGCTGGGCGTTTTCTACGGAGCTCAGCAGCGCTTCGGTTACCAGCGGTACCATCGTCGTCGATTCGAAGCGCAAGACGGTCAGCCATTTCGAGGGCGGCGTCCTGAGCCGCCTCCTCGTTCAGGAGGGCGATCACGTCGCCGCCGGGCAGACTTTGATCAAGCTCGAGGATACGCGCGCCCGTTCCGACCTGCAGGCGTTGCAAAGCCGGCGCGTCGGCCTGATCGCGAAACTGGTCCGCCTCAGGGCAGAGCAGGCAGGTGCAATGGAATTAAGCTTTCCCGGCGATCTCGCCGGCGCCGGCGATGCCGCCGCTGAGGACGCCATCGCCGCGGAAACGGCATTCTTCGAGAAGCGACGCGAGGCGAAGAACGGGCGGCTAGAGATCCAGCGCAAGACCATCGAGGAACATTCGGAGAAGGCGAAATCGCTGGGCGCGCAGCTTCAGGCGACGGACCGGCAGATCGAGTTGGTAAATGAACAGCGGGCGGCAATCGCGACCTTGGTGGATAAGGCCTTTGCGCAACGCTCGAAGCTCATCGAGATCGATGCCAAGCTCAGCGAACTCGCCGCAACGCGCGGCGAGCTTGCCGGTGACAAGGCGCAGGCGCAGAAGGCCATGGCGGGTGCCGAGCTTACGTTGATCGGTATCGAAAGCGATTTTCAGTCGGAGATCGCGGGCGAGATCACCACCGCGCGCCTTGAGCTTGCGGATGTAGAGGAGCGGATCACGGCCGCGAAGGATGTGCTTCGCCGCCTCGAGATCCGCGCGCCACAGGCAGGTGTCGTCGCCAATATCCAGTTGCGCACGTCGGGCAGCGCGGTGACGCCGGGCCAGCCGCTGCTCGACATCGTCCCCGGGGATGAGCCGTTGCTCGTGGAAATGCATGTCAGCACGCGCGACATCGACAGCATCGCGATCGGCTCGAACGCGCAGATCCGGCTGACCGCCTATAACCAGCGCACACATCTGCCGGTCGACGGCAAGATTAGCTATGTCGCCGCAGACCAGTCGGTGGATGAGAAGTCCAACGTGGCCTATTACGTGGCACGAGCGCAGATCGTGCCGGAGTCGCTCGCCGCGAATCCCGATATACGACTCTATCCAGGCATGCCCGCCGAGGTGCTGATCGTGCACAAGCCGCGCTCGGCGATCGACTACCTGGTTTCCCCAATTACAGACAGCTTCAATCGTGCGTTCAGGGAGGATTAAGGATATCGCTCTTCATGATTCAGCATAAACACAATTTACTTTAAATTTTGAAGCGATTTACGGACATCGCTATAGCAATTACTCCTAAAAATATATTGTACCAATATTGACACACGGCGCGGAGGATGACGGAAGTACGTAGAAAACAACGAAAATAGGCCAATTTATTTTTGAACACCGTGTTGCCTTCTGTTTTATTGCAGTGCACACTCCGGCTCGCAATCCTCGGCTCCGTGCCGATGACGCATGCATCAAACGACGAAGAGGAGAAGCAGATGGCCACTTTAGAAGGCGGCGCATACGACGACGCCCTGTTTGGCTCTCGCTTTGACGATTTCATCCGCGCCCGCGGCGGTGATGATTTCGTCAACGGGGGCAAGGGACACGACACTATCTTCGGGGACGAAGGTAATGACTTGCTGTTCGGCGGCGACGGAAACGACACCGTGTTCGGCGGCGACGACGCAGATATTCTCTATGGCGAAAAGGGCAATGACATCCTGCTCGGCGGATCGGGTGACGACTTGCTTTATGGCGACAAGGGCAACGACATCCTCCTTGGCGGCGAAGGCAACGACTTCATGGTCGGCGGCAAGGGCAGCGACATCCTGATCGGCGGCGCCGGAAACGACATCATCGATGGCGGCGAAGGCGACGATCTCCTGGCCGGTGGTCAGGGCAGTGACGTCTTCGTCTTCGACGGCGGCGGCGGCAACGACGTCATCCTCGACTTCACCCCCGGCGAGGACGTGCTGCAGATCTCCAAGGGCATCAACGGTCTCGATATCGCCTCGCCCGAGGACCTGGCTTCTCGCATTACCCAGGTCGGCGGCAATGTCGTCATCGATCTCGGTCATGGCGATACCCTGACGCTGGTGAACGCGGACGCCGACGATATCCAGGCCAACCCCGAGAACTACTTCACGGTCCACTAACAGGTTGAGACGCGGGATGCCGGCCGGAAGGCCGCGCTCACTTTTCTCATCCCGCTCCTGGTTCGAATCGGTGCGCCCCGCCCTCCTCCCGTGGGGCGTACCCTTCCCTTCAGCGGTCAAGAGGAGTGGCGTGTGACGTTCGACGACGGTACGAGGGGCGCCAGCCGTATTTTCCAGAATGCCGAGGCCTTTCGCATCAGCTCCGATGTGGCCGTCCTGATCCGGGATATTCCGGGCACGCCGCCCGGAGCGGTCAAATCCACGCTCGCCATGCCTGAGCAACCGGTCCCGCTTGTCAGCACAACGCTCCCGCTTGCCGATGGCGGGCAGCGCGTCCTTTGGGCCATGCGGCCGGGCAAGGAGCCTCAGCGCGCGCAGATCTCCGTTGAAAGCAGCGCTTCCCAAACGTTTGTCCTGCGACCGATCGCTGAACTCCCATGCCTCGATGTGGACGCCCTGTTTGCCGATCTTTCGCCGGAGGGGTGCATCAAATTCCTGAACAATCTGCTGACGGCATGGCGAAGCGCGTTCCGCCTTTCCAGGGACCAGCTCTTCATCGCCGTCGTCGAGGACGCGCTTCATGCGCTGAAGGCGCGCCCGCGGCCCGCCAATGTCGTCTGTGCGGTCACCGAGGGGCGGTATCTGGTCGAGACAGCGATCAGTCGCGATTTCGGCGACATCAGCGCCGTCTATGCTCTCGGCGCGAATGCCATTCTGCCGCTGCCTTCGCAAGTGGTTGTCGGCGGCCATCCAGAGCAGGGCGTGCGGCCCTGCTATCTCATCATCGAATCTCCCCGGGCTCCCCGGCCGTCCTTCTTCGTGTTCCTGGGAAAGAAGGGTGTCGCCGTCCGCGAACTGTCCGCCCGCACGCCGCGTTACGCCAATCTTCAGAAGTGGTGGGCCGAACATGGCGGCGCGCCGGTACTGCGCGAGTTTGTCGTACGGTGGCTCTCGGGAATGCCGGAGGGTGGCGCGGCGACAGCGATAGACCTGCAGCTTCGGCGACCGCTGCCGGCGCGGCAGATCGGCAAGTCCGCAATGCACCCCGCCGCGGAGGTCGATCTGGCGCTGGCGCTTTCCGGCGGCCTGCTTTCCGGCGGCTGGTTCCATGATCCCGCATCCGCCCTCGCCGGCATCGACTACCTGAAAGAGGACGGCACCGCAGTGCCTCTCGACGGAAATTGGCATGCGTTTCCCGCCTGGGCCCGAGGCGCGGATGAAGGCGCCAGAACCGACGTGACCGGCTTCGCCGCCTGGCTGCCGCTGAACGAGCCATTGGGCGCCCTCCTCCAGCCGCGTTTCCAGATGCGACTCGCTTCGGGCGCGGTGAAATCACTCGTGCCGAAGCCCCAGCCTTTTGAACCTGCCGCTCAACGCAACCGCATCCTTCGCGCAGTCCCGCCACAGCACGCGGTCGATGAGGCCTTCCGGACGATCCTCGCCCCGGCCCTCCAGGACGTGGAGCAGAGACTGGGCAGGACCATAAAGGTCGACTACGTCAAGGACTATGGCCTGCCGCAGAAAGCACCTATGGTCTCGATCGTGGTGCCGCTTTACCGGGTCCTCGATTTCCTGCGCTTCCAGCTCTCCGGCATGGCGACAGACCCGTGGGTCGCGAGCAATACGGAGATCATCTATGTCCTGGATTCACCAGAAATCCAGGACGAGACGGAGCATCTGCTCGGCGGTCTGCATCTCCTGCACGGGCTGCCGATGAAGCTCGTGGTGATGAGCCGCAACGGCGGCTATGCGCGCGCCTGCAACGCCGGTGCGCGCTTCGCACGCGGCTCGGTCCTCGTCATGCTCAACTCCGACGTCGTACCGTCGGCGCCCGGCTGGCTGCAGACGCTCGCGCCGCCGCTGCTCGAACAGGAGGCGCTCGGCGCCATCGGACCGAAGCTTATCTTCGAGGATGGTTCGCTCCAGCATGCCGGGCTCTACTTCGCCCGCGATCGGCGCGGCGTGTGGCTCAATCACCATTTCCACAAGGGCATGCCCGGAGACTATGCGCCGGCCCAGGTCCCCCGCGCCGTTCCGGGTGTCACAGGCGCATGCCTGGTCACCCTGAGGGACACCTATGAGCGTGTCGGCGGTTACACGGAGGACTACGTCATCGGCGATTACGAGGACAGCGATCTTTGTCTGAAGATCCGCAGGTGCGGCCTTGAGATAGCTTATGAGCCGTCGGCGTGCCTCTACCATTTCGAGCGCCGGTCGATTCGCCGGAGCCAGGACTACATGCGCGGCGTTGCCAGCCAGTACAACGCCTGGCTGCACACGGAGCGCTGGGATGCGGACATTGACGAGCTGATGGCGGACTATCTCGGCGGCGCCGGTGAAGCGGTTGCGCCGTTCAGCGTTGAAGCCACAGCAAGGAGCGCCGCATGAACGAGACCTTCCGTCGCGACGAGAGCGCGCCGGTGACGGCGTTGTCCGCCCACGAGGAACATATCCAGTGGTTGCAGGAGAGTTGCCTGAAGAACCGTTTCCTGCCGCAACCGGCCCCGGACAGCGTTTTCGTCGGCGATGGCGACTTCAAAGCCGTCGGCACCGAGTTTCTCGGCCACTTCATCCGAATGGGAGGGCTGCAGCCGGAAAGCCGCGTGCTCGACATCGGTTGCGGCATCGGTCGAATGGCAGTTCCCCTCACCCAATATCTCGATTTCGAGAAGGGGCGTTACAACGGGATTGACCCCGTCGAGGGCGGCATCGCCTGGTGTCGCCGCTTCATCACGTCGATCTATCCGAACTTCGCCTTCCAGCGGGTCGACATCGCGCATGAACTCTACAATCCGCAGGGCAAGATCAGCGGCAAGGCGCTGAAGCTCCCCTATGCCGATCGCCACTTCGACTTCGCCATCATGACGTCGATCGTCACGCACCTGCCGCCGGACGAGGTGCTCGTCTACCTAAGCGAGATCGGCAGGCTCCTGAAACCGGGCGGGCGCCTCTTCATGACCGCCTTCGTGGTCGACCCTGTTGCCGCAGCGAACGAGACGGGCAGACGCGATCCGCGTCTTGCTTTCCAGCGCGATGGCGATGGGCCCTGCTGGTTCGTCCCCGATCTGCCGCGCCTTGCGGCGGTCGGTTTCGATGACGGCTTTCTCGATGGCGCTCTCGCCCGCGCCGGCCTCTTCACCGCCTTGAAATCTTTGGGCTCCTGGCGAGGACAGGCGGCGAACCATTACCAGGACGTGTTCGTAGCCGAGCGCACGGGAGGCGGACGATGAGCAAGCGCATTCTCGTTGCCGCTCACAACCATCCCGCCCTCCACCCAGGAGGCACTGAGATCTTCGCGCACGATCTATTCCGTGCCTATCAACGCGCGGGCTGCGAGGTGCTCTTTCTCGGTGCCACGAACCAGCTCCACCGTCAGGCCCGGCCGGGCACGAGCTTTCAGGGAATTGGTCCCGCGGGAGACGAGGTGCTGCTATGGTCCGGTCACTTCGATCGCTTCTTCATGAGCCAGATCGACCTCTACGGTGTCGTTCCGGACCTGACCGAACTCCTGAACGACTTCCGGCCGGACGTAGTGCACATCCATCATCTGCTTCTGCTCGGGGCCGAATTTCCGCACATTGTCCGTCGGACACTCCCGCATTGCCGGATTGTCATGACGCTGCACGACTACTACCCCATCTGTCACCATGATGGGCTCATGGTGCGAAACGGGGCGAAGGAACTCTGCCACGGCGCAAGCGCCGACCGCTGCCATGCCTGCTTCAAGGATATACCGCTCGATCGGTTCGCGCTGCGCGAGCGTCATCTGAAGGCGCTCTTGAGCACAGTGGACCGATTCGTGGCGCCGAGCCATTTCCTCAAGCAGCGCTTCGTCGAGTGGGGGCTCGCCGAAGATCTGATCAGCGTCATCCCGAACGGTCTGCCACGGCGAAACACGCGGGCGGAAGCGAAGCGGATTTTGAATGATCGGCCGGTTTTCGGCTATTTCGGTAATCTCAATCCCTGGAAAGGCATCACCGTTCTGCTCGAGGCGGCACGACAACTCATTGCCGAGGAACTCCCGTTCGAGCTGCGCGTCCATGGCGGAGCTCCGTTCCAGAGCGAAAGCTTCGTCGACGAGATCACGCGCTTGTTCAGCGAGACAGCACCCGTCGTACAGCAACGCGGCCCCTACCGGCGGGAGGATGTCGCCGATCTCGTCGCCGCCGTCGACTGCACGATCGTCCCTTCCATCTGGTGGGAAAACGCCCCGCTGGTCATCCACGAGGCGCAGGCCCTTGGGCGGCCGGTCATCGCCAGCAATATCGGCGGCATGGCCGAGATGATCGAGGATGGATTGAACGGCCTGACGGTGGCACCCGGAGATCCTCGTGGGCTCGCTTCTGCCATGCGCCGCATCGCGGATGACCCCGATTTGCGGCGCCGCCTCTCCGCAAATGCCCGCGTGCCCGACGACATCGACACGACCGCACGGCGCTATCTCGACCTGCTCGACGCGATCGCGCCTAAGCGGACCGAAGCGGCTTAGGGAGAAAACGATGGCTGTTGTTGCCGAGAAATCAAGCGCCGCACCGGAACAGGACAACGCGAAGCCTATGACGGGCCGGGTGGATGCAATCGATCAGGGCCGGGTCTACGGCTGGGCGTTCGACCCGGGAGCGCCGGACAAGCGGCTCACCATTCGCCTCCTTCTCGACGGCACCGTGATCGCGGAGGCGATCGCCGACCGCAACCGTCCCGATCTCAAACGCAACGGCATCGGTGACGGCAATCACGCCTTCGAGATCGCGCTGCCGGAGACGGTCGCTTCACGTGGCGCCGATCTTGTCGTGATGGCCTTGGACGGTCGCGGTGTCGAGCAGAAGCTGCGCGTTCCGCGGCCCGACGAGCAGGCGGCCGAGGCGCTCATCGCCGCGCCGCTGACGAAGGTTCTCGACAAGCTCGACATCCTGATGGCGGCGCAGCGGCAATTGCAGGTTTCCCAGCGCTCTCTCCTGCGCACGCAGATCGACGAGGGCGGCGAGGGCGAGGCGGTTGGGCTTACCAGCATCAGCGATGCCGTCGCAAATCTGAGGACGGAAGTTACGCAGCGGTTGAGCGACCTCGACGTCCACCTGATGCGGCTCGATGGTGTAGTGGCGACGATGGAAAGGAACCTGAGTGCCTTGCAGAAGCGTTCGAACGGAGACCTGAAGCCTCTGCTGCTGCTGCTCTTCGTTCTCATGGGCTTCGCCGCGGGCGCTGCCCTTACGCTGTTAACGAGGGCCTGAGGGGCATGCGCATGGTCGGAACGGAGCAAAGCCTCAAGCTGACATCGCCGCCTGGCGGCAGGATCATGCGGGCCGGAAGAGTGGTCGCCTGCCCCATTGACGAGTCTTGTCTGCTGATCGTCGGCGCCGGCGGATCCATGGCCGGCCAGCTCACGGCGGAACTCAATGACGATCCCGCCGACAGGTTGACCGCCTCCGTCATTGGCTGGCCCTTGGCGACACCCGCGGCATCGGCCTCGCACGGCTTCGCGGCGCTGCTATCCCTGGACGGCACCGAACGTCCGCTCACGACCGTTCGCTTCGGACGGGAGGGGACTGGCAGGCGTTACATTTTCGCGCCTCGTGCAGTCTCGGTCAGCGACGTCGCCGCGATCGTGGCAGAGGCTGCCGGTCCCCAACTGTCCGATATATTGGATTCGTTGCTGGACCTCATGATGAAGGGGTCTCTCGGTCGCCGCAGGCTCTCAGCCATGATCACGCTGCTGAAGGCCGCACACAGGGGCGATGGATTCATCGAGCTCCTCGGCGAGAGCGAGGACGGAGCGATTTTCCTTAAGGGTTGGGGCCGGGACATCGTGGCCGGCGTCTGCCGGGCGGTTGTAAGTGGCGAAAAGCCTATGGCTGCCGATTGCGGGATCGCGACTTTTCCGCGCCAGGACGTTCCGGATGGGGCCGGCGGCTTTGTCGGCCTGCTGCCCGCAAACGAGACGCTCAGGGCGCGTGACATCGAGGGGCTGGTTTATCGCGGGCGCGGAGCCTGGCGATATGCGGCAGTTCACGAGCGCAGGCTCATCGCTGGGCCCGCGGAAACGCCTGGTCATATACGCTCCGTGTTGCTCCAGACCCATAGCTCGCCCCAGGTGCTGCTACGCCTGCGCGCGGCTGCCAACAGTTTCGACGGCAGAGAGACGATCTCGACCCTCCCCCTTCCCGTGCGGCTGGGAATAGACACTCTCTTTCAGGAGAACGGCGGCGGCTTCCTGATCACCGGGTGGCTTCTCGACGCGGACGGCCATGTTCAGAGCGTCAAGCTGCGCCGTGGGCGCGCCGAAGCGCGGCTCGATGATTGCTGGACCCGGCTCGATCGCTCTGATGTGACGGATGCATTCACAGACGAGCCCATGTTCAAAAGTGCGCTCGAGGGCGACAGCCACTCTCACGGCTTCATTGTCTATGCCAACAGCTTGGGCGGCGAGGCCGCAGCGCCGCTCCATCTGGAACTGACGCTCAAGGATTCGCGCCGCGCATTCATGCCGCTGACACCTGCGAGAGTCCCGGCCCGTGTGGCCGCCCTGCGCCAGATCCGGTCCATCGACCCCGCGGACTGGGCACTCTCGGATATCATCGACCGCCAGATCGTGCCATTTCTCAGTGCATCGGAAAGCCCCTCGCCGACCGTTGGCGCAATCGTCGATGCCGGAGGATTTAATGAGGCGGTCGGCCCGCCGATCGTCATCGCCACCGGCGAGGCTGAGGGCGGAGACCTCGCGCCCTTCCTCGGTCTCCTTGCGCTCGACCCCGAAACGCAGCGCGCGCCGATCGCGCTCGTCGTGCCAGCCGAACGCTTCAGACGACAGGCCGCCCGCATCAGGCAAGTCGCGCAATTCTATCGCCTGCCGCTCAGGCTGATATCAGCCGAGGAAGCAGGCGATATCTACGACCTCCTGGAAGTGGGCGTGCGGGCGCTCGCAAGCGATACAGTGGTCCTGCTTGCCGGCTCGTTGCTGCCGCACAGGACGGGCTGGTACGGCAAGCTCGCCGCCGCCCATGAAGCGTTGAAGGGGAGCATCATCTCGCCTACCCTTGCCTATGAGGACCACTCGGTTCGCTGGGCCGGAAGCTGGTCGGACGGCCATTCCGACGCGCCGCTCTTCGGCCGTTACGCTGGCTATCCGCTGAGCGCGGTGACCGGGCTGAAGACGACCCGTGTTGCAGCGGCTTCTCTTGAGTGCTGCATCGCCCCTCGCGACGCTCTTCTGCGCGCCGGCGGCTTTTCCGCCGGTTATCTCGGCTCCCAGCAGAAGGGGATGGATCTGGGACTGAGGCTCAGCCGCGCCGGAATCGAGTCCTACTGGCTGCCATCGGTACAGATGCTGGGCTCCGGCGAGGCGTCCGGCCTCGGCGAAGCCGCAATAGCCGCTCTTATCGAACGGATAGATCAAGCAATATTCCATGCCCGTTGGGCTCCCGCCCTGGTGGGCGAAGAACTTCCCGCCGAGAAGGTTTCCGCATGAGCGAGCAACTCCGGGTCCTTGTCGTCTCGCATGGTCATCCGGCGATGTCGCTGGGTGGCGCGGAGATCGCGTCGCACAGCCTCCACAAGGGGCTGAATGCCTTGCCGGGCATCGAATCGATCTATCTGGCCAGGGTCGGTCATCCCGTTCCGCGCCACGGTGCTTCGGCGCTCATGAGCCTTCGTCTGGCCGTGGACGAAGTTCTCTTCCACGCCGACGACTACGACCACTTCTTCCTGTCCAACGGCGATACGGAGACCATCCGCCGCGACCTGTTGCGCTTCGTCGGTGACCTCAGGCCCCACGTGGTTCACTTCCATCATGTGATCGGCATGGGGCTGGAGGCCTTTTATGCCCTCCGCGAGGCGCTGCCGCGCTCGGTCATCGTGGTCACCTTCCACGAATACTTGTCGATCTGCCACAACCACGGGCAGATGGTGAAACGGCCGTCGGGCCAACTCTGCAACAAGGCTTCCCCTATCAGTTGCCATGGGTGCTTTCCCGAAATCCCAGTCTCACGTTTCCTGAAGCGGGAACAGTTCGTGCGCGGGATGCTCGGCCTTGCCGATGCCTTCGTCTCTCCCAGCATGTTCCTCGCGACGCGATATGTCGAATGGGGAATCGAGGCGGAGAAGCTCTCCGTGATCGAGAACGGCATAGTGATGAAGGAAACCGCAGCCGCGCGCGATCTGCCCGCCAGCGGCGCACGGCGCAATCGCTTCGCCTATTTCGGGCAGATGACGCCCTTCAAGGGCGTCGACGTTCTGATCGACGCGGTGTCACGTGTGCCCGAGGACATCTGGGGCGAGGATTCCTGCCTGATGATCTTCGGCGGCAACCTCGAACGGCAGCCGGCAGATTTCCAGGATCGCGTGAAGAAGCTAATCGACGAGGCCGGCCGTCGCGTGCGCTTCTATGGTGCCTATCAAAACGGGGACATGCCGCGGCTGATCCGCTCGGCCGACTGGGTGATGCTGCCGTCCATCTGGTGGGAAAACTCGCCGGTAGTTATCCAGGAAGCCTTGCACCACCGCAGGCCGATCATCTGTTCCGATATTGGCGGCATGGCCGAGAAGATAGAGGATGGGACGGACGGTCTGCATTTCCGCGTCGGCAGCGCCCAGGATCTCGCCGATCGGATCACCGAAGTCCTGAGTGAACCGCAGGCTTGGGATCGGCTGCGCGCAACCATGCGGCGGCCCACCAGCCACATCGACTCCGCTCGCGAACATGCTTCGCTCTACCGCCGACTGCTTTCGGAAAAGGAGAGCCAAGCAAGTGCCGGGCTTTCCGATGCCATCCTGGACGTCCAACGCCGCACCAATAGCCACCACAATGTCGATACGGCGTCGCTCACAAGCTGATCGACACCGACAATCCCGTTCGCAAGATCGCATGAATCGGAGAACAAACCACATGCAAAAGATCCGCAAAGCCATAATACCCGCCGCCGGTCTCGGCACACGGATGCTTCCGGCGACAAAGAGCATCCCGAAGGAATTGCTGACGATCGTCGACAGACCCGTGCTGGACTACATCGTCGAAGAGGCGTTCGCGTCGGGTATCGAGCACGTGATCATCGTCACCGGCCGAATGAAGGGTGCAATCGAGGATCATTTCGACCATGCGTTCGAACTCGACGTCTGCCTGCGCAATGCCGGCAAGCATCCGCTGGCGGACAGGATTGCGCAAAACACCCCTGGTGCCGGCACCATTTCCTTCGTGCGCCAACAGCAGGCGCGAGGCCTCGGCCATGCCGTATGGACCGCCCGGCACATCGTCGGCGACGAGCCTTTTGCCGTACTTCTTCCCGACATGCTGATGATTTCCGAGGAGCCCTGCCTCAAGTCCATGGTGGCACTCTACGAACGCCATGGCGGAAACGTTATCGCCGTGGAGCAATGCGCGCCCGAAGACGCGCATAAATTCGGCATCGTCTCGCTGGAACCCGCGGCCGGCGGCCGCCTCGTGACTGGCCTGGTCGAAAAGCCGGCTCCGGGAACCGCCCCCAGCAACCTCTTCATCTCCGGGCGCTACATCCTCCAACCGGAGACCTTCGAGCTTCTTGAGCGCCAGGCGCCCGGGGCGGGCGGCGAAATCCAACTGACGGATGCCATGATCGCACTCATGGGAAACCAGGAAATTCGGCCCTTCGAGTTTGGCGGCCGCACCTTCGACTGCGGCACACCGGCGGGCTTCGTGAACGCAAACCTGCACATGGCCATGGCTCGAGCCGACCTGAAGCCGCAGATCGACATCGAAACAGGGAGCCTATCGGCAACACAGCGCGCAGTGGCGTGAATGGCGTCGCGAGCGGTCCGCCGGACAGGCAGGACCGCTCGAACAGGGGCGGGGCCATGACCTCGCGAAGCGCAAACAACTGATGTCGGCGTCCGTCCGTTTCCGGAGTTTCTCCATGCTCATTTATTCCGACGAGAACCTGGAAGTGATCCATCACCCGGGATCGTCGCCTTACCTTCTCGTCACCTTCAATGAGATGGAGATGCAGGCGAACGGCAGCCGCTTCTGGGGGCAGCGTTTCTGCCAGAAAGCAGACATCGCGGCGCTGGGGTTCATCAGCCGACGGCCGAACTGGTTTCCTGCGGCGAGCGTGGTCAAGGCCGCCGCGGCGGCAGCGCCGATCCTTCACGCGGCGCCGGAGCGAATTCTCTACGGCCACTCGCAGGGCGGCTACGCCGCGCTGCGTTACCGCCGCCGCTTCGAGGCGACCGTCGCCATCGCCTTTTGCCCGCAAGTCTCCATAGATCCGAAAGCCGTGCCGTTCGACAGCCGCTTCACCCGCCACTTTGCGCCCGACCTGCATACAAACATGGGAATCGCGCCAGATCATGCGGCGGGTCGCGGCTATCTCTTCTTCGATCCTTTCCACGCCATAGATCGCCGGCACGCGGAACGGATCGCCGCGCTGCAGGCGGAAACGCGCCTTGTGCCGGTCCATATGACTGGGCATGGTACCGTCCGGGCCTTCACCGGAACGGCACGTGCACTTTCGCTCCTCGATGCCTGCCGAGCCGACAACCGCACGGCCCTGAGAGCACTGGCTCGCTCTGTCCGGGTCACTGCTCCCATGCGCCCGTATCAGATCGCCGTAACGGCGATCGCCCGCCATCCCGCCTGGGCCGACCGGTTCCACGCTCGCTTCGGCGAAGCCTTCTCGCCCGTCGAGCGCGTCAACTTCCTTTACCACCGCGCCAATCGTCACATCCGCGATGGCGAGCTCGCGACGGCGCGCGACATGCTCGCCGATGCCGTGGCGCTCCAGCCGGCCAATTCCGGGTTCGTCCGCCGCCTGGAGGAACTGGATGGCCGTATGGCCCGAGCTGTCTAAGTCCACCAAAGATTTGCCACCAGTCATCCCTCCCTTTGGCGCGACCGGCGAGAGTCTCGCAAGAGTTGCAAAAGTGGCCGTCCTGGAAAACGATAACGAATCAGTCGCTTTCGCAACGGGGAGACACATGAAGCGTTTCTTTCTTTGCCTGCTGGCGCTCGGTGCGCTTGCTGCCGTTTCTCTCGTTGTTTTGCCTACTCTCGTTTCGAGCGATTGGATGCGCGCCGAACTTGGGCGCCAACTCTCGGCTGCGACGAGCAGTTCAATAGCGCTAAATGGCCCGGTCAAACTTTCCGTCTTGCCCCATCTCGCGGTGGTAGCGGAAGATGTCGCGCTCTCCGCCGGAGCGGAGGGTATCACGGCCGAAATTGGAGAACTCGCGGGCTCTGTGACGCTGTCGTCCCTCTGGTCGGATCGCTTGCACATCAAAGAGATCAAGATCATTCAGCCAGTCATCATGCTTCATGAAAAGGCGGACGATACATCGACCACACGGGACACAGGCGAGAATCAGGCCAAGCCAGGCGATCCGCTTTCAGCCCTGGTCGCCTTCCTGGAGCGAAGCGCCATTGACTCGATCTCGATCGTCGGCGGCACATTGAACCAGGAAGACCGCGCCGGTTCGAAGCAGACCATCACCGATGTCGACCTTTCGCTCGCCGTTCCCGACATCGACGGCGAGCTTTCCCTTTCGGCCAGCGCCAAGATCGAGGAGCGACGCTATCAGGTCACGCTCGCCATCTCTTCTCTGCGCCCCCTGCTTGAACGCCAGCCCGCCGATCTGAGCCTCTCTTTCGAAGCTGATCCGGCGCCCGCCCCCGGCCTCTCCGAGTTCGAGGCAACGGGGCAAGCGGCCCTGAATGCCAACGGCAGTTACCAGATCCGTGGAGGCAAATTCAGCGTCGGCGAACAGGTGCTCGGGCTGGACGCGCTCTTCATACCCGGCGACCGTCCTCGGTTTCTCGCCGACCTCGTTGCCGATCGGCTGGACTTGAGCGCGTTCGTCGAGGCGACGTCTGCTTCGTCGCAGCAGTCGAAAGCACAGTCGGGGAAGCCCGCGGCAGCGGGCTTGCAGCTCCTGGCTGGTTTCGACGCCGATGTCAGCGTGAGTGTAAGCGATCTGGCCGTTGGCGACGTGTCGGCGTCGGACGTCGCCTTCGCGGCAACGCTGAAAGACGGACAGCTTACGGCGCAACTTGAGCATCTCGGCATCGATGCCGGCAGCGTCGCGGCGAATGTCACCGCAGACGTCCGCGCTGATGAGCCGACTTTCCAGGGCCGTGTATCCAGCAAGGGGCTCGATATCGGCAAACTGGCAAGCTTGGCCGGGCAATCGGCTGCCCTGTCTGGGGCGGTGACGATCGATACCGGCTTTGCCTTTCGCGGCCTCACCGGCGACGCCCTGAAAGAAACAATCAACATGACCGGTAGCATCGGCCTGCGCAACGCGACCTTTGTCGTGCCCGGCGTCGCTGATCAGTCGATGCGCGAGGTGACTGCCAAGAAACTTGCCGTCAGCATCGAGAACCTCACAAAGCCGGTGCGCGTGTCGGGCAATCTGGCGTGGCGCGGCAAACCTGTCGATGTTGATCTGCGAGTGCCGGTACGCGATCTGCTTCTAGGCGGAAAGCTCGGCACGGCGGACATACCCTTCAAGCTTGATCTGCGCATGCCGGACGCGGCTATCGCCCTTGATGGTGAGGCGGCGTTTCCGAGTGACTATGCCGGAAAGGTGAATTTTTCGACGGCCAACCTCCGCGCATTCCTCGCCTGGCTTGGACAGAGCGGCGCGGGCAGTATCGACCAGCTTGCGTTCAGCGGCGATGTCAGCGCCGGCGCAACAGGCGTTTCCTTCGAAGACGCCATACTGTCTGTCAACGGTGTCGAGGGGACCGGAAACGGCTCCGTCCAATTCACGACACCACTCAAGATATCGAGCGCTCTCGACTTCGCTGAGTTGGATTTCGCACGCCTTGCCGGCACGCGCTCCCCCGCGGCTGAACCGAAAGAGAACGAAGGAACACCCGCCCCGGACGTTCCGCTGGATCTCTCGTCGCTTCGGTCGATCGATGCATCGATCAAGGTAAACGCAAAAAAACTCGGATACGGCCGCGTCTTTGCCGGACCGGTGGCAACCAGCCTGGTCATCGCCGATGGAGTGGCAAATCTCAAACTTTCCGAAAGCCCATTCTATGGCGGCCATGTTGCTGCGAATCTGAAGGCCGATGGCTCGGGGGGCGAACCTGCCATTGCCTTGCAGGCCTCGATCCTGGGAGCTTCGGCTGCGCCGCTTCTGACCGACATGGCGAACTTCAGACATCTCGAGGGCGCGTTACAGGCCCAGATCGACGTTACGGGGGCCGGCGGCACGACCGGGACGCTGACGCAATCGCTTCAGGGCACGGCGAATGCCCGCTTTTCCGACGGAGCCATTCGCGGTATCGACGTCGCCGACGCCTACAACAATCTCGTCGGATTGATGTCGTCGGGCTTCAAGCAGGACGAAAGCAAGGCGACCAGGTTCACCGAACTTGGCGCTTCGTTTGCCATTGAGAGCGGCGTTGCGAGAACCGAGGATATCAAGCTTGTCGGCCCGCTCGTCCGCATGACCGGCAGCGGCGAGGCGAACATTCCGGCTGGGCGTTTGAAGTTTCGCCTCGATCCGCGGATGGTTGCGTCTCTGGAAGGACAGGGGGCAGGCATCTCAACCGACGGCATCGGGGTTCCGGTCATCGTCGAAGGGCCTTTTGCCAAGCCGCGCATATACCCCGATCTGTCCGGGCTGTTAAAGAATCCCGGCGCTGCCTTGGCGACGCTGAAGAAGTTCGGACTGCCGACCGACAAGCTGCGGATCGACGATCTGCTCTCAGGGGCAGGAACGGGTGGATCGGTCCGCGACATCGTCGGCGGCGCCATAGACAAGACGTTGAAAGGAGAAGGGAACCAGCTTTCCATCGAGGAGATCATCGGCGGCCGTATCCCGGAAAGCGGCGAGGCACCGCCCACCCCGCAAGTCGCCGAGGAGCCCGGCACACCAACCGTTGCGGCTGAGCAACCGGCGCCTGTTGTGGAACGGCCTGATCAAGAAACCGGTGCCTTCGAAAAACTGTTCAACCAGCTTCTCCAATAGTGAACGGTCGGATCGATGACGGGGACATGCGAGGTGGACGCCGTAGCACTTTGAATTGCTGTTTTTGTCTCTGAATGGGCTACGATTTCAGGAAACGTGCAAGTAGCAATGACCGCGCCGCGAGCCTTGTCAGACGCACGGCGCTGTACCGAGAACCTCCTTACACGATCAGGAGGGTCGATCCCCTTGTCGCGCGGCTTTCGGCTGCCCCTTGTCGACCCCGCGCGTTACCGCAAGAACCGCGGCTTCCGCAGCCTCGGCCCGAGCCTGAATCTCGCGACCAGCCGAGGTCAGGACGTAACCGGTGTTCAGCCGTTCGAAGAGGACGGCTCCCCACGCATTTTCGAACGCCTGGACCCGGCGGCCAATCGTGGCCTGACTGGCCCCGAGTTCGCGGGTCGCCGCCGAGAGGCTCCCGGTGCGGGCGACAGCCAGGAAAACGCAGGTCGTTCCAGTCCATAAGGGCTCTCTAGTCTTCTGCTGGTTGTTGAGGCTGCTTGGACGATCCAGGATACTCTCAGCCTGGAGAGGATCAGAAAACGCGATCGTCTGACGCGGAGGTGGCGGACTGCTTTTTCGCCAGTGGGCGAGCGCTTTCATTTTCGTCCGCCGCCAAGAGCTTCTTCAGGGCCTCGGCGAGAACCTGGACCTCGCTCTCCGTCAGCTTGGAGCCGACATATCGTTCAATGGCAGCCGCGTAGACGGGCCAGATGCGCTTTTGCAGGGATCGTCCATCGTCGGTGATCTCGATAAGTTGGCGTCGCTTGTCGCCGGGATAGGGCGTGCGACGCAGCAGGCCCTCGGCTTCCATGCGGTCGAGAAGCCGGGAGAGATTGTATTGCTCGAAGAGCATCTCCTGTTCGAGTTCGCGCGGTGTAAGACGCCCATCCGGCCGACGCTTCAACTCCAGCAGAACATCGTACCAGGACAAGGGCGGGAAACCTGCCTGTTTCAGTTCTCCCTCTATTCCTGCCATCACGGCTCGTTGCGCACGCACGAGCCGTGCCCAGGCAGTGACGACGATCTCTGACGGTCCACGCATTTGGTCTCTTTCACAAAATCAATGCAATTGCATAGTTGACATTCCGATGCAGATGCATCTATCTGGCATTATATGCAAATGCATGGAGATTTCAATGACCCAAGCGCCTCTATCTGCTGCTATGCCGCTCTTCTGCTTCGCCTGTCCCTCGGCGTGATGTATCTTGCCCACAGCGTCGTGCTGAAGTGGCTGACTTTCACGCTCACCGGGACGGCGCAGTATTTCCAGTCGATCGGGCTGTCGCCCACCCTCGCCTACCTGACATTCTTTGCTGAAGCGATCGGCGGCGTGCTGCTGATCCTGGGTATCCAGTCCCGCTGGGTAGCCCTCGCCCTTCTGCCCATTCTTGTTGGGGCCTTGAGCGTCCATTCCGGCAACGGCTGGGTCTTCACCGCCACCGGCGGTGGCTGGGAGTATCCGCTTTACCTGATCATTCTATCCATGGCCCAAGCTCTTCTCGGCGACGGCGCCCACGCCATCAGCCCGTCCCGTTCCCTTCACCTCAAGGGTCCGCTCGTTCAAGGTGGAATAGTCCCACCTTCGGGAGGGTTGCGATGAAATTTTCATGCTCCTGCACCGCTGTGCGTCTTTCAGCTTGATGGTTGGCGGCCAGTCTGAAGGACCTGCACGTTTTCGACGCGCAGGGCAGACGAGTGACACTTGATCGGTGAAGCGCGCCGTTGCGAGTCAGCACTCCTCGATCGGGATGCCGGCAACGCTGGCTTGCCACCACTGCTGCATGCATATCCCCGTCAGGATTGTCCTAAATGCCGGTCAACGAGGACTGGACGACTTGCGGTCGGGGATGCCGGCAAACGTTCGGGTGCTCAGTCGCGAAGCAGGAGCGGAGGGCGTCACTCCCTCTGTTCGGTTCGAAGACAGGTGGGGCTGCGTGGGTCCGGAGCCGGCATCAACAACAGCAAGCGAGTTCGTATTCTTCCCTGCCGCTGGGTTCGGTTTGAGATCCGCAATACCCTCGACGACCTTGAGCAGATCATAGCCGTGGGTCCATCGGCCAAAGCCGCTCGCAACATTGATGTGTCCCGCATGTCCCAGGTCGACCAGGCTGCTGCCCCATTTTTCGCAGAGCGACTTTAGGCGAGCGAAGGGCATGTAAGGGTCGTTGAGACTACCCACCACAAGGCTTCGAAACGGTAGCGGGCGATTTGGCGTGGCGCCGAAGTCGACTGCGCCGGGATGCAGCCGCTCCGTTTCGTCAAGATCACACGGCGCGACCAGAAGGGCACTCCTGACGCGTCTGGCAACGGGCCGGCCGGCCAAGGCTGCTACGAGAACGGAGCCAAGGCTGTGCGCCACCAGATCGACCGTTTCGTATCTCAAGATCTCCGCTTCGAGCGCCCCGTGCCAGCGGGCAAGCGTGGGGTGGTTCCAATCCTGCTGTTCGACGATTGCCGCGGCCGGATAGTCGGCCAACCAATAGCGTTGCCAATGTCCCTCGCCCGAGCCAAACAGCCCAGGAACGATCAATGTCTTTGCCATGCTTTCCGCCTCTTAGCGCTCGCAAAGGTTCGGCCGTCAGTTCGGCGACTACAGTTTGCGATTGTGCCCGGCGAGGAATGCCGTGATAAGGAAAGATGGTTTAATGTCTATGATATTTATAGAATACCTTCTTGTCTGAAGCTGAACGCCGTCCGCTTCGGGTCGATCAATGCCGAAGCACAGCGCGTCCAACGCACGTCGACGGATTTCATGGATGCGGATATGCCGAGTTGCCACGCAATTCCGACGGAAAACCGCTACACACCTTTCCTGGAATAGCGCTAGCGATGAGCCCGATGCAGCGTTAACCATCCGTCCTCGCCGAGGCGGGCTTCGACGTCCGTGTAATGTGCAAGCGTGACATGTGGCGCGTCGACTGCCGCAACATGGGCGCCGGTGATGACCGCGACCTCGGCCCCCGCGGACGTGCCTGCAAGAATGCCGGCCGGCGCATCTTCGAAGACGAGGCAGTCCTCGGCGCGGACGCCGAGCTTTCCGGCGGCAAGAAGGTAGCCTTGCGGATCGGGTTTTCCGGCAGAGACGTCTTCGCCGGTTATCATTAGCCGCGGCGTCGGGATACCTGCGGCGGCAAGGCGGCGAACTGCAAGTTCAAGCGGTGCCGACGTGACGATCGCCCACTTCTCAGGCGGCAGTGAGTTCAGAAAAGCAACGGCGCCGGGAATTTCGATGATGCCGTCGACGTCTGCAATTTCCGCCGCGGCCAGCTCGCGCGCTTCGAGTTCCGCATCAACGGCGAGGCCAAGTCTGCGGATCGTATCGACCGCGCGGACGCCGTGCACGGATTTCATCAGAATCTCGCGATCAACCCCGTTGCGAACTGCCCAGGCTCCCCAGACCCGTTCGACGACGGCCATCGAGTTGAGCAATGTTCCGTCCATATCGAACAACAGGGCGGCAAATCTTTTCGTGAAAAGCGATGAATTCAAATGATCCAAGCCAGTCCCCTCAGGTGATGGATGCGAGCGACAGGCGCACAACTATCGCCTTGCGCGCGGCAGCACAATCCGCGTTCACGCGGATATTACCGGAGCGAGCGTCTAGCCGTCCGCGCTCTCGGTGACGAGAAAGCCGATCGGGCCTCCCGGCTTGTCGTCATCGAAAACGGCGCAGGAAAGTACACCGCCGAAGACGGCTCCGGAGTCGACATTGGTCCTGTTGCCGACGGTCCTCGGGTTGCTTCGGCTCGGCGTGTGACCGTGGCACAGATGCTTGCCCCAGTAGTTGCCGGAATGGTTCGACGGCGTCCTGATCCAAAGCAGGATGTCGTCGCCCTGCTGGTCCAACGGGATGTTCTCGTCGACCCCGGCATGCGCGAAAATGCGATAGCGATCGACTATGATCGATGGTCTCTCCGCCATCCAGACGAGATGGCTCAGGGGTATTGCGCCGCCATAGGAGGCCATTGTCTCGTCGCCGCCGTTCATGAGCCAGGCGCTCATCTCGGCATAGCCTCTCCGCGCAGCCAGCAGCATCTCTTCGTGGTTGCCCTTGAGAGTTAGCCATTCCCAGCCGGCTTTTGTCGGGCCTGCCATTATCCGCTCGACCACACCACGGCTCTCGGGCCCACGGTCGATCAGGTCGCCGAGGAAAATGATCCTGCCTCCCGGCACGGAGGACTCAATGCTTGCAAGCAAGGCTTCGAGCTGCGCCAAACATCCGTGAATGTCACCGACTGCAAAGGTGAGACGTCGGGCATTCATGCATCGGATCTCCTGCACTCGTCCAAGGCGGCGTTCTCCGCTGGATGAGCATCGACCGTCGCTGGAAATGGGGGCTGCCAATCTGGAGGCGCCGGCTGTGGGGCACAAGCTCTACCGCATATTTTTCCAGAAGAGAATCCGCTTGTGAAAAATTACACGGGAACTCAAAACGTTACGGCAGCCTTTTCACGTCGCGTGGAGCCTTCAACTGTGCGAAGAGCCCTTCGGGATCGCGGAACTGACGATGGACACCGGGTCGCTTGCAGGGAAGGTATCTTCGAGCCCCTCCTCCAGCTGCTCTTCCATGGCGTGCTGATCGTGAGCCTGGCGGGCGTTGGCGAGAGCGCCTTCCGGGACGGATGGCGATCGCTTCGTCCCGGCGATCGCGAGAAGTGCTTCGTCCGCCTCGATCGCGGCGGCAAGAACCTGTTTTGCCCGCGCCACGACGTTCAACCGGTTGAGGGTGCCCTCGGCGTTCTGCGGGCAGGAAACCGACACGATCTCTCCGGTCGCGCCCACGAATTCGACCGTGAAACCCGTCTTGCCGCCGCGCTCCGCATAGACCTGAATCCCGACGAACTGCATCGATCGATCCTTTCACGCTTCTGCCATCAAGGTCACGATGAAACTTGATGGCGCGCTCAGCGGCCATTTACGAGAAACCTTCGGATGGCATTCTCGTTCGCCGAGTCTAGCAGATTTGCGCCCCTGCAAACAGCTTGGCGCGGGAACGGGATTGGGCGCCCTCTCTTGGCGCGTCAGAGCGGGCCCGACGCCGTATAAACAACCGGTTGGCTGTCCACGGCGTGGAGTCCGGTTGCAGGCTTTTGTGCATCGGGGCGTGTGCAGGCTGCGAACGCGTCGAGGGCGCGATTGTAGGTGTTGGTTTGCACATCCATCATTCCGAGCACCGTATGGAACAGATTGTCATGCGATCTCGGCTGGTCTTTCTCTTTGGCGAGGCAGTCGGTGTCGACCCCCATCGCCGTCTGGTATGACTTGGAGAACCAGGCGATGAAGGGTACACGGGTTTGTTCTTTCGGCGCGATGGCATAGGGCGCGCCATGCAGGTAGATGCCGTTCTCGCCGAGCGACTCTCCGTGATCCGACATGTAAATCATCGCGCCAGCGAGGCGGTCCTGGTGCTTTTCCAGGAGTTTGGCGACGCTTCCGAGGACATGGTCGGTGTAGAGAATGGTGTTGTCATAGGCATTGACGATCTCGGCAGTCGTGCAGCGCATCAGTTCCGCCGTGCGACAATCGGGCGTGAAACGGCGGAACGCCTCGGGATAACGCCGATAGTAGGACGGCCCATGACTGCCGAGTTGGTGCAGGACGATGACGCTGTTTCCGGTTGTAGCGCCAAGCTTGCGATCCAGTTCCCTGAGAAAGATTTCGTCGAGGCATTCTCCCTTGCTGCACAGCGGACTACCCTTCTGTTTGGTCATGCTGGCGAAGCTGATGAGATCGGCGACGCCTTTGCTGCCCGTGTTGTTGTCCCACCAGCTCACGGACACGCCGGCGTGGGTGAGGACGTTTACGAGGTTCTCGGTCGAACGCGCCTTCCAGTCGCTGTACTCGTCGCGCGGGTAGACCGAAAACATGCAAGGCAGCGAGACTGCGGTCGCCGTGCCGCAACTCGTCGTATTGGAATAGTTGACGACACCGAGCGCCTTCAGTTCCGGATTGGTCTCGCGATCGTAGCCGTCGAGCGAAAAATTCATCGCTCGCGCCGTCTCACCCGCAACGACGACAACGACCACCGGCTTCCCGGCTTGTGCAATACGGCCACCCTGCCTAGCGTCGGTTCCGAGCGGTTGGACGACGAGATTGCGCTCCCGGTAGGTCGACAGGCCATAGCGCGCCGCCGCGACGAGCGGCCCGGTGGGATTGAACCGCTTCATCAGATCCGTGTGCTCGCGCAGCACATAGGCAAATGTTGCGAAGTTGGAATAGATCAGGCCACCAGCGGCGAAAAGCGCGACCGTAAAGAAAAGAAGATTGACGACAAACTTCGGCAAAAAGCGACGATGACAGACCTTCACCCACGCCACGAGGAGCGAAGGAACGAGAGCATAGATCACCAGGTGCTGCGCAAGGCTGCCCGTCAGGAGATGACTGGCCTCCGCCGGTGTCGTAACCACGGCATTGCCGATCATGTCCCTGTCAATGATGATACCGAATGCGTCGCCAAAATAGGAAGCGCAAGCCGATACCAGGATGAAGAGAATCAGCGCCGGCTTCATCAGATATTTGATCGACATCGGGATCAGTATGGCAAACAGCGTCAGGTAGAGCGCGGCACCGAAGAGTAGCAGGCTCGCTTTTGAGCTATCGAAATAGCTTGCTGCGTGGTTCCAGAAGGAATTGTTGGTGGCCAGAAGCAAATAGGCGGCAACAGTGGCGCTCAGGGCCACGCTACCGATCTCGGGTCGGCGAATTTGTGAAAAGGTCAAAACGCGCATCTCCAGAAGGCGAGCCACGGCTCATGACGGATGGAGGCGCCACCCATCAGCCGTCTTTGCCGGCGTGCGGCCGGACCGCCGCCACGTCGGCACCTTCCGGCACTACTGCAGGCAAGCTGTCGAAGTCCTGTCGGGATGTGGTTGGGCTCTACAGCGAAATGACGTCGGCATCTTTTGAAGAACCTGACAGCTGTTTGACAGCTAAGACGGTTTGTTTTGCCAAGGCAGCCGCCACCCGGCTGGCGCTTTTGCCGCCCTCGTTGACCGTTGGCACCTTGAGGAAAACCTCATATGGTCCATCGCGGCCGTCCGTCGGAAGGCTTGACCTCAGGAATTCCATGCGCCTCCTTCTCGTAGAAGACAGCCCTCGCCTGATCGAACTCGTAGGAGAGACGATGCGTGACGCGGGCTGGCGGCTTGATGCGGTCTCGACCCTTCAAGACGCCGAGGCGGCAATCGCCGCGCGGGAGCATGATCTCGTACTTCTTGACCTCGGCCTGCCGGACGGTGACGGCCTCGATCTGATCAAGCGGATCCGGCAGGAGCATCCGGGACTGCCTGTGCTGATCATCACGGCCCGCGGGTCGGTCGATGAACGCATCATAGGGCTTGATGCCGGCGCCGACGACTATCTCGTCAAACCCTTCCATCATCGCGAATTGCTGTCGCGGTGCCGGGCGATGCTGAGGCGCAATCCGCACGCTATACAGCCGGTGCTGGAGGCCGGCGCCTTGCGCTACGATCCGGCGACCGCCGACCTTACCTGCGCCGGCGCCACCGTTTCGTTGCCGCCGCGCGAGCGTTCCCTGATCGAGATCCTGATGCGCGAGGTCGGCCGCGTCGTTCCGAAGCGCCGGCTCGAGACGGCGCTCTCGGAATATGGACAGGAGATCAGCTCGAACGCGCTGGAGCTTGCCGTCTCCCGAGTGCGTAAACGGCTGCTGCCGCTCGAAAGCGGAGTTCAGATCGAGACCGTGCGCGGCATAGGGTACCTCCTCAGGACGGCCTCATGAAAAGAGCAAATCCGTCGCTGATCGGCATCGTCGCGCGACGCATCGTCGCCTTTTCATTGCTCGCGATGGCGCTGCAAATCGGCGTAGTCTTCGCCGACTACTGGTTCGACGATGACAAGCTCAGCGTGCTCCTGCTGCAGCAGGAGACAGAGACGCTATCAAGGGCGATCGTGAACCGGGACGGCGTCCTCACCTACGAGCCGGATCATGAACTGCGCGAGCGTTATCTGGAACGTCACAGCCGGGATGGCGCGATCTACCTCCGGGTGCGTACCGCCTCCGGCTCGGTGCTCTTCTCCAATTGCACGACGGAATGCGCCGCACATTTTTTGCCGCTCAGCATCAACGCGCCGAACTTCTGGAAACGGCTGATCGCGCCGGGCAAACCGTTCAGTATCGCCGGCGGCCAGACCTTCTCGCGCGATGGCGTGCCGGTTCTCGTCGAGCTCGCAATCCTCAAGGACCCGAACGGCTTCATGTACAGCGCCCTGCTTCATGAAATGTTTGATTCGATGATCGTGCCGATGACGCTGATGTTCTGTCTCGTCATCGGCGCAACCATCTGGTCGATACGCAGCGCTCTCCGCCCGGTGGCGGTGGCCGTCAGGGCAGCCGATGCAATCGATCCGCGCGACAGCAGCGCGCGCCTGCCGGCAACCCGCATGCCCCAGGAAATCGAACGTCTCGTCAGCGCCGTCAACCGGCTGCTGGCCCGCGTTGGCGACCTGATACAGTCGCAGAAGGTCTTTTCATCCTCGATCGCCCACGAGATACGGACGCCCGTATCGATCGCAAAGATGGAACTGAGCCGCATCGCCGATCCGCGCGCGCGCAATGCCGAGCGCGACCTTGACGCGCTCACGCACATCCTCGAGCAACTGACGTCGCTCGCGCGCGCCGATGCTGTCGATCCCTCGGCCTACCAGCGGGCAAGCCTCTCGGCGATCGGGGCCGAGGTTACGGAGACAACGGCGCCGTTCGTGTTCGACCAGGACAAGTCGATCGAGTTCGTCGACCATGGCACGGCGCCCGTCACCGTCATCCCGGCGCTCGTTGAGAACATGTTGCGCAACCTGATCGAGAATGCCGTCAAGCATAATCCGCCCGGCACCCGCATCGCGGTGACCTGTGGACCCGGCCCGCAGGTCTCGGTGGAAGACAACGGCAAGGGGCTGGTCGACTTGCCGGAACACAACGATGACCTCGGCTACGTCAAACGCTCGGGCCAGCTCGGCCTCGGCTTGAAGATCGTTCACCGGATAAGCGCGTTGCACAAGGCGCGAATCTCGATCGACACCGCGCCCGATCGGGGAACAAAGATCACGATCGATTTCTCAGCTGCAGCTTGACTCCGCGCCCGTGAATGGCTCAACCGCCGAACATTTCGTAGGCACGATGCATATTTTTTGATCCAGCCCTTTTTTATGGATGCGAATTTCGTGCTCAATCAGCGATCACATGCTATGCGCCTGCGCAATTCTTCCTTTCGCAGCGAGCATGCATGTCCAGGGCCACGGTCTTCTTCCGGCGTTTCGTTCCATCCCTCGTACCGGTCGGCCAATGGGAGCGGCTGCGCTCGTCCTGCGGCGCCCTGCTCGGAATATTGCTGACCGGATTTATCAGTTCGCTCGCTATTGGCGCCGATGCGAGCCTGCCGCTTCTTATTGCCCCAATGGGAGCCTCGGCGGTTCTGCTCTTTGCCGCACCGTCGAGCCCCCTTGCGCAGCCCTGGTCGATCCTCGGCGGCAATGTCGTTTCATCGACAGTCGGCGTAACCTGCGCGCTGTTGATTCCCGATCCAGTTGCCGCCGCCGCGGTTGCGGTTGCGGTCGCCATCGGCGCGATGCTGATGCTCGGTTGCCTTCACCCTCCAAGCGGCGCTGTCGCGCTGACCGCCGTTCTCGGCGGGCCGGCGATTCATCAGGCCGGATACGGCTTCGTGCTCTCTCCGGTCGCGATCAACTCGCTGCTCATCCTTGCCGTCGCGCTCGTCTTCAACAACCTGACCGGCCGCCGCTATCCGCATCTCGCGCCTGCCGCGAACCCGCACAACACGCAGGATCCTTTGCCCAGTCATCGCCTCGGCGTCGTGCCGGAAGACCTGCAGGCCGTGCTGGCGCAATATGGCGAGGTCGTCGACATCAGCCCCGAGGAACTCGATACCTTTGTTCACCAGGCGCAGATCCGCGCCTTCGAGCGTCGCTCCGGCGAAATCACCTGCGGGGAGATCATGTCGCGTGACGTCGCGACCGTTGCGCCGCAAGCCTCTCTCCGCCAAGCGTGGAAAATGCTGCTTGAACACCGTATCAAGGCGCTGCCGGTCGTAACCGAAAAGGACGGGCTTGTCGGCATCATCACCCAAACAGACTTCATGAAGCACTCAACGCTGACGTCCGACGGCCGGCTGCAGATCGGCCTGCGCCAGCGAATCGGCAATATCATCGGTCTACCGACCACAGCGCCGCGAGTGGTATCCGACATCATGACGCGACGTGTCCAGTCGGCTTTGCCGGAAACGATGATCGCAAAGCTCGTCCCGCCGATGGCCGACATGGGGCTGCACCACATGCCGGTGGTCGACGCGGACAACCGCGTCGTCGGCATCGTAACGCAGTCCGACCTTATCGCCGCCTTGTTCCAGCGGCGGCTCGACAGCGGCGAGGATTCCCGGAGCGTCGCCTGAGCCCGCGGGGGCGCCTGACTCCTTAAAAGCTAGCGACTTTAGCCTTCCGTTTTCGCCTTGATCAGAGCCAGCCGCTCTGCACGCGGGCAGGTCTCTTCACGTCCACTTGCTTCGCCCCTGGAATTCATTCGATTGACTTAATCAGTTGAATGAGGTAATTTAAGCGCATGATGACGGACAACAACCCCACTCCACAGCTCCGAGCCGACCGCGGCGACGCCACACGGGAGAAGCTCCTCAGCGCCTCCATCGACGTCTTCGGGCGCTATGGCTTCGATGGCGCAACGACCCGCAAACTCGCCGACACGGCGGGCGTCAACCTGCAGGCCATTCCCTACTACTTCGGCGGCAAGGAAGGCCTCTATATCGCCGCCGCAGAGCACCTTGCTTCGATCATTGGCGGGCATGTCGCGGATTTGCGAAGCGCCATTCTCACGCGCTTCGAACAACTCGATGCCGATGGAAAGGAGATGGCCCCTGCCGAGGCGCGCGCCCTTCTGACCCAGATGGTCCAGAGAATGATCGTGCTCTTCGTCAGCGAGCAATCGGAAAGCTGGGCGCGATTCATCATCCGCGAGCAGATGGAGCCCACCGAGGCTTTTGCGCGCATCTACCGCAGCATCATGCGGCCGATGATCGAGATGGCGCGACGGCTTATCAGCACCATTCTCAGCGACGATCCCGCCTCCGAGCGCATCCGCCTGAGGACGCTGTCCTTCATCGGAAGCATCCTTGTCTTTCGGATGGCCCATGCCGCCGTCTATGCCCAGCTCGAATGGAAAACCGCCGGGCCGAACGAGCTCGAAATCCTGCGCCATCACGCGGCCGAACTCGTTGCCGTGCTCAGCGCTGAGAAGGACCACAAGTCATGAAGAAAATCGCTGTTCCCGCCCTCCTGCTGGCCGTTGCTGCGGCCGGGGGCTGGTGGCTCGACCTGCCGGCGCGGTTCGGCTGGGCTGAGGACAATCGCCAGACAGTGCTTTACGGCAATGTCGATATCCGGCAGGTGTCGCTCGGTTTTCGCGTCAGCGGCCGCATCGCGGAGCTTCGTGTCGACGAAGGCGATGCCGTGAAGGCCGGCGACGTGATTGCAAAGCTCGACGCCGAACCATTCGAGCAGGCGACCGACGCAGCCAAGGCGGAGGTCGAGGCCTTGAGCGCCACGCTCGCCAAGCTCAAGGCAGGTGCGCGGGCGACCGAAATCGCGCAGGCGCGCGCCGTCCACGAAGAGCGCCTCGCCGAGCTGGAAAATGCCAATCTCGCCTATGAGCGCGCACGGCGACTGCGCCCGAACGGCGCGATCTCCCAGGCGGAACTTGATCAGGCGAACGCCACGCGCGCCGCCGCTACCGCACGTGCGACCTCGGCGCGCCAGGCTCTGGCGCTGCTCGAGGAGGGTAGCCGCGCGGAAGATATTGCCACGGCGCAAGCGCAGGTGAATGCCGCAACGGCGAAGCTCGCAAGTGCCCGCACATCACTCAAGGATGCCGAGCTCGTCGCGCCAAACGCCGGCGTCGTTCTGTCGCGCGTCCGCGAGACTGGCGCCATCGTCTCCCCAGCCGATAATGTCTATGTGCTCTCGCTGACCGAACCGGTCTGGGTTCGCGCCTATGTCGCTGAGCCCGATCTTGGCCGCGTTCATCCGGGGATGAAGGTCAAAGTCACCTCAGACACTGCCCCCAACCGGGCCTATGAGGCGACCGTCGGCTTCATCTCGCCCGTCGCGGAATTCACGCCGAAATCGGTGGAAACGCCTGAACTAAGAACGGACCTCGTCTACCGGCTGCGGCTCGTGGTCACCAATCCCGGCAAGGACCTGCGCCAGGGCATGCCGGTCACCATTCATCTCCCGACAGCAGAGGAGACCACATCGTGACCCCCGCCCCTGATGTCGCCCCCTTCGTCAGGTTGACAGGTGTCACCAAGCGGTTCGGTGCCCCGGCGCCTGCCCTCGACGCCGTCGACGGTACGATCGCTGGCGGGCGGATCACCGGCCTCGTTGGTCCAGACGGCGCCGGCAAGACGACGCTGATCCGTCTGATGACCGGGCTCATGCTGCCCGATGCGGGCACGGTCGAAGTGCTCGGCTACGACACGCGTACGGATCCGGCGAGCATCCAGGCGGCAATCGGCTACATGCCGCAACGCTTCGGCCTCTACGAAGACCTCTCGGTTCAGGAAAATCTCGATCTCTATGCCGACCTGCGCGGCCTTCCCACGGACGAGCGCACCGCGACGTTCGGCGAGCTGCTCGAATTTACCGATCTCAAGCGCTTCACGACGCGTCTTGCAGGGAAGCTCTCCGGCGGCATGAAGCAGAAGCTCGGTCTTGCTTGCGCGCTCCTGCGCAAGCCGCGCCTGCTGCTGCTCGACGAGCCAGGCGTAGGGGTCGATCCGATTTCGCGGCGCGATCTCTGGAAGATGGTCGAAGACCTCACGGCCGAGGGCATCGGTGTCGTCTGGTCAACGGCTTATCTGGAAGAGGCAGAGGCCTGTGACCATGTCTTCCTGTTCAATCAGGGTCGCTTGCTTTTCACCGGCCGGCCACAGGACATGACGGAGCGCGTCGAAGATCGCGTGTTTCGGGTAAGCGGCATCGAAGGTCGCCGCCGCGAGAAGCTCGCGCGTCTTCTCGATGACGAAGGCGTGGTCGACGGTGTCATTCAGGGCGAGGCGATCCGCCTCGTGATGAAGGCGGGCCTCGAGCCTCCGTCGCTCGCCGGTAACGGCGCCGCAACGGCCTGGCGTGCCGACGTAACGCCGCCGCGCTTCGAGGATGCCTTTGTCGACATGCTCGGCGGTGGCCCCGGCGGCCGCTCGCGGCTTGCGGAAACGCAGAGGACCTTTGCCGCGAACGAGGGCAAGGCGGTGATCGAGGCGCGCGGCCTGACGAAGCGCTTCGGCGACTTCACCGCCGCCGATAACATCACCTTCGATATCCCGCGAGGCCAGATTTTCGGCTTGCTGGGTCCGAACGGCGCGGGCAAGTCGACCACGTTCAAGATGCTTTGCGGCCTGTTGAAGCCAACTGCCGGTGAAGGTCGGGTTGCCGGCTTCGATCTCAGGCGGGATGCGGCGGCTGCGCGCAACCGGCTCGGCTACATGGCGCAGAAATTCTCTCTCTATGGTGATCTCAGCGTCACCCAGAATCTGAACTTCTTTGCGGGCGTCTACGGGCTTTCCGGCGCGAAAAGCCGCGAGCGCATCGAGCTGATGACTGAGATCTTCGATTTCCGGCCGATCCATGACATGTCGGCCAAGGATCTGCCGCTCGGACTCAAGCAGCGGCTCGCGCTTGCCTGCGCCGTGCTGCACGAGCCTGAAGTGCTCTTTCTCGACGAACCGACTTCAGGTGTCGACCCGATCACCCGGCGGGAGTTCTGGACCCACATCAACGGCCTCGTGGAAAAGGGCGTGACCGTTCTTGTCACCACCCACTTCATGGACGAGGCGGAATATTGCGACCGCATCTCGCTGATTTATCGCGGCAGATCGATTGCGCTCGGCTCGCCGGATGAGATGAAGAAGCGGGTCGCCAACAGGGACCTTCCGGATCCGACGATGGAAGATGCGTTTATCGCGCTTGTCCAAGGCTCGGAGGCGAAGGAAGCGGCATGAACAGGATCCGCAAGAGCGACGGCGGTGAACAGCGCGCCGGCAGGGCGCGGCGCTTCGCCGCCCTCGTGCGCAAGGAAAGCTACCAGATCGTGCGCGACCCGAGCAGCATTCTGATCGCCTTCGTGCTGCCGCTGATCCTGCTCTTCCTCTTCGGCTATGGCGTTTCGCTCGATACAACGCGCACGCGTGTTGGACTGGTGGTCGAGGAGGTAACACCGCTGACACGCGATCTCGCCGCAAGCTTTCAAGCGTCACGCTATTTCGCCGTCGTAAACGGCAACGACCGTCGCGAATTCGAGGACGATCTCGTGCTCGGCCGCGTGCGCGGCATTCTGGTGATACCGGCGCGCTTTGCGGCCGATCATGCCGCGGGGCGCCACCCGGCAGTCCAAGTGATCGTCGACGGTTCGGATCCGAACACGGCGAATTTCGTGCAGAACTATGCGCAGGGCACGGTCGCCAACTGGGAGCGCCAGCGTTTCACCGAGGGCGTCGGGCGCTCTCCGGCGATTGCTGCCGAACAACGCTTCTGGTTCAACCCCGAACTCACGAGCCGCAATTTCCTCGTTCCCGGATCGATCGCGATTGTCATGACGCTGGTCGGCACGTTGCTGACTTCGCTCGTGGTCGCGCGGGAATGGGAGCGCGGGACGATGGAGGCGATGATGGCGACACCCGTCTCCGCCGCCGAGCTCCTTGCCGGCAAGCTCTTGCCCTATTTCATTCTCGGGCTCACGTCGATGACGCTCTGCGTCCTGCTTGCGGTCTTCCTCTTCGGTGTGCCTTTCCGCGGCTCGGTCGCGGCGCTTTACGCGCTCTCTGCCACGTTCCTAATGCCAGCTCTCGGACAGGGATTGCTGATCTCGGCTGCCACCAAGAACCAGTTCCTCGCCTCGCAGCTCGCGCTGATAACGGCCTTCCTGCCGGCTTTCCTGCTTTCCGGTTTCCTCTTCGAAATCAATTCCATGCCGACTGTCATCCAGTGGATCACCTTCATCGTGCCGGCACGCTATCTGATCCCAAGCCTGCAAACGGTATTTCTGTCCGGCGATATCTGGCCGATGTTCGCGCGCGCGATCGCGGTCATGCTTCTGATCGGCAGCGTCTTCTTCGCGCTTGCCGCACGCAGCACCAGAAAGAGGATCGGCTAAAATGTGGTGGACACGACTGAAGGCGCTGATCATCAAGGAGCTTCTGGCGGTGCTTCGCGACCCAAAGGGCCGCGCCATCCTGATCGGTCCGCCCATCATCCAGCTGCTCGTCTTTTCCTATGCGGCAACGCTGGAGGTGAAGAACGTCGACCTAATGGTGCTCGATCGCGATACGGGCTATTGGAGCCAGGAACTGGTCCAACGGATCGGCGGGTCGCCGACCTTCCGAACCATCACCCGGGCAAGCAGCCCGGCGGAAGTCCGGCTCGCCATCGATACGCAGCGTGTGCTTGCCGCACTGGAAATCGGGCCGACCTTCTCCCGCGACATCGAAGCGGGACGGCCGGCGGAAGTTCAAGTGATCCTCGACGGGCGGCGTTCCAACGCCTCGCAGATCGTTTCCGGTTATCTGAGCCAGATCGTCGGCACGCTCGCCGCGGAAACCCCCGCGGGAAAACGTGCAGCGTCCGACGTGATCCGGGTCGAGGCGCGCAACTGGTTCAATCCCAACCTCACCTACCAATGGTTCATGGTGCCGAACCTCGTGGCGAGCATTGCGCTTCTGATCGGGCTGATCGTCACCGCGCTGTCAGTCGCCCGCGAGCGTGAGCTCGGGACGTTCGATCAGCTCATCGTCTCGCCGCTGCGCACCCACGAAATCCTCATCGGCAAGCTGATACCGCCGATGATGATCGGGCTCTTCCACATCACGATCTATGTTCTCGCAGCCGTGTTCATCTTCGGCGTGCCGTTGCGCGGCTCGCTCTTCCTGCTTTACGGCAGCGCGATCTTCTATCTCGCCTCCGTCGTCGGCCTCGGCCTGTTCATATCGGCGCTATCAATGACACAGCAGCAGGCGATCCTCGGAGCCTTCCTGTTCATGGTTCCCGCCATGCTCCTGTCAGGTTTCGCGACACCGATCGAGAACATGCCCTCCTGGCTGCAGCCGATCACGCTCGTCAATCCGCTGCGTTATTTTCTGGTGATCGTGAAAGGCGTGTTCCTGAAGGACATTCCGCTTGCCGAGGTCGTGCATCAGACCCTGCCGCTCTGCCTGATCGCTATAGTCACGCTTTCGTCCGCCGCTTGGCTCTTCCGCCGCAGGCTGGAGTGAAACAGGTCGGCGGCCACCGGTGGCCGCCGAACACGTTAGCCTCTTACGAACCGTTCAACCGCAGCAATCTCGTTCTGTCGGATGTCATGGCCGCCGGGATGCCACTCTACAGTGACAGCCGCCTTCTGAGCCGTGAAGTAGTCGGCAAGCGACTGCGTCAGCGGCGCCGGGCAAATCGGATCGCGCTCACCGGCAGTGATCAGTATGCCTCGACCATTCAGCTTCGGATTGGCTTTCGGCTTGAACGGGATCAGCGGGTGCATCAGCACGGCCTTGTCAAAGACGCCTTCTTCGATCAGGACATTCGCAATAATATTGGCGCCGTTGGAATAGCCGAGGCCGATTACTTCCGAGGCTTCGTGCTCGGCTGCAAGCGTCTTTGCGAAATTTGCCAGCTTCGTGGTGGCGCGCGCCAGATCGGCCATATCGTAGACGCCCTCGCCGGCGCGCCTGAAAAAGCGGGCCGAGCCGTATTCCGAAACGTCGCCGCGCGGCGAGACGATCGTCGCCTTGGGCAAAAGTTGCGAGCCGAAGGTGAAGAACTGGTTTTCGTCTCCTCCGGTCCCGTGAAGAACGAAGAGGATCGGACTGCCGGGTTTGCCGGCTTTCAATTTATGCGCATAGCCGTGATCGATCATTGAACTCTCCTTGGCACGCAGCCCGCACATGCAGGCGGTGCCGCCACTATTCGTAACATCAAGCCTCCTCCCCCGCCTGAAACGGAGGAGGAAATCTCGGCCGCAGAGATACTGGAGGTCTATGCTTCCAGCTTCTGCAGGTGGCTTTCCAGGATCGGGCGCAGGTGCTTGTGCTGCTGCGGCAGCTTCAGCGCCTCGCCGAGATGGGCAATCTCCTCGTCACGGCCAAAGCCGGGCTCGTTGGTGGCGATCTCGAACAGAACCCCACCCGGTGTCCGGAAATAGATCGCCCAGAAATAGTCACGATCGATGACCGGAGTGACGTGATAGCCGGTGTCCATCAGGGCCTTGCGCACCTCCAGCTGCTTTTCGCGATTGTCGACCGCAAAGGCGACATGGTGGACGGAGCCGGCGCCCTGTGCCGCGCGATTGACGTTCGGCAGCGTTTCGAGATCGACGAGGCTCGCGCCGTTGCCGCCGGGCACGATCAGCCGGGTGACGCCATCCTTGCGGTCGATTTCCTCGTAGCCCATGAATTTGAGCAGTTCGGCGGTGGCGCCTTCGTCGCGCAGCCGCATGGCAACCGAATGGAAGCCCCGGATCGCGTGGTCCTCTGAAATGCCGCCCTCAGTCCAAGGTGTGCGCGGATCGTCCTTTGCCTCGACCAGAGCGAAGCCGTCGCCATCGGGGCCGGCAAAGTTCAGGCGCTTCTCACCGAATGTTTCCTCATCCTTGAGGCCGGTGACGCCAAGCGTGCTCAGGCGATCCCGCCAGAAGCCGAGCGAACCGACGGGAACGGAGAAGACGGTCGTCCCGACCTCTCCGGTGCCGGCGCGACCACGCGGCATCTGCGGAAACGGGAAATAGGTCATCACGGTGCCGGGCGTCCCGGTCTCGTCGCCATAGTAGAGGTGGTAGACGTCCGGCGAATCGAAGTTCACTGTCTTTTTCACGCGACGCAAGCCGAGCGTGCTCGTGAAAAACTGGTTGTTGGTGCGGGCGTCGTCCGCCATCGACGTGACGTGATGCAGGCCCTTGATCTGGTCGAGCATTGTCATATTCCTTTCTGCCCGTCTCCAATCGGGCTCGTTGATGACGCATAGATGCGCTCTTCCCCTCCTTTGCGAAAGGCTGAGGCGGACAAACGCATTGTCAACGCTGCGTTGACATACTCAGCTGCTCGTTGAGAAAAATCGACAGCGATGAGTGACTTGCCACCGGTTGAGCGGATGCCTACCATCGACTAAATCGGTCATCCGAGAAGAACGCATGGAGGAGGAGCCAGGCATTCTGTGAAATACCGTTTTGTGCTTGTGCTCTGCCTTATGCCATTCATCGCTCTGCTTATCGCCTGGCAGGGCAATGCCATCGCTACGAGACGCTACATGCAGGAGGCCTCAGCGCAGGCGACGACGACGCTGAGGCTTGCTGTCTCCGCGTTGAGCGGCCACCTCAATCGCTACCAGGCGCTTCCCGCGCTGATCGCGGATCACGATGACGTCAAGGAACTGGCCACGCGGCCACAGGACCGGCGGCTTCGCGAAAGCGTCAACAGCTATCTGAAGGAAATCAACAAGCTCCTCAGGTCCTCCGATATCTATGTCATCACCCCCGATGGCGACACGATCGCTGCAAGCAATTACGACGGTCCCGCAAGCTTCGTCGGGCAGAACTTCAGCTATCGCCCCTATTTCCAGGACGCCCTGAAGGGAGTCCAGTCCCGCTTCTATGCGCTCGGCACGACGTCGCTCAAACGCGGCTATTATTTCGGCTCGCCGATCCGTATCGGCAGAGAAATCCGCGGCGTCATTGTCTTCAAGGTCGATATCGAGACCATCGAGGCCTCCTGGCAGGGAGGCGAGTACAAGCTGTTCGTTTCCGACCCCGAAGGCATCATTTTCATGAGCGGCAGTCCGGAATGGCTTTACGCCGGCATCCTGCCGCTCACGCCCGAGCGGCTCGCGCGCACCGAAGCCTCGCGCCGCTATGCCAACGCCGTTCTGCGTCCGCTGCCGGTGTCGCGCAGCAGGCTTTTCGATCACCAACTGATGCGGATTGCGACGGGTGATGCGAGCCGGGAATACCTCGTTCTTTCGCAATATATGCCGGAAGCCGATTGGACCGTGAACGTGTTGATCGATACGGCGTCGGTCAAGACGCGGGCCATGACCGCCGTCGCCGCCGCGATGCTGCTTTGCGGGCTGGCCGGTCTCGCAGTCGCCGTGCTCTTGCAACGCCGCGCGCGCCTCAGGGAGCGCTTGCTGATGCAGGCGCAAGCCCAGAGCGAGCTTGAGCGCCGCGTCGAAGAGCGCACCGCAGATCTCGCACGCGTCAATACCCAGATCGAGGAGGAGATCGCCGAGCGAAGGCTTACGGAACAACAATTGCGCCAGACCCAGGCAGATCTCATCCAGGCGGGCAAGCTCGCCGGCCTCGGCCAGATGTCGGCGGCGCTCTCGCACGAGTTCAACCAGCCACTTGCAGCCGCCAAGACCTATGCCGACAGTGCTGCGCTCTTGATAGAAAGGGGGCGGACGACCGAAGCGAGCGACAATATCAGGCGCATTTCCGGCCTCATCGACCGAATGGCGTCCATCAGCAGGCATCTGCGCAATTTTGCCCGCAAGCCTAATGAGAAGCTTGGCCCCGTGCCTCTCGACGAGGTCATGCGCGACACGATGGAAATTGTGGCGGCTCGGATCAAAGCAGCAAACGCCAAGGTGAACATCGACCTCGGCGACGCACCTCTTGTCGTCCGGGCGGGTTCGGTCCGGCTACAACAGGTGCTCGTCAACGTTATCTCCAACGCCGCCGACGCAGTCGAGGGCCTCGATGATCGTGTGATTTCGGTTAACGCCTGGCGCGAGGGCGACAAGGTCGTGATCACGATCCGTGACCGTGGTCCCGGCGTGGCATCCGCCATTGCCGAACGCATCTTCGACCCGTTCTTCAGCACCAAGGGCGTCGGCAAGGGCCTCGGCCTCGGCCTTTCCATCTCCTACAATATCGTCAAGGATTTCGGCGGCAACCTGACCGTTTCCAATCACGTCGAGGGAGGCGCCGTGTTTCGCATCGAGCTTGCGGCGAGCAGCCGGACCAAGCGGGAGGCCGCCGAATGACCGAAAGCCGGGTCCTGCTCGTCGACGACGAAGACGAGCTTCGCCATTCGAGCGCCCAAGCACTCGAGCTTGCGGGTTTTCGCGTCGATACGTTCGCCAGCGCCGAACACGCGCTCGAATTCATCGGTTTCAGCTTTTCCGGTGTCGTCATCAGCGACATTCGCATGCCGGGCATGGACGGAATGACCTTTCTGCAGCGTATTCGGGAAATCGACGCCGAAGTGCCGGTGATCCTCGTGACCGGTCACGGCGACGTCCAGCTCGCCGTGCGAGCGATGCGCGAAGGCGCCTATGATTTCGTGGAAAAACCCTTCACGGCGCAAATGCTCGCCGGCACCATCCGCCGCGCGCTCGAGTGGCGCGGGCTCGTGCTTGAAAACCGCCGCCTGAGAGCGGTTGCGGGAAAGCGCGACGATATCGAGCAACGGCTGCCGGGGCGAAGCCAGGCGATGGTCGACCTGCGTTACAAGGTCCGCGCCATCGGCGCGTCCGACGCCGATACGCTGATCATCGGCGAAACGGGTGTGGGCAAAGAGGTCGTGGCGCGCGCACTCCACGATCTCAGCAGCCGCGCCAACAGCCCCTTCATCGCCATCAACTGTGCCGCCCTTCCGGAGACGCTGATCGAGAGCGAGCTATTTGGGCACGAGCCTGGCGCGTTTCCTGGCGCGTTGCGACCGCGCTACGGCAAGTTCGAGCACGGGCGCGGCGGCACCATCCTGCTCGACGAGATCGGCTCCATGCCCTTCGACCTCCAGGCAAAGTTCCTACGTGTGCTGCAGGAACGGGTCATAACCCGGCTCGGCTCCAATGAAGTCGTGCCGCTCGACGTGCGCTTCATCGCCACCAGCAAGGTCGATCTGGAGCGGGAGGTTGCTGCCGGTCGGTTCCGCGCCGATCTTCTCTATCGGCTGAACGTCGCGACTCTGCGCGTGCCGCCGCTTGCCCATCGCCGTTCCGACATTCCGCTGCTTTTCATGCAGCTGGTGCGCGAATCCGCTGCGCGCTACGGCCGCGACGACGTCGAGATCTCCCCTGCTCTGGCGTCGGAAATCGCGGAACGCGACTGGCCCGGCAACGTTCGCGAACTTCGAAACGCAGCCGAACGGTTCGTGCTCGGGCTCGAAGCCGAACAGGACGATGCGACTTCCGCCCGACCGAACGGCACGCGTCTCGCCGACAAGGTTGCCGCCTTCGAAAAGAGCCTTATCGCCAGTGCGCTTGCGGCCCATGGCGGGGCACTGAAGCCCGTCTACGAGTCTCTCGGGATCTCGCGCAAGACGCTCTATGAGAAGATGCAGAAATTCGGGCTCGACAAGAGGCTTCTGGCGGCAGAGGCACGACGCGACGACGATATGTGATGCGCTCAGACGTTGGAACGGGATGCGGGCGCCGGGCCGCTCCGCATCTCTTCGCCGCGTTCAAGTGAATCCACGATCTCGACAGGTGTCTTCATGATGATTTCGCGATGCGGGAACGGGATTGAAATGCCGGCGGCCTTGAACGCGTCCCACAATGCCATGAGGACCTCGCCGCGGACGTTCGTCAGCCCGTTGCTCGGATCGGAAATCCAGAATCTCAGTTTGAAATCGAGCGACGATGAACCGAATGCGGTCATCCAACAGACCGGTTGAGCGTAGGTACTGGCAACCCGCGGAATGGCTTTCGCTGCCTCGACCGCGATGCGCGCAACCTCGTGCGGATCGCTGTCGTACGAGGTCCCAAAACTGACGTCGATGCGGACATACTCGCTGGAAAAGGACCAGTTCACGACCTGCTGGGAAATGAAGTCTTCGTTTGGGATGAGGTACTCCTTTCCATCTCTCGTGATGACGGAGACGAAGCGGGAGCGTAGGTCGCGGATCGCGCCGAAGGTTTCTCCAAGCGTAATCGTGTCGCCCGGCTTGATCGACTTGTCGAGAAGGATGATGATTCCGGATATGAAATTGGAGACCACTTTCTGAAGGCCGAAACCGATTCCGACGCCGACGGCACCCGAAAAGACCGTGAGTGCCGTCAGGTCAATGCCTGTTGCAGATAGGGCGACAGCGCCGGCCAATCCGATCAAGCTGATCTTGATGAGCTTGCTGATGAGGACCTTGAGCGATGGCGTGAGATCCGCGGACTTCTGTAACCAGTGGGACGACATGTTGCCGATCAGGACGGCCAGCCAGATCAGCGCGGCAGAAAGGACGATGGCCTTCAAGACCAGCAACATCGAAAGACGGGCAGCGCCGAGGTTGACGGCAATGTTATCAAGGGCCGTCAGGATCATGCCATCCAGTCCAAGCGCGTAAAGTGCAAAGTAGAGCCAACCGGCGACCGCAACGACCCGTGCCAGCATTTGGTTTCTGATTATGCGTGTGAGCACCGCGATCACAAACCACGCCGCCACAAGCGTAAGGGCTGTGGCCACCAGCCACCGGTACGAAGGCCATCCAAATCGCAACAGAACGACATCGGCGATCCACAGCCACGCAATCAAGAAAAGCCATCGCAGCCGCCGCATGAAGGCGATGATGACGCGAAGCAGATCCGGATTTCCCTTGATGGTGCGCGCGCGGGTTTCCAACGCCGGCTCAATGCGTTTTGCCAGGAAACCGCAAAAGAGGTAACCGGTTGCAATCACGACGGCCTGATAGACCGTCCACTCGTTCAGAACGACAGTCTGCAGCCAAGATCCGGCAGCGTTGACCGCCTCTACGAAATCCATAGCCTTTCTCGTCGAAATTTCCGCAGGGGCAACCCCGCGGCATCGAGTTCTCTTGGAACCGAATGCTCGGACATTATGGAAAACTCGGACGAGGCAAGGATGGTTCCTGACCTGGGCAAGCGATAGGAACCGGAGGACCGTCGGCCTTTGGGCGAAATTTCCGGATCGGCTCTTGGCTGCCTTCACGGCGGTCTGTTTTGCCGTCACCTGATGATAATGGCTTCGCGACCACCCGTCGAAGTGGCGTGATAGAGGCAAAGACGCGACTGTCGCGTCTCTGCAGTTCAAGCTGCGGGTTTCAGACGTTGAAGGCGGCCCCGATCAGCGTTTTGGTATAGGGCTCCTTCGGCGCCTCGAAGATCGCGTCCGTTTCCCCCTCCTCGACGATGCGGCCGTTCTTCATCACGATCACATAGTCCGACATCGCCTTCACGACGGAAAGATCGTGACTGATGAAGATGTAGGAGAGCCCATACGAACGCTGCAGGTCACGCAGAAGCTCGATGACCTGCCCCTGCACCGAGCGATCGAGCGCCGAGGTCGGTTCGTCGAGGATCACGACCTTCGGCTTCAGGATCATGGCGCGGGCGATCGCGATGCGCTGGCGCTGCCCGCCCGAGAACTCGTGCGGATAGCGATTGCGCGACGCCGGATCGAGGCCGACCTCCTTCAAGGCCGCGATCGCGCGGCGATCCCGCTCGGCCCGGTTGAGCCCGGGTTCGTGCACGTAGAGACCTTCGGTGATGATCTCACCGACCGTCCGGCGCGGTGACAGCGAGCCGTAGGGGTCCTGAAAGACGAGCTGGAGCTCGCGGCGCAGGGGCCGCATCGCGCTGCGGTCGAAGCCGGAAATATCGGTCATGCCGAAGCGATAGTGTCCCTTGCTCGGCAAGAGTCTCAGCAGCGCCCTGCCCAAGGTCGATTTGCCCGAACCGGATTCGCCGACGATGCCGATCGTCTGGCCCTGCCTCAGGCGCAGATTGACGCCATCAACGGCGCGAAACACCCCAGTCGAGCCTCGGAACAGCCCGCCGCCGATCGCATAGTCGACCGCGACGTCCCGGCCTTCCAGAATAATGGGCGCGGTTTCCGGCGGCGATGCCTTGCGTCCGCTGGGCTCGGCTGCAAGCAGCATCTTCGTATAGTCGGCCTTCGGTCGTTCGAAGATGTCAGCCGTCGTGCCGTGCTCGACGACCTCGCCGCGACGCATAACGGCAACACGCTCGGCAAAATGCTTCACGATGCCGAGGTCGTGCGTGATCAGCACGATTGCCATGCCGAAACGCTTCTGCAGCTGCTTCAGGAGATCGAGGATCTGTGCCTGGATGGTGACGTCCAGCGCGGTCGTCGGCTCGTCGGCGATCAGGATATCCGGCTCGTTGGCGAGCGCCATGGCGATCATCACGCGCTGGCGCTGGCCGCCTGAGAGTTCGTGCGGATAGCTGTCGATGCGCCGAGCGGGCTCAGGGATGCCGACGAGCTCAAGCAGTTCCATGACGCGCTTGCGCGCCTGCTTGAATGTTCCACCGCGGTGATGGACGATCGGCTCGGCGATCTGCCGCCCGATCGTGTAGAGGGGATCGAGCGATGTCATCGGCTCCTGGAAGATCATCGTGATCTTCGAGCCGCGCACGTCGTTCAGCGCCTTTGGCGCAAGACCGACAAGCTCGCGGCCGCGATAGCGGGCCGAGCCGGTCACGGTGCCGTTCGTCGCCAATAGTCCCATGATGCCCATCATGGTCTGGCTCTTGCCGGAACCGGACTCGCCGACGACCGCCAGCGTCTCGCCGGCACGGACATCGAGATCGATGCCTTTGACGGCCTCTACAGTGCCGTCCGGTGTCGAAAAATCCACCTTAAGACCGCGGACGGTGAGAATGGATTCCTTCATGTCTGGCATGTCAGCGGTCCTTCGGGTCGAGCGCATCGCGCAGGCCGTCGCCGACGAAATTCAGCGAAAACAGCGTGACGACGAAGAAGATGGCCGGGAAGATGAGCAGCCACGGCGCCGACTGGATATTGTTTGCCCCTTCGGAGATGAGCGCGCCCCAGCTCGTCAGCGGTGCCTGCACGCCGAGGCCGAGGAAGGAGAGAAAGCTCTCGAGCAGGATGACCTTCGGCACGACGACGGTGACGAAGACGATCACCGGGCCGATGGTGTTCGGGATGATGTGACGGCGGATGATCTGCCAGTCGGTAAGACCGAGCGCCTGGGCCGCCCCCACGAACTCGCGCCGCTTGAGCGCCAGCGTCTGCCCCCGCACGATACGCGCCATATCCAGCCATTCGACGGCGCCGATCACCAGGAAGATCAGGATGAAACTGCGGCCGAAGAAGACGACGAGCACGACGACGAGGAAGACGAAGGGCAGCGAATAGAGGATCTCGACCAGACGCATCATGACATTGTCGACACGCCCGCCGATATAGCCTGAGGTCGCCCCGTAGACCACACCGATGCCGAGCGAGACGAGGCTCGCGAGGAGACCGACGGCGATCGATATCTGTCCGCCGAGCATCACGCGAACGAGCAGGTCGCGGCCATTCGAGTCGGTGCCGAAGGGGAAATATTCGCGATCCACCTGGCCCTCGACCTTAAGGGTGCGGCCATCATCTTCGGTGGCGACGACCTTCGTACCTTCAAACTCGTTGGCCCTGTCGAAGTACCGCGTCGCGCGCGGGTCGATCGGCTGATCCGAGGTGACGGTGGCGGTGAAGCCCTCGCCTTCGACCGCGAATTCCTTGAGTGTCACGCGAGCGCGGGTGGCGACACCCTCCATGACGTCCTGAAGTGTCGAGGCGTCCGGCCGCGGCTCCAGGCTCGGGCCGATCGAGACATAGGACGGAAAGACCTGGTCGTAAGTGTGCGGCGAGAACAGCGGTCCGACGAACGAAAACAGCGCAATCAGCGCCAGCATGACACAACCCGCCATGGCGGCACGATTGCGGCGGAATCGGAGCGCAGCAAGCTGGAAGAGGCTACGCCCCTTGGTTTCCGGCGTGGACGCCGGCGCTTGGACGATATCAGTCATGGCGAACCCTCGGATCGAGCAGGCCGTAAAGAATATCGACCAATAGATTGAAAACGATCACGAAAATGGCGACGAGGATCACGGTGCCCATGACCAGCGTATAGTCGCGATTGATTGCGCCAAGAACGAAATAGCGGCCGACGCCGGGAATGGTGAAAATCGTTTCGACGACTGCCGAGCCGGTTAGAAGGGCGGCCGCACAGGGCGCGAGGTAGGAGACGACCGGCAACATCGCGCCGCGCATCGCGTGCGTCACCACGACCGCGCGGGACGGCAGGCCATAGGCCTTGGCGGTACGGATGTGGTCGGTGTGGAGCGCCTCAATCATCGATCCGCGGGTAAGCCGGGCGAAGACGGCGAGCTGCGGCAGCGCCAGGGCAATCATCGGCAGGATCAGGAAGCGGAACGATCCGTCCCCCCAGCCGCCCGCCGGCAGCCACGACAGGACGATTGCGAAAACGAGTGTCAGGACCGGGCCGACAACGAAGTTCGGAACGGTGACGCCAATCGTCGAGACCGCCATGATCCCGAAGTCGAGGATGCTGTTCTGCCTGAGGGCTGCAATGGTGCCGGCGATCACACCACCGATGACGGCCAGAAGCAGTGCGTAGAAGCCGAGCTCCATCGAATAGGGCAGGCCCTTGCCGATCAGCTGCGCGACATTGTTGTCATGGTAGATGTAACTCGGACCGAAGTCGCCCGTCACCGCATTGCTGAGATAGATAACGTATTGGCGCCAGAGCGGCTCATCGAGGTGGTAGGTCCTCATCAGGTTCTCCATAGTGGAGGGAGGGAGAGGACGCTCGAGATTGAAGGGGCCGCCGGGGGCAAACCGCATCAAGAAGAAGGATATGGTGACGACGATGAACAGCGTCGGCACCGCACTCGCCAGTCGGCGAAGGATGAAGGGGATCATGGATGTGCTCCGAAGGCGACGCGCGGCAGCTGGCCGCGCGTCGCCTCAGTTCGTTATTCGGCGACGCTCAGGAACTTGCTCAAGTGCGCATTCGGCCCATTATCCTGCCAGCCCTTGACGCGGCTCGAGACGAGCCACAGGTCTGCCTGGGTCAGGAACGGCGCGATCGGCTGTTCCTTCATCAGCAGGGTCTCTGCTTCATGGAGGATCTTCGAGCGTGCCGCCGGATCCTGTTCTTCATAGGACTTCTTCATCAACGCGTCGAATTCGGCGTTTTCGAAGTGTCCATAGTTGAAGGTCTTGTTGGTGCTGAGGCTCAGCGCCAGGAAGTTTTCAGCATCCGCATAGTCGGCAACCCAGCCGGCACGGGCGACGTTGAACTTGCCGCCTTCCTGCAGGTAGGCGTAGTGCGACGACACGTCGAGGTTCACCAGCGAGACCTTGGCGCCGAAGGTGTTCTTCCACATGTCGGCAACAGCCGTTGCAACACGTTCATGGTTCGGGTTGGTGTTGTAGCGGATTTCGATGTTCAGCGGCTTGCCGCCCTCACCGTAGCCGGCCTCCTTCATCAACTCGATTGCCTTGTCCTCGCGGTCGAGCTGCGACATGTCGGCAAAATCCGCCTTGGCGGGTTCGCCGTAGCTCTCGATACCCGGCGGCACCATCGAGTAGGACGGAAGCTGCGAACCGCTGTAGATCTCCTTGGCGAGGAAGTCGCGGTCGACCGCCATGGACAGCGCCCGGCGAACGCGAACGTCGCTATAGGGTTCCTGCCGCGTGTCGAAAGCATAGTAGTAGGTCGCCAGCGTCGGCGAGACATGGACCTGGTCACCGTAGGACGTGCGCAGCCGCTCGATCTGGTCGGCCGAGAAGTTGTAGGCGAGGTCCATTTCCTTTGCTTCGAAGCGACGCACCGAGGCGGCCTGGTCGTCGATCGGATAGAAGATCACCTTGTCGAGCTTGACGTTGGCGGCATCCCAGTAATTGGCGTTCTTCTCGACCGTCAGGCTGTCGTTCGGCACATGGGCGGTCAGCTGGAACGCACCGTTCGAAACCATCACGCCCGGTTTGACGAAATCGGCGCCGTTCTTCTCGACGCTTGCCTTGCTGACCGGAAGCGCGGTCTGGTGCGCGAGCAGCTCCAGGAAGAAGGGCGTCGGGCGCTCCAGAGTGATTTCGAACGTCTTTTCGTCGACGGCCTTCACGCCGAGCTGGTCGACCGGCACTTCGCCCTTGTTGACCTTTTCGGCATTCTTGATCGGGAAGAGAATGTTGGCGTATTCGGCGGCAGTCTTCGGATCCTCCACACGGCGGAACGAGAAGGCGAAGTCTTCGGCCGTTACCGGCGAACCGTCCGACCACTTGGCATCGGCGCGCAGCTTGAAGGTGTAGACGGTGCCGTCATCCGAAAGCTCCCAGGTTTCGGCGGCACCCGGAATGATCTTGCCGGCAGCGTCGTAGATCGTCAGGCCTTCATAGAGATCCTTGAGGATGAACTCTTCGATGTTGATTGACGTGTGGGCCTGGTCGAGCGTCTGCGGCTCGCCGGCGTTACCGCGATGAAGCACCGCTTCCGCGAGTGCAGGGCTTGCGCCGATCAGCAGCGAGCCAAGCAACGCTGCGGCGCTGAGTTTAAGTTTCAGTGAGGTCATTGTTTTTTTCTCCTTCCCCTCGTTTTGGGTTGTGATCGCAGGAGAGAAGGGCAAATTCTCAACAAAGGCAAGGCGCTTTGTGCGGAAAATTGCATCCTCCTCTATAGAACGTCATTTTCATAGACGCATAAGTTGTATTTCGTTTGCGGTGGTTTTCGTCGCTTTTGCGACTTCGATCAGGCTGAACAGCGATCGCCGGAATGGCAGACTGTAACGTTTTAGATCGGATTCAAACATCGACACTTCTCCTCTTGGAAACGTCCTGAAAAGGGCGTCATGCAAAGTTCGTGAATTGATGCGGCACTTTACGTAATATGCGAAAAAATTTGCGGCACCTGTCGCAATCTTTTTGCAACATCATGCTTCCGCGCCGATGGCGCCACTGCGTCAGCGATGTGCGATTTGGACGCCGGCGCCTATCGCCGGCCACCGATATCTGCTCCTGTTCCCCGCTCCGTGCGCCACCGTGTCAGCACCACCAGAAAGCGAAAGCCGCGATTTCTTACCGTGCAATTTCTCATCCACAGCAAAATCCGCTGACGCACGTCCATCAAGTGCCCGGCCGTGCCGCTGCCCCCGTTGCCAAAAGACCCGCATGAATTATTGTGCCCCTGGCTTGGTGCGGCAACGTCCGTTCCAGGTCCGTCGGAGGGTGCTCAAAGCCGTCTTCGATGACCTCGCGGGCGGGCGCTGTTCTCAGCCGTGCCGCCTATCCATGGCGCCCGGAGTGGAGGCGTCCAGCATCAGGGAGATCTCGAATGGCATTGATCACATTGCGGCAACTGCTCGACCATGCAGCGGAGAACAATTATGCGCTGCCAGCCTTCAATGTGAACAATCTAGAATATATTCAGGCCGTCATGCGAGCCGCCGACGCAACGGACTCTCCGGTGATCCTGCAGGCGAGCCGCGGCGCGCGTGCCTATGCCGGCGACGCCTTCCTGCGCCATCTGATCCTCGGAGCAGCCGAGGAGTATCCGCACATCCCGGTCTGTCTGCATCTCGACCACGGTGACCAGCCGTCCACCTGCATTTCCGCCATCACCAACGGCTTCACCTCCGTGATGATGGACGGTTCGCTCGAAAAGGACGGCAAGACTGTTGCGAGCTACGAATATAACGTCGCGGTAACCGCAGAAGTCGTGAAGATCGCCCATGCGGCGGGCGTTTCCGTCGAGGGCGAGCTCGGCTGCCTCGGCAACCTCGAAACGGGTGCCGGCGACAAGGAAGACGGCCACGGGTTCGAAGGCAAGCTTTCCCGCGAGGAACTGCTGACGGATCCGGAACAAGCCTTCGATTTCGTCTCGAAAACCGGCGTTGATGCTCTTGCCGTCGCGATCGGCACAAGCCACGGCGCCTACAAGTTCACGCGCGAGCCCGACGGCGAGATCCTTTCGATCGACACCATCGCAAAGATCAACAGGCGGCTGCCGAACACCCATCTCGTCATGCACGGATCGTCATCGGTCCCGGCCGATCTGCAGGAGCTTTTCAATGCCTATGGCGGCAAGATGAAGAAGACCTGGGGCGTGCCGGTTGCAGAAATCCAGAAGGCAATTCCGCTCGGAGTCCGCAAGGTCAACATCGACACCGATCTCCGCCTCGCCTTCACCGGCGAAATCCGCAAGCATCATCTGGAGCATCCGGACAATTTCGACCCGCGCAATTACCTGAAACCCGCGATCGCACGCATGACCGAGGTCTGCAAGGAGCGCTTCGAGGCATTCCGTGCCGCCGGCCAGGCCTCGAAGATCAGGGTGCTGCGCCTGCCGGAAATGGCCAAGCACTACGTCAAGGCCGCCTGATCAAGACGGCGGGCGGCGATCGAGGCGCTGCGCGTAGCATCCAGGCGAGCACTTACAAACAACAAAGGTAAAGTTGCGACGCGGTGTGCCTGAAAAGCACGCTGAGTTGCTTTTTTGCGGAGTTCAGCCTTGGCGCCCCACGCGCGTCTCGTGTTCGTAGAGCTGATCCATGCTTAGCGATGCGACGTCGGCCAATGGCGTCTGGCTTTTCACACGGCCGCTGCCGAGCACCACCACGTCGTCGCAGAACGAAATCGTGCTGCGATGATGGCTGATCACGATGGTCGTGCGCCGGCCGGCCCTTAACCTCAACGTCTCGACGATCGCGGCCTCCGACAGACCGTCGACAGCGTTGGTGGCTTCGTCGAGGATCAGAATTTGCGGGTCGCGCACCAGGGCCCGGGCGAGTGC
>NZ_JASKLR010000008.1:172913-263035 GCF_030124325.1 Sinorhizobium sp. 8-89
GGCGAGTGCTATGCGCTGCCGCTGCCCCGCCGAAAGGCTCGCGCCCCGATAGCCGACGATGGTGTTGTACCCTTCGGGCAGCTTCTCCACGAAGCTGTACGCCTCGGCCAGCTTGGCCGCCCGCTCCACGTCGGCGATCGTCGCGTTCTCGCCGTAGGTGATGTTCTCGAAGATGCTACCGTCGACCAGTTCGAGATCCTGGCTGGCGACGGCGATCTGCCGCCGCCACTGAGAAGGATCTATCTGATCGAGCGGCACACCATCGATGAGAATGCGTCCCTCATCGGGCTCCACAAATCGGCACAGGAGATTGACGATCGTGGTCTTGCCAGCGCCCGAACGTCCGATGATTGCCGTCGAACGGCCGCTGCGGATTTCGAATCCCGCGGATTGCAGCACGACAGGGCGAGCCTCCGAGCCCGGATATCTGAAAGTCACCTGTTCGAATTTGATGCGCTCGCGCAAACCGTCGACCGGCTCCTGGCCCGTGGGTGGCCGCGGCTTGTCCGACGAATCCAGGAGCCACCGCACCTCTTCGAGCGATCCGCTCCAGCCCTGAATCTGACTCCAGGACATTTGCAGAGCCCGCATGTGCGGCTGCAGACGGTAGAGCAGCACGACAAAGGCGACGATCACCGGAAAGCTCACGCCGACAAACCAGGCGCTGACAACCGCCGCCAGGAAAAGAGCGGAATGGAGCACCTCGGTGAGTGGCGGCAAAGCGCCCTGGCGGCTCTGTAGGACGAAGCCGGCTCGGCGAACGGCGTCCGAAGCCGCAGCGAATACCGCCTTTTCGCGCTCTTCCTGACCGAACACGCGGATCAGTCGCCCGGCATGCACGAGATGAAGCATCCTGGCGGCGAGCTCGCTGTTGAAGGACGTCACCTCGCGGCTCGGGCCTTTGAGGGTGGCCGACAAGGCGGCATGCGCAAGTTGGACAAGGACGAGGCCAAGCGCGACGAACAGCGTCATCTGCCAGGACAGCAGCAGGAGAAACGCGAGCAGGATGACCGCCGCAGAGCCGTGTACCAGCGCCGCGAGCACCGTCTGTATCGCATCGGAAGCGCGCCATGACTCGTTGGAGATGATGTTGAGCAGCCGACCGGGACTTTGCTGCAGGAAGAATGGATAGCCTATCCTTAAGAGCTGGTCCGAGAGAGCGCTTCGGATTGCGTGGCTCGCCTTCCCGTAGATGAAGGTCGTCAGCAGTGTGTTCGCGAAAGCCAGAATGTTCTTGAGCGTAATCAGAGCAAGAACAGCGGCTGTGATCGCCAGCAACCTTTGACCGTCGTCGAGCCCCGCCCCCACCTGCTGGAAGGCCGCGGAGATCCCGTTCAATCCGGCGGCATCCTGACTTCCGGCAATAATACCCAGCATAGGGATGATGAGCCCGATGCCCGCGCCTTCGAGCGCGGCGCTGGCAAGCCCCAGAATCACGACGGCGGGAAGCAGGCGCATTTGCCGCCCCAGCGCGTCATGCAGTACCTGCAGGCCCGGCAATAGGAATCGCAACATGACGGCTCTCACCTCAATTTTGGCGCCGTCTGGTCAATCTGGCGCAGCTCTTGCGGCGGCGTCGGATTGGTCAGGGCGAGGCGCGCGAACCTTGCAGCGCCGAGCAGATTCATCGACACAATCGGCCAATGGGATAGCTGGAGTTCCGGATCGAACCTGGCGCCGCCAAGACTTTCTCCGCAAGCTGATCTGACGGTCCAGCAGAAGTGCCTGAGCAGCCATGGCGCCTTGAAGAGATGCTTCAGACAAAGACCACCATTGCCGAGGCTATAGCTGCGGTGAAGCTTTTCGATGGCTTCGCGGGCCTTCCGTCCGTGATGGTGGTAGACGGTCATGTCGGGGACGTATTCGACAGGGATATCGAGCTGAAAGGCGCGCACGAGATAGTCGGTATCCTCCGCCGATTGCAGGGGTGCGCCGGCCCCGAAACGCTCGTCGAAAGGCCCGACGAGCGTCGCCACGTCGCGGTGCATCGTCATGTTGCACCCGAGCACGAAACCGCCGGGATGGACGTCTCGGCTCAATCGCGCAGCAACGCTCGATCGCTTGATCGTGAATGGCAGATCCGACGTGTCGCCGAGTTCGACGCGACCGCCACGGATGACGCGCCGTTCACCATCAGCGTAATGCCGCTCGAGATCGCCGAGATAGCCGCCGTCGACTTCGCAGTCGTCATCGACGAAAACGAGAATCCGGCCGCGCGCCCGTGCCATTCCCGCATTGCGCGCGGCCGCAAGGCCCGGGCGCGGCTCGGCCACCAGCGTGATGGCGATGGGGGACGCCGCCGCTATTCGAACCAGCTCGTCGGGCGTCCCGTCTGTCGAGCCGTTGTCGACGACGACGAGTTCGCTCGTGACGGCGGCTCGTGCAAGACATGCGGTCTCGATCGATCGGATGCAGGCGGCAAGCGCCTGAACGCGATTGCGCGTACAGACGATGAAGCTCGCGAACGGCCGCAGCCGACCGGAAATTGAAGTGGTGGTGGTCGGCCGTGCGGCCGCTGCGCCGGGATGCTGCTGCGCTGTTGCAGAACGTTCTGGCGCCATCTCAGGCCAAGCCATTCTGATGAAGAACAGTCGCAGCGGGTACCGACTGCAGGTACCGCGCCAGCCAGTCCACCCGCCTCGTGGCGGCGAGCGAAACGCGGCTGCACCACGGCGCGCGTGCCCCCGCGAGCAAGCCGTATCGTTCGCGACGCCGGATCAGCCCCCATTTTCGGGTCCAGGTCAGGAACGCATGCGTCAGCTCCGGTCGCTCTTCGTCGGCTATGAGCTGATACAGAAAATAGAAGAAACACTGGGCCCCGTCTTCGTAGGCCCGGCGCACATCCGGCGGTCGAGAGGAAATTTGCCGTTCGAGCGCAAGGACAAATTCGGCAGCATTTCGAACCGTGTCCGATGTGACCGCTGCACCGATCTCGCCGAGGGCGCTCGTATCGCTGACAAGACGGTCCCGCTCGAGGTTTTCGGCCACGATCTTCAGATGCGTCTGGCGCATCTGGCGCTTGTGCTTGCTCGTGACGCTGTCGCCATGAATGCGATAGGCGACCAGTGCTTCATCGATCATCATTGCGGGGAAGCGATCTGTAATTCGTCTGAACAGATCGAAATCCTCCGCATGCACGTAGCTCGCGTCATAAACGAGCATCTCCTGCGGCATCACGTTTCGATTATAGATCACCGTCGAGTGCATGAAGATCGTGAAGAACCTCGACAATGTGCCGAGGCTTTCCGACCGATAGATCGGATTGGGCGTACCGCGGAGAAGGCGGTTACCGATCAGCGTGTCGATTCCCGTACCGCAAAGCGCGAGCTCGGGCCGTTTTTGGAACAGTGAAACCTGGCGGGAAAAGCGAGACGGATAGGAAACATCGTCGGCGTCCATCCTTGCAACAAGATCGCCCCTGGCAAGCACCAAGCCCTCGTTCAGCGTCGCGATAAGGCCGCGGTTTTCGCGCGAGACGATTTGGATGCGACCGTCATCTTTCCGATGCCGCTCCAGGATCTCCAGCGAACGATCCGTAGACCCGTCGTCTATGGCGATGATTTCCAGATGCCCGTAATCCTGACGCAGGATGCTTTCGAGCGCCGCGGGAAGATAGGGTTCCGCGTTGTAGACGGGCAGCAGGACAGAGACCAGTGGCGTGGGCATTGTTCAGCTCGCGTATTATTGAAGATCTGAAGTCTGAAGGAATTTGGCTTCGCGCAGATAAGCCGGGTACTCGCCGTCCCTTGTTCCGTGAATGGCTCCGATCCGATCGCCCGCGGTCGTGAAAGCAGGAACATCTTTCGGTAGCGTCGGGCGGACGTATGGGAAATGACGCTTCAGTGCGTTTAGCGGCTTTTCGAAGGCGATCCAGGAGATCGACGCGATCAGCAACGTGGCTGCGCCTGCAACCACGAACCGCCCAACGCCCTGCTCGGAGACATTGACCGGAATCCAGGGTTGAGCCTCGACGACCAACGCAAGCACAATCGCATGAAAAAGATAGACACCGTAGCTGATGCGCCCGAGAGCCGTCAGGGGTGGAAGCTCGGCCAGCTTGCCGAGATGGCCGTCTATCCCTCTCGAACAATTGCCCACCAGCATCGTCAGCGGCAAAAGGGGAAAAATTTCGAGCCCGATCCAGGCCAACCACTCCAGCATCGGCGTCAACGACACGGGCCTGAGCCAAAACAGGAAAACGGATGCACCCAGGAGCGGCATCCAACTCAATCTCGCCCAGTGAGACCAGGCAACGCTCTTCGATCGATAGACGGCCAATAGAGCGCCGGAGGCAAGCGCGTCCATTGACGCTGGCGGAAGCAGGTCGCGAGCCAGGGACGGTGTGCCCGTAAACGGCCAATAGAAACGGTAGGCGACGGAGCAGGCAATGACGCCGATGCAAATTCCCGCCATCGAGCGCCGCGGGGCGATCAGGACGATCAGCGGCCAGACGACATAGAACTGCTCTTCAATGCTCAGGCTCCAGGTGTGACAGAGGACCCACGGCGTCCACTCGCCCAGCATCGCGTACCAGAAATTCGAAAGGTAGAGCGCGTGCCACGCCAACACCTCCTTGGAGCTTTCCAGATCGATTAACCAGACAATGCCCAGGACGCCAAAATAAGGTGGAAAGATGCGCAGCGCCCGGCGTGCATAAAACGATTTCAGTGCCGTAGCCGGTTCGAAACTGGCATCTGCGCGCGCTTCGAGCAGCAGCCGCGTAATCAGGAAGCCACTCAGCACGAAGAACAGCCTTACGCCGATATGCCCCCAATAGGACCCATCGGCCGCGAAAAAATGTCCGTACAGCACCATGGTGACAGCGATGGCACGTAGCCCATCCAACTGCCGGTCGCGTGCAATCCGCATCGAACATCCCCCTCCGAGTTCAAATCTTTGCGGGATACTCTCCTGGTGGCACCAGCTCCCTACGCAATTATGATTTTTTTCGCCGGTTTCGGTGATGGCCCTGTCGCAAGAGCCCGTGATTTTAAGCAGGTAAACAAATAGTTAAGGGGCGGTGCAGGCGACTGTAGAAGCGAATAGGGCTAAACTTTGGCAGGGCGGCACCAAGGATAACGCATCGACCGGCGAGAAATCCGCAGTGTGTCGCGACAGCAATACCCCTCGAACGTCCAGTTAGACCTCAGATCGAGGGCAATCGCGGCGATTTTAGTTGCAAAAATTTCGGCAATACAGCCAGGAAGCGGCAGGCCGGATGGAAAGATTTTAATTTAACTTTTCCTCGTAAGTCTCGGCTGAACCAATTAAAACGTCGGCGGCGTATTGATCCACAGCAGAACGGTCTCACCGTCGTGGCGATTGGACCAGGCATGCCGGCGCCGGCTCTCGAAATAGAGCGAGTCGCCTGGATGCAGATCGTAGAACTGATCGGAGTCCAATATGAATTCGACGCGGCCGGAAAGCACATAGACGAATTCCTCGCCATCGTGGCGATATGCGCCCTCGCTCGACGCGCCCGGTTCCAGCACGAAGCGATGGCAATCCATCTGGTTCTTGCCTTCGGCGAGCAATTGGACTGTCACGCCCGGCGTCGTGCGCGGCCAGTTGCGCCACTCGCCGGCCCTGACGAGCGCGCGCGCCTCAGGCTCCTCTTCCCCGGAGAGGCTGGAAACCGTCGTACCGAAATATTCCGCAAGATTATGGAGAACGGCGACAGAGACACCCTGCGAGGTCCGCTCCAAGGTGGAAAGCACCGATGCCGCGATGCCTATATCGCTTGCCACCTGCTCCAGCGTCTTGCCCGCGGCATGTCTGAGGCTCCGCAATTTCCGGCCGACCTGGAGATCGACGTTGCTTTCCGGTGCCACAGCCGAACTGGCATCGTCATTCGCGCCCTCTGCTTCCAAGGCTTCGCGAATGGCGGCGGGGTTCAGGCCGCGCTCGGCACGAAACCAGGAAATGCGTTTCAGCCGCGCGAGGTCTGCCTCGGTATATTGCCGATGCCCCGTGGCAGATCGCTCCGGCACGACGAGCCCCTGCGTTTCCCACAACCGCAGCGTGGACGGCGACACACCGGCCAGCCTTGCTGCCTCGGCGACCTTGTAGCGTACATTGCCGGTCCCGCTCATCGACCCTCTCTCTGGCATCGCAGCTCGCAGCGATTCCAAGCCATCGGCGCTGCCGGCAATCTAGCCGCCGGGCGCATGGATTTACAAGAAGCGCCCATCAGTGGACGTGTTGTCTCGATCAGCAAATTTGATTTGCAATCGATCGGAAAAGATGTACCACTTCCGGAGAAAAGTTGCAGAAAAAATGCAACATATTACTTCTCTAACGGGACAACGACGATGACCAGCCTCACCGATCGCAAGAATGCAGCCATTTCCCGCGGTGTCGGGATGACCACGCAGATCTACGCTGACCGCGCCGAAAATGCAGAGATCTGGGACAAGGAAGGCAACCGCTACATCGACTTCGCCTCGGGCATCGCCGTCGTCAACACCGGTCATCGCCACCCGAAGGTGATTGCGGCCGTCAAAGCCCAGCTCGACCGCTTCACCCACACCTGCCACCAGGTCGTGCCTTACGAGAATTACGTCCATCTCGCCGAGCGCCTGAACGCGCTCGCCCCCGGCAAGTTCGCCAAGAAGACGATCTTCGTGACGACCGGCGCCGAGGCAGTCGAAAACGCGGTGAAGATCGCCCGCGCCGCAACCGGTCGACAGGCCATCGTCGCCTTCGGCGGCGGCTTCCACGGGCGCACCTTCATGGGCATGGCGCTGACCGGCAAGGTCGTGCCGTATAAGGTCGGCTTCGGCGCGATGCCGGCGGACGTGTTCCATGCGCCCTTCCCGATCCAACTGCACGGCGTCAGCGTCGAGCAGTCGCTGGCAGCGCTGAAGAAACTCTTCGCGGCCGACGTCGATCCGGCCCGCGTCGCTGCAATCATCATCGAACCGGTGCAGGGCGAAGGCGGATTCTATCCTGTCCCGACCGCTTTCATGAAGGCGCTCCGCGAGATTTGCGACCAGCACGGCATCCTGCTGATCGCCGATGAGGTTCAAACCGGCTTTGCTCGCACCGGCAAGCTGTTCGCCATGGAGCACCACGACGTAGCTCCGGACCTGATGACGATGGCGAAGAGTCTTGCCGGTGGCTTCCCGCTTGCCGCCGTAACCGGCCGCGCGGAAATCATGGACGCTCCCGGACCGGGTGGCCTCGGCGGCACCTATGGCGGCAACCCGCTCGGCATCGCCGCCGCCCACGCGGTTCTTGACGTTATCGCCGAGGAAAAGCTGTGCGAGCGCGCGGACCAGCTTGGGGCTCGCCTGAAGCAGCGTCTCGCTGCAATCCGCGAAAAGGCGCCGGAGATCGTCGATATTCGCGGTCCGGGCTTCATGAACGCGGTCGAATTCAACGACGTGAAAACCAATCTGCCGAGCGCCGATTTCGCCAACAGGGTCCGCCTCATTGCATTGGAAAAGGGCCTGATCCTTTTGACCTGCGGTGTGCACGGCAACGTCATCCGCTTCCTGGCGCCGATCACGATCCAGGACGAGGTCTTCGCGGAAGCACTCGATATCCTCGAAACGTCGATCCTCGAAGCGCGCGGTTGACCTCACCCCGAGCGCCCGCTATCGCGGGCGTCCGGCCAACGATCCGGCTCGGGGCGCGCGACCGGCGCTCCGCAGAAAACGAAGCGAGGCTCGGCCCGACCGCGGCAGGCCTCGCCGGAGGATGCGCTATGGGATTGACAGCCGCACTTACCAAGCACCTTCGCGCGGGCGAGCTGTTTGCCGCGCTGGAAAGTGTAACCCGCCCTTCCGCCAAGTGGACCGGCACGACATTCGACGTCTTCAATCCGTCGACCGGAGAATTGCTCGCAACGCTGCCCGACATGGGAGTCGACGAGGCGCATGCCGCGATCGATGCTGCGGCCGAGGCGCAGAGCCTCTGGGCCGCCAAGCCGGCGAAAGACCGAAGCACGATCCTGCGTCGCTGGCATGATCTGATCGTCGAGCATGTCGATGATCTCGCCGCCATTCTCACCGCCGAAATGGGCAAACCGCTAGCCGAAGCGAAAGGCGAGGTTCTTCACGCGGCATCCTATGTCGAGTGGTATGCAGAGGAAGCCAAGCGCATCTATGGCGAAACCTTCCCAGCACCAGCCAACGACCGCCGCATGCTCGTCATCAAGCAGCCCGTCGGCGTCGTCGGCACCATCACGCCCTGGAACTTCCCGGCCTCCATGGTGGCGCGCAAAATCTCGCCGGCGCTCGCCGCCGGCTGCGCGGTTCTGCTAAAGCCCGCGGAACAGACGCCACTCGTGGCCGGCGCGATGTTCGTGCTTGCGGAAAAGGCCGGCTTTCCGAAAGGCGTCGTCAACCTGCTTTACGCCGCTGAAGGCGCCCCGATCGGCCGCGAACTCTGCAGCAATCCCAAGGTTCGCAAGATCAGCTTCACCGGCTCCACCGAGGTCGGACGGCTCCTGATGCGGCAATGTTCCGACCAGATCAAGAAAGTCAGCCTCGAACTCGGCGGCAACGCGCCCTTCATCGTTTTCGACGACGCCGATATTGACGAGGCGGTCGACGGCGCCGTGCAGGCCAAGTTCCGCAATGCCGGCCAGACCTGCGTTTCGGCCAATCGCATCTATGTGCAATCCGCCGTACACGACGCCTTCGCTGGAAAATTTGTTGCCCGGGTGCGTGAACTCACTGTCGGCGACGGGTTTTCTGCCGGAGTCGCGATCGGGCCTATGATCGACAGCCATGCGATCGAGAAAATCGAGGCGCATGTCGCCGATGCCTTGGCCAAGGGCGGAGAAGTACGATGCGGCGGCAGGCGGATCGGCACCAACGGCACATTCTTCGAGCCGACGGTTCTGACCGGCATTTCACATGCTATGCGTGTCGCCCAGGAGGAGACCTTCGGTCCGATCGCGCCGATCATCCGTTTCGAAACGGCCGAGCAGGTGGTGGCCGAAGCCAACGACACGATCTATGGCCTCGCCGCCTATTTCTACGCTGAGAACCTGAAGCGCGTCTGGCATGTGGCCGAAGCGCTCGAATATGGCATGGTCGGCATCAATACCGGGCGGATGTCTTCGGAAGCGGCGCCCTTCGGCGGCATCAAGCAGTCCGGCATCGGCCGGGAAGGCTCCCGCCACGGTCTCGAGGACTATCTGGAGATGAAGTATCTCTGCATGGGCAACATCTGAGCAAACAGCAGCCTGGCCAAATCAGGCCGCATGCTTATTGACGAGCGCAAGCGTATGGCGCGCGATCATCAGTTCCTCGTCGGTCGGCATAACGTGCAGGGCAACGCGGCTTTTAGCCGTTGAGATCAATGCGGCGCCCGCCTCGTTCGCCGACGGATCGAGCTCCGCCCCGACCCAGCGGAGGCCTTCGACGATTCGTGCTCGGATCGGGGCAGAGTTCTCGCCTACGCCTGCCGTGAAGACGAAGGCATCGACCCCTCCCAGCGCCGCCGCGAGCATCCCCGTATTGAGCACACACCGATAAACGAAATGAGCGACGGCGAGCGCGGTATTCGGGTCGGCGCTCGCCAGAAGTTCGCGCATGTCGCTCGACAGACCGGACAACCCCTTGAGCCCGGCGTCATGGTAGAGCAGGTCCGACACTTTCTCGGCGCTCATGCCCTTATGGGTGATCAGATAGAGGACGACGCCCGGATCGAGCTGACCCGGCCGGGTTCCCATCGGCAGACCGTCGAGGGCGGTGAAGCCCATCGTGCTCTCGATGCTGCGACCGTCTCGCAGCGCGCACATCGAAGCACCGCTGCCGAGGTGGGCGACGATGACGCGGGCTGCTTTCGGCGCTACCTCCCGCAGCCGCTCGGCGACGTATTCGTATGAAAGTCCGTGAAAGCCGTAGCGCCGAATGCCCTGATCATAGAAGTCCCTTGGCAGGGCGTAGCAATCAGTGTGCTCGGCGTGGCCACGGTGAAAGGCAGTGTCGAAGCAGGCGACCTGCGGCACATCCGGGTTGATCTCCATCGCCAGCCGGATCGGTGCCAGGTTGTTCGGCTGATGCAGAGGAGCAAGGTCCTGATAGCTTGCCAGCCGGTCCAATACCGTTGCATCAATCAGGACCGGCCGCGCGTAGTCCGGGCCGCCATGCACGACCCGGTGGCCGATCGCGCGCAGATCGAAGCCGTCCAGCGTCGAGAGCCAGCGTCTAGCCTCGGCAATGGCGGTCGGAAGGTCGCGGACATCGGCCGCGTCATAGGTCCGATCGATGAGCTGGCTGCCGTCGCCCGCAATCGCCCGCAGACGCGGCCGCGTCCCGATGGCGTCGATCTTCCCCCGAATATGGCGCTTCAGGTCCGTGTCGACGATGCCGAAGACCTGGAACTTCAGGCTCGATGAGCCGGCGTTGATGACGAGGATCGCGTCCATGGCGCTATACCGCTATCACCTGCGCCGCTCGTCGCCGCGCCGCATAGAGCGCGGCGACGGCGCAGGAAGCGAGGCGGGTGCGGATCGAGTCCGCTCGCGAGGTGAGCACTATCGGCACACGTGCGCCAAGGACGATGCCGGCGGCGTCGGCATGGGTGAGAAAAGTCAGGTTCTTGGCGAGCATGTTCCCGGCTTCGAGATCCGGCACGACGAGGATTTGAGCGCGGCCGGCCACCGGCGAATTGATACTCTTGATGCGCGCCGATTCCGGATCGATCGCATTGTCGAATGCGAGTGGCCCTTCAAGCAGGCCGCCCGTGATCTGGCCGCGTTCCGCCATCTTGCAAAGCGCGGCGGCCTCGATCGTCGAAGGAATCTTGGTCGTCACGGTCTCCACCGCCGAAAGAATGGCGACGCGCGGCTCGCCGAGGCCGATGGTGACCCACAAATCTATCGCGTTCTGGACGATGTCGCGCTTGGCTTCGAGGTTCGGAAAGATGTTGATCGCGGCGTCAGTGATAAAGAGCGTGTCGGCGTGGCCGGGGACGTCCATCACGAAGACGTGGCTGATCCGCCGCTCGGTTCGAAGACCGGTGGCGGAGGCGGCGACTTCATGCATCAGTTCGTCGGTATGCAAGCTGCCCTTCATCAGGAGCTCGCCCCTGCCTTCGCGGATCAGTGCGACGGCCTTGGCGGCTGCAGCGTGGCTGTGCGGCACATCGACGATCTCCCGCCGGCCGAGATCGAGCCGGTGTTCCGCCGCCACTTTGCGGATCTTGGCTTCCGGTCCGACCAATACCGGCACGATAAGCCCGATGTCTGCGGCTTCAATCGCGCCGCGCAGCGAGGTTTCGTCGCAAGGATGCGCGACGACAGTGGCTGCCGGCTTCTCGGCCTGCGCGGCGGCGATCAACCGGTCGTATTTGGACGGCTGGGCCGTTAACGCGGTCACCTCGGACATTCCGGAACTCCTTCGCCGACCAGAAGGCGTTGCGGTGCCTCCTTCCATCGAGCTTCAGCGATGGGGCCACTCCTTGTCGCGACCAAGACCGGCCGCTTCCCTGATTGCCGATAAAAGCAACGCGGCCTCTGGAGCGTTGATTTGCGTCAAAGAAGAAGGCGGCGCGGCAGCGGCATTCGAAGCGGCAGAGCCCGCTGCGCTTCACAGGGTCGGCCTCTATCAGCTCAGGCAGGATTGCACCGAAACGTACCCTCGGCAAGACAACCCTTGAAAATCGGCGCACGGCTTGCCAATTGGGGCAAACCAATCAAGGAGGTTTGCAACGCGATGAGTGAAGTCGAAATGTCCGTCGAAAAACATGTCTTCGAAGCCGATGTGGCGCGGTTGCTCCATTTGATGGTGCACTCGGTCTACTCGGACAAGAACATCTTCCTTCGCGAACTGATTTCGAATGCGGCAGATGCCTGCGAGAAGCTGCGTTACGAGGCGATCGTTGCGCCCGAGCTGCTCGGCAACGATCCCGCGCCACGCATCACGTTGACGCTGAACGAGGAAAAGGCCCGCCTCGTCGTCGAGGACAACGGCATTGGTATGAGCCGCGACGAACTGGTCGAATCCCTCGGCACTATCGCCCGTTCCGGCACGCGCGCCTTCATGGAGCGAATCGAAGCCGCTCAGGGCAAGGAAGGCGCGCAGCTCATCGGACAGTTTGGCGTCGGCTTCTACTCCGCCTTCATGGTCGCCGACAATGTCGAAGTCGTTTCTCGCCGTGCCGGCTCGGACAAGGCCTGGCATTGGACGTCCGACGGCAAGGGCAGCTATACGGTTTCCGCGGTCGAGCTCGCCGATGCGCCGGCGCGCGGCACACGGATCACGCTGCATCTCATGGATGACGCCAAGACGTACACGTCGCGCTGGACTGTCGAGCGGATCGTCAAGGATCAGTCCGGCCACGTGCCCGTGCCGATCTCGATCGTCGAGAAACCCGGCGACGAGCCCGCCCAGGTGGCCGACGGCACCGCGCTCTGGACCAAGCAGAAGAGCGAGATTTCCAAGGAAGACTATGCGGATTTCTACCGCAGCGTCGCCGGCCAGTATGACGAGCCGGCCGTGACCGTTCACTTCCGTGCCGAAGGGCGCCACGAATATACGGCACTCGCTTTCGTCCCGGGCTCCAAGCCTTTCGATCTTTTCGACCCGGACCGCAAAGGACGGATGAAGCTCTACGTCAAGCGCGTCTTCATCACTGACGAGGCGGAATTGCTGCCGCGCTACCTGCGCTTCGTGCGAGGGCTTATCGATACGGCCGATCTGCCGCTCAACGTCTCGCGTGAGATGATCCAGGAGAGCCCGCTGCTTGCCAGCATCCGCAAGGGGCTGACGAACCGGATTCTGACCAGCATCGAGAAGCTCGCGGAAAGCGAGCCGGAAGCCTTCGCCAAGGTTTGGGAAGACTTCGGCAGCGTCATAAAGGAAGGCATCTACGAGGATTTCGAACGGCGGGCACAGCTCATCGCGCTCTCACGCTTCCGCACCACCGCTTCGGACGACAAGCCGCGCGCCTTGGGCGACTACGTCAAGGACATGAAGGAAGGGCAGACGGCAATCTACTATCTCGCCGGCGACAACCTTGCGCAGCTGAAGGCATCGCCGCAGCTTGAAGGATTCCGTGCCCGCGGCGTCGAAGTGCTACTGCTCACCGATCCGGTCGACAGCTTCTGGGTGACCTCGGCGCCGGATTTCGAAGGCAAGCCGTTCAAGTCGATCACGCAAGGGGCCGCCGATCTCGCCGGTATCGCGAAGCAAGTGGCCGACGATACGACCTCCGAGGAGACGAGCCAGACCGTCGCCGATTTCGTGACCTTTGCCAAGGCGGCGCTCGGCGACGCGGTCTCTGACGTGAGGACCTCGGAGCGGCTGACGGAAAGCGCGGTCTGCCTTGTTGCGCCGGAGCACGGACCGGATCGCCAGCTTGAGAAAATGCTGCAGGGAGCCGGCCGCATCGACAGCGCGGCAAGACCGATCCTGGAGATCAATCCCGGCCACGCGCTGATCACGGCCCTTGCCGCCTGCCCGACTGAGGACGGGGTCTTCCGCGAAGATGCGGTGAAGCTTCTGCTCGACCAGGCACGCGTGCTCGACGGCGACAAGCCGGAGGATCCGCGCGCCTTTGCTGAGCGGCTCTCACGCGTCTTCAGCCGAGCTTTGAAGAGTTAAGAAACTTAGCGGTTATGCCCCTCATCCGGCCTGCCAGCCACCCTTCTCCCGTAAGCAGGGCGAAGGGCCCCGCGGCAGCGCCAGCGCCAAAAATCCCCTCGCCCCGCTTGCGGGGAGAGGGCTAGGGTGAGGGGCAAAAGCCGCAAACCCGCAACGTGAAGCCGAGTCGGTCTCAGCCTTTTGCTTTCGGGACGGCCATGCCAATCTCGGCCAGCACTTCCGTCGTGTGCTCCCCAAGCCGGGGCACGCCGCGCTCAAGCGAGAGCGACGCGCCTGAGAAGCGAAGCGGCGTCCTGACGCCCGGCGAAGTACCGGCCGCCGCGCCGGCATGCGGCGTGTCCACCCGCATCTGGCGATGGAGGATCTGGGGATCGGCGAAGACGTCGGCGACCGTGTTGATCGGGCCGCCCGGCACGCCCATGGCTTCGAGCTTGGCCAGAAGCGCATCCCGCGTAAACTTCGCCGTTTCCGCAGCCAAATCCGGCGTAAGGCTGTCGCGATGATGAACCCTGCCAGCGTTGGTCAGGTAACGCGGGTCTGTCGCAAGCTCGGGGCGGCCGAGCACGTCGCAGAACTTGACGAATTGCCGGTCGTTTCCGACCGCGACGATCAAATGGCCGTCAGCGGTCGGAAAGACCTGGTAGGGCGCGATGTTCGGATGGGCGTTGCCGAGGCGACGCGGCGCCTTGCCGGAGACGAGAAAATTCAGCGCCTGATTGGCAAGCACGCCGGTCATGCAATCGAGCAATGCCATGTCGATCTGCTGCCCCTCGCCCGTGCGTTCGCGCTGCGCGAGTGCCGCCTGCACCGCGATTACACCGTAGAGCCCGGTAAAGATGTCGGCAAAGGCGACGCCGATCTTCTGCGGTTCGCCATCCGGCTCACCGGTCAGATCCATGATGCCGCTCATGCCCTGAACGATGTAGTCGTAACCGGCGCGGTGAGCATAGGGCCCATCCTGGCCGAAACCGGTCACTGAACAATAGATGAGCCGCGGATTGATCTTTCGGAGGCTCTCGTAGTCGAGCCCGTATTTGGCGAGACCGCCTACCTTGAAGTTTTCGAGGAGGACGTCGGATTGCGCCGCCAGCCGGCGCACCGCCTCCTGCCCTTCCTCCGTCGTGAAGTCGAGCACGACCGATCGCTTGCCCCGGTTGCAGGCATGAAAATAGGCGGCGTCGAGCTTCTCGCCACCCTCGCCCTCCACAAAGGGCGGCCCCCAGGTTCGCGTATCGTCGCCGGCCGGGCTCTCGACCTTGATCACGTCGGCTCCAAGATCGGCGAGCGTCTGGCCGATCCAGGGGCCAGCCAGAATGCGGGCGAGTTCGAGAACGCGAATGCCCTTCAGTGGGGTTTCCATGGCGGCAACGCTCAGAAGAAGGCCTGGAGCCCGGTCTGGGCGCGGCCGAGGATCAGGGCGTGGACGTCGTGCGTGCCCTCGTAGGTGTTGACCGTTTCCAGGTTCAGCATATGGCGCATGACCTGATACTCCTCGGAAATTCCGTTGCCGCCGTGCATGTCGCGCGCCATGCGGGCGATATCCAGCGCCTTGCCGCAGTTGTTGCGCTTGACGATCGAGATCATCTCCGGAGCCATCCGGCCCTCGTCCATCAGCCGGCCGACACGGAGCGATCCCTGCAGACCCAACGTAATCTCGGTCTGCATGTCCGCGAGCTTCTTCTGGAAGAGCTGGGTCTGCGCTAGCGGGCGGTTGAACTGCTTGCGGTCGAGCCCGTATTGACGCGCCGCGTGCCAGCAGAATTCGGCGGCACCCAACGCTCCCCAGGAGATGCCGTAGCGGGCGCGATTAAGGCAGCCGAAGGGACCCTTGAGCCCATCGACGTTCGGCAGCAGCGCGTCCTCGCCAACCTCGACATTGTCGAGAACGATCTCACCCGTGATCGATGCGCGAAGCGAAAGCTTGCCAGCGATCTTCGGTGCCGAGAGCCCCTTCCTGCCCTTTTCCAGCACGAAGCCGCGGATCGCGTTTCCATGAGCCTCCGACTTCGCCCAGACGACGAAGACGTCAGCGAGCGGAGCGTTGGAAATCCACATCTTCGAGCCGATCAGCCGATAGCCGCCATCGGTCTTTATCGCCCGTGTCTTCATGCCAGCCGGATCGGAACCCGCATCCGGCTCCGTCAGACCGAAGCAGCCGATCCATTCGCCGCTGATAAGCTTCGGCAGATATTCCTGCTTCTGATCCTCGGAGCCGTAGGCGAAGATCGGATAGATGACGAGCGACGATTGGACGCTCATCATCGAACGATAGCCGGAATCGACGCGCTCGATTTCGCGGGCGACGAGGCCGTAGGAGACGTAGGAGGCGCCGACGCCGCCATAGGTGTCCGGCACGGTGACGCCGAGCAGGCCGAGTTCACCCATCTCCCGGAAGATCGTTGGGTCGGTCTTCTCCTCCCGATAGGCCTCGATCACACGCGGCTGCAGCTTCTCCTGAGCGTAGGCGCGTGCCGTATCGCGGATCATCCGCTCGTCCTCGCTCAATTGGTCCTCGAGCAGGAACGGATCGTCCCATTGGAACTGGATCTTTTCGGCCATGTCTCTCTCCCGTCGTATTTTTCCGCCTGTGGTTATGGCAAGCGGGATCATCGGTTTCAAACGAAATTGAGACACTGACTCATGCGCCTGCGGAATGGACCTTGCGTCCGAGGCGGTTCTGCTGATTATTCGCAAACGCGATACAGAGCTCGACACCCCCGCCGCCATGACCAACAATCGCCTCGAACGTTTTGCCCATAATCTCGATTGGAATCTGCTGCGCACCTTCGTCGTCGTCGTCGAGGAGGGCAGCATCACGGCAGCGGCCAACCGGCTGCTTCTGCAGCAGCCGGCCGTCAGCATGGCGTTGAAGCGGCTGGAACAGACCGTCGGGCAGAAACTGATCGACCGTCGACCGGGCCGGTTCGATCTCACCGAAGCAGGCGAGAAATTGCACGGCCAGTGCCGGGACATCTTTGCGGCGGTGATCCGCCTGCCAAATGTTCTGGAGACCGCTGGGGAAGAGGTGACCGGTCATCTCAACATTCATGCGGTAAGCCATGCGCATAATCCGGCCTGGGATCGGAAGCTCGAAACTTTTTTCCGCCTGCATCCGAAAGTGACGATCTCGATCACTATAGCGACGACCGTCGATGTGCTCAGCGCCGTCGAGCGCAACATTGCGACCATGGGCCTTTGCGACGGGGTGATCCCCGACGGATTGAACAAGAGCTTCCATATTCGCGAGCGCTACGCACTTTATTGCGGACGCGGACATCCGCTGTTCGGCGTTGAAGGCATCGATTTCAACGACCTGCGCGGCAACCCGTATATTGCTTTCATTGCCGACGTGCTGGGCGGGCAGCACATGAATTCGGTGACCGCCGTTCGCGCGATCGGCTCCTTCGGCCAGCAGGTTCGGGGCGTTTCCTGCAATGTCGAGGAGGTCATGCGGCTGATTTCGGCGAATGTCGGTATCGGCATGCTGCCCGTTCACCTCGCAGGCCCGGGAGTCAAGGCCGGGCAGCTGTGGCAGTTGCCGCCCTACAGCGACCTTCCCACAACGGATGTCTTTCGTATCTCGAACCCGAACTCGATACTTAATCCGGCGGAAGCCGCCTTTCTCGCCCATGTCTCGGACACTGAACCGCTGGATCACTGCCTACCGCATCATCAGGATTGATAACGGCATTTCCCGCTATAAATTTGAACGCCGCTTCTAGCCTCCTTATGGTCCGCGCGAAGGACGTGAGGAGCCGGAAATATGCGGAAATACGATGTCGTTATCATCGGCGGCGGAATTGCGGGATTGTCGCTTGCCTATTTCCTTAGCCCGCATCGCTCGGCTGCCGTCATCGAACGGGAAGACGCGCTCGGTTACCACAGCACCGGTCGCTCAGCCGCAGAATTCGTACTGAGGTACAACGCGCCGGAAGTGTGCGCGCTGGCGGGGATTTCCAAGGTCTTCTTCGACCGGCCGCCGCAGGGCTTCACGGACGTGCCGCTCTTGAAGCAGCGCGGCGGCGTCATGATCGCGAGCGCCGACAAAGTCGAACGGTTCGAAACAGTTCTGGCCGCGGAACGCGCGTTCACGCCGGAAATCGAACGCGTGACCCCCGCGGAGGCAATCGCTCGCGTCCCGATCCTCAAGCCTGATTATGTCGCTGCCGCTTACTTTGACCCGAACTTCTGGGACATCGAGGTGGAGAACCTGCTCCAGGGCTACGTCAAGGGCGCCCGCCGCAACGGATGCGACATCCTGGAACGCCATGAAGTCTTGTCGGCCGAACGCGATGGAACTGCCTGGGTCCTCACGACGTCCGCTGGTGAAATCAGCGCAAAAGTTGTGGTCAACGCCGCCGGCGCCTGGGCCGATCCGGTCGCCGCGCTCTTCGGGGTCGACCCGATCGGCATTCTCCCGCATCGGCGTACCGCCATCACCGTCGATCTTCCGGATGGCGTCGACGCGGGAACCTTGCCGGAAATCAACGAGATAGACGAGGATTTTTACATGAAGCCGGAAGGCGGCCGACTGCTCGCCTCTCCTGCTGACGCCACGCCTTGCGAGCCATCCGATGTCCAGCCGGAGGAGATCGACGTTGCCTGGGCAGCACACTACGTGGAAGAAGCCACTACCATCTCCGTTCGACGGATCGCCAAGAGCTGGGCGGGCCTGCGCAGTTTTTCCGCCGACAAGCTGCCCGTCGTCGGTTTTGCATCAGGGCGTTCGGACTTCTTCTGGCTTGCCGGCCAGGGCGGCTACGGTATTCTCACCTCGCCGGCGCTCGGAGCGCTCGCTGCCAGCCAACTCGCGGGCGCCCCCCTGCTCGAAGAGTTCAGGATCGAAGCGCTTGATCCTCGGGCTTTCTCCCCCGCCCGCTTCCCTAAGTAGGCGCATAAACGGGAAAGCCGCGGGAGGGTATGCGCGGCAACAGTGTGGTCGCAGCGATGTTGTACAAAGAACGCGTTTATCTGCAATGCGCATCGTTTCGGCATGTTTTGAAGCGCGCGATCCGGGCCGGAAAACCGTTGCGCACGTTGTCTGGAATTGCTTCAGATGTCGGAAAGCCCCTCTTCTTCGACGTCGTTGGCGCCCAGCGCCACAAATTGATCCAACAACCACGAAGCGGCCGGTCCCGGCGGCGTGTCGCGCCGCCAGACGCCGGCGAAGCGATAGATTCCACCCTTGTGATCAGGCATATCGAGCCGCAAGAGCGTACCGCTTTCCAGGTCGGGCCGGACCAGAGGCAGGGGCATGTTGCCCCAGCCGATCCTCTGGCGTAGCAGCGCATGCTTGGCGCCGAGGTCGGCGAGCCGCCAGGTCCGAGGACTGAGCACGGCAAAATCCTGCCCCTCGGTGAAGAGTGAACGATCAGTCAAGACGAGTTGGACGTGATTTCGCGCCTCTCCTGGCTCGATCCTTTCCATGCGCCCGAGCGGATGGTCGGGCGCGGCCACCGGAATCATGGGCACCGACCCGGCTGCGATGCACTCCACTCCCTCGACGCCCACCGCCAGCGGGCCGGAAATCCCGATCACCGCCTTGCGCTCAAGCACGGCCGCGGTGACCGCGCCGAGGGCTTCGACATGCAGGCACAGCGACACCGTGCGAAACGTTTCGGCAAAGGCGTGCAATACCTTTCCGAGCCTTTCCGCTGGCAGCATCACGTCGACCGCGATGTCCACCTCCGCCTCCAAACCGTCGAGCAGTCCCTTCACCTTGGCGCGCAGGCCGTCGAGGCCGTGCGCGAGTGCCCGCGCTTCCGCGAGCACGGTTCGCCCTGCGGCCATCAATTTGGGCTTGCGCGTGCCTTCGCGCTCGAACAACTCGATGCCGAGTTGCGCCTCCAGATTGGCGATGCCGTAGCTGATGACGGAGACGGCACGGTTGAGCCGACGGGCTGCGCCCGCAAAACTTCCGGCATCGACCACGGCCAGGAACACCCGAAGCTGCTCGAAAGTCGGTGTGCCGGGATTAGACATAGTTCAACTTTCTCGAACAAATATGTCTCAAATATCCCACTATCTAAGCAAGCCCACGAGCCTGTATACACGGTCCACGATGGCGAGGCGGCGAGAAAACAGCAGCGCCGGAGCATAAGGAGATCTGTCGTGATCGCGCTGAGACCCTCCGCTGGTTACCACCGCAAAGGCTTCCGGCCGCACCCCCACCCCAATCGCGAATGCGCGATGACGGACGACGTGCGGGTGGTAACCGCCTGTGTCTTCGCCGCGTATTCGGACCTCAACCCGAAGGGGTAACGGGGAAGCCCTTCCAGATCCTGATCATCTCCACCCGCCATGAAGAGGCGCAGCGCTGCGCAACCGCTCGCAGCTAGCTTTGTCGCTGGGCTCCGGTGGCGCTGACAAAAAAAGGAGGAAACTCATGCCAATCGGACCGCAAGTGACCGTACTTCGATCAGAATCCATGTCGGTTGCCCATGTTCGGAGCGATCACGTCGGCAAGCATGAGAGCATCGCAATCCCGAATTCGGACTCATTCAGCACCATCGTTCAACTTCGCCCGTTCAAGGATCACCGTTTGTGGCGAAACGGGCGGCTGGTGCATGATGGAGGCCACGCGCAGGGGGCATTGTCGATCACAGATCTTGCCGAGGACTGGCGCTGCGAGCACCGCTCACAATTCGACAACATGCGATTTGCGATCGATCGCAAGGTCCTGCAGGCGTTTTTGCGGGATAACGGAAAAGGCGGGCTCGCCCGCCTCAAATGCGAGCCCGGCCAGATCGACCCGGTGGTGCACCATCTTGCCCAAGCGCTCCTGCCTGCTCTTTCAGATCCGCAGAACGCCGACAGCCTGTATGTAGACCACGCCCTGCTTGCCTTGCAGGCCCATCTCGTAAGCCGCTACGGCGGCGTCGACCTCGCCTCCGTTCAGCCGCACGGCCTTTCCAAACATCAACTGACTGCCGCGACGGCCTATCTTGCGGAGCATGCGTCACGCAAAATCGCGATGACGGAGATCGCATCGATCTGCGGCCTGTCCACAAGCCACTTCATTCGGGCATTCAAGAAATCGACCGGGCGCACGCCGCATCGCTGGCTGACCGAACACCGAATCCAAAAAGCGAAAAGCCTGCTCCTGGGAGAGACACCCATAGCAGAGATCGCCGTCAGTTGCGGGTTTGCGGATCAAAGCCATCTGACCCACGTATTCTCGGCCATCTGCGATGTTTCGCCAGCCGCTTGGCGACGCATGCAGCGCAAATGACGTTCACCCGTTCGGCGATCTCTTATCCTCTTGTCATGCCGAGAACGGTCAAGATGCCATATGAGTTTTGCGCCGGAGGCGTCTCCGAACCGGCTGCCCGCTGAGCTGCGTTCTCCCGCCCCCTCCTCGATCGTCGGAGCCTAGTCTTGGCTAAGCTCGAACACATGGTGATGGATGTGTCCGTCGAACATCTCCAGCAGGCCCTTGGTCATCTCACGGCTCTGGTAGCGCACAGGTGATTCCAGAGCCTGCGCCAGAGCTTCGCGATCATCGTAGGCGGTGGAAAGGATCATCGCGAACGGCGTCGCTCCCGCATCGCGCTCCACGGCATGGAGAACCCGGACTTCCCGAACGCCCGGAAAGGCCTCCCAAAGCGGCATCAGCTTCTCGGCCACGTAGGCACGGAATGCCCCTTCCTGGCCAGGATGAACCGCGCCCTCGAAAAGGGCTTGACGAACAATCATGATGGTCCCCGCTTCAGTTGACGATATTCGGCGATTTTCCGCCGGCGAAATGGGCGGCGAGATTCGCAAGCACGAGTTGCCCCATGGCTATGCGCGTCTCGACCGTCGCGCTGCCCTGATGCGGCATGAGCACGGTATTCGGCGTCGAATAGAATTCGCTGCGGATCTTCGGCTCGTTGACGAAGACGTCGAGCCCCGCGCCCGCGATCGTTCCGGACCGCAGCGCCCCGATCAAGGCGTCCTCGTCGATGACGCTGCCGCGCGCGACGTTTATGACGATGCCCTGGCGGCCGAGTGCTTCAAGCACGGAGGCGTCGACGATGTTCTGGGTTGCGGCACTCGCCGCCACGCAGACGGCGAGCACATCGCTGTCGCGGGCGAGATCGACTGGGCTTTGATGAGCCACCCACTTGACGTTGGTCAGCCTGGAGCGGTTCCAGTAGCGCACCGACATGCCGAAGGCCTCCGCGCGGAACGCCAATGCGCGCCCGATCTGCCCAAGGCCGAGCACGCCGATCCGCTTGCCTTTCGGGCTATGGCCGAGCGGCAATTGTTCGCCCGCCGCCCAGCGGCCTTCCCGCACCAGCCTGTCACCTTCGCCGAGCCGGCGCAGGACCGCAAGCGTCAGCGCGATACCCAAGTCCGCAACGTCGTCGGTGAGCACACCCGGCGTCGTCGTTACATCGATGTTGCGGCTGCGCGCATAGGCAAGATCCACCTTGTCTGTGCCGACCCCGTTGATCGCGATGATCCCAAGTGAAGGAAGCTTCTCGATCCAGTCATTGGACAGACCCGAACCGCCGCCGGTGGCAACCGCGCGAATGGAAGAAAGCGCGGCGTCGAGCGCCGGCCGGTCGCTGGCCTCATAGAGCCTGTGGACCGTATAATCCCGGTAAAGCTCCTCCATGACGAGCGGCATCATTGGCTCTACGAGCAACAAGTCTGGTTTCACGTCTAAACTCCAACTATTGCATGTCGCCAAAAAGCCCGCATCGCTTCGGCCCAACAACATGCATTGAAAACAAAGACTTGAAGCGCGTCGAATTCGCTTGAATGCGACCCGCTTCAGCTGAGTGCGCCGTCCGTCAGGAGATCTGGCCGAGGAAGAATCGTGTGCGCTCGTGTTGCGGGGCGCTGAAGAAAGTATCGGGCGTTGCGACTTCGAGGATTTCGCCGCGATCCATGAACACGACGCGATCGGCTACGCTTCGCGCGAAGCCCATCTCATGCGTCACGCACAGCATGGTCATGCCTTCGTTCGCGAGATCCACCATGGTGTCCAGTACTTCCTTCACCATTTCCGGATCGAGCGCCGAAGTCGGCTCGTCGAAAAGCATGATCTTCGGATTCATGCAGAGCGCTCGCGCGATCGCCACGCGCTGCTGCTGTCCGCCTGAAAGCTGAGCCGGATATTTCGCCGCCTGCTCGGGGATGCGCACGCGCCTGAGAAATTTCATGGCAGTCTCTTCGGCTTCGGCTTTCGTGATGCCGCGCACTTTCATCGGAGCGAGCGTGCAGTTCTCGAGTACCGTCATATGGGGAAACAGATTGAACTGCTGAAAGACCATGCCGGTCTCCTGGCGGATCAGATCGACATTCTTTCCACCGGCGGTCAGGTTATGTCCATCGACGACGATCCTGCCCGAATGAATGGTCTCGAGCTGGTTGATGCAGCGGATCATCGTCGACTTGCCGGAGCCCGAAGGTCCGCAAATGACGATCCGTTCGCCACGGCCAACGGTCAGGTTGACGTTCTTCAGGGCATGAAAGGACCCATACCACTTGTTCACGTCCTCCATGCGCACGGCCGGATCAGAAGCCCCGCGCGCACCGGGGGAGGAGGCGATTTCGCTTACCATGTTCATCGCGAGGGGCTCCCGTTTTCTTATTTCGCTTTGGTCACGAAGTCCGGCAGCGGAGAACCAAGCCATTTCTGGTGGATGGCGTTGAGCTGACCGTCCGTCTTAACCTTATCGAGGAAGGCGTTGACGAAGCTCAGCATCTCGCTCGATCCCTTGCGGACGGCGATGCCCTGAACCTGCTGATTCAAGATGAGCTTCTGGTTGAACCGCCCGGGAGCGGCCGCCTCGATCTGCTGGGCGACGACATTGGACACGCCGATCAGCTCGACCTGGCCGGAAAGCAATGCCTGCACCGCACTGGCATCGTCGTCAAAACGCTGGATGTTCGCGTCCGACGGCGCGATCTTGGTGACCGCCGTGTCCTGCGTGCTGGCGCGCGCCACGCCGATCGTCTTGCCGGCCAGATCTTCCGGTTTTGCGACCGCCTGATCCTGGGCGCCGAACACGCCGATCGAGATGCCGGCGTAAGGTTGGGAGAAATCGACGTTCTTGGCACGCTCTTCGGTGATGCCCAGTGAAGCGACGAGCAGGTCCACCTGATTGCTCTGCAGATAGGGGATGCGGTTCGGGCCGGTCACGGGCACGATCGTCACTTCGACCCCGAGTTCCTTGGCAAGCAATTTCGCGACGTCCGCGTCATAGCCGTCCGGATTGTTGCTCGCGTCCATAATCCCGAACGGCGGAAAATCGACCAGCATTCCGACCTTGACCGTCCCGGCCGACTTGATGGCCTCCACCGTCTGCGCGGCAGCGGGGGACACGAAACCGGCAAGAAGTGCAGCGCCAAGAACCGACATTGCCATGCGTCTCGATATATTCATTCTTCCTTCCCTTTCACATGCCGGCCCTCCCGCCGGTGGGGCCCGTCAACGTGCCGTTGCGCGGGAAAAACGGGTTTCCATGCGACGTGCGACCAGCGACAACGGCCAACACAAGAGGAAATAGATAGCAGCCACCGTGCCGAAGACGAGAAATGGGCTGAACGTCGCATTGTTGATGATCTGCCCTTGCCGGGTCAGTTCGGTGAAGCCGATGATCGACGCGAGCGACGTGCCCTTTATCAGCTGGACCAGGAAGCCGACGGTCGGCGCGACCGCGATGCGGCTTGCTTGGGGCAGGATCACGTGGCGCATGGAATGATAATAGCGCAGGCCAAGCGCCGTCGCGGCCTCGCCCTGCCCTTTCGGCACGGCCTCGATGCAGCCGCGCCAGATCTCGCCGAGAAAGGCGCTGGCGTGAAGCGCGAGCGCTATCGTCGCGGCGATCCAGGGATTGATCGCAAAGCCGAATATTCATGCCAAAGAACACCAGGAAAAGCTGCATCAGCAGCGGCGTTCCCTGGAAGACACGGATGAAACCAGTGGCGAAGAGACGGAATGCGCGTATGTCGGCCACACGCATCAACGCCACCAAAAGCCCGCCGATGCTGCCGCCTGCAAAGGCGATTGCGGAAAGCGCAATCGTCCATTGCGCCGCCATAACAATCACAAGGAACTCGTTCCAGCCGAAGACTCTGATCATGGCAGCGCTCCTCAGCGGCTGAGCGGGTATTTGAAGGCCATTTTCTCGACCGCGTAAAACAGCACGGAGAAGCCGACCGACAAAGCGAGATAGATCAAGGTGACCGCGATATAGACCTCGAAGCTCGCGAAGCTCGCGGACTGGAGGTCGTTTCCGGCGGCGGCCAAGTCATCCGCGGAGATGACAGACACGACACTGGTATTCAGCATCAGGTAGATGAACTGGCTGGTGAGCGCAGGATAGACGGTCCGCAAGGCCGGCTTCATGATGACGTAGCGAAAGATCTGCGCCCTCGACAGGCCCAAGGCCCACCCCGCCTCCACTTGGCCCTTGTGAATCGACTCGATGCCGGCACGGATGATCTCCGTGCCATAGGCGCCGAAATTGACGACGAGCGCCAAGAGCGCCGCACTGTTCGGCGACAGCCTCAGACCAAGCGACGGCATGCCGAAGAAGATGAAGAAGATCTGCACGAGGAAAGGCGTATTGCGGATGATCTCGATATAGCCGTCGATTACGGTACGCAGGATCTTCGGCCCGGACGTCTTTCCCCAAGCGCAGGCGATGGAGACGACAAGACCGATCAGCATGGCGGCGCACGACAGGCGGACCGTCAGCCAGGCACCGACGAGCAACTGGTCGAAGGACGCCAGGACAGGTGTGAAATTGAATTCGTACATGCCGGGACCTCCTCCCAAACCACCGAGACGGACGTCGCGCCTCCCCGCGTTCACGTCACTTAGATCGATCTAAAATGTTTCCCGGCGGGCGTCAACCGCGGTGATCGTCAAATTTTCAGGTGGGTCGGCCGCAGGATTGGCGGATGTGCAAGGTCGTGTCGTTCACCACACGGCGCGGCGGCAGGGCCGGATCGGCGATCCGTTCGACGAGGAGTCGTGCCGCCATTTCGCCGATGGCGACGGGGCCGGTCGAAACCGAAGTAAGTCTTGGGCGGATCGCCTCGGCGTCCGCCACGTCGTCGAAGCCGATCAGGGACAGGTCGCGGCCGATCGTCAGTCCACAATCCTGAAGTCCCGCAGAAAGCCCCAGGGCCACAAGGTGATTGAAGCATATCACGGCGGTCGGCCGTGTCGCCCGGTCAAAAAGAAGATGGGTCGCCTTGGCGATTTCACCGAGCTGCGTCGGAAAGCGGATCAGGACGCGCGGATCGAGACCACGCGACAGCATGGCGTCGCGAAATCCATCCACGCGTTCCTGATAGGCCGAGTGAACAGGGCCATGGACGGCAAAGGCAATTCTCTCGTGGCCGAGCGAGGCGAGATAGTCCACCGCCTGGCGCATCCCTGTTGCGTAGTCGGCTCCAACATAATCCATATCGAAGGAGATGTGGCGCAGCACTTGCACCACCGGCATGCCCCAATCGGCTATCTGCTCGGAGAGCGTCGATTCGGTGCGGGCGGCAGGGCAGAGAATGACCCCGTCCACGCCGTGTTCACGCATGCGCCGCAGCAGCATTTCCTGTTGTTCGACTCGATCCCCGCTTTTGGCGAGAATGACCACCTTGCCGGTCGCGCCGATGATTTCCTCGATGCCCGACAGGAGCTCCGCGAAGAAGGGATTGGTTAGATTTGGGACGATGGCGCCGATGATCTGGCTGCGTTCGACGCGCAGGCGAGCGGCGCCGATATTGTAGACATAACCCAGGTCACGCATCGCCTCTTCGACGCGCATGCGCGTCTCGCTGCCGACCAGCGGGCTCTTGCGAAGGACCAGAGAGGCGGTCGCGCGGGAGACGTTTGCATGTCGCGCAACATCGAGGAGCGTAACGCGAGTTTTTTTTCGTTCTTCGGAAGACATTGAATACCGATGGGAAAGGAATGCGTGGAGAGGACTATAGGTGGACAACGAGGACCGGGCAAACGCTGTTCGATTTCCAGCAAATGGGAAGCGCTCGCCGCACATCGCGTTTCAAGAGATATCGCCTTGATCGGGGAGGAAATTCGCCGCGCGTGCCAATAGCTGCAACGTGCACGGCCATCGTCGTGTCGGTACTCTGATAGCTCCACCCGGTCGCGAACACATCTCCTTCCCGGGCGTCTTTGACTTGTCATGCTAAGCTATTTGAATGAGCTGTGCGAAGGTCAATGAAGAAACATCACCCGGCCGAGCAATTTTCGACAATGAGCGCAGTGATCTACAATCCGCATCCTCTCGCACGTACTAGGTTGTGCCCAGTCCGGTAACTTTATGGAGGTCTCTATGCCGACGAACGCCACGCCGACTCCTGGTTCTCTTCTGATATCACCGAATGATCACACGCTGATCATGATCGATTTTCAGTCGCAAATGGCCTTTGCGACGAAATCGATCGACGCGGTATTGCTGCGTAACAACGCCGCGCTCGTGGCGCATGCCGCTGCCGGCTTTGGTGTATCCACCATTTTGACGACCGTCGCCGAGAAAACCTTCTCGGGCCCGATGTTCGGCGAGATCACCGATGCCTTTCCGGGCCAGGCGCTGCTCGACCGCACCTCGATGAATACCTGGGAGGACGCGGCTGTCATCAACGAGGTCAATGCCATCGGCAAGCAGCGGCTGGTCTTCTGCGGACTGTGGACCTCCGTCTGCATTGTCGGACCGACGCTCTCGGCGCTTGACCAGGGCTTCGAGGTCTATGTGATCGCCGATGCCTGCGGCGACGTTTCGGATGAAGCGCACGAGCGCGCCATGGATCGCATGGTTCAGGCTGGCGTCCGGCCGATGACCTCGCTGCAATACATGCTGGAACTGCAACGCGATTGGGCCCGCACCGAGACCTACGAGATGACGACCGGCATCGCCAAGAAGTTCGGCGGCTCCTATGGCCTTGGCATCATCTACGCCAAGAGCATGTTCGGCGCGTCCGAAGGCCACTGAAGCCTTCCAGAACCAGGCTAGAGCAATTCCAGGAAGAGCGTGTAACGGTTTTCCGTCCGGAATTGCGCAGCTTCAAAGAGTCAGAGCCGTTCCGTCCGCGCGCGGAACGGCGCCTCTCGCGGAAAGGACCATGCCTTTGAAAATGTACCTGCTGTCGCTTGGCGCCGGGGTGCTCGTGGGCGTCATTTACGGCCTGCTCAACGTTCGCTCGCCGGCCCCGCCGGTTATCGCGCTGGTGGGCCTCCTGGGCATCCTCATCGGCGAACAGGCCGTCCCAGTCGTCAAACGCCTGATATCGGGCAATCCCGTGAACGTTTCCTGGTTCAACAGCCGCTGTGTCCCGCACCTTTTCGGGGAACTGCCGACCGGGGTCGATCATAAGGGTGTGCCCGATCAGCCGCCGACGCGGGGGATTGGCTGATGCCGACCCGGCGCGGCTTTCTGGGAGCAGCCTCAGCCCTCGCGCTCCCCAACCTGTTTTCGCCGGCGCGCGCCGCCGATTCCGCTTCGATATCAGGAGACAAGCCAATGAGCGCCGATCTGATCCTATACAACGGTTTGCTGACAACGCTCGACCGCACGAATCCGAACGCGACGGCCGCCGCGATCCAGGACGGCAAGTTCCTCGCCGTCGGGCAGGATGCGGAGGTGATGGCGCTTGCCGGGCCTGACACCAAGGTCGTCAATCTCAAGGGCAAGCGCGTGCTGCCGGGTCTGAATGATAATCACACCCACGTCGTGCGCGGTGGCCTGAACTATAATATGGAGCTGCGCTGGGACGGCGTGCGCTCGCTCGCCGATGCGATGAGCATGCTGAAGCGGCAGGTTGCGATCACGCCGCCGCCGCAATGGGTGCGCGTCGTCGGAGGTTTCACCGAGCACCAGTTCGCTGAAAAACGGCTGCCGACGATCGAAGAGATCAACGCGATCGCCCCCGATACACCGGTATTCCTGCTGCATCTCTACGACCGCGCCCTGCTCAACGCCGCCGCACTTCGCGCGGTAGGCTTCAACAAGGAGACGCCGAACCCTCCGGGCGGCGAGATCACTCGTGATGCCAAGGGCAATCCCACGGGTCTCCTGCTCGCCAAACCGAATGCGGGCATTCTCTATTCGACGCTTGCCAAGGGGCCGAAGCTCCCCTTCGAGTATCAGGTCAATTCGACGCGCCGCTTCATGCGGGAGCTCAACCGCCTCGGGGTCACCAGCGTCATCGATGCGGGCGGCGGCTTCCAGAATTACCCCGATGACTACGCCGTCATCCAGAAGCTCGCCGACGAAGGGCAGATGACGGTGCGGCTTGCCTACAATCTGTTCACGCAGAAGCCGAAGGAGGAGAAGGAGGACTTCCTCAAATGGACGTCATCCGTCAAATACAAGCAGGGCGACGACTTCTTCCGGCACAATGGTGCGGGCGAGATGCTGGTCTTCTCGGCCGCCGACTTCGAGGATTTCCGCGAGCCACGCCCCGACTTGCCGCCCGAAATGGAAGGCGAGCTCGAGGAGGTGGTGCGGATACTCGCCCAGAACCGCTGGCCGTGGCGGCTGCACGCCACCTATGACGAGACGATCAGCCGCGCGCTCGATGTCTTCGAGAAGGTCAACCAGGACATTCCGCTTTCCGGCATCAACTGGTTCTTCGATCACGCCGAGACGATCTCCGACCAGTCGATCGACCGGATCGCGGCACTCGGCGGCGGCATCGCCGTGCAGCACCGCATGGCCTATCAGGGCGAATATTTTGTCGAGCGCTATGGCCACGGCGCCGCGGAAGCGACACCGCCGGTGGCAAAGATGCTCGAAAAGGGCGTGAATGTCTCGGCCGGTACGGATGCGACGCGCGTCGCCTCCTACAATCCCTGGGTCTCGCTCTCGTGGATGGTGACCGGCAAGACCGTCGGCGGCATGCAGCTCTATCCGCGCCAGAATTGCCTCGACCGCGAAACGGCACTCCGCATGTGGACCGAGAAGGTGCAATGGTTCTCCAACGAGGAGGGCAAGAAGGGCCGCATCGAGAAGGGCCAATTCGCTGACCTGATCGTGCCGAGCAAGGACTATTTCACCTGCGCGGAGGATGAGATTTCGTTCCTCACCTCAGAGCTTACCATGGTTGCCGGGAAGATCGTCTACGCGGCGGGTGATTTCGCGCGCCACGACGAAAGCCCGGTGCCGCCGGCGATGCCCGAGTGGTCGCCGGTCAGGACCTTCGGCGGCTATGCGGCCTGGGGCGAGCCGGATGGCGCTGGCAGGAACTCCCTACGGCGAGCCGCGATCAGCTCTTGCGGTTGCTCCAGCAGTTGCGGCGTGCATGGCCACGACCATGCCGGCGCTTGGACGTCACGCCTGCCCGTCGCCGACCTCAAGGGCTTCTTCGGCGCTCTCGGTTGCTCGTGCTGGGCCGTGTGAAGAGAGGGAAAGGGACTTCATGTCACCAAGGTGCCGTAAGGATCAAAAATGAAGAACATCGCCAGTGCAGCCGCGATAACGGCAGTCTCAATCTCAATCAGCTCATCGATCGCTCTCGGCCATGACCTGGCCCAATCAAGGGCCAGTCCCCGCCACCCGTGGGCGAAAGTCGTCGTGAACCATCCGCTGCCGAAGCATGGCGCCTATTACAAAGGGGTATCCCGGACAGCCCTACACAAAATTGAAAGGCTGCTCGAGAAGGAGCCCAGACGATGAGCCTGTCTTCCCTCGAGAACCATCTGACCGCCCGCTTTCGGCCGGGCCTCCCCGGCAGACGGATCCTGTTCGTCGGCCTGCTGGCGCTCTGCTCGGCCTATATCCAGGGACCGCTGACGAAGATATTCGACTTTCCGGGTGCGGTCGCCGAAATGGAGCATTTCGGCCTGCATCCGGCGCCGCTTTTCGCCGTCGGCGTGATCGTCTTCGAGCTGTCGATGTCCGCATTCATCCTTGCCGGCATCTTGCGCTGGGCGGCCGCGCTTGCGCTTGCCGTCTTCACGCTCGCCGCGACCTTCATCGCGCTTCGCTTCTGGGAATTGCCGCCGGGCATGGAACGCTCGATGGCGATGAACGGCTTCTTCGAACACATCGGGCTCGTTGGCGCGTTCACTCTGGTGGCATGGCACGACCTGCGTGAACATGGCGCATCCGGAAAGGGACGGACTTCATGAGTTCTCCATCTGCAACCCCGACGGCTGGCGGGTTCACGCCGCTACGCCAGAAGACCTTTGCCATTCTCTGGGTGGCGACCATTGTCGGCAACACTGGCAGCTTCATCCGCGATGTCGCAAGCTCATGGCTCGTCACCGACCTCTCGAACGCACCCGCCGCCGTCGCGGCGGTGCAGGCGGCGGGAACGCTTCCGATCTTCCTCCTCGCGATCCCTGCAGGGGTACTGTCGGACATTCTCGACCGCCGCAAGTTCTTGATCATCATCCAGCTCCTGCTGGCCGCAGCCAGCGTCTGCCTCATGTTGCTGTCTGCGATGGGGCTGCAGACTGTCACGTCTCTGATTGCGCTCACCTTCGTCGGCGGTATTGGAGCGGCGCTGATGGCGCCGACCTGGCAGGCCATCGTTCCCGAACTCGTCCCAAAGCAGGATCTCAAAGGTGCCGTAGCGCTCAACTCGCTCGGCATCAACATCTCCCGGGCGATCGGCCCGGCAGTCGGTGGCCTTCTGCTTGCCTGGTTCGGCGCTGCCTTTACCTACGGCGTGGACGTCATCAGCTATATTTTCGTAATCGCAGCCCTCGTTTGGTGGAGGCGCGCGCCCGATGTCGACGACGGCTTGTCCGAACGCTTCTTCGGCGCTTTCCGCGCTGGTCTGCGCTATGCGAGGGCGAGCAGAGAGCTGCATGTCGTACTTCTCCGGGCGGCTGCATTCTTCGCTTTCTCGAGTTCTGTCTGGGCGCTCCTGCCGCTGGTCGCGCGAAATCTTCTCCACGGAGACGCCGGTTTCTACGGTGTCTTGCTTGGCGCGGTCGGCGCCGGTGCCATCGGCGGTGCGCTCGTCATGCCGAAACTTCGCGCAAGGCTCGATGCGGACGCGCTGATGCTCGGTTCGGCGCTCGTCACGGCTGCCGTGATGGCTGGCTTGTCCTTCGCGCCGCCTCGGTCGGTCGCGATTCTGGCCCTGCTTGCGCTGGGAGCCGCCTGGATCACTGCGCTGACAACACTGAACGGGGCCGCACAATCGATCCTGCCGAACTGGGTTCGGGGACGTTCGCTCGCCGTCTATCTCACGGTATTCAACGGTGCGATGACGGCCGGAAGCCTCGCCTGGGGTGCCATCGCGGAGATCGCCGGCGTTCCGACGACCCTTGTCCTCGGCGCCGTCGGACTTTCCCTGGCCGGCCTCATGTTTCATCTCGTCAAGCTGCCAAAGGGCGAGGTGGACCTGGTGGCGTCCAACCACTGGCCGGAACCTCTCACGGCGGCTTCCGTCGAACATGATCGCGGTCCCGTGCTCGTTACGATCGAATATCAGGTCGACAAAGACGACCGGAGCGACTTTCTGAAGGCGCTCGCCGAGCTATCTGGAGAGCGTCGCCGCGATGGCGCCTATGGCTGGGGCGTCACCGAGGACGCCGCCGATCCAGATAGAATCGTCGAGTGGTTCATGGTCGAATCCTGGGCCGAGCACCTTCGCCAGCACCGGCGCGTCTCGAAAGCCGATGCCGACGTTCAGCAGGAGGTCCGCCGCTTCCACAAGGGGCTCAAGGCGCCCGTGGTGAACCATTTGTTGGCGATAAATCTTCCCCATCTCGGCCGCACCTGAACGCGCGCATCGTACGCGGCGCGGACGCTTTATCCAAAAGACAAACGGAACCGACAAGATGGATCGGGAGCAGCCCTTTAGGTTTTGAGCTGCGATGGATGACGGGCAGAGCGCCACTACCACCGTGGTCTAGCCCGCGTCCGCATCGCTTCAATAATGGCTAGGAGAGAGAATGATGACCACTCGCAGATCGGTACTCAAGGGCACGCTTTCCCTCATGCTGGCCGCGTCAGCGATGACGACGCTTGCGCCGCTCGGCGCGGCGGCGAAGGCGCCGCAAGTCAAGACCGCTGCCCCAGGCTACTACCGCATGATGCTGGGCGACTTCGAAATCACCGCGCTTTCCGACGGGACGGCGAAGTTTCCGGCAGAGACCCTCTATATTGGTGCCAAAGACCAGATCGCCGCCATGCTCACGAAGGCGTTTCTCGACTCGCCAGTCGAGCTGTCGGTCAATGTCTTTCTGGTCAACACAAATGAGCGGTTGGTGATGATCGATGCAGGCACCGGTGACTTCTTTGGCCCGACGCTCGGTAAGCTCATTCCGAACCTCGTCGCCGCTGGCTACCAGCCAGAGCAGATCGACGACATCATCCTGACCCACGCCCACGTGGATCACCTGGGCGGTCTCGTGGCAGGCGACAGGATCGTCTTCCCCAATGCCACGGTCCACCTCAACAGTCGCGACGCCGATTTCTGGCTGAGTGCCGCCAACCGCGACGCCGCGCCGGAGGCGAAAAAGGACTTGTTCTCCGCTGCCGTCAAGGCACTTGCGCCCTACCGCAATGCCGGCCGACTGAAGACCTTTGCGGACGGGGCCGAACCGGTGCCGGGCTTCAAGTCGACCCTGCGTGCCGGCCACACTCTAGGCCACAGCGCCATCACCGTCGAAAGCAAGGGCCAGAAGCTGGTGTTCTGGGGCGATATCACCCATGGCGACGTCGTCCAATTCGACGAACCGGACGTGACGATCGGCTTCGATGAGGACCCGGCGGCGGCCGCAAGCGCGCGCGATGCCGCCTTCGCCGAAGCCGTCAAGGAGGGCTACCTTGTTGCTGGCGCCCATATTCGTTTCCCCGGCATCGGCCATGTCGGCACGGACAGCGACAATTTCGACTGGGTCCCTCTGAATTATAGCGTGACACCCTGATCCGCGGCTTTGGCGCCGCCGCTTCCGGACGCGCGCCGAAAGAGCCTCTGTATTTCTCCCATGATCGCGATCGCGGCCGGCGCCTTCGCGGCGGAAAACCTCTACCTCGAACCAAAGCAAAGGAACGGTTGCCATGACTCAGAACTTCATCAGGACAGAAGACGGCGTCGAGATCTTCTACAAGGATTGGGGCTCGGGCCAGCCCATTGTGTTCCACCACGGGTGGCCGCTTACGTCCGACGACTGGGACGCGCAGATGCTCTACTTCGTGAGCAAGGGTTATCGCGTGATTGCCCATGACCGCCGCGGACACGGTCGCTCGACCCAGGTCAGCGACGGCCATGACATCGCCCACTATGCGGCGGACGTCGCCGCGCTTGCGAAGCAACTCGATCTGCGTGATGCCATTCACATCGGCCACTCGACGGGCGGCGGCGAGGCGCTGGCCTATGTCGCCCGACACGGCGCCGGCCGGGTCGCCAAGCTGGTGATGGTCGGCGCCGTGCCGCCAATCATGCTCAAGACGGAAGCCTATCCCGCCGGGCTTCCGATCGAGGTGTTCGACGGTCTGCGCGCCCAGCTCGCGGCCAACCGGTCCCAGTTCTTCCTCGATCTGCCGAGCGGTCTGTTCTACGGATTCAACCGTCCCGATGCGAAGGTCTCGACCGGCGCGATCCAGAACTGGTGGCGGCAGGGCATGATGGGCAGCGCCAAGGCCCATTACGACGGCATCAAGGCCTTCTCCGAAACCGACTTCACCGAGGACTTGAAGAAGGTCGAAGTGCCGACCCTGGTCATGCACGGAGACGACGACCAGATCGTGCCGATCGACAGTTCCGCGCGGTTGGCCGTGAAGCTGCTGAAGAACGGCACGCTCAAGGTCTATGAGGGCTACTCGCACGGCATGCTGACGACCCATGCCGATGTGATCAATCCTGACCTGCTCGACTTTATCAGGGCTTGATAGTCCGCGGGGTGGATGCGAACGCCGCCGGCGGAAGACTATGCCCGGCAGAGGCACACGGCCCCCCTCCCAACGACGCTACGTCGTTTCGTCCATGCGGACGGAACGACCTTCCCTGTGGATGGATGGGCCGGTGCCACAATCCTCTAATATCGCGCCAGGCTCTCCCTCGCGACCGAGACCATCGCGATCGTTGCATTGACATTGGCCACTTTGATCGTCGCCGCGATCACGGTCCGGACCGTTCTACACATCGTCAACGGGAAAGCATCTCGCGAGGACTTATGCGAGAATCCGACCAACAGGGGCTAGTGCCCCAAATCAAGGAGAACTTTCGATGATTGATCCGAAACCGCTTCTGACGTCGACCGATTGCGCGCTGCTTCTGGTCGACCATCAAGCCGGACTTGCCTTTGCCGTCGAATCGATCGACCGTCAGACGCTCCTGAACAACACCATCGCGCTAACGAGGACCGCGTCCGTTTTCGGGATCCCGATCATTGTCTCGACGTCCGCGACCGGGTCTACAGTGGTCCGTTGATGCCCGCGATTCAGAAAGTGATCCCCGACGTTCCGGTGATCGACAGGCGCAACATGAACGTCTGGGAACATGAGCCAGCCCGCCAGGCAGTAGAAGGCACCGGACGTCGCCGCCTGCTCGTTTCCGGTCTGCTCACGGAAGCGTGCGTTTCGTTTCCCGTTCTTTCTGCCCTTTCGGAAGGTTACGAGGTCTTCGTCGTCGGCGACGCCTGCGGGGGGCTTGCCACTGCAAGCCACGAACTCGCTCTTCGTCGCATGGAGGCAGCAGGAGCGCATATGACATCGTGGATCCAAGTGCTGTTGGAATTACAGCGGGACTGGACCCGTCTCGAGACCTATGATGGAGCTCGATCGATCATCGAGACATATGGAGGAGGCTACGGTATTGGCCTCAACTATGCGCGGGATATCATAAAGCCTTAAACTTGCGCCGCTTGTTCCAACCCGGACCGCGACATTTGGGCTAAATGTCGGCAGGTCCTTCTTCTTCGATGCCATTGTCGAGCGCCACGAACAGGTCAAAGTAGGACGAAACGGGCGCGGTGGCGGGCCGGCGCCTGGGCCGAACTTCTTGGCGATGCCGCTCGTCACACCGTGGGCCCCCGTGCCCGCAGCATCGATCTGCAACTCAAGCATGTATTGAAGGGAGGCCTGTCGGTCACCCGGATGGACCGTACGCTTCATCGCGTTTATGCGGCTTCTCCGGCCCCATGCGCAGACCGCACGTTGATGAAAACCTGGCAGTCGGCACGCTTGTCGAAGAGAGGAGATGCCGAACGCGCTCAGACTCACCAGTAGGAATTTTACTGTCGTTCAGCGAGAATGGGCGTTACGGGAGTTCCTCGAAGCCATCGGTTTGCAAGCCCAGCACGATAACCTTCATCGAAAAGCTTACGCATGTATTCGATGTCAAATTCTGATCTCGGCTTAACACCGAAGTCGCTGGAGATCGCAGCATAGAACAATCGGGCGTGACCCTTGTTAGCCAAACCCTCGAGACGATTAAGGTCGGCAACCCCTTGATATTTGGTCAAGGTCTCTATCGCTCGCTGCGCAACAGAAATCGTTTTCTCGGTGGTCGATTCGTATGCCGGATTCAGTTGGCCGTTGCGGATCACGTAAAGACTTCTTGATCGAGCATGACCAAACTCCTTCCGTTCGAAGTTGGACAAGCCGATCTCAGGCGGGGCGAAGAATACTTGTGCGGACACGCCGCCGTCGACATGCAGTTCTTCATAGACCTCTCCCTCAGCGGTTTGCACAGGGAGCCGAACCGGAGGAAACACGGCCGGTATCGAAGCGGACGCCAGCAAGACATTCACGATCAGGTCTCGGCGATCTTGGCGCTCGCTCGCGCTGATCGCCGAAATATCCCAGACGACGGGACGTTGGGCGTCGATGTTCGTCGTCTGGACAAGAAGGCGCCGCCCAATTCGATACTCCGCTGCAATTGCGTCCACAACATCGTCGGTAACGTAGTTGGAGATGAGTGCGCGAAGCGGGGCATTATCGTAGAGTGCCGAACCAAAGACACCGAATATGCCGCGACTGAGCATTATATCCCGGTCACCATAAACCGTGTAGATTTTCTCCAATTCGGTGTCGTACTTTGTGCCGAGGAATATAAACGGGGCGGCCAAAGCGCCCGTGCTCACCCCTGTGACGACTTCGAATTCCGGACGATTTCCGCGCTTGCTCCAGCCTTTAAGAAATCCAGCCCCGAACGCTCCATTGGCGCCGCCCCCCGAAATAGCAAGATAGTCCGCGCGCTTCAGGGAGGCGGGGCGAACTCCACGCGACGCCGCGGCTTTGATTTGGCGGTATTGGTTCGTGACCAGGCTTCTCAATTCGGGCGTTACCTCGTCGCCCCAGAATCGGGCGAGGGCAGGGTCGCTGATGAAAGCGGCTTTCTGTTGGGCCTTGGACATCACCACCCGCGAGGCGGGCGCGACACAAGCCGACAAGCAGGCGGCGGAAACGAAGAGTGAAAAATAGGAGAGAGATCTTAAGACAGTCATTTGAAATTACATGCCTTCCTAGTCGCAACCCCCTCGCTGATCAGCTTGTTTCCTTCGAGCGTGACCATTGGAGGTTGCGCAACATGACGGACGCTTCGATTTCCGACCGAAGCGTCGTCATGTCCGGGCAATGGCTTCCCGGATGCAAGCTGCGAGACGGTCCGCCTGGAAGGGTTTTTGGAGGATGTGAACCCCGTCGCCGACACGCTGGCGGACAGTCTGTTCCGAAAGGGCGGTGATAAAGATGAAGGGGAGGGGCTCGTTGCGCGCTCGGAGTTTCTCGTACAGATCGATTCCGCTCATTCCCGGCATATGCACGTCCGACACGACGCACGCGCAGCTTTCGATGTCACCGGAGTTCAGGAATTCCTCCGCGGACACATAGGTCTTCACCAAGAAGCCGAGCGAGCGCAGGAGGCTGCTCGTCCCACGCCGAACAGTAACTTCATCATCAATGATCGAGACAACATGACGTGTTGGCACCGAGTCTTACCGATCTCCGGTTCAACCGGGTCATGACATTGGAAGGACACTTTGCCAAGCTTACCCGCCAAAGGAAAGTATACAGTGGTTTACTCGCTACGAGAGCCGGCCGCGGAGATGCCGAGCAGTTCCGCCATCTTGACGAGGTCGGCGAAGGTCTTTGCCATCATTTTCCGGCTGACTTTTCCGCGGTGAATCTTGACGGTGATCTCGCTGAGCTCGAGCTCTCCGGCGATCTGCTTGTTCATCAGGCCGGACGTCGCCATCGCCATGACCTGCCTCTCGCGCGCGGAGAGCGTCTCGTAGCGCGAACGAAGCTCCTGAAGCCGATTCTCCGCGCTTCGCGCGGTCTGGCTCTGCTTGACGGCTGCGTGTACGGCATCGAGCATGTCCTGGTCGCGGAAAGGTTTGGCGAGAAAATCGCGCGCGCCTGCCTTCATAGCTTTGACGGACATGGGAATATCCCCGTGACCTGTGACGAAGATGACCGGAATGGCAATTCCTCTTTCATTTAGTCGACGCTGAAAGTCCAGTCCGCTCGTTATTGGCAGCCGGATGTCCAGGACCAAGCAGTCGGCACGACCGAGGTCTGGGTCGGCGTATGCATCCTCAGTCAAGCCATAGGTCTTGACGTGGTACCCGACGGACCGCAACAGAGAGCTGAGTGCCTGGCGTACCAGAAGTTCGTCATCAACGATGAATACGAGCGGACTGTCCGACATTTAGATGCTTTCTCTGGCCATATCTGGCCTGCCGCAGTTTAGACCGATCAAGATACTTACGGAATAACCGGGACATGGGACAACCATACCGGGGTATAACTTGGCAAGACGCAAGTCTGACGAAATCCGATCATGGTTCGATTTCCCCGGCGGGGATGTGGCCGCATGTTGGATGCCCATCGAACGGAGCAAGCCATGTCAGCGACTGTAATAGCAGCATCTCGGGACAATGCGAAAACAAGATGCAGGATTGAGGATGGAGACGATCAAACGTCTCAAATCGTTCGGCTGTTGTTACGAGCCGCCCGATATCGCAACTGCAATGAGGATGCAGCTCTTGAATTCGTAAGGCGTGCGACGGAACTTCTTGATCAACACGTCAACACATCGGACGGACCCGCACCAACAGGGGGAGGCTTGGCGCCCTGGCAGGTTAAACGACTGAAGTTGCATATCGAGAACTCAATTTCGCGGCCGATTGCCCTGCATGAGCTGGCCGCTCTCAGCCGGCTGAGCACCAGCCGTTTTTCTGCGGCGTTCAAAATAAGTTTTGGCCTTCCTCCGCATGCCTACCTGATCGAGCGGAGGGTCGCTTTTGCAAAGACCCGAATGCTGACGAGTGATGCACCGCTGTGCGAAATCGCACTGGATTGCGGATTGGCGGACCAGGCGCATCTTTCCCGAGTCTTTCGGCGGGTCACCGGAACGCCTCCGAGCGTCTGGCGCCGTTCGCGACGCGAAGCATCCGGCGACGGTGGGGGCAGAATAATCCCAAACAGCGTTGAGGCTGGCTCCAGCGAATATCTGTCGCTTGCACAGCACGGTATCAAACCGAAATCTGCAGGTATGCCCGAGGAGTCTGGTGCTCCTCCAGACAGATCTTGGCGATGACATAGCGCCTTCGATTCTCGACGCCGAACCGACCGCTAGTTACGCGTCTTGGAAAATCGAATATGAGGGTTCAGCCTGTCGCATAGTCGGTCTATAAACCCAAAGACTGTTTTGGGAATGCGACTTTGATTGACTTCGACGCTGCTTGGTTGAAATCCTGTGTTCGTGAGGCGCATAGCCGATACCAGCATATGGAGTTCTGCAAATTAAAAGAGCCTGACTCGGGCCGGACATGGGAGGCCGCATCTGTTCCACGCACGTCGGCTGCTGCGAAATCCCGCCTTGAGGCTGATTTCCAATTCGGCGTTGAGCGCTTGGCCAATTGGCAGGATCCTCCGGTCGGCCTGATCCAGACACCGGATGAGATTGTGCTCATCTACGCCCACGCAAGCGCAGCGCACTTATTCGATCGACCGGGCGGCCAGCCTCTGGATGCTTTCCTCCGCTTTGCTCTATCCGCTGCCACGGCTATCGGTGAGGCTCACCGTGCGGGATATGTACATTGCTCGCTCAGTCCTGCGTACTTGGCACTTGATTGTTCCGGCGACATCCGACTGAGAGGGTTCGGCACTGCCGTCCACGGGAGCCAGCTACCAGGAAAACGGCTCCTTGCAGTTGAGCCGCCGTCTCACGACGAGATCATCTATCGCGCTCCCGAGCAGCTACTCCCGAGCAATGCGTATGTTGATACAAGAAGCGACCTATATTCGCTGGGCGTACTGCTCTTTCAACTCCTCACAGGACGCCTTCCGCTGCAATCATCGACAGTATCCGGATGGAGGCATGCGCACCTTGCCGTCGAACCCTATGCCGTTGAAGATTTTCGCGGCGATGTCCCCGATGTCGTTGGCAAGATCTTGCTGCGCCTGCTCAGAAAAGATCCTGGCGCGCGCTATCAGAGTGCAAAAGCGCTACAGTTTGATCTTACGCGTTGCCAGGAGGAGTGGGCCTCCCGCGGCGCGATCGAAAGCTTTGAGCTCGGCCTCGTCGATGCTCCCATTCGTCGTGGTGGTCCGCAACCGCTCTTCGGCCGAGCATACGAAGAAGCGCACCTGGCCGACATCCTGAAGCAATTCGATGCCAGTCGAGAGGGAGCGTTTGTCACCATCTCCGGGCCCCCCGGCATCGGAAAATCAGCCCTTTTCCATTCGTTGAGTGGCAAGTTGGCATCCTCGGCCATTTTTGCGCAGGGGAAAAGCGATCAGCAGCAGCGGGACATCCCCTATGCGCCGCTGGTGCAGGTCCTGCGCTCTGTCGTCGATCAGGCCATGCGCAGGGGCGAACATAGTCTGCGGGACATCCGGGAAAGTCTCCTCGAGCGACTGGACGGCCACGGCAAGGTGGTAACCGATCTCGTTCCGACGATGGAACTCATCGTGGGACCTCAACCCCCACTTGCCGAAGTGCCGGCGCATCTGGCCCAGACCCGGGTGCAGAGAGCGATCCTGAATACCTTCGTGGCCTTCGCGTCCGCCCTTTCCCCGCTAGTGCTTTTCCTCGATGATCTCCAGTGGACCGACGAACCGACCCTCTCGGTACTGAAGCTCCTGTCTGCCGAACGCTTCGAGAATCTACTTTGTGTCGGAGCCTATCGGGAAGAAGAGGCGCAGGCGCTCTTCGCATCGGACGGCCTGATCGACACATGGCGTCGCTCGGCCACACCGCTGACAGAGATCTCGCTTAGGTCTCTTTCGGTTGAAGCGGTCCAGGAAATCATCGCCACCGTATTGCGCAACGAGCCCGCAGCCGTCGCCTCCATAGCCGAGATCATCCACGACAAGACGGCCGGGAACCCATTTTTCGTCAAGCAGTTGCTTCAGGCCCTTTTCGAAGAGGGCGCTATTGTCTTCAGCGTCGCGGCACGCACCTGGACCTGGAAAACCATCGATCTCCTCCAATATCCGTACGCCGACAACGTCGTGGATTTCATGATACGCCGGCTCGATCAGACAGGGCCGGATGCCCGCGAAATGCTCCGGCTCATGGCCTGTATCGGGCCTCAGGTCGATGGAAAGCTGCTTTCCGCACTGCTGGAGGTCGATTTCGCGGAACTGCACAAGATTGCAAACCCTCTGATCGCCTCCGGCCTGCTGACACGGCGCCACGATCTTTTCTGTTTTGCCCACGACCGCGTCCAGGAAGCAGCCTATGCGCTTTCGACACCGGCGCAAAGGGCAGCCGACCACGCGCGCATCGCGCATCTCATGATTGACCTCACCGGCTTTGAAACCAGCGAAACGGCCTTCGCCGTCGCCAGCCAGGTCGAAGGTTGCGATTCCGAGCAGCTATCGTTTTCTGCGAGGAAGCTGTTCGTGGAGGTGCTGGTCACAGCTCTTATCCACGCGAGGAGCGCTGCCGCCGTCGAACAGGCCGCCCGGTACGGGAGGACCGCTTGCGGCCTGATGGATGAGGACTGGTGGTCGCAATGCTATCACCTGGCCTTTCGTGCGCACCTTCTTTGGTGTGAATGCCTTCTGGCAACCGCCGCGCTCGACGAAGCAGCAGCAACCGTTGATCAACTTCTGGTTCGAGCTGCATCGGCAACCGAAAAGGCGTCAGCTTACCGTTTGCGCGCGAACCTCCTGACCCTGCGATCCGATTATGAAGGCGCCATCACAGCAGCTCTCCTGGGCCTCGACCTGCTCGGGATCGGCCTGAAGCGCGGCGCAAGCCGGGCGGAACTCGACCAGGCCTACGAGGAGGTGAAACGAACTCTCGGCGGCCGGAACATTCTGGAATTGCGTGACCTTCCTGTCATGACCGATCCGCGGATCAAGGGCGCGATGGCCTTGCTTGCAACGCTGATCTCCTCGATCTTTACGAAGGACGGCCTCCGCTTTCTTCACATGGCAAAGATGGTGGAGCTGACGCTCACACACGGCACCACCTCTGAATCAGCCTATGGGTTGAGCTGGTTCGGCGTCATGATCGCCTCGCTCTATGACGACTACCACGACGGCTTTGCCTATGGTCAGGCAGCATTGGCGCTTGTCGAGCGGCACGGATACGAGGAACAGCATACCGCGACGCTGGTGGCGGTCGACCAGATCAGCGCCTGGACACAACCGATGTCCTATTCACTCGACCGGGTGCGAGACGCGATCAGAATCGGCCACGCGGCTGGGGACGTTGGCATGACATGCTACGCGCGCAATCATCTTGTCTCCGACCTCATCATCATCGGCGAAGATCTCTCCCTCGTCGCGGCGGAGGCAGCCGATGCGATCAAACTTACGCGTGCGCTCGGCTACCAGGACATTGAACACCTCCTTACAGCTCAGTTGAACCTGGTGATGACCTTGGCTGGTGGAGATGCCAATGGAGGACGGCAGTCAGTGAACTGGGATTTCGAGGGTGGTAAGATCGTTGCCACCTCGACGTTGTTCTGGGTACAGCTTTACAAGGGAATTTCGCTCTATTTTGATGGAGCCAATGACGGTGCTATTCCTCCTCTGACGGCGGCTTCCGACCTCATTCCCCTGATGGCAGCGCATATCGATACGTCGTATTGCACTCTGTTTCTGGCTCTCGCGCTCGCCGGTGCGTCTGACGACTGGCAGCAAGGATCGCCGGTTGCCCAAACCCTGGAGGCAATCCACTCTCGCTTCGCCATGTGGGCTTCGATCAATCCCGGCACATTCAAAAACAAGGTGCATTTGATCGAAGCGGAAATAGCGCGCTTGCAGTCGAAGAACGAGCAGGCGTCGACCCTCTTTGACCAGTCGATCCAGGAGGCGCAGTCGGCAAACTTTTTGCATGAGCAGGCTCTGGCTCTCGAACTTGCCGGCAGGCATTGCAGAAAACGAAGTTTGAAAGTCAGCACTCATCATTTCCTGAAGTCCTCCTATGATCTTTATCGACGCTGGGGGGCGAACCGTAAGGCACAGAGATTGGCGGAAGAGTTTCCGGAAATCTTCGTGTCCGAAACGGCGGGATCGATCGCAACGCCCCACTCGTCGCTTGATCTGGAAACGGTTGTTGAGGCATCGCAGACGCTTTCTAAGGAAATGGATCTGGATCGCCTCGTCGAAACTCTTATGAAAAGCATGCTGGTCCACGCAGGTGCAAACCACGGCGTGCTCCTGTTGATGGAAAACGGTGAAGTGAGGGTTCACGCGTCAGCGGCGACCAAAGGGAAGGAGGTGGTAATTTCCATCTCTCCGACCGCTGCACCCGAAAGATTGGTGCCCTATGCTGTCATCGACACCGTGATGGCGACGCGTCAGCCGCTCGTTGTCACGGACGCCACTGTTGACTTGCAGGAGCCATGTCAACCGGAATTGGGCGGACCTGCCCACTCCGTGCTCTGCGTGCCACTAATCCGGCGCGGCAATCTGATTGGCTTCATCTACCTGGAAAACACCCTGCTTGGCGGTGTCTTCACGGAAAGCAGAGCCACGACGATCAAGCTGCTGGCAACGCAAGCAGCCATCTCTCTCGACAACGCGAGGCTGTACGCCAATCTGATGCGAGAGAATGAGCTACGTTCGCGCAGCGAAGCGGCGCTGAGAAACGCGCGGGCGGAACTGGAGCGTACTTCTAAGCTGACCATTCTTGGCGGTATTGCGGCTTCGATTACTCACGAAATCGGCCAGCCCTTGTCGGCGATTGCCGCCCATTCGGGGGCGGCTATTCGATGGCTTGAGCGCCCGGAACCGGACATGGCCGAGGCGGTCGAATGTCTGACATCCATCGATCAGAGTGTTAGGCGGATCAATGAGATCATCCGCGCCTTGCGCGCCCTTTCCAAGCAATCGCCCGCGGTGCATCTGCCGATATCTATCGATGCGGTGCTCGCGGAAGTCATCCAGATCGCGCAATCTGAGATCGAGGCCAGTCATGTCAAAATCGTTCTCGACCTCAACACGCAAGATGCGATAATCCGAGGTGACGCAACGCAGCTTAAACAGGTCGTCTTGAACCTGCTCACCAACGCCATGGAGGCTATGGACAAGCTTCCCCTGGAGCAGCGGCGAATCGATATCACGTCAAGGGTCATCGACGAGAAGGCTGTATCAGTGAGTGTGCGAGATTACGGCGAAGGAGTATCGGCGGCGGTTCTCCCGCAGGTTTTTAATCCCTTGTTCACGACCAAGCAGACAGGGATGGGTATGGGCCTGGCGATTTGCAAATCGATCGTCGAGGCACATGGTGGTCCGCTGACAATTCAATCTGCTGAGATAGGCACGGTTCTCCAGTTCTCAATTGCTATCGATCGATCAGCTTCTTCGGAGATTCACCCTTAACTTTGTGGAAGTCTAGCTCAGGTGAGCACCTGTTGTGATAAGCGCGACATGTGGTCGGCGATCGAAGGTGACATGGTGGCCAGCAAGATCGATGGGAGGGAATGCGCCGGCGATTCGTCCCGGCCCGGCTTAAACCTCGGCCGGCCGTTCCTGCTTTGGACGCCCTAGATCAGATCACGGGACAGAAGCTCGAACAAGACAAGAGCTTCGGCTTTCCAAGCTTCAGGTTGGCGGTTTCTTCCTTCACGAAAGCCAATCATGCGGAATCGATAGGACTCCAGGATGGCCGCACAGGCTCGGCTCTTCGCGTTCCTGTAGGCCTAGCCAGGGTGGGGAGTTGCCGTTCGGCTCGTCTGCGAACACGTTCGCCGCAAGCAGACGTTCCCGACGCAGGCCATGCGGTCCTCTTGCTTGAGTCGTGCGGCTTAGAGACTTCTGGAGTATGCTGAAGAACCTTGCACTCCGAGCAGACGGAGGAGGAGCCATGGACGTCGGTGCCTGGCTGCGCGATCAAGGGCTGGGACAGTACGAAGAAGCGTTCCGCCAAAACGACATCGATCCTGAAGTCCTAAGAGATCTTACGGCCGAGGACCTGATTGGGCTTGGCGTCGCCTCAGTAGGGCACCGTCGTAAACTGCTTGCTGCCATCGCCGCACTGCGTGAGGTCGCTCAACAACCGAGCGGCCAAGCTGGGGTTGGCGGGACACCTGTAATCCTGCCTGAGCCGGAGCGCCGCCAGCTCACCGTGATGTTCGTCGACCTTGTCGACTCGACCAGGCTTTCCTCACGACTCGATCCAGAGGAGATGAGCGAACTGCTGCGAGGCTATCAGGGTGCAGTGGCGGGCGCTATAGCTCGACTCGAAGGCCATGTTGCCAAGTACATGGGCGATGGCGTGCTCGCTTACTTTGGCTATCCGCGCGCTCACGAGGATGAGGCCGAACGAGCGGTGCGAGCGGGGCTTGCAGCCATCGACGCAGTGGCGAACCTGCAACCACCGCATGGGGAGACGCTGCAAGCTCGCGTCGGCATCGCGACCGGCTTGGTTGTTGTCGGCGAACTGATCGGCGAAGGTGCTGCGCGTGAGGAGACGGTAATCGGCGAGACGCCCAATTTAGCGGCACGACTGCAAAGTGCCGCCGAACCGGGAACTGTGGTGGTGGCATCCACCACCCGGCAGCTGATCGGCGGCCTGTTCGATCTCGCCGAGCTCGGTTTCCACCCGTTGAAGGGCTTTCCTGGTTCAGTACCCGCTTGGCGCGTGCTCGGTGAAAGCTCCGCGGAGAGCCGTTTCGAAGCCCTGCACGGGGCAAGCCTGACCCCGCTCGTCGGTCGCGAGCACGAGATAGGACTCCTGCTTAAGCGCTGGGAAGCGGTCAAAGAAGGGGAAGGTCGCGTGGTGTTGCTAGCAGGCGAGCCAGGCATCGGCAAGTCGCGCCTTGTTCGTGCCCTGCGTCGGCGTTTGGAAGGCGAGCCGCATACCACTGTAAGTCACTACTGCTCGCCCTATCATCAGACCAGCCCGCTTCATCCGGTTATCCGCCTTCTGGAGCGGGCAGCTGGCTTCGCCGCGCAGGATCCCCCCGCAATGAAACTGAGCAAGCTCGAGGCGCTGCTCACGCAATCGACCGAAGACGTCGCCGACGCGGCCCCGCTGCTCGCGGCGTTGCTGTCGGTTCCAGCGGACGGTCGCTATCTGCCGTTGGAGTTGAGCCCGCACCGGCAGAAGAAGCGGACGCTGGAGGTACTCGTCGATCAGCTCATCGGGCTCGCGGCACGTCGGCCCGTCCTGGCAGTATACGAGGACGTGCATTGGGCAGATCCGACCTCGCTGGAACTGCTGGATCTTGTTGTTGACCGCGTGCAAGACTCGCCAGTGCTGGTGCTCATCACATTCCGCTCCGAGTTTCTCCCACCGTGGATGCGCTATCCCCACGTCACCGCATTGACGCTTAGTCGTTTGAGCCGTCGGCAAGGCGCAGATATGGTCGAGAGCCTGACCGGCGGCAGGGCTCTGCCTACCGAAGTGCTCAACCAGATCGTCGGACAGACAGACGGCGTGCCGCTCTTCGTCGAAGAGCTGACGCGCGCGATATTGGAGACGAGCTTGCTTAAAGACGAGGGCGATCACTACGTTCTCGCAAGTCCCCTGTCGGCAATCGCAATTCCAGCTACGCTTCAGGAATCGTTATTGGCCCGGCTTGACCGACTTGCGCCCGCCAGGGAGGTCGCGCAGGTGGCGGCCGCAATCGGTCGAGAATTCTCGCATGAGTTGCTCGTGACCGCCGCGCCGTTGCAGACGAGCGAGGTAGAGGAAGCACTGGACGACCTCATTGCTTCGGGATTGGTGTTCCGCCACGGGACTCCGCCGCAGGTAACCTACAGCTTCAAGCACGCGCTCGTACGCGACGCCGCCTACGCGACCCTTGTGCGCACGAAACGACAACGGTTGCACGCGGCGATAGCCACAGCGATCGAGCAACGCTTCCCCGAAACGGTCCAGACGCAGCCCGAGCTTCTGGCCCAACACTATGCGGAGGCGGGGCGGCTAGAAAGTGCCGTCAATTACTGTCTCAGGGCCGGGCAAGCAGAGATTGCGCGCTCCGCAACGGCCGAAGCGATGACCCATCTGACAAGAGGGCTGGAGTTGCTTGAAGGACTGCCTGATGATGCTGCGCGATGGCGGCAGGAACTCGAATTGCAGGTCGCTCTCAGCGTTGCCCTGATGACTGCCAAGGGTTGGGCAGCGCCAGAGGTCGGCCGGGCCAACGCGCGAGCACGCGAATTATGCGAGCGGATCGGGGATAAAGGCAGGCTCTTCCCTGTCCTCTACGGGGAGTGGGTCTTCCACGTCGTTCGCGCTGAACTGGAGGCGGGGAGGAAGGCGGGAGAGGAGCTGCTCCGACGCGCGCAGGAAGAACAGGAGGCGTCCGGTGAGACCGTCGGCAATCGCATCGCCGGAACCGATGCCTTCCTTCGCGGCGAGATCGCTACTGCCCGTGAATATCTGGAACGGTCGCTCGCCCTTTATGACCCGCAGCAACACCGCTCCCTCGCATTCCTGTTCGCCCAGGACCCTCGGGTGGCGGGACTGTCGGTCCTCTCCTGGACCCTCTTCGCTCTTGGGTATCCTGAGCAGGCCCAGGCCAGGAGCAACGAGGCATTGGCGGACGCAAGGGAACTTTCCCACCGCAACACGCTCGGTTACGCCCTGCTTTACGGCTGCATCCTGTCGCAGCTTCGCGGCGACTGGCGAGAAGCCCGAGATCGGGCGGATTCACTGATCACGCTCGCAAGAGCGCAGGGCTCTCCGCACTTCCTCGGCGCAGGTGCAATGGTTCGAGGCTGGACGCTAGCAGAGACGGGTGAATTGCCGGCGGCCCTCACACAGGTTCGAGAAGGCTTGGCGTCGTGGCAGATGACTGGAGCGAGATTCCTGGTTCCATTCTTTTTGAGCTTGCTCGCGCGCCTCGAGACGCATGCCGGGGGAGCAAAGCGAGGATTGGATTTGCTGACCGACGCGCTGGACCGAGCGGGCGCAACGGGCGAGCGGTGGTTCGAGGCGGAATTGCATCGGCTGACGGGCGAGCTGATGCTGCAGCTGCCCGCGTTTGATCGTGCCGAGGCGGAAGCACGACTCCGGCACGCGGCCGAGGTAGCGCGAGGGCAAAGCGCTGACTTATGGGAGTTGCGCGCGGCGACAAGCCTAGCCCGACTATGGATCGTGCAGAACCGGTTCGGCGACGCTCATCACCTGCTTGCGCCCCTCTGCGGCAGGTTTACGGAGGGATTCGCGACATCGGATCTGCAATCGGCCCAACGGGTGCTTCGCGAGACAGCCGGTGTCAATGGCGCGACCAAGTCATCCGACTAGTCAGCCGAGTTGCAATGTTCTACGCCAAACCGCGCTGACAGCACTGTCGGCCGGCAAGGGTGTGATGGAGCGTCACCGAGTCAGTAGTCGTCCGCTTTTCCGGCAACGAATTGGAGCTCTTGGTTGTCCGATCCGGGGTCAAGACCTGACGGTTCTGCTTGCTGAGGGAGCGACCCTGAGGGTCGAAGGGACCCATTCTTCACGAGCCCTGTGCACGGCTTGTTGCGAGGATGTTCACGTTCTGGGCTAAGATCACATAATGCATCGTGTGGAACGCCGTCGCCCTTAACCGACTATTTCGGCTTTCTGCCGGCCTTCAGCGGGTCTGGAGGCTGGGGCGATTCCACTGGGGTGGCAAAAACAGCTTTGAGATATCGGCCAAGACGCCATCCAACCAGATGTATGGCTGGGATCTCGTCGATTTCGCTGCTGAATCGCAGTATGTTCTCGCCGCCCCTCGGGGTCCGCAGCATTCGGAGCATCTCCGGTACGGCCCGCCGACGAGGGCTACTCCGGCAAGCACTGCTGGTCGCGGCGGCAGAACTGCGGATCGCTGAACTAAGGCAGGCTCCTCCACTCCGCAGCGACGGCTCGTCGCGATGTGGAATAATTGCGCCGAGCACTCTGAAACGCCACAGACCCGTCGCAACAGCAGAATGCGCGCTGTGTCGGCCGGCGATGTCCGGGTTCCACCGTGGCTGGCTTCCTCGTCGACGAGTTGTTCTCTCTGAAGCGTCCATCTGAAAATAAGCGCAGGCTCGGCAATCCATATCATTCCCATGAATTGACATTTGCTAATATCGCTTGTAGTTCTAAAAGGGAACATCGTTCCGCATAAAGGAACATCGCGAAACCCGTGGGACGGAGAGAGCGGGATTGGCACTTTTCGCTTAGCAGGAGGAGAAAATATGAAGGGACTCGTTTGGAGCGCCGCCGTCACGGCATCGGTTATTTTGGGCTGTCTGCCAGCCAGCGCGGCTGAGACGGTCACCGTCAACATCGGCATCGTCAATTCGACCAGTGACGTCGCCTTTTTCATCGCCGACAAGAAGGGTTACTTCCGGGAAGAAGGTATCGACGCAAAATTCGTTCCGTTCGACTCCGGCGCAAAGATGGTGGCACCCCTTGGCGCCGGCCAGCTCGACGTGGCAGGCGGCTCGCCTTCGGCAGGCCTTTATAACGCCGTCGCGCGCGGCATCGGGATCAAGATCGTCGCCGACAAGGGCTCGACGCCTCCGGGCTATGGTTACCAGCCACTGCTGATCCGCAAGGACCTCATCGACAGCGGCAAGTTCACGAGCCTTGCCGATCTGAAGGGGATGAAGGTCGCAGGCAGCGCCAACGGCAGCGCCTCGACCTCCACGATGAACGAAGCCCTGAAGAAGGGGGGCCTCAACCCCGCCGACGTCGAGCGTCTCTACCTCTCCTTCCCGCAGCATGTGCTTGCGCTCGAAAACAAGGCGGTCGACGCCGCGCTGACGACCGAGCCCTCGGCGACCGAGGCTGTACGCCGCGGTGCCGCGGTACGCTTCATGGGCGACGATGAAATCTATCCCAACCACCAGCTCGCCGTAGTGCTCTATTCCAGCGCTTTTTCCGAGCAGCATCGCGACGCGGCGGAAGCCTTCATGCGCGCTTATGTCCGCGCCGCGCGCGACTACAACAATGCACTTTTGAACGGCAAGCTAGCCGGTCCCAACGCCGCCGAGGTCATCTCGATCCTAACAGAATACACCTCGGTCAAAGATCCGGAGATCTTCCGCGCGATCGTTCCCCAGGGCATTAATCCGGACGGCAAGCTGAACGTGGCGAGTCTGCAGACGGATCTCGGCTACTTCCGGTCGGAAGGTCTGATGGAGGGGGAGGTCGCGTTGGACCAGGTCGTTGACACGTCCTTCGCCGAAGCTGCCGTCAAGAAGCTCGGCCCCTATCAGCCGCAGAAGTAGAGGACAGCGACATGGCGAGATCATCTCATCATCTGCGCAGCGTACCTGACGAGTCTCACGAGGCGGCAAAGATACGGCTGCGGAACCTCACCAAGTCCTTCGAAACGCCGGCGGGCACAATGACTGCGCTCGACAACGTCTCGCTCGACATCGCCGAAGGCTGTTTTTTCATGATTGTCGGTCCGAGCGGCTGCGGCAAGACGACCTTGCTCCGCATCCTCGCCAATTTAGAGACCGCTACCTCAGGCAGCGTCGAGGTCAGCGCACCAGCGCAGAACCGCCCCAGCAACTCGATGGTCTTCCAGGGGGATTCTCTGTTTCCGTGGATGACAGTCTGGGACAACGCTTCCTACGGATTACGCCTGCGACACGTGCCTAAGGGCCAGATCAACGAGGTCGTCGGACATTATCTGGAGCGTACGGGGCTCACGCGCTTCGCGCAGGCCTACCCGCACCAGCTCTCCGGGGGCATGCGTCAACGTGTGTCGATCGCCCGTGCCTTCGCCAACGATCCAGACATCCTGTTGATGGACGAGCCGTTCTCGGCGCTGGACGAGCAGAACAAACTCCTTCTGCAGGAAGAGCTGCTGCGCATCTGGGAGGAAACCCGAAAGACGGTGCTCTTCATCACCCATAGTGTCGATGAGGCCGTGACCCTCGGCGACCGAGTGATGATCATGTCGGCCCAGCCCGGCCGCGCCAAGGAGATCATGGACGTTCCCTTCGAGCGCCCACGCTCCGTTTTGGAACTGCGCTCGCGCCCGGCCTATGGCGAATTCGTCTACTCGATCTTGGGCCAGCTTCGCGAGGAAGTCCAGCGCGCGCGTTCACGCGATCTTGGGGAGACAAAGGCATGAGCATCGCACCGAACGTCACACAGACGGCAGCGGCCGTCCGCCCCAAGAAGAGGCTTTTCGCCGGCGACAACCGCGACCGGATCATCAGCATCGCGTCGCCGCTTATGCTTCTGCTTGTCTGGCAAATCGCGGCGCAGGCCGGTTTGATCGACCAGCGCTTTTTCCCGGCGCCGTCAAAGGTTTTCTCGACCTTGCTGTCCCTAGTCGCAGATGGTTCGCTCTGGAGCAACACCTGGGCAACGCTGCAGCGGCTCTTCTGGGGCACTCTCGTCGGCGGCATCCCCGCTCTCCTTCTCGGCGTGGCGATCGGCCTGTCGCGGCCGTTGAGGGCCATGATCGATCCTCTGATCTCGGCCACCTACCCGGTGCCGAAGAGCGCTATCTTCCCGTTGCTGCTGTTGATCTGCGGGCGTGGAGAGGCTTCCAAGATCGCCATGGTGGCAATTGGCGTCTTCTATCCATTGCTGATCAATTCGGCGACCGGCGTTCTTGAAATCAATAAGATCTACCTCGATGTCGGGCGCAACTACGGTGCTAACCGCTGGCAGGTCTTTTCTACCATCGCCCTGCCTGGTGCCGTGCCGCACATCATGAGCGGCCTCAAGCTCGGTCTCGGTCTCGGTCTGATGCTGATTGCGATCGCCGAAATGATCGGCTCGAAGAGCGGTCTCGGTTACATGATCTGGAATGCCTGGGAGCTGCTGTCGGTTGAACAAATATACGTGGGCCTACTGGTCGTTGCCTTTCTTGGCTATGTCATCTCAGTCATCCCCGAACTCGAGCGTAAGCTGGTGCCCTGGAAGAAAACCGCCCGATAGTTTCTCAAACCTGACCGTAGAGAAGCGGCCGTCATCGGGGCGGCCGCAACTCTTTCGGGCAATCGCGCCCCATATCATCGGACTGCAATCCATGATCGGAGACCACGAAGAAAGGCAGACCCTCGCGCGCTCGATCCTGATGCTCGAACGTGCCGGCATCATCGACTTCAACGGCCATGCCAGCATACGCCTGCCCGGCTACGGGATGCTCATCAATTCCGGCGTGTCCGTGCGCAGCGCTCTCACCGCGAACGACATCGTCGCCATCGACTTCGACGGGAGGCCGATCGAAGACGGTCCTGCACCACCAAGGGAATTCCACATCCATTCGGAAATCTACCGCCGCCGGCCCGACGTCAACGCCGTCATCCATGCCCACCCCTTCTGGTCGACGCTCTTCAGTTCGACCGGAAAGGCGGTCAGGCCCGTGACCATGCAGGCTGCCGTGCTCGGCGAGATCCGGGAGTTCCCCGCCATAGCCTCGATCAATACCAAGCCGCTCGGCGAGGAGCTTGCCGCGACGCTCGGCGATCATCATATGGCGCTGCTGAAATCCCACGGCGCGGTGATCGCCGCCGGCAGCATCCTCGAAGCCTTCGTGCTTGCGGTCTATCTAGAAGAGAATGCGGAGCGGCAGTACCGCGCCGAGCAGATCGGCGACCGGCCGTATTGACGAGCGAGCAAATCGCCGTGCTCTCCGGCAATCTCTGGAGGCCCAACCTGCTGCAGAAGGTCTGGGATTATCACGCGTCCAAGCTGGGGTCAGAACGGGAACTGCTCCCGAAGGGGTAAGGGGGGGCATCGCGCGAGCCGCCAATCCGATCCCCCGCTCAGAAATTTTCTGCCAAACATTCCGGGCGCCTCCTTAAGCGGCCCTTTTGAGGGAACTGACCGGCGTCCGATGCGTTCCGGACTGACAAGAAGAACTAGGGAGGGAAACTCCCATGCACAATCCAAGATATCGCGTGAGGCATGAACAGGACGGGACCTGGACGGTCTACGACGTCTTCACGGGAATGCCTGCCGTCATCGGCCGCGACAAGGTCTCCTGCAAGCTCAACCCTGAACAAGCGGATGAAATCGTTGGCCTTATGAACATGCTGGATGCTCTTAGGCGGAACATTTTGCATGGGCCTGACACGATCCACTGAATGGCAGCTGTGCGCCGAGATGGATAGCTCATCCCCCGCTCAGAAATTTGTACCAAACATTTAGGCCTCGCATTATCTCCGCCATGCAACACCCGGTACAGATTCCGGCAGGAGCTTAATCGAACGTGGACGGTGTTCGACGTCTTCACCGGAATGCCTGTCGTATTTGGCAACCAAGGCGCTGCGGTCGGCTATACCCAAGGGAAGCCGAGGACCGGGCCCACCTCCTGAACGTTCACGACAGCCTGAAAGCGGCGTCTCGTTCCTACCCAGAAAGCGCAGGACCCAGCTCAGGACGACGCTCATGGCCACCACGGAACACCTGTTCAACACCCACGAGCTTAGGCCGGTCCTCCATGTTGTGCCTCAGGCCGTGCACAACCAACTTCTCGTCGTCGGTGATCTTACGAACATGCTTCATCAGCGCAGCGCTGGCGACAACAGGCAGACGTTCTCGATCAGTGCTTTGGAAATCGCATGATGTGTCACCGGGACCTCCATCCCAGAGTTCCTGCTCCCGGGTCATCCTCTACCTCAATGCGCGCAAGAACCGTAGAACATCCTCAGTGAACTGTTGTGGGGCCTGCAAAAGAGAGAAGTGACTGACTTCAGGCTGGATCAGCAGCCCCGAGTTCGGAATATTGTCGGCGATGAATAGGGTGTCTTTGCGCCTGATGACTTCTTCGTGGTCCCCGTCTGCAACCCAGACGGGGATCCGAATGCTGCGAAGATCTCTCTTGGTCATGTATGGCTGTGAGGACCACATGGCTTCCATCTGATGCAAAAACTCATTGTACTCACCTGGTGTGGCGGACAAATCCTTATACTCATCGGGAGTCCGCTGAAGGTATTGGTCAAAAACGATGCTGTCGGACAGATCGTACATTCCAGATGGGTCGCTATTGGCGCCGAACGCGAACACGCCGCTGACTCGGTCCGGATTGCGCATCGCCAGCTTAAGCCCGATGATCGCACCATCGCTCCAGCCTATGATGGCACCCTTTGAAACGCGCAAATGATCCATAACCGCGATAACGTCGGATCTCATGAGGTCGTAGCTAAAGGCCTGCTTATCCCGCGTGCTGCGCCCGTGGCCACGGCTGTCCATAACGATGACTTGATAGAGCTTGGCAAGTTCCGGAACCTGGTGCCCCCAATAATTGGAATTGGCGAGACCACCATGCAACATGATTACAGGCTCGCCTGAACCGTAGATCGCGTACCAAATCTTAGCACCCTTAACCGCTACGAACCCTTGCTCGTTAGTCGCCGGGAGCTCCGGAGTATCCGGAAGCGTTCGCCACCTAGGCTTTTCCGAGGCCATTGCTGTATTGATGGACCAAACAGCTGCTAGTACGCAGAACAAAATTAGTGACCGAAGAGAACACCGGTGTCTGCATGGAAAGGATGTTGCGGCCTTCGCCATCGCTGTCCCTCTCTCCATTTCAGTTCTAGTCTGGAGGATCGCTATACCGGGCGGCGCCTCGGATAACATTCGACTAGAACGTCATTTTCTATAATAGCTTAGGTTGTAGTATACGCGAGATTCTCGCGACGGCTAATCACCCAATTGGATGAGGACGGGTGATTGCCGCTATCGGCTGTGATCTGCTTTCGGGATATCGGCAATATGGAGCTGCGCCAGCTGAACTATTTCGTTGCGGTGGCCGAGGAGCTGTTCCGCCGATCGCCGTGCGATAGATTAAGCCGCTGGACGGCTTGAGAGCCGACCCCATGAGAGCCGACCCTATGTAACGATCGCATCGTTGAGGCGTTACCGTCGAAAGATGCTGCGGAGCAATCGACATGTGCAATGACTATGAACAACACATCCGGTATGCCGAATACTGCAAGATGATGCAGGAGTTGGCGCTCGGCATGCCCGCACCTCAAGGCGAGGCTGACCTGCCGCAGGCCGATGACATCAGGATTGGTGACCTCGGTCCGGTGATGCGGGCGAGCGGCAATGTAATCGAACTCACCCAGATGCGGTTCGGCTTTCCGCCTAAAGGCCGTGGCGGTCCGGTTTTCAATTTTCGCTCCGAGGGCCGGGATTTTTCCGACAGCAGGCGTTGTCTGATCCCGGCGAGTGCCTTTTTCGAGTTCACGGGCAAGAAATATCCCAAGGCCAAGCATCGTTTTACGTTTGCGGATCACCCGATAATGGCGATTGCCGGCCTGTGGCGCGACGGCGAAGCAAACCAGCCGCCCTCCTTCACGATGCTGACGACCGAGCCGGGGCCTGACGTGGCGCCGATCCATGACCGGCAGGTCGTCGTCGTCCCACCTCAGCGATGGGCGGACTGGATTTATCTTTCAAGACCGGAGAGCGAATTGCTGGCACCTTGTCCAGCCGGGAGTCTTCGCGTCGAACAGGTCCGGGCCGGCAGCGATTGAAACGATGATCTATTTCACCAGCGACACGCATTTCGGCGAATCCCGGGTGCTGCGTATCGACCGCCGGCCTTTCGCCAACATGGTCGAGCATGACGCCGCGCTGATTGCGAATTGGAACCGTGTTGTTTCGGCCGAGGACGAGGTTTGGCATCTCGGCGATTTTGCGGCGCGGCGCGCCGGCTTTGCCGAGCATCTGCTCTCGCAGCTGAACGGCCGCAAACATCTCATCATCGGCAATAACGATCCCCGCGAAACCACCGGCGCATACGGCTGGTCGAGCATTCAGCATTATGCCGAGCTGACGCTAGACGGACATCTTCTGATCCTCTGCCACTATCCGTTGCGCACCTGGAACCAGATGGGCAAGAGATCGATCAATCTCCATGGTCATTCGCATGGGCGGCTGAAACCGATGCCGCGACAGTTCGATGTCGGCGTCGACCGACGCCAACTTCAGCCAATCACATTGGACGAGATACTTGCGAAGCCGCGTTCGAAATCCTGACGCATCAGCGTGATTGCCCTGTGTACCGGATCAACGCGGAGTTACCGCCACAGAGGGATTGTCTTGCACCCCCTCCACGGCTGTGATTGCCGAGCCGAGCAAGAGCACCGGCAAAGCGAGCGCGCCTAGGAATTTCAGCATCTGCAAGCGCCGCGTGCGTCGTCCTTCCCAATCATAAACCATCTGCTGTCCGCCTTGAGTGCGATCGAAGAACAAACGTCGGCTATAGCATGCGATCGAGCAGACCTCGTCCAAACCTTTTGGCCTCGCCGACGTTTTACCTCCTCAATCGAAGGAGGTTCCAATGAAATCCGAAACCGGCCAGAAGCAGCGCGAAATCCAGAAGCAGGTTGAAGCGGCCGACAAGAAGGAAAAGCCGAAGGCCTCCGGAGCCATGCAGGCGGGCGCTCGCCGTTATCCAGAGCCGCCGTTTCCAAAGGTGCATCAGGACAAGCCGGGCTCAGAGGCAGATCTTCCTCTCGCGCCAATGTATGATGCCCCCTTTTACAAGGGTTCAGACAAACTGAAGGACAAGGTGGCGCTTATCACGGGGGGCGACTCCGGCATTGGTCGGTCGGTGGCGATCCTCTTCGCTCGGGAAGGGGCAGACGTCGCAATCGTGCATCTCGATGAACCTCAGGACGCAGAGGACACAAAGGCTGCTGTTGAGAACGAGGGACGCAAGTGCCTTGTGATCAAAGGCGACGTCAAGGATGCGAGCTTTTGCCAAAAGGCGGTCGAAAAGACGGTGATGCAGCTTGGCCGCCTCGACATCCTCGTCAACAACGCCGCCTTCCAGGTTCACACGCACGATATTCAGGACCTGACTGACGAGCACTTCGACGAAACGCTAAAGACGAACCTCTACGGCTACTTCTACATGGCAAAGGCTGCTGTTCCTCATTTGAAGAACGGCTCGGCAATCATCAATACTGGATCCGTCACGGGCCTCACCGGCTCGAAGGAGCTTCTCGACTACTCCATGACCAAGGGCGGCATTCATGCCTTCACCCGGGCTCTATCGGGCCATCTCATACCCAAAGGTATCCGCGTGAACGCCGTTGCCCCCGGCCCGGTCTGGACGCCTCTCAATCCCTCGGACAAAGAGGCTGAAGATGTGGAGAAGTTCGGCTCCCAAACGCCGATGAAGCGGGCTGCCCAGCCAGAGGAGATTGCTCCGGCCTACGTCTTTCTCGCCTCTTCGCAGATGTCGAGCTACATAACGGGGGAGATCCTGCCGATCGTCGGCGGGTACTGATCCTGCCTGTGGGACGCGGGCAAGGGGCTTGCGGGCATGGCGCGAGGAAGTTCACCTCAAATTGCTCTTCGGAAACAGCACGCGATCGGGTTTTGCATTCATTCGCGCCAGCATCTCCTTGATCAAGCGTGTCTTGGTGCGCCCCGCTTCCTTCGGCGGCACGAGGTAACGCACGATGGCCTCGAGCCAGGTGTTTTCACTGACGCGAAAATGAACCACGGGATGCTCCTTCACTTCGAGTTCGTCCACCGGCGTTTTCGATAGGATGTGCTTATAGACCTTCACCTTCTGGCTCATGATATCGCCGACCTGCTCTTCCACGACCTCTCTCATGGTTTGCGCCACGAATTCCAGATCGCTTTCATAGGCGAGCTGAAACTTGATTTCGTTCCAGACATAGGGAAACAGCGGCCAGGAATAGTTGAAGACCGGCGTGTCAAACACAGTGGAGTTCGGAAACTTGATGATGCGTCCGCTCGGATGATCGGTCCAAAGATATTCGCCGCCGAATTCCCATAACGTCGTATCGAGATAGCTGACGTCGATAACATCGCCATGGGCATCGCCGATGCGAATGCGGTCGCCAACGCGATAAGGCGCCCTGGCCAGGATATAAATCCAAGCGATGAAACTGGAAATCGGCATTTGCAGCGCAAAGCCCAGAATCAGTGAAATCAGGCCGAGCGAAACAACCGCCGTGTACCAGTTCACAAACAAGACTGAAATCGCCACGAAGACAATGGCGACGACCACAACCAGTCGAAAAATACGTTGCAGGTTGAAACGCGAGACACGATTGGGAATTCGGCCAATAAGAAAGACTTCGATAACATTTGCCACACTCAGCATGACGAAAATGAGAATGCCGCCCCTGACGTAATTCAGCATGCGAGCGCGAAAAGGCGCGTCAAGCCATTCCGGGCGCCAATTGATCAGGACTTCGACGCCAAAAAGCAGCAAGGCAGCAGCAGCGAAGCCAACCGTCCACCAGACGTCTTCCTTACGAAGGCTGAAGCGAAATTTTTCCTCGGGCTTCTTCGCCTTCTGTTGCATGGATTTTGGACTGGCAGTCTGTTGCGCGGCTCGTTCAAGCCGGGAAAGGTTCTCCTGTTCCTTGTCGCGTCGTTCCATGGGATTCACCCCAATGTGGCCATCCACGCCCAGCCAGTGCTCTCGCTTCTTCGGCGGCGGCATTCCGGTGATGTCTCGCCATATAGCAAGATTTCAACCTGCAGTTCGGGCGAGCCCGTCGTCGCGTGGTCAATTGGTCCACCGGCCTAAGACTGCGAGTAAACTATTATATCCCATCAACACCAAATATGGGCACTTGCCCGCACGCATCCATCCGCAGGTATTTTCATTCCTTATCGGGCAGGATGCGACGATCTCGCCGAGATCGGCGGTGTTGGCGAGCGCGAAAGTCAGGCTGCTGGTGTACGACCGACATCAAGGCTCTTTTCGCAATCGCGTGGCACCGATCTGATTGGCAGATATTTATTCGTTAAGACGGAACAGATACGAGAGAGAGCGAGGTTACCCGAATGAACTACGAAAAACTTGCTCTTCTTCTGAATTCGATCCTGCCCTTGGCAATCGCGTTAAGCCTGGTCAGCGCTGTGTACTTGGCACTTCTTTGGTCGGCACAGCAGTCCGACGCGGTGGCTATCGCGCGACAGAAGCAGCTGATCGAGCTTGTCGTTTCGAAAATGCAAAGCAGCATTGCCCATGATCAGGAGAGTGCAACGGTCTGGGATGATGCCGTCAGAAAAGTAACGAAAGATTGGGATCGTACGTGGGTCGATTCGAACCTCGGCAGCTGGATGCACAGCTATTTCCGGCATGACGGCGCTTTCGTGATCAGCGCGGATCTTAGGCTGTTGTACGCGTATCTCGCCGGAGAGGCGGAAGAGGAAAAGGCCTTCAGCCGGGTCGAGCCGCAAGCAATGCCGCTTATACTCAGGCTGCAGAAGAGGCTTTCGGAAGGAAATCAGGAAGGAACGAATGATCAGGTTCTCTCAATCGGCGAAAGTGATCTTGTTCGCCTTGAGGGCCGCCCGGCCATTGTCAGTGTAAAGCCGATCGTGTCGGATACAGGAGATATAGAACAGGAGCCCGGCAGGGAATTCCTGCACCTAGCGATCCGGTTCCTGGATGGCGATTTCCTGACCGAGATAAGCGACGAGTACCTCTTTGAAGACATGCGGTTTTCCGTCGTGACGGATCTGGGGGAAACGCGTTCGTACGTGCCGTTGGCCTCCGCTTCCGGTGAAGTCATAGGATACTTCTCCTGGCTTCCGTTCAGGCCCGGTTCCAACGTCATGGCGGCGGCAACGCCGGTGCTTCTTGTTTCCGGATTGTGCCTTCTTGTACTCACGACCGTGTTGAGCGCTATTCTCAGGAGGCGATCAAGACGCCTCCAGGCGAGCCAGGCGCAACTCACCCATCTGGCGCTGCACGATCCTTTGACAGGGCTGGCAAACCGTGCGTCCTTTAACAGTCAGCTGTCGCGGGTGGTCGACACTGCCGCCGCAGATCAGGCGATTGCGCTTCTGTATCTGGACCTCGATCGTTTCAAGCAGGTGAACGACACTCTCGGTCATCCGGTGGGCGACAGGCTCATGGTCGAGGTCGCCCGCAGATTAAAGGATACCGCCGCTCACGCAACTGTTATCGCACGGCTTGGTGGCGACGAGTTTACGATCGTACTTCAGCGGATACCGCAGGACGAAGTGGAGCGACTCTGCGGCGCGCTGATCGCGGCGGTGCGAAGACCTTTCGAAATAGACGGGCAGCCCGTCCTCATCGGCCTCACAATCGGCGTGGCACTGGCTAACGGGGATGCCGCCGATCCGGTGGAAATCACGCGTAAGGCTGATATCGCCCTTTATCACGCCAAGTCCGCGGGAAAAAACCGTTACGCGATCTTTGGTCCCCAGATGGATGAGCTTGTGCAGATGAGGCGCGATCTCGAACGTGACTTGCGTTCTGCACTGGATGGCGGCCGTCAGCTCGAAGTCTTTTATCAGCCCGTCTACTCCGCGGTTTCGCGCGCGATCGTCTCGCTCGAAGCTTTGCTTCGGTGGCGGCATCCGACGAAGGGTATGATAACTCCAGATGCATTTATTCCTCTTGCAGAGGAAGCCGGGTTGATAGATCGCCTCGGCTCCTTCGTTCTGAGAGAGGCCTGTTCAACGGCCCGCGACCTCCCGGGCTTGAGCGTCGCCGTGAACGTTTCTGCAATTGAATTGAAACAGGAAAGCTACGCCCGGCAAGTGCTTTCGATACTCCGTCAGTACGATATCCAGCCAACGGCGTTGGAACTTGAGATCACAGAGACGACGCTCATGGACGACGCCGGCATCTGTGAGAGGAATATCGCTGCGTTACGGCAAGCCGGTGTTCGCTTCGCGCTCGATGATTTCGGCACGGGGTTCTCTTCCTTCGGCCGATTGCAAAGCCTGGAGGTGGATCGCATCAAGATCGATCGCTGTTTCGTTGAGGGCTTCGGCAGTGCGGCAGGAAGCGAAGCGATCGTGAGATCGATCATCAGCTTGGCCCACGCGAAGGGACTGCGCACCACTGCCGAAGGTGTTGAAACTGACGAGCAAAGCCAGACGCTGCAGGACTTCGGTTGTGATGAGCTGCAAGGCTACCTGCTTTCCAAACCAATGCCCAAGAAGTCGCTCATCGAACTGCTCGGTACTGTGAGGGGGCAAACAAGCACTGGTTGATCCGCAACCAAGCCCCTTACCGCCCTTCAGAGGAGGCAGCGCCGACGGTCGCGTTTCCCTTTGAACAGCGCGCCAGGCATTGGTCGAGGCAGAGAATTTAGTTCTTCAAGCCGGTGGATCGCTTCGTCAGAGCCGAAGGTCTTCAACATTCCCCGGATCTGCGTCATCACTTCAACTCGCAGGCAACAAGTTTCCCTTGTGGCGCGTCGCAGTCGGGTTTGACTTCCTGGTCTCCGTTTCGTTTGTGTCCACTTGCCGCCGTTCGAGATGCGTATTTTCTCCAGCCGAGTGGAGAGCGGATCTGAAGATGTACCGCCGTGGAGCATATACAGAGTTCGTTATATCGTGGTCTCCCGACAGACTCTGTCTCGCCCGTCAGCTTCCTCTTCGAGCCGCTCCACTGCCGCCGCAATGTGCTCTGGCTGTTCGTGCTCGAGCCCAACTACCTCGTTCCGGGTCTCACGCATTGACACAATGATCTCGTCGAGCTTGGCATGGATTGCCGCCGTATCGCGATAGTTTTGGATCAAAACGACGCTGGTAATGATTATTGCTACTACTGACAGTGCATAGGTGACGACGTTCGTGAAGCCGAAAGGCACCAGGGCGGTGCTGCCAATCAGTGCCACGATCACAAAATAGAAGCCGGGAGGGCGAGAAAGAAAATCAGCCATTCGAAAAAGAAAGAGATTCACTGTCAGTTCTCCGCAGATCGGCGCTCTCATTAACGCTCCAGTTCAGATCTTCTTCGGATTAGGTAGCTTTGAATCTCGCTCCAAGGTGAACGCGTGTGCAATCAGATGGAGCCAAAGCCCACTGAGATCGCGGAGTGACCAGATGGACCGTGTTCGACCGAACTGCACCGCCGAGGAAATCGCCGACGAAGTTGTTTTTTGCAACCGCAATCAGGCCGCTTTGGTTGAAAGCTGCGAGAGAAAGACCGGTCCAGGCACGTATTGTCAGACGCCAAGCTTCTCCCGCTCCGCCATCCGCCAGGTCCGCGGCGTGGTCCCGAGGTGACGAACGAAGAAGCGTGAGAAATATGCCGCGTCTGAAAAGCCTAGGCGGAAGCTAATCTCCTGGACGCTCGCGCGGGTGAAGACAAGCTCACGACGCGCGGCATTCAGGAGCCTTTGTGCGATGACCTCGTGAACGCTCTGCCCGGTCATCGCCCGAACCACGCGGTTTAGATGAGTCGGCGACAGCCCGAGTTCACGCGCATAGAACGCAGCCGGCTGGTGGGTTAGGCAATGCTGCCTCAGCAGAGCGTTGAAGCGCTCCATCCGCCGCTCGTTCTCGCTTTCCACCGCGGCCGCGTCGACGCGCGGCGCTTCTGCGAGCCGCGCCGTCAGCGCCAGTACCGTCGAGAGATAGGCGTCGAGCAGGCCCGTGCGGTGATTGCGCCGCGCTGCCCATTCCTCCGCCAGGCGCTGCAAGGTCTCGGCGATATAGCAGCCGTCTTCGCTTTCGCCGAGCGGCGTCAGGCAAGGTTTCGACAGCCATGTGCCCATTCTGCTGCGGCCGCCCGGGGCAGCCGGCAGGTGTGATGCGAGGATCGTGAAGACGAAACCGTCGACGTCGCGGGAAAAGCGGAAACCATGGCTGACGGTGGGCGGGATGGTGATGACGACCGGGGGAGAAATCGCCTGCGACGTCTCGCCGAATACGGCGTCGCCCGAGCCCTCGGCGATGTACAGGATCTGAAAGAAACTCTGATGACGGTGAAGGCCAATTTCCCAGTGGTGCAGGCTGCTGCGCGAGGGGATCGTCTCGCAATGCAGCCAGAAATCCGGGCGTTCTCCGGACTCCTCACCGTAAAGCTCATATGTCGGGACCGCCCGCGTCATCCTTCCCACCTTACGCCAATGTTCAATAAGTGCAATTTCTTGGCTGGAATGTCCATTGAGAACCGCCCGGGCGGCGCGCAAACTTCCTGACAAAAGACAGTTTTGGTGTGCGCGACCGCTGCCGAGGCGCATTGCCGCGTTGTCCAAGTTGCATCGATCGAGGTGGTCGATGGGAGGAGGTGCATGCGAACCCAGGTCGTTATTATCGGCTCGGGCCCGTCGGGTCTCTTGCTCGGGCAACTGCTAACACACGCGGGCATCGACAATGTTATCCTCGATCGTGCCAGCAAGGATCACATCCTCGCCCGGGTGCGGGCCGGTGTACTGGAGGAGGGGACCACGCGTCTCATGGACCAGGCGCGGTCCGGCACCCGCATGCATGCCGAAGGGCTGCCGCATGACGGGTTCTCGCTTGCCTTCGACGGTCGCGACCATCGCATCGATCTTTTCGGGCTGACTGGCGGCAAGCGTGTGATGATCTACGGCCAGACGGAGCTCACCCGCGATCTGATAGATCGCCGCGAGGGGGAGGGAGCGCTGTCGATCTACCAGACTACCAACGTTCTGCCCCATGATTTCGAGGATGACGCGCCTTACGTTACCTATGAGGGGAATGGCGTCACGCATCGGATCGACTGTGATTTCATCGCTGGATGCGACGGGTTTCATGGGGTAACCCGAAGGTTCGCGCCCGAAAAGGCCGTCCGCACTTTCGAGAAGATCTACCCTTTTGGCTGGCTCGGCATCCTTGCCGACGTGCCGCCGGTCAGTCATGAACTGGTTTACGCTAACCATCCGCGCGGCTTCGCGCTCTGTTCGATGCGGTCCCTGAGCCGCAGCCGTTATTACATCCAATGCTCGCTCGATCAGAGGCCTGAGGAATGGAGCGACCAGCGCTTCTGGGACGAATTACGCCGCCGCCTGCCCTCCCACCACGCTGAACGAGTGGTGACAGGGCCGTCCTTCGAGAAATCGATCGCACCGCTTCGATCCTTCGTCGCCGAACCGATGCGATTTCATCGTTTGTTTCTTGTGGGCGATGCCGCCCACATCGTACCGCCGACCGGTGCCAAAGGGCTGAACCTTGCCGCAAGCGACGTGCATTATCTCTACGAGGGGCTGCTCGAACATTACGAGGATCGTTCGAATGCCGGCCTCGACGCCTATTCGGCCCGAGCGCTTTCGCGCGTCTGGAAAGCCGTACGTTTCTCCTGGTGGATGACGACGATGATGCACCGCTTCCCGGACACCAGCGACTTCGACCAGAAGATCCAGGAGGCCGAGCTCGATTATCTCACCCATTCCCGAGCGGCCGCCACGGCGCTTGCGGAAAACTATGTGGGTCTGCCGTTTTGACCACGACTTCGACATGGCGACGCGTTGCATTTGGCAGGAGGACCTAGACGCAAGCTTCGTCGTGGTAACATAACCCATCAGTTATGGGAGGAACGCTGACATTTCATTATTTATCGCTGTTGGACATGACAGACTGATGTAGTTTGACGCTGATATTAGGCGATGCCGGACGGGAGTGAGCCGGGTGTCGCGGGGAGGAAAAATGAAACGGACCATTCTCGCCGCGCTGGCGGCATTGGTAATGAGCGGGACAGCCGAGGCCGACACGATCAAGGTCGGCGTCATCGGACCCTTCTCAGGCCCCTTCGCGCTGCAGGGCAAGAACTTCAAGGCCGGCATCGACGCCTATATGGCGCTGAACGGCAGCAAGGTCGGCGACGACGACATCGAGGTCATCTACCGGGATGTTCCGCAGGCGGATCCGGCCCAGTCCAAGGCATTGGCGCAGGAGCTCGTCGTCAAGGAGGGCGTGCAGTATCTCGCCGGCTTCTATTTCACGCCTGACGCGATGGCGGTGACGCCGCTGCTCGAGCAGGGGAATGTGCCGCTGGTGATCATGAATGCTGCGACCTCGGCGATCGTCACCAAGAGCCCGCTGGTCGTGCGCACCTCGTTCACGCTCTGGCAGACCTCCACGCCGATCGCCAAGGTCGCAAAGGACGCCGGCGTCTCGAAGGTTATTTCGGTCGTCAGCGACTACGGCCCGGGCGTCGACGCTGAGAACGCCTTCAAGAAGGGGTACGAAGCAGTGGGCGGTGAGATCGTCGAGGCGATCCGGATGCCACTCGCCACCAACGATTTCTCGCCGATCATGCAGCGCATCAAGGATTCGGGCGCGGAGGGCGTCTTCGCCTTCCTGCCGTCCGGTCCGACGACGCTCGGTTTCGTCAAGGCCTACAACGAAAACAGGCTCAAGGATGCAGGCATCAAGCTCTTTGCGCCCGGCGACCTGACGCAGGAGTCCGACCTTCCGGCTCTGGGTGAAGCCGCGCTCGGCCTTCAGACGACGTTCCACTATGCGGTCTCGCACGACTCGCCGGAAAACAAGACGTTTGTCGAGGCGGCCGGCAAGGCGATCGGTAATCCCGCCGAACTTTCCTTCCCTGCCGTCGGCGCCTATGACGGCATGCATGTCATCTACAAGATGATAGAGGCGACCGGCGGCGAGCAGGACGCGCAAAAGGCGGTCGACGCCGTCAAGGGGCTTTCCTGGACGAGCCCACGCGGACCGGTCTCGATCGACCCGGAATCGCGCCACATCATCCAGAACATCTATCTGCGCGAGGTCGCCAAAGCCGAAGATGGATCCTATTACAACAAGGAGATTCAGACTTTCGAAAAGCAGGGCGACCCTGGCCTTGCGGCGCTGAAGTAGCGACGGTCGGCTATTTCGATGCGGGGTCGCCGTGATGCCCCGCATCATCGGGAAACAGGATGTGCACATGCAAACCGTCTTCAGCATAGCGGTCGACGCGCTCGCTTACGGCATGGTGCTGTTCGTGATTTCGATCGGTCTTTCCGTCACCATGGGGCTTATGCGGGTGGTCAATCTCGCTCATGGCGCCTTCGCCATGATCGGCGGCTACATTGCTTCCTATGCGGCGCGGGACATGGGTCTCGGCTATGGGTTCGCATTGATGATTGCGGTCTTCGGCACGATTCTGATCGCCATCCCGATCGAGCGGCTGCTTTATCGCCGCATCTACGGGGCGCCGGAACTGACGCAGGTCTTGATGACGATCGGTATCACTTTCTGCATCATCGGCATCGCCAACTATGTTTTCGGTCCGACGCTGAAGACGATCCCGCTGCCGTCGGGGCTCCGGGGGTCCGTTGATCTCGGCTTCCGTTCGATCGCCACGCACCGTCTGTTCGCGATCCTTTGCGGTCTCGCCGTTGCCGCCGCTCTCTGGTACGCGATCGAAAAGACCGCTTTCGGCGTGAAGCTGAGGGCCGCCGTCGACAACGCCGCGATGGCAGCAGCCCTCGGGGTGCGCACCGAAATTGTCTATGCGGTGAGCTTTGCCGTTGCCGTAGGCCTAGCCGCCCTGGGTGGCGTGGTGGGCGCCGAACTGCTCCCGGTCGAACCCTATTACGCCCTGCGATATATGGTGACCTTCCTGGTCGTCGTTTCCGTCGGCGGGGCGGGCTCGATACCGGGCGCCCTTGTAGCCTGCCTGTTGCTCGGCGGCATCGATACGGCGGGTCGCTACCTGGTGCCGGAATTCGGCGAGTTCTTCTTCTATCTCGCCGTCATCGCAATCGTGTGCGTTTTCCCGCGCGGCCTTGCCGGGAGGACGAGATAGTGACCATGGCGACGGTGAACGACACACTAGCAGCGGCACGTGGCAATCGGCGAAAACTCGGCCGTGACCTCGCCGGCCTTTCCGTGATCCTCGCACTTGCCGTCGTCGGCTACCTTTTGTTTCCAGACAACCTGGCCCTGCTCACGCGCATGACGGCGATCGCGCTCCTGGTGCTGTCTCTCGACCTCGTGACCGGCTATTGCGGAGTGGCGACGCTCGGTCATGCGGCTCTGTTCGGAACCGGCGCCTATGCGGCCGGTATCGCCGCCGTTCATTTCGGCATCACGGATCCGCTGCTCATGCTCGCCTGCGGCATTTTTGGCGGTATTGTTGCGGGGCTTCTCTGCGGCATGGTCATCCTCAGAGCCCACGGCCTTCCCCAGCTCGTTCTGTCGATCGCACTCATCCATCTGTTTCACGAGTTCAGCAACAAGGCCTCCTCCTGGACCGGGGGCAGCGACGGGCTGGCCGGCATCGCGCCCGATCCGTTGATCGGGCTCTTCGCGTTCGACCTTTGGGGCCGCACCGCCTATGTGTTCGGCATCGTCCTCCTTGCGGTCGTGTTCACGCTGTTGCGCCTTGTCGTGCGCTCGCCTTTCGGCATGCTCTGCCGCGGCATCAAGGAGGATCCGATCCGCATTCGTGCGATGGGCGCTTCGCCGAAGGTCACCTTGGTCAAGATGTACATGATTTCCGGCGCGGTGGCCGGGGCTGGCGGAGCGCTCAACGCCATCTCGACGCAGGTCGTCGGTCTCGACAGCCTCTCCTTCACGCTCTCCGCGGAGAGCCTGGTCATGCTGGTGCTCGGCGGCACCGGCTCGCTCTTCGGCGCGCTTACCGGCACGATCGTATTCATGTTCTTCGAGGATATCGTTTCGGCTGCCAACCCCTTCCATTGGCTGACGATGGTCGGTGCCCTGTTGATCGCCGTCGTGCTGTTTGCCCCCAAGGGCCTCTACGGCACGATCGCCGCCGCTGCGATCCGGTGGCGGGAGGCGCGCCGATGAGTGCCATCTTCGAGGTTCGGAATCTGAAGCGATCCTTCGGCGGCCTCGCCGTCACCAACGATGTCAGCCTTGCCATGGCGCCCGGCGACCGCGTGGCACTGATCGGCCCGAACGGTGCCGGAAAGACAACCTTCATCAATCTTGTCACCGGGAACCTGAAGCCCGATTCCGGCAAGGTTCGGATCGGCGGCGAAGATATCACCCGAGTCAAAGCCATCGGACGCGTTCGGCGGGGGCTCGTGCGATCGTTCCAGGTGACGCGCCTCTTCCAGGACATGACTCCAGCGGAACACGTGGCGCTTGCAGTCCTGCAGCGCGACGGCCGGGCAGGGCGCTTATTCGGGAATTACCTAGCAATGCCCGAGGTCATGGCGGAAGTCGGCGATCTTATCGGCAAGCTCGGGTTGCGAGACCAGATGCACCGGCATGTCCGCGAGATCGCCTACGGCCAGCAGCGCCTTTTGGAGATCGCCGTAGCACTGGCGCTGAAGCCGCGGGTGCTGCTCCTCGACGAACCGGCCGCCGGCGTGCCGCAAAGCGACACGGGCCGTATCGAACAGGCGCTGGCCGACCTTCCGCCCAACCTTGCCGTGCTAATGATCGAGCATGATATGGACCTTGTCTTCCGCTTCGCTAAGCGGGTGATCGTGCTGGCCGCCGGCACGATCATCTTCGACGGTTCGCCGTCGGACGTGACCAAGGATCCGCGGGTACGTGAAGCCTATCTCGGGAGTTATGCCAATGCCGGCCACGACGCTTGAGGTCGAAAACCTGTCCGCGGGCTACGGGCCGACGCGGGTGCTCGAAGGCATTTCGTTTTCGGTGCCGGCCGGCGCGCGTCTCGCGGTGCTCGGGCGTAACGGCATGGGGAAAACGACGCTGCTGGCGACGCTCGCCGGCCAGACGCGCCGATACGAAGGGCGCATCCGCATCGGCGAGACCGATGTCACCGCGCTGCCAAGCGCGTCGCGGGCCTTGAGTGGTCTCGGCTTCGTGCCGCAGGCGCGCTGCGTCTTTCCGACCCTAACTGTCGAGGAAAACCTCTTCGTCGGGCTCAAGGGCCGACCGAAGAGCGCGCTCAAGGAAGCCTATGACATGTTTCCGCGCCTCCATGAGCGGCGCAGGAATCTCGGCTCGCAACTCTCCGGCGGAGAGCAACAGATGCTGTCGACCGCCCGCTCGATCCTCGGACGGCCATCGGTGTTGCTGCTGGACGAGCCGCTCGAAGGCCTGGCACCGGTCATCTGCGAAGAGCTCATGAAGGTCTTTGCCGAGCTTGCCAGAACCGGCGACATGACAATACTGCTCGTCGAACAGCGAATACAGAGCGCGCTGGATTTTGCCGACCATGTCGTCGTGCTGGAGCGGGGACGGATCGCTTGGACCGGAACGCCGGAAACGCTCTCGCAGGATCACACGGCCGTCGAACGACTGCTGGGTGTGGGTTTACATTAGCGACCGGCGCTGTGACCCCTCGTTCTCTCGCGGAGTCACCTGCCACTCCGGAAGCGGAAGTGATGAGGCGACTTTCGACATCCCGGATCCGCAGGCTTTTGTGAACATGGTGCTCCATCTCGTGAGATACTGCGCTTGGCTGTCCAATCGGGCGGGGCGGCAAAACGGCTTTGATAGTTCGCCAATCAGCACCAGATCTGTGCAGGGGACTCGCTCGATCGACCATGTGCCCTAAGTCACCGGCAAGTTGGTGATGCCAGGAGTTTGGAGATGGGTACTAGAACCGGTGGATGCCTGTGCGGAGCCGTGCGCTACCAGGTAAGCGGTGAACCGCTGCGAGTGGGGCTCTGCCATTGCGCGGACTGCCGCAAGGAAAGTGGCTCATCGTTCGTAACATTCGCGGTCTGGTCCACGCGCGCATTCTCGAGCAGTGGCAAGGTCAAGGTTTTCGCCGGACGAGGATTTTGTCCTGTCTGTGGATCTCGTCTATTCAATCCAGGAGAGGAGGAGATCGAAATCCGCGTTGGCTCGCTAGATGACGCTCCTGCTGCTCTTCGGCCGCAATACGAGATCTGGGTTACCAGGCGCGAACCTTGGCTTCATTCCCTTTCGGTGCAGCAGTTTCTGAGAGATCGAGTGCTCTGACCAACCTTCCCGCGGCGAGACTGGGTGGAAATCAGCCACTCTTCGAAGTCTGCAGCGTGGATGACAGTACCGCGTTTGGCATGAAAGTTCCGCCGCATCAGATCGGGCCAAAATGGTGTCTCATCCGGCTCGATGAAACAGGCCGTCCGGAAAGCATTGTTCGCATAACGAAGTCGGCCAAACTCGTCGTAGGCCGCCACAAGAACAGGGGAGGACTCGTATAGTTCAGATAGTCGCGTGATGTCCTTATCCATGACCCGACTTTAGACGATCGTCGTTAACGCAAGTGGTCGGTAGAGTCAGATTTTCAGCAGAGTTTGCGACCTCTGCACAGCGTGATGTCGAGAAAACGGCCGCTAGCTGCTTCATGGGCGATCCACGTTGACCAGAATGAAATTGCCAAGAATGCAGGCCGCGTCGAGTCCACGAAGTCTTATGCTGAGGCTGTCTGAGGACTGGAAAATCCCCGCTACCCCACCAACATCTACATCATCATCAACAAGCTTTGATTGGAGGGTCAAAGAGATGGTGTTGTTTTCCGATTTCGTTATCGATGAAGACGAGTTGTCGATGCTGCGACGCGTTCACGACCACGCCTGTTCGTTTAAGGAATTGGAACCGGAAAGCGAGGAGGGCGCCGAAATTGGCAAGATGCTTTTCCATTTGTATCGGCAGGGTATTCGCGATGAGCTTGCCCTGATGCAAATGCTTACAAATGGAGCACATCCAATTTGTTTGTGACGACGGAGCGGGCACGTGCTTGTTGGCCGCGCTCACCACCTGACGTTCTCATGTGTTCGCGTTGTAGCCGGCGTCAATGCGACGCCTCGGCGTCCTGATGATTTCGGCCGGTTTCCTCATCGTCTAAACGTTGGAGGAGATCGATGAACGTGTCGGACAACGGCTGGACTTGGAACACAGGGAGGGATCGGAGGAATTCAGAGTTTCGAGCTGTTTCCATTTGCAGCCGGATCCGCGAGGCAAGATTACCATTGGTCACAGCTTCGCTCCCAAATAAGCTCAACCGCGCATATGCGAGATTGTTCCGGGTGCATCTCTGTGTGTTCCGGCCATTTCACGGTCTTGAGGAGATGGGCGGCCGCCGCCGTCGCCATCATCCTCACCGGCCACCACCCCCGCCAATCATCACCGAGCGCTTCTTTCGCCTGCGGATCATCCAGTCGGCTGACGTCCACGAGATTCGACGGCCCCTCGATCTCGAGCTTCATCAGATCAAGGAGATTCGTCCCGCCGCTGATGAAGCGGCGTCCGGTGAGCGGCGGACCGCAGCAGCAGCCTGCCGCAACGTCTGAGGGCGCTCCTAGGTGAAGGACTTCATCGATCATGCGTCCTCGGCGGCATCACGGATGGCAGCGAGGATGTTGGGATAGGCGGTGCAGCGGCAGATATGCCGCTCATGCGTTCACGGGTCTCGGGGTCGCTGAGGGGGGCCGCGTCTGCCGATGGATCGGCAGTCACATAGCTCGGCCACCCGCTTCCACCTCGCTTAGCCCGACTGCCGAGCAGAGCTCCCCCCCCGGCGTGCAATAGCAGTAATGGAAGCCGCCATGAGCGATGAAGGAGGCCCGCATGGGGTCCAGTTCGTCGCGGCCGGCCACCGTCGAACGCGGTGATGGCGTCGCCCTCGCGCATGGCGGCCAGGTCTCGACAGGCCGTTCAATTGACGCGATTGCCGTCCGCCGAAAACAGATGAAGCTTCGAAAGATCGGGCGCGACCGTGATCCGCTGACCGGGTTCCAGATTGATCCGATCCCGTAGCACGAGATTGGCGTCCGCCGATCCGATTTTAACGAGCACATGCGTTTCCGCTCCGGTCGGCTCCACGACGAAGACGGTCGCGGGCACGCCGCTCTCCGCTATGACGAGATGTTCCGGGCGGATACCGTAGACTTTCGGCGCTTCCCCGCGGTAGCCGGGCGGCAGCGGCAGAGCGATCGTGCCATCGACGACGAACTCTCCGTTCATGATTGCGCCTTCGAATAGGTTCATCGCCGGTGAACCGATGAAGGTCGCGACGAAGGTGTTGGCCGGGCGATCGTAGAGTTCGAGCGGCTTGCCAATCTGCTCGACATTACCGCCGCGCATCACGACGATCCGGTCCGCCATGGTCATCGCCTCGATCTGGTCATGGGTGACGTAGACCGTCGTCGTCTTCAGGCGCTGGTGCAGATCCTTAATCTCGGCGCGCATGGTGACGCGCAGCTTGGCGTCGAGATTGGAAAGCGGTTCGTCGAACAGGAAGACCTGCGGATGACGCACGATCGCGCGTCCCATCGCGACGCGCTGACGCTGGCCGCCGGAAAGCTGTTTCGGCAGGCGGTCGAGCAGCGGCCCGAGGGCCAGGATATCGGCCGCTTCGCGCACGCGCGTTTCGATCGCTGCCTTGCCTTCGCCCTTGAGCTTCAGCGCGAAGCCCATGTTTTCCGCCACCGTCATGTGGGGGTAGAGCGCATAACTCTGGAAGACCATGGCGATGTCGCGCTCCTTCGGCGCGACGTCATTGACGACGCGGCCGCCGATGCGGATCTCGCCGCCGCTGATGTCCTCGAGCCCTGCGAGCATGCGCAAGAGGGTCGACTTGCCGCAGCCGGAAGGGCCGACGAGGGTGACGAACTCGCCATCTTCGATGTCCATGGAGACACCGTGGATTACCGGCACGGCGCCGTATTGCTTGCGAACCTGTTCGATCGTGACGGATGCCATGACTTCCTCCCTATTTTCCGTCAGAGTTCGAGCTGCCAGATGCGGGCAGCCGCGACATTGCCTTGAACGGCGGCCAGACGCGCCGAGCGGACGCCATCGAAGCCCGGCAGACGCTTCGTGCCCGTCCAGCGGCCGTTGTCCGCAAAGACCTCGATCGAGCCCTTGTCCAGGAAAATGCGCACTGTCGAGGGGTGCGCGTCGGCGGCGATATAGCGCGGCAGCCATTTGCCATCCGAAACGTCGTAGAGAATGCACAGGCCTTCCTGGTCGAGCCTCAGGCCGAACTCGGCCTCGGGATGGTCGAGTTCGAGATCGAAAGCCGCGCCCGGTGCGGTGAGATCAATGACGATCTCAACGGCTCCGTTGCCGAGCCGGACAATTTCGCCGGCGAGTAGGCGACTGTCGTCGACAAGTCGTTGGCGCAGACCATCGACTGTCTCGACCGGCGGCGTCAGCAGCGCCTCCCCTTTGAGCAGGACGCGGCGGGGGAGCGTCATCGCCGTCGGGAAGTCGATCTTCTTCGAGATCTCCGTCCAGTTTGCGAGCCAGGCAATGCCAACCGGGCCGGCCTCGTCCACGAAGGCCTGGAAGGCATAGGCGTCGGTCCCGAAGTCGAGCTCCTGTTCGAATTCCCTGACGAAGTTCAAGCCATCGAAGCGACCCACGGTCGCGATCGTGATGTTGCGCCGACCGGTTGCGGGATCTCGGCTTGTGAGCAGCCCGAAGATCAGCGCCCAACGGGTTTGCGGATCATCCGCGGGGCCATCGAGCGGCACGATGCAAGGGCATTCGGCCGCCGTCATGCCGAAGCGGTTCTCGCGATGAAGGATGCCAACGAAGCTCCAGCCGCCGGCCCCGTCCGGATCAGCGGTCTCGTAGAGCAGAATGACGCCGCCGGATCGGTCGCGGCTGCCAACGAGCATCTTCCAGCGGCCATCCGGACCTTTGATGACATAGGGATCGCGGAAATCAAGTGTCAGGTCGAGGCCTGCCGGCCGCTCCGGAAGGATGATTTTCGCCGGGCTTGCGGTGATCTGGTCGCGGCTGACGGCCGTCAGCTGGATCTGCTCCTCCGGCTCGCGGTCCTTGACTTGCTCGGTGAAGAAGATGCGGATGCCTGGCTCGTCTCCGCCAAGCGGAATTGCCGAACCGGAGAAGGCACCGCCGCGGCCGTCCGCGCGGGCCGAAAGCTCCACTGACGGAAAAAGAAAGACCGGCAGGTGCTTCCAGTGGAGGTAATCATCGGTAACCGCATGGCCCCAATGCATGGTGTTCCAGCGAAGCCCATGCGGATAGTGCTGATAGAAGAGATGGACTTTGTCGCCGAAGCGGCCGAAGCCGTTGGGGTCGTTCATCCAGCCGAAGGGCGGGCGAAAGTGATAGCTGCCGGGAACGGCCGGTGCCGCATTGGCCTCGGCGCCATGGAGCACGACGATGCCCTTTTCCAGGACCTCCGCCGGCGAGAAGGCATAGACGACTGAGACGGCGGTGGTGGCAGCGTCATAGGTGAAGGACGTGTTGCCGCCTGTTTCGACCACGAGAGTCTGGAACTCGAACTCCTCGGTGTTTCGCGCTGCAAGGCAGCCGATTTCCTTTCCGTCCTGGGTTGCCCGGAGCTCAGCGGGAGTTTCCGCATTCGTCGCCTTCAGCCACGCATGCAGCGTCGCGCCGGCTGGAAGGACGGTGCTCAGCGTTTTGAAGCTGCCGTCAAGAAGCAAAGAGGGATTTGCATGGCTTGTCATTGATCAACCTTTCACGGCGGAGCCAACAAAGGAACTTACGAACCAGCGCTGGAAGGCGAGATAGAGGGCGAGGATCGGGATCATCATCAGGACGGAGGCCGCCATGGCGCGGTCCCAGAAGATGCTGTCCTGGCCGAAGAAGGTCGCGATGGCGACGGCGATCGGCCGGGCATAGTCGGTCTGCGTCACCAGGATCGGCCAGAGATATTGGTTCCAGGTCTCGATCCCCATCAGGATGGAGACGGTCGCAAGGGCCGGCAGGCTCAAGGGCAGGAAGATCGACCGGTAGATGCGGAACACCGACGCGCCATCCATCTCGGCGGCTTCGAAGAGCTCCTTCGGGAGCTGGGCGAAGAACTGGTGGAACAGAAAGATATAGAGCGGGCTTGCGACCCAGGGCACGATCTGGACAGCGAAAGTGTCGGTCATGCCGGCGCGTGACACCATGATGACGAGCGGCATGATGATGCTTTCCTGCGGGATCACATAGAGCGCGATGACGAGCGAGAGGATCAGTGCGCGGCCACGCAACGAACCCCAGGCAAGCACGAACCCTGCCATCGAGTTGACGATCAGACCGGCGCCCACGGTGGTGGCCAGGATAAACAGCGAATTCAGCAGATAGCGCCCGAAGGCGAGTTCGCCCGAGAGATTGCCTACCTCGGCGAAATTCGCAAGCGTCGGATTCGACACCCAGAAGGCCCGGAAACTGCCCATGTCGGCCAGAATCTGGAAGCGGTCGTCCTTCAGGCTCGCGATGACCAGCATGAAGAGCGGCGAGACGACGACGAGGGCGATGATGAAGATGCAGGCCGTCTGCACCATGCGCAGCGAACCGAACGCGGAGCGCTCACGCTTGACCTCCGTCCGCAAGGTGGAAATAGCGAGATCAGACATCGTAACGCCTCAGAAGTTGACGCTGCACGAGCGCGATGACGAGAACGATCAGGAAGAGGATGACCGACACAGCCGAGGCATAGCCGAGCTTCTGCTCCTCGAAGCCGGCGCGCACCATGTAGTGCACCACGGTTTCGGTGCTGCTTTTCGGGCCGCCCTGGGTCAGGATCGCGACCTGGGTGTAGAGCTTGAAGGCCTGGATCGTGGTGATCACCAGGACGAAGACATGCGTGGGCCTCAGGCCCGGCATGGTGACGTGCCAGAAACGCTGAATGGCATTGGCACCGTCGATCCGGGCGGCATCGTAAAGCTCATCCGGAATACCCTGCAAACCGGCGAGATAGACAATCATCTGGAAACCGTAGGCTTGCCAGGCCGACAGGAGCACAATCGAGAACATCGCCCAATTGGGATCGCCGAGCCAGTCGATCGGCTGGATGCGTCCGCCGGAAAGGAAACCGATCACCTGATTGAGCGGTCCCGTCGGATATTGGAACAGCGTTCCCCAGATGACGCAGACGACGACCATCGAGGTGATGGCAGGCAAGAAGAAGAGGCCGCGGAAGAAATTCCGGAACGGCAGCTTCTGGTGCAACAGCAGCGCCGTCGCGAACGCCAGGCCGCATTGCACCGGCAGCACCCAGAAGGTGAAGCGCGAAACGTTCCAGAGCGACGTCCAGAACAGGTCGTCCTTGAAGATTCTGAGGAAATTGGTGAGGCCGATGAAGCGGACCGGCGTCGGGCGCGGCACCAGCGGCTGATTGGTCATCGCCGTCCAGAACGACAGCAGGAACGGTACGATGAGGAAGATCGTCAGCAGCGCCACTGCCGGCGCAAGCATGCCGATCTCCTGGAGCAGGCGACTCCTGTCCCGGCGTATGGCGGGTCGCGCCGCGACTGCCGTCGCCGCTAGCGCCGGTTGCTGCAAAGTCATGGTCTCCTCCTCATTCAGATCGCGTCTGGCGTCGAAAGCCCGGCAATGACGGCGAGCGAGCGCGGCCTCGCAGCATCCTTGCTGCGAGGCCGTCTCATCGCGTCACTGTTGCTCGTCGAAGGGCGGATAACCGTCGTTCTCTTCGATATCTTCGTCGATCTTCTCGGCCGCGGCCGTAAGTGCGGCTTTGACGTCGCCCCGGTTGAAGATCTCGTCGACGGCTCCCATGAAGGCCGAGGTGATCATCGGATAGGCCGGATGCGGTGGCCGTGCGACCGCGGTCTTGGAGGCCTGTTCGAAGGCAACGGCCATCGGCCCGCCGGCGGCGTACAAGGGTGAATCGGCGGCGAAGCTCTTGAGCCCCGGATAGGCGGAGTCCTCCTTGGCGTAATCGCGGAACTGCTTGTCCTTCAGCATGAAGCTCACGAATTTGCCGGCAATGTCGGGGTGTTCGGACGCGGTGGTGATGCCCCAGATCCAGGTGCCGTTCGGGCTGGCGCCTTTCGGTCCGAACTTCGGCAGCGGCATGACGACGATGTCGTCCTTCATCGAGGCAGCGGCTTCCGCGTAAAACCAGTGCCCGCCGAACGCCAGTGCGGCCGGATGGCCTTCGGCGAAGAACTGGTTGGTGCCCGAGGACTGCGGCACGACCCAGCCGTTCTTGACCCACGTCTGCATCATCGTCAGCGCATCGACGCACGGATCGCTGTCGAGCGTTCCGACGGATTTCCAGCTCCGCCGGTCGATCAGGTCGCAGCCGGCCGATTGCAGGATCGGGCCATAGGCATAGGTGATCCACTCGGTCTTGATGCCGTAACCGCGGAACGTGTCGATCGGCCATTTGACGCCCTCGAGCTTCGACAGCTTCTCGAGGTAGCCTTCGAATTCCTCGCGCGTCCAGGCGTCGTCCACAGATTTCGGGATGCGGGCGCCGATCGCCTCCAGATATTTCCTGTTGCCGTAGAGAACGACCGAGGAGTCGGTGAGGCCGACGGCATAAAGGTCTTTGTCGACCGGATAGGTACCCTGCGCGATGTTTGACTCCGTCATATCGTCGAGGATATCCTGGTCGATCAAAGGCTTGATCGGCTGCAGGTAACCCGACCACACATAGTTGGCGAGGAAGGGCGCATCGAGTTCCATGACGTCCGGCAATTGCTTGGACATGACGGCGGCGCTGAACTTCTCGTTGTAGGCATCGTGCGGCGCGTAGATCAGTTCGATGTCCACATCCGGATTGGCGGCCTCGAAGCGCTTGGCGACCTCGCCATAGGTGGCAACCCAGCCGGGATCGCCCTGATGCATCACATGGATGACGGTCTTGGCCTCGGCATGCGCCGCGATCAGAGCGGTGGATGCGACCAGCATTGAAAGTAAACGTTTACCCATCATTGTCACTCCTCCTCAACGGGCCTTTATGCTGCAACTAAATTCTAAACGGATGACCGCTCCACCAGCTGGAACGGCAGCTTACGCACCTCTCCGGGCACGGCATCGGCGCTAAGCAGGATATCTGCCGCGAGACGCCCCATTGCACGATGCGGCAGGGCCATGGTGGTCAAGGGTGGATCGAGGCGCGAAGCGATGTCGACCTGATTGTCGAAACTGGCGACGGCGACATCGTCCGGGATCTCGGCGCCAACTCTTCTCAGCGCGGCATAGACCTCCATCGCGACGCGGTCGTTGCCGCACAGGATCGCATCTGGCGGCGTCGGTCCGCTCATCAGTTCGGTAATATGGGAAAGAACGAGGCTGTGCGCGCGGTCGTTGTAGGTGGCGTGGCGCACAGCCGGCAGCACGCGCGCTCCGGCGCCATCCAGTCCCGCCTCGCTCAGCGCCTGGCGAAAGCCGGCCTCGCGCAATTCTCCGGCGAGCAGGCCGGGCAGGTTGATGAAGGCGATGTTGCGGCGCCCGGCGTCGACCAGATAGCTGGTGATCTCGTGCGCAGCGCCGACTTCGTCCGGCACGAGCGAGGTCACCCGGTCGCTCGCTTCGCGGCAATTGATCATCACGCCGACCGTGCCGGCGAACTCTTCCGGGAGGGAAACGATCTTGTGGTACATGGCCGCATAGGCGATCGCCCGCGGCCGGAAACGGCGGACTTCCTCAATCACGGAGGCGACGTCGCGGCGGCCGCTGAGTGTCATCGCGAAGACCGCCATGTCCGAGGCTCGCGCCGCGCCATCGAGCCCGCGAATGATTTCGGTGGCGAAAGGCGAGGTGATCAACTCGTCGGCAACGACGCCGATCAGCGGCATCCAGCCCTGCCGCATGCTGCGCGCGGCGAGATTGGTGACATAGCCGAGTTCCTCGGCGATTTCCTTGATCCGCTGCCGAGTTTCCTCGGACATGCGAGCCGAACCGCCGTGCAGCGCCCCGGACACGGTCTTGACGGAGACGCCCGCGCGCTCGGCTATGTCGGTCAGCGAAATGGTCACGGCTTCACCTGAGTAATCGATTACCCAACTCCCTAGCATTTAGCGGGAGCTTAAGTCAATGGGCCAATCACGGCGGTGCTTCGACAGCATCGCCAGAGCGCACTTCCCGCTGCGCTGCTGCGGGTGGAGCGTGTCGAGTGAACAGGAACTGGATCTAGGGCATGGTTACGGAGCAAGGAGCAAGGCCGCCCCCGGTTCTCGACACTCTGCGGTCGTCCAGCATCACAGCCGCATCAAGCGCGCGATCCTGCAACCTCGACCTTTTGCGGTCTTGGTCACTTGGCCATGGCCGGAATTCCGCGGAACTGAGTACGTTGTATCAAGCGACTGCTTTAGAGCGCTTTTTGCCTAGTGGCTTTTTAACGAAGGCGTTCCATTTTTTCATCGCGGCGCGCTTCTCCGGTATGTAGTTCCGCCGGCCATAGTTCTTGGAGCTAACGTCCTGGAGTGTGTGGTTCTGAATTCGATCGCGGATCTCCTTCGACAGCCCAGCCCTTCCGGCGCAAGCGCCTTCCAGGTCCGACGATGGCCCGATACGGCTATTGAGCCGTCGTCCGACAGTATGCACGGCAATCCGTGGTCTTTCTGCAAGCTGCCTACGTATTGAGGATTTCCACGACCGTGACGTCGAAGACCAGATCCTGGCCGGCGAGCGGATGATTGCCATCCACTGTCACTTGTTCGTCATCAACCCTGGTAATGGTGAGCGCCATCTGACGGCCATCCGGCGCGGTCGCTTGGAGCCTGGTCCCGATCTCGACCCCTTCAGGGACAGCGGAACGCGGCACCATCTGCACTTGGGTATCGTCATGTGGGCCATAGGCGTCCTCTGCAGGAATGGCCACGGTGTTCATCTCGCCGACGGCCATGCCGCTGATCTCGCGGTCGAGCCCGGGAATGATCTGGCCTGCACCCACCAGAACTTCGAGCGGCTCCCGGCCCTGCGAGGATTCGATTGCCGTGCCGTCGGCAAGCTTGGCGGTATAGTGAATGCGAACGACGTCGCCGTTCTTGACTTCAGTCATATCTGTCTCTCGGTAGATGTTGAGGAACGTTGTGGTCGCGAGGGCTTAAAGGCTCACCGCGCCGGGCGACATGCCGGTCTCTGCCGACATCAATACAGCGTGACCTAGGGCGCAGACGGCAAATGTAAACCGGAGTGGGATGGACGCACAGAGAATGCGCCGGATTGCGTGACAGCTGCACCAACCCATGGCATAGGGATGCCCGCAACCCCACCAGGCCGTCCTCCCTATGATCCGTATCGATAATATCAGCAAATCCAACAGTCACCGCATCCTCTACATCGAAGCCTCGGCAGCGTTGAACCGTGGCGAGAAGATTGGTCTTGTCGGCCCGAACGGGGCGGGAAAAACGACCCTCTTTCGGATGATCACCGGCGAGGAACTGCCCGACGAGGGACAGGTCTCGGTCGAGAAGGGGATGACGATCGGCTATTTCGATCAAGACGTCGGCGAGATGGCCGGGCGTTCGGCAGTCGCCGAGGTGATGGAAGGGGCAGGACCGGTCAGCGCCGTGGCGGCGGAGCTGCGCGAGCTCGAGGCGGCCATGTCGGATCCGGATCGAATGGATGAAATGGATGCGATCATCGATCGCTACGGCGAGGTGCAGGCGCGCTACGAGGAGCTAGATGGCTACGCATTGGAGGGACGTGCCCGCGAGGTTCTGGCCGGACTGAGCTTCAGCCAGGAAATGATGGACGGCGATGTTTCCAAGCTGTCGGGCGGCTGGAAGATGCGCGTGGCGCTCGCCCGCATCCTGCTGATGCGCCCTGACGTCATGCTGCTCGACGAGCCGAGCAACCATCTCGATCTCGAAAGCCTGATCTGGCTGGAAGAATTCCTGAAAGGCTATGACGGCGCGCTGCTGATGACGTCCCATGATCGCGAGTTCATGAACCGGATCGTCACCAAGATCATCGAGATCGACGGCGGCACGCTGACGACCTATTCCGGCGATTATGGCTTCTATGAAGGACAGCGGGCGCTGAACGAGAGGCAACAGCAAGCGCAGTTCGAGCGCCAGCAGGCGATGCTCGCCAAGGAGATCAAGTTCATTGAACGCTTCAAGGCCCGCGCCTCTCACGCTTCGCAGGTTCAAAGCCGCGTAAAGAAGCTCGAAAAGATCGACCGCGTCGAGCCTCCGCGCCGGCGCCAGACGGTCGCCTTTGAATTCCTGCCGGCTCCGCGCTCCGGCGAAGACGTCGTCAACCTCAGGAATGTCCATAAGGCCTATGGCAGCCGGACGATCTATGATGGCCTCGACTTCATGGTGCGCCGGCGTGAACGCTGGTGCATCATGGGCATAAACGGCGCCGGCAAGTCGACACTGCTCAAGCTGGTCACCGGCACCGCCACGCCGGACAAAGGTAAAGTGTCACTCGGCGCCAGCGTCAAGCTCGGCTATTTCGCCCAGCATTCGATGGACCTGCTGGATGGCGACAGCACCATACTGCAATGGCTGGAGGAGCGCTTTCCGAAGGCCGGACAGGCCCCGCTCAGAGCGCTGGCCGGCTGTTTCGGCTTTTCCGGCGATGACGTCGAGAAGCGTTGCCGAGTGCTCTCCGGCGGCGAGAAGGCGCGGCTGGTGATGGCCGCGATGCTGTTCGACCCGCCGAACTTCCTCGTCCTCGACGAGCCGACCAATCACCTCGACCTCGACACGAAGGAGATGCTGATCACGGCGCTCTCGGCTTACGAGGGCACCATGATGTTCGTCTCGCACGATCGCCATTTCCTGTCGGCGCTTTCCAATCGAGTGCTGGAGCTCACGCCGGATGGCATCCATCAATACAGCGGCGGTTATACCGAATACGTGGAGCGCACGGGGCAGGAGGCGCCGGGCCTGCGCGGGTGAGGGCGGGCGTCGGTCGAGCGGCAACCATCTGATCCTATGCCGTTTTGATCCATTTCCGGGTGATTTGAGCCACTTGCATAAACTTGTAGACAAACAGCAAAGGGAATATCCACAAAGCTGCGCTAGACCGAGTATCCTCAGGGAATCGGGAGCTGGATGAATGCAGAGGCAAATACCGTTCAAAGGGCAGAAGGACTGGCGGGTGGCGCGCTATGCTCTCGGCGGCATTGCCGGCTTTGCTGTCCTTGCCCAGTTGTTGACTTATCTCAGTCTGGCGGCGCTTCACGATAGCCCCTATGTTGCCGCCTTGGTCAGCGCGGGATTGGTATCGTTGCTGATGGGTATCCCATTGATCGTGGTCGCCGCCGTACAGTTTCGGCGCGCCGAACGACTGCGGAATCAAATCAATCATCTTGCCGCACATGACGGCGCGACCGGTTGCGTTACCGGTCGCGGACTTGTCCAGCACGTGAGTGGACTGGAGCGCCGGCGCCGCCGTTCGGGCGATTCGCTGCAGGGCGCCCTCATTCATGTGCGTATCAACAATCTCGACGACATGGGCGCGAGCTTTGGTCCGCAATGGAGCGACGAGCTTTTGCAATTCGTCGCCTCCACCATCAGCACCTCCATTCGCCGCGACGACATCGTCGCACGAACCGGACCGGCGAGCTTCGATGTGCTGCTCATCGGCGCCACTGAAGCCGAGGCTGACCATGTATGTGCACGCCTGACCAAGGCGTTGGTTTCTTCGCACTTCGCCGCGGACGGCAAGGGTGTCGATCTTGCGCTCAGCGTCGGCGGCGTTTTGTTCGACGGCAGCATCGACCTGGAACGGCTGCATCGCGCCGCGGCTTCGGGGAGTGTTACAGTGACCGCGGAGGCCGCTCAGGACATCGGATTTATGCGGCTGCCGTCAGCCTGATACGCCTGGGACCGTTACAACGTACGGGTGGTTTGTTCTATTTTTGCAACATGATGCCGCCAAAGCTTGAGCGCGACCTTGGGCCCCTAAAAATTAATGGCTCTCCTTTATTACCAATGTATTATTTAACGCAAATTTTGAGTGATTTTGATGCATGCTCAACCTGCGGGCGTGACGAGGGGGATTAATTGAAACTAGGTAAGACGTTTAGGGGCGGACTGTTTTCCATTCTGCTCGCATCGACCGTGCTTGCTAGCGGCGCGACGGAAGCAATGACGCTGCGGGAAGCGCTCCAGATTGCAATCGAATCCAACCCCGAGATCGGGCAGTCGGTAGAGAATCGCGAAGCGATCGAGTTCGAGCTGCGACAAGCGCGTGGACTTTATTTGCCGAGTGTCGATCTGGAGGCGTCAACCGGCGCCCGCCACTTGGAGGACGACAGCCGTCGACTGGCTTCCATTGAAAACGACCCTCTCTATCCATCGGACGTCAGTCTGACCGTTACGCAGAAACTCTTCGATGGCGGCGGCCGGCGCGCGGAGCTGGAGCGCCAGGCGGCGCGCGTCGACAGCGCCTCTTTCCGCGTCCTGGAGCGCTCAGAAACAATTGCGCTGCAGATCGTTCGCGAGTATTTCGAATACATCCTCCAGCAGCAGATCGTGGAAGAGGCACGCCGTAACCTCGGTGCCCACCAGTCGATTCGCTCCGACATCAGCTCGTTGATTTCGGGTGGCAGGCTGACCGAGGCGGACCGCCAGCAGGCCGACGAGCGCCTGCTTTCGGCGAAAGCCCGGCTGCAGGAAGCCGAAGAGGCGCTGGATACGGTCAAGATCAGCTTCAATCGTCTCGTTGGCCAGCCGCTGACCAAACCGTCCCTGCCAAAATCGGTCGCCGCTGCGCTGCCGCAGACACTGGAATCGGCAATCGGTATTGCTCGGACCAATAATCCGCGCATCAAGGCGGCCGACGCTGACATCAACGTCGCCGACGCTCAGGTCAAGGCGGCGAAATCGAACATGCTGCCGGAGATCGTTGCCGAGGGGCGTATCCGCTCTGGAGTGGACATCGACGGCTCGACGGGAGATACCTGGGATGCTCAGGCACGCATCGTCGCGAAGTGGAACCTCTATCGCGGCGGTATCGACATCGCCAACGAACAGGAGCAGATGCGTCGCGCCAGCGAGCAGCGGCTCGTCTTCCACCAGGCGCATCGTGAAGTCGAGGAAGCCGTCCGGATCTCCTGGGAGCGCCGCGCCAGCCAATACGATCTCTCGCGCACGCTGAAGGCGCAGGCGCAAGCGAACGACCAACTGGTGGCGTCCTATCGCGAGCAACTCGCCGTCGGGCAACGTTCGCTGCTGGACGTTCTCGGAGCGCAGAACGCGCGCTTCAATGCAAATGTTCTTGCGAAGACGGCGCAGTACGCCGCGTTGTTTGCCGAGTATCGCCTGCTCGCGGCCACGGGCCAACTTCTCGCCACCACGGAAATCAAGGCACCGGCGCAGTCGGAAGCCTATGCGCGGAAGGAATTCAACGTTTCCGAAGCTCCCGCGACGGAGACCTACCGCCGCGTGCCTTCTCGCCAGACGAATGATCTGCCGCTCGACCTGCTCGCACCGATCCAGCAAAAGTGATGACCGTCGCTATGGCACATGATCGGTCGTCATTATGCAAGGCGTTGAAACCCAAGTGCAAACCGGCCCGGCTTTGACCGGTTTTACAACGGCGTTCAAGGAGATCTGCATCTTCTTGAACCGGCCGTCCTCCGACACAGTACTCTATTCGGACGTGCCTTTCGATGCCCGCTCGCCGAGCATCGAGGATGTGTCGCGTATTGCCGAGCGCGTCGGGCTGGAGACAGAAATCGTTTCACCGCGCGCGCTCGCCAACCGTGATTTTCTATTTCCGCTGCTGCTCGTCTTTCGCGACGGTCGTGCGGCGGCGCTATTGGAAGAGGGTTTGGATGGCGTCCTGAGTCTGTCGAACACCGTATCGTCGGCCGAGGGCACCGTGCTCAGGTTCCCGGATTTGCATCTCGACAGGGTCGCCTATGCCGTATCGTTCTCCGCGACCTATTTGAACGCCGCGACCAGACCGGGCGTCGGCGAAGCACGCAATATCGACCGCAAACACTGGTTGACGGCGACAATACGACCTTTCTGGCAAGCCTATGCTCAGGTTGCGCTCGCCGCGTTCTTCATCAACGTGCTTGCGTTGGCGGCGCCGCTATTCACGATGAACGTCTATGATCGCATTCTGCCCAACAAAGCGATTGCGACCCTCTGGGTGCTGGCGCTGGGTATCAGCGCCGTCATCCTTTTTGATTTCCTGCTGAAGACGGTGCGGGCTGCGCTCATCGACTACGCTGGACGCAAGGCCGATCTGAAGCTCTCCTACATGCTGTTCGAGAAAATCCTGCACGCCACCCTCGCGTCCAGGCCGCACTCGACCGGCGAATACGCCAACCGCGCCATGCAGTACGAATTCGTGCGCGAGTTCTTTACCTCGAATACGCTGAGCACGGTCATAGACAGCCTCTTTGTTTTCGTTTTCATTGCTGCGGTCTATGCCGTGGCCGGGTGGATTGCGGTCGTGCCCGCGGTCGCATTTATCTTCAGCCTGCTGATCGGCTATGTCGCTCAGCACAAGATCGGTAGCCGCGTTGCCGCCGCCTCGAACGAATCCGCCCAGCGCCAATCCTTGCTTGTCGAAACCATCAGCGCGATCGAGACAGTGAAGACGCTGCATTCGGAAAAGCAGCTTCTTCGCCGATGGAACGAGTTGGCGAAGCACTCCTCGAACACGTCCGAGCAAATCAAGCAGATATCTTCATGGGCCACGCACGCGACGCAATTCATCCAGCAGTTGGTCACCGTGTGTATTGTCGTCGCCGGCGCCTACGAATTCACGCAGGGCAATATCTCATCCGGCGCAATCATTGCCGCCAGCATGCTGGCTGGCCGCGCGGTCGCACCGCTCGGCCAGATCGCCATGACGCTGGCACGACTTCGCCAGGCGCTCCTGTCGCTGCGCATTCTCAACTCGATTATGGAACAGCCCGAGGACCGACCCAACACGATCGGCTTCGTCAACCGCGACATTCGCCACGGCAGCGTAACCTTCGCGAAGGTCGACTTTGCCTATCCCGGGACGGATCACAAGGTTGTCAGCGACATGAGTGTGACCATAGCTGCGGGCGAGCGCGTCGGCATCATCGGCCGCATTGGATCGGGCAAGACGACGATCGGTCGTCTGTTAGCGGGGCTCTATCCTCCGAGTTTGGGCCGGATCTTGCTCGATGGCGTCGATATCCGGCAGCTGCACCCCTCCGTGGTGCGCTCGGCGGTATCCTTCGTCTCCCAGAATTCGGACCTGTTCTCGGGTACCATCAAGGAGAACCTCTTGATGGCGAACCCGACGGCGAGCGACGAGGCAATGGTGGCCGCGGCGAAGCTTGCCGGCGTCGACGATTTTGTCTCCTCTCACCCTCGCGGCTACGACATGCCGGTCGGCGAACGCGGCTCGCAGCTTTCCGGCGGACAGCGCCAGGCAGTGGCGATCGCGCGGATCCTGCTTCGCAAGCCGAAGATCGTCTTCCTCGATGAGCCGTCCGGCGCCATGGATCTGGCCAGCGAGCGAGAACTGATCAACCGGCTTTCCAGTGTTTTCGGCCGAGATGTCACCCTGTTTATCTCCACCCACCGTCACAGCATGCTCAACCTCGTCGATCGGCTTCTGATTCTCGACCGTGGTCGCATAGTTGCCGACGGCCCTAAGGCGCAAGTTATCGAGCAGCTGCAGAAGCGGCCCGGTTCGATCAGCCCTGTGGCGGAGGCAACCGCATGATTTTCCTTTCATCGGAAGGGACACGGGGTCACGACCGGCGGGGGGCACCGGCATGACTGAAAAGCCACCCCTTGCAGCGCGCGCAGGCCTGCTCGTCATCGGTCTTCTTATCACCTCGTTTGTCGCCTGGGCCGCGATCGCTGAAGTCGACGAGATCGCTCGCGGCGAGGGCAAGGTGATCCCCGTTTCGAAGACGCAGATCATCCAGTCGAGCGAGCCCGGGATCGTACGCGAGATCGCCGTCCAGGTTGGCCAGGTCGTTCGCCGGGGCGATCTGATCCTCAGGCTCGATGATACTGCCAGCGGATCCTCGCTCGGCGAGATCGAAGCCAAGGCGCGGTCGTTGCGCGCCCAGATAGCGCGGCTGGAGCTTGAAGAGGAAGGAGCCTACGAGTCAACGTACAAGTGCCCGGACGACATCGCCAAGGCGGCGCCAGGCATATGCGCCAACGAGGAGCAGTTGCTTCTGGCCAAGGCCGGCAATTTCAACAACAAGCTCTCGGTCATGCAGGCGCGTCATAGTCAGCGCCAAAAGGAACTCGCGGAAGCACAAGCCAATATCACGCGACTGGCCGAAAGCCTCCAGGTGACGGAGCGTGAACAGGAACTGCTGGCGCCGATGGTCAAGCGCAAACTGGTCGCGCAAACAGAACTGTTGCGTGTCGAGAAGGAGTTGACCGACACCCGCGGCCAAGTCGCCCTGTCAAAGGAATCGACCGGACGACTGGAGGCGGCGATCAGAGAAGCCGCACTGCAGGTGACCGAATTATCGCTGCAACTGCGGCAAGAGGCTCTGGCGGAAAAGACTGAGGCGCTATCGCAACTCTCGGTGATCGAGGAAACGATCCGCGGTGCCAGCAGCCGGGTTGCGAACACCGACATCCGATCGCCGGTCGACGGCATCATCAATACGCTGGAGGTCAACACCGTAGGCGCCTACGTGACACCTGGCGCGGTGATTGGCGGGGTCGTGCCGACATCCGAAATATTGCTGGTGGAAGCGCGCCTTTCGCCGCGCGATGTCGCTTTCGTTCGTACCGGTCAGCCGGCTCTGATCAAAGTTTCGGCCTACGACTTTTCGATTTATGGCGGCCTCGGCGGCGAGGTCGAAACGGTGAGTGCGGACAGTTTGCTCGATCAAAATACCGGCGAGACCTACTATCTCGTGCGGGTCAAGACCGACAGCGCCGCGCTTGTGAAGGACGGACGGGAATACGCGATCATGCCTGGGATGATCGCTTCGGTCGACATCATGACCGGCAAAAAGACCATCCTCACTTATCTGATGAAACCCATCAACAAGGCGCGCGAGGAAGCCTTCCGGGAGCGTTAAGCAGATGAATGTCACGCAACCGACCTCTTCGGCAGAGGACATGAGTGCGCTCAGGTTCCGTGTCGTGACCGTTGGCGGACAGCGGCGCGGGATAAAGCTCGAGGAAATCTACTGGTGGAGCCTTTCCGAACTCGCCGCCCGTAGAAGCTGCAAGCTCGCCGATATCGTCTCCGAGTGTGAACAGGCCCTGGATGGGGAAGGCAATTTGACAGCGAGGTTGCGTTACGTCGCGACAGGCTATTTGCGCGAGCAGCTTTCCGGCGCCCGGGAACGCAGCGGGCTCGCGGTCGTCGCGGGGCAGGTGCGCGCATGCCCATCGCCAGCCTTCGCATTGACGGGTGACAAGCGCATCATTGCCTATAATCCTGCATTCCTCACCTTCGTTCAGTCACGCTTTCTAAGATTCCAGTCCTCTCCGCCCGCGCAGGGCCTAAGGCTCTCCTTCGATGTCCAGTTTGCCGAGCTGGTAGATCGGTTGAGAGCTTCTCCCGGCGAACCCCAGCCGGCAGGGTTCACGATCGGCATCAACGAGCACGTCACCCGCGGTCGTCTGAGCGCGGCGCTCGCGTCACTATTCGATCAGGATGTGGTTATCGGCTTCATCTCGGCGTGAAGGTGGCGAATTACACCGGCCCGCTATCGGAGCGCACCCTCGCCGGGCATCACGTCCAGCAACGGCGAGACGGCTGAAGCAAGCTTGTCGCCGCCAGTCTTGATGCCATGGATCCATGCACGATCCAGGCTGACCGAAAACAGAGGCTGGTAGGCAGGCAGAGCGCGGTCGAGCTTCACGTCGTCGCTCAGGTTGTCGAGTATGAAATAGCCTTGGCTGGTCATTACCGAAAGCACAGCGTGGTACAGATTGCGGCGTACGTCGCGGAGCACGACGATCGACATGGCCTGTGGCGGAAGCCCGGCCTGTTTCAGCGCGGCCATCTTGAGAATCGCGTAGTCCTCGCAGTCGCCCTTGCCACGGGCGAGAATCTCGTTCGGGGATGCCCAATAATCCTTTGAACCGTAGTTCTGTGCATCCGGTTCGTAGCGAACGAGCCGGTTCACTGCGCGATTGATGCCGTTCAGCTTCTGGTAAAAGCCAAGGCTAACAGTGTCCTCGATGGAGGTCTGAAGTATTCCAGCTGCTCCGCAACTGCTCGCCTGTTTGCACCGCGCAAAATCGGATGATGCTATCGAGGGAAATACGGCTTTCCATTTCCGCGCTGCCGGTATCGACGACACACGGAAGGCCACCGACTGGAACACGGCGACGGAGTTGGGTTGCGAAGCCGCGTTCAGGCGGGGGCTGGCCGGCGTGACCACCGCCACCTGTTGCGGTCGAGCTTTGAGTGTTTCCGTCGTCTTGTTCCTGAAGGTGTCTGCGTTGCCCATTGCGGCCGCAATTGCCGGCGAGTCGAAGCCGATCATGTGCTGCAGAGTGCCGAGGTAGGCCGCGCTGGGCTGGCCGGCCCAGGTCGCTGAAGGGGACAGGAGGCTCGCAGCCAAAGCTACAACTTTCCAAGCTGTCCTGCAGCATGCCCAGTTCTTCTTACCCATTGCCGCACCTCACGGTTGAATGGGGATACTCTACGAAGGAAACGAAAAAGTGCCGTAAAGCTATACGGATTATCTATCGTATCGAGCAGTAATACAATTTGCATAAAATTTTATTCAAAATGTATATGGTATTGGGTCACGATTGCGGTTGAAGTTCGTGTAAACCGCAATTCCCACCGTGTAAAAGACGCGAACGACGGAACAATATTACCTATTTTTATGCGAGGCTCAGCGGCAACCGAGCCGTGTTGTCAACGAGTGCTGCGATGGTGGAAGCGCCCGACGCCGCCGATATGCATATCATGATATGTCCTTAGTTCGCTTGTGAAAGAAATTTCTCGTCACAGCATAACAGGGTATATAGTTTCGCAATTTAAGGATTGCCTCAAGAATTGATTTCGAAAGTTGTATGTGTTTACTTGCGCTGAATTCTTGGGGGATACTACACATGGCAATCGAAGGTATGGTTCTTTCCGATGATGCGTATGCGCCGACGGCTGAAAACAGCGTGGCCGATGAAGGGGGCGCGGCTAGGGGAGACCGCATCGTCGCACAAGCGCAAAGCGGCGAGCTGCCTGAGCCGCAGTTGCTGGATCCGGCGACCGGAGCGCCTGTCGCCAGCGGCCAGGCCGCGACTCCCGCACAGCCAATGCCGGACGTCGTCCAAGCGGATGCCTCCAATATCGTCAGGCTTCCTGCGGGTGTCTCCCTTGAGCAGATTAAGGTCTTCGGCAGCGACATCGTTCTGGAGCAGCCCGATGGCTCAACGATCAGAATTCTGAACGCGGCGCTGAACATTCCCACCTTTGTTATTGGCGATGCCGAGATCCCGAAAGAGACGCTCGTCGCGGTACTCGAAGGTAACGGCATCAACGTTGCGGCAGGGCCCGATGGAGGCATCAGCGTGGCCTCCGGCCAGAGCGGAGGCGGCAATTTTTCGGATGCTAGCGGCGGCATCGGCGATGCCGGGTCGGTTATAGGGCTGCTCGACCCAACCGCGCTTCAGTTTGGCGCGCCGGCGGGTGAGGAACAGTTGGCCGCCTTGCTCGATCCCAACGACGCGCCGGTGCTCACCGCGACGACAAGCGGCGAGGTGACCGAGGACGTCGCGGTTGTCGGCGGCAATCTGACGACGAGTGGCACGGTCACGGTCTCCGACGCTGACGCCAACGAGACGCTGACGGTGACAGCGACGCCGGCCGGGCAGCCGGTGTGGAACGGCGGTACGCTGACGCAGGCGCAGATCGACACGCTGACGGCGGGGCTCACCGCGACGGCCGGTGGTTGGAACTACCAGGTGCCGAACGCGCTGGTGCAGTTCCTCGACGCGGGCGAGACGATCACGCTCAGCTATCAGCTGACGGTCACCGATGGCGACGGTGCCACCGACACTGAGACGGTGACGATCACCATCAACGGCACCAACGACG
>NZ_JASKLR010000071.1 GCF_030124325.1 Sinorhizobium sp. 8-89
CGTAACCGCCCGGTTGTTACCGCGGAGATTTCGCTTTGATGCGAGCGATGAGTTCCTGGTCATCGACGAAGTCTTCGAGGAAGTCGTTCCATTCGTCAGCGGTGCGACGAGCATGGGCAAGCATTTGCCCCAGCTCTTCAATTCCGTTGCGGGTGAGCGAAGTTATTGCCTCGTCCGGCCCGGTGTAGACGCTGATGATGCTGCCGTAGCTCAGATTGTCATCGTTGCTGACGATCGACTGAAGGAGCTCGGAATCTTCATCGAGCAATTTGGCGACGTAGTCGATGCTGAACACATGGGTCACGGTTGCCATCAGGCGGCCTCGGCGCAGGTGGCTATGACAGGTGCCCAGTTCCAGGGCAGCAGCTCATCGAGCCTATTGATCTTGTGATCGTGAATGCGGTCGAGCACATCGGCCAGATAGGCCTGCGGATCGAGGCCGTTCATCTTGGCCGTCTCGATGATCGTCATGGCGCGTGCCAAGGTCTCCGCGCCGGTGTCAGCGCCCGCAAATAGCCAGTTCTTGCGCCCTACTCCAATTGGGCGCAGGGCCCGCTCGGCGGCATTGTTGTCGATGGCGACACGACCATCTTCCAGGAACAGGCAGAATGACGACCAGCGGCTCAGGCCATAACGGAAGGCTTGCGCCAAATCGCCCTTGCCCGGAATACGGGCCAGTTGCGCTTCGGCCCAGACACGCAATGCTTCGACCTTTGGCTTGCTCTGCTTCTGACGCGTAGCAAGACGGATATCGGCAGGCTGACCTGCAATCTCTCGCTCGATGTCGTAAAGCGCACCGATACGGTCGAGAGCCTCGCAGGCGATCTCGGATTTGTTCGATGTCCAGATATCGTGGAAGTCACGTCTCCAGTGCGCCCAGCATGAAGCCTCCCGGAAGCGGGATTGCCCCTCCGTGTCAGGTTCGTACAGCTTTCCGTAGCCTTTGTAGCCGTCTGCTTGAAGAATGCCGCTCGCCTGCCTGAGGTGATGATGGACGTGCTCTTCTTTCCAGTCGGGAGCAAAGTAGTAGACAGCGCCCGGTGGAGCAGTACCCGCCCATGGACGTTGATCGCGGACATACGTCCAGATCCTGCCCTTCTTCACGCCCTTGCCCAAACCTTTGTCCCTCCTTGAGCGATCCAGCACCCGGATCGGGGTATCATCGGCATGAAGAAGGTCGCTTCCCATGATCGCGGTCTCGATCCGCTCGATCAACGGCTGGAGCACCCGCATGGCGCGACCACACCAATCGACCAGCGTGCTGTCTGGGATGTCGACGCCCATGCGGGCGAAGATTTCGTTCAGCCGATACAGTGGCAGATGGTCGTCAAACTTTGAGACCAGGATGTAAGCCAGAAGGCCGGCACCCGCCATGCTGCCCGGTATTGGACGGCTAGGTGCTGGCAACTGCACCATCTTCTCGCAGCAACGGCAGGATTTCTTCAGCCGGGCGACCTCGATGACCTTCATCTGCGCGGCGATCATGTCGAGGATTTCGCTTACGTCTTCGCCCACAAGACGCAATTCACCGCCACAAGCGGGGCAACACGAGCCTGGATCCAGTTCTTTACGCTCGCGAACTGCCTTGTCCGACACGCGTGGGCGACGGCGCGTCACCGTCTGCTTTTGAGCATCCGTAGATGCGGCAACCTCATCAGCTTCGTCGATCGACCTGGTGCTGTTCTCCGACGCAGCGATCAACAGATCCTCCAGCGCCAATTCCAGCTGCTGGATTTCTCGCTCGATCTTTTCGGAGGACTTGCCAAACACCTGTTTCTTCAGCTTGGCAATGCGAAGCCGCAAGGTCTGGATCAACTGGTCATGCGCCTGCAATGTCGCCGACATCTTCGCATTTTCCGCCTGCAAGGCGGCGATCATCGCCTTCAGGAAGGCGGGATCGTCGGGAAGATTTTGGCTCGCGTTCGACATGAGCCTGACTAGCATAAGCCAGGAGGAATGGCCATAAAAACAAGTAGATTCAGAGGGATAAAATCAACAGACGCGTGCCGGCGGCGCACCCCAGTTGGGTCGTCGCCAATCGATCCCCTCCCACAGCATGGCCAGTTGCGCCGACGTCAGCCGAGCCGTTCCATCGGCGGTCGACGGCCACGGAAA
>NZ_JASKLR010000072.1 GCF_030124325.1 Sinorhizobium sp. 8-89
GCCAGCACCGTCATGGTCGGGGCGTCCGGCCCCACGATCAGGCGTCGCGAGGGCCCAAAGAGGGCATAGGCGACGAGCGGGGTGATGCTGGCGTAAAGGCCGGTCTCCGGCGGCAGGCCGGCAATGGCCGGATAGGCGATGGCGCTCGGAAGACCGACCGCGGCGATTGCGAGCCCGGCCGAAACGTCGTTGCGCAGCCAGCTCGCCTGGTAGCCGGCGAGATTGGCAAGAAGTGGCAGGCGAGGGAGAGTGAGCTGCATCCCCTTCACCTCCGGATCAATGGCCCGTGAGCACCAGCGTCTGGACAGGCAGGAGCAGCGCCTGCAGCCGGAGGATCGCCGCATGCACCAGCCCGACAGCGTCGATGACATGCAGGTATAGCCAACGCGACATGCTGATGCCGGGCTCATGCAGCGCGTCGTGATTGCTGGTGTAGGCGTTGGCTATGCAACTGCTTCCCGGCGGGAGGCCGGTCAGTTGGCCCTGGAAGAGCGGCTCCAGATAGGTCGTCAGCGTGCCAGGACGTGCCAGTTGCTGGGCGTCGACGAGCAGGTCCGTCGGCCGATACTGGCCGGCGGCAATGACGTCCTGGACCTCGGTGACCACCATCGGAATGATGGTGAAGGGTTTGCCGATACAGGTCGCCTCGGCGATCATCCCGGCCTTCATCACCTGCGCCTCGATCTGGCCAAAGCCGGCGATCAGGCCGATGCGCCGTTCCTCGGGCACGAGGATGCCGGCCGAGCGGATCATCGGATTGACGACGTCGCCGGGACGAAGGGTAAATTGCTGCACGGTACCGGCCACGCCGGCACGTACGGTCGTCTTGTCCAGTTCCACTTGCGCCTGAGCGAGTGCCGCCTCGGCGCTGGCCTTCTGCGCCGGCAGCAGCGAGGCGATCTTCGTCTCCAGCGTCTGCTTGTTCGAAACGGCGGCGGCGAGCGCGCCCTTGCGGCCGTCGGCGGCAACCTGCAGCCGCTCGATTTCGCGCCTTGCGACAATGTTGGGGTTGCGCTGGTTCAACTCGACCTGCGTCTCGAGTTCGTTCAGCGCCTGGAGGTACGCCCCCTCCGCCTGTGCGATAAGGCCGTCTGCGGAGGCCAGTTCGCTCTGTGCCACGGTTGTCTCGGCATCGATTTCGGCGACGCGCCGGCGTGCGGTTTCAAGCGCCGCCCGCTGTTCTTTATCGTCGAGACGGAAGAGCGGTGCGCCGGCCGCGACCTTCTCGTTGATGCCGACGAAGACTTCGGCGACGCGCCCGTTCGACTCTGGCAGGATCGTGACCGTGCGGAACACGGCGGTGACGTTGGTCGTCGACGGATGGAAGTAGAAGATCAGCGTGATCAGCGACACGGTGAGGATGACGCAGGCGGTGATGCCGTAGCGCAGCTCGAACCACATCGAATAAAGATTGATCTCGCGGCCGATGCGCTTGCCCTGGACATAGCGGCGGACGAGATAGTCGGGAAAGATGGTGAGCATCGAGCAAATCAGGAATTCCAGCATGGCTCACCTCCTGCGCTCGATCTTGTCATCGCCGGGTAACGGCGCGACTTCGAGCGGCACCCATTGCGCGCCGCCGGTTCTTGGTACGTCCGCTGGGGGCGCCTTCGGCGGAGGCTCGGATGTCGTTTCTCCGCTCGGCTGCGGCGCGAACTCGCCCGCCCCCTCGTCGCGGCGGGCAATCCTGGCGAGCGAGCGGGCCATCGACCTGACCGGGGAGGCAAAGTCCGGAAACTCGATCATCGCGAGCAGCAGTGCGGCGATCCAGAACAGATGATTGTGGGTGAAGAGCGCGATCAAACACAGCACGCCGATGATCTGCAACTGCCCCTTGCTGGCGCCATGCGCCATATGTTCCGGCAGCGCGTGCAGCCTGAGATAGAGGATGCCGACCAGGAAGACCACGAGCAGCACGAAGACGGTCATCACATTGAACAGGACGTCCG
>NZ_JASKLR010000073.1 GCF_030124325.1 Sinorhizobium sp. 8-89
ATGCACTTGTCCGATGGATAATCCGCCGCCGTCCGGTTCAGCTCCTCCAGCAGATAGCTGCGCTCGTCGGCCGGAAGGATGTCGAGCTCGCGCACCGGCGTATGGGGAGCATGCTCCAGCACGTCGGCGAGCTGTTCGAGCACGTGCTGCATGTAGGCGCAGACCCGATCCGCGGAGATCGGCTCGGCCGCTTCCGCCGTCAGGCCAAGCGTCTCGCCAAAATCCTCCACCGACAGGGTCAGCGGATAGTTGGTGCGTTCCTCGCTGTCCAGCCATTCCATGCCGGCCAGGACGTCGTCCGTGCCCGCTGCCGTCGGCATGTTGTTGTGACGATAGTTCAACAGGGCGCTGAACAGCGGCGCGGGTGCGGCAACACCGCTGCAGCGTTGCGCCAGCGCCAGCGAGGCATGCTCGTGCGCGAGCAGCTCGGAAAGCCGCGCATGGGTGCTGCGAACACTCGCCTCGACTCCGGTGCCGTCGAGATCGAGGCGCACCGGCAGGGTATTCATGAACAGGCCCATGGCGCGGTCGGCGCCGGCACCGCCATGCATGCGGCCGAACAGCACCGTGCCGAACACCACCTGCTGTCGGCCGCTGCTGCGCGCCACCACCTGACCCCAGGCCAGATGGCAGAGGCTCGCCAGGCTCACCCCCAGCCGCCGCGCCTGGCCGCGCAGCCGATCGTTGAGCGCCTGCGGCAGCATCCGCCGCGCCTCGCTGGATCTGCTGCCGTCGCCATGGACCTCGCTCAGCCCGAACGGCAGGGTCGGCTCGTCGATATCGGCCAGTTGTGCACGGAAGAACTGCTCATGCGCCTTGGCATCGACACCCAACCGCGCCTGCGCCACCAGGTTGCGGAACGGCTGCGGTGCCGGCAGTTCGTGCGCACGTGCCTCCAACACCGCCCGCACCTCGGCATGCATCACTTCCGACGTGGTATGGTCGCCGATCAGGTGATGCTGTTGCTTCAGCAGCAGCCAGCGGCCGCTGCCCGGCTCGGGGGCGATCACGAAGCGCATCACGGGCGCCCGGCCAAGATCGATGCGCTGCCGGCGTGGATCGAACCGGCGCTTCAGTTGCTCATGAGCGGGACCGTCATCGTCATCCAGCGCGACCTCGCTCACCTCGATCGGCGCTTTGCGCCACACCACCTGGGCCGGGCTCGACAGCCCCTCCCAGACGAACGAGGTGCGCAGAATGTCGTGCCGGTCGACCACCTGCTGGAGCGCGTCCAGATAGCGGTCCAGCAGCTCACGGTCGGCAAACGCCATCTGGCTGACCAGCAGGTAAGGATCGCCCCGGCTGGCCAAGAGGTGATGGAACAGGATGCCGTCCTGCAGCGGCGACAGGCCATAGATGTCCTGGATGTTGCCGATGCCGCCGGGCACCGTTTCTACGATCCGGTCGATCTCCGGCTGGGAAAGCTCGATGAGCGGCAGCATCTGCGGCGTGATCGCCGTGCTGTGCCCGGTGATCAGGTTGGCCGGCACGGCCACCTCCTGGTGGCTGCCGAGGCTTGCGGCGAGATCGCAAAGCACCGGCCTGGCGAACAGGGTGCGCACCTCCACTCCCAGCGACAGCCGCCGCAGCCGCTCCATCAGTTGCACGGCGAGCAGCGAGTGGCCGCCGAGCTCGAAGAAGTTGTCATGGCGGCCGACCCGCTCGACGCCGAGCAGCTCGGCCCAGATCTGTGCCAGCATCGTCTCGATCTCGCCCTTCGGCGCCGCATAGGCGGCCCGCGCATAG
>NZ_JASKLR010000074.1 GCF_030124325.1 Sinorhizobium sp. 8-89
GCCGGACCTGCGCCTCGAACAGCTCGTGGATGCACTTGTCCGATGGATAATCCGCCGCCGTCCGGTTCAGCTCCTCCAGCAGATAGCTGCGCTCGTCGGAGGACAGCAGCTCAATACGGCCTACCGGCTGCCCTGCATCGGCAACCATCGCCCGCAGCAGCGCCAGCAGATAACCACGCTGCCGCTCGATCGTCGCGGCATCGAACAGCGCCGTGGCATATCCAAACGTTCCGGCGATGATCCCATCGCGCTCGCCAAGGCTCAGCTCCAGATCGAACTTGACCTGATCGAGGCCATTGCCGGCAGGCTCGACGCTCAGCCCGGGAAGATCGAACGCCTCGACGGCGGCGTTCTGCCAGGCGAGCCCCACCTGGAACAGCGGCGTGTGATCGAGAGAGCGTGGCGGCTTGACGATCTCCACCACCTGCTCGAACGGCAGGTCCTGATGCTCCTGCGCGGCGAGCGCCGTGCGCCGCGTCCGTTCCAGAAGCTCCGAGACGCTCGGCTCGCCCGACAGGTCCAGCCGCAGCGCCAGGGTGTTGACGAAGAAGCCGATCAGCTCTTCGATCTCGCGCCGACCGCGATTGGCGCTCGGCACGCCGATGACAAGGTCGTCCTGTCCGGACAGACGCGACAGCACCGCCGCCCAGGCGGCCAGCACCGTCATGAACAAGGTCGTGCCGTGCTGGCGGCTCAGCCGTTTCAGCCCCCGCGTCAGATCCGCGTCGATGACGATCGGAACGGTCGCCCCGGCAAACGACTGTTGTTCCGGCCGCGGCCGGTCGGTCGGCAGCGCCAGACGGGCCGGAGCGCCGGCGAGGTTCTCGCGCCAATATTGCGCCTGTGTCTGCAGCCGTTCGCCCGACAGCCATTGGCGTTGCCAGGCGGCGTAGTCCGGATACTGGAGGACGAGTGGCGGCAGCGGCTCGCCCTGTCCGGCCAGGAACGCCCGGTAGAGGCTGCTCAGTTCACGCACCAGCACGCCCATCGACCAGCCGTCCGAGACGATGTGATGCTGGGTCAGCAGGAAGACATGCTCCTGATCCGACAGCCGGATGAGCCGTCCGCGGATCAGCGGGCCATGGGCAAGATCGAACGGAGCATGGGCCTCTTCATGGCACAGCTCCAGAAGGGTTGCTTCGGCGTCCGGCCCGGCCTTGAGATCGTGTTCGATTACCGGCAGCCCTGTGTCGGGCGGCAGAAGCGCGACGCGGGGCTCATCCTCCGAGTCGACAAAGACGCTGCGCAGCGCCTCATGACGCGCGAACAAACGGTCGAGGCTGCGCTGCCAGGCGCTGCGGTCGAGCGTACCCCTCAGGCGCAAGGCCAGCGGCACGTGGTAATTGGTGCCGGCCGCATCCAGCTGCGCCAGGAACCACAGCCGCTGCTGCGCGAACGACAGCACAAGCGGCTCGTCGCGCGACACGGCCGCGATCGCCGGCAGGTCTTGCGGATCGGCGCGGCTCAACACCTCGACGATGCCTGTCGCCAGATCGCAAAGCACTGGCCTGGCGAACAGCGTCGACAGCGACAGTTCCACACCAACGGCCCGCGACAGCCGGCTCACGAGCCTGACGGCGAGCAGCGAGTGGCCGCCGAGCTCGAAGAAGTTGTCGTGGCGGCCGACCCGCTCGACGCCGAGCAGCTCGGCCCAGATCTGTGCCAGCATCGTCTCGATCTCGCCCTTCGGCGCCGCATAGGCGGCCCGCGCATAG
>NZ_JASKLR010000075.1 GCF_030124325.1 Sinorhizobium sp. 8-89
CTGATCTCGACGGATCAGTTCGCGGATATACTCGCTGCTCGTCCCGTAGCCCCGCCCCGCAACCTGCTCATCGACGAAGCTCTTCAAGTGGTCCGGTAGTTACTCCTACATCGACGCCGCAGGGAAGACGGGAAGCCGTAGCGGGTTCCCGTTGATACATTATGCGATCTTCTAGCCCAGAACACCCTCGCAACAAGCCGTGCACAGGGCTCCTGAGGAACGGCTCCCTTCGACCCAAGGCGGCCATTGCGCGTCGATGGCGCAAAGGTCCGCAGTGGCTGGTATCTCGGGTCGCTCCACTCGATCCAGTCAGCCGCCATACCACATCCGCCGGAAAGGCCCATCGCGGCGAACCGCAGCCCAACGATCAAGTGGCCCCCACCCCCAAGCCATGGGGAGCCCGTGGCGGATACTCGGGAAGTTCGGAAAGATCGCGCCGGGCGCGCCAAAGAGCGCAGGTGCCGCGCCGCTCAGACCATCATCCCGATGCCGCCGGCGACCATGCCGAGAATAACGACATAGAAGGCGACGTGAATCCAGCTTGGGATGCGGTCCTGACAGCGGGACGATACCTGAACGGTCAGCGGCTTCCGATCGAAACGCCACCAGACGATGCGAAGAGTCGTCAGAAGCAAGACGACGATCGCCACCGGATGTGGAACCGCAGGATCCTCGCCGCTGCGTCCATGGCGTTGGCGGCCCGAAAGACGGAGCACGAAAGCCAATTCAGCCCGTCGGTGAGGACCTACGCCGCCTTCAGGTCGGCTATCTGCGCCTTTGCCTCCTTCAGAGAGGACTCGCGCTGCTCAGAACTTATATTGACGCCGTCGGCGACGATGACCTCAGGATCGGTAATGCCGATGAAAGCGAACACGCTCTTCAAATAACTCAGCGTGTGTTCAAAACTCTCGGCTGGGGAACCCGGTCCGTAGAAGCCGCCGAAGCTGAGCGTCGATGCCTTGGCGTCCCCCAGCGTACGCTTGAAATCACTATTGGCCGCCTGACCAAACACAGGCTCCAGGCGACCCGTCGCTCATGGAGCATGGAGTGACGCCGAGTCCCTAGACCAACCCTCTAAAGGCTTGCTTTTGCTAAGGTGAAGAGACATGAACACGGCCCCTGCCACCGCACCACCTTGCAGCGTTCTTGAACTGAAGAAACTGATTCTGGTGAAGCGCAGCTCGATTTCCCCTCAGGTTGAGTGCGTCCTGAGATTCGCGCTTGAGCGGCCTGAGTTCATAGCATTTGCGACAGCCAGGTCGCTCGCGGCACAGTGTAGAGTTGCCGAAACAACTGTGCTCCGCGCGTCAGGCTTTGCCGGATTCGAGCGTTTTCGGGAGTTCAAGGCTCTCTTTAGGGCGCACCTGCGGGCCAAAGCGCCGCCAGGCGTCTATCTTCCCGCAGAGTAATCTGCGTGGCGCTAAAGCCGCAATCTGCCGTTGCCGCTTTGAGCGGCTCTAAAGACCATTGTTGCCGAATGTCCGGCTTGGGCCTGACTTGGGAAGTTTTCTGTGCCTGTGGCCAGCGACCGCATTGGGTCGATCTTTCCGGTTCAGATCGCGTCGCACGGAGGGAACCTGTCACTCGTCTCATCGATTGGAACGAGCAACTCGCGCCCTATCCTGGC
>NZ_JASKLR010000076.1 GCF_030124325.1 Sinorhizobium sp. 8-89
CGTGAGCCCGTATTTCCATCTACCGGGGAACAGCCACCTTCCAAAGCTTGATTGTTTTTCAGGGCGACTCGCTCCCGCGATTACCCCATGTGGACGGCTTCTGCTCGCAGCATCGCATTGTCACACAAGGGAAGAGCCGTCGAAGTCTCTGCAGCCGTGATCGCGAAACCGCCCGCCGCATTTTTCACTTTTTATGACAAGTGGCCGAGCGTTGTGGCTGACTTCGTGCCGATCTCTCGGCAACGAATCTTCCAGGCGGCGGTTTGAGAACGCTCGCTGGTCTGGCTGTCGAGCTAAAAGCCGATCGATGACTGATCGACCGCCTGGATCCGTCCTTGCAACCCGGACCAGCCGATCAGACCGGGGCTGATCGCCATGCCGCGCGGCAGACACTAAGTGAAATTCTGCTTCATGCTCGTGCGGACATTTGAACTTGGCGGCCAGGGGCAGACAACAGGCCCGTCCGCTCTCTGTCTATCGCACTACCCCGCTGACTGCAAAATACCGGCCGTCGCGATAAACCAATGAACCGTCGTTGCCGATACTAATGCCGACGACCCGGCCGAGCACAATCACATGGCTGTGCCGCTCTATGGCCTCCTCAACCTCGCAGTCGATGGCCGCCGCCGCATCCTCAAGGACCGGCGCGCCGCTGATGAGTTGCGTCCATTCAGCACCGTGGTAACGGTCCGCGCCCATCAGCCCGCCTCGGCCGGCAAACTGATCCGCGAGCATCTCGTGGGCGTGGCCCAGGATGTTGACGCAAAAATGGCCGAATCGTGCAACGGCGCGCCATGTCGAGGAGGAACGATTGAGGGAAACAAGCATGCACGGCGGCACGATTGAGAGGGCTGTCGCCGAAGTAACAGTTGCTCCGGTACGGTCTTCGCCCTCCCCTGTGGTTATGACACTGACACCGGCGCCCAGCCTGCGCAATGCACACTTCAGACTATCGGAGTTCACCTGATAGTCCGGGCCATCGTTTGTAATTGCCTTGAAATCGAACGTGCGTACGGGAGGCTGGTCTGACATACCGTCGCTCCTTTGTTGAGGTTCGCTGTACTCGTATCAGCTGTAGTTTGGCTCCAAAAGCCTTTTCGCTCTATTCCAGGTTGCCCCGTCGAGCGCTCGACCAGGAACTGTCTTCGAAATGCGACCCTCGATAAAAACCTGCGGCGTTCACCCGTCGGGTTGTCGTTCGCTCAAGCGTGCCAGTTGGCGTAGAGGCGAATTGGCGAAGGTCCAGTCGTCCAGGGGTAACTGTTACCAGGGTAGAGGGGTCGGCGTTCCCGCTGCGGGTAACCTGCAGGTCTTCGATATACCGATTGCAAAATGTTCTCCCTATCCTGACCTTCTTTTGTCTCCATCAGGCGGTCTCATCAATCGGAACGAAAACAGCGGCCGCTCGGCGCATGTGAAGGTGATGTTGTTTATGCCTCAGTCGGCAAGATTGCAGAAATTGGTTGTTTGCATGGCAACCATCGGCCGCGTGGATGTCCAGCGGTGCCCTTCAAGCAGTTGCTTTTGCGAGCTGCGGATCTCCTATTCATCCAGCCCGAGTCTCTTGCGCAGGTCGGCATTTTCCGTGCGCAGTTTTTCCGCCAGAAGCTTACGGAGCCTCTGGT
>NZ_JASKLR010000077.1 GCF_030124325.1 Sinorhizobium sp. 8-89
GGGTTGTCTAATCGCAGCCGTGGGGTCAAGTATCTTTGTATGAGACGCGTGTGCCGGGTTACAGGGTTGTCTTCGCGGTCGGCAGAGGCCGCCGCATCATGGGCATCGTGGAAGAGCCTTCAATGTGGACGACGCACTCGGCTGGGTCAGCGGTGCAATCCCATCAACGGAATGGCTCAGCCTACGTCCCGGCAGGGACGTCTCAGGCGCTCAGATACTGAACGCTATCCATCAGCTTTCATGCCGCGGCTCCTGCATTCGGATCGAAGAACTCACCGGTCTTGAGCATCGCATGCATGATCACGGCCAGTTTGCGCGCGACGGCGACGGCGGCTCGTTTGAAGCCGAGCCTCTCCCGGAGTTGCAGACCCCATGTTCGTAGTGCGCTCTGTTTCTTGCTGCGGGCCAAGATGACGGATGCGGCCTCGTAGAGAAGTCCTCGCAAGTGATTGTCGCCACGCCGGGATATGTGCCCGTCATAATCGACTTCTCCAGATTGATGCCGACGGGTCGTTAGCCCGATCCAGGCCCCGACATTCCGGGACTTCCTGAAGTTGTCGGGCTCTTCAACGGCGGTGACGAAGGACGTTGCGGTGATCGCGCCTACGCCGGGGACAGACATGAGAAGGCAGCAGGCCTGGCTCTCGCGTGCATCCCTGATGAGTTGGCGTCCGAGGTCAGCGGCACGGATCCGGACACTGCGCCAGGCATCCAGAAGCGGCAAAATGATAGCAGCAAGCTGCTCGTGATCGACAAGAAGGCTCCGCACGTTCCGCTCGAACATACTTCCCTTTCCGGCCGGAACAACAAGACCGAAGGTTTTCATGACGCCGCGGATCTGGTTGGAAAGTTCGACGGTGATGCGAACCAGCCGAGTGCGTGCAGCGACCAGCGTACGGGTCAGCATGCTGTCGAAGCTCTTGACGCGTACCTCTCGAAAGAAGCCCACCTCGGCAAGATGCGCCAGGCCATCGGCATCATTCGCATCGGTTTTGTTAGGTGCCATATCGAGAGCCGCTTTGGCATGACGCGCATCAATGCAGATCGCCGGCACTCCTTCGGCGCACAGCGCATGATAGAACCACACCGAAAGCGGACCGGTCTCAAACACCACACGTTTTACGGCTGGGGCTCGCCTACGGATAAGCTCCGCAATGATCTTCGGATCGGAAGCGCATTTTCCACGCCAAATCCGTTTGCCTTTACGCCGGATCGACACTGCGGTCTCTTTCATCGATACGTCGAGACCGATATATTCTTCCATGGCTGTTCTCCATTTGATGCTTGGGCCCGGCATCCAGTCGTGAGCCCGTATTTCCATCTACCGGGGAACAGCCACCTTCCAAAGCTTGATTGTTTTTCAGGGCGACTCGCTCCCGCGATTACCCCATGTGGACGGCT
>NZ_JASKLR010000078.1 GCF_030124325.1 Sinorhizobium sp. 8-89
CATCTTCTCCCCAGTGAGGCTCGCTAACTGCGACAGATTCCGAACGCTGCGGTTCCCTGCTCGAACATGCATGGGACCTATGCGGAAGCGCATCGGACGTAAGTCCCACTTCTCGCGAGGCACCAAGCCACCAGTGACATCACCTTTGGACCGGGCGAAGTCCCACCGGCCGTTGTCCCAAGCATCGATGGCAATCGAGGCCCGACAGGCCACACCCGCCGGACCTTTTGTTTTTCAACAGCCGGCAAAGGCCTGCTGTTCACTTAGACTTTGCCGTGCCGTGTCGCTACGGCCTCATATCCGATACCGCTCACGCTCCCGTTCCACCTCATCCAGCGTGTACGGGTCGGCATTTTCATCAAAACGCGACCACCCTTCTTCAGCATAAATGCTCCTGCGGACAGCAGGATCAACCCGGTTTCGTTGCTGCAGGATTGCTTCTGCTTTATGCGCAAGACTGTCGTCGACCCTCGCTGTTACCAAAGTGCCTCCGCGGCGAACGCCCTCCGCATAAACATGGGCATCCTCTTCATTGACCCCGGAACCCGTGAGCGCGCCGATTATGCCTCCCGCCGCGCCGCCAGCGACGGCACCTGCTGTGGCGCCGACGGCAGTGGCCGCAAGCCATCCGGCGGCTACGACTGGCCCAACTCCGGGAATGGCCATGAGGCCGAGCCCTGTTAAAAGCCCAACAACGCCACCTCCGGCTGCTCCGAGTCCAGCCCCTGTGCCGGCACCTTCGGCCGCATTCGAGCTGTCGGTCGAGTACCAATCCCCTGTGTTGTTTGCGACGATGCTGATGTCATCGGAAGGCACACCTGCCGCTTCCAAATCGCTTACGGCGTCGCGGGCAGCTCCATAGTCATCGAAAAGACCTGTCACGGTTCTCATCTTCATTCTCCCTTTTGGGTTGGAGGACGCTTTGGCCTACTGCGCGGTTATGTTGCCCTGGTAGTCGAGAGCGACCGAAACGGATTTGCCGTCCTTCATTGCAGTTGCCTGCCACACACCCTTGTCGTCGAGTTTTAGACTGCTGACTTCGGTGTACCCGGCTTCTTCGATCCGTGCCTTCGCTTGCGCTTCCGTGAAGCTGTTCGCCCCTGCAACTGGCGCCGCGGGATTCTGAGCGTCGGGCGTCGCGACCGCAGGCGTGTCTCCTTCCGACGACGGTGTCGTCTGCGCAAGCGACGCCGTGGCCACAGCGCTCATGAGCGCTGCCGCAACAATAATCATATTTTTCATGTGTTTACCTCTTCCGACGATAGGGATTGATTCCCATGCTAGAAACACCCCGGCAGTAAATTGGTTCCAGCG
>NZ_JASKLR010000079.1 GCF_030124325.1 Sinorhizobium sp. 8-89
GGGGTACATTCTATTTCCAAGTGCGACATGGCAATAAAAACAATGACTTGGCCCTTGGAGATTTGTGCATGTCGCAGTGCTATTTGCAGCTCACCCTTCCCGACCGTCGACGTTTGCATCAGCTTCTAGAACGCAAGGTTCCGGTTGCCGAAATTGCCCGGCAGCTCGGCCGTCATCGCTCGACGATATATCGCGAGCTGAAGCGCAACACCTTTCATGATGCCGAGTTTCCGGAATACAGCGGCTATTATGGTGGCATTGCCAACGACCTCTCCAAGGAGCGTCGGCGACGCCTACGCAAGCTCAGGCGCCATCCGCAGTTACGCGAGCTGGTGATCGAGCAACTGAAGGCACTTTGGTCGCCGGAGCAGATCGCCGGCCGTCTGCTTGCCGACGGTGTGAGCGCCGTCCGTGTCTGCACCGAGACGATCTACCGTTTCATTTATGGCAAGGAAGATTATGCGCTGGAGCTCTATCGGCATCTGCCGGAAGGCCGTCGCAAGCGCCGCCCACGCCGCTCCCGCAAACCCCGCGACGGCTCGATCCCGTTTGATTGCAGGATCAGCCAACGTCCTGATTTTATTGCCGATCGCTCGCAGTTCGGCCATTGGGAAGGTGATCTCTTGATCTTCCGGCGCGACCTCGGCGACGCCAATGTCACCTCGCTCATCGAGCGCAAGAGCCGCTACACGGTGATGATCAAGAATGGCAGCCGTCACTCCCGGCCGCTCATCGACAAGATCGTCGATGCCTTCTCACCGCTACCCGCCTTTGCCCGGCAGAGCTTCACCTTCGACCGTGGTACCGAGTTTCGCGGTTTCAGGGCTTTGGAAGATGGGATCGGCGCCAGGAGCTGGTTCTGCGATCCAAATTCGCCGTGGCAAAAAGGTGCGATCGAGAACACCAACAAGCGCATCCGCCGCTTTGTGCCGAGCGATACCGACCTATCCGCCGTCAGCCAGCAGCAGCTGGTCGCCCTTGCCCACCATCTAAATTCCCTGCCCAGGAAGTGCCTTGGCTATCGCACACCAGCCGAGGTGTTCATGGCACATTTGCGAGATTGCGGGTAATCCCCTACCATCCACTCGTCATTGTTGCACTTGGATTAGATTCTCCA
>NZ_JASKLR010000080.1 GCF_030124325.1 Sinorhizobium sp. 8-89
GCTAGAGCGCGTCCGATGAAAGCGGAATCGGCGTGAGGATTCCTTTTCAGAGCGTGCTGTGATTCCCTCCTCCTGTCTTTGATTTGTCGGAGGGAATATGGCCCGAGCATTGAGTGATGATCTTCGTCACCGGGTTCTGGCTGCGTCGTCTGGTGGGATGTCCGCGCGGTCGGCTGCAGCGCGGTTCGGGATCGGGATTTCGACGGCGATTGCCTGGATCGCGAGCGCCCGGCAGGGTCAGGTGAGCGCTGCCAAGCAGGGGCGACCTGGAGGTTCCCGTCTCGACGATCATGAGGCTTTCATCATCGGCATGATCGAGGTGTCGAAGGACATCACGCTGAACGAGATGGTTTTGCGTCTGGAAGAGGACCGATCCGTCTCTATCGGCCGCAGCACCCTCGACGTCTGGCTGCGCAAGCGCGGCTTCACATTCAAAAAAAGACCGCACATGCATTGGAGCAGGAGCGGCCAGACCTCCTGAAGCGGCGTCAGGACTGGTTCGATGCACAGCTTGATCTCGATCCAGCCCGCCTCGTCTTCATAGACGAGACGGGTCTTTCCACGAAGATGTCCCGGCTTCGCGGTCGCTCGCCGCGCGGAGAGCGTTGCCGATCGGGCGTTCCGCATGGTCATTGGAAAACTACGACGTTCACCGGGGCGCTCAGGCTCTCCGGCATGACCGCGCCGATGGTCCTTGACGGGGCGATGAATGGAGTGGCTTTCCGGGCCTATGTCGAGCAGGTTCTCGTGCCTACGCTCACGCCCGGCGACATCGTCGTCATGGACAACCTGCCGGCCCACAAGGCAGATGGCATCCGACAGGCCATAGAAACCGCCGGCTGCACGCTGCTCTATCTCCCGCCCTATAGCCCCGACTTCCGATCGAAAACGCCTTCTCAAAGCTCAAGGCGCTTCTGCGGGCAAGGGCCGAACGCTCCGTCGACGCCCTCTGGAACACCGTTGGCGACATCGTCAAGCTCTTCGAGCCGCAAGAGTGTGCGAACTACTTCGCAGCAGCAGGATATGACCCGGATTAAAGTGGACGTGCTCTAG
>NZ_JASKLR010000009.1:0-311 GCF_030124325.1 Sinorhizobium sp. 8-89
TAACTCCACTGTCTTTGTTGACGGTGTTGCGGAGGATACGATCCGCAATGTCGAGAACATCGTCGGCGGATCGGCGGGCGACACGCTCACGGGCGATGCCGCCGCCAACAAGCTTTCGGGCGCGCGCGGCGATGATTGGCTGAAGGGCGGCGGCGGGACCGACGTCCTGGACGGCGGCGAGGACAGCGACACCGCCGATTACAGCGACAAGACAGCCGCCATCGCCGTGACGCTGAACGGCAGCGGCCTGGCCACGGTAACCGTAGGCGGCATTGCCGAGGACACGATTGCGAAAATCGAGAATGTCGACG
>NZ_JASKLR010000009.1:321-224493 GCF_030124325.1 Sinorhizobium sp. 8-89
GCGGGTCGGCGGCCGATACGCTCACGGGCGATGCCGCCGCGAACACGTTCCGCGGGGGCTCCGGTGCCGATACATTGGATGGCGGTGACGGCAGCGACACCGCCGATTTCAGCGACAAGACGCAATCCGTTGTCATCGCACTCAACGGTGCTACCAACGCCGTCGCGACCATTGGCGGAGCGGCAGAGGACACGGTTCGCAACATCGAGAACATCATCAGCGGATCGGGCAACGACCAGCTCACCGGCGATGCGGCCGCGAACACCTTCCGCGGCGGCCTCGGTGCCGACGTGTTGGACGGTGGCGGCGGCGTCGATACGGCCAACTACAGCGACAAGACGGCGTCCTTGGTCATCAGGCTGGCCGGCGCGAGCGCCGCTACGGTATCCGTCGGCGGGGTTGCTGAGGATACGCTTCGCAACATCGAGAACATCATCGGCGGCTCGGGTGATGATGTCCTGGGCGGCGACAGCTTTGCGAATGTGCTCGATGGGTCGGGTGGTAGCGACACGGTCGATTATTCGGCATCAACCAAGCAAATCGCGGTCACGCTCAACGGCGCCAACAGCTCGACGGTCTTCGTCGGCGGGGTTGCCGAAGATACCGTCCGCAACATCGAGAATGTCACCGGTGGCGCCGTTTCGGACGTGATTACCGGCGACGCACAGGCGAATGTTCTGGTCGGCGGTGCGGGTGACGACCTGCTGAAAGGCGGAGGCGGCCTCGACGTCATTGACGGCGGCATTGGCTCCGACACAATCGACTTCAGCGACAAGACCGCTGCGGTCGTCCTGACGCTGGCGGGGGCTGCCAATGCGATCGCGACTGTCGGCGGGGTGGCCGAAGACACGGTTCGCAATATCGAGAACATCTTCGCAGGCGCTGGCGCCGACGAACTGACCGGCGACGGCGGTATCAATACGCTGCGCGGTGGCGGCGGCACCGATAGTCTCGACGGCGGCGCGGGTGTGGACACGGCCGATTATCGGGACAAGACGAGGTCCGTCGTCGCGACGCTCGACGGGGCGAATGTCACGATCGTCAGGGTCAACGGCGTGAATGAGGACACGATCAGGAACTTCGAGAACATCTCGGGCGGCACCGCCGGCGATACGCTCACCGGCGACAGCCTGGCCAATGTACTGCGCGGCAATGATGGCGGCGACACGCTGAAGGGCGGGCTGGGCAAGGACGTGCTGGACGGCGGCGACGGCATCGATGCGGCCGATTACCTTGAGAAGACCGACGCAATCAGCGTCACTCTCAACGGCACGACGAATGCGAGCGTCCTCGTCGCCGGCGTAGCCGAGGATACCATCCGCGGCATCGAGAATATTCTCGCCGGATCCGGCGCCGACACGCTTGTCGGCGACGGCGCAGACAATCTGTTCCGCGGTGCACTTGGAGCCGATTTCATCGACGGCGGCGCAGGCGTCGACACGGCAGACTATCGCGAGAAGACGGGAGCGATAAGCGTGACCCTCAACGGAGGGAGCGACAGCTTCGTTTTCGTCGGAGGCACGGCGGAAGACACGATCCGCAACGTCGAGAATGTGTTCGGCGGAAAGGGGAACGACACGCTCACCGGCGACGGCCTCGCTAACCGGCTCGACGGCAATGACAACAGGGACCTGCTCACGGGTGGCGGCGGAGCGGACTCTCTCGATGGCGGAGGGGGCGTCGACACGGCGAACTATCGCGACAAGAGCGTATCGATCTCCGTCACCCTCAATGGCGCCACCCATGCGACAGTGACCGTCGGAGGCGTGGCTGAGGATACGATCCGCAACATCGAGAACGTCTGGGGCGGGACCGGTGATGACAACCTGAGGGGCGACGCGAACGCCAATCTCCTTTCGGGAGGCGGCGGCAGCGACGCGCTCTTCGGTGGCGCAGGCGCCGATACGTTCCAGTTCGATTTCGCCCTCGGTGCGACGAATATCGACACTGTCGCGGATTTTGCCACGGGAGACAAACTGGCCCTGTCGCGGAGCGTTTTCACCGCGCTGAGCGGCAGTTCCCTTTCGAGCGCGCAATTCCACGCGGCGGCCGGCGCAACCGAAGCGCAGGACGCGAACCACAGGATCATCTACGATACGGCGACCGGTGCGCTCTACTACGATGCCGACGGCAGCCTTTCCGGTTCCGCGGCCGTGCAGTTCGCCGTGCTCACGACGCGTCCGGGCCTGACAACGGGAGATTTTCTCATCGTGTAGTGCTCTTGTGCCGAGAGATGGCGGCAATGCTTCAAACCCGCTGGTCAGGGGTGGCGGCCGCCGTCATCGGAAGGCGGAGGCGGGTTTCGATCCATGATGGCCCGACAAAAAAGACGGGCCAAACAGCAACTGCCGCGCTCGCAAGTAGCTGTGAGCGCGGTGCAACGCCCTCTTTCAGCCTCCCCTCGGGGTCCATGGTACGGGAGGCATGTCGAAGATCAGGGGGCACGGAAATCCAGCACGAGGTTTTCGATTTCGGATCCCCCACCCACGCGCTCCAATACGGCGAACGAGCGGTCCTCCCTGAGCTCAAACAGGGTGCCAGCGTTTTCCTGCGCGCGATTCGTGCGGGCAATCATGACCAAGGCACCCGGACTGCGGAGATAGGAGTGTATGTTCCCAATCGCGGTCCGGATCTGATCCGGCGAGAAATAGCTCGTATTCAGAATGTTGGCGGCACGCACCAAATCGAACCGGCCGATAAAGTGCCGTGACCGACGCATGATGTCATTTTCCACGAATTCTATTTCACCATTCGATGGCAATGATCGGGTAATCATCTGCACTGGCCTGCTCATCCCGGCCCTTATCCGCGAGCGCAGGCGCGGCCGCAACATGCTGCGACCAAGGACGAGTGGAATAAACGCCAGCGTTACGTAGTCCAGCCTTCGGACCCACGGACGAATTGTGATCCCCGAGACGTCATACTGCAGCGGCCAGCCTTCCGGATCGCATAATACTCTGAAGCTCGGCCCCAGTTCCACGATGTGTGCCTCGATGAAGAGATCGGTTGCCGTGATGCGGACAGTAGCACCACAATCCTTCAAGAAGCTGGCGAGTTCCACGGTCGTCAACCCGGTGGAAACACCCACATCCAGGACCTCGTTGAGCGAACCCGTACGCTCCTCGATAAAAGGTCGAAATGCGACCTCCAGTTCTCGAAAACGCGAAGGCCGCGTCAGCTTGAAGGTGCCGTTTCGCATCTTGAGCTTGGCGAAGAAGGCAGATTCCGACACCACATCGGACGCATCGGCCCTCGATGAATAGAACTTGCTGGCACTCACGGTCATGGCCTGTCAACCCGCCTCCATTCAACCCAAACGAACACCTTCACGCGTCTCCTGCAGCGCCGGACGCTGTAGCACTTTGAATTGCTGCACGTTCCTTGGATCGGCTAGGATCTGAAACATGCAGTAGAGATCATCACCCGCCCTCGTATGCATCACCGACGCCATGGTTCTCGGCGTCCAGCAATTCGGAGGAATACGCAGCCTTCTTAACCCGCAACGACATCATTCTTTGCCCGAGCGAACGTTGCCGTCTCCAGTATCTCCGGCCATGAAATGGAGAAACTCCTCCAGGTTTGTCCATCCGTCGCCGTCCGCATCTTGCCGGCCATCGTTGGTATCGGCCGGATCCATGCCGTTTTTGACTTCCCAATCATCCGAAATGCCGTCCATATCAGCATCTTGGTAAGGCACCCCAGCAGCAAGCTCAGGCCATCCGCCAACGCCCATCGGATCTGTTTCGAGCAATCGTCCCCGACGATTCTTGACGTCCTCAATTATGCGTCTGTCGACCGCATCGCGCTCCGGTTTTGTAGCGCCGGCATTCGCCAGGACGTCTTCGTATGCATTCTTAGGCGCGGAGGTGCGGACCTGTGGCACAACAAATGGCGCCGCCACAACAAAACGCCTCTGCTCCTCAGCCAAAACCAAGCTCTCATCCTGTCCGGATTCAGTCCGATAGGGTTCGTCGTAATTGTCCTTGACGTAAATCGAGTGGCCAAGCCCGCTTTCATCGAAAAGATGCACCATGTGATCGTCTTGCAACTTCTTTCCGGCGATCTTGTAATTGCCGACGACATTGGCCTGGTTGTGCGCCCATTCATCGCCAAAGCTCACGACGTACTGCCACTGTGGCGAGAAGAAAACGTTGTTCACAAGATCCGCGACTGCGCCGGGAATTTTCATTTTTATCTGCGGATTTCTGAATTGGCCGAACGCAAAAAGCGAATGATGCACGGAGACATTGCCGCCTTTGGTGAACAACATATTGCGTGCACGATTCTCTTTCCCCGGTCCGCCTTGCAGGAGCGGCTCGCTCGTAATTCCCCACTGCCATGTAAAATTGCTGGCATCTTCTGAATCGATCGTCTCGTCCGATCCCCAGCTGGCAGAGATGTGATCAAGCATGATACTTTTCGCCGCCTCGGAGTACAGTCCGAGGCCCCCGGAACAACATGCTTTGCGCGTATGCGGACCAGCGCGAAGACGAATGTGCCTTATGATCACGTCGTTGGTCATAATTTCGATTGACGGACGTATTTGTGTTTCACTGTTCCGGATGGCGATGCCTCCGCCCGGCGCCGTCTCTCCGGCAATGGTCAAGAACGGATCTCGCACAACCAATGATCGCTCGCCGAGGACAATGGTACCGCCCGTACGGAAGATGCAAATGCGCGGCCCGGACGCTTCGATGCAGTCACGCAAAGAGCCTGGACCCGACTCGTTCGTGTTAACGACATAGATCACCTTTCCCCCGCGGCCCCCAATAGAGGCGGCACCGAAGCCTTCGGCCGTGGGAAAGGCCCGTTGCCTACCGTCCGGAAGCTTGGGCGAAAGAGACTGCTCGAGTGCCGTTGCGACCTGGGCAATAGCCTCCTGCGGATTTCCGATACACGACACGCAAAGCAGCCCCGCCAACATCAAGCAGCGAGCGGCCGTGAAATGACATACGCTTGCACCACGCGACTGAGTAATTGCCGTCATGCTCTTATGCCACCAGATCGAAGCTGAAATCGTTCTTTCCCGAGTGTAAGCGCCAGTGCAGGTTCTCGAATGCGTTTTTTATAGTTCGCAGAGCCACATGATCTCTGCCGAAGACATAACGCGGACTTCTCAAAGATAGCCGTAGCGCCTGAGCATCCAACCGCCCAATCGCTGAAAGGAAACTTGCTGACCGGCCGGCATCCGTGTTCGCCACGCCTCATCCTTATTGAGTGCGATCGATCCATTCATACGCAACCGATTCCCGGCGACCTGGTGCCCTGGCCCGATGGGACGGCCGCTTTGAAGCGTCGAACCGATTTCAGTCAGGTCAAGCTCAAGAAATGTCCCGATTTCCTGCATAACCTCGACAGGATTAGATGCAAAATCCTCATATCTTACTCGCATGACCTTTTGCGGGCCAAGTTTTCGCAAGAGATATTCGACTGCAAGATTGACGATACTCCATCGCAACGCTGTCCTGAATACGGACTTTGGCTTGATTTCCTTCTGTAAACCTGATTTTTCATCGCGCTCATAACCTTTGAGCAGTGACCATGCCACGCCACGCCCATCGCGCACCAGATGGATGACGCGCATGTCGATTCCCGGGATCTGGGCAAGCGCCATTGCTCTGCCCGGCAACTTCGACGAATCGACAATCATTTGCCTGCCGGAGCACGACAGCATCGCGTCGAATAGACGCTTTGTATGAAGTGCATATGGCGCAAATTGCTTTCCTAGCCCAACGCCGCAAAATACTTTCATGAACATCGGCAATCCTTCAAATTTTTGTTGAAGTGCGCAATATTCCGACATGAGTGTCGAATCCCAACCCTTCGACCACTCTTGTAAAACTGTACTCCAGACGGCACAGTCGCGAATTGGATGACCGCATGCACAATATTCATTGTGGCTCCATACGTGCCGTGTGAGAGACGTAATCTCTCCCGCTCCGACTACCGCGGGATGTTGCCCCAATGCAATGTCGAGAAGGGTTGACCCGCTGCGTCCGTAGCCTGCGATATAAACAATGCGAGTTGATTGCGAGGGCATCCTATAAGCCTTCCATTTGCTAGTGCTTTACCCTGATGTTGAGTCTGGCATTTGCATCTTGTGCGTCTGCATGCGCACCGGAATAACGCTCACTCTCTCGACAACTGATCACTGCTCTGGAGAACTGACCAACAACGCAACGTGTCTGGCCGATGACCTCCGGCCTCGGAGTACGATCACTACCGTAGTCGCCACGATCCGGGCACATCCACTGTCCCTCCGATCGCTACAGCACCACGCAGTGCGGTCCCGTTATGCAGGCAAAAATGAAGTGATCACGCCTCATGACAATCTGACCAGCGCCACGACCGATGGCCATCTATCCCCCGATAAAATAAAAAGACAAAATATATCAACAATGAATGCTCAATCGTCAGCAACAGTCCTAGTTACTGCCGACTATGCGTCAGGTTACTTCATCCTCATCTCTTCGCCAACCTTAGATATTCGCGATTCATCGGGGCACGTAGCCATGGCGTGTGGTCCGCCTCAGTTGTGCAAGGCCGAGCCCAAGACATAAAAGAACTGGTATTGTCCAGTACCTCGCATACATGTGCGGATTGAATAGAGCGATCGTGAGAAAGACGACGACGGTTGTGACCATCGCCGCCAGTGCATGTTTATCGCCACCAGCCCTTCTGATTCCCACCGCAAGCAGCACGCTCACACCCGAAAACATCATCCAGCCGACTAGCGCGAGCAACCCGCCTTCAACCCAGAGAAGAAGATAAAGATTGTGAACGGGAGCAGTTTGTACGCTTCGCTCTCGGAATTGATCGGCGCCAATTCCCACGAACCAAATCCGCTCATCAGAAATCATCTGAAGAGCTTCCTCCATAAGTGCTGCTCTCGAGACGAAAGTCCCCGCTTCTGAGATATCACCCGAGGAAATAGCGCCCAGAACGCGCGTTTGGAACGTTTTGGGCAACATGTCTTTGCTGCCGAATAGTGCCAAGGCTCCAACAAGAATAGCGGCTCCAAGTGTCAGGCGTAACAGCAACCGCGGGGTCGAAATGAACGCAATGAAGACGGTCAAGCAAATCGCCGTCACAAACAGCCCGCTGTTGGAACTTGTGAGGACAACCGTAACGATGAAAAGTGCGATTATCGGCAAAGCCACGTAAGACTTGATCCGGCCTGAAGACCAGAAAAAGAGAAGAATGGGCATTGTCAGACCGTTCATCGCCGCTGCCAGATTCGGATTTCGCAGCACGGTGGCCAATCGCTTTCCCCCCGTCACTACGCCCCGTCCTTCTCCAGGCACATAGCCGATCGCGTAGAACGTAACGATACCGTGAATATCGATGAGAATTATGCTCGCCAGGAAAATCGCTGCCAGTCGGTACGCTTCCCTGGAGTCGTTACGGATCAGGATGATCATCAAAATCAGATACGCGAAGAGATACTGCGCTGTCACAATCAGCCCGCGATGGGGACTGTTGTGAAAAAGGCTGCCGATCATCATCCCGATGAACAAGAGCGTGAACGCGAAAAGCCAAAGTGTTGTTGCTTGCTCGAGCGGTTTGTTCCAAATGCGCCCACTGATCAGAAGAAGGAAAAGGCTCAAGCAAAAAAAGAAATCGCTAAAGGTAAAGAAAAGATCAGAAAACCGCAAAGTGGCGTAAGGCGCTAGAAAAACAGCCACGTAGACAACCACACGCTCAATCACCGCCAGGTGAATGTGCAATCTGCGAGAATGCCCCCCGAGGTGTATCTGAGCAGCCGTTGTCATGCCTGTCTCTGACACTATACTATCGCCTCACACTAAATACGCGCCTGATCACGGCTTATCGATGCGCTCGTGGAGCGCTGAACCCCACCGACACCCATGAGCTCTTCATAAACCGACGTAATTGCATGCACGTGGCGCTCGACACTGAAGCGCGCGCGCGCTGCGTTACGCGCTGTTTCCACTATGTGATCGTGACAGGCAGAATTGTTGAATAGCGCCAAACATGCCTTGGCGAATTCATCCGGATCATCCGCGCGAACGAGCATTCCGGTCTCGCCATCTTCAACGACTTCCGGATTTCCACCTGAGTCGGCCGCAATGACTGGTGTGCCCAGCAGCATCGCTTCGACAAGCGTTCTTCCCAACGGTTCATTCACGGCCGTTACCAGAAGAGCATCGAGCCCTGCGATCCAAGGTTCGCTCGGATATCGAAAGCCCATAAAGTGAATGCAATCGGCAACGCCAAGTGCTTCGGCGCGCGACCTTGCAGCGTCGTCGAGCCCGTTAAGCGCGTTCCCGAAGAACAGTCCTGCAACCTTGACCTGGGGCGCTAACCGCTTCAGCGCCGCCAAGGCTTCAACAAACAAGATGGGCCGCTTGCGGTCCACCAAAGTTCCTACGTATCCGAGAAGCTTTGTCTCGGCCGAGCATCCAATCGCCGCTATCACTTTGTTCCGAGCGTTTTCGCGTTCGACGCCGATCGTTTTCATCACGTCGAATGGGCTGTGAACGACACTGCACTTGCCCGCAGCCGAGAAAAGGCCCGGGCGTGGCGACGCAAATTTCGAAACGGCGACGACACGGCTGGGGAGCCACGGAGCGACATGTCGCAGTCCAAATGAACTTGCGTCTCCGCGGTGGTGCCAGAGATGCTTCGATCCCGCGAGTCGTGCTGCAAGTCCCCATACGAGATGCGCGCGACCGTCATTTGTGTGCACTATTGCGGTATTTTTTGCTCTCAGAAAGCTCACAAGAGCAGGAAGGCTTCGCGCGACATTGACGGCTGCGGCACCATTACGCGCGCCGGCCCGCTCCAAACGGTTCACAACGGGAGCGGCTTCAAAGTCGATTTCCTCTCGACGAAACAGATCCGCAACTGGACCTTCAGTATCATGAAGGACAACCAATGGCACAAAACGCGACCTGGGGAGATTCCGGATCAATCCAAGTGCAGACATGTGGCTTCCGCCGACAAAATCTCCGATAAAAGGAAAACATACAACAACCTGCTTGCCGCATTCCCTCATGTTGAACGTCTCCACCAGAACACTTCGAAAGCGCAAAGCGATTGCGGCAGTTACATAATTTGGCCTTCTCTCGAAGGCATTTTTAGTTTTACAAACATCACAGCGCGTCGCGCGCCCACTCAATGCATCATCTGAAACACCATTATCTTCCAGCAGCCATCGTCGCTCATGCCGTGCGGTTTAGCTGTGGTCGCAATTCAATGGGCGAGACCAGTTCCCGCGAGCACGAGTTCTAACGAACGTGCGAGGAGGAATTGAGCGGGGCTCTCGCCGAAGGCGTGGAAAAGGTGTTCACCTCTACTTCTGTATCCGCGTGACTGAAAGTCTCGCCATTTCGGCGGAGCCGACCCTGAGTCCAACCGGTCGCCGGAATGCGTTTGGAAGTTATGACAAAGCCTCCGTAGCGATGGCTTTCATGAACTTCGGGATTAACCTGGTTAATTACGGTGCCGATCAACGGCGCATGATTCATCCGGAGCTGAGACACACTGTCCAGCAACTGCTCTTCGGTAGTCTTGCCCCAAGACACCAACAAAATCACCCCATCAACAAAGGGCGAGAGCCAGTTTGCATCCCCAGAGGTGAGGACCGGCGGAGCGTGAAGCACAATGAAATCATACCCGTTCTGTCTGAGCGCCAAAATCAGCTCACAGAGTTTGTCGGAGTCTAGCGATCTGAACGGCTCCATCATTACGGGCGTCGCGTCAATGAAGCCAAAAGCAGGTAAAGTCGGAATCGTCTGTACCACATCCGCCAGGGAAGATTCATTTCTAAGATAGCGTTCAATTGATTCCGGGGAACGTTCCGCGCTTTTCAGATACGGGACGTTGTGTTGATGGAAATCGAGATTCACGAACACGGTAGAGCGTCCGTCTGCTGCAGCAGCAGTTGCAATACCCCATGCCGTCGAGGCGTTCGCGACGTCCTGAAGGCAGGAGGTCACCATGACAACGCGATGCGGTTGTTTCGCTTCAGAGTAGCGGCAGGCCATATAGACTGACCGCTCTGCCTCCGCCGACGTAAAATTGCTCCAGTCAGGAATGCACGAGGACCGCTTGGTGCCGCGCGACAGCAGATCCTTCGGCACCCTTGGTACGTAACCGAGGTTCGGCAGCCGCAGAAGTTGCGAGATACGTTGCCCGCTCCGGATTCGCGTGTCGGCAGTCTCCAGCATGAGCGCGAGCAAAAAGGCCAGCATAGTAGACCCTGTAAATGCCGCCGGAATAATAATATTGGGCTTAGGAAATGATGGCGAACTCGGAACTTCCGCGGCCGACACAATCCGTGCGCTCGGCTTTAAAGATTCGGCCTCAAGATCCGACAAAATACGCTGAACCTCATCCTCGATCATGTTGCGAACGCCCGCGATCTGCGAATCTGCATCAATCATCTCAGGATGATTCTTGCCAAACTTTGCGGCGAGTTCCGCTCTATTCTGCTGCAATCGGGCCTCTTCGTTTCGCAATGTTATCAAGAGCGGTTGCGTCATGCTCTGCCGAAGAAAAGCCACGGCGCCACCTGTATTAAGCGCGCGTTCCTTATCTGCGATCCGTTCGTACTGCTTGAACTCGAGCGAAGCTTCAACGTATAGGGTGGCAATCGTATTTGCGATTTCTTGCGCGAGTTTAGGATTGCTATTCGTTACAGTGATCCTTACCGCGAGACTCTCGCCAGTCCGGCTCACGGTAAATTGTGACAGGACCGCGGAAATCGCGCGATCTCGTTGAGTTCCCGTGTCCGGAACTCTGACGGGACCACGCGGCCTCTGGATTCCGATACTTCCTGCGAGATATCTAAGAAGCCGATCGCCGAAGTCTTCCGTTCTATTGCCGCCGCGGGCATGCGGGTTGAAGTTCGGATCATCAATGAGATTCAATCGATCGACAATGCGGCCGGCAAACTCCCGCGATTGCAGAACGTCCATCTCGGTTTCCGCCGCCGAGCGGTCGCGTTCAAGCGACGTCAGAGATGCGTCAGTGGCAAACGGTCGAACATCTTTCCGCTCCAGCACAACTTCCGAGCTGGCTGTATAGGTTTTAGGAAGCGTATACGATGCAACCGTAGCCAGCAAAGTGCACAGGATGACCACCGAAGCGATAAGCCACATACGCCGCTTGATCAGGGCCCAAACATCTGAAAGGCCTATCGTATGCCCACTCCGCTGAGCGGCAAATTCAACACTTTCTCGGTAATGAGCGCGAGCAGATAGGCTGCCATCCGGAACGAATGTCGTCATGGAAACCTTCAAAAATAAAAATTTTCTCTATTCCGTTAGCTTAGTAAAATATTCAATACGGCGCAATAACTCAGTTTGAACTTGCTAGCATCGCACTTTACGGCGTCAGTGTCACGCCTGATCGGCTTCACGTCCGATGTCCTGTGACGCGGAAGACTTAAAAGATGTACCGCGGCGCTATCAGAATAGCGCACGGCGCATTATTCGCAAGGAGTGACTTCAGCTTCGGAGGTCATTAGATCGGTTCAACAGCGGCAGCGCCCAGCCCCTGACGTCTCATCAAGCGCAGAAAGCGACAATGCGGCGCTCAAGCAGCACCCCTGCGACAAATGCCGGCTGAGGCAAACCCCTAGCTACGCAAGAGCGATGAATGCCGGCGGAAACAAGGGCATCGCGCATCGATGGGCAGTCTTTTGCCTGTCTCTCGCTCCTAACGACGTCGAGTGTCACCTCGTACATTTGTGCGCGCTGTTGGTCCACTGCGCCCGTAAGCCGACGCCTTTGCACAGTGGATGGTCGGTCAAGCCACCGGCCGCTCGGCCCCACGAAGCCAGACGACAGGGAAAGAGCATCGAGGAACTCCGATCGTGAAGAACTGAGCGCTTCCGCGCTGGACACCGCAGTCCTTATTGTGTTCTATGAACGCAATTGTACATAACGTTGCATATTGCCGTCCGGTTAGGACGTCTCGCGCTGTTCATTATTATTTTGGCCATTGCTGGATCATGCGTATCGTTTTCGTTGGTTCCGTCGAAAGCTCCAGAATAGCTTTAGAAGCGCTCATAAATGCTGGGCGAGTTCCTGCGCTTGTGATTACTCTCCCCTCCGAGTTGGCGGGACGCCATTCTGACTTTGCCGATATAGGAAATCTGGCGCGGGCGGCCGGAAGCGCGGTTTGCCACACGACGGACATCAACAGTCCTACTGTCCTGGCGGCAATGGCATCGGTCGAGCCCGATCTCACGCTTGTCATCGGCTGGTCGCAGGTCTGCCGACAGCCGTTTCGAGGCGTTGCGCGTGAAGGCACCATCGGGTTCCATCCGTCAGCGTTGCCACGTCTGCGTGGTCGTGCAGTCATTCCCTGGACGATAATAAGGGCTGAAGATGTGACTGGCTCGACGCTGTTCTGGTTGGATGAAGGGATCGACTCAGGTCCCATTCTGCTTCAGAGGCTGTTCGCGGTCGCAGCCGACGAAACCGCACGCAGCCTCTATGCCAAGCATACAGCAAATCTCTCCGAGATGGTGGTTGAGGCGGTTACACTGGTAGAGACCGGTAACGCACCGCGCATGACGCAGGATCATGAGAGGGCAAGCTATTGTGCCAAACGCACGGCTGAGGACGGCCTGATCGACTGGAATGCTTCTGCCGCCTCGGTGCTCCGCCTTATCCGTGCAGTCGGCGCCCCCTACCCCGGTGCATTTTCCCTTTACAACGGCGAGAAGATCCGTGTCGACGCGGCCGCACAGATCGAAAACGCCGGTCGCTTTATCGGCTTGGTGGGCCAGGTCCAATGCCATTCGGAACGCGGCTTCGTCGTTCTATGTGGCGATGGTGAATGTATTGATGTGCTGGCTTGGGCCTCGCCCACTGGGAAGCGCCCGCCGGTACACAGCAAACTCCATCGATAAGCGCATTGAATGACGCGAACACGCGCCGGTGAGAGGCGCCCTGAGCTCGGGCCCTGACGCCCGTCCTGGCCGAGAAACCCATCGGAGCGGCTCTCCAACACTGACCTTCTTCGAGCAGGCGTTGCAAGATCAGGAGGGTTTGCGGGGGCTCCGCCTTGTCCGCGAGGCCATCACGGAACTGGAAATCTCAAACGAATCTAGCTCTTCGTGATGTAATTCGACATAATTCCGCGTGTTCTGCCGAAAAGCGGGCCGGTTATTTGAAGCGTCCAGGAGATCTGCGGCGCAGTTCTATAAAGTGGCAATTTATCGGCACAGGAGCCGAAATGAGAGTGTCGCGGGCCTTCCTGCAGGGGGCGTTCAGTCCCCGCCAGTGGTTTGTAACGCTGAAAGGATGGGCGGTGGCGGTGAAGCGCTGGGCGGCCGCGATTTCTACAGCAGCGTCCCAAGGCGGACTGGCCACGCCGACCGGTCGCCAGACGTGGATGAATACATTCAGGGCCCGCTCGGATGGCGTGATCGCCATTGCTCGAATTGTCCTGGCGATTGGCAGCCTCTGGCTTACATGGCTGGATGCCACGATCCGGCCCGCCCGCTCGGACTTCGTCTTCTGGCTGTTGGTGGCTTATCTCGCCTACGCCATCGTTGCCGCCCATTTCGTTTGGAAAGCACAGGTCCATCAGGTCCGGGGCACCCTCATACGGCATGTTATCGATGTCGCCACTTTGATTGCCTTGGCGTTTCTTGAAGGTCGCGTGTCTGGTCCGGTCTTCATGCTCATGCCCTTTGTCCAACTGACAGCGACGCTGCATTGGCTCTGGCGCGGCGCCCTATGGACCGGTCTCGTTGGCCTTGCGGTCCTGGCATACCTGGCGCTTTCGAATACCGCCTGGCTGTTCAGGTCGGACGTGGACGCTGCAATCGCGCTGTCGTTCATTCTCTTCCTGCTGATGGCAACCCTTCTTCTGACGTGGCTCGGGACGCATCAGGAGGCGGTGCGCTCTGAGTTGTTGCGACTGGTCGAGCGGACGCCCTCCGCGTCCGACGGGCGCGATTGGCCGGCCAAGGCGGCATTGGATTATGCGGCGCAGGTGATGCGTGTGCCACGCGCGCTGCTGATCTGGAGTGATGGTGACGAGCCCTGGACCAACCTCGCGATATGGCAGAACGGCACATTCGAGGTTAGGCATTTGTCGCCATCCGCCTATCTGCCATGGACTCCCGAGGCGCTGCAGGAGACAAGTCTTCTGATCATCGACGCAAAGCGCTCCCGAGCCCTCATCCATCGCGGCGGGGGACGTTTCGATCGCTGGCGCGGAGGCGGGTCGCCAATTTCTCCGGCTCTCATCGCCGAATTCTCGATCGTTTCCGCGATTTCGGTGCAATTCGAGGTGAGCGACGTCGAGGCTCGCCTTTTTCTCCTCGATCCGCCGGCGCAGACACTCGATGACGTTGCCATGGCCGAAATCGTCGCGGACCGATTGAAGACACTCTTCGAACAGGCGATATTGCTGCGCCGTCTCAGCGATGCCGCCGCGCTTGAGGAGCGCATAAAAATTGGGCGCGATATTCACGACGGAGTGCTGCAAACACTGGCGGGCACGGCCCTGCAGCTTCAAGCCCTGCGCTCGTCAAAGCCCGACCTCGACGAGATCGACAGGCGTCTGACGGCTATCCAGGCGATGCTTTTCGAGGAACAGAGAGATCTTCGCGCTCTCATCCGCGCGCTTGAACCGGGATCTCATGATGACCGCGCCGGTGACCGCCAGCTCGCGCCTCGATTGGAAGCCCTGGCTGAACGTCTGCGGCAGCAATGGTCGATAGACTTTCGCTTTTCTCTGGAACCTGAGGACCTTCGGTTGCAGGCAGCAGTGATCGACGAGCTGGCGCGCATGATCGCGGAGGCGTGCGCCAACGCCGTACGTCACGGGAATGCGCGAACGCTCAAGGCCCGGCTTTGTCTCGATGCCGGAACAGTGATCTTGACTGTGGACGACGACGGAACGGGCTTCGGCTTTGACCGGCGCCTTGAGCACGCCGAACTGGAGAGCAGCAAGGTCGGTCCACGAAGCCTGCGTGAGCGCGTGGCGACATGGGGTGGAGAACTCTCGATCGACAAGGTGGAGCAATGGACGAGGATAACCATCAAGATCCCGGCTCATCCATGAGTTCGCGCATCGTAGTCGTCGATGATCACTTGATAGTCCTGGACGGGTTGCGCCGTTTGATCGACGCCGAACCCGGTTTGCAAGTGGTTGCGACATGCAGAACTGCCGCAGATGCGATCGAGGCTGTCTCGACCAAGCCAGTCGATCTCGTCGTCATCGATCTGCGCATGCCGGAAATGGACGGGCTGGACCTTGTTCGTCGCCTTCGCCGCGACCGGCCGGAACTGGCTTGCGTCATTCTTACCGCTGATATCAGCGATGAAGAACTTGCAGAAGCGATGCGAAATGGTGTGAGCGGCATCGTCCTCAAGGAGCAGGCGCCGGGTGCGCTTGTTGAGTGCATACGCGCAGTGATCGCGGGCCGCACCTATGTCGCGGATCAAGGTTTGGGTGCTGCGATTGATCGCATCCGGGAACGCGAGGCCGAACGTCGCTCGATCATGCAGAAGTTGACGCCCCGCGAACTCGAGGTGTCCCGCCTCGCAGCCGCAGGTTTGCGCAGCCGCGAAATAGCCGCCCGGCTTGGGATAGCCCCCGGCACCGTCAAACTCCACCTTCATAGTGTCTACGGCAAGCTCAACATCACGACACGCGTGGAGCTCGCCAATATTTCGCAACGGCTGCACCTTGGCTCCGGCTGACAGCGTTGCAGCGGCGCCCGGGGGCGAGCAGCTGACGCGGGAACGCTCCGCGCGATCTGCAGCTCACTTCTTCTCTACGGTTTCCCGGGTGCCTTGTGCCAGCGCCTCCACCCGGCGGAGAATCTCGTTTGCGGCAAATTTGGCCCCAGCGGGACTGAAATGGGCGTCGGGCGCATACATGAGAACAGGCTCGGCTTGGGCGCGAATGGCCTCATGGATATCGATTACCTCGATGCCTTCGGCAGCGGCAGCATCGCGAACCTTCCTCCTCAGTGGGTCAAACGGCCTATCTGATGAGAACGGTCCGATGAAACGGTCGATCCTGGGTACGTAGACCAGCGTAAAGGAGCCGCCCCAGCTCTCGGTAAGTGCTTTCGCACGGTGCAAGATTCGTCTGAAATCCGGGTTATCTGGGGTAATCTTGGGATAGACCAGCCCGAGCCTCGTGAGAGTTTGCTGCAGTGCGACAAAATTGCGAAGCAAGGCTGTTTTCGTGAAAAGCTGCACACTCGTCACTCCGGCGCTCTGGCGCTCCGCCAAAATGCTTCGAGCCTGACGCATGGTCTCTTGCGCGGTCGTTTGCAAACCATAGTCCGCATCCGGCGAAAGCGCGGTGCGAAGCCACGGCACTGCAAGTTCCCGCTCCAAATTCTCCCAGTCATTGCCTTCGAAGAAGACCATCATCACGTGACGGGGTCGCAAAATTTCACCAAAACGGCCGAGGATTGCGAGCTCAATCAGCGGACCGTTTCCTCGTATGCCTATGCTCGCGGTGCTGAGCCCCCCCGCCCGCAGCCTCGACGCAAGGTCCTCCCCCGGGGGCAAGCAGAAGCCCTCGACGAACGAGTCCCCGAGGAGCATCAGGTCCACGCGGCGGTTATACACGTCGTCGGGATTATTGAAGCCGTACCGATCCGCGGTGTAGCTGACGACGCCGCTTTTGGACGTGCACAGCACCACTTGCGTCGACGGAAAGCCCGACAGCAGCGCCTCGGAAAGTTGGTTTGTGCCGGAAAGCCGGTTCAGTCCACGAAGTGTGAAGCCAGGAACCACATTCTTGTTGCGCTTGAGCGTTTCGGCCTGCGCCTCGCTGAGTTGGCCGAGCATGCCCAACCGGACGGACACGACCGAGACCGTATGCATCGCCTCAAAGAGGAAGAGGGCCAGCAACACGCTCGAGCCGCAAATGCCGACAAGTGCGGAAAAGCGCGGCTTGGCAAACAGGCCCACGGCGAAGAAGGCTATCGCCAGCAGGCCCGGGATCAGCACGTAACGGATGAAATGCGGGGTTTCAGCTGCGAACAGTTGGTAATGCAGCAGAGCGTAGATGGGGCTTGCCAACAGGTACAGACCCGGAAGGGCACATACCACAAGTCCGAGATGCCGCTTAATCATGACGCCTTGTCCCCTCTCGCAAACCGTTCAGTAAGAGGTGCGCTTGCCGACCGCCGCATTCAGGCGGCGGATTTCGACTTGTCTTTCCTGACGGCTTTGGCTGATAAGAGTATTGTCTTTTGCACTTGAACTCACACAAATGGATTCAGAATAGAAATTAATACAGGGGCATTTTTGCGTAAGCGGAATATACCTGCTTCTGCCTATCGAGTCTCCCCGAATTGGGAGAAGATCGGACTCTGATCGACGGCCTGTTTCAAGCTGCTATATCGTTTCGGCCGGAACTACGCGTCGGCTGCCGTCTATATCTAATGGTATATTGACTGGCTCGACCCCCGCTTGTTCTATACCATTCTCCTTTATTCCTTTCAAACAAGGCGCGACTGCAATTTGCGCCGTATAGTATTTTAGAAATTAGCACTGGCCGCTTAGGAAGTGCCCAATGAACAAGTCTCACGAAGCTTTCCTCGAGCATATACCGGAGGGACCCTCCAACCGCAGCTTCGGTTATACGGTCGGAGGCATTCTTCTCGCTTTCGTGCTCGTGAGATGGCTCATCAGCGGTGGGCTGACAGCGATCTCTTTAGGGATTGCCGTCATTGGTGGTGTCCTCGTCCTGTTGGCGTTCGCCGCACCCGACTGGCTCGCCATCCCGAACCGGCTATGGACCAAGCTTGGCCTGTTGCTGTTCAAGATCGTCAATCCCGCGGTGATGCTGCTGATCTATATCGCGGCGTTCGTTCCGATCGGGCTTTTCTTGAGGCTACGCGGCTACGATCCGCTCGCCGCTTCATTTGATAAAGGCGTCGACACTTACTGGATTAAGCGTTCACCGCATGAACCGGATCCGGAGACGATGCGCAATCAGTTCTGAACGCAGGCGGGGGCTCTGACGCGGCAAGACCGTCGTCGGATCATGATGGGGGAAATGCGACATGGAACTGATAAGCGAACTCTGGGCTTATATGGGTGCCCGCAAGAAGTTTTGGCTCTTGCCGATATTCATCATCTTCGGCGTTTTCGGTGCATTGGTGGTCTTGACCCAGGGCACGGCGGTGGCACCGTTCATCTACACCTTGTTCTGATCCGAGTCCGTCCATGCGTATTCTCGGTATTTCGGCGTTTTATCACGACAGTGCGGCGGCCCTGATCGAGGACGGACGCATCGTGGCGGCCGCTCAGGAGGAACGATTTACACGCAAGAAGCACGACGCCAGCTTTCCGGCCAATGCCTTGGCCTATTGCCTGGCGGAGGCAGGTTGCAGCATGGCGGACGTCGATCATGTCGTCTTCTATGACAAGCCGTTCCTGAAATTCGAGCGATTGCTGGAGACTTATCTCGCGACAAGTCCGCGCGGGTTTCGTTCCTTCAGGATGGCGATGCCGCTCTGGATCAAGGAGAAACTGTTTCAGAAGAACCTGTTGCGCAAGCACTTGGGCAAGCTCGCTGGATCGAAGGAATGGTCCGGATCGCTTCTGTTCACCGAGCATCATCTGGCACACGCGGCGAGCGCCTTCTTCCCATCGCCTTTCGCAAGCGCCGCGGTTTTGACGATGGATGGGGTGGGCGAGTGGTGTACGACCTCGCTCGGCCTCGGTCGTGGCAACAGCCTCGAAATCATAAAGGAAATCCGTTTTCCGCATTCTCTCGGTCTGCTTTACTCCGCGTTCACGTACTATACCGGTTTCAAGGTGAACTCCGGCGAGTACAAGCTGATGGGCCTGGCGCCTTACGGCCGCCCCCGCTTTGCCCAGACGATCCTGGACAATCTGATCGACCTCAAAGACGACGGCTCGTTCCGGGTCGATCAGCGCTATTTCGATTATTGCACCGGTCTCACCATGACCTCGCCCGCATTCCACCGGCTTTTCGGCGCGGAACCGCGAAAACCCGAAACTCCCTTGACCCAGCGGGAGATGGATCTGGCGGCCTCGATACAGGCGGTGACCGAGGAAGTTGTTCTGAAGCTCGCCCGCTTTGCCAGGCAGGAAACAGGCGAGCGCCATCTGTGCCTGGCTGGCGGCGTCGCCTTGAACTGCGTTGCCAATGGCAAGTTGCTGAAGAACCGCATTTTCGACGACATCTGGATCCAGCCGGCGGCGGGCGACGCAGGCGGCGCCGTGGGCGCGGCACTGGCAGCATGGCATGGACATCTTGGAAAAGACCGTCTTGCCAATGGGCGAGACGGTATGGCAGGCGCCTATCTCGGTCCGGCATACGACCAGGGCGAGATCGAGCGGCGCCTTGCCGCAGCCGGCGCGGTCTACAAGGTCTTGTCGGATAGTGAGATTATTGCCGACACCGTCGAGGGCCTGGTGCAGGGCAAGGCGGTCGGGTGGATGCAGGGGCGAATGGAATTCGGGCCTCGGGCCTTGGGCGGAAGGTCGATACTCGGCGATCCGCGCTCTCCGATAATGCAGAAAACACTCAATCTCAAGGTCAAATACCGCGAGAGCTTCCGTCCCTTTGCCCCTTCGGTGAGGCGCGAGGACGTGGCGGAATGGTTCGATATCGACACCGACAGCCCCTACATGCTGCTCGTGGGCGATGTGCTCGACCGGCGGAGGTTGCCCCTCGGTCCTGACGAGGCGGCGTTGTTCGGCATAGACCGCCTGAACGTTCCACGATCGGAGATTCCGGCCGTCACGCATGTCGATTATTCAGCCCGGGTGCAGACGGTGCATCACGACACGAATCCGCGCTACTGGGAACTGCTAAGCGCGTTCAAGGAGCGAACCGGCTGTCCCGTACTGGTCAATACCAGCTTCAACGTGCGCGGCGAGCCCATTGTGTGCACCCCGGAAGATGCATTCCGCTGTTTTATGGGCACCGAGATCGAATGTCTCGTCGTCGGCAACTGCTTTCTGCGGAAAGAGGATCAGCCGTCGGCCCTGCGGCAGGACTACAAAGAGTGCTTTGAACTCGACTAGCCCATGGAACGCAAGCCAATAAGAGCCAACATTGCATGATGTTTGAATTAAAGCGTACTGCCGGACGTCTGTAGCAGTTCGCATGACCGCCTTATCGAGCCAGTCGCACGCCAGCCGAGGCGATTCGGTGCGTGGATGGCCGCCGCAATCTCCGGCTCTGCAATCCTTGGCGCGCGGGAGTCCCGCCCGGACATAAGAGTGCGACTTTCCAGCTTCGGAATGGCCACGGCAACCGACAGGACAAGGCTCGGCGCGATGCCATAGCAACCTGTCAGATGATGAAAGATCTTGGACGCCCCATAAATCTCCTCGGCGCCCATCACTGCCTCGCCCACGCGCGCCCTGTCGCTAATGTCGATATAAAGCACGCCGGGGATTGATAACGGCAGCGTTGTCACGATCGGGTCCAGAACGAAATTGATCGCCTGGGGCGTGACACCGTTGAGGACAAACGCCACGAGACCGGCTTGGCTTGCCCAATATCCGGCAACAATCAATTCTGTAGGCAATCGCCCCCCAGACTCGACAATCTCGATAACGCTTCGCGTCTGCATGTTGTGCCCACGTCGATAAAAGAGAGGGGCTGGCGCCGTGATCACAATGGCAATGGCCGGCTGGGTGGCACGCGATCAATTACAATTCGTTGAACGTTTGATGTCAAAGTTTGAAGTACAGTTCTGAGACTATCTTCTTCATTCAGACCGCACCATATGTCTTTGGATATATGAGGCTCGTTGCGTCGTAGACGAAAGCGAACGGTCCCCTGGACCGTCTCTAGGCGCGTGGCGGCGGCAGGTTGATCACCGGCGCCGGATCGAAAGAAAGGACACTTCCAACGAGCGAGACGATCTGTGAATAGCAGATTCTCAGACCCTTTGGCCAGGTCTCGCGACAAATAAGACATGCATCGCAAGCAGATACCGATCGGGCAGCCAGGCTCGGTGGCGGACAAGCGTTGGATATATTAGGTAGTCGACATTGTCGCACGACTATGCGATTATCAAAGCTGTTGAGCGGTGACTTTATAGCCGCGGCTGTGTAATTGCGTACAAAATCGCTTTCAAGGACTGATTTACGCGCTTGGCCAATGGAGCGCGAGTATTTTTTAAGTTCGCGGGCATATCACGCGCATGATGGGGGCTTAGCGAAGATTTCGATCGAGGCTGTTACTCTGCCTGACCGGGTTTTTCGGTTGCGGCAAAGAACAAAGTCCTTTGTGGGGTGAATTCCACCTCTGTCAGCACGTTTAAGCCAAACGAACGCACCAGAAATGGGAGCGGCGGCTGTATGAAGCGAGAACAACAACTGCACGTGCAATCAGGTTCGGCGGGAACCGCCAACGATGCACTGGCTCCCGTTCATGCGAGGGCGCAACTCGTCGCGGCTGTCGTCCTTTCATTGGCAGTCTCCCTGCTGTTCTTTGCAACGACGTCACACGGAATAGGAATTCTGCCTGACTCAGTGGCGTACATGCGCATAGGAAGCGCGCGTCATTTCGCTCCGCTCTATACTTGGTTGCTGCAATTCACGGCACTCGCTCAGATCGAGCTCGTGGCGGCGGCCTGGTGGCTCAACTGGTTTCTTTATGTCGTCAATACGGTGTTGATTCTTCGGTTGCTGCTTCTTGCGCAGCTGACCCCGACCTGGGCCGCATTGGGCACGGCCCTGATCGTTGGCCATCCGGTCTTCGTCGAATTTCACTCGGTCGCAATGACGGAGCCGTTGTTTATCGCGTTGACCCTCGCCTCCGTCCTCGTTTTTCTCAGGGCGATGCAAGACAATCGTGTCGCAAGTGCTGCACTTGTGGGGGCCATTGTAGGACTCGCGATGCTGACGCGATTTGCTGCTGCTCCGCTTCTTCCAGTTTTTGCAATCCTGAGGCTATTCGCGGGTGGCGGAAGCCTTACGCGACGGCTAGTCGATTGTGCTGTGATGACCGGTGCGTGCGGTGCTGTCTTCGGATCATGGCTGATCGCGAGTGAGCTGACATCCGGCGACTCGACTGGACGTTCGCTGGAACTACTGGGCGACACTGATCTGGCATACTGGATCCGGACGGCAGGCTCCCTGTCGACGATGCTCCTGCCATCCGCGGCCGGGCCGGTCATTCGCCTCCTGTTTCTTGCCTTCGCCAGCGTTGTCGTCGTTTTCATTGCCGTGAACTACGCGCTCGCGTGGCTGCGCCTATCCTCCGCGCAACGCGCACGACCGCATGCGCTTGTTCCCGTCGTATTCAATCTCCTTTCGATCTTGTATCTGCTGTTCCTGATTCTCTCCGTGATGATTCAGTATCGACTGACCCTCACCGGACGGTTTCTCCTGCCGCTCTATGTCTTTCTCGCACTCGCCGTCATCACTCCCTTCGGAGCGAGCAGACCTGATTTTGCGCGCCACCGCAAACTCGCGATCGTCCTGGCCGGCTTCGCGGCTGTGATCGGGGCGTCAAACCTCGTCCGAACGACTGTGTTCACAGTAGCCACCTATGAATCGGGTCAGGGATACGCTCACAAAAGCTGGTCCACGTCGCCCGTACTCGCATCCGCGAGCAAACTGCCGGCGTCTGCCGCAATCTATTCCAACGCACCGGACTTGGTTGAATTCCGCCTGAGGCGCAGCGCGGCGTACATACCGCGCCGCTTCAATCACCTGTCTGGCCGGGATGAGGCAAGTATGCCCTTTGCGCAGCAGATGGACGCTATGCGTCGCCGTATTGCGGAAGGCGACGCCTACGTCGTCTTCATCTACGGCGTGGACTGGCGAGACTACCTGGTCAGCGAGAACGACCTTCTTAATTCCGTTCCGCTCGTCGAGCAGGAAACTCTTGCTGACGGGCGGATCTATCGCTCAGCAACCCGCGCAACCGAGATGCAGGTTTTGCCGTGAAGGGGCCGTCAAAGCATCGCCGAAATTGGACATTGGCTTACAGGATTGGTGCACCGAGAAGAATGTAACGGGAGTACGGATCGTCATGCTTCAGAAGAAGATTTTTATTGTTATCCCCGCTTATCAAGCCGCTCTGACACTCGAAAGCGTGTTCGAGAGAATTCCAAGGGAAATTTACGAAAAAGACCTCCGGATTGTCGTCGTGAACGACGGCAGTTCCGACGGAACGGGCGACGTCGCGCGCAGAATTGCTCGTTCACGGGCAAACGCGGAAGTAATCGAGCATCCTCAGAACAAGGGTTACGCCCAAGCGCAGAAGACCGGTTTTTCGCATGCCTTGGCTCAAGGCGCCGACATCGTGGCACTCCTGCACGCCGATGGGCAATACGCGCCGGAACTGCTGCCCCGTTTGCTCGCGCCGCTGGAAAGGGGTGAGGCAGATCTCGTCATCGGGTCGCGCATGCTCGAGGGCGGCGCGCTGAAGGGCGGCATGCCGATGTACAAGTATATCGCCAACAAAGCGCTTACCACGATAGAGAATCTGGCTTACGGCCTTCGCGTGAGCGAATACCACAGCGGCTACATGCTTTATTCCCGCCGGTGCCTCGAAACTATTCCCTTCGTTCGCCTCAGTGATACATTCCATTTCGATGGTGAAATGATCATGATGGCGGGAAAGCGTAAGTTACGGATCAAGGAAATTGCGATACCCACACGCTACGCGGATGAAAAGTCGCATCTGAAACCAGTCCAGTATGGATTTGATGTACTAAAAATCGTGTGGCAGAATTACCGGGGTAAATACGAATTTTAAACATAACAATTTTTTTAAACATAGGGAACCATGCCATGAAGATACTCGTCACAGGAGGCGCAGGGTTCGTAGGCTCATTTTTATGCGAGAACCTTCACAAATCCGGACACGACATACGAATCTTCGATAATTACGAACCCCAAGTTCATTCTGGATCCCGGGGTAATCTTGGCGCCTTGTTGCAGCCGAACGGATTACCTATGAAGGGAGTCGAGATCATTTTTGGTGACACTCGCAATCCTGCCCAACTCGACGCTGCCTTGAAGGACGTCGACGCCGTTGTCCATCTCGCCGCGCAGGTGGGTGTCGGCCAGTCGATGTACGAGATCCATCGTTATGTCGATCACAATACGGTTGGAACGGCAGTCCTCCTGGAACTGCTGGCGTCCCGCAAGCACAGCGTAAAGAAGCTGGTCGTTGCGTCGTCGATGTCGATCTACGGCGAAGGTGGAGCGCGGTGCAGCCATTGCGGCGATGTCACACCGACGCTTCGTGAGGCGGAGCAAATGAGGCGTGGCGATTGGGAGGTGCGCTGTCCGATCTGTGATCGAACCGCAACGCCTATACCGACCAACGAGGCGAAGCCGGTCCTGCCGACCTCGATCTACGCCATTTCCAAGAGGGATCAGGAGGAAATGTGCTTGGTCGTCGGCAGAGCCTACGACATTCCCGCCGTGGCGCTTCGCTTCTTCAACATCTACGGTCCTCGGCAGTCGCTGGGCAATCCCTATACCGGGGTCGCTGCGATCTTCTCTTCCCGTCTGCTGAACAATAACCGTCCGGTCGTTTTTGAGGACGGCAACCAGACGCGAGATTTTGTGCATGTAAACGACATCGTGCAGGCTATTTCGCTTGCTCTCGCGAAAGACGAGGCGAATGGCCATGTCTTCAATGTGGGCACCGGTCGCCCGACGTCGATCAAAGACGTCGCGATCATCCTCGCCCGGAAAATGCGGCGCGACATTGCTCCCCAGATAGAGAACAAGTTCAGGGAGGGCGATGTCCGGCATTGCTACGCCGACATAAGCAAGATCCAGCGCTGCCTCGGCTACAAGCCTAGCGTCGAGCTCGAATCCGGCATCGAGGATCTGATCGCCTGGGCAGAAGAGCAGAAGGCGGACGACCGGTTCGAGCATGCAGCCGCCGAGCTGGCGAAAAGAGGGTTGGCCCGGTGACGGGCTGCATGAAGTTTTAGAGCGCGTTTGCGTTGGGGCGCGGATGTGGACGTCAGACTCTGGTCGCTGGCCGGAAACTGGGGTGCCATCCCGCTGCCAGCCGCTTCAGATGAGGTAAGCGTAATGGGGCGTCAATTTACAAATCGCGTATTGGTAACTGGAGGGTGCGGCTTCATCGGGTCGCACCTTTGCGAGCGGTTGATCGAAGGCGGAGCAGACGTCCTGTGCGTCGATAATTTTTTTACTGGGTCGCGCGCCAATGTGGAAGAACTCCTTTCCCATCCGCGTTTCGAGCTTTTGAGGCACGATGTGACGATGCCCCTCTACGTGGAGGTGGACAAGATCTTCAATCTTGCCTGCCCGGCTTCTCCCGTGCACTACCAGTTCGACCCGGTGAAGACCACGCGGACAAGCGTGCAAGGCGCGATAAACATGCTCGGCCTTGCCAAGCGGCTGAAGATCAATGTTCTTCAGGCCTCCACGTCGGAGGTCTACGGAGACCCCTCCGTTCACCCACAGACCGAGGACTACTGGGGCAACGTCAACCCTATCGGGCCTCGCTCCTGCTACGATGAAGGCAAACGTTGCGCCGAAGCGCTATTCTTCGATTACAGGCGGCAGCACCAAACAGCGATCAAAGTTGCGCGCATCTTCAATACCTATGGGCCCCGTACGCATCCGAGCGATGGCCGTGTTGTTTCGAGCTTTATCGTCCAGGCACTGCTCGATGCCGACATAACCGTCCATGGGGACGGCTCGCAGACGCGATCCTTCTGTTACGTCGATGACACCGTCGCCGCCTTGCTGCGTCTGATGGATTCGCCGTTTGATGTGACCGGCCCGATTAACATCGGCAACCCCAACGAAATTTCCATGCGCGAACTGGCGGAGTTGATCATCGATCTCACCGGGTCCAGGTCACGTATCGTGTATCGGCCATTGCCCCAGGACGATCCTTGCAGACGGCGCCCGGATATCTCGCGAGCAAAAGAACAGCTCGAATGGTCACCCAGGATCGGCCTGAAGGAGGGCCTGCTGAAAACGATCAACCACTTCAACGAGCTCCTGATGCGCCCCAATTCCCGAACGGATCTCGGCACCTTGTACGAGGCACATCATGCTTAGCAGACGGAGGTTCCCTTATGTCGCGAAACTCGGCGACTGTGCCTCGGCCGACGGGGCGGCAGCGCCGGGTTCTCGACTGCAACCGCTGGGCCCCCTGCCTGGCGAACCTTATGCCGGCGCAGCATCTCGCCTCAGGCGCAACATCACGCGGCAATTGTCTCTTGTGGGAGGGGTTCTGAGAGCGATCTTTGCGGTGCGCGTGCTGCGATACGCATTTGTCGGCGGTTGCGCGGCGCTGCTGCAGGTGTGCTTGCTCACCTTGTTCATAGAACTTGCGGACATGAACGCCGTGGTGGCGTCAACGTTGGCGCTCTCAATCTCGGTCATGGTCAACTATAGTCTTCAGCACCGTGTGACATTCAGGTCGAAATCGAAGCACACCGTTGCGGCTCCACGTTTTGCCGTGCTGACGCTCTGCACGCTGGCGGCGAATGCCGTTCTCTTCAACAGCCTTTTGGCTGTGCTGCCCTACATCGCGGCTCAGATCGTCACGCTCGGAGCTATCTTCCCCATCAATTATTATTTGAACCGAACGGTGACGTTTCGCCTCTGACCAATGTCGCCCAAAATGGGCAACAACTGGCCAACAACATGCGCGAAGCAAGGACATAAAGCACGTCGCGTGCATTCGATTGACTTCAATGCGCATAGCGGAATTCAACTTTGCCGTTCGTTGCGAGCGGCTCGCCTGGAGGGAAACCACCAGGCACTCAGCGGCCCGGTTTGTCAGAAAACTATAATTGGGCGGATTCGCCGAAGACTATTTACAACCAGTTAATTACATGCTTTTTTATTACAGAATTCGAATATGCCAAGGACATTTTGCGCCGTGACCTAATCAGTCGCGGTCACCTATATTTTGTTGAAGTTAATTTATCTAGCCTCTCGAGCCAGTCAACGGGACAACCAATAGACAGCAACCTTGGGCCACCATTTAGTTTGTGGGGGAGAGGTGCAGCGTCGTTGAGCAGGTCGGTGGGGCTTACAGCTTTTCAGGAAGGGGCCTTCATGCTGCGTATACACACAGCCGCTAAGGCAGTTCGTGATCGTTTCTTGATGCTGCCATCGATATTACGGAGAGAAGAGGCGGGAAAAGGCACCGCCAAGATGCTGTTGGCGGTATGGGGAGCGGCGGTCGACATAGGCAGCCGACGCATCCGCGGCGCTGTTCGCAGCGTTCACAAATGTTCCGCCCTGTACCTTGCCGATCTCGGATCAGCAGCCATCGCGCTCGCCGTGGCCTTGTTGTTGCGCTACGGCGTCGCCGAGCTCAAGACGAGACCGGAAACAGCCTCCGTCCTGTTATGGTCGGGCGCACAGTACCTCGTCATCTGCGCACTCGTTTTCCCCTTGTCCGGACTCTACAGCCGAAACTGGAAATACGGTTCCATTTCCGATCTTTTCATCATCCTTCGCGCGGTACTCCTGACATCCCTGCTGCTTGTTTCGCTCCTATTCTTCTCCACGAGGCTGACCGATATCCCACGAACCGTCGTGCCGATGCAGTCGCTGCTCCTGATCGCATTCCTTGCCGCCGCACGGCTGAGCTTTCGCGCAGAGGAAATCCCGCTGGCGCGACCCGTTTTCAGGAACGGACGCAACAAAGGGGCAGAAAACGATCACCGCATACCGTTGCTGCTGGTGGGCGCGGGCGACGCGGCCGACCTCTATTTGCGGGCGCTCGCACGCGATCCCAACGCCACATATATTCCGGTCGCCTGCCTCGACAGGAATGAGGACCAGATCGGCATGAGCCTGCGCGGCGTGCCGATTGCCGGACGCATCGAGGATTTCGAGCAGGTGGTGACGGATTTGCAGCAGCTCAACAAGCAGCCGCGTCACATAGTCTTCACGGAAGCCCCTGCGGCTTTCGGCGAGGAGGCATCGGATAACCTCCTGCGCTCCGCCGAAAAACTTGGGATTGCCGTCTCGCGCCTGTCGCAGATGACCGAACTCAAGCGCGCAAAGGGCGACAACCCCTACGAACTGCGGTCCATCGAACTGACCGACCTGCTGGAGCGCCCCCAGGCGGCGCTCGACCGCGAGGCAATCGGTCGCCTCGTTCGCGGCCGGCGCGTGCTCATCACCGGAGCGGGCGGTTCGATCGGCAGCGAGCTGACGTCGCAGGTCGCCGCCTGTGAACCGGCGGAACTCGTGCTGATCGACAACACCGAATACAATCTTTACGCGATTGACATGGCGCTGAACGAAAGCTTCCCGGACGTATCGCGATGGAGCTATCTCTGCAGTGTCCGCCGCAGCCAGCGGGTTGAGGAGATATTCGCGCGGCATCGGCCTGAGCTGGTCTTTCATGCGGCCGCCCTGAAACATGTGCCCATGGTGCAGTTGAACCCCTGCGAGGGCGTACTCACCAACGTCATCGGCACCATGAATGTCGCTAATGCGGCGAAGAAATTTGGCACGCTCGCCATGGTTCAGATCTCGACCGACAAGGTGGTGAATTCAACCAGCGTCATGGGCGCGACGAAGCGCCTTGCGGAGCTTTATTGCCAGGCGCTCGACCTGAACGGCCTCGAAACGGGCCAGGGGCCACGCTTCATGACGGTTCGCTTCGGCAATGTCCTCGGGTCGAGCGGTTCGCTGATCCCGCTTTTCAAGCGCCAACTTGCAAGAGGCGGCCCGTTGACCGTGACCGATCAAAACATGACGCGGTTCTTCATGACGATCCGGGAAGCTGTCGAACTGACACTGCAGGCTTCGGCTTATGGCTTCGAAAAGCAGCTCGGACAGGGCGAGATCTTCGTCCTCGACATGGGCGAGCCGATCAAGATCATCGATATCGCCCGCCGGATGATCCGGTTGGCCGGCTTCACGCCGGATCAGGATATCGAAATCAAGATCATCGGTTGCCGGCCGGGCGAAAAGCTCTTCGAGGAGCTTTTCGACGAAACCGACAAGCGCATCAACTCGCCGGTGCCGGGCGTCCTCGGCGCGGTGCCGGAGCCCATACCCTTGCCGACTCTGAAGGACGCCTTCGCACGCCTGCAGCGCCATTCGGAGCGGGGCAACGAGACGGACGTCGTGGCAGTCATGCGCGAGTTGCTTCCACGATATGAGCACGAGGCTGATCGCAAGCCCAGGGCCGCGAGCAAGCGCATGCCCCGGCGGCCGAAGGACCACATCAAGGCCAAGGCACGCACATCGCGAGCTGGCTACCGCAAGGGCACCCGCGGGGAGCTCCGCTTTCCGGGCAATTAAAGGATGACAGGCGCGGTTGGTAAGGGCGGATCGTGCAATGCAGCTGTGGGTGCCCGCGATAGTGGCTGCTCGGATTCTGCGGGCCGGGACACGCACCGCCTCCTGCCTGCGAATGCGGACAACCCCGCGGAGCAGGAGAGCCGGGCGCGGATGTCTCAATTCTCGAGGTGGAGTCGAATCCGGGAGGTAAGCCTTGAAGCTTGTTGAGCAGGTTTCGCGCACCGCAGTCGAGCAGATTGCGGCCCATTCGGCAAAACCCGCCGGCGCAGCATACCCGCCCCGGCAGAAACGCGTGATCGCCGTCGTCGCCAGCTTGACGGCATCTCTCGTGATCTTTCGGCTCGAATTGCTGAAGCGATTGGTGGCTGCCGGACACGACGTCATAGCCTTCGCTCCCGAAAACGACCCGCGGGTCGAGCAGGAGCTCGCCCGGATCGGCGTGCGTTTCGTTCGCATCCACATGGCGCGAACCGGACTCAACCCATTGGACGACATCCGGACCTTTTGGTCGCTGCGACAGCACTTCAGGCGGCTGAAACCGGACATAGTCCTTCCCTACACCATGAAGCCGATCATCTACGCCGGAATCGCGGCCAGGGCCCTCGGGATAAAGGAGCGCTGCTTCCTCGTGACCGGCCTCGGCCACGTGTTCTCGGACGCGGCCGGTCACTCGTTCAAAGCGCGGGCTATTCGCCATTTGTGCGTCCGGCTGTATCGTTTGGCGCTTCGGGGCGCCCGGGTGGTCTTTGTCTATAACGACGCAGATGCCGACGACATTCGCCGCTACCGAATGTTGGGGGACGACCTCTCCCCGACAAAGATCCCCGGATCTGGCGTCGATCTGGACCATTTCACATTCTCTATACCGCCTCGGAGCGGGCCGACTTTCCTGATGATCGCCCGGCTCCTGCGCGACAAGGGCGTTGTGGAGTATGTCGAAGCCGCCCGGATCGTGCGTCGATCTTTCCCAAATGCCAAGTTTCAACTGCTCGGCCATTTCGACAGCAATCCGACGGCCATCTCCCGCGAGGAAATCGACGGCTGGGTGCGCGAGGGGGTATTGGACTATCTCGGCACGACCGCGGACGTCCGGCCTTACCTTACAGCGTGCAACGTTTTCGTCCTGCCGTCCTACTATCGCGAAGGCATTCCGCGAAGCATCCTCGAAGCTTTGGCCACAGGACGAGCCGTCATTACCACGGATCTGCCGGGTTGCCGCGACACGGTGCAGCCGGGAGTGAACGGCATGGTCGTCAAGGCGCGCGACATCGTCGGTCTCGCAAATGCAATGGCCTGCTATGCCGGGAGCCCGGAGTTGGCGGAAAAGATGGGCAGGCAATCACGGGAAATGGCAGAGACCAAGTTCGACGTGCACATGATCAACCGGATGCTGTTCGCCGGCATGAACTTGGCAGATTGAGGGCGTTCTTCCAGGGCGCAGCAGGATCGGCAGTGGCGAGCTAGGGCGCTCAAATGATAATGCATGTCATTACCAACTTTACAGCCAGTGCAGGCGCAGAAACGATGCTGGCACGTCTGCTACACAGTTCGACCGACGAGCGTATCATCGTCGTGTCGCTCATCGGCATATCGGAACGGAACCGTCGCCTCGCCGATAATCCGAGGGTCGTCTACGTTTCGCTTGAGGCCGCCTCCCTCGCCGCGCTCACGGGCGCAGTTCTACGCCTCTCTCGGCTGATCAAGAAGGAGCGGCCCGACGTAATCCTGTGCTGGATGTACCACGCGATGATCGCCGGCACCGTCGCTGCGCGCATCGCCCAGCACGGGGCAAAAGTCTTCTGGAACGTTCGTCAATCCCTTGATGACCCTGCCTCCCTCACGCGCAGTTCGCGCCTGGCAATTGCGATGGCGAGATTGTTGTCGAATCTGCCATCGGGGATCATCTACAATAGCGCCCGCGCCCTCGACTTGCATCGCAAGTATGGCTACGCAAATCGGAATGCCATCGTAATCCCGAACGGATTCGAACTTCCCCGCCTCCCGCCCTCCCCGTCGGCAGCCGCCGCCAGGCGGATTGGCATTGTCGGCCGCTTTCATCCGCAGAAGGATCATGGGACCTTCTTCAAGGCTGCGGCTTCAGTCATCCAGACCCACCCGCAGGCAGTCTTTTCCGCGGCAGGAAACGGGTTGTCGCGCGACAACCCCGCTGTGGTCGAACTCATGGCGCAGGCAGGGCTTCCAGTTCACGCGGTTGACCTCCGCGGGGAAATCACCGACATGGCGAAGTTCTATCAAAGCATCGACCTTTTGGTTCTTTCCTCGAGGACCGAAGGCTTTCCCAATGTCATTGCCGAAGCCATGAGCTACGGCAAGCCGATCGTGACGACCGACGTCGGCGATGCCGCCGCCGTGGCGGGAAATGCCGGAATCGCCGTGCCCGCCCGAGATCCCGAAGCTCTCGCCATTGCCATCCGCCGAATTCTTGACCTGCCGGCTGCCAAGTATGCGCGCTACGCCCGCAACGCACGGCAGCGCGTCGAAAATGAATACGCAATCACTGCGGTCACCGAAAAATATGTAGAGTTTCTAATGCATTAACCCAAACTCATGCACGCAGTTATCGTGCATCTCTCTCTATATTTCCCGTTAAAATTGCCAGCCCTTAAGAAACCTTTTTCGCTTTTCGTTCATAAAGCAGTTGCGAAACATCGATATATTCCACGATAAGTGGTATAGATTAGTTTTCCACTGTAAAATACTGCGCCTTCTGCGTCGACGGGCGTCTTTTACGCTGAGATCACTTTTGCGCCCCATTCGCAGATTACCCGCCCTCCTGCAACTGCTAGGAGATTATGATGCTATTAAAGGGAACCAATCTTACCAACTCGATTCTCGGCACCCTGGGTAACGACGAGATCTGGGGCTATGCCGGAGACGATTACCTCGAGGGTAGAGATGGGAACGACAGAATTTTTGGCGGCCTCGGCAATGACTTGATCAAGGCTGGTACGGGCGACGACTATGCCGACGGCGGCGACGGCAACGACCGTTTTGATGGCGGCCTCGGTTTCGACACTTTCATCGGTGGGCTGGGTAACGACATCTTTGATGGCGGCGACGGCAACGACACGCTCGACGGTGGCGATGGCCATGACAAGTTTCTCGGCGGTCTTGGAAACGACAAGATCTATGGTGGAGCGGGCGAAGAGTACATCGACGCAGGCGATGGCGACGATATCATTTATGCCGGCTCGGGCAATGATGGATTCAATAATCGAATAAATCCCGCAACCGGACAACTCACGCAGCAGGCCGTAGGAGGCGGTGCCGGAAACGACACGATATACGGCGAAGAGGGCAATGATGCGCTGAAGGGTCAATCTGGCAACGACCGCGTCTATGGCGGCATCGGCGACGACATCGTCGACGCCGGCGACGGGAACAACTATCTCGACGGCGGCGACGGATATGATGTGCTCGACTCCGAAAGCGGCATCGACGAAGCCCACGGCGGCCTGGGCAACGACAGGATTTCGGTCGGTGCCGGAAACGATCTGGCCTACGGCGATGACGGCAATGATACGCTGTCGGGTGAAGGAGGCGACGACGTCCTTTACGGCGGCACCGGCAACGACTTCCTGTATTCCGGCGACGGCAACGACACGCTGCGCGGTGATTCGGGAAAAGACACTCTTATGGGCGAGGCGGGAAGCGACATTCTTTGGGGTGGAGCAGATTCCGATCGCTTCATCTTCAAGGCGACCCCGGCGCTCAGCGGTCGGGATACCGTTATGGATTTCCAAGACGGGGTCGATTTCCTTGTCATCGAGAAACTCGGGATCACCCAATACTCGAGTTCCGGCGCCAAGGGCACCGTCTACGCTTCTGACGCAGCCGGCGGCGACGTGCTGATAAAGGGTTATGACTCCGTGGGCAATGCGTTTTCCATCCTCTTGGATGATCCGAACGGCAGTCTCTCCGCGTCCAACTTTTCGAGGAGCGATTTTCTCTTCGCCTGACGTGGGCCGCCCGGTGCGGGATGAAAAAAGGTGCGGGCGGTCTTCCGCCCGCATCCTGCTTGCGGCGCACTACTGCATGATTCCTTAAACCGGAATGGATTCGACGATGAAATCCGTGCAGCAATTCAAAGTGTTACAGCAACCTTTGCGCGTCTCAAAAGACGCACCGCGCTGTCAGGGTTCAGCCTTGCGCGCTCCCGTTCCGGAAGTCGGCCAGCCCTGTCTCTGCCTTCCATGCTTCGATGCCTTCGCGAAAGGCGCGTGGGCTGTAACCCAACTGCTCGGCCGCCTTGGCGACGTTCAGCGTCGCAAAGCCAGTCGTGCTTCCGTTCCCCCGCTCGCCGTCGACGTTGACCAAGTTCGGATCCGCTCCAAGGACATCGGCGATGATTTGAGCCGCTTCCAGCGACGTGCAGCCGTGCCCGCTGCCGGCATTGAACACTCCCGCCTTTTCTTTCTTGACCGCTTCCAGAGCCAGTGAAACGACGTCATCGACAAACACCAAGTCGACGCTATATCGGCCGCCGTCTCGTATAGCCACGGAACGCCCGCTCCGGAGCGCACGGATGAACGTCGGCACCATCCCCGAGCCATGCATGCCGGGACCATAAACGGAAGCGAGGCGAAGCACCGTCACCGGCATAGCGTTTGCCGTTCCGAAAGCCAGCAGGCAAATTTCCGCCGAGAGCTTGCTCGCCAGATAATAGCTGGCGCGATCCACCGGAAAAGCCGGGCTCGTCTCAGACGCCGGTACGGGCGCGGGCGTATACACCTGCCCCGATCCGAAGAAGACAAACCTCTTCGCACCCTGCGAAGCGGCATCCATCGCGACCCGCAACGCACCATTCGTGTTGACCTCGAAACATTTCGCGGCCTGATGCGCGTCGGTGAGAGCGGCGGGAATGTACGCGGCCAGATGAAGAATGGCGTCAGCGTTCATCACCGCCGGCAATGGGTCACCAATCGACCATTTTTCGATTTGCAAACGAGAGCTTTTTCTCGATGCCACACGGTCCGGGTCGCGCGCGAGGGCGGTGACCTGGTAACCTTTTGAGAGTGCCTGTCCAATCAGTCTCGAAGCGATAAACCCTGTCGCGCCGGTAACAACGAGCTGCATCTGTGTCGAACCTCGCCTTCCCGTGCTGGCCGCCTAGGCTTCTTCCTGCAGCCGCCCGGTGGCCGTGATCAAATCGCCGGGTCTCACCACGGTCTCCGACCAGTGCCGCAATATCGTCACCGACATGATCTCCGGCTGCTCGACTGGCTCGCCGAAGACGATATGCCGGATCGACATCTCCACCTCGTTGAACCCTGCATGGATCCTGACGGCCGTCGTCCCGGAGAACCGCGCATTGATCTCGAAAATGCGGGGAACACCTTCGTCCAGCCGGAACTGGAAGTTCGCCGGACCGTAGGCGCCAAGAGCGTCGGCCGCCCGCGCCATCGCGTCATTCAGAGCAGGAAAGGCTTCGGCAAAAGCCCGGTAAGTGTTGCCATCACGAAGATCTCTCCGCATGACGATTGTCGCGCGGCATTTCCCATCGAAGGTCAGCGTGCCCGCAGTGTATTCGGTCGCTTCCGAGCCGACATATTTCTGTATGACGATCCCGGCCTGCTCGGCTATGGCTCTCTTCAATTGCTCCCGGTCACGCACGACGCTGAAGCCGATCGACCTGGCGCCGACCCGCGGCTTGACGACGAGGGGAAAGCCGCACTGTTCGATCAGGGCCTCCTCGTCACCCGGCAAACACGAAGGAACGAACCCCAACCCCTGCTCCCGGAGGAACTCGGAGGTGAGCCATTTGTCGTTTGCTATGGATACGACACGAGGCGAGCTGATGATCACCTTGGTTCCATAGGTCCTCTCGATCGCTTCGCGATTGGCTGAGAGAATCGGGAGCTCGACATCGGTTCCGGGAATGAGGATGTCGGGCCGCTCGGCCCGCAGCAGGTCGCCCAGCCTGTCCAGATATGCAGGGTCCTTCGCCATCGGGACAAGGTAGGCGACATCGCCCCAGTAGAGGCCGGCCGAGAGCGGGCTTGGATCCCCCGCGACGATCGTCGCGTTCAGGGTCGAGCGCCGTAAGGCGCGAATGATGCCCTGCCCGAGGAGGGCGCCGGCACCCGTGATGAAGACCTTCATGATCGCCCTACCCCCAGTTCAAGCAGCTGATCCCTGCAGCGGCCCAATTCGTCCAACTTGTGCGCATCCGAACCGATCGAAACAAACGGGTTGACCTCTTCGCACAGGGCCAGAAACGCAGGCATATCGACCAGATACGAGGAGTTGATCTCGATCGCGATCCGCCGCTCGAGCGTCGCCGTCATCAACGCGCGATAATACCTCTCCGGAAACTGGCCGTGCCGCCTAAGGCTCATTCCACCCGGGTGCCCAAGGACATCGATCGGCGCATTTGCGATCATTCCCATCGAAAGCCGGAATTCGATTTCGGACGTCTCGTCGAATGACAGTTGTTTGAAATCCAGATAGCCGCCTTGGCCGTCCGGGAGCCGATGAACGACACCGAGAACGATATCGCATGCGTCGAGCACAGACTGCGACACATCCAGCCGGCCATTGTCATCCATGGCTTTCGTCTCGCAGCCGACATAGACGCGCAAACCATCGAACCCGCGCGCAGCGGAAAGAATCTCGGCCTTGAAGTCAGGAAACCACGACGTGCCTTCTCGAACATGCTCCGTGAAGGCAAGCTCAGCGAGACCGCGTTCATTGGCCGCGTGCAGGACTTCGAGCACCGTCGCCTGCCCGTCGGTCCAACTGGTGTGAACCTGGAGTTCCACGTTCAATTGCTCTCGGTTCAGATCCCGAAAACGGGAGAACACAGGCTTGCCGGGATCGGCCTTTCGTTGCCCGTCCATGTTCACTGTGCCCTCGATACGTGCCCGGTCTTGCCGGACCGTCTGCGGCGGCGTGTGCAGCCATTCAGCATTGGACGAGTGCCATCGCAGACATGTCCGCCCAGGCGATGAAATGCGGGTTTGCAAAGTCGCTGTCGCCGTGCTGCCTCGTCTTGCCATAGAGTAGGCGCGAGCCATCCAGCCGCACCACCGATCCGCCGGCGGCCTGCAGCACCGCGTCGCCGGCCGCCGTGTCCCACTCCATCGTTCGGCCGAAGCGCGGATAGACGTCGGCCTTGCCCTCGGCGAGCAGACAGAATTTCAGTGACGAACCGACCGAGGTGTAGTCCGTGACACCTTGGCCGACAAGAAATGCCTCGGTCTCGGAACTGTTGTGCGAGCGGCTGGCGACGGCCGTCAGGGCTGCCCCTCGCATCCGCGCGCGTACCGCTTGCCTCTGCTCAATCTTGAACCAATGATCCAGGAAGAGCTTTTCCGCCCGGCCTCCATCGGCGACATAGGCGCAGCGTTGCGCGGGCGCATAGACGATGCCGGCGATCGGCACATTCCCCTCGATGAGCGCGATGTTAACGGTGAAGTCGCTGCGTCGGTTGATGAATTCCTTCGTCCCGTCCAGCGGATCGACCAGAAAGAAGCAACCGCTGCCGATGTCGGGAACGCGACCCGACGCCACCGCCTCTTCGGCGACGACGGGAATGTGCGGAAAGGCGACCGCCAGCCTGTCGAGGATGATGGCCTCGGCTCGTTCGTCCGCCTCGGTGACGGGCGACTGGTCGTCCTTGTAGGAAACATTGGGGCCGGCGTCATAAACATCGAGAATCGCCGCTCCGGCGTCGAGCGCAATGCGTTCAAGCACTTCGCAAAGGGGGGTCATTTGTCCTCCATCAGCCGGTCGAGGAATTCTTCGATCTCAAGCGCCAGATCGATCGGCTCATGGCCGACCGTCCGCAGATGCAATTCCGGGTTCTCCGGGGCCTCATAGGGCGAGGACACCCCGGTGAAGTTCGCAATCTTGCCGGCGAGCGCCTTCTCATAGAGCCCTTTCGGATCGCGACGCGCGCACTCGTCGAGCGGCGTATCGACGAATATCTCGATGAACTCGCGCTCGTCCATCAGTTCTCGCGCCATGCGCCGCTCGTCGCGGAACGGAGAAATGAAGGATACGAGCACGATCAGGCCGGCGTCGGCCATGAGCTTGGCGACCTCGGCCACGCGGCGGATGTTCTCGACGCGATCCTCTTCGGTAAAGCCGAGGTCCCGATTGAGCCCGTGGCGCACATTGTCGCCGTCGAGCAGATAGGTGTGCTTGCCGCGCGCATGCAGGATCCGGTCCAGCGTGTTCGCAATCGTCGATTTGCCGGAGCCGGAAAGGCCTGTGAACCAAAGCACGGCAGGCCGCTGGTTCTTCATCGCGCTGCGCGCGCCCTTGTTCACGTCGAGCGCATGCCAATGGACGTTGTCGGCGCGACGCAGCGGGAAGTCGATCATGCCGGCGCCGACGGTGGCGTTCGTCACCCGGTCGACGAAGATGAAATTGCCTGTCGCCCGGTTGTCCTTGTAGGCGTCGAAGGCGATCGGCGTCTGCGTCGAGATATTGCAGACGCCCACTTCGTTCATCTGCAGCGACTTCGCCGCCTCGCGAATGAAGCTGTTGATGTTGACCTGGTGCTTGAGCGTCGTGACCGTCGCGCTGACACTGTCCGTCTCGGTCCTGAGGATATAGCTGCGCCCTGGCATCATCGCATTGGCGTCGAACCAGATAACATGCGCCTGGAACTGGTCCGCCACGAAGGGCCGCGAGCCGGGGGCGACGAGCATGTTGCCGCGCGAGGCGTCGACCTCATCCGAAAGCATGAGCGTTACCGCCTCGCCCTCCCCCGCCGTCTCGAGGTTGCCGTCATACGTGACGATCGCCTTGACCGACGAGCGTTGCCCGGATTTCGCGACGACCACCGGATCGCCGACCGAGATCCTGCCGGACGCAACCTGTCCGGCATAGCCGCGGAAATCCGCGTTCGGCCGCATGACCAGTTGGACCGGAAAACGGAACGGCTTCTCCCGATCGATCGGGTCGAGTTCAACCGTCTCCAGGTAATCAAGCAGGGCCGGCCCCTTGTACCAGGGCGTGTTCGCGGAAGCCGAGATGACATTGTCGCCGTAACGGGCGGAAATCGGGATCGGCCGGATACTGGTAAAGCCGAGTTCCTTGGCAAAGACCAGGTAGTCTTCGACGATGTCGTCGAATACCTGCTGGCGGAAGTCGACCAGGTCGATCTTGTTGACCGCCAGCACGACATGCCGGATGCCGAGCAGCGAGGCGATATATGAATGGCGCCGTGTCTGCTGGAGAATGCCCTGGCGGCTGTCGATCAGGATGATGGCGAGATCCGCGGTCGAAGCGCCGGTCACCATGTTGCGCGTATATTCCTCGTGGCCGGGCGTATCGGCGACGATGAACTTGCGCTTCGACGTGGCGAAATAGCGGTAGGCGACGTCGATGGTGATGCCCTGTTCACGTTCGGCCTCGAGCCCATCGAGAAGCAGGGCCAGATCGATCTCCTTCCCGTTGGCGGCGCCCGGGCTGCCGACGCGGCCGAGATTTGCCAACTGATCCTCAAAGATCAGCTTCGCGTCGTAAAGCAAGCGTCCGATCAGGGTCGACTTGCCATCGTCGACAGAGCCGCAAGTGATGAATCTCAGGATCGACTTGTTGTCGTGCTCGGCCAGATGCGCCTCGATGTCATGCGGCGGCATGGTTTGAAGATACGACATCAGAAGTACCCCTCCCGCTTCTTTTTCTCCATCGCCCCGACCTCGTCCGTGTCGATCAGGCGACTCTGCCGTTCGGATGTGCGCACCGTCAACATTTCCCGCAATATGTCCGGAAGCGTGGCAGCCTCGGATTCGACCGCCCCGGTCAGCGGATAGCAGCCGAGCGTGCGGAAGCGCACCAGGCGCTCCGCGACCTCCTCGCCAGGCTGGATCGGCATGCGGTCGTCATCCACCATGATCAGCATGCCGTCGCGCCGCACGACAGGCCGCCGGGCCGCAAAATAGAGCGGCACGATCGGAATGTTCTCGCGCAGGATGTATTGCCAGATGTCAAATTCGGTCCAATTGGAAAGCGGGAAGACCCGCATCGTCTCGCCCTGGCCGACCCGTGTGTTGTAGGTCTTCCACATCTCGGGACGCTGGCGCTTCGGGTCCCAGCCGTGCTGGGCGCTGCGGATGGAAAAGACGCGCTCCTTGGCCCGTGACTTCTCCTCGTCGCGTCGCGCTCCCGCGAGGGCCGCGTCGAACCCGTATTTCTCCAGCGCCTGCCTGAGCGCCATCGTCTTCATGACATGGGTATGGACATTGGACCCGTGCGTGAACGGCCCGATGCCCTGATCGATCCCGTCCTGATTGACGTGCACCAGAAGGTTGAAGCCGAGTTGCCGCGCCATCCGGTCACGAAACTCGATCATCTCCCGGAACTTCCATCTGGTGTCCACATGGAGAAAGGGAAAAGGCGGTTTGGCCGGATAGAACGCCTTCATCGCCAGGTGCAGCAAGACCGAGGAGTCCTTGCCAATGGAATAAAGCACAACCGGGTTGGAAAACGTTGCAACGACTTCTCGGATAACATGAATTGCTTCGGCTTCAAGCCGCCGAAGATGGGGAAGAGACATATCGCAATCCCTCTGATTTTAAATAATAAAAATTCTTGTATGCGATAAAAAAAGGTCGCCGCCGCCAAACGGTTGCAGGCGCAATCAAATAATGGGTGCAGCAGCTAAACTTTGTCCCGCCGACTTGGCCGCATTTAAGCGCCATATTGCTAATATTTCAAGTAACAATAGCAATCCTCCTTTTCGCAAGTTGGGCGCGACACTAGGCGTCGTCCTGCGGCAGCCAAACAGCGCCCGCCGTTCCCGTCTTCAGGATCGCGGAAAAACGAGGATCGAAAGTCCGGCTGATCGGCTCCGCGGCAGCACCGATGGCCACAGCCCAGGGGTCCGTGAAGCCCAGCTGCAGGCGCGGCATGCTGCGTGCGCGATGCTCGGCGATCGAAGGCAGCAACGGGTGGATGGCCTCCATCAGCAGCCGGGCGAGACCGGATGGCATGCCGCCGCAGAGGATGACGGTTTGCGGATCGAAAATGCTCTCCAGCGTCTGGACGGCGGCTTGAAGCTCGAATGCCGCATCCTCGACCCAGGCGGTGACGCGTGCGTCCGGCCCCCCTGCGATCTCGTCGATCCGGCGATAGAGATCCGGATCGGCGGGATCGAGACCGAGGATCCTGCTGAGCGATGCAATGGAAACGCGGTGCTCGAGCGGGGCACGCTTCACGCCGGCCACGCGCGGCTGGCTCAAGATCATGCCGATCTCGCCGGCATTGCCGTTGGCGCCGCGATAGAGCTCACCGTTGAGGATCAATCCGGCCCCCAGGCCGTAGCCAAGATAGATGCAGATCGCCTGATCGAGCCCGTGCGCCGCGCCGACCATCTTTTCGGCAGTCGCTGCGGCCGCCGCATCGTTCTGCAAACGCACGTCGAGACCCGTACCTGCCGATAGTGTTTCCAACAGAGGAAAGTTCTGCCAGGCCGCCATCATCCAGGGATCGTCGGCGTCTGCGTCAATGCCGAAGGGGCCGGGCATCGCAATGCCGAGGCCGACGAATCGGTCCCTGGATTGCGGCGCGATCTCCGCCAGGTCGTGACGCGTTCTGGCGATCAAATCCAAAATGGTGCCGACGCCTTTTTCCGGACCGCCCGCAGGCAGGTTCGCCTCGCCCCGCGCGAGCACGGAGCCGACCAGATCGACGGCGATCGTGCGGGTGACGTGCCGGTCGATCTGCAGGCCGATCGCGAAGGCGCCTTCGGGAACCAACCGATAGGGGGTCGACGGCTGCCCGCGGCCCTTGCGGACGGCGGCGAGAGACGCCACCAGGCCGTCGCTTTCGAGCTCCTCGATAATATTCGAAACGGTCTGCTTGGTGAGTGCCGTCGCCCGCGCAAGATCGGCCCGCGACAGCTGCCCGTTCAGCCGCAGCGCATCGATCATCACGCGGCGGTTGTGCGCGCTGGTCCCCTCCTGATTGGTCCCGCTCTTGGCCCGGATGGGGCGCATCTCGTTCATCCACAAATCCCGCTTGACACTGTTAGAATATTGGCGAAGAAATAAGTCAAGACAATTGACTTAATAGGAGGTCGCAAGAACCTCAGGGGAACGAAGGCGACGGTGCTATGCTGTCGCAAACGCTCCGATTGATTTGTCGACGTCGCCGCAAGTCGCGGCGGATTTCCCGCTCCGGCGTGCTCGCAAGCAGCGCCGGGAACTGAAACGATCGATTATTGGAGGCAACAATGTTGAAATCGACACGCAACGCGCTCGTCGGCGCCGCTCTTGTCGGAATATCCTTCAGCAGCCAGGCTCACGCGGAAACGACGCTGAACGCGTTGTTCATGGCTCAGGCCGCCTATAGCGAAGCCGATGTTCGCGCCATGACCGAGGCCTTCACCAAGGCCAATCCGGACGTGAAGGTCAATCTCGAATTCGTCCCCTATGAAGGGCTGCACGACAAGACGGTGCTGGCGCAGGGTTCCGGCGGCGGTTATGACGTCGTCCTGTTCGACGTCATCTGGCCGGCCGAATACGTCACCAACAAGGTGCTCGTCGATGTCACCGACCGCATCACCGACGAGATGAAGAACGGTGTCCTGCCGGGCGCGTGGACCACGGTCGAATATGACGGCAAGCGCTATGGCATGCCGTGGATCCTCGACACCAAATATCTCTTCTACAACAAGGAAATCCTGGAAAAGGCCGGCATCACCGCGCCGCCGAAGACCTGGGACGAACTTGCCGAGCAGGCAAAGACGATCAAGGACAAGGGACTGCTCCAGAACCCGATCGCCTGGAGCTGGTCGCAGGCGGAAGCTGCGATCTGCGACTACACGACGCTGGTGAGCGCCTATGGCGGCAAGTTCATCGAAGGCGGCAAGCCGGCCTTCACGACTGGCGGCGGACTTGATGCGCTGAACTACATGGTTTCGAGTTACACCTCCGGTCTCACCAACCCGAATTCCAAGGAGTTCCTTGAGGAGGATGTGCGCAAGGTGTTCCAGAACGGCGAGGCGGCCTTCGCGCTCAACTGGACCTATATGTACAACCTTGCCAACGACCCCAAGGAAAGCAAGGTGGCCGGCAAGGTCGGCGTCGTGCCGGCTCCGGGCGTCGCCGGCAAGAGCGAGGTTTCGGCCGTCAACGGCTCGATGGGCCTCGGCATCACCTCGACCAGCCAGCATCCGGAAGAGGCATGGAAATACATCGTCCACATGACCTCGCAGCAGACGCAGAACGCCTATGCGAAGCTCAGCCTGCCGATCTGGGCCTCGTCCTACGAGGACGCCAGCGTGACGAAGGGCCAGGAAGAATTGATCGCAGCGGCCAAGCTTGGCCTCGCGGCGATGTATCCGCGCCCGACGACGCCGAAATATCAGGAGCTTTCGACTGCCCTGCAGCAGGCCATCCAGGAGGCGCTGCTCGGCCAGACCTCAGCCGAAGACGCCTTGAAGACGGCTGCCGAGAACAGCGGCCTCTAACAATGCGAGATTACGTTCCGGGCAGCCGCGCCGCTCGGAACGTAGTCGAAGCCGCAGCTTCTTCGAATCCTCGGCATGGCCGAGTCACAATGAATCGCATGAAACGGCCCTGACGGCCGCAAGAGTCTCCATCCGATGCCCGGTACCTGGATAACAACGCGTGCGTGGCTTTTGATGCTGCCGCTGCTCGTGGTCATGATCGCTGTCATCGGCTGGCCATTGGTCGATACGGTGCGGCTCTCCTTCACCGATGCGAAGCTCGTCGGCACCGCAGGCGGTTTCGTCGGCGTCGACAACTACGCAAGAATGCTTGGCGGGTCGAACTTCCAGCGGGCGCTGATGACGACCACCTGGTTCGCTGTCGTGTCCGTCGCCGCCGAAATGGTGCTGGGCGTGCTCGCCGCGCTCCTGCTTAACCAGCAGTTTCGCGGGCGGACAGCACTCAGAGCCCTGATGATCCTGCCCTGGGCCTTGCCGACGGTGGTCAACGCCACGCTCTGGCGGCTGATCTACAATCCCGAATATGGCGCCCTCAACGCTGCGCTCACCCAACTTGGCCTGCTCGACAGCTACCGCTCCTGGCTCGGCGAGCCGGGTTCGGCGCTCATCGCGCTGATTGTCGCAGATTGCTGGAAGAATTTCCCGCTGGTGGCGCTGATCGCGCTCGCCGCCTTGCAGGCCGTCCCCCGCGACATCAACGCGGCAGCACTTGTCGACGGCGCAGGCCCATTCAACCGCTTCCGCTACGTGATCATGCCCTATCTCGCTGGGCCCCTCCTGGTGGCGCTGGTACTGCGCACGATCGAGGCCTTCAAGGTCTTCGACATTATCTGGGTGATGACCCGCGGCGGGCCGGCGAACAGCACGCGCACGCTCTCGATCCTCGTCTATCAGGAGGCCTTTTCCTTCCAGCGAGCAGGTTCCGGCGCGTCACTGGCCTTGATCGTCACTCTGCTCGTGACCATTCTTGCGGTCGCCTATGCGGCGCTGCTTCGCAAGGCCGCGGGAGCGTCATGATGGAACGCCGGAATCCGATCTTCACCGCTTTCGTCTATGCGTGCGCACTCCTGCTTGCGATCGTCATCCTGGCGCCGATCGGCTGGCTCTTCGTCATGAGCATCTCGTCGGCCGCCGACCTTTCGGCCAAGCCCCTCAACTGGTGGCCGGACGAGATCGATCTTTCGCGCTACCGCACCCTGCTTTCAACGATCGAGAACAGCGCCGGCGCCGCCTTCGTCGCCTCACTGCTCAACAGCCTGAAAGTCGCCGGCATGGCGACGCTAGCGGCAATCGCCGTCGCCATTCCCTCCGCCTGGGCGGTTTCGCGCACACCGACGGTCTCCTGGTCGCTCTATGCGGTGATCGCCACCTATATGCTGCCACCCGTCGCGCTCGCGGTACCGCTCTACATGGGGCTTGCCTATTTCGGCTTGCTCAACTCCGTCTTCGGGCTGGCGCTCGTCTATCTCACTATCCTTGCGCCGTTCACCACCTGGCTGCTGAAATCGGGCTTCGATTCCATACCCAGGGAAATCGAAAGCGCCGCAATGATCGACGGCGCACGGCTCGACCAGATCCTGCGGCTGCTGACACTGCCGCTTGCCGCCCCTGTCATGGCGACCTCCGCCCTCTTCGCCTTCTTGCTCGCCTGGGACGAATTCTTCTACGCGCTACTCTTCACCTCCGACCTGCGCGCCAAGACCCTCACTGTCGCCATTGCGGATCTCGCCGGCGGCCGTGTCTCCGACTACGGATTGATCGCAACCGCCGGTGTGCTTGCCGCCCTGCCCCCGGTGCTGATCGGTCTCGTCATGCAACGTGCCCTGATTTCGGGGCTTACAAGCGGCGGCGTCAAAGGATGATCATGAAGGCTTCCAAGGAGCGCCCCGCCGGGCTCATCGCGATCGACAAGGAGATGGAACGTCAGCACGCCGATGCCATCGCTTCCCACGAAGGATCGGCCGCCCTCGCGCAGAAAATTGCCGCGTCACTGAAATCGACAGGCCGCCTCCTCCTCATTGGCATGGGCGGCTCTCATGCCGTCGGCCGTGCCGTCGAGCCCCTCTATCGGGCGCTCGGCATCGAGGCCGTGGCGCTGCCGCTCTCCGAGCAGCTCGGCCAGCCATTACCTATTGAAGGAAAAACCGTCCTGATCACCTCCCAGTCGGGCGAAAGCGCCGAGGTGCTGCGCTGGTTCAGAGAGAACAATGGCGGCACGCCGGATACGTTCGGCCTGACGCTGGAAGGCAATTCCTTCCTGGCGCGTTCGACACCATCGCTTATCGGCGCTGGCGGCACCGAGCAGGCGTTCGCCGCAACCCGCAGTCTGACGATCAGTTTCGCGCTGCATCTCGCAGTACTCGCCGCACTCGGTGAAGATCCGGCCGATGCGCTTCACGCCCTTCGCGAGCCCGAAGCGCCCGCAATCGACGATGCTCTGACTGCGCTCGCCGATGTGCGCGCCGTGGTCACCTCCGGCCGCCGGCTGCAGGGTCTCGCCGAGGCGATCGCGCTTGGGCTCACCGAACTGTCACGCCTGCCCTGCTTCTCGCTCGAAGGCGGACAACTCCGCCACGGTCCCATGGAAATGCTCGGGCCGAATGTCGGGGTCGTGCTCTTCCGCGCTGCTGATCCGACGGCAGACCTGGTCGCCGCCTTGGCGAACTCCGCAGCCGAAGCAGGTTCGCCCGTGATCGTCTTCGATGCGTCCGGCGAACCGCCGGTCGATGGGGTCGTGACGATCCACTTCGGGCGCGCCGCAGGCATGGCGGCCATTTTCGCCATGCTGCCAGTCGCGCAGTCGCTCATGCTCGCCCTTGCCGATGCCCGCGTAGACAATGTCGGTACACCGGTGCGCTCCACCAAGATCACCCGGAGCGAGTAAGGACATGCGCCCGCTTGCAGTCATCGGCAACGTCAACATCGACCTGATCCTCGGTCCGGCCGAGCCGTGGCCGAAGGCCGGCACGGAAATCATCGTCGATCATGACGAGTTGCGTGTCGGCGGCTGCGCCGGCAACAGCGCGCTTGCCTGGGATTCGCTCGGTGTGGACTACGCGATCGCCGCGAACGTCGGCAACGACCAGTTCGGCACCTGGCTGAAGGAGGCCTTCGGCGCTCGCTCTAAGGGCTGGCCGGTGGAAGCCGTGGGCACCACGCTCTCGGTCGGCATCACCCATCCGGACGGCGAGCGCACGTTTTTCACCACGCGCGGCCATCTGCCGCTCTTCAGCTTCGACGAGGTTCGCACGATGCTTGACGGCGAGCGTCTTCGCGGCGGCTATGTGTTGCTCGCGGGCTCGTTCCTGACCGACGCCCTGACGCTCGCCTATGACGAGTTTTTCGACTGGGCGGATGCGCATGGCATCGCGGTTGCGCTCGACACCGGCTGGCCGCTCGACGGTTGGACCGAGGCGAACAAGCGCAGGACGCTCGATTGGCTGAAGCGCTGCCATTGCGCCCTCTTCAACGAAGCCGAGACGACGACCTTGACCGGAGAGACTGACCCGGGCGAAGCCGCGCGGCACCTGAAGGAACGGATGCCGGCCGAGGCGATCGTCGTCGTCAAGCGCGGACCTTACGGCGCGCTTGCCCTCGACGAGACCGGTGCGCAATTTTCGGTTCCTGCACCGCGCGTTGACGTCGTCGACACCATCGGCGCCGGCGATGTCTTCAATGCCGGCTTCCTGGCCGCGCTTGCCGCCGATTTGCCGCTCGAAGAATGCCTGCTAGTTGGCGTCACGATCGCTTCCGAAGCCATCTCCACGCTGCCGCGCAGCTACGGCAAGCCCCTTTCGGCCTTCCTCCAGGAGACCAGGAAATGAGCGCACTCGAGATCCGCAACATCCACAAGCGCTATGGTGAGGTGGAAACGCTGAAGGGCATCGACATTGCGCTTGAAAGCGGCGAGTTCCTGGTGCTGCTCGGCTCGTCCGGCTGCGGCAAATCTACCCTCTTGAACATCATCGCCGGACTTGCCGAGCCGAGCGGCGGCGACATCCGCATCGGCGAGCGCTCGATCATGGGCTTGCACCCCAAGGATCGCGACATCGCCATGGTGTTCCAGTCCTATGCGCTCTATCCGAACATGAGCGTTGCACGCAACATCGGCTTCGGCCTCGAAATGCGCAAGGTACCGGCGCCGGAGCGCGAGAAGGCCGTGCGCGAGACCGCCCGCCTGCTCCAGATCGAAAATCTTCTCGATCGCAAGCCGAGTCAGCTTTCCGGCGGCCAACGCCAACGCGTTGCGATCGGCCGGGCGCTGGTGCGCAATCCGCAGGTCTTTCTTTTCGACGAGCCGCTGTCGAATCTCGACGCCAAGCTGCGCATGGAGATGCGCACCGAGCTGAAGCGGCTGCATCAGATGCTGAAGACCACCATCGTCTACGTGACCCACGACCAGATCGAGGCGATGACGCTTGCGACCCGCATTGCCGTGATGCGCGACGGCCGCATCGAACAGCTCGGCACGCCGGAGGAAATCTACGACCGGCCAGCGACGCTTTATGTCGCCGGCTTCGTCGGTTCACCGCCGATGAATATCCTCGACGCGGAAGTTGTCGGGAGCGCTCTCAGGCTTGTCGGCTCCGAGGAGACGCTTCCGCTGCCGGCGGATTTCGCGAGCACTGCGCCGACGGGCCGGGGCGTCAAGATCGGCATACGGCCGGAGGCGCTGCGGCTCGCAAGTCCCGATGCACCAGGCGTCCGCATCAAGGCGCACGTCGAGGTCATGGAACTGACAGGGCCGGAGCTGGTCACGACGGCAAAGCTCGGCGGACAGACGATCACCGCCTGCCTCCCGCCGCGCACGCGTCTCAGCGCCGGATCGGAGCAGTTCTTCTCCTTCGATGAGGCGGCGCTGCATCTGTTCAATCCCGAAACGGGGCGCTCGTTGCTGACGGCGTGAGAACCGCCGAGACCGTCGGCAATAATGAGCAGTTCTGCTACGAACCTGGACTTCAATAGCCGGTGGCTGCCCGGGCTGCTGTCCGAACCGGCGGTCCGTCCTGCCTATAGCCAAGCTTCTCGGAAAGTTCGGCCGCCGCATCGATCAGTACGCGAAGGTAAGCATCACGATTGCGCAACCCGTCTTCCTTGGGAGCGACGAGGCAGAGCGTCGCGATGCAAATTCCTTCAGCGTCGTACACCGGCACGGCAAAACAATGGGTAAAGCTGTCGACGATGCTGTTGAACGTGAAATAGCCGTCCTTCTTGGCTTCCCGGACCTGGCGGATGAAATCGGACGGATCGAGGCGCTTGCCCGTCGGCAGCATGAAATCCTCGGCGGGAATGAAATCCAGTATCTGCTCGTCGCTCATGTGGTCGACCAGCAGACGACCGGACGCGGTCCACGGAATGGCGACCGGCTCGCCGATATTGGTGGAGATGCGGAAGGGGCGGCTTCCCTCGTTCATCAGAACGACCGCATATTTGTTGCCTTCCAGTTGGCACATCTGCGCGGTCTCCCGCGTCTCCTCGGCGATCCTCGCCAACAGATGTTCGCACTCGCGCATAAGATCGAATTGTTCGGCGTAGGCCGCACCGAGGAAATAGAGCTTGCGCCCGAGAAAGACACGGCCATCTTCGCCCCGATACTCGATCACGCCCTGCCGGATCAGCAGGTTAACGAGCTCGTAGACGGAAGAACGCGGCGCGCCGATGCCCTGGGCGATTTCGTTCGGGCGCTGGGGCTGACGTTGCAGGCGCAAAAAGTCGAGGATTTCGAATGCCCGGTCGAGACCTCGCGCCCTCCGGGTGACCGTATCTACCGCATCAGCCATAGCCATTCTCCTGCGGGTCCCGGCGCACGAGTGAAAGCATGCGGGCAGAATCCGCACTCACTTCACCTGCTCCGCAAACCCGACGCCAAGTTCACCTCATTTAGCCTTGTAGGCGACGCAGTCAACTTCGACCTTGCAGTCGACCATCATGCGTGACTGTACGCAGGCGCGTGCCGGCGGGTTCTCACCGAAGTATTGCGCGTAGATCCCATTAAAGCTCCAGAAGTCGCGCGGGTCATCGAGCCAGACGCCGACACGCACGACGTCTTCAACGCCGTAGCCCGCCTCATGCAGGATCGCGATCATGTTTTCGATCGCCTTGCGGCTTTCGGCTATGATGCCGCCATCGATGATCTCACCGGCCTCCATCGCGACCTGTCCCGAGACGTATAGCCAACCGTTTGCCTCGACGGCGCGCGCAAATGGCAAAGCCTGCTTTCCCGCACCGGTTTCGCCCGTTCCATAACGTTTAATCGTCACAGCACTTCACTCCAATTCTGCATTTCGATTTATCGGTCTCCAGTTGAACCGGTCCTTCAGTTGAACGATGACGTTTTCAGAAAATCTGTCAGTCGCTCGGTCTTCGGTTTCAGGAACATCTCGCGCGGATTGCCTTCTTCGCCGATGCGGCCCTGATTCATGAAGATTACCCGCGACGAAACCTCGTAGGCGAAGCGCATCTCATGGGTGACGAGCAGCATGCTCATCCCGTCCTCGGCGAGCCCCTTGATCACTTGCAGCACTTCGTTAACCAACTCCGGGTCGAGCGCCGAAGTGACCTCGTCGAAGAGCATCAGCTTTGGGTTCATCGCGATGGCGCGAGCGATTGCTACGCGCTGCTGCTGGCCGCCGGAAAGCTGACCAGGATAATGATCCTTGCGCGACAGCAGCCCGACGCGGTCAAGCCACTTTTCCGCGATCGCCTTCGCCTCGTCGCGGCTCATCTTCTTGACCTTGACGAGGCCGAGCGCGACGTTGCCGGCGGCAGTCATATGCGGGAAAAGGTTGAACTGCTGAAAGGCCATGCCGGTGAGTGCGCGTTGGCGTGCGATATCCTTCTCCCGCTTGCGGCGGCGGACGCCGTTCACCATCTCATAGCCGATTTCCTGGCCGTCGATGCTGATCGTCCCGCCCTGGAACTCCTCCAGCATGTTGATGCAGCGAAGCATTGTCGTTTTGCCGGAGCCGCTCGAGCCGATGATGCTGATCACCTCACCCTGCCGCATGGTGCAGTCGACGCCCTTCAGCACTTCGACCGTGCCGTAGCGCTTGTGAAGGTCGCGGATTTCAAGAAGATTGTTGGTCATCGGATGAGAAGCCTCACGACGGAACAGCGGTCTTGCGCTCGACATAGCGACCGAAGCGCTCGATGCTGTAGTTGATGACGAAATAGAGAAAGCCCGCGAAGAAATAGAATTCGAGGCTCATGAAAGTGCGGGAGATCAACTCCTGCGTACGCAGCAGCAATTCGGCGACGCCGATGATCGAGAGCAGCGTCGACGCCTTGACCATCTCGGCTGCCGTATTGACCCAGGCAGGCAGCGCCTGGCGCAATGCCTGGGGGCCAAGCACATAAGCGAAGGTCTGCGAGAACGTGAGCCCAATCGCTTTTGCGGCCTCCGTCTGTCCCTTGGGAATCGACTGCAATGCGCCGCGCACCAGCTCGCCAACATGCGAACTGCAGAAGACTGCGAGCGCAAGGATGCCCGCCTGGAACGGTCCGAGTTCAATGCCGACAGTGCTCAGAACGTAATAACTCGCCAGCACCAGTACCAGAACCGGCGTGCCGCGAATGAAGTCGGTATAGCCGCGCACCAGCCATTGCACCGGCTTGTAGCCATAGGTCAGCGCCAGCCCGACGAAAATGCCGAGCAAAGTGCCGACCGCGATCGACAGGAAGGATATGGAAATCGACACGCCGAGCCCCTTGATGAGCGGCAGGCGGGCAAGCCAGAGCTGATCGAGAAATGCGAAATCCATGACGGTCACCTCGGAACGGCCAGACGCCGCTCGACGGCACGCATCAGCGCGGCAAGGAGTGAACAAGTTGCGACATAGAGGCAGCTCGCCACGATCCAGGTCTCGATGACCCGAAAGGTCTCGACATTGATCTTGCGTGCCTCGAACGTGAGTTCCGGTACGGCGATCGCCGCGGCGAGCGAGGTATCCTTGAAAAGCGAGATCATGGTGCTGCCGAGCGACGGCAAGACGTTGCGCAGCATCAAGGGTATGATGATCGAGGTGCGGATCTGCATCTCCGTCAGCCCAATCGCAAGACCCGCCTCGCGCTGACCAGGCGGCACGGCGATGAGGCCGCCACGGAACACCTCGGCAAGATAGGCGCCGGAGTAGATCGCCAGCGTCAACACAAAGCTTTCGATCTTGCCGAGGCGGACACCAAGTTCCGGAAGAGCGAAGTAGCTGAAGAGAACGAGGACGAGGATCGGCGTGTTGCGGATGATCGTGACATAGAGTCCGGCAGGTTTGCGCAACGCGACAGTCCTGGAAACGAGCCCGAAAGCCACAATCAATCCGATCACGCAACCGGCAAGGATTGCGGCGAAGGCGAGGCCGAGACTGAGCGCAAGTCCTTCCAGAAGAAGGTCGAACGAGCGCCAGACGGCCGCGAAGTTCAGTGAGTAAGTCATGCGCGCCAGCCATTGTTGAAAGCAGGGCGAGAGGCAGCCCCGCTGGTGGGCTGCCTCGGCGAAGGGTTCATTTGTATTCGACCGGGAAACCGATCTGCGGTGCGGTCAGATCCTCGCCGAACCAGGTCTTAAAGGACTTGGCATAGAAGTCGAATTCGACACCTGTCATCGCCTCGTGCAGTGCCGTGTTGACGAAGTTCAACCAGTCTTGGTCGCCGCGCTTGACGCCACAGGCGTAGGTCTGCGGATTCCAGCCATAACCGGCATCCTTATAGCGCTCGGGATTCTGGGTCATGTACCAGGCAAGCGAGGACTGGTCGGTGGCGGCAGCATCGGCACGTCCCGATTCAAGCGCCTGGTAGATCAGGTCAACAGATTCGTACTGATCGACCGTTGCCTCCGGCAGGGCGGCGTGGACCATATCCTCGGCATAGACGTTCTGCAGCACCGATATCGTGACCGAGGAACCAGCCTCCTTGAGCGCCTTGTAGTCGGCATACTTGCCGTCCGCCTTCAGCATCAGGCCCACGCCTTCGCGATAATAAGGAATGGTGAAGGCGATCTGCTGGGCGCGCTCGCCCGTGACCGTCATGAATTGGCAGGTGATGTCGACCTTGTTGGTAGTGATGTTCGGAATGCGGGCATCCGACGACTGATTGACGAATTCGATCTTCTCCGGATCCCCGAACAGCGCCTTGGCAATAATGCGGCCCATATCGACGTCGAAGCCCTGCAGCTTGTCGTCGGCGCTTTTGAAGTGCCAGGGCGCATTCGTGCTGCCGGTACCGAGCACCAGATGGCCGCGCGCAAGTACTTCGTCGAGTTTGCTTGTCGGCTGCTGCGCGGAGGCCGGCGCCGCTGCCAGCGTGGCGATTATGAGGCCCGCAGTCGCATGAAATGTCTTGATCATCGGAGATCTCCCCTTTGTCAGTTCCCGGTGATTTTCCTGATATCCAATATAGTGGACATGCGTCCTTAATACTGGATTGACCCATGAAATGCCTTGGGTCATAACTTGTCAAGGCGGATCGGCTAAATTTGCCGCACATCCGCCGTTGTCTGAGAGAGGAAGCCAACCATATGACCCTGCCGATCGAAACGCCTGCGGTGCTGGTCGACATCGAGATCGCCCGCCGGAACATCCGCGCGTTCCAGGACTACGCGGATCGCCACGGCATTCGGGTGCGGCCGCATATCAAGACGCACAAGCTTCCGCAGATGGCCGAGCTGCAGCTCGAAGCCGGAGCGATCGGCATCACCTGCCAGAAGGTCACCGAGGCGGAGGCAATGGTCGAGGGCAGCGCGCAGATCAAGGACGTGCTGATCACCTACAATATCCTTGGAACGGAGAAGCACGCGCGCCTCGCCAAGCTCAACAAACGCGTCACGCTCAGCGTGGTCGTCGACAACTCGACGGTTATCGACGGCCTGTCGACCCGTTTCGCCCGCGAAGACAAACCGCTGACCGTACTTGTCGAATGCAACACGGGCGCCGATCGCTGCGGCGTGGCGACGCCGGCCGAGGCTGCGAGCCTCGCTCGACACATAGCCGATGCACCCGGATTGCAGTTCGGCGGACTGATGACCTATCCGCCCGTCGGAGGAACTGAGCGCGTGCAAGCCTTCATGAGCGAGGCGAAGCGGCTGATCGAAGCGAACGGCATCGACGTTCCGACGATCACCTCCGGCGGCACCCCGAGCATGATGGAGGCGGCTGGTGCGTCCGTCGCGACCGAACACCGTCCAGGAACCTACATCTACAACGATCGCTCGCTAGTCGCCCGCGGCGTGGCGACGTGGGACGATTGCGCGCTGACGGTGCTTGCGACCGTCGTCTCGGTTCCCGCCGAAAACAGGGCGATCATCGATGCCGGCAGCAAGGTCCTGACCTCCGACCTTCTCGGTCTTTCCGGCTACGGCCATGTGCTGGAACGCGACGACATCAGGATCGACCAGCTTTCGGAAGAACACGGCAGGCTCGTCTCGGACGGGCCGATCAATCTGAAGGTCGGCGACCAGCTACGCATCGTCCCTAACCACGCCTGCGTGGTGACAAACATGGTCGATGCGGTTCATATCGTCGAGGGCAATAAGGCGAAGGCGATCTGGCCAGTCGTCGCGCGCGGCCGCGTTCTCTAAAGCAATTTCCAGGAAAAGTGTGTAACGGTTTTCCGTCCGGAATTGTGTCATTTCAAATGAGTTAGGTCATTTCACTGTTTCAATGAACAATGATCTAGCCGCGAGCATTCAAGAAGAGGCTCGCTTCGGCCGACCCATCAAACATCGCCTCCGACCACAGCCTCAAAAGTGAATGGTCATGACGAGGTCCTGGTCGAAGTCGCCAAAGCCCTTGCCGAATATGTTCAAGCCGCCGGGATTTTCGGCCTTCTCGTCGATGCCGATGCGAAATCGGATCGAGTGATGGTCCTGAATTCCGAGCGAAGCGATGGTCTGCGTCGACACCATGGCGCCGTCGATCCAGGTTCCCCGGTCGTCGATGGTCCAGGTCTTGAGCTTGCCGTATTGCGAGCCGCTGAGCTTCCACCAGGCCGGTGAATAGATCCCCCGGCGATCGCCGAAGTCGCCCGGCGATGTCCAGTAGCCAGCTTTGATGCCGTTGATCCAGATGGAGATATCGGACGGCCAATTGGCGTTGGTCGCCGGTGTCTCGGAACTCAACTCAGCCGAGAATTCGATCTTGCGGATCGGGCGGCCGCTGACCTTGGCGTTGTTGGGGAATTTGTATTCGACATAACCCCGCGTGAACCAGAGAAGCGCTGCCTGCATGCGCTGCGGATCGAGGAAGACCTCCTGAACGTCGAGCATGCCAATGACGTTGTTGACCGAACAAAGGCCGCACGGCGCCTCGACCTCGAATTCGGTAAAGAGGCCGATCGGCATGCTGACGGTGACGATGTCGGGCGAAAGATTGGTGCGGTTGTCGAACCGGATCAGGATTTCGCCGTAGATGCTGGAACAGATCTTCTGATTGCCCTTCGAGGCTTTCATCGTATGCGTCTGGATCAACCCGGCCTTTTCCAGCGATTTGAGGTTTGTCGCGACAGTCGATTGCGGCATGCCCATATGGCCGGCAATGTCGTTGACGTTCAATGGTCCCTTGAGGCGCAAGAGATTGAGAATTTCGATGCGCGTGGCGGAGCCGAGCGCCTGCACGACCTCGACATCCTTGATTGGATCCACGGTTAAAAGCTTCGTCTCCATTCTCTGCTACTGAAACTCCGGCTTGGGCGCTGGCTGACCTGCAGATATCACGCATTTCAGCCATTTGTCGCATTGTTTTCCTTGACGAGAGCGGCGATCCAGCCGCTCCCGATCGCGCAATCATCCTTTTATCCCGGAGGAAAGCATCAGCGCCTGCGTCACACGTTTCTGGAACAGAAGGTAGGCGACCGCCACCGGCATTGCCGCGAGGATCGCAACCGCCATGTCGCGGGCGTATTTTACCCCGAAGGCATCACCGACCTGGGTGATGCCGACGGTGACCGTCATCATGTCCTCCGAACTCGTCACGAGGAAGGGCCAAAGGAAGGCATTCCAGGCCATGATGTAAGTGATGATGGCAAGCGCCGTGGTGATCCCCCAGTTCAGCGGCAGATAGAGCCGGAAAAGGATCTGGAAATCGCCGCAGCCGTCCAGCTTCGCCGCCTCCCGGAGCTCTTTCGGCACGGAATCGAAAAACTGTTTGTAGACGATGACGACGACCGGGATGATGAGCTGCGGCAGGATGATGCCGCCCCAGCTGTTGATCAGGCCGAACCGATGCATCAGCACGAATTGCGAGACGACGAGCGCCTGCGAGGGGACCATGAAGCTCGCGAGAATGATGCCGTAGAGGAGTTTGCGCCCCGCAAAGACAATCTGCGACAAGGCGTAGGCGCACATCACGCTGATCAGGATCACCACCACGGTGACGGTAATGGAAGTGACGATCGAGTTCACATACCAGACAGCGAGCTTGGTCTCGAACAAGGCGAAGTAATAGGCCGAGAAATTGAAGACGTCGGGAATGAACGTCGTCTTGGTGACAACTTCCTGTTCCGGTTTCACCGAAGTGATGACCGCCCAATAGATCGGGAAGGCCCACATGCAGGCAACGCAGAGCGTGAGCACCAAAAGCAGGATGTTGCCGATGGATTTCCGTTGCATGGATCAGCGCTCCCTTACGCGCAAAAGCTGGTACTGCAGCACCGAAACGGTGACGATGATCAGGAAGAGGAAGACCGCGACGGCAGAGCCGAGCCCGCCGTGATTGAGGCGGAACGCCTCTCGGTAGACGAGCTGGAGCAGTACATAGGTCGAATTGAAAGGTCCGCCCTCCGTCATCAGATACACCTGGTCGAAGATCTTGAGCTGCAGGATCAGTTGGAGCGTCAGGACAAGGGCGGTGACGGGCCAGATCAGCGGCCAGGTGATCCGGCGAAAGCACTGCCAGCGCGTCGCGCCGTCAAGTGTCGCGGCCTCGTAGTAGTCGGCCGGGATGTTGCGCAATCCGGCAATGAAAAGCAGGAGATTGAAGCCGTTGGTCCACCACACCGTGACCAGCGCCACCATCGGCATCGCCCATAGCGGATCGCGAAAGACGCTGATGCGCTTGCCGGTGAAAAATTCGATTGCGTATTGGGCGACGCCGAACTGCTGATCCAGCACCCATTTCCAGATCTCCGTCACAACGGAGACCGGCAGGATGTAGGGCAGGAAGAACAGCACCAGCACGAGGCTTTGCAACCAGCCTCTAAGACGCACGACCATCAGCGCGAGGCCGAGGCCGATCAGCGTGTTCGGCACGACGGTCAGTACCACGAAATAGCCTGTGTTCCATACCGAAGTGTAGAAGAGCTTCTGATTGAGCAACCTGATATAGTTGTCGAAGCCGACCCACTGGCCTTCGCCAATCAGCGGCGCATTCGTGAAGCTCAAGGCGAACATGTTGTAGACGGGATAGGCGAAAACCGTCAGGTAGGTGATCACGAAAGGCGCGATCATCAGAATGACGGTCAGCCTCTTGCTCCGTCCCTTGCTCGTCAACACCGCAGCTGTCCTCCGTTCCCATTTTCGGGGCGGGACCAGCCGGCAACAGGCCAGCTGGTCCGTTGTCGTGCTACATCTGTCCCTTCAGTTCCTCGCGCATTTGCTCGATCGCTTCCTCGGGATCGAGCTGGCCGTTCAACGCCGGCACGATGAAGTTCTGCGTCGCCTCGTAAATCGGCCCGGCGACGCCGGCGAGCGGCGAAACGGGATCGAACACGGCCGTATCGGCGAGCTTCGCGTAGGTGGCGTTCGGCTGCATTGCTTTGAACTCGGCGCTCTCGGTCACGGGCCTGAAGGCCGGGATATGACCAGCGTCAGCCCAGGAAAGGCTGTGCTCGTTCATCCACGCGATGATCTGGAGTACCGCTTTCAGCTTCTCCGGCGTGATCGGCTTGGCGTCGCTGTTCGGCACGGCGAAGGCATGGGAGTCCGCCCAGGTGGCCGGCTGGCCCATCAGCACCGGAATCTGGATGGCGCCCCATTCGAAGCCGAGATTGCCGTTCTTCGCGAGGTCCGTCATCGTCGGCACTTCCCAGACGCCGTTGATGTGCATCGCCGCCTTGCCCGACGTGAAGAGCGCAATCGAGGCTTCGTAGGAAATCAGTTGCGGCGAGTAGCCGGACGAAACCCAGTTTGCCATTGTCGTCAGGGCCTTCACTCCGGCGTCGCCGGGCAGAATTTCCTCGCCATCAATGAATTTTCCACCCTGCTGCGAAAGCAGGGAGTAGAACACACGCCACATGGAGCCGCCTTCGTCGGTGTGCAGCGAGAGCGGATACTGGACCTTGCCCGTCGCCTTGATCTTGTCGAGGGCGGCATTGAAGTTGTCCAATCCGTCGAGGCCTTTCGGCAGTCCGTCATCGCCGAGCAGGCCCGCCTCCTTGAGGATATTCTTGTTGTAGTAGAGGACGATGGCGTGAACGTCGAAGGGAATGCCGTAGACCTTGCCGTCGGAAGAGGCTGAGTTCCAGCTCGCCTCGACATAATTTTCCTTCTTGATGCCCGCTTCCGCCAGTTCCTCGGTCGTCAGCGGCCGAAGAATTCCCGACGGTATCGCCAGCGGGAAGCGCGACAGGTGATAGGTCATGATATCCGGCTGCTGGCCGACGGCCGTCGAGGTCTGCACCTTGGTGTAGAAGGGAACACCCCATTCCAGCGTCGTGGCGTTGATCCTGATATCCGGGTGGGTATCGTTGAACTCCTTGATCAGCGCCTTCATGCGGACGCCATCGCCGCCGCTCAGGAAGTCCCACCAGGTAATGTCGGTCTGCGCAAAGGCGGCTGCCGAAGGCAGGACTGCCAGTGCACCCGCAAGGACTAATTTCAAAAGCTTCTTCACGTCTGTCTCCTCCTCGATACAAGCATGATGCTTCATTGAATCGGCGGATGTGATCGCGCCGCACTCCCTCTCTGCCGGATGTTTTTCCCATCCGGCTTGCGGGCATTTTCAGCCAGCAACCTGCATTTTTCGCTTCATATCCGTATTTCAGATATCAACGCAGCCGCGCGCCCTGCTCATCGAAGGCCAGCATGTTGCCTATATCCAGACTGAGCCGGACCTCCTGTTTGGGATGTGGCCGGTCCCCACCGCGGCATTCGACTGTCATTTCTCCGCCTGTCGCGGTCAGCACATGCAGGTAGCCGGTTCCTCCCAGTTCCTCGATGAACTCGGCCCTTGCTTGGAGCGGCAGACCGCCCTCGCGATCGCCAAGCGTGATGTGCTCCGGCCGAGCCCCGACAAAGATCCGGCTCCCGACGGAAAGCCTCGCTCTCACGTCGATATCGAAGGCAGCTCCCGGCGCGTCATCGAGTTCGATGGTCAGCCTGTTCGTATCGTTCGCCATGACGCGGCCCCTCAGAAAATTCATTCCCGGCGAGCCGATGAAGCCTGCGACGAACATGTTGTCCGGGTTACGGTAAAGCTCGAGAGGAGCGCCGACCTGCTGAACCACGCCGCTCTTCAATACGACGATCTTGTCGGCAAGCGTCATCGCTTCGACCTGGTCGTGGGTGACGTAAATCATCGTCGCACCGATCTGGCGATGCAGGCGGGCGATCTCCATGCGCATTTTCACCCGCAGTTCCGCGTCGAGGTTCGAAAGTGGTTCATCGAAGAGAAAGACGCGCGGCTCGCGGACAATGGCCCGACCGATCGCCACGCGCTGGCGCTGTCCACCGGAAAGCTGGCTCGGCTTGTGGCTCAGATAGTCGGTCAGCCGCAGGATTTCTGCCGCCGCCTTCACCTTCGTCTCGATTTCGGCCTTCGGCCGGCGGGCGATGGAAAGGCTGAAGGCCATGTTGTCGAAGACGGACAAATGCGGGTAGAGGGCATAGGATTGGAAGACCATCGCCACACCGCGCTTCGATGCTTCCTTACGAGTCACGTCCTCGGCTTCGATCCTGATCTCGCCGCCGGTCGTTTCCTCGAGCCCGGCGATCATGCGCAGAAGCGTCGATTTCCCGCATCCGGAAGGGCCGACGAACACGGCGAACTCCCCCTGCTCGATCTCGATGTCGACATCGTGGATCACTTTCATGGCGCCGAACGATTTGCTGACGCCCGTCAACTTGATTCCGGACATTGTGCCTCCCGCTAACGCGTTAGAATCGATCACGTTTATGATACGGGCGACCTCCTCAGCCGCCCGGACCAGCGGCCGATTCACGCCGTCTCAACGGAAAGCAGTACGAAGTGATAGGATCTCGGCGGCAGCGTACCGATGAGCGCGCCGGCATCGTCGACCGCGAGTGCTTTTCCCGCCTTGGGTACGATGCGGTTTTGATCGTCGACCGAGTTGCGCGCCTTCAGGTCCTCGCCTTCCAACATCTGATGCTGAACGACCTTGGCTCGCTTGAAGCCCTGCAGACCGATCGTCAGGTCGAGCGGTTCATCAATGCTGCGGTTTATGGCGAAGATCGCAATTGACTTGCCGTCCTCCTGGAGCACCGCCGAAAGATCAAGATAGGGAACGTCCTGCGCCACGTCACAGTCGTAGGTCGGGCCGGATGCGACGACGTTCAGTGCCGTGCCACGCCCGTATTTCGAGGCATATTGGAGCGGATAATAGATCGATTGGCGCCAGGCCGGCCCGCCGGCCTTGGTGAGGATCGGCGCGATCACGTTGACGAGCTGCGCCATGCAAGCGATCTTCACCCGGTCGGACCGGCGAATGAAAACGTTGAGCAGCGAACCGACGAAGATCGCATCCTCGAGGTTATACAGCTCTTCGAGGAGCGGCGGCGCCTCCGGCCAATCCCAGCTCGCGATGCGCTCGCCATCCTGCTTGCGGTCGTGGTACCAGACATTCCACTCATCAAAGCAGATCTTCACATCGCGCTTCGAGCGCTTCTTCGCTTTGATATAGTCGATGACGCCGCCGATGGTGACGATGTAACGGTCGAGATCGATCGCCTTGGCGTAGTAGTTGAGCGTGTCTTGCTCTTCATTTCCGAAATATTTGTGCAGGGAGATATAGTCGACGCTGTCATAGCTCGCATCGAGGACTGTCGCCTCCCACTCCGGATAGGTCTTCATCTTGTCATTCGACGAGCCGCAGACCACCGTCTCCAGCGTCTTGTCGAAATATTTGAAGGCCTTGCTCACTTCGTGGGCCAGATGGCCATACTCGGCCGCGCTCTTGTGACCGACTTGCCACGGCCCGTCCATCTCGTTGCCGAGGCACCAGAGCCGGACATTGTGCGGCTCCCTGTATCCGTGCTTGGCGCGCAGGTCGCTCCAATACGTCCCGCCGGGATGATTGCAATATTCAAGGAAATTGCGGGCGTCGTCCAAGCCGCGCGAGCCGAGGTTCATCGCCAGCATCATCTCGGTCCCGGCGCGCTTCGCCCAGTCGGCGAACTCATTGACGCCAACCTGGTTGGTCTCGCGTGTGCGCCATGCGAGATCCAGGCGAACCGGGCGCTCCTCGCGCGGGCCGATGCCATCCTCCCAGCGGTAGGCGGAAACAAAATTGCCGCCGGGATACCGCACGATCGGCATGTCGAGATCGCGCACCATTTCGAGGACGTCACTGCGAAAGCCATCCGCATCGGCCTTCTCATGACCGGGTTCATAGATGCCCGTATAAACCGCCCGCCCCATGTGTTCCAGGAAGGAACCATAGACGCGCTTGTCAACGGTCGAGATGGTGTATTCCCGGTTGAGGGTGGCTTTTGCTCGCATGGGCTTCCTCGTTTTGTTGAATTCGATTTTGCCCGAAGCTAATCTGTATGATTTTTCAAATCAACTATTTTGTTTTGTATCAAAAATTTCGATACGATCGATACACTCTGCCTCGATCACCGCGGCAATACGGGGGATGTCAGCTAATTCGGGAAGCCAGAAGCTTGTCGATGCGCATCCCGTCCATGTCGACGATTTCGAAATGCCAGCCCTCGAAATCGAAGCCCTCGCCCACATGCGGGAGATGGCCGAGCACCTGCAGCGCGAAGCCGGCGATCGTGTGGAAGTCGCCCTCCGGACGGTCGTGGAACCCCAGCCTTTCGAAAGCGTCGTGCGCGGCCATCATGCCCTCGATCAGCATGCTGCCATCCTCGCGCACCACGATATCCGGCTCGACTGTTTCCGTATCCGGCAGGTCACCGGCAATCGCCTCCAACAGGTCGGTTTGCGTGACGATCCCCTCCAGGCTCCCGTACTCGTCGATGATCGCTGCCAGCCGGACAGGGGCGCTCTTGAACTTCTCCAGCACGCGGAAGACGGCCGTCGACTCGTGCAGGATCAATGGCTCCCGAACCACGCCGAGGACGTCAAGCGACTGACGGTCGAGTAACTGGTCGAGCAGATCCTTTTTTAACACCATCCCCAGCGGGTAGTCGATGTTGCCCCTGCCGATCAGAAGCTGCTCGTGACGACATTCCCTGATCGTCTTGAGGATCTCCTCCTGCGTGTCGTCCGCGTCGATCCAGTCGATCTCGATCCGCGGCGTCATGAAGTCGGAAATTCTCCGGTCGCCGATACTGAATATCCGCTCCACCAGTTCCTGCTGGGCGGCATCGAGAAGTCCGGCCTCCTGGCTTTCGGCGACAAGTAGCTTCAGCTCGGTCGGAGAATGCAGCGATGACTCGCCTGCTCCCGGGCGCAGACCGATCAGCCGAAGCACGAGATTGCCGAGGCCGTTGAGGGCGAGAATCGCGGGACGCAGCAGAAAAAGGAACAATGCAAGCGGGCGAACGACGGCCAGCGCCGTGCCCTCGCTGCGCTGCAGCGCCAGGCTCTTCGGTGCCAGTTCGCCGAGCACGATATGCAACGCGGTGATAATGATAAACGACACCGCGACGGCTATCGCATGCGCTCCGACCGACGCCCAGGTCGAAGGCAGGACCGTCATCAGCGGCTCGATCAGGTGGGCGAGCGCGGGCTCGCCGACCCACCCGAGCGCCAGGGACGATATCGTGATCCCAAGCTGGGTCGCGGCCAGATTGGCGTCGAGATTTTCGACGGCATGCTGGAGCGCGCTCGCATTCATGCGCCTTTGCGAGACCAGCTCCGCCACGCGGCTGCGGCGGACCGAAACGAGCGAAAACTCTGCAGCGACGAAAAAGCCGTTGGCGCCGACGAGCAGAAACACGGCCAGTACCCCGATATAATCGAGAATACTGCCATCGGAACCGGACATGATCTCCCTTCGGGCGGACGGTCGCCCCGACTGTTGACGTTGCAACTACCGTATCACGCTCTTGCCGCCGGAGGCAGATATCCTCTCGAAGACGGTCAGGCGAATACCGCCTCCTGCGTCGATCCCAATCCGGAGTGGGATGGCGAGCCCCTTGGGCGCGCCTACCGCACGAATGATCAATCTCTTCGATTTCACATCTAGATTTGCACCCGGGAACTTTTCTAGGATGCACGGGCGGAGGGCTGGCCGCCTTTCGGCCTACTGCTCGACGCCCCGCCCTCCTCTCCACTCGTGGGATTACCGATGCCAAAGACATTTCTCTCGATCGGCGAATGCATGATCGAACTTTCACAGGCCGGCGACGGCCACCTCAAGAAGGGTTTCGCGGGCGATAGCTTCAATACCGCGTGGTATGCGCGCGCCTTTCTCGGCAGCGGTTGGCAGGTAAGCTACCTCACGGCGCTCGGAACGGACAGGCTGTCCGACGAGATGCTCGCCTTCATGAGCAGCGCCGGCATCGCCACCGATCATGTGCGCCGCATCGACGGGCGCAATCCCGGCATGTACATGATCCACCTGAAGGACGGCGAGCGCAGCTTCCAATACTGGCGCGAAACATCCGCGGCCAGATTGCTTGCCGAAGACCGGGAGCGTCTGCGCGCGGCGATCGATGGTGCCGAGCTCGTCTATTTCTCCGGCATCACGCTCGCGATCCTCTCTCCCGACGATCGCGGCCGTCTCATCGACGAGGTTCGCCGGGCACGCGACTTGGGGAAGGCTGTTGCTTTCGATCCGAACCTGCGGCCGCGGCTGTGGGAAAGCACCGAGACGATGTGCGCGGCCATATCGGACGGCGCTCGCGCGGCGACGATGATCTTCCCGAGCTTCGACGACGAACGCAGCTATTTCGGGGACGCCAGCCCTGAGGCGACGGCGAAGCGCTACCGGGATCTCGGAGCGGAGCTTGTCGTGGTCAAGGACGGCGAGAACGGCATAACGATCAGCGACGCCGAAGCGCTCGTGCATGTTCCCGCCCATCCTGCCAACCCGGTCAGCGACACGACCAGCGCCGGCGACAGCTTCAACGGAGCCTTCCTGGCGATGCAGCTGCGGGGTCTGCCCTCGCGGCGCTCAGCGGAGTTTGCGGCGAAGGTCGCCGCAAAGGTCATCGAACAGCCCGGCGCGCTCATTGGATCCGATCATTTGCCGCAACCAGAAGTCGTCTGAATTGCACCGGGCGGCAGCAGAGCCGCCATACGGCGGGTCCAGATGTATGGGGCCGTTCTAAAATATCGTGCTATTTTCTGAGCGCAGCACACTGAGGAGAGGGCGCGCGAGCAAAGAATTTTCGCAAACGGCGCGAAAACGATAGGACATTTCACGAAACGGCCGCGACGCGTCATAAGTTTGCGTTGTGATAGTCGATTAAATTGATAGTTTTATCTGGCAAAGGATGGAGGGCGATATGGGCTCGAATAGACTTACCGGAGTAGTAAAACTAGCGCTTGTAGTCGGCAGCCTGCAGCTAGGCTCTCTTGGCCTTGCTCAGGCAGACACAACGATCCTGAACGTGTCCTATGATCCGACTCGGGAGCTCTACAAGGACTTCAATGCGGCCTTCGCCGAAAAGTGGCAGGCCGATACCGGCGAGACCGTGACGATCCAGACCTCTCACGGCGGCTCCGGCAAGCAGGCTCGGTCGGTGATCGACGGCCTCGAGGCGGATGTCGTGACGCTGGCGCTCGAGGCCGATATCGATGCGATCGCCGCGGCGACCGGCAAGATACCGCCGGATTGGAAAACTCGCTTCGAAAACAACAGCGCCCCCTACACCTCGACGATCGTCTTCCTCGTCCGCAAGGGCAATCCGAAAGGCGTCAAGGATTGGGGTGATCTCGTCAGGGAAGATATCCAGGTGATCACGCCGAACCCGAAGACTTCGGGTGGTGCGCGCTGGAACTTCCTTGCGGCCTGGGCCTGGGCACGGGCTGCCAATGGCGGCGACGATGGCAAAGCGCAGGAGTATGTGGCCCAGCTATTCAAACATGTGCCGGTTCTCGACACCGGTGCGCGCGGCGCAACGACGACCTTCGTCCAGCGGGGCCTCGGCGACGTGCTGCTCGCCTGGGAAAACGAAGCCTATCTCTCGCTGGAAGAGCTCGGGCCTGACAATTTCGAGATTGTGACGCCATCTACCTCGATCAAGGCCGAACCGCCGGTCGCACTTGTGGACGGCAACGTCGACAGCAAGGGCACGCGGAAAGTGGCCGAGGCCTACCTGAACTATCTTTACAGCGATGTCGGTCAGAAAATCGCGGCCAAGCACTATTACCGGCCCTTCAAGCCGGAGCTTGCGGACCCCAAAGACACGGCGCGCTTTGCCGATGTGAAGCTGGTCACTATTGACGAATTCGGCGGTTGGAAGGAAGCTCAGCCGAAGTTCTTCGCCGACGGCGGAATTTTCGACCAGATTTACAAGCCGGGACAATGATATTTCATGGCCTTTCGCAGCAGCACGCGATGGCAGTTTCGGCAACCGAGCGTCATTCCGGGTTTCGGATTGGCGCTCGGCGTCACGCTGACATGGCTTACCCTCATCGTTCTCATTCCGCTTTCCGGCCTCATCTGGCGTTCAAGCGGTCTCGGCTGGTCGAAATTTTTCGCGCTGGCGTCTGACGAGCGGACCGTCAACGCTTTGACGATCAGCTTCGGCACGGCCCTTGTGGCCGCGGTCATCAATCTCGTTTTCGGTGTCGTACTGGCCTGGGTGCTTGTTCGTTACCGGTTTCCGGGCAAGCGCGTCATCGACGCCATGGTCGACCTGCCGTTTGCGCTGCCGACGGCGGTGGCCGGGATCGCCTTGACCGCACTTTACGCTCCGAATGGCTGGATCGGTTCGCTTCTCGAACCGCTCGGCATCAAGATCGCTTTCACACCTGCCGGCATCGTCGTGGCCCTCGTCTTCGTCGGCCTGCCCTTCGTCGTCAGAACGGTGCAGCCGATCATGGAGGAAATCGACAAGGAGGTGGAGGAAGCGGCCGCGACCCTTGGCGCCAGCCGCTACCAGACGATCAGCCGCGTCCTGTTACCTGGGCTTTTGCCGGCCGGATTGACGGGCTTCGCGCTCGCCTTTGCGCGTGGCGTCGGAGAATACGGCTCCGTCATCTTTATCGCCGGCAACCTGCCTTACGTTTCGGAGATCGCACCCCTCCTGATCATCATTCGCCTCGAGGAGTTCAACTATCCGGCGGCAACCGCGATTGCCGCGGTCATGTTGCTCCTGTCCTTCATCATGCTGCTGGTCATCAACATGATCCAGTCCTGGAGCCGACGGAGGTATGGCAATGGCGCATGATGTCGGTTCCGCGTCGATTTCGGCGCCATCAACGCTGGTAACGGCGGCGACTTCGGAGACCCGGTTTGCACGCACGACCCTGATCGTGATTGCTCTCGCTTTCGTGGCGCTTTTCCTGCTGCTACCGCTTGCCACAGTGTTCATCGAGGCGTTCCGCAAGGGGCCGGCGGAGTTCGTCTCGGCGCTGCGTGATGCGGAAACGTTTTCCGCCATTCGTCTGACGTTGTTGGTCGCCGCGATCGCCGTGCCGCTCAATCTCGTCTTCGGGGTGGCGGCCGCCTGGGCGATCGCCAAATTCGAGTTCAAGGGCAAGGCGTTCCTGACGACCCTGATCGACCTGCCCTTCTCGGTGTCGCCCGTGATTTCGGGTCTTGTCTTCGTGCTCCTCTTCGGATCGCACAGCCTGCTCGGCCCTGTCCTGCAACGCTATGGCATCCAGATCCTGTTTGCCGTGCCGGGGCTGGTGCTCGCTACCGTCTTCGTCACCTTTCCCTTCGTCGCGCGCGAACTGATCCCACTCATGCAGGAACAGGGCACCAGTGACGAGGAGGCGGCACTGTCGCTCGGCGCCACCGGCTGGCAAACCTTCTGGCATGTGACGCTCCCCAACATCAAATGGGGCCTGCTTTACGGCGTGCTTCTCTGCAACGCCCGCGCAATGGGCGAGTTCGGTGCGGTCTCCGTCGTTTCCGGCCACATTCGCGGCCAAACGAACACGATGCCGTTGCAGGTGGAAATCCTCTATAACGAGTACAATTTCGTCGCTGCCTTTGCGGTGGCGGCGCTTCTTGCGCTTCTGGCGCTTGTGACGCTCGTCCTGAAGACGGCACTCGAACTTCGCTACAGCGACGAGATCGCTGCCAGCCGCAGGCATTGAAAGGGCCACACATTCATGGAAGTCCGCGTCCAGAACATACGCAAGGAATTCGGCCGCTTCCCGGCGCTCGACGATGTCTCGCTCGACATCCGCTCTGGCGAGCTGATCGCGCTCCTCGGTCCTTCCGGCTCAGGAAAGACCACGCTGCTCCGCCTCGTCGCCGGGCTCGAAAGCCCGACGGGGGGCATGATTTTCTTCGGCGACGAGGACGCATCCAAGAAGAGCGTGCAGGAACGCAACATCGGTTTCGTCTTCCAGCACTATGCGCTCTTCCGGCACATGACGGTGCTCGACAACGTCGCCTTCGGGCTGAAGGTGCGTCCGGCCAACAGACGGCCGCCGGCTGCCGAAATCCGCCGCCGCGCGCTCGACCTGCTCGAGCTAGTGCAGCTCTCCGGTCTCGAAAAACGCTACCCGGCCCAGCTCTCCGGCGGCCAGCGCCAGCGCGTGGCGCTCGCGCGCGCCATGGCTGTCGAGCCCAATGTGCTGCTGCTCGACGAACCCTTCGGGGCGCTCGACGCGCAGGTGCGCAAGGAACTCAGGCGCTGGCTTCGGGAAATTCACGATCGCACCGGCCACACCACCATTTTCGTCACCCACGACCAGGAGGAAGCGTTGGAGCTTGCCGACCGCGTCGTCGTGATGAGCAAAGGCGCGATCGAGCAGGTCGGCACGCCCGACGACATCTATGACCACCCCGTCTCGCCTTTCGTCTACGGTTTCATCGGCCAGTCCAACTGCCTCGAAGTCTCGCTTTCCAGCGGCGAAATCTGGTTCGAGGACCGGCCGATCGGGTTGCGCGCGGCGAGCGAACCCGACGGGTCGGCAACCCTTTATTTCCGGCCGCACGATATCGAACTTATCGACGGCTGCGGCGGCTGTCTGGCCGGCCTTGTAACGAACAGCCGCCGTGTCGCCGGAACGCGCCATCTCGAGCTCGATCTCGGCAGGACCCACCCGGCCGTTGAGATCGAACTGCCGCCGGAACGCGCGACCGCCGCCGACCACGCCCGCATCGCCTTCCGGCCGACCAAATGGACACTCTTCCGCAAGGAGGAGAAGCTGCCGGAAATTCAGCGAAGCGTCACGGCACAGACCAGCGAACTGGCGCGCACGGGCACGTGATGTCCGTCGTCGAAGACCTCATGCGATCGCTTGGCGAGGCGGTCGTGCTGACCGGTGAGCGGATCGCGGAACGCCATCGCAGCGACGCAAGCCTCACCGGACGCAGCCTGCCCAAGGCGGTGCTTCGCCCTGTGAGCGTGGCGGAGGTTGCCGCCGCCCTCAAGATTTGCAACGACCATCGGCAAAGCGTAGTGCCCCAGGGTGGCATGACCGGGCTCGCTGGCGGGGCCAATCCCGACCCGGACGACATCGTCATTTCGCTGGAGCGTCTTTCCGGAATCGAGGAGATCGACACGGCGGCCGCGACGATGACAGTTCTTGCCGGCACACCGCTCGAAGTCGCGCAACGCGCGGCCGAGGACGCGGGCTTCCTGCTGCCGATCGATCTCGGCGCCCGCGGCTCATGCCAGATCGGCGGCAATCTCGCCACCAATGCCGGCGGCATTCGCGTCATCCGCAACGGTGTTGCGCGCGACAATGTCCTGGGCCTTGAGGTCGTGCTCGCCGACGGCACGGTGGTCTCCTCGCTCAACAAGATGATCAAGAACAACACCGGCTACGACCTCAGGCAATTCTTCATCGGTTCGGAAGGCACCCTCGGCATCATCACCCGCGCCGTGCTGCGCCTGCGTCCGTTGCCAGCCGGACGGCTGACGGCGCTCTGCGCGCTCGACAGCTATGCGGACGTTGTCGCCTTGCTCAAACGGGCGCAACGGGAACTGTCCGGTCTCTCGGCGTGCGAAGCGATGTGGGAAAGCTATTTCCGCTTCAATTGCGAGGCGGAAGGACGACAATTCTTCGAAATCGCTCCGGCCTTCGCCGTGATCATCGAGCAGGACATCCGCGGACATGACGGCGAGCGCGAGCAGTTCGAAGCCTTCCTCGGACAGGCTCTCGAGGACGGGGTGATCGGCGATGCGCTGCTCGCCCAATCGGAGAAGGAGGCCCAAGCCTTCTGGCGCGTGCGCGAAGGCCATGCGATGGACAGGTTGCTGCCTTCGCTCATCAACCTCGATGTAAGCCTGCCGATCGGCGATATCGGGCGCTTTGCCGAGGAATGCGGCAGGACGCTTTCCGCACGGTTTCCGTCGGCGCACGTCTCCTTTTTCGGCCATGTCGGCGACAGCAATCTCCACATCGCCTTTTCCGTTCCGGACGCCGAAGAGGAAACCGCGCATCAAGTCGATGCGGTCGTCTACCCCCTTGTCGCCGCCTATCACGGATCCATTTCCGCCGAACACGGTATCGGCACGCTGAAGCGCGACTTCCTCGATCGTTCCCGGAGCGCCACCGAGCTAGACGTCATGCGCCGGATCAAGGATGCCCTTGACCCGAACGGCATCCTTAATCCCGGCAAGGTGCTGCGTTAGCTTGAGGAGCTGGCTTAGCGTGAGCTTCACTCCCCTCACTACAGCGCCCTGTGGGAGACGCAAAGGAAGCCGCAGCACTTTGAGTTGCTGCATGTTTCCTTAAATCGGCTCTAATTCAAAGAAGCGTGCGCTGATGACAAAAGGGACCTGCATATGACCGACCAGCAAAGCGAGTCCAGATCGGCAATGGATGGCGAGCTCGGCATTCTTGCCAGACGCAAGATCGAGGCGGGGATCATCGCGCCGATCTGCGAGGTCATGCGCGAGAAAATCGGTGAGGAGCTTGCGCAGTCCATTATAGATACTGCGATCACGCGCGCTGCCATCGACGCCGGAAAGACCTTTGCCGCAAAAACGCCCGGCGGAACCAGCCTGCGGACGTTTCAGGAGCTGCAGGATCTCTGGACTCAGGACGACGCGCTGACGATCGAGGTCGTCAGGGCTACGGACGAGGAGTTCCATTACAATGTGCTGCGCTGTCGTTATGCCGAGACCTATCGGGAGATGGGTCTGGGACATATCGGGCATCTCCTGTCCTGCAACCGCGATGGTGTGTTCTGCACTAGTTACGATCCGCGCATCACGCTTGAGCGCACGCAGACGGTGATGCAAGGCGCATCCCATTGCGACTTCAAATATCGCCTGAACAAGACCGCGGAACCGTCCTCCGAATAGGCGTTGCGCAGACGCGGGATAATGATCCTTTTCCTCATCCCACTTTAAAGCCAGGAGACCGGCGACTTCGGTAGCCTGCCTTCAGGATCGATGACCTCAAGGCGTGGCGCGCCCGCGCCGTTCCACCGCCAGAGTGCGACGCAGGTGCCGCCGGGCGACATGAAAGACGGGTAGATCACGCCATGGAATTCGCGGGCGGCGAGATCGGCTTGTAGCTTATGAGTCTGCGGCGTCACGCCCCTGTCGAGGTCGTCTCGCCATTCACACCGGTGGATGGCATCCGCCAGCCCAAGCTCCGCAAGAACATTGGTGTCCGTTAGATCGGCCAGCCGGGCATCGTAAAGCTCGAGCCGTACGATCAGTGCCGGATGCTGCACAAAGCCCTGGTTGTATTCGGCCCAGGCGGTCGAAAGTTCGCGCGCCGCATAGATCGTCGGCATGCCCACCGGATTCCACCGGCCGCCGAAGCGCGCCGCCCCTTCCCCGGAAAGCGGAGCATGAGCCCAGCGCGGGACGAAGGCGCGCCAGAGCGGCATCGGCACGGCAGGCAGCGCCAGCTCTAAGTCGGAGCGGGATGTGGACGGAAAACCGCTCACACTTTTCCTCATCCCGCTCTAGGCGTAGACGCCGGCGCGAACAGCTTCCAGATAGGCGAGAACCTTGTCGGCCTTGCCTTCGCCGACGAGGTCGAACGCCGTCTTTCCGGCCCAGCCGGGGATCGGCTGGTGCTTGAACCAGATCACGGCGCGGCCCTCGTCACCCGCCATTTCGGACGCCATGGCGAGAATGCGGACGACCTTGCTCAGGGCGCTATCGACCTTGCGGGCACCAGTCTTGGCTGTCAGCGTGTTCCGCGCGACGCCAATCAGCTTGGCGAGTTCGGCAAGCGTTATGCCCAGACGGTCGGCGACAAGGCGTGCCGACAGAAACGGGGAATGATCCTCCCCGAAGCGGGCGGCGGGAATGTCCAGGTTGAGGGCGCCCATGGCAAAACTCGATCCTGTTTTGATCAACACAACAGTAAAATAGGTTCAACCTGTGATCATTTCAAGCGCAGCTTCTGCTCAAATCTGCCAGGAGGGCGTCCGCCGGTCGAAGAAGGCCGAGACTCCTTCCCGGGCTTCCTCCGTTTCCCAGGTATCGGCAAGCTGCTCGATCGTCGCTGCGATGACTGCATCCGTGATCGGCATGCCGAGTGATCGCGCCAGCCGTTTGGCCCTTCCGGCCGCTTGCGGCGCGGCGGCAAGATAGGGGGCGATTTCCGCATCGACGGCGGCGTCCATCTGTCCATCGTCGACCACGACCGTCGCAAGACCGCAGGCAAGTGCCTCTTCGGCGCCGAAAAGCCGTGCCGACATGAACAGCGGCCGCGCCCTTCCTTCGCCAATCCTGGCGACGACATAGGGACTGATCGTCGCCGGGATCAGCCCGAGCCTCGCCTCCGTCAGACCGAACTTTGCGCCCACCGCCGCAACCACTGCATCGCAAACGCTCATCAGCCCGACACCGCCGCCGAAGGCATTGCCATGCACCCGCGCGATCAGCGGCTTCGGCATCTCGTTCAGCGCCTTGAACATCATCGCCAGACGGGTCGCCTCGGCGATCCGCGCCTGCCGGTCGGCATCAAACTGCTGGCGCATCCAATCGAGATCGCCGCCCGCACAAAAGCTCTTCCCCTCGGCGTCGAGGATGACGACACGGACCGCCTTCTCATCGCCAAGCCGGACCACCGCATCCGTGAGCTCGCGGATCATTGTGGCGGAAAGCGCATTGTGCTTATCCGGACGGGCGAGCGTCAGGCGGGCAACGCCCCGTTTGTCGACGATGCACCGGATCGTTTGGTCAGTCATGTTGCGCTCCTCAGCGATCGGGCAAAGGCCGCTGCGCGATCGAGCTTTGCGGTGTCGAGCCCGGTCGAAAATCCCTTCGTCTGCAGAAAGGCATTCACAGCAAGCGTATCGACATTACCCGCGGCGCCGGGGGCGTAGGGGCAACCGCCGAGCCCCCCCGTCGACGCGTCGAACACCCGCAGGCCCCGATCGAGACCGACCGCGATGTTTTCCAGCGCCCGGCCGGACGTGTCATGGAAGTGACCCGCAAGCTTCGCCGCATCGATGTCGCCGAGCACCGTCGCCAGCATGGTGTCAACGGCTTCCGGCGTGCCGCGCCCGATCGTGTCGCCGAGACTGGTCTCGTAGCAGCCGAGCTCGAAAAGAAGGCGCGCGACGCGGGCGGTGGCATCCGGCGCGATCGGTCCCTCGTAAGGGCACTCGACGACGCAGCTGACGTAGCCGCGCATCGGAATTCCATGGTGCACGCTTGCCTCCGCGACCGGGCGGAAGCGCTCGATGCTCTCGGCGATCGAACAGTTGATATTCTTCTGCGAGAAGCTCTCCGAGGCAGAGGCAAATATCGCCACTTCGTCGACACCCGCGGCGCGGGCGGCCTCGAAGCCCCTGATGTTCGGCGTCAATGCCGCGTAGCGGATGCCCGGGCGCCTCGTGATGCCGGCCATCACCGCTGGGGCATCGGCCATCTGCGGCACCCACCTCGGGCTGACGAAACTCGTCACCTCAATGCGTTCGAAACCGCAATCCGAGAGCAGATCGACGAGCTGGATCTTGTCGTCGGTGTCGACAAGCCGGGATTCATTCTGGAGGCCGTCACGCGGCGCCATCTCGACGATCGTGACGTGTTCGTTTGGGGGCGTTGTCACTCTGCAGCCTCCTCACTGAGCGTCACGAGGACAGTTCCTTCGCTGACCTGCGTGCCCTCGGCCACATGCACGCTCGCGACTGTCCCCTGCCGAGAGGCCGAAAGCGTGAGTTCCATCTTCATGGCCTCCATCACCACCAGCGGCTGGCCCTTGGCGACCGCCTCGCCGGCGCCGACACGGACCATCTTGACGAGACCCGGCATCGGCGCGACGAGTTCGTCATCCGCGATTTCCCCGCTATGCCCACCGGACAACGCGTCGGGCAGATGGAACACCACGTTCCGGCCGTTGAGAAACAATGTGAGCGTCTCGCCCTGCCGCAGGAAACGAAGCGTTTGCCTCTGTCCGGCCACTTCGAGGCGCGCACCGTTTTCGAAGCGCTCGAGGACAAGGACCGGCAAGGTGCTCTTGCCGGCACGCACAGCGAACTGATCGCGGCCGCGCGATGCGAGCGTCACGGCCGCGCGCCCGTTCGCGTGATCGATGGAAACCGTCCGGTGCGCGTCGCCCCAGATCTGCCAGTAGCCGAGCGACGTCCAGGGATCGTTGGACGTCATCGGCTGGAGCACGCCGGTCGAGACGATTGCCGCAAGTGCCAGGGCTTCATCGTCTGGGTCGCTCGGCGCCGCCAGCCGCTCGACCGCCCGGTCGATCAGTCCCGTGTCCGGCCGGCCGGCGCGGAAATCCGGTTCGTCCGTCAGCCTGATGAGAAAATCGAGGTTGGTGACCGTTCCGCCGATCCGGACCTCCTTCAGCGCCGCCTGCAGCCGGGCGAGCGCTGCGGACCGTGTCCCGCCATGCACGATCAGCTTGGCGATCAGCGGATCGTAGAAGGGCGTTATCGCGTCCCCCTGCTTGACGCCGGAGTCGATGCGCGCATTGTCCGGAAAGCTTAGCTGCGCCAGCCGGCCGGTCGCCGGCAGGAAGCCGCGGGCCGGATCCTCGGCATAGATACGCGCCTCGAAAGACCAACCGTCTATGCCGATCTCGCCCTGCTTTTTCGGCAGCCGCTCGCCGGCCGCGACACGCAATTGCCATTCGACGAGATCGAGCCCCGTAACCGCCTCCGTGACCGGATGCTCGACCTGCAGCCGCGTGTTCATTTCCATGAAATAGAAATGGTCCGGCCAGAGGCCGTTCGTCACGTCGGCGATGAACTCGACCGTTCCGGCGCCGACATAGCCGATCGCGTGCGCAGCCTTGACGGCGGCATCTCCCATGGCGCGGCGCACTTCCGCGGTCATGCCCGGTGCCGGCGCTTCCTCGATTACCTTCTGGTGCCGTCGCTGCAACGAGCAGTCGCGTTCGAAAAGATGAACGACATTGCCGTGCCGATCCCCGAAAATCTGGACCTCGATGTGGCGGGGCCGCCTCAGATATTTCTCGATCAGGACGCCGCCGTCGCCGAAGGACGCTTGCGCTTCCCGCTGCGCGGCCTCCAGCGCCGAACCGAAATCCTCCCGCCGCTCGACGCGCCGCATGCCCTTTCCGCCGCCGCCGGCGCGCGCTTTGATCAGCACCGGATAGCCGATTTCAGCGGCTCGGGCACCGAGGAACTCAGGGTCCTGCTGATCGCCGTGATAGCCCGGCACGACGGGCACGCCGGACTGCTCCATCAGCGCCTTGGCCGCATCTTTCAGCCCCATCGCCCGGATCGCTTCCGGCGGCGGCCCCACGAAAACGATGCCTGCGGCATCGACCGCCTCGGCGAAATCGGCGTTCTCCGACAGGAAGCCATAGCCCGGATGGATGGCGTCAGCCCCGACGGCCTTTGCGGCTTCGATGACGCGGTCGATTGCGAGATAGCTTTCGGAGGCGTTTGCCGGGCCGATCCGTATGGCCTCGTCGGCGAGCGTCACATGAAGCGCGTCGCCGTCCGCATCGGAATAGACGGCAACGGTGCGTATCCCGAGCCGCCGGGCGGTGCGAATGATGCGGCAGGCGATCTCGCCGCGATTGGCAATCAGGAGTTTCGAAAACATGCCCCTCGGTTCCGCTTCTATTGCGCCGCCACCACTTCGACTTCCAGGAGCCAGGCGGAATCGAAGATTCCGGCAATCACGACCGTCATCGCCGGCGCCAGCGAACCTAGATAGTCATTGCGGATCTCACGATTCGCCAGGACATGATTTCTGTCGGCGAGATAGGTCGTCACTTTGACGATATTGGTCTTGGTCATGCCGGCCGCCTTGAGCTGGGCATCGACGTTCAGCCAGACCTGGCGTGCCTGCGCCTCGAAGCCTTCCGGCAGCACGTCATCGGAGGTCATGGGAATCTGGCCGCTGACGAAGAGCAGCCGTTGAAAATTCTCGAGACTGACGGCCTGCGAATAGCCGCCACGCGGCTGCGGTGCGTTGATCGCGTTGATATTGTCGCGTTTCATGGCGGGGCCTCCCTACATCCTGAACAATCCGAAGCGTGTGTCCTCGATCGGGGCGTTGAGCGCGGCCGACAGCGACAGCGCGAGCACATCGCGGCTTTTTCGCGGATCGACGACGCCGTCGTCCCATAGCCGCGCCGAGGCATAGAGCGGATGGCTTTGCCGCTCGAAAAGATCGAGCACCGGTTGCCGGAAGCGCGCTTCCTCCTCCTCGCTCCAAGGCGTCCCGGCTCGACGCAAGGCTTCGCCGCGCACGGTCGAGAGCACGCCGGCCGCCTGTTCGCCGCCCATTACCGATATGCGACTGTTCGGCCAGGTCCAGAGGAAGCGCGGTGAAAAGGCCCGCCCGCACATGCCGTAGTTGCCGGCGCCGAACGATCCGCCGACCAGCATGGTGACCTTCGGCACCTTCACCGTCGCCACTGCCGTCACGAGCTTGGCGCCGTGCTTGGCGATGCCCTCGGTTTCATATTTGCGGCCGACCATGAATCCTGTGATGTTCTGCAGAAAAACCAGCGGGATCTTGCGCTGGGCGCAGAGCTCGACGAAATGGCTCCCTTTCAGCGCCGACTCCGAAAACAGCACCCCGTTGTTGGCGACGATGCCGACCGGTATGCCATGAATGTGGGCGAAGCCGCAGATGAGCGTGGTTCCGAAGCGGGCCTTGAATTCGTCGAAACGCGACCCGTCGACGATCCGGGCGATCACCTCGCGAATTTCATAGGGCGTCCTGAGATCGGCGGGCACGATGCCGGCGATTTCCTCCGGATCGTAGAGCGGTGGCTCAGGCGTACGAAGCTCCACCGACGACGGTTTCTCGCGGTTCAATGCCGATACGGCGCGTCGCGCCAGCGCCAGAGCATGGGCGTCGTCACGCGCCAGGTGATCGGCGACGCCCGACAGCCGTGTGTGCACGTCGGCGCCGCCGAGATCCTCGGCCGAGACAACTTCACCGGTCGCCGCGCGCACGAGCGGAGGACCGGCCAGAAAGATCGTGCCCTGCCTCTCGACGATGATCGCCTCGTCGGACATGGCCGGCACATAGGCGCCGCCCGCCGTGCAGGATCCCATGACGACGGCGATCTGGGGAATGCCGGCAGCCGACATGTTCGCCTGGTTGTAGAAGATGCGACCGAAATGCTCGCGGTCGGGAAAAACCTCGTCCTGGTTCGGCAGATTGGCGCCGCCCGAATCAACCAGGTAGACGCAGGGAAGCCGGTTTTCGGCGGCGATCTCCTGCGCTCTCAGATGCTTCTTGACTGTAATCGGGTAATAGGTGCCGCCTTTTACCGTTGGATCGTTGCAGACGATCATGCATTCGCGCCCGGCAACCCGGCCGATGCCGGCGATCAGCCCTGCACCCGGCGCGTCACCATTGTACATGCCATGTGCAGCGGTGGCGCCGACCTCCAGAAAGGGAGTTCCCGGATCGATGATGGAAGCGACCCGGTCGCGCGGCAGCAGCTTCCCGCGGTCGACATGCCGTTCCCGCGCCGCCTCGCCGCCGCCGTTGACGGCGAGCCGCACCGCCTCCTCGATCGGCGCGATGGCGTCCGTCATGGCTGCACGGTTGGTCTTGTAAACGTCGGAGGATGTCGAGATATGCGATCTCAGGATTGTCATGAAGCCCTCAAGGACGGGGTTTGACCTGCACGAGAAGACGGCTGCCGCCGTTCGGCTATTTCGTTTCCGCAAACAGTTCGCGCCCGATCAGCATGCGGCGGATCTCGCTGGTGCCGGCGCCGATCTCGTAGAGCTTGGCGTCGCGCAGCAGGCGGGCGGCCGGATAGTCGTTGGTGTAGCCGTTGCCGCCAAGCGCCTGGATCGCCTCGAGCGCCAATGCGGTCGCCTTTTCCGCCGCATAGAGGATGCAGCCTGCGGCATCCTTGCGCGCGGTTTCGCCCCGATCGCACGCCGCCGCCACGGCATAGACATAGGCGCGCGCCGCGTTCATCGTCACATACATGTCGGCAAGTTTTCCCTGCATCAACTGGAACTCGCCGATCGGTTGGCCGAACTGTTTGCGTTCATGGAGATAGGGGACGACAACATCGAGGCAAGCCGCCATGATCCCGAGCGGGCCTGCCGAAAGCACCACCCGCTCATAGTCAAGGCCGGACATCAGCACGTTGACGCCGCTGCCGACCCCGCCGAGCACGTGTGCTTCCGGCACCTCGCAATCCCTGAAGATGAGCTCTGAGGTGTTAGAGCCGCGCATGCCGAGCTTGTCGAGCTTCTCGCCGGTCGAGAAGCCGGCGAATCCCCTTTCCACGAGAAAGGCGGTGATGCCGCGCGGGCCGGCGGCCGGATCGGTCTTCGCATAGACCACCAGCACATCGGCGTCTGGGCCATTGGTGATCCACATCTTGTTGCCGTTCAGCACGTAACGGTCGCCGCGCTTGTCGGCCCTGAGCGCCATCGCGACCACGTCGGAGCCGGCGCCCGGCTCGGACATGGCGAGCGCGCCGACATGTTCGCCGGAAATCAGCTTCGGCAGATATTTGGCTTTTTGGGCAGGCGTGCCGTTGCGGTTGATCTGGTTGACGCAGAGATTGGAGTGGGCCCCGTAGCTTAAGCCCACCGAGGCGGATGCGCGGCTGATTTCCTCCATGGCGACGCAGTGGGCGAGATAGCCCATGCCGGAACCGCCGTAGGCCTCATCAGCGGTGATGCCGAGCACACCGAGTTCTCCCATTTCCCGCCAGAGCTGCGCCGGAAAGGCATTGTTCCGGTCCGTCGCTTCCGCGAGCGGCGCGATCCGCTCGCTCGCAAATCGGCGTACGCTGTCGCGCAATGCGTCGATGTCATCGCCAAGGGCGAAACTCAGTCCACCTTGATACATGTCTTTTTCTCCTCCGCATGCCCCTGCCGACGAACTCCTCATTGCCTGAAGCACCAGACCCGCCGGGCCCCCGAAGCACGACCGCTACAGCGCCGCATGTCGTTTCAGACGCACAAAGGCCACTGTTGTAATTCTCATCGCTGCATCGTAACGCCCTACGACCATTGCCGCGAACGATAACATCGCGCTTGGCTAATTTCCTTCCAAAGAGCCGGGTAGCCAAGCACGATTTGGAAAAGGGGAAGGGTTACATACGGCAGATCGATGCTTCGATGTCGGCGTGAGCCTCGCTCATCCGGCGGCCGCGATTCGAGGGGTCTTTTGTCTCGACACGAAGCGGAACAGGCATCAACCTATGGGGGCGCGCGATTACCTTTTGCCGAGGGCGGCAAGCGCCTCCTCGACGATCGCATCCAGCGGTTGGTCGATGTCGATCGTCACCGTGCTCGCCTCTCCCGTCGGGTCCTCCAGGGTCGCAAGCTGGGTCTTCAACAAGGACGTTGGCATGAAATGACCGGTGCGATGCTGCATCCGCTCCGCCAATACCGCTTCGGCTCCATGAAGATGGACGAAGGCCAGCCGCTTCGGCGCGCCCTCTCGCAGCTTCTCCCGGTAGCTGAGCTTGAGCGCTGAGCAGGCAACGACGACCGGACCGGGGCTTTCCGCCAGCAAACGGCCGATCGCCTCAAGCCACGGCCAGCGGTCATGGTCCGTCAGCGGAATGCCTTCGGACATCTTCCTGATGTTCTCGGGCGGATGCAGGGCGTCCCCCTCGATGAAGGGATAGCCGTAGGCTTCCGCGATGCGTTCGCCCACGGACGATTTTCCGCTGCCCGACACGCCCATGACGACGATCGAGCCGGGAAATCGGCGCGCCGGCCTGCTGGGTCTGTGCCTGTTTTCGATCATCATCCTGGACCTGCCGTCCCTGTCTGCTGGCGAGAGATTGTGTTCCCGGTCATAGCTCCCTCTCTGCCTGCGGACAAGCGGTGTAGCGCGCGGCGACAAGCGCATGCCGCAGCAGTCACCTCGACGGCTTGGCGCTGAACCGCAAGAACGCTTGAATTTCCCGCCACTTCCGAGTATTTTTCTCTCATGGACGACATCGACAGAAAAATCATTGGAATCCTCGCCTTCGACGCGCGATCATCGCTGACCGACATCGGCGCGACGATCGACCTCTCCCCCTCGGCAGTCAACGAGCGCATCCGCCGCCTCGTCGCCAGTGGCACGATCCGCCGCTTCACGCTCGACGTGGATCATCGCGCCCTCGGTCTCGACGTTCTCGCCTTTGTCTGGATCGCCCTTTCGGCCGATGCCGATGAAACCGAATTCCGCGCATTCATGGCGGCGCACCGGGCTGTCGCCGAGTGCCATCACGTGACGGGCTCATGGTCCTATTGCATCAAGATCCGCATGCCGACGCTCGGCGACATCGAACCGTTTCTCGCGGAACTGAAGGCACGGCGATATCTCGCCCGCAGCGAGACGGTCATCGCACTTTCAACCGTCGCGGATAACCTCTTCACAGAACCGGAGGTCCGATAGACATGTCCGTGCTGCTTTTCGGAAAAGGCCTCCTGCTCGGCCTCGCGATTGCCGCGCCGCTCGGGCCGATCGGCACGCTCTGCATCAGCCGCACGCTTCAGCGCGGCTTTTGGGCCGGCGTCGCCGGCGGCCTCGGAACAGCGCTCGCCGATGCGGCCTACGCGATGCTGGCGGCGGTGGGTTTCGCGGCGTTCGCTGCCGCGTTGTCCGTGATCGCGACACCGCTCAGCCTCGTAGGTGGTCTATTCATGATCTGGCTTGGCTGGCGCGGGCTTGCGCCGAAACCACTTGCCGCAGTCGCTGAAACCGGTGCACGCGATCTCATTCACACGACGACCGCCACCTTCGTCCTGACGATCGCCAACCCGACAACGATCTTGTCCTTCGCCGCCATCTTCGCGGGGCTGGGGCTTTCGGCAGTCGGCGACGGAACAAAAGGCGCGATTGTCGTCGCAGGCGTCTTTCTCGGTTCGCTTGCCTGGTGGTTCTTCTTGAGCGGCGGCATCGCGCTCGCAAAGACGCGGCTGCCGGACGGTTTCGCGACGTGGGTGTCGCGCATTTCCGGGCTTGTGCTCATCGGATTTGGGGTCGCCGCGCTTGCCTCGACGGCAGCCGGGCTTGTCTGATGGCTTCGCGATCACAGCAACCAAAACCGCAGAACCCCTAAAATTGCTGCGTTGCAGCAATGCTCGACGCACGCTAGCTTCCTCATTCCGGCGACCACGGCGGCCTTCCCGCAAGGGAACGTCGTCTCGTGTACGAGAGGACTGAAATGCTCTACTCACGCGCTTCCGGGTCAAAGGATCTCGAGACGATTGCGCGCAGCGGCGGCCGGCTCCGTCGCATGCTGGCGCGGGTGCCCACCTATTGGGCGGACGTGCGGGAGAACCCGGCGTGGCTGCCGATGTTTCTTCTCGCCCGTACGATGCCGGTGCGCAAGGCTCATTGGCTGACAGCAAGGCCGGCTCCTTCGCCAGCGGGCGCGGTACCTTCCATGTTCGACGGCATCGCCACCGGGGCAGTGGTGGCCGCCTTGCGCGAGAAAGGACTTTTCTCTGGCCTGATACTGCCGCCGGCCGTACGAGACGAGATCGCGCGTTTCGCGAACGAGACGCCCTGCTTCGGCAATTTCGATCGGCGGCTCGAGTTTCTCGCGGGCGAACATTCGGCGGCCGAAGAACGCTTCGGTCGCGCGATCCTCAGCGGGCACCATTTCGAGCGAGTCCTGCAATGCGATGCCGCCGTCGCCGTGCAACGCGACCCGCTTCTTCTCGACGTGGCCAATCACTATCTCGGCGGTGAGGCGCAGTTGATCACCACCCGGGTCTGGTGGAGCTTCCCGACGAAATCCGCCTCCGATGCCGACATAAGCCTTGCCTCGTTCAAGTATCACTTCGATCTCGACGATTGGCGCATGCTGAAGTTCTTCTTCTACCTGTCCGATGTCGACGAGAATGCCGGCCCGCACGTCTATGTGCTGGGCAGTCATCGCCGTCGCCGCCTGAAGCACCAACTGACGCTGCTCGTCGGCCATCCGGCAAACGAAGTTCTGGAATTCTACGGTGAGCAGAATGCGATCACCCTGACCGGCCAAGCCGGGCTCGGCTTTGTCGAGGATCCATTCGGGTTCCACATGGGCACGGTTGCAAGGCAGACGCCGCGGCTGATGATGGAAGTCGGGTTCGGCGTATCGAAGCCTTCGCGGCGCCGGTTTCATGGCGAACCGGTCGTCCGGTAATGCGACGGCGCCGGGCAGGCCGCAAACGAAGCCGGCGCGCAACACAATCACAAAATGTGTCTCAGCCGATGGAATCTGGCGCGCACTGATTGCATGGCAGCATTTATTCAAGCAAACTTATACGCATGAGGTTGAACCGTTCCGAGGAGAATCATTGAGATGAACAAGAAGGATCCAAACCCGATTGATACCTTCGTCGGTTCTCGCGTCAGAATGCGCAGATTGATGGTCGGGCTGAGCCAGGAGAAGCTGGCCGATGGCTTGGGCATCACCTTCCAGCAGGTACAGAAGTACGAAAAGGGCACAAACCGCATCGGCGCCAGCCGGTTGCAGGCGATTGCCGATATCCTGGGCGTCCACCCAAGCTTTTTCTTCCAACGCGAAGATGACAAGGCGTCGGCACGAGACGGCGTCAGCGACGTCCATGAATCGAACGAGATTTCTTCCTTCGTGGCTTCGAAGGAGGGTATCGCACTCAACAGGGCCTTCCTGAAGATTGCCGACCCCGTGTTACGGAAGAAGATCATCTCACTCGTCGCAGCCATGGCCCAGGCACCGGATACGGAGTCGGCGAGTGTTGCTTCGGGAGCTCGTCGCACGGAGCCCCTGCACGGCTAGACACTAAAATAGCGTCAGCGAGGGGGCCGCATGACCTACAGGTTGCAGACTCTGGGACGATTGCGCCTCCTTAACGAAGCGGGCCGCGAAGTCGCTTTCCCTGAGAAGGGGCTGCTCATCCTGTGTCTTGCCATTGCCAACGGCCATCGCGAGCAGTCTCGGGCGGACGCGGCGAAGCTGCTCTGGGACGAGGTCGAACCCAGCCAGGCCTATGTCAACCTGCGCAAGACGATTTCCCGCATCGCCGCGCGACAGACGGAACTCGGGCGAACCTTCCTGACCTTTTCGCAATCATCGATCCTGCTCAACCCGGGAACACTGACGAGCGATCTCGACGCCGTGACGGACGAGAGCGGCGATGCCGTCGCTTGCTTCTGTCGTATCGCCATGGCGCTTCGCGACGATTTCCTGAAGGATGTGAGATCGCACGGCAAGGCACTCGACGCCTGGGTCAACCGGCAACGGGAGACACAGATGTCGCGGCTGCGGGAGAGCTTGCTTGCCGCAGCACCCGCTGCGGCGGGCAAACATCGCGAACTTCTCAAGTCAGCGGCAATGCGATTGCTCGAACGCAGTCCCTCCGACGAGGAAGTCCGCAAGGTATTGAAGAGCGCGCTGGAGTCCGAGGGACGGCACCATGATGCGCAATTGATCTTCGACAGCGTCAGCCAATCGGTGCCCATCGTCCGCCAGCCGTCAGCGCCCGTGGAGGTCCTCGTCCGGGACGACCCTCACCAGAAAAAGCCGCCGCGGCTCGTCCTGCTGCCGCCGAACGCGGACCGCACGCACGACGCCGCAGCATTATTTGCGAGCTCCCTCATCGAGGACGTGACGATTGGCCTTTGCGCCCTTCGGTCCGTCAGCGTGATCGCGCCCTACACCGCGGCTCAGATAGGTCTGCAGGCCGACAAGGCGAACACCTACGAACGGCACACCATCAGCTATATCCTCGATACCCGCTTGACGGACGAGGGTGGCCGCCAGAGCCTGTTTGCCCAACTCATCTTCTTCGCAAGCGACGAGGTCATCTGGGCCGACCGGTCCAATCTCGTCGGCGACGGGCTGATGCAGTCGCGCAGGGGCATTGCGCACCGGATCGCATCGGCGATCGCAAGCCAGGTCGAGCGGAACGAAGCCGCGCGCGACGCCTACGAGCGCAACGGAGACTCCTACCGCAGCTTTCTCCTCGGCCAGCGGTATCTCAAGCATCTGAACCTTCCCGAAGTCCGCCGTGCCCGCAAGAGCTTCCGCGAAGCGCTCAGCGGCCAAAGAGACTTTGCCCCCGCCATGAGCGGGCTTGCCCGAAGCTATTTCGTCGAATGGCTGCTGACGGCGCGCGGCGATCGGGAATTGCTGATGCTTGCCGAGAGACATGCGCGCGAGGCCGTGGCCGCAGACGAGACGCTCGCCTCCGGCTATCGGGAGCTCGGCGTCGTCAAGCTCTATCTGCGCGAATTCGACGAGAGCGCCGAATTCCACGACAGGGCGGAAGAGCTCAGCCCGCATTACGCCAATGTCATTGCCAGTTACGCCGATACGCTCGTGCAGGCCTCCCGCCCCGGCGAGGGATTGCAGAAGATCGGGGCGGCGATCGATCTCAATCCGATCGCCCCGGACGAATATTTCTGGACGGCCGCCGGTGCCAGCTACTCTCTTGGCCAATACGAACAGGCTCTCGCCTATATCGACCGGATGCGGGATCGCACCCCGGCCGACCGGCTATCGGCGGCAAGCTGGGGCATGCTCGGCGATCGCAGAAAAGCTCGCCAGTTCGTGCGCAAGACGCTCGAAGTCCATCCGGATTTCGATCTCGACAGATGGATGGCGATCGTGCCCTTCCGCGAGGAATGGCAGAAGGAACATTACCGGGAAGGTTTGATGAAGGCAGGTTTTTGAGGCGCAATTCCGCGCGACAGCAAGAGGGGTAAGTAATGGCTGGAGTTGTTGTTTTCGGCATTGCCGGAGAGGATCATTTGTGGCTTGCGGATCTCAAGGCGGGGACCGTCACCAGGATCGATCCGCCCAAGCAGGGCGCGCTGGCCGACGCCGATGCCTTGCGTAAGTCCGGCTCCACGGTCGTCAAAACCGTCAATCTTGCAGCTGCGGCAAGTACCGCCGACGCCGTCTTCGGGGGTTTCATGGACGGCTGACCGCCGGCCATGCGCGCGACGGGCGGCAGACCAAAGGGACTGCCGCCCAGGCGTCCTTCAAAGCCATGTCCGACTCAATCCGCTATTCCGATCGGATCTGCACCGCCGAAACCACCTTCGGCCGGATCGAGCCTCTTTTGCCGGAGTTCGGCATCACGCGGCTTGCGCGCCTGACCGGACTGGATTGCATCGGCATACCGGTCTGGAATGCCGTCTCTCCGAATTCGAAGTCACTGGTCATCAATCAGGGCAAGGGCATAACGGATATCGACGCCAAGGTTTCGGCCGCCATGGAGGCGCTCGAACGCGCCGTCGCATGTGCGCCGGGTGTATCGGCAAGAGTTGCAAGCCGTAGAGAACTGTTGGCCGAAGGAGACGAGGCCCTGGCTCTGCCAGGGCTGATCGCCAGCGCGCAGCCCGACCTTGGCGATGACGAGCCCATCCGCTGGATCCTCGGCCGCAACCTTGACGGGGGGGCCGCAACATGGGTTCCGCTGGAAGCGAGCCTGCTCGACAGAACGCTGGAGAACTGCCGCTACTGGCAATCGTCCGATGGACTTGCCTCCGGCAATACGGAAACGGAGGCGGCGCTGCATGGGCTCCTCGAGCGGATCGAGCGTGACGCGGACGTCCTTTGGCGCCTTTCGCCGTTGCCCGCGCGGCTTCGAGGTTGCGTCGCGCCGCAGTCGCTCGGCGATCCGGTGCTCGACGCCATGGCCGGGAAGATCGCCGCGGCCAATCTCGAGCTGCGCCTGGTCGACATCACCAGCGACATCGGCATACCGTGCTTCACCGCCGTGGTTGCCGGAAAAGACATCCTTACGGCGAAGGCGCCGCTTTTCCACCATGTCACTGTCGGGCACGGGGCGCATCCGAATGCACCGCGGGCGGCCATCCGTGCCGTGACCGAAGCAGCCCAATCGAGGCTTACCTATATCAGCGGCGCGCGTGACGACGTCTATCCGGAAACGTTCGTTCGACCACTACCGGAGCAGACGCGAAGGCTGTTCGGGGCTGCGCCTCGCGAAACGACGCCGGTATGGGCCTTTCAAGCAGGAGGACCGGATGCGCTCCTGTCCTTCGTCTTGCAGCGGCTCCGGGAGGTTGGCGTCGGTCCGGTCGTCTCCGTGCCGCTGCTTGGCAATGGCCAGCCATTTTCTGTGGTCAAAATCTTCGTTCCGGACCTGGAGAACCCGGAGGGCGACCGCAAGCGTCGCTTCGGCACCCGGGCGCTGTCCTGGGCACTGGAGGTGGCATGAAGGTCGTGTTTGTGGGTCCGACCGTCCCCGATGCACACGAAATGGCCGGCACGGACTTCGCGGTCCTTCCGCCTGCTATACAGGGGGATATGCTTCGTGTCGTCCGAGGTGGCGCAACGGTCATCGGCCTCGTCGACGGCAACTTCGAACATGTCGCACCGGTCTGGCACAAAGAGATACTGTTCGCCCTTTCGCAGGGCGTGCAGGTCTTTGGGGCTGCGAGCATGGGTGCCCTGCGCGCGGCCGAATGTGCGTCCTTCGGAATGATCGGGGTCGGAGAAATATATCGCCGGTATACCGCAGGAGAGTTGGCGGACGACTCGGATGTGGCCCTGCTTCACGCCCCCGCCGAGCTCGGCTACGCGCCCCTGACGATCCCACTTGTTAACGTGCACGCGACGCTGGCCCGCCTGCGGCAGAGCGGCTTGATTACCGCCGGAGATGCAGCGCGGATCGAGGCGGCAGCCGGGCAAATATTCTACAAACGGCGTACATGGGCGGCCATCGTCGCCGACGCGGACCTTCAAACGGACGGCGATCGCGCCGCTCTATCGGCCAGGTTGCATCAGGGATTGGTCGATCAGAAGCGTGTTGATGCGCTTGAGCTTTTCGAAATGGTCAGGGCTCAACCGGACGAACTCCGCGGCGGAAGGCCGAACTGGGCGTTCAATTCGACGAGTATGTGGAAGGTCTTGCTTAATCAACCTCAGACGTAGGAATGCCCGCATTTCCCATTCAGCGTGTGTCACGCTCGTGTCACGCCCACAGCGGCAAAGTCACGCTATATTTGTGCACGAGAGCGGGTCGCAGTGACCCGGAATGCACTGGGGGCAGTCATGCAGCAAGCCATTACGCTATCCATCGACGTAGAAGACAAGGAGAAGGAACTCCTCGCCCTTGCCCGGCTCGTCAGCTACGCGCGGGACACCGCCAAGACGTTGAACGTCGAAGGCGTGCAATATTGCCTGGAATTGGCCCTGGCCTCCCTGCTCCAGGAAGTCGAATACATCGCCGACAAGAACGTCCTACCAACGGTCGACCTGATGGCACTGGGCAGCCTGGGCCGCTGCTAAGCCGTTTCGGGGAACGGTTTTCCGTCCGGAACAGCGTCGTTTCAAGAGGGGGCACTGCGTGTGGAGCGGTTTCCATCGGGGTACCGCTCCGCCGCTTCACCGTTGGCAAGTCGGCCTACAGCGCCGCGCGTCTAATTGGACGCGCAAAGGTCGCTGTAGAGCTTTGGATTTCCGCATGATTTTGTCCTTAAATCGATTTCGACCTAAGGACAAGCAGTAGGCAGCTCATGAACGCGCGACCGGCGCCAGCGTCCTCGTTTCGATCTTGCCCGCCACTGAGAAGATCAGGAATTCGGTCGCCTGACCGATCCTGCTGCCGTCCATCAGCCTCACGACGTCGTCAACGCCGCTGACGGGCTTGCCGTCGATCGCCAGGACGTAGTCGCCTTCCCGAAGGCCACCGCGCTCGGCTGGCCCGCCGGGTTCCAACCGTCTCAGCCGAACCGATGTCGTCTGGTCGGTCCCCGCCGCCAGGGCGATCCTGCGCGGCAGCTCAATCGTATCGCCGGCGATGCCGATGAACGCCCGCCTGACATGGCCGTATCTGAGTATCTCGGAAATCACGAAATTTGCCGTGTTCGAGGCGACCGCGAAGGCAATGCTCTGCGCTCCCTGGATCACGGCCGTGTTGACCCCGATCACTTCGCCGCTCGAGGAGACCAACGGCCCTCCCGAATTTCCAGGGTTGAGGGCGGCGTCGGTCTGGATCACGTCGTCCATCAGCCGCCCGCTTGCCGCCCGCATCGTGCGTCCGAGCGCCGAGACGATGCCGGCGGTGACGGTCCATTCGAAACCTAACGGATTGCCGATGGCAATGGCGATGTGCCCGCGCCGCAGCCGTTTCGAATCCCCCAGGCGCGCCCAGGCTCCGACGCCCGAGTTCGCCCGGATGAGCGCGATGTCGGTGTCGACATCGCGACCGAGCACGCGACCTTCCGTCACGAACTCGTCTGGCGTCGTGATGCGGACGGCCTTGGAATCCCCGACGACGTGATTGTTCGTCACGATCAGCCCGTCGGAAGAGATGGCGAAGCCCGAGCCGTGACCGGCCCTGCCACCCACTCGCTCGATGCGGCTGACCGCAGGGCCGACCACGTCGACCGCCCCGGCAATTGCATGCGAATAGGCGTCCGTCAGCGCGCCGTCATCGACGGGCGCTATTTCCTTGTCCATGAAACCCATGATCTGATCCTCAAGCAGCAGTGACCATCGCCGCCCACCAAAGGAGCGAAAGAATTGGCACGCTGTGTTCAAAATAGATGGAGGGGCGTGCAGAGCGGTTCAAGCCTCGGCCGTTCCGAGTGATGCCGAGCTCGCTTGCGCCTTAAATTCATGCAACCTGCGGAAGCGCAAATTTTTTAGGCAGGTATGTTGCGAAATTTGCTGCACTGCATCATGATCGCCGCATGATTCATCGCGACCTGACCATTCTCGTGATTGACGAGAACGCCATCCGTGCCTCGATCATCGAGGCGGGACTGCGCGATGCCGGCCACAGCCGCGTAAGCGTCGTGCACGACGTCCATGGTGTCGGGCGCGTGATCGAACGGTTGCAGCCGGACGTGATCGTCATCGATCTCGAAAATCCCAATCGCGATTTGCTGGAGAGCATGTTCCAGCTCTCTCGCTCGGTTAAGCGCCCGATTGCCATGTTCGTCGATCGATCCGACAGCCGCATGATCGAAGCGGCGATCGATGCCGGCGTCTCGGCTTATGTCGTCGACGGGCTGCGGCAGGAACGTGTGAAGCCGATCCTCGACATGGCGATCAGCCGTTTCAACGCCTTTTCGCGCATGGAACGCGAATTGGCGGACGCGCGAAGCGAGCTTGCAGATCGCAAGGTAATCGATCGCGCCAAGGGCATCTTGATGAAGTCGCGCGGCATCGGCGAACAGGAGGCCTACAAACTCCTGCGCACGACCGCGATGAACCAAAACCGAAAAATAGCCGAAATCGCACAAAGCCTCGTACTGGCGGCGGGATTGCTGGAGGACCTTTGAATGGCTGCCACTGCCGACGTCACTCTTGGCTTCATGCCGCTGTTCGACAGCGCGGTGCTGGTCGCGGCCATCGAGAAGGGCTTCGTCGGAGACGAGGGCCTGTCGGTGCATCTGGTTCGCGAAACGTCCTGGGCCAATATTCGCGACCGGATCGCCGTCGGCCATTTCCAGGCGGCCCACATGTTGGCGCCAATGCCAATTGCATCCAATCTCGGCCTGACGCCGCTGTCGCTGGAACTCGTGGCACCCCTTGCGCTCGGACTTGGCGGCAATGCGGTGACGGTCTCGCAGGACCTTTGGAGGCGCATGACTGCCGAGAACGCCGGCCCCGGCACTGACCCGAGCGCCAATGGCGCAGCACTCAGGCGCATCGTCGAACGCCGCCGCGCCTCGGGCGAGCCGCCGCTTCGTTTTGCCGTTGTGCACCCTTTCTCCGGCCATAACTACGAACTGCGCTACTGGCTCGCCGGCTGCGGCATCGACCCGGAGAAGCACGTCGAGATCGTCGTGGTTCCACCGCCGCTGATGGCGGATGCGCTCTCGACCGGGGCGATCGACGGCTTCTGCGTCGGCGAACCGTGGAACAGCGTTGCGGTCGCAAGCCATGCCGGGCGTATTGCCACCACCAAAGCATCGATCTGGCGGCTGAGCCCGGAAAAGGTGCTCGGCGTTTCGGCCCGGTTCGCCTCGGAAAACCGCCCGGCGCTGGACGCCCTGCTGCGCGCACTCTACCGAAGCTCGATGTGGTGCGGCGAAAGCGCAAATCACGAAGAACTCGCGGCACTGATGAGCACCCCTGCCTATCTTGATCTGCCGCGCGAGAGGCTGATGCCGATCCTTACGGGCCGACTGACGCTTGGCGGCGGCGCGACCGGCTATATTCCGGAGTTCTTTGTCCCGCACGCCAAGGGCGCCACCTTTCCCTGGCAGAGCCATGCCCTCTGGTTCTACAGCCAGATGGTGCGCTGGGGACACACGCCCCATTCAGCGGCACTGGCCGAGCGCGCGCGTGATACCTACCGGCCCGACATCTACCGCCAGGCGCTGAGGCCGATCGCCGCACCGATGCCTGGCGCCAACATGAAGGTCGAGGGCGCCCTGACCGTCGCGGCGCCGGTCGGCGCTTCGGAAAAAGGACTCGTTCTGGGCCCTGACGGCTTTTTCGATGGCCGGATCTTCGACCCGGACCGGCTCGACGACTATGTCGCGAGCCAGCGCTGAACCCGCCTCCCGCCACTGCTCGATAATTGTGCACTGCGCAAAATTTATTCAAGGAACAGCTTAAGGGCCACTCACCAGTGGATCAGCGCTTTGGGTACATCCCTGAAAAACCGAAGAAATCGGCGTAGCTGCGAACTGGCACGGATCCTGCATTGACGAAAGCGTAGGGCCATAGGGTCCGCTCGAAATAATCAGCGTCCAATGAAGGGCGCAGAAGGCAAGGCTGCCAAACCGGGAACGCGCTCTGAACGAGGCAGAGCGTCGGATTCGGTTTTGGCAGCCTTTTTCTTTTGTCCCGAACGTCGCAACCGCAGGCGAACCTCCCATCGCCGATAAACAGGAGAACAGCATGAGCAGGCCTTCCACTGGAAAAATCGCGAAGTGTTCGACCGTCGCCACCCGGGCGGCTGCGCTCTACGTCGGCGCCAGCTCTTTCGCGTCCGCCGAAATGCTGGAACTCGAGAAGGACGAACTCAAGCTCGGCTTCATAAAGCTCACCGACATGGCGCCCCTGGCGATCGCCTACGAAAAGGGCTTCTTCGAGGAGGAGGGTCTGTTCGTCACGCTTGAACCGCAGGCCAACTGGAAGGTGCTGCTCGATCGCGTGATAACCGGCGAACTGGACGGCGCGCATATGCTTGCCGGCCAGCCGCTCGCCGCCACGATCGGCTTCGGCACCAAGGCGCATATCGTCACGCCCTTCTCCATGGACCTGAACGGCAACGGCATCACCGTCTCGAACGACGTCTGGGCGATGATGAAGGAGCACATTCCGCTCGGCGACGACGGCAAGCCGGTCCACCCCATCAAGGCCGACGCATTGAAGCCCGTCGTGGATGCGTTCAAGGCCGAGGGCAAGCCGTTCAATCTCGGCATGGTGTTTCCGGTTTCCACCCACAATTACGAGCTTCGCTACTGGCTGGCTGCCGGCGGCATCCATCCCGGGTTCTATTCACCGGAAAACGTCGCGGGACAGATCAGAGCGGACGCGCTCCTTTCGGTGACGCCGCCGCCGCAGATGCCCTCCACCCTCGAGGCCGGCACGATCGTCGGCTACAGCGTCGGCGAGCCCTGGAACCAGGCTGCGGTCTTCAAGGGCATCGGCGTACCGGTCGTGACCGACTACGAAATCTGGAAGAACAATCCGGAGAAGGTCTTCGGGCTGACCAAGGAATTTACCGAAAAATACCCGAACACGACGCTTGCGCTCACCAAGGCGCTCATTCGCGCAGCCAAATGGCTGGACGAAAACAACAATGCCAACAGGGCAGAGGCCGTCGAAATCTTGTCGCGCAGCGAATATGTCGGCGCCGACGCGGCCGTTATCGCGAACTCGATGACCGGCACCTTCGAATACGAGCGGGGCGACAAGCGCGACGTTCCGGACTTCAACGTGTTCTTCCGCCACAACGCGACCTATCCGTTCTACTCCGACGCCATCTGGTACCTGACGCAGATGCGCCGCTGGGGTCAGATCGCCGAGCACAAGGACGATGCCTGGTACGCGGAAACGGCCAAATCCGTCTACCTGCCGGACATCTACATGAAGGCAGCCGAGATGCTGGTCGAAGAGGGCACCGCCGCCAAGGGCGACTTCCCCTTCGGCACCGACGGCTACAGGGCGCCGACCTCCGACTTCATCGACGGTGTCGCCTTCGATGCGAAGGCGCCGAACGCATACATCGACTCGCTCAAGATCGGGCTGAAGAACGGACAGACGATATCCGGGTCGGACGTCGTCGGCGGCTGAACTTCGTGCCGGCGGCGCGAAATCCGAGGCCGCCGGTTCCGAGACCACAATTCCAACAGATGAGACAAATCCATGACTCAAGCGATCACCGTGGCTCAATCGAAACTCGCGCGACGAGAGCGTCTGTTTCAGCGGATCAACAAGGCCGCCGGTTGGCTCAACGTGCTCGGGCTTGGTTGGGTGACCCCGATCCTGCGCATGGCCGCCGGCGACAATGTCGCCGAGCAGATGTCAGAGATCCGCAAGGTGCTGCTGGTGCCGCTTGCCGGCATCCTGTGTTTTCTGGCCCTCTGGGGCTTTCTTGCGCCAAAGGTTCAAACCTCACTCGGCGCCATTCCGGGCCCCGCAGCCGTTTTCGGCCAGGCGAACGTACTCCTCCAGGACCACTTTGCGGAACGGAGCAAGGCAGCCGCCTTCTATGCCCGGCAGGACGAACGCAACGCCAAGCTCGTCGCCGAGGGCAAGCCCGGGCAGGTCAAGCATCGCGTGTTCACGGGCAAGCCAACCTATATCGACCAGATCGCGACGTCGCTGATGACGGTCGGACTCGGCTTCGTCATCGCGACTCTGGTCGCCGTACCGCTCGGAATCGCTTCCGGTCTGTCCAAGACGATCAGCGGCGCGATCAATCCGCTGATCCAGATCTTCAAGCCGGTCTCGCCGCTGGCATGGCTGCCGATCGTGACCATGGTCGTCTCGGCACTTTATGCGGATCCGTCGAGCCTTCTGCCGAAGTCCCTGGTGATCTCGGCGGTGACCGTCACCCTCTGTTCGCTGTGGCCGACGCTCATCAACACCGCGCTCGGCGTCGCCTCGATCGACAAGGACCTGATGAACGTCGGCAAGGTCCTGCAGCTTTCGACCGCGACGACGATCCGCAAGCTCGTTCTCCCGTCCGCCCTTCCCTTGATCTTCACCGGGCTCAGGCTGTCGCTGGGCGTGGGCTGGATGGTGTTGATTGCGGCTGAGATGCTCGCCCAGAACCCCGGCCTCGGAAAGTTCGTATGGGACGAATTCCAGAACGGTTCCTCTGACTCGCTCGCCCGCATCATGGTTGCGGTCCTGTCGATCGGCATCATCGGCTTCATTCTGGATCGGGTCATGTATGCCCTCCAGTCCGCCTTCACCTTCACGTCGAACCGGTAGGAGGCGCCCATGACAATTCTTCAACTGAGCGATGTCTCGAAGTCCTTCGGCGAGGGCAAGTCGCGCAACGACGTCCTCTCGGGCGTAAACCTCAAGGTCGAGGAAGGCGAGTTCATCGCCATCGTCGGCTTTTCCGGCTCGGGCAAATCGACGCTGATTTCCCTTCTCGCCGGCCTGACGATGCCGGATCTGGGCGCGGTGCTCTTCCGCGACAAGGAAGTGTCGGGTCCCGGGCCGGAGCGGGGGGTCGTCTTCCAGTCCTATTCGCTGATGCCCTGGCTCTCGGTCCGCGCCAACGTCGCCCTCGCGGTCGATGCGGTGCACTCCGGCAAGAACAAGGCGGAAAGAGCGAAGATTGTTCAGTACTATATCGAGATGGTGGGTCTGTCCCATGCGACGGAGCGCCGGCCCGCGGAACTCTCGGGTGGCATGCGTCAGCGTGTTGCCGTGGCAAGAGCGCTTGCGATGCGGCCCGACGTGCTCCTGCTCGATGAGCCGCTCTCGGCGCTCGACGCGCTCACCCGGTCGAAGCTTCAGGACGAACTCGCCGAGATTTCGTCGAAGGAAAAGAAGACGATCATCCTCATCACCAACGACGTCGACGAGGCGATCCTGCTCGCCGACCGGATCATTCCCTTGACGCCCGGCCCGATGGCATCGCTGGGGCCGAGCTTCGAGGTGAACCTGCCGCGCCCACGCGACCGCGCGGAAATCAACTCGAACGCCGAGTTCATCCGCCTTCGCGGCGCCGTCACCGAATATTTGATGGACCTGGGCGCAGGGCGCAATACGGCCGAAAGCGGCGCCGTCGCCTTGCCGAACGTCGTGCCGATCACGCAGAAGCTGGCCGGTGCCAAGCTGCCGGATGCCTATGCCCGAAAGGCGCGCTCCGCGATCGAGAAGAGCTACGTCGAATTTTTCGAGGTGCGGAAGGTCTATCCGACGCCGAAAGGTCCCTTGACGGTGGTCGACGGCTTCAACCTCAAGATGAACAGGGGCGAATTCGTTTCGATTATCGGGCATTCCGGATGCGGCAAGTCGACCGTGCTGTCGATGATGGCCGGCCTCAACCCGATCTCGTCGGGCGGCATCATCCTCGACGGAAGGGAAATTTCGGGCGCCGGCCCGGACCGCGCAGTGGTTTTCCAGGCCCCCTCGCTGCTTCCCTGGCTGACCGCCCGCGAGAACGTCGCGCTCGGGGTCGACCGCGTCTATCCCGACGCCACGCCGGCCGAGCGGCGCGACGTCGTCGAATATTACCTGCAGCGCGTCGGCCTCGGCGATGCGATGCACCGGCTCGCGGCCGACCTGTCAAACGGCATGAAGCAGCGTGTCGGCATCGCCCGGGCGTTCGCGCTGTCGCCGAAGCTGCTCCTCCTCGACGAACCCTTCGGCATGCTCGACAGCCTCACTCGCTGGGAGCTGCAGGAAGTGCTGATGGACGTGTGGAAGCGGACCCAGGTGACGGCAATCTGCGTCACGCACGACGTCGATGAGGCGATCCTGCTCGCAGACCGCGTGGTGATGATGTCGAACGGCCCGAACGCGCGGATCGGCAACATCATGGAAGTGAACCTGCCCCGGCCGCGCTCGCGCAAGGAGCTGCTGTCGCACCCCGACTACTATGCCTACCGCGAGGAACTCCTGGACTTCCTGGAGGCCTATGAAGGCGGCGCTAACCCCGATCCCGAACATCTCGAAGCGATCCGGAACAAGCGCGCCGCCCGAACCATGTTGTCCGCCCAAACTCTCAAGAAACAAGCCGCGGAGTGAAATGATGACTGAGAAACTGGTGATCGTTGGCAACGGCATGGCGCCGGGCCGCATGCTGGAGGAACTCTTCGAAAAGGCGCCCGGGCGCTATGAAGTAACGATTTTCAACGCCGAACCGCGCGTCAATTACGACCGCATCATGCTGTCGCCGGTTCTCTCCGGCGAAAAGACCTACGAGCAGATCGTCATTCACGGCGACGGCTGGTACATCCAGCACGGCATCACTCTCTACAAGGGCCACAAGATCGTCGCGATCGATCGTCACGCCAAGACGGTCACCTCCGACCACGGCGTCACGGAAAGCTACGACAAGCTGGTGATCGCCACCGGTTCGGTGCCCTTCATCATCCCCGTTCCCGGCAAGGATCTGCGCGGCGTCATCACCTATCGCGATCTAGACGACGTGCAGGCGATGCTGCTTGCCGCCCAGTCGCGCGAAAAGGCGATCGTCATCGGTGGCGGCCTGCTCGGCCTGGAGGCGGCAGCCGGTCTGAAGGCGCGTGGCATGGACGTCACCGTGCTGCACGTCATGCCGACGCTGATGGAACGCCAGTTAGATCCGGCCGCCGGTTATCTCTTGCAGAAGGCGGTCGAGGAGCGCGGCATCAAGGTCATCACCAAGGCAAATACCAAACGGATCGTTGGCGAGGGTAAGGTCGAGGGCATCGAGCTCGACGACGGGCGCATCATTCCGGCAACTTTGGTCGTGATGGCGGTCGGCATCAGGCCGAATGTCGGTCTTGCCAAAGAGGCAGGCCTCGCCGTCAATCGCGGCATCGTCGTCGACGCAGGCATGCAGACTTCGGACGGGGACATCATGGCGCTCGGCGAATGCGCTGAAGTCGGAGGCATGGTCTACGGTCTCGTCGCGCCGCTTTATGAAATGGCACGGGTGGCCGCCGCCCATCTTGCCGGAGAACGTAGCGCCGCCTTCGTCCATTCCGATACGCCGACGAAGCTCAAGGTGACCGGCATCAATCTCTTTTCGGTCGGCGACTTCGCCGATGGCGAGGGGCGAGAGGAAATCGTGCTGCGCGATGCCACTGCCGGCATCTACAAGCGCCTGGTACTCAGGGAGAACCGCATTATCGGCACGGTACTCTACGGCGAGACCGCGGACGGTGCCTGGTTCAACGACCTCATGAAGCGCGGCACCGACATCACCGAGATGCGCGACACGCTGATCTTCGGTCAGGCCTACCAGGGAGGGTCCCCGCTGGACCCTATGGCGGCCGTTGCAGCCTTGCCGGATGATGCGGAGATCTGCGGCTGCAACGGCGTCTGCAAGGGCAAGATCGTCGGGGCGATCACCGGGAAGGGCCTGACGTCGCTGGACGACGTGCGCGCCCACACCAAGGCGTCCGCCTCCTGCGGCTCCTGCACCGGTCTGGTTGAGCAGCTGATGTCGCTGACGCTCGGCGACAGCTACAACCCGGCCGCCGTCCAGCCGATGTGCAACTGCACAGAGCTCGGACACGACGACGTCCGCCGTCTGATCAAGGCGAAGAAGCTGAAGACCATTCCCGCCGTCATGCAGGAGCTCGAATGGAAGACGTCCTGCGGCTGCGCGAAGTGCCGGCCGGCGCTCAACTACTATCTCGTCTGCGACTGGCCGGACGAATATGCCGACGACTACCAGTCACGCTTCATCAACGAGCGCGTCCACGCGAATATCCAGAAGGACGGCACCTATTCGGTGGTCCCGCGCATGTGGGGCGGGGTCACCAGCTCGAAGGAACTGCGCGCCATTGCTGACGTTGTCGACAAGTTCAACGTGCCGATGGTCAAGGTGACCGGCGGCCAGCGCATCGATCTGCTCGGCATCGAGAAGGAGGACCTGCCCGCCGTCTGGGCCGACCTCGGCAAGGCCGGTTTCGTATCCGGCCAGGCCTACGCGAAGGGCCTCAGGACGGTGAAGACCTGTGTTGGCGAGCAATGGTGCCGCTTCGGCACCCAGGACTCCACCGGGCTCGGCATCCGCATCGAGAAGTTCATGTGGGGCTCGTGGACTCCCGCCAAGGTGAAGATGGCCGTCTCGGGCTGTCCAAGGAATTGCGCGGAAGCGACCTGCAAGGACGTCGGCGTCATCTGCGTCGACTCCGGCTTCGAGATCCATTTCGCCGGTGCGGCCGGACTCGACATCAAGGGCACGGAGGTCCTTGGGCTCGTCAAGACCGAGGACGAGGCCCTGGAGCACATCGTCGCCCTGACGCAGATGTATCGCGAGCAGGCCCGCTACCTCGAACGCATCTACAAATGGGCGAAACGCGTCGGTCTCGACGAGATCCGCCGCCAGATCATGGACGACGCTGACAAGCGCAAGGCCTATTTCGACCGCTTTGTCTTCAGCCAGAAATTCGCTCAGGTCGATCCCTGGTCGGAGCGCGTCTCCGGCAAGGACAAGCATGAGTTCAGGCCGATGGCCGTCATCCAGAAGGAAGCAGCGGAATGAACGCTCACAATCTTAGAACTGAGGCCGCGTGGATTCTGGTCGGCACCGTCGACGACATCCCACGCCAGGGTTCACGCCGCGTCCACAAGGGCGAAACGAAGATTGCTGTCTTCAGGACCGTCGATGATCGCATCTTCGCATTGGAAGACAAATGCCCGCACAAGAACGGGCCGCTCAGCGAGGGGATCGTTCATGACGGCTGCGTCACATGTCCGCTCCACAACTGGGTGATTTCACTTGAAACGGGCGAAGCCCAAGGCGCGGACGATGGAAGGACATCAACCTTCCCGGTCCGGATCGAGGGACGAGAAATCTATCTCGACCTTGCAAACAACCATGCGGCTCGCTGAGCCGTTTCTGAACGCGAAAAGGAAGCGCGATGTCCTACGTAGCACCCCAGGAATTCGCCACGAAGATGATCGATGCGGGCGAGTCCAAAGTCTTCATGTCCACAAAGGACACTCTGATCCGTGCCTATATGGCCGGTGCCATCCTGGCGCTCGCGGCAGCGTTCGCGGTCACCATCAACGTCAATACGGGAGAGCCGCTGATCGGAGCCCTGCTCTTTCCGGTCGGCTTCTGCATGCTTTACCTCATGGGCTTTGATCTGCTGACCGGCGTGTTCACCCTGGCGCCGCTGGCGCTGATCGCCAAACGCCCCGGCGTGACCATCGGTGGGGTGCTGCGCAACTGGGGCCTCGTCTTTGTCGGAAACTTCGCGGGCGCAATGACTACCGCCGTCTTCATGGCAATCATCTTCACCATGGGTTTTTCGCAGGAACCGAACGCGGTCGGGCAAAAGATAGGCACTATCGGCGAGTCGCGAACGCTCGGTTATGCGGCCGCTGGAGCCGCTGGCATGTTGACGCTCTTCGTACGGGCCGTGATGTGCAACTGGATGGTCTCGACGGGCGTTATCGCGGCAATGATGTCAAACTCGGTGTCCGGCAAGGTGATTGCCATGTGGATGCCGATCCTGATCTTCTTCTATCTCGGCTTCGAGCACTCGATCGTCAACATGTATCTCTTCCCTTCGGGCATCATGCTCGGCGGTCAGTTCACATGGATGGACTACTTCCTCTGGAACGAAATCCCGACCGTCGTCGGAAACCTCGTCGGCGGCCTTACCTTCGTCGGTGGCATGATCTACGCCACCCATTACAAGACCTCGCCGAGCCGCAAGGGAACCGAACAGCCCGCCACGCGACTCGTCGCCGCCGAATGATGTGAAAACGTGACCTGCTGGTCCCGCCGGAAGACGGCGGGACCGCTTCCTGTTGGGAAGATTGGATGTTGAAGTCTCTCGAGTCGGGCAAGCTCAAGGTCTCGCTCGGCCAGTATTCGGCAGCGGGCCGGAAGGCGATCAATCAGGATTTCCATGGCGCCGTCGTCCCGGACGGCGCCGGCCTCATGATGAAGGGTGTCGCCGTCGCGATTGCCGATGGCATTTCATCGAGCCCGGTCAGTCAAATTGCCGCGGAGACCGCGGTCAAGAGCTTCCTGACAGACTATTACTGTACCTCCGATGCCTGGACCGTAAAGACCGCCGCAAGCCGTGTTATCGACGCGACCAACTCCTGGCTCAACGCGCAGAACCGGGGCATCGAGGATCGCGACCACGCTCATGTGACAACGTTTTCGGCGCTCGTCTTGAAGGGCCGAAGAGCGCATCTCTTCCATATCGGCGACAGCCGCATCTGGCGACTCTCCGACCGTAATCTCGAGCCGCTCACCACCGACCACCGCCTGGCGCCGTCACAGAGCGAAAGCTATCTCGGCCGGGCGCTTGGGCTGCTGCCGTCCGTCGAAATCGACTACCGCCGGTTGGATGTACAGGCCGGGGATGTTTTCGTGCTGACGACCGACGGAATCCACAACAGCATTTCGTCCCGCAAGATCGCCGCAATCATCGCATCGAGCGCCGACCTTGCTGCGTCAGCGGCTGATATTGCCGCGTCGGCATACGAAGCGGGAAGCAGCGATAACCTGACGATCCAGATCGTCCGGATCGAGGCCTTGCCTGAAGGCGATCTGGAGCCGGTTTTCGACAGGACGGATTCGCTGGCTCCGGCGCCCTTGCCCCGGGTGCCTGGGGAGTTCGAAGGCTACCGGATTCATCGGCAAATCCATGCAAGTAACCGCAGCCACATCGTTCTCGCCACCGATCCGCAAACCGGGGATAGCGTGACATTGAAATTTACATCGGCTGACATGCGAGAGGACGAGAACTACCTTCGGCGCTTCGCAATGGAGGAATGGATCGCACGCCGCATTTCGAGCGTGCATGTGTTGAGGAGCCGCCATCCGCTGGCACCGCGCCAATCTCTCTATCTCGTTACCGAGTTCGTCGACGGCGAGACCCTTGCCCAATGGATGGCCGACCGCCCGCGAGCCGAACTACGCGCCATGCGCGACATCATTGGTCAGATTGCCGACGGGCTTCGCGCTCTTCATCGCAAGGAAATCATCCACCAGGACCTGCGCCCTGAAAACCTCATGATCGATCGGAACGGCACCGTGAAAATCATCGACTTCGGTTCGGCCCTGGTGGCCGGCGTGATTGAGGCGGCGCCAGATCTCGATCGCGGCGACATACTCGGTACGATGCAGTATGCGGCGCCGGAATATTTTGTCGGAGAGCGGGGCAGCGAGCTGTCGGACCTCTATTCGCTCGGCGTAATCGCCTACCAGATGCTGACTGGCCGTTTGCCCTACGGCGCCGCCGTGGCGCGAACGAGAAACCGGAAACAGCAGCAGAAACTGCGCTTCGACAGCCTGCGTGAGATTCGGCCAGACGTACCGGACTGGGTGGAGGCCGCGATCCGCAAGGCGGTCCACCCCGATCCCACCAAACGATATCAGGCTTTGTCGGAGTTCGTGTACGACCTGTCGCATCCAAACCCAAAGCTGGTCGGGGCTCGTCCGCAGCCGCTGATGGAACGCAATCCCCTGCTGTTCTGGCAGTGCCTGACGATCCTCCTGAGCCTGACAATTCTCGGCATGCTGCTGAAAGACTCCAGCTGAGCGGGCATTTGCTCACTTTTTAGGCACTAGATGCAAAATATTAAATCTTGTGCAATCACCCGTCTTTTGCCAATATACGAGTGAAGCAAGTCAGCCGCGACAGTCGCGCTGACCGCGTTACAAACGGTGCATCCGCAACGGAGCGGAACCGCCGCCAGCCTATAAATCCAGGCGCCAGCATCGACGCTGTGTAATTCATCCTTGTCCTTTGTGACTTGGTTGATTGCATGGCGTTTTTGTTTTGCCCGCCTGCTGCTGATTTGCCGGGAGGTTTCAGCACAGGAAACATTTTCCCGGCCATACCTACCGCCGCGATCCGGGGTCCAAACGAGGAATTGGTAAGATCGAATGCCAGAACCGGTCCATGAGAAAAGCGTAAAGACCACCTGCCCCTATTGCGGCGTCGGTTGCGGTGTCATCGCCCGCGTGGGCAAAGACGGTGCAGTCAGCGTCAAGGGCGATCCCGAGCATCCGGCCAATTTCGGCCGGCTCTGTTCCAAGGGCTCGGCGCTTGCCGAAACCATCGATCTCGACGGCCGCCTCCGCCATCCGGAGATCCGCGGCCGCCGCGCAGGCTGGGACGAAGCGCTGGATCTCGTCGCCAGCCGCTTCGCGGAAAGCATTGCCGAGCACGGCCCGGATTCGGTCGCCTTTTACGTCTCGGGGCAATTGCTGACCGAAGACTATTACCTCGCCAACAAGCTGATGAAGGGCTTTATCGGTTCGGCGAACATCGACACAAATTCGCGCCTCTGCATGTCGTCCTCGGTTGCCGGTCACCGCCGCGCCTTCGGCTCCGACACGGTTCCCGGTGCTTACGAAGACCTGGAGCTTGCCGATCTCGTCGTGCTCACCGGTTCCAATCTCGCCTGGTGCCATCCGGTCCTTTATCAGCGCCTTGCCGCGGCCAAGGCGAACCGCCCCGAGATGAAGGTCGTCGTCATCGATCCGCGCCGCACGATGACCGCCGACATCGCCGACATGCATCTGGCGCTCGCGCCGGACAGCGACGTGGCGCTTTTCAATGGCCTGCTCGCCCATCTCGCTGCGAGTGGCGCCGTCGATCAGAACTATATTTCCGCGCACACAAGAGACTTTGCGGAAGCCTTTGCGGAAGCTTCCGCATTAGATGTCGCGGAGCTCTCGGCCCTGACCGGGCTTTCGCAGACGCAGTTGCTCGATTTCTTCCGGCTGTTCGAGACAACCGAAAAGGTCGTCACCTGCTACAGCCAGGGCGTGAACCAGTCGGCCTCCGGCACCGACAAGGTGAACGCGATCATCAATTGCCATCTTGCAACAAGCCGGATCGGCCGGCCGGGGATGGGCCCGTTCTCGCTGACCGGCCAGCCCAACGCCATGGGCGGGCGCGAGGTTGGCGGGCTCGCCAACATGCTCGCTGCCCATCTCGACATCGAAAAGCCCCTTCACCGTGATCTCGTCCAGCGCTTCTGGCGCGCGCCTACGATCGCGAGCAAGCCCGGTCTCAAGGCGGTCGATATGTTCCGCGCCGTCGCCGACGGGCGGATCAAGGCGCTCTGGATCATGGCGACAAACCCGGTCGTCTCGATGCCCGATGCGCATGCGGTCGAGGCCGCGATCGAGGCCTGTCCCTTCGTCGTCGTGTCCGACATCCTGCGGGAGACCGATACGAGCCGCCACGCTCACGTGCTTCTGCCTTCGTTTGGGTGGGGCGAGAAGGACGGCACGGTCACCAATTCCGAACGGCGCATTTCGCGCCAGCGCGCCTTCCTCGATGCGCCCGGCGAGGCACGCCCCGATTGGTGGCAATTGGCCGAGGTCGGCCGGCGCATGGGCTTCGCCGAGGCCTTCGCCCATGCCTCCGCCGCCGAGGTCTTCGCCGAACATGCCGGCCTTTCCGGCTTCGAAAACGACGGCCGCCGCGATTTCGACATCGGCGCGCACGCGGCGATCGACAAGGCGGCCTACGACGATCTGAAGCCCTTCCAGTGGCCTCAGCCCCGGGATACGCAGCCCCAAGAGAGACGTTTTTTCGCAGCGGGCGGGTTCTACCATCCGGATCGCCGAGCCAGCTTCGTCGCGGTCGGCGCGTCGGTCTCGAAACGGGCAAACGATGCCTATCCCTACACGCTTAACACCGGCCGCGTCCGCGACCATTGGCACACGATGACCCGGACCGGAAAGAGCGCCCGGCTCTCCGCCCACATCGCCGAACCGTTTGCCGAAATCCACCCGCGCGACGCACAAAAGCTTGCCGTCGCTGATGCCGATCTGGTGATGATCGAGAGCCCCTTCGGACGAGCGATCGTCCGGGCGCTTCTCACTGAGCGGCAGGCGAAGGGAAGCCTCTTCGTGCCGATGCACTGGAACGACCAGTTCGCTTCGAAGGCCCGCATCGACGCGCTGGTGCCGCCGATTACCGACCCGTTTTCCGGGCAACCGGCGTCAAAAAACGTGGCCGTCAAGGCTGCCCGCTTCGCCGCTCGGGCCTATGGTTTCGCCGTCTCCGCCCAGAAACCCGGAGCAATGGATGCCGCCTATTGGGCACTCGCTAAGGCCGAGGGCGGATGGCGGGTTGAGCTTGCCTTCGCCGAACCGGAACTGGACTGGATCGGCTGGTGCCAGCAAAGCTTTTCCATTCCGGCCGGGATCGAGCCGATCGGCTACACCGACCGTCAGTCCGGCGAGCTTCGCCTCGCATTCTTCGACGGCGATCGGCTGCTTGCGGCCCTATTCCTCTCGTCGCGGCCGGTGGCGGTCGCCCGCAACTGGGCGGTCTCCCAGCTTTGCGCCTCGCATGCCGACCTCAGCATGCGCTTTGCGGTCGCGGCGGGGCGCCCCGGCGCCGGCAGAGAGGACCCGGGCGCGACCGTCTGCTCCTGCTTCGGCGTTGGCGTCAACCAGATCACCGGCGCAATTCGAGACGGTTGTCACAGTGTCGAGGCGATCGGCGAGAGGCTTAGCGCCGGCACCAATTGCGGCTCCTGCCGCGCAGAGATCAGGGGGATCATCGATGGATGTCTTGCCGCTGCCGCTGAATGACCGGACTGCACTGCCCTCGTCGCAACGCGTCGCTCCGCTCGCCACCCTGCCGCTGTTCTGGAGCTTGAAGAAGAAGCGCGTCGTGATTGCCGGCGGCAGCGACGCCGCCGCCTGGAAGGCCGAACTCCTGGCTGCCTGCGGGGCGGAGGTTCATCTTCACGCGCCGCGCTCGCAATTGAGCGACGTCTTTCTGGGCCTCCTGAAGCGCGGCGCCGCACATGAGGACGGCCGCCTCGTCCACCACGACCAAATCTGGCACTGCGGCGTTTTCTCCGGCGCCGCCCTTGCGATCGGCGATTGCGATGGCGATGCCGAAGCGGAGGCGTTCTTCAATGCCGCGCGTTCGGCGGGCGTTCCCGTCAATGTCATCGACAAGCCGGCCTTCTGCCAGTTCCAGTTCGGGTCGATCGTCAATCGCTCGCCGGTCGTCGTTTCGATCTCGACCGACGGCGCGGCACCGATCCTGGCGCAAGCCATCCGCCGCCGGATCGAAGCCCTGCTGCCACCGGCGATCAAGGGCTGGGCGGCGATCGCGCAGGCGCTCCGCGAAAAGGTCAACGCCCGACTGAATCCCGGCGCGCCGCGCCGCGCCTTCTGGGAGCGGTTCGTCGATCGCGCATTTCTGGAGACACCGGAGGAGGGTGTCGAGGCGCGGCTGATGGAGGAGGTGGATTGCTTGCACGCGACCCCCGTCTCCATCGGCCGCGTCACGGTCGTCGGCGCGGGGCCGGGCGATGCCGAACTCCTGACGTTGAAGGCCGTTCGTGCCTTGCAGGCGGCCGACGTCATTCTCTTCGACGAACCAACCTCGAACGAAGTGCTCGAACTCGCCCGCCGGGAAGCAAAGCGCTTTTTCGTCGATCGACAGAGCAGCCGCGCGCCGGATGGCGACGAAGAGGTTCACGGCGCGATGATAGATCTTGTCCGGGCAGGCAAGCGCGTGGTGCGCCTCAAATCCGGCGACCCCACCGCTTCGGCCGGAATGCGCAAGGAGATCCGACGGCTGGAAAACGAAGGCATTCCCGTCGAGATCGTACCGGGTGTATCGGTCGAGCGTCATCGAGCTGGAGCGCAGGGGCTTACCAGAATCGACGGCTTAGTCGGTATCGCGAGCCTTGCCGGTGCTGCTACTGCGCCGCGCGCCCAATCGGACGCGCTAACATCGCTACCGCAGGCCGGTTGAGTTCCTGGAGAGCCGTTCCATGCGAGCGCACAAGGAGAACATCTGACGATAGTGGCCGCAATCGGTGGGACCCGGAAATCGCAGCCAGAGTGACGAAGGGCGGCATCCTTCAGTGCATCATCGGGCGACCCGATGCACCGGAAGCGTCACGACGAAGCACGCGCCGCCGCCGGAAGGAGGTTCGTAACGGACCGCGCCGCCATGACGTTCGGCGATCTGGCGCACCAGCGCCAGCCCCAAGCCCCAGCCACCCGTCGCCTCGCTGCGCCCCGAGGGCCGGTAGAACGGCTCGAAAACGCGGGCGCTCTCGCTATCCGGTATGCCCGGGCCGTGGTCGCGGACCCTGAGTTCCACCATGCCGCCCGCCCGCGCGACAGTGGCTGTGACAGGTGGTCCACCGTGGCGCAGCGCGTTCTGCATGAGATTGCGCACGAGCCTGCCGATAAGGCGCGCATCGCCCTTGACAGTCGCCGGCGAGCCGGAGACTTCGACGCCGTTGCGCGCCCCCTCTTCCGAGACGAGGGCCAGGAGGTCGACGGACTCGGGCGCATCGAGCTTCTCGACATGGTCGAGCCTGCTCGCCATCAGGATCTCCTCGACCAGCGTGTCGAGCTCGGCGAGATTGCGGACGATCTCCGCCTTGCGGCTCTCGTCCGGCGCCTGCTCATAGAGGTCGATCGCCATGCGCAGGCGCGCAAGCGGCGAGCGCAATTCGTGGCTGGCATTGGCGAGCAGAGCGCGGTGTGACTTGATCAGCCGCTCGACATGATCGGCGGCCTTGTTGAAGCTCTTCGCCACCGCCGCGACCTCGTCGCTGCCGTCCTCCGGCACACGCGCCACGAAATCGCCCCTGCCCCAGGCATCCACCCCCCCGCGTAACCGCTCCAGCCGGCGGGTAAGGTGACGCACGACGGGATAGGCGGCGAGCCCGATGACGCCGGCGATCAACGCCAGATAGGCGAGCGGATTGCGGCCGGCCGGGCGGAAAGGCCGCTCCATGCGCGCGGCTACTGCGCGACCGTCGGGTAGCTCGGTCACCATGATGTGAAAGTTGCCCCTGCCGTGGTGCCACGGCCGCTCGATAATGTCGTGTGGGAGCGGACGGCCGGCGCTGGCGATCAGCTTGCCGCCCGGGTCGTAGACCGCTATGTCGGCGTCGAAGGCCCGTGAAAACCGCTCTAACGTCGCCTCGACCGACCGCCGGTCCATATCGGGCGGAATCAGCGCGGTGACAAACCGCGCGCGTTGGCTCTGCCAACTCAACTCCTCCTCGCCCTGCCCCAGCCACACGAAGGCCGCGCTGGCGACAGCGACCGCCGCAAGGCTTGCCAGCAGCGTCAGGTATATTTTCAGAAACAGCCGACTGCGCATCACTCTAGGTCTCTGCTTTGATGCATGTCATTGCCCCAAGACCGCTGCACACTTTGGGCGACATGCATCCCTGGCTTTACGCATGTCGTCGCCCCAAAACCGCTGCACACTTTGGGCGACATGCTTTACCTCTCGTCGTCCTGGAAACGAGCGAAGACATAGCCGGCGCCGCGCACGGTAATGATACGCCTCGGATGCTTGGGATCGTTCTCGATGGCCGCCCTGATGCGTGATATGTGGACATCGATGGAGCGGTCGAACGCATCCAGCTCTTCGCCCTTCACCGCATCCATCAACTGCTCGCGCGACAGCGTGCGGCCGGCATTTTCGGCGAGCGCCACAAGCAGGTCGAACTGGTAACTGGTCAGCGCACATTCACGGCCGTCGATCCGGACCGAGCGGGATCCCGGATCGATCTCCAGCCGCCCGAAGCGAAAGGTCCGCGAAACCGCCGCGCTACCGTTGCGGCGGCGCAGGATCGCCTTCAGCCGCGCCAGCAGTTCACGCGGATTGAAAGGCTTGGGCAGATAGTCGTCGGCTCCAAGCTCCAGCCCGATGATGCGGTCTGTCTCTTCGCCCTTGGCCGTGAGCATCAGGATCGGCACGTCTGAGACGGCGCGCATGCGCCGGCAGGTTTCGAAGCCGTCGAGGTCCGGCAGCATGACGTCGAGGATCACGACATCAGGCGCACGGCGACCGAGGTCGGTAAGGCCCGACGTAGCCGTCGCTGCGGTGTGGACGGTGTAGCCGTTTCCGGAGAGGTAGTCGGCGAGCATGGCGGATAGGCGCGTGTCGTCGTCAACGATCAAGACCCGTTCCGCCATTTCTTGCGCTCCGTTTGAGTTGCCTACAGCAGGCCCGTCCTATCAGACGCGCAAAGGTCGCTGTAGCACTTTGAATTGTTGCATGTTCTTAAGGAAACATGCAGTAGCCGAGCAAGTCTTACCACCGGCCGTGGCCCCTGCGCTCCTTCAAATGCTCGACGAGCTTGGCGCGCTGCTGCGGCGTCAGCGCCTCCGCCGCGTCGAGGAGCGCAGTCGTCATCTTGCGCGAGGCCTCGTCGATGGCCGCAATGCGCTCACTGCGCAGTTTCTCGGCTGCCGCGCGGTCGATGGTCGACGCGCCGAGGAGCTCGATAACCTCCTCACGCGTCTCGCGGAAGTCCCGGAAAGTCGGCCTGATCTCGGAGCGCGCCTTGTCGATGATATCCCAAAGCTTGTCTTCCTGCTCGGGTGTCGCATCGAGTTCGTCGAGCACGGAGCCGATCCGGTGTTCCATAAAGCCACCTCCCATATGCGCGTGCATCATCTGGCTACCCATGCCGAAGCGACCCATGCCGAAGCCGAAATCGTCGCTGCGCGCGGCTGCATAACCGATTCCCCCGACAACCGTGACGGCTGCGAGACCGCCGATCGCGGCGCGCCGACCCCAGCCCTTCGAAGCGGGTTCGCTGGCGGTCGGGCTCGACAGGTTCTTGTCATCGTTTTCCATCGTTAGTCTCCTTTCACTCCGCAGCGCCTGCTGCAATGGAGGAAAGCTAACTGAGCGACGTTTCGAGCGTTCTGGGCGAATGTAAAGAAATGTAAAGCCGGAGTGGCCCGCGAAATCATGGGCCGTTCTCGCGCATCAGATCGAAAGCGGTCTTTATCGGCGATGTCCTTCGGTGGCTTCTGTCCACCGCCCCGTTTCAATTCGCATGCGTCAGCGCGGCCACGAGCTTGGCATCCAGGCGACGTCCGTTCGCGCCGTCGCCGCGCGCGCTGGGGTGTCGAACGGTTTGATTCGGCATCATTTCGACGCCAAGGCGAACTTGATCGTCGCCGCCTATCGCAGGACGATCGAGCTCATAACTGCTGCATCGATGCGGGAGCTGACCTCAACCGAGGGCACACCGCATGAACGCCTTCGCCGCTTCATCGTCGCGACCCTGGATGCTCCCGCCTCGGACTACAGGATGCTTTCTCTCTGGGCCACGTTCGTGAGCCAAAGCAGGGTCGATCCGCTGATCGCGGCCGTGCGTGACCAGAGCTATCTGGACCTGCGGCGCGCCACCGAACCTCTGATAGCAGCCGTCTTCGAAGCAGAAGGCCGGCCGCTTTCCGCCGGCGAGGTAGAAAACACGACCATCATCGTCCACGCCGTCCTTGATGGGTTGTGGATTGAGGCGTGCTTGAATGAAACGCCGAGCGGTGTCGAGAAGCTGATTCAGTTGGGAATCACTCGATTGCAAAGCTCTTGGATGTCCGGCTGTAATCCCGTCACTGGATGGGTGAACGCCAACAACACGCGGCGGTCCGCCCCTATAGCAATGGTCCAAGGCGCGGGTAAACGAAGCCACTCGTTACGTCCGGGGCCCTCGCCTCTGCAAGCTGCGAGAGAAACTGGTCCATGAGCGGGGAGGCGCCGAAGCGACGATTGGCGCGCTCATCCGCAAGTGAAAACTCAGGTTTCACATCCGTCAGCCGCGCCATAGTGCGCTGCGCTCCTTGCACGTCTCCACGCTGGCTCTGGACCGCCGTGTGTATCAGCAGGCAGTCTGCCTCGCCCGGCGCACGGATCAGGCATTCCCGCAAGACCTGGTCGGCTTCGTCGAGACGGCCGGCAGCGTAGAGTGCCTGGCCGTAGACATAGGTGTAGTATTCTGGCGCCATGGGATGCAGCCGGCGCGCCCGCTCGGCGTTGCGTACCGCCTCGTCATAGCTGCCGAATCGCACCTGCGCCTTCGCCAGCGCCATCAGGCTGTCCGGATCGTTCGGATTGAGCTCGACCGAGCGTTGTGCAGCCTGCATGGCACCTGCGTAGTCGCCGGTAACCGAGAGGCCGAAACTGAGGACCTGATAGCCGACAGCGAGATTTGGATCGAGCCGAACGGCCTGGCGCGTCTCGCTGAGACCCGTTTCCACGTCAGTCATGGTCGCCCTGCCGCTGATTTTCTGCGCGAAGTCGACGATATATGTCATTCCGAGATTGGCGCGCGCAGCAGCGTAGCCGGGATCAAGCTCGAGGGCCCGGTGAAGCAGCGCACGGGCGGCAATCAGCGCTTCGGCATCCTTCGACCCGTGTTTGTAGCGGTCACGCGCCTGGAGGACGAGGTCGTAGGCCTGAAGGTTTTCGGTTGGGCGTTCAGCCGCATTCGAGACCTCCGATTCACGAACATAGGACACAAGATGCGACACGATCTCGGCCGTCAGGTCGGTCTGGACCGAGAAGATGTCCTCGACGCGGCGGTCATAACTGCGAGACCAAAGATGCGCGCCGCTGCGCGCGTCGATCAACTGTGCCACTACACGAAGCTGGTCGCCGGAGCGTCGGGCACTGCCTTCCACCACATAGCCTGCCCCCAGTCTTTCCCCGATTCTGCGGATGTCCTCCGCCTGACCGCGCAGGGCGAAGGTCGAATTGCGTGCGATCACCTGAAGTTCGGGATTGCGCGCAAGATTGGCGATGATGTCCTCGGTCAGCCCGTCGGCGAAATAGTCCTGGTCGGCTTCGCCACTCATATTGTCAAAGGGCAGCACCGCGACAGCCGGCCGGGCATCTGCAGGCTCGGCGCCTGACAGGCGCAGAATACTGTCGCTGATATCCGCGCGGATTGCCCTCAATGCGGGCATTTGGGGCAAGGCGGCGACAAGGACAAGCGCTGTCACCCCCGCCGCGTAAGGCAAAGCAGCTCGACCACGACCAATCCGCCGTATCCAGTTCCGGCCGCTGCCTTGGCCGGGCTCGATCCGAACGGCATAGACGGCAAGCGGCTCGCGTATGTTCTTGGCCTGCCTTCTCCCGACACTGTAGAAAAGTTTGCTGCGGCTCCGGTCGGCGCTACGGACCACCGCCTCGCTGACGAAAATGCTGGCTGGTTCGGCCATGGCCTCCAGCCGGGAAGCGACGTTCACGCCATCACCGAACATGTCGCCATTGTCTTCTATAACGTCGCCGAGGTTGATGCCGAGACGCATGTCAAACGGCTGCTCGAGGAATCCGTTCTGGATTTCGATCGCCGCATCGAGGGCCTCGTTGACGCTCGGGAAAGTCGCGAGAAAGCCGTCCCCGGTCGTCTTGAATGTTCGACCCCCGTGTTTCTCAACGGTAGGGATGATCAGTCCGCTGAACGCCGCGCGCAATGCGGCGTAGGTCGAGGATTCATCCTCGGACATCAGGCGCGTGTAGCCGACGATATCGCCTGCTACGATTGCTGCGAGTTTGCGTTCCATCACGACCCTCGGCAGTCCTCACAAGCATCTATAGTGAGCAATCCTTGCCCGTCCACTCAAAACTCTGTGTGGAAGCGCCCGCCCTGCGTTAGCAGCCCGGCGTCCGGCTGGTCGCCTCAGGAACATTTCTGGAGCCCTCGGGTTCTATCCTTGCAAGGAACAAAGGACGAAAGGAAGCGAGAATGGGTACGCCGACCGAAGTCATCCTGCAGCAGGAGCTGTCGATGGCACAATGGCTCGGCGAACATACCGCCGCGATCACCCGCAAGTTGCTCGATTTCGACCAGCAAGGTCGGACCGCCAAGCATTAGCGGAGCCGGTTCGGGGCAGGAAGGGATCTCCATGGAAGCCGCTTTGCTGATTGTTGTCATGGCATCACCGCTCGAGGTGGCATTGACGCTGTTGTGGTTCGGGCCACTGCGCGGAGAGCAAACAAGGCCACCGAAACATTCAGCGATTTGGGGCCATACGCCGCAAACCGCCGGTAGCGACGAAGTGCAGCAGGTGCCTCATCGCCCCGCATTCCGCAAACGCTTACATGGTCGAGCGCGCGCAAGATCCGGCGCCATCGGAGCAGCGAGAAGCCTGACGCTGCCTTACGCCTGAAGTCGCGACTCTTTCTGCGGTCGCAGCGGTAACGCCACTTTGGCGGGGACGTCACCTTTCCGCTGAACCGGCTCGAACGGAATGAATGCGACTGGGCTCCGCCGGCTGAGGGTCAGACCCTGCTGTTTGGTGGCTCGCCGGGTACTCCGATGCCCCTATTGGGGTATGATGCTGATGCCCCCATCCGCTTCGAGAATAGCGAACTTGATCTGGTCGAGCCGCGCCAGGCCGTGCTGCTCCCGCGCGGCAGCCAGCACCTCCTCCAGGTCCACCCTCGCTCGTTTCAATGCATGCGTGTCGATATTACCTTCCGCGATGAGAACGGTGGGCGTACCGTCCAGAAGCAAGGCCACCTTGGGCATCGACTGCTTCACATAGGACAAGAGAATGTCGAGGCCGAAGAGAGTGAGTATGAGAACGGTCGCGTTCGTGATGGAGAAGTCTTCTCCCAACAGCGCCTGTTGAGTCGTCTCGGCAATGATAAGTAGCAGCACAAAATCAAAAGTCGTCATCTGCGCGACGGTGCGTCGGCCGGAAAGGCGCAGCACGATGAGCAAGATGAAGTATATAGCGGCGCCGCGGGCAACAGATTCCATGCGATCACTCCTAGAGCAATTCCAGGAAAGTGTGTAACGGCTTTCCGTCAGGAATTGCGTCATTTCAAAGGGTTAGATCACTGCACTGTTTCAATGAAACAATGAAATGATCTAGGGCCAAACAACCGTCCGAACGGTTTGAACAGGCTCCCGGTTTACCCCCACCCGATAATCGGCGATGCCGGGCCGGTGAGGTCGAACGTTGAGAGTGAGCAAGACGTCCTGCCCCGGTACCGAGCGGAAGTGGTAGGTCGTGCCATGGTCGCCCGCTTCGGCGGAGACCGGCGTCGGGTGGATCGCCTCCACCCGGAAGCTCCGAAAGAATTCCTGACTGATCGTGACCTTCGGACCCGGCCCTCGCGCTGACAGCAATGCTGTTATGGCCTCAGGCGCTTCCCAGCGGCTGAAACGAGGAAACTCAGCGGTGCCTTCCTGGAAGCGGATAGCTTGTTTCGAGAATATCCCACCCGAGCCGGTGACGCCGAAGATGACGAGAACGAGGACGCCAGCAAATCCCAACCATGCAAGCCTTTCGGCACTCCAGAATGCTTCCTGGAACTGCCGATGCTCTTCGACCTGCAGCCCATCGCTGCGAACTTGCGGTTCGTTCAACGGCATCACTCCTCAGGAGCGCAAAACGTCGAGACAAGGATGAATGTTCCCTTGGCCGGTCTCCGCCGGCATCGACGAAGCGTGGAGGGCCGGCAACGGCGCCCGTACCCTGCGCAGCCGCGCTCGATGCCGAGACGGAAACAGACACGAGCGACATGGGTCGTATGTGTGCCATCACTTGCTTTTTGTTCCACCTCTCATAGTTGAAGCTCCATGCACCAAGCATTCGAGGCGGTTACATGTCGATACTGATCAGCATCCTGATTACCTTTCTCGTCGTCATTCTCGTGCTCTACCTCGTGAACCGCCTCCCGATCGAGGGGCGCACCAAGCAACTCGTTCAGGCCATCGTGATCATCATCGGCATCTTGTCGCTGCTGAGATATCTGGCGGTGTTCTGACGAGCCAAGCGCTGGAGAGGACAGGCGGTTCGTTCGCCATCGGCCTTCACGGTGCACGGCACCTTCCTGCACTCGCAAGCCAGCAATCGCGTTTGCCCAGGAACATGTTATAAATGGCAATGGCTGAAAACGAACAGCAGTACGAGTTTTCTGAATTCTCCGGCGAATTTGTCGATGACGGCGTGATGGTCATTATCGGTATTTATCGCCCGGCGGGCACAAACGGCGATTGGACGCTCGAGGTCGTCGATCAAGAAGGATACTCGACCGTCTGGGATGATCTGTTCGCCACCGACCGTGAAGCGTTTGAAGAATTCCTGGCGACCATCCAGCGGGACGGCATCCGCAGCTTTCTCGACCAATCCATTCACACGGTGCATTGACGCTTCACCACGCCAGCGGTCCTATTCAGAACCGTCCGCGCCAACGTCGAGGTACCGGCCAATGGACCGCAGGTAGCTGACGATCTCCAGCTTGAGAAAATCGCGATCACCGTAAATCTCGTCGATCTTCGCCAGCTTCCGCCATACTCTTTCCTGTTCAAGCGGCGGCAGGTCGGCCTCCCCGATGAGGTATTTGTCGTGACCTACGGCGCAGATATTGCAACCGGTCTTGATGACGTCGTCGACGAAGTCGGGAATCTCACTCGCCTTCATCAGCTTATGCTTGATATGCTCCGCCATGGAGATTACTCCCGTTCACAATCGATACCGGCCTCTGGGCCGCGCCGTCGTCACATTTGCCGCCAGTCCGCGCAAGGACCACCTGCCGGCTAACTCGCCAGAGTGCGTAGCCGCCGTACCGTGACGTTAAAATCTTGAACAGCCGGGATCAGTTCCGCACTCCTGTTGATACTGCTCATCCAGGCTCCGGAGGGAGAAGAGCAAGCGCGCCTGATTGGGTCTCTTAAGCGTGGAACGATTCAACCGAGGGCAAGTTTGGAAAGTGTCGCGATCCCAAGCGACAACCAGCCGGCTCCGACGCTGCCGTCGAGATTGGAGTCGGCAACGAGCGATGCCCGCGCATTTACCTCCCTAAGCCGCGGGCATCGCTCAACGCATTGTTTGCAATCGACGGCTAAACGCTTCTGAAGGTCTCGAAAGCGCCAAGGGGCTTCACTTACGCAGCTACTGATTAGGTCGAGCGCCCAGAGCTGGCTGGTGATCAATGGACGAAGCTCCAAGGCATTCGCATTCTCGCGGGAGTTGCTGCGCCAACCGTCGGTTCGGATGGATCTCAGTCGCACTGGAATGAGGCTTCAATCGCCGCGGCAACAAAGGCTTGGCGGGAGAGCGCCAGGTCTCCCCTCATCTCCAAGGCAGCGTAGCAACGGTTCCTTGCGCGTTCATAGAACCAGCCGCCGCCTTCCGGCCACTCCGAAAGGCACTGCAGCGCCTCGTGAGGACCGTTGATGCAGCGCTCGCGGCCGCCGAAATTGCCTACCTTTACGGGCTTGTCCCACAGGAATTCCTGCATGGCTCCCTCCATGGTTTGCGCAAGAACGTTTTCGGAGCTTCGTTGTTCCTGAAGCTGACATCTCCATTGCGGAACATTGCCTCGTCGGGGCTGTTTGACGTCTGCACATTCAGATGAAGGGCGGAAATACCGTCCGGGACGAGGCCCGAGCCGAAGCTCCCACGAAAGCTTGGCGGCGCCTCCGATAAGGTCAGGAATGTGCGGAAGACGGTGCCACCATTACGGTTGCCCCCAAACGCGAGATTCACGCGATGGCAGATGCCGCAAACGACCGCCCACATTTTCCCACAGCAACCAGCCCTCTGTTCGGGCTTGGGCTCGCCGACTTCCTTGATGGAATCGTGCTGCATCAGTTGCTTCGCGGCTGTCGTCTGCTGACCAGTGGCGTTCATCCGCTGGCTGCCTGGAAACTAAGGCCCCTGCTGCTCCAGCATCGGAATCCCGGCCTGCGCGTGATTCATCGTCTAAACCTCACTTGATGACGGACGTTTGCCCATGAAGATCGCGCAGATTGCACCCCTATTCGAACGCATCCCACCGAAGCTCTACGGCGGAACGGAGCGGGTCGTTTACAACCTGACAGAAGAGCTCGTTGCGCAAGGCCATGAGGTTACGCTCTTTGCGAGCGGAGATTCCACGACGTCAGCTAAGCTCGTTCCCTGCTCGAACATGGCGCTGAGATTGAACCCTGCCGTTCAGGACCCGATTCCCTACCATATGATGTTGCTCGAAGAAGTGCGCAGGCAAGCGGAGAGCTTTGATGTCCTGCACTTCCATATTGACCTCCTCCACTTCCCCCTCATTCGGAGCCTCGCAAGGAAGACGGTGACGACGCTGCACGGTAGGCTTGACCTGCCCGACCTCAAGCCGTTCTACGCTTCCTTCCCGGATATTCCCCTGGTTTCGATTTCGGACGACCAGCGAAAGCCAATGCCCCCCGTCAATTGGGTCGCCACGGTGCATCACGGGCTGGCGCCTGAAGTGCTGCCGTTCACCAGCGCTCCGAAGGGCGATTATCTCGCCTTCCTTGGGCGCATCTCGCCGGAAAAGCGGCCAGATCGCGCCATCGAAATTGCTGCCCGGGTTGATATGCCGCTCAAGATCGCCGCCAAGGTCGACAAGGTCGACGAGCCCTATTGGCGCAATGAGATCGAACCGCTTGTCCAACAGCACGCGAACGTCGAGTTCATTGGAGAAATCAATGAGCAGCAGAAGGCCGAATTCCTCGGAAATGCGCGCGCCCTGCTATTTCCGATCGACTGGCCGGAACCCTTCGGACTGGTGATGATCGAGGCGATGGCCTGCGGCACGCCGGTGGTCGCCTTCCGCTGCGGCTCGGCGCCCGAAGTCATCGACCACGGCGTCTCGGGCTTCCTCGTCGACAGCATGGAGGAGGCGGTGAAGGCGGTCCAGGATCTAGACCGCATCGATCGTCGCACTGTCCGGGCGACGTTCGAGGAGCGGTTCACGGCACGGCGCATGGCGAACGACTATCTCGACATCTATCGCGGCCTGACGGGCGAGCGTCAAAAGGTCATGCCGATCCATGCGACGGACGAAAGCGGCGTCCGCACTGCCTTCACCAGGGTCGCCTGAGCTGATGTAACGGAGATCGAACCTATGGGAGCCGATATCTACGGGGGGCCGGCCGAAGCCCTCCCCGACGAAGCAAATACGGTGCCTGCAGCAGTTTCGCGCTACGAGCGGACCTCGCGATCCTTGAAGCACGGCGACACCTTCGCCGTGTTCGACCACAATGGCGATGCGCTCTCCTCTCCGTCCAATCCGGAGGGGATCTTCCACCGCGACACCCGGCATCTTTCGCAGTTCGTGCTGACGTTGAACGGCGTTCGGCCGCTGTTGCTGAGTTCCACGCTGCGGGACGACAATGCGACACTCGAGTGCGATCTCACCAATCCGGCGCTGGTGCTCGATGCGGGCGGCGAGGTGCTGAAGCACGATCTCATTCACGTGCGGCGCACGCGTTTCCTGTGGAAAGAGGCCTGCTACGAGCGCCTCGTGCTCCGCAACTATGACGAAATGCCGAGAACGGTGAACGCCGAGTTAGAATTTTCCGCCGACTTCGCCGATCTCTTCGAAGTACGCGGCACATCGAGGTCACGCCGCGGTAGCTATCATAGCCCGCTTGTCGGCAACGACCGCGTCTTGTTGGCCTATGACGGGCTCGATCGCCGGACCCGCAGCACGGCCCTGCGCTTCGACCCAGTGCCACAGACACTTTCTGGCGCAAAGGCGCGCTTCGTCGTCGCGCTCGCGCCTCATCAGGCGAAATCGATCTTCATCGAGATCATCTGCCATGACCGTCAGGAGAACCGGAATCCTTCCTCCTTCAACTTCTTTCTGGCGCTTCGCGACGCCAGGAGGGCGCTGCGCTACTCGTCCTCGCGCGCCGCCGCGATCGTCACCTCCAACGCAGTGTTCAACGAGGCTGTGAGACGCAGCGCCGCCGATCTCTACGTGCTGCTCACCGAAACTCCTGAAGGTCCCTACCCTTACGCGGGCATCCCCTGGTTCAGCACCGTCTTCGGCCGCGACGCGCTCATCACCGCACTCGAGACCCTGTGGCTGGACCCGGAGATCGCAAAAGGCGTGCTCAGGCATCTCGCAGCGAACCAGGCGACCCACTTCGATCCTGCCGCCGATGCGGAACCGGGCAAAATCCTGCATGAGATGCGCTACGGCGAAATGGCGGAACTCGGCGAAGTGCCTTTCCGGCGCTACTACGGCAGCATCGATTCGACGCCTCTCTTCATCATCCTTGCCGGCGCCTATCTCGATCGCACCGGCGATCTGCAGACGGTGCGAAGCCTCTGGCCACACGTGGTGGCCGCGCTCGACTGGATCGACCGTTTCGGTGACCGCGACGCCGACGGCTTCGTCGAATATGGAAGCCGGACCGCAAAGGGCCTCGTGAACCAGGGCTGGAAGGACAGCCACGATTCGATCTTTCATGCCGATGGGAGATTGGCCGAGGGGCCGATCGCGCTTGCCGAGGTACAGGCCTATGTCTTCGGCGCCTGGCAGGCGGCCGCTGGCCTTTCGCGGAAGCTCGGCCATGACGGGGACGCGATGAGGTTCGAGCAACGAGCGGAAGATCTGCGCATCCGCTTCGACAAGGCGTTCTTCGACGACGAGCTCGCGACCTATGTGCTGGCTCTCGACGGCGATAAGAATCCTTGCCGCGTCCGTTCCTCCAACGCGGGCCACGCGCTCTTCACCGGCATCGCCCTCCCCGAGCGCGCCGGAAAGGTCGTGTCGACCTTGATGGCGCAATCCTCCTTCTGCGGCTGGGGCGTGCGCACGATCGCTGCCTCGGAGGCCCGGTACAATCCGATGAGCTATCACAACGGCTCCGTCTGGCCGCACGACAACGCGCTGATTGCATCAGGCTTCGTGCGCTATGGGTTCCGTACCGAAGCGGCCAGCATCTTCGAAGGGCTATTCGCGGCATCGACCTATATAGACCTCAGACGCCTGCCGGAGCTCTTCTGCGGCTTCGCCCGCCAGCGGGCACGCGGTCCGACTTTCTACCCGGTTTCCTGTGTGCCACAGGCTTGGGCGGCAGCAGCACCGATCCATCTGCTTCAATCGATGATCGGCCTCGGTTTCGATCCCGACAGGGGACATGTGACCCTGAACGAGCCGACGCTCCCACCGTTTCTCGACGAGGTCGTGCTGACACGCCTGCGGACCAGTTCGGGGCTCGTCGACGTAGCGCTGAGGCGCGCGAGATCCCAGGTCGTTGTCGATGTACTGGAACGGAAGGGACAAGTGAAGGTAACGACGACGCACTGACGCCGCACAAGGCGCCGAGATTGTGTCAGTGAAATGATCTAAGCCGCGGCGGACTGCGGGAAGGCTTAACTCTTCTTCTTGGCAGTTGCGACCGGCTCGGTGGTCAGCTTGAAATCGGCCATCTCCTTCGCCGTCAGGTAATAGAGTCGGTCCGGCGGCGTTTCGAGGGCATTGATCCAGAGCCCGGCGCCAATGCCCATTGCATCGAAATGGCGGGCGACCCGGGCGGTGGTGGATTGCGCGGTTGACATGGCCTGTTCTGATGTCGACCGGTTCTTGCTGCCGTTGAAAAACTGGTGCACGCCGACCACCGCATCCTTTTCAGCCAGGCGCCCCACGCCGCCGGCAAAGACGATCGGGCAGGAGGAGGCGCAGAGGGCTTTTGACGCCACTTTGGTGTTGAGCTTCATTTCGCGGATCAGTTTCGAAATGGCCAGCGCGTCTTCCACCGAGCCGCCCGGGGAATTGAGCGCCACCGTCTTTACATATTCGCCGCGCGCCTCGATCTCCCGGGCGAAGCGCGCTCCTGCCCCAAGGTCGATGGTGCCTTCGGCGAGCAAGACGCCGCCGGATGTGAGCTCGAACCTCATCGGCTGGCGCAGCACTTCATGGGAGCTTGCCGGTTGTACCGATGGAGCGTTGGGCATGCCCTCCGTCAGGGCCGGAGGCAGGATGGGCTCATGCATCGGGCCGAAACCCGGCAGTTCGGCGTTCATTGCCGTGATGTCGCGCATGTCGATCAGCAGGAAGACCGCCGCAGCCGACAGCAAGATGAAAAAAGCGCCGCGCATCAGCACACCGTCGTCGAGCCGCATCAGCGCCTTGAACGGCTCATCGATCCTCATGCGGCCGATCCTTGACACGCGTTCTCGGGTCGAGACTGGTTATATTGCTCGGCTCCTCGATGTTGCTTTCGGTTTTCGTCTGAGCACCGATCTCCGCGAGGTCTATCCCGTTTGCCGTTACCGCTCGCTGCACTTGCAGCGCTTGCAGAAGTTCGGCAGCCGTGATGCGCTCGGCAAAGGGCAACCTCTCCTCCTGTTTGCGGATGGCCCCGTGCACGGCGGCGAGAATGAAGACCAACACGCCCGGCAGCAGGTCGATGGAAATGGCACCAGCCCAAGCGGGAATAAAATCAGTCGCATAGCGCAACACGGCTTCGGCCGAAGACAGTGGAACGAAGCGTCGCTCCGCCACCGGGGCCCGGGTAAGGATTTCGTCGGCCGCTTCGGAGAGCACCTTGGACTGGGCTGCAACCGAAGTCCGCACCGTCTCCATCACCGTGTCCTGCCGGTTGATGAGATCGGCATCACCGCCGTCAGCCACCGGTGCGATAAAGCCGAGGGACAGGTCGTCTGCGGCGCGACGGATCGAGGGCGCGATGGAAGTCTGTCCCAGCGAGGCTATTACGCCTGTGAGCGCCACCACTTCGGAGGAAAACTGGTCGGCACGCGGTTCGATAGCACCCGGCGCGGAGACCAGCGTGCGCATGGTTTCGAGCCGCTTCTGCCCTTCGTTGAACAGCATCGTGAGCTGTTCGCGGGAGGCGTTGATGCCATTTTCGAGCTCTTTCATCTGCGCCGACATTTGCGACAGAAGCTGCACCACGCTTCCCGATCCGGTCGTGCCGGTGAGCGCTCCCGATTGCCGCTCCGAGGCGGCAAGCTGGGCGAAGCGCTCGGATGCCCGCTGGATATCGGGCAGCAGGCTCTGGGCCGCAAGCGCATTCTGGTGCGCCTGGTCGAGGTCGGCGGTATAATCCTCCACAGTTTCGGCGAGATGCTGTTCGAGCGCGGCCGAGCCTGCCAGCGCCGCCGCATTGAGCCAGCTCGACATCGCAATGATCATGGCCGCGCCCAGGGCCATCACGCCCAACATGGCGGCCCGGCCCGTGTGGGTGGTCACATGCGGATAGAAGCGGGCCATGTAGGACCAGAAGGCATAGATGCCGACGGAGACCGAGGCCGAGTAGATGATCGCCGCGAAGAAGACCGCAGTCGGCGAGCCGTCGAGAATGCTGCGTACGCCGAGATAGGTATAGACTCCCGAGGCGAGCGCCAGCACTGCAAGCGCAAAACGCGTCATGGTTTCGACGGCCGCAACGCCGTCATGCAAACGTTGGGATGCGCCGAGCGCCATGGACAAGATCTCCGCAAAGGAATGTATTCCTTAACAGAAGATGAAGAAGCGGGCGGAATAAAGGCCGCCTTTCGGTGCATTGGACCGAACATCCGCGTTCGACCTGCTGCGTTAAGATGCGCGGCGCTGTAGAGCCGCATCAAACACGGGCAGCGTTTTGATCGCGCGGCGCTCGTCCATGGCATGGTAGTCTTCCGCCACATCGATGAACGGCACTCCGCCGCGTCCTCGCAGCGGATGTCGCCCCTGCCGTGCAGGACGGTCGCTCGGACGATTTCTGCTCTTTTCAACGGATCTCAGGACTGGCGCTCGATGCGAAGCGGAAACTCGCCGCGCGTGAGCAAGGGTTCGAAGACGCCATCCAGATGGCCAAGGCGGATCAGGTCGCTTGAAGAGCGGTAGTTCCCGTAGAAGAAGGCAAGGTTGCCCCACGGGATATAGTAGCAGAGGTCGCCGGGAGCCGCATCGGGGAACGGTCCTCTGGCCTCCTCTTTGAGCTTGCGTGGAAGGTAAGCGATCTTTTCGTTGTTTGAGAAATCCGAGATCGTGAGATCGAGCGGCAGCATCGAGGTGAAGTCGCGGGCTGACGGGTTGTCGTATAGCGTCGCCGTGAAATCTTGATCGGCAAAAGCGATGCGTATCTTCATGTTCGTCTCCTTCTGAGCCCATGCAAGACGAGGCATGACCGCACCGGCGACGGCAGCTCCGATGAGAGTTCGGCGGGTGAGCGAGCGTGATTGCCGCTTCATCGCGAATGCTCCCATTCGGTCCAGGCTGCCCAGCCGGCCAGTGCGGATCCAAGCAACAGAAAAGCGGCGAAGGCGAAGGAACTCCACCATCCTGCCCAATCGAACAGCAGGCCACCGGCTGCCGCACCGATGGTGATGGCAAACTGGATGACCGCCACCTGAAGACCGCCGCCGGCCTCCGCATCGTCGTGCAGAACCCGGCTGAGCCACGTTCCCCAACCGACCGGCGCCGCCGTGCCAAAAAAGCCCCACGCGATCAGCAAGGCTGCGACCGGCAACTTGAGAGAACTCATGGCGATCAGCAGAAGTGCGATCGCGGCCATTACGAGCGGAATGACGATCATGAACGAATAGAGGCGCGTGGAAAGCAACCGGCTGATGCACCAAGTGCCTGCGACGCCGGCGAGCCCCATCAACAAGAAAACCAGCGACAGCGCGAAAACCGAATAGCCGGAGACCGCCTCCAGGAAAGGCCGGAGATAGGTGAAAAGAGCAAACTGTCCCATGAACAGCAGCAGGATTGCCGTCATCCCCAGCGCAATCTGACGGCGGCGCAGAAGGCGAAAAACGTTGCCTTTTGCCGTGCGCCGGCGCGGCGGCAGCCACGGCATGCTCATCCATTGCCAGAGAAGTGCGATGAGCGCCAAAGGCACCACGAAGAAAAACGCACCTCGCCAGCCAATGTAGGCACCCAGGAAGCTGCCGAGCGGAGCCGAGATCGTGGCCGCGATGGCATTTCCGGCGTTCAGCATCGCAAGACCCTTCGGCACGGCACTCTCCGGCAACAGGCGCATGACGAGCGCTGTGGACATCGACCAGAATCCGCCGATCGCAATGCCGAGCAACGCCCGCCCGCCAATGAGGGCCGCGTGATTAGGCGCGAAGGTCACGATGAGACCGGAGACGATCAGCAGCAGCGAGAAAAAGGACAAGACGACCTTGCGATCAATGTTTCGCGTGAACCCCGCCACGGAAAGACTGGTGATCACCGCGAACAGACCCGAGATCGAGATCGCCTGCCCGGCCTGCCCCTCGCTCAGGCGAAGATCGCTAGCGATCGGCGTCAGCAGGCTGACCGGCATAATTCCGAGGCAATGAGCACCGAGACGCAAAGCGCCATGGATACGACGGCGCCCCAGGCGGCTGTGGGTTTCGCCAGACTCTCGTCGAATGTTGCATTAGCCATGTGTCATATCCTCAAGGACCGGGTCTCAGGTTTGCCGCGCCCCATTAGCAGCCATAGATCGATGGGATTAGCTGCCATAATTCGCTTGGATTTATCGATATGGCGCATAAGTGTGGAGACGCGCTGCGAACCTCCCGAGTTCACGCTCCCTTGCCTGCAATCCGCGTGGCGGCGCCGCTGGTGGCAACGCCGCCGCATCGAAAGGCTGGTTCCAGACCTGATGTGACCCCAGAAACTCTATGATCGCGCGCCGCTCGTCGGCATTGCTGAAGCGCTGGGTCATGCGCGTGCCGCGCACCATTGTGGTCGGGTTGGTCAGGAATGTTTCCAGCGTCGCCGGAGTCCATGTAACGCCGGAGTCCTTGAGCGCAGGGGAATACCTGAAGTCTTCAACGGCGCCGGCTGCTCGCCCGACGATGCCCTGCAGACTCGGCCCCACGCCGTTTCGTGGCGTTGCGATCTGATGACAGCCGCCGCAACGTTGCTGAAACAGCCTCTGAGCCGACGCGGCGTCCGCCCCCTGAGAGAGGGCGGGCGGCGCGACCCCGGCGGCAATGAGAAAAGTCAGAGCAATGGCTAGTTTTTTCAACCGTCGACTCCCTTGCGATCGAGTTTGGACAACGGCAGGCGTCGAACGCGGCGGCCTGCCAGCACAGAGACGGCATTGGCGACGGCCGGTGGCACTCCGGGCAAGCCGGGCTCGCCGATGCCGCCCATGGGTGCGCCGCTTTCCACGATCCGCACGTGTACCCGCGGCATGCGATCGGGCGTGAGAATCGGATAAGCGTCGTAGTTGCGCGCCTGCGGCATGCCGTCGACATAGACGACTTCTTCGAGGAGAGCGGAGGAAAGGCCAAGCGCCACGGCCGAGTTCACCTGCGCTTCAATGACCGCGGGGTTGACGATGCTGCCCGGATCGATCGCGACCCATACATCGTGTACGACGATCTGGCCTTGCTGCAAGGACACTTCGGCAACCGTCGCGACTTCGCTCCCAAAGGGTGAGGCCATGGCCACGCCACGGGCGCGCCTTGTCCCGTCTTCGGCCGTGAACGGCCCACGTTTCCACCCCCGGGAGAGGTCCGCTACCTCTTCCAGCAGCGTTCTTTGGCGCGGACTGTCAGCCAGCAGACGATGTCGCAATTCATAAGGATCCTGCTGACCCGCATCGGCCATCTCGTCGAAGAAGGTCTCATAGAAGAAGTCGTTCATCGAATGGCCGACAGAGCGCCAGAAGCCGATGATCGCCGGGTCGTCCACATGGATCTGCCCAACGCGCCGGTTGGGGATCTTATAGACTTTGCCTGCGATGCCTTCGACGGCAGAACTGTCGACCTTGTCCGGCCGGCGGCCGAACCAGCGGCCGGTCGGTCCTTCTCCGACCGAGACGGCAGAGAGTGCCACCGGCATTCCGTTGGAATCCAGCCCGGCGCGGAAGCGGACCGCCGCCATCGGGCGCAGCGTATCGCGCAGGAATTCTTCCTCGCGGCTCCAGAGGAGCTTGATCGGACGTCCAACGGCCTTTGCGAGCAGGATTGCCTGCGGATACGGGTTGGCAGTCTGGTAGAGGAAATGCCTTCCGAAGAAGCCCCCGAGCATCGGCGAGTGGATGATCACCTCTTCCGGCGCGATGCCGGCCACCTTGGCGGCGTCGGCCTGGAACATTTCCGGCGCCTGGTTGGGAATCCAGAGCTCGAGCGATCCGTCGTCGTTCCAACGCGCGAGCGCGGATGGCGGTTCGAGCTGGCCGTGGGCCAGATAGGGCGCGTCATAGGTCGCCTCGATCACGCGGTGAGCACCGGCGAGCGCACCCGCAGCGTCTCCCTCTGTTTCAAAGACAACTCCGTCGCCGGTCGTCGCCTTCAACTTCGCCATGTGCGCTTCGGTCGAGAAATTGGCCGGCATGGCATGCGCTGTTTGAGGGGCGACATCGGTCCAGGTCACCTGCAGAGCCTCGACCGCCATGCGAGCGCGCCACCAACTGTTGGCGACCACTGCAACGGCTCCTGGCAACCTGTGAACGGAATGGACACCGGTCATGCCGCGAACGTCCGCTTCATTCACCAACGCATCCGGCTCGCCGCCGAGACGCGGGCTGTGCTGGACGGCGGCATACAGCATGCCGTCAACCGTCAGATCGATCGTGTACTGGGCCTTGCCCGTCGATTTGTCGCGCACATCAAGCCGTGCCACCGGCTTGCCGATCCAGCGGAAGTCCGCGCGAGAGCGCAGCACGACGTCGGTCGGAACCGGCAGCTCTGCCGCTGCATTCGCGATCTCGCCGTAAGAAATCGTGTGACCCGAAGCGGCGTGCACCACGCGGCCCGGCTCGGTCGATAACTCCGATACCGGCACACCCAGCCGCGCCGAGGCTGCCTGAAGCAGCATCTGGCGCGCCGATGCGCCGAGCCTGCGCATGGTGTCGTAGCTCATGCGCACCGACATGCTGCCGCCGGTAAAGCGCCCGCCGCCCGTCAGCAGATAATCCGGACCCGGAGGCGCGCCCTCGATCACGAATTGCGTGGGATCGATATCGAGCTCCTCTCCGACGATCTGCGCCATGGCGGTGAAGATCCCCTGCCCTCCTTCGATGAAGGGGCTACGAAACAGGACCGTGCTGTCGGACCGGATTTCCAGAAAGGCGCCGACCCGCGTGCCGGGTGTGACGGATGCGGCGGCTGCCTGCGCCCCGGCTCGACCGGCGGGCAGTGTGACACCGAGCACGAGCGCGCCGAGCGAGGCTCCGAGAAAGCCGCGCCGGGACAGCTTGAAGGGCTTGCCGTTTTCGCTGGTCATGATTTCAGAGGCGACGGGTGTCATGTCGTTCATGGTCTGCCCCAACATCAAGATTGAGCAGCGTGCCGGACGGCAGCCGCGATTGCGTTGTAGGTGCCGCAGCGACAAAGATTGACCATCGCGCCGGCAATTTCGTCATCCGTCGGTTGCGGGCTCTCCTTCAGAAGCGCTGTCGCGGCCATAACCTGGCCTGACTGGCAGTAGCCGCATTGCGGGACCTGATTGGAAACCCATGCCTCCACCACCTTCTGGCCTACCGGGTCTTCGGTGATCGCCTCGATGGTCATGATCTCGGAACCCGCAACGCTTTCCATCGGCGTGACGCAGGAGCGCGTCGCCTGTCCATCGATGAGCACCGTGCAGGCGCCACATTGGGCGAGACCACAACCATATTTGGTGCCGGTCATGCCCAGTTCGTCGCGCAGAACCCAGAGCAGCGGCGTGTCCAGCTCGATATCGACTTGGTATTTCGTACCATTGATGGTGAGTTCCATGGGGCGTCCTCGAGGCGGTTGCGTACCAACGGGATGTCGAAACAGACGGCGAACTGTTTCAGAGGAGACGCTAGCAGAGGCGATGCATATGGATTAGTGGCCATAGTTCGCTTAGATTTATCGATGTGCGGCATAAATCGAAGACGCGCATCCGGACGTAGGGCGATGGCCAAGGAAGACTTCAACGATCTGTTATGGTTCCTGGCAGTTGCCGAAGAACGCAGCTTTACGAAGGCGGCTGCCAAGCTCGGCATCACCCAGTCGACCCTCAGTCACACGATCAAGCGCCTGGAAACGCGCATGGGCCTCAGGCTGTTGGCCCGGACCACCCGGAGCGTTGCGTTGACGGAAGCTGGCGAACGCCTGCTGCATTCGCTGGCGCCGCGGGTATCCGCCATACGCGACGATCTAGCGGCACTCATGGCCCTTCGCGACAAGCCGTCCGGCACGATCAGGATCACGCTGTCTGATCATGCACTGGAGAGCCTGGTCTGGCCCAAACTGCAGCCGATCCTCTCGCAGTATCCCGACATCAAGCTTGAACTCAGCAGGGACAACGGCTTGCGGAATATCGTGGAAGATGGGTTTGACGCAGGCATTCGCCTTGGCGAGAGCATCGAGAAGGACATGATCGCGGTCCGGATCGGGCCCGACTGGCGCCTTCTGGCCGTCGCGTCGCCCGAATATCTGGAAAATCGCCTGCCACCGCGGCATCCCCAGGAACTGATCCAGCACAACTGCATCAATCAGCGCCAAACAACGAGCGGTGGGCTTTATGTCTGGGAGTTCGAGAGGGACGGGCAAGAGCTCCGCGTCAGGGTCGACGGACAATTAACCTTCAATAGCTCCTACTCCATAGTCGATGCCGCCCTGAACGGTCACGGCATAGGCTATGTGCCGGACGACCTTGTCAAGGAACACATCATAGCGGGGCGCTTGATACCCCTACTCGAGTCCTGGTCGCCTCCTTTCGCCGGGTACTACATCTATTATCCAAGCCGACATCAGAACTCCCCAGCATTCAAGGTTGTAGTCGATGCGTTGCGTTACCGCGAAGATCATTGATGCCTGCAGTATCGCCCATCCACTGAAGGTCATTCAGGGGACAGCTTCTTGCCGTGCAACGTTTCAAGGCGATCTACGTGCAACGTTTCAAGGCGATCTATAAACGGCCGCTGGGACGCGTTTATCTTCTCCCGCGCTTCCGGCACGCTGAACCATCCGGCACGATCGACTTCCGGAAAGGCCTGCGTCTTTCCGCTGTGAGGCGGCCATTCCATCTCGAACATATTGCTGCGGATATCGGTGATGTCGACATGGCTCTCGCCGGCATAGGCGGTGACGAGCTTGCCGCTTTTCTGGCGCAGTTCCCCAAGGAGTTCCAGCGCCCCGTTCATCGCGATGCCGGTTTCCTCGAGGAACTCGCGCCGAGCGGCTGCCTCCGGTTCCTCGTCCGGGTCGTATTCCCCCTTGGGGATCGACCACGCACCAAGGTCCCTGTTGCTCCAGAAGGGACCGCCGGGATGGACGAGCAGGACACGGAGTGCCCCATTCTCATGTTTGTAAAGCAGGATGCCCGCGCTTCTTTTCGGCATTTGCGATCCTTCCGAAGCCGGTGGCTACCTTGATGACACCGGTGAACTGCGACGCGATGGAAAGAGGCTATCCGCCACCCATCACGAAAGGATATCATTGCCGAGCCGCGTTTCGAACAGCACGAACTGCGACGAGACTTTGCAACTGCAGGGAGGCCGAAGCGGATGCGCGCGATGGTCCTCGAGAGGATCGGTGAACCCTTGCAAGCTGTGGAGCGGCCGCTTCCCGAGCCGCTTGCCGGTGAGATCCGGTTGCGCGTCGAGGCCTGTGCCGTCTGCCGCACCGATCTGCATGTGGTCGATGGCGACCTGCCGCAGCCGAAGCTGCCGCTCGTTCCGGGTCATGAGATCGTAGGCATCGTCGAAGCCGTCGGCAGCGGTGTCGATCGGGCACGCATCGGCCGGCGCGCGGGTGTCCCCTGGCTCGGCCATACCTGCCAAAGCTGCTTCTACTGCCGATCGAACGCGGAAAATCTCTGCGATGATCCGCTGTTCACCGGCTATACCCGCGACGGCGGCTTCGCCACGGATGTCATCGCGGATGCCAACTATGCTTTCGATCTTGATCCCGATGGCGATCCCGTGTCACTTGCACCGCTCCTCTGCGCGGGCCTCATCGGGTGGCGCTCGCTGAAACGGGCCGGCGACGGCAGAAGGATCGGGATCTACGGCTTTGGCGCCGCCGCGCATATCATCGCCCAGATCTGCGTCTGGCAAGGGCGGCAGGTTTACGCCTTTACCCGCCCGGAGGATGCGGCGGCGCAACGTTTCGCGCTCGACCTCGGCGCGCTTTGGGTTGGTGGCTCGGCCGAGTTGCCGCCGGAGCCGCTCGACGCGGCAATCATCTTCGCGCCGGTCGGAAGCCTCGTGCCCGCAGCGCTGAAGGTCGTCCGCAAAGGCGGTCGGGTGGTCTGCGGCGGTATCCATATGAGCGATATCCCCGCCATGCCCTATGCCGTCCTTTGGGGCGAACGCGAGGTCGTTTCGATCGCAAACCTCACGCGCCAGGATGCCCGCGAGTTTTTCGCAATCGCGGCAGAAGCCGGCGTCAAGACGCACACCATCGTTTACCCGCTTGAGGAAGCCAATCGTGCCCTCGCCGATCTTCGTGCAGGCAGGCTCAGCGGGGCGGCGGTACTCGTTCCCTGATTGCAGCGCCGCGCGTCTTTTGAGACGCACCAAGGAACGCGGCTGTGCCAGGAGATTACGCAGAAGTAGGCTCGTCTTCCGCCGATTTCAGATAGCTTATGACCGCATCGGCGATCATCGTGCGGTGCCGTTCGATCGTCGTTTTTTCCGAGAGATCGCGGCGGAAAATCGTGCCGAATGTATAGCGGTTCGAGACACGGAAGAAGCAGAAGGCGCTGATCAGCATGTGGACGTCGATCGGGTCGGCCTTGCGGCGAAAGGTACCGTCGGCGAGACCGCGGGCGATGATGGCCTCGATCATCTGGATGACCGAGACGTTGAGGTCGCGGATCGCCTCCGAACGCAGCATATGCGCGGCATGGTGGATGTTCTCGATGCTGACCAGGCGGACGAAGTCGGGATTGGCTTCGTCGTGATCGAAGGTGGTTTCGATCAGGGTCCTCAGCGCCTTTTCTGGTGGCAGGTTGGCGAGTTCGAGATCGGCCTCGAGCGTGCGGATCCTGCGATAGGAGCGCTCCAGCACTGCGAGATAGAGCCCCTCCTTGCTGCCGAAATAGTAATAAATCATCCGCTTCGACGTGCGCGTGCGTTCGGCAATTGCGTCCACTCTCGCGCCGGCGAGCCCGTGCGTCGAAAACTCTTCGGTCGCTACCGCAAGGATATCCTCTTGCGTTCTCTGTGGATCGTTCTTTCTGCCGTTTCCCTGCCGTTCCGCCATTTTCCGTACTGCTTCCCGCCTCGACAGGCAATTGAATCATCGCGCTTATTGCCTGCAGCCTAGACGCGCCCCGTGAACGTCCGAAACGCCTCGTCTTCCGATCGGAGACATTCTGCCTCGCCGAAGACCGCTGCCGATTTTCGACCCGAAGCTGTGGCCCGCAAGGGCAATGCTTCAAGTCATATTCACGTTATCATCCTCTTTCAATAGCACGGCGCTTGACATTCGAACTAGTTAGTACATTTTAGAAATCAGATGCCGCACCGTGCTGAGGAGCGTGGGACGGCCGCCGGCGGACCGCCGCGCGTTGGAAGGAGCAGGCTTGCCACTGGCGCGTCGGCGACGTGCCGGCACGCCCTATCGCTTTGGGAGGAGCGAATGGCCCGCATCATCGAATTCTATTTCTTCGGACTCAAGGTAACGATCGCCATGCTGCTTGCCGGCATGCTCGTGCTTGTCTTCGGCAATGTCGTCCTGCGCTACGCTTTCAACCAGGGCATCACGGTTTCCGAGGAGCTGTCGCGGATGTTCTTCGTCTGGCTCACCTTTCTCGGCGCGGTCGTCGCCATGCGCGAGCATGGCCACCTCGGCGTGGACTCCCTCATCAAGCGCTTGCCGCCGTCTGCCGCAAAGGTGGCCGTGCTTTGCGGCCATGCGCTGATGCTCTATGCCACATGGCTGGTGATCAGCGGCAGCTGGACGCAGACGCTGATCAACCTCCATGTCGGCGCGCCGGCGACCGGCATTCCGATGGCCTTCTTCTATGGCGCCGGTCTCGCCTTCGGCATCCCGGCCTTCCTGATCCTTCTTTCCGACGCCTTCGCGATCGCGACCGGCCGCATCGACGTGACGACGGTCGACCTCGTGCGCGAGAGCGAGGATGAGGCCGCCCTCGACGATCTGCCCGAGCCCGTGCTCGGCCAGCTTTCGCCAAAGCATTAAGGAGGCGACGATGACGGTCACCATCTTTCTCGGCGCGCTTCTCGGACCCATGGCACTCGGCGTGCCGATCGCCTTCGCCCTCATCCTGAGCGGCGTCGCACTGATGCTCTATCTCGGCATGTTCGATGCTCAAATCGTCGCGCAGAATGTCTTGAACGGCGCCGACAGCTTCCCGCTGATGGCTGTCCCCTTCTTCCTGCTGGCCGGCGAGGTCATGAACACCGGCGGCCTTTCCCGCCGCATCGTCGCGCTCGCGATGGCGACGGTCGGCCATATCCGCGGCGGCCTCGGATTCGTGGCGATCTTCGCAGCCTGCATCCTTTCTAGCCTCTCTGGCTCGGCCGTCGCCGATGCGGCCGCACTCGGCGCCCTCCTCCTGCCGATGATGCTGAAAAGCGGCCACAACCCGGCGCGTGCCGGCGGACTGCTGGCGTCGGCCTCTGTGATCGGCCCGGTCATTCCGCCGTCGATCGGCTTCATCCTTTACGGCGTGGTCGGCGGCGTCTCGATCACCAAGCTCTTCCTCGCCGGCATTTTCCCTGGGCTGATGATCGCCGCCGCCCTTTGCGTCACCTGGCTACTCGTCGCCCGCAATGAGCAGTTCGAGCTACCGCCGAGAGAAAGTGGCGCCGTGCGCCTCAGGGCCTTCATCGACAGCTTCTGGGCGCTCATGCTGCCGGTGATCATCATCGTCGGGCTGAAGTTCGGCGTCTTCACCCCGACGGAAGCCGGCGTGGTCGCTGCTGTCTACTCGCTCTTCGTCTCGATGGTCGTCTATCGCGAATTGCCGCCGTCGCAGCTCTTCCACGTATTCGTTTCGGCCGCGAAGATCACCGCTGTCGTCATGTTCCTGGTCGCCTGCGCGGCAGTCTCGGCCTGGTTGATCACCGTGGCCGATGTGCCCGGCGCACTGGCCGCGCTGGTCGAGCCGCTGATGGACAACCAGACGGCGCTGCTCATCGCCATCATGGTTCTGATCGTCATCGTCGGCACCGCCATGGATATGACGCCGACCATCCTGGTCATGACGCCGGTACTTATGCCGATCATCAAGCAGGCCGGCATCGACCCGGTTTACTTCGGCGTACTCTTCATCATCAACAACTCGATCGGCCTCATCACGCCGCCCGTCGGCACGGTCCTGAACGTCATCTGCGGCGTTTCGAAACTGTCGATGGAAGAGCTGATGAAGGGCGTGATGCCCTTCCTCATCGCGGAGCTGATCGTTCTTTTCCTGCTCGTCCTGTTCCCTCAGCTGGTGACCGTTCCGGTCTCCTGGTTCGGGCACTGACGGGCGTGAATTCTGACTGTCAACACGGCCGGCGTGACACCGGTCCAACCTGGGAGGAAAACATGTTGAACAGACTGACGAAACTGGCATTGGGCCTTGCCCTGCCACTGACACTGTTGACGGCCGGGCCGGCGCTGGCGGAAATCCGCGACCAGACGATCAAATTCGCCTCGGCCAACAACAAGGGTCACCCGCAGGTGACCGGCATGGAGAAATTCGCCGAGTTGGTGAAGGAAAAGAGCGGTGGCAAGATCGAAGTAAAGCTCTTCCCGGGCGGCACGCTCGGCGGCGACGTCCAGACCGTTTCGGCGCTGCAGGGCGGCGTGATCGAGATGACCGTGCTCAACGCCGGCATTCTTGCGAGCAACGTCAAGGAGTTCGGCGCGGTCGACCTTCCCTTCCTGTTCAACAGCGGCGAGGAGGCCGACAAGGTGATGGACGGCCCGTTCGGCACAGGCCTGATGGAGCGCCTGTCCGACACCGGGCTCGTCGGCCTTGCCTATTGGGAACTCGGTTTCCGCAACCTCACCAACAACCGCCACGCGGTCACCAAGCTCGAAGATATCAAGGGACTGAAGATCCGCACGATCCAGTCACCGATCCCGGTCGAGCTCTTCAACTCGCTCGGCGCCAACGCGGTGCCGCTCCCCTATACCGAGCTCTACACCGCGCTCGAAACGGGAACCGTCGACGGCCAGGAGAACCCAGCCGCGAACATTCTCAACGCGAAGTTCTACGAGGTGCAGAAATACATGACGCTGACCCGTCACCAGTACAACCCGCAGATCGTGCTGATCTCGAAGAAGTTCTGGGACGGCCTCAATGACGAGGAGAAGACGGTTCTGCAGCAGGCCGCGGTCGAGGCGCGCGATTTCCAACGCAAGGTTTCGCGCGAGCAGGATGCCGCAGCGCTCGAGGAAATCCGCAAGACCGGCATGGAGGTCAGCGAACTCAGCCCCGAGGAGACGCAGCGCCTGCGCGACGCGGTCAAGCCGATGATCGAGAAGTTCAGCGCCGACATCGGCCAGGAGACGGTGCAGGCCCTGCTCAAGGAAATCGGCGCCGTACGCGGCCAGTAACGAGGGAAGCCGCAGGCCCGTCTCGCGAAGGGACGGGCCTGCCCAGCGCCCGCGGACGCGTGGTACGAACACATGGAACCGGAGACCATGACCGATACGCTTGTAAGATCCTTGAAGGCCGGCCTGATCGGCGCCGGCATACAGGCCTCGCTGACGCCAGCGATGCACATGACGGAGGGCGCGGCCCAAGGGCTCGACTATGAATACGAGCTGATCGATCTCAATATGCTGGGCGCGAGCGAGAAGGACCTTTCGCGACTGCTCGCCGACGCAGAGAAGCGAGGGCTTGCCGGCGTCAACATCACCCACCCGTGCAAGCAGGCGGTGATCCCGCACCTCGACGAACTCGCCGCCGAGGCGCGATCGCTCGGCGCCGTCAACACCGTGGTGCTGAAGGGCGGGCGGCGCTACGGTCACAATACGGACTGGTGGGGTTTTGCTGAGAGCTTCCGTCGCGGCCTCCCCGGAGCCGACCTCTCCTCGGTCGTGCAACTCGGCGCCGGCGGCGCAGGCGTCGCGACAGCCTATGCGGCACTGTCACTTGGCGTGCGGCACCTCACCGTGTTCGACCGCGAACCGGAGCGGGCGCCGTCCCTCGCCCGCATGCTCTCCGGATATTTCCCGAATGCTGAAATCGTGGCGGGAACCGACCTCGCTGAAGCCATGCGAGCAGCCGCCGGACTCATTCACGCGACGCCGACGGGCATGGCCAAATATCCCGGCCTGCCGCTTGATGCCGAACTTCTCGAGCGCCGCCACTGGGTGGCGGAGATCGTCTATTTTCCGCTGGAAACGGCGCTTCTGAAGGAGGCGCGTCGGCTCGGATGCCGCACGCTCGACGGCGGCGGCATGGCAGTGTTCCAGGCGGTCGGCGCCTTTCGGCTCTTTACCAGGCTCGAGCCCGACGCAACGCGCATGCTCGGCCATTTCAGGACGATGACCGGCTGAGCGCGGGCGCATCCGACGTTCAGCCCAAACGAGGACAGGACGATGAAGACCTCGATAGCCACGGTTTCGCTCAGCGGCGATCTCAAAGACAAGCTGCAGGCAATCGCCAATGCCGGCTTCGACGGCGTGGAAATATTCGAGAACGATTTCCTCGCTTTTGACGAAGGCCCGCGCGAGGTCGGCCGCATGGCGCGCGACTTCGGCCTCGACATCACCTTGTTCCAGCCGTTTCGCGACTTCGAGGGCATGCCGGAGCCGCTCCGCACACGGACCTTCGACCGTGCCGAACGCAAGTTCGACGTGATGCAGGAGCTTGGCACCGATCTGGTGCTCGTCTGCTCCAATGTATCGCCGGCGGCCCAGGGCGGCATCGACCGCGCGGCCGCCGATTTTCGCGAGCTCGGCGAGCGGGCGGCCAAGCGGAACCTCAGGGTCGGCTACGAGGCGCTCGCCTGGGGACGGCACATCAACGATCATCGCGATGCCTGGGAGATCGTCCGGCGCGCCGATCATCCCAATGTCGGCCTCATCCTCGACAGCTTCCACACGCTTTCCCGCAAGATCGAGGTCAACTCGATCCGCTCGATCCCGAAGGAAAAAATCTTCATCATCCAGCTCGCCGACGCACCGCTGATCGACATGGACCTGCTCTACTGGAGCCGGCATTTCCGCAACATGCCCGGCGAGGGCGACCTTCCCGTCACCGACTTCATGCGTGCCGTCGCGGCGACCGGCTACGATGGCTACCTGTCGCTGGAAATCTTCAACGACCAGTTCCGCGGCGGCAACGCTGGCGCCATTGCTGTCGATGGCCGCCGCTCGCTGATCTATCTCGGCGATCAGGTCAAGCGCGCCGAGCCCGATACACCCTTGTCGGTACCGGCGATGCCGGCGCCGGCCGAGGTGAAAGGCGTCGCCTTCATCGAATTCGCGGCCGACGAAGAGCAGGCGGCCGAACTGGAAGCGCTGATGAAAACGCTTGGTTTTCGCAAGGCCGCGAAGCACAAGACCAAACGCGTCGCGCTTTACCGGCAGGGCGCAATCAATCTCGTCATCAACACCGAACGCGAGGGTTTCGCCAACGCCTCCTACCTGGTGCACGGCACCTCCGCCTACGCCGTTGGGCTGATGGTCGACGATGCCGCGGCGACCGTCGAACGCGCAAAGGCGCTCGGCGCCGAACCCTTCGCACAGGCCGTCGCCCCCGGTGAGCTTTCGGTACCGGCCATACGCGGCGTTGGCGGCGGCATCATCTATTTCCTCGATGAACGGTCGGAGCTTGCGCGCATCTGGGAGATTGAATTCGAACCGGCGGAGGACGACCAATCGACGATGCCGGCCGGCCTCCTCTCCGTCGACCATGTCGCGCAGACCGTCAAATACGAGGAAATGCTGACCTGGCTTCTCTTCTACAACTCCCTGCTCGACGTGCATAAGACGCCGATGGTCGACATCATCGATCCGGCCGGGCTGGTGCGCAGCCAGGTTGTGGAGAATGACGCAGGCTCGTTGCGCATCACGCTGAACGGCGCGGAAAACCGCAATACGCTCGCCGGCCATTTCATCGCCGAGACGTTCGGCTCCGGCATTCAGCATCTCGCCTTCGCCACGAACGATATCTTCGCAGCGGCCGAGGCATTGCAGACGAATGGTTTTCGCGCGCTGCCGATCTCGCCGAACTACTACGACGACATCGAGGCCCGCTTCGCGCTTGAGCCGGAACTGATCGAGCGCTTAAAAAAGGCAAATATTCTCTACGATCGCGATGAGCATGGAGAGTATTTTCAGCTCTACAGTCCGACATATGGCGAGGGGTTTTTCTTCGAGATCGTGGAGCGACGCGGCTATCGCGGCTACGGCGCCGCCAATGCCATCTTCCGCATCGCCGCGCTAAAGAAACAATTGCGGCCGGCGGGTTTGCCACGAAATTGAGCAACGTGTTCCTCGTGGGCTTTATTGCGAGGAATCGCCCGTCTTGGTTGCGAGAATGTTCGCCAGCTCCATCGGGAACGGGAAGACGATCGTCGAATTCTTTTCGCCGGCGATGACGTTGAGCGTGCTGAGATAACGCAGTTGCATCGCCTGCGGCTGCTGGGCGAGGATCTGCGCCGCTTCAAGCAACTTCGCCGCCGCCTGCTGTTCACCCTCGGCGTTGATGACCTTCGCGCGGCGTTCGCGTTCTGCTTCTGCCTGCCGTGCGATCGCCCGGATCATGGATTCATTGATGTCTACATGCTTGATCTCGACCGTGGCCACCTTGATGCCCCAGGCATCCGTCTGGACGTCGAGTATCTTCTGGATATCGTCGTTGAGCCTGTCGCGCTCGGCCAGCATCTCGTCAAGGTCGTGCTTGCCGAGCACGGACCGCAAGGTCGTCTGTGCGAGCTGGCTCGTCGCAGCCATGAAGTCCTCCACCTGGATCGTCGACTTTTCCGCATCCATGACCCGGAAATAGATAACCGCACTCACACGAACCGAAACGTTGTCGTGGGAGATGACGTCCTGGCTCGGAACATCGAGCACACGCGTCCTGAGATCGACCCGCACCATCTGCTGCACGTAGGGAACGAGCAGGATCAGACCCGGACCCTTGACGCCGGTGAACCGGCCCAAGGTGAAAACGACGCCCCGCTCGTATTCGCGCAGGATCCTGATCGCGTAGGCAATGACGATGAGCAGCAGCACAAGCGCCGCAATGAAGGGGGCGAGACTTCCGACTATGTCCATGACCTTCTCCCGGCTCCCGGAGCCCGTTGGATCATTTCATTGTTTCATCGAAACGGTGAAATGGTCGAACTCTTTGAAACGACGCAATTCCGGACGGAAAACCGTCACACACTTTTCCGGGACTTGCTCTAGGTTTGCGGCACGCTGCGCGCGACTTTGAGCGTCAATCCGTTGCGGCCGACGACGGTCACATCTTCTCCCGCCGCGAGCGGCTCACCGCTGACGGCCTTCCAGCGTTCGCCATGGGCGATGACGTAGCCTGTTGCACCCGTCCAGCTATCGACCGTGCCGGAAATGCCGATCATCTGCTCCGCGCCGGTGACGACCTGGTGCCGGCGCGAGATAAAAGCTAGGCGCGCAACGAGTATGCTGAAAGCGAGGCTCGCTATCGCGACGCCGCCGAGAACGGGCCAGGAGACCTGCAGGCCCGGCACGTCCGTGTCGAACAGGATGGCGGCGCCCAGCACAAGTGCGACCCCGCCGCCGAGCCCGAGCGCCCCGAACGACGGCGCATGCGCCTCGGCCACCAGCAGCCCTACGCCCAGGATGATCAGCCCAATGCCGGCATAACTCACCGGTAGCACCGCGAGTGCGTAGAGCCCCAGCAGAAGGCTTATGCCGCCGATCGTGCCGGGCAGCACCGTCCCGGGCGTCAGAAACTCGAAGATCAACCCGTAAATGCCGACGATCATCAGAAGTAGCGCGACATTCGGATCGGTAATCACGGATAGGAGACGCGTCCGCCAATCCGGGAGAATGTCCTCGACGGCGAGGCCTGCCGTGTCGAGGCGGATGTCCGCCTGGCCGACGCGGACCACGCGGCCATGCGCCTGCTTCAGGAGGTCGCCGACGGTGGCGGCGGTGAAATCGACGACCTTTTCGCGAACGGCGGCGGTCGACGACAGGCTCGCGGCCTCGCGCACCGCGCGCTCCGCCCAATCGGCGTTGCGGTCGCGCAGCTCGGCAAGCCCGCGAATATAGGCGACCGCATCGTTGATCATCTTTGCTTCGCCGACGCTCGATGGCGGTTTGGCAGCCTCCGGCGGGCTTGTCTTGTCCGAACCCTCCTTGTCGCTCTCGTCGTCGCCGCCGAACAGACCCCCGCCAATGGCGATAGGCGTGGCCGCGCCCAGATTGGTACCGGGCGCCATCGCTGCAATGTGGCTGGCGTAGAGGATATAGGTACCGGCGCTCGCCGCCCTCGCCCCGCTCGGCGAGACGAAGCTTGCGACCGGTACGGAAGAATCGAGGATGGCGCGAATAATGTCGCGCATCGATGTGTCGAGGCCGCCGGGCGTGTCCATCTGCAACACGACGATGGATGCGCCACGCGCCCTGGCCCGATCGAGCCCGCGCGTCACATACTCGGCCGTTGCCGGGCTGATCGCGCCGTTCACGTGCAAGACCACCGCCCGGCGCTCGGCTCCGGATGCAGGCGGGTCGGGAAACGCGAACACCGATAACAATGTCATGAGCAGGATGAGGATTCGGGACATTCGCCGCCATAACCTCAGGGTCGTTTCGGATCACGGTGATCTCGAACCTGAACGACCCGCATGTAAACGTGATCGCCCTCTAATATAGGTCAGAACTGCCGAAAGGGGTAGGCGTCTCGCAACCTGCCGTGGAAGTCCTGCTGAAAGCGCAGCCAGCGCGGCGGGTCACGGCAACAGCGGCGCAGACGAGCATTGATCACGGATCGTCCGACGCAGTTCATCGCCCCGGCGAGTTCCGCCCCTTCGGGCTCCCTCTTCGCGGCATTCCGTGCGTGGTCGTGTTCGCACCGGCACGCAGCGTTAAAGCGACTTTGATTGACGTTATCGGGGGGCTCTCATACGCTGATTTCGCGGTTCCGCTACACCTCCTCGGGAGGAGAGAATGGAAAGCAAGGCTATCGCCGTCATCGGCGCCGGTATGATCGGCGCAGCGCACGCATTCGGCTACCGGACAAATTTGCCGCGCTTCAAGGACCGCATTCCCGGTCTGCGCCTTGCGACCGCCTGCGACGGCAACGAGGCGCTGGCCGGCCGACTTGCCGCAACCTGGGGCTTCGAAAAGACGGAGACCGACCTCCATGCGGTTCTCGACGATCCTGAAATCGGCATCGTCAGCATCTGCCTGCCGAACGCGCTCCATGCCGAGGTGACGCTGGCGGCGATCGCCGCCGGAAAGCACGTCCTTTGTGAAAAGCCGCTCGCCCTCAATGCCGATGAAGCGCTGCGCATCCATCGCGCCGCGACGGCATCGCCGGTCGTTTCCGCGACGGTCTTCAATTACCGCCGCATTCCGGCCGTCGCGGCGATGCGCGACATCATCATTGCAGGAGAAATCGGCGATCTCGTCAACGCCCTGATTCAGTACGAAAGCGAATACGCGGCCGATCGCAACCTGCCGCACAGCTGGCGTTATGAGCGCAGCCGCGCCGGCCCCGGCGCGCTGCTCGATCTCGGAACCCATGCGATCGATACGGCCCGCTTTCTCTGCGGAGAAGTGTCAGACGTTGTCGGCGCCATCGCCACGATTGCCGTCAAGGAGCGGTTTCTGCCGGCGTCCGCCAGCATCGGTCACGACAAGGTTGCGCTCAGCACCGAAAGCAGACCGGTCGACAACGACGATGTCACATCGGCCCTGCTTCGCTTCGAAAGCGGCTGCCAGGGCATGTTCATGGCAAGCCGGGTCGCGGTCGGCATGGGCAACACGCTATCCTTGTCGATCACCGGCACCAGGGGTGCGCTGCGCTACAACTCCCGCCTGCCATCCCATTATGAGATCGCGCGTTTCGACGGGAGCGGGCAATCCCCCTTTGCACTCGTCGCAAACAATCCGGCCCTGCCCTATGCCGGCCTGCTTCCCGTTCCCCACGTCGGCGTCGCGATCGGCTACGCGGAAGTGTTCGGGTTCATGATCCACGAGTTTCTCGAAGCGATCGCCGAGAACCGCCCGATGCGGAACGGATCGACACTCGATGGCCTGCGCGCCGCCCAGATTCTCGACGCGATCCAATTGGCCGCTGACACCGGTGCAGCGACGAAGGTATCGCACGCCGAGTGAGACGCGGCTGCCGCGTCGATCAGGACCCCGGGCAGACTGCGGTCGCCCCGACTTGTCGCAGTTTCATCTGGCTTCTGCGCAAGGGGCGGGCGTCAACTGATGGTCGTTGCAGCACGTAACGTCTCCGATCCGTCGTCTCGCGACAGGGCGGCATTCGTCACTCTTTGTCCCCGCGCGAGCGCAGCCACCTGTGCCGCCACGAAGATCGCGTGATCGTTGACCTGCGGCAGCCCCATCAGTTCCCCGAAGGTTCCGCGGGCGAGCGGTCCGGCGATGAAAAGGGCCGTTTCGCGGCCTTGCCTATCGAGCGCCCGGCTCGTCTCGCTGCAGGCAAGGCCGAGCCCGACCGCGTCCGGCTGCAGATAGCCATCCGCCGAAAGTGTTTCGAGCCAGATCTGGCTCTTCAACACGGATTTGTGTGCAGGACCGGTAGTGATGACCACGGCATCGACATTCCAGCGCTCGATCCCGGCCGCATGCCGGCGCCGGAACGTGGCAGCGATCTCGTCGCCGTTTCGCTCGAGCCGATCGATCGAACCCGCCAAGATGCGGATGTCGCCCGACTGCAATCCGGCTCTGACGATGGCGTCGATTTGCGGCGCGACGCGAAAGCGGTGAACGTCCCAGAAGGGGCGTAGATGGCGTAGCAGCCGCCGCTGTTCCGCCACCGGGAGATTGCGCCAGATCTCTCCGCCTTGGCTGCGCAGCGCATCGAACACCGCATGCCAGGAAAAGCCGTCCGCTTCCGCACGTGCGACAACCCTGCGCACCCGCACGAGGAGATCTGTCGCCGTCGCCGATAGCGGCGACGTGAAATCGCCATAGGGGTCCTGAGCGCGGCTCGCGTGCCCGCGCGAGCGCAGGCCGCGGCGGGAAAAGGCGGTGATCGGGCCTGTTCGGCCCGTCGTGCGCAAGGAGGCGATGACGTCTGCCGCGGTGAGGCCGGTGCCGATGATCAGGACGTGGTCGTTGGGGCGAATGGCCGCCAGGGCGCCGGGCACGGTGGTATCCGCCACATAGCGCGGGTGCCCCCGCAGCACGTCGTCGATGCCCGCTGGCGCCGCAGGGGCGGGATGCGTGGTCGCGACCACCAGCACGTCGGCGCGAACCGTCGTGCCGGCGTCCCCACGGATTTCCCAGCCGGCGCCGCGCCGCTCCACGCTGATGACCCGCTGCCGGTGGTGGGTGATGCGGCCGTTGCCAAGGAACGGCGCCACGGCATCGGCGACATAGCGTCCGAAGAGGCCGCGGCGCGGATAGAGATGGCCGTCCGGCGCCAGCGCCTCTACGTCGCCGCGCGGTTCTCCCCGAAGCTGCATCCAGCGGACGAACTGGTCGGCGTCGTCCGGATCAAGGCTCATGCGCCCTGCCGGCACATTGACCCGATGGGCCGGATCGTCGGTGCCGTAGGCAAGACCGCAGCCGAGACGTTCGCGTGGCTCGAAGACGTCGATCTGCCATCCTTCCATACTACTGTCACGTGCAAGACTTGCCCCGACGACGGCCCCGGTAAAGCCGCCGCCGATGATGACGACCGAGGGGCGCGGTTCGATCACGATTGCGAGACCTTGCTCTGGCCGACGGAATCCATTCTCTCGAAGACCTTCTCTGCCGCAGTGATGGTTTCGTTATCGACATACTGAAATACGGTTGTCCGCCGCCTTTCAGGGCGCCTCGACGGTCGCGCGAAGCGCTTCGGCAAGAACTCGGACTTCTGCGATCTTTTCGCCACCTCCTGCGGAGGCTCGCCCCATGTCAGGTGTTTGTCAATGGTGCGCGCCGCCACCTGCTCGCCGATGCCTGTGGAACCGCCGCAAAAGAGCGCCGGATCGAGCGGCTGGTTTGCGTGAAGAGCAACTTGCCGCCCTCGCCTCGGCGACCGCCCGGCGCTGCGATTGGCCGCTTTGTCCGAGAAAATGGCTACCGCGGGTGGCTGGTGGCCGAAGCGGAACAGGACCCTGCGCCCGCCGCGCCCCGCCGTCGCGCGCGCTTTCGACCATATCCGGGGCGTCTTTGCTGGCTGAACGCATCTGAGCATGGCGCGGGTTCGTTGTGGCGGCGCGATGCAGATTATCGCCTTCCACGAACGGGCAATCGAGATAACTGGCAAGACGCTCCCCGACCGAGCTTTTGCCGCAGCCGGATACGCCCATCACCACGATCGGGCCGAAGGCGCCCTCCGCCTAGAGGCTGATCGTGATGCCACCGTCGACATAGAGCGTGTGTCCGTTGACGAAGGAAGAAGCCTCGGCTGCCAGGAAGACCGCCGCGCCGACCAGTTCGTCGACATTGCCCCAGCGGCCGGCCGGCGTGCGGTTCTCCAGCCAGGACGAGAACTCGGTGCTGTCGACCAGCGCCTGATTGAGCGGTGTCTTGAAATAGCCAGGCGCGATCGCATTGATTTGCAGGCCGTATCGCGCCCAATCCGTACACATGCCGCGCGTCAGGTTCTTCACCGCCCCCTTGGTCGCCGTATAGGGGGCAATACCGGGACGGGCGAGTTCACTCTGCACCGAAGCGATATTGATGATCTTGCCCCGCCCTCGCCCAATCATGTGGCGCGCAACCGCCTGGCCGACATAAAAGACGCTGGAGATATTGGTCTTCAGCAACTGTTCCCAGCGATCGGCAGGAAAGTCTTCGAGCGGGGTGCGGAACTGCATGCCGGCATTGTTGATCAGGATGTCGATCGGTCCGATATCCTTCTCGATTGCATCGACCCCCCGCCCAACGGCAGCATGGTCGGTCACGTCGAAGTCGGAAACCGACACCTCGTGTCCGGCGCCTCGCAGCGATTGGGCTGCATTCTCGAGCTTGTCGCGGCCGCGGCCGTTCAGAATGAGGGCCGCACCGTGCTCGGCCAGACCGCGCGCGAGCGCATAGCCAATGCCCTGGGACGATCCCGTCACCAACGCGCGGGAACCGGAAAGATCAAATAGAGGGAAGGTCATGAAACCTCCTTGCGAGGATAGAAATGGAAACTCCACACGGCGGCAAGCCCGGCTCGGATGTCTACGATCAGCCCTTTGGCCTTCAAACCGATTCCAGCTTGCTGACGTGATCACCGACTTACCCTGTTTATAGGCTTCAATATAGCCGGCCTCTCCTCGGGCCCGGGTGGGCTCCACCGGCATGATGATGCAGCGGTAAGTTCAGCAAGTGGCGCAGAGCGGTCCCCAGATGATTCGCGTGTACGGTCGGCTCCCGTCCTTCTGAGATGTCGCGCGCCTGCTCGTTGAGGCCATCGTTCAGCTTTTGATCTTGCTATCGTCTATCCGTGGCCGTTTAATGTTGAAAGGCCGCTGGCGGCAAACTGGCGGAGGAGAGCCCGCGCTCATGAAGCCAATGACCGAAAAGCACCTCGCGGTTCTGCGCAGGCATATGGTCGAGGTTATCGAAATCCAAACTGACCTTGCAAGCGAAGAACTCGGCAAGGCGGCGCTCGAAGAGCGGGTGTTGGCAGCGATGCGGCAGGTGCCGCGGCATCTCTTCGTGCCTGCCGCGGTTGCACCTTTTGCCTACGAGGACATGCCGCTGCCGATCGGCTTCGATAAAACCCTGTCGCAGCCCTTCATCGTTGCTCTCATGACTGATCTCCTTGCACCCCAACCGCACGAGTCCGTGCTCGAGGTCGGCACCGGGCTTGGCTATCAAGCCGCAGTCCTCGCCGAACTCGCCGGCCAAGTTTGGAGCGTCGAAATCATCGAGGAGTTCGCAAGCCATGCCGAGGCTCTCCTGCAGCGCCTCGGCATGTCAAATGTGGGCATTCGTATCGGCGACGGGTCTCGCGGCTGGCCTGAGCGCGCCCCATTCGACAAGATCCTGGTCACGGCAGCGGCTGAGGAGGCGCCGCCGGCTTTGCTTGAGCAGCTCAAGCCGATGGGCCGTCTGGTTCTTCCTGTGGGCTCGGAACAACAGTTGCTGACTGTCATCGACAAGGATTCGACAGGACAACTCGAGGCCCGCCAACTCATCCCGGTTCGATTCAGCCAGCTTGAGGCGGTCTGAGGCGCGTGTGTTCTGCGTGCTCCCTCAAATTCACGAAGCTGTTGAGTTTATGCTTGCATAAACAGCAAGCAGAGAAAGACCCTCGCGGCCGTAATTCACCTTGCTGGCGTCAATGCCCTTCTCTCTCATGAGCTGCAGCATCAGCGACCATCTCAACGACGTGACGCCGCCTCGAAATGGATCGCCTTGACTGATTTCGCTCGGCGACGACCGAATCAAGCTCATGGGCTGGCGATTGTGTCAGTTTAGCTCAAGGATCCGCATGAGGAGCTTGCTCGGCAAGGCCTGCCCGGAATTCTTCGATCAGCGATTGTTCCCGACCGAGATAGCGCGGTGAGAAATGCATGGGAACGGCCCTTGCCACCCGCGCGGCTACGGCGATACTGCCGGCCTGCAATGCCGTCAGATGCCTTTTGGAAGCCGCAATGGCCTTGTCCTCATCAAGGAAGCCGCCCTCGATGAAGAGGTAGTCCGACCCTCCCGCCAACGCGAGCAAGCGCGAGACGTTTGCGTCGGTAAATGCCAGGTCCGTTGCGTAGCAGACTCGTTCTCCCGGGCCGGTGACGAGCGCCTTGGCACTGAGGAGGTCGCCCAGCGTCATGTCGCCGTGGCCGGGAATTTGCACGAAAGCGCCCGGGCCCCCGTGAGACCTCACGAGACGTTTGGCCTCCGTCAGCCAGGGCCCTACCGGAAGGCCAAGCTGATCCAGCACCGTCTTGTGCACGTTTACCCGCAGGCTCTCCTGAAACGCGAATGCCAGGCATGGAATTCCGTGATCGAGCTCGATCGCTTCGATGTGGAAGTCGGGCTCCACAAGGAGACGCGGGGAAGCCAGCACCTCGACGCCGAGCGTCTCTCGATCGAATCTACCGCGTGCCTTGAACCGGGATCGGGTCAGCTCATCCTTGAGATTCCACTCTGCCGCAATGATCGAGAAATCCTCGGAAGTCTCATCAAGAAGATTCCACGTGTAGGATCGTAGCTTTGCCTCGACGGCGTCTGTCAGACCGGGAGGGCCGAATATTTGAAGCTCCGCCGTCCGGTTGAGGAGAAGCCGGAGCATCCGGTCGAAGCCGGCGAAATGATCCATATGCATGTGAGACACGAATACGTGACGGATCTTGGAAACGGTGCCAGCCGGAAGAGGAGACAAATCGCCGAGATCGAACAGGATCGCACGCGACTTGAAAGTGAAATCAAGCAGGACGCCTGCATCGCCGAAAGGCTCATTGACCAGCCTGGGTTGAACAAGGAACACCAAATGCCGCTCCTGCAGAATACGCACCGGCAAACCGCGCTGCTGCGTGGAATCCTGCGTTCGGGAAACGCTGCGGAGCGCAGTTCTCAAGTCATCTGACGCCCACAGGCTCGCCTGTGTCAACCGCCCGGCCCCTGGAGCGCCGCGCGTCCACCGGACGCAAAGGCAGTTGCAGCACTTCGTGCGCTGCATGTTCTTGTCCCTGTCTGCTCCGGTGGACGATCAAGGATGCGCGCCCTAGATAAAAGGCGGCGTGTGTAGCGACTTAGGCACGTTGTTGAGTACGCACATGAAGATGGGCTCCCAGCACGAGGCCCTCGCCTACTTCGATAGCCTGGACGCGGTGCCGGTGACCGAGATGGTGGGGCTTTGGAAAGGCCGCGGAATTGCGACCGGGCATCCGCTGGACGGGGTGCTGGAGAACCTGGGCTGGTTCGGCAAACGCTTCCGCGCCGATATGCGCGCCGACGCTCTGTTGTTCAATACATATGGCAACCGCCTCGTGCCGATCGATCCATCTCCAATCCCGCTTCATCTGGCCCTTCGCTTCCACCGGTTAGGCCGCACCAGCGCCGCGAGAAATTTGTTCTCCCATTTGGTCAAACATCTGCGCGCGCGAGGCCCGACAGCCACTCTGCGGACGTCACGCTTTCGAGACCGGACCAGCGCGGCCATGCTCTACGACCGCAAGCCCATCGTCGACCATTTCCGCAGGATCGGTCCGGAAAGGGTGCTCGGGTTGATGGCCGTAGAGGGGGACGGCCGCTGCTTTTTCTTTCAGCTCGACTACGTGAATGATCCCGGTCCGTCGCTTCGGTACGACTACAGCACCGCGCGCCTGTGATGTCTTTGCTCCATCTCACCGGAGCAGCGCCGTGCCAAGGTACAGCGAGTGGAGCCCGACGGGCGTTCGCGACATGCGCCAGCCGCATGGTAGCCATTCCTTGCATTCAGCGCCCTTGATCCCGATCTTATGGCCTTGGGGCGGCCTTCGGCCTCCCGGACACCAATCATCGAAAATCAACGCAATAGACGTCCGTCCGGCTGCCTGGCCGCGCGACCAATTCCGACTTAGAGAACAGAGGAGCTAGCCATGAGGGATTCTGCCAAGACCCTGGACGCGATGACGCTTCGCGAGCGTTCGGACATGATGACATTGGTCGCAAACGCGCTTGAGGCGACAGCCGAGGAGGCGCACGAAATCGGCGACGACAGGTTTGCAGCAAACTCGATCAGTCTGGCCAGGATCATAAGCGGTTGCGCCAGCGAGGTCGTGACAAGGGACCTGCCGGCGGCTGAGCTTCTCTTGCAGCACGGCATTGCGCTGATCGCGCAATTTCAGGACCGGGCGCCGCGGTCCACCGTGCACTAAAGCGTGCAGGCCACCCGCGAAACCGGCGTGATGGGCTCGCGAGGGAACCGATCCGCTGCCGGCTGTGTCATCTCGCGCGGAACAGTCTCGGCAACCAGTCGTTACCACGTCTATGACGATATGTAGGAATGTGCAGAAACGAGCTGGTGGACGAAGGTCCACCAGAGCGCTTCTCCGCATTATTGCATCGGGGGGCGTCCCCGGCGCCGATGCCCGCGACCGGAATGCGAGACGAGTGCAGCCCTGCCCCCATTTGCCGGTGGTGGAGCTACTGCTGGAGGCCGCAACGGGCGCGAAAATCCATGGTCGGACACAGTGATGTAGAGCAGGCTTATTGCCGGTCCTGCTGCCGTTCAGGAGGAAGTAATGTTAGATGAGAGACAGAAGTTGCTACTCGAGGAAGAAGTCCGCAGGGTCCTGCAGGAGTTCGATCAGAGCGGTGCGGCATTCACGCCCTCAATGCTTATTTCCGCAATGAGGGAAGCTGGAAGACTTGCCGATGGCAACGCGCTTGACGAGGATGATGCCGAGGCCTTCGTAGCCGATGTCGTAAACCGGCGGCTGGACGAACTGGAAGGGCGCCGGAGACAGATCGTTTCGCTGGAAAGCGAGCCCGAGCAGAAATGGGGCTTCAAGGATGCCTAGCAATCCGTGCGGGTAGAAAGTTTCTCGGTCGACTGCCCCTGGCAAGCTGCTCCGTTTCGTTCTCTACATCAACCGGCAAGTCGTCAGGCTGTCTCGTAGTGCCGATTGAAAATCGCGGTCGTGATCTCGCTTCCGCTCATCACCAAGCTTGAGGTGAGCTAGCAGTGCAATTTCACGCCGGGGCGGCAATGAGAACAAGTCGATGTGAGGAGGCCGCGTCCTGCCTGCCAAGTTCGAAGTGCTACAGCGTCCTTTGCGCGTCTGATAAAACGCGGCGCTGTGGGATATTGATCCACTTACCGGGGCAGTTCTCTAATAACCCAGCTCACTTGCGCACGAGGCTGAAGGAGAAATGACTGCCGCGGTGATAGTCGATCGCGTAGATCACCGGCATGCCTGCAGCGTTGAAGCAGGTCTCGGTGATGAGCAGCGCCGGCCCGAAGTCGCGCAGGTCGTTGCGTTGGACGACCTCGTCGGGCAGCATGACGGCAGAGACCGTGGCAGCCGACATGCGCGGCCGGTTCTTGTGTGCCTCGAGCAGGGAAAGCAGCGAACCGCTCCAGTCGATGTCATAGAGCCTGGTCGGAATGATGCTGCGCGGCACGTAATCGAGGCAGTAGAGGATCGGCTCGTCGCCCTGCAGCCGCAGCCGCTCGATGCGGATGACGCGGTCCGTCGCCGTCAGTTGAAGCTGCGTGGCCACGTGCTTGTCAGGGGTCTCCTCAGCGATCGAAAGCACCTTGCTGACCGGCCTGTAGCCGTAATGGTGCGCCATGTCGGTCACGCTCTCGAAGACCGTGATAGGCCGGTCGACGTGGACGGCGGAGATCGCCGAGACGAAGCGGCCCCGGCCGTGCTCGACGTAGATGAGGCCATCCTGTTCCAGCAGCTTCAGCGCCTCGCGCAGCGCAGGCCGGGAGATCTTGAAGCGCTGGGTCAACTGCGCCTCTGTCGGCAGCTTGTCGCCCGGCTTCAGGCCTTCGCTGCGGATGAGATCGGCGATGCGGTCACGAAGCTGGATCGCCAGGGTACGTGAATCGCGAAGAGGTTCGTCCATGGCGGCCTCGGGCAAGAATGATCTCAGTCTTGTTCTTGTCTGACAAATTCGAGGAGGTCAAGCGAATGAGGAGCGTTCGGTTCATCAGCGGGACCTCTTGTCACAGGTAACTGCAGCGGAAATCCTAGGTACGGCTTGACTCGATCCCGTCGCGATGTCAGTTGTCTTACAACATTGAAGCACCGACAATCACCACCCGTTACACCGAGAGCAAGACCATGCTGAATTTTGACGAACAGAGATTTCTCCGCATCCAGTCGGGGGCCATCGCGCTGCAGAAGCGCCTCGAAACGGTGGTCGCGTCCTGCCTTTCGGCCGGCGCCGAAAATATCTTCTTTCTTGGCACCGGCGGAGCGGCGATTCTGATGCAGCCGGCCGCTCAGCTACTGCAACGCCGTTCGCGCTTCCCCGCCTTCGTCGACATGCCGGCCGAACTCGTCGTTACGGGCTGCGCGCATCTGACGGAGAAGTCGATTGTCGTGATGCCGTCGCTCTCCGGCACGACGAAGGAGAGCGTCGCGCTACTTGGCAGGCTCAAGGAGATCGGGGCGACCGTCGTCACGTTGGTCGGCCACGAGGAAACGCCATTAGGCAAGGGCGGCGATCATGTCTTCGTCAACTTCGCCGAGGACGACACGTCCTGCGAGTCCTTCTATCTGCAGTCGCTCTTCATCGCACTCGCCATCCTGAAGCAGCGTGGCGAGATTGCGAACCACGACGGGATCGTCGCCGAATTGGCTCGGATGCCGGAACTGCTTCTCGATGTGAAACGCGCCTACGAGCCGAAGGCCGAGGCCTTCGCGAAAATCCTCGCGGGGTCCGACTACCACATCATCACCGGCGCCGGGAACGTATGGCCGCAAGCCTTCTACTACGGCATGTGCATTTTGGAAGAGATGCAATGGATCCGCACCCGACCTGTGCATGCCTCCGACTTCTTCCATGGCACCCTCGAACTGGTCGAAAAGGGCGTCAGTGTCGTCCTCTTCAAGGGCGAGGATGCGCTCCGCCCGCTCGCCGAACGCGTCGAGAACTTCGCGCCGAACTACACCGACAAGCTGACGGTACTCGACACGGCGGATTTTGCGCTATCTGGCATTTCGCCCGAGGTCCGCGGGCTCGTCTCGCCGGTGCTGCTCGCCACCGTGCTCGAACGCATCAGCGCTCATCTGGAGGTTATGCGCAACCATCCGCTCACGACTCGCCGCTACTACAAACGCGTCGCCTACTGACGCCGACGCTTGACTCCCGAGGCCGCTGCAGCGCGGCGCGTCTAGACGCGCAAAGGTCGCTATAGAGCTTTGAGTCTCTGCATGATTTTGTCCTTAAATCGATCCCGATTTAAGGAATCAGGCAGTAGCCGCGAATGCACATCGTCGCATTCGCGGCTTTAATGTCCGATCACGAGGCCTGCATGAAACCCCTTTGCTTCGCCACAGTCGGCGACAATTGCATCGACCGCTTCCAGCCGCCCCTCTCGCAGTCACTCGTCGGCGGCAACGCCGTCAACGTTGCCGTACAACTCGCCCGGAAGGGGCATGTCGCCCACTACTTCGGCGCGGTCGGGCGTGATGCAGACGGGGTGCGCACGCGCCGCCTGCTGCAGAGCAACGGCGTGGTCCTGGACCACCTTCAGGAGCGGTCGGGCATCACCGCCTATACTGATATCGACGTGCTGCCGTCGGGCGAGCGCATCATTTCCTACGAGGATTTTGGCGTCTGTGCCGGCTATGCACCGGACGACGCGGAGGTGGCCGTGCTTAAGACGTTCGACCATGTCCATATCGGCTGGATGGACGACGGCGGCGCGCTAAGGCGCAGGCTGGTGGCGGAAGGCGTCAGCCTGTCGCAGGACGTTTCGGTGAATGCCGCCCCGGACGATCTCGGAGTTGCGGGGCTTGCTATCGCCTTCGCCTCGGCCGGACCGGACGAAGCGGCGGCGGAGCGGATGGCGGCCGAACTTCTGGCGCAGGGTGCCCGTATCGCCGTCGTCACGCGCGGATCGAATGGTTCCATGGCAACCGACGGAATCATCCGCGCTGAAGTCGGCATCAGGTCAGTCGCGGTCGTTGATACGACGGGCGCCGGCGACAGTTTCATCGCTGCGTTTCTCGCGGCCCATGTCGCCGGAAAGCCGCTCTCTGCATGCCTGGAGGCCGGCCGGGACTGGGCCGCCGAGACCTGCACCCATGTCGGCGGTTTTCCGCAGGAACCCTTGCCGTTCTAGGCCGAGGGGAGCGCCGGAGCCGCCTCAGTGGAGGAGCTGGCTGAGGAACAGGCTTGCACGCTCCGTCCTGGGGCGCGCGAAGAACTCGTCCGGCGCGCCCTCTTCGACAATCCGGCCACGGTCCATGAAGATCACGCGGTCGGCGACCTGGCGGGCGAAGCCCATCTCGTGCGTGACGCAGACCATCGTCATGCCCTCGCCGGCAAGCGCCACCATCGTATCGAGCACTTCCTTGACCATTTCCGGATCGAGCGCGGAGGTCGGCTCATCGAAGAGCATGACGCGCGGGTTCATGCAGAGCGCCCGGGCGATCGCGACGCGCTGCTGCTGGCCACCGGACAGTTGGCCCGGATATTTGTTCGCCTGTTCGGGAATGCGAACACGCTCCAGGAAATGCATCGCAATCTGGCGCGCCTCCTTCCTCGGCATCTTCTTCACCCACATCGGTGCCAGCGTGCAGTTTTCGAGGATTGTCAGATGCGGAAAGAGGTTGAACTGCTGAAAGACCATGCCGACCTCGCGGCGGATCGCCTCCACCCGTTTCTCGTCATGATCTAGTTCGACACCCGCGACGACGATCCGGCCGCTTTCATGCGCCTCCAGACGATTGACGCAGCGGATGAGCGTCGACTTTCCCGAGCCCGAGGGGCCGCAGATCACGACTTTTTCGCGCGGAGCGATCGAAAGGTTTATGTCGTCAAGCGCATGATAGTGGCCGTACCACTTGTGAACGCCGCAAAGCTGGATTTCCGACAGTCCTTCGGTGGACGTGGGCATGATGAGTCTCCCGGATCACTTGAGTACGAGCCAGCCGGACAGAACGATGATCCCGGCGCCGACCAGCGTGTGGAATTCGAGGGGTGTTGCGAAGAGGAGCACGCCGTAGAGGCCGCCCCAGACGATTTGGCTATATTGGAAGGGAGCGACAACCGAAGCTTCGCCCATGCGGAAGGCCCGGACGAGCAGAGCATGGCCGCCAAGAAGTAGCGCTCCGCCGGCGAACGCGAGCGCGAAGTCTTGCGTGCTGACGGGGACGATGCCCCCGCCGACAAGTGCCACGCCGAGCGAAAGCGGCGTCAGAACGACGAGCAGGCTCGCGACGAGGGCCTCATCGGTCTCCGCCGTCTTCGTCCGGCGCAGGAGAACGAGCGAGAGCGCGAAAAGAACCGCCGATCCGAGGGCGGCAGCATGGCCGAGGTTAAGCGGCGCGACGCCAGGCTTCAATGCCACCGCCACGCCAGGGAAGCCGATCACCACGCCTGCCCAGCCGATCGACGAAAGCCGTTCCCCAAGCAGCACGAATCCGAGCACTGCCACGAGAATCGGCGTCAGGAAGGCAAGCAGATAGGCCTCGGCGAGCGGCAGGGCCGCAAAGGCATAGTGGATAAGCAAGGTGTCGCCCGCCAAAAGAAGGGCACGCAACAGCGCGAGACCGGGCTGGCGCGGCACGAGCCGCCGGAGGCGTCCGGCGATGCCAGCATGACAGAAGAGGATGAACAGCGCCGCCGCCGTTACCAGAAACGTCACCTGCGGGGCCGTGATTCCGGCGGCAAGCACTTTCACGATCGCGTCCGTGCCAGAAAAGACGGCGAAGGCAAGAAGCACCACGAGCGCGGCCCGCCCGTTGGCGGGCGCGGGCGCCGCACTGTCGGCACCCGCGGTGGAGACCTCAGCGGACATCGAAGCGTCCGAAGCGTTCCTCGATGCGAGCCTGGGCGTATTCGAGGCAGATCGAGAGGATCCAGTAGATCATCGAGGCGGTGATCAGCATCTCGATATGGCGGAACTCGGTCTGGCCTTGGGTACGCGCGAGATACATGATTTCCCAGACGCCGACGACCGACACCAGCGAGGAGTCCTTCAACATCGCGATGAACTGGTTGCCCGTCGGCGGGATGATGACGCGCATCGCCTGTGGCAGGATCACGAGACCCATTGTCTGGGCAGGGCTGAGGCCGAGCGCGGTCGCGCCTTCCGTCTGACCGCGTGGAATGCTCTCGATTCCGGCGCGGAAAATCTCGGTCATGTAGGCGCCGTAGCAGAGCGAGAGCGCCAGGATGCCGGCGGGAACAGCGCTGATCACGTAGCCTACCTGCGGCAGACCGAGGTAGATGATGTAGATCTGCATGAGCAGCGGAAGGCCGCGGAAGAGCGAGGTGTAGAAGGTGGCGAGCCCGTAGACGACGCCGTTTCTGGAGAGCTTCGCAATGGCGCCGGCAAGCGCAATGACGGTCGCGATCACGATGGAAATCGCTGAGATGTAGAGCGTCGTCACGACGCCCTGCGAGATGAGGAATCCGATCTTCTTTGCGATGAAGGCGAAGGACAGATCGAAGGAATAGAAGAACAACATCAGGAGCGCGAAGAGTTCGGCCCAAACGGCGACGATCTGCTGACGCCGGGAAAGCTGGCGTAGCGCCTTCCAGTTCGCCGCCACGATCAATGCGATCAGGAGTGCCGAGACGAGGCGACCGGCCGCCGGGTTCTCCCCGAGCCACCCTTGGGACGCCGGCAGCAACCGGCCGATCCAGGCGGAGCTTATGCCGAGCTGGTAGAGCGCAAGCGTCACGAGGGCGAGCACGAGAAGGGCGCCCGCGCGTCGCGATGCTTCCGGATAGGTGAGGATCAATCGACCGATCATGGTTGTGGTCTTTCCTGTCTCAGGCGGCGCGTTCGCGCCACCAGTCCTGCGCCTGGAGTTTCCAATAGGTGAGCTGGGCCACGGCGAGCCCGGCGAGCCCGCCCGCCCAAACGAGCCCGAAGGGCTGATAGAGTTTGTAGCGCTCCGATTGGCCGAGGATGCCCTCGGCGACGACCTTGCCGCCGATCGCGGTCGTGTTGAGCCCATGTCCGCCAAAGGCCGTGCAGTACCATACACCCGGGCTCATCCGCCCGATCTGGGGCATCAGGTGCCGGGCATAGGACATGAGACCCGACCAGGCGAGCTCGGTCTTCAGACCGGAAAGCTGCGGATAGGTGCCCACCATCTCGGCCCTCAGTTCCCGGACGAGCGCATCCGTCGAGGCCGCGCGCGTGGTGATACGCCCACCCCACAACAGGCGCTTCCCGCCGTCGACGACGCGGTAGTAATCGCCAGCACGGCGGTTATCGCCGATCGCGTCGGCGGTCGCGATCGCCGACGCGATGAGATCGGGCGCTTCCTCGCTAACCATCACGTAGGTCGCTATCGGCAGGAAGGCGCGCTTGAGCCTGCCGTGAAGCGATCCCGTGTAGCCGCCCGTCGTGAACACGACGGTGCGGGCGCGGACCTCGCCACCCTCGGCCAAGACCCGCTTCTCGGCGCCGTCGAGCACCACCCTCGTCGCAGCAGTGGACTCGTAGATCAGGCCACCAAGGCGCTCGATCTCGCCGGCAAGCGCACGCAAATAGTTGAGCGGATGTATGTGGAAGGCCCGCCTGTCGCGCAGCGCCTGGAAATAGCGATCGGACTTCAGCACTGAGCGCACCTGGTCGCGGTCGAGGTAGTCGAGTTGGTAGTCGTAAAGCCAACGCATCGTCTCTGCGTGCGCCTTGAGGCTGGCACCGTCCGCGTAGCGCAGCACGCTTGTGATTCCGCGTGTCGGCAGGGCATCGCGGATGGCCAGCGCCTCGATCGTCTCACGCACGAAGTCCATGCCTTCGATCGACAGCAGATGGAGGCGGCGGGCGGCATCCTCGCCGGCAATCCGGGCGATCTCGGCGGTGCCGGTCGCATAGCCGGGACTGACGAAGCCACCGTTACGGCCGGAGGCTCCGAAGCCGATGCTCTCGGCTTCCAGGACGGCGACCGCCTGCCCGCCCCGCGCAAGCTGTAGTGCCGTGGTGAGGCCCGCGAGGCCCCCGCCGACGATAACGGTGTCGCAATCCACGTTGCCCGCGAGCGACGGGCGCACCGTCTGGTCCGCCATGGTTCGTCTGTAATAGCTGTCTGGGTAGGTCATGCCGTGCCGGTCCGCTGAAAATGCAGGGGCGCGAGCGAAAATCGCCCGCGCCCATCCTGTCAGTCCGCGCTGTAGTCCTTGCCGTACCACTTGGTGGTCAGCGTCGCCAGCGTTCCGTCCTTCTTCATCTCTTCGATGATGCCGCCGACCTTCTCGGTCCACTCCGGATCGACTTTCTCGGCGATGACGACCAGCGGCTCCTTGAAGGCGTATTCGCCGTCCATCACGCGCAGCGGATAGCCGTTCTTGATCGCGTTGAGCGCGGTCTGCTCAGGCGCGATCACCGCATCGAGGCGTACACCGTTGCCGAGGCGCAGGTCATCGAAGGGCAGCATGGAGTCGGCAAAGGTGCGCACTTCGCCCGGCTCCAGCTTGTACTCGATCGGCGGCAAGCCCGGCGCGTCGATTTCGAGCCGGCGGTTGATGAAATCTTCCGAGGTCGTCGCCGTCTCGACGCCGATAATCTTGCCCTTCAGATCGTCCACCGCCTTCGCCTCGCTGTCCTTGTGCAGGACGTAGACGTATGGGCTGTAGTAGTAGATGCCGGCGAAATCGATGACCTGGGCGCGCGCCTTGGTGGGTGTCACCGAGCCGACGCCGAGGTCGTAGCGGCCCTGCCAACGGCCGCCGGTGAGCGTCGCCCAGTCCGGCGTCTCGAAGCTCACCTCGACGCCGAGGCGCTTGGCGATCTCACGCGAGACATCGATGTCGAAGCCGACCATCTCGTTGTTATCGTCCAGATAGCTTTGGGGCGGCCAGCCGCTGTTGGTCGCGACGACCATCGCCTTCTTTTCCATGACCCGGTCAAGCGTCTGCCCCGCATGGGCAGAGACCGCAGCAGCGACGAATACAACCCCGATGGCAAGTCGTGCGATGAGCTTTTTCACATGATCCTCCTGTTCGATCCGTCAGCCACGATCCCTCTTTATGTAAGATGTCTGACAACTATATGTGTAAAGGCGCGCCGTCAGGAGTCAAGGGCAATGCCAGACGCGAATCATGAAACGATTAGATGAGACGATGCAATTCCGTGATGAATGATGTTGACGTTTGCAGGCCCGCACGAGCGAGACAAATCGGCCGCAATGCTCCGCCGTTGCTCGTTGGAACCGACCGGTATCTCGGCTGTGAGTGCGAAGCGCCAGCGCTAGGAAAGCGAGATGGCAGCACGAATGAGCGGCCCCTGAGTTAACGCCGTTGGGTAGGACGAAGGACGTATCCGACCGCGAAGCCAATACCGGCGAGCAACAGGACAGTGCGAAGTGCACTGCGGTGCTTCGCCGTAGGATGTCCTATCCCGTGCTGAACGCTTGCTGTATCGACGACTTCGGTACGTGGACGGTCGAGACCGGAGGCGACTTGCTCTTGCCAGCGGCCGGCGGAATCCTGGAATTCGATATTCTCGGTCGAACCGGGAGCCTCATGGTGACGCGCCGCAATTTCCGCTGCGGCAAGTGCGTCGGCGTGGTTGGGAAAAGTTTCAGAGAAGACGTCATCGACCTTGTAGGCCCACCCCCCGTCGTGCTCCACGACCTCATATCGTACCTTTGCCATCGCGCTGCTCCCGTTGAATGAAGCAAAAACATCTGACACCGATCTTGGTTCCGCGGGATCTCAGGATCCGAAAAATACACCTCACGAGCAGATGCCGACCCGAGAACTGATCGCCGACCGCCGGCGCGCAGATCTTCTGGAAGGTTCCCGAGCAGTTGTTCGAGGCGTTCAGAGCGGCGCACCGTGCTGCGGACCATTACGACTCGGGCGAGCCCGGGAAAAGCGTCGGCAACTTGTGCTCGGCGGCAGCCCAGGCGCGCATGTGGTAGCGCCGTAACAGCAAGCTGCTTGTTGCAAAAGCACAAATCCCGGAGATTACGCCGAGCACCATCCCCGAGCTGAATAGGGACGTTGCCACTATTCCCGCGAAAACGCCTGCGATTGCGCCGTTGATCGTACTCACCATGCCCGAGACACTCATGAAGTACTGCTGGGGCGATGGTTTAAAGCCTTTGTCGACGAGCACCGCCGAGCGATCGTCATGGGTGGAGTGGATCAGATACTTCTGCATGACTGGCGCGAATTCGGTGTAATAGTGCCGGATTCGCGCCATGCCGCGGGCGTGCACCATGTCCTCTATGGCGACCTGCACGGCGCGCACGAAGGTGACCAGGCCGATGAAAAAGAGGCAGGGTAGCAGAATCAGGCTGAACAGCACGAATGGCGGGCCCATCTGAGTAACCTGCGCGACGAAGGCCAGAGCGATCGTTGCGCTCGAAACCGAAGTCAGGAACAGGTTGGCGCGCTGGTTTGCTTCCTGAATTGTGGCTGTGCGGGCGGTCTGCAGCACGAAATGCTCGGTCGTCATGCACTGCAAGACCTGCTGCGTGTTGTCGCCTTCGGTCATTGTGTTCTCCTTGATCGACCTCGCCACTCACGACCGGGCGACTATGAGCGACTACCCGCTTCGCGTCTCACGTGGTCGACCCGGAGGTTTTCGGGCCCGAACTCTTTCTCGAAGATGCTCCGGAGAAAAGTCAAGGGCCCGAAAGGCTCGCTTGATCACACCCAATAAGGCGGAACTCCATAGTAGTCATAGACGCGGCGGCCGCTCTCGGGACTCCAGTCAAATTCCTGGTTTGCCGAATACCGGGGAGCTCCTTCGACCTGCTCTCTGGTGATGTTCACCTGAAAGCCGCCAAGATCCGTGTTGTAGTCGAGCATTTCCCAGGGAAGCGGATAATGGTCATGCCCAATTCCCAGGAAACCGCCGAAGCTCATCACCGCATAGGCGACACGTCCGCCGCGTTTCTCGAGGATTATTCTCTCCACCGATCCGATGTGGTTGCCGTTCATGTCGTAGACGTTTGTCCCCACCACCATGTCGCTGGCAATGAGATCATGAGATTGACGCAGATCAGGGTTAGCCATCGTCGTTCCTCCTTCTGGTCAGCCAACGCTCGCGCAAACCAGTTGTTCCCTGAAAAGGTCACCCGCTTTGGCCGCGTGTCATCCAGCCAGCCCAGCCCCAGCGTGACAAGCGTGAAGCCCCGGCTACGAGGCGACACGTGTGCGTCCGAAAGCGCGCAGCAACAGGCTCACGGACACCGCGATCTTATCGATATCGGGAACCTCCCGGGAATAACGCCCGGTATAGAGTTTGATGATCATCTTATCGCGTTCGAAGCCGCGCAGATCGAAATGGAGATGAAGGTAATAGCGCCGCTTGTCGCCCGAGCGGGTGATGTCCCCGCGCCTCTGGGTGACCTGTTTCAGATCTGCCTCGAGCGGCGCAAAGCCTTCAAGGTTCAGGAGCACGCGGGTCGACCTGAAGCGCGTCTCCGTCGGAACCGCGACGACCGCCTTGTCCAGGGAAAGGCTGACCAGGCGCCCTGCGGCACCGTCGACTTCCACCGCCTCGTCGAGCTTGAACGCCTGAAGGAGGCGTCGCGGCTTCTCGAAGCAGATCAGCGAGGCAATGACAAGCACGACGATGTTGAGCCCGGACCAGAGCGCCGCGATCGTCGAAAACGAGCCGCGCGTGCGCGCAGTTTCCGGAACGATGTTGATCAGCAGGCCAAGCGCAGTGACGACGATGAAGCCCGCGATCCAGGTGAAGGTATAGGCGTCGAAGGCGCTCGCCTCGTTGCCGCTGCCCTTGGGGGTCACCTTGAAAGGCTTGCCGAACGGTCGCACGAGGCTCGAAAGAACCGTTGGCAGCATCCGGAAGGTCGAAAAGGTGCCGACCGCGGTGGAGACCAGCGGCAGGTAGCGGGTGGGTGTGAGCCATAACATCAACAGGAAGTAGGCGGCCAGCACTGGCACCTGATGGGAGAGATAATCGCTGACGCCCGTGAAATGGAGCGGGAGCGCGCCGAACCAGAGGTAGACGATCGGTACCACCAGCACCGTAAAGCGGACCAGATATTGCACCAGCCAGGACATCGGCAGGAACATGATTCTCTGGAAGAGCGACAGTCCAGGCCCGCGTAAGGGGCCGTTGTGCAGGTAGAGTGTCTGGATGCCGCCCTGGCACCAGCGTTCGCGCTGAACGAAATAGCCGGTCAGGTTCTCGGCCGCCAGGCCCATAGACAGCCGCTCGTTGAGGTAGCGGGTCTTATAGCCCTTGTTGAGCATAGAAAGCGTGGTCAACAGGTCCTCGGTGATCGACTCGGTCGGGAAGCCGCCGATCGCATCAATCGCCTTGCGGCGCGCGATCGAACAGGAGCCGCAGCAGAAACTCACGTCCCAGCCGTCACGGCTTGGCGCGATCTCGTCGAAAAACAGGCGTTGCTCATCCGGCCAGACGTTTTCGAGGCCAAGATTGGACTGCACCGGATCGATGTTGAAAAAATGTTGCGGCGTCTGCACGATGCCGATCGTCTCGTCCGAGAAGAACGGCAATGTGCGCCTGAGGAAGTTGCGATAGGGGACGAAGTCCGCGTCGAAGACCGCAATGAAATCGCCGGAGCTGACGGCGAGCCCACTGTTCATGTTGCCGGCCTTGGCGTGGGCGCTGTCGCTTCGGATCACATGAATTGCGCCCCGTCCTTCGCAGAAGGTCCTGAGCCAGTCGCGGCGGCCGTCGTCGAGTACGTAGACCGAGAGCTTGTCCTTTGGATAGTCGAGCGCCAGCGCCCCGACAATCGTTCTCTCCAGGACATCGAGAGGCTCGTTATAGGTCGGGATGAAAACGTCGACGGTCGGGAGATCGCTTGGCTTTCGCGTGAAAAACACCTGTCCGAGCCGGTTCGCCTCGACGCTCCGGTCGACATACCGGCTCATCAGGATGAGGAACAGCACGACCTCCGAAAAAGCGAGCATCTCTACTATGAACACCACCCAGACCCAGTAAAAGTTGGGGCCGTCACTGGGATAGGGAAGAACGGTCTCTGTGAAGCGCCAGACCAGATACCGCATGGCAATGAGAGCCACCAGGGCACAGGTGACCGCCCGCGCCCAGGTCCGGTGGCGCGACCAGTTGAACGGCCCGAGCAGAAAGAAGGCGATGACCAGCAGGGTCGGAGCGAGCGCTAGAAGAGACTGAACCACAGGCTTTTGATCCACTGTGTGATCCGGAGGTTGTGTTTGGAAATACGCACCTGCACGGTCCGCCCAACCTGGCAGAAATTCGCGAAGTCCGTATTGAGCGCCGACGGTCCAAGCAGAATGCGGATCCGGGCGTTGCGCTCGTCGGTTTCGGGCTCGTTGGCGGCAAGAGAGTCCTTCTCGATGACGGCGGAGGAACCCTTGAGCGCTTGCACCTGCCCCTTGAAGACTTCACCGCGTCCGAAGAGCCGGACCTCCGCGTCTCGTCCAGGATAGATCTCATCGTAGTCGACCTCGGGAACGAGAATGTCGACGAACAGCTCGCGGCAATCGAGGATCCGCATCATCTCGTTGTTCAGGACGACGTTCGAGCCGCCGACGATGCTCCTCGCCCAAACAACCCCTTCGAACGGCGACGGGACCGTCGCCGATTCGAGGCTGCGAACGCGCTTTTCCTCCTCGATCATTTGCTCTTCGGTCTGGCTCGCCCGTGTCCTGTTCTCGGCTATGCGGGTGTTGAGATCGTTGATGCGGACGATCACTTCGTCCTGGCGCTGGCGGGAATACGGCACATCGTTCTGGCCGTCAGCGACGACGAATATGTCCTGACGCACGGCGTCGAGGCGTTGCTGCAGCAGTTCCACCGTCAGGTTGCTGATCTCGACTTCGCCTCCGGTCGCGGCGCCGGCAGCCTCAGCCGCCTCCACCATCTTGCGGGTAAAGATTCCCTTCGACTCCAGCTCTTGCCGACGGTCGAGATCCACCCTTGCCACCACATCCTGGGCGCGCGATACCTCGACACGCTTCCGCAGGATGTGAAGCTCCCGTTCCAGACTGGCGATGGTCGCGCTCTTGAACACGGCGAGCCGTTCGGCAAGCTGGTCGCGCAGGCTCACAAGCTCGTCACGCTCCCGTTCCAGCGCCGCGACGCGATCGACGGCAGTTCGGTGTTCGGCACGCAGCGCCGCCAGGACGGTCCGATTGACGCGCTCGTTGCGAATGATGGCGAGTGTCTCGCCCTCGGCTACCGGCGTCCCGATCCGCGGCGGCGGTTCGGCAATCTCGCCGTCGATCGGCGCATTTATGGTCGCAAAGCGCGCATTGACCGTCCCGTCCAGGCTGGTAAACCCGGTCAACCCGGGCAACAACACGGCGGCCACAAGCATCAGGAGCAGAATGCCAACCGTGATGCGCGTCATGCGATGGTTCAGGATCATGTCGACCGCCCTACTCACTGCCTTGGCAGCGCAGACTCGGACAATTTTCGCTTGCTGCTGGCACGACCGCTTCTGCGCGAACCGGCCGCATTAAGCGGGAATCGCCTCCTCGCTACAGCCGCCACGTGTTCAACATTCATCGGCACGTGACATCGAACAACCCCTAGAATTGACTGTTTCAATGGTGAATCTATGAAAATCCTGGCTGGCGCGCCCGCCGAGCGTCATCGACCGCGACACCTTCCGCGATAGTCTGTGACTGCACGACTGCGTTGGGAACAACATTGACCTGGGTCAACGCATGAGGTCGGAGCTGAAAAGGAGGGAGACGGCTCGAACGACGAGCAAAGCGCCACCGCACCTCGCGTGCCTCACGCGGCGCGCCTTGGCAACCTCCCTGTCGAGGTCTAGCATATGCCCTGCTGAGGGAGGGTAACATGATCTCGAGTTTCAATGTCCACGACGCGGCCGGCTATGAGCAGCTCATGGGCCGCTGGAGCCGAAAACTTGCGCCGCTCTTCATTGACTTCGCGGGGCGTGCCGATGGCGAAAAGGTTCTCGATGTCGGCTGTGGCACCGGCAGCCTGACCTTCGCGCTCGCCAGCACCGCCGATCTCCGCGAGATCGCCGCGATCGACTATTCGCCGGTCTTCGTCGAGGAGGCAAACCGGCGCAATACCGACCCCCGCATAGAGATCCGCCAGGCGGATGCCTGCGCCCTGCCCTTCGAAGACGGTACGTTCGACCGCGCCTTGGCGCTGCTCGTGCTCCACTTCGTGCCCGAAGCCGAAAAGGCGGTCGCCGAGATGCGTCGCGTCGTGCGCCCGGGCGGTGTTGTCGCGGCGGCCGTCTGGGACCACCTCGGCGGCATGCCCGGGATGCGCATGATGGTCGACACGGTGGCCGCACTCAGCGAAGGCGGGCGCCAGCTGCGCGCACGCTATTGCTTTCAGCCGATGATGCAGCCCGGCGAAATGAACCGGACTTTTGTCGAGCAAGGCCTCGTGGATGTTGCAGAGACCCAGCTGATGATCCGCATGGACTACCAAAACTTCGACGACTTTTGGGGGCCGATTGCCGCGGGCGAAGGACCGCTCGGAAAATACGTGGCAGCACTCGATCCCACGGAGCGGGCGCCCACCGAGGCGGCCGTGCGCGACGCCTATGAGGCCGGCCGGCCCGACGGCCCCCGATCTTTTGCAAACGTCGCCTGGGCCTGCCGGGGCATCGTTCCCTGACCCAACCGGGCACAAGAGCTTCATCTGCTCGCCTCCGGGCGCCTCCTCCTCCGATCGGACGCACTACGCCATTCCGGACGGAAACCGTCACACACTTTTTCCTGGAATTTGCTCTACGCGGCATCCGGGTTCGTCACGAGACGGCCCGCTATGAAGCATTCCATGGAAAGTCGGGAAAATCGGGTTTCAAGCGAGCCGTCGCCTTGACCACCTCGCCGGTATCGCCCGCAACCGCCCGCGCAAGTACCAGGAACACAAGCACGTCGGCGAATGCGACGCGCTTCCTTGGAGCACCACAGTCGCCTCCGCATGCGCCTGCCGACCAAGAAGAGGATGCGACCCTGCCTGAAAACGACATTGACAGATCGGTTCTGCGCGTGGAAGTCTGACAACCTGATATCTGGAGGAAGCACGCGCCATGACGTCCCTGAAAGGCAAGAAAGCCGTAGTCACCGCCGCCGGGCAAGGCATTGGCCGCGCGAGCGTCATTGCCTTTGCACGCGCCGGCGCCCGTGTTCTTGCGACCGACATCAACGAGGCCGCACTCTCGACGCTCGCAGCCGAAGCCGGCGCCGGCACTCTCGTCGAGACAGCGGTGTTGGATGTCTTGGACGAGGCACAGGTCAGGTCCGTACTCGGCAGCTTCGGCGACGTGGAGGTGCTGTTCAACTGCGCAGGCGTGGTTCATGGCGGCAATGTCATGGAGATGGCCGACAATGATCTCGACTTTGCCATGGACCTCAACGTGCGCGCCATGATCCGCACCATCCGGGCAGTTCTTCCCGGCATGATCGCCCGCGGTGGCGGTTCGATTATCAACATGTCCTCGGTCGCTTCCAGCGTTAAGGGCGTGCCGAACCGCTGCGCCTACGGCATTTCCAAGGCGGCCGTCATCGGCCTCACCAGGTCGGTCGCCGCCGACTATGTGGCTCAGGGCATCCGCTGCAACGCTATCTGCCCCGGCACGGTGGAAAGCCCTTCCCTGCAGGATCGCATGAAGGCCCAGGGCGACTATGACACGGCTCGTGCGGCCTTCATTGCCCGCCAGCCGATGGGCCGCCTCGGAACCCCGGAAGAGATCGCCGACCTCGCTCTGCATCTCGCCGGCGCCACCTACACCTCCGGCCAAGCCTACGCCATCGACGGCGGCTGGACCATCTGACGACAACGAAGACAGGAGAAACACTTAATATGAAGCTCATGCGCGTCGGCCCGCTTGGCCAGGAGAGACCCGCCCTGCTCGACAGGAGCGGCACGATCCGCGATCTCTCCGCCCACGTGAAGGACATAGGCGGCGCCGATATCTCGCCCGAAGGTCTGGCGAAGATTGCCGCCATCGACCCGGCCTCCCTGCCGGAAATCCAGGCGGACCGCATCGGTGCCTGCGTCGCGGGTACGGGCAAGTTTATCTGCATCGGCCTCAACTACTCCGATCACGCCGCGGAAAGCGGCATGACGGTGCCACCGGAGCCGGTGATCTTCATGAAGGCCACCTCCGCCATCTGCGGCCCGAATGACGACGTGCTGGTCCCGCGCAAGTCCGAAAAGACAGACTGGGAAGTCGAGCTCGGCGTCGTCATCGGCAAGACCGCAAAGTACGTCTCCGAAGCAGAGGCCCTCGACTACGTCGCCGGCTACTGCGTCAGCCACGACGTGTCCGAACGCGGCTTCCAGACCGAACGTTCCGGCCAGTGGACCAAGGGCAAGTCCTGCGACACCTTCGGCCCGATCGGCCCGTGGCTGGTCACCAAGGACGAGATCGCCGATCCACAGAACCTCGGCATGTGGCTGACCGTGAACGGCGAGAAAATGCAGGACGGGACCTCCGGGACCATGGTCTACGGCGTCGCCTTCCTCGTGTCCTATCTTAGCCAGTTCATGTCGCTGCAGCCCGGCGACATCATCTCCACCGGCACGCCTCCTGGGGTCGGCATGGGCATGAAGCCGCCGCGCTACCTGAAGGCCGGCGACGTCGTTGAACTCGGCATCGAAGGCCTCGGCACGCAGAAGCAGACCTTCAAGGCCGACGTGTGATCGAGGCGAGGCATTGGAGGAAGGGGTGGCGCTTCGCCGCCCCTTTTTTCGTTCGCCGTTATCGTTTCGCTCTTGGCTTTTGTGCGAACCTATAATACAGGTTGGCGAAAGCCATAGGATAGAGAATGAGCGAAACGGACACGATCACGCCATCTTCCGGTGACCTCGTCGCAGGCGCGGTCTCGCAGATTTCCGCCTTGATTCGCAAGAACCAATTGAAGCCGGGGGATCGCCTGCCCTCCGAAGCAGCCCTGACGGAAAGCCTCAACGTGTCCCGCACCGTGGTTCGCGAGGCTCTGCGTTCGCTGGCAGCGATGCGACTGATCGACCTCGGCGCCGGCAAGCGGCCCACCGTCGCCGAGCTCGACGACAGTTCCATCGCGATGACCTTCCGGCACGGGCTTTTCACCGACCAGATCGATATCCGCCAGATCTATGACGCACGCCGCACCATCGAGGGGCGCACGGCAACGCTCGCCGCCCTGCTGCGCACCGATCAGGAGGCCAACCAGATCCTCGGCTTCGCCCGCGCCATGCAGAACCGCCTCGACCAACCGGCCGCCGTCATGGAAAACGACCTCGCCCTTCACCTGGCGATCGCGCGCGCCTCGAAGAACCCCGTCTTCGCCCTGATGATCGGCGCCTTTCAAGGCGTGATCGTCGAGAGCTGGCCGATCGGCTGGAAGGCCCGCGCCACGGACGACGAACGCGAAGCCGTGAACCGCCTGCACCTCGACCTCGCCGAGGCGATCGCCGCCGCCGATCCTCAGGCGGCCTCGACCATCATGGACCGGCATTTCGATGAGAGCCTCAGGGCTCTCGCCCGTGCCGGCCTGACCTGAACCAAGAAACTGGAGTTCCCATGAAAATCACAGGTCTCGAAACCGTGCGCGTCGCCGAGCGCGCCAATCTCCTCTGGCTGCTCGTGCACACCGACGAAGGCTTGACCGGTCTCGGCGAAACCTTCTTCGGCGCGGAGACCGTCGAAGCCTACATCCACGAGTACATCGCGCCCCGCGTGATCGGCCGTGATCCGCTGGAGATCGACCGCCTCGCAGCCGACCTTGTCGGCTATATCGGCTTTCGTTCCTCCGGCGCCGAAGTGCGCGGCAACTCCGCCTTCGACATCGCGCTCTGGGATATTTTCGGAAAGGCGACGGGGCAGCCTATCGCCCAGCTTCTCGGTGGCTTCACGCGCCGCGAGATCCGCACCTATAACACCTGCGCCGGCAGCGAATACATCAAGAAGGCGACCGGCCAGACCACGTCCAACTACGGCCTTTCGACCGGCAAGGACTATGACGACCTGAACGGCTTCCTGCACCGCGGCGACGAACTGGCGCTCTCGCTGCTCGAAGACGGCATCACCGCCATGAAGATTTGGCCGTTCGACGCGGCCGCCGAAAAGACGCGCGGTCAGTACATCTCAGTCCCCGACCTCAAGCAGGCACTCGTTCCCTTCGAAAAGATCCGGGCGGCCGTCGGCGACAAGATGGACATCATGGTCGAGTTCCACTCCATGTGGCAGTTGCTGCCGGCCATGCAGATCGCCAAGGCGCTCGGTCCCTTCAACACCTTCTGGCATGAAGATCCGATCAAGATGGACAGCCTTTCGAGCCTGAAGCGGTATGCCGAGGTCTCCCCGGCCCCGATCTCGGCCTCCGAAACGCTCGCCACCCGGTGGGGTTTCCGCGACTATCTCGAAACCGGCGGGGCCGGCATCGTCATGCTCGACATATCCTGGTGCGGAGGGCTCTCGGAAGCCCGCAAGGTCGCGTCGATGGCCGAAGCCTGGCACCTGCCCGTCGCCCCCCATGACTGCACCGGACCGGTGGTGCTCTGCGCCTCGACCCATCTGTCGCTCAACGCGCCCAATGCATTGGTCCAGGAAAGCGTGCGCGCCTTCTACAACACCTGGTATCGCGATCTTGTGACCGCGCTGCCGGAAGTGAAGAACGGGATGATCACGGTTCCCCCCGGTCCGGGGCTTGGCATGGAGCTACACCCCGACATGGAGAAGATATTCACAGTCAGCCGCCGCATGTCCGATGCCTCGGGCATCTGACCGACGTGACGGCATTTGTGCGGGGCAAGCCTTATCGAGACGCACAACATAACAACATAGAAGAAGCCCGCAGCGGCGACCGCTGCGAGCTTCTTTCTTGGCGCGGTCCCGAAGGACCGCCACCAGGGAGATTACTTGCGGATCTCGGCGAGTTCGGCCAGGACTGCGTCCACGACGGCAGCACCGATCTCGTCCATGTGCTTTTGGTAAACAACCATCGACTTCTCGCGGATGCGGGTCTGTTCTTCCGGAGACAGGACGTTCACTTCGAGACCGGCAGCCTTGATCTTCTCCAGCGACTTCTTGTTCAGGTCGGCGATGACCTGACGCTCGACGTCGCGGCCGACGACGGCGCATTCACGAAGGGCTGCCTGCTCTTCCGGGGTGTAGGTGTCGAAGATGGCCTTCGAGAACAGGAAGAGGAACGGCGTGTAGGCGTGGTTGGTCTCGGTGATGTACTTCTGCACTTCGAAGAACTTCGAGGTGTCGATCGTCACATACGGGTTTTCCTGGGCGTCGATCGTTTTGGTCTCGAGAGCCGAGAACACCTCGCCGAAGGCCATCGGCGTGGCGTTCGCACCGAGGTTCTGGAAGGTGTCGAGGAAGATGTTGTTCTGCATGACGCGGACCTTCAGGCCCGAGAAGTCTTCCCACTTCGTGACCGGGCGCACGGAGTTCGACAGGTTGCGGAAACCATTTTCCCAGTAAGCGAGGTTGACGAGACCGACGGCTGCCAGCTTCTCGTCCATCATCTCGCCGAACTTGCCGTCGAGAACCTTGTAGGCTTCCTCGGCATTGGCGAAGAGGAAAGGCAGGTCGAAGACGCCGAGAGCCGGCTCGATGCCGACGAGCGGCGACGACGAGGTCACGACAGCTTCCTGAACGCCCGAACGGAGCGCCTGGGTAGCCTGCAAGTCGCCGCCGAGAGCACCGCCCCAGAAGGCGGTCAGCTTGAGCTTGCCGCCGGACTTCTCGTCCAGGCACTTCTGCATGGCTTCGATACCGTTGCCGACCGGGTGGTCGGCGTTGATGCCGTTCGACACCCGGATGTTGCGGTCGTTGAACTCGGCGAATGCCGGAGCAGAAGCCATGCAGGCGAATGCAATGGCGGTCGTGGCGAGTAGAAGTTTTCTCATGATATCCCTCCCGAGGATCGTTGTTTGAGAAGATTGAGGGTTGTCCATCACCGCAGCCATTGGGCGGGCACGGTGATGATTTCAGGGAACAGTACGAGCAGCATCAGCAGCGCCGTCTGGGCCAGCAGGAAGGGCAGAATGCCGATCGTGACCTTTCCGAGCGGAACTCGACCGACGCCGCTCACGACGTTCAGAACGACGCCCACCGGCGGGGTGATCAGGCCGATGCAGCAGTTCATGACGAACATCACGCCGAAGTAGATCGGGTCGATGCCTGCCTGCTTGATGATCGGCATGAGGACGGGCGTGAGGATCAGGATCGACGGCGTCAGGTCGAGAGCCGTGCCGACGATCAGGACCAGGATCATGATCGCGAACATCAGGAGCCTCGGGCGGTCGATCAGCGGCTCGATATAGCCCGTGATCTCGGTCGGAATGTTCGCGGCCGTGATAAGCCATGCGGAGACGAGCGCCGCGCAGACCAGGAACATGATGACCGCAGTCGTCTTGGCGGCCTGCAGGATGACCCGCGGCAAGTCGCGCGGCTTCAGTTCGCGGTAGATGAACATGCCGACGAAAAGAGCATAGAAGGCCGCGATCACGGCAGCTTCGGTCGGCGTCACGACCCCGGCCTTGATACCGCCGAGAATGATCACCGGCATGCCGAGCGCCCAGGCGGCGCGCCCGGTCGCATTGAGGCGCGCGGACATCGGAGCCTTGGGCAGCGGCTGGATGTTGTCCTTGCGTACGACGAACTGCCAGGTGAGCATCAACGACAGGCCCATCAGCAGGCCGGGCACGATGCCCGCCATGAAGAGCTGGGTGATCGATACGTTGGCCGACACGCCGAACACGATGAACGCCATGGATGGCGGGATGACGGGGGCAATGATGCCGCCGGACGCGATGAGGCCCGCGGAACGCGGCACGTTGTAACCGGCTTTCGCCATCATGGGGATCAGGATTGCGGCAAGGGCAGCGGTGTCGGCAGCGGCCGAACCCGAAATACTCGCCATGATGACGGCAGCCATGATCGCCACGATGCCGAGACCGCCACGAATGTGGCCGACGCAGGCGATCGCGAACTCGATGATGCGCTTGGACAGACCGCCCGAGTTCATCAACTCGCCGGCGAGAACGAAGAACGGGATGGCCAGCAGCGTGAAGGTGTCGGCACCGATGATCATGTTCTGCGCGATGATCTGGCTGTTGAACATCCCCATGAACCACATGAGGACGACGCCACAGAACATCAGGGCGAATGCAACCGGCACGCCGATCGCCATGGCTCCGACGAGGGAGGCAATAAATACGAGAAGAGTCATCAGCTACGCTCGGCCAGATGTTCGAGGGACATGTTTTCGCCGGCGAAGGCGGCAAGTTCTTCCTCGGTCACGCGACCTGTCAGAAGGCGAATGAGGCGTTCCAGGGCGATGATCACGCAGCCGGCGCCGGTGAAGAAGCCGATGCCGTAAACGAAGCCCATGGAAAGGCCCGTCACCGGTGCACTCATGCTCCAGTTGATCGGGAACTGCTTCCAGGTGCCCCAGAAGAAGATGGCGGAAACGCCGATGATCACCACGTTGCTGACGGCCATGCAGATAATGCGACCCTTGCGGCCAAACAGTGCCACGAGGGTCTCCACGCCCATGTGCCCGTGTTCTCGGAACGCCACCACGGCGCCGATGAAGGTCACCCAGACGAAGAAGTAACGCGCCAATTCGTCCGACACGGTCAGTCCGGAATTCATGGCGTAGCGCATGACGACGTTGACGAAAACCATGACCGCCATCCCCGAAAGAAGGATGATCAGCAGGAATTCGAGAGCTTTGTAGAATAGATCGATTGCCTTTTGCACTCGGTCCTCCCCTATTCGAAAATTACAAGAGGCCGCGCTTGGCGAGATTTCGCATGAGGGCGCCGACCCCGAAAGTCCATTCCGGGCAGGCATCACAGCGATCAACCCAGTTCACCAGACGCCCGAGCTTCGGCATCGATATTTCCACCCGGTCGCCCACTTCGTGCGTGAAGCCCTGTCCGACGCCACGGCGATCTTTCACCGGCGCGAACATGGTGCCGAGGAACAGCACTGCGCCGTCCGGATACTGGTGATTGCGGTTGCGCAGTTGCGACACCAGGTTTTCCGGGCTGCGGCTGATCGCTTCCATCGGGCTTTCGCCGGTCATCTCGAAACCGTCCTCGCCCTTGACCAGCAGCGTGACGCGAACCTTGCGCAGATCGTCGATGGTGAAATTCTCGTCGAACAGGCGAATGAACGGGCCGATCGAGCAGGACGCATTGTTGTCCTTCGCCTTGCCGAGCAGCAAGGCAGAACGGCCTTCGACATCACGAAGGTTCACGTCGTTGCCGAGCGTGGCGCCGAGGATCGCGCCGTCGGAGCGAACTGCGAGCACGACTTCCGGTTCGGGATTGTTCCACTGCGAGATCGGATGAATGCCGACCGTGTCGCCACAGCCGACGGAGGACATGGGCTGCGACTTCGTGAAGATCTCGGCGTCGGGGCCGATTCCGACTTCGAGGTACTGCGACCAGAGATTCATGTCCTGCAGCAGCGCCTTGACCTTCGCCGCCTGCTCCGAACCGGCCACGAGACCGCGCAAGCTGTCGCCGAGCACCGGCGCCAGCCGTTCGCGGATTTCGCGTGCCCGGGAGGGATCGCCCTTGGCCTGCTCCTCGATCACCCGCTCGAGCATGCTGTCGGCGAAGGTGACGCCGGCCGCCTTGATCGCCTGAAGGTCGATCGGCGCCAGAAGTTCGCCTGCCTTGCCGGAGAGGAAATCGTCGAGAGGGCCGAGATCGGCAAGACCGGTCGCGGATTTCAGCCTGTCGACCAGCCGATCCTGCTCGAACAGGAAGGAAACGGTAGCGGCGATGGTTGTCAGGTCAAGCAAGCGTCCGTCGCGCAGCAGTACCGGGCAAGGGCCATCGACGGCCTTCGACCACACACGCCCGACCAGAACGGCCTGCGCTGCGTCTTCCGGCAAAATCGCGGCCGCGGATAGTGAATGCTTGGAAACCAAGTCCATCCTCCCTTTTCGAATGTCTCCCAGGCAGCGGCCTCCTGCTGCCTTGCCTTATTGTCAGGATGTCTGACAACGCTCCTCAATCGTTTTAGTCGGACTCCGTCGCACTGTCCAGCGTCCAAATCACGGCTTGTTCAAAAAGCCACCACGATCGAGGCTCTCACCACCGCTTCCGCAACCTCTCGACGGTTCTGGCCTCGAGTTCTAATCAGATGCGACCTCAATAGCTCTCGAGCGTCAGGTCGAGCCGCTTCGCCGCGCCCAACAGGTGCATCTTCATCGCTTCGCGCGCCCGCTTCGGATCCCGGCTGGCAATGGCGTCGCGCAAGGCGACATGCTCCTCGATCGTCACCTCGACGATCTCCTCGAGAACCGCGGCCGCCCGCGCGGCATCGATCGCCAGGCTGATGCGCTCCGCGATGAACCCGATGAAGACCGAGAAGTACTCGTTTCCGGTGGCGGCAGCGACTGCGCGGTGAAACGCGAGGTCGGCGACAATGCCTTCCGCCGTCCACTTTTCCCCGCCGCTCATGCTGGCGAGCGCCTCGTCGATACGCTGAAGATCGTCGGCCGTGTGGTGCAGCGCGGCCAGGCCCGCGGCCTCGATTTCCAGCGGCACGCGCAACTGAAAGAGGTCGCGGAAGCTTTGGCGGTCGGCCAGGTCATCCTGCTCGATGCGGATCGGCCGTGCGTGGGCCTCGGTGACGAAGGCACCGACACCCTGGCGCGTCTCGACCAGTCCTTCGTTGCGGAGCTGGGCAATCGCCTCGCGCACCACGGACCGGCTCACGCCCAGCGCCTTGGCCAGAAAGTGTTCGGTCGGCAGCTTCTCGCCGGGACGCATCCGGCCTTCCGTGATGTCGCGCGCAATCTGGCCGGCAATGCGTGCCGGCAGATGTTCACTTCGCCTGATATGTCCGAATTCCATGATCTTTACGTCCCGCCTCCTCCGCGTCACGTGAGGGTTTTCTATCAATCCCTCGCGAAACTCAATTGGCAACCGGGGTTCATCCGAAGATCCGGATCGATCGCCGTCTTCGCAGCGGTCAGCAGCCTGCGCCGAACCTCGGACAGACGCGTGTCGAAGTCGGACTTCTTCAAGCGGCCGATGCCGTGCTCGGCACTGATCGAGCCGTGATAGCCGTCGAGCACTTCGTTGATGATCTTCTTCGCCTTGTAGATCCGCGCATCGATCTCACTACGCGGCAGGTCACCCGGCGGCAGCACGTTCAGGTGCACGTTGCCGTCGCCGACGTGGCCGTAGGAGACGCAGACGCATTCCGGAAGCGCGTCATGGACGGCCTTCTGCGCATCGCGCACGAAATCGGCGAGCCGCGACAGCGGAACGGAAACGTCGGTGCGCAAGTGCGGACCGCGCTTGGCCTGCCCCTCGTTCATGCCCTCGCGGAAAAGCCAGAGATTACGGGACTGCGCCTTGGACGTGGCGACCACCCCGTCGACCACGAGACCGTCGCCCATGACACCTTCGAGGAAACGTTCCATCAGATCCGACACGTCGACCAGCCCCGAGCCCGAGATTTCGACTAGCGCATAGGCCGGGTGGTCGCCCGACATCGGCATCGCGAGGTCCGGCATCGCCTCGCGCGCCAGTGTGAAGGCGAGCGGCGGCATGAACTCGAACGCCGACAGAAGGTCGCAGCAATCGCGACGGGCACGGCGGTAGAGCGCGATCACGTCGTCGAGCGAATTCAGCCCCAGAAGGGCGGTGGCCACCTGATCCGGCATCGGCATCAGTTTCACCGCGACCGCCGTGATGATCCCGAGCGTGCCTTCGGCTCCGATGAACAACTGCTTCAGATCAATGCCGCGATTGTCCTTGCGCAGCGTCGACAACGCGTCGAAGACCGAACCGTCGGGCAGGACGACTTCCAGCCCCAGCACCAGCTCGCGCGTCATGCCGTAGCGCAGGACATTGATGCCCCCGGCATTGGTGGAGACATTGCCGCCGATCCGGCAGGACCCCTGCGCACCGAGCGCGAGCGGGAAGAACATTCCAGCTTCCTCGACCTTGTCCTTGAATTCGGACAGGATAGCGCCCGCCTCGACGACGGCCGAAAAATCGTCGACGTCAATCCGGCGGATGGCATTCATGCGCTCGAGGCTGAGCACGACCTGGCTTTCCGGCGCATCCGGCGTGGCACCCAGCACGAGGCCGGTGTTGCCGCCCTGCGGCACGATAGCGACCCCGAGTTCGGCGCAGACGCGCACCGCCTTCGAGACATCCTCGGTAGAGCGCGGACGAAGAACCGCGATCGCTCCGGTGGTCACATCGCCGTGCCAGTCTCGACAATAGCGCTCCACCTCATCCCCGAGGAGAACCAGGTCCGCCCCGAGGGCGTCCACGAATTTCCGCTGATATGACTGGATACTCACGCTCACGTGTCCCTCCCGGCCCCGGCGCTGACGACCTGTGCGGGATGCCAATTATTCTGTTTTCAAACGCACCATATAAGGTTATCAGACAACCTTACAATGTCTTTTTTCGGCTGAGTGCTTCGCATCTTCGTCGGAAGCTGGGAACGAAAGCATGGAGGAGGTAATCACATGCACATTCTGATCATCGGCGCCGCCGGCATGGTGGGTCGCAAGCTCGCAGCGCGTCTTGCAAAGGACGGAAACCTGGACGGCCGCGCCATCGACGCGATGACGCTGATCGACGTCGTCACCCCGGAAGCGCCGGCGGGTTTCACCGGCAGGACCGTCCTTGAAACCGTCGACCTTTCGTCTGTCGGAGAAGCGGAGCGCCTGGTCGCCGGACGGCCGGATGTGATCTTCCACCTCGCCGCCATCGTGTCGGGCGAAGCCGAACTCGACTTCGACAAGGGCTACCGCATCAATCTCGACGGCACTCGTTACCTCTTCGACGCGATTCGCATCGCCCACGGCCAGGACGGCTACAAGCCGCGTGTCGTCTTCACCTCGTCGATCGCCGTCTTCGGCGCTCCCCTGCCCTATCCGATCCCGGACGAGTTTCACACCACTCCGCTCACCAGCTACGGCACCCAGAAAGCCATTTGCGAACTCTTGCTGTCGGACTATTCGCGTCGCGGCTTCTTCGACGGTATCGGCATCCGCCTCCCGACCATCTGCATCCGTCCGGGCAAGCCCAACAAGGCTGCCTCCGGCTTCTTCTCCAACATCCTGCGCGAGCCGCTGGTCGGTCAGGAAGCCGTACTTCCGGTCTCCGAGGACGTCCGCCACTGGCACGCCTCGCCGCGCTCGGCCGTCGGCTTCCTGATCCACGGCGCGACCATCGACGTCGAAAAGGTCGGTCCACGCCGCAACCTTTCCATGCCGGGCCTCAGCGCCACCGTCGGCGAACAGATCGACGCTCTGCGCCGCGTCGCCGGCGAGAAGGCCGTGTCGCTCATCCGTCGTGAGCCCGACGAGATGATCATGCGCATGTGCGCCGGCTGGGCCCCCGGTTTCGAAGCCAAGCGCGCCACCGAGCTCGGCTTCACCGCTGAAAAATCCTTCGATGAAATCATCAAGGTCCACATCGAGGACGAACTGGGAGGCAAGCTCTGATGACCGCGGACAGAGCGAATGCGGTCCGGCGCATTGCCTTTCTCGGCACCGGCCTCATGGGCGCGCCGATGGCGCGCCGCCTGCTGAAGGCAGGTTTTCCCGTCACCGTCTGGAACCGTGACGCCTCCAAAACCGAAGCCCTGGCGACCGACGGCGCAAGCCTCGCAGCCACGGCCGCCGACGCTGCGCGTGATGCCGACGTCGTCTTCACCATGCTGAGCGACGGAAACGCCGTCGGCCAGGTTCTGTTCGAAGCCGGCGTCGCCGAAGTCCTGAGGGCCGGCGCGACCGTCGTCGATTCCTCGTCGATCGCCCCGCCGATCGCCCGCGATCATGCCGCCCGCCTCGCTGAACTCGGCGTCGCCCACGTCGATGCCCCGGTCTCCGGCGGCGTCGTCGGCGCCGAAGCCGGGGCGCTCGCCATTATGGCTGGCGGCAAGGCCGAGGTTATCGCCGGCCTCACGGACGTCTTTGCCGCGCTTGGCCGCGTCACGCATGTCGGCCCCGCCGGCGCCGGCCAGGTCTGCAAGCTGGCCAACCAGCAGATCGTCGCCATCACCATCGGCGCGGTTGCCGAGGCGATGATCCTCGTGGAAGCTGGCGGCGCGGATCGCGGCAGGTTCCGCGACGCCATTCGCGGCGGCTTCGCCGAGAGCCGGATCCTTGACCTGCACGGCGCCCGCATGGTGAACCGCACCTTCGCGCCCGGCGGTCCCTCTCGGCTGCAGCTGAAGGACCTGGATGCGATTGCCGCCATGGCCGATCTCCTCGATCTGGAATTGCCATTGACGGCCGTGGTACGGAGCGAATTCCGTGACTTCGTGACCGATGGCGGCGGCGAAAAGGATCACAGCGCGCTTCTGCTGCATCTGGAGAAGGTCAACGGAAGAGAACGGGAGAAAGATCAATGACCGACGACAGGAAGGCAGCCCCGCGGCTGCGCTCGCAGGACTGGTTCGATAACCCCGAGCACCTGGACCTGACCGCGCTCTACCTGGAGCGCTTCATGAACTACGGCACCACACCGGAAGAACTACGGTCCGGCAAACCGATCATCGGCATCGCCCAGTCGGGCAGCGATCTCAACCCCTGCAACCGCCACCATCTGGACCTGGCGAAGCGCTTGCGCGACGGCATCCGCGATGCAGGCGGCATTCCGATCGAGTTCCCGACCCATCCGCTGTTCGAGAATTGCAAGAGGCCGACGGCGGCGCTCGACCGCAATCTCGCCTATCTCGGCCTGGTCGAGATCCTTTACGGCTACCCGCTCGATGGCGTGATCCTGACCACCGGCTGCGACAAGACCACCCCGTCGGCACTGATGGCCGCCTCGACTGTCGACATTCCGGCCATCGTCTTTTCCGGCGGACCGATGCTCGACGGCTGGAACGACGGCGATCTCGTCGGCTCCGGTACCGTGATCTGGCGTTCGCGCCGCAAGTATGCCGCCGGCGAAATAACCCGCGAGCAGTTCCTCGAGGCGGCCCTCGATTCCGCTCCCTCGGTCGGCCATTGCAACACCATGGGTACGGCGTCCACGATGAACGCCATGGCCGAAGCGCTTGGCATGTCGCTGACCGGCTGTGCGGCGATCCCGGCAGCCTACCGCGAACGTGGACAGATGGCCTATCGCACCGGCCGCCGCGCCGTCGAGCTTGTGCTGCAAGACATCAAGCCGTCCGACATCCTGACGCGCGAGGCGTTCCTGAACGCGATCAAGGTCAACTCCGCCATCGGCGGGTCTACCAATGCCCAGCCCCACCTAATGGCAATGGCCAAGCACGCGGGAGTAGCGCTCAACCCGGACGATTGGCAGGTCCATGGCTACGACATACCCCTGCTCGCCAATGTCCAGCCGGCAGGTGCCTATCTCGGCGAACGTTTCCACCGTGCCGGCGGTGTGCCCGCGATCATGTGGGAACTGCTCAAGGCCGGCAAGATCGACGGCAGCTGTCCGACGGTGACCGGCAAGACAATGGCGGAAAACCTGGAAGGCCGCGAATCCGACGACCGCGAAGTGATCAGGCCTTTTGCCGAGCCGCTGCGCGAACGCGCGGGCTTCCTCGTCCTCAAGGGCAATCTCTTCGACTTCGCCATCATGAAGATGAGCGTCGTTTCCGACGGCTTCCGCAAGCGCTACCTGCAGGAGCCGGGACGCGAGGGCGTGTTCGAGGGTCGCGCCATCGTCTTCGACGGGTCTGAGGAATACCACAAGCGGATCAATGATCCCTCGCTCGAAATCGACGAGAACTGCATCCTGGTGATCCGCGGCAGCGGTCCCAAGGGTTGGCCTGGCTCGGCGGAAGTGGTCAACATGCAGCCGCCGGATCACCTGCTGAAACGCGGCATCATGAGCCTTCCGACGATCGGCGACGGCCGCCAGTCCGGCACGGCTGACAGCCCGTCGATCCTGAACGCCTCGCCCGAAAGCGCGGCCGGCGGCGGCCTTGCCTGGGTACGCACCGGCGACACCATACGCATCGACTTCAACGAAGGCCTCTGCGACATGTTGGTGGACGATGCCGAAATCGAGCGCCGCAAGGCCGAGGGTATTCCGAAGGTACCGGAGGACGCCACTCCCTGGCAGATGATCTACCGCCAGACCGTGACCCAGCTCGCGGACGGCGCGACGATCAGGAAGGCGGACGAGTTCCGCCAAATCTCCAAGACGCCGCCGCGGCACAACCACTGACGATCTGGCGATCGCACGGGCAAACCGCCCCGTGCGATCGCCACTTCCGACTGGGGCCCTTGCGCGAGCTTCGAGGATCTCGGCTGATCTTTAACGGATATCGCGGCATCGTAGTCGCTCGCCCCGGCGGACCGCCTCTATACTGGGTTCCTCCCACCGCCTTTACCGCCGGTGTGATCATTGGAGTTGCAATCGCGCATCCGGTGGCGCCGGTTCGAGGTCTTACGGCCGCGCATGTTCGGTGGGTGTTTTGATCATTATCGGTCCTATGGGGCATACGATAACATCTATCAGCCCTATGATGGCACGCGTGAGCAGTCACCATACAGCTGAGGACCCACGTGACGAACAGGGCGACACTCAAATCGGACCTTCACGCGCTCGGCATCGAGACAGGCGATGCCGTGATGGTGCATGCCTCGCTGAAGGCGATCGGTGTGGTCGAAGGAGGGGCCGAAAGCGTGGTTGCGGCGCTGCGTGATGCCATAGGACCAACCGGGACCTTGATGGGCTATGCCTCCTGGGATCGGTCTCCCTATGAGGAGACGTTGAACGGCGCGCAGATCGCGGAAGAGGTGCGGCGCAACTGGCCGCCGTTCGATCCCGCGACCGCCCGAACCTATCGTGGTTTCGGTCTGCTGAACCAATTCCTGGCCGAAACGCCCGGCGCATTGCGCAGTGCGCATCCCGATGCGTCAATGGTAGCAATCGGCGCGCTTGCGAAAGAGCTGATCGAGCCGCACAGACTGGGCCATGCCCTCGGCCGCGGCTCGCCTGTCGAACGCTTTGTCCGGCGCGGCGGAAAAGTGCTCTTGCTTGGAGCTCCCCTCGATGCGGTCACCGTGCTGCATTACGCAGAGGCGATAGCCGATATCCCGGGAAAACGCCGTGTGACCTACCAGATGCCGATACTCGCACCGAATGGGGAAGTAATTTGGGAGACCGCTGACGACTTCGATACGAACGGCATCCTCGATTGCTTCGCCATTGACGGAGAACCGGATGCAGTCGAGACGATAGCGAAAGCGTATGTCTCGCAGGGGCGGCACAGCGAAGGCCAAGTGGGAAACGCACGTTCCTACCTGCTCGGTGCGCAAGATGTCGTCTCTTTTGGGGTAAACTATCTTGAAACGCGGTTTGGTCACAGGGACGGAAGAAACAGGTGATTGTCTGGTTCCTGGTGGCGCGAGGCGAGTCGACGGAACATCATCCATCTGTTCCTGAAGCTCGACGAGCGCCTTTTGCGCGAGCGGACCGACGTCCCTCAGAACCTCGATCCGCCCTACTGGACTGCCGCCCATGGGAGTCGACTATGCATCCGTCGCCTGAGCGGACTCGACTTTAAGGCGATGTCTTAGATCAAGGGGCGCAAAGCTCTCTTGTGGAACAAAAGTCACGCTGGGACGGCTATTGTTGCCTGCGTGCCCGGCTGCGGCCATCGCTGCAGGGCTTCCCGTGCGGCGTCCGTCAAACCGTAGACGCCTCTGTCAAGCCGCTCAAACCAGCCATAGACATTCGCAAGCAAAATCTTCCCGGCATCCGGTACGCTGGATCTGATTTCACGCACGCGCAGCGGTCCTGACGCCAGCGCTACCGCACAGCCGAGCGCCTGCTGACGGTATGCGGTCATGACAGGCGCGCGCGTGCTCCCGCCGATTGCGGGATCGCCGCGTCGCCTCTGGTGTTCGCGCATAAGCCTCGAACGCCGTTTCGGATTGGTCCGCGGCATCGGCGACACGGAGCCAACGATAACGCTGACATCGCCGGCATCGGAAATGCCGAGCATGCCGATCCCGAGCCTGCGGCAGAGATCGCGGTAGCGTTTGTCGGCTTCCCGTCCTTTGCCCTTGGCCGAGACTCGCGCCGCGATCCAGACCTCGTCTGCGACCGCTGCGCGATCGACGGCCTGCAGGATCAGCTCCAGATTGAAGCTCAGTTTCAGCTCGCAGATCACGACCACAGGCGGATCGTCATCGCTGAGGCCGACGAGATCGCAGCCGCCAACTTCGCCCTTGACGACGTAACCTGCCTTTTCAAGAAAGCCTTTGACGGGCAGATAAAGCGAAGTTTCCATATGCCTGCAAATCGAAGCCGAGAATCGTTCGATAAACTACATCGATCCGCCCGTATGGGACACCGGATCTATCGCCGCCGCCGCAGTTATACGGAGTTCCTGTCGATACATCGTGCGATTTCCGAAGCACAGAAGAATGTTCGCCAACTTAGGCCACCGCCTGAGCACCCGTTATTTCAACGAGCGAGCCGCACATGAAGGCGGCCTCGATGCGAGGAAGGCGACGAGGGCTGCTACTTCCTCCGGTTTTCCGATCCGCCCGAAGGGAACGAGTTTGTCGAGGTCTGCAATGGTGCGGCCTGATCGCTTAACGCCCGCCTCGAGCATCGGCGTGTGAATTTCGCCCGGGCAGACGGCGTTGACGCGGATCTTGTGCGCAGCATAGTCACGGGCGAGGTTCTGCGTGAACGCCGCCACCGCCGCTTTGGTCGTGTTGTAGGCGATGTGGTTCGGCGCCGGATAGAGGCCCCATTGTGAGGCGGTGTTGACGATCGCGCCGCCTCCCGCCTCGATCATGTGCGGGATGGTCGCGCGGCAAAGATGGAACATTGAATCGAGGTTAACAGCGAAGCTCGCATGCCAATCGTCGTCCGTCAGCGACAGGAGGTTGCCGCGTCGGTTGATGCCCGCGTTGTTGACGAGAATGTCGATGCGCTTCCTCTGATCGAATGCCCGAGCGATCAGGCTGACGCAGGGCTCCTTCCGCGCGATGTCGGCCGCGATGGCGATCGCGGAGCCGCCCGCCGCCACGATCTCAGTCGCGACGGCGCCCGCCGCATCGGCGTTTACGTCGGAGACGACGACCAACGCGCCTTCGTCCGCGAGCCGGCGCGAAATGGCGGAGCCGATGCCGCCGCCCCCGCCCGTGACAATCGCGACCTTGCCTTCGAATCTCTTCATCACAAGCTCCCAGATTCTCTTATCGGATGTAACTGCCGCCGTTGACGTCGAGCGTCGCCCCGTTCAGCGACAATTGCGACGGACGCAACAGGAATGCGACCAGCTCTGCGACTTCGGCCGGCTCCGCCATCTCGCCGATTGGAATGTCGGCGACCGCCGCCTCCTTGCCCTGCTTGGCGACGAATTCCTCGGCCATGTCGGTGCGCACCCAACCAGGCGCGACCGCTATGGCAACGACGCCGTCCCGACCGAAACTGCGGGCAATCGATTTCGTGAGGTTCACGAGTGCCGCTTTCGTTGCGCCATACGGCATCGCATCGGCAGCGTAGCCGCGCTGGCCCGCCCGGCTCGCCATGTTGATGATCCGGCCACCCCCATGCGCCTTGAAATGCCTGAGCGCCTCCTTGCAGAGATCGGCCGCCGCGAAGAAATTCACCTGGAACTCTCTTTGCCAGGCCGCCTTCCAGGCTGCAGGCTCTGCGTCGATCGAAATCTCGGTGCGGATGCCGGCATTGTTGATCAAACCGTGGATTCGCCCGACCGCGTCTTCCGCCTTGCGCCACAATTCGAAAGGACCCTCGGCGCTGGACAGGTCCGCCTGCACGATGACGCCGCGTCCGGAAATGCGGGCAAGGAGCGCCTCGGCGGCGGCCTTGTCTCGACCGTAGTGGATCAGCGGCCGAGCGCCCTCCGCAGCGAGGCGTTCGACAATCGATGCGCCAATACCCCCGGAGGCTCCGGTGACAAGCACCGTCTGGCCCACAAGTGAATTTCGTTCGTCGGCCATTTCAAGCCTCCTCCGTCAACAGGTGAACCTGCGGCCCCCAACTGTCGGAGAGCGCAAAGCCGCCCTTGAACAGGTCATCGTCGGAAATGCGGAGCCTTTCGCGGCCATAGATCCAGCCTTGGCCGGTGATCCGCGGCAGCACGGCGGGACGTCCGCCAACCTCGGTGACACCGATCGCCTCCGCCACGAACTCGCCGCCGATGATCGATCGCGACGTCCGCCGGTCCCCGGCGGCGACCTCGCCGCGTGCAAAGAGCGTCGCGAGGTTCGCCGAGCTGCCGGTGCCGCAGGGCGAGCGGTCGACGCGACCGGGTTTCAGCGTCGTGCAGGTGCGCACCGCGCCGTCAGGCTCATGGCCGCGAAACATCACGTAGGCGATCTCGTCGATACCGGGGAGATCCGGATGCTTCACCGTCACCTGCTCGGAGAGAAGCGACTTCAACTCGATTCCCGCTTCGGCGAGATAGTGCGCATTGGCCGGCGCGATTGCGGTTCCGACCTGATCGACATCAACGATCGCGTAGTAAACGCCGCCGAAAGCGATGTCGGCCTTGATGCGCCCCCAGCGCGGCGTCTCTATTTCCCGGTCCAAAGCTTCAGCGAAGCTTGGCACGTTGTCGAGGCTGACCGACAGGCACCGCCCCTCGCGGCAGGCGGCCCGCGCAACGATCCGCCCGGCGGGTGTATCGAGCCGGACGACCGTTTCCGGCTCGCGCATTGCGACCTGCCCGCTTTCAAGCAAGGCGGTCACGACGCATATGCAATTGCTGCCGGACATCGGATGCGCGCGATCGGCCTGCAGCACGATGAAGCCGGCATCCGCATCGCGTCTAGTCGGAGCGACGAGCAGGTTGACCGACATGGCGACGCTGGCGCGCGGCTCGAAGGTGACGAAACGGCGAAGACTGTCGTCGACGGTGTTGATGTGGTTCATCTTGTCGAGCATGGTGGCGCCCGGGATTTCCGGCGCGCCGCCGACGATGACCTTGCCGATCTCGCCCTGGCAATGAACCAGCAACAGGTCGAGCGAACGATCCCAGTTCAGCGAAATGCCGCCGGTCATTTGATGTACCAGCCCCATTTCTCGCCGGTGGCAAAGCGGGTGATCTGCTTCGTCTCGAGATAGTTTTCGAGACCCCAGCGTCCAAGCTCGCGGCCGATGCCGGACTCCTTGTAGCCACCCCACGGCGCCTCGGTGAAAGTCGGCTGCGAGCAGTTGATCCAGACGATGCCGGCGCGGAAGGCGGCCGCAACCCGCTCGGCGCGGACATCGTCCTTCGACATGACAGCCGCGGCGAGGCCGAAGCGGGAATCGTTGGCAAGCTCGATCGCCTCCTCTTCGGTCGAGAATGGCCGAATGCAAAGAACAGGTCCGAAGATCTCGTCGCGCCAGGCGTCGCTGTCGAGCGGCACCCCAGTCAGGATCGTCGGCTCGAGATAGTAACCCTTGTCAAAACCCTCCGGGCGCATGCCGCCGCAGGCGACTGTCGCACCGGCAGCTTTCGCCGCCTCGATCGCCGCTACCACCTGCTCGTGCTGGCGCTTGGAGACGAGCGGCCCAAGCAGCACGCCCTCCTCAAGGCCATTGCCGATCTTGATCTTCTTCGTCTCTTCGATAAGCCTCGCCACGAGACGGTCGTAGATGCCTTCCTGGACGAGGACACGCGAGGTCGCGGAGCAGACCTGACCCTGGTTCCAGAAGATGCCGAACATGATCCATTCGACGGCCTCGTCTATGTCCGCATCGTCGAAGACGACGAACGGTGACTTGCCGCCAAGTTCAAGGCTTACACGCTTGATGTCGCGAGCCGCCGCCGCCATGATCTTCGAGCCGACCGGGCCGGAACCGGTGAACGCGATCTTGTCGACGCCCTTATGATCGATGATCGCCTGCCCTGCGATCGAGCCGGACCCTGTGACGATGTTGAGGACGCCCGGCGGCAGACCCGTCTCGTCGGCAATGGCCGCGAGTTCGAGTGCGGTCAGCGAAGTGACTTCTGCCGGCTTCAAGACGACCGTGCAGCCGGCGGCGAGCGCCGGCGCGACCTTCCAGGCTGCCATGAGCAGCGGATAGTTCCAGGGAATGATTGCGCCCGCGACGCCGATCGGCTCCTTGACGGCCTTCGACGTGAAGCGGCCGTCGGAAAGCGCGATCGGCTCTTCCGGGTTGTTGTCGAGCTGCTCGGCAAGCCCGGCGTAGAAGTCGAAGCAGCCGGCGGCGTCGGCGATATCCCAGTCGGCTTCCGGAAAAGGCTTGCCGTTGTCGATGACTTCCAGAAGAGCGATTTCCGCCTGCCGCGCGCGGATGCCGTCGGCGATGGCGCGCAGGTATTTTGCTCTTTGTGCACCGGACAGCTTGGGCCAGCCATCTTTGTCGAAGGCCCGGCGCGCCGCCTTCACCGCAACATCGACGTCTTCCGCCGTAGCAGCGGCGATCTTGTGGAACATTTCCTCCGTCGCCGGATTCACGACGTCGAACGTCCTGCCGTTTGCGGCCGGTGTCCATTTTCCATCGATGTAGAGTTCACTGCGCATTGTTCGCTCCGTTGATTTCCGCGCTGGCCGGCCCGTCAGAACCGGTCGACGCGGTATGGTTTGAGATCGATCGGCGGTTGGACGCCCGTCACCAGATCGGCGATCAGCCGCGCGGTCGTGGCCGCATAGGTCAGCCCCAGATGCCCGTGACCGGTCGCGTAGAAGACGCCGCGGTGTTTCGCCGACGGGCCGATGATCGGCACGGTGTCTGGAAGCGCCGGCCGATGGCCCATCCACTCCGTCGCCTTTTCCGCCCGAAGATCCGGCAGCGCCTCCTGCGCCCGCTTGACGAGCACTTTCGCTCGACGGTAATCCGGCGCGGCATCGAGCCCCGCCATCTCCACTGTGCCGCCGACGCGGATGCCGCCGGCCGTCGGGGTCACCATGAAGGCGCGCGCCGGCCAGATGATCGAGTGGCGCATCGAAATTCCCGGCGCCATGATCTGGGTGTGATAGCCGCGTTCGGTTTCGAGCGGGATCGGCTCGCCGAGCAGTCGCGACAGCTTGCCGGTATAGGCGCCGGCGCAGAGCACGATCTCGGAAGCGGCAAACGAACGTCCATCATTCAGGCGCACCCCTTTTGACGCGGTCGGCCTGCTCGAAGCCGACGACCTCGCCAAGCTCGACTTTGCCGCCGAGCGCCACGAGCTTGTCCCGCAGTTCAAGAAGAAGCTGGTACGGGTCGCGGATCGAATGGTTGTCGGGAAAGAGGACAGCTTTTGCGATCTTCGATGTCAGTGCAGGTTCGAGTTCGCGTATGGCGTTGCCGCCGAGGACTTCGTGGCGGAAGCCGAAGCGCTCCAGCACCGCAATATGCTCCCGGTCCGCCTTGAACTCGGCCTCGTCGGCATAGAGGCTGAGGCATCCTTCGTCGGTCAGCATTTCGACTAGGTCGGTCGCCTGTAGGAGAGGCATGAGGTCTTCGTAGACACGGCTGCACAGCACTGCGCCGGCCGCCTCCAGTTCCTTCACGCGCGAAGGGCGGCTCGCTTCCAGGAACCGGAGGAACCACGGCGTGAGCTTCGGCATATAGGAGGGGCGGATGCGCACCGGCCCCTCCGGATCGATCAACCATTTCGGCATCTGCGCCCAGACCGATGGCCGCGAGGCGGGCATGAATTCGGTGACCGCGATCGACGCCATGTTGCCGTAGGAGGCGCCCTTGCCGGACGAATCCCGGTCGATCAGAACGACGCTCCGTCCGCGACGTTGGAGCTCGAAGGCGATGGTGACACCAATAATGCCGGCGCCGACGACTGCGATAGGAGACACGATCTGTCCTCAAGAAGGGTGGAAAGCAGGAAGGCAATCTGCCCTCCTGCCGGGACTTACCAGTTCAGGATCGGCTCCATCGCCGCGCGGAACTCGGCTTTCTCATCTTCTGTCAGCGGTCCGAGCGGCGCCCGGCACTCGCCCACGGGCAAGCCCTGAAGCTCGCAGCCATACTTGATCTTCTGCACGAACTTGCCGCTTTCGAGTATGTTCATCGCTCGGTAGAGCGTTTTCATCAGCTCCCGCGCCTTGTCGAGATCCCCGGACTTGAAGGTCCGGTCGAGATCGCAGCAGGCCTTCGCCATGCAGTTCGACGGCCCGCAGATCCAGCTCTCCGCACCCCAGAACATGAAGTCGAGCGCAATGTCGTCCGAGCCGGAAACCAGTTGAATGCGGCCCTCGTAGCGGCTGGCAATATCAATCGCGCGCTGCAAGACGCCCGAGCTTTCCTTGATCCCGATCACCCGCGGATTGTCGGCGAAATGGTCCATCAGCTCGAAACTGATGTCCGATCCATCCTTGACCGGATAGGAATAGAGCACCAGGTTCACATCCACGGCATCGAGCACGGTTTCATAGTGCCGGATCAGCTCGGCTTGCGTCGGGCGGGTGTAGAAGGGCGGCGCCAGCAGGACGGTGTCATAACCGATCTCTTTGGCCATCGCCGTCTGGTCGATCACCTCGCGCGTGGCGGGCGCATTGGTCCCGGCAATCAAGGTCTCGCCCGGCTTGGCGAAATCCTTGACGAATTGCAGCACCTCGCGGCGCTCTTCGGTGGACTGGCTGAAATACTCGCCGGTCGACCCGTTCGGCACCCAGCCGGTGACGCCGGCCTCACGCAGATGCGCCAGGAGCTTTTCAAACGCCTTGAAGTCGATCCTGTTGTTCGCGTCGAAGGGGGTGACGAGGGCGGGCATGACGCCAGAGAGTTTCATGGAATATCTCCTTTCGAAAGAATTCGGTTCAGATCGCGAGCTTGGCGAGCACGCGCCGCTCTACGAGCGTGACGACACGGGTCAGCGGGAAGGCGATGACGAAGTAGATGAGAGCCACCACCGTCAGCACCTCGATCGGCCGTGCCGTGTTGTTCGAAATGTTCTGGCCGACGAACATCAGATCGGCCATGCCGACGGCCGAAACGAGCGCGCTTTCCTTGAACAGGCTGACGCAGTTCGAAAGCAGCGTCGGGACGGCGCGCAGCACCGCCTGAGGCAGGATGACGCTCGTCACCTGGACGCGGCGCGGCAGGCCGAGCGCGACGCAGGCGTCGAGTTGCTCGGCACCGATCGACTTCAGCGATGCCCGGAACGTCTCGCTGGTGATCGCGCCCATATAGAGGGCGAGAGCGATGACGCCGGAGGCGAGATTGGAGAGCTCGACGCCGAGGATCAGCGGCAGGCAGAAGAAGATCCAGAAAAGCTGGATGAGCACCGGCGTGCCGCGGAAGAATTCGACATAGACGCTGGAGACCGCGCGCAGGATAGTGCTTCGCGAGGTCCGGGCGAGGCCGACGAGGAAGCCGAGGCTGCAGCCGAGGACGACGCAGATCAGCGTCAGCTTGATCGTCGTCCATAGACCGAGCGCGAGCGCCTCCTGGAAGCGAAGGACGATGGAGAAATCGAGGGCCACGGGTCTTCTCCTCAGCTCATCATCAATTGCCGACAGCGTTCGAGATAGCCGACGATCTGAGACACGGGGAACGAGACGGCGAAGTAGACGAGCGCAACGATGGTGAAGGTCTCGATCGGCCGGTAGGTCTCGGTCGCAAGCGTCTTCGCCTGGTACATGAGGTCCTGCACGGCGACGATCGCGACCAGAGCGGTCTGCTGGAAGATGCCGATGCCGTTCGGCGGCAGCACGGGTATCGAGGCACGAACCGCCGTCGGCAGCACGATGTAGAGTGTCCGCTGCAGCGGATTGAGACCGAGCGCGATGCCGGCATCGAGCTGCTCGCGCGGCACCGCCTGGATCGCGGCGCGATAGGCCTCGGCGTTGAAGGCCATCAGATTGAGGCCGAGTGCCAGGATGCCCATCGTCATCGAGCCGAGGAAGACATTGAACAGCATCGGCACGCAGTAGAAGAACCAGACGATCTGGACGATGGCCGGCGTGCAGCGGAAAAATTCGACGAAGAGCATGGCCGGCAGCCGGACCGGCGCGAAGCGGCTCATGATGAGCAGCGCCAACGGAAAGCCGAGCACGACGCCGATCAGATTGGCGGCGACGGTCAGTTGCAGCGTGACCATCAGCCCTTCCCAGAGCGGCCCGAAGGAGATGGCTTGGAAGTCGAAGGAATAGCCCATCTCGCCCTCCTAATGCCGGATATGGAAGACGCGGTCGATGAACTCGCGGGTGCGCTCCTCCCTGGGGGATCCGAGCACTTGCTCCGGCGGCCCATCCTCGACGACCACGCCGCCGGCGCAGAAGATGACGCGCGAAGCGATGTTCTTCGCAAACCACATGTCGTGGGTGACGATCATCATCGGCATGTCTTGGGCGGCGAGTTGCAGGATCACCTGCTCGACCTCGGCGACGAGTTCGGGATCCAGCGCCGAAGTCACCTCGTCGAACAGCATCAGCTTCGGATCGAGCATCAGGGCGCGCGCGATCGCCACGCGCTGCTTCTGGCCGCCGGAGAGCTGCGCCGGATAGGCATTGGCCTTGGCGTCGAGGCCGAAGCGCTCGAGCAGCGCCTGGGCGCGCTTGGTCGCACTCGCCTTGCCTTCACCCCGGACCTTGCAGGGTGCGAGGATCAGATTCTGGATGACGGAGAGATGCGGGAACAGCGTGTAGTGCTGGAACACCATGCCGATCGAACGCCGCACTTCGGTGTCGATTTGGGTTTTCTTGTCGGCGCCGTCGGACGAGATATAGGGCTTGCCGCCGAAGCTGATCGAGCCGCTGTCGATCCTCTCCAACCCCATCATGACACGTAGCAGGGTACTCTTGCCGCCGCCGCTCGGGCCGATGACCACGACTCTTTCGCCGGGCTTCATCTCGATGTCGAGCCCCTTAAGCACCTGGATGTTTGGCCCATAGCTCTTGTGGAGGGACTGGATTTTGACAAGGGGAGCACTGAAGGGCATGGTCATTGCCGACCTCGCTGGTCAAAAGAAGGGATTAGAGTGGCCGGGCTGACGCGTGGCCGCGCCCGGCCAAGGCCCGTTACTGAGTGCTCTTCAGCACCTCATCGACAGCCTTGCGGATCAGTTCGTCCACGTGACCGGTCGCAACCCTTTCCTCGAGAAAGATGTTCACCACTTCAACGTCGGCAGCCGAGAGCCTATGCGGCAGGCCGAAGGCGACGCCCTGCTTTGCGAGCGCCGGCGTCGGGTTGAGCGCCACGGCCCAATCGGGGTTCGACTGGGTGAAAAGCTGATTGGTATCGGAGGCGTCGACGAGGATGTCCGCCCGTCTGGAGACCACCGCCAGACGCGTCTCGTCATTGCCCGGCAGCCGCAGGATCGTTGCATTCTTCACCGCAGCGGTGATCGCCTTGTCCTGGGCCGTCCCCGACATGACGGCGAGCGTCACGTCCTTCTTGTCGATGTCGGCGACCGACGTTGCGCCGTTCGGAACCTTCGGGTTCTCCTTATTGTGGGCAAGCGAGATCTGGTACTCCATTGCCGGGATGGAAAACTGCACGGCCATGGCGCGCGCCGGCGTCCTGTTGAGCGCGAGCGAGACATCCCATTTCCCCGCCTGCAGACCGGCGACGATATTGTCCCAGGTCGTATCGACGAATTCCGGCTTGACCTTCAGGACATCAGCGAACTCGCGGCAGAGATCGGCGAAGAAGCCGGAATATTCACCGCTCGCCGGATCGCGCATCACATAGGGCGGAGCAACGGCGGCGCCGCAGCGAAGCACGCCTGCCTTCTGCACGCCCTGCCAATAGCCTTCGGCGGTCTGGGCGGAAGCGGCGGTGTTGGAAAGGCCGGTAATCAGGGCAAGCGCAGGCAGCGCCCGGAGTAAGGGCGAAAGCATCTTCGAAAGCATCGTCATTTCCTCTGTTTGATGGGCGCGGTGAAGCGCGGTTCCTCTCGTCGGCTTGGAGCCGATCTTTCCTGTTTGTGTCGTCTTCGTGTCGACAAGACAATCAATGTCGTCTTTGTGTCGACAAAGTCAAGCGGAAAAATTACATTGTCAGGGCTGGACCAATCTGGCCTTATGCGTCCGGATGACGGGAAAGGGACCTAAGTGTCTGACGAAACAGAAACCAAGCGAGCCAAGGGTACGGGTTGGAAAAGCGTCTACGAGACGTTGAGAAACGAGATCCTGGCGCTGACGCTCGCCCCCGGCCAGCTGCTTGACGAGAACACGCTTGCCGAGCGCTTCGACATGTCGCGCTCACCGGTCCGCGAAGCGCTGATCCGGCTTGCGGGTGAAGAGCTTGTAGTGACGCTGTCAAACCGCAGCACCATTGTCGCCCCGATCGAGGTCGCGACCTTCCCGAAGTATGTGGAGGCGCTCGACATCGCGCAGCGCATGAACACCCGCCTTGCGGCGGAACTCAGGACCGATGCCGACCTGAAGGCCATAGCCAAACGGCAGAAGGAATTCGAAGCGGCCGTGAGGACCGGCAATCACCTGCAGATGTCGGAGGCCAACAAGCAGTTCCACATCGCGATCGCGAAAGCGGGCAAGAATCCCTATCTCGGCTCCTTCTACGAGCGGCTCTTGAATCAGGGCCAGCGCATGCTCCATCTGCATTTCGAGTATCTGGAGCGAACGCACGAAGGTTATCTCCTGACCGACGAGCACAACCAAATGCTCGAGGCGATCCGGGCGAAGAACGTCGATCTGGCCGACGAGCTCGCGCATGCCCACACGCGGCAGTTCCAGCAGAACTTCATCGACTTCATGCGCGAAAACTACACGACTGATGTCTCGCTCGGCCGGCGGAAGGCAGCGGAATAAATGCGTATCGGCTTTGTTGGCACAGGTGCGATCACCGAGGCGATGGTGACGGGTATCGCCGGTTCCGGTCTCGACGTCACCGAGATCGTCGTTTCACCACGGAATGCTGCAATCGCGGCCCGGCTCGCGAGCCGGTTCCAGTCGGTGCGGATCGCGAAGGACAATCAGGAGGTGGTCGACACAGCAGACGTCCTGTTTCTTGCCGTCCGGCCGCAGATCGCCGAAGAGGTGATCCGCGATCTCGCATTCCGCGAGGGTCAGAGAGTCGTCAGCGTCATCGCGGCGACCGACCGCCCCATGCTGCTCACGTGGATCGGCGAAGACGTGCAACTGACCCAGGCGATCCCCCTGCCGTTTGTAGCCGATCGGCAAGGCGTAACCGCCGTCTATCCGCCGAACGCGGAGATTGCCAGCATCTTTGATGCCCTTGGCAGCGCCGTCCAATGCGAAACGAGGGACGAATACGACCTGCTCGCGGTCGCCAGTGCGCTGATGGGGACCTATTTCGGCCTCCTCGATCGGGCCACCGGTTGGTTGGTCGACAAGGGCATGGCACGTGAGAAGGCGCGCGCCTATCTGGGACAACTATTTACCGGCCTGGCTCTGGCGGCTGTCAAGGAGCATCAGACGCCGCTCGAAACGCTCAGGCGCGAGTTTTCGACGCCGGGCGGCCTGAACGAGCAGGTATTCGAGGATTTTGAACGCGGTGGTGGAAACCAGGCCTTGGCAAACGCGCTCGAACGCGTACTGCACCGAGTTCGAGGCTGAGAACCATCGCGATTTAGGCCGGAAGGCGAAGCCTTGGCCACTCCCGGCCTTAAGCCGACGGAATATTAGGCCGGCAGGATCTGCGATCGGCGCGACTTCGGCGACGTTGTGGCCAGCCGTCACGCACTGCGGTCAGGTATTAAATACCACCATTTTCAGGAGAACCGGGATAATCGCATATCTACGTGAATAAATCATAATACACTTTCTGCATTTTCCGATCAAACTGAAGAGGCCCCGACGGAACTTCGGAGCCCCTTCAGTTAAACGGAGATCATGCAGGCGACGCAATAAAGCACTGACACCACAATACGTCTTCAGGACATTAACTAGGCAGGGGACTACAAGGAAAATGCTTGAAGATGTGCCCGCGCATTAGGAGATTACACAATCGCACGGACAAGGCAACCGAAAATAAGGAACGACTAATAAGTAATACTAAAGTCGAATCTCGTGCAGCGGACAGGCGCTCGCGGCAGAGGGCGGTCACGGCCCGCCAATGCGCGGCGCGCGTGGCCCTGCTGCTACGGCATGATCCCTCAAATCGAACCGTGTCCTTGCCGCAGTTATAATCAAGCATGCGGGCGCGAGACGCCCAGGTGAACAACATGGGTGTCGCCTGGGCGCCGGAATAGCGCACTACCTGAGCAATCGCTGCCGCTGCATGTTGCTGAGTGCCGTTTCGGCTGCCTTGATTTTCGACGCCGGCGATGGAGATAACGTCCCTCGCCGGCGGGCCGCACGCGTCAGTCGGCAACCACGGTCCATTTGTCATCCGGATTGAACCGATCGATGAAGGGCACGATCGCTTCGGTGCTCGCACCGAGATCCGCTTCATAAACGATACCTTGCTGGTTGACGACGAAGGTGTTGACCCCGGTCTCGGCATATTTGACCGGCCAGGCGATCAGGCCGAAGCCGGCGATCATGTTGTCGTTGATGACATAGTCGTATTTGCCGCCGGCGATATTGTCGCCCTGGGAGGTCAGGATGCGGAACCGGTACCCAAAATAGCCCTCTCCTGCCTTGGCCTTTTCCAGGACCGCTTCGCTGATCGCGGCACCGACCGGGCTTTCGCCATCGCCCTGCTCGGCCGGCCAATAGAGCCCGTCCGTCTGGCCGTCGCTGCTGATGAGTTTCTGGGCGTATTCCAGGACGCCGTCGCCGTCGCGATCCAGCGCCGCATAGTCCTTCTGCGCCTCGACATAGGCACGCACCGCCTCGATCGCCTCCTCTTCGTTCCGGCCGACGCGGCGGTTGACGATCTCCTCCAGGCCGACATAGGTATCGAAAGACCATTTGCCGTCCTTACCCTTGGTGATAGGGAACGGCAACGGCCAGAGCCGGTCGCCGATTTCGACGATCTTCTGGTTGCCGCGATCGCGAAGGACGACCTGCCGTGCCGCGCCCTCGCGAATGAGCGCAAAAGTGTCCATGACACCTTCGCTCGCCTTCAGCTTCGTCGCATCGAGGCCAAGCAACCCGGCAACGCCGTTGAAGTCGCCAGCCGAGAGTGCCTTCTTGAATGTCTCGACGGCTGCGGACGGATCGTCGAAGAGCGGCGAGTCGTTCGCCGACGCATAGTCGCTGATGTCGCTGGCTTCCTGGGCGCGAATCGGTCCGGCGTAAGCAAGCGAGAGCGCGATGGAAACGGCAGATCCAAGGAGAATCAATTGAAAGAGCTTGATCATGGTCGTGCCCCCTGTTGCCCGGTCAGTGCCTGCGACCGCCGCCGCGTTTGATTACCTTGTGCGGCCTGCCGCCGCCGCTGTGACCGCCGCCCATGCTGTGCCCGCCGCGCCGGGAGGCGACCATTTCCCGCTTTCCATGGGAGACGTTGCCAAGCGCGGACGGTTTGCGCGGCCGGCTGTCGAGCTTCGCCGCCGCTTTGGGTTTGCCGACAGGCCGGTCGATCTTCGCCGGCCGCTTGGCGGTCGACCGGTTGATGCCTGGCTGGGCGAGATCGCGTCGCGCCGCCGCAGGACTTTCGACGTTAGGTCTCGGCCTTGCTTCCGGCCCCGGCCTTGCCTGCAAGCCCTCCAGCGTGCTCTTGCGCACATCCTTTAGCTGGCCGCCCGCACCAGGGCGCTGCGCGGGCCGATCTCTCTTGAGTTCGGCGGCGCGGCTGCGGATGCTGTTGTCGCTATTGGCCTTGATATTGTTGCGGATATTCGTCCTGTCGAACTTCTGGAACTGGTCCCGGTCGAAGCTCAGCTTGTTGCGATCGACATTCTTCCAGTCGATGTCGTTCCACTTGATCTTGCCGTCAATGTCGACGTTGTTGAAGCACTTGTTGCAATCGACATTGATGTCGCCGTCCCAGCGCCCGCCCCAGACGCCCCAATCGTCCCAGTCTACGACCGCGGCCCAGATCGCACCGGTCACCGCGCCAGCGAAGAAGGTCGCTGCCGGATAATAATAGGCGGGATAGGGCTCGGGATAGTAACCGATCGGCACCGGCGCATAGTCCGGCTCGTAGAGCATTTCCGGCGGATACTGCGGAACATAGATCTTCTCGAGACTCGCCGATTGGATGACGATGTTGTCGTTGTCCTCGACGACCTTCACCTTGTCGTCGGACTTGATGACGCCCTTCGCGACTGCTTCCTCGCGCAATTGCTGGATCGCGATCAACACATCCTTCTGCTGGTAGGCGATCGCCTGGCCAAGTTGTTGCGTCCAATCGAGATCGTCGCTCATCATCCCGACGATCTGCGGATAGTTCAGCAGCGAAATCACACTACCGTCCCAGTCCTCCTTCGGCTGCAGATCGGGATTTTTCGCACGGGCCTGGAGAAACCGCTCGGCCTCGACGATTTGCAAGGGATAGAGCGAAGCAGCGGAAATCAGCGCGACCAGCTCGTCGGGATAAAGCGCGATGCGGGCAACGAGGATCTCGAGCTCGTCTTCGGTGAGCGGCTCCGGCTCCGCCTGCTCCTGGGCGGGAACGGCGGCCATCTGCTGGGCCAAGGCCTTCGTCAAGGTAAGGGGGTTGCCTCCGATTGGCAGCAGCGATATCGCCGCCAAGGCAGTCATGCCCCGCAGAATTGACTTGATCATGACGACGCCTCCCAATTCGCCCGTCGAAGAAGGCGCCGCTCTCTCAACGAAGCGGTTCACGTTGAGGACGAGCCTGTCGCACAATTCGCAGGCGAGATTATCATTCTTGATCTTCGTATCAAAGCTACAGCATCAATGGGGTTTCTACTCTGGCCGAGCGGCGCGGATTGTGCCAGATGGACCCCCAGTCAAACACCGTGGAGACTGGAAGTCGTGAAAAAGCGGCGCCCCTCAGCGAAGAGACATGGCAGCGAAACGAAAGCCGACGCCGGCAAGCGCGTGACGCTTGCGCGTGCGCTCTCCAAGCTCGGCTATTGCTCCCGCACGCAGGCCGAGAAGCTGATCGCCGGAGGCCGCGTCAGCGTCGGTGGCAGAAGGACGACCGACCTTTCCCGCTGGGTCGACATCGAGGCCGACCGGATTGCCGTCGATGGCGTCACGGTCGCAGCGGAAGCAAAGATTTATCTGATGCTCAACAAGCCGCGCGGCCTCGTCACCACACGCGAGGACCCGGAGGGGCGGCCGACAGTCTATAGTTGCCTCGGCGACGCCGACGCGCGGTTTCTCTCGCCGGTCGGCAGGCTCGACAAGGCGAGCGAGGGACTTCTGCTCTTTACCAACGATACCGTTCTGGCGCAGCGTCTGCTCGATCCGGAAACGCATCTCGGCAAGATCTATCACGTACAGGTGAGCGGCATCTTCGACGATGCCGCGGCCGCCCGAATGATGGAAGGCGTAAGCGAAGGTGGCGAGCAGCTGCGCGCCGCGCGCGTGCAACGGCTGAGAAGCGGCGAACGCAACAGCTGGGTCGAGGTCGAGTTGCAGGAGGGTAGAAATCGGCAGATCCGCCGCATGCTCGACGTGCTCGGCTTCGAGTGCCTGCGGCTCGTGCGCGTCTCGATCGGCGAGATAGAGCTCGGCGACTTGCCGAAAGGCGCCGTTCGGCCGCTGACGGAGGTCGAGATCGAATATCTCCGGCGGCGCACCGCTCTTGAAGCTTGAGCAAACTGATGGGTGGAAATCCACCCATCGCCCGGGGACTTTGTTTCCAAATCCACCCATATCGCGCGCGACGAGCGCGGAAATCGGTAAAATGACCGCGGGCAGCGGTTGTATGTGCTAAAATCCCGTCCGCTAATAGGCGATCCAGAACCGGCGCGGGAGGACCATGCCGGCTGGTCCATAATTTCATCGGGAGGAAAAGATGAAAATTCTGCAAGCGCTTCTGGGCGCTGTCGCCGCCGTTTCCCTGTTTGCCGCCCCGGCCAGCGCCCAAAACTATCCTGAGCGCTCGATCACGATGGTCGTTCCCTTCTCGGCCGGTGGCCCGACCGACACGGTCGCCCGCCTCGTCGCCGAATCCATGTCGAAGGATCTCGGCCAGCAGATCATCGTCGAGAACGTCGGCGGCGCCGGCGGCACGCTTGGCGCCGGCCGCGTCGCACAGGCCGATCCGGACGGCTACACGATCCTGCTGCATCATATCGGCATGGCGACCAGCGCCACGCTCTATCGCAAGCTTGCCTATGACACGCTGAACGCCTTCGAATATGTTGGCCTCGTCACCGAAGTGCCGATGACGATCGTCGCCCGCAAGGACTTCGAACCGACGGATCTCAAGGGACTGATCGACTACGTCAAGGCCAACAAGGACACCGTGACGGTCGCCAATGCCGGTATCGGCGCCGCGTCGCATCTTTGCGGCATGATGTTCATGAGCGCGATTGACACCCAGCTCACCACCGTACCGTACAAGGGTACCGGTCCGGCAATGACCGATCTGCTCGGCGGCCAGGTCGACATCATGTGCGACCAGACGACCAATACCACCAAGCAGATCCAGGGCGGCACGATCAAGGCCTATGCCGTCACCTCTCCGGCTCGCCTCAAGATCTTCCCGGATCTGCCGACGGCGGTCGAAAGCGGCCTTGCCGATTTCCAGGTCGGCATCTGGCACGGCATCTATGCGCCGAAGGGCACCCCTGCCGAGGTGACCGAGCGCCTGTCGAAGTCGCTGCAGCTGGCGCTCAAGGATCAGAACGTCACCGCCCGCTTTGCCGAACTCGGCACCGAACCGTCGAGCGAAGCGGACGCGACGCCGGCAGCGCTGAAGGCCAAACTCGAGAGCGAGATCGCCCGTTGGAAGCCGGTGATCGAGGCCGCCGGTCAGTACGCCGATTGATTGCGTGACAGAATCCGCCGCCGTCCCCGTCACGAGACAGGAACGGCGGCGACCTGTCTCCGACCGCCGTGGTCGAATGCATAGGAACCGGAAGACGTGATCGGTTCGAGATGTGATGCGGGATGCAGGGCGAGCGTGGTCATGTCTTTCCTTGTGTCCCGCGCCAGTGCCGAGACCGGACGTTGACAGCTGTCAACTCGACAAAGTCCGGTGCCCCTTGCCCGGATGACGAGACGCGAGCACATTCGCCTATAGCGCCGCGCATCTCATCAGACGCGCAAAGGATGCTGTAGCACTTTGAATTGCTGCATGTTTTTATCCTTAAATCGGGTAGGATTTAAGGAAACACGCCGCAGAAGGGAGCGCGGCTCAACGGCTCCCGAACACAATGGGGACACGATGAAATCCATCTCCTTCGACACGACCAATGCCCTGTGCGGTGGCATCCTGACGGCCGTCGGGTTGTTCTTCGTCTGGCAGTCGCTCACCCTCGAACTCGGCACCGCCTTCCGCATGGGCCCCGGTTATTTCCCGCTCCTGCTCTCCTGCGTGTTGACGCTGCTCGGCGCCGTCATCCTTGTGCAGTCCGCACGGGTTCAAGGCGAACCGATGGGGGCGATCGCCGTCCGCGGCATGTTTCTCATTCTGCCGGCACCGATCTTTTTCGGGCTGACCGTGCGAGGATTGGGGTTTGTTCCGGCAATCTTCTGCACCGCGCTCATTGCCTGTTTCGCCTCGCACCGCATGAAGCCGCATTGGGCGCTCGCCATCTCGCTTGCGTTGACGGTCTTTTCGGTCGCCGTGTTCAGCTACGGTCTCAATCTCCCCTTCGAGCGCTTCGGCCCTTGGGTCCGGTTCTAGGAGGCGGCCATGGATCTTTTCAGCAATCTCGCCCTCGGCTTCGCCACCGCCGCCTCGCCGGCAAACCTTCTCTTCTGCCTGATCGGCGTTCTCCTCGGCACGCTGATCGGCGTTCTGCCCGGGATCGGCGCAACGGCAACGATCGCCATGCTCCTGCCGATCACCTTCCAGCTGGAGCCGGTTTCCTCGCTGATCATGCTCGCCGGTATCTATTACGGCGCGCAATACGGCGGCTCGACCACCGCCATTCTGATCAACATGCCGGGCGAATCCTCCTCCGCGGTGACCGCGATCGACGGCTACCAGATGGCGCGCAATGGCCGCGCCGGCGCAGCACTCGCGATTGCGGCGCTCGGCTCGTTCTTTGCCGGAACCGTCTCGACCTTTCTCGTGGCGATCTTCGCGCCACCGCTGACCGAGATCGCGCTGGAGTTCGGCGCGGCCGAATATTTCTCGCTGATGATCGTCGGCCTCGTTTCCTCCGTCGCACTTGCCCATGGCTCGATCATCAAGGCTCTGGCGATGGTCGCACTCGGCCTGCTGCTCGGCCTCGTCGGCACTGACATCTATACCGGCACGCCGCGCTTCACGCTCGGCATTCGCGAATATGCCGACGGTCTCAATTTCGTGGCGGTTGCCGTCGGCGTCTTCGGCATCGCCGAGATCCTGCGCAATCTTGAAAGCGAGAAGACCCGCGAGGTACTCATGGCCAGCGTCAGCGACCTGATGCCGACGCGTGAGGATTTCAAGCGGATGTTCGCGCCAGTCGTGCGCGGCACCGTGATCGGTTCGGCGCTCGGCATCCTGCCGGGGGGCGGCGCGATTCTCGCCGCCTTCGCCTCCTATACGGTGGAAAAGCGCATCTCCGACCGTCCGGAGGAATTCGGCCGCGGTGCCATCGCCGGTGTCGCAGGACCGGAGAGCGCCAACAATGCTGGCGCGCAGACGTCCTTCATTCCACTGCTGACGCTCGGCATTCCGGCAAATCCGGTGATGGCGCTGATGATCGGCGCAATGATCATCCAGGGCATCGTGCCTGGCCCGAACGTAGCGGTGGAGCAGCCGGCGCTCTTCTGGGGCATCATCGCCTCCATGTGGATCGGCAACCTGATGCTCGTCGTCTTGAACCTGCCGCTGATTGGGCTCTGGGTGAAGCTCCTGAAGATCCCCTATTTCGTGCTTTTTCCGATCATCATGGCCTTCTGCTCGATCGGGGTCTACAGCGTCAATTCCAATGTCTACGACCTTTACGCGGTCGCCTTCTTCGGCCTCGTCGGTTACCTGCTTCTGAAGCTGCGCTGCGAGCCGGCACCGCTGCTCCTCGGCTTCGTGCTGGGGCCGCTGCTTGAAGAGAACCTCCGGCGCGCCATGATCCTGTCGCGCGGCGACCCGACGACCTTCGTCACCCGTCCGATCAGCGCCGTGCTGCTACTGATCGCGGCCATCGTGCTCGTCGTCGTCTTCCTGCCGAGCGTCAAGGCCAAGCGCGAGGAGGTCTTCGTCGAGGAGGATTGACGGTAGCGGCGCCGCGGCGCCGCTGGCCAAATGTCGTTTGCCGTCCCGTGAAAAGGTTGACAGCGACGCAAGAAAGGAACCTCATGCGGGTTGGGGCGTTCGTCAAGCGATCGACGAGCGCCCCTGCTTCGCCGATTCCGATTCCCCAGGAGGAGGTTCTACGAAGATGATCCGGCGTCTGCTGGCCGCATGCGGCCTGTTCTTTGCTGTTGGAGCAGCGCAGGCCGACGAGACGGCATTTCTCGGGTCGCTGGAGGGCCAGTGGGCCGGCGACGGCATGGTGAAAGTCCGGATCAACCGGTCGCCGATAAACGTGTCCTGCACCTTCAATTCGCAGGCGAGCGGTCCGGCCCTATCTATGAAGGGAACCTGCCGCGGCCTGATCGTCGTTTCGCGCGCCGTTGGCGCAGACTTGCAATTCAATGGCTCGAACTACAGCGGCTTCTATGTCGGGCCGAGTGGAAGACGGGCCGGCTTGACCGGAAACCGACGGGGCAACGCGATCAACCTTACGATACGCTGGCCAAGGGAAGTGAACGGCGACCGCAGCGCAAACCTCACGCTGCAGAAAGTCGGACAGAACGGCATGAGACTCGTGACGACCGATGTCGACCCGAGGTCCGGCGACAGCGTCGTTACCAGCGACATCAATCTGCGCCGGCAATAACGTCGCTTGAGCCAGGACGCGCCAAAGCGCCAACTCTTTGAAGCTACGCAATTCCAGACTGAAAGGCGTCACACACTTTCCTGGAATTGCCTTAAAGCACGCCCCAGCCGCGATAGCGTCCCCTGCCCGTCATCTCGCGCACGCCGAGCTCACGCACCAGGTTGAGCGCGCTTCGCTGTGTGACGCCGACGTGGCGGGCGATCAGCGCCGTCGAGACGATCGGCCGCGACAGAACGAGATCGATCAATCCAGGGAGATTGCTGCTCGAGCGCCGGTCCCTGATCCGCATCTCCATTTGTGTCTTTGCCAGAGAAAGCCGGTCCAGTTCCTTCATCCCGAGGTCGGCCGTCACCGACATCGCCTCGAGGAAAGCGAGCAATCGTGTGAGCCGGTCCTTCGAGCGGCGGCGCTCGTGGCGGATCGTCTTCAGGCCGGTGTTGAATGCCAGCACGTGCGAGGACACTTTTCCGCGAACACGTAAATAGACCCCGACGAGCAGCGAACCAAGCCAATGCTGCCGGCGCAGCGGCTCGATACGCTCCCAGGCATCGAAGAGGATTGCCGCCCCGAGCGAAGCCGGCAACTGATCGGCTGCCGCCAGGACGGTGCGCCAAGCATCGAGGCGCTGCTCCTCGTCCCACTCCTCCTCGAAGAGCAATCCGAGTTGCCCCATCGGTTCCGGCCTCGCCTTGGCGGCTGGCGACAACGCCGGGTCCATCTCGTTGGTGCCGTCCGCATGTGTGTCCAGCAATCTTTGCGACCGGGCGATCGCTGCATCGAGTTCGGCAAATTCAGCGGCGAGTGGATTTTCGTCCGGATCATCTTCCGCCTCCAAGGCCGGATCGTCTCGACGAGCTTCCTCGCGAAGATTCTGCTCCGTGACTGCTCCGCCCTCGCCCCTGAGCACGTTCAATCCGCCGCTCGTCAGGGCCCAGTCCGGCTCCGCGAGATCCAGTCGACGGCGTGCGCGCAGCACCGCATGCGCGATGGTCAGTTCATGTGAGGGTGCGCGCGCATCCATGTGAGCGTCGTGCAGTACGAGATCCTCGACATGCACCAGTTCCCCGGCAACCCAAAGCGCTGCCGCCGCGTCGAAGAACTGTCCGCGCTCGCGAAAGCCCTCCGAAACCGCATGCCGCCCGGCTCGCTCGTCGAGACGCGCAAGGCCGTCTTCCGCCGCAATCAGGGCCGGCAGCAGCGTTGGATGGAGCGGATCGGGGATTTCGTATCTCATTTTAAAGGCGAAGTGTTATCGACGAAACGGAAGGTAACACGCGATTATTTTCCGTCACAGGCTTCCCAGGCTTTCTCCCCCGCTAATATCGCGACCGTGGCTTGCGGCATCGAGCATTGCTGTGAGTCGGCGAAAAATGACCGTATAGGCGGTCGGCATTGCCTTCGAGCGGCAGTTGACAGCTGTCAACGTCCGACACTGCAGCGACAGGTGCGCGGGCCGAGGACAAAGGAGAGCAATGCATCGCGCTACGGCCGCGCCGTTGACAGCTGTCAACTGACATCGATATGAAGTCGGCCACGTTCTAAATGCCGGCGGTGCTCGCAAAAAGAAGGCACGCTGGAGAGTGACTATTGATGGGTAGCTTGCAACGGCGCTGCAATTCTCATCCGAGGCGACGTTGAGACTAGGTGCGCAAGGATCAATCCGTATCTCGCGACCGTGCCCAACCGAAAGCGTGAGAGTGCACCAGCGGGATAGGAAATCGAAAGCAATTCCCCGACTGTCGAAGTTTGCGCCGCGTCTATAAGGCCGATGGATGAACTCGGCCCTTGCGGAAAGACGTTTGGTAGGCGGCATAACTACAGCGCCGCGCGTCCAATCGGACGCGCTAGGGTCGGTGTAGCACTTTGAATTGCTGCATGATTTTTCCCTTAGATCGATTCCGATTTAAGGAATCATCAAGCAGGCAAACTAAGGAAGAGCGGAGAGCCCATGGCAAGCGTTCTGGCGGCAAGCGGCGGCGTCAAGCAGGTGATATGCATAAATTGGGGCACGAAATACGGGCCTCCCTTCATCAACCGGCTTTACGCCATGGTTGCGCGCAACATTACGCCGCCTTTCACGTTCACCTGTTTCACCGACAACCGCCGCGGCCTGCGTCCAGAGATTCTCTGCGAGGACCTGCCGCCGCTTGACGTAGCGATGCCGGTCAATACGAAAGGCATCTGGCCGAAGGCGCGGCTCTGGGGTCCGAAACTCGGCAGCCTCACCGGCCCGGTCCTCTTCCTCGACCTCGATCTGGTGATCGTCGGTTCGCTTGATTCTTTCTTCGAGGTCGGCGGGCCGGATGATGTGATCCTGGCGCGCAACCAGACGACGCCGTTCGAACGGCTCGGCCAGACGTCATTGTTCCGGTTTCCGGTCGGCAAGCTCGTTCCTCTGCAGGAGAAATTCCGCGCCGATCCGCAGGGCGTGGCGGATGAATACAGCTTCGAACAACGCTTCGTCACCCGCAATGCACCAGGCGGCGTAAAACTCTTTCCGCGGCGCTGGGTTCTGCATTTCCGCCAGGATTGCCGCTGGCCCCTTCCGCTCAACTATTTCCTCGCACCGCGGTTGCCTGCCGACGGCCGGGTGGTTCTCTTCCCCCGCAGTCTGCTGCCGCAGCACGCGATCGACGGACGGTTCGGCTACAAGGGGCGTCCCGCGACGCCGCTCGAACATATCCACGGCCTGTTTTCACCGGACCGACGGGAGAAGAGCGCGTTGCGCTATCTGCGGCACTACATCCGCCCGACGCCATGGGTGGCCGAACACTGGCACGAGTGAGCGGCCTTGCTCCGTGACCTCAGAAGAATATCAGCAACGGGCTCCAAGATTGGCTGAGAGCCGACGAACCTCCGGTCTGCGAGCCGCTGCCGCAGCTTCTCGGGCACAGCGTTTCCCAGCTCCGCCGAGATACTGAGGCGCTCTGTTTCTCGGAAACCAGCGATTCGGAGGGAAGACTGTTACAACCCTTCCCTGGACATTGCCCCAGTGGAACGAATGTGTCGTGATGAGCCAGCGACTGTTGACAGCTGTCAACCGTGGAAAACGCAGAGCTTGGGAGCGGTTCGCGAGCGTCGGCTTCGCTCTGCTGCCAAGTGGGTGGGAACGGCTCGCTTTTCGGCTATCCGAGGTGTCGGAAATTATGGGTGAGATAGCTTCCGCAACGGCTAATTAAACTCTTTTTCGCCAATAGCTTACGATAGCCGCGGAATTGTTAAGAAACAGCCACTAAATACCGCCAAACGCGTATCCAAGCGAATCCGTCACGGCATCGAGTGTCGGATATTTCGTCGTTCAACGCAATGGTCCGATGAAGACGCGGCTATAGGAGAGGCGTCACTTCCCCCTCCCCTGCCGCTGCGGATGGCCATTCGGACAGGGCCCGAACGCGAAGGCTGCGTTCCTTCCGAACGGCCACGCCCGCCCTAATACGCAAGCACAATTCCTCCGGGCTCCTTCCCTGCACTTTGCTTGGCGCGGCTCAACGCGACGATCATTGGACCAAGCGTAAATTCCTGCCGCTGGGCCCGTTTGGTGAGCTCACGCAGGTAACCCCCTGGCGATGTGATGTGCTCGGCCCTTTCGAGAATGCAGGCGACGACGGTTGCCGCATTCTCGCAACCAAGAACAGAGCAGGCCGCATCATAGGCATCGGCGCTGACATTCAGCATGGAGCGGACGACGATCGCCGCCGTCATCAGGTCCTTCCAACTGGAAATCTGGCCGGAAGGCCCATAGTCGGCGATCTGCGGGCAGGCCTGCAGGATGGCGGGCAGCGGGATTTTACGGTGTGGTCTTTGAAATGGCGTGGTCGAGCGATCGGCGGATGCGGACGACCACGGCGCGCCGCCAGGTGCCGGTCTCGGTAAGCGTTTTGTCAAAGCCGTTGCCGGGCTCGCTTCGGCGTCGTTTCGCAAAATCTGTTCTGATCCTTTTCCCAAGCCACGTTCAGATTCAGAAAGGGAGTCTGGATGTGTATTCTGTATGTGGCATCCATTCTGGCGATCATTGGTGTCCGTTTTTCCGGAATTCAGTAATTTTTCCAAACGATTGGTAAGATCGCACCGAAGACGCTCCATGGAGCCGAGGAGAGCCTCGATGTCGGCGGGCGAGGGCTTGCGGGGAAGCGGGCCGGTAAGGTGCTCATAAAGGAGCGCGTAGTCCTGCCAGTCGACTTGCGGGGCGCTTTCGCGGACGAGATCCAGCAACTTGGCGACGTCGCGCCGGCAGAGGCTCAGTCTCTCACGCATCACGCGCAGATGCTGCCGTTCAGCGGCAAGCTGCGCCGAGGTGGTTTCGAACTCGGCCGCGCGTGCGATCAGCGGTGAGAGGTCGAACCCGAAGGCTTCTCTCACAGAGCCGCTGTGGCTTCGCCGGGCGTAGCGCTTGCCGTTGGGGCTGTCGCGTCGAAGGATGAGGCCCGCATCGACAAGGGCCGCGAGGTGGCGGCGCAACGTCGTTCCAGCCATGCCATGCGCTCGAAGCGAGAGCTGTGCATTCGATGGGAAAACGACGAGGCCGTTCCCCTTTGCCAGCTCGGAGCCCGGATAAAAGCTCAAGAGTGCGTTCAGCACCGCCAGCGATCGATCCGAGACGCCGACGACCGTCTTCGCTTCACAAAGCCAGCGAAATAGCTTCCATTTGTCGACCGATCGCTCCGCCTGGGTGCGGCTGGCGATTTGACTTGAGAGCATCCCAAGCGTCATCGGCCGCCGCCCAAAGGGCGTCGTCACACTTCCACGTTCCATTTTTCTTCACCTTATCCAAGGCAAAAGAAAATCGTTCGCCGAAACGACGTCAAAAACTCTTGACACTGATTCGCGGAAATGGGATTCTCAGGTTGCTACACGAGAGAAGGGTTTCCGCAGCGCTAGTCGTTCGGAAGCCTTTTTCTTTTGCTCTGTTTAATCTCCTGTTTCCTGTTGGTATTCGAGGTACAGAGATTGCAGCCTCTGCCTCACGAAATCGGCAAAACCCGGCGCAACCTTCTTGCTGAAGGCGAGAGTCGTTTCCGACTCTGTGTCGCGGATGCGCACGGGACGCGTACGGTCAGGTGCGGTCCAGGCTTCCGCCTTTGATCGCTCCTTGGCGGTGCTGAGGAAGCTGAACAGTTTCTCGAAGCGCTGATCGCTCTCACCCGCCGGAAAATCGGCTTGCTCGACAAATCCGAGCGCCCGCGTTCGGCTGCCGTCCAAATCAAGAAGATCGGCCAGTTCCATCCATCGCCGACGCCCAAAGGACGGGGCGGCACCGACCGCCTCGATCACTTCGACCGGCAATCGACGAACGATGGTGATCATCTTCGACAAGGCCGCCTTGTCGACGCCGAGCGCCGACATGATGATCTCGCGGGAGAAACCGCGATCTTCAAGCCGGGTCGCAAACAGCGCGCGTTCGATGAAGGAAAGATCGGTGCGGGCGTTGTTTTCCTGCCCCTGGGAGACGACGAGCTGTTCGTCGCTGAGGTTGCGAATGACCGCCTTGATCTTCCCGCCGATCTCACGCAGTGCCGCAAGCCGGCGGTGACCATAGGCGACCTGATAGCGCTCCTTCACGGTCGGGTGTGGACGCACGAGGATCGGCACCTGTTGTCCGTGGTCGCGGATCTGTTGCACGAGCGCGGCCTGCGCCTCGGCCGTAACGCCCAGCCGGTCGACGACGAAAGAAGCGTCGATAAGCGAAGGGTCGAGATTGACGATCGATTGCCCTTCGGCAAGCTGGCGCTCCAGCTCTTCAGCGCGCTCCACCTTCTGGGTGATGTTCGATAGCGACCTGGTGATCCCGCCGACGAGACCGCTCGACCGGTGGCCCGATGCAAGACCGGCGATCGGGCGCTCGACGGCCGGTCGCTCTCCTTCGATCGGGGCAGTCGGGCTGTCGGAAATGCCGATCAGGTTCTTGCGCGCCATCGATTACTTCCTTCCCCAGACCTTGCGGACCATCTCTTCGATCTCCGCATTGACGAGAGAGAGCGAGTCCATCGCCCGGTCATACGTGCCGCGGATGAATTGCGAGCGTTCCACCTCGTAGAGCGTCTGCTTGGTGACGCCGGCGTCCGAGATGGCGGTCGACTTCACCATGGCATTCTGGAGCATGCGATTGCCGAAGATCGCCCGCATGAAGCCGGTCATCTGGCTTTGGGGACCATCGTTCGGCTCGAAACGCGTTACGAGATAGCGCATCCAGTCATAGCTGGTGCGGCCGCCCGCCTTCTCGACGACGGCCATGAGGTCGCTCGTCATCGACAGGAATTGCGACATCGACATCACGTCGAGCATTTGCGGGTGCACGGTGATGAGCACCGACGTCGCCGCGCAGAGCGCCGACATGGTCAGAAAGCCGAGCTGCGGCGGGCAGTCGATGACGACGATGTCGTAGAAACCCTCGATCTCGGAAAGCGCCTCGCCGATTCTCGCGAAGAACAGCGTCTCCGAGGAGCCGCCGATCATCGCCTTCGGTGTCTCGTGTTCGAACTCCATCAGCTCGAGATTGCCGGGGATCAGATGGAGATTGGTCGTGTAGGTGGCGCGGACGACGTCGGCGATGGAGCGCGGGTTCTCGTAGCGAATGGCGCCATAAAGTGTTTCCGCCTCGCCGACGTCGAGCTCGGGCTGATGGCCGAAGAGGGCGGAAAGCGAGGCTTGGGGATCGAGGTCGATCGCCAGCACGCGATAGCCGCGGAGCGCGAGATATTGGGAAAGGTGGGCCGACGTCGTGGTCTTGCCCGACCCGCCCTTGAAATTCATGACCGAGATGACCTGGAGCTTTTCGCCCGGTCGGCGGTGGGGGATGTATTTTCCGGTCTTGCTGCCTTCGTCAAGCACACGGCGGATGCGATCGATGTCGTCGACGGCATACATGCGCCGACCGTTTGACAGCGGCTCCGGCCCATGGCCTTCTGAAGCGATCTGGCGAAGATAGCCTTCACCGATTCCGATGAAGGCAGCCGCCTCGGCTGGAGTGAACAGCCGCATGGTTTTTTGTGCAGTCGGGGAGAAGATCTTTTTCTGATGTTCCTGCAGCTGGTGAGCGAGTTCCTGAGCGTCGGCGGACAGCAGTGATGGCAAATGCTCCTGCTCCTCAAGACTCTGGATTCTCTGTTGCAACATCGTCATCTCCGGAAAACTGCGCAAAATTCGCCAATAGGAACCAATCTGCGCAGTTATACTATGCGCCGATTCGTTGCCAATTTACAAACGCTTAACAAAAAGCCCTTTTATGCCCTGCGCGGGTCGCAGTTTTATGAATTTCTCTGTTTACTAGTTGTCCGCGGACAACTTTTCCGGCGACCTCCAACGCGGTTGTCCGCGGACAACCGGACGAGTTTGTCCGGGCGTTGTCGACGTGCTCGCAAGTCGCCGCCGGCTTCATTGGCAGGATGACGATGCCGCGAGCGATGGTCGTGATTCGGCTCGCTGTGAACCAAACTAATGGACGCTACGCAGGTCCGATCGGAGGCCGGCCGGTCGTCGGTCGGCGCGACGGCTCCCAGCGGCGCAGCGGAAGGTGATGGCCGCGCAGTCAGTCTGGAAATACGGTGATCCATCCGGACTATCTTTCCGGGCCGGATCGAGGGGGCCGTTGCGCGGCGTTGTCGCGCGCTGCTGAGCAGGGTTGGAACGCGGGCCTAATGCTTTGAATTCATTCAATCCCTGTTTGGGCGATCACTGCCACAAGCGGCTGCGATCGATCGAAGAGTACGGGGCACCATCGCAGATCGGTTCTGGGCGCCCGAGGAACTCCCGCATCCCGTCAAACCTCAGGCGCATTAGAACATAAATTTAGTAGACTATTGACAGCATGCCGGATTGTGGCAGGCTTGTGTCTCGAAGACGCGAGCAGGGAAGGGCCCCGCATGTTCTATCTCGGTGGAATGACGCTTGGCTATTTCGAGCCGCCGGCGCCGAAAGCGGTGGTGCGCGGCGAAAAGACGGTGTCCAGTCTCGTCCGTGGCGATGCTTCGGCGGAGCGCGAACGGGAGCAGGAACAGGAATGGGCACGCGCCTTCCTGACGCCTTGGCATCTCTTCTATTAGGTTCGAGGCTCGCATCGGAAATGACTGCCGCGGCCATACAAATTGCCGATAAGAACAACTCCCCGCAGCGTCCCTTACGCTCAACGTAGCAAGCAAACTGGCTGCTCGGGACGGTGACGAACCGCGGGACGGACCGCTTCATTCGGACTGGTCCCCAAATCAGACTCGATTCAACGATAAAGGCATGCAGCAATTCGAGGTGTTGCGGCGTCCTTTGCCCGTCCGACAAGACGCGCGGCATTGTAGACTTGGAGCAATACGGAGGCAGCTGCCATGATGAAGACCGGTCTCTCCGACATCTACCGAAGCTACATCGACTGCCTGAACAAAGAGGACTGGCCGAATTTGGGCCAGTTCGTTCATGATGACGTTCATTACAACGGCGAGCAGATCGGGTTATCAGGCTATCGGGAGATGCTGGAGGGAGATTTTCGTGCGATCCCAGACCTCCATTTCGATATCCATCTGCTTATCTGCGAACCGCCTCTTGTGGCGAGCCGTCTGCGCTTCGACTGCACGCCGACAGCACTCCTGTTTGGCCTCCATGTAAATGGAAAAAGAGTCTCGTTCACTGAGAACGTGTTCTATGAATTTGATGACGAGCGAATCAAGAAGGTGTGGTCCGTCATAGACAAGGCCGCCATCGAAGCCCAACTTTAGTGCGAAAAATGCCGAAACGGTCGCTCTACGGCAAATTTTGCAGGCACGCTCGGGATCAAAATAAACGCCAACGGCGAACCGGCCAGCCCAAGGTTGAAACAGTTTCGACGCTGGCGATCCAGCAAGGGGAGGGGCGGCTTTCTGTATGTCCAGGCCGGGCGGCGCGCACGAACACCGACCGTTGCACGCCCGCTGTCCAACGGCGGCATCGGGCATGTTCTTCCGGAACTGCAGGAGGCTGTGGTAGCAATTTGATTGTGCAGCATCCTGCGTGGGAAAAACGGTGGGCGGCCTCGCCGGGGCTGTCGCCGCGGCAGGAATTGTTTAAGGTGCGGGGTCAGTCACCAGCCGAGGATCCCGCCATTTCCACCGATCGTTCTTCCCAGGAGGAAAACCGTCAAGAGCAGCCGCTTTCCCTGCATCAGCGGATCCTCAGCGACGTCGAGGGGCACATCATGTCCGGCGACTGGCCGCCGGGATATCGAATTCCTTTCGAGCACGAGTTGACGGAGCAATATGGTTGCTCGCGCATGACCGTGAACAAGGCACTCACCGAACTCGTCAAGAAGGGATTGATCGAGCGGCGGCGTAAATCCGGCAGCTATGTCACTTTTCCGCACGTCCAGTCCGCGGTCATGGAAATCCACGACGTCAAGCTCGAGGTGCAGTCGCTCGGTCTCGAATACGGCTACCGTCTCGACGAGCGGCATGTCCGCAAGATCAGTGCTCGCGATTCGGGACGCATCGACCTGCCCGCCTCGTCGCGGTTGCTCGATATCACCTGCCTGCATTTGGCAAGCGGCCGGCCTTTTTGCCTCGAGGAACGGCTGATCAGCCTTTCGGCGGTGCCGGAGGCGGAAGCGGAGCCGTTCGATGCCGTCGCCCCCGGCTCCTGGCTGCTCGGCAAGGTGCCCTGGAGCACGGCGGAGCATCGTATCCGCGCCGTGGCGGCAAGCCGCCCGGCCGCGCAGGCCCTCGGTGTCGCGGTTGGATCCCCCTGCCTCGTCATCGAACGGCGGACCTGGAGCGGCGGTGCGCCGGTCACCAGCGTTCGACTGACCTATCCGGGCGATCGCCACGAGCTGGTCGCGGAGTTTGCGCCGAGCGCCATCGGTTGACAGTGCGACGAAGGGGTGAATGCAGGCGTGGCGTTCCTTCTGCCGTGTCGCACTTTCGCTGCCGGGTTCGCGGCCTTTTCCCGAGATAATCGATCTCAGCTTGCGTAGCGGCGGGCGCGGGTGCACCCTTGGTAAAGCCTTGACCTCGCGAGGGGAGGGAACGGCGCCGGAGAAAGGACCGATCTCCGGCGCATTGCGCCGTGCGGGACATCTTGGCTGCCTGCATGTTCCTTGGATCGCAACGGATTTGAGGAGAAAACATGCAGCAATTCAAAGTGCTACAGCGACTCTGCGCGTCTGAAAAGACACGCCACGGCGCTGTAGGGACGTGTCATCGTGGTAGATTGGAGGATCGCCGATGCGCTGCTTCACGGTACTTGGGCCTTCGCAGACCGGAAAATCCACGCTCGTGGAAAAGCTGGGTCTGCTCGAAGGCCAGCCAAGAAAATCCGCCTCTCCCTATGGGTTGAGCGTGACGGAGTTCGAATTCGGAAACGAGGAGTGGTGTGCGCTCGACACGCCCGGAACCAATGAAGCGCTGGCGCATGTGCAGGATGCGCTTCTCGCCAGCGACGCCTGCGTGCTCTGCGTTTCGCCGGCCCCGGACGAAGCGGTGCTCGCGGCGCCTTATCTCAAGGCGATCGAGGCGTCGGGGACGCCCTGCATTCTTTTCGTCAACCGCATGGATGAGCCGAGAGAACGGCTCAGGGACGTCGTCGCCACTCTCCAGGACTATTCCAACCACCCTCTCGTGCTGCGGCAAATTCCGATCCGCGACGGCGACAAGATCATCGGCAGCTGCGACCTGATTTCGGAGCGCGCCTGGCGCTACCGGGAAGGCCAGACGTCTGCGCTTTTCGAGCTTCCAGAAAGCGTCATCGAGCGCGAGCACGAGGCACGGACCGAGTTGCTCGAACATCTTTCCGAATTCGATGACTGGCTGCTGGAAGAGCTGATCGAGGACCGCGAACCGGCGAGCGATGAGATCTATTCGATCTCGAGGCGGGTCTTGAGCGAAAACAAGATCATTCCGGTGCTCGTCGGTGCCGCAAGCCACAGCAACGGCATTCTGCGACTGATGAAGGCGCTTCGTCACGATGCGCCACGGGTCGAGGCGCTGCGAACACGCCTTGCCGCTGCCGCCGGCATCTCCGATACGACGCTCTCTGCCGTCAGCTTTCACGCCCATCATCGCCCGAGCGTCGGCAAGACCGTGCTTGTTCGCGCCCTCCAGAACGGCGTGAAGCAGGGGGCGGCCCTCGGCGGCGCCGGTCTCGGGGCTTTGCAGGATCCGGCGAACGGCCGCCCCATAGCATCGGCGACGCCGGTTCCCGGTCAGGTCTTCGCCGCAGTGAAATCCGATCACCTCATCGTGCCGTCGTTGTTGACGGCCAATGCCACGGTGGCGCCGCCGGAATGGACGGCGCCGCCAACGCCCATGTTGGAACGCATCCTGGTGCCGGAAAGCGAGCGCGACGAAACCAAGCTCTCCGAAACGCTCGCCAAGCTTTCCGAAACCGATCGCGGGCTCAAGGTCATGCAGGAGGAGGGGACCGGAGCGCAGCTGGTCTGCGCCCAGGGGCCGGTGCACCTGCGCGACCTCTGCCGGACGCTCTCCGACGTCTTTCACGTCGAGGTCAGCGAGCAATCGCCGAGCCCCGTTTATCGCGAGACGATCTCGAAGTCGTCGGAGGTGCATTATCGTCACCGCAAGCAGACCGGCGGCGCCGGCCAGTTCGCGGACGTGAAGCTCAGCGTTCATCCCAATGAGCGCGGCGGCGGGTTTACCTTTGCCGAAACCGTCAAGGGCGGCGCCGTTCCGAGAAACTTCATACCGGCGGTCGAAGCAGGCGCGCGCGAGGCGATGGACAAAGGCCCGCTCGGCTTCAAGGTCATCGATGTCGGCGTGACGCTGACCGACGGCCAGCATCATTCGGTCGACAGTTCGGAATACGCGTTTCGCACGGCCGGAAAGATGGGCGTCCGCCAGGCCCTCTCGCAAGCCTCGTCCGTGCTGATGCAGCCGATCTTCCGCGTGGAGATCCATATTCCTTCCGTCTATTCCGGCAGTCTCGTGCCGATCGTTTCGACACTCAAAGGGCAGGTTCTCGGTTTCGACCGGGACGAGGGCGCAAAGGGGTGGGATATCTTCCGCGCTCTCGTTCCCGGGTCCGCGCTCGACGATCTGGCACGTTCGCTGCGATCGGCCACGCAGGGGATCGGCTACTTCTCCAAGAGCTTTGATCATTTCGAGGAGCTTTATGGCAGGGAAGCGCAGAGCGTGATCACGGCGCATGGAGCGCACGCGAACGAGCATTGAGTGAAACTTCGCGAGACCGCCGCGAGGGACATCCTCAGAGGCAGTCTCGCACCTTAAGGGCTTCAGACGACGAAATCGAAGCGGCCGAATTTCCCGTCGGCAGTGTTGCTGATATCGAGCAGAAGCGCATCCGAATAGAGGCGGTCCCGCGCGTTGCCCGGTTCGTTCGGAAAGAAGAGCTGCGTCGTAAGCAGCCTGCCGCCCCGGCGCTGCACGCGAAGATGGTAGTGCCGGGTCCTGCCGGAATAACGCGCGGGAACGACCGTGGCGAACCACCAGCGGCCGTTCGCATCGGTGAACTGGTGCGCACGCAGCCGGAAACCGCTCGTGTCGTAGGCGCCTGTCTCGTCGGCATGCCAGATCTCGACGAGGCTGTTGCCGAGCGGCCGGCAGTCTCTGTCGAGAACATAGCCGGCGAGCGTGATGCGCTCGCCACCGGGGGAATCGGAAAAGAGCTCATGACGCATAGGCGCGTCGGGTTTGTAGAAGGGACCTGCTGTCCGTGCGAGGGTGAGGTCGCGATCGTTGCCGCAGCCGGGCGTCAGCGGCACGCGGGGCCGTTGCGCGGCGGCCTCCTGGATGCTCGCGATGGGCAAGGCGGGGATCGCCAGAAAAGCGGTCAGCAGAGAACGTCGCGTTGGAAGCATGGCGGGCTCCTTTCACGCTCCTATCCGGCGCGGCCCGGTGCCTCGCGGCACTGCATGTCTGCTTAAGTCGGAGCCGATTTAAACAACATGCAGAAGTTCGAAGTGCTACACCGGCCATTGCGCGTCTGAAAAGACGCACGGCACTGTAGACATCGCCGTGCGCCGCGCCGTCTGTCGACGTTAGCACGTAATCGACGGGAGCAGCTTCACAAAGCGTTCATCGGCCCGCGACCGCGAGTGGCCCGCGCATCCTTTCGGGACGCGCGGGGGTCGTTTATTCCGCGGCGACGACCCGGCGGCGACGGCCGATCGTTGCCTGGGTAACAAGGAATGCCGCAAGCGCGCAGAGCGCGATGCCAGCGGCCATCGGCAGCGCCGTGCCGTCGAAGAAGATGCTGGTGATGACCATCGCCACGGCGGAGGTTACGAAATGCAGCGTCCCCATCAGCGCCGACGCGGTGCCGGCGATTTCGCCGTGATCTTCCAGCGCCAGCACTGACGACGTCGGGATGACGAGACCGAGGACGCCGTAGCCGACGAAGAGGAAGGCCGCCATGACCGGCAGTTGATTGATGCCGAGGCTCATGACCACGAACATGCTGACCATGGTCAGCGCGAACAATATCACCGCCATCCGCATCAGCCGGACGAGTCCGAAGCGTTCGCCAAGCCAGCCGGTCGCCTGCGACACGGCGAAGAACGAGACCGCGTTGATCGAGAAGGCGAAGCTGTATTGCGTCGGCGTCAGGCCGTAGTGGTCGATCAGGACGAAGGGCGAGTTCGCCAGATAGACCAGGAAGCTCGAGATGCCGAGGCCGCCGATGAAGGCGAGCGTCAGGAAGTTGCGGTCGCCAAGGAGCAGCCGGTAGGCGGCCATGGCGCTGGCAACAGTGCTGTCCGACCGATGCTCCTTCGGCCGTGTCTCCTTGAGTTGCGTCGAAAGCAGGATGAGACCGATGACGGCGGCGATCATCACCGCATAGAAGACGCCACGCCAGCCGTAGAATTCGATCACCGCGCTGCCGGTCAGCGGTGCGAGAATCGGGGAAATGCTGAAGACGAGCATGAGCAGCGACATCAGCCGCGCGGCCTGGACGCCCGTATGCATGTCGCGCACGACCGCGCGCGGAATGACCATGCCGGCTGCACCGCCGATGCCCTGAAGGAAGCGGAAGGCGATGAGGGTTTCGATGTCGCTCGCCACCGCGCAGCCGATGCTCGCCACCGCGAAAAGCCCGATGCCGAGATAGAGCGGTGCCTTGCGGCCCCAGATATCCGAGAACGGGCCGTAGACGAGCTGGAACAACGCGAAGGAGATGAAGAAGGAGAGCAGGCTCAGTTGCACGACGTGGTTTTCAGCGCCGAGATCCTTGCCGATCGACGGCAGGGCCGGAAGGTACATGTCGATCGCGAAGGGTCCTATGGCCGATAACAGGCCGAGAATAATCGCAGTGCGTAGAAATGAGGTCGTCATGATGATGCTCTTTCAGAAACCGCGAAGGCAGAGCCGGATGTACCTGCCGGCCCATCGCTGTCGCTAAAGGTTGAAATGGAAAAGCAGCCACTGGAACTGCCTGGATACGGCTTGGGAGGATCACATCGGCGCGGCGACTGCTTGTGTCAAATAAATTGGACACACGTGTAAAATTAGACACCATTGTCTAATTCGTCAACACGTCTTATTTTCAGGGCATGAAAAAACCGAACGCGCGGCAACCGAAGACAGGCGGCCCCACCCAGAAAGGCCAATGCGCCAAACGCGTCTCGATATTGGACGCCGCCGCCGACGTGTTTTGCCGTGAAGGCTTTGCCGGCGCCAGCATCGACGAAATCGCGATGGAAGCCTGCGTCTCTCGGCAGACCGTCTACAATCACTACCGCGAAAAAGAGACGCTGTTCATGGCGGTCGTCCAGGACATCATGGACCGCGCCAACGCCGCGCTGTTTTCCATTCTGGCGACCTTTCCCGACAACGGCGAAAATCTCGAAGACGATCTGACCGCCTTTGCCGTCCGTCTCAACAAGAACTGCGTGTGCAATCACGACGGAAAATTCATCCGCAAGCTGGTGCAGACGGAGGGCGAGCGTTATCCGCATCTCTTCGAGATCTGGCGCCAGCAGGGACCGGGCAAGATCGGAACCGCTCTGTCGGCGCTCTTTGCCCGGCTTTCCCATGTCGCGCGACTGGACATCGACGACTTCGACCTTGCCGCCAAACAGTTCCTCGCTCTGGTCAATGCCGATCTGCCGGCGAGCGGCTTCTTCGGTGGAGCGCCGACGGATGAGGAACTCGAGAAGGCCGCCCGCGCGGCGGTGCGGACGTTCCTCCGCGCCTATGGCGGAAAGCCGGCCACAGGCGCAGGGCAAGAACTCCGCGAAGAGCCGGTCTAGAGCAATTCCAGGAAAAGCGTGTAACGACTTTCCGTCAGCAATTGCGGGCCAAATCATTTCATTGTTTCAATAATGAAATGATCCTGATCGGACTCCGCTACCGCTGCAGCCAGGTTTCGATCCCGCGTGCCGCAGCGCGTCCGGTGGCAAAGCAGGCGGTCAGCAGATAGCCCCCGGTCGGGGCTTCCCAGTCGAGCATTTCGCCGGCGACGAAAACCCCCGGAAGCGCCTTCAGCATAAAGCCGTCATCGATGGCGTCGAGACGAACGCCTCCCGCCGACGAGATCGCCTCCGCAATCGGCCGGGGTCTGAGAACCGGTATCGGCAAGGCCTTGATCAGCCCGGCGAGATGCTGTGGTTCAGCGTGAGGTGCGGCGGGTGCCATTTCCCTGACCAGCGCGGCCTTGACGCCGGCAAGGCCGGCAGCTTTGCGAAGACGGTTGGAAAAGCTCGCTCTGCCGTGCTGCCGCGCAAGATCACGGGCAAGCCGTTCGACCGTTCGTCCGGGCACGAGATCGAGGACGAGCGCTGCCTCGCTATTGCTTTCCAGCGCGTCGCGCAAGCTCGACGCATGGGCATAGACGAGGCTGCCCTCGATGCCGTGCCGCGTCACCACGAATTCGCCCGGGAAGACGCCGGCACCGGAGGCGGCCGTGATGGACTTCACCGGCTCGCCCGCGAAACGCTCGCGAAAGGTCTCGCTCCAGGCGACGTCGAAGCCGCAATTCGCGGGTCGAAAATCGCTGATTTCGACGCCTCTGTCGCGCAGTAAGGACAACCAGCCGGCATCGGAGCCGAGTCGCGGCCAGCTTGCGCCGCCGAGCGTCAGCACGGCGGCATCGCAATGGACGATTGCCCGCCCCTCCGGCGTTTCGAAGACATAGCCGCCGTCGTCGAAACCCGACCAGCGATGGCGGGTGAGAATCCGGACGCCCTGCGCCTCCAGCCTGCGCAGCCAGGCGCGCAGCAGCGGCGAGGCCTTCATGACCTTCGGAAAGACGCGGCCCGAGGAGCCGACAAAGGTTTCCGTGCCGAGCTCGGCGGCCCAGGCTCGCACATCGTTCGGCGTGAAGGCATCGAGGGCGGGGCGCAATCGATCCGACGCGGAGCCGAAGCGCGTCGCGAAATGCGCATAATCCTCGGCGTGGGTAATGTTTAGACCGGATTTTCCGGCGAGCAGGAACTTGCGCCCGACCGTCGGCATGCTGTCATAGACGCTCACGGAATGGTCGAGGCGGGACAGCACGTCCGCCGCCATGAGGCCGGCGGGCCCGCCGCCGATGATCGCGATCTCTCTTTTTTTCATCCGCCCGTCCGACACCCGAATCCTTGCCTGCACTCTTTGCCGGGACTTTTGGCCTGCTCGGGCATGCCGTGCAAGGGTATGTCGGGCAAGCTGGTCGACGTCGCCGGCCTCTCTGCCCCTACGTCGGTATCCGAAAATGCCGCCAGGCCCTTGTCGAGTGGGGTCAGGCGGCCGGCTGCGGCACCGGACCGGTGGACTCGCGAAGAATGAGCTCGACCGGCCAGAGCTCGTGAATCTCCGTCGCCGGCCTGCCCGAGAGGAGCTGCAGGACCAGGTCTGCCGAGCGCGCGCCGGCGGCGCGCAGCGACGAGCGGGTGGTCGAAAGCGAGGGGACCATGTTGTCGGCGGTGAGATAAGGGAAAACATCGTCATGGGCGATGACCGAGATGTCCCGGCCGACTACGAGGCCGCGCGAACGCACGGCGCGGTAGATGCCGAGTGCAGTCATCATCGAGCCCGCCACGAACGCCGTCGGCCGCGGCGATTGCTCGAGGAAGGAGCGGGCGAAGCGAAATCCCAACTCGTCGGTGAAATGGCCATGGGCGACGAGGCGCGGATCGAACTGGATGCCGCGCTGCGCGAGCGCTTCGCGATAGCCCTTGTCGCGATGGAGGGAAAAGGTCAGGCCGGCGCGGCCGTTGATCATGGCGATGCGCCTGTGGCCGAGGTCTATGAGGTGCGACGTTGCGCGTCGGATGGCACCCTCGTTGTCGATGTCGAGCCAAGCATGCGGAACCTGGGTCTCGGAGCGGCCATGAACCAGAAACGGCATTCCGAGCCGGTGCAGGAGCGCGATGCGCTCGTCGTTCGGCATTGGGGAATGGATGATCACGGCGTCGACCCGGCCGCTGGTCGCGAGCCTGCTATAGAGCTGGTTTTCGTTCTTGCCGTCCTGCTCCGCGAGCGGGCTGACGAGGATGTCGATGTCTTCGCTATCCAGCCGCTCGGCCATGCCGCTCATATATTCCGAGAATTGGAACTCACCGCTGCGGCCCATCACGACGCCGATCGCGCCAGCACGGCCGGTCACCAGGCGCACCGCATTGATGTTTGGCCGGTAGCCGAGGCGCACCGCTTCTTCCGCGACGCGTTGGCGGGTCTTCTCGCTGACCTCCGGATAGCCGCTCAACGCGCGACTGACCGTGGTCGGGGACAGCCCCAGCTGTTTGGCGAACTCCTTGAGCTTCATGTGATCGATCGTATTCCCTGCGCGCCCCCCGCTGCATGGCTTCTCAAATCGGAGCCGATTGAAGAAAGAACCATGCAGCACCTCATTGTGCCACACCGATCGTTGCGCGCCCGATTGGACGCGCCGCTGCAGCATTTGCGCAGGACTATACGCGGTTCACCGGCGGTAACAATCCGTTCCCGCAGGTGAGGGGGCGGGGGCCGACAAAAAGGCATGGAGTTTTGCTCCATCCAAATCGTTTTAAATTTTCACGAAATGTCGCGCCGAGCTGTGTTTCCTGTCACTTGTCGGTTGCAACAATCCACAGGCCGCGCAGAGGCAATATTATATTGGAAAACAATGACGTAAGTCGTACTCGTTGTCGTTGTGACATCGGCTCTGGACACGCCTTGACAGAAGTTTTGGCTTCTGCCAGCTTCTCCCGCAGCCAAACCGTTTTCGAATTCAGGGAAGTTTACGAAACCGGGGGAGCTTGGAGGAGCTAGAAAACATGAAGCCTATCCTGAGGACGCTGATTATCTGCGCTGCTATCGCCGGTGCTGCCGATCTTGCCGCCGCCGCTGAATTATCTATGGCGGCCAATTCGACCGGCAAGAATTTGAGCTTTCTGCGCGAGCAGATCGCCAAATTCGAAAAGGAGACCGGTCACAAGGTCAACCTGGTGACGATGCCGCCGTCGAGCAGCGAGCAATTCAGCCAGTACCGCCTCTGGCTTGCGGCCGGAAACAGGGATGTCGACGTCTATCAGACGGACGTCGTCTGGGCGCCGCAGCTTGCCGACCAGTTCGTCGACCTGACCGGGGCCACGAAGGATGTGGTCGGCGCCCACTTCCCCTCGATCATTCAATCGCAGACCGTCAACGGCAAGCTGGTCGCGCTGCCGTTCTACACCGACGCGCCGGCGCTCTATTACCGCAAGGACCTCCTCGACAAATACGGCAAGACGCCGCCCAAGACCTGGGATGAGCTCGCCGCCACCGCAAAGGAGATCCAGGACAAGGAACGCGCCGCCGGCAACGCCGATATCTGGGGCTTTGTCTTCCAGGGCAATGCCTATGAAGGGCTGACCTGCAATGCGCTCGAATGGATCAAGTCCTCCGGCGGCGGCCAGATCGTCGAGCCCGACGGCACGATCTCCGTCAACAACGAAAAGGCAGCCGCCGCCCTCGACCGGGTGAAGGAATGGATCGGCACGATCTCTCCGAGTGGCGTGCTCGCCTACCAGGAGGAAGAATCGCGCGGCGTCTGGCAGACCGGCAATGCCGTGTTCATGCGCAACTGGCCCTATGCCTATGCGCTCGGAAACGGTGACGACAGCGCGGTAAAGGGCAAATTCGAAGTGAAGCCGCTGCCGACCGCGACCGACGGCGATCAGCCGTCGTCCACGCTTGGCGGTTGGAACCTCGCGGTTTCGAAATATTCCGGCGAACAGGAAGCGGCAATCGCGTTCGTCAAGTTCCTGGCCTCGCCCGAGGTGCAGAAGACGCGCGCCATCCAGCTGTCGAACCTGCCGACGATCGCAGCGCTCTACGACGATCAGGAGGTCGCCGCCGCGCAGCCCTTCATGCCGAACTGGAAACCGATCTTCCAGAATGCCGTGCCGCGCCCCTCGGCTGTGGCGAAGGTGAAGTACAACGAGGTCTCCTCCAAGTTCTGGAGCGCCGTGCACAACACGCTGTCGGGCGGGGGCACAGCCGCCGAAAACCTCGAACTTCTCGAAGCCGATTTGACCGAGCTCCAGGGCGACGCCTGGTAAGCTCCCAAGGCCTGCGACGGCAGCCATCGCCGGCTGCCGTCGGAAACAGCATCGCAGGCTCTTCGGAACCCCGAAGAGCGTTTCAACCGAAATCATGCAGCAATTCAAAGTTCTACAGCGACTTTGCGCCTCCGATTAGACGCGCGGCGCCGCAGGGAACCATGCAGTAGGTCGAACGTTCCGCCCAGAAGCTGGACGCCAACCAGTGAGCTCGTGTCATGACCGATCTTTCTCTCGCGGGGCCGCCGTCCGCAATTGCGGGCAAAAGGATAGGCTCCGACCTACAGGCGCAGCGCGTCCGTTCGGCTTGGGTCTTTCTCGCGCCGACATTGCTTGTTCTGGCCATGGTCGCTGGCTGGCCGCTCGTGCGGACCATCTATTTCAGCTTCACCAATGCATCGCTGACCAATCTCTCCGGGGCGGAATTCGTCGGCCTCCAGAATTATCTTTCCTGGGTCACGCTGAAGAGCGGGCGAACCATTTACAGGGGTCTGCTCGCCGATCCCGCCTGGTGGAACGCGGTGTGGAATACGCTGAAGTTTACGGCGATCTCCGTCAGCATCGAAACCGCATTGGGCCTGATCGTGGCGCTCGTGCTCAACGCGCCGTTTCCCGGACGCGGCCTCGTGCGCGCCGCGATCCTCATTCCCTGGGCGATCCCCACCATCGTGTCCGCGAAGATGTGGGCATGGATGCTCAACGATCAGTTCGGCATCCTGAACGACATACTGCTCGGCCTCGGTCTGATCAGCCAGAAGATCGCCTGGACCGCGAGCCCCGATACCGCGATGATCGCGGTGCTGATCGTCGATGTCTGGAAGACGACGCCGTTCATGGCGCTGCTGATCCTCGCCGGCCTGCAGATGGTGCCGGCCGATATCTATGAAGCCGCCAAGATCGACGGTGTGCATCCCTTGCGCGTCTTCTGGCGGCTGACACTGCCGCTCATCCGGCCAGCACTGATGGTCGCGGTCATCTTCCGGATGCTGGACGCGCTGCGCATCTTCGATCTCATCTACGTGCTGACCCCCAACAACGCCCAGACAAAGACGGTGTCGGTGCTGGCGCGCGAGAACCTCTTCGATTTCGACAAGTTCGCCTACGGAGCGACCGCCTCCACCATGCTGTTCCTGATCATTGCGTCGATCACGATCCTCTACATGTGGTTCGGGCGCGTAAACCTCGATGGAGGAGAGCGCTGATGGTCGCCACAATCGCAAAGCGGACCGGGTTCTATGCGCTCGTCGCCGCCATCATCGTCATTGCGGTTTTCCCGTTCTACTACGCGATCCTGACGAGCTTCAAATCCGGCACTGCGCTGTTTCGCGTCGACTATTGGCCGACGACGGTGTCGCTTGCCAATTACGCGGAGATCTTCTCGCACGGGACGTTCGTTCGCAATCTCGGCAATTCGCTCCTCGTCGCCACGCTGGTGGTGGCCATCTCGCTGCTGCTCGCCGTAACCGCAGCTTACGCACTGGCGCGCGTGCGCTTCCGCGGCCGGTCGCTGCTGCTGCTGACCATCCTGTCGGTGTCGATGTTCCCGCAGATCGCCGTGCTTGCCGGCCTGTTCGAGCTCGTACGCTTCATCGGGGTCTACAACACGCCGCTGGCGCTGATCTTTTCGTACATGATCTTCACCCTGCCGTTCACCGTGTGGGTGCTCACCACCTTCATGCGCGATCTGCCGGTCGAGATCGAGGAGGCGGCGATCGTCGACGGCGCCTCTCCCTGGGTGGTGATCACACGGGTCTTCATGCCGCTGATGTGGCCGGCATTGGTGACGACAGGGCTGCTCGCCTTCATCGCCGCGTGGAACGAATTCCTCTTCGCGCTGACATTCACGTCCTCGGACGTCCAGCGCACGGTGCCGGTTGCGATCGCGCTGCTTTCGGGCGGCAGCCAGTTCGAAATTCCCTGGGGCAACATCATGGCGGCATCCGTGATCGTGACGGTGCCGCTCGTAGTCCTCGTCCTGATCTTTCAGCGGCGGATCATTTCCGGGCTCACGGCCGGCGGCGTCAAAGGTTAGAGCGGATGAGGAAGAGCGGTTTTCCGCCTGCATCTCGCGTGATTTAGGAGAGAAGAATGGCAGAGCTTCAACTGCGGGACATTCGCAAGTCCTTTGGCGCCTTCGAGGTCATCAAGGGCGTCAGCATGGACATCCGAACGGGCGAGTTCATGGTCTTCGTCGGGCCGTCCGGCTGCGGCAAGTCCACGCTGCTCCGGCTCATCGCGGGGCTCGAGGAAATCACCTCCGGCACGCTGGCCTTCGACGGGCAGGTCGTGAATCAGCTCGTGCCGTCCCGCCGCGGTATCGCCATGGTGTTCCAGTCTTATGCGCTTTATCCGCACATGACGGTTTTCGACAATATGGCCTTCGGCATGCAGCTCGCCGGCAAGGACAAGGAGCAATGCAGGAAAAGGGTCGAGGCGGCAGCCGAAATGCTGCAGCTCACGCCCTATCTCAAGCGCCTGCCCCGCCAGCTCTCGGGCGGGCAGCGGCAGCGCGTGGCGATCGGCCGTGCGATCGTGCGCGACCCGAAGGTCTTCCTGTTCGACGAGCCGCTTTCGAACCTCGACGCGGCGCTGCGCGTCGCGACCCGTCTCGAGATCGCCAAGCTCCATCGCAGCATGCACAACACGACGATGATCTACGTGACGCACGACCAGGTCGAGGCGATGACGCTCGCCGATCGGATCTGCGTGCTCCGGGACGGGCTCGTCGAGCAGATCGGCACGCCGCTCGAAGTCTATGAAAGCCCGAATTCGGTCTTTGTCGCCGGTTTCATCGGCTCGCCGAAAATGAACTTCCTAACCGGACCGTTCGCCGAACCCTACAAGGCACAGACGATCGGCGTCAGGGCGGAGCATCTGGCGATCGTCGACAATGCCGGGCAATGGAGCGGAACGATCGTGCACTCCGAGATGCTCGGCTCCGACAGCTATGTCTACATCGACATCGGCTCCGACGAACCGGTGATCGTCCGGGAAAGCGGAATCTCCAGGCACCAGCCTGGACAGACCGTGCAGGTTTCGCCGGCCGCCGGCCAGATCCATCGCTTCGATGCGACGGGGCGCGCGATCGGCCGCACGGAGTGGCGGGGCGCGGCGTAACCTCGCCGCAAGCCAACTACAGCGCCGCGCGTCAGAAGCGCAAAGATCGCTGTAGCACTTTGAATTGCTGCATGTTTTCGTCCTTGAACCGGCTCCATTTGAGGACACGCAGTAGAGACAAAGGCATCCGGCAGAGGATGCCGCAACCCAAGGAGAATGACCTTGTCTATCAACACCATCGTGTGGGGTGAGAACATCCACGAGCAGACGAATGCGGTGGTTCGGGAGATTTACCCGAACGGCATGCACAACACGATCGCGGCGGCGCTGAACGAGGATGCGGCGATTGCCGCGACGACGGCCACCCTGCAGGAGCCGGAGCACGGCTTGAGCGAAGAGCGGCTGGCGTCGACCGACGTGCTCGTCTGGTGGGGCCACAAGGACCACGGCGCCGTCGAGGACCGGGTCGTCGAACGGGTCGCAAAGCGCGTTTGGGAAGGCATGGGGCTGATCGTGCTCCACTCCGGCCATTTCTCCAAGGTATTCAAGCGGCTGATGGGCACGCCCTGCGCGCTCAAGTGGCGCGAGGCGGGCGAACGCGAACGCGTCTGGGTCGTCAATCCGCGCCATCCGATCGCCGAAGGTCTCGGCGAGCATTTCGTGTTGGAAAACGAGGAGATGTATGGCGAGCAGTTTTCCGTGCCGGAGCCGCTGGAGACGGTGTTCATCTCGTGGTTCGCCGGCGGAGAGGTGTTCCGCTCGGGGCTGACCTGGCGGCGCGGCGCCGGCAACATCTTCTACTTCCGTCCCGGCCATGAAACCTATCCGACCTATCACGACGCTACGGTGCACACTGTGCTGCGCAATTCGGTGAAATGGGCGCACAATCCGCTCGGCAGCTACAAGGCGATCCACGAGGCGCCGAACGTCCCGGTGGATAAGGCTCTTGAGCCGATCGTCGAGCGCGGGCCGAAGCTGCACCAGGCCGGCGAGGCAGGATATCGATGAGGTCCACCATGCGTTTGCTCATTCTCGGAACCGGCGGCATGGCCAACAGCCATGCGCAAGCCTTTGCCAAGATCGATGGCGTCGAGATGGTCGCCGCCGTCGACGTCGACCCGTCGCGGGCGCGCGGCTTTGCCGACATGCACGGCATTGCCCGCATCTTCACCTCGCTCGAAGACGCAATTGCCTGGGGCGAGTTCGACGCGGTGACGAACGTCACGCCGGACAAGGCCCATCATCCGACGACGCTGGCGCTGATCGCCGCCGGCAAGCACGTGCTTTGCGAGAAGCCGCTGGCGGAAAGCTACGACAAGGCGGCCGAAATGGCCGACGCGGCCGAGCGCTCCGGCCTCGTCAACATGGTGAACCTCACCTACCGCAACGTCGCGCCGCTCCAGCGGGCACGCGAACTGGTGCTTGCGGGGGAGATCGGCAGGGTGCGTCATCTCGAAGCCTCCTACCTGCAGAGCTGGCTGGTGTCGAAGGCCTGGGGCGACTGGGCGAGCGAATCGAAATGGCTGTGGCGGCTGTCGACCAAGCATGGCTCCAACGGCGTGCTCGGCGATGTCGGCATCCATATCCTCGACTTCGCCGGCTATGGCGCCGGCAGCGCGGTCGAGCGGGTCTTTGCCCGGCTGAAGGCGTTCGACAAGGCGCCCGACAACCGCATCGGCGAATACGACCTTGATGCCAATGACAGCTTCGCGATGACGGCGGAGTTCGAAAACGGCGCGATGGGCGTGATCCATGCCAGCCGCTGGGCGACCGGCCACCTGAACGAGCTGCGTCTCAGGCTGCACGGCGACAAGGGCGCGCTGGAGGTGATCCACACGCCGGACGGCTCGCGGCTCAAGGCCTGCCTCGGCGCCGATGTCGAAAAGGCGATCTGGCGCGAACTCGATGCCGGAACGGTGCCGACCAACTACCAGCGTTTCGCTGAGGCGGTCGCAGCCGGTCAGACCGTCGAACCGACCTTCCGCCATGCCGCCAATCTCCAGAAAGTGCTCGATGTCGCAATCGAAACCGAAAGAGAACGGCGCGAACTGGATGTCGCGGATGCACTTTCGATCGAGGAAGAACGCGCGGTCGTCGGGGGTTAGAAGGAAAGTATCCCGCTTTCAGCCAAGCTTGCCGGAAGCGGAAGTCCTCTCGACTGAGAAGATGATCCTACCGAGCGGGGCGAGGAAAGACATTTCGGCCAGCGCCCCGCTCGAAGGTTTCACCGATGATCCCAGACCGGCTAAATCCAGGATCAAATCGGTCTACAGCGCCGCGCGTCCAATCAGACGCGCAAGGCTCGCTGTAGCACTTTGAGGCTAGAGCATCTTATCCGCTTCCGGTCACTTGAAAGCGGGGTTGCTCTAGGCGTGCGAGTGCGGGTGGCGATAGTCCCAGACCGCCCAGGCCGACAGTGCCGCGACAAGCACGCCAAGAATGACATGCGTCCACATCGCGTTCGCGTTCGTCATGAAGCCGAGCACCCAGGGAGAGACGATCAGCCATAGGCCGATCACCATATTCACCCACTCCTCCCATTCTGCGAAGGCAGAAAGCGCCGCAATCGCCAGCGCACCAAGCACGATGCCGGCGATCCAGGCATTCCAGGTCGGAACGGCCTCAGCCGCAAAACCGATGACCCAGGGAGAGAGGAACAAGCACACCGCCAGGATCAGGTTGGCCCAATCCTGGGCTCTTCGTCCGGCCATGAGAGTGTTTACCATGACAACCTCCACGTATGAAGCTTGACCAAAGCGTCACCCCTCGCGTGCGCCTTACGTTTCAGCTCCGCCTTTCACTTCGCACGGTCGCTGTAACGCTTTGAATTGGCGTAGGATTTTATCCTCAAATCGCTTCCATATCAAGAAATCTTGTAGATTCGCTGCCGTATAGGCCGCCGTGTCCGATCAAGCGCAGGCCAATATGCTCCGGCTTCTGCTGTCGACGTTTGATAGACCCGAGGAAACCATCCTCTCCCGCTGGCGAGCGAGATCGGATTCACGCGGCGATTCAAGGCGATAAGGCCGCGCGCCTCGGCAAAGTTCTACAGCGTCCTTTGCGCGCCCGCGCGCGGCGCTGTAAGCCTTCATGGCTCATTCCGCCGGGGCATTTCCGTCAGGATCAGCGGCGATCGCCCGGGAGGCAGTGACATGGCTGGCAGGGTCGACGCGCAAGATCTTTCCGCGCGCGACCATTCGATCAGGCTCGACGCCGATCTCGTCTGGCGTTCCTCAATCCGCGGCGGGTAACCGCCGCACGCTCCGGGCTCCCGCAAATTTCGCCGGTGACTGGCAATCGCAACCCAACAGGCGCATGCTTGCCCTGTCGGCCTCGGCGATCGCCGGTGAGAATGAGGCGTGCGGCGCACGTTTCGCCACCCGCGCGAGGGCGATGTTCAGAAGAAGAAGCAATCGAACCTGGAGGAGGTTGCTGTGAGCGGGCACGTCTACAAGAAGATAGAATTGATCGGAAGCTCGAAGACCTCGGTCAACGAGGCGATCGAAACGGCGATTTCGCGCGCCTCGAAGACCATGCGGAATCTCGACTGGTTCGAAGTCGACCAGATTCGGGGACAAATCGTCAATGGAGAGGTCGCGCACTACCAGGTCGTCATGAAGGTCGGATTTCGCCTGGACGAGTGATCTAAATGGACGATGGCGCCGGGTGCCTGCGTGTTTCCTTCGGGCGAAATCGAAGGCCCGGAGCGCCCTAGGCACTCCACGTCGGCTTGGATGATACCGACAGAGGGTAGTCCGGGCACCGCTCTCCGAGACGAGGTGCCCAAGGCGGACCTTTGCGTACCCGCTTCCTCGGTTCCCCTTCCTTTACATTTCGGTTTCCTATGCGCACACTCGCCCCCCGGCGGTGGTCGCGTCTTTTCAGACGCACGAAGGTGGCTGCAGCAGGAGGAAGGCGGTCCGTTGGGAGGCGGTCATGTTTTCACATTCCGACCATATCCGCGAAATCGAGCGCGTCGGCCGTGGCCTTCCCAGCAGTCGCGACGCTATGGTCGTGAAATCCTGGCTGCGCTGCCTGGAACACCACCGCCTCGACCCGGCGCAGGCCTGCGAGGCCTATATCGTGCCGGAGACGCGGCTCAAGGAACATCGCCAGCAATCGGAAGACCTGATCGCCATAGCTCGCTCTGGGCTCGAACATCTGCTCCGCCAGGTCGCAGGGCAGAACTACGTGCTGCTGCTCTCCGACCGACAGGGGGTGACGGTTGAATTTCTCGGCGATCCGCTGTTCGACAACAGCCTTCGCAAGGCCGGGCTCTATCTCGGCTCCGAATGGTCCGAGTGGCGCGCCGGCACCTGCGCCGTCGGCGCCTGCATCGAGGCGGGTGAGGCGCTGACGATCCACCAGACCGACCACTTCGACAACACGCACACGCCGCTCTCCTGCACGGCTGCGCCGATCTACGATATCCATGGCGAACTTTCGGCCGTCCTCGACATCTCGCTCTTGAGTTCGCCGATCCTGAAGGCGAGCCAGAACCTCGCGCTTCATCTGGTCACCGCCAGCGCGAGGCGCATCGAGCTCGCCAACCTCATGGCCCAGGCGCGGCACCAGTGGGTGCTGCGTTTCTCGCGCTCGCCGGAATTCCTCGACGTCGATCCGGAGGCGGCGGTCTCGATCGACGGCCTCGGCCGGATCGTCGGCATGACCCATGGCGGGACGAAGATCCTCGCCCGCTCGACCGGGCTTGACTGGCGTGATCCGCGCCAGCTCATCGGCGAGCCGGTGTCGCGCTTCTTCGATCTCGAGATCGACGACCTTCCCGAGCTCACGCGCCGGCGGCCGACACAGGAACGGCTCGTCTTTGCCCGCGACGGCAATGCGCTCTTCGCCCACGCCATCGAGCCGCATGCCAGCATCCGCGCGCCAAGCGTCTCGCGCGCGCAGATCCCGCCGCCGCTGCGCCAGCTTGGCGGCGATGCGCCCGAAATCGTTACGCTGCAGGCAAAGGCCGCGAAACTCGCCCGCACCGGGCTGCCGATCCTCATCCAGGGCGAAACGGGGACGGGCAAGGAACACCTGGCGCGCGCCATCCACGAGGGCAGCGGTCTCGGGGGCCACTTCGTTGCCATCAATTGCGCGGCGATCCCCGAGCAGCTGATCGAGAGCGAGCTCTTCGGCTATCTGCCGGGGGCCTTCACCGGCGCGTCCGCCAAGGGCCGAAAGGGCCTGATCGAACAGGCGGACGGCGGCACGCTCTTTCTCGACGAGATCGGCGACATGCCCCTTGCGCTGCAAAGCCGGTTGCTCAGGGTGCTGGCCGAGCGCGAGGTGCTTCCTGTCGGAGGCACCGTGCCGCGTCCGGTCCAGATCAGGATTGTTTCGGCCTCGCATCGGCCGCTCAAGACGCTGGTTGCGAAGGGCGCGTTTCGCGAGGATCTCTTCTATCGACTCAATACCGCGACGCTCTCGCTGCCGGCGCTAAGAGACAGGCCGGACTTCGATTGGGTGCTGGAGCAGATCCTGAAGCGGCATTCCAATGCGGCCGGAGAACTGACGCTCTCCCCGGCCGCGCGCGTGGCGTTGAGGGTGCACGACTGGCCGGGAAACATTCGCGAGCTCGACAACGCCATTGCTGTTGCTGCCGCGCTCGCCGAAGGCTGCGTCATCCAACCATGCGATCTGCCGGACCAGCTCGTCGCGACGGCTGAGCGGGAGACGGGCGATGCCGGAACAGCACTGGGCTTGATGCTCGATGCCTGCAACTGGAACATCTCCGAGGCGGCGCGAAGGCTGGGCATCGATCGCTCGACCGTGCATCGGCAGATCAGGCGCTACCACCTCGAGCAGAAGCACTGAGCGTCTTTGCCTGCAACAGGTAGGCTGCCACACCTGTGGCGGCTGTGGCGGCCTGACGCAACACGCCGTTCAATCATCTTCCTTGAAATCATTGCATTTTCCTTGCCCGCAACGGCTTGGCACGGCCATTGCAAATCGCTGTTCAACGATAACGGCAGCGATCAGGAGGAAATATGCGAGCGCTCAGATTTCATGCGGCCAAGGATCTCAGGATCGAGGATATCCCGGCGCCGGGCGAGCCGGCAGCCGGGCAGGTGCTGATCCGCAACCGCTTCGTCGGCATATGCGGTACCGACCTGCACGAATATGCCTACGGCCCGATTTTCATTCCCAAGGATCCGCACCCCTTTACCGGCGCATATGGTCCTCAGGTGCTGGGCCACGAGTTCGGCGGCGTGGTCGAGGCGGTCGGTGACGGAGTGACCTCGCTCCGCCCGGGCGACCGGGTTTCCGTCCAGCCGCTGATCATGCCGCGTGCCGGCGATTATTTCGCCGATCGCGGTCTTTTCCACCTGAGCACGGATTTGGCGCTGGCGGGCTTGAGCTGGGCTTGGGGCGGCATGGGCGAATACGCTTTGCTCAACGAGTACAATGTCGAGAAAATTCCCGACGAGATGACGGACGAGGAGGCTGCACTCGTCGAGCCCACCGCAGTTGCGGTTTACGCATGCGACCGCGGCGGGGTAACGGCCGGCAGCAGCGTGCTCGTGACCGGCGCCGGGCCGATCGGCGTACTGACTCTGCTTGCCGCGC
>NZ_JASKLR010000081.1 GCF_030124325.1 Sinorhizobium sp. 8-89
GTCTCAGCGCCTGCGCCAGCTGCTCGACGACGCAGCACCGAAGCTGCTGCTTTGCGATGCGGCCGGTCGCCAGGCCCTCGGCGCCAGCGCGATCGCCGGCCTGACCGCGGTCGACCTCGATGCCGCAACACCGGCCTGGACGAACCGGCCGGCATCCGATCCCGATCCCCGCGCCCTCGGCCTCACTTCCCGCCATCTCGCCTACATCATCTACACCTCCGGATCCACCGGCACGCCAAAGGGCGTCATGGTCGAGCATGCCCAAATTGCTCGTTTGTTTGAGGCTACCCAGAATTGGTACGACTTCTCCGCGGGCGACGTCTGGTGCCTCTTCCATTCCTTCTCCTTCGACTTTTCCGTTTGGGAGTTGTGGGGAGCTCTGCGTTATGGCGGACGCTTGCTTCTAGTGCCGAGCTATACGGCTCGCTCCGCTCCAGATTTCTACCATCTGATCTGCAAGTCCGGCGTCACAGTTCTCAACCAGACCCCTTCGGCTTTTAAAACTTTTATCCAGGCGACATGTGAGAGTGGAATTCACAACCACCTTCGATACGCAATTCTTGGCGGGGAGGCCTTGGAGCCATCAGTTCTGAAGCCATGGTACGCTAGGCATTCAGATCGCACCCCACAGATCATTAACATGTACGGCATCACGGAAACGACCGTGCATGCAACCTATTGCCCTCTTATTGAATCTGACACTTCCAGTTCGTTTAGCCCCATCGGAGAGCGGATCTCCGATCTTCGGCTCTACCTGCTTGACGGCCATGGCGCACCGGTGCCGTTCGGGGCGGTCGGCGAGCTCTATATCGGCGGGGCAGGGGTGGCGCGCGGCTACCTCAACCAACCGGAGCTGACGGCCGAGCGCTTCCTGGCCGATCCGTTCTGCGGAGAGCCGGGGGCGCGGATGTACCGCACCGGCGACCTCGCCCGCTAT
>NZ_JASKLR010000082.1 GCF_030124325.1 Sinorhizobium sp. 8-89
GTGTGGGTGATCATCGGATCGATCTCGATCTTGCCCTCCATGTACCAGTCGACGATCTTCGGCACGTCGGTGCGCCCGCGCGCGCCGCCGAAGGCGGTGCCCATCCAGGTGCGGCCGGTGACCAGCTGGAACGGCCGGGTGGCGATCTCTTGGCCGGCACCGGCAACGCCGATGATCACCGACTTGCCCCAGCCGCGATGCGAGGCCTCGAGCGCCTGGCGCATCACGCGGGTGTTGCCGGTGCAGTCGAAGGTGTAGTCGGCGCCGCCGATCTGGTCGGCGCCGCGTTTGGTCAGGTTGACGAGATAAGGCACGATGTCGTCGCCGACCTCCTTCGGATTGACGAAATGGGTCATGCCGAACTTCTCGCCCCAGGGCTTCTTGTCGTTGTTCAGATCGACGCCGATGATCATGTCGGCGCCGGCAAGGCGCAGCCCCTGGATGACGTTCAAACCGATGCCGCCAAGCCCGAAGACGATCGCCGTCGACCCCATCTCCACCTTGGCGGTGTTGATCACCGCGCCGATGCCGGTGGTCACTCCGCAGCCGATGTAGCAGATCTTGTCGAACGGCGCGTCCGGGTTGACCTTGGCGACGGCGATCTCTGGAAGCACGGTGAAGTTCGCAAAGGTCGAGCAGCCCATGTAGTGGTGGATCTTCTCGCCGTTGAGCGAAAACCGCGAGGTGCCGTCGGGCATCAGCCCTTGCCCTTGGGTGGCGCGGATGGCGGTGCAGAGATTGGTCTTGCGCGAGAGGCACGAGGGGCAGGCGCGGCATTCCGGGGTATAGAGCGGGATGACATGGTCGCCCTTCTTGACGCTGGTGACGCCGGGGCCGACATCGACGACGATGCCGGCGCCCTCATGGCCGAGGATCGCCGGGAACA
>NZ_JASKLR010000083.1 GCF_030124325.1 Sinorhizobium sp. 8-89
GGTGTCGGTGGCGCCGTTGTCGTCGGTGACCGTCACCACGAAGCTCTCGGTGCGGCTTTCGCCCTCGGCCAGGCTGTCGGCGAGGCCGTCGTCGAGCGTATAGCTCCACACCCCGGCGGCGGTGATGACGAAGCTGCCGTAGCTGCCGCCGGCCGTGCCGCTCCAGCTCGCGGTGGCGCCGCTGTCGACATCGCTCGACACCATCGTTCCGGTCGCCGTCAGCGGTCCGGTGACCGGCGTGGCGTCGTCGGCGGCCAGGCCGCTCTCGCTCACTGATCCGCTGATCACCGACGCGGCGCCGATCACCGGCGCGTCATTGGTGCCGGTGATGGTGATCGTCACCGTCTGGGTGTCGGTGGCGCCCTTGTCGTCGGTGACCGTCACCACGAAGCTCTCGGTGCGGCTTTCGCCCTCGGCCAGGCTGTCGGCGAGGCCGTCGTCGAGCGTGTAGCTCCACACCCCGGCGGCGGTGATGACGAAGCTGCCGTAGCTGCCGGCGGCCGTGCCGCTCCAGCTCGCGGTGGCGCCGCTGTCGACATCGCTCGACACCATCGTGCCGGTCGCCGTCAGCGGTCCGGTCACCGGCGTGGCGTCGTCGGCGGCCAGGCCGCTCTCGCTCACTGATCCGCTGATCACCGACGCGGCGCCGATCACCGGCGCGTCGTTGGTGCCGGTGATGGTGATCGTCACCGTCTGGGTGTCGGTGGCGCCGTTGTCGTCGGTGACCGTCACCACGAAGCTCTCGGTGCGGCTTTCGCCCTCGGCCAGGCTGTCGGCGAGGCCGTCGTCGAGCGT
>NZ_JASKLR010000084.1 GCF_030124325.1 Sinorhizobium sp. 8-89
CCCGACCCCCGCGCCCTCGGCCTCACTTCCCGCCATCTCGCCTACATCATCTACACCTCCGGATCCACCGGCACGCCAAAGGGCGTCATGGTCGAGCATGCCGGTCTGGCAAATTATCTGCAATGGTCAGTTCATTCATACTACAAGCAAGCTTCGAAGGGCTCGCCCCTACTGCACTCGTTAAGCTTTGACGGCATTGTTACCACTTTGTTCGGGCCACTCCTGGCAGGTGCGCGACTGCATCTCTTCGAACATTCTCGTCAGCTAGATTCCTTCACTGCTCCAGGCGACGGTACTACCTATGATTTGATTAAGCTGACACCAACGCACTTGAGTATGTTGAATAAGTCCCTTGGGGACTACGACGGACCTCCACCAACAAGAACACTTATGGTCGGCGGAGAACCCTTAGTCCCCGCAGACATATATTTTTGGCAGCGGCGCTTTCCGAATGTACGTCTGATCAATCATTTTGGCCCGACCGAAGCAACGGTTGGATGTGCAACATTCGAGATAACCGAAACCGCCGAGGGGCTGGCCTCAATTCCGATTGGCCGCCCGATTGCGAACACGCGTGTGTATCTTCTCGACCGGCATGGCGCACCGGTGCCGTTCGGGGCGGTCGGCGAGCTCTACATCGGCGGGGCAGGGGTGGCGCGCGGCTATCTCAACCAACCGGAGCTGACGGCCGAGCGCTTCCTGGCCGATCCGTTCTGCGGAGAGCCGGGGGCGCGGATGTACCGCACCGGCGACCTCGCCCGCTAT
>NZ_JASKLR010000085.1 GCF_030124325.1 Sinorhizobium sp. 8-89
TTTGACTATGGCCATCCTGACAGTTCGGAATGTGCCCGATGAGGTGCATCGCGCTTTGCGTGTGCGCGCGGCGATGCACGGCCGCAGCACCGAAGCGGAAGTCCGTGAGATCTTGGAAAGTGTGGTGAAGCCCGAGCAGCGCGTTCGTATGGGGGATGCCTTGGCGGAGCTTGGCCGGCGGCTGGGACTGACCAATGATGATTTCGCAGTGTTTGACCAGGTACGTGACGAGGCGCCGGCGGAACCAATGAGGTTTGAATGATCGTCTTGGATACTAATGTCGTCTCCGAGGCGATGAAACCAGAACCCAATCCGGCCGTGCGCTCATGGTTGAACGAGCAGGTCGCTGAAACGCTGTATCTGTCCAGTGTGACGCTAGCCGAACTGTTGTTTGGTATCGGTGCGTTGCCTGACGGGCGGCGCAAGAAGGCTCTGACCGAAACGCTCGACGGCGTGCTCCAACTGTTTGGCCATCGCGTGTTGCCTTTCGACATCGGCGCTGCTCGGCACTGCGCCGACCTCGCGGTGGCGGCGCGAGCGGCCGGGAAGGGATTCCCGACGCCCGACGGATATATTGCCGCCATTGCCGCCTCCAAGGGATTTATCATAGCTACGCGCGACACCAGCCCCTTCGAAGCCGCAGGAGTTATCGTAGTAAACCCTTGGGACCACCGATGAA
>NZ_JASKLR010000086.1 GCF_030124325.1 Sinorhizobium sp. 8-89
GCGAGCTGCGGATCTCCTATTCATCCAGCCCGAGTCTCTTGCGCAGGTCGGCATTTTCCGTGCGCAGTTTTTCCGCCAGAAGCTTACGGAGCCTCTGGTTTTCCTTTTCGAGTTGAACGAGGTCGGCGAACTCATCGCCCGGCGACACCGGCATGTCCGCCTTCTGAGCAACAGGCTTTGCGGCTCGTTTCCACTGATAGTAAGTTTGCTCCGATATGCCGGCGCGCTTGATGGCGTCCTTGAGCGTGCTCTTATGTTGGGCGACTTCCGTCTCGATCAGCTTGAGCTTCTCGATCTTTTCCTGTTCGCTATGCTTTCTCGGTTTATCGGCCGTCGCGCTTGAATCCCGAACCTGTTCGGCAGTCGCTTTTTGACGCCGTGGCGACCGCTGTTTCTGTGTTTTCATTTCGCCAGCCGCTTCAGACGCGGCAACTGCTCCCGTGTTACTCTCGTCAGCCACTGTAACTTCCTCCCTTAGCCAACCCAATGGTTGGGCCCAATAATCTACAGAGTCAACGCAACCGTCAAACCCCGGATTCACGTATGTTGATCTTCTTCTTCTGCTACGCCAACGTTCATCAAGGTATCGCGCAGGAAGCTGCTGACCAGCAACGTCTTCACCGACGGCGCCGACCGCACTTCAGGACGCACGAAGGACGCTGTGGGGCTCTAA
>NZ_JASKLR010000087.1 GCF_030124325.1 Sinorhizobium sp. 8-89
GGAGCCGAAGCTCACCAGAAAGATCGCCCCGGCGCCAAGCAGGAGCGACTGAAGGTCGAGGCCCGCGATCGACGGCAGTGTCAAGGACGGCACGCCGCGCGGAATATCGCCGACCACCTTGATGCCGTGCCCTTCGAAATCGAACAGGGCCGACAGCAACACGGCGAGGGCGACGACCAGCACCGGCCCGGGAATGCGTGATTGCATGACGCGCGCCGCCTGTAAGAGCGCAAAGGACACCGCGGCAAGCAGCAACGACGGCCAATGGATCGATCCGGCCTTGCTGATGAGTTCGAGGATGGGCGCCATCAGGCCGTCAACCTCGATGTCGAGGCCGGTGACCCGGTCGATCTGGCCGATCAGGATCGAAAGCGAGATGCCGGCAAAAAAGCCGATCAGGATCGGACGCGACAGGAAGGTCGCAAGCACGCCGAGCCGCACGGCGCGCGCGATCAGGCACAGGGCGCCGACGGCGAGCGCCAGCAATGCTGCCATTGCGACCCGGTCCCCAGCCGCCCCCGGCACGGCATAGACGGTGGTGAGCACCGCTGCCAGCACCGTCATGGTCGGGGCGTCCGGCCCCACGATCAGGCGTCGCGAGGGCCCAAAGAGGGCATAGGCGACGAGCGGGGTGATGCTGGCGTAAAGG
>NZ_JASKLR010000088.1 GCF_030124325.1 Sinorhizobium sp. 8-89
CCCTGCCCCGCCGATGTAGAGCTCGCCGACCGCCCCGAACGGCACCGGTGCGCCATGCCGGTCGAGAAGATACACACGCGTGTTCGCAATCGGGCGGCCGATCGGAACTGTTTGGTGGGGCGCCTCGGTCCAGTTGTCAAAAAGAAAACTGGACGACCAGATGGTTGTTTCCGTGGGACCATATAGATTTCTTATAGACCCTACCCGTTCCCGAAGGCGTGACGACAGATTTGCTGGTAATGCTTCGCCCCCACACATAACATTCAAATGTTGTGCTCCTTGCCATCCCGTATCCAGGAGCATGCTCCATGTCGATGGAGTGGCCTGTATTGCAGAAATCTTGTGGTAAGCCACTAGATGCTGCAACATCACAGCTTCCGTAGCATCCCTATGATTAGCCAATGCAACTTTAGCTCCGCTGCTTAGCGGGAGATATAGCTCCAAGGCTGCGATATCGAATGAGATAGTGGTAATAGCGAGAAATGTATTCTGTGCAGAAATCCTCGATATATCCAAAAAAGCATTTAGGAAGTTAAGTACGCTCGCATGCTCGACCATGACGCCCTTTGGCGTGCCGGTGGATCCGGAGGTGTAGATGATGTAGGCGAGATGGCGGGAAGTGAGGCCGAGGGCGCGGGGGTCG
>NZ_JASKLR010000089.1 GCF_030124325.1 Sinorhizobium sp. 8-89
CGCCGATGTAGAGCTCGCCGACCGCCCCGAACGGCACCGGTGCGCCATGCCGGTCGAGAAGATACACACGCGTGTTCGCAATCGGGCGGCCAATCGGAACGTTTGCCGCGATGGCGAACTCGCTCGGAATGTCATAGAAGAGGCAGCCCACAACGGTCTCGGTCGGGCCATATTCGTTCACCATCCTGGCCGTCGGCTGGAGGCGGCGCCACAATTCCACCGTTGAGGACGACAGCGCTTCACCGCCGATGACAAACGTGCCGACCTGGCTGTCGGTCGTCTCTGCCAGCAACTGCTGGCCGAGCGCATCGAGATGACTCGGGGTGACATTGACCAGCCCACACGGCGAGCCAATCCTTGTTTTGAGGCCTTCGACCTCATCTCCGTCCTTTACAAGGAGAGCATGGCCCCCACGAAGCAAAGGTGCGAACAGGCTGTTCACCGTTGCATCGAAGGCGAGTGATGAGGAGACCAGGGAAGAGGAGCTGGGCACGTAGACGTCGCAGGCCCAGGACAGATAATTGATCATTCCCCGATGCTCGACCATGACGCCCTTTGGCGTGCCGGTGGATCCGGAGGTGTAGATGATGTAGGCGAGATGGCGGGAAGTGAGGCCGAGGGCGCGGGGGTCGGG
>NZ_JASKLR010000090.1 GCF_030124325.1 Sinorhizobium sp. 8-89
TGCCCCGCCGATGTAGAGCTCGCCGACCGCCCCGAACGGCACCGGTGCGCCATGCCGGTCGAGAAGATACACACGCGTGTTCGCAATCGGGCGGCCGATATGCGGCGAAGCGATGTCACTAAAGAGCTGTCCCGATGTCGCCACGACGGTGGCTTCAGTAGGGCCATAGTTGTTTATGAGCTTTAGCGCCGGTGGTAGAGGCGCCGGCACACGCAGGAGGCGATCACCGCCAATCAGCAAGCACTTCAACGTGGGATTTACAAGCTGGGTTTCCAACGCGATGGTGGCCAGCGGCGTAGTCAAAAAGGCGGTGTCGAGCGATTGATCACGCCACCATTGCAGCAGATGAGGAGATTCTGCTGCTGATGCTTTTGGCGGGAGGAGCAATGTGCTGCGGTTGTATAAAGCAGACCAGAGTTCCCAGGTGCTGGCATCGAATGCCACTCCAGCCGTCATTGCGCAGCAGATGTCTGGTGGCGGACAAAACGTCTGCAAATGCCATGCTGTAAGATTGATCAAACTCTGATGCTCGACCATGACGCCCTTTGGCGTGCCGGTGGATCCGGAGGTGTAGATGATGTAGGCGAGATGGCGGGAAGTGAGGCCGAGGGCGCGGGGGTCGG
>NZ_JASKLR010000010.1:0-19729 GCF_030124325.1 Sinorhizobium sp. 8-89
AGAGCGGGATGACATGGTCGCCCTTCTTGACGCTGGTGACGCCGGGGCCGACATCGACGACGATGCCGGCGCCCTCATGGCCGAGGATCGCCGGGAACAACCCTTCCGGATCGGCGCCCGACAAGGTGAAATCATCGGTGTGGCAGATGCCGGTCGCCTTGACCTCGACCAGCACCTCGCCGGCCCGAGGACCTTCGAGCTGAACCGTCATGATTTCCAGAGGTTTGCCGGCCTCAGTGGCGACGGCGGCGCGTACGTCCATGTCTCTTCTCCCATGAATTGCAAATGCTTGCAGGCAGCGATTGCGATCGTTGATGCGGTGCCAATCGCTGCGATAAGCTGGAATCGGGTTTAAGCTATTTTACTACGTTAAATGGGAAACGGGCGGAAAACGCGCTTCAGCCTTATTCATCCTTTTGAGCGAATAGTCTGCTGGACACGGTCGAGTTCCGCTTCCAGCGCCGCGATGGCCTCGCCGGTCTGAGCGTGTAGTTTCTTGACGAGATCGAGTTGCTCGCGAAGCGCTTCCTTCGAGGCAACGGCTGCATCGTCGTCCGGTGCGCGACCGATGCCGGCAATCAGCCAGGCCGGAGTGACGCCCAGCACGCCAGCCAACATGAAGAGGCGGTTGGTACGAGGTTCGGCGCGATCGCGTTCCCACGCTGCCACGGTTTCGCAGCGTACGCCAAGCTGATCCGCCAGTTCCTTCATCGAGAGGTTCGCGGCGTCACGCGCCCTCCAGATACGTCCCCCAAGCGTATCGCCGTCTCCTGTTTCGCGAAGACGCGCGATCATGGTTTCGGTCGATAAGCGCATGGCTTTCTCCCTTGGCACTGTTACGTTCAAAGGTCCCGGATGATTGCCGGAAGCGCCTCTGGCTTCCCGCTGTGGGGCGAGAGTGAAATGAGCTTATAGGCATTCCCCTGTCGACGGACCACCTCGAAACGCCAAAAACCCTGTCAAATGCGGCTCACGATCCGTCGCGCGTTGAAACCTCGACGAAACGGGTTAAGTTCGGCCCCGATATTGGAAATCTGCCCATGAATGAATATGTGCCAACGGCCGCTGCGCCGCACAATACGGTCATGCGGGGCGTGGCGATCATGCTTTTCGCCATGCTCATCCTGCCCTGCATGGATGCCATTGCAAAATATATGGCGGTCTATGAGGGCATGTCGCCCGGCCAAGTGACCTTCTATCGCTTCTTCTTTCAACTCGTATCGACGGCGCCGTTGTTGCTCTCGGCGGGCGGGGTGCGGGCGTTCTATCCAAAGCGGCTCTGGGCAAATATTCTTCGCGGGGTGCTGCTCGCGGCTGCGGCGCTCTTTTTCTTCGTTTCAGTGAAATACATGCCGCTCGCGGACGTGTTCGCCATCTACTTCGTCGAACCGTTCATTCTGACATGCCTTTCGGCGCTGATCCTGCGCGAGAAGGTGGGATGGCGCCGATGGTCGGCGATCGCGGTCGGTTTCGGCGGCGCAATGGTCGTCATCCAGCCGAGCTTTGCCATCTTCGGCCTGACGTCGCTGCTGCCGGTCGCCTGCGCCTTCCTCTTTGCCTGCTATCTTTTCCTCAACCGCGCGGTCGGCAACGCCGATCCACCGCTGACCATGCAGACCGTTGCCGGAATAGGGGGAACGCTGTTCATGGCAGCCATGATCGCCTTCGGCCATGGGATGGGTGCCGTCGATTTCGAACCGTCGCTGCCGCAATCGGCCCTTGGCTGGGTGCTCGTCGTTGCTCTCGGGACCATTTCCGGCTGGGGCCATCTCCTCGTCGTCAAGGCATTCCAGGCGGCACCGATATCGCTGCTTGCACCATTTCATTATTTCGAGATCGTTTCTGCGACGGCGCTCGGCTATATCGTCTTTGAAGACTTTCCGACGCCGTCGAAGTGGCTCGGTATTCTCGTGATCGTCGCATCCGGACTGTACATTATCTGGCGAGAGCGCCAGGCGCAGAGGCGGAAGTCGGCGTGAGGCTCGCAGACCGGCGGTCCGGGTTGCTGGTCCGCAGATCGAGTGTCACTCGCTTTCGGCGCGTGTCGGCCCGAAGAACGTTTCGAATGCCTCCCTTAGTCGAATATCGACGTCCGGCATCATGACGGGCAGACCAAGATCGACCAGGCTCGTGACCCCATAGCCCCGGATACCGCAGGGAACGATGCCGCCGAAATGATCGAGGTCGGGATCGACATTCAGCGCGAAGCCATGGAAGCTTACCCACTTGCGCAGCCGGATGCCGATCGCGGCAATCTTGTCTTCGGCCCCGGATCCGTCTGGCAGAAGCGGCTTTTCGGGACGACGCACCCAGACGCCGACCCGGTCTTCGCGGCGTTCGCCTTTGACATTCATCGAATCGAGCGTGGTAATAATGACCGCCTCGAGCGCTGCGACAAAGGCGCGCACATCCTGCCGGCGCCGTTTCAGGTCAAGCATGACATAGACGACTCTTTGGCCCGGACCGTGATAGGTGTACTCGCCGCCTCGGCCACTCGCAAAGACAGGGAAGCGGTCGGGCATCACCAGGTCGGAGGCATCGGCGCTGGTGCCCGCCGTATAAAGAGGCGGATGCTCGACCAGCCAGACCAATTCGTCCGCTGCGCCGGCCGCGATCGCCGCGGCTTCCCGTTCCATGATTTCGACCGCCTGTGGATAGTCGACGATGGACGGGGCGATCCGCCAGCGCACTGCCGGCGAACCCGGTGGTGCGAACATGTTTTGGCTGAGATTGTCGCGCTGCATGAGGCCGTATTCCTGGTTTTCCCGGCTCCGTAAATGGGATGGCGCGCGCCAAGAGTCCAGCATTTCCAACACTTCGCGAGGGTGCTGTTGAAATAGTTTCTTTTCTCGTCAAATTTCTGTCGTCTTGCCCTTGTGCACCCCAGATGCTTTTGCTACATGCACCCCCGCCGACGCAATCGGCACCTACCACGATGCGGTCGTGGCGGAATTGGTAGACGCGCAGCGTTGAGGTCGCTGTGGGGCAACCCGTGGAAGTTCGAGTCTTCTCGACCGCACCAAATTAGACTAAGAAGCCCCCGTAACCGTCCGGTTCTACGGGGTTTTTCATTTCTAGGGATTGGCTGTCAGTGACGCGACGGCCGGTTGTGCCCGCAGCGTCGCGCAATGCGGGCATGTGCACACATTACCCGCACTTCGACGCCGGAAACTCCAAACAAATGCCTCCGGTAGCACCCGCGACCAAAATGCCATATTGTGTTGTTAGAAGAGCTATCGAGCGGCGTCGCCGGCGCATGCTATAACGAGCAAGCGAAATGGAGCCGCCGCCGCACTTGTGCCAGAATCTGGCCGTGGGGTCTCTGCAGAATTTTCGTCCGGCCCGAATTCGGACTACGGAGACGACGGCGAAATTGTGCCTCGCCCGCGCAGCGGTTCTTCGGGACCATTTCGCGGCAGGATCAGCCGTCCGTCCAAAAACCGGAGACGACGGTAGAGCCTGGATGCGATCCCCCATCCTCATCGCGGAATTGTGAAAAGCGGTCAATATGATGGGGTGACAGAGCGGCGAACCTGCTGCATGATTTCTTATATCCGATTCGACTTTTAGGATAAGATCTGTAGCAATTCAAAGTATTACGGTGCCCGTTGCGCCTGTGGAAAGCGCCGCGCGCCGTACCGAGAAGGCGGGTGCTCACCGTTGGCCACTGCTTCGGCATCCGCTGGCTAAACCGCAACGTGTTGAAGGAACTTTGGAGGCAGGAAACAGTTCACTGTAAGCAGGGAGCCAACAGGCAGCGAACCCGTCTCGGTTAACCGGCCTCCCGCGGGAGAGCATGATGACAAGGAGTGAATCTGACGTCTTCGATCTCTTTTCAGAGATCTATACGAGCGCAGCGCAAGAAGAGATAAGTCTGCAAGAATATCTCCTCGCCTGCCGCGACGATAAGAGTATGTATGCCACCGCGCAGGAGCGGATGGTGGAAGCTATTGGAGAGCCGACCCTCGTCGACACGAGCGCGGACGAGCGTCTTGGCCGAATCTTCGCCAATCGAACGATCAAGATCTATCCTTCATTCTCCGACTTCTATGGCATGGAGGATACGATCGAGCGCATTGTCGGGTATTTCCGCTATGCGGCCCAGGGACTGGAAGAGCGCAAGCAAATTCTCTACCTGCTGGGACCGGTCGGCGGAGGCAAGTCTTCGTTGGCGGAGCGCCTCAAGAAGCTGATGGAGCAGCGGCCGATCTATACGTTGATGGTCAACGGCAAGATCAGCCCCGTGTTCGAATCGCCGCTCGGTCTGTTCCACCCGGAACGCATGGCCGATCTTCTCGAGGACAAGTACGGGATTGCCAGACGGCGGCTCACCGGGCTGATCTCGCCCTGGGCGGCCAAGCGGCTGGACGAAGTCGGCGGCGACATCTCGAAATTCAGCGTCGTCAAACTGGTACCGTCCCGACTACGTCAGATTGCAATCGCTAAGACCGAGCCGGGCGACGAAAATAACCAGGACGTCTCCTCGCTCGTCGGCAAGGTCGACATCCGCCAGCTCGAGAACTACAGCCAGGCCGACCCGGACGCCTATTCGTACAGCGGCGGGCTGAACCGCACCACGCAGGGCCTGCTTGAATTCGTGGAGATGTTCAAGGCGCCGATCAAGGTCCTCCACCCGTTGCTGACAGCGACGCAGGAGGGCAACTACAACGGCACCGAGAATTTCGGCGCGTTTCCCTACCAGGGTACCGTGCTGGCGCATTCCAACGAATCCGAGTGGCTTCAGTTCAAGAACAACAAGAACAATGAGGCATTCCTCGACCGCATCCTGGTGGTCAAGGTGCCCTATTGCCTGCGCGTCACCGAAGAGAAGCTGATCTACGAGAAGCTCCTTCGTGAAAGCGAGTTGGTCGACAATCCTTGCGCGCCGGAAGTTCTGGAGTGCCTGAGCCGGTTCACGGTATCGACCCGCCTCACGCCACACGAGAACTCACCGCTTTACACGAAGATGCGGGTCTATGACGGCGAGAACCTGAAGGACACCGATCCGAAGGCCAAATCGGTACAGGAATATCGTGACGCCGCCGGCGTGGACGAGGGCATGACGGGCGTCAGCACCCGTTTTGCCTTCAAGGTGCTGTCGGAGACGTTCAACTACGACACCAAGGAGGTCGCTGCCGATCCCGTGCATCTGATGTACATCATGGAGCAGGCGATCAAACGTGAGCAGTTTCCCAAGGAAACCGAGGCAGCCTATCTCGACTTCATCAAGTCGGAATTGGCCACGCGCTATGCCGAGTTCATAGGCCACGAGATCCAGAAGGCCTATCTGGAATCCTATAGCGAATATGGTCAGAACCTTTTCGACCGGTATATCGCCTATGCTGATGCATGGCTTGAAGATCAGGACTTCAAGGATCCCGACACCGGACAGATCCTCAATCGGAAGGTTCTCGATAGCGAGCTGTCGCAGATCGAGAAGCCGGCGGGTATCGCCAATCCGAAGGACTTCCGCAACGAGGTCGTGAAGTTCACATTGCGTGCCCGCGCCAAGAACAGCGGCCGCAATCCCTCCTGGACGAGTTATGAAAAGCTGCGCGAAGTCATCGAAAAGCGTATGTTCGGTCAGGTCGAGGATCTGCTGCCAGTCATCAGCTTCGGTTCCAAGAAGGACAGCGCAACCGAGAAGCAGCATGCCGAGTTCGTCCAGCGCATGATTGAACGCGGATATACCGAACGGCAGGTTCGGCGGCTCGTCGACTGGTACATGCGAGTGAACAAGGCGGGCTGAAGATGCGTACGGGGGTTTGCCAATGCCGAATTTCATCGACCGCCGTCTTAACCCGAAGGACAAGAGCCTCGGCAACCGGCGGCGTTTCCTGAAACGGGCGCGGGAAGAGCTGAAACGGACGATCAAGGAGCAGATCAAAGCAGGCAAGATCGCCGACGTGGATGCCGAGCACCGTGTACCCATGCCCGAGCGCGGCGTCAGTGAACCATCCTTCCAGCCTTCGCCAAACAGCGGCGAGAGGCAATATATCCTGCCCGGCAATCATGAATTCTCGCCGGGCGATCGCATCCCGAAACCAAGTGCGCGTGGCGGTGCCTCAGGCTCCGGCGCGGGAACCGGTGAGAGCGAGGACGATTTCCAGTTCGTGCTGTCGCGCGACGAGGTCCTCGATCTCTTTTTCGAAGATCTTGAGCTTCCGGACATGGTGAAGCTCAATCTGAAAGAGTCGGTGGCGTTCAAGCGGCGTCGGGCCGGCTTCGCGACATCCGGGTCCCCCACGAACATCAATGTGGGGCGCACAATGCGCAACAGCTATGGTCGCCGCATCGCGCTGCGACGGCCGCGGCGCGCGGAACTGGCGGCAATCTCCGAAGAAATCGCCAAACTGGAGGCGGAACAGAACGCCGGTCGCATCCACCAGAAGCGCATTGAGGCGTTGCGCCAGGAATTGGACAAGCTGGAGCGCCGCCGTCGGCGCATTGCCTATGTCGATCCCGTCGATATCCGCTTCAATCGCTTCGAACCCGAGCCGCTGCCGAACGCAAGCGCCGTGATGTTTTGCCTCATGGACGTTTCAGCCTCGATGGGCGAGCGGGAGAAGGACCTGGCCAAGCGCTTCTTCGTCCTGCTGCATCTCTTCCTCAAACGGCGTTACGAGCGGATAGACATCGTCTTCATTCGTCACACGGATGAGGCAGGGGAGGTTGACGAAAATACCTTTTTCTACAGCAAACAGAGTGGTGGCACCGTTGTTTCCACGGCTCTGGAGGAGATGCTCCGCATCATTGAGGAGCGTTATCCGGCACGGGAGTGGAACATCTATGCCGCTCAGGCCTCCGACGGCGAGAACAGCGCCGGGGATTCGGATCTTTGCGTCTCCCTTCTCCACCGGCAGGTGATGCGCCTTTGCCAATATTATGCCTATGTTGAAATCATAGATGAGCGCGAGACGGAGATTTTCGGTACGACCGACAACGGTACGTCCCTCTGGCGTGCCTACCGCACGGTCGACAGCGAATGGTCGAATTTCCAGATGACGCGGATAGCGAGACCATCGGACATCTATCCGGTCTTCCGGAAGCTTTTCGCCAGACAGCCAACCATGCAACTGCGCAACTGAAAAGGCGACCGGAATGGCCAAGGGCGCAGCCTCAAACCTTCTGTTTCATGGTTCCGATTGGAACTTCGAAACGCTGTCGCGCACCTATGATGCGATCGAAACGATCGCAAACGATGAACTGCAGCTCGACGTCTATCCGAACCAGCTCGAGATCATCTCGTCCGAGCAAATGCTCGATGCCTATTCTTCGGTCGGGATGCCGCTGATGTACCAGCACTGGTCCTTCGGCAAGCGTTTCGTTTTCGAAGAACATCTCTATCGCAAGGGCCGCCGCGGCCTCGCCTATGAGCTGGTCATCAACTCCAATCCCTGCATCACCTATCTGATGGAGGAAAACACCATGGCCATGCAGGCCTTGGTGACGGCGCACGCGGCCTTCGGCCATAACCACTTTTTCAAGAACAACTACCTGTTCCAGCAATGGACAGACGCCAGCGCCATCCTCAGCTACATGGAGTTTGCAAAGAAATATATCACCAAGTGCGAGGAGCGCTACGGAACGTCCGAGGTCGAGGTCATTCTCGATTCCGCCCACGCGCTCATGGACCAGGGAGTCTTCCGCTATCGTCGTCCGCCGCGTCTTTCGTCCGAGAAGGAGCGGGAGCGAGCCCGGGAGCGGCTGGAATACGAGGAGCAGACCTACAGCGATCTTTGGAGAACGCTTCCACATTCAGCCGACGGCGAAAGCACCAAAGAAGCCGCCGAGCGCGACGCCTCGGAGCGAAAAAAGGCGCTCAACCTGCCGGAAGAAAATCTACTCTACTTCCTGGAAAAAACCAGTTTGATCCTTGAACCCTGGCAGCGGGAGCTTCTCCGCATCGTGCGCGTCATCGCGCAGTACTTCTATCCACAGCGGCAGACGAAGGTGATGAACGAGGGATGTGCGACCTTCGTCCACTACACCATCATGAACAGGCTCTTCGATCAGGGCAGGATCAGTGAAGGCGCCATGTTGGAAATTCTTCACAGCCACTCTAACGTGGTCTTCCAGCCCTCTTTCGACGATCCGCGCTTTCCCGGCATCAATCCCTATGCGCTGGGATTTGCCATGATGCAGGACATCCAGCGCATCTGCACCGATCCGACACCGGAAGATCGCGACTGGTTTCCCGAGATCGCCGGCAGCGGCAAATGGCGCGAGACGTTGATCGATGCTTGGGCAAACCACCGCGACGAGTCCTTCATTCTGCAATATCTGAGCCCTGCGCTGATCCGCAAGTTCAGGCTGTTCCTGCTGACCGACGAGGCTGGCGACAATTACTGCGAGGTTGGCTCGATTCACAATGAACGCGGCTACGAGACCATCCGCACTGCACTTGCCCGTAACTATGATGTCGCGGCGAACCAGTCGGATATCCAGGTCGTGGATGTTGACCTCCTGGGCGACCGCCATCTTCGCCTGCAGCACAACGTCAAGAACGGCATACTCCTTGATGAGGCGAGCCGCGACGCCACGCTTCGTCACGTGCGCCATCTCTGGGGATACGACGTCAGTCTAGCCGGCATCGACGCGGAAACGGATGACGTGCTCTATGAATGCTCGACGGCGCTGGATCCCGATTAGACGCTACTGCGTGCTTCCTAAATCTGAGCCGATTTAAGGATCAGACGTACAGCGATTCCGAACGCTCCTCCGTCGCGTCTGAAACGACGCGCGACTGTGTGGAACGGTTTTCCGGGGATTGCGCAGTTTCAACAGGTTCATTGTTACGATGAAACAATGAACCTGCTAGCCGGGAAGGAATGATCACTCCGGCATCACGGCACCCAACGGCCCGTCATTTCTCCGTGCCGTCGGGTGAGATCTGTTGCGATGGTCCACCGGTTCCCGACTCGGCGGTCGGATCTCTGTCGGTCGGGGACGCCTCTTGGCCGTCGGCGGGGGCGGGTGCCTGGACGCTGCCGGTTTGTTCGGGCGATGGAGCAGGTTGAACTTGCTCCGTTTGCGTTGCCTGATCGTTGTCGTTGATTTCGCCCCAGAGTTCGACAGCGCCCCAGGCCAGCAAGGCGAGAAACAGCCCGCCGGTCAGCACTGCCAGGACACGGACGCCGAGCGAGCCTTGCCTGGTTTCCTGCGCCGAGAATTTCTCCCTGTCCGCGTCATGCGTCTTCGAGACCGGATCGCCGCGTTCATCGAGGTACTTGGTCATCGAATAATCTCCACTGATCTATCAATGGAAAACGAGACGGCGATCACAAATGTTCCGGGCCGCAACGACCTCGTTGCCGATTTGTCCTCGAACGCTTCGACCTCAGCGAGGCGGCCAAGTGTCCGCGACACTGCGGCGAACGAGCTTGTAGGAATGGTCCGCCTGAACCTCATAGGTTTCGAAGACCATGGTCCCCTGATGCAGGAAGCGGTTCTGGATCATCGTGCCGGGCGCTGCTTGCGTTCTGCGCGATGCCGCCTTCTCGCCATAAGTGAGGCTGCCGGGGAGGGGTTCGAGATCAGGTGAAGCAGCCGTGCATCCAGCCAACACAAATGCAAAGACGGGTATCAGGCGCAGGACTTTCATATTGTATCCCTTGATGAAACGGATTTCGGCGGAAGCAATCATTCAGTTGATCGGACTGTGGATCACCGCTCACCTCTGGTCGATTTTTCGAATCGCCTGATGGCGCGCTCGCGTTTTAGCCGCGAAAGGCGCTGCGTCCAGAAGATACCGGAAAGCTGGTCGATCTCGTGCTGCAGGCAGATCGCCATCAGTCCTTCGGCATATTCTTCGAGCGCTCCTCCAGACAGCGATTGAAAGCGCACCCGTACCGCGCGCGGTCGTTCGACTTCCTCCGAGATACCGGGCATCGAGACGCTGCCTTCTGCATGCCGCATCAGATCCTCGGATCGCCAGATAATCTCAGGATTGACGAAGGTGCGCGCGCCGCTTTTCTGATCCAGTTCGATCACCGTCAGCCGTCGCAAAACGCCGACGTGGTTCGCGGTAATGCCAATCCCCGGGGCGGCGCGCATCGTCTCGAGAAGGTCGGTTGCGAGTTGCCGAAGATCGTCGTCGAAATGTTCGATGGTTCCAGCCGCAGTAGCGAGTGCCGGATGCGGAAATCGTACGATGGGGAGAATAGCCATGCGTCGCTCTTCGTCTCGGCGGTCATCTGCCGTTTCGGCTGATTGATCTACGAGTTTCATATGCATTTGCAACAGCTTGAACAAAACTTTCACCTGTTCTTCATTCGCACCTTCTGTGCTGTGGACCTAGCTGGAGCTTTGCGCTACTGCATGAGTTCCGGGGTCGGAATCGATCCGAGGATAAAATCACGCGGTAATTCAAAGCGTTACAGCGACTTTGCGAGGAGGAAAGCGGGGCGCTGTAGCGAGGCAAGACGCCGTTTTGCTCGTGAGGGCACGGCAGTCAATTGGAATGGCACGCTCGCCTTTCGGGATCTTCGACCCAATTGATTCGGGCGGCTTTGTTTTTTCGAGGGCGGCTCCATGAGCAATATCGGCGACGACGACCGCGGTCCGGAAGAAATCACCGCTTATGACGGCTCGGATATCTATGCCGACGACGGCTCCGTGCGTTCCGATTTCCTGATGCATGTAGGGGCCGCGATTGCGGACCGCGATACGATCTACCTGCGTCAGCACGTCGCCGGCCTTCACGCCTCCGAGCTCGGCGATCTTCTCGAGGCTATCCAGCCGGAACAACGGTTGGCGCTCGTCTCGCTGCTCGGCAAGGAGTTCGATCTCTCGGCGCTGACCGAGGTCGACGAGGCCATCCGTCTCGATATCGTCGAACATCTGCCTAACGAACAGATTGCCGAGGCGATCGGGGAGATGGACTCCGACGACGCGGTCTACATTCTCGAAGACCTGGATCAGGAGGATCAAGAAGAGATCCTCGCCAAGCTGCCCTTCACCGAACGCGTTCGCCTGCGTCGCTCTCTCGACTATCCGGAAAGCACCGCCGGCCGGCGGATGCAGACGGAATTCGTGGCGGTGCCGCCGTTCTGGACCGTGGGCCAGACGATCGACTACATGCGCGAGGACGAGGATCTTCCCGACAGTTTCACGCAGATCTTCGTCATCGACCCGACCTTCAAGCTCCTCGGAACCGTCGATCTCGACCGTGTTCTGCGCACCAAGCGCTCGATCAAGGTCGACGCCATTATGCGCGACACCAGCCATGCCGTCCCCGCCGAGATGGACCAGGAAGAGGCAGCCCAGCTCTTCGAGCAGTACGACCTCCTGTCGGCCGCCGTCATCGATGACAACGGCCGGCTCGTAGGCGTGTTGACCATCGACGATGTGGTTGACGTGATCCAGGAGGAGGCAGAGGAGGACCTGCTGCGCCTGAGCGGCGTCGGCGACGAGGAGTTGTCCGATTCCGTTGCCGAAGCCTCCCGTTCGCGGGTGCCGTGGCTTTTCGTCAACTCGATGACGGCCTGCATATCCGCCTCGGTGATCGGTCTTTTCGACGCCACCATCCAGCAGATTGTGGCCTTGGCCATTCTGATGCCGATCGTGGCCGGCATGGGCGGCAACGCCGGCTCACAGACCATGACCGTGACCGTGCGGGCGCTTGCGACGCGCGGCCTCGATATTCACAACGCACCGAGGATCATTCGCCGCGAAGCCGGAGTTGGACTTCTGAATGGCATGATCTTCGGGACGTTCATCGGTCTTGTGGCGGGGCTGTGGTTTCAGGATCCAAATATCGGCGGCATTATCGCGACGGCAATGCTGATCAACATGATGGCCGCGGCCCTTGCCGGCATCATGATTCCGCTTCTTCTGGAAAAATCCGGTGCCGATCCGGCCGTTTCCTCGGCGGTCTTCGTCACCGCGGTCACCGACATCACCGGCTTCTTCAGCTTTCTCGGTATCGCCACCTGGTGGTTCCACGTCACGTGAGAGTCACGGCGTTGTTTGACTTTTACGTCAAAGTCAACGATAGTGGCGCCTCGGAGTTTGATGGGACGGCGGCGTGAATAAATACTATAGCATCACTGAGTTGACACGGGAATTCGGCATCTCGACCCGAACGCTGCGCTTCTACGAGGACGAGGGCCTTATTCATCCGGAACGTCGCGGCCGTACGCGGCTGTTTCGACCGGCGGACCGTCACCTCATCAAGGAAATCCTGCGCGGCCGGCGGATCGGCTTCACCATTGCCGAAATCCGGGAGATCATTCAGGTCTACAAGGATCCGCCGGGCGAGATGGGCCAACTGCAGCTCTTGATGACGCGCGTTGAGGAAAAACGCGAGGAGTTGCGGCAGAAACGTAAGGATATCGACGACACGCTTGCCGAGCTCGACAATGTCGAGGAAGCCTGCCTGACGCGTCTCGCGGAGATCGGCGTCGGCACTTGAGGCCAGAGCAATTCCGGGAAAAGTGTATAACGGTTTTCCGTCCGGAATTGCGTAGGTTCAAAGAGTTAGATCATTCAAGAGGTGGCCTCGCGCCACCTTTTTTGTTGACCAGATTTCAAATCCACCGGGTGGTGTGACGGCAATACCGTTCGAATTCGAAGCCGAAGCGCGACAGCAAATGCTGCTCTTCATTGCGGATGACAAAAAGGGTCGTCAGCGCCACAGCCGTGACTGCCGCGATAAAGAACCATGGATTGGCCGTAACCAGTCCGATGCCGACGATCAGCAGTGTGTAGCCGAGATAAATCGGGTTGCGGGTAAAGCGGAAAGGTCCGCACGTGACGAGGCAGGTAGCGCATCGTGTCGGCAGGATGGCGGTGCGCCGGTCGAGCAGCATCTTGACAGCCCAGAGGTCGATGGAGATCGCCGCAAAGATCAATGTGCCTCCGACCAGCCATGCGAACCAACCGGGCCCATTCGCCACCGGGATCGGGAGAAAATGGTTGAAAACCAGTGCAGCCAGAGCAGCCGCGCCATAGAGCACGGGCGGCCATGGGAAACTCAGCGGCTTGGCACGATAGGCATTCATGTCCTAGTCCCCTGATTGCACGTCCATTGTGCATTGACGGGCGATTCGCGCAATGCGTTCATCCGTGTTCACGTCGATCTTGCCCATGTTTAAGTCCTCGAAAAGGCTCTGTTCTTTCAGCCGGTCGAGTGTGCAGCCGCAGAAGGCTTCGCATGGCGCGGCGGGATCTCCGCGGTTGCAGGCCGCCACGCAATTCGCGCGGTAAGCTTGTGCCGGGTCCGGTGGTGCGGCGGGTGCAATCTGGGCAAAGAGGTAGACGAGGCCGATAAGCAGCGGCTGGTGTACGAGGTATACGGCCAGACTGTGACGCCCGCCGAAAGCGAGCGGCTTGATCCACAGGTTGCTCCGGCTTTCTTGCGATTCCGCGGACACCCCGCGGCTCATGAGCAGCGGGTGAAGCAGCTTTGCCGTTCCGAGGCCGACCAGAAAGGGCGCGAGCCAGGGAAGGAGAGGCACGTAATCGTTGGAGCGCGGGACCGTCTCGGAAAGTCCAACCCACCAGAGCAGCGGCGTATCGAAGATGGCCGAGCGCAGGTAGATCGGCGCGGCGAAGGCGGCGGCAGCGGCCAGAAAGGCGACGATCGCGGGAAGCGGCAGGAACAGGAGGCCGACGAGGCTCGCCGCCGCGATCGAGTGAAGAATGCCGAAGAAGATGAAAGATTCCGGAATGGCGAACCAGGTCGCAATGCTGATCAGCGTCGCCGCGCCGGCGATCTTCACGAAGCGGCGAGCGAAGGCGCCTGGGCGAAAATGCGGGCGCTGGCCGAGCACCAGGCCGTAGCCCGCCAGGAACAGGAAACTGCTTGCGATCAGCCGGGCGAAAAGTCGCCAGCCGCCGGTACCCGCGGTGCCCGCCGCCACATAGCCGAAGAATTCGAGATCCCAGACGAAGTGATAGATCGCCATGGCAACGAGCGCCAGGCCCCGGAGCGCGTCCAAAAGCGCAATCCGACGACGCTTGTCCACGCCTGACGAGGAGCGTTGCGTGTCGGTGATCGTCGTTGCTGTGTTCTCGGACATCGGCTCTGGCCATCCTGTTTCGCGATAAGGTCGCATGTCTGGCTTGCGCCGGCCACGCGCGAATGCTCTTCGCACAGAGGAGCAGCGCTTGTTTGCCTACGGCGCCGCACGTCTTACTAGATGCGCAAAGAACGCCGCACTTTGAATTGCTGCATGTTTTCAACCTTAAATCGGCCACGACTAAAGGAACATGCGGTAGTGCGGATCTTAGTGCTTGAGAGCCTCGTGAGCATCCTCGATGAGCGCGGTTCTCGCCTCGGAAAAGAACTGCCGGCGCGTTAGTACGAAGATGACGAAGCTGGTGAGAATGATGAACACATAGGGGCTGATGAACCAGCCGAGATAACCGATCGACAGAAAGATCGCTCTCAATCCCGCATTGAAATGCTTGGCCGCCAGGATGTTCAGGCGAATTGCACGTTCCGCGGCCCTCTCGGCCGCCTGCCGGTCGCGCGTCATTTCCGCCGTCATCGGAATGCCGCCCATCAGGATGGAGCAATAGTTGAACAGGCGATAGGACCAGCCGAATTGGAAGAAGGAGTAGCCGAAGAGGCAGGTCAGCCCGCCGACCTTCAGTTCGAAGCCCGTCCTTCCGCCGCGAAAGACCTGCGGAAGGTCGTTGAAGATCATCTGCACCTGTTCGGTCGCGCCAAGCAGCGCAAAGCAGCCGCCGAGCGCAAAGATGGTGGTCGAGGCAAAAAAGGCGGTGCCCGCCTGCAACCCGGCGATGATCTGCGTGTCTATCATCTTCAGATCGCGATTGAGCGAGTTGCGGATCCATCGCCGCCGGTTTTCGTTCATCAGCCGGGTCAGGCTGACACGCTTGAAATTGCGTCGGCCGTCGGTTGCCCAGCTGAAACCGCCCCACAGCAAGACGAAGATGGCAAGTGCGATGTAATCTTCGAAGGTCATGCATGCGTTTTTGGCATGGCTATTCGAAAATGCAAGGTCGGCACCCCGGCACACAGTCGCGTGCGAGATTAATCATTACGCCGCAATTGCGGCGAATTCGCAAGGAAACTGGGTGCAAGCGGCGCGCTTGGCGCTGGAAAAGCGCTGATGTTCCCGCGCTGTTGTGTACTGCGGGGGGTCGTCTTGACACGATTTTGCCATATTTCGGCGTTGCGCATTTACACATTCTTCAGTATGCATGGCGCATGCGCGGGTGGCGAATACGGTACTCGCCGACCGCTGAGTACTCGGAGACATCATGGACAATACAATACAGAAGTCGTGCTGGGGCGTGACTGTTCGCGCCGTAGCTGGTTTCGCTGGCGTTCTGGTCCTGGCCTATCTTTTCGGCGGCCTTTGAGATCAAAACATTTCGTCAGAGCGACGCGGTTTCCCAAGGACCGCGTCGTTTTGATTCGATCGCAGCCTTTCTGTAAGCAAGCTTCTGCGTCATGTCGCACGAACAAGATCCGATGTCGGTCGGTCGCCTGATCGATCGGCATAGGATGGCTTAGGGTTTGATCCTATATCTATGGACAACTGACACCGCAGGCGCTCAAGGAGGAGCCGATGCGGGCGTCGACCTTGCAATCATCGGCTGGCGCTTCGGGTGGCGTGCCCGACCGCGTTTCCGTGCTCCAGGACAGGCAGTTTATGTTTCTTTCCGTCTTCGACGTTTTCAAGATCGGCATCGGCCCTTCGAGCTCGCACACGATGGGACCGATGTCGGCGGCAAACAGGTTCCTCGACCTCATCCTGTCGGATGACTGGCCGCGACCGGCACATGCGAGCGTTGCCGCCGTCAAGGTCAGCCTGCATGGTTCGCTGGCGCATACGGGCATCGGCCATGGCACCGGCCGCGCGGTTATCCTTGGATTGATGGGCGAGCGTCCGGATCTCGTCGATCCCGACAGCATGGACACGATCATCGACACGGTGGAGCGCACGGGCCGCATCACGCCCGCCGGACATCCGCCTTACGCGTTCCAGCCGAAAACGGATCTCGTCTTCGACAAGAAAGTGCCTTTGCCCGGCCATGCCAACGGCATGTCCTTCTCGGCCTTCGATCGCGACGGACGGCTGCTCTTGAAGCGAATCTACTATTCGATCGGTGGTGGCTTCGTCGTGACCGACACGGAGCTCGAGGCGATGCGGGCCGCCAAGAATAAGCCGGGGGGCGTAAAGGTGCCTTATCCCTTCGCGACGGCGCAGCAGATGCTCGATATGGCCGCACGGTCGGGGCTCACCATCGCCCAGATGAAGCGGGCGAATGAGGAATGCACCATGTCGAGGGAAGAGCTCGACGCCGGCCTCGATCGCATTTGGGCGGCGATGAAGAGCTGTATCGACCGGGGTTTGAGCCAGGACGGCATCATGCCGGGCGGCCTGAAGGTTCGCCGGCGGGCCCGTTCGATCCATGACAAGCTTCAGGAGGAGTGGCGCTCCAACAAGACCAACCCGCTGCTCGCAAACGACTGGCTGAGCGTCTACGCGATGGCGGTCAACGAGGAGAACGCCGCCGGTGGCCGTGTCGTGACGTCGCCGACGAATGGTGCCGCGGGCGTCGTTCCGGCGACCATCCGCTATTACATGCATTTCCATGACGACGCCGATCAGGAGGGTATCCGCGACTATCTGCTGACGGCTGCAGCGATCGGCGGCATCATCAAGCACAATGCCTCGATCTCCGGCGCAGAGGTAGGCTGTCAGGGCGAAGTCGGCTCGGCCTCGGCCATGGCGGCCGCCGGCTTGGCCGCGGTGATGGGGGGTACCCCGGAGCAGATCGAGAACGCCGCCGAGATCGCCCTCGAGCACCATCTCGGTATGACCTGCGATCCTGTCGCCGGCCTCGTGCAGGTGCCTTGTATCGAGCGCAACGCCCTTGGTGCCGTCAAGGCAGTCACCGCGGCATCGCTCGCCCTCAAGGGGGACGGCAAACACTTCGTGCCGCTCGACGCCTGTATCGAGACCATGCGGCAGACCGGCGTCGACATGAACGAGAAATACAAGGAAACCTCCACAGGCGGTCTCGCGGTGAATGTCGTCGAGTGCTGACGCTTCCGCCTGGGCGTTGCGGGAACGCGTAAGCCGCGACCCAACGCGGTTTTCCGCCCCAATCCCGTCATAGGATGGTGAGTGCCGGACGGGCGTTGCTATTGTGGACGAACAGGTTCAGCGCGCTTGACCGCGGCCGGCGGACGGGTGTTCAAGGTTTCTCATGGCGTTGCATCTCATAAAGCTCTGCGTCGGAGCAGAATCAGTCGAGGACTTGCGCGAATGGGTGTCGCGCAAGGCGCTTGCCGCGATTGCGGCCGGGCAGGAGCCTCACTCGTTCCATACGACCCGGATGGTTCCGAAACGCACCGAAGAACTCCTTGCCGGCGGATCGCTCTACTGGGTGATCAAAGGACATGTGCAGGCGCGGCAGTCCTTGATCGGCATTGAGACCTTCACCGACAGCGACGGCATAGGCCGTTGCAACCTTATCCTCGGGCCGGAAGTGGTGGAGACCGAACTTCAGCCGCGCCGCGCGTTTCAGGGATGGCGCTATCTAAAGGACAAGGAGTCGCCGCGCGACCTCGCTTCGCTCTCCTCCGGCGAGGCGGACATGCCGCTGGAATTGCGGCGTGAACTGGCGGAACTCGGCCTTCTCTAGGCGAAAGCGGGCGGAGCGCCGCTCCCGACAATTCTCGGAATCAATGGATGCGCAATCGGAGGGGATGGCGGCGGCCCGGCGCGGACACGTGCAGGTGAATACCGGCGCGGGGCTGGGTCGAGCGCCATGCGCGCGCACCATGCGTCAAAAGCATGCCGACGAGATCGCGTGTCTTCGCTTTCGACCGGTTCAGCCCCAAGTCGGCGATGCGCATGGCCGCTTCATGCAGCGGATGCAGACCAATGCGCGAAGATTTAGTTTTCTTTCCCGGCATCACGGTAACACCGGGAACGTTCTCGTTCACTGCCATGACCAACCTCGTTACGCTTTACAAATCCGAGGAAGACGGCCGGCAAAACACACTCGGCCGTCAGAAAGTCGCGTTTGTTACTGCTGGCTCGCCCAGCAAGCGAAACCCTTCTTCTTCAGGGCCTTGCATGCATTGACGGCCTTGTCCTGATCGTCGAAGCCGCCGAAGCGTGCGCGGTAAAGCTGGCCGCCGCCGTTGCTGAAGGCGACGGTAAATGGCGTCGCGTTGCGCAGTGCCTTGCCGCCCTTCTCCTTGGCATTGCCGAGAAGCGTCATCGCTTGCGCCTTGTCGGGTGTCGCGCCGATCTGGATCACCCAACCCTCCGGTTGCGCCTCTGCTTCCGGCTGAGCCTCAGCCTTGGCGGCAACCGAGTTGGTGATCTGGGTATCGACGTCGGCATCGGCCGGCTGTGCCGCGAGCTTTGCGCTTTGCGCTTCGAGCGTGTTCGGCGCGATCTTGCCCGAAAGCACCGGATTGTCGGACGCCGGCTTCGTTGCTGCGTAGGCCATTTCCACAGGTTTTGAATTTTCGCCATTGTAGCGGAAATCCGGAACCGGGCCGGTGTTGGGCAAATTCATGGCAGCCGAGGCGACCGCGACGGGCGCTGCCGCGGACTGGACCTCAGCCTGCGCGACGGCTGCGACTGGTGCCGCTGGCGGTTCGGCGATCGGCGCTTGCGCAATCAGATTACCCCCGCCACGGCGCGAGGCTGCGGGCATGTATTTGGCGACGAGCTTGCGCATCTGGGCGTCGCGGGAACCACCGGACGTTCCGCCGAGGACGACGGCGATGATGCTGCGACCGTCGAGCTGTGCCGAGGTCACCAGATTGAAACCGGACGCACGAGTATAGCCGGTCTTGATGCCGTCGACACCGCGGACATTGCCCAGCAACCGGTTATGATTGCCGATCGTCTGCTTGCCGAAACGGAAACTACGCGTTGAGAAATAGTCGTAATACTGCGGAAAGTGCTGCCGCAGGGCGAGGCCGAGCCGCGCCTGATCGCGCGCCGTCGTCTTCTGCTCGGTGTTCGGCAGGCCGTTGGCGTTGCGATAGGTCGTGCGCGTCATGCCGAGCGCGCGCGCCTTGTTGGTCATCATCCGGGCAAACCGTTGTTCCGAACCGCCCAGGAGTTCGCCCAGCGCCGTGGCGGCGTCATTGGCGGAGCGCGTCACGAGAGAGAGGATCGCCTGCTCGACGGTGATAGACCGACCGGCTCTGACGCCCAGTTTCGACGGCGGTTCTGCCGAAGCGTTCTTGGAGAATGGAACCGGTGTGGATTTGCTGATCCGTCCTGCTTCGAGAGCTTCGAACGTCAGATACAGCGTCATCATCTTGGTCAGAGAAGCCGGGTAGCGCAACTCGTCGGCGTCTTCGCCGTAAAGCACCTTGCCGGTCTTCGCGTCGACGACGATGCCGGCGTATTTCGGATTGGCATTTGCCGGGGCGGAGAGAGCCAATACGGCAATGGCGCCGGCGAGGACAATCCGTCCTGCGATTTTTGAAAAGACCCGAAGCGGGCGTTTCGCGATATCAAAAAAAACGGATTGAGACACTACGCTGCTCTTCATTCTCATGTAATGGGTGCCGTCCGGACGCCGTCGCCGGGAACGACCGTTCCTGCGACAGTATCGGGATAGCGTTACCAATCGGTTTATGATGAATGATTGGTTTCCCGGGGTGGCCCGTTTTGTTCGGGAACGGCACCCGGTCGACCAAGATGGTCGGCGCTTCGCTGCACCACGACTCTTGGACAAAATCAGGGCGCGAGCCGGCTGCGGACGAAGG
>NZ_JASKLR010000010.1:19739-176044 GCF_030124325.1 Sinorhizobium sp. 8-89
CTACGGAATCCTCGATCAATCGCCATTGCGGCAGCAGCTTGCTCGAAAAGCGGTAGAGAACGGCGAGGTCCTTGCCGACGTGCACGTCGCGCTGACAATCGGCGCTGGTCGACGCGTCGGCGTCGTCGGGCAGCATGCAGCGCAGGACGTAGGATGGTCGCCCGTCGCGGTCCGCGGTGAAGAAAACCTCGCCGGCATAACCGGTATTCGATTTGGTGTCATGTCGGGTCAACCCGGCGGGACCGGGCCGCGTCTCTTCGCTGAGGATGTGGCGATAGATAGGCCCGAGCCGACCCGACATGTCCTGCGACATCGTGCTCTGCGAAAGTTGCAGAAAGATCAGGTTTTCCGGTCGGTTGAGATCGTTGAACAGGTGCCGGGTTTCGTCGCTGTAGCCTTCCAGCGCCGGCCAGGTCAGGTAAAGATCGATGCGCTCGGCAATGCTGGTCGCGCGCTGGCTTTCGAAGCGGATGATATTGGCCGGCAGCCGCAGGTGATCCTGTGCGATGAAGATATCGTAGGTTTCACGACTGGAGGTGTGTCCGGCAAGAGCGAGATTTTCTCCAAACCAGTGTCCGGAAAATGAGACCATCGTAGTCAGGACCGCCAGCAGAACGACGACAGCGGTAACCTTGTATATGAAGCGCGGCGAGAGGAGCGGCGAAAATTCCGGTTCGGGGCTGCCGCTGGATGGCGCGTTCATGAAGGGTCGTCCGTCGCGGTAGCCTGGTGGTTTGCTATGCCCGACGGTCGTTGAAGATGGTTAATTTTCGATGAAGTCCGTCCGAGGCGGCGTGGTTACGGACGGGCGGCGGACCCTTGGAAAAGAGAAAAGCCGGCCCCGGGGACAACGGGAACCGGCGAGGGCTTGGTCTTGCACGGGGACGCGGGACCAGAAGCCCGAAAGGCATTGCAGACGGGGTGCCTCGATATTTTCTATTGCGTCTTTACACTGCCGACTGCCACGGCACGGCCGTCCTGCAATTTCACCCAGCGTCCAGCGTTCTCCGAAGACTGCCTCTTCAGGAAGGTGTATTCGGTCTCCGACCAGCGGAGCACCTTGCTGCGCATGTTGTCGAGGATGAAGTCGCCGCGGTCGGTGCGGACGGTCAGAACCGCATGACCATCGCCGTTTGGCTGCAGCACGACGGTGATCAAGAGATCGGCGGGAGAGAAACCGCTCTCGATCAGGTTGCGGCGCTTGAGGAGCACATAGTCCTCGCAGTCGCCGACTGCGTCCGGATAGGACCATTCTTCTTCGACGCCATGGATTTCCATATCCGTCATCGGGGTCACGGCCTGATTGACCTCATGATTGACCTCGAGAATTTTCTGCCATCCTTCGCGGGTCAGAACCATCGGGCCGTTATCAGTTTCGTTGGCGGTGCATTCGGACGGATTGCTTTTGCAAAATTCGTAGTGACCGATCGGCGGATTGGTGGTGCCGCCCACCGTGATGTTGGCCGGAAGGGCGAGGGCTGCCTCGGTCAGGAACCCGACGAAAAGGGCCGCGACGGCTACCGTCTTGGTGATGGCGTTGTGCATTGTTGTCTCCCCGTTACGGTTCGACAATGGCACAGAGTTTTTTATCTGCGGCGAAGACGCGAGGTAAAAACAAGTACAAATAAGAATAGTATGCGCGGCAAATAAGAATAAATATCGGCTCAAATAAGAATAGATTTTGATTCAAATTCTAATGAAATTTCCCGCGCTTGAGAACGCACGGGAGTGCCGGAGTCTTGCTACCCGGCTGAAAAACAAAGGTTATTTCAAACGGAGCGATCGACAAGGCCGAAATGCAGGCGGCCGTGTATTCGACCCTGTCGCCGGTCCCGATGTCGAGCATTCCGGTCGTCAAGACTGCGATTAATGCGCAATTCTGCGCTGGCGGGGGCGAGGAGCGAGAGACCTTTCCGAAAAATATTCGAGCAGCGCGCACGAATGTCAAACGGGATGGCACCATTGGCGTTCTGTCGAACGCTCAGTGCTTCCGCGACGGTCCGTGACGGTGCAAACGACGCCACAAGGGCGTGCCCGACGGCGAACGACCGTCATTGGCGGCGGGTGCTTGCGCGAGATGTCGGTGAGATGTCCGCGAATCGAGGATGTTCTTGGATCTGCTGCTGGCGGCCCGCCGGGCGCCGCCGCTATCACTCAAAGGAATTCGGCCAGTGCTTCGCGAGATTGGATGCCGGAGAATTCGATCGCCACGCCTTCCTGGAAGTGGCGGACGATTTTGCCTTTCATGGTGCCGAGCTTGACGGGCGTGCCTATCGCGGGCCGGTTCTCGACGTCGATCGCAGCACCAGAGAGGGAGAGATCGATGAGGCGGCAGGCGTACTTTTCGCCGTTGCCGAGCGTGAGTTCCGTCAGCACCTTGCGCGGGACGAGACGGTCGTGGCGCCGGTCTTCCGGCAAGCCGAGTTCATGCTTGTTTGCGATCCAGGTGAGTTGCGCTGCCAGTTTCTCGCGCTTTCGCTCCGTCGCATTGAGCTGGATGACAAAAGCATGTTCCGCGAGCCGTGACACGGTGCCCTCGAGACGCCCGACGTGCTCGATATAGGCGATGATCCGCTCGCCGGCGCGCGGGCGGGCGGGCGAGGAAAAGAGCACGTCGCCCGGCGACATGTCGACTGCGGTGCAATCAAATTCATCGCGATTGGCAAGCATCAGCCGTCCCGAAAGATTTACCGAAACGCGCTGAAAGGCACTTTCCTGGTGCGGCTTCGGGCCGTTGTTTTGTGCGTGCTGAAACGAGAACATGGTCACTCTGCGATCGAAGCATCCTTGCTTGCAAAACTATAAGTGGTCTCGGTTAATAGAAGGTTCGCCAGTGCTCGGCTGGACCACGCGCGCCTCCCGTTCAGCGTTCCCGTCCGCCTTCGACGATGCGCAGATGCTGAACCCTGCGACCGACGTCTCCATGTCGGTTTGTCGTGTCGGCAGCATGGGGCGTCTCGGCCACATCCTCAAGACCATGATGCCTGCTGTCGAGGATCCGCAGGCCGTGCGCGACAAGGCATTCAAGCGATGTCATGTGGAGCCATGACGGACGCGAGAGCGGTGCCAAGGATCCAAGGATACGATCGCAGTGACCCTGCGGCGAGCCGAGCGGTGTGAGCAGCAATTCGGTGTCCAGTCGCTCACCGCCTGCCGTCACGCCGCAGGCGGACAGGACGACTGCGATGCGCTGCATCATCACCTGATCGGCAATCCCGACGGTTTCACTCGCTTCGCTGCCTGGCCAGAGCGCGCCGAATGGCTGCCCACGCAGCTCTCGACCGAAAAGAGCGCAGACATGAGTCCCGGCGAGCCGGAAGCGGATGTCACCGCTTGCCTGCCGCTCAAGGATGAAGAGGTTCGGCAGCAGGGAACAAATTTCTGGAGGTTCGATCTCATTGCGGCGAGGGAAATCCCGTTCGCCCCGCAACCTGTTCCAGTATCGCAATAGCTCTATCGTTGTCTTGCAGTGCATGTGCCCGTTCATTCCGTCAATCCGTGCTCCGACTGTTCCCAATTGGCACAGCGGGCGCGGTTCCTTGGATTTCAGGAATGGAGGAGCGAATTTCGTGCCACGCCGATATTAAGGTTAACGTTCGGTTTCGATTGCGTTCGGCGCCGCCTGCTGGCACTTAAATGCCATCACTCACGAAGGTTTGCCTTCAGCACGCGATTGGAGCTCGGCTATAAGGGCTCACCGACCGTTCAGTTTTTACTGGACGGTCTTTTTTCGTTTGCTTATGCCTTCGCGCTATGCGGCGGCGGCATAGCCGTCGAACCTGATCGCGAACGCGTAAGCGATGGAAGAGAGAAGCCATGGAACGAGATCAGGCAGCGACGCCAACTGATGCCGAGAGCGAAGCGGACCGCAGCCGCGAGCCCGCCTTCAACCTCCCGGCGGGGCTTACGGGCATCCTCTTGCTCCTGATCGCTGTCCATGCGTTGAGAACCTATCTCCTGTCGGCGGCCGCAGATCAGGAACTGATCCTCAACTTCGCCTTCCTGCCGGTTCGTTACACCCTTCCGCTGTCGGAGCAAGGACTCGTCTGGCTCTGGACGCCGGTCACCTATTCGTTTCTGCACGGCAGCTGGGATCATCTCATCTTCAATATCTTCTGGATGGTCGCATTCGGGGCGCCGGTCGTGCGGCGCATCGGCATGGCACGTCTGGCCGTTTTCTGGTGCCTTTCGGCCGCTGCCGCCGTCGCTTTGCACACGGCGTTTCATTGGGGCGAAATTGTCGTCGTGGTTGGCGCCTCCGGCGTCGTTTCCGGCTTCATGGGGGCGGCGGCGCGCTTCGTCTTCTCGCCGAGCGGCCGCATCAGCCGCCAATTCGCCCATCTCAACCGCCGACTTTCGCTAACGGAAACGCTCGCCAACCGCTCGGTCCTGGTGTTCACCGGCATCTGGTTCCTGACCAACTTTCTGGTGGGGTTCGGCATGTTCTCCGTCGGTGGTGCGGGAACCGTGGCCTGGGAAGCGCATATCGGTGGTTTCCTCTTCGGCTTCCTCCTGTTCGGGCTTTTTGATCCGCGCGACTAGGCGGGATGGGAACAGTGGGCACCGGTTTTTCTCCGATGTCCATCTGTAAGCTACGAGAAACGATCGCATTTGTGATCCCGGATTGTTTCAATCCGGATTCATAAATGTGATGCCTGGGAGACCCGAGGGGCCGGACTACAAGGCTTGATTTCCCAAGATCACTGGAGCACCATTCCCTACGGTCGCCTTGAAGGCGAGCGGTGGAAGGCCGGATGTCGGGGCGTGGCGTTGCGCAGAAGCGTGCGACGGCCAGTGAACGGCATAGGAAATTGGGACGGGTTCCTGCGCCACTACCACTCTGCATAGTTCCTTGATTATGCTGAGATTCAGGGTGTTACAGCGACCATCAAGCATCCGAAGCGACGCTCGGCGCTGCACACGAGATGGCCAGAAACGCTCCCCGCCAGCCCGGCTTAGTCGTAACGGGAGATGTGTGCATGTCGGTAAGAGCGATTCTCAACGAAAAAGGCCACAACGTCGTGACCGTCACGCCCCATGTGACAGTTCATCAGGCCGCGACCTTTCTGCATGATAACCATATAGGGGCGGTGGTCGTCGTCGATCCGGACGATCAGATCGTCGGCATTCTGACGGAGCGGGATGTCGTGGCCGCGATCGCTAAATACGGTGCTAACTGTCTCGACAGCCCGGTTTCTACCGTCATGTGGCAGAACGTTTATTGCTGCCGCGAGGAAATGTCTATCGATACGCTGATGGAAATGATGAGCAAGCTGCGCGCACGGCATTTGCCGGTAGAGAGGGAAGGTCGCCTGGCCGGCATCGTTTCGATCGGCGACGTCGTGAAGCACCATATCCGCGCAATTGAGCACGAGGCCGAACAGATCAAGGCCTATATTGCAGGTTGATTGGGGGAGGGCGGTGCAAGGCCGCCCTCTCCAGGGCATAACTTCTTTTCGTCCCCTGCCGCCGTCCTTATATCCGAGTGACTCGACGCGTTCGATCTTGTAACCGGGTCGGCACTCACGCGGGGGAGCGCTCAGCGCACCAGCACTTCCTGCACGCGCCGGATTTCAGCGAGTTTGGCTTTCGCTTCGTGGTAGCCGCGATCGATCGCTTCGCCGGCCCGATGAAATTCCGAAAGGCCGATATCGTTGAGCTTTGGATGAAGGGCGAGATCCGGCGGATCGCCGGCAAGCCGGGCGCGTGAAATTCGGTCCTGGATGATATTGAAGGCTTGTACCATGACGCTGGTCATGCCGAGCCGCGCAGAATAACCATCCCTTATTTGCGCATCCACTGCTTCCATGCCGGCGCTGTGCTTGACGACGGCCGAGCGTCCGTAGAGATCGTAGTTGAGGTTGACCGCGACGACGAGCTGCTGCTCGTAAGCGCGGCAAACCGAAACCGGAACCGGGTTGACCAGAGCGCCGTCGACGAGGACCCGGCCATTGGCGCTGATCGGCTCGAAAATTCCGGGAAGCGCATAGGACGCGCGAATGGCGGTTATAAGCGAACCTTTCTCGATCCAGACCTCATGGCCGCTGTGAACTTCGGTCGCAACCGCAACGAAGGGGCGATCGAGGTCCTCGATAATGAGGCCCTGCAGGTGCTCCTGCATGCGCTTGGTCAGTCGCAGGCCGCCGAACAAGCCTCCGCCACCGATCGCAAAATCGAGCAGGCCAGCAATGCGCCGAACGGTGAGGGAACGGGCAAAGGACTCCAGTTCATCGAGCTTGCCGGCGAGATAGCAGCCGCCCACAAGGGCGCCGATCGACGTGCCGGCAATCATGCCCACCTCGATGCCTTCCTCGTCAAGTGCCCGGAGTACGCCGATATGCGCCCAGCCGCGAGCTGCGCCGCCGCCAAGGGCTATGGCGATCTTCGGTTTCGAGGGGTACGGAGCCGGTGCAGGCGGAGCAGTCGTAACCGAAGATCCATCTGGACCGGTTAAATCGGGGACCTGATTGCTGCGCGTGAATGTCCAGTTCAACATCCGGCACCTCCAACATCGCCGAATAGATTACTAAGTGCGCGCGTCTTGTAGGAGGCCCCTGCCAAGCCGGCGATGGTGCCGTCTTATTCGAATTCATTGGTGAAAGACTGGCACCTTATTTGAGATATACCACCGATCCCGCCTTCAATCTTGGCGGGAGCGATAAACATTAGATACAGCCTGCAACACTTTCGGCTTGGCCGCTGTTTCGACGGTAACCGCTTCATGAATAATGATTAGGCGCCCTTTTGGTTGCCAAAAAATAAATATAACACGCAGTTGCACCAAGAAAATGCAGATGTTTAATTTTTGCCGTAAACTGCTGCCGGGTCGAAATGTCTGCGGTCGTCGGTGATCGACACTGTAGCTTTGCCGTCTTCGACGCCCACGGTGCGGTAAAAGCAGGAGCGGCGGCCCGTATGGCACGTGGCGTCGTGGCCGGCGACCGAGACCTTCAGCCAAATGGCGTCCTGATCGCAATCGGTTCGGATTTCCTGGACATTTTGCAGGTTGCCCGAGCTCTCGCCCTTCTTCCACAGGCCTTTGCGCGAACGGCTGTAATAGTGCGCAATGCCGGTTTCGATCGTCAGGGCCAACGCTTCGGCGTTCATATGAGCGACCATCAGCAACTCGCCGTCGCGCGCATCGGTGACGACGGCGGTGACAAGTCCTTTCTCGTCGAAGCGGGGGGTAAACGCCGGTCCGGTCTCCAGAACAGCCTTGTCTTCTGAGGGGATGTCGAAGGTGAGGGGCATGGTGTAGGCTCCGTCGCTACAGCGCCGCGCGTCTAATCAGACGCGCAAAGGACGCTGCAGCGTTTGAATTGCTGCATGTTTTATCCTTAAATCGGCTGCGATTTGAGGAAACTCGCAGTAGAGCTTACTTGAAGCCCCGCAGCATGGTCATGAAACGAGCCTGCTCAGCCGGATCGGTTTGGAAACTACCGGTAAATGTCGTCGTCAGCGTTGTCGAGCCCTGCTTCTGAACGCCGCGCATGGCCATGCACATATGCTCCGCCTCGATCATGACGGCAACGCCGCGCGGCGCCAGCGTTTCATCGATGGCCTTGGCGATCTGCGCCGTCATCGTCTCCTGCGTCTGCAGCCGGCGGGCATAGATGTCAACGACGCGGGCGATCTTGGAAAGGCCGAGGACACGGCCATTCGGCATGTAGGCGACATGCGCCTTGCCGATGATCGGCACCATGTGATGCTCGCAATGCGAAAAGAACGGAATGTCCTTTACCAGCACCATGTCGTCATAACCGGCGACTTCCTCGAAAGTTCGTCCGAGGACATCTTCTGCCGCGAGGTCGTAGCCGCCGAACAGTTCCTTGTAAGCCTTGACGACACGCGCCGGCGTGTCTTTAAGGCCCTCGCGTTCCGGATCGTCGCCCGCCCACCTGAGCAGCACGCGAACGGCTTCCTCGGCCTCCTTCTGGGTCGGTCGGCCGCTCGTATCGTCGAGCAAAGGAAAATTCTTCACTATGGCGTCCATAATGGCCCCTTTAAGCAATACGGGATTGCTGACGTTTTATCTTTCGGACAACTCGCCACTGGCCATTCGCCTAACCCTGCAGGCTTGGGTTCCGTTGGCGGGCTCCGGGGCTTTCGGGTCCTGGCTTAGCAGTGCACTGGACCGTCCGGCACGGTTTCCCAAACAACAGGCGACTTGATGTTCCCTTGCGGAACTGTCGCCCCAACACGACATAGCATATAGTATGGTGCCACATGGATGAAAGAGGCCGAATGTGCAGTGCGGTGCTTTTTTCCTGTGTACCGGAGAAAATCATGCGCCAATTACCCAAAACCGCGAAAAATGAGCCGGATCGCGTCAAATGATGGATGACATCTACAACAACAGAATTCTCGAGTTCGCTGGCAACATCCCTCGCATCGGGATGCTGGCGGATGCCGACGCGGAAGCGGCCGCACATTCGAAGCTCTGCGGCTCGAAAGTAAGGATCTGGCTGAAGATGGAGGGTGACGTCGTGACCGACTTTGCCCATGACGTCAAGGCGTGCGCGCTTGGACAGGCATCGTCCTCGATCATGGCGCGCCATGTCGTCGGTGCGAACGCCGATGAAATCCGGAGAGCCCGGGAGGATATGCTGGCCATGCTGAAGGCGGACGGCGAGGGCCCATCGGGTCGCTTCGAGGACATGCGTTTCCTGATGCCGGTTCGCGATTACAAGGCGCGCCATGCGTCAACCATGCTGACCTTCGATGCGGTGGTTGACGCCATAGGCCAGATCGAGGCGAGGCGGCTTGCGGCCGCAGTCTGAGCGATGTGCAACAAGCCTCACGACAACCATGCTTTCGCCCCGCGGGCCTGCCGCAGGGGGCGGAATTGGTCCGGCCCGTTTCGCAAGACGCCGGGGCGGATCTTCGGCATGGCCTTCATCCGCACCTATCAGCTCACGCTGTCGAGTTTCATTGGCAACTCCTGCCGGCATTTGCCGACCTGCTCGGAATATGGGTTCGAGGCGATTGCCCGCCACGGCCTTTGGGCTGGTGGCTGGATGACGTTCTTCCGCGTGGCGCGCTGCGGGCCGGGGGGAACCCATGGTTTCGATCCAGTGCCGGAAACGCTGATGTCACGCCAGATCTGGTATGCCCCATGGCGCTATTGGCAGTCGCGTCCAAAGGAGGCGTGAGCACGATGACAGTGCCGATGGAATACCGGCAGGCCTCTGCCGATTTCGACCGGTTTATTCTGGACGTGCGCGATATTGCCGGTCTTCAGACCACCAATCAGGCCTATACCATGGTGCAGGCGGTTTTGCAGACTTTCCGCCGGCGTCTCGATGTTCCCGACGCGCTGCTTTTCGCAAATGCCTTGCCGCCGGTGCTTCGGGCTATCTTTGTCGCCGACTGGGATCTGGAAGAGCCGCAGATGCCCTTCGCCGGCCGCTTTGCGATGACGCGCGAAGTGCAATCGCTCCGCCCCGATCACAACCTTTCTCCGGATACCGCAATTGCTGATGTTGCGGCAGCGTTGCGTCGAAACGTGGACGAAGCGGTACTGGACCGCGTGCTGGCGCGGCTGCCGGCAGGGGCAACCGATTTCTGGCGTGCCTGAGTTCGGGGTCGGCGGATGAAGAATTATGTGGCCTTGCTCTACAGCATCATCCTTGGGGAAAAGCGGCGTGTCGTTATGACCGACCTGCGAGCCATGGCGGAGCGTCTCGGCTATCTCGGACCGCGCACCCTTGTCTCCACGGGCAATATCGTTTTCGACGCGCCCGACAAGCCTCTTGCCGACATTGAGGCCGAACTGGAAGCGGCATTTGCCGTCACGTTCGGGCGGCACGTCGACATCATCGCGCGGGTTGGCGACGATTGGCGGAAGCTTGCCGCTGGTAACCCGTTTCCCGCCGAAAGCGAGGCAGATCCGACGCGTGTCCATGTTCGGGTTATGCGCTCACCGCTTCAAGCCGGGTTGCTCGAAATGTTCCGCGGCCATTGTTCCCAGGGTGAGCGTATGGAAATCGTCGGCGGCGACCTCTGGGTGGATTTCGCCGGAAAAGCCAGCGAATCGAAGCTGCTTGGCGTCCTGACCACCAAGCGCCTGGGCGTCGGTACGTTCCGCAACTGGAACACGGTGCGCGGTCTGCGCGCGATGCTGCCTGGTTGACCTCTGCATGCTTCCTTAAATCGTAGTCGGTTTAAGAAAAAAACATGCAGCCATTCAAAGTGCTGCAGCGTGCTTTGCGCGTCTGATAAGACGCGCGGCGCTGTAGGCCGCTCCTTTACTCGACCGTCAAAAACATTTATCAGGCGCGCGTCAATAATCGGCGGCTGCAGTCATGCAAAAGCCCGGCAACCATACCACCCGCATTCGTTGGCGGGACTGGATAGGAGATAATGATGTCGCATACCGTTTCCCTTACATTTCCTGATGGCTCCATTCGCGAATTCGCCGCCGGCACGACCGGTCGCGATGTGGCCGAGTCGATTTCGAAGTCACTTGCGAAGAAGGCTGTCGCGATCGCGCTCGATGGCGAACTGCGCGACCTTTCGGACGCCGTGACCGATGGACGCATCGAGATCGTCACGCGCGAAGACAAGCGTTCGCTTGAGCTTATCCGCCACGACGCGGCCCATGTCATGGCCGAGGCTGTCCAGGAACTGTGGCCGGGAACGCAGGTGACCATCGGTCCGGTTATCGACAACGGCTTCTACTACGACTTCGCCAAGAACGAGCCCTTCACGCCCGACGACCTGCCGGTCATCGAGAAGAAGATGAAGGAGATCATCGCGCGCAATAAAGCCTTCACCAAGGAGATCTGGTCGCGTGAGAAGGCGAAGGAGGTCTTTGCCGCCAAGGGCGAGAACTACAAGATCGAACTCGTTGATGCGATTCCTGAAGGCCAGGACCTGAAGATCTACTACCAGGGTGACTGGTTCGATCTCTGCCGCGGGCCGCACATGGCCTCGACGGGCCAGATCGGCACGGCCTTCAAGCTGATGAAAGTGGCCGGCGCCTACTGGCGCGGCGACAGCAACAATCCGATGCTGACGCGCATCTACGGCACCGCGTGGCACACGCAGGAAGAACTGGATCAATATCTCCACGTGCTTGCCGAAGCCGAAAAACGCGACCATCGCCGCCTCGGCCGCGAGATGGACCTTTTCCATTTCCAGGAGGAGGGCCCTGGCGTCGTCTTCTGGCACGGCAAGGGCTGGCGCATGTTCCAGACGCTGGTCGCCTATATGCGTCGGCGACTGGCCAACACGTATCAGGAAGTCAACGCGCCGCAGGTATTGGACAAGTCGCTCTGGGAAACCTCGGGCCACTGGGGCTGGTATCGCGACAACATGTTCAAGGTGACTGTCGCCGGCGAAGAGACGGATGACGATCGCGTCTTTGCGCTGAAGCCGATGAATTGCCCGGGTCACATCCAGATCTTCAAGCACGGCCTGAAGTCCTACCGTGAACTGCCGGTTCGGCTCGCCGAGTTCGGCAACGTGCACCGTTACGAGCCGTCGGGCGCGCTTCACGGCCTGATGCGCGTGCGCGGCTTCACGCAGGATGACGCGCATGTCTTCTGCACGGATGAGCAGATGGCGGCCGAATGCCTGCGCATCAACGACCTCATCCTGTCGGTCTACGAGGATTTCGGTTTCAAGGAAATCGTCGTCAAGCTGTCGACGCGGCCGGAGAAGCGCGTCGGCTCCGACGCCCTCTGGGATCGCGCCGAGGCCGTGATGACGGAGGTGCTGAAGACGATCGAGGCGCAGTCCGAAGGCCGCATCAAGACCGGTATCCTGCCGGGTGAGGGTGCTTTCTACGGTCCGAAGTTCGAATATACGCTGAAGGACGCTATCGGCCGCGAATGGCAGTGCGGTACGACGCAGGTCGATTTCAACCTGCCGGAGCGTTTCGGCGCCTTTTACATCGACAAGGATTCCGAAAAGCGCCAGCCGGTGATGATCCATCGTGCCATTTGCGGTTCCATGGAACGCTTCCTAGGCATCCTGATCGAGAACTTTGCCGGTCACATGCCGCTCTGGATCTCGCCGCTGCAGGTGGTGGTCGCCACGATTACCTCCGAGGCCGACGACTACGGTCGCGAGGTTGCAGCGCTTCTGCGTGAGGCGGGACTTACCGTTGAAACGGACTTCCGCAACGAGAAGATCAACTACAAGGTCCGCGAGCATTCGGTGACGAAGGTGCCCGTAATCGTGGTGTGCGGCAAGCGCGAGGCGGAGGAGCGTTCGGTCAACATCCGTCGTCTGGGCTCGCAGGCGCAGACCGCGATGTCGCTTGATGAGGCGATCGCATCGCTCTCGGCAGAGGCGATGGCGCCGGATCTCAAGCGCAAGGCGGAAAAGAAAGCCCGGGGCTAGCGCTCCGGGACTTTCGTCTGTCAGGAAACTGTAATGTTCCGGGACTATCCGGATTTGAAGGCGCCGCCCAGTACGGGCGGGCAAGTGAAGCGGTCTTCTGTGCAGTTCAAAGAATTGTCCTATGCGAACGAGAACGACCGGCGCCTGAAGCGCTGGTTCATTCGCTCCGTTGAGGGCCTGTCCGGCCGCAACCGCTACGCCAAGCTCTATGCCCGCTGGCGCGCCGACATCGTCGGCAAGAGCGATCGTATCTTCGGCGAGATGTTGCAGTTGATCGACGTGCGGATCCGCGTCCAGGGAGAATGGCCGCCGCGCCATTTGCCCGAGACGCCGCTCGTTATCGTCGCCAATCATCCCTTTGGCATCGGCGACGGCATTGCCGTACTTTCTCTCGCCGAGCAACTCGGCCGTCCCTTCCGGGTGCTGATCAACAATGAACTCCTGAAGGTGCCGGAGATTGCACCCTATTCGCTCCCCGTCTCGTTCGAGGAGACCAAGGAGGCGTTGGCGCTCAACATGGCGACACGCCACGAGGCGGTACGGCTCCTGAAGGAGGGGGTGACGATCATCGTTTTCCCCGCCGGCGGCGTTGCGACGGCGAGAAGAGGCTTCGGCAAGGCCGAGGATCTGCCATGGAAAATGTTCCCGGCGCGACTGATCCAGTCTGCCCGGGCAAGCGTTATCCCAATCTACTTCGAGGGACAGAACGGGCCGCTGTTTCATCTCGCCAGCAAGGTGTCGCTGACGCTAAGGATTTCATTGCTGATCCGCGAATTCCGACGACTATCAGGCACGACGATTGCCGCTCGCATCGGCCGTGTTCTCGCCTGGGAGGAATTGCGCGCTCATGGCGACCGCAAGGATCTGCTTGCCCGTATATATGACGCAGTGTTCTCGATGGCTCCACCGCGTCGTCAGCTTCTCAAGCGCATCGGATGACGTGACGACAGGAAGCTCCCGTAGGGAGCGGCGGTGTAATTGTTCGCGTCAGTCCTGTGCTTCCGCGTTCGCGGCCGTATTGGCCGCGTCGTTCCCGTTTAGCAGCACTTCCACATCGGTGTTGACGCCCGCCTTCACGGCAAAATCGCGCTGATAGATCTTGTCCTTGTTGCGCGCCACGGCGGTATATCCGCCTTCGGCGAGGACGAGCGTCGGGAAGGCGCCGACGCTTTCGCTGACGACGTCGCCCGAGGAGGTGAGGATCGACCAGGCCGTGTCGGCGATCGCTTCGCCGCCCGCTTCCGAGACGAGCTTCAAAGTCAGTTTCGCCGCACGGTGCTGGATCGTCGCTTCGGTCAATTTTCCCGCCTCCACCTGAATGTCGGCGCGGATCACGGCGTTCACCGAGCCGTAATCGGAGACGACGTGATAGGTTCCGGCGTTGAGCCGGATGACGGTGGTGGGCTTGACGTCGGCGATGATCAGGGCGCGCTCGCCATCTTCCTTCACGTCGGAGGAGAAGATCGAAAAACTGAGCTCGTTCGGCGGGATGCGCACGTCGCTGCCGGAAACGGCATTGAGCGTTACGCCGCCGGCGTCCAGCACCAGCACCTGCTTGTCGAGGCTGCCTTGCTCGGGCACGCGAATCTTGCGCGTGGCGCCGGCTCGCCCGAACGCGACATTGACGAAGTATTCGCCGGGCACAAGGTTGAAGGCTGTCGAACCACCCTCGGACGTGGCGAGCAGCGGCAACTTTCCGTCGCTGCCGGGGATCGGGCTGAAGACCCGCCAGGTCAGGCCCGATTCGACCGGCTGTCCTTTTGCCGTCAACAAAGCCTCGAGCTTGACGTCCTTGATTTCTCCGCCCTGGCTCGGATCGGCAATCAGCGGGTTGAAGCTTGTGAGCTTCGGCATTTTCCGGGTGCCGGAAATCGACGGGAAGCTCTTGAAGGCGTCGGTCGGATCTTCTGCAAGCGCATATCCGGCACCGACACTGACGAGCATGATCGTCAAGACGGTACTCGGAAAAATACGAGGACGGATGCGCATGAGAACAGTTGACTTCCTGACTGGGTGACTCCACTTGAGACGCCGGTATGGCATTTTCGTGGCTGCCGGTCCGGCGGCAAATTAATGGAATTCAGACAATATGAAAACCGAAATAAAGCTTGTCGATTATCTCGCCTCGCGCAGGTCCATTCCCGCCTTCCAGATGGGACCTCCCGGCCCGAGCAAGGCCGAGGTCGAGGAGATGCTGACGCTCGCGTCGCGCGTGCCGGACCACGGCAAGCTCGCACCCTGGCGCTTCATCGTCTACCGCGGTGAGGAGAGGGCGCGCATCAGCACAGAGTTGAAGAAGATGGCCCTTGCCGCCAGACCCGATCTCTCGGAGGACCTGATCAAGGTGGAAGAGACGCGTCTGACGCGCGCACCGGTCGTTGTCGCCGTGGTCAGCAAGGCCGCGCCGCACTTCAAGATACCCGAGTGGGAGCAGGTGATGTCGGCGGGGGCCGTTTGCCTCAACCTTCTGATAGCGGCGAATGCACTTGGCTATGCCTCCAACTGGCTCACCGAATGGTTCGCCTTCGACGAGAGAGCCTATCCTCTGCTCGGTGTCGGGCCGGGCGAAAGGGTCGCCGGGTTCATTCATATCGGCACGGCAATGGTGCCGCCGACGGAACGCCCGCGGCCGGAACTCGCCGAGATCGTGACCTGGGTCGGAGAAGAGACCTGATGTTCTACGACACGGCCGCGAACCGGCATGGCCTGCCACACGATCCCTTCAAGGCCATCGTGTCGCCGCGGCCGATCGGCTGGATCGGCACGCGGGCCGCAGGCGGCTCGCAAAACCTCGCGCCCTATTCCTTCTTCAACGCGATCAGCGACCACCCGAAGCTCGTGATGTTCTCCTCGAGCGGCTACAAGGATTCGGTGCGCAATATCGAGGAGACCGGCGAGTTCACCGCAAGCTTTGCCAGCCGCAACTTGAGTGCCGCGGTCAATCTGACCTCGGTTGCTGCACCGCACGGTGAAAGCGAGTTCGAAGTCGCTGGGCTGACGCCAGTCGAAGGCACCCTTGTCAAAGCACCATTCGTCGGCGAGGCTTTCGCGGCGCTCGAATGCCGGATGACCGAAATGTTCCGCCCCAAGGGCCTCGATGGGGTGGTTTCCGAGAGCTATGTCGTCTTCGGTGAGGTCGTGGGCATTCATATCCGCGATGAAGCGATCCGCGATGGCCGGTTCGACGCGGCGACTGTCAGGCCGCTCGCCCGACTGGGTTACATGGATTATTGCGATGGCGGCGACGTCTTCGAGATGGTGCGCCCGAAGCGCTGAAGCTGCCTGGCCGCAGTGCCGGTTCTATCGGCCGCCGCCGGCAGAGGTTTGAGAAGACAGCGAGGCCGCACCGATTAGAGCGATCTGCTGCGGTGACTGTGCGGCCACGGCCGAAAAGCCGTTCCTCGCACTCGCCGCGCAATATCGTCTGACCGCTGCCTCGGTGTCCGCGTCCCCCGGCAGCATGTCATAGGCTGCAACGCCGGCCTCGCTTGCCCTTAGCACGGCCGCGGCGCGACCGGCGACAATCACCGGTGCCGCGTCCTTTTCCTCGGAGGGCACGGCGCAGCCGGCGGATTCGGCGAGCAATGCCGCGCTGAAGACGAACCCCTTGAGTCGGGGCGAGGCTCCTTTCAGCGAGTGGGGAGACAACACGCTTTGCGGCGTCGTCGCGTATTCCGCCAGAACTGCCAGGCTCCCCGCCGCGCTGCCGGCGATCGCTTCGGCAACCCTCAACAGCACATCCAGCTTCTGGATATCGGCTGGCCCGTGACATTCGGTAAGGACGACGCCGTCGATCCCCGACGCAAGCACCCCGTCGAGATCCACCTCGGTGAGGTTCTCGACCGGTCCGATGCGGATGAAGCAGCGCGTAGTGGTTATTTCTGAAGCCAGGTCCCGCACGCCGTTGCCACCGGTTGCGTCGAAGACGATGCCTTGAACGGCACCGAGGATATCCGCCTCCGGGAGCGGCGCGGTTGCCGGCAGATAGAGGAGCGGCTTGATGGTTTGCTGGCGGTTAACAGACATGGTGAACCAATCTTAAACCTTTGGCCGCTAGGCTCCGAACATTGGGGCTGTTCGGTGTCTAGTGGGGCATAGGTGATCATACAAGCATTTCTTCGCTGGGTAGAAACGGCGAGAACGAGCGATCGCGTCCGCGCCGCAAGCGCGCTGGGCCGCGCCTATGTCGAAGCCGAGATGAACGGGATCGACCGGCGCGCCGCCGAAATGGCCATGACCTTTCTGCTCGACGATCCTTCGCCGAAGGTGCGGCGCTCTTTGATCGAGGCGCTAGCGGATTGCTCGACGATTCCACGCGCGATCGTCATGGCGCTCGCGGAAGACCAGCCCGAGATCGCCTATATCGCCATTTCCCGTTCGCCGGTATTGACGGATGAAGACCTCGTCGATCTGGCGGCGCGAGGAACGGCAGAGACCCGCGCGCTGATCGCGGCCCGCAGCGCGGTGTCCCGCGCGGTCGCGGCAGCCATTGCGGAGATCGGCGGCGAGGACGAGGTTTTGATCCTGCTCGAGAACGAGGGTGCAACGCTGTCGCGCTGGTCGTTGAAGAGGATCGCCAACCGTCTTGGCAATGCGCCGGCGGTGCGCGATCGGTTGCTGGCGCGCGATGACCTCCCGAGCGAGGCCCGCCATGAGCTGGTCGAGAAGGTCGGCGCTGCGCTCGCGATTTGCGGACTTGTGCAGGCGGTGATCGGTGAAGGGCGTGTACAGCGCGTCGCGCGAGAGGCCTGCGACACGGCTGCCCTTGCAATCATCGAGGCCGCTTCGCATCAGGAGTTGCCTGACCTTGCCACCCATTTGCGCGAGGCCGGCCGTCTGACGCCCGCTTTCCTCCTCAACGCGCTTTGCAGCGGTCGAACAGAATTCTTCTCGGCCGCGATCGTCGATCTTTCAGGTGTCGCGGAAAAGCGGGTTCGCGCGATCCTTTCGGGTGGCCGCGTCCATCCGATCCGGGCGCTGTTCGAAAGTGCCGGGCTTGGTCGCGACGTGAGCGAGGCCTTTGCGGAGGCTGTGCTTCTCTGGCGAAAGGACATCGGCGCGGGTGATGAAGGCGCACCGCAATCAGTAACTTCGGCTCTCCTTGCACACATTCGCCGCCAGCCTAAGCCTTCGGAAGCCTTGAGTGCGATGGCGGACCTCGTGGAACGCCTGGCTTTCGCCGAGCAGCGAAAAACTGCTCGAAACTATGCACTGGTGGCCGCGCGCGAAGCTGCCTGAGCAGTTCGTGCGCTTGCGGCTCCATCCGATGCTGGCAGGGGTGCCGGTCAGTCGCCGAAACGACGTGCGACCCACGAATAACCATCCTCGATATAGTGGACGGGTGCGCTGACGATCGCCTTTAGCTTCTCCCGATCCGGGACAGCACCGCTGAGCAAGGCCAGGGCTCGCTTCGGCATGCCCGGCTTCGCTTCATCCGGCTGCGTCTGCGGTTGCGCTGTTGTTTGCAGCGGCACCGCTGTCGTCTGCTGCGGCGCGGCGGCGACATCCGGTTGAGGGGCGGTGGATGCCATCATGTCCGGCCCCGAGGTTTCGCATACGGCAACGACGACCGGATAGTTCTTGTCCGAAAACCTGGGGAGTTCCTGCTGGGATTCCGTGTCGCAATGGGCAATCGACTGCCAGCTGCCATTGACGGTCGAGATATAGTGGCACTGGCTGACATTGTCGTCGCAGCCGAGGATCGTCATGACGATGAGGGCGGCTTTCATGGTCTCTCCGGTGTTTGAGCAGGCAGCGGGTAGTCTGGCAGTTGTTATGACGGACCGATTCTCTCGGGAGTGGGGCAAACTTGTTGCGACGGCAAAAAGAATTGTTTCCGCTTGTTACCCGTTTTGAAATCTGCGATCCGCAATCCTGCGCCATTTGTCGTATTGGTCCGGTTGAAATGCGGCGCTATCCATTGTGCTGCAAGGGCTTCTGTCGAGGAACTGAAATTGACCGCTGTCACCATCGCCGAGGAAAGCCCCCGCCAGCCGGCCGTCGTCCGTCTGCTCGAATTGTCCGATGCGTACGCGGCGTCGCTTTACCCGGCAGAGAGCAACCACCTTGTCGATCTCTCCACGCTGGAAAAGCCGACCGTTTCCTTTTTCGTCGCGCGGCGCGATGGTGAAATCGTCGGTTGCTGCGCGCTCGTGGAAGCGGGCGACGGCACGGCTGAAATCAAGCGGATGTTCGTCGATCTCGAGGCGAGGGGCCTCAAGATCGGCAAGCACCTTCTTGCAGCTCTCGAAGCCAAGGCGGAGACGCGCGGGCTTGCGGCAATCCGACTGGAAACGGGCATCTATCAGCCCGAGGCGATCGGCCTCTACAAGGCATTCGGCTATGAGGAGCGCCCGCCCTTCGGGAGCTATCTGCCCGATCCACTGAGCCTGTTCCTGGAAAAGCCGGTCCGGCAGGTTGCCTGAGCGCGAAAGCCGCGCGTCGCCTTTCCGCTCAGATGTCCAGGTTGTCGGCGAAAACGGCGCGTTCCTGGATGAAGCGGAAGCGGGCGTCGGCCTTGGTTCCCATCAGATTGTCGACGGCCTCGCGCGTACCCTCGAAATCGACGTCGTCGATCTCGACTTTGAGCAGCGTCCGGTTTGCCGGATCCATGGTCGTTTCCTTGAGCTGTGCCGGCAACATCTCGCCGAGACCCTTGAACCGCCCGATTTCAACCTTGCCGCGGCCGTTGAACTCCGTGCGCATCAGCTCCTCGCGATGCGCATCGTCGCGCGCATAGAACGTCTTCGAGCCTTGACTGAGGCGATAGAGCGGCGGGACCGCGAGGAAGAGATGACCGCCGCGGATGAGTTCCGGCATCTCCTGATAGAAGAAGGTGATGAGCAGTGACGCGATGTGGGCTCCATCGACGTCGGCGTCGGTCATGATGACGACTCGCTCGTAGCGCAGGTCCTCTTCGCGATATTTTGATCGCGTGCCGCAGCCGAGCGCCTGGATCAGATCGGCGATCTGCTGGTTGGCACTAAGCTTTTCGCGTCCGGCGCTGGCGACATTCAGGATCTTGCCGCGGAGCGGCAGGATGGCCTGGTTCGCGCGGTTGCGCGCCTGCTTTGCCGACCCGCCTGCCGAGTCGCCCTCGACGATAAAGAGTTCGGCACCTTCGGCCGTGTTCTGCGAGCAGTCGGCGAGCTTGCCCGGCAGACGCAGCTTGCGCACCGCCGTCTTGCGGTTGACTTCCTTCTCCTTGCGTCGGCGAACACGCTCCTCGGCGCGCTCGACCACCCAGTCAAGAAGCTTTGCGGCTTCTGCCGGATTGTCGGCGAGGTAGTGGTCGAAGGGATCGCGCAGTGCGTTTTCGACGATGCGCTGCGCCTCGACCGTCGCCAGCTTGTCCTTGGTCTGGCCGACGAATTCCGGCTCGCGGATGAAGACCGACAGCATGCCGGCCGCCGAGATCATCACGTCGTCGGTGGTGATGATCGCCGCGCGTTTGTTTTGCGTCAGCTCCGCATAGTTCTTGAGCCCCTTGGTGAGCGCAATGCGGAAGCCCGCCTCATGCGTCCCACCCTCCGGCGTCGGGATCGTGTTGCAATAGGAGTGAACCTGCTGGTCGCCGCCATACCAGGTGACAGCCCATTCGAGCGATCCGTGGCCGCCGGATTTTTCCGATTTGCCGGCAAAGATCTCACGCGTGACGGTGAATTCCTTGCCGAGTGTTGCTGCAAGATAGTCCTTGAGGCCGCCCGGGAAATGGAAGACGGCCCTGTCCGGGATCTCCGAACCTTCCGGCAACAGCAATGGATCGCAGGACCAGCGGATTTCGACACCGCCGAAGAGATAGGCCTTCGAGCGGGCCATGCGGAAAAGCCGTGCCGGCTCGAAATGCGCGTGAGGGCCGAAGATCTGCGGATCCGGATGGAAGCGCACCCTGGTGCCGCGGCGGTTGTGGACATCGCCGAGTTCCTCGAGGCCACCCTGCGGGACCCCGCGCGAAAAGCGCTGGCGGTAGAGTTTCTTGTTGCGCGCGACCTCGACCTCGAGCGAGTCCGACAGCGCGTTGACGACGGAAACGCCGACGCCGTGCAGACCGCCGGAGGTTTCGTAGGCCTTGCCGTCGAATTTGCCGCCGGCGTGCAGAACCGTCATCACCACTTCAAGCGTCGATTTGTTGGGGAATTTCGGATGGTTCTCGACCGGGATGCCGCGGCCATTGTCCGTTACGGTGAGGAAGCCTTCGGCGTCGAGGCTCACTTCGATGAAATTCGCATGCCCTGCGACCGCTTCGTCCATCGAGTTGTCGATGACCTCGGCGAAGAGATGATGCAGCGCCTTCTCGTCCGTGCCGCCGATATACATGCCCGGACGGCGGCGCACAGGCTCCAGCCCCTCGAGCACTTCGATCGCCGAGGCGTCGTAGTCGCTGCCGTCGCTGGTCTTCGGGGCGGGGCGCGGTTCTTCGCTGCCCGCGGGCGGTGCAGGCTTGCGCGAAGGAGCGTTAGATGCCGCCGGCTTCGGCTGCGGGGGCATTGCTGAAAAGAGATCGCTGCTGTCGTCCATGGGGTCGTTCAGATCGTTCCTGTCGTCTGGTGTCGCAGAGGCCCATAGCAAGAGCTGGACGCTGCCGCCATCATTGTGTCGCGCGAATCACCCGAATTCTGCCAGAGTCTTGCGCCAAGCGCGAACAAAAGGCGAATTTCGGTATCTCGGACAGGCAGAATACCGTAAGAGCTTGGGCTGTCTGCTTCAGTGTTGCTTTGCCGTGATGGCGATGGCAAGGCATGTACCGAATGAGGGAGCCCGTCGGCTGTTCATGTCCACAACTGTTTTTTCCGTCCGGCGTCTGATGGCAGGGCTTCTTTTCCCGAGCCTTCTTTTTGTCGGTCTCGCCGCCGAGGCAGCGCCCCTGGAGCCATACAGGGACGAACTGTTCGGTTATCGCAATGTGCTTGAAGAGACCGACGGTGGTGATTTCCGCGTCGTCGACTACCAGGAACTGCGCGATATCAACGAGCGCGACCAGATTCCGGAAAGGCGCGTCAAGCGCGCCTACGTTTCCCTTGGGGTCAAAAGCGCGCAGGTCAACGAGACACGCAACCTTGACGGACGCTCGCTCGACGTCATGCGCGTCGGTCCGGATCGCGGTGCCGCGTTTACGGTGATCTTCATCCATGGCCGCGGTGGTGACCGGCGTCTCGGTGCAAACGATTTTTCCTTCGGCGGCAATTTCAACCGCCTCAAGAATCTCGCCTTTGCCAATGGCGGCACCTATTATGCTCCAAGCGTGCGGTCCTTCGATGCGGCAGGTGTCGACGATATCTCGGCATTGATCCGCTTCGCCGCCGAGCGCTCCGGCGGCCGGCCCGTCGTGCTTGCCTGTGCTTCGATGGGGAGCTTCATCTGCTGGGGCGTTGCTCGCGAACAGACGGCAGTGGCGGCGCTCGGCGGCATGATGATCATGGGTGGCGCGACCGATCCGGAATTTGTGGGAAGCGCCGCCTATAGGGCCAGGCTGCCGGTGTTTTTCAGCCACGGCAGCCGCGACAGTGTCTATCGCGCCAAGTATCAGGTGGCGCTCTATCGCACGCTTAGGGCCAGAGATTATCCGGCGCGTTTCGTGCTGTTCGAAACAGGTTCGCATGGTACGCCGGTTCGGATGACCGACTGGCGAGACGCCCTGAATTGGATTGCCAGCCGGTAGAGGAAGTCTTGAAGCGGACTGCAACAAAGATGAGCGCGTTCGAACGTTCGGGACGTATCGAGGACCGACCGCGCCGGGCCGTGTCTCCGGACGACTATGAGGATCAGGTCGGCTCGATTGAACCGATGGCATACCTGCCGTTCGGCAACGGCCTCAGCTACGGTGACTGCTGCCGCAACAATCGCGGAACTCTTATCGACAGCGCGAGGCACAACCGCATCCTGGCGTTCGATCCGGGGACGGGCCTGATCTCTTGCGAAGGCGGCGTCACGCTCCACGACATCCTTATTCGGGCGATCCCGCACCGCTTTTTCCTGGCAGTCACGCCGGACACTGCATTGGCGACAGTCGCCGGTGCCGTCGCTACCGATGTGCATGGCAAGAATCATCATGCCCGCGGCACCTTCGGCAATCACGTCCAACGCCTGACCCTGTTGCGTTCGAACGGCGAGAGGTTGGTTTGTTCGGTGAACGAAAACGCCGAACTCTTTGCCGCCACGATCGGCGGCATGGGGCTGACGGGACTGATCCTCACCGTCGATCTTCGGCTGATGAAGGTGCCGTCGCCGCATATCCAGCAGCATGCAATCCGCTTCGGCAGTCTCGATGAATACTTCGCTCTCGCTGAGCGCATCGATGAAGAACATGAATACTCCATCGCCTGGATCGATCAGCTTGCGACCGGGCGCCGGATGGGCCGGGGCGTCTTTCTGGCCGGTGATCATGCGGATGGATCCTGCGAATTCCCGGACGTTCCCAAGAAATTGCGGTTTTCCGTACCTTTCTCCCCACCGTTCAATACCCTGAACACGATTACATTGAGGGCTCTGAACGAATACCGCTTTCGTCGGGAAACAGCCGTCGAGACCGTTTCGACGATGAAATGGACGTCCTACTTCTATCCGCAGGATGCGATCGGCGACCGAAATCGGCTCTATGGTCCGAGAGGACCGTGCCAACATCAAAGCGCCTATCCCGCTGAGAATGCACCGGAGATCACCGCGCGACTATTGGAGACGGCGCGCCGCGCCGGGCATGCTTCCGTTCAGACGGTGCTGAGGCGCTTTGGCGACATTGTCCCTCGCGGCCTTCTGTCGTTCGCACGGCCGGGTTTTGCTTTGACTTTGGATTTTGCCGATCAGGGTGACGCAACGGCGACGTTACTGGACGCCCTCGACCGCATCGTCATGGACGCCGGGGGCTCTGTAAATCCATGCAAGGACACCCGCATGAGCCCGGAAATCTTCGAAGCGTCGTTCCCCTCATGGGAAAGGCTCGAAAAGCTGCGCGATCCGGCTATGGTTTCTGACTTCTGGCGCCGCACCGCGCTGAACATGAAGACATGATGGCGGGGCGGTCTTCATCTCCTTTGCCCGGTTATTCTCATGTTGAACTCGACCACATTGGAATAGATCGGCGTGCCGACGTCCATGCCATAGGGTGAACGGCGGATGCTGCCACGGATGGTGAAGGAGATCGAGCGCCTGTTCCAATCGGTCAGCGTAACCGCAAAGCGCTCCTTGCGTGTCTTGCCGCGCGCCGTCAGCGCGCCTTCGACCGTTGCTGTGGCAGGCCCCGTTTGCCGGACTCGGGTCGAGCGGAAGGTCACGGTTTGAAAGTTTGCCGCATCGAAAACGGCACTGGAACGCAGGAAATCTTCCACCCGCCGCTCGCTCGCCCTGACGCTCTCCGGGTAAAGCGTGAACTCGACGGAGGAGCGCTCGATATTGGCGCCATCGATACGGAAGCCGCCGGAGAACTTGGCGAACCTGCCGGCAATGCCGCCACCACCGCCAACCTGCCCAACGCTGAACTGGATGCTCGAAGAACTGGCGATACGGTAGCTTCCGGCGGCGTCCGCAAGTGCCGGTGCCTGGGCCTTTGCCACTGATGTTGAGAATACGAAAGCGATGTACAGCGTCGCTTTTACCGCCGAATTGATCGTAATTGTCATCGATCATTTCCTCCGACAGCGGCGTCGTGGCGTTTTCGCGCGCTCCTGCCGCCCGAACTCACGCCGACTGCGGGGTGGAGCATTCGCGTAAGCACCTCGTCACCTCGCTTGAAATGGTGATAGAGCGCCGCCGCAGCGTGGATCGCGACCATGGCCAACGCCACATAGGCAAGCAGCGCATGGGCGAAGGTCCAGAAATTTTCCGAAGTCTCCGACCTCGCCAGCGGCAGATGCGGAATGACGATCATGTTGAAAAAGAAGCTCGGAATGTTCAGCGTCGACGCAGAGGCGACCGCCCAACCGGTAAACGGCACAACGATCCCAAGAACGATCAGAGTGTCATGTGTCAGGCGAGCGGCCTTGCGTTCGAGCGGGCTGACGCTCGCGGGTGGTGATGGGGTTCGTTCGACGAGCCACCAGATTGTGCGGATGAGGGCAAGCCCGAGCGCGGCGAAGCCGAACGATTTGTGCCATTGGTAGAGCGCGAACTGTAGCGCCGGATCGATTCCGGTGCGTCGCATGATGAAGCCGAGCAGGAGCAACCCGAGGATCAGCAATCCAATGGTCCAATGCAGCACGATTGTCACCCATCCGAATCCTGTCTCGCTATTGCGCAACATCGCAACCTCCGGGCATCCAGGTCGCAATTCTTTCTGCCGGCCGGTGCACCGCATGAGACGCATGACGCCCTGTTTTTATTCGTTGGCGATGCCGCAAAATTCGCAACAGTGCGGCAAAGGCGCGCCGAACACTTCGGGGCAGCAGAGAATATGTCTCCGACTGGGTGCGGGATCGTCGGCAGTCCCGGATTATTCCGGACGAAGCGCTTTTTTTTGCCCCCGCTATTTGCTAGGCCGCTAGCCGGAAAAGAGACCCGACCCGGAGGAATTTCATGACGCCCGATATCCGCCCGCTCGTTGCCGGAAACTGGAAGATGAATGGAACACGTGCCTCGCTCGACCAGATCAAGGCGATGGCCGAGGGCGTCAAGGTCGGTCTGTCCGAAAAGGTGGAAACGCTGATCTGCCCGCCGGCAACATTGCTCTATGTCGCCACCGCCCTTTGCGACGACAGTCCACTGATGATCGGCGGGCAGGATTGCCATCAGAAACAGTCCGGCGCACATACGGGAGACGTTTCGGCCGAGATGATCGCCGACTGCTTCGGCACTCATGTCATCGTCGGTCATTCCGAACGCCGCACCGACCATGCCGAGAGTGACGCGCTGGTGCGCGCCAAGACGGAAGCCGCTCATGCGGCCGGCCTCGTTGCCATCGTCTGCATCGGCGAAACCGGCGATGAGCGCCAGGGCGGCAAGACGCTCGATGTCCTGAAGCGCCAGCTAGCAGAAAGCCTTCCGGATGGCGCGACCGCGGAGAACACGGTGATTGCCTACGAGCCTGTCTGGGCGATCGGCACCGGCCTCACACCGACAGCATCGGACGTAGAGGAGGCGCATGCTTTCATGCGCAGCGAACTCGTATCGCGCTTCGCGGCTGCAGGCAGCAAGATGCGCATTCTCTACGGCGGCTCCGTCAAGCCCGGCAACGCCAAGGAACTGATGGGCATTGCAAACGTGGACGGTGCCCTGATCGGCGGCGCAAGCTTGAAAGCGGAAGACTTTCTCGCCATCTACAGGGCGTATGAAGAATTGACAGCCTGATTGTTCTCCCGCGCCGGCAGGGGGTTGGAATAGCCGGCGGCTTGGTATAAAGAGGCGCCAACTTGCGCCCGGCCATGCCGTGTTTCGCGCAGGGTTTGATTCGTGTGCCCAAGAGGGCAGGACTGGAAGCTGATGCAGACCGTACTACTCGTCATCTATCTCATGGTCGTCGTCGCCCTCATCGGCGTCGTCCTCATTCAGCGTTCCGAAGGTGGCGGTCTCGGCATCGGCGGCGGCTCGGGCTTCATGTCCGCCCGCGGTACCGCCAATGCGCTGACCCGCACGACAGCCGTTCTCGCCTTCCTCTTCTTCGGTCTAGCGCTCGCGATGGGCATTCTTTCCCGTTATGAGCCGCAGGCGACTGACATTCTCGACCGCATCCCCGGGACGAGTTCGAGCGGCGGTGGCGTGCTTGATTCGCTCGGCGGCGGTGAGACTCCTCCAGCTGGCGGAAACGCCCAGCAGCCGCCTGCCGGCAACGGCACCAACAACGCTGCGCCGGCCGGCGGTGCGCCCGCCACGGGTCAGGCACCCGCTGGTGCCGCACCCACGACCGAAGCGCCGGCCAACGGCAATACGGGGTCGCAAGTTCCGAGCGGCCAGTAAGGTCGCAAATCAGAAGAACCCACCGGCGGATGTTTCATCCGCCGGTTTTGTTTTGTGTGAAATCTGCCCCTTCGAAGACGGAAAAATTCCAAAAAACGAATTTTTCGGTGGCGGAATCATTTGTGAAAAGGTATCCGGTGACTCCCATGGCGCGATATGTATTCATCACTGGCGGCGTGGTTTCCTCCCTCGGAAAAGGCATCGCTGCAGCCGCTCTCGGAGCGCTTCTGCAGGCGCGTGGCTATCGAGTGAGACTGCGCAAGCTCGACCCCTATCTCAATGTCGATCCGGGCACGATGAGCCCGACCCAGCACGGTGAGGTGTTCGTCACCGACGATGGGGCGGAGACCGATCTCGATCTCGGTCACTACGAACGCTTCACGGGGCGCTCGGCGACGAAGACCGACAACATCACGACGGGTCGGATTTACAAGAACATCATCGACAAGGAGCGGCGCGGCGACTATCTCGGCGCGACGGTTCAGGTGATCCCGCACGTCACCAACGAAATCAAGAATTTCGTCACCGAGGGCAACGACGAATACGATTTCGTCATCTGTGAGATCGGCGGCACCGTCGGCGACATCGAAGCAATGCCCTTCATGGAGGCGATCCGCCAGCTCGGCAACGACCTGCCACGCGGCACCGCTGTCTACGTTCACCTGACGCTGATGCCCTATATCCCGGCGGCGGGCGAGCTCAAGACCAAGCCGACGCAGCATTCGGTAAAGGAGCTGCAAGCGCTCGGCATCCATCCCGATATCCTGCTCGTTCGCGCCGATCGCGAGATCCCGGAAGCGGAGCGCCGCAAGCTGTCGCTCTTCTGCAATGTCCGCCAGTCCGCCGTCATTCAGGCGCTCGATGTCGCCTCGATCTATGACGTGCCGATCGCTTATCACAAGGAAGGCCTCGACAACGAGGTCCTGGCCGCCTTTGGTATCGAGCCGGCGCCAAAGCCGCGCATGGAATCCTGGGAAGACGTTGCCCATCGTATCCGCACACCGGAAGGTGAAGTCACGATTGCCATCGTCGGCAAGTATACCGGGCTCAAGGACGCCTATAAGTCGCTGATCGAAGCGCTCTATCACGGTGGCATCGCCAACCGCGTCAAGGTCAAGCTCGAATGGATCGAATCGGAAATCTTCGAGAAGGAAGATCCGGCTCCCTGGCTTGAGAAAGTCCACGGCATTCTTGTTCCCGGCGGCTTCGGCGAGCGCGGTTCCGAAGGCAAGATCAATGCTGCCCGCTTTGCGCGGGAACGCAAGGTTCCCTATTTCGGCATCTGCTTCGGCATGCAGATGGCCGTCGTCGAGGCTGCCCGCAACCTCGCTGGCATCGAGAAGGCCTCTTCGACCGAATTCGGCCCGACCAAGGAGCCGGTTGTCGGGTTGATGACCGAGTGGGTGAAGGGCAACGAGCTTGAAAAGCGCTCCGCATCCGGCGATCTTGGCGGCACCATGCGCCTTGGCGCCTATCGCGCGGCCCTCAAACAGAACACCAAGATTGCCGGCATCTACGGGTCGACCGATATTTCCGAGCGCCATCGTCACCGCTACGAGGTCAACAACGATTACAAGGAGCGGCTGGAATCCTGTGGCCTGGTCTTCTCCGGCATGTCGCCGGACGGCGTTTTGCCTGAAACGGTCGAGTACCAGGACCATCCCTGGTTCATCGGCGTTCAGTACCACCCGGAACTGAAGTCTCGGCCGCTCGATCCGCACCCGCTTTTCGCAAGCTTCATCGAGGCGGCGCTGGAGCAATCGCGCCTCGTCTAACGCTGTCCTTCTCACATTGTCGCTTCTTTTGCGGCCGGCCCTCATGGGACCGGCCGCTTCCGTTTTTCAGGCGGCACGGTGCGTCGCCGCCAAATCCTCCATCGTCCAGCGTCTGCCTTGATCGGCCATGCTTGCAATCGGTCGGCAAAAGTTGCAAACAGCGACGAACCGGCCATCAGGGAACACGCCATGAGCTTATCCAAGCGCACCACCCGCCCGCTCGATCATCTCGTGCTGCCGGTGGCCGAGCTTGCGCAGGCGAGGCGGCGCTTGAGCGATCTCGGCTTCGTGGTTGCCGAAGATGCACGCCATCCCTTCGGCACGGAGAATGCGTGTGTCTTCTTCGCCGATAACACCTATCTGGAACCGCTTGCCATCGCCTCGCGCGAAGAGTGCGAGGCCGCGGCGCTCGCCGGCAACGTCTTTGTCGCCCGTGACCAGGCATTCCGCTTCCGTGAAGGCCCGGAAGGCATGTCGGCGATCGTTGTCGGAACCTCCGATGCCGCAACCGATCACATGCGTTTCCGCGCGAGTGGCGTCTCTGGCGGCGACATGCTGGAATTCTCGCGGCCGATGCGGTTGCCGGACGGCCGCGAAGGCCTCGGCTCCTTCCGGCTGGCATTTGCCGCGGATCTGCGCTCCCCGGATTTCTTCCTCTTCAGTTGTCAGCGCATTCGCGCGCTGCCGGTCGACCAGACCGCCCTTCACCGTCATGAGAACGGTGTGCTCGGCATTGCCGAGGTTGTGTTGTCGGAGCCAAATCCCACCGACTTCCAGTATCTGCTGCAGGAAGGCGTCGATGACCGCGAGGTTTCGGCCCACTCCTTTGGCATGGACATTCAAACGGGCAACGCCAAGCTTTCGGTGCTCAATGCTGCCGGAATGGAGGCCTTTTTCGGCCGTTCGGTCCGCAGCGCCGAGCGCGGCCTGCGCGGGCGCGCCGTCGTGTTTCGTGTCGTTGACCTCGAAGCGACGCGCGCGCTCTTTGCCAAGAACGATATCGAATTTGCAGAAATGGGCGGACGTCTCATTGTCCCGGAAGCGCCGGGGCAAGGAGTGATTTTCGCATTTGGAGTGTGATGATGGAAACAAATGCCAGGGTTGTCGTCGGCGAGGGTGCCGGCCAGGTTGTCTTTTCGCAGAAGAAGCGGCTGGCGCTGATCGCCGGCCCCTGCCAGATGGAGAGCCGCGATCATGCCTTCATGATGGCCGGAAAGCTGGTCGAGCTTTGCAAGTCGCTGGGGCTCGGCCTCGTTTACAAGTCTTCCTTCGACAAGGCGAACCGCACCTCCCTCTCCGGCAAGCGCGGCATCGGCCTCGACAACGCGCTGGAAATTTTCGCGGACCTCAAGAAGGAGTTCGGCTTTCCGGTGCTGACCGACATTCACACCGAAGAGCAATGCGCGATCGTCGCGGAAACGGTCGACATCCTGCAGATCCCGGCCTTTCTGTCGCGCCAGACCGACCTGCTCGTGGCGGCCGCCAAGACCGGCCGCGCGATCAACGTCAAGAAGGGTCAGTTCCTCGCGCCCTGGGACATGAAGAACGTGCTTGCCAAGTTCACGATGAGCGGCAATCCGAACGTTCTTCTGTGCGAGCGCGGCGCCTCCTTCGGCTATAACACGCTGGTTTCCGACATGCGCTCTTTGCCGATCATGGCGGCGCTCGGGGCGCCGGTGATCTTTGACGCCACCCATTCCGTGCAGCAGCCGGGCGGACAGGGCGGCTCCACGGGCGGCCAGCGCGAGTTCGTCGAAACCTTGGCGCGCGCTGCCGTCGCTGTCGGCGTCGCCGGCCTCTTCATCGAGACGCACGAAGATCCCGACAACGCGCCTTCGGATGGCCCCAATATGGTGCACCTGAAGGACATGCCGCAGCTTCTTGAAAAGCTGCTTGCTTTCGACGCGATCGCCAAGGCCTGAGCTGCGCCGGCCTTCGTGAAATTTTCATGAACCGCAATGGCGCTTCGGCATTTGCATCCTTCGCGCCATTGTAATTTCGAGGCCTTGAATTAAGACAGGCCCGACCACACCGTCGTCCTAACCAGGGAAGAGATCATGACTGCAATCATCGATATCATCGGCCGCGAAATTCTGGACAGCCGCGGCAACCCGACCGTCGAGGTCGACGTTCATCTCGAAGAGGGTAGTTTCGGCCGGGCCGCTGTTCCGTCGGGCGCCTCGACCGGTGCCCACGAAGCGGTCGAACTGCGCGACGGCGGTACGCGCTATCTCGGCAAGGGCGTCGAGCGCGCCGTCGACGCGGTCAACGGAGAGATCTTCGAAGCGATCGGGGGCCTCGACGCCGAAAACCAGATCCAGATCGACAAGACCATGATCGAGCTCGACGGCACGGCGAACAAGTCGCGCCTCGGCGCCAATGCCATTCTCGGCGTCTCCCTGGCGGTTGCAAAGGCTGCGGCCGAGGCTTCCGGCCTGCCGCTCTACCGCTATGTCGGCGGTCCGAACGCGCATCTCCTGCCGGTTCCGATGATGAACATCATCAATGGTGGCGCGCATGCCGACAACCCGATCGATTTCCAGGAATTCATGATCATGCCGGTCGGCGCGGAAACGCTGAAAGACGCCGTGCGCATGGGCTCGGAAGTCTTCCACACGCTGAAGAAGCAGCTGGCCGCCGACGGCCACAACACCAATGTCGGCGACGAAGGTGGCTTTGCTCCGGGTCTGGCCTCCGCCCCCGCGGCGCTGGACTTCATCATGAAGTCGATCGAGAAGGCTGGCTACAAGCCGGGCGAGGACATGTATGTCGCGCTCGACTGCGCTTCGACGGAATTCTTCAAGGACGGCAAGTATGTGCTCGAAGGTGAGGGCCGCACGCTGGAGCCCGGCGCCATGGCGGAATACCTCGCCGAACTCGCCGCCAAGTACCCGATCATCTCGATCGAGGACGGGATGGCCGAGGACGACTGGGATGGCTGGAAGGCGCTGACCGATAAGATCGGCTCCAAAGTCCAGCTCGTCGGCGACGATCTCTTCGTCACCAACTCGGCTCGACTGCGCGACGGCATCAAGATGGGTGTCGCCAACTCGATCCTCGTCAAGGTCAACCAGATCGGCTCGCTCTCGGAAACGCTCGATGCGGTCGAGACGGCCCACAAGGCCCGCTATACCGCCGTCATGTCGCACCGTTCCGGCGAAACCGAAGACGCGACGATCGCCGATCTCGCGGTCGCCACCAATTGCGGACAGATCAAGACCGGCTCGCTCGCGCGCTCCGACCGGCTTGCCAAGTACAACCAGCTGATTCGTATCGAAGAGCAGCTCGGTCTGCAGGCCAAATACGCCGGCCGCTCGATCCTGCGGGGCTGAGTGCAAGCCGATAAGGGGCGCAATGTCCGCCCCTCATCCGCCTGCCGGGACCTTCTCCCCGCGAGCGGGGAGAAGGGACAAGCGGCAAGCTCGGCGGTCAAAATCCCCTCTCCCCGCGTGCGGGGAGAGGGCTAGGGTGAGGGGCGAATCCAGCGGTATGCATCGCCACCTAAAATCGACGTAATCTCAACCCGTCTGCCTCACGGCAGGCGGGTTTCCTTTTCCTTGCCATTCATGGTCAACGGTCGGTTAATCAATCGACGTTAGTCTCGTCTTGTATTGCGTATCAGGGCATGGACCATGTGGACACGACATCACAAGAAACGGAGACTGGGGCGGCTGGTGGTGCCGCTCATGGCGGTCGCGTTTCTTTCCTATTTCGGCTATCATTCGATCCACGGAGGATACGGCCTGAGGGCGACGGAGGAGTTCGACCGACAGATCGCCGTGCGGCAAGCCCGATTGGATGAGCTGACTCATCAGCGAAAAATCCTGGAAAAGGAGGTCGAGCTGATGAGCGACGGTTCGCTGGAACGAGATATGCTGGATGAGAAGGCTCGCCTCGCGCTCAACATGTCGCGGAGCGACGAGATTGTTATTTTTCATCGCGGCCCGAATTAACTTAAATTGAGTTAACTGAAAATTCCTGGTAAAATTCAATCTCTTACGCAGAATAATAGCCATGCAAATATGGCATTGCTGTGTCGCTCTTCTTTCCCTATGGTAGCCCGCAAAGGCTAACCATTTGGGAGGAATGAATGGCTCCGCGAAAAACCGCGTCCGTCTCCAGCCGCAAGACCGCTGCCAAGTCCGCAAAGAAGGACTTCGCCGGCGGCACCATCGCCGAATTCTCCAAGGAAGATGATCTCAAGGCCTACCGCGAAATGTTGCTGATCCGGCGTTTCGAGGAGAAGGCCGGCCAGCTTTACGGCATGGGCTTCATCGGCGGCTTCTGTCACCTCTATATCGGTCAGGAAGCCGTCGTGGTCGGGATGCAGATGGCGCTCAAGGAAGGTGATCAGGTCATCACCGGTTACCGTGATCACGGCCACATGCTTGCTTGCGGAATGAGTGCGCGCGGCGTGATGGCGGAACTGACCGGCCGTCGCGGCGGCCTTTCCAAGGGGAAAGGCGGCTCGATGCACATGTTCTCCAAGGAAAAGCATTTTTATGGCGGCCACGGCATCGTTGGCGCGCAGGTCTCGCTTGGCACCGGCCTTGCCTTCGCCAACAAGTACCGCGGCAACGATAATGTCAGCCTCGCCTATTTCGGCGATGGTGCCGCCAACCAGGGCCAAGTCTATGAGAGCTTCAACATGGCTGCTCTCTGGAAGCTGCCGGTGATCTACATCGTCGAGAACAACCGCTACGCCATGGGCACGTCCGTGTCCCGCGCTTCAGCGCAGACCGACTTCTCGCAACGCGGCGCCTCCTTCGGCATTCCCGGTTATCAGGTCGACGGCATGGATGTTCGCGCGGTCAAGGCGGCAGCCGATGAAGCCGTTCAATATTGCCGTTCCGGCAAGGGGCCGATCATCCTCGAGATGCTGACCTATCGCTATCGCGGCCACTCCATGTCCGACCCGGCGAAGTACCGGTCGAAGGACGAAGTGCAGAAGATGCGCTCCGAGCACGACCCAATCGAGCAGGTAAAGGCCCGGCTTACCGAAAAGGGCTGGGCGAGCGAGGAAGAGCTGAAGCAGATCGACAAGGACGTTCGCGACATCGTTGCGGACAGTGCCGATTTCGCCCAGTCTGATCCGGAGCCGGATGCATCCGAGCTCTATACCGACATCCTGCTTTGATCCGGGGAGGGACAACCATGCCAGTAGAAATTCTCATGCCCGCCCTTTCCCCGACGATGGAGGAAGGCACGCTCTCCAAATGGCTGAAGAACGAGGGGGACAAGGTGTCCTCGGGCGATGTCATTGCCGAGATTGAAACTGACAAGGCGACGATGGAAGTGGAGGCCGTCGACGAAGGTACGATCGGCAAGCTCCTGATCGCCGCAGGTACCGAGGGCGTGAAGGTCAATACGCCGATCGCCGTGCTGCTGCAGGACGGCGAGGCTGCCGGCGATATCGTAACGCCGAAGGCCGAGGCTCCGAAGCCTGCTGCGAGTGAAGCGCCCGCGGCCGCTCCGGCTCCGACCGCGGCGCCGGTTGCGGCTCAGCCGAAGGCGGAAATTCCTGCCGACCCGGCGATCCCCGCCGGAACGGAAATGGTTTCGATGACGGTGCGCGAGGCGCTTCGTGATGCGATGGCCGAGGAGATGCGCGCCAATGACGACGTCTTCGTCATGGGTGAGGAAGTCGCCGAATACCAGGGCGCCTACAAGATCACCCAGGGCCTGCTGCAGGAATTCGGCCCACGTCGCGTGGTCGATACCCCGATCACCGAGCATGGTTTCGCCGGCGTCGGCGTCGGCGCGGCAATGACCGGTCTGCGGCCGATCGTCGAGTTCATGACCTTCAACTTCGCCATGCAGGCGATCGATCAGATCATCAACTCGGCCGCCAAGACGCTTTATATGTCGGGCGGCCAGATGGGCGCGCCGATCGTTTTCCGTGGCCCGAGCGGAGCGGCCGCTCGCGTCGCCGCGCAGCACTCGCAGTGCTATGCCGCCTGGTACAGCCATATTCCGGGCCTCAAGGTCGTCATGCCGTACACGGCCGCTGATGCGAAGGGCCTCTTGAAGGCTGCGATCCGCGACCCGAACCCGGTGATCTTCCTCGAGAATGAAATCCTTTACGGTCATTCCTTCGAGGTGCCGAAGCTCGATGATTTCGTGCTGCCGATCGGCAAGGCGCGCATCCATCGCGTCGGCAAGGATGCAACCATCGTTTCCTTCGGCATCGGCATGACCTATGCGGTCAAAGCTGCGGCCGAACTCGAAGCGCAGGGCATTGACGTCGAGATCATCGATCTTCGCACGATCCGCCCGATGGATCTTCCGACCGTGATCGAGTCGGTGAAGAAGACCGGCCGTCTGGTCACCGTCGAAGAAGGCTACCCGCAGTCCTCCGTCGGTACCGAAATCGCCACACGCGTCATGCAGCAGGCCTTCGATTACCTCGATGCGCCGATCCTGACGATCGCCGGCAAGGATGTGCCGATGCCCTATGCCGCAAACCTCGAAAAGCTGGCGCTGCCGAGCGTCGCCGAGGTCGTCGATGCCGTGAAAGCCGTTTGCTACAAATAAGGGGAGGGCGCTTCGATGCCAATCAACATCACGATGCCTGCCCTCTCTCCGACCATGGAAGAAGGCAATCTGGCCAAGTGGCTGGTCAAGGAAGGCGACAAGGTGAGGTCCGGCGACGTCATCGCCGAGATCGAGACCGACAAGGCGACCATGGAAGTGGAAGCCGTCGATGAAGGCACGGTCGCCAAGATCGTCGTTCCGGCCGGGACCGAAGGCGTCAAGGTCAATGCGCTGATCGCCGTTCTGGCCGCTGATGGCGAGGACGTGACGACGGCTGCGAAGGGTGGCAACGGCGCGGCAGCACCGGCGCCCGCCGTCAAAACCGAACAACCGGCTCCGGCGGCGCCGCCCGCTGCGGCACCTGCTGCCCAGCCCGCCGCAGCGCCATCGCCAGCACCCGCTGCGGGGGATGACAAGCGTGTATTCTCTTCGCCGCTTGCGCGCCGTCTCGCCAAGGAAGCTGGCATCGATCTCTCGGCAATCGCCGGGTCCGGCCCGTATGGCCGTGTCGTCAAGAAAGACGTCGAGACGGCTGTTGCCGGTGGCGGTGCGAAGCCGGCAGCCGCACCTCAGGCCGCCGCCGCGGCTGCACCCGCTCCGGCGCTCGCCAAGGGCATGTCAGAGGATGCCGTGCTCAAGCTCTTCGAGCCGGGCTCCTACGAGCTCGTCCCGCATGATGGCATGCGTAAGACCATTGCCAAGCGCCTGCAGGAATCGAAGCAGACGATCCCGCATTTCTATGTCTCGATCGATTGCGAGCTCGATGCGCTGCTTGCGCTTCGCGCGCAGCTCAATGCCGCAGCCCCGGAGAAAGACGGCAAGCCCGTCTACAAGCTCTCGGTCAACGACATGGTGATCAAGGCGCTGGCGCTTGCACTGCGCGACGTTCCGGATGCGAACGTCTCCTGGACCGATACCAACATGGTCAAGCACAAGCACGCCGATGTCGGCGTTGCTGTCTCTATCCCGGGTGGTTTGATCACGCCGATTATCCGCCAGGCGGAGCTGAAAAGCCTTTCGGCCATCTCCAACGAGATGAAGGACTTCGGCAAGCGCGCCAAGGAGCGCAAGCTGAAGCCGGAAGAGTATCAGGGCGGCACCACGGCCGTCTCCAACATGGGCATGATGGGCGTCAAGAACTTCGCCGCCGTCGTCAACCCGCCGCATGCGACCATCCTTGCGGTCGGTGCCGGCGAGGAACGCGTCGTCGTCAAGAACAAGGAAATGGTCATCGCCAACATGATGACTGTGACGCTCTCGACCGACCATCGCTGCGTCGATGGCGCGCTCGGCGCCGAGCTGCTCGCCGCCTTCAAGCGCTACATCGAAAACCCGATGGGCATGCTGGTCTGATGCGATCCGGACCGGCTTTTCTGGCCGGTCCATTCCCTGCTGTATGTTTCCTTAAATCGTAGCCGATTCAAGGACAAAACATGCAGCGATTCAAAGTGCTACAGCGTCCTTTGCGCGTCTGAGAAGACGCGCGGCGCTGTAAACGCGGGCACAAGCGATGAAGACAGTCCTTTGCTACGGTGACAGTCTGACGTGGGGCTATGACGCGAGCGGCCTTGGCCGGCATGCGTTGGAGGACCGCTGGCCGAGCGTGCTGCAAAAGGCCCTCGGTCCGGGTGTGCACGTCATAGCCGAAGGGCTGAACGGCCGCACGACAGCCTATGACGACCATCTCGCCGATTGCGACCGCAACGGAGCCCGCGTGTTGCCGACCGTGCTCCACAGCCATGCGCCGATCGATCTGATGATCCTCCTGCTCGGCACCAACGACATGAAGCCGATGATCCACGGCACAGCCTTCGGTGCTGTCAAAGGGATCGCGCGCCTTGTCAATCTCGTTCGGCGGCACGACTGGCCGGTCGACGCCGAGGAGGGCCCGGACATCCTCATCGTCTCGCCGCCGCCGCTTTGCGAAACCGCGAACAGCGCCTTCGCAGCAATGTATGCGGGCGCTATCGAGCAGTCGGCGATGCTGGCGCCGCTCTACCGCGATCTCGCCGACGAGCTCGATTGCGGCTTTTTCGATGCCGGCTCCGTTGCGAAAACCACGCCGCTTGATGGCGTGCATCTCGACGCCGACAACACCCGCGCGATTGGCCGGGGATTGGAACCGGTCGTGCGGATGATGCTCGGGCTCTGACCATGACGGCTGGCGTGACCATCAGGCCTGCGGAACGAAGAGAGGCAGCGGAACTAGCTGTCCTGATCGATATTGCCTCGCACGGATTTGCGGCCTGGCTCTGGTATGGCGGTGTGTTGCGTGGCGTCGCCGAAACGGCGTTCGAACACGGCCGCAACAAGCTACGCGAAGACGCGGGGCGGGGTACGTGGCGTGATGCCATTGTTGCCGAAGTCGAGGACGAGATTGCTGGTATAGCGGTCTCCTACGCGATCGATGCCTCCGTCCGCGATATCGAAGCGAAGCATCCGGTGCTCGCCCCGTTGCTCGCCCTCCAGAGGCAGGTGGTGGATCATTGGTTCATCGACAGCCTCGGCGTCTACAAGCATCATCGCGGCAAGGGGATCGGCCGCGCCTTGCTGGAACACGAAATTGCCCGCGCCGGGTCGGCGCCGGTGAGCCTGATCACCGAAAGCCACAATGAAACGGCTCAGGCACTCTACCAGGTCAACGGCTTCGAGGAGGTGGCGCGCGTTGAAGCCGTGCCGCTTTTCGAGGACAGCAGGAAACACGACTGGGTGCTTTTCACCCGACAGGTCGCTTGAGACAAAAGGCAGGAACATATGGCTGAGAATTACGACGTTATCGTTATCGGTTCGGGTCCGGGGGGCTATGTCACCGCCATCCGTTCAGCTCAGCTTGGCTTGAAGACGGCGATCGTCGAACGCGAGCACCTCGGCGGCATCTGCCTCAACTGGGGCTGCATTCCGACCAAGGCGTTGCTGCGTTCCGCCGAGATCCTTGACCACGCCAATCACGCCAAGAAATACGGTCTGACGTTGGAAGGCAAGATGACCGCCAACGTCAAGGACGTCGTCGCCCGCTCGCGTGCTGTCTCCGCTCGGCTGAACGGTGGCGTTGGTTTCCTCATGAAGAAGAACAAGGTCGACATCATCTGGGGCGAGGCCAAGCTGACGAAGCCCGGCGAGATCGTCGTTGGCGCGCCGTCGAAGCCCGCGGTCCAGCCGCAGAACCCTGTGCCGAAGGGTGTGAAGGGTGAGGGCACATACACCGCCAAGCACATCATCATCGCGACTGGCGCCCGGCCACGCGCGCTTCCGGGCATCGAGCCCGATGGCAAGATGATCTGGACCTATTTCGAGGCGATGAAGCCTGAGGAAATGCCAAAATCCATGCTCGTGATGGGCTCCGGCGCCATCGGCATCGAATTCGCAAGCTTCTACCTGTCGATGGGCGTGGACGTCACCGTCGTCGAGCTGTTGCCGCAGGTCATGCCGGTCGAGGATGCGGAGATTTCCGCTTTCGCCCGCAAGCAACTCGAAAAGCGCGGCATGAAGATCTTCACCGACGCCAAAGTGACGAAGGTTGAGAAGGGCGCGAATGATGTCACCGCGCATGTCGAGACGAAGGACGGCAAGGCAACGCAGATCAAGGCCGACCGCCTGATCTCTGCCGTCGGCGTGCAAGGCAATATTGAGAATCTTGGGCTCGAGGCGCTTGGCGTCAAAACCGATCGCGGCTGCATCATCACCGATGGCTATGGTAAGACGAATGTAGCCGGTATCTACGCGATCGGCGACGTTGCCGGGCCGCCGATGCTGGCGCACAAGGCCGAACACGAGGGCGTGATCTGCGTCGAGAAGATCGCCGGCGTCCCAGGCGTGCACGCGCTCGACAAGGGTAAAATCCCGGGCTGCACCTATTGCGACCCGCAGGTTGCCTCTGTCGGACTGACTGAAGCGAAGGCCAAGGAGCTCGGCCGCGAGATCCGTGTCGGCCGCTTTAACTTCGCCGCCAACGGCAAGGCCATCGCGCTCGGCGAGGACCAGGGTCTGATCAAGACGATCTTCGATAAGAAAACCGGCGAACTCTTGGGCGCGCATATGGTCGGTGCCGAGGTGACCGAACTCATCCAGGGTTTCGTTGTTGCCATGAATCTCGAAACGACCGAGGAAGAACTGATGCACACGGTCTTCCCGCATCCGACGCTGTCGGAAATGATGAAGGAAAGCGTGCTTGACGCCTACGGCCGGATGCTGAACGCCTGATGACGTGCCGCCGTTCGGAACTTTTGATCCGATCATGCATTGAAGCCGCTGGTGCTTTTTCACTGCGGGGAGGTCGCGATGAGCTTGAATGGCGTCGGTATTCTTGCTGCAATCATCATAGGCGGATTGGCCGGTTGGCTTGCGGAGAGATTCATGAACAGCGAGATGGGGCTGTTCATGAATATCGTCCTCGGCATTCTGGGCGCCATCGTACTGAACTTCATTCTGGCCGCCTTCGGTATGGCCTACACCGGCTGGCTCTCCTATCTGGTCGTCGGCTTTATCGGCGCCTGCCTGCTGATTGCCGCGGGGCGCGCTGTGAGAAGGTAGCGCCGCGCAAGCCATGCGTCTGCTGTCGGGCCGCATTGCAACTGGCGGCCTGACTTTTCCTGTCGGGCCGTTTATATAGATCGAAAACGGGCAGGTCGGCGTCACGCCGCGCGCTCGACGCGACAAAGGAAGACACATGGTAACGGTTTTCGATGCTGTCTCGGACCGGGCGCAACGCGTCCGCCATCCGGAAAAGGCGCACAAGCCTGACACGGAAGTCCTGCGCAAGCCCGATTGGATTCGGGTAAAGGCGCCGACGTCGAAGGGATACATGGAAACCCGCTCGATCGTGAAGGGCAACAATCTGGTCACCGTCTGCGAGGAGGCCGGCTGCCCGAACATCGGCGAATGTTGGGACAAGAAGCACGCGACCTTCATGATCATGGGCGAGATCTGCACGCGCGCTTGCGCTTTCTGCAACGTCTCGACCGGCAAGCCGAATGCGCTCGACATGGAAGAGCCTGCCAATGTTGCCAAGGCGGTCAAGCAGATGGGGCTCAGCCACGTCGTCATCACCTCGGTCGACCGCGACGACCTGGACGATGGTGGTGCCGAGCATTTCGAGAAGGTCATCTTCGCGATCCGCGAGGCCTCTCCCGAAACGACCATCGAGATCCTGACACCCGACTTTCTACGCAAGCCCGGTGCGCTGGAGCGTGTGGTTGCCGCCAAGCCCGACGTCTTCAACCACAATCTCGAGACGGTGCCCTCGAACTACCTGACCGTCCGCCCTGGCGCCCGCTATTTCCATTCGATCCGACTCCTGCAGCGGGTGAAGGAACTCGATCCGTCGATGTTCACCAAATCCGGCATCATGGTCGGTCTTGGCGAAGAACGGAACGAGGTGCTGCAGTTGATGGACGATCTGCGCACCGCCGACGTCGATTTCCTGACGATCGGCCAGTATCTGCAGCCGACCCGCAAGCACCACAAGGTCGAGAAATTCGTGACCCCGGAGGAGTTCAAGTCCTATGAGACGGTCGCCTACACGAAGGGCTTCCTGATGGTCGCTTCGAGCCCGCTGACACGCTCGTCGCATCATGCCGGTGATGATTTCGCACGGCTGAGGGCAGCACGCGAGAAGAAGCTGTTGGCCGAAGCGGAATAGTTCATTCCACAGCCGGTGAAAAACAGCCGCGGCGTTGGATCGTCGCGGCTCTTTTTTGGGGGGTGAGAGTGGCAGATGATCTGACGGACACGAAGCGGGTTGCATCTATTCTCTCGGAGGCAAAACGTGTTTTGGTCATTGGCTGCTCGGGGGGAGGCAAGACGACACTCGCCCGACGCTTGTCGGAACACTACGAAATCCCATTTGTTTCGATGGACAGAGAGTTCTTCTGGCTGCCCGGATGGGTTTCCAGAGCGCGGGAGGAACAAAGAAATCTTATCGCCGCCAAGATCGCTGACGCGCGATGGGTGATGGATGGGACGAACCCGTCGACCTTCGATCTGCGACTGCCCCGGGCCGACGTCGTGCTCTGGGTGAGGCTGCCACGCTTGCTGTGCCTGATAGGCGTGACGCGGCGTTGGCTGAAATGGCGAGGGGCGGCACGGCCGGAAATGGCCGACGGATGTCCGGAACGGGTAAGTTGGGAGTTCGTCCGCTACATCTGGACGTTCGAGCGCAAGTTCGCGCCGCGGATCGAGGCCGGCCTGCGGAAGCACGGGCCGGACGTTCCGGTCCTGCAGATAAGAAGCCGGGCACAAATGCGCACCCTGCTTGAACTTCTCGCGGCACGAGCTTAACTGCGAGTCATGCCACACTTTGAAACCAACCATGTCGTCAAGCATTCGGCCGATCAGATGTTCGATCTCGTCGCCGACGTCGATCGCTATCCGGAGTTTCTGCCGCTCTGTGAGGCCTTGAGCGTGCGCTCACGCAAGGAGCGAGATGGCAAGGTGTTGCTGCTGGCCGACATGACCGTCGGTTACAAGGCGATCCGCGAGACCTTCACGACCCAGGTTCTACTCAACAAGGCCGAGCGCACGATCGACGTCAACTATATCGACGGGCCGTTCAAATATCTCGACAATGAGTGGCGCTTCGAGCCGACCGGCGAAAAGCTGTCGATCGTGCACTTCTATATCGACTACGAGTTCAAGAGCCGCATTCTGGGGGCCTTGATGGGCACCATGTTCGACCGGGCGTTCCGCATGTTTTCGGAAGCCTTCGAAAAGCGAGCCGATGAAGTCTACGCCTCCTGAGCGATCTCTTCGAGGAGATCGAGTGCGGTTCTGACGGCCGCCATTCGAACCGCGTCGCGGCCGATGTCGCCATAGCGCATCTCACGGTGAAGCACCCTGCCATTGCGCCCTGTCGCCGCCAGGTGGACGAGCCCCACCGGCTTTTCCACCGAACCTCCGCCCGGGCCAGCTATTCCTGTCACCGCGACCGCGACATCCGCCCCGGAATGGGAGACGGCGCCGCGTGCCATTTCGATGGCGGTTTCGCGCGAGACCGCGCCGTGGGCGGCGAGCGTCGCGAGTTCAACACCGAGCATCTGGATCTTGGCGTCGTTGGAGTAGGTGACGAAACCCCGGTCGACAACGAGCGACGAACCGGCAATCTCGGTTAGCGCGCCGGCAATTAAGCCGCCCGTACATGACTCCGCCGTAGCGAGCTTCAGTTTGCGTTGGGTGAAGTCCGCGACGATCGCGTGGGCCTTTCGCTCGATATCGGCCGGCCACATCATGCGCTGCTCCCCGGCGCGTAGACGACCGTCGCAGTTGCGATTGCCGCGATGCCTTCGTTTCGGCCAATGAAGCCGAGCTTTTCATTGGTGGTCGCCTTGATCGAGCAGCGGTCGATTGCGATGCAGAGCATTGCTGCCAGGTTCTCTCGCATCTGCTGCCGGTGCGGCCCGACCTTCGGTGCTTCAGCGATGATCGATACGTCCGCATTGGTGATGACGCCGCCGCGCTCGCGCACGATACGCGCCGCATGCTCCAGAAAGATACGGGAAGGCGCACCCTTCCATTGCGGATCCGATGGAGGGAAATGATCGCCGATATCACCTGCGCCGCAGGTTGCGAGAAGTGCGTCGGTCAGCGCATGCAGAGCGACATCGGCATCGGAATGGCCGGAGAGTTTGCGATCGTGCGGAATGAACACGCCGCAAAGCGTGACGCCGTCGCCTTCGATGAGTTGATGGACGTCGTAGCCATTGCCGGTGCGCACGTCCGGGATCGTGCTGCCCGTGAGCCTTTCATCAGCCATCGAAATATCCCTCTGCAACGTGAGCTTGACGTTGTCCACCATACCTTCGACCAGGACAACGGGGATGCCCGCCCATTCGGCAATGGACGCGTCATCGGTGAAATCCGCTTTTGCGTCGGCGTTGGCGGCACGGTGCGCGGAGAGGATCGCGTCCAACTTGAAACACTGCGGCGTCTGTGCCGCAAAGAGGTTGGTCCGTGGGACGGTCTCTCTTACGACGCCATTTGCGCCGGCCCGCTTCAGCGTATCGGCGACGGCGATCGCCGGCAGGACCGCCTCCGCACCGGCCAGCAGCGCTGCCCGGCAGCGATCGAGCAGGGCGTGGTCGACAAAGGGGCGCACTGCGTCGTGGATCATGACGTATTTGGCGCCAGCAGTTGCAATCGCCTCCAAGCCGGCGAGGACCGAAAGCTGCCGCGTCGCTCCTCCGTGCACGATGGTCAAATCGCTTGGCGTGAGCACGCGCTTCAAAGCGGAGGCAAGCAATTCCTCGTCGTCCGGGTGGATGACCACAACCACCGGTCCCGTTCCTGCCCATGTCGCGAAAATGTTAAGCGTGTGCGCGATAACGGGGCGGCCGCCGATCGTCCGGTACTGTTTCGGCCCCTCGGCCGATTGGCCGGCACGCTCGCCGCGGCCGGCCGCGACGATGACGACACCACAGGAGAACTGTTCTTCAGGCTGCATCTTATGTATGTGGTCCCGCATTTCGCCGATCTTTGCCGTGATCTACCGCGAAGGCCCCGCCATTGCCAGCCCCCGCCGTTGGAAGCCGTCATTGGAGCCATGTGAGGAATTTCGCCGGGCGCGTGGAAATCGCTTGGCAAGCCGAATAACAATGTCTAAAAATAGTGCAAGAAGAACATGTGCCTGAAAGATATGCATTTGCCACTACTGGCCCTGTCATCGTCGCTCCGGATCGGGAATGTTGAAATCCGCAACCGGGTGGCGCTCGCGCCGATGTCCGGGGTGACGGATCTGCCTTTCCGCACGCTCGCCTGGCGTTTCGGCGCGGGATTTGTGGTGACGGAAATGGTCGCCAGCCGTGAACTGGTCTGTAACGCCGCCGAATCCTGGGTGCGGCTGAAGAATTCGGGCATCGAGCCGCACATCGTCCAGCTCGCAGGTCGTGAGGCGCACTGGATGGCGGAGGCCGCAAGGATCGTCGAGGCGAACGGCGCCGACATCATCGACATCAACATGGGCTGCCCGGCGAAGAAAGTGACCGGCGGCTATTCCGGTTCCGCCCTGATGCGCGACCCCGATCACGCGCTGTCGCTTGTCGAAGCAATCGTCAGGGCCGTTTCCGTGCCTGTAACGCTGAAGATGCGGCTCGGTTGGGACGAGAACTCGATCAATGCTCCGTTGATTGCCCGCAGGGCCGAAGAGGCGGGTGTGCGGGCCATCACGATTCACGGCCGCACCCGGATGCAGTTCTATAGCGGAAAGGCGAACTGGGACGCGCTTCGTGCGGTTCGCGACGTCATCTCGGTCCCTCTCATCGCCAATGGCGACGTCGATACGGTGGCAGACACGACGGAAATCCTGCGCCGGTCGGGTGCCGACGCGGTCATGGTCGGTCGTTCGTCACAGGGGCGGCCTTGGCATGCGGGTGTTCTTGCCGGCGCTCGTCTTCATCCCGATGCATTGGAGATCGCGAAGATCTTCGCCGAGCACTACGCAACGATGCTCGAATTCTATGGGCCTCAGATCGGCCTTCGGCACGCTCGCAAGCATGTCGGCTGGTACATCGAGCGTTTCGCACCGGATCTCTCGTCCGCGGACAAGGCGGCGATCCTGACATCTACCGATCCGGATCTGGTCAGCGACCGGGTCGCTGCCGCGATCGCGAATTCCGGCGTCGCACCGATCAACGAGGAGATGGCGGCATGACGGACAAGGCAATGGCAATGGAGCCGGTGGGAGATGCGAACGATCTTTCCATGGCGGTTCTGAACGCGATCCAGAACCCTGTAATCCTTGTTGACGAAAATGGCCTGGTGGCCTTCGCCAACTGGGAAGCCGAGTCCTTTTTTGGCGCCAGCGCCAATCATCTCGCCCGCCATAACATCAGCGCGTTCATTCCATTCGGCAGCCCGCTGCTGACGTTGATCGATCAGGTTCGCGAACGACGGGCGCCTGTCAACGAATACAGGGTCGATCTGAGCTCGCCGCGTCTTGGCGCCGACAAGCTCGTCGATCTCTACGTTGCGCCGGTTCTCTCCGCACCGGGGTCCGTGGTTATCGTCTTCCAAGAGCGCTCGATGGCCGACAAAATCGATCGGCAGCTGACCCATCGAGGCGCCGCGCGATCGGTGACCGGTCTCGCCTCGATGCTGGCCCACGAGATCAAGAACCCGCTTTCCGGCATTCGCGGCGCTGCACAGCTTCTCGAAACATCGGTCAACGACGAGGACCGGGCCTTGACTCGGCTGATCTGTGACGAGACGGACCGTATCGTATCGCTCGTCGACCGCATGGAGGTCTTCTCCGACGAACGGCCGGTCGATCGCGTACCGCTCAATATCCATTCCGTGCTCGACCACGTGAAGGCGATTGCCAAGGCTGGCTTTGCCCGCAGAATCAAGATTTCCGAGAACTACGACCCGTCACTGCCCCCGGTTTATGCCAATCGAGACCAGCTCGTTCAGGTATTCCTCAACCTGATCAAGAATGCCGCCGAGGCGATCGGCGACCGGACGGACGGCGAGATCATGCTGACGACGGCCTATCGGCCCGGCATTCGGCTCTCGGTTGCCGGAACGCGCGAAAAGATCTCGCTGCCGCTTGAGTTCTGCGTGCACGACAACGGGCCCGGCGTTCCGTCGGATCTGCTGCCGCATCTTTTCGACCCGTTCATCACCACGAAGACGAACGGCTCGGGCCTGGGGCTGGCGCTGGTCGCCAAGATCATCGGCGGCCATGGGGGCATCGTTGAATGCGATAGCCAGCACAACCGCACCACCTTCCGTGTTCTGATGCCGGCGTCCAAGGGGCCCGCGGCGGATGACGACGAAATTCCGATGACAAAAGGAAACATTGCATGACGGGTGCTACGATCCTCGTCGCGGATGACGATGCCGCCATTCGCACCGTGCTCAACCAGGCTCTGAGCCGCGCCGGCTATGATGTGCGCATCACCTCCAATGCGGCGACGCTGTGGCGCTGGATCGCTGCTGGCGACGGTGATCTGGTCGTGACCGACGTCATAATGCCGGATGAGAACGCCTTCGACCTTCTGCCTCGGATCAAGAAGGCGCGTCCGGATCTGCCTGTTCTCGTGATGAGCGCGCAGAACACGTTCATGACAGCCATCAAGGCGTCCGAAAAGGGAGCCTATGACTACCTCCCGAAGCCTTTCGACCTGACGGAACTGATCGGGATCATCGGTCGGGCGCTCGCCGAACCGAAGCGTCGTCCCTCCAGGATCGACGACGATTCGCAGGACGGTATGCCGCTTGTCGGCCGCTCGGCCGCCATGCAGGAAATCTACCGGGTGCTCGCGCGCCTGATGCAGACCGATCTCACATTGATGATCACCGGGGAATCGGGGACCGGCAAGGAACTGGTCGCGCGCGCGCTGCACGACTACGGCAAGCGCCGGAATGGCCCCTTCGTTGCGATCAACATGGCGGCGATCCCGCGCGACCTTATCGAATCGGAGCTGTTCGGCCACGAGAAGGGCGCCTTTACCGGCGCACAGACGCGCTCGACCGGCCGTTTCGAGCAGGCGGAAGGCGGAACGCTCTTCCTCGACGAGATCGGCGACATGCCGATGGATGCCCAGACCAGGCTCCTGCGTGTGTTGCAGCAGGGCGAATACACGACCGTCGGCGGGCGCACGCCGATCCGCTCGGACGTACGGATCGTCGCCGCGACGAACAAGGACCTGAAACAGTCGATCAATCAAGGGCTTTTCCGCGAGGATCTCTACTATCGCTTGAACGTCGTGCCACTGCGCTTGCCGCCGCTCAGGGACCGGGCGGAGGATATTCCGGATCTCGTCCGCCATTTCGTCCAGCAGGCCGAAAAGGAAGGGCTCGACGTCAAGCGTTTCGACCAGGAAGCGCTGGAACTGATGAAGGCGCATCCGTGGCCCGGCAATGTGCGAGAACTCGAAAATCTGGTGAGGCGGCTGACGGCGCTTTATCCACAGGATGTGATCACCAGGGAGATCATCGAGAACGAGCTACGCTCGGAGATCCCCGACAGCCCGATCGAAAAGTCGGCGACCCGCTCCGGTTCGATGTCGATTTCCCAGGCAGTTGAAGAGAATATGCGGCAGTACTTCGCAAGTTTCGGCGATGCCTTGCCGCCCTCCGGCCTCTATGATCGGGTGCTCGCGGAGATGGAGTACCCACTGATCCTTGCAGCCCTGACGGCGACCAGGGGCAACCAGATCAAGGCTGCCGACCTCCTCGGCCTTAACCGAAACACGCTGCGCAAGAAGATCCGCGAACTCGGAGTCTCTGTTTACCGCAGTTCACGCAGTGCTTGACTGCGATGCAACACCGTTGCATTTTCGCCACAATGCGTTGCTTGAACGTCCATAGCGTCGATTCGCTGCGTCGTCGTTGAACGCGACTCATCCGATCGGCGCTCGCCGATACGTTTTGGGGCGGGGCGTTGCGGTCAGTTTCTTTGACCTGTTAAAGTTCGCGTTTGCCGGCGCCGTCGGGCGCCGGTTTGGGGGAAGCATTTTACATGGTGGACGGAATGGCCCTGCCATTGGGCACAGAGGACAGGGTCGCAACTGTCCAGGATCGGCGGGCATCCTTCGCCCTGCCCGGATTGATGCTCGCCACCGGCGCGCTGATCTGTGCCACCTTGTCGCTGCTCGTTCTCCTCGGCCTTACCCCCGTTCGGCCAGAGCGAAACATCGTCATCGCCTGTGCGGGTATCAACGGCGTCTTCGTCGTCGGTCTGATCTACCTGATCGCGCGCGAAATTCTTAGACTGCTGAGGGCGCGCAGCAAGGGAAGAGCGGCAGCGCGGCTGCATGTGCGCATCGTTGCGCTGTTTTCGATCGTCGCGATAACGCCTGCGATTCTGGTCGCGATTTTCGCTAGCATCACCCTCGACGTCGGGCTCGACCGCTGGTTCTCCCTGCGGACACAGGCGATCGTCCGCTCGTCGCTGAACGTCGCGCAAGCTTATGTGCTGGAGAATGCCAGCTACCTGCAAGGCCAGACTGTGTCGATGGCCAATGACCTCGAGCGCAACCGGCAGCTCTACAGCCTCGATCGCACCGGCTTCACCGAATTGATGACGCGGCAGGCGAGGGGGCGCGGCATGCTTGGCGCCTTCCTGGTCCGCGCCGACGGCAGCGCCATCCTTCAGGCGAATATCTCGACCGAGCGGCCGCTGCCGGCTATTCCGCAGGATGCGCTTAAAAGCACTATTTCCGGCCAGCCGACGCTTATTCCTCCGGGCGTCACCAACCTCGTCGGCGCCGTCATTCCACTCGACAATATACCCGGTACCTATCTCTACACGGTTCGCAACGTCGATCCCGAAGTGATGCGTTCGATGCGGCTGATGGAGGAGAACACTGCCGAATACAAGGCTCTGGAGGCCGGGCGCACGTCGCTGCAGATCGCCTTCGGCGTTCTCTATATCGGCTTTGCTCTCATCGTTCTGCTGGCGGCAATCTGGACGGCGATTGCCGTTGCCGATCGTATCGTTCGACCGATCCGGCAGTTGATCGGTGCTGCGGACAGCGTGGCCTCCGGCAATCTCGACGTCGTCGTTCCGGTGCGCGCCGTCGATGGCGACGTGGGCAATCTGTCGCGCACCTTCAACAAAATGGTCAGCGAGATCCGTACGCAGCAGGAGCAGATCCTGGTGGCGAAGGACGAAGTGGATCAGCGCCGCCGCTTTATCGAGGCCGTGCTTTCTGGCGTCACGACCGCGGTTATCGGTGTTGGCAAGGACCGTCGCATCACCATCGCCAATCCCTCATCGGAAGAGTTCCTGAGGACGGCCGCGCCGGGACTGCTGGGCGCAAGCCTCAGCGAGGTTGCGCCGGAGATCGATGCGGTGCTGATCGAGGCCGAAAGCCGCTATCGCAACGACTACCGCAAGCAGATCAACATCATGCGCGGCGGAACCGAGCGCACGCTCAACGTTCAGGTGACGCGGGAGGAAGGCGACGACTCGCACGGTTCCTACGTGATCACCATCGACGACATCACCGATCTGGTGATCGCGCAGCGGTCGACCGCATGGGCCGATGTGGCGCGCCGCATTGCCCACGAGATCAAGAACCCGCTGACACCGATCCAGCTTTCGGCCGAGCGCCTGAGGCGCCGGTACGGCAAGCAGATCGACCAGCAGGACCGGGCCGTCTTCGATCAATGCACCGATACCATCGTGCGGCAGGTGGAGGATATCGGCCGGATGGTCGACGAATTCTCCGCCTTTGCACGGATGCCGAAGCCGACGAAGGAAAAATCCGACCTGCGCTCGATCCTCAAGGATGCCGTTTTTCTTCGCGAGATGGGCAACACGCACATCACCTTCGTTCGTGATTTCGGTGACGAGCCGCTCGAGGGCCAGTTCGACGGCCGCATGCTCGGCCAGGCTTTCGGCAACATCGTCAAGAACGCGGTCGAGGCGATCGAGGCCGTTCCCGCTGGAACGTCGCGTGGTGCGCCGACCATCATCATTCGCTCCCGTCGCGAGGGTGCTTCCGGCCGCTTCGTCGTTGACGTCATCGACAACGGCAAGGGGCTGCCGACCGAAAACCGGCACAGAATTCTGGAGCCCTACATGACGATGCGCGAAAAGGGCACCGGTCTCGGCCTCGCAATCGTCAAGAAAATCATCGAGGACCATGGCGGACAACTGGAACTGCACGACGCACCGGTCGATTTCGACGGCGGCGTCGGGGCGATGATCCGGGTGATCCTGCCGCCTGCCGGGGAGACCGGGGGCGAAGATACTGTAAAGGATAAGGGTAATACCAATGGCGGCTGATATTCTGGTTGTGGACGATGAGGAGGACATCCGGGAGATCGTCTCGGGAATCCTGTCGGACGAGGGTCACGAGACCCGGACGGCTTTTGACAGCGACAGCGCGCTTGCGGCGATCAACGATCGTGTGCCGAGACTGGTTTTCCTGGACATCTGGATGCAGGGTAGTCGCCTCGACGGACTGGCGCTGCTTGACGAAATCAAGGGCCGCCATCCCGATCTGCCGGTGGTGATGATTTCCGGTCACGGCAACATCGAAACGGCTGTTTCCGCCATCAAGCGTGGCGCTTACGATTTCATCGAGAAACCGTTCAAGGCGGACCGGCTGATTCTCATCGCCGAGCGGGCGTTGGAGAATTCCAAGCTTAAGCGCGAGGTCTCGGAACTGAAAAGAAAGTCCGGCGATCCGGTGGAGCTTATCGGAACCTCCGTCGCCGTATCGCAGCTGCGGCAGACGATCGAAAAGGTGGCGCCGACCAACAGCCGGATCATGATCCAGGGGCCTTCAGGTTCGGGCAAGGAACTTGTCGCACGCATGATCCATCGGAAATCCACGCGTTCGTCCGGGCCGTTCGTCGCGCTGAACGCGGCGGCAATCACCCCGGATCGCATGGAAATCGCGCTTTTCGGCACGGAAGGCACGCCGGGCCAACCACGCCGAACGGGTGCCTTGGAAGAAGCCCATGGCGGCATTCTCTATCTCGACGAAATCGGCGAAATGCCGCGGGAAACGCAAAACAAGATCTTGCGCGTCCTTGTCGATCAGCAGTTCGAGCGTGTAGGCGGCTCGAAGCGCGTCAAGGTGGATGTCCGCATCATCTCTTCGACCGCCTACAACCTGGAAAACATGATCTCGGAAGGCCTTTTCCGCGAGGACCTGTTCCACCGGCTGGCGGTGATCCCGGTGCGCGTCCCGGCTCTTGCCGAAAGGCGTGAAGACATACCCTTCCTTGTGGACATGTTCATGCGTCAGGTGAGCGAACAGGCGGGCATACGCCCCCGCAAGATCGGCGAGGATGCGCTCGCAGTCCTGCAGGCGCATGACTGGCCGGGCAACATCCGCCAGTTGCGCAACAACATCGAACGCTTGATGATTCTCGCACGCAGCGACGGGCCCGATACGCCGATCACCGCCGACATGCTGCCGACAGAGGTCGGCGACACGCTGCCGAAGATTTCCGCACAAGGTGATCAGCACATCATGACCTTGCCGCTGCGCGAGGCTCGTGAAATGTTCGAGCGCGATTATCTGATCGCCCAGATCAACCGATTCGGCGGAAACATCTCGCGCACGGCGGAGTTCGTCGGCATGGAGCGTTCCGCGCTTCATCGCAAGCTGAAGTCGCTGGGCGTCTGATCCGGAGCGGATTGGCGGCGGTTTTTCGCCTCTCAGCGCTGCAGTTTGTGAGATGAAGGAACGGCGATGAAAGTTGTCATTTGCGGCGCCGGACAGGTCGGATACGGGATCGCCGAGCGCCTGTCACAGGAAAACAACGACGTTTCGGTGATCGATACGTCCGCCGCGCTCATCGCGCACATCACCGAGACGCTGGATGTGCGCGGCTATGTCGGCCACGGCGCCCATCCGGATGTGCTGGCGAGAGCCGGTGCCGATCAGGCTGACATGATCATCGCGGTGACCCTTTTCGACGAGGTCAACATCGTCGCCTGCGAAGTGGCGCATGCGATCTTCAACGTGCCGACCAAGGTCGCCCGGATTCGCGCTCAGAATTATCTCGTACCGGAATATTCGGACCTCTTTTCACGGGAGAACGTCCCGATCGACGTGACGATTTCGCCGGAAATCGAAGTCGGGCGGCTCGTTCTTCGGCGCATTTCCTTTCCGGGCGCGACCGACGTGGTTCGCTTCGCCGAGGATCGCATCGCCATGGTCGCGATCGAGTGCATGGAAGATTGTCCCGTGGTGGACACGCCGCTGCAGCAACTGAGCGAGCTCTTCCCGGATCTTCTGGCGACCGTCACCGGGATTTTCCGGGACGGAAAGCTGATCGTGCCGCATTCCGCCGATCAATTGCAGACGGGGGATCTCGCTTATGTCGTCTGCGATCGAGATCATACGCGCCGCACGCTGGGGCTCTTCGGACATGAGGAGCAGGAGGCGCGGCGGATCATCATCATGGGCGGCGGCAACATTGGCTATTTCGTCGCGCGCACGATCGAGGAGCAGCAGCCCCGCATGCGCGTCAAGCTCATCGAGAGCGACCGGGACCGCGCGGTGCTCATGGCCGACAAGCTGAGCAACACGGTCGTCTTGAACGGCTCGGCCATGGATCAGCGGATCCTGATGCAGGCGGATGTTCAGGAGGCCGATCTCGTGGTCGCCCTTACGAACAACGATCAGATCAATATTCTCGGCAGCATGATGGCCAAGCGCCTGGGCGCAAAGTCGACCCTGGTCCTGATCAATGAGCCGGCCTACCAGGATTTTGCCGGTACTGCCGGAGTCGACGCGCATATCAACCCGAGAGCCGTGACGATCTCGCGCGTCCTGCAGCATGTCAGGAAAGGCCGCATTCGGTCGGTCTATGCGGTGCAGAACGGGGCGGCGGAAGTCATTGAGGCCGAGGCACTCGAAACGTCGCCGCTGGTCGGCAAGGCGCTCCGCGAGCTTGAACTGCCGGAGGGGATCCGCATCGGCGCGCTCTATCGCGACAAGACTTTCATTCGTCCTGACGGCAACACGAGGATAAAGGCGAAGGATCGCGTCGTTCTCTTCGCATCCGCCGACGCCGTGCGCCATGTCGAACAGCTTTTCCGAGTCAGCATCCAATATTTCTGAGGTCGCGATCCCGATGCCGAGAATTGCCTATGTCAACGGCGCTTACGTGCCGCATTCCGAAGCTGCAGTTCATATAGAAGACCGCGGCTACCAGTTCGCGGACGGCGTCTATGAGGTCTGCGAGGTTCGGCACGGCTTCATCGTGGACCTCAGCCGGCATCTGGATCGCCTCGACCGATCCTTGACGGAACTGCGGATCGGCTGGCCGATGAGCAGGGCGGCGCTGGTTCACGTCATTCGCGAGGTGTTGCGCAGGAACCTGGTGCGCCACGGGCTCTTTTACCTGCAGGTAACCCGTGGCGTCGCGCGGCGCGACCACGTCTTCCCGACAAAGGATACGCCGGCTTCGCTCGTCGTCACGGCGAGGCGCACGGATGCCGCGGCAATCGCAAAAAAGAATGCCGAGGGAATTGCTGCGATCACGGTGCCGGAGAACCGATGGGATCGGGTAGATATCAAAACGGTCGGCCTCCTGCCGAATGTTCTCGCGCGCCAGAAGGCAAAGGAACTCGGAGCGCAGGAGGCGATTTTCGTCGACGTAGACGGCACCGTCAAAGAGGGGGCGGCGACGAACGTCTGGATCGTCGATGGTAACGGCACGTTGCGCACACGTCCGGCAGAGCACGGCATTCTGCGGGGCATAACCCGGACGACACTGATGGACGTGGCGAAGCCCCTTGGTCTGAAGGTCGAGGAAAAGGCGTTTTCGGTAGAGGAAATGTTTGCCGCGCGCGAAGTGTTCATCACCGCCGCGACGAGCATCTGCTTTCCCGTCGTCTCGGTCGACGGAAAGCCGATCGGCAATGGCTATCCCGGAAGCATAGCACAGAATATTCGCGAAGCCTTTTTCGACATTGCGGAAAAGACATTGATTTGATACCAAACTTGGAGAGGTGTCGGGGAAGGATACTGTGACGCCTCGAAACGCAGAATTAGACAAAATGCACCGGCGCCCAAAGGCCGGCAAATAAGAAAGAAGCGGCGCGATGGCGGAACGTTCTCAAAACTTGCAGGATCTCTTTCTCAATACCGTCCGCAAGCAAAAGATTTCATTGACCATTTTCCTCATCAACGGCGTCAAATTGACGGGTGTGGTCACATCTTTTGACAATTTCTGTGTATTGTTGCGCCGCGACGGCCATTCTCAGCTCGTCTACAAGCACGCCATCTCGACGATCATGCCGGGTCAGCCGCTGCAAATGTTCGAGAATGAGGAAGCCGCATCCTGACGGGACGTGAGGAACATTACCAAGCGTGATTCAAAATCGTCGTCAGTCATTCCGGAGCTGGAAAAGCTCCGCGATGACATGCGCGCGGTTGTCGTCGTTCCTGTTCTGAAGAAGACAGGAAAGGCATCAGCCGAGATCCTGTCTGCACCGGTGACGCGCTCCGACGAAAGCCGTCTGGAAGAGGCAACCGGTCTCGCGCTTGCGATAGATCTCGACGTCGTGCACGGCATGATCGTTCCCGTGGCCCAGCCGAAGCCGGGAACTTTGCTCGGCAGCGGCAAGATCGAGGAGATCGGCCACATCCTGAACGAAAAGGATGCCGGGCTGGTGATCGTCGATCACCCGCTGACGCCGGTGCAGCAGCGCAATCTCGAGAAGGAATGGAACGCCAAGGTCATCGACCGCACGGGCCTCATTCTGGAAATCTTCGGGCGTCGTGCTTCCACCAAGGAAGGCACGCTTCAGGTCGATCTCGCGCACCTCAACTATCAGAAGGGCCGCCTGGTCAGAAGCTGGACCCACCTTGAACGCCAGCGCGGCGGCGCGGGCTTCATGGGCGGTCCCGGTGAAACCCAGATCGAGGCCGACCGCAGGCTGCTCCAGGAAAGGATCGTCCGCCTGGAGCGTGAGCTCGAACAGGTGCGGCGCACTCGGCAGCTTCACCGTTCGAAGCGAAAGAAGGTGCCGCACCCGATCGTGGCGCTGGTCGGCTATACGAACGCGGGCAAATCGACGCTCTTCAATCGGATGACCGGCGCGGGCGTGCTGGCCGAGGACATGCTTTTCGCGACGCTCGATCCGACGCTTCGACGTCTGAAGCTTCCGCATGGGCGCATGGTCATTCTGTCCGATACGGTCGGCTTCATCTCCGATCTGCCAACACACCTTGTTGCAGCCTTCCGGGCGACGCTCGAGGAAGTCCTCGAAGCGGACCTGATCCTGCATGTGCGCGACCTCTCCGATCCGGACAACCAGGCGCAGGCAAGCGATGTGTTGCGCATCCTTGCCGATCTCGGCATCGACGAGAAGAAAGGCGCCGAGCGTATCATCGAGGTCTGGAACAAGATCGACAGGCTCGAACCGGAAATGCACGAGGCGCTGGTGAACAAGGCGGCAGCTACGGCCAATACGGTCGCCGTTTCCGCGATTACCGGCGAGGGTGTCGATCAACTGCTTGCTGAGATTGGAGGTCGTCTTTCGGGTGTGCTGACTGAGTGCACGGTCGTGCTCGGTCTCGATCAGCTGCAGCTCTTGCCTTGGGTGTACGAGCACTCGATCGTTGATGGACGCGACGATCTGGAAGACGGAAGGGTCAGCCTTGATCTGCGCCTGACCGAAGGCGAGGCTGCCGAGCTTGAACGGCGGCTCGGTAACGGACCGAAACCGGTCGAAGAGGACTGGTGACGAGCTGACGCAACGGCATCCCGTTACGTCAGCTGGCGCTCGATCGCCTTGGCGGCCTGCCAGAGCTCTTCCATGCGCTCCAGCGAGGCGGCGTCGAGGCTCTCTCCGCCTGCTTCCAGCTCCTGCTCTATGTGACCGAAGCGTCGGCGGAACTTGGTATTGGTGCCGCGGAGCGCCATTTCCGGATCGGTGCCGACATGGCGCCCGATATTGACGACAGCGAAAATCAGGTCGCCGAGTTCGTCGGCCACCTTTCGCTGGTCTCCATTCTTGAGGGCCTGCCGCAGTTCGGTGATCTCCTCCTCGATCTTGTCGAGGATCGGTTCGGGCTTCGACCAGTCGAAGCCGACTTTTGCCGCGCGTTCCTGAAGCTTAAGCGCTTCGACCAGGGCAGGGAAGCTGCGCTGCACGGAACCGAGATGGCTGGCGTCCGCGTCCTGCGGCAGGCCACGCCGTATGCGCCGCTGCCGCCGGTCGGCCTTCTCGGCTCGCTTGATCTCGTCCCATTGCAGCTTGACCGCCTCGGGCGTATCGGCGTCGGAGCGGGCGAAGACGTGCGGATGGCGACGGATCATCTTGCGGGTCACGGCTTCGACGACATCGCCGAAGGAGAACTCGCCGGCTTCTTCCGCCATTCGGGCGTGAAAGACCACCTGCAGCAGAAGGTCACCGAGCTCGTCGCAGAGATCGTCCATGTCGTGGCGCTCGATTGCGTCGGCGACCTCATAGGCTTCTTCGATCGTGTAGGGCTTTATCGTCTCGAAGGTCTGGACGATATCCCAGGGGCAGCCGGTGTCCGGCTGGCGGAGCGCCGCCATGATGTCGAGCAGGCGTTGAATGTCGCGAGAAGGTTCCATGGTTCAGTTCAGCGGTATGGCGTTCTGGTCCTTGCCGGCCTGATAGTCTTCAGACAGGCGGTGATAGCGCTCGCGGATACGCGCGTCCTGCGCGGCGAGCCTTTCCTTTGTCTGTAGGTCGGCGTCGCGCGTCAGTGCCGCTATCGAGGCCGATTTCCAAAAGGCGTTTTCCTGTGCATAGCCGCCCGGCTCCAGCCGGAAGACTTCCTTCAGGATCTTCAGGTCGTGAGGGATCGAGAAGCTATCGCGCGAATCCTCGTGGCTGAAGAAGTAGTAGAAATTGTCAAATCCCGCCCAGGTGATGGCAGAAAGGCACATCGAGCAGGGCTCATGGGTCGAGAGGAAGATCAGCTCTCGCGTATCGGGCTTGTCGGCTATCTCGTAAAAGCGCTTGAGCGTATGGACTTCGCCGTGCCATAGCGGATTTTCCGTCTCGTTGTTGGTCTCCGCAAGCACGAGCGAAAGATCGGACTTGCGCAGGATCGCCGCGCCGAAGACCTTGTTGCCGGCTGCCACGCCTTTTTCCGTCAGCGGAAGGATGTCTTTTTCGATCACCGTCAACAGGCGTTCGGCCAGTTCCGATTGTTTCATTTCTGTACCCTCCGCAAATATCAAGGCGGCATTTAACGGAGGTCGGCTCGCCGGCGCAATGGCCGAGCCAGGCTCGCGGAGCTGTCTGCCCGGAGATATTTACTCAAAATGGCTGACTGTCGAGCAAAACAATACGTGGCCGGAAAAGCATTGAAATTTCTGTTTCTTCAATTGTTGCCGGCTATGGAGGATATTCGCCGCAGCCTGTAGAAGGAGCCGCTCTTTCAGTGATGTCGCAGCAACTGTCCTTTTTCCCGACATTCTTTAGCGTCGCGCAGAAGCGCGTGGCGGTGTTCGGTAATGGGGACGAGGCTTTTGCCAAGGTGCGGCTGCTTTTGAATACCCAGGCGCGTATCGTCGTTTATGCGGATGCGCCCGAGGCCTCTTTCGAGACATTCCTTCAGACCAACGGCCTTGAGACCGTTCGGGAAGCCTTTGACGCGCATCAGGTCGAGAGCGCCGTCCTCGTGTTCGCTGCGACCGGTGATGCCGCGGCGGACAGGGCGATCGTTGCCGCCGCGCGGGAGAGAAAAATCCCTGCAAATGCCGTCGATCAGCCGGATTATTGCGATTTCCTGACGCCCGCACTTGTCAATCGGGCACCGGTCGCCGTCGCGATCGGTACGGAAGGGGCGGGACCCGTTCTGGCGCAGATGATCCGCGCCCAGATCGATCAATTGCTTTCTCCGTCGCTCAGCGTCGTCGCATCTTTGGCTGCAAGCTATCGCGATGCGGTTGAGCGGCACGTGCCGCGCGGTGTCGCGCGCCGCGTTTTCTGGCGGCGGTTCTTCTCCGGTCCGGTGGCAGATCATGTTGCGCTTGGCGATGTCGTCTCGGCTCGCCGCGAGGCGTCGCGGCTGCTGGATGGCGCAGATCGCGTTTCTGGTCATGTCTGGCTCGTGGGTGCCGGCCCGGGAGCGGAAGACTTGCTGACGCTCCGCGCGCAGCGCGTGATGATGGAGGCCGATGCGATCGTCTATGACGCGCTCGTGCCGCAGGCGATCGTCGACATGGGGCGTCGCGATGCCGAGCGCCTTTCGGTCGGCAAACGTAAAGGCTGCCACACCAAATCGCAGGACGAAATCAATCAGTTGCTGGTGAAACTCGCAGGCGAGGGCAAGCGTGTCGTTCGGCTGAAGTCCGGCGATCCTCTGATCTTCGGTCGAGCCGGCGAGGAGATGGCTGCATTGCGAGAAGCCGGCATGAGCTACGAGATTGTTCCCGGCATCACGTCCGCTTTTGCTGCAGCGGCAGACTTCGAGTTGCCGTTGACCCTTCGCGGTGTCGCGTCGTCGCTGGTCTTCACGACCGGCCATGACCTTGCCGGTGACGTGCTGCCCGACTGGGCGCGGCTTGCTGTTACCGGCGCGACGATTGCGGTCTATATGGGGCGCACTGTAGCGGCTTCGGTTGCCACACGGCTCATGCAGGCGGGCCTTCCGCAGGAGACGACGGTCGCCGTGGTCGAGAACGCCAGCCGCGCCGATCGGCGCCTGCTGCACGGGATTCTTCGCGATCTGCCGGATCTTGAGGCCCGCACGGAGCTCGACGGCCCGGTCATGGTGATCATTGGTGATGCTGTTGCGGGTGCGAATTTCGACCGGTCAGAGCCGCTTGCTGCCGGGCGGCGGCAGGGCGCCGAGGCCAGGGACGCTTCTAGCGCGGAACGCGCTGAACAGATTTTGAATTGAGGGCGACGCGAATGGTGGACAAGGTCTTGACGGCAAACCGACTGGCGGATGGCATATCCGTCTGGCTCGACGCCTCCGGCAATTGGGTGGAGTCGCTGCAGGACGCCTTCGTCGCCCGCCACGCCGAGGCCATCGCGGCGCTTGAAGCGACCGGAAAGCGCTCGTTCGACGAGAATAAAGTCGTGGACGTCAACGTTATCGACGTCGAGGAAGTCGACGGCACGCTTCGCCCGCTGCGCATGCGCGAACGGATTCGGGCCGAGGGCCCGTCAATAGCCTACGCTCCTGGATATCATGGGCTTTCCGGCCCGAAATTTGCTGCCTAAGGACCTGAGACCCTATGTACCGTTACGACGAATTCGATCACGCCTTCGTTTCTGCACGTGTCGAGCAGTTCCGCGATCAGGTCCAGCGGCGGCTGTCCGGTGAACTGGCTGAAGATGCCTTCAAACCGCTGCGGTTGATGAACGGCGTCTATCTGCAACTGCATGCCTATATGCTCCGCGTTGCTATCCCCTATGGCACGCTGTCGAGCCGGCAGATGCGGATGCTCGCTCACATCGCCCGCCAATACGACCGCGGCTATGGTCATTTCACGACGCGCCAGAACATCCAGTACAACTGGCCGCGTCTTTCCGAGACGCCGGACATCCTGCAGGAACTGGCAAGCGTCGAAATGCATGCGCTGCAGACCTCGGGCAACTGCATTCGCAACGTCACGGCGGATCACTTCTCCGGCGCGGCTGCCGACGAAGTTGCCGACCCGCGCCCCTATGCCGAGATTCTCCGCCAATGGTCGAGCGTCCATCCGGAATTCTCGTTCCTGCCGCGCAAGTTCAAGATCGCGGTGACCGGTGCCGAGCGTGACCGCGCCGCCATCCAGGTGCACGACATCGGCTTGCACCTGAAGAAGGACGAGAATGGCAGGCTCGGCTTTGCCGTCTATGTCGGCGGCGGGCAGGGCCGGACCCCGATGATCGCCAAGAAAATCCGTGACTTCCTGCCGGAAGAGGACCTGCTGTCCTACACCACGGCGATCATGCGCGTTTACAATCTCTATGGCCGCCGCGACAACAAGTACAAGGCGCGTATCAAGATCCTCGTGCATGAAACCGGTGCCGAGGAGCTGGCGCGCCAGGTCGAAGTCGAGTTCGCCAAGCTCAAGGACACCGAGTTGAAGCTGCCGAATGCCGACATCCAGGCAATTTCGGCTTATTTTGCGCCGGCAGCCCTGCCGAACCGACCGGAAGGCTGGGGTAACCTCGCGCGCTGGAAGAAGGCCGACCCGGAATTCGCGCGCTGGGTTCACCAGAACGTCGAGCCGCACAAGCATCCCGACTACGGCATGGTGACCATTTCGCTGAAGCCAATCGGTGGCATCCCGGGCGACGCCAGTGACGCACAGATGGATGCAGTTGCGGATATCGCCGAGGAATACGCCTTCGATGAAATCCGCGTCAGCCACGAGCAGAACCTGATTCTGCCGCATGTGGCGCTCGCTGATCTGGAGCCGGTCTACCGCGCTCTGGTCGCCGCCGGTCTCGCGACGGCCAATGCGGGCTTGATCACCGATATCATCGCCTGTCCCGGCCTTGATTATTGCGCGCTTGCCAATGCGCGTTCGATCCCGGTCGCCCAGGAAATTTCGAACCGCTTCGGCTCCCCCGAAAGGCAAGCGGAAATCGGCGAGCTCAAGATCAAAGTCTCCGGCTGCATCAATGCCTGCGGCCATCATCACGTCGGCCATATCGGCCTGTTGGGCGTCGAGAAGAAGGGTGCCGAACTTTATCAGATCACGCTCGGCGGGTCTGGCGACGAGAACACGTCGATCGGCGAAATCATCGGCCGCGGCTTCGAGCCGGAAAAGGTGACCGATGCTGTCGAGACGATCGTCGACACTTATCTCGGCCTGCGCCGGGACAGGTCGGAGACCTTCCTCGAGGCTTATCGCCGGGTCGGGCCGCAGCCGTTCAAGGATGCGCTCTACGGCGGCAATGCTCAGGAAGCCGCTTGAGGCAGGGACGAGAACATGACGAAAATCTGGAGAGAAACCGGCTTTGTGAGCGATGATCCCTGGATCATCGAGACGGAAGAAGCCAAGGCCGGCTCGAACGAAAAGGCGATACACGGCCTCGATGCGTTCCTCGACGCGGTCTCCACTGGGGACGGGCGCGAATTTGGTGTCCTGATCGCGCCCGCCGACGACGTGGCGCGGTTGGCCCCTTACCTGGATCGGGTCGCTCTGGTCGCAGTCGCATTTCCGGCCTTCAATGACGGACGTGCGTTCAGCCACGCATCGCTGCTTCGCGCGCGGCTCGGCTTCGAAGGTGAAGTCCGCGCTGTCGGAGACGTGCTGATCGACCAGATCCCGTTGATGTTGCGTTGTGGCATTGACAGTTTCGCGGTGACGAATGCGACGGCGATCAAGCGTCTTTCGGAGGGGCGCCTGCCCGGCATCGCCAATCACTATCAGCCGACTGCCAGGCCCTCATCGGACGTGAAATCTTACAGTTGGCGCCGCGTTTCTTAAAAAAAAGCGCAGTTGCGACAGTGTGAAGCAAGCCGAAATCCTCGAAAGCGCCTATATTTGGAAGGGATTTCCTTTCAATCGAGTGCGAGTTGGAATATCCGCTCATACTTGATAGACAGGGTCACCATTACAGGACTGTAGCCACGATGAATGCTCCGGCAAAAACGGAAGATTTCGCGATCCAGGCACCGGCAGGTGTTCTTGTCGAGACGGTCACGAGTGTCACGCACTATACGGACCGCCTCTTCCGTTTCCGTATGACCCGTCCCCAGGAGTTCCGTTTCCGCTCCGGCGAATTCGCCATGATCGGTCTCATGGTCGGCGACAAGCCCATCTATCGCGCCTATTCGGTCGCGAGCCCGGCATGGGACGAGGAACTCGAGTTCTTCTCGATCAAGGTTCCGGACGGCCCGCTGACGTCGCATCTGCAGAAGATCAAGCCGGGCGACCAGGTTCTTATGCGCAAGAAGCCGACGGGCACGCTGGTGCTCGACGCGCTTGTGCCCGGCCGCAGGCTTTACATGTTCTCGACCGGCACCGGCATTGCTCCCTTCGCGAGCCTCATTCGCGATCCGGAAACCTATGAAAAGTTCGAGGAAGTCATCCTTACGCACACCTGCCGCGACGTGGCGGAACTGAAATACGGTTTCGATCTCGTAGACGAAATCCGCAATCACGAGTTCCTGAACGAGATTGTAGGCGGCAAGCTTCGCCACTATGCGACGGTGACGCGCGAAGACTATCCGTTCAAGGGCCGGATCACCGACCTGATGACCAACGGCAAGTTCTTCGCGGATCTCGGCCTTCCGCCGCTCGATCCGGCGATCGATCGCGGCATGATCTGCGGATCTACGGCGATGCTCAAGGACACAAAGGAAATTCTGGAGGCCGCCGGGCTGACGGAAGGCGCCAACAACAAACCGGCGGAATTCGTTATCGAGCGTGCATTCGTCGGCTGACATCGCAGGCGAGATATCAATGATTACGAAGAGGCGCGTCCCGAATGCGCCTCTTTTCGTTTGTGAGCATTTGCCTCCAGGCAAACATCAACCCTGCGCGCCGCGCAGACGCCGCATATTCTTGAAGAAGCCTTTCACCGGAATGGGCGGCGGTTGAAGACCGGAAGCATGTCGCCGGAGGCTCGACATCAAGCTTCCACAAGGTAATCCATTAGCTGCGACATGGCCGCGGCGGCTTTCTCGGCATCCGCTGCCTCGATCGCGCGCATCACCTTGATGTGACGTTGCACTGACGTCTTCATCTTTTCCGGCGCCGCGGACGCAAACCATATGCGGCGCGCATGGGTCTGCAAGGGCGCAAGTGCTGCCGTCAGAAACCTGTTCGGGCAGGCGTCTTCCATGATTTCGTCGAACATCTTGTCGGCGACGAGGAAGCCCTCCATGTCGGCTCGATCCGAACATGCCGCCATCTCATGCTCGCAGCCGCTTATCGCCAGCCGAGCCTCGGGGCTCGCATGTTGCGCGACGAGGGCTGCCGCCAATGGTTCCAACCGTTGGCGCGTCTGCATCACATGGGCGCGATCCTCCGGTTGGATCATGGTGATCTGTAATCCCACGCGTGCGCGAACCTCGATGAGCCCCTGCCAGGCAAGTTTCTGGATCGCTTCCCGAACAGGGGTACGGCCATGCTCGGCGAGTTCGATGAGCTGACGCTCGGTTACGAGCGATCCGGGCTTGAGCTTTAACGTGACGATGAGGCGTTCGAGCGCCAGATAGGCGAGGTGGGCCTGGGAATGGGGTGGCATGGGCATCCCGTTGTTCTGATATATCAGAAAATGCCACATATTCGAAATGGCGGCAAGTAAGCTGATATATCAGACAGGGCCTATCATGCGGCGCGGCGTATTTCCGGTAGTAACCACAAAATCACGACTGAGGGTGAGCTCGACAAGGCGGAGATGGAACGCTGCTTTGCGTTGGAGTTCGAGGCCGGCGCGGACGGCATGATCGTTTGCGGCTCGCTTGGCGAGAACATGACGCTCGACGCGAAGGTGAAGATCGAAGTCCCCAACGTTGGCAAGGCGCTTGCCGGCGGCAGGCGGCCGACACTGTCCGAATTTTGACAGTTCCGGCTGGCCGGTTGCCGGTCCGGTGCGTCTTTGCGCCTCGTTCTTGGCGGTTCCCGCGAGGGCGGTGGAAAAACTGACGATTGAACGAGAACGGCCCGCCAGTTGCTGGCGGGCCGTTCTCGTTCGAGTTTATGCTCTCGATGTCAGTGCAGGATCTGGCTGAGGAACAATTTGGTACGCTCGTGCTGCGGATTGTCGAAGAACTCGGCAGGCGAATTCTGTTCGACGATCTGGCCCTGATCCATGAAGATCACTCGATTGGCGACCTGACGCGCGAAACCCATTTCGTGGGTCACGCACAGCATGGTCATTCCCTCTTCGGCGAGGCTGACCATCGTGTCCAGCACTTCCTTGACCATTTCCGGATCAAGCGCCGAAGTCGGCTCATCGAACAGCAGGATCTTCGGCTTCATGCACAGCGAACGCGCGATCGCCACACGCTGTTGCTGCCCGCCAGAGAGCTGGCCTGGATATTTGTGCGCCTGCTCCGGAATCTTGACGCGCCTCAGGAAGTGCATCGCCACTTCCTCGGCCTGCTTTTTCGGCATCTTGCGAACCCAGATGGGCGCCAGCGTGCAGTTTTCAAGAATAGTCAGATGCGGAAACAGGTTGAAGTGCTGGAAAACCATTCCGACTTCGCGGCGCACCTCATCGATCTTTTTCAGATCGTTGGTAAGCTCGATGCCATCGACAACGATCTTGCCCTTCTGATGTTCCTCGAGCCGGTTGATGCAGCGGATCATCGTCGATTTGCCGGAACCGGAAGGGCCGGCGATGACGATGCGCTCGCCTCCCATAACCTTGAGATTGATGTCGCGCAGAACGTGGAAGTCTCCGTACCACTTGTTCATGCCCGTGATTTCGATCGCAACATCGGTCCCGGTCATTTTGGAAGTTGTGGCTAGATTGGCCATGTTATTCCCCTTTTTATCGTTGTTGGCTCGTGTCGAGCACTCGCTCCATGAAGCCTGAATAGCGCGACATGCCGAAGCAGAAAAGCCAGAATATGAAGCCTGCAAAAATCAGACCCGAGACCGGCGTAACCGCAGAAGCCCAATTCGTATCCGAGAAATTCAGCCGGACGATGCCAAGAAGGTCGAACATGCCGATGATCGAGACCAGCGATGTATCCTTGAACAGGCCGATGAAGGTGTTCACGATGCCGGGGATCACCAGCTTCAGCGCCTGCGGCAGGATGATCAGATTCATTTTCTGCCAGTAACCCAGGCCGAGCGAATCGGCGCCTTCGTACTGGCCCTTCGGGATCGCCTGCAGGCCACCGCGCACGACCTCCGCCATATAGGCCGACGCGAAGAGCGATACGCCGATCAGGGCGCGCAGGAATTTGTCGAAAGTGACGCCCTGCGGCAGGAACAGCGGCAGCATCACGCTCGCCATGAAAAGCACTGTAATCAGCGGAATGCCGCGAACGATCTCGATGAAGATCGTGCAGAGCATCTTGATCACGGGCATCGTCGAACGCCTGCCGAGCGCCAGCAGCACGCCCAGAGGAAGCGAGACTGCAATGCCGACGAACGAAAGGACGAGCGTGACCATGAGGCCGCCCCAGAGCGGCGTCTCCACATAGGTCAGGCCAAGCCAGCCGCCCGGCAGCAGAATGATGGCGAGGATCGGCAGCACGACGAGGAGGAGAAAGGCGTTCAGTCCCTTGTATGGAACCTTCGGGATCAGCATCGGCACGAGAATGAGCACGAAGATGACACCGACGAGAGCGGGCCGCCAACGTTCATCAGGCGGATAGCGCCCGAAGATGAACTGGCTGAACTTCGCGTTGACGAAAGCCCAGCAGGCACCACTCCAGCCATCCGGTTGCGAGCCACCCTGGGCCACCGTGGCGCAAACGCCACGACCGCCGCCACTCCAGGCCGCGTCGATGAAGAGCCACTGGATTGCTGGCGGAATCAGCCATGCCAAAACAAGCAGGCTGATGATCGTCAGGGCCGTGTCCTTCGGCGTGGCGAAGAGGTTCTTTCTCAGCCAGTAAGCAACGCCGCTTTCCAGCAACGGTGCCGGTGAGGCCTCGATCATCGAGGCACGAACAAAACTTGCCTGGTGCGTGTTCATGATCTCACCTCTCCACCAGAGCCATGCGGGCGTTGTACCAGTTCATGAACAGCGACGTCGCGAGACTGAGGCTCAGATAGACGATGAGCCATATGCTGACCACTTCGATCGCTTGCCCGGTCTGGTTCAGGATCGTACCGCCGACGGCGACGAGGTCGGCATAGCCGATAGCGATCGCGAGCGACGAGTTCTTGGTGAGATTGAGATACTGGCTCGTCAGCGGCGGGATGATGATCCTCATCGCCTGCGGCACGACCACCAGGCGCGTCGTCAACCTGGGGCGGATGCCGAGCGCGTGCGCCGCCTCCGACTGCCCTTTGGACACGCCGCGAATGCCCGCGCGGACGATCTCCGCGATGAACGCTGCGGTGTAGAAGGAAAGCGCAAGGAACAGCGACAGGAATTCCGGTCCGACGACCGAACCGCCGGTGAGGTTGAACTTGCCTGCAACAGGCACATCGAAGGCAAGTGGTGCTCCGGTCGCAAGGAACGTCACCAGCGGCAAGCCGATGACGAGCCCGAGCACGGTCCAAAGCACCGGCATGCGCTGCCCGGTCTCGGCCTGCTTCCGGCGCGCATAGCGGCTGACCAAGAAGCTGGCGAGCGCGGCAAGGATGAAGGCGTAGAACGTGTACTGAAAACCATCTCCGAAGACAGGTTTCGGAAAGGCGACACCGCGGTTGCTCACGAAGATATTCAAGGGGAGGGCGAGCGCTTCACGCGCCTGCGGCAGCACCGCAAGAACGCCGCTGTACCAGAAGAAGATGACGAGCAACGGAGGAATGTTGCGGAAAACCTCGACGTATGCGAGCGACAGTTTCGCAATGATCCAGTTGTGCGTAAGGCGGCCGATGCCGACGATAAAGCCGATGATCGTTGCCGTGATGATCCCCGCAATCGCCACAAGCAGGGTGTTCAAGAAGCCGACCACCAGCGCGCGGCCATAGGTGGAATCACTCGTAAAGGCGATCAGGGATTGCCCGACGTCAAAGCCTGCGCGGCCCCTGACGAAGCCGTATCCGGAAGCGATGTTCGCGCGCCTCAGGTTCTCGATCGTATTGTCGGCGATCCAGTAAATCAGTAGTGCGAGGATAATGACCGTGATTGCCTGGTAGAATATCCCGCGCACCTGCGGATCGTTGATGAATGAACCGGCAGGTTTCTCTTTTTCAGGCGTGGTTGTTGCGCCAATGGCCATGCAATGCCTCTTTCCCCTATCCACTCTTTTTGAGTGTTCTTATCGTTGGGATGGAGGAGCGGTTTCCCGCTCCTCCAAAGTCGCAGGCGATCAGCGGACCGGCGGTGCGTACTGGATGCCGCCCTTGTTCCAGAGCGCATTCAGTCCGCGCTCGATTTTCAGCGGGCTGCCGGCACCGATGTTGCGATCGAAGACTTCGCCGTAGTTGCCGACGGCCTTGATGATGTTGACCGCCCATTCATTGGTCAGGCCGAGGTCGGTACCGATCTTGCTGTCGGCCTCAACGCCAAGGAAGCGCTGGACGTCAGGGTTGGTCGACTTCTTCATCTCTTCGACGTTCGCCTGGGTGATGCCGAATTCTTCAGCCTGGACCAGCGCATAGTGAACCCAGCTGACGATGTCGAACCACTGGTCGTCGCCCTGGCGGACGGCCGGGCCAAGCGGCTCCTTCGAGATGATTTCCGGCAGGATCATGTGATCATCCGGCTTCGAAAGCGTCAGCCGGAGAGAGTAGAGGCCGGACTGGTCGGTGGTGTAGACGTCGCAACGGCCCGCGTCGTAGGCGGCGTTCACTTCGTCGAGCTTCTCGAAGACGACCGGATTGTACTGCAGGTTGTTCGACTTGAAGTAGTCGGCAAGGTTCAGTTCGGTGGTCGTGCCGGTCTGCACGCAGACGGCAGCGCCGGAAAGTTCAAGCGCCGACTTCACGTTCAGGCCCTTGCGGACCATGAAGCCCTGGCCGTCGTAATAGTTGACCGTGCGGAAGTTGAAGCCGAGCGCGGTGTCGCGGTTGATGGACCAGGTCGTGTTGCGAGCCAGAACGTCGACTTCGCCCGACTGCAGCGCCGGAAAGCGCTCCTTGGCGGAAGTCGGGGTATACTTGACCTTGCTGCCGTCGCCGAAGACTGCCGCGGCGATCGCCTTGCAATAGTCCACGTCGAAACCAGCCCAGTTGCCGGAAGCGTCGGGAGCGGAGAAACCGGCCAGACCGGTGTTGACGCCGCACTGCACGAAGCCTTTGGCCTTCACGTCGTCAAGGGTTGCAGCCGATGCCGCAGGTGCGCCAATACCCATGACAGCAGCGCCAACCAGAGCTGTCAGAATTCGTCTTGCCATTTTTTGAACCTTTTCGGTTGTCGTTAGTTCCCGTCTGCACAGTCGCGCTCTGTCGGCGCGTGCAGCCTCCGCCACCCTCCTGGCGTGAGTGCAATCTATCTCATGCTCAAAATTCACAAGGGTCAAGAGATGTTGCCGATTTTCTGATTTTGCATGTGAAAAACCCGAACTTCGCCAGAAGTTTAGGCAAGTTCTCCCAGGGAATGGGCTTCTTTGAACAAAAAAACGGCCAGGCCGGCATTTTGCACGCGCCGTCGGCCTCTCGCCGGAATTTTCCCTTGACCCGGCGGGTGCTGCGTTCGATGAGTTGGCGTCGAATTCAAACAGCGGATTTCTCAATGGCAGACAAGATCAGCGCGCTCAAGGAAACGGGCATCAACACCCGTCTGGCGCACTCCGGCAACAATCCCTCGGATTTCCACGGTTTCGTCAATCCGCCGGTGGTGCACGCTTCCACCGTGCTGTTTCCCAACGCCAGGACCATGGAAAGCCGGGCGCAGAAATACACGTACGGGACGCGTGGCACACCGACGACCGATGCGCTTTGCGAGGCGATCAACGAACTCGAGGGCGCTGCCGGAACGATTCTCGTGCCCTCCGGGTTGGCGGCCGTCACGGTGCCGTTCCTGACCTATCTGTCCGCCGGGGACCACGCTCTCGTGGTCGATTCGGTTTACTTCCCGACACGGCATTTCTGCGACACGATGCTGAAGCGCCTCGGCGTCACCGTCGAATATTACGATCCGATGATCGGTGCCGGCATCGAGAGCCTGATCCGGCCGAACACGCGCCTGGTGCATACCGAGGCGCCGGGCTCGAATACGTTCGAAATGCAGGACATTCGCGCGATCGCGGCCGCGGCGCACCGCCACGGCTGCGTTGTGACGATGGACAATACCTGGGCGACGCCGGTTTATTTCCGCCCGCTCGATCACGGTGTGGACGTCTCGATTCATGCGGCGACGAAATACCCGTCAGGGCACTCCGACGTGCTGTTCGGGACCGTGTCGGCCAATGTCGCCCATTGGCCGGCGCTCACCGAGGCGATGGTCACGCTCGGCGTCTGCGCATCGCCGGACGACAGCTACCAGATCCTCAGGGGCTTGCGAACGATGGGGATTCGCCTGGAGCGGCATCAGGCGAGCGCGCTGGCGATTGCCGAATGGCTGGAGAGCCGTGACGAGGTTGCGCGCGTGCTGCATCCGGCGCTGCCGAGCTTTCCCGGACATGACCTCTGGACGCGCGACTTCGGCGGTGCGAGCGGAATCTTCTCCTTTGTCCTGAAGGCCGACAGCCCGGAAAAGTTCAGGACCAAGGCCCATGCCTTCCTCGATGCGCTCTCGCTGTTCGGCCTCGGCTATTCCTGGGGCGGCTTCGAAAGCCTCGCCGTTCACGTCAATCTCTCCGACCGCAAGGTGGCGAAGGCGCCGTCGGAAGGGCCGGTGATCCGATTGCAGATCGGGCTGGAAGACGTGCCGGATCTTCGCCGTGACATCGAGGCGGGCTTCGCTGCCGCCAACGCTGTTTAAAGCTTCAGCGTCCCCTACAGCGCCGCGCGTCTAATCAGACGCGCAAAGGTCGCGGTAGCACTTTGAATTGCTGCATGTTTTCATCCTTAAATCGGCTACGATTTAGGGAAAGATGCAGTAGCGCCGTAGCCGTAGAGCCAGTCAAGGTCGGCAGCCAGCGCTTCGGGACCCTTGAGGGCCAGAACCAGGTCGCGCCCCAGCCTCACCGGGCCGCGGGCGTGATAGGCGAATCGGTTGAAGGCAGCGCGCTTCCGCACACGATCGATTCGCAACCGCCGCGCGCGATCGTATCCGGCAAATGCGGACGGGATATCCTGGGTTTCAGCGAGGCACTGTGCGAGTTCTCGCGCATCCTCGATCGCCATTGCGGCGCCCTGGGCCGCAAATGGCGTCATGGCATGAGCTGCATCGCCGATGAGAATGGTTCTCGCCCCGTCGTGCCATGCGCCGTCATCGACGGTGCACAAGGGCCAGTAGGTCGCCGCGGTTGCGTGCGTCAGGAGCTCGCGCAGCTTGGGATGCCATCCATCGAAAGCTGCTGCGAGTTCGCGCCGTCTGTCTTCGGAAGCCTTGCCGATCCACACGCTGTCGGCGGCCTCGCCCCCGACGATCGCAACAAGGTTGAAGCCGCCGATCTCCTTGATGGGGTAGGCGACGAGGTGCGCATTGGGGCCGAGGAAAGCGGTGACGCGATCGGCCGACAGGCAGGCCGTCGCCTCAGCGCCCGGCAGCATCATGCGCCAGGCGATGTTGCCCGAGAACCGCACGGCGCCGGCGCCCGGAATGGACGCCCTTGTCCGCGACCAGATACCGTCGGCGCCGACGATTACCTGCGGACGCCGCATTATCGAGCGATCGATGGCCGCCCCCGGCTCGCTCTCGATCCGGCAGCCAAGGTGAACGCGGCAGCGCGGCTCGGCTTTGACCGCGTCGAACAGGATCTTCTGCAGGCTGGCGCGGTGCAGGACGCCATAGGGAGCCGCCCACCGGTTGCGAGCACGTGCACCAGCCGGCACGCTTGCAAGCGAACGTAACGAGCGGCCGTCGACAAGCGCAATCGAACCCGGCTCGCTCCAGACACCTTCGAGGGCAGGAAGCAGACCGAGTTCGATGAGGATGCGTGACGCATTCGGCGACAATTGCAGCCCGGCGCCTACTTCTTTCAGAGCGTCGGCCTGTTCGAATATTTCCGCCTCGAAACCCTCCCGGGCGAGGCAGAGAGCTGCCGTCAATCCGGCGATACCGGCGCCGACAATTGCGACCGGACCAGCGTTTTGCATCGATCTCTTGCCCGTGAGTTGGGGCGACTTAAGCGGCCTTGCTGGTGAAGAGGCACCCCGGAGGGTTCGTCTCCGTTGCCTTCAGCGAAGGATTGTAGCGATAGAGCGTTGAACAATAGGAGCAGACCTTCTCGTTGTCGTCGCCCATGTCGATGAAGATGTGGGGGTGGTCGAAGGGAACGGATGCGCCCGTGCACATGAATTCCTTGACGCCGATCTCAATCGCCTGGTGTCCGCCGTCATTCTGAAAATGCGGGATGCTGTGGCCGGCCATATCATGCTCCGATGAATGCAAGTCTCTGGATATGAATTTGCCGGCACCATAGTGAGCTTTGCCGTAAATGTGTAGCGGCAAACATGCCGCGCCTGTGGGTTTTTGGACGGCCGGGGCTTTCACGCGAGGGCGTTACAACCTAGTTTGCGCCGAAAACGGAACGACCCTTCAGGAAATGAGACATGGATCTGACCCCGCCGCCATTTTCGCGCTTCGCGCATGAGGGACTGGAGATCGCCTTCTTCGACGAAGGCGATCCGTCTGGAGATCCCATCCTCCTCATTCACGGTTTTGCGTCGAGCGCCAATGTCAACTGGGTGTATCCAGGCTGGTTGAAGACGCTCGGCGATGCCGGTTACAGGGTTATTGCGTTTGACAATCGGGGCCACGGAAAAAGCAGCAAGCCCTACGATCCTTCGCTCTACCATCCGCAACAGATGGCAGGGGATGCGGCGGCGCTTTTGGTCCATCTCGGAATCGGCGAAGCGCATGTCATGGGCTATTCGATGGGCGCGCGCATTTCAGCATTCCTGGCTTTGATGCATCCGGAGCGCGTGCGCTCGCTCGTGTTCGGCGGCCTTGGAATAGGCATGGTGAGTGGGGTCGGAGACTGGGATCCGATCGCCGACGCGTTGCTTGCACCGTCGCTGGAGAGCGTGACGCATGCGCGCGGCCGAATGTTTCGTGCCTTTGCCGATCAGACCAAGAGCGACCGCCAGGCACTTGCGGCCTGCATTTCCACCTCGCGTGATCTGCTTTCGGCCGAAGATGTGGCGCGCATCGACGTACCGGTACTGATCGGCGTCGGAACGAAGGACGAGATTGCCGGGTCGGCGCAGGAGCTTGCCGCGCTTATGCCGCGGGCGAGGGCGCTCGACATTCCGGGGCGCGACCATATGCTGGCAGTCGGCGACCGCGTGTTCAAGAAGGCCGTGCTCGAATTTCTTGGCGAGGTCGGGCGAGCGTAAAGGCGCTCTGCGACCGATGACTGAAATGTCGGGCACCCATTTATGTCGACCGGGAATTACCCTATATTCGAAACCATCGATCGATCATGAAGGAGAGCGACTATGGTCGCCAAGACCGAACTGCGCCATACGGAATCGTTCAAGGCGATAGACCCGATCTGGGACAGCCTGCGCGAGGAAGCCCGGCTCGCCGCCGAGCGCGATCCGATGCTGGCAGCGTTCTTGTATTCGACCGTCGTCAATCAGCATTCCCTGGAAGAGGCTGTCATCTACCGGATTTGCGAACGGCTGGACCATCCGGACCTGCAGGCGAACCTGCTGCGTCAGACCTTCGCCGAAATGCTGGAGGACTGGCCGGAATGGGGCTCGATCCTGCGCGTCGACATCCAGGCGGTCTATGATCGCGACCCGGCGTGCACGCGGTTCATCGAAGCTGTGCTCTATTTCAAGGGATTCCACGCCATCCAGACGCATCGCCTTGCCCATTGGCTATGGAACCAGGGGCGGAGGGATTTCGCACTGTATCTGCAGAGCCGCTCCTCCAGCGTCTTTCAGACCGACATCAATCCTGCAGCCCGGATCGGGCGCGGCATCTTCCTCGATCACGCGACCGGCCTCGTGGTCGGCGAAACGGCAGCCATTGGCGACAATGTGTCGATCCTGCATGGCGTGACGCTTGGCGGCACCGGCAAGGAGGGTAGCGATCGTCACCCGAAGATCGGCGACGGCGTGTTGATCGGGGCGGGTGCGAAGATTCTCGGCAATATCCATATCGGCCATTGCTCGCGCGTGGCCGCCGGTTCGGTCGTGCTGAAGCCGGTTCCTCCCAAAACGACGGTGGCAGGCGTTCCAGCAAAGGTCGTGGGCGAGGCCGGGTGTTCCGAGCCGTCGCGCCAGATGGACCAGATCCTGGCGAGCTTCGACATCTGAGAAGATAGGAGCACCGGCGCCGCAGCAGCGCTTGCCGATTGCTCGGGTCGCAGGCGTTTCGATGGGACGAGGCAGTCGCGAGCGGTTTCCCGCTCGCGCCCGGTTCGTGCCGTGCAGAAAATTGGACAGAAATTCAAGACGATACGGCGACTTCGCAAGTCTGGAGGGACACCCGGTGTCCAAGTGGGTTTACACTTGGCAATTCCGCGTGCGAGAAGCGCCGCAGATCAAACATCCACGGAGAAGAGATTTGAAGCCCGAAGAGATCCGAAAGCTTGAAGCCTATTTCAAGCGCACCTTCAACCAATCGATGGTCGTCAAGGCCCGGCCGAAGAAGGACGAGTCCGCGGAGGTCTATCTCGGCGACGAATTCCTCGGTGTCGTTTTCCGCGACGAAGAGGATGGAGAGCTTTCGTACAATTTCTCGATGGCGATCCTCGACATCGATCTGTGAGATCGACATCCATCGTCGGATCTTCCACCCGGTTCTGAGCAATCAGGCCGGGTTTTTTCATTAAAAGTCATATTTAACGCGCTCGCGCGAAAAAAATTGGCAGTTTTGTCACGGATTTTCATCAAGTCGTTGCAAGAACAGGGTTTTATTGCGTCGCACACAGAACTTGACTTTTTGTGCACTGCACATAGACTGACTGACAGTTAAGCCGTCCAAAGGAGACACCCTGATGTTTAACTTCGACGATGCGAACAAGAAAAGCAAAGAAGCCATTGACGTTGCTGTCAAAAGCTATTCGACCCTGACGAAGGGTTTTCAGGCCATTGCGACGGAAGCAGCGGACTATTCGAAGAAGTCCTTCGAGGACGGAATTTCCCATTTCGAAAAGCTGACCAATGCTAAGAGCCTTGAAGCTGCTTTCGAGCTTCAAACCAATTATCTGAAGGCGAGCTACGAAGGTTTTGTCGCCGAGGCGACGAAGATCGGCGAGATGTATGCTGACCTCGCCAAGGATGCCTATAAGCCTTACGAGGCGCCGGTCGCCAAGGCGACTTCAGCAGTCAAGTCTGCCGCCGCGGCCTGACGACAAAGACCATCGCCATCGTAAGAAGGCCGGTCGCGGTTGCCGCGGCCGGCCTTCTTGCTTTTTGAAATGCCGGCCGCTTATGCCCCAAGAAAGTTGATCAATCTTGTGTTTCGTCGTGCGAATATGATTGCAGTGCGTTGGTTCGGCCTTAAAATTCGGAAACGAACTATTAGATAAGGACGAGCACGCCGCAGCCACGTTCGTTGGATGTGCGGCTGTACAAGGAACGAACAAGAATGATCGCCATGCCGGTCCGGATGCAGCAGGGAAGCGAAGGAGACGGAGGCGGCGCCAGTCGTGGCACCTCCGTTATCACGCGCACCAAGCCGAAGACCAAAAAGCCGAGTCTGTATCGTGTTCTGCTTTTGAATGACGATTACACGCCGATGGAATTCGTCATCCATATTCTGGAGCGCTTCTTCCAGAAGGATCGGGAAGAAGCGACCCGCATCATGCTCCACGTCCACAACCACGGTGTGGGAGAGTGCGGCGTCTTCACCTACGAAGTCGCCGAAACCAAGGTGACGCAGGTGATGGATTTCGCCAGGCAGCATCAACATCCGTTGCAATGCGTCATGGAAAAGAAATGAGGAACTAACGTGCCAACATTTTCGCCCAGCCTCGAAAAGGCGCTGCATCAGGCACTGACTTTTGCCAACGAGCGCCACCATGAATATGCGACGCTCGAGCACCTGCTGCTGGCATTGATCGACGATGCCGATGCGGCTGCTGTGATGGGCGCGTGCAACGTAAATCTCGAAACACTTCGCAAGACCGTGACGGACTACGTCGACAACGAACTGTCGAACCTCGTTACCGGCTATGACGAAGATTCCAAGCCGACCGCCGGGTTCCAGCGTGTGATTCAGCGTGCGGTTATCCACGTGCAATCCTCCGGCCGGGAGGAGGTGACGGGCGCCAACGTGTTGGTGGCGATCTTTGCCGAGCGCGAAAGCCACGCCGCCTATTTCCTCCAGGAGCAGGAGATGACCCGCTACGACGCGGTCAACTTCATTTCGCATGGAATCGGCAAGCGGCCGGGAAGCTCAGAGTCGCGGCCGGTGCGCGGAGCTGAGGATCAGGATTCCGAGCAGAAAGCGCCCCGCGAAAGCGAAGAAGCCGGTCCGAAGAAGCAGCAGGACGCGCTGACCGCCTACTGCGTGAACCTCAACGAGAAGGCGAAATCCGGAAAGATCGATCCGCTGATCGGCCGCCATGCCGAAGTCAATCGTACGATCCAGGTGCTCTGCCGCAGGTCCAAGAACAACCCGCTCTACGTCGGTGACCCCGGCGTCGGCAAGACTGCGATTGCCGAGGGCCTTGCCAAGCGCATCGTCGAAAAGAAGGTGCCGGAGGCGCTCGAAGACGCCACGATCTTCTCGCTCGACATGGGAACGCTGCTCGCCGGAACGCGCTACCGCGGTGACTTCGAGGAGCGTTTGAAGCAGGTCGTCAAGGAGCTCGAGGATTATCCGGGCGCCGTGCTCTTCATCGACGAGATCCACACGGTGATCGGCGCCGGTGCCACCTCGGGCGGCGCGATGGATGCGTCCAATCTTCTGAAGCCGGCGCTCTCGTCGGGTTCGATCCGCTGCATCGGTTCGACGACCTACAAGGAATACCGCCAGTTCTTCGAGAAGGATCGCGCGCTGGTGCGCCGTTTCCAGAAGATCGACGTCAACGAACCGACGATTGCCGACGCCATCGAGATCATGAGAGGGCTGAAGCCGTATTTCGAGGATTATCACCACCTCAAGTACACGAACGACGCCATCAAGGCTGCCGTCGAGCTTTCCGCCCGCTACATCAACGATCGGAAGCTGCCGGACAAGGCGATCGATGTCATCGACGAGTCTGGGGCCGCGCAGATGCTGCTCCCCGCTGGCAAGCGTCGCAAGCTGATCACCGAGAAGGAGATCGAGGCGACGATTGCGACGATGGCGCGCATTCCGCCGAAGACCGTTTCCAAGGACGATGAAACCGTTCTCGCCAATCTCGAGAAGGAGCTGAGATCCGTGGTCTATGGCCAGGACCTGGCGATCGAGGCGCTCGCCTCATCGATCAAATTGGCGCGCGCCGGCCTACGGGAACCGAACAAGCCGATCGGCTGCTATGTGTTCTCCGGTCCGACCGGCGTCGGCAAGACCGAGGTGGCAAAGCAACTGGCGTCCTCGCTGGGTGTCGAGCTTCTGCGTTTCGACATGTCGGAATACATGGAGCGGCACACGGTGTCCCGCCTGCTCGGCGCACCCCCCGGCTATGTCGGCTTCGACCAGGGCGGTCTCCTGACGGACGGCGTCGATCAGCATCCGCATTGCGTCTTGCTGCTCGATGAGATCGAGAAGGCGCATCCGGACCTGTTCAACATCCTCCTGCAGGTGATGGACCATGGTTCGCTGACCGACCACAACGGCAAGAGGATCGACTTCCGCAACGTTATCCTGATCATGACGACCAATGCGGGGGCGTCCGACATGGCTCGGCCGGCGATCGGCTTCGGCTCATCGAAGCGTGAGGGCGAGGATATTGAGGCGCTGAACAAGCTGTTCACGCCGGAATTCCGCAACCGTCTGGACGCGGTCATTCCGTTCAACTCGCTGCCGACCCCGGTTATCCATCAGGTCGTGCAGAAGTTCGTCATGCAGCTCGAGACGCAGCTTGCCGAACGCAACGTGACCTTCGACCTCGCGCCCGACGCTATCGCCTGGCTCGCCGAGAAGGGATACGACGAAAAGATGGGCGCTCGGCCGCTGGCACGTGTCATCCAGGAAAACATCAAGAAGCCGCTCGCCGACGAAATCCTCTTCGGCAAGCTCAAGAAGGGTGGTGTCGTCAAGGTGACGATCGGCACGAAGGAGGACGGTACCAAGGGCCTGATGCTCGATGCCGTGCCTGAAACGGCGCCGATCAAGCCGAAGGCTGAAGTGTCGCGTCCCGCAGGCAAGGGCGCCAAGCCCAAGAAAGGGGACGAGAAGGAAACCGTCGCCGCCGACTCCGGGCCGAAGCCAAAGGCGAAGAAGACTGCGGCGAAAGCATCCGCCAAGGACCGCACGTCAGAGGCGGCCCCGCTTAAGGGCCGGACGGTTCCCAAGGTGCCGCGCAAGAAGTAACGCGATCGCTATTAAACACGACGGTGCCGGATGAGCTTCATCCGGCACCGTCGTGTTACCGCATGTTTCCTTAAATCGGAGCCGACCCAGGATAAGACATGCAGCAACTCAACGTGCTACAGCGGCCTTTCTTTGAAGCTCGGTGCTGCGGGTGAGTAAGCGTAACTTGCAGGTGTCCATGGAACGCGTTGAAGACGAACGATCAGTTCTCGCCTGGTTTCTGACCGGCGCGCGCGGAATATTCAGCCTGCCGGCGATGATCCTGATGCTTTCCTTCGTCGGCTTTTGTTCGCTGACCGTGCAGGCCGGCGTCCCGCCGGAGCAGGTCGTGTTCATGACGGGCATTGTCTGGGCGCTGCCGGCGAAGGTTATCCTCGTGAGCTCGGTTCTGAGCGGCGCGAGCCTTGCGACGACCTTTCTCGCGGTGACGCTCTCGTCCGTGCGGCTCATGCCGATGGTGGCAGCCCTTGTCCCTGAATTGCGCACGGCGAAGACGCCAACATGGCTGCTTCTCGTATTGTCGCACTTTATCGCAATCACCGCCTGGGTCTTCGCGATGGAGCGCGTGCAAAAAGTGCCTCGCCCGCACCGCGTGACATTCTTCGCCGGCTTCGGCATTACGCTCGTCGCCGCAAACATGATGCTCGTGGCAATCGTCTATCGTCTCGTCACCGACTTTCCGCCGATCGTCGCCGGCTGCCTCTTCTTTCTGACGCCTGTCTATTTTCTCGCCTCGATCTGGAATTCCGCGCGTCATCGCGTGGTCTATCTGGCGCTTGCCGCCGGCCTTGTTGCGGGACCGCTTTTCTATTGGCTGTTGCCGGAGTTCGACATCCTGCTTGCGGGCGTCGGCGGTGGAACGCTCGCTTGGCTCGCCGAGCGGTTCTGGCGCCCGCGACGGGAGGCGGGCGCGTGATGTGGCTTGAAGGTTGGTGGGCCTATGTCTTCATCGCGATTGCCGGCTGGCTCGCGACCGATATCTGGAGATGGCTCGGCGTGCTCGCTGGCAAGCGCCTTCGCGAGGATTCCGAGGCATTGAACTGGGTAAGGGCGGTAGCGACGGCGCTGGTCGCGGCCGTCATTGCGAAGCTTATCCTCTATCCGAACGGCGTTCTCGAACAATCACCTCTGTGGTTGCGGCTGGGGGCCGTGGCGCTTGGCGCGATCGCGTTTTTCCTCGCCCGCCAAATACCGGCGGTCGGCATCGCAACGGCGATCGCGACACTCGCCGCCGGACTCTGGTGGCGGGGTTTCTAGTCCAGAGGTAACTGCTTCTTGGCGTCGTGAGATATCCGGTGGGGAGGCCGCTCAGAGCGCCCTGCGGATCTTTTCCGCGTTCGCGGAAAGCACTGCGCCATCTTCCATCTTGCCGGAATGCGGCTTCAGTGGAATGCCTTCGCGACGGGGTATGACATGGAAGTGCAGGTGGTAGACGGACTGTCCGGCGGGCGCTTCGTTGAACTGCATGATCGTCACGCCATCCGCGTCAAAAGCTTCCTTGGCCGCGATCGCGATCTTTTGAACCGTGCCGATCAGCGACGGCAGCGTTGTCGCGTCGGCATCGAGGATGTTGCGGGAAGGGGTCTTGGGCAGCACCAGGACGTGGCCTTCCGCCTGCGGCATCACATCCATGAAGGCGACCGTCGCATCATCCTCGTAGACCTTGTGAGATGGAATTTCGCCCCGCAGGATCTTGGCGAAGATGTTGTTCGTGTCATACGTGCTCATTTTCTATCCTCGTAATGTCGCGCCGGCGTGGTCGGCGTCTGTCAGTCGTCCTAGATCACGATCATTTTGGAATCGACCCAAAATCATGAACGCGATCGATACTGATAAGTTTAGAGCGGGATGCGGGCGGAAAACTGCGCACACTCTTCCTCATCCCGCTCTAGCGCTCACCTTTGCGGAAAGGTCCGTGCTCCGCAAGAAATTCGCCCGTTTCTTCCACATCACGGCGTTCGCGTTCGAGATAGTCGGCAACCGCCCGCGCGAGCCCCGAATGGGTGATGAAGTGCGCCGAATGCGTGGTGACGGGCATGTAGCCGCGGGCGAGCTTATGCTCTCCTTGTGCTCCCGCCTCGACGCGCTTCAATCCCTTGGCGATCGCGAAATCGATCGCCTGATGGTAGCAGACCTCGAAATGCAGGAACGGGTGGTCCTCGACGCAACCCCAATGCCGGCCGTAGAGCGCGTCGCTGCCGATGAAGTTGATTGCACCAGCGATATATCGGCCGCCGCGCTTGGCCATGACGAGCAAGATGTCGTCGGGCATCCTTTCACCGATAAGCGAATAGAAGGCACGGGTGAGGTATGGGCGACCCCACTTGCGCCCGCCGGTGTCCATATAGAAGGCGAAGAACTGATCCCAGATCGCCTCGGTCAGATCGCTGCCGGTCAGCCAATCGATCGTTATGCCGTTTTCGACTGCCGTCCGGCGTTCTTTTTTCAGTGCCTTGCGCTTCCGGGATGCCAGCGTTTCGAGAAAGTCGCCATAGGAACCGTAGCCTTCATTGGTGAAATGAAACTGTTGGTCGGTCCGATGAAGAAATCCCGCCCGTTCGAAAGTCGGCATTTCGTCTGCCGATACGAAGGTTACGTGAGCCGAGGAGACGCCGTGGCGGCGTGTGAGTTCCTTCAGTCCTGCGGCAAGCGCATCGCGAACCGGCCGCGGATCGCGCCCTTCGGTGGTGAGCAGACGTGGCCCAGTAACCGGCGTGAAGGGGACGGAGCATTGCAGCTTCGGATAATAGCGGCCACCCGCGCGCTCGAAGGCGTCGGCCCATCCATGATCAAAGACGTATTCGCCCTGGCTGTGGCTTTTCATGTAACAGGCAAGGCCGCCGCGCAGAAAACCGTCCGCATCCTCCATCAGCAGATGTTGCCCTAGCCATCCCGTTCCCGCGGTCGCTGAGCCTGACTCCTCCAGTGCGGACAGGTAGGCGTGCGAGACAAAGGGATTGTAGGGAATGCTGGTACTCAGCCTCGAGGCGCCGGCGAGCCGATTCCAGTTCGCCGGCGAGATCGATGAAAACGAGTGCTCGATGCGGATGTTGATGGCGTCTGTCATGAGCTTAGGAAATCATGGTCTCCCGTGGATCGAAACCCTCGAATGTCATCTGATCGGCATGGGCGAAGGTGTGTTCCTGCGCCTGCGGATCGCGCACCGTCCAGGTGATGATGGTGTGTCCAAGCCCGCGTTCTTTGCTGATGAAGGCGTTCGGCAGGTGGCCGTAGAAATAGGAGATGAAGTCGAGACCAAGCTGCATCGCTTCCTCGTGCACGAAGAAGCGCTCCGGTTCGGCGCCCTCGGCCGTCAGGCCAAGCGGATAGGGCGCATCGAGCGCCTTTAGGTCCTTCAGCAGCCAATGATCGAAGCTCATCAGCGCCACGTGGCCATTGTAGCCTTCGAGCGTATCGAGCACCGCGGCGGCAAAGCCTTCATCGTCGCCTCTCCGGCCCTTTAGTTCGATGACGAGCGGCACGCGGCCGTTAACGAGGCGGAGCATCTGCGACAGCGTCGGCACCTTGTCCTTGGTGCCGCCGACCGACATCAGCCCGAGCTCTCCTGCGGTCCGTGCCCGAACATCTCCCCTTATACCGCAAAGGCGCTCCGTGGTGTCGTCATGAAAGACAACCGGAATACTGTCGGCGGTATATTGCAGGTCGCATTCGATCGCGAAACCCGCATCGGCGGCGCGGGAAAACGCCGAAAGCGTGTTTTCCCAAACCTCCCGATTCATGTCGTGATAGCCCCGATGGGCGATCGGTTGGGCCTTGAGCCAGGAAATATCCTTCATGCGATTCCTCGGATCAGGCGATTTCGATGACGGCGTCGATTTCGACGGCTGCGTTGAAGGGTAGGGCGGCCATGCCCACCGCGGCGCGCGCGTGCTTGCCGGCTTCGCCAAGCACGTTGGCGAGCAGGTTGGACGCGCCGTTGATGACGAGGTGCTGCTCGACGAAATCCGGGACGGACGCGACGAAGCCGTTGATTTTGACGAGGCGGCGGATCCGCCCGAGATCGTCGGAAAGCGCCGCCTTTGCCTGGGCCAGGATGTTGATGGCGCAGAGTTCCGCGGCACGCTGGGCAGTCGCGACATCGACATCCTTGCCGACATGCCCGGTTACGGCGACCTTGCCGCCTTCCATGGGCAACTGCCCGGAAATATAGAGCATCGAGCCGCTGATCACGTAGGGAACATAGTTCGCTGCGGGCGCTGCAGCCAAGGGCAGGGTAATGCCAAGTTCGGCGAGGCGCGTTTCGATCTCTGCGGACATGGAAGGCTCCGTTGTTGTCTTTTGTGGTAAAATCCGGCATGCAAGCTGAATCGGGACGGGCGTCAATCTTTCGTCGCGGATCTGCCTCGCTTCTGCCGACAGTTTGTTTATAGCATTGCCGGCGAGTGCAACAGGAGGAAACGGATGTTTCGTACAGGCTTCGGTCGCGCCAGTTTTGGAAGCGTCTGTCTCGCGGCGATGATGGGCTTGGACGCCGCTGCTGCGAATGCGAGCGCGCTTGCGCCTCACCGCGCCGTTTACGATCTGGAGCTGAAGGATGCGTCCGATCGGTCGGGCATTTCGAGCATGTATGGCCGCATGGTCTACGAATTCAACGGCTCGGCCTGCGAGGGTTACACGGTCAGTTTCAGGTTCATGACCCAGGTCGATACCGGCGAGGAAGTTCGCCTTACGGACCAGCAGACGACCACCTATGAAGACATGCGGAACGGCAACTTCCGCTTTCTGACGCGTTCGTTCACTGACGAGAAACTCGACAAGGAAGTTCGTGGCAGTGCGCATGAGGACAAGACCGGCGTCAAGGTCGAACTGACGGCGCCGGACAAGCGCGAGGTGGCGCTCGCCGAAAGCCGCTTCCCGACCGAGCACATGCTGGAAGTGATCGAACGGGCGAAGAAGGGCGACGCGTTTTTCGAAGCGCGCATCTTTGACGGCTCCGACACGGGCGACAAGACGCTGATCACCTCGACCTTCGTCGGCAAGGCCCGCAAGCCGGCACCGGATGACGCTGATGTCGGCAAGGCCGGAAAGCTGGCGGCCGAGAATTATTGGCCGGTGACGATCTCCTATTTCAATGACGACAAGAGCGGAGATGCACTGCCTATCTACCGCATGTCGTTCAAGCTCTACGAGAACGGGGTTACCCGCGACCTGACGATGGATTATGGAGATTTCGTGCTGAGTGGAAAACTCGCCAACCTCGAAGTCTTCAATGCGGGAGACTGCAAATAAGCAGGAACCGCACAAAACTGACTTCCAGTCTTGATTTATCGGGCAGTTACCGCTAAGGGGCTGGCCATTCCACACGTGAGGCATGGGATGTTCCGGGAGAAATCCGGATTGTTCCGCCGGTGGGCGCATCAGCAATGCGCTCGACGCCTTGCGGAGGTTCAACCGGAAAAGGAGAAAAAGGCATGGCATTGCCTGACTTTACTATGCGCCAGCTTCTCGAAGCAGGCGTTCACTTCGGCCACCAGACGCATCGCTGGAACCCGAAGATGAAGCCGTACATCTTCGGCGATCGTAACAACGTCCACATCATCGACCTCGCCCAGACCGTCCCGATGCTGTCGCGCGCCCTGCAGGTCGTCAGCGACACCGTCGCCAACGGCGGCCGCGTGCTCTTCGTCGGCACGAAGCGCCAGGCTTCGGAAATCATCGCCGACGCCGCCAAGCGCTCTGCCCAGTACTACGTCAATGCTCGCTGGCTCGGCGGCATGATGACCAACTGGAAGACGATTTCCAACTCGATCCAGCGCCTGCGCAAGCTCGACGAAATTCTCGCTTCGGAAGCTTCCGGCTTCACGAAGAAGGAGCGCCTGAACCTCGAGCGTGAGCGCGAGAAGCTGAACCGCGCGCTCGGCGGTATTCGCGACATGGGCGGCACGCCGGACCTGATGTTCATCATCGACACCAACAAGGAATCGATCGCGATCGAAGAAGCCAAGCGTCTTGGCATTCCGGTCGTCGCCGTCATCGACTCCAACTGCGATCCGGACCAGATCGACTATCCGATCCCGGGCAACGACGATGCATCGCGCGCAGTCGCTCTCTACTGCGATCTCATCGCTCGCGCCGCCATCGACGGCATTGCCCGTCAGCAGGGTGCTGCTGGCCGCGATCTCGGTGCATCGGTCGAGGTTCCGGTCGAGCCTGCTCTCGACGAATCGTCCGAGGCCTGATCGGGCCGGGCGGCAGATCAAGGCTGCCGTACCAAATGAAACGTCGGACGAGGCCGTTTGTGATGGAAATCTGAACGGCCTCGTTCTTTTCAGCCGGAAATGGCGCGATCGGGCCTACAATATCTTGCCCACGTATCATCGCGATGAAGCGTTCATCACGATGTCACATTGAAAGCCATTCCCTGCCAAAACCTCCTGGCACTGCGCCGCTGATGGTGAGCGCGCCAGCCAAACAGACAAAGAGGCAAGAAGATGAGTGTTACTGCCGCAATGGTGAAGGAACTGCGCGAAAAGACCGGCGCAGGCATGATGGATTGCAAGAAGGCGCTTGCTGAAACCAATGGCGATATGGAAGCCGCGATCGATTGGCTGCGCGCCAAGGGCATCGCCAAGGCTGACAAGAAGTCCGGCCGCACGGCTGCCGAAGGCCTCATCGGCATTGCCAGCGCCGGCAACAAGGCCGTAGTCGTCGAGATCAACTCGGAGACGGATTTCGTTGCCCGCAACGACGCGTTCCAGGACCTCGTCCGCGGCGTGGCGGCTGTTGCTGTCGGAACCGACGGATCGGTCGACGCGATCAGCGCCGCCAAGTATCCGGCTACCGGCAAGTCCGTCGCCGACACGATCACCGATGCGATTGCGACGATCGGCGAAAACATGACGCTTCGCCGCGCTGCGCTGCTGTCGGTCGATAACGGCGTCGTCGCGACCTACATCCACAATTCGGTTGCTGATGGCCTCGGCAAGCTCGGCGTACTCGTCGCCCTCAAGTCGACCGGCGACAAGGAAGCCTTGAACGCGATCGGCCGTCAGGTCGCGATGCATGTTGCCGCGACCAACCCGCTGGCAGTTCGGCCGAGCGAAATCGACCCGGCGGTTGCCGAGCGCGAGCGCAACGTCTTCATCGAGCAGTCACGCGCTTCGGGCAAGCCGGATAACATCATCGAGAAGATGGTCGAAGGCCGCATGCGCAAGTTCTTCGAGGAAGTCGCACTTCTTTCGCAGGCTTTCGTCATGAACCCCGACCAGACCGTCGAGGCAGCGATCAAGGAAGCGGAAAAGACCGTCGGTGCGCCGATCGAGGTTGCCGGTATCGCGCGCCTCCTGCTCGGCGAAGGCGTTCAGAAGGAAGAGTCCGATTTCGCTGCGGAAGTCGCAGCGGCTGCCAAAGGCTGATTTCTTCACCCTTATTGGGAAAACGTGGGGGCATCGCGTGACAACGCGATGCCCTTCGTGTATCCGGCATTCGTCAATGCGTCGGACCCGCCGGTTTGTGCCGGAGCGGTCGATACCGCGCAATACGATATACCCTATGCCGCTGTGCACTGCCTTCCGCACAGGCGTGCCGATCTGTTCAGGAGCGATGATGTCGGCCAAGCCAATCTACAAGCGTGTTCTTCTCAAAGCCTCCGGTGAAGCCTTGATGGGAAGCCAGGGCTTCGGCATCGATGTGGCGGTCGCCGACCGGATTGCCTCGGACATCGCCGAAGCGCGCGCCATGGGCGTCGAAGTCGGCGTTGTTGTCGGCGGCGGCAATATCTTCCGTGGCGTCGCAGTTGCCTCGAAGGGCGGTGACCGGGTAACCGGCGACCACATGGGGATGCTGGCGACGGTGATCAATGCGCTCGCGCTGGCGACGTCGCTGCGCAAGCTGGACATCGACACCGTGGTGCTTTCGGCCATTGCGATGCCGGAAATCTGTGAGAGTTTTTCGCAGCGCGCTACCCTATATCATCTATCGCTTGGTCGCGTGGTCATCTTCGCCGGAGGCACGGGCAATCCGTTCTTCACGACGGATTCCGCCGCGGCGCTCCGCGCAGCCGAGATGGGTGCAGAAGCGATCTTCAAGGGAACGCAGGTCGACGGCATTTATTCTGCCGATCCGAAGAAGGACCCGACGGCTACCCGTTTCGATCGCCTGACCCACAGTGAGGTTCTGGAGAAAGGATTGGCCGTGATGGACGTTGCCGCAGTGGCGCTTGCACGCGAAAATGCCATTCCCATCGTCGTTTTCTCGATCCACGAGAGGGGCGGTTTTGCGGAGATCTTGACCGGTGGCGGCCATGCCACCATCGTGACGGACAATTGACAGTTTGAAAGCCCCTGGGGCTGTGGAAGACAGGAGTCTTGAACCATGAGTGAAGGTGTGGATCTGAAGGAACTGAAACGCCGCATGGACGGAGCGATCTCAGCGTTCAAGCACGACATCGCATCGCTTCGTACCGGCCGCGCATCGGCCAATGTTCTCGATCCAGTGACCGTTGAGGCCTACGGCTCACGCATGCCGTTGAACCAGGTGGCCAACATCACGGTTCCGGAGCCGCGGATGCTGTCCGTTTCGGTATGGGACAAGTCCATGGTCGGCGCCGTTGAACGCGCGATCCGGGAATCGAATCTCGGCCTCAACCCGATCGTCGACGGTCAGAACCTGCGCATTCCGCTCCCGGAGCTGAACGAGGAGCGCCGCAAATCGCTCGTCAAGGTCGCGCACGACTATGCCGAGAAAAGCAAGGTGGCCGTCCGCCACGTTCGCCGTGACGGCATGGACGACCTGAAAAAAGCCGAAAAGGATGGCGAGATCGGGCAGGATATCCACCGTGCTCAGTCCGAGCGTGTCCAAAAGATGACCGACGAAACGATTTCCGAGATCGACCGCTTGCTCGCCGATAAGGAAAAGGAAATCATGCAGGTCTGACGCGTCGATGATCTGAGTCTCTTTTTTCGGACCGCCAATGCAAGAGTTCACCCCCGCAAACGTACCAAATCACGTTGCCATCATCATGGACGGCAACGGTCGATGGGCGAACGCGCGTGGACTTCCGCGTACGATGGGGCACCGAAAAGGTGTCGAGGCCGTGCGGGCGGCCGTAAAGACGGCCGCCGAACTCGGCATTCGCTATCTCACGCTTTTCGCTTTCTCGTCGGAAAACTGGAGCAGGCCCGAGGCTGAGGTCACCGACCTCATGGGCTTGCTCAAAGCTTTCATAAGACGGGATCTCGCCGATCTGCATCGCGAGAACGTTCGCATTCGGGTCATAGGCGATCGCGCAAATCTCAGCGGTGACATTCTGCCGCTGCTGATCGAAGCGGAGGAGACGACGCACGCGAACACCGGGATTACCTTGGTTATCGCATTCAACTATGGCGCGAGGGACGAGCTGGCGAGGGCGATGCGTCGCCTGGCCGCAGAGGTGGCCGCCGGTCGCCTCCGCCCGGACGAGATCACGGCGGAAAGAATCACTGCAACGATCGATACCGCGGGTATTCCCGATCCGGACCTGATCCTGCGGACGAGCGGCGAAGAGCGCCTCTCCAACTTTCTGCTTTGGCAAGGAGCCTATTCGGAATTGCTGTTCATTCCCGAACTTTGGCCGGACTTCACCCGCGAGACGTTCCTTGCCGCCATTGAAAAATATGCCAGCCGCGAACGCCGCTTCGGCGGCCTGCCGCAACCGACGCTGGCGGTTGGCTCCTGATGCAGAGTGAACTCAAGCTTCGCATCGCCTCCGGGGTAGTGCTTGCGGCGGTTGCCCTTGGCGCGACCTGGGCAGGCGGGCTTGCCTTCCAGCTCCTGTCCGTCGCGATCGGTTTGCTGGTCTATTACGAGTGGTCGACCATTACCAAACTTGCCGAGAGCGACTTTCAGGGCAACGCCGTCGGGTGGCTTTCGCAGGCCGTGATCGCAATCCTCGTCCTGTTTGACTATATTCACTTCAGCCTGCCGGTGCTGGCGGCCTTTTCGCTTTTCGGCGGGCTTTGGGTGCTGATCCGCAAGACGAGCTGGTGGTTGCCGGGTGGCATCGTTTACGCCGGCTTGACTGCGGTATCGCTCGCGGCAATCCGCGGGGCCGATTATCTCGGTCTGATCGCAATGCTTTTCGTGTTCGCCGTCGTTTGGGGGACGGACATCTTCGCCTATTTTACCGGCAGGGCGATCGGCGGTCCGAAGCTGGCGCCGGCCATTTCCCCTGGAAAAACCTGGTCGGGAGCGCTGGGCGGGACGATCTGTGGCGTTCTTGCCGGTGTTGCCGTGTTTATGGCTCATTTCTCCCTGCAGGATCTGCGCATCCCGATGATTGCGCTCGTGCTGTCTGTTTCCAGCCAGATCGGGGATCTGTTCGAGTCCTTCATCAAGCGCCGTTTCGGCGTAAAGGATTCGAGCAAGCTTATTCCTGGACACGGCGGGGTCATGGATCGGGTCGACGGATTGATATTCGCCTGTGTCGCCGCCTTGATCCTGGTGCTGGCCCAACTCCTGTTTGCCGGCGGGCGCGCAGTCGCTTTCGGTCCGGTTCTGTTAGGCCTTTGAGGCTGCCGCATAATTCCTTAAGTCGAAGTCGAATTAGGGGTAGATTATGCAAGCATGCAAAATGTGACAGCGACAGCCGCGCACCTTAAGGCAGTGCGGCATCGCATCAGCGGATGCGTTAGGAAATACTATGAGCCTTCTGCTTGAGAATCTGCAATACGCCATACCCACCTTCCTGTTCCTGCTGACCCTCTTGGTTTTCGTCCATGAGATGGGGCACTATCTGGTGGGCCGCTGGTCCGGCATCCGCATTCTCGCCTTCTCCGTCGGTTTCGGACCGGAGCTCTTCGGTTGGACGGACCGCCACGGCACCAGATGGAAGTTCTGCGTGGTTCCACTCGGCGGCTACGTGAAATTCTTCGGCGACGACGATGCAGCGAGCACGCCCGACTATCGCCGCTTGGAGACAATCGCGCCGGAAGACCGCGCCCGTTCATTCCTGGGTGCGAAGCTTTGGAAGAGGGCTGCGACCGTCGCGGCCGGACCGATTGCCAATTTCGTGCTGGCAATTGCGATTTTCGCCGTTCTCTTCTCCATCTACGGCCGTGCCGTTGCCGATCCCGTTGTGGCCCTGGTGGCGCCCGGCAGTGCGGCGGAAAAGGCGGGCGTCAAGTTGGGTGACCGGCTGGTGTCGATCGACGGAACGCCGATAGCCACCTTTGACGACGTACGACGTTACGTCAGCGTTCGCCCGGAACTGCCGATCACGGTCCGCGTCGAGCGCGACGGTTCCGCGATCGACCTGCAGATGGTGCCGCAGCGTACCGAGTCCGTCGACCCGCTGGGCAACAAGGTGGAAGAGGGCAAGATCGGCATCGGGACAAATCAGGAGGTCGGGAACTTTCGAATTGAGACCTACGGGCCGCTTGAGGCGGTCGGTCAGGGAGCCCTGCAAAGCTGGCGAATCGTGACCGGCACGTTCGACTATTTGTCGAATCTGTTCGTTGGCCGGATGAAAGCCGATCAACTGGGTGGACCGATCCGTATTGCGCAGATTTCCGGGCAGATGGCCAAGCTTGGCGTCGCCGAAGTCTTGAACTTCGCAGCCGTCCTTTCAGTTTCTATAGGATTGCTTAACCTCATGCCCGTGCCCGTGCTTGATGGCGGCCATCTCATGTTCTATGCGGTGGAAGCGTTGCGTGGAAAACCCGTCGGCCCCGCAGCACAGGATATCGCTTTCCGCATTGGATTTGCGATGGTGCTGATGCTCACGGTGTTCGCGGCGTGGAATGACATCAACTGGCTTTTCGGCTGAAACAGGATTTCGAAGATCGAGGCGCCGTCTGTAGGTCTTTGCTCTTCTTGCGATCCGCGTCCTGGGAGGGACGCAGCAACCTTTCGGATATTGTGAACGGGTGACGCGCCGTGGCTTGCGCCGCAAGGATTTGTTTACGATAAGTCGAATCCGTAGTGGCTGTTAAGCCACGGTTCGAATTGAAGTAAACAGAATTTAACTAGCTGACTTGCTTGTATGGCAAAAGCGGGTAAAACGGCAACCGTGACCGGAGTCGGTACGAAATTGCCGCGGGACGTTGGGAAAAGGTAAGATTTAAACATGAAAGCTGGTTCAAGATTTTTGAACGCGGTGTCGGCCTTTGCGCTGTCAGCAAGCATCGTGACCACGGGTGCCGGTGTTGGGGTGTTCGCAGGCACGTCGGTTGCGCAAGCCGCGGTCATCAATCGGGTTGAGGTGCGGGGCGCAACGCGCGTAAGCGCAGACACCGTACGTGCGAACATAACGATCGTCCCGGGCAGGAGCTTCAGCAACGCCGATATCGATGCTTCGGTGAAGCGTCTTTATGCCACCGGTTATTTCTCCGATGTCAGCATCAATGTCGCTGGCGGCACGCTCGTCGTCTCTGTCAGCGAGAATCAGCTCGTCAACCAGGTTGTTTTCAACGGTAACCGCAAGATCACGGACGACAAGCTGCAGGCTGCAGTGCAGACCCAGCCGCTCGGTCCTTACAGCGAGGCAACCGTCGAGAGCGATATCCAGTCCATCAAGAACGCCTACGCCGCGATCGGCCGTAGCGACGTCACCGTGACGACGCAGGTCGTGCCGATCGCCGAGGGGCGTGTGAACCTCGCCTTCGTCATCAATGAGGGCGAGCGCACGAAGATTTCCCAGATCAATTTCGTTGGCAACGAGGCTTATAGCGATGGCCGGTTGCAGTCGGTGATTGCGACCAAGGAATCGGGCATCTTTTCGTTCCTGACCCGCAAGGACGTCTACAATCCGGACAAGCTGCGCGCCGACGAAGAATTGCTGCGTCAATTCTATTACAATCGCGGCTATGCCGACTTCCAGGTCGTCTCGTCCGACGCGACGCTGAATGAGGCGACCAATGAATACGCGGTGACGATCACCGTCGAGGAAGGCCCGCGTTACGATTTCGGTCCGGTCAACATCGAATCGACCGTCGAAGGCGTCGACGCCGAGGAGTTGAGAGGGTTGGTTCAGAGCCGGGAAGGCTCCGTCTACAAGGCCAAGGACGTTCAGGACACCATGAGCGAAATTTCGAAGCGCGTTGCTTCGGAAGGCTACCCGTTCGCTCGCGTGACCCCGCGTGGCAACCGTGATCTTGCCAACCACACCATCGCTGTCGATTATCTCGTCGACCAGGGTGAGCGCGCCTATGTCGAGCGCATCGAGATCCGCGGCAACACGCGTACGCGTGATTACGTTATTCGCCGAGAGTTCGATGTCGGTGAAGGTGACGCCTTCAACCAGGAGATGATCGCGCGCGCAAAGCGCCGGCTCGAGGCCCTTGGCTATTTCTCGACGGTAAACATTTCGACGCAGCCGGGCAGTGCCGCGGACCGCGTCGTAATCATCGTCGATGTGCAGGATCAGTCGACCGGTTCGTTCGGCATCGGTGCCGGCTATTCGGCCGGCAGCGGCGGCGGCTTCCTTGTCGAGGCCTCGATCGAAGAGAAGAACTTCCTTGGTCGCGGCCAGTACATTCGCGTCGCAGCCGGTCGCGGTGAAGACAACCAGACCTACAATGTGTCGTTTACCGAGCCTTATTTCCTCGGTTACCGCCTGGCCGCCGGCTTCGATCTCTTCAAGAACGAGAACGACTACGACGACGATAACTACACCTATGACGATCAGGGCTTCAGCCTGCGCGTGACTGCGCCGATCACCGAGAGCCTGTCGACAACGCTGCGCTACAACTTCACCAGGATCGATTACGGCGGCGACTTGGACGAACTGTCCTCGCCTTATGACCGCGTCGTCGAAGAGAGCCCGTGGACGCGTTCGTCTATCTCGCAGTCGGTGACCTACAACACGCTTGACGACGCCCAATTGCCGCACGAGGGCATTCTTGCGACGGTTACGCAGGAGTTCGCCGGACTCGGCGGTACCTCTGATTTCTACAAGCTTACCGGTAAGGCCAAGTGGTACTACACGCTGAACGATGAGGCGGACATCATCGCTTCGATCGGCGGAAGTGCCGGTCACCTGTTCAAGACCTCCGGATCGATGGAAGTCTTCGACCAGTTCCAGCTGGGTAGCAACGATATTCGTGGCTTTGAGCGCAATGGTATCGGTCCGCGCGTCAACAACGGCGACGCGCTGGGCGGCACGACCTACTTCACGGCCTCTGCGGAAGCATCGTTCCCGTTGCCGGGCATCCCGCGTGATAGCGGCTTCCGCGGTGCGCTCTTCGTCGATGCCGGCACGCTTTACGGTAACGACGTGGAGCTGACCGGAGCGGGTGAGTTCGCTCGTGGCACGGACGCATCGTTGCGTGCGTCTGTCGGCGTCAGCCTTATCTGGGCTTCGCCGTTCGGTCCGCTGCGTGTCGACTACGCGGTTCCGGTTGCGAAGGAGGACTTCGACGAGGTGCAGAACTTCAAGTTCGGCATTAACTCGTCGTTCTGATAAAAGCAGTCCAGAACTGCCGTCCAAAATCGTTCTGGAGTGTCCATGGAACAGAACTGCTTTTTTCCGCCCCATGAAGGGATTCGCTTGGGCGACCTGGCGAATCGGATTGGGGCGGAGTTGTCGGATGCCGCCGCGGCGGATCGCTTGATCCACGGGGTAGCACCGGTTTATCGCGCCAAACCGGGTGACGTTTGCTATATGCTCTCGCGCAAGAACCGCGACGAGCTGCAAGATTGCCATGCTTCGGCAATCATTTGCGACAAGGCGATCTCTTCGATCGTCCCGGACAATATCCCCGTTCTTTTGACCCCGAAGCCGCATACAGCCTTCGCGCTTGCAGGTGCGCTGCTTCACGAAGCGGCAATGCGCCCATCGTACATTACGAGCGAGCGGGGCCTTGCTGCGGGTGCGTTTATCGATCCGACGGCCCGACTTGAGCCCGGTGTAGCGGTTGAGCCGACGGCAGTGATCGGTGCCGGTGCCGAGATTGGGAGCGGAACGCGTGTTGCCGCGGGCGCCGTCATCGGACCGAATGTCCGGATTGGCCGTGATTGCACGATTTCAGCAGGTGCCAGCATTCTTTGTGCGCTGGTCGGCAACAACGTCATCATTCATCCCGGCGCGCGGATCGGTCAGGACGGTTTTGGCTACGCGCCAGGCCCAAAGGGCGGAATGATCAAAATCGTTCAGGTCGGTCGCGTGATCATCCAGGACCATGTCGAGATCGGTGCGAACACGACAATCGATCGCGGCACCATGGATGATACCGTGATCGGCGAGGGCACGAAGATCGACAACCTCGTACAGATCGGACACAACGTCCGCATCGGCCGCTATTGCGGCATTGTCAGTCAGGTCGGCATCGCCGGCAGCACGAAAATTGGCGACGGCGTGATGATTGGCGGCGGAACGGGCGTCAACGGCCATATCACGATCGGCGACGGGGTGCAGATCGCCGCCATGAGTGGCGTTGCGAGCGACGTGCCGCCCGGGGAGCGTTACGGCGGAATTCCCGCACGCCCGATGCGGGATTTTCTGCGCGACATCGCCGAGATGGCGATGCGCGCCAGCGAAAGGCAGAAGAAGAAGGGTGGCAAGGATGAATGAGGCTGCAACCGTACTCGGCACGGCGGATATTCAGGAAATCCTGAAGCTTCTTCCCCACCGCTATCCGTTCCTGCTCGTCGATCGCATCATCGAGATCGATTCCGACAACTCCGCGATCGGAATCAAGAACGTGTCGGCGAACGAACCGCATTTCACCGGGCATTTCCCGGAAAAGCCGATCATGCCGGGCGTGTTGCTGATCGAAGGCATGGCGCAGACGGCCGGCGCCATCTGCGCCCGCAAGACCGGGATCGGCGAGAACCTCGTCTACTTCATGACCATCGACAATGCCCGTTTCCGCAAGCCTGTCGTCCCGGGGGACCAGGTCGAGTTCCATGTCGTCAAGCAGAAGCAACGCGGCAATATCTGGAAATTTCACTGTGATGCAAAAGTTGACGGGCAACTTGTCGCGGAAGCTGATATCGGCGCCATGATCGTCAGCAAGGAAGACGCCTGAACATGATTGCATCGACTGCGAAGATCCACCCGTCATCTGTCATCGAGGATGGGGCCGTGATCGGAGAGAACGCCAAGATCGGCCCGTTTTGCCATATCGGGCCGAATGTCGTTCTGGGCGACGACGTCGAGCTCATAAGCCATGTCGTAGTGATTGGGCGCACGACGGTCGGCAAGGGTTCGAAGATCTTTCCGTCGGCCGTCATAGGCGGCGACTCGCAAAGCGTGCATCATAGCGCCCTCAACACGACGCTGGTGATCGGCGAGAACTGCACCATTCGTGAAGGTGTGACGATGAACACCGGCACCGTCGAGCACGGCGGCACTACGGTCGTCGGCAACAACAACCTTTTTCTTGCCAATGCCCACGTCGCACACGATTGCCGCCTTGGGAACAATATCATCCTGTCCAACAACGTCATGCTGGCGGGTCATGTGACCGTTGGCGACCGCGCCATTCTCGGCGGCGGGTCGGCCGTTCACCAGTTCACGCGCATCGGCAGGCAGGCCTTTATCGGCGGCCTTTCGGCGGTCAGCTACGATGTCATTCCCTATGGCATGCTCAACGGCAACCCGGGCGTTCTGAGCGGCCTCAATGTCGTCGGCATGACGCGCGCGGGCATAGAGCGCGCGACGATCCATGCGGTGCGGCGGGCGTACAAGCAGATTTTTGAGGGACCGGAATCAATCCGCGCCAATGCTGCGGCGATCCGGCAGGAGTATCTCGATTGCGCCCCGGCGCTCGAGATCTTCGATTTCATTGCCGCAGAAAGCGATCGCGCGCTGTCGTCGCCCAACCGCGGCGCCAGAGGTTGACCGCAGTGGCCGCCCACGGCCTGCCGGGTACAGGGGGCAGGTTGGCGATTATTGCCGGGGCTGGCGCGCTGCCACATCACGTGGCGGAGGCGGCACGGCGGCAGGGTGAGGACCCGTTCATCATTGCGCTGTCGCGCGAAGCGGACGCCGACTGGACGGGATTCGACCACTCCACCCTCGCCATCGGTGATTTCGCCGCAATCAGCCGGACCTTCAAGGCAGAGGGGATCGATCGTGTCGTGCTCTCCGGAGGAGTTCGGCGGAGACCGGAATGGCGTGATATCCGCCCCACGCTCAGAACGCTCGCCAAAGTGCCGAGCGTTCTTCGGACTTTGATGTCCGGCGGCGACGACGCGGTCCTGCGGATGGCGATGGATCTCATCGAAGCAAGCGGCGCCCGTATCATCGGCGTGCAGGACGTCGTCCCCAATCTTCTCGCAGATGCCGGCCCGCTTGGAACCCATGTGCCTGCGGATGACGACCGCCGGGATGTGGAAGCTGGGATCGCCGCTGCCAATGCATTGGGAGCGCTCGATGTCGGGCAGGGCGCGGTCGCCGTCGGCGGCAGGGTGATCGCGCTAGAGGGCGCCGAAGGCACCGATGCCATGCTGGCTCGTGTTGCCGCACTCAAGGCGGAGGGCCGGATCTCTGCGCGCCGGCGCGGGGTTCTCGTCAAGCTCTGCAAGCCGCAGCAGGACGAACGCGCGGACCTGCCCTCGATTGGTCCTTCCACGGTCGCCGGCGCAGAGGCGGCGGGGCTCGCAGGCATCGCAGTCGAAGCGGGCAGGGCACTTGTGCTTGAGCGCTTGCAGGTCATCGAAATGGCCGACAAGAGCGGGCTGTTCATTCTGGGGGTTGAACGCGGCGGCTATGGGAGCCGTCGATGACGGGCACAGGCTACAAACTGGCCGTAATAGCCGGAGAAGTCTCCGGAGACCTGCTCGGCGCCGATCTGGTGCGCGCGCTTCGATCTCGTCTTGAAGGTTCGCTTGAACTGGTCGGCGTCGGCGGCGAGGCGCTTGAAGCCGAGGGGCTGACATCGCTGTTCGACTATTCCGAGCTGTCGATCATGGGTTTTTCGCAGGTGCTCGCGCGTTTGCCGAAGTTGCTCCTGCGCATCCGCCAGACCGCCCGTGCGATCATCTCGGCGCGGCCCGATGCATTGCTGATCATCGACAGCCCGGATTTTACCCACCGTGTCGCTCGGCACGTGCGCGCCGCGCTACCGCACTTGCCGGTGATCAATTATGTCTGTCCGAGCGTTTGGGCGTGGAAGCCTGAGCGCGCACCGCGCATGCGTGCCTATGTCGATCACGTGCTTGCGGTTCTGCCGTTCGAGCCGGAGGTGATGCGTAGACTTGGCGGCCCGCCGACCACCTATGTCGGGCATCGCCTTGCGTCCGACGCGAATGTCTTGGCGGTTCGTGCGCGCCAGCACGAGAAGCAGCGGCTGGAACCGCAGCAAGAGCCTTCGACCTGTCTCCTGCTTCCGGGGTCACGCGGGAGCGAGGTCGGCCGCTTGCTGCCGATTTTTCGCGAGACTGTCGAGGAACTCGCGGCGCGTCACGAAGGCATGCGCTTTCTGCTGCCGACAGTTCCTCGCCAGGAGCGGCGCGTAAAGGAGTTGACAGCGTCGTGGAAGGTCCGGCCTGAAATTACCGTCGCGGCGGACAGGAAGTGGGAGGCTTTTGCCGAGGCCGACGCCGCGCTTGCCGCTTCCGGGACCGTCATCCTCGAACTCGCGCTTGCCGGGATTCCCGTCGTTTCAACCTACAAGGCTGATTGGCTTGTCAGTTTCCTGCACTCGCGGATCGGGATATGGACTGCCGCACTTCCGAACCTGATTGCTGATTTTCCGATCGTGCCGGAATATTTCAACAAGGCGATCCGACCGGCGGCGCTGACGCGCTGGTTCGAGCGGCTTTCGATCGACACGCCACAACGCCGTGCCATGCTTGACGGTTTCGCCGTTGTGCAACGGCGCATGGCAACCGACCGTCCACCTGGCGACAAGGCGGCGGAAATCGTCTTCGATTATCTCCAAAGAAAAAAGCCCGGCCATTTCTGACCGGGCTTTTCGATTTCACCGGATGTCCGTTCAGCGCTTCGAGACAGGGAGGTAGTCGCGCTGCGGAGCGCCGACATAGAGCTGACGCGGGCGGCCGATGCGCTGTTCCGGGTCCTCGATCATCTCGTTCCACTGCGCGATCCAGCCGACGGTGCGGGCCAGCGCGAAGAGCACGGTGAACATGGTGGTGGGGAAGCCCAGCGCCTTCAGCGTGATGCCGGAATAGAAGTCGATGTTCGGATAAAGCTTCTTTTCGATGAAATATTCGTCGGTCAGTGCAATGCGCTCGAGTTCCATCGCGACTTCGAGCAGCGGATCGTCCTTGTGGCCGAGCTCGGCGAGAACCTCATGCGTGGTCTTCTGCATGATCTTCGCGCGCGGATCGTAGTTCTTGTAAACGCGATGGCCGAAGCCCATCAGGCGGAACGGATCGTTCTTGTCCTTGGCCCTGGCGATATATTCCGGAATGCGGTCGACCGTGCCGATCTCGGCGAGCATATTGAGCGCCGCCTCGTTGGCACCACCGTGAGCCGGTCCCCAGAGGCAGGCGATGCCGGCCGCAATACATGCAAACGGGTTTGCGCCCGACGATCCGGCGAGGCGGACGGTAGAGGTCGACGCATTCTGCTCGTGATCGGCGTGCAGGATGAAGATCCGATCCATCGCGCGTGCGAGAACCGGGTTCACGACATACTCCTCACAGGGTACCGCAAAGCACATGCGCAGGAAGTTAGAGGCGTAGTCGAGGTCGTTCTTCGGGTAAACGAACGGCTGGCCAATATGATACTTGTAGGCCATCGCGGCAATCGTCGGCATCTTCGCGATCATGCGCAGCGACGCGACCATGCGCTGGTGCGGATCGGTGATGTCCGTCGAGTCGTGATAGAAGGCCGACAAGGCGCCGACGCAGCCGCACATGACGGCCATCGGGTGCGCGTCACGGCGGAAACCGGTGAAGAAGCGCGACATCTGTTCGTGGACCATCGTGTGATGGGTCACCCGGTAGTCGAAGTCGTCCTTCTGAGCCTTGGTCGGCAGTTCACCGTAGAGGAGCAGGTAACACACTTCCAGGAAGTCGCCGTGTTCCGCTAGCTGCTCGATCGGATAGCCGCGATGGAGCAGTACGCCCTCATCGCCGTCGATATAGGTGATCTTGGATTCACACGACGCCGTTGACGTGAAGCCGGGATCATAGGTGAACATGTGCGTCTGCTTGTAGAGCGATCCGATATCCACAACGGCCGGCCCAATGGATCCCGATCGCACTGGCAGTTCCGCCGATTTTCCATCGAATGTTACGACCGCGCTTTTTTCTGACATGGGACCCTCCGTCTTATGGCAACGTGGCATAGAGATATGCCACGAAAGTGAACGTTGCGAATTTGCTATATGATTTATTTTCGACTGCCAAGCTGTACGAAAGGCAAATGGTGCGATGCGAAAATGTGCATATGGCAACGCAATAATCGCACGTTATGATGAGATGTCCAATCAGATCAATGATCGTTAAGCTGATAATGCGGTACCATTCTATATAGTTCTGCCGATTTTTTGTGCAATTGAGCTTCTGGTTGCAATATTACGACGTTGGTTGCAGGATCTGGTCCGACAGCTGCAGAGGGGCAGAGCGGACGGGAATGGGTACGGAAGAGCGAGGGCGGACAACGCGCGATGCGGTGGACCGTGCGCCGTCTTTCATCAGCAGCCAGGTCTCCGTTCTTGCCGTCAATGCGCCGGTAGCCCGGCCCAGCCGCCGTTTCCCGTGGGTACTGAACGGCTCGTCAATGGGCTATGGACTCCGTAGGGCCACCCCTCCGATTTTCCGGCGTTTTCGCACGGCCGTCGAGGAGGAAGCCGACTTCGGGCACGGTTTTGTGCTGATCTCGGTGCTTCTGGCGCTCGGTTCGCTCGTTTGGTTCGCGCTGCCATATGACGTCGGAATCGCCAAACTTGCACCGCTGCTTTGCGTTTTCGGCATATCGGTGCTCCTGTGTCGAGGGCGGTTTGCGGCTTGGCGACCGCTCGCGGTCGCGCCAGTCATCTTCGTCGGCGGCATGTTGCTGGCAGCGGTCGAGACCGCACGTCTCGACACGGTCATTCTCGATGGACCGGTGACCACGAACCTTCGCGGAACCATTTTGTCGCGCGAGCAGGATGACAGGGGGCGCTGGCGGTATCTGGTCGAGGTCGATGAAACGTCCAGGCCGCGGCTGCGCAGACCGCCTTCCAAGGCAACGCTGCTGGCGCGAAGGCGCCACGAAGGGTTTCCGGTCGGGACGACCATCGAAGGAAAAGCGCGCCTTTCTCCGCCTTCGGGACCTGCGTTGCCCGACTTGAACGACTTTGCCTTCGACGCCTTCTTCAAGGGCGTTGGAGCGGTCGGGTTTTTCTACGGCTCGCCCAGCCAAGCGCCGGGGGCGGCCGAGGCTCGCCCAGACACGTCCCTGTTTGCGCAGGGCAAGGCGCTTCTTGCTGCGGCGCGTGAAACTGTCGGCGGGCGGATCAGGGAGACGGTGGGCGGCGATACGGGCGCCATCGCGGCGGCACTCATCACCGCCGAAGAACGGGCTATCAGCCGCGAGACCGTCGAAACCCTGCGAGCGGCCGGGCTCTCGCATGTTCTGGCAATTTCGGGGCTCAACATGGTTCTCGCAGCGGGGACGTTTCTTGTTGGAGCGCGCACGCTTTTAAGTCTGGTTCCGGGCTTCGCCGAACGGCTGCCGGTCAAGAAGATCGCGGCGGCCGGGGCCTTGGTGATGGTCCTGCTTTACATCCTCATTTCCGGCGGCGCGGTCTCGGCGCTTCGGTCCTGGATCATGATTTCCATCATGCTCATCGCGGTCTTCTTTGATCGCGTCTCGATCAGCCTGCGGAACGTCGCTCTGGCAGGGATCATCATTATCGCCTGGACACCGTCGGCGGTTGCCGGGCCGGGCTTCCAAATGTCCTTCGCGGCCACGCTGGCCTTGGTGGCAGGCTACGCTCGCTGGCGCGAATATCGGATGCGGGAGCAGGAGAGAGTGGCTGGCAGGCACCGCTGGGAGCTGGCGTCCAATTTTGCCATCGGCAGCGTCGCCACGTCACTTATCGGCGGATTGGCGACGGCAGTTTACGCAGCCGCCCATTTTCATCGATTGCCGGCTTATGGATTGATCGCAAACGTCCTTGCAACGCCATTGATCAGCGTCCTTATCATGCCGTTCGGTTTGTTCGCCATGCTGCTTATGCCATTCGGGCTCGAACATTATCCATTGATGGTGATGGGGCAGGGACTGGACTGGATGCTTGCGGTGGCGCGCTATGTGGCTTCGTTCAACGGCGAATGGGTGACGGGACGGGTGGGCACAGGCGGTTTTGTGCTGGCAGCGTTCGGCGGCATCATCCTGTGTGTGCTGCGAACGCGGCTCGCGCTCGCGGGCGCCGCGTTGATTGTGTTCGGCGGAGCGGCGATCGCCTTTGAGCAGCGGGCGCAACGCCCCTCGGTCACGATATCGGAGGATGGTCAACTTGTCGGGCTGATCACCGAAGACGCGATCGCGACGAACCGGACCCGGCCGCCGGACTTTATCTTTTCGCAATGGCAACGGGCGCTTGCGGCGGCAAATCATGTTGCACCTGCCGTCGAAAGTGCTCCCTCTTCAGCCGCCAAACCGTCACCGCGCGACCGACAGCCAAGTACGGCGAGCGTGGCTGAAATCCTGTCATCGGCGAAAACAGGCGGCTTTGTTTGCCGCAAGGGCGAATGGTGCGTCGGCCGCAGCCAGGAGGGCTGGACGATCGTCATTGTCGAGGAGCCTGAACTCTTTCCAGCTTTGTGCGAAGCAGCAGATCTCGTCATTGCAGCCACTCGTCGGCAGTTGCCCACCTGCAAATCGAGCCGCGCGCTGATCGTCACGGCCGAGACCCTGCGGGGGAGCGGCGCGATCGAAATTTATGCTGATCGCACCCAGTCCGCGGCGCCGCCGCGCCTGCGCATCGTGAGGTCGTTCACGTCCACGGAGAGACCATGGCAACGTCACCGCCGGTACAATTGGCGCAGCAATGACTTCTCCACCGAGGAAGGCACCTTCTAAATTCGTCCGACAGGAAAAATGCGACTTGGCCGCGTTATTCCTGATTATTTTACTCCACAAATTCTTGCCATTCGGTCATAGTTCGTCGTAAAGAGCCTGCGAACGCACGCAGGCTTGTTCGTACCCAGGGGTTGCATCGCAGCCATGGCGGCCCGACAGGCGCACTATATGTGAGGAACGAGATGTCAAACCGGATCCGGCGGAAATTAAACGTGTTGTTTGCTGCAACGCTGGCCATTTCGTTTGTCGGGGCGGTCTCGATCGGCTTCGCCCAGGCGGTGCAGCAGGATCCTTCCGCCGCGGGCGCGGGGCAATCACAGGATGCGCCCGCGCCCGCTGTCACGGCGCCGGTAGGTTCGGGCGGCCAAGCGAATGTCGCACCTCCGCCAGCGCCGTCGGCAACTGCCGATGCTGCGACACCGGCCGCAGAGGTTAACCCGGTTCTTCCTCACGATCTGTCGCCGATCGGCATGTTTCTCGCGGCCGATATCGTCGTCAAGACCGTGATGATAGGCTTGGCGCTGGCATCTGTCGTCACCTGGGCGATCTTCCTGGTAAAGACGATGGAACTCGTTGGCGCAAAATCGCGGCTGAAGCGCGCGGTCCGAGTACTCACCGCAGCGAACGGCCTCGCCGAGGTCAAGACCGGATTTGATCGCAAGACCGGCGTTGCTGCGGAAATGGTCGCTGCGGCGATCGACGAAATGGTCCGCTCGGAAGCGGTTCTGGATCATGCGCCGGCCGCAGGCATCAAGGAGCGCGTGTCGTCGCTGCTCGGCCGCATCGAGGTTCGAGCCGGCAAGCGGATGAGCGGCGGCACCGGCATTCTGGCTTCGATCGGCTCGGTCGGTCCCTTCGTCGGCCTGTTCGGTACGGTTTGGGGAATCATGAATTCGTTTATCGGCATCAGCAAAGCGCAGACGACCAATCTGGCCATCGTCGCCCCAGGTATTGCCGAGGCCTTGCTGGCGACCGCGATCGGCCTGGTGGCGGCCATCCCGGCCGTGGTGATTTACAACTACTTCGCCCGGTCCGTGGGTGGATACAAGCTCATTCTGGCGGATGCCGCGGCAGCGGTGGAGCGATTGGTGAGCCGCGACCTCGACCATCGATACGCGCGCAAGGCGCAGCCGCACAGGCGCGATGGCTATGTCGACGGTTCGATAGCCAGGATCGGATAAGGCCATGGCGGGAAGGATATCCGAAAGCGGCGTTGATCTCGATGAGAACAGCGAGATCAACGTTACGCCCTTCATCGACGTCATGCTGGTCTTGCTGATTATCTTCATGGTTGCCGCACCTTTGGCGACGGTCGACATGAAGGTCGATCTGCCGCAATCCGTGGCGAAGCCCGCGCCGCGAGACGACAAGCCTGTTTTCGTGACCCTCAAGGCAGACCTGACGCTGGCGATCGGCAACGACGAAACAGCTCGCGAAAGCTTCGTTTCCGAGCTCAATCGGATAACGAACGGGAACACGGAAACACGGGTGCTCCTGCGCGCCGATCGTTTGGTTGACTACGGCGAGCTGATGACAGTGATGAACCTCATTCAACGCGCAGGCTACGGCAAGATTGCTCTTGTCGGTCTCGAGGCCGCGCCCGGACGCTAACAATCGGCTGGCAGCGTCGCGGCTTTCGAAAATTTGCTGCTTTGACGGACTGCCTGAGGACCGATCCGCTCCTGGCTGGCGCATCCGTCGCGTGCCGTTTCATTGCCCTTCTTTCGCCGCCGCTGTGCTGTGGCCTGCCGTTGCCGTTTTCCTTTTTGCTTACCGAAACGTCGCTGTCGCTTGAAACCGGCGGTGCGGCGATTTATGAGCTTAGGCAACGGGCTGCGCTTCGGCAGCCAGATGCAAGATCGCGCGGATTTTCCAGGACACCGGCACCGCGCCTATCCGGGACACGAGGGCAGTATCATGAACTTCGAAGCAGCGCGCATTAAGATGGTGGACAATCAAATCCGGACCACGGATGTGACCTCCCATTCGGTGCTGTCCGCCTTCCTTTCCGTACCGCGCGAAGAGTTCGTGCCTGCGAAAATGAAGGAGCTGGCCTATATCGATGCCGATATCGAGCTCGTCGGCGGCCCCGAGCCGCGTTACCTGATGGAGCCGTCGCCGCTTGCGAAGCTGTTGCAGCTTGCCGAAATTTCCAAGTCAGACGTCGTGCTGGAGATCGGTTGCGGTACCGGTTACGCCTCGGCACTGCTGTCTCTGATTGCCGGTTCCGTTGTCGCCTTGGAAAGCGACGAAGGGCTGGCCGCGACGGCGACGGCCACGCTGGCTCGCCTCGGCTATGACAATATTGCGGTGGTGACCGGCAATCTTGCCGAAGGGTACGCTGCAGAATCGCCCTATGACGTGATTTTCATCAACGGTGCCGTGGAAATGATACCTGCCGGCCTTCTCGAACAACTCCGCGACGGTGGACGTCTCGTGGCGGTGGAAGGATTTGGTAACGCATCTCGTGCGAAACTTTATGTGCGCGGATTCGGCAAGATCTCGGAGCGATCAGACTTCAACGCGGCCGTTAAACCTCTTCCCGGATTTCGGCGCGAGCGTTCGTTTGTTTTTTGAAGTACCACATGTTGAGGTTACTCAACATAGAGTGTCGGCGCGAAAATCGCAATGTTGCCAATTGGCAACGTACCCTTTGTTTCTTTTGGAAATGGCTGCGCATAGCGTCAGTGGATAGTTGTCGCGAAACCGAATCCGGGTTTCAAAGAGCACAGAGGTGGTGATTTGCTCGCCAGTGGGTGGCACGAGCACGTTACCACGGTAATGTGCAGGTCCCCCATAACGGAAGCGGACCTGCTGGAAATTGCGAGGCGGCGCCGCTGCCTCGGCTGATCGGAGGGAAGATGGTGTCGATTGTCCGCAAAGCAGCCTTGTGGGCGGCTGTCTCGACCAGTGTGCTGATCGCGCCGCACGCAACGCTCGCTGAGACGATCTCCGGCGCAATGGCGAAGGCCTATGCCAACAACCCGGATCTCAACGCCGCTCGCGCTGGCCTTCGCGCGACCGATGAGGGGGTTCCGATCGCCAAGTCCGGCTTTCGGCCTCAGGTTTCGGCATCAGCGACCGGCACGCTAACCCGTGTCGATAGCGAATTAACTGGCACCCGCGACTTACACAGCGGGCAGATCGGCATCTCGATCACCCAAATGATCTTCGATGGTTTTCAGACGTTGAATAACGTCAGGGCCGCTGAATCGAATGTCTTTTCCAGTCGTGAAACACTGAAGGCCAACGAGATCCAGATCCTTCTGGCCGCTGCGCAGGCTTATGCCAATATCGCGCGCGACCAGCAGATCGTCTCTATTCGCAGGCAGAACCTGGCGTTCTTGAGAGAGCAGTTGAATGCCTCGCAGGCCCGCCTCGAGGTCGGTGAAGGAACGCGGACGGATGTGAGTCAGGCGGAGGCGGAACTCGCCAACGCCCAGTCGTTGCTTGTGAGCGCGATCGCCCAACTCAAGCAAAGCGAAGCAGTATACGTTCAGATCGTGGGCGCGGCGCCCACCGGAATCAGGCAGCCGGCGCCGGCGAACAAGGCCATGCCGAGATCGCTGGATCAGGCGGTGGCGACGGGACTGCGTGAAAATCCGCAGATTCTGGCGGCGCAGTATGCGGTTGATACGGCGGGATTCCAGGTAAAGTCGGCAGAAGGCACGATGTTGCCGGGCGTCGTTCTGCAAGGCGCGGTGACGCGTAACACTGGCAACGTCGGCGAGGACGACACAACGGCCAGCATCACCGCGCGTCTTGAGGTGCCGATCTACCAAGGCGGCGCCGAATATGGCCAGATACGTCAGGCGAAGGAAATCCTGGGCCAGCAGCGGATCCTCGTCGATTCTGCGCGCGCTTCGGTTCAGCAGACCGTCGTCTCGGCCTATGCTCAGCTTGATTCCGCGCTCGCCCGCATCACCGCAAGCCGGTCGCAAATTTCTGCCGCCAACCTGGCGCTTGAGGGCGTCATCGAAGAACGAAAGGTTGGCCAGCGTACGACCCTCGACGTGCTCGATTCGCAGCAGGACGTTCTCGACGCGCAGGAGTCGCTTGCCGGCGCCCAGCGCGACGCCGTCGTGGCGAGCTATTCGCTGCTCGCCGCCATGGGCAGGCTGACCGTCAGGACCCAAGGCCTCCAGGTTGCCGAATACCGGTCCGAGGAACACTACGAAGCCGTCAAGGACAAGTGGTTCGGCCTGCGGACCGTCGACGGCCGCTGACCACATGAAACTACAGCTTCGCGCGTCTTGATCAGACGCGCGGCGGGCACTGTAGCACTTTGAATTGCTGCACGTTTTGATCCTTAAATCGGCTACGGTTTAGGAAACATGCAGTAGGTGAGGCAGGCAGTATCTGCCCCGAAAAACAAATCTGTGCAAGAATTCCCCTGGTTGATTCGCGGCGTTTGTTTCGTCCGCGAACTCACTTAAGGTCTGTTTGAAATCGGCACACGGGGTGTTCCAAGCCCATGTTTGGCCGCACCAAACGAGGATGGAAATGGCACAGCTCAATGTCGCGCGTGAACCTTCGATGGACGAGATTCTGGCGTCCATTCGCAAGATCATCGAGAACAACGAGCCTGGGCAGGCAGGATCCTCTGTCCAGCAGGAATTCGAAGACGAATCCGCGGACGAGATCGAACTGACGATTGACTCCGAAATCGAGACGGTCGCATTCGGCACATCCGACGAGCTCCTCTCTCCGTCCAAGACGGTGTCGTATGTGTCAGCGGTGGAGACGACCGACAATCCAGCAGAAACGCAGGCGTCGCCGCAGCCGCCGCTTTCGCTTGCCGACGTTGCGGCAAGAGTAAGGGCCGCGTCAGAGCGTCACGCCGTGAACTATGTTTCCAAGGATCAGGTCGGCCCGGCGTCGACGCCCCCGGTGCAGAATAGTCCGGTGATCACCTCGCGAATGGCGGCGGTCTCTTCGCCGGCCAATCCGGCAAGCGCGGTCGCCGGGACAGAAGCGGAGGATGAGCCCACCCGGCGGGATATCGCCGCAGAACGGAAATCTGCAGCGCTCGAGCCTCACGGATCGTCGCAGGCCGCTCCTCAGGAGAAAGCAGCCGTCGCCGAGGAAGCACCGGGCGCGATCGTTTCGCCAGCCGTCAGCCGTCAGGTGGCACGCTCGTTCGAAGACCTTGCCCATGCAGTCGAACAAGGGCCAAGACGCTCGTTCGACGAGATTGCCGAAGCGATGCTTCGGCCGATGCTTCAGGAGTGGCTGGATGATAATCTGCCCACCCTGGTCGAGCGTCTGGTGCGTGAGGAAATCGAGCGCGTGGCACGCGGTCCTCGCCGCTGACGGGCGCTTCGGCGGAGAGTCAAAGCGCCGGCGTCACCGCTTGCGGCTTTTTCGCCGTTCGTGTTGACTTGCGTTGCCCCTTCCGGTTTACAAAACGCTGATTATCAATCTCCAAAACTGGCCAAAAAATGCTTGATAAGACCTACGATTCCGCATCCGTCGACCCGCGCATCGCCAAGAAGTGGGACGAAGAAAACGCGTTTCGTGCAGGCGCCGGTGCAAAGCCCGGCGCCGAGAGCTTCTGCATCGTGATCCCGCCGCCTAACGTGACGGGCTCGCTGCATATGGGCCACGCGCTGAACAATACGCTGCAGGACATCATGGTGCGCTTCGAACGTATGCGCGGCAAGGATGTGCTCTGGCAGCCAGGCATGGATCACGCCGGCATCGCCACGCAGATGGTTGTCGAGCGTCAACTCGCACAAAGACAGCTGCCCGGCCGGCGCGAGATGGGGCGTGAAGCCTTCGTCGAGAAGGTGTGGGAGTGGAAGGCCGAATCCGGTGGTTTGATCTTCAACCAGTTGAAACGCCTTGGAGCGTCCTGCGACTGGTCGCGCGAACGCTTCACTATGGATGACGGACTGTCCGATGCCGTTCTCGAAGTTTTTGTAAGCCTTTATAAGGAAGGCTTGATCTATCGCGATAAACGCCTGGTCAATTGGGATCCGAAACTGCAGACGGCGATTTCCGATATCGAAGTCGAGCAGGTCGAGGTCAATGGCCATCTCTGGCACCTGCGGTACCCGTTGGAAGAGGGCATCACCTATCAGCATCCGGTGGCCTTCGATGACGACGGCAACGCCACGGAATGGGAAGACCGCGACTACCTCGTCGTCGCGACGACACGTCCGGAAACAATGCTCGGCGATACCGGTGTTGCGGTCCATCCCGACGACGCGCGCTACAAGGGCATTGTCGGCAAGCACGTGATCCTGCCGATCGTCGGGAGACGGATTCCGATCGTTGCCGACGAATACCCCGATCCGGCGACCGGTACCGGCGCCGTCAAGATGACGCCGGCCCACGACTTCAACGATTTCGACGTCGGAAAGCGGAGAGGGCTTCGCCAGGTCAATGTGCTGACTGCGGATGGACGGATCACGATCAAGAACAATGAAGACTTTCTCGAGGGGCTCGATCATCCGGCCGCTCTCCACGGCGCCTGGGATCAGCTCGAGGGCAAGGATCGCTTCGAGGCGCGCAGGCTGATCGTCGAGATTCTAGAGGAAGCCGGGCTCGTCGATCACATCGAGCCGCACAGGCATACGGTGCCACACGGCGATCGCGGCGGCGTGCCGATCGAGCCGCGCCTGACCGAGCAGTGGTATGTCGACGCCAAGACGCTGGCCAAGCCCGCGATCGCTGCGGTCAGGGAGGGGCGGACCAGTTTCGTTCCGAAGAACTGGGAAAAGACCTATTTCGAGTGGATGGAGAATATCCAGCCCTGGTGCATTTCTCGCCAGCTCTGGTGGGGACATCAGATCCCCGCCTGGTACGGTCCCGACGGCCAGGTCTTCGTCGAGAGGACCGAGGAAGAAGCGCTGCATGCCGCGATCCAGCATTATCTTGCGCATGAAGGTCCGATGAAGGCTTATGTCGAAGACCTTCTCGAAAACTTCAAGCCGGGCGAAATCTTGACGCGCGACGAGGACGTGCTCGACACCTGGTTCTCGTCCGCGCTCTGGCCGTTCTCGACGCTCGGCTGGCCGAACGAAACGCCGGAACTCGAAAAATACTACCAGACCGATGTTCTGGTGACCGGCTTTGACATCATCTTCTTCTGGGTCGCCCGAATGATGATGATGGGCCTTCATTTCATGAAGGATGCCGACGGCACGCCCGTCGAGCCGTTCCACACCGTTTACGTCCACGCGCTCGTTCGCGACAAGAACGGCCAGAAGATGTCGAAGTCGAAGGGCAACGTCATCGACCCGTTGGAACTGATGGACGAATACGGGGCCGACGCGCTGCGCTTCACCTTGGCGATCATGGCGGCGCAGGGGCGCGACGTGAAGCTCGACCCGGCCCGTATTGCCGGCTACCGCAACTTCGGCACCAAGCTTTGGAATGCAACGCGGTTTGCCGAGATGAACGGTGTGACGAACAGCGAGGGCTTCATTCCGGAAGCCACGTCGTTGACCATCAACCGCTGGATTCTCACCGAGCTTTCGCGAACAATCCGTGACGTGACCGAAGCAATCGAGGGATACCGTTTCAACGAAGCTGCCGGCGGTCTCTATCGCTTTGTCTGGAACCAGTTCTGTGATTGGTATCTGGAGCTGCTGAAGCCCGTCTTTAACGGCAGTGACGAGGAGGCGAAGCGGGAGTCGCAGGCCTGCGTCGCCTATGTCCTGGACGAGATCTACAAGCTCTTGCACCCGTTCATGCCCTTCATGACCGAGGAACTCTGGGAGAAGACAGGCGGCCCCGGTCGCGAGCGCGACACACTGTTGTGCCATGCGGAATGGCCGTCTGCCTTCTATGCGGATGATGCTGCCGCCGACGAAATCAACTGGCTGATCGATCTCGTCTCGGGCATTCGCTCGGTGCGTGCGGAAATGAACGTTCCGCCGGCGGCGACGGCACCGCTGGTGATCGTCGGTGCAAATGGACTGACGAGCGAGCGGCTTGACCGGCATGCCTCGGCGATAAAGCGCTTGGCAAGAGTGGAAAGCATCGAGCATGCGGCCGTGGCGCCACGCGGCAGCGCCCAGATCATCATTGCCGAAGCGACGGCCTGCCTTCCGCTCGGCAACCTTATCGATCTAGCGGCGGAGAAACTCCGCCTGGAAAAGGCGATCGCCAAGGTCGAGGTCGAGCGCGAGAGGATTCTCGGCAAGCTTGCCAACGAAAAGTTCGTGGCCAACGCCAAGGCCGAACTGGTCGAGGCAGAACGCGAAAGGCTGGTCGAACTGGACCTGCAAAAGGATTCGCTGGGGGTCGCGCTTAGCCGCGTCTCGGAAGCGAGTTAAAGCACAGGGAAGGTGTACGCTTTCCGTCAAAGAACAAATGCAATCCGCGGTAGAAATGCCGCGGATTTTCTATTATGCGACCGGGGACTTCGAATCAGGTCTCGATTCGACGCGATGGAGCACTGCAATACACGCCTTGGTTTTATTGGCAACTTGCCCAAAGATGCTTGCGGCTAAACGGCGCAAAAAGCGAAATTGTTGTTGCTCGGCCACACTTCGTCGTAGAAGTGGAATATTATTTTCAACTATCCGGAATGCTCAGCCTTCATTGGAAAACCGTTCCAGGATTCCGGAATTGTGTCTAGATCTTCAAATTCTTACGTAAATCCAATGGCCGATCCGCCGGCCAATCCGCGAGGCCGCGGTTTGCATTTCACGCAATCGTGAGGATACTCCCTGTCAAGCGCGACATGAGGTGGATTGTCGCACACTGAAAGTGCAGGGGAGGAGCTTAATGGCTCGAAGTGGAATGAAGCAGGGCATTTTGGCGGTCGTCGCCGGAATGCTCGCGGTGTCGGCTGCGCACGCTGGGGGGCTTGAGCGCAGCGGTTATAATATCGATTTGCTGTTTGACCCGTCGGATTATGCCGCCGAAGCGACGGCGACCTACGTTAATCCGCAGCGCGAACTGAAGAACGTTACGGACATCAACCCTGCGAATGGTATCGGATCCAACGGTATAGGCGGCGGCAGCACGACCGTTGAGGACACCGAAAGTTATTGGGCGCCCCGCATCGGTGTAAAGGCTGGTTTGGGTGACAGTTTTGACTGTATGGCGGACTACTCTCAGCCTTGGGGCGCCCACACTAATCCCGGTAAGGACTGGATGGGCGCGAACGACAACATCGAGACGAAGGTCGAAAGCGACAACTACGCTGCCACCTGCTCGTATAAATGGGAGATGGGCCCCGGCTTCTTCCGCGTCATCGGCGGCGGGTTCTACCAGGAGGTTAATGGTTTCAAAGACCGGCTTGTTGCGCCGGCAATCGCTGTCGCACCGCTCACTGGTGTTGGTCGACTCGAGCTCGAGGGCGACGGTTGGGGATGGCGGGCCGGTGTTGCCTACGAGATTCCGGAATACGCAATGCGCGCGAGCCTCGTTTACAACAGCGAGGTTGATCTGAACAATTTGTCCGGCTTCATCGACCTGACGCAGTTTGCATTTCCCACTCCGTTCGGCCCGATCAGAGGTACCAAGTACGACGTTTCCGGTTCCGCTTCGATGCCGGATTCTCTGGAACTCAAGGTGCAGTCCGGCATAGCACCCGGCTGGTTGGCATTCGGCTCCGTCAAGTGGACCGATTGGAGCCAATTGCAGGTCCTTGAGTTCTGCCCGGCTACGGCATCGCAATTGACGCCGTGCACGAGTCTTGACCTGCTGTACCGCGACGGATGGACCGTCACGGGTGGCATCGGTCACAAGTTCAACGATCAATGGAGCGGCGCCGTCAGCCTTACTTGGGATCGTGGCACCAGTACAGGCATCGGCACGCAGACTGACACGTGGACACTCGGCACGGGCGTGTCGTACACGCCAACGGAGAATGTCGAACTCCGGTTTGCAGGTGCCGTCGGTATTCTGACAAGCGGCGAATCCGGCCCCACGACTCACAATGGTGAGGTCTTTGGTGACGAGGTGACCTACGACTATGACAACGATTTCGTAGGTGCGATTTCTACATCACTAAAGGTCAGGTTCTGACCCCCATCCATTGGAGCGTTTAAGGCCCGGGTTCTGCCGGGCCTTCCTTTATTGGCGCGAGGTGTCTTCGGCTGACGACACCACTTTTATGAGCATTCATGAATGTGACGATTCAGCAACACATTTGCTGCTATGGTTTGCTAGTATCGCGGCCGGGTCGATTATGTCCATTTCCCGCCACAAAATGAGAGCAGCGATGATACCGACAAACGTGCGATCGAGTGCTGTACCTGTGCCGTTTAAGGTGAACTGAGTTTGTGTGCTGTCATGACATCCCTTCGCAACTGGCATCAAACGCCCTGCCGATCCACCATCGGCTGCGCGGACGGAGATGCGCGGGAAAAATATCGTGGGCACCATGGTCGTAGCCTCGTTGGGAACCGATGAGCACTCGAATGGCAAGCGACCCTGCACAGATTGATGTTTGCAGCGGTGATGAGTTCGGCGTGGCCGGCTGGAACGGAAGAAATTGATCGTGATGCTCGCGGGTGAATTCAAATCGCTTAGGGTTGCAGTGTTGGGTGTGTCGCTGGCGGTTGGCGCGACTGCCGCCGGGCCTGCGCGAGCGTTCGATCCGGGGGCGGGCGTTTCCAAGGAATCCGGCCCATTCGCCCTCTTCAAGTTTGGTTTTTCTGCCTACAAGAACGGCAGGAAGGATGAGGCGGTCGAAGCCTATCGCTATGCGGCCGAAAAGGGACATACCGGATCGCGCTGGGCGCTCGCCAATATGTACGCCTATGGCGACGGGGTCACCGAGGACGACCTCGAGGCATTCAAGATCTACAGCGAAATTGCCCAGCAGGGCGTCGAACCCGGATCCGAAGATACCGGATATTTCGTCAACGCGCTGATTTCGCTTGCCGGTTACTATCGGCGCGGCATTCCCGATAGCCCGGTGAAGATGGACCTGACGCAGGCTCGGCAGTTGTATTTCCAGGCGGCATCCACTTTTGGTGTCGCGGAGGCGCAGTTTCAACTTGCGCGGATGCTGCTCTCGGGCGAGGGCGGCAGTGTCAACGTTCAGCAGGCCAAGAAGTGGCTGAACCGTGCGCGCAAGAATGGCCATGCTGGCGCGATGGGCGTTTTCGGAAACGTGATCTTCCAGGAAGGCCAGACCGTTCGTGGCCTTGCCTACATGACGGCAGCGCTCGATCAGTGTTCGCCGAAGGACAGACCCTGGTTGCAGGCTATGCAGGAGCAGGCTTTCTCGCTGGCGACCGAAGACGACCGCCGTGTTGCGATCGTCATGTCGCAGAACATGCACCTCCAGGCCGACGACTAAGCTGGTTGTCGTCCCAAGAACTAGGCCGGTTCGAACGCGAATTCACCGGCGACCGGCACATGGTCGGACGGTTTTTCCCAAGAGCGCACGTGCTTTTCTATGGAGGTCGACACGAGCTTGTCGGCTGCTTCGGGCGAGATCATCAGGTGATCGATGCGAATGCCGAAGTTCTTCGGCCAGCACCCGGCTTGGTAATCCCAGAATGAATAAAGCGGTACCTCGTCCGAGGTGGCACGGACCGCGTCCGTGAATCCGAGATTGCGAAGCCGCCGAAATGCGGCCCGCGTTTCCGGCAGGAAAAGTGCATCGTTCTGCCAGACCTTGACGTCCCAACAGTCGTGGGCTTCCGGAATGACATTGTAGTCGCCCGCGAGAATGAGCGGCTCTTCGAGCCTCAGCCGTTGCTCAGCGAATTGGGCGAGGCGCTGCATCCAGCTTAGCTTGTAGGGGTATTTTTCGCTTTCGACGGGATTTCCGTTCGGCAGATATAGGCAGCATACGCGGATCGCGCCGTGTTTGACGGAGAAAACCCCCTCGATGAAGCGCGCCTGCTCATCCGTATCGTCTCCCGGCAGGCCGCGATTGACCTCGTCTGGCCGCAGTTTCGAGAGGAGCGCGACGCCATTGAATCCCTTTTGTCCATGCGTTTCCACGTGATAACCGAGCGCTTCGATCTCGCCTCTCGGAAAGCTCTCATCGACTGACTTGATTTCCTGCAGGCAGGCGATGTCGGGGTTCGATTCCTTAAGCCAGGCGACGAGGCTGTCGACGCGCGCCTTGACGCCGTTGATGTTCCAGGTGGCAATCTTCATGGCCAGCATCGCCTTTCATGTCGGTGAGTCCTACTGCATGCTTCGTTAAATCGAAGCCGATCTAAGGGCAAAACAAGCAGCAATTCAAAGTGCCAAAGCGACCACAATGCGTCTGGAAGGGCGCGGCGCTGTGGCGGCGATTCGTTGTAGCGGCTGCGAATTCTTTTGACAAATCCGTTCCCTCCAACATCTGTGGGTACGGAAAACCGGCGCCGGAAAGCGTCTAAATCTCGCTCTCTGCGCGCGGCGATACTGCTCACGGTTGCAGGAATTGATTCCGCCCTGTCTCGCTCTATAGTCCCGCGCATGATCCAGTTCGTCGAAAACTACTGGCCGCATTTTCTGGCGCTGCTTTCCTTCGCTTTGGGCGTGCCGGCGATTATCCATGCGGCGATGACCAAGGACGATGTGCGCGCCGCCGCGGGCTGGGTCGGCGTCGTGCTCCTGTCACCGGTGATCGGGGCGGCGATATACGCCGTTGCCGGTATCAATCGCATCCGCCGTACGTCCATCGGCCTGCAACGCTCGCTGCTGCGGCCGCGAGGAGCAGATCAATATGGCCGTTACGACGTGACGCATGACGAGGTCGCCGTCCGCTTCGGCCATCGCTTTGCCGCGATGAAGATGCTTGGTGACAGGGTTGCGCGTCACGCGATGTCGACAGGAAACCACATCACCATGTTGGAAGGTGGCGACACGGTCTATGCCGCGATGCTTGAGGAAATCGCCGGCGCACGGCGCAGCATCCTCATAGAAAGCTATATCTTCGACAGGGATCCGATCGGCCTGCGCTTTGCCGATGCGCTGATTGCTGCGGTGAAGCGCGGCGTCGGTGTCAGGGTTTTGATCGATGCGGTCGGCGCGCGCTATTCGGTGCCGAGCGTGGTCAGCTACCTGAAGGAGGGCGGAGTGCCGACCGCGGTCTTCAACGGCAACATCATCATGGGGCTGAGACTACCCTATGCCAATCTTCGCACCCACCGGAAAATCTTGGTGGTGGATGGCGTCGTCGCCTTCGCAGGCGGTATGAACATTCGGGCTGGCTTCAGTGCGGAAGTGGCAGGAAAGGCTGCTTCCTTCGACACGCATTTCCGTGTCACCGGACCTGTTGTCACCGACATTTTCCAGGTCGCCGCAGAAGATTGGCAATTTTCGAGCGGGGAGAGCCTGGAGGGCGACGCGTGGAAGATCGGGGTGCTAAAGGACATGCCGGACGCGCCTCCGGTGCTCATGCGCGCCGTGCCGTCCGGTCCGGACAGCACGAATGAGACCAACCACAAAATGCTGATGGGCGCGTTCTCGGTTGCGCGCCAGCATATCCGCCTGATGTCGCCGTATTTCCTTCCAGACAAGGAGTTGATCAGCGCCCTGGTGACCGCCGCCCGAAGGGGTGTGGAAGTGGACATTGTCGTGCCCGCGATCAACAATCTGACCCTCATCGACCGGGCAATGACCGCGCAATTCGACCAGGTTCTCAAGGGCCATTGCCGCGTCTGGCGGGCGCAGGGAGCGTTCAACCATTCCAAACTGATGGTCGTCGACGAGCGTTGGACCTATGTCGGTTCGAGCAACCTCGATCCACGCTCGCTGCGCCTCAACTTCGAATTCGATCTGGAGGTTCTTGACGACGCCTTTGCGCGCGCAGTCAGCAACAAGATCTGCGCGATATTGACGACGGCGGAGGAGGTCACGCTTGCGGGACTCCGTGAGCAGCCTTTTCCAAATCGTCTGGCGAACCGCCTTCTCTGGCTGGGGTCACCCTATCTATAGCCAAAGCTCGGCCTCGGGGACTCGAAGCGTGGGACTCAACTCTGGCGTTCGTCAGATCGAAAAGCTCGTCCCGCAGCCGCAGCTTGCGACGGCATTCGGATTCTTGATCTGGAAGGATTGGCCGAGCAGGTTGTCGACGAAATCGATTTCCGAACCGCCCATATAGACGAGGGAGAGGCTGTCGATCAGGACCTTGGCATTCCCTTTTTCGAGAACCAGATCGTCATCGTTTTCTGTGTCGACCAGATCGAACTTATAGGAAAAACCGGAACACCCGCCGCCTTCGACGGAGACACGCATCGCGCTCTTGTCCTTTTCCGTCTGGAGAATTGTGGCGATGCGCTTGGCAGCCGCGTCGGAAAGGGTGACTGTTTCCTGTGTCATATCTGCCTCCTGCCGGGGTCAAGAACCGGAGAGATTCGTACTCGCGCTCGGCATTCCGACGGGTCAAGCCGGAGAATCGGCTTGAATACCTGGCGCCAAGCCATTGATCTGTCTTCAGGACCCTCACGGCATTTCGCGCCGGCTTTCCTGTAGCGTACACTATAGGTATGAAGGCTTGAATGTCCCGTCAATGGGACGGCCGGCACAGGTGAGAAATGACTTTCGACAGACAGGCCCTCGGATTCGGTTACGGCGAGCACGCCGTCTTTGCGTCGGATCCCTGGGCCACGCGCGGCAGGCTCTATTCGGAGGCCGGCAGCCCGACCCGTTCCGATTTTCAGCGTGACCGCGATCGCATCGTCCATACGACGGCATTTCGCCGGTTGAAGCACAAGACGCAGGTCTTCATCGCTGCCGATGGTGACCACTACCGCACCCGCCTCACGCATACGATCGAAGTCGCGCAGATCGCACGCGCACTGGCACGCGCCCTGAAGCTCGATGAGGACCTTGCGGAGGGCGTTGCTCTTGTGCATGACTTCGGCCATACGCCCTTCGGGCATACTGGGGAAGACGCGCTGCACGAGGTGCTGAAGCCCTATGGCGGCTTCGACCACAATGCGCAGTCGCTACGCATCGTCACCAAGCTGGAACGGCGCTATGCGGAATTCGACGGCTTGAATCTTACCTGGGAGAGCCTTGAGGGCCTCGTCAAGCACAACGGCCCTCTGACGCCGGCTGGCGAAGGGACGCGCGGTCCGGTTCCGCAGCCGATCCTGGACTATTGCGCCCTGCACGATCTCGAGCTCGCGAGTTTTGCGAGCCTTGAGGCCCAGGTCGCTGCGATTGCCGACGATATCGCCTACAATACCCATGACATAGATGACGGCCTGCGCGCGGGATACCTGACTTTCGAGATGTTGGAGGAGGTTCCGTTTCTCGCGTGTTTGATGCGCGAGGTCCATGATCGGTATCCTAGGCTGGAAAGCAGCCGGTTTACCCACGAGATCATGCGGCGCCAGATTACGGCGATGGTGGAAGACGTCATTGGCGTCGCGCAGGCGCGTATTCGCGAAATCCGCCCACAGAGCGCGGGCGACGTGCGGCTGGCGGGCAGGGCGATTGCCACGTTCTCGGAGGAGATGAGTGAGACCGATCGGCAGATCAAGCATCTTCTGATGACCCGCATCTACCGCCATCCCGAGGTGATGAGGGTGCGGCAGGGAGCGGCCTCGATCGTCACCGATCTGTATCGAGCCTTCATGGCCGATCCGCTTCTTATGAAGGAACACTACTGGATCGACCAGATCGCCGGAATGGCGGAACCGGCCCGGGCACGCCACGTTGGAGATTATCTCGCCGGGATGACGGACACTTTTGCGATCAGTGCGCATAGGCGCTTGTTTGACCATACGCCTGATTTGCGGTAGTGACGCCCCGCCCGGAGGCTGCAGGTTCGTCGAACCCGGCCTCCTTTTGAGTTTTGCGCCATACTCCAGTTTGGCTGGAAAAAGCGGACGGATCAGATGAACCTTTTCACAGACTTCGAATCAAGAATTAAAAACATTCTAGAAGCGCTTGATATCGTGCGTGAAAAGCGAGCCGACCTTGATTTCGGGCGCATCAATGTCGAGCCGCCGCGCGATGCGAGCCATGGCGACGTTGCAACCAATGCGGCGATGGTTCTCGCAAAATCGCTGGGCATGAATCCGCGCGCGCTCGCCGATCTGATCGTAGAGAAGCTGCGGCAAGATCCGGAAATCACCGAAGTCTCCGTTGCTGGACCGGGTTTCATCAACGTTCGCCTCTCGGTCCCCTATTGGCAGAAGCTCCTGGCTTCGGTGGTGAGGGCGGGGACCGACTACGGCCGCAGCACCGTCGGTGCCGGACGCAAGGTGAACGTAGAATACGTCTCCGCCAACCCAACCGGGCCGATGCATGTCGGGCATTGCCGCGGCGCGGTTGTCGGCGATGCGCTGGCCAATCTTCTCGCCTTTGCCGGCTACGACGTGACCAAGGAATATTACATCAACGACGCGGGCTCGCAGATCGATGTTCTGGCGCGTTCGGCGTTCCTGCGCTATCGGCAGGCGCTCGGCGAGGACATCGGAGAGATCCCGCCGGGCCTCTATCCTGGTGACTATCTCGTGCCGGTGGGCGAGGCGCTGGCGGACGAATTCGGCACGAGCCTCAGGATCATGCCGGACGACAAGTGGATGCCGCTCGTCAAGGAGCGCGTGATCGACGCGATGATGGCGATGATCCGCGAGGATCTGGCTGCACTGAACGTCCATCACGATGTGTTTTTCTCCGAGCGGACGCTGCACGACAACAACGCAACGCGGATCCGCACGGCAATTAATGACCTCACGTTCAAGGGGCACGTCTACAAGGGCACGCTGCCGCCGCCGAAGGGGCAATTGCCGGAGGATTGGGAAGACCGCGAACAGACACTGTTTCGCTCGACGGAGGTCGGCGACGATATCGACCGTCCGCTGATCAAGTCCGACGGCAGTTATACCTATTTTGCCGCCGACGTTGCTTACTTCAAAGACAAGTTCGATCGCGGCTTCAACGAAATGATCTATGTGCTCGGCGCTGATCACGGCGGCTACGTCAAGCGGCTGGAAGCACTGGCGCGCGCCGTGTCGGGTGAGACAGCCAAGCTGAAGGTGCTGCTTTGCCAGCTCGTCAAGCTCTATCGCGGCGGCGAACCGGTGAAGATGTCCAAGCGGTCCGGCGACTTCGTAACGCTGCGCGACGTTGTCGATGAAGTCGGCCGCGACCCGGTTCGCTTCATGATGATCTACCGGAAGAACTCGGAGCCTCTCGACTTCGACTTCGCCAAGGTCACCGAACAGTCGAAGGATAACCCGGTCTTCTACGTGCAGTATGCGCATGCGCGTTGCTGCTCGGTGTTCCGTCAGGCGGCGGAAGCGTTTCCTGACCTTGATTTCTCGTCGCTTGATCTTGCCGCAGCAGTGACGGGTGCAATCGTTGATCCTGCAGAGATGCAGCTTGTCGCCAAGCTGGCAGAATATCCCCGTGTCATCGAGGCGGCGGCACTCTCGCAGGAGCCCCACCGAATCGCTTTTTATCTGTATGATCTTGCCGCAGTCTTCCACGGACACTGGAACAAAGGTAAAGAAAATCCTGAATTACGTTTTGTTAACGATAAGGACAGAGAATTAAGCATTGCCAGACTCGGGCTGGTGCATGCTGTCGCCTCGGTACTGAAGTCGGGCCTGTCTATTACAGGCACTTCAGCGCCGGAAGAGATGCGGTAAGTATTGTCACCATTTCCCCACAATGCACTGGCAAACGAACGCAGGCAATTGTGAGTGGAGAGTATGGCAGACAAACAATTCGCACGAAGCGGGCCGGCAGAATTCGACGTATTGGCCGACGATGATCCGTTGAGCGAACTTGCCCGCATTGTCGGTTACGATGCTCGGCCAGCCGTTCAGCAATTGCAGGAACTGCAGCGTCACCAGGAGGCGGTCCGGCGGGACCCCGCCTTCGACCTCGAAGAAGAGCTTCTTCGCGAATTTGATAGCTATGACGCTCCGCGTGCGGTTGCGGTTCATCCGGACAGCGGGCTTGTCGAACATCCGGCCGCCGGGGGCGTGGCGGAGCAGCATTACGGCGATCCGGATGGCGCTTTCGCGCCTGCCGAGGCGATTGTCGAGAACTTCGCGCCTGCGGTCGAAGACAGCGTTTCTCCGATTTCCGAGCCGATCGAAGATCGACATGACGAGCTGGCTTCGCTGGCTCCCGTTGTCGACGCCGCGGCGCCGGCCGAACTCGATGCAGCCGACGTCGCCGAGTTTCCGGCGGTCGACCTGGAGCGCGAACTCGAACTTTCGCTCGGCTACGAGGACTTGTCGCTTGCTGAGGACGCGCAAGGTTCCAACGATATCCGCTCGAGTGGCAGCATTCAGTCGCACTCGGAGCGGCGTGGGGCGTTCGACGCGCCCGCTATTGGTGCGTCGTATGTGCCTCTTGCTCTTCACGCGGCCGCCTTCGCCGGGGCGGGCAAGCTCTCGGTAAGCTCGGAACCAGTCTTTATCGACATGGCGGACGAACTTGCCAGGCGCAACGAGGAAGCGGCTGCGGCTGCGGCCACTGACGTTGCCGTCGCAGCGCCAGCTGCCGCTTCGCCTGGCCCTCAGGGCGATGTCGATCAGCTGCTTGCTGACGTTGAGCGTTTTCCAGTGCCGGTCGCGACAGGTTTGGTGGCAGCCGCCGTGGAGGCCCATCCGGCCGTTCATGCGCGCCCCGCTTCGCCCGTCAAGAAGAGCAGCTATCCTTTCAAGCCGACCTTCAGCCGTGCGACGCCGGTTGCGTCTGCGACCGGTGCGTCGCAGCAGCGCGCCTTTGCCGCGCCCATAGTCGAGCCGATCGTCGCGAAAATGCCCGCAGCGCCCGCCGCTTCGCCGGTGGCGACGCCGGCGCCCGTCCTGGCACCCGAGCCTGTTCAGGAGTTGGAACCTGTTCAGGAGTTGGAGGCGGTCGAGTCGGAACCCAGCTTCGACATCGAGAATTTCGAACTGGAACTGTCTGAAATCGCCCTCGACATCGACCCGCCGAAAGATGATGTGCAAGGCGATGTCCAAACGGCGGCCGAGCAGCCGGTTGTCGCTCATCCTGCATTGGTCGAGCCTGCGGTGCAGCCGTTCCTGCAGGCGCTGTCGGTGCCTGTTGAGGCCGAAATCCGCCGCGACGAGCCGCAGGCGGCGACGCCGGTGATCGCAGATGAGGAAGCTCCGGTCGAAAGCGTATTGCCTTTCGATCCCGCAATGATTGCCGAGCCGGAAAGCGGGGTGGCGCCGATCGCGGACGTCGAAGTGCCGCAACTGCCGGCCCTGGACGCCGAAGAGAAGCCCGTCGTCTATCCGACTGACTACGACCTGGATATCGACGCGGAGATGGCGCAGCTTTTTGGCGCGCCAGCGCCACGGAGCGGTACGCGTGTCGACGATCACGGCGCTGATGCCGCCGCGCTGCCGGCGGCGAAGGCAAATTCTCAGGCAGTGGCGGTCGACGATTTCGATGAATTCGAAAAGGCGATGGAAGAAGACTTCCAGCGGTCGATGGCCGAGCGTCAAGACACGGCGCAGGATACAGAGCGTCTGGCGGCGCCGAGACTGGACCGCACCACGGAATACGGGGAGCAGGGCTACGGTCGCCGCTCGCAGCGTACGATGCTTCTGGCCGCCAGCGTAGCGGGCGTCATCATCCTTGGCGGAGCTGGCGTCTATGCGTGGATGGGTGGGAGCAGTGCCGTCCTGTCTGGAGATGGTCCGAAGATTATCCTGGCGGACAAGGACCCGGTAAAGGTCGTCCCGGAAGTGAAGGGCGGCAAGACCGTACCCAACCAGGACAAGGCCGTCTACGATCGCGTCGCCGGAGCGCAGGGGGATGCACCTCGCCAGGAGGCCTTGGTCTCCTCGACCGAGGAGCCGATGGATGTCGTCCAAAGAACGCTGACGCCGGAGACTCTGCCGCTGGAAGGCAGCGAGGGTGAGGAGGCGTTGACGGCCGCCTTGCCGGCGGAAGACGAGGAAGTGGCGCGCCTGCTGCCTGACGAAGAAACAAGCGATGCCGCGTCGGCCGAGGAGGAAAAAGCTCCTGCGGTTGCGCCGCGCAAGGTCCGCACGATGATCGTCAAGCCCGACGGCACGCTGGTCGCTCGCGAAGAGCCGGTGGCTCCGCCGGCGAATGACGCGACGGCAATCGGCAACAATCAAGCCATTCCCGCGACCGCCTCCGGTCAGGCTGCGGCCTCCGGTTCGAAGGGGGCGGCAACCGTCGCCGATGCGGGCTCTGAACTGCGCGCCGGTGAACAACCGGCCGCCGGAGCCGAAAAGGTCGCCCTTGCCGCGCCAAGCGATGCTTCCGTCGAGGAGCTCGCTCCGGTTCGCAGTGTGAAGACGACAGCGGTTGGCGGTCAGCTGGCACCTGTGCCGCAGACGCGTCCGACAGGCCAGGACGATGCCAGAGCTTCAGCGAACGCAGAGAAAACGCCGGCGGAAAAGGAAGCCGTGACGGAAACGGCGAATGCCGCACCGGCCGCGCCGCTTGCGACCGCGTCCGTGCCCGCAGGCAGCTACGTGATCCAGATCGCATCGCTGCCCTCGGAAGCAGAAGCGCAGAAGAGCTACAACAATCTGTCCGCGAAGTTTGCGGGCGTGATCGGTGGCCGCGGCGTTGATATTCGCAAGGCTGAGATCAGCGGCAAGGGCACCTATTACCGGGTGCGTATTCCGGCCGGCACGCGGGAGGAGGCCAATGCCCTCTGCTCTCGTTACAAGAGCGCCGGCGGAAGTTGCCTCGTGACGAAGTAAGTCCGGGAATGAAACAGAACGGGGCGCGGCAGAAATGTCGCGCTCGTTTCTTTTGCGGACGACACTTTGTCTGTGAATGACCGAGGAACTGCGGCTTTGTGACTTCGCGCCGAACGGTGCGCGCACTATGATTCTGGGATGAGCGAATCAAAAGCATTTATTTCCGGCTGCAAAGGCCTTTCCCTGACCGAAGAAGAGCGGAGGTTCTTCGACGGCGAGCGCCCATGGGGCTTCATCCTCTTCGGCCGCAACATCGGCGAGGAAAATCAGATCTCCGATCTTGTCGCTCAGTTACGCGACAGCATCGGCAATCCGAATGCCCCGGTGCTGATCGATCAGGAGGGCGGTCGCGTCCAGCGCATCCGCCCGCCGCTGGTTCAGCAATACCCGAGCGGTGCCGCCATCGGTGAGATATATCGCCGGGACCCGGAGCAGGGCTTGCGCGCCGCGTGGCTTATGGGACGCCTTCATGCCTTTGACCTGATGCGGTTCGGGATCACGGTCGATTGCCTGCCGGTTCTCGATGTACCCGTGCCTGGCAGCCATGATGTCATCGGCAACAGAGCCTATGGCCACGATCCGGAGACGGTGACCGCGATCGGCCGCGCAATGAGCGAGGGGTTGAAGGCTGGCGGCATGCTGCCGGTGATGAAGCACATGCCGGGCCATGGCCGCACGTTCGTGGATTCGCACCACAATCTGCCCGTTGTGGAAGCCGGTTTCGAGGAGTTGCAGCGAAGCGATTTCCTCCCGTTCATTGCCATGAAGGACGAAGTCATGGCCATGTCGGCGCATATGGTCTTTACAGCGATCGATCCCGACAATCCGGCCACGACCTCGCCAAAGGTCGTGCGCGAAATCATTCGCGGCCATATCGGTTTCGACGGGCTCTTGATGTCGGACGATGTTTCGATGAATGCGCTTGCCGGGGATATGGCCGCTCGCGCTCGCGGGATTATTGGCGCGGGCCTTGATCTCGTCTTGCATTGTCATGGCATAATGGAAGAAATGAGGGCCGTTGCGGATGTGGTTCCGGTTCTGTCGGGCGATCGGCTGCGTCGGGCGAGAGCTGCGGAGGCGGCGTTCCGGAAACCGGACAATGCGGACCAGGAAGCATTGAGGACAGAGTTCAACGCGATGTTCGCCCTGGCTTAGGCGAGAAAGCGGCGGAAAGGCGAGTTGGTGAGCAATACGGGTGAATGGCAGCGCCAACCTGGAGCAAAGGCACCGATGGAGCCGTTGTGGCAGGAGGAGGCTGCCGATCGCGGATTGCACGAGGAAGCCCTCGTCGTCGATCTTGCCGGTTTCGAAGGCCCGCTGGACCTGCTTCTCCATCTCGCGCGCAGTCAGCGCGTCGATCTTTCGCGCATCTCGGTGCTGGCGCTCGCGGAACAATACATAGCCTTCATCGAGCGCGTCCGTTCGATCCGCATAGAGCTCGCGGCCGACTACCTCGTCATGGCCGCGTGGCTTGCCTATCTCAAGTCCCGCCTGCTGCTTCCGCAACAGGCCAAGGATGAAGGACCTTCCGGCGAGGAGATGGCCTCGGCGCTGGCGTTTCGGCTGAAACGCCTTGAAGCCATGCGCGATGCAGCGACGAGGCTCGTCAACAGGAACCGCCTCGGCCGCGATGTTTTCCCGCGCGGGGCGCCCGAACATATCGTTGCCGAAAAAAGATCGGGCTACGACGCGTCCCTCTATGACCTGCTGACCGCTTACGCGAGCCTCAGGCAGCGCCAAGCGATAACGCAGGTGACGATCGAGAAGCGCCATGTCTGGTCGCTGTCCGATGCGCGCCTGATTCTGGCGCGGATGATCGGCAGTCTCGACGATTGGACGGCGCTTGATCATTTTCTCCTCCGCTACATGACAAGCCCGAAAGAACGCGCAACGGCGATCGCGAGCTCCTTTGCCGCGTCACTCGAAATGGTTCGCGAGGGAAGGCTGGAGATACGGCAGGAGGGTGCCTTCGCGCCCATCTATCTACGGCGTGGACCGAAGCCTATCGATGCGGCAACCCTGGCGGAAATGGAGGCAGCGCGTGGCTGAAGCGCAGAAGTACTTGCCGGGCATGCCCGACGAAGAGATGGAGCACGAAGCGGTTACCCTCGATCCCAGGCTCGAGCGGGAAGCGGAGCGGATCGCTGAGGCGCTGGTCTTCGCATCGGCTCAGCCTGTTTCTGAAACCTATATCGCGAGCCGGCTTCCCCGCGGTGCCGACCTCGGGCGGATCATGTCGCGGCTGAAGGCACTTTACGCCCAGCGCGGTGTCAATCTGGTCCAGATCGCAGACCACTGGGCCTTCCGTACGGCCGCCGATCTCTCCTTTGTCGTTCAGACGGACGAACAGGAAGTCAAGAAACTGTCGCGGGCAGCCCTCGAGGTGCTGGCGATCATCGCTTATCATCAGCCGGTCACGCGCGCGGAAATCGAGGACATACGCGGCGTACAGACATCGAAGGGAACGCTCGACGTTCTGATGGAGGCCGGCTGGGTGCGCTTTCGTGGACGCAGGCGGACTCCGGGACGGCCTGTCACATTCGGGACGACGCGGGATTTCCTCGATCAGTTCGGTCTGGAGGAAATTCGCGATCTTCCCGGTATCGAAGAATTGAAGGGTGCCGGTCTCCTGTCGGGGCGCGTTCCCTCGAACCTGCTCATTCCGGTTCCTGCCAGCGAGGATGAGCTCTCCGAGAACGAGGATCCGATCACGCAAATGGACCTCGAGGAACTCGGCCTCTTGACACCGAAGGCTGAAGAAGACGATTAAAAATCCTGACTAGGAATATCGGCTTTTTAGATCCGGGCACGGGCATTTTGCCGCGAAGCCTTCGGTTCGAGGAATGAATGAGCATGGTTTCAGACCCACACAACGGCGCCGTCAGGGCAACGCGACGGTCCGGGGTGTCGTTCGCGGCGAGCCTGGCATTCGAGAATATCAGCCACCGCTATCATTCCAAGGAAACGATCAAGGGCGTCTCGCTCACCGCGAAAGCCGGAGAAGTTCTTTGTCTGCTCGGCCCTTCGGGATCGGGCAAGACGACATTGCTTCGCATCGCGGCCGGCATCGAGATGCAGACCGGCGGCCGTCTCCTCCTGAACGGCCAGGAAATTTCCGGCCCATCCGTCTTTCTCCCGCCAGAAAAGCGCGGTGTCGGGCTGATGTTTCAGGATTTCGCGCTTTTTCCCCACATGACGATCCGCGATAATGTCTGCTTCGGGTTGACGGCCTTGCCGAAAAAGGAGGCATTGGTGCAGGCGGATGCGGCGCTGGAACGCGTCGGCCTATTGCATTACGCCGACCGCTACCCACATGTGCTCTCGGGCGGCGAACAGCAGCGCGTGGCGCTTGCCCGCGCGCTTGCGCCCCGTCCGGCGGTATTGCTGATGGACGAACCTTTTTCGGGGCTCGACTCTCGCCTGAAGGATTCGATCCGCGCGGACACGCTCGCCATTCTGCGCGAGACGCGCGCAACGGCGATCGTCGTGACCCACGATGCGGAAGAGGCTATGCGCATGGCGGACAGGATCGCCCTCTTGAAGGATGGGCGCCTGGTTCAGGTCGGCACGGCGGACGAACTCTATCGGAAGCCGCGCGATCTTTTCGCGGCCGGGTTCTTTTCCGAGATAAATGTCTTTGACGCGCGTGTGCGGGGCGGCCGCGTCGAAACGCCGCTCGGAGCCGTGCCCGCGGGACAATACAAGGAAGGGCAGCCCTTGAGCGTCGCGGTCAGGCTCTCCGGCGTTCACCTCAAGGAGGAGGGCGGCGACATCCCCGCGCGCATCCTGTCGAGACGCTTTCTGGGTGTTGTCGAACTGTTGGAGCTTGCTGTGCCGCAATTCGAGCGTACAGTGCGGGCACGTATCCGCGCCGATCTGTTGCCGCAAGGATTGCGTGATGTCACGCTTTCGGTTAACGAGCGCGACATATTGCTGTTTGAAAAAGACGTCTCGACATCTTAGGGTCCGTCGAGAATGACGGCGTGCCGACGGCACGCCTGAAAATTGACAACGTAATGGGCTGTGGTTGAACGAGGCCCTAGGGAGTAAGTGCATGGGTTCCTTTAGCATCTGGCATTGGCTGATCGTCCTGGTGGTGATCCTGCTGCTGTTCGGCCGCGGCAAGATCCCGGAACTGATGGGTGATGTTGCCAAGGGCATCAAGAGCTTCAAGAAGGGCATGGGCGAAGACGACGCCGCTCCGACCGACAAGACGATCGACGGCAAGACCGTCGAGCACAAGTCTGACGAAGTCCGCTAACGGGCAGAAGCTGGCGAGACCGGGCGGATACATGCCCGGTCGACCGCGTCACGGGTTGTAGGGCACGTTGGATGCTTGATATCGGCTGGACCGAGCTTGTTGTTATCGCAATCGTCTTGATTGTCGTCGTTGGGCCGAAGGATCTGCCGCCGATGCTGCGGGCCTTCGGGCGGATGACGACCAAGTTGCGCGGGATGGCGGCGGACTTTCGCCATCAATTCGACGAGGCCTTGCGCGAGGCCGATCTCGATGAAGTGCGCAAGACAATCAGCGATGCGCAAAGTCTCAATCCGACCGCGGCGTTGCGGGACGCCATGAATCCGTTGCGCCAGCTCGGAAACGAGATCAAGTCCGATCTGCAGAAGGCGACGACGCCCGACAAGCCGGCGCAACCGGCACCGGAGCAGCCTGCGGCCGAACCAGTGAAAGCCGAGGCGTCCGTTGAGGCCGTGGCGAAGCCCGCCGAACTTCCGGCGGCAACTGCAAGCGAGCCGAAGATAGAAGAGAAGAAGGCGAAGAGCGCCGTCCAGGCCAAAGCCGCGCCGGCCAAGAAGCCTGCCGCCGCAATGGCAAAGAAAACCGCGACCAGGGCAGCGGCAAAAAAGGCGGCAACCGGGCAGGCCGAGACCAAGACGCAAAAGGCGCGCGCGGCTTCGCGCAAGAAAGGTGACGCATGAGCGGCGATATCGAGGACCGGCCGCAGCCGCTGATCGAGCATCTCGTCGAGTTGCGCACGAGGCTGATATGGGCGGTCGGCGCATTTTTCGTCGCCTTTCTCGTCTGCTTCTATTTTGCCAAGCAGCTGTTCAACTTCCTCGTCCTGCCGTTCAAATGGGCGGTGAGCTGGGCCGGTCTCAGCCATCGGAACGTCGAGCTCATCTACACTGCTCCGCAGGAGTTCTTCTTCACGCAGATCAAGGTTGCGATGTTCGGCGCTCTGGTGATCGCCTTTCCGGTGATCGCCTCGCAGGTCTACAAGTTTGTCGCGCCCGGTCTCTACAAGAACGAACGCGCAGCCTTCCTGCCGTTCCTGATCGCTTCGCCGGTCCTGTTTCTCCTCGGCGGCGCGCTGGTCTATTTCTTCTTCACGCCGATGGTCATGTGGTTCTTCCTCGCCATGGAGCAGGGCGGCGGCGAAGGGCAGGTGGCGATCCAACTCCTGCCGAAGGTGTCGGAATACCTGAGTCTGATCATGTCGCTGGTGTTCGCCTTCGGCCTGGTTTTCCAGCTGCCCGTGGTTACGACGCTGCTTGCGCGCGTCGGTTTCGTCACGGCTCAGGGTCTCGCCGAGAAGCGCAAATATGCGATCGTCATCGCCTTTATCGTCGCGGCCGTTTTGACGCCGCCCGACCCGGTTTCCCAGATCGGTCTTGCACTGCCAGCCATCCTTCTCTACGAAATTTCCATCTATACGGCGCGACTCGTCGAGAGACAGCGCGCGAGAGACGCACTCGCAAGCGAGATCGCCTCTTCGCAGGAAAGTTCCTCCGAGACGACCGGACCCGCGAAGGGCTGACTGTCTGACGTTCTCGCGCCGTGACCTGCAGCGCCTCGCGTCTGTTCAGACGCGCAAAGACCGCTGTAGCACTTTGAATCGCTGCATGATTCCTTGGATCGAAGCCGGTTTGAGGGGGCATGGGGCAACCAACGCGTGGAACGATTATGCTCGATATCAAATGGATCCGTGAGAATGCCGATGTGCTCGACGATGCCCTGGCGAAACGGGGCGCGGAGCCGTTGTCTGCGTCGTTGATTGCGCTGGATGAACGCCGCCGGTCAATTCTTCAATCGCTGCAGGACATGCAGTCGCGCCGCAATGCCGCCTCCAAGGAAATCGGCGCAGCGATGGCGCAGAAGAACGGCGAACTGGCGGAAAAGCTCAAGGCGGAGGTCGCTGAGCTCAAGAATTCCATGCCGCCCCTGGAAGAGGAAAGCCGTGGCATAGAAGCTGAGCTTTCGGATGCACTCTCGCGCATTCCCAATATCCCCCTCGAAGATGTCCCGGTCGGTGCCGACGAGGCGGCAAACGTTGTGACGCGGATTGTCGGCGCGAAGCCGACCTGGAATCACAAGCCGCTCGAGCATTTCGAAATTGGTGAGGCGTTGGGGCTCATGGATTTTGAAGGCGCCGCGCGGATCGCCGGCTCGCGCTTCACGATCCTGAAGGGTCAACTGGCCCGCCTCGAACGGGCGCTTGGCCAGTTCATGCTCGACCTGCACACGCAGGAACACGGATATATCGAGGTGCAGCCGCCGTTGCTCGTCCGTGACGACGCGATGTACGGCACCGGGCAACTGCCGAAGTTTGCGGAAGACCTCTTCCGCACCACGGACGAACGTTGGCTGATCCCGACTGCGGAAGTTCCGCTGACGAATATGGTTCGCGAGCAGATCCTCGACGGAGAGAAGCTGCCGCTGCGCTTTACCGCCCTGACACCGAGCTTCCGTTCGGAGGCCGGTTCCGCCGGGCGCGATACCCGCGGCATGCTGCGTCAGCATCAGTTCAACAAGGTCGAGCTGGTCTCGATCACCGATGCGGAAAGCTCCATCGACGAACATGAGCGTATGACCGCCTGTGCCGAGGAGGTGTTGAAGCGCCTGGGGCTGCACTATCGGGTCATGACACTCTCGACCGGCGATATGGGCTTCGGTGCGCGCAAGACCTATGACCTTGAGGTCTGGCTGCCGGGTCAGGATACCTACCGCGAAATCTCGTCCTGCTCGGTCTGCGGCGATTTCCAGGCACGCCGCATGAATGCGCGCTACCGCACGAAAGAGGAGAAGGGAACGAGATTCGTTCACACGTTGAACGGTTCGGGCGTTGCCGTCGGGCGCGCGCTGATAGCCGTTGTCGAGAATTATCTGAACGAGGACGGCTCGGTCGCGGTGCCGGATGTCCTTGTTCCCTACATGGGCGGCCAACGGCGCATCGAGAAAACAGCCTGAGGAAGAGAACCGGAATGCGGATCCTGCTGACGAACGATGACGGCATCCATGCCGAGGGACTTTCGGTGCTGGAGCGGATCGCGAGGACAATTTCGGACGACGTATGGGTGGTCGCGCCGGAAGTGGACCAGAGCGGCCTTGCCCATTCGCTGACGCTTTCCGAACCACTGCGTCTGCGCCAGGTCTCAGAACGGCGCTTTGCCCTGAGGGGAACGCCGACCGATTGTGTGATCATGGCGGCCAAGAAGCTTCTCGACCGCAAGCCGGATCTGGTCCTTTCGGGCGTCAATGTCGGCGCCAACCTTGCGGATGACGTTACCTATTCCGGCACCGTGGCCGGCGCCATCGAAGGGACGCTTCAGGGAATCCGGTCGATCGCGCTCAGTCAGGCTTACCAGCACGCAGTCGGCAGGGACGTTCCGTGGGAGGTGGCAGAGACCCACGCGCCAGCATTGATCCGCACGTTGCTGGACGTCGAGTTGCCAGTTGGTACGCTCATCAATCTGAACTTTCCGAATTGCGCCGCCGAAGCCGTCGCAGGGGTGGAAGTCACCTCGCAAGGCAAGCTTGATTTCGGGCTCAGCATTGACGAGCGCACCGACGGCCGTGGTTTTCCGTATTTCTGGCTGCGCTTCGGTGAGCGCGCCGGCGATTTTCGTGACGGAACCGACATTCACGCTTTGCGCGAGAACAAGATCTCGGTAACCCCGCTTAAACTGGATTTGACCGACTATACCATCCAGGATCGTATAGCGCGCGCATTGCGAGAAGGGACTGTCGTTTGAACGGACGCGTTTCCCAGCAGGAGGGATTTGCAGCGATGGTGCTGCGACTGCGCGGCGAAGGAATTGCGAATCACGATCTGCTGAAGGCGGTGGAGCAGACGCCACGCAGCCATTTTGCTCCGCCGCAATACCAGGCCGAGGCATATTCCCAACGATTGATACCGCTCGATTGCGGGTCGTTCATGGAAGGCTATGATTTTGCCGTGCGGCTGTTGCATTGCCTGAACATCAAGCCGGGGCAGCGCATTCTCGAAGTGGGCACCGGCAGCGGCTTCACGGCGGGCGTGATGGGGCGTATCGCCGAGCGCGTGTTGACGATCGATCGATATCAGACACTGGTGAGTTCGGCGCAGAAAAACCTGGAAAGGGCCGGCATTCGCAACGTCGTCGTCAGGCAGGCTGATGGCAGCGCAGGCGTGCCGGGCGAGGGCACGTTTGACCGCATCCTGATCACGGCCGCATTCAACAGCTTGCCTCGCATGTTCTCCGACCATCTCGTCTCCGGCGGAACCTTGCTGGTCCCGATCATGATGAGCGAAACGCTGTGCCGGATCGTTCGCGTCAATCGCACCGGCAGCCGGTTCGATCGCGAGGATCTGTTCGACGCGCCGTACCTTCCAATCGTGCCGCAGCTTGCGTCATTCCTCTGACGCGCCCTTACGATCTCCAGGAACTCAAAGCGCTGCAGCGAACACTGTGCGTCTGAAAGGACGCGTGGTGCTGTAAGTTGCCACTGCCGAATTGCATCTCCGGCTTTCCCCAAACGGACGGTTAATGGATTCTTAACGAATCCAGCCTGGCGCAAGCTTGTCGCCCTAGGCCAGAAAGGCACGACGGATTTTGGGCGCGGTATGCGCGTGTTCTGCGTTTTTCGTCTTGCTCGTGCAAATGACGGAGACGGCGGATGCAGATTGCGAACAGGTTGACTGCGGCAACGGCCGGCGACGGCTTGGGTAACCTCGCTGGACGTCCGGCCGGCCAGGTCGTTGCCGGGAGCAAGGACGAGAGCGGAACGCAAGCCTCGCAAGCGGGCTTCTTCGATCCGACACCGCGCATCTCGCTGTCGGTCGATGCCCTCCTCTATCTCAGCCGCACGAAAAAATCGCCGGAGCGATTGCCGCCTCTCACCAGGGAGGAATGGGACAACAAGCTCTCACCGCAGCTGGCGTCACGCGAATACCAAGCCTTCGGGAGGCTCGCCGAGACCGGCGACTACAAGGCTTATTACAGAGCCTTCATCGAGTATTACGACAGTCTCCGTCCGGAGGATCAGCACAGCCTGCGCTATTTCGGGACACGCGAGGCGGCTGTCGCCGGTTTGCGTTCGCTTGAATACGACTCTGAAAGCGGTCTCGATATCGAGGCCAATTTTCAAACACTGGTCAGCGTTTTCCTCGACGAGGATAAGGTCGCCCAGCCCGAAATCCCGCCTTCGGCTTCTCGGGTGGGAGGCGGTCCGTTTGATTGGGACAAATCCAATATCAGTTACGAAGATCAATCGCCTGAGCCGAGAACCGTGTCTGAGATCGAGCGGCTCTATTCCGAGCTCTTCTAAGCCAGGTGCATGCCTTTCCCTGCCAGGCAAGGAAGGGACGTGGGCGGCTATGGTTAGCGTTTCGTCAAATTGGGTGTCGTCCTTAACCGGCCGGTAACTCTAATGCGCTTTAATCATTCCACAGCGAGTTGCGTTCGGAGTGGGTAAGCGTCATGCGTAAATTTGTATCTCCCAGTGCAGGGAAGTCCACGATCCGCCTGTGTGCGGCGATCTTGCTGGCAGGCGCTGCCACCGGTTGCAGCTCGGATGTCAGCCGCTTCAGCGGGCTTTTTTCAAGATCTGACGATATAACGACCAGTTCCATCCCGCAAAACACAATGCCGGTCCCGCGGGGCGATGTTGCTGCCGGCCAGCTTGCGGCGGCTCCGTCTGGTGGGGGCGGCGCGACTTTCGGTCAGCCGTATCCGGTCGCCAGCCAGAACGCCGTTTATGCGCCGGCTCCCGTTTCCAGCGCGCGCGTCGCCTCAACGCCGATGAGTGTCCAGCGTACTGTGCTGGCGGACCCGTCCGTGGCTGCCCCGCGGCCGCAACCGCAGGCGCTTCCCGCCGAACGCCAGGCGCAGCCGGTGGCTGTCGCCAAAGCCGAGACTCTGTCTGCGACGGCAAGGGAGACGGCAAGCAAAGGTGGTTGGGGCGCGCAGAACGCACCGTCGGTCATGGTTCGCCCGGGCGATACGGTCGCCACCCTCGCCAAGCGTTTCGGAGTGCCGGAAAGAGAGATCCTGAGGGCCAACGGCTTGAAGTCAGCAGGCCAGGTAGAACCCGGCCAGCGCCTTGTGATCCCGACATTCGGTGCTGCGAGCAGCGCTGCGAAGGCGGCCGCCTCCAGTTCGATCCCCGATGTCGACGGCGGCAACAAACGGCCGTCGCCGTTGCCGACGGACAAACGCGAGGCGGCGATCCTTCCCGGTCAATCGCAGACGCGTGAAAAGAGCGAAAGCCGCAGCGATGTCTCCGCAGGCAAGCTTGCGTCCAAGGGAGAAGGCAGCGGCGGTGACGGCCTCTACACAGTCAAGCCGGGCGACTCGTTGAATCGTATTGCCAAGGCGAACGGTGTGTCGGTCAGCGCCTTGAAGCAAGCGAACGGCCTGACGGCCGAGGGGATCCGCATCGGCCAAAAGCTGAAGATGCCGGGCGCGGCTCCCACGGCAACGGATGCGCTGGCGACGGCTTCGGTGCCGACCAAGAAGGCGGAGACCAAGGTCGCTTCGCTCGAGCAGAACAAGCCTGCCGAATACAAGCCGCCGGTCGCCAAGGAGAGCGTTTCGGAAGTCGCGATCAAGTCGGATATCGACGAGGACCTGCCGAAGTCGACCGGCATCAGCAAGTATCGTTGGCCGGTACGCGGGGCGGTCGTTGCCGGATACGGTGCGAATGTCGACGGCAACCGCAACGACGGGATCAACATTTCTGCGCCCGAAGGAACGCCGATCAAGGCGGCCGAAAACGGTGTCGTCATCTATTCCGGCAGCAGCCTGAAGGAACTGGGCAATGCCGTTCTGGTGCGCCACGACGACGGCACTGTTACTGTCTACGGCAATGCCTCCGAGCTCAAGGTGCAGCGCGGACAGAAGGTGCAGCGCGGACAGACACTCGCTGCCTCGGGCATGACCGGCAAGGCGACCCAGCCGCAGGTGCATTTCGAGGTGCGCAAGAACGCCACCCCGGTGAACCCGGCGACCTATCTCGAATAGAGCAATTCCAGGAAAAGTGTGTAGCGGTTTTCCGCCCGGAACTGCGTGATTTCAAGGAGCTGGGCCTTCGAAATTATGCGGGATCGCCGAGTTGCCGGCGGAGACGGCCGGCCAGATCCTGAATGAACTGCCAAGCGACGCGGCCGGATCTCGATCCCCGCGTCGTTGCCCATTCCAGCGCGTCCGCATGCAGCGTCTCTCGTTCGACCTGCAGGTCGTAGTAGCGGGCGTATCCGTCGACCATCGCCAGATAATCGTCCTGGCTGCACTTGTAGAAGCCTAGCCAGAGGCCGAAACGGTCCGACAGCGAGACCTTCTCCTCGACCGCCTCCGACGGATTTATCGCGGTCGATTGCTCGTTTTCCATCATGTTGCGAGGCAGAAGGTGCCGGCGGTTCGAGGTTGCGTAGAGCAGAACGTTGGCGGGGCGGCCTTCAACGCCGCCGTCGAGAACCGCTTTCAGCGACTTGTAAGACGTATCGTCATGGTCGAAGGAAAGATCGTCGCAGAAGACGATGACCGGCATCGGCGCCGCTTTAAGAATCTCCATCAGAACCGGCAGGCTCGCGATGTCTTCCCGGTGCACTTCGACAAGCTTCAATGCACTGCCGGTTTCGTGTGCGACCCGCGCATGTACCGCCTTGACCAGCGAAGACTTGCCCATGCCGCGCGCGCCCCAAAGAAGCACGTTGTTGGCGGGATAACCCTCCGCGAAACGAAGTGTGTTGTCGAAAAGGATGTCGCGCACGTGGTCGACGCCCGTGATGAGCGCGAGGTCGATGCGGTTCGGCTTCGCCACCGGCTGCAGATGGCGATTGGCCGGCGCCCAGACGAAGCATTCTGCCTGGCTCCAGTCGTTCACGGCAGGCGCCGGTCCCGCGATCCGCTCGATAGCCGCCGAAAGCTTCTGCATCTCGTTGATCAGAACATCGATCTTGTTTTCCTGCATCTGCTTGTCTCCGGTACCCGCGCGGCGTTTGGCGCTTCGTGCATCTGTAATTCCTTGAATTGCCGCAGGTTTGGTCTGCTGAAATTATCCGTAGACAAAGCCGCGCGGCAGCTTTTTTCCGGTAGCACGACGGTTTGCGCTGGAAAAGGCCAGGCGCGAGTGCTCGGGGGGTTCTCCTCCCGCGGAATTTGTGTCAGAGGCAGGAGAAACGGATAGGGCGGCCGATTTGCGTCGCGGCGTCGCATCCCTATATTCCGGCGGATTTCGCGCGGGGGATCCGCGCAATTTGAACTTAAGGAGTGATCGATGTTCATTACCGAAGCTTTTGCGCAGACCGGTGCCCCGAGCGCGGGCGGCGCAGACATTTTGATGTCTATTCTGCCTTTCCTCCTGATCTTTGTCGTCATGTATTTCCTGATCATCCGCCCGCAGCGCGCGCAGATGAAGCGTCGCGAGGAGTTGCTGAAGAACATTCGCCGCGGTGATCAGGTCGTTACCGGCGGCGGCATCGTTGGCAAGGTCACGAAGGTGGTCGATGATGCGGAACTCGAGGTCGAGATCGCCGACGGCATCAAGGTTCGCGTCGTCCGCAGCGGGATCTCCGAGGTTCGCGTGAAAGGCGAACCGGTCAAGGAATAACTCGGGCACGAACCGCAACCGGCAGAGCCGGCGAATGGAGCATTTTAGAGCATGCCCAAGTTCTCGCCGCTGAAAAACACGATCATCTGGCTCGTCGTCCTAGCCGGTTTTGTTCTCGCTCTGCCGAACCTCTTTTCCAAGGAAGAACTTGCGGAATGGCCCGCCTGGGTGCCGCAGCGGCAGGTGCCGCTCGGCCTTGATCTTCAGGGCGGTTCCGATTTCACGCTGAGGTTGGTCCGCGACGACATCATTTCCGAGCGGCTCGAGACCACGATCGATGCGATCGGTAAGGCACTTAGGGACGCGGATATCGCCTATACGGGCCTATCGGGCAGCGGCCAGGCGATTCAGTTCCGGGTTCGTGACGCGACAAAGGTCTCCGCCGCGCGCGACGCATTGCGTGAACTCACCGCTCCCGTCGACAGCGCCGGTCTCATTCGAAACCAGGTTCAGGAACTGGTTTCGGAAGGAGCGGAGCAGGGCGAGGCGGTTCATCTGCGGCTCACCGACGAGGGCATAGATCTCAGGGTGGCCTCGGCGGTGACCGAAGCCATCGACGTGGTGCGCCGACGTATCGGTGAAGTCGCTGTCGCGGAGCCATCGATACGCCGTAGCGGTAACGATCGTCTCGTCGTTCAGGTACCCGGATTGGACGATCCGCAACGGCTGAAGGATCTCCTCAGCCAGCGCGCAGAGCTCACGTTCCGGTGGCTCGATCCATCCATGCCGGTGCAACAGGCGGTCGACACGAAGCCGCCGGCAGCAAGCGAGGTCCTCTATTCGCTCGACGATCCGCCGGTTCCGTATCTGGTCGAAAGGCGAGCCTTCGTCGCGGCTAGGGATGTCGTCGAGGCGCAACCTGATTACGACCCGGCAACCGGCGAGCCAATTGTCAGCTTCAAGCTCGACGCCGACGCGCTGGCGCGCATCACGCCGCTTGTGGAGGCCGACTCCAGAAGGCAGTTCGCGATTGTGCTTGACGGGCAGGTGGTGTCGGCACCCGCGCTTGCCGATGCGATTAGCGGCGACACTGGTCGGATCTCTGGAAACTTGTCCGAGGACGGCGCCAAGAACCTCGCCGCCTTGCTGCGCGCCGGGCCACTCCCCGCGACCCTGACGGTGGTCGAGGAGCGCACGGTCGGCCCCGGTGTCGGAACCGACGCCATCGCAAACGCGCTGAAGGCCGGTATGATCGCCGCGCTCGCGGTCGCAGCATGCATGATCGCGTTCTATGGCTTCTTTGGCGTCATTGCGGTGGTCGCGGTCATCGTGAATGTGGTGCTGATCATTGCGGCTCTCTCCCTGATCGGCGCGACTTTGACCTTGCCGGGAATCGCCGGGATCATTCTCACGATCGGAGTCGCGGTCGACTCGAACGTTCTTATCTACGAGCGCCTTCGAGAGGAGGCGCGCGGCGCCGGACCGTTGCGAAAGGCGCTCGACACCGGCTTTTCACGTGTCTTCAGCAGCATCGTCGATGCCAATCTGACCATGGCGATCGCCGGTGCCATTCTCTTCTATTTCGGTTCCGGCGCCTTTCGCGGTTTTGCCGTGACGCTGGCGATCGGAAGCGTGACGACTATTCTGACGGCGCACAGCCTGACACGCCGTCTTGTTCGCGGCTGGTATCGTCGTCGCCGGCCCTTGCGGTTGCCGAGAGGCATTCGCACCGGCTTCTTCAGCGAGGCGGATATTCGGTTCATGGCGATCCGCAATCCGGTCTTTATTCTGATGGCGGCGCTGTCGCTTGCTTCGCTCATCTTGCTGGTCAGCCTGGGGCCTAACTTCGGCGCGGATTTCAAGGGCGGGTCGATCATCGAACTGCGGGCGAAGTCTGGTGTGGCCGACAGTGCGGATCTCCGCGCTCGCCTCGACGAGTTGAACCTCGGGGAAGTCCAGGTGCAAGAACTCGGCACGGAACGAGACGTCCTCGTCCGCGTTCCTTCTCAGGAGGCGGGTGATAATGCCGAGCAGACAGCGATCGGATTGGTGCGCGCCGAACTGGAGGATCAGTACACATTCAGGCGGGTGGAGGTTGTCGGACCAGCTGTGTCCGCCGAGCTGACAAGAGCCAGCAGCCTCGGCGTCGGCGCAGCGGTACTAGCCATTCTGCTCTACGTCTGGATCCGATTCGAATGGCGATTTGCTCTCGGTGCGATGATAGCCACCCTGCACGACGTATTGCTGACCATCGGCTTCCTTGTCGTCACGCGCACGGAGTTCAACCTTGCGAGCGTTGCCGCCTTGCTGACCATCGTCTGCTACTCACTGAACGATACTGTCGTGATTTACGATCGCATCCGCGAGAATTTCATGCGCTATCGAAAGATGTCCCTCTCGGTATTGATCGACGCGTCGATCAACCAGACGCTTTCGCGTACGGTGCTGACGGCCGTGACGACAATTTTGGCGCTCGCGGCGCTGTATTTGTTCGGAAACGGTCTTATTCGCTCCTTCAGTATGACGCTGCTTTTCGGGGTTGTTGTCGGAACGCTCTCGTCGATTTATATCGCAGGCCCGGTTCTTATACTCTTCAACCGCAGAGGCGGCCGAACAAGGGACGGGCAGGATTCTGCCAGCAGCGATGATGAGCCGGCGAACACGGCAACAGGGACAGCCTGATGATGGCAAAAGGCATCGAAATCCGCGAAGCGCATTTTCCCGGCCGAGCGCCGATAGACGCCTATGGAAACGGCGGCTTCCGCTTCGCGGACATGTCTCACCGCGGCTCCGTACTGATGTTGCCGTCCGGCATCTACGCATGGGACGTGGTCGAGGGTGACCCGCTTTCGGTGGACAAATTCGAACGTGCGCTGGAGGAGGCGCGTGCGATCGAGGTCCTGCTCGTGGGGACGGGGCGTGAAATCCGGCCGCTGCCCGCCGAACTGAAGGCGGCCTTGAGGGCGCAGAACATCTCCTCCGATCCGATGAGCACCGGGGCGGCGGTCCGAACCTATAATGTGATGCTCGCCGAATCGCGCGCCGTTGCCGCGGCCCTGATCGCGGTGTGATTTCGAAGGAACTGCGCGTGCAAGAGGCCGATACCCAGATCCTCGCAACATTGCGGGACACAGATCGCGATCGATATCTGGCTTGCCTGCTTTCTCCACCTGAAAAGAGGCGCTCGCTTGCGGCGCTCTACGCGTTCCATGCGGAAATCGCCCGCGTGCGCGAGTTGATACATGAGCCGCTTCCGGGCGAAATCCGTTTGCAATGGTGGCGCGATCTTCTCGGAAACGAGCAATCAGGCGGCGAGGGGCATCCGCTGGCGGAAGCGCTTCTGCAATGTGTTCGCGAACATCATCTGCCCGTCACGGTGCTCGAGAACATGATCGATGCGCGGATTTTCGATCTTTACGACGATCCGATGCAGGACAGGTCCGCGCTGGAGGGCTATGCCGGTGAAACCGCGTCAGCCCTCATTCAGCTTTCGTCGCTGATCCTTGATCCGTTGAATGCCGCCAGATCGGCGGAGGCCGCCGGACATGCGGGCGTCGCCCAGACGATCGCCGGCCTTTTGTTGCTACTGCCTGTTCATTGCCGACGCGGGCAGGTGTACCTTCCGGCGGAACTCCTGCGCGCGACCGGGCTCGACCGTGAAACATTGCTTGCCGGCAGCAACACTGAAACCATCGACAGGGCGATCCGTGCATTTTGTGGATTGGGCCGGGATCACCTTGCCAAGGCGCGTCAAGGCATAGGCTCGATCTCTTCGGCGAATTTCTTCGCCTTCACCCCCGTGGCTCTGGCCGAACCGGTGTTCGACCGGGCGGAGGCGGCGGGTGCGAGTCTCCTTCAGCGACCCATCCAGCCATCCCAGTGGCAGCGGCAATGGCGAATGTGGCGCGCGAGCCGGCGCAAGCGCTTCTGATCCGATGCGCCTGTCAGGCGAAGTGGCCCCGGAGTTGAATTTGGTCAAGCTGGCGCAAGTCTCACATCGTATAGGCAGGAGCTACCGGATTCATGCCGTCCGAAAGGGGCTCGTGTGATGTTGTGGCTTTTGCTCATCATGGTGGTTGTCGCCGTCGGCGCGTTCTACATCAGGATGAACGCCCGTGCCGAACGGGATTTCGACAATCCCGACGCGGGCTCGGCGATGGTCGAATTTGGCCGCGCATTCCCCGAAGAAGCAATCCGCGCCCTGCATTCGACCATTGACAGAAAGGCTATCTTTCTCCGACTGCACGATGGCAAGGCTGGCTTCATCCAATCGCACGGCACGCATTATGTCTGCCACGTCATTCATCCCGGCAAGGTGCGGGTGAACACGTCCGACAGCGGGCGCGGCTTGATCGTTCACTTTCCGGATTTTGCCTACCTGGACAACACATTCGAGTTTCGGACCGCGGCCGAGGCCGCCGAGGTCTCGCTCTGGCTGCTCGGCAGCTTCAGCCCCAAATCGGAACTCAGCGATGAGCCGGCGGCGCAAGCGGTCCAGGCGAGCGACTAAGCGGTCTTCAGGGCGGGAACGCCGAGCCAGTTTGCGCAGTCGCTGAGAGCCCGCGCCGCTGTCGCCTGCTTCTTTGCCAGGGCCTTCTCCTTGCCGCGAAAGCGCTTGGCGCCATCCGGCTTCGCCAAAGCTCCCGGCTCCAGCGGCGGAAACAAACCGAAATTGACGTTCATCGGCTGAAATGAACGCTTGCCCGGCTCGTCGTCGGAGATGATGTGCCCGCCGGTGATGTGGTTAAGCAGCGCGCCAAAGGCCGTTGTTGGCGGCGGTGGCGCCAGCGTTTCGCCCTTGCGCTCGGCCGCAGCGAAGCGGCCGGCAAGCAGGCCGATGCTGGCGCTCTCCACGTAGCCCTCGCAACCGGTAATCTGGCCGGCGAACCGCAGGCCCGGTCGGGACTTGAGCGTCAAGGTCGAGTCGAGCAGCGTCGGCGAGTTGATGTATGTATTGCGATGCAGGCCACCGAGACGGGCGAACTCGGCCTTTTCGAGTCCAGGGATCATCCGGAAGACTTCCGCCTGCGCGCCGTATTTCAGCTTTGTCTGGAAACCGACCATGTTGTAGAGCGTGCCGAGCGCGTTGTCCTGTCGAAGCTGTACGACGGCATAGGGCTTGACCGCGGGATTGTGCGCATTGGTCAGCCCCATCGGCTTCATCGGACCGTGACGCAGCGTTTCGCGTCCGCGTTCGGCCATCACCTCGATCGGCAGGCAGCCGTCGAAATAAGGCGTGCCCTCCCATTCCTTGAAACCGGTCTTATCGCCGGTGATCAGGGCGTCGACAAAGGCGTTGTACTGCTCCTTGGTCATCGGACAATTGATGTAGTCCTTGCCGGTGCCACCCGGGCCGACCTTGTCGTAGCGCGACTGGTGCCAGCAGATATCCATGTCGATCGTGTCGGTGTAGACGATCGGAGCAATCGCGTCGAAAAAGGCGAGGGCGTCGGCGCCGGTTTCTGCGCGGATTGCCTCAGCGAGCGCAGGCGCGGTGAGGGGCCCGGTGGCGATGATCGCTAGATCCCATTCCTTCGGCGGCAGCCCGGTGATCTCCTCGCGGACGACCGTGATCAAGGGATGACTGTCGATCGCGGTGCTGACGGCTGCTGAAAAGCCGTCGCGATCGACGGCAAGCGCTCCACCGGCAGGCACCTGGTTGCGGTCCGCGGCCTGCATGATCAGCGAGCCGGCAAGCCGCATTTCCGCATGCAGCACGCCAACAGCATTGCTGGTCGCGTCGTCGGAGCGGAATGAGTTGGAGCAGACGAGTTCGGCGAAACTGTCGGTCTTGTGGGCATCGGTTCCGCGTACGCCGCGCATTTCGTGCAGGATGACTGGCACGCCGGCGTCGGCGATCTGCCACGCGGCCTCCGATCCGGCAAGGCCGCCGCCGACGACATGAATGGGGGAATAGGAAGTGTTCGCTGTCATGGGCGGCTTCCTATCACAGCAGCCCCCCGGTTCCAATTGCAGAAACGAAAACGGCGCCTCTACAGCGCCGCGCGTCTTGTCGGACGCGCAAAGGACGCTGTAGCACATTGAATTGCTGCATGTTTTATCCTTAAATCGGCAACGATTTAAGGAAACATGCAGTAGGCGCCGTCTTGGATGTTTGGATGTTCGTTCCGATTAGCGGAAGGAACGAGCCGCAATGTTGCGGATATCGTAGCGGGTAATGCCGATATCGCTGAGCGCGTGGTTCGAGAGGCTGCCGAGCTCGGCAACGGTGCGGCGGTAGTTCATCCAGCTTTTTGCAATGCGAATCGGGTTCATGGTCGTGTCCTCAAGATCTGTTTGTCGCGACAGTGATTTGTCTGCGCCGTTGAGGTTCTTATACGCTTGTCTAATTGGCAGATGGAGTGCAAAGAAAATGCATCTGCTATGCATTTGTGCAGTGCATCGCCAGTTTTGTAAGCACGAGGCGAGCGCAGCTCGAAAATTCGCCAGGTTAAGGATTGGCTGAGCTGCTCGGCTGCTCGTTAATATCTTGTATTCCCGTAACTTCTTTGAGAATTGGGTGCTTACGACGTCCTGGCGAAGCGCGCCGGCTTCAGGTCCGCCCAGGGCTTTCGCAGGTGCGAAATCACGGCGCTGCGCGAGCTTCATTGAACGGGATGGCTTGTAAACAGAAAAACGCCCTCCAGCGAGACTGGAAGGCGTTTTCAGAAGCAGGTATTCGCCGCTTGGATTACTTGATGGCCTGACGTGCAACGTAGGGAATGTCGCCGCGGCCGATGCCGAGGTCGTTCAGCTCACGGTCGCTCATGCGGCCGAGTTCGTTGCAGGTCTGACGATACTTGCGCCAGTTGTTGAAAGAACGTGCGAGGTTCATGATCCTATCCTTTCTAGGGTCGTTTGCCAGCGCTCTATCTCTCTTGCTGGCCGTCATCTGATGGTCTGAAATATAATCGATTTGATCGGTATATACAGAGACAATGCTGCATCGCACCCATGCGCGGTGCGCAATCCTCTGGCTTCGCGTTAATTCACCTTTAACTTCAACCTATCCGTCGCATCGCCGACGCGTCCCGGCTACGGCGAGAGGATGGATTCGCTGGGGCAGAGATGCGCAAAAAAAGCAACGCCCGCCGGGGGAGGAGGTCCGGCGGGCGTTGCTTTGTTCTGATTGGCAACCGGGAGGAGGAGTGTCGCCAATCCGTATCGGGGTGCGCTGGGAGGAGGAGTGCGTCGCCCCGATCGATGGTTGAAAAATAGGTTGCGGGACGGAGTTTGTGTAGAGGCGATACCGAATGGCACCTATGCATATTATGCATGGCCAGATGGGCAATGCCGAGAAATTGCTCGAATATTGTGCAATTGCGCGCTCTCTCACGAGCGCATGGATGGAATGCGGAAAAGCAAAACGCCCGCTGGGGGAGGAGGTCCAGCGGGCGTCGTGTAAGTGATTGGCAACCGGGAGGAGGAGTGTTGCCAATCTTATCGGAGAAGCGTTGGGAGGAGGAGTACGCTGCTCCGAATTCTTCGAGCTTCCGCTCGGGTCTTTCCGGGGTTCCGGAAACGGGCGACCAATCCCGCCGGCGTCCGTTCGGTTCGTCACCTCGCGTCGCCTTCGATGATTTGAATATAGTCGCTTTAAATCGATTTGTGCAGTGCAATATCCGCATGGAAGATATGCGGCCCGCGCAACTCCCGTGGCGCATTATCATCACGGATAAGCCGTTCACGCTACCGGCGGAAGAAGCCCATTGTTTTCTCTAAAGCGCCGTGCGTCTTATCAAACGCGCAAAGGGACGCCGCAGGACTTTGAATTGCTGCATGTTTTTATCCTTGAATCGGCGAGGATTTAAGGAAACATGCCATTTGAGGACAGGTCCGGAGGTGAGATGTATCGCGGACGCATGGAACGAGATCTGAAGCGCTGGGTGGATCTCGGCTTGCTTCCGCAGTCGTCGGCAAGTGCGATGCTCGCGGAATATGATGCGCGCGAATCCACTTTCAGCGTGGGCCGGGTCCTATTGGCGCTGGCAGCGCTCCTGCTTTCGGCCTCGCTGCTTTTGCTCGTCGCGGCGAATTGGGAGGCATTGCCGCGCCTCGTCAGAGTCTCGGGCGTCGTCGCATTGATCTGGCTCTTCCATTTTCTCGGTGCCTATTTCCTCGGGCGCGGAGCCAAGGCGGTTGGCAGCGCTCTGCTTATACTTGGCACCATGTCCTTCGGCGCCGGCATCGCTCTGGTCGGCCAGATGTATCATCTGTCAGGCGACGCAGCGGATGCGATGCTTCTCTGGTTCGCCGGGGCATGCCTGTCGGCAGCGGCCTTCGCGTCGGCCGCCGTCACGACGATCACCGCATGCCTTGCCTGGGCGTTTCTTATCACGCTGTTCGACAGCGGAGGACTTGTTTCGGCGGTTGAGTCGTATTTCTGGCTCGTGCCGGTACTGGCGGCCATCGTGCTGACGCTGGTCCGCTACACCAATGCAGGGCGCACGCGTCATTTGGCTTATCTTCTCTGCGTCACCTGGCTAGGCGCGCTTTACGTCGACAATCCGGGACTCTGGCTCGCAATCTCCTTCTGTGCCGCCGGTTTGATCGCCTTTCTCCTCGCGTCGCTGCCGCGATCGCCGCTGTATGGTCTCGCTTGTGAGGCCGGGTCCGCGCCTTCGTTCTATTCTTTCGCCGTTGCCGTCATCGGCCTTATCGCCTTGCAAAGTGAAGCGGAAGGCGTTTTGGCGGAGGCAACCGCTGGCGTCGGCCTGCTCGCCATTGCCCTCATGGGCATTGGCGTTGTCGGCGCGCGCAACGGCGCGGTTCGGTATCTGGGCTACGCGGTGTTTGCTCTGGAGATCTTGTATTTGGCCTTCGAGACGCTCGGATCGATCCTCGGCACATCCGGCTTCTTCCTGATTTCCGGAATGGTCGTCGCGCTTGTGGCTTGGCTCGTCATCCGTGTTGAACGACGGTTTGGACGAGTGGGGGAGGCTTCTCGATGAACGCTGTTTTGCCTGGGGCCCGCTGGCGCAATCCCCTTGTCGCGGCACTTGCGGTCGCAGCGCTCCAGACCGCCGTGCTCGGATACATGATCGAAAGCCGCGCTTCGATCCTGCGCAACGGCAAGGACGTGCTTCTGAGAAGTGCGCCGGTCGATCCGCGAGACCTCCTGCGTGGCGACTATGTGATCCTGACCTACGACATCTCCCGCATTTCGCCCGATATCGTTGCTGGCGGCTTGCCCGAGGAGACGACGAGGGCGGTGCTTTTCGTGCGGCTCAGAGAGCAGGCGGACGGCTTCTGGGGACCGGTGGAGGCATCGTTCGGGCCCCTGGCGCAAACGACGGACAGCGTCGTCATCAGATCGCTGCCGTTCTCCTATTACCCGCTACTTGGAGCGCCGCCGCAAACCTTGCAGCCGAACTACGGCATTGAGCGCTATTACGTGCCGGAAGGCGAGGGCCGCGTCCTTGAAACCGCCCGCGACGCCCATGCGCTTTCGGTCAACGTGCGGGTGAACACGGATGGGCGTGCCCAGATCAGGCAGGTTTCTGTGAATGGGGCGCAGCTTTATGTGGAGCCGCTATATTGATGGTGCGTGCTGCTGCATGTTTTCTCAAATCGTAGCCGATTTAGGGATAAAAACATGCAGCAATTTAAAATGCTACAGCGTCGTTTGCGCGTCCGATAAGGCGCGCGGCGCTGTAGCATGAAGGAACTTCATTTTCTTGCCGGCTTCTTGGTCCAGACTAATTAGGAGAAGGTGAAGACACGGGCGTGCATTGTCGCGCATTTTCTCTTTGATCCGGCAAAAACGAGTGATATAGAGACGCCGCGCTCGGGAAAGCCCGAACCCTTCGCATGTCCAGAATATCCGCGGTGCTCCCGCTGGTTGTCTTGCGGGAAATGCGATCAGGCGGTGTGGTTGTCTGAACGCGGGTATGGTGAAATTGGTAGACACGCCAGATTTAGGTTCTGGTGCCGCAAGGCGTGGGAGTTCAAGTCTCTCTACCCGCACCAGGACAATACGGTTGCCAAACGTCGGAATTCGACGGTGAAGAGGGTTGGCGGAGTGCCATTTTGCTTGCAAAACGGTCAAGGAATTGCGTAAAGCCACTCCCGGCAAATGGATCGGCTCACGTGCTCGCCAAACCTTTCGAGGCAAGAGCACTGTCAACGTGAAATGAAGGTTTGAACATGCAGGTTATCGAAACGCTCGCTCAAGGGCTGAAGCGCGAACTCAAGGTCGTCATCCCGGCCAAGGACATGGAAGCTCGGATGAATGAGCGTCTGGCCGAAGTGAAGGACCGCGTCCGCATCAACGGCTTCCGCCCGGGCAAGGTGCCGGTTGCGCATTTGAAGAAGGTCTACGGCAAGTCGATCATGGCGGATCTCGTCAACGAGATCGTTCGTGACAAGCCGACTGAAATCCTGACGGAGCGTGGCGAGAAGTCGGCAACGCAGCCTGAAATCGCGATGACCGAGGACGAGGCCGAAGCCAACAAGATCCTCAATGCCGAGGCCGATCTCGAATTCACGGTTGCCTACGAGATCATCCCGAAGATCGAACTCAAGGATGTGAGCGGCATCAAGGTCGTCCGCGAAGTTGTCGACATCGCCGAAGACGAGGTCAACGACCAGATCCTGCGCATCGCCGAAAGCGCCCGCACCTACGAATCCAAGAAGGGCAGGGCCGCCACTGGCGACCGCGTCACCATCGACTATCTCGGCAAGGTCGACGGCGTTGCCTTCGACGGCGGCAAGGATGAGGATGCGGAACTGGTGCTCGGTTCCAACCGCTTCATCCCGGGCTTCGAAGAGCAACTCGTCGGCGTCAAGGCCGGTGACGAAAAGACGATCACCGTAACTTTCCCGGCTGACTATCCGGCAGCCAACCTCGCTGGCAAGGAAGCAACCTTCGACGTCACAGTCAAGGACGTCGCCGCCGCCGCTCCGCTCGAGATCAACGACGAACTCGCCACAAAGCTTGGCCTCGAATCGGCTGACAAGCTGAAGGAAATCGTTCGCGGCCAGATCGAAAGCCAGTACGGCTCGGTTACCCGTCAGAAGGTCAAGCGCCAGATCCTCGACCAGCTCGACGAACTCTACCAGTTCGAGACGCCGGAGCGCCTCGTCGACGCCGAATTCGAAAACATCTGGCGCCAGATCAACACCGACCTGCAGCAGGCCGGCAAGACCTTCGCCGATGAAGACACGACCGAAGAGGAAGCTCGCGCCGAGTATCGCAAGCTCGCCGAACGCCGCGTCCGCCTCGGCCTCGTTCTCTCCGAAATCGGCGAAAAGGCCGGCGTTCAGGTGAGCGACGACGAAATGCAGCGCTCGCTGTTCGAACAGCTGCGCCAGTTCCCGGGCCAGGAAAAGCAGATCCTCGACTATTTCAAGAACACCCCCGGCGCCGCCGCTTCGCTGCGCGCACCGCTGTTCGAAGAGAAGGTCGTAGATCACCTGCTTTCCGAAATCTCGGTAACCGACAAGTCGGTTTCCAAGGAAGAGCTGATGGCTGACGACGAGGAAGCCGAAGACAAGCCGGCCGCCAAGAAGGCGCCTGCCAAGAAGAAGGCTGCTGCAAAGGCCGAAGCTGCTGAAGGCGAGGAAGCCGCTGCGCCGAAGAAGAAGGCTCCGGCCAAGAAGAAGGCCGCTGACGACAGCGCCGAATAATCGGGTTCCTTCCGCGAGAATTTAGAGGCCGCCTGTCGAGGCGGCCTTTTCTTTTGCGAGACAAAGCCGTCGAAACGGTGGCTGATAGAAGCGAATTGCGAAGGGCTGCCTAGGCCGTCTTGATTTCGCCCATGCGGTTCCAAGCATCGAGCCCGGCGATCTTGTAGGCTTCGGCGAGCGTCGGATAGTTGAATGTGTTTTCGACGAAATACTCGACGGTCCCTTTCAGATTGAGGACTGCCTGGCCGATGTGCACGAGCTCGGTCGCGCCTTCCCCGATGATATGGACACCGAGCAGGCGCCGGGTCTTCAGTGAGAAGATCATTTTCAGAAGACCGGAATCGAGACCCATGATGTGTCCGCGCGACGTTTCCCGGAACCGGGCGATACCGCATTCATAGGGGATGCCGCGTTCTTTCACTTCTTCTTCGGAGAGGCCGCAGGTCGAGATTTCCGGCACGGCATAGATGCCGTAGGGGAAATATTTCTGCGGCTCCTTTGCAATCGCGCCGACGGCGACGCGGGCGGCGACACGCCCCTGTTCCATGGAGGTCGAAGCCAGGCTCGGGAAACCGACGACATCGCCGGCGGCATAGATGTTGGGAACCGAGGTCTGGAATGTTTCGGGGTTCACCTTCAGTCGCCCGCGGCTGTCCGCTTCCAGCCCGGCGGCAGGCAGGTTGAGCGCATCGGTGGCACCGATGCGGCCAGCGGCAAACAAGACCATCTCCGTCGTGATCTTGCGGCCATTGTCGAGTGTCAGCAGAACCTTACCGTCTTCGAGCCGCTCCACCTTCTCGGCCTTCTGACTGAGATTGAGTTTCATGTTGCGGTCGCGCAATTGATAGATGAAGTCCTCGACGATCTCCTTGTCGATGAAATCGAGCATCGTCGTCTTGGGATCGATGACCGTCACCTGCGTGTCGAGGGCGCTGAAGATAGTGGCATATTCGATACCGACGACGCCTGCGCCAATGACGACCAGCGAGCGCGGCAGTTCCTCGATGTCGAGCAACTCGTCGCTGTCGACGACGGTCTTGCCGTCAAACGGGATGTAGTCCGGGCGGAAAGGTTTCGTTCCGACGGCAAGCAAGATGCTCGTCGCGGAAACAGGAATGCTCTCGCCGTCTTCCTTGACAACCTCGATCGTCGTCGGGTCCACAAAACTTGCGCGGCCGCGGATGTGCTGGACGCGGTTCCGCGCGAACTGGTGTTCGAGCACCTCGACCTCGTGGTTGAGGGTGATGATGAGGCGACGGCGCAGATCTTCTGCGCTGATTTCCTGCTTCACCCGGTAGGACCGGCCGTAGAAGCCCCGTTCGCGCCAGCCGGAGAGGTTAAGCGCCGTCTCGCGAAGCGTCTTTGACGGAATAGTTCCTGTATGGACGGAGACGCCGCCGACGCGTTTGCCCTGCTCGATGACTAGGACTTTCTTGCCGAGTTTCGCAGCCTGGATGGCACCCCTGCGCCCCGCTGGGCCGCTTCCGATGACGATGAGGTCGAACTGGTTCATGAACGCTTCCCGTATGCGAAGGAGAATCGTTGTGCGATGCGGCAAATTTCACCCGCACGCGTTTATAGCGTCAATTGCGCAGTTTGATGAAGCGCGATGCGCACTGTTCTATCGTGGATGCGCCTGTGCGGAAATACGGTTATGTTGGCGCATTGGGCGTCGGGTATCGGCGGCACCCACGTTTCGGTTTTCTCGCGCGGCAATGCGCGGTGGAGTCTAGAAATGGCATCAGAGGCGACGGCGATCCCCCATCAGCCGACTGGATCGATTCAAGCGGAAGTGGCAGTTCCGGCTCGCCCGGGCGTCGTGGCTGCCGCGGTGTACCAGAACGGGCAGCGTCTGCGCGACATTCAGATCGAAGAGGCAGGACAATGGCGGGGCCGCGAAGATGTCGTTGTTTGGATTGGCCTTCACGAGCCGGATGAGATGCTGTTGCGCCAGATTCAGGCCGAATTCAATCTTCACGACTTGGCAATCGAGGATGCCGGAAAGGCACATCAGCGTCCGAAGCTGGAAATCTACGGCGACGCGATCTTCGTCGTGGCGCGCACCGCGCACATGGCGGACGACCAGATTTCGTTCGGCGAAACGCATCTTTTCGTCGGCCGCGGCTATGTCATTTCCGTTCGTCACGGTGCGTCGACTTCTTATATGGCCGTCAGGCAAAGATGCGAAGCGTCACCCGCGGCACTCGCTCACGGTGAGAATTACATCCTCTATTCGATCCTCGATTTCATCGTTGACAGCTACATGCCGGTGGTCGAGGCAATCCACAGCGAGGTCGAGGAACTCGAGGATCGGTTGCTGCGCGATCGCTTGGATAAGGCCGATATAGAACGGCTCTACCTGTTGCGTCGAAACCTCCTGCGCCTGCGCAATGCGGTCGTGCCGCTGGTGGACGTGTGCCGCCGGCACGAGCACCTGGAACTTCCAGGGATGGATGCGGCGATGCAGCATCTGTTCCGGGATGTGACTGATCATGTTCGACGGGTGCAGGAAGACATCGATGCGCTGCGCGAAGTGCTTGCCTTCACTTTCGAGGCGAGCCTGATGATCGGCCAGTCGGAGCAGACGGAAATCTCGCGCAAGCTCGCCTCGTGGGCCGCCATTCTCGCGGTCCCGACGGCGATCGCCGGAATCTACGGCATGAACTTCGAGGACATGCCCGAACTCAGGTTCCGCTACGGCTATTTTGTCGTTCTGGCCATAATCGTCGGACTGTGCGTTACTCTCTACCGGTTCTTCCGGCGTGCGAGATGGCTGTGAGCAGACCTTAACGAATCGCGCGGTAGGCCAAGTCTAGAACAAGCGAAGCCCTTTGAGGCTTGCGTGGCCGTCCTTGCCGATGATGATATGGTCGTGCAGGGCAATGCCGAGCGGCTTGGCGGCTTCGGCAATCAGCTTGGTCATCTCGATATCCGCACGAGAAGGCGTAGGGTCGCCGGAGGGGTGATTGTGGACGAGGATGAGCGCGGTCGCGGATAGCTCGAGTGCACGCTTGATTACTTCCCGAGGGTAGACCGGCGTGTGATCGATCGTGCCTCGCTGCTGTACTTCGTCGGCGATAAGCGCGTTGCGCTTGTCGAGGAAGAGGATGCGAAATTGCTCCTTGGTCTCGTGCGCCATTGCCGCATGGCAGTAGTCGATGACGGCGCTCCAGGATGACAAGACCTGCTTCTCGCGCAGCTCGCTCTTCAGCATTCGGTGGCTGGCCGTGGCGATGAGCTTGAGATCGAGAGCGACGGATTCTCCAACGCCCTTGACCTCCCGCAATAGGTTGAGCGGCGCCCCGAAAACGCCGGCGAGCGTTCCGAAGCGGCTGAGCAGCGCCTTGGCAATCGGCTTCGTGTCACGACGGGGGATGAGCCGGAACAGGATGAGTTCCAGGATCTCGTAATCAGCGAGCGCCGCATCGCCATGTTCACGGAAGCGGTCTCGCAAACGATCGCGATGACCGTGATAATGTGCTTCTGTGGGCGGAGCAGCGTTCACTTCGGCGTCGCCTACGCGCGGTTTTGGCTGCGCAAAAAACTGCCGCTCGTCCGTCGGCTGCAATTCGCCTTCAGAGAAGGGCGGAGTTCTTGTCACGCGTTGCCCACTGCAGCAACGCCGGGCTTGAACAGGCCGGCCGGCGAAAGCGTGAAGATTTCGCAGCCGTCCGCCGTGACGCCGATCGTGTGTTCATATTGCGCCGAGAGCGAACGGTCGCGCGTGACGGCAGTCCAGCCGTCAGAGAGAACCTTCACATGCGGACGGCCGAGATTGATCATCGGCTCGATCGTAAAGATCATGCCCTCGCGCAGTTCGGGGCCCTCATTGGCGCGACCGTAGTGCAGGATATTCGGAGCGTCATGGAACAGCCGGCCAACCCCGTGGCCGCAAAAGTCACGCACCACCGAACAGCGCTCCGACTCCGCGTAGGCCTGGATGGCCTCGCCGATCGCACCGGTGCGTGCGCCGGGCCGCACGGCCGCGATGCCGCGCATCAGACATTCGTGCGTGACATCGAGCAGCCGTTCCGCGGCACGCTTGACCTCGCCGACAGGATACATGCGACTGGAATCGCCATGCCAGCCATCGACGACATAGGTAACGTCTATATTGACGATATCGCCTTCGCGTAGGGGCTTTTCGTTTGGAATGCCATGACAGACGACGTGGTTGATCGACGTGCACGACGATTTCGTGTAGCCGCGATAGTTCAGCGTCGCGGGAAGCGCGCCGTGATCCATGCCGAATTCGAAGACGAAACGATCGATCTCTTCTGTCGTCACGCCTGGCCGTACGCGGGGCACGAGTTCGTCCAGGCAACGCGCCGTCACCTGACAGGCCTTGCGCATGCCTTCGAAACCATCCGGTCCGTAGAGCCGGATGACGCCGGTGTTCTTGTACGGGGCAGCGCCGGCCTCGATATAAGTTACCATTCCAGAGCTTTCATTGTTTCAAGCGCATGTCATAAATCAGCGAAGGCGGGTTCGTCCACTGTCATCGCCCCCGTCGGCACTATTTGCGAGGGCGATATCGCGCATTTGATGGCATAGGCTTCGACGCCTCTCATGGTCGCCCGCTCGAATGCACGAGCATAGACCGGATCGAGTTCGCGGCATATGCGGAACACATCGCAGTCAGGTCTTTGGACAAGATAGAGCATGATTGCGCGGTGGCCTGCCTCCACCATGTCGCCGAGTTCTTCGAGGTGCTTGGCGCCGCGCTCAGTCGGGCTATCGGGGAATTCGGCGAGACCCCGGTCACGGCTGAAGTGGACGTTCTTGACCTCCACATAGGCAAGACCCTTCGTCGGGTCGCTGAGAAGGATATCGATCCTGGAATTGCGGCCGTATCTCTGCTCGCGCCGAAGTGTCTCGTAAGTGTGAAGATTCCCCACGAGTCCAGCGGCGATCGCTTCCTCGGCAAGCCGGTTCGGCAGTCCGGTGTTGATGCCGACGAGCGTTCCGTCTGCTTCGACGATCTCCAGCATATGGCGGTATTTCCGTGTCGGACTGTCATGCTCGGAGAGCCAGATCGCCGATCCCGGCGTTGTCAATCCGCGCATCGAGCCGGTGTTCGGGCATGAGCCGGTGATCCTCGTTCCGTCGCCGAGAACGGCGTCGAACAGGAAGCGCTTGTAACGTTGCACAAGCGTAGCTGGAACGAGCGGATTGGAGAAATTCACCGTATGGATCCGATCAGGCCCGGGCGCGAACGTAGGAACCCGGCGCTTCTTCAAGCGAATTGAGCGGGCCGCCGGGCTTTCGGGCCGGAACGCGTTTCCTGTCGAGCTTTTCTACCCAGCTGTGCCAATGCGGCCACCAGGAGCCAGGTGTTTCCTTCGCCTTGCTCAACCATTCGTCGATGTCGCCCTTGGCAGGTCCACCGGTCCAGTAATGATACTTGCTCCTGTCAGGCGGGTTGACGACACCGGCGATGTGGCCCGAGCCTGACAGGACGAACGTCACCTTGCCGCCGAAGCAACTGCTGCCGAGGAATACCGATTTGGCGGGCGCGATATGATCCTCCTTCGTCGCCAGATTGTAGATCGGGATCTTGACGTCAGCGAGCGATACTTTCCGGCCGGCCAGGACCATCTCCCCTTTGGAGAGCTTGTTCTCCAGGTAGCAGTTGCGAAGATAGAACGAGTGGTTGGCTGCCGGCATCCGCGTTGAATCGGAGTTCCAGTAAAGCAAGTCGAAGGGCAGGGGCTCCTGCCCCTTGAGATAGTTGTTGACGAAATAAGGCCAGATCAGTTCCGAGGCCCGGAGCATATTGAAGGCGGTGGCCATCTTCGAGCCTTCCAGATAGCCGGTCGCACTCATATTCCGCTCCACCTGGCGGATCTGGTCATCGTCGACGAAGACCTTGAGGTCGCCCGCATAGGTGAAATCCACTTGCGTCGTGAAAAGCGTCGCCGAGCGGATACGATCCTCGCCTTCGGCGGCGTGTAGCGCCAGCGTGGCCGCAAGCAATGTGCCGCCGACGCAATAACCGATGGCGTTCACCTCGCGCTCGCCGGTCGCCTGCTCGATGGTGTCCAGAGCAAAGCCGATTCCTTCGCGCGCGTAGGCCTCCCAGTCCTTCGAGGCATGCCGCTCATCCGGATTGACCCAGGAGATGACGAACACGGTGTGGCCCTGATCGACCGCCCATTTGATGAAAGATTTCTGCGGGTTGAGATCGAGGACGTAGAATTTGTTGATCCACGGCGGGCAGATCAGCAAGGGCCGCTTGAGCACGGTCTCGGTGCTCGCCTCATACTGGATGACCTGGCAGACATCGCTCTGGGCGATCACCTTGCCGGGCGTGATCGCGATGTTTTCGCCGATGGCGAACTTGCTCGTATCCGTCTGCCGCAACTTGAGATCACCGCGCCCGGCCGCGATGTCTTCCGCGAACATCTGCATGCCCCTCACGAGATTGGCGCCGTTTGACGCCACGGTTTCGCGATAGAGCTGCGGGTTGGTCGTGATGAAATTGGTCGGCGAAAGAGCGCTCGATATCTGACGAACGTAGAAGGCCGCCTTGTGCTTGGTGTGGTCATCGAGCCCTTCGGCATCGTTGACCATTCTCTCCGCCCAGTCCGAGGTCACCAGGTAGGCCTGGCGAATGAAGTCGAAGAAAGGATTCCTCACCCAGTCCTCGTCCGCAAAGCGCTTGTCGGTGCGCTCGAGACTTGTCGGATCGGTCGCGATGTCACCGGCCATGCGCTGGAGGCTGCGCGACCAGATGTCGAAAAAACTGCCCATGAGATGTGTCTGGGCTTCCAGCGTTCGACGCGGATCGGAGAGCCAATACTCCGATATCTTGGACAGCGTCTTGACCATATCGGAAACGGGCTCGGCGAAAGTATCGCTCTTCTCGCCGGCTTCGCGCGGGGCAAGCCATGCAGAGGCTGCCTTGCCGAGTTGTTCTGCTGCGCGGGCCAGATTGACGGCCAGGCTTTCCGGGTCCTTCACGATGTAGGGCTCGACCGATTTCGGATCAAAGCCGGCAAAACCGCTCTTAGCACCGCCGTCCTCGGCCTTCCTGTCTGCTGTCACCCGGCGTCCTCCACAGCATCTTATCTGTTTTGCGTTTTTACATTCTGCCCGAAAATGATTACAAGAGCTAGAGCGTTCAGCTTTCCAATGGAATCACAGGAAGCAAGTAAATCGCTTTGAATTCAAGTGGTTAAAGTGTCATCGGCATGTCTTTTCGAGGCGTGTGGTGCACTGATCCATCCTCGCGCCGCAAAACAGGGGTCATCGCCAGCATGCTTGTCGTCGGAAAACAGGGCTCCATTTCTTGGGTTTTGGGTTTGCTCCTTGCGGGCACCCTTGCCGGATGCAGTTCGACAGCGGAACTCGCCACGTATCCTTCAGTCTATGGGCAAAAGCCGGCCGCCACCCAGCAAATGACCGACGAGGAGGCGGTTTCGATGCAGTCTCAGTTGACGGCGCTTGGTGCTGCCCGCAAATCCGGCGCGATTTCCGAGGCCGAATACCAGCGGCGCTTGAAGGAATTGCAGTTGCTGGCCGAGCAGCACGGTGCCGATACGCTGAAACAGATCGAGAATTAGCGCTTGCCTTTCACGTGATTTGGACGCAAAGCGTTCAATGGCCGTGATGACGGCCATTCACCACCGCGTTTGCTTTCGCGAAAGCCGAACGGCTCGTGGAGGCTTGCGCCAAGCGAGGTTTGGAGATGGAAGAGTTTCATAAAGTCCGGCGTTTGCCGCCCTATGTTTTCGAACAGGTCAACCGTTTGAAAGCAAGCGCGCGAGCGGCCGGTGCTGACATCATCGACCTCGGCATGGGCAATCCGGATCTCCCCACACCGCAGTCGATCGTCGACAAGCTTTGCGAGGTCGTCCAGGACCCGCGCACGCATCGTTACTCCTCGTCGAAGGGCATTCCGGGGCTGCGCCGCGCTCAGGCCGCCTATTATGCCCGCCGCTTCGGCGTCAAGCTCAATCCCGAGACCCAGGTCGTCGCGACGCTTGGCTCGAAGGAAGGCTTCGCCAACATGGCGCAGGCGATCACCGCACCCGGCGATGTCATCCTCTGCCCGAATCCGACCTATCCTATCCACGCCTTCGGCTTCCTGATGGCAGGCGGCGTCATCCGCTCCATCTCGGTCGAACCCGATGACAGCTTCTTCGCGCCATTGGAGCGGGCCGTACGGCATTCGATCCCGAAGCCCTTGGCGCTGATCCTCAACTACCCGTCGAACCCGACGGCGCAGGTGGCCACACTCGACTTCTATAAGGAGGTCATCGCCTTTGCGAAGAAGCACGACATCATCGTGCTCTCGGATCTCGCCTATTCGGAAATCTACTTCGACGATGCGCCGCCGCCCTCCGTGCTGGAGGTGCCGGGCGCGATCGACGTGACGGTCGAATTCACCTCGATGTCGAAGACGTTCTCCATGCCCGGCTGGCGCATGGGCTTTGCCGTCGGCAATGAGCGGTTGATCGCAGCGTTGACGCGGGTCAAGTCCTATCTCGACTATGGTGCTTTCACACCCATTCAGGTTGCCGCGACACAGGCGCTCAACGGCGATGGCAGCGATATTGCCGAGGTGCGCAACATCTACCGGCGCCGGCGCGACGTGATGGTCGAGAGCTTCGGCAAGGCGGGCTTCGAGGTGCCACCGCCGCCGGCGACCATGTTCGCCTGGGCAAAGATCCCGGAGAAGTTCCGTCATCTGGGCTCGCTCGAGTTTTCGAAGCTCCTCGTCGAAAAGGCGGACGTCGCCGTGGCGCCCGGTATCGGCTTCGGCGAGCAGGGCGACGACTACGTCCGGCTGGCGCTCGTCGAAAACGAACACCGGATTCGACAGGCGGCACGCAACATCAAGCGCTTCCTGTCCTCGGCGGACGAGACGATGCACAACGTCATCTCGCTTAACGCACACCGCTAGGAAGTCGGATAAATACCGATAACCACCAAACCAGAATAGCCCTGCCGCACTGGCGGGGCCTCTACATGTTAGGAACTTGCTATGGCAGATGCCCTCAAAATCGGCATTGCGGGCTTGGGGACGGTCGGTGCCTCGCTCGTGCGGATTCTCCAGGATCGTCATGAGATGCTGGCAACCACATGCGGGCGGGCGATCGAGATCATGGCCGTGACGGCGAGGAACCGCTCCAGGGATCGGGGTGTGAACCTCTCGGAGATCAAGTGGTTCGACGATGCGGTATCGCTGGCGTCCGAGGCGGACATCGACGTCTTCATCGAGCTGATGGGCGGTGCCGGAGATCCAGCCTATTCGGCCGTGAAGGCTGCGTTGCAGCGGGGCATTCATGTGGTCACCGCCAACAAGGCACTGCTCGCCGCGCATGGCATCGAGCTTGCAGGCATTGCCGAAGAGCATGGCGCACTGCTCAACTACGAAGCGGCGGTTGCCGGCGGCATTCCGGTCATCAAGGCTCTTCGCGAATCCATGACGGGCAACACCGTTTCGCGCGTCTACGGCATCATGAACGGCACCTGCAACTACATCCTGACAAAGATGGAGAAGGAGGGGCTTTCCTTCGAAGACTGCCTGAAGGAAGCGCAGCGCCTCGGCTATGCCGAGGCGGATCCGGCCTTCGACATCGAGGGCAACGATACGGCGCATAAGCTGTCGATCCTGACCAGCCTCGCCTTCGGCACCGCGATCGCCGCCGATGACATCTATCTCGAAGGCATCACCAACATCTCGATCGAGGACATCCAGGCGGCCGCCGACCTCGGCTACCGGATCAAGTTGCTTGGTGTCGCTCAACGTACCGAAAGTGGCATCGAACAGCGCGTTCATCCGACGATGGTGCCCTACGATTCCGTCATCGCGCAGGTCGACGGTGTGACGAACGCGGTCGCGATCGAGTCCGATATTCTTGGCGAACTGCTGATGGTCGGCCCCGGCGCCGGCGGCAATGCGACCGCTTCGGCCGTGCTCGGCGACATCGCCGATATCGCCAAGAGCCGCCCGGGCGCGCAACACGTACCGGCTTTCGGGCGCCCGGCGACCGCACTGTTGCCCTACAAGCGGGCCCGCATACAAAGCCACGAAGGTGGCTATTTCATCCGGCTGAAAGTTCTCGACCGCACCGGCGTCTTCGCCAACATTGCCGGGCATATGGCCGAAAACGATATCTCGCTCGAATCGATCATGCAGCATTCCAAGCACTATGTGGATTCTGCGGAGCCGAAGACGATCATCCTGGTTACGCATGCCACATTCGAAGCTTCCGTGCGCAAGGCGATCGTTGCGATCAAGGGCGAGGGCTATCTCGTCGGCGAACCGCAGGTCATCCGTATCGAACGGCCGAAGGCCGTGTAATCGCCGCTCGGCACATTAAATCTGTTGAGAAACGGCTCCGACGGGCTTCTGACCCGCCGGAGCCGTCTTCATGCGGGTTCTTCCAGCCTGAAATGTCCGCTAAGAACAGGGGACTGCAGGCGGGCGAATAGCATGGACGTATTGGCGGATCCGATCCAACGGGCATTTCTCGGCGTGGAACGCTCGGTCAGCGGGCAGCGCTGGGTGTCACGTCTGGATCAGGCCGGGCAAAATCGGGCACTCGCGATCAGCCAGGTCCACGGCTATTCCGAGATGATTGCCCGCGTGCTCGCCGGCCGCGGCGTAGCGCTTGACGATGCCGCCGCCTTTCTCGACCCGACGCTCCGCTCTCTGATGCCGGATCCGGACACCCTGACCGACTGCCGCAAGGCGGCCGAGCGGCTGGCACTGGCGGTGCGCCGCCGCGAGAAGGTTGTGATATTCGGGGATTATGACGTCGACGGCGCTGCCTCCTGCGCGCTGATGGTCCGATTCCTGCGCCACTTCGGCATCGAAGCCGAGATCTACATTCCCGATCGCATCTTCGAAGGTTACGGTCCGAATCCGCAGGCAATAGAGCAACTGCTCGACAACGGTGCCGGCCTTATCGTCACCGTCGATTGCGGTTCGACCAGTCACGAGTCGCTCGCTGTTGCCGCCGGACGCGGCGTCCACGTCGTCGTCATTGACCACCATCAGGTGGGCTCTTCCCTTCCGCCGTGTCATGCGCTTGTCAATCCGAACCGCGAGGACGACTTGTCCGGGCAGGGGCATCTCTGCGCCGCAGGTGTTGTCTATCTCGTGCTCGTCAACACCCTGCGGGCGCTGCGCGGCCAAGGGGACCCGCGCACCGCTTCATTCGATCTGTTGTCGCTGCTCGATCTTGTCGCGCTGGCAACGGTCTGCGACGTCGTACCGCTCAAGGGGCTCAACCGCGCCTATGTCGTCAAAGGCCTGATCGCCGCGCGGCATATGGGCAATCCGGGGCTCGCGGCGCTTCTTCGAAAGGCTGCCATCGGCGGCCCTGTGACGCCCTATCATCTTGGATTCCTGATCGGCCCGCGCATTAATGCGGGTGGGCGTATCGGCGATGCGGCTCTCGGCAGCCGGCTGTTGACGCTTGACGATGCCGCAGCGGCGGAATCGATCGCGGGCCGGCTCGACGAGCTTAACCGCGAGCGCCAGGCAATGGAGGCGGCGATGCTCGCCGAAGCCGAAGCGGAGGTGCTGGCGGAGTATGGGACTGGCGAGGCGGCCTCGGTGATCGTCACGGCGCGGGAAAACTGGCACCCGGGCATCGTCGGGCTCATTGCCGCGCGCATCAAGGAGAAGTTCCGTCGGCCGGCCTTCGCGATTGCCTTTGACCCGAGTGGGCGAGGGACCGGCTCGGGGCGTTCGATCAACGGTTTCGACATGGGCAGGCTGGTGCGGGCGGCGGTCGAGAGCGGTCTCCTCGTCAAGGGTGGCGGCCATGCAATGGCGGCCGGCCTGACCGTCGAGCGCGCGAACCTCGGCAGGCTTCGTCAATTCTTTGAAGAGCGTGCCGAAACTGTCGTGCGCGATCTGGTTTCCACCGAAACGCTGAAGGTCGACGGAGCACTTGGGGCGTCGGGCGCGACGATCGAGCTGGTCGATCTTCTGGAGCAGGCCGGTCCCTACGGTTCTGGGCATCCGCAGCCGATCTTCGCCTTTCCGCAACACCGGCTGCGCGACTGCCGGCAGGTCGGCTCCAATCACGTCAAGGTAACGCTGGAGGGCCAGGATGGCAGCCGGATCGACGGTATTGCCTTTCGCGCCACGGAAACGCCGCTGGGCGACTTCCTGCTCGGCAGCCGCGGCTCGACCATTCATGTCGCTGGATCGGTTTCGGCGGATCTTTGGCAGGGAACCCGCCGCGTCCAACTGCGCGTGACGGACGCCGCAAAGGCCACCTGATCGCATTCGTCGCGATAACCGCCCCAACCTTCCAAATCAGCGACTTGGAAGAGAAACCTCAATGAGTTTGTGAAGAGAGAATGGCACGCCCAACGGGACTCGAACCCGTGTTTCCGCCGTGAAAGGGCGGCGTCCTAGACCGCTAGACGATGGGCGCCCAAGACGAGGTGGCTTATA
>NZ_JASKLR010000010.1:176144-211930 GCF_030124325.1 Sinorhizobium sp. 8-89
GAAAGAGGAGGAATGGCACGCCCAACGGGACTCGAACCCGTGTTTCCGCCGTGAAAGGGCGGCGTCCTAGACCGCTAGACGATGGGCGCCCAAGACGAGATGGCTTATAGAGAAGCCTTTTGGTTCCCGCAAGTGATCAGCTGCCGCCAGATCAATTTTTCTTGCGGAAAACTTCTTGAAAGCTTTCTGTCTTCTTTAGGCAAGCATAAACGCGATGCGACAACGCAACCCTGAAGTATCCAGAAGTATATCAAAGAAGGAATGGCACGCCCAACGGGACTCGAACCCGTGTTTCCGCCGTGAAAGGGCGGCGTCCTAGACCGCTAGACGATGGGCGCCCAAGACGAGGTGGCTTATAGAGAGCGCTTCGGATTCCCGCAAGCGGCTAAATTCATTTTTCTCAAAAAAATGACAATGCGACCGAACGGGCTTCTTCGGGCGCTAAGTTAGCCCTTGCGTCTGCGGCAGCGCCAGTTCCAGTCCCGCTCAGGACCGATGTCGATGTGGACCGATTCCGTGTGGCAGTAGGTACCAACGCCGCCGCGACCCGGAACGCTACGCAGGAAGCTCGCGAGGTCCCACTTGTTGACACCCTTGACCTGTATGTCGGCCGCCGCGCACTGCGTGTGGAGTGATTGGCGTTTCCGGTTGACCTTGATCGCCCGAAGCCCGGAGGTCACCATTACCTTGCGGCCGTAGTGCCTCTCGACCGTCTTCAACATCTCGAGAAGCTCGGGCTTGAAGCAGCCGGTTTCCACTCTCTCTGTTTGCAGGACGAGACCGTTCGGCGCGAGACGCGCAAGCCCGGATAGCGCCGCCGTTTCGACGGGTGCGTCCTCCTCATCGGCAACGTGAGCTTCATGCTCCATGCTGAACAGGGGATTCATGTTGACGCCAGGCAACGACGCGTAGGCGAGGGAGGCAACCTGTGGCTGGCGCGCATTGCTGGCGGTGATCGTTTTCTTCTCGATCGGCCGGGCGGTGCGTTCGCCATCGGAGCGCGGCTTCTCCTTCCGCTTCGGAGCAAAAAGGCTCGCGAGCGTCCAGGTCTTGCTCGTTTCCCGCGTCTCGCTCTCTTCTTTCTCTGGATCGACAGGATCGACAGGCTGATTGGGATTCGCTTGCTGAAGCGTCGCCGGGGCCACCGAGGCAACTTCTACCGGCTGAAGCTCGGCCGGCATCTTGCCGGACAACGCCGCCTGTGCGCTGAGCGGCAACGGAACGGCGACTGGAATGTCGTTCCCCCCCGCTGTCGCAGGTCCGCTGGCGGCCGTCTCTCCAACGGTCTGCGCTTCAGCCGGCGCTTCATTGCTTGCGCCCTGTTGGGAGGCGGCGGCCGGTTCGGCCACGGTTTGCCCGTTGCTGAAGAGGCTGTTGGTTGTTGCATTGACCGCCGTTGGCTGGGGCAGAACACCGTTACCGGGTGCTGCAACTGCCGCCTGGTCGGCGTCCGTTTGGCCCTCAGCCGCGGCACTGGGGTTTTGTCCGTAAATGCTGGACGATGTGGCGCGCAGGCCGGTGCCCTGCATCGTCAACGCTTGCTGTGTCGCCTCCGGACCGGTCTGGGCAGCGACGCCCGGCGCCTGCTGCGCCACGGTGGCGGAGCTGGCCGCAAGCTGCGCTTCGCCGGCGTCGCCTTCGTCCCCGGCTGTCTGCGACGGTGTCGTCGATTGTTGCGGTTTCAGTGAGGCCGTTGTCTCGTCACCAGCCGACGACATGCAACCTGCCAATGCGAACAATGATACGGATAATGCCGCCGCGCGCCCGAATGTCAGGAACGCGCACTTCGCCTCCAGATGTTGCAACGTCTTATCCCCGCTCTCCGTGCACGCTCGAGGCTTTCCCCATCGCGCATGCATTAAGTCTCAGTTCCGAAACATCGCCCCAGAACAAACAACTCATTTTCCTCGCGGCGAGCAAAAAGGCTCGCCACCGGAAAGGTCAGGCCAAGTAAAGGGCTTTGACGCGCAACTGGTTGCGAAGCAGAACCCCATTTCAACGTCTGGTGCGCAAAGTTAATCAACCTCGCGCAATTTGTAAACCTGCGCTAACCTTTTTGCACCTTCACAATAGACATGCGAAGGCCCGGCATCAGGCCGGGCCTTAAGACCGCTCGTCGATATTTCCGATCCTCGGGGCCTTGCCGTGCCGTGCCACACGGGTCGAACCGCTGGCTCGGTTCAGACGCTAGTCGGCCGGAATTGCGCGGAGCTTACCAGCTGCCGGTATTGCCCATGGATGCCCAAGGTTCCTGCGCGGGCAGGTTGTCGCCCTTTTGCAGGATCTCGATCGAAATTCCGTCGGGCGAGCGCACAAAGGCCATATGTCCGTCGCGGGGCGGACGGTTGATGGTGACGCCATTGTCCATCAGGTGTTGGCAGAAGCCGTAGATGTCGTCCACTTCGTAGGCGAGATGACCGAAGTTGCGACCACCGCTGTAGTCCTCTGTGTCCCAGTTGTAAGTGAGTTCCAGGCAGGGGGAGCGTTCGTCGTTCGCCCGGTCGAGGTCGCCGGGCGCGGCAAGGAAGACAAGCGTGAATCGGCCTTTTTCGTTTTCGTACCGGCGTATTTCCTTGAGGCCGAAGAGCGTGCAATAGAAGTGAAGAGCCTGGTCCAGGTCCTTTACACGAACCATCGTGTGCAGATAGCGCATTGGGTTGTCCCTGTTTCTGAGAATATGGCGTATACTTAACCTGCAGCAAGCCAGAGGCAAGGCTGCGTCCCCATAAATGACCCCGGCCAAAATATGTCGTGGGACTTGCGCATGCGCAGCGGGACGATGTTATTCTGGTCAATAAGAATCAGTTAACCGTATCAAGAGTTGCGCGTAAACGAGGGGCTGGGAGAATGGCGGATAGAACATCTTCGAAAGACGTCATCCACAATGACGACTTTGGCAATGACGCCCTTGACCTCATCGAAATTACCGGCGTTATCAAGTGGTTCGACGTAGCGAAAGGCTTCGGCTTCATCGTGCCTGACAACGGCATGCAGGACGTTTTGCTGCACGTTACCTGCCTGCGACGCGACGGCTATCAGACGGTTCTGGAGGGTGCGCGCGTTGTCGCGCTTGTCCAGAAACGGGATCGCGGATACCAGGCTTTCCGCATTCTTTCCATGGATCAGTCGACCGCCGTTCACCCGTCGCAGCTTCCCCCGGTCAGAACGCATGTTCAGGTCACGCCGACCAGCGGCTTGGAGCGCGTGCTCGTCAAGTGGTTCAACCGCACCAAAGGCTTTGGCTTCCTGACGCGCGGCGAAGGCACCGAGGACATCTTCGTACATATGGAGACGCTGCGCCGCTTCGGCCTCACGGAGTTGCGGCCCGGGCAGGTGGTTCTGGTGCGCTTCGGCGACGGCGAAAAAGGTCTCATGGCTGCGGAGATTCATCCGGACGGCCCGACGCCAACCAGCCGGTCCCACTGATGATCCCGTCTCCCGGCATTTTTGCAAGAAGCGCCGTCACGGCGCTTTTTTTGTTGTCGCTGGTCGTCTCTGCCGTTGCCGCCGACATTTCCTTTGCCCGCGACAAGCTCCGCCTCCTGACAGGCGCCGGCCCCCGTGATCTGACGGTTGAACTCGCGGTCGATCCTGCCCAACGCGAGCAGGGGATGATGTATCGCCGACAGATGGCGCCGGATCACGGCATGCTGTTCGATTTTGGAGAGACGCGCCGGGTGATGATGTGGATGAAGAACACTTACCTGCCGCTGGACATGCTCTTCGTCGCCCGCGATGGAACGGTTCGCACGATTCATGAGAATGCCGTGCCGTTGTCCGAGGCGATCATCGATTCGGGTGAACCGGTGGCATTCGTGCTCGAGCTCAACGCCGGAACCGTGAGGCGACTCGGCATAAAACCGGGCGACCGGCTCGAAGGCTCCCGAGTTCCGGCCGCGAACTGAGTGTGTCGGGTCTCCCCGTGCCGTTCAACTGGGCACAAAAATTCATGTTGCAGGCACGAGGCGAAGCGTGTATCTCCGGGCCTCGTTGGCACGGAGTGTAGCGCAGTCTGGTAGCGCATCTGGTTTGGGACCAGAGGGTCGGGAGTTCGAATCTCTCCACTCCGACCACTTGATTTTCTGAGTTATTTTCCAGTTTTCTTCTCGCCGCCCCGGCCGAATTTGTGGGCGGTGCCGGTTCTCCGACGCTCCCGGTCCAGCCGTACGCAAGCAGCCGACTCTCCGTGTCGGGAACGAGTTTTCGATGCGGCACGCATGCTGTCGGAAAAGCCTCATTTTCGGTTCATTGGTCATTCCGTTTTGGATCAATCTGCGCTAAGGGAAGACGCGAGGCGCGGGCGAAAGCCCGCTGCGCTGCTGCATAATTCCTTAATCGGAATCGATTAAAACTCAGGAATCATGCAGCAAATCAAAGTGTTTCAGCGATCGTTGGCGTCTGAGAAAGACGCAGCGCTGCGATGGGTAAACGGGAGCCGTTCGAAACAATGTCCGCGAAGATCTATCGTCCCGCAAAGACAGCCATGCAATCCGGCAAGGCCAAGACGAATCTGTGGGTGCTGGAGTTCGATCAGGAAAAGCCGCGTACCATTGATCCGATCATGGGATATACGAGCTCCGGCGATATGCGCCAGCAACTGCGTCTCACCTTCGAAAGTGCAGAACAGGCTATCGCCTACGCCGAACGCAACGGCATCGACTACCGGGTGATTGCGCCGAAGGATTCGACGCGCAAGAATGTGTCCTATTCGGACAATTTCCGTTTCAACCGGATGCAACCCTGGACCCATTGAGGTTCTGGGGAAGTCCGCGAGAGGGCGACGCCCAACGGCCCCTTAGCTCAGTTGGATAGAGCACCTGCCTTCTAAGCAGGTTGTCGCAGGTTCGAGTCCTGCAGGGGTCGCCAACTTTCCAATATTGTCTCGTCCAGCCGAACAGCGCAGCAACTTCATAAGCCGTCGCGCCCTCGTCGGCTGGCGGTCCCCGCGTCTTGTGGGTGATTTCATCGTCGCGCGCTTGCGAGGCGCATCTCAGCCAGGTAAGCGGCACTTCTGATCGGCTGTTCCTTCTTCGAATCGGCGGCCGCATCGCCGATGAAGAGAAAGCTCCACCGCGACTATCGCCGCCGCCGCTCCCTGTGTTTTGCTATTTTCTCCGGGGGGTCGATGAACAGCACTATTACAACCGCTGCTGCTACGAGCACGTAAGAAGGGATGCCTGTTCCTGCGCTCGCAAGTGCAGCGATCAGCATGGCAGCCGCAATATAAAGGACAATCGATGCGGGGCTGGATATAGCTCCCCAAGCGAAACTGGAAATGCGATCTCTCCACTCCGCGTCCGAAAATGCCATAGGTAAAGATCCCCGTCGAACTGTCGTGAATTGGTCGGCGACATTCGTTTGCCGGCGCATCGTCGCCGCAACATCGTCTGACAAAGCATATCGCACCTGGCGGCACGGCGCGTCGGACCTTTGGACGTCCAAACGCAACCCGGCGCCGGACTAAAGTCCGATATGATCTTGTCGCAAGGCAGCCGCAGTTGATGATCCTTGCCAAGGTCGGAGCGCTGCGCTTGGCGCGATACAGGGGGCTCTGGTAAGCTCGTTGAACAGGGAGAGCGAGCGGGGACGATCCGCTGATGTTTAATCTACCATAGGAATGGCCGTGCGGTGCGGAAGGACCAAGCTGCGGAACCTCCGGGCTGCAACTTTGTTAGGCCGGTCAGGAGGAGCGCATGCCGCCACCAAAAGAGATGGACTTCGTGTTGGCCAGTCTTCCTTTGAGGATAGGGACCTACGTTCCTGATGACCTCCTCGAAGATTGGTTCGCTCCCGGTACGGGAATGAATCCGCCGGCTCAGGCGGCGTTGGCTGAAGCTGCATCGTACGGCCGGCAATTCGAGTGCGAGTTCAAGCATTATCCCGAGCGCAAGGAAGGCGTTTTCTGGAAATGGGTACCAGCAATCTGAATGAGGGCAATCTGGAGGCGAAGGCCATTGCCGCGGTCGTCGAAGAACTTGAACGGCAGGCAGCCGAAAATCCCTCGAAACTGCGTGTCAGCCGCATCGGAGACAAGCTCGCGGTCGATGGTGAAATCGACGTGGACGCGGTAGTGATGGTGGTCGTCGGATCAATGGCAGGCGGTCCGTAAGAAGCAGGACCGGCAAGTAGCCATGGCCGGCCGGCCGCGCTCGTCTCATGGCGTTCCCGGGCGGCGGCCACACTCATCGCATACACGTTCCGCGCATGATCCAGAACTCCCCCTGGGTCCGGGGTGACCGGCGGCAACGCGACAAATATGTTCCCATTATGTTCTCGCCCAGTCGGCCGTTTTCTGGAACTTTATCTGCTCCAGCACCGTTCAGATATCAGTTTAGCGGAAACTTAAATGAGGATATGGAGGAGAAGCCATGAACATTGGCAAGGTTCTCGCGACCGGATTGATTGTGGCCGGCGCCTTGGCGGCCCTGCCATCTGCTTCGCCGGCTCAGTCTCTGGACTTGTATATCGGCCCAGGTGGTCCTGACGTGCAGATGCGCGATCGAAGGTATGATGATGATGATTACCGACCGTATCGCGGGTGCAGCGAACGGCAGGCTATCCGCCGTGCCTACAGGCTGGGGCTACGTGATCCCCAAATTGAAGCGATTACACGCAGGCAGGTCGTCGTGGACGGCGTCGGTCGCCGGGGTCGATACACGACCGTGTATTTTGCAAATCGACCAGGCTGCCCTCGCATAGGCTGACGCCTGCTGGTTCGGTGGTTCGGAGATTTTCCCTGATCCCTCAGCGGATCAGGGAGGTCGTGTTCCGTAATCAAGCCGGCTTGGTGAGTGGGTCGCATAGACGTCGCCCGCCCTCACCAAGTCTATAATCGTCACCGAGCTTCGGAAACACCGCAGATCCAAGGCGCGACTAAATTCTGCGCCCCACAGTCCTTCTTTGACTTCCCCATCGAGACACAACTGACCTCGTGCGCGATGCGGCTCCACTTCAGCGCTCGTTCATGCTCGGTTCAGTTGCCACAATGAAAGATCGCCTCATCGGAAACAGATTCGGTGATACGATGAAGAAGATCGGCACATTGATCGTTGCGGCTGTTACGGCATTCACAAGCTATGCACCGGCTCAGGCCATGCCCTTTGCGCCAGTGTCGCAGTCGAACTCGAGCGGCATAGACTTAGTCCACCACAGGCCATGGCACCATGGTGGACCGCGTTACGGCTGGCGTGGGTATGACGGGCCTCGTTACGGTCGGTACAACGGTTACCGTGGTTATCGCTATCGTCGCGACGGCTATCGCCGGCACAGTGACGGATGGTGGTATCCCTTGGCAGCGTTCGGAGCGGGCGTGGTCATCGGAGGTGCAATCGCAGCACCGCCGCCGCCGCGACGCGTCTATAGGGACTTCAGCCGAGCCCACGTGGATTGGTGCTACGCCCGATATCGCTCTTACCAAGCATACGACAACAGCTTCCAACCTTACTACGGGCCTCGTCAGCAGTGCATCTCGCCTTACTACTGAGCGTACTCGAAGCCGCTGATTGCTGTATGTTTCGCTGAACAAGGATCGGCGCTTCAAGGGTGTCATAGCGCCGCTTGCCTCAAAGGCATGCGGCGCCTTTGCGTTCAGCGCTACTGTGTTGTCGCGGGTTGCTGTGGCGTTGCCGGTTGCGGTGGCGCTGGTTCCGTCGTTGTCGGAGCAGGAGCCGTCTCGGTTGTTTGTGTACCGGTTCCTGGCATCAGATACATCACGGCAAGAACGATAAGTGCGACAACGATGATGCCGATGACCACATTTCTGTTCATGGCGGCTCCCTCCTCAGGTTGGTCGTCTCACCGTGGATATTGGAGCCAGCAGTTGGTTTTTTCAACCAGTAGAATTGAAGGCGTCCTCAATCTACCGAAGACTGCACTCGGATTTCGAGCCACGCGAACGGTATCGCAGGGCGTTGGGGTCGCGAAATCCACTTTGATCCGCAGTGCGTTGACAGCGACGAGAGCGCGGCTGAAGAAATCGTTGTTCGACGGCCGCAAGGTCCCGCTAAGCCGGAAAATCGCCGCTGACCCGTCGCGACAATTCAGGTTCATGCCCTGCAACCGGGTCGTTGCGAGCGGCCTTCGCCGCTATTCCGTCTTTGGCGGAGCCCGTCGGTCGAGCAGTTTTTGGAAGATGTCCGCCTGTTTTTCCGCAGCTGAGCGGATCGCGGCGAGGTGATCGAGCATCGAGCCGAAGGCAACCAGAATGAGGCCGCCAGCAATTGCCGGAAACGCCCAGGGCAGCACCGCCAGCAGGGTCCTGATATCGAGAGAAGGTATAAGCGTCATCGCCAGCAAAGCGAGCGTGCCGATCGTGATGATGCCGCCCAGAAATTCGAGAAACTTTCCCATTGCTCCTCCCGTTTTTCCACCCTTCGGTGCGTGGCTCCTCCAGCGCCGCGCGTCTCACCGGATGCGCAAAGATCGCTGTAGCACTTTGAATTCCCGCATGTTGATCCTTAAGGATCCTATGTAAGGAAAAATGCCGTACGGCAATGTTGCTTGACATCTTGCATCCGGCTGATGGTCTATCCTCAGAAAAAACCCCCGGGGAGTAGAGCCGGGGGCGTCGATCGGGCCGATCGCAGTCGTCAGAATTTCACGCCGACGCCCACTGTGAATTGGTGCTGGTCGAGATCGACATTGACGCCACCCACATCCTCGTCGCCAAAATCATTGTAGCGATACTCGGCCCGACCGAAGACACTGTTGGTGAAGCCATAATCGACGCCGGCTCCGATGGTCCAGCCGTTGAATGTCTCCTTCTCCTCCGAGGCGCCAGCAACATCGACGAAGCCGCGGGTCACCGCCCAGCCGCCGGTCGCGTAGAGCAAGGCTTTTTCGTTGAAAGTGTAGCCGACGCGCCCGCGCACCGATCCGGAGACATCGGTGCCGACTTCCGTATTCGCGCCGAAGACTGTGAAGGTCTTGTCGTTCCAATTGTAGGTGACATCCCCTTCGATGCCGAAGACCCAGTCACCATGCTGGTAATTGTAACCAGCAAACGCGCCGAAGAGGCCGCCGTTGAAGTCTTCTGAGGCACTTGCTCCGGGGACGCTTAAATCGCTGTTGAGCCATCCGCCGCCGCCTTGAAGTCCGACATAGCCGCCGGTCCAGACGAATGTGGGTGCTGCTTCGACAACCGGCGCGGGCGCTGGAGCCTCCGTCAAGTCTGCTGCGTGGGATGTTCCTGCCAACAGGGACGCGCCGAAGATCGCAACAAGCACATTTCTGATCATCACAGATGCCTCCTGTTGTCCAACCGAAGATATCAACTAATGGGCGACGAGTCTGCCAAAAATCAGATGGGCCGAATCATGTGCATTCGCACAGAGAAAAAAACGGGCCGGCGGGTTTGGATCCGGCCGGCCCGTTCCGGAAAAATCGCGGAAAGGGGAACGTCTCTGCGCGGGGCTGCAAACGCCGCGCGAAGGGAGATCGATTGCCTGTCGATAATGCCTGAAAGCCGTTTTCGGATTTGACATAAGCCGCATAAAATTTGACGTTATCCGCATGAGGGAACGTATTGAAAAACAATCTCCGATTGAGGTCGTGGTTGTCGTCCTGCCCGAGTCGTCAATCATGTCGCTGGCCTCTGTGCTGGATCCGATGCGCGCCGCAAATCGCGTGGCCGGCAGACAGGTCTTTTGCTGGCGGCTCCTGTCCGGGGACGGAGAGCCGGTCATGTTGACCTGCGGCGTTCCAATCAATGTCGACGGCCGGTTCGCGCCGCCGCTCGGCGGTGATCTTCTCCTCGTAATCGGCGGCTTTAACCTCCACAGGCATGTCGGAAAGCGGTTTCTCGCCACGCTGCAGGAGTGCGCTCGCCATTTCGACATTGTGGCGGGTATCGAGTCCGGTTGCTGGCTACTCGGTCGGTCAGGGCTTCTCAATGGCCGCAAGGCAACGGCGCATTGGGAAGAGCTCGAGGATTTCAGCCAGACTTTTCCCGCGCTGACCGTCATCGGTGACCGCTTCGTCACCGACGGCAAATATTGGACCTCCGGTGGCGCCTCGCCGACGTTCGATATGATGTTGCATCTGATCACCGAGAGGTTGGGCCCCGCCTTGGCGCTCGATGTTGCCAGCATCTTCGTTTACGACCAGATGCACAGCGCCACGGATGTGCAGCCCTTCGTGTCGCTCGGCCGCATCGAGGCCCGCGATCCCGAGCTCGCCGGCGCGATAAGGCTGATGGAGCGCACCTTGGAGCGACCGATGACGGTGGCGGCGCTGGCACGGCGGTTATCTATCTCGCGGCGCAAGCTCGAACTCCTTTTCGCGAAAGGGCTCTCGATCAGTCCTGCGGCCTATTATCTTCGCCTTCGGCTTCAGGTGGCGCACCGGCTAGTTCGCGATTCGGGGATTCCGATTCGGGATATCGCGCTGCGCTGCGGCTTCGACAGCCTCTCTGCCTTCTCGCGCGCCTACAGCCGCGAATATCAAACAAGCCCGCTGAAGATGCGAAGTGCCAATCGCGAAGAAACTGCCCTGCGCGCCGAAGCAGTGGCCGGTCGCAAAGCGCGGAAGAAACCGCTACGGGTTTCAGACACGGGTTGAGGTGTCCTCAACGAGACGACCGGGCCGAATCGATCGCCGCGCAGGCCCTTTCGAACTCTTTGACCGTTTCCGGTGTATTGTCTTCGGGCAAGACGGCGTCGGCGGCATCGGCCTGACCTGCGGCATCGCTCTCATAGACATAGGATTGGATGTAATAGGCGATTGCACCTTTCCAGACCCTGCGGCCGTCTATCTGCTCACAGGCGACCGCGTTTTCGAAGTCCGCTTGCAACTCTTCCACCGCAGCGACATTGGAGAGTACGTTCGTGGGCGCCAGGAGCGAAGCGACGAACAGGGCGGTAAGCATCATGGCTGTCCTTTTGACGCAAGCTGCAGGGAAAACCGTTGGAAGGTTCGTTGGTTCCATCGGATAGAGAACGGAATGCGCACTGGCGAAAGAGCGAATTTGGCGCGGCCGAGTTTTATCCGCCACGCGATGTGTATGAGCCACAGTTCGGGATCCGTCGAATTGTTGCGCGTCGCTTAACCGGTACGATTGCGAAACACGGGCCCAATCGTCATGAGAGTGTTTCGGATTCGGAATTTGCTGAATTCCGGCGCGCAGATCCGAAGATGGAGACGAGCGAGACGGGCGCGTTGAGCGCGTGATGCGGACCCACCATAAAGGAACGGAGCACCCGCGCCTCGTTTCTGGCCTCCGCATCTCAGCATGAGTTTGGAAAGTGGCGGACAATCAACCCCACCACCCTGCAGGGTAGGTGGGGCTGAGTGGTGGTGGGGTGTTGCACTCGCCCGGTCAGTTGATGACCTGAACCACGGTGCGCGACTTTGGCTCGGCGATCACGCGCTGCTTGTTAACGATGGCATATGCGTAGGCGGGGTTCTCCGGCACCGGCGTCAACACGACGGCCTCAGGGAGAGGCTTGCCGACAGCGATCGGTTGCTGCACTACCACGGATTGCTGCACTGGCTGCTGCTCGACGTAGGCGACGACCGGAGGAGGTGGTGGTGCGAGTGCGCCGCCTAGTGCGCCGCCGACGACGGCTCCGACGCCGGCCCCGATCGGGCCGCCGATTATGGCGCCAGTTGCAGCACCGCCGACCATGCCCGTCGCAGTTCCGCCCTTACCCTCGTTGTTGGTCTGAGCGATAGCGGAACCAGCAAGCAATGTGGCTGCTGTTGCGATGAGTACAAGTTTTTTCATTGTCTCGTCCTCCTGTTGGATTCGTCAAAACAACGAACGGGCTGTGCAATGGTTCCGGTCTTGGGACTTTGGTCCGATTATCTTCATGAGCGCGCGATAGTGAGCCTGTTCTTCATAGCTTTACTTTGGGAATTCATCCGATGAACAAGAATTAAGGAAAAAATAATTGACCGGAGATCACATCGACCCGGGGGCAGCCCATCCACAATCACCCAAAAGCTGGAAAGAACGGCGCCGCTGACCCAGAACAGCGACGAGGTCACGGTGAGTCAGGCTTCGCGGTATCTTCTCGCCTGCGAATCCTTCGAATCGACGCGCGAACAGGCTGCGTTCGACGCCTTTCGACGACCGTTTGCCGCGCGCGGCCTGCCAATCGCAATCCGGTCCGACCCGCCCTTTGCGAAGACCAGCGGATCATTTGGCCGCGACCCGAAAGGCGCGCAGTGACGGGCGCAGCATGATCGAGTGATTGACCTTCGCCCACTGGCTTCGAAACGAACTCCAGAGTCACCTATGGGCGGCGCTGCCCGCGCCCATACCGCTCGACAGCTATTTTTTCAAAGTCTCCGGCGGTCGAGCGCGCGATTCTAACGGGGCGCGTGGACCGTTCATCGGAGGTTCAGGCTTGACGGCGCAATGTGGTAGCAAGCGAAGGAGAGTATACGATGAAAAAACTCCTATCCGCCCTAACAGCCGCAATCCTGGCCGTGTCGTTCGCCTTACCGCTTAACGCCGCACCGATTTTCGTGCCGAAATCCGAGCAAGTGCAGACCGGCCCTGTTGAACAGGTCAGACACCGGCGCCATCGCCATTGGCATGCGGATCGTCACTGGAACAGGCGGTACGCTTGGCGTTCCTGCCGTTATTATGGTCGCTGCTACCCTCGCCATTATGGGTACTACGGCTATCGTGACTACTACCGCTACCACCGGCGGCCGGGAGTCAGTATCTATTTTAACTTCTAGCGGTAGCGCCGCAGCACCGCCGCGCGCAAGGGCTAAGTTCATGCGTTCGTTGCCAGAAATCTAGAACGCGAATAGGGGCGGTTTTCGGTGCGGCTGGATTCCTTTGCTCGTCACAGGAAACCAGCCACGGCGCGTCTGCGCCGTGATTGAGTCATGCGTGACCTCCATGCAAGCTTTCCATTCGGACCGGGCACTTGCGCGCCCAGGCATTTTCGCCTCACAGAAGGAAATCGCCCGCAACGAGCTGCTTGAGTCCCGAAAGCTCGATCTGGAAGTCGGCGCGTCCGTCGCCGGTGACGTCGCCGTAGACGATCGTCTTGTCGTTGGCGGTGCCGGTAGTATCGAAAGTCTTGTAGATTAGCTCTCCGGCCTTGCGCGTGAATTCGCCCTTACCGCGCCAGGTGAAGGCCTGGTTGCCGGCAAGCGCGGTATTGGCGTCGATGGCGGTGAGGCTGATCACGTCGTCGCCATTGCCGAAGTCGGTGATGATGTCGCGGTAGCCGGCGCCCGAGGCCGGGCCATAAGCGACATTGTTGACGTAGCCGGAGAAACCCTTTGCCGAGTCGTCTATCAGGTTGAACACGAAGGTGTCGTTTCCGGCACCGCCGGTCAGTCGGTCGGCGCCGAGTCCGCCGACAATCGTGTCCTTGCCTGCCCCGCCGTTGATCGTGTCATTGCCCCCGCCGCCGTCGAAATACTCGCTCGCGGCCGACGTGCCCGTCAGCGTGTTGGCGCCCGAACTGCCGACATAGCGCTCGACGGCGTCGGTGACCGAGACCGGGACCGCTTTCGTCACTTCGGCGCCGGTGCCGATGGTCCTGTCGTCGACCAGGATGGAGACATCGAGGAAAGGATTGGTCTCGAAATCGAGCCGCGCGCCAGCCTTAAGCCACAGCGCTTTGTCATGGACGGCAAAGAGCGCGGAGTCGGCGCCCGCGAGCGTGAGAACGTTGCTGCCGAGCCCGTCGTCAGTGACGAGGAGATCGGCGACCTTGCGCTCGGAAGCGGTCGAGGCGTTTTCCGCAATGGCAGAGAGACGCTGCGTCAGGGCGAGCGTCGGGGCGTCATTGGCCGTGCTCACAGTGAAGGTGAAGGTGGCGGGAACGGGTGCCGAAAGGTCCTCGTTGCCGTCTTCCACAGCCACCTTGAAGGAGGCCGCCGTCGTTTCAGAGCCGTTGTGGCGGAAGGTAACGAGGCCAGCTGCGAGTTGCGCGCCGGTAAAGCGCGTCGCCGCGACGCCGTTGACGAGCACGGTTCCGTTGGTGACGCCGGAGACGTTGAAGGCAATGCCCGCGGCCGCGTCGTCCGGGTCAGTGAAGCCGAGGTCGGCGGCAACGAGCCTGTAGCTGCCGCCTTCGGTGACCGACGCCTTTAGATCGCCGGTGAGGCGAGGGGCGTCGTTGACCGGGTTGACGGTGAAGTTGAACTTGGCGGGAACGGGCGGCGTTGTGTCGTAGCCGTCCGATGCGGTGAACTGGAAGGAGGCCGATGAGCTCTCCGAGCCATTGTGGCGGAAGATGACGAGGCCATTCTTGATATCGGCCGCCGTGAAGCTCGTGGCCGCGGCGCCGTCGACGAACACCACGCCGTTTTTCAGGTTGGAAACCTGAATTTCTATGTAGGGGGCAGCGCCGTCCGGATCGGTGAAATTGAGGTCGGCGACCGTAAGCTTGTTGCTCCCGCCCTCCGCGACCGCGGCCTTGAGATCGCCGGTGCGGATCGGTGCGTCGTTTATGGGATCGATCGACAAAAGGAACCTGTCGGTGCCGTCATCCACATGGACATAGAACGGGGCGAAGTCGTCTTCCGAGCCGTCGTGCTGGAAGGTGACGAGCCCGTTTGCAAGCTGTGCCCCCGTGAATTGCGAGGCCTCGACTCCATTTACCAGGAACTTTCCGTGATTCACCGCGGATATTGTGAATACGGCGTCGGCGGCATTGTCGGCCGGGTCGCTGAAAAAATCCTCGACCGTGAATGTGTACGAGGCCCCCTCGGCCAGTGAGGCTTGCCTGTCGCCAGTGAGACTTGGGGCTCCGAAGGAGCCATCGATGACGATTTCGTTCTGTCCGCCGATCGAATGGCTCCCTCCGACGCTTGGCAGGGTGAGGAGGGCGTCAAGCGAGTTGAGGCCTTTGATGGTTGCGCCGTTCAGCATCAGCGCATCGATGGAGGTGTAGTCCAGATCGGCGCTCGAGTCGCCCTTCTGCACCGTATAGGCGAAGGTGAGCGTCTTGCTTCCCGAACCACCAAGGTAAACGGCCTCGCGATCGATAGCTCCCGTCTCGAGGAGCAGCGTCGGACGCCCGCCGGTGGTGTCGACGTCGATCGCCTTGTCGAAGGTCACAACGATGGTGACCGTATCGCGCATATGGTAGGTGGTATCGAACATGCCCTCGACATTGGCCACCTTGGGCGGATCGACATTGATGGCGATCGTGTCGGTATCGCTCTGCATGCCGCCCGATCCCGCAAGCCCCAGATCGTTGGTGGTGATCTGCAGCGAAGCGGGGCCGGAGTAGCCTCCCGTCGGCAGGAACGACATCCCGTTCAGCGCCGTGTTGATGTCGGCGACGGTTCCCTCGAATGTCATCGTCGAATCCGCGACGCCGCTGCCGGTGATGAAGACCAGTCCCGTCGTTCCCGCAAGCGCGAGCACACCGTTGCTTGCCGTCAGCGTCACCCGCACCGTGCCGCCGCCGGCATCGGCGTCCGAGATCGTGACCGCATTGCCGTTGACGCTGCTGAAGATCAGGGGCACATCCGTGTCGTCGATCACCTGCTGTCCCGGCACATGGTTGACCGGCGCGTCGTTCACCGCGGTCACCACAAACGTCACGGTCGCTGGGGTCGTCAGCGCACCGCCGATGCCGCTATTCCCGCCGTCATTGACCAATGCGGTCAGCACCACATTGGATGTGGTGTTGGCGGCCGGGGTGAAGGTCACGTTGGATGCGGCGATGAAGGCGTTGATATCGGCGATCGAACCGCTCAGCGTCAGCGACCCGGTTCCGCTTCCGGCTACTGCGACGCCGCCTCCCGAGGAGCCTGCGAGCGTGCCCGAAGCGAGCGAGAGCGTCACGCTAATCGAAGCGGACCCGGCATCGACATCGCTAATGGTTATGCCGTTGATCGCCGTTGTCGTGTCCTCGTCAACTGCGATCGAAATGGGCGCGGTTACCACCGGCCCGTCATTCACTGGCGTCACGGCAAGCGTCACCGTGTCGCTGTCGGTTTGCGCGCCGCCGCTGCCGGTGTTCCTGCCATCGTTTATCGTCGCGGTCAGCGTCACATTGCCCGTGGCGTCGGCGGCCGTCGTATAGGCGACGCTGGAGGCGGCGATGAAGGCATTGATGTCGGCGATCGTGCCGGTGAGGGTCAGCGCGGTCCCGCTTCCGCCGACCGTCACGCCACCACCGCTGGTGGCGGCAAGGCTTCCGGCGCCGACCGACAGCGTGACGGTTACGCTTGCACCACCCGCGTCGGTGTCGGCGAAGCTGATCCCTGTGATCGCGGATGCAATGTCTTCGACGACGCTGATGCTGGCCGGAGCCGTCACCTCAGGCGCGTCGTTGACCGACGTCACCGCGACGGTCTTGGTGGCGATATTGCTGCTTTCCAGCCCGTCATCGATCGCGAAGCTGATCGTTCTCGTCGCCGTCGCCGGCATATTCGAGCTGTTGGCATAGGTGACGGCGCGCAGTGCAGCCTGCCACTCGGCCAGCGTCGCCGTGCCGCCCGCGGAGGTCAACGTCAGCACGCCGGTCGCGGCGTTGTAGGACGCCGTGATGTTGCCCATCGTCCCGCCGTCATTCGTGAAGCCGAGAACATCCTGGCCGGACTGGAAGTTGCCGGTGATGGCAACCGTGGCGGAGACGAGGGTGGTGTTGTCGCTGTCGGACACGGTAATGCTGCCGTCGACGGCGATCGTTGCACCGCCCTCGGCAAACGCGGTACTGCCGCCCGATGTGGTCACGACCGGAGCGTCATTCGGAGAAACGAGGTTTATCGTTGTCTGGGTCGATGCCGACGTGCCGCTCTCGGCATCGCGAACGGTCAGTGAGATGATTCTCGTGCCGCTCGGGGACCCACCCAGGTTGCTATAGGTAAGATTGTGAATGATGGCGTCGATTGCCGCAGTTGTTGCGCTGCCGTTGAGCGTGACCTGGAGGAAGCTCGAGCTGGTGCCGCCTCCACTCAACGTTCCGATCACTACGCCGCCATAGGTGACATCGCTGCCGGAGATGCCGATCTGTCCGGCGGCGATGCCTTCGTTGCGCAAGCCGAGCGCATCTTCGCCCGCGATGCGCCCGGAAAGCGTGAAGCGAACCTGTCCGCCGCTCCAACCGGTGTTGTCGGTGTCGGTGACGGCGGCGAGACTGGCGGTGTCGACGAGGACGGCGCCCTGGCTGCCACTGACGTAGTCCTTCGCGTCGGCGGCACCGAAATTCGCGACGACCGGTCGATTGTTCGAGTCGATCGTTATGTTGTCGAGCCAGAAGCTCATCGTGCCGGTCGTGGTCGTGTCCGGAATGATCATGTCGGCCAGGCTGAGCGACGTTCCCCTTACGACGGCGGGAACGCTGCCGCCAAAGCTCGCTCGATAGTAGTAGGGCCCGACACCGTCTCCGTGGATTCCGTCATCGGGCCAGGATGTGCTGTCGACATTCAGGGAGGGTGCCCAGCCGCCGCTGACCATCGGATCAGCGTTCACACTGATCTGGTAATCGTAGAAGTCGATCAGCGCGCCGGTTGCGCTGGTGATGGTGATCGTGAACTGCTCGCCGCCATAGGCCGGGTCCTCGGTGAAGTTGAACCGGCCGTTATCGAAATTCGCGCTCCAGTTGCCTTGCGCCGATATCGTGAAGACCAGCCCGCCGGCGCTGAGGGAGGTATCGGCCCCGCCCGCCGATCCGTCGGTGATTTGGCCGGCGGAAAAGTCGATCAATGTCTGCGCCATGTCTGCACTCCTGCGATGGTCCACCGGTCTGCTGGCGACAGCGGTGCCAAATGAATATCGGCGATTGCCGGCGTACGGACCGGAGTTGGGGCCGGCCGTCAAGGCTCTGGGCTCACCCGTCCCTGCTGATTATCGATCTACAGTGCCGATCGCGCTTCGAGGTGGGCGAAAAAATCACTGTAACATCTTGTTTAAATAAGATTTTTGTCTCTAATTTCGTTGAAGGCCAATGCCTTCGCCTCCGCCCCTCGTTCACCCCCAAATTGCTGACGGTCCCCTTCGTCAATCCTTAAAGTCGCCACCTCAGGCCGACGCGCACCACATCGAAATCGAGGTCGTTTTCGAAACGCGGGAAGGCGCCGGCCGGGTCGATTGCCGCGCCAGTGGCTGTGACGTCGTCGAAATCGTAATGGAGATATTCGAGCGACGCCGACCAGTTCGGCGCGAGGCGCCATTCCGCCCCGGCGCCGGCCACCCAGCCGGTCTTGACGCCGCCGCCGGAGACATCCATGAGCCCGATTGTCGGGAAGGTCTGCGTGTCGAAGGCTCGAACGTCGATATCGGCGACCGCCAGACCGCCGGTCACGTAGAACAGGAGATCCTCGGCGGCGAGGCCAGCGCGCAGGCGCGCGGTCCCGACCCAATCGGTATCGAAGCTCGTTTGCGTGTCATCGACGATCTTCGATGCGCTGCCGGCGCCGAGATCCATCAGGTTGAAATCGATCGCGCCGCCGAACACCAACGACAACCCGTCGATGTCCACCTGCCGATCGCATCCGGCCTCGACGCCGCCGATCGCTCCGTGGTCGTCGCTCTCGATCACCTCATAGGGTGCGCCGAGGCTGTTCCAGGATGTGCCCGTGCCGGCGAAGGGACCTTCGGTAAACGGCGAATCGCTCGCCTCTGCCTTGGCGTGGGCGTAACCTGCATGGGCGCCGACATAGCAGCCAGACCAGTTGCCTGACGCAGCGTCACTTGTGAGATCGCCGGCCTGCGCTCCGCAAGCGCCCAACAATAGCACTCCCGCGGCGAGCCCCGCGGACAAATTATGCCCGGACATGCATTCCTCGTGAGGTCAGGAATTAGAAGCGATCGGCGAACGCCTTTCGCGTCATGCGAGCATAGAGGGTGCCAGGCGACAGGAAAAGCCGGAGGTAAGAATAACATTAATGGATATTTGCTTCCGCGCGAAGGGAAGAAATAATGCAACTATTCAACGCATTACGGCGATCCATTCATTCTGAAAGGGATCGCCGTACGTGTTTGGCTCCACTCCCCCTGTAAGATTTAGGAGGTGGTGTGGCAGATTTAGCGCGCCATCTGCAGCGTTAGCTTGCGCTCGGCGCGCTCCTGCTGGGGCGAGCGATTGTAGAGCTCGCGATAACACTTGGAGAAATGCGAGGCGGAGACGAAGCCGCAGGCGACAGCCACCTCGACCACCGGCATCGACGATTGGATCAGCAGATGACGGGCGCGGTCGAGCCGGATCTCCAGATAGTAGCGCGCCGGCGAGCGGCCCATTTCCTGGCGGAAAAGACGCTCGATCTGGCGGCGGGAGAGGTCGGCGTTCTCGGCGATTTCCAGCAGCGACAGCGGTTCGGCGAGATTGCTTTCCATCAGCTCGATGATCGACAGAACCTTGGAGTTCTGCACGCCGAGGCGGGCCCTGAGCGGCAGGCGCTGGCGGTCATGCGGTCCGCGCACACGGTCGGTCAGCGCCTGTTCGCAGACGCGATTGACGAGGCTCTCGCCGAAATCCTGATCGATCAGGTTCAGCATCATGTCGAGCGAGGCGGTGCCGCCGGCGCAGGTATAAATGTTGCTGTCGATCTCGTAGAGGTCGGCATAGACCTCGGCCTGCGGGAAGCTTTCCGAGAAGCCGGGCAGGTTTTCCCAGTGGATGGCGCAGCGCTTCCCGGTCAGGAGGCCTGCGGATGCCAGCACATGGGCGCCGGTACAGAGACTGCCGACGGCGACGCCGCGGTTGTAGACCTCGCGCAGCCAGGCGTTGACCGACTTGTTCTGGAAATCCTCGACATAAATGCCGGAACAGACGAGCACCATCGAGGGCCGGTTCTCGCCACCGAGAAACTTGCGCTCGTCGGCAAGGGAGGTGTTGACCTCGAGCGCGATGCCGCTGGAGGAAAAGACCTTCTGACCGTCGGTGGAGGCGAGGCGCCAAGTATAGGCCTCGTAACCGAGCATCCGGTTGGCGATGCGGAGCGTTTCGATCGCCGCCGAGAAGGGCAGCATGGAAAAGTTCGGCACCAGAAAGAAAACGAGCGAACGCTTTTTGGTCAGGGGTTTGTTCATGAGGCCTCCCAGGCTTACGCTGCCCATATTCGTCGCGTGGAACAGGTCGCTCGGCTTGTCAATTTGCGACATTGACATGGAAAGCCGCGACTGCAAAGAAATTTCCCATTGCGACATGGCGACAATGGCGACCGTCTCGGGCCGCTTTCCGGCAATTTTGTGAAAAAGCGACACAACGCGTGCGGTGCATGGCGCAATCTGGCAAAAAACGCTCCGGCTGAGTTGCGTTTGCGCTTGCGCCTCTTGGTTGTAACCTTGTTGATTGCGACCTCTCAAAAGGGCGCGTCGGGCGTGTCGGTATTTGACAAGGTTCTCTGGCGTGGCCGCAACGCGCGGTTCGAGCCTCATCAATACCGGAGGCGTCCTGCGCAGTCGCCCGGTTCGGCGGCGTTTCCAGCGAGCTTGCTCCTCAGGCAGATATAGCACACGATCCGGAACCAAACGAAACTGCTCGCCCGCGTCCGTCGCCTGAAGGGACAGATGGAGGCGATAGAGCGTGCGCTGGAGGCCGAGCGGCCCTGCGGCGAAATCCTCAATCTGATGGCCTCGGTGCGCGGCGCGGTCCAGGGCCTTACTGTCGAGCTGATCGAGGACCATATTCGCGATCATATTGCCGCGCCGGGGACGGGCGCCGATCGCGAGCAGGAGCAGCGCGCCCGCGAGCAGGGCGCCGACGAATTGATCGAAGTCGTCAGGAGATACCTGAAATGAGCAAGGCCCGCCTTTCCGCCTCGTCCGACCACGATCATGTCTTTCTCGGCGAGAATCACCAGCGCAACGAGCGCCGCACCTGGTTCGTCATTGCGCTGACCGCGACGATGATGGTCGCGGAAATCGCGGCGGGCACGTATTACGGATCGATGGCGCTTGTCGCCGACGGCTGGCATATGTCGACGCATGCCGCCGCCATGCTGATTGCGGCGCTGGCCTACCTCTTTGCCCGGCGCAACGCCCGCAACCGCCGTTTCACCTTCGGCACCGGCAAGCTCGGCGATCTCGCCGGTTTCGCGAGCGCGATCGTGCTTGCGCTGATTGCACTGCTGATCGGATGGGAAAGCCTCGTCCGCCTCATGAACCCGGTGGCGATCAGCTTCCCGCAGGCGATTTCCGTCGCCGTGTTCGGCCTCGTCGTCAATCTCGTCAGCGCCTGGCTGCTCCGCGATGACCATTCCCATCATCAGCACGGCCATGATCATCACCAGCAGCACGACGGTCGTGATCATGCGCACAGCGCGGTCGGCCACGGCCGCGACAACAACCTGCGCGCCGCCTATCTGCACGTGCTGGCAGATGCGTTGACCTCGATCCTGGCGATCGTCGCGCTGGCGGCGGGAAGTCTTTACGGCTGGCTGTGGCTCGATCCCTTGATGGGCGTTGTCGGCGCGCTGGTCATCGCCCGCTGGTCCGCGGGCCTGATCCGCGACGCCGGCAGCGTGCTTCTGGATTACATCCCGGCGGGCGAGGATCTGCCGGGGCAGATCCGTGCTGCGATCGAGAGGGACGGCGACCGCATCACCGATCTCCACGTCTGGCAGCTCGGCCCCGGCCATCACGGCGCCATCGTTTCGCTGGTGACGAAAAGCCCGCAAAGCCCGTCGCTCTACCGTGACAAGCTCCGACATCTCCACGAACTTTCCCATGTGACGGTCGAAGTCGAGCGCCTGGCGGCGTGAGGTCCCGCGCTCGCTGCCCCTGTGCAACGCTCGGTTGGCCCGGGAGTGGAGGATTGCTGCAGAAAGTTGCCTATGGCACGGAAGCATCCGTTAGGTTATCCAGCGTACCCAAGGCGCCCGAAGGAGGACGCGTGTGAGCGGTACGATGCATTTTCTGAACAGTCTGGGTCTGATGGCTTTACTGGCCATCTTCTACGGCTCGCTGCTGCGCCGACGCATGTCAAGTGCGCTGCGGAAAGTGGTGATGGGCGTGCTGTTCGGCGGTGCGGCGGCGATCGCGGTTTTCCAACCCATCTATCTTGGCTCCGGCGTGCTGGTCGATGCGCGCAACCTCATTGTCGGCTGCGCTTCCGCATTCTTCGGCCCGCTCGGGGCTTCCGCCACGCTGATTATCACTGCCATCGCCCGCGTCCACGCCGGCGGAATCGGATTGTCGGCCGGGCTTGCATCCATGGTCATCGCCTATCTGATGGGAGTCATCTGGGCGCGATCGGTGCGATCGCGGTTGAACAGCACCTTCGTGAGCTTCCTCGCGCTTGGCGCGATGATTTCGCTCAGCCTGCTCGGCGCGGTGCTGCTGCCGGCGGTGCTTCGAACGAAACTTTTGTCCGAGATCGGTGCCTTCAGCGTCGGCTTCAATCTCTTCGGAGCGGTCATTCTCGGCGGCTTCATCGATAGGGAACGGCGGCACGCGGCGCGTGAGTCGCGGCTCAGCAATGAAGCAAAGACCGATCCGCTGACCGGTCTCCTGAACCGGCGCAGTTTCCAGGAGCGATACGAACGGCAGGCGCAGGAACGCAACCGCATCGGCTCGGCCCTGCTGGTCGTCGATCTCGACCACTTCAAGGATATCAACGACGCCAATGGCCACGACGTCGGGGATATCGTGCTGCAGTCCGTCGGCCGTCTGCTGAGCGGCACCGTACGGCAAAGCGATGTCGTCGCCAGAATGGGCGGCGAGGAGTTCGTGGTTTTCCTGCCGAACACGGAATTCGGTAACGCGAGGTCATTGGCGGAGCGCATCCGGCAGAACGTTCAGGGGGCGGGCCTCGAGGTGGATGGCAGGCAGATCAGCATCACCACAAGCGTTGGCGGACACTGGCACCACGGCATCGTCGATCTCGCCGTGGCGCTGAAGCAGGCCGACGTCGCCCTCTACCGGGCGAAGGAAGGCGGCCGCAACAGGGTGGAGTTCAACCTGGCCGCCTGACTGGAACGTCCGGGACCATTTGCATCGGGAGAAGCCGCGAACCAATGCCCACAAACAAAAAGGGCATTCCGTTTCGGGAATGCCCTTGAGAGGTCAAGTCTTGCCCGATGTCGGGCGGGAGGACATTTGGCGTCGGCGCTCATTGTTCGGTCTTGTGAACCTCGTCGTCGGCGGACGGGAAGCCGATATCCTTCAGGGTGTCGTAGGAAAGGCTTTCCAGGACGACTTCATTGCGGTGCCGCTTCCAGGCGGCCCAGGCGCGGGCGCGCAGGTTGAACAGGCCGGGCAGGGCGGACAGCCCGTGGCTCGATGACGATGATGACTGGTTCGTGGACATTTCTGGTTCCTTCTGAGTCTCTCAAAAGGTCGCGACCATGAAAGTACATATGGTGCAACCTCATTGATCATTCAAACGAATATGTTTGATGCTTTTCATCAAACATGGTGATCGGTTGCCGCCTTATGAAACAACTTTATCCGATGGCGTCACCGGTTGTTGTTCCGCGAGTAACAGGTCATTCCTGACCCGTGCAGGAAGTTTCGCCAGTTCGCGGCGGGTTTCCACCCGGTTCCTGGCAATGTTGCTCGCGTGCCGCCTTGTGGCGATCCGGTCGATGATGGACCGGGCGTGCGACAGGAGGGCGAGGACGATGTCGCCGTCTCCGGCGATCTTCGAGGGAAGCGCTGCGGCTTCCGGCTGAAGCCGAACGATCGCGTCCTGCCTGGCATCGGCTGCCATCTGCCTGCCGGCTTTGACGTAAGAGGCATTGCCATGCGGTGTAATCACCAATGTCAACGCAGACATGAGCTTCCTCCTTCCGGGGATCGCGCTGCCCTGGGTCGATCCAGGAGCATGCACGGGATCGGTTCCTCGAAGTTTCGGCTGGATGTGAGCGAAAAATTCTCTTCGCCCTTGCCTGATCCTGCCCTGAACCTTCCTTGCAGCTTGACTATCGCTCACCAGTGATGTTCAATCAAACGAAATGAAATCATGTTATCTTTCAGATTTTCTGAATGAGGATCCCGCCATGAACATGATGTTGCGCCACGCGCTCCCGCTCCTCGAAATGGACGTGCTGAAGACCTTTGTCGCCATTGCCGAAACCGGCAACTTCACCACTGCGGCGGAGACCGTCTACCGCACTCCGTCGGCTGTCTCGATGCAGATCAAGAAGCTGGAGGAGCTGCTTGGTTGCACGCTGTTCCTGCGCGACGCGCGCTCGGTGTCGCTGACGCCGAAGGGCGAGATGCTGCTTGGCTTTGCCCGGCGGCTCTTGTCGCTCAACAACGAAACGGTATCGCGCTTCCTTCTGCCCGACATGAACGGTGTCGTCCGGGTTGGTGCGCCCGAGGATGTCGGCGAGCGGATACTGCCGGACGTGCTGAAGCGCTTTGGCGAATCCTACCCGAATGTCACCGTCGACGTATCGATCGGCATGAGCAACGCCATGCGCAAGCGGGTCGACGAGCATCGGCTTGACATCGCCATCTTCAACAGCCTGACCGACGATGTGCCGAAGGACACGGAAATCCTGATGCAGGAAAAACTCGTCTGGGCCGGCGTGAAATGCGGCAATGCGCATCTGCGCGATCCTCTGCCGGTTTCCATGTGGGAAGACGGCTGCGTCTGGCGCGCCGATGCGGTTGAGAAGCTGTCCCGTGCGGGGCGCAAGTTCCGCATCGCGTTTCTGAGCGCCTATACCACAGGGCAGCGGGCTGCGGTGCTCGCCGGCCTCGCCATTGCGCCGCTGCCGCGCTACCTCGTGCGGGGCGAGATGGTGCCGCTTGGCGAACACGACGGGCTGCCGGATCTCGGCCATTACGACATCGGCCTCAAGGTCATCGATGATGCGCCGGCGCCGGTGCTGGCGGTCGCGGAGCATGTGCGTGCCGCCTTTGCCGAACTCCAGATGCAATAGGCTACGACAGCGCCCGCCATTTGACGCCGCCTGCGGACGCCCTGGTTGACAACAATAAGCCATGACTTATAATAAGTCATGGCTTATGAAGATAAATTGTTCGCAGCCCTTGCCGACCCGACCCGGCGCGCGATTTTCGAGCATGTCGCCGGGCGGCGGCAGTCGGTCGCGGAGCTGGCACGCGTGATGCCGGTGTCGCAGCCGGCAATTTCTCAGCATTTGAAGGTCTTGAAGGAAGCGCGGCTCGTGCGGGACGAGGCTTCGGGCGCGCGCCGGATCTATTCGATCGATCCGGAGGGGCTGGGGCCTCTTCGCGCATGGCTCGACCGCTTCTGGAGCGACCAGCTTGCCGCCTTCAAGGCCGTTGTCGAGACGGCGGACGATAGCTGACACGGCATGAAATCATCGATGCAACGGGAGGAAAGCATCATGCACACGATAGACCCGGCTGCGGTCCGCAAGTCCGTCACTGTCCGCGCATCGCCGGAGAAAGCCTTCGATGTCTTCGTCAACGGCATGGGGAGCTGGTGGATCAAGGGTCATAGCCTCACCGAATCCGGTCAGAAGACGGTAATCGTCGAGGCCGTTGCCGGCGGCCGCTGGTACGAGGTCGGTAATGCCGGCGAGGAGCGGGACTGGGGTCATATCATTGCTTGCGACCGGCCGAACCGCATTCTCTTCGCCTGGCAGCTCAACGCCGATTTTGACTTCGATCCCGCGTTCCACACCGAAGTGGAAGTTCTCTTCGAGGCAAAGGGCGCGAACGAGACAATGGTCGTCCTTGAACATCGCCAACTCGAGAGCTATGGCGCCAGAACCCAGGAACTGCGCGGCGTGCTCGATTCCGAGAGCGGCTGGGGCGGGTTGCTGGCGTCCTATGTCGCGAAAGTGGCGTAAGCTCGTCGCGGCCGAGATCACCGCATGGACATCAAGGTGGTCATCTGGCCTGTCTTGATTTCGATGACGGGTTTTGGATCGCGCGCATCGGCCGGATAACCGATGTCTTTCAGCTCGTCACGGTTGAGGCTTTCGATCGCCTTCAGCGTCTGCGTGTGCCGGTGCCAGGTTGCAATGGCGGCGGCAATATTCTCAAGGCGCTCTGTCAGGGCGTGGACGATATCGCTCGCATGCGCCGCATGTCCGGAGTGAAATTCCGTGGTAGCCATCTCGGCCTCCATCTTCGATTGATGGAATGACCTTGCCACAGCGGCGTTTTGCCGCCGTTCAGGCAGGAGTGAAAAGCTGGCGAAGGCGAAGGCGCCAGGCGCTAAATCTGCGTTAAATCGAACACGATCGGTGCTAACGTGGCGCGTGTTCGTGAAAACGGAGCCAGCGCATGCGTATCCGATTGCTGGGGGATCTCACTGTCGTTTCGCCTTCGGACGAGCCGGTCAAGTTTACGACGCGCAAGACCGCGCTTGTCTTTGCCGCCCTGGTTCTCTCGGGGGGTCGCGGCGTGCGAAGGGCCTCGTTGGCCGATGCCTTCTGGCCGGGGCGCGGCCTGGCGCAGGCGCGCAACAGCCTGCGCCAGGCGCTCGTCGATATCCGGCGCGCCTTTCCCGCAGGCAATTGCGCCGCGATCGACATCGAGACGGATCTCGAAACCATTAGTCTTGCCGCCGGCTCCGGCGAGGCCGACATTTGGGTCTTCGATCGTCTGATCGAGCGGGGCGGGATCGGCAATCTCGCGGCGGCGGAACTTTATCGCGGTGATCTCCTTGCGGAGATCTCAATTCCCGAAGAACTCGAGCAATGGTTTCAGCCGCATGTCAGCAGCTACCGGCAGAAGGCGCTGCAACTCGTCGATCGGCTGAGCCGCGACCTGGAGCCTGGCGGCGACCGGGCTGGCGGCGACACGGGGGGCGTGCAGGCCTGCGAGCGCCTTGCCGAGCGGCTGCTCGCTTCGGAACCCGCCGCCGAGGAGGCCCATCGCGCCATGATCCGGCTTTACCAGCGCCGCGGGCAGGCGAACGCCGCCATGCGACAATATCTCCTCTGCCGCGAAGCCCTGCAGCGGGAACTCGGTGTCGAACCAGAAGCGGCGACGAGGGCGTTGATCGAAACGGCCCCGGGTCCCGAGACGCAGGAGAAGGCACCGTCCGTCGCGGCTGCGAAAACCCACGCCGCAGTGCCTCCCGAAAGGGAGCAGCCTTCCGTCGTTGTCATGCCCTTCGACAATCTGAGCAGCGAGGAGGACGACTATTTCGTCGACGGCGTCGTAGAGGAGATCACGGCGGCGCTGTCGCGCGTTCGCGATTTCTTCGTCATCGCCCGCCAGTTAGCCTTCACGTACAAGGGCCGCTTCATCGATGTCCGTGAAGTCGGAGCCGAGCTCGGGGTTTCCTATGTGGTGGAGGGCACGGTTCGGCGCGGCGGCGACCGTCTGCGCATCTCCGTGCAACTGGTCGACGCGGAATCGCGCAAGCAATTGTGGTCGGATCGCTACGAGGGGGCGAACGCGGATCTGTTCGAGTTCCAGGACCGGATCGCGGCCCAGGTCGCCGGCGCAATCCATCCGGCGGTGCGCCACGCGGAGATCGAATCCGCGACGCGCAAGCCGCCTGCGAATCTCAGAGCCTACGACCTGGTGATGCGGGCCTTCCCGAAACTCTGGGGACAGAATGCCGTTGCTATCGCCGAGGCCATGAAGACGCTCGAGGAGGCGCTGCAACTCGATCCGAAATACGGTCGGGCGCATGCGCTGCTTGCGTGGTGCCACGCGGTGAACATCACCTATCTCTGGTCGCCGGACCAGGCGGCAGAGTTGCAGGCGACGCTCGATTCTGTTCATCGTGCGTCCGGGCTGGTCGAGGACGATCCGACGGCGCTGACGGCTTGTGGGGCAGCCGCTAGTCTTGCCGGCGACCAGCAAAGAGCGTCCGCGTTCATCGAGAGCGCATTGGCGCTCGATCCGAACAATGCCTGGGCCTGGACTCGTTACGGATGGGTCGGGGTCTATCAGGACGAGGCGACCGAGGCGCAGGAGCGGTTCGAGCGGGCGATGCGGCTGAGCCCGCTCGACCCTTTCGTCTTCAATATGCGCATGGGGCTCGGGGCTGCCTATGCGCTTGCTGGCCGGTTTTCGGAAGCGGCCGCGATCGCCCGGGACGTGGTCACACGCCATACAAACGTCACCTGGGCGTATCGTCAATTGGCGGCCTGGGCAGCCATGAACGACGACATGAAGACAGCCCATTGGGCAGCCGAGCGATTTCTCGCCATTCAGCCCGACTACACGATCGCGAAATATGTCGCGCTTCCCTCGCTGCGTGACGTCAGCCGTTTCCGCGAAACGATGGCGGCAGGCATGAAGAAGGCGGGCCTGCCGGAGAATTAGGTCGTTTTCGCAACAATGAAATGATCTAGCTCCTTGAAACGACGCGGCCCGAGCCCGGAGGACCGCTACGCACGGGCATTACTCAGTCCGCCGGCAGACGCAGACGCTGCCTGACGATCGCGGCGTGAAAGCGGAGGCCGTGGATCAGCCCGGCGTCGTTGAAGTCGTAGGCGGGATTGTGCAGCGGCGCGGAGTCCCTGCCGTTGCCGAGGAAAACGAAGCAGCCGGGAACGTGTTCGAGGAAGCGGGCGAAATCCTCGGATCCAGTCATCGGCTCACAGGCCATGGCGATGTGGTCGGGTTCGAATACGGTCCTGGCGGCGGCGAAGGCTTCCTCGACGAGGGCCGCGTCATTGACGAGGGGCACGAATTCGCGCGTATAGGTCACCTCGGCAGAGACGTTGTGGGTCAGCGCCGTGCCTTTGGCGATCACGCGCATCTGTTTCTCGATCTCGGTGCTCACTTCCGGCCGGAAGCTGCGAGCGTCGCCAAGGATGCGGGCAAGGCCGGGCAGGGCGTTGCGAGTGCCATCGGTGAGGAGCTTCGTCACCGAGACGACACCGATATCGGCCGGGCTCAGGCGGCGGGAGACGATCGTCTGCAGGTTGATGACCAGTGCGCAGGCGGCGACGAGCACCTCGTTGGCCGCGTGCGGCCGCGCGGCATGGCCGCCGATGCCTTTGAGCACGATCTCGAAATTATCTTCCGCCGACATGATCGGGCCCGCCCGGGTTTCGAAATGATCGACGGGAAGGCCCGGCAGGTTGTGCAGCCCGTAGATCTCCTCGAAGGGAAACCGCTGCATCAGGCCGTCGTCGACCATGGCGAGCGCGCCCTTGCCCCATTCCTCCGCCGGCTGGAAGACGAAACGTACGGTACCGTCGAAACCGCCTTCCTCGGCAAGCAGCTTTGCAGCGCCGAGCAGCATGGTCGTGTGGCCGTCGTGGCCGCATGCATGCATCACGCCAGGGTTTTGCGAGCGATACTCGACCGCTCCCTGTTCCGGAATGCGCAGCGCGTCCATGTCGGCGCGAAGAGCAATGGCGCGGTTGCGCCGCCGCAGCGGAGCGTACCGACGACGCCGGTGCCGCCGACGCCTTCGGCAACGTCAAGCCCAGATTCCCTGAGCTTCGCCGCGACGAAGGCGGAGGTCCGCTTTTCCTCGAAGCCGAATTCCGGATGGGCGTGAAGATCGCGCCGCCATCCTGTCATCTGCTTTTCAAGCATCTCGAGATCGGTCATCGGAGCGTTCCTTCAGTCTGCAGCCAGCCGTTGAATGACATCGAAGAGGACATTGGCGCCGGCGACAAGGTCGGCGTCGGCCGTATATTCGCGTGGGTTGTGGCTGATGCCGCCAACGCTCGGCACGAAAATCATTGCCGCCGGCGCGATCCGCGCGATCATCTGCGCGTCATGGCCGGCGCCGGAGGTCATGCGTTTCGAGACGAGGCCGCGCCCGCGGGCTGCCTCCTCAATGATCCCGACAATCTTTGCGTCGAAGGTCACCGGCTCAAACCGCGCGAGGCGCTCCGCCGTAACAGTCATGCTCTCGGCAGCCGCCAGGTCCTGCAGATAGCCGGCGAGCGCGGCTTCCTCCACCTTCAGCCGTTCCGCGTCGGGATCGCGCAGGTCGACGGTGAACATGGCGCGCGACGGGATCACGTTGATGGCGCTCGGCTCGAAGGCGATACAGCCGACGGTGGCGACGGTGGGCGTATTGGATGCTATTGCGCGATCGTGCAGGAAGCCGATCACGCGGGCGGCCGCGTGGCCGGCATCACGCCGCATCGACATCGGCGTCGTGCCGGCGTGATTGGCGACGCCCTCGATCGTAATCCGCTGCCAGGAAATGCCCTGCAGGTTCTCGACGGCTCCGATCGGCACGCCTTCGCGCTCCAGGACCGGGCCTTGTTCGACATGGAGTTCGACATAGGCATGTGGCTTCGAGAGGCCGGGCACGCCGGCACCGGCATAGCCGATGCGTCGCAGTTCCTCGCCAAGCACGCTGCCGTCCGTGCCGACAATCGCAAGCGCCTCGTCAATCGAAAGCCCGCCGGCATAGACGAGCGAGCCCATCATGTCGGGGGCATAGCGAACGCCCTCCTCATTGGTGAAGGCGGCGATGGCGATCGGGTGGGCGAGGGCGGTACCGGCCTCCCTCAAGGTCTGGATCGTCTCCAGACCGGAAAGCACACCGTAGCAGCCATCGTAAATGCCGGCGTCGATGACGGTGTCGATATGCGAGCCGATGAGAACGGGCGCATTCTCCGCGTTGCGGGCATCCCGCCAGACGCCGAAGATATTGCCGATCTGGTCGACCTCGATCTCAAGCTCCGCCTCGCGAAGCCACTGGACAAGCCGATCCCGCCCGGCCTTGTCCGCGTCCGACGCCGCGAGTCGGGTCAATCGGCTATCGCTGTCGCGGCCGATTTCGCCGAGGGCGCGGATGCGGCTGAGCAGCCGCTCTGCATTGATCGAGAGGGCGCTCATGCCGTCGCCCGCTGTGCCTGCCGGCGGCCGATGACCTCCGCCGGGGTCATACCGACGAGCTCGGCATAACGTTCCGGATCCGTCGCCCCTTCGGTGTTGAAAAGCAGGACGCGAGAGGTTTCGTCGAGGTCGAGCGCCGCCCTGATGGCGGGGGTGGTCGCCGCCCGGAGGAGGCCTGCGAGCCCCGCGCCCCCGCTTTCTCCGGCAACGATCGCCGGATCGTTGCCGGACGGGCGCGCCAGCCGGTTCATTGCGGCAATGGCGTCCTGCTCATCGACGGTCATGAAGACGTCCGCGACGTGCTTTAGCACCCGCCAGGCGACGAGCGAGGGATCATAGCATTCGAGCATGGCCATCACTGTCGGCTCGCCATGGGCGATCTTGACGGGATGCCCGGCACGGGCCGTCTCGAAGATGCACGCGGCGCGCACTGGGTCGACGACGGTGAAGGTCGGCCGCCTGTCGCCGAACGTAAGCGCGAGATGACCGCTGACGGCTGCGGCGACGCCACCGACGCCCGCCTGCACGAAGACATGCGTCGGCGGCTCCGGCAGCCGGCGCAGCGCCTCCCGCACCATCGCCGTGTAACCCTGCATCACCAGTCCGGGAATGCGCTCATAGCCTGCCCAGGACGTATCGGAAACGATCGTCCAAAGATTCAGGAGCGCGACCCTCGCCGCTTCGGCAACGGTATCATCATAGGTTCCCTCGATCCGGACAACCTCGGCGCCGAAGCGGGAGATCGCCGCGACGCGGGCCTCGCTGACGCCGCTGTGAACGAAGATCACCGCTTTCGCGCCAACGAGCTCGGCCCCTTGCGCTACCGAACGGCCGTGATTGCCGTCGGTCGCGCAGGCGAAGGTCATCGTCGCCGTCACGGCTTTCACCTCCGACGAATGCAGCTCGGCGATATCGACCGGGCGTCCGAGGCGCCGTTCCGCCTCTTCCAGCACCAGCCGGATCACCGCATAGGCGCCACCGAGCGCCTTGAAGCTGCCGAGACCGAGCCGATGGCCCTCATCCTTGACATGGACCGCGCCGACGCCGAGTTCGCGGGCGAGCGCCGGCAGCGCAGGCAGCGGCGTCTCGGCGTGATTGGCGCGATGCGCGAGGAAGCGCTCGACCGTATCGGCCCCGGCTTCTCCAAGCGTTTCCGCATCGACGGTGTCGAGCGGCTTGTTGTGGTCCGGATGGGTATTTAGAAGAAACATGGGCGTCCTCGTTCATCAGCGGGATGAGGAAAAGTGCAGGCGGTTTTCCGCCCACATCCCGCGCCGCAAAGAGCGGGAATGAGGAAAAGTGTAGGCGGTTTTGCGCCCGCATCCCGCGTGTCAAACCAGCAGGTCGGCGAGTTTATATTGCAGAGCGCATGAAAATTGCGCTGTATTCCGGCATGTGAAATGCAAGTTTGTTTCGTGGAGAGAATGCTTGGCAAAGACTCGTCCCGAAATCGCCCTCGATTCATTCGACCTGGCGATCCTGAAGATCCTGCAGAAGGACAATGCCACGCCACAGCGCTCGATCGGCGAGGCGGTCAATCTCTCGGCACCGGCCGTGCAGCGGCGTATCAAGCGGATGGAGGAGGCGGGCGTGATCGCCGCCAATTGCGCCATTATCGACCCGAGCAGGGTCGGCCGGCCGATCACGATCTTCGTCGAGGTCGAGGTGATCAGCGAGACTGCCGAACTGATCGATGCGGCGAAGGCGGAGTTTTCGGCCGCACCGGAGGTGCAGCAATGCTACTACGTCACCGGCGAGGCGGATTTCATCCTGGTCATCGTCGTGGCGACCATGGCCGACTACGAGGCGCTGACGCGACACCTCTTCTTCGGCAACAACAATGTCAAGAAATTCCGCACCTTCGTCGCCATGGACCGGGTCAAGATCGGGCTGACGGTGCCTCTCGGGACGTCCGGGCCGGAGCGCTGACGTCGGAACCGTCCCGCGGGCTCGTGCGCGACTACATGCTGATGGCTGCCAATTTCTGAAATGCCGTTGGCACGACCGGCCCGTCCTGCAGCCGTTTGTGGATGAGAGCGGCGCATTCTTCCGGCGTGGCCGAGGACGTGTTCACTTCGAGGTCGTAGATACCTGGGCGGTGTATCTCCCGCTGCCAAGCCAGGATCGGTTGCGGTATGGGCTCGCCCTCAATGCCGGCAAGATAGCGGCCCTCGCGACCCGGTTGGCCGCGATTGCGCCTCTCCATGATCGTCTCGATCGAGCAGCGTACCCCGACGAAGAGCACCGGCAGCTCGATGAGACGGCGCGCGCAATCCGCAAGGATGTGTCGCGGCTCGCCGTAGGCTTCGTGATGTCCGACATCGGCGACGACGTTGAGGCCCAAGCGGCTGTGTGCTGCAATCGATTCGTAGAGGGCCGCGTAGAACACGGGCACCAGGCGTTCTATCTCCGGCAATTCGCCGCCCGGCCGCAGCCCGATGCCTGGCCAATACCGTCGAGGCGTGATGCGCTCCATGTATGCGTCGACGCCAAGGTTCATCCAGACGCCCTCGAACGTCTTCTGAATCACGTCGACGATGCTCGACTTGCCCGAACGCGGCGCGCCGTTCAGAAGGACGATCCGACCGGGATTGCCGTTGTCCATGGGATCATTCTCCCGTTCGCTGGGCAAAGGCGGGCGAGACGGAGTCGGAAATGGCGCCTACTCCCGGCTGCGGCGCCTCCTGCGGCCGCCGCCTTCGCCATCGTCAGCCAGCACCTTGCGCTCGGGAAGCGTGACCACCTCGGAGAGCTTCGGGAAGGCGTCGATCTTGTTCGGCATGGCCATGGCGTTGATGAAATGTTCCTGAAATTTCGGTTCAAGAGCCGTCTCGATCTTCTCGATTTTCCTCACGGTTTCCTCGATCTCGCGGCGGTGGCCGCGATTGAGGAGAGCCATCAGCGCGCCGGTGCCGGCGGCATTGCCAACCGCCTTCACCTCGGTAAGGTCGCAATCCGGGATGAGGCCCAGCACCATGGCGTATTTCGGGTCGATGAAGGAGCCGAAGGCGCCGGCGAAGCGGATCGTGTCGACATGGTCGACGCCCTGCTTTTCCATCAAGAGCTTGATGCCGGCATAGAGCGCGGCCTTGGCAAGCTGGATCGCCCGGATGTCGTTCTGCGTGACAGTGATGCGTTGCTCGCCCTCGTGCAGAAGGTAGGAGAAGGTGCGGCCGTTCGGCATGATGCGCGGGGTTTTTGCCGCCATGGCGCCGTCGACGACGCCGTCCTGCGAAATGATGCCGGTCAGGTACATCTCGGCGACGACCTCGATGATCGCCGAGCCGCAGATCCCAGTAACGCCGACCGCGGCGGCAGCCTCGGCAAAACCCTCCTCGTCCGACCACTTGTCGACGCCGATCACGCGGAAGCGCGGCTCCAGCGTCTCGGGGTCGATGCGCACGCGCTCGATCGCTCCGGGCGCGGCGCGCTGGCCGGAGGAGATTTCGGCACCCTCGAAGGCCGGCCCGGTCGGCGAGGAGGCGGCGACGACCCGTTGCCGGTTGCCGAGCACGATCTCGGCATTGGTGCCGACATCGACGAGCAGCATCATCTTGTCCTGCCGGTGAGGGCCTTCGGAAAGCGTGGCGCCGGCGGCGTCGGCCCCGACATGGCCGGCGATGCAGGGCAGCATGTAGAGCCTTGCGCCGCGATTAACCTCGATGTCGATCTCGTGCGCCCAGTATTGCAGCGCGCCGGAAACGGCGAGCGCGAAGGGCGCCTGGCCGAGTTCTGTCGGGTCGATGCCGAGGAAAAGATGATGCATGATCGGGTTGCCGACGATGACCATGTCGAGGATGTCGTGGCGGTCGATCTCGCCTTCGGCGCAGACCTTGCCGATCAGGCCGTTCACCGCCTCGCGCACCGCCTTGGTCATCGCCTCGCGGCCATCCGGGTTCATCATGACGTAGGAGACGCGGCTCATCAGATCCTCGCCGAAGCGGATCTGCGGGTTCGACGCGCCCGAGGAGGCGACGATGCGACCGGAGAGGAGCGACACCAGATGCATGGCGATCGTCGTCGAGCCGATGTCGCAGGCGACGCCGTAGGCCTCGTTCTTGAGACCTGGCCAGAGGCCGACGATGAAGGGACGCGAGGAATCCATGTCCCGGTGGATCGCGGCGGTCACGGTCCAGTTGCCCTTGCGCAGGATGCCCTGCACCTGCGGGATCAGGTGCGGCGCGATCAGGAGATCCTTCCAGCCCCAGTCCTTTTCGAGGACGGCCTTCATCCGGTCGAGATCGCCGAGCGGTTTGTGCATGTCCGGCTCATCCACCTCGACATAGCAAAGCTGGACGGCGGCATTGCGCTCGATCACCCGATCCGTCGCGGCCTTGCGCACCACCTGCGCATTGATGACGGTATCCTGCGGCACGTCGATGACGAGATCGCCGAGAATCTGCGACGAGCAGGAGAGGCGTCGGCCGTCGGGCAGTTCGCGCACGCTGGCGTAGCGCTGCTCCTTCGGGCCTATCGGCGAGATGTGGTCGTTCGACGAGACGATCTTGTGCTTGGCGAAGTTGCCTTCCTGCACGGAAACCTGGCAGCGGCCGCAGGTCGCGCGGCCGCCGCAGACGCTTTCGACATAGACCCCGAGCGAACGCGCGGCGTCAAGGATCGGCGTGCCGACCGGGAAGCGGCCGCGCTTGCCCGATGGCATGAACAGCACCAGCGGATCGTTCTTGTTTTCCTTCGAGGACACGTTCAGCATCTTTCTGCCTCGCCAGCCGACTTACTTCCGAAGCCTGCGGACATTGGCCCGCACGCGCTTGGCATAGGGACGAAGCGCCGCCGCCGTCACCCGGTCGTGACCGCCGGAAACTGCCTTCCCAGCGGCAAAGGCTGCCGCGAGCCCCATTCCCTCTTTCGCGATGGCGATGTTCGCTGCCACGACGCTTTCCGCGACCGCAGCCATCTTCTCCGTCACCATGCGCCTGGTTTCGGCATAGTCCGTTGCAGAGCCCGTCATAGCGGCAATTGCCATTGCTTGTGTGCGGGCGGCAATGACCATGGGCGCCTGGAACCACAGCGCCATCAGATCGCTCGCGAGGGAATGGTGCTTTGCCATGACTATTCCGCCCGCGCAGCGGCACCGGCCCGCGCCGCGCGTCCGCCACGCCGTCCGCCGCCGCCAGCCGGCGCCGCAGCGGCGACGGCGGGGCCGCCTTCGGCCGGCTTGTGGTCACGATAGGTCAGGATC
>NZ_JASKLR010000091.1 GCF_030124325.1 Sinorhizobium sp. 8-89
TCGCCTTGAGTGGATTCGATCCGCCGGCCTACAATCTTTCAAGGCCCCACGGCTGCGGAAAAGTTGTATTCAATGATTATCCGGCTCCTGCATCCACTGCGGAATGTCTCGTTTGGCATGAAGCACACGCCAGACGTCGACATGATCTGGCTGGTCACGATAAAAGATTAGATAGGGATATCGCTTCAGCGAAACGCTCCGCAGATCAGGCAATCCCAACTCGTATGCATACCGCAATGATCCAGCCTCCGGATGGCGTGCGATCAGATCATAAGCAGCTTGAAGTGCGTCGATGAAGCCGAGAGCGACCTCGGATCCAGCTTCGCGAGCATAGTAATCGACGGCTGCCTCGAGGTCACTGCGAGCAAGCTCTCGGGGAACAATCGCTTTGCTATTCACTTGCTGTGCCGACCACGCGCTCGATCGCGAAGGCTGCTGAAATAATGCCCGTCGACCGGTTCGGTCTGTGCGGTCGATGCTCCGTCAAGCAAAAGCCTGCGCAGAACAAGACGGTCCTGATCTCGACGGATCAGTTCGCGGATATACTCGCTGCTCGTCCCGTAGCCCCGCCCCGCAACCTGCTCATCGACGAAGCTCTTCAAGTGGTCCGGTAG
>NZ_JASKLR010000092.1 GCF_030124325.1 Sinorhizobium sp. 8-89
CCCCGCGCCCTCGGCCTCACTTCCCGCCATCTCGCCTACATCATCTACACCTCCGGATCCACCGGCACGCCAAAGGGCGTCATGGTCGAGCATGCGAGCACCGTGAACCTGCTGCATTGGAACAAAGGCATCTACGCGGGATCGGAGGTCAGCCGCATGCTGTTTTCCACCTCGATCAATTTTGATCTATCCGTCTACGAGTGCTTCGTGACCCTGTCACAGGGCGGCGCACTCTATCTTGCCGACAATGCGATGGCATTGGCGAAGACGTCCTTGGATGTCTCCATGATCAACACAGTGCCCTCGGCGATTGCCGCCCTAGTCGACAGGCATGCAATCCCGTCCTCGACGACCGTCGTCAATCTGGCGGGCGAGCCCCTCAAGCCTCGCCTGGTCGAGAGCATCTTCGAGAAGAGCCGCGTGGAGAAGATCTGCAATCTGTACGCTCCTTCCGAGACGACGACGTACTCGACCTGGGTTTGCATGCCCAGGGGAGAGGCTGTCGTCGAAACGATTGGCCGCCCGATTGCGAACACGCGTGTGTATCTTCTCGACCGGCATGGCGCACCGGTGCCGTTCGGGGCGGTCGGCGAGCTCTACATCGGCGGGG
>NZ_JASKLR010000093.1 GCF_030124325.1 Sinorhizobium sp. 8-89
TCCACACAACCGATACCCCGCCGGCAGCCGCAGACGTGTATAACAAACACGCTCGACACCATCGTGCCGGTCGCCGTCAGCGGTCCGGTCACCGGCGTGACGTCGTCGGCGGCCAGGCCGCTCTCGCTCACCGCGCCGCTGATCACCGACGTGGCGCCGATCACCGGCGCGTCATTGGTGCCGGTGATGGTGATCGTCACCGTCTGGGTGTCGGTGGCGCCGTTGTCGTCGGTGACCGTCACCTGATAGCTGAGCGTGATCGTCTCGCCGGCGCCGAGGAACTGCACCAGCGCGTTCGGCACCTGATAGTTCCAGCCGCCTGCCGCCGCGGTAAAGCCCTCCGTCAGCGTGTCGATCTGCGCCTGCGTCAGCGCGCCACCGTTCCATACCGGCTGCCCCGCCGGCGTGCCCGTCACCGTCAGGGTCTCGTTGGCGTCGACGTCTGAAAGCGTGATCGTGCCGCCCGCCGTCAGATTGCCGCCGACAACCGCGATGTCTTCGGTCACCGCGCCGCTTGTCGTCGCGGTGACCACCGGCGCGTCGTTGGTGCCGGTGATGGTGATCGTCACCGTCTCAGTGTCGGTGGCACCGTCGCCATCGGTGACCGTC
>NZ_JASKLR010000094.1 GCF_030124325.1 Sinorhizobium sp. 8-89
ATGCTCGACCATGACGCCCTTTGGCGTGCCGGTGGATCCGGAGGTGTAGATGATGTAGGCGAGATGGCGGGAAGTGAGGCCGAGGGCGCGGGGGTCGGGATCGGCTGCCGGCCGGTTCGCCCAGGCCGGTGTTGCGGCATCGAGGTCGACCGCGGTCAGACCGGCGATCGCGCTGGCGCCGAGGGCCTGGCGACCGGCCGCATCGCAAAGCAGCAGCTTCGGTGCTGCGTCGTCGAGCAGCTGGCGCAGGCGCTGAGACGGATAGGCCGGGTCGAGCGGCACGTAGGCGCCGCCCGCCTTGAGGATCGCCAAGAGCCCGACGACCATGGCCGGGCTGCGCTCGAGGCAGATCGCCACCGGCTGGTCCGGCTTCACGCCGAGGGCGATCAGATGATGGGCGAGCCGGTTGGCGCGTGCGTTGAGCGCACCATAGCTCAGCTCTTCGTCCTCGTGGACGAGGGCGACGGCTTCGGGGGTGCGCCGGACCTGCGCCTCGAACAGCTCGTGGATGCACTTGTCCGATGGATAATCCGCCGCCGTCCGGTTCAGCTCCTCCAGCAGATAGCTGCGCTCGTCGG
>NZ_JASKLR010000095.1 GCF_030124325.1 Sinorhizobium sp. 8-89
TGGCGGCCGACCCGCTCGACGCCGAGCAGCTCGGCCCAGATCTGTGCCAGCATCGTCTCGATCTCGCCCTTCGGCGCCGCATAGGCGGCCCGCGCATAGGCATCGTCGTCGGGAAGCGGCAGCGCCTGGCGGTCGAGCTTGCCGTTTGGCGTCAGCGGCAGGGCGTCGATGCGGACGAAGGCCGACGGCAGCATGTAGTCCGGCAGGCGGGCGCTGAGATGGGCGCGCCAGCTGGCGGCAAGCGCGCCTGCGTCGTCGCCGTCGTCCGATCCGGCCTCGGGCACGGGCACCACATAGGCGACGAGGCGCTTCTCGCCCGTTCGATCCTCGGGCGCCAGCACGACGGCCTCGCGCACCCGGTCGTGCTCGACGAGGCGGGCGGCGATCTCGCCCGGCTCGATGCGGAAGCCGCGGATCTTGACCTGGTCGTCGTTGCGGCCGAGGAACTCGAGATTGCCGTCGGGCCGATAGCGGGCGAGGTCGCCGGTGCGGTACATCCGCGCCCCCGGCTCTCCGCAGAACGGATCGGCCAGGAAGCGCTCGGCCGTCAGCTCCGGTTGGTTGAG
>NZ_JASKLR010000096.1 GCF_030124325.1 Sinorhizobium sp. 8-89
TCTTCGGATCTGGCGTTTAGGCCACGCCGATCGACCCGCCTTCCGAGCTCCTCCTGGGCGGCGCGGATCCCGGCAAACAGTATCACTGGATCCGCGCTTTCCAACATCGCCTTCAGCCGATCCTTGTCGGCCTCGGCCACACCGGAATGGGCCAGCACACGCGCAACAGGCGGCACGGGCGGATGGTAGCGTTTGATGACACGAGCGCCGATCCGCGTCTTCTCCCGCAACTTGAACGAAGGTTGGAACAGGTTGCCATGCAGACGCACCACCTCATAGAGGCGAGCCAGCGCTGTCGTCGCCTCCGCGCCGACGAACCTTCCGTAACCGACCAGCCGCCGCACGATCGCACCGTTCTTCTGCTCGACCCAGGCTTGATCGTTCTTTCGATACGCGCGCGAACGGGTTACCTCCAAGCCCTGGCTTCGACACCAGCAGACCACCAGTTCGTTCATGAAGGCGCTGTCATTGTCGAAGTCGACGCCAAGCAGCGGAAATGGAAACTGCGAGCGGGCCTGC
>NZ_JASKLR010000097.1 GCF_030124325.1 Sinorhizobium sp. 8-89
TCTCGTCGATAAAGATCAGCCGCGCCAATGCCTTGTTGAAGAAGCGTCGCCGTCGCCGGATCCAGAGCTCACGCGCCCGCGCGATCTCCGGGCGCTGCTGCTCGCTTGCCTGCAGGCTTTTTTTATGGCTCAGCCCAAGGCGATGGAGAAGACGGCCAACAGTGGAGCGGTGCACGATGACGCCGCGCGCCGCAAGTTCCCCGCACAATTCGTCCAGCGTCAGCTCACCATTCCGCGCCAGGCGCTCGCGGACCCAATCGCCATGGGCGTTCAGCTTGCCGCCACCCAGGTGGCCTTGTCGCCGCGGCGCCAGCGATCCGGTCGCGCGTTTGAGGTTCACCAGATTGTTCACGAAACGCGGCGACACCCGGAAATGCCGGGCCGCTTCCCGGTGACTGTGACCTTCCTCGACAAAGGCAATGACTCGGCCGCGCAACGCAATCGGATGTGATTTGCCCATCGTGTCCCTCCCGTCGAAGGCAGGGAATCACAGCCAATCCGATTTGGGAATC
>NZ_JASKLR010000098.1 GCF_030124325.1 Sinorhizobium sp. 8-89
GCATCACATGGCGCGACACGATGCGCTGACCGGATTGCCGAATCGTCAGTTCCTCCGCGAGGAGTTCGAACGCACTTCGGATAAGATCGCGCCGAGCACAAAAGTCGCAATTCACTGTGTTGTTCTGAATGGCCTTAAGGCGGTCAACGACGCCTATGGTCGAGCCACCGGCGACCTGCTGCTGCGTCGTGTGGCGGAGCGGCTGCGCAATTGTGTCAAGCAATCGGACATGCTCTGCCGACTGGGCGGCGACGAATTCGTCGTCTGGCGCACCGGCATAACGAGCAGTGACGAAGCGCGCAATCTGGCGCAGCAGCTTATCGATGTCGTCGAAGTGCCGTATGAGCTCGCGGGAACGCAGGTGGATCCTGGAGTGATTGTTGGGCTTGCGACTGCCCCGATCGGTGACCAATCGGTGGACGGGCTTATCCAGGCTGCCGACATAGCGCTTGATCAAGCCAAAGCCGGCGGACGCGGCACCTACGTGGAGTATCAGCCGGGC
>NZ_JASKLR010000099.1 GCF_030124325.1 Sinorhizobium sp. 8-89
CCGCATTGGGTCGATCTTTCCGGTTCAGATCGCGTCGCACGGAGGGAACCTGTCACTCGTCTCATCGATTGGAACGAGCAACTCGCGCCCTATCCTGGCTTCGACGACTGCGAGGAATGGCTTGTTGATGGTATGGTTGGCTGCCACGCCTGATCCCGTGCCGACCTGGGGTATGTGCGGGTTCTGCAAGGAGATATTGTTTCGGACCGAGGTTCAATCATGATCGACAACCGCCTCACCATCTTGACCCCATACGAGCTGAAGGGGACGGCGGAAGACTTTGAGATCGCGGTAAGCGCACTGGCAAGGCGGGTCGAAGCCGAAGGTCATCCGGGAGTCCTGTCCTACAGGTTCTTCGTGAACGCGTCGGGAGGACGGCGCGCGGCGTCATCGACTACAAGGATCCTGACGCTTGGATCGGGCACCACGACATCGCCATGAACTGGCCCGAAA
>NZ_JASKLR010000100.1 GCF_030124325.1 Sinorhizobium sp. 8-89
ATTCGGCAATCCGGTCAGCGCATCGTGTCGCGCCATGTGATGCATTTGCTTCTGCGCCAGAAAGCGTTCTTGTTCCGCGTTGCGAAGCTCGGTGATGTCGAGGGCAATACCAACATAGCCGAGAAACCCGCCGTCCGAGGTGAAGCGTGGCTGTCCGATATCAAGGACTGAGGCCAAGCTGCGGTCGGCGCGGCGAAGACGGTATTCTACCCGGACCGGCTCTCTGTGACGCGAGGCCGCGCCAAATCCGCATTCGACTTTTTGACGATCGTCCGGGTGAACGGCATCGGCCCATCCGAAACCGCGGGCCTCTTCGGCGGTCTGCCCGGTCGTCTCGAGCCAAAGACGGCTGTGGTAGGTGGCGGCGCCGCTTGCATCAGTCACCCAGATCATCACCGGCGCATCGTCGGCGATGGCCCTGAAACGCGCCTCGCTCTCCTTGACGGC